>NZ_RBZM01000011.1 GCF_003628305.1 Cohnella endophytica | reverse complement strand
TTCTCTTACGATCTGCATTCGTTTCTCCTCAAGCACTTTCCCTAAACGCATACTGTCCGCCTCCCCTATACAAATAGTCTAATTCAATTGGGGGACAAGACTCCAGTTTAATTAGGGGGCCTTGGAGTTTTGTACATGTCGAACCCCCCTTTTTCACACTAATCGCCACTTTTAGACGATTTCACCTGCACGAAATGCAGGTTGAATTGGGGAAGTAGACAAAGCCGGTTAAGTACATGTACGAAATGCAGGTTGAATGAGAGAGAAGTATGGCATAAAGGTGCAGAGGCGAAACAAGTTCATCCAGCAGATTTGAGTCGAGCCGCTGCTTAAACCTGAAGCCAAAGTTAACTTCTAGACTTTGGAGTACTTCAAAGAAGGCCGGAAGGTTTATAATTAAGGAAGATAGCGAGTCTGATAGCGATAGAGGCGAAATCTATGAACCTTGAATATAGGATCACTGCAAAAAGAAAAATAAAGGACCGACTCAAGCGACGATTGTCGGGGATGTACGCGAGGGACGTAGGGATATGGAGATTCTCCATCGTCGCCTTGTGGCTGTTAAGCTGCGTGGGCGTCGCGCTCTCCGCCATGGGTATGCCGACCGGCTTCGGGGTATTGTTCGATGTCTTTGCGGGTCTCGCGTTAAATACGATCGCGTTCGCGGTTTGCTCCGCGGCGATTACGATTATTATTTCTTTAGTCGGCCTCCGCATCCCCCGATTTACGACGGGAAGCACAATCTACTCGGGCATATTAGCGTGTTGTATCCTTTACGACTCACAGTTCGGACTCTGGGGCGCGATCTTATACGGAACGGCAGTGACCGTTATCGCGGCGGGATTGGGGATAGCGGCGGGATGGATTGCGCGAATGCGCCGGACCCGCAGAGTGGCTTTGGCGGCAATCGTCGTAATCGTGGCTTACTCGACCGCCGGCTACCCGCGGTTTTTGCTCGCAGGCTCCGGCGCTGACGCCGATTCCGCTGCCGACGACGGCAAAGCGGTCGTTCAGGCGCTTGGCGCGCAGATTCCCGACCCTTCGATGCCGGGCGACTTCGAATTCAGAACCTTCACCTACGGCAGTGGCGAAGACCTGCACCGTTCGGAATTCGGCCCGGATGCGGCAGAGCTGTCCTCGTCCGTTGACGCCTCGTCGATGATATCGGACTGGCCATGGCTGAGAGATAAGTTCTGGGGCTTCGACGAGAAGAGCCTGCCTTTGAACGGGCGAGTATGGATGCCGGATGGAGAAGGTCCGTTTCCGGTCGTGCTTATGGTACACGGCAATCACCTGATGGAGCAATTCTCGGACGACGGCTACGGTTATTTGGGCGAATTGTTGGCCAGCAAAGGTATTATCGCGATCTCGGTAGACGAGAATTTCCTGAACTATTCGGTGTGGTCCGGAATTCCCGATCAAGACATGAAGCTACGCGCCTGGTTACTGCTCAAGCACATCGGACAGCTGCAGCTATTCAACGCCGACCGGCAATCGCCCTTCTACGGTCGCATCGACTTCGGGAATGTCGCGTTGCTCGGACATTCCCGCGGAGGGCAGGCGGCCGCGATGGCGACGGACCGGGAGCGGTGGTTCCCGAATGATAGGGGTTTGCCCGACCAGGCAAGTTATACGGTACGGTCGGTTATCGGTCTGGCTCCGACGGATACGGCGATAGATGGCCAATGGTCGGAATTGCAGGACGTTTCTTACCTCACGTTGCAGGGAGCCAAGGATGCCGATCTGGTGAACTTCTACGGCGATCGGCAATACGGGCGCGTGTCGTTCGTGCGCAATACGCAAGCTTTTAAGGCGTCGTTATATATCGAAGACGCGAACCACAGCCAATTTAATACGGAGTGGGGGGAATCGGATAATGCTCTGCCGGCATCGCTGTTCATCCGCCCGAAAGAGCTGCTGGAGCCCGAAGATCAACGCCAAGTTGCGAAAACGTACGTCGCCGCATTCTTGGAAGCGACTTTGCAAGACGACGAGAGCTACGATTCTTTGTTCCGCGACTATCGGGCAGGCTTAAGCTTTCTCCCCGCAACCAGATACTTCAATCAGTTCGAGAGCGGCGGCTTCCGTCGCATCGCCGATTTCAGCGGGCAGGATCGAATCCGCTTATCCGAAGGGGTTACGGCGGAAGCGACGGCGTTAACGGATTGGCGGCATACGGATGCCCGGGATCGACAAGGAGAAGGCAAAGGCGATACTGGGTTAGAGCTGGAATGGAAAGAAAAAGGCTCTTATACGGTCCATCTTCGTCCCGAGGCCATCGGCGAGTTGGAGGATATTCCGATCTTGATGTTCTCCTTGGCGAATATGGAACGGGATTTAGCCGATGAAGAGCCTTTCGGAGACGAGTTAACGCCGGATGAGGCCGCGAAGCTGGAGGAACGGATGGAAGCTGGCCTCTCGATCGACGTCGAAGTGGCCGACGAAGCAGGAAACGCCGCAAGATTGCCGCTAAGCCGGTTCATGGAGACGGAGCCTCAGGTCGCGACGAAATTCACGTGGTTGCCGGGTATGGAATCGGTATTGTCCGAAGGAAAGTTCAAGGATATCGAGGAACCCGTGTACCAGACCTACGAGTTGCCGCTCGAAAGATTCGCCGCGGAGAACCCCGCGTTCGATCCTTCCGAATGGGCCGAGGTGACGTTTTATTTCAACGAGGGACCGGGCAAGATCATGCTCGACGATCTCGGATGGATGCCCGAATAAGGAAAGTAAAATCTCGGCCCATGGGTTTACAAACTCCGGATATGCTTTATAATGGAGCCAACAAGTAAATACGTTCGCTGTGAGAAGATGAGAACAGCTGTTGGATTTGGGGCCGCCTCCGATGGAGCGCGCCCTAATCTGCGGCTGTTTTTTTGTTGTTCCGCTCCTGCCGGAAGGGAAGTTTTGGGGTTTGGGGAATATGTTCTATGATGGATACGAGTGCATAGAACATGAATCGAGATAAGGGTGAGGCTAATGGGATTATTGCGCGAGCATTCGGTCATACCGGCGGTGCGCAGCATGAAGGAGTTCGAGCAGGCGCTTGCTTGCCCGCAGGAAGTGATCTTCTTGTTGGAAGGAGAGCTCATCCAGCTTGAGAGCATCGTCTCCAGCGCCAAGCGCGCGGGCAAGCGCATTTTCTTGCATCTGGACATGGTGCGGGGCATTAAGGAAGACGAGGCATCGGTTCATTACCTGGCGAAAGCGATTAAGGTCGACGGCGTGATCAGCACGCGTACTTCCAGTCTTATTCACGCGAAGAAGCATGGCTTGATGGCGATCCAGCGCGGCTTCCTCATCGATTCCCACTCGGTCAAGACGATTATTAATTCGGCGGCCCATATTAAACCGGACTACATCGAGATTCTCCCCAGCTATTCCCATCCGCAGATCGGCAAGATCGCCAAGGAAACGGGAGTGGATATTATTCTCGGCGGCTTCATCGACGGTTTGGAAGATCTGCCCGTCCTGTTCGGGGCGGGAGCGATCGCGGTATCGACCAGCAAGACGGGCATGTGGGGTCATCCCCCGGGAAAATCGGTTAAACAAGGTTAGGAGGCGTTCTCATGGATCGATATATGATGGCGTTGGATCAGGGCACGACCAGTTCGCGAGCGATTCTCTTCGATTCCGCGGGCCGTATCGTGCGCATGGCCCAGCAAGAGTTCAAGCAATATTTTCCGAATCCGGGGTGGGTGGAACATCATCCGAACGAAATCTGGGGGTCGGTGCTTGCGGTCATCGCTACCGTGCTGTCGGAGACCGGAATCAAGCCCGAGCAGATCGCCGGCATCGGGATCACGAACCAGCGGGAAACGGCCGTCGTGTGGGACCGCGAGACGGGAATGCCCGTCTATAACGCGATCGTGTGGCAATCGAGGCAGACGTCCGACATTTGCGAGCGTCTGAAGAACGAGGGGCACGAGGAGAAGTTCAAGCGCAAGACGGGCCTCATCATCGATGCGTATTTCTCGGGGACGAAGGTAAAGTGGATCTTGGACGAAGTCGAAGGGGCCAAGGAAAAGGCGGAGCAAGGAAAGCTCATGTTCGGCACGATCGACACTTGGCTCATCTGGCGGCTTACGGGACGTAAGGTTCACGTAACCGACTATACGAATGCCTCTCGAACGTTGATGTACAACATCCACGAACTGAGATGGGATAAGGAATTGCTTGGTATTCTCGACATACCGGAATCGATGCTTCCGGAGGTGAAATCTTCTTCGGAAGTATATGGGCATACGGATACGCAGCATTTTTTCGGGTGCGAGATTCCGATAGCGGGCATTGCGGGCGACCAGCAGGCGGCGTTGTTCGGGCAAGCTTGCTTCGAGAAAGGGATGGCCAAAAATACTTACGGCACGGGCTGCTTCATGCTGATGAACACGGGCGATCAAGCGGTCGCATCCGAGCATGGTTTGCTTACGACAATCGCTTGGGGCATCGGAAGCAAAGTGGAGTATGCGCTGGAGGGCAGCATCTTCGTCGCGGGCTCGGCGATCCAATGGCTTCGCGACGGCTTACGGATGTTCTCCGATGCGAAAGAAAGCGAACGTTACGCGGAAAGGGTAGCGTCCACGGAGGGCGTGTACGTCGTTCCGGCGTTCGTGGGACTCGGGACGCCTTACTGGGACAGCGACGTTCGAGGAGCGGTGTTCGGCTTGACCCGCGGCACGAAGAAGGAGCATTTCGTTCGCGCGACGCTGGAGTCGCTAGCCTATCAGACGAAAGATGTTCTAACCGCGATGGAGGCGGATTCGGGCATTTCCTTGAAAACGCTGCGAGTGGACGGAGGAGCCGTGAGGAACGATTTTCTCATGCGGTTCCAGAGCGACATTCTGGGCGTTCCGGTCGAACGCCCGGTCGTGAACGAGACGACGGCGCTTGGCGCGGCATATCTGGCAGGGCTTGCGGTGGGCTTCTGGGAAAGCGCGGAAATGATCTCGCGGCAGTGGAGCATGGATCGTTCCTTCGTACCGGGGATGGACGAGGGCGAGCGAGGGCGTTTGTACGGGGGCTGGCAGAAAGCGGTTAAGGCGGCCATGGCTTTCAAATGACAGCATGACGGAAAACGATGACGAAGATAGAAAGCGAGAGATGAACGATGAAGTCTCAATCTTGTTCCGGCAACAACAGAGCGGATATATTCGGAAGACTGCAAGACGAAACGTTCGACGTATTGGTCATCGGCGGCGGAATCACGGGCGCGGGCATCGCGCTGGATGCCGCAAGCCGGGGACTGCGCACGGCGATCGTGGAGATGCAGGATTTCGCGGCGGGCACTTCCAGCCGTTCGACGAAGCTCGTCCATGGGGGACTGCGTTACCTCAAGCAGTTCGAGGTAAAGATGGTCGCCGAAGTAGGCAAAGAACGCGCCATCGTCTACGAGAACGGACCTCACGTGACTACCCCGGAATGGATGCTGTTGCCGATCTACAAGGGAGGTACCTTCGGTTCTTTCTCGACTTCGATCGGTCTTCGCGTATACGATTTCTTGGCCGGCGTGAAGCGCGCCGAGAGAAGGGAAATGCTGAACGTTCGACGCACGCTGGAGAAAGAGCCTTTGCTTCGTAAAGAGGGCTTGCTCGGAGGCGGGTATTACGTGGAATATCGGACGGACGACGCCCGGCTGACGATCGAAGTGCTCAAACGGGCCGTGGAACTCGGAGCGACCGCGCTCAATTACGTCAAAGTCGATTTGTTGCTGTACAAGGACGGCCAAGTAAACGGAGCCCGGATCACGGATCAGTTAACCGGGGCGTCGGGAGAGATTCGCGCCAATACGGTCGTTAACGCGACGGGACCTTGGGTCGACACGCTTCGCGAGCTCGACCGGTCGAATAACGGCAAGAAACTGCGCCTTACGAAAGGCGTTCATCTCGTCATCGATCAGAGCAGGTTCCCCCTCCGTCAAGCGGTTTACTTCGATACGGAAGACAAGCGGATGATCTTCGCCGTTCCTCGCGACGGCAAGACGTACGTAGGCACGACCGACACGTTCTTTGATGGAAACAAAGAGCACCCGGTCATGACCTCGGAGGATAGAACTTATTTGTTGGCGGCTATCAATCTCCTATTCCCGGAACTGCGCGTCACCGAAGCCGACGTCGAGTCTAGCTGGGCGGGAGTGCGGCCGCTCATTTACGAGGAAGGAAAGAATCCTTCGGAAATCTCGCGCAAGGACGAAATCTGGGAGTCGGCCTCCGGGTTGATCACGATCGCGGGAGGCAAGCTGACCGGATACCGCAAGATGTCGGAGCTGACCGTCAACCTCGTGGCGAAAAGACTGGGAGCAAGCGGAATGCGGGTGAATCCTTGCCGCACGAAGCATATCCCGATCTCCGGTGGAGATGTCGGAGGCTCGGACCGTTTCGAATCCTATGCGGCGGAGAGAGCCCGCCAGGGAGAAGCAATCGGGCTTACGCCGGATGCAAGCCTCAGGCTCGCGCGGTTCTACGGCTCCAACGCGGATAAGGTATTCGCGAAGAACCCCGGCCACCAAGAAGAAGCCCGTCGGTACGGGCTTCCATACGAGCTCTATCTAAGGGTCTTATATGCGGTCGAAGAAGAAATGGCGGTCAAACCCGCGGATTTCTTCGTTCGGCGCTCGGGGGCGATGATGTTCGACATCCCGCTCGTGCGTGCTTACAAGGAAAACGTCGTCTCGCTGATGAAGGAACGATTGGCATGGAGCGACGAAACGACTGCGCGCTATATGGGGGAGTTGGACGATCTGCTCCGGGACGCGGTTATTCCCGTAGACCTTCAATCGCAGCCAAACGCCGCTTCTCATAAATCTCCAGCCGCTGATGAATAATGTCCAGTACCGGAGTCTCGCACTCATGGCGGCGTGCGAGTTCCACGAGATAACCTTGAATATGAGCGGACTCCGTCGGGAGTCCGTTTTCCATGTCCCGAAGCATGGAGGACTTGCTCTTGGCGGATAAACCGCCGATGACCCTAAGCTGCTTGTCCGCGATTCCTTCCGAGAGCCGACCTCCGGCGCGAGCGATCACCTCGTTCGTCTCGGCGAAAAGGCGACGGAAAGCATCCATCCCCGATGTCGTGTCCAGAATGTCGCCGACAGGCGCTTGGAATAGCGTCGTTAATCCAGACAAAACATTAATGAAGGCGTACTTCTCCCACAGATCCATCTCGATATCGGCATTTTCCTTGAAGAGCTGTACAGTCGATAATACATTCCGGATTATTGCGTATTCATCATCCTCGATCGGGCCGAACTTGCCGAAGGAATAAGCGTGATAAGGATTTAGGTGCCGGATGGTCCCTCTGTCGTCCAACGTGATCTCGATGCGGGCGACTCCTCCGAGCAACGGTTGTCCAGGAAACGCCTGCGCGAGCTGCTCCATATGCTTCATTCCGTTCAGGAACGGCAGAATCGCCGTTCGTTCGTGAAGATAAGGACGGAGCTGTTCCGCGATCTCGGGCAATCCGTAAGCTTTAGTGGCGATGATCGCGAGATCGAACGGCCCTCCGGCTTCCCCGCCGACAAGCATCGGAGGTTGTCCCGAGTAATCGCCTAAAGGACTGCTTACGATGAGCCCGTCCGACTCCAGTTGTCGCTTTCTTCCTGCTCGGACCAGCAATGTTACGTCTAAACCCGCTTCCAGCATCCGGGCGGCGACGTACCCGCCAATGGCTCCAGCTCCGACTACGATGATTTTCATTCGATGATCACGCCTTCCCGTTCGTTATCGTTTTCTCAATCATAACGAACGGTACTTCCGCAGCGCAAGGCGACTCGCGGATTATCCTTCCCACCAAGTGATATTCAGGTTCGTGCTAAGCGTTCCGGCTACGCTGAGAGCGGCGCTTAGCGATACGGTCAAAGTTTGATTCGGAGGCACGACGAGCCGCCCCGTCTGTTCCATATCGAATTGACCGGCTACGAGCGGCAAAGTGAGGAACGTCGTGCCTCCCGTGGGGGCGGAAGCCGACGAACGTGCGGTCATCGCGCTCGTATTGGCGCTGGCGAAGTTGCCGTTCACGGGAGTTACCGTTGAAGGCGAGGATAAGGTGCCGCCCTTGATCAGAGTCAAAGTCGAACTAAACGAAGAAAGCAAGCTCAGCAAAATTCCGGTTCCGCCCGAAATCTGCGAGACGTACAACGTTTTGCCGCTGCCGGACGGATTCGCGATCTGAAGCGTGACGATGACGCTTCCTCCCAGAATTCCAAGCGTGGCGGAGGTTGTGGCCGTCGCGTTATATTGGCTGCCGGCGATCGCCGCCCCCGCGTCCGGAGGCGCGATCGTACCGGGCGTCTGGTAGGTGTTCGTCATCTGCGTATAGACGGGTTGTACGCTTGAATCGAATACGAAATCGTTAGGCATGGGCAGAACCCCCTCTCAATACTCCCACCATGTCAGGTTGGCGGATGCGGTTAACGCTCCCGTACCGACCGCGATGGATAAGGTCTGATTGGCCGGAACGACGATTCCGCCGCCGAAATCTAGCAAGTACATTCCGGCGGTAACCTGTACGTTCACAAAGCTCGTCGGCGTGCCGCCTAAGGTTCCGGTATTTTGTTTCGTCGTCGTCACGCTCGTGCTGACGCTGGCGAAGTTCGCGTTGAAGGGCGTAGGCGTCGTGCCGCCCGTAATCGTGCCGTTCTTAAGGATGGCGACCGTCCCGGCTGCCGTAACCCCGCCCATTAGGTTGGAAATGTAGATCGTCTTGCCGCTGCCGGACGGATTCGCGATTTGCAGGAGCAAGCTGTTTCCCGCCCCCACGCTAACGCTGCCGGTCGAGAGAATGTAGAGGGAGCCGGATTTGGCCGCGTCGCCGCCCGGCGTATTCTCGATGGCCGGAGCTAAATACGTATTGACGGATTGCGTATATAAGGGACTGTTGGATTTGTTGAATATCGTGTAGTTGGTCATTGGCAAGCCCCCTTCTCCCTAATTGTCGCCCTTATAGTGTATGTCCGGGAAGGTTCCGCAAGGTTGTGCCAATATCCTAGACGGCGCGAAAAGGCAAGTGCCGTTGCGTAAGGGACGTGCGCTTCATAAGTTAAGGGAGATCAGGGGGTGTTACAGTGGGACAGAAGACCGCATGCCCGCGTCCTAAGCGGAGGAAGCCGACTCATCGGCGACGGAAGTCGAATAGATGCCGGATACGGAGGACGCGTAGGTCGTGTAGGTCCCGTAGGTCGCGTAGGTGTCCCACTCCATGCCTTGTTTTTACTCAGAGAAGAGCGCTGGCTATCGAAGTGAACGGCGAGGCGCAGCATTTGCCGCCCGTGGACGTTTCCCGGAAATCGGTTTATTCTTTCGGAATCGTTAATCGGGGCGACAAGGCGGTCGTTGCGCACATCGAGATTAGTCCGGACAACGCGCATTATGCTAGCGATACAGAAGAAACCGTTCAGGGGGGTGAGACGCTCGCGCTTGTTCCGATGCGCTTTCTGCGATTCGCAAGAATTTCGGTGCGTACGGTCGAGCCGGGCCAGACATCTCTCGTGGACGTCTATTTCCAAGCGCAAGCGGTCGGTTGAGGAAAAGAATGCGCGGTCCAAGATGGGCCGAGATGAGGGGGATGACGGTTGCCTAACTTTACGGTGTTTAATACGAACCCGGATCATTTGCGTACGTTAATTTTCGGACAAGACGCGACGGGGGTAAATCATGCGGTCGCAACGGATACGAACGGGTATTTGCTTAGCGTCATCATGGACGGTACGATCGGCAATGTCGACGTCACCGCGGCGACGATTACGGGAGGTACGTTGACGAACCTGCTGAACGGTACGATCACGAGCGTGCTTGGAGCGACGATCACTGCGGGAACGTTAAGCGCGGTGAACAACCTGCTGAACGGTACGATCACGAGCGTGCTGGGGGCGACAATCACTGCTGGAACGCTGAGCGCGGTGAACAACCTGTTGAACGGTACGATCACGAGCGTGCTGGGGGCGACGATTACGGCGGGAACGTTAAGCGCGGTGAACAACTTGCTGAACGGTACGATCACGAGCGTGCTTGGAGCGACGATTACTGCTGGTACGCTAACGAACTTGCTGAACGGAACAATCACTAGTGTGCTAGGTGCAACGATTACTGCGGGAACGCTAAGCGCGGTGAACAACCTGCTCAACGGTACGATTACGAGCGTGCTGGGAGCAACGATCACTGCGGGAACGTTAAGCGCGGTAAACAACCTGTTGAACGGTACGATCACGAGCGTGCTGGGAGCAACGATTACGGCAGGTACTCTGAGCAGCGTCACCTCCATCTCGCAGAAGAGCTTTCAAGAAAGCCAGAATTTAAGCGTCGTGACGGCGGATGCGTTTAGCGCGGTTACGGCGATTACGACTAGCGTGCTCGGCACTTACTCGTTCTTCGTATATAACAAAGGGCCGGGTACGAATAAAGTGGATGCGCGGGTCGAGATCAGCGCCAACGGAACGAACTGGTTCGACGACGTGGATACGGTAACCGGGATTGCGGTCGGATCCGTGGACGTTCTTGTCCCGCAACGGTTTCTTAAATACACAAGGCTATCCTATCGGTCCAGCGCCGCGGGGAACTCAACGACGATCGACGTTATTTTCAACTCCCAAGGAACATAAATTCATTTGCCGGAAGCCTCCTCGGGGGCTTCTTTTTTGTTGCGAGAATCAGGTATACTGCTAATATTGCTAAAATCGATGTCCGGCGAGCGGTTCGAACGGGAAATCGATACCGAGGAGCTTTCTTGATGAGCATTGCACAATAAATGAAGAGGTGAACCATGAATCCATCCTTTTACGCGACTATTCTTTTGATCGCCGCTCTCGTCATTTGGCGCAGAAGCCGAGCGATGTTCCGGCCGATCCGCGGCAGTGGCTTGCGGTTGCTTATTCCTTTGCTTTTCATCCTTCCGTCGCTTGCCTTGATTTTGAACCCGAAAGCGTATCTCGAGGCGTGGGAGTGGTTAGCCGCTTTGGGAGTGGGAATCGTGCTCAGCTTGCCGTTGATCTGGACGACGAATTACGAACGCAGGGAAGACCAACAAATCTACGCGGTCAAAAATATGGGCTTCATCGCTTCTTTCTTGGGCGTGTTGATCGTGCGCTTCGCTCTTCGCAGTTACATTGAAGGGCTTAGCCAAGAGCAGATGTCGGCGTTGTTCATGATCGTGGCCTACGGGTACATCCTGCCATGGAGACTTGTCTCCTACTACAAGTTCAGAAAAATTTACGCGCAGAAGCCGGCCGTCGTCGAATAAGCTTCACCTAATTCCATCGCGTCACATATCGATACATGAAGTCCTCCGAGGGCTTCATGTATTTTTGTTATGCGCGGGGGGAGTGGGCGATGGCCGAAGGTTCAATTACGATCGGCGTTCATCTGATCGCGAAGGACGAAGCGGGACGTCTGCCGAGATGCTTGGACAGCGTCAGCGAATGGGCAAGCCAGATCGTGCTGGTCGATACGGGGTCGTCCGACCGCACGCAAGAAATCGCGCGAGCTTATGGAGCGGTGGTCGTTTCTCACGTGTGGGAGAATGATTTCTCCGGGGCGAGAAACGAGGGGTTGAAACGCGCGGACACCGATTGGGTGCTCGTGCTCGACGCGGACGAGGAATTGG
This sequence comes from Cohnella endophytica, assembly GCF_003628305.1. Classification (GTDB taxonomy): domain Bacteria; phylum Bacillota; class Bacilli; order Paenibacillales; family Paenibacillaceae; genus Cohnella; species Cohnella endophytica. Next base: position 234,553 of record NZ_RBZM01000011.1, on the reverse strand, counting down.
CCGAGGGCGGAGAAGGGCTGCATGCGGAATTGGCGGGCGCGACGGCGGATCGCTATTCCGTCAGGATGGAGCATCGGTTAGGCCCGAGGCCGGAAGAAGCCGTGTTGAGCCGGGCGGTTCGGTTGTTTCGCGCGGGGAAATACCGGTATGAAGGACGCGTGCATGAGCAGCTTGCGAGGATCGAAATGGCGGGCGATCTTGAGGAAGCTATAGCGGCTCCCGAAGAGGGGCTGAGCGAGCTGAGGTTGCTCCATTACGGATATATGCCGGAAGAGATGGCGAGAAAAGGGACGGCCGAGCGCAATAAGCGATTGTTGGAGCGGGAGGCGGCGGACTCGCCCGAAGATTCGTTTGTCGCTTACAATCTCGCCGTTGCGTACGTGCAATCAGGCGAACGGGCACGGGCTCTGCGCTTGTTCGAGAAAGCGCTGAATCTCGCCGATCCAAACGCGCCTTATCGGCCGACGCTAGTCAGGGATTACGCTGAGACGGCTTTGAACTTAGATGAAGGCGATAAGGCCGTCGATCTGCTGGCATCCGAGTCGAAGAAGTATCCGGACTATCCGGATCTGGCTTTGTTGCAGGGAAAAGCCCTGCAAGCCCAAGGGCGTTTACCTGAAGCGTCCCGGGCGTACGAAGCGGCGGCAAGCTGCAGGCCGGAACGGATGGAAGCTTATATTTGTTTGGCGGGGGCCGGCTCTTACCGGCCCTGGACGGCGCTGGGCGACGTGGCGAGAATGCGAGGCGAAGCGGCGAAGGCGGACAGGCTCTATTCGGCGGCAATCGTTGCCGCACCGTCTTATCGACCGGCATGGCAGGGATGGGTGGAAGCGATGCGAGAGCTTGGCATGTCTTACGGGGAAGTTCGCGACCGCATCGAGGCGACGGTAAAACTCTCTAGCTTGACGGATGGAGCAAAGCGCGAGGCGGCGTTAGCGTTGGCGGACGCGGGGGGATATGAGGAGGCGCTAGAGCTAGTACGGACAATGAACACGTCTTTCGACCGGGAACTTGCGTGCTTCTGCTTAGCTGTGCTGGGCAGGCACGAAGAGGCCGCAATGGAGGTTCGCCAAGCATTGGCGGAGAGGGAGGGCAAAAAACAGGGCGAGAGCGTCGGCCGGAACATGGTCGAGATTGCGTTGCTAGGCATCTGGAACGGGCATACGGAAGAGGGGCCGGATTGGCTATTGTCCGCGATTCCAGAGACGGATCGGGAGGCTGCGCGTAAGCTGTCCGCACTCGTAAGGAGACGAGAGAAGGAGGGAGAGGTTAACGGAGGAGGAGAAGTAAGAGAACTGGCCTTCAGACTGAGCGACCGGGCCTTAACGCTCCGGCTGCCGGATCTCGCATGGATTCTTGCGGAGATGTCGGGCGAGAGCGAGCTGTCATTCGCCAAAAGATTGTTCAGGCGCGGATATTCGCTTCGCGGCGCGGATCGTTTGCTACGATTGATGCAAAGAGGAGAGTTGGATGAGGGAGGCTACCTTCTTCTAGGGGAGACGCTCTTTGGTAAGGGCCACTATTCTACCGCGGCGGCAGTGTTCGAAGAAGCTCTGGCGAGCTGGCCGGAGATGATGCCGGCCCGCCTTGGCGTAACGGAATGCTACTTGCGGATGGCCGTTTCGGTTGCGGACGAGGGATTGCGTCGCAACCCAGGCCATCCTCGGCTGAGCCGCGAACGAGGCAGGCTTGAGGAAAGCTTGCGTTTATTGGCGGGACTGCCTTGGAGAACGCCTTGGAACGGCGCGGAAAGGAGCAATTCCGATGGGTGAACCGCTGTTGATCTCCCTATGCATGATCGTTAAGGACGAGGGAGCTACGCTCGCGAGATGCTTGTCGAGCGTTCAGGGCGCCGTGGATGAGACGATCGTCGTCGATACGGGATCGACGGACGATTCGGCGGAGATCGCGAAGCGTTATGGAGCTGTCGTCGTGCGCGAACAATGGAAGGGGGATTTCGCCGCGGCGCGCAACGCGGGGGTATGCCTCGCCCAAGGGAGATGGATTCTTTTCCTTGACGGAGACGAGGCGTTGGAGTCGTCCCAGCATGCTCAATTGCGGCAACTCGCGACAAGGGACGATTACGAGGGCTTCTTTCTCCAAGTCCGGAACTATGTCGGCAACGGGGAACAGGGAGCGACGGTGAATCCGATACTGCGTTTGTTCCGCAACCGGCCGGAGTATCGCTTCCAAGGCCGAATTCACGAGCAGATCGCGGCTTCCATCCTGGAAAGCCGGCCGGGGGCGAGTTTTCACCTGACGGAGCTCGTCATTCATCATTACGGCTATCAGAGGGAATACATCGAAGCCAAGGATAAAGTGCGAAGAAACATGGACTTGCTGGAAGCGGCTTTGCAAGCGGAGCCTGACCATGCGTTCTACCGGTATAACTTAGGGGTCGAATATTTAAGGTCGGGTCGACCGGAAGAGGCGCTCGAACATTTCGCCCGGGCATCCCGACTCGTCGATCCGGAGCGGACCAGCTATGCGCATTTGCTAAGCAAGTACGAGATTCGGTGCAAACAAGCTCTAGGCAGATGGGAAGAGGCGTACGTTCAAACCGCGGGAGCGATCCGCCTCTATCCCGGTTATACGGATTTGCTGCAGTATAAAGCGTTATGCGAACGCGCGCTCGGGCGACAAGCAGAAGCGATCGGCACTTTAATCGAAGCGATGAAGCAGGGCGTTCCCCAGCCGATCTACCATACGGAGGAGGGGATAGGCACTTATCAAACCGCCTATCTGCTCGGAGAGCTTTTGGAGGAATACGGGCATTACGAGGAGGCGCTGCTAGCGTACAAGAAGGCGTTGGGCTACCGTTCAAGCTTAACGCCGCCGCTCTACCGGATGTTCCGGTTGCTTCGAGTCGCGGGTAGGGAAAAGGAGATTCCCCAATGGCTGAAGACGAGCTTCCGTCTGGCATCGCCCGAGGCATGGGCGAAAGTCGTGGCGATCCTCCTGCAGTGCCGATGCGGGCGGGCTGCGGCCGCAATCCTGCAAGAGAAGCAAGGACGCAAGCTTCCCGAGGGCTTTCGGCTATTGGCGGAAGCCGAAGCTGAGCTGCAGCGCGGACGATTGGATGCCGCTCGCCGGGGCTTAAGGTCTTCAGGTCGTAAAGGGCAGGGCGCGAGGGATTCGGCCCTGGCATCGGCGGCAATCGCGGAGCACCTCCGCTGGCTGGACGGCGACGTCAAGGAGCCTTGGAGCGACCGCATTACGATTGCTTTGGCGAGCTCGTCGCAAGGCTCGGAGCAGCCGATCAAATTAACGGGCGACGAGCTTTCGGGCGGAGTATGGCCGCAGCTTCAACGGTTGTTGGAAGGGAGTTATTCCTGCGGGAAGCGGCAGGAAGGCTTGCACGTGCTTCATTTATGGCAAAGGACATTGGAATCCCCCGAAGCTACGCCGGCCGGAGCAGATGCGCTCGTTCACGGTTTGTCGGCGATCGCCGACCGGCACTTGGCTTTATTGACGTCCTCCGATTTCGGGAAGCGGCATAAAGAGGCGCTCACCGCAGCGAGACTGCGGCTTCCGCACGAGGATGGAATGTAGCGCCAGCGGGAAAAGAGAGGTGCGGCGAATGGCGAACGTAAATGGATTTACGGGGGAGAGCGGAATATCTCTTTGCATGATTGCGAGGGACGAGGAGGCGGTGATCGGCCGTTGCCTGTCATCCGTGGCGGATGTCGTGACCGAGATCATCGTGGTGGATACCGGGTCGAGCGACCGGACTCGGGAAATCGCTCGCTCCTTCGGGGCGACGGTCGTCTCGATGCCGTGGAGGGGCGACTTCGCCTACGCGAGGAACATCGCGTTAGCCCTTGCCGCCCAACCCTGGATTCTCGTGTTGGACGCGGACGAGGAGCTTGTACGCGGGGAGGAGGCGCCTAAGGAGGAAGATTTCCTTACGCTGCTGAGCAGGGCGAGAAGGGACGGCGTATTCGGTTATAACATTCGAATGGTCAGCTTCGTCGGCACGGGAGAGGAATACGTTACGGACTCCGTCTGCCGTCTATTCCGCAATGATCCGCGTATCCGATTCTCCGGGCCGCTTCACGAGGAAGTCGCGTCGTCGATCTCGAGATTATCCGGGTCGGGTATCGCGGACTTGGGCGTCGCGGCGCGAATCGATCATTACGGTTACTTGGACCGGGTTATCGCCGAAAAGCGGAAAGGCGAGCGTAACCGGGCTATTCTGGATACGGTGTTGCGCAGGTTTCCGAACGATCCTTATTGGCTCTATGCGCTCGGAACGGAGCACTATCAGGAAGGAGCTTACGAGCAAGCTTTGGAGTGCTATGCCCGATCGCTTCCGTTCGTTCCGAAGGACGCGGGATACTTGTCCGATCTGAGGCTGAAAATCGCGTTCGCATTCCGGGAGACGGGGAGGAGACGCGACGCCGTATTGTTGGCCGACGATGCGTTGAGGGATTATCCCGACTACCCGGACTTGTTGGAGCTGCGAGCGATGCTGGCCGTGGACGAGGGGGAGGAGCAGGGGGCGCTCGTCCTGCTCTCTCGGGCGAGAGAGGCGGGCGACCGCTCGGAGCGGTATTCCTCTTGCTCGGGTTCGGGGACGTATCGCACCCTGCATATGATCGGACGAATTTATGAGCGTCTTGGTCAACGGGAAGAGGCGATCGAAGCCTACCGTCGGTCTCTGACGATGAACTCGGGTTATGCTCCCTCTCAGCATCGCTTGAAGGCGATGATAGTGGAAGACTAGTCGCGAGCGTACGAGTTAACCCAAATAATCCGCGAGCACCCGCTTCCAGCGCGCTTTCCATAACTGCTTGTCGAAAGCGAGCGCCGTTCGGCGGGCATTGTTGCCCAGGCGCTCCCTTAACGCTTCGTCGCCGATAAGACTTTCTATCGCCTGGTAGATCGCGTTCGTTGCCGGAGGGACGAGCAGGCCGTTATGGCCGTCGATAATCAGGTCGTTTAACCCGCCTACGTTCGTGGCGACAATCGGAAGGCCGCAGCTCATCGCTTCCAAACAGGCATATGACGTGCCTTCCGAGAACACCGTCGGAATGACGGCGATATCGGCGTTGCCGTAAGCTTCGCGGATCGTCTCGAAGTCGTAGGTCCGGTGGGAGATCGACTTGCGTCCCGGGTGAGCGTCTAACCATACTTCGAATGAATCGCCGATAGAGCTTCCCCGCACAAGTTCTCCGGCGAATTCGATTTCGATATTTTCCGAATAACGATCCAACAGCAAGTCCGTCACCCGCATCATCGGTACGATGCCGCGCTCTATGCTGAGCCTGCGGGGATACAGAACTCTTAAAGGCCGAGGCCCTCTATCCGTTATCGGTTTGGGAACGAACGCTGCGGTGTCGACGCTGTTGGGAATGACGGTGATTTGATTCGGGCGTTCGAATCGGCATGCCGATCGGCAATAAGTCTGGAAATGGGAGTCGACCGACACGATGCCGGAGAGCTGATCGAGGGCATTCTGAATAGCGCCGGCGACGCCGGCTTTTACTTTGAGGGGATACAAGCTAGAGTCCCAGTTGATGCCATGGCATATCCCCAAGCTTCCTTCGCGGTAGCGGATCGGGTGCCATATGCAGCTGGCATAGATGAGGCGTCCGGAAGCCCGTTCCGCCATCTTGGCGAACGCTTCGGGCACGTCGTTGAAATCGTAAGGGTATCCGAATACGGAGATTCCGTTCCACTGGGTCTCGAACGGTTCGAAGTAGGAGAGCTGATGGACTTCCGGTTGTTCGCCCAGTTCCCGGATCACTTCGCACAGATCGGCAATATACCTTTCCAACCCGCCGCCGAATATTCGGCCGTAGTCGCGGTTATAGCCATCCAAGAAGCTGTGCGTTAACAAGCTGACCGTACCCATTTACGTTGCCTCCGTCCATTCCGTAAGCTTCGGGTTCAAGTCGAGGATCGATTCGTATTGGGCGAGGCTGCCCCATTTTCCTTCCGGATCGAGCGCTTTGTAGCGATGATATTTCGCTAGCTTGGATTCCCAGTCCCCCGCCCAACCGAGATGCTTAACCCGGAAATCTGTTAGTCGTCCGGGAAGCGCCGCGTAAGCGAGCGGCAGTCTGGGCACATGATGGTCCCATTGGGGATATAGACAGGGGAAACCCGGCAAATAGCGGACGAGCGTCATCGTCTGGCGGCGGTGAATGTTCCAATGCTCGTCGTCCCGATAGTGGGTCAGTCCGTTCCAGAAATCGTGGAACCGGAAGGATACCCAGTCGTATTGGTCTTGATCGATAAGCGGCCTCATTGCGGAGATCGCCCGGTCTTCGTACAATTCGTCCGCGTCGACGGACAGCAGCCAGTCCGGCTCCGTGGTGGAGGCGACTTGCCACAGCAGCGAGCGGAGTTTCCATTCCTCTCCGAACAACGGCCGAGGCAACTCGACGAGCCTGGCGACCTTGGGAAACTTACGGCAGAGGGCAACCGTGTCGTCTTCGCTGGCATCGTCAACGATAACGAGCTCGTCGACGAAGCCGCTTAACTGCTCCAACACTTGAGTTAAGTATTTACCGCGCTCGTTGCGCACTTGCAGCATAGCGGTCAACTTATTTCCTGAACGCCTGCGTACCCGTCGAATCGTCGCTCGCGCAACTGCCGCCTCGCTCGATTCGCTGCCCGCTTTTAAATCGGTCGCGGAACGACTACCCATCATCTCCGTTAACAACCGTCAGCCCCTCGCTTTCTCCCGTCTCCAGCATATTTCGCCTCAGCCGCGCAATCGCCGCGTCTTCCGATTTGATCCGCGCGATAAGTCCAATGGCGTCCTGGTCGAGCTCCGCCGCCTCGAGGAAGAAACGAATCGCTTCGTGGCGATCTCCTCTCAGCTTGCGAGCGTAACCGTTCAACAAACGTTCGTCCCGAATGCCCGGGTGTCCGCGTTTTTCCGCCTTACCGGAAATTCCGGCCGCCCCCGAAAGTGCTAACGCTTCTTCCCATCGGCTGCTCTCTACCAACCATCGATATTTAAGATCCGTTGCTTCGGAATCGTACGCGCCATGCAGCCGCGCGAGCGCGCCGACCAAGTCGTCGTTTTCCCGCAGCAGCCAAGCGGCCGCTAAATCCGCCCTGCCATTCTCCGCATATTCGCAAATTCGCTCGTAACGAAGCCTGTCGTCGGCCGATAGGGCAGTTACGCCATAGGCATCGATAGCCTCTCGCAGTTCGTCGTTCTGCGCATGAATGGCGGAGAGAAAACGATAATGGGTGCGAATGCAGTCCTCCCGCCCGCTCTGCTGCGCATGGAGGAACGATTCCAGCAAATGAGAAGCCGCATCCGGGAGCTTTAATAGATACTCGTATACGGCGAGCAGAAATGACGCGGTCTCATGGGGTCCTACGGCTTTCCTGATCTCCGAGTAATGCTGGACGAGCGTATGCTGCTGCAACGCCGTCGCCCAAACAGGCGAAACGTTGTCCGTTAGAAGCTTCGATACGGCCTGGCGTAACAGTACTTCGAATTCCGCCGAGCTTCCCTGCATGCTCTCCCTTTGTCCTTCGCTTGGCAAGTGATCGGCGTCGCGAAGCAGCAATACGGCTTCCTTCTTGAAAGCTTGCTCCAGATAGAGGGATTCCGACTCGGAGCCGAATAGATCCGCGATCAAGACGCAATGCGCCAAACGGCTTTTCCATAGCTCCGAGTATTCTTCGAACGTGTTATCGGGGATCAGTGCGAGCAGACGTTCCGGATGCAAGGAAGCGGCTTTCTCGATCCAATACGGATGAGTCACGATCGCAAGCGCGGGACGGCGGCATTCGAGCGCGACCGCCTCGGCTGTCACCGGCTTCACTATATTAGGTAATAATTCCCATTCGGGAAGAGTATCGGTTACATAGAAAATAGGCTGGCGGGCTCTCAAATCGAGCATTATTTTCCGATAAGGGAATTGAGACCACGATACATGCGGGAACACCACGCAGCTCATTGAATGCACCAGTCCTGCCTTTCTTGCGCCGATTAAACGTTCGGTTGGATATGGAAGCAGTTTATGGGAGCTTGGGGGAAAGGGTGTCGATCCCCTCTCGATAATATATTTGGGGAATATTGCAAGAAGTATAGAGGAATTTGAGGGAAAACGTTGAAACTTGTCATTATACACAATGGATTCGACCTACATAGAGAAGGCAGGGAGTAACATGGCTCAGGTTCACAGAATCGGAGTGATCGCGCCCCATCTGGACGGGGAGTACTACGGGGGGCTCTTGCCCCACATTCACAGTGCGGTTCGCGAGAGACATTCGCAGTTATTCGCCATTCAAGTGGCGGATGACTATTTGGGCATAACCGCATTGGAGGAGCCTGTGGCGTTTGATCTCGTCGAAGCATGGATACTGATCTTGCCTTCCGCAAGCGCCGCTTTTCTGGAACTGCTAGGAAAGAGCGACAAGCCGTTCGTCTGCATCGGATTTCAATCGCCTTTTCCGCAAGGAAGCTCGGTGTTGGTGGCAAATCGCTCGAGCATGCGCACCGCGGTCAACCATTTGATCGATCACGGCCATTCGAGGATTGCCTTTATCGGCAACTTGAGCCAGTACGATCTGTACGAACGGTATCAGGGGTACCTGGAGGCGCTGGAGGAGCGCGGATTGGCGTTCGACGAGAGCTTGATCGTGCATACGAAGAATAATCTGTTAGATAGCGGCATTCAGGCCGTCGAGCAGTTATTCGAAGTCGGAGCCTCCTTCACCGCCATCGCGGCCGGTACGGACCTGAACGGTCTGGGCGCCATCGATGCCTTGAAGAGCAAAGGGTATTCCGTACCGCATGATTACGCGGTCGTCGGCTTTGACGATATTCATCAAGCCGCCGTCAATTATCCGTCACTGACGACGAGTCGGCAGCCGTTCGAGAAAATGGCGAAAGAAGCCGTCCGCAGAATATTCGATTTGTTGGAGGGACGCAAGCCGAACATTACCGAAGCCTTCGTGCCCTCGGAATTCGTCGGCCGTTCTTCTTGCGGCTGCGAGGAGAGAGCCCAGTTTGCCTCAGCCGCCGATTTTGAACGTTATTTGATAAGCCTGTCGCAACTGCGAACGACCCTTCATAACATCACGGTTAATAATTATAAGATGACGCATGGCCTAATCAAGGCAACGAAGGATGAGAAAATTCATTTTTCCAATCTGTACTGGAATACGTCCCATTGGGGCTGCTTGGCTCTGTGGGAGGAAGACGAGTACGGGGAGCGTCAGTTAGTCGTCCGGCAAACCTTCAGCAAGAACGGAGATGCCGTCCCCCCCGAGGGCATGAAAGTTCCGCTGATGCATTTCCCCCCTGCCGAGTATTTGCCGGTGGGTACGCGTCCCGGAGGGGAAGATATCGTCATCCTGCATCCGGTCAAATCCGATCTGCAGAATTGGGGATATGTCGCGCTCGTAGGCCCGCTCGATCCGATGAACGACTACGTCGCGAACGATCTGTCCCGTCACAGCTTTACGATTCTGGCGGTTGCTCTCGAACGCGAAATGCTCTTTCAGCAAGTCCGTTCGATCGCCGAGAAGCTGGAGATCGTGTCGAGAACGACGAACGACGGAATTTGGGACTGGGATTTGGAAAGGAACAGGATCATCTGGAACATTCGCGCTCATAAAATATTGGAAGGCGCGGAGGCGCGGTATAGGGAGACGCCGGAATCGTTTATGGAGATCGTCCATCCCGAAGACCAACAAGCGGTTAGATTAGCCTTTATGAGACCTTTCCAGAACGACCAACCGCTTCAATTGGAGTTCCGGATTCGCGGCGCGAACAGTCAATTCATGTGGGTTTTCCTTGCGGGGGATTTCATCTGGGACGACTTGGGGCATGCGACCCGGATCATCGGATCGCTGACCGACATTTCGGAGAAGAAAGCAAACGAAGACAGGATCACGCAGCTCGCATACCAAGACGCGCTTACGGGATTGCCGAACCGGCTGCGTTTTAAGGATCAGTTGCAGCAAGCGATGGGAGACCGGGAACGCGACGGTGGGCAGCTTGCGGTCATGATGATCGACCTCGACCGCTTCAAGATCGTCAACGACACGTTAGGCCATCAGATGGGAGACCTCCTCTTGCAGCACGCGGCTCAGATGTTAAGGGATTGCGTGGGGGAACAGGACATCATTGCTCGGCTGGGCGGCGACGAGTTCATCGTACTGCTTACAAAGATCGACGGTATCGACGAAATCGATTGCATAGCCTCTAGAATGCTTCAATTGCTGACGAAGCCGTTCGTCTTGGAGGATCAACAATTTTATTTGTCCGCAAGTATCGGAGCGTGCTTGTATCCGGCCGAGGGCGAGGATGCGGAGTCCTTGATTAAATATGCCGATTTGGCCATGTACCAATCGAAAGAGAACGGCGGCAATCGACTCGAAATCTATGCGCCAGCCCTAAGCTCGAAGAGGGTAGAAAGGTTCAATATGGAGAATGGGTTAAGATACGCTCTGGAACGGAAAGAGCTTGCGTTAAATTTCCAGCCGCAAGTCTCTCTCGCCACGGGAAAAGTGTACGGAGCGGAGACTTTGCTGCGGTGGAATACCCCTGACGGCAAAACGGTTCAGCCGTGCGAGTTCATCCCTCTGGCGGAAGAAACGGGATTGATCATCCCGATCGGACAATGGGTGCTGGAGCAGGCATGCATAGAGTGCAAGCGTTGGATTCGCGCGGGTATGCCGTCGCTCGTCATCTCGGTCAACATCTCTCCGGTGCAATTCCAGCAGGAGGATTTCCCGGAAATCGTTCGCAACGTGCTGGCTGCCACCGGAATCGAGCCGTTTAACCTCTGTTTGGAGATTACCGAGAATACGGCGGTTCAGAACATGGAGCATAGCATCCGGATACTGGGAAAGCTGCTGGATATCGGCGTCAAGATCGCCATCGACGATTTCGGGATCGGCCAGTCGTCCCTGCTCTGGCTTAAGAAGCTGCCCGTGCATATCGTTAAGATCGATCCGTCCTTCATCTTGAACATGATCGAGGATTCCGACGATGACGCCATCGCGAAGGCCGTCATCGAGATGTCCCATAGCTTGGGCTTGTCCGTAACGGCGGAAGGCGTCGAGACGGAGAGTCAGCTTCTGAGGCTCCAGCAATTGAAGTGCGACCGAATCCAAGGATTCTTCATCGGGCGACCGATGGACTCGGATCAATTCATCGCCTATTTCATGGAAATCGCGAATTATGATGAAATAAACGCGAGATAAACATCGTGTAAACCAAACAACGGCGCACCGCCGGCATTCACTGCCGACGATGCGCCGTTGTTTGGTTCAAGAGGGCGGATGCGAATTTGCCGCGACCTGGCGGTCCAGTTGAAGAAGCCTTGCCGCCAGTTCTACGAGAATAAGCTTGTCCTTCTTGCATAATAAAGAGGCGGAGGAGACCAGAGAATGAAGTAAGTCCGGTTCTTGATCGTTTGCCATTTGGAGGGAATTTTTTTCCCAGATCGACGGAGGAAGGTTTTCGGATAGCCGTTCCGCGTGTTGCTCTCTGCAGACGCAGGGCGAAGCGGTCGGCGGAAGCTGCCCGAGCAGGAGCCAATCCAACGAAACATCGAACGTTTGGGAAATCGAGATCAAAGCTTTGGCCCCGGGGATGGATGGACGGTACTCGCTCTCCCAATCCCCTACGTTTCCGGGAGAAACGGAGATTTTCTTCGCGAACTCCGCCATGGTTAAACCATTCTCCTGCCTTAGCTGCCTAAGCCTATCTTTTATTGGTTTCATGAATGGCTACCTCCGGATTTTGCTCTTCCTATGCGAATCTGCGCTCTCTTTAGTAACGCCTATTCATTCGTATATACGATTATTTAAGGTTGTAAATAATCGTATATACGAATATAATCTTACTTGCGAGGTCATTGTTTCCGTATTTTATATATTTACCTCCAATTTAAAATGGAATACATATACGCTAAAGAGAACCTTATCGGCCAAAGGTTCTAAGTTCACCCCCCCAAATAAAATAAGGCTGCTTAATTAGGATTAACAAGGGGTTTTCGTTTGCAAGGGCGAAACCTTCGAATGCTCGTGACGACAGGAAGAATCCTTGTAAATATAGGGAAATATATCCCTAAGATTAATGTAGTAATTCTGCGTAATAGCACCTTAATCCTCTAAAAACGGACAGAATCAAATTACGACGGGGTGTAAGAATGGCCGGTAGAAAAACAGCAACGGACTTCGGATGGAAGGTCATCCGGCGGCTGGCCGAGAAGGAATTGACGAGAAAAGAGTTTTGCAGCATCAATAACGTTTCCCAAAGCCGCCTTTCCGAAATCATTACTGGAAATACAACCCGAAATACGACGGCGATACGGTTGAAAGTATCCTGTTTGCTGGAGATTGACGATTGCGACCGTACGTGAAATCAACACATTAAATGATCGTCGACAGGTAGGGATAGGAATGAATAGACGGGATTTGACGGATCCCCTGCTAGAGATGTACATATACGAAACTTTTCAACTCCTGGAACGAATAGAGACGGTCGTCCTGGACAGCGAAGCCGAGAGTGCGTTCTCGCCGCAATCGATAGACGAGATATTCAGGAACGTGCATACGATCAAAGGATCGGCCGCGATGATGCAGTATGTCAAGATCGCCGAGATCGGGCATGCCATTGAAGATTTATTCCATTTCATACGAGCTGACGAGGATATTGAAACCGATTTTCGCGTTTTGTCGGGCTTGGTTTTCAGAGTCGTTGATTTCATTAAGGCGCAAGTCGGTATAATCGCTCGCGGGGAAGTTCCGAACGGAAACCCGGAATTAATGATTACAGATATTAACCTTTATTTATCGGCGTTGAAACAGTCGGAGGATTCTAGGCCGACAATCGCCTACCGGGCAGTCGTTAGATTCCAGGATCATTGCCAGATGGAGAACGTTAGGGCATACAATATCATTCATCGTCTGAAGGAAATCAGCGAAAGCTTTAATCATGATCCGCAGGATTTGCTGGATGATTCCGCTACCGTAGAGGACATCCGGGAAAATGGATTTCGTATACGCTTCCATACGGACAAGGAGTACGAGCACGTACATCGGTTTTTCATGCAAACGGCCTTTTTAGAGGAATTCGAACTGATGGCCGAGGACGCTGCGGATGAAGCCGAGGACAGGAAGATTAGCGTTTCCTTGCCTTTCGAGGCACCCGGTACCGGAAACGATTCGGATTACGGCGAGACAAAGGGAACGGACGTCTCCGGCAAGCCGGATCAAGCGCGCGGCGGCATGGTCAGCGTAAACGTAGGCAAGCTGGATAAATTAATGGATCTTGTCGGAGAGCTTGTCATCGCGGAGGCGATGTTAACAAGCGGCGACTCGGCCGGCGGTCTTGGAACGGGTTCTTACAGCAAAGCCAACGGCCATTTGCGCAAAATAACGAACGAATTACAGGATGTCGTCATGTCCATCCGGATGGTGCCTCTCGCGACTACGTTTCATAAAATGCGCCGAGTAGCCAGGGATATGTGCCGGAAGCTGAACAAGGAAGCGGAGATCCGGATCGTCGGGGAAGAGACGGAGCTCGACAAGAGCATTATCGATCAAATATCGGATCCGCTGATGCATTTGGTCAGAAACGCGATCGACCACGGAATCGAACCGGAGGCGGATAGAATCGCCCAAGGCAAGCCCGGGGTTGGCGTGATCACGCTAGAGGCGAAAAATTCGGGCGGAGACGTCGAGATCATCGTCAGGGACGACGGTAAAGGGTTAAACCGCGAGCGTATTCTCGAGAGGGCATTCGCCCAAGGCCTGATCTCCAATCCGTTAAGCGAGATTAGCGACAACGAAGCGTACGGCTTTATTTTTCAACCGGGATTTTCGACCAAAGACCAAGTGACCGAATTCAGCGGCAGAGGAGTCGGCATGGACGTCGTATCGCGCAACGTCGAAGGTGCCGGAGGGACGATTTCGGTTGAAAGCAAAAAGTCCGCAGGCTCCAGCATTACAATGAAAATACCTCTGACTCTAGCGATTATCGACGGAATGAACGTAAGAGTCGGAGATTCGAGATTTACTTTGCCCACCGCCTCGATCTTGGAATCGTTCAGGCCGAAACCCGCGGACGTGATCACCGATCCGGACGGCAACGAGATGATCATGCTCCGGGGGGCGTGTTATCCGATATTGCGTCTCCACGAGAAGTTCAACTGCAAGAAGGGGGAAACCCTGTTCGACAAGGGGATTTTCGTCATGTTGGAGCAGGATGGGAGAAAGCTATGCTTGTTCGTGGACGAGTTGTTGGGGCAGCAGCAGGTGGTCGTCAAGTCGCTTCCGGGCTATATCAAGCAAATGGCTCGCAAGGAAGGCATTTCGGGTTGCGCCCTGCTGGGAGACGGTAGCATAAGCTTGATCGTCGACGTCGGAGATTTGCCGGGCATGAACCGAAGCCGCAATGCTCCTTCATTCGCATATGCAAGGTGAGAGGAGAATAGGGATGAACGGACAAGAGCGGTACGAGGAGTTCGACGAAGAAGACGCGCAGAAGGATAAATTCCTGACCTTCTCGTTGGGGAACGAGCTGTACGGCATCGAGATCAGACACGTGACCGAGATCATCGGAATACAAGGAATCACGGAAATTCCGGAGCTTCCCGAGCACATTCGCGGAATCATTAACTTGCGAGGGAAAATTGTTCCCGTCATGGACGTGCGGCTTCGTTTCAAGAAGCCTTTCCGAGAATACAACGACAGAACGTGCATCGTCGTGGTGGACATTCAGGACATTTCGGTCGGGTTAATCGTGGATAGCGTGTCCGAGGTCTTGTCCATACCGGCCAAGGAAATCGTGTCGCCCCCCGATGCCGGCGGCGGAGTAAACCGTTATATTCAAGGCATCGGCAAGTCGGGGGCGATCGTTATTTTGCTTCTGGACTGCGACAGGCTGCTTAACGAGAACGACATAGAACGATTGGCACACACTTGAGCGAAACGGGGATTGCGGCGATGAGATGGTTCTATAATATGAAAATCGGCAAGAAACTCATCCTATCATTTACGTTGGTGGCGTTGCTTGCGGGCACCGTCGGGGTTGTCGGAATTATCAATCTTAAAAACATCGACCAGAAATATTCGGAATTATACGACCAGTTCGGAGTTTCCGTAGGTGATTTGGGCAAGGTGGGTATGGCGTTTCATCAATCTCGCGCTCAGGTCAGGAATTTGATTCTCTACGAGGACGCAGCCAAAAGAGAGGACTCGCTCCGGCAAATACGCTTGAACGACGAGATAATTCGGACATCCCTTGAGGAATTCCGTAAGAGCATCCAAACGACGGAAACGCGCGCGAAGTTCGAGGCTTTGCAAACCGAGCTAGCGGCATACAATAAGATTCGCGAAGAAGTCGCCAGCGCGGCTCAAGCCGGAAGGCCGGAGGAAGGCTTGCGACTGCTTCAAACGGGAACGAAGCATTCCGAAGAAGCGACAAGGCTGATCAACGAAATTTTCGACGATAAGAACAGAGTGGGAGCGGAACGCTCGAAATCCTACGCCCAGCTTGCGGATACTACGGTCATCACGATGGTAATCGTCGTAGTCTTGGCCATGCTAGCGGCGGTCGGACTGGGGATATTCATTTCCCGCAGCATCAATCGGCCTATTAAACGCTTGGTAGAATCGGCTAATCGAATTGCGGACGGAGACTTGGACTTGACGGTGGAAGCGACCTCCAAAGACGAGATCGGCGTTCTTTCCGCGGCATTCGGCAAAATGACGGATAACATGAACGAAGTGCTATCCAGCATTCAGACGGCGTCGGAACAGGTTTCGGCAGGGGCAAGGCAAGTGTCCGAGTCCAGCATTGTGTTGTCCCAAGGGGCGACGGAGCAAGCGAGCTCGGTAGAGCAATTGACGGCGTCGCTTCAGGAGATATCCGCGCAAACCGAATTGAACGCCGGGAACGCATCGCTCGCCAATACGTTAGCCGAGCAAGCGAAGAACAATGCCGTTCAGGGTAATTCCCGGATGCGCGAAATGCTAAGAGCGATGGAGGATATCAACACGTCCTCCGGAAACATATCCAAGATTATCAAAGTAATAGACGAAATCGCGTTCCAAACGAATATCCTCGCCTTGAACGCCGCCGTCGAGGCGGCCCGCGCAGGCCAGCACGGCAAAGGCTTTGCGGTCGTGGCGGAAGAAGTGCGCAATCTGGCGGCACGTTCGGCGAACGCCGCGAAGGAAACGACCGAATTGATCGAGGGCTCGATCAAGAAAGTGGAAGACGGTACGAGAATCGCCAACGAGACGGCAGACGCGCTTGACCATATCGTCGAAGGAGTAGCGAAGGTAGCCGGTCTCGTGGGCAACATATCGATCGCATCCAACGAGCAGGCGTCCGGGGTTGCCCAGATTAATCAAGGGATCATCCAGGTTTCCCAAGTGGTTCAGACCAATTCGGCCACGTCGGAAGAGAGCGCCTCCGCTTCGGAACAGCTGACCGGACAGGCGGAGATGCTAAAGGAACAGGTGGGCAAGTTCGTTCTGAGAAGGACGGGCAAGAGTTTCTCGTCCTACAGGGACATGGAGAAGCTTGATCCGGACATCCTTCGCATGCTAAGCGACATGTCCGTAAAATCGGGAAAAGCCAAAGTCGGCAGTCCCGACGGGTATCTTGGTCAAGGGCCTGCGGGTACGGGAACGGGGACGATTTTGCTGAGCGACCGGGAATTCGGTAAATATTGAGCATGATCGCGATTACCGACGAGGAATTCAGGCAATTCTCTCATTTCATTAAAGATCGATACGGAATTCATCTGAGAGACGAGAAGAAGGCGCTTCTTGCCGGTCGTCTTCAGCAGGTGCTCGCGGAACAGCGCTTCGGCAATTTCACGGAATATTATCGCCATGTGGTATCGGATGCGAGCGGGGCGGCGACCGCGCTGCTGGCGGACAAGATCACGACGAACCATACTTTTTTCATGAGGGAATCCAGTCATTTTCAATTTCTTAAAGATCGCGTCCTTCCCCGCTTAGCGCTTACCGTCCGGGATAGGGATCTAAGAATTTGGAGCGCGGGCTGCTCTTCGGGAGAAGAGCCTTACACGTTGGCGTTCATGCTGGACGAGCTTTTCGGTTCCGGCGCGCCTGCGTGGGATACCCGGGTACTGGCGACCGACATTTCGTCTCAGGCGCTGGCGACGGCGGTTCAAGGGACATATTCCGATACTAGCCTAGAGTCGATTCCTTCCGCATGGCGTTCGGCTTATTTCCGAAAGACGTCGGAGGGCTGTTCCGTCGTGAGCGACAAGATCAAGAGCGCCGTCATTTTCCGAAAATTCAATCTCATGCAACCGACGTTCCCTTTCCGGAGAAAGTTTCACGTCATCTTCTGCAGGAATGTCATGATCTATTTCGATGAAAGAACCAAACGGGATTTGGTACGCAAATTCTATGAGAACACGGAGCCTGGGGGATATCTCTTCATCGGCCATTCCGAGTCGTTGGAGCGCGAGGGCACGGGATATAAATATGTGATGCCTTCCGTCTACCGCAAGGACGAGTAAGAGCGGAAGGGTTTTCGGTACGGGAGGTACGACCATGGTTGGCTGGGATGGAAGAAGACGGATCAGGGTGTTGGTCGTGGACGATTCTCTTGTGTTCCGGGAAGTTCTGATGCGGGGAATTTCGACCGACCCTGCCATTGAGGTCGTGGGCGTAGCCAAAGATCCTTACGAAGCTCGCGATAAAATCCTGCAATATAGACCGGATGTGCTCACTTGCGACATCGAGATGCCGCTTATGAACGGAATCGAATTCATCAGGCGCTTGCTGCCGCAATATCCATTGCCGATTATCGCGGTCAGTTCGCTAAGCGAATCCGCGCTCGAAGCTTTGAAGGCCGGAGCCGTCGAGTTCGTGGCTAAGCCGAATTTCATGACTCCGGGGAAGGTCGAAGCCTTCCTGCATGATTTAATAGACGTCATTAAAGCAGCCGCGCATGCGAAAGTCGTAACCGGAACGGCGGACAGGAGGCAGCGCAGGGGAGAATTCATTCATGTCCCCGCCGAGGATTCGGACCGCGTGATCGTTATCGGAGCTTCGACGGGCGGGACGGAAGCGATCCATTCCGTGTTAGGCGGCATGCCGGCGGACACTCCCGGTATCGTCGTCGTTCAGCATATTCCGCCGGTTTTCTCCCGCATGTTCGCGGATCGTCTTAACCATGCTTGCGCTTTGCGCGTCAGCGAGGCGAAGGACGGAGACCTTGTCGATCAAGGAACGGTGTTGATCGCTCCGGGAGACAGGCACGTTAAGCTCGTCAAAGCCGGAAAAAGGTTCAAAGTCGAATGCCGAAGCGGCGAGAAGGTCAGCGGGCATTGCCCGTCCGTCGACGTTCTGTTCGAATCGGCGGCTAAGGCGGCCGGGGATCGAGCGATCGGCGTCTTGTTAACCGGGATGGGCCAAGACGGGGCAAGAGGATTGTTGGCCATGCGGAATAACGGGGCTCGGACGATCGCTCAGGATGAGCAATCGTCCGTCGTTTACGGAATGCCCAAAGCGGCATACGACCTGGGGGCCGTGGAGGTTCGGGCGGCGCTGAGCGAGATCCCGCGAGTAATCGGCGCGATGTGGACTTAAGAGCGAGGGTCAGTTAACCGGAACTTCGCTCGTCAACGCATGCAGATTGCGGTCCGGGTCGTAGAAGAAAGCCATCCATACTGCGTAGCCGTTGAACTCCGCGACTTTGTGCGGCTTGCCTGCGAGCTCGACTTTTGCCGTCTCCAAGGTCCGGTACGCTTCTTCGATATCGGCTACCTTAAAATAGATCGTAGAGCCCGGGTGATCGAACTCGGGCTTTTCAGGTATTCCTAGCAGTAATCGGATACCCTGACAGTCGACCAACGCCATGTTGGATTGCGAGAAAAGCAGCGGAAGTCCGAGAACGCCATTGTAGAAACGGACGGCTCTCTCGACGTCGCTCACGCGGACCGACAATTGGGAGATGCCGAGAATGGAATCGGATGATAAGGACAAGGGGACTCCTCCTAAAGAGAAATAGATTCGGTTTAATCGGTTTCGACGCGTGAGACGGATTTTCCTTTCTTATATAGCAGGGATACAGCACAGGATTCCTCGATAATGCTGTCCCTCAACGAATCGGGAGCTAGCGCTTCGGCATGCCTGCCGTAACCTAGTAGAATTTTGCGGGCATATTCCTCCGTATTGAACTCGACTTCCGCTTCCGTCCACTCGGCGGATTGAACGGGATCCGAGGATAGAAGGATAATGAATCTCTCCCTTGAGAATTCGTCCCATCTTGCCGTCGCGATGCGTATACGCGCTTGATAACGGGGCAGGTTCGCTTTGAAGCGCTCCGTCGACCGATTCCAGTAAGCGGCAAGATCGAATACCTCCGGACGCGTGAAAACCTGCTCCAATCTGGTTGCCTCTTGCAGCCGGGAGAGCCGGTAGGTACGGAAATCGGCATCCGAATCTGACGGCGATTCCGAATCGGGTTTCGCCACCATGTACCAGACGCCGAGCTTAGCGACCAGACCGAGAGGACGAACAACGCGATCCGTATCCTCTTCGGCGTCCCAGCCGCGATAGGAAATGCGCAGGAGACGTTGTTCCCACACGGCCTCCTGCACAGTACGAAGCAGGGTGTCCCGCGATGGCGCGGCAGTGTGCCAACCGGCCCCATCGATGTGGATGCGTTCCCGAACGTATTCGGCATCTTGTCTCGCGGCGGAAGGAAGGGCCGCAAGCAGCTTCCGGAGCGCGGCCTGCACTTGATCGTTTAAGCCGAGGTCCTTCACGACGCTGGAAGTCTGCAGCAGGAGCAAGGAACGAATTTCCCCGGTCGTCATTCCCGTCATATGGCTTCGGTACCCTTCCGATAGCAACCAACCGCCGTTCGCGCCCCTTTCCGAATAGACCGGAATGCCTGCCGCGCTTAACGCTTCCATATCGCGGTGCACGGTGCGCTCCGATATCTCGAGCCGCTCCGCCAGCTCCCGCGAGGACAACCTGCCATGCTCCTGCAGTAACGACAAAATCAATAACAAACGATCCGCTCTCATCGACGGCTCATCTCCTTCCGCTAACTCGTAACTCAAACTCTAATCCCAGAAGGGAAATACTCGACGAACCCGGGTAACTCTCGCTCAAAAGGAGCTTCCAGCAGGGAATTACTCGAAGAAACCGTGTAACACTCGCTCAAAAGGAGCTTCCAGCAGGGAGTTACTCGACGAAACCGTGTAACTCTCGCTCGAAAGGGGCTTCCAGCAGGCAGTTACTCGACAAAACCGTGTAACTCTCGCTCGAAAGGGGCTTCCAGCAGGCAGTTACTCGACAAAACCGTGTAACTCTCGCTTGAAAGGGGCCTTCAGCAGGGAGTTACTCGACGAAACCGTGTAACTCTCGCTCAAAAGGAGCTACCAGCAGGGAGATACTCGACGAAACCGTGTAACTCTCGCTCGAAAGGGGCCTCCAGCAGGCAGTTACTCGACAAAACCGTGTAACTCTCGCTTGAAAGGGGCCTTCAGCAGGGAGTTACTCGACGAAACCGTGTAACTCTCGCTCGAAAGGGGCTTCCAGCAGGCAGTTACTCGACAAAACCGTGTAACTCTCGCTTGAAAGGGGCCTTCAGCAGGGAGTTACTCGACGAAACCGTGTAACTCTCGCTCAAAAGGAGCTACCAGCAGGGAGATACTCGACGAAACCGTGTAACTCTCGCTCAAAAGGAGCTCCCAGCAGGGAGTTACTCGACAATACCGTGTAACTCCCGCTCAAAAGGAGCTCCCAGCAGGGAGATACTCGACGAAACCGTGTAACTCTCGCTCGAAAGGAGCTTCCAGCAGGGAGATACTCGACGAAACCGTGTAACTCTCGCTCGAAAGGGGCTCCCAGCAGGGAGTTACTCGACGAAACCGTGTAACTCTCGCTCGAAAGGGGCTTCCAGCAGGCAGTTACTCGACAAAACCGTGTAACTCTCGCTCAAAAGGAGCTCTCAGCAGGGAGTTACTCGACGAAACCGTGTAACTCTCCGCACACTCCCTCCACGTTCCAAATTCCTATCTTTGCCTTCAGTATACCACCCCTATATGACAGGAGATGTCTTATATAGGGGCTATACTGAATAAGTAAAGACTATTTCATAGCCGTTAAGAAGCAAGGCCAAAAAGGAGCTGGCGGAAATTGAAACCTCTAGATGGAAAAGTAGCGGTCGTGGCAGGAGCGACGAGAGGCGCGGGGCGAGCGATCGCGATGATGTTGGGGGCGGCAGGAGCTACCGTGTACGGAACGGGGCGAAGCGTGCGGGGAGCGCCTTCCGATATCGGCAGAAGCGAGACGATCGAGGAAACGGCCGAGCTGGTGTCGCGTGAAGGAGGTTTAGGCATTCCAGTACAGGTGGATCATTCCGATGAGACGCAAGTGAAAAAGCTATTCGATCGGGTACGAGAGGAGCAAGACGGCAGACTGGATATTCTGGTGAACGACGTATGGGGCGGCGAGAACATAACGGAATGGGGAACGCCTTTCTGGGAAGGCTCGCTTGATAAGGCGTTACTCATGCAACGACGGGCGGTACAAACCCATCTCATTACAAGCTACTACGGGGCTCCCCTTCTCGTGGCGAGGGGACAAGGATTAATCGTAGAGGTTACGGACGGTTATGATTACCGGTATCGCGGGAACTTGCCATATAGCTTGGCGAAAATATCGGTTATCCATCTGGCGGAAGCGCTGGCAGCGGAGCTCCGACCTCACGGAGTGACGGCTCTGTCCGTTACGCCGGGTTTTCTGCGTTCGGAACAGATGCTCGATCACTTCGGGGTAACGGAGAACAACTGGCGCGAAGCGGCGGCAAAGGATGTGCACTTCCTCCAGTCGGAGACGCCCTTCTTCCTCGGTCGCGGGGTGGCTGCGTTGGCCGCCGATCCCGATCTGTTGGCGAAATCCGGGAAGTCGCTCACCTCATGGGGGTTGTCCGATGAATACGGAATCTCCGATGTCGACGGAAGACGCCCGCACTGGGGCAATTACGCGGCCGAGCAAGGCTTCTAATAATGCGCCTATTATAGTTGTTGAACGTGGGGGCTCCGACCGCTCTTTTGTTAAGACAAGGCTCTTTGTCCGCGGCGGTCATGGAACAGCCAGAAGGAGACGGTTGCCGCGACCCATACGGCCAGAAGACCGAAAGCTTTCGGCCAATGGAGCGTAACGGGGGTTTCGAGCATGAGATAGAGAATGGCAGCAGCGGCAAGAGCCGCGGATCGGAAGGGGAGAACGACAAGCGGTTGGGCAGCTTGTTGCCGAAGTTTCGCAGGCAAGGGGACACGGTTAAGGCGGCGAGCGGCTTGCCATAGCTTGAATAATCTAGGCATCGTAAGAAGCCAGATCGCAAGCAGTGGAATTGCCGTTAACGACACATACAGCAACGCGCGATCCTCCCGGAAGACCGGATTCATCGAGCGGGGCATTAGCGACGTCGCAACGATAAGGGAGAAAGCGGGCAATGTGGCGTAGGCTATCCATACCATTAGCTTGCGGGCTTTGCGTTGCATGCGTTCGGGCGAACCGCCGTAGAGCAATTTCGAAGCTTTACTGCCCGCGATCCAGGCCGCGGTCATGAAGAGCAACACGTTGGCGTAGATGACGCCGGCAAGAATAGAGAACATCGATCTTCCTCCTTGTGTTCATCGTCTCGCGCCGTAGGATATACGCTTACGCCAAAGACTCCGTATTGCTCGAACTTCGACGGCACGGAGTCTTTTGCGACGGATGCGTTTAGTCTTCCTCGTTATTGCGGGCCTTCCTCGACGCGAATATTCCCGCTGTCGGTCCGGATTTTAATGTAATCCATCGTCGTTCTTTTGGATTCCGGGGCATGCACGGAACCGGAATCGGTTCTCAGATCGTAGGAACCGGCGAAGCTTGCGGGTACCTGGACATACACGTTGCCGGAATCGGTGGAAAGGTCGGAGCTCGCATTGTCTTGTTTCGTGAGTCTGATGTTGCCCGAATCCACGGAAAGGCGAGTCGGACCTGTTACTTTATCGAGCTTGATGTTTCCCGAATCGGTGGATGCTTTAATGTCCGCGGCGACCTCGTTGCCGGTAATGTTGCCGGAATCGACGCCGACGATCAATTTCTCGCTTTTGAACCGGGTTAGGGTGATGTTTCCGGAGTCGGTCGTGAGCTTCGCTTCTGAGATTGTTTCCAGAGCGGCGTCGGTAACCGTGATGTTGCCGGAATCCAGTTTGATCCGCAGCGAGTCTAGCAAGGAAGCGTCCGTCACGGAGATGACAAGCTGTTCTTTGGCGCTGCCGAAATCGAAGTCGAAGAAATTTATATATTTCTTAGGCATGCGAGTCAAATCGAGTTTAAGCTTTCCGTCGGCGATTTCCGTGGCCTTCGTATTCTCGATCATTTTCTCTGTTCCTTGTCCGTTCAAGCGGATCGAATTTCGTCCGTCCTCGCTCTTCGTGAAAGTCACGGCTACGTTGTAGTCGCTAACGATCTCCAGATTGCGGAGCTCGCTCGCGGAGAAACTCCATTGTTTCTCGAACTCGGGCAGATTTTCTTTCGATTTCCAATCATAAGTCAAGGCACCCGCTACCCCGATAATAACGAGGCAGAACGCGGTGAAGTACCAGAATTTTCTCATCGTTACAGTCTTCCTCTCCATGTCTTATAGTTCCAACGCGCGTACCTGATCGTAACGGCCCCCAGCAGCTTGCCCAGGGCGTATGCTCCTCCCGCCAGCAGCATGCCGAGTCCTAACATGCCAGCCGCGAACATCAGCTTGTGGTAAGTGAAGTCGCCATACCATGCCGTTTCGAAGCCTAATAGAATCGGAGACAGCAACCCGGACAGCGCTACGGCGCATACGGAGACAAAAGCGGCCCAAACGGAAGCGAAGACCGGAATCGCGAACATGACGTTCAGGAAAAATAGCGCGATCGATACGCCGATAAGTCTCGGATAATCCGGCTTGGCCGGAGCGGGACGGAAATCGTAAGCCGAGCCGACGAATAAAGCATCCTTAGCTACGGACAACGGGTGCCCTAGCTCGTAAGCGATCTGATCTTCGGATTTGCCTTCGAGTTCCCCCTGTTGAAAATGAGCTTCATAGTCGCGCAAAATCGCGAGTTGGTCTTGTTCGGGCAACGAAGCGAAATAATGTCCGAGGCTATCGATGAATTGTTGCTTGTTCATAGAACTCTCCCTTTTCTTCTCGATGCTTCCATCATAACGGATGACCCCATCGGGAATTAACCGACGATAGTTGATGCCGAACCCCGACTAAAGTTGGGGATTTCTACTAGTCAGTCCTCTTAATAATAAGGTATTTTTAAGAAAAATTTAAAAATTTACACCTTCTACCATGGTACAATATGTAAAACTAATTATAGATTAGGAGAATAGGGGGCAGTAGGAGCGATTTATGGGAATACCGATCATAGTGGAGGGTGTGAAGTTATGCGTTTACCAAGATTGGCTGCGATCGTAGTCGTGTTCTCGATGTGCGCCGGGGTAATGGCGGGTTGCAGCTCCGGAGGGAACGAGAGCAAGAAGGACGTTAAATCTACGCTCAAGGTCATGTACTACGACGAAAGAAGTTTTTATCAGCAATACGGAATGCTATTCTCCGCAGTATATCCGAACGTCGAGATCGAAGTCGTCTCTACGCAGAACATCGCGTACGAGGAAGGCAAAGATATGAAGAAGGCCATGCAAGATTTTATCGATGAACAGAAGCCGGATGTCTTAATGCTTAGCACTGACGAATATACGACTAAGGCTAGCGAAGGAAAACTGTATAATCTCGAATCGTTCATCAAGAAGGACAAGTATGACCTCGAGGGGATCGTGCCCGGCGTCATCGACTACGTTAAAGGCCTTAGCGACGGCGTATTATATGGAATGTCGCCTAATTTCTATAGCCAAGCGATCTACTACAACAAGGATATGTTCGAGAAATACGGAGTAACCCTTCCGAAGGACAAGATGAGTTGGGAAGAACTTCTGCAGCTCGCCGCCCGATTCCCGACGACGGGCTCCAAAGAAGACCGGGTGTACGGCTTGAAAACCGGTTATCAAACGCAACTGTATTATTTCGGCCTGAATATCGGCAACTCGCAAGGACTATCGTATATAAATCCGACGGCCAAGCAATTGATGATCAATTCCGATTCTTGGAAAGCTGCGTTCGAGGTCGCGGATAAAGCGATTAAATCCGGGTCGTTATACATGGAAAATCAGAATGGCATGAGCGGAGGAAGTACATACGAGGATTACCTACTTAGCGATCCGTTTATCGGGGGCAAAGTGGCGATGGTCATCGAAGGTAATTATCTCATGAACCAGCTCTCGGAAGCTAAGGCTAGGCTGAAGGGCAAAGGCATTCAGAACTGGGATCTCGTAACGATGCCGGTCAACCCCCAGAAGCCCGACGAGAGCACCGGGATGTCAATGAATCAAATCTTCGCGATCGACGCCAATTCGCCGAATGCCGAGGCGGCTTGGAAATTCATCAGTTACGTGAACGGGGACGACTTCGCAAGAGTGACGTCCAAGCTTCAGAACGGCAGCTTCCCGATTAGGACGAAATATCTCGACGGCGGAGAAGGCGGTCATCATATGGAAGCCTTCTATAGCCTGAAACCGGCTCAGAACAATATGTACAAAGATTGGGATAAGCTTCCGCAAGAGTTCTTCATGAAGTTCGACGGTCTGACGCAACAAGAGATGCAGAACGTTACGGACGGGAAGTCGACGATCTCCGAAGCGCTGGACAATCTGCAGGCCAAGGGACAGCAGATGCTTACGGAGGAAAGCGAGAAGGAAGGCAAACCGAACGCCGCGTCGGGCGAGGCCATTGCCGGATCGGATGCGCCTGCCGAATCGGTCCAATCCGGTACGGGAAGCGCCGCGGCCGGCGCTTCGAATTGAAAAGCTTCTCCCGTGGTATCCTATGAAGGCCTATTTTTGTCGAAGTTGTGAATTTCGACTTTAATTCGTCACTTTGTTGTGCTAAAATGTTCACATATAGCGCTTTCACGGGAGAAGGGGTGAACCTCATGAAAAACAAAGAAATGTCGCGGATGTTGAAGTGGGTAGCCATGGTCGTCATCGCCGCCGGTATTATCTGTTGCATATTGAATATTTCGCAATTTAACGATCGCAATCTCGGATTAATGGTCGGCATCGGATTTCTAGTCGGCGGCAGCCAGATTCTGTTGTTCGGAGTCCTTGCTCCGCTTATGCAACGTAATCAAGATTCCGCTCAGCCCGTCGCGACGACGGAATAATCGCAAAATAATTACCGCATCGGGGTTGTCCGAAGGGTCGAATCAGACCTTTCCGGGCAGCCCTGTTTTGTTGCGTGTCTTTAATCCGAAAACGGCATAATAGAGGGAACTTTCGCCAATGTATGTGAAGTTTTTCACATTGTGAACAACTGGTGAACAAAATATTGCGAAATTTCAACGTTTATTTGTCTCCTTTGTTAACAGTAAGGAACTGCGCTTTTCTTTCTGATATGTTGGTCACAGGAGAGGGGATGCTGAGCATGGCACCCTCGGGAATAATGCTTACCGGCAGACGTTGCCGGGTAATGGCAAGAAGCAAGAAGATGGGGGAGATGGAAATGGTGAAAGGGCTTCGGCGCCTAGCGACCGTCCTGTCGCTGACCGCGATGGCGGTTCTGATGACGGGTTGCAGCGATAAGCTAGTCGTATTGAATCCGAAAGGCGAGATCGGCAAGCAGCAGCTGGATCTGATCGTAATTTCTTCGTTGTTATGTTTGGTCGTACTCGTGCCTGTTCTGGTCCTTACCTTCTATATTGTATGGCGATACCGCCATAAGCCGGGCCAATCGGCCAAATCGGCGAAATACGATCCTACTTGGGAGCACAGCACGAAGCTGGAGGCGATCTGGTGGGGCATTCCGATCGTGATCATCGCCATTCTGGCCGTCGTGACGGTCAAGTACTCCTACAAACTTGAACCGTCCAAGCCGCTCGAGCACGAGGCGAAGCCGATCGTCATTCAGGTGACGTCGCTCGATTGGAAATGGTTGTTCCAATATCCGGAGCAAGGGATCGCGTCGGTTAACTACCTTCAATTCCCCGATAACGTCCCGATCGAGTTCAGGCTCACTTCGGACGCTCCGATGAATTCGTTCTGGATTCCGCAGCTTGGCGGTCAAATCTACACGATGTCCGGCATGGAGATGAAACTGAATCTGATCGCCGACGAACCGGGTTCCTATATGGGAATGGGTGCAAACTTTAGCGGCAAAGACTTCGGCAAAATGAACTTCACGGCGAAGGCGACTTCCCAAGAAGAATTCGACGACTGGGTGAAGCAAGTCAAAGGCTCTTCTCCCGCGTTGACGAAGGAAGGTTATGAGCAGCTGGCACTTCCGGGCGTATCGGAAGTCGAGACGTTCTCGTCGATTCCGGAAGGGCTCTTCGAACAAATCGTTCATAAATACGGCGAACATCAACACGGCTCGGGCTCGTCGGAACATCAACACGGTTCGAATACGGAACATGCCGCTTCCGGTACCTCAGGCTCCATGGACGGGATGACTGCCGAAGAAATGGAAGCCATGAATCACGAAGGACACGCGAACCATGAATAAAGGGAAAGGAAGGTGCCGGCATGTTGGACAATATTAAGGATTTCGCGTCGGACTTCTTCGTTACCGGGGATCCGCTGATCTACGGAGCGGACGTCGCTATAGTGTTAACGATGATCGCGGTCGTGACCGCGCTGACTTATTTCAAGAAGTGGAAATGGCTCTGGCAAGATTGGATCACGAGCGTCGACCATAAGAAGATCGGCATTATGTACGTCATCGCTTCGTTGCTCATGTTATTCCGGGGGGGCATGGATGCGCTCCTCATGCGCACGCAGCTTGCCGTTCCGAACATGGAATTCCTATCGCCCGAGCACTATAATGCAATATTCACTACGCATGGCGTTATCATGATCCTGTTCATGGCCATGCCTCTGATGTTCGGACTGTTTAACTTGGTTATCCCTCTGCAGATCGGGGCCAGGGACGTTGCGTACCCGTTCCTGAACTCGCTGAGCTTCTGGTTGTTCTTCTTCGGGGCGATGCTGTTCAACGTATCGTTCGTAATCGGAGGTTCGCCGGACGCGGGCTGGTTGTCTTATCCGCCGCTATCGGAGCTGTCGCATAGCCCGGGCGTCGGCCAGGACTTCTACATCTGGGGGATTCAGATTTCCGGGATCGGGAGCTTGATGACCGGGATCAACTTTATCGTTACGATCTTGAAAATGCGCGCGCCGGGCATGAAACTGATGAAAATGCCGATGTTCACCTGGTCGGTATTGTCCAGTTGCCTGACTATTATTCTAGCCTTCCCGATTCTGACCGTTACGTTGGCTTTGCTGTTCATCGACCGCTATCTGGGGGCCCACTTCTTCACCTTGGACAGCGGGGGCAACCCGATGATGTACATTAACTTGATCTGGATGTGGGGACATCCCGAAGTTTATATCGTCGTTCTGCCGGCCTTCGGGATTTTCTCCGAAATCGCGGCAACCTTCTCCAAGAAAAGATTGTTCGGTTACAAATCGATGGTATTCGCCCTTATGAGCATCAGTTTGTTCTCGTTCTTCACATGGGCGCATCACTTCTTCACGATGGGTTCCGGCGCGGACGTGAACGCCTTCTTCGCGATAACGACTATGTTGATCGCGATACCGACCGGGGTCAAAGTATTTAACTGGCTGTTCACCATGTTCCGAGGGAAGCTTAGTTTCCCGACGCCGATGATGTGGATGCTCGGGTTCATTCCGTGCTTCGTCGTGGGCGGGATGACGGGCGTGCTGCTCTCGGTCGCTCCGGCGGACTTCCAGTTCCACAACAGCTACTTCTTGATCGCCCACTTCCACCAAGTGCTGATCGGCGGCGTGGCCTTCGGTTACTTCGCGGGTCTCTACTATTGGTGGCCGAAAGTGTTCGGCTTCAAGCTGAACGAGAAGATCGGAAAATGGGCATTCTGGTTATGGAATATCGGTTTCTACGTTTGCTTTATGCCGCAGTACTTCCTCGGCTTAATGGGCATGACGCGTCGCGTCAGCAGCTACGGCTGGGATAAAGGCTGGTATGAATTGAACCTGACGTCGACGATCGGCGGATTCCTGATGGGAATCGGGTTCCTGTTCCAAGTGTGGCAGATACTGCACAGCATCAAGTTCATGGAGAAGGATACGACGGGAGATCCATGGGGCGGACGGACGCTCGAATGGTCCATACCTTCGCCGGCTCCGATGTACAATTTCGCGACCGTGCCTCGCGTAAGCGAGAAGGACGCCTGGTGGGAAGAGAAGCAACGCATCGCCCAAGGGCTTGCGCCTACTCCGAAGCCGCAGCTTGAACCGATCCATATGCCCAAAAATTCAGGCATACCTTTCATCATGTCGGCTTGCTTCTTCGTGGCCGGATTCGGATTCGTGTTCGATTGGCTGTGGATGGCGATTCCGGGACTTGTCGGCGTCGCGGCCTGCATGCTCTACCACTCGTTTAATTACAATACGGATTATTACATTCCGGTCGATGAAATCAAGCGCACGGAAGCTGCGGCAGGGAGGGCTGTCTAATGGCACAATCGGGCAATCATAGCGTCGCCAATCCGGCGGGTCATGACGAGCACGAGGGTCATCACGACCTCGAAGCGTTACGGATGATGGGATTCTGGATCTTCCTGATCACCGACTGTATCTTATTCGGTACCTTATTCGCAACTTACGTGGTCTTGCATAATAATACGGCAGGCGGTCCGACCGGGGCCGAGTTGTTCGAAATGCCGGGAGTCATCGCCGAGACGTTCATCTTGCTAACGAGCAGCTTTACGAGCGGATTGGCGGTGCTCTCGATGAACCGGGGAGACCGCAAAGGACTCATCGGTTGGCTTATCGTTACGGCGCTACTCGGGGCATCCTTCATCACGCTCGAAATCACGGAATTCGTGAAGCTCGTCCATGAAGGCGCGGCAATATCCACTAGCGGCTCCTGGTCGGCCTTCTATACGCTGGTCGGAACGCACGGACTTCACGTGTCGGTCGGTTTGGTGTGGATGATCTCGATCATGCTGCAGCTTGGACGCCACGGGATTACCTCCGTAACTCGGCGCAAAGTGAACATCATTAGTTTGTATTGGCATTTTCTCGACGTCGTGTGGATTTTCGTATTCACGATCGTCTATATGATGGGGGTGATGTAAGATGGCGCAACATCCGGCTCACGGAGCGCACGAAGCGCATGATTCCCATGAAGCGCACGGGTCGTTGAAGTCTTATGTCATCGGCTTCGCGCTATCGCTCGTCTTGACGGCGATCCCGTTGATCATCGTCCTTAACGACGTACTGGAGGGGACGTCGGCCAAGGTCGTGCTGCTCGCCTCCGCCGTGCTCCAATTCGTCGTGCAGTTGTTTTACTTCATGCATCTGAAAGAAGAGGGCAAACCTCGCTGGAATTTGATGGTGCTCATTCTAGGCTTGATTATCGTTCTGACGATCGTCGCAGGTTCGATCTGGATCATGACCTATAACAGCGTTGGTTAATAATTAGGAAAAAAGGCAAGAGTCGATTCATCCGACTCTTGCCTTTTTTATTGTTCGAAAACCGCCGTGATTACTCCGCTTCCGCATACCAAGGATTCAAGTGCACCATAACTTCGATGACGTCGGCGTCGGCATCCATAATACATTGCTTGATCTGGCGGCTTA
Source organism: Cohnella endophytica (assembly GCF_003628305.1). Lineage (GTDB taxonomy): Bacteria > Bacillota > Bacilli > Paenibacillales > Paenibacillaceae > Cohnella > Cohnella endophytica. Next base: position 203,845 of record NZ_RBZM01000011.1, on the reverse strand, counting down.
TATCATGGCCTTGCTGAATGGAGTATGCGCCGGGCACGCCGACTCGGACGTCGACCGTGATGTAGTGGCCGAACTCGCGGGCCCTAACGCGGTCGATACGCTTTACGTGCTCGACGTTGCGGAGCAATTGTTCGAATTGGGCCAGTTTCTCCACGTCGACGTTGCGCTCCATCAGAATATCGATGGAATCCCGGCCGATCTCGACGGCAAGCTTAAGCACAAGCAACGAAACGATGATGCCCGCGATCGGATCTCCGTAGGCGGCCCAGTGCCAATCGTAGCGGTCGCCGACTAAGCCGAGGCCGATACCCAGGACGGCTGCCAGAGAGGCATAAACGTCCGCGAGGTGGTCGTAAGCTGTCGCCATGACGCTCTTGCTGTTGGTTGCTTTCCCGACCCGAATCGTATATACGTACAGGATCTGTTTCCAGATCAGGGAAACGGCCGCAGCCCCAAGGGCGAGCCAGCTTTCCTCTCCGGGAGGCTTGAACAACGAACCGATCGATTGGAAGCCGATCCATAAGGCGGCGAGCACTAGAACGATCGCTACGAAAGCGGAAGCGACGACCTCGGCTTTGCCGTGTCCGTAAGGGTGGTCGTCGTCCGCCGGTTTCTTGGATACCATGGAGGAAGTCAACGCGGCGATCGTCGCGATGATGTCGCCCGCGTTGTGGACACCGTCCGCAAGAAGAACGGGGCTGGAGAGAAGAAGTCCGGCCGTCACCTTTATTATTGTCAGTACGATGTTGCTGATTAAACTGATCCATATCGCCATCAGTCCCGATTGATGCCTATCCGCCACAAAGATTGCCCCTTCAAATAAAGTTTGCCCCGTGCAAGAAAAAAATAAAGCTTCCGACCCTAAGGTCGGAAGCTTGTTATCGTCCATATCGCAAATATAGATGTGCGGGGTTTCATGGGTGAGAATCACCCTTTCTTCGAGCTCGAAAGTAAGAGGAAGCCTTAACTTAGTAATTATAACATAACATGAATCGGGGTACCAAATCCCGGTTCCGCAATGAGATTATACTAACGCTATTTATGCCTGATAGCTCTTTTACGTTGCATAGAAAACGCTAATCAGGGAAATTTAAGGAAAACAGACGGTTCGGGGTGGCGTATTCATGACTCGAAATCCAGCAGAATCCGTTAACGACAACTATGGATTGATCTCTTCCGATCTTCAGGAGAATATACGTAAAATTAAACAGGTTACCGGGAATAGCACGGATGTTCTGGTAAGAGAAATTAAACTAGGGGTTATTGAAGACAGGAAAGCGTGCATCGCTTATGTAGACGGGTTGATTAATTCTAATGCCGTGGATGATTTTATTATGGAATCTCTCATGTTCGGTAATCATGCGATTTCCCGCAAACTCCAGCAGGGGGAGGACATTTTACAATACCTTAAAGATTATGTTCTGACTACGGTTGCGCTGCAAGAGGATATTAAGGACTTTGATGCATTGCTTAATCTAATGTTGTCCGGTAATAGCATTCTCATAATCGACGGGTACATTTCCGCCTTTGCGCTTAGTATGAACGAATGGAGGGAACGGGCAATCACGGAGCCTACCTCGGAAACCGTTATCCGGGGTCCTAAGGAGGGTTTTAACGAGACTTTACGATGCAATACCGCATTGATTCGCAGGAAGATCAAATCCCCTAAGCTATGGTTGGAAACCTTTACGATAGGGAAAATGACGCAAACAAGCGTAGGAATATTTTATATGGATGGAATTGCCAACGAGAAGATCGTAGAGGAAGTAAGAACTCGTCTCAATCGCATTGATATAGATAGCATTCTTGATAGTAGTTATATTGAAGATTTGATTCAGGATGAAGCCATAACTCCCTTTCCAACGATATATAACACGGAGAGGCCTGATGTCATAGCAGCCGAACTGCTAGAAGGGAAAGTAGCCATTATCGTGGACGGCACCCCCTTCGCGCTTGTCGTACCTGCCTTGTTTGTTTCTTTTCTGCATGCGGCAGAGGATTATTACCACCGGGTTGATATCAGTACGTTCATTCGTATGCTGAGATTACTGGGAATTATGATCGGGCTATTGGCACCCTCCTTATATGTAGCCGTTACGACGTTTCATCCCGAGATGATCCCGCGTCCGTTGCTTTTCAGTCTGGCGGCCGAACGCGAAGGGCTCCCCTTTCCCGCGTTCATCGAAGCTTTATTAATGGAAATCACCTTCGAAATCTTGCGTGAAGCGAGTATTCGAATGCCTCGAAACATCGGTCAGGCCATGTCGATCGTCGGCTCGATCGTTCTAGGCACCGCAGCGGTGCAGGCAGGCTTTGTTTCCCCGGCGATTGTCATCGTAGTTTCAATTACCGCAATTGCCAGCTTCGTCATTCCTTCCAATGATATGGCGGTCTCGGTACGTTTGCTTAGGTTCCCATTGATGTTTTTGGGCGCATCGTTCGGAATATTCGGAATCATCCTGGGGCTTATTGCATTGGCTCTTCATCTCGTCAGTTTGCGTTCCTTTGGAGTACCCTATCTAACCCCGTTTGCGCCATTTGATTCGGAAGGTCAGAAAGATGGATTAATCAGAGCTCCGATTCAGTCCATGATATTTCGTCCGCGATTAATTGCTCGCCAGAACTTAATTCGGCGGCGCCTTCGCCATCGGAAGTAGGAAAGGGAACAGTATGAATAGAAGGCGATACCTGATTTTACTGCTTGTCAGCTTTATGATATTGACCGGCTGCTGGAGTCGTAAGGAATTAAACGATTACTTGTTAGTCTCTGGGATAGCCGTCGATAAATCCGGAGATCAATACTCGGTAACCGTACAAGTTACCGATCCATCTCAAATATCGAAGAAGAGCGGAGGAGGCGGCAACTCTCCGATCGTGTTGTACACGCAAAAGGGAAAGTCGATATCGGATGCCTTGAGAAGGATGACTACAATCATTCCCAGACAATTATACGTAGGACATATAAGCGTTCTGATCATTAGCGAACGTCTAGCGCGAGAAGGAATAACAAGCGTTCTGGACTATTTTACAAGACAGGTCCAATTTCGTACGGATTTTGATATTGTCGTTGCCAAAGGTTCGCATGCGGAAAGCGCTCTAAAGATTTTGACTCCCTTAGAAATGGTGTCGTCGACTTATATTTTCGATTCCCTCAAGACCTCGCAGAAACTGCTGGCTCCGATAAAGATCGAAAAATTAGATGATCTTTATAGCACATTGGAAAGCGAAGGGAAGAGTGCCGTACTTACGGGTTTGGAGGTCACGGGCGACTTTGAGCATGGAGAAAAAATGGATAATTTAAAAGAAAGCGTCCGACCCGCCAAAATCAATCTATTGGGATTGACCGTGTTCAAAGGGGATCGATTAGTCGGTTGGTTAAACGAGGATGAAAGCAGAGCGTTTAATTACATTACCAATAACGTATCGACTTCCGGTTTCGTAACGGCATGTCCGAAGGGAACCGGCAGCATTACCTATGGCATCGTACGTTCAAAAACAAAACTAAAAGGCAGCGTGAAGGATGGGATCCCCCATATTAACATTCACATTCGTTCCGAGCTAAGCGTAGATGAGATGGCCTGCGATGTGGATTTGACAAGTCCGAATACGATTGTCGATCTCCAGCGGAATGCCTCCTCTTATCTGAAAGACTTAATAAGGGACACGATCGATGAATTACAGTCGAAATATAAATCGGATATTTTCGGCTTCGGAGCGGTCATTCATCGTTCGGACCGTAAAGCATGGAAACAAATGAGCTCGGATTGGGACAAGCATTTTGCCGAATTACAGGTATCTATTCAAGTCGATATGAAAATCCGAGAAATAGGCGCAGTAGTCAATCCGCTTACGAAAAAAGAAGAAAAGGAATGATACAACATGCTGATAGTCGTATGTCTTATCCTTTTTGCAGCCATACTGGCCCTAGTGGAGGTTCCGCCGCTTTGGCGGCGGAAATTAAAGAAAGAGGCGTGGGTATTCTCCATCTTCTTATTAGGAGGTACTTTTCTAAGTATTGCTCAGACGATGCACGCCGTATTACCGAATCCTCTACTCTGGATAAATTACGTGTATACCCCAATAAGTAACATCGTTTTCAATCAACTACTAGGGTAGATGAACGGATATAAAGCGAGGGTGAAATATGGATAATCGAGTCGTGATTTCAAATCGGCAGTTCACTATATTGGTTATTATGAACGTCATTGGTACGACGATTTTGATTATTCCCTCTCTACTCGCTAAGGAGGCGAATCAAGATGCCTGGTTATCCGCAATCCTTGCGCTTGCGGTATCGATGCCGCTGCTCTGGTTATACTTAGCGATACATAAAAGACAGCCTACTAAGACGTTGGTACAGCTATTTGAAGTGGTGTTGGGAAAATGGGCGGGGAAGCTCTTCTCGTTGCTGTTTCTGATGATTTACCCGTTCTTTCTGGGTGCGTTAACCTTGAGGAACGTGGGAGATTTTTTGACTACACAAATTATGCCGGAAACTCCGATTGAAATGATTCATATCATTTTTATGATCGTGGTCGTATATGCCATGAAGTTGGGGTTGGAACCGATCGTGCGAGTATCGGAGCTTCTTATTCCGATCGCTCTTGTGATGCTCTTCATTATGTTCGTTTCGATTATTCCGCAAATCAAGGCCGAGAATTTGTTCCCCATTCTCGATAATGGATATAAGCCCGTAATAGGCGGCGCTATTCCGTTCATTAGCTTTCCGTTTTTGGAGAACGTCTTATTTCTAATGGTTTTACCTTCCGTAAGGGATCAATCTAAAGTTGGAAAAGCTTTATTCAAAGGAGTTATTATCGGCTGGGCTATTTTATTCCTTCTGATTCTGCTTACTATATTGGTACTCGGACCGTATATAACCGCAAGTAAAGTTTTTCCTAGTTATACGCTAGCCAAAAAAATAAATATCGCCGAGATCTTTGAGCGCGTGGAAATTACCATTGCGATCGCGTGGTTTATAACCAGCTTTATTAGGATTTGTTTTTATTTTTACTGCGCAGCGGCGGGGATCGCCCAAACCTTGGAGCTTAAAGATTATCGCAACCTTAGTATTCCGCTGGCTATGATGCTAATCGTATTTTCTTTAAGCTCCGTCCCCAATATCAGTTTTCTAATGAATACCGATTTGAGAACCTTGCCTTTTTTTAACTTAACCTTTGGATTATTACTGCCGTTAGCGTTGCTCATTATGTTGGCCGTAAAGAGCGGAATGAGAAAGCAATAAAGTTTCAGAACCGTTTATACTCGCCTGCTACTTCCCATTTATACGCTGTACATCGAGTAATGACGGCGAAGTCCGTTTAGGCTTGGTATACTGGGGAAAGAAGAAGGGGAGGCGAAGGAATGGAAAAGAAACGCGAGTTAAAAGTGTTGATTGCGCCGGATTCTTTCAAAGGAAGCCTGTCTGCTTCGGAGGCGGCCGAAGCGATGGCGAGAGGGGTAAGCAAGGCTGTCCCCGGAGCGAACGTTACGCTCGTTCCCGTCGCGGACGGAGGAGAGGGGACGGTCGAGGCATTCCTGCGCGCCGTCGGCGGAGTGCGCCGCGAAGCGAAAGTGACGGGACCGCTTGGCGAGCCGGTCGACGCCTTCTACGGAATCGTGGCCGAGGGAACGACGGCGGTTATCGAGATGGCCGCGGCTTCCGGTCTTCCGCTAATCCCGGCGAATCGCCGTAATCCGCTATTGGCTACCAGTTTCGGAACCGGAGAGCTTATTCGTCATGCGCTGAACTCGGGGTGCCGAAAAATCATTCTCGGGCTCGGGGGAAGCGCGACGGTCGATGGGGGGATGGGACTTATTCAGGCGCTTGGCGCGCGCGTGATGGACGCATCCGGGCAGGAAATCGAACGCGGAGGACAAGGATTGGAGCAGGTAGCGACAATCGGATTGGACGAGGTCGATGCGCGCCTTGGCGAGATCGACATTGAAATTATGTGCGACGTCTCGAATCCGTTGTGCGGTCCGGACGGAGCGGCTGCAGTGTACGGCCCCCAGAAAGGCGCTACGCAGGAGATGGTGACGAGATTGGATCGAGGGTTATCCAGAGCTGCGGATATTGCCGAGCAGCTCGCGGGGCAGCCTTGCAGGGATATTCCCGGTTGCGGCGCTGCCGGCGGTCTATTGGTCGGCTTGTGGGCGATTACGAGGCGATTAACGTTAAGGCCGGGCTTCGAGGTGCTTAGCGAAACGAGCGGACTCCGCGAAGCGATTTCCCGCGCGGACCTCGTACTGACCGGCGAGGGAAGGACCGATTCGCAGAGCGCAAATGGCAAAGTGCCGGCGGGCATCGGCGAACTTGCGGAACAATGCGGCAAGACGGCGGTTTGCTTGTCGGGTTCGTTAGGCGATGGAGCGGAGTTATTGTTGGAGCGGGGCATCTCTGCGTTATTCAGCGCGATCGACGCGCCGATGGAACTAGATGAAGCAATGGCGAACGCCGGAGCGTTGTTGGAGCGGGCCGCGGGTAATATCGTCAGGTTGTATGTAAAACAATAGTTTTAACTAATGTTCGGTTTTTGGATAATAATAATTGATTATTCTTTACAATATCGTAATTATTTCGACAATAGACGAATGATTATGTGATGAGGACATTGACATATACGTGTGGAAGGGTTATCCTACATAATAGAATAAAACGACGAACTCAGTCGGATTTACCTAGAATCGTCCATTCGTATATCCTTGGCAATAAGGGCCGGGGGTCTCTACCAGGAACCGTGAATTCCTGACTACGAAGGATGTGGATAACCACACCCTTCGATAGTCGGGATTTTTTGTGCTGTCCGGGCAATGGCATCGAGGGCTTAACCAGGAGGAGAGACAAGAATGAGCAATTATGACGTCATTGTCGTTGGAGCGGGTCCTGCCGGTATTTTTACCTGTTATGAATTAACGAGAACTTCCCCTAACCTGAAGGTGCTTCTAGTCGATAAAGGGCATGACATCAAGCAAAGACACTGTCCCATTCTTGAGAATAAAATCGAGCTTTGCCCGCCCCCCGCGGGGAAAAAGGAATTCGCCGGCTGCTTGCCCGCATGTTCGATTACGGCCGGCTTCGGCGGAGCGGGCGCGTACAGCGACGGTAAATTCAACATTACGACGGAATTCGGAGGCTGGCTGACCGATTATTTGCCTCACTCGCAAGTGTTGAACTTGATTCGTTACGTGGACGAAATCAACATCGAGCACGGCGCGACACTGAACGTGACCGATCCGACGACCGATTTCGTCCGCGACATCGAGCACCGGGGTTACGCGGCGGGCTTGAAGCTGCTCCGCGCGCAAGTCAGACATCTCGGCACCGAGCAGAACCTGGAAATTCTGAAGTCGATCCGGGAGTATCTGGATAGCCGTATCGATATGCGGTTCAAGACGGAAGTTGCCGACCTGCTCACGGTGAAGGAGAACGGATCGCATCGCGTTCGCGGCATCGCGCTCAAGAACGGAGAGGAAATCGAAGCGGATACCGTCGTCGTCGCTCCGGGACGGGATGGTTCCGGCTGGTTGACCGAGGTGCTGAAAAAACGCCGGCTCGCGATGGTCAACAACCAAGTCGACGTGGGCGTAAGGGTCGAGACTTCGGACGTCGTCATGCGGGAGATCAACGAGCATCTATACGAAGGGAAATTCATCTACAACACTTCGGTCGGTACGCGAGTACGGACGTTTTGCAGCAACCCGTCGGGCCATGTCGTCGTGGAAAACCACAGCGGAGTTATGGCAGCTAACGGGCACGCGTTCAAGGATCCCGCGCTCGGTTCCAAGAACACGAACTTCGCGTTGCTCGTCTCGCACAAATTCACCGAGCCGTTCGATAAGCCCAACGAGTATGCCCGCGAAATTTGCAAACGGGCCAATGATCTATCGAGCGGCGGCGTCATCGTCCAGAAGTTCGGGGACATCCTCAGAGGCCGGCGTTCCACGGCGGGGCGCATCAAGGAAGGCTTCATCGAGCCGACTTTGCATGAAGCGGTGCCGGGAGATCTGGGGCTCGTGCTTCCGTACAACACGATGAAAAGCTTAGTCGAAATGGTCGAAGCGCTGGACAAGGTCACTCCGGGAATCGCCTCCGAGCACACGCTGTTCTATGGCGTGGAAGCCAAGTTCTACTCGGCGCGTCCGAAGCTAAGCGACAAGCTGGAGACCGAAATCGCGGGACTTTATTGCGGCGGCGACGGAGCAGGCGTAACGCGAGGTTTGGCGCAAGCAGGCGCAGCGGGCGTCTGGATTGCCCGCGCGGTGGCGGAGCGGAAACAATAAGCGAGAGCTTCCGTTAAGGAGCCGTCCTATCTGGTCATTGACCGTAGGGCGGCTCTTTTTGTGTTAGGTTCTCCTCGAGAGAGCACACTTTCTCGCCGACCCCCCTAGCCGCGCTGTGGTTGTTGCAGAACGCGACAAATGATCGGCCTCACCAATGCTGCAAAATGCAACAATGACCGGGAGAAAAGGGAAGTTGGCCCCACCAATGCTGCAAAATGCAACAATGAGCGGGCGGAAGGGGGAGTTTGCCTCACCAATGCTGCAAAATGCAACAATGAGCGGGTGGAAGGGGGAGTTTGCCTCACCAATGCTGCAAAATGCAACAATGAGCGGGAGAAAAGGGAAGTCTTCTCAGAGTGGATAGCTGGATTAGACGGATTCCTGCAACCGTGCAGGTTTTTCGTCGCGTCGCCGACTGTAAAAGAGAAAACCTGCAAATGTGCAGGTGTACGGGATGAAAATTGATGGTATGGAGCTGACTTCTAGGAATGGATGCATATTAGCAGGTATTCGATTGAATCTTGTGAAAATCCCGAAAAAACCTGCGTTATCGCAGGTTTTTGAAAGGGACGAGGAATGGGGCGTTACGTTACAAACGTAGCAAGGTCGTTTGCTTGTACTTTAACGGTAGTCATAGTTACTTAGCGAGCCGCAGAGTGCGAATAATCCTGAGGCGTGAGACGGCTCACAACCTGACGAAGAGGTACATCAAGCCGGAGAGCAACAAGGACGCGATAAGCATGGCCGCGAAAGGGCGGGCGGCGCGGCTGCGGAAGTCGCGCAGATTCACGTTCAGGCCAAGTCCGGCCATCGCCATAGCCAACAATAATGTTGTGACGAGCGAAACGACTTCCAACAGCGGTGCAGGGTTTGCCGACAGCGTTGGAAGGGCATAGCTACCGAACAAGCTCATGGCGATGAAGCCGAACAGAAACCAAGGAATCGGCAAGGCGGGACGTTGTTGCGACGGATTATCGGATGGGAGAATGACCGCGCGTTTGCCCTTGCGGCGCGAGCGCCATGCCGATACGCCGACGATTCCTAGGCACGTCGGAACGAGCAACGCGACCCGGCAGAGCTTCGCCAATAGTCCATCGGACATCGCGTCGGTGCCTGCCGGAGCCGCGGCCATGGCGACGTGCGCGATCTCGTGCAGCGTCAGTCCCGACCATATCCCGTAAGAGGCGGCATCTAACGGCAGCCAAGGCTGTAGAAGCGTATAGGCCATCGCGAATGCCGTGCCGATTAATGCGATCAGACCGGCGCTCATCGCGGTGTCTTCTTCCTTCGATTTAAGTAACGGGGACACTGCCGCGATCGCGGCCGCGCCGCAGATCGCCGTGCCGACGGCGAGCAGGAACGTCAGCTTGCGGTCGGCGCGAAGCCAGCGTCCGAGCAGCCAGACGGCCGCGAGGGAGAAAACGACGGTTCCGCCGCTGCGCGCGAGCAAAGGGAGCCCTTGCTGGAGGAGCTCGCCGACGTTTAATTTAAGTCCGAACAAAACGATGGCTAGCCGAAGTAAAGTTCCGGACGAGTAACGGATGCCCTGGGCTAGCGCGGTCGGGTATCCGAATCGATGCCGGTAGGCGGCGGCCAGCAACAAGGTGCATGCAAGTGGTCCTAGGCGTGCGAGTACCGGCAAAAAGGATAAGCCCCATCCGGATAGGGCGATGATCAACGTGAGCAGAATGCCGTATCCCCGAGAGGATGCGACGGGAAAAGAGGCGGAAGGTTGCGAGATTCTGGAGATCATGATGGCTGATTCCTCCCTTGCGGATTAATACTCTTAGCATACTTCGCTTACATGCATAAGGAAAATCAATTATAATTATGTTTATGGTAAGTGAATACTTATTCATGAGATGGAGGCGAGACCGACATGGATCAATCGTTGAATGTATTTACGGAGGTCGCAGATACCCGGAACTTCTCTAGGGCGGCGGAAAGGTTGCATATGACCCAGCCTGCCGTAAGCCAGCATATCCGAACGTTGGAGGAACGGCTTAAGGTAAGGCTGTTAGAGCGCAACAATAAGTCCGTGACGTTAACACGCGCGGGAGAAATCGTGCTTCATCATGCGAAGGAAATCGGCGGCTTGTATCGGCGGATGGAAGAAATGGTGGATGAGCTTATGCACTACACCGGAGGTCCGCTAGCGATCGGAGCGAGTTATACGTTCGGTGAATACGTCCTACCCTCGACACTTGCGCGTCTAAGCGAACAATTCCCGGCGATCCGTCCGGCGGTCACGATCGGGAATACGGCCGATATCGCGGAGCAGGTGCGCAATCGGGTGCTGGACGTCGGGATTGTGGAGGGCGAAGAGATCGGAACGGGGTTAAGCATAGAAAGGCTGGCCGAAGACGAGATGTTCGTCGCAGCCGGAGCGGGTCATCCGTTATCCGGACATTCCGTCGTTTCGATTCGTTCCTTGGAGGAACAAACGTGGCTTGTGAGGGAGAAAGGGTCGGGTACACGGGCGGCCGCGGACAAGTTGTTCGCAGAGCTGTCGATCCATCCGGAGCGCTTGCTTGAGATGGGGAGCACTCAATCGATCAAAGAAACGGTAGAAGCCGGGCTCGGAGTCACCTTGCAGTCGCGCTGGGCGCTACGCAAGGAACTCGGGCTCGGCTCCTTAATCCTGTTGCCGGTCGAAGGATTGCCCTTCAAGCGCGGCTTCCATATTCTATTGCGTCACGGGGACCTGCGGACGAGAACGATCGAGATGTTCCTGCAGACGCTGCGTTCCATGACGTCGTCCATGCTCTCGCCCGCGGATTAAGCTTCCTGCGAGATTTTCTTGAAGGCTTCGAGGAATTGCGCGGAGGGATAAGCTCCGGACAGCGCAAACTTGTTGTTGATAATGAAGAAGGGCACGCCCGTAATGCCGATGGCTTGGGCGGATTCTTGGTCCTGCTTCACGTCTTCGAGTCCTTCTCCCGCCTCGAGCAGGCTTCTAGCTTCCTCTGCATCGAGTCCGAGCTCGGCGGCGATCTCCATCAGAACATCAAGCTGGGCGATATCGCGGCCGTCTTCGAAATAGGCTTTCATAACCGCGTCGATCCAATGAACTTCATCGTCCGCCGGCAGCAAAGCCGTGATTCGATGGGCTAGCACGGTGTTCGGCATGCGCTTCACGTTGTCGAAATCGAACTTCACTCCGACCGCGGTTCCGGCGTCGGTAACTCGTTGCAACATTGGGCGCAGGCGCTCGGCTCCGCCCATTTTTTTCTCCATGACGCTATCGAAAGGCAAGCCCTCCGGCGGCAATGCCGGATCCAGTTGGTAAGCGTGATAGCTGACCTCGACCGTTTGGCCGCTTTGTTCATGCCAGGCTTCGATCGCGTCGCTCATATTCTTTTTGCCGATTCGGCACCAAGGACATACCATATCGGAATAAACATCGATTTTCATCGGGATCACCTCATTCGAATGATTTAACTGTGCTCTCAGTATGGCAGATTAGAATTCGGCATTCAATGTGCGGATGGAAATCCGTCGTGATAAAATGAAAACAACATAACCCGGACCAACGGAGGAGGAGGCTATCATGAAATTAAAATTAGATTCGACGGTCGAGTTGCTGAACGGCGTGGAAATGCCCCGACTCGGCTTGGGCGTCTGGCGCGCGCAAGACGGACAAGAAACCGAGAACGCGGTATCGGTTGCCCTGAAGGCAGGTTATCGTAGTATCGATACCGCATCGATGTATCAGAACGAGCAAGGAGTCGGACGGGCTATTCGCGCGTCGGGCATTCCTCGCGAGCAAGTATTCGTTACGACGAAGGTGTGGAATAACGAGCAAGGTTACGACAGCACTTTACGGGCATTCAGTGAAAGTCTCGACCGCTTGGAGATGGAATATGCGGACTTGTATTTGGTGCATTGGCCGGTCGTCGGCAAATACAAGGAAACTTACCGCGCTTTGGAGGAGATGTACGATCAAGGGCGCGTTCGCGCGATCGGGGTAAGCAACTTCAATATTCATCACCTCGAGGACTTGATGGGGACTTGCCGAATCAAGCCGATGGTTAATCAGGTCGAGCTCCATCCTTTACATACGCAGAAGAAACTGTTCGCCTTTTGCCGCAAGGAAGGTATTCAATTGGAATCATGGCGTCCGCTCATGCAAGGGCGATTGGATCTGCCCCTTATCCAGGAGCTGGCTGCGAAATACGGTAAAACAGCCGCCCAAATCGTTCTCAGATGGCACTTGCAGCTTGGCATCGTAACGATTCCGAAATCCGTGCGGGAAGCACGTATCCTCGAGAACGCCGATTTGTTCGATTTCGAACTGGAGCCCGAAGACATGGTCCGGATCGATGGATTGAATCAGAATCAACGCTTCGGAGCGGATCCGGACCATATTGATTTCTAAAGTATGCGGCGGAGCTTTTCCTGAAATACTACGAAGGTCGGCGGCCTCTTGACAGCCTCAACTGTAACTGATATTATTACAGTAATCACCGGGGAGGCTTAACGCATGAACAGTGAATTCGTAATCGCCGTCCATAGCCTTGTGCTTCTGGCGCATCGCCCCGATGGGATGGCATCGAGCGAGGAAATCGCGACCAACGTGTGTACGAACCCGGTTCGCGTCCGCAAGGTCATGAGCTGTTTGCGTAAGAATGGTTTCGTCGATACGAGGGAAGGCTCCGGCGGTGGATATCGGTTATCTCGCGAACCCGATAACGTTACGTTGGCGGACATCTACCGGGCATTGGCTTCGGGATCGCTCGCGCCTAGCTGGTGCAGCGGAGATCCGGAATCGGATTGCATGGTCGGCTCGAACATGGGGAACGTCATGAACGCCGTGTTCTGCGGCGCCGATCAGCAACTGGAAACGTATTTCGAGTCGATCACGATCGGTAGGATGTTGTCTAGCATAACGGCCACGGCAAAAGGTTAGAGGAACGGATGGAGCGGGTAATGACATAGGACTACCCGATCATCATAGAGGTTTAATCCATTATTTCACTTCGGATAGGAGAGATGTGTGATGGCAGTCGCAATTACGAAAGACAACTTCACGGAAAATGTAGCGCAAGGTGTATCCTTGCTTGATTTCTGGGCGCCTTGGTGCGGACCTTGCAAAATGCAGCTTCCGATCGTGGAAGAATTGTCCGAAGAACTGAAAGGCACGGCGACGATTGCGAAAGTTAACGTCGACGAAGAGCCTGAGCTCGCAAGCCAATTCGGAGTCATGAGCATTCCGACTCTGATCCTGTTCAAAGACGGCCAACCGGTCGACAAATTGGTCGGTTTGCAAAGCAAAGAATCGCTGAAAGCGAAAATCCAGAACCACCTGTAAGCCGAATCGCTTCGCGAAACGGACCAAACGCCGCTTGAACCGCTCCTTAGGGGACGGGCCAAGCGGCGTTTGTCATTTAGTCGGCTCTCACCCAAACAGTCATTTCCCCGAGACCCCGGTTCCCCCACATGAAGTAGGGGACAGCCCGGACGGCGACGGTCTCGAAATGCTTTTTCTTGCTTGCCGGAGCATAAAGTTCTCCGTCTTCCCATCCTCCGGCCTCGTCTTTGAGGGCTTCCGCGCGAATCACGACGGCGCCTCCGAGGAAATTCGATTCGAATTCCGCGCGGAGCGACGATTCCGTCGAGAAGCGAAGGGACGCTAACGGTTTGCCGTTGTCGGCCTCCTCCAGGCAATAAACAAGCGGGCCGTACTGGATGGCCGCTTTGCCCGCGTTCTCCCGAACTTCCGGATGAGCCATGATCCATCTTGCCTTCATCGGCAGCTCCCAATTCAGCGTGTCCGCATCCGACCATTCCCTGTTGATATAGACGTACCCATCCACAACCGCGAAGGTTTCCCGTTCCACGGGGACGCCGTTCAGAAGCAGGCGTTGTTCGCCGTCGCACCACGAAGGGATGCGAAGGGCGATCGTGAATCTTGCCTTCTTGGTCAACGACACTTTTAATTTGACGTCTCCTCGCCAAGGAAGAGACGATTCCTGGCTTAACGTTATAGGCAAATCGCCCAGTTCGCCGCTCCATTCCCCGCCGATAAATAGATGCGCGTAAATCGTTTTAGAAGCTTCGTCCACCGAGTACACATAATCGCCTAGGGACGCGATCAGGCGGGCGATGTTCGGAGGGCAACAAGCGCAGCCATACCATTTGGGCCGGCTCGGCAAGACGTGGCGTTTGCCGGGATTGCGGGCGCTGGCTTCGGGCCATACTTCAAGAGGATTCACGTAGAAATAATGGCTTCCGTCGATCGACATCCCCGCCAAGACAAGATTGAACAACGCCCGTTCCATAACGTCCGCGTATTTGCGATGGGACTTTAATCGCAACATGCGTTGCGCGAAGAAGACGAGTCCGATCGAAGCGCAAGTTTCCGCGTACACGGTGTCGTTCGGCAGATCGTAGTCGAACGTGAAAGCTTCGCCGTGGTGGGTCGATCCGATGCCACCGGTAACGTACATTTGTTTGCCGGTCGTATTGTCCCAAAGCCGCTCGCAAGCGCGAAGCAACTCTTGATCGCCGTCCAACCGGGCGAGGTCGGCCATCGCGGCATACATATACATGGCTCTGACCGAATGTCCGACAGCAACCGATTGTTGCCTGACGGGAAGATGACTCTGGAAGTATTCGTTATTCGGGCGCGGCGCCGGGATTCCGTTGCTGTAATGGTTGGTTCGGCCTCGGTTTTCCCATTCTCGATCGAAGAAGGAGGGCTCCTGTCCCCGTTCGTCGATGAAATATCGGCTAATACTTAAGTAACGTTCGTTTCCGGTTGCCCGAAAAAGTTTGACGAGCGCCAATTCGATTTCCTGGTGACCGTCATACCCTCTTATCTGTCCGGGTTCGGTCCCGAACACGTCGCCGATATAGTCCGCGAAGCGGCACATCGCATCGAGCAGGCGGCGTTTCCCAGTCCCCTCGAAATAAGCGACCGCGGCTTCAATCATGTGGCCCGCGCAGTAAAGCTCGTGACAGTCCGTCAAATTCGTCCAGCGCTTGTCCGGAGCTTCGACCGTGAAATAAGTGTTCAAGTAACCGTCCGGCCTCTGCGCTTTGATTACAAGCTCGATGGCTTCGTCCGCGATTCGCTCCAATTCCTGATCCGGATGTGTGGCCAGCGAATGCCCGACGGCTTCCAGCCATTTGGCCAGATCGCTGTCTTGGAACACCCACCCTTTGAACGTGCCTTCCTCCAATCCCGCGGCGATGCGGAAATTGCGGATGGCGTGACTCGGCTCCGCGTCGGCAACCCGGTCGTTCAAAGTTTCCCATTGATATGGAATGACGGTATCCCGTATTAGTTTCCCGTAAGGCGACCAGAAGGCATCGTCGATAATGGCTCGGTTGATCCGTTCGGACATGTTCGTCGCTCCTCGCATGTTTTATCGTTCGTTATTCGTACGAGGTCTATTTTATGGGAACGAATCCGATTACAATAGAACTTAATTGAACCTATTATTTATAAAATTACACACAAAGGCGATGAGTCGAGTGTCGGATAATACCCCGGTTTTATCGTTCTTCGCGCCGCCGTTTCCTTATTACACGGAAAGCGGGGAAGCAAGATTTGAACCCGGAGAGCAACACCCGAACCGCACGGGTTTAGGCGTATTCGATCTCCTGTTCGTAGTGAAGGGGACGCTGCATATCGGAGAAGAAAGCAGCCATTGGAGCCTTCGTCGGGGGGACGCCTTGGTTCTTCTTCCGGACAAGCATCATTATCCCGTTAAACCGTGCGAGGAATCGACGGAATTTTACTGGGTTCATTTTCAGAGCCCAAACCGTTGGCAGGAAGGCGAGCGTCTGCCGGGAGCGAACGCGATCGTACTCGCCAAGCAGTGGGCCGTTGCAGACTTCGACCATGCGGAAAGACTGATTCGCAAGCTGATCGGTTTGGCCGTAAAGCCGCGCTCTCTCTCCTTGTGGGAGGAGCAAAGCGCGTTCTGGGATCTGCTCCGCTACATGGAGGAAGGCGGCAACGCGGATAACCAGTCTCCCTCGCGGCTGATCGCCGAAAAAGCCGAAGCCTATATCAAACGATTTTATCCGACGGACGTGACGAACGAGACGCTGGCTAACGCGCTGCATTTTCACCCCAATTACGTGACTCGTTGCATGAAAGAGGTTTACGGCTGCACGCCGATGAGTTACCTGAATCGTTATCGAATCGAACAGGCACAGTTGCTACTGCTTAAGACGGAAGGGGGTATCTCGTCGATCGCCGAACAGGTCGGCTTCCGATACGCTCCCTATTTCTCGAACTGCTTCAGGAAGCTGATAGGAGAATCTCCGATGCAATACCGTCGCAGGTACACGGGCGGGTCGAAAATTCCGTTGCGGGAAAATGGGGCAAACGTATGATGCAAGCGGGTCTTGCGAAAATAGTAGCATGGCGTTATAATCGGATTGACCGACTGACCGAAAATGGATTTTAGTCATTTCCGTAGAAAGGAGCGATTCGTTTGACCGTTGACCGCAGGAAGCAGATCGTCGAAGCGGCTGCCAAGTCCTTTTCCTTATTCGGCTACAAAGCGACGACGATGGATCAAGTCGCGAAGCTTGCCAATGTCGGGAAGGGCACGATCTATACGTTCTTCGCCAACAAAGAAGAGCTGTTCGACGAGATCATGGGCAACTTGATTCAAGAGATGAAGGTGCTGGCCGACACGGAATACGACGCGGATCGTCACTTCTTCGATAATCTCAACCGGATTTTGTACCGGCTGCTCGATTACCGGGAGAGACACCAGCTTGCGGTGAAGATGATTCACGAGATCCGCGACATGGGAACCCCGAAGGCGTTGGAGGGAATGCGCCAGTTGGAGAATGCCATCTTGTCGTACATCCAGGTGAAGATTCGGGCGGCTATCGACAAAGGCGAGCTGAAGCCGTGCGATCCGGAGATTACCGCGTTCGTCATGGTGAAGCTATACGTGGCGCTTGCGTCCGAATGGGCCTTCGGGCGTCCGCCGTTAGAGAAGGAGAGAATCGCCGAACTGATCCGGTTATATCTAATGAACGGGTTATCCGCGGATTAACGCTTTGGAGCGTCTTCCGCTTTTTTTTACCGCAAAATGACCAAATGAACAAAGTAGTCACATTGTACAGGGAGTGTTGTAGATGAGCGGATTAAAACAATTTTGGAAAGAAATCTCCACGATCGGGCGCCGCCCGAAACTGCTGATTCCGATGGTCGGAATTCTCATGATTCCGGTCATGTATAGCGGGATGTTCCTAGGAGCGTTCTGGGATCCTTACAGCCATCTGGATAAGTTGCCCGTTGCAGTCGTAAATTCCGACCAAGGCTCGGAGCACGAGGGAGAGGCGCTCCATATCGGGAATGATTTCGTAGCGAAGCTGAAGGAAGACGGCTCGTTCGCCTATCGGTTCGTGAGCGAGTCCGAAGCCCGTAAAGGGCTTGAGGATCAAACCTTCTATATGGCGATCGAGATTCCGTCCGATTTCTCCGCGAAGACGGAGACACTGACGACGGAGCAGCCGCAACAAGCGGAAATCGTCTTTATTCCGAACCCGAGCTCGAATTATCTCGCTTCGCAGATCGGGAAGAACGCCGTGGAGAAAATGAAGTCCGAGCTCAGCCAGGAAGTGACTAAGGCATACGCGAAGACGGTGTTCGACCAAATCGGCAAGCTTGCGGACGGGCTTGGCCAAGCGAGCGACGGGGCGAGCACGATCGCGCAAGGAACGAAGGACGCGACGGACGGCGCGGAGCGGATCGAGAGCAATTTGAATCAGCTCATGTCCGGGTCCGTGACGTTGAAGGGCGGAGTTGCCAAGCTCGTGTCCGGCGCGGGCGAATTGGAGAAAGGCGCGGCCGAGCTGCAGAAGGGTAGCGCTCCGTTGGCGGCGGGTTTAGTTAAGCTGAGCGACGGAAGCGCTCGGTTGGAGCAAGGCGCCGCGGCCGCGCATTCGGGCGCGGCTCAACTGGCCGCGGGGTTGACGCAATCGGCGGCGGGCGTGGCGAAGTTGGATGATGGCGCCGCGGCGCTGGCGACGGGGCTGGAGCAATACGCGAAGGCGCATCCGGAGCTTGCGGAGGATGACGGGCTGAAGCAACTTCTGGCGGCGAGCAAGCAGCTGGCCGCGGGCACGGGCGAAGCGAAGCAAGCGCAGGGACAGCTCGTGGCTGGAGCGAACGCGTTAAGCGAAGGGACGTCCGGGTTAGCGGACGGATTGAAACAGTTAGGTCAACAGCTAGGCGTCGCTTCGGCGGGCGGAAGCCGATTAGCGGAAGGCGCGAGCGCTTTGCACGAAGGCGCTAGCAAGCTCGGTGTCGGATTGAGCGAGTTGGCAAGCGGCTTCGATCGTTTCGTTGACGGTTCCGGCCAATTGGATCAGGGCGCGAAGCGGATGACGGCGGGGTTGGTGAAGCTGAAAGAAGGAACGGGGGAGCTGTCAGGCAAGCTGTCGGACGCGGCGAATCAAACTTCCGGCTTTAACGGGGGGGATTCGGCGGCGACTATGTTCTCTAGCCCGGTGAAGCTGGACGTCGAAGATACCGGGAACGTGGCGAATTACGGTACGGGTTTCGCGCCGTATTTTATCTCGATGGGTTTGTTCGTCGGGGCCTTGCTGTTAACCGTCGTCTATGCGGTGAAGGAACCGATAGCAAAGCCTTCGAGCGGATGGAGCTGGTTCGTCGGCAAGCTGTTGACGATGATCGCCGTAGGTACGATCCAAGCGGTGATCGCGGACACGATATTATTGCTGGCCGTCGGACTAAAGGTCCAAAGCGTGCCGCTGTTGTTCCTGTTCAGCGTCGTGACGAGCATTACGTTCATGGCGATCATTCAGTTCCTTGTCGCGTCGATGCAGAATCCGGGAAGATTCATCGCGATCATTCTGCTCATCTTCCAGCTCACGAGCTCGGGAGGCACGTTCCCGCTCGAGATGATTCCGGGCTGGTTGCAGAACATCAGCGCATGGCTTCCGATGACGCATACGATCGCCGGCTTCAAGGCTATCATCTCCAGCGGACAATATTCGTTCATGTGGGATAACGTCTGGAAGTTGCTTGCTTATTTCGCGGCATTCGCGCTCTTATCCTTGGTCTATTTCACGATGGCTTACAGAAAAGAGTATGCCGTCTCGCGAGGGGCGAGCCAAGATCAGGCGTTAGCCCAATAAGGAAAAGAGACTGGGTTCGGGACTTGTGTCCCTTACCCAGTCTCTTTTCTTTATACGGTCCATTGTCCGTGCAGAATGGCGACAAGCTTCCAATCGGTATCTTCCGGCACGAAGACGAGCACTAAGCTCTGCCAGTCCATCCCGTCGAGCTTCTCGTCGAAGCCCGGGAAGTGGAATTCCACGTAAGAAGCATTAGGATATATTTTGGCAACATTGAATTCGACGTTGCCCTTCCCTACGATCTTATTGACGCTGATGTCGGGAGCGTCGGCGAAGTCTTTATTGTACACGAATTTCTCGTAATACTCGCGGAACGTCAACTCGATCGCGTCGCCGCTGCCGTCCGCAATGCCCCACTTCAGCTTGCTCGTATCTTTGAAAGTCGGCAGCTTGTCGGGCATGTACACGAGATCGGCGTCCGAATTCAGATGAGTGGAAGGCGAGAACCTTAACCCCTGATTCGGATCGATCCAGGCAAGCAGCGAATTAAGATCCCTCTCGCGCAGCAAGCCTACGACTTCTACGGCCGCTTCCTTCAGCGCTGCGCTGTCTCCCTCCGGAGTCGACGCTTGGTCATTCGGAGAAGGAGAAGCTTCGTTACTTGCGGTAACAGTAGGTTCAATCCCTAGGGATGGAGTGGCGGACTTTGTCGATTGCGGGACATCGGTTGTCCCGTTCGAATTATTGGAGCTGGCTCCGCAGCCGGCCAATAGAAGAGCGAGAAGAGCCGTTACCAGAAGCAGGTACGTTCTTCGCATGAAGCATTCCTCCTTGCAGTTGTGTAATGAGTTAGACGCAGAACATGCTCATATGTTCCGGTGGAAAATGATGTGTTCGTACTTTTATTCGGTATTGGGCAAATCGCGGTTATGCTATAATTTGGTTACGATAAGGAGATGCGGACTGGGGGGAGCTAGGTGAGTAAACGCAAACCGGGCTTCGGCAAGCAGTTAGCGGAGTTGCATCGATGGAACGGATGGATCGTATCGTTACTGGCCGTCACCGGACTGTTGTTGCCGTGGGACGAGGTGCGGGGATGGCTAGACGGTCACTTCCGCCAGCCGGTTAAACAACTGCATATTATTCTCGGCGTGTTATCCGGTGTTTTGCTGCTCCTTTATTTTCCTCTAATGAAACGACACCTGAAGCAAATTCGTCAGAGACCGAAGCAGAAGGGCAATCTAAGCTTTGTTATCGCGCTGCTGATTGGCTGGTTGCTGTCCGGCATCGTGCTGTGGCAACTGCGCAGCTTTCCCCCGAGCTGGGCGAACGGGGCGTTGCTCGTTCACGATTTGTTCACGTATGTAGGCGTTCCTTATATTGTTTACCACTCCATTACCCGCACGAGGTGGATGAAGAAGCCGGAACGTAGGACGGTTCGTACGACGGAGGAGGAGACGGAGAGTCGCCTAGCAACGTCGCCGGCAGTCGCCGCGCATTACGAACCGACGCCGCTCATTAATCGCCGGCAGTTCCTGAAGTGGTCGCTCGGCGCGACGCTCGCGATCGCGGTGGCCCCGTCGTTCTTCCGCTGGCTGAACCAGGCGACCGGCGGAGCGATCTCGGACGTCCCCGGAGGGATGAAAGAGGTGTCGGATTCCTCGAATCGGATGCTGCCGAACCCGACGCCGCTTCCGGATTCGGTCAACGTAGTCGGAGGGGGAGCCAAAGGCTATTTCCGCGTCTATACGGTAACTCCGCTTCCGTCTTTCGACTCCGCCACGTGGCGTTTTACGATCAACGGTCTGGTCGATCGGCCGGTGACGTGGACTTGGGAGCAGTTCCTCGCCTTGGCCCGCGACGTACAAGTGAGCGACTTTCATTGCGTAACGGGCTGGTCGGTCTACAAGAATACGTGGGAAGGTATTCCCTTATCCGCGTTATTGAAGCAGGCCGGCGTGAAGGCAAACGCGAAAAACGTTAAATTTTACTCCGGAGACGGCGAATATACGGATACGTTAACTCTGGAACAAGCGAACATGGACGACGTGATGGTCGCGGTGCTCCACGACGGCAAGCCGATCCATCGGGATTACGGCGGGCCGGCGCGTCTGATCGTACCTCAGATGTACGCGTACAAATCCGTGAAGTGGCTTAACGGCATCGAGTTGATCGACAAGGAACATATCGGTTATTGGGAAGCGAGAGGTTACGATACCGACGCTTGGGTGAAAACATAAGCAAACAACGGCAAGAGGCCCGGAAGAAGCAGGAACTCCGCATGGATGCGGATCCGCTTGATTCCGGGCTTCTTGGCCGGTTATCGGCGCGAATGATCAGTCGGTTTCCTTACGTACGGACGGGACGGGGGCGACGGACTTCGTATTCTCCAACGTGTCGTTTACGAAAGCCATGTCCTGGTTGCGCGCTTTCGTATGCGTCGTCCCTTTGTAATTGCCTTTATGTGTTTTATTTTCCATCGGGCTTCCCTCCTTTCTACGTCGTCATTGTGCGCATTCGCGCTTCCCGTTATCCGGGAGATCGTTTGCGGAGGAGGAGACTTGTCGGTAATCGCCGGGCATCCGACGAACGGATGTGGACGTGGTTCCGCAGTTCCGTTATAATGGCGTGAGAATTGAACAGCTTGACGATCGGTCCCGCGAGTCGCGGCGAAACGATCGCAAGAAGTCAGGAGTGTTTGAATAATGGCACTGTCGTGCGGAATCGTCGGACTTCCCAACGTGGGCAAGTCGACCTTGTTTAATGCAATCACCCAAGCGGGCGCGGAGTCCGCTAACTATCCGTTTTGCACGATCGACCCGAACGTGGGCGTCGTCGAAGTTCCGGACGAGCGTCTGCAGAAGCTTGCGGACATCGTCAATCCGAATCGCATCGTTCCGACGGCCTACGAGTTCGTCGACATCGCGGGCTTGGTTAAAGGCGCGAGCCGCGGGGAAGGCTTGGGGAACAAGTTCCTCGCCAACATCCGGGAAGTCGATGCGATCGTTCACGTCGTGCGTTGCTTCCAAGACGAGAACATTACCCATGTCTCGGGCAAGATCGACCCGATCAACGACATCGAAGTCATAAACCTGGAACTGATCCTTACCGATATCGATTCGATCGAGAAGCGGATGGATCGTACGCGCAAAGGGCTTAAAGGCGGAGACAAGAAGGTTGCGGAAGAGCTCGAGGTTCTGACTCGCGTTCACGAAGCGCTAACGGCGGAGAAACCGGCAAGAAGCGTCGAGCTCTCCGCCGAAGAGAAATTGCTCATTCGCGACCTGCATTTGTTGACGATGAAGCCGGTATTATACGCGGCTAACGTAAGCGAGAGCGAAGCGGCGAACGCGGACGGCAATCCATACGTTCAGAAGGTTCGCGAATTCGCGGCGTCGGAAGGCTCCGAGGTCGTTCACATCAGCGCCAAAGTGGAATCCGAGATCGCCGAGCTGGAAGGCGAGGACAAGGAACTCTTCTTCGAAGAGCTGGGCTTGACCGAATCCGGTCTCGACCGTCTCATTCGCGCTTCTTACAAGCTTCTGGGCTTGTACACATACTTTACTGCGGGCGTACAAGAGGTTCGGGCATGGACGATTCGCAAAGGGATGAAGGCGCCGCAAGCGGCGGGCGTTATCCATAGCGATTTCGAACGGGGCTTCATTCGCGCCGAGGTCGTTTCCTATGAGGGTCTGACGACTTCCGGCTCGATGAAAGCGGCCAAGGAGAAGGGGCTAACCCGTCTCGAGGGCAAAGAGTATGTCGTTGCCGACGGGGACGTTATGCACTTCTTGTTTAACGTATAAGATCGGTTTAATGGGCAGTTTCGCGGAAGTTTCTTCGCGAGACTGCCTTTTTTGTTGTTCGCCGCGAGTATTGAGCAACCTAACTGTGAGAATATTCTAATGAAACCTTTCCGAAATGCGTTTCGTCAGTGACATTGACAACAAGCTTTTACCACATCTTACTAAGGCGATTTAAGGAAGGGGAAACATCGTATGCGCAATAAAAAATTATTGATTCTCGTCACGGCGGCAGGGCTGCTCGGAACATCGGCGGTCGTCGGAGCAAACGGGCTGGTTACCAAGGTGAGCGGAGTGTTGCATAAAGAAGTGAAGGTCACCGTGAACGGGACGGATACGGCGCTTCACCCGGTGTATATCGACGGCAAGGCGTATTTGCCTGCGAGGGATTTGGCGACGCAACTCGGGTACGACTTGAGCTGGGGCAACAAGAACACGCAAATCGAACTTACCTCGAAGGAGGAACAAGCGGCGGAATATATTCGGACGACCGGCGTTATCGTCGACGTTAAACCTGCGGACAAAGGTCAGTATCGCATCGAATTGCTCGGCAAAGGAGATTATGGCTGGATCATTCTCTACGCCGATAAGGACACGATCCTGACGGATAATAGCGGTCAAGCGTTCGCTGCGAAAGATCTGAAAGCCGGCACGCAAATTACGGCGGAATTCGGACCGATCGTCGCCATGAGCTTCCCGGGCCAATCCCACGCGCACAAAATCGTCGTCGGCAACGAGACCCTCGTGAAAGAGGATGTCATTCAATCGGTGGACAAAACCGATGACGGCTGGCAAGTGAAGTTCGGCGAGACGAAGGACGGCGTAACAAGGACGTCATTGGTACTTACTGCAGGCAAGGAAACGAGCGTCCTTACCAGCGAAGGACAATCCGTCGATTGGGCGGACCTGAAGGCGGGCACGAAAGCAACGGCTTATTACGGTCCGATCATGACGAAGAGCCTTCCGCCGCAATCTCCGCTGCATTATCTGGTCGTAGCTCCGGCGAATTCGACGGCTCCGCTAGGGAAATTGTCGGCCGAACAAGCGCAAGCCTACCGCGAGCTGGCTTGGAGCAACATGCCGGACAGCCAGAAGTCTCATCTGACGACGAAGAAGGACGAAGCCGAGGTTTCGATTATTTCCTCCAGCAATGCCGCGATTATAACGGTAACCGACGAGCAGAAGAAGAAGCTGGCCGAGGTTCAAGCCGTTAACGGTCCTCTTATCGAAGTCAAATACAGCACGGATCAGGATACGTTGCTTGGACCGTTGCAAATGGCGTTCGATCCCGATACGAAGGTGCTTGTCGGATTCTTTATACGCAGGTAACGATTTCTTTACGGTGAAGACCCGGGGGTTCCATTTCCCCCGGGTTTTCTTTGCGCGTTTTCGCGGTTGCCCCGCTCCGCTCGTTGCCGCGAATTGGAACCCGCACGAACGGGCTTACCTGTGGTATAATAATTTACAGTATGTTCTGAAAAGGATAATTAATAACGGAAAGAAAAGCCCTAGCGGGCAACGGAGGATGAGGACAGTGCTGGACCGTCTGCAAATACTGGCGGATCGATACGAGAAGCTAAACGAATTGCTCAGCGATCCCGACGTGGTGAGCGACTCGACGCGGCTGCGGACTTATGCCAAGGAGCAATCCGGGCTTGAGGAAGCTTATCGCGCTTACGAAGAATATAAGCAGGTGCTGACGCAGCTTCAGGATGCGAAAGCCATGCAAGACGATAAATTGGACGACGAGATGCGCGAAATGGTGAAGCTGGAGATTCAGGAGCTGGACGACCGTCGCGCGGCGCTGGAAGAGAAAGTCAGGTTCCTCTTGCTGCCGAAGGATCCGAACGACGGCAAGGACATTATCGTGGAAATCCGCGGTGCGGCCGGCGGAGAAGAGGCTAACCTGTTCGCGGCCGAGCTGTACCGGATGTACGCGAAGTTCGCGGACAGCCAAGGCTGGCGCACGGAAGTGCTCGAATCCAGCGTAAGCGACCTCGGCGGCTTCAAGGAAGTTATCTTCACGGTCAGCGGCTCGGAAGCGTACCGGATGATGAAGTACGAGAGCGGGGCGCATCGCGTTCAACGCGTACCGGAGACGGAATCCGGCGGAAGGATTCATACTTCCACTTCTACGGTCGTCGTCATGCCGGAAGCGGAAGAGGTCGATATCGTCATTCACGACAAGGATATTCGCGTGGATACGTTCTGCTCCAGCGGAGCCGGCGGCCAATCCGTCAATACGACGAAGTCCGCGGTCCGCGTAACGCACGTGCCTACGGGTATCGTGGCGACATGTCAGGACGGCAAATCCCAGAACGATAACAAAGACAAAGCCCTTCAAGTGCTTCGCACCCGGATCATGGACGTCAGACGTCAAGAAGAGGAAGCGAAGTATTCCGGAGAACGCCGCGAGAAAATCGGGACGGGCGACAGAAGCGAACGTATCCGTACGTACAACTTCCCGCAAAGCAGGGTAACCGATCATCGCATCGGGTTAACCCTTCACCGTCTGGATTACGTGCTTAACGGCGATATGGAAGAGATCGTTCAAGCTTTGACTTTAGCCGAACAAGCGGAAGTTCTGGAACGCGAGCAGATGAAGTAAGCTAGGAGGCGTTGGCGTGAATTCAGAACGCGAATCCGCGCCTCTTACGTTGGGCGAGGCCCGGCGTCAAGGCGCGGAACATTTACGGCAAGCCGGAGTCGAAGAAGCGGACGCTGATGCGGAGCTTCTTCTTCTTTATGTGCTCGGAATCGGCAAATCGACGTTATTGCGCGATTGGCGCGATCCTTTCCCCGCGGAGAAACGGGAAACTTGGGATAAGCTGCTCGAACGAAGAGGGACGGGCATTCCCGTGCAATACGTGATCGGGGAACAACATTTCTTCGGACGCCCGTTCGAAGTATCGGAGGCCGTGCTTATCCCGCGTCCCGAGACGGAGCTGTTGGCGGAGGCGGTGTTGGATATCGCGACCCGGCTATGGCCAGATCCGGCGGTTCCGCCGGTCGTGCTGGATGTCGGCACCGGAAGCGGAGCGCTCGCGGTTACTTTCGCGGCAGAACGCCCGGAGTGGCGGGTATTCGCTTCCGATTTATCCGAGGATGCGCTTCGCGTTGCCGGTAGAAACGCGGTCCGGCATGGCGTCGAGGAGAGGATAACGTTCGTGCAAGGGGATCTCTTGTCGCCGTTTATGGCCTCGGCCGGCAATGAATACCCGCAGATCGACATTCTCGTCTCCAATCCTCCCTACATTCCTTCATCGGATATACCGGAACTGCAACGCGAGGTACGGGATCACGAACCCCGGCTTGCGTTGGATGGCGGCGAGGACGGCTTAAATCCTTATCGGATTATGGCGGGACAGCTCAAGGGTTTGATCGGCATTCCCAGAGTCGTCGCGATGGAGGTCGGCATTCATCAGGCGGAAGAGGTCGCGGAGTTTCTGCGGGCTGCCGCGGATTGGGCGGAAATTCGGTACGTGAAGGACTATGCCGGAATCGACAGGCACGTTGTCGCGATAAAATAAAGAAGATGCCGTTCCAGAAATAAGTTCGTTCGCATGGCGGACATCCCACATGAACCGAAAATGCGTTGAAAAGTGGAAGTGGCGACGTGAAGGGAGATAATCCCTGCGTCGCCATTTCTCGTTTTGACCTAACAATACGAAACATCGTAACAACGACGATATGAGCCCATTAGGTCCGACTTCGGTACCTCATACGATGAAAAATATCGTAACAGCGCCCAATATCCCGAAATGGGGTAGCATGCGATGAAAAACATCGTAACAACGACGATACGAGCCCATTAGGTCCGATTTCGGTACCTCATACGATGAAAAACATCGTAACAGCGCTCAATATCCCCGAAATGGGGTAGCATGCGATGAAAAACATCGTAACAGCGCTCAATATCCCCGAAATGGGGTAGCATGCGATGAAAAACATCGTAACAACGACGAAATGAGCCCATTAGGTCCGATTTCGGTACCTCATGGGATGAAAAATATCGTAAGTATCTTTTTGCGTTCTTATGATCTAATTTGAGTGGCAATCGATGGAAAAGAGGAGCTCGCTTATGGGACAGCTTCTTTGCGTATTCATGGCGATTTTTTTGCCTCGCCCCACCTCGCCTTGAATCAGATCGGGTTAACCGGCTATCCAGAACGGCGATCCGCAAGCAAATCCATGAAACGAACAGCCTGGGCCGACAATGGCTCCTTCCTCGAATAGGTGAAAATCGGATTCATCAACTTGACGTCCTCCACGTAAATTCTCTTCAGCGCTCCCCGTTCCAAGCCGTCGCGAGCTTCCGAAGCGGAGAGAAAAGCGATCCCGTAGCCTTCGGAGACGACGCGCAGCAGCTCGCCGAAGCCGTTCATCTGCAGTCCTCCGTTCGGCATAGGAACTCGTTTGACGGCGCACAATGCCTGAAGTTGTTCGCGGGCGTAACTGCCTTGCTCGCGGAAGACGAAGGGCTCTTCCACGATTTCCGCCAATGTCGTTCTCCGCCCGGCGAAGGGATGATCCTTCCGCGCGACGAACCACAGCTCGTCTTCGTGCCATAACGTACGATCGAGCAGTGGGTGGGTATGCTGGCTGCCTCCGATGAAGGCGATGTCGGCTTCGAAGCGGAGCAAGAGCTCGATTGCGTTGGCCGAGCTTGTCGCCGTGAATCGTAGGTCGATGCCGGCGTTCTGCTTTTTGTAGTCCGCGATGAGCGAGGGTAACAGGAAGTTGGCGGGAAGATAGGTAGCCGCGATCCTCAGCGATCCTAGTCCGCCTTGCCTGTAATCGTCGATCGTCTGCTCGATCCGGGCTTCCAGCGAGAAAAGCCTTCCGGCATCCCGCGACAGCTTCAAACCGACTTCCGTCAGCAGAATCCCTCTCCCCTGGGGCGACAACAGTTGCAGACCAAGCTCTCGCTCCAGCTTCTTGATTTGTCCGGTTACGGCAGGCTGGCTGAGGTTTAATCTTTCCGCCGCCTTCGTAACGCTGCCTAGCTCCGCTACATGATGGAAAAGTCTCAGCGCATGAAGGTTCAACATATCCGATTCGCGCCCCCTTAAGAATCATCAGAAATATTTATGATATCTCTAAAATATTGTATTAGATTTATGATTTAATTCCCTCTATTCTAAGCTTACTAGGGCGGGATAAGCAATCGTGCCCGACGAAAAGTGGGGGGATGACGATGTTAATCCGTTGTTACGATTGCGGAGAAACACAGGACGATCGCGCTTATTCCTGCATGTGCGGAGGACTGTTGGAGGTCGTGCAAGACTTCAAAGGACTGGATGCGGAAGAGCTGAAAATGAGGTTTCGCCATAGGTTATCGGAAAGAATGTCGCCTTATGCCAGTGGGGTGTGGCGCTACAAAGAGCTCATCCATCCGGAGCTGCCCGACGGCGAGATCGTGACGAAGAGAGAGGGAAATACCGGTCTATACGCTCCCGAAGTTGTCCGGCGGTCGCTCGGAATACGGAAGGTGTGGCTGAAAGCGCAAAGCGAGAACCCGAGCGGTTCCTTTAAGGATAACGGGATGACGGTCGCGGTATCCCATGGCCGTTATCGCGGTTACCGCCGGTTTACCTGCACGTCGACGGGGAACACGTCATCATCGCTGGCGATGTACGCCGCGTGGGCGGAATGCGAATCGGTCGTCCTTGTGCCGAATGAACGGGTTTCTATCAATAAGGTGCTGCAAACGCTGGCTTACGGCGCCAAGGTCGTTGGCTTCGATGGGACGTACGACGAGGGGATCCGGTTTTATGAACGTTATGGGAGCGAATTAGGGCTTTATATTTGCAATTCCATCAATCCGTTTCGGATCGAAGGGCAGAAAAGCATCGTCTATGAGATCGCCCAATCGTTAGATTGGGAACTGCCCGATTGGATCGTTATCCCCGGCGGGGCGCTTAGCAACGTTACCGCGCTTGGCAAGGGGCTGGAAGATTTGTTCCAGCTGGGGTTAATCGAGCGAATGCCAAGAGTGGCGCTGATTCAAGCCGAAGGGGCAAGTCCGTTTCATCGGATGATGTCGCTAGGAGAGCAACAACTCACCGCCTTCGAAAGTCCGTCTACGATTGCCTCGGCGATGAACATCGGCAATCCTCCTAGTTGGAAGAAAGCTCGCGATTTCTTGACTAGGCATGGCGGAGTCACTTGCTCCGTAACGGACGAAGAGATCATGGCCGCCAAAACGTTGATCGACCGGAGCGGAATCGGCTGCGAACCGGCTTCCGCCGCGACGGTCGCGGGGCTGCGCAAGCTGTTGGCGGACAAGACGATCGATAGGGAGGAGACGGCGGCATGCATTCTTACGGGCAACCTGCTCAAGGATACGGAGGCGTTGAAGCATACTTACAGGAGCGAACTGTCCGAGTGGGACAGAGGGGGCTTAGCGATGCCCATGAAGCTCACGCCGGAAAGGGTGCTTGGTCGTCTCGGCTCCGCCGACGCTTTTAATCCAATATCTTAAATTCATGCCGGTTGATAGGTTTATAGAGTTGGAATCCGGACATACTGATGGCTAAGACGTTCCGGAACGCATAGAGCTGCACCGACGGGTGCGACAAGGAGCTTATTCCTATGCGTATTAGCCATCATTCCTATTCCTATCGTTATCGGCGTGTTAGCCAAATCATCTTCTTCCTATTCGCGATTTTCCTTGGTCTGTCCGTCTTATTCCGCGCGTCCGTATCCGCTTCCGCGAACGCAAGCAGAATCATTCCGGACGATGCAATCCGCATTCGGATTATCGCAAATTCCGACAAGGCGTCGGACCAGAACATTAAAGCAAGCGTGCGCGACGATGTCGCGGCGTTCATTAAATCTTGGGGCGCGATGCCCGATACCCAGGCGAAAGCTCGCGCGTTCATTCGGAAACACTTGCCGCAAATCCAAGCCCATGTCGACGGGAAGCTGAGGGAGCTTAATGCGCCTTACGAAGGCGTCGTAGAGCTGGCGAAAGTTCCGTTCCCGGAAAAAGCTTTCGACGGAGCGACCTATGCCGCGGGAGATTATGAAGCGTTAAGAATTACGCTTGGAGAAGGTTCGGGAGCAAATTGGTGGTGCGTACTGTTTCCGCCGCTATGCTTGACCGCGGCTACCGCGGACGATGATAAGGCTCCGTCCGCGGCGGTTACGAAGCTCGCGGCTACGGGCAAAGCGAAGGTCGCGGATGTCGCGGATGTCGCGGAAGACCATCCGAAAGCGAAGTTTTTCCTCTGGGAGCTCTTGGAGAAGCTGTTCTCGTTGATCGCCTCCTGGTTCTAACGCATGATGCCGCTATGTTATAATGACGGAAACACGATATGTCGGCTAAGCGATCGTTCGCTCAGCCTGGCAGGATGGAGTACGAAATCGACATGCATACGACATTTTGGTCCGCCGAACAAGCGCGGACCGGCATACAGGAAGCCGCCGCGGCCCTTGCCGCTGGCGGCGTCGTTGCGTTTCCGACGGAGACGGTGTACGGACTGGGCGGGGACGCCCGTAGCACGGAAGCGGTGAAACGAATTTTCGAAGCGAAAGGACGCCCGTCGGACAACCCTCTTATCGTTCATCTCGCCGACGAGGCGGAAGTATTCGAGCTCGCGGAGCGGGTAAACGACGTGGAGAAAGCGCTCATGGCGGCCTTCTGGCCGGGGCCATTAACTTTGGTTCTTCCGGTAAAGGCAGGCGCCGTATCGTCTCTCGTAACTGCGGGGCTGGATACGGTGGCGGTTAGGGTACCGGCGCACGAGCTGGCACGGGAACTCATCGGGCGTTCCGGCTGCCCTCTGGCGGCGCCGAGCGCCAATCGCTCCGGACGTCCGAGCCCGACGCGGGCAAGCCATGTTCTGGAAGACTTGGACGGCCGCATCGACGGCATTCTCGACGGAGGAGAAACCGGGGTGGGCTTGGAATCGACGGTCGTTCGGGTATTGGACGGCATCGTCCATATCCTGCGACCGGGGGGCGTCACGAAAGAACAACTGCAAGAGGCCGTCGGGGCAACAGCCGATATCGTATCGCCGGAGAACGACGCGAAGGTTACGACCTCGTCCTCGGAACCCGATTCGGATTCCGAGCAAGCTCCCCGTTCGCCCGGAACCAAGTACGCGCATTATGCGCCTCGAGGCGAAATGATTGTTTTCTCAGGTCCGCAAGAAATGTTGGTCGAAGCTATTCAAGCGAAAACCGATGAAACGGCAAAGCTAGGCCGTCGCATCGCCGTTCTGTGCTGCTCGGAGCACGCCGGTCTGTATCGGGAAGCGGAAGCCGTCTTCGACTGCGGCGAACGAGGCAATCCCGAACAAGCGGCGCGCGCGCTCTATGCGCGATTGCGCGAATGCGACGAGCGCGGGTTGGATTTCATCTTGGCGGAGGGATATCCCGAAGAAGGAATCGGAGCCGCGCTCATGAACAGGCTTCGCAAGGCGGCGGGAGGACGCGAAATTGTCGTCAGGTAACTCCCACGCGAGCCATTAACCCTCGAATGAATAAGCACGTCAGGCTCCCTTGCATGTTCCCCTTCTTGTCCGCATATGTTGGAAGAGACAACAGCGGACTGCGCAGAAGATGGAATGAGGGGGACAGGCTATGTTCGAATTGTCCGCGGCCACCGGGGAAATACTGACGATTCTCGTAATGGCGGTCGCCTTGGGCATGGACGCTTTTTCTCTCGGGGTCGGCATCGGGTTAAAGGGCGTTCGGCTATACGATATTGTTAAGCTCAGCTCGATCATAGGCTTATTTCACGTGTTGATGCCTCTCGGCGGAATGCTGACGGGTCAATACGTTAGCGGATTGCTGGGCGGGATCGCGACAACCGTGGCGGGCGGGTTGCTCTTGCTGCTAGGCGGGCATATGGTATATAGCTCGCTGCGAGGAGAAGCGGTGGACTCGATCGATCACCGCGCGGTAGGGGGAATGCTCGTGTTTTCTTTTAGCGTGAGCATCGACTCGTTCTCCGTAGGCATATCCATGGGGATGTTCTCCGCTCACGTGCTGCTGACCGTGCTCCTGTTCGGTTTTTTCGGCGGAGCCATGAGCGTGATGGGATTAATGCTGGGCAGACGGGCGAGCCGGTCGCTGGGAGGATATGGAGAAGCTTTGGGCGGTGTTATTTTGCTCGCTTTTGGTCTATTATTTCTTATATAAGCTTTTTGCGCATCTAGGAGCGACGGGAGGAGGCACGGAACCCCATGAACCGGATATTGATCGTATGCACGGGCAACACTTGCCGAAGCCCGATGGCCGAAGCGATGCTGAAAGATTTAGCCGCACGAACGGGCAAACCCCTCGAGATTCGTTCCGCCGGGGTAGCTACGGTAAACGGTTTGCCGATTTCTCCCCATGCCGCCTCGACGTTAAGAAGACGGAAGCTCATGTTGCCGGGAGACTCGACGGCGCTGACCGCGGACGAAGTGCTGTGGGCGAACTTGATTCTGACGATGACCTCCGGTCACAAAAGAGCGATTCTCGAACGATTCCCGCAAGCTTTGCCCAAAACCTTCACGCTGAAGGAATACGCTTTGCGCGGAGATCCGGTCATGGACGACGTGGCGGAAGCGGAGCGACTCTATTCGGAGTGGCAGGTAAGGCAGGCTTTAGGCCAGAATTTGTCCGCCGAGGAACGCGCTCGGCTGTTCGAATTGCAACGGAGAATTCCGGATTTCGATATCGCGGATCCTTTCGGCGGCTCTTTGTCTTTATACGAGCAGTGCGCGGACGAATTAGAGGATATTCTAATGACGCTCGTAGACAAATTGGACGCCGATTCCAAAGAACGGTGATTGATTTTTGCTTGCCCGTTCGGTATGATGGGATCATAACTTAAAGTTCCGATGTAACTGGCGACGACAAGTGGAGCATACCACGGTGGAGCATCGGAATGACGGCCGGTCGCCTGGGCAAAGAGCAGCGTGCGTAAGCATGCTTGCTCTTTTTTGTCGTTATTAGGGGTTATCTTCAGCACAAAAGTACGGGAGGGATGCGCCGGACGCGATGTCTAAGCTTAATCAGTCGAACTGTTTGAGCCGGTAGAAATCAGGTATAATACCTTTATTGTGTCAACGGTCGGCAATGCAGCCGAACTGCAAGGAGGTCATTGTATGGCTCCGGATTCCATTTCCATTCCCGGAACGTCCGAAACGCAGCCTATCGCCGATCAAGTAGAGAAGCTGTTGGACGAACTCGTGAAGTCGGGCGGCGTACGCGCCGGCCAGATCGTCGTGCTCGGAGTGAGCACGAGCGAAGTGCGAGGGCAACGAATCGGCACCTCTGGCGCGGAAGATATCGCGGAACATATCTATGCGGGAGTCCAAAGGGTTCGGGAAAAGGCCGGCTTCCACGTCGTGTGGCAATGCTGCGAGCATTTGAATCGCGCTTTGGTTACCGAACGCCGTTTGGCCGAAGCCCAGGGGTGGACGGAAGTATCGGCCGTTCCCGTTCCTAAAGCGGGTGGTTCGATGGCTGCCTATGCCTATCGAAACCTTGAAGAGCCGTGCCTCGTCGAGGCGGTACAGGTTCATGCGGGCGTCGACATCGGCGAGACGATGATCGGAATGCATCTTCGCCCGGTAGCCGTTCCGCTTAGACCGACGGTTAGGGCGATCGGACACGCCAGAGCGAATCTGGCGACGACCCGTCCGAGACTGATCGGAGGAGCTCGAGCCGTATACGAGTTGCCCCTTGAAAGCTCATCTCCATCTTGCGATTAATTCATGAACAACCATTTGGGAGGATAAAAGACTATGTTGGAAAATTTGCGCAAACAAGACCCGAAAATCGTTGAAGCCCTGAACCTTGAACTGAAACGCCAACGCGACAATATCGAATTGATCGCTTCGGAGAATATCGTAAGCGAAGCGGTACTGGAAACGATGGGAACGGTGTTGACCAACAAATACGCGGAAGGTTATCCGGGCAAACGTTATTACGGCGGATGCGAGTACGTGGATATTCCCGAGCAAATCGCCCGCGACCGCGCGAAGGAATTGTTCGGCGCCGAGCACGCGAACGTGCAGCCGCATTCCGGCGCGCAAGCGAACCTTGCCGTTTACTTGGCCGTATTGAAACCTGGCGATACCGTCCTCGGCATGAACCTTGCGCACGGCGGCCACCTTACTCACGGTAACCCGGCGAACGCGTCCGGCTTGCTGTACAACTTCGTCGCTTACGGCGTAGACGAGCAGACGTTCACGATCGATTACGACGAAGTCCGCAAGGCGGCGTTCAAGCACCGTCCTCGCCTGATCGTAGCGGGAGCTTCGGCTTACCCGCGCACGATCGATTTCGAGAAAATGGGCCAAATCGCGAATGACGTGGGCGCGCTGTTCATGGTGGATATGGCGCACATCGCGGGCCTTGTTGCCGGCGGCGAGCACCCGAGTCCGGTTCCGCACGCGCACTTCGTCACGACGACGACGCACAAAACGCTTCGCGGTCCTCGCGGAGGCATGATCCTTTGCCGCCAGCCTTGGGCGGCGGCGATCGATAAAGCGGTATTCCCGGGCACGCAAGGCGGACCGCTTATGCACATTATCGCGGCCAAAGCGGTAGCTTTCGGAGAAGCGCTCGAGCCTTCCTTCAAGGAGTATGCGCGCAATGTAGTCGTGAACGCGAAAGCGTTGGCGGATGCTCTCGTTGCCGAAGGCCTGAACCTCGTCTCCGGAGGAACGGATAACCATCTGATGCTGATCGATACCCGCAATCTCAACATTACGGGCAAAGTAGCCGAGCACGTATTGGATTCCGTAGCGATTACCGTCAACAAGAACGCCATTCCTTTCGATCCGACGAGCCCGTTCGTCACCAGCGGTATCCGCGTAGGTACGCCTGCGGTAACGACTCGTGGAATGGGTCCGGAAGCGATGAAGACGATCGCGCAAGTCATCGCGTTGACGCTCAAAAATCCGGAAGACCAAGCTACGCTCGAGAAAGCTCGCGGCATCGTTGCCGAACTGACGGCGAAGTACCCGCTATACCCGAACGTTCAATACTAAAATGAGTTGAAATAATGACCTGAAATGCAGAAAAACCGAGAGCCGACTAGCGTCGACTCTCGGTTTTTTGCATTCGGAAGATGGATTGGGGCGCCTATTTCAGATCAACAGCGTGATGACCAGCAGTTCGTACAGCACTAGAGTAAGGATGGCGTTCGAAGCATAGGGTCCGAAGAAACGGGCATCGCCGGTCATGATGTGCAGGTAGGATTGATCGGCTCCGACGACGACGCCCTCGTAGGTGTGGCCGTCCAGCGTCTGCACACGGACGTTGCGGTTCATGCACTGGCTGCTGACGTCGGCGAGCTTGTTCCGCGTTTTGCGGACGTGATCGACCCATTGGGTATCTGCTTTATATAGGGGGGCGGGGGCGGCAGCGGCAGGATTTGCGGGAACGCGTGTTTTCATGGATATTCCTCCTAAAAGTTCTATTCCATGCTATGCGCTTGCCTAACGAACCGTGCGGAATCAAGCATCGGCGATCACGATCTTTCGACGAAATTCGGGACATATCTACGGATGTTATGCACCGGTTCGGAGACAATGATATAATGTACGGGCAAGCTACATATGCAGAACGGCCGATGGACGGCATTTGCCGGCATCGGGTCGATAAGAAAGGGTAGAACTTAATGGGGACTCTGGTCATTTGCGATCATCCGCTGATTCAGCACAAACTCACGTTTATCCGTGACAAAATGACAAATACGAAGCAATTCCGTGAGCTGGTCGACGAAGTGGCTATGCTGATGGCATACGAAATAACGAGGGACGTTCCGCTTTCGTCTATTCGGGTAGAAACGCCCGTGACGATCGCGGAAGGAAAAGTAATCGCCGGAAGAATGATGGGCCTTATCCCGATTCTACGCGCCGGCCTCGGCATGGTGGACGGGGTGCTTAAGATCATTCCTTCGGCCAAGGTCGGGCATATCGGGTTGTACCGCGACCACGAGACCCTCCAACCTGTCGAATATTATTGCAGTTTGCCTTCGGACGTTGCCGAACGGGAATTGATCGTGATCGATCCTATGCTCGCTACCGGAGGTTCGGCGAACGCGGCGATCGACATGCTGAAGGCTAAGGGATGCCGCCCGACGAAGCTTATGTGCCTGATCGCGGCTCCGGAAGGAGTCGCGGCGGTTCGGGAGCGTCATCCGGACATCGATATTTATTTGGCCGCGCTGGACGAGAAGCTGAACGAGCACGGTTATATCGTACCTGGCCTTGGGGACGCGGGGGACAGGCTTTACGGAACCAAATAGCGCAATGGGAGAGAAGAACCGACGTGAGCGATAAAATCAAAGTGATGACCATATTCGGCGTGCGCCCCGAAGCGATCAAGATGGCTCCCTTGATCCTGGAGCTTCAGAAGCATCCCGATCGGATCGAACCGATCGTATGCGTTACCGCGCAACACCGGCAGATGCTGGACCAAGTGCTCGAAGTGTTCGACATTAAGCCGGACTACGATCTCGACGTCATGCAGGCAAGCCAGACGCTGAACGATATTTCCGTTCGCGTGCTGCAGGGGCTGGAGCCCGTCTTGAGAGAAGCGAAGCCCGACGTCGTTCTCGTTCACGGAGATACGCTTACGACGTTCCTGGCTAGCTATGCGGCGTTCATGCAGCAGATCAAAGTCGGTCACGTCGAAGCCGGATTGCGTACTTGGAACAAGTTGTCCCCGTATCCGGAAGAGATGAACCGCCAACTGACCGGCGTTCTGGCCGATCTCCACTTCGCCCCTACC
The DNA here is from genome assembly GCF_003628305.1 of Cohnella endophytica. Lineage (GTDB taxonomy): Bacteria > Bacillota > Bacilli > Paenibacillales > Paenibacillaceae > Cohnella > Cohnella endophytica. The sequence continues at coordinate 166,940 of NZ_RBZM01000011.1, read as the reverse complement.
GACTTGTCCGCAGGCAATTTGCTGAAGGAGAACAAGAACGGCGAACATATTTATACTACCGGCAACACGGTTACGGACGTTTTCCAATATACGGTGAAAAGCGACTTCGCCCACCCCGTTCTGGAATGGGCGGGCGACAGGAAGCTGATCCTTATGACCGCGCACCGCCGCGAAGCGCAAGGCGAACCGCATCGTCAGATTTTCCGCGCCGTCAAACGGATCGCGGACGAATTCGAAGATATCGCCATCGTTTATCCGGTTCATCCGAGTCCGGCCGTTCGCGAGCCGGCGAAGGAAATTCTAGGGGATCACCCAAGGATCAAGTTGATCGATCCGCTGGACGTCGTCGAGCTTCACAATTTCTATCCTCATACCCACCTCATTCTGACCGATTCCGGCGGACTGCAGGAAGAAGCGCCGTCCTATGGCGTTCCGGTTCTCGTGCTCCGGGATACGACCGAGCGCCCCGAAGGTATCGAAGCGGGAACTTTGGAGCTCGTGGGGACGAACGAGGAAGCGGTATACGGCAGAACGCGCGCTTTGCTGACGGATGATGCGTTGTATGCCCGCATGAGCCAGGCGGCCAATCCTTACGGAGACGGTCAAGCTTCTCCGAGGATCGTGCAAGCGATCCTGCATCATTTCGGCAAAGGACCGCGCCCGGAACAATTTTCTAGATAAATGAAGAAAAGAGGCTCCGAATCTGGAGCTTTTTTCTTTTGTTTGCGCATATTGGGCGGCAATAAGGATCATACTTCGGAGTGCGAATTGCGTAATATTGGAAATGCATGTCCGAACTTGCGCGATATACGTACAGCATACAGCGGAACTGTATGGTTTATAAGGCCCGGAAAGGTTGATCTTAAGGGATTTGCGGCATTGCCGTTCACATAAAGTTTGAATTTCGATCAATTGACAAACGTTGTCGCCGAAAGATACAATATATCGTGAAACATGGGAAGAAAGGGCTTACTATTACCTTTTTCTACACCCCATGCAGCGTCAAAGGAGCGACAAATCGATGGCGGAATCTCCCCGCAAGCCCGAGTTGCCTCAAGATGAGAATCCATGGCGTACAGCTGGTCTCGTCGCGAGCCTGGGAGTGGAGTTGGCTGTCTGCATAGGACTCGGCTGGTGGCTGGGAACGATGTATGACGATCGGAACGGTACGGATTACGGGTATTTATCCGGCGTCGTGCTCGGACTGATCGCCGGTATTGGGTCGGCCGTGGCGCTGATCCGGAAATATACGGGAGCTGGAAAACCGTGAATGTTGATTTGCCCGCAATGCTGAGACGTCTTACCCGCATTACTTTCTTTTTTTTGTCCATCGGTTGCATAGGGTTCGCAGTATGGCCGGATTACAAGCCTTACTTCGGCGGTTTCATGATCGGCGTGATCGGCGGTCTGATAGGCTCGTTTCATCTAGCCTGGAAGGTTTCGCGTATCGGCGATTTGGCGGCCGCCGGCCGCAAGAGCAGATCCGGGTTAGGCTTTCTGTCCCGCGCAGCCATCGGAGTGCTTGCCGCTCTCGTTTCCGTGGAAGGGTTGCACTTTAACCTCGCGGCGACCGCGGCAGGAATATTAGCTTTACCGTTGGTGACACTGTTACTGGGTTTATTGTCCAGTCGCCGTCTAAGAGAGAGACAGTCCGCTGACGAAAGGGGTGAAAAATGACAATATGGAACATTTAGCACCAAAGATCGAGGTCGCCGGAATCGAGTTCGATTTGGCCGCGATCATGATGATCGTCATTTCCAGTCTTATCGTCTTCATCATCGCCCGCTTGGCGGTACGCAACCTGTCGGTAGAGAATCCAGGCAAGGTTCAGAATTTCATGGAGTGGATCGTCGAATTCGTCCAAAGCATCATCGGACAAACGATGGACCCCAAGAAAGGCAGACCGTATCTCGCGCTTGGGCTGACGCTGATCCTGTACATTTTCGTCTCCAACATGTTGGGCTTGCCCTTCAGCATCGTGACGGAAGCGCACGGGAATCATATTCCGTCCGTGTTCGGGCACCAGCTTATCGTTACCGGAGAACACGAACATCTGGCTTGGTCCTGGTGGAAGTCGCCTACGGCCGACGCATCCATGACAATGGCGCTTGCGCTGATCGTCATCGTGCTGTCCCACGTCGAAGGCATCCGGCAAAACGCCAAGCATTACTTCAAGCACTACGTTAACAACCCGAACATCGTTTTCTTGCCGATTCACTTGATCGAAGTCGTGTCCAAGCCTTTGACGCTCGGATTGCGGTTGTTCGGTAACATCTTCGCCGGGGAAGTCATGATCGGCGTAATCCTTGGAATGGGCTGGATCGGAATTCCGGCGATGCTCGTATGGCAAGGATTCAGTATTTTCGTAGGCGCGATTCAATCCTTCGTATTCACGATGCTGACGATGGTTTACATCTCGCAATCGATCGTTCACGAGGAAGATCACTAACAACTAAACCCAATTATTTCGAGGAGGATTTACACAATGGATTTGAATACTTACGGTTATGTAGCAGCAGGTATCGTGTTTGGTCTTGGAGCGCTAGGCGCTGGTATCGGTAACGGTTTGATCTTCAGCAAAACGGTAGAAGGTATTTCCCGTCAGCCTGAGCTTCGCGGAACATTGACTTCGACTGCTTTCATCGGCGTCGGTCTTGTTGAGGCTATGCCGATCATCTCCCTCGTTCTTGCCTTCATGTGGGCGAAATAATCAATTTTATCGAAACGTAAGGCGCGGAGTCGGATTAGCCTCCACGCCTTCCTTTTGCAGTTAATGCACGAAGCTTGAATTGAGCCGTGTGAAAGGAGTGTAGATCGGTGACAATTACTTGGTCCAATTTTTTCATTCAACTAGTAGCTTTTGCCATTCTGTTCTGGCTCTTGTCGCGCTATGCGTTCAAACCGTTGTTCGGAGTCATGGAGAAACGCCGCCAGCTCGTTCAGGAACAGATGGATAGCGCTCAGAACAACCGCAACGATGCGGAACGCCTGATCGAAGAACAGAAGCAAGCATTGCAACAAGCACGCAAAGAAGCCCACGATATCATCGAGCAAGCCAAAACGACGGGATCCCGCCAAGCGGACGACATCGTTCAAGCTGCGCGCAACGAATCGAACCGCATCAAGGAAGACGCGGTACGCGATATCGAAGCCGAGAAGAACAAAGCGGTTGCTTCCTTGAAAGCGCAAGTTAGCGGCTTGTCCGTCCTGATCGCTTCCAAGATCATTGAGAAACAAGTCGACGAGCAATCCCAGAAACAACTCGTGGATCAATACCTGCAAGACGTAGGGAATAAGTCATGAGCCGCGGCACGGTAGTCGCCAAACGCTATGCGAAGGCGCTGTTCCAGCTCGCGCAAGCGCAGAACCTCGTGTCGGAAACGGAAATTCAATTGAAGCTAATCGTTAACGTGATCGAAGGCGACGCGAACATTCGCGCTTTCCTTACGGCGCCTAACATTACTTTGGATACGAAGCTCAACACGCTTCGGGGCTCTTTCGGCGATAAGGCATCGCCGATCGTGCTGAACCTGATCAGCTTGCTGATCGAACGCGGACGCGAAGGCGAACTCGGCGCGGTGCTTGCGGCATATCTGCAAGTCGCCGGAGAAGTTCTTGGACGCGCGGACGCGGTAGTTACTTCCTCGATCGCGCTTAGCGAACTCGAGAAGATCAAGTTGGCGGACAAATTCGGCGCCTTGCTTGGCAAGACGGTCCGCGTCGTCAACGAAGTGGATCCTAACTTGCTCGGAGGACTTACCGTTCGAATCGGCGATACGCTGTACGACGGAAGCCTGCGCGGCAAGCTTGAACGGTTGGACAAAACGCTGCAGTCGGCGGCGGTTTAATTTTAACACTACCATTTGTTAGCAATGGAGACAGGGGTGAACGAATTGAGTATTAAGCCCGAAGAGATCAGCACATTGATCAAGCAACAGATCGAGCAGTATCAATCCGATATTCAAGTCGTTGACGTAGGCACCGTCATCCAAGTCGGTGACGGAATCGCGCGCGTTCACGGTTTGGAGAAATGTATGTCCGGCGAATTGCTCGAGTTCTCCAACGGAGTCGTGGGCATGGCCCTCAACTTGGAGGAAGACAACGTCGGTGTCGTTATCATGGGCCCTACCATGGGAATCAAAGAAGGCGACCAAGTGAAAAGAACGGGCCGCATCATGGAGGTTCCGGTAGGCGAAGAGCTTCTTGGCCGCGTCGTGAACTCCCTGGGCCATCCGGTAGACGGCAACGGACCGATCAACACGACGAAAACTCGTCCGATCGAATCCCCGGCTCCGGGCGTTATGGATCGTAAATCCGTTCACGAACCGATGCAAACCGGTATCAAAGCGATCGACGCGATGATTCCAATCGGTCGCGGACAACGGGAACTTATCATCGGCGACCGTCAAACGGGTAAAACGACGATCGCGGTAGATACGATCGTTAACCAAAAAGGCAACGGAGTTATTTGTATCTACGTTGCGATCGGACAAAAGCAATCCACCGTCCGCGGACTTGTCGAAACTCTTCGCAAGCACGGCGCGTTGGATTACACGATCGTCGTTACGGCGAGCGCGTCCGAGCCTGCTCCGCTTCTGTACCTGGCGCCTTACACGGGCTGCTCCATGGGCGAATATTTCATGTATAACGGCAAGCACGTTCTGATCATCTATGATGACTTGACGAAGCAAGCCGCCGCATATCGCGAACTTTCCTTGCTCCTTCGCCGTCCTCCGGGCCGCGAAGCTTATCCAGGGGACGTATTCTATTTACACTCCCGTTTGTTGGAGCGCGCAGCGAAGCTGAGCGACGAGAAGGGCAGCGGTTCGATGACGGCTCTTCCGTTCATCGAGACGCAAGCGGGCGACGTGTCCGCTTATATCCCGACCAACGTAATCTCCATTACCGACGGTCAAATCTTCCTTGAGTCCGATCTCTTCTACTCCGGCCAACGTCCGGCGGTTAACGTCGGTATTTCCGTATCCCGGGTAGGTAGCTCCGCTCAAATCAAAGCGATGAAAAAAGTCGCGGGTACGCTCAAAACCGACCTTGCGCAATACCGCGAACTCGCGGCGTTCGCGCAATTCGGCTCCGATCTGGACAAAGTTACGAAATCCCGTCTTGATCGCGGTATCCGTACGCTCGAAATCCTTAAACAAGGCGTTAACCAACCGCTGTCGGTTGAGCGCCAAGTTGTTTCCTTGTATATCGTGACCAAAGGTCATGTCGATACGATTCCGGTTCAAGACGTTCGCCGCTTCGAAGCGGAATTCCTTTCCTACATCGACGCGAACCGTCCGGAAATCTTTAGCTCCATCCGCGATACGAAAGATTTGACGCCTGAGACCGACAAAGCTCTGGTAGACGCCATCGCGGCGTTCAAGAAAGGCTTTGCCGTAACGGCATAAGCGGATCTTTCACGGTACGGAACGCAACATTAGCTTGAGCCGGGTTTGCCGCTGGCAAGCCTGGCAATAAGGTGGTGACAACGATTGGCTAAAGGGATGCGCGAAATCAAGCGCTCGATCAAGAGTAAGCAGAATACGAAGCAAATCACGAAAGCGATGGAAATGGTCGCGGCAGCGAAGCTGAGAAGAGCACAGGAAGCCGCGGTAGCGGCTCGTCCTTACACGGACAAGATGAAGGAGGTTATCTCCAGCATCGCCTCCGGCTCGGGAAGCAGCAAGCATCCGATGCTGATCAGCCGCCCGATCAAGAAAACCGGTTATCTGGTCATCACTTCGGATCGTGGACTTGCCGGCGGTTACAACGCCAACATCCTTCGTAAAGTTCTGAATACGATCAAGGAGAACCATAAGTCTGCCGACGAATACGCCGTATTCGTCATCGGACGCAAAGGACGTGACTTCTTCAAACGTCGCAACATTGCGCTTGTCGAAGAGATTACGGGTCTTTCGGATTCTCCGAAGTTCTCGGATATTAAAGAGATTGCAGCGAAGGCCGTTCAAGGTTACGTAGACGGAACGTTCGACGAGTTGCATCTCGCTTATAACGAGTTCTATAACGCGATCACGCAAGTTCCGACGCTGAAACGCCTTCTTCCTCTCGGACAGATTCAATCTTCCGGCGAGAAAGCGGACTACGAGTACGAGCCTTCCGCCGAGGAAGTGCTTAACGTCCTTCTGCCGAAATATGCGGAGACGCTCGTGTTCAGCGCGCTGCTCGAAGGTAAAGCCAGCGAGTTCGGCGCAAGGATGACGGCGATGGGCAACGCGACGAAGAACGCGACGAAGATGATCGCCGAATTGACGCTTACGTACAACCGTGCGCGCCAAGCGGCAATCACGCAAGAAATCGCGGAAATCGTAAGCGGAGCGAACGCACAGCAATAAATTACGTGACGGTTGGATTCAAGCCCGCGGGCGTTGAATCAATTGCAACGTGACGATCAACCGTAGACGCCATAAGCGCTACTCGTTGGTCGCACAATTAGGAGGTAAATCCATGAGCAAGGGACGCGTTGTCCAGGTATTGGGGCCGGTCGTCGATATCGAATTCGAGCACGGACATCTGCCTGACATTCTCAATGCGATCAAAATCGAAGCAAAATCCGATAGCGGAAACGATATCAGCCTGACGGTTGAAGTCGCGACTCATCTGGGCGATAACCTGGTTCGCGCGATCGCGATGTCTTCCACCGACGGTCTCGTCAGAGGAACGGAAGTCAACGATCTTGGCGTTCCGATTACGATTCCGGTTGGACCGGCTACTCTCGGCCGCGTATTTAACGTACTGGGAGATCCAATCGACGGGAAGGGCGCGGTTGACCGTTCGAGCGTTAACCCGATCCACCGTGCGGCTCCGACTTTCGAAGACCTGACTACCCAGACGGAAATGCTGGAGACGGGAATCAAGGTCGTAGACCTTCTCGCTCCTTATACCAAGGGCGGTAAGATCGGACTGTTCGGCGGTGCCGGCGTAGGTAAAACCGTTCTCATGCAAGAGCTTATCCACAACATCGCTTCCAACCATGGCGGTATTTCCGTATTCGCCGGCGTAGGCGAGCGTACTCGTGAAGGAAACGATCTCTATCACGAGATGACGGAATCCGGCGTTATCGCGAAGCTGGCGATGGTATTCGGCCAGATGAACGAGCCTCCGGGAGCGCGTATGCGCGTAGCCCTGACGGGTCTGACGATGGCGGAATACTTCCGCGACGTCGAAGGCCGTGACGTGCTTCTGTTCGTCGACAACATCTTCCGGTTCACGCAAGCGGGCTCCGAGGTTTCCGCACTGCTAGGCCGTATGCCTTCCGCGGTAGGTTACCAACCGACGCTGGCTACCGAGATGGGTCAACTTCAAGAGCGTATCACTTCCACGAAAAATGGTTCCGTAACGTCGATCCAAGCGATCTACGTTCCTGCCGATGACTATACCGATCCGGCTCCTGCTACTGCGTTCGCGCATCTTGACGCGACGACGAACTTGGAGCGTAACATCGCTGCGATGGGGATTTTCCCTGCGGTTGATCCGCTGGCTTCTTCCTCTCGTATCCTCGCGCCCGAAATCGTGGGCGAAGAGCATTACAACGTAGCGCAAGGCGTTAAGAAATTGCTGCAACGCTACAAAGAGCTTCAAGACATTATCGCGATTCTCGGTATGGATGAGCTGTCCGAAGAAGACAAGCAAGTCGTTCTCCGCGCTCGTCGCGTTCAATTGTTCTTGTCCCAACCGCTTCACGTTGCCGAGGCGTTTAACGGCATCCCGGGCGTATACGCCCCGATCAAAGAAACGATTCGCAGCTTCAGGGAAATTCTTGATGGCAAGCATGACGATCTTCCGGAACCGGCATTCCATAACGTCGGCATCATCGAGGAAGCCGTCGAGAAAGCGAAGAAACTCGCTGCTGCGGTTTAATCCGGCCGCCGGTTTGGAGGGAACGATATGAGTACCTTACGGTTAGAAATCGTCACTCCGGAGCGCAAGGTTTACGAGAAAGACGTGAATATGGTCGTCGTCAAAGGAGTTGCGGGTGAGCTGGGGATCCTGCCTCACCACATTCCTTTGGTTACTCCATTGAAGGTTGCTCCGGTTAAAGCCAAGATCGGCAATACGAACGAGTTTATTGCCGTTCATGGTGGTTTTATCGAAGTGCGCAAAGACAAAGTGGTTATCCTCGCGGAAGCCGCCGAGCTGGAGTCGGACATCGACGTGTCCCGTGCCCGCATGGCGAAGGAACGCGCGGAGCGCCGTCTCGCGCAGAAGCAAGCGGATATTAACGCGCATCGCGCGGAAATGGCGCTGCAACGCGCCATTAGCCGACTGGAAACCGCCGGCGATAAATAATCCGAATTAAAACGCTCTTCGAAGGATCTCGAGATCCTTCGGAGGGCGTTTTTGCTATTCCCAGACTCAAGCATTCGAAGCCTCCCGGGGTTGACGAAGGGGCTATCCAGAAATTATAGTGGTAGCGATTGCGGATGGAAGGACGATCCGTTCAGGAAGCAGGCAGAAACATGTACAAGCCAAACAAAATGAAACGCTGGCTCGGCGATATGACGATTCGCAATAAAATTATTTTCATTTACATTCCGCTCGTGATCGTTCCGCTCTTGGCAACCGGTCTCGTGTCGAACAGGATGTATACGAACAATATCGTCCAGAAGGCGGAGCAAAGCATATCCGATAATTCGCGTCTCATCATGACGGAAGTCGAAAGCGTTGTCCGCAACGCGGAGAGCTGCGCGAATATTCTTACGCTGAATTTGAATCGGGTCTTGCAAGAAGAGGGCGAGCCCATGAACGAACCCGATCCCAGGTACGTCTCCTTGGTCACCAATCAATTGAGTTTCGCGCTTCTCGTTTTTCCGGACGTGGATTCCGCGGCGTTTATCGACACGATGGGCCAAGTCTACGCATCCGCGCCGGGATTGGAATCCAGCTCGGAACAATACTTTGCGAGCGATATTTACGAGCAACTGCTCCATTCTTCCGGTAATAACGTATGGTTTCCGGTCGAGAAAAGATCTTATCTGAGTCGTACGCCCGAACAGACCGTGCTTACGCTAGGAAAAAAAGTGTCCGATATTGCAACGGGCAAAACTCTGGGTTGGCTTATTCTAAATATCGACGAGCGTCGTCTTTCGCGCATTTTTCCGAGCAACGGAGCTTACAGGTCGGAAATGAACTTTTTGTCGGACGGGAGCGGCAAGGTCGTTTCGACCGCGAACCACGACACGCTATTGCAACCGATAGCCGACGAAAGATTGCGCGAATGGGTTGTCGAGAGTCCCGTCGATTCGCGTGCGTCCAAGCCATACAGGCAGGAAGGCATTTTGGCGATCGAGCATCCGCTTACGAAGCTGGGGTTGACGCTCGTATCGGTCGTTCCGCTGAAGGAGCTGACCAAGGATACGAGGAACATTACGTTATTCGTCCTGCTCCTCGTCGCAAGCTGCTTGCTTCTCGTTATCGCAAGCGCCGGATTGCTGTCCAAGACGATCGCGACGCCTATAGTACGTCTAACCCGCACGATGAGGAAGGTCAAGGAAGAATCCCTGGACTCTACGTTCGACGTGAAGGGCAAGGACGAGATCGGATTGCTGGGCGACGGATTTAATTCCATGATCGGACGGATACGCCGACTTATGGAGGAAATCGCTTGGGAACAAAAACGCAAAAGAGAATACGAGCTCGCGTTGATTCAAGCGCAAATTAAACCTCATTTCTTATACAACACGCTGGACGTGATCTATACGTTATCCGGAATGGGGAGAGCCGGCGAGGTTCAGCGAACGACGAAAGCGCTGGCGGACTATTACCGGATCGTATTAAGCAAAGGGCGCGAGATGATTACGCTAGGAGAAGAACTGCATAACGTTAGGGATTACTTGGCCATTCAGACCGTGCGATACTCCGACGTATTCGAATATGCGATCGAGGTACCTTCCGAGTTGCATGCTACGGCGATTCTAAAGCTTACGCTCCAGCCGCTCGTAGAGAACGCGATCTATCACGGGTTGAAGCCCGCGGATCGTTTCGGCAAGCTTACGATTACGGGAGAAAAGCTCGGCGATCGAATTCGAATAACCGTTAAAGACGATGGAGTCGGCATCGGTCTGGACAAGCTTGAAGAGCTTTGGAACCGTCAAGCGAATGCAAACGAAGCATCCTTCGGTCTGCGCAACGTCGACCAGAGAATACGACTTTATTTCGGAGAGCAATACGGCTTAAAGTTAGTCAGCGAGCCGGGACAAGGAACGCAAGCTATCGTGACGCTTCCCCTTGAAGCTCCGCTCATCGAAGAATATACGCAATCGGAGGAGAATGCCGAATGAACATCATGATCGTGGACGACGAATTCATTTTTCGGGATTATTTACGTCAGGCGCTAGATTGGGATCGCTACGGTTTTCGGATCGCCGGGGAAGCCAAGAACGGAATGGAAGCGCTAAAGCTCGCGGACGAGGGTCATTACGACATGGCACTGATCGATATCAACATGCCGATCATGGACGGGCTGCAGCTTTGCGAGAAGCTTAAGGAGAAGCATCCTCACGTCGACGTGGTCATCATAACCGGTCACAACGAGTTCGAATACGCCAGAAAGGCGATCAGGCTGGGGGTCGAGGACTATATTCTGAAGCCGTTCTCCAAGGACGAGCTCGTTCTGACGCTGCTTAAATGCAGGCAGAAGCAAAAACAGTCTCTCGAAGCCAAGCAGACGGAACAGGCGGATCGCCAGTTGATGGTGGATAGCGTAATGTACAGGTTAGTAACCGGAGATTCGTCGGAGCGCGCGGAACCGTTGAAGGAGCGGCTAGAGCAGTGGGGCATATCGTTGGGAGGCGAAGGCGAGACCTATAGCGTTGCTTGCATAGAAATCGATCATATGGAGAGGCGATGGAACGAAGCGGCAGAACGCGAGCTGTGGAAATTCGCGGTGTCCAACATTCTCTCCGAGGCTTTCGGAAGCGAAGGAACGCCGTTGTTGTTTAACGGTCCTGAAGGAAGAATCGTATGTCTTCGCACCGACAAAGATCCGAACTTGAGCGAAGGCGTTTTAACGAAGTTGGACAGCTACGAAGAGTTGATTTTCTCCATCCGCAAATACTTGAAGCTTACGGTAACGATCGGCGTAGGCAGGAGATACAAATCGCTTGTCGGCATTCGGCGTTCTTACGAAGAAGCCAGGGACGCGCTCAGGCAAAAATTTTTGCTGGGGGACGACAAGGTCATCCCTTATTCGGAGCAAACTTCGGAGAGCAGGGAAGCCCCCGCGTTCCTGCAGGATTCGAACGAGATGCTGCAGCGTCTGCTGCGCACGGGGGATCTTCCGGGCTTGGAACGGAAGCTAGACGAGCTGTTCGCGAGTATTCACGAGAATATGCTTTCCTTGGACATGACTTACGTTTCTTGCATGGGGTGGATCTCGATCTGTCTGTCGCACGTAACGGAGCTAGGCCATCCGATCGAGGATTGTTTCGGGGAACACTTCTTTCCTTACTCCGAGATTCGAACGATGCAGACGGCCGAGTCGGTCAAAGGATGGATCAAGTCCTTGTTCATCAACTCTTTGGATTACGTCAACCGTCACAAAACGACTCGTTCGACGGTGATCGCGGGCCAAGCCCGAACCTACATCGAGAAAAATTATCAAGATCCCGAGCTGTCCGTGGAAAACGTCGCCGCGAGTTCCTATATTAATGCGAGTTACTTGCGGGCGTTGTTCAAAAAAGCTTTCGGCATGACGGTGGGGGAGTATATTACGCATACGCGCATGAGCAGAGCGAAGGAGCTACTGGGGGCGAATATACGACTCTCGGAAATCGCGGAACGGGTAGGCTACCAGGACGCGGGCTATTTCAGCAAAGTGTTCAAGAAATTTTACGGGACGACGCCGAGCGAATACGAGAACGGGTTGCTTCGCAACAAGGGATAAATAGGTTTCGAGTCCGCGTTCGGAATATGAAGCGAATAGTACCAATCCGCATCGATTTTTCCATTAAAGCCTGCGGGACTGAATTATATAATGAGCGAGTAGCAAAGAATTCAGTTCCAGGGAGGGTCCACTAAATGTTTAGAAAAACAGGATCGCTACTTCTCGCCTTATCTTTAACGTTAGGTTTGGCGGCTTGCGGCAGCAATAACGACAAGAGCAATGAATCTTCCGCTTCTCCATCTTCATCCGCATCGGCTACGACGCCCGCGAGCGAAAGCGCTCAAGCAAGCGAATCGACCGAACCGGTGAAATTACGCATCTACGCGCAATACGCCGGAGAAGATTCCGAGCTGCCTTACGACTACGCGGTAGCCGAGCTTAAGAAGGAAATGCCGAACATCGAACTGGAGTTGGACATTCAAGCGCAAGACGATGGACAGAAGCTGAAAACTTACGCGGCGACGGGTAACCTGCCGGATATTTTCCAAGCGGGTCAAGATATCATCAGCACGTTCAAGGAATCCGGCAACATTCTCCAACTGGATCAATACGTAGACAGCACGGGCTTCCGCGACGCGATCCTGCCAAGCACGCAGAACACGCTCGTATCCGACGATGGTCACACTTACGCGTTCCCGTACGCGGGTAACGAAATGATCTTGCTTTTCTACAACAAGGAAATTTTCGAGCAATACGGCGTAGCGGTTCCAACGACTTTCGACGAGTGGAAAACGGCCGTGGATACGTTCAACAAAAATAAAATTACGCCGTTGTCCGTATTCGCCAAAGAAAAATGGCCTGATGTAGCCTTGTTCGACATCTTCGCTACGCGGTTCGACGAAGGCGGAGTGCTCAAGCTGGACAAAGGCCAAGCGAAAGCAAGCGACGAGAACTACAGAAAAGCAGCCGAGAAGCTGTCCGAGTTCGTTAAAGCGGGTCTGCTCGCCAAAGGCGCGACTAGCATGAACTATGACCAAGCGGCGGCGATGTTCTACCAAGGCAAAGCGGCGATGTTCCTGAACGGCCAATGGGAAATCGACGCGGCTACGAAAGCCATGGGCGATAAAGTAGCCTGGATGTATTACCCGGCAGCGGACGCGGCAAGCGTCGAAACGTCGAAGCTCACCTTCAGCGGCGGCGGCGGACCAGGCGGCTACGCGGTATCCGCGCACACGAAAAACCCTGAGCTTACGGCAAAAGTCGCGGCATTCTTGTCCCGCAAATACGCGGAGTACAAGTACACGCAATACGGCACTCCGATCGTAGCGACCAAAGTAGACAAACCGATCGAAAAAGCTTACCCACCGATGATGGAAGAATTAAGCAAAGCCATTCCGAACATGAAAACAACCGCTTTCGCATGGGGATTGTCCAATCCGAGATTCAAAGCGGCGATCGAAGACGCGTCCCAAGCGCTCCTCGCGGGAAGCTCGGTAGATCAGTTCGTGAAAGCCGTAGACAAAGCGCTGGAAAAATAATTCGACAATAGCAAGCCATCGAGGGCATGCCTCGAGAGCTTACACCGCGTACTTGCGCGGTGTAAGTCTTTTCTTGGGGGATACTTGCGGCAATGAGGCCGCGCGCAGGAAGGATGAACGCAATGAATAAATTTATGGGAAACCGGCTTGCGATCGCGTTGTTCGTATTGCCCGCGATGCTCTTGTATTCCGTAGTCGTGTTCTGGCCGGTCGTGCAGACGTTCTATCGCAGCATGTTCGACTGGGACGGGTTAAGTGCCGGTACCTTCATCGGATTAGATAACTTCAAGGAACTCTTTCAAGACGATCTCTTCTGGCTTTCCGTCAAAAACGGGCTTATCTTCGCGGCGGTTATCGCCGTATTCCAGATTGGCGTAGGCTCGCTGCTCGCATTCGGCGTTGCGGAAGCCCACATTAAAGGACGGAAATGGTTGAGAATCAGCTACTTCATTCCCGTGGTATTGTCCGTGACGGTCGTCTGCCAGCTATGGATCGCCGTTTATAACGGAGATAACGGCTTACTGAACAAACTGTTCGAATTTCTGGGGTTGTCCTATCGCCAAGATTGGCTTAGCGATCCTAAAGTAGCGATTTACGCGATAGCGGCAGTTAACGCTTGGCAATTCATGGGCTACCATTTCGCTTTGCTGTACGCCGGAGTGAAATCCATTCCGCCGGCTTTCCACGAAGCCGCCAAAATAGACGGCGCCAGCAAGTTCAGGGCGCATCTGATGATTACCATTCCGCTTATGCGGGAAACTTACCGCTTCTGTCTGATTTTCGCCATAACCGGCGGCTTGAACGCGTTCGCCCAGATGTTCATCATGAGCGGCGGCGGACCGGGAACTTCGACTTACACGCTAACATATTTGATGTACAGGTCGGCATTCCGGATCAACGAATTCGGATACGGAAGCGCATCGGCGACGATACTCGTTATCGAATGTCTGCTCGTTACTTTGCTGATAAACCGTTTGGTCGCTCGCGAACGGATCATATACTAGGAGGAGATCGGCATGCGAACGTTTGCGAATTTCAGGAAGAGCCAGCCGATACTCCAGTTGTCGATGTGGATTTACGCTTTGATCTCGATATATCCACTGATTTGGATGGTCTTCTATTCCCTTAAAAATAACGACGAGATCTTCGTCACGAACCCGTTCGGGTTTCCGACGAAGTTCCACTTCGAGAATTACGAAGCGGCATGGAAAAGCTTCAAGGTTCCCGTTTACTTCATGAACAGCGTTATCGTCTCGTGCATGGCCGTCTTCGGGGCTGTCGCGCTAGCGGTGCTGTTCGCTTACGCCGCCGCGAGAATGAGATGGCGGTTCCAAGATACGGCGCGCATCTATATGCTGATCGGATTGTTCATCCCGGTTCAAGTGATCATGATTCCTCTTGCGGTGCTCATGCGCGATTTTCATTTGGTCAACTCGCTGTTCTCCTTGATCGTGCCTTACATTGCGTTTAACCTCTCGTTTACGACGATGGTGTTCTACGGGTTCTTCCGTACGATTCCGCTGGAGCTGGAGGAGTCGGCATGCATGGACGGAGCGTCGATCTACCGGACGTTCTTCAGCATTATGCTCCCGATCATCCGTCCGGCGATCGCCACGATGATTATCTTCGTCTTCTTGGCGGCGTGGAACGAGTTCCCGATCGCGCTCATCATGATCAGCAAGGAAACGTTGAAGACTTTGCCGCTCGGCTTGTTGTTCTTCCAAGGACAATTCACGACGGATTGGGGCGCGATGGGAGCGGCGATGACGATCGCGAGTCTCCCTACCGTGCTTGTGTACGTGTTCTTCAGCGAGCAAGTGGAGAACGCGCTTACCGTGGACGCGGCCGTAAAAGGTTAAGGTTAATAAAGTTGGAATGTTTAAGGTTTAATGGTTGACGGCCATCCCTCCCGGGTAAGTTATTACGGAGAAGACGATAGCGATCTCTGGAGGGATGTTCCATGACGAAAAAACTAAACGATTCATTAAACGTACAACTTGCTAACTGGTCCGTGCTGTATTTTAAGCTGCATCACTTCCATTGGTACGTGAAGGGACCCCATTTCCCGGTGTTGCACGTCAAATTCGAGGAATTGTATGAGCTGGCCGCGCTGAAGCTGGACGAGCTCGCGGAACGAATTCTCGCGATCGAGGGCCAGCCTTTGTCTACGATGAAGGAATTTCTGTCCGCGGCGACGATCGTGGAAGCGGACAAGGCCAAGTCGGAGAACGATATGCTGTCCGCGACGATCGAGGATCTGGCGTCGCTCGCCGGCGGGTTGAAGAGCGCGGCGGATCTGGCCGACGAAGAAGGCGACGCGGCTACGGCCGACGTGCTTACCGGTCAAATCGAGGAGCTGCAGAAGCAGCTTTGGATGCTGAAGTCCACGTTGGCGTAAAGCCGCCATTCCACCGCGATCGAGGCGGAACAATATGGAACACCGCGTCTCCTAGAGGCGCGGTGTTCTATTTTTGCGCATGTTCACTTATATGTAAGTCTATTGGGGGACCAAGAGAGGCAACAAATTCACGAGGTAATTTGGCGTTAACGGTCAAAAAGGCTTTTACTAATACTTGCGAGGACCGAAGCTGGTCGTTAAAGGTCAATATGACCGCTAAAACGCCTCATGATCCCTCCTTGGGGCTGAAATGGGGACTTTAACGGTCAAAAAGGCCGATATGGCCGCAATAGAAAGTTTGGTTTCGCCTTTAACGGTCAAAACGGCGGTTACTGAGCGCAGCTAAGGGGGGAATCGTGAAAAGCGGGCGAAGGCGAAGAAAGACGAACTGTCTGTTTAATAGACGGGCGCTTCCTTAGACTCTGCACGCGCTCGCCCCATGTAAACGCTATTTTCGTGGACTTGATTGGGAGCATTTGTTATACTTATGGGGTAAATTTACCTGTTTGCAACTATCGGAAAGCGCATCTTTCCACGACATACTTCTCATCCGATAGCACGAAACAAAACGCGCGCAGCCGTCCCACGACGGCGGAGGCAGTTGGACTTGGGAGGCGTTGAAGTGGAGAAGTACATCAATTCATACCTCATAGTTACCGTCTTCTTGCTACTGGGTATCGCCTTCCCGATCTTCGTTCTCTGGCTTGGTTCCTTGCTTCGGCCCAAGAAGCCGACGGAAGAGAAAGAGACGACGTACGAGAGCGGGAACGAACCGGTCGGAGACAGCCAGATCCGCTTTAACGTAAGGTATTATTTGTACGCGCTGATGTTCGTCGTATTCGATGTGGAAACCGTATTTCTTTACCCGTGGGCCGTAGCTTACAAACAGCTGGGGCTATTTGCTTTGACGGAGATGGCGATCTTCGCGGGATTGCTGCTGGTAGGGCTAGCGTATGCTTGGAGGAAGAAGGTGTTCAAATGGAATTCGATTTAGCGAACGTATCGCCGGAAGACCGGAAGGAAGTTGAACGCAACGTATTCTTTGGCACCATCGACCAGTTGAAGGGCTGGGCCCGGAGCAATTCCTTATGGCCCCTTACCTTTGGTCTAGCGTGTTGCGCGATCGAGATGATGGCCGCCGGGGGAGCGCATTACGACCTGGATCGCTTCGGCGTTCTTTTCCGGACCTCTCCGCGCCAAGCGGATGTCATGATCGTATCGGGTACGGTAACGAAAAAAATGGGGCCTTTGCTGAAGCGTCTATATGATCAGATGCCCGAACCGAAGTGGGTCATCGCGATGGGATCTTGCGCAACGGCCGGAGGACCCTATGTGAAATCTTATTCCGTAATCAAGGGAGTGGACCAGATCGTTCCGGTGGACGTATACATTCCGGGCTGTCCTCCTAATCCCGCGGCGTTAATCTACGGCATCAACAAGCTGCAGGAGAAAATCCGTTACGAGGCGAAAACCGGGAAGCAGGTGACGAGCCGATGAGCGAGAACGACAATCGCGAACCGGAAGGTCAGCCGGAAGCTTCGTCTTCGCCGGTAGCGTCCGAGCCGACTGTTGAGCCCGCGCAAGTCGAGTCCGCTCAAACGGAGACTGCGCAACAGGAGAAGGCACAAACGGAAACTGCGCAACCTGAACCGGCAACAACCGATACTCAACCCGCTGCGGCAGTTCCTTCTGAACCCGAAGCTCCGGCAGCACAAACCGAAGCTCCTGCAACTCAAGCCGAAGCTCCGGCCGCTCAAGAGGAGGCCGCAGCACCTCCACCAGCTCGTCGGGTCGAGACGGATGAGGAGAAAGCGGCGCGCCGCAAAGCAGCGCTAGAGGCGCGCGAAGCCGCGAAGGCGGCCGCCGCCCAAGCCGCGGCCCAGGCCGCGCAGGCAGGAACGGATGGACGCGCCGCCGCGAAAGCGGGGGACGGAGAAAGCTCGGAAGGCGAAGAAGCGCCGCCCAAGCCCCCTTCACCGAAGCAACCCCTTCTCGACAAAGTAACACGGCTGCTTCGGGAACTCGTCGCGGAAGACGCGGTCGAAGAGGCTTACATAAATGAAGCGAACGATCATCTGCCCACGCTCGTGGTGAAGAACGAGCGCTGGCTTCAAGCTGCTAGTCTATTTCGTAATCATACGGATCTTCAATGCAGTTATTTACGCAACGTATCGGGCGTAGATTATGAGACGTACATGGAAGTCGTCTACTACCCGCTGAACATGGACTCCCGCGAATGCTATTGCGTGAAAGTACGCGCGGATCGCGAGCTTCCTTCGGTCGGTTCCGTCACGCCGATCTGGGAAACCGCGAACTGGAACGAAAGGGAAATCTACGATCTGCTAGGCATCGATTTCCCCGGACATCCCGATCTGAAACGCATCATGATGCCCGATGATTGGGTCGGCCATCCGCTACGCAAAGACTACGTTCCGCTCGATCCGGAGGTGTAAGCACGCGTGATTCGTACAGAAGAGCTGCTGCTCAACGTTGGTCCACAGCATCCTAGCACGCACGGCGTGTTTCGGATTATCGTTAAATTGGACGGGGAAGTCATCACGGAAGCGACTCCCGTCATGGGATACTTGCACCGCGGAACGGAGAAGCTCGCGGAGAATTTGAATTTTACGCAAATCATTCCTTATACCGACCGGATGGACTACGTGTCCGCCATGACGAATAATTACGTGCTCTGCCATGCGGTGGAGAAAATGATGGGGCTGGAAATTCCGGAGAGAGCGGAATTCTTGCGCCTGATCGTTATGGAAATGCAACGGATTGCGAGTCACTTGGTCTGGTGGGGCACCTACTTGCTCGACATCGGCGCAATAAGCCCGTTTCTCTATGCTTTCAGCGACAGGGAACGCATTCTCGGCCTGTTCAATGAACTGTGCGGGGCGCGGCTCACTTATAATTACATGCGGGTCGGCGGCGTGAAATGGGATGCCCCCGAGGGCTGGATCGATCGCGTAAAAACGCTGGTCAAAGATATGTACAACCGTCTCGACGAATATCACAACCTCGTCAGCGGCAACGAAATATTCCTTTCCCGAATCAAGGGAGTAGGCCAATACGACGCGGAGACCGCCATCAATTATGGTCTTTCCGGCGCGAATCTACGTTGCACGGGCGTTCAATGGGACTTGCGCAAAGCCGAGCCTTACAGCTTGTACGATCGGTTCCAATTCGACGTACCCGTCGGCAAGAACGGAGATTGCTTCGACCGCTACCAGATCCGGATGGCCGAGATCGAACAAAGTCTCCGCATTCTCGATCAAGCTTTGGAGCAGTTCCCCGGCGACGGAGAGACGATGGGCAAAGTGCCTCGCGTCATCCGTCCTCCGGCTGGCGAGATCTACGTGCGCATCGAATCGCCGCGCGGAGAAATCGGTTGCCACATCGTATCCAAGGGCAAAGCAGAGCCGTACCGTCTGAAATTCCGCCGACCGTCGTTCGTTAACCTGCAAATCTTGCCCAAGCTGCTCGTCGGGGAGAACATGACGAACTTAGTGACGATTCTCGGCGGCATCGACATCGTGCTCGGGGAGGTCGACTGCTAATGCAGCACTTCTGGGATAAGTCCCTCAGTTGGGGAACCGCGGGAATATTCGTGGCCGCGGCCATCGGAGTACTGGCCGTCGTTATCTTTTTCGTTACGTACGCGATCTATTTCGAACGCAAGTTTATTGGCTGGATGCAGTATCGCAAAGGCCCGAACCGCACGGGGCCGCTGGGCTTGCTGCAGACGGTGGCGGACGTATCCAAGCTGCTGCTCAAGGAAGACACGATTCCGAAGAAGGCCGACAGGGGCTTGTTCATTCTAGCCCCCGCGCTCGCTTTCATTCCTTCCTTTGCGGTGCTTGCCTTCATCCCTTATACGCTAAACCTGCAATTCGCCGATCTGAACGTCGGCTTTCTGTATTACATCGCCCTCTCGGGAATAACGACGATTGCCATCGTCGTGGCAGGCTGGGCGTCCAATAACAAGTATTCTTTGCTCGGGGGCATGCGCTCCGCGGCGCAGATGATCAGCTACGAGGTGCCGCTCGTCATGTCCGTCGTCGGCGTCGTTATGATGTCCGGAAGCTTGAATCTGCGGGATATCGTCATCTCGCAGGAAGGTTATTTCTGGCATTGGAACTTCCTGCCCCAGATCTTGGGCTTCGGAATCTTCCTTATCGCGGCGGTGTCCGAGTTGAACCGCACGCCGTTCGACTTGCCGGAGGCGGAGTCGGAGCTCGTCGCGGGTTACCATGTCGAATACAGCGGATTCCGCTTTGCCTTCTTCATGTTGACCGAGTATATCTACGTGTACGCGATCGCTTCCTTGACAACGATCTTGTTCCTCGGAGGCTGGAATTCTCCAATTCCGGCGCTTGATTTCGTGCCGGGACTCATCTGGTTTTTCCTCAAATTCGCGGTAATCGTGTTCTGTTTGTTCTGGATTCGGGCCACTTTCCCTCGTCTCCGGGTCGATCAACTGATGGGCTTGGCTTGGAAGGCGCTTCTGCCGCTGGCGATACTCAATATTTTCTTGACCGCGATAGGGATAGAGTGGATAGGATAGGGAGGCTGACGCCATGAAAGGAATGCTCAAAGGACTCGGAGTTACGTTGAAAACGATGGGAACCAAGAAGGTGACGATGTCGTATCCCGACGTTCCGATCCAGATGCCGGACCGGTTCCGCGGCATTCAGTATTTCGAGCCGGACAAGTGCATCGTGTGCAACCAATGCGCGCGCATCTGCCCGACCGACTGCATTACGCTTACCGGTAAAGCCAATCCGGACCCTGAGAAAAAAGGGAAAGTCATCGACACGTTCGACGTGAATTTCGAAATCTGCATCCTCT
This sequence comes from Cohnella endophytica, assembly GCF_003628305.1. GTDB lineage: Bacteria > Bacillota > Bacilli > Paenibacillales > Paenibacillaceae > Cohnella > Cohnella endophytica. The sequence continues at coordinate 146,311 of NZ_RBZM01000011.1, read as the reverse complement.
GCGACCTCTGCACGGAGGTTTGCCCGACCGAAGCGATCGTCATGACGAACAATTTCGAGCTCGCCGCTTACAGCCGCGACGATCTCTACAAGGATAAGCAATGGCTGTACGAGAACAACCGGAACATCCGCGAGGATAACAACAATATCGGTTCGCCGAAGGGAGGCGCCAAATAAGCGGTGCTGAACTTTAATATTGATTTTACCGGCGAGTTCGTCGCTTTTTTCCTGCTCTCGGTATGCGCCATCGTCGGGGCTGTCTTGGCCATTAACTTCACGAAGGTCGTTCATACGGCGCTGTCGATCGCTCTTACTTTCGTTGCGCTCGCAGGACTATACATCGTGCTGGAAGCCGAGTTCATCGCATTCGTGCAGGTGCTCTTATACGTCGGCGCGATCACGATTCTCATGATCTTCGGCATCATGATGACCAAGCACGACGGAGAAGGAACGGAACCGGCGCGACCTCTGCTGGAGACGTTGGCGGCGATCGGTTGCCTATGCTTGTTCGGGATTCTGTTCTACGCGATTCGCAACGCGAATTTTCCCGCGCAGCATGCGCCCTTCACGGACGACAATACGCGGGAGATCGGGAAGCTGCTCTTCACCCAATACGCGATTCCGTTCGAGCTCGTATCCGTGCTGCTTACCGTCGCCTTTATCGGATCCATCGCGCTCGCGAAGAGAGAGGTGAACACGCCATGAGCATGCTTTCTTCCTATTTGACGCTTGCCGCGGTGTTGTTCTGCATCGGGTTATACGGCGTGTTAACCAAACGCAACGCGATTATTGTGCTGCTATCGATCGAACTTATGCTCAATGCGGTTAATTTGAATCTCATCGCCTTCTCCAAATACGGAGTTCAACCCTCGCTAGCGGGGCAAATCTTCTCCTTGTTCACCATCTCGGTCGCGGCGGCGGAAGCCGCGGTCGGCATCGCGGTATTGATCGTGCTGTACCGCGGACGCGCATCGGTGAACGTGGACGAATTCGACGAGTTGAGGGGGTAACGACATGGATAATACCTTCTTCGCGGAATACGCCTGGCTCGTCCCGCTGTTTCCTTTCATCGCGTTCGCCGTACTGACCGCCATGGGCAAAGGATTAAAGAAAACGGGAGCCTGGATCGGAACGATCGCGAGCTTCCTCTCTTTGGTTCTCTCGTTGTGCATCGCAGGCGAGCGCTTATCCGGGAACGCGCCCGATTACGGCAACCAGATGGATTGGATAACGATCGGCAAGCTGAAGCTCGTCGCCGGCTTCGAAGTGACGAATCTTTCGACGCTGATGCTCGTCGTCGTGACCTTGGTCGCGTTCCTCGTGAATCTGTACTCGCAAGGATACATGAAGAAAGACGAGAGAATATCGACCTTCTTCGCCTACGTGGCCTTGTTCACAAGTTCGATGCTAGGTTTGGTGCTGTCGGATAATCTGCTGACGTTCTATATTTTCTGGGAGCTCGTCGGCGTATGCTCCTTCTTGCTCGTCGGCTTCTGGTATCAGAAACCGGAGGCGAAGGCGGCTGCCAAGAAAGCGTTCATCGTTACGCGGATCGGGGATTTGGGGCTGTTGATCGGCTTGCTCCTGTTGTTCTGGTATATGCCCGGACACGCGCTCGATTTCACGACGCTGCACAACGTATACGATACGCAGAGCGGAGCCATCTCCACGGGTATCACGACTTTAATCGCGCTGCTCATCTTCGTAGGGGCGGTAGGGAAGTCGGGGCAATTCCCGCTTCACGTCTGGTTGCCCGACGCGATGGAAGGTCCAACGCCGATCAGCGCGCTGATCCACGCGGCGACGATGGTCGCGGCCGGCGTATTCCTCGTCGTCCGGACGTTCGATATTTTCGAAGCTTCGCAGGTTGCCATGAATACGGTCGCCATCGTCGGAGCGTTCACGGCGATTTTCGCCGCGACGATCGGTTTGGCTCAGAACGATATTAAGCGAATACTCGCCTACTCGACCGTAAGCCAGTTGGGTTATATGATGCTCGCATTGGGGGTCGGCTCCGTCACGGGGGCGATGTTCCATCTGTTCACTCACGCGTTCTTCAAGGCGCTGTTGTTCCTGGGCGCGGGAAGCGTCATTCATAGCGTACATACCCAAGATATACGGGAGATGGGCGGCTTAGGGCGCAAAATGAAAATCACGGCATGGACGTTCGGGCTCGGTTCGCTGGCGTTATCGGGTATACCGCCGTTCTCCGGCTTCTGGTCCAAGGACGCGATTTTGACCGCGGCGCTCGACAAGCAACCGATTCTGTTCGTCGTTGCCGTAATAGCCGCTTTCTTCACTGCGCTGTACATGGCGAGGCTGTTCTTCCTCGTGTTCGCGGGCAAGCCGCGCGAAGGCCAGCACGCCAAGGAATCTTCCTCGGTCATGACGATTCCTCTGATTGTATTGGCGGTGCTTGCAACCGTCTCGGGTTTCGTGGAAACGCCGTTTAACGGTTGGCTCGGACACTGGCTCTTTCCCGAAGGTGCGGAACATGACGCCAGCGGTTTAGTCATGGTCGTCTCCGCCGCCGTCGGCTTGCTGGGGTTGTATATCGGATGGCTTACGTTCGTAAAGGGGACGATTCGCCGGAATGCGATTTCCGATCGCGCGCCGGGTCTCGTAACTTTGGTAGCCCGCAAATATTATATCGACGAGCTTTATCACGTATTGTTCGTCCGTCCGCTTCAAGGCCTGGGCAAAGTGCTCGATTTGTTCGACGACTACGTGATCGACGGAGTCGTTCGACTGACGGGGCATGGCGCCTCCGCCCTAGGGAGATTGAACTCCCGGCTTCAAGGCGGCCAAGTGCAGACGTACGCACTTACCGCGTTGATTAGCATCGTCATCCTAGTCGTGGCCATCGCCGGAAGGAGGTTCTGGTAATGCTGGATGACCTGCCGGTACTCTCGCTGATCGTCTTAGCGCCTTTGTTAGGCGCCTTGATCGTACTCGCTCTTCCGAGCGCACGCAGCAATTGGCTTCGCATTACGGCTATCATTTTTACGTTAATTCCGTTTATCCTTACGCTGTGGTTATTCGCGGATTACCAACCCGCGGTAGGCGGCGGAGCGTATACGGAGCATTCCACATGGCTCTCGATTCCGCTGAACCAAGAGCAATTCAATGCCAGCGTGACGTCCTTAAAGCTCGTATTCGATTATCACCTTGCGGTCGACGGAATTTCTTTGCCGTTACTCCTGCTGACGGGCGTCGTATCCACGATGTCCGCGCTCGCGTCGGTGCACATTCGGAAACGATGGAAAACGTACTACTCGCTGTTCTTGCTTCTGCTAACGGGAATCTACGGCGTATTCTTGGCCAGGGACCTGGTCTTGTTCTTCATCTTCTTCGAGGTCACGCTCATTCCGATGTTCTTCCTGATCGGAATTTGGGGGTACTATGGCAGGGAGAAAGCCGCTACCCGCTTCTTGATCTATAACGGACTGGGGTCGGCGGCTATGCTGCTCTCCTTCCTGATCCTCATCGCTACGCTTGGATTCAGCGCCGTGGAAGGTGCCGGAGGAGTGAATCTGCTGTTCGGCGGCAACTACGACACGATTCTAAGCAATCTGTCGAACCCGGCTGCCTATGCGAATGTCGACAACGATTTAACGCATCAATTCGGACTTTACTTGAACGATCAGACGAAGTGGACGGCGTTCGTGCTTCTCTTGATCGCCTTCGGGATCAAGGTGCCGATCTTTCCGTTCCATACGTGGATGCTTCGGGTACATACGGAGGCGCCGCCGCCGGTCGTCATGATTCACTCCGGCATCTTGCTGAAGATGGGCGTATACGGGCTAATCCGGTTCGCGATGTTCCTCTTCCCCGAACAACTGCATGCCTGGACGGGCGTGATCGCGGTGCTCGGGGTCATCAATATTTTGTACGGTGCCATCCTTGCATGCGTACAGACGGAATTCAAGCTGGTTCTCGCATACTCGAGCATTAGTCACATGGGGATCGTCTTGCTCGGCATCGCCTCTTTGGAAGAGGTCGGTTTACAAGGAGCGATCTACCAATCCGTATCCCACGGCCTGATCTCGGCCCTGTTGTTCTTGATCGTCGGCAGTATCTACGAACGGACGAACACGACGCAATTGAGCGAACTGGGCGGGTTAGCCAGATCCGTACCTTTCATCTCGGGCGTCTTGTTGCTGGGAGGTCTCGCGTCTCTAGGGTTACCCGGCTTGTCCGGATTCGTAGGAGAGTTCCTGTCGTTCTTGGGAATGTTCGGTTCTATGAAAATAGTAACGGCAATCGGCGTTCTCGGCATCCTGTTCGCCGCCGTATACGTCCTTCGCAGCATCCTGAACATCACGTACGGCTCGCTTCCCGAGCAGTACGTCGGGATGAAGGATGCCCGGTTCATCGAGGCGCTGCCGATGATTACGCTTGCCGCGCTAATCATTCTGCTAGGCGTATATCCCTCCATTTTGACGGACCTCATGCAGCATGGCTTTAGCGGCTTTCTAGAACAAATTCATACGAGGATGGGGGGATAACATGGACGCTTTTCAGACATTAACCTGGGAAGACGCGTGGTATCTTGCCCCGGAGATCGTGTTGTCGTGCTTTACGATCCTGCTTATCGCGCTAGATCTGTTGTTGCCCAAACGGGTTAACCGGAATGTAATCGGCTGGCTGACGCTTGCCGGACTGCTCGTAGCCGGCGCATTCGTCGTTATCCTGATGACGGCCGTGAACGGCCCGGAGACGGACAGCGCTTCCGGCACCCGCGTATTGCTTGGAGGAAGCTATCAACTCGACGACTTCGGCAACTTGTTGAAGCTGGCGTTCTTGGGCGCTTCGGCCTTTATCGTATTTTCCTCGCTCGGCACGGTTCGCGACGAGGATGTCCCCATTAAGGGAGAGCTCTACTATTTGGTGTTGCCGGCGGTGCTCGGAGCCATGGTCATGGCTTCGTCCGCGGATCTGATCACGCTATTCATCGGTTTGGAACTACTGAGCATTACCTCTTATATTCTCGTGGCCGCGCGCAAGAGCAGCCGCATATCCAGCGAAGCGGCGTTCAAATACGTCGTTACCGGCGGCGTGGCATCGGCATTCGTCCTATACGGGATGTCGTTCCTTTATGGAATCACGGGAACGACGAACGTATCGTTGATGCGCAGCGTTCTCGCCTCGACCAGCGATCAATTCGAAGCTTTGTTATACGTCAGCTTCTTCTTGATGATCGCGGGTTTCGCGGTCAAGCTGGCCTTGGCGCCGTTCCACGCTTGGGCATCGGACGTCTATCAAGGCGCGCCGACTCCGGTCGCCGCTTTCTTGGCCGTCGTGGCCAAGGGAGCCGCGTTCGCGATGGTTTATCGAATTTTCGCGAACACGTTCACCTCCGGGGGAGGCTTGGACGGGGCGGTGCGCGAGGATATCTTGCTTGCGCTATCGGTGCTCGCGGCGGCGGCGATGATCGTGGGAACGGTCGGCGCTTTAAGGCAACGTAACGTGAAGAGACTGCTTGCTCTATCCGGCGTCGCCAATGCGGGAATCTTGCTGATCCCGCTTTCGACCCTATTCGCGAACCCGATGCATGAATCCCTGGTCTCGGAATTCATTTATTTCCTCGTAGCTTACGCCTTCATGAACATCGGCGCGTTCACGGTGCTTACGATCGTAAGCAGGGACTCCGGGAACGAATCTCTGTCCGGATTTTCCGGCTTATACCATCGGGCGCCTTGGACGGCGATCGCGATGACGGTGCTGCTCTGTTCTTTGGCCGGATTGCCCGTCACCGGAGGCTTCTTCGGTAAGCTGTTCATCTTGTTCGGGACGGTTCAAGTCCATAAATACTGGCTCGCGGCGATTCTTCTCGTGACGACGGTAATCTCCTACGCGGTCTATTTCGGATTAATTCGCCAGATGTACATGCGCAGCGGATCATTGGATTCAGGCTTGCGCATGACGGTGCCTGCCGCTATCGTTATCGGACTGTGCACCTTGGCGACGTTGGCGCTCGGCTTCTTGCCAATGCCGATTCTCGGTTGGATTAACGATATTTTCTCCGTACCGGTCGATCTGGTCATGTTTCAGGGATAAGGAAACTAGGATAAACGAACAGCCCCCAAGTCATATGGCTTGGGGGCTGGTGTTTGTTTGGGGCCATAATAGCGGCAAATAGGGATGTTAAGCTTGCCGATATCACTAACAACTCGGAATTAACGGAAGAAATTGCCGTTAGTATGTAACAAATGTCCGTCATCGGGCGATTCGTTTTGCGACCAAAGACCCGATTTTACTTAGGAAAGAAGGGAATTCGTGTCGAAAATAGAAGTTAAATACTACCTTTATGCGGAAACCTAGGAAAAGGTGTGGTGATGTTGCGTAAATACTCAAGCGTGAATCGGCGTTATCGGAGCGCGAGGCTGGCGTTCCTCTTGCTCATGGTTTGCGCGATGGTCAGCGAGGTTATGATTCCCTATCGCTTGAATAATCCGTCGAGAACGTCATCGTATTCTTTTTCATCCGAATCGGGAGAAGTAAAAATCGCGGAATACGCACATGTTCTGGCTACGGATAACGCAATGCCCGCTCTTGCCTCCGGTGTGTCGCCATTCCTTAAATCTATCGGGATCCCCGAAGCTTGGGCGGCGCTAAACGAGGACGTTAATGCCACGATCGCGATCGTCGATACGGGCGTCGATTACAATCACCCGGACTTAAAACCGTATCTCCTTGATGGAAAGAACTTGATCAACGATCGCAAAAGCGCTCAAGACGATAACGGACACGGTACGGCGGTTGCCGGCGTAATCGCAGCCATAGCCAAGGCGGGAGATAACTCCTCCGGCCAGGGGAGATGGAAAGGGCGTTTGCTGCCGATTAAAGCGTTGGACCAATACGGGTCGGGCAATGAAGATAAGCTGACCCAAGGAATCAGGTACGCCGTAGACCAGAAAGCGGATATTATCGTGCTTTCCCTAGGCTTACGCAGGGATGCGGCGGGTTTAAAGGAAGCTGTCGCTTATGCGGAAAGCAAGGGAGTTCTCCTCATAGCCGCGAGCGGCAACGATGCGGCGGTGTTCGGGAAGAAGGCGGCCGTACAATACCCGGCTTCTTACCCGTCGGTGCTTGCGGTATCCGGTTCCGACGGAGGCAAGCCGATCGAACAATCGACATCCGGACCGGAGAATGACGTCAGCGCGGCATGGCTCGTTCAAACCTCGGCAATCGGCGGCGGCGGCATCGAGATGGAAGGTACCTCCATGGGGGCTCCTCAGGTAGCCGGCATAGCCGCGATGGTCCTGGCGATGCATCCCGACTGGAAGCCGGTCCGCGTGAGAGAGACGCTGCGAAGATCCGCGTTGCGTAATGGGGCGGCGGATTGGAACGAGAGCGTTGGCTATGGATTCATCTCCGCGATCGGGGCGCTTCAGACGGATTCCTCGACGCTGGATTGGCGGGAGCCGAACGATTCGAGAACCGATGCGAAGCGTTTCCCTCTAGGCAAAGAGGTAACCGGAACATGGGACAGCGCTTCCGATGCCGATTGGTTCGTTCTGGATATGCCTTACGATGGATTGTTTAGCCTGACGGGCGATGAATCGCGTTTGCTGCTTTACGGCAAAGAAGGCCAGGTCCAACCTCGCGCGGCGACAAATCTTCAAGGCGGAATCTATAAGCAATGGCAAGTGAAGAAAGGAAGCTATTGGCTTCAGGTTCTGAAGCCGACGAGCGGCAAAGTCTCTCCGGATGGTTACAGGCTTGTTTCCCGATTCGCGATGAACGCCGACGATACCGAGCCGAACGACAGCGCGGCATCGGCTTTCACTCTGCCCGCGCGAAGTCAGAAATGGACGGGAACCTTCCACCAACGCGGAGATATGGACTGGTTCACGATCACGTTGCCTAAACCGGGACTATTCAAGATTACGGTTACGACGGATACGACGAGAATCGATCCCGGTATTTGGATTCAGCCTGTCGGAGGAACCGGAATACTCGTCGACGATCATGGAGACGGCGAGAGCGAACAGTGGACGGCGAACGAAGCCAAAGCGGGAAAATACTTCATTCGGATCTCGAACGCGGTTTCTACGAACCCGGAAGCCGTAATCGGGACGTATGCCGTATCGTTGGAATATATTGCGTTAAAAGAGGATCTATACGAACCGAATGATGGACCGCTTACCTCCACGCCGCTTACTCCCGATAAATACTTCAACGGGTTAATCTATACGAACAACGATCAGGATTGGTTTCGGTTCACGCTGACTAAGAAACAAGTCGTGAAGATTTCCGTCGATCACATCCCCGATCAAATGGTCCTGAGCGTTGAATTACGGAATAAAAAGCTGCAAACCCTAAAGAAATGGACAAATGGGGAAGCGCAAAAGTCGATTGCCGGACAAATGGTTTTGTTGCCGGGAAGCTATTACGTGAAGGTAACGGCCAATCGGTACAACCGCACTCAGTATTACGGGCTCAAGTTGCAATTGTCCAATGATTAACCTCATCGGATGCCGCATGAACAACCCGAGTAGCGGCGATCAGCAGTATGGGGAGGGGGAATCGTAAGTTATGGGCAATGATGCAGGTCTGTTCGAAATGGCTGGCTGGAACGGCCTATTCTCGATCTTCGTTACGTTAGGATGCGTTTTCGTCTCGTGGATCGTACTGCAAGAAATCAATTTCGATAAAATCGCCCGCCAACCGAGAGGGCCGCGAGTAAGGGTATTGCAGTTGCTGTTAGCGATCGCGCTGGGGCGAATGGTTGCGGGATTTATTCTCGATTATTGGAATTGGGTGGGCACATTGAAGTGGTTGTTCGGTTCCGGATGAATAATAATCGCGGCAACGCGAAAATCGATGTGACGGATCAAGAAGATTGGGTAATAATATTCAATGCATCGAAATCTTCTGCGAAGCAACGAATCAAGTCGAAATAATGAGAAAATCCCCAGAAAATGCCGCTTGTGTCTTTGCTGGGCAGAGTGGTATGATAAAATTTGGGTTTTTCGGGGTCTGGCAACTGGCTGAGCTTCGGAATGAATCTATAACGCGCGGAGGGAACCACCCATGAGCAAAATCATCGTCCGCGGCGGACGTACCCTAACGGGAACTGTCCGCGTGCACGGCGCTAAAAATTCCGTCCTTCCGATCCTTGCCGCAGCTTTATTAGCGGAAGAAGGATCCAGCGTCATTCATGACGTTCCCGCCCTGGACGATGTTAAGAACATCCTGCAAGTGCTCGCGGCTTTGGGGGTTTACGCAGAGCAAGACGACGGAAGCGTTCGTCTGCATGCGGAATCGCTGACTTCATGCGAGGCACCTTATGAGCTTGTGAGGAAAATGCGTGCTTCGTTCTTAGTTATGGGGCCATTGCTGGCTCGTCTTGGTAAAGTCAGAATTTCTTTGCCGGGCGGATGCGCGATCGGAACGCGTCCCATTGATCAGCATTTGAAAGGGTTCGAAGCGATGGGAGCCGAGATCGGCTTCGGTCAAGGAACCATTGAAGCTACCGTAGAGGGTAAATTACGCGGGGCGAGAATTTATTTGGACATTGCGAGCGTAGGCGCTACAGAGAATATCATGATGGCCGCCGCTACCGCAATCGGAACCACAATTATCGAGAACGCAGCTAAAGAGCCGGAAATCGTCGATCTTGCTAACTTCCTTAACGCAATGGGTGCGAAAGTCCGCGGCGCAGGCACGGGCATTATTCGCATCGAAGGCGTGGAACGGTTGCATGGTGCGGAGCATCATGTCATTCCCGATCGGGTCGAAGCAGGAACTTATATGATCGCAGCCGCCATCACGGGCGGAGATGTTTATGTAGAAGGCGCGATTCGGGACCATCTCGGGCCGATCGTGGCTAAGTTGGAAGAAATGGGCGTCGTCGTCGATTGCGACGAGAACGGCATCCGCGTAAAAGCACTGAACCCGCTGCGCGCGGTCGACGTGAAGACTTTGCCTTATCCCGGCTTCCCGACGGATATGCAGGCGCAGATGATGACGCTGTTGTTGGTCGCCGACGGAACGAGCATCGTTACGGAAACCGTATTCGAGAATCGGTTCATGCACGTGGATGAATTGATTAAGATGGGCGCGGAGATCAAAGTGGACGGACGTACGGCCATCGTTACCGGAGGCACCAAGCTTTCCGGAGCCAGCGTGTGCGCGACCGACCTTAGGGCAGGCGCGGCACTGATATGCGCGGCGCTCGTCGCCGATGGAAACACGGAAGTGGGCGGCATTCATCATATTGAACGCGGCTACATGGACATCGTGAACAAATTAGCTGCTCTCGGTGCGGATATTTACCGTGCTCCTTCGCCTGAAGACGTTCTGCAGGAATCCGAGCAAGCGTCCTTACAACCGGAGGTGCTGCTCCAGCAGCTGGAGCAACGCGCAACGGCAGTGCCGGAAGTCGTACTACGCAAAATTCAACCTACGCTTGCATAAGTAATCTTTAACGCGTACTTATACTTACGATGATAAGTTGAACAATCGAGAACTCCCTCCATGCGGACGGGGGTTTTTTTGTTTTTCGCTCGTCCCCTTCAATAGGTTCGCGATTAGAAATTTCCCATCTAGCAAGGAAGGTTCTATCGTCTGCGAATCTTGCATATTTTGAAATCACGGTTATGCGATAGAACTGCTAAGGCGAAAGGAACTCCGAAATCGTGCTAGATGAGGTGAAAGAGTGAGGCAGGGGTCAAGCGGAGTTGGGAGAGCGCGGGCGAGAATCGCTAGTCCGATCTGGAAGAGGAGCCGGGCGGCGGATGGAGGAATGAAGTATTGGCTGGCTTTCGTAAGCGGGTTGCTTGTGTCCGCAATGGCGTGGCTCATGCTGCATGAAGCGGGAACTAGACCCGCCCGACCTTTGATCGCGGACAACGAAGCGAGAATAGCCAATGAACAAGCGTGGTCTATTATTCCGGGCAAGAGCGGCGACGATACGAAAGACTCTCGATCTATAATCGGCGAAACCTTGCGGGAGAAAAATGCGCCCCAATCCGGTTCCTCGCCGAAGAACGACGGAATCGCGATACGCGTTTATTTAGAAGAGGACCGCACGATCGAGACATTGCCGTTGGAAGACTACGTCGCGGGAGTGGTTGCCGCGGAGATGCCGCTAGACTTCAAGCCGGCGGCTTTAGAGGCTCAAGCAATGGCCGCGCGTACGTACATTGTTCGTAGGCTTTGGCTTCATGATCGTTCGGGCGTTCCCGTCGACGGCGCGGACGTAACGAACACTCAAACCCATCAAGTCTATAAATCGCAAGAGGACATGAAAAAATTGCAAGATCAACATAATAGCGAATGGCACAAAGTAGAAGAGGCGGTGAAGAACACGGAAGGCCGGATTATCGTCTATGGGGACGAGCCTATCGAAGCTTTGTTTTTCTCGACCAGCAATGGGTTTACGGAAAATTCGGAGGAAGTGTTCTCAATGAAGCTGCCTTATTTGAGGTCGGTGGCGAGTCCGTGGGATAAAGCGAATTCCCCGAGAGCGGAGGAAACGGTGGAGATGAGCATGGCGGACTTCTATAGCAAGATCGGCTTGGTCGATGTTCCGGTCGGTGCAAGCGCCAATACGCCCAAGACGATGCGAATATTGGAATGGACGCCGGGGCGCCGCGTGAAAGAAATGGTAGTCGGCGGGAAGAAGTTATCCGGCACGGAAGCGCGGCATATGCTAGGTTTGCGATCCGCCGCCTTCGATTGGAGCGTGAAGAACGGGAACCTGACCCTCACGACATTCGGTAGCGGACACGGCGTCGGGATGAGCCAGTGGGGAGCGGAAGGCATGGCGGAAGCGGGAAAGACGGCCAGGCAAATCGTCGAATACTATTATACGGGAGTCCGGACGGAGGAAGTTTCGAAGCTTGCTTTAGGCCTCTAATCGTATCCATAGAGGAACCTTCACTATAAAAATTGTAAACTTTTAAGCGAAACAGGTATAAAAGCCCGTCACCTGGTAACAATGGCTTACTGAGGTGATGATAATAATGAATGATGGAAACAAAACGCCACGCAAGATCGAAGAGTCTCACAAGGTTGCGGGAACATCCCACGCTGCCAGGCCTTCAGGATTCAAAAAGCTGCTCTCAAAACGCTGGGTATTCCCTGCAGCTTACATGGCCGCGGCAGCAATTATCGTTACGATTCTCTGGCTGAACTCGGGAACGGGTCAAAAAGATCCGAAGGCTGCCGTCCCCGGTCTGACAGGCGTCGAGAACGAAGCAACCGCAAACGGAAAGGCCAGCCCGGATGCAGCCGCGGTATCTACCAACGGCGAAACGCTCAAGTGGCCGGTAAGCAAGATCGAAGACATGACCACGCCGATTCCGTTCTATGACGCTACGGCATCCTTGGAAGATCGCGAAGCGGCAATGGTAGAGTACGATCAGTCGTTCAAGCCGCACATGGCGACGGACTTCGCCCGCAAAGACGCGGCGACGTTCGATGTGCTCGCCGCGCTTAGCGGTAAAGTAACGGTTGCCGACCAGACGCCGACTAACGGTTACGAGGTGCAAATCGAGCATCCGAACGGCTTGGTTACCGTCTATCAAAGCTTGACCGATCTGAAAGTCCAAGTCGGAGACGAAGTGAAGCAAGGGGCCAAAATCGCGACTTCCGGAACAAGCGAGCTTGAACCGAGCGAAGGGGCGCACGTCCACTTCGAGGTTCGCAACAACGGAATTTCCGTGAACCCGAACACGCTGATCAAGTCCGCGAAGTAATTCGCGAGAAGCAAGAAAGAAAAGGGCGATCCTTACGCGAAGACGCGATAGGGTCGCCCTTTTGCTATCCTTATCGAATTCTCGACAATATCGGGATCCATATGTCATAATTTGGCGAAGAGCCCAAGTTATTCACGAGATTGCGATAGGAAGGTAGAGTACGATGAGGATAATCGGAATAACGGAACTGGAGACCGGAGACGTATTAGCAAAATCGGTTCTTGGCAACAACGGAATCGTAATGCTAGAGGCGGGAACGGTTCTTACGGAGAAATATATTCATAGGCTTAGAACCTTGAAGATCAAAACCGTGTACCTGAGCGACGCTTCGGAAACGTTCGTGGCCGATAATGTCAGAGCATCTCGACATTCCTTGCAAGAGTCGTGGATGAGGTCGGACATCGAAGAGATGAAGAACAACGAGGAGGCACGCAAGGAAGCGGTCAAGCTGGTCGCGGAGTTCGCGGACGAAGAACGAATTCTGGAACGGGTAGCGTTGCCTTTTCCGGAGAGCCAGTTCAGGCAACAGTTTCGCGAGATGCTCCTGGATATCGTATCGCAACCCGCCCTCGCCGATGAACTGAGCGTCATCATGCAGACGGACCGAATTCTGTTCGAGCATGCCCTTAACGTTACCTTGTGTTCGAGCGTAATGGGAATCGCCCAGCGACTCGATCGTTCGCAACAACAAGAGTTGGCGGTAGGCGCGCTCTTCTGCGATATCGGGATGACCCGGCTGCCGATGGATTTCACGAAAGTAAATCGCGAGCTGAAGGATTCGGAGCTTGCGATCTTGCGCCAACATACGAGCGAAGGGTATCGCGTGCTGAAAGGAATGAAAGACATCCCGTTGGTATCGGCGCAATGCGCGTTGCTGCATCACGAAAGATACTTGGGCACGGGATATCCCTTAGGGATGACCGTCGAACACATTCCCGAGTTCGCGCAGATCGTCGGGATCGCGGACGTGTATAATGCGCTTGGATCCCCGCGTCATCATAGGAACGCTTATAGGCCCGGGGAAGCGGTCGAGTTTCTATTCGCTTCCGGAAACTATAATTTCGATTGGGAATTGGTCAAGAAGTTCTTGAACCACGTCGTCATCTATCCGGTATCGATGCGGGTGAAACTGAGCGACGGCCGGATCGCCCAAGTCGTGGAAACGGCGGGGCGTCCGATCCAACGGCCCGTCGTCCAGATCGTGGGCGAAGCGAACGGTAAAGCGGTCGAGAGCCGGTATACGCTCGATCTGCAACAGCATCCTAACGTCGTAATCGTCGGCAAAGCCGATCGATAACGCGATCAACCTGTCCGAAGACTTGAGGGGAATTTCCCCTCAAGTCTTTTTTCTTAGGGCTTAAGATGCACCCGAAAGGCTGTCGGACCTATAAAAAGAGTCAGAAAAGGGACTTTCCTAGCTCGTCAGGCTTGGCAACATAGAATAAGTGACCGCGCCCCTCATATACTGTACCAATCTATTTCAGCAGGGAGGCGGGAGCGTGCACGACTACATCAAGGAACGCACGATTAAAATTGGTCGCAGCATTGTGGAGACGCGCAATACGGTGCGAACGATTGCCAAGGAATTCGGCGTCTCCAAAAGCACGGTGCATAAAGACCTTACCGAACGGTTGCCCGAGATTAATCCGGATTTGGCGGACCAGGTTAAACACATCCTCGAGTACCATAAGTCGATCCGGCACCTAAGGGGGGGAGAAGCGACCAAGATCAAATACAAGAAGACGACGATCAAAAAACGAGAAGTTATGACAGCGGGGAAAGTATAATTTTGCTAACGGTGTCGAAGAAAAAGAAGGATTTGCGGCTTAAGCGGCGAATATTATACTATTACAATATTAGACACTAACTATTTGGCGAGGGATAATAGACGCATGTTTAGCAAAGACATCGGCATCGATCTAGGGACGGCTAACGTTTCTATTCATGTGAAAGGCAAGGGAGTCGTACTCGACGAGCCTTCCGTCGTCGCGATCGAGAGCGACACTCGCAGAGTGCTTGCGGTCGGGGAAGAAGCTCATCGCATGGTGGGACGTACCCCCGGCAATATCATCGCGATCCGTCCGCTTAGGGACGGTGTTATCGCCGACTTCGAAGTGACGGACATGATGCTTAAGGCATTCATTCAGCGCGTCGGCGGCAGGAACTGGTATAGCCGTCCGCGTATTCTGATCTGCGCTCCTACGAATATTACGTCCGTTGAACAGAAAGCGATTCGCGAAGCGGCCGAGAGAAGCGGAGCCAAGGAAGTATTCCTTGAAGAGGAAGCGAAAGCGGCGGCCATCGGAGCGGGAATGGACATTTTCCAGCCGAGCGGGAATATGGTGGTAGACATAGGCGGTGGTACGACGGATGTTGCCGTTCTTTCCATGGGCGACGTCGTAACCGCCTCTTCTCTTAAAGTCGCGGGGGACAAGTTCGATTCCGCGATCATGCGCTACATAAAGAACAAATACAAGCTACTTATCGGCGAACGCACGAGCGAGGACATTAAGATCAAGATCGGAACCGTATACCTGAACGGCCGCAGGGAAGAGATGGATATTCGCGGCCGCGACATGGTTACCGGCCTTCCGCTTACGGTGACGATCCACTCCGACGAAGTGCGCGAAGCGCTATGGGAGCCGGTCATGTCGATCGTCGCGTCGGCGAAATCCGTCTTGGAACGCACGCCTCCGGAATTGTCCGCGGACATTATCGACCGCGGAGTAATCTTGACCGGCGGCGGAGCGTTGCTGGACGGCTTGGACGCGTTGCTCGCGGACGAGATCAAAGTGCCCGTCCTGATCGCCGAAGATCCGAAGCATTGCGTCGTTAAAGGAACGGGAATCATGCTCGACCATCTCGACAAAATGACTCGCAAGCTAGGGTAATCCTTACGACGGAAGCTCGGCAGTCAAGCGCAACGCATATGAGGAGGATTCTCCATGCTTAGAGGGTTATACACGGCAGCGTCCGGAATGGTGGCGCAACAACGGCGCCACGATACGATCACGAATAATATCGCGAACCTCAATACGCCGGGATTCAAGGGCAGCAATGCGGTTAACCGTTCGTTCCCGGACATGCTGATCTCCGTTATGGGAGGGGCTAATCCTAAGGAGGGCAGCATAGGGAAGCTGAGCACGGGCGTGTTCGCGGAAGAAAACCTTATGCAGTTGACCCAAGGGGATCTGCAACAAACTTATCGCAATCAGGACTTGGCCTTAGTCTCGGACATGCTCGTGGACGGCGTCAACTTCGACGAGTCCGGCAAATCCATCGATGCGAACGGACAAGTTACTTATAAGCCGCAAGCCTTCTTCTCGGTCTTGTCGACGAACGGCGCGGAAGAATATACGAGGGACGGCAGCTTTAAGACGGCCGCGGACGGCACGCTCTTGACCGCCGACGGGCTCAGCGTCGTAGGGGCGAACGGCCAACCCATCGTCGTGAACGTTTCTTGGGATCAAGTAAGCGTATCTGGCGACGGAAGATTGTTGGACAAATCGACCGGACAGCCCTTGGCCGGCAACCCGCAACTTCGCATAATGAGAGTAGACAACCCTTATCTGCTCGTCCGGCAAGGCGACGGACTTTTCCGCTATGCCGGAGATCCGGCGGGCATTAGACAGATCGCGGCAGGCGACCGGGTAGACGTCCGACAAGGCTATCTAGAGCGCTCCAACGTGGATGCCGCCCAATCGTCCGTAGACCTAATGGCGGCGCTGCGCGCATACGAAGCGAATCAGAAAGTTATCCAAACCTACGACCGCAGCTTGGAAAAAGCCGTTAACGAAATCGGACGCGTATAACCTACACGAATAGGAGGAACTCCTAAGTGAACAGCTCCATGAGCATCGCGTCCACTTCTATGGGCGCCCTACAACAAAAGTTGGACATGCTTGCCGATAATATCGCCAACTCCAACACCGTCGGCTACAAACGCAAAACCGCGGTGTTCGAAGATATTTTGACTAGCCTCAGCCCGCAAGAGCAGGATTTCAGCCTGCCGGGACGCCGCACGCCGCTGGGCTTCACCCTTGGCTGGGGAGCGAGATTGGCCGCCATGCAGACGGATCTCTCCCAAGGCGTGTTGCAGCAGACGGGCAACATGACGGATATCGCGATCGAGGGCAACGGATTGTTCGAGGTTCGTACGGATGGCAACCTCAATGGCGCTCGTGCATTTACCCGCCATGGTCCGTTTCAACTCATTCCGGATGCCAACGGCGATCGCATTTTGGTCACGAACTCCGGTCAGCAAGTCGTTGCGGACGTAGGCGGGACGGAGGATTTCGTTCGCGTGCCCGAGGGGTATGATCTTTCGGTAGCGACGGACGGCACTTTAACAGCGGTCGGCAACGGCTTGGAGCCGATCGCGCTCGGCAAGCTTAAGTTGGTCGAAGTGACGAATCCCAGCCTCTTGCAAGCGGTCGCGGACAACTTATACGGAGTACCGGCCAACGTTGCTCCGGGCAATGTCGTAAGGGATATTGCCGCGTTGCCGAACGGAGAAACCGGCATTACGGTTCGTCAAGGCTTCGTGGAGCAATCCAACGTGAACATGGCGGACGAAATGACAGATTTAATGATCGTGCAACGAGCCTATCAACTTAGCGCAAGGGCGCTTTCCTCAAGCGAACAAATGATGGGGATGGCGAATAGCCTGCGCGGTTAAGGGATTAGCGGCGGACCCGGGCTCTACGGGACCACGGCGTTGCGCGCTTGAAGGAGACGAAAGCTTCATGAAAGCGACATCCCGTCCTAATGAACCTAACCGGCGTTCCTCCGGCAGGATAATCGCCCGAATCATATGGACAAGCATCAAAGTACTGATAATCCCCGTCTTATGTATCGCTGCTCTCATCATAGGGTTGGCGGTCGGATACGTTGTTCTGGGAAACAGGCCCACGTCGGAAGTGTTCGATTCAACCACTTGGAAGCATATGTATGATCTCGTGTTCGCGGAGAGCGGCTGATGCCTGGCCTGCGTCTTGCAACCGGGACAGAAACTCCCCGGCTTCCGCCCGGGGAGTTTTCATTTGTAGAGGTGAGCGTTATAATGATGGGGAACTTTATGGAAGTGGGGAGGACTAGGGGATGAACGTACCCAATAGTTTGACGATGTCCCGGTTCGTATTGATCCCCCTGTTTTTATTGTTTTATTTGAACGATGAGCCGATCGTCGCTTTGTGCATTTTGCTTGTAGCCGGGGTAACCGATATTCTGGACGGTTATATCGCTCGCCGAAGCGGCCAGATCACGTTAACCGGAAGCATGCTGGACCCGCTAG
Organism: Cohnella endophytica; assembly: GCF_003628305.1. Classification (GTDB taxonomy): domain Bacteria; phylum Bacillota; class Bacilli; order Paenibacillales; family Paenibacillaceae; genus Cohnella; species Cohnella endophytica. Next base: position 128,309 of record NZ_RBZM01000011.1, on the reverse strand, counting down.
CGGACAAGCTGATGATGTTGTCCGTCGTTCTTGCGCTTCTTATTAAAAGCGTACTCCCGTTAGTCGCATTCGCGGTTATGGCGTTCCGGGAGCTCGCGATGATCATCGGCTCGGCCATTTTCCACTTCCGCGGTTTGAAGACCGTTCCGGCGAATTTGCTCGGCAAAGCGACTACGGTGATCTACTACGTCGCGATCACGCTTATGTTCTTCGATCTGCCGGGAGGCCTTACCGTGCTTTGGTGCGGTATTGTTTTATCGTTCGTCGCTTCGTTTATTTATTTTATGAAATTCAAAAGTTTAAACAGGGCATCCTGATAAAAGGAGCGCGAAGATCACAAAAGAGCCCGCGGCCGGCTTATGGCGGCAAGCTCTCTTATATCAACCTTCGCGACTGCAGCTCGCTTCAGGGATGATCGTATTATTCGCCGCCGCGAGGCGGCTTATGCGCGACCCGACAACTCAACATCGCGACGCCGGACGTCGCCCAATCGGAGGAACCAGAAATGTTGGATATCGTACAAATTCAAGAATTAATTCCCCACCGCCCCCCGTTCTTGCTCGTTGACCGCATCTTGGAGCTGGAGCCGGGCAAGCGCGCGGTAGGGCTGAAGAACGTAACGATGAACGAGCCTTATTTCGTCGGTCATTTTCCGGGCTATCCGGTTATGCCGGGCGTGCTGATCGTAGAAGCGCTAGCTCAAGTCGGAACGGTGGCCATGCTTGCGCTTGAAGAAAATAGAGGCAAGCTTGGATTTTTCGCGGGCATCGACGAATTCAGATTCCGCGGACAGGTTAAACCGGGAGACACGCTCACTTTGGAGTTGGAAGTTACGCGCTTGAAGGGACCGATCGGCAAAGGCCGGGGTACCGCCAGGGTGGGAGATACGATCGTAGCCGAAGGCGAGCTGATGTTCGCGCTGTCCGATCCGTCAAAAGGCTAATCCGAAAGGGGAATACGCGAATGGCAAAGAATCCGCAACAAGTATATGAGGCATGGTTGAGCGACCCGAACGTCGACGAGAAAACAAAGGAAGAATTACGGGAGATCGCGGGACAAACCGGCGAAATCGAAGACCGCTTCTATAGGGATCTCGAGTTCGGTACGGGCGGTCTTCGCGGGGTTATGGGAGCGGGAACGAACCGGATGAACCGTTACGTCATCGGGAAGGCGACGCAAGGCTTCGCTAATTTCTTGCTTGGACAATCCGCGACTCCATCCGTCGTCATCGCGCACGACTCTCGCAACAACTCGGACGTGTACTCGCTCGAGGCGGCTTGCGTGCTTGCGGCGAACGGCATTCGAACTTACTTATTCCGTTCTTTGCGTCCGACTCCTCAATTATCTTTCGCGGTTCGCGATCTTCGGGCAACCGGCGGGATCGTCGTAACGGCCAGCCACAACCCTCCGGAATATAACGGGTACAAAGTATATGGCGCGGATGGCGGACAACTCGTTCCGCACGATGCCGAGCAAGTGATCGGGTACATACGCGACGTCGAATCCTTCGACCAAGTCAAACGGCTCACGCAAGCGGAAGCCGAAGGGCAAGGGCTTATTCGTTGGCTCGGGGATGCCGAGGATCAACGTTTCGTGGACACCGTCGTCGCTCAGTCCGTTCGCCCGGACGTGCTTCAAGGCGGAGCCGGAGCCGATCTTGGCGTCGTGTTCACGCCGCTTCACGGCGCGGGTAACGTACCGATCCGGAACGTATTGGCGCAAGCCGGCTTCGCCAACGTCCGCGTCGTTCCTGAACAGGAACAGCCGAACGGGTTGTTCCCTACGGTGAAATCTCCGAACCCGGAAGAACAAGAAGCTTTCACGCTGGCGATTAAGCTCGCGAACGAGACCGGCGCCGATATTATCGTCGGAACGGATCCGGATTGCGATCGAATGGGCGCCGTCGTGAAGAACGATAAAGGCGAATTCGTCGTTCTCACGGGCAATCAATCGGGTGCGTTAATGGTGAATTACTTATTATCGAATTTGCGTGCCCAGGACAAACTGCCCGCTAACGGAGCGGTCATTAAGACGATCGTTACTAGCGAGATGGGAGCGGACATCGCGGCTTCCTACGGCTGCGAGGTGTTCAGCACCTTGACCGGGTTCAAATATATCGGAGAGCTCATGTCGAAGTTCGAAGCTACGGGCTCCCATTCTTTCCTGTTCGGATACGAGGAGAGTTACGGTTACCTCACGGGCATGTACGCGCGGGATAAAGATGCCGTCGTGGCGTCCCTCTTAATCTGCGAAGCGGCTGCGTTCTATAAGTCGCAAGGCAAGACATTATATGAAGTATTGTTGGAGCTCTACGAGCAATACGGCACTTATCTGGAAAAATTGGAATCAAGAACGCTCAAAGGAAAAAACGGAGTCGAGCAGATCGGCGCGATCATGAACGATTGGCGCTCGAATCCTCCCGCGGAGCTCGGAGGCGTAGCGGTTACCCGCGTGCTGGACTATTCCAAGGGACTTGACGGATTGCCCGCGGAGAACGTGTTGAAATTCATGCTCGCGGATGGCTCATGGTTCTGCTTGCGCCCTTCGGGGACGGAACCTAAGATCAAAGTGTATTTCGCGGTGCGCGGCACGAGCTTAGATAACGCGAAAGTAGCGCTCGGACAGCTGTCTAAAGCGGTTATGGCACGGGTAGATTCGCTGGCCTAGACGAAATGAAGGAGTGGACCGTAGTGCCCCAGTGGTTAAACAGATGGAACGCAAGATTTGCGAAATGGCTTTGGTGGGTCGTGTTGGTAGGCGTCGTCGCGGCTTTGCCGGTCATGTACGCGAGGGTACAGACGGAGACTTCCGCCGATAAAGTCGCCATCGGTATGGATTATCGCGATTTGCTCCAAGTGGGCAATACGCAAGCGGACCCGCAGGGGTTCGTGCAGGAGCAACTTAAGCTGTTGAAGGCTTCGGGCGTCAACAGCATGACCGTGTTCGAGAGCACGCTGGAGGAACTTGCTTGGGCAGGCGAGATCAACGTCTACAATACCCTGCAGGCCGGTTTGTTGGAGGGGCAGGTTTCTCCCCCTACGGACAATGGTACGTACCTCTTATTCAATCGCCCTGAGCACATACAAACGCTTCGTCCGATCATCGAATGGGCGTTTAACCAGCACGGCGCGAAGGTCACGGAGTGGACGGTAAAGGGCCAGGCGGGCTTGCGCATCAACATGGGCTACGACGACGCTTCTATCCGTCCGATGCAGCCGAATCCATTGGCGATGCAAATGCTTCACGACGCGGGCTTTAACATCGTGCCGAGGCTGTCGGATCGTTTCGAACGGTTCGATCCGAAAGAAATGGACAAGTGGCTTCAGTCGTTCCAAGACTTGGGCGTGAAGCAGGTGGCATTCGACGGAGACGCGGTTACGGGCTACGGCAAGGGCGATAAAATCTCCATCGCCAACCTGCATACCTTCGCCAGCGAACTGAAGAAGCACAAAATCGGCGTAGCGATTTTCGAAAACTTAAAGGTTCCTCAGAAAGGGATGGCGACGCTCGCCAACCTGCTCGATTATAACGCGATCCGGGCTCATTCCGTCGGAGCGGCGGAAATGACCGTCATCAAGCAGCCCGTTCTGGAAGACCGTCTCGTATTGGCCGTTAAGGATCGCGACGTACGTTTGCTCTATTTGCGCGCGGCAGCGGTCAAGGACGTAGTCAAAGGGCAAGTCACTCACCCAATGCAGATGATCGAGGACGTTCTGCAAGGCGATGAAGACTCGGTCGGCGTCGTACAGCAATTGAAAGATTTCGGCTTCGAAGTCGGAGTGCCGCAGGCGTTCGACGTGCATAAAGCTCCGCAGGAGCTCTTGCTGAGAGGTATCACGATGATTGGCGCGATGGTGCTTATCGCTCTAACCTTCGGCTTGTTCGTGCCAGGGTTGCTTCTTCCCGCGCTCCTTATCGGAGGAATCGGGGGAGCCGGCCTATACGTTCTGAGCCCGACGCTTATGGTACAGGCGTTAGCGCTGCTTGCTGCCATCTCCGCGCCGACGGCTTCCGTCATATTGCTCGTCAAGCGCCTTCGCGTTCTGAGAGAAAACGGAGCGGGCCAACCGATCTCGGGAGTTCGCAGATTGGGAGGGGCAATTTTGCTTCTCGTCCGGACTACGCTGTTGTCGCTTGCGGGTATCCCTTTTATCGTGGCGCTGCTTAACCATATTTCGTATAGTTTGGTGCTTCAACAGTTCCGCGGCGTAGCTTTGCTGCACTTGGCGCCGATCGCATTGGTCGCCCTGTACGTGTTCTTATACGGTACGGGAACCACGGTATACGGCAACGCCAAAAGAATACTGTCCATGCCGCTTACCGTGCTGTGGATCGTCGCAATCGGAATTCTCGGAGCGGCGGGCATGTACTACTTAACTCGGACGGGTAACGCGGGTCAAGTATCGGGAATCGAAATGAAGTTCCGTTCGATCTTGGAAAATACGTTCGGAGTACGTCCGCGGACGAAAGAATTCCTGCTTGGACATCCGTTGTTCTTCGCGGGCATCTTTCTCGCGCTGCGTTACCGTTGGGCAATGGTGCTGATTATTGCCGGTACGATCGGGCAACTGTCCCTGGTCGATACGTTCGCTCACATCCATACGCCGCTTATGCTGTCCATAATCCGCATACTTCTGGGGTTAGGCATCGGAATCGTGCTCGGTCTCGTCATCATCGCAGTCTGGCAGGTCGCGGAGAAATATTACTTTAAATATCGGAACAAGTTAAACCGTACGGTTTAACCGAAACCGATTTACACGGAGCTCATCGAGCGCACTCGATCCCCTGCTCGGCCGAAGGATCGGCCGGCGGGGGATTTTGATGCGAAGAGAGGCTCGGATAGAACGTTAAAAAATTATCATTGGGCTTAGTGGATATAGAAATGGTAACTTGTAGAGAGAGCCGCGATGGAGCATCCTACAAGTATACCTAAGCGATTGGGGCGGGAGAAAATCGGAAATCGTGACGGAAAAGCGAATGAAAACGGGAAGCAGAAGTTCCGCGTGGTGCTCTCGGGATATTACGGTTTCCGCAATAGCGGGGACGAAGCGGTGCTCAAAAGCATACTCGCGGCTCTCGAAGCGGAGGCGGAGCGGTCCGGAATCGCCGTCGAACCGGTCGTGCTGTCGGGAGATCCGGAATGGACTCGCGGGCAGTACGGAGTGGAAGCCGTTCATCGGACGAAGCTCGGCGAAGTGCGCAAGGCGCTTAAGAATAGCGACGGGCTCATCAGCGGCGGAGGAAGTTTGCTCCAAGATGCAACCGGAATGGGTTCTATTCCGTATTATTTGGGAATCATGGCGCTCGCGAGATGGGCGGGCAAGCCGACGTTCGTGTACGCGCAGGGCATCGGTCCGGTAAACCGGGCGATGTTCAAGCCCTTCATCGCGCGGGCCTTCAAGAAGGCCGCGTACGTGTCGGTGCGCGACGAGGAATCCGCGTCGTTGCTGCGGGGTTATGGCGTAGATCCGGGGCACATTGAAGTGGTGCCGGATCCGGTCATGGGCTTGCCGCTGCCGGCTGAGACCGGCGGCGAGGGCGTTGCGGCGGGTGCTAGCGCCGCCGCCGCGGAAGTGGACACGCCACCGTTGGTGGGCGTGTCCGTCAGGTTCTGGCGCGGCGACCGCGCGGACATGGACCGCGTGGCCGACGCGCTTGAAGCGCTGGCCCGACGCCGCCCGGGCGGCGTGCGGCTGCGCTTCCTGCCGTTCCATCGCGGCGAGGACGAAGACGCGTCCCGCTACGTGATGGAACGGCTAGCGCGCTCGGGCGCTCCGGCGGAGCTGGAGTTGGCCCCGGCGCACGATGACCCGCAGCAGATGCTGCGGGAGGTCGGCCGATGCGCGTTGCTCATCGGGATGCGGCTTCATTCGCTCATTTATGCGGCGAATCGTAACATTCCGCTCCTTGGGGTATCGTACGATCCCAAGATCGATCAGTTTCTGCAACGGCTCGGACAGCGCGCCGTCGGCACGACCGAGGCTCTGGACGCGGAACAATTCGCTCGCGAGGCCGACGATATTTTACGGGACTCCGGCGATTGGCATCAAAAGTCCGACGCGGCGATCGAGCGCCTGAAGCAGGAAGCGACGAGACCCGCGCAACAAATCATCGCTTCTATACGTACTATTTAGAGATGTGCGTTTACAGCCAAACCACATGACAGCTGGAGAGTGACCCAATTTGAATCCCAATACGAAGCCGTATCCTACGGTTTCCTTGTACGGAGTACCTTTTTCCAAGATGAACATGGAGGAAACCGTCGCATACTTGACCCAAGCGATCGAAGAGCGTCGTCTTCATCGCGTAGTGACGGGGAACCCGATCATGCTGATGGTCGGCTTGGACAACCCTTCCTTCCATCATACGCTGGCGACCGCGGATTTAGTCGTTCCCGACGGTTCGGGCGTCGTATGGGCGGCGCGCCGTCTTAAACAGCCCGTACAGGAACGGGTGGCCGGCTTCGATCTGATGCACGAGCTTCTGAGCGTAGGAGACCGGAAGGGTTGGAGCGCTTATTTGCTCGGCGCTTCGTCGGACATTATCGGAACTGCCTACGAGAAATTACGTCAACGTTATCCCGGCGTACGATTCGTCGGCCACCGCGATGGGTATTTTACCGATAAGGATGACGAAGAGGTCGTGGCGGCGATTCGCGAAGCTCGTCCGGATCTGTTATTCGTGGCGCGCGCAACGATGAATCAAGAGCCTTGGATTGAGAAGTACCAATCCGAGCTCGGAGTACCCGTCGTGATGGGGGTCGGAGGCAGCTTCGACGTCGTCGCGGGCAAGCTGAAGCGCGCTCCGGCCATTTTTCGGAAGATGGGGATGGAGTGGTTCTACAGACTGCTGCAGCAGCCTAGCCGGTTCGGACGGATGCTCGTTCTTCCGAAATTTGCCCTCAAAGTCATTAAAGACGGAGAAAAAGTCCTGAAACAGAGCAATTCATCGTGAAAACTTTCATGAAAATGATGAAAATAAACTAAAACGGCTGAAAACGACTAAATGTTCACCTTGTTCATATCCTTCCGGCGGGAGTATAATTCATCCGGTACAGAAAAAAGGGGAGTTGTGAATGGTGTCAGGTTGGATGCTAGGAATTGGACTCATCTCATTCATTGCAGCTTTGGGTCTTGCGCTAGTACTTACGCCGCTCGTCAAGAAACTGGCGGTTCGCATCGGCGCGATCGACGTGCCGAACCAACGAAAAGTCCATACGAGAATTATGCCCCGTCTTGGCGGCGTAGCGATCTATGCTTCGTTCGTTATCGGGTTGTTGCTTATATTGCCTTGGGTGCCGGAAGGCACGCTGAGCGCGTACGACCGTAATTTAATCAGCGCCATGCTCGTAGGCGGAACGGTAATCGTTCTCCTCGGCGCGCTCGACGACAAGTTCGATCTATCCGCTAAGCTTAAGTTGCTTATCCAGATCGGTGCCGCTTGTATCGTTGTATTCGGCTATGACGTCAAAATCAACTTGCTCAACATCCCGTTCGGCTCGTCCATGCAGCCGCTCGGCGAATGGCTCAGCATCCCGCTTACGATCTTCTGGATCGTCGGGGTGACGAACGCGATCAACTTGATCGACGGGTTGGACGGGCTCGCCGCAGGCGTCTCGGGCATCGCGGTCGCTACCATTCTAGTCATGGGCATCATCATGGGCAGCAGCACAGTCGTATTGCTGTCTACCGTATTGCTCGGCAGCATCGTGGGCTTCCTGTTCTTTAACTTCCATCCCGCGAAAATATTCATGGGAGACTCGGGTTCTCTTTTCCTAGGGTTCGCGCTTGCGACTCTATCCATGCTCGGATTTAAGCAGATTACGATCGTTTCCTTCGTAACGCCTTTGCTGATCATCGGCGTGCCGTTGTCCGATACGTTCTTCGCCATCGTTCGCCGCTGGATTCATAAGAAACCGATCTTCGCCCCGGACAAAGGGCATCTGCATCACTGCTTACAGCAGCTCGGATTCAGCCATCGCATGACCGTGCTTATCATCTATGGAATCGCGACGTTCTTTGGCGCATGCGCGGTCATTCAGTCCGCCGTATCGAATTCGGGTCTAGGCAATTGGATTACGTTCATCGTTATTTGCGCGCTCGTCTTCCTGCTCCAGATCGGAGCCGAACTGATCGGTATCGTCGATCAGACTCGCCGTCCCGTGCTTGATCTGATTGCTCGTCTTCGCATGAAGCCGCAGACTCAATCCCGCGGGAAGTAATCCTATTCATTTATTCATACACCTCAAAGGCCAGATTGCTAACCTTATCTCGATAAGGTTGAGCGATCCGGTCTTTTTTTCGTCCGATCGTCTAAACATTTCCTTGCGGAAGCCCGATAACAAGAGTACGGAACTTTTGCGGAATCGTGACGTCTAATGGTAGAACATGCCGAATTAGGCGAATACCGCCATAGGGAGGAACTCAATCGGGAGATTTGTTCGTAGATAGACTATCGCCATTCCATCATTAATAAGTGGGAGTCCAACGACTCTAGCCATACATAAGGAGGAAGTTACGTGAAGAAATTATTATCAGCCTTTCTTGCACTCGTTCTAGCCGTAACCTTGGTCCCTGCAGGTCTTGTGAAAGAAGCGACCGCGGCCAGTTCGGCCACCTATTTCATTCCGGATACTACGGGAATCCGCGACACGGCGTTAAGAACGATCGACGTTGCTGGCGCTTCGACTCTGCTTACGCGCGCGAATGCTTATACGACGAATACCGGAAATCTGACGGTCAAGGGAACATTCGCGTATGTTTCAGCTACGACGATGAGCGTTAAGATCGATCAGTTGAACCTCCAACAAAATGGGACTTGGACACCCGACGCGACTCATTTTACGACGGGTTCCGTTCAAGAGGACACGGGTTCGACGAACCGGTTTACTGCTGGCAACTTGACCTTGTTCAGCGGGATGAACAGAATTACGTTCACGGGGATGCAAGGATCGATCCAACGTTCGGACGTTTTCTACGTTCTCTATGATCAAATCCCGTATCTTCAAAGCTTAAAGGTCATTAGCGGATCTACGACCATTAATCTGAACGAAGGCGCGCAAGCAGTCGTTCCTTCGCAAACCATTACGCTGCAAGGGGTTGCCAAGAACGCGAATAAAGCAACCGTAAGCGTTAACGGCGGTACGGCCGTACTGACTTCCGTGTTGGACGACGGTACGTTTTTCTCGCCGGCATTGACTTTGCAGCCGGGCTTGAACTCTCTCAAGATGTCGATTACCAACGGAACGAATACGATCAATATTACCCGCGATATTTATTATTTCGACTTGAACAAGCCTTACACGGACGTGAAGCTGGTTCATTCTTCGGGAACGTACCAGCTTTTGAATAACATCCCGCAATTAACGACCGGCGGAACGACTCCTCCTGGGGAAACAGCCACGCTCGACGTGACGATGCTCGCTCCATACTCGGCGACCGCTTTCGGCGGAACGGCCACCTACAACTTGAACGGTAGCGTTACGGCGACCATTCCGGCTGCGACTTCTACTACCGAAACCATTATTCCGGGCGCGGACGGCATTACGCCGCAGTACAAGCTGATCCACTTCGTGACGCCTGCTAGCTTCCCGTTCGACGTAAGCGGCGGAGCCTATTTGAAAGATCAAGTGGCAAATCTGACGGTCACCTATGGAACGTTCAGTACGACGTTTAACGGTAAGTTCAAATATTTGCCCGGCGACACTGCGATTACGAAAATGCAGTATCTGCCTGGTTACGATGGCACTAGCAGCATTGCTACCGCAGCCAAAGAGCCGTTAAATGGAGCTGAGGTAAGCGATTCGACATTCTATATCTTGGTAGACTCTGACAAAGTGCCGACTACGCCTTTGTTAGGATCTTATCTTCCTCTTAGCACAACAACATTAACATTGACTCTGGTGGGGACTGCTGGTACTTCAACAGTCTACAAAGTAGACAATTTCGCGAACGGACAACAAAAGATCCAATTCAAGTACACGGGTTCGTCTTCTACTTATAACGCGGATATTACTTACGTTCAGAAAAGCTACATCTATGTAGCCAACTTGTACGACGGACAGACTTATACGTTCGATTCCCGGACCACCGGCAATAAGTTGACGGTCAGCGGTCAATACATGGGCTTCAAGAACCTTTCGGGCGTTCAGTATTTCGTGAACGGGATCGCGATGACTACTCCGGTTCTTAATAACGCGAACGCGACTGCGGGTTTCAGCTTGGATCTCACGATAGGCGGAACCGGCCCACTCGTTTTCGGGGAAAACAAAATCGTATTCAAAGGCGTGAATACTGGCGCCACGGGCATTAGCCAAGAGATCATCAAGGAAATCAAGATCTACCTCATCGATACGAACGTGTCGACGATCTCGCGTCTGCAGCCTACGCTTAGCGTAGCTACTCGAGAGGCATTTACGTCGGCAAATCTCGGAGCGTATACGTCGACTCAGATGGCGAACATTTTCGCCGTGTCTCCCGAGTTCACTTTCAAAACGGATAAATACGTAACAAGCGAAACCGGCTACGATCTCGTTATGCGCGGCGGCGGAGCTTCGATTCTTAACCTGAAGCTCGGATCGGATTCTTTCTTCACGAAGACGATACCGGTAGAAGGTTCGCCTACTTTAGAGCAAGGTCTCACGTTCGCATATAACGGAACCACCTACTATTATGACTTCGCAGGGGACCAGAAGGACTTTATTCTGCGGATCAGAGACATTAAGTATGCAGCTCCAGGCTCTCACGTCTATAATCTTGAGTTGATCAACAGCACCGGCGCTCGCACGAACCAGACGTTAGAGATCACGAGAGAGGTTTCTCCATACCGGATCTTGTCTCCTCAACCGACGGTAGGCAATCAGATCATCGTGAACAAGAACTTCGTTCGCTTCGACATCGAAGCCGAAGGCGCAACGGACGTCTTGATTAACGGCATCAGCGCTACGAAACGCGCGGATCTGAACAATCGCTTTACTTACGATTTCGTCGGACTCAAAGCGGACAAGCAGACGGCCATCAAAGTACAGATCAAACGGGCGGACACGACGATCAGCGATACGGTACAGGTGTATTACACAAGCACCGTTCAAGTCGATAGCCAATTCATGCAGAAGTTAACGACTAAATTCGATGTATTCAATAAGAACTTGCAGTTGACGTTCCCTAAAGGAACGGTGTTGAAATCGGCTAACACGAATACGAACGGAATTACCAAGCTATATAATGATACGATGTTCCTGTTCGGCATCGCGGATCCGGTAGATGGCGTCGTGGACAGAAGGAACGACTATGGCAATATCATTAACGTGAACAACGATGCTCGGACCTATCAGGGCGCTAGCCCGATTCTCATTCCGGATTATCTCGTCATTCGTTTCGGCAACAATACGAATACGACGAACTTCACGAGAATCTCTCCGACCTACTGGATTAGCGGCGGGGTAGGGGAACTCGGCAATAAAGGACAGATCGGGTACAAACCTGCAACTAACGGTCTTGCACCTTACTCCGTAGAAGGTAGATTTACGGAGTACGAGCTCGAGCGCAAAGTCATTCCGACCAATCGCGGCCAATTGACGCTCAAGTACGACACCAACGTCGTTGACGAAGTCGGGTACACCGTCTCCGTGTTCCGTTACACGGACAAAGGCGATTGGGAGAACATCGGTGGAGAAGTCGATACCAAGAAACATACGATCACCGTACCGTTCGATGATTTCGGATATTACATGGTCGTGAAGCTGAGAAAAGGCTTTACCGATATTACGAACCATACTTGGGCGCGCAACATCTTGAACGCTCTCTATTCCAAAGGCATTATGAATAACGTCCGTTTCGACGAGTTCGGCGCCAATGACATGACTACGCGCGGGGAATTTGCGACGCTGCTAGTCAAAGGAATGAATCTTCCGATTAACGCCGGAGGGAATCAAACCTTCTTCGACATTACGCCGGGCACGAAAACGACGACCTGGGATTACGAGCATATCGAAACCGCGGCAAGGGCAGGTATCGTAACCGGACTGGACGAAGGATTCTTCGGCGCCGGAATTCCGATTACCCGTCAAGAAGCGGCGGTTATGATCGCCAGGGCAATGAAGCTTAAGATGGCGATTAACGATACGAAGCTGGAGAACAATCTGGCGAAAGCTTTCGTGGACTCCGGCAGCATCCATTATTATGCAAGGCCGGCCATCGATGCCGTCAACAAGGCTAAAATTATGACGGGTACGCCGGTAACGGTACCGGGCCAGAAGAAGCCGGTATACAGCTTTAACCCGAAAGGCTATATGACGCGAGCGGAGGCCGGTAAGATTACGGTCGAGCTGTTGAAGAAAAGCACAAGCATCTTCCCGAAAAATCTAAGCTAGTCTGACTGCTGAGAGAAAGGAGAGATCCATGGATCTCTCCTTTTTCTCGCTTTCATTGGTTAAGAAGGAAATGATTTACCAATGACTAGGGCTCTTGTCCAAGCTATACTAGAGTAGCGATATGCCCTTACATATAGCCAAAGGTTTGATCGTATAAGATATGGTTAAAAAAAGTTAAGGCATTTTGATTATAATCGCAACTTTTCTTCGCGCCGTGCGTTTAACATGATGAGCCTAACGAGAGGGACTCTAGAACTAATCTTCTGATCTCTCTAGCAAAATCTTCTTTACGCTGCACAAGCGCCTCATGTATAATGGGGAAAGTGGCATATTTTACCCTGCCCTCTTTGTGTTCGCTATCGATTTTTTACTACCGTTTACGAGTTTCTGCGACATGATCTACATACTAGGCATGCCGTCAGACATCAATTATAGACAATGCTCTACTCAAGGAAGGGGGTGAAACACCGATGAGAGATTCGAGCTATAATTCTTCCAAACAAACAAAACAGATATTTTCTCGAGGAGGAGAAAAAAAGGTTATGAAAAAAAGTTTATCCCTAATCCTTATGCTTACCTTAGTGTTCGGCCTGTTCGCCAACATGGCGGCTGCTGCTGACGCTGCTGCACCATCCACGACTGCTGAGAAATACAAGTGGTTCGTAGATGCTGGAATTTTGAAAGGTACTCCTGATGGCGACGTTCACGCTGCTGACAAATTGACGCGCGCTGAGTTCGCTACAATCGCTGTTGCTGTTGCTGGTCTGACTCCTGCAACTTCCGGCAACACTTTCTCCGATGTTAAAGTCGGCCAATGGTACTTCGGTGCAATCGAAGCAGCTGCTAAAGCTGGTTTGGTTAACGGCTCCGGCGCTGGCAAATTCAGCCCGAAAGCTAACGTCACTGTAGAATCCATCATTAAAGTTGCTGCTACAATCGCTAAACTGAAAACAGAAGACGGAGTAAAAGTTACAGGATCGTCCGACTGGGCTGGTCCTTACATCAAAGCAGCTCTTGAAGCTGGACTTATCTCCGAAGGCCTGAAATACACTGCTGATGCAACTCGCGGTCAAACGATCGACATCGCATTCGCTGTAGCTCAAGCTGGCCAAACAGCTCTGGAAGTTAAAGCTTCCAAAGAAAACGTAGCTGTAGGCGAAGCTGTAACAGTTACTTCTAGCAAAGCTGGCGCAACATTCAGCGTAACTGGCGATGCAATCGTCACGGCTGCTGGTAAATTCGTTGCTACTGCTCCTGGTGTGTACACTGTAACTGCAACGGTTGGCGCGCAATCCGGTACGGTTAAAATCTCCGTATACGGCGCTGTTGCAGGACTTAAAGTTGTTGCTCCAGCTGAAATCGTTGCAAACAACGAGTCCGAGTACGACATCTCCGTTCAAGCGGTCGACAAAAACGGTAGTGTAGTAGAAGGATACAATGGCACGGTTGACATTAAAATTGTAAATGCAGCAGCTACACTTGTTAACGGCCCTGCACAAATTACTAATGCTACAGTAACAAATGGTGTTGCTAAAGCTAAAATCAAATCCGGTTCTGTTGCAGGCGTTACTTCTACGATCACTGCTCTGAACTTGCAAAATGTTGCTAACGTTACTGCAACTGCTGATGTCAAAACAGTAAGTCAAGTTGCAACTAAAATCGACATCTCTGCTCCTACTTATGTAGAAGCAAACGCAGCAACTACAGCAACTGCAACGGTTCAAGTGCTTGACCAATCCGGTAAAACGATGAAATCCGGCGTCTACGGATTGACGGTAAGCTTGACAGGCGCACTGAAATTCGCGTCTGGCAACCAAGACACTTACAGCACTTCTTACATCGCTGGAACACCTACTCCAATTAGCTTGAAATCTCAATTGGGTGTAGTTGGAACTTCTTCTTTGAATGTAACAGGAACTAACCTGACGGCTGCTTCCGCAACGATCAATGCTGTTGTTGTTGGCGTTGAAAAGAAATTGGCTGCTGGTCTGTCTACTTCAACAACGACTTTGGATCAAGGTGCAACTACTCTTACAGTTAACCTGAGCTCCCTTGACGTTAATGGATACCCTAAAGCTGGCGTTGCTGGCGTTACTCCTAAAGTTTTCGTAACTAAAGCTGATGGATCTGCTGCAATCGGCATCAATGTTGGTGCTACTCCTGTAGCAAATGGCGACGGTATTGCGCTTACTGCTGGCGCTACTAGCTTCACGTTGAATGCACCAAATGGTCAAGCTCTTGCTGGCGAGTACAATGTAGTCGTTAAAGACAGCGCTGGTAACCTGACAGCTGCTGATGCTATTAAGTTCTCCGTAAATGTTGGAGATAAAGCTAAATTGTCCTTGTCCGTAGGCCAAGACACGATTTCCGCTTCTAACCCAACAACTACGGTTACAGTTAAACTGACTGATGCTAACGGTAATAAAGTTAAAGAATCCGGTGTAGCTGTATCTATTAATGCTGCAAGAGCCGCTGGAACAGGTACTTCTTCGATTAACGGCGGAACTGCTCCAGTAACTGTTTACACAGATGCTAATGGTGAAGCTACTGCAACGTACACTGCACAACCTTACAATGGTAATGCTTGGACATTGACAGCTTCGAATGCTTCCCTCACTGCATCTGCAGGGAAAACAATCACTGTATCGTATATCGTCCCTACACAAATGGGCGTATCGATTACTGCTTTCTCGACAAGTACTTCTCAAGCTGTTGCTGGCGAAGTTGTAAAAGTCGTAGTGTCTGCAAAAGACCAATACGGTAGCGATGCAACAGTTGGTACTCACAATGTTAAAGTAACGATCACTCCTGATTCTGCACTTAGCGGTGTTAATGCTCCTGCTCTTGGTTCGAAGTGGACTGACGGTGGCAAGCTCTACTTGGAAGGTTCGATTACTGCAGTCAATGCAGTTTTGAGTGCGGCTAGCGTAAAAGCTGATAAAGCTGGATTGCTGTCTGTAACTGTTGAGAACACGTCCGTACCGCAAGCTACTCAAGGTTCTTCCGCAATCAACGTAGTTCCTGGTGCATTCTCTGGCTTCAAAGTGTTCGATGTGAACGGTAAAGACCTTTCCGCTGATAAACTTGCTGTTACAGCTAACACGCCAGTTCAAGTCTTCGTTAAACCTGTAGATGCTAATGGTAACGCAGTTGTTACTCCTTACACTTACAATGTTACGTTGACTCCAAACGGCGGTGGTTTCCGCTCTACTACTGATGGCGCAAACCTTACGTCTGTAACTGTAAATGCAGGAACGATTCAAACTGCTGTATACTATGTGAATCCAACTGCTGACAGCTACAACATTTCTGCTCCATCATTCGTTCCAGGTTATACTCAAACTGCAACAACAGTTACAGTTAGCGGTGCAGCAACTGTTGCACACACTGGCCCTACGGCTAACTACACTGTAGCAGTACTTGATCAATACGGCACTGCTATCGCTACACCTACGGTTGTTTGGACTGTATCTACGACTGGTGCTGCGGGATCTGTTACAATTAACAATTCTGGTGTTCTAACTCTAACTGGTACGGCTGCAGCTGGAGACGTTGTTACTGTAACTGCAACTTCTGGTACTGTTGTTGGTACTAAGACTGTAACGCTGTCCTAATCTTTATCAAAATAAAGAGCCGAGGAAACTCGGCTCTTTATTTTTATTTATACGAAACTAATTCCATACTCTGGACGTTTATATGTTATATATAACGAAACAGGAGGAATTACCTTGATACTCAAGATCAAAAGAGTTACAACGATAATGCTAATGCTGTGTATGGCATTGTCGTTTCTTAGTCCAGCCTCTATCCATGTAAATGCTGCTAATACTAGACCGAGCATCGATAAACAAATTATCAAGCTCTCCGCCAAAAGTTCTTTAACGTTAAAAGATGCTCAATTTCTTTCTCAAGAGCGTGGTAGAGTGTTGTCATTCACGGTGACAGTTACGAATAACGAAAATAAAGAGTTGAATTTGATCGACTATTGGATCAGAGTAAAAGACTCTGCTAATAAATCCTACAGTGTTAATCTGATCACCGCAGATAAAAGCAAAACTAAAGTTGCAGCGAACTCATCCTTAAATTTAACTTACTTTGGCATTGTCGATTCAACGGCTAAAATCTCTGATTATAAATTTGAAATTATAAAATGGGATTTCTCGGTAAGCGGCTATGAAAGAAAACTAGGGACGATTCAATACCCTGCGAGTTCTACGGAAAAGGTTCAAGCATTTACTGCAAAAGCAATGCTCTACGATACGACGAAAGTTCGCAGTGCATTGAAGCAATATCTAGTCAGTCAGGATGATGACAAAGCATTTGTTACCATGAACTTTTTAGTAGAAAATGTAGGAAGTAAAACGACGAACTTATCTAAAATGAAATTCTTCGTACAAACGGAAAATCAAATGACATATGATGTGGATACTGGAGATTTGTCGAAAGTAATCATTCAGCCTTCGGAAAGAAAGATTATAACGTTACATAGTACAATCCCTATAGAAAGCGCAAAAAAAGGAATTAATCTAACAGCTGCAGTCGCTGATGAAGCTAATAACGTTACGATTCCTTTGGGCGTATTCATCGTACCTGCAAAGATTGGAGCACAAACTTCAAGTGCGCAGAAGATCGGCGGAGCATTTAGCTATAATGATTATTCGATAAAATTGAATAACATTCAGAGAACGCCTTCCGGCAATGGAGATGTATTGCTTGCTGAACTGCAAATTACGAATAAATCAAATACATTCAAAGAAATCCCTAACTTGAGCGGAGTATTTACGGTAAACGGTGTCGATATGAGCGCTTCTCAGACGACTTCGACAATACTAGACCAAATTGCTCTTCTAGGACCGGGTGAAACTAGCAGTACAGTAATCCGAACGGAAATACCTTTCTCGACATCTATAAAAGAGATTGTCCTGGCAGTAGCGGAGAAAAAGACAGGTGAGGAAACTGCCAAAACGATCTATCATTTTTCCGACAACCATGTCAATATAATCCCTTCCTACAATATTGATCAAACCTATGTGATAAGTAACTTGGGACGTCGTGCGGATGTGAAGTTGCTGAGAGCAACTTATCTTGAGGGTGATCGTTATGAGAACATCTATTTTGAAGTGGAATATCAGAATAAAGAAAATAGACCGGTTTCGCCAGCGGCGCTGGCAGGATATGTACAAAACCAATCTCAAGCAACAATACCTGTAACGTTCACCGAGTACAAAGAAAAAATTATGCCAACCGGTAAAGTGCTATTAACTGCATGGGCCAAAGTGCCGAAAACATATACGACTGATTATGTAACTTTCACCATCGGTCAAAGCATTTCTTCACCAGGTACTGGAGAAGGAACTACGGCATTAACGTCAATTGCACAACCGTTCGCCTACAAAGTTGTCAAAAACGATCAATCGACTACAAAAACGATGTTGAAAGACATTGGCGTTCAGAACTATGTGTTCTCTATGAATAACGTACTGGCGTCCTTCAATGAAGTTCAAGTCGGCAATGATTATATGACAAATGGCGTAAAACTGACCTTTGACTACGATCTTCAAAAGCTTGGAGATTACGAGAATGAATCCAACGATCATAAAATTCTCGTAGAAGTCGTTAACCTAGACTCCAAGATGGCTCAATTCTCCAAGGAGTTTAGCATTAACGATCCGGTAAAGGCAGATGCCGAAGACAACTTAAAAGTTGGAACAAAGCTGTCAAAGTCGATCGTTGAGACAACACCAGAAGTCTTTATCAAATTCGAAAGCCGCGTTAAATATCGTGTTAACGTATACCATGTATACAAAGACGAGAAATTCTTGATGGCAACTAAAGAAATCACATGGTTCTATATCGACAATTAAACAAGTCAGTGAGGATCCAAAATGAAGCAAAAGTTATGGGTTGTGCTCGGAGCAGTAATATTAGTAGCAATCATATGGAGTGCTTCTTCTTTTGCAGCGTCTGATTCCACTCCCGGCTCGGTAGACGATCCGATCGTTACCAAAGGTTATGTGGACAGCGTTGTTAGCAAGCTCGTACAGCAAGAGCTTGCCAAGCAGGGTTCAACGGGGGGCGGAGGCTCTTCTAAGCTTGAGACGGTGACGGTTCCTTGGGGAACGAAGTTAGTGGTTGAAGACGGCGGAGAAATGATCGTGCGGACTGGAAAAGCTATAGCGTACAGTTCGGACGCGAATGGGCTATCCGACTTGACGGATGGGCTTGACGTCAAGCCTGGCAAACCGGTCAAGAACGATCATTTGATTCTGAACCCTAGAGGTGCAAGAGGAATCGAAGCGGATCCTAAGCAGACTAAAGGACTTATCGTGCTCGTGCGCGGCGGATACAAACTGCAATAGTAATTATTATTTTTATCGAAGAGCCAACCGGATTTTCTTTCTCCGGTTGGCTTTTTGTTTGGACTAAGTAAGTTGCAATCGTGGAGTATTAGTTTTGATTATGCATATCGTTCGGAATCTGGGGCGATAGTTACCTGGGAAATAAATGTCGAAGACACAAGAAACGTGCCGTTGGCAACGTAAAAAATGTGATTAAGGAGAATAATTTCCGCATCCAGCGAACAGACCTGTATATTCAACGAAAGCTTAAAGTCGATAAAGAATACTTCTACATTTTGCCCCTCGTCCCAATAAGTCATACGCCTTGAATGAGGTGGCCCGAGCCACACTAAGACCATCACATTGAAGGAGGTTCATTACAACATGGCTAGAAGCAACAGATTGGTCGTACCGGAATGCGCGAATGCGCTGAAACAGATGAAATACGAGATCGCATCCGAGCTTGGTGTACCGATAACGACGAATACCGGGGGCTTGGACACGGAATTCGCGGGTGAATTGGGAGGTATATTTTCCGCAAGTTATGGGGAACAATATTTGGGGAACTTAACCTCGAGAGAAGCAGGCGCTCTAGGTGGAGGAATAACCCAGAGGCTGGTCCGGCAAGCGCAACAAACAATTTTATAAAAAGATGGATCAGGCCCCATTTCATTGACACTCCTCGACAGTTCCGGTATTATTATTAATCGAAGGTTTAGCTTAAACAACCTTTTCCTAGTGGAAAAGGTTGATTTTATATGTGGAGGTTGGAGACTTTGTCGATTAAAGGACGGCATCTCTTCACATCCGAATCGGTCACCGAAGGCCATCCGGATAAAATCTGTGATCAAATTTCGGACGCGGTATTGGATGCGTTCCTAGAAGCAGACCCTTATGCCCGGGTGGCATGCGAAGTGTCTGTAGCGACTGGGTTAGTACTCGTTATCGGCGAGATCAGCAGCAAAGCCGATTATATCGATATTTCCGCAATCGCACGCCGCACGATTAAAGAAATCGGATATACGCGCGCTAAATACGGTTTTGATTCCAGCACATGCGCGGTATTGACCTCGCTTAACGAACAATCCGCTGATATCGCCCAGGGCGTTAACGCGGCTCTCGAGACGCGCGACGGCAAAGACATCCAACAAGAGAACGAAGATATCGGCGCCGGAGACCAAGGTTTGATGTTCGGTTTCGCATCCAATGAGACGCCTGAACTGATGCCTCTACCGATCGCTTTGGCTCACCGTTTGTCCCGCCGCTTGTCCGAAGTTCGCAAGAACGGCAAGTTGGATTACCTTCGTCCGGACGGTAAAACGCAAGTTACGGTACAATACGAAGACGGCAAACCGGTCCGCGTAGACGCGATCGTCGTATCGACTCAGCACTCCGAAGACATATCGCTGGAGCAAATCCAGAACGATATTCGCGAGCACGTCATCTATCCGGAAGTTCCATCCGAATGGCTAGATGACGAAACCAAATTCTTCATTAACCCGACGGGACGTTTCGTTATCGGCGGACCGCAAGGGGATGCGGGGTTGACGGGACGCAAGATCATCGTCGATACTTATGGCGGTTATGCTCGTCACGGCGGCGGCGCATTCTCTGGTAAGGATCCGACGAAAGTCGACCGTTCCGCGGCTTATGCGGCTCGTTACGTTGCGAAGAACATCGTTGCTGCCGGCTTGGCCGACAAATGCGAAATCCAGCTGGCTTACGCGATCGGCGTGGCTAGTCCCGTATCGATTAACGTAGACACTTACGGCACCGGAAAAGTGGAAGAAGAAAAGCTTGTCGACTTGATCGTCAACAACTTCGATCTTCGTCCGGCTGGCATCATCAAGATGCTCGACCTGCGCCGTCCGATCTACCGCCAGACGGCTGCATACGGTCACTTCGGCCGTACGGACGTAGACCTCCCTTGGGAGCGTCTCGACAAAGTCGAAGCTTTAAAGCAAGGCGCATTGGCATAACCGAACGGATTATAACGAAGACTTCCGCGAAAGCGGAAGTCTTTTTTTTGCGCGACGAATTGGGAAATAAGTCCTTTGTCCCTAATCATATGGGTCTTGTTAGCCGAAATATAAAGTACTATGTGTGTTCATCGGGAGGGTTATCTTTTGCAGCTTAAACGTACACTATCTTTTGTTATGATCCTATCGCTATTGTTGCAACTATGGGTGGCGGGAGTGGCGACTGCGGCTCAGGGGGATCCGGCCGTAGTATCGACTTATCCGTCGAACAACGAGACATCGGTTCCCGCGAATGCCAAGCTAAGAATTAAATTCGACCAGAACGTGCTTAGGGGCGGCGGTACGATCGCTATTAAGAATTCCGCTACGAATGCAACGGCGGTATCTTACGACATTAATAACGGCAATATTATATTCCTAAGCGCGGATACGGTTCAGATCGATCCCGGTTCGTCGCTTGTCGCAGGGCAGAGATATTACGTGGAAATCAGCAACAATGCCTTCGTGAATTCTTCCGGCGGGGGTTATGCGGGAATCGCGAATGCTACCACGTGGAATTTCGGCGTCATCGCGAATGACTTTACTCCTCCTACCGCGACGTTGACTCCGGTTTCCGGAGGAACAATGACAGCTACTGGCGCATTGAAGCTGCTTTTCAGCGAGATTGTTAACACCGCTTCGGGTAGCATTAGGATTATCCGTACGGATACGGGAGATACGCAAATCATCTCGGTTCTGTCACCGGAAGTTACGGGCAGCGGCATCGATGCAGGCGGAGGTAAAACGGAGATTACCATCCGTCCCTCGATTCGACTCGTATCGGGTAAATCTTATCAAGTTCAAATAGACCCTACCGCTTTCGTTGACGTCGTGGGAAATGCGTTCGCGCCTCCATTCTGGAGCTTCACGACGACTGCGCCACTAGTATCTGTGTCTTCGTTAGCTCCAGCTGATGATAGCGTAGGCGTGCCTATCGGAGCTTTCACGGCGACGATGACGTTCGGGTCAACGATATATAAAGGGACCTCGGGGAAAATCTATCTAAAGAGAGTAGACAATAACGCCATCATTTCCACTCTGGATATGGCAACCTCCGATGCATCACGGGTTACGACTTCAGGACTTAGTGCGACTATTAATTTCGCAACGAGTTTGTTACCGAATACTTCCTACTACATTATGATGGATCCCGGGGTATTCAAGGATGCCGCCAATAATTTGTACGAAGGAATCGTCGATGCCGTGTCTTGGAACTTCTCCACGATTCCGGGAACGGATACTACCCCGCCGGTGGCCATTTCGGTAACGCCGTCAAGCGGTTCCACAACTTCCGCGATTAGCGGAAGCCTAAGCATCAAGTTTAACGAACCCGTCAAGCCGGGTAGCGGAACGATCGTTATTCGTAACGCGACTACGACTTCAATTTTCTGTTCGATTCCGGTTACCTCCGGCGCCGTAACGGGCGGAGGGACGGACACGATTACGATTACGCCTTCGGCTTACGGAACATGCGGCAATTTCGTCAAGAACACATCCTATGCCGTTCAGATCGGATCGCTAGCGATAACGGATTTGTCCGGTAACGCCTATGCGGGCATAGCAACAACGGACTATAGCTCCTGGTGGTTCAGAATCTCCTCCGATACTACGCCGCCAGAATTGGTCAGCACGTCGCCGGTATCCGGAACGAATAGCGTAAAGACCAACGCGACTCTGTCCATGTTGTTCGACGAACCGATTCTAGTGAATGCGGGAGTGACGGCTACGATCTATCCCGTCATCGGCGCCGTGAGGGGAACCGGAATACCGGCGACTTTATCGGCTGATTCTGCGAATTCACGTAAGGTCAACCTGACGACGCCGGGACTGACGATGGCTACATCCTATATCGTTAACGTACCTAATAACGCCATTACGGACGTCGCCGCTAATCCGTTCCCGGGAATTCTGAACGATTACCGGTGGACCTTCCAGACGATCGGAACGGATACGACTGCGCCTGTATTCGTGAGCGCGATGATGGATGGCAGCGCGCTCGTGTTAACTTATAACAAAGACCTGGATGAAGACTTCGTTCCATATCCGTCAAACTTCTTCGTTACGGTTAACGACGTTCCTAGGCAAGTTAACGCGATCTCGATCGTGGGCAGAACGGTTCGGTTGACGATGCAATCCGGGGTTGCCGTCGGCCAAGCCGTAAAAGTCTCGTATACCCGTGATTCGGACAGTAATCACATCCTGAAGGATCTATCGGGTAATCCGGCTGCGCCATTCACGGCGAAAGAAGTTACGAACACGCTGGATACGACTTTGGCAAGACCGGTCAGCGGAATGTTGAACGGCACGGTTCTTACGTTAACGTTCAACAAATCTTTGGCCGCTCTGACGAGCGGTGCCGTCTCTCAATTCGTCGTCAAATATAACGGCGTCGCCCAAGGCGTTAGCAACATCTCGGCAAGCGGCACAACGGTAACGCTGACGATACCTTACGCGAGCGTGAACGTTCAATCGGTAAGCGTGTCCTACGCGCCGGGAGCGGCGCCGCTTCGGGATCTAAGCGGCAACGCGGTAACGGGGTTCGCTGATTTCTACGTACAGAACGCGAACGATATCACTCCTCCCGTTCTAGCAAGCGCAACGGCTGTGGGGACGAAGATTACGTTAACCTTTAACGAGGGCCTGGATATGAACTCCGTTCCGTTGAAGTCCAATTTCTCCGTAATAAAGGGATCAACGGCGGCGGCGATATCCTCGGTGGTCGTCACGAATAACGCGGTCGAATTGACAATGACCCAAGCGATCGAGACCGACGCGGTTCTCTACGTTTCCTATATTCCGGGCGGTACAGGCATCAAGGATTTGGCGGGAAACGCCGCGGTGGCCATTAATAGTTATCGTATCGTAGCGAGTTCATCGATTACGGCGGTACTTTCTTCCGCCGTCGTTAAAGCGGGAGTAATAACGCTGACCTATAGCGCCCCGCTTAATGCGACTTCCGTTCCGTACTCGTCGCAATATTATGTCAAGGTCGACGGTACTTTCTCTAGCATTAGCTCGATCGCCGTATCGGGAGCGACCGTGAACCTAACTCTTGCAACCCCGGTCAAGACCGGCCAGACCGTTTCGTTGAGTTATATGCCGACAGGGGTTCCGTTGAAAGACCAACTGAATCAGCCGGTCGCCGCGATTGCGGAGACGGCCGTTACAAATCAATCTTCTACGATTGTTAATCTCCCGGATTACCTTGAGGCGGATAGCACGGGAGGACTGCAGTTCGTCGTTGCCAAGACATCGTCCACGGGATCAGGCGCATTGCCTTCCGGAAGATCGACGGTCAGATATACCTTGGACGGGACGAAGTTCCTCGGAGCCTATGACACGATTAGGCAAAGCGGCGGTGTCAGCGTTCCTCGCGTCACTTTCAAGGTTCCGTCTACGGAGCTCGGAGCGTTGGTGGCGATTCCGATCAGCGCGATCATGGACGCGGCTTCCAGAGCCTCCAATGCATCGTTCAGGGTAGACTTCGGAGACTTGCAGTTCGAGTTGCCGCTTACCGCGGTGAACTATAGCAAAGAAATCTATCTAGCGGGCGGGAATACCAATTCGTCCTACTTGCAACTCAGCATCGAGAAAAATGCCAGCGCTCCGGTCGTATCGGCATTGAACATAATCGGAGCGCAGTCCTTGGCGACGCCTGCGGATTTCTCCGCCGGCATCCTAACGGGAACGAACGTAAAAGCGATAGACAATTACGATTCGTTCGTGAAGCGTACATTCGTGTTATCGTCGTTATCCGGTTCGACGAGCAATGTCTCGGTCGTTCGCTTGGATAGCGCTTCGAATGAGCTGGTATACGTACCGACCGTCATTGAAGGCTCCGGAGGAACGACTAGAGTTAACTTCATGCGCAAGGGCAATAGCACGTATGCCGTAGTTCGCAAAAACGCGACATTTACGGATATGGATAAGCACTGGGCGAGTAACGAAGTATTGCTCCTTGCTTCCAAATTCATCGTGCCGGGTTATACGGTTAAAACCTTTGCTCCCGGCAGGAGCATTACGAGATCCGAGTTCGCCGAGTTCATCGCTCGCGGAATCGGATTGGATGGGGATCGTACGGCAGCCTCGCGTTATTCGGACGTTTCCGTTCAAAACCTTAAAGCCGCTTATATCGGCGCGGTAAGCAAAGCGGGAATCGTAGAAGGAGGAAGCGATGGCAAATTCCGTCCGAACGCTGCAGTAACACGCGAAGAAATGGCGACGATGCTCGTGAGAGCCATGAATTACGTTGGCGTGCAGACGAGTACATCGAGTTCCGCTCTAAACGCATTTAAGGACAAGAATAAAGTGAGCAACTGGGCGAAGGACGGGATGTCCATTTGCGTAACCGCCGGATTCATCAAAGGCTCGACGGCGAATACGATTAACCCGCAAAGCAACGCGACCCGCGCGGAAGCGGCGATTATGATCAAACGATTCCTTGAGTACGTTAATTTCCTATGAGCCTGAACCATAATCAGCTCATAGCGAAGGGGAAGAAGTGGAAGGGAACCGCGCTGAAATATCCCTTCGATCCGGACTTGCCCGTATTGTTCGTCGGAAGCAAGATGTTCGCGTTGTTCGGCAAGACGGGAGAGTCGGAGAGCGTCAACTTAAAAGCCGATCCCGAGGAGGCATGGCTGCTCCGGCAGCAATATCCCGGGACGGTACTTCCGGGATACCATATGAACAAGAGACATTGGAATACCGTCCTACTGAACGGAGAGGTTCCGGACGGCGAGTTGCTCGCGATGCTGGAGCAATCCTACCGCCTCGCTTGGGGAAAGCTGACCAAGCGGGAGCGGGAGGACATACAATAACGGGAAAGCGGCGCACTTGGCCGCTTTTTTTGTTGCCTTGCTCGCCTTTCTCTCGACGATCGGCCTATTAATAATCTTTAATGGGGTGTAACTTTTTGCCTCTTAAAGAGTCTAATAGATTAAGGACAATTGGGAGCTTCGACGCTCTTATCCAAATCTAATAGACTTACAGGAGAATGGAATGCCACAATTTACAACGCAAAACCGACATAAACCTTTACGTCTGCTGCTGCCTTTGCTCGCGGGAGTTTTGGTTCTCGCCCCAACGATGAACGCCGGATATCTTCCTTCGGCGCACGCCGCGTCCACGACGACGCAGGCTGCGGTTACCTACAAGTTAGTTAAGCAAGCAGAATCGATCGTCACTTCTGGCGTACGTGAGATTACCTACGGTTGGGTGCCTTCGGATACCTCGAAGACAACGGAAGTGTTGCACGTCCTGCAAGTCGATCTTAAAAATCCGTACGTCCAGCTTAACGCCATGGGCGGGCCGAAAGGTAGCGTGACGGGAAAACAATCCGTCGGAGCGATGGCGAAGGAGACGGGGGCGGTAGCGGGCATCAACGGCGACGTATTCCGTACGGGCAATGCGGCCGAAGGGGTGCCGATGGGAGCTCAGATTACTTCCGGCAGCTTGCTGGTGAGTACCGAGCAGTTGAACGGCATGTACGCTTTCGGCGTGACCAACGACCGTCAGCCGATCATCGATCGATTTAATTTCACCGGCACGGCGACCGCCGCGGACGGGACGACTTTCGCTCTCGCGGGGATGAACAAGTCCTCGTATATTACGGAGACGAACAAAGCCTATAGTCATGTCAACGCATTGTACATATACACGAACGCATGGACCGCTCCTGAACGTCCCGCGGCGAGCGGAACGACGCCGACGGAAGCTCTAGTCGTCGACGGCGTCGTCACGGAAGTATCGCTAGGCCAAGCGATCAAGACGGCGATTCCAGCGAACGGATATATCCTCCGGGGACACGGGGAAGCGGCTAACTTCATCAAGACGCATTTCGTATTAGGGGATAAGGTTAAGGCTGATTATTCGCTGCAGTCTCTGACGAACGGCAAGACGTACAACGCCGCCGACTTCCAGATGATGGTGAGCGGACATACGCTTCTGATGGACAACGGAGCCGCGGTAGCTTTCACGCGAGACATCAGCGGAGTGAGCGGTTCGGCTGATCGCGCGCGTACGGCGGTCGGTTATTCCAAAGACGGATCGACCGCGTATCTATTGACGGTCGAGGAGAACGGAGGCCGTAACGGCGTCACGTTAAAAGAGCTTCAGCAGATTCTCTCCGGAATCGGAGCATGGAAAGCGGTCAACCTAGACGGTGGCGGCTCCACGACGATGGTTTCCCGCCCGCTAGGGGAGTTCCAGGTCCAGCTCTCCCATCCGACGTTCTACGGAACGACCCAACGTCTGGTAGCGAACGGGATCGGCGTGTACACGACAGCGCCGCAAGGCGCGCTCAAAGGCATTACGGCAAGCGGCGAGAAGACGTTATTCATCGGACAACAAGCCAGTTATTCATTGAAGGCTTACGACACCTATTACAATCCGCTTGATCCGAACGGTCTCCAAGCCGTATGGAAGCTCGACAATCCGATCGGTACTTTGACGGGCGGGTCGTTGTTGGCTACCAAATCGGGACAAACGACGTTAAACGTAAAATCCGGAACGGCCAGCGACAAAATCTCGCTCGAGGTCATCGGCGAAGCGAAGATCGCCCAGTTAACCGTCGAGCCGAGCACAAGGGTGCTTCGTCCGGGAGCCGTAATCGATATGCCGGTTAAGGTTCAATTAACGGACGGCAGGCAGCTGAGCGTTCCCGCATCTTCGGTAAAATGGGAATTCCGCGGCTTCACGGCCAATTCCGCCAATGGCAAGATTACGGTGGCTAACGTCCAGAACAATATCGCTGCCGGTTACGCAATCGCCAGATACGACGGCTACGGCACGGTAGCCGTATTGGCGCCGGGTACGGAACAAGTGCTCGAGAACTTCGAGAACGCCTCTTACAATGTCGGTTTCGCCGGCACGCCGGTCGAGACGGTCGGCACGACGGCGATCGCGACCGGTATTCCGGGGCGCGAGACGTCCAAGGTGCTCGTCATGGATTACGACTTCACGGTCGGATCCGGCAAGAGATACGCCAACGCCGTGCTGAACGACGGCAAAGGCATTACGATTAACGGTTCACCCAGCACGCTGACGCTGGACGTTCTGGGCGATCAGAGCATGAACTGGCTAAGAGCGGAGTTCACGGACGTGAACGGCAAAACCGTGTACGCCACGATCGCCGACAAGATCGATTGGTCCGGATGGAAGAACCTCCGCGTAGACTTGGCTGCCACAGGGTTGAAGGGTCCGTCCAAACTCACCAAGCTATATATCGTGAACCAAGAAGAAGGCCAGGACGAGCGGGCGATGGTAGGAGAGCTTGCTTTCGACAATCTGGTGCTGCAAGTACCTCCTGCACAGATTCAAGTCGCTCAACCGACGATCGTCATGACGGTCGGCAAGAAGGAAGCCACCGTAGACGGCAAGAAAGTCACGCTGCCGGGAGCTCCTTTCGTTCAGAAGGGAACGAGCACCAACTACGTGCCTCTGAAATTCGTGGCCGATAAGCTCGGCGCCCAAGTGTTCTGGGACAATATAGCGAAGCGGGTTACGGTTCTGAGAGGCGATAAAATGCTGGAGCTATGGGTCGGCAATAGCACGATGACGGTTAACGGCATTCGCCAGCCGGTCTTGGCGTCTCCGATCGTCCTTAACGGCAGCGTCTATGTTCCGGTTCGCGTAATCTCCGAGCAACTCGGACAAAAAGTAGGATGGGAATCCAAAACGAAAACCATTACAATTCGTTAATTTGGGCTCATTTCTCTCAAACCTCTACTCTTAGTTTCTAAGATTTATGGTATGATGTAAGCATTGCTAGCAAGCGCCGAGCGGCTTAGTGCCAGTGGGGAATCACGACAGAAGGGCGCGCATGCTGAGGTAGGGGAGTCGTACTCATGGAGCTTCATGTGGACCAGATAGATCGCGTCATTCAGAATGCCATATCCGTAATGGAAGACAGCAAAGTACAAGTGTTCGAAATTTGCGAGGCGGCACGTCGCGAGCTGCATTCCCTAACTCATGAACTAGAATCGATAATAAGAGAAACATCCGAAACGATAGATAAAGTGGATCGGTTCGAGAGGGATTACCGGCTTGCCAGAATTCGACTGACCGAGGTGAGCCGGGATTTCGTCCGGTATTCCGAGCATGATATCAAGTCCGCCTACGAGAAGGCGACGCAACTGCAGTTGGATCTCATGGTTTACCGCGAGAAAGAAACTTACTTAAAAGCCCGAAGGGACGATCTGCAGCATCGGGTGAAAAACGTAGAGCTTTCCATAGAGCGAGCGGACACGATTAATCTGCAGATGAGCGTCGTGCTGGATTACTTGTCCGGAGACCTGACCCAAGTTACGCGCATCCTGGAATCGGCCAAAAACCGGCAAATGATCGGTCTCAAAATCATCCTCGCGCAAGAGGACGAGCGCAAACGGATCGCCCGAGAAATTCATGACGGCCCGGCTCAGTCTCTTGCCAACCTCGTACTAAGGACGGAAATTGCCGAGAGGTTGTTGGACACGAAGGATCTTGAAGTCGTCCGTAGCGAGCTGATCGACCTGAAGTCGCAAATCCGTATCGGTCTGGAAGAGATTCGCAAAATTATTTTCAACCTTCGGCCGATGGCCCTTGATGATCTGGGTTTGGTGCCTACGCTTCGCAAATTCGTGCAGGATTTCGAAGAGAAGACAAGGATCAGAGCCGTCTTCGATACGTCGGGTAAGGAAAAGCGATTGCCCAGCGCCATGGAAGCCGCGATGTTCCGTCTCGTCCAGGAAGGTTACAATAATGCTCTAAAACATGCTCAGCCGACTTACGTATCGTTGGATCTCGCTTTTTACGAGGACACGATCCAGATGGTCATTGAAGACAACGGCGTGGGTTTCCAACAGGAGGTCGTGGAATCCCGGACTCGCTCCCATTCTCATTTCGGCTTGATCGGGATGAAGGAACGCGTCGACTTGTTACAGGGCAAGATCGAAATCCAGTCCGCCTTAGGCAACGGCACGAAAATCAAGATCAACGTACCTATCAAAGCAGAAACAGGAAAGGAGTTAATCGCACATGGAGAATAAGACGGCTACGGCCACCCGCACGATTAAAGTCCTCCTTGCGGATGACCACCAGCTATTCCGCGAAGGATTGAAGCGAATTCTGAACATGGAAAACGATCTAGAGGTCATCGGCGAGTGCGGCGACGGCATTCAGGTGCTAGAGTTCTGCAACCGCGAGAAACCCGACGTTGTCCTGCTGGACATTAACATGCCTATTGAGAACGGCGTTGTGGCTACCGAGCGGTTACGCGATATTTTCCCGGAAATCAAAGTCATTATCTTATCCATACACGATGACGAGAGCTACGTATTTGAGACTCTTCGCAAGGGCGCGACGGGTTACCTTCTCAAGGATATGGAAGCCGAATCTCTCATCAACGCCATTCGCACGGTAGCGGATGGGCATGCATACATACATCCTAAAGTTACGGGCAAATTGATCAATCAGCTTCGCCGCATGACGTATCTCGACGAGATTGGCGCGACTTCGGGAGCTGCGGCCAGCCGGGAGACGGTTACGAAATTCATCCCGCGCGGCAACAATCCTCTGACTCGACGGGAAGCCGAGGTCCTCCGGTTGATGGCGGAAGGCAAGAGCAACAAGACGATCGGGGAAAACCTCTTCATCAGCGAGAAGACGGTCAAGAACCACGTCAGCAGCATCCTTCAGAAGATGGAAGTGGACGATCGTACGCAAGCGGTTATCAATTCGATTAAGTTCGGATGGGTTACGCTCTAATAGAAGCAAGCGCGAAGCGCGGATCCTTGGTCTCTCACCGGCCGGGGAATCGCGCTTTTTTCTTTTGCGTGCGGGAGATGACTCGCAAGGTTAACATTCCCCTCGGTATAACGGTCAAAAAGGCATTTAAATATCTTAATAGTGATCAGAGAGGCTGGATAACGGTGTTTTGGTCGGTTAAAAGGTATTTTACTAGGAAGCCACGCCGGAATAGAGGCACTTAAGCGCAGAAATGACCGTTAAGTGGCTTACCCATAGGATGGACCGGATGGTTAAGGGTGTTGTTGACCGTTAATGCCTGTGGCCGTTTACACGCTTTTCCCCGCTCATATACCCAACAGATCTATATCCGCGGCGGCTGTTAGACGATACGAACGTATCCTTTGCGCATTGTTGCGACTGGGAGCGATCAAGCCAGCTGCAACTAGTGCACATAGGTGTTTGCGTGCTTTTTTGTCGCCTATTCCGAGGCGTAGGCAGATTTCGGTAACGGTCAACTTTCCGGTGGAATCCCGAAGCCCAATGCGGAGGATGTCCCGTTCCTCGGCACGCAATTCGTAAATAGGACGGGAAAGTTTGTTTGTTGCCCATCTCCCCATAAATTGCAACAGCAACTGCTGACACATCCTCGGTTTTTCCGCAATGTCGTCGTAAGAGAAGCGGATGATTTTCCAGCCGTCTAACGTTAAGTGATTTTGCCGCATGAGGTGGTCCGAGAACTTATCTCGGCTAATGTCCTTGGCGTGAGATCGATGGCCGTCTACTTCGATATCAAGCCGCAAGTTGGCCTCGAGAAAGGCGAAGTCGAGAAACCTGTTGCCGTCCTTGAAATCGCTAACCTCGTATTCTGGATGCAAACCGTCGAAATTCCGGAAAGCCGGCCACCACACTTTTTCTAGAAGCATCTTCTCGGCGTGACGATGGCCCTCGTTTAGTCTTCGTAGTCGCTCCCCCTTTCTACGTTTCCTGTGGTATTCCACGAATGCGTCGTAGGCTTGCTCGAATTCCATAATCAGGCCCTCTCCCCAAAATAAAATAGCCGCCTCCCCATCAGATTAAACTGACGGAAAAGCGGCGCGTGCTTCGCGACCGGATGAGTAAATTCGACTTTAGCTTAAATTGAACGGATATATAATGTCAAGCATGGATCGCTGACCCAGCAAGTGTTGGTGACCGGAACTCCCTGTTCGGGCGCGGCATATAGTGTTGAACGAGTAGACGGATGGCTGGGATGGCCGAGCGACTATCCGATGTCCGTCTCTCGCCTTCATTCCCAAAGGAGGTGGCCGCCGTGATTCCGGATCTATTGTGGATTGTCGGCTTTTACGCTGCGGCGGCGGTAGTCGCGCATTGGCTTATCCGGAGGAATTCCGGTGGAGAGCGACGGCATTACGTACTAGTAGCGGGCAATCATCAATTACAGATCGAGTGGTATATCAGGTCGATTCAACAATTCGCAAGGCGAAGCGGAACGGATGTCGGGATTACGGTCGTTCTCGACCAGTCTTCGGACGAAACGGGACCGATCGTAGAGCGTTTTACGCGAAGGGATACAAATATCGAGTGCGTTAGAAAACGCACGACCGAATCGACCGAGGCAGAGGCTCAGATTTCGGAATGTGCGGATAACAAGCCCGGACGGAACGAAACGGTGGTATGGGTGGAGTTGGGGCGGACGGAAGACGTTGGGCGGTTACCATTGTAGGAGGATCGTGCGGTTACCGATAGGGGAGGAAATGGTTGCCTTCCTGCTAGATCTTGCTTACAATATCGGGAGAAGGCCTTATAGGAATTTCGAGTGAAGCACACTCTGGAACCGCGCGAACGGCGGCGATGGAGTGTGCTTTTTTGCGTTCTCATACGCGAGGAGGAGGGGGAAGCGGGATGAAGGTTGTTCTATATGCGGTGCGTGAAAGGAAGGGCTGGCGGGCGCGATTCTCCGTGGCTTGGGAGGCGGATGCGGCTTATTGGGGAGTAAAAGCGGCTAGGATTGTTCGAGTGACGGAAACTCTGCCGCTTGGGATCGCCGTTCGTGCTTGCGACATCTGGAATGAACGCCTGGTGGGGATTGAGCGAGGGGAGTGGCAGGAGCAACGAGGACAAGGACAAGGACAAGGCGGAGGACTGGCTCAGGGTTTGGCGGAGGAGTTTGAAAAGGTTGTAAGAACGGCCTGGGAGCTAGCGGGTGAGAAGAGAGAGGCGCTACAGAATGCTCGGGTGGAGACTGGAGAAAGAGGAGTGGGGCTTCGAGAGCGTGAGAAGGTCCCTCTTGCAGGATGGATACAGGTTGTGAGTGACCTTCTCATGGGGCGATCCCTGCTCAGGGAAGAGGCCATCGAATTGCTGGCAAGCGCATTGCCAGCCGATTGTACCATTGACAGCCTCGCGCTGCTTCAGCACGCGGCGCTCGCCGGGGCCTTGCAGCTTACCGCTGCCGTGGCCCCAAGACCAGCCCCTCCGCCGCGACACGGACTCCGCGGCTGGATAAGCGAGCGGCTGCGCGCCGCGCCAAGGCGGCGCCGTGCCCAAGACCTGGCCTGCCGCCGCTGCGGCAGCGGCAAGGACAAGCTGCGGCACACGCCCTGCGCCGCCTGCGGAAGGCAAGCCTGCGCATATTGCGAGGCTTGCCTAACGATGGGACGCAGCCGCGAATGCGGGCTGCTCGTCATCGGCGTGCCGCGGCTCGCGGCGCAAGCTATGCCGATAGCCGCTCACCAAATCCCCACCAAGGAGATGCTCTCCGAACGGTGGGGACTGAGCCCTGCCCAAAGCGCCGCAGCTTCGGAGGCGCTACGATTCCTTGCGGGCCAAGAAGGCGATGCGGCTGCCGGAATCCGACAACGCGAAAGCCAATCCTTTCTCCTCTGGGCCGTGACCGGAGCCGGCAAAACCGAGATGATTTTCCCCTTGTTGGACGCCGTTCTATCCCGAGGAGGAAAAGCGCTTGTCGCGACTCCCCGCCGGGATGTGGTACTCGAGCTTGCGCCAAGGCTGGTCAAAGCTTTTCCCGGGCGCAACCACGCCGTATTGTACGGCGGAAGCCCCGACCGCTGGGCCAATGGAGCGCTAACGTTATCCACGACTCATCAGCTGTTCCGATTCCAGGAAGCGTTCGATCTCGTGTTGATCGACGAGTTGGATGCTTTTCCCTATCACAACGACCCGATGCTGCATTACGCCGCGGACAAGTGCCGCAAGCAGGACGGCGTCACCGTCCTGTTAAGCGCGACGCCTCCCCCGCGCTTGCAACGCGAAGTCGCGCGAGGAACAATTTCCTGCGCTCGCGTTCCCGTTAGATATCATAGGCATCCGCTTCCGGTACCCGTTCGTTTAGCCTCGCCGTCTATTGCCCATCTCCTGCGCAAACAAGCTCTACCGGCTAAAGTCGTAGAGGCCCTAGCGAGTTCGGTACGAAGAGGCGCTCAAGTATTCTTGTTCGTTCCCTACGTCAAACAAGTCGATTCATTCGTCCAGCTTGTCCGCAGCTATGCGGATAAGCTTGGTATTCCCGCGCAGGCTATCGCCGGCACATCTTCGAAGGATGAGGAGCGAACGGGGAAAGTCGTCGATTTCAGGAATTCGACTACCCGATTGCTCATAACGACGACGATTCTTGAACGCGGGGTCACCATCCCTCGCAGCGACGTATTTATTCTCGACGCGCATAATCCGTTATTCGATGCTTCTTCGCTTGTTCAAATGGCGGGCAGGGCAGGCAGATCGGCGGACGACCCCTTTGGTTTCGTTTATTATGGCGCGCCTTCTTGGACCGATTCCCAGCGAAACGCCACTCTCCAAATTCGCGCAATGAACGCATTGGCTCGACATAAAAATTATCTTCTTGTCTAAAAAGGAACTTTTTTCCTTTGCCAAGCGTCTATTATGGAGGGATAATTATATGTCTATGAATTTTAGTTCATGGTTCTCGCCCTCGCGCGCAGTATGTCCGATGTGCGGAAACAGGCATACTCAAGCCCGAATAGGGATTGCGAATCCGCTTAAGCATCCGGATCCCCGGCGGATAATCGACTCGTTGTGCGGTTCGTGCAGGCATGCGATTCCTTGGATCGTCTATCCGGCGTGCAGGATTTGCGGCAGAGCGGAACGTTGCGAGGATTGCTTACGTCGCAAGATCAGACATTATGAATTGAGCAGATGCGGCGTTCGTTATGACAAAGCGATGAAGGATTGGCTAGCGTTGTACAAGTACCGCGGCCACGAAGGCGTGGAGAACGTGCTCGCCGCCATGCTGGCTTTCGCTTTCGAGCGACTTGGGGAAGCGACGAAGCTTACGTTCCACGGCATCACGGCCGTGCCGTTGGCGCCGGAACGGCTAAGGGAGAGGAACTTCAATCAGGCCGAGAGGTTGGCTCAACGGTTGTCGGAATGGTACGGGTTATCGTACAGTCCGATGCTGCTTCGCTTGCGGCATACCGAGAAACAAAGCCTCAAAACCCGTCGAAGCCGCGTGACCGATATGAGAGGCAACTTCGCGGCCGATCCGGCGGTTTTATTTTCCGAGAGGGCATCCCCGCATAGAATAATCATCGTGGACGACGTATATACGACGGGAAGCACGCTCGACGAGTGCGCAAGAATACTTAAGCAGGCAATGCCTAACAGAGCGGAAGTCTATGGATTGCTATGGGCACGATCGTAACTTTCGTAGCCAAATAGAGTAAAGAGTTACATAGGGATACTACAAAAAGAATCGGCTTACGCCAGAAGGAGGCATCATGGAACGTCGCGCAAAGTTGAGGGAAATCGATATCGTGCGGAGTATCGCGATGATCGGGGTGCTGATGGTACATTCCACGTCGGCGGCCACGCTGGAAATGAAAAGTTCGGGCTTGTACGGGATCTATAATTTCCTGAACATTTTCTTTAAGATCGGCACGACCTCGTTCATTTTGCTTAGCAGTTTCGTGTTGTTCTACAATTATTATCCGCAGCCTCTGACCCTTCAGCGATTCAAGAAATTTTACCGAAACCGGTTAACGTACATCATCGTTCCTTACGTGGTTTTCTCGGTCATCTATTTCGTGATCCGTTGGTACATGAATCATAAGCCGTGGGATATCCCGTTAATGTGGCCGAAGTTCCTGCATGATTTATTGAACGGACAGGCTTACACGCATTTATATTTCGTTTTCATTAGCATTCAGTTGTACTTATTATTCCCGGTCCTCTTATACTTGTTCAAACGTTTCCGATGGCTCGCGGCCTCCGCCGTCGTAATAGGCGTGGGATTGCAATGGGCGTTCTTCCTGTACAACAGGGAATATTGGCAAGTCCAGTATCGCGGGAGCTGGTCTCCTACTTATTTCGGTCAGTATTTTCTCGGCGCGTGGCTGGGCATCTATTTCGATCGCATTAAATCCTGGCTGATCATTGCCAGAGATACGGTTACGAAGGGGAAGGTCGCTCTCTGGATCCTTTTGTGGGCGGTCTGGCTTACGGCGGGAATCAAATATGTATCGATATTTTACCAAGCTCGGATGCATCGCGCGGTGTTTAGCAATGCGTTATATGACGCGCTCTGGGACATGTATACGATGCTCACTCCGCTCATTCTGATGCAAGTGGCTTTCCTGATCGGAGGGCGCATGAATACCTCTTTCTGGGTGGGCAAGCTGCGTTACTTGGGCGTTATTTCGTTCGGAGTCTATTTGGTGCACCCGATCGTATTGCTGATATACCGTCAGTTTCCGCCAAACGCCAGTAATCCGTTGATGGTACATTTCTGGTATCTAGGGGGTTATTGTTGCGCGTTATTCATCTCTTGGATCGTGGTCACGGCGATCTGCCGGTTAACGAACTGGTCCTGGGTGCTGTTCGGCAGCGTTCCCAATCAGATGAAAGCAGTCGATGCGGAAAAAGAACAAGAGTCGGGGCGTGGGACAAGGGTGCCTTCCGCGAGCCCTTCCGTTTCCGGTTGACTAAACAAAGGGATAGCACGTTTCGGGAATTTCGAGTACAATACTTATAAATTAGTCGATTAATGTCAGAATTCGGGGTGAGGTTTGCGTGGAAATAACCTACTGTCCTAAGTGCGGGAAGTTGTTCTCCAAAAATTTCCGCGAGGTCTGCAATAATTGCCATGCGTCGCTGGAAAAAGATTACGAGAGATGCGTCGAGCATCTGCGCCAGAATAAAGGCTTGGATATTACGCAATTGTCCGAAGACATGGAAGTCAGCGTCAAGCAGATCACGAAGTGGATCCGCGAAGGCAGAATATCTCTATTGAACGCGCCGAACATGTCATACCCATGCGAGTCTTGCGGCATTCTCATTCGGGACGGGCATATGTGCGATAATTGCAAGGCTCGATTGCAACGCGATGTGAAGAATGCAACGGGCACGCTCCAGCATAATCCGGATGAGAAGCACACCGGTGCTTACCAGATCGGAAATCGTCTTCACGACCGCAAAAAAACGGAACTCTAAACATTTCATAAACGTCGACCGATAATAAGGATATACATTATCGGTCTTTTTTATTATTGGGGTGATGAACGTGAAAATTAACGATACTCAACGAATCGGTGCCTATCGCACCTATCAGCAACAATCCGAAGCTCGCACGAATCAAGCCAGCGGCCTTCGTCGTAAGGACGAAGTCCAATTTTCCGCGGAGGCTATGGAACTATTGGGCGCCCAGCGTTCGGAGGATCCGAATCGCGCGAAGCGCATCGAGACGCTGAAGAAGGAAGTTAGCTCCGGAACTTACGAAGTAGATTCGGGTAAGCTTGCCGAGAAGCTGTTGCCGTTCGTTCGCGAGTAGAATCAAGTCATAATGAAGGCAGAAGGTGAAATTATGGCGATTCTCGATTTGTTCGAGACGCTCGAGACGCTTTTGCGGCAGCATGAACAGATGATCGCCCTCGGAGAACGGAAGCGGGAAGCGCTCATCGCAAATGACGTCGGCGTTCTGAACGAGGCCGTGAACAAGGAATCCAGGCTCATTAAGGCGATCGCCGAAAGCGAAGGCGATTGGCGTAAAGTCGTCGCGGGTTTCTTGGCGGAGCAGGGACTAAGCGGAAACGCGGGTTCGAAGATTTCGGATCTGGTTCGCGTTCTTCCGAGCTCGGAAGACAAGACCAAGCTGCAAAGCTTGGCGGACAAGCTGCTATCGATCATAGAACGCTTGAAGGAACTGAACGGGACGAACATGAACTTGACGAAACAGGCGATCGAATTTAACGAGTTTTCGCTCAACCTGATCACGAGCCCGTTCGACGATCGGGACTTCGTATACAAGAAGCCGGCCGACTACGGGCGAAGCCAGAATTCGTTGAAACTATTTGATTCGAAAGCGTAAAATCGCTCACAACTCACAATGAGAAACGGGGAAGATGAGAATGAGGTCGACCTTCCATGGATTGGAGACCGCTAAGCGCAGTCTGTTCACGCAACAGGCAGCTTTGCAAACGACGGGACATAACGTAGCTAACGCCAATACGGTCGGGTACTCACGCCAGAGCGTTAATATGGTAGCGACCAAACCGATCGAAGCGGTTGGAATGACACATTCCACGGCCCCCGGTCAGCTGGGTACGGGGGTGGAATACAAGTCTATCACCCGAGTGAGGGAAAGATTTCTCGATCAACAGTTCCGCGATGAGAACAAATCTCTTGGAGCTTGGGAAACAAGGTCTAGTACATTGGACAAACTTCAGACGATTTTTAACGAACCTTCGGATACCGGAATTCGCACGGTG
The DNA here is from genome assembly GCF_003628305.1 of Cohnella endophytica. GTDB lineage: Bacteria > Bacillota > Bacilli > Paenibacillales > Paenibacillaceae > Cohnella > Cohnella endophytica. The sequence goes on along the minus strand of NZ_RBZM01000011.1, from coordinate 90,118 downwards.
CTGGATAACTTCTGGAAAGCATGGACTAGCTTGGCCCAAGATCCGGAGAATGTAACGGGACGCAAAATCGTACGGGAAAGCGCGATCGCGCTGACGGATACCTTTAATCAGATTTCGAAGCAATTAAGCGATATGAGCGCGGATTTAACCAATAATATCGGCGTTAAAGCGAAAGAAATATCCACGATCGCAAGCAGTATCGCGGATTTAAATGGCGTTATCCAACGTACGGAGGCGCTGGGAGACAACGCGAACGATTTGCGCGATCAACGCGACGTGTTGACGGACCAACTATCGAAGATCGCCAATATTTCGGTTGTTGAGTCCTCGGATGGTTACACGATTTCGATGGGGACCGTTAACCTGGTCACTGGGCGCAATGCCACCGAAATGACATCCGACTCGCTTGAATCGGCGATGAGTTCCGGCGATTTGAACAATGGCGAAGTGTACGGTATGTTCATTTCGAGAGACCAATACGTCTCCAGTTATTCCGCTCAATTGGACGCGATGGCGAATACGATCGCTAACGGCGACATAACGATAACGATTCCTGCGGGATCGGTTATCCCCGATGGCACCACGCTGGACAACATTACTTACACTGGGGCAAATCGAACGCTTGCGCAAGATCTGACGGTTACCGTTAAAGGCTTAAACGGTCTGCATCAATTGGGATACACGTTCGAAAATCCGATGTCGACGGGCTTACCCTTTTTCACATCGAAAGACGATGGAACGATTACCGCTTCGAGCATCCAACTGAACAAGGAGATCCAGAAGGATACCGGCAAAATCGCGACGTCCTTAAGGACAACGGGAAGCGGGGCCGCCGAAGCAGCCGTTAAAGGGAATAGTACTTTGGCCATGGTAGTATCGCAGTTAAAGGATCTGCAGTTCAAGTTCACCGATCTTGAAACGGGAGGACTCGTTAACGGTACAGTGGACGATTATTTCCGTTCGATGATCGGACAACTCGGCGTTCAATCCCAGGAAGCGGATCGTCAGCTTAAGAATAATCAGACGTTGGTGGATTACACCGACGCCAACCGACAATCGGTGAGTGGCGTTTCTCTCGACGAAGAGATGTCCAATCTGATCAAGTTCCAACATGCCTACAATGCCGCGGCCCGGTTTATGACGACGATAGACGAGACGTTGGATAAAGTCATCAATTCCATGGGCGTAGTCGGAAGATAATATAAGGGTCCTAAGCGACTGACAGATTAATTACTGAGGGGGGATTCGATTGCAACGGATTACGCAAGGTATTATCAGCAATCAGATGTTAAGAAATATTAATACCAACCTTCACAAGCTCGATAACTACCAGAACATGGAGTCCACGGGACGGAAGATCAATAAACCGTCGGATGATCCGGTAGGAATAACATATGCTCTCCGGTATCGTAGCGAAATCGCCATGAACGAGCAGTATCAGAAAAACATGGATACGGCGCAAGCGTCTTTGCAACATGTGGATACGGTGCTGGGACAGGTCGGGGAATTGATAAACAGGGTCAAAGAAATTACCGTTCAAGGGCTTAACGGAACGAACTCTCCGACTGCGCTAAGCGCGATTGGTCAGGAAATCTCCCAGCTTTACAACCATTTAGTTAGTCTGGGGAATGATCAACTGAACGGGAAATACATTTTTAATGGACAATTTACGGACAAGCAACCGTATACGGTTGCCAACGCCGGTACGGAACAGACGGACACCGAGTCTATCGACTACAAGTTCGCGGCGGGCGTTACGGTCGCGGTCAATATTACCGGCGATGAAGTGTTCGGAGTTGCAACGGGGTCACCTGGGGATACGGGCGATAATTTGTTTAGCGTATTTAAGGGTTTGGCCAATGCGTTCAATTCGAATGACCCAAACGCGGCGACACCCCTCTTGGAATCTTTGAACAGCCGTGCGGATAAATTATTGAATGCCCGGGCCGATATCGGGGCTAGAACGAATAGGCTAGAATTTATAGACAATCGGATTAAGGATTTGGATCTTAATCTGAATGAATTAAGCGGCAAAACGGAAGACGCGGATATTACCGATGTGATCATGAAGCTGAATATGAGCCAGAACGTCTATCAAGCTTCCCTAAGCGTCGGAGCGAAGGTCATTCAGCCTAGCTTACTAGACTTCTTGAGATAAGATTAAGGAGCAGGAGGGGAAACGGTGGAGAACTTACGTCTTTCTATTCATCAGACTAACGCCCTGATCGGGATGGAAAGCCGAAGGGCTACGATCGATATTCGTTCCCCTCGAGGCGAGTTGTCTATCCAACAACCCCAGGCCAAAGTCGAGATGGAATCCCCGCCTGGGGAGCTCATCATCGATTCCACCAGAGCCCAAGACGCATTGGGCGTTGGACCGCACCTTAGATTTATGAGTAACATGTATAGCCAGATGCAGAACGTCTATCTTCAAGCTCTCGGAAACATCGTCCAAGACGGAAACCGCATGGCGCAGATTACGAATCCGAGGAATGCGTTCGCGGATATTGCTAGGGACGTATTTCAAGAAAAAAGCCCGATTAGGTACACGACCGAAGCTTCCTGTTTTAACGTCCAGATCGATTACATTCCACACAAAGTGAATATACAGGTTAAACCGCAAAGGGCGATTATCGAGTACACGCCTCATAAACCCGAAATTACTTACAATCCAGGTAACTTGGATATTTATCTCCGTCAGAAAAACTCGATTCAATTCGAAGTGACGTCCTATGACCGCTTCGTGTAAAATCAAATGATATTGGCAAAGATGCTATAGCTTAAGCTATAGCATTTCTACATTTTTCAAGGAGGGATTGGTTGATTATGATTGAACAACTTTCAGGATCGAAAATTAACTTCCAAGGCAGTATACTCGGGTTCGCGGAATATCACGAATTCGAATTAAGCATAATCGAAGATCAGCAATATGCATATTTACAGTGCGTTGATCATGAAGATATCGGTTTTCTGGTCGTTAACCCGTTCGCGTTCAACACGGAGTTCAGCTTCGAACTCCAAGAGAATGATAAACAAGCTTTGAAGATCGAGAAGCAGGATGAAGTGCTGGTCGTGGCGATCATGACGATACAAGAGCCGTTTGAGAGTTCAACAATGAATTTGTTGGCTCCATTAGTCATTAATATTCACAACAAGCTTGGACGCCAGTGCATATTGCCCCCTAACAGTCCGTTCGGGACAAAGGAACCGCTCATTAGCCAAATTAAAGTGGAGAGCGGTGAATAGAATGCTCATCTTAAGCAGAAAAGCGGGTCAATCCATCCTGATCGGCAACAATATCGAAATCATCGTTACCGCGGTTGATGGGGACCAGGTGAAGATCGGAATCAACGCGCCGCCGGAAATCGTCATTTTGCGCAAGGAAGTATTAGATTCTATCGAACAGAGCAATCGCGAGGCAGCCAGTCCGAAAGCATTCCTCGAAAAAATAAAAAAACTTTAAAAAATGAAAAAAATGCTATAAACAAAGCGGATAGTTACTCCGATAAATGTATTAGGGCATAAGCCTTTCCACATGGATGTGGAAAACCAAATTTCAGGGAGGAAATACACAATGATTATCAATCACAATCTTAACGCAATGAACGCGCACCGCGCAATGGGCAACAACGTTCTGAACTCCGGCAAAAGCATGGAGAAATTGTCTTCCGGTCTTCGCATCAACCGTGCGGCTGACGATGCTGCTGGTCTGTCCATCTCCGAAAAAATGCGTGGACAAATCCGCGGTTTGGATCAAGCTCAACGCAACGCGCAAGACGGTATCTCCCTCGTACAAACTGCTGAGGGCGCAATGACTGAAATCTCCGATATGCTCGTTCGTATGAAAGAACTGCATGTTCAAAAAGCAAACGGAACGTACAACTCGACGGACAAAGCTAACATTGATAAAGAATTGAATGCATTGACGTCTGAGATTGCTCGTATCCAAACGAACACGAAGTTCAATGATATCAGCTTGTTTGCTACTTCTGGTTCGGTTACAATTCAAACGGGTCACGAAGCTTCGGATTCGTTGAGCATCACTCTTCCTACTACGCTTACTGTAGGAACTACTCTTGCAGGAGTCTCCAGCAACATCGACACGATTTCTTCCGCTCGTGCTGATCTGGGTGCTATGCAAAACCGTTTGGAGCATACGGTTAACAACTTGGGCGCTACGTCCGAGAACTTGCAAGCTGCTGAATCCCGTATCCGCGACACGGACATGGCGAAGGAAATGGTTAACCTCAGCAAAAACAACATTCTCCTTCAAGCTTCCCAAGCAATGCTTGCGCAAGCAAACCAAAATCCGCAAGGCGTTCTGCAATTGCTTCGTTAATCTGTTCTTCACTAGAGGCCTTAGATATTCTAAGGCCTCTTTTCATTATCATAATAGTTTAAGAGGATGCTCATGATGAAGACGATATCATTAGTAATGATTGTATTAAACGAGTCGGACAAGTTGAAGCGGTGCCTGGAAAGTGTGCATGATATCGTTGACGAAATGATTGTAGTAGACACCGGATCCAGCGATAATTCGAAGGAAATTGCCCTAAGCTACAGGGCTAAGGTATACGACTTTACATGGACACAAAGCTTTGCGGATGCGAGGAACTTCGCGTTAAGCCATTCGACAAGCGATTGGAATCTTACGCTTGATGCGGATGAATATATTTCGAACGATTGCGCACTCGCTATTCGGACATTCATTAACAGAAAAGACGTTGAGATTGGGAGAATAAAGAAAGTCAATAAAGTAATGCATAAAGATGGCGAAAGCTACGAGAATAGCTATACGTCTAGGTTATTCCCGGCAGGGATTAAGTATAGTGGCAGGATTCACGAACAGATCGACTCGGATTTGCCGAGAGTGAAAATAGATGTAGAAGTTCAGCATGACGGATATTTCGAAATCAAAAAATCGGATCGTAATATACCAATCTTGCAAATGGAACTGCGGGATCACCCGAATTCTTCCTACTATTTATACCAGCTGGCTAAAGAATATAATGGCCTTGGCAACTTTGCAGAGGCTAACTCGCTATATAAAAAAGCATATCGATTAATTTCGAGAAGAGAAATATATGCCCCTAACTTAATTGTGGATTATATTTATAACATTGTTGCCGGTGGGTTATATGAAGAGGGAATAGAAGTCATACAGGAGAAACAGCAGTTTATTCATGACTATCCGGATTATCATTTCGCGTGCGGCGTGTTTTATTTAGAATATATACTTAGCGATGTTGCGAAAAACGCACATTTGCTAAACAAAATAGAAGAATCCTACTTAAAGTGCATTGAAATTGGCGAAACGGAAAAATACGATAGCGTCATCGGAACAGGGAGTTTTGTAGCTTATTATAACCTCGGAACGTATTACGAAGTAGTCGGCAATATTAAGAGTGCGGAGGCTTGTTACCGCAAGTCTGCGGAGTATGACTATCAGCCGGCATTATCGCGATTGCAACTACTTTCGCTATAGATTTTCTCTACATTTTTGCTCGATAGTTTCCGATAAATATGGTAATAGCTTAATATTGGAGCGTGAGAGAATGGAACTCGATAGAATAGCAAAGATAGAACCGATCAGGGTGAACTATCCCTCCGATTCATTGAAAGTTGAACATTCGGCCCCCAGCATTCCTAAGAGCATCGAAGTGATTAAACAGGCTGAACTGCAAGGCGATGTGACGATTAGCGATCACCAACTTGTCAAGGCAATCGATCGGGCGATCAAGAATATGCAAGGTCCGAATACTTCGCTTGAATTCTCCGTCCATAATAAGACCAAAGAGATTATGGTCAAAGTGTTGAATAAGGATACCGGGGAAGTCATTCGCGAGATCCCACCGGAGAAAACGCTCGATTTCGTCGCGAAGATGTGGAAAATGGCTGGATTATTAGTAGACGAGCGTAGATAAGGAGGGATTTAAATGAGAATCAGCGGATTTTCTTCCGGCATGGACATCGACGCCATGGTCAAGGAAATGATGAAGGCTAAGCGGATTCCGATTGACCAATTAGGGCAGAAGAAACAAGTGCTGGAATGGCAAAGAGAAGAATATCGAGGAATCAATGCCAAGATAGCGGCATTCCGCAACAATAAATTGTTTAATTATAATACTCAGAGCGAGTTCTCCCAAGTGAAAACGGAAGTGGCCGGAGAAGGTAATATCGTCTCCGCTAAAGGTACTACAAGTGCGGTGGCAGGTACGACAACCATTAAAGTGAAGAGTCTTGCGGAATCCGCAAATAACGTAGGTAGCGACATTCGAGCGTCCGACACGTCAGTCCCTCCTGCAAAGATCGCGATCGACACGAGTAAAGCGATTGCAGATGAAGACACGCTGAAAAATAAGGTTATACCGGCAAGCACATACACATTTAAAATTAATGGAGCGCAAGTTACTGTCGATCCTTCAAAAATGTCAGTTAACGATGTATTATCCCAGATCAACGGCAAAACAAACGTTCAAGCTTTCTATGACGAAGGAACCGGCAAAGTGATTATGACATCGAAAGACACCGGCGGTAGTGCATCAATTACAATTGAAGATACCGATAATTTCCTTAGTTCTGTATTGGGTGTTGCGAATAATCCGCTGGCTAAAGGAAAAGATGCTTCGTTATCTATTAATGGTGTAGATACAACTCGTTCCAGCAATTCGTTTTCACTTAATGGTGTAGAGATTACTTTACAAGGTGTAAGTTCATCCTCCACGGTCATTACAACCAGTAAGAACGTTGATAAGATCGTCGACGATATCAAGAGTTTTATTAACGATTATAACGAATTGCTCAAAATGTTGCAGGACAAAGTCGGAGAGACTCGCTATCGGAAGTATGCGCCTTTAACGGATGATCAACGCAGTGCGATGAAGGAATCCGAGATCACGCAATGGGAAGCCAAGGCTAAAAGCGGCCTTCTTGCGAACGACACCATCTTAACGAAGACGATTTCCGATATGCGTATGAGTCTAATGACCAAGGTGAATACGGGCAGCAGCATTAAACAGATGACCAATATCGGGTTGGAAACCGGTCCTTATTATGAAGGTGGTAAACTTTACCTGAAAGACGAAAACAAATTAAGAGAAGCACTCGAGAAAGATCCCAAAGCGGTTATGGCGCTATTTACCTCGAATCCGGATCCGGTTTCCGATCCGAATAATCCTGGCAAGAAAATTCTTCCCGAAACAGAGAATGTCGGTATTTTTCAACGATTGTACGGAAATTTCAAAACCGCACTTGATGCGATGAGCGAAAGAGCGGGTACTAACGCGTATTCGACTTCGCTTACGGACACGTTGAAAACGGAAAGCGTGTTAGGGAAGGGCATCAAAGGACTCACGGATAAAATTAATGATCAGACCGCGAGGTTAACGATCATCGAGAACCGATATTACAGACAATTCGGGGATATGGAAAAAGCGATGAGCAAGTTTAGCTCGCAATCTACTTCGTTATTCGGATCAAGCTCATAGGAATGAATGGGGGCCTCTTACATGCTTCAAGCGAGACCGGACAAATATTTGGAAACCGCAGTTCAAACGGCCACTCCTTCCAAGCTGTTGATTATGCTTTACGATGGGGCAATTCGATTTTGCAGGCAAGGCATTAAATGTTTAGAAGATAAGGATTATTCCGGGGCTAGTAGGAGTCTGTTTAAAGCACAGAGCATCATTAACGAGTTCAGGGGATCATTAGATAGCCAGTATGAGATCTCGCAGGAGCTACATCGGATCTACGAGTATTTTAATTATCGTTTGATTCAAGGAAATATCAAGAGGGATGCAATTCAGGTAGAAGAAGTGCTCAATCATTTGATACAATTGAAAGAGGTCTGGATCGAGGCTGCTAAATCTCCTGCGAAAGAGACCGTGAGCGGAACTCATGGATGATGTTATCATTCGCTTGGAGCAATTAACGGATCAATTCGTTTCCGGCCTCGATCAAGTACAACACGAAGAAGTCATGGCATTTATCGAGGAACGGGAGCAACTTGTAGCCGAAATTTCCGACTCGAAACAATTGCCTTCATCCCTTACTCTAGTTCAAAAACAAAGGATTCAAGCGGTGTTACAACTAGATAATATGATCCTTAACCGAATGAATCAATTGAAAAACGAAGCAAGTCATGAATTGCAAAAAATTCAACAAAGCAAAATGCATCATAACGTTTACGATAAAGCCTATGCGGCGGACAGTGCCTTTTTCGATAAGAAAAAATAAAGGAAGAGTTGAAGGAGACTTCAACTCGTTTTTTTTATCGCCTATGAATGATCTGGCATCAGGAGGGTTACATGGACAAGTTATTATCTCTTTGTATGATCGTGAAGAATGAAGAAAGGGTGCTCTCTCGCTGTTTGGATAGCGTTCGCGATTTTGTTGACGAGATCATTATTATAGATACGGGTTCAACGGATAGAACAAAAGAGATTGCCGCGCAATATACGAATCACATATTTGATTTCGAGTGGGTTAAAGATTTCGCGGCTGCTCGCAATGAGGCGATCCGCAGAGCGACCTCAAAGTGGATACTTGTTCTGGATGCGGATGAGTATATTGAACGTAGCGATGGAGTAGCGTTGCGTCCGTTCTTATCGTCGCTAAACACAAGGAAGAAATTCGCGTTATCCGTGCCTGTACTGAGTCTAACAGGTGAGTCCGGCAATGTTCTTGAAGCCGAAGTCGCAAGAATATTCCCGGCCAATAAAGGGATATATTTTCATAGACCGATCCATGAGCAACTAACTTGCGATTCGGGGAAATTACCATTGTACAAATATGATCTGCGTATTTATCATTCAGGTTATACGCCTGAGGTTCTTCAAGAGAAGAACAAATCCAAGCGAAATTTGGAAATCTTCGAGAAGCTTAAAGAGTCCGGAAAAATGAAACAGTACGACTATTATACGCTCGGTAACGAATACAAAGTGATCAAGGAATATCAAAAAGCTATTGAATGCTATGAGAAAGCTTTCTCTAACCTCAATCCGGAACTCAGTTATTATAAGCGATGCTTGATCGGGTTAATTGATTGTTATATAGCGCTAAATATGCTGCAAGAAGCATATAATCACATAGAGAAGCATCTATCCAGATGGAGTCGATATCCTGAATATCACACGATTAAGGCTCTGGTACTTAACGAACTAGGGTTCTATGATAAGGGCAGAATTGAAAGTGAAAAAGCTATACGAATAGCCGAGAACGGCTCTAACGGAGACGAAGAATACTGGTTGATCAGCCCCGACTACGGCGGTGTTTTTCCTTATCAGAACCTTGTGGAGTATTATTATAGAAAGCAAGATATCCACCAATCTGTATTTTACTTGTCAAAAATATTAAATGAAAGACCGAATCATTTTTACACTTTATATCGATTAGTTACGCTTCTCTCACAATCGGAGAGTACGCAGTCGATCGTCTCCCTGATGAATAAACTATACCCAAAGCAAACGAATCAAGATCTATTTTTACTATTGTGTGCTTCTCTTAAATTAGCTGATCATGGGTTATCTGAGCATTATTTATCAGCAATGGTTTCGGCAGGCCATGATATAGGGACGCACAGCCATCTACGATATGCGATATTGAAAAGAGATAGATCGCTGTTCGATCAATATCGGGTGAATTCGCCGGACATCGTTCATGTTGATCATGTAATGCCCGAATTACTAGCCGCATTACTATGGAATGATACGGAGTATTTGCCAGCGAATACGGAGGTTCAAGCAGTACAATTTCTTCATTCGTTCATCAATACTTCTATTCAAGGTGATAAATCCATCATTACGCCATCAGCGGCTCAAGAGATATTGTTATACGATTTGTTGGTGGAATTGTATCGGTATCAGATCTACGAGGTCTATGACATTCTTATGAAGCGAATATCCAGCGCAAATCTAATCAATATGCTGGCCAATTATTATTACGACCATCATCATTTGGAGCTTGCGACCGATTATTATTCCATTCTCTTGCAGGAAGGCAAGTTGAACGCACAAGGGTACGAGAATCTTGCTCATTTTCACTTCAATCAAGGAGAAGCCGAAGAAGGGATTGGATTCCTTCAAGCAGCGATAGAGCTCGAGTCAGGTAAGGTACAATATTACTCAACACTAAGCGCGAAATGTACGGATGAGGGAACAACTGAAACTTATTGGAAACAAGGCTTTGAGTATTTTCCTCAGTATAGGCAATTAATATCCCGGATTACATCTGAATGACATTAGGGCTATCATAATAAAACGGATTCTAAGAAGACGGATTCTCAATTATGTTGAGAACCGTCTTTTGTTAGTTTGGATAAAAGTTATCGTAATATTTTCTTGCACCTGAGCGACTCCCGAATTCCCTCGCCAAAGAGCCGGGGGCATTCTCTTTATTAAACAACAATAGACAAATTCCTACCAAATAATTAGGCGGCGAACACGGAGGAAAGGACTACAAGTCTAAGCAGTTTTAGGTGATTCCTGCGAGGGAGTATCTTCCAGTAGGGTCGGGGGTATTAAGTTCATGTCGATTAAAGTCGATATAGATAATATAATTTAATTTAGATAACGGTGCTTATTTTATCTATCAGGGGGCGTCACGAATTGTCGCGAGTATTACAAGAAGATATAGATCAAATCGTCTCCAATAATAATATTCCATGGGAAGAACTGCGAGATAGGGTTGTGTTAATTACAGGTGCTACTGGCGCGATTGGCACCGTCGTTATTCAAGCGTTGGCGGAAGCCGATAGCAGGTATAAACTCGGTCTCCGTATTTTGGCCTATGGAAGAAATGTGGAGAGAGCTAACCAGCTTTTTGGCAACTTGAAACCTGTTGAATTTATTGAGCACGATATCCGAATGCCATTAATCGTGAACGGGCCAGTAGATTACATCTTGCATGGAGCGGCAGTGACGCAATCCGTCGAGATGGTCACGAGGCCCGTTGGTGTAATTGAGACTGCACTCAAAGGTACGGAGAATATATTGGCGCTGGCCAAGGAGAAACAAACGAAGAGTATGGTTTATCTGTCCTCGATGGAAGTTTACGGGGTGACGGATCCGGATCTTCAATATGTTACCGAGAAAGACCTGGGCTATATAAACCTTCAAAGTCCTAGGAGTAGCTATCCGGAAAGCAAGAGAATGAGTGAGAACTTGTGTAATTGTTACTTCGCTCAGTATGGCACGCCGGTTAAAGTAGCGCGTCTTTCACAGACATTCGGGGCAGGTTTCCCAAGTGATGACTCCCGAATCTTTGCCCAATTCGCACGAAGTTCAATTGCGGGTTCCGATATCGTGTTGCATACCGAGGGGAAGTCGCGTGGCAATTACTGCTATATTAGCGATGCGATTCGCGGACTTATTCTATTGTTACTGAAAGGCGCTAATGGCGAGACGTACAATATCGCCAATCCAGAGGCAAGCATGACTATTCGGGAAATGGCGAATATGGTCGCCAACGAAGTTAGTGGGGGAAGAATGTCCGTTATTGTGGATATTCCACTAGACATCCATAAACGCGGTTATGCTCCCGATGCGACAATGAAACTAAGTGCAGACAAGATGGAGAGCCTTGGTTGGAAGGCTCAATATGGACTCGCAGAAATGTACAAGCGGATGATTGCGGATTGGCAAGAGGGTATGAACGCGCCAGCCATTTGATGAGTAGAAGGAGGGATGCAAGATGAGGAAATATCATCAAGAGCAAGTTCTGGAACTCATCAAGACGTTATTCGAAGCGCATAGAGAGCTCATACGGCTGTATGATGAACAAAGGACGAATGCGTTCATAGGGCTCTTAGCCGATTGCCAAGAATGTGCTATCCAAATCGGTCTCTATATAGAGAGCCACGAAGGTGTGGGAACCGCAACGGTCTCCTTGTTCGAAGAGTATTGCGAGATCCTCTACTTTACAAGCAACGAGATAGATAATGGTGGAGATGCCTCGATTTACATCAATCGCTTACTGGAGCAGCTCGGTAAGATTAGAAACAGTGCTACTAATGAACTTAAACAAAGCAAGATTGAGATCGCCTTTCTACCTTATAAAGCGAGTATGTGGGACAGCTGCGAATCCGTCTGGATGGCGGCTAATGAGGATCCGCAGTGCGATGCGTATGTCATTCCAATCCCTTACTTCGATAGAAATTCAGACGGCACGGTCGGACAGATGCACTACGAAGGGAACCAGTTCCCAGAGTATGTTCCCATTGTCGATTGGCAGAATTATAACCTCGAGGAACGCCGTCCGGATATCATTGTGACGATTAATCCCTATGATAATGGTAATATGGTAACGGTGGTTCATCCGGACTATTTCTGTCAGCGACTCAAGGATTTGACCGATCTTTTGGTGTACATTCCTTACTTCGTGAGTTTGGACGATGTGGATGCCCACTTCTGCACTTGCGCTGGGGTATTGCATGCAGATCGGGTTATCGTTCAATCGGAGAAAATCAGACAGACATACATTCGTGTGATCCAGCAGTTTGAACTAAAAAACCAATGTACGGGATACTTCGGCAATGTGGGGGAAAAGATCGTTGCACTCGGTTCTCCGAAGTTCGATAAGGTGATCAATTCGAAGAGAGAGGATTATGCGCTTCCCGACTCTTGGAGTCGCTTGATCGAGAGGGCTGACGGTTCGAGGAAGAAGGTTGTTCTTTACAATACGAGCATTGCATCGTTGCTTGAGGGAAACGAGAAAGTGCTCGTCAAATTGCGTGATGTATTTGCTGCCTTCCGGAAGCGCAATGACGTCGTTCTACTCTGGCGTCCTCACCCGCTTAATCAATCGACCTATCAATCGATGCGACCGCAGCTTCTGGCAGAGTATGACCGAATAGTCGAAGAGTACAAACGCAATCAATTCGGGATTTATGATGACACGGCGGATTTGCACCGAGCGATCGCACTGTCGGACGCTTATTACGGCGATATGGGTTCGGTAGTCGCACTCTATGCGTGTACGGGAAAGCCAATAATGCTACAACATCTGTATTCTTCGTCTAATGCGGGTGTCGGGACGTACCTTCTTCATGATGATGGTCACTACTATTGGATATCAGCCTACGAATTCAATGGGCTGTTCAGAGTGAACAAAGAAACGATGATTGCGGAATACATCGGTAGCTTCCCGGAAGAAAAACATCAGTTCCTTCATATGGACGTTGCCGAATACGAGAAGAAGCTGTACTTTGCTCCCTTCAATGCTGATTATGTGGCTATTTTCGATAAAGAAAAAAAACAGTTCGACAAAAGGCTATTCCCGATCAAAGACAAGCCGCACTGGCTAAGACCGGGCGACAATCGATATTTCAGCAGAGTCATTACGCATAAACAGCAGCTGTTCTTCGTGCCATATACCTATCCTGCAATCATGCGATACGATCCGGCAAGCGGCGAAACGGTCGAATACACGGAATGGATTCACCATCTGGAAAAGGCGGCGAAACAGTCGAGCGATTGGCAAAAGGGTCAGTACTCTTATGACTTCGAAGGACTCTTATCTCTGGATGTGTGTATAATCGGCTCCGAGGTTGTTGCAAGTACATTGTTAACGAACGAACTCCTGTTTTTCGATATAGAGAACTTGCAGCATCAGTTTTATGCAATCGGTGAAAATGATGAAAGGTATTTCGGTGTATGCTTTGACGGAGAGCATTACTGGCTGGCAGCTAGAACGCAAAACTACATTGTGAAATGGAATCGCCAAACGCAAAAACGTATCAAGATCGAGCTTCCTAGTGGTATAAAGACAGGGCAGGCTTGTAACTTCCAAGCACTGGTCTATGCCAATGGGTATGTGTGGTTGTTCCCGCAACAGACTGACCGCACATTAAAGGTTGATATTCATTCGAATGCCGTTCAAATCGCAAGCATGTTTGATGAATATCGATCTCATACGGAAATTGGATATATCAATGTCATTAATAACGATGAAATGGTATATGCGCTGATGACAAATCGCGTTATGCAATGGGATGCTAAGAATCAACTTCACCGATACGATCAATTTGCGGTTTCGGAGAATGACACGGTTGCCGTTGCGGATCAGAGGGTAGAGACACTCAACAAACTTTCGAGCCAATTAATTAATGTGATAGATACTCTGCACTTAGAAGCGTTTGCAAGTCTAGATACTTATTTGGACTATGTCACGCGTCAGACGGATTTACCGTTCGCTCGGGTGCAAGCAGAGAAACAAATCCAATTGAGTGCTGAACTGACAAGCAATTTGGAAGGGACATCGGGAACAGCCATTCATCAATCCAACAAGCAAGTCATCCTTTCATCTGCGGGAGGTAAGCGATGAATACAGCTCTAATATTTGCAGGCGGCACGGGACAACGCATGAACACGCGTGCCAAGCCTAAACAGTTTCTTGAACTCCATGGTAAGCCGATTATTCTTTATACGTTGGAGCACTTCGAGCATCATCCGGAGATCGACAATATTGTTGTCGTATGCTTAGAAAGCTGGATCGATGAGTTGAGGATCCTGCTGCGGCGATACGATATCAAGAAAGTGAGCCGAATTGTGGCTGGAGGCGGAACGGGGCATGAATCTATCTACAATGGTTTGCAAGCACTAAGCGGTGTGTGTAGTGCAGATGATATCGTGCTCATTCATGACGGCGTTCGTCCATTGATAACCGAAGGACTCATCTCAGCTAACATTGCGACAGCATTAGAACATGGCACCGCTATTACAGTCGAGCCTGCTAGGGAGAGCGTTATTCAAAGCTGGAGCGGTGAACGGATTGATTCCGTTCCTACGCGCGACACGATATATATCGCCAAAGCTCCGCAGACGTTCCGCTTTGAGTTGATTTGGGAGTACTACCAGCGCTCATATAATGATAATCTCATGTGTATCGATTCCTCACATTTGCTGAGCATCTACCATGTTGAAATGCACACAGTGAAGAGTCCGCCTAACAATATAAAAATCACTTCACCTGCCGATTACTATATTTTCCGAGCGTTGCACGAAGCAATTGAGAATCAACAAATACTTGGGATATAAGCGGGATGACATCGAGTATGGTGGATGAGAAGCAGTACGTAATTGAAACATTCCGAACCCATTTTGGCTCATTCAAGGATAAACGAATCGTCATTTATGGCATTGGGCCAAACACCCAGATCATAGTAGAAAGCTTCACGGAATTAAATATTATCGGCTTAATGGACGAGGCGCGCGCCGGAGAATTCCTATTAGGCAAGCCTATTCTCACGCCCGAAGAAGTCGTGGAACGAAGAGCGGATCTCATCGTCATTGTAGCCCGCAGCAACAATGTGCGAATCATCTATAGAAGAATCTCAACATTATGCTCGCAGCATGCGATACGTGTATATGATCTGCTTGGTAGCCTGCTTCAAACGAACCATAATTCGACAAAGACATTCGATTCCTATCGTGATGTTAGCGAGGCTGGTTTAAAGGCAAAGATTGAGCGAGCGGATGTCGTTAGTTTCGATGTATTTGACACCTTGGTAATGCGCCGTACGTTGTATCCGCAGGATATTTTTTATGTGATGGAAGAGAAAATAATAAGGTCAACGACCGAACCTTATGCATTTGCCAAGTCGAGGATTATTGCGGAGAGAGAGTTGTGCGCGGAGGACCGAAATCCTAAGCTGAATGAGATCTATGATCGATTGCAGCAGAAGTTAGGCTTGTCAGAAGCAATGAAGCGTGACTGGTTGGAGCTTGAGATAAAGACGGAATCCGAATATCTCATTCGACGAGAGAACATGTGTGGTGTCTATCAATTTGCCCTGTCATTGGGCAAAGAGGTTTACTTCGTGTCCGATATGTACTTGCCAGAAGCGACTCTTCGCACGTTGTTAAAAGGGCTTGGCATCTATGTTAAACCGGGTCATTTGCTCGTATCCTGCGAATATGGCGTTTCTAAGGGGAATGGCTTGTTCGAGATCTTGCATGCTAAGGTGAATAGTAACAAAATTATTCACATTGGCGATAATTACGAAGCGGATGAGAGAGCTGCTCGGCTACATAAAATTGCCGAAACGTTTCATCTTCAGAGTGCGCTGAAGATGCTTGAAGATTCTTACGCAAGCGAGCTGCTGGAGCATACGAATAAGCTGATCGACCGGTTAGTCATCGGAGAGTTTATTGCAAGGGAGTTGAACGACCCCTTCTTGTTTAACGAAACAGAAGGGAAGTTCCGGATCGCACGAAATTACGATATGGCCTTTTCATATTTCGCACCTCTTGTCTACTGCTTCCTTCGTTGGATGCTGAGAACGGCGAACGAGATGCAGCTCAATCATATTTTGTATAGCGCGCGGGACGGGTACTTATTAGAGGAGATAAGCCGATTGCTGCGGGGCAGGATCCCTCATTTTCCAACAACGCATTATTTTTATACTTCTAGAGCGACCGCTGTATTAGCAGGATTGCAAAACGATGAGGACATTAAGTTTGCCTCTGGACTGGCTTATTCGGGTTCGACGCGGGACATGCTGAAAGATCGATTCTGTTTAACAGAGGGGGATATTCAGGAGCGAGGCGAAGAATCCGACATGGATTATTTGTTAAGGCATCGTGAGGCGATCTTAGAGCAAGGAAGGCAGGCAAGAAAGAAATACAAACGATATTTGGACAAATTACCAGTTAAGCCGGGCGAACGAGTTGGTTTTTTTGATTTTGTTTCTTCGGGGACATGCCAGAAGGCGCTATCCAACTTTGTAGATTTTGAGTTGATCGGGTTGTATTTCTCCCATGTACGCTCGGGCTCGGGTTATAAATCGCAAATACCAATTAAAGCGATGTACACGGTTCATAATGTGTATGAGAAGCAGTGGAAGTTCATGGATAACTATTTTCTTATGGAGAATGTATTGACTTCTTCGGAGGCTACTTTGAGTGCATTCGACGAAGATGGTCAACCTATTTTTAGCTCCGAACACCGAACGAAGAGGCAACTTCACCATTTACAAGTGATGCACCAGGCAATTAAAGACTATATGGGACAAGCAAATTGGGACTTCACTCTTGAACAGGAGATTGACCTGGCCATTCCTGATTTGATTTTCCAGTTGCTGAAAGGGCAATACAGTCATATGCAATCCGACTACTTCGATAGTGAGAAGTTGGTTGACGAATTCAGCAATCGAACGTTTGAATTGCGGGAGCAATGAGAATGATCCATTATCTTTAAACGGGAAAGAGGCCAAATCTATGTTTAAGATAAGTGTCATTGTTCCTGTATACAATATGGGCGGTTACTTAAAGAATTGTCTGGATAGCCTATTATTACAGTCTTTAAAAGAAATAGAGATCATTTGCATTAATGACGGTTCATCCGATCATTCGCTTGAGGTCTTACGACAATATAGCTCTGCTCATTCCAATATCATCGTGTTGGATCAAGAGAATTGTGGAGTCGCTGCGTCGCGTAATCGGGGAATCGAGATGGCGCGAGGAGAGTTCGTCGCCTTTATGGATGCGGATGATTTCTATCCGGATCTCGACGTGCTGGAATGTCTATATCACAGCGCCATAGAAAACAATGTTCAAATATGCGGCGGATCTCTAAGCAAATATATTGGAGATCAGACCATAACAGCCTTTTCACAACGGGACCAAAATTGTGTTTTTCAAGAGAATAAGATGATGACTTTTCGTGAATATCAATTTCCTTACGGCTTTACGAGATTTATTTATCATCTAGGTTTTCTGAGGAAAAATCAGTTGAGCTTCCCGCTCTATACCTATTTTGAAGATCCGCCTTTTCTAGCTAAAGCTTTGAATCTCGTTGGTCAATTTTATGCGATTAATAAAAATGTGTACAGTTATCGTTTAGGGCATAAACCGAATAATTTAACGTTGAGAAAAACGAGTGACTACGCAACCGGTGTTTTGGATTTACTGGCATTGTCTCGTGAAGAGGGGTTGGCGCGGTTGCATGCAAATTCGATCGCAGTCTTACATGACGATCTAACTCCTGCCCTCTATCGTCACGCAGTCGAGTGGAACTCAGCCTTGCAGGAGAGGATCATTCAGATCAATCGAACGATTGATGTCGACTTATTGCATTCAGAGGGCATCGATGGCAGTGAGGCGTATTTGCTTGAAGGAGAGTATATTTCGAATCATGTGAAACAAGCGATTGAGAATGAAAAAACGTTTGTTAAAAAGCTTCAGGAATATCCGAGTATTATCATTTATGGTGCGGGTAGGGTCGGAACGCTAGCGCTGGAATACATTAAGGGAATTCAAGGTTCATGTGTGAGCTGTTTCGCCGTTACACGAGGAAGAGATAATCCGAGTAACATATACGGTATAGAGGTTAGATCTATTCATGAATTAACCGAAGTTCGAGAGAATGCGCTTGTGGTGGTCGCTACTTATTCCTATCTACATGAGGAAATCCAGAATACATTGTCGCATTTAGGGTTTAAGCATGTATTGCCGATTGATTATCAGGAATTGCAACTATATGGGATACATTGATTCGGTCAATATATTTCTGAATCAACGGGGAGGTGTTCACCTTTGTTTGCGAATAAGACACTTATGATTACCGGGGGAACCGGCTCGTTCGGCAATGCGGTGCTCGACCGCTTCATACATTCGGATATAAAAGAAATTCGGATTTTCTCTCGCGATGAGAAAAAACAGGATGACATGCGCCGATTATACAAAAGCAACAAAATCAAATTTTACATTGGTGATGTACGCGATCTTCATAGCGCGCGCAATGCGATGTTCGGAGTCGATTATGTGTTTCATGCCGCTGCGCTGAAGCAGGTTCCCTCCTGCGAGTTCTTCCCAATGGAAGCGGTGAAGACAAACGTGATCGGCATGGACAATGTGCTGACTGCGGCCATCGAAGAAGGCGTTGGCAGAGTGATCGGATTATCGACGGACAAAGCTGCCTATCCCATTAATGCGATGGGCATCAGTAAGGCGATGATGGAACGAGTGCTTGTAGCCAAGTCTCGCACGACAGATAAGACGATTATTAGCTGTACGCGCTACGGCAATGTGATGTGCTCACGCGGTTCCGTCATTCCGTTGTTTATCGATCAGATTAAATCCGGCAAGCCGATTACGATCACCGACCCGAATATGACTAGATTCATCATGAGCTTGGAAGAAGCTGTTGAATTGGTGTTATTCGCCTTCCAGCATGCGAACCCCGGCGATATTATGGTGCAGAAGGCACCGGCATGTACGATCGGAGTGCTGGCCCAAGCGATAACGGAACTGTTCCCTTCGAGCAGTGAGATTCAGTATATTGGCATAAGACACGGGGAGAAATCCTATGAAACGTTGCTTACACAGGAAGAATGTCTCCATGCGAGCGACTTAGGCAATTACTATCAGGTGCCAGCCGATAACAGGGATTTGAACTACGCCCAATACTTCGAAGAGGGTAAGCAAACGATGCCGGAAATACGAGAATTCAATTCAAACAGCACGACTATATTGAATGTGGAGCAAGTGAAAGAAAAGCTACTAAGCTTGGAATATATTCAAAGCGAGCTGAAATCATGGAAATATTAGTGCTTGGAGCAGGCGGTATGGCAGGGCACATGATTTCTATCTATTTGCGTGAGCAGGGTCACCAAGTGACTGGCTACTCCAGAAAAAGCTTGTCTTACTGCGACACATTTATAGGCGATGCGTTTCACCAAGAGACGATAGTGGAAGCGATTCGGTCCAAGCCATATGATGCAGTCGTTAACGCCATCGGAGTTCTCAATCGTGCTGTAGACCACAATTTGTCTGAAGCCATCCTCCTGAATAGTTACCTTCCGCACTTTCTTGCGGATCGCCTTCGCAACTCGGCGACTCGACTGATCCACTTGAGCACGGATTGTGTATTCTCGGGGCGAACGGGGAATTACCACGAGAACAGTGTCAAAGATGGGGAGACGCAGTATGATCGGACGAAAGCGTTAGGTGAAGTCATCGATTCAACCAATCTCACTATTCGCACTTCCATTATAGGTCCTGACCGTTCCGAGAGCGGCATCGGATTGCTCAACTGGTTCCTTAAGCAGAAAGGACCCGTCAACGGCTATTCCTCGGCCATCTGGACGGGGGTAACAACGCATACGCTGGCCCAAGCCATTCAAGCGGCGCTAATGGAACAGCTAACAGGTTTATACCATCTGGTGAACAACAGCAAGATTTCGAAATTCGAGCTGCTGAGCCTCTTCAATCGTGTGCTGAAGCTAGAGCCGATCGACATTCTTCCATCGGACGCGGTGAAGCTTGATAAATCGCTCGTCAATAACAGAACCGACTTTAGCTTCAGGGTTCCCAGTTACGAGGAAATGCTAGAACAATTAAAGGAGTGGATAGATGCTCATCAAGAGCTATATCCGCACTATTATTAAAAGGATGATCGGGATGCAAAAGCTCAAATTGATGACGATTGTCGGAACAAGGCCTGAAATCATTCGATTGTCTGAGATTGTCAAAAAAGCGGATAATTTCTTTGAACACATCTTCGTACATACAGGGCAGAACTATGATTACAACTTGAATGAGATCTTTTATGAAGACTTGAAGCTTCGTAAGCCCGACCGGTTTTTAAACGTTGTTGGGGATCATCTAGGAGCAACGATGGGGAACATCGTCGCGAAGTCATATGAACTGATGGCAGAGTTAAAACCGGATGCACTATTGATTCTCGGTGATACGAACTCCGCATTATCGGCAATCTCGGCCAAGAGGCTCAAGATTCCTATCTTTCATATGGAAGCGGGTAATCGGTGCTTCGATGAGAACCTGCCGGAGGAAACGAACAGGCGGATTGTTGATCATATTTCGGACGTAAATCTTCCGTATACGGAGCACGCACGCCGTTATCTTCTAGCTGAAGGAGTGCGGAGAGAGCATATTTACGTAACAGGATCGCCAATTGGCGAGGTGCTTCACGCTCATAGAGAAGGGATTCAGAACAGTCAAGTGCTCAAGACTTTGGGTCTAAGTGAAGAACATTACATTCTTCTCTCTGCCCACCGTGAGGAGAACATCGATATCGAGGCGAACTTCTTCCGACTAATGGATGCGGTCAATGCGATGGCGGAGAAATATCAGATGCCCATCATCTACTCTGTGCATCCACGCAGTGCCAAAATGATCGAGAAAAGACAGTTCAGGTTCCATGATCTGGTAAGACCGCTGCCGCCGTTCTCCTTTACGGACTATAACCATCTGCAGCAACATGCCTATTGCGTACTTTCCGATAGTGGCACTTTACCAGAGGAAGCGGCGATTAGCCGATTCGCAGGCGTGAGCATTCGAACTTCGACGGAGCGGCCAGAGGCACTAGACAAAGGCTGTGTTATTCTGGGTGGCATCACGAAGGAAGAGATCATGCAGGCGGTAGAATTGGCGGTCGGCATGGCTCGTCAAGGGGATTATGGATCTGCCGTGCCTGACTACACGGAACTTAATGTATCCGCGACGGTCATTCGTCTAATTCAGAGCTATACGGGGATCGTGAATAGGAAGGTTTGGGGGAAGTAAGGAGGAGAGCCAATATGCGCCAAGAGTATCCGTTCGTATCCATTGTTATTCCCGTTTATAACGGCTCGAATTATTTGCAAGCCGCGATCGATTGCGCTCTGTCGCAAACCTATCCGAACGTTGAAGTAATCGTTGTCAATGATGGTTCTCGCGATGATGGGGCAACGGAGAGCATTGCGCAATCCTATGGCGAGAAGATTCGCTATTTCGAGAAAGTAAACGGCGGAGTCGCGACTGCGCTTAATCGTGGGATTCAAGAGATGAGAGGCGAATACTTCTCTTGGCTATCCCATGATGATCTGTACACGCCAGACAAAATCGAAAAACAAGTCGATGCATTGTTGCAGACTCAGAATCGAACAAGCATCGTCTTTAGCGAATACGACCAATTGGATGTAGATTCCGGGCGCGTGACTCCGATTCGGGATAGCCTAAGCTATTCGACCGAGCAATTAACCAACTCCGTGTTTCCGGTTGTAAATAACCTCATTCATGGCTGTAGTTTGCTTATTCATCGTACGCATTTCGAACGAGTCGGAACGTTCGATGAGAAGTTAATCACAACACAGGATTACGATTTATGGTTTCGAATGTTCCGTCACCAGCGACTGATTCTCGTTCCCGAGGCGCTGGTTATTTCTCGTGTGCACGAAGAACAGGGCAGCAGAACGCTTCCTCAGCATGAACGGGAACGAAGCGAACTATATATCCACTTTATGAATGAACTGACCGAAGCTGAAATGGCATCCATGTACGGAAGCCCGTACTTCTTTTTCTATCAGATGAGAAATTACTGTTTAGAGACGGGGCTAGAACCGGCTGCCCGCTATGCAGAACATAATTTTCAGTCAGCCGTGGTGCCCGATGATCTAGACGAGAAGTTGACTCAATTTAAAAACCAGATTGAGCAACTATCCAATGGTAAGGCACGGAAAATAGGCATATTCGGCGCGGGCAACTATGGATTACAATTATTGCAGGATCTGAAGGTCCGGCGCCTCCAAGTCGATTTCTTCTTCGACAATAACCCGAGCAAGTGGGGACTTGCGATCAATCAGGTACCCTGCATAGAACCTGCGACATTAGGTGAGTGCAAAGACCAGGTGCTCGTTATCGTTGCTGCTCGGATGCCAGAGACTATGGTGAAGCAGATGTCGATTAAAGGATATCCACATGTGTACACGAAGCAGCAACTTGATTCGGAGTGGCTTCGAACTCCACCGGATCACCGACTGGTTCCGGCTATAGATGGGGGAAGATAGTATTGTTAGTCTCTATTATCATTCCAGTGTATAACACGGAGAAATTCGTAAGACGATCGATAGAAAGCGCTTTGGCGCAAACTTATTCGGCCAACGAAATTATTCTCGTGAATGATGGGTCAACGGATAGGTCACCGCAGATTTGCGACGAATATGCAAGCACCTATCCGAGGATTACCGTTATTCATCAGCTTAATAAAGGGGTGTCTGCCGCTCGAAATGCAGGCATGGACGCTGCTCGGGGAGAGTTCATCCAATTTTTAGACTCGGACGATGAAATAGAAAGTACCATGACGGAATCATTGGTTCATGCGATAAGGGAGCAAGATTGTGATCTGGTCGTATGTGGATACGTGAATAGAGGGAAAACCGTTCAGGAGATTCGAGCGGACTCGAATGTATACGAGGCATCCGAATTCATGGCTCGTGCATATACTACCCCGAATCTGGCTCCACTCACTTGGAGTTCATGCAATATGCTATTTAGAAGCTTAATCCTTCGTGACCATAAGCTTCGCTTTGATTCCTCTTTCGTAATGGGAGAGGACGGTCTGTTTATGCTGGAGTATATGAGCAGATGCAGGTCCATCTATGTATTAAACCGGGTATTATACAACTACTACCAATATGATCCTGCTGATCGGGTCAGCGCAATTACTTATTTCTCTCCCGATCTGTACTCGCTTAGAATCAAATATTTCGAACGTCTGTATTCGATTGTTTCGAGTGAAATATCCCAGGATCTCGAAAGACAGATGCTGCGTTCATTTTTTAACCTGGTCATCATCAGCCTTGTTTATATGGGAGCCTACGCAGAGTTCTTCACTAACAGAGATTTACTTCAACGAGTCAAATCTATTATTAACCATCCTTATGTGAGGAAGGCATCCAAAGTATATAAACGCAGCCGGAAGACAGATAGCGCCATCATCCCTAGACTGATTCGGATGAGAATGGCGATGCCATTGGTCCTCCTCATTCGAAGCAGGGGGAAAAAGTTTGTTGTCCGAAATGGCAAGCGTCAGCATATTCGATCGGTCTACAGAGAAAACAGATCGCTACTATAAATCCATTAACCGTCAAAATGATACTTATTCTTGAGGGTTAATCTTCCGATAGTTTAGGTATGGGGACTATGATAGTGTAGGCCGCAGATGGACACCAGTGTGAGGCCGAAAGGAGAACCTATGAAAGCTGTCATTTTAGCAGGTGGATTCGGAACTAGAATCAGCGAAGAAACGCATCTTATACCTAAGCCGATGATTCAGATCGGTGGCAAGCCAATTCTTTGGCATATTATGAAGCAGTATTCCCACTTTAACGTTAACGAATTTATTATCTGTCTAGGATATAAGGGTTATTTGATTAAAGAATATTTCTCCAACTATTTTCTCCATACCTCGGACGTCACGTTCGACTTAAGAACGAACGAGATGACCGTTCATCGGAATGAATCCGAGCCTTGGAAGATCACTCTGGTGGATACAGGCGAGAACACGATGACGGGCGGACGGCTTAAGAGGGTGAAGCAGCACGTTGGAAATGAAACGTTCTGTTTCACCTATGGAGATGGCGTAAGCGACGTGAATATCGAGCATTTGATTCGGTATCACAAGGAAAAAGGCCGGCGTGCTACCGTAACGACCGTTCAGCCGCCTGGGCGCTTTGGTTCTATTAATGTTATGGCTGATCAGATTGTAGGGTTTAAAGAGAAGCCTCAGGGAGACGGCACTTGGATCAATGGCGGTTTTTTTGTGCTTGAACCCGATGTTTTTAACTATATCGATGGTGATGAAACGTTATGGGAGCATGGGCCAATGGAAGCATTAGCTTCCGATGGACAGCTATCGGCCTATATTCACTCGGGATTCTGGCAACCGATGGATACATTGCGAGATAAGGTTAAACTCGAAGAAATGTGGCAATCAGGACAAGCCCCGTGGAGGGTGTACACATGAGCTTGGATCAATTCTGGTATGGCAAAAAGGTATTGATTACAGGGCACACCGGGTTTAAGGGCTCCTGGCTGTCATTGTGGCTTCATATGCTTGGAGCGAAGGTTTGTGGTTATGCATTGCCTCCAACAGGCGAATTGTCGTTATATCGAATAGCCCAAGTTGGCAATCATATGAACTCGTTCTACGGTGATGTAGCTGACTTTCAAAAAGTAACTCAGACGATTGAAAGTTTTAAACCCGAAATAGTGATTCATATGGCTGCTCAGCCGTTGGTATTATCTTCGTATCAGCAGCCAATCGAGACGTTTCAATCGAATGTAATGGGTACTGTGCATGTACTGGAGGCTTCCAGACATTGCGATAGCGTCAAGGTTGTCCTGAATGTGACGAGTGATAAGTGCTACGACAATCAAGGGGCGAAATCAGAAGGATTCTCGGAGAATGACCCTATGGGCGGGTATGATCCATACAGTTCGAGCAAGGGTTGCTCAGAGCTGGTTACGAATTCATATCGCAATTCATTCTTCATCCCGTCTGACAAACTGCTTGCTTCTGCGAGAGCTGGGAATGTAATAGGCGGCGGGGACTGGGCGGAGAACCGAATCATGCCCGATTATGTTCGCGCTCTCTTAGAAGGTAAGGACATGATTATCCGTAATCCAAACGCAATCCGCCCATGGCAATATGTGTTGGACCCTCTTAATGGCTACTTGGCTCTCGCTGAGAGAATGTGGGAGTTGGGCGCTAGTTATGCGACAGGTTGGAACTTTGGTCCAGATCCAGAATCGATCGTCACGGTCAAGGATCTTATCAAGCTTGCCGTAAAGGGATGGCCGAACCAAGTGAAGTATATCGAAGGTGACGATAAGGCTGTTCATGAGGCACCGCTTCTTACGTTAAATAGTAGCAAGGCTCGAGTGAAGCTTGGCTGGACGCCAAAATTACGTATCGAAGAGACGGTAGATTGGACGATTCAATGGTATCGAGCCTTTGCAGCGGGGATGGACATGCATGATTTTACAAAACAGCAAATTCAAAATTTCATTGTGGCGAAAGGGGTGTAATTGATGAGCAACCAGAATTGTCGGATTTGTAATAATCCATTAAACGTTACTTTCGTCGATTTAGGATCGACTCCGCTTGCAAACTCTTATTTATCAGCAGATCAGCTTCAACGAATGGAACCGATCTATCCATTAAGAACGTTTGTCTGCGAAGAGTGTTTTTTGGTGCAAGTAGAAGACTTTGAGACGCCTAAGCATATATTCGGGGAGTATGCCTACTTTAGTGGATTCTCAGATAGTTGGCTAGAGCATTGTCGAAAGTATGTGCATATGGCTATTCAACGCCTTCAATTACATAAAGACAGCAGAGTAATTGAAATTGCAAGCAATGATGGGTATTTGCTGCAGTTTTTTCAACAAGAACATATTCCCGTCATTGGCATTGAACCCGCGGCTAATGTAGCCGAAGCAGCGGAAAAGAAAGGGATTTCTACCGTAGTTGATTTCTTTGGAACGGCACTAGCGCAAAAGTTTATTGATGACGGAATAAAAGCAGATTTGTTATTGGGGAATAACGTTCTTGCCCACGTGCCGCAATTAAACGACTTTGTTGCGGGTATGAAAATCATACTAAGCGATGACGGCGTTATCACAATGGAATTCCCGCACTTAATGAAGCTCATGCAGGGATGTCAATTCGATACGATCTATCATGAACACTTCTCCTATTTATCCTTTACGACGGTTGTAGCCCTATTCGAGAAACATGGGCTGAAGGTCTTCGATGTTGAGCAAATCTCTACCCACGGCGGCTCGTTACGTATCTTTGCTCTGCACAGCCAGTCCAATCGCTTCGAACAGTCGGCCAATGTAGAAAGGTTGTTGAGTGAAGAAGAGGCGTTTGGCATTAATCAAATAAGCACTTATCATAACTTCAGTGAAGAGGTTAAGAAGCTTAGAAGAGGATTGGTTAGTTTTCTCATCGATCTGAAGGATAGCGGCAAGACCATCGTTGGCTATGGTGCTCCGGCTAAGGGGAATACGCTTTTGAATTATTGCGGTTTGGATCAGGATTTTGTGGATTACACGGTGGATCGAAGCCCGCACAAGCAAGGATTGTATTTGCCTGGCTCACGAATTCCGATATACTCTCCCGACCGCATCATGGAAACGAAGCCTGATTATTTGTTGATTCTGCCTTGGAATATTAAAGAGGAGATTATTGAGCAGACGAACTTTATCCGTGAATGGGGCGGACAGTGGGTCGTACCGATTCCGGAAGTAACGGTGACGAAATGAAGTTTACGGAGACGATTCTACGTGGAATCTACATCATTGAACCGGAGCTATTGGAAGACGAACGGGGCTTCTTTGCTCGAACGTTCTGTACGGAAGAGTTAGCTGAAGCAGGGATCGAATTTCAAATTAAACAGTGCAATGTATCATTCAATCATCTTAAAGGAACGATACGCGGCATGCATTATCAAGCGGCACCTCACGGTGAGGGGAAGATCGTTAGATGTACGCGCGGAATGATATATGATGTAGTGGTCGATATACGACCTGAATCTTCCACCTACTTACAGTGGATTTCCGTAACACTGGATGAGCACATGCCTCGCATGCTTTTTATTCCGGAAGGCTTCGCCCACGGATTTCAAACCTTGGAAGATAATACGGAAGTGTTTTACCATATGAATAATAGCTATCAAGCTAATTTTGCGGCTGGAATTCGATGGGACGACCCGAAACTTGGGATAGAATGGCCATTATCTTGCACGGGTATCTCCGATCGGGATCGCAATTTTGAGGAGTTATGAATATGTCCAAAGTTCTGGTGACAGGTGGAACCGGATTTGTCGGCAAGCAGGTGCTGAAGCTGCTAGATAACAGCAAATTCGAGATCCATGCGGTTACCCGAGATTCGAATAAAGCCTTTTCCTCTAGAGTGTGCTGGCATGAGCTTGATTTATTGCAGCCAGAAGAGATAGAGTCACTGATGCGAGAATTGCGGCCAACACTCTTGATTCATCTGGCTTGGGATGTCGATCCGCAAACGTATTGGCACTCTGAGAACAATTTCATATGGGTGAAATCGACTTTAGCTTTAGCCCATTCGTTTCAACGATATGGCGGTAAGCGAATGGTTACTGCGGGAACCTGCGCGGAATACGATTGGATTGAAGGCGAATTGACGGAGGATTTCAGCGTCTTATCGCAAGGTTCGCTCTACTCTTCAAGTAAAAACCGTTTGTTTGCATTACTTCAACAGTTTGCCCAAACGACGGAAATGTCTTTGGCTTGGTGCAGACTATTTTTTTTATATGGACCATTCGAATCGTCGACAAGGCTCGTTCCTTCTGTTATTTGCTCCTTGCTGGACAATCGAGATGCAGGTTGTTCTGAGGGTAGTCAGCGTAGAGATTATATGCACGTTAAGGATGCTGCAAGAGCGATTGTAACCATCTTCGAAAGCGAAATGAATGGGGCTGTTAATATAGCTTCAGGACATGCCGTTTCCATTAGAAGTGTAGTGCAGGAAGTGGCGCGTCAATTAGGGAAAGAAGATTCGGTGAACTTCGCCATCGAGAAAAGTGATGTTCCTCCACTGGTCTTAGGAAATGCAGATAAGTTGAAAAGTTTGGGCTGGAGGCCGAATTATACCCTTCAAACTGGAATCGCAGATACGATTAGTTGGTGGAGAACTCAAGTGAAGGGCGGATAATTATGCATGCATTGATCGCTTGTCCAATTTGTCAACATTCGAATACGAAATCTTTGGTTACGAGAGACAACGTCCCCGTGCATCAAAATATGGTTTTTCAATCCAAGGAGGATGCCGCTCGCATAACCCGCGGCGATTTGCATTTAAGGCTTTGTGAGGAATGCGGATTTATTTACAACAGCACTTTTGACGCGAATAAACTTAGCTACGGAGACAGCTATAATAACAGCCAGAACTACTCGGCTGCTTTTAATCAATATACAGAGGAACTGTCACAATACATTATTGATGAGAAAGGTCTTCAGGAAGGAACGATCATTGAAGTCGGATGCGGCAAAGCAGACTTCATTCGTCAATTGTTTCGCAGAAACGACAAAATCAAAGGATATGGATTCGATCCTGCGTATGTCGGAGACGAAGTTGAGTTTGACGGGAGATTGAAATTTATTCGTTCGTTCTATGGACCGGCGTACGAGCAAATTCAAGCAGATGTTGTCGTTTGCCGTCACGTTATCGAACACATTTCCCATCCGGTTGAGCTGCTACGAACGATTCGGAAGGCGCTGGAGCATTCTCCTAACGCCCGAGTGTACTTTGAAACGCCATGTGTGAAATGGATTCTCGAAAATACCGTTATTTGGGACTTTTTCTATGAACATTGCTCCTACTTCTCGACTTCTTCCCTTACAAGAGCTTTCGAAGAAGCAGGATTTCAAATAGTAAACATTCACCATGTTTTTCAAGGGCAATATCTGTGGGTCGAAGCAGAGTTGAACCATGAATATAACCGTAAGCCGAAGGGCAATGCCGCAACAATCGTTCCTCTTGCAAATGAGTACGTACGACAAGAAGCTCGGATTGTAAACGAATGGGAGCATCTAGTTGAAGCTTCGTTGTCGGTCGGACGCCTTGCGGTCTGGGGTGCGGGGGCGAAAGGTGTAACGTTCTGCAATCTATTCGATAAGAACAGAGAGCAAATAGCTTGTGTTATCGATTTGAATCCACAGAAGCAAGGCGGATTTATCCCAGGGTCAGGGCATCCTATCGTAAGCCCAACAGAGCTTCAATCATATTCAATTCGCAACGTAGTGTTAATGAACCCTAATTATAGAGAAGAAATAGAGAAGTTATTAATAGACAATCAAATTCAAGTCAACATATTGGCGATTTCAGAGGAAACCCTATAAGGCCCAATACAGGAGGATGCGATGCAAACGAAGTCTCCGCTATTTTCAATCATTCTGCCGACGAGAAATCGTAGTTTTGTCGTGGAGAAAGCGATTCAAAGTGTCATTAATCAAACGTTCACAGACTGGGAATTAATTATTGTTGATAATGACACAGATGATAAAACGTTTAAAGTCGCAAGGAAGTACATAGGGGGCAAAGTAAAGTACGTTCGCACTGGCAATTTGCCAATGCATACGAATTGGCAAACGGGCCTTCAAGAAACGAGTGGGACGTTTATAACGGTTTTGCAAGATAAAGCCCAGTATGCTCCGTATGCATTGGATGTCATTCAAAGACAAGTATCGACTAATCCAGAAAATCATGTTTTTGTATGGGGGTTTATCGCCAACGCTTCGGCATTTCCAGAATCGATTCCGTCAAATCTGCATACGTATTCCTTTAGTTCCAATGAAGTTCTCCAAATGTTTATCAACGAGAATCATGGAAGAATAAATCCGATTTTACCAAAAATGATCTTTTCCTGCTGCCATCGATCGATATTGAACCACTGCGAAGCACTGCAGCAAGATTTATTTCAACCACTGACACCAGACTACACTTCGATGTTCGCACAACTTTCCTATTTCAATCGGTTGGAATATATCGATGCTCCATTGGTTCACTTCAATGAGGAATTCAGCAGTGGGAAGATGTTTAGAAGAAAGATGCTGGAGTCCGATGTGGCTCAAGATTTCACGAGGCTTTCCTTGAATGGTCGCAAAGAGAATTTGTACGCTGACACGGACACTTCTATAGAATCCTTGTATAACTTGATGATGGGAGATTTCAACAGAATAAAATCTCGTTTCGGCGGCAATCTTCTTTCGTTTGAAGGCAATAAGCTTAGCGTCTTTAAAGAGGCATGCGAGCAAATTCATGAGATGGAGCTGCATGGGGTCAATGCGGAACCCGAACGGGAACAACTCCAACAGGAGCTTGGTCGTTATCCTATATTCATTAGACAAATGATTACTGATTACGAAGCGAGCATAAGTGTGGGGCGTTATCAGGCACAAATGGACCTCTCGTCAGCATTCCTCGTGGAAATGCTGCGTGCTATGCTCCGAAATGGAAAGAAAGTCGCCTTCTGGGGAGCTGGCTTAACGGCAGAATATTTTCTTAGTCAATTAAAGGATTCCCCCCATGCAATAAGTTATATTGTGGACATCAATAGTAATCGTAAGGATAAGCAACTGCTTGGAACCCCTATTACAAGCCCGGCCAATCTTCTAAAAGAAACTGTAGATGTCATATTTATCTCGACAGTAGCAAAGTGGCATCGTGAGGTTATGGAACAAATTAGTGAGATGAATATTAATGTGAAGGTGTTGTCTCCACTTCGTGTGGCGGATTTTATTCAATTGAGCTAATTTTCTAAATGGAGCACGCTCGATCTTAATCGACATCTTTGTTGGGAGTTCGCAAACATGCTGGAAAAAATCATTCATCGCATTTCAGGCAAATATTCGGAGTTAATGGGGAAAAAGATCATTATATTTGGCGCAGGAAAAGCGGGAGAGCTTGCGCTATTTGCATTTAAAACAGTAGGGATTCCTGTCGAATGTATTGTGGATAATAATCCAAGAAAACACAATACGGCTGTGATGGGGGTACCAGTGTTCGATGTCGCTTCGCTTAACGAGATCAGAGAGAGCAATTCTCTTATTGTTATTGCAACCATTTATTATGCGGAAGTCGAACGGCAACTTCTTCAAAAGGGGGTTGGCATTGAAGAATTTATTTCCTTGCTTGCCGAGGATGGCGGTGAGACTGCGTACAATCCGCTTAACGACTTTACGAAGACCCGAGTAATAAACGGAGTTAAGATAGGGCGTTATTCGTATGGATTCGAGAAGTTGATTGCTCACGCTCATATCGAGAGCATCGGCTCTTTTTGCTCGATTAATGTATTTGCCACAGGCGGCATCAATCATATTATGGACGCGATTACGACGAGTCCGGTTATTCATTTTGCACGTGGCGAGATCATCAACAATAGTTCCGGCTACGGTACGATGTATGGATTCGTGGACCAAGAAAACCTCATCGATTTTGAGAGAGCAAGCAAGAACAAAAAAATCCGTATTGGTCATGATGTATGGATCGGTACTAATGCTGTTATTCTGCCTGGAGTTGCGATCGGGAACGGAGCAATCATTGGAGCAGGCGCTGTCGTAACGAAGAATGTACCTCATTATGCAATTGTAGTAGGGGTTCCCGCCCGAGTCATTCGTTATCGATTTGCACCGGAGCAAATCGAAGAGCTTAATCGAATTGAGTGGTGGAAATGGACGGAAGAGCAAATAAACGAACGCGCCCAATTATTCATGAATAACGATCGCTTTATTTATGAATTCAGCAATGGGTAGCGAATTTTGCTTCGGGTCTCTTGCTTGGGTCCACATAGATCGGAATTAGACGAAAGACCCGATAATGGAAAAAGCCAATTGAGGCCCTGTGTATCCGCTTACAAAAAACCGTTGACACCAAATATTCACAGGTGTTATATTCGTGATGTGGGCTAGGCACAAATGCTTACGCCTAACGTCATTTGAATATGAAGGGAATGTTTAACACATGCAAGGTAAAGTTAAATGGTTTAACGCGGAAAAAGGATACGGCTTCATTGAAACTGAGCAAGGTGGCGACGTGTTCGTTCACTTCTCCGCTATTCAAATGGACGGTTACAAAGCGCTAGAAGAAGGCCAAACGGTTGAATTCGACATCGTTCAAGGTGCAAGAGGCCCTCAAGCAGCGAACGTTACTAAAGTGTAATCATTCCGGCGCGTTCGCGTCGAACAATTATACAAGAAGCCTTCTTACGTACGATTATGCATTTCACCAAACCTCGGATCTCTCCGGGGTTTTTTTATTGCAATAATGTCGATTTGTAGCATATGAGCCAAATTATCAGATAATTCAAAATTATTTGCGGAATGTTTTGAAACGCCTACCTTCGGTGTGTTATCATAGAGTTACGCAAAGGAGGAATGCCATATGAAATACAACATCCGTGGTCAGCGTATGGAAGTGACAGATGCTCTTCGTGATTATGTCGAGAAGAAGCTGAGTCGTCTAGAGCGGTATTTTGAAGCTCCTCCCCAATCCGATGTCAACGTAACTTTGAGCGTCACGAAAGGCCAACAGGCCATCGAGGTTACGATCCCTCTTCCAGGAGCGCTCTTGCGAGCCGAGGAGAAACGAGAGGACATGTATGCGTCGATCGATTTCGTAGTGGACAAACTCGAAAGGCAGATTCGTAAACACAAAACGAAAATCAACCGTAATTTCCGAGAAGCAGGATCGGCAAGGGCACTCTTTAAGGAGGACTTCGGCAACGGAACGAGCGTCACGACGCTTGCCCGAGAGGAAGAAGACGATCTGGAGCTTGTGAGGACGAAGCGATTTGATCTGAAACCGATGGATGTCGAAGAAGCGATTCTTCAGATGAATCTTGTCGGACATAACTTCTACGTTTTCGCCAATACTTCGACGAAGGAAGTCAGCGTCGTATACCGTCGGAATGACGGCAAATACGGGCTGATCGAATCCGCCGAATAACCATCCATAAAAATTTATCAAACAAGCCCCGGCTATCGCAGCCGGGGCTTGTTTTGCGCCGGACTACACTTGTTCGTCGAGGCGAGCCATAAAAGGACCATCTCACAGTGCTGAATTGGACACAATTGCGCTAATCCCTCTCTCCTTGCCCCATTTTCCCCAAACTGATAAAATGAGAAGATGTTGTTAGACCCGAGAGAGAGGGGTACATCCAAATGCTAGGACTTGTCAAAAAAATATTCGGAGATGCCAATGAACGCGAGGTAAAACGGCTCCTCAAAACCGTTGACCAGATTAACGGGCTGGAGTCCTCGGTCGCATCGCTTAGCGATGATCAACTTTGCGCCAAGACGGAGGAATTCCGCGGACGCATCGCCAAAGGCGAGTCCTTGGATGACATTCTTCCGGAGGCGTTCGCAGTCGTAAGGGAAGCGTCCAAGCGCGTATTGAACATGCGCCATTTCGACGTTCAACTAATCGGAGGCATGGTTCTCCACTCCGGCAAGATCGCGGAGATGAGAACGGGTGAGGGCAAGACGCTCGTAGGTACGCTATCCGTGTATCTGAACGCGTTGCAAGGCGAAGGCGTGCACGTCATCACCGTCAATGATTACTTGGCCCAGCGCGACAGCGCCTTGATGGGACAAATCTATTCCTTCCTTGGCATGACAGTGGGATGCAACCTGCACGGCCTCACCCACGAGGAGAAGCAGGAAGCCTACGCATGCGATATCACATACGGAACGAACAACGAGTTCGGATTCGATTACTTGCGCGATAACATGGTCCTGTACAAGGAGCAGATGGTTCAGCGTCCGCTTCATTACGCGATCATCGATGAAGTCGACTCCATTCTCGTCGACGAAGCGAGGACTCCGCTCATCATTTCCGGTCAAGCCCAGAAATCGACAGAGCTCTACTACGCGGCCGACCGGCTCGTGAGCCGCCTTGCGGATACCGAAGACTTTACCGTCGATATTAAAATGCGCAGCGTAGCTTTGACAGAAGCTGGCGTAACGAAGGTAGAAAAAGCTTTCAATATCGAGAACTTGTTTGCTCACGACAACGTGACGCTGAACCACCACGTAAACCAGGCGCTTCGCGCCCGTTATATTATGAAACGCGACGTCGACTACGTCGTTCAAGAAGACGAGGTTATCATCGTCGACGAATTTACCGGACGTTTGATGGCGGGTCGCCGCTACAGCGAAGGCTTGCACCAAGCGATCGAAGCGAAGGAGCAGCTCACGGTACAGAACGAGAGCATGACGCTCGCGACGATCACATTCCAGAACTACTTCCGGATGTACCGCAAGCTCGCGGGAATGACCGGTACGGCGAAGACCGAGGAAGAAGAGTTCAAGCGCATCTACGGCCTGGACGTCATCCAAGTGCCTACGAACCGTCCGATGGTTCGCGCGGACATTCCGGACGTCGTATACAAATCCGAGAACGGCAAGTACCGCGCCGTCGTCGAAGAGATCGTCAAGCGCCATGCGACGGGACAACCCGTGCTTGTCGGTACCGTCTCGATCGAGAACTCGGAACGCATCTCGGAGATGCTCAAGAAGAAAGGCGTCAAGCACCAAGTATTGAATGCGAAGTATCACGCGGAGGAAGCCGAGATTATCTCGAGCGCGGGCCAGCATGGCTCCGTTACGATCGCGACGAATATGGCCGGACGCGGAACGGACATTTTGCTCGGTTCGGGTGTATCCGAAATCGGCGGTCTGCACATCATGGGCACGGAACGCCATGAATCCCGCCGGATCGATAACCAGCTTCGCGGTCGCGCAGGACGTCAAGGCGATCCGGGATCGTCGCAGTTTTATCTCTCCATGCAAGATGAGCTCATGCGCCGTTTCGGCGCGGACAACATCATGGGCATGATGGAACGCCTCGGCTTCGACGAGGATTCCCCGATCGAGAGCCGCTTGATCTCGCGTGCGATCGAGTCCGCCCAGAAACGCGTAGAGGGCAGCAACTTCGATACTCGTCGGATCGTTCTGCAATACGATGACGTCATCAACCTGCAACGGGAGAAGATCTACGGAGATCGCCGCGCCATCCTGAACTCCGACAACATCCGCGACGTGGTAGAGGGCATGATCCGTTCCGTCGTCACCCGCACGGTAGAGAGTCATTGCTCGGATGCAGACGTGCCGGAAGATTGGGACTTGGACAGCCTTGTTGCCTACGCGCACTCCAACTTCCTTCCAGAAGACCGCCTGACCAAGGACGATCTCTGGGGCAAGGAAAAGGAAGAAATGATCGAGATGCTCGTCGAACGCGTCAACAAGCTATATGACGAGCGCGAAGAGATGATCGGCACCGAAACGATGCGCGAATTCGAGAAAGTCGTCGTGCTTCGCGCGGTCGACAGCAAGTGGATGGATCACATCGATGCGATGGACCACCTTCGTCAAGGGATCCACTTGCGGGCATACGGCGGTAACGATCCGCTTCGCGAATATCAGTTCGAAGGTCATAACATGTTCCTCTCCATGATCGAACGCATCGAGGAAGAGATCACGATGTACATCATGAGAGCGACCGTTCAGACGACGCCTCCGAAGCGGGAAGCGGTAGCCGAAGGGCAAGCCGTAGACGCCAAGGCGGACGAAGGTCCGAAGAAACCGAAGACCCGCAGCGCGGACGCGGTAGGACGCAACGATCCTTGCCCATGCGGCAGCGGGAAGAAATACAAATTGTGCCACGGTCGCATAGACTAAGGGCATTAAGATTCATAGGAGTGATTTCAGCATGTTCGAGCTAGACGTATCGGTTAAGCAAGACCTTCGCGGAAACGCGAAGCGACTTCAGCAACTTAGGGGGTCACTTTGACTTAGATCTGAAGAAAGAACAGATCGAGAACTACGAAGTCAAAATGAGCGATCCGAATTTCTGGGACGATAATGAAAAAGCGCAGTCCGTGATCGGCGAGATGAACGCGATCAAGGCGGTCGTGGACCAATTCGAAGGCTTGGAGAACGAATGCCAGGACCTGTCGGATATGCTCGAGATTCTCGAGGAAGAGACCGACGAATCGATGGCTGCCGAGTGGACGGAGAGCGTAAAGGGATTAACCGCAAAGGTCGATTCCTTCGAGCTCCAACTGCTGTTGAATCAGCCGTACGACAAGCTTGACGCGATTCTCGAACTTCATCCCGGAGCGGGCGGCACCGAGTCGCAAGACTGGGCACAGATGCTTTACCGGATGTATACGAGATGGGCGGAGAAACGCGGCTTCAAGGTCGAACTGCTCGATTATCTCCCTGGCGACGAAGCCGGGATCAAGAGCGTTACGATCGGCGTCAAAGGACACAATGCCTATGGCTATCTCAAGGCGGAGAAAGGCGTTCACAGGCTCGTGCGGATTTCTCCTTTCGATGCTTCCGGTCGCCGCCATACCTCTTTCGTATCCTGCGATGTCGTTCCGGAGATCAACGACGAGATTCATGTTGAAATCCGTCCCGAGGATTTGCGAGTCGATACTTATCGTGCCAGCGGTGCCGGAGGTCAGCACATCAACAAGACGGATTCGGCTATCCGGCTGACTCATATTCCTACGGGAGTCGTCGTTGCTTGCCAGACGCAACGCTCGCAGATCCAGAACCGCGAAAAAGCGATGAAGATGCTTCAATCCAAGCTCTACGAGCTGAAGATCCAAGAGCAACAGAAGGAATTGGCGGAAGTGCGCGGTGAACAAATGGATATCGCGTGGGGAAGCCAGATTCGCTCTTACGTCTTCCATCCGTACAGCATGGTCAAAGACCATCGCACCTCCGTGGAGACGGGGAACATCGGAGCGGTCATGGACGGTGATCTTAACGCCTTCATCGACGGCTACCTGAGAAGCCAGATCAAACAAGAGGTCGAATAAAATGCATAGCTTATCCGGAAACTTCTTACACTGACCGTGTAGGAAGTTTTCTTAGTATGAAGGACTTTTCAACTGATGCTTTAACGTAGGAAAGAGGACAATTCATGAACCATTCGGAACCATCTCGCGACATTCCAGCTATACCGGCGCTCGTCAATAAGAGGGCGACCCCGAAATTTTCCCGCAGGACCCGAGCGATATTCAGCTACGTTTCTATGTTGCTCGGCTCGTTTTCCATAGCGGCCAGCTTTAACTTGTTCCTGCTTCCCAATCGGATCGCCTCCGGCGGCGTGTCGGGGATCTCCGTCATCTTGAACACGCTGACCGGCATTATGCCCGCATACACGCAATGGGCATTGAATATTCCTCTGTTCATCGCGGGAGTTCTCGTGCTCGGGAAGCAATTCGGAATCAAGACGGCCGTCGGTTCGATCGTTCTCCCCTTATTCGTCTTGCTGACGTCGCACTGGACTTCTCCCACCCATGATCCCTTGCTAGCCGCCATTTACGGGGGACTTGGCGTAGGACTTGGCTTAGGCTTAGTGTTCAGGGGGAGGGGCTCGACCGGGGGACTCGACGTCGCGGCGCAAATTATTCATCGGGTCATAGGCATTCGGCTCGGGCTCGCCGTCGCGATGCTGGACGGTCTCGTTATTTTGTCGGCGGGATTATTCATCTCTTTGGAAAATGCTCTCTATGCGCTTATCGGTTTGTTCGCGACAAGCAAGACGATCGATATTATCCAGTCGGGATTGCAAACTTCGAAAGCGGCTTTCATTATCTCGAGGCATCCGGATCGGGTGTCCGGGGCGATCTTGCATGAGCTGGACCGGGGACTGACGAGGCTGCAAGGCGTGGGAGGCTATACGGGGGACGATCGTCCGGTGCTGCTTGCGGTCGTAGGACAGAACGAAGTCGTCCGACTGAAGCTACTCGTGCGCGATGCGGATCCGGATGCTTTCATCATTATCACCAACGCCGCAGAAGTGTTAGGCGAAGGCTTCCATGACGAAAGGTTACTTTAGGCTAAGCTTCTAGTGCATTTCGACCATTGAATAAATACAACATAGAGTGTATAATAATGCATAACGAGTCACACGGGCGACGATTTGTAGCATTACCAAGAGCGTTACGTCTTTTGTCAACTTATTCGCTTCATTTCGGGGTCGATATCCGTTACAATTAGGAAGGTTTGCCAAATACGCGATGTGCGCGTTATGGACGTTATGCATGGGGGTGTCGTTATGAATTCATCTCATATTCGCGCGGCGATCGTCGGGTCTACCGGTTATGGCGGCGTCGAACTCATTCGTTTGCTTCAATCTCATCCAAAAGTTACCGTCACTTCGGTTATATCTTCTTCCGCATCGGGAACCCCGATCGCAGAGGGCTTTCCTCATCTGACGGAAATTCGTACCGACCTGTTGGACGGAATCGACGTAGATTTGATCCGCTCCAAGGCGGACGTCGTGTTTCTTGCGACCCCGCACGGCGTTAGCATGAAGCTGGCTCCGGAGTTCTTGGACGCCGGTCTGAAAGTTATCGACTTATCCGGAGACTTCCGCTTGAAATCCGGAGAAGTCTATAAACAATGGTACAAACACGAGCCGGCGGATCCGGCGCTCGTCGAGCGAGCGGTATACGGTCTTGCCGAAGTATATGGAGATCAGGTCGCGAAGACCGACTTCGTATCGAATCCCGGCTGTTTTACGACAACGACCCTGTTGGGCTTGTATCCGGCGGTAAAAGCGGGATGGATCGATCCGGACAGCATCATCATCGACGCGAAATCCGGCGTATCCGGAGCCGGGCGCGGGCTGAACTTAAGCTCTCATTATTCCGAGATCAACGAAAACTTCAAAGCTTATAAAATCAACAAACATCAGCATACTCCGGAAATCGAGCAAGTATTGTCCGAGGCGGCCGACAAGCCGGTCATCACGACGTTCACGACGCATCTCGTTCCGATGACGCGCGGGATCATGTGCACGATGTACGCCAAGCTTACCGAGCAACGGACGAGCGCGGAGTTCGTGGAGCTGTATCGGCAATTCTATGAAGGACGCAAATTCGTGCGCATACGTCCTGACGGCCGCTGGCCGGCTACGAAGGAAGTATTCGGCACGAACTATTGCGACATTGGATTCTCCGTCGACGATAGAACAGGACGCGTCACCTTTATTTCGGTCACAGATAACTTGGTTAAAGGCGCTGCCGGCCAAGCGATCCAAAATCTTAACCTGCTGATGAACTGGGACGAGACGCTCGGCCTGCAATTCACGCCGGTATATCCATAATACGGGACGAGGGGAACGACGAAAGATCATGGGAAATCAACGTTATGCGATCGTAGAAGGCGGAGGCGTTACGACGCCCAAAGGCTTTACGGCCGGAGGTCTTCATTGCGGCTTGAAAAAAACGGATCGCCACGATCTCGGAGTCATCGTATGCGAGGTTCCGGCTGCGGCTGCGGCGGTATATACGACGAATTTGTTCCAGGCGGCTCCGCTGCTGGTGACGAAGGAAGCACTGGGCGAGGGCGGTTTGCTCCGCGCGGTCGTCGTGAACAGCGGCAACGCGAACGCGTGCACGGGAGCGCAGGGCGAAGCGGACGCGAGGGTGATGCAAGCGAACGCGGCCGAAGCGCTGGGCGTAAGCAAGGATCAGGTGGCGGTGGCTTCCACTGGGGTTATCGGCGAATTGCTTAAGATGGACCGCGTAAACGCGGGAATCGAGAAGCTTCCCGGAAGACTGCGAAGCGACGTGCAAGGCTCCGACGATTTCTGCCAGGCGATCCTGACGACGGACTTGGTGAAAAAAGTCAGCTGCGTCGCTCTGGAAGCGAACGGGCGACAAGTGACGATCGCGGGCGCGGCGAAGGGCTCGGGGATGATTCATCCGAACATGGCTACAATGCTCGGTTTCGTGACGACGGACGCGCGAATCGGCGCTCCTCTCCTGCAGGAGCTGCTGCGCGAGGTTACGAACGTGAGCTTTAATATGATTACCGTAGACGGCGACACGAGCACGAACGATATGCTGGTGGCGATGGCTAGCGGATTGGCGGAAAATGAAGAACTGACTCGCGAACATCCGGACTTCGCTGCGTTCGCGGACGGACTGCGGCACGTATGCGCGGAGCTGGCCAAGGCGATCGCGCGCGACGGAGAAGGCGCGACGAAGCTGATCGAGACGACGGTTGTCGGAGCGGAGAGCGATTTCGCAGCTCAGGCGATCGCGAAGACGATCATCGGATCCAGCTTGGTTAAATCCGCCGTGTACGGCGCGGATGCCAACTGGGGACGCATTATCGCAGCGATAGGCCGGGCCGGACAGCCGGTTAACATCGGCACGGTGGATATTCGTCTGGGAGACATTCTCGTGCTTGAGCAGTCGCGTCCGATTCCTTTCGACGAAGAGATTGCGCTGGAGTACTTAAAAGGCGATACCGTCGGCATTAACGTCAACCTGAATATGGGTAGCGGTCAAGCGACGGCGTGGGGCTGCGATCTAACGTACGATTACGTGCGCATCAACGCCGCTTATCGGACGTAAGGAGATCGAATACGGATGAGTAATCAACGTTTTGTCATGAAATGCGGGGGAAGCACGCTGGCCGCTTTGCCGGACGCTTTCTTCGAGGATTTGCGGAAACTGCAGGCTAGCGGAACTCAACCGGTTATCGTACACGGCGGCGGTCCGGCAATTAACGAGACGTTAGGCAAGCTGGGCATCGAGAGTCGCTTTCTGAACGGGCTTCGCGTCACGGACGAGGCGACGCTGGACGTCGTCGAGATGGTGCTCGCGGGACGCATCAACAAGGAGATCGTTCGCAAGCTGCAGCAGAACGGAGCCCGATCGATCGGACTTTCCGGCACGGACGGCAAGTTGATCGAAGCGAAGCCCGTCGCCAATGCGCACGAAGTCGGGTTGGTCGGAGACGTGACCGGAGTGAATGCTTCGCTGGTAGAAGGCATTATCGAGCTAGGCTATTTGCCGGTAATCGCTCCGATCGGGATCGACGAAGCAGGACAACGCTATAATATCAACGCGGATACCGCCGCGGGCGCCGTCGCTTCCGAGCTCGGCGTGGATACGATGATCGTCGTGACCGACGTTCCGGGGATCATGCGCACGGTGAACGGAGAAAAAGTCGTGCTGCCTCGCGTAACGTTCGCTGATATCGAAGAGATGATTAAGAGCGAAGAGATCTACGGCGGGATGATTCCGAAGGTGCGGGCGGCAATGTGTTGCTTGCATGGTAACGTCAAGGAAGTGCTTATCGTAGACGGCTCCGCGGATCGCGTGCTGAGCCGCGCGGTCACGGATGGCGGTATCGGAACGCGGATCGTGAAGGAATAGAATAATTCGGACGAAAAAGGAGAGATCGGGATGAGCGACAGCGCATTGATGGACACCTATGCAAGGTTCCCCATTACATTGGTGAAAGGTAAAGGCAGCCGATTGTGGGACGATCAAGGCAAGGAGTATATCGACTTCATGAGCGGGCTTGCCGTCACGAACCTCGGGCATGCGCCGGACGCGGTGAAGAACGCGCTCGTGCAGCAACTCGACCAGCTATGGCATGTTTCTAATCTGTTCAGCAACCCGAACGGAGAAAAAGCGGCTAAGCTGCTTGTCGATCATAGCTGCGCCGACGCGGTGTTTTTCTGCAACAGCGGCGCGGAAGCGAACGAGGCGGCGATCAAGATCGCTCGCCGTTACCACCAGAAGCTGAAGGGCAACGATCGTTACGAGATCATTACCTTTAACCAATCGTTCCACGGACGGACGCTGGCTACGCTGACGGCGACAGGCCAAGAGAAGGTCAAGGAAGGCTTCCTTCCGTTGCCCGAAGGCTTCCGTCACGTACCGTTACACGACATCGCCGCGTTGGAAGCAGCCGTGAACGACAAGACGGCCGCGATCATGCTGGAGCTCGTGCAAGCCGAGGGCGGAGTTATCCCGGTCGATGGCGATTTCCTTCGGGAAGTACGCGCGCTCTGCGACCGCCACGGAATCTTGCTCATCCTCGATGAGATTCAGACCGGCATGGGACGTACGGGCAAGTTGTTCGCTTACGAGCATTATGATGTCGAGCCTGATATTTTCACGCTGGCCAAAGGGCTAGGAAGCGGAGTTCCTGTCGGCGCGATGCTGGCCAAAGCGCACGTGAAGCCGGCATTCGTGCCGGGCGCGCACGCGACGACGTTCGGGGCTACGCCGCTCATCATGTCGGCGGTTATCGCTACGATCGAGACGATGCTTAGCGAGAAAGCGGTAGAGCGGGCGGCGGAAGCCTCCGACTATCTGCTGAAGCAATTGAACGAGAAGCTGGGCGGTCTTCCGAACGTCGCGAGCATTCGCGGCAAAGGATTGTTAATCGGAATCGTGTGCGCGGCACCTGCGGGGGAAGCTATCGCCGAGTTGCACAAACGCGGACTGCTCGTCGTTCCGGCCGGACCGAACGTAATCCGCCTGCTGCCGAACCTGCTCGTATCCCATGAAGACATCGATGCGGCGGTCGCTTTGATCGCGGCCGTGCTTACGGAACAGGCGGCGGTCAAAACCGCTAACTCATAAACATTACGATAAACATTACGAGATAACGGCTTAGCCGTTTTACTTGAAGGAGGGATTGCCATGACGACGGCAATTAACCCGGAACAAATCGCGGCGCAACTGAAAGGCCGCGACTTTCTAGGCTTAGTCGACTATACGCCGGAAGAGATCCGGTACTTGCTGGACCTTGCGATCGAATTGAAGCGCAAGCAGAAGGCGGGCGAAGTGTACCAGCCGCTGAAGGGTAAATCCTTGGGCATGATTTTCGAGAAATCGTCCACGCGTACTCGCGTTTCGTTCGAAGTCGGGATGTACCAGCTTGGCGGTCAAGCGTTGTTCTTGAGCCGCAACGACATTCAGATGGGGCGCGGAGAGACGATCCGGGATACGGCACAGGTCATGTCCCGCTACCTGGACGGAATGATCCTTCGGACGTTCGGACACCGCAACGTCGTTGAACTTGCGCGCGGAGCGACCGTGCCGGTCATCAACGCGTTGTCCGACCAATCGCATCCTTGCCAAGCGCTGGCGGATTACCAGACGGCGCTGGAGTATAAAGGCAAACTTGAAGGGCTGAAGGTCGCTTACATAGGCGACGGCAATAACGTGCTTCACTCTCTGATGATGGGCGCGGCCAAGCTCGGAATGCACTTCGCCAGCGCTTCTCCGGAAGGGTACGACCCGGACGAGAAATCGGTGAAGCAGTCCAAAGAAGCGGCGCAAGAAACAGGCTCCCGCATCGACATCCTGCGCGATCCCCGCGAAGCGATCGAAGGCGCGGACATCGTCTACACGGACGTGTGGGCGAGCATGGGCTTCGAGGAAGAGCAGAAGGATCGCGAGAAAGCGTTCAAGAACTACCAAGTCAACGAGGCGTTGGTTCAATACGCCAAGCCGGACTATCTGTTCATGCACTGCCTGCCCGCGCACCGCGGCGAGGAAGTAAGCGAAGGCGTCATCGACGGCAAAAACTCGGTCATCTTCGATGAGGCCGAGAACCGCCTGCACGCGCAGAAAGCGGTCATGGCCGCCATAATGTAGCTTCCGTCGAATAGCACGCTACGAGCGTCT
Source organism: Cohnella endophytica (assembly GCF_003628305.1). Classification (GTDB taxonomy): domain Bacteria; phylum Bacillota; class Bacilli; order Paenibacillales; family Paenibacillaceae; genus Cohnella; species Cohnella endophytica. The sequence continues at coordinate 46,341 of NZ_RBZM01000011.1, read as the reverse complement.
TAAACTAACCACCATGATCCAAATTGGAATATCTATTAAAGGAGCTCTAATCCCATGGCAAAAAATAAAATCGTCCTGGCCTACTCCGGCGGCCTCGACACCTCGGTCATCCTGACGTGGCTTAAAGAAACGTACGATGCCGAGATCATTACGTTCACGGCCGACATCGGCCAGAAGGACGAACTCGACGGCCTGGAGGAGAAAGCGCTCAAGACCGGCGCTTCCAAGGTGTACATCGACGATCTTCGCGACGAGTTCGCGAAAGATTTCATCTACCCGATGTTCCAAGCCGGCGCGCTGTATGAAGGCCAGTACCTGCTCGGCACTTCGATCGCTCGCCCGCTGATCGCGAAGCGCATGGTCGAGATCGCCATCGCCGAAGGCGCGACGGCAATCGCCCACGGCGCTACGGGCAAAGGAAACGACCAAGTCCGCTTCGAACTGACGGCGGCCGCGCTCGCTCCTAACATCGACGTAATCGCGCCTTGGCGTCTCGAAGCGTTCCGCGATGCATTCCCGGGCCGCGCCGAGATGATCGCTTACGCGGAGAAGCATGGCATTCCGGTGCAAGCTTCCGCTGCTAAGCCGTATTCCACGGACCGCAACCTGCTGCACATCAGCTTCGAGAGCGGCATGCTGGAAGACCCTTGGTTCGATTCCAGCGCGTCCGACGTCGAAGACATGTACGTGCTCAGCGTTTCGCCCGAGAAAGCTCCGGACCAAGCCGAGTACATCGAGCTTGATTTCGAAGGCGGCAACTGCGTCGCGATCAACGGCGAGCAACTTAGCCCGCTCGCGATCATGGAGCAGTTGAACGAGATCGGCGGCAAACACGGCGTAGGCCGCGTCGACATGGTGGAAAACCGCTTCGTCGGCATGAAGAGCCGCGGCGTGTACGAAACTCCGGGCGGCAGCATTTTGTTTACCGCTCACCGCAAGATGGAATCGTTGACCATGGACCGCGACGTTATGCATCTTCGCGACTCCTTGATCTCCAAATACAGCTCCCTCGTCTACAACGGCTTCTGGTTCGCGCCGGAACGTCTCGCGATCCAAGCTCTCGTAGACGAAAGCCAGAAGAACGTGACGGGCACGGTCCGTCTGAAGCTTTACAAAGGCAATATCATGGCCGCCGGACTCAAGAGTCCGGTCAGCCTGTACAATCCGCACATCGCCACGATGGAAGCGGACCCTACGAAAGCGTACGATCAAGGCGACGCTACCGGTTTTATCCGCCTGAACGCGCTGCGCCTGAAGGTATCTTCGGGAGTTACCGGCGCCTCCGGCATTAAGTGATAAAGACAAAAGGGAGAACCGGGCGCGAAGCCTGCCGAACCATCCCCCTCCAGGAGGGGCAATGCGGGAGGCACCTTCGTCAACGGGGCTCCCCTTTTGCCGTTTAAGCGCGATACAGACGAGAGGGGTATTCCGAGCATGAGTAAGCTATGGGGCGGTCGGTTTACGAAAAAAACCGACCAGCTGGTGGAAGAATATACGGCATCGATTACGTTCGACAAAGAGCTGGCCGAAGAGGATATCCAAGGAAGCTTGGCGCACGTAACGATGCTGGGCAAGTGCGGAATCCTTCCGGCGGACGATGTCGAGAAGATCAAGGACGGCTTGCTGAAGGTGCGTCGCCGGATCCAGAACGGCGAGCAAGAGTTCCTCATATCCGATGAAGACATCCACATGAATATCGAGAAGGCTTTGATCGACGAGATCGGCCCGGTCGGCGGCAAGCTTCACACGGGACGTAGCCGCAACGACCAAGTGGCTACGGACATGCACTTGTACTTGCGCAAGCGGGTCGTCGAATTCGTCGGCATGCTGCAGAAGCTGCAAGCGGCGCTGATCGGACAAGCCAAACAAAACCTGGATACGATCGTTCCGGGGTACACGCACCTTCAGCGCGCGCAACCGATTCTGTTCGCGCATCACCTGATGGCGTACGTGTCGATGTTCGGACGCGATATCGAGCGTCTGCAGGATAGCTACAAACGAATCGACGCATTGCCATTGGGCGCAGGCGCGCTAGCAGGCACGACGTTCGCGATCGACCGTCATTTCACGGCGCAGCAGCTGGGCTTCGGCCGGGTGTACGAGAATAGCCTCGACGCCGTCAGCGACCGCGACTTTATCGTCGAGTTTCTGAGCGGCGCATCGCTGATCATGACTCATTTGTCTCGTCTGAGCGAAGAGTTGATCCTTTGGTCGAGCACGGAATTCCAGTTCGTCGAGCTCGACGACGCGTTCTGCACGGGCTCCAGCATTATGCCGCAGAAGAAAAATCCGGACGTACCTGAACTCGTGCGCGGTAAGACGGGACGGGTATACGGCAACCTGGTGGGGCTTCTCACCGTGCTGAAGTCGCTCCCGCTGGCTTACAACAAGGATATGCAGGAAGACAAAGAAGGCATGTTCGACACGGTAAAAACGCTGCAAGGAGCGCTTCAGCTGTTCGCCTCGATGATCGAGACGATGAAAGTTCGCAAGGACAAAATGCGCCGCGCCGTCGATCAGGATTTCTCGAACGCGACGGATATCGCCGACTTCCTGGTCGGCAAAGGCCTTCCTTTCCGTCAGGCGCACGAAGTCATCGGCAAGACGGTTCTGTACTGCATTCAGCAGAACAAGTTCCTGCTCGACCTGACGCTCGACGAGTTCAAGCAATTTTCCCAGCTGTTCGACGATCGGATCTATGCCGTTCTGCAGCCTGAAGCGGTCGTTAACGCCCGCAACGTCTACGGAGGTACGGCAACGCCGCAAGTCGAAGCCGCCATCGGCCGCGCGGAAGCGGAACTGTCCAATACGGCAACGTGGCTCGCGGAGTACGAAGTGAAATCCGGTTTGGCGTAAGGCTAACTATTGCTAACTTAGGCAACAAGGACGACGAACGTCCCGATTCATCTACGATGGGTGAATGGGGGCGTTTTGACGGAAAAGGACCACATGGTTTCCTCCCATGTGGTCCTTCGTTATATATTGTTTGTGTGTTTCCGCCTTATAATTTCGCCTAAGGACATTTATACAATCAATTGGCTTCTCGCGTCCATATATTATTCTATTATAGTAATGGAGGTGGAAGAGAAATGGCTATAGGCTTCCCCGGTTCAGGATTTGGTTTTGCCCCGGGACTCGGTTTCGGAGGACCAGGGTCAGGACTTGGTTTTTTCCCAGGAGCGGGTTTTGGTGCGCCGGGAATTGTTCCTGGTCTAGGTTTCCCGGGTTCAGGCTTTGGTTTTTTCCCTGGATTTGGTTTCGGTCTCCCAGGTTCGGGACTCGGGTTTTTTCCGGGGGCAGGTTTTGGCGCACCAGGTGCTGGCATATTAAGTACAAATAAAAAAAGTTCAAAACGCCGGCATGCGAACAAAGCAAAGCGACGATAGTACATCGATTAACTCCGGGGTTGGATAAATCCAGAAGTTAGTTATTTCAGGATACGTAAGTGAATATCTGGTTGATTGTGCAGATGCCTATTAGAGTTGGTGTGAAACGAATGGGTAACATAGTTAAATAAACCGCCCTTACAGCTTACAGGGCGGTTTATTTTTTAGGTTAAAAATCAGGCTTCCCCTAACTTCTCACACCGGCTCGACCGGGCTATCGTCCCCGACGGGTCCGGGAAGGCCGTCCTCCGGCTCGGGAGTTACAGATGGGGCGGGAGTCTTGCCTCCTTCCGGATGCAGTCTAGGGTCGTTCGGGTTAACCGCAATAAGCGTGTCCTGGGTGCGATATGTGTCTTTGGACAGCTTCTTGCGCTCGGCGAACTCCCCGTTTACCGATTTCACCAAATAGGACTGGATCACGTAACCGGGTTCTCCTTTTTGCAGCACGTCCTGTTTGCCGAGCGCGAGTTTATTGTTGGCGACGTAGACGATGTTCGGCTGATTAACCTTGAGTTCCTCGGTTTCCGTGCGGTAGGAGACATTGTCCGGCATCGTTCCGAATAATTTAACGGTGAGCGTCTTGTCCTGGACGACCGTTCGGATGAGCAACTGCGTACCCGTGGAGTTGCGGAATTTGAAGTTGACGAAGCCGTCGGCGAACGTCGCGTCCAAGCCCTTGGGCAGGTAATGAACGACGAGCGAGTGGTTGCGCCTCTCCACGATGTCGAGCCCGGACATCAAGGCGGCGTTATACAGCGTGCTCGATACTTGGCAGATGCCGCCGCCGATGCCGGGCGTAAGCTTGCCTTTCAGAATGACGGGGGCTTCCTTGTAGCCGTATTCTTTGTCCGCTTTGGCGACGATCTTCCCGTATTCGAATATTTCGTCCGGCATGAGCAACGTTTCGTTTAACGCTTTGGCCGCTACCGTCACGTTATGGGAACGACCTTCTCCGCTCGTGGAGAACGAGGTCGTGAACTCGGCGATCTTGCGGTCGATGCCTTCCTCCTTGAGCTTGGCGACCGTAATCTTCGGCTGCGTCTCGGTTACCTTCATCTCTAATTTGACGTTGTCTTCCGTAGCCGCCAATCCCTTAGGCGAGAGCTGTTCCGCTTGCTTGAACAATGCCGCCAGATCCAGAGCGCGACCGGACTTCTCCTCGGTGTAGACGACGATATCGTTCTTGTCGATCGTGCGCGTCGCATCCTCGGGTTGACCGGTTACGAAGGAGCCCCAAGCTTTGCCCGCGGCTTGTTTGAACGCCTTCTCGTCCCAAGAGACGTTCACGCCGAAATCCGTCTTGCCGTAGTCCTTGGAGTATCGTACCTTGGCGCGCTCCCACCAGGAATAATCCCGGTAGCGTTCGATTGCGCCGATTGCTTCGGATGCTTCGATATTCCAGCCGAGCTGCTCGTAAGTCAGACTGTCCATAGGTTTTCCCTGGCCGTCGGCCGACTCCGAAGCCAGGCTGATTTTCGAAGCTCGCAACTCCCCTAGACGGGCCTGAATCCGCGACAGCGCTACTTCGGGTTCGATGCCGCCTAAGGGCATGCCTCCGACGGAAAAACCTTCAGGGAGCTTATCGTCGTTGCCGAATTGCATCGTAACGCCGATTCCGACGCCGGTCATTGCCGCAATCAGTACCAGTAACACGCTCGTGATGATCCAACCCTTTTTCATGCGAACCCTCTCCGCTCCCGTGTGTATCTTTTACAAATCTTTCTAATTACTTATACCTCGTTCTTAACGTTTGGTTTTCCTGGAAAATTAGAAATTTCTTAAAATTTACCTAAAGCCTAATCACAGTAAGGCTTTCAGCTCACCAAACGACAGAATTCCCCAGCAGGCGTATCGACAAAGAGAGGAATATCAGGCATGATGTCGAAGTATCTAAAGTCTGAATCTTAACAGGAAGTGATACCGTGATAGAAATGCAAGACATTTGGAAGACGTACGCGGACGGCACGACCGCTCTGCAAGGCGTCAATGTCGTTATTGACCGCAACGAATTCGTTTACATAGTGGGTCCGTCCGGCGCGGGCAAATCCACGTTCATGAAATTGATCTACCGGGAAGAAGTGCCGACCAAAGGGCAGATCTCCGTTAACGGATTTAACATAGGCAAGCTGAAGCATCGCAAAATTCCTTACGTCCGCCGCAACATCGGCGTTATTTTCCAAGACTACAAGCTGCTCCCGAAGATGTCCGCGTTCGAGAACGTAGCGTTCGCGATGGAAGTCATAGAGACTCCGCGCCGGATGATCCGTCGCCGGACGATGGAAGTACTCGAGCTCGTCGGCCTTAAGCATAAGGCGAGCAGTCTTCCCGCGCAGTTATCCGGGGGCGAGCAGCAGCGCGTCGCCATCGCCCGGGCGATCGTTAACAATCCTGCGGTTATCGTTGCCGACGAACCTACGGGGAACTTGGATCCGGAAACCTCATGGGGCATTATGAACCTGCTGGAGGAGATTAATTTCCGCGGCACGACCATCGTCATGGCCACCCACAACAAAGAGATCGTGAACACGTTGCGCAAAAGGGTTATCGCGATCGAGCGAGGCTCTATCGTTCGTGATCAGCTGAAAGGGGATTACGGCTATGAGATTTAGCACCGTTAGCCGTCATATTCGCGAAGGCTTCAAGAACGTAGCCCGCAATGGTTGGATGACGTTCGCGTCGATGAGTTCCATCGCGGTTTCCTTGTTCATACTCGGGATCTTCATGCTGCTAGCGCTTAACGTGAACAAACTGGCGGATCAATTAGATAATCAAGTTCAGATAACCGTCTATATGCAAGTGGATACCGCCAAAGCCAAGGAAGACGAGATCGAACGGTCGATCAAACGCATTCCCGAAGTCAAATCGGTAACCTTCGTATCGAAGGATGAAGGCCTGACCAGATTCCGCGACAGCATGGGGGAAGAAGGAAAGGCGGCTTTGGACGGCTACGAGAAGGAAAACAATCCGTTGCCCGACGCTTTCGAAGTCGAAGTGTTCGATCCGCAGAAGGTCGGTTTCGTCGCCAAGCAGATCGAAGCGATCAATACGACGGACCCGTCCAAGTCGATCTCCAAAGTGAAATACGGCAAGGAAACGATCGACAAGCTGTTCAGCATTACGAACGCGGTGCGCAATATCGGCTTGTTCATCGTGCTTGGCCTCGCGGTCATGGCGATGTTCCTGATCTCCACGACGATCAAGATGACCATTATCGCCCGCCGCAGGGAAATCTCGATCATGAAGCTCGTCGGAGCGACGAACAACTTCATTCGCTGGCCGTTCTTCATCGAAGGCGCGATCATCGGCTTCGGCGGTTCGTTCCTGAGCACGCTGGTCCTACTATACGGCTATTCCCAGCTCGTTCAATCGACGAGCGCAACGGTCGGCTTGTATATGATCCGCTTCTCTACGGTAAGCGAGGTCAGAACCCTCGTTGGCGGCACGATCGTCATACTCGGCACGCTGCTCGGCGTGTGGGGAAGTACGATTTCCGTGCGCAAGTACTTGAAGGTCTAATCTAAATTAACCGATAGCTGGAGATGGCAAACCCGTTTCCGAAGGAGGATTCACGTGACCAGGAAATTCCTGCTGCTGTTAGCGATTTTGCTAACGATGGCCGTGCTGATTCGGCCTTATGACGGACAAGCTCTCTCCGAAGTCGAGAAAATCGAACAGGACATCAAGAAACTCAAGGACGACATGGCTAAGGCGGCCCATAATCAGAAAGTCGCCGAGAAAAGCGTCAAAGAATTGACGGGCAAACAGGAAGCCACCAAAGAAGATATCCAGACTCTGTTGGATCGCATCGCCAAAGTGCAGAAGAACCTGGAAAGCACGCAAGCGAAAATCGCGGCGGCGGAAGAAAAGCTGATCCTGACCGGAGAAGAGCTGCAAGAAGCCATTAAGCAACGGGATACCCGGAACAAGCTGATGGACGAACGCGTCCGGATGGCGTATACCGCCGGGCCGGTTTCTTATCTAGACGTCTTATTAAGCGCGAAAAGCTTCTCCGATTTCTTGAGCCGGTTCGACGCGGTCGAGTCGATCACGACCCAAGACCGCAACATCGCCGACGAGAAACAGAAATATACGGACGAAGTGGCCGCGATGAAGGTTCAGCGCGAACAAGAGCTTGTCGACGTCCAGGCGTTATACAAAGATATGGAGTCCCATCAGGCCGAGCTCAAGCAAGACGAGAAAGATAAAGAAGTCCTCGTCTCGAAGATCGCCAAGCAGATCGAGGATATGGAAGAGATAAGCGAAGAATCGGAGAAACAGCTGACCGAGCTCGCGAAGCAAGCCTCCGCGCTCGAAGCCAAGAAAAATCGGATCAAAAATTATTACAAGGGCGGCAAGCTGGGCATGCCTCTGAAGACCGAATGGCGCCTTTCTTCGGATTTCGGTTATCGGATCCATCCGATCTTGCATACTAAAAAGCTTCACGCGGGCATGGATATGGCCGCCCCCAAGGGGACGCCGATCTACGCGGCGGAGACTGGCGTCGTCATCGTCGCCCAATCCTGGAGCGGCTATGGCAACTGCGTCATCATCGACCACGGCGGCGGTTTGTGGACGGTGTACGGACATATGAGCCAGATTATTGCCGAGAAGGGCGAAACCGTCAAACGCGGGGAGAAAATCGGATTGGTCGGCTCCACCGGCCAATCGACGGGTAATCATTTGCATTTCGAAGTGCGCAAAAATTCCGAACCGGTCGATCCCAAACCTTATCTGAAATAACGATCACGAGGGACAGCCGATTTTCCGACGATCCGGTCGGATGTCGGCTGTTTCGGCGTCCATATGGATAATAGCTTTTCCGTTGTCATAGTTTAACAATAGCGCTGAGGCAAGGAGTGGGGCTTACGTGTGGTTTCGAGGTCGCACCGTTGTTGCCATGATGATAGTTACGGCGTTGGTTGCCGGCATGGCGACGTACGCCGTTTTCGAATATTCCGGGTGGGCGTTGAAGTCACGAGACTCGCGACCCGGGGTCGCATCATCCGACATGGCGGATGGGCTTAATCAAGCGGAGTTGGATAAGATCAACAAAGCCGTCGGACTCATCGAACACCGTTATATCGCGCCGGCGGATAGGAACAAGCTGATCGACGGCGCGGTTCAGGGAATGGTGGAATCGCTGAACGATCCATTTTCGGTATACAAATCCGAAGAGGAAGCGGAGAAGTTCAGCGACTCGTTGCAAGGCGCGTTTACGGGAATCGGAGCGACTCTAAACGTCGTTAACGGTTTTATCGTCGTGGAGGCGCCGATCCGCGGATCTCCGGCGGAACGGGCTGGACTTCAGCCTAAAGATATTCTGCTCTCTGTGAACGGCGACAATCTGCAAGGGCTGCAGCTTAACGATGCGGTCGCCAAGATCCGGGGTCCCAAGGGGACGAAGGCCAAGCTGAAGGTTCGACGCGAGGGTCTTGCCGAACCTCTGGACTTGGAACTCGTTCGCGATCGCATAGATCTCCAAACGGTGAGTGCGGATTTCGGAACCGACGGAGTCGGCCAAATTACGATTAACCAATTCACGGAAGACACTTCGGGACAATTCGCGGACGAGCTTGGAGCCATGTGGGCCAAAGGGTTGAAGGCGCTCGTCATCGACGTGCGGGATAACCCGGGAGGCATGCTCCAATCGGTCATCGAGATCGCGGATCAATTGCTGGTGAAAGACAAGCCGATCGTCCAGTCCGAATACAGGGACGGCAAACGCAATGTCGACGTGGCGACTCACGGTGCCAAGAACGGTATCCGGGTTCCTATCGTCGTGCTCATGAACAAGGGCAGCGCGAGCGCGGCCGAAATTCTAGCGGGTGCGCTCAAGCAATCGGCTGGCGCTATTCTCATCGGCGAGCAGACATACGGCAAAGGAACGGTGCAAGCCTCATACCCTCATGAGCTTGGAGATCGTAGCCTGATGAAGCTTACTATTTATAAATGGTTGCTGCCGGATGGGACGTGGATTCACGAGAAAGGAATATCTCCGGATATTGCGGTCGAGCAGCCGGCTTACTTCCAAGCTTCCCGGCTTCCCAGGGATATCGTTATGAAGTACGACACCACGGGAGAAGCAGTCATGAATCTTCAGAATATTTTAGCTGGCGTCGGATTCCCCGCGGACCGAAACGACGGATATTTCAGCCAAGGAACGGCTCTGGCGCTTAAAGCTTTTCAGAAGCGCGAATCGTTGGAGGCGACCGGGGAAGTCACGGCGGAGACGGCGCAACGCTTAGAAGAGGCGCTTTATTCCAACTTGCTGATTGCGGGCAACGATAAGCAATTGCAGGCAGCGTTGGCAAAGGCTCGGGAATTGGCCAATGCTTCCAAGTAAATAATAAGCAATATCCGCAGGGAAGGAATTTTCTTGCTTTCGTCGAATACATTAGGAGGTTGGCCTTAGGCCAGCTTCCTTTTTCATGAAAGGGGAGGGGCAAGTGGATCCTCTGCTGGATATTTTGCGGGAAGCGGGACAAGCCGTGATCGGATTGTTCTCGTTACCTTATTTTTATATTGCGATAGCGCTCGTTATTTGGCATGCCAAACAAGGCGCAGCCCTCCAGCGCAAGCTGTTTCATGTGCGGCTGTATGGAACCTTGTATTTGACGATAACGAGGATCGCCGCGGGTATCGGGGTCGGATTCCTGCTCTCGTTGGCGGGAATGGGTTTCGGAGCGGGGGTCGGGTTGACCAAGGAAACGTTATTGTTCATCTGGGTCGCGATGGCGGCATTGGCCTTGTTCCGTTTGCGTTACGTGTGTCTGGCTTATGCGGCGGGAGCGTTAGGCCTGCTGCAGGCTCTTTCCGATTGGACGGGAATAAAAGGTTCTTCCGGCGCTTTCGAGGAGACGCTGAAGACGTTATCCGCGATCGATGTTCCTAGCTTATTGTTCTTGGCAGGCTTGCTGCATGTAGCGGAAGGAATTCTCGTTCGGCTGCAGGGGGCTAAGCTAGCGATTCCCCTATTCCTCCAAGGCAAACGAGGCAAGCCTATGGGAGCATACTCGCTAACGGGCGTATGGCCGATTCCCCTGCTATGGCTCATCCCGGCTTCAGGGGAAGGCTTTACGCTTCCGTGGACTCCGCTCTTCGGCGGAGATGTCTCCCTTTGGAGTCTGCTGGCTTTCCCCGTATTGATCGGATTCAGCGATCGTACGACGGCATTCTGGCCGCAAGAGAAAGCGAAAAGCTCGGGCAACTCATTGATCCTATACGGAATCATAGTGGCGGCTTTGGCTGCCGGAGCGGAGTACGTGGACTGGCTTGGCGTCGTTGCTGCCGTTGCCGCGTTCGCGTTGCATGAAGGCGTGCTGTTGTTCAGCCGCTCGCGGGAAGCGGGTCGAGATCCGATCTATTCCCAGGATGGAACGGGCGTAAAAGTGCTGGCGGTGTTACCTAACACTCCGGCGGTGGAGATGGGTTTCGAAGCCGGAGAAGTGATTCGCAAAGCGAACGGAGCGGTCGTTCGGAACAAAGAACAGCTGCATGCCGCGCTTCAGCGGCAGTCGGCGTTCTGTAAGCTGGAAGTCGCTAATCGAAATGGCGAGCTTCGGTTCGTGCAACGGGCCAGGTACGAAGGAGAACATTATCAATTGGGGTTGATCTTGGCGCCGGACGAAGACGTAGAGTTCGTAGCGGCTCCCCGATCGGCGTCCATCTGGCAAGGACTTCGGGCTGCGGGCGCGCGAAGGCTGAATAATTCGCCTACGATGCTGGCTAAGCGGGAAGCGAAACGAGCCGAGGCGGAGCAGGCGGCTGCCGAGCAAGCCGCAATGCTCGCGGCTGAAGCCGCGGCGGAACCGGATGAGAATGCGGGACTGCCGCCGCGGGGAAGTTCCGCGATTCCAAGAAAAAAGGGTTGACTATCCCCGCCCGCTGAAGTATTTTGGAATGACATCATCAGGAATTGGCTGCCTAGGGTTCCACGTCGCGCCGCAAGCGCGTCGGTTCGGTCCGAGAGGGAGCGCGTTTTCGCGAATTGCGGAGACGAACACGGCGGGATAAAAACCCGGGAGTATCGATGACGGTTCGAAGCGACGGTATTTCGTTGCGCGGACCCTCGATGCGCTCGGGTTTTTTGTTGCGTATCGGGAAAAATGAGAAGCGGAGGTGCGGCATGAATCGTAATCGATTCTGGTTATTGCTGTTGTTGGCGGGATTGTGCGAGGTCGGTTGGGTATCGGGACTAAAGCATGCGGATAATGTAGGGGAGTGGGTGTTGACGGCCGTCGGCATCGTGCTCAGCTTCATGGGCTTGATCTATGTCACTCGCATCCTGCCGGTGGGGACGGCGTATGCGATATTTACGGGAATCGGCGCCGCGGGAACGGTGTTGGCGGAAACCATTTTTTTCGGAGAGACGCTGGACGCAGTCAAGATAGGGTTGGTTATCGTCATGATTATCGGAATCGCGGGTTTGAAAATGACGTCTCACGGCTCCGAACGGGAGGTCGAGGAATAATGGCTTGGTTGTTGCTCGTGTGCGCGGGTTTGTTCGAAGTAGTCGGCGTAATCGGAATGAATCGTTATAATCTGAAAAAAGATGCGGTGAGCATGCTGTTGCTCGGAGGCGGCTTCGTCGCCAGCTTCCTGTTGTTGTCGGTGGCGATGAAGTCGATCTCGATGGGAACTGCCTACGCGATCTGGACCGCGATCGGAACCGTGGGCGGGACTCTTGTCGGGATGTTGTTCTATGGGGAGTCCCGCCAGGTTCTCCGAATCTTTTTCCTCTGTCTCGTCTTAGGTTCCGTTATCGGACTGAAAATAATCGGCCACTAAGGAAAGCATCGCTTAGGCGTTTCTTTTGTTTTTGAAGAGTAGGTAGGAATATGCGGTCGGTATAAGCGAACTGGCCGCCGCGCCGGCGATCGTTACTCCGATTCGCCAAGGCATGGATCCGAACCAAGCCGTAACGAACATGAGCAAGCCGGACGCAACCCACAATTTGGCTCCCAGGCGGTGCGTGTGTCTCCAATTGTCGTCGTCCATAAGCGCCCAGGGCGTTCTGATCCCGATGAAGAAGTTGCTGCGCACCTGCCCCATTCGGTTGCCGACCAGCATCCATAATACTCCGAGGCCTCCAACGATCAACTTGGGCATCGGGAGGTCATATCCCGCGTTATCTAGGATGATGAACAGGAAGACAGCTTGAAGGAACAAGCTGATTACCCACCGTATCAAGTAGAAGTAGCCTTCAAACCGGGCGTAATTGCTTTGGCGCGGATCGATGTAACGAGATAAGGAGATGAGCACGGGCAGGGCGATGCCGAGTCCGGCATACAGAAGCCAGAAGCTCCACTTCGCCATCGTCCTGTCTACTTCCCCGTGGACGTTGTAATGGGAAGCCACGTTGTCGGGAAGCTTATCGTTAAAAACTAGGAACATTACGATGAAAATCAGAACGTTAATGGCAATGAGGATCCAAGAATGATTGAGCCAAGAGGTTTTGGCAGGCGTGTTCGAATTCGTCGTCATAGCGGTTAGTCTCCTTTGGTACCGATCATTCCGAGAAACCAGCCCATGGCTTCTTGCATGACGGTCAGATTAATGGAATAGATGATGTTCTGCCCTTGGCGTTCATCTTGCACGAGACGGGCTTGCTTTAGAATGTTCAGGTGATGGGAAATACTCGGCTTGGAGATGTCGAATTGATCGGCGATGTCCCCGGCGCTAAGGTCCTTCTCTTTCAGAAGCTGGAGGATCTTGCGGCGGGTCGGATCGGAGAGCGCCTTGAAGGCGTCGTTCATGAGGCTTCCTCCTCGGGGATGGCTGACGTATGTGAATGCTTGAGCGCGAATCCCACTATTTGATATTTAGCCAATTGTCTAAATCTTATATTTAGATGATAAGCTAAATATTAAATAGCGTCAAGCCGTTTTCCGCGAAAAAAAGAACGGGCGGCAGGTTCGCGTCCGTTCTTGCACTCATTGGTTTGAAGCGAGAGGTTAAGTCGTTGACGTCTGCTGGCTCATGACGAACAATACGACGGCAGCCGCGACTCCCAGGCATAACAACGTGAAAAAAGTAATTTTGATGGCGCTGCGAGGGACGTGACCGGATACCGTTCCCGTCTGACCGTTGACCATATAGTAAAAGGGCTTGGATTTGTAAGTATAGCTAGCGTTCCATACCGGGAGCAGCAGATGCTTATAAGTAATGTCGTCAAAGGTGGTTCGGATGTTCAGGTTACGAATTTCGTCGCCCCCGATAATATCCTTGATTTCATCTCTTAATTGTCCGTTCGCGACGTCTTGAGCTTCCTCCCAGCCTTCCTCGCGGGTAACCGAGTAGCGTTCGGAAATATAGCCGCTTAAGTATTCCGGTCTATAGGCGTGCAGTTCGTCGAGATTGAAGTCGCCAAGCTTCTCTAGCAGCTTCTCGTCGTAATGCCCGGATGCGGGAATAAGAATATCGTCGAACGAGCGGTCGTAATCTCCGTTCGTATAATGCCAAACCGTATAACGCTCTGTCGTCGTGTAGGTTTCCGTCTTGCCGTTGACGACCCGGGTACGGGTAACCGTGCGGTAATGATAAACGCCGACCTCTGCGGTATAGACGGAGTAGGTTTCGGTATCGTAAGTCCAATAAGGAATATAAATGCTATTCAGCTCGGAACGGACGTCCTGCTTTTTGAACGCGTTCGGGAGAAACCATCGTTTCTTCTTCCAGGAGGCGAAGGAGCTAAGCGCCTGGTCGCGGGACACCTGGAACGGGATAATCGATTCCGGACGGATGCTGCGCACGTTTTCCTCCAGAAGAACCTTAGGAGACCCGCAAAAAACGCATAGCGACGTCGTCTGATCGGGCGGGATCAGCGTTTCCCCTCCGCAAGCCTCGCAATGGACGGCTTGCTGCTCCGTTCCCCAATCATGCAAGCTTTCGAGGTCCTCGTCCTCATCGTCGAAGGAGTGTTCCTTGGCTTCCCCGACCACGCTATCGATCGTCTTTTCCGCGGCGCAGTATTGGCATTTCAAATTCTGGCTTTCCGTATCGAATACCATCGGCCCCCCGCAGCTTGCGCACGGGAAGCGGATGGCCGCCGCTGTCGTCTCGGTACTCATATCGCGCTTGGCCTCCGTTATGTTTTGCTTCCGCATTCGGAGCAGAATTTGGCGTTCTCGGCCAGCTTGCTGCCGCACTCGGAACAGAACTTTTTGCCGGCAGGCTGCGCGGAGGGTTGCGAAGGAGCAGCTTGAGCGGGCGCTTGCTGGGCGTAGGGCTGTTGCTGAGTGTCAGCCGGACGAGCGGACATCTGATTCATCATCTGGCCCATCATTTGCCCCATCGCCATGCCCGCACCCAATCCGGCTCCGGTTCCGGCAACGCCGCCGTCGGGATTGTTCGCGGCTTCGCGGATCGCTTCGGCGGTCTGGTATTTCATGTATTGATCGAGATTGCCGGCGATATTCATCGAGGACTTGCGGTCGATCATTTTCTCGACTTCCTCCGGCAAGGAAATGTTCTCTATCGTTAAGCTGGTGAGAGCCAAGCCGAAGGCGGCAAACTGCGGCTGCAGCTTGGTAACGGACAGGTGGCTAAGCTCGTTATAGGAGCTGGACAAGTCCGCGACCGGAATTTTCGCTTCGCCGATCAAGTCGCTAATGCCGGATACGACGATCGATTTGAAGAAACCGGTAATGGAGGAAGTGTTGAATTCTTGTTTCGTGCCGAATATCTCGCGCAGGAATAGAGCGGGATCGTTGATCTTGATCGAGTAGTTCCCGTATCCGCGCATGCGAATAATGCCGAATTCCGGATCGCGCATAATAACCGGATTCGTAGTTCCCCACTTCAAATCGGTGAAATTGGTCATATTGAGGAAGTATACGTCCGCCTTGAACGGCGAGTTAAACGCGTATTTCCATGAATTGAGCGCGGTAAGGACGGGCAGATTCTGCGTGCTGAGCGTATGCGTGCCGGGTCCGAACACGTCGGCGAGCTGTCCTTCGTTCACGAAGATCGCGGCTTGGGATTCGCGTACGATAAGCTTCGCGCCCATCTTGATCGCGTTGTCGTAAGCGGGGAAACGGTATACGAGAAGCCCTTTATCGTCTAGCCATTCGATGACTTCGATGAACTGGCCTTTAATGAAATCGAATAAACCCATGCTTCACTCTCCTAGTCGGCGGCCGTTCATGAACGGCATCTGTATTTCCCTTATCATACCAGAAAATGTCGAGCATTTGCTTTGATGATCGGCTTGGCGGAGACGGTTTTTTTTCCATTGGGGGAACGCTGATAATATGGGATTTATTGGCTTGTTTCTTTTGACGATGCGTACGGAAAAAGGTATAATGAATGCCATGCGAACACACATTCTATTCCTGTTCGGTAGACGAGAGGGGGATATCGGTAATGTCGGTTTTGGAAGCGGAAAGTAAGCCGTTTAAGCTCGTTTCGGAATTTCAACCATCCGGGGATCAGCCGAAGGCGATCAGCCAGTTAGTCGAGGGCATCTCCGAGGGAAAGAGATATCAGACGTTGTTAGGAGCGACCGGAACGGGGAAGACGTTCACGATCGCGCAGACGATCGCGCAGGTAAACAAGCCGACTCTGATCATCGCCCACAATAAGACGCTCGCGATGCAGCTGTGCAGCGAATTCAAGGAGTTTTTCCCGGAGAACGCCGTGGAATACTTCGTCAGTTATTATGACTACTTTCAACCGGAAGCCTACATTCCGTCGACTGATACGTATATCGAGAAGGATTCAAGCATTAACGACGAGATCGATAAGATGCGCCACTCCTCGACGGCCTCCTTGTTCGAGCGGCGGGACGTCATTATCGTGGCGAGCGTTTCGTGCATCTACGGTCTCGGTTCTCCGGAGGAATATCGTGATTTGCGCCTGAGCTTGCGCGTCGGCATGGAGAAGTCGCGTAACGCGATTCTTCATAAGCTGATCGATATCCAATACGAGCGCAACGATCTGAATTTCGTTCGGGGGACGTTCCGCGTCCGTGGGGACGTCATCGAGATTTTCCCCGTCTCGCGGGGGGATTCGGCGATTCGCGTCGAGATGTTCGGAGACGAGATCGAGCGGATTACGGAGATCGACGTGCTGACGGGCGAGATTACGGGACAGCGGGAACACGTCATCATTTTCCCGGGGTCTCACTTCGTCACCGGCGAGGAGAAAATGAAGCGCGCTCTCGTGAACATCGAACGCGAGCTGGAGGAGCGTCTCGTGGAGCTGAGGGACGCCGGCAAGCTGCTGGAAGCGCAGAGACTCGAGCAGCGCACGCGTTACGACTTGGAGATGATGGCCGAGATGGGGTTCTGCTCGGGCATCGAGAACTATTCCGGACCGATGACGTTCCGGGAACGCGGGGCGACGCCTTATACGTTAATGGACTTCTTCCCGGACGATTATCTGATCGTTATCGACGAGTCCCACGTTACGTTGCCTCAAGTACGCGCGATGTACAACGGCGACCAAGCTCGGAAGACGGTACTCGTCGATCATGGCTTCCGTTTGCCGTCCGCTAAGGACAACCGACCTTTGCGCTTCGAAGAATTCGAGGAGAAAGCGAAGCAGCTCGTGTTCGTCTCAGCAACTCCCGGCCCCTTTGAACTCGAACATACGCCGACGGTCGTGGAGCAAATCATCCGTCCGACCGGCCTCATCGATCCGATCATCGAGGTACGTCCGACCAAGGGCCAGATCGACGATTTGCTGGGCGAGATCCGCGATCGGATCGCCAAGGACGAGCGCGTGCTCGTGACGACTTTGACGAAGAAGATGTCCGAGGATTTGACCGACTATATGAAAGAAGTCGGCATCAAGGTGCGTTATCTCCATTCGGATATCAAGACGCTGGAACGGATGGCGATTTTGCGGGATCTGAGGCTCGGCACGTTCGACGTGCTGATCGGGATCAACCTCTTGCGGGAAGGACTCGATCTGCCGGAAGTATCTCTCGTCGCCATTCTGGATGCGGACAAGGAAGGGTTCCTTCGTTCCGAGCGCTCGCTCATCCAGACGATCGGACGTGCGGCGCGGAACTCGGGCGGAAGAGTCATCATGTACGGGGACAAAATCACCGACTCGATGGAGAAGGCGATCGGAGAGACGGAACGCCGTCGTACGATCCAGCTCGCATACAACGAGAAGAACGGCATTACGCCGCAGACGATCATCAAGAAGGTGCGGGATCTCATCGAAGCGACGAAAGCCGCGGAGTCGAAGAGCTCGTACTTATCCGGCTTCGAGGATTTGAGCAAGCTGTCGAAGAAAGATCGGGCCTCCATGGTCGAACGCCTGGAATTCGAGATGAAAGAAGCTGCGAAGAGCTTGCAGTTCGAGCGCGCCGCGGAGCTTCGCGACGCTTTGATGGAGCTGAAGGCGAGCTTGTAGTGTTGTCGGCTATACGCGCTGAGCAGGTAGGAGAGGAAGGAGAAGGACCTTGGGGCGGTGCCTGCAAGGCCCTTTTTTTCTTGCGCGTTTACTGGATGGGGCTTACCCGAATGAAGGCGAGCAACGGTGCGATTGCCATGTGGCCCTTCTGCGATTGATCCCAGCAGAACCCTGAAGACTTGAACCTCCACCTGATGGGATTTCACTCCGTTAAGATGTTTTGTATCGCTAGAAACTCATAATCGCTCATTTTTCCTCCTATCCGCGGCTGTTGAGGTATTGTTTCGTAGGTAACTAAAAATCGCTCACGTGCCTCCCAATCCGTCGCTGTTGATGTTTTGTTTCTCAAGTAACCAATAATCACTCTCTTTCCTCCCAATTCACCCCTTGCTCTACTACACACATTCAATGATATCGCCACCCGTTACGATGTTTTTCATCGCAAGAAGGTGAGAATAGAGCATTTTTCGCCAAAATCGACTCTGTTACGATGTTTTTCATCGCAAGAAGGTGAGAAAAGAGCATTTTTCGCCAAAATCGCCAGCCGTTACGATGTTTTTCATCGTATGATGAGCAATTTCGAAGAGAAAGTTAGTTGTTACGATGTTTTTCAACGCAAGAGTGGGTGGAGTTGGGTGAAATTCCGCCTAAATCGACTCCGATACGATGTTTTTCATCGTATGATGAGCAATTTCGAGAGAAAGTTAGCTGTTATGATGTTTTTCAACGCAAGAGTGGGAGGAGTTGGGTGAATTCCGTCTAAATAGACTCCGTTACGATGTTTTTCATCGCATGATGAGCATTTTCGAAGAGAAAGTTAGCTGTTACGATGTTTTTCAACGCAAGTAGGAGAGAATTAAGTGTTTTCCGCCTAGTTCACCTCCTTTACGATGTTTATCATCGTAAGATGCGCTAGCCCGAAAAAGCGTGCACTCAGGGACCTCATTGCAGACTTTTTCAACAGCCTACGGTTACTTAGAATTTGTTACTCTTTTAGCCATGAAATTTATAATATTTTCACAAAAAATAAAATGAAAATCCGGCAATATAAGTGTAGAATTGTGTTGTTGTGTGTCATGATTCGCCATGCGACTAAACAGCGACAAACGGTTGCAACCTATGGATGCGACCATTGCGCGTATCTAGGAGGAAAAAATGAGCAAAACTATTTCAATCGGCATCGTAGGTTACGGTAATCTTGGACGAGGCGTTGAATCGGCGATTCGCCAGAATCCGGATATGAAGTTGGAAGCGATATTTACCCGCCGCAATCCCGATTCCCTGAATGCGGGCACGCCGATGGTATCGATCGACAATATCGAGCAATATAAAGGCAAGATAGACGTCTTGATTCTTTGCGGCGGTTCCGCTAAGGATTTGCCGGAGCAAGGGCCGTCGTTGGCGAAGCATTTCCATACGGTCGATAGCTTCGATACGCATGCGCTGATCCCGGAATACTTCAACAAAGTCGACGACGCGGCCAGCACGAACGGAAACGTAAGCGTCATTTCGACCGGTTGGGATCCGGGTTTGTTCTCCCTTAACCGTTTGATCGCGGAAGCAGTGCTGCCTGACGGTAAAGAATATACGTTCTGGGGCAAAGGCGTTAGCCAAGGCCATTCCGATGCCATTCGCCGGGTGGAAGGCGTTAGCAACGGAATTCAGTACACGATTCCGCGCGAAGAAGCCGTAAACCGCGTGCGTAGCGGAAGCAACCCCGTGTTGACGACGAAAGAAAAGCATTTGCGGGAATGCTTTGTCGTACTCGAAGACGGCGCAGATGCGGAAGCGGTCGCGAACGAAATCAAGAACATGCCGAACTATTTCGCGGATTACGAGACCGTCGTTCATTTCGTGTCCGAAGATGTTCTGAAAGCGGAGCATTCCAAAATGCCGCATGGCGGAAACGTACTGAGAAGCGGTCAAACCGGCGAGAACAACGGCAATACCCAATTGGTCGAATTCAGCTTGAAGCTGGATAGCAATCCCGAGTTTACGGCTAGCGTTCTCGTTGCTTACGCAAGGGCGGCATACCGCATGGCGCAAGCGGGACAGTCCGGAGCGAAAACGGTGTTCGACGTTCCTTACGGATTACTTTCGCCGAAATCCCCGGAGCAGCTTCGCAAAGAACTTCTATAAAATAACAAATGGTTTGCATGAGCTGCCGCAGTTCTGTATAATGAACGGGAACACACATTCCTATTGTGTGCGACTGCGGCAGGCATGAAATCAAGCAGCCCCCGCGAAGTCGCGAAAGGGGCTTTTTCGTTTTGGCTAACGAGAAGATTATCATCAAGGGCGCAAGAGCCCATAATTTGAAAAATATCGACGTTACGATTCCGCGCGACAAGTTCGTCGTTCTGACTGGCTTGTCCGGTTCGGGAAAATCGTCTTTGGCATTCGATACGATCTATGCCGAAGGGCAGCGTCGATACGTCGAGTCGTTGTCAGCTTATGCCCGTCAATTCCTCGGGCAGATGGACAAACCGGACGTAGACTCGATAGAGGGCTTGTCGCCAGCGATCTCTATCGACCAGAAGACAACAAGCCGTAACCCGCGGTCAACCGTCGGTACGGTCACTGAGATCTATGACTACCTGAGGTTGATGTTCGCGCGTGTGGGCAAACCGCATTGTCCGGATCATGGCATAGAGATTACGTCGCAGACGGTCGAGCAGATGGTTGACCGCATTATGGAGTACCCGGAACGTACTCGCCTACAGATTCTAGCTCCTATCGTATCCGGTCGCAAAGGAGAGCACTCCAAGCTGCTGACCGACGTGCAGAAGCAAGGTTTCGTTCGCGTCCGCGTGAATGGGGAAATCCGCGATCTGGCCGAGAAGATCGAGCTAGAGAAGAACAAGAAGCATTCCATCGAGGTCGTCGTGGACCGCATCGTGGTGAAGGACGACGTGGCTTCGCGCCTTGCGGATTCCCTGGAAACCGCGCTGAAGCTGTCCGGGGGTCAAGTTCTCGTGGACATCATCGACAAGGAAGTGCTCATGTTCAACTCGAACCTCGCATGCCCGGAATGCGGCTTCTCGATGGATGAGTTGGCGCCCCGCATGTTCTCGTTCAACTCTCCTTACGGAGCTTGTCCCGAATGCGACGGCCTTGGCGTGAAGATGGTCATCGATCCCGATCTATTAATACCGGATCGCGCCCGCAGCATCGAGGAAGGCGCGTTCGAAGCTTGGGCGGGCAGCACTTCGAACTATTATCCGCAGTTTCTCAACGCGGTGTGCGAGCACTACGGAATTCCTACGGACGTACCGGTCGCGGAGCTGAACGACAAGCAATTGGAAGTCATCTTGTACGGAACGGGCGGGGAGAAGATTCGGTTCCGTTACGAGAACGAATTCGGGCATACGCGCGACGCCCAAGTTCCGTTCGAAGGCGTCGTTCACAATTTGGAGCGCCGTTACCGGGAAACCGGATCCGAGGGCATTCGCGAATTCATCGAAGCCTATATGAGCGCTAAGCCTTGCGGCAAGTGCAAAGGCCAACGCCTTAAGAAGGAATCGCTGGCCGTTACGGTCGGCAAGGAGAACATCGCTTACGTTACTTCTCTTTCCATCGGCGACGCGCAACGCTTCTTCTCGGGATTGGAGCTGAACGAGAAAGAGCTGGCGATCGCGAACCTCATTCTGAAGGAAATCAACAATCGTCTGGGTTTCCTCGTGAACGTGGGCTTGGATTATTTATCCTTGTCGCGGGCGGCGGGAACGTTGTCCGGCGGAGAAGCGCAACGGATCCGGTTAGCGACTCAGATCGGCTCCAGCTTGATGGGCGTGCTCTATATCCTGGACGAACCGAGTATCGGTCTTCATCAGAGGGATAACGACAGGCTCATCCAGACGCTGAACCATATGCGCGATCTCGGCAATACGCTCATCGTCGTCGAACATGACGAAGATACGATGATGGCGGCCGATTGGATCATCGATATTGGACCGGGAGCGGGCATCCACGGAGGAACCGTAATCGCGGAAGGCACGCCGGAGCAGGTGATGGCCAACGAGAATTCGTTGACCGGAGCCTATCTCAGCGGTCGGAAGTTCATCCCCGTTCCGCGGGAACGGCGTAAGCCGAGCGGCAATTGGCTGGAGATCAAGGGAGCGAAGGAGAACAACCTGAGAAACCTGAATGCTAAGTTCCCGCTTGGCGTGTTCACGGCGGTTACGGGCGTGTCCGGATCGGGGAAATCGACGCTCGTGAACGAAATCCTCTATAAGACGCTGGCACGCGATTTGAACAGAGCGAAGACGCGTCCGGGCACGTACAAGGAATTCCTTGGCTTAGAGCATCTGGAGAAGGTTATCGACATCGACCAATCTCCGATCGGCCGTACGCCGCGCTCTAATCCGGCGACGTACACCGGCGTGTTCGACGACATTCGCGACGTGTTCGCGATGACGAACGAATCGAAGGTTCGCGGCTACAAGAAAGGCCGCTTCAGCTTTAATATCAAGGGCGGACGTTGCGAAGCGTGCAAAGGCGACGGAATCATCAAGATCGAGATGCATTTCTTGCCCGACGTCTATGTGCCGTGCGAGATTTGCAAAGGCAAGCGCTACAATCGCGAGACGCTCGAAGTGAAATATAAAGGCAAGAGCATCGCGGAGGTTCTGGCGATGACGATCGAAGACGCGACGGAGTTCTTCGTTAACATTCCGAAGATCCACCGGAAGATGCAGACGCTTATGGATGTCGGCTTAGGCTATATGGATCTCGGCCAGCCGGCGACCACGCTGTCCGGAGGAGAAGCTCAGCGCGTGAAGCTGGCGGCCGAGCTTTATCGTCGCAGCACCGGCAAGATGCTGTATATTCTCGACGAGCCGACGACCGGACTTCACGTGGACGACATTGACCGTCTGCTTCAAGTCCTTCACCGACTCGTAGATTCCGGGGAGAGCGTGCTCGTCATCGAGCATAATCTCGACGTCATCAAAACGGCGGACTACTTGGTCGATCTAGGTCCGGAGGGCGGCAACGGAGGCGGCACGATCGTCGCAACGGGAACCCCCGAAGAAGTGGCCAAAGTAAAAGGCTCTTATACCGGCAAGTATTTAGGGCCGGTATTGGAACGGGATCGCGCCCGGACTGAAGCGGCATTGGCGAATGTGTAACGAAATAATATAAAGAAAAAGAAGACGAATCGTCCCGCGAGGGACAATTCGTCTTCTTCGTTATTCCACGGAGTGGATATGCGATTCGTGGGAAGGGCTAATCAGCTTAAGCAGCTGCGTTTGCAACTTCACGACGCTCTGTTGCTTCTCGTAAATTTGTTGTTTCTGTTTTAGAATCGTCTGCAGCTCGCTCTTGGCGGAATTCCATTGCTTGCTATCGGCGAAGGATTGGAACCGATCCCACGCCTGTTTCTTCTGGTCGCGAAGCGTGTGGATTTCTTCGCGCGAAGACTTCATCTGCTTAATAATCGTCTGCGCGGATTTCTTGAGCGATTGCTTTTGCGCGGTCGTGAGCGTCTTGCGTGCTTCCCGAATTTGCTCGCCGTTCGTTCTCATGGTCTCGAACAAAATCTTCTGATCGGATTTGATCTTATCCAGTTGGGCTTTGATCGCCTGAATGTCCGCCGGATAAGTGCTCCAATCCGCCGACTCGGAACGGTTTTTTTCTCCAGGGTAGTTATGCTCGTCGTGTACGCGGTGCTGGCCATGCTCGCCGCCCGGATGTACAGCCGCAGCGGCCATGCTTGGAATGGCCAAAGCGATTAAGGCCGACGTTGCAATCCTAAGCAGTTTTCTATGGATCATGTAGGTTCCTCCCGATTGATGGATTCCCCTTTAGTATGGACTAAAACTGATTTTCCATTCTTTTCCGAATTCAACTACTTTAATCCGGGCGACCGCTGGCGATATCCGCTTCTCCATGATAAGCAATCAAGCTAATCGGGTAACCGACCCGTTCGGTCATTCTTTGCTCCATTTCTCTGATCTCTTCGATTTCTTCGGGCTTCAGAAGGGCGAGCGAATACATTTCCTCGTGCATGCGAATTCCTCCTCTTAAAGTTTCTGCCCATTAGTATGAGAAATTTCGATCCAAATCACGCGTGCACTTAAGTGCTCCTAATAATAAATCCCCCGGGCACCGAGCTCCGGGGGATCGTAAGCTTATTGATTAAGAGGCGACGGCCAAGATTTCCGTCAATTTGTTCTGCATCGATTCAATGCCGACGCGTTGGACGAATTGATGGAAGGTTTCACCGGATTCGCGGGAATCCTTGTAGTAATTGATCAGTTGGACAAGCACGTTGCCTACCAGATCGCTCTTCACTCGGCCTTTGAGCGCCGTATTGTATTTCGCGCCCGGGCCTAGCGTCCCGCCGACAGCGATGTCGTAAGCGTCGACCATGCCTTCCGGCGTTTTGACGAGCGAACCTTGCAGTCCGATGTCCGCGACGTGTTTTTGTCCGCAACCATTCGGACAACCGATGAAATGAATGCGTACGGGTTCGTCCAGTTGAACATGCTCGTCCAAGTAAAGAGCGATTCGACGGGCATATTCTTTCGTTTCTACGATCGCCAGGTTGCAGAACTCGTTACCCGTGCAGGATACCGTGCGGCTCATGAAGCGGTTCGGATTCGGAGTCAGACGCTGTAGCAAAGGTTCGTTCAGGAGCGCTTCGACTTTCTCGTCCGCGACTCCAGTCAGGATAACGTTCTGCGATACTGTCGTTCGAATGGTACCATCGCCGTATTTATCCGCGTAATCGGCTAGAAGTTCAAATTCGTCGCTGTTCGTTCGTCCTACCGGAACGTTTAATCCGACATAGTTGAGCCCCGCAACGTTCTGAGGGTGCACCCCGTCGAAGTAGGCCGCGTTCCAACCGATCGTGCGATCGTCTCCAAGGGAAGGCATGTCGCCGATCAGTTTGATCAGTTCCTCTTGGAATTTCTCGACGCCCCATTCCGCTACGAGGTATTTCAGGCGGGCATAGTGACGTTTCTCCCGGTAACCGTGATCGCGGAACAGCGTCGTAACGCCGATGGCGACTTTAAGCGCTTCTTCGGGACGAACGAACATGTCGAGTTGGCGAGCCAAGTGCGGCTTCGCGGACAGTCCGCCGCCGACAAGGACGTGGAAGCCGAGCACTTCTTGTCCGTCGATCGTTTTGGAAGCGGGCGTGAACGACAAACATTGAATTTCCGCGTTCGCGCTGTTATAAATGTTCGTAGAAATGGATATTTTATATTTCCGAGGCAGGTTGGAGAAATCGCGGTTGCCAAGGAAGAAGCGTTCGAATTGATCGACCCACGGCGTCGTGTCGAACAGCTCGTTCGGGTCGACACCCGCGAGCGGATTGCCGACGATCGTGCGAGGGCAGTCGCCGCAGGCTTCGAAAGCAGACATGCCGACGGCTTCAAGACGATTGAAAATGTCCGGCATATGCTCGATTTCGAGCCAGTGGTATTGAATCGCTTGGCGAGTGGTTACGTCGATGAGATTGCGTCCATAGTCTCGTCCGAGCTGGGCAAGCACCCGTGCCTGAGCCGAAGTCAGAACGCCGCCCGGTATGCGGATACGCATCATGAAATGGCCGTTATTCGGTTTCTGTTGGTAAACGCCCGCCCATTTGAACAGGTTGAAGTCCTCCTGGGGAATCGAGGCGAAGCCTTCTTTAGAATACTTCTCCACGATATCGCGGATAATATCGAGGCCGTCTTTTTCCATTTTGTAAAATTCGAATTTATTCAACTTGGACGGGTCACGATCCATCCATACCGCTTCATAAGCCATCTGTGCGACTCCTTTATGTCGGAATTCTGCCAATTCCGATACCTTTGGTTTGAATAGTGGTTAAATCGTACCATAATAAGCATAGAGCGACAATGCGCGGGTTGAATTGCGGTTTATAAAAAATTCTGATGGTCAACACAATCTTTTCTTATAATATATGGGGTGAAATTAGCAGGAAAAGTGTGACAAAGTTGTTACGGCGTCAACTTCGGACTTGCAAGGCAAGCGTCCAGAAGCTAACATAGTTAAAGATGGGTTCATTAGGTCAAATAAAGGAGGTCCCCTTTATGATGTTTCTAGCCGAAACAGCAACGGAGGCTGTGGAGAGTACATACTCACACTTCGATATTTTTATGCTTGTTTTCACGATCTTGATCGCCGCCGGATTGTTCCGTCTGCTACTGCAGAGACCGCGCAAGAACGTGCTTGCCATCGGTTTCTCGACTGTAGCGCTTCTCGTGTTCCTGGCTGCCGACTACAAGATGGTTAGCGGTTGGGTCTGGTAATCCAACGAATACGCAACGATGCGAACGAGCTTCGGAGTTTAGACTCCGGGGCTCGTTTTTTGATTTTATAAGGTAAAATTATCCTTACATTATCATTTCCATAAAGCACTAGTTATGATAGAGTTAACCTGTTTAATAGAGATGCAGGGAGAGGGACTTGTTGACTAGAAAGAATCGTCGAAATGTATGGCTTGCCGTCTTAATTGCCGCGTTTATGGCAATAGCCGGGACGGCAGGGGCTGCCGCAGCCACGGGAGGGACCGTAGCGGTTGACGCTAAGGTAATTAATGGCGAGGTGTACGTAAAGGCTTCGTCTCTCGTCTCGCAAATCGGGGGAACCGGTTCTTACAATGCCTCCACTAAGAAGTATACGTACTCTCCGGATTCCGTCATTCCCGATGTCATTAAGAAGGTTTCGCCTTCGGTTGTGGCCATTATCGGTAAACCGACGGACGTAAACTCGGGCAATCGCTTCGCCTTGGCTCATGGTACGGGAGTTATCGTAAAAAGCGACGGGTGGATCGTAACGAACGCTCACGTGGTGAAAGATATGGACCGGATCGTCGTCGTTACCGCGGATGGCAAGGAGTTCTCCGGTACCCGCAAGCAGATCGACGTGACGAGCGATCTCGCGCTTGTCAAAATCAACGCGACGGGATTAAAAGTAGCGACGCTCGCGCCATCCCCGTTAAAAGTGCAAGTGGGGGAAACGGTCATCGCGATCGGTACGCCGGTGTCGTTCTCGTTGCGTAATACGGCTACGGTTGGCGTAATCAGCGGGATGAATCGTTCTATCTCTTCGGATTACAATTTGTTGCAAACGGATGCGGCAATCAATCCGGGGAATAGCGGCGGACCGTTGGTGAACCTGAAAGGCGAAGTCGTGGGCATCAACTCGATGAAGTTCGTCGACGTCGATATCGACAGTATGGGCTTCGCGATTCCGGCCGACACGGTTCAATACGTATTGAATCATTTCTATAAATACGGAATGGTCAAGCGTCCTGCGTTGGGCGTGGAGCTCGAGGAAAGCTGGTCGGCTGTCGTCGGTCTCCCTACGGAAGAACCAATGACGGTGATCGCGGTTTCTCCGGGCAATGCGGCCAAGGCGGGGATAAAGGTTGGCGATCAGCTGTATTCGGTTAACGGTAAGCAAGTGGCGACCCACGTGGAGTTAAATGAGCTTTTGAAGGCTTATTTGCCGGGACAGACGGTCAACGTCACGTTGTTATCCAATGGCGACTTGGTTACGAAGCAACTCGTATTGACAGAAAGCCAAGCGCACTAATCATCATTCAAGCAAGACCATATGAGGGGAGCAAGGATTCATGTTTTCATTTGAAGGAATTAAAGTAACGGGGAAAAGCGCTATAGCCGTAGTATTGACTGCGATTGTTTTTCTGTTGTGCGCACTGCCCGCAGCGGCTGCGACGACTAGCGGAAGTAAAGTCGAAATTCGCGTGAAAGTCGGAAGTGCCCAGATGAAAATCAACGGCGAAGCCATCAAAATTCAAGCTCCGTATTTATCCGCGGGCAATGCAATGGTACCTCTTAGCGTATTCACGAATACGAAAGGCTTCGGGGCGAAACTTCAGCTTACTAATAATAAAATCATCAAGCTGACTTACCTGAAGCATATCGTAACCTTAACCGTAGGCAACAAGTCGGCGATGATCGACGGCAAGAAAGCGGAATTGCCGGCTGCTCCGGTGAGCAAGAACGGCACAATGATGGTTCCGCTCGCGATCGTCGCGAAAACTTTCGGGGCGGCACAATCGACGGACGCCAATACGAAAGAAATCGTGTTATCCGGAATTACCCCCGCTTCGGCAAGCTCTGGCAACGCGGGCTCTGGAATCGATACGGATATGGGCAAATCGTTAATGGGCGACAGCTATTATAAATGGACGATGAATTATCCGACGGGGCTTATTCAAGACAAACAATGGTCTGACGGAAGCTGGCTTTCCTTCAGCGACGTAAAGGGCGATTATTATTTAGCTATATCGGTTGAAAAGCCCTCCGAGGTATTGAGTTCTTCCGACATCCGCGAGAACCTGATGGATTATCTGGATGATGGGGAGACAGTCGTGGATGTAAAAACGATTGTTCGTCCCGGAGGCACTTTCGAACGCGTCGTGACCAAAGCTTCTACTTTCTATTATGAATACCGTAGTATTCAAGCGAATGGATACTTGTATACGATCACTTACGGCAAGAAGGCCAAATCGAGTGCGGAATTGACCGCGAACGATGCTTTGTTAGACAGTTTTAAGCCGTCTTTCAACACTTCGAATAAAGCGATCAAGGATTTGACACGCATCATTGACGGAAAAATCGCATTCGAAAGTAGCACGTACGGCCTAAAAGTACAATTGCCGCAAGGTTGGAACTTGGATTCGAACGATAGTTCTCCTAACTTTTACGGGAAAGACGGTTCGAGAATTCATGTCGCGATCAACTCGATAAAAGCGGGAGATACGACGCAAGAGTGGTTAAAGCGCAAATTCCAGTATTATAAAGATACGATCGTAGATTCCGCCATGAAAGGACTCAAGACGACCGAAATTACTTGGAACGGGATTCCTGCGACATTAGTGGAAGATTCTTATACGGATGATTCGAAAACTTGGACGAGCGAATACGAAGTGTACGCGATAAAAGGGAACTACAAGTACTACGTGAATTATTCGTTCAAAGGAGAAGACAAAGCCGCAGGAAGTGCGGTTCTGGATCAGATCTTGAAGGGAATGACGATCGATTTTTCTAAAATCGAAAAAACTTTCGGAGATATCCCGGATCCTATCGACTCATTAGATTATCGGACTGTGGTAACCAAGACAAGTGTTCAAGATAACTTCAGCCTTACATTGCCGAAGTATTGGACCAAATCGAACATCAACATGGATTCGGGGGAACTTCTTTTCGAGGGATTCGGGGTTAAGCTTTCTTTGAACGTGGAAGCCGCAGATAGCTTGGAAGGTTATCCGGAAGCTCTCGAGAACTTGTATACGCAAAGCGGCTTGCTTAAAATCGACTCGAAAACAAACATAACTTACGCGGGAGTGTCCGCAATCAAATATGAACTATCCAGTGGTAAACTCGCATCCAAATTGGGACATATTACGGTCTACTTGTTCGCGAATAAAGGGAAAGTTTACTTCTTGCAAGCAATGAGTAACGATGCGAACGCGACCGACTTTAATCGCGCTCAGTTAGATGCGGCAATCAATTCCTTTAAGTTTACGAACTAATAAACAGCGTCAAACACAAAGCCGCCCCCTGGAGTAATCTTCCTCCGGAGGGCGGCTTTTCGCTTTTCTTGGCCCAGTTCCTCGGATTTTGGTATACTATCAGAAGATGATTACCGCGTAGGTAAGCGGTTTGGAGGATATAGAAGAATGACGGACAAAAACGCCTTAAGGCGTGATGATATCGAGTTACTGGCACCGGCGGGAGATTGGGAATGCATGAGGGCCGCCGTTGCGAACGGGGCCAATGCGGTGTTCTTCGGCGTGGAGAAGTTTAACGCAAGGGCGCGCGCTCATAATTTCCAGACGAACGAATTGCCCGAGATTATGGCGTTCCTTCATAAATACGGAGTGAAGGGGTTCCTGACCTTTAACATTCTCGTGTTCGAAGACGAGTTGCCCGAAGCTCGCAAGCTGATCGAAGCTTGCATCGACGCTGGCGTGGACGCGGTGATCGTGCAGGACCTTGGACTGGTCAAAATGATTCGCGAGATTTCCCCGGACTTCCCGATTCACGGCTCTACGCAGATGACGATCACCTCGCCCGAGGCGGTCGAATTCACGAAGCCGTTCAACATCGAGAGAGTCGTTCTCGGTCGCGAGAACAACTTGAAGCAAATCCGGAAAATCGGCGAGCAAGCGAAGCTGCCGATGGAAGTGTTCGTGCATGGCGCGCTTT
Source organism: Cohnella endophytica (assembly GCF_003628305.1). GTDB lineage: Bacteria > Bacillota > Bacilli > Paenibacillales > Paenibacillaceae > Cohnella > Cohnella endophytica. Next base: position 16,397 of record NZ_RBZM01000011.1, on the reverse strand, counting down.
GCGTTTCGTACTCCGGACAATGTTTGACTTCCGAGGTGTGGGGAGGCCGCTCCGCGAACCGCGGAGAATGCGCGCAAGCTTGCCGCTTGCCATACGATCTGATGGTCGACGGCGTTCAACAGCCGATGGGGGACATCGCGTATTTGCTATCGCCGAAGGACTTGGCCGCGATCGATATCGTGCCGGAATTGATCGAAGCGGGTGTTACTTCCTTTAAAATAGAAGGACGGCTAAAGAGCCCGGAATACGTGGCTAACGTCGTCAGCAAGTATAACAAAGAGATCGACAAGTATTTCGAAGGAGACGAATCGGAGCCTTCGAAGGAAGAGGTTCGCGAGCTGCAACAAAGCTTCTCCAGGGGTTTCACGCATGGATTCCTGGACGGCACGAACAACAAGCAGCTCGTAGAGGGCACGTACCCGAAAAGTCGCGGCGTCTATCTCGGCAAGGTGGAGAAGATTCTAAGAGACTCCGTCGTTTGTTTGCTGGAAGCTCCGCTGAAGCGGGGAGACGGCATCGTGTTCGATGCCGGCGATCCGACGAAGAAGGAAGAAGGCGGCCGCGTCTATGACGTTCGCCGCGGCGGACATAAGCTTGAGGGCGAGGCACCTGAAGGCGAGCGGATCGAGATCGTTCCGGGCCGCAACGACGTCGACCTGAACCGGCTTCATGAAGGGGACCGAATTTGGAAGACGAGCGACCCCGCGCTGGATAGAAGATTGCGTACCACGTTCGAGACGGAGAAGCCTTACCGGACATTCCCTCTGGCGGTGTCGGTTTTCGGACAAGAAGGCTCTCCGCTACGTACGATATGGACCGATCCCGGCAAAGGAACGACTGTAGCCGTCGAATCGGAGATGCCGCTTGAGCGGGCGGAGAAACGTCCGCTGGGTCATGAGGTGCTCCAGGATCAGTTGGGACGTCTAGGCGGCACGCTCTACTATCTCGATCAGTTGGAGGTAGCGCTGAAAGGGGACGTAATCGTTCCGATGCGCGAGTTGAACCGGATGCGCCGGGAAGCCGCGGAACAATTGGAAATTCTGCGGGAACAACCGCCGAAATATATAAAACGTCAGATCGCCGAATTCTCGGACTCCAAAGACACGGACGTTTCCGTGAAGCCGAGCGAAGTTGTCCTGACCGCTCTATGCCGTACGCTCGAGCAGGTGAAGGCCGTCGTTGGAACGGACGTAGAGCTTATCTACGCCGACTTCGAATTCATCAAGCAGTTCCCAGACGCGATCAAAGTATGTCGCGAAGCGGGCAAGAGAATCGCGCTCGTTACGCCGCGCATTCATATGCCGGGCGAGAACGGCTACCATCGCAACATTCTGAACCTGAAGCCGGATGCGGTACTCGTTCGGAACACGGGCGCTCTCTACTATTATTTGAAGGATCGCATGGAGAACCCGGACAAACAACATCCGGAGCTGATCGGCGACTTCTCGCTGAATGTGGCCAACCATAAGACCGTTAATCTTTTCCGCGAAGCGGGCTTGGACTGGGTAACGCCTTCGTACGACTTGAACATTCAGCAGATGGTCGATATGCTGCGCCGTTCGGACACCTCCAGACTGGAGTTGGTGATCCACCAACATATGCCGATGTTCCACACCGAGCATTGCGTCTATTGTACGTTCATGAGCGAAGGGACGGACTTCACGAACTGCGGCCGTCCTTGCGAGGAGAAGCGGGCGTCGCTGCAAGACCGAATCGGCATGTCTCATCCCGTGCGAGTCGACGAAGGCTGCCGCAATACGGTGTACAATGCGATCGAGCAATCGGGCGCGGAGTACTTGGACACGTTCATGGAGCTTGGCGTTCGTTCATACCGGGTCGAATTCCTGGAAGAGAACGCGGACAAAGTTCGCGAAGTGCTTACGCTCTACCGCGCCGCGATCGACGGCAAGATCGGCGGTCCGGAAGTGTGGCGCAAGTTGAAGGCGACCAACCAGCTCGGAGTTACTCGCGGGCAATTGGTGAAGTAAATAGAGGACGATCACGCTCTCCGGCGAAGGCTGGGGGGCGTTTTTGCGCGCCCATAATTTACGTTCCTCTAACACAATCATGGAAGTTTGTTTTTACTCGGGTGCTACAATCGGAGCAAGCATCTATAGAGTCTAGGCATTCGGTTCATATAGAGGAGGCGCGCACGATGAAAATAGCGATCGTAGGAGCGGGGATCGTAGGGTTAACGACGGGAGCGGGGTTCGCGGATCTCGGACATTCGGTACATTGCGTGGATATCGATACGGCTAAGATCGCCCAACTGTCCCGCGGGATAATTCCCTACCACGAGCCGGGATTGGAAGCGTTAGTGCTCCGTAATACTTCAGCGGGACGACTGACTTTCGGACATGATCCTTCGGCGATCATGCATGAGGCGGAGCTTGTGTTTTTGGCGGTCGGCACTCCTTCGGAGGATACGGGGGAAATGTCGTTAGCCGCTCTCTGGTCGGTTATCGACAGATTGGAGCCCTGGTCGGCGACCGCCAACGATTCGCGGAAAATTATCGCGATTAAGAGCACCGTTCCGATCGGCACGGCAGAACGAGCGGAGTCGAGAATCAGAAACCGTCTGCCCGTTCATTGTTTGGTAGACGTCGTGTCGATTCCGGAATTCATGAGAGAAGGTTGCGCGGTCCGGGATTTCTTCGAACCTACCCGTATCGTAATCGGCACGGCTAACGCGACTACGGCCGAGCGGTTAAATCAGATGCATCAGCGGTTGCCCGGCCCGATAATGATGACCGACCGGCGTAGCGCCGAGCTAGCTAAGTTGGCCGCGAACGCTTGCCTTGCGGTCAAAATTTCTTTCGCGAACGAGATCGCGGCGCTTGCCGAACAAACGGGAGCGGACTATCCGTCGGTGGCTCACTCGCTGGGCCTTGACCCGCGGATCGGGCCGCACTTTCTCGCGGCGGGCTTAGGCTACGGCGGTTCTTGCTTGCCGAAGGACGCGCGAGCGCTCGTCCGCATGGCCGATGAAGCGGGAGCCCCGCAGACGATCGTCGAGGCGGCCGTCAGGGCCAATGCGATGCTTCCGCTCCGCATGGTTCGCAAGCTGGAAGCCGCGCTGTCCGATCCGAGCCGTCGCAAGGTGGCGCTGCTCGGGCTCGCGTTCAAGCCGGGTACCGACGATATTCGCGAAGCTCCGTCGCTTCGGCTGATCGCGGAGCTGAACCGGCGCCATCCGGGCATCGCGATTACCGCTTATGATCCTGAAGCGAATCATGCGGCCCGCAAAGTCGTTTCTTCCGGCGTTACGATTTGCGATTCCGCCGAAGAGGCATTAAGAGGCGCCGATGCGGCCATTATCGTCACCGAGTGGCGCGAATTTCGACAGATAAATGCGGAAGACTTTAAAAACTGGATGAACCGCCCTATAATTATGGATGGAAGAAATGCGCTCGATGCTGCCGCGTTAAACGCGCAAGGCGTCGTATGCATCGGCGTCGGTCGTTTGCCCGTCATTCCGAAGGAACCTTCGAGGAAGGCCGGCGAGCCCGTAACGTAAGTCCAGAGAGGGTGCCCGTTCATGAGAATTCGCAAAGCGATCATACCGGCTGCGGGGATGGGAACGAGATTCCTCCCGGCTACGAAAGCGATGCCCAAGGAAATGCTGCCGATTATCGACAAGCCCGGTATCCAGTACATCGTCGAAGAGGCGGTCGCATCCGGCATCGAAGACATTCTCATCGTGACAGGCAAAGGCAAGCGAGCGATCGAGGACCATTTCGATAGCTCCTACGAACTTGAGCAGAGCTTGTTGTCCAAGGGGAAGCTCGATCTTCTGTCCGAAGTTCAGAAGCCATCGGATCTCATCGATATTCATTATATTCGCCAGAAGGAACCGCGAGGTCTCGGCCATGCGATCTGGTGCGCCCGCAAGTTCATCGGCAACGAGCCATTCGCGGTGCTGCTCGGCGACGACATCGTGCAATCCGACGACGTTCCGTGTTTAAAGCAGATGATGGACGTCTACGACCAAGTGCAGGGCTCCGTGCTCGCGGTGAAAAAAGTGTCCGAGGCGGAAGTGTCCCGTTACGGAATCGTGGACCCGGACCCTTCGGGCGGCGACGGCGACCGGATTCTGAAGGTGCGCGGAGTCGTCGAGAAGCCTTCGCCCGAACGGGCCCCGTCCAACGTGGCCATCATCGGACGATATATTTTAACGCCGGCGATATTCGATATTTTGGAAACCCAGGACGTCGGCGCCGGAGGGGAAATTCAGCTTACCGACGCGATTTCCCGCCTGATGCGAGATGAATCTGTGTTCGCCTATAACTTCTATGGTACTCGGTACGACACGGGAGAAAAACTGGGGTACCTGAAGACGATTATCGATTTCGCTTTGGAGCGTCCGGACTTGAAGGACGAAGTTAGGGCTTATCTGGAAGAGAAGCTTAGAGGGTGAATGGATTGGACGCGTTCTCACTCGTTTGGTACACTTAAACTATATTCGTTAAGCGTGAAGCACACGCCGCTTGTCCCATTCGGGATAGGCGGCGTTTTCATTTTTCGGAGGGAGTGGAGAGGGAATATGTTCGATAAGGAGTTTGAACGGTATTTCGAGGAGCAGAAAGGCTCGGCGGACGGCCGAAGACTGGAGATGTTGAACCGTAATCTGACCGGAGAGGTTAAGCTGCTAAAGGAAGTGATTTGGCCGGTTATCGGGGCATTCGACGAATTGGAGATGGAGAAGGAGTTGCTGAGTCTAACCGGCGTGAAGATTTACGGGGATTTCTTCTTCTCGCCCATTAGGGCGATCATCGAATGCGAAGGTTTCGTCAGCCATGCGGAGGTGATTACGAGGGAGCGTTTCGATTTCGAGAAAATGAGAATCCGGACGTTCGCGCAGTATGGCTATACGTTTATTCCTTTTAGTTGGGACGATATAGACAAGAGGCCCGAAGTTTGCAGACGACAATTGTATTCGATACTTGGGCAGCGTGCGAGCAAGGGCGGCGCATCGGAGCAGGGGCTATCCGTAAACGAGCGGGAAATCCTTCGATATTCGATAGGCCTCAGTCGCGCCTTGCGGCTGGAGGATGCATGTTCTTGTTTGCTGCTTAGCAAGCCGACAGTGATTAAAGTACTCAAGTCGCTTGTGGCCAAGGGGTTGCTCAAACCGCTTGGAAGCGGGGGCCTGCGCGTGCACTCCTACGAGTTGCAAGAGAAAGCGAGAAGAGTTTTGCTGTAGCAGTTGCCTTGCTTTCGTCATGATGGCTTTCGAATCAATTCGTACGAAGTATTCCTTTTCCTTCCTATGCGCGTGTAAGTAATGAAATGTTACTTACAGCCCCGCGATAGCGTTCCAAGAGGCGTGCAAGTAAAGAAATGTTACTTACAGCCCTGCGGTAGCGTGAGAAGAGGTGTGTAGGTAAAGAAACGTTACTTACAGCCCGACGACAGCGTGAGAAGAGGTGTGCAAGTAAAGAAATGTTACATACAGCCCTGCGGTAGTGTTCGAAGAGGCGTGTAAGTAAAGAAACGTTACTTACAGCCCGACGACAGCTTGAGAAGAGGCGTGCAAGTAAAGAAACGTTACTTACAGCCCCGCGATAGCGTGAGAAGAGGCGTCCAAGTAAAGAAACGTTACTTACAGCCCCGGTGACTACGTGTGAAGAGGTGTGTAGGTAAAGAAACGTTACTTACAGCCCGACGATAACGTGAGAAGAGGTGTGTAAGTAAAGAAACGTTACTTACAGCCCCTTCCTGCCGAATCGCTTAACCGCACCTTCACCAACTCCCTTTCATTCCTTCTTGGAAGATACCCGGAGTTCCTGTAAACTAGAAGTAAACACTTGTTCCTATTGGAGGCAGCATGCTCCCTACTTTTTATAGCGAATGGCGGCACGTATTTAAGCTGGACCCTGAACGCGAGATCGACGACGAGACGCTGGATGCGCTATGCCTATCCGGGACGGACGCGATATTGGTCGGCGGCTCCAGCGGAGTTACTTTCGACAACACGGTGGATCTGATGTCGCGGATACGCAGGTACGAGGTGCCGTGCGCGTTCGAGCTATCCGATCCGACATGCGGCGTACCCGGCTTCGACGGCTATTTCATCCCGAGCGTGCTTAACACGAAACGCTCCGAATGGCTGATCGGCCATCACGTCGATGCCTTGCGAGAGTTCGGGCACCTCATGCCTTGGGAATCTATCGCGGGCGAGGCCTATCTTGTCCTAAACCCCGATTCGACGGTTGCCCGTCTTACCGGAGCGGAAGCGAACCTAGCGCCTAACGAAGCGCTGGCTTACGTCCAAGTGGCCGATCGGTTATGGAACGTGCCGGTGCTATACGTGGAGTATAGCGGGATTTTCGGCGACATGGATTTACTCAAGCGAATCAAATCTAATCTAAAGCAAGCACATCTATTTTATGGCGGCGGAATCGACGGCCCCGATAAAGCGGAGCAAGCCGCGGCGGCAGCCGATACGATCGTCGTCGGAAACGTCATATACGATAATCTGGGAGCCGCGTTAGCGACGGTGGGCGCGGTGAAACCAGCGGCAAAGGAGCAAGATCATGTTTTTTGAACGGGATAACTCAAGCTCGATCGATATCGATGCTTCTATTAATAAACTGAATCCGAGGCAGAAGGAAGCCGCGATTACGACGGAAGGACCTCTGCTTATCATGGCGGGAGCGGGGAGCGGCAAGACCCGCGTGCTAACCCATCGGATTGCCCACATCATCTCCAAGCGGCTCGCGGCTCCTTGGAGCATTTTGGCGATCACGTTTACGAACAAAGCCGCGCGCGAGATGCAGGAGCGGGTGTCCAAGCTCGTCGGTCCGTCCGGCAGAGACATTTGGGTAAGTACGTTCCACTCGATGTGCGTCCGCGTGCTTCGCAAGGATATCGAGAGAATCGGCTTCGGCTCCAATTTCAGTATTCTCGATTCGACCGACCAGCTATCCGTTATCCGGAACGTCATGAAGGACAACAATATCGATACGAAGAAATTCGAACCGAAAGCCGTTCAAGCCGCCATCAGCGCCGCGAAGAACGAACTGATGTCTCCGGCTCAGTACGAACAGAAGCAAGGGGATTATTTTCAAGATATCGTGGCTAAAGTATACAAGCAGTATCAGAAAAGGTTGAAGGCGAACAACTCGCTCGACTTCGACGATCTTTTGTTGCTGGCGATCCAACTGTTCAAGGACGTTCCCGACGTTCTCGCATTCTATCAGAACAAGTTCAAATATATTCACGTCGATGAATACCAGGATACGAATAAAGCCCAATACACGTTGTGCAAAATGCTGGCCGAGAAGCACCACAATATTTGCGTCGTCGGCGATAGCGACCAATCGATCTACCGTTGGCGCGGCGCGGACATTACGAACATCCTGAACTTCGAGGCGGATTACCCCGAAGCCAGAAGCATTCTGCTCGAGCAGAATTACCGTTCGACTTCCAACATTCTGGACGCGGCGAACTCGGTCATCAAGAACAACACGGGTCGCAAAGCCAAAAACCTATGGACCGACCAATCCGGCGGAGATAAAATTACGGTCTATTCGGGCGATTCCGAGCATGAGGAAGGTTACTTCATCGCCGGGGAAATCCGCAAGAACCGGCAGAGCGCGCGTCGTTACGCCGACCATGCGATCCTGTACCGGACGAACGCGATGTCCCGGGTCGTCGAGGAAGTGCTGATCAAGTCGGAAATTCCGTACCAGATCGTCGGCGGCATCAAGTTCTACGATCGCAAAGAAATCAAGGATATCCTTTCTTACTTGCGACTTATCTCTAACCCGGACGACGATAACAGCTTGCTGCGGATCGTGAACGTGCCGAAGCGGGGATTGGGCGATACTTCGATGTCCAGAGTCCAAGACGAGGCGACTCGCAAAGGCGTGTCCATCCTGCGTTTCTTGAACGAAGGCGACGGTTTGCTCGGCGACGGGCTGTACCATCTGGATATTCAGTCTCGCGCGAAAGCCGCGCTATCCGGATTCCGTGAGACCATTAACAATCTAAGCTCGATGGTCGAATATTTGTCCGTGACGGAGCTGACCGAGAAGCTGCTAGAATTGACGGAATATCGGCTGGAGCTGCAACAAGAAAACACGCTTGAATCCAAATCCCGCCTTGAAAATATCGAGGAGTTCCTCTCGGTTACGCAAGAGTTCGAGAAACGCAACGACGATAAATCGCTCGTCTCCTTCCTGACCGAGCTCGCGCTTGTCGCCGATATCGATTCGATGGATGATGACGACGAGGATGCCGGGGACGCGGTCATCCTGATGACGATGCATAGCGCGAAGGGCTTGGAGTTTCCCGTCGTGTTTATCGTCGGGATGGAGGAAGGGATTTTCCCGAGCAGTCGCTCGCTTCAAGAACAAGACGAACTGGAAGAGGAACGCAGGCTCGCATACGTAGGCATCACGAGAGCGGAGAAGAAGCTGTACCTCACGAATGCCCGTTCCAGACTGCTCTACGGAAGAACGGGCTCTAATCCTCCTTCGCGTTTCTTGGAAGAAATTCCGAGCGAGCTGAAAGAAGGATTCGCGCCGGCCGGTGGCGGACGATCGGGCTCCTTCGGCGGATACGGTTCCCGCCCGGGAACCGGCGGAGGCTTTGGCTCCCGTTCTTATTCTCCATCCGGAGGCAATACGCCATCCGGTTTCGGCGCACGACCTACGGTAGTGCCCATGAACGGCGGTGCGAAGATAACCTCATCGCCAACGCCTTCGGCGGCTAAGCCCGTCGGCGACGGCATGGCGATCGCGGCCGGCGATAAAGTACAACATGCGAAATGGGGAATCGGCACCGTCGTTGCGGTTAAAGGCACGGGCAACGACGCGGAACTGCAGATCGCCTTCCCTGCGCCGACCGGCGTCAAGAGACTGCTTGCGGCATTCGCTCCGGTCACGAAGATATGATCTATCCTACCTGGGATAAAAGCGCGAACATCGGCGTAACGGCTCCTTCATCGGGCGTGAGCCCCGAATTGCATGATATGATGAAACTCGCGATCCGTCGGATGGAGGAGAAAGGTTTCTCCTTAACGGTTGGGCCTACGGTCTGGACGCAACATAAGGCGAAGTCGGCTCCGGCAAGCACTCGCGCCAACGAATTTAACGAGATGATGGCCGACGACCGGATCGGGTTGATCTTTCCCCCTTGGGGAGGCGAACTCCTCATCGAGATGCTGGAAAATGTCCGATTCGAGGATATCCGGCCTAAGTGGATATTAGGGTATTCGGATTTGAGCGTACTCTTGCTGGCCGTGACGTTAACGACCGGAATAGCGACCGCTCACGGAACGAATCTTATCGATCTTAGAGGGGATTATTCCGACGAAACGTCCGCGAAGTGGCAGGCCGCCTTGTCCACGCGACAAGGGGAGTCCGTAACGCAGTATTCGTCGCCTCTCTACCAGAAGGAGTGGACGCATGATACTCCGTCTCCTTGCGTGTTCCATTTGCAGGAACCGACCGAGTGGCGCGTGGTCGGGAACCGGGCGGTCACGATGCAGGGGCGAGTGCTTGCCGGTTGCATCGATGTCGTTCGTCACTTGATCGGAACTCCGTATGGAGACGTTCAACGTTTCAGACGGCAATTCGCTCATGACGAACCTATCGTATGGGTGTTGGAAAATTGCGAAATATCGACCGTCGATTTGCGAAGGTCGCTCGTACAGATGAAATTGGCGGGATGGTTCGACGATTGTTCGGGTATTCTGTTCGGAAGAAGTTCAGCCAATCGGCCGGTCGATGGCTACACCGTGGAAGATGTCTATGAGGAGCTATCGGAAGAGCTGCGAATCCCGATCGTGTACGATATCGATTGCGGGCATGTCCCTCCCCAAATGACGTTCGTTAACGGAGCATATGCCGAGATCGAAGTCGCCGAGGGCAAAGGAACCGTGAAGCAAACTTTTCTCCCTTGAGAATACGACAAGACGGCCCCGGTGGCCGTCTTGTCGCATTTTAACGCGTGCCCAAGCTGTCGGTACCTTCGTGTCCGTATCCTTTTTGTCTATAATCGGGCGTTCGGAGCTCTTCTAGAATATCCATATATTCGATATGTCTGCGCGTCTCGATCGTCCCGACTCGATAGATGAATCGATAAATATCGATGAGGGCGTCGTTGTATTTACGAGTCGCTTTGTCCCGGTCTGCGGATTTATAGGGGATTTGGGCGCGAAGATAAGTTTCCTCCGTCCTCTTTTGTTCCTTTTCGAGTAGCCTTAGCAACTGGTCTCTTTCTTCTTTCGTTGCGAGAATGGTCAACTGGTCGGTTAACGAAGGCTCCGTTCCGATCATGCATGCAGAGACGGAGACGTAGTAACGTTGCTTGTCCATCTCTCTCACCTCCTAGGTTGTGCGACTATCAACCATTAAACCGGAGGATATGAACGTGAAACAGCAAAACGGCACGTATTCCCGTGATGAAAGCTTGATTTGACACGCTTCCTACGCTGAAATAGACTAATGAAAAAGCCTGTTATTTTCAATCCGAAACGAGGTCAAAACAAGAATGGCGCAAACCGGAATCGCGGAGCGGATGCGGGAGCTCGTCGCTGAGCTTAACGCGCATAGCCATCGATACTATACGGAAGATAATCCAACGATCAGCGATAAAGAATACGATGTACTCTACGACGAATTGACGAGATTGGAGGGAGAAAGCGGGACGATACTTCCGGATTCCCCGACTCGCAGGGTCGGCGGGGAAATTCTGAAAGGCTTCGAACCCCATCGCCATCTGTCGAGGTTATGGAGCTTGGACAAGGCTCAGAATATCGAGGACTTGGCGGCTTGGGCTGCCCGGGCGAATCGGCTAATCGCCGATTACAATGCCAAAAACCCGGATAAGCCTTTGCCTGCTCCGGAATACGTCGTAGAACTGAAGTTCGACGGTTTGTCCCTGAACTTAACTTATCGGGACGGAGAATTGGCGCAGGGTTCGACGCGGGGCAACGGGGAAGTCGGGGAAGGCATTCTTGCCCAGCTTCGTACGATTAGAACCGTTCCTCTAACGATCGGGTTCGCAGGCGGAACGATTGAAGTGCAAGGGGAAGGCTTCATGCGTCTGTCCGTTCTCGAAGAGTACAACAAGACGGCCGCCGAGCCGCTGAAGAATGCCCGTAACGGGGCGGCAGGGGCGCTTCGCAATCTCGATCCGCGGATTACGGCTTCGCGGCGTTTGGATGCTTTTTTCTATAACGTCGGTTACGCGGAAGGCGTCAGCTTCGCTAATCATCGCGAGATGATGGCTTTCCTGCGGGAAAATAAATTCCCGGTCAATCCATATACCGCATATTTCTCGTCCATAGAAGAATTGACAGCCGAGCTGGAAGCGATCGTCGAACGCCGCGGCCAACTCGATTACTTAATCGACGGAGCGGTTATTAAACTAACCGATATGAGAACGAGGGAAGCGTTGGGTTACACGGACAAATTTCCGCGTTGGGCAGTGGCATTCAAGTTCGAGGCGGAAGAAACGACGACGGTGCTCGAGTCCGTCTCTTGGGAGCTAGGTAGAACGGGCAAAGTCACTCCGCTCGCGCGAGTAGAAGCCGTAGATCTAGCGGGTGTTACCGTGCAGAATTGCACGCTGAACAACATCGGGGACATCGAACGTAAAAATCTGTCCCATGCGCTAGGCACGCGGGTGTTCATTCGACGCTCGAATGACGTCATTCCCGAAATTCTAGGCAAGGCGGACGACGAGGAGGGCGGTACGATCGAAGTGCCGACCGAATGCCCGGGCTGCGGATCTCCTCTCGAAATGAGAGGCGCGCATTTGTTCTGCAACAATCGTCTTGGTTGCAAGCCGCAGATCATCGGACGGATCACCCATTTCGCATCCCGCGATTGCATGGACATCGAGACGTTCAGCGGTAAGACCGCCGAGCAATTGTACGACGAGTTAGGCGTTCGCGAGCCTGCGGACTTATATGCCCTTAACTTCGACGATCTCGTGAAGCTGCAGCGCTTCGGAGAGAAGAAGGCGACGAACCTGTTGGCGGCGCTTGAGAAATCGAAGACGAGGCCTCTTGCCTCGTTCCTGAATGCGCTCGGCATTCCGAACACCGGCAAAGCGACGACGAAAATGCTCGCGGACCATTTCGGCGACTTGGATCGACTGATGGCCGCGGGAGCCGATGAGCTGATCGGCTTGCCGGACGTAGGCGGCATCGTCGCAGAGAGCATCTTCGGCTATTTCCGGGATCCGCTGGCTCAAGCCGGAATCGCCCGGATGCGCGAATACGGCGTAGCGCCGCAAGCTTCTGCTCCCGCAGCCGCGGCGGCGGATGCGAGCCATCCGCTATTCGGCAAAACCGTCGTCCTCACGGGCACGCTCTCCCTCATGTCCCGCGATGAAGCCGCTCGCAAGCTGGAAGCGCTCGGAGCCAAGGTGTCGGGCAGCGTATCTAAGAAAACCGATCTGGTCATTGCCGGCGAAAGCGCGGGCAGCAAGCTGACCAAAGCGCGGGATTTGGGCGTTCCCGTGTTGGAAGACGAGAACGAACTGCTTCGTCTGCTCGGCGAATCGAACTAAACCCTCTCTAGGGGCGAATCCAATACGGATTCGCCCTTTTTTCATCCCATCCTCCAAACGCCCTCACCCGCCACGCTCACCCCGCGCCATTTGGCGCTTCCTTACTATTTTTATCGTTAAATTCTCATATAATTATACTTTTATATATCCTTTCGGATAACCAGATCCATGAGGAGTCGCACGCTTAATAACTTGGAAGAATATTGAAACTATTTCCTGCTATCCTCGTCTAATCAGTACAATGCAAATCGATGGGGGAAATCAAATGAACAAGCCCGTCTGGCGTTACCTCTTTATGCTGCTTCTGACCGTCTTATTTGCAGGCTGCACGAATGCGCCGAATAAGGATGCTTCAAGCTCATCCGCCGAACCCTCCGCTCCGACTAACTTGGAGCTTAAGGAAATCGCTCTACCGATAACAACTGCCTCGTCACCTTCTCAATCGTCGAATAAGTTTGCGGGAATAAGCTACGACACGATCAAGGCTGAATTGTCGTTGGCGATGTCGGCCGAGGATGCAAGAAAAGCATTCGGAGATGTCTACGAGACGGAAACGTCATCTCTCTATTGGAACGCCGAATGGGTGCCGATGGATACGTGGACCTATTCCGACACCGCGAAGGACGCGAGCCTCCGGCTGTACTGGTCTCCATCCGGATCCCTTTCGTATGCCGTTTCCTATGATCGGGATGCCCAAGGCTACAAGAGAAGTTATATACCCGCGGTCGGAGCGATTCGAACTCCGTCCTCGTCGGAAGACAATAAGCTTGCGTCCAAATACGGTATTCGCGTCGGGCAGAAAATCAAAACGAAGAAGTACGCGCTTGGGTACGATTTAATCGGCTCGGCTCAGCCGTCTTTCGGCTACATGGCCGATCCTCGAAGAGAAGTGACCATTACGGCACTAACAAAGGAATTCGTCGAAGTGAACGATGACGGAGTGACGGCTTGGGTGCCGACGTGGTATTTCACCCAAGAAGCGCCGCAAGCTCAAGACATTCCGCCGACGGGGCTTTCGATAAAAGAAGTTAACGGCGCTAAATGGTATCCCGCGGCCGTCGATGATGCAATCAAGTTAGAAGCCGGCGAGAGAGTATACGCTTTGCGCAGCTACGGCGATTGGTACGGAATAGCCGTTCCCGATCGCGCGGGTCGGCCTAATCTAGGTTTGGTGTGGGTGAATAAAAATCAAGTAGAGGAAAACGGGAAGGTATCTTCATTGTACGACGATTCAATCGCGACTCCGCAAATTATCGCATCGGCGGTTCGTTCGGAGCTTCGGTTCGGTCTGACGCAGAAACGAGCGGAGCAGGTTTTCGGCAAGCCGGATTTTCTAGAAACGTCGGACAACATCGCGGAACCCGGCAAGCTTAAGACGCTGAAAATATGGCGATACGAAAAAAAGTCGACGGAGCTTACGATAACCTGGTCGGACAAGGGGGAGTTGTTAGCTTACCGATATAGGGATGAGACAATTCCGGACGGGTTCGGTATCGATCAGACTTATTCGACGGAGGAGCCGACGCGATTTCATAAGGCAGGGGAGCTGGAGAAAGGCAAACCTCTGGTGACATCCCGTTCCATAGATTTTAAATGGCGCGTTCGAACGGAGCTTCCCTACAATTACTTGGTGGGAACGATCGGGAGTACTTTGCTAGTCGCAGGGGAAGACAATGGATTTAGCGGCATGCATGAGGCTTCTCATCTGTACGGTTTGGATCGAAATACAGGTAAAAGGCTGTGGAAATACGATTTTGGACACGAGATTCATCTTTACGCTTATTCTGAGGAGAGCGAGACGATTGTCTTCTATAAGCAGTTGGAGAGCGGTCCTGCGTATTCCAAACATCGTTTGCTCGCGATCGATACGAAGACGGGAAATTCGAAATGGGAGAAGACTTTCAGAGTTGAAGGCGGGATCTGGGAGTACGGATATGCCGCGGCGGACAAGGTTGTCGCAATTTCGTACGTTACAGGGGACGAGGGGCGAAAAACGACGCATATCGAGGCGCGCGACATTCGTACAGGACGGTTGTTATGGAGCAAGAGTTACCAAGGCGAGGGTAATTTAATTACTCAAAATGGCGACCGGCCATACTTGCTTCTCCAGACGGGCACCCAATTGCTTGCGGATGCCAAGCTTACGGCGCTCAATCCGCTTGACGGCAAGCCGAAGTGGAAGACCGAAGAAAGGTTAGCGGTAAACGAGTGGGACCCTCATCTTACCGTGGATCGTCGATTCCCCAACGGCCAACCGGTCGGTTATTGGACGAAATCGGTCGATTCTCTTATTCTGACGGATGCCGTGACAGGCAAAACGAAGCTTGCCTTACCGATACTTTTCGACGATGGCACCCACTATGACGGAATCGACGAGCGCTATTTGTTCAAGCAGCAATCGAATGACGGTGTGGCTTTGTATGATAGCAAGGATATCACTAGCGCCTTGATCGACGCGAGAACCGGCAAAACTTTATGGGCGGTTAAAGGGAAAGCGGATCGGGGGATTGTCGAGGGAAGAAGAATTTACTTCCGCTTGGACGGAAAGCCCGCAGCAGCCAATATATCGGCTGGCAAGGTGATATGGCAAACGGCGGTCCCCGCGTTCGGGATGTTGAGGCCGTTCGGCGGTAAGCTGCTTGTTGAAGAGGTTGCCGATGTCTATACGGTAAGTAAAACAAACGGAAGCATTGACTCTCGTCTTCTCGATGTTAGGGTCGGGTATCATGAAGTTACGCCAAGCGATCAAGTATATGGTAGTTTGACCGTTTTGGGCGGCGACTTGTATGTGGGTTCGTCGAACGGTTTTTTTGGAAAAGTCAGTCTCTCGGGTATTCGTTAATTCGCGGTCAACTTGATCTACGATGATGAAAGCAAAAAAGAAGCATCTCCGGTGAGCCGGAGATGCTTCTTCCCGTTATGTGCGCTTAAGTTCTGCGGAACCTTCTGCCGGCCCGAATTTGCTTGAACCAGAAGTAGACCGTGCAACCGATGCAATAGCCGAGCAATGCCGCGCTTGCCGCAAGCAACATCAGGGCTGCGAAGGCGTAACCGACGATCTGCCAACCGAAAGCGAACGATAGAAGCGATAACGTGAGAAAGAGGATGGCTAACGTATTGTTGAAACGCTGAAGTTCCACCGCTTGCGTTTCTTGTCCGGGACCTCTCAATACTCGTTTAGCTAGGAGGACGAACAAGTTAAGCTTTCCTTCGGATAACAATCCCGCGACCTGAATAATCCATAGGGCTGCCAACAACCAGGGTTGAATCAAAAAAGAAAGGATAACGAAAAGAACGATTCCGATCTGATTCGCTTTCACATAACGCATGGGCACCTCGTGCATGAGTGTTCACCCCTAATGTTGATGAGTTTACTTGTATTTAATGTAATTCATAACGCATCAAATAACAATGGATAGATTCATCTTTTTCTAATGCGTTTCCCGATATGCCTTTCTTCATTAGAGCGATCTTGATCTTACATATGTAGGTTCATTCGGATAATCGATGAGGAAGGAGGTATGGCGGATATGTAGGGTGCCGGTAGTTCGGCAATCTCTGGTGCGCGGAGTCATTCGAATAGGCCACTTCAAGCGTAACGATTAAAGGGCTTAGAAGAGATGATTAACTGTATTAAAATTCCATGTGAAAAAAGGGTTGCATTCGCCTAGCAGTCTGTGATATATTCTTTAAGTCGCCTCAAGACGACAACGAAATAACGAAACAAACGATACAAACTAGCAACACAAATTGTTCTTTGAAAACTGAACATTGAGCGTAAGAAACAAACAATCGTCGAGGTCGACTTTCGAGTCGGCGGAGACAAACCAGCAATACAGATTGAGCCTCAAAGGCTCTTTAATAAGAAG
>NZ_RBZM01000010.1 GCF_003628305.1 Cohnella endophytica | reverse complement strand
TCACCCGTCCGCCACTAACCTAGAAGTTAGCAAGCTAACTTCTAGATTCGTTCGACTTGCATGTATTAGGCACGCCGCCAGCGTTCGTCCTGAGCCAGGATCAAACTCTCCATAATAGTGAAGCCGAAGCTTCTTATTAAAGAGCCTTTGAGGCTCAATCTGTATTGCTGGTTTGTCTCCGCCGACTCGAAAGTCGACCTCGACGATTGTTTGTTTCTTACGCTCAATGTTCAGTTTTCAAAGAACAATTTGTGTTTCGTTTTTCGTCGTCCGCGCTAACGGCGACTTGATTAATATATCACAGCGCCTACCTCGATTGCAACAAGTAATTTCTACCAGTTAACTTCTTTCTCTCGAGCCGACCGATGTGTCCATCAGGCGCGAGAAATAATATATCACGTCCGCCAAGTGCCCGTCAACCATTTTCGTAAACTTTTTTCACTCCTTAAAGTCTTCCCTACATTCGGCCAAGCATGCAACGAACAAAGAACCCGCTCCCGCAGGTTCCTTCATACAAGTAACGCCCATTGCAAGCCTAGCACCAGACCGACTCCCGGAACGCCCAGCACCGCGACAGTCCCGATCGTGAAGGGATTTAGAGGGACATACCACCCGTTCACCCAACCGGAGAAGTTCAGCGCATATAACGCCAACGCCGCCATGACCAGATGCAATCCAAAGCGCATCAACCAACCTTTGGGGGCTTTCCGTCTAATAAGCACGTAACCCAGCGATACGCCCGATACGACTAACAGCGCGAGCCAGAACGTTTTCATCCCGCCCCCTCGCTTTCCTTGATAACGGAGACATTGTTCCAATGCCACTTCGCTTGTTTATGAAGCATGCTAAGCTTTTTCTCCGCTGCTTCGAGACAATAGATCGCATAATCCACTTGATCTTCGCCGAGCGCGTAATGGAACCTCCACTCCGCGACGCTCCGTTCATGCTCCGCTTTGCGAATATCCGCAACCAGCCTTTGTTGTTCGATCGACTGTACCGGCGCCGATTCCCGTTTCTTATTCCAGACCACGACGATCCCTCCCGCGTCTCGCAAGGGGCAGCCCATTGGGACAACCCATTACTATATGTATACACGGGACGAATCGATTAGAACTCCAACCTGACTCAACTACGAAAAAAAGACGCCCAGGGGCGCCTCATTGTATAAGTTCGTTATTACCGCCAATTCCGCCATACCGCTAATAAAGCTCTCTCCGGCCTTCTAAGGCTTTGGAAATCGTCACTTCGTCCGCGTACTCCAAATCTCCTCCGACCGGAAGTCCATGAGCGATGCGAGTCACTTTAATGCCGAACGGCTTCACGAGACGGGAAAGGTACATCGCGGTAGCTTCTCCCTCAATGTTGGGGTTCGTAGCCAAGATGAGCTCTTGCACGGTATCATCGCCCAGTCTGCGCACCAATTCGGCGATCCGGATGTCATCGGGTCCGAGGCCGTCCATCGGAGAGATCGCGCCGTTCAGCACATGGTAATGGCCGTTGAATTCGCGGGTCCTCTCCATCGCCACCAAGTCCTTCGGCTCCTGGACGACGCAGATGACCGATACGTCCCTGGACTTATCCGAACAAATCCGGCAAGGGTCCGTATCGGTAATATTGCAGCAAATGGAGCAATAGGTGAGATTCCTCTTGACGTTAACCAACGCCTTCGCGAAATCGATCACGTCTTCTTCCTTCATTCGCAACACGTAAAAAGCGAGCCTGGCGGCCGTCTTCGGCCCGATGCCCGGAAGGCGGGAGAAGGAGTCGATCAGCTTGGCAATCGGTTCTGGATAAAACAAGGGCTCCAGTCTCCTCTATTTATCGTTTGCGGGGGTTTAGAATAATCCTGGGATTTTCATTCCGCCGGTGTATTTGCTCATGTCTTGGTTAGCGAGTTCATCCGCTTTCGACAACGCGTCGTTAACGGCCGTAAGAACGAGGTCTTGCAACATTTCCACGTCTTCAGGATCGACGGCTTCCGGCTTGATCTTAATATCGAGAAGTTTCTTGTGGCCGTTGATGGACACGGTTACGACTCCGCCGCCCGCCGTGCCTTCGATCGTCTTGGTTCCCAGCTCTTCTTGAGCTTTCATCATTTGCTCTTGCATCTTCTTCACTTGCTTCATCATTTGGTTCATGTTGTTCATTGAGGATAGCCTCCTAGAATATAGTGGTATGCCATGCGGCCGACCAACCTAAGTTAGTCGTCTTTAATCGTGACCAATTGTTCCCCGAACAATCGGACGGCTTCGTCGATTAGCGGCTCGGCCTTCTCTCCCGATTCGTCGTCCGGGATGAGCTGCAGTTCCTCTCCCGCGCGATCGGCTTTCGGTTGACCGGAGCTTTCCGCAACCGCTTCTTGCCATTCCTTCTGCATCAGGGTGACCAACTGGGTCGGTTGACCGTAAATAGAACTTAGAACCCCTTCGATAACGCCTTTGTTCGCGGGTCTCTCGGTCGTCTCGCGGTGAATCGTATTCTTGAACGCGACCGCCATCGCACCGTCCGCATATGCAACCGGTTCTCCGTCGGTCAGCCACGCATGAACGGTTACCCGTTCCTCCTTGACTCTCTGGAGAATTTGCGGCCATTTCGCGATCGATGGCCCCGAGCCGGCATGCGCCTCCACGAAAGCATTCAGCTTCGCGCGCGAGACTTGCGCCGGACGCGATGCGCCGGACCCGCTACCGCCGCCGACTGAGCTCGCCCTAGAACTGCCGCTCGAGCTTGATGGCGAAGAACCGCCCGAAGCGTGATTGCCGCCACCGCCGGCAAGCAAAGAACCGAGCTTGCTCTCCAGCGCCGCGATCTGCTGCTTGAGTTGACCCAGCTCTACGCGCCCGACTCCGCCGCCGGCAGCGTTAGCCTCCCCGGCGCCCGACGAAGCAATCGGTTCGTCCGAGCACAGCTTAAGCAAGGCGATCTCGAACATCGTCTGCGGATGGGCCGCGTACTTCATCTCGCCCTGATAACGATTGAGCAAGTCAATAATAGCAAATAACCGCTCGCGAGAAAATCCACTCGACATTTCCTTCAGTTCCGCTGGATTGGCGATACGACCCGAAGAGTCTCCGGCATCCGGCGCCAATTGCGCCAGCAACAGGTCCCTGAAGTAATGCATGAGCTGCTCCAGACTCTTATCCGCGCTCTTGCCCGCACGCATCATCTCGTCGATCTCCAGCAACACCTTGGAAGCATCGCGGTCGCGAACCGCGATCGCAAGCCTCGAGAATTGCTCGGAAGGCAAGCCTCCCGTCGCCTCGACCGCATGCGCCAACGTTACTTGCCCGCCCGTAAAGGAAGAGATCTGGTCCAACAGGCTTAGCGCATCGCGCATTCCCCCGTCGGATAACCGGGCGATATAACGAATCGCTTCCTCTTCCGCCCCGATCTTCTCCACCGAGCAAATTTCCCGAAGCCGGCTCGATTGCTCTTCCAATGAAACGCGCCTGAAGTCGAAACGCTGACAACGGGAAATGATCGTTGGCGGCAGCTTGTGCGGCTCCGTCGTCGCAAGCACGAACATGACGTGGCCGGGCGGCTCCTCCAATGTTTTGAGAAGTGCATTAAAGGCTTCCGTCGTCAGCATGTGCACTTCGTCGATAATATACACCTTACGCCGCACTTCCGTCGGCGAATATTTCACTTTATCCCGAATATCGCGGATTTCTTCGACCCCGCGGTTCGAGGCCGCATCGATCTCGACGACGTCCATGACGGAACCGCTCGTAATCCGCTGACATTGAGAGCACTCATTGCAAGGCTCGGTGGAGGGGCCGTGTTCGCAGTTGACCGCTTTGGCCAATATTTTCGCCGCGCTCGTCTTTCCCGTTCCCCGAGGCCCGCTGAACAAGTAAGCATGGGATAACCGATCCTCGCGGATCGCGTTCTGCAAAGTTTGTACGATATGTTGTTGCCCGACCATGTCCTTGAACGTCTGGGGACGCCAGGCTCGGTACAAAGCAAGATGTGCCATTGCTTGTCGCTCCCGTCAGCTTACCGTTTCATTCATTATACAACATAGGGAGACCGCGCTCCACCGGCAGTATGTATATTAATCCCCGCGTTCTCCCCCGTCGTAAGGAATCCACACGATAAATTTCGTGCCCTCTTCGCTCGATAACACCTCGATGCTGCCGCCTAAGTCATGAACGATCCGCTGGCACACGGATAGTCCCAGTCCGGTTCCTTGCGGCTTCGTCGTGAAGAAAGGGTCAAACACTTTGTCCAGGAAATCCGGCGGAATTCCCGGCCCCGTATCTTGAATCTCGATCGCGATTTTATCGGATTCGTACGGATAATGATTCTCGCGAATTATTAATGTCCCTCCTTCGCCCATAGCTTCGATCGCGTTTTTGCCAAGATTCAAAAATACTTGTTTCAGCAATTCCTTGTCTGCCAGTATCGGGGGCAGCTCCGGCTTTGGGCGATAGATCACGGTTACGCTATGAAGAAGCGCCTCGTTCCGGATCATCGGGAGTATTTCCTGCAGCACTTTCCCTACGCGCATGGAAGCCCGTTTCGCTTCCTTAGGCTTGCTTAGCAGCAGAAAATCGCTGACGAGATCGTTCACCCGCTCCAATTCCGTCAGGACGATGCCTACGAACTCCCTTTCTTTGACCATCTCCCGATCGGCCAGCGTCCTGTTCAGCAATTGCATGAACCCCTTGATCGCCGTTAACGGATTGCGAATCTCATGGGCCGTCCCCGCAGCGATCTGCCCGATCGTCTTCAGCCGATCGGAGCGTCTAATCTGCTCCTCCAGATTCAGCAAATGAGACACGTCCCGGAAGAGCACGAATGCCCCCGTTATCAGGCCGTCTTCTTGCAGCGTTTCTCCATCCAGCATTAATTTGATGCTAATCTTATCCCTCGTCCAATTTAGCTCTCGGTTACGGAACGACGCGCCCTCGATCAAACTTCGGTCAAACGGCCGTTGTTGCATGTCAACGAAGCTCATCCAGGCTTCCACCGGTTGATCGATTACGTCCGAGCGTTCGCAGCCGAATACGGCGCAAATCATATCGCTCGCTTCGACGATACGGAAATCCGAATTTATTAACAGTACGCCGATGCTCTCCAACGTCAGAAAACGATTCGCGAATTGCCGGATATAAGAGTCAAGGTCGTTGCGCTTCAGTTGTACGGAATCGTTGTCTGCGAGCATGGCCGGATCGTCTTTCATACGTCTCACCTCCGGTCAACGAAGCCAGCCCAAATGTAAATATTCGGTATATTGGGGTAATTCCCTCCTTTAGGCCTAAGCCGCGAGAAGTATTTTCTGAAAGTACCTGAAAGAAATGGGCGCATAACAAAAAGAAGCATCATGGCATGAAAGCCAAGATGCTTCGTTTATTCGCATTTGAGAACCGTGCACCTGATCTCGATAATTGCGATCCAGCCGTATAAGAGTGTGTCGCTCGGGCCGAGCAACCCTCCAGCACAAGAACTAAACCACTTATGGCTGCTTCCTTCCGGAC
This sequence comes from Cohnella endophytica, assembly GCF_003628305.1. Taxonomy (GTDB): domain Bacteria; phylum Bacillota; class Bacilli; order Paenibacillales; family Paenibacillaceae; genus Cohnella; species Cohnella endophytica. Next base: position 278,545 of record NZ_RBZM01000010.1, on the reverse strand, counting down.
CTGACCGGGTTCATGGCCGTCCCTTGCGGAGGACTCTGCCGTCAACACGGCACGAAACTTACCGGAACCTGCATCGCAAAACCTAAAACAGGAATTCAACCTCGCTGGAGCGGATTGCGAGTTACAGGGCACCGCTACCTCCCCGTCTAGCACGGCAAAGCTAAGTATAGCGAATTGCGGCGGGAAGTGCAACTGACGGAAGAAGTTCCCTCCCAAGTCTTATTAACCGCGGTCCTATTTGATCGACGTAACGTGAATCGTGTAACGCGGATAGTTAAACCGAAGAACGGTAGCGGCTTGCTGCTCCATCGTAGGAACTTCCCTCGCCAGCATTCCCGCCTTCCGTTTGATCGTTACGTAAGCATCCGCGCCGTTAAACGTAACGGTGGAACCCGCGACTCCGCGCAGGTTCTGGATCGCCTGCGTCATCGTGACGTTATCCCTCGAGTAATTCGTTACGACGTGATGACCGGGCAGTTGCGGATGGGCGTTCGTCATACCGAGATAACCGTCGTTCTTATAGCTTTTGGCGCTTAGCCCCTCCGCGTTGTTGCCGGTATTATTTTTGCCACAGCCTGCCGATGTAAGCAACACGCTAACCAGCATTGCCGTTAACAGCATCCTAATCCCTTGCTTGAGCATGAAAAAAACCTCCCTTTTATCCGGTAGGATTTCAAGGGAGGCTTATCTCTATACGGCAATTCGATTAAATTCCGTATTTCTTTTTGAACTTGTCTACGCGACCGCCTGCATCGATAAACTTTTGTTTACCTGTGTAGAACGGGTGGCAAGCCGAACAGATCTCTACTTTAAGATTCGATTTGATCGAACCTGTTTCGAAAGTGTTTCCGCATGCGCAAGATGCCGTAATCACATTGTATTGCGGATGAATGGATGGTTTCAAAGGGTTCACCTCTTTCTGCCCTGAACCTCATGCGGATCCAGAGTAATTGACACGTGAAAAGATTATAGCACGGCGGACCCTCAATGACAACATCCAAACTAAAGCCCGTCCATTTAGCCGTTTAGTTACGATCGTTCCGTTTGCCGCGGGAGATTCCAATCAGAATCCACTAAATCCAATGATTGTGACTAGGGTATTGTCGGTTTTTTCCTTATAATGAAGCTACATCGGCAGAAAGGCTGGGAGAGCATGAAAATATTGGTGGTAGACGACGAAGCCAGGCATCGGCGAGGCATGTTGAGCTTAATCCGATCTCTCAGACCGGACTATGAGGTACTGACAGCCAATAACGGCCTTGAGGCGCTCGCAACCGTTCAATCGGAGTTGCCCGAGATCGTATTTACCGATATCCGCATGCCCAAGATGGACGGACTCGCGTTTCTGGAGAAGCTACACGACCTAAAGGTTCGTCCGAAGGTCGTTTTTTTATCCGCCTACAATTTGTTCGAATACGCGCAAACCGCCCTCCGGCACGGGGCTTTCGATTATTTGCTGAAGCCCGTGGACACGGAGAAGGTGGAGACGATCCTGCTCCGAATTGAAGCTCATATGAATGACGGACAAGCCGAACACGGCGGCGCGAAGAAGGAATTGCCCGTGCTGGCCTGGCTGAACGGCCGTCTTGATCCGCCGCAGTGCGACGCGTTGGAAAAGGCGGGAATCGCCGCGGGAACCGGCTTGGTCGCATACACGGAATGCGCATGCGCGGACGACGGAAGGCATGCGGTACAAGGCGAGGCGCTGCGCGGCGATCTGGAGCGGGCATGGGAGCCGTTCGGATCGGCCCGGGCATACCTGATCGAAGCCGGAGAGGAAAAGCTTCGCGCCGTTACTGTGGTGAGCGGTTCGGAGCTGGCACTGGCAAATCGCCGGGAAATTCGCCGGCTGCTCGAGGGGATGGCGGACAGCTCGCGTTATGAGGGCGGGAAGCTGATTCATGGCATCGGAGGGTTTTGCAATGATCTGCTTGCGCAAGGTCCGGACTCCTATCGGTCCGCGCATTCGGCACTGCGCCTAACGTTCTATGACCGATGGAACGGGATCGTGTTTCAAGACGAACGAATCTCGACGTCGAACGAAACGCTGGAATTGGACGCGGAGGCGTTGTTCGAAGCCGTCCGCGGCGGGCAATCCGACCGGGCGATCGAAAATTGCCGCACGGCTTTCGACAAGCAGGCAGGCGATGGATGGACGGATCCGGCACGCATTTTGGAAAGCGCTTCACTTACCGTCATGAAGCTCAAGAGCCGCTGCCGGGAGTTGCTGGACCGGGATACCGCCGCCCGGCTGACGGACGCCGCCTGGACGGAAATACCCGCGTGCGAAACGTATTTCGCCGTTCTGTCCGTTATGGAAGCGCGGCTTCTTGATTTGTCGCACGCATTGCAGTCAACGAAGCGAGGTCGTAGCGAATACGCCATGGAGTCGTGCGTCCGCTTGATTCAAGAGCGCTATATGGAGGAACTGACGCTTGAAGTCGTCGCCGAACGGTATTATTTCAACTCCTCTTATTTCAGCACGATGTTCAAGAGCTATACCGGCCGTTCTTTCTCGGAATATTTGACGGAGGCGCGGATGAAGAAGGCCAGGGAATTGCTCGGCGATTCCGATAGCGTCCTCAAAGTATATGCTGTCGCCGAATTGTGCGGCTACCGCGATACGAAGTACTTTTGCCGGCTGTTCAAGAAACACGTCGGGATGACGCCGGAAGCTTACCGCCATCAGCGACTCGGGAGGATGACGCCATGAAGCTTGGATCCAGGCTGCTAATTAGCAATCTGATCTTGATTGCGCTGCCGTTGATCGTTCTGGGTACGCTGTTCTACCGGACGAGCTTAAATGTCGTGACGAAGCAGGCGCAGCAGAATGTTTACCAGATCGTCAAGAAGAGCAATGAAGTCATGGACACCAAGCTGAATCAGATCGAGGCCGACAGCATGACCTTGTTCGCGGACAAGGAGCTGTTCGATATTTTTAACCGTCTCGATCCGACCAGTCAGTACGAATTGCTCCAAGCCGACCGCAAAATATCCGCGATCCTCAGTCGCCAATTCTCGCAGCAAGAGGATTTGTACACTTATCAAATTTGGACGTCCTACTACGCATTCGGTTCCAGTCGCACGATGCCGCAAGGCGAACCAGCGCAAACCCTCATTTATCGGGAAGCCGTGGAGGCGGGCGGCAAAATGGTTTGGTACCCCACCTACGACTTTGTAGAGATGTTTAATCTATCGTGGCTGAAGACAGCCAATTATTACGATTATCGGTACTTATTTTCGGCGACCCGACTGCTCAATTTCTCCCACCTTGAAAACAGCACCATGATGAAACTGAATCCGGGCGTGGAGCGGCCGGTGCTGACGATCAATCTGAAAGCCGATCTGTTCCGCTCGCTGTTCGAACGGAGCATTCCCGCCGACTCTACGTATTTCGTCATTGCTCCGAACGGCAAGATCGTGGCCCATTCCGATTCCAGCAAGTTGACAACCACGTTCGAGGACGACTGGGTGCGTCCGCTGCTGAATGAGGGAACCGGTACGCAGAAGCTCAGATTGGACGGGAAAAACAGAATCGTCTGCTTCGACCGGTCCAAGGTGACCGGGTGGCTGTCCGTCGTCGTCATACCCGAGACGGCCTTGGTCGATCAGATCGTGCCGTCGATCCTGACTTCCACTTTGTCCACGGCCATTCTGCTCGGTTTGGTCGCCGTCACGCTGGCGTTTTTCGTCCTGCGTCGCATCACCGATCCGATCAAGAAACTGATGGCAGCCATGCGCTTCGTCGGGGAAGGCGATTTTCAGACCCGCGTGGAGCCGGCGGCTAACGATGAATTCGGCATTCTGATCCGCAAGTTCAACAATATGAATAACCGTATTCAACTGCTGATCAACGAGAACTACGAAATCAAAATGAAAGAGCAGGAGGCCGAGATCCAAGCCTTGAACCTGCAAATGAACCCTCATTTCCTCTACAACACGCTAAATGTCATGAACTGGATGGCAATCGAGAACCAGCAGAAGGAATTGAGCAAAATGCTCGTATGCCTGTCGAACATGCTGCACTATACGGTCAGCAAGGACTGGGATCTCGTCCACTTGTCCGAAGAAATCGAATGGTTGAACAATTATTTTCATATCATGTCCATGCGTTTTGAAGGCAAGTTCGAGGTGCGCTATGCGATCCAGCCTGACTTGTACGCCTATAAGGTGCCTCGCCTCCTTTTCCAGCCATTCGTCGAAAACGCCATTCTGCACGGCTTCGATCAGATGGAAGACGGCGGCGTCATCGTCGTTTCCGGTCGGATCGAGAACGATCGCCGCGTATTCGCGATTACGGATAACGGCCGCGGGATCGGCGGCGCGATCACTTCGAGCAACAATGACGGCAAAAGAAAATCCGTCGGCATCGGCAATATAAGATCGCGCATCCGCCTACAGTACGGCGAGGAATACGGGGTCGAAATTCATCCTTCCGCCGCGGGAGGAACGATCGTGGAGATCCTCCTTCCGCTCGATTCCGCGGAAACCCAAGGGAAGTCCACCAAATCGAATCAAAATCGGATTTAGCGGACGACAACCGGCTGATATAGTGAAGACATCATAGACTGCAGCTATGAATCGAAAACTAGCGAATTCGGGAGGGGCTTGAATTTGAAAAGATCATCGAAAGCGTTTGCATTTATTCTGATATTCCTATTGACGGCGGCAATAGCGCTACCCGCATGTTCGTCGAAGTCGGAAAACCCGGCGTCATCGGACGGTGCCGGAGCAAGCAGCCCGGAAGCCTCACAGACGAGCGGCTCGGACGAATTGGCGTCCAATGACCCGGTTACGCTCCGGCTGACCTTGTGGGGAAGTCCCGGCGAAGTACAGACATACCAAAAAGCGATCGACCGTTTCCATCAGAAGTATCCGAACATCACCGTGAAGCTGGAGCACATCCCGACCGACTATGACACGAAGCTCACGACGATGGTTGCGGGTAACCAGGAGCCAGACGTGGCGATGATGGAGTCCGGCTCCATCGCCTTCCCCTTGGCCGAGGAAGGCAAGTTCCTGAACCTCCAGCAATTCGTCGATTCGGATTCGGAGCTCAGCGCCGACCGCCTTATTCCGAACATCTCCTATTATTCCGAGCCCGGTAATCTGATCGGCATTGCCCCCGGCCCGGAAACGTTCTCCTTGTACTATAATGTCGACATGTTCAAGGACGCAGGCGTTACGCCGCCATCCGCGAAAGCGGCTGAAGCCTGGACGTGGGACCAGTTCGTCGAAGCCGCAAAGAAGTTAACGATTGACGAAAACGGTAAAAACGCGTCCGATCCCGATTTCAATCCGAAGAAAATCAAGCAGTTCGGCGTCAACGGCGCTAACGGTTGGTGGGGCCCCTGGTCCAACTTCATCTTTAGCAATGGCGGCGATTTCTTATCCGCGGACGGCAAGACGTTCGGCCTGAATCAGCCGGAAGCGGTGGAAGCGTTGCAGAAGGTGGCGGATTTGGTCAACGTGCATCACGTGGCCCCATCCCCGGTGCAATCCAAAAACGTGCCGGGCACGAACGTCGCACTGCAAACCAAGAAAGTCGCGATGGTCATTGACGGACAATGGGCGAACTTCGACCTGAGCAACACGAACGTCAACTACGATGTTGCGCCGTTGCCGGTTATGAAGACGCCGATCACGACGGTCGTGTGCGGCATGTTCTCGGTCTTCAAATCCACCAAGCATCCTCAAGAGGCGTGGGGGCTCGTCAAAGCGCTCCTCGATCCGGAAGGCACGCTGGAGCTGAACCAGAAAGGACTTTGGATGCCTGCGCTAAAGAGTTGGTATGAGGATCCTTCGCTGATCGAGAAGTGGACGGCGAATTCCAAGGGACGGACGCCCGGCTACCAGGACGCCGTCATCGACATGATGCTGGGCTACAGCCATCAGACTCCGACCGGTTATGTCAAAAACTTCAACAAGATCATGGACATCGTCAATCCGGCGTTGGATAAGGTGTGGCTCGGACAGCAGACCGCGCAGCAAGCGATGGATGCGATCGCGGAGAAAGCGCAAGCGCAAGTGAAAGGTCGCCGCGACGTGAAATAGGCGGCAAACGGAAGGGAGACGAGACGGCGACCATCGTAATGATCGCCGTCCGTTCACCTTCATCGCTTTCGAACAAGGAGGGCCGAAATGACAACAGACATCCTCTCGACTCCAGCGCCCGCGCGGGGCAAATCGATCCGTTCCAGGGAACGGAAAGCGCTGCTGTACGGGCTGTTATTCACGCTGCCGGCCACGCTGGGATTTATCTTATTTACGGCAGGACCCATGATCGCGAGCTTCATCCTCAGTTTGACCGACTACAACGTGTTCAAATCAAGGACGAATTTCATCGGCTTCGACCACTATGCCGTTCTGCTCTCGGGTAAAGACGAACTGTTCACCAAATCGCTGGGCGTCACCTTCTACTACGTTGTCCTGAAGGTGCCGGTCACGATTCTGATTTCGTTCGCAATCGCGCTGCTGCTGAACATGAACGTCAAAGGAAGGTCGATCTTCCGGACGATAATCTATTTGCCAAACATCGTGCCGGCAGTCGCAACCTCCATAATCTGGATGTGGCTACTGAACCCGGATCTGGGGCTCGTCAACACGGCGCTGAGCTGGCTGCATCTTCCGACGGGTCAATGGCTATACGCCGAAGGCTCCGTCATTCCGTCCGTCGTCATTACCACGCTATGGGGAATCGGCGGTACCGTCGTCATTTTCCTGGCGGGCTTAAGCGGCATTCCGGACCAATACTACGAGGCCATCGAAGTGGATGGAGGCGGTTGGCGGCACAAGCTTCTGCACATCACGATACCGATGATCAGCCCGACTCTCTTTTTCAATACGGTCATGACTCTGATCGGCTCGTTCCAGGTGTTTAGCGAAGCGTATATTCTTACGCAAGGCGGACCGAACAACGCCAGCCTTTTCTATTTGTTCTATTTATGGCGGACGGCCTTCCGGGACACGGAGATGGGGTATGCTTCCGCCCTTGCGTGGATCATGTTCGCCATCATCCTGGTCTTCACCCTGCTCGTCTTTCGAACCGCCAAATCGTGGGTGTATTACGAGGGGGACGAACGTTCATGAGAGACTCCACATTAAAGCTGAGCGTCGGATACGCTTTTCTCGTCGCGATATCGGCCTTGTTCCTCATTCCGCTGGTCTGGATGGTCCGCAGCGCTCTGATGGATTTGTCGCAAATTTTCGTCATGCCGCCAATCTGGATTCCGCATCCGTTCAAATGGGACAATTTTACCCGTGCGCTCACGACTTTGCCGTTCGACAAGTTCTTCGTCAATACGGCGGTGATCGTCGTTCTCGGCGTCGTTGGAACGGTCGTCAGCAGCACGATCGCGGCATTCGGTTTCTCGCGCATCCAATGGAAGGGGCGGAACCTCGTGTTCGGAATTTTGCTGTCGAGCATGATGCTGCCGGGTGCCGTGACCTTGATCCCGACGTTCCTCGGATGGAAGTCGCTCGGGTTCTACGATACGTACGTTCCGCTTGTTTTGCCCGCCTACTTCGGCGGGGGCATCTTCAACGTGTTCCTGCTTCGGCAATTTTACATGACGATTCCGCGCGATTTCGACGAAGCGGCGGTCGTGGACGGCGCCGGCTTTTTCCAAATCTATTATCGCATCATTCTCCCGCTTAGCCGGTCCGCCGTCATCGTCGTTTCGCTGTTTACGTTTCTGGGCGCATGGAACGACTTTTTCGGACCGCTGATCTATTTGAAATCGAGCGAAAAATTTACGTTGGCGCTGGGACTGCAGATGTTTCAGGGATCCTACACTTCGCAATGGGACTTGCTGATGGCCGCGTCGGCCGCCGTCGTGCTGCCTTGCGTAGTCGTGTTTCTGATCGGTCAAAAATATTTCCTGGAAGGCATTACCCTGACGGGGTTAAAGGGATAGCATCGCGAAGCGATTCAAGGGGGATTGGATATGACGTCAAACATCTCGGCGCAGGCGCACTGGCGGCCTGTGCCGTTCCATCAGGTCGCGTTGGCGGACGGATTTTGGAAGCGGCGGCTCGAAACGCTGAACAGCGTGACGCTCCGGGCCTGTCTGGATCAGTGCGAGTCGACGGGACGCATCGCAAACTTCGCCAAGGCGGGCGGATCGGCCGAAGGCGAGCACAAAGGAATGTACTACGACGATTCGGACGTCTACAAGGTGTTGGAAGGGGCGGCCTACTCTCTGATGACCGTCCGCGATCCGGCGCTGGAGGCCGAGATCGACCGGATCGTGGATCTTATCGCTTCGGCGCAGGAAACGGACGGCTATCTGTCGACCTATTACACGCTGCAAGCGCCGCAGTCGAAGTGGACCGACATGGAAAAGCATGAAATGTACAACGGCGGCCACCTGATCGAAGCGGCCGTCGCGTACTTCGAGGCGACGGGCAAGCGAAAGCTGCTGGACGTCGCCTGCCGATTGGTGGATCATTACGGCGACTTGTTCGGTCCGGACAAACGGCATTGGGTGGAGGGCCACGAAGAGATCGAGCTCGCCCTCGTTAAGCTGTACCGGACGACCGGCGAAGAACGTTATCTGAAGCTGTCGCAATGGCTGCTGGAGGAGCGTGGTCGCGGCCACGGACACGGAGCGATCTGGGAGAAGCCGGACTGGGGTCCGGCCTATTGTCAGGACGACGTACCGGTCAGGGAAATCCGGAAAGTGACGGGCCATGCGGTAAGGGCGATGTACCTCTACGCGGCAATGGCGGATATTGTCCGCGAGACGGGGGAGTCGACCTATGTAGACGCTCTCCATAACGTGTGGGCGCATACGGTGGAACGCAACATGTACGTCACCGGAGGGATCGGGCCGTCGCAGCACAACGAAGGCTTCACGCACGATTATGATTTGCCGAACGAGAGCGCCTATTGCGAGACGTGCGCGGCGCTCGCCCTTGCGTTCTGGAACCAGCGGATGAACGCGCTGTTCGGGGATGCCAAGTATGCGGACATCGTGGAGCGCGTGATGTACAACGGCGCGCTGTCCGGCATCTCGCTGTCCGGCGACAAGTTTTTCTATGTCAATCCGCTCGCTTCGCAAGGGGAACATCACCGGGTGGAATGGTTCCATACGTCTTGCTGCCCGACGAATCTGGTCCGTTTCCTGCCGTCCATCGGCGGATATGCGTACGCGTTGACTGACCGGGGACTGGCGCTCAACCAGTTCGTCGGCGGCCAAGTCGCCTTTCGTCTTCCGGACGGCATCCGCGTGGATGTGGATACCCGGACCGGATATCCATGGGACGGCGGCGTGCGAGTCGAAGTAAAGCCGGAGCATTCGCATTCTTTTCCCATCCTGCTCCGTATTCCCGGCTGGTGCCGAAGCTTTCGTCTGAAGCTGAACGGGGAGCCGGTTCTAGAGGAACGACTGACGGTCGAACGGGGATACCTTGTGCTGGACCGGTGCTGGGAAACGGGCGATTGCATCGAGTATACGATGGAGATGGCCGTGGTCACGGTGCATTCGCGGCCGGAGGTGGAAGCGAACCAAGGTCGCTTTGCCGTACAGAGGGGCCCGATCGTCTATTGTCTGGAGCAGGAGGACAACCCGTCGTTTACCTACGACGCGTTCACTCTGCGTCCCGACCTGCAGCTGGCTTGCGAATATTGTCCGGACACGCTTGGAGGCGTGACGGTGCTACGGGGTCGGGATCCGGAAGGTCTCCCCGCCACGTTCATTCCGTACTATTCGTGGGATAACCGGCGCCCCGGCTGGATGCAAGTTTGGATCAACGAGAAAGAAACAGGCGCGATTTATACATCGTAATCGAGTACTGGAGGATTATCCATGAGCAGGCAAGCTATTGCATTGCCCCGCGCCGAATACCCCCGCCCGCAATGGGTTCGGTAGAAGGCTACCCCTACGAGGGACAACCGATCATCGTGACCGAGTTTGGCGGCGTCGCCCGAACGCCGAAGCTTCCTGTCGAGATGATCAGAGCAATAAGATTAAACCTGTAGTAAAAACAGCAATCGCCCTTTACTTGACCATCTTGGCCAAATAAAGGGCGATTGCTTTATGTTTTGCACCGTTGCTGTCATCAAGGCTTGCTCTTCTGCTTCCGAGACTCAAGTGCGGCAATCACTGGCGAGCGACCGGCGGAACATGAGTGTACGAGCCAATGACGACGTCCGGAAGCTCCTGCCGATAAATGTCCAGCAGCGTCTTCATCCCGTAGATCTCGCCCTTGGCAGGCGGGATCAGAGACAGGTACGCATCCGGGTCGATGTTCAGATTGCGCATCTGAATGAGCTTGAGTCCGGTTCTGCGCGCGAACTCGATCATTGCTTCGATCTCTTCTTCCCGGTCTGTTACGCCCGGGAAAACCAAGTAGTTAATCGAGGTGTACACGCCTTTGTCCGTCGCGTACTTCAGCGATTTCTCTACGTTCTTCAGCGTATAGCCGCGCGGCTTGTAGTACGCGTCGTAATGCTCGTCGAGCGCGCTGATCGTGCTCACCCGCATCAAGTCGAGACCCGCGTCGGTAATCGCCCGCATATGATCGGACAAGCCCGCGTTCGTATTGATGTTGATGTAACCGATCGAGGTTTGCTCGCGCACGCGCTTGATCGCCTCGATAATCGTCTTCGCTTGCGTCGAAGGCTCGCCTTCGCAACCTTGGCCGAAGCTGATGATCGATTGCGGCGTTTTCAGATGCTCCAGCATGATCTGGACGACCTCTTCGACGTCGGGTTTGAACTTCAGCCGCGTTTGCGGCGCGACGAAGCCGCTATCGTCCGGTTGCTCCGAGATGCAGCCATAACAACCCGCGTTGCACGAGAAGGATACCGGAACGGCGCCTTCCAGCCGCTGCAAGAACGTATTGGAAGCCGTCAGGCACTCATACTCCAACGCGCAATGGGATAAATGCTTATATAGCTTATTGTCCGGATAGGTCTCAAGCAGCCGGTCGACCTCGAGCTTCAGCTCGTTGCGGTCGCAGTTCTCCGGGTCCCAAGGCTCGGGATCGTCGCTCTGTCCGGCCGCTACGTAGAAGCCGCCGTCCTTCCATACGACCGCCGTATAGCCGAACAAGGGAAACTTCTGAGTCTTGTCCGTCTTGGAATAACCGGGAACATAAAACCGGGTGAAGCCTTGCGGCAGCAGCGCTCCGACGGCTTGATAAGAACCGGGCAGTACTTGCATTTTCCCGCTGACCGGATCCATTCCGACCGGGCGCGTATAAGGAAGTCCGACTAAGGTCGCTCCGGACGGCAGCGGAATGAGCTCGTCTTCGAGAAGCTCCACCAAATCGTTGCCGCTGCGGGCGATACCATATAGTTCGGGATGGTCGAATACATTGCCTTGCTCGTCTGCGTATACTAGATGCATAGGTTAAGCCCTCCTTTACTTCATGATCTAGGTGGGCTGCTTCTCGTCGGACGGCGTACTCCGCCGGATCCCGAGGAAGACGGGCTAGGCGCGCTAGGCAACCCGCTCGTATCTAGGGAATCCAGGAACTCCTGATTCGTCTTCGTATTCGCCAGCTTCTTGAGGAAGCCCTCCACGAACTCCATCGAATCGTTCATGCTCTTGCGGATGGCCCACAGTTTATCCAACGATTCCTGGTCAAGCAGCAATTCTTCCCGGCGAGTACCCGAACGGCGAATATCCAACGCGGGGAAAATCCGGCGTTCCGATAGCTTGCGGTCAAGATGCAGCTCCATGTTGCCCGTACCTTTAAACTCTTCGTAAATAATATCGTCCATACGCGATCCCGTCTCGACGAGCGCCGTAGCCAAGATCGTCAGGCTTCCGCCCTCCTCGATATTGCGCGCGGAACCGAAGAAGCGCTTCGGACGATGGAAGGAAGCCGGATCAATACCTCCGGACAACGTGCGACCGGATGGCGGAACGACCAAGTTGTAAGCTCTTGCGAGCCTCGTAATGCTATCTAACAAAATCACGACGTCTCGCTTGTGCTCGACCAGACGCAACGCGCGTTCCAACACCAGCTCGGCAACCTTGATATGGTTCTCGGGCACCTCGTCGAACGTAGACGCGATAACTTCGCCCTTCACCGAACGTTGCATATCCGTGACTTCCTCCGGACGCTCGTCGATCAGGAGCACGAACAAATCGATCTCGGGATGATTGGTCGCAATGCTGTTGGCGATTTCCTTCAACAGCAAGGTTTTGCCTGCTTTAGGCTGCGCGACGATCAATCCGCGTTGTCCTAGTCCTACGGGAGCTACAAGGTCCATGATTCGAGTGGAGAGATGGGTAGGTGAATTTTCGAGCTTGATCTTCTTCTGCGGGTATAGCGGGGTGAGGGCGGGAAAATGCAGACGTTCGGCGGCCGTTTCCGGAGTGACGCCGTTAACGGCGTTGACCTGAAGCAGCCCGAAATAACGTTCGCTTTCTTTCGGCGCGCGGCATTTGCCGGAGACGAGATCACCCGTGCGCAAGTCGAACTTGCGAATCTGAGAGGCCGAGATATAGATGTCCTCGGCGCTAGGCAAGTAATTGATCGGCCTTAGGAATCCGAAGCCTTCCGGCAGGACTTCCAATACGCCTTCCATGAACATCAAGCCGCTTCGTTCCGCTTGCGCGCGCAAGATGGCGATGATCAATTCCTTTTTCTTCATCTGTGCGTAATTATTGATCTGGTGCTGCTTCGCAAGCTTATACAGCTCGGTTAGCTTCAACCCTTCCAGATCGTTCATCATTAAATCCGTCAATAGAATCCCCACTTTGTATTCAGAAATCGACAGCATGCGTTCTAGCCGTTGCGCCATACCTCCGCGCCCAAGTTGCTAAGTTGGGTTACCAGCTTTTCGTAACCCCGGTCAATGTATTCCACTCCGCTGATTTCCGTCGTTCCGTCCTCGACGGTTAGCGCCGCGACGACAAGAGCGGCTCCGGCGCGAAGATCGGCCGCACGTACTTTCGCGGCGTTAAGAGGTCCGCCCTCGATGATGGCGGAACGGCCTTCCACCCGAATGTTCGCGCCCATGCGGGCTAGTTCGGGCACATGTTTGAAGCGATTGTTGTACACGTAATCCGACAGAACGCTTACTCCGCGAGCTTGCGTCAGCAAGCTGGTCATCGGCGATTGCAAATCCGTGGCGAAGCCCGGATACACTAGCGCCTTCACGTCGACCGCCTCGTAGAGAGACTGTCCGACGACGCGAATCGCCTCGTCCATCTCGTACACGTGCACGCCCATCTCCTGCAGTTTGGCGGTCATGGCTTCCAAGTGCTTAGGAATAATATTATCGATAAGGACATCCCCGCGAGTTGCCGCGGCGGCTATCATGTATGTTCCGGCTTGTATGCGATCGGGAATGATCGAATGTCTGCAGCCGTGCATTTCCTGGACGCCCTCGATGCGGATCGTCTCGGTGCCGGCGCCTTTGATCTTCGCTCCCATCGCGTTGAGAAGCGTAGCCACGTCGATGATCTCGGGCTCTTTGGCCGCATTCTCGATTAAAGTCAATCCTTTGGCCCTGGAAGCGGCTAACATAATGTTAATCGTCGCTCCAACGCTGACGACGTCCAAATAAATCTTGGCGCCCCTTAATTCTTTCGCGCGAATCCGGATGGAACCATGGTCATTGGTCACTTCCGCGCCCAACGCCTCAAAACCTTTAATATGTTGATCTATCGGCCGCGGTTCGAAGTTGCATCCTCCCGGAAGTCCGATCGTCGCTTCGCCGAATCTACCTAACAAAGCGCCCATTAAATAATAAGAAGCCCTAAGCAGCTTCACTCTACCATTAGGCATCGGCACCGATCTCATGGCGGACGGATCGATAGACATCGTATCGTCCTGCCAAGTTACCTTGCCCCCTAGCTCTTCTAACAATTCCGCATAAACCGCCACATCGCTGAGTTGAGGAAGGTTGTCCAGCCTCACTTCCGATTCAGCCAGTATTGCTGCGGGAATTAGAGCGACAGCGCTATTCTTCGCGCCGCTGATTCCGACCGTTCCTCTGAGCGGCCGGCCTCCCCGGACCATCAATTTATCCATGAATGCCGTCTTCCTCCTCGTGTTGTTGGCGGCGAGGGAAATCACCCGCACATGAAGGAACGGGAAAACGCCTTTAAAGACGTTTTCCCGCATCTCATACAAAATAATGTTGAGTTGGATTAAGCTTTGTTGCTGCTTCCGAACAAACGGATTTTTTCTTGTACGACTGCTTTCATCGCGTTGCGTGCAGGCGTCAAGTATTTACGAGGATCGATAACGTCCGCGTCTTTAGCGAGAACTTGGCGGATAGCCGCCGTGCAAGCAACTTGGTTTTCCGTGTTGACGTTGATTTTGCCGGCTCCGGAAAGAATCGCTTCGCGAATCATTTCGTCCGGAACACCCGAACCGCCGTGCAGAACGATCGGTACTGGAATTTTGGAGACGACTTCTTTAATGATATCGAAGTGGATTTTCACTTCGCCTTTATACATGCCGTGAGCGGTACCTACCGCGATCGCCAAGCAATCGACGCCCGTTTCTTCGTAGAAACGGATCGCTTCTTCCGGCTTCGCCAATTGAGCGTGCTCTTCATCGACGCTCAGATCGTCTTCGACGCCGCCGATCGTTCCCAGCTCGCCTTCAACGGATACGCCCATTGCATGAGCGGCTTTAACGACTTCTTTGGTCAAGCGGATGTTGTCTTCGAAGCTATGGTGCGAACCGTCGAACATAACGGAAGAGAAGCCCGCGCGGATACATTTCATAGCGATATCGAAGTTGCTTCCGTGGTCAAGATGCAAAGCGATAGGAAGACCGGATTTCTCGGCGGCCGCTTTCGCGATCGCAACCGTGTATTCCATGCCCATGTATTTCAGGGCGCCTTCGCTTACGCCGAAGATGAACGGAGAGTTCTCTTCGATCGCCGCGTCCGTGATCGCTTGAGCGAACTCCAGGTTGTTCATGTTGAACTGGCCGACTGCGTATTTACCTGCTTTGGCCTGTGGCAAAAATTCGGTCATCGATACTAATGGCATAATGTAAAATTCCTCCTGCGGTTTTCATTCGATTTCTCACGACTCGTACATACTGCGTTATTATAACACAAAATGACTTTGCGAAGTAAACCGAACGGGTGTTTCCAGCTTGACCGCAAGTCGGTGAGTCGTTATCGGGTTAGGATCCGGTCGCGAAACGCGAAGCCGCGTCTCCGCCCATCTGCATGTTAACGGCCAGCCGCATCTCGTCGATATCGAACGGTTTCGTAAAATGCATGAGCGCGCCGAGATCGGTCGCTTCTTTGATCATATCCAGCTCGCCATAAGCGGTCATCATGATGACTTTAATGTTGCGATCGTATTCTTTGATCTGCTTCAGTATTTCCAATCCGTCCATTCCGGGAATCTTCATGTCCAGCAAAACCAAGTCCGGACGATGGCTTCTTACGATTTCAAGAGCTGCTTTGCCATTCGCCGCCTGGAAAGTATCGTAACCTTCCGTCGCGAACACTTCCAATAGCAAAATCCGGATGCCCACTTGATCATCTACGATTAATAACTTCTTCTTCTCCAAGAGCTCATCCCCCCGATTCACTATCCTAGCTTTATTCGTGAAAGGATGTCATAATTCCTCCTGATTATTTGTAAAAATTATGTAGCGCAACTTAAATATATATTATTATCGGTTAACAACTCTTCCATACCGCGGAATGCCGCCGATATGCAAAAAAACCGTTCAGGCGAGCTGCCTGAACGGTTTTTATTCATGTGCGGTGCGCGATTAGGCTTCCGAACGGCGAAGCGCCGCCTTCACGAACTCGCGGAACAGCGGTTGCGGGCGATTCGGACGGGACGTGAATTCCGGATGGAATTGAACCGCCAAAAACCATGGATGATCCGGAAGCTCGACCATCTCCACGAGGCGTCCGTCCGGAGACGTACCGGAAATGCGCAATCCCGCCGACTCGATACGCTCGCGGTATTCGTTGTTGAACTCGTACCGGTGACGGTGACGTTCGTAGACGAGCTCGTCGCCGTAGCATTGCGCGGCCAAGCTGCCCGGAATGAGCTTGCAAGGGTACAAGCCGAGACGCATCGTCCCGCCCAAGTCTTCGATATCTTTCTGCTCGGGCAGAAGATCGATAACCGGATAAGGCGTAGCGGGGTGGATCTCGGAGCTGTTCGCGCCATCCAAGCCGACCATGCTGCGCGCGTATTCGACGACCGCTACTTGCATGCCGAGGCAGATACCGAAGAACGGCGTGCCGCTCTCGCGGGCGTAACGAATCGCGGTAATCTTGCCTTCGATTCCCCGATCCCCGAAACCGCCGGGAACGAGAACGCCGTTAACGCCACCGAGCAATTCGCCTACATTGCCTGGCGTAATCTCTTCCGCGTTGACCCAACGGATTTTCACTTCCGCGTCCGCGTCGATGCCGGCATGCGCCAACGATTCGACGATGCTGAGGTATGCGTCGTGCAGAGCGACGTATTTGCCCACGATGGCGATTTCCGTCGTCTTCTTAAGCGATTTGACGCGAGCAACGAGAGCTTCCCACTCCGTCATTTCGGGCGCGCCCACATTCAGGTTCAGATGCTTGACGACGTAATCGTCCAACCCTTGCTCGCGCAGGTTAAGAGGAACCTCGTACAAGGTCGAAGCGTCGCGGCATTCGATGACCGCGTTGGCGTCGATATCGCAGAACAGCGCGATCTTGCGTTTCAGATCTTCGGCCAAAGGATATTCCGTGCGGCACACGATCATGTTCGGCTGGATCCCGATGCTGCGCAATTCTTTGACGCTATGCTGCGTCGGCTTCGTCTTCACTTCTCCGGCAGCTTTAATGTAAGGAATGAGCGTAACGTGAATATACATTACGTTGTCGCGGCCGATGTCGCTCTTGATCTGACGGATCGCTTCAAGGAAAGGCAAGCTCTCGATGTCGCCTACCGTTCCTCCGATCTCCGTGATCACGACGTCGGAGCCGGCTTCCTTGCCTGCGCGGAAGACGCGGTCTTTGATTTCGTTCGTAATGTGGGGAATAACCTGCACCGTTCCGCCGAGGTATTCGCCGCGACGTTCTTTGCTGATGACCGTCGAATAAATTTTACCAGTCGTCACGTTGCTGTTCTTCGAAAGGTTAATGTCGATGAACCGCTCGTAATGCCCTAAGTCCAAGTCCGTCTCCGCGCCGTCGTCGGTCACGAATACTTCCCCGTGCTGATAGGGACTCATCGTCCCCGGATCCACGTTAATGTAAGGATCGAACTTCTGAATCGTAACCTTAAGGCCGCGATTCTTAAGCAACCTCCCCAATGAAGCTGCCGTAATTCCTTTGCCTAGCGATGACACGACACCGCCCGTGACGAAAATGTATTTGGTCACTCTGAACGAAACCTCCCACCACATGCCCTTGCGGCATCCTCATTATCGTTACCAATTTAGTGCTTTAGCCCTTAGAAAACAGGGCGAAAAAAGAAAAAAGTGTCACCCAATAAATGGGGGCACTTTTTAAATTCCTATGCTATGGAAATGCTCGCTTCTAAAGCCCAAGCATAAGTTTAACGTGTCGAATCTGCGGTGTCAAGCTACGATTCGAAGAGTTAAATCATGCCTCTTCGTCGTCCTCGTCGTCCGCCAAATCTTCCTCGTCTTCGTCGAATCCGTCGTCATCGTCGTCTTTCTCGTCGATCTCGCCTTCGATCTCGGCGTCGTCGTCTTCCTCGATGAGAACCTCTTCGTCGGCTTCCGCCGCTTCTTCGCCTTCTTCGAACACTTCTTCGCGCTCTTCGTCGAAGAGACCGTAGGTTTCTTCGTCGGCGGATGCAACATCCTCTTCCTCGCCGTACAGATCGTCGTCGTCTTCGTCGTCATCATCGTTGATGATGCGCGGACGTTTAGCTCCGCCGTTCATCGGGTCGTCGGAGCGTTCTACCGGATACCAACGTTTAAGGCCCCAAACGTTGCCTCCGACGCACGCGAAACGTCCGTCGATGTTGATCTCCGTGTAGAGTTGGGCAATTACGTCGACGACTTGGCTGTCGGACAAGCCTCGCATTTTGGCAATCTCGATCATTAAATCACGGTAGTAAAAAGGGGTGTTCGCTGATTTAAGCAATTCGTAGGCCAGGTCAACCATCGGCATCTCGCGAATTTTCTCGGAGTCGAGTTTCAGCACGTAGTCGGCGCTCACGTGACTTCCATCCTCTCTGTATGTGAACCGGCAAGCAAAACGCCTTCACGTTGATTTGTCAACCTTTAGTAAACCGTATTTCGTATGAAAATGCAAGTCGCGGGAACGGACTTCCCGCGAAAAGTTTTCTTGTCCGAAGGCAACGGAAAAAGCGAAGGCGCATCTCTGGCGGACGCACCTTCGCTTTTCGACTGTACCCCTTCCCGGCCGCTCCGCGGGCGGAGGAACCGGCATGACCAAGAGTCTCGCCGGGAAACTCTCCATTCATCGTATGTCGATAGACGGGAAATGACACGGAACGCCGCCTATTTCCAGTCAAAAAAGGCGACATTCCCAAGCTTTTATCGGCCCCCCTTCATACAGTAGAGGACACGGCAGCACGGGACGCTCCTTACCTACCTTTCGCCCAGCTGTACAATCGTCCGGGAGGGAAGCCGCATTGGACGCAAGCGAAATCGCGGAGTGGCTCCGCCGCTCCACCCGCTCCTCCGAAGAACACGGGCGCAGGAGCATCCTCCGCTTCTGGAATCCCGAGGATTACGATAAGTTCGTGCAAACGTTGCGGGCGGATCGCCTTCGCGCCAAGCCGCTTCGGAACATCCGACGATTAAGCCTCATCCGCGCCGTATCGTGTCCGCTATTTCCCGAAGACTTGCCCCCCTCCTTGATCGGCAAAGCCTATTGGGAGGAAGACGTCCCCATGCGCGTCCATGCTCTGCCCATGGGAACGATCGTAACGGATACCGGCGTCCCATGGGGGGTCAAGCATATTCAGGCGCCGCTCGCATGGAGCCGTACGACCGGTTACCGCGTCAAGGTAGGGGTCATCGATACGGGCGTCGATTTCGAACATCCCGACCTTCGCCATTCTTTGGAGAGGGGCATCAATCTGCTGCAACGCATGTATCCGCCCCAAGACGATAACGGCCATGGTACTCATATTTCCGGCACGATTGCCGCGGCCAACGAGCTCGACGGCATAATCGGGGTCGCCCCCAGGTCAAAGATTTATCCCGTAAAAGCGTTCGACCATAACGGCACGGCTTTCGTATCGGATATTATTCTCGGCATCGAATGGTGCGTTCGCAATCAGATGGACGTCGTCAATATGAGCTTCGGCATGAAAACTCGAAGCAAAGCCCTGCTCAACGCCGTCAACTACGCCTACCATTCGGGCGTATTGATCGTGGCTTCCTCCGGCAACGATGGCCGAATCGGGGAAATCGATTATCCCGCGCGTTATAACCATACGATCGCCGTTGGCGCCACGAACTTGCAAAGACGGATCGCTCCCTTCACGAACCGCAGTCCTTCCATCGACGTGTACGCTCCCGGCGATCGTATCGTGTCCGCCTGGCCGCGCGGCAAACATCGCGAGATGAGCGGCACTTCGATGGCTACCTCGCACGTGACGGGCGCGATCGCCCTGCTGCTTTCGTTGAAGCCCGAGTTAACCCCGGCCCAGATCAAGGCGATCGTGAAATCGTCGGCTAAGCCTCTGAGAAACGGCAAAGCTCTCCGGGCGGCCGGAGAGCTGAACGTAATGCGTATGATCAAAGCCGCCGATCGGTACTAGCGGATCGAAAAATTACATTTTCTCCGGCGCGGAAACGCCGACGAGCGCTAGCGCGTTAGCGATCGTGATCCGGATAGCCGCGAGCAGTTGTAATCGGGCTTGGCTTTGCTCCGCGTCCTCGGTAATGACCCGCTCCGCTTTGTAGTAGCTGTGGAATTGCGACGCAAGCTCGTACACGTATCGAATAATGGCATGCGGCGCGTAGTTGCGGGCGGAATCCGCTATCGCTTCCGGCAATTCGCCGATTTTGCGAAGCAAATCGTATTCCTGCTCGGCGACGAGCTTCGACAGGTCCGCTTGCTGCCATGGCAGTACGGCAACGCCTTGCTCTTCCGCTTGGCGGAAAATGCTGCAAATCCGAGCATGGGCGTACTGCACGTAGAAAACGGGATTCTCGTTGGATTTCGATACCGCGAGATCCATGTCGAAATCCAGATGAGAGTCCATGCTCCGCATCGTGAAGAAATAGCGGATGGCGTCGACTCCGACCTCGTCCATCAAATCTTCCATCGTGACGGCTTTGCCGGTACGCTTGGACATCTTGACCTTCTCGCCGTTCTGGAAAAGGCTGACCATCTGCGCGATGAGTACCGTCAGCTTGTCCGGATCGTTGCCGAGCGCTGCCATTGCCGCCTTCATCCGCGGGATGTAACCGTGGTGATCGGCTCCCCAGATATTGATCATCTGGTCGTAGCCGCGTTTGTACTTATCCATATGATACGCGGCATCCGGCGTCAGGTACGTATAGCTGCCGTCGTTCTTGACGAGCACGCGGTCCTTGTCGTCGCCGAACGTCGTGGACGCCAACCATACGGCGCCATCCTGCTCGTACACGTGACCTTGAGCCCGAAGCGCGGCGAGCACTTCGGTCACTTTGTCGTTCTCGTAGAGCGACGTTTCGCTATACCATTCGTCGAATTGAACTCCGAACCGACCCAGATCGCGTTTGATCTTAGCCAATTCTTTGTCTAGTCCGTACGTGCGGAAATAGTCGAAACGTTCTTCGTCGCCCAAGCTCAACAGACGGTCGCCTTGCTCCGCCGCCAATTCCTTGGCGAAACCGACGATATCCTCGCCATGGTAGCCGTCCTCCGGCATTTCGGCGTCTTGGCCGAGCGCTTGGCGGTAACGGGCTTCGATCGAACGGGCGAGATTGTTCACTTGATTGCCCGCGTCGTTAATGTAATATTCTCGCGTCACTTCGTATCCCGCCGCCGATAGCACGTTGCAGAGCGCGTCGCCGACCGCGGCTCCCCGCGCGTGTCCCAGATGCAGACTTCCCGTCGGGTTCGCGCTGACGAATTCGACTTGCACTCTTTTGCCTTGGCCGGCGTTCATGTTTCCGTATTGCGCGCCTTGCTCGAGCACCTGTCCGACAACGGGATGCAGGTAGCTCTTGTCGAGCCGGAAATTGATAAAGCCGGGGCCAGCGATCTCCGCGGATTGTATCGAAGCGCGTCCCGGTTGAAGATTGCCGATAATCGCTTCGGCGATCTGTCTTGGATTTTTCTTCGCGATTTTCGTCAGTTGCATCGCCAAGTTCGTCGCCAAGTCCCCGTGCGTCTTATCCTTAGGCACTTCCAGCGTAATCGCCGGCAATTCGTCCTCCGACGAGACAAGCCCCGCCGCCAATGCCGCTTCGGCCAGCGCTTCCTTCACCGATGTTTGCAGTTGTTCCAATACGTTCATCGTCATTGTTCCTCCCGAATGTCGAGCCGGATGTGAAACACCCCGGCCGTTACCCCATGCATAGTCAACTCGTATTTCCATTCCAGCACGCCCCCGGATTCCGACAGCTCGGATTCCAAACGGGACGTAATCGCTTCTACCTCGTGGGTACCATAGGGAGTTTCCATCTTGCCCGGTAGCGACTCTCCCTTGCGGAAAAGCTGCTCGAAATAGATCGTCCCCCGGCGTCTGAGCCTTAGCTCGTTCCCGTGTATGAACAGGGTATTGTTCGTTTCTTTGCCGTTCTCGTCCGCGGGCTCCAGATACGTAAGCACCCACCCGGTTTCCAACCGGTACAGCTCCCCCGGCATTTCAAGCCGCTCCGAGGCGCCGTCTTGTTGCCGGCTGTGGAATCCGACGATCACGCTGCGCTTGTCTGGCATCGTTCCCTCTCCCAATTCCCACTTTACTCTTGTTAATACTATATACAGTTCGTCCTTTCAATTCAAATGGGGAAATTGAGGGTTGTAAGCGGCGAAGGAGATGGCTATACTGAGAAAAATAACGAAAACGACGATGAACGAGAGAGTATCTCCATGATCCTTGTTATCAGCGAGCCGGGAAGGTGCAAGCCGGCACGGGACATCGAGAGAAGCGCACTCGGGAGTCGGTTTCCTGAAAACGAAAGTAGGGAAACCCGGCAGCTGCCGTTAACGCATCAAGTGGACTCCCGCCAGGTGGGGATTGCCATAAGAGTGGTACCGCGGACTCATCCTCCGTCTCTTAACGAGACGGGGGATTTTTATTTTATCCGGAGGAGGTTATACGTCATGTTAATGAAAAGCGCGGCAGCGGCCATCGCGCCTCACTTGCCGTCGATAACGGCGGAGCAATTGCTCGGAATGCTCGAGGTTCCCCCCAAGAGGGAAATGGGCGACGTTTGCCTTCCCTGCTTCACGTTCGCGAAAACGTTGAGGCAGTCGCCTCAGATGATCGCCGAACGGCTTGCCGGCCAGGTGAATTCAGGCGGCGGTAATGGAGAGGAAGCTTTCGGAGGCGGCATTCGGGCATCCGCGATCGGAGGTTACTTGAACCTCTTTTTCGCGGACGCGCATTGGAAGAGCGATATCGTCGAGGCGGCGTTGGAGGAAGGATACGGTCTCTCGGCGGTCGGGCAAGACAAACGCGTCGTCATCGACATGTCGTCTCCCAATATCGCCAAACCGTTAGGCATCGGGCATCTTCGTTCGACGATGATCGGCAACGCGTTGGTCAACTTGTACCGGGCGACCGGCTACAAGGCGGAGAACGTCAACCATCTCGGGGACTGGGGAACGCAATTCGGCAAGCTGATCGTTGCCTACCGAAGATGGGGAACGCGGGAGGCGCTCGAGTCCGAGCCGATCAAAGAGAGCTTGCGGCTGTACGTGAAGTTCCACGAGGAAATCGAACGGGAGCCCGGGCTGGAAGACGAAGCTCGCGAGGCGTTCGCGAACTTGGAGAACGGCGATGACGAGACTCGGAGGTTATGGCAATATTTCGTCGACGAGAGCATGAAGGAGTTCCACCGGGTGTATGCTCGTTTGGGCGTAAAATTCGATCATTATTTGGGCGAAAGCTTCTACAACGACAAGATCGATGGCGTGGTCTCCGCGCTTCGCGAGCAGGCTTTACTGGAGGAGAGCGATGGTGCGCAAGTCGTGCGCTTGGAAGAGCTGGGGTTGCCGCCATGTATTATCCTGAAAAAGGACGGCTCGACGATCTACGGGGTACGCGACCTTGCTACGGCGATCTACCGGAAACAGGAAATGCACGCGGACGAAATTCTTTACGTGGTCGGCGCGGAGCAAAGCCTGCATTTCCGGCAGGTGTTCGCCGTCCTGGAGAAGATGGGGCATAGTTGGGCGGAGGAATGCCGGCACGTCCCGTTCGGCCTGATGACGGTGAACGGCAAGAAAATGTCTACCCGCAAAGGCAAAGTCGTATTCCTCGAGGAAGTATTGGACGAAGCCGTCGAACGCGCGTTGCAAATCATCCTGGAGAAAAGCCCCGAACTAAAGGACAAGGAAAAAGT
This sequence comes from Cohnella endophytica, assembly GCF_003628305.1. Lineage (GTDB taxonomy): Bacteria > Bacillota > Bacilli > Paenibacillales > Paenibacillaceae > Cohnella > Cohnella endophytica. The sequence continues at coordinate 255,103 of NZ_RBZM01000010.1, read as the reverse complement.
TGCCAAAGCGGTCGGCGTAGGGGCCGTTATATTCGGAGACTTGAAGCATCATCGCCAGCTTTCCGTCGACTTCAATCTGGAGGACGCGGTCAGCTTCGACGGGGAGACGGGGCCTTACCTGCAATACACGCACGCGCGGATCCGGAGCCTGCTCGCCAGGGGGAATTATTCGGTTCTGGGCGACTCCTATTCCGTTAACGGATCGCACCTCGCGTCGGAGTCCACCTGGGAATGCGCGAAGACGCTGTCACGCTACGAGACCGTCTTGCAGGAAGCGGTCAAAGACAACGAGCCGTTCGTCGTCGCGAGGTACCTGTTGGACTTGGCGAAGGATTTCAACCGCTTCTACAACTCCGGCAAAATCTTAACCGCCGACGCGGACAAAGCCGTCGTGTTCTCGCAGCTCAGCCTCGCCGCCGCCGTTGCTAACGTACTGAGCCATGGGTTGGCGATGCTCGGCATCGAGGCTCCTCAGGAGATGTGAGCGCGAGCCGCGGGCGACTGATGGCGAGCGGTGAGCGACTGTGGCGAGAGGTGAGCGACTGGTGGCGAGCGGCGGTTGGGCGATGATGCGGCCGCATGACCATCGCGGGCATTTGGTGCGCGGGGCGCCAGGTCACGGTGGGCGTGGTACGACAAATGAACAATTAGCACGCTGTGAGCGTACTACGTGCCGCATTTTAGGTGCCCGATCAACATATCAAGCTTATCCGCTAAACGAAAATCCCCCAATTTCCGTGAAATAACGGAATTTGGGGGTTTTTACATTCGCATATGAAAGATAACCTAACGGATATTACTTAACGAATCCCAGCAGCATCTCCCGAATGAACTTCGATGCGACGATCGGAGTCATTTCCGTAGGGTCGTAGATCGGAGCCACTTCGACGAGGTCGAAGCCTACGACGTTCACGCCAGAACGGGCGATCGCGTGAATCGCTTCGAGCAATTCCTTCGACGTGATGCCTCCCGCTTCCGTCGTTCCCGTTCCCGGGGCGGCGGAAGGATCCAGCACGTCGATATCGATCGTCACGTATACGGGACGCCCGGCCAAGGAAGGAAGCTCCTTCTTCAACGGTTCGGCAACCTCGAACGGATGGAAGTGGATGCCCGATTCCTGAGCATAGGTCCAATCTTCCTTGGAACCCGAGCGAATGCCGAACTGGTAAATATTCGACGGTCCCATCAGCTCTGCGGCTTTGCGCAGCGGCGTGGAGTGGGACAGCGGCTCGCCTTCGTATTCTTCGCGCAAATCGGTATGCGCGTCGAAGTGAAGAATCGCGAGATCCGGATACTTCTTGTATACCTCTTGGATAACCGGCCAGCTCACGAGGTGTTCCCCGCCGAGGCCTACCGGAATTTTATCGTCGGCCAGCACGCCGCGGACGAAATCCCCGATAATGTCGAGGCTCTTAGCAGCGTTGCCGAACGGCAACATCAGATCGCCCGCGTCGAAGTATTCCAAGTCGACGATGCTACGATCTAAGTAAGGGCTATATTCTTCCAGTCCGACGGAAGCTTCGCGAATGCGGCCCGGACCGAAACGCGAGCCCGGACGGAATGAAACGGTATAGTCCATCGGCATTCCGTAGATAACGGCTTTGGATGCCGCGTAGTCGTCGGAACTGCAGATGAACACGTTGCCGGAGTAAGCTTGATTTAAACGCATGGTGTGTCTCCTTCTCGCCGGTTAGGCTTATCTTATTTCGTCAGATCTTCTACGAACTTAGGCAGAACGAACGCGGCTTTGTGCAAACGCGGCGTGTAGTATTTGGTATCCAGCTCAGGAATCGCGGACTCTTCGACGGCCAGAGGATCGTGTTTCTTGCTACCCATCGTAAATGTCCATAGGCCGCTCGGGTAAGTCGGAATGTTCGCGATATATACGCGGACGATCGGGAATACTTCCTTCACGTCGCGGTTAACGCTTTGAATAAGATCGGCTTTGAACCAAGGATTGTCCGTCTGCGCGACGAAAATCCCGTCATCTTTCAGCGCGTCGTAGATGCCTTGGTAGAAACCTTTCGTGAACAGGTTCACGGCAGGTCCGACCGGCTCGGTCGAATCAACCATGATAACGTCGTAAGTATTTTTATGGTCATGGATGTGCATGTATCCGTCGTTGACGATCACTTCGACACGAGGATCTTCCAATTTTCCTGCGATAGACGGCAAATATTGTTTCGAGTATTCGATGACTTTTCCGTCGATATCGACAAGAACGGCTTTTTTCACCTGAGGATGCTTCAGCACCTCGCGGATAACGCCGCCGTCTCCGCCGCCGACAACAAGCACGTTCTCCGGATTAGGATGCGTGAACAGCGCAGGGTGCGCAACCATCTCGTGATAGACGAATTCGTCCTTCTCGGTCGTCATGACCATTCCGTCCAGCACGAGCATGTTGCCGTACTCTTCCGTCTCGATCATCGCAAGCTCTTGGAAATCCGTTTGCTCGTGTACCATCGTGCGTTTGATTTTCATCGTTATACCGAAATTCTCGGTTTGCTTCTCCGTGTACCACAGTTCCATGGAAGACATGTGATCCCTGCTTTCTCTTCGCTATAATACGCCTGCTAGAATGTACCGAACAACATGTATTATATAAAATCAACGCCAAATTGCAACCTTATACCCCTATTTTAACTTTCGCCTAATATTCGCCTATTTTATATAGAAGGAATAGCCATTTCGATCGGGTCCCATACTAAGAGGAAACGAATTCCTCGCGGAAGGTAAAGGGGCCTCATTCATGGAAAATAAAGCGCGTACCGACAGCCCCGTAGCCGCTCCGCTTTCACGTTGGGGCAAGCTGCGCCGAAGGCTGGGCTGGATGACCTTATTCGCCCTTCTCGCGTTCGCGGGAACGGGTTTCCTGCTGCTCCGATACGCTCCGTTACCGGCGGGAGCGACGATGCAATCGACGAGAATCGTCGACACGAACGGCCAGCTCATCGCCTCCTTGCAGGGAGGAATAAACCGGCAAATCGCGAAGCTGTCCGATATTTCGCCTTGGCTCGTCAAAGCGACCCTCTCGGTCGAAGACCGTCGGTTCTACGATCACGCGGGCGTCGACCTGCGCGGCATGGCGAGGGCGGCCTGGGTCGATATGCGGCATATGTCCAAAGAACAGGGAGCGAGCACGTTAACCCAACAGCTTGCCCGTAACTTGTATTTGTCGCACGAGAGAACGTGGACCCGCAAGCTGAAGGAAGCATGGTATGCGGCGCGCTTGGAGCAAACCTATTCCAAGGATGAAATTCTGGAGCTGTACCTCAACCAAATCTATTACGGCCACGGAGCGTACGGCGCCGAAGCGGCTTCCCGGCTATACTTCAATAAATCGGCCAAAGAGCTGACGTTAGCGGAGAGCGCGCTGCTGGCCGGCATTCCGAAAGGACCGCGTTATTACTCTCCCCATCTCCATCCGACGGAAGCCCGCGCCCGGCAGAAGACGGTGCTGCAAGCGATGCAAGACACGGATCAATTATCGGAAGAACATGCGGAACTCGCAGCGAAACAGCCCGTTGCCGTTCGCCCGTTGCCCGAAGAAGAGGAACGCTCGGCTCCGTACTTCGCGGATTACGTCAAGAAGGTGGCCATCGAGCAAATCGGCATCGACGAGCGTCTAATGAACGAAGGCGGACTCACGATCCGCACGACGCTGGACGTCGGCATGCAACGGAAAGCCGAAGCGGCGGTCAAAAAAGGGCTTCAAGGCGGCAACGCCGCGCTGCAGACGGCGCTTATCGCCATCGATCCTCGCAACGGCTATATCAAAGCGATGATCGGCGGAAGAAACTATCGGAGCAATCAGTTTAACCGCGTATTCGCTCGAACTCGCCAACCCGGATCGTCTTTCAAAGCTATCTTGTACGCTTCGGCGCTGGAGCAACATTCGGTTACGGAGGACACTCGGTTTCGCAGCGAGCCGACGATGTTCTACTTCGACCACGATAGGCAAATTTATCGCCCCAGCAACTATAACGACCGTTACTTCAACGGGGAAATCGGCTTGAAGCAGGCAATCGCGGCATCCGACAACATCTATGCGGTCAATACGATCATGCAGGTCGGTCCCGAGGCGGTCATCGACATGGCTCGCAGATTAGGTATCACCGCGCCCCTTAAAGCCGTCCCCTCGCTCGCTCTCGGCACGTTTCCGGTTAGTCCGTTCGAGATGGCCTCCGCATTCTCGGCATTCGCGAACGAAGGCAAGAAAAATGTTCCGATCGCGATCACGAGCATCGAAGACCGCAACGGGAAGACGCTGTACGAAGCGCATCCCCGTGGCGAGCAGGTCATTACTCCGGCGTTAGCTTACGTGACGACTCATTTGCTTGAGAGCGTCTTCGATTCCGGAGGTACCGCGCATCGCGTAGCCAATCTGTTACAGCGCCCCGTCGCGGGCAAGACGGGCACGACCGATTCCGACGCCTGGTTCGTAGGCTACACGCCGGAGCTCGCGACCGCGGTGTGGGTCGGATACGACCGGGGGCGCCCGATTACTTCAAGCGAAGCTCATCGTGCCGCTCCGATTTTCGCCCGGTTCACGGAAACGGCGCTCGAAAGCTTTCCGCCGCAACCCTTCCCTATACCGGAAGAAGGCGTCGTCAACGTATGGGTAGATCCCGTCAACCACCTGCTGGCCTCGCCGGATTGTCCGAACCCCGTATTGGAAACTTTCCTCGCCGGAACGGAGCCGACCGAATCCTGCAACGTTCACAGGTCTTCGGAAGCGGAGCAAGGAAACGGATACGGAGGCAATCGGTCCATGTGGAAGAAGTTCCGCCGCTGGGTCGGCATATAAAAATCCGCATAGAAGAAAGCCTTTCAGAAGAAGACTCGCGCGGGAACTCTCCGCCCGGGTCTTCTTGCTTTCCCGCATGCCCGGGAAGCCCCGGATCCGCTTCCCGAACGCCGGGGAATCGGTTAAGATGGGATGGGAGCAATTCCCACCAGAGGAGGAAAGCCGGTTGAAAATCAAAGTGCTGATCGCGGACGATAACTCCTTCATTCGGGAAGGCATGAAAATCATCCTCGCTACGTTCGAGGAATTCGAAGTCGTAGGCACCGCCGAGGACGGGCTTCAGGCCGTGCAATTTTGCCGCGATAACGACGTGGACGTCGTCCTGCTGGACGTGCGCATGCCGAACATGAACGGCGTCGAAGCCACCCGCCTCCTTACGGCCGAAACCAAGGCGAAGCCGCTTATCCTTACGACATTCGACGACGACGAATTCATTCTCGAAGCCGTCCAAGCGGGGGCTCGCGGTTACTTGCTGAAGAACAACGATCCCGAACGCATTCGCGACGCGATCAAGAGCGTATATAACGACCACCACGTCCTTCAGGACGTCGTATTAAATAAAATCAAAACGAATCTGTTATCCGGCGCAAGCGCTGGAGCCGACGCCGGCAACGGAAACGCGACTCCCCAACAGCCCCAAGCCGCCTCCAGTACATCCGGAGCGATCGATCGCAGCTTGTTCACGGAACGGGAGCTCGACGTCATGACGCAAATCGCGAACGGCTTGTCCAACAAAGAAATATCCAAGAAGCTGTTTATCTCCGAAGGGACGATCGCCAATTACATTACCGCGATCTTGAATAAAACGGGACTCGAGCATCGTACGCAGATCGCGATTTATTATTTGACCGGAGAGACGAGAGGTTTGGACGGGGGCGCTTAGGGATGGATTTCTGGATGATCGGCAACAAAGCGGGCGTATTCGTTTACGTAGTCGCGGTGACTTTTTTCCTGACTCCGGCCGACGATCCTTCGCTGCACTTACTCGCGTTATTGATCTGCTTATGCTTGAATATGGCGATTCCCATCTTCAAGGCCCTCCCGCCCAAACGCATACTCGCCGTCGTATCGGCTTGTTTCCTCATCGCGTGCGCCTGGAAATTCGATCCGATATTTCTTCTGTTCCTTCCCGCCAACCTATGCGAGCTCGTCTTGCTATCGGAGAAGCGCTCGCTGTTCGCCGGCCTGGCCATTCTCGCGGTTCTCCCCTTCACGCCTCACGGCCTGATCCCCGCGTACGTTCTCGTCGGATTCCTTGGCTTGCTGCTCTTCGCGAGCGGACGCGCATTCCTTCGAAAGCTGAACAAGCTCGAGAGCGAGCAGGAGAAAGCTCGCGAGGATCTGGAACGGCTAACCCGTTCCTTGAACGAGAATAAAGAATATATGCGGCAATCGGAATATACGATCAAGCTGGAAGAACGCAATCGGATCTCGCAGCAGATCCACGACGATATCGGCCACGCGATGGCGGGAGCGTTGATTCAGATGGAAGCTTCGCGCATGGTTCTCGCCTCCAACCCCGACAAAGCATCGGAACTGCTGCACAATGCCATCTCCATCTCCAAGGAGGGGCTGGAGCGCATTCGGCTGACGCTGAAGGACGCGAAGCCGAAATCCGAGGAGCTCGGAATTCACCGGCTGCGTTTAATGGCGGACAAGCTCTCCGCCGATCGAAACATGCAGGCGACGGTTGCCCATACCGGGGATATCGACGTCATCTCGCCGCTTCAATGGAAGATCATTCAGGAAAACGCCGTTGAAGCCATTACGAATTCGCTGAAGTACGGTAAAGCGACCGGAATTCATATGGAGATCCAAGTGCTCAATAAGTTCGTGAAGGCGGTCGTATCGGACAACGGAGTCGGCGCGGTCAAAATCGCCAAGGGACTCGGCCTCGTCGGCATGGAAGAACGGGCGGCTTCCGCGGGCGGCACCGTGATCGCGGACGGAACGAAAGGCGGCTTCTCCGTGACGACCTTATTGCCTCGCTAAGGCAATCGCCGGAACGAGATGACTATTTTCATGGAGGGCCTCTTGTACTCGTGGAATAGAATATGAATTTTCTCATGCTAGAGGATGAACTTATGCACTGACATAAGGGCATCCTTTTTCTTTACAATACATTCATAACCACTTAAACCAATGGAGTGATTCGGATGAACGTGCTGGAGATACGCAATTTAACGAAGAAGTTCGACGATTTCGTCGCGGTAGATAATATGTCCCTTAGCGTAAGCGAAGGCGAGATTTTCGGATTCCTGGGAGCCAACGGCGCCGGCAAGAGCACGACGATCAGCATGGTCGCTTCGTTGCTCCGGACGACCAAGGGCGAGATTCTCCTGCTGGGCAAAAATATCGCAAGTCACGGCAAGTTCGCCAAGTCCAACATCGGAATCGTGCCGCAGGACATCGCGATCTACGAGAACATGACCGCCTACGAGAACGTAAGCTTCTTCGCGGGACTGTACGGCCTGAGAGGCGCTCTACTTAAGGAACGGACGATCGAAGCGCTTGAGTTCGTCGGGCTTAGCGACAAGGGCAAAGCTTACCCGTCCACTTTCTCCGGAGGCATGAAAAGGCGCTTGAACATCGCCTGCGCGATCGCGCACCGTCCGAAGCTGATCATCATGGACGAACCGACCGTAGGCATAGACCCGCAATCGCGCAATTACATCTTGAACTCGGTCAGAAAGCTGAACGAGATGGGCTGCACGATCATATACACGAGTCATTACATGGAAGAAGTCGAAGAAATCTGCACGCGCATCGCCATCGTCGATCACGGCAAGATTATCGCGGAAGGCACGAAAGAGCAGCTCAAGGCGATCATAACGGACGCGAAGGACATCTGGATCGGCGTGAAGAGCGAACGGCCTTCGGCCATCGATAATCTCAAACAAATTCCCGGCGTCATCTCCGTCAGACTGGAAGACAATGTCGTGAAGATCGCTTCCAAAGGCGAGATCAACAACTTAAACCAAATCGTTCAACAGTTGATCAAGGACCAAATCGAAATTCGCTCCGTCGAAGAACAGGCTCCGAATTTGGAGACGGTGTTCCTCACTTTGACCGGCCGAAATCTCAGGGATTAAAGGAGGAGAACGCCATGAACATTCTGATTATCGCGCTTAAGGAAATCAAGACGACCCTCCGTGACAAAAGAACCTTTACCTTCATGCTCCTCTTCCCTATCATCCTTATGCTCATTCTCGGTACGGCCCTCTCCAACGCTTTCTCCAGCACGACGCCCGTGGGAGACCTTAAGCTTTTGTACAAAAGCGACATTGCCGACAAGCAGCTGACGCAGTTCTGGCAAAGCTTCTCGCAAGCGATCGAAAAGGAAGGCATTGTCTCCGTGCCGATCGAGAAAGGCGTCGACGGCAAACAAGAAATTAGCGCAAACCATTATGCCGCCTACGCCGAGGTCGGCGATCAAGGCATCGCTTACTACGGCAGCAGCAAGAAGACGATCGAAAGCAATATCCTGCAGGGCATGCTCACCGCGTTCGCCGACAAATACAATCTGGCCGCGGCAGCCATGGCGACGGATCCTTCCCTGGCGGAAGGCATCATCCGGGACGCGAACGACTCCGCCGCGAAATACGTGAAGGAAACGTCTTTGATCGCGGATAAACAGCCGGGCTCCATCGATTATTACGCGATGGCGATGACGACGATGATCGCTCTCTATGCGTCCATCTCCGGCACTTTGCTGTTCTGGGTCGAGAAAAAGCGCAACACCATCGTCCGCATGATCGCTTCGCCGGTAAGCAAAGGAGAGATTTTCGCGGGCAAGGTCATCGGATGTACCGTTATCAACATCTTGCTCGTATTCGCCGTCATGTTGGTCAGCAAATTCGTCTTTCAAGCCGATTGGGGCAATCATCTCGGCATCGTGCTCGTCGTTCTCGTAACGGAAGTCATGCTGGCCGTCAGCTTGGGCCTTGTCCTCAGCTATTGGAAAGGCGATTCCGCCCGCTCCATCGTCATGATCTTCACGCAGATTTCTTCGTTCATCGGCGGCGCTTACTTCCCGCTCGGAAATTCGGGAGAGTCGTTCATGGGCTTCATCTCCGACCTGTCGCCGCTCCGCTGGGCGAATCAAGCGTTAACGAAAATCATCTATAACGGCGACCTTGGCGCCGCGTGGCCGGCCATCGGACTGAATGTGGGCATCGCCGCCGCTTGCCTCTTCATCGCCGTCGTATCCATGCGCAAAAAGGAGGCTTTCTAATTATGCTGAAGGACATGGCTTGGTTAATTCGCAAAACGTTAACGAATACTTTCCGCAATAAGAGAAGCTGGATCGTCTACTTCGGATTACCGATCTGCGGCATCGTGCTCTCCATGCTGCTCTATGGCAACGCGAGCAACGGAACGCTGCGGATAGGCATCGCTAACCACGACGGGGATCAGACGCTCTCCCAAGACGCGATCCGGTTCGTGCAAAGCTTGAACAATGTCAAAGTAACGATGACGGACGACGAGCAGGCGCTAAGAAGCGATATCGCCGCCGGCAAGCTCGATAGCGGGCTCGTCATCGGCGAAGGCTTCTCCGACGCGCTGAAGAACGGCAACCCCGATCCGGAGCAATTGACGCTCGTCTCCGTCAAGGGCGCCCAAGTCACCGCGTACGTCAAAGCGCTCCTTCAAGGTTACGTCGGCAACGTCGCCGCGATCGGCAAGCAAACCCATGGCGACTCCGCGGCTTTCGACGCGATCTATGCCGCTTACGCGAAGAAGCCGTTCCAATTCCATACGGAAGCGGTAAAGGATACTTCCAACAAGAAAGACATGACCTACCAATCGATCGGTTATCTCATTACGTTTATGCTGTTCTCCGCGGCAAACCTGACCGAGCTAATCTTGAAGGAAAAGGAAAACCGTACGTTCCTGCGCCTGATGTCTTCTCCAATATCGGCGAGATCCTACGTGCTCTCTAACGTAGCCGTTAACATCCTTATTCTGCTCATGCAGATCGTCGTTGCGTTATTCGTCATGAAGACGGTGTTGAAAGTCGATTCCGGCATCCCGTTCGCTCAGATGCTTTCTCTCCTCTTGCTGTTCGGGCTGGCCGCCATCGGCTTGTCGCTGCTCATCGTCGCTTTCGCCAGAAGCAGCTCCAGCGCCAGCGCGCTGCAGAATCTGATCCTTACGCCGACTTGCCTGCTGTCCGGCTGTTTCTTCCCGGCCAATATTATGCCGGAGTCCGTCAACAAAATCGCGAGCTTCCTCCCGCAGCATTGGTTGCTCGACTCGTTGCAGAAGCTCCAGAACGGGGAAGGCCTCGGAAGCTTGGGCTTAAACGTCGGCATCCTGTTCGCTTTCGCCGCCGCCTTCTCGTTAATCGCGATCTACCGTTTCGCCCGCAATAACGATACGAAGTCGTTCGTATAGACTTCCCGCATACTAACGCAAAGCACACGAAACCCACCTGCGGCAATCAACCGCCAGGTGGGTTTCGGCATTGCGGGGCGAGCGCCAGATAATTCTGTTACCCCCCTATATTGTCAGCTCCTCGCCGAACTCCGTACGGTAAGCAGCTGCGAAAGTCGCAAAGTGCTTGCGGGCTTTGTCCGCGAATCCTCTCCGTTCATAGACTTCGAACAGCAATCTGTTCATCCGCTCATCGAGCGGTTCAATAACCAAGTAGGCAAGAAGCCTGCTCTCGGCCTGTTCCCACTCGCCCATCGTAAAGTGACGCGACACGAGGCCGCGCGCTGCCGTCTCGTGTTGTCTGCCGTATACTTCCGCGAGCGAAGCTTTCCAGCTATAATCCTTAGTCTCCAACAGTTTGCCTTGATAAGCCGAGCAGATGTCCTCTTCCAAGGAATGTCCAGCCATCCCCGCATCCGACGACGCCGACCGTTGGAACGCCGTCAAATCATAAGCCAATCCTCCCGTATCGAGAGAATACCCGTCCTGCGTCTTATGGACGTCCATCTCGATTCCTTGCTCTTTCAGCACTTTTTTCAGCCGGTATACCGTATTATACAGATTGTTCATCGCCCGCTCTTCGTCCAACTCCGGCCAGATGGCGTCCGCAAGACGCCACTTGCCGATCTCCCGGTCCGGGTGGCAGAGCAAATAGGCGAACAATTCCTCCGTCTTGCGCGTTGGCCAACGGACGAGTTTTCCCTTCGCGTTCCTCGCTTCGAAAGCGCCGAAGCAACGAATTGAGGTTCCGCGCTCCCTGCGCTCGACCGAAACTTCCGGCTCCGCGGGCTGCAGTTCGTCCAAACGCGCCGTTACTCTCGCGATCGCCGCGGGCGTTACCGGCTTCAGGACATAATCGACGGCGTTCACGTCGAACGCGTCGAGCGCGTAATGGCGATAAGCGGTCGAGAATACGATTCTCGTTCGCGGAGACGTTTCGACGATCTTGCGAGCGAGTTCCAAGCCGCTCAGCTTCGGCATCTCGATATCGAGAAACGCGACGTCGGGAACGAGCGTACCGACCGCTTCCAGCGCTTCGAGCGGATTCGCGTACGTTCCCGCTACCGAATATCTCCCGTTCATCCCGATTACGTGAGTCATCAACCGGAGAACGGGTTTCTCGTCGTCCACGATTATAGCTTTGTAAAGCTTCATTCCAGTTCCTCCTTTCCGTTCCTACGCTCTTCGTTCAGTCCGAAAATCGGCAAGTACATCGTCACCTTCGTGCCCCGTCCGACGTCCGAGTCGATCTGCAAGCTCGCGCCAGGCACCGCTGCCAACCGCTTACGGATATTCGCGATGCCGATGCTTCCCTCGAGTCCGTCCCCGTTCGCCAACCGGTACGCTAAGTCGTCCGGAATGCCGATGCCGTCGTCCTCGACGGTCACTTTCAAATACCGGTCTCCCTCGTCGATTCGCAGCGACACGGTCCCGTTTTCCTTCTCGAACAAGCCATGTCTGATCGCATTCTCGACGAACGGCTGGATGCAAAGAGATGGAATCCGTTCATGGATAACAGCATCGTCGACCTCAAGCCGAAATTCGAAGCTATCCTCGAACCTCGCCTTCTCGATCTCGACGTAAGCCTCGACCAATTCCAATTCCTGATGCAACGGCACATAGGACGTATCCCTGTCCATATCCAGAATGTGCCTAAGATATTGGCTCAGCATCGTCAGCAAGTATGCGGCTCTCTCTCCGTCGGTGTAACAGAAAGAAATGACGCCGCTAAGCGCGTTATATAGAAAATGAGGCTTAATCTGCGCCTGATGGAATGCTTGCTCGTTACGGATCGCTTCCTTGAGCGCGGATTTCATCGCCAGAAGCGTATGGATTCGAGCAAGGAGCGTCTCCCCTTCGAATGGCTTCGTCACGTAATCGTTCGCGCCTGCCCCGAAACCCAGCGCGATGTCGTAAGGGGAATCCTTCACCGTGGCGAACAGTATCGGCAAATCCAATATCGACCGCCTTCTTCTAATCGAGCGGCATAGCTCGATGCCGGATTCGGCCGGCATCATCACGTCCAGGACGACCAGATCGATCTCCGGATGCCGAACGAGCTTCTCCGCGGCTTCGCGGGAGGAGAATGCCGTCACGACGTTGTAATCATGCCGCTTTAAGATGCTTAGCAACGCGTGAATATTGGAGGCCTCGTCGTCGACGATCAGCACCGTTGCCCCCGGGCGGCCTAGTACGTCCGAGAACGCATCCTCGCGATTCTGGGCAGCCGGCACCTCGAGCGAAGCGGCCGATTCCCGCTCGGAACTCGGGAGTTCCGAAGAAGGCAAGACGAGCGCCATGCGCGTGCCCCTTCCGAGCTCCGACCATTCGACGGCCAAGCTTCCACTCATCCGTTCGGCTAGCATTCTGCTGATATACAAGCCGACTCCCATGCCTGCATGCCGGCCTCTGCCAGACGGTAACTCGAGCTGTTCGAAGTAGCCGAACACCTTCTCCCGATCGGCCTGAGGGATGCCGACTCCCGTATCTTCGACGACGATACGCTCGAACTCTCCTTCCGATATCGAGTAAATCCGAATCGTGCCTCTCTCCGTATGCTTGATCGCGTTCTGCACGAGATTATAAAGCACCTGCAACAGCCTGTTTTCGTCCGCTTCGACGCCGACGCCTTCGTCGACCCGGTTGTCCAACGTAATATTTTTGCCGCCAAGCTCGAAGCGAAGAACGTCGCAAACAATCTGAGTCGTAACCCTAACGTCGACAGCCGTCGTCTCCAGACGCAATTCGTCATGCTTGAGACGCGTTACGTCTACCAAGTCGCGAACGATCATAGATAGCTTAATCGAAGTATCGCGAATGAGACCGAGCTGCTTGCGGTGACGGTCCGACGGAGGAGCCTCCCCGTCGGCGAGCACGTCCGCCGATAAATTCAAAATCCCGTGGAGCGGCGTCTGCAGCTCGTGGGACGTCATCGTTAGAAATTCGTCCTTCCTCCGGTTGGACGCAGCGAGTTGGCGTGCCAGTTGCTCGGTTTCTTTTAATGCGCGACCGAATCTTAACGCCAGCATGATATTCGTCAAGACGATGAAGCAGACGAGCGCACCCTTCGAGATCAGGTCGTCGGACACGATGCTTTCCGAATACAAGGTACCGTCCACGAGAAAGACGAGGAGAGACAAGCTACCCCCGATGAACAACGCCAGCTCTCTTCGCCCGTTCGGTTTTTTCAGCTCGCTAATGAACAACATAAGCAGCCGGAATAAAATAAACAGCATTAAGACGCTCGCATACACGAACAAGTACCCTTTCACCTCGACCAGTGCCGAGTATGGAACGACCGACAATCCGGCCATGTACAGAAAATACGGAGCCAGCAATACCGCAAGCGTCTTTCCCTTAAGGATCCGCGTGTCGATCGAAGCGTAGAACAAGAAGATCAGCGCCATGGAGGATATTTGCGCGAGCTCCAACAGCTTGTACGCCATTTCGAATGGGATTCCCGGCCAGACCCGGAGCGCGATTTTCTCCCCGTAGAACAATTGAACAAGGACTAACGCGAATAAATACAGCCCTCCGAACAAATACGTCTTTTCCCTTTTGCGGATAAAATTGAAGCTGAGCTGATACGCGCCGAACATTCCCAGAACGAAGACGGATGCGATATCGGTGCCGAGTTGAATGCCGCTCTTGAACGCGATGTCCTCCGGAAGCCCGAATTGAATCGCGCTGACGACGCCTCCGGTCACGAACTCGAAGTTGGCGATCTGAAGCACGACGTCGATGGCCTTACCGTCCGTTTGGAAGAAAGCGCTATACGGCGTATTTCCCGGCTCGTGGGCGGACGGCTCCGCTGCCGGATTGCCGCTTGAACCGATCAACGCGCCATTGACGTATAAGCGGTGGGACATGCGGATGCTATGGATTTTCAGTCCGTACATGCCCTCCGCTTCGGGCAGCAGAACTTTCAAATGGTAAGTTCCGAACCCTTTGCGGGGAATTCCGGCATTTTCATTGTTGCCCTTCCATGTGCCGGGTACATTCGAATAGACCGGAGCCGGCATGTCGGGATTAATAGAATCGCCCGGTTCGAGCAACTTTCCCCCATAAAATTCCCATTCGCCATTCAAATGGGCCAAGCCCTGCTCCTTGAAGTTCCAACCGGATAGGTCGAGCACGCCCGATTTTGCTTTCGGCGAATCCGCGGGAGGCCGAGACAGATGAAATATTCCTATAAACAACGCGAGCGCGAGCGCCGAGAATCCGACGATGCCGAACGCGTTACGCATTCCCAACACTTTCAAGCGTATCTCTCCTCCGTACAAGCCGATCTTCATTCTTTTTTCATTGTACGACATTCCTCTCTCATAAATCTCTCAAAAGTCCCGGCCCGACTATCCGTCGTCCGCGCAAATAAAAACGCACCTCCGGAAACATTGCCCGGAGATGCGTTCGCAATCGATGATATTTCGTTGTTCTTGATCTTAATTTAAGCCAACAAGTCCTTCAAAGCCTGCGGCGAGTTATCCCACCACTCCGAATTGTGCTCGATCAGCAGCTTGCTTAACGCCGCCTTCTCTACCGGTCCGATATTGTCCAGCATATACTTGCGCTTAATCGAAGCGTCGAGGCGGTTCACATGATCGGGAAGGATTTTCCAACCTTTCCTCGCTTCCGTGTCAATCAGCATCTCGCAAGAAGTTGCCCCCGCGTAATACGATCCCGTTTCGTTGCGGTCGACGGCCACCCAGACGATCCATGCGGAACGTCCGTTCGGAACGAGCGACTTGTCCGGCGAGAACTTAATGCCCTTCTCGATCTTGCTCTTCGCATGCATCGCGCCTACGTCGATGTAGGCTTCGCCTTCGTCGATGATTACGCAAGCGACTTGGCTCAGGTCGATCGAACCCGCTCCGAATCCTCTATGTTCCTTATTGCTGACAACGTTCAGGGATAACTTCTTTTTCTCGACCGGTTTGTCCTGATTATCCATGTTCAACCTCCGTATGTCCTTAGATATGAAAAAAACCGGCCCGGGCCCCTCGAAATCAAGGCCTTACCCGCTTCTTAATGCTTGAATTTATAGGAGAACGTATGTTCTAGGTGTTTTAGGCAATCCTGTACTCAACATCATAACAAACCGGAAAACATAAGTCTATTGTTTTTTCTCGAAATGCGTCAAAATAAGTAAAGTCATTATTCATCGCACGTTTGCGCTAGGAGGCTCTAATCAGTATGGATCAACAGACCCCGCAATACCGGGAAGAAAATCGCAGGCTTCAAGATACGTTCGAGGAGATCGATCGGCAACGCTCCGACATCGGCCCCGTCTACCGGGGGCAGGATTTCACCGAGCAGCTGCTGGAGGAAAAAAGGGAAGAAAGCCGCCAACGGCTGGCGTTGCTTAACAATGACCCTTATTTCGGACGGCTAGACTTCCGAGAAGACGGCAAGACGGAGCCCCAACCGCTGTACATCGGCAAAAGAGGCATGGACCTTAAGAAGACGGGCGAACCGTACGTCATCGATTGGAGGGCGCCCGTCGCCAGCCTCTTTTATTCCTTCACCGGCGGGGAAGCGCCCGTGGAATACGAAGCGCCCGAAGGGATCATAGGCGGCGACGTTCACCTCAAGCGCAACTTATCCATTCGCGACCGCGAGCTTCAGAGAGTCGTGGACAGCTACGAGCGCGGAGGCGACAACATCGGTCTCAACGACGAATTCCTCCTCTACAAGCTGGGCGACAAAAAAGATAACCGGCTTCGCGATATCGTATCCACGATCCAAGCCGAGCAGGATCAGATCATTCGCGCTCCGAGGTATAAGGCGTTGATTATCCAAGGGGCCGCAGGCTCGGGGAAAACGACGGTCGCGCTGCACCGGCTGGCTTTTCTCCTCTATCAATACCAACAGCAGATCAAAGCGGAGCGGATGGTTATTTTCGCGCCGAATACGATGTTCCTCGATTATATCTCGGGCGTTCTGCCGGAGCTCGGGGTAGGCAACGTCAAGCAAACGACGTTCGCGGAATGGGCGACGGACCGGCTGAACGCCAACGTCCGGCTCGCGCCGGGAACGACGGAAGGCAATGTCTGGTTCTCGCTCGAGGGCAAGCGTCCTGCGATCAACGACGAGACGCCGGGCCGGTTCAAAGGCTCTCTTGCGTTCAAGGCATGGATCGACGATCGGTTGACCGAGCTGGAATCGCAATTTCTCGGGGAACAGATGCAGCCTTTCGAAGCTTGGGATGGCCGCGCGTTGTCCGTCGAGGTCATCCGCGAATGGTTCGAGGTCGAATATCGGCATTATTCGCTGGCTTCCCGCCGCGATCGGTTAACCGCAAGGATTAACCGTTGGCTGGAGATGCAATTGAACACGATCGGGGACCCCAAAATCCGCAAAGACAAGAGCAAGACCGGTAAGCAGCGGCTTCGGGCGTATACGAACAAATTGCCTAAGGCGGATGCCCTCGAGTTCTATAAGAGCTTGTTCGCTCCCCCTTCCTCCGGCTCGGACGCAACGCCGATTCCAGGGAAGATCGTTAAAGAGACGCAAGCCTATTTGAAAAAGGGGTACGTCCAGCCCGAAGACTTGCCCGCGCTCGTCTGGATCCATTATCGGTTCAACGGAGCCGAGAACTTGATCTTCGACCATGTCGTCGTGGACGAGGCGCAGGACGTCTCCCCCTTCCAGATCGCGCTGCTGAATGCTTTCATGAACGAGCCGTCGTTCACGATTCTCGGCGATTTGGCCCAGGGCATTCACGCTTATCGCGGCGTCCAGCGATGGGAGGAGCTTTCCGCCGTATTCGACGACGAGCACAATTCCTACCACGTCCTCCAGCAGAGCTATCGCTCCACGCTGGAGATCATCGAATTCGCCAACCGGATCTTGTCCCATACCGACACGGGCCTTCCGCCCGCCGTACCGGTGTTCCGAAGCGGAGATCCCGTAGACATCGTCCGACTGGACAATCAAGAGGAGCGCCTCCCTTTCATCCGGACCTTCCTTGAGGACAACCGGGAACGCGGCATGCGGACGATCGCGATTATTGGCCGAACGGACGAAGCCTGCATCAGGTTGCATGAGGAGCTGCAAGCGGGGGGCATCGACGCGAACCTGATTTCCGAGGGACAAACGCAATACCGCGGCGGCGTGACGATCGTTCCGGTCTACTTGGCTAAAGGACTCGAGTTCGACGCCGTCCTCGTGGCCGACGCGGGCGAACGGCAATACGCGTTGAATCCACAAGACGCAAAGCTACTATATGTTGGTTGTACGCGCGCGCTTCACCGGTTAACGCTCTATTCGTACGGCAACGTGACTCCACTGATTTCCTGAACGCCTAACCCCCAAAGCCGCATTCTTGCGGTTTGGGGGTTTTTTCGCGACCTCGATGTATACTTTTCCTTCGCCGCTCACCGCCCCTTTTCTTCTCCCTCAGACAGCTTACCTGCATAAAGTACAGGCAATCTTGCCGATTGAACAAGAGTAGGGGATGCCACCTGCATTTACTACAGGTTATTTGGCGAGTTCAGCCGTCTTTTACTGAAAATTCATAGAAACGACTGCAGTAAATACATCTTGCAAACAAGAAATTAGCCATATCGCCGAAAGTGCCTGTACCAAATACAGGACGCCTCTCCGAAAAAGACCAACTCCCCCCAACTAACTTCTCCGCAATAAACCTATCTCATGGAAGATATAATCCGCGGACAACCCACATATATATCTCGTAGATGCTTGTCAACGGGAGGGTTATCCGTATGCCTAAGCGCCGTTCGCTGCGAATGTTACTTTTCGTCGCTGCCGCTGCTGTACTAGTAATATCCTTTAAATTCGGATTTGCCGACGCTTGGGTGGACCAATATGCGTTGCCGGCCGCCGCGGTATCGGACGAGGTCCTGCCGGTCGCCTCGTCGGCCGCGACGCCACCGAAAGCCGATCCGGTGCCCGACGTTCCCCAGCAGTCCGAGGCCGTCGTGCTTAGCAATCGCATAACGGAATACCACATCGCCGTCACTTTGGACGAGAAGAACGGGAAGCTGCTCGGCGAACAAACCGTCACGTGGAAAAACCCCGGGCGCAAAGCCGTCGGCGAGCTTTATTTGCACCTGTATCCGAACGCTTTCTCCCCCGGCAGTACGTTCTTGAAGGAATCCAGCGGCCAGCTTCGCGGGGACAAAATGAAGCCGGGAAGCGTCGGCAGCATGAGCATCACGACCCTGACGACTGACCAAGGCGAAACGCTCCTGCCGCGTCTGCACTTCGTCCAGCCTGACGACGGCAACAAGAACGATCGCACCTTGGTAACTTTCCGGCTTCCCGAACCGGTCAAGCCCGGCATGTCCGTGACGCTCCGCATGGGCTTTACGGTTACGCTGCCGGACGTCTTCGCCCGAATGGGCAAAGCCGATGATTTCGTCATGGCGGGACAATGGTTTCCGAAGGTTGCGGTATACGAGACGGCGGGCACGCGAGGACGGGCAACCGAAGGTTGGAACTTGCACCAGTATCATGGCAATTCGGAATTTTATTCGGACTTCGGCATCTACAGCGTTCGGATCGACGTTCCCGAATCTTACACGATCGCCGCGACGGGCTTTCAGACCAAATCCCCGGCTCTGGCGGGCGGGCGCAAGAGCTACCAATTTTATGCCGACGACGTCCATGATTTCGCTTGGTCCGCTTCGCCGAACTTCGAATACGTTGAGGACTCCTTCTCTTCTGCCGGAATACCCGGCGTTCGCATCAAACTCTACATAGACCCGCTACACAAGGAATTGAAGGACCGTTACATGCATGCCGCGAAATCCGCGCTCGCCAAACTTGGACAATGGTACGGAGAATATCCTTATTCCACGCTGTCGATCATCGTTCCGCCGGCTAACGCCAATGGGGCGGGCGGCATGGAGTACCCGACGCTCGTCACCGCCGCTGCAGCCAAGGACGACAATCCCGGATACGAGCTGGAGCGCACGCTCCTGCACGAGATCGCTCATCAATATTGGTACGGCCTCGTTGCCTCCAACGAATTCGAAGAAGCTTGGCTTGATGAAGGCTTCACCTCTTACACCGAAGACAAGCTCATGTCCAGCATCTACGGCGTGCTTCCGAATTTGCCGGTCGAAGCGAGCTATATGACGGCTCCGGAGCCGCTCGATCAAGTCTCATGGCGGTTTAGTTCCTCCAACGGCTATGCCGAGAACGTCTACCTGCGGGCCAAGTTGGTGTTATCCGCCCTTGAACGCCAGGTCGGGGATAAGACGATGAGCAAGATCCTGCGAACTTATTTTCAGAAATACGAGTTTAAGCACCCCTCCTCCGCCGATTTCCAGAAGGTCGTGGAGAGCATCACGAAGACGAAGTGGAACGACTTCTTCCGGTCTTACGTGCAAAATGGGGAAATGGCGGACTTCGCGGTCGACTCTATCCAAACGCAGAAGACGACGGACGGCTACGAAAGCATCGTGTTGCTGAAGCGATACGGCGGAAGCCCTCAGCCGGTGTCGATTTGGGTCCAATTCCAAGACGGTAAATCGGTCAGCAAAAGATGGGACGGAGTCCAGGATCATATCCAGCTTCAGCTTCGATCTTCGACTCCTTTGACCTACGCGGCCATCGATCCGGGCAATAACGTCGTGCTGGATAATCGAAGGTATAACAACTATCTCCAAGCCGAGGTGCCGAAAGAAACGCGTACGCGCTTCGCGACAGGAATAACGCAAATCATTGAAGGACTGTTCGGAACAATGGTGTGGTGAGGTGGTGAGAAGATGCGCGGATTGTTAAAAAAGGGATGGGACATGGCCGTCCGGCATAAATATGTAGTGGTTCTCCTTTTTCTGTACCGCTTGCTGTGGGGATTTTTCCTCTACCGGTTCGTCGATTCGGTCGTCACGCCGATCCTGGCGAGATATCCCGCAGCGCACCCGAACTCGGACGCGGCCCATCTGTTCCTCGTCGAAGCCCAGTTCCGCCTTCTCAAGACCGATATGGTCAACGAGACGCTTTGGCTGCTTGGCGGATTGCTTCTGATGCGGATGGCGCTGACCCCCCTGATCAATGCCGGCGTTTTTTACTCCTTCTACCATGCGACGGAAGACGAGGGGACGCGGGTATTGTCGGGCATGAAAAGAGTTTGGAAACCGGTAACCCTGCTTTACTGGTTAGAGAATGGACTGGCGTTACTGCCCGCCGCATGGTTGTTGCCGCTTGCCAGAGACCGCTTCTATTCGGAGCCCTCTCTGACCTCCTGGTTTCAGGGATTGTTGCCCTATGCGCTGGCATGGCTGGCATTCGGATTCCTGCTGCACCTGGTATTTCAATTCATGCAGTTCGGAGCCGCTTCCCGGGAGGGAATCTTCAAAGGTCTCGGTTTGGCGTTGGGCCGGGCACTCCCGCTTCTAGGAATTACGTTCATCCTGCTCGGCGTCGGTCTGGCGGTATCCGCCACGGCTTGGGCCGTCTCCATGCTCTGGTCAGGCTTTCTCGCCGTTATGCTGCATCAAGCTTTCTACTTCGTCCGCTCGCTCCTGACGCTGTGGACTTCCGCTTCGCAGTATCAGGTTTGGTGCGGTACGGAGCGTTAAGCTTCGCGTCCCGCTTTCGACAATATCCAACAGGGACATTCCCCGGTTTGCGCCTTTTCGAGGGCGTAACCGGGGTTTGGCGTTATTATCGGCGGCCTAAATCGGGACGAAAGGAGGGTACGAATCCCTAGTTTTGCACTCTAGATTAAGGAATTCTAATTTAGAAGATGCAGGAAATTCGTCACGATAACCGAATATGTAATCTTAGGAAAATCATAAACTGCCGAGTCCTCTCGAAATGAGGAACGGGGGAACCATTCTTTACGGGTGAATTGGCTTTCGCTTCACAGGAGCCATAGGGGAACCTTCTACCGAACCCTCCAGCTAACCTCGTAGGCATTGGAAGGAGTCACCGGTTTTGCGCAAGCTTTCTGTCATTCTTATCGCTTTATGCTTTGCTCTGGCTTTTCAGGTGGGAAGCGCGTTCGCGGATTCCAAGCTGGAAGAGACGGTTAAGCCGCTTCTGGGCATTAACTACAAGTCCGGCGGTTCGACGACTAACGGGTTCGATTGCTCCGGGTTCACGCAGTATGTGTTCAAGAAGCTCGGAATCAGCCTGAATCGTTCGTCGAGAGACCAAGCCATTCAAGGCAAAAAAGTGTCCCGCGACAACCTTCGTCCGGGAGACCTCGTGTTCTTTAACACGAACGGCAAAAGCATCTCGCACGTAGGCATCTACGTCGGCGACGGCAAATTCGTTCATTCCCCTTCCACGGGCAAGAGCGTCTCGTTCGCCAACATGGATGATAAATATTACGCGCAACGCTTTGTCACCGCTCGCCGGGTAATGGACGCGGATACTTACCAAGAAATCGCGACCGATCCGTCGGATGCTCCAGAATCGGATAACGCTCCAGCGGATGACTCCGCGGAATAATTCGATCGAAGGATTAGACAAAAGCCGCCTTCCCTTAGGAAGGCGGCTTTTGTTATGTCCGGGAGTTGCTAGGGGGAAGATGCGTTATACAAGGCGTCACGATTACCTCTTAGTCTCCGGCGGCTGCCGCTCCTTCACCTGCTCGACTTCTTGGACCGTAACTTCATGGACGCTGTACTTCGCCTTCTCGTATAGCTCGGTAAGCGTCGCTCGAACGGTAACCAACCATTTCCAATAGCCCGTCCGGCTATCTTTGTCGGCGGCAGGACGGCTGAATTGCCAACGCTCCAACTGCTCCAGCGTCTCGGCGGGAGTATGATTCGCTTGGAAGGAATAGCCCTCGCTTATGCCGGCCAGTACCGCCTCCTCATAGAGGCGCCTCACCTTCTCGGAGCCGCTAAGCCGCTCCCAATCCGGCCCTTTGCTTCGTCTCCGGAACAAAGCATCGAACACTCCCGGCCCCCGTTTCCGCTCCTTCGCCAACGTTCTTCTTTCCTCGACGAAAGGCAGCCGCTCCTCCTTCTTCTCCCGCTTGAACCAATTCCGGAGCGCATGAAGGAGCCCTTTCCATGTCCAAGTCCGATCATTCCATATCAGTCTCGCGAACCAGACCGCGCCGAATGCGGCAGCGACGATCACGACCCAGGTAACGATGTCCCATAGAACGGAAGGCTTGCCGTCTTTTTTCGCGAATTCCATCCATCCCTGATTGGCCGCGCCCGGATCGGGCGGCTGCAAAAACCGGTCCGGATCGATCCAACTGCTGTCCGGGTTCACGATATGCTTTGGCGTTAACAGCCGCTGGCCATAACTCGCGGTTAACGCGATCGCGAGAATGCCCGTCGCCAGGAAAATCAGCATGTATTTTCGGTTGGCCCGCCTTACCGGATTCGTAACGATGCGGTCCCCATGATCCGCGAGTCCCGCTTGTTCGATCAGGCTCCTGTTAAGCGAGACGAACCACGCGATCATCCACGCGATGCCCATAAGTATGAACGGCCACCGATAATCTGCCCAAGCCTCATTCTGGGATGTCAGCATTAGCGCAGCACAGCTGATCCCGAACGCAAGCCCGTAATGCGGATATCTCAGCGTAGAATATCTGCCCCTCCACATCAGGACGCCCATCCAGATCATGACGGGCATCGCTTGCGGATCCTTGATGACGCAGAACGCCAGAAGCGCGACGAACACGACGATCATGATCATGCGTCGCCACATCGCGGGAATCGCGTATAGCAGCAACCCGAAGGCGAAGAAAGCCATAGCGGAGAGCAGCATGCCTATTTTGCCTAAGGACCCCTTATTCGCGGCCAACATCAGCCCTATCGGGAGCCAGATGAGCGCCTCCGTCACGATGCGGGCTAACTTTCGGGTGAGCGTGGAGGAAGCCGATTGGATTGCCGGTTGAGTCGTATCCGCTTGTTGAACTTGTTGCGCCATCAAACGTTCGCCCCCTTGCCCAACTTAAGCAATTCCACCGTATTTCCTTGCCCGCGCAGTCTGCGGACGAGCATTTCCTGCTTCGGGTCGAGGTAAGCCGTAACGAGCAACGCATTCATGCCCCGCTGCCGCTCGGCGACCAACTGCTCCAACAAGAACGATAGACCCAGCGTCGTGACGGGCTGGAAGCCGGCCATCGCCTCCAACAGCATGTCCATATGCGCCGCTCCGCTCTTAGCGGGAGCCCGGAATACGGAGCCCTCGTGGCCATCCGTCACGCCATTATAGATAAACCCCGCTCTGCCCCCGCCGCTAATGACGTATTGGGCGGCCGACGCCGCATAACTCAAGGCTTTCTCGAATTCCTCGGGCGATATCCTTACGTTGTGGGCGGAGTCGAGGAGCTCCGCGTTCAGAATAATCGTCAGATCGTTGTCTTGCATGCTCTCCCGTTGATGGACGAGAAGCTCTCCGGTCTTGGCCGTCGCGTTCCAGTTCACCATGCGGAACGAATCGCCATGGCGATAAGGTCGAATTCCCGCGACGAAATAATGATCTTCTCTGATCGGACTCACCCTGCTTCGAACGCTCTGCAAATATTTGCGCGCTTCCAGAGGAAACTCGCTAAGCTGCTTCAACCTCGGATAGACGATCAACTCGTTATCTGCGGATTGCTGAACAGACTTGCCCGTTAAGCCGACAAGATCTCCGAACGTTAACGTGTAACTCGTAATTCGGTATTTGCCGCGGTACGGCAAGACGATCTCGTGCTTGCGCACGATCTCGGTATAAGAAGGCACGCTGAACAGACTCGCGTGGTTCTGCAACCGATCGCCGCTATGAATCGACATATCGGCTTCCCGATGCTTAAACACGAGCTGCGCGGGCAGCAACGATTCCACCCGCAACCACGGGAGCGGCAGACGCTTGCGATTCGCGAGCGTCTCTTGCATCCATATCGTCTGGCCCGCGAACAGCCTCGAGGCGCTGAACGTTCGGACGTAAGTGACCGACTTCAGCCCCGCAAAGCGATACACGGTCCTCTGCAGGGCGTACAGCGCGGTCATGAGCAGAATAACCCAGACAAGAACGGCCATAACCTACCTCGTCTCCAGCGCGGCTTCGGTCGGGACCGGAATTCCCGCGATCAAAGTATCGAGCAGCTCGTCCGCCCCGTTCGTCTCGCCCCGGAACGTGTCCTTCAGAATGATCCGATGAGCGAGAACCGGTTTAACCAGCGCCTTCACGTCATCCGGCACGACGAAATCCCGCCCGTGAAGCAAAGCCCTTGCCTGGGCGGCCTTCAGCAATTGGAGGCTCCCCCTCGGGCTTACCCCGAAAGAGATTTCGGGATGCAGTCGCGTCGCCGATACGATCGAGATCAAGTAACGATAGACATCGCCGCTGACGAATACCGTCGGAACAAGAGCCTGAAGCTCGATCACTTCTTCGCGGCCGAGCACGGGGTTCAGCTCCTCCAACGGATTGCTCTGCGTAAACCTCCGCAAGATCGCCTGCTCTTCAACTTCCGTCGGATAGCCCATCGACACGCACATCATGAACCGATCCAGTTGCGCTTCGGGCAACGGGAACGTTCCGTGGTTGTCGATCGGGTTCTGCGTGGCTATGACCATAAAGGGGGCTTCGAGCGGATACGTTACCCCGTCGATCGTTACTTGCCGTTCCTCCATGCACTCAAGCAAGCTGGATTGCGTACGCGGAGTGGCGCGGTTCAGCTCGTCCGCAAGCAGGATGTTCGCGAATACCGGCCCTTGGCGCAGCTCGAATCGTCCTGCTTGTTGGTTATAGAAATTGATTCCGGTCACGTCGGAAGGAAGCAAGTCCGCGGTGAATTGGATGCGGTTCATCCGGCAAGCCAAAGATTTCGCGAGCGACTTGGCGAGAAGCGTCTTTCCCGTCCCGGGCACGTCTTCAAGAATGAGATGCCCTCCGGACAGCAACCCGATGAGCAGATGCTCCAGTACTTGCTCTTTGCCAATGACCACGGAGCTAATGTTATTCGTTATCGCCTTAAGCTTCTGCTCGAGAATCCCTTTTTCCACGCAAAAACACCCTCCTCCGTTTTCTACATTTTAACAATGTCGGAGAAGGGCGTGAATAGCTATTTCTATGCTTTATATAAACGATGAACGTTTTACGCCATGGCTTGAACCCTTTGCCGCTCGATAGGCTCCTGTACGTTAGCCGCAACCAGACTTGGGGACGCTTCGCTCTCCTGATCCTCCACCAGCCCGTAAGGCAGGCAGAGAGGCGCTCCCGTGCGCGGATCCGGAATGATATCGGCGTCGATGTTGAACACGTCCCGTAACATGTCGCAGGTCATGACGGTTTCCGGGTGCCCCTCATAGAGAACCGTTCCCGCTTTCAGCGCCACAAGATGCTGCGCGTAACGAGCCGCATGGTTCAGATCGTGCACGACCATGATGATCGTACGCTTCTGCTCTTTGTTGAGCTTCTCCAGCAGGTTCATGACTTCCATCTGGTGAGCCATGTCGAGGAACGTCGTCGGCTCGTCGAGCAACAGGACTTCCGTGCCTTGCGCCAAGGCCATCGCGATCCATGCTCGTTGACGTTGGCCGCCGGACAAATGATCTACGGCCCGATCTCCGAACGCGGACATGCCGGTAGCCTGAATCGCCCAGTCGATCATACGATTGTCTTCGGAGGTCAGGTTGCCGAAGCCCTTCTGGTGGGGATACCGGCCGAAAGCTACGAGCTCCCGAACCGTGAGTCCTTCCGGAGCAGACGGATTCTGCGGCAATATCGCCAATTGCTTCGCTACTTCCTTCGTAGGAAGACGGTGGATCAGCTTGCCATCTAAATAAACTCCGCCTTGAGCCGGAGCTAGTATACGCGCCAAAGACTTCAGAATCGTCGATTTGCCTGACCCGTTCGCTCCCACTAGCGCGGTAATCAAACCGTCGGGAACTTGCAGGTTTAACTCCCGCACGATATTCCGGTTGCCATATGCGAGGGATAACTGATTGGTGTTTAACCGTGACATCGTCGCATCGCCCTCCATTGAAAACTATTCTCATTTAAACCTTCGATTTGAATGATAATCGTTCTCAATTCTATTGTCAATGGCATCGGGTAATTTTCTCATTAATTTCAATGGATCGTCACTTCTTCGACGTGGAGCACGAAAAAACCCCGGCAAGCGCCGAGGCGAATGGGAATTCCTGCTTAGTCGAATAAGTCTCCGAAAACGTCCATGACGCTTTTTTTCTTTTTCTTATACGGCGGGTACGAGGAGCGGTTATGTTCCGAATGCGACTGCGACTGATGGGCAGGGTAAGATTGCTGCGGTTTCCGAGGCTCTTGTACCCTCGGCGAATCGCCGTAATACCACTCGTTGTAATCCTGGCGAACCTCGCTAACGTCTTGCATCAGCTTGTCCAATTCACCCCGGTCGAGCCATACGCCTTTGCAGGTTGGACAGATGTCGATGAGGATGCCGTTTTTCTCTACTTCCTTCATGCGCGAACCTTCGCATACCGGACAATTCATTTCCTTCCTCCTCCTTAAACGGTTTGCCCTCTATACTACGGAGAGCTTCAACGGAGGTTTCCGGGAATTTGCCGCGCAGTTCTAGAGGCTACACCTAACCCCGCCGTGCCTTTTTGCAGCTTAAGTTGTAAGAACGCCCGTAACCGCGGCCGAAGCTTACGATTTTTCTTAACATCGAGGAATCCGCCAGCTTGGCGAAAGGACAGGGATCCGGCCGCGTATTCACTTCCAATATCCAAGTCCGATGCTTGCGATCGACCGCGATATCGAGCCCGAACTCCCGCATTCGGGGATAAGAGCGGGCGAAGCGATGCGCCGTCGCGCGAGCCAATCCGTTGAACTCCCGCAGCAGGCGAACACTCGATTCATGTCCCGTCAGTCCGCGCAGTAATATCGACGCTTCGAATATGCTTCCTCCTTGGCTACCGTTCGTTACCGCTTTCCTAGGATGCGCCACCCGGGCAGCCGTGCCGGTCACTTGCCATCCGACCTTCTTCCCTTTCTGGATCATCACTCGGAAGTCCACCGGTCTCCTCCGATAATGCAAAACGCGAATGCCTCTCTGCGCTAAATAAGAAACGCCTGCCGTCCTTCCGGCCAACCAACGGTACATCTGCCGGTATGATCCGAAAGAAAAGCGTTTAATCCCATCTCGAACGACCCACCTCCCCGCCTCCCGTTCGACGCGCATGACGCCGACTCCGCAGGAGCCGGATTCCGGTTTCACGTACGCCAATCCGAACGATCCGAGAAGTCTCCGCAGCGACGCTTCTGTCATTCTAAGCGTGGTCGGGATATGAGCGTCCAAGTAAGCCGATCCGGTTAGCACTTTCGTTTTGGTCCATTTGCTGGAGACTGCCGTCGAATGGTTCATCTGCCTCTTCCTCCTTCGATCGCCTAGCGAGCGATGCCGTTATACAAGATATGGTTTTTCATGCGAGAAGGAAGGGCTGATGCCCATGCATGCCGAAGAACCTGTGCGCCTGCCGCACATATACATGATTAACGCCTTTATCGGAAGCGGAGGAAACCCATCTTGGAAGATCGCCGATTCGCCGCCAAAATCGAACAAGTGCTCGAACGGTTTCCCTGGTACGGCCTTTTGCTCGGCGACCGAAGGACGGATCAAACCCTACCGCCTCAGCCCCCGCTGATGACGAGCGACGTGCTCGAACGATTTTATTACGGGATGGCTCAACCCTTCGCCGGTTTAAGCAACGTCACCTGTTATCGAACGTCCGGCACGAGCTCCCGCCACCGCAAAACCATTTATTACTCCGAGGAGGACGAACAAAGGTATATCCGTATCAAAACCGAGCTGTTCAGCCGCACCCTTGCGCCGACCGGCGCCCGCACGGCCTTGTCCGATATGGGAACAGGTCATGCCGCGAGCACGGCTTTGGACATTTTCGGTCAAATCGGCCTTGAAGCGGAATCGATTTCTTTCCGGAGGCCGATCTCGGAGCATCTTGACCGGTTGAAGACGCTTCGCCCTCACGTCCTCTATACGATGCCCTCCATCCTCGACCATCTGCTGTTCGCGTCCGAAGAGGATCCAGCCTCTTACGGCATTCGCCATGTCGTGCTCGTCGGCGAGATTGCTTCCCCCGCTTGGATTCATAGCGTTGCCGAACGTCTGAAGCTCGCACCGCGCGACATTACCGACACCTACGGCTCGATAGAGATCGGCACGATCGCTTATTACTCCCATGAGCACGGCCGTTACCTCTTCGCCGATGGCATCGACGCGGAGGGCATTCCGGCGGATGAGTTGGCTAGCGATATGGCTCCGTTGCAGGAAACGGACTCCGTGCTCGTTCTTACTTCTTACGCCAGGGAGCTTTTTCCCGCGCTCAGGTACGTCACTTACGATATCGTGAGAGATTTGCGGCCGATTCTCGTCGACGGGCATTGGAGACAGAGCTTTCAGGCGATCGTCGGGCGTGTCGGAACGGAGCTCAAGCATGGGGAGAAAATCAGCGTCTACGACATCGAAGAAGTCGTCTATCGCCATCTGAAGGAAGCGCATATCCGCATTCGCGCCGTCGACAACAAGCTTGAAGTCCACGTAGATAGCGAGGAACGGCGTCCGGAAGTGTTCAAACGGATCGAGCGCGAGCTGGCGGATCGCATTCCGGAGATCGGAGTAATGATTCGGGGCGGAATGCTGGACGCGCTGAGGGTCATTCCCGCCAAGGTAACTTACGACGGCTCGGTGCTGAAGCACAAAAAGATTTTCCGCGACGGGGAGGCGACATGAGATGCGCGAGGACAGGCGCGAGGAGCTTCTGAACGAACGGGATATTCTGAACGGTATCGGCAGCACGATCGGCAACACGCCGTTAGTTCCCTTGCGGCGACTATTCGCGGATGCGTCCTTCGAGGTGCATGCCAAGCTCGAGATGATGAATCCCGGCGGAAGCTCCAAGGATCGGCCTGCCCTCCGCATTCTTCGCGAAGCGATTCGGACCGGAGACGTCCGTCAAGGGACGACCGTCATCGAATCGAGCTCCGGCAATATGGCCATCAGCTTGGCGCAGCTCTGCAGAATTCTCGGGTTGAGATTCATCTGCGTCGTCGATCCCCGTACGACGGATACCCACCTGCGACTCATCCGATGTCTGGGCGGGGAGATCGAAAGGGTCGAGCAGCCGGATTCCGCGAGCGGCGATTATTTGCCCGCCCGCATCAGACGCGTTCAGCAGCTGCGCAAGAGCATCCGGAATAGCTATTGGACGAATCAATACGGCAATCCGAACAACTACTTGGCGCACTATGAAGGCACGATGTCGGAAATCTTGAGCGCGCTGCCGCGACTGGATTACTTGTTCTGCGGAGTCAGCTCGTGCGGCACGCTTCGGGGCTGCGCGGAGAAGCTCAAGGATAGCGGAAATCCCACTCGCATCATCGCGGTAGATGCGGTCGGGAGCGTCATCTTCGGCGGGAATAGGGGGAACCGACGCTTCCCGGGGTTGGGCGCGGCGATCGCGCCTTCCCTTAGCCGGCCCGAGCTGGTCGACCGGGTCGTCTACGTATCCGAGCGCGACTGCGTAGCGGGATGCATGGATCTCGTTCGGAGCGAAGCGATTCTGGCGGGCGCTTCATCGGGAGGCATCGTGTCCGCGATCAGAAGCTTGTCTGACGAGATTCCGCCGGGCGCCATATGCGCGGCGATCTTGCCCGACCGGGGAGAACGATATCTCGATACCGTCTTCGACGAGGATTGGGTGCGACGGCATGCTTTATTTGAATGACGGGCATATTCGCGAGATCGGAATCGAATGGCCTTTGCTCATCGACCGAATCGAGTCGACGCTGCGGATTATGGGCACCGAAGCCGTCTCGCAGCCTCTGAAGCCTTACTTGCGTTACGGGAACCCGGCGAACCGGATCATCGCGATGCCCGCGTACGTCGGGGGAGACGCGGACATCAGCGGCATTAAATGGATCGCCAGCTTCCCCGGCAACCTTGCGCGGGGCAAACCCCGGGCGCACAGCGCGATCGTGTTGAACGATCCCGCGGACGGCGTCCCCGTTGCGATCATTAACGGCGGACTGCTGAGCGAGCTGCGGACCGCGGCGGTCAGCGCGATCATGCTTCGCGAATACATGAAGCTGAAGAGACGGAGCGGGTATCGCGTAGGCGTAATCGGGTGGGGACCGATCGGCCGCAGTCAGATCGGCATGCTGATGGCGCAGCACGGTGCCGAAGTGGATGACATCCGGCTATTCGACCTTAGAGGCATCGAGCCGCAGTCGGCGCGGGATCCTTCCTTGCAAGCCAAAGCCGTCATCGTGCCGACTTGGCAAGAAGCTTACTGGGATCGCGATATCGTCTTCACGTGCACTTCCTCGGCCGAGCGTTATATCGACGAACCTCCCCAAGCCGGAGCGTTGCTCATGAATATCTCGCTTCGGGAGTATACGGCGGAGAGCTCGAGCGGGATCGGTACGGTCGTCGTGGACGATTGGCGGGAAGTATGCCGGGAAAATACCGACATCGAGTTGCTTCATCTGCAAGC
Source organism: Cohnella endophytica (assembly GCF_003628305.1). Lineage (GTDB taxonomy): Bacteria > Bacillota > Bacilli > Paenibacillales > Paenibacillaceae > Cohnella > Cohnella endophytica. The sequence continues at coordinate 224,437 of NZ_RBZM01000010.1, read as the reverse complement.
GGGATTAACCGAGAAAGATACGACGACGTTACGCGAGGTCGCGTTCGGAGGGGCGCTGCGGACCGTGCCCGCTTCCGAGCCGATTTTCTTCAACCCCATGGGAATGGCCGCCTTCGATCTGGCACTGGCGGCTTATTATTGGCGGGAGGCGATGCGTCGAAGCATCGGCGTTACGTTGGAGGATTAAGGCGGACTTGATTGGCCGATCATTAAGCTTGCTCTCCCTCATTTCGGTTTGAGCTCCCGGTTTGTTACACTGGTAGGGAGCGACCAATGTTAAGGAGGAGTCAATATGATCGTTGCCATCAATACGATTAAAATCAAGTCCGGCCATGTAGGAGAAATCGCCGAACGCTTCAAGAACCCGAAGGGCGTGCAGCATGCGCCCGGTTTCGTTCGCATGGAACTGTTGACGGAAGCCGGCGAAGAGCATGACGAGCTCAAAGTTTGCACGACGTGGGAGAGCCGGGAAGCTTTCGACGGTTGGGTAAACAGCGACGCTTTTAAGCAGGCTCATGCCCATTCCCGCCCCAAACCGGAAGGCGCCGCTCCCGAAGGGCAACCGAGCCACGGCGGCCATGGCGGCGGCGCACACGGCGAGCAACCGAAGCCGGGCTCGGGCATCATGCTGGGCGCTAAGCTTAGCGTGCACGAGGTCGCGTTCTCTTATCCGGAAGCGGAGTAAGAAGTAAGAAGGCTACTCGCAAAATCAAACCTCATTTCGCAAAAAAACCTGCAAATACGCAGCTTTATTTCGAAGAATGGCTTCAGTAAGTCTAAAAACCTGCAAATAGGCAGTTTTTTTATGAGTTCTGGCTCGTTAATGACCAAACGACTCAGAAAAACTGCATACTTGCAGGTTTATGGCTGGCACTGGACTATCCTGAGAAAAATACTGCACTTTCGCAGGTTTTTTCATACTACGAAAGACCTCGGATAAACTCCCCTCGTCCATCCGAATTTCACGACAAACCCCTCACCCGGCGAAATCCGCCTCCGACTCCGTTTCCGTCTCCGTGCGGACGGCGATGAGCACGACGCTGATCCCGTCGCTGACGTTCCTGACCAGATGAGGCGCGCAGGCGTTCCAGCTAAAGGAATCGCCTTCCTCCAGCAATGCGGAATCCTCTCCTTGTTCGGCCAACACCTTGCCTTGCAGCACGAGATGCGACTCTTCCCCCTGATGCGCATGCGGAACTTCCCCCGTGGAAGCGCCCGGCGGGAATTCGACGAGCATCAGCTTGATGCCCTTGGATGCGCTGAGGTGTTCGACCTTAAGCTTCTCGCTCCCGCTCGTCGTCGCTTTGCGCTCTTCTTTGCGGACGATCGTCATTCTCTCTTCTTTTTTCATCAATAAATAAGTTAACGGAACGTTCAGCGCCTTGGCGATACTATCGAGCGTCGCGATCGAGGGAGACGTCTTGTTCGTCTCGACCTGGCTCATGAAGCCTTGGGACAAGCCCGTCTCTTCGCAGATTTGGGCGATCGTAATGCTCTTGCGCTTGCGGATCGCGCGAATGGTGGAACCGATATCCATACAAGGGTCACCCCGATCTGAAATATTAGTAATACTGAATTTAATTTTATATTAACAATAAAATGTTTGACAGTCTAGATCAACGGAGTTATATTAGCGATATAAAATTTACATCTCTATAAGTAATATTTTTCGAGCGAGACAGCTAATAAGGAGGAGCATGAATGAACGCTGATCAACCCTACATTTACGATATCCGGTTACCTGCCGCCCTTGAACCCGGCAAGAAATATCCGACCTTGTTTACCCTGCACGGCAAAGGCTCCAACGAACGCAACATGGCGGATTTAACATCCGATTTGGAGGATGAATTCATCCTCGTTCATATCCGCGGCGACCTGCTCTTGGGCGCGGGATTCCAATATTACGAGCTGAGAGGTCTCGGCAACCCGATTCGCGAGAGCTTCGACCGCGCGGTCGCCCAATTAACGGAGTTTATCCTTAACGCGACTAACGATCATCCGATCGATCCAAGTCGACGTTACCTGCTCGGCTTCAGCCAAGGCGCGATCTTATCGATGACCTTGGCGCTGACGATGGGCGAGCAATTAAAAGGCATCGTCGCTTTAAACGGTTATATTCCCGAGTTCGTGAAGACGGAATATGCCCTTCGGCCAACGGACGGCGTATCGATGTTCGTCTCGCACGGGCAATTCGACTCCGTATTTCCGGTTCGCATCGGTTACGAGAACGAAGCCTATCTGCAACGGAAAACGCGGAATCTAACGTTCAAGATTTATCCGACGGACCATGGCGTTTCGCCCGGCAATCAAAGCGATTACGCGGATTGGCTTCGCCGGGACGCGTGCGCGAATGAAGCTTGACGATACGCACAACCCTTTAACCCCCTAACAAATTAACGATATTAAAAGGAGAGACTACTATTATGATGCCCTCTTACTTCTTCGCGCATGGCGCGCCTTCTCTTGTACTCGAACAACATGCCTACACGGATTTCTTGAAAAACTTCGCGAAGGAATCGCCCAAACCGAAAGCGATCGTGCTGTTCTCCGCGCATTGGGAAAACCAAGAGCAGACGATCAGCAACGTCGATACGCACGGCACGATTTACGATTTTTCCGGCTTCCAAGACGAGTTATATCAAATGACCTATCCTGCTCCCGGGGAAGCGTCGGTCAGCGAGGAAATTCGTAAGTTATTCAATGAGCACGGCATCCCTAACGTCATGGACGCTAAACGAGGATTGGATCATGGCGCCTGGGCGGTGCTAAAGCTGTTGTACCCCGATGCGGACATTCCGGTCGTGGCGCTCTCGGTGAATCGTTACCTGACGAATGAACAACAATATCGAATCGGCAAAGCCTTGTCCGCGCTGCGCGAAAAGGATATTCTCATCATTGGGAGCGGCGGCACCGTCCATAACTTGCGCAGGTTGAATTGGCGGGCGCAGGAACCCGAGCAGTGGTCAACCGAGTTCGAGGGCTGGCTGCAAAACAAAATCGAGGCATGGGATACGGATTCGCTGTTCCGGTACGAGGAACTGGCTCCGTTCGCGCGCGACGCCGTTCCGACGAACGAGCATTTTATACCGCTATTGCTGGCGATGGGCACCGGCGACGCGAATCGGCAAGCGAAGCTGCTTCACCGCAGCTATCAACTCGGCACATTAAGCTTGTGCTGTTGGGAGTTCAAATAACATGAATTTGGGATTGCAAGGAAAGTCGGTATTCGTCGCGGCTTCAAGCAAAGGGCTAGGCAAAGCTTCCGCGCTCGAATACGCCAAGGAAGGCGCCCGGTTAACGATCGCGAGCCGCGATCTTGGGCAACTCGAGCAAGCACGGGACGACATTCGTGCCGCTACCGGGCACCAAGCGGTTATCGCGAAGATGGACGTCCGCAACGAAGTCGATATTCGGCAGGCGATTGCCGCCGCCGTATCGGCTCACGGAGGTCTCGACGCGTTGGTCACCAACGCGGGAGGTCCTCCGGGCGGGAATTTCGCGGACATGGCCGATAACGATTGGCAGACGGGATTCGAACTGAACCTGCTGAGCACGATACGGCTCATTCGCGAAGCGTTGCCGGCTCTACGCGCGGACGGCGGCGGACGCATCGTTAACGTTGCATCCACTTCGGTTAAGCAGCCGATCGAAGGGTTGATCCTATCCAACGTATTCCGCGCGGGAGTTCAAGCGCTCACGAAAAGCCTGGCGACGGAGCTCGCCCCGGACGGAATTCTGATCAATACGGTCGCTCCGGGCCGAATCTCGACCGACCGGATCTTCGAACTGGATCGCAAGCGCGCTCAGGATCGGGCCGCGACGCTTGAAGAGATCCAAGCTCAAGCGACTTCGCTCATTCCGCTCGCACGGATGGGGACTCCCGAGGAGTTCGCGCGCTACGTCGTCTTCTACGGCTCGTTCGCCAACACGTACGCGACCGGGCAAACGTTGCTCGTCGATGGCGGAATGGTGAGAGCGATATAGGTTAAATGGTATAATGGGCGTAACCGAATGAGGGGGACGCAGAACGATGCCGATGAACGAAGAGAAAGAGCGGTTAAGGGAAACGTATAACCGCCATGCCAACGAGAGAGACGGCGTTAAGATGGCGCCTTGGAAGTTCAAAGAACGCCAGCAATACATGCAATCGATACTGGAAGAGGACTTGAATTCGATTCTGGAGTTAGGCTCCGGCACAGGCCGCGACGGCCTTTACTTCCAGGAAAACCATTTCGAAGTCGTCTGCGTGGATTTGTCGGACGAGATGGTCCGGATTTGCCGGGAGAAGGGCCTCGACGCCCGGCGAATGGACTTCAGCGAGCTTAGCTTCGAGCCGGAAAGCTTCGATAGCGTCTATGCTATGAATTCGCTTCTTCACGTGCCTAAAGCCGAGCTGGACTCGGTTCTGGAGCAGGTCCGCCGCGTGCTCAAGCCCGGGGGGTTGTTCTATCTGGGCCTGTACGGAGGACAGAGCAGAGAAGGCGTATGGGATGAAGACCACTACGAGCCGAAACGCTTCTTCTCGATGTATTCGGACGAAGAAATTCAAGAGGTCGCGAAGCGTCTGTTCGAAGTAGAGGACTTTCACGCGGAATTGCTCGACGAAAGCTCGCGCTCCCCTCACTTCCAATCGTTGCTGCTGCGCAAACGCAAATAAACAAAACCGTCAGGGAAGTTTCCCTGACGGTTTTGTTCATTTCGAGGCTACGACTCGCCATTGTTGCTTTTGGCGACAAGGGGAGCAGGATCGAGCCGCAAGGATCTCTCTTGGCCTCTGAATCTCCGACATCCCTCGCCCCAACAACCGTCACTTGTTATTCTTGTTCGCCGCGATCTGCTCCGCGAGCTCATTCAACTCGGTCCATCGCTCCATGAGGCCGTCGAGCTTCGTCTCCAATCCTTGCTGCTCCTCGGCAAGCTCTTGCAGCCTGACGGAATCGCTGCTCGCCGCTTCCATCTTCCCGGCCACCGCCTTAATGGCTTCTTCCGTCTCGGCGATCCATCCGTCGATCTGCTCGAAATCCTTCTGATCCTTGTACGACATCTTTAGCACCGGGCGCTCTTTGCCCTCGGGCTTCTCCGAAGCTCCCGTCGCGGGAGCCTTGACCGGCGCAGCAGCCGCTTGGCGCTGCGCTTCTTGCCGTTCCGCCGTCTCCCGGTAATCGGAATAATTGCCTACGTGGTGCGTGACGACGCCGTCTCCTTCGAACGCCAATATACGGTCGACCGTCCGATCGAGGAAGTAACGATCATGCGATACGGTAACGACGACGCCGGGGAAATCGTCCAAGTAATCTTCCAGAATCGTGAGCGTCGAGATGTCCAAGTCGTTGGTCGGTTCGTCGAGCAGCAGTACGTTAGGCGCGTTCATGAGCACCCGAAGCAGCTGCAATCGGCGCTTCTCGCCTCCGGACAGCTTGGAGATGACGCTCCACTGCATCGCCGGCTCGAATAGGAACCGCTCCAGCATCTGCCCGGCGGAAATCGTCGAGCCGTCGGCGGTTTTCACTTGATCCGCGCCTTCGCGAATGTATTCCATCACGCGGAGAGACTCGTCCATCTCCTCGTGCTCTTGGCTGAACCAGCCCAGTTTCACGGTTGGCCCCAGCTCTGCGCTCCCGGAATCAGGCTCGAGCTTACCCGCGATCAACTTCAACAAAGTAGATTTGCCGCTCCCGTTGCGGCCGACGATGCCTACTCGATCTTCAGGCACGGCGATATAGCTGAAGTCCTTGATCAGCGTACGATCGCCGTAGCGTTTCGTCAGATGTTCGATCTCGATGATTTTCTTGCCCAGCCTCGAAGAAGCGACGGATACGTCCATCTTCCCTGCCGCCGCTTTCGGTCCCTGCGACTTCAGCGCCTCGAAACGGTCGATCCGCGCCTTCTGCTTGGTGGAACGCGCCTGCGCTCCGCGTCGAATCCAAGCCAGCTCGTTGCGAAGCAGGTTTTTGCGCTTCGCTTCGGACGCCGCTTCCCGCTCTTCCCTTTCCAGCTTCAGCTCCAGGAAACGGCTGTAATTCGCTTCGTAGAAATATGCTTGGCCCCGATCCAGCTCGATAACGCGATTGCTCACCCGATCGAGGAAATACCGGTCATGCGTAATCATGAGCAGGGCGCCCTTGCGTTTCTGCAGCATTCCTTCCAACCAAGCGACGGAATCGTTGTCGATATGGTTCGTCGGCTCGTCCAAAATGAGAATATCGGACGGCTGTAGCAGCGCGGCGGCCATCGCCACCCGTTTGCGCTGCCCCCCGGAGAAAGTCTCCACCTTCGCGTCGTAATCGAGAATGCCCAGCTTCGTCAGCGCGGCCTTGGCGTCGCTCTCCAGCTGCCACGCGTCCAGCTCGTCCATTCGCTGATTCGCGGAAATCAGTCTCTCCTGCAGCTTTGGATCCTCCGGATGAACGGCCAACGCCGCCATGATCTCGGCGTGGTCGCGAACGACGCGCAGCTGCGGCGAATCTCCTCCGAGCACATGCTCGAGCGCCGTCTCTCCGGGCGAGAAAGCAGGATCCTGTGCGAGCATGCGCATCGCGACGGAGCGCCCGATCGAGATACGGCCGGAATCCGCGGGTTCGAGTCCGGCGATAACTTTGAGCAGCGTGGACTTGCCCGTTCCGTTCACGCCGATGATGCCGATCTTGTCGCCCGTCTCGATGCCGAACGTCACGTTCTCGAACAACATTTTATCGCTATAGCTTTTGGTTATATTTTCAACGGATAATAGATGCATGGAAAAATACCCTCTTTCGGCAAAGAAATCGATCATCCGTATCATATCATAAATTTTTATCGGAATCCGGGAACCAAACGGCACCCTGCGAAGTCTGTTTGTTATCGGGAAGAGGAAGGGACGGCCGGGATGAGCGACGAACACTTGAAATACTTGTCCGCCATCGATCATTTCGATATTCGGGAGATCATGGAGCAATATGGCGAGGACGTATGGAACTACGCGTATTTCCTTACCCGCAAGCATGATTGGGCCGACGACATCTCCCAGGAGGTGTTCATTAAAGCCTATAAGAACATCGACGCGTTCCGGGGGCAAAGCTCCTTAAAGACGTGGCTGCTCAAGATTACCCGCAATACCTCCTTTTCCCATCGTAAGCTCGCGTTTTTCCGCAGGACGGTCGGCCTCGACGCAAGGATGCTGAAGCAAGTTCAGCCCTCCGCGGAAAACGAATACATGGAACGGAGCTACTCCGACGACATCTGGGACAAAGTGATGCAGCTTCCCGGCCGATACCGGGAAACGCTTCTGTTGAACGCGCATTACCACATGTCGCTGGAAGAAATCTCGCGGCACTTGAACATATCGCTCGGCACGGTGAAATCGCGTCTGCACCGAGCACGCAGCCGACTAGCCGATCTGATGGGGAGGGATTCGAACGATGCCGCGAACTGATGCCGATGAGCTCGAGCGTAGACTAGCCAACCGTCCGTTCCGACAACGGAGATTTTCGCCGACCCTCATGGATGCGGTCGAGCGAGAACTCCAAGCGCCCGTGGATGCACCGCGCCGGAATCGTAAGTTCTCTCGCCACGCGTACCTCGTATCGTTTGCCCTGATTGTGATCGCGCTCGTCTCGGGGGCGTTCTTCTACTGCAACGTCGTTCGGAAGGAACCGCTGTCGGCAGCGATCGACCCGACGGAACAACAAATCGTCAAAAACCAATACAAACTCGTCGTTCCGCGAGACTGGGACGCTTCCTTGGGCAATGATACGACCTTCTACCGCAACGGCACGGAGATCGGCGGCGTGGACATCGTCACCTATTATCCCGACCAACCGATATCCGCCTTGTATCCGAATCATCACGAGGTCGTGGAGAATGGGATGCTCGATAACCTTGCCGCGCCAACCGTCATCCGCACGCGAATGATCCTCACTTCGCCGGCCGCAGCCGAAGTGCAGACGAGCGAGGAGCAGCTCCATTATTATTTTCTGATGCCGGAGAGCAAGATCGCTTACGATTTGTACTTTAAAACGGCTAGCGTGGACGACGATACCGCCCAACGGATTGCCGAGAGCTTCGAAATATCGGTGGAGGACAAAGCTTCGCCCGAGGAGTCGCAGACGCCGGAATCGACGGAGACCCCTAAACCGCCGGAGTCGGATAAGTCTCAGTCGCAACCGCTGTGGGAGGAAATCGACCGCAATGGCGCGCTTACCCAGTATCCGGTCGGGGAACAGTTGGATGCTTTGACTTACGAACAAGTAATGGAAGGTTTAAGCGAGCCGAAGCCGCGGGTACGTTGGTATTCCGCGTACCGGATCGTCGAGTACGACAATGTGGACCGTCATGAGGCGATTATCTCGGCGCTTAATCGGTCGGTCGATGACCCGGAAGAACTTGTCGCGAACGCGGCCCGTTTCGCTTTGTCGGTAATGGAGGGGAAATACGAGGAAGCCGAAGGATCCTTGAAGTCTCCGGACGGCAAAGCCTATGCTTTCGTGAAATACCGGGAGGCGAAATTTAACGACGGTAAAATATGGCTGGCAAAGAACGGTCGAGCGACAACGGTTTATACTCCGGACATCGGAGGGATTCTTGACCTAGGCTGGTCTCCGGATAGCCAGTGGTTATTCGCGCGCTACGCGGTACAGACGGCTTCATGGATCGTGCTCGCGAACGCGAAGACGGGGGAAATCCGCGACAAATTCGATCTCGTCCAACGTATTATCGGCGATCCCGCCAACGGCTACGCCGTAGATCCCGCCAAAGCGCCGCGCTTCGACCCTGGAGAACAACTCGTAGACTGGAGTCCGAATAGCAAGAAGTTCCTGTTCCGATATTCGTTCGCGGACGAGAATTTCATGCCGTACGAGGGCTTCGGCGTCTACGATCTGGTTAACAATAAAATCGAGAAGGTGTATATGCTCCCGGCCAACGAATCGGCGGGCGGCATCGATAGCCGGCCGGAAGGATTTTCTTGGAATTGACGGGTTCCGCGCGAATATTGCACTGTTCTAACGCGCTTTAATCGCGCGCAAAATATAAGCTCCGATCGTTCCAAACAGGACGACGAGAATAATCGGAAGTGCCCCTATTCCGATGCCGCCGCCCCCGCCGCCTTTCGCCATTTGAACGATAGCGATGACGACATAACCGAACAAGGCAACGATCTCTAGATTCATCCAGCCTACCAGTTGCCTGGCAAGGGAGTATTGTTTAACCGCGTTAAGTTCCGTGATCGCCACCGGATAATTAAATACGTGAGGGAACCTGGTTAACCAAGTTAACCCCGCGTAGAGAACGGCGGAGATCGCGGGGAGAATCCATAACGTCCATTTGCTTCCCCATCCGTCCGCTTCTCCTTTGCCGTTGAAATGGGTCGCGATTCTGGAGGGCAGGCTCTCCCAATTAACCGCCAAATATACGATCGTCCCGATGAGCAAGAGAAGCGTAGCCAGCCTGAGAGCTCGCTCTCCCCCCGTTAGGGGAACCTCGATTTTAGGTCTTTTAGTTAGTGAATCGTTCATCCCGTTAACCTCCTTCGATAATGAACTTCGGGCACGATAAGGACGCAACAAAACTAGAAAGGTTTAGGCTTGCCTTCTTCGTGGTAATGATAAGTATACCAATGGATGGAGGCGCAACCATGATCTTTAACCATATTTTAGTTCCGTATGACGGATCCGAACCGGCGGCCAAAGCGCTGGATAAAGCCATGCAGCTCGTGAGAGGCGGCGCCGCGGGTAAATTGACGGTAGCGCACGCCATCAATCTGCAGCCCGTAATCATCGCGGACATGACCTTCGTACAACCGGACTTGTATCAAGACCAGGTCAAAGAGCAAGGTAACGCCGTCATCGACAAAATCAAGCAAATCACGGGCGACTTACCCGATACGGCCGTCGTAGTCCTGGCGGGTTCCCCGGCGGATTCCATCGTGGATTATGCCGCGGGGAACGACTGCGACTTGATCGTCATGGGGAGCAGAGGCCTCAGTTCCCTGAAGGAGTTCATGGTCGGCAGCGTGAGCCATAACGTCATCCTTCATGCGCGAATACCGGTAATGATCATGAAGTAAAGATTGCCTAAACGGCGGCGTCCGAACGCAATATAAGCATGGCATCGGAGAAGATGGACATTACGTCCATCTTCTTGTCGTTAAAGACGGGTTTCCCTGACATATTCTTCGGGGGACTTGTCCATGATGGCTTTGAAGTCGCGAATGAAATGCGCTTGGTCGTAATACCCCATATCGTGGGAAAGTTGCACCCAGTCTACGTTCTCGCCTTTTTCGATCCGTTCCGTCACCTCGTGCAGACGAAAACGTTGGATCACGCCCTTCGGGCTCACGCCGACATACTTGTCGAAGAGCCTCTGAATTGTCCTCGCCCCTAAAGAGAACCGGCTCGCCAGCTGTTCGACCCTGAGAATTCCGTGATCCGATACTAGCGTAGCCACGATTTCGTTCAGCAGCTCCACGTTATCGTCCGGTTGTTCCGGCAAGCGTTCAAGCAAGAACCGGTTCATGCGCTCGACTTGCGATCCAACGTCGTCCCTCGACAAAATGTCCTCTTCCAACGTTAAAGCCTCAGTACCGAAGACATCCTCGATGGCGAGGCTTTGCCTCGTCAAATTCGATAAAGGCTTCCGCCAGAAGGGATAAAAGCCGCCGGGATTAAACTTAACGGCGAATACCCTTCCTTTGCCTTGAAGCACTTGCGTAGACGTCTTCTCCCAAATGCCGTATATTCTCGTATTTCCTCGTTCTATCACTAGATTAACGTTAGGATGGGAAAGTACTGTCTGACGATAAGGCTCTTGCCCCCTCAAGTCCCACTCGACCACCCAATAATGCTGAACGAAAGTCCGTAACCGTTCCGCCGGATCGTAACGGGAAAGCTTGTATTTCATTTTGCCGGGGCCGGCTTGTACGATTCCTCGGGTAGAATGATCGGCGATCGGATCCATATGCGATTCCATTCCTTTCTTCCATGAGGTTGTCGCGTTTTTACAATACTTTACTACGGGGCTATTTTATCATAGTGAAAGACTCGATTCGATAAACGTTATCGCCGATTCGCCAATTCTGAAAGGAGAATTAACCATGGAATTGAAATTCGTCATTTACGTCGGGGTCACGCCGGATAAATTATGGGATGTATTCGTCAAGCCCGAAGGTACTCGCGCCACCTTCTTCGGCTCCGTCATTCAATCTACGTTCGAAAAGGGCAGTTCGTATGAATACGTGGGACCCGGGACGGACGGAGACGAAACCGTTCACGTTTACGGTAAGATTCTCGCGTTCGAACCGCACAAAGTATTCAGCGTACTCGAGCATCCGGGACCGTCCTATCGGGAAAATCACGCCGAGCTCAAGAGCCGCATCACGATCACGCTCGAGCCCGTCGGGGAAACGGGTACGACCAAGCTAACGCTCGTCAACGATAATTGGACGGAAAATCATCCTTCCTTCGAAAGCACCTCCGAGAGCTGGCCGATGATCTTAAGCAACGTAAAAACTTACGCGGAAACGGGCAAGACGCTCGACTTCGGCTGGTAAACGCCGAATAAAATTCATCCCCTTCGCGGCCTCCCGTAGGCCGTGAAGGGGATGAATTTTTAAAAAGACACCTAAGTCCTCCATATGGCTAGCCTATTTTCCGATCATCAACATCCTAACGACAGCAGATGCGGCTTCCGCTCGGGTAGTTAACGCCTGCGGCATGAATTTGCCGTCCGGAAGGCCTCCGACGATAATGATTCCGGTCTCTTCTGCTGTGGAAACGGAAGGTTTCGCCCATTTCGGAAGTTCTCCGTCGTCTGTAAGGCTAGTAGGCTTGTCGTTCAAGGGGAGCTTGGCTGCGTTGACGACCATGACGATCATCTCCGCATGGGTGATGTTATTATTAGGCCGAATCGACTTGTCGGAGTACCCATGGATAATGCCAAGCTTATAGGCCTTCTCCAGCGCCGGCAGTGCCCACGCCCCAACTTCGTTTTTATCTATGAAAGGCAGCGGTTTCCCTTCTTCGGCAGGCTTCAACCCTCTAATGAGCATGCTCGCAAACTCCGCACGAGTAACTTTCTCATTAGGTCTGAACGTTCCGTCCGGATAACCGAATACGACGCCTAAATCTACCGCTTTCTCAATGTCCGCTTTCGCTGCATTTCCCGTAATATCCGTAAATTTGGATGATATCGGTGACAGCGGTGGTTCCATAGTTGGCGGTTGCGGAGTCCCCATTACGGTTACGACGCAATAATCGGTAAATCCCCCGCTCACGGACTTTACTTTAATGGTCGCCATACCCTCCAACCGGCCCGTTACCTTGCCGGCACTATCCACATCCGCGATTTGGGAATCAATGCTCCAGGTCACTTCTCGATTCGCTGCGTTCGCAGGAGTGACGTCTGCTATCAACTTCTGAGTCTCCCCAACATTTAATGTGATTGCTTTGGCATTCAATTTCACGCCGCTTACAGCCACTTTATTGAGATCACCAAAATTAAGATCGAAATCCACGAGATATTTGTTGACTTTAATGTCGATGGGATTCGTTTGGATGATTGGAACATCCTTTATTTGATCGATAATCGTAGGCGGAACTTTCGTTTTAACGCTCAAATATACGTCTTCCGTCCCGTAATCCGGGCCATACCGGTCGATAACCATGGACAACTTGTAAATATAGACCGAACTCTTTTTGGAATCGGTCTGGTCGTCATAGCTGAGCGGGCCGATATGATCCGTTGTGTTATTTTTATAAAATGTCTTAGTTCCGTCTGGCCCATACCGGGTAATGATATAATTCGATTCCATGTTCGAATTGTCGTTCCACGTGAGCGTTACCTTTCCATCCTCTTTCGGCGTCGCGATAGCATCCGTAATAGATGCAGGTTGAAGGATTTTGTAGGGACCGATAATCTTCTCCGAGTAGTGCCTATCTCCAATGAGCGGGTTGAAATAGGTACTGAGACGGAACTTGGCCGACACCAACCGCGGGTCAATGGGCATGTAAATATACGGAGTCCAGAACTGCTTCCCGGAATCACCGACAAGCGTGACCCATGTTGCACCGTTATCGGTCGAATACTCCAGCTTCCGGTTCTCGAAACTCGTTGTGCTTGCCTTATCGGTATCGAAATCAATGTTATACAATTTACCCGCTATGACGTAGGTTACCTGGGCTTTGGTCATCGGATCGGTAATCCAAAAGCGATTGATTTGCGCTGCTTCCGATCGCTGCGTCGGCAATAGAACAACCACTGACAATAAAACGGCCATAAGCAATAAAATTTTGGCGAATTTGTTCACGAAAATACGATGCAGATAAAGTCCCCCTTCAACCCCATTAACATTCAGATCCATTCTAAAAGAAACGGCGTTTCAAAAGCGCTTCAGGGCAGTTATCCCGCTTTCGATATTTTGAAGCGCTTTTGAAGCGTTGTGACTGCTAAACTCCTCTTGTGAAATCGAAACGAATAATGGAGGAAGAAAATCGATGAAAAAAAAAGGGTTGATTTTATTGTTCGTCGCTACTGCCTTACTCTCGCTTTCGACCGGAGCATTCGCCGCAAGCAATATCAACGAGATCAAAGCTATTCTCAATAAGGACATCAAATTCGTCAAAAACGGCTCCAGTTGGCGTCCGACGGACGACCGCGGCTCACAGGTGCTGCCTATCGTTTATAACGGAACGACCTATTTGCCGCTTAGGGTTATCGCCGACGCATTTCAAATTCCGGTAAAATGGAACGCTGCGAGTCAAACGATCGAACTTGGAGAGGGCAACGGCCAAATCGATGTCACCACTTTCTTCTCGAAAGATGTGAAAGTCGATTTTTGGAGCGAGAAATCCTACGATGTGATCGATAAGAAGCAGCTTGTTTTCGAGGGTAAAACATACAACGGGGCTTACGCGTTTACCGCGGAAAACGTAGGGTTAGGTTGGTATGACGGATCGCCGAACGCGAAATTCAACTTCGGGAAAAAATATAACACTTTGCATCTGGCCTTGTACGCCGAATCTGCAATGAAAATCAGGGTGCTCAATGCGAACAACCAGCAATTATCCAAGGAGATGAGCTTAGAGGAAGGAAAGGTTACGGAAATAGATATTGACCTGCAAGGCAGCCAATACGCCATCGTATCCGCCTATGATGCACAGAATCAAGCCGTTAAACCGCTTCTTTACATTTTGAAGGATAGCTATGTGAAATAACGAATACCCCTCGATATTCCTGTGCTGCATCAGGAAGGTTTATCGGGGGGATTTCTCCATTCTTGAAACGCTATTTGTTTACAAAACGATCGATTTCATGGAGAACGCTCTTGGAGAACGTCATCCGTTGCGTAACCTCGGTTGCAAGACGAGGCATGGGACGCGCTTGGATCGATTCGACTGCACCGTCCATTTCCTGGATTCGATCGAGATATTCTTGTTTACCCGACTTCAAGTACAGTTCTACGTTTAATGAAAGCGCCAATCGCCGGCGTTCGGGCGATTCAGGATCCTGCTGCCACATCGCGAAGCGAATGGCCGCCTGATCCCTAGAATCCGGGAATGACTCGAGCATATCTTGCAACTGGCTCAGAGTTTCGGCGGAACCGATCCGCCCCCTGCTCGTCTTCAATTGGATGAGTTGAATCAAGACCCTAACCTGCATATCCCTTCGTTTGAGACGTTTTGCGATAACGAGCGCTTCTTCCGCGTTCTCCATGGCGATGTCATATTGACGCTGACGCATCCTCAGCAAACCCATGAAATAGAGCCCTTCGCACTCGAAAAAAGGAATTTGCACTTGCTTGGACAGCCTAATCGAGCGTTCAATCATGAGACCCGCTTCCTCATAGCGTAGCTGAACCATTAGATTGCATCCCTCGATACCGAGAACAACGGAAGTGATATGCAAATCCTTGATCAGAAACGCTTCTTCAAGACTGAAGATGAGGCATATCTCAGCAAGCTCGCAGGCCCCTAGCAAATGATAATATTTGCCCAACATCCCGATAGCCATAGCGAAGCCCATCCGGGCACCGATCGTTTTGCTGATTTCCATCTTGGCTACGGCGTAGTCAAAAGCCAAATCCATTTCATCCAATTCCATATATACGAGCGCCAATCCGCCCATCGCACCCTCGACGGAATACTCGTCCCCGATTTCCGTAGCAAGCGCAATTTGTCTTTTGAACCAATGAATCGCCTGTATGTAATCGCATTGGTCATAAAACAGAAATCCAATAAAGCCGAAATATCGGCAATCCTCCTTAGTTCGATGACCGACATTGGGCAATTCCATTCTTTCCAACAAATAATAGAGCGATCGGTCATAATCCGCCATGAAATAATACAAAACGCCGATCGTACCATATACGAGACTCAGTCCGTTTTGATCCTCCATCATGGTGAAATAGCGAAGCGCCCGCTCCAGATAAAACCTTGCTTCCTCGAATTTCCCCAGGAAACGCAAACAATTGCCCAATGCCACGTCGCAGAGAGCGCGTTCCTGAAGCGGAACGAGATATTCGAACCTCTCAAGCCAATTCTTGTACGAGATCTCCGCTTCATTCCAATCCCCGACGATCATCAAAGCATCGCCGAGCTTCATAAGAGCAGGAAGAATTCGTTCAGCAGGCAGCAAGCTGCACAGCTTTCGATAATATTTGATCCTGGATTCATTGGCGTACATTTTTTCCGCAGCCAGTGCGGCCATTTCATAATAAACGATGGCCTCCTGATCCATACCCGCCAGTTCGTAATGAAGAGCGATTTCCGCAGCTAACGCTTCGGATTGCTCTTGATGATAGGCGATCAGGCTACGCGCGATTTGCCCGTGACACCTGCGCCTTCTGCCATCGCTGTTTAGCCTGTACGCGGCTTCCCTTACTCGATCATGCGTGAAATCATACTTCCCGCCTCCAGCCTCTTGCAGCACTTTCACCTGAACCAATCGTTCTAAACTTTCCAACATCGCTTCCGCTTTTATATCCAATACGACCGCCATAAATGCCGCCAACACGGGTCTTCCGACTGCCGCAATTGTCGATGCCAACCGGCGTTGCGGAAGCGTTAGCTGGCATAATCGGTTCTCAATGACGGATTGCGCAGAAAGAGGAAGACGAAATACACCGTTGCCGTCACCCACCTGCCACTCTCGTATCGTCTCCACGATAAACAGCGGATTGCCTCCGGTTTCCGTATATACGCCGGCTGCATGAAGGTTTGCAAGCTCCTCGCCGACGATTTCGGCCAGCAGCCATTTCGTTTCTTGCTTGTTGAATGGATCCAGTTCGATTTCCATCACTTTACGTTCGATTCGAAGTTCGGAGATCACCCGTTCAACGGAATCGTCCGGAAATTCGTCCGTTCTCATCGTAGCTATAATGAGCAGCTTGGCTTTGGAATCGCTGCGGAGTAGATAAGAAAGAAATTGCAGCGATTCAGCGTCGCTCCATTGTATGTTATCCAGGATGAGTAATTGAGGCTGAGCGGCAAGAAGCATCCATTCGATCGCTTCATACCATTGATTCAACTGCCAGTTTTCCTGAACGGGATTCGGTTGCGGCAAATCGGGGAACCGTTCCGACAACTCTGGGAGCAAACGAGCCAATTCAGACAGCCTGGTAGGAGCGGCCTCCGGCAAGGAAACGCTTCTGAGCCATGCGGTGACGGGGGTATAGGACAGCGATCTCACAGACGGATAACATCCGGCGAATAAGCTCTGAATGCCTTGACTCTCCGCCCATGACTTAAACTCCAAAGCCAATCTCGTTTTTCCGATTCCCGCTTCTCCCCGCAACACGAGAAGGGACGGTCTGCCTTCCAATGCCTGCTTCCAGGCATCCTGCATGCTCTTCCATTGTTCGATTCTGCTGACCAACTGGGCTTTGCCATGAGGGACAGCCAATGGTTCGCCGCCACTTCTACAGAGCGTTTCAAAAAGCTGTACGGTTTCCTTTGTAGGTTCGATTCCGAGCTCGGCTTGCAACAGCTCGTTCAACTGTCGGTAAGTTTGCATAACGCCCGCCAAATCTTTATTTAAGGCATACAGCCGCATCAATAAACGGTACGTTTCTTCCCGCAAATGATTTCGAATCAGCAGCTTGTTCGCGAAAGACAGGGCCAGCGAATACTCCCGCCGGCTTTCTAAAATCGTAATAAGCTTGTCGAGAGCATGATAATACGATTGGGCTAACAGTTCCCTTTTCGCTTCGAACCAATACTCATAGAGCCCTTGAAGAAGCTCGCCCTGATAAAGTTCTGCCGCTTGGCTCAACTCGTTCAGGGTGTGTCCTTGAGCCGCTCGTTCGAATCGGCTTACATCCGAATATACAGGAAATTCCTCGCGCCACCGGATAAAAGTCGGAGTGATTTCGATATAACGGTCGATTTGCGGTACACTCTCGCGCAGATCATGAAGCAATTTGCGCAAATTGGACAAGGCTTGCTTCTCGGTGGAATCCGGCCAGAAATCGAACGCGATTTGTTTTCTTCTTATCGGCCTATCCAACTCCAGAGTCAAGTAAGCCAATAGCAGTCGGGCCTTTCCTGCTGAAATAACGGTCGTCAACTCTTCGTCGTCGATCGAGAGTTTAAAACCGCCTAACAAATAAATGCTGAAGCCTGACAAACCATCCCCTCCCATTCATATAAAAGATCCGCAATAATATGAGGGACTGACCAAACGGCTGATGGAGTTTATCGGAAATTAAGCGTTTACATGTATGCTTTCAGCGTATCTTCTCCTAAAGAATATTATATTTCGGTCGGCGCTACCACCCGCAATATTACAAATCGTATTGGAGCGGTTTTTTCGTACTTTATGCGTTCGCCAAGCGATTTTCTCGGCGGCCGCGAAACCCGCCGACGCCGAAAAGCTGAAGCGGACGATCTAGACGCTTCAGCAAGACGGGGACTTGAGCGGGATTCTGGGCAACACCCCCGCGTTCGTCAAGTATTTCGACGCCGACGGACACATCCACGGAGGCCGCTGGTATGCGACGGTGCTTGCCGGAATCGAGATCGAAGAGTTCGACGACCGCATAAAGCTCCAAGCGGTCAAATCCTAAGCGCACCGCTATTACTGAATCCGGAAAGGCTGCACTTTCGCCTTCAGCTCTTGCGAAAGGTTAGCCAGCAACGCCGCGGCGGCAGCGACTTGCTGCATCGATGCATTCTGCTGCTCCGCCGCCGTCGCGATCGTCCCGGAATCGTTCGCGTTCTTGGAAGCGAGCAGCAGCATGTCCTTCACGGACGCGGTCATTCCCGTCGCGCCCGCCTCGATCTGCCTCACCGATTCATATACGCCCTCCGCTTGTTGCGTTACTTTCTCGATGCTGCTTCCGATCTGCCCGTAAGAACGCTCCGCTCCGCGTGCCAGTTCGATTCCCGCTTCGACGGCTCCGTTTCCTTCTTCCATCGTTTGAGCCGCAAGACCGATCGTACCTTGAATCTCCGAGAGCAGACCGCTGACTTCTCCGGCGGCTTGGGACGCTTGATCGGCCAGCTTGCGTATTTCCATCGACACGACCGAGAAACCTCTTCCCGCTTCCCCCGCTCTTGCCGCTTCTATCGCCGCGTTCAGGGAGAGCAGACTCGTCTGCGAAGCGACAGACGTAATGAACGCTACGATCTCGTCGATGGCGTTGGAGTGTTGCTTCAGCCTTAAGACGTGCCCTGACGAAGTTTGAACCGCTTGATGGATTTCCTCCATCTGCTTAATCACGTGAGATAGCGATTCGTTCCCGCCTTCGGAAGCTTTCCGCGCTTTCGCCGCCAATTCCGTCATCCGTACCGTACTCGCATTGATTTGCTTCACCTTGCCCAGCACTTCCTGCGCGACGTCCTTGAAACCGACCACGATGCGGGCTTCGTGCTCCGCCCCGGCCGTGACGCTCTGAATGGCGCTGGCGATTTCCTCCGCCGACCGGCTAGTCTCTTCCGCGCTGCTCTTCATCTGGTTCGCTTGGGATGACATATCGAGCGAGGATAGCGAGATGCCCTGTAGCGTATCGCACAAGCCGTCCAGCGTTCGGTTGAAGCTGTCCCCGAGCGCTTGAAGCTCATTGCCGGAGCGAGTCTGGGTTCGCTTCGTGAAATCTCCTTCCGCCATCGCAATGGCTAGGCGGTTAATGTCCTTGACGTTGCGGAGAATATAGCGGCTGTAGAGATGCGCCATCCACGCCACGAGCACGCACGCCGCTACGATGATCAAGCTCAATGGTTCCAACAGCTTGTATAGCGGACCGTACAGCTCGCTCTCCGGAATCGACAACGCGAGCACCCATCCCGCATCGGGAACGGTGGCGTAATAAACTCTCATCGTTCGGCCCGACTGCTTGTAAGTCCCCTCCCCTTCGTTCATCGCGATGGCGGGAGCTTCTCCCGGGTCGGCCGCTATATGCGTATCCACGGGAGCTTCGCTATCAACTGCGTCGGTTACATCGGCTACATCGGCGCCATCAGCTACGTCGGAAGCACCTTGGCCGTCAACCTGACCATCCGTCTGGCCGTCAGCCTGCCCTTCGTCCGTCGTGCCCGCTTCATCGCCGAGATCGATGTCCAACCCGAGGTCGCCGAGGGACATTTCCGAATCCCCGGTATCCTCCTCGTCCACCGCGGTTTCGTCGCTAGGAGAGTTACTGCTTTCGCTTGAAACGCTCTCCGGCGTCGCTTGATCGACCGCTGCGTCGGACGCTTGTTCCGGAAACGGCTGCGCCAGCATTCGAGCCGCCAATCGGGTTAGCGACTTATTTCCGTCCTCGGTTAATTTCTGCTTCATATTTTTCGCATAGTCTTTAATGGAAATAATCATGCCCGTCCGGTCGATCAAGAAAGCCGAACCGTTACGCCCCACCGGAATGCTTGCGACTAATTGCTGCAGCTCGTCCAAGCCGATCGTCTGCTCCGCGAAGCCTAGGAAAGCTTGCGAATCGTCATAATAGGGAACCGAAGCCTTCACCATTGGCGTGCCGGTCGTTTCGTCCAAGAACGGTTCGGAGTAACGGATGTCCCGACCGAGAACGCCGTTCGCCTCCGCTACCGGGGCGAGGGCTTGCGGAGTCAGTATGGACGACAGCAACTTGCCCTGAATTTCGTTCACGTACCGATGCGTCTGGCCTTTCAGCTTTTCGTTCACGCCGTCCGTGATCAGATTACGGGAGAACGAATAACTCACCCCTGCCATCGCGATCGTGATGATCAGAATAGCAGACATGAAAATCAGTAAATATTGATTCTGGATCGTTCCGAGTATATCTAGCCATTTCTTCCCTTTTACGAAGCCTATCAAGCCTATTCCTCCTAAGAGTTGAACATTCCTTAGCTCAAACTCTAGCAGGATATATTTAACAGAAGATCAAGCGCAAGCAAGGTTTCTGTAAAATGATGTCGATAAATTCGCGTTTCCCGTCTATATTTCTCGGGAAATACTGGAATATGTTGAATATTCAGCTATAATAACGGCTGGGGCGAATAGGGGTGAGGGCCTACATCGCTTCCAAACCATTACCAACTAGGGAGAGTCATAGACAGATGAAAATGAAAAAACTCGGTTCGTTAATCCTTATGCTCGTACTCGTGTGCTTGTTAAGCGGATGTACTTTGACGGATGTATACAGCGTTAAGAACGCTTATGTATTAGCCAAGGGCACATCTAGCGGCGAAATATCCAAAGATCTGTTGGCGGTATCCGGAGCCACCGGTTATAGCGCGGACCGCAAGGCGGCTTTTCTATTAGCGGAGAGAAGTCTCAAATATCATTACGGAATAACCGACAATATCAGCGGTACGGCCAATATCGCCTACAACTTGTCCTATATCCTTAACCTTCCGGCAAAGCTTTATCGCAACATCCAAGTCGACCTCGGAATCGGCAAGCTTAGCAATCATTCCGACGACATGACGGGAGCAGCGTGGCAGATTGCCTCCTCCAAAGCTTCTGCGATCACGCTGATTCTACTGGACATCTGGTATGCCGTCATCGGACTCGTTTCCGCGCTCCTCATGCTGATCTTCGGAACGCTCATCGGTTTGTTTAATCATCCGATCCGGACGATCCTCGATATCCCCGCCTTGCTGTGGGGGTTGGTCAAGACGCTCTACTACGCGATCGCGCATTTCTTCTACTGGTAATGATTAAGTTAAGAACGACGAAAGACCGGAGCCGTCTCCTTGGAGATTGCCCCGGTCTTTCGTCGTTGTAACCTGCAAAAACTACATGTATTTTCGGTTAGGTTTTGCAATCCGAGAATCAACCTGCAAATTGTACAGGACATTCGAGCGAATTTGGAGTTTGGGATCATTTTAGCGAAAATCTACTGTACTAAATGCAGGTTGGTGGCTGACTTTCCTGATTCTAGGTGAAATCAACTGTAGTAAATGCAGGAGCTCCCTCGAAAAAAAGGGACGCTCCCCTCCGGTCATCGACGACCTTCCTGGACATCCCCTTTCGCAACGTATGCATGACGCTGACTGACTTACGTCTTCGCTCGACTGTTTCGCATCGCTTTGAGACGCTTCAATCGATCGTCTTCCAAGTTAGCCAACCGATCGTACTCTGCGGACTCCCTGGGGATGATCGCGACTTTGCCATCCGAGTCGAAATGCAGCCCCCAGCCGTATTTTTTCGGCAACATCGATGCTCTCATGCAAGCCTGCGGTTTACCGAAGAAGGCTGCGCGGATTTCCTCGCCCCTGGCAGACAACTCTTCCTCCGAAAACTCTTTTTGCCGGATATAAGTTTGGTACAGGATCTCTTCCTGCGTATAAGTATAGGGGTGATCGGCGATAAGCTCGTACTCGATTCCCGGCTTGGATTTGCCATTCTTCTTGTCCGGGGGTACCTTTCCCCTCTCCGTCGGACAATCCGCGGCTACCTCGATAAACGTATCGTAGTAATTCCATTCCATGGTTAAGCCTCCCAGATCGCCTTTTGTATCTCCATTATAACCCAATCCCGACGACGAAAATAAATCATACGCGTTCTTCGGCTACGGTACTTCGTCATATCCTTTATCGATACCCATTAGCGGGGTGGAGGAGGGGTTGCATGCTTGCTAATTCGCGAATGCTGCCGATCTTGAGCGAGGCTTACGGTCAACAGCCTCTGCTGTTCGTTCCGAATCGCGGACAAGCCGAGGCGAACGTCTCTTTCATCGCCGAGAAATTAGGGTATTACGTCGGCGTGTCGGCATGGGAAGTAAGCATGGCTTTGTGCAGAAGGAACGAAAGGCGGGCCGGTTTCCATCTCGCTTGGAAGTTTATAGGATCGAATAACGAGGCGACGGTGGAAGGACTGGATCAGGAACCGGGATTTTATCATTACTTCATGGAGTCGTTTCTCGCCCCGCATTGCACGAACTTGCCTTCTTATCGCAAGGTCGTCTTCCGTTCGTTATGGCCGAACATCGATGCGGTACTCCAGGAAAAGGATCAAGCTCCGAGATTAGAATGGATCGTTCATCCGGGCGGCAGGCCCGATCATATTCGTTTTGCATGCGAAGGTTGTTCTTCGATCCGACTGGATAGGGAAGGGCATCTGCTTATCGATACCGAGCTCGGCTTGCTGACCGATTCGAGACCGAACGCCTATCAGCCTCATGCCGAACATATCGTGCCCATCCCTTGTTTCTACAAGCTCGTATCGCAACGCGACGGTTCTATCGTCATCTGCTTCGAGCTGCCCGAAGGCTTCGACTCCTGCCGGGAGCTCTACATCGGCTCGGATCCAACCTGCCTAACTAACCTTGAATGATGTCCAATAGCTCGGTCCAGTTCACGATTCGCGGAATTTCAAGATGCCGATTATACGAATTGTCCTTGACGTATACGCGCAACTCCAGCCCTTCCAACGTTCCGAGCACGACCGGCTTGTCGTCGAAGTAATAGTCCAGCTTGAGCTTGCGGATAATGTCCGCCTTCTCCAGGTCGGCCATTCCGCAATAGAAGCGGCCATCTTCAACCGGAAAACCCGCCTCGAGTATCGCCGCTTTCGTTCGTTCGCAATGCTCGGCCGACCGCGCGGTAACGTAATAGACCTCGTGCCCTTGGCGAACAAGCTCCCGCAGCACCTCGACGGCTTCCTCGAAAGGCGGAGCGGAATAGTAGATTTCGTCGCGATGTTCGTTCCACAGCTCCCGACCTTCTTCTACGGTCAATCCAAAAGCGTCATGAACGGGAATGGTCGTTAGCGCGCGGAAAACGTCAATGCCGACGTCCCGTTCCAGCTTCTGGTTATAAATCTTAAAAGCATGCTCTCTCAGATTAAGCAATGTATCGTCGATGTCGAATCCAAACTTCATGAGCGTGCTCCTTATTCCGATTTAAGATTATTCCCCCAGCAAGCCGGGAATTTCGTTGCGGGCGTACTCGATCACGTAGTCGTTGATTTCGGTAACCCGATCTTCGTCGACCGCCTGAAATAACTTGCGTTCTACTCTAAGGTAACCCGTGCTTATATATTCATATTCTTGATCTCGGCCTTGGTCCGCGAACTTCAAGACGAAGCCCTGGCCGACCTGATCCGGGAGCTTAACCTCCCGATAGCCCAAACCTTTAACGTCTTCAATAATTCGGCGGATTAAATTCTCGTCGGTCAGCTTTAACGAATGGCCGTCTCCGAATTGAACCCCGATCTCGGTGGGTAAGTCTAGATCTTGGATCGCCGGCGAAACCGAGGCGTTCAAATGTTCGGACTGCGCGTTATCAGCGCATCCCGCGTTCAGCAAAGCCAGAATGACGATCAGCATCGAGAATAGCGACTTTCTCATCCAGACCCCTCCCCTTTGCTCACACAGACGAAACCTCGGGTCCGAAGGTTGCGGCTATACCTCGCCCCAATACACTTCCGTGACGTAATCGAAGCTAACCGTTCCATCCTGTTCATTCCGATCGAAGAGCTCTCTCAGCTCTTTCATCATCGGTTCGTAGTTCGGATGACCGGGCTCGGGGCTATAGGAGGAGGAGAGAAGCCGACCGCTGAGTCCATCGAAATCGAACAGCTGCCGAATGAAGAAGCGGGCTTCCCGGAGCGCTCCCGGCCGGAAAAAGTCTTCCAACATCTCGCGGGAAATATTCCGATGGTTGACCTCGCCATAGTCGGTGCCTAAGCGATGCAGCAGGCTTTCATAACCCTCCAAGAACGGCGTGCCCTCGAGCACTCGCGTATTCCAGACGAGAATCGCTTTGCCGCCAGGCTTAAGCACGCGCCTGAATTCGGTTTGCGCAGCGCTCCGGTCGAACCAATGGAACGCTTGGGCACATACGATCGCGTCGAAGGAATGCTCGGGCAAGCCGGTCTCTTCCGCAGACCCGGCGATTGCCCGGAAGTTCGTATCGCCTTCCGAAGCCGACTCGGCCGCCGCCCTCATTTCCGCGTTCGGTTCCACTGCGGTTACCGATGTGCCTTTTTCAAGCAACAGGCGCGAGAAAATGCCCGTTCCCGCTCCAATGTCTAGCACGTTCGACCGATCGCTAAGCCCCACCTCATCATAAAGATAATCGATCGCTTCCTTCGGATACGATGGGCGATACTTCGTATACTTCTCGACCCGACTGGAAAAACGTTGTTTGCCATTCATCTCACAGTCCCCCATTCCAGAAATTCAAGACGATTGCCGAACGGATCATCCGCATAGAACCGCTTTACGTCTTCGGCTTCTCTTAACCGATCATTGACGACGCCGATATTATGCCTAAAGAAATGTTCCCTGAGCAGATCGATGCTTCGAACCGAGAAGGCAGGGTGCGCTTTCGTAGCCGGCGCGAAATCCGCCTGGACGCCGATATGGACTTGATGGGCGCCGCATTGAAACCACACGCCCCCGCGGCCCGCCAAGGTTTCCGGTTTCGGTATTTCCGGCCAGCCCAAGAGCTCGCCGTAGAACTTTCGGGCTTCGGTCTCGCAGCCCGCGTATGCCGCTAATTGGACATGGTCGATTCCCAGAAATTCAACAGCCATGGTTCATATTCCTCCCCCACTTTTGTCGTTTCATTAGATGAAACTGGGTTTCATTTTATTTATATCCACATCATAAAAGAATCGCGTCATGAAATCCACACTTTTTTTTGCGGAGCTCTCCGAGCTTACGTGCATAGCAAGGCCGCAACTGCTATAATCATCATTAATTTCTTTATGCCTTCACTTAAATTCTGCCATGCGAGGTTAAACAATTGGACTATATCATTCTGGATATCGAATTTAACGGCCGCAAATTCGCCAGCGATCTGCCGATGGAAGTCATCGAGATCGGCGCCGTCAGGCTGGATTCGTCCCTTAAGCAGGTAGATGAATTTTCGTCTTTGATCAAACCGGTCTATTTTTCCAAGCTGAATTCTTTCATTAAGAAAAAAACCGGCATCCCGCAAGAAGAGATCGACATCGCGCACGGCTTCCCGAAAGTCATCGCCGAATTCACGAACTGGCTCAGCCGGAGCGAGTCCTTCTTGCTGTTCACGTGGGGCGGCGAGGATCTGAAACGCATCGTGTTCGATACCCGGATGCACAAGCTTGACGACGCCTTCTGGACGGGGGCTTACTATTACGACTTGTTGAAGGGTTATCTTCGCTATAAGAACGTCACGAACGACGTCAGCGTGGAAGCTGCCGTCGCCGAGCTCGGCATCGTGGCCGAAGGATCCGCGCATCGAGCATTGGACGACGCCAAGATGACGGCCGAGGTGTTCCGGAAAGTGCACGACAAGCTCGATCTGGAGCTCAAGCAACAATACAAAGACCAGTTCTCCAATTCCAAGGAACGCAGGCTGATCAAAAATGCGGTGAGGATGATGGCGAATCAGAAAAAGTTCCAGGAATGGGGAGCTTTCGTGGAAAGCTTCCTAGCCGCCAAAGTCGATCTAACCGACGAGAGAAAAAACGCCGAGCTTCAGGCCTACTTCCTTACGGAGCTGGAGAAAATAGCCCCTTCTAAATAATTGGCTGGGGGTTAGGATTGAGAAAAGGAGGGTTCCCGCGCGGGAACCCTCCTTTTTTGTCGCGTGCTTTACGTTGACTATAGATCGCAGACTTCTTTACGCGGCTTCAACAAACGCCATTGGATCCTCACCCGGCGCTGTACGGGGAATTAACCTTTCATCCCGTTTGCGTCGGAGGGCGCCAGCCGTTCTGCAGGTCTTGGATCGAATAACCGAAATCCATCTGCAGATGCGGATAGTCCCTAAAGCTCTTCCAATCGCCGCCCCAGGAAAATCCAAGCTTCTTGGCGATCGCCACCACTTCCAGCCAATCCGGCTTGCCGTTGCGGTTGCCGTCGTATTGCATGTCCCAGATCACTTTTCCGGCGGGAGTCCGTAGCGCAAAATCGATTGCGAGACCGTAATTGTGATAAGATTCTCCGCCTTTCGCTTGCGTTACGACCGCCCCGCCGTCCCCGCGCCCTTGGCGGTAGAGGGCATCTTGCTCCGCCATGCTCCGGAAGCCGTCGGTGATCACGACATCGATACCAAGCTTCGCGCTCTGCGCGACGAGCTTGTCCCTGCCCGCAGCTACGGCCGGGTTGAGTTGGGTCACGGGCTGCACTTCCTTGAACCAACGCAAGGGTACCGCGCGTTCGATCGGATAAGCGTCATGCGCTGCCCAAGAGACGAACGCGAGCATAGCCAATGCGGCTAGAATGAGCCAACTGCCCCTCTTGCGCGGCTGAGGGCGCGGTCGGGATCTTACGACGGCTTTATTGGTTTCATAAGCATTCATAGTCTTGGTTGCCTTGCCTTTCTTCCGCATGGCGGAGATCTGGTAACTCTATCTACTCTCTTACTAGAGTATCCATTATCCGGTTAATTATAATAGAGAACCTTTAAGCTAAAAGTACCTTCGCGGCTCACCTTCCATCTTTGTGAGAGACCACCCTTCTAATACGAGTGACTTGAGCTACAAGTTTCTTGCTAACTACAGCTCGAATTTCGAGTGTAGCACGGGCTCTAAGTGGGTTTTTGTTAACTACAGCTTGAATTTCGGGTGCGGCGCGCGCTCTAAGTGGGTTTTTGCTAACTACAGCTTGAATTTCAGGTGCGGCGCGCACTCTAAGTGGGTTTTTGCTAACTACAGCTTGAATTTCGGGTGCGGCACGTGCTCTAAGTGGGTTTTTCCTGACTGCAGCTCGGATTCCGGGAGTGGCGCCCGCTCTAATCAGGTTTTCCCTGACTACAGCTCGGATTCCGGGAGTGGCGCCCACTCTAATCAGGTTTTACCTGAATGCAGCTCGGATTCCGGGAGTGGCGCCCTCTCTAAGCGAGTTTTGGCAAAAGAATCAACGTAATTTACGAAAGAAAAACCCGCGCGGTTTCCGTTTTCGAGAAAAATCGTTATTATAGAACTAATGTCCGCACCGAGGACGCCAACGATAATTAAAGCAGCATTCGAGCTCAGAAGGGAATTTCCGTACAATGATTATCAAACCAAGAACGCGCGGCTTCATCTGCACGACCGCGCATCCGCAGGGCTGTGCCCGTCAAGTGCAGCAACAAATCGATTACGTCAAATCCAAGCCCGCCATTACCGGCGGACCGCGCAAAGTGCTCGTCATCGGCGCCTCCGCCGGCTATGGCCTCGCAGCGCGCATCGTCGCCGCATTCGGCGCCGGAGCCGCTACCGTCGGCATCTACCGCCAAGGAGAACGTTCCGGGGGCCGGACGGCATCCGCCGGCTGGTACAATTCCGCGGCGTTCGAGAACGCGGCGCAAGCGGCGGGCTTACGCTCGTATAGCGTAACCGGGGACGCCTTCACGGACGAGACGAAGCAGAAAGCCGTCGAACTGATCCGCAAGGAGCTCGGCCAAGTCGATCTCGTCGTCTATAGCGTCGCTTCCGCCCGCCGAACGAATCCTCGCACGGGCGAGACGTCCAACTCGGTGTTGAAGCCGATCGGCAAGCCTTACACGAACAAAACCGTCAACTTCCACGACGGCAACGTCACCGACATTACGATCGAACCGGCTACGGAGCAAGAAATTCGCGAGACCGTAGACGTCATGGGCGGCGACGATTGGCAGCAGTGGATCGAAGCTTTAAGCTCCGGCGGCGTTCTCGCGGACAACGCCACGACGATTTCCTATTCCTATATCGGCTCGCAGATCACGCAGGCGATCTATCGCGAAGGTTCGATCGGACAAGCCAAAGACCATCTCGAAGCAACGGCGCAAAAGCTGAATGAACAGCTCGGCGCAAGCGGCGGCCGGGCTTACGTGACGGTAAGCAAAGGACTTGTCACGCAGTCCAGCTCGGCCATTCCGATCGTCCCGTTATACATCTCCGCATTGTATAAAGTCATGAAAGAGAAAGGCATTCACGAAGGCTGCATCGAGCAGACTTATCGCCTCTTCTCCGACCGCCTCTATACCGAAGGAGGCGTTGTGCCCGTTGACGAAGAAGGACGCATCCGCATCGACGACTGGGAGCTCCGCGAAGACGTTCAAGAGGAAGTCGCGAAGATCTGGAACGCGTTAACGACGGAAAATATCTACGAGTTAACCGATCTTGAAGGCTACCGACGCGAATTCTTCCAGTTGTTCGGATTCGAGACGGACGGAGTCGACTACGAAGCGGACGTCGATCCGAACGTAAACGTGCTGAATGTAATTTAACTTGAACGTCCATCTATTCTGCTTCAAGAGAGTAGGCCGGAACCCTTATGGGTTCCGGTCTATTCGCCATTTCCCCGCCTGCCGCCCGCAATTTGACTCCCGCTACCCGCAGGAGTATCGTAAATCTATCCGCTGTTAATCATCTTACCGAAGAGGAGAATTTACCATGCAAATCGCTCCAGGCCTTGAAATGCTCGTCCTGACCCCGCCGAACGGCGGCGCTCCTTATCATCCGACGGTACTCTACGACGAGAATTCCCTCGTCCTTGTCGATACGGGCTTACCCGGCTTCTACGATCGAATTATAGCGTCCATTCAGCAAGCCGGACTCTCTCCCGCGAAGCTTACCGCGATCGTAATTACCCATCAGGACATCGATCATCTCGGCAGCTTGCCTCAATTTCTCGGCGCCCCCAGCGGCGAACGTCTCGACGTCTACGCCCATGAAGCGGATAAGCCGGTAGTCGACGGCCATCAGCCGATCATCAAAGTTCCCGAGGAACGGCTCAATCTCATTCTCGGCATGCTTCCCGAAACGCTCGCTTCGCAATATCGATCCGTCTTCTCGTCCGCTACTTCCGACAACGTGAACCGGCTGCTCGTTGATGGAGAACGCCTGCCGTTCGGCGGCGGCGTTACCGTCATCCATACGCCGGGTCATACGCCGGGTCACGTCAGCCTCTACCATCAACCAAGCAAAACCTTGATCGCGGGCGATGCCATGATCGTCAAGGACGGCGAACTCGACGGCCCGATTCCAGGTTTCACGCCGGACTTAAACGAAGCGCTTCGTTCGCTTGGAAAACTCGCCGCTTATGATATCGAGACGGTCATCTGTTACCACGGCGGAATCTATCGCGGACAAGCGAACGAACGGATCGCGGAATTGGCGGCGCAAGCGAACTAATGGCGAAATCCACAAAGGCTAGCACAAGCTTCATCGGATACGGTCTTACTCTAGTCATCGCGCTCGTCTTCGGGTATCTTTTTACGCTGATTCGTATGCCTATTCCCTGGCTGTTAGGCCCGATGATCGGCGTGTGCCTGGTCAATCGATTGGTCCCCTCGGCAAAGCTCAAATGGCCGGGTTCGGTGCGCAACGCCGGACTCGTCATCGTCGGATACACGATCGGTTTGTCCTTCACGCACGAAGCGCTTCTCGTCATCTCCGGGCAGCTTCCTTCGATGATCTTGCTAACCGTGATGCTCCTGCTCTTCTGCGCGCTCATCGCCTTTGCCATCGCCAAGATCGGCGGAGTATCGTTCCCCACCGCGCTAACGGGGAGCATACCGGGCGGCCTAACGCAGATGGTTGCGCTGGCCGAAGAGACGAAAGGTATCGATCTGACCGTCGTCGCTTTCCTTCAAGTATCCCGGCTCATGATGATCGTCGTGTTCGTGCCGCTTATCATCTTCAGTCCGCTGACAGGAGCCACGCATTCCAATGATCTGCCCGCCGTCGTCGCCGCGAACGCCGCGAATTGGGGAGATCTATTCCCGGATATCCTGCCTTACGCGATCGTCTGCACGGCACTTGCGCTGATCGGAAAAAAAATCAACTTCCCGACCGCGTTCCTGCTCGCCCCGCTGATCGGCGCGGCGATCTTGCACCTGTCCGGTTTGCATGCCCCCATCCTGCCTTCGACGGTTATGCAAACGGCTCAACTCATGATCGGCTGTTATGTGGGTTTGCTGCTGAGTCCGGAAAACTTGCCGAATAAAGCACGAATCGTAACGTTAGCGCTCGGCAGCGGCGTCGTCCTCATTATCGGAGCTTGCGGACTCAGCTACTTGATGACGTTAATACATCCGGTTTCCACGGCGACGTCGTTGCTCAGCCTATCGCCGGGCGGAATGGACCAGATGGGCATTATCGCGCACGAGATCGGCGCCGACGTCTCCGTCGTCACTTGTTACCAGCTGTTCCGCACTTTTTTTATCTTTTTCGCCGTGCCGCCGTTGCTTCGGATTCTATTCAAGAGAGTCCCATTCCGGGCATAATCGGCCTTCATTTCAACAGACAAAAAAACCGCTTCCCGGAATGCCGGGAAGCGGCCGTAACCTGTTATCTTTTTACTTCAGCTCAATGCTTAAACCGCGTCAATCGGTCGAGCAAGTCCTGCACCATCGCGCTGAGGTGATTGGCGGAAGAAGTCACCTCTTGCATCGTAGCCAACTGCTCTTCGGAGGCGGCGGCCACTTGGTTCGCGTTATCGGTCGACATGCGCGTGATTTCCTTCACGCTATCCACGGAGGCCATCGCTTGCTCGATCCCGGCGGAAAGCTGTCCGACGGAGGAGGATACTTCTTCCGCCTGAAGATGAACCCGCTTCATCTCTGCCGTAATCGACGAGAAAATCTTGCCGCTATCCGTCACGGTAGCTGAACCTTTAACGACCTCGCTCGACGTGAAAGCGATCACGTCCGTCATCCGGTACGTCTCCGTTCGGATCGATTCGATTTTCTCCTCGACCTTCAAGACCGCATCTCTAGTCTGTTCCGCCAGCTTGCGGATTTCCGTGGCGACGACGGCGAAACCTTTGCCGTGCTCGCCGGCCCGCGCCGCCTCGATCGAGGCGTTCAGCGCGAGAATATTCGTCCGCGAACTGATGCGGTTAATCAATTCGACGATGCTGCCGATCTCTTCCGAGTGCTCTCTCAGCCGATCCATCGAAGAAGTCGAACGGGTCATCGAGACGTTGACCTCATCCATCTGCTCGACGGCTTGCCGAATGAGCAGGTCTCCTTTTTCCGTCTGCGCGCTGACGTCCTTGGCCGATTCGAGAACCGCTATAGCGGATTCCGCGATTCTCCGCACCCCATCCGTGACCTCATGCATATTGCGCGACGTATTGGCGGCTTGATCGTTCTGTTCCGTCATCCCCGCGGCGACTTCTTCGACCGCTTTGGAGATCGATTCCGCGCTTGCCGTTACCTGTTCCGAGCTGGAGGTCAGCTCCTCGGAAGTCGCGCCGACGTTCATCGCGAGTTCCGAAGTATGCTTCATCATGGCTCCGAGAGATCCGGTCGTCTCGTTAAGATGGCTCGCCATCTGTCCGAACTCGTCCTGTATCGACACCCGCAACTTACCGGTAAAGTCGCCCAGGGCCAACTGTCGGATGCCCACCTGCATGCGCTTCAAGGGAAGCGTGATCATATATCTCGTAAGCAACCATATTACAATGCCAAGGACGATGATCGTCGAGAAGAACATAGTCATGACCTTCCGCTGGCTGCCGCGATACGATTCCGTTATTTTGGAGTAAGGAATCTCGGTCATTACGTACCAAATCTCGCCGTCACTAATCGTAAGCGGAACGAAGCTATAGAGCTGCTTAACGCCCTGCTCGTCGTTCGCGTATTGGGTCATCTCGCCTTTCCGCAGCTTCTCCCACATCGCTTGGTGCCCTTCTTGCTCCGCGAAAGACTTGCCGAGCAAGCTCGAGTCTTTTCCGTTCGCGATATAGTCCCCTTCGTCCGAGATTAACGACACGTTGCCCCCGTTAGGGTGGACGGCTTCCGCGTTCGTCTGAAGATCGTTAAGCGACAAGGAGACTCCGATCATCCCAAGGTACTTCCCGAAGTCGTTCACGACGCCGATGCTCAGCGTAGTAATCAGCGTCTGCTTATCTCCTTCTCCGGTAACGTAGGGCTTGGTCGCGAAGGCTACTTTCGTTCGCTTGGCCGCGACGTAATATTCTTCCTTCTCGAATCCGCGCGGTAACGAGGATTTCACGACATTGCTTCCGTTATACGTCGCCTGGACGGCGAAACGTCCTTGCATGGCTTGGTAAGTCGGATTCGAGAGATACGACTTGTCTTTGCCGTCGAAGCCGTCCGGTTCCCAGGCGGTGAAGAAGCTCAGCACGCCTCCGCCCTTTTTCTCGCGGATCGTATTGCCGATCGCTTCGTAGAACAGCTCGCGATCCGGTTTCTCGCCGCGGATCATTGCCATGGCTTCGTTCCGGTAAACCCCTAAACTCGTCGTCATATCCTTAAGCAGCTTCTTGTTCGCATCGGCGTATTCTTGACCGGAGCTCTGGGCTACAAGCTCTCCTTTGGCTATACTCTCTTTTTTCAACTTCGACAAGCTTTCGTTGTTCATGACATAGACCGCCACGAAAACGAATACCAGCAAAGCCGTTAAATACTTGATCGCGATTTTTACGCTTAATGCTCTCTGTATGATTTTATCCATCCCATTCTGCCCCCGACTCTGTCCTAATCCAACCCGATTTCATATGTCATTTCGCATCGCCAGCTATAGAGCGTTCGTGCGAAGAAGCTCAAGCGCTTTTCCCATCTTCTCGATGTACTCCGGGTCTCCGCTCGTGCACATCAACTTCACCTTGCCGCTGCCGCTACCCGAGACTACCCCGTAACGGTTAAGCAAGGAGGACAATCGTTTGATCGTACCGGCATTGCCGTTGACGATCTGGATATGGGGAGGCAGAATCTCGCGCAAAACGTTCGTGTAAAAAGGATAATGCGTACAGCCGAGCACCACGATGCCGTACTCGTTCAGATCGTAGGGGGCGAGCTTGTCCAGGAAATATTCCCGCAAAATCCGCCGATCGAATTGCAAATCCTCGCAGTAACGGACAAGCTCGGGCAGAGGCAGGGAATCCACGATTCCGCCTTCGTCGACGCGCGAAACGAGCGCGTAATATTTCGGCATCTTCAGCGTTAACTGCGTCGCGAAAACGAGCACCCGCTTGCCGGTCGCCCGATTCATTTCCACCGCGGGCTTGACGGCCGGCTCCATCCCTACGATGGGAAGGGAATACCGCTCCCTCAGGTCGTTAACCGCTATGCTAGTCGCCGTATTGCAAGCCACGACGAGGGCTTCGATGCCCTGCCCCATCATCGTCTCCACGGCTTCTAGAATGAAAGACCGCACCGCCTCTTCGGACTTCGTCCCGTACGGCACGTGAAGCGTATCCGCCATATACAAATAATCCTGCTCGGGGAGTCTGCGGAGACATTCCTCCATCACCGTCAGACCGCCTAATCCCGAGTCGAAGAAACCAATTGTCATCGTCATCGAGTCCCACTCTATGTAATAAAATATAACCTAAGAATAACGCTATGGAAGGTCGCTCCGCAATGTATATCTCTTCCATTTTCGACTGCCCGCAAAGGTACCTCATTATGATACACTAATTACGGATATGTACGCGAGAAGCAAGGGAGAATGGTTAAACATGAAGCTGGTATCATGGAACGTTAACGGACTGCGGGCATGCGCTAACAAAGGCTTCGGCGAGTATTTCAAGCAGATCGGCGCCGATCTGTTCTGCGTCCAAGAAACGAAATTGCAAGAGGGACAGATCACCCTCGACCTCGGCGAGGAATATACGCACTACTGGAACTACGCGGTGAAAAAGGGCTACTCCGGTACGGCCGTATTCACCCGAATTCAGCCGTTATCGGTACGATACGGGATGGAAACGGACGAGGAACCCGAAGGCCGAATCCTTACCTTGGAGTTCGATGGCTTCTATCTCGTAACGGTGTATACCCCGAATGCCAAGCGCGATCTCTCGCGGCTCGAATACAGGCTCGAATGGGAGGACAGATTCCGGGACTACCTGTCGCGGCTGGACAAGCTCAAGCCGGTAATCGTATGCGGCGATCTTAACGTCGCCCATCAAGAGATCGACATCAAGAACGCGAAATCCAATCGAGGCAATTCCGGGTTCACGGACGAGGAACGCGGGAAAATGACCGACCTGCTCGAGGCGGGCTTCGTCGACACGTTCCGTCATCTGCACCCGGACCGGACGGACATGTACACTTGGTGGTCGAACATGCCGGGGGTTCGCGCCAAGAACGTCGGCTGGAGAATCGACTACTTCCTCGCCTCGGCGAGGCTCGCTCCCGCCATTACCCATGCGGGAATCGACTGCGATATTTTAGGCAGCGATCATTGTCCGATCGTTCTGGAAGTGGCGATTTAACGAGATGATTCTAGTACGGTTGACGGCAAATGGTTGACGGATAGACAAGAAGATGGGTAACGCATCTGCTGCAGATTAGGACATGATGATCGTGTCCTCGTCTGCAGCTATTTATGCGTCGGCGTTGGAAGGCTGTTACGGTTCATAGACGACTGACCTGCATTCTGTACAGGTGATTTCGCTTAAACGACCGAAATCCGCCGATGACCTGCATTTTATACAGGTGATCCGAGGCATAATGGCCATTTTCGGTTGAATCGCTCCTTTTACCTGCATTTTTTGCAGGTTGTCCAGGCCTATAGCCGAAATCCGGCAAAAACGCCTGCACTTTTTACAGGTTGCACGCGGTGACGCCTCTTTTCTACGATGATTCCACTTTGCAACGTTCGACGAGAGAAGGCTTCGTTTCGACGATCCACCGCTTTAACAATTCCCCCGTCCGCCCCCCCTACCCAGCCCCGTACAAGTTCCAAATACTTTTTTAACAAACATTAGCCACTTCTATTAACATTCGTAGGTTATAATGACTAAAGTTGTTCGAGAGGGGATTGCAATGGAAAAGTGGATAACCGATTTGTTCGAGAAATTCGGGTTAACGAACCGCGAGCTAGAAGTGGCGACCCTGATTATCGTGAAGGGCTATTCCAACAAGGAACTGGCCGAAATACTGCATATTAGCGAGAAAACCGTAAAAAACCACGTAGCGAACTTCTTCGCGAAAATGAATATCGGGAACATCCGCCAATTAATGGCCTTGTGCATGGCCAGCTTGGCAAGCGACGCGTCGCGCAGGAGCGCTTGAGCTCTTAAACGCCGGCCTCCGGCCGAGGGGACTTCAGCGCATAGATCAGACTGCCGAATAGCAGTAGCATTCCCGCGCTTTGAAGGCCGTTCGGATGAAAACCCGTAATCAACACGTCAAGTACGATGGCAACCGCCGGATCCACGAAAATAAGAAAAGAAACGATGCCCGTAGGAAGCTGCCGTATGCTGTTAAAGAACAACAAGTACACGATGCCCGTATGAACGATTCCGGTGATGATCGCATACGTCCACTGTACCGGCAAAATGTCCGCATACGCCCCGTAATGGACGAACGGAACCAATAACAGCGTGCCGACGATCATCTGGAGCATCGTCGTCGCGTATACGCTAGTCTTGGAGATGCTTTTGCCGATAATCATCGTTGCCGCGTAGAAAACGGCAGCAAGCACGCCATCCATCATGCCTATCCAATCCGGAGAGGAAACGCGGAAACCGTCGGTGCCCATTATCATGATCGTCCCCGCAAAACAAACGGATATCGCCCCGACCGAGCGCAACGAAAGTCTTTCCCTGAACAGGAAACTGCCGACAATTAGCACGAGAATCGGAGCCAGATGATAGAGCGAGATCGCAATCGTCACCGAAATCCGTTCGAACGCCCGAAACAGAAACAACCAGTTTAATAGATTAGTTACCGCGCAAGCCAGAATGAGCCGCATTTCCTTCGCGTTCCACTTCTCTTGCTTATGATGGCCCGTAACGACCCAAGCCGCGCCTAGGAAAAGCGTCGCGCATACGCAACGAACGAACACGAGCTCGAGAGCCCGCAGCCCCGTCAGACCCGAGAAGAAACCGACGGACCCGAATATCGTCATCGCCAGCGAAAGCTGGAATACCGCCTTTTTGTTCATTCCGTCTACTCCTCTTTCCTATATAGAAAGCAAAATCCCCACGCCGCGGCAAGCCGCAAAAAAAGCCGCATATCCTCCGAAGAAGGATTCACGGCTTACCCGAATTCATTCCGCTTAAGATCAAAGGACTTTCTTACCCATGACATGATCGAGCGGGATAAAGCCGATCGCGCGGCTGTCTTCGCTATTGTTGCGATTGTCGCCCATGACGAAGATGTGGCCGTCCGGTACGACCCAACGTTCGCCGTCGCTTTGCTCCATCGCTTCTTTGACGTACGGTTCGTCGAGAGGCTCGCCGTTGCGATACACCTCGTGATCCTTAAGCTCCAATACGTCGCCCGGCTTGCCGATCACTCTTTTCACGTAGAAAGTACGATCGTCATTATTCCCCATGAGCTGGAACAAAGGATTATCCATGACATCGTCCATGAACGACCGATGACGGTGCACCCGGCTATCGATGATCACGATATCCCCGTAGTTCGGATAGTAAGAAAAGGTATGCGGAAGCTTGGATACGAATACTCTCTGCCCGTCCCGTAACGTCGGGTCCATGGAATGTCCGTCGACTTTGTAAGGTTGAATGAGGAAAATACCAACGATCATGGCCAGCACGAACGAAATCGCGATCGTGCCTATCCATTCCTTTGCGATTTTTAGCAGGAACATTCGGACGCTCCAACTCCCTTGCGCATTTTCTCCATTTTATCATATCCGCGCTTAACCCGCACGATAACGACGATAGCCGCAGCTACTCTAACCTGCTGGGAATCGCTACGTTATCATTCCCCTTCATGGTCATCGCCCGTTGGCGTGCGAGCTCCCATCCGGTACTCGGTGGGCGTCATATTGTATTTCTTGCGGAACACCTGGGTGAAATGCCTAACGTCCTGATACCCGATGCGCTCGGCGATCTCCGCCAGCTTCAAGCTCGGATTCCCGAGCAGCTCCTTCGCTTGCTGCAGCCGGAGCGAGATCACGTACTCCTTGTAACCTTGTCCCGTCTTCTGTTTGAAAAGCTGGCTGAAATAGACGGGATTCAGGAAGACGATCGAAGCGACCTTCTCCAGGGAAAGGTCCTGGTTGTAATGCGCTTTAATATAATGCAGGGCAATCTCGATCGCCTTGTCGCCGCCGCTCTCCATCGTCTCGAAGGAGCCTGAAGCGGACTCTTGGCGGAATTGGCCGACGACCCGGGGCACCTCCTTGATATCGTCCATGCGTTCCGAATGAAGGAGTTGGAACGGAATTTTCAGGTACCGCTTAAGATGAACGCGAAGTTCCCCGAGCAACGTATCGAAAGGAACTTCCTCCTTCAAGGTAACGAGCCCGAGCAAGCTTTTGCGATCGAAGCTCGTGACGAAGCCGTCTCCATGCATCTCGATCAATTCCCCAAGCACGTTCTCGACGATAAAATGCTCCAGGCTGACGCTTTGCGAATCGCCCGCATCCAGAGCGATCATGATTACGTAATACACCGGATGACTCTCGAAGAATGGCCCCAGGTCCAGCTTGCCGATATCGAGTCCCGCGGCAAGACGCTGGAACACCGCTTCGCGCAAATACTTTAGACCGTTGCGCAAAAACTCGCTTTCCCGCGAGGCTTCCTTCTCCACGCCGACCTCCTCCGAAAGCGTCCCGATCAACTCGTTGAGCTTCGGCTTGCCGATCGGCTTGAGCAAATAATCCCTTGCCCCTAGCCGGATCGCTTTCTGGGCGTACGCGAATTCCGAATGCGCCGAGATAACGACCCATTTCACGTTCGGATATTTCCGTTGGGAAATTCTCATGAATTCCAAGCCGTCCATTCCCGGCATCAGAATGTCGGTCAGCACGATATCGACCGGCATCCGTTCCATGATTTCTGCCGCTTCCGCGGCGCTCGCGGCCAGCTCGACCCGGAATTCGGGATACGTTGCCGCTATCGTTCGCTGCACGCCTTCCCGGATGACTCCCTCGTCATCCGCGACTAATATGTTGATCTCACCCATCGTTTAGTTCATTCTCCTCTAGTCTAGGGAGCGGCAACGTAATCCGAACAGCCGTACCTTGCGGCTGCGCATGGCCGATTTCAACCCCGTAGCCTCTCCCGAACATATAGATCAACCTACGCTGAAGATTTATGATGCCAATCCCCCCGCTACTGCTTCCGCTTTTGTGAGGAATCGACCGGACAGCTTCGATTTCGTTACCGTTCTCCCCGTTCCGATCCGCGTCTCCCGGCCCGGTCGCTTCCTCGAGCGATACCCGTAGTGTCGCCAATCGCTCGTCCGATATCCCGACTCCGTCATCTTCGACGATAACCCTTAGGTCATAGCCGAATTGCTCGGCGTATACGCGAAGCTTTCCGGATCGGCCCGACGGCTCCAAGCCGTGCTTGACCGCGTTCTCGATGACCGGCTGCAGCGTCATCTTCGGCATCCGCACGGACTTCCATTGTTTGTCGATGTCGATGACGACGGACACGCGTCCCTTAAGCCGCATCTCGATGATATTCAAATAGTGGCGGATTTGCTCTACTTCTTCTCCGAGAGTTACTTCTTCCTCCCAGTGGCTGCTATACCGGAACATCTGCGAAAGCGACAGCAAGACGCCTCCAAGCTCATCGTGGCCTTTCTCGTCAAGGAGCCAGTATATCATATCGAGCGTATTGTACAGGAAATGGGGATTCACTTGGGACTGAAGGGCTTGAAGCTCCGCATTCTTCTCGCTGACCGAAGAGATCTTCACCCGTTCGATTAGCTCCGCGATTCTCGCGACCATCTTATTGAACGATTCCGCGAGTTGGTCGATCTCCTGGTACGAGGTCAAATCCAGGACGCGGTTGAAGTTGCCCGTCTCCACCTGCTTCATCTCGCGAACGACGCGCTTCAACGGAGAGGAAATCGATCGGGATACGAGGCTCGCGATCAGAATCGACAATCCGATCAGGACAACGAAGACGATGACCAGGTATCTTTCCGTTCGCACGAGCTCGATGTTCAGTTCCTTCAACGGATTCAAACTGATGACCGTCCAGCCCGCGAACGGGACTCTGGAAGTGACGACGAGTTGATCTCCCTCGTAGCGGGTACCCTCGTCCATAATTGCCAGCACCTTGGGGTTCATCCCCTCGGGCAGGACGGGCGGTTCGATGGATGGAACGAGATCCCCGCTAAACGAAATGATAAACGCTTCGCTGCTAGGTCCTAGCTTCACGTTCTGCAGTGCGTCTTCGACCATCTCCGCGCGCGTTTCAATCAGCACGACGCCGATCGGCTTATGTCGGTCGAGATCGTAGATGAGCCTGCCGAACGAGAAAACCGGGTGCATCAACGTCTCGTCGACGATGGATTTCGGGTAGCTGCCCAGCCATACCATTTTGCCGTTGGAAAACTCGATGTCCCTGAACCAGCTCGTCTTCGCGTAATTCGGATCCGTGACGCTCATGACGTCTCCGTAGTTATACACTTTGCCGTCGAACGAGAACACGTGGATACCTCGGATATCTTCCCTGGAATAGTAAATAGCGCCGATCACATTCGTGATCGAGCGCTCGATGATGTAGTCAACGGCGGGGCTCTCGCTTTTCTCGGTCAGCATCCGAACGACATCGGAATTGTTGCTGATCGATTTGGACAAGCTGTCGTACCCTTCCAGAAGCAGATTGAACAAGGCGACGGTCTGCGAGCTGTTTTTCTGCGACAGATCGGTGATTTTCGATCGAAAATCCGCCGTCATCCGATTGTAGAACAGCACGCTGACGATCAACAAAATACCGGTCATGCTAATCGAGAAAAGAAGGAAGAGCCGGGATTGAATCGTCGTCCTGGTGAAAACCCTTTTGATGAATCCCGTCCTCAAACCCTCCCACTCCTCCATTAACCTTTAACGGCTCCATCGGCCATGCCCTTTGTAATCTTGTCGGACAATAAGAAGTAGAGCAAGATGACCGGCGCGGCTCCCATGATAAGGAAGGCTCCGATATCGCCATAGTTGGTCGAGTATTGGCTGACGAACGAGTAAACTCCGAACGGCAACGTCTTCAAGGCTTCCTTGGAGATGAACGTCGCGGCCATAATATACTCGTTCCAGATGTTGATGAACGTCAGAATACATACGGTCATAACCGGCGGGATCGAGATCGGTACGATGATGCTCCAGAAAATCCGGTAGGTGTTGGCCCCGTCGATGACGGCCGATTCTTCGATCTCGTTCGGAATTCCTCTCATGAACCCGCTCAAGATGAACACCGCGATCGGAGACGAGAACGCGATGTAGGGAAGAATAAGCGACCAGCGCGTATTCAAGATGTGCGCGTTCTTGAAAATAATCATAAGCGGCAATAACGTGGCTTGCATCGGAATCATCATCCCCAGCAAGAACACGAGCATGACGATGTTCCCGTATTTGAAACGGAAACGCGTAATCGCGAAGGCCACCATGGCGCTGAACAAAATCACGCAAACCATCGTCGAGAGCGTTACGATAACGCTGTTCGTCAAGTATTGCGTGTAATGGCCGCTGTGAAAGGCTTCGCTGTAATTATGCCATTGCGGCGTCTTAGGCAACGCGAAGAAGCTGCCGCTCAAAATTTCTTCGTTGTTCTTCAAGGAGTAAAGAACTAGCCAAAGCAACGGATACAACTGCGTAACGCATAAGACGGCGATCAGGAGATACACCAGTCCCTTTCTGAAGTTAACCATGGTTTGTATCTCCTTTCTTAGGTGTATTTACGCTCGACTTTGTTCATCACGTAATTGATTACCAACGTGAACGCGAGGCACAGAACCACGAGGAACGAAGCGATCGCGCTACCGTAGCCGTATTGCTGGGACATAAACGAGCTGTTATACATATGCGTCGATATGACGTCGGTCGCATGAGCGGGACCGCCGCCCGTCATGACCATGACAAGATCGAACTGTTGCAAGGAGCCGATAAACGCTAGGACAATCGATATCTTAAAGATCGGCACGATCATCGGGAACGTAATGTAACGGTCCGCTTTGAAGCCGTCGGCTCCGTCGATCTTCGCCGCTTCGTAAATTTCGGAAGGAATGTTCTGAACGCCCGTAAACTGGATCAGAAGGTGATAGCCGAAATATTGCCACAATGAAACGAGATAGATGCTGTACATTGCAATCTTCGGCTCCGTCAGCCAGTTGTGCGTCCAGCTGTCGAGGCCTAGAGATACGAGGATCCCATTGAGCATACCGCCCATGGACTCGGGATTGTAGATTGTTTTCCATAATTGGCCGATGATTACGACCGATAAAATAACGGGTGTAAAGTAAATCGATACGAGCGTGTTCGCCTTGCGAACATAACGGTTAAGCAGAACGGCCATGAGCAAACAAATCGGAATTTCCACCATGGAAGCAACCGCGTAGAGAAGCGTTCTCTTTACCGATGGCCAGAAGAACGGATCGTTGAACAGTAATCTATGGAAGTTGTCGAAGCCGATGAATTTGGATTCGCCGATTCCGTTCCAATCGAGCGTTCCCGTATAGAATGATACCCCGATCGGGATGAAAACGATGCAGATATAGATCA
Organism: Cohnella endophytica; assembly: GCF_003628305.1. Lineage (GTDB taxonomy): Bacteria > Bacillota > Bacilli > Paenibacillales > Paenibacillaceae > Cohnella > Cohnella endophytica. The sequence continues at coordinate 182,701 of NZ_RBZM01000010.1, read as the reverse complement.
GTAATGCCGGCAAAATGAACACGGCTATCGTATGTGCGGGCACCTTAAGTACCTTCAAAACCGTCGCCTCCTTATATACGGATAAGATAAGCCCGAACACGAAGGAGCAGCGCATTCGCCGCTCCTTCGCATCCGTGAACGTATCGGGTAATCGTTGGGCTTATTTATTAGCTTCGAAAGCCGTTTGGTGTTCTTTAGCTACCGCGGCAGGATCTACGGATTGAACGAACAGGTTCTGCAAAGCGTTCAAGTGGACTTGAGATACCGCAGGGTTCATCGTGTTATCGAAGCTGAGGTCTCCGCCTTTAACTTTCGAGAACAGGTCCATGACTTCGATCGCAAGGTCGGAATAACCGGCAGCTTTCAGATCTCCGTCGACTTTTTGCGGTTGACCTACTGCGTTTTTCAGGTCGAACTGCACTTTAGGCAGGTTGAGCGTGTAGAAGTTCAAGAAGTCTTTGGCAACGTCCAGGTGTTTGCTGTTCGCGGAAAGCGCGAAGCCAGTTCCCGGAGCAAGCATGAAGTCGTTCAGATCGCCTTTGCCGTCGACTGTCGGGAATTGGAACGCTCCGACTTTACCCGCAACGGAAGAGGAATCGATCGCGCCTGTTTCCCAAGTTCCAAGGATGAACATGGCGGCTTTACCGGTTTTGAAGATGTTGGAACCCGCGTTAGCGTCAATGGAAGTCGCGCCGTCAGGGAATGCACCCGCTTTAACAAGCTCTTCGAATTTCGCGACCGCCGTCGTGAAGGCTGGATCGTTGAACGTTTTCGTTCCGGCAACTACGTCTTTCAGGAAGCCAGGACCGCCGTTCGTGCGAAGCAGGATGTTCATGAACAAGAACGAGCCTGTCCAAGTGTCTTTCTCGCCGATCGCCAGCGGCGTGATGCCTTTGGCTTTCAAAGCTTTAACGTCGGCCAAGAACTCGTCGAACGTAGTCGGGATTTTGTCGATGCCCGCTTGAGCGAACAATTCTTTGTTGTAGAATACGACTTCGATATTGTTGCCGTCCGGCAGAGCGTATACGTTGCCGTCGAAGCTGTAGTTATCGAGCAAGCCGCCTTGATACGTATCTTTCAGGCCGTTTTTGTCGAGAACGTCGTTCAGAGGAGCGAACAATTTCGCATCGACGAAAGGCTTCATTTGCGCCGCTGGGTTAACCATCGTGATATCGGGGATTTCTTTGGAAGCCGCTTGCGTTTTGAGCTTCAGCTTCTGTTGATCCGTGTTCAGAGTATCAAGCTCGATCTTAACGTTCGGGTGCTCGCTCTCGTATTGGGCAACCAGTTGGTGCATGGCTTTCGCGCTCGGCGAAGTCTCGTCCGGGTAGATGTTCTGGAACGTCAGCGTTACTTTCTCGCCCTTGTTCGGGCTTGCCGAGCCGGATGCCGCAGGGCTTCCGGAAGGAGCAGCGTTGTTATTGTTCGATCCGCATGCCGCCAAGCTCAACGTGAGCAAGCTCGACGCGAGTACGACACCAACAGTCTTGAAAGGTTTCTTTGTCATTTTGTTTGTAATCCCCCTTGCTTTGATGTACCCCCATTATCTTGTATCCGAACGATGTCGAACAATGCAGGAACTTTATAACTTAGGTTTGCTTTTTCAAGGTCAGACCATACGGTTTAATGCGCAAAAAGCCGAAAGCCCGCATGGTTGCGGACTTTCGGCTTTAGTGGACGGTTTGTAAAATTAAGATTCTGAGCTACTAGCTTACCTCTCGCCCAGCAGCACCTTGCTACTTAACCGCGATTTGCGTACGAGCACGGCGAATAACCAAGAAACGAAGAGCGCTGCTAATCCGCTTCCCAGAACGAAGAGATGGAAATAGTTCGGGAAGTTGCTCATGATTTTATTTCTCCAAATAAACAAAACAAGCGGATGAACGAGATAGATGCCGAACGAAGCGATTCCGATTCCCTTTAGCCAATTGGCGATAACGCCCCCGTTCTTGAACAACCAAGCCGAAATCGGAATCAAGGCGATGCTGCAAAGCGCGCAGAACCCGTACACCGTCACGAAATTGATCCAGGAACGATAAGGCAGCCCAATGTAGTGAGGATAATAAGTAATCAGGAACACATGCGTAACATGCGCCGCGCCTAATACTATGACCAATATGTACAAGATGACTTTCCGATGCCGTTTTTCCACGAGACTTCCCGTCTTTTGCAGACGAATACCCGCGTACGCGCCAACGAACAAATAGATGAAGTACGAGCCCACGAAGGTACCGATCTTGGTCATGTGGAATTCGTAATAATTGCCAAGATAGAAAGCGACCTGCAGCAGGATTCCGATCAAGATCAAATTCGAACGTACCCACTTATAGCGGGCAATCCAGAGCATGAACGGGAACAACACGAAAAATTGGATCATGATGACGAGGAAATACAGATGTGTGTAATTGCTGCCGTATAATAAGTTTTTGAAGAAGTCGGGCAACCGTTCCTCTACCGACGACCCGTTGTTGTATGTGACGAGCAAGAAATAAATAATCGACCAAACGACATATGGAACGACAACGGTAAGAATTCTTTTCAAGTAGAAAGTTCCCCATTGTATGCTGGTTCGTCCATCGTAATTGTAAAAATGGACTAGCGAGCTCAAGAACAGGAACGCAGGGACCGAGAAATGAGACGCCGAGTTAAGGATCAAATAAAGCGGATATAACGAATCTTCCTTAGGCAAAGCCCCAACGGCATAACCCGTCGTATGAATCATGATTACGGCCAAAATCGCGATGGAACGAAACACGTCCAGGTAATCCAATTTCAATCTGTTGTTTGTTTGACTCCCCAAGTAAAACCATCTCTCTTCTGTGGATGTTGCAGCTAGTTGTCAGCCTCTTTCTAGCATACAATCTTCCGCGAAAAAGTACAGATGGTTTGTTAGGTTTGTGTAAGCAATTTCTTATTTCGTCGCTTGGCCGGTTATGGATTGAGACTTAATTGCCAGGTTACGCCGTACTTGTCGGCAACCCATCCGAATTTCTTGCTGAAAGGGTATTCCGCAAGCGGCATGAGGACGCTGCCTCCCTCGGATAATCTGCCGAACACGCGATCGATCTCCTCTTCGGAATCGCAATTCACGTACAGGGAAATCGCAGGGGTAAAAGTAAACGCATGCTTAAAGTTACTGTCGATGCACATGAACGTTTGCCCGTTCAGGGAGAACCTCGCAAGCTGGACCGTCCCCTCTTCTCCGGCTCCGTTTGCTCCGTGCCGAAGGAGACTTAAGATTTCCGAACGATCGAACAGGGATACGTACAAATTCATCGCTTCTTCCGCTTGACCGGAGAACATGAGGAACGTCTTGATTTTTTGATCGGAATTCGCCATTGCAATGATCTCCTTCATTAGGGCTGTACGGGAGCCCGTCTATTTTTCCTTAGCATATCATTTGCAACTAATTTTTGGGAATCGCGTCTATAGAAAGGCGTGAACTCATTACCAATACCGAGGTGGAAACATGATCGAAACGACAGCTTTAAGGATAAAATCTTTAACGGTCGCTCTTCTAGGAACGATGGTTATCTCACTTCTTATGTTAGGATCATCTTCGGCGGCAACGCTACCTGTAACATTCCCGATCGCAAGCATGGATATCGGAGAAGGACACGCCCTCTTGGCATACAAGGACGGTACCGTAGCCGCTTGGGGCTGGAACAAGTACGGCCAGCTCGGCAACGGCAACAACTACGAACAGTATATCCCCGAACCGATCGCGAATCTTGCCGGCGTAAAGCAAGTGGCCGCGGGCAACAGATGCTCGATGGCGCTCCTTCGGGACGGCACCGTATGGCGCAGCGGAAGAAGCTGTCCCGGCAACGAAACGACCAGTTCCGCCGATTCGTTCAACACCTTCACGCAACTAACCAGTTTGCAGAACGTGAAACAGATCGCGCTAGGAAACCGCACCGCGGCCGTATTGCTGGAAGACGGTACGGTGTGGTCGTGGGGCAACGACCTTCTTCGCGGACAGGAGCAAGGTCTGTTCAAAGATCCGTCCGTTCCCGTTCAAGTGCCCGATCTAACCGATGTCGTTACGATCGAAGCCGGAGCCTACCATGTTCTGGCGCTCAAGAAAGACGGCACCGTATGGTCGTGGGGACAAAATGATTATGGCGAGATCGGCAACGGAAGCAAAGAGCAGCAGTTCGTGCCGCAGCAAGTAAAGGGTTTAACCGAGGTGAAGGCGATCGCCGCCGACCGTTATCAATCCGCCGCCCTGCAGGCAGACGGAACCGTAATGAGATGGGGGAAAATCATCGGCAGCATCAGCCTCAAACCCGTGAGCGTAAAAGGATTGGATCACATTGCCGCGCTTAAGCTGGGAACGACCCAATTGATCGCGATCCGGTCGGACGGCACGGTATGGCAATCGGGAGGAGAATCCGCTTATTCGAGCAAGCCGGGCAAAATCCCGGGCTTATCGAATATCGTGCAAATCTCCGCCGGAGATAATAAAGCGCTGGCGCTCGCCAAGGACGGAACCTTGTACGCATGGGGAAATAGCGCGCTGCCTAGCGCGGGTACTTACATGAACGGCAACCTCGATACGAAACCCCGGGTCGTACCCGAACCGATCGGATTCGCGGTGAACGGCCAAACCCTGAAGCTGGTTTTGTCCCCGGGCTACGACAACGGACAGCTCGCGGTCCCCCGCGCGGGACTATGGGAGAAAATCGGCGTTCAGGTAAAGCTCAGTTACTCCAAACCCGACGCGCTTCAGCATAACGCCGTCTACAACATATGGACGTTCTCGCGCGGCGACAAGTCCGTCGTCTTTGTTCAATCAAGCAAAGAGCCAACCGCTACGGTTAACGGAAAAGTCGTCAAAGACGCCCCGCGGCTGCTTACGACTTCAGGCACGTTCTCCAGCACCACGATGGTTCCTTTCGATTTCGTATGCAAAGCTTTGGATATCGCTTACCGTTGGGACGCCGCAACCCGAACCTATAGCTTCGATTCTTAATCCGCTCCGCGCTTCCGAAACCCCGGGCGGTCGCCTGACATACAATGGCTACGGGAGGTGATGTTCGCTTGCTGCAATCGCCATTATACGCGAAGGCCGCCACCCTCGTCGGTCAGCCCGTAGGCGTTTCGTTGTCGAACGGCCAAGGGGTAACCGGAATATTGTGCAGCGTTACCGCAGGCGTCGCGGTACTTCTGGAATACCTGTACCAAAGCCAGTTCGCAACCAAACAGTACCCGCTCAATACGATCCAAGACATCAATCCATTTCCCGGTTGCTCCGTTCAAGGTCCGTTCTTCTGAACTTCGCACGTAGTAAAGGCAGTCTCTAGGTGGAAAATCCCCTCCGGAGACTGCCTTTATGCGTATTCTCGCGTAAGGCAACTGGAGGGAGTCCTACAACATTATCAGGCTATCGAACGATTTGGGGAAGCCTGCGTGGCAGTTACTTCGTCCGAAGCAGTAATTCCTTACGGAAGCTCCATTTTGCTGGAAGTTACTTCGTCTGGAGCAGTAACTCCGTGCGGGGAGCTCCCTTTTGCTGGCAGTTACTTCGTCTGGAGCAGTAACTCCGTGCGGGGAGCTCCCTTTTGCTGGCAGTTACTTCGTCTGGAGCAGTAACTCCGTGCGGGGAGCTCCCTTTTGCTGGCAGTTACTTCGTCCGAAGCGGTAACTCTGTGCGGGGAGTCCCTTTTTGCTGGGAGTTACTTCGTCCGAAGCAGTAACTCCGTACGGGGAGTCCCTTTTGCTGGCAGTTACTTCGTCCGAAGCAGTAACTCCGTGTATGGTGCTCCTTTTTTGCTGGCAGTTACTTCGTCCGAAGCAGTAACTCCGTGCGAGGTGCTCCCTTTTGCTGGCAGTTACTTCGTCCGAAGCAGTAACTCCGTGCGAGGTGCTCCCTTTTGCTGGCAGTTACTTCGTCCGAAGCAGTAACTCCGTGCGAGGTGCTCCCTTTTGCTGGCAGTTACTTTGTCCGAAGCAGTAACTCCGTGCGGGGAGTCCTTTTAGCAGCCAGTTACTTCGTCCGAATCAGTAACTCCGTACGGGGAGTCCCTTTTGCTGGCAGTTACTTCGTCCGAAGCAGTAACTCCGTGCGGGGGAGTCCTTATTTTTTCTCAATCCTCGACGGTTATCGCATACAGTTCATGATCTTCCCATGTCCCGTTAATGTTCAAGTAACGACGGGCTAAGCCTTCGTAGCGGAACCCCGCTTTCTCTAGCACCCGCTTCGACGGCAAGTTTCTCGGCATGACCCCGGCCTGAACGCGATGTAATCCTAGCTCGCCGAACGCATAGGAGACGCAATCGGAAACCGCCTCCGTCGCGTAACCTTTGCCATTATGCGCTTGGTCGAGGAAATAACCGACATTCGCGTTCTGGAAAGGTCCGCGGGCGATTCCGGACAATTCGATTCGGCCAACAAGGTCGTTCCCTTCCTTCAGGAAGATTCCGAAAGCGCGGAATTGAGGTGCCAAGCCTCCTTGCACGCTTGCAGCAATCAGATTTCGCTGCTCCTCCAGCGTCCAATAACCTTCCAAGCGGATCGGCTCGAAAGGCTGAAGAAAGCTCCGATTACAGACTCTAAGGGCAAGCAATTCCTCCGCATCCGTTATTTCCAGAGGTCTGATGTAAATTCGTGAACTCGGCATATCGAAGCCTCCAATCTCCTTCTATTTCTTTCGATTATAGTATTGACAAATAAATATTTTTGTGTTATAATAATTAATTTACCAATTTACATCTCACCACGATTCTCATATGATAGAGGCACGATATCCCGGCCGGGTATTATGTTTTTGCATTTTCATTTGAGGAGTGGTGTAAATTGTTTATCGCCCCTGGAATAGCTACGCTAGATATATCCGCGCCCGTCATGGGCCGCGTCGATACCGTCCACCTCGCCTTGCTCTGGGACGATCAGGACGTCGTGCTCGTGGATACAGGTTTCCCAAGACAGCTTGATTCCTTGCAGGAGGAGATTAAACGTTGCGGCGTCCCGATCGAACGACTTAACCGCATCGTTCTTACCCACCAAGATATTGACCATATCGGCAATCTCCCGGACCTTCTCAAACGTATCTCTACGCCAATCGAAGTACTCGCCCATCCCGACGAGAAGCCGTATATCGAAGGGGAACGCCGATTAATTCGCTTCACCGACGAAGCGATCGCCAGCATCGACCGGATGCCCTCGCAAGTGCCGGAATCCTTCAAGCAAGGACTAAAAGCGCTCATGCTGAATCCTCCAAGCGCACCCGTCGACCGTACTATTTCCGGAGGAGAAACTCTCCCTTGGTGCGGCGAAATAGACGTAATCGATACGCCGGGACATACGCCAGGTCACATCGGTCTCTATCATAAGCCATCCCGAACGCTCATTGCCGGCGACTCGCTAACCGTAGTCGATGGCGATCTGCGCGGTCCGGATCCCGTCTCCACGCTCGATATGCCGACAGCGCTAGCCTCCTTAAGGAGGCTGCTAGAGCTTGAGATCGATACGGTCGTCTGTTATCACGGCGGCGTGTTCAAAGGCCCTATTCACGATAGACTCTCTTCCATTATCCAAGCTTAATAAGACGCAGCAAGGGCCGAACCCCTTCGTTATCGGGAGTTCGGCCCTCCTATCTCTACATGATCAAGCCTTGCGATCTTCCCCGACGTTCTGATAATGCCGTTCGCCGGTTGTTGGGTTGAACCACACCCGTTGCTTGACGCCGGTCGTCGGATCGATGGATAATTCATCCGTCGGAACGAAACCCCGCGGCGGATGCTCGTTCGGTCCTAATCTGCGACGCCGGTAAATTGCCGTGCCGATCAGGGATAACGCAACGATCAGAGCTCCCACGACTAGATACATAATGACAACCCACTCCACGAAATCAATCCCTTTCGATGACGACCGCCGTACCGTAGGCGACGATCTCGGACATCGTCTGTCCGATTTCTCCCGAATCGAAACGCATCATCACGACGGCGTTCGCCCCCATCGCATGGGCGTTCTTGATCATCCGATCGATCGCGGCCTTGCGGGCGTCCTCGATCATCTCCGTGTATTCCTTGATCTCGCCTCCGAAAATACTGCGAATGGAAGCCGTGACGTTGCCCCCGATTCCGCGGCTCCTTACCGTTACTCCGAAAGCATGGCCTAACACTTTATCAATGCGGTAACCCGAAATATTTTCCGTCGTGACGACGATCATGGTAACCCCTCCGATTGTTATTTTAATCTGACAGTAACATGCCCCGCATTTCCCGTCAAAGTCCTAAAGAATCGCGATGTCCGTAGATTTACTTAGCCCCCGCGGCCACAAGCGCATCCGTAAGTGCCTGCATATTGTTCGATTGGGCCAGGTAGAGCAGCCGGTCAAGTTGAGGCTGACTTAACGGCGAGAGACTTGCGTTATATTTCAGCACTAACATTTCGAGATTTTTCATATTCTCCGGGCTTGGGTTCCAACCGGTCACCATATATTGCGACACGATCAATTTCTGAGTCGCGGGCCGGTCAACCGCAGTTAATAAATCATAGAAAGCAATCGCGTTATGCGACTCGTCCACAGTAACCATTTTTAGCGTCTCGCCGTTAGGATCCGCGCCATGGCCGAGCATCCAGTCGAACCATTCCGTCTCCCTTTCCGCCATCGCGAAGTAGGCATCGGTAGAAGTGGCTTGAAGGCCGTGCGCAACCAGCATTTCGGCGATCTCGTAAGATCTAGGCGCCTTGAAGCTCTTCCTCTTCCCTTGGGAATCGTATCCGTAAACCGTGTAAATCTTGAACGCCTGACTCAAGTAAGAATTTTCTCCCATTATGGGAGGAGTCGAGTGTAGATCGACTTTGCCAGAGTCGAGCAGTGCTTGTACCGCTCCGGCCTGTTTGCTGATGACCGCTTCGTAGAAATACGGATTCGGATCCGCCCCCGCCTTCAACGCCGCCTGAATCCAAGCCGCATCCTGTTGATACTTAAGAATCAGATCGATGGTCTCGGTAGCGTTTAACCCATCGTTCAATAATTTGCCGAAGTACGCGAGATCGTTACGTTGCAGCGCGAGGTGCAACTGCGAATCGAAATCGATCAGGGAAAGCACCTTCGTTTTGTTATCCCATCTGACGCCTTTGCCGAAATACTTGGACAAGATCGCCGACGGGACATATAAGGCTCCGTTGATTTTCACGGTCGGCTGCGCGAGTTTCTCCGTCTCGTTATTGACCTTGATCGTCGCGGCGCCAAGCGCGATCACGACCGAGTTCCATTGCTTCTTTAAGGTTAGCGTCGTTTTGTCCGCGCCGATGATGACGGTAATGCCCATCTTGCTTAACGCGCTTAACGGAAGATAGATCGTGTTGTTCTGCAGTACTGGCCCCGGATTAAGCTCGGCCTTCTCGTAGTTAATCGTCAGTGTTATCGGTTTCGGTGCCGCCGCGGTCGTCTTGACGGCCGGTACGGTTTTCGCGTTCGCCGCATAAACCGACGAAGCATTCATCATCAACAAGCATGCCACTATGATGGTCAAAACTTTCTTCATTTGTTTCCCCCTCCTCCATCAATAGAAATATCTTCCTAATTATATCGTAATTTAGACTTCGAAAGTGACCCGATGACACCGCTAAAGTTGGCCTGGCAACATTAAATTACACTAAAGGAACTATTCTCGCCTAACGGACGAAAAAGCCCGAAATAGCTGCATTCGAGCAACTAATTCGGGCTTTTATTGGATAAAGCAGAAGTAACCGACAACCACTTGGATTAAAGCAGCTACTCTCGCAATTCTTGCGTTTATCTTCTATATGTATGACTTTTAAACAACTAGGAGAACGAAGTGCAGGAAGTTCGGGACAGGCGCACCGGATAAAAACCCATTTTATTGCAAATCATAGGCTCGCTATCGATTTTTCGGATATCTATTGCAATTCCGAGTAATCCGATGTACAATTCAACCTATTACATCGAGGCAAGATAGTCATGGAGGATGAGAAAGATGCGCAAGAAAATATTCGGTATCGCGGCAGTAACTTTACTAACCCTGGTCGTGAGCGCTTGCTCCGGCAACAACAATAACGGCAATACGGCTAGCAACGGCGACAACACCGCCCAGGCTTCTCCGTCGGCGAGCGGAAGCTCCCAGCCCAAAGACGGCGGAAATCTCATTATAGCAGTTGGCGCCGATCCCGTCATTCTTAATCCGAACTACGCGGGAGATCGTGTCAGCCTTACGATCGACCAATCGTTGTACGCTCCTTTGTTCCAAGTCAATAACGGCGTGAAGACATTCTACCTGGCCGACAGCCTGACGCCTTCGGCCGATAACCTGACCTATACGCTGAAACTCAAGAGCGGCTTGACGTGGCATGACGGCCAACCGCTGACCGCGGACGATGTCGTGTTCACGTTCGACAAGATTCTCGACGAGAAGCAAAACAGCTTCTTCCGCGAGAACTTGATCATCGGCGGCAAACCGATCCAAGTCGTTAAAGTCGACGACACGACGGTAGACTTCAAGCTTCCGCAAGTGAGCCCGGCTTTCGAAGCGACGCTCGTGCAACTGACGCCGATTCCGAAGCATATTTTCGAGAAGGAAGACAATATCGAGAAAAGCACGAAAAACGCGGCTCCGATCGGCTCCGGTCCGTTCAAGTTCAAAGAGTACAAAACCGGCGAATACGTTACGCTTGAGCGTTTCGACAACTATTTCGCAGGCAAGCCTCACTTGGATTCCGTTACTTACCGGATTGCCAAAGATACGAACGCAGCCAACCTGGCGCTTCAGAACGGCGAGATTAACGTCAAATATCTCGACCCTCAAGATGTAGGAACGATCGAAGCTACGAAAAACTTCGACATTCTTCCTTACAGCGAAGGTCGTCTGGCTTACCTGCTGTTCAACGAGAATAGCGACACCGGCGTCCTCGGGAAAAAAGAAGTTCGCCAAGCGATTTCTTACGCCCTTAGCCGCGACGAATTAATCGCAACCGCTTATAGCTCCAAAGACTACGCGGATCCAGCCAAATCGTTCGTTACTCCGGACGGGTTGTTCCACACGAACGACGTTCCTTCCTTCGACAACGACGCGGACAAAGCGAAGCAACTGTTGGAAGCCGCAGGCGTTAAGAACCTGAAGCTGCGCTTCATCGTATCGAGCGGCAACAAAGCTCAAGAAGCTGCTTCCCTATACGTGCAACAGAAGCTGAAAGCCGTCGGAATCACCGTCGAGCTCAAGAACATGGACGCTTCCGCTTACGGGCAGAAATTCGTTGATCCGAACGCCAAAGATTTCGAACTCGCTTACGCGGGCTACATCATGGGTTACGATCCAGACGCTTATAGCATTCTGTACAAAACGAACAGCACCTCCAACTACACGCATTATTCGAACAAAGAAGTCGATGCTTTATTCGTACAAGGCGCGGGCGAAGCTGACGCGACGAAACGCGGCGAAGCTTACGTTCAACTGCAGAATTTGATCGCCGAAGATGCTCCGATCTACCCGGTCGCTTACACGAAAACGATCGTAGCGGTCGACAAACGTTACGGCGGATTGGACGAAGCGGTGCTGAAGCCGGTTGTTATTTTCGAAGACTTGTCTAAAATTTACTTGAAATAAGCTTTTAAGCGAGAAAATAAGCTGGAACGTTCAGCTTATTTTTTTGCACGAAATCGACTTTTATTAGGAACAGCAGGGAGAACGTAACGTATGAGACAACTCATCGCAAGAAGACTACTGCAAGCCATACCGTTGCTGTTCGTCGTATCCGTCGTATGTTTCGGGTTGGTCAAGTTAGCTCCCGGCGACCCGGTGCTCTCTTTCGTCACGCCGAACATGCATGCCGAGGACATCGAACGAATCCGTCATAACCTAGGATTGGACCAGCCGGCCTACGTTCAGTATTATCATTGGCTCATGGAATGCTTGTCCGGCAACTTAGGTTATTCGCTCGTAAACCACCAACCCGTGTTCGATCAGATTGTGGACCGGATTCCCGCTACGGCGGGCTTGATGGGCATCTCGATCGCTCTTGCGATTCTGATCGCCATTCCTCTGGGCCTGATCGCGGGATCTAATCGCAATCGTTTCATAGACAAAGCCATTAATCTCTTTGCTTATATCGGCATTTCGGTCCCGACCTTCTGGCTCGGCATTCTGGCGATCTATTTATTCGCCATCAAGCTTCACTGGCTGCCTAGCATGGGCATGCGTACGATCGGCCAGAATTCGGCTTGGGATATTATTAAACACGGCATTCTGCCGTGCGCCGTATTGACGTTCGGCTTTCTCGCGAGTTACTTGCGTTATATCCGTTCCGGCACGATCAGCCAGTTAAAAGAAGATTACGTGCAAATCCAGTACGCTTTCGGTTCCAAAAAATCGACCGTGCTATTCCGGCACGTCATGAAGCATATTCTGCTCCCCGTTATTACTTTGCTGGGGCTTTCCATCGGCGATCTGGTCACGGGAGCGCTAGTTACGGAAACGGTATTTTCTTGGCCGGGCATCGGATCGCTTGGGATGACCGCGGTTCGGGGCATGGATTACCCCGTCATTCTGGGCATTACGATATTTTCCGCGCTACTGCTCGTTTTCGGTAATCTGTTAGCGGATATCTTGTACGGCGTTGCCGATCCGAGAATCAAATTGGGAGAGGTGAGCTCATGAACCGCAGCAAATGGCGCAATGTCCGAAACGAGCTGTTCTCGAACGCGTTCGGCATCGCCGCCCTCTCCATTCTCGCCATCTTCACGCTAGCAGCCGCATTCGCGTTCCTGTCGCCTATGGATCCGAATGCGCTGGACATTACGGCCAAGCTTCAACCCCCGAGCCTCCATCACTTGTTCGGAACCGACGATTACGGGCGCGACTACTTCACGCGCGCTTTATACGGCGGTCGGGTTTCCCTGATGGTAGGCTTCGCATCCATGATTCTCTCTACGGGCATCGGCGCGACGATCGGCATCGTCAGCGGTTATTTCGGAGGTTGGATCGACAATTTGCTAATGCGCCTCCTCGAGGTGTTCTTATCCATCCCGTCGTTCCTTGTCCTCTTGCTCCTCAGCGTTTTCTTGAGTCCGAGCGTCGGCAATATTATCGTCATCATCGCGTTCCTGATGTGGATGAATATTGCCCGGATCGTCAGGGCCGAGACGCTGTCGCTGAAAACCCGAGAGTACGTCTTGTACGCCCGGGCATCGGGACAGAACTCTTTCGGCATTATTCTGAAACATATTTTACCGAACCTCGTCCCCGTCATCATCGTCGGCGCGACGAACAATATCGCGTCCGCCATCTTGATGGAGTCCTCCCTGAGCTTTCTCGGTTTCGGGGTACAGCCCCCGAACGCGACTTGGGGCAGCATGTTGAACAACGCGCAAAGCTATGTCGTGAATTCTCCGAACCTTGCGCTGTTCCCCGGTTTGCTGATCTTGCTCACGGTGCTGAGCTTTAATATTCTAGGCGATATTCTGCGCGTCGGCTTCGAGCCGAAGCTCGGGCGCAGATAGACGGACGGTCTAACCGAGGCAGAGAAGGAGTGAATCACCTATGACAGAACGGTTATTGTCCGTCGACGGCTTGCGCGTTTCGTTCCGTACGCGAGACGGAGACAATCAAGCGGTTCGCGGCGTCAGCTTCCATATCGACGCCGGCGAAACCGTCGGCATCGTCGGAGAATCGGGCAGCGGCAAGAGCGTAACCGCCAAAGCGATTATGTCCCTCATCCAACCTCCGGGCGAGATTATCGCGGGAAGCATCGAATTCCGCGGCGAACGTCTGAACGACTTGCCGGAGAAAACATGGCGCAAGCTGCGCGGCAACCGAATCTCGATGGTTTTCCAGGATCCGATGACCTCGCTCAACCCGGTCAAACGGATCGGAGATCAGATGACGGAAGTCATCCGCCGTCATCGGGGACTTAAAGCGGACGAGGCGCTCGCCGAAGCGATCCGTTTGCTCCGGGAGGTCGGCATCGCCGATCCCGAGCGCCGCGTGCGCCAATATCCGCACGAATTCAGCGGCGGCATGCGGCAACGCGTCATGATCGCGATGGCGCTCTCGTGCAGCCCGGAGCTGCTTATCGCGGACGAGCCGACCACCGCGCTCGACGTGACGATTCAAGCACAGATTTTGGAGCTTTTTAAACAGCTTAAGGCGAATCCCGACACGGCCGTCGCCCTCATTACCCACGATCTGGGCGTCGTGGCGCAGGTATGCACCCGCGTTATCGTCATGTATGGCGGAATGATCATGGAGGAAGGAACGGTAGAGGACATTTTCTACCGCGCCCAGCATCCCTATACGTTAGGCTTGCTCCGTTCCGTTCCGAAGAGAGCCGGCGGAGGCAGGGAGCGCCTCATCGCCATCGAAGGCACGCCTCCGGACTTGCTCGATCCGCCTCCGGGCTGTCCGTTCATGGAGCGTTGCCCGCACGCGATGGCCAAGTGCGCGGAGCTCCCGCCGATGTTCCATATCGGACCGGGTCACCGTTCCCTGTGCTGGTTGGCGGAAGACGACCACCCCCCGGAGAAATCGGCATCCGGCGACGTCCGGCATAAGGAGGCGACCCTATGAGCAACGACTCCAAGATTTTGGTGGACGTTCGTAATTTGAAGAAACATTTCGTCAAGAGCAAGGACCTGTTGGGGCGTCCGTCAGGCGTACTTAAAGCCGTCGACGGCGTCAGCTTCCAGATTCGCCAAGGCGAGACTTTCGGACTTGTCGGGGAATCGGGCAGCGGCAAATCGACGGTCGGTCGTTGCTTGCTCAGACTATACGATTACACTGCCGGAGAAGTCCGCTTCGACGGGCAAAATATATCCTCGCTCGACGAGAAGCAGTTAAAGCCTTTTCGCAGGAAAATCCAGTCGATCTTCCAGGACCCTTATTCTTCGCTGAATCCCGGAATGAACGTGTTGGAATTGATCGGGGAGCCGATGAACATTCACGGCCTCTACTCGGGAGACGAGCGCAAGGAAGCCGTCGCGGCTTTACTCGAGAGAGTCGGGCTTAAGCGCGAGCATTTGTACCGTTATCCGCACGAGTTCAGCGGCGGTCAACGTCAACGCATCTCCATCGCGAGGGCCTTGTCCGTTCGTCCCGACTTCGTCGTCTGCGACGAGCCGATCTCGGCGCTGGACGTCTCCGTTCAAGCTCAGGTCGTGAACATGCTCGAGGATCTGCAGGCGGAATTCGGATTGACTTATTTATTCATCGCGCATGACCTGTCCATGGTTCGGCACATCTCCGATCGGATCGGCGTTATGTACAAAGGACGTCTCGTAGAGGTCGCGGACAGCGACGAGCTGTACGACAACCCGTTGCACCCCTACACGCAAGCTTTGCTATCGGCGATTCCGGTGCCGGATCCTCATGCCGTCAGCGAGCGGATCGTCTGGACGGACGCGATCGCGGAAGGCGAAGCGCACGAGCTGCGCGAGGTCAGTCCTGGGCATTTCGTAGCTTTGCCTTGAATAAACCATAGTTACAGAGAGAGAGGAGAGAGACAACCCATGACAACTTCTAATGGAGCGAGAGTGAAGCTGTCGCAATGGGATTCCCTCATGGTGGAATCCTTGCGGTCTCTAGGATGGACGAACGAGGAATTGATTCGCCGGGTCCAGGAGGGCGCCGGCGAGCTTCCGAAGGACGATAGCGATTTCCAGTTCGATTACGAAGCGCTGGCCGCGTTCGCGCGCCAGGAGCCGGAGACGTTCAGGAACGCCGTTAACGACGGCTATCAGATCAAGTACAACACCATACGGGGCATTCGTAGCTGGATTCTCGTCGCTCTAGGCAAACAGGCGGAACTCGCCCTCGAAGAAGGCAACGAGTCGGCCACCGCATCGCTGACCTCCGCGGAACGCGATCGCATGGCGTCCGTGCTATCGTTCGGCTGGAGCCTGGAAGACGCGGCGGGCTTGACGGACGAAGCGGCAACAACCGAAAAAACGTACCGTATCGCACCTACCCGACAGTAACTCTCATCGTAACGGGGCGGTTCTCGGCGATATCGTATACCCTTACGATGTTTTTCATCGCATCGAGCGACATTTTCGTCATTTCACGCCTGTTTTGCTCCTGTTACGATGTTTTTCATCGTAACAGGGCGGTTCTCGGCAATATCGCACATTCTTACGATGTTTCTCATCGCATGGAGTGACATTTTCGCCATTTCACGCCTGTTTTGCTTCTGTTACGATGTTTTTCATCGTATCGAGCGACATTTTCGCCTTTTCACGCCTGGAACCGTCAGGAATCATGCAGCTGCCGCGCTTTCGAGCATGATTTCAGAACAAAAGACGCCATCCGAGCTAAACTCCTTACGTAAAAAGCCGTTCCCGTGGTTCCGATAGTGATCGGAATCTTGGAACGGCTTTTTTCTATTTCACAATTCGCCGAAAATCTGTCCCAAATGGTGCTCCAGATGCTCGACGTAGTCAACCACGAGCCACTCCAACGTAACTGCACTCTCCCCGCCGTTGTCGCATGGAACTTGCAGCTTATCATCAGGAATGCCCGCGATGACGTGGGCCGCTTGCCCGTTCAAACTCACCCATAACTCCAAGACGCGAGCGGTACTCAGGCTCCGGTAATTCATGAGCTCCACCCAGTCGTTCTGCGCGTACTTCAACACCTTATAGGGCTCAGGCTCATATTGCGCCCGCACGAACCGTTGCAGGTTCGTAAGCGCGGAATCGCATAAGTGGCCGAGAATTTCTATTTTCGCCCATTTGTCCGGACGTTGCCGTTCGGCGAATTCACCCTCCGGGATCTCCTGTACCCGGATAGGCACCTCAATGATCCAATGGTTCAGCTTTTTCAACGCTGCCGCTCTATCCAACGAGAGTCGCCTCCTCTCCCAACGCGCCTTCGACCGGATTCCCTTCCCTGCGCCAGTATTCGATTCCGCCGAGCATCTCCTTAACTCTAAAGCCCAGTCCCGATAGACGCGCGGCGCCTTTCGTCCCTCCATTGCAAGCCGGTCCCCAGCAGTAAACGACGATGACCCGATCCTTCGGCAATGACGCGGTCGTCTTTTCGTCGATCTCCCCGGATGGCAGATTCATCGCTCCAGGTATGCGGCATTCTCCATAGGCTTTACGGCTGCGAACGTCGATCAGCGTAAATTCGTTTAATCCATGGAGCATATCGTATCTCACATCGGACACGTCCGTCTCGACGGCTAACTTGTTCGTATAGTGCCGATGAGTGTCCTCCGGCGAAGCCGCGGGCGTCTCGAGCACGAGAGAGTATTTCGGTTGCGGCTCGTTCATATCAAATGACCTCCAATAGGCGTAATCGCGAAGCGTATCGGCTTCTTGAAACTACATTAACACGCTTTGAAGCATCGGAGTTATCAATAGAATTCTATGACCCTCATCGATGATTTCGATCATTCATTTCGTCAAACAATTCAAGGAATCCGAGAAACGCCTTGGACTGCCATTTTTTCTTCGAATAAATGAGCTGCGTATAGAATTTACTTGCGGGATTATCGAAAGGTACGGCAACCATACGTCCGTTGCGAACGTCTTCGGCGACGACGATCCGCGGCAGCAGAGCGATGCCCAGCTCGTAGATCACGCATTGCTTGATCGCTTCTTGATTGCCGAATTGGTAGGCCAGCCGATAATCGACTTGCCCGTTCTTCAACGACTGAAGCAGCATCGCCCGATAGGAGCAGCCGTCCTCCGTCAGGATCAAGGATTCGTTCTCCAAGTCCTCCGCTCGGACGCGTTCGAGCCCCGCAAGCCGATGGTTGGGATGCGCCGCGATGACGAGCTCCTCTTCCCTCAGGACCAGGCAGTGAAGATCGGGATGCTCGAAACGAGGATCGAGTATAATTCCGATATCTTGCTCCCCGTCAAGGACGGCCTCGATGATCTCCGGCTCGTTGGAAGGCCTCAAGATCACGTTCATCTCCGGAAAAGATTTGCGATAGGCTTGCAGGTACGGAGGCAGGAAATGCGCGGCTAGCGTCTCGATCGTGCCGATCGTCAAAGTGCCCTTGGATTGCTTGGATACGTGTTCCCGCGCTTGCTCATTCAACCGCACGATCTCGTGAGCATAGGCGAGCAGCGATTCGCCGGCGACCGTTAGCCTCATTTTCCGCCCATACCTCTCCAGCAGGACGGCCCCGTAAGCCTCTTCGAGCTTCTGAATCTGCGCGGTAACGCTGGATTGCGCATATCCAAGCTCCTCGGCCGCCTTCGTAAAGCTGCCCCACTTCGACACTTCGCGGAAAGTCTTCAAGTAAGTCAATTCCATGCTCCGCTTCTCCTCTCTGACCGTCTTTCTTATCCTATGTTCAACCGGACCGACATCGTCCGATAGGTCTGCTCTGCAGCTATAGTCGAAAGTTTAACACAGGAGCGCGCCGGAGTTAACCCATAGACGAACGAAGAACCGGAAAGCCCGCAACGCGGCGAATTCCGGCCCTCTTCGCTTAATTCCTTAGACAATAGAGTACGATGGCTTGATGTACGTAGAGTAAATCCTTCTTGAAAGCATACCCCGCGAAAAAGTCCGAATCGATGACGTCCTCGGCGACTTCCTCCCCCCGGAAAAACGGCGGGCATGGATTTAACAAAGCCCCGGGACGCGCGAGCTTCATCCTGTCCAGGGTGATCTGGTAGTGCCGGATATAAGCCTCATGCCGAAACTCCTCTCGCAAGGAATCCGTAAGAACGATGTCGCTTCCCGCCAGCGCCGTCTCGAGATTCGCTTCGAACGCGTAATTGCGAGCGGGCTCGGCCTGCTCGTTCCCCGGCTCGCAGACGTGGGTCAGCTTGAAGTCCATCACCCGCGCCAGCGCCATCCACGAGTTCAGAATGTTGCCGCCCGGCCCGACGAAAGTATACGCAAGTTCCCTGCTGTCGGCTTTCCTTCTACTAATCGAATAAAAGTCGGCCAAAATCTCGCACGGATGATTGGCGGAAGTCATCGCGTTAATGACAGGAATCGGGGAATGCCGGGACAATCGTTCGAGCTTCTCGAAGTCCGCATGCCTGACGACTATGCCGTCCGCCTAATTCGCCGCATAACCCGTCACGTCGTCAAGCCGTTCCCGCTTATCCAGCATTTCGGGAGGGAACAGGATGCACTCCCCGCCCAACTCCTTGATTCCCTTCTCGAAGGTAATCCGGGTTCTCAGGCTGGACTCCGGGAAAAACAGCGCGAATGTTTTCCCCTTTAACGAATCCCGTTCCGCCCCGTCTTTTATTGCATCCGTTAAAGCGTATATTTCGTCGATTTGCTTCGGCGACAATTCGCCGATATCCATCAAGTTCATAGGCTTCTTCTCTCTTTGAAAATAATATTGTTGAAGCTCATTCCTCACTACTCCATGACGGCTTTAGCTTTCTTGCCCATCTTCACTACGCCGTACCCGAGCAGACCGAAGACGAGCAAATAAATCGCGATCACGGGGATAATAAATCCGACATGCTTCTCGCCGAGCCACCTGAGCCAATTCATCAAATTGGCGGACAGTATGACGAAATTCACGAGCAACATGACGGCCATTACCTTTTGGATTCGCATGTACAAGGCGGCGAGCGATTCGCGGTCCGAGTATAGACGAGGTTGATCTCCCGGCTCCCAAGGCCGACGATAATAGTGCCACATCGCCCCATATGAGTTCACGTACTCCCATCCGGCATCCCGGTATAGCTCGACGTACTCTTCTTTTTTCTCGGCCTTTAGTCCGGTTTGATAATCTAGCCGATACGTATAACGTATCGTTTTATCCTGAACGAACGTACCTTTGATCGCTCCCGCTTTCTCGAAATGCCAGCCTTGAAGGGACAATTCGTTAAGGCGCTCTTCCTCTTGCTCGTAATTCCAGCTGAAAAATAGATGAACCCTTTTCTCCCTACGCGGTTCCATCCGCTCATTCCCCCTTGGCGACGATCGCCTTTTTCCCGGACTCCAGAAGTTCCTCCAGCCTTGCGATTTCCGCCGCCACGACCGTTTTGCCGTCTTGCGTGATCTCGTACATTTTCCTCCGCGAGTCCGTCCCTTCGGGAACGGGGAAATTGTCGATCAAACCTTTGTTTAACAGCGTATTAAGCGCCGTATATAACGTTCCTGCACCGATCTTTACCCGTCCGCCGCTCATCTTCTCGACGTCCTGCATCATGCCGTATCCGTGCGAAGGTTCCGCGTACAGGGCGACAAGAATGTAGTAAAAGGCTTCCGTCAGGGGGAGCATTTCCTTCAAGTCTTTCATCGGCAATGTTCCTCTCATCACGTTCTCTATATCGATTGTCATTATATCGTTTTACGATATATTATCATCCTATATATCGACTGTCAATATATGTATGCCTATGGCAAAAAAATAGACCCTTGCGAAATCGATCGCATGGGTCTTTACGGGATGAGGTTTACTGTAAGTCAACGGCCCGTTCGTGCAGCGCGCGTAACGCTAACATTTGGATAACCGCGTCGTCCATCGGAGGGTTGTGAAGCCCCGCCCTGACGTCCCGGTACATCCGTTCCAAAGGCAATGTCTTGGACAAGCTCGCCCCGCCTACGATGCGCATCGCCTGATCCAAGATTCGGATGGCCGCGTTCGTAGCGAGCAGCTTCGCCAATCCAAGCTCCGGCTTCAGCGCTTCGCGTTGCTCCGGTTGCCGATCCCAGCGATCCGCCACGAAATACAGGAAGCTCCTCGCAGAAATAAGCTCCGACTCCATCATTCCAATCTGCCGTTCGATGTGCGGCAGCTCGGCGATCGGTTTTCCGATCGAGTTAGGTTTATGGTCGAGCGCGAACCGCAAGGCGAAATCTCGCCCCGCATGAGCGATTCCGATGTAACATGCCGGGATATGCAGCAAAACCCCCGCTTCGTCGGGCAGTTTCGTCTTCGGCGGCATTCCGGTCGCGAAGATCGTATCCTCGTCCGGAACGAATACCCGTTCCAACAAGACATCGTGGCTGCCCGTCGCGCGCATGCCGAGCGTATCCCACGTCTCCTCGACCGTAACGCCCGGTCCTTGGCGCACGAGGAATTCACCGACCGTATCGCTGCCTTCTATGCTGGCCGTCAAGGTGAAAAAGCGAACGATCGGACTTAACGTGCTATAGCTTTTGCGTCCGCTGATCAGCCACCCGCCATCCGCGCGAACGGCCTTCGTCTCCGGCTTGCCGCCGCGCGTCGGGCTGCCCGTTGCCCGCTCGCTTGAAAAATTGTTAATAAGCGCCCCGTCTTGCACGACCTCCTCGCACAGCTTCGCGAATAATCGTTCCGGCCAAGGGCGGGATAAACGTAATTGCATAAGTTGACCAAGGTGCCAGCCGACTGCGAGAGCGGTCGAACCGTCGCCTCTGGCCAATCTTTCCTGCGAGAGCACCATTTCGTAGAGCGAGGCCTCTTCGCCGCCGTATTCCCTCGGAAGGGTCAGCGTCAAATAGCCGGCATCCTTCATATCGGCGAAATTGGCGAATGGAAACGACCTATCGCGGTCATGCTCCGGCGCTCGCAGCGCGAATGAAGCTGCCAGTCGTTCGGCCCTTGCGGCAATCGCGGCTTCTCGATCATTGCGAATGAATAAATCGGACGGAATCAATGTGGACATGATCGAATCGCCTCCCTCCCCTTAAGATATCGCGAATAGCCGCGGGGTGCAACGCCCCCTGCGGCTCTCTTAGGCGACCTCCAAGCAAAGGTTGGCGCAATATTCGAGCTTAGACGTTCTCGCCATACTTCTTCAAGACAATGACCGCATTATGTCCGCCGAAGCCGAACGAGTTGGACATGCCTATGGAGAGGTCCGATGTTCTCGCTTCGTTCGGAACATAATCCAGATCGCAATCCTCGTCTCTCTGTCGCTGGTTAATCGTCGGCGGGATAATGCCGTTCTGCAAGCTTTTGACGAGCGCGATCGCCTCCAGACCTCCCGACGCCCCTAACGTATGCCCCGTCATCGATTTGTTCGCCGTTACCGGAATGCGGTAAGCCTCTTGGCCGAACAGCTTCTTGATCGCCGCCGTCTCCGATTTGTCGCCGAGCTCCGTGCTCGTCGCATGCGCGCTGATCACGTCCACTTCGCTAGGCTGAATGTCCGCGTCTTGAAGCGCAAGCTTCATCGCGCGGTATGCTCCGTCTCCCTCCGGATGGGTCGCCACCATGTGATACGCATCCGAGGTTGCCGCGTAACCGACGACCTCCGCATGGATTTTAGCTCCGCGGCTTAACGCATGGGAGAGCGATTCCAGTACGAGAATGCCCGCCCCCTCTCCCATGACGAATCCGTCCCTTCCGGCATCGAACGGCCGACTTGCCTGCTCCGGCTCGTCGTTCCTCGTCGATAACGCTGTCGCATTGGAGAAGCTCGCTAGCGAGAGTTCGTTGACGGCGGCGTCCGTGCCTCCCGCGAAAAGGATGTCGGCTCTTCCCGCCTGTATGTGATGGAACGCCTCGCCGATTGCCGTATTCCCGATCGAACAAGCCGTAACCGGAGATAACGACGCTCCCAAAGCGCCCAGCTTAATGCTGATTAACGCCGCGGCCATATTCGATATGATCATGGGAACAAGCGTCGGACTGACCCTTTCCGGCCCGCGTTCGCTTATCAGAGTATGCTGGTCCATCAGCGTCCGAAGCCCGCCGATTCCCGACCCTACGTATACGCCTATACGTTCCTTATCGATCCGTTCAAGATCGATCCCCGAGTCCTTGAGCGCTTGATCGGCCGCCGCCAACGCGAACTGGCTGAACCGATCCATGCGCCGGGCCTCCTTGAGACCGAATAGCTCCTTCGGATCGAAATCCCTGACAAGACCCGCGATCTTAACCTTATATCGCTCCGTGTCGAAAGTATCGATTCTCGTTACTCCGGAATCCCCCTTAACCAACCGGTTCCAGAATGTCTCGACATCGTTCCCGAGCGGCGTAATCGCCCCCATCCCCGTAATGACGACTCTTTCTAATTGTTTTGCTTGATTTGCAGCCATTATCGTTCCATACCTCCTTGATCGTCCCTGATTAACCGTCTACAATGATCATGTCACTCCCAATATCCTAGTACAAGTTGTTGTTTATCCTAGTATAAGAAGTAACACGATAACGAGCTCAAGGATGTGAGGCCATGAATCCCCAAGCTAGACTTCAAGCGTTGTCCCAATTCCTGAAAGCGCAAAGAGCGAAGCTTACCCCCGAATCCGCAGGGTTGCCGGCAGGTGGCCGAAGACGAACCCCCGGACTCCGTCGGGAAGAAGTCGCGCAGCTCGCCGGGGTTAGCCATACTTGGTACACTTGGCTGGAACAGGGGCGGGACATCAAAGTATCTTCATCCGTGTTGGATAACGTGGCCATGGCCTTGCGATTGACCGTGGACGAGCGGAAGTATTTGTTCTCGCTCGCGCTGGAAACGACATCGGGACTGAGCCATCGCGAGGAGGAGCTTCCCCAGATCAGCCCTTCCTTGCGCATGATTCTTCAAGAGCTTACCTATTGCCCGACGATCATATCGGACCGCAAGTGCCAGATCGTCGGATGGAACGATGCGGCCTCCCACGTATTCCTGAATTTCGAGCTCATTCCGCCCGAACAAAGAAACATGATACGCCTGTTATTCACGAGAAAAGAGTTTCAGCGGCTCGCCGTGAATTGGGAGCAATTCGCCAGCGGATTTTTGGCGATCTTCCGGGCTTACTACGGTCAATACGTAGAGGATGAATGGTACGCGGAGTTTCTGGAGGAAATGAAGGGCACGCATCCGGACTTCAATCGACTCTGGGAGCAAAGCAAGGTGAGCTCCGCCCCGGAGGTGCTCCTGGAGTTCAGACACGCCAAAGCGAGGAAAATGCTTTTCCAGCTAACGTCGCTGCAGGTACACGGGGGCACGGATCTCAGATGCAGCATCTACACGCCCGCCCCGGAAACTTCGACGAAATCCAAGCTGAAGCAACTGATGGAGCAGCCTTAGATTCAGGTAGGGGCTTGGTAGGGGCTGGGGCTTGGTAGGGGCTGGGGCTTGGTAGGGGCTGGGGCTTGGTAGGGGCTGGGGCTTCGCGGGAGCTTCTACTTCTATCGAGCCCCGACGTCCAACGTCCCCAGAGAGAGGCAAGATAAACAAAGAGGCTTTCTCGACAGATCCTCGCGCCAGATCTGTGAGAAAACCTCTATTGGGTCATAGATTTTGTTGGACGACCTGCATTTACTACAGTAGATTTTGCTCTTTTAGCGAAAAAGCGCTCTTCCACCTGCATTTTGTACATGATGTTTTCGAAAAAAAGGCTGAAACCCGTTAAACCGCTCGATTCTACTGTATTTTTTGCAGGTCGTCGGATTCAACGAGGAATTTCTGGGAAAATAACTGTACTTTCTGCAGGTTGTGCAACTTTCTGTCCGAGTACAAGTGACCTCAGCGACCCCAAACCAACTTTATTCGACCCTCTGCAGCTTCGGCTAACCCCAAACTACCAACTTTATTCGACCCTCTGCAGCTTCGGCTAACCCCAAACTACCAACTTAGACCTCAAACCAACTTTATTCGAGCATCTACTGCCTGACCAAATACAAGTGATCATCCGTAGCCTTCGACCAACCTCAAGCTACCAACTTCGACCCCAAACCAACTTTATTCGACTATCTGCAGCTCCAGCCAACCGCAAGCCATCAACTACGACCTTAAACCAACTTTATTCGACTATCTGCGCTTCGGCCAACCCTAAATACAATCGACCATCCGCAACCCGGCCACCCGCAACATCCAACCAATCCCAGCCTCCTTGCCGGAGCTTTGGCCGCGCTCGTGCGCTCCGAAATTGTCCCCAACGCTGGTCCTTTACCCCTTAAACGGTGGCCGAGCCGATGAACGCTCTGATCAGTGGGTGGACGACGTCCCTGAAGGCGGATCTCTCCGGTTGGAACAGCGCCCCTATGAAGAACGGGTGCCCATCGAGCTCCATGATCCTGGTTTCCCCGTCCCCATCTCTCCCCGCGACTCGGAATCCCGCTTTTTCGAGCAGCGGAGCAAACTCGGGGTTAGGTCCATAATTGCAAGTTCCATACTGCTCGATAACTTCTTCCGCACCATAGATGCTCGCGACCTGCGATCCGGGAACCAAGAAAAACTCGTTCGTCGTCTCGCTAACCGTACAAGTAAGCGGCGTAACCCATAAGCTCGAAGCCTCGGGATTCATCTCCGAATGATCCGCTTCCGCATGCCCCAGCATATGTCTCGCGATTTCGAGAATCATGTGCTGAAATCCCCCGCATGTTCCCAACATCGGAATCTTCCGTTCACGTGCGTAACGAATTCCGTTAAGCGCGCCTTGCATACTCTCGTATGGACTCGCGGGAACTACCCATAGCTTCTGATAACCGTCCAACGCCCGTTCGTAATCTTTCTCCAAAGTCGACGTCGGAATCCACTCGCATTCGGCTTCATAGCCGCTCCCGAGCTCCATCACCGCTAATTGAATCGCCTTAGGAATCGCTATATGCGCCTTGACTTGCGGATTATAATCCCCGATCAGCCCTACTCGAATCATTCATACCCGCTCCTTTACCCGCTTCAATTGGAAAAATAAGTTCTAAATATAGGTCAGCAACATTCGATTGTCAATCATTCCGATCAATTTAAATGATCATGACGGCAAAACCTATTGACAAAAGGGAGCTCTGCCTTTAAAGTTTGTAATTGTGATATTGATAATCATTATCAACAACTAAACAACTACTTACCACTTTCTTCACCAAAAGGAGACTTACCATGAACAAACGCTTGATCCCATTAACTGTACTTATCGCGCTAGTGCTCGTACTTAGCGCTTGCGGCAATAAAGCGAACAACAACTCCGCCCCCGCTAGCAACGACGCTTCCGCCAGCGGCAGCGCTTCTCCTAGCAGCAGCCCATCCGCAAGCGGCAGTGCCGAGAACGGCGACGCGCCAACCTTTATTTATCAATCACAGACCGGCCCTGTAGAGGTTCCCACCAACCCGCAACGCGTCATCGTATTGTCCTCCTATGCCGGGGACGTACTATCCCTTAACGTTAACCTCGTAGGAGTGGATTCCTGGTCCAAGATGAATCCGAACTTCGAGGCTAAGCTCAAGGACGTAGCGGAAGTATCCGACGAGAACCTGGAGAAAATCATCGAGTTGAAGCCCGACCTGATCATCGGCCTCGACAACGTCAAGAATCTCGAGAAACTGAAGCAGATCGCCCCTACCGTCGTATTCACGTACGGCAAGTTGGACTACTTGACCCAGCATCTCGAAGTCGGCAAAGCGCTGAACAAACAAAAAGAAGCTCAAGCTTGGATCGACGACTTCAAGAGCCGTGCTGAAACGATCGGGGCGGAGATCAAAGCGAAGATCGGCGAAGGCAAAACGGTTTCCGTCATCGAGAGCTTCGACAAGCAACTGTACGTCTTCGGCGACAACTGGGGACGCGGAACGGAAATCTTATACCAACAGATGCAACTGCCTATGCCGGCGAAAGTGAGCGAAATGACGAAGAAAGACGGATACTACGCGATCTCGCCGGAAGTCATTTCCGAATACATGGGCGACTACGTGATCTTCAGCAAAAACCCGGACGCGGATAACTCCTTCCAACAGACGGATACGTACAAGAATACGACTGCCGCCAAGAACGGCCACGTAATCGAAGTTAACGCCAAGGCTTTCTATTTCAACGATGCTCTGACGCTGGATTATCAGCTGGAAACGTTTAAGCAGCAATTCTTGGGCAACTAAATCCACGGGAGGAATTCATGATTACATGAGTTCCTCCTTCTATACTTAGGTTGGGAATGAAGAGGACCTTATGAACACGACGAAGAGATCAAAAACGAACTACGTATGGAAGTTGCTGGCGGGAGTCCTGGCGCTGATCGGCATGTTCTTCATCTCCATGAGCTTCGGCGCGGCTCACGTAACCGTGAACGACGTATGGCTCGTGCTCACGTCCGGCAAGAAGAGCGAAACCTTGACGATGCTCCGCGAGATCCGCTATCCTCGCGAAGTCGCGGCTATTCTCGTAGGCTCCGCATTAGCCGTAGCCGGCGCGATCATGCAGGGGTTGACGCGCAACCCGCTAGCCGACCCCGGTTTGCTGGGTCTTACGGCGGGAGCCAATGCCGCGCTTGCCATCTCGGTCACCCTGATCCCGGCGGCCGGCTATTTCGGCATCATGGTTGCCTGCTTCATAGGAGCAACGGGAGGTAGCCTTCTCGTCCTCGGAATCGGAGCCATGAAGAGGGGCGGACTCTCCCCGTTGCGACTCGTATTGGCCGGGGCCGCCGTATCCGCGTTACTGTACGCGGTAGCGGACGGGATTGGCCTCATTTTCAAAACTTCCAAAGACGTAACCATGTGGACGGCCGGCGGATTGATCGGAACGACTTGGGGACAGATTCAAGCGATCTCCCCGGTCGTCCTCGTCGGAATTCTCATTGCCGTTATTTTATCCAAGCAATTGACCATTCTAAGCTTGAACGAAGAAGCCGCCGTCGGGCTAGGCGTAAGCACGGTATACGTAAAAATCTTCCTCAACGTTCTTGTCATCCTATTGGCGGGTGCCGCCGTAGCGTTGGTTGGAAACATGGCCTTCATCGGCCTGATGATTCCTCATATCGTACGCTCCATGTTCGGAACGGACTATCGTAACATTATCCCGATGTCGGCCATCTGGGGAGCCGTCTTCATGCTTGCGGCCGATACGCTCGGACGTACGATCAACGCTCCGTATGAAACGCCCGTGGTGGCGATCATCGCGATGCTGGGATTGCCTTTCTTCCTATTCATCGTGCGCAAAGGAGTCAAGAGTCTGTCATGATTCATCGCGATTTAGTCAGAAAACAAAGAATCGTCGTTATCGCCTTATTGTTGCTCATCTTACTCACCATCGTGATCGGGATGGGAGTCGGCTACGCGTCGTTATCTTTCGACCGATTGCTTCCGACGATATTCGGAGACGGGACGTTTAAGGAAGAATTCGTCCTCTTCTCCATTCGTTTGCCTCGCATCGTCATTACGCTGCTTGCCGGCATGGCGCTCGCGTTGTCGGGTTCGATCCTGCAAAGCATTACAAGGAACGACCTCGCGGATCCCGGCATTGTCGGCATTAACTCCGGCGCCGGAGTAGCTGTCGCGATATTTTTCTTGTATTCCCCTATCGAGCCCGGATCGTTCGTCTATCTGCTTCCGCTCGTCGCGTTCGCCGGGGCTTTGCTGACGGCCGCCTTGATCTACGTATTTTCTTATAGCAAGACGCATGGACTTCATCCCGTTCGCCTCATCCTCGTCGGGGTCGGATTCTCGCTCGCGCTCTCCGGAGTCATGATCGTCATTATCTCTGCCGCCGAGCGCGTGAAGGTCGATTTTATCGCCAAGTGGCTCGCGGGCAACATCTGGGGAACGGACTGGCCGTATATTCTCGCGATACTGCCTTGGTTGATTGTCCTGATCCCCTATGCGCTATACAAGGCCAATACGCTTAATCTTCTGAGCTTGCATGAATCCGTAGCTATAGGTGCGGGCGTGCGAGTAGAGAGGGAGCGTATTCTGCTGCTTGCGACTGCGGTTGCCCTGGCCGCGTCCGCGGTATCCGTTACCGGAGGGATAGCCTTCATCGGGCTTATGGCTCCTCATATCGCGAAGGCGATCGTGGGACCTCGCAATCAGATGTTCATTCCCGTCTCCGTCTTGCTAGGCGGATGGTTGCTCCTTATCGCCGATACGATCGGACGTAACGTCGTAAGCCCCAGCGGCATCCCCGCGGGGATCATGGTTGCGTTCATCGGCGCTCCTTATTTCGTATACTTGTTGCTGAAAAAATAAACGCGGTCGACAAAAAGGCCTGGCATCCCACTAAGGGTGCCAGGCCTTTTGATTGCAACGAACTATTCTTTCGGCAAGACGATTCGGTTATTTACCGGCGAGGACAAAATAATCGACGTATTCACGGTGCCGTAGGGCATGAGCCGTTCCACGAGCTTCGTGAGGTCCTCCATGCTAGCGACGGCCGCCTTCAGCACATGGCTGGCCATGCCGGTAACGCGATGGCATTCCAGAATATCCTCGTCGTCCGCGATCCGTTGCTCGAACTCCATCGGGGATATTTTCAAATCGCTGATCTGGATGATCATTTGAATATTCCTGCCGATCGCGGCCGGCGACACCCTGGCTTGATAACCTTGAATAATGCCTTTTTCCTGCAAGCGCAACAATCGCTCCGATATGCTGGGACGGCTAAGGGCCATTTTTTTGGAAAGCTCGCTAACCGTCATTCGCCCGTCTTCCTGAAGTAGCTTAAGAAGCGAAATATCCAGTTGATCCATCCGATTCCACCCCTTTTACATAATGTCGGCGATTACGCAAATTTTCATTCAATATTAATCAGAATATCTTGAATGTCATTCATAATGGCATGTAAAGACTGCACTTTGTATTATATCATGAAATAGAGAAAAGCAAAGATGCCACGCGATAGGGGATTCCAGAAATGAGCGCGCAGTTGAAGGAAACGAGTCGTCAATGGTTACACGTCGCGCTGGGATGCCTGATCACGGCCCTCGGCCTGATTGTCTTAAAGCATTCGCAAGTCATTACCGGCGGAACCGCCGGCCTGTCGCTCGGCCTGTCCTATCTGCTGCATGTGGAATTTTACTATGCGTTCATTCTGCTGAATATTCCGTTCGTATTTTTTTCTTGTTGGAAATTGGGCTACGCCTTTACGGTACGCACCGTGGCCGCGATCGTCCTCTTGTCCTCCATGACCGCTCTTGACGCTTTGCTTCCCCAGGTTGCGATACCCGCGCTTGTGGGTTCGATCCTAGGCGGAGCCATTATCGGAGTCGGAGTCAGCTTCTTATTCCGTAGCGGAGCCTCTCTCGGAGGCTCGACGATTCTGGTCATTTATTGGCAGAGGCGTTATGGCTGGGATCCGGGTAAAACCAACTTCATCGGCGACAGTCTCGTCGTATTGGCTAGTTTCTCCGCTCTGTCGCTTAGCCAAGGGACGATCTCCATCGTCTCGATCGCGGTAACGTCCGGAGTTCTATCTTTCTACAAAAATCGTAGTCAAAGCTCGCGTCGGTCCAGGACAAGCACCTTATCCACTCCCGCCGCGGCATGACATAGCCCTCCCCAAGGGAACAATCCAGAAAAGCGAGAATCCGTATGCCGCGGGTTCTCGCTTTTTTTCTGTTCAATTCGGTCATTTTTCGATACAATCATATCAATATATGTCATATTTCCTGACATTAACGTGAATAAAGGAGATATTCGCCATTAGCCATTCGGACAGCAACGAGAGCTTACCGAGATTTCCGCAGGGAGAACTCCTTGCCTACTATCAACCGATCATCGCCCTGGAGACGCGCAGCGTCGTCGGATATGAATCGCTTGGCAGGCAAGTTATAGACGGTACCGTTCGCAGCCTAGGGCCATTCTTCACGGACGCGCGCATCCCCGTTCAAGAACACGTGCGAGTCGACCGTTTGTTAAGGGAGCAATCCTTCGCCAAGCTGAACGGACTCGCTCATCCTCCTACGCTCTTCTTAAACTTAAAGCCGTCTTGGATCTATGAGCAGTTCAAGCAGACCGGAGAGCTTCATACGCTACACTTGCTTAGGAAATACGATATTCCCGCGAACAGAATATGCATCGAGATTACCGAAGAGGAATTCAAGGGTTCCATGTCCGAGCTTAACGAGATCATGAATTTATATCGCGAGTGCGGCTGCCAGATCGCCATCGACGATATCGGTACGGGCTTCAGTAATTTCGACCGCATCGCGCAAATCCAACCCAATCTTCTGAAGGTCGACGTTCATCTCATGAAGAAGAGCGCGAGTCACAAGGGATATCTAGGCGCGCTCCGTTCATTCTCCACGTTGGCCGAACAGATCGGCGCATCGCTCCTGATCGAAGGGGTGGAGAGCAGCCAAGACTTGAAACGCGCCATAGAAATCGGGGCGCGGTACGTCCAAGGCTATTTGTTCTCCCCCGCCGAGCGGGACTTCCACCCCAAAGACGCCTTCACCTCGCTGATCGAAGCGGAGCTGCGCGAACATCGTTTTCGGTTGCGAGAATCCATGGAACATTGGGACGAGGTCGGACGCCGGATGATCGCCACCGTCTTCGAACGCGATATTCGCGACGAGTTCGATCAATTCATGAACCCCTTTCCAGGGGCGCGCATAGACGCCGACCTCATGAGCTGCGAACAGGCCGACCGGGTCGATCGGGCGATCGCGCGGATCCTTCCGCGATTGGACGATTCTTGCCTGCGCGTATATTTGTGCGACAACAACGGCATACAGCTTTCCTCCAACCACATCCGGACGGAGGACGGACATTGGCGGGTCGAGGAGGAATATCGGAACGCCGATTGGAGCTGGCGGCCTTATTTCGTGCCGCATCTTTCCCATGGGGAATCGCGTATCGAAGCGAAGCTGTCGCTTCGTTATTCCGATCTGGACTCGCATGCGTGGATCCGGACGGCTTCGGTTCCGATCGGCAGCTCCCTTCTCCTTCTCATGGACATAGAAGATAATCAAGACTAACCAAGAGCACGCGTTATTTCGCTTTATTTTGCACGGCTAAAGCCGACGACAATCCGGCAGCCTTGCATTTCATGCACGCATTATGCAAGGTTATTTTCAAACTAATTAGGTCTAAACATAACTAAATCATACAAAATGATATTTCTTATGTTAAAATCTTTAACATATCCGATCAGAAATGGAGGCCTTTCCGTTGAAAAAAATAGCCTTATCCGTTCTCTCCCTGCTTCTATCCGTTACCCTTCTGGTTACTGCCTCGCCGGTCCAGCAGGCAAACGCCGCGCAGAAGCAAACCGAGCTCCTCATCTCCGCCGCCGCAAGCTTGAAAGATAGCTTGGACGTCATCGAGAAGCAGTACGAGAAAGCTCATCCCGACATTAAGCTCACGTTTAACTACGGCTCGTCGGGCACGCTGCAGAAGCAGATCGAAGAAGGCGCGCCGGCCGATTTGTTCTTCTCCGCCGGCAAGAAACAGATGGACGCCCTAGAAAAACAAGGGCTGGTCACCGGCAGCAAAAACCTTCTCCTGAACGACCTCGTCATGATCGTTCCTTCGGATTCGAAGAAGAAATTCACGACGGTCAAGGAATTGACGGACAAAAGCATCAAGAAAATCGCGATCGGCCAACCGGAATCGGTGCCCGCAGGCCAGTACGCCAAGGAAACTTTAGAAACGCGCAAAGTATGGGATGCCTTGCAAGACAAACTCGTCTACGCGAAAGACGTACGTCAAGTCTTAACCTACGTCGAGACGGGTAACGTCGAAGCCGGATTCGTCTATAAAACCGACGCTCTCATCTCCACGAAGGTGAAAATCGCCATCCGGGTCGCCTCGGACGTACATTCACCGATCGTATACCCTGCGGGAGTCGTCAGCGATTCCAAGCATAGCGCCGAAGCCAAAGCCTTCTACGCGTACTTGCAGACCGCCGAAGCTAGCTCTATTTTCGTTAAGTACGGATTTTCGTTGCCAAAGTAAATGACGGTTGGTGATTCCGATAGACGCTTCGACTTTCTGGCAGCCCATCGGCCTCTCGATTCAGATCTCGTTGATCGCCAGTGCGATCGTGTTCTTATTCTCCGTCTTTATCGCCTGGAAAATGGCCAAGGCGCGTTTCATCGGTAAAAGTATCGTCGAGACTTTACTGCTGCTCCCGCTTGTGTTGCCCCCTTCCGTGATCGGCTTCATCTTGCTCGTCGGCCTCGGCCGGCGCAGCTGGATCGGACGAACGTACGAATCGATCTTCGGGCAGCCTATCGTATTTAGTTGGGAAGGCGCGGTCATCGCCGCGACCGTCGTCGCCTTCCCGCTTGCTTATCGCACGATGAGAGCAGGGTTCGAGGGCGTGGATTCCGATCTCGAAGATTCGGCGAGAGCCCTTGGCGCGTCGGAGTGGCAGGTGTTCCGATATCTTTCGGTTCCGCTTGCCTTCCGTTCCTTGACGGCCGGATATATTCTTGGGTTCTGCCGCGGTCTGGGGGAATTCGGAGCGACGCTGATGATAGCGGGCAACATTCCCGGCAAAACCCAGACGATTCCGACGGCCATCTACGTGGCGACCGACGGAGGTAGCATGCGGATGGCTTGGGCATGGGCGGGCGCGATACTCGCGTTATCGTTCCTCATGTTGATGCTGGCCAACAGGTTCACGAAAGATTAAACGATACGCCCCTCTTACCAACGAGCATTCGTGGTACGAGGGGCGTATTTCGTTGCATGTGCGCGTCAGGCTTCGTACACGATGTCTCCCGTTCGTGAGATATCGTAGCCTTCCATATTGACCAACTCGCTCCGGAAAGAGTCCGACCGCAAAATCGCGATAACCCCCTCGATCCAGATCCGGTTATCGTCCCTTTTCAGCATGACGAGATCGTATTGTTCTTGGATCAGCGGCACGAAATCCACGTTGCCGACGAGTAGCGCCGCCTTCTCGATGCCGACTCCGACGTCGGCCTCTCCCGCGGCGACTTTGCCAGCCACGGCGAGATGACTGTTCTCTTCGCCTTCGTAGCCCGATAACTGTGTTGAAGGAATACCATGCAGTCTGAGTTGCTCGTCAAGCAACACCCGCGCGCCCGAGCCCTTCTCGCGGTTGGCGAGACGGATGCCGGACTGACTCAGATCCGCCCAAGACTCCAGCTTGAGTGGGTTTCCCTTCTTCACATAGAGACCGGCCGAACGTCTCAGCATATTAACCACTACGTAAGACTGTCCGACAAAAAGCTTGCGGATGTAAGGCGTATTGTATTGACCCGTGTCTCCGTCCAACAGATGCGTGCTCACGATATCGGACTCGCCCCGGTACATCGAGACGAGACTATCCATGCTCCCCACGTAAGAGCGCAGCGGCCTCATTCCCGGCAATTGCCGTTCCAGATGCCTTGCCAGAATATCGAGGCTGACGTCCTGGCCCGTAATAATAATCGACCGTTCCCTCTGGGAGTTCGCCGAACCGTAGAGCGGTTGGGCGGACGCCACCGTGTTCGTTACGTTCGGACTGACCGCGGATATCCCTTTGGAGCGTTGCTTGTAAGCGTCCAAATCCGACGATTCGATGCGCATCTGCTTCCCGACGCGATAGGCCGGAATCTCGCCTTTTTTGAGCAGATCGTATACTTTCAGCTTGGAAATTTTCAGTAAAGCGGCTACTTCTTCGGGCGTGTAGGACGTATCGTCGATCATGGAAACCCCCGCGGTATTGAAATTAATCCCATTATACCAGAACGGATCGGTTTCGCTTGGTTTATGATGGATTCCGCGCGCCCTCCGTCGGGTTCCATACATGAATATTCAGGCTGGCGATCAACGCGATATCCGCTACCGAAGTTACGGCAAGGAAACCCGCTAACGTGTGATATCCGCTCGCGAACAAGGCCGCGGATGCCAGAAGGAAAACGACCAATTTCAGAACCGTGCGGATCGGATACGAGAGAACCGGGATCGACGCCTTGGGCGCAAGGAACATCGACCACAGCACGAGGATAACCAGCGGAATGCCAATGCCTGCGAAGACGTTCATGCGAAAACCCCAAACCCCGAATGCGGCGAGCGACGCCAGTTCAAGCATAAACATGTACGTTAATACGATTACCGTCAAGGTTGTCGTAGATTTCATTCTTAACCACTCCCTTATACTACTTATAGTAGTATAATAACTAATATTATTAGTTTTAGTCAATGGTTTTAATAAATAGAAAAGGAGCACTCCCGACGGTCTTGGAAATAAGACCGCGTGATTGCTCCTTCGGATTGCTTCTCGGGCGGATTACTCGTTAATTTCCCACGCCGGGTTCCATGCGACTTCCCACAGATGGCCATCCGGATCCATGAAATGACCGGAGTAGCCGCCCCAGAATGCTACGTGCGCGGGGTCCGTTATCGTGGCCCCTGCCTTGCGGGCAAGCTCCATCACCCGGTCCACTTCCTCTTTGCTGCCTACGTTGTGACCGATCGTCAATTCGGTCGAGCTCGGCGGAGCCAGAGGAACTTTGGCCTCGTGAGAAAGATCCCTGCGATTCCATAGGGCTAATCTTAAACCTCCCTGCAACTCGAAGAACGCCACCGCGCCATGCTCGAACTCCGTGCCGATGATTCCTTGTGTCGCGAACCCCAAGCCGTCGCGGTAAAACTTCAACGCTCTTTCCAAATCGTCCACGCCCAACGTAAGCACGGTAATCAATGGTTTCATCATCGCAACCTCCCCTCCACTTCATTAACTGTCTTCACTGCCGCAAGTAAATTGCTTAGCCGCGCCATTGATCAAGCTTTCGAACATATACCGTCCGGAATCGTTTGGATCCAACCCGTATATTTTTTCGATGCCGAATCCTTTTAGACCGGTCGTTTCGAATTCCCCGTTTTTCTCGGCGAGATGCACGGGAGCTAACCATGCATATCCGTCTCGTCTAACGATCCAAGAGATGGCCGCTTCTTCGTATTCGTAGAAGTCCGCCAAATAGACCTTGGACCCCTGCCATTCCTCGGCGCCCTCGCCGCGGATCATATCCTGGCAGAACGCTTTATCGTAGGCTTCGGCCGCCGCGATCATTTTCTCCTTGCGAGCCGATGTCCCGTAGTTCGGTTTATGCGGTTGCCCTACTTCAATAGAGAAGGTGTCAATCGTCTCATAATCGCCTTGGGGCCACTGGGGTTCTTCTTTGCCTGCTTGTCCGGCGCAGTACACGATTCCCTCTTTCATCGCGAATATGGCCAGTCGTTCGCTATTGCTCGTATGCCCGTATACTCTCCGGACTCCCTCGTCGTCGGTATAGATGCGGACCTCAACATCGATCGTCCGACCGATCAGGGCATCGAAGCCGGAATCGTTCCCAACGACTTTGGCGGGATAAAACCATAAACGATAATTCACGTATTCTTCGAACGCGTCTTGAAGAGCGTTCATGGAAAAGCCGGTCGGCAACATGCTCTCCGAGCTAGACCGAACCCCGATTGACGTCGCGGAAGCGGCTTTATCGGCATCCACTCTTTCGGCGCCGTTGCCGCTATTTGCTGAGCAGGAGCCGAGCAATAACGTTGTCGTCGTCAGCAACGCTAGGATAGCCGGCTTTTTTATCAATACGTTCGCCCCTCTTTTCACAGAAAATAAGTGCAAATATTTCAACTTTTCTCCAGTATAACCCATAATAAACTCGTTGATGGGAGAAAATCAGTTGTTGCGCTAACGCGGAAAACCCCCTTCGTCTTTAACTGGACGTCGGAGGTTTTCTGTGTTTCAACCGAATTAGAAAAGCGGACTTTCGAAGACGTTATAAAAACGCGAGCCGCGCGCGATCGTCAGCCAGACGAGCGCTGCCAGAACGACCGCGATGAACGCCAGCGCCCCATAATCTCCGGGACCGAACGGCCTGTCCTTGTACCAGGTACGGCGTTTGCCCCGCCCGAACCCTCTCAATTCCATCGCCGCGCTGATCGTCTCGATTCTCTCGATGCTCGACAAAATGAGAGGCATGAGAATGCCGATGACGTTGCGCAGCCTTTTTCCCAACTTCTCTTTCGCCGAAATATCGACCCCGCGCGCCTGGGCGGAGAACGAGATGTTCTGGAAATCCCGCTGGATGTCCGGAATGTACCGAAGCGCGATCGAGACCGCATAAGCGATTTTGTAGCTCACCTTGACCCGGTTCAAAGAGGCGGCGAACTCGCCGGGGTCCGTCGTCAGGATGAACAAGAACGCGATCGGGATGACCGCCAAGTATTTCAGAGCGATGTTCAGTTGGTAGAACAATTGCTCCGCAGTCAGGTCGTATCGGCCGGGGAGCTGCAGCAGCACGTGTTTCGTCCCGTAGATCTTGACCCCCTCTAGCGGGGAGAACAAGTAGATAGCTACGTGATTCAGCAGGAAGAAGGCTCCGATTAGATACAGGAGAAACGAATACTCCCGCAGCCGAACGCGGGATACCTTGAGCAAGACAAGTCCGAATACGATGAATCCGACGAGGAAACGCGTATCGAACGTAATCATGGCCCCCATCGACCACAAAGCGAAAAACAACAGCTTCGCAGCCCCGGTCAACCGGTGAATGGGGGAATCGAGCTTGGCGTAAGCGAGCATTTTCATCGGGATCGACCTCGCTTCGCTCTGTCTTCGGCAATGAACGTTCGCACGAAACCTCGCGGATCGGATAGTCCCGCTCTTCTCGCCAGGCCCATCAGCGACGTTTCTTTCAAAGAGGCTTCCCGCACGAGCTCCGGATCGGTCAGCACGTCATCCGGGAAAGCGTCGGCGAGCACGCCTCCATCGGATAGCACGATGGCGCGGTCCGTGTACTCGAGAAGCAGGTGCAAGTCGTGCGTGATGAATAGGACGGTCAAGCCTTCTTCTCTCAACCGCATTATAAATTCCATCATCTCATTATAATGGCGATAATCTTGTCCCGCGGTCGGCTCGTCAAGAATCAGAACCTCCGGTTGCAGGACGAGCACGGAAGCGATCGTTACCCGCTTGCGCTGCCCGAAGCTCAGCGCGGAGATCGGCCAATTGCGGTATGGCGCCAATCCGCATACGCGGAGCGCTTCTTGCGCGCGCCTCGCCGTCTCCTCTTCCCCGATGCCCCGCGCCTTGAGGCCGAGCGCGATCTCTTCGTGAACGAGCGTCTTGGAAATCATGTGGTTCGGATTCTGCAATACGAAGCCGACCCGCTGAGCCCTCTCCTTGATCGTGTCGCCGCCGATATCGCGGCCTTCGTAACGAATGCTTCCGGAAGTGGGCTTATGGAAACCGCAAATCAACTTGGACAGCGTCGATTTGCCCGCGCCGTTCTTGCCGACGATGCCGACTCTCTCCCCTTTGCGAATACTCAGCGAGACGTCCCGCAGTATAGGCTTACCCGGCTCGTAACCGAATCCGATGCCTGCCAATTCCAATAACGGCGGCTCGTGCGACCGCTCATGAGTCGCTCCGATCTCGAGACGGTCGTTAGACTGCCGCCCCTCCGTCCATGCTTTCAGCCGTTCCGCGAACGGCCCCAGTTCCATCGTGTCCAGTCGGCTCGGCCGATGTCGCGCTTCGACCTCTCCGCCCGCGTAACGAAGCGCCGTCAAATATAACGGCTCC
This sequence comes from Cohnella endophytica, assembly GCF_003628305.1. Lineage (GTDB taxonomy): Bacteria > Bacillota > Bacilli > Paenibacillales > Paenibacillaceae > Cohnella > Cohnella endophytica. Next base: position 144,637 of record NZ_RBZM01000010.1, on the reverse strand, counting down.
CGGATACCCGCTTCGACGAGAAGCGGCGAAGTCAGCAGTTCATCCGGCTTCAGATCGGCAACGATCCGTCCTTCTTGAATGACGATGATCCTGTCGACCTGCCGGTGCAACGCTTCTTCGAGCCGATGCTCGATGATCAGGATCGTCTTGCCCGTCTCGCGGTGGATTCGGTCGATTTGCTCGATGGCTTTGCGACCCGCGTCGGGGTCCAAGTTGGCGAGCGGCTCGTCGAACAGCAGAATGCCGACGCCGCTGGAGATGACGCCGGCAACCGTAATTCGCTGCTTCTGCCCGCCCGACAACGAATGCGGCGACGCCTCCAAATGTTCGAGTATCCCCGCTTCCTCGGCGGCCGCCCGGACGCGCTCCTTCATCTCCGGAAGCGGAACCGCATCGTTCTCCATCCGGAACGCGATATCCTCCGCAACCGTCAAACCGACGAATTGCCCGTCGGGATCCTGCAGAACGGTGCCGACCCGATCGGAAAGCCGGAACAAATCGAGCTCCTTCGTCTCCGTCCCCCGGATTGTTAAAGAGCCGGTCGCGGTGCCGGGATAGAAATAAGGCGCGAGTCCGTTAATGCAGTGGGCGAGCGTGCTCTTCCCCGATCCGGACGGTCCGAGGATCAGCACCTTCTCGCCCTCGTAAATCTTAAGATGAATATCGGCGAGTGACGGACTCGTCTGCACGCGGTATTGATAGCTGAACCCGTCGAAAACGATGACCGGCTCGCGGCTCTGGTTGTCCATAGCGTCGCACTTCCTCTGGATGCAGGGTGTGATGTATTCGTATTTCTTCTAACGGGCGTTCCCTTCCGTGCGCGCATGGCGCCCGCCAGCCGCCTAGCAAGCGAAAAAGCCGGCAGCGTTCGCCGGCTTCCCGCATGCTTCGTTAGGCTTCCTTCGTCAGGCTGCCTTGCTTCGTTCTCGTCTTCGCGTAAGCCGTCAGAAGTAACGTGCCGAGCACGGCCACGGTCACGATGTTCGAAGCGCCCGCGACCAGGCCTTGCGTGTACGATTTGCCGGATGGCTCGGCATAGATCAGAATGTCCAACGTCGGCGCGACGACGAACCAAGCGATAGCGTTCGCGGCCGTCTGTACGACGTTAAACGTAATGATCTCTTTTCGGCCGAACTCTCCGTCCCTCGCGCGAATACGGTTTGCGGCCAAGCCGATGATCAAACCGACGATCGCCGAGGCGATAATCCAGCTGAACCAAGGCGAGACGTAAAAGATCGAGTCCTTCAACGTGTGCCCGATGAACCCGACGAGCAGGCCGACAAGCGGACCGTAAAGGATGGCGAACAGCGCCAGCAAAGCGTAGGTCGTCTCGATATTCGTGTCCGGCAAGCCTGAAGGCACCGAACCGAACCTGCCCAAAATGGCGAATAACGCGGAACCGATGCCGATGGCGACCGTGTTGCGGATGGAAAGCGGATTCGCGTTGCGAGCGGAAAAGAGACTCATGGAAAATCCTCCTCGAAAGTTATCGGACGGGATGCGTTTGTATAAATGCGATCTGATTTGAATAGATCGTAAGGGATAATCCCCACTATGTCAATCGGATTTTACATCCCATCTCAGTCCCGCCCGTCGCTATGCGTTATTTTCTCATTTCCCCCATCAGCATCATCTGTTTTCCCAAGTAACTCGGACTGTACGGAAATCCCTCGGATTCCGGACTCCCGGGGATTTATCGATTAAGCGGATGACGCTCCTTTGTTCGCGTGAATGGGAACGACCCGGCACAAACGATCGGACACCGCGCCTCCCCAGAAGGAGACGACGCCAAGCACGGCGGTCACGAACGCGGACAGCGCCAGCGGCGGCAGCATCGTCGAGAATGGAGCGACCGCGGCCAACGCGAGCAGACTGACAATAAACGGCAGCGGCAAGATGCCCGTGACGATTCTCATGAACAGCAGATTGCCGAGAAGGTACAAAGCGGATCCTCCGAGCATGACCGCCGCGACTTTCGCTTCGGCATGACCCAGAGGATGCGCGAGCAATAGCTCGTCCGCCACCGCCGACAGAATAATGCCCGCTACGACCAGCAGATGCGTATACGTATACGCCGAACGGGCTACCCTGCCGGGGTCCTCCGAATGGGCAATGTAATGATGACCCGTTTTGGCCACGGTTTCGAAATAAATCCACCACATGGCCACCGTTCCGCAGAACGAGACGGCGAACGATGACATCGCGGTCGGAGACCACTCCAGCATCCCGAAGTTCGCCCCCGTCATTAACACCGACTCTCCGAGCGCGATAATAATGAACAAGCCGCACCGTTCCGCCATGTGAGAGCCTTCGACGTCCCAGACGCGTGTCGAAGACCGGCCGATCTTCGGCATCCAGAAGCCCAGCGAAGGTCCGACGTACTCGATGAGGATGGCTACCGCCCACAGTCCGAGTCGCCATGAATTGTCCGCGATGCCGCCCGCGATCCAGAACGCGCCGGATGCGATCAGCCAGGCGAGAATACGCACGAAGTTGATTCGAAGCTCGTCCGAGCCCTTTCGCAACATCCACACCGTAAACGCCGTCCTCCCGACATGGAACAACGTATAGGAAACCGCGAAATAGATACCTAGTTTCCCGAACGACTCGGGAATCGAAGCCGACATGACTAAACCCAACAACATGAGGACAAGCAGCATCAGCTTGACCGGTTTCATCTCCGGATTGAGCCAATTGATCACCCACACCGTGAAAATCCACACCATCCACACGGCCATCGTGAGGAGTGCTAGCCTAACCGCTCCGTCCGCATTGAAATTCTCGAGGAAAAAATGAGACAATCTCGTCACCGCGAACACGAACACCAAGTCGAAAAACAGTTCTATAAACGATACTCTGCCCGAGTCGGCGTTACCTCTGCTTCTAAACCATGCTTTCTCCGTCAACTTCTCCATATTTTCCTCTCCCGCACGTTACGATTCCGAAACTCCCTATCATCCATCAAGCCTTGTCCCACTTCATACTTGTCGGCAATCGAAGAAGGGCTTCGACAGACGCCAGTAAGCAACTGAGTCAGCCCTCCGAAGAACGATTCCCGATCCGGCTCAATCCCTCGAAGCCTCGTATAACTTGTGAGCCATCAACGCGGGATCGGTACGAAAAAACGTCATGTGATCGCCCGGCGACTTAATCAAACGGAATTGTCCGAGCCGGCTCGACATATGCGGGTGCCAGCCGAAGCCTTCGGCTTGGGGTACCGCGGCATCTTCCGTCAAAAAGAGATAACTCTTCGGAACGTTCAGACTGAAGAACTTCTTAAGATCGAGCTTCTCGAAGAGGGGCTTGGCGGGCTCCGGCCTTATTTCGCTATACAGTTTTTGGGCCGTCGCAAGATCCGCCACATTTACGAAGGTGTCTCTGAACGTCTCGAAAGGAAGCATGATCGTATCGTCCTTCGACATTTTGCGTAGCTGCTCGAACCCTTGCCGCATCGAAGCGGGAAACTGATCCGCCACGGATTGTCCGTCGGCCACCACGAATCCGTCCATGAAGACGAGCCGTCTGATCCGATCCGGCACGAGCTCCGCCGCCTTCTGGACGACCGATCCGCCGAAGCTGTGCCCGACGAGTATAATATCGCGAAGATTGTTCGCAATAATGTAGTCGGCGACCGCCTTCGAGATCATTCCGTGCGTCACGTTCGGATTCAGATCGCTCCCATGGCCCGGAAACTCGGGAACGTAAACCGTGTGGCCCATTCTGCGCAATTCCATCGCTACTCCGTTCCAGAAGCTCGCGTCCGCCCACGAACCGTGGACAAGCACGAACGTAAGAGGCTGCGTCGCCTGAGCTTGAACCTCCGAATAACCATAGGCGCGCGGCCAGTCGTAATATACAGAATGCCCGGGAACGGACCAATAAGCTCCGTTCATAACGTAGGTTTGCATGCCTCATGTTCCTCTCTCGAATAAACGCGGGGTATGCGCCTATCTTATGAAAGGAGCGGCCTATCGGTTCTCAGAGCCAAAGAGTTGCGAAAATCGTCGTCACTGAGGGCAATGGATTTTACCTCCGAAGTAACCACCTTGCCGCCGTAGCCCCCTTAAAACAACTAAGCCCTTCGACTAAACTTCCTCCAGCAACCACGCCGCCAGCTCTCGAACGAAGAGGCTGGTTAAGATGCATAGCTACGTGCTGTTTCGTGGTTACGATGTTTATCATCGCATGGGGGCGAGAAATCGGCTTTTTTACCCTTTTCCGCCACTGTTACGATGTTTTTCATCGTAAGTAGGCCGATTTCATAGGAAAACTCCGCTATTACGATGTTTTTCATCGCATGGGAGCGAGAATTCGGCTTTTTTCACCCTCCCGGCCGCTGTAACGATGTTTTTCATCGTAAGGCATGCGGCTTCCTAGAAACCATCCCGTCGATCTGGAAGTCAGACCGCATTTTAGTTCCTTCGCTTTACGGACTGTCTCACACCGCGAAAAATTGCTCCAAGATCGCGTTTCCGTCTTCCTCCCGCTCGATCTCGAACACATCCAACAGCCGTTCTGCGTATACTTTTTTCCAGAACCTGACCGCAGGGACATTGCTCTTTAATTGAGCGCAGCAATATCTGCCGGGATATTGCGAGAACAATCGACCGGCAACCGCCATTCCGATTCCCCTTCTACGATACCTTTTCAGGATAAAAAATGAATTCAAGACATAGTCCGCATGTTCGGGGTTCGTATACTGTCCGCTTTGGATAAGAATGCAGCCCGTGATCTCTCCGTCCAATCGAACGAGATAAGGCGTTAAACCCTCTTTCTCGAAAAATAGATCCATCACGTCGAACCGGTGCATACCCATGTCGTCCACCTTGATATCGTCCGCGAATTCGGACAAATCGTGCAGGAAGAGGGCCATCAAATTTTCCATTATAGGCTTCTGCAGGATGCCCGCTTGTTGAATTTCGATGTTCATCGCGATAAAGTTCCTCCTTGGATACCTAATCACTGCCTCTAAACAGAGAAAAATCTTTTAAATCCCGTCACCTCTCAAGTCGTGAAATGTCCGCAATTCAGCAAACTTAATAAGTAGTCATCCAGTCGCTCGGCCATCATCTCGTCCGTTAGTCCAGTCACGCCCAGTGCTGTCCAGCCGCCGTAGACTTCGGGAGGCGGACCGTAGGCGAAATCGATTAGCGTGACGAGATCCCAATAAGGATCGTAGGTGAAGGACTCACCCGCATGGCGTCGATAGCCGGCGAGAAACTCGTCCGCGCTCGGCACGCCATGCAACAGAGCCAAGTTGACGCGGCAATGGCCAACGTCGATGCCGGCCGGACCGATACAGCCGTTGACCCAGTCAACGATGCCGCTCACTTCGCCGCCGGACCACAATACGTTAGCCGGATGATAATCCCGATGAATGAACCGCATTGTAGCCGGAGGACGGGAGGACGTCACAATGTCCGCCGCCGCCTTCCACTTGTCGGGATGCTTCGACCATGACGACGTATCCAGAGAAGCCGCGTCGCAATAAGAAGCATACGTCCAGTCGAAATCGCTAGCTTCCACTTCATGAATGCGACAGAGAGCCTTCGCCATGCCGTTCAGCCATTGCGCGGAATCCGCGGGCTCCAACACGACTTCCCCCGCAAGAAGCGTCATCAAGACGGCCGGCTTCCCGCACCGGCTCCCCGTTTCGTCAAAAGCAATCAGGCTTGGCGTGCGCACGTCGACGGTTCGGAATGCCCTGAGCAGGCTTGCCGCTTCGCGAGCAGCCAAATCAGGCTGCTCCCTTACCCATTCCGCGTTGTCGAACTGCCGCAGCACGACATCTTGTCGTTCTCCATTTATGCTTAACGACACGCGATGGACGAGAGCGGAGATTCCTCCTTGAAGCCGTTGCGCGGAGAGGACGATCGCCTCCGGATTTATCGCGTCGACCACCCATTGAACCGCGCTCTCGGATAGTTTCTGATCCGAAGGATTCATGTGACACCTCTTCCCGTCAGTCGGACGAATAATCTAGTTTAAGCTTAAGGAATAAGTGACTCCGATTACGCCGTTACCGTAGACGACCGAATCTACGAGCTTTAAGCGAACGGGATCGGCGATTTCATCGAAAAGACGCAAACCGGAGCCGACGACGACCGGGCATATATTAAGAGTAAGCTCGTCCAGAAGACCTTCGCGCAGCAACGACCTTACTAGCGTAGGGCTTCCGGGGATTTGAATGTTACGGCCGGGTTGGCTTTTGAGCTTCGCTAGCTCTTCGAAGAGATTCCCTTGGATCAGCGTCGCGGGCTGCCACTCGAGCGCGTCCGGCGAACTGGACACGACATATTTCGGCGAGCCGTTCAGGAACTTGGCCATCGGAATGTCATCGCTCTGGTGCTTCCAGAAACGCGCCAGTAGCGAATAGGTACGGGATCCTAGCAGCACGGCATCCGCTTGCGCGACGCCTGCGGCGATACGCCCCATCAACTCGTCGTTCGTCCACTCGTGAGGCGAAATTTCGGGAGCGTCCGCTATCCCGTCAAGCGATACGAATAATCCCGCGACGATTTTCCTCGTCGATACGGACATTGTCATTCCTCCTAGTCTAAGGCTAAACCCATTTTACCACATACTGGATAAAGTGCGTGAACGGATAAGGCTTAGCAAGGGGATATGCGGGAAATAGTCACCACTTAACCCGCGCTCAAGGGGGTTTAGTTGAGTAGCCGAATGATCCGTCCCCACTAGAGGGCTAGGACAAATTAAAACTAAAAATTGACAGTTTCAACTTGCCGCCTCTATACTTAGCTCAGATATTATTGATAGGGCTTGCGAAGCACGCAGCCGCTCTTTCCGATTAGCCCCGCGCTGATCCGAAGGGCGGCTTTATTATTTTCCGGAGGTGTACGATCATGGATTTCAATACCGCTTATGAGGCTTTCCTGTCCAAACATCGCATTTCTCGCGAAGGCGAGCGTCTGCGAAGATTAAACGAAGGTCACGGGCACTTGGAGAAGCTTATTCTGGAAAACGTCTGGTGGCCCGCCATTGGACATTTCGACGATTTGCACCCCGAGTACGAAGTATCCGATTTCCGCGACGGCGCACGATTCCTCGATTTCGCTTGGCTACCCGGCCCCATCCGCCTGAATATTGAGGGCGACGGGTTTGACACTCATGCTCGAAAAGTCACTCTTTCCGGATTCGACGACGACCGGATTAGGCAGAACCATCTCATTATCGACGGCTGGAAAGTTCTCCGATTTTCGCACAACATGGTGAAGGAGCGCCCCCGTCTGTGCCAGCAAATGCTGCTGCAGTTCATGGGAACGATTTACGGTATGCGGACCGCCGACGACGGAGCGAAGGCTCGACTATCCTCCGAAGAGAAAGAGATTGTGCGTCATGCTTTGCGGGTCCGCCAGCCTATGCACCCGAAAGATGTTAGTCAATTACTGCACGTCGAGGCACAAAAAGCGAGGAAGTTACTACACGGCTTGGTAAAGAAAGAAGTACTTATGCCCGCAGGGTCGGGAATGCGCCGAATTAACACTTATCGCCTTACCCCTTCCGTTAAACTTGATGATTTGGATTTATAACCCTCGTCGGCATACCGTAGTGATGTTTTTCATCGTAAGGGCGGCGATTCGATCTCGAAATGCCATTTTTCCGTCATCATGCGATGAGAAACATCGTAATAGCGTACGTTCTCGCCCATTTCGAGTTTCTTATGATAATAAACATCTTATCGGCGGCGTTCTGAGCCAAATTTGATGTTTTTCCACCTCCATGCGATGAAAAACATCGTAACAGCTCAGGTTCCCGCCCATTTGGGTAGCTTATGATGATAAACATCTTATCGGTCGCGTTTCGAGCCAAATTTACAGTTTTTCCGCCTCCATGGGATGAAAAACATCGTAACGGCGTACGTTCTCGCCCAATTCGAGTTCCTTACGATGAAAAACATCGTATCGACGGCGTTTCGGACTCGAAATGCAGGTTTTTCGTCACCATGCGATGAAAAACATCGCATCCGCCGCCCCCCCAGCCTAACTAGCTACTTTTTTCCTGTTTATAACAAAAACCAGCATATTGCTATAAGTAAAAACGATTTGTTACCCCCGACGAATTATGATAATTTCAAAGCGAAGTATGGTCATGGGTATTATCAGAATTCATTCTGAGAGGGGACAATTCCAATGTTACTTTCAAGCATACTGCCCAACGTCGCTAGCCTGAATCCAACCCATCCTGCGCTTAAATATAAGAACGAAACCCTAACATACGAACAACTATTGCGGCAGGCGAGCAGCGTCGCCCATGGCTTCCGCGAGCTCGGCGTTCGGCCAGGCGATCGGGTCGCTCTTCTTAGCCATCCCTCCCCGCTTCTTGTCGTAGCGGAAATCGCCGCCGTCGCTATCGGGGCGATTCCGTTTGCGATTTTCCCCCGCCTGACATCTAGCGACATCGCGCATATCCTTCAGGATGCCGACCCCGTTGCGGTTGTCTACGATTCCTCGGATTTGAAGCTCTCCGAATGCGTCTCTTTGCTAGTCAATACGAGCGTGACAGTAAACGCCATTCCCTGCAAAGCAAGCCACCACGCCCCCTCTCCGTCCATAGAAAGCTTTATCGCTACATGCCCGCCACTCGGCCAGTGGCATGAGGCCAACCCCGACGATGTCGCTTTGCTGATCTATACCGGTGGAACGACGGGCCGTTCCAAAGGCGTCATGCACTCCCATCGGACAATCCGCAGTTGGTCTTTCATGAATCCCGAGAGGGGCGGCGGACACTTGTCGTCCAAAAAAATGATTCTCCCCAATCAAGCCCATTTAACGGGTCAATTCATCCTTTGGACTACTCTATTCGAGGGCGGTTGCCTCATCTTCCCCGAATCCTACCCTCTGCAAGCCGAAGAGGTTATTGCTCTTATCGAACGCGAACAACTTAAAAATGTCGGCACGGTCGGGCTTCTTTTCAAAGATATCGTCGATTTGAAAAACTTATCGCCCGGATGCGCTCGGTCCGTGGAGGGAATTTCTTGCGGCGGAGCCCCCATCAGCGAAAATACTTTTCGCGCAGCCCGCGATATTTTTCCGAACGCGTACTTAACCGAGGTCTACTCGCAAACCGAAAGCGGCCAATTTATCAGCTACTTGTCCATTAATCAATGTTTCGCCGAAGGTAAGCTTAATCGGCTCCTATCCGTAGGCAAGCCCTCCGACGTCGCGGTTTGGGGGCAAAAACCTTTTCAAGTACGTATTGTAGACGAATCCGGGAATGACGTACCGCAAGGCCACACGGGCGAGATCATCTGTCAGGGAGATCAAATGATGCTTGGGTACTGAAACAATCCCGAAGAAACCGACAAAGCGCTGCGAAACGGATGGCTCCACACCGGCGATTTGGGATGCTTCGACCAAGACGGCTACTTATATTTGCTGGATCGCAACAAAGACATGATTATCGTGAACGGAGCCAACGTGTACTGTTCCGAAGTAGAGGCGGCGTTAAGCAAACATCCTCTGATCGTCGAAATCGCGGTCATCGGGACTCCCTTGCCGGTCGAAGGCGAAGAGGTAACCGCGGTAGTCGTCCTTGCACCCGGATCGAAGCTTACGATTGGACAACTACAAGCATTCGTCCAGGATCGGATCGCCCCGCATAAGATTCCAACCCGCATGGAGATCGTCGAGTCTCTAGCCCGAACATCCGTCGGCAAGATCGACAAGGCGGCCATTCGACGACCCTTCTGGGCGGGCAGAACGCGAATGATCAATTGAAGAACATGTACCGATCGGCAGCATATGCTGAAAGTAGCTAAGGGTGCGGTTCCGGAAAGGTCCGCTCGCGAGGGAAGGCGGAGATGGACAGATGATTCATTATGCCGCGATTGGGGATTCTCTGACCTCGGGCGTCGGGGATCTGTTCGGCGGAGGGTTCGTTCCAAAATACGGACGGATGATTGAAGATCGACTAGGGCAGCACGTCGTCTACGAAAAAATGGGGATAAACGGAGCGACAACGGAAAATATTTTGTCCGCCGTTCAATGCGATCATAGGATGAGAGCCTTCATTCAGAATGCCGATATCATTACGCTTACGGCAGGCGGCAATGACCTCTTGGATGCAGCCAAAGCTTATGCGACAAGCAAGAACGCCGACTTATTCAGGCAGGCGTTAACCGAGTGCCGGCAAAACCTTGCCGGAATCTTCGGAGTCATTCGGAAATTGAAACATGGCCGAGCCCCCTATTTGATACGCGCGGTCGACCTATACAATCCCTCCCCTTCCTTACCGGAAGCCAATGTATGGATCAAGCGATTTAACAGTCAGCTTGAGAGCTTTCAGGACGGCAACCTGAGGGTGGCGAATATTTTCGATTCTTTTCAGGGCAGGCAGAGGGAACTCTTATCGCTCGACCATTTTCATCCGAACGGAAGAGGATACGCGGTAATTGCAGATGCGCTGGATAGACAGGGATACAGGCCGTTGGCCTGATCTCGCCGGCATGCAGAAGGGGCTGTCCCATAAAAGAAAGAAGCCGCTCAAAAGTTTTCACTTCTGGGATAGCCTCTTGAGCGACTTCACTTTCATGGAAAGCTCTTCATCGCTTAATCGCATAACTGGGATTAAGAAACCTCGATTCGAATAACGTTCTTGTCACATACTTATAACCGCTTATGCCCGGCACAGTAATCGTCACATTCAGGTAGGAGGTCAGCTCCTCCTTATTAAACTGTATGTTTTTAGGTATAAAAATGACGCCCGTTGATTTTACATCGGAGCGAGAGACACATTTCTCCGCAGCAGTACAAGGAATCGATTTGCGATAATAGAATGGAACTACCGGACGATTAAAAGTGTTGTCTTTGGCACCTTCTTGTACAAAGTTTCCATGCACTTGCACGTCCATGTATTTCCAATTTTGCGTAGTTGTTGCCCTCGTTTTCGGTATAAGTACATAGGCTTGAATCTTAGGATTGAATGCCTTGTCCTGAAAAATGACATTGCGGGACAAGTCAGGTAACAGCTTTCGATTCGGATCCTTGGGATCGTTATAGTCTACGACAATCAATTGATCCAAATAGCCTTTGTAACTGTCTCTTGCACGCTCTAATGGCTTGCCGTACCCGTAATCCCAATCCTCCTGGGGTGTGACCCATCCTCTACCCGAGAGTTTAAATCCCTGATTAAACCATTGTGGAAGCATGCTGAATAGATTCGTATTATGCCAATAAATTTCCGCCGTGGTAATCGTGTATGGGTTAACAGGAAGTTGGTTTCCTTTGTTATAGGAGAGCATCCTTGCGATAGCGGCCTCTGCTTGAGCCCTTGTGGAGGTCGATTGCAGTAATAATTCTCCCTGTTGCGATCCGCTCAGCAACCCTCGCTTCATCGTTTCAAACACCATTTGCTTCGGGGTTGAAGACATTTTGGCAAAAATACGATCCGTATTATTCGTTATTCGCTCCTCCGTCAACTTCAGCTGACTAACAAAATTCCAATAACGACTATACGCAGGGTACATCTCAAGATTGTTCTTATTTACACAATTATGCTGTTTAATATACCAATCTTCAGCTTCTGGACTGCAATATTCTAAGCCAAGCTTCTCGTTTGCCGGAGCATATTCTTCCAGCACCTTGCGGTTATACCATTCATTTAGCTGCTCGAGCAATTGCTTGGGTTGACTGAAGTCGGCCAAGTTAACAATAGGAATATCTAACGATTTCAAATAGGTTATGTCCTTCGCATATTGAGGTAAATAGTAGGGCTTAAGCTTCTCAATATTCAGCTGCTCATTCTTAAGAGCCGCAATTGTATTGGCATATCCTTGTTTGTGAGTGGCTCTCTCCAAGGTCAAAGCCATTTCGCCACGAGTAATCGGGCTATTCAATGGCTCCACGTAATCTCCTTTGTATAGCCCATTGTCCTTGGCAACCTTCATAATGGTCGAGAATTTAAGCTCTCCATCATCCAAAGGAAGCTCTAATGCCCGAACGACCATCTCTAGAAACTGTTCCTTGGTCACAGCTTCTTCACTTGATTGTCTTTCGTCCGAAGCAGCTGTTGCTACGTTTAGGAACATTAGACTAAGCATCACAGCCACTAACAGTATAGCTGCTCTTTTCTTTCCTTTAATAAGCATAGGTTAGTTCCTTCCACTGGAGGGGTCATAGGTGATTAATAAGCTATAACCATTTCGACAAAAAGTGCATTTATCCTTGTTGCCGAGTTATATTGCTTAATAAATCCAATGGGCTGTCTCATAAGTATTGTTCGAGATTCAGCCGCCAATCGTTGCAGCGCATAAAGCTCCCCGGCGGATATTCGAAGCTGCACTCGGCCACAAACTCGAATCCGAGTCTCCGGCATATCGCGTTCGAAGCAGGGTTGTCGACGGATGGGAAAGCATGGATGCTCCTGTGCTTGCCCTCTCCCCTAGCGCTGGCAATGGCGGCTTGGGTAGCGGCAGCCGCTATTCCTCTGCCCTGGAACGGGGGCAAAACTCCCCAACCGATCTCGTATACGGTTTCCCCCTGCCAGTTACGTTCCCAGTATCCGATATTGCCCACTGCTTCAAGCTCCGGAAGCAGCACGATGGAGAACATGCGTCCGGTTCCTTTTGCTCCGATCTCGACGTATCGCTTGTGGCGCGCCAAGACTTGCTCATCGGTCTCCGGCCCGCCAAGGTGTTCCAGCATCTCCGGCGCGTTCAATCGATATAACAGCTCGAGGTCGGTAGCCGACCAGGGTTTTATCTGTACTTGCGAGCGATTAGATGTACTCGTCATATGTCCCACTCCTATTAAGGTATGAAGCTTCCTGATTCTTCTTCCCTTAATAATAACGAGAACGCACGTTCTTGTCATCTAATCGTTCTTCTAGTTTTTGGAGCGGACGAGCAGGTAAAGGAAATAAGGGGCTCCGATGACCGCTACGACGATGCCCGTCGGAATTTCCGTCGGCTGCAGAGCCCATCTGGCGAGCGTATCTGCCACGAGTACAAGCAACGCGCCGGACAAGGCGGTAGCCGGCAATAGAATTTGATGCCTCCGACCGACGAGCCTCCTGGCGAGATGCGGCGCGATTAGCCCGACGAAACCGATACTGCCGCTGACCGCGACGCACGAACCCGCGAGTCCGACCGCCGCCGCAAGCAACAAGAGCTGCTCTCGGTTAATCGACGCCCCTAGCCCTGTCGCAAGGGCATTGCCTAAGCTCAGAACGTTAATCGTGAGGGCTTTATAGAAAACGTAGGAAAGCAAGATCAGGATAAAAGGAAGCAATGCCAGAACAAAGCTCCAATCCTTGCCCCAAATACTCCCCGCCATCCAGGTCGCCACGAACTGATACTGCTGCGGATTAATCCGCAAAATTAACACGATCGTGACCGCCGAGATGCCGGAATTGACGGCGATACCGTTCATAAGCAATCGGTTCGAAGACAATCCCCGATGCTTGCGGAAGGACATCGCGAAGACGAGCAAGGCCGCGATACCGGCCCCTCCCCAGGCGAGCAAGGGAAGTACGTACGCCGGGGCCGCCGCCGCGGTCGGGTAAAACGCGACGAAGACGAGAATGACCATGCCCGCGCCCGCGTTAATGCCGAGAATTCCCGGATCGGCGAGAGCATTACGCGAGATCGCCTGCATAATACACCCGGAAACCGCGAGCCCCGCGCCGATCAATACGGAGATGACGATCCGCGGCAAGCGGAAGTCGAACAAAATCAGGTTCTGCTGCCTTGTGCCTCCTCCGAAAATCGTGCGAATCAGATCCAACGGAGAGAGCCGAATGAATCCGGTATTCATGCTCAGAACGAATGCCAGTACGATGGATGCGGCTAACAGGACCACTATCATAGAGTTGCGTCTGCGTTTGCGAAGCTCCTCCGGCGACAATCCGATAACGTTCATTACAGTTCCCTCCTTTCCTGATTCGCAAGATACAGGAAGAAAGGTACGCCTATGATCGCGATCAGTGCCCCGATAGGCGTCTCGGTTGGCGAGTTTACGGTTCTCGCGGCCAGATCGGCCAAGATGACGAACAGCGCGCCAAGAACGGCCGAACTCGGAATAATCCAACGGTAATCCATGCCTACTAGCTTGCGCGCCAGATGCGGAACGAGCAACCCGATGAAGGAAACCGCCCCTACCGCCGACACGGCGGATCCCGCCAGAATGACGACGATGATCGTTCCCGCCAGCTTAACGAAGCCGGAGCGAAGTCCGAGACCTCTGGCGACATCCTCTCCTAGACTGAGCAACGTTATCGATCTGGACAGCATAATCGCTCCGATAAGCGCCGCCGCTATCCAAGGCGACATGATCTTCAAATGTAACCATCTCGTTCCTGCTACTCCGCCCGCATACCAGAAAGCCAAATTTTGTCCAATTCGAAAATAAAGCGCGATACCTTCGCTAAGCGCCGTCAATAAGGCCGAAAGCGTAACGCCCGCCAGTACTAGCCGAATCGGAGTCAATCCTCCCTTGGCGAGCGATCCCATGGCGAAGACGAGCGCGGCGCTAATCGCGGCTCCCGCGAAAGAAAATAAGATGAGGTACAAATACGGCAATCCGGGGAAGAAGGCGAAGCAGACGGCAAGAGCGAACCCGGCACCCGAGTTCAAGCCGATCAATCCCGAATCCGCGAGCGGATTACGGGTCATTCCCTGCATGATCGCGCCCGCGACGGCGAAGCTGCTGCCGACCAGAGCGCAACCGAGTACTCTAGGCAATCGCAGCTCCAGAATAATCTGATGCTGCGTAATCTGATGCTGCGTCAATTGCTGGTGCTGGTTGTGATGAAAGATGGCTTCCCATACGGTCGCGAATCGAATGTCCGCGGCTCCGAACGAGACGGACAACGCCACGCTGAGCAAGAGCGCAACGAGACCGCCAACGATAATCAGAATTGCCGTGCGGGGGCGCGAATGAATACGGCTTGCTTCGTTGACCGCATCGGAGGCCACGAGTGGTGCTTCATTATGGTTACGATTGCGATTGATAGCTGTCACGATATTCGGATCTCCAGTCTTTTTCTGATACCCTATTGTTCGAATAACCTTGGAACCTCGTTCAAGAAGCGGCCGAGGGCGTCGGCCGAATACTCGTTCCACGGGGCCTCGTAGCAACCGGATGACGAAGTCTTGTGGATTTTTCGATTTTTTACCGCGCGAAGTTTCTTCCAAGCCTCGGTTTGAAATAGGTTGTTCCCTCTCGCTTGCGCGGCTGGACTCTGATCCACGTGGAGCACGATTCGGTCCGCGTTGATTTCCGTCAGTTCGTCCGCTTCGACAGACTTGATCCATTTAAAAGCTCGGATAGCCTCGGGCATAGTGAACCCGAGATCGTCGTAGAACACCGTGCCGGCCTGGTGCCCCCATATCGCCATTTGATTGGCGCCTACGGCAAGAACGATAAGCGAGTCCTTGCCGACGATAGGTTGAAGCCGTTCTCTGAGAGATGACGCTTTCCGGTCGTAACGGTCCAGCCACTGTATCGCGGCGTCTTCCTGCTCCAGAAAATTGCCCACGCTTGATAAGTGATTGCGCCAATCGTCGTCCCAGCTTAAGAACAATGCAGGAGCGACCGTTCTTAGCTTATCCTGCTCTTCGGCGGGAACGCACTCTACGATGCCGACGATGGCATCCGGCTGGGACGTCCGCAGAGCGCTCAGGTTAAACTCGTATTGATGGCTTAGGGGCACTTTGACCTCGTACTCGTACTTGTTTCGATAATGGCTCGTCCAATAGTGGTCCATAGGCGCGGCGAACGGAATCGTCTGCAATGCGAGAATCTGCCCGAAGTTAATCCAACTGTATGCCGCGATCTTCCGTTTCTGATTGCGTTGATAAATAGCCGGAGCGATTCCGGTCTGTTTTTTGAACAGGCTGCTGAAATAGCTTTCGCTCTTGTAGCCGACTTGGAAAACGATCTCTCCCAGAGACGCGGAATTCGGTTCACCCATTCGTTGCTTGGCGTCCTTTAGCCTAAGGTCCGTCCGATATTCCATGACGCCTCTGCCGTACCTCTCTTTGAATAAACGCATGAAGTGGTATCGGCTTAATCCCGCGATCTTAGCAAGGGAATCGATCGTGATCTCGCTTGCGTAATGCCTTTCCAGTTCCATGCGGGAGGCCTCTAACGCCAACTCGGCCTGCTGCTCCCGATAATCAAGGGAGAGGCCGAGCAGCTCCAACAACCCCGCTTCGCAGCGAAGAAGGGACGAAGGAGCGCCGTTGTTCCAACTGGAGCTAATTGCCCCGAAGAGATGGCCTGCCGTCGATGCAGACGTTACCGCCGCTTCGCACGGGAAAGGCAAAGCGACCTGCAGCGGAACTCCCGTAACGGTTGTTTCATCGGAAAGCAAACAATAGGCCTGAAAATAGATGAGCAATAATTCAAGCGGGTGGTCCGCGAAATTCGTTAGCTCGACCAATTGGCCGGGAGCGCATACGAATAACGATCCGGGACGCAGGACATGCAGTCGCCCGTCGATGACGAGCTTTCCTCCATGCGCGTTCGAGAGAAGCAGAAGATGGGACTTCGTCTCGATGAAGTTGCGTTCGGACTGTCGTGTATTCGACGCACCCCTGAGAACCCGCACGTCCAGCAGCCGATAACGAAGGAAACCCACAGCCGTTGGCTGCAGGTCGGGGGAGAGCTTTTTATCCATTTAAGTCCTTCAGAACATCTTCGATAATGAGCCCGTTGGCAATTGGGTTCGCATTAAACCAATGGCCCGAATCGGCTTCGAACACGTGTCCCGTTTTTACGGCCGCAAGTCCCTTCCATAGCGGGTTATCGACGGGAGGCTTGCCTCTGCCTTGGCCGGAGAGGACGAAAATATAGTCTACGTCCTTCAATTGCTCGAGCATCTCGATCGAGTACGTCTCGTACTCGCCCTTCAGCAAAGCCGGCTGCTTGAAACCGAGCGCGCCATAAAGCGTTGCGCCTCCGTAGAAGTTGGGACCGAACAGCTTGAAGCCCTTCTCTTCGTCCGCCTGCAACAGGACCGCCGTCTTCTCGGCCGGGAGTGTTCCCAGCGCGCTTTTCGCATCCGCGAGTTTCTTGTCGTATTGCTCCAACGCTAGTTTGGCTGCTTCTTCTTCATTCAGCAAAGCTCCGAGTTTCTCGAGATTCCCCCGCCAGTCCGCTTCGTTATCCGAGAGTACGAACGTTGGAGCGATCTTGGCGAACTGCTCGTAATTCCCGTTGGCCAAATAAGTCGGAGCCAGAAAAATAATCAGATCCGGAGCGTAAGAGAGCGCTTCTTCGGGCTTCAATCCTCCATTCATATCAAGCACCGGCACCCCCGCCAGCTTCTCTTGCAAGTAATGTTGAGGAACTCCCCCCGCGCCCCATTGGGCTATCGGCTTTATACCAAGCGCAGCGAGCGGATCTTCTATGAATGGCGCAATCACCTTCTGCGGGTGAGTGGGTACTTTAACCTCATGCCCCATTGCGTCGGTCAGCAGACGGTAGGACTCTTCTCCAGAAGCCGAAGGAGACGATGCCGCGTTCTCGTTCGAGTTACCCGAGTTACCGCAGGCTGCCAGCAAGGAAATAAGCAAAACTATGATTGCGGATTGCGAAAAACGTTTAATCGAATTCATTCCGTTATGACCCCTATCAGTAGTGAGATTGATTATCATTATCTATACTAAGTATAGAGCCATCCGATGTAAATGTGAATCAGGGATCGTGCTTTCTTTTTTAAATTCGCCGCATAATCGCTTTAACGGTAGGAATCTGCCGAAGCCCCCTACAACAAAAACAGAGCATGGCGAATATCTCGCCGTGCTCTGTTTGACATTTAACTATAGGAATAAATGGATGCTCAACGCTTATTCGCCGAGGAAGCTCTTAGTGAAGAACTCCAATTGATATTCCAAGCTTAGCGGATCGTTAAAGTAGAAAGCCTTCGCGTCGGCTTCGTAAACGTGATTGTTCTTAACCGCGTTCGTGCTCTTATACGTGTCCGTATTCTGGAACGAGTTGTCCTCGTCCGCGTTCTTGCTGAAAATGACGTAATCTCCGAAATAATCCTTCAACACTTCGGAAGATACCGCAAAGTATCCGTCTTTCTTCGTCGCTTCCGCGACTTTCTCCGGCTTGGCGAGTCCGAATCCTCCCGCGTACAGAAGTTCCGTACCGCGGCCGAAGTTATCGCCATAGACATAGAGTTGCTTATTGAACGTCTCGATGACAGAGACCGTTGCATCAGCGCCGATCTTCGCCTTGATCTTCTCTCCGGCTTCTTGCACTTTCACCTTGAAACTATCGACCCAAGCCTGCGCTTCCTTTTCTTTGTTCAACAATTTGCCGATTTCCAGTTGGAGCGCCGAGTAATCCAATTTGCCGTAGGTAAACGTAACCGTTGGCGCGATTTTCTTGAACTTGTCGATGTTCTGAATATCCGAGAGTCCGAGAATGAGGTCCGGCTGCAGTTCGATGATTTTCTCGACGCTTTCTTCCGAAACCGCCTCTACGTCTTTCAGCTGCTCTTCAAATCTTGGATTGGTCTTGGACATTTCATCTACGCCCACCACCGGAACGCCAAGCGCCATGACGTTACCCGTCAAGAACCGGGTGATTACGACGACGCGCTGTGGATTTTTCGGTACTTCGACCGGCCCGGACTCGGATTGGTAAGTAAACGTGCCGGATTCATCGGAATCGGATGCCGGAGCCGATGGCTCAACTGAAGAAGTGCTGCTTGCATTGTTGGAGTTATTCTTGGAATTGCCTCCGCAAGCGCTAAGTAGAAGGACAAGGATTAAAGATAACGGTATGAATAGCTTTTTCATGCATTGACTCTCCCTTTAAGCATCCCATGCTCAGTATGATCGATTAATCGATTCGCGTTAAATGTTCGTGCGGCCCTGTATTCATGGGGTGCGACTCATTTGTTGAGAATGATTATCATATTCATTGCTTTGATCATTGTAAAGGGCGCATCCAAACCTGTCAATACAAAATAGGAAATTTAGACGCAAAAGAACTGCAACGGACTACCTCCCGGCAATCCGTCACAGCCCCCAGTGAATAAAATCATGACCGTCCCTGCATGGACGGGATTCTCGTTTTGCTCTGAATTCGAATTCAACGTTTACTTTTGCTCAATCAGTTCCTTCGCCAGCTTCAAGAATTGCTCTTTAGATAAGCTTTTGTCCCCGTAGCTCGTCAGCGTATAGTAAGCATCCTGCTCTTCATTATACCAATTCAGGTACTCGTAACTGACGCTTTGTTTTTTTACGCTATTATAAACAACTTCGGTCCCAGCCACCCTTATTTTATCCGTCTTGTTTTCTTGCTCCTGCTCCACATACATGTCTCCTCCATGCATGAGGGTAGCATAAATGCCGATATGAGCCTTGCCCTTCGTATATATTCCGCTTACCGTCGCCGGCTCAGACCATGGCACGGCTTTCATGAACATCTTCTCCCCGCTAGCATCCTTATTCGCCCGTGCGGTAAGCTCTCTGAGGTTGTCCCGGTAAAAGGCTTTGCCCTTTTCCGCATCCGTAGAAGGGATCGAGGGGAAAACTTTACCGTAATCAAAAGCGTATCCGTTAGCGACTTCGGGAAGTTTGGGAGCGCCAGTACGTTTGATTTCCTTCTCAAAATCGGAATAGGAGCGAATGCGCTGCTCTTTATATTCGAATTGCAAGACAGCCTCTTTCTTCGAAGCTTTGTTATCTTTTACGTAATAAGCAATCAGTTCACCCGGCTTGGCAAATGCCTGAGCCAATTTGGCGTACTTATGATAAGCCGTTGCCGAGCCAGCCGCTTCATTCGTTGCCGGAATATACTGCACCTTGACCGTTCCGGCTGTATTCCGAATCTGAATGTATTCCGATGCGGCATACGCGGTTACCGAAACCATTAGAATTAGACCGATTAGGCTTCCCAATACCGTTGTATTTCTCATAATTCCTTGCAGAAAGGAGCTACGGCGATCCCCCAGACCGTTAATCCGTCCCATTACCCGTTCCACTACGTCTATTTCAGGTAAAGTTTCTTGATTCGAGGCCATGATTATATCTTGGTATTCACGTTTAATTGCTGCTCGCTCCAATCGATCTCCTCCTCGGAATTCATGGCTTTTTGTACTTTCCGTTTGATCCGTTTCATTCTCTTGATCAGAGCATTGGGTCTGATCTTGAAGATCTCGCTCATCTCGGTATAGGACTGCTCCTCGAACACCCTTAGAATGAGCAAACTCCGCTCCTCCGGCGACAGCATCGTCAAGGCCCTCGCTAACGAAGGTGTGTACCATCCGTTATCGATCTCCTGCGCTGGGCTTGCCGACAGAGTTTCCAATCGTATGATTCGCATGACCCGATTATGGAGGCGACGCTTCCGCAGCAGGTTCAGGCAATGGTGATAGGCCATCCGATAAAGCCAGGCCGAGAAATGCTCCGCCCTCTTATACAGGTGAAGGGTTTGGTAAGCCTTAACCAGAATATCCTGTACCGCGTCCTCCGCATCCTGCTTGTTAGCAAGCAACCGACAGCAATAACGGTAAATCGGCTGTTGGAAAGCTTTGACAATCACGGAATACTGCCGTACATCCCCCTCTTGAATTGTAGCGATCAATATTTCAAGTTCCTTTGCACTCATAGAATCTTGCGACGATGTCAACACCTCCTTAAGCTTTATATCTTCTATAACAATTAACGTCGGCAAAAAGTGCCTTGATTGATCGTTTTTTTAATGAAAATTTTTAACCTGACATCAATCTTCTACCACAGTTACGATGTTGCTCATCGTAACGAAACCGCAAGCCGATCAGGATAAGAGGCCGAGCGCTAATCGCGCACGGCCTCTTATTACAGCTTCCAAGTTAGACATTACTGGCATTGCTTCTTTATTCCCGGCAGATCGATTTATACCCGTCGGCTTGCTTCTCCACATTGCCGAGCATGTCGTCATCGTTGGTCATTTCGGCTTCGACCTCCGGCTCGTCGCTTCGGTCGTGCGGTTTAATCGGAGGATCGAGGAATTGATTTTGATGCGCTGCAGCTTGATCTTCATGTTCCGTATTGTTTTCGGTCATATCAAAGTCCCCTTTGTATCCCTTCCGTATCCACCGATAGCCTCCCCAAGTTCTGACTCGTTATGTACCAATAATCCTAATTTCTCCAAATCATGAAAAAAGATTGAATTTGCCGAAGTACTCTCTTATAATTTTACAGATTCAACCATTTCGAGGGGGTTGTCCATGCTCCAGGCGTATTGGTATATCACCAAAATGAAACTTCTGACTAACCTAGCATACCGCTTCGAGGTTTTCGCATCCGTCGGCACCAACCTGATTCTTATGCTCGCCTCCGTGTTTCTGTGGCAAACCGCCTATAAGGGCGGGGTCGGTACGGTGCAGTCGTTCAGTCTTCAAGATCTGACCACTTACACGATTCTATCGATCATGCTCGGGGCCATGTTCGTCTGCGACGTACAGGACACGATCTATTACAAGATCAGAGAGGGGCAGATCGTTACCGACTTTTACCGTCCCATCCCTCTGCTTGCTTGCTACCTGGCCGACGATATCGGCGGCATGCTCAGCGCGATGGCCAACAGGGTGGTCCCGTTGATCCTGCTCGCGTCCATTTTCTTTGGCATCCCCTGGCCTTCTTCGGCTCTAAGTTTGCTATTATTCTTCCCAAGTTGCCTATTAAGCTATGCCATACTTTGGCTGCTCAGCGCACTCGTCGGATTGGTCGCGTTCTGGGTCATGGAGCTCGGCAACATGGGAATGGTGAAGGACAGCATCGTGCGCGTATTGTCCGGCAGCATCGTTCCTCTCTGGTTTTTCCCGGAAAGCGTACAGACGATATCCAAATTCCTGCCTTTCCAATATACCTACCAAACGCCGCTCGGCATCTATATCGGTAACGTCGGTACCAAAGAAGCTCTCGGCGCGATGGCCATTCAAGCCTTATGGGTGGGGCTCTTGTTTCTTCTGCTCATGGCCGGGTGGAAACGAACGAAGAAAAAAACCTTAATCCAGGGAGGATGATGGATCCGCAATGCTAGCCTCGTTCAAACATTACGTCTCCGTCGCTTCTTGTTTCGCCAAACTCGCCGTGCAGCGGCAACTGGAGTATCCTTTGTTCCTCGTCAGTTGGCTGCTCATGATTCCTATTCAATATTTCTCGGGTATATGGATGCTCAAAATCATCGTCGACCGCTTCCAACCGCTGAACGGCTGGGACTTCCCCGAGTTAACTTTTCTCTACGGACTCGGACTTATCAGCCATGGTATTCTTGTCGTCTTTTTCATTAACACTTGGCACATCGACAATATGGTTATCAACGGCGGATTCGACCGATTGTTGCTTCGCCCGATGAACGTCTTCTTCCAACTGGTTGCGAGCTACGTCAACTTCATCGGCCTCATCGATTGCATACCCGGCATCGTTATTTTCCTTTACGGCTGCCACATCGTTGGATTCGATTGGTCATTAGCCAACATCGGCAAGCTGCTGCTCGTGCTCCTGGGCGGCGTCCTCATTCGTGCCGCGCTATTCATCGCGCTCGGAACGATCGCTTTCTGGACCAAACGAAACGCCTCGATGGTCGGCTTTGCCCTCTCGATGCTCGAACGCGCGACGATGTACCCGCTTAGCATGTACCCGTATATTTTGCAGGCGATCTTCACTTTCTTGATTCCGATCGGTTTCATTAGCTTCTATCCCGCGGCGGAGTTTCTAGGCAAGAGTAACGGAGTACTCGAGCTGCCGCTCAGCTTCGCCTTGTGGACGCCGACGATCGGTATCGTCTGCTTCTTGTTGGCACATTGGGTTTTCCGGATGGGCATGAAAAAATACGAGAGCGCAGGCTCATAACCGAACGAGGAGCGAATGGACATGGAAGCCGTCATCGAAGTGATCGACCTGGTCAAAGAATATACGATTGCCAAAAAAGGCCGAGGCTTGCGGGGTTCGCTCAAAAGCCTTTTGTTTCCCCAGAAGACGAAAGTAAACGGCGTAGACGGCATCAGCTTCTCTATTGCCCCTGGAGAGATCGTCGGCTATATCGGCCCCAACGGCGCAGGCAAAAGCACTACCATTAAGATGCTGACCGGCATTCTTCATCCGACCTCCGGTTCCATCAAAGTGTGCGGCATCTCTCCGCAAGCCGACCGCAAAGCGGTCGTCGGCAAGCTGGGTGTCGTATTCGGCCAACGGACGCAGCTTTATTGGGATTTGCGGCTAGGCGAGTCGTTTGAGCTGTTGCGGCGCATCTATCAAGTAGACAAAGCGACCTACGAGGAAAATATGGCCGTTCTCGGCGATGTGCTCAAGCTGAACGATTTCATCGATACGCCCGTACGTCAGCTGTCGCTGGGACAGAGAATGCGCGGCGACTTGGCCGCGGCGATGCTGCATTCGCCTTCAGTGCTGTTTCTGGACGAGCCGACGATCGGCCTCGATGCAGACGCGAAGCACGCCATCCGCGATTTTATCAAGGAAATGAACCGCAAGATGGGCTTAACGGTCATTCTGACGACCCACGACTTGGACGACGTCGAACAGCTTTGCAGCCGATTGGTCGTCGTCAATCACGGCAAGGTCGTGGAAGACGGCCCTATCGATTCGATCATCGGCAAGCTAACGCCGCACCGTCTCTTGGTCGTCGAGCTGGAACGGCCATGCGACGACCTCTCGCATCCTGCCGCGACAATCATCAAACAAGAGGGCCTGAAGGTCTGGTATCAGTTCGAGAAGGTACGCGTTACCGCGGCAGAGCTGATCTCCGATCTCTCGCAGAAGCTGCCCATTCAGGATCTAAGCGTGAAAGAGCCGGACATAGAGGATGCGATCCGAGCGGTTTATAAGGGTTACTGACCCCTTCGAGCAAAGAAGAGCCGCGATTCCGGGTATGCCGGAGTCGCGGCTCTTTTGCTTGATTTATTGCGCTTTGTGCAGCGAATCGGGATCAGCCGATAGGACGGTTCCGTGTCCACCGACGACGTAGATCTTCCCGTTGTATTCGACTACCGCGTTCAAATCCTCTTGCGTCAGTACATCCTGCTTCGACCAGTTAATCGCGTCAGGCGACAGGAAGATCGATCCTTCCGCGCCGGCGGCGACGAAGTAACCGCCAACGAAGGAAATGCCGTACAAGCCCGTGCGGGCGCTTCGGATCGTCAGTCCGTCCTCGATGTCCGTTTCCGTCCATTTCTGCCCGTCCGCCGATCTGAGGATCGTCGACGAATCGATATTGCCATAGTAACCGGCGGTCGTGACCGCAAAGGCACCGTTGCCCCAAGCGACGTCGTAGTAAGCGCCCTTGAAGTTCCGCGGCACCTTCGTCCAATTGCTGCCGTCTTTGGAGACGAGGATAAGCCCGGACTCGCCGACCGCTACGAACGTACTTCCGTTCCACGCTATCGAATTGATCGCGCCGGTCGCGTTCGACTTCAGTTTTGTCCACTTCTTGCCGTCTTTCGACGATAGGATGAGTCCTTTTTCTCCCACGGCGTAGAGCCTGTCTCCTGCCTTGATAACCTTATATAAGGATTCTTGGGTCGGGGAAACGAGCGCCTGCCAGACCACGCCGTCTTTGGACGTCTTCATCGTCCCTTTCGAGCCGACGCCGAGGAATTGGCTACCGGTCCATACGACGCTATAAAGCGGATATGCGCTCTCCGTCTGCGAGCCCGTCCATGCCCCGGTTTGACTCAACTGTAGGGAAGCCATCGAGCTTAGCTTTAACTCGTCCCGATCCTTATACCCGCCGACCGCGATCAGCTTTCCGTTGCCGACGGCCGCCGCGTTTAAGCTAAGCGGTTCGATAGGATATCGCTTGGCTTGCCGCCACGTCTTGGCATCCGTCGACGTCTGGGCGCCAACGTTCGTCACGGCCACGTACTGTTTGCCGTTATGGAGAGCGAAGTTCGGGCGTTGCGTCTTGTCTTGTTTGTTCGTTGCGGCAAGTCCGGCGTCCACCCACTTCGCGCCGTCCTTGGAGGTCAGGCTTACTTGAACCCATTCGTCTTTTTTCCGTTGGTTCGTCCAGTCTCCGCCCAATAAAATGAAGCGGTCTTTCGCCCAGTCGACGCGCGACCAGAAGCCCTTGGAGGGGACGTATTTCCACGAGAAGCCGTCCTTGGAAGTCATGATCGTGTAGTCGCCCACCGCGACGAACGTGCCGCCGCCGAAGGTCATGCTCCAGATTTGCTCGTAGTTCGGCTGCGACGTTTTAACCTTTTTCCACGTAATTCCGTCCTTGGAAACCGCCGCGACACCGCCCTCGTACCCGGAAGCGACGAATGTACCGTTCCCCCATGCGACGCCCGTGAGATTCGTGGCGATCAGATTCGGAGCCCTCCGGGTCCAACTCAATCCATCTTCGGACGTATAGATGTACCCGCTTCCGTTGCTTCCCCCGACCATGACGAATCTCTTGCCGTTCCAAGCCGCGTCGCGGATACCCGCATATCCGTCGTTCACGATGCCCTTAGCGTTCTCGGTCCAGTTCATCCCGTCCGCGGAAGTCCATACGTCGGTCGCTCTGGCTCCGAAGCTCCTCTGCCCGAAGGCGATGAACTTGCCGTTGCCCCAGACGACGACTTCGAAGTCGCCGCGGTAGCCTGTCCGGTATGTCTGCCATTGCACCCCGTCTTTGGAGGACTTGACGATGCCGTTAGGCCCGACCGCGACGAAGACGCCGTTCCCGTATGCATAGTCCCGAATCGGGAGGCTAACCTGCTTATCCGCCATGGTCCACGTAAGAAGTCGGGGGTCCGTCTCCTTAAATGCCGACGGCGCTTGCTTTTGCTTCCCGATATCGCCCGAAATCTTCACGTTGCGTTGCTTCAACGCGTCGATAACGGACTTCGTCGCTTCGTCGCCGAGGTTGATCGCATTATTCGTCGCCGTTATGGAGCGCAGTTGTCCCACGCCAAGCAGCGGGGCCAAATCCCGTACGTTATTGTCTTCGAAATAAACTTCGGAAAGACTTCTCATCGTCGGCAGAACGTCCAAGTTTTCCAGGAAGTTATGCGAAATGCTCAGCATTTGCAAGCCTTCCAGATTCGCCAAGCTGGAGATATCCTTCACGTTATTGTCGTCCAGCGTCAAATAAGCCAATTTGTTCAGTCCCGCCAACGGGGAGACATCCTCGATCCGGTTGCCGGGCGCGTCAAGCTCGTGCAGATTGACGGCATATTCGAGCCCCTTCAAGGATCGAAGCTGATCTTTGGTCTGGGATTTGCGCATGAATAAATATTCGACCTTGGCCATATCCGAACGCGTGATCGTTACGCCGGAAGGAAGATTCAGCTCTTCGCGGACGGCCTTCTCCAATACGGGATCCTCGATCAGGACGTCCGCGGCGCGAGCCGGAATCGAGGGTGCCGCCGCGACGGCGAGCATCGCCGTCAGGCATACGAGAAACAAAATACGTTTGAGGGAATAATTGCGTGAAAATAGCGTCATGTTGCTGATCCTCGTTTCTGTAATCTAGGGATAATAGGAGCGGTAATTCATAACTTCAAGTAGAATAGCATATCCCAAGGAAATATAAACCAGTAAACGTCGAATTTTTCCATGAAAAAACCTCGTCACCGCATGGGTAGCCATGGGGACGAGGTGTCTTAGTAATCCGATAAATTCGCGCAAAAAAAGAGAGACAGCGGTAACCCCGCTTTCTCTCCCGCGTTCATGAGCTTACAATTTCGACTTTATCGCTGCCAGATACTTGACCACTACCGCGAACGCGCCGACGTAATAACCGGCCTGCACGATCCATCCCGTAGAATCCATAACGGAAATCCCTGCAAGCACAATGAGCGGAAGCACGTAGTGTAAGATGTCTTTCAAGTAGCCCAGCACGGGTTCATAGGAGAGATTGCCGCCTGTCAGCGACTTGAACGCCCCGACCAAGAAATCGACGGCCATCGAACCCAAGACGATCCACATGGCGATTTCCATCCAATGCGTTAACGTACCTATCACTTTGCATCACCTCCTTGAAGGAGGAATACGATCCGTTAACAGGATATGCCGATTCATCGAAGGTTGTACCACGGCTATGTCAGAATCAACTCATGAAACAAGCGGATTCCTTCTTCAAGGAAGATCAAATCGCCATCACGACTCTCTAGCGTTAATGCACCCACTTCTCCGAATGGTAAGCCTTCATGAAATCCAGAAATTGCTCGAGCACGGCCATGCCCTTCGTCTCGGCTTCCTTCGCTTGACGCAAGAGCGCAACAGCGCGATCCGCGGTCTCGGGATCCTTCGGCGTTCCGCCTTGAGGGAAAGGGAACAACTCTCCGAGCTCCGCGAACAAGGCGGCAACGACATCATAATGCGCAGCTGCTTCCGAGGCATATTCGCGTACTTTACGTTCGACGAAGTTCGTCCCGTCCCATTTCCGGACGAGCTCCCGCAGGAACTGGGCCGCGAATTCGCGCGCATCGCCGACGACCCCGACGTTATAGGCGTTGCCCAATTCGTCCGCGCTCCTGCTCTCCATAACCTTGATCCAAGCCTCGTAGCCTTCGAGCCCCATCACGAAACGGTCTTTGAAAATATGGTTCCACTCACGGCCGCGCGCATGGTCGACGATCATATCAAGCGCCATCCGAAGCATTTCGTACTTGGAATGCGGAAGGCTTTCGCTGATCGTGATGAGGAACAGCACGTGGATTTTGGGATTAGCGAACTTCTCATAGGAGATCGTGCCGTCTTGGGACATGTCCTTCGCGTGAAAAAGCCGTTTCTCGTCGTCGTAACCGTAGATTAACCCGAATTCCGGCTCGAACAAATCAACGGCAATCGCGGGAATGCCCTTATCGATCGTCTCATGGACGAGAGCCATCGTTCGTTCCAACTGATCCGGTGTAGGCGGGGCTTGCGCTTCCCCCATGTTGCTGATGAAACCAAGATTGCATAGATTGCGGCGGAAAATGTATCCCCCCGGAAAAGAAGTCGGTCCCGCAATGTGAATCTCCCGAGGATCGATGTTCATCCGAAACGCATGTCCGGTGAGGCCCATGACGTCCACGAGGGACAATTCTTTTTTGTCGGTGTAGCGGACCGCGCCGTAGATCGCATAGGCGGCTGTCGTCCAAGTCTCGTTCCAGTTGTCTTTACGTTTGTTGGCCAAGAAGATTACCTCCCGATATAAAGTGGGTCGGCCGAACTTATGGAGGAGTCGAGAGAACTTTACGATTCGGCAGGCCTTGTTCCGCGCGTTTCTGAACGTAGAGTCCGATCGAGATGCGAATGCGCTCCTTGCGAACTTTCGCCCGCGATCGTGAAAGGCTGTTGTAGATATTAGCGGTAGTCGTGCCAAGTAGCTCGGCTATCTCCGAAGGAGGAAGTTCGCCGAAGAAATGCGCCTCGAAGATGCCACGTTCGCGCTTGCTCAAGACGGCAAGCAATTCTCGAAGTCCGCGAAGCATATCGGTCCTCATCAAGCATTCCGCAGGATCGCCGCGATTCCGGGCTTCTAATGCCGCAGCCGTCTGCAAACGGAACAGGATCCTGTCGACGTTGGTCCAATCCGTCTCTTCATTGTCCGAGTTAAGCGAATACTCCGCGCCTGCTGTCGCTCCTCCCCCGTTCTTACCGATGGCCGAGAAAGGTTGCTCCTTGGCGTGCGGACCTCCTCGTCTTAGCTTCTGATAAGCCTGGTTGCGGACGATCCGGTGGAACCACGGAACGAATTTGCTTGAATCCATCAGCGAGCCTAGGTGAAGAAAAGCCCGAACGAGCGCATCCTGAACGACGTCCTCCGCCATATGGGCATCCCGGACCATCCGGTTGGCCACCCCCAACGCTTCCGCCCTATGCTGCCTAACCAGTTCGCCGAACGCTTCCCGATTGCCGTCTCGAGCCTGTTCGATCAACTCGCGCTCGGTCATCCGCGGCCTTGGCCGCTCGCTTTCTTCCTGCTCGTCGGCAACAAGAGCAAACCTTCGTCCATTCTCGTCCATCCGCCACTCGACCGCCATTATCGTTGTCGCACTCCCTTAAATCCTTTTGTTTCGGCCCCTACTTAGACAGATGCCATGGGCGCGAGAAATCTATCCTATGTTTATATCTTTTTTTCTAAATTCCTTCACCCATATTTAACCATCTATTGACCGATCTGCATAGGCAGCAGCATCCGCAACAAAAAACCGCCTCTCGCCCGATTAGGGAAAGATGCGGTCTTCCGACGTTCTCTACAGAGCGCCCACGTCCCGGACGATTCGACTCGCCTGCTCGTAATCCTCTTCCTCTACGATGGCCACGAGCATAATGTCCCGGCCGCTTACCCGATTGTCCGGACCTCCCGAGCTATACCCGCTCGCGCTGACGCTCGAGGTAACCAGCTTACCCTCGTCTGGATTGTCGAAATCTCCGCCGAGAGTCAGATAACCAAGCCCGCGGAAATCGCCGGCGATCGTGCCGCCGAGCTTGTCCAGACTTTGAATGCCGGTGCCCGCGTAGCCGTCGAATCGCTCGATCGCATAGTCTACCAGCTTGAGCGACTTTAGTTGCTCCACCGCCTCTTTCGCTTGATCCGGCGTGTTAAAGTAAGCGAATACCGTTCTTTCCGGCATAGAATTAACCTCCGTTTCCGAATGCTGGCACGTTGCAAGAATGACTTCGGTAGTGTGCGCCGCGCTCAGGGGAACTATTCGCGCATGCAAAAAGCGATTATAGTAGACATTTGTCGAGTTTTATCGAATATAATGATCGTACAAGCCATTAAGCTTATCTGCGAAAGGGGAATTTCCATGACAATCGACATTATGGAGCGCAATAACGTAAAGGTAACAGGAAAGGGTACCCAACCTATCGTGTTCGCGCATGGATTCGGTTGCGATCAAGACATGTGGCGTTACATCGTGCCGCACTTCGAGAACGACTACCGCGTCATCCTGTTCGATTACGTAGGTTCCGGACGATCGCAGCTCGGCTACTACGACGCGGAAAAATACAACGACCTGCAAGGTTACGCCCAAGACGTGCTCGAGATCATGGAAACGCTGGAACTGAGAAAGGCGATATTCGTCGGCCATTCCGTCAGCAGCATGATCGGCTTGCTGGCTTCGAACCGCGATTCCAAGTACTTCGAACGCCTCGTCATGCTCGGGCCGTCTCCTCGCTATATCAACGACCTTCCCGATTATTTCGGAGGGTTCAATAGAGAAGAAATTGACGAGTTGCTCACGATGATGCAGATGAATTTCATCGGCTGGGCAAGCTACCTGGCGCCGATCGTCATGCAGAATGCGGAACGGCGGGAATTATCCGATGAATTGGAAAAAAGCTTCTGCTCCCGGGATCCTCATATCGCGCGACAGTTCGCGGAAGTAACCTTTTTGTCCGATTGCCGCAAAGATCTCGATCACGCGTCGGTTCCATCGCTTATTCTTCAATGCTCCGACGACAGCATCGCTCCGATCGAAGTGGGCAACTATTTGCATGACCATCTGAAAGGCAGCACGCTGAAGCTCATGAATGCCAAAGGCCATTACCCGCATCTCAGCCACCCCGAAGAAACGACGGAATTGATCAAGGATTATTTGGCACATCATTAGGGTTAGGAGAGAAGCGGTTTTACATGGATAATCAATTAGATTTCGCGCCTTGCGGTTACTTCTCCATCTCGAGCTCGGGGATCATTCGGTCCGCTAATCGAACTTTGGCGAATATGCTTACGTACGAACGGGATGAAATGCTGGGGAAGCACATCGAATCTTTCATGTCCGTCACGAACAAGCTGTTCTTTCACACGTATTTCTACCCGTTTATCCAACTGTACGGACACGTTAACGAGATTTTCCTCTCGTTGCGGGCAAGCAATCAATTGGATGTGCCCGTTCTGCTGAACGGAATTCGGCAAGAGCGCGACGGCGAAGTCTTCATGGATTGCGTAGTCGTCGAAATGCGCAAACGGTTGGAACACGAGAAGGATATTCTTCATACGAAAAAGCGACTAGAAGAGCTTTATCAAGCGACGAACGAAGCGAACAAAAAGCTTGAGCTCCTGCATCAAGAATACGAGATTAAACAGCAGGAATTAATTCATATCAACCACCAATTAGAGACGTTGGCATTGACCGATCCGTTAACCGGCCTGAGAAACCGTAGGTTTTTCCAAGAAAGCTTGCAAGCCAACATCGCAATGTTCCATCGCACTCAATTATCTTTCTCGTTGTTCATCCTCGATATCGACCGTTTCAAATCGATTAACGATACTTATGGCCATCCCGTCGGCGACCTGGTTCTTACAGGGCTGGCGCAATTGCTTAAGGCCGAATCCCGGGAAATCGACACCGTCGCCCGATACGGCGGAGAGGAATTCGTCCTGATTGTTCCGAATACGACCTATGAGAACGTCAAACCAATCGCGGAGAGGTATCGCTCCAAGATCGAAGCCACTCCGATGGGGGACTTACGGATAACGGCGAGCATCGGCATCGCGACGATTACGCCTGAAGATACGGAGCTAACCCTGATCGGCAAAGCCGATCAAGCGTTATATGATTCAAAGACCAACGGAAGAAACCGGGTTACTCATGCGGAAGATAAGGCATAAGCGAACTCCGAGACGAATAAAACCGCGTCCTGCCCGGTGAGGGAGAGACGCGGTTTTTTAGTTACTTACTCTTTAACGACTCCGCAAGGCAGGTATACCGGTACTCCGTCATCGTTATGCACTTTGGCCTCGATACCGAACACCTCGCGGAAAAATTCAACCCGGAACACTTCGCTCGGATTTCCCGCGCGCACGATCGTTCCTTGTTTCATCGCCACGATCCGGTTGCAATAACGAGCCGCTTGGTTCAGATCGTGCAACACCATTACGACGGTAATTCCCTGTTCCCGATTCAATCGGCGAATCAGTTCCATTAATTCCAACTGATGCGCGATATCGAGATAAGTCGTCGGTTCGTCAAGCAGCAATATTCTGGGCGTCTGCGCCATGCACATGGCAAGCCATGCCCGCTGTCGCTCGCCTCCCGACAATTCCAGGAGAGAACGGTGCTGTAACTTGCCCATGCTAGTTACTTGCAACGCCCAGTCCACCACTTCTTCGTGTTTGCCCCGGGACTCCTCGAACCATTTCAAATGGGGGTTGCGCCCTCTTCGAACAAGCTCGCGCACCGTAATGTCCAACGAATGCTCTTGCGTCTGCGTCAGCATCGTCATATTCCTGGCGATGGCTTTGCTGTCCATTCCGGCTAACGTCCGGCCGTCCATGGATACGGTTCCTCGTTGCGGGGAAGCCAACCTTGCCAACATGCGCAGAACCGTTGACTTGCCGGACCCGTTAGGGCCGACGATACCCAGCCATTCCCCTTCGGAAACCTGCAGATTAAAGCCGTTGACGATGGAGTCTGCCGGACGATATCCGTATTTCAGATCGGCTGCTTCTAACGCTGGACTCATCCTTTTAACCCCCTTCTAAGCAGGTAGAGAAAGAAAGGCGCACCTAGGAGCGCGAGCAGAATGCCTACGGGAAACTCGATGGGATCGAACCAGCTTCGCGCGGCCGTGTCCGCGGCTACGACGAGAATGCCTCCGCCGATCGCCGCCAAAGGCAGGAAGATCCGATAATCGTTACCGACTAACAATCTCACGATGTGGGGGACGACCAGACCGACAAAACCGACCATGCCGACGATGCTGATCGCGGCGCCCGCCAGAAACGTGGAGACCAGAATGATAAGGAGCCTTCCGATCTCCACCCGGCTGCCGAGCAGCTTAGCCGCATCGTCACCCAGGACGAGCAAATTCGCCTGCTTAACTAGAAAAACGGAAGCGATAATACCGATCGCCGTATAGGGCAACAGGGTCTCGAAATGCGGCCAACTCCGTCCGTTCAAGCTGCCCGACATCCACGGCAATACCGCTTGAACCTTCTCGCTGTTCAGGATCATCAAAGTCGTCATTGCCGCTCCCAGCAGGGAATTGACCGCTACCCCGGCTAAAATAAGCCTTAAGGGCGACGCTCCCCCTTTCCAAGAGAGGCCGTAGACGACGGCCGCCGCGACTAAGGCGCCAAGGAAAGCCGAGACGGGTAAGTAAGCGATCTGAGCCGGGAACAAAATCATAATGATAACGGCCGCTAGTCCTCCGCCCGACGAGACCCCGATAATGCCGGGGTCCGCAAGCGGATTACGGAACACGCCTTGAAGGAAAGCGCCCGCGATTGCCAGGCAGACGCCCGCCAACAATCCGGTCAGTACGCGCGGAAGCCTTAGATTCCATACGATCTGCCTGGCTTCCGAGTCGGAAGAATGGATCAGCGCCGTCCAGACTTCCCGTGCCGGAATGGAGATGGAGCCCGTCATTAGACCGACCAGCACCACAAGCAGCAGAAGCGCAATGCCGGCGATCAGAAAGATTCCATTACGGGTATATCTAGGATTGCGAGCCTCTAGGGCGCTTTCGCCGGATAAAACGGTTGCCATCTTGTTATTTCACCTGCAGGAGCAATTTATTGATCGTTTCAATCGCATCGGGAGCTCTCAAGCCTGGATTCGCGGCGAACAGATCGGCAGGCAGCACCTCGAACCGGTCGTTCTTCACGGCCGACAAGCCTTTCCAAGCGTCATTCGTCTCGAACTGTTTCTTGAAGCTTGCTTTTACTTCAGCGGCGTCGCCATGCGTGATCAAGAGAATCAGTTCGGGATTGGAAGCGATAATCCGTTCCAAGCTCAGCTCCGCGTACTGCGGCATCGTATCCATTTTCGGGAATCCGGAAGCTACGTTTTTGCCGCCTGCCAGCTCCAGGAAGTTGCCGGGATAACTCGTAGGGAGCGCGACGACGAAGCTTCCTGGCGCACCGTATACGATTAACGTTTTCGGTTGCGTAGCGGGTTTAACGAGCGAAGAGATTTTCTTGTCCATTCCTTTAATCAGTTGTTCGCCCCTCGTTTCTTGGCCGAGCACTTGAGCGTACAGTTTGATCGTTCCCTGTATATCCTCATACGTGTTGCTCGAATTGAACAGCACTTGCGCGCCCAGCTTCTCGATCGTTGCCTGCTGGGATTTGAGAGCAGGGCTGGCAATAACGAGATCCGGCTTAAGCGTTGCAAGCTTCTCGAACAGAATGCCGTGAGCGCTGCCGACTTCGGTCGCGGAGGCCGCGGCTGCCGGAATGACGTTGCCCAGGGCAGTTGGACGGCCGACTACGGTGCTTCCCAGCGCATAGATAATTTCCGTGTCCGCGGAAGAAAGCGTGACGATCCGGCTCGGTTTCTTCTTCAAGGTAACCGGTCCGCCGCTTCCCGTTACGGTGAGCGTGCTGCTGATGGCTACCGTATTGGAGCTCTTGTTGTAGGTAACCCATTTGCCGAAAGCTTCGGATATCAGGCGCAGCGGCACTAAAGTTTTGCCGTTCGCCAAGCGAGGAGCTACTGCGAGCGTTTGCTGAACGCCGTCTATGTAAGCGGAATTGGAGCCGATCGTAAGCTTAACCTTTACCCCGCCTTGCGTGGCCGATACCGTCTTCGTTTTGGAATCCCAAGAGGCCGTTCCGCCTAGGGCGCTTACGATGTTGCCGTAAGGAACTAACGTAGTTCCGTCCACGACTACCGGACTCGTATCCAAAGAAACCGCCTTTTGGTCGAGCGTAACCTTGATTGCAGGGCTTGCAGCCTCCGCCAAGTTAACTTTGCTTGTCGATACCGTAGTCAACAATACCGCTGCGGCCAACAATCCGCGAGTCAATCCTTTGTAAAACACGAAATCATCTCCCCAATTAGTAATGATAATCATTATCAATAAATATCATTCTATTGATAATGATTATCGTTGTCAATGTTTAAATATTAAATATGCGATTGTTCGTGCTCTCTAGGTCAAAGTCGCTTCTCGCAGGCTTAAAGAAAGAGCCGGAAACCACCCTCGAAGGTGCTTTCCGGCCCTATTAAATTAAACCTGGTATCCCTACAAACTCTGCTCGCTTACGCCCGTTACCGGATCGAAGGTCAGCATTTTCGTTCCGATCTTATCGATGAAGAACCGATCATGGCTTACCGTAATGACGGCCCCGGGAAAATGAATCAACGCCTGCTCCATGACCTGAATGCTCGTGAGATCCAGATGGTTGGTAGGCTCGTCCAAGACGATGACCGCGGAACCCGAGAGCAGGCATTTCGCCAACGCGACTCGAGCCTTCTGTCCGCCGGACAAGTTGCCGATGGTCTTGCTCAAATCCGCCTCCGAGAATTGCAGCATAGACAGAAATTTGTTTACCTTTTTGCGCGGCGCGTCTAGTCCCAATCCGTACGTATTCACCGCGTGGCTCACGGTATCCTTAGGGTTAAGCTCCTCCCACATCCGGTTAAAGTAGGCGTAGCCGACGCCCTTCTCCCAGACCACCTCGCCGGATTCGGGCTTCTCCTGGCCCGTAAGCGCCTTGATGAGCGTGGACTTCCCGCTTCCGTTCGGCCCCACGATGACCAAGCGGTCTTCCTTCTGAATATCGAAGCTGACGTCCTTGAAAATCTGCCGCCCCTCGTAGGTCTGTCCGATTGCTTTCACTTCGCACAGCTTGTCCGGGAACCGAAGCCTCTCGTAAATATCCGTAATCAGGACATTAACGGGATGCGGCTCGATCCGTTTCTTGTTATCCGCCAGCTTGCGGGAGAGACGGTCCTTGGAGCCGGATTTCCTGCTCGCGCGATCGTCGATCGCCTCGGACTCCATGAGAAGAAGCTCCTCTTCCCACTCGAACTGACGATCCAGCTCCTTCTTGCGCATCTTTTTCTTACGGACGTAGTCCGTGTAATTTCCCTCGTATTCCTGAAAATGATAGTTCTCGATCTCGATCGTTCGCGTGACGACTTTGTCGATGAATTGCCGGTCATGGGATACGAGAATCATGGCGCCGTTGAAGCGGTACAGCCACTGCTCGAGCCACGCGATGCCTTCGATATCGAGATAGTTCGTGGGCTCGTCGAGCAGGACGACATCGGGTTGCTGGATGAGCATCTTGGCGAGCGCGGCGCGGTTTCTCCACCCTCCGGACAATTCGTCGATCGGCTGATTGCGCGATCTCTCGTTGAACCCCAGCTTCGTTAGAACCGTGTTAATCTCGACGGACACGTTCCAGCCATCGAGATGCTCCATTTGCTCGAACAATTCCGCTTGCCTGCCCAGCAGTCCTTCCATTTCGCCGTCATCGGTGACCAAGCCCAGTTTTTCTCCGACTTCCTGCAGCTCCCGTTCGATCAGAGCGACCTGCTCGAAGCATGCCTCCAGCTCTTGCTGAACGGACAGGCTTCCGCTTAATTCCGAGAATTGGGAGAAGTACCCGATCTTCGCCTGAGGATCGATGTCCACTTTACCGGACGTCGGCTCTTCCTTGCCCAAGATCAGCCGGAATACGGTCGACTTCCCGGCACCGTTCCGTCCGATCAAGCCGACACGCTCTCCCTTGCTCAACCGAAAATAAATATCGCGAAAGATCAGGGACTCTTCGTATTTCTTCGTAACGTTCTCCAATCGAATTACGCTCATGCTAGCTATCACCCTTCCGGTTCCAACAGTCTATGGGTGATTATAACATTAGACTGGAGGTCATAGCTCTTTCACAGTCGTAAAGGAATCGTCGTTTCGATCCAAAGTCGGTCATCGATAGGCGCTATCCCTTGGAACAAACGGCCGAAGCTCACAAGTATGTAGAGACGGGACGCAAAAAGGGCAACGTGATTATCACTATCGGGCGTAATAATCCGTAGCTTTAGAATCGCGCGGCCTGCAAAATAGCAATCGCTGCCCGCTCCCTGCGCTCCGCATCGTCGCTTCTCATGACTTCCTTCAGAATACCGAGTGCTTCCATGATCGTCTCTTCGTCAATCAGCCTGGATCCGGATGCTGCCGGCTTCGTTAATAAATTCTCTAGCTCCTCTTGGGTGACAGGGCGCCCGAACATCCCGATTTCCCCTTCGCGACCTAGAAAATTCAGCAGCTCCGGATGTAAATCTTCTCTCCTCAGGCTTCTCAGCCAAGTCACGCCGCGCCTATGCCCGCTGCATTCCTCAAGATTGTCGAAGTGATCCAAATAATAATAGTCGCCCACATCGCCCAGATGCAGGCGTTCGCCATCGTCTACGATCAAGTAATCGCCATCCTGCATGCCGGACGCGAAGTCGCAATACTCCTCTAATCTCCGATCCAGCTCCTGCCCGTCTAGACGATACGCTTTAGCCAATTGCTCCCTCAGATCCGCTTTGCTTATTTTATCCAGATCCCCTATACCCGGCCTTCCGTAACACACATAATTGCCCTCTAGGAATTCCGGCAAGCGGTTTGCGCCCTCCAGGTTAGCTTTCATTCGGAACAAACGCATGTCCATTCCCTCCAAATAAACACAGTTTCCTTGATTATAACACCTCAAACGTTTCGTTTAGCCCCGTAACGCCTAACTAGGCCACCGCATAGAATAACCCATGTTCGACAAATACGGAGGTTTTCGCCATGAGCTCGCAATATGACGTACGGAACGAGCTGACGCCGATCTTTCAGTGCGATTCCAAGCTTCATCAGACGTTGAAGTCCCACAGAGACCAGCTTCATCAATTGTGCGCTTCCCACGCCCATCGGCTGGTTAAGGTCGAGACGATGGACGGCGACGTCTTCGAAGGGCACATCCATTATTGCGACAGAGGAATTTTATACTTACGCCTGTCCAATGAAGGTTTGAATCGCGGCTTTTTCCCAGGTCCCCCGGACCCCTATAACAACTTCGTGCTTCCCCTCGTTCTCTTTAACCTTCTCGCCATCTCGCTGATCTGAGGACGCTGGGACAACCGACTATCTAAGGAGTGATGAAATTGGCCTTTATGCCTCCCTTCGGACCGCAAGGCGGGCAACAACAGCCCCCCTCTTCGCCGCCGCCTCAAACGATTCCTCCCAAGCCCATGACGACGACGTTTGCCATTGATCCGGGCGCAATCTCCCGCTGCTTGTTCCGCAACACGTACATTTGGCCGCGCAGCGGCCCGGGCTTCTGGTTCTATCCCGTCTTCGTCGGTCGGACATCGATCTCCGGATTTCGTTGGAACGGTTTCTTCTGGATGTTCTCCGGCTTCGACCTTCGGAGTATCGAATCGTTCACGTGCTTCTGACGACACAATACACAATAGGAGTAGATAGCGCAAAAAACCGGGAGCTCCCACCACTGTGAGGGGTTCCCGGTTTTTTGGTCAATACTTCTTCTTGTAGTCGACCAGATTACGCAGCTTGTCCGTCTCGCCGGACAAGTAAGTCTCAAGGTTCGAGACGAACAGCTTGGCCAGTCGCTCCGTGTTGCGCACGGTGTTACCGCCGGCGTTGTGCGGCGTGAGAATCACGTTCGGCATCTTCCAAAGCGGATGATCGGCGGGCAACGGTTCCTGCTCGAATACGTCTAGTCCGGCGCCCGCGATGGCACCCTTGTCTAGCGCCTCGATCAGATCCTCCGTCCGGACCGTCGCGCCGCGCCCGACGTTAATAAAATAAGCGCTTCTCTTCATGACCGCGAATCGTTCCGCATCGAACAAATGCTTCGTCTCGTTCGTGAGAGGCAAAATGTTAACGACATAATCGGCTTCCCGCAGCGCATCGTCGAGACGGGAAGTATCGTAGACGGCATCCGCTTCCGGCATTGTTCCTCCCGATCTGCGGACGGCGACTACGCGCATATCGAACGCGCGGGCAATCCGGGCAACCTCCCGGCCGATCTCCCCCGCACCGACAATCGCAACGGTGCCTCCATTCATCTCGGCAAGCGTATTCGGGCTTTCCCATACGGACGTCCGCTGATTGCGAATGGCGTCCGCAATGCCGCGAGACAGCCCCAACATCATGGCGACGGCCGTCTCGGATACCGACCGGGCATGAACGCCGCTGGCATCGGTAAGCCGAATGCCGCGCTCCTCCAGCAGTTCGAGCGGCAGACTATCGATTCCCGACGACCAGCTTTGCAGCCAACGGAGCTTGGCGCCTTCCCGCAGAGCCTCGTCCTTGACCTTTGCATCCCAACCGCAAATAATCTCGGCTTCCCGGTAGATAGGGTCCTCTCCATCAGCCGGTTGACCAAAAACAATCGAGAAATCCGGCGCCGCGCGCCGCACGGCCTCTTGCTGTTCCGCAGTAAATTCGCTGAGACAAAGTATACTTCTCATGATGAATAACCTCCCCTAATTAAAGCTCTCCTGCTTCCTCGGAGAAAACGACTCCTATATAGAATACCGATGTAATCCCTTGCTCATCGGGACTCGGCAGGAATGAAGAACATCGCGACAGTCACTTCCGTTGTTATTTTGTAATTATGTTATCATATGTAATTTGTGATCGGGTAATCTTTTTGTTATGGCCTCGACTGAGTATCGAAAATGAGTCGAAACACGCCCATTTAGGCTATATATTTGGAAGCCTATGTAATTTTTTTACATTACATTACTGGTAATAAATGCATTGACATCGCAGGATATGTCCGGCACTATGTTAAATAGTGGAAATCAATATCGTCACTTGCCACAAAACTCACACTGACAACTTGGAGGGAATTTCAATGAAGAAACTAATTGTAACCGCTCTATCAACTGCAATCGTATTAGGCTCTGCTGTTCCAGGCTTTGCCGCCGAAAACAATTTCAAAGATATTGAGGGTTCCTACGCTAAAGATGCAATTATCCAACTGCAAGCACAGGGTATACTAAACGGACTTGATGCGACGCACTTCGACCCCAAAGGCGATTTAACGCGCGCACAATTCGTTGCAA
Organism: Cohnella endophytica; assembly: GCF_003628305.1. Taxonomy (GTDB): domain Bacteria; phylum Bacillota; class Bacilli; order Paenibacillales; family Paenibacillaceae; genus Cohnella; species Cohnella endophytica. The sequence goes on along the minus strand of NZ_RBZM01000010.1, from coordinate 104,938 downwards.
TTCTTGTAAGAGCCTTAAACCTTCCAGTAGACACATCGGCAGCATCGTCATTCGGCGACGTTAACGGATGGGCTGTTCCATACATAGAAGCAGCGCGCAAGGCAGGGTTCATTGATGGCATAGGTAATGGAAAGTTTGCTCCCAACGCCGTCCTGACGCGCGAGCAGGCCGCTAAAATTATGGTGATGGCATTGAAAACGCAAGGGACAATCGAGGAAACAGCTCCATTAACCTTTACGGACGCTGCTAGCATTTCCGATTGGGCGAAAAACTACGTAGCATTGGCATTGAAATACGGTTTAATCTCTGGTACGCCTAACGGTTCATTCAACCCCCTCGGCAACGCTAACCGTGAAATGGCGGCAGTCATGGGTGCAAACTTCATTAAAGGCGTCGAAACAGTCGTTAGCACTTCGCCAACTCCTACACCGACACCGACACCGACTCCAACGCCTACACCTGCGCCTGGAGGCGGCGTAATAATTCCTGCAGAAGCATCAGTTACTACAATGGCAGAACTGCAATCCGCATTAACGGCTGGCATCAGAGACATTACAATCGCTAGCGAGCTTGCAGCAGGTACGGGCATCGCCACTGTTCCGGCAGGTACTACGCTGAGAGATTATTGGAAAATCGGTTCTGGTAACAAAGTGGTAGTAAACGCAGGTGGCCTGTTAAGATGGGGAACCGGTACAACGGATAACCTGTTCGTAGGCGATGCTAGCAGCACGGCTAACCTGCAACTAGCAGCCGGAGCAACTTTCACGATTACGGGCGGAGCGTCTTCAACGATTGAATCTTACGTTCTAACCGGAACAGGAACCGTGCAACAACAAGCTACGAACCCATTCGTAGTAGGAGAAGATGAAACCTTCACAATTGCAACCGGAGCCACATTAAAGGTTGCAGCGGCCGTAGATACGGATATCGAACACGTTCAACCCGTATTGAGCGTAGACACCGACGGCGGTAAACTCGTAGTCGATGGAACATTACATTTGTTAGCTGGATCACGCGTTGTGCTGGGCGATGGACTTAATAGCATTGCAACCACGGGAACGATAATTAACAACGCAGGAACATATGATGGTTCTGTCATTACCGGCGTAGTCGGAATTCTTGATGGGGGTCATCAAGCGATTAATTTTGCAACGGCGTCCGTAGCTACAATGGCTAATTTGCAAATCGCATTAACGGCTGGCGTAAAAGATATTACAATTGTTAGCACACTCACAGGCACGGGCACAGCTATAGTCCCAGCAGGAACTACGCTGAGAGATTACTGGAAAATTGGCGCTGGTAACAAGGTGGTCGTAAACGCAGGCGGCCTGTTAAGATGGGGCTCCGGTACAACGGACAACCTGTTCGTAGGCGATGCTAGCAGCACGGCTAACCTACAACTAGCAGCCGGGGCAACTTTCACGATTACCGGTGGAGCATCCTCAACAATTGCCTCCTACGTGCTGACTGGAACAGGAACCGTACAACAACAAGCTATGAATCCATTCGTAGTAGGAGAAGATGAAACCTTCACAATTGCAACCGGAGCCACGTTAAAGGTTGCAGCGGCCGTAGATACGGATATCGAACACGTTCAACCCGTATTGAGCGTAGATACCGACGGCGGTAAACTCGTAGTCGATGGAACATTACATTTGTTAGCTGGATCACGCGTTGTGCTGGGTAATGGACTTAATAGCATTACAACCACGGGAACGATAATTAACAACGCAGGAACATATGATGGTTCTGTCATTACCGGCGTAGTCGGAATTCTTGATTCGAACCATATCGTAATTGACTTTAACGAAGTGCCATAACCGTATGGATTGACGCAGAACGGCCAGGAGACACCTCTAGAGGGTGACTTCCTGGCTGTTTTATTGTTTTTTAACCCGCGGAATCTTATTCCGGCAAATTGTTCTCGTAAAAGTTGTACCAATTCTTATATACAAAGTGCTCGACATCTTCTTCGTTATAATGCTTCTGCAGCATATTCACAAAATGATGATATTTACCGGAGTGTTCCAGACCGACGACCCACTCCTTGATCCCATCGAAATCCGAGCCTAATCCGATATGGCGGCTGCCTCCAAGCGAACAAACATGGTCGATATGCCGCAATATTTTATCCATCGTCACAGGCTCCTCCAGATGCACGAACGGCGGAACAAAGGTGATTCCCATGACGCCGTTAATTCGAATGATCGAAGCGATCTGCTCGTCCGTCAGATTCCTCAAACGCGGGCAAATCGCGCTTGAATTGGAGTGCGAGGCGATGAACGGCTTATCGGAAAGCTCGGTCAACTCCCAAAAACCTTTCTCGGAGAGATGGGATACGTCCACAATGATCCCCAGGCGATTGCATTCCTTGATCAGTTTCATCCCTCTAGCCGTAAACCCGCCTTTTCGCGGTTCCATGACGCCATCGGCAGCCCAATTCGCATGGTTCCAGGTAATGCCGATGCTCCGCACTCCCAAATAAAACAAGATGCGAACATAAGTCAGGTTTCCCTGCAGCGCATCCACTCCTTCAAGCGATAGCAAGGCCCCAATCCATCCTTCTTCCCTAGCAAGCTTCAAATCCGCCTTCGATTGAACGAAATGAATCTGTCGGTTGGAAAGAATACGTTCGTGGAACAAATCTACGCTTTCTAGCACATGCCGAAATTGATCCGAATAGGGGGCAGATAGATAGATCGCAAAATTCTGGACGCCGATGCCCGATTCGATCATTCTATCCAACGTAACGTCTAGCAGCTTCTCTTCATGAAGAAAATCGAGCTCCGGGTTTTCCAGCAGCTTATTCAGCACATCGCAGTGGGCGTCGAATATTCTCACAGGCACATTCCCCCATTGTTCTATTCATCTGCCGCGATAGGAATAGGAAGGAGATAGCTTCTCGAGATCGGAATCTTGTTCGATGTCTCCTCCGTTAATAGAAGAAACGAATTCGGTGATCAAGCCGCGATGAGGCGACCACTGACATACAGGGTCTGTCTGCCGCGCGTCGCCCGTCAAGAGGAAGGCCTGGCATCGACATCCCCCGAAATCTTGAAAACGACGGTCGCAGCTCTTGCATGGCTCAGCCATCCAATCAAATCCTCGGAAAGCATTAAAGGAGACGGATTCTTGCCAAATTCTCGTTAGATTCCGATCTAGAACGGATTCAAAATGAAAAGTCGTAATACTCGCCGCAGCGGTACAAGGCAGTACTCTTCCGTCCGGCGTGACCGTCAGAGATAATTTGCCCCATCCTCCCATGCAAGGTTTCGGGAAATCCTCGTAATAGTCGGGAACAATCCACAGCAGCTCCATTTTGTTGCCAAAGCTTTCTTTCGCTCGCATGTAGGCTTCTTCGGCTACCATGAGCTGATTTTTGGTAGGCAGCAATTGCTTCCGATTTAATAGTGCCCACCCATAATATTGGGTGTTGGCAAGTTCCAGCCGCTGTGCCCCCCACGACGCGCAAAGCTCGACCATTTCCTCGACGAGATGAATATTTTGCCGGTGCAGTACGACATTCATATGTAAAGCGAGTCCGCCGGCACGTATGATTTGGGCTGCTTGCCGTTTGATTTCATGAGCCTTATAACCGGCTATCGAATCGGCAAGCTCAGGCGTAGAAGCCTGAACGCTTAGCTGTATGCTATCGACGCCGGCCTCTATGAGCTGCCGAACGCGCTTTTCCGTAACCCCAACCCCGCTCGTTATTACATTGACAAAGAAGCCCAATTCGCGAGCGCGATGGACCAACTGCTCCAGATCCGCTCGCAAAAGCGGTTCACCGCCCGTAAAGTGAACTTGTACGATGCCAAGCTCGCTAGCTTCCTCCAATACTCTTATCCAATCCGCGGTCGTTAGTTCGTTCTCTCGTTTTTGCAGCTCTAGCGGATTCGAGCAGTAGGGACAATGCAGGGGACAACGGTGAGTGATTTCCGCCGATAAGGCGTAGGGTATGCTTACTTCCATGTCTCCACCCACCCTTTGTCTGCCGCTTGGTTTAGAAATTCGAGTATATCCGCCTCTAAATCCGCTTGATCGTACCTCGTCTCCAATTGTTCGATGATTTGAGCAACCGTTCGTTTGCCGTCGCAAAGCCAGAGTATCGCTCCGGCGGTAGCATTGAGATTAACGACTCGTTCCGGTAGAAGGAGTAAATCCGTTTGGCGGGCTTTATCGTATTTAAGACGAGCCGGGCTGCGTAACGTCGGCTGATCTGATAGCTCCCACGTGATCATGGCTAATTCGCCTCATTAGGGAATGCCAAGCCCAACGCATCAAGAATAGCCCATAGTACATCGCACTTAAAGTTAAGCGCGGCTATCGCTTGTTCCTGTTCCCTTCGATCCTTGCATTCGCGCAGAACAAGCTCCAGCCCGTGATCCGCATCGCGAGGCGCTTGATGAAGCCGTGCCTGAAAGTATTCCAACCCTTCAGGGCGAATCCAAGGATACAGCCGTTCAAATACCGCAATACGCTGGGTGATCAGAACCGGCGCGAACAGTTCCGTCAATGAAGAAGCAACGGCTACCGGCCAAGGTTGAAGACGGCAAAAATTGACGTAGGCATCGACGGCGAAACGAACGGCCGGGAGCACATGACGTTCGTCCAGCATTTCCTCTCGAGGAATATCAACCGCTTCTCCAAGACGAATCCAAGCCTCGATTCCGCCCTCGTTCCCCTCGCGTCCATCATGGTCGATTATCCGTTGAATCCAGTCTCGTCGCTCCTCGCGCGTGGGAAGCTTCGAGAGAATAAGCGCGTCTTTGACCGGAATATTTTGCTGATAATAGAATCGATTGGCGACCCAAGCCCTCAGCTGAGTAGGACTCAGTTTCCCTTCGTGCATGCGTACGTGATAAGGATGTTTGTCATGATAGCGTAACTCCCCGACTCTTCGTAATCGCATCGTGAATTCCTCATTAGATAACAAATGCATACTCAAGCTTAGACCTCCAGTTCCAAACCGTCATAACCGACCTCGATTCCCTGCTCTTTAAGAAGCAGGTATTCGATCGATCTCTCATCAAGAATAGGGTTCGTGTTGTTGATGTGAATATAGACCTTGCGATGTGCCGATAGGTTGGCGAGCCGCTCTAGGCTGCCGTTGGGGCCGGTAATCGGGACGTGCCCCATGTCTTCCGCAACCAAATCGGAAACTCCTAATCTCCGAAGTTCGTCGGAAAACCAGAAGGTCCCGTCAATAAAGACGCAATCCGCCTGCTCAAGCTGATTCTGGAGCGCTTCGGTCCATAACTCGATGCCCGGTGCATAGACAACGACGCCTCCCGTAACCCGATCTACGATACGGTAACCGACCACCCATGGTTCGGCTCCTCCCGCATCCTGATTGCGGGATGCATAACGGGGAGGCTTGTTACCTAAAAATATCGGAGATATCCATAGCCTACCCCCAAATAGTGGGAATGATTCTTCGGGCTTAACCTCCGACCAACGAAAAGCAGCATAAGGTTCCAAGATTTTCCGGACAGGGAATGACGTCGTCAAAGCATCTAGTACGGGAGCCGTAGCGTACACTTCCAAATCCGCTCCCTGTCTTAGACTGAGTAGTCCTATGGCGTGATCAAGCTCCGCATCCGTAAGCAGAACGCCCGAGATTGGAGTGTCGCGAACCTTCGGACCCGGGATTAGCTCCGAACAGGATTCAATCTGGGCGCACACCTCGGGAGTCGCGTTAATCAGGTACCACGTCTTACCATCGGCGCTTAGGGCTAACGAATCCGTCATCCGAGCATGAACGAACGAAGTACCTTGCCGTGCGCGACGGCAGATCGGACAGGCGCAATTCCATTGAGGAAACCCTCCCCCTGCCGATGATCCCAACACCTTTAATAACATTTGCCCCCTCCTAATAGAAGGTTAAAAAATAGATGCCGGATTTCTCCGGCATTTTATCTTTACTTCTGATAGGCGTATGCCGTAACTTCAGCGCAAACCTCAATGACCGTAAAGCTCGGTTTAACCCACATCGTCCCACCTCCCTGCCGCGGGATAAGTTGCCGAAAGTCGTGATTTATTATACGTTGCTTGATTTTGTCCCATAACAAGTAATAAAGCGGCGTCCAATCGTCTCGAATCGGCACTTCGCGTGGCATGAGCATATTCGAGCAGTCAATTGACATACACATCATATAGGAGAGAACTCGTAGACCAATCGCACGGCAAGGATATCCTTGGTGCAAACCAACAGGAGGTTGTTCGGGTGAAAATAAAACGTTTCTCAAATGCCACTAAAGGCGCGTTCATGGGGCTTACGATGACTGGAGGATGGTTGGTAGCCGACTTGCTTCTTCCGGAACCGTGGGGGGACTATCTTCTATATGCCGCAATGGCAGTCGTTAACGTGATGGTCGGCTGGAGGCTCGCCACATTGACCGAACAACAGGAACGCGGCACGTCCGCCCCCCCGACCGCCGACGCAAGGAGTACGATCACGTACGAACCCGAGGCATAAGACGAACTACGACCCGCAAGATGATCACTTTGAAAGAAGTGACTCTCTTGCGGGTTGTTTGCGTTCTCATCCGATTATCGAGGATGGGCGGCCTACCTCATTGTCGAATGTCGTCGCATCACTTAAACTAGTAATCAAAGAATAGTTTGCCATAACGAATGCGGTTCTGGATTAACCACTGGGGGAGACCGGTATGAAAATTTCGCAAGCGAGAATCGCCTCGATTAACTTGATCATTATTGCCATTATGATTATCGTCGGCATCGTAAGCTTCTTCGCGTCCCTATCGATGCAACGAGCTTCTAATTTCATCGTGCAGGAAACGATTCCCGTCATTCGCGCGACCGATAGTTTGCTTCAAGACTTGACCGACGAGCAGAACGGTATTCGCGGTTATATTCTAACGGACAATCCTTCTTATCTGGAGCCTTACGTAACCGGAAGGGAAAAGGTGACCTCCGACCTGAACGTCATCGCTCAATACGCGAAAGTTCATTCTCCCGAATTGAGTACTTTGCTTAATGTAAAAATCGCCACTTTAATCGAGAAGCTCCAAGCCTTCTTCTACGATCAGAAGACTCGCGTGGAAAGCGGACGAACGAAAGAAGCGCTCGGGTTATTGGACTATGCCAAACAACAGATGGACGAGTTCCGTGCCAGACATGCGGGAGTTAAGGACATTGTAAGCCAATTAGCATCCGAGGCATGGACGGAATCGGATAAGACGGGAGAACAGGCTCGTTATCTCATTCTATTGTCCGTCTTGGTATCCCTCTCCGCGGGCATTGCCTCGTTTCTCATGTTCCGGCGTTCCTCACAAAGCGAAAAAGTGCTTCTCGACACGCTGCAGCAATTATCCGCGAACATCGAAGAAAACGAGCGCCAAAACTGGCTGAAGACCGAGTATGCGCGACTGGTCGGACTGGCTCAGGGAGTTACGGATTTAAAGCTATTAGCCACTCGGCTAATATCCGAGATCGCGAAGGCGGTAGAAGGTGGACACGGAGCGTTCTTCGTGTTGGAGTCCGATCCCAAATCGACTTATAACGGGGAATACGCGCTTCTTGGCAGTTACGCCTATAAGGAAAACAAGCAATTGCCCAACCGGTTCCGTCTTGGGGAAGGGCTCGTTGGCCAGTGCGCGTTGGACAACTCCCCGATCGTGCTCAACAACGTGCCGGAAGATTACGTCGCCATTCAGTCCGGCTTGGGCGAGTATAAACCGCTAACGATTACCGTTCTTCCTGTGGCTCATGAGAACGAAGTCGTCGCCGTCATCGAAATCGCCTCTTTACAGCCGTTTACGCCGATTCAGCTGGAGCTTCTGGAACAGCTGTCGCTGACGCTCGGCGTCTTAATCGATAGCGTGAAAGGCCGGCACAAGACGGAACGGCTTCTGCTTGAAGCCCAGCTATTGTCCGAAGAACTGCAGTCCCAGCAGGAGGAGCTGCGCGCTTCGAACGACGAGCTTGCCGCGCAGACGCAAACACTGAAGCAGTCCGAGGAGAAGCTGAAAGCTCAGAGCGAGGAGCTTCAAGTCATTAATGAAGAAATGGAATTGAAAACGGTTCATCTCGAGGCGCAGAAAACCGACATCGAAAGGCAGAACGATATTATACGGCACGCCAGCGAGGAGCTTCAATTGAAGGCAGACGAGCTGGCGCTATCCAGCAAGTACAAGTCGGAGTTTCTGGCGAATATGTCGCATGAGCTTCGGACTCCGCTCAATAGCCTGTTGATCCTGTCGAAGTCTCTGGCGGATAACGGCGAGGGCAACTTGACGGAAGACCAGATCGAATCGGCCAAAATCATTCACGGCGGCGGACAGGATTTATTAAGACTCATTAACGATATTCTCGACCTATCCAAGGTAGAGGCCGGCAAGATGCAACTTAACCCGGAACGTATACCGATTGACGACTTCCTTCGCAATCTGCAATATCAATTTAAACCCGTAGCCAGCGAAAAGGGAATCAAGTTCGAATGCGCGAAAGCGGCGGATTTGCCGGAGGCTCTCTTCACGGATGCGCAAAGGACGGAACAAATCTTAAAAAACCTGTTATCCAATGCTTTCAAGTTCACCTCCGAAGGAACCGTATACGTTAGCATCGAAAGGCCGGCTCCGGATATTCGTTTCACGGACAGCGATCTTACGAGAGATAACTCGATCGCCTTCAAAGTGCGCGACACGGGCATCGGAATACCGTCGCACAAGCAGGAGGAAATATTCCGTTCGTTCCAGCAAGCCGACGGGTCCACGAGCCGCAAATACGGCGGTACGGGACTCGGCCTTACGATTTCACGCGAGTTGGCGAGCTTGCTTCGCGGAGAAATTCATCTTGAGAGCCGCGAAGGCGAGGGTAGCTGCTTTACCCTAATCCTCCCGCTGGAATTACCAGAGGCGGCTTTGAAGACCGAGACGGAATCGTCGCAGCTAACGGGACAAGCTTCCCGAACGAGGGTAGAGCCAGCGAAGGAACAAGTCCGCGCTACGGCCGAAAAACCGATTCCCCGCTCGGGTGAACGCAGCCGGTCTCTCTTGGTCGTCGAAAGCGATCCGGAATTCGCCGGCGTCCTTCGCAGGATGGCGGAGGTTCGAGGCTTCGAGACGCTCATCGCCCCTAATGGAACGGAAGCGCTGCAACTTGCCAAGCGGAACGTACCCGACGCGATCGTGCTTAACCCGTGGCTTCCTGACATGGATGGGCAAGAGCTGCTGCGACTTCTGAAAGACAGCACGAAGACGAAGAACGTTCCGACTCACCTGATTACGGGCAAGGACGAGGTCGCCGCTTCTCTCGAGAAGGGGGCCGTCGGTTTCCTGACCTCTCCGGGGGCAGAGGCGCTTGAAGCGATTTTCGCGGAAATCGATGACGCGATGCGGCCGGGTCGAATCCGGCAAGTGCTGGTCATAGAAGACGATGAAGGAAACCGCAAGGCGATCCGCGAGTTGATGAGGTCCAAGGATATCGAGATGCATGATGCCGGCAGCGTGAGCGAAGGTATGGATGCGCTCCGCGAGAGAACGTTCGACTGCGTCATTCTCGATCTCGGCTTGCCGGACGGCACCGGCTTCGAATGGCTGGAGCGCGCATCGGAGGAAGGCCGCATTCCGCCCGTCGTCATCTACACCGGTCGCGAGCTTTCGCAGGAAGAATACAAAGATCTGAACCGTTTTACGGATAGCATCGTCATTAAAGGAGAAAATTCCCCCGAACGGCTGCTGGACGAAGTAATGCTCTTCTTGCATAGCGTGGGAGGCAAGACGACTAAGCTCGAGGGCGATAGAACGATGATCCGTCGCGTTCATGATACGGATAACACGTTGCAAGGCCGCAAAATACTTCTCGTGGACGACGATCTGCGCAATACGTTCGCTCTTTCCAAAGTCCTGAAACAACAGGGCCTCGACGTCATCATGGCCGACAACGGCAAGCTCGCGATCGAGAAGCTGCAAGCCGACGACGACATCGAGCTCGTGCTCATGGACATGATGATGCCGGTGATGGACGGTTACGAGGCCATGCGCGAGATCCGCTCGAACGGGAAATACGAGTCTCTCCCGATCATTGCTCTAACTGCCAAGGCGATGATCGGAGACCGGGAGAAATGCATCGAAAGCGGCGCGAACGACTATATGACCAAGCCATTGGACGTGGACAGGCTCCTCTCGCTCCTGCGCGTCTGGCTATCCAGCGACCGATGAACGACAACCGGACCAGAAAGCTGGAGCTAGAATTGCTGCTGGAGGCTATCGCGCAGAAGTACGGTTACGATTTTCGCCAATACGCGCCCGAATCTTTAAAGAGACGGTTGGATTACATTATGAAAAAAGCGGGAGTCGCCCACTTGTCGGAGCTCATCCCGCTGGCGCTGCACGACGAGACCTTCGCGAATGAACTGCTGATGGATATCTCGGTGACGGTGACGGAGATGTTCAGGGATCCGCCGTTATTCGCGGAATTGCGGAGTAAGGTCGTCCCGCTGCTTAAGACCTACCCTTTCGTCAAGATCTGGCATGCGGGCTGCGCGACGGGAGAAGAAGCCTATGCGATGGCGATCCTGCTGCAAGAAGAAGGCTTCTACGACCGCGTGCAAATCTACGCGACCGATATTAACCAACGCTCGTTGCAGATTGCGCAGCAAGGCATCTATCCGATCGAGAACATCGGTACGTTCACGGAAAACTACCACGCGGGGGGAGGGACTCGTTCCTTCTCCGATTATTATCACGCCAAGTACGGCATGGCCAAGCTGAACGAGGATTTGAAGAAAAATATCGTGTTCGCGAGCCATAACTTGGTCACCGACCATGCTTTCGGAGAGATGCACTTGATCGTATGCCGCAACGTGCTCATTTACTTTAATCGCGAGCTGCAGGTCCAAGTGCTGCGACTTTTCGACGAAAGCCTCGTCAATCGCGGCTTCCTGTGCCTAGGCAGCAAGGAGACGCTCGATTTCACGCCGCTTGCCGACCAGTACGAGGCCGTATCCGCGCCTTGGAAAATCTATCGCAGATTCGCATATGGAGGAGAACGATGAGCTTCATGGAGCCGCAAGACAAAATAACAGCAAAAGTGTTGGTCGTGGACGATCGCGCGGAAAATTTGTTCGCGATGGAGACGATCCTGAAGCAGTTGGATTGCGAGGTGTATACGGGGCGTTCGGGCAACGAGGCGTTGTCATTGACGCTTCGGAACGATTTCGCGCTCATCTTGCTAGACGTCAACATGCCGGACATGGATGGTTTCGAAGTCGCCGAGCTTCTTCGGGGCAACGAAGCGACATGCCGCATCCCGATCATCTTCGTCACGGCGATTAACAAGGAAGACCGCAGCGTGTTCAGAGGTTACTTGTCGGGGGCCGTAGACTATTTGCTTAAGCCCGTCGATCCGGATATTCTGCTCAGCAAGGTCAAGGTGTTCCTGGAGCTGCACTTGAAACGCAAAGAGCTGGAAGCCATCAAGGCGAAGCTGGACGAGGAAATCGAGCAGCGCAAAGCCAAGGAAATCGAGCTGCTGGAGTCCAACGAGAAGCTCGAACAGTTCGTTGTCCGGCTCCAGCAGGCGAGCGACACGGACGGGCTGACGCTCGTCGCGAACCGCCGCTGCTTCGATCGGACGCTCGACAAGGAATTCGAGCTGTTAAAGCGCCGCCATTTCGATAGTTCGAACGGGCTCCCGCTTTCCCTCATCCTGCTGGACGTCGATCAATTCAAGAAATATAACGACAACTACGGTCATATGGAAGGCGACCATTGCCTCCGGGAAGTCGCGAAGGCGCTCAGCCGCGCCGTCAATCGGCCAAGCGATCTTGTGGCCCGTTACGGCGGAGAAGAATTCGTCGCTCTGCTGCCGGATACTGCGCTGTCCGATGCCGTGCATATCGCCGAACGGATGAGACAAGAGGTCGAAACGTTGCGCTTGCCTCATGCATTCTCCGACGCAAGCCCCTTTGTAACCGTTAGCCTAGGCGTTTCCGCCATCGTGCCTCAGGAAGGCGCGAATACTCGCTCCCTGATCGAGCGCGCGGATCAAGCGATGTACCAAGCCAAGATGGCCGGGCGCAATCGCGTTCTCTCAAGCGAGGATGTCCTACATGTTTAACGGATTCGAAGAGACTGCCCTCATAAAAAAAGCCTCCAACCCCACTTTAATAGTGGTTTTGGAGGCTTTTCGATTTTGTTCCCATTCTATCTGATCCTACTTGGCATAACGATGAGACCCGATCGTATCGATCACCGTCAGACTGGACCAGAACTTGCCCTTCGTTACCCTGGGATTGAAGAAATACACGGCATCCCCGACATTGTTCTTGCCGTTCAGCGCATCCTTGGCAGCGCGCAACGCGTTGGCTTTCGGCACGCTTTTATCCAATAATCCGTTATGGGCGGGCGGAAACTGCTTGCCGGAATAGACGACGTCCCGAACCGTGTCCGGAAACCGCGAATCTTTGACCCGATTCAGTATGACATTCGCTACCGCCAACTGGCTTTCATAGGACTCGTCGCCGACTTCAACCTGCGTAATCTTGGCCAGCAATAGCCACTCCGCTTCCGTAAACGGCTTTGCCTCGTGGCTTAGAATGGACGGCATGACGACTCGTAGCTTCGCTCCCGCCTCGACGCCGTCTTCCGGGTTCAGTCCGTTGCGTTTCAATAGATTAGCCTGGCTAACGCCTGCCTGCTTGACGATCTCGGTTAGACCGAATTGCTCCGTTGCGACGGACAGCGGAACCGATTCAAGCGATACGATCTGCTCTTCGTCGTTCCAGCTTACTTTCGCGTGCAGCATCTCCGCTCCATCGCGCAAAGGAATATACATACGCCCATCCGACGTAAAGGGAGCAGCGTCCATTATGTAACGAGCGCCGTTGAAGTATACGACAGGTACTCCGTTACCTAATAGGATACGATCTCCATACACGGTAGTAATCGTCGCTTCTTCATTGTCTTGATTCCAATTGACCTGCGCTCCGAACATCATGGACAATTGCGCGACAGGCAAATACATTCTTCCCGCAATCTCTCTGACGGAATCCGTTTTTATATCTTTTCCATCCAACTTAATCGTTGCTTGTACCTTTGCAATCGGCTTCTCCTGTGCGGCATTCGCCGTTAAAGGCAGGGCCGTTGTTAATAAGAGCAGAGCCCCTATCGCTAGGAGTGTAAGCTTGTTTATCCTCTTCTTCATGTTTGTTCCCACTTCGATTTGGACACCCCTCGACGAATTCTTCTTTTCTCAAGGTATCGGAATCGGTAGCGGCTGTAAACGTTTATGAGGAGAATTTCATTTTGCGAGCCGCGAGATACCCTTCCAGCGTTTGGGCGAGAGCTTGCTCCATCGGCGTTGCCGTCACGCCGAATCGCTCGCTGAATTTACGGCTATCGACGATAAAATCGTTGTCGAATTGGTACATCATTTCAACGCTCTCGCGCGCCTCGGGAATAAACAACCCTCCCAATCGGAGCATACTCTTGCCCATCGACTTCACCTTCACCGGTTTGCCGACAATCCGATAAGCCATTTCGGCAAACTGTCGGGGAGTAACGGTATCCGCATTCGGGACATGCCAGACTTGACCGAAGGCGTCCTCATGATTTCCCAGCGTTACAAGCGCCTTGCCGAAATCGTCGATAAAGGTATACGTATGCTTTTTGTCCGGATTCCCAAGCACGGAGCAAGGTTTCCCCTCCGCGATCGGCTGGAAAAATCGACCTCCCACGGAAGAATTGCGTACGGTGGGACCGAAAAAATCGGATCCTCTTCCTATCGCTACCTGTAATACCCCGTCTCGATGAAGCTGCTTTAACCGTTGCGACAACTCCGCCCTGATCTTGCCTTTTTTGGAAATCGGGGCATCCGGCAGTTGCTCATGAATGCTCCCTTTTACGAAGCCGTACATATATAAATTTTCCGCGACCACCAGTTTGGCTTCCGCAGCCAAAGCACCTTCTACAATATTGTTCTGCATGCGAGCAAAAAGGTTTTCCCATTTGTGATAGGCTGGCTGTGCACAGTGATAAACGATCCGGACATCCTTCATTACCCTAGCCGCTTGGGCTCCGTCCATAAGGTCCGCTTTTTCCAGCAGTACCCCCCGATGCACCGCGGCCTTCCCGCTGCTACTGACCATTTTCACCTGTTCGCCGTTTTTTACGAGCTCCTTCATGACCGACATCGCTAATGGACCTGTTCCCAATATCAGATTCATTGCTATTCTCCCCCTCGAATTGTTCGGATGAGAACACAATAAACCCTATAGCAACTATAGAGTCAACCCTTTAATTACGGGAACTTGCAGCTCCACGATAAACTCTTCCGGCTTGCCCATCTGCGTCATATCCACCAAGTATTGCTCTATTGCGGGGCCGCTCTCTTCGTAGCCGTTAGTCTTCATCCATTCGAGCAGCTTCCCGTAGATCCGTTTGCAGGATTCTTCATTCGGTACGCCACAGTAGAGAGCGGTAATATATTCTCCGCCGGCGATGGTTCGCGTGAAATCCGCTGTCGTCCCCCTGCTATCGACGGGGATGCAGACTTCGATATCGGAGTCTTGGCGATCGAAGATCATAATATTCTCATGGTACACAGTCATGATATAACCGTTAGGCGTCAGACCGTTTTCTTCTACCTTATGAAAAAGCTCGGTAAACCGCACGACAGAAGGTTCCATTCCGCAAGCATAGCGCCCCCGATCGAAAGCGACATGGCGATCCGGATAATGTTTCATTTCCACCAGGATATCAAGCTCCTTAAACTCACCGCCCAAGGCTTGAAGAAAATTTACTTGCGCCATTCTTTGTTCGATAGCCGTCGCGACCTTCTCCAGCCTTCGAACCTCCTGCAAAGTTTCCTCGTGCTTCGTTTTCATCATTGCCATGATGCGGTCTAACTTCTCGCTTTTTAACGTATGGCTGATTTCTTCTAGCTTGAAATTCAGCGATTTCAAGCCTTGAACGATTTTGATATGCAGGAGATCAAGATTCGAATAATACCGGTAACCGGAGTGCTTATCCGTTTCACTCGGATGGACCAAACCGATCTTATCGTAGAAGCGAAGCGTCTGAATGCTCAAATTGCATATTTTCGAAGCTTGACCGATGGAATACAGTTGATCCTGTCGCATGAAAACAACCTCATTCCGATGGAATTGGATAGAAAGCTTGAGCACTGCTATAACTCATTGTTTCGCCGTCTTCCTTCTATGATTCGCTAAGAAGACTCCCCCCAGAATGAATGCTAGCCCCGTCAATAAATTCCAATGGATCGGCTCGTTCAGCAGCGTGCTGCCCCAAATAATCGCGCTTGCCGGCACAAGATAAGTAACCATCGTAGCGAATTCGGGACTCCCCTTCTGGATCATATAATAAAAGAGAATGTAGGCGATGCCCGATCCGAATACGCCTAATCCAATCAACATCGCGATGTTCGTGCCCGATGCGATGTGCGGCAACGAGACTCGTTCGAACGTAAATGCCATGCTTCCGCTCCCCAGCATCGCGCAGAGCAATGTGCCGAATGTGATTTGATACATCGATACTCCCTTGAGCCGTTTGGACAATTGCGAGCCGATCGCATAACACAGCGTGGCCGTAATCATGCAAGCAAAACCTAACAAATCGACCGAGATAATCGAATCTTTATTTATTCCTAGTAAAATAATCAGTCCGATAAAGGCAATTCCCATACCGAACCATTGTTTCCGATTCGTGACTGCTTTGAAAAAAAGCGCACCCACGACGATCGTCCACAGCGGCGTCGTCGCATTTAAGATGGATGCCATGCCGCTCGTTAATCTCGTCTCGCTAAATCCGATGATCGCCCAAGGAATCGCCGTATTGAATAAGGCCATAACCGCCATGGGGATCCACGGGATTTTCCCGATTTCAAAGGGCTTTCGCAAAATAAGCATGATCGTCGCTATCGTAACTAAGCCGAAACTAGATCTGAGAAAGGCAATGGTCCATGGACCGAAATCCTGCAGCAGTTGCTTAATAAAGAAAAAGGAGCCTCCCCAGATGAGACTCAATAAGATCAATGCGGTATAAAGCAGACGAGGCAAAACCATTCCTTCTTTCTAAGAAATATCTTCTTCTACCCGAAGGGAACGCCAGTTCCTATTAGATATTATACCAAATGTTAAGGAAACGACCTACTTAAAAATCAAATTAAACCTTAAACACATAGAAAAACACACGATGTCAATAAATGGATCGGGTTTCGAATTGCGTCTATGGTTCCAGGCGGTTGTCGATCGGGCGATCAACACCTTTTGCAATAAAATTACACACGATTAGCGTAGGAATGCATCTTCAGCAAGAGATACAACTGATTTATGCTAAGTTCGCCAGACCGTAATATAACCTCATGGTAGTTTCATACCGGATGAGTCTCTCGAAATTGCACAGTAAAGGAGGTAATAAAAAACGGCTTACGGCCTTAGTAAAATGAAAGCGCATTATCGAATAAAAAAACTTCATACCAGGAGGTTGTTTATGTTATCGATGAACGAATCGCTAAAAAGAAACCCCGTCGTTATTTTGTTTCTGGCATTCGTTGTCCTGCTCTCGCAGCTTACACTTTATCCTTCCACGTCATCGGCCGCAGGCGGTTCTAACCTCGCACTAGGCAAAACCGTATCGGCGAGCGGCCAAGCCGACGTCTACACGCCGACCAACGTGAACGACGGCAATCAAGCCACGTATTGGGAAAGCACGAACAACGCGTTCCCGCAATGGGTTCAGATCGATCTCGGCGCGAATACGAGCATCGATCAGGTCGTGCTAAAGCTTCCTGCGGGATGGGGAACGCGTACGCAGACGCTGACCGTTCAAGGCAGCACGAACGGCTCGACTTTCACGAACCTCGTAGGCTCCGCCGGTTATGTTTTCAACCCTTCGGTTGCGAACAACTCGGTCACGATCAATTTCACGGCGGCAAGCACGCGTTACGTCCGCCTGAACTTCACCGCGAATACGGGCTGGCCGGCAGGGCAATTGTCCGAGTTCGAAATCTACGGCGCCAGCGGTCCTACTCCAACTCCGACGCCTACGCCTTCGAACGTCTACCAAGCCGAATCGGCAGCGCTGACCGGCGGAGCGAAAGTGAATACGGACCATACGGGCTACTCCGGAACCGGTTTCGTTGACGGATACTGGACGCAAGGCGCGACGACGACCTTTACGGTTAACGTAGCGTCCGCAGGAAATTACAACGCGACGCTGAAGTACGGCAACGCGAACGGCAGCACGCAGACGATAAGCCTCTACGTCAACGGAACCAAAATTCGTCAATCCTCGTTGCCCAACTTGGCGAACTGGGATACTTGGGGGACTAAGGTAGAGACCATTACCCTGAATGCCGGCAATAACACGATCGCGTACAAATACGACGCGGGCGATACCGCCAACGTCAACCTTGACCAGATTACGTTAGATCCAACTTCAGCCACACCTACTCCGACGCCGACGCCTACACCAACGCCTACTCCTACTCCTACTCCTACTCCAACACCAACACCAACACCAACACCAACACCAACACCAACGCCTACTCCAACACCGCCACCGGGCGGGAATATTGCTCTAGGCAAGCCGATTACAGCAAATTCTTCCACGTTTACGTTCGTAGCTACGAACGCCAACGATAACGACGTTAACACGTACTGGGAAGGCGGCGGCTTTCCGAGCCAACTGACACTCGACCTATTAGCCAATCAGAACATCACGTCCATCGTGCTGAAATTGAACCCTGCTGCGGCTTGGTCTACGCGGACCCAAACGATCCAAGTGCTCGGCCACGACCAGAACACGACGACGTTCAGCAATCTGGTATCGGCGCAGACGTATACATTTAATCCGGCTACCGGCAACACCGTCACGATTCCGGTTACGGCGACAGTGAAACGTCTGCAATTGAACATCACGGCCAACTCCGGGGCTCCCGGCGGTCAAATCGCCGAGTTCCAAGTATACGGTAATCCTGCACCGAACCCCGACTTAACGATTACGGGCATGTCCTGGACACCGACATCCCCGCTCGAGTCGAACCCGATTACCCTTAACGCAGTCGTATCGAACATCGGGAATGCCAGTTCTCCCGCCACTACGGTAAACTTTTATCTGAACAACCAGTTGGCTGGCTCGGCTCCGGTAGGCGCGCTTACGGCTGGTCAACAGACTACGGTATCTTTGAATGTCGGTACCCAAAATGCAGCGACTTACACCGTCAGCTCCAAGGTTGACGAGAATAACGCGATTATCGAGCAGAACAAAGCGAACAATGCCTATACGAATCCTTCGTCTCTAGTCGTTGCTCCCGTGCCGAGCTCCGATTTGGTCGCAACGGCGGCCTGGAACCCAAGTAATCCAAGCGCCGGCAATACCGTTACCTTTACGGCAAACCTAGGTAACCAAGGTAATATTGCTTCCGCAAGCGGCGCACATGCCATCACCATGGTCATCAAGAACTCTGCAGGTGCAACCGTTCAAACCCTGAATGGTTCCTATAACGGCGCTTTAGCGGCGGGACAATTCGTCAACGTGAACATGGGAACTTGGACGGCCGTCAACGGCAGCTATACGGTCACGACGACCGTTGCGGTCGATGCCAACGAAGTCGCCATCAAGCAAGCCAACAACACAAGCACGACAAGTCTCTACTCCGGTCGGGGCGCTAACATGCCTTTCAACGTTATCGAAGCGGAGCTGCCATCCAATGCGACGAACGGAACCCGGTTGGTTCCTAACTTCACGCCAGGCGACTTTGCCGGCGAAGCTTCCGGACGTTCCGCGGTTTACTTGGATGCGACAGGGAAATACGTCGAGTTTACGCTGACCTCTCCGGCCAACGCGTTCGTCCTGCGTAACGCCGTGGCTGAGAATACGACGGGAACCGTCAGTATCTATGCCGACGGAGTCAGCAAAGGTAAATTCAACGTTACCTCCAAGTTCTCTTACGTGTATGCAACGCCTTCTACGCTTGGTCGACTCGGTTACGACAATTCCGGTTCGAAAGCTTACTGGCTCTACGAAGACTCCCAGCTGATGCTTGACCAGGTCTATCCGGCGGGAACGAAGATCAAAATCCAGAAAGACGCCGGCGACGTCCCATGGATTTACGTAGACATGATCGAGACGGAGAATGTCGCTCCTGCGGCTTCCAACCCCGATCCGAGCAAATACGTTCAGGTTTCGGCGACCAAATCCATCGATCAAGCGCTGACCGAATTCAGGCAGGATAACACCAAGAAAGGGATTTTCATTCCTGCCGGCACGTGGACGATCAATAGCAAAATCTTCATCTACGGCCGCGCGACCGAAATCATCGGCGCAGGTCCATGGTACACGAAGCTGACGGCTCCGCAAGACCAATCCAACACGGACGTCGGCTTTAATATCGCTTCTACCGCGAACGGCTCGACCATTAAAGACTTGTCCGCGTGGGGTAACTATCAGTATCGCGTGGACGGTCCGGGCAAATTCATCGACGGAAACGGCATGCAGAATGTCACGATCCAGAACATCTGGGCGGAGCACTTCATCTGTCTGTATTGGGGAGTCGGTGCTTCCAACAATACGTTCAAGAACAACCGGATTAAAAACATGTTCGCAGACGGAATCAACATGACCAACGGTTCCAACAACAACATCATCGATAACAACTACGCAAGAGCAACCGGCGACGATTCCTTCGCCGAATTCAGCGCAATCGATGCCGGCGGTTCGTACAACGTAGGCAACCAGTTCACCAACCTTACGGCGGTTGCCGTAAGACGCGCTGCTGCTTTTGCAGCCTATGGCGGTTCGGGCAATACCTTCCAGAACCTCTACGCCGCAGATACGTTGACGTACCCGGGCCTTACGATCAGCAGCTTGAGCTTCGGTTACAACACTTTGGGCTTCGGCGACGTGGATACGGTATTCGACGGCATTACGCTCGACCGGACCGGCGGAGACTTCTGGACCAGCGTCGGCGCGGACGACAAGATCAACGATTACCAGAACTTCGGAGCCATCTGGTTCTTCGGAGGAGATCGAGTCTTCAAAAATATTTTGGTTAAAAACGTCGATATTAATAATTCGGTATACTTCGGTTTGATGTTCCAATCCAAATCGCCGGAAAACTTGCCGATGCAGAACGTTCGTATCCAGAACGTTAACATCAACAACCCGACGCGCTACGGAATCAAACTCGTAGCCAGCGCGGAACAAGGGCAAGGACCGGTTTACGGCGGAGCAAGCTTTACGAACGTGAAAATCAATAACCCGGGCGTTCAAGCCATTTATGGCGAGAGCAAGAACCCGAACTTTACGGTCACGAGAGTGTCCGGCAACAACTGGTAATGCAGCTTTGTTAGAAGGGTAACCGGATATCCGGTTACGTGAGACAGACAAAGGCGACCGCGGGATTTCCCGCGATCGCCTTTTTTTACTATATCGCCTTACTAAGCTTTAAGCTGGTCGAGCAATGTTTTAATCTCAGGACTTAAATTTAGAACGCGCAGGAGAATACTCAAAGCTTCCGCTCTTGTCGAAGACTCATTCGGCGCAAACGTGCCCGCGGCACGCCCCTCGACGATCCCCGCAGCAGCAGCCGCGCGAATCACATCCGCGTTCCAAGTACCGGCAACGTCGTTGAAGGACGCCGGCTCATGCTTTTCTACGGCATTGAAATCTACCAAGCGGCTTATAATCGCGATGATCTCGGCACGGGAAATGGCCTGATTCGGTCTGAACGAACCGT
The DNA here is from genome assembly GCF_003628305.1 of Cohnella endophytica. Taxonomy (GTDB): domain Bacteria; phylum Bacillota; class Bacilli; order Paenibacillales; family Paenibacillaceae; genus Cohnella; species Cohnella endophytica. Next base: position 84,214 of record NZ_RBZM01000010.1, on the reverse strand, counting down.
CTGCATAACCCGATAGAATGGCGTTGGAAGCCAGCGTCCTAATCGCTTGGCTCGCCCAGTACTCTTCCTTCACGTCTTTGAAGCTCCGCGAGCTGCTCGACGTCTCGATAGGGAATATCCGAGCGATCAATGCGGCGAACTCCGCACGCGTAATCGGAGCGTTCGGACGGAATGTTCCGTCTTGATAACCCGTAATAAAACCCAACGTGACGAAAAGATCGATGTTTGATTTGCTCCAATGCTGGTTAATATCAGAAAATGCGCCGCTAACCGGGCTCGCCGGGGCTTGTTCGACTTTGCTCTTCAAGTACGCTTCTAACTTCGTTTGATCAATCGCAGGCGAGTAAACGGTAGCCGGCGAAGAAGTCTCCGGCTCGGTTGGCGTGGTCGGGGTCGGGGACGGATGATCATCTCCGGAAGACGGTCGACCCGCTACCGCGACGGTCACTACGTAATCTTGACTTAAACCGTCTTCGGCGTATACCGAGTACGTTACAGGGTTCGTGAAGTCTTGCGTCGTAACGCCGCTAGCTTGTTCCTGAACCCCGACCCTGACTTCCTTGCCCGTACTCGTAAAGGAAGGCGTTAATTGAGTTAAGTCGGTTCCGAAAGGTACCGTAATCGCTACGGTATGATGACTCTGATCCACGGCTCCGATTGTTTGCGGATTCGCGAACGAGAAAGAAGTAAGCTCCTTCGCCGGATTCAACCCCCTATTTAGGATCAGCGTATAAGGGATACCCGAATTATCGGAATCTACCGTATAGATGATCGGGGCTAATCTGAGATCATTCTCGGTGACGCCGGATTCTTGAATGTCGCCATTGATGACAAGACGATCTCCCGTTGTCTCGAATTCAGCCATTGTGATGCTTAAATCCGTTCCGTAGGGAATATCGAAGGAGATCGTATGATGGACAGGATCGATCACGCCCGTCGCCTCAATTGGCGAAATCAGGTTGTAGGACTTGAGTTGATTGTCCAACACCACCGTCACCGCATAATTTTGCATCAAACCGTTCTCTGCGAATACCGTGTACGTTTGCGTGCTTGTAAAATCGTTTGACGTGCTTCCGGAAGTTTGGACGCTGCTGCCGATTCTTACGGACGCGCCGCTTGTCGTGAAAGTTGCTTTTAGATGAGTACGGGAAGTACCGTTAGGCAGCGTAACCACTACCGTATGCGCTGTCTCATCTACGATTCCCTCTACTCCTGCAATGCTGAAAGTCAGCATCTCTTTGGTTGCGCTCGCACCTGCAGCCGCTACTGTTACGGTAACCGTATAGATTTGAATGCCGCCGGCTTCATCGTAAACCACGTAGTTAACAGGCGATGTAAAATTAACGACGCCTTCTCCGCTAACTTGCTGCGCTCCGTTAAGGAGGACTCTTGTCCCCGTGGACACAAACGAAGGCACCAATGCCGCCCGGTTAGTGCCGAAGGGAACCGTAAGAGCTATCGTATAATTCGACTCGTCGATAATCCCTACGGAAGATAGCGAAGCCAAGCCGAAAGATGTGAATTCTTTGGCCGTGCTAAGCACTCGTTGAATCGTAACGGTAACCGTATAGTTTCTTGTGCTGCCATCCAATGCTTTAACCGTATACGTCAATGGATGCGTAAAATTTTGGGGACTGCCGCCGCTGGTTTGAACGACCCCATTAACCAGCACTTGGGCTCCGCCGTCATCCGTCGTAAAGGTAGGCTGCAACGCGGTGACGTCCGTACCTTGCGGAACGGTTAGGAAGATCGCAAACGCTTCGTCGTCAATGAAACCCGTCGATGCCGGGCTCGATAAGTTAAATGTACGAATGGACTTTATGTTGCTTGGTCCGATGGTTACCGTCACCGTATAAACTTGAGCACTGCCATCCTCGGCAATGACCGTTAAGTGGACAGGACCCGAATAGTTCGTACGCGTCGCGTAACTCGTATGGTTCTGAACCGTTGCGCCGTCGGAAACCGTAAAGATTTCCAGCATATTAGTGACGGCCGAACGGAAAGGAACGACGACGCTTATCGTATGATTATCCTTATCGATGATGCCGAGATTCCCTTCTACGGAAAAAGAAAGGAAATCCTTATCATTAGACGAGCTTGCCGGGCTTGCGAATGTCATTTGCGGAAATAGACTTAGAAATAAGCTTAAAACTAGTGCGACTGAAAGAGTTCGTTTTGATATTTTCGACAATTTCGTAAGCCTCCAAGTATGATTTCATCTGCCTCAAAATGAAGCAAATCTCTTTTAGTATAGTCTCTCAATCTTCCTAGGGATAGTGCGTGTTGTCATCCCTTTTGTCACATGACATTTTTACAAAAAAAGAGAAAACGTTTGGAGACTTCCACCCGACAAGTCGTCCGAAAGCGTAGGAATCACCCAATTGGGAATAAATAAAAAAGCAACCAAGTTCTACACTGAATATTGCGAGGTGCCGGATTGATAAAGTTCATAAACGTAACGAAACGATACCAAGATGGATCAACCGCGCTTAAAGGTATCGATCTGGAGATTAAGGCCGGGGAACTGATTACCCTGATCGGGCCGAGCGGCTGCGGTAAAACGACGACAATGAAAATGATCAATCGTCTGGTCGAACCGAGCTCCGGTCAAATTCTGATCGAAGGGAAGGACATTTCCCGCATTAATCCGGTCGAGCTGCGCAGAAACATCGGTTATGTCATTCAACATATCGGTTTGTTCCCGCACATGACGATTAAAGAAAACGTCGCGGTCGTGCCTAAACTGAAAGGAATGGACAAAAACTCTTACGAACGAAGAATCGATGAGCTGATGGAAATGGTGGGGCTGGACCCGAGCCAATACCGGGACCGATATCCCGCGGAATTGAGCGGAGGCCAGCAACAGAGAATCGGAGTCATACGCGCGCTCGCCGCGGAGCCGTCGATCATCCTGATGGACGAGCCGTTCAGCGCGCTGGATCCGATCAGCCGAGAACAGCTGCAAGACGAATTGATTCGTCTGCAAGAGGAAGTGAAGAAGACGATCGTCTTCGTCTCGCACGATATGGATGAAGCCCTGAAAATCGCCGACCGCATCGTGTTGATGAAAAGCGGAGAAATCGTCCAAGCTGACACCCCCGACCACATCTTGCGCCGCCCCATGAACGATTTCGTACGCACGTTTATCGGAGGCAACCGGTTGAACGAATCAGAGCAGTTGACGGTAGACGATGTAATGGTGGCCAATCCGATAACCTCCTCGTTGACAAGGGGGCTGGCTCACGGGGCGAAGCTGATGAAGCAGTTCAGGGTAACCAGCTTACTCGTTACCGATAAGAACCGAATACTCAAGGGCATCGTGACCAAAGAGATGCTGGAGGAACAGTACCGCAATGAAGATTTGTCCCTTCAGGACATTATGAAATCCGATATCCCGACCGTTCAGACTGGAACGGGAGTGAACGACGCCGTTGAACTAATGAGGAATCACGGCTTGTATAGCTTGCCCGTGATCCATCCTAACGGCGTACTTGCCGGACTTGTCACCAATTCCAGCCTGATCGATGCTCTGCTTAAGCAGATTTAACACGGAGGTAAAATATGAATCTTTGGGATGTGATGATGAATCGGAAAGAGGATATTTACCATGCGACAATGGAACATATCCAGCTTTCGTTCATCGCCCTTCTGATCGCGATCGTGATATCGATTCCCACCGGACTGATGCTGACCCGTTTCCCTAAGCTGGCCGCCCCGGTGATCGGTGTAACGTCCTTGTTTCAAACGATCCCCAGCTTAGCCTTGCTCGGGTTCATGATTCCGTACCTCGGGATCGGAATGTTTCCGGCTATCGTCGCCCTAACCGTCTATGCTCTGCTGCCTATTCTAAGAAACACGTATACCGGCATCATGAACGTGGAGAAACCGATCAAAGAAGCCGGGATCGGCATGGGCATGACCAGCATGCAGGTCATGCTGAAGGTAGAGCTGCCGCTCGCTTTGAACGTGATTATGGCCGGTATTCGAACGGCGACCGTCATGTTGATCGGCGTCGCCACGCTCGCATCGCTTGTGGGGGCCGGCGGGCTGGGCGATTTGATTTTCCGGGGGATATCGACGGTCAACACCGAGTTGATACTGGCCGGTACGATTCCAGCGGCATTATTGGCGATCGTCTTCGACTTCTTGCTGGGATGGATGGAGAAGGCGGCGACCCCCAAGGGTATACAGTCGGGCCGCAAAAAAACTTCCAAGCTTGTCCGAGGATTGAAAATCGGATTCAGTTCGATCTTAGTCATCGCTTTATTGGCGGGTATCGTGGCGAATAACGTTCGATTCGGTTCCGATAAAATCGTGGTCGGCGGCAAGAATTTTACCGAGCAGGATATTTTGGCGCATATGATGGCCTCATTAATCGAAGCAAAGACGGACCTTCAAGTTGTCCGCAAGCCCTATCTTGGAGGATCCCAGGTCACTCATAATGCCCTGATTAAAGGATATATCGACATTTATCCGGAATATACGGGAACGGGCTGGACGTCCGTCCTGAAGGAACAGCCGATTGGAGGCAAGCCGGAGGAAACGTACAGGCGCGTGAAGGAAGCCTATGAGCAACAATTCAATGTCACCTGGCTTCGGCCGATCGGCTTCAACAATACCTATACGTTAGCCATGAAGAGAGAACGCGCCGAGCAAGAGGGTATCGAGACCTTCACGGATTTGACGCGGAAATCTTCGAATTTCGTACTCGGCGCCACGCATGAATTTCTGGAGCGCCCGGATGGATACCGAGGCCTGCAACAGGCCTATGGAATGAAATTCAAGGAAACCAAAGGACTGGACCCGGGACTGACCTATAGCGCCGTTAAAGAAGGGACGACCGACGTGAATGATGCTTTTTCCACGGACGGCCGTATCGAAGCATTCGGTCTCAAGGTTCTTAAAGACGATAAGAATTACTTTCCGCCCTACTATGCAGCGCCCATAATCCGTATGGAAACGCTGCAGGCGCATCCCGAATTGGAGGAAGTCCTTAACCTGCTGGCCGGTAAAATCGACGATCGAACGATGTCGGTGTTGAACGGCAAAGTGGATCTGGAAGGACAGCAGGCCCGCGCCGTTGCCGAGCAGTGGTTGAAGGATTCGGGGCTTATTCCCTAAAGTTAAAAAATGATTTCATAACAGCCGATTGCAATTAAGAGGATACATCCCATCAAATCGGAATACTTGCCGAGCCACGATTTTGTAATCTTGCCGCCGAGTCTAATGCCAAAGTCGACGGATAATAAGGAGAAAAGACCGACCGAAATCGCCGAAAGGATTGGAGAAACGCCGCTGGCGCCGGCGCCGAAACTGCTCGCAATACAGTTGATGGATAACGCAAAGCCTAATGAAATCGATTCGATCCATGAAATGACGTGATCTCCGTCTTTATCGGTTCTGTCGGCTATGCGATCGGGAGTTACGGCCGGTTGCTTATTTTTTATCGATGAGGAGCGTATCCCCCAAATGCCGAGGAAGACGATCACGAGTCCGCCGATCAAGTTGCCCCAAAACGCGGAAAACAAGTGAGAAAAATAACTCCCGGCTGTCATCGCCAAATAAGTCGCCGCCATCGAAAATAAAGCGATAAATAGATTCGAAAAGAACGGTACTCTGGTTGAACGCGCTCCAAACGTCACTCCGATTCCTAAATTGTCTATATTCGCGGCAATTCCGATGATGACGATAGAAATCCAATGCATGACTTTGCCCCCTGCCGATTGATTTCCTCAATCAGCTTATGCCTGAAATCGCCCAGATGCAACAGGAGCTTTCGAATGGGAAAACCAACTAGGGCTGCAACAGGTTACTTGATCATAACCTGTTGCAGCCCCTCAACTTACTAAAGTTCAATCCGATACATTCACGACGGTTATCCAATACTTCCCCGCCGGAGAGTCGATCTCTATTCTATGGCCGTTCTCCGAGAGAAGGAGGTGTTGACCTACCGGCGACAAGAAAGAAATATGTCCGAGCTCAACATCTACCTGATGAGGCAGCACAATCGTTAGCGTCTCTTCGTCTCCCTCGGCTTCATACCGAATGGTCACCTTGGAACCTATCCAGACATACTTTTCCTCGGCATTATTGCCGGATCTCTCGAGGTATTGTCCAATATGATGGCGATACGTCGCAATGAATTTATTCAAATGCATTCTATCCGCGAGATTCGGGTAGGTGTTGATTATGTCCGTACCATTCTCGTCAAAAAATAAGAGTTGTTCTCTTAGATTATCGCCCAACGTATCTTCACGACTATGGTTCACCGGATCCTACCCCCTCGAAACTCGCTCCCCGATACTCGAAATCCAAAGCACGTCCTTTAGCCATTAATAAATCCTCCTTCAAATAAGACCGATGAATCTTTGTAAGGATCAATTTGCCTTTTTCAATTGTTTTTTGGGTCGGCAGTATTTACATACCTTCGTTGGCGTACCGTCACCCAATACCCCGTCATAGAGCAGCTTTATTCCCGTTCTAGCGCATAGCGGGCATTCTCCTCTACCCTTCCCTTCAAGTTGAAGCAATACATTTCCTCTAGTTTTGGTAGCCATAATCGATTTTCTCTCCTCGTCTCATAATTTGTACGTTCCGGCGTCCAACCTTGCACAAATCGTGTCCCCTTCTAGCGGGGAATAGGACAGAAAACACAGCATCACCGCCTCACCCATTAAATGTAAAATGCAGATATAAACAATGAAGACACCCCGCTTCATTGCGAGATGCCTCATTTAGGATAGGATAACATGACTGGTAATGGATATCAACTTTACCTTAATATTTACATTTTAAGTAAAAGAAATATTGCGTAAGTCCTCAGTTCTGCAATTGGCCTACTATTAAAGATGAAAATTGGCTCTTATCAGTTGTCAATTGTCTTTGTATCCTAAATACTAACCACTAGAAATCGGAGAAAAAAGGAGACATAGTCGATGCGAGTCGAACCCGTTATTTTGCAAGGAGTTAGGATCGCCCTTGTTCCCATGGAAGCTCTTCATATCGCCCCGCTATACAATGCGCTGAACGATCTGGAGATTTGGACGTATTCTCCCCCGGGCATGAGAAATATAAACGATATGAAAACGTATGTAGAGACGGCTTTAGAGGAACGTGCCAGAGGAGTTGCCATGCCTTTTGTTATTCGCGACATAGAGACGGACCGACTAGTAGGAACGACCAGATTTGCGGACATTTCCATCCCTCATAGGCAGTTGGAAATCGGATGGACTGCTCTTGCCAGAGAAGTATGGAGAACTCGCGTCAACACCGAGTGCAAATATTTGCTGCTGCGGCATTGTTTTGAAACGTTGGGTACGGTCCGCGTGCAGCTTAAAGCCGATTCCCGCAATTCCCGTTCATTAAGTGCGATGGAGCGAATTGGTGCCGTTCCGGAAGGAATACACCGATGTCATCGAATATTGAACGATGGCTACATCAGAGACACGGCTTATTATAGCTTTATCGCCTCGGAATGGCCCGACGTAAAATCGAAGCTGGAAAGCATGCTTACCGTTTAGCCAAGCATCGGCTCCTTGCCCGGTGCTATCCAACCGGGTTTGGGTTGATCGCAAAAATGGAATGGATATTCCCCTCTGGATCGGCAAAAAAGCCAGTCGTATGCCCCCATGACATGGTCTTTGGTTCAGAAATCGCCGTAGCTCCCTTCGAGGTGAATGTCTTGAACAGATCATAGACAGCTTCCGGAGAATTGCATTCAAAGTTAAGCTCGAATGCTTGTCCCTTTCGTTCTTCAATGAACGAATGGTGCTGGTTTGTATTTTCCGCCATTAACGATTTGGAGCATATCGCCATACGAATCCCGCTATTCTCGAATTCTACATAATGATCCTCTTCGATCACCGTTTTAAACCCAATGACTTCGCGGTAGAAACCAGCCAAGACAGATACATCGCTCGCCAACACGGTAATACCTTCTAATCGAATCTTCATACTTTGTCCCCCTTAAACGTACTTTTTCTTCTTATTATTGTATTGGACGCAGCTGAATAGGAACATGGCGCAGGCGATCATGAAAATCCAGGGAGGCAAGAAGCGCAGCATCGCAAACGGAGTTTCGAATATAAACGCCCTCCAGAATTTCGATCCTTCCCTCTCCCATAATCCGTTGGTTAAATAGCTTGCTTTGATATCGAACAGGGCGTGGAAGATACTTCCCTTCAATATGATCATTGTGTAAATGAAAAAGAGGCAGGCCGTCATCAGGGAGTAATTCATAAGGCGTTTATAATATGCAACCTGCGAGCCGGCATCCGAAAAAATCTCGTCGCGGCCATCCGCGTTTTTTTGCCAATACTGTATGCTCCCCCAGCGTCCGCCCTTCAGATGGGACCAACCGAAATCCGCATAGGTCACTTTATATTCTTCGAACTTCTCCGCACTCATATAATCCTGATAATCCAGACGAATGACCATTTTACGGGCTGACGGCTTGAACGTATACGAGCCGAACGGGCTTATCCTATCGCAAGCGTATCCTTCGGCCAATCGGTCGTTTAGCCACTTTTCCTCAGCTAGTAGATTAGCGAACAACCTAAGTTTTTTCATCGTACTCCCTCGTTTCATAGAGTGATAGCAGATGCTGTAGACGCCTCTGTTCGATTGCCAGTATTCCTTTCCCCTCATCCGTGATCCGGTACACTTTCCGGCGTCCCGATTCACCCGGCACCGGCTCGATCCAGCCATGCTTGCTCAAATTATCGACGGCTCCGTACAACGTTCCCGCCGCCAGAATTACCGCCCCTCCGCTCATATGCTCAACCGTTTGCATAATGGCATACCCGTGAAGCGGCTCATTCAGCGCCAATAAAATATAGTGCATCGTTTCCGACAACGGCAGCAGTTGGTGCTTCATTCGTTCGCCTCCCATCTCTATGCAGTTGAACTGTACAGTTGAACTTAATAAGATTATATACAGTTCAACTATACATTTCAACTATATAATCGCTCTTTATTATTTGCGGTAGGTTCCCCTATCGGATTCTCTAGAGAAGGAATATGTGGAAATTTGTAGAATTATGAGATTTGGAAATGATTCTTAATCATGGGAGGGTATTTAGTTCAGAATCGAATCGGTCCGCTAATAGAAAGGATTGAAGGCCCAAATGGAGACGATAGCTTCCGGCAGCAATGAAATCGCTCTTAATACGACCCTTCCCGCCCATGATCTTGAAGAGACGATTTGTCAGCGCTGCGAGGAAAGAGAAGTTGAAGACGGCTACAGATTATTATTGTGCCATGTATGCCGAACCGAACTCGCCAAACGTAAAGTTCCCTTATGGATCAAGGGGACAACGCTTGTCATCGTAATCTTGCTTTTGTATTCCCTGTTTCAATTTCCGTTCACTCTGAGCGCAGGCGTTCATTACAAAAGGGGAGTTCAGGCATACGACAGCCACAAAAGCTGGACGGCCGTGCATGAATTCGAACAAGCGACGGATCGTTTTCCCGATTCGACGAAAATACTAGCCCGGTTATTCATTTCTTATTATCAAACAGGACAATTCGACAAAGCCTCCGAAACGCTTAGTAAAATCGGCGGTAAAACCGCCGAGAGCGAAAGTATGGCCAACTTGATCAATAATGTCGTTTCCGAGATGGAGCGCCGTTACTATTCCGATAAAGAACTTCAAGAAATTTTCATGGGGTCGGATCTCGCCGTTCGAATTACGAAGCTGAGAGAATACATAGACAAGCACCCTGAAAGCGTGTCGGGACAATACTATTTAGCGGATAGCTTATTCGATGCTAAACAATTTAATGAGGTCGAGTCCATCGTATTGAAGTTACGGGAGACGGAAACCGATTATGAGCCCGCTACTTTATTGTTGGCCGCAGCCTACAGGGAAACCAAGCAATACGATAAAGCAACCCATGAAGTTCAGTCCGTTCTCGGCAGTAACAGCGAGAGCGATAGCGCTTATTTTGCATTAAGCAGAATCGAATTAAAGCAACACTTGGACAAGCAAGGCTTAGCTGACGCACAAACCGCCTATGACCTGAATCCGGATGACGGGAATCTGATCGCCAACTTGGCGCTTGCCAATTATTTTAATCAGAATATGGCTGAACGCGATCGACTGGTCAACTTACTGCGAGATCGTGAAGATTACGGTCAGAAGGATTTAGATCAATTGAATTCGATCTTCGACGGTACGACGGCATGGCGCGGTTAATATCAAGCGAGGTGATCTCTTGTTCTTTATTCCCGGATTTCTTATTTCCATCGTTACTTTCCCTGGCGTGATCGTGCACGAATTCGCGCATCAGCTTTTCTGCAGACTGTTCCGAACGGCCGTCTTGGATGTGTGCTATTTCCGTGTCGGCAATCCTTCCGGTTTCGTCGTACACGAGCACCCTCGCAAAGCATCCCATCAAATATGGATAGGACTTGGCCCCTTTTTTGTTAACACAATCGTAGGTGCCTTAATTGCGCTACCCTCGGCTATTCCCGTCATTCAGTTCGAGAATGCGTCGTTCATTGATTATGTATTGATCTGGTTAGGAGTATCCATTGCCATGCATTCCTTTCCAAGCACCGGCGATGCCCAGAACATCTGGAGCAGCATCAAAAGCCGGGAAACATCTTGGTTACTGAAAATTTTGGTGTCGCCCATCGTCGGTCTAATCTATATTTGCGCGTACGGCTCTGTCATTTGGTTGGACTTATTATACGGCATTGGCGTCGCCACCCTTATTCCCTATTTACTCGTCAATTTATTAGTTTAACGATGAGAGAAGAAGTGTAAAAAAAGCCACTAAGTCTATAAGACTTGGCGGCTAATCCTTTAATATGGGCATCCTACCTCTGTATCCGCAAGCGGGACAAGTGACTATTCGTTCGTTGAATAATCCAGTTTTTAATGCGAACGCAAAATATAATCTCGATAATTTAAAGCGACTGGCGCATGCCGGGCAAACAAAATGAGTATTTTTCGTGCGGATATCAACGTACTTGTAAACCAATAGATAACATAAAACCAATGGGAGAAATACTTGAACCAGAATGGCTGCCGTATTTTCTTGATTCATCCTTGTCCCTTCTTCCGTTTGGGTTTGAAATCACCTGCGATCTATATTAAGTATAATATGATAGCTCATCGTAAGTGAACCTTACTTTTATTATCCTTAAGCGGTTGTCTGTCGGAAGAAGCGTCACCCTCTTAAATTTATCTAAATCCTCATTATTTTACATTAATTTCATGGAGCACCCCCATTTTACATGGTAATATTCACCTATATTCGAGGTTCTATGATTACGTCTTAATACCTTAATGATGTGCCTCGTGAAATATAAGGAGGAAAATGAATGAAACGAAGTAAGCATTTAGTCATAGTTTTACTCGTTCTGAACCTTGTTTTCAACTCGATGCTATCCTCTGCGTCCGCTGCAGTGCCACAGGATATAGAAAAGCATTGGGCAGCTGACACTTTGAGAAAATGGGTAGATGCCGGCTTAATTAAAGGTTACCTTGACGGAACATTCAAACCGAATGCTCCCGTAAAACGCAGCGAATTCGTGGCTCTCCTGAATCGCGCGTTGAAGCTAAGCGATGCATCCGCAAGAGTATCCTTTAATGACTTGACCCAAGACAACTGGGCATATCAAGAATTTGCAATCGCAGTTAAAGCTGACTATTTGAAAGATACCGTCAACAAAGTAAATCCAAATCAAAATACATCCCGCCAAGAAGCGGCTGTTATGATTGCAAAGGCGCTTCATCTGGATACGCCGGCTGGCGGAGACGTCTCACAGTTCAGGGACGCGAGTCAAATCGCGGTTTGGAGCAAAAGCGCGATTGCGACTTTGGCTGCGCACAACGTATTCAAAGGTGACGCGAAGGGCAACATGCGTCCTAAAGCGGATATTACGCGCGCGGAAGCAGTCGTTGCCATCAATGCAGCGCTAGGTCTGCAAAACAAGCCAGACACCGTATTCGATAAAGCGGGCGTGTACGGTTCTACCGATAAGACAGAGACAATCAACGGTAATGTTGTCATTGCCGTGGACGGCGTTACGCTTCAAAACACGATTATCAACGGGGATCTGACCATTGCCAAAGAGGTACGCGATGGAGACGTTACTTTGAAAAAAGTGACAGTAAAAGGCACGACCCATGTAAATGGAGGCGGCGAAAATTCCGTTCACATCGAGGATTCGGTTTTACTTCGCATTATCGTGGACAAGCCTAGCGGTAAAGTAAGAATTGTGGCAATCGGCGCGACAACCGTAACGGACGTAATCGTCAATACGTCAGCCAAAATCGAAGAGTCTAACTTAACGGACAGCGGATTTGCAAATATCCAGCTTTCCTCAGCTTTGCCGCAAGGAGCTACCGTTGATCTGGTCGGCCAATTCGAAGACGTACGCGTCATGGCAGCCAACATTAAAATCAATATTCCAAGCGGTTCCGTTAGCAATTTGCTCGTCGACGAGAGCGCAGCTAACAATACGATCAACGTAGGTACTGAAGCACAAGTTCTAAAGCTAATACTCGACGCAGTAGCCAAATTGGTCGGTAACGGTAAAATCGAAAGCGCGACGGTCAACGAGAAAGCGAAAGGCTCCTCTTTCGAGACGAAGCCAAACCAAGTAGACGGCGCCTCCAAAAACGATATTTCGCTGACGCCACCGACAAGTGGATCAACACCTTCCTCGAACAACGGTGGCAATGGTAATGGAAACGGCGACGTTTGTACGGCCGATTGCAGTAATGCAACTCTTAGCAGTCTGTCGGTTTCGAGCAGCGTGAACGATTTTGAGCTCTTTCAACGAAACTTCGATCGTGTAATAACCGGGGCAGGCTTTAGTAGCGATGCATTTGCTTACTCGTTAGAAGTACCGCGCGACTTCGTCGAATCTGATACAGCGTTCAGCGTCACGGCTGCTGAATATGCAACTGTTTCTTACGACATCCAGTATGACGACGGAACTTATAGCTGGGACACATTAACTAAAGGTCAAACCTCCTTTAACGTTCACCTGAAACCGCTACACGACGCAAGCATTTACATTTACGTTAACAGTGGCGATAAGATCCACACCAAATCTTATTACATCGAAGTTTTTTACACTCGTAATTTGCAAGAAGCGTTCCGTATAGAAAATAGGGGCTACGACACAGCGCACCCGCAGTACAGCTTGGTGTCCCGAGCACTTGAAGACGGGGATCAAGTCGTCGTCACTATCGGCAGCAACAGCATCACTGCGACTAACGAAAATGGTAATACGTTTATGCAATTGCCAAATTTCACACCGGCAGCAAACTTGCAAGGCGAATTTCATGTGACGGTTACACGCGGCGACCAACAAATCATGGATGGCAGTTATCAATATGATCTTACCCCTCTCAATCTCGTGACGGACGGTTCAGGAATCGATGTCCAGTTGATGACGAGAGAAGAACTGCAGGATGATGACGCTCATAGCACTTTTCCGGATCGGAGCTCGTATGGATTTAAAATCAGCTTCCATCCTGATAAAATCACGAGTTCGGATCTGCTTAACGCAAAATTTATGAGCATCAATTGGTCGGATATTTGGAGTGCCGACACAGCTCCGCGCATCTGGACGAATGAAGATGTCAAAATCAGCTACAATAAGTTTGGGGCCATTCATTCCGTATCGAAAATTAATTTCGAATTCCCTTATCTGCATTACTTCCTTGGCCGAAATGAAATATACAACCAATACGTATATGTCTTCGTCTATGATGAAAACAAAAACATTATCGGTTATTATGTGTACAAGGCAAATTTCGATGAAGACCATGTCGGCGAATTTGTGACGATTCTTCCGCCAGCTCCAGCAATCCCTTAATGAATTAATCTGTCCGTAGCCTTCGAAGTAAAATATGCTGATATACATGATATTAAGGGCCGGGATGTCACCTAATAGAGGGTGTCTGTCCCGGCCCTTTCTCTACCTGTATTTTTTGAAATACTTCTTCGGGTATATTAAAATTGACGCAAAAGCATCGTTAAGGGAGGCATTTCAAGATGAAAAACCGCTCCGTACCGACCGACTTCATTCTTCCGCATGTCTATTACGAGAAAGTGGCCAATGCGCTCTCCTGGTTAATCGAGGTGTTCGGTTTTACTGAACATTTCCGCTTCGAGCTCCCCGACGGTCAGCTCCACGGCGCAATGATGCACTACGGCAATGCGTGGGTCATGCTCAAGAGTCCGAGTCGAACGATGACAAGTCCTGCCAAGCTCGGCTTGGCCACGCAGTCCATTATGGTGTTCGTCGAAGATATCGATGAACATTATCGCCACGCGAAATCTTCGGGTGCCCAAATCGTAGAAGAGCTTTTCGATACGGAGTACGGCGAGCGTCAATATTCGGCGCAAGATCTAGAAGGGCATATGTGGACGTTCTCGAAGCATGTTCGAGATGTTAGTCCCGACAGTTGGGGTGCGACGCTAGCCCGTAACGGAGGAGAAGAATGGCAAGGAGTTTGAAGAGCAACGAATCCGATCGCTCAAGCCATCATTCATACTTTTGATCGGCCAATGATAGAGGTATCTCAATAGAATCAGTTCCCATCATTTTTTGGCCTTCTTTTTCATTGGAGCCGACTTCTACGCCAATTTTAGATACCTCTGGGTGATGTGGGCCATTTTCATCAGGAATGATATCAATCATAACGGTCCCTGTGCCACCTCCCGTCGGCTTATAGCTGCGATCTCTTCCAACCTCTATCATCGTACGCCATTCTGAGTGACCTGAAGCAGTCGTCCATGTTGAGACATAGTCCGCGGGTTTTAATCGAGTTCCGTTGTCGGGGTAGCTGCTTATGATGTTGGAGACATGCCACTTGTCGGGGATATAGAAAGCAACGCCGCCCCAATCATCAGAGTCGATCTCAATCCAAGCAACAATCTGTATATGCTCAGCCTTCCCATTGTCTCCCCTGACATAGACCGTTCCTTTGGCCGATGTCTTCAAATCCGTAGAAGCCGAATTCACATGAAAACTTTTGGTCTGAATGACTTTTTCGTTGACCGTCGTATCCCGAAAAGATTTTTCTTGTCTTGAAGATAGCTGAAAAATCACTACCGTCACAATTATAATTAGTACGGCAAGCAAGATATATCTCGTTTTTTGTCCTTCTTTTACGACATTATTCATTAAACGAAACACTCCCTTGCCCCTCAATTATAATTGTTTGCGGAACCGCGTAAGCTCCTTATCTGCGGAAGCTGCGGCACGATCATCCCCACCAGCATTAACAAACAGCCGATTACACCCCGGGTACCCAGCAGCTCGTCCAGAATGAAATAACCGCCGATAACCGCAAAAACCGTTTCCATGCTCATAATAATCGCAGCCTGCGTCGGTTGCGCTTTTTTCTGACCGATAACCTGCAGCGTGTATGCAATCCCGACAGAGCATATCCCGCCATACAGAATTGGAATCAGCGCCTGCGACAAGCCAGTCCAATCGATCTTCTCCATGGCTACGGCCACGAAGAAACTAAGAATCGAACAAGTTAAAACCTGGAAAAACGACAGCTTGATTACGTCCGACTTACGAGATAACTTGTCGATAATCAGAATATGCGCCGACCAGAAAAAAGCCCCTACGAGCTCGTATAAGTCACCCTCTCCCAACGTCAAATCACTTTTTACGCATAGCAAATAAAGGCCGACAAGCGCCACGATTGCACCTAATGCGCTATTCAAGTTAAGGCGTTGCTTCAGGAACAACCCAAGAAACGGCACGATGACAATGTATAAGCCCGTTATAAAGGCGGCTTTTCCCGCTGTCGTATGTACGAGCCCGATTTGCTGGAAAGACGAACCGCAGAAAAGGATAAGGCCTGCGCAGAACCCGGAAACAGCCGATTTTTTTACCGAAGCTCTAATCTCTATCGACGATTGAACGGATCTTCTATCTAGAAAAAGGATGAGCGGAATTAAGGATAGCGCGCCTAGGGCAAATCTGACCGCGTTGAAAGTAAAGGGGCCTGTATACGACATTCCCTCGCGCTGCGCCACAAAAGCAAATCCCCAAATGCAGGCGGTAATCAGAAGCAATAAACTCGACTTCAATTGTTTTTGCTTATTCATAAGTTGCCGTCTCTCCCAGCCTATCTTTTTATTGCACCAAATCGAAACCAAAATGATAGTCCGATTGGTTGTCGAATTCCCACTGACCTATCTGTTGTATGACTTCCTGAAACATTGCTCCTCCCGAGTCGCTGTTCGTAAGGATGACTACTCCATCTCCGCTCGTTCGATTGATATAGTACGTGCTCTGGTAGCCTATATTAGAGCCTGAATGGGTAATCAACTCGTCGTCTGAACCGGAAATAACGCCAAAGCCTAGTCCATAATTATTTAAAACCGGAGTAAACATCCGACCTAACGATTCCTTGCTCAAAATGTTTCTGCCTGCAGGTTGTTTTTCGATTTTATCGTCAACCAAAGCAGCTACGAACTTCGCAAAATCGACAACGTTCGTATGCAGTCCGGCTGCCGCCAATTCACGATAAGATATTGTTGGATATGCCTTTTTCGATTGATTGTATCCGACGGCAAGATTGGATACTTCTTCAGAATGGAGAGCAAATAAACTATCGTCCATTCCCAGAGGATTCAAAATTTCGCTTTTCATGTAGTCGGAATAATTCCGTTTCGTTACTTCCTCTACGACTAATTGAAGCAGCGTGTATCCGCCTCCGGAATATTGATATTGAGTTCCCGGTTCATAGATTAATTCCACTTTCTGCTCCGCACTGTTCTTTCCGCTTAGAGACTCCTCCAGCGTCGGTATTTTCCGGCCCTTAGGGTACCCTGGGTAACCATGTAAAGATAAACCGGCTGTATGGCTTAACAATCGGCATATCGTAACTTCCTCCATGTTAAATGAACTTTCGGGAATATGCCATCGGGTAAGATAACGATCTACCGGCTTATCCAGTTCGAGTTTCCCTTGTTCGACCAGCTTTAATATCCCCCAAGAATTTACGGACTTTGAGTTGGACGCTACTTGAAAGATCGTTTTCTCATCTACTTTAATTTTCTTCTTAACGTTCGCGTATCCAAAACCTCTCGACCACGCCAAATGCCCTTGATGAATAACAGCGATCGCGGCACCCGGAACATGATATTGTTTCATCCTTTTTTGCATTTCTGCTTCTAAGAACGTTGGTAAATCCATTTCCGCATAACTCGTCGGTTCCAACGTGCTCTCGTTTACATTCGTTATGTCTTTAGAACATCCCGGCAAAAATATTACACCCGCAACTAGGATCGTAATGGATAATAGACGTAATCGGCCTGTTCTTGTCGAGATCATCGAACCCCCCCTAACCAAATACCATTTTTTATAATAATTATATAAAAACTCATATGCCTTCGAAAGCTTTTACGAATGAGCATATACAAAAAGGCACCGCAGCTGGACCTGCGATGCCGGATGCGATTAGATCAAATTCGATTTTTGTAACAGATGCTGCACGATAACGGCAACTTCCGCTCTTGTCAGATTGGCTTTAGGGGCAAGCTCTTTAGCGCTTCTGCCCGAGACAATGCCCGCTTGCAAGCAAGCGGATACGGCGTCTTTGGCCCATTGGGATACCTGCTCCCCGTCTTTGAAAGCTTGCAGCTTCCCTGCCGTCGCGTTTGCGCCATCTTTCTGAATACCGGTCAGCTTCATCGCTTGCGCGATAATGACCATCGCCTGCTCGCGCGTCATTAGAGCTTCCGGCCGGAACATGCCTTTCTCGTCGCCCTTGATCAGACCGTATTCATGAGCGGCGTGAACAGACCCGCTGTACCATGCATTAGCCGTTACATCGGCATAAGAGACCGATGTGTCCGTTGTCCGCAGACCTAGCCCTCTTGCTACAATGGAAATGAATTCGGCGCGAGTAATTGCCTGTTCGGGGTGGAACAAGCCGTCTTCTTTACCTTTCACAACCATCCGCGAGCCCATATCGTTCATGCTGTTCTTTGCCCAATGGCGCTCCGCATCCTTAAAAGTAACCGGATGATAGACGAGCGCATACACGCTGTTCGTGAGACTATTGATTCGAGCGTGGTAGCGGCCATCGGAAATCGTCACTTGGGTTGGCACATGGCGAACGGAGCCGTCGCTTTCTACCACGACCGCCGTCGTGATTTTGCTAGGATCAATGCCTTCCGGCAATTCGATGGATCGTTCCACGTACACGTTGAACTTGTTAGCCTCCACCGTGGAACCGCCGCCCGTCACCGTGATGCGGAATTCGATCGGCTGTCCGACAAGCGCGAAATGACTTTCGGCCGCAGCCGTCTCGACTCGTTTTTGCGTCTCGTCGTCGGGCTTGGCAATCTCGATGTTGACGCTGACGTCTTCCAATCTCACATTATTTCCCAACTGCTTCAAGATTTTCGAAAGATCGAGCTGAGGGGCCGGGATCCTGTAGGTAGCGTTCGCCGTATTGATCTCGACAACCGCATTCTTCCGAACCAAATCGTTCCACATTTCTCCTTTGATAGTTTTCTGTGGCCCATCTTGTCCAGACGGATTGCCCGAGCCGCTGCTGCCATTGCCACCGTTACCACTGTTGCCGTTGCCACTGTTACCATCGTTGCCGCCGTTGCCGTCGTCTTCTACGAACTTCAGCGTAAAGACTGCGCCGTTCGCACCGACGAGCACATATTGACTTCCATCATAAGCGACATCTGTAAAATACTCTGTTGCGCCCGGAACGGACGTCCAGACGATTCCGTCGGGAGAAGTCAGCACCGTTTTGTCGCCGACCGCTACGAATTGCCCGTTCAGATACTTGACGCCATTCAATTGCGCGGTTACGCCCGACGTGCTTGGCACCCATGTCTGCCCGTCACCGGAAGTCAGAATCGTTCCTTTCATGCCGACCGCTACGAATTTTCCGGCGGCGTAGACGATACCTTTCACCCACAGTTGGTTGATGGGTTGACCGGGCTTTTGCTCCAGTTCCCAGGAAACGTCCCAGATCTCGCCATCCGTAGAGGACAAAATCTTCTGCTCTCCGACCGCGGCATAGACGCTGCCCGAATAGGCAAGGCCGAATAATGAAGTGCTTTTCCCCGTATTTACAGACGTCCAAGTTGTACCGTCGCTTGATGTATAGACTCTTCCGTAAGTATCCGTAACCATATATTGATCGTTCGCGTATATGATGTCACTAATGGGAGGAGGAGAATTCGACGTGAGCGGGTTAACCGTCCACGTCTCGCCGTCATCCGAGAAAAGCACTTGACCATACTGACTAACCGCCGCGTAATGGCCGTTGATGTAAACGATTTTGTTTATCGCAGCCCCTTTATTGTCCGCGATTGGATTAGACGTCCAATTCTTTCCGTCCGCAGAAGAATATACCGCGCTGGTGTAACCCCCGACCGCCAAGTATTTACCTTCGTGGTACACAACGTTTTGCAAATGTTCGCCGATACCGCTGGAGACGCTTTCCCAATTTTCTCCGTCTTCGGAGGTCAACACCGCTCCCTTGTTGCCGACAGCGACGTATACACCATTGCCGTAAGCCATATCCAGAAGGTAACTATCCGATATCGGCGAAGTCGACGACACCCAGTCGGTCAAGTTCGTCGACGAATAGTGAACATAAACGGAATTACTCCCCACATACTTGTAACCATTTATATAGTAATTTCCATTTGCATAATTGATATTTCCGAAAGTCGCGGGGGCATCCACGACCACGGCGGACCAACTTGCGCCGTTCTCGGAAGTCGCCACTTTTCCGCCTTCTCCGACGGCGATAAACATGTTTTCGTCGGTCGTTATATCGATCAGCGTATACGTGGACGAAACGGAATTCCAGTTCGTTCCGTCCGTGGATGTGATAATCGTTTTGTCACCGACCGCAACAAATTTGTTATTGTTAAAGGCGACTCCATAAAGCGGTTTTGTTCCGAACTCTTTCTTGTCCCAGTTCTCCCCGTCGCTGGATGTCAGGACAACGGACTTGCCTTGCGAGATCATCCCCATGTCCCGAACGCCGCCTACCGCAACGAATTTTCCGCCCGCATAGACGATATCGCTGAAACTCACCATATATCCCGCATAGCTTTTCTTGGTCCATTGATTGCCGCCGTCCACGGAAGTATAAAGGACAGCTCCATTTCCCATCGTCGAAGATCCAACCGCTGCATAAACGCCATTGCCATAGGCGATCGCGCTCAGGTAAACGTCATTATTTCCAACGGTCGTTTTTGCCGTCCAATCTTTTCCATCCGGTGATGTCAACAATTCCCCATTACTGCCCAGTGCAACAAACTGATTGTCTCCGTATGTAATACTCGATAAATTCTGGGCTGTTGGATAAGGGCTTTCCCGATTCCATACCTCCTTGGTCGCCGCTGCCGCCCAAGCGGGAAGCACGCCGACCATGAGCAGGAAAACCAACGCCGCCGCTGTCAATCGTTTCATCATTCGTAAATGCCATTCCTTTCGTGTTGGAATCGTTTCATTTCGTCATCCAACATAGCACACCGGATCTCTCAAACTTCTCTCAAAAATCTCTTATCAGGTGTAGCTATTGACTCCGTGTTGACTAATAGGCATAAAAAATACATCGCCAGAGCCCTTGGGCTACATGGCGATGTATTAAAGCTTTCGTACCGCTATTTGTCTTGTCCTATTCTCATTCTTCTATTGACGATCCGGAATATTCAATCGATATGGCTACCCCTCCTCTTTTGCGACCCAGCCCTACGTAATCATGTGCTTCTACGATTCGATCCATTGGATAGATTCTGTCAACTACCGGTTTCATATATCCACCTTCAACTAACTCTTTGATCTTAGCAAGGCGAACTGCTTTTAATTCTAATTTCCCATCATCGATTGATATATATTTCCCTTTTGGGCTTAACGCTTTTTTGCACATTTCTTTTATTTTCGAACCTTTGGCTTTTCCCGCAGCATCGAGTATAAAGTCGTAACGATCAACGGAATTGGCAGAATCATCATTGGTGTAGTCAATTACCTTATCTGCCCCCAAAGATTTCACAAACTCCAAATGACTCGTACTGCATACTCCCGTAACTTCAGCCCCATAATATTTTGCCAGTTGTATGGCTATTGTTCCTGATGTTCCGGAAGCCCCGTATATAAGAACTTTTTGTCCACGTTGAATATTTCCTTCTTCTACGCGTTGTAACGCCAAAAGGCCGCCATACGCAGCAGCAGTTGCCTCTTCGTAACTTATATTTGCAGGCTTTAGGGATAGACACCCGCGCATAGAGTCTGTTTCTTTCATGCATTTATATTCCGCGTAAGCGCCAAGTCCAAGACCCGTAACTCCATAAACCTGATCACCTGCTTTAAAACGTTTGATGTCTTTGCCTACGGATTCAATTTCTCCTGCTAACACCATGCCTATGATGGACTTTCTCGGCTTTGTAAATCCTAAAACCATACGCATCGGCAGCCAAAACTGAATAGGCAATTGAGAACCTCGAATATAGATATCGCTAGCCGTTACTGCTGTCGCGTGGATTTTAATGCATACTTCATCGTGCTTAGGGAAAGGCTTTTTTACTTCCTTAAGTTGAAGAACTTCCGGCGGCCCATATTTCGTGCATACAACTGCTTTCATGGGATCAATTCCTTCCTGAATGGATGGAAACCTGATAGCATTACTCTTCCCCCGCTGCAATTAAACCGTCATTAAATGCCCATACCTGGCTAGAAACTCTTCCTTCTCTTTATAGTCCGGCATAATGCTTCCGACACGTCTCCAGAATGATCTATCGTGATTCATATGAATTAGGTGACATAACTCGTGGATAATGACATAATCTATCACTTCGATCGGGGCCATCGCTAGACGATAATTAAAAGTTACCTTCTTACTTGAGCTGCAACTTCCCCACTTGGTTATCGACTCTACGATCTCAATGGTTTTGGGTTTTACTTTCAGTCGTATTTGGTACCTATTGATTCTTTCCGCCACGATTTTCTTACAGCTTGAGATGTAGAACCTCTTGAGCTTCCTCTTCAGTTCCTCTTCATTTAAATCGTCCGTTTCTATTAACTCATGAAGAGAATACTCTTTACCAAGATAAAGGAACTTTCTCGAGAGATATAACTCCTTCATATATGAATCCACCAACATTCCATTTCAATTCGGCCTAATCATCATTGCTCATTTAACACTACATGATTATGGGGGAATTGAATACCTGGCAACAACTATTCATTGGGATGGGATGATTTAATCAAATCTTTCCTCCAGAAATCGATTACGGTATGGTCCGACAATTCCATGGAAGCCCACGAATTCTTATATCTCAGCCCAAATCCATCCATCATCTCTATCGTGCTTTTAATTTCCGCGTTCTTCACTCTTAGTTCCATCGATACCACATGATTAAGAATATTCTTTAACGTATCCATTTCAGAAGTCATCTTCCGTTCAGTCCTCCAATAGTTCGTCCTTAGTTGTTTCTCCAATCGTAGTATACTTCCCCTTCATCTCAATAGCGAAACGTTCTTAGGGAAAAATGTACTCAAAAAAATACAGAGCAATGGCTTCAAACTTCGCCACGCTCTGTATTCAGGATAAGAACTCACGTTGTGAGGGAAACGGTGACGAGGGAAACATTCGCCCCTCCCATGCCCCCGCTTATTCGAATGACGTTGTCCGTACCCGGTTTAAGATCGATCAGTCTACTGGCACGACCGGTGTAGGCGCTCCAGCCTCCCGTGCCGGGCAGGGAAAGAAAGTAACCTTCTCCCGACGGATCGCCGCTGGCGTCTACCTTAAAGGCCGCTCCGCCGTCGGCGGAAGCATAGGTTACGGTCAGTAACGCCTTGCCGCCTGCGCCTCCATTAACGCCGGTGAGCTCTATGTAGGAACCTTCGGTATGCATATTTTCAATGCTTGCATTCGTTCGGGTCGCCCCGCCCCCGACGGATACATGGTCGCCGTTCACCGGATACTCCGACTTCTCGGTATATTTCTCGAAGCTCTCCCCGACCAAGTCGCGATATTTGACCTCCGTGGCTTTGGAGCGCGGTCCGACGGATGGGACGCCCTCGGTCGTCTGTTGTACCTTCTGGATGGCCCCGTCTTTATCGAAGAACACCTGGTCCACGCAGACGGAGCGCAGCGTACCGTTGGATGAGATTTCGGCATTGTGATAGAACAAATACCAGTTACCCTTGAATTGGACGATAGATCCGTGCGTCGTTCCGCTATTTTTCACCGGGTCCAGAAAGACGCCGCGGTTTTTCCACGGTCCAAGCGGACTGTCGCTGGTCGCGTACCTCATCTGGTTGCCACCTGAATGATTGTCGGCGTACATCAGGTAATACATGCCTTTCCGTTTAAATACCCAGCTGGCTTCATGGAAGTCCTCCAGCTCGGCGAATCGCTTGGGCTGACCGTCTATCGACATCATGTCGTCGCCCAGCTTGACGCCGAAGCTTTTCCCTCCGCCGCCGGCATAGAGGTAATAGGTCCCGTCGTCGTCTCGGAACACGCTCGGATCGATCAGACTGTCGCCGGGAAGCCCCTCTATATAACCTTTGACGGTGAAATTCGCAGCTGGCTTATCGCTTGTGGCCACGCCTATTTTCCAGGAATTATTCCAATTCGAATCGCTAGGATGGGGAAAATAGAAGTAATATTTTCCGTCCTTATAAGCGGCGTCCGGAGCCCACATAAAGCCGCCTTCCGGCCGCCCCCACGACACGTCGTCTGCTCCCAGTATTTGACCTTCGTCCACCCAGTCCACCATGTTGTCCGACGAGAAGACGTGATATTTATCCATCAGATCGCTGCCTCTGGAGGGGAAAATATCGTGCGAAGGATACACATAAATACGCCCGTCATCTCACACGTGAGCTGAAGGATCGGCGGTGAATATACTCGTGTATATAGGATTCCCCGAGGAAATATCGGCATTCGGAGGCGAGTCGGAGGATGTGCACCCGCTAAGAACGAACAGCAGCATAGCTCCCGGCAATAATAGTCTCGCAAGCATCTTTCTCATACAGGTTTCCTCCCGGATAGATCTATACGGGAGGTATCCCCGGTATGTAGATCGGCTAACCCCAGTGTATAACAAAGGAAAGCACCGAAAGAATGAGGCGTTCTTAAACTATCCTTCGTCAGCCTTAACTTCTTGAGCTCATTTCGCTACTGAATAGGACTCCATCAGAAACAAAGAGCTGCCCAATAGACAGCTCCCTATCACTCTAAACGATATCAAAATCCATGGATTAGACCCCACATCCGTCTGCGATGGTAAGGATTCTCAGGGTCGACGCAACAATTCATTAGCCACTGGGCTGCGTTCTCCCTTTGTTCGGGCGTGACCGGCACTCCCATACAATCGGATAGCCGATCAATCATCCGGCAGCACTTGCCGTGGTCTTTTAAATCTTCGAATCGATGGGACCTAAGAATTCCGCAAACACGGTGGAAATGCAGAGGGTTCATGAATTTGCAGCGGAACGTTCTCATTAATTGCGGGTCAAGGTATGCCATAACTTCTCCAATTCCCCCTTCCGTATTGATCGTTTTCTCGCCATTATAAGCTTTCTCCGGCTTTGTGGCGGATAGTTTAGCATATGTGATCGTTCGGAAAGGGGACAGGGCTGCTCTCTCGTATAAGTTAAATTGATTATAGGCTGCAGACTTTGTATTTCTTCCTATAATGACTCAAGGTGAGCAAGGGCCAAATACGAGAATAACTGTGATAATGAATATAGAAGTGTCCGGGCAGCCCGGCACCGGTCGGGTACGAGGATCGTTTACTTTCCTGCCTGTTCCATTCCATTAAATTGGCCAGTCCCTTATTGATCTCTTCCGTCGGCTGTTCATGGACGGCAATGAGCGCATCGAGCGCCCAGGCCGTGTGAACCACCGTAGAGTAGGGAGCAGGAACATACTCTTTGCGTATATCGCTCTTGCAAGACTCGCCCCATCCACCGTCCGATTTCCTGATCTTTAACAGCCAGTCAATCGCTTGTCGAACATTCAGGTGATCGGCCGACATCCCAACCGCTCTCATCCCGGTAACGGCGGCCCATGTACCATAAATAAATGAAATTCCCCACCGACCATACCATGATCCATCTTTTTTTTGATTTTTGATGAGCCAATGTACGCTGTCTTGAACCCGAGGATGAGCCATTGTCAATCTGAAGTGACTGCCTAGAAATTCAAGGGTTCGACCTGTTATATCCGCTGCGGAAGGATCCACAGCCGTATCGACAAAGTTCTGTATCTTGAATAGGCGAGTTATAGAGGGGACGCTGTTCTTCTCGAAGGCCGCCCAGCCCCCATCATCGTTTTGCATCCCTAACAACCAGTTAACTCCTGTTCTCCACGCCTCCCGATAGTCTAATTGATGGTCGGCCAACCGCGTAAGCGCCCGCAAAACGGCCTGCGTATCGTCCACATCCGGATTTGCGGTGCTTCCTTCGGAAAATCCCCATCCGCCTGCAAGGTGAACAGAAGCGTTCCCTCTTCTCCCCCCTAGATCTCTTTGCTGAAGAGCAAGTAAATATTGAGCAGCATTCCGAATCGCCGGATCTTCTGTCGTAAGTCCCGCTTCCTGTAAAGTATGGCAGATCAGCGCCGTATCCCATACCGTAGAAGGAGAGTTCTGAATATGGGTCTCATCGTTTATTGGGTATCCAAATGAGGTTAACCCCCGAATAGCATGCTGAATAACAGGAGAATCATGCTCGTAGCCAAGAGACAGAAGAGCATAAATCATGAAGAAGGTCGCGCTCGCATAACTGCTAAGAGTACCGTCCTGTACGATATTTTGCAGCATATAACTCTCCGCTTTCTTTATTGCCGCCTTAGAGATAGGATTAGCCCTCCGGCGTTTCGAAAATACATGTAACCAACGACCCTTTCTATTAAGTCTCCTATATTTACGAGTTACAAATAAATGAGTGATGTCCGACGCGGATGGCTTCCTAAGCGAGAATTTCCGGTGGCAAAGAATCAATACGGGGGCAAAATGAGTGCGAACATAGGAACTCCATCTATAAAAGCTAAAGGGGATAAACTTGGGCATATGCAATAAGAATAGCGGGATCGGATAAAAGGCCGGCCAGGGGTAGAGATGATTCAAAGCCAGCATGAACTTGGTGGAAATATGAGCCTTCTCAACTCCGCCGTTACGAAGGATAAATGCTTCCGCCAATTGCATATGGCGATCATGTCGATCTAAATAGCCGGAAAGCAGCAGCCCGGTATATGCCTCTATCGTTGAAGAGAGATGACCTTCATCGTCGTCGTACTGCTTCCATGCTCCATTCGCTGCCTGTTTGTTCAGCAAGCGCCGACCCAGCAAGGGAATAAGCTCCTTGTCCTGGCTGTTAAGAGTGCTTAAGAGAATCATCATATAGGCGTCAGTCACAGGCCCTGCTTCAAAACAGTACCTCCATGACCCGTCCACATGTTGTTCCGTCCTCAGACGGCCGATGTATCGTTCGATTTCTAATTGTACCTTCTCCAGCAACTCCATATTTACCCCCCGAAACAGGCGGTTCACACCTCATTTGGCTCATACTATGTACGGTGTGATACATTGGTGGAGGTTTTCACCCTAGCAGGCTAATTTCAATCATTTGCCTAGATAAACATCAAATAACCCCCATCTTGTCATGAAGATGAGGGCTTAAACATCATTTCTGGTTGATTGAGATTTGACCATCGGAATAAACGATATCCGCAAGAACATCGGTGCCCTCGATCTCATAATTCACAAAGCCGCTCCGATTGGATAGGGTTGCGGCGAACAAGGACAAGCTGCCGGCGTGATGTTATAGCTTGTGTCGTTGTCATATCCCGATTCGAAGTCCTTATTCAGGGCTAGAAATTCATCGACGCGGTCCTGGGCTTCGACTATAACGGCTTTCCCCGGTATCCGCTCGTCAAGTTTTTTAATTTTATAAATGCTCCAGATATATTCGCTCTTTAGAACATTAGCGGTATCCTTGTGTACTTTCGCAAGCCACATCTCGCCATCCAACACATAGAGACGGTAAGCGGGAGAAGCGGACGGATCGGTCAATGCGTACTGATATCTCTCTTTGTACGGGGCAATATCGGGAACGCCGATGCCTTCCGCAAAAAAACTGTTCCTAAACTCCTGCTCATCCACCTTTGTCCGCTCATAGTCGGTCGCCATGATTTGCTGCTTACCTGTTTGGTCGGTTATGATGAGCGATTTATCAGTCAGCGTGTAATACTCCTTAAGCCCCTCAAGGTAGAAGGTGGAGCTGAGCGGATTCATGTAGACCTGCTTATCAAAGCTGTAATTGCCGTACAGCTTCTCTATGTCCTTTGTCATCGCATTCACCGTCGGATTCGTGGCACAGGCGGCCACGACTATCATGCAAGCAACGGCCGATAGGGCGACAACCCCTCTTTTCGGCGCCTTAAAGCGTAAAACGTTCTTTACTCGCTCCCGGACGCTCGTCTCTCCGAAAGCAAGCGGACCCGCCGCCGGAAAACGATGATTTACCGCAAAAGAGAGCAGCGACGCGCAGTATTCTTTCTTCTCGCCCGTACCGATCTCCGACAGCACTTTTTCATCGCAACTCATTTCCATATCTTTTGCCATCGACGCAAAGGCAAGCCAAACAAGCGGATTAAACCAATGAAAGGCAACAACCAGAAAAGCGATCGGCTTGATCAAGTGGTCCTTCCTTTTTAGATGACACGCCTCATGCCGAAGAATGTGCAGACGCTCCTGTTCGCCGAGGCCAAAGGGAATATAAATTCGGGGTTTGATAAAGCCGAGAACGAAGGGCGACCGGATGTTATCCGACTCGAAGATATGTTTGTCCAGCCGAACTGCCGTGGCCATACGAAGTCTCAGGCGGATGTAGGTGACCATGCCGTAAATAAGCATTGCAGCGAAGCCTAGACACCAAACGACTGCGCCAAGCAGGATCCATATCTGCAGAGGATTGACGCTGGCGCCCGGAACAGGCGCGGGCAGACTGCCGTTGACAACGGCGTTCAAGGTCGGGATTCCCACCGTCACCTTCGGAGTCTCCATATACCCGACATCGGCAGGGACATAGTTCAGCGCCACGTAGCCGCTTCTTTGCGCTGCCGTCATATCGAAGGGATCGGCATTAAAGAGACTGAGTCCGGAGGTAAAGGATACGGGACAGACCAGACGGAACAGGACAACGACCCACAACAAATACGAATACTTCTTTGGCGCTCTCTTCAGTAGCAAGCGGATGAGAAGCACTGCAAGGATTACATAAGTCGCCGTAATGCTCATGTTGAGCAGCTTCAAGAACAGCATTTCCATTCTCATCGCTCCTCGTGTTCGTCAATCAAGCGCTTTAGCTCTTCAGCTTCCTTCTTGGACAACGGCTTATTTCCGAAAAACGAAACGAGAAACTGCGGAAGCGAGCCCTCGAAAGTCCGCTCTATAAAATGTTCGCTCTCATAAGCTTGTACTTGCCCCTTGGGTACAATGGAGCTCACAATCGTATCCTCGTTTTTAAGCAGTCCTTTTTCGCACATTTTCCGAAGAACCGTATAGGTGGTGGGCTTCTTCCAACCGAGCTTTTCAGAGCATAGCGTTACCAACTGCCCCGAAGCTACAGGCTCGTTCTCCCACACTACCAGCATAAAGCGATAATCGCTTTCGCAAAGCTTCAAATTATTCATACTTGCCTCCCGCCATGGTTTATAGTTATAAACCTTTAGATTTAGTTTATAACTATAAACCGAGGCTGTCAACGTGACCCCTCATGTTGATATCGCGCAGCACGTCTCCTAAACAACAACGGCCAGAACCCTCGGACGAGGAATTCTGGCCTTGTTTTCACTTTTGAATTTTGGCTTTATAGTACCATTGCCCACTAATTACGCCAGCGTTCCAGCTTAGGTATGCCTCTGGTAAAAAATCCGGCCATAAATTTAGGCATACCGAATTCGATGACCTTGTCGCGTACGCGGTCCTGCATTTGCCCGACCGTAATCTCGGGTAACGTATATTGACCCTCTTCATAACAATGACTACAAAATTTTACGCTCTTCGTTCCGTCCGCTTCCGTGCCTCCGCCTTTTTCATCCCGCTTCAGCGGCATTCCGCAGCTTTGGCAATTTTTATAAGCTTTTACCATAACAACACTTCCCTTTCGTATGTAATCTCTGGACCTATTTCTATTCTTTTATACTATCATCTTTGCTTTATCGACTGCTTCTTTTTTTATTTGAAGCTGGCTGAATCGGCAAAGTGAGATCGGAAGCCTTTCGCGCCGTTCATCTCTACTCCGTTGTGTAACGATGCCGTTGTCTTCTCATCCACTGGGTAGCCACCCATTTTTCCCCGACTACGACGGGATTCCCTGCATGTAAAGTATGTTCATTCAAGAGATGATCGCTATAAAAATATTCAAAATAGACGGCACTGCCTTTCTTAGGAGTTACCGATAAACGAAGCGAAGGAAAATGCGTTTCGCCGCCTGCTTCCACGTCATTTAAATACATTACCAGCGTGCTAATCCGATTGTTGACCACATTCGCGGACGTAAAATAGTCAAAATGAGGCTGATACTGGTCACCGACATTATAATGCAAAATTTGCAGCGGTTCAGCATGCGAAATCGGTATATTCATCAGATCGGATACTCTAGTTTCGATTTTTTGAATCAATTCATTTTCGCTTTCCTCGAAAAACATGCTGCTGCTTGTTCTAATCTCGCTTACGACGTGAGACTTGCCTATTTTAGCTCGCTCCAATCTATTTTTAGCCAAATCAACTAACGCATCGCATTCAACGCTGCTTAATACGTTTTCCAATATCAGAATAAGCGGTTCATCGATTTTGCCGACAATGTTAATCTCTTGATCCGTTGTTTTCAGATTGTTTCCAGTCAGATTAAAAATCGTCTGCTCTTTAATGTTCATCGTTTCATCCTCCATTATTTGAGAAGTAAATCGAATGAACATGATGTCCGTTCATAAAGATAGTTCTTTGCGGAACCCCGAATCCCTCTTCCATTTTTTTTATTTTTATCTATTTTTCGTCAACGGCAACTTAACATTTGGATTGGAATTGGACTTATTCACGAAGGCAATGGTTTAATAGAAGCGGGTTAGGAAAATATAAGGATGAACAATCCGAGGAGGAATGGCCAATGCCTACGATTCAAGTAGAAGGAAGAGACGCCATTCAGGCGGTCGAAGGTACGAAACTCGTTCTTGCTTTGGAGGATAGCGGGGTCGACATCTTGCACCGCTGCGGCGGCAATGCCAAGTGCACGACATGCGCCGTAGAGGTACTCTCCGGGAATGCGGGCGAGATGGAAGAGGCGGAAGCGACGGTCCTCCGTAACAAAGGAATCGAAGACGCCGCCGTCCGGCTATCTTGCCAAATTCGGCTACATAGCGACTTAACGGTACGGCTGATCAAGACGGCGACTTCTACGGGCTTGGAGCCGGGGACTCGTCCCCAAGAGTGATCTAACTACCTAATAGAATATTGAGGGGCCGGAATTCCTCGTTAGAGGAACTCCGGCCCTTCTTCTATTCGCGATATAAGCAAACATAATCGTTATCGATAAATTTTCCGTCGGACGTTTTAATCTTTTTCGTCAGCAAAATACGCACGGGCGCAGCGGTAAAACCGCCTTGCGACTTTTGTTCGGAATCCAGCTTAAGATCAATATTAAGCTTTCTTGATTTCGCATGATAAGCGTAGTTAAATTCGGTTGATTTTTTGCCTATAAAAACGAGGATGTTTTGAGAGTTCAATGTACTTTCATCCATGTCTTGTTGAAACTTGATTACAAAGCTGCTAAAGTCGTCGCCTGTGATTGATTCCGTGAGGTTTTTGGCCTCCGAGATATTTTTTGCGTCGATATTCAAATTCAGATCGGTTATATCGATTTCTTTAAATGCATCCTTTTTAGGCTCGGCCTTCAGCAAATTTCCGTGTCCTGATATTTGGTTTTCGGAAGCATTTTGCGCGACGGGCGTAGCAGTTGCCGTAATCCCCTTTGCATGGGGGCCGGTCGTTGCAAAAGCGACTGACACGCCGATAACCAAGACCAATGCAGCCGCTGTTCCGACGATAGAGATCTTTTTCAGCTTCATGATTGCTTTTATCCTCTCTTCGATCGAATTTTTGCTGAAATTATTGCAAAACGGCGCATACATGCTTCGCTTTTCTTCCATGTTGATTAACGTAAGCGCATAGGAAGATTTCTGCTTTGCACCGAATGCGCGAACAACGGTTTCATCGCATGAGAGTTCAATATCACGGTTAGCTAATAGATACATCACCCACACCATCGGATTAAACCAATGGACGCATAAGCTTGCCGCAAGCAGCCATTTCCATAACGTATCAAACCGCTTGATGTGTACGAATTCATGCATCAGTACATATCTCAACTGCTTTTCGTCCGTCCAATCCGTTGCCTTGGGCAATAGAATAACCGGACGTAAAATTCCGTAGGTCAAGGGTGCATTAATCCTGTCCAACTGCCTGATTTGAATCGGCCGTCTGATCTTATGCGAACGCAGCCATTCATCGATCAAACGGTTGTCGATCGGAAGCGCAGTCTGATATACCCGACGAAATCTGAAATGCGTAATAAGGAAAAATAATGCGCAAACGGTCACGCCCGTCACCCAAATCATCCAAACAGGATTTATCGAGACTGCCGCTGCTGTTGCGGCATCGACGGCTTGTTCAGTAGCATTTGCGATTGGTTTAAGGGTTGCAACCTGTTGCAAGGAAGTAACCGTTGCCGAAGGCAGCTCTGGCCGGAAATGATTGAGTCTGTCTAATGCCGCGTATAAACTAAATGACGAGGTTACGGAAAAAGGGATAAGCAGCCGGCACATGGCCACTCCCCACAAAACTAGGAATGTAGCTTTGGGAAGCTGATGAATGGCAAGCGCACGTATGACCACGATCGCAAGAATGAGAAGGGATGCGGAAACGCTCATTTCATAAACCGTCATAACCTCACCTCATTCCAATTCATTTACAAGCTGCTTAAGCCGTTCAATTTCTTTTGACGACAGCTTTTTGCGTCCTAGAAGGGAGGCGATTAGCTGATCGGCTGCGCCATCGTACATTTTGTTGATCAGCTCGGTGGTTTCAAATTGTTGAGCTTGCTCCCGCGTTATGAGAGCACGGCAGACAAAATCGGGATCGATCCGTAAAACGGCTCCTTTGTCGAGACACTTTTTTATGACCGTGTAAGTAGTCGTTTTGCTCCACCCCACCTGCTTTCCCAGAACATCGGCAATATGTTTTGCGGTGACGCTGCCTTCTTTCCATAAAATCTCCATTATTTTCAGTTCGGAATCAAACAGTTTGATTTCCATCGTACTCGCGCTCCCTTTTACCGCTATTCTATCGCAGTAGAATGACCTTATTTGCATTCTACTCCGGTAGAACGATGCTGTCAATAGGGCTTGTTCATGTACGCGGCATGCTCCAGAATGTCGAAAAAGCCCCCATTGGAGATGGGAGCGGTTTCGGCTCTAGTAGCATTACGTTACTTTTCTCGAGCTCTTGTTCGCAAGCTGACGTTAGGCCTCAGCCTTGCGCGTCCACACTTTCCAGCCAATCCACAGAACCGCCGCATTTAGGAAATACAGCCCTTTATCGTCGTCAGGCGGAACGAAGTTTCCGATCAAGCCCAGTAAGAATAGTATGCCTGCCCATCTAGCAAGCGTGCTGGACTTAAGTAAGGCTATGCTGTACAAAATGAGCCCAATATTAAAGGTGAAGAAGGAAATAACCGTTCCTTCGGCCAGAGGCGATGGCAGATCCGGTGATTTGCTTCCTTTTATCGCAATCAATGAAGGGTCGAGATCCTCGATTACCGGACGCGCAAACGCTTCCCCCCAGGATAAGCCGACAATGAGCAGCAGACCGATGAATACGACGATAAAGCCGATCAATCCGAACCATCCTAGTTGTTTGTACTGAACGAGATAGGAGACGATAATACCGAAAATAATGAAAATGAGCGCGAAAGTGTTAATCGTACGGGGCACTGTCGTATCCGTATCGAAGTAGGCATACGTTATCGATCCAATCTGTATGATTGCGCCAATCATTCCAAGCAGTGCGAACGCCTTATACACTTGATTAAGAGTCATTTTGCCGCTCACCTTCTCCTATAGATTTCACCTTCAATGCTGCCTCTTCATCATATTTCCAGGCAATCGAAAATGGGAGGATGAACTTTCTTCACCCCCCCACCGAATCGATATGCAGATCTTACAATACCCTACGGGACCATAAGTAACGCTTATTCCAGTTTGCATTAAGAGTAGTTATGGTTACTCCCGGAGATCCATAGGTATTAATCATTTGGTTGTTGCCAATGTATATCCCGACATGCCCGACGATCCGATTGCTGCTGTACCTGCCCGGGGTATAGAAAAAAATCAAGTCGCCCGGCATCAAAGCATCTCGGCCAACCCATTGTCCCACGGTCGATTGCGACTTCGAGGAGCGCGGCAATTTGATACCGACATGTCCGAATACATACTGGACGAACGACGAGCAGTCGAATGCATGGGTTTGATTATAAGGTCCTGCGGAAAAACGGTACGGGGTACCCATAAATCGGTTCGCGAACGCGATGACCTCGGTTGCGTTACCCGCATTTCCTGCCGATTCGGCTTTTAAACCGTTATTCTTGGGAGTTGCGTTTGGCGGTGTGACGACAACGGAATTCGTTTTTGCATCCCATTTTACCGGAGTTTGCCACAGCTGCGATAAAGAGCTTATTTCGAGGTAAAGCTTATCGCCCTTCACACGGGGAGCCTCATTTAACCGAACCGATTCGTCTCCCACTTTCGCTGTTTTTGAGCCCTTGGAAAATTTATAAAGGGGATCGGTATAACCCATCTCCGCTACCTGTTTTTTCGGTTCCCAAACGTATTGATAATGAAACAATTTAGCGGCTTGATCCGCCGCAATCCAAACCTTTCCGTTTTCTTTCCAATGATTTGCTTGTAAAGTCTCGGCATGTCCTAACGCGCGAAGGGTAACGGTGGAGCTAACGGCGTTATTTCTCACGGCGTTATTTCTCATGGAATTATTTTGCTTGGGCGAACATGAGACCAAAATCAGACACAAGGAAACTACGATCACTAGCTGCTTCACTTTAATTATATCCTCCTTTTGATTGTCGAATGTCCTTTGATCCCTATTTCAAGGGTTATTATTACCACCTTCTTACTAACCATGTAAGTGTAGAACAAATTAAAGCAAAGACCGGGAGTTCTCCTAAGAGGGAGCTCCCGGCCTGCTTTTTTTCCGACATTAGAGGATTATCGTCGAAATTGTCGAATATGAATTTGGTCAAATTACAATTTTATCAAGAGCATACAACTCATTAGGAGGAACGCTGTCAGTGAATGCCACTTATTCGGAATTACGAGCAAGAGCCAGAGAAAGCTTACGAGGAAACTGGGGAAAAGCGATCGGTTCGATCTTTCTAGCCGCCATCCCTTCGTTCGTTCTCGGTATGCTTGGGATTATATCCCAATCCGCGCAGATCGCCGAGAATATCGTAAGTTTTCTGATTGCCGGGATGCTCGCTCTAGGTACCATCACCTTTTATCTTGGAATCGCCCGCAAACAAAATCCTCCCGTAACGACCGTGTACCATGGGTTCAATAATCCGGTCAAAGCTTTCCTGCTCTATTTGTTGACCTTTATCTTCACGATGCTATGGGCGCTTCTGCTGATCATTCCAGGCATCATTGCCGGCTTACGCTATTCCATGGCTTACTACATTCTCGCGGATAATCCGGAAATCGGCCCCTTGGAAGCGATCCGTCGCAGCAAGCAGATGATGGCCGGCCACAAATGGCGCTTTTTCGTTCTTCAGCTCACGTTTATCGGATGGGCGTTGTTGTGCATTCCGACGATAGGCATCGGTTTTTTGTGGCTTACACCGTATATTGCCGTCACGACGGCGCATTTCTATGACGATTTGAAAAATAAAGGCGCGGAACCTCCTGCTCCTTCCGACGTATAAGCGGTAACCGAAAACGTCCTCCTTCCGGCACAATGCCGTAAAGGAGGACGTTTTTTTGTGCTACCTCTAAGCATTACAGTCCGCGCATAGGCCATAATACTCGACACGATAATGATCGACCCGGAACGCGCCGTTATTCGAACCGACGGCCATCAGCGTTTCGGGATCATTCGATTCCAGATCATAGATCTCGCCGCAAGCTTTACAATGAAAATGCCAGTGATCCTTATCGGCCAATTCGAAGTTGCTGGACTTGTTGCCATTAGTGAGTTCTCTGACGACGCCGATCTCCTTCAGTTTTTTGAGCGTGCTATATACGGTCATCGGGCTGACATAAGGAAATTTCTCGGCCATCAAGGCATAAATCCCATCTGCCGTCGGGTGCGACAAATCGAATAGAAGCTCGACGATATGAACCCGCTGGGGAGTATGACGCAGACCTTCTTTTTTCATTTGGTCTAATATCGTTTCCTTACTCAGCGCGAGTGCCATTTGTGCCCCTCCTTATTCTAAAACAAAGAGCAGTATTCGATAACAAACACCGCTCCTTGCTTTACATGTTCAGTTTGCCCGCACTAACCGTTAATGAAGGTCATAACGGTCTGCGTTCATTACCTTTACCCAAGCCGCAATAAAGTCGCGCACGAACTTTGATTGGTTATCGTCCTGCGCATAAACTTCCGCAATAGCTCGCAGAATGGAATTTGAACCGAATACGAGGTCGACCGTAGTCGCCGTACGAACGACTTTGCCGGTCTTGCGATCATGGCCTTCAAATACATCTCCGCCCACAGGGTTCCACTGTACTCCCATATCGAGCAGGTTAACAAAGAAGTCGTTAGTAAGCGTGCCTACGCGGTCGGTGAATACGCCGTGTTTGGTGCCGCCGAAGTTCGTACCCAGTACGCGCATGCCGCCCACAAGAGCCGTCATTTCCGGTGCGGTCAGGTTTAGCAGTTGTGCCTTGTCTACTAGAAGCTCTGCCGAGCTTACGCTAAAATGCTTCTTCTGATAATTGCGGAAACCGTCGGCGATCGGCTCTAGCACCGCGAAGCTTTCTACATCGGTTTGTTCTTCCGTTGCATCTCCGCGTCCGGGAGCAAAAGGAACAGTTACATGAAAGCCTGCGTCGCGTGCGGCTTTCTCCACCGCGGCGCTGCCGCCGAGTACGATCAAATCGGCGAGGCTGACTTTGACATCTATGTCACCTTGAATGCCTTCTAGAATCGTAAGCACTTTGGTAAGTTGCGCGGGCTGGTTCACTTCCCAGTCCTTCTGCGGCGCAAGCCGGATGCGGGCGCCGTTCGCGCCGCCGCGCATGTCGGAACCGCGGAAGGTGCTAGCCGAAGCCCAAGCCGTAGTGACCAGTTCACCGATCGTAAGACCGGAGTCTAGAATCTTCGTTTTGAGATCTTCTACTTCCGCGTCCGTTAAAGCATATTCAACTGTCGGCACGGAATCTTGCCAGATCAGCACTTCTTCGGGAACTTCCGGGCCTAGATATCTTGCACGGGGACCCATGTCCCGGTGCGTGAGCTTAAACCATGCGCGAGCGAATACATCCGCGAACTCTTCCGGATTCTCGTAGAAACGACGAGAAATTTTCTCGTACGCCGGATCAACGCGCAAGGCCATATCCGCGGTAGTCATCATCGTCGAAACGCGAATGGATGCATCTTCCGCGTCTGGTGCGAGATGCTCGGCGGCAGGATTTACCGGAGCCCACTGATGTGCGCCCGCAGGGCTCTTCGTAAGCGTCCATTCGTATCCGAACAGAAGTTCGAAAAAGCCATTATCCCACTGTGTCGGATTCGCGGTCCAAGCCCCTTCAATACCGCTTGTGATCGTGTCGCGGCCTTTGCCGGAGCCATGCGTGCTGAGCCAACCTAAGCCATGCGCTTCGATCGCGGCAGCTTCCGGCTCCGCGCCCACATGCGCGGCATCGCCTGCACCGTGCGCTTTGCCGAATGTATGTCCGCCGGCTACGAGGGCAACGGTCTCTTCATCGTTCATCCCCATCCGTTTGAAGGTATCGCGGATATCGCGCGCGCTTGCAAGCGGATCCGGAGTGCCGTTCGGACCTTCCGGATTCACGTAGATCAGACCCATCTGAACGGCGGCAAGCGGATTCTCAAGCTCGCGATCGCCCGTATAACGCTTATCCCCCAGCCACTCCGTTTCCGCGCCCCAGTAGATGTCTTCTTCCGGGTGCCACACGTCCGCGCGTCCGCCGCCGAAACCGAATGTTTTGCCGCCCATCGATTCGATCGCGACATTACCGGTTAGAATGAACAAGTCGGCCCAAGAGATTTTGTTGCCGTATTTTTGCTTAATCGGCCACAGCAGCCGACGAGCTTTATCCAAGTTGCCGTTATCCGGCCAGCTGTTAAGGGGAGCAAAACGCTGCGTGCCGGTTCCAGCACCTCCGCGGCCGTCGCCCGTACGGTAAGTACCTGCGGAGTGCCATGCCATGCGTATAAAGAATGGACCATAATGCCCGTAGTCGGCTGGCCACCAATCCTGACTGTCAGTCATGAGATCGCGAAGATCCTGCTTAAGCGCTTGGTAGTCTAATTTGCCGAATTCCTCTGCATAATCAAAATCATCGCCCAATGGATTCGATTTGCGGTCATGCTGATGGAGAATGTTCAAATTCAACTGATTCGGCCACCAGTTTCTATTCGTCGTACCGCTGGATTTGTGACTCGTAGCGCTTCCGTGCGAGAACGGGCACTTTCCGGCATTAGCAGCAACACTATCCATTGTCATCTCTCCTTAAGTAAAATAAATATTAAATAATAATTATTCTAATCTAGAATAAAATGATTCCGGGCGAAAAGCAACTTCTTTTTTATAACAATAAAAAAACAGCGCGATAGCATTACTTTCGCCACGCTCCGTTTTCGAATATGACTTTTCTCATGTCTATAAAATGAGATTTTACACTGACCAAGGAGCCGTCCTACAATATATGATTAGAGTATCAACTGAATGAGGTGATCGAAAATGAACGGAAGCAATGTATATTTGATGATCGCCGCTATAGCGGCTTTGGTATTGTGGAGAAGAACGAGAAGCATGTTCCGTCCGATACGAGGCAGCGGAATCCGATTGTTGATTCCCTTGTTATTCATGTTACCTGGTCTGTCGCTGGTGTTTAACGCAAACGTGAATGAACCGGCCTGGACTTTCGGCGCAGCCTTCGGACTTGGCATCGTGTTCTCGATCCCGTTGATTCTGACGACCAACTACGAGGTAAGAGAAGACAATCTGATTTACGCGAAGAAAAACTGGGGGTTTTTCATTGCTTTCCTTGGTTTTGTGATCATTCGGTTTATTCTTCGTCTGGAACTGTCCGATATGGACCCCCAAGGCCAAATGGCACTTTTCATGACGGTAGCATTCGGATACCTCATTCCATGGAGAATCGTTTCGTTTATTAAATATCGGCACGTGATTGCTTCCGAATAACCCAGTCATCTCTGCTTGTCCGGCATATCTTATGGATATCCGACAAAAGGAGTTGATCATATGGCGCGCATAATCGATAAAGCAGCCGTACAGCCGAGACGCAGCTTTAACTTGGCAACCTCTTTTCCCATTCGGCGTTCGCCGTCCCGAAACGTGCTTGCGACGATCACTTTACGTATTCCGGCGAACGCCCAACCTAACTTGGTAGATTTGGTCGTAACCGTAGGCGTTCGAGGCGTCACCGGGATTGCGCAAATTCTCTTCCGAATTTTCCGCGATGGAAAAGAGATCTTCAACACGCTTCAAGGCATTGAATCTATCGGTTCCGAACAAAACTATGCCGTTACGTTCCAAGCCGAAGATCGAAACGTAAGATCGGGTGCTCATATCTACACGGTCACCGCTGAGAATCGTGCGGCAAATACGAGGGCCGACGTTGTCGGGCCGATATCGTTTAGCGGGTTAGCCGTTAAGACGGGGAACTAACATCCGAAAATGAAAAAAGCAGCTCGTACCTCTAAGGACGGCTGCTTTTTGCTTTAAATGATGGGGCAATCCTTGTGTTTACGCGAATCGTACTCCAAGCAAACCTGTGATCATGCCGATACTTATGCCAATCGTACAGAGCGTTAACCAGATTCGTCTATCGCGCGGTTTGTTCACGTAACACCAACCCAAGATTCCTAATAGAATGCCCTCGATCGTAAACCAAGGTTCGATAAGTAAAAGATCCCACAGGACATAAGCATGTTGCTTCGCGTTAAACGGTCCCGCTTCCAAACCGGCAACGCCTGTAATTTGAAGGATGCGATAGATGATCCCATAAATGCCGTGCGATGTCGATAAAGAGCATCCCGCCAATGACACCGCGAGTAACAACCCACTTAGAAATTTTCGTTTTCCGAGATAAATCATCGCAATTCCCAGGAATCCTGCCGCTGTGAGAAAAACGGAAGCAACCCAGTTGATCATTTCCCATTGGGGAGATTCGGATACACCCGGCTTTAGCATCGACAACCCGAACGTGCCATCCAACGCCCAATAAAGATGGGGCAGCATATAGGCGATCGACCAAATGAATACGGCATATCCCGACCACTTTAAGTCACTCCAGCTTCTTATCCCCCTACTTTTCATGGATTGTCCTCCCTATTTGAATGTTGCAAAATGACTACACCTTCGTCTTCCACATAACGATGTATTCCGAATTTCATTTCTTCATGGGCATCTACACAATCGTATAGTTAATAACCTACATATTTGTAGACACAAGGTATTCGACTTATGAGTAGGGGATGTTTAATTTGTACAGACAATTTCAAGAGTTTACGCAGGGTACCTATACTCATTCCAGAAGCATTACTTTGCTTGATATGAAGCAAGGAGATGTAAATGGGGACGGAATAATCGATAACGTATATTTATACGGAAATAAACCCGATGGAATCTTTGCAGATAACATTACGCTTCTTATTCAAGATGGACATTCTAACCAAAGCACAACGGTAAATCTTCAAAACAATGCGGGATATCATCCTACGCTATTCCTTGGGGATTTTTCTAAGGATAACGTAAAGGACATTTTAGTAAGCATTGATACCGGAGGAAGCGGCGGATATGGTATTTTTTATATCTATTCCTTCAAGAATAACATTCTATATGAAATGTTTGATGTAGAAAAATATAATAAGGAGTATAAATTCAATGTGAATTATGAAGATTTTTACAAAGTGAGCGTGGGGAGTCCACAACTTGACGTGCTATTTACAATAGACATTAGTTATAAAGGCTATGACTATTTATCACAATATTACTACGAAAACGGTAAACTTAAACAACCAATCAAGGGTGAGGTTCTTGCTTTAGGTGCATTGTATCCCATCGTTACAAACGAAAGGATGGGTTATGATTTACTTGCTTTTCAACGTATTATCGGTACTTCTAACTCCGATACATTAGGATATGTCGAAAACCTTCTGACATGGAATGGCACTCAATTTACATCCTCAAGATTGTCAGTATCCATACTTGGTACGAAGTTAATCAGCCTTTTCTAATCATTTCTGCACGGGTTTATTGGCTTTGCATAAACGCGAATGTATAGAAGGCCGGTGTCTCCATTAGTGGAGAATACCGGCCTTCTATACGCATACGTATTGTTATACCTTTCTCGGTTTTCCCTCCTAACCGGTGGCATCATCTTACACAATCTCCTTTTTTATCGTATAATCTAGCAAAGTAAATTGTCCCAAAAAATACCATAAAAATCAAAAAGAAAGGATGTGCAATACTACGAACTTGAGAATATTTTTTACCATTTTGTCGATCGTTGTCTTTCTTGTAGCATGTTCCCCTAAAAATGAACGAATTGAAAGCGAAGTAGAAGAGACTAGCGAAATGAGTCCTCCGCCTTCTTCCGATGAGAAACCAGAGTCTGTAATGATTTCTCATTATATTACGGGTACCACGAAGACACAGCCCGAACTTGGTAGCTATTTAACTGAGAAATCGGAATTTGAAAGGTTAGAGAAATGGATTCAGGGGGCAGGTACGCCAGAAGATTTTCCTAGCAGCAAAAAAATAAATATCATCAGAGTATTAGCTTTTTCTTATGAAACTGCAGGACAAATCACGAGGAAAGACACTTACATGGTTGCCACATTTGAAGATGGTGACATATATAGTAAACTCGTTAACCCGCCAGACTCCTCCATCCGGGACTTTTATCCTTACGATGAATCCATGAGCAAATTTGTCATCATGGCGATGGGAACGGACAATTGGCGCAAGATGGTTAAAACGAAAATCTTATAATCATTCGAGGGCTTTGTTAACTTGATCGGCTGAGCGGAGAGATTAGCAATTCGACGAAACAACAGATGCTTTGCATGGGAGAGTTTGAAAGCGAATCACGAGTTGACTTCGTGTTGACTCTGGACTATAAAAAATACATCGCTTGGGGAATCATTTTTAGGCGTAGAATCATTGATGTACCCCTTCAAGTTCGACGATTTTCTGCTCGTCGAATCCCGCAACGCGTGTCGTGTCAAGGCTTCATCTATCGCCGGCAAATCCGAAGCATAAAAGGCCTCTCCCCTCATACCCCCTCAATCGTGTCAGGGAAAGGCAGTGTGCGGTTCTTTTTGTTTTGGCGTGCCCAGAGGCACGCCAAAATTAAAAAACCTGCGAAGCCGCTAGGGCTGTCGCAGGTCGCATGAAGCGATCATGGCGTTTGCTGGTTGAAGTATTGGTAAGTGCCTTTCGGATACACGTTCCATTCCCCGGTTTCCGAGAACTTCGCGGATCCGCTATAGATGGCAGCTTTTCGGATAATCGTTCCGCCGTTCGGCAAGAAATCGTCATGGCTAGTCGAATCGCCGAGGACGTCGATGACAGTGCCGTTATGCTTCAAGACGATCGCAATCAATTTTTTGCCCTGAACATTGAGATTGAGTTCGAGGTTGTAATAGGGCGTATTGATGACATCAAAGAATTCATAAAACGCTCTGTCGATTACGTTGATATAGTTTATATCCTGTATATTTTGCACAGGTATGTTGAAAATACTCGTCGATACGCTCGTAATTGAAGTCGTTATCGGGTCGTAGTGATACACATCGATCGAATATCCCGCGAATTTTTGCCCCGTACCGAAATACGCATTGCGGATTTGGATTGCTTTACTGTAACCTCCGCCGTCAATGTACTGAGAGAAGTACGATTCCCCGCTTACTTGCGCATTGACGGTGACGCGCAGCAACACGGCTTTGTTATCCGCGCCGACGATCCAGTAGTCGCCGTTCATCGGGGTACTGGTCCATTTCGTTCCGCTCAGAGAAGTCGGACCCGTTAACGTCTGGTCCGGCGTAGCGAAATAGACATTAAAGTTTGTCTGTCCCGGGAATTGGGACTTCACATCGTAAGTCAAGCTCGGAACGCCGACTTTGGTGTTAACCTCGACGAAGCCTTTGTCGACCAGTTGCACCGAAAGCACGGAAAGATTGTACGTTGCGGATCCTCCGTTGCTATCGGTAGCTGTAATCGTAACGGTAACGGCTCCCGTGTGGCCAGCCGTACCCGGCGACAGGGTGAACTCGTTGCCGTTTATCGTCGCTTGAGCGGCAGACGTATCGCTTACGACCGCGGTGAAGGTCATCGCATCGCCATCCGGATCCTCGAATAGCTGGGATAGATCGTAAGTGCGAGCATTCGTATAACCCGGACTCAACAATTGCGTCTGGATTGCGGCTACGACCTCCGGCGGATTATTGGATACCTGGGGTGCCGGATTTATCGCTATTTGAATCGTCGTTGAAGCCGTTCCGCCCTGGCCGTCCGACACGGCTACCGTGAAGCTAGCCGTACCGCTCGCCACCGGATGGATCGTCGGCGTGCTCGTTATGCCGCCGGAAGCAACCGTCGCAATGGAAGAGTCGAGCGCCGTAATCGTATAACTGAGCGTGTCGCCGTCTTCATCCGTGAACAAACCCGTAAGATCCAGCGTTCCGTCTGTGCCTACCGTGAACGAAGTTGCTGTCCATGCATTGTTCTTTACTGGCGCATGATTAATAACTGGCGCCGGATTTACCGTGACAGTAATCGTCGTTGTTGCCGTTCCGCCCACTTTGCCGTCCGACACGTCTACTCTGAAGGTAGCCGTACCGCTCGCTACCGGATGGATCGTCGGCGTGCCCGTTGTACCGCCGGATGCGACCGTCGCGATGGATGAGCTAAGCGCCGTTATCGTATAGCTGAGCGTGTCGCCGTCTTCATCTGTGAACAAGCCCGTAAGGTCCAGCGTTCCGTCTGTGCCTACCGTGAACGAAGTTGCTGTCCATGCATTGTTCTTTACTGGCGCATGATTAATAACTGGCGCCGGATTTACCGTGACGCTAATCGTCGTTGTCGCCGTTCCTCCCGCTTTGCCGTCCGACACGGCTACCGTGAAGGTAGCCGTACCGCTCGCCACCGGATGGATCGTTGGCGTGCTCGTTGTGCCGCCGGAAGCAACCGTCGCAATGGAAGAGTCGAGCGCCGTAATCGTATAACTGAGCGTGTCGCCGTCTTCATCCGTGAACAAACCCGTAAGGTCCAGCGTTCCGTCTGTGCCTACCGTGAACGAAGTTGCTGTCCATGCATTGTTCTTTACTGGCGCATGATTAATAACTGGCGCCGGATTTACCGTGACGCTAATCGTCGTTGTCGCCGTTCCTCCCGCTTTGCCGTCCGACACGGCTACCGTGAAGGTAGCCGTACCGCTCGCCACCGGATGGATCGTTGGCGTGCTCGTTGTGCCGCCGGAAGCAACCGTCGCAATGGAAGAGTCGAGCGCCGTAATCGTATAACTGAGCGTGTCGCCGTCTTCATCCGTGAACAAGCCCGTAAGGTCCAGCGTTCCGTCTGTGCCTACCGTGAACGAAGGTGCTGCCCATGCATTGTTCTTTACTGGCGCATGGTTAATAACTGGCGCCGGATTTACCGTGACGCTAATCGTCGTTGAAGCTGTTCCGCCCTGGCCGTCCGACACGTCTACCGTGAAGGTAGCCGTACCGCTCGCCACCGGATGGATCGTTGGCGTGCTCGTGGTGCCGCCGGAAGCGACCGTCGCAATGGAAGAGTCGAGCGCCGTAATCGTATAGCTGAGCGTGTCGCCGTCTTCATCCGTGAACAACCCCGTAAGGTCCAACGTTCCGTCTGTGCCCATCGTCATTGGAGAAACTGACCAACCTAGGTTCACGACTGGCGCATGGTTCACAGGTGTCGGCACATTCGTCACCGGGGCTGTTGGCGCAGGCGTTTCCTTCTTGCCGCCGATCACTTGTCCGATCTGCGCCATTAATTTGTAATAATTTCGGATGATGTCGGATGGAGCTACGTTATTTGATAATACCAGCGTACCAACAATTACGCCGGAGAGCTGTAGGTTTGAAGCATTGTCCTTCGGTTCGAGCCTCTCGATGCGGGTATTCCCGTCTCCTTTGATCGTCACGTGATTGCCCGAAACGCGCAATACGCCGCCGAACGATGTGCCGCTAAGATCGAGCACAGCCGGCTTGTCACTGCTGCCACTCTGCACGATTT
Organism: Cohnella endophytica; assembly: GCF_003628305.1. Lineage (GTDB taxonomy): Bacteria > Bacillota > Bacilli > Paenibacillales > Paenibacillaceae > Cohnella > Cohnella endophytica. Next base: position 39,621 of record NZ_RBZM01000010.1, on the reverse strand, counting down.
CTAGTTCTTCCAATTCGCTAAGCGAGCGGTTTTTCGATTTGAAAATCAACACCGCTCCTGCAAGCACGTCCGCATTGTTATCTCCGATCAAACGCTTCAACGCCGGAGTAATCAGGAAAGGCTTATTGTCGATAATGACGACGTCCCCATCGACTCTCGTTATGGTCGCCTGCTGCTCCTTCGACTGGAAAATATTGAGCAAAAATGCCGCGATATCCTGCCGTTGCACGATTGCCTTTGGTTGGAACAACCCGTCTTGCTGCGCATCGATCAATCCGAGACGAACAGCCGCGGATACCATGTCTTTCGCCCAAGCGGAAGTGTTACCTATATCATTAACCACGACCGCATTACCTCCGCGCGAGCCTTCCCCATTAACAGCGCGTACGAATATCGCCGCGAGCTCTTCCCGGGATACCGGGTCTTTCGGGCGGAAATTGCCTTTGCCGTCCCCTAGCATCAATCCGGCTTTGCGAACCGCATCGATGTAAGGAACAGCCCACACTCCCGTCCCCGCCTCAAGGCGAGTATTGCTAGGCGCGGCTTGCGTATCCAATTGCAAAGATCTCGCTAACAGAACAGCCAGCTCCTGTCGCGTCAGTTCATCTACTGGCCGAAACATGCCCTTGGCATCGCCGGTTAACAACCCTTGGCGAGCCGCTTCTACGATCGCGGCCTTCTTTTCTTCCGATATTTGCTCCATATCCACAAAAGTGGTCCGGTAGGGGACTTTGATGGTTTCTGCAGAGACGAGTGATGGATTCGTTACCGCTGTCAAAATAATTGCTGTCGAAAGCGCTTTGCTCCATTTTTTATTCATCTTCCGCCTCCTTTTTTGGTATTTTTTATATTTAATTTCATTATTATCGAGGCTGCAAAATCAGACCTCGTGTAAAATTTGCCTTAGGATCTCCAATATCTTATCACGGTAGATTAGCCTATCTATGAAACTTAAAGAAAACTTTGAGTTCGAGTTTGCAACTGTTGACTTCCTGTTGATTCGATTTTCATCGATTAAATGATGTTGACTTTTGGTCAAAAATTAATAAGCAGGCTTGGCTTTTCGAAGTTACTTCCAGTGACCGTTTGTTTACTCCGTGTTGATTTCTGGGCATAAAAAATACATCGCCAGGGTGCACAGATCCCATGGCGATGTATTCATCGATTAAATACTGTTATACGTCTTTCGGTTACTTCTTCTCGCCTGTCTCTACGGGGTTTTGCGGGTTAGAGATCCAATCGCTCCAGCTGACGGAGTCGTTCAAGGAAGTCCGACTAATATCAATGTTGCCGTAAGATTTGCACGGGGAACATTATGGCTATTATCATATACATTCGCAGCAGTAATCTCGTATGTGCTACCGATTGTCAGCGTAAACCCTACTCCTAAGGTTATGATGGCCGATTTTCCATCTTGCCATTCTACCACGGCTGGAGTTCCCGATGCTCCCCAGACATCCGAAGCTGCAATTTGGTTCCCTATTGCGGCTTGCGAATCTTCGGATAGGTTCTCCGAGAATAAAATCCTGACTGAACCTCCAGCTAACAAAACAGAATTCACTGTAGATAACAAAATAACGGCAGGCGGCGTTATATCCGATGGCAACGTTATCGTAAGATTTGCTGACGGTACATTATGGTTAGCATCATATACATTGGCGGCTGCAAGATCATATGTTCCGTCTAATGCTAGTCTAGGCTCGGCGCCGACTGTAATGACGGCCGTCTTACTATCCGTCCAGGTTACAATAGCGCGATGCGCCGAATATCCCCAGACATCGTCGGTTTCTATCTGGTTTTTTATTGCCGTTTGCGAAGTCCCGTCTAAATTCTTCGTAAATACAATCGTAATTGTATCTCCGTATAAAATACCAAATCCTCGCCCAACGCCCGTCACCGAATTGATTGCCGGCGGTGTTGTATCAGCCGGAACCACCACGTTCGTTACGACCGGCGTTGTCGACTGTCCGTTAATCGCCGCGATTTTAGACAAGTCGCCTGCATTCGCGAAAATTTTGGCGGGATCCACTCCCGGAGGAACGATCAAATTGGAGATAGAGACGCTGCCTTCCAAAACGAGTTTAGAATTTCCCGTGACCTCAAGATTTGCGATTGTTCCCTGTACGTTCAGATGAACTTCCTTGGCATCGCCGTTTACGGTTAACTGCTTGATCGTCGCCGAACCCGAGAAGGAGGTGCCGCCGGTTGGCGTATCGCCGGCGTTAGGCGCGCTGCCGATGATCAGGTTATCGATTATCGCGTTGCCGGAATAGTTCAGGCTCGTTCCAGCCTGAACGGTAACCGTGTTAATAGTCGCCGTCTTAGCGGCGGCTTCGGCGGCGGCTTTTGCAGCGGCTTCGACTGCGGCTTTTGCGACTGCTTCGGCTGCGGCTTTTGCGGCGGCTTCCGCTGCTGCTTTCGCGGCGGCTTCGGCGGCGGCTTTCGCGGCGGCTTCGGCTGCGGCTTTTGCGGCAGCATCTGCTGCTGCTTTTGTGGCGGCATCTGCTGTAGCTTTTGCGGCGGCTTCCGCTGCTGCTTTTGTGGCAGCATCTGCTGCTGCTTTTGTGGCGGCATCTGCTGTAGCTTTTGCGGCGGCTTCCGCTGCGGCTTTTGCGGCGGCTTCAGCAGCAGCTTTTGTGGCTGCTTCCGCTGCAGCTTTTGCGGCGGTTTCGGCAGCGGCCTTTGCGGCGGCTTCCGCTGCGGCTTTTGCGACTGCTTCGGAAGCAGGCTTGGCTGCAGAATCCGCAGTAATCTTGGCTTCGCGAGCCTTAGCGGCGGCATTAGCCGCAGCAACCTGGGCGGCTTCGGCGGACATCGTAGAGTTGAAATCGGTATTCGTCGTCGCCGTAAAATCGAAGTTTGCGTTTTCTACCGTTACATGCATGGGTTCTCCCCCGGAACCCGAATTGCCGCCGGATCCGGAAGAATTGGACTGTCCGGTCGAGGTTCCGGAGTTAGAGGCATCGAGAGCGGAACCTGCTTGAAAAGCTATCGTCCCTGTTGAATTTCCAGGTACGCTAGATGAAATGGGCTGATTAAAAACAGGAGGCGGCGTAAATTTTATTCCCGGATTACTAGGAAGTATGACGGGGGGCGTTGTGAAGTTAGGCGTGAAGCCGAATTGCCCCGCGGCAAAATTCGTCGGAGCGCCGCTTGTTACATTGATGAGACCGTCAAGGACTTGGACATATAGGCCAGGAGATAAAGTTGGAATTACAGTTGGTATGGCCGGCGTTACAGGTCCCGGCGCGGAGGCGGCCAGAACGCGAACTTCGTTCTTTGATTTGACGCCCGTTTGGGACGTCTTGTCCGCAATGAGATCAACCTTTTTCACATTTGCGCTATTTTCCAAAAACAATTGACCTAGATCGCTATGCTGGAGCCATATATTCGCGATCCGAGAATTCGAACGGCCTTCATCGTGAAGGTAAATCGTTTTGCCATGGACGAGCACGTCATAGGCATAGAAATCCGACGTAAGCGCCGGGGTCAAAAATAAATCGCCTTTCACTTCCACATGCGCCAACGCGACCTGATTCGCGCTTACGTTGACGTTACCGTCGACCGCGTTGCCTGCGCCATCGAAAACAAGCGGCGAATTCTGTCCGGACAGCGCGCCTTTGTAGCCGATAATCAAGCCTTCAACCGACTCGATCGTGTCCCCCGTATGGGTGAACTGTATCGCCGCGTTGCGCAATGCCGCCTTATTCGCCGGTTGAAAGATGCCTTGTACCGACTTACCCGCGCGATAGGACTGGCCGTTGATCGTAATCGTACCATCGTCGCGAATCTCTTGAATGACGGATGGACTGTAAAAGGAGCGATAAAGCAGGGTAACCGCTTCGCCCATATTAATATTCGTATCCGGATCGAATCGATCCTTGGATTTTCCCGACGTAATCCCTTCTTTAGTCAAGGCTCCGACCGCGCCGGCATACCAGCTTTTCAGCGGTACATCGCGGAATCGGCTGCCGCTCTGAGAATCCGGCTTTAACTTCTTGGCCGCGGCTAGCCAGCTAGCCATTTCCGCCCTCGTAATCGGCAAGTTCGGACGGAACGTGCCGTCCGGGTAACCTTTCGCCAGCCCCTGATCATGAAGAGCGGCAACAAACCCGGATAATGCGCCGACAGGTACGTCCTTAAACGACGAGCTTTCGTTGGAAGAGGACAACCCGAGCGAGAACGCAAGCATAATCGCAAAATCGCCGCGCGTCGTCACATGCTGGGGATCGAATTTCTCTCCCGGCTTCGGATTCAGAATGCCAAGCGTGATCCAAGCGTTAACCGCCTCTGCGTACCAAGCTGTTTCGGGAACATCGGAATAGCCTCGCGCGTTATTCGTCGCGGACTTATCAGCCGAGGCGGAATCGGTATTGGTTGCCTTAGGCTGCTGCGCTTCCGCCGCCGTGCTTACCGGAGAACAGACATTCAGCAACAACAACAAAACTAGCGAACCGGCCAACCATTTTAAAGGATTCCTTGAAGACGCCACTAGAAATCACCCTTCTCTTTATTTAATGATTTAAAAATGGATAAATAACCAGCTGTTTCCTTGATATTACCCATCATACACCACCTTCTGATAAATTCCGATTTTTTTCGCAATATTCGATGGAATACAGACCAAAGTCCAGTGGCCGCTCCAACGTTAGGCGAGCTCCTCTACCGAACCAGAGACAGATGCTATGTTCATCTTGTTTTTGTTACATTTTATAGGTGAGCAATCGGGTTGGAAGGAGCGAAGCAATTGAAAACGATATTACGAATCATTATCTATATCATCGTTTTTGTCGTCATCGTAGGGGGGACAGGAGCGATCGGGTTCGTCAACACAATGAACGCCGGAATGTCGGTTTACGATAAAGCCGCCCCTGCATTGGCAAATGTGCAAGTACCGAAATATGATGCCAATAAACCGACAGTGGCCGTTCTGCTGGCGAACGAAGTAACGGAAGTGTTCGATTTTCTCGTCCCGTATAAGATGTTCGCGATGACCGAGGCTTATAATGTATACGGTGTTGCTCCCGACCGCGATATTAAATCGCTAACCGGCGGACTCGATGTCGTCCCGCACTATTCGTTTGACGAAATAGATACGATGCTCGGCAAAAGCCCGGACATTATCGTCATTCCGTTTATGCCGATTTTGGACGAGAAGAAATATGCGCCTACCCGTGAATGGATTCGGAAGCACTCGAGCGCCAAGACGACATTGATCTCCATATGCAATGGGGCTGAGAACCTGGCGGATACCGGCTTGCTGAACGGCAAATCGGCCGCGACGCACTGGGGAGACATTAACCGGCTAATAAAAAAATACCCGGCAATCCAGTGGGTGAAAGATCGGCGCTACGTCCCGCATGGCAATATCGTAACTTCTGCCGGTCTGACATCGGGGATCGACGCTACGTTGTACGTCATCTCCCAGCAGTTGGGGGAGGCGGCTGCGAATAAAGTGGCGAAAGAGATGAACTATCCCTCTTACGATTACGTGACAAACCCGCAAATGAAAACGTTCGTTGCCGGCTTGAACGATATCACGTACGTACTGAATAACGCTTACCAATGGAACAAAGTAAAGGCGGGCGTACTGCTATATAACGGAGCCGATGAACTGGATTTGTCTGCCGCCTTCGATACGTACGCCGCTTCCGGTACGACGACGACGTTGACCGTTTCCAGCGCGGACGAACCAATCGTAACGAAGCACGGCCTGAACCTAGTCGCGCGCTATCAGATAAAAAACGTACCAAAGCTGGCGAAAATGATCGTCGTCGGTGCCGATGCCGAGTCTACAGCAGCAGAAGACATCAACCAATGGAAGACCAGCGGTAACAGCGCGAAACTGCTGTTCCTGCACCGCGACGCGGCGGATCGGTTTGCAATGGATCCCGCTTTCGAAGATTTGGCCGAACAGGAGGATATCCAGACAGCCAAATTTGCCGCCAAACGGCTCGAATATCGCGCCACCGACCACCTAAAGCTGGAAGGCAACTCCTTCTCTTTGGAAGCGTTTGGCATACCGGTTTTGCTTGGCGTCCTGTCCTTACTCATCGCTTATTTCATCGATCGGCGCCTCATCCGCAGGAAAAAAGGACCGCACGCTGGAATAATCGCATCGAGGTAATGCTGTTCTATCCTAAATCGTAGAAACCAAACAGGGCTACAGATAACCGTCCAGCGGTTTACTGTGGCCCTGTTTAGTTACAGCCTGTTATACGACATACTAATATGCACATTTCCGTCCTTATTCCTCGCCTACAGCCACCGCTTTCCCATCATTACTGATCTAATTGCGGAGTTGACTTCGGAAGCCTTCGAGACGTACATCGGGGCGCCCGCCCCACTATCGTGAAGCCGACTTTCTGTCGACAATAATTCGACATTTTGAGGAAGGAGGTTTAATTTTCTAAGTACAGTCATTATATTTTATGTGGGAATTGTTACTTAATTATAATATAGTTGGGTTGATTTCAATTTATTGGTGATTATGAGATCAACTTAATGAAGAGTTGCACTATTACGGAGAGAGACAGTATGAATGATTTGAAGAAAGATAAAGCAAAAGGTAATAGTGATGCTGAGTTCTTTGAGGGTTGGATTCAACAATAGTTTATCGAGACTACCCAAGATCAGAAACTCTGTCAAATACGTATAAGTCCCGTTCTGAGCGAGATGTACGTAGAAAGTAATGAAAGCCGGTGACTATTTGAAAAAGAAACTATTCGTTTTTGCTGTTAGTGCACTAATTGTCGCATCGCTAGGCATTTATTATTACTCCTATCAATCTAAAGAAGCTGCAATGCAAGAAGTCCGTGCATCATCAGAACTGGATGAAGATCCTCCGTTATTCGCGCAAGGATCTCATGCCGAAGGGTTTTGGGATATTCAAGATCTAAAAAAGAACGCTGCATTAATTGTCAACGGAACAGTAATCTCGCAAGCAGGAGCATCAGATGTTGGTGTTGCTATAAAGTTCAAAGTAACCAAAACATTTAAAGGAAAAGAACTTAGAGAAATCATTATATATGAATCAAAAAGCGAAGCTGTACTTACAACTGGCGAACAATATTATTTATTTTTAGGCAGACAATCGGATGATCAAGAAAATTTGTTCTATGTTAAGGGCGGAATTCAGGGGATATTCGTTATAAGAGAAAATAAGGTTTCGGCGAGAGAACATTTAATGAGAAACAGCATGAATGATTTGTTGAAAGAAAAAGAAAAAGGTACTAGCGATGTTGAGTTCTTCGAGGACTGGATTCAACAATAGTTCGGTATATGTGGCACGAGCATGGCATGGCCCCCGTCTTTATAACTCCTCATTCCAGTAGCCTCAGGCGCGCATCTGATCTGAGAAAATCATAGCATTGGAGATTCATGGAAAATAGGCAATCACGATTTAAAATGAATTTTGCACAATGAAGCACGCATATTCGAAGGCGATCGCGTTGATCGTGTCACCATACACTGGCGTACGCGTAATTGCGCACCGAGCCGTGCCATCGATACCATGGTGATCCGCCCTCCTGCTGCGCGTAGAATAGTGCGATCTGGGCATCCGGATCGATGACGACGTAACAGCCGCGAGCGCCGTCCCAGCCGAATTCGCCCTTCATGCTGAGCGCATTGTTGTCCTCTGGATCGACTAGGGTACGCACGCCGAGACCGTAGCTATACCCACTTTTGCTCACGCCGCCGAAGCTCGCAAAGTCCTGCTGCGCCTCGGCGTACAGCTGCCGCTTGCGCAGATCGTTCACCGTTTCGGGCCGTAGAATGCGCTCCCCGCTTGACGCAAGTCCGTAATTACAAAGGGCTTCGGCGAACAGAATATAGTCCGGAACGGTCGAGTACAGTCCGCCCCCGCCGCTCTCGTACGCCCGCCCGGGCTTCAAGTTGAACGACTCTCCAATGCTTTCCGCCTGATGCGTCTTGCCGTTGAACTGATTGTACAGCTTCGCGAATCGCTTCTCGTCCTTTAAGTCGAATGAAGTATCCGTCATCCCGATCGGATCGAAAATATGGTCCTGCATATACGCGCTTAGCTTCTTGCCCGATACGACCTCTATAACCGCGCCTAACACATCGTGACAGACCGTGTATTTGAATCGCGTTCCCGGCTCGAACAGCAGCGGCTCCTTCGCCAGCGCCCGGATCACATCGAGCGTTCGGCCTTCGCCGCCTGACGCCGCGATGACTCGCCGCGCCTCCGGCGTGTCGTAATGCTCGATGCCGGCCGTCATGCTGAGCAGATGCTCGATCGTAATCGGCGTAATCGCCGGTCGAAGTTCTTGCGAACCGTCCGGCAGTTGATGGCGCACGGCTACATGTTCATATTCCGGAATAAACGCGTACAACGGATCGCTGAGCTTCGCTCGGCCCGACTCGACCAACTGCAGCATCGCCGTGCATGTCATGACTTTGGTCGCGGAGTACAACCGGAATATCGTGTCGGGGCCGAACGCGATTCGATTGTCCACGTCCGCATAACCGGTATAATGCTCGAACACCGGCTCATGCTTGTAGTACATCGCTAGTCCGACTCCGGGAATATTCTTCTCTTCATAGAACCGATCCAAGTAAGCTGTCAGTTTATCGAAATTCATAATGTGCCTCCTCCAATACAATCCGACGCATGAGTCTCACTTCTATCATAGAAGCTGGATTGCAGATTGGAATGAGGCAAATCGATACTAACTAGGCCGAATTTAGCGAGTCGCGAGCGTCATGAGCGAGAGCACTCGCTGGAATCGGTAGATAGGGGTAACAAAAAAACATCGCCGGGGCCAACGTGACCCTCGACAATGTTTTTTGTTGCTCCCCTAGCCCTGCATGGACCAAGCTTCAACATCCCACGTTTTGGTTACCCATTCCTCATAGAATTCAGGCTCGTGAGAGACAAGAACGACCGTACCCTTATAGGCTCGTAACGCCCGTTTCAGCTCGGCTTTGGCGACGACGTCCAAATGGTTCGTCGGCTCGTCCAGCAGGATCCAGTTGCTTTCTTTCATCATCAGCTTGCAAAGACGAACCTTCGCCTGCTCACCGCCGCTGAGCTGATTAAGAGGACGCGTAATATGCTCGTTCTTTAGACCGCAGCGGGCAAGCGCGGCTCGCACCTCATGCTGGTTCATGAAGGAAAACTCGTCCCATACGTCCTCCAGCGGAGTCATCGTAGGAGCCTTAGCCTCCTGCTCGAAATAAGCGGGAGATAAATAATCGCCCTGATACGTCGTGCCTTCCAGCGGAGGAATCACGCCTAGAATCGTCTTCAGGAGCGTTGATTTGCCGACGCCGTTGCAGCCTGCGATGGCGATCTTATCGCCTCGCTCGACGACCATGTTCATCTTAGGCAGAAGCGGCTTATTGTAGCCGATCACCATTCCCTCTGTTTCGAATACGGTCTTGCCGCTCGGTCTGGATTCCTTAAAGTTAAAGGTCGGCTTTGCCGCTTCCTCCGGCTTGTCGATGCGATCAATCTTGTCGAGCTGCTTTTCGCGGCTCTTCGCGCGTCCGGAGGTAGAAGCGCGTGCCTTATTTTTATTAATGAATTCCTCTTGCTTCTTAATAAATTCTTTTTGCTTCTCGTAGGCGTCGATATGTTGCGTTTTGTTTAGATCGGCCATCTCCAGAAACTTCTCGTAATTGGCCGAGTAACGCGTCATCTTCGTGAATTCAAGATGATAGATAACGTCGACGATCTGGTTCATGAAGCCCGTTTCATGTGAAATAAGAACGAATGCAAAGGGATAATTCTTCAAATAATTCGTCAGCCAATTAATATGTTCTTCATCCAAATAGTTCGTCGGCTCATCCAGCAATAAGACGCCCGGCTTCTCAAGCAGCAGCTTGGCGAGCAGAACCTTCGTCCGCTGTCCGCCGCTAAGCGCCGTAACGTCCCGGTCAAGCCCGATCGCATTAAGGCCTAAACCGTTTGCCATTTCATCGACCTTCACGTCGATTAAATAAAAGTCGCCGATCTCAAGCGCCTCTTGAATCTCTCCCATACGCGCCAATAGCTGCTCCAACGTATCCGGATCGGCATCGCCCATCCGCGCGGCAACGTCGTTAAGCTCCTCTTCCAATACAAGCAGCGGCAAAAAAGCATCCCTCAGCACGTCTCGGATCGTTTTACCCGCTTCAAGCTTCGTGTGCTGGTCCAAGTAACCGTAACGAACATGGGGCGTCCACTCTACCTTGCCTTCGTCCTTCAACAACTTGCCTGTCAGAATATTCATAAGTGTCGATTTTCCCGTACCATTCGCGCCGACCAACCCAACATGCTCTCCTTCAAGCAGCCGGAAAGACACATTCTTAAACAATACCCGATCGCCAAACGAGTGCGATAAGTGCTCAACCGTCAACAAACTCATTTTCTATATCTCCATTCCTGTATGCACCCTATTAAAAATTGCAAAATCTCGCGATTTATCCGAATCATTGTAACACAAAACCTACCTGAGCGATGGACCCGTTGCTTTCGAATCGTACGAATGCTACCATTCAGATGACCCTTTCATAAAGCGAGTGATACCCTAATGACTAAATTCGAACTGATCGCTACGTGCCCGATGGGACTCGAAGCCGTGCTCTCCAGAGAGTTGAAGAGCTTGGGCTACGAGGACCAGCTCGTCGAGAACGGTCGCGTCACGTTCTACGGCACGGAGATCGATATATGCAGAACCAACTTATGGCTAAGAACCGCAGGTCGCGTCCTCGTCAAGATGGGCGAATTCGAAGCACGCACGTTCGACGAGCTATTCGAAGGAACCAAAGCGCTGCCTTGGTCCGATTGGATTCCAAGGGACGGAGAGTTCCCGGTAGACGGCCGGTCGCATAAGTCGCAACTTAGCAGCGTGCCCGCTTGCCAAGGAATCGTTAAGAAAGCCATCGTGGAGAAAATGAAGCAGCGCTACGACACCGAATGGTTCCCGGAGACGGGATCCCGTTTTGTAGCGGAGGTAACGTTGCTCAATGACGTCGCGACATTAACGCTCGACACCTCGGGAACGGGGTTGCACAAGCGCGGTTATCGCACCGATACAACGGAAGCTCCCTTGCGGGAATCTCTTGCCGCGGCAATGATCTTGCTCAGCCGATGGCGTCCGGAACGTCCGCTGTATGACCCATTCTGCGGTTCGGGGACGATTCTCTTCGAAGCCGCGCTGATCGGCTGGAACATCGCGCCGGGATTGCGTCGCACCTACAACGCGCAAGGCTGGCCTAACGTAACGGCGGCGATGTGGGAGGAAGCCCGCGAAGAAGCGTACGATTTAATGAAAGATAATCTCCCCATCAACATCGTAGGCTCCGATATCGATCGCGATGCGATCCAGGCTTCGCTAGCCAACTTGAAGAGCGCGGGAATGAGCAAGGAAATCAAGCTGAAAGTCATGTCCGTCGCGGACGCGCGTCCGGAAGGCGATTACGGATGCATCATTACGAATCCGCCATACGGGGAACGAATCGGGACGGCCCCCGAGGTCGAACGGCTGACGAAACAGCTAGGACAGGTCGCGAAGCAATTGCCGAACTGGTCCCACTTCGTCATTACTCCGGATAAGGAGTTCGAAACGAAATTCGGCCGGAAAGCGGACAAGAAGCGTAAGCTGTTCAACGGTCAGATCGAGTGTACGTACTATCAATATTTCGGACCGTTGCCTCCGAGATAAAATGGCTATAACGCGAGACCGGCACTCCATAGGGGGTGCCGGTCTTTTTGTGGCGGTTAATCTTTTTGAAGCATCATTAAAATCTAGCAATTCTTGAACAGTACCGCTAGACTTGGAAGTGACGAATTATTCGGGGAGTATGACTTATGAAAAACAAGTTGAGCAAAATCTCGATGGCGACGGCGCTAGCGCTCTCGCTCGAGGCCGGAATCAGCGGCAATCCGGTGGCTACTGTCCTGTGGCGGGAATAAGTCCGGTCGTGATAACTTCCGGTGGCTCGGCTGCGTTCGTAGCGGCCGACGTTCTTCTTCATCCTTACGGCTATCGGGTTATCACTAAATGAAATCCAATCACTCCAGCTAGAGCATTAACTTTAAGAAGAAAGAGTATTCTTATTGTAGAAGTTGCTTTAATGTTTGTATATCTTTCCTGAAGTAATTGTATGTTGATAATATGCCATCGGGAGATTGATAGCTTCTATCAGAGATATAACTAATTCTATCATTTATTGAATTGCATAATGAAAATATAGATTCACCATTTGGAAGTTGTTCATGTTGAGACAATACTCGAATCATTGTTCTTTCTAGCCTTGTTCTAAACACATAAGCGCCACGTTGACCTGAATCTAATAACTCATCGAATTGTTGTAATAATAATTGATTATCCATTATTGGTTCCTTTCTTGCAGCAATTTTTGTGTAATCATAATTAGCTTTTCGGCATATTTGATCCATAAAAGTGCGAGTTCTAGCTTTGACAAACTTGTATTTTCCTCTGGTATGCTCTGGTTCCTCGTGAAGAAGGTCCTATATTGATATAAATGTTTATAATCTTTAAGTGAAAACTCTAATGTCGAGCTTCCAAGATGAGATATAGTCACCTCTACCGGAAGATATTTTCCAAATATAAAATGATTCTTAAGAGAGCAAAATCCAATACATGTATTTCTAATAATCGAAGCCAGAGTAGAAAGATCATAATTTATAGTTGATTGATCTATATCTAAAGAAGCTCTAATATCTCTACAAACTAGGAAATAGTCTTTGAGATTCTCTTCAAGTCTTTGAAATGGAGGTAATTCTGCCAATATCGTCTCGAAAAAGATGGATTTTGAATAAAGGTGTATCCCTTCATACTTTAAATGCCACAGAAAATATGATCCATAATTTGACATATCAATTATAGAGCTCTTTCTATAAACCGATATCCAATAAGGTGGTAAATTAAGTTCTTTAACAATGGCTTTTTTTTGTTCAATTAATTGATGCTCATCACAGTCTTCAATGATAACAAGAATATCTATATCGCTAGTTCGATCGTAGTCACCACGAGCATATGATCCAAATAAATAGATTGAATCAATACTCTCGTCCTGAATAACATGATAACTCTTATTGTTAATTTCAAATTGTATCATTAGGGCTACCTTCTATTAATAAATCTAAATAGTCCAGCTACAAAGAATCCTAACATAATAAGTCCCAATGAGCATTCTATTAATGTAAACGTTCGTATATTAGTGTCTGATGAAGAAAAATCAGAGCTAATTGTTAAAAAATTGCAAATGCTAAAGTAGAAACTCTCTTTATAGCTAAGACTCTGTGTTTCTAAAGGTAGACTGGTTAAGTGAAACACACTTCCTTGAGCGCGGTATAAAAAAGAAAAAGTTGTTATTGTAGCCACAATAACTAGGATTAAATTTTGAATCCTTTCACCATAGCCCCATATCAAGCGACTTAACTTGCTATAAAGATATTTAGATAACCCAGAAATCCTGTCCAGAGTATCATAATTTTCTTTATAGTATTTTTTTCTCTGGAAAAACATTTCTAAATAGTGTTCTTCGCTAGCACTCTTTTCCTCAAAGAAAAAGCGCTTATACTGCTCCGAATTGCCTGCACGTAAACCTTCAAGAGCTAAATTGGTACAGATTGACCATCGAATATTGGATTCAGAAGGTAAACAACCCTTAATATCTTCATAATTTATATAACAGTTTTCAAATGAAGTGTATCTCAAATCGGATTGAGCTAACTCTATTTTATCAAATTTACAATTGATAAATTTACACCCTACAAAAATAATATTGTTAAGCTTTGTCTTTTTAAAATAACAGTTAATAAAGATGCAATGTGAAAAATCGCATTTAGTTAATTCAGATTCCAAGAAAGATATGTTTGCAAATGTACTGTGAGTAATAGTAAGTCTTGATTTTTTCAAAGCTTTGTCTGGCCTTTGGTTGCAAAAAACAAGATTTATATGGAAGCGATCTTGAGGGATGGACATAAGTTCTTTCTCATGCCTTCCCATAAAATACTGATTCATATATATAATGCAACTCCTGATTGAAATAGTCTTCATTATTATAATCTAATTTATTAATATTGGAAACAATTTCAATTAATGCGACGCAATTGATAAATTGTAAACATAATTGGTAAGTGGAATGCTATGCTGCTCCGATCAATCGGAGTGGTTTTCTTTTTTTTGTAATAAAATGAACGGAGCGAACTACTTGAAAACGCAGGTGCGAGCATGTTAGCGATCAATAGCAATGAAATATTGTCCATGGAGGACACGCTACGCTATGTGACTTGCCTGCTAAACAAGAACTGAGATAGCTTAGTCTGTCGCTTCTGTTGTGCCTAAACACTAACCGAACAATTGACCTCCACTTTTTTGTTGACTTTTCATTGAGTTTTCCCCGACAATCGAAATTGTTGATTCCATGCGTATCTTGTTTATAAAACATGACGATGTGATGGTACAGTGAAAATGGGAATACACTCTATGCAACTGCAGTGTAAACTTTTTCCACAATCAGTTGTTGACTTCGTGTTAACTTCGGCAATAATAAATACAGAGCACCGGCCTCTCTCGCCATGCTCTGTTTAGAACCTACATACTATTTATAATTAATTCCGACCTTACTCTTCCCCCACGTCCAAAGAATTCCCCTCATAACTAACCCAATTGCTCAAACTATAGAATTTACTTGCGATACGGTTCAGTTTAACGGTCATAACGGCAATAAAACGAAAAAGCTACCATTGCGTTTATTTTAGTAAGCTTACCTTCAAGGATAATAATTTTCTCAAAAATTTCCCATGTAGATCAGATCGATAACATTAGAAATTATGAAATTGTGCTAGATTTTGAATTTCATTTAAATTTATTCAGAAACCATTTCGCTAATCTCGATGTAGGTACTGATTTTAGAATATTTGTTATTTGAGTCTTCTCCGTTTCACTAAACTCTACCGAGTACAGGTTATTGACAATATCACCGGTTTTTTTGTCATATATATTTAACTGAACTTTATCACCTGTTTTTAATTCAAGTTGGATGTCATTAAGATTCATATCTTTATTCATAATAATCACTTTATAGTCTTCAACTCTTACGTTATTATCCACAGGAATCATAGATAGATAGAGAATTAACGATCCATTATCTTCAGTTAGCTTTGAGTTTACATGAAACTTTTGTTTTGCAACGCTATCAATCCCCGTAGTAGTAGTAATCATATTTCCCAAAAATCTATTAACTTCCACTTCCTTTTCTAAAATTGATTTATAATTATTTGTTATATAACTGAAGGCGGCTAAGTTTATAAATGCACCAATAAATCCACTTACAAGCACAGTCCAAAATATGTTATGCAGAACATATCGAATTCTATTTTTTAAAGGTTTCCCACTTTCCTGATAACTAGTAATAAATATTTTATTTCTTTTATGGGTTTCTTTTCTGGACTTCGCAATTTGTGTGATACCGCTTTTGCTATACGCCGTTATTTTGTGAACTTCCATTTTTCTGTTCCTTTCAGTTTTATTAGTCGACTATTGTCTCCCATACATTGCATAATCGATCCTGGTTGGATTGGTCTCGACGAGATAGCGATGCATTTATTTACTAGTATACTCGAAGGCTCTCATTAATTAGGATAGGTTTGTGTCTATTATTATCTGTTCTGTTTAGGGGAGCACTATAAAGTGAAAATATTAAAAAAGACAGCGTTGTTTATCGTTGCTGCCATGCTCGCAGTACAATTGCCGCACGTGGCGAAAGCGGACGCCCAGGCGGACTTTTTGAACAAAGTCAAAGGCGCGGTCATCCTATATCTAGGCAGTCCTAACGCAATTGTCAATCTATCCGACGAGATTATCGACGAAGACAATTTCAGCATTACGCCTTATACGAGCAACAATCGGACGCTGGTTCCGCTCCGATTCATCGGGGAGAGCTTGGGCGTCGCCGTCAAATGGGACAGCTCCTCTTCCACGGTCACTCTTCAAGGCAACAAACTGACGATAAAGCTGAAGCTGAACAGCGCCCAGATGAGCGTGAACGGCTCCGCCAAGAAGCTCGAAGCGCCAGCGACTTATAAGAGCGGCCGGGTATTCGTTCCGCTGCGGGCGATCAGCGAAGCATTCGGCAAAAAGGTTTCGTTCGCCCGGGGCGTCATCATGATCAGCGGCACCCAGGTGCTCAATCCGACCCAGGATGCGGACATCGTCAGTTATTTGGTCGGCACTTTGCTGCCGTTCCATAAAGACGCCTACAATGGACGCACTCTGACGACGGAGCAGCTCGCTTCCATGGACCAAAGCGTCGTTATGCTGGAAGCATTCGATAAACAAGGCTTGTCCGTCGGATTCGGCAGCGCGTTCGCCATTGGTTACGGTTTGTATTTGACCAACTACCATGTCGTCGACCAAGCGAGTAGCTATCTTGTGGTAACCGAGCAGGACCGCTTTTACGATGTGGAAGGCGTCGTTGACGTGGATCCGGACCATGACCTGGCGATCGTAAAAACTTCGATCCGCACGAATGTGCCTCCTATGCATATCGGAACGTCCTCGGGCTTGACCAAAGGACAGTCGATCTTCGCCATCGGCAATCCGGAAGGGTTACAAAACACCGTTTCGACAGGTGTGATAAGCGGATTTCGGTCGAACCCTTCCTTGATCCAGATCAGCGCGCCGATCACGCACGGTAGCTCCGGCGGGCCGCTGCTCAACATGAAAGGCGAAGTCATAGGCGTCACCTCAAGCGGCGTAGAGGAAGGCGGGAACTTGAACTTTGCGGTTCCGATCGACTTTGCGAAAGACGCCGTCAAATACTATACGTCATTGCCGTTCGCCAGCATTCCCGTCATGAATCAGAAGCAGTTCGAAGCAAAGGGCAACCCGGAGCCAGGCCCAAGCCCAAACCCAAGTCCGGAGCCAAGCCCGAGCCCGTCGCCTAGCAACCCGGTGACGCTACCGACCGAAGACGTACACGTTTTGAGCCGGTCGATCTCCGCCATGGCGCCGGATCCTTCCAGCTCCGTCGTCTATATGGCCGATGACAACCAGAAGAAAGTTATCGCTTACGATTACGCAACCAACAAGGAAATCGCGGTTTCGGCCGCGTTCGACAAGCCGGTTCGCAAGCTGGCATTCGCGAACGGCGAGCTGTATGTCATGATGAGCGACCAAGATTACAGTCCCTTCACGTTCAACGGCAACCAAGGCGGGACGATCGCAGTACTCGAACCGGGCACGATGCAGTTGAAAGACCAATGGCGCACTCGGATCGATCCTTACGATATCGCGGTCGATAAGGCTAACCATGTGTACGTCTCGTCCGGCTCCGGACAATGGACGTATATTCTCAGCTTCGACCGCACGACACACGAGGAGATTTCATCTAGCGGCATCCGCAACGCCAGCTATATCGCCCTTCATCCGGCCGAGGATAAAATCTACGCGATCAACACGGATTCCATTCCTCGGAATATGAGGGTGTACACGCTTGGCAACGGCCTGTTCACGGGCGGCAATGATTCGCCGTATCATGGCGATTTTCCACTCACGACAAGCCTGGGCATTACCCCGGACGGGAAATACGTACTGAATGGGTACGGCGGCATTTTCTCGTCCACGAACATGAGCACGACGAACATGAAATTCGTAGCCAAAACCGATCCGTTCGATATGATGACGGGCGATCCGTCACACCCGGAGACGTATTTCACGGCCCGTCAAAGCACGGTTCGCCAATATGATACCGACACGATGAACAGGACGAAGCTGTTCAACACGAACGGCACGCTCGTTCAAATTGCCGAAGCTCACGGGCAGTTCATCGCCTTGACCAAAGTGGCCGTCAAAGGATCTGCGGTTCCTAAGTTTGCGCTTGAAATTACGGATATTTAAAAGAAAGCCCGGTTGTCCCCTGAGTAGAGGCGGCAACCGGGCTTTCTTTTACGCTTCGCGTGTCGCATGCTGGAACGGCCTATTTATGATCGATTTTATTCGATATTCCCGGAAGCAATTACAATTCTACCTGCAGACAAATTCTGAGCGTAGAAATAATACTCTCCTGCCTCATCTGCCGTAATCGTATAGGCAAACTCCGGTGCCTTCTTGGCAAAAGCTCTGACTAATTCACCGTTTTTAATATAACCTATCTCCATCCAGTTTCCTACTGTATCCAAATCATTAAGCTTGGAATAGAATCCCGGGTCCGTATCATCAAGCTTGAACTGGATGGACATCTTCTCGCCTTTGTCCAAATGCCACCCTGCATCCTTCTTTTTTGTAAAAATGACTATGTCAGCATTGCTCGCCAGAAGCAACTCCGGAATTGAATACTCCTTGTGATTTTTCGATACGGCTATATTTGTTATCGAAGTGGCTCGGAGCGTTTGAAGCTGGTCTTGATTAATAATATTGCTTTTCAGAATTGGCCCGTTATGAATGGGTACGCTTTCTCCGGGGCGTACTTCTTGCATTGCAGCATAAGTTGGTTCTTTGGCTATATGCCTATTATCCTTGTTTAGTAATATCGCGCCAAACAGCTTTCCGCCAGTCGCTGCATTGACGGTTAATCCGGAAAGCAGCATAGCAACTATAGCCGCGACGACCAGTGCGACCCTTACAGAGATTCTTCGTCTTGGCGTCGGACGAAATTCCTCTAACCTATCCAAAATGGCTGACGTCGCTTTCTCAGAATCAGCTTGGATATAATCTGGCTTAGCCTGACGTATAAGCGTCTCCAAGTTCATCCGTATCAAATCCTCCTCCTAATTTAATTCTCAATTGGTCTCTTCCTCTTCTTAGGCGTGTCTTAATTGCTCCTTCGCTGAGTTTTAATGCATCCGCAATTTCACGAATGGATAACTCTTCAAAGTAATAGAGGATAACAGGCACCCGGAATTTCTCAGGCAAAGACATGATTGCTGCATAGACTTCCCTGTCCCGGCTTCGTTGCATGTAAATATCTTCAGTGCTTTTGCTTCTGAGCTCCGGCAAAAATTCCGTGGGTTGTTCTCGTCTGTTTTTCCGGGTAGCGTTAAGGCATTGATTTATTACGATTCGGACTAACCAAGGAAACGGACGAGTTGGGTCTTTTAGTTGATGTGTCGAAAGAAATGCATTCACAAAACTCTCTTGAACAAGATCCTCTGCCCTGCTCTGATCACGGACGTAGTTAAAGGCTATATAGGTTAACCGAGCATAATACTGCTGGACCCACTGCATAAGTTGATCCTTCGGCTCCAATGGCTCTCACCTCTTTTCTACAATAGAGACACACAGCAAAGAGAAAGGTTTCAAAATGCAACGGTTTACTCCGACTTCTTGTTTGCAAGCTGTTGCACGGAAAACCCAAAAAGGGCTGCAACAACCTGCCTACTGGCAACCCGTCACAGCCCTCCAACCTGCTTCCTCTCTACTTCTGTCTTCAGCGGCGATCCGGCAGCAGTCGCGAACCTGCTTCCTGAATTCCCGCGACGGCGTCGTCGACCGACTTGCGGCCCGCGATCGCCGCGTTGGTCTCATCGTCGATGATCTGCAACAGTTCTTTTTTCTCGTTTACGCCGAGCAAATACTCCGACTGCTGCGGCATTGGCCGCAGCTGGTAGAATACCTCATACAACGGATCCTTCGCCATTCTTCCTTTTACCCGCGAGGGCAGGCCGACATCCCTCTCCGAATAGACTTCGCTCATCCTCTCCGACATGACTCCCTCGATGAGCTTCCAAGCTTCCTTGGGATGGCTCGACTTTGCCGGAATCGCAAACATGGAGTCCACCGAGACATCCCCGCCCCGGCTCGGGTCACGCGATTGGACCGGTCCGGGGAGCAGACCCCACTCGAACGTTTGTTTTTGCCGCTTCAGTTGCGTCACGTAATACTCGCTTGCGACCGTTAGCGCCGCCTTGCCTTGGGCGAACAGGTCGCGCTGAACCATTTCATCCTGACTGATCGTGTCGCCTTTTGCCTTGTAGGGCTCGGCCTTGAATGTACCGTGCTCATAGGCAGCTATGACTTTAGAGATAAGGGCATGCCATTTGTCGCTGTCGAACGTGAGGCGGTTGGCGAGTTTGTCGTACATCTCGATTCCTTCGGTCCGGGCGATTTTGGACATGAGGTCATACGGCTTGGTCAACGATGTCATGCTAAAGCCTCTGACGTCGTTCTCGCCCCCTGGCCGGTCTACGAACAACCCCGCCAGCCTTAGAATCTCGTCCCAGGTCATATCCTGATCCGGTAGCGGCACGCCATAGCGTTGGAACAGCGTTTTATTGTAATAGACCGCCGAGGAGTAAAAGAAGGGCGATAGCCCATACAGCTTGCCTTCCTCATTGTTCCGTACCTTGTCGAGCATCCCCTCGTACAGCGTGCCGAGGTCGAACTTGTTCAACGCCGCCATGTCCTCAAGGTCGCGCAGCAATCCCGCATCCGCGGCGTATCTGTATTGCGTGTCCCACAGGATAACGAGGTCCGGCTTCTTTGTCTCGAACATTTCTTTAAGCGCGTCTCGGATATCGAGATCCGGACGGTAATAAATGGGGTCGGCTAGCGATATGATCTTGAATTTCGTATTCGGATAGACGGACTCCAAGGCGCTGCGGTAGATAAAATCGAAGGTCATCTCGTTGAAGCACGCGATCGTCAGCTCGGTTGGCTCTACCGGAGGTTTAGTCTTTCCGGTGCAACCGCTAGACGCCGCAAGCATGCAAATCGCCAGCACCATGACAAGGAAACCACGGGCCCTTGAGACCGGTGCCCTCAACGTCTCGCCTTGCCGGATCGCCTCGTTCATGACGCAACACGTTCCTCTCTACCTCTGACTTCAGCGTCGATCCGGCAGCAGCCGCGTGCCCGCTTCCTGAATCGCCGCGATGGCGTCGTCGACCGACTTGCGGCCCGTCGCCGCCGCGTAGGTCTCGTCGTCGATGATCTGCATCAGCTCTTTTTTCTCGCTCGCGCCGATCGAATACCCCGTCTGCAGCGGTACCGGCCGCAACTTGTAGAACACCTCATAGAGCGGATCCTTCGCCGCTCTTCCCTTTACCCCCACGGGCAGGCCGACTTCCTTGTCCGCAAAGATTTCGCCCATTCGCTCCGACATGACGGCCTCGATGAGCTTCCAAGCTTGCTCGGGGTGATCCGACTTGGCCGGAATCGCAAACATGAAGCCCACCCCAACATCCCCGCCCCGGCTCGGGTCTCGCGATTGGACCGGTCCAGGCAGCACGCCCCACTCGAAATCGACGTACATCCGCTTCAACTCGGCCACGTAATAATCGCTTTCGACCGTAAGCGCCGACTTGCCGTGGGCGAACAGGTCGCGATCGCGCATCACGTCCAGACCAATATACTTGCTCTTTGTCTTGTAAGGTTCGGCAATGAATGTGCCGTGCTGGTACGCGGCTGCGACCTTAGAGATGAGGGCATGCCATGCCGGACTATCGAACACGAGGCGGTTGGTGGTTTTGTCGTAACTCTGGACCCCTTCGGTCGTGGCGATATCGGACATGAGGTCGAACGGCTTAGTCATATTTCTTGTACTGAAGCCTCTGACGCCTTCCTCGCCCTTCGGGTTCTCTACGAACAACCCGGCCAGCCGCAAGATCTCGTCCCAGGTCATATTCTGATCCGGCAGCGGCACGCCATAACGTTGGAACAGCGATTTATTGTAAAAGACCGCCGTGGCGTTAAAGGTAGGCGCAAGCCCGAACAGCTTGCCTTCCTCATTGTTCCGCGCCCTGTCGAGCATCCCCTCGTGTAGCGTGCCGAGGTCGAACTTGTTCATTGACGCCATCTTCTCGAGGTCGCGCAGCCATCCCGCATCGGCGGCGTATTTGTATTGTTCGTCCCACAGAATCACGAGGTCCGGCTTCTTCGTCTCGAACATTTCTTTCAGCGCGACTCCGAAGTCGGGGTTTTGGGGATAAAAAACCGGATCCAGCAGCGGTACGATCTTGAATCTCGTATTCGGATAGACGGATTCAAAAGCGGTGCGGTAGAACGCATCGAAGGTCATCTGGTTAATGCACGCGATCGTCATCTCGGTTAGCTCTACCGGAGGTTTAGACTTTCCGGTGCAACCGCTAGACGCCGCAAGCATGCAAATCGCCAGCACCAGAACAAGGAAGCCTCGCACCCTTGACGGCGCTCTCAACGTCTCGCCTTGCCGGATAGCCTCATTCATGACGCAACACGTCCCTCTCTACCTCTGTCTTCAGCGTCGATCCGGCAGCAGTCGCGTGCCCGCTTCCTGAATCGCCGCGACGGCGTCTTCAGCCGACTTGCGGTCCGCGATCGCCGCGCCGATCTCGTCGTTGATGATCCGCTCCAGTTCGTTTTTCTCGTTGACGCCGAGCGCAAACTCCGACTGCTGCGGCACTGGCCGCAGCCGGTAGAATACCTCATACAGCGGATCCTTCGCCGCTCTTCCATTTGCCTGCACGGGAAGGCCGCCGAATTCGAATCCGGAATAGATATCACCCATTTTGTCCGACATGACTCCCTCGATGAGCTTCCAAGCTTCCTTGGGGTGACTCGACTGCGCCGGAATCGCAAACATGGAGTCCGTCGCGATATACCCGCCCCGACTCGGGTCCAACGATTGAACAGGTCCGGGCAACAGACCCCACTCGAACGTTTGTTTTTGTCGCTTCAGCTGCGTCACGTAATATTCGTCGGCGAACGTAAGCGCCGCCTTGCCTTCGGCGAACAGGTCGCGCTTACGCGTCGCGTCCTTATCGGCAATTAACGTACCGTTCCGGTAAGCGGCAATGACCTTAGAGATAAGGGCATGCCACTTGTCACTGTCGAACGTGAGGCGATTGGCGGTTTTGTCGTACATCGCAAGCCCTTCGGTCCAGGCGATATAGGACATGATATCGAACGGATTATTGGTCGCCCATGACATGGTGAAACCTCTGACGCCGTCGTCGCCCTCTCTCTGGTCTACGAATAACCCCGCCAACCGCAGAATTTCGTCCCAGGTCATATTCTGATCCGGTAGCGGCACGCCATAGCGTTGGAATAGCGTTTTATTGTAATAAACTGCCGAAGAGTGAAAGAGAGGCGCAAGCCCATACAGTTTGCCTTCCTCATTGTTCCGTACCTTGTCGAGCATCCCCTCATGCAGGGTGCCGAGGTCGAACTTGTTCAACGCCGCCATATTCTCGAGATCGCGCAGCAATCCCGCATCCGCAACGTATCTATATTGCCTCGCATACAGGATAACGAGGTCCGGCTTCTTCGTCTCGAACATTTCTTTAAGCGCGACTCCGATATCGAGATGCGGGTTTATATACTTCGGATCCTCCATCGATACGATATTGAATTTCGTATTCGGATAAACGGACTCTAAGGCGCTGCGGTAGAAAAAATCGAAAGTCATCTGGTTGACGCAAGCGATCGTCAGCTCAGTTGGTTCGGCCGGGGGTTTAGACTTTCCGGTGCATCCGCTAGACGCCGCGAGCATGCAAACTGCCAGCACCATGGCAAGGAAGCGCCCTCGCGCCCTTAAGACCGCCGCTCTCATCGGCTCGCCTCCGAGACGCCGGCGATAGCGGCCTGTTCCGCATCCGCCTGCAGCCGGTTCAGCGCTTCGTCGACCGTCGACCGTCCGGCCGCAATATCCTGAACCGCCGCGTTCGCTTTTGCCGACAGCATGCTCATCACACGGTTGTACGCGGGCAGCCGACTAAGCTCTGCCTGCCGCAGTACGGCGGACGCGTCCAGCCCTGACTCGTAGTAGCGGCCGATCGGAGTGCCTTCCCCGATTTTCGCGTCCGGTACCGCCGCTAGTAACATTTGCGGTCCCCCCGTCTCGACGGCCTTATTCGACCGTTCCTTGCTCGCGATATATTCCATGAATTTCAAAGCCTGCGGTTGATTGGCAGACTTGGCGTTAACGGCATAGACCGTCCCCTCGGCCAGCGAACTAATCTTGCCCGGCGCGGTAGGCGCGCTCAGCGGTATCGCATCCCATCCGTCCCGTAACAAGCCTTGCTGGATCGCTTCGTTCATAACGTACCACGACAAGTACGGCTGCAGCGTCATCGCGGAGCGGCCGTTATAGAACGGATTGCCGGATATCGCCGCCTGTAACGGGTCGGACTGTTCGGCATTATCCGGCAATTCATCGCTGATCCAACCTTTGCGAAGGCCTTCCGATACTTGGCTCCAGATGACCTTCCATGAGGCGCCGTTTACTTGCGGCCGACCCTTCGCATCCACGATCGACAGTCCTTGGGACTGCCCAATGTCATAGATCATTCGAAACGGATCCGGAGTATATCCATACGAGAAGCCGTATACCGGCTTGCCCTGGTCGCGCGCGCCTTCGAACCGCGCGGCTAGGCGGACGATGTCGTCCCACGTCGCGCCTTTCTCGGGGAGCGGCACGCCTTTGCTCTGGAACAGCGACCGGTTGTAGATGAGCATATTCATATCGATATCATCGAGGATGCCGTACATCTGCCCATTGCCCGCTTCCTTGACCAGATCGACCGCGGACGGGTAGAGTTCTTTAATATCCAGTTTTTTCCTTCTAATCAGATCGTCGAGGGGAAAGAGCACGCCGTCCGCGGCGAGGTCGTCTACGAAAGCAAGCGGAACTTGAAGAATATCCGCGTTGGATTCGCTTACCCATTTCTTGTAGGATGCCAAGTCTTGCTTCTCTGCGTACTCTTCGCTCGGTTCGGCGACCTCGAACTTTGCTTTCGGATGATTGAGCATATAAGTCGAGCCTAACTGGGACATAAAGCCCATTTTGCTCCCATACTGCACGGTCAGCCGAAACTCTTGCTCGTCGGTATCCGCCGCCCCGGAGCTAGAAAAGAGCGCCCGGCCGTAATCCCCGGTCGCCCAGACGACGACCGCGAGCAGCGTACACGCCGCCGCGATCGTTATGCCTCGGATGGGGCTTTTGCGTTTGCCGTCCAATCGTATCCTCTCCTTAATTTGCTTCATGGACTTCGGGGAGAAGCCGCCGCTGCCGAGCGGAAGCTCTTCGAGGTGCTTCTCCCAGTCGGAATGATTCATGGACGCTTTCCTCCTTCGAAAGCCGCAGGCTTGCCTAGCTTGCGGCTAATAGCGGCCCGCGCGCGGAAAATGCGCGATTTGACCGTCCCTTCGCTAAGCTGCAACAATTCCGCGATCTCTTTGTGCGAGAGATGGTGATGCGCGTACAGCAGCAGCGTCTCCCGCAGCTTTCGTGGCAAGCTCAGCACGGCATTCCATACTTCGCGCTGCTCGAGTGACACGAACCATTGCTTCTCCGCGGAAGGTTGGAACACGCTCGTCTCGTACTCCTCCCAGACCAGCTGAACGCGGCGAAACCACGCGGATTTGAAGTAATCCCGCGCCGTGTTGCGGGCGATCGTGAGCAGCCACGCCTTCATCGTCATCCCGCCTCGGAACGAATAAATCGCGTTGTAGGCTTTAATGAACGTTTCCTGGGCGATATCCTCGGCCAGTTCCCGGCGACGCGTCAAGCAGAACGCGTAGTTCCACACATCCTTGCCGAACGTCATCATCAGTTCGTCAAGCAAGGCGTTGCGGTCGATCCCTTCGTCCATTTGCTTGATATACTCGTAATCCACTCCGGCAACCTCCTCTAACCAAACAACGAGCTCGACGCCGCATAGTTCCTTTTTTTTCATCGGTATGTAAAAAAAACCTGGCATTCACAGCCTTGGCTTTATCGTTCTGATTATGGAATTCTAGGCGCCGCCGCGTTGTTCCTGCAAGCTTGCGGATGATGGAGTCGGCAAGGGGTGATCAACGATTTATTTTCAGCACCCCCTTTTCCCCCTATTTACATTCCCCCTACTCGGTGCTACTATGTAGTGGTACTGAGTTATACAAAGTAGCGCGGAGGCCTTTAATGGAATACCTTACGGAAATGCTGAAGGGAGTTTTGGAAGGCTGCTCGTCGATATCGAGAAAAAACCATCCGAATTCGGACCGCCAAGGAAATTTTATAGCTTGAATGAAAATGGGCGGAGTGAGTTGTCCCTATTCTGGGAGAAGTGGGGATACGTAACGTCTAGACTTGCTCAACTAAAGGAGGAGATCGGGATGAAACCGGACAATTGGGCCATTGAGGTCATAGACCTCAAAAAATCCTATAAGAACGTGGAGGTTCTGCGCGGAGTGAACTTCACCGTGCAGAAGGGTTCAACCTTTGCCCTTCTCGGATCCAACGGCGCGGGTAAAACCACAATAATCAAAATTCTTGCCACCTTGCTCCAACCCGACAGCGGAAGCGCAAAGATTAATGGGGTCGACGTAACCAAACAACCCGAGCACGTACGCAAGGAGATCAGTCTGACCGGACAAAGCGTAACCGCGGACTATATCCTGACTGGACGCGAGAATCTGCGGATGATGGCCAAACTCCGCCATTTGCCCGCCCCAGACAAGCAAGCAGAAGAGTTGTTGCGCCGCTTTGACTTGCTCGATGCCGCTGATCGCCGAATCTCCACTTATTCCGGAGGCATGTGTCGGCGCTTGGATTTGGCCATGAGCTTATTAGGCAACCCGTCGGTCGTCTTTCTCGACGAGCCGACCACCGGACTTGACCCGCAAGCCCGCATTGCTATGTGGGATATGATCAAGGAATTAGCGAGATCGGGTGTCACCGTCTTTCTAACCACGCAGTACTTAGAGGAAGCCGACCATCTAGCCGATCAAATCGCGATCTTGCATGAAGGTCATATCGTGGCTACCGGCAGTCCGGCGGAGCTTAAAAATAGGTTGCCTCGGGGACATATCGAACTTCGATTCGACAATGAAACAACGCTAAATCAAGCACGCGACCTGTTAAAAGAATTCAACGCGACCGCAGATTCGAACAATCTCACGCTCTCCGTCATGACAGACGGAAGTACAAGACAGATGATGCGACTGCTAACGAAAGCAGCGGAAGCCGACATAGAAATTGCCGAGTTTTCCCAGAAACTACCCACGCTTGAAGATGTGTTTCTCGCAATCGTCACCAGCAAAAAGGAGGACTCCAAATGAAGCTCATTCATTTTCTAGGCGATACCGCCGTCATGAGCGGGCGTGTCATTCGCCACTCCACGCGTAGCATTGACACGATTATCACCGTCATCGCCATGCCGATCATGATCATGTTGCTCTTCGTTTACATCTTTGGCGGAGCGATGAACACCGGCGATGTCAGCTATATCAATTACATTTTGCCGGGAATATTGCTCTTCTGCATTGCCAGCGGCGTGGCCTATTCTTCTCTCCGTATCAATAACGATCTCACGAAAGGCGTATTCGAGCGTTTCCACTCCATGCCGATCGCCAAAGCCTCCATCCTTGGAGGTCACGTGGTGGCATCACTCGTTTTCAACGTCGTTTCATTGCTTGCCATTTTCCTCGTTGCTTTCGGCATGGGCTTTCGGCCGCAAGCGGACGTGTTGGGTTGGGTATTAGCTATTGTCATTCTGTTGCTTAGCGTTCTTGCGTTCATTTGGATCGCCGTCACCTTCGGCTTGCTTGCCAAATCCTACGAGGGAGCCGGAGTGTTTTCTTACATTCTGATGTTGCTATTATTCGTAAGCTCAGCCTTTGCCCCCACCGACAGCATGCCCGCAGTTATCCGTGTATTCGCGAAATATCAGCCCATGACGCCTCTTATCGAGAGCATTCGTTCTCTTTTACTCGGAGGAACGGCGGATAAAACTACGCTTTCGGCAGTTTTATGGAGTTTGGCAATACTCGGTATCTTCTGCGCTTCCGCCATGAGGGTGTATAAACGGAGGATGAAATATACGTAAAAAAAGACCGGCATACGGCTCGCAAACTACCAACACAAAGTACGTTGCTGACTTCTTGTCTGCATAAATAGGAGAGATGTAAGTGAGAAATAAATTAGTCAAACACAAAATTGGCCGGTAGCACCTCGAAAGAGGGGCATACCGGTTTTTTGTGTTCACAGGTATACGTGCACACGCTCGATTCAACGCTTCCTGAAAGTATTTTTAGGAGCCGAGTGTTGACTGCGTGTTGAATTCTAGGCATTAAAAAATACAGAGCACCGGCGTTCATTCATCTAACTGTGCTCTGTATTCTACATGCATACTAATCACACTTACACGTCTCACATCTCACCGTATTCCCCGTATAACTAAAGTGTCAGTCCCTTCCCCCTCTTATGTATTCCTAACAGTAATTATTTCCGTATTTTGGAGGAGTTTCGAAAGTCCTGTCGAATACATAGATCATTATAAAGATCGACAATATCCGTTGGCGATATGTTATCTTCGACGAATTTCATTATTACTATAACGCAAACAACTTACTATATTTGCGGTAAGAGGTAACGCTTAAATGTAAGGGTACAAATAACATTTACGTTTTTAAAGCAATATAAACTTTTAAACTCATAGGAGTAAAGAATGAAGCTCAAGGAAAAGGACTATGCCTATATTATTGTATTTTTAATCTTATTATTAGTAGGTATATTTACATTTTATTACGGATCAGACAAGAACCAAATTGTTAGTTACTTGGGGTTTGCAGGTACAATTACTTCACTAATACTCTCTGTAGTTGCCTTAATATATACATTTTATCAAAGTACAACATCGATTACTCAGGCTCAAAAAATCACAGAAGCTTCAGAGAAACTGAACCAAGCAATTGGGGGGTTTCATGAAGTTCAAAACCAGATCTCAAGTTCTGTAGAATCAATGAAACACGTTAGTTATCAGGTTTCCGAGATGCAAAACCAGATATCTGCTTCTGTAGATTCGATAGTTCAAGTTAGTAACCAGGTTTCCGAAATGGACACCAAAGTAAGCCAGGTAGTTTCCGGAATATCTAAAGCAGAATCACCTACTTCAACAGATATCGACTCTGTTACCTTCAACGACATTGTGGAGATTCTACAACGAAATTCAATAAATGGGCTACTTACTTTGTTACTTGGTATATATCAATCAAGGAGTCCAAAAAAAGAATTTACCCTTGGTAAAATTATTGAAGAACTGAATACAAAATATGAACTTAAATTATCTAGTGATTATTCATATGGATTCTTAATTGGTTTTAACGGAACAAAGCTAATAAAAGGGCTATCAAAGAACAATGAGGAATTTAGTCTCGACTTTATTAAACCAGATGAAACAACAAAAGGAGTTCTAAAAATATTAGATGATTGGCATGCCAAAGCACCAAAGTATATAGATAAAGTTCGTACTGCATACTCTGACTACTATGAGATAAAAATTGGTTAAAGGCGGTGATTACATATTTTCGATTAATCCAAGCAAACCTTAATTCCAAGGTCTTGAGTACCAACTACATAACTTGTGAGTCTTTAGCATTAAGATAAAAGTGCCTTGTGAATGTGAAATATTTCAGACCTGTATCCTCAACATGTAGAAAGTATCTAAGGTTATTTTGAGGATGCTAACGCTAGAATAAAATGGTGTTCTACGGTAATTCAAATATCTTCAATTTAGGTTTTTAATGACTCTATAAATTTTCTAATCGAACTGATTGATGACTCTGCACTATAAATCAGATAAGGTATTCCTAACCCCTGGGAAATTTCCTTTGCATAATCTATCTCTTCCTCTTGAAAGCTCTTCAGAAAGGCTATATCAAATTGCTCCATATCCCTTCTGCTTAATCTGTCCGATATTTTTTCAACATCATCAATCTTAACAATTATCCCCTTTGGGTTTAGTTTTCGGAAAGAATTTTCCGGTATACGAGTTATTTCTCCCTCTTCATTAATTAAACAAAAATGCCCTTCAAGTATAAAAAACTTACTTCTGATATCTAACTGGTTAATTGCATATAGTAGTATTTCTTGATTATCTCTAATGTTTTTGACCCTTTTATTCTTTGCAAACCTTATTTTTTTTATATCTGATATCAATTTACTAGCTGAGTAGGTCTCAAGCTTTAACTGCCTTTCCAGATCGCTACTCAATTGTGTCTTTCCTACACCATGAACTCCCCCAATAAATATGAGATTACTCATTCAATGCCCAACTCTCTATTAGATATAACAAAACGATTGTGGAGCTTTACCAGAGGAAATTACATCAGCAAGTTCAAGAGGTCGATCAAATAGTATGGCTTCTTTTATTTTTATAGCAAATCCCAACTCTCTATCATTAAAATAATCCTGAAAATAATTATGAGTAATACCAGAGAACTCATGCGTATTAACCCAAATGTTGTTTGGTTCATCCTCAATTATTTCATCAATATAAATTTCTCCTATTATTTTTCCCACTGGTTTCGTCGAATAAACCAAGATAGAGTCAATATTCTTTTTTTTAAAAATATTCTTTCGATACTCATATCTCTTTTCACCGGAAAATATTTTGTTTGCATATTCAGGCCTAATTGATAACAAAACCTTCATAAGTACTTCCCCCCAATTAAATTATAAAAGCAGCTACAATTTGACATGCAAATGTAACTGCTTTTATATTATGAGTTTATTCCCGTTATCTCTCATCGGTTAAATACCCGTTGTAAACATATTCAGTTGAATCTTTTTTATAGTAGTCTTTTAAGATTTGTGTTTCGGAAAAATTATAGTTTTTTATATGAGTTTCAAACATTTCCTTCCTATCACTTGAAATTGTAATGATCGGCTTCCTCGTTTCTAAGTACTCAAAACACTTTTCAAAAAGTTCTGATCCTATCCCTTGGTTACGGAAATTATCGTGTATTCTAATTGTACAAATTTTCTTTTCTGTATCGGTTTTCTTCAAGATAGCAATACCCGTTAATACAAGACTTGGCTTTGCTTCAACCTCTGAAAGCACTATAATTATTTGCCTGTTCCCATTTTTCATCTCAATTTCCGGAATAACAGCATCAAAAAACCATTTTTCGAATTCAGGGTAACTTTCTGTAAGATCTTTTAAATAATTATACAACTTGTCTTTTGCTTTCTCTCCCACTTCATTAATGATATAAGACCTTAGTTGTTCAGGCTCAATTTCAGATACTTTTAAAAACAAATTATTTCTGATTACAGCACTCATAATTTGTACTCCTTATTTTTATTTATAAACCCATTTTTTTAGATATCAAGTTTCCTATTACTCCTCCTAATGCGCCTAATCCTATAATACCTAGTATATACTTTGTAATAAGCGCCCTGGTATCCTTTTTTGATTGAAACCTAGATAGGTCGGAAAAGTCTTCTACATAGACGTATTCTTCCTCGTTTTTTGAAGGATTAAAGGTTACCTTTGCTTTACTCTTGATGTGATATGCAATAATAGTGTAGTCAGCCCCATCAATGTAACTTTCCCAAAGATTATTTTCTAATATCCTACTATTAATTTCCTTGCCATAATGAATAATTGAGTCATTTGCATTTCTTAATATTAAATAATGTATGGCTAGTATTTGAAACTTTTTTCCTTTGCTAAATTGTTCTTTAAGTTCTTCACTATAACTTCGAACATCATTCAATCTAAAATCAATTATTTCAGTATTTGTAAACTGATTATTTAAGAAGCTTACTCCTTCTATTTCGTCGTTTATGAAGCTAATTCCTCTTTTTGAAGCCTCCAAACGAATTCTGAAGTAATATCTAGAGATGTCGTTTATGTCTATATTCTCAACTTTAATTTCGATTATAGTTCCTGGAGTAGTTCCATTTCTCTTAAACCTTGTAAGTTTTACTTGATTCTCTATTTCCAAAGCATATATAACAAAAGGTGGCTTCCCACCGGAACCGTTAACCACCAACCTCTTCGGCTCCCCATCTGTTGTCGTAAAATTTTCATTAAAAATTGCATTGACTAAGCGATTCTTAGAAATTACCCCTCCCAAATCCTTGATCTGATTCTTATTTACTTCAAATGGTGCATATAAAAAGATACTTTTAATATCTTTTAAATCTTCTACCAACACACCAAAATCAAAACAGTATTCATCATTATCTTCATGTGGTTTATCCCATAAGTTTATATGTATTGTTGCTTTCTTTTCTAACAATGTTATATTGTCATTCGTTGAGTACCAGATAGCAAAACTTCTCATTGTCATGCCTCCCTACATCAATCAACTAATGAATAATCTTATATTATCAAAGATAAAGCCACTCTCTCGTCTATAATAAAGTAAATACTATTATTTTGATAGGCAATGTTTTTGCATTATCCAAAACTCTTCACGGTAATTTATTCTAACAAACCCATGTAAGTAAATTATAAGGCCTATTGTTACGTATATTCTTCAACCGAATTTATCCTCATTCACTAACATCGTTTATTTGCGTCATTTGTGAAACGGCTCTCCGCAATTGAGATCTTCAACTACCCTAATATGAACTCCATACTTGTTGACTTCGTGTTGATTCGAACTCATTCACACTTAAGATGTTGACTTTAATGCGATCGAGCTGAGCAAGTTGTAGAGTAACGCCCATTAAGCTGTCTCAAGGGACCGAGCCTTAAAATAGAGTTTCGTGCGTAACCTCGGTTCGTCAATGTGCTGAAAATACCTACAGCGAACAAGTGTTGGCTCCCTGTTGACTCAGAGGCAGCATAAAAATACATCGCCGGTTCGTACAGTCCGCATGGCGATGTATTCATCGAGAAAGTACTGTTATTTGTCTTTTCAGTTCTCTTCGTTTCCGGTCGCTATTGGATTGTCGCTAAATGAAATCCAATCACTCCAGCTTCTTACTCCCCCACGAACCTATATGTTCGGAGGGTTCCAGCATCAAGAAGTAGGGGTTCCGATCAGCGCCGTGGGAATGCCTCGGAGGACATGCTAGCGCCCATGTGCAACGATCTCCCTTGACTACGCTTGGGAGGACTTAGGGAGCAAGAAGCCCGTGAACGACGGGGCTTGGGCGACATTACGGTTTGAACCGGGGCGAGTCATCCACCTGTGGCTGGGTCAAGCCGAACGGAATGCCAAGGAAAGGCCAAGTGAAGTAAGGTAGCAACTAACTCACTTTGACCTCATCTTGATCGCTGTTTGCAGGTTGTTGAATATCGATTGCAGG
Source organism: Cohnella endophytica (assembly GCF_003628305.1). GTDB lineage: Bacteria > Bacillota > Bacilli > Paenibacillales > Paenibacillaceae > Cohnella > Cohnella endophytica. Next base: position 6,639 of record NZ_RBZM01000010.1, on the reverse strand, counting down.
TTGTGTGTCTTGATTATTATGGGCATCATCATAGGTCGGGTAAGGATACTTTTTCTTGATTCTATCAACGGTATAAGAACCAAAACCTTCTGCTGGTTTTTTTGGCCTAACCCAATCCTTTTTGTAGTTAAATATGGCATGATTCAAACCGTAGAAACATAGCCAAAAGATAATAATCATAGCTGTGAGAGGGAAAATAAGTGGTGCATACTTAACTAATAATACTTGCGTAGCGGTTCTTTCTACTAGGTGGGCTACAAACTCAATTAGTGTTAACACACAAACAAGTAACGAGAATTGAGTTATTCCTGTAATGAACTCGTACGAGATTCTAAAGGACTCAAATAACAGCCTGAAGAATGGATTCTTTCGCTCCATCCTATAATTCCAATCAAAGCTTTTGAATACAACTCTATGACACTCTTCCAACTTCCTCAAAACTCTTTCATAAAATTGACCAAATGCCGTCCATAACTGTTCATAGTTCGTCTCGTTAGGTTCTGTCTGATATTGATAGAAATATTGCTCCAGTCGATTATATCGATAAATGATTTCTGGGCTAGATTCTAAGAAAAGAGGTGACTTGACTCCACCCAAATTATCGATCAAGCTCTGCAACTTCAAAAATCGACTTGCCTTATCTTGATCTCTTAAAATTATGTTCATTTGATTGATCATTGGTCCAGATATCTCTTTTAGATTTATCTCTGTCTTGGTAAGAAACATCTCGTACCTTTTAGCACGCTTATTTGAGAAATAAGCGAAAAACCACCCTATAATCACTACAAGTGTAGATATATAAGGTAATAGATCTTTAATATTCATAGTTTATCCCCCCGTATCTTGTTTGCACTGCTCTCTAAATCATATATCGGACAACACCCCACAAATTTCCATAAAATTTTTTTATTTAGGTTCGATCTTGGGCCAAATATTGGGGGTGGATATTATGCCAAACCAGCACGTTGTACCCCACGGTGATAAGTGGGCAGTTAGAGGGGCCGGGAATGACAAAGTGACTCGAATCACAGAGACAAAAAGAGAGGCCACTGATACGGCTCGCCAGATTTCACGAAATCAAGGAACAGAGCTATTTATCCATGGCAGGGACGGAAGGATTCAGTCCCGTGACAGTCATGGAAATGATCCTTATCCACCAAGAGGTTAAACTAACTACGCCCACCAATATTTATTGTGGTGGGTTTTCTTTTAGACGACATAAAATTGTAAATATTCCATCAATTTGATACTATAATACTATACAATATAGTCCAAAGGACGTGGTTATCATTAAGCTACCATGGAAGAAGAACTTTCTAAAAATACCTGATAGTATTTTGGTAAAGTCAAAAGAGCTTAAGTCAGACCTCCAAATTGTAGGTAGTGTCAAGAAAATCCTGCTAACCGATATTAAAGACAATGTGTACAGTCATATCGGTATATCTATATCAAACAGTGAAATAGATATTTTATCGCCCATTCTTCCGAGGCAGTCTACTGGTAGGTATTCCAACTATAACGTTAATGGAAGAACTATCATTCGTCGTGATCTTCCAAAAGTTGATAAATCCTATTCAGTTGAAGCACCAAACTTCGGGGACTGGAGTAAAGGTTCCCATGATATGTCATGGACTCGACCTGTATTTCAGCGAACGCATTGGTTGCCCCGAGAAATACATATACTAGTCGAAGTACTAGAAAACGATGAGTCTTCTGTCACAATCAAGTTTAGTTTGGATCATTATATTGACAAACAAAGTTCGACTTACGAGGAAGATTTGCTTTTTCACTGCAACCTTTTACAAGAAAATACTGGTGTGTGTAATATTTTTGAAGCGGACGCAACCAACGACGATTATATAAATACACTTTATGTAAACTGGGAGATTTTTCCCCCTGGTGAAAAAAATATTGAACACAACGTTGCATACTTAATCTCGAAATTCAGAAATCCTACTAAAGAAATTCAAGAAATTATTGCCGATAGGGTTAACTTCTTCGAAGCCCTAAATCCCATTCAGTACATCGTTGGTGAAAGCAAATTTAGTCAATATATTGGTGCTATGCTAAAAGAGAACTTAGTTCTTTTGGAAAATGTCCGATATGGAAATGCGATTTATATTTTATTTGAGAACTGGAAACAGTTGAGCAAATTAAGCAGGACAGAGCTGTTGAACAGCAATAATAGAAACTTTGTTAGAATCACTCACCGAGGAAATTGGAAAAATAAAGTAGTCAATGCCATTCGATGAATTCTTTTGAGGCTCACAAATTTGGTTTTTTCAAGGCTCATTCATCTATGAAAAGAATCACTTTATTGTTTGCTTGAGCTTCCCAATTTTATAATTTAACTAAGCCGCCGATTTTGGGCGGCTTTTTTGCACTCATTCCTAGAGGAGCGATTCATATGTCAAAGGTAATAGCGAGACGCGAACGGTTGACTTCCGCTGCGGTCACCTTGCACCATCCACTTGATTATTATTTCGGCACTTTTCTTCGAGCCAAGGAAGCTGAAGGCTTAAAGCCCCGGACGCTAAACGACCACAAGAGCCACTACCGCTACTTGCAACACTGGTTAGCCGAGCAGTACCCGACGCTCAAGCTGGAAGAACTGACCACCGACCACATTCGACAGTACGTCGGGCACATGCTGACCGAACAAACGCTGTACAACGGACACCCGACGTTGCAGAGCCATAGCACAGCCAAAGGCTTGTCCCCAGCCACAGTGAACATCCGTACCCGGACGCTCAAGTGCTTCCTTCGGTTTCTCCACGACGAAGGATATCTAAATTCCGACCTCGCTTCTCGCGTCAAGCTCCAAAAGGTAACGGAGGACACGATCGGCGGTTTCGAGAAGGAGCAAGTCCTGCAACTGCTCGCCGCGCCGAACCAAAGGGAGTACACAGGCTTTCGCGACTATGTGTTGCTCGCCGTTCTTTTCGACACCGGGCTTCGGATCAACGAGGCGCTTAACCTGACTGTGGATGACTTGAGCCTGAGCGGTAAAACGATCACCGTCCGCGCTAGCATCGCCAAGAACGGCAAGTCGCGGGTTGTACCGATGAGTAAACGCACGGCGGAGATTCTCGACGCGCTGGTCGAAGAGAACCGAAAGCAGTTCCGCAATCGCAGTTCTGCCGTGTTCCTCCTGAACAACGGCAAGACGTTGACATACAACCAAGCCTATGAACGTATTCGTTTGCACGGCGAGGCAGCGGGAATCACAGGCGTTCGCGTCTCGCCGCACACGTTCCGGCATACATTCGCTACGTTGTACGTCAAGAATGGCGGCGATCCGTTTTCTCTGCAAAGGATTCTCGGCCACCACGACCTGAGTATGGTACGGAAGTACGTCCAGCTAAGCAACCGTGACCTGCAAGAGCAACACGCACAAAGCAGTCCGCTCGTCGGCATGTAACCGTGCAAGCCTCATGCACCAGACGAACACGCCGGAATATCTTCCCTGTTAACCTATTGCAGAACCAAAATAATCGCGGTTCAGAAGTGAATAGCTAGGAAGCCTTCTCTACGCTTTTTGTTCTATCGTGTGCTGATGATGCTTCAGGTATCCCAGTGTGGGGCTGCTGTAAGGAATGCATCCCACCAGACGAGTGATGCAGTTGAAGTGTTTCCGCTGTTCCTCTTGTACCGACCGCTCTCTTCCACAGCGGTAAAACCATCGCGTCAGGTGTTGGCACAAAGAACAGCGGTGAAAGGGACTGGCTCGGCAGGCTTCCCAGTTTGCTCTCCGTGACTCTCCGCATTGTGACAGTCTGCCCTGTGGTATGACGCGCCAACCATCTGTTTGTTCACTCTGTTCCTTCGACCACAGGCGATTGACAACCAAATTTTGGGCATGTTTTACTAGAAGCAGCAGGAGAACAACTAAACGAACGAAACGTCAGCCACGCCCAAGTGTTGGGGAATGGCTGACGTTTTTTTCGTGGCGAGGGAGCGGCATGTATTGACGGAGCGGACGAAAGAGGAGCTATTCGAGGAGTATTCCCGGCTTGAAGAGCAAGAAACAAGACTGTTCTTGCAGATTGAAACGTGCGAGAAATGCGTATCAGGCATCTTGGGGCAACTATATCTGCATGGTGACAAAATCGACTTGCTGACTATTGAGGATGTTCTAACGCTTGTCCACAACAAGGAACAGGAGTTTCGGACAGAATTGTTGCACCTGCAACTGACCAAGATGATGGTATCTTTCCGGCACAGTAAGGCGATCGGAGAGAATCGGCCACTGGAAGATCGGGATGAAGAGTAGGCTTCTGAATAGCGAAAAGACACTTCCGTTGGTCTTCAAGTCCGGGAAGGGGCGATAACAGCCCTTCACACTCAAGAGTCCAAGAGAAATGCCTCGTCAGCGTTCTAGCTATGGTAAGTAAATTGTAGGATTTTGGAGCAGACCTTTTGATTCCACGATGCTAAAGAGCTTGTCTGCTTGCAGACTGAACGTCAGCTTTTGAATACCACTAACATCAATATCGATGTTTTGTGCCGCTGTTTTGATACTAAGATAATCGCTCTCGTACAGCTTTTTCCCGTCACCTTCAATCGTCAACTTAACGTTATAGTCGGACTCAATATCCTTTCGTCCACTGACGAATGTAGCCTTGAAAGACTTGGCCGACCCGCTGAGATTAAACGTCATCTGTGGGTTCGGATGATTCTGGTGAGCACCTAGCGTAACGGCACTGTCGTCCGCAGACTTGGGAATCGTAATACCGTCCGTGGTCGTTTCCACTGTATATGTCAGTAGGCTGACATCCTTGACTCCTTTGGCAATCAGCGCGTCAGCTACGTCGGAGTAACCTTTTGTTTTGGCGAGAGTCAGCAGTCCAACCCCGCTCTTGGTTTTGAGGGCCAGGTCTGTACCATGCTCGATTAGCTGTTTTGCGTTTTCTGGCTGATCGTGGTCGAGGGTATAGAACAATAAGTTGTCGCCCTCTGGTGTTTGGGCGTTGGGATCGGCTCCGGCATCCAACAGAATCTTTGTCACATCGGACAAGCCCTTCTGGACAGCCTCGAACAGTACCGTTCTACCGTTTTGTTGCTTGTTCGAATCGGCACCTTTATCCAACAAAAGCTTGACGATCTCGACGTTTCCGGAACGAACGGCGAGTGCAAGCAAGGTTGTACTTCCAGCCATCAGATTGGCGTCTGCACCGCTGTCCAGAAGCCGTTGAACTGCTTGAAGCTGAGAAGCATCGACGGCGTTACTTAGTGCCGTTTCTCCTTTGCTGTTGACGGCGTTCACGTCGGACTTGGCTTTAAGCAAGAGGTCAATTGCCCCGATGTTGCCTTTCTGTGCGGCGATCATAAGTGCGGTTTCGTCTTTAGAGTCCTTTGTATCAGGTGTCATCCCTGCATCCACGAATAGCTGTAACGCCTTTTGGTCGTTGCTGGCGGCAGCTTGTACGAAGCTATCCGGCGTGTAGGAGATCGAGAGCTTCGCCAGATTATCCCGTGCGTTGTCCTCTTTGGATGCACAACCAGCCAGCGCGATTGATGCGGTGAGAATAATGGATGAGGCTCCGAGCAGTAAGGTTTGTTTCTTTGGTTTGTTGTTCAACTGTATCCCTCCGATGATTGTCCTGATTTTCCCGCCCATTAAAACATGCAGGAAGTGATTTCGACAATTATTTGTACTTCTCGTCTTTTCGTATCGACATTGAATAATAATGTCGTAAAGTATTATACAGTAAACATATGTATTTGAGTATCAAAGTATATTTAGATACTTTTATAGATGTTACTCCTTGTCCGACGTTTCTCTACACTCGAAGTATGGAGTGTGATGATATGTCGGATCGAGTGCTGCAACTCGTTGGCGGAAAGATTCGCGAGCTTCGTAAAGCGCGTGGATGGTCTCAGGACGATTTGGGTGAAAAGGCGGGATTTCACTTTTCGTATATCGGCGGGCTAGAACGAGGAGAGCGTAACGCTTCGCTTACAAATCTTGCGAAGGTGGCTGAAACGCTTGAGGTTGATATAGGAGAGCTGTTCGGATACGTGCGGGAATATGACAAGCCGCTCACAGAGAAGGAAAGGGTACTGAAAGAAGCGTTCTTCCTGCTGCTGAACCGAGATGAGAAGGAAGTGCAGATGGCGGTCAACGTGTTGACGGAGGTTTTCAGAACCTATGCGCCCAAATAAGTGAAAGCCGCCTAGCCCTGTGTGGGAGAGGCGGCTTTCGGTTTGGTTGAAGCGATAGGAGACTGCGATTATTGGTAAACTCAGCAAGAGTACCGACAGTCTCCAGCGGGACAAACCCGGAAAAGAAGTAAACCCAGGTGAACCATGCCCTTGAATTTTATAGGTCATTGTACGAGCCACAGAATCAGCCTGTCAAGGTATGGATGAACTTCGTGCTCGGTGAAAGCGATCGGAAATGAGCTCCCCACAGCCTTCGTACGTCCACATCTCAGCCCATCCACACCCTCCGGGTGCTACCTTACTTCACTTGGCCTTTCCTTGGCATTCCGTTCGGCTTGACCCAGCCACAGGTGGGTGACTCGCCCCGGTTCAAACCGTAATGTCGCCCAAGCCCCGTCGTTCACGGGCTTCTTGCTCCCTAAGTCCTCCCAAGCGTAGTCAAGGGAGATCGTTGCACATGGGCGCTAGCATGTC
>NZ_RBZM01000009.1 GCF_003628305.1 Cohnella endophytica | reverse complement strand
TTGATCTGGTCTGGTAGCAATTGCGGAGGGGTTCCACGCGTACCCATCCCGAACACGACCGTTAAGACCTCCAGCGCCGATGGTACTTGGACCGCAGGGTCCTGGGAGAGTAGGACGTTGCCAGGCTAGATGAATACAATCTCTATCGCTGTGTTTAGGTATAGGGACACGCTCTCATAGCTCAGTAGGTAGAGTGCATCCATGGTAAGGATGAGGTCACCGGTTCGATCCCGGTTGAGAGCTCCACTTCCAACACCATACACGGCCCCTTGGTCAAGCGGTTAAGACACCTCCCTTTCACGGAGGTAACAGGGGTTCGAATCCCCTAGGGGTCACCATTAATTCGGAGGCTTAGCTCAGCTGGGAGAGCATCTGCCTTACAAGCAGAGGGTCGGCGGTTCGATCCCGTCAGCCTCCACCATTATCTTTAACGCAAAGCTTACCGTTGGGGATTAGCCAAGCGGTAAGGCAACGGACTTTGACTCCGTCATCCAAGGTTCGAATCCTTGATCCCCAGCCATCTTTGAGCGAGCCATTAGCTCAGTTGGTAGAGCACCTGACTTTTAATCAGGGTGTCGAAGGTTCGAGTCCTTCATGGCTCACCATTTTCACGAATGGTACAACATTTTAACATGCGCGTATGGCGGAATTGGCAGACGCACCAGACTTAGGATCTGGCGGGCGACCGTGGGGGTTCAAGTCCCTCTACGCGCACCATCTTTACCTTGCTTCATGTAAATGCGGAAATAGCTCAGTGGTAGAGCATCTCGTTGCCAACGAGAAGGTCGCGGGTTCGAGCCCCGTTTTCCGCTCCATATGCGCCCTTAGCTCAGCTGGATAGAGCGTTTGACTACGAATCAAAAGGCCGGGAGTTCGAATCTCTCAGGGCGCGCCATTTTTACAATTGCATACTGTCGGGACGTAGCTCAGCTTGGTAGAGCACCTGGTTTGGGACCAGGGGGTCGCATGTTCGAATCGTGTCGTCCCGACCATTTCTTCTTACCATGCGGGTGTAGTTCAATGGTAGAACTTCAGCCTTCCAAGCTGATAGCGTGGGTTCGATTCCCATCACCCGCTCCATAAACTTTCTTATGAGCCTTGGTTTCAGGGCTTTTTTTAAGGAAATAACTACATATTAGTTTCGGGACGTAGCTCAGCTTGGTAGAGCACCTGGTTTGGGACCAGGGGGTCGCATGTTCGAATCGTGTCGTCCCGACCATTTCTTCTCCCCTTGCGGGTGTAGTTCAATGGTAGAACTTCAGCCTTCCAAGCTGATAGCGTGGGTTCGATTCCCATCACCCGCTCCATATTAATCTTACGAAGCCTTGCATAGCAGGGCTTTTTTGTTTTATCCAACTTCATTTCGTAAATGCCTAATAATCCCCTCGCAATATAACCTGCAAGGGGATTTTCAATGTCTTTAATTCGACTCATCGATGCTCATGCTTATGTAGGTCCATCTTAATCGCGGTGGCAAGCGTTAGGAAGATCAGGTATTTCCGAAGCGGAATATCTTTTCTTTTCACCGATACCACTCCTTAATTAACGTATGGATTAATCTTTTCCAATTCGAGGGCAACTAATCATTCTTACACATTCGCGAGTCCGCTGAAACCTAAGAATTATGACCGATTGGTGAATAAAAAGAAGATTTTCGACGATCAATGTAGTATGATAAAGGGAAGGTTTTTTTCGGGAGCAATTGAAGAATTGAGCTCCTTAAGGTCATTAGTCCCCGTCCGTTGGACGGTGAAGCTATAATAAATCGAAACGCAAGGTTTGGGGTGAATGTGATGACGGAAGTGTCTGTTGGTCAACGTTCTCCGTCCAATCATCTGCTGCGTAGGGATGTGCGCTTTCTAGGCAACATTCTGGGTGAAGTACTCGTGCATCAGGGTGGTCGGGAACTGCTGGAACATGTTGAGAAAATTCGGGAAATGAGCAAGGCTCTACGGGCCGAGTATTTACCGGAAATGTATGACGGATTCATTAGCACCGTTAAAACTTTGGAGCCTGAAATCAGGCATCAGGTTATTCGGGCATTCGCCATCTACTTCCAATTGGTCAATATCGCCGAGCAGAACCACCGGATTCGTCGCAAGCGCGATTACGAGCGTTCTACGGGAGAAGCCGTGCAACCGGGTTCGATCGAGAGCGTCGTGCAAGATCTGAAGGTTAAGAACTTGTCCGTCGAAGAAGTCCGGGACATGCTAACGGACATCTCGTTGGAGCTGGTCATGACGGCTCATCCGACGGAAGCGACGCGTCGCGACGTGTTGGATATCCATAAACGGATCGCGGACGAAGTGATGGAGCTCGATAATCCGACGTTAACTTACCGCGAACGCGAGAAGCTTCGCGAGAAGCTGCTTAACGAAGTGCTGACGCTCTGGCAAACCGACGAGCTTCGGGACCGCAAGCCTACCGTATTGGACGAAGTGCGTAATGGAATGTATTTCTTCCATGAAACGTTGTTCGAAGTTCTGCCGGAAGTGTACGAGGAGCTCGAGCGTTGCCTTCAAAAATATTATCCGGAAGAAACCTGGCATGTGCCGACTTATTTGCGTTTCGGATCGTGGATCGGCGGGGACCGCGACGGCAATCCGTCGGTTACGGCCGAGATCACGTGGAAGACGCTTCATATGCAGCGTAATCTCGTTATCCATAAATACGAGAACATTATCAGGGGACTTAGCCGTCAGTTGAGCTTCAGCACGACAATCGTCGATGTGACCGAAGAGCTTCTGGAATCCATTCGCGAAGATGGCGTTAACGTTACTCTGCGTACGGTCGAAGCGTGGACGAACGACAAAGAACCTTATCGCGTTAAATTAAGATACATGCTGCAGAAGTTGCAGAATATGAGGGACGAGAGCTTCAAGAATACGAAGCAACGTTACCATACGACAGCGGAATTGACTGCGGATATCGAGATCATCGACCGTAGTCTGCGTCATCACTATGCGGACTTCGTCGCGAATACTTATCTAAGGAAGTTTATCCGTCAGGTCGAGCTGTTCGGGTTCCATCTTGCGGCTCTTGACGTGCGTCAGCACAGCAAGGAGCACGAGAACGCGATGACCGAGTTGCTTGCCGCGGCAGGCGTTACGAGCAACTATGCGGATCTATCCGAAGTGGAGAAAATCGATCTGCTGCACGGTCTTCTCGGAGATTCCAAGTCCTTACTGAACGATTCGATCACGCTAAGCGATTCCAGCAAGGAATGCTTGGATGTGTACAATACGATCTATAAGGCACAACAGGAGTTCGGAGTAGGCTGCATCACCAGCTACTTGATCAGCATGACGCAAGGCGCTAGCGATCTTCTCGAGGTCATGGTGTTCGCCAAGGAAGCAGGATTGTTCCGCCGCAACGAAGACGGCACGATCACTAGCACTTTGCAAGCGGCGCCTCTATTCGAGACGATCGACGACTTGCATGAAGCGCCTGCCATCATGGAAACGTTATTCAACCTTCCGGTATACCGCGAATGTCTGTCAGCGATGGGCGATCTGCATGAGATCATGCTCGGTTACTCGGATAGCAACAAGGACGGCGGAGTGGTAACGGCGAACTGGGAGCTTCGCGTTGCCTTGAACGACCTTACTCAAACAGCCAAGTCGCATAACGTGCGCCTGAAGTTCTTCCATGGCCGCGGAGGAGCGCTTGGTCGCGGAGGCATGCCGCTTAACCGCAGCATCCTTGCGCAGCCGCCGCATACGATCGGCGGGGGCATTAAGATCACGGAGCAAGGCGAGGTATTGTCCTCCCGCTACTCCATGAAAGGCATTGCCTATCGTAGCTTGGAGCAAGCGACGGGCGCTTTGATTACGGGAGCGTATTTGTCCCGTTATCCGTCGCAAGAGCAATCGATCGAGACGCAATGGGAAGAGATCATGCGCGGAATCTCCGTAGACGCTCAGACGAAATATCAGGATCTGATCTTCCGCGATCCGGATTTCATGACGTTCTTCAAGGAATCCACGCCGCTTCCGGAAGTCGGCGAACTGAACATCGGATCCCGACCGTCCAAACGCAAAGGCAGCGACCGCTTCGAAGATCTAAGGGCGATTCCTTGGGTATTCGCTTGGACGCAGAGCCGTTATCTGTTACCTGCTTGGTATGCGGCCGGTACGGCGTTCCACAAATACGTGGGCGAAGACGAAGGACGTCTGGAGACGCTGCGTACGATGTACCGCGAATATTCGTTCTTCCGTTCCTTAATCGACAACTTGCAGATGGCGCTTGGCAAGGCGGATCTGATGATTGCCCGCCAATACGCCGGGATGATCGAGGACGGAACGATCAAAGACCGCATTTTCACGCAGATCGAAGAGGAATTCACGAGAACGAAGGAAATGATCCTGACGATTACCGGACAAGAGGACATTCTCGACAACGTCCCGGTTATCCAGGAATCGATCCGTCTTCGCAACCCTTATGTCGATCCGCTAAGCTATATGCAGGTACAGTTGCTTACCGAATTGCGGAACTTGCGCGATCAAAACGGTGACGATGCGGTTCTGCTTCGCGAAGTGCTGCTGACGATCAACGGAATTGCCGCAGGCTTGCGTAACACGGGCTGATCCGACATCAATGAAAATGTAGAGGGCTCGGGCCGTGGCCCGGGTCCTCTTGTATATTGGCCGTCAGTAAGGTTATAACGACGGCGAAGTGTTCTTAATTGGCGAAAGTGGGTTTTACGCGATGGAATCAAGCAGACGATGGCTGGCGATCGTTCTCATGCTTCTTGGGGCCGCAAGTTACGGGCTATTGTCCACGGTAATCAAGCTGGCCATGGCGGATGGTTGGAGCGTGAGCTCGCTTACGCTTCAACAGGTCGTCTTCGGAGCGATCATGCTATGGCTTGTGCTTGGCGTGGCTAGGATACGAGCACGCAGGCTGGCAAGGCGGCGAGGGATAGCGCGGGAGGGGCGCATCGTCGGCAATTGGCGCAATGCCGTGGGGATGATCGTAATCGGAGTCATCGGAATGTCGCTTACGACGATTTTCTACAACGAAGCTTTGGCTCGTTTGGATGCCTCATTGGCGATTGTCTTGCTTTTTCAGTTTACGTGGATTACGATTCTGCTAGAAAGTATTCGTAAGCGCGAGTGGCCGACAAGGCCCCAATGGGCTGCGGTAGGTTTCATCGCGATCGGAACCGTGCTTGCGGTCGGGTTGCTGGAACATGAACTCGGTCAATTAGACGGCCAGGGCGTTCTATACGGATTGCTGTCGGCGGTCAGCTATAGTTTGTTCTTCTTCCTGTCGGGGTTCCTGCCGGCGAATTTGGACCCGCTCGCGAAGTCCGCGATGATGTCGACCGCTTCCCTGGCGTTCGTGGTGGCGATGCAAGCGCCTTTGTCGCTCGCGGCTGTCGGATTCAGCGGTTCGCTTATGGGATGGGGAGCGTTGCTGGGCTTTCTTGGAACCGCGTTTCCTTTCTTCTGCTTTAATTACGGAATACCGAAGGTAGGCAGCGGATTAGCCGCGCTATTGGGCGCGATGGAATTGCCGGCTGCCGTCATTGCTGCGTTCGCGATCTTGAACGAGCCCCTAACCGCTTGGCAAGGGTTCGGGATCGTACTGATCATAGCGGGAATCGTAGCGGCGCAACGCAAGACGGAGGATACGGGAACTGCCGGGAAGGTTGGTGAAGGTTCACTTTGAAGCCATTAGAGACGCGTTTGGCGCGCCTGGCCCTGAAAGGGGATCAGAGAGCCTTCGCGGAAATCGTGGATCTGTATAAGGACAAGCTGTACCATCTCGCCTACCGGATGACGGGGAACCGTCAAGAGGCGGAAGATGTCGTGCAGGAAACGTTCCTGAGGGTTTATAAAAATCTGGACCGTTACGACGAGAACCAGAAATTCTCCACGTGGATCTATAGAATCGCGACGAACTTATGCATCGACCGGCTGAGGAAAAGAAAAGCGATCTACTCGCTCGATGCCGAATCGTCCGATCATGAAGGCTTGGACGGTTATGCGATGTTGCCAAGCGACGGCAGGACGCCGGAGAGCGAACTGCTGCTGTCGGAGACGCAACGGCTCATCCACGAGGCGATAGCGACGTTGCCGGTGAAATACAAATCGGTCATGATTCTCCGATATTTGCAGGAGTTATCGTTACAGGAGATATCCGACGTACTGGATATGCCGGTCACGACCGTCAAGACGAGAGTGCACCGCGGGCGCGAATTTCTCCGCAGGAAACTGGAGCATAAGCTATGAGGATAATATTGGGCTCGGGGCTCTCTCAAATAATTGAAACCGCATCGCTTGGCCTCACGTACAGTAAAGAAGCATCGATTGCGGGAATTCACGGATTCCGCATAAGAAAGGGATGGCTGATATGAAGTGCAACGTCGCCGTCGTGTTTATGCATGATTACTTGGATGGGGACTTGGCACGCGAGGATACGCTACAGTTGCAACAGCATCTGAAACATTGTCCCGCATGCCTCTCCCGTTACGAATCGTTAGAGCGAACCGATGCGTTCGTCAAAGCTATGCCTATGGAGAAAGCGCCCGATAATCTTAGCTATCGGATCATGAAGTCGCTTCCGAGCTCGCGTCGTCCCGCGGCGTGGACATCCTGGGTTCGCCGTCATCCCGCGGTATCCGCCGCGGCGATCTTCATGGTCGTGATGCTGTCCAGCTTCGTGTCGATGTGGAACCAGAGCCAGGAGCTGTCCGTATCCGGACCGGATCTGGAGCATGTCGTCTTCGAAGGCCGAACGGTCATCGTGCCGGCCGGACAGAAGGTAACCGGCGACTTGACGGTCGTGAATGGGGACGTACAAGTTCTCGGCGACCTGGAAGGCAATCTGACCGTCATCGACGGGTCGGTCAAGCCGCTCGCTTCGACGGCTCATATCGCGGGCCAGGTCAAGACGATCGATCGGGCAGTGGATTGGTTCTGGTACAAAGTGAGCTCTTATTTCGGAACGCTTGCTTACGGCTCATAAGCGGTTTCGACAACGACTGACACGGGTAAATGCAACGTTCCGGAACGAGCGAACTAACCTCTCTGGACTTTGGAGAGGTTTTTTTGCGTAAATGACAGGATTTCTGGGCAACAGTAGAGAAAGATAATAAGAAAGAAGCTCTCTACAATTTCGACAATTGTCGTCACAACTATTCCAGCGCCGGGACGGGGGGGTCGCGTCTTGGACTATTTTGCCGGGCTGACACTAAAGAATTCCATTAAAGATATCATCGATGTACTGATCGTCAGCTACATCGTCTACAGAGTTATTATCATGGTACGGGGCACGCGCGCGGTTCAACTGTTGCGGGGGATCTTTTTGCTCGTCGTCACATGGGCGCTGAGCACCTGGCTGAATCTGTACACGCTGAAGTGGCTGATGAACCAAATGTTCACTTTAGGCGTCGTGACCGTCCTGATTATTTTCCAACCGGAGTTAAGAAGGGCGCTCGAACAGCTCGGCCGAGGCAAGCTGTTTACTCGTTCCTCGCCGGAGGAGCAGGATACCAGCCAGCAGATCAACGAGGTCATTAAGTCGGTTAATTATTTGGCGCGCCGCAAAATCGGGGCGTTGATCGTGTTCGAACGGAATACGGGTCTGAACGATTACATCGAGTCGGGAATCAAGATGGACTCCAAGCTTAGCTCGGAGCTTCTGAGCAACGTGTTCGTGCCGAATACGCCGCTTCATGACGGAGCCGTAATTATCCGGGGCAGTCTTATCATGGCAGCCGGCTGTTATTTGCCGCTGTCGGAAAACCCCTTCATAAGTAAGGAACTAGGAACTCGCCATCGTGCCGCCATCGGAGTAACCGAAGTATGCGACGCGATCTCCGTTGTCGTCTCGGAGGAAACTGGACAGATCTCGTTGGCCATCAACGGACAGATCGTTCGCGACATTAAAGAAGAGTCGCTAATCTCCAAGCTATTCGAGGAATTGCGTCCGCAATTCAAGTCGAAGGGCACGGAGTGGAAGGTTTTCTGGAAGCGGAAAGAAGGTGGCAACCGTGGATAAATGGTTAAATAACCCTACCGTTGCCAAGCTGGTCGCTCTAGCCATCGCCATTCTCATGTGGGCGGTCGTACACTTCGATCCGAATGATTCGTCTCCTAACAATGTAGCGTCGTTATACGACACGAAGGTAATTAACGATGTCATCGTGCAGCCTTACGGGCTCGACGAACGGAACTACGTCCTGATCGGGATGGATCCCTTAAAGGTTAAGTTGACGGTCCGGGGAACGAAAAGCGCCCTCGTATCCGCGAAGACGAGCGGGTACCGGCTGAAGGTCGATCTGCGAACCGTGGGCGAAGGTCAGCATACACTACCACTAGAGGAAGATCTGCCGGCCGGCATCACGTCCGTGTCGATGTCGCCCGCGACCGTCGTCGTAAACATCGAGGCGCTTCAGATCAAGGAATTCGAAGTCGATATCAAGACGCAAGGAAATACGGCTAAGGGCTACAAAGTAGGCACACCGATCATCAAACCGAGCAACAGGGTGCATGTGACGCTCCCCAAGAGCCAATTAGCCAAGGTCGAGAGAGTCGGAGCGACGATCAAGATCGACGGGGAGAAGTCATCGATCAAGAACAAGAGCGTGAAGCTCGCCGCATACGACAAGGAAGGCAATCCAATAGAAGGCGCCGTTATAGATCCAGCGGTGCTGGAAGTAGAGGTTCCGATCACGAATCCGTTCAAGACGGTTCCGCTGCAATTCAAGCTACTTGGTCATATGCCTCCGGGCCTGAGCATCGCTTCCTTCAAACCGGACGTCGAGCAAGTAACCATCTACGGTCCGCAGGAAGCGCTCGATAAAATCGAGTTCATCGAAGCGGATATCCAACTAAGCGAGTTGAAAAATTCCGGCAAACTATCGGTACCTTTGAAGATCGTTGCTCCGATTATCGAAATCGCGCCCGCCAAGATCGAGATCAACATCGAGGTACTTCTGTCGACGACGAGAACGCTCGAGGGGCTTCCGATTACGCTAAGCGGGCTTGGAGAAGGCTTGAAGGCAACGATAACCGAACCGTCGACCGGGAAAGCCGACATCTCTATACAAGGCGCTCCTGCAATCCTGGATCGGCTGAGACCGGGCGACGTCGACGTCATCGCGGATCTGAGCGGGCGAGGGCCGGGAATCTATACGATCCCTCTGATCGTGAGCTTAGAGCGATTCATGGAACAGGCGGGCGGAACGAATAGCATAACGATAGAGATTACGGATTCGACGGCGGCGACCACTCCGCCAGTGGATGAGACTGGCGACGGCGGGGCCGTCGTCGATCCCGGCGTTCATCAAGAATCCGCTTCTCCTCAGTAGCGAGGGGAAGCGGGTAAAGCATATCGCGTACTCCCATCATTGAGGCAGTTAACTAACAGGGAAGTACAGTACGAAGGAGCAGGATTTCAACATATGGGGAAATATTTCGGAACGGACGGCGTCCGCGGAGTCGCGAACAAGGAATTGACGCCTGAATTGGCTTATCGCATCGGCCGCTGCGGCGGATTCGTATTGGCAGGAGGGGCGAAACGCCCTAAAGTATTGATCGGCTTGGACACGCGCATCTCGGGAGGGATGTTGGAATACGCTCTGACGGCGGGTTTGCTATCTATCGGAGCGAACGTCGTGCGGTTGGGCGTCGTCAGTACGCCGGCGGTTGCCTACTTAACGAGGCTACTCGGAGCGGATGCGGGCGTCATGATCTCAGCATCCCACAATCCGGTGGAGGATAACGGCATTAAGTTTTTCGGCGGAGACGGCTTTAAGCTTCTCGACGAAACGGAGGCGGAGATCGAGCGTCTAATGGACGCCGAGGAAGACACGTTGCCTCGTCCTGTGGGCTCGGATATCGGATCCGTGGAGAACGATCTGGAAGCGAAGACGAAATACATCGATTACCTGAAATCCACGGTGAGCAACACGTTCGCTGGCTTGAAAATCGTACTCGATTGCGCGAACGGTTCCGCATACGAGCTCGCGCCGAACGTATTCCGTTCTCTGGGTGCCGAAGTATTCGCTTATGGCGCTGAGCCTAACGGTTTGAATATTAACGCTGGCGTGGGATCGACGCATCCGGAGATGCTCGCCCGGAAGGTGAAGGAGCACGGAGCGGATCTTGGACTGGCTTTCGACGGAGACGCGGATCGTTTGATCGCGATCGACGAGCACGGAGATGAAGTCGACGGCGACTATATTCTTTGCATTTGCGGGGACGCGCTTCGCAAATCCGGTCGCTTGGCTCATGACACCGTCGTAACGACGGTCATGGCGAATATCGGGTTCTTCAAAGCAGCCGAGACTTTAGGGCTGAGAACGGCGAAGACGGCCGTAGGCGACCGGTACGTGATGGAAGAAATGGTGAACGGCGGATATAACCTCGGTGGAGAACAGTCGGGGCATGTCATATTCCTGGACCACAGCACGACGGGCGACGGAATTCTGACGGGCTTGCAGCTTGTAGATACGGTAGTCGGCTCCGGGCGCAAGCTTGGCGAGTTGAAAAAAATGATGCGTAAGTACCCGCAGGTGCTCGTGAACGTACGGGTAGCGGACAAATCGCGTTATCCGGGCAACGTGGCGATCGCCGAGGCGGTTGCGACGGCGGAGGCGGCGCTTGGCGACAACGGCCGCGTGCTCGTGCGTCCTTCCGGCACGGAAGCTTTGATCCGCGTCATGGCCGAAGGGCCGGAGCGGGAAGAGATCGAACGCCACGTGGCGGCGATCGTCGAGGTCGTGAAAGCGGAATTGGTGTAGGGTTAGTCGCACATCCGCTGCAAGGACATCGATGTAGAAAAAAACAAGCTCTCGAGCCTTCGCGGCTGGAGAGCTTGTTTTTTTTAGCGCGAGGTAGGGACATCTTCCTCCGGTAGTTTCGCGTAAAGTTCAGGGAATATGCGCGTTGAGGTTGCAAGGTACTAGCAAAACGAATAAGATAGGGAATAGATTCTGGAATGGAAGGGCAGGGTAGAGACAAAAGGCAACACAAAGCGCCAGAGCTTGTCGAATCCGGAGAGTAGCTATGCGGTGCGAAGATCAGGAACGGGAAAGCTGATCCGAGCGAACAACCGCAGGGCATGCGACGATGGAGAAGGCAAGCTGACGAGGTGGGGGTGTTCGAAATATTCGGCGGGGACCTCCCGGCTTATCATCGAAGCCGACAATCGGAACTCAAAACGTTGCGGGCAACCGAGCGGACAAAATTCCGGTACGATGAACGAACGATAGCAAATATAATGTCCAGCGGCCTGTAACCGGTCGCGCGAGGGGCATAACGTGGGATGTCGGGGGACAACGGAAACCCCTTATTTGAATACGGTCTATGCCGCTCATTCGGCTTGGTTGCGGGTGCTAAGGACGATCCTTGAGAACCCAAAACGGAGGCTTATATAAATATGTGCGGAATCGTTGGATACATCGGATTTAGGCAGTCGCAGCCCATCTTGCTTGAAGGGCTTAAGAAATTGGAATACCGGGGTTACGACTCCGCGGGCATCGCCGTGTACACGGAGCAAGGTCTAGAAGTAACGAAAACGGTCGGAAGACTGGTGAACCTGGAAAACCGCTTGAGCGGCGAACCGCTTCTCGGAACGGTCGGCATCGGCCATACGCGCTGGGCGACTCACGGCAAACCGTCTGACGCGAACTCCCACCCGCATACGGACAATACGTTGAAATTTTCCGTCGTGCATAACGGCATTATCGAGAACTATTTGGAGCTTAAAGAAGAGCTTGTACAAAAGGGCCATCGTTTCCTGTCCGAGACGGATACGGAAGTGATCTCGCACCTGATCTCCGTCGAGTATGACGGCGATATCGTCAAAGCCGTGCAACGCGCGGTCAAGAAAATGCGCGGAGCGTTCGCGCTTGGCGTGTTGACCGAATATGAGCCGGATCGTTTAGTAGCGGTTCGTTACGCGAGTCCGCTTATCATCGGAGTAGGTGACGGAGAGAAATACATCGCTTCCGATATTCCAGCGATTCTGGAACACACGCGCGACATCTATATCCTGAACGACGGCGAGATGGCCGTTCTGACGCGCGACGGCGTCGAACTGCTCACGATCGAAGGCAACTTTATCGCCAAGGATATTTTCCACGTAGATTGGGATTTGATGACAGCCGAGAAAGCCGGCTTCGACCACTTCATGCTGAAGGAAATCAACGAGCAGCCGAAGGCGTATCGCGATACGATGCGCGGACGGATCAGCGAAGACGGCCGATCCGTGGCGTTGCCGGAATTGAAGATTACAGCAGAACAGCTTAAGGGCATTAATCGCGTTCATATCGTTGCTTGCGGTACGGCGCTTCATGCGGGGCTCGTCGGCAAGAACGTCATCGAGAGCTTGGTACGCATTCCGGTCGAGACGGACGTGGCATCGGAATATCGTTATCGTTCGCCGATCATTACTCCGGATACGCTCGTCATCGTCGTTAGCCAATCCGGCGAAACCGCGGATACGTTGGCTGCATTACGCGAAGCTCAACGTTGCGGCGCACGCGTGCTCGCCATCACGAACGTCGTAGGTAGCTCCGTTGCCCGCGAAGCGGACGATGTCATCATTACATTGGCAGGACCGGAGATCGCGGTTGCTTCCACGAAAGCTTATTCGTCCCAACTGATCGCTTTCTTCCTGTTCGGTTTATACTGGGCACAGGTGGTCGGCAAGCAAGACGAAGCGGCCGTTTCGCACGTTCTATCGGCTATGCAGGCATTGCCCGAGCAAGTCGAGAAAATTCTTGCGCAAGCGGAAGTGCTCAAGGAAGTGGCGGAATCGATCTCCCATCACAGCAGCCTGTTCTTCATCGGACGCGGCGTAGATTACGCGGTAGCGATGGAAGGCTCGTTGAAGCTGAAGGAAATCTCGTACATTCACTCCGAAGCTTACGCGGCCGGAGAGCTGAAGCACGGTACGCTCGCGCTCATCGAGGAAGGCACGCCGGTTATCGCCTTGCTGACGCAAGAAGAGCTGTACGAGAAAATGCTTAGCAACATTAAGGAAACGAAAGCCCGCGGAGCGGACGTTCTCGGTATCGTGAACGAAGGCCACGAGTCGGAGATCGCTAAGTCGGTCGATCGTTACTTCTCGATCCCTCGCACGCTGCCGTTGCTAACCCCGGCGCTATCGGTCATCCCGTTGCAGCTGATCTCCTACTACGCGTCTCTGGCGCTGGGCCATGACGTGGATAAGCCGAGGAATCTGGCTAAGAGCGTTACGGTGGAGTAAAGGTTAATGTTTTTTGACAACAGCTAAATTGAATAATTTTTAAGAGCCCAAGCGAACGGAAACTTCCGTTCGCTTGGGTTTTTTTGATTCGCGAGTATAGTTACCGTCGGATGGCCAGATCAGATGTTGCTCAATGATACTGGTCGAAATCTATGTTCCGATGTCGAATAGTTTAATTGCTCGATAAAACTATATATTACCAAATTGTTTCAACTGTGGTATATTAGCAAAAATATTGAATCATAAAACAATATTCAGAGAGAATTATTGTTATGGATAGAGGAATAATAGCACAGTTTGGAGGCTTTGAAATGTTCTCAATTGCCAATGTAAATGTCGAGAGGGGTCTCACTTATGCAAACAATTGAAAAAATACTGAGCGTCGAAAATATATCGAAAAAGTACATAAGCGAAACAAATACGGTTGTAGCATTAAAAAATGTTTCTTTTGATCTATTTGCCGGTGAAATGTTATCCGTAATGGGAACAAGCGGTTCCGGGAAAAGCACGCTTCTGCATGTTTTAGGTGCTCTTGATGCACCTGATGGTGGCGTGATTAGACTCAAAGGCGTAATTCAAGACAATATTTTCAACGAACCCGCTGCATCTGTTTACAGATCGAATACTGTGGGTTTTGTTTTTCAGAATTATAACTTATTAAAAGATTTAACGGTCGAAGAGAACATTGCATTACCATTAATTCTACAAGGTATGGAACATTCAGTAAGAGTGAAAGAAATGCTTGAGACCGTCGGTCTTATGAAATGGAAGAAGCATCGGCCGATACAGCTTTCAGGCGGTCAACAACAGCGGGTTGCTATTGCTAGAGCATTAATTACAACACCGCCTATCGTATTAGCTGACGAGCCAACAGGTAATCTGGACTATAACACTTCCATTGAAATACTTAAGTTTTTAACCTTGGCAAAGGACAAGATGAAGCAAAGTATCATCTTAGTTACCCATGACCCCATGGTTGCGGCGTACGCCGATAGGGTTTTATTTTTTCATGATGGAGAAATTGTCGATAACTATGCATGTTCGCCGTTTGAAAACAATACTAATCGAATCATTGATAAATTTAAAAGCCTATTGGAGAAAAAATAAATGACATCAATACGGGGATTAGCCATGCGGTTTTTCAGAAAAAATAAATTCGTTGCGGCAACATCCATGATTAGCGTGGCCATTTCCGTGACGCTGATTCTCTCTATGATGTTATTTGTTTATAACGCAAAACAATCCTTACATAATGAAGTCATCAAGACCTATGGAAACATGGACCTATCTGTGGGGTATAATTCGAATCAACATAAAACGATCGATACATCGATGCTAGATTATATTTCCTCAAACAAACAGATAGAGAAAAGCTCGAATGTCTTAATAACACGTATAAAAGTAAATGAGTTAAACTCCTCCGATATTTATACAGTAGGTGTTGAGAATGATTACCTTGCAAAAAGTAGATATCACTTTCAAACGGATCTTTCAAATTCTAAGTTAATCGTAAACGAAAGGTTGGCCCGATCGTTAAATATAAAAGAAGGCAGTAATCTTAATATAGAGGATAACGTATTTACTGTCGCCGAAATTATAACCAATTACGATGCGGCAGGTGTCGCTCTCGACATTATGATCTTGTCCAGAGAAGACGTGAAAAAAATCATCGCAAAATACAACAGAAAGGATACAGAAGCAACGTACATTTTGATGAAAATCAAAAAGGGTTCTGACGTGTTCTCCGTAGCCAATCAATTTAGAAAGTCATTTCCTGAACTGCGTGTTGATATTGCCAACGAGGACGAGTTCACTAAGAGTCAGTTACACTCTCTGGATAGCTTTTTAACCGTTTTATCAGTATTGTTGCTAATTATTACATCGCTATTAATCATCGCCAACTTCGATATCTATTTGTATAAATATAAAAATCAATTTGCAATTATGAGAACTCTTGGGGCCACATCAAAGCAACTATTCAAGTTAGCGCTTTTTCAAAGCAGCATAATCAATATAATAGGATCTACATGCGGGTTAGGAATAGCATATTTGTCTAATGAGATCATGCAGCGATGGATGAATACTCTATTTTCTGATCACAATTATGAAGGAACATTTCATTTTTCTTACACCATTCCACTAACTGTTATTTGTATGATATTCATCGAGATCTTTATGTTAATTCCGTCGATTAAAATAACTAGGATGCTCCCGATAAGCATTTTCAAATCGAACGAAAAACTGAATTTTTCAAGTTTAAAGACGCGAAAGAAATGGGGTAACTATTTCTTTATTTCCAGTATGGTATTCATCCTAATTGCATTAATTGCAACTTTGCTTCATGAGGACGTTGGAGTGCTTTTTATTGTATGTTCTTCCTTGCTGCTCTTATCAAGCATGACGTTATTACTGCCAGTTTATGTGTCTCAAATATTTCAATTTTTGTTGCCGCTGATTAGGTTTATTTTCGGAAAAACGTCTTTTGTGGCAGTAAAGAACGTAATTCCCCAAGCGAGAAAAAACACATTTGTGATGATGAGTATTGCCATTATGATCGTAATCTCGATTTTTGGGGCGGCTACGCTAAAGACGGTGTCCAATAACGAAGAGCGGTACCTGAAAAAACAATATGCAACCGACATACTCGCTGTAAATCGCTTAGGCTACGATTCGGAAGTCGACAAAGAAGAATTTAACAAGGCAGTTAAATCAATAGGAACCGTAGAAAGTGTTTTTGAAACTAGCACTGCCTTTGAAGCAACAATGCTAAATGGTCATTCAAAAGGTGCATTTGATTATATTCTGGGTGATTTAAAAGAGATGACACGGATTAAGCTATTGCCATCATTTATTGAAGAACCTCAGAATAGCATCGTGTTGACTAAAGATTTTGCTCGTTCAAGAAATATTAAAATCGGAGATAAAATGGAGTTGGGATTGTTCTCCATAGAGGTAGGCGATTCTGAAATTATAGATGAAGTCGTCGTAGCAACAATCGTAGATGAAATACCGGGGACGGAGTTGCCTGTCCTTCTAGACTGGAGTAACAAAAATTTTAATAATAAATATACGAGATTCAGTCGGGCATTCATTACAACCAAGAACCCGGAAGAGACTTTACAAGAGTTAGATGAAGTAAGGCTACAATTTCCCGAAATTCAATTCAATAGTCTTGACCAGTCCATCGTGCAATCAAAAGAGATATATACGCAGAGGTGGACGATTTTCAAGGTGTTTTTGTTCGTCATTTTGGCTTGTGTTTCAATGGGTGTTTTTGAAACTTTGATTAGCAACATTTACGCTAAAAGAAAAGAACTTGCAGTGCTAAGAATGATGAATATAGGAAAAAATGGAGTAAGAAAAGTAATTCTTACGCAAGTGATTCTCTTTTTGTTATTTGGGATCCTGTTTGGGGGAATCGCCGGGATTCTGCTTACTCTTATAATAAACTTAATTGATGTAAATGCAGGTATCGCTTCTTTTGATTTTTCGAATTTCATTGAGATCGTTGCGTTAATAGTTAGCATGGGGATGCTGATTTTTATCCCTTTTGGAAACAGACTAGCGAAAACGAATTTATCTAGCGAGCTTCACCAGGACAACAAATAATTTGAACGTTATAATGCCCTGTTACTTGTTGTAACTGTCGAACAAAGGCTCAAGGTTGTTCTGATACTCTCAGAGCAACCTTTTTTATTTTATCGGAATAAACATTATTACATTCAAGCTTGCCCTCATGGCAAGCAAGGTTCCCAAGATTCAAGTCCTAACAATTTGCTTCCTAAAGGGGAGAGGTATGTCCGAAACGGTTTCGCATGCCAATACTGCACTCTTTCTTGTATGGCCACGTCATCGAATTCGTTAGCGGGGATCATGGTCAGGGGGAGCCAAAAGGAATCGAAGTCTAAATCAAGGTCAAGATGACATCTTTCCGAGTCGAAAATAATAAGGTCGCACAAATTAATACTCTGAGGGTTGTTGCTTTTATGAATCGTTATCTCTGTTTGCAGACATACCCTTCCTTGAATTTTATTAGTCTCCTGTGGATCGAGACTAACCATTAATGCCTGATCGCCGAGAACTTCGCTGAAGGCATTATAGACAGGCTCATACATTCGAATGTCCCATAACGATTGATGATGAGTTGAATACGCGGCATTCGTTCCGCCTCTTATCAACCATTGCAGATAACGGAGAACGTAAAAGTGAGTCACGGCTTTGGGATATACAACAAAGCCGTGTTGCCGCCAGCTGGAAACATTCTTTTCTTTCGGTATGTCCAATGTATTCTCCCACCTTTCATTCGCGATCATTGTAGCAGATGATGCCTTAAGAAAACAAGTTGAAATTGCACGATAAACGCTTATAATAACTTATGAACGCTTAAATATCCGCAAGGGGTGGTGAGGGTACATTGTATCAGGAAGAACGACTCAACAAAATTGTTGATTATTTAGAGCAACATGGGCGTGTTAGCATTCAAGATATTTGCCATATTTTCGGAGTATCCCGAGACACGGCTCGCCGTGACCTTCTAAGGATGGAAGAGCTGGGTCTAGTCATCAGAACGCATGGAGGAGCCATTCTCCCTAAACAAGCGAATAAAGTACATGAATACAATGAACGTCTGGTACGTGAATCCGAAGAGAAGATCAGGATCGGGGTTTTTGCGGCCTCTCTTGTTAACAATGGCGATTTCATTCTGATGGATGCTTCAACGACGGTCCAATTTGCTGCCGAGCATCTTACTGCTACAAATGTAGTCGTTGTTACAAATTCAATCGATAACGCGGATGTACTCTCCAAAAAGCCTGCCGTTCGAACATATCTTCTTGGCGGAGAATTGCATCCTCAGCATAGGTTCTTATTTGGACAGGCGACTATCGAAAAACTAAGGGATTATCAAGTAGACAAATTGTTTCTTGGGGCATGCAGCATTACACCTGATGGACTCTTTTACCTGAATGAAGAAGATGGGTTTGTCAAACGCGAGATGATTAAACGAGCAAAACAAATTGTCGTGTTAGCTGACCATACGAAATTCGGGGCACAAATGTTCTATCGGGTGTGCGGGCTTGAAGCCATTGACTTGCTGATAACGGATAAACAACCTGAACAAGCTTTTGTAGAGATTCTTCAACAGAACAACGTGGAGTTGCTAATTGTTTCAGAAGAAGGAATGACTGAGGAATAAGCCTGAAGAGTGGAATCATGGGGGCGTTTGGGAAAGCCAGGTCGCCCCATCATCGCTCATTCCATTCAGCAAACTCATGTGCACTTATTAAATTAGTTTAAAAAGATAACATGGAATGTATCGCAACGCATACAGCAAGGAGGACCAACCCTATGAATCGCTCATTAACTAACCGCCAAATTTGGCATTGGCGTATCGCCATTTATTTCATATTTGCTTTGCCAGGGTTTACGATTGCTTCTTGGGTATCGCGTACACCGGCCATTCGGGATGCTTTGGGAGCTACCACATCTCAGATGGGCTGGATCATTTTGGGGATGTCTATTGGTGCTATCGTCGGCCTGACGAGTGCCAGTCATCTAATTGCGCATAAGGGCGGTCGTTTTGTCATGATGACCGGTCTGTCCATAAATGCGGTAGGGCTTCTGGCTGTTGGGATATGCGGTACGTTGCTTACAAACAGCATGATGTTGTTTGTCGGATTAGCTGTTTTTGGATTCGGACACGGAATATGCGATGTCGCGATGAACGTGGAGGGAACGGCAGTTGAGAAAGTAGCCCAAAAGTCGCTATTAACTGGTTTTCATGCAGCATTCAGCGTGGGTACACTGCTGGGCTCATTGGCAGGAACAGGTGCTGTTAGGATCGGAATATCGGTCCCCATTCATCTGGCAATTGCGGTGGCGGTTCTTCTGTTCACGACCTTATATGTATATCGTCTCGTACCAGCAGGCACGGCGAAGGAAGCTGGTGATTCAAAAGTGAAGTCAATGAACGTCAAAGAACGTATGGCCATATGGAAAGAACGGCGTACGATTTTGGTTGGCATCATCGTACTTGGAATGGCTTTTGCGGAAGGTTCAGCAAATGATTGGTTGCCGCTTCTTATGGTGGACGGCTATAAAGTTACGCCTGCTATGGGTTCATTCTCTTTTGGCGTCTTTGTGGCCGCGATGACCCTTTGTCGTGCAGTCGGTGGCAAGTTACTAGATCGGTTCGGTAGAGTTGTCATCCTGCGAGCATCCGCGATTTCCGCCATTATAGGACTGCTTCTTGTTATATTCGGACATAATCACGTAGTCGCGATTGTCGGAATTGTGTTTTGGGGGGTTGGCGCGGCATGCGGCTTTCCTGTGGGACTGTCTGCAGCAGGTGACGATCCTCGCGGCGTTGCCGCAAGAGTCGGCGCCGTATCAACGGTCGGCTACATCGCTTTCCTTGTCGGCCCTCCTGTATTAGGGCTAATCGGCCAATCTGTCGGCTTACTCCGTGCTCTAATCGTAGTGTTAATCGCAGTCGTGGTTGCCGGATTGCTATCGCAAGCAGCCAAGCCGCTAGGGGCGCAAACAAGAAAAGCAAACGACCAGAAGACCAAGTTTGAATCCATATCCTAAAAGACCCTTTTAAGATATATGGTTACTCTTAGTTTGTTTTCGATAATCCTGTGGAACTAAACCCAGTTGTTTTCGGAAAATAGATGTGAAGTAACTACCGCTTTGGAAACCACAAGCCAGTGCAATCTCGCTTATGGATCGTTTTGTTTCCTTCAGCATTTCACAACTTTTCTGAATTCGATATCTAGTTAGATACGTGTTAGGGGTTTGACCTATATATTTATTAAACAATGTGCAGCAACGACTCCTGCAAACAGTTCCCGCCGATGCTATATCTTCAAGCGTTATTTTTTGCTCATAGTGTTGACGGATGAAATTGGTCATCTTCTGAACATTTGTCCACAATTGTATGTCTTCAGGTTGCCCTACCTTCGGTTGTAGGTGATCTCCGGTTAAGGCACATAAAGATAAAGCTTGAGAAGCGAGGCGAAGCGGATTTGGGGAAATGCTATCGTGCATTTCATCATAGATCGCTTGAAGAGACAGCAATATGCTCTGTTGCCATGCAACTTGTTTTGTGAGCGATACAAAGTCGTCCATGATTTGGCTGAATTTTTCGTCCCAATAGGTTTGAAGCGGGGATTCACCTTCGCCAAGAAGGGCGGGGTGAATGACAACAACAATGAATGAACAATCGATATGATCTTGGGAGAAACCAAAATGCAATCGGCGGCTACTCACGAATATTCCATTCCCTTGTTCTATGCGAGTAATATGTCCGTTAACGGAGAAATCCATTGATCCTTTTAGAACATAAATGAACTCTACATCCGAATGCCAATGAGCTGCAGCGGCATAATTATTAAATTGATGCAAACTTCCTTTACGAACATAAAGAGGTAAATCGGGAAGATTATAATCCAAGCGTTCCGATAAATCCGAAAACACTTCTAAATTTTTAATCAAATGAAACACCTCTTTGATCTATATACGATTCTTATAATAACATAGTCAATTTTAATAGATGGGACAATAAATTTGTTCTATATTGATATCATTCAATTTAACAGGAAGGAGAGAGGATAGAATAAGGTGAAAAATCGTATGCAAATAAAAGCTCCCATGAACCGTGATTTTAATCGGGAGCTTAGGATTCTCGTTATTCCCATTGCATTGCAGAATCTGATCTCAGCTATGGTCATTTCAATAGATGTGGTCATGATGGGCATGATTAGCCAAACTGCGATGTCGGCCGTATCGCTCGCAGGACAAATTACCTTTGCTTTGACCTTGTTTTACATGGGATTGTCAACGGGAGCAGGTATTCTTACTGCGCAGTACTGGGGCAAGAAAGATCTACAAACGATTCAGCGCGTTCTCAGTATTGCCTGCACGTTCTCGCTATGTATCTCTGTTCTATTTTTTTCTGTTACGTTTTTAGTTCCGGAAACGCTAATGCGATTTTTTACACAGGATAACGAATTGATTGAGTATGGTTCAAGGTTCTTACAAATGATTTCGTTCTCGTATCTTGCAATGGGCCTATCGCAGATGTATCTCACTGTAATCAGAAGCATGGAAAAGGCACGACTGAGTGCTTCGATTAGCTCGATATGCTTAATTTTGAACATATTGTTCAATGCAATCTGCATCTTTTTTCTTTTTCCGACGATGTCTAAGCTCGCGGTTGCATCTGTTGCCCTTTCAACGGTTTTAGCTCGTTTCATTGAACTTGCCTACTGTATTGTACATTCCGTTACCCGAGGGTCGATTCGCTTCCGACTTCCTACATCTAAAGGCAGTCATCGTAATTTGCTAAAGGATTTCTGGAAATACACCTTGCCTGTCCAAGGCAATTATATTGTTTGGGGCATTGCTTTAACTGCGACAGCCGCAATTATCGGTCATGTAAGCTCTGACATGGTTGCAGCGAATTCCGTGGCATCCGTGGTCAAGAACCTGGCTGTTGTATTATGCGGAGGCATTGCCAGCGGAGGGTCTGTATTAATCGGAAAATATTTGGGGCAGGGAGAGATTGAGAAAGCGAAACATGCGGGCAATAGGATGAGCCTGTACGCTTTGATTTTTGGATTTATTGCAGGCTGCACGATTTTGGTGCTAAAACCACTGGTTTTCTCTATCGTGAGCTTAAACGCTACTGCACAAAATTACTTGGATGGCATGCTGTATATTAGTGCTTTTTATTGTATTGCCAAGTCGATGAATTCCACGATAATTGCGGGTATATTTACTGCCGGAGGCGATTCTAAATTTGGGTTTTGGTGCGATACGGTTGTGATGTGGGGCATCATATTACCGCTCGGCTACGTTTGTGCTTTTGTATACCATTTACCTCCCATCGTGTTGTATCTCGTAATTAGCTTGGATGAGGTCGTTAAGCTTCCTGTTACTTATATCAGATATCGTCAATACAAATGGTTGAACAATATTACAAGAAATTTTGAACAAGTTAGTTAAAGAAAATGGCATGCAGAGGAGACTAAAACATGAATATTCAAGAGCGAATGAAGAGCTGTCAATTGTTTACCGATCACGATTCTAATTACCCGGAGGAAGCAGCTGCTCTAGCTCGAGCACGCCAGCGTGGCAAGGCTCTGTGCTACGAAATCAATCGATTGCATCCTGATGATCTGGATGGACGGAAATCTCTGATGAAACAGCTTTTTGGGAGCATGGGTGAAAATGTATGGATGGAGCCTCCAATCCGTATGTCCTACGGGTCGAATACTACGGTAGGTAATAATGTGTACATCAACTTTAATTTAACGGTTGTCGATGACTATAAGGTTACGATCGGCAATGACGTGATGTTTGGCCCCAATGTAACGATCGCTGTGACCAGCCATCCAGTGCACCCGGAAATGCGCAAAGAAGGCGGAATGTTTGCCTTGCCGGTCGTTATAGAAGACGGAGTTTGGATCGGTAGCGGCGCAATCATTTTACCGGGCGTTACAATCGGAAAGGGAAGCGTCATTGGGGCCGGCAGCGTGGTAACTAAAGATATTCCAGCCCATGTAATAGCAGTCGGTAATCCCTGCAAGGTCCTCCGGGAGATTACGGATCAAGACAAAATCTTTTACTACAAAAACATGCGTTTTGATCAGGTGGAATGGTAAAACAGTAATCCTGAGTTAAAAGCGAAAGGTCTATATTTGATTTGTTCCAGAACACGAAGTAGAAACCTAATGAAGCCTGGAAAACCGGGTTGATTAGGTTTTTTTCATATACGAAAAAAACGCCATTGTACCGAAAATAGAACATTGTAGCTTCCGGTCGATTGCCTTAAATTAATGATGAAGCGAGAGCATGAAAAATAAGGAGGAATCGATAATGTCAAAAAGATTTTTTGTTTTATTGATTGCGTTCGGTCTCGTTTTATCCGTTGCGGTTACGGGTATCCCGGAATATGCGCACGCAGCGGGCACTACCTACTACGTCAGCAGTTCTTCAGGAAACGACAGCAACAACGGAACAAGCTCCAGCACTCCGTGGAAAACGCTCGTTAAAGCGTCCAATCAGGCTTACGGGCCGGGAGACCAAATCTTGCTCAAACGGGGCGATACTTGGACGAGCGAAGGCAATGTTTACGACGACGGTTATTACAGTTCGACCCGAACGCATAACTATTATAGGACGGGCTTTAGAAACGGAAGCAAAGGCGATCCTCTCAATCCCATTGTTCTGGGCGCATACGGAACGGGGGCCAAGCCGGTCATCAAAGGCACTTATACGCCGAACTATTCTCAATACAACTCGAATCCATCGTCATGGAAAGGTCTTGTCGCCGGCTTCGACGAGAGCAGCGGCGCCAACGAGGATTATTTCGCCGTGTTTATCCAGAATCCGCACGGATGGAAAGTTCAAGACTTGAAGTTATCCAATGCGCAAGGCGGTATCGTTCTGTGGAATAACGCGGGACAAACGAATGACGGCACAACGATTACGAATATCGATTTTGCGGACATCGACGGTATCGATTACTTCTCGAACGACCAACCGGACGGCACGAATCCGGGTATCAAAAATTCCGTGCATTTCAGGGTCACTTATTCGGCGGGAGTTATTCTGACCGGAGACAGCTATCAGGGAGACAACGGCATCAGAGGAAAAAATATTTACTTAAGCAATCTAAGAGGCGTAAGAACGAAGAGTTTGCTTATGCCCGTAAGAAGATCGAACAACCCTTGGGAGCTGTACCCCGACGGAACGCAAGTCAATTATCAAAACGTAAATTTGACCAATTCCAGCAACTCCGGCGGCACCTTCGGCTGGTGGATGCAAGGGACTGACGGAGGAACGGTCAGCAACGTCATTTCAACGAACTCGGGTGAGTCCCCGTACAGTTACGGTCCTACGGGAGGCGGCGTTTCGGATTCCAAAAATCTGACGATAACGAACAACGAATTCATCGGCTCCAGCAAAAACACCGTGGACGGCTGCGGTCTGGATTTCGAAGGCAACAACGAGAACGTTACGGCGCAGAACAATATTTTCAAAAACAACCATTCCGGCGGCATCATGTA
The DNA here is from genome assembly GCF_003628305.1 of Cohnella endophytica. GTDB lineage: Bacteria > Bacillota > Bacilli > Paenibacillales > Paenibacillaceae > Cohnella > Cohnella endophytica. Next base: position 344,669 of record NZ_RBZM01000009.1, on the reverse strand, counting down.
TTTCGGCACGAACGGAGCCAATCGAAGCACGAACGTCGTGGGCAACGTCTTTATTCAAAACGAGCTGAAAAACTTCAATAACGGAGAAGTGTACGTTGCGGTCACCCCGGACGCGAACTCGTCGGTTAAGAACAACGTATTCGAGAAAGCGCAGGGACACGTCAATATTAGCGGTACCGTAACCAATTCGGGAAATATCAACGCGGTATCCGACACTCTCATCGTCGACGACTACGATGCGGCTTCCGTGAACACGACCGGCATTTGGACGAACGTACCGGCATCGACGAATTCGTATCAAACGCCTTACTTGTACGGGGTGAAGTCCGCCGCGCCGGGAAGCGGGGCGACGATGACGTTTAATCCCGTCATTCCGGCTACGCAGTCATACAACGTCTATGCTTGGTGGGCCGAGGATCCAAGCTTCGCTACGGCGGCGACGTATACCGTCTACGACGGAACCAACTCCTCTAACGTATCCGTCGATCAGACGACGAACGGCGGCAAATGGAATCTGCTCGGCACCTATACGTTAAGAAAAGGCGCTTCGCCGTACGTCAAGCTGACGGCCGCCTCCAGCGGAACGACGATCGGGGACGCGATCAAGATCGTTCCCGTCGCCCAAGCGACACGAACGGGCAGTACCGTATTCAAGCTGACGAACGAAGATACCGGCATCAACGGATTTTCTCGGCATGCCGTATCCGAAGCGCATGCCTCCCCGCTTTCGGACAATACCCTTTACAATATCAACGGAGATGATCCGTATATTTTCAACGATTCGATGAATGTAAGTAGCGATCAAAACCAAATGATTATCAAGTTGAAAAACAATACCGCGTCGACGCAAGGGAAAATTTATTTCAAGACGAGCGGAAGCAATTTCTGGGACGAGGCGAAAAGCAAAACCTTTACGATCTCGGCAAACGATTCCCAATTCAAAACCTATGCGGTCGATATGACGACGATGGCTTCGTGGACGGGGACGATTACGGGAATCCGGTTTGATATCGAGCCGGGCACGACGACGGGCAGCTTCAATATGGGCGAAATCTATCTGTTTCCGATTCTGGAGAACGGCAATTTCGAAGCTCCGGGCATGAGCGGCCAGCCGAACGGCTACGCGTACAATCCGACCGGAGGCAGTTGGACATTCGGCGGCTACGCCGGGCTTGTCCTTCAGAATAACGGCGCTTGGGGGACGCCGGCGGCGCCCGACGGAACGCAGATGGCCTTGTTGCAGAAGGACGGCACCATCTCCCAAACGTTTGTTTTGACCGCGGGAGGAACGTTTAAAGTCAGCTTTAAAGCCGCGAGAAGAACAAGCTTCGGCGGGCAGCAAACGTTTAACGTGCTTGTCGACGGCACGAATCAAGGCACGTTCTCGCCTAGTTCGGGAACTTTCGGTTCGTTCGCCACGAGCGCGTTCACGCTCGGCGCGGGAAGCCATACGATCATGTTCCAAGGCGCAACGACCACGGACAACACGGCCTTTATCGATTCTGTGCAGTTGACTCCGTAAGTTTGCGCCTCGTTTAGAGGAGTAAAGGCCTTCTTAACGCGGATAAACTTTACGACAGAAGCCTCGATCATAGATCGGGGCTTCTTTGTTGGCGTTGATCATTTGTGTTAGAATAAGTTAAAAAAATTCGGGGTGTGACTATGCTTCCCTTGCAAAGAAAACAGATGCTCCTGAACTATTTAGCGCAACGCGGCGCGGCGACCATGAAAGAGCTGAGCGACCACTTCGGCGTATCGGAAATGACGGTCAGACGAGACCTCCGCGAGATGGAACAGGAAAACCGCGTGCGGCGCTCGCACGGGGGAGCGGTATATCTCGGCGCTTTGCCCGCGCCCGAAGAGCCGGAAGCTTCCGTCAAGCAATCGCGCAATCGCGATATCAAACAAAGGCTGGCCGCATACGCTGCGGAAACGTTCGTGCGGGAACGCGACGTCATTATTCTGGAGAACGGGACGACCGTGTCCCGAATGGCCGAGTCGTTGGGCGCATACACGGAATTGACCGTACTGACGAACGGAGTGAATACGATGAACCTTTTCCGCCCGCTCATTACCGATAGAAGGTCGATGATTAGCGGCGGCGGTATGCTTCGCGAAGCGTCGGGCACGTTCGTGGGACCTTTGGCAGAGCAATTTTTCGCGAGCTACCATGCGGACACGCTGTTTATTTCGGCTTTGGGATTCACGGCCGAGGATGGTTTTACGGATCCGAACTTAATGGACACGCAGGTGAAAAAAGCCATGATTCAAGCGTCCGAGAAAGTCGTTATGATCCTTGATGCTTCCAAGATCGGAAGCCGTTACTTTACGAAGGTGGCCAATTTGTCCGATATCGATATTTTCGTTACCGATTCGGGGATCCGAGATGCGGATCGCGCGTTAATCGAAAGCAGCGGCGCGGAATTGCACGTCGTATCGATAAATTAACATATTTAATTGTTCATTTATGTTAATTTGTGATATATTATGTTGAAAAGGAGATGGGAGCTGATTAACAGGTGAACAAGTTCTACGACAAGTATCCGTTTACCCGAATCGAAGGCATGGACAGCGAGGCTTGGGCGGGATACGAGGCGATCGGCGGTCGGATTCAAAAGGAGGTTGCCGCAACGGGCAAGAAGCGTGCGGTTGTCGTCTTGGAATGTTATCCGGGCGTCAGGCAGGAAGAAATCATTGCGGGATTAACCGAATCGCTTGCTCCCGCTCTGATCGTGCGGTCGGAGGATGCGGCGTTGGAGCCGTCTCAAGTGGACCGCATGGTCGAGCGATACATGACGGATGATCGGGTATTCGGCTATATGGCGCCGTTCAGGATGGATGAATTTTACGATCCGGCCCAAGTAGAGGCGATGCGCCGTCAGCTGGACGAAGCGGAGAACGGCATCGCGATCGTCATCGGCTTCGGCGCTTCGTTGATCGCCGAGGGCGATGTCGTTGTCTATGCGGACTTGACCCGCTGGGAAATTCAGCAGCGCTACCGCTCGAAAGAAGTCGGCAACTGGCGGACGAATCGGGTTGAAAACGATATTTTGCGTTTATATAAAAGAGGTTTTTTCTTCGAATGGCGGATGGCGGACCGGCTGAAAAAGTCGTTGCTGGGCCGAGTCGATTTCTACCTGGATACGAACGTCAAGAATGCACCGAAGATGGTCACGCGGCAGGCGCTGTTCGCCGGATTCGCGCAGACGGCGAGCCGGCCGTTCCGGCTTGTGCCTTATTTCGATCCCGGCGTGTGGGGCGGAACATGGCTGGAAGCGAACATCGAGCTTCCCGAGCGGGAGCATCCGTATGCATGGGGCTTCGACGGAGTCCCGGAAGAGAATAGCCTCTATTTCCGATACGGCGATATCAAGGTGGAGCTTCCCGCCATTACCCTCGTCTTCTTCGAATCGGTCAAGCTGCTTGGAGAGAGGGTCTATGCGCGATTCGGCGCCGAGTTCCCGATTCGCTTCGACTTTCTGGATACAATCGGCGGCCAAAACCTCAGTCTTCAAGTTCACCCGACAGTCGAGTACATCCGCGAGCAATTCGGCATGTCCTATACGCAGGACGAGAGCTATTACATTCTAGATGCCAAGCCGGGAGCGGAAGTGTATTTGGGGCTCAGGGACGGTATTGAACCGGAAGCGATGCTGACTGATTTGCGCAAGGCGGAAAAGGGCGGGTTCACGTTCCCTGCGGAGGAATACGTAAACGTGTATACTGCGAACAAGCACGACCATTTCCTTATTCCTGCCGGAACGGTGCATTGCTCGGCTACGGGCTGCATGGTGCTGGAAATCAGCGCAACGCCGTATATTTTCACCTTTAAGCTGTGGGACTGGGATCGGCTCGGCCTCGACGGCAGGCCGCGTCCCGTTCACGTGGAGCATGGCAGCCATGTCATCGATTGGAACCGGACGACCGATTGGACGACATCGCAGTGCGTCAACCGGATCGATAAAGTAGTCGAAGGGGAAGGTTGGGCAGAAGAACGCACGGGACTGCACGAGCTCGAGTTCATCGAAACCCGTCGCTTCTGGTTCTCGGAGCCGGTACGGCACGTAGCGAACGGTAGCGTGCACATGCTGAATCTGGTCGAAGGCGAAGAAGCGACCGTGGAAAGCCCGACCAACGCGTTCGAGCCGTACGTCATTCGTTATGCCGAGACGTTTATCGTCCCTGCTTCGGTCGACTCCTATACGATTCGGCCAAGCGGCCCGAGCGTGGGCAAGAAGGTCGGCTTGATTAAAGCTTTCGTAAGAACATAAGGGGAGGCGGGAGACGATGGAACGGAACCTCATTCTCGCTTATGACGTCGGAGGAACGCAAATCAAAGCCGCCGTGGTCATCGGCGGAACGATTCTCGAAGAGACAATTTCGCATTATGATTCGCACGCCGACCGAAGCGCCGAAGAAATCGTCGCGCATTTCGCGGACATTGCCGTCGATCTCCTCTCAAAAGCGGGGGAAGAGCCGCCGCTTATCGGAGGGATCGGAATGGCATTTCCCGGTCCTTTCGATTACGATGCAGGCATCAGCTTCATTCGGGGGCTGAGCAAATTCGAAGCTTTGTACGGCATTCCATTTGGAGAGCGCTTGGAAGAAGCCGTTCGATCTCACGGGATGTTGGCTCCTCGTCTTGCTTCGTCCTTCGGCATCCGGTTCGGAAACGACGCCGCGCTGTTCGGACTCGGCGAAGCCGGATACGGAGAAGCGAGAAGATGCAATAGAGCCGTATGTCTGACTATCGGAACCGGACTTGGCTCCTGCTTCTTGGAGAACGGTCGTTTGGTTCTAGATCGCGCCGACGTTCCGGATCAGGGCTGGCTATATCCCGTTTCCTATCAAGGCAAAATTGCTGACGACTGGATTTCCAGAAGAGGAATCTTGCAATTGGCTTCGGAAATGCGGCTGGGGCAGGAAGGGCTTGACGTCAAAGATTACGCGAAAGCGGCCCTAACCGGGGATAGGCTTGCAGCTAATCTGTTCGAGACTTTCGGGACAAGGATGGCAGAGATTCTCGCTCCTTCGTTTCGAGTATTTAAACCCGACCGCATCGTGATCGGCGGCCAAATTTCCAAGAGCGGAACGCTGTTCGTCCCGGCTTTTGAGAAAGAATTGGAGAAAGCGGGCATAAAAGCGGATGTGAAATTAAGCGGCAACACGCTTTATAGCACATTCATGGGCATTTATGATTTCGTATTATCTTAGACGATCCCTGCAATGCCGCCGGATAAATCACCGCCGACCTTCGTGTCGGCGGCTTTTTTTATTTAAAGTACAGTGCCAGCGGCGCCGGTTTCGAGATCGTACAGTCTTTTTTTGAAGCCGCAAAAATAAGCAGTGTTCAAACCGACTCCAGATTGCGTATGCTCGACTCACATACGATCGGGGCTTTCATTCTGCCTTACCGCTCGACGCCCGGTTCCCGCTGCCCGCATCCCCGTCGGATCGTGGCCGAGCAAGAAAAACGCGATTATCATTCCGAATCCGGATCGGATGATAATAAAAGGCAAGGTTGTATTCTACTAATCGAAGGAGGTATTTTGATGAAGAAAGGTTGGCTCATCGGCTTGGTTATCGCCATTGCGGGCGTCTCGGTCCTTGGGACGGTCGGAATCACGACGGCCCGCGCCGACGGCATCACGACGAATCACGCCCTGCGAATCGTAAGCGCTTACAAGGGGACGTGGACTTCGCCGCCGACGGACAGCAACTTCGGGAACACGACGAACGCTCCGACGCTTGGAAACGGAGACGTTGGTGCAGTGTTGGTAGGTAATATCGATAATATGACGGTCGTGCTCGGCAAGAACGAGTTTTTCTCCGTCGCGGACCATCAATTGAAATCGCTCGCGAGATTGGGGGTTTCGGTATCCGGAATGACCGGGGCCTCGTACCTGACCGAGCAGAAGATCGCGAACGCTCAGGTGGACGGCGCGTTCTCCGCGGGAGGCAATACCGTAAACACGACCAGCTGGGTGCAGGCATCGGATACGACGAACAATCTGTTCGTCACGAAATTCACTTACTCGGGAAGCGGTTCGAAAACGGTCACCGTCACGCTCAACCAGGCGAACCAGAACACGTTCGCCAGCTCCGCCGGCGCGTCCGGCGACGTGTTGTACCGCGACGTCCGTGCGGACAGCTCCGACAACGTGAACGGCATTGCGACAATCAAGGCCAGAATCGCCACTCGCGTCATCGGGGCGACGGGTACGGTCAGCGGAAGCCAGCTTTCGTTCACCATGAATCCCGGCGGCACATATTCTCTCATCACTTCTATTATGAGCAACAAGGATTCGGGAAGTTACCAGTCCTTAGCCATCAGCAATATCAGCACAAAAACCCAAGGCGACGTGGACTCCCTGAAATCCTCGCACCAATCGTGGTGGGATTCTTTTTACAGCAAATCGTTCATCGAAATTCCGAACAAGACGATCGAAAAGTTTTATTACGGGTCGCTTTATTTGCTCGGCAGCAGCTCGAGAGCGGGCGAAGCACCTCCCGGATTGTGGGGGGCCTGGATCGCCCGCAACTCCGATTGGGGCGGCGATTACCATCTGAACTACAACTACCAGGCTCCATTCTATTTCGCCATGCCGACGAACCATGTGGAGCTCGCAAGCGCCTACGACAAACCGATTCTGGATTATATTCCGAAAGCGCAGTCGCTGGCGGCGTCCAACGGATTCCAGGGCGTATATTATCCGGTCGGCATCGGACCGTACACCATTGACACGGATGGTAACACGCACAATCAGAAATTTTACGCGGCGTTCGGGGCTACGGTCATGCTCGACCATTATTACGCGACAGCCGATACGGCGTACGCGAATTCCATTTACGCTTTCTTGAAGGAAGCGGCCAAGTTCTGGCAAAATTATTTGACCTGGGACGGCACGAGATACGTGATCAACAACGACGCGCAGCACGAAGGCGATCCCCTTCCGCAGACGAACGGCGTTTTGTCGCTGGGACTGGTGAAGTATCTGTTGCAAGGCTGCATCGATATCAGTAACGTGCTCGGTCAGGACGCGACTTTGAGGACGACGTGGCAAAATATATTGAACACGATGAGCGCGTTCCCGACCCAAACAAGAAACGGGCAAACGGTTTTCCGCTATACGGAAGTCGGACGGGACTGGAGCAACGACAACGCGATCGGCATCCAGCACATCTACCCTGGCCGGCAAATCGGACTTTCCAGCAGCTCGACGCTCATTCAAACGGCTAAAAACATGATCGGCCAGATGGCCCGATGGACGGACGGCAACGGCACGAACACGTTCTATCCCGCTGCGGCTCGGGTAGGATACGACCCGACGACGATTCTGAATCAGCTGACTTCGTTTATCGGCAGTAACGGCTACAACAACCTTTTCCTCAAGGCAAACGGCGGAGGCATCGAAAACCTCAACACGACGACGGCGACGTTGGCCGAGATGTTCCTGCAATCGTTCCAGGGGAAAATCCGGATTTTCCCGAACTGGCCGACCGGTACGGATGCCAAATACGGCGATCTTCGGGCGGACGGCGCGTTCCTCGTATCCAGCGAAATGAGGAGCAATCAGGTTCAATACGTTCGCCTCATCAGCGAGAAGGGCAAAACGGCAACGTTGGTCAATCCGTGGCCGGGTCAAACGCTACGACTCTACCGAAACGGCGCCGACGCCGGAACCGTCACGGGGACGGACATTTCGCTGACGACTTCGGCCAACGAAACGTTGCTGCTGGCGCCTAACGGTACCGCGTACAATACGATCGTCGACCGCATGAATCAGACATTGGCCGGCGGATCGGGAGGCGGATCCGGCAATTTGGCGCTGAATAAAACGGCGACCGCAAGCGACATCAACGGTTCGAGCGAATCGGCGGACAAAGCGGTGGACGGATTGGGCACGACGAAATGGACTTCGCAGCCGCAAAGCGCCGTACCCGGCGACAAATGGCTGCGCATTGATCTGGGAGGCAATTACAGCGTATCGCGTTGGGTTGTCAAGCATGCGAGCTCCAACGGCGAGACGGCGGCGTACAATACGAAAAACTTCAAACTGCAGAGGAGCAACGACGGCAATACTTGGACGGACACGGACTCGGTAACGAACAACACGGCAGGAGTAACGGACCGCAACATCACGGCGGTAACCGCCCGCTATTTTAGGCTATATATTACCGCGCCCGTACAGGATAACGCCGGTTATTACCAAGTTCCGGGAGACCGGAACAATGCGAGAATCTATGAATTCGAGCTGTATTGATCTCCAACTGGCTGAAGCGTTACGGACAGCGCTCCGATCGGCCAAACCATAGCGATGAAATCGGCGTTCCCGCGAGGGGGCGCCGTTTTTCTGAGCTTTATGCGCCGCGTTTTTCGATCGTAAGTCAGTGGTTTATTTCGAATAGGAGATGTCCATACTTGGAGTGTCCGAGACCGAGGAGGGATGGAGGCCTTGCTGCCCAAAGGAAGCATTTCCATTCTACAGGCCTTCATGCTGTTAATTATGGCGATCGGCCTGGACAACCACGTGACCATCATCCCTTTGCTCCTCCATACCGCCAATAAGGATTCTTGGATCAGCGTAATTCTAGTGTTGCCCTTCTGTCTGCTGTGGACGCTGATCCCTTACTGGATCGCCAAAAAAACGCGCCAGACGAATATTTTGAAGTGGCTGCGCACGCACACGCACCCTGCTTTAGCCCTGCTTCTAATCCTCCCGTTTCTTTTCTTTTTCCTGATGAACGCGTTCGTGACGTTTAAAGAGGTCATTCTATGGACGAAGGTCTCCTTTCTACCGGAAACCCCGATTCTGGCGACGGCCCTCTCTTTGCTCGCACTCTGCGTTTATTCTGCCTTCAAAGGCATCCGATCCATCGCTATTTGCGCGGGAATACTGCTTCCTTTTGTCTGGGTTCTCGGTTATTTCGTAATGACGGCGAATATCGAATTTAAGCGTTATACCTTACTCTTCCCTCTCTTTACCAACTCTTTCTCTTCGATCGCAGCTTGCATGATGTATGCGGCGAGCAGCTTTATCGAGGTATTCGTACTCGTGCTGCTACAACATCATATCCGCAGTAAATTCAAGTGGTATCATATCATGATTCTCGTACTGATCATTTCCGGGTTGACGATCGGTCCATTGACGGGGGCGATTGCCACTTTCGGGTATAAATCGGATCAGATCAGATATCCGGCCTTCGAACAATGGAGGTTGGTCCGAATCGGGGACTACTTTTCGCATGTAGATTTTCTGTCGATCTACCAGTGGCTATCAGGCGCCTTTATCCGAATTTCTTTAATGCTCTATTTGGTCGCCGATTTAATAAGCAAGAGCAATCGTTCGCGCCAATACTCAATTGCCATCTCGGCCGGCATTTTGCTGCTGCTGGCGATCATGCCGATAATCAGCGATATGCTTTATTTGCGCATCGTTAAATGGTACTATATCTGCGCTTTCGCCATTATTCTCTTCTCGTCCTTCTGGCTACTGTTCACGGTATTATGGATTCCAAGCAAAAAGAGGGCAGGGGCATGAACAAGGAAAATTTCTTTCATGATTGGGATGAGGAAAAGCTTCGTTCGCATTATCGGTACAGCGAGGATATTAAAATAAGCACCAGTTCCTTCGGGGAAACGGGCGAGAAGTTCTCGCTGGTGTATTGCGAAGGAATGGGAGACGGCAAGTGGTTGTCCGAAACCGTTCTGCCCCTGTTAGAGCAGTCGTTCCGAAGTGAATCCGATTCCGAATCGTTGACGGCCTTGCAAGCCCGATTGGAATTGACGGAGCTGCAATCGGGCAAGGACTTGTCGCTCAGCTTGTTCAGCGGGGCGCTTCTTCTGTTTCATCATCGGACGAAACGGATTTACGCGAATAACATGAAAAGCATTCCAAAGAGAGATCCTTCCGAATCGACAACCGAAATTTCGTTAAAGGGACCTCGGGACGGGTTTATCGAAGAGCTGTCGACGAACGTTGCGTTAATCCGCAAAAGATTGCGCACGTCCAAGCTGCACAATGAAAAATTTGTGCTGGGAAAGCATAGCCATACTGAGGTTTCGCTGATGTACTTAAGCGGAGTAGCCCGACCGGACTTAATCAATGAAGCGCGCGCCCGGATTCAAGCCTTTCAAACCGAGGCGCTTCTTAGCAGCTCCCAATTTGAAGAAGGGCTAGGGGACACGAAGATTTCTCTCTTTCCGTTGCTCGATTACATCGGCAGGCCCGACTATGCCTCACAGGCTTTGGTCCGGGGACGATTGGTGGTTTTGGTGAACGGTTCGCCAATGGCCCTCATCTTGCCCACCAATTTGATAGAGCAGATAAAGTCGCCTGAAGATTCATATCTGCCGTTTTATTTCGTGGCTTTTGAGCGCATGTTGCGTATTATCGGTTTATTCGTTGCTATTTTTCTGCCGGGATTCTGGGTCGCGTTATGCACATTCAGCTCCGAACAGCTGCCTTTCCGTTTGCTGGCCACGGTATCCAACTCCAGAATCGGTCTTCCTTTCTCGACTTCGATGGAAGCAGTGCTCATGCTGGGAATGTTCGAACTTTTTCGTGAGGCGGGCGTTCGGCTTCCGAAGGCTGTAGGCCAGACGATAGCGGTCGTCGGAGGTTTGATCGTCGGCGATGCGGCGATCCGTGCCGGGTTAACGTCTCCTACGTTGCTGGTCACTTCGGCGATTACCGCCGTATCGACGTTTACGTTGGTCAACATGTCATTAAGCGGAACCGTCAGCGTCATGAGACTGTTTGTGCTGGTCGGCTCTTCCATCCTTGGCATGTTTGGCTTTTTCATTTGCATGTTCTCTATCGTCGCATATATGTCCGGACTGAGCTCGCTGGGTATCGGATATTTGGAGCCCCTATCCCCGGTCTCGTTCAAGGATCTTCTAAAGGCGGTACTGGACATTCCGAAGCGTTGGAAAGATATGAAGCCGGCAATGCTGAAACGATCGGATCTCGAGAACAAGGAGTAGGTACTAGCATGAATCCGATTCGGGTCATTGGAATAATAGCCGCGGCCATGCTCGCCATGTTCTCGCTGACTGGATGCTGGGATAGTTATGACGTTGAGAAAAATAGATACGTTACCGCGATGGGCTTCGACTATGCCGATCATCAGTACGCCGTTTATGCCCAGATGATTGATTTCGCTAATGTGGCGAAGCAGGAAAAAGGAAAGAGCGATTCTCCAGCCGTTTCTTTCATTGGGAAAGGGCAAGGGTTAACCGTCAACTTGGCAGCCAACAATTTGTATCTAACGTCTCAACAAAGAATATTGTGGAGCCATATTACTTCGATCGTCATGACTGAGGCCGCTTTGAAAGAAGGGGTTAAGGAATTCGAGGATGCCTATGACCGGTTTCACGATACACGATACACGCAATGGGTATACGGAACGTGGGAAAACATCGAGAGTATGTTCAGTACGCCGGATTTTTTCAATATGTCCTCCTTGACTTCGATCCTTCACGAACCGACAAGCAATTATAAGCAAAGATCGTGGATAGAGCCGATTAGTTGGCTTCATTTTCTGGCGGACATTCTGGAGCCGGGCAAGACCGTCATTCTACCTACGCTTAGCGTCAACCAGAAGCAATGGAAGAAAAACCGGGATCCGGAGCCCAAATTGCAAATCAACGGCGCCTTCATCATCAGCGGCAAGGTGTTAAAAGGATGGCTGAGCTACGATCAATTAATCGGACTACGCTGGATGAATCCGGCGACGAAGCGAACGCCGCTTCCGATCGTGGACGGCGATCAGATGTTAGGGGTTCTTTCCGTGGAGAGTCCTAGCTTGAAAATTGCCGAGACGTTCGGGAGGGGGATGCCACGCTACAAAATCACGCTATCCGTTAAGGGCAATGTCGTCGAGATGAAAGACGATGCGAACGTGGAGAGAATGACGCAAATCGCGAAAACCCTCATTCAGAAAGAAGTGAGGGAAACGTTTGCTCACGCGCTCGCCTTAAACGCGGATATCTACCAGTTGGACTATCACACCTATTTGCATCACTACGGCATGTGGAAACAGCTCGAAAAAGAAGGTACGATTCATGTGAACGAACAATCGCTGGAATCGATAGACGTTAAGATCAAGCTCATGCATAGCGGCATACTCCGAGACTTCGTAAAAGAGTAAGAGCTGAGCGATTTTCGCTCAGCTTTTTAATTTGCGGAAGTAAAGAAAGTTTAAAAGTAGTCATTATAGTTTCTTATCGTCTTTTCCGATCTTCGATAGAATCGATAAATAATATGATAGCGCTTACTTTAACCAATAATAGACAAGGGGAGCGATAAAGAATGACGCCCAAAAAAGCACTATTAACCTTTTTGGCGATTATGTTACTGTGTTCCGCTACATTCTCAACGGCTTACGCGGCTCCGGCAACAGTGAAGACGGATATCGATCATCATTGGGCTAGCGAACAATTAAAAAAATGGATACAGCAAGGACTTATTTCGGGATATGCCGATGGATCCGTAAAACCGGATAATCCGGTAACGCGTGCTGAATTCGTAACGATGGTTAATCGCGTTTTAGGTTTAGAAAGCAAGGCGGAAATCGATTATAAAGACGTTAAAAATACGGATTGGTTTGCCGATAGCGTGGCCAAGGCTAGCAAAGCGGGATACGTGAACGGATATTCGAATCAAACGTTCCGCCCCTTGGCAATGGTTACAAGAGAAGATGCCGCGGTAATGTTGAGTAAGGCTTTTAAGCTCACTGCCGCATCAAGCAGTAACGCGCTTAACTTTAAGGATGCCGACCAAATCCAGAAGCAAGCAATTTCGGCTGTAAACATACTTACGAGTGCAGGTTACATCAAAGGGTATCCCGACAATACGTTTAGGCCGCAAAGAGAGATTACGCGAGCCGAAGCCGTTACGTTCATTAATCAGATAGCGGGACGAATATTTAATGAGAAAGGCACTTATTCAAAACTGAAGATCAAAGGGAATGCGGTAATCAACACTTCAAATGTAAGCCTGATTGAATCCGTAATCGATGGGGATCTTTATTTGTCGGAAGGAATCGGCAGCGGCGATGCAACATTAGAGCAAGTAACCGTGACCGGGACGACATTCATTAATGGAGGCGGCAGTCACAGTATCCATATTAACGGCTCAAAGCTGAATAAGGTCGTCGTAAATAATCCTGAACACGGCATTCGAATTGTCTTTAACGGCACAACGAATGAATGGGTGGTCGAATCTCAAGCTATTCTGGAAATCGACGATGATACAGTGATCGACAATTTAATGATTCATAAAGACGCGGGCGGTACGACCGTGAACGGCAAAGAGGTAAAGAGCGGGACAACAGCCAAGGTTATCAAAGGCAAAGTTATGAGTACGAACGAGGAGCCGACTACTCCGCCGACGACTTCACCGGAATCAAATCCGGGCACGAATCCGGGAACAGATCCTTCAACAGACCCGGGAACAAATCCTGGTACTGATCCAGGAACGGATCCAGGAACGGATCCAGGAACGGATCCAGGAACGGACCCAGGAACAGATCCCGGTACGGACCCAGGAACAGTTCCGGGCGATCCTAACTGGACGCTTGTGTGGAACGATGAGTTCAATACGGATACGATAGACGAATCTAAATGGAACTACGTTCAAGGTGGCGGCGGCTACGGCAATAATGAGCTGCAGAACTATACGAATCGTCCCGAGAATGCCCGGATCGTCAATGGGAACTTGGTTATTGAAGCGCTCAAGGAAAGTTATGGAGGCAGCCAATATACTTCGGCCAAGCTCCAGACGAAAGGTAAAGGCGACTGGACCTACGGTCGTTACGAAGTCCGAGCCAAATTACCGGAAGGGAAAGGGATGTGGCCGGCGATCTGGATGATGCCTTCGAAGAGCGTTTACGGCGGGTGGCCGGTAAGCGGCGAAATCGACATTATGGAGTTTCTCGGGCATGATCCGGGCAAAGTATACGGCACGATTCATTATGGTAACCCCTGGACGCATACCGGAAGTAATTATTCGTTGCCCGATAATCAGAAGTTCTCGGATGATTATCACGTTTTTAGCATTGAATGGGCTCCGGGAGAAATCAAATGGTTGATCGACGGCGTTATCTATTCGACCCAAAACGATTGGTTTAGCAAAAGCGGCAGTGAGGCGGAAAAATATCCGGAACCCTTCAACCAAGACTTCTATCTTCAATTAAATCTAGCGGTTGGTGGTGATTGGCCGGGTAATCCCGATTCCACAACGAATTGGTCCGTACCTAAACAAATGCTTGTGGATTATGTCAGAGTATATAGCTATAACGGGCAATATCCGGATCCCGGTCCTCGTCCGGGTAAAAACTTGAGCAGCGACTGGTCATGGATAAGAGAAGTCGGCAGCAGTTGGAGAGTAGAAGGCAATCCTAAGATAATGAAACTATCGACGATCGAAGGAAGTTTTACGCAAACGACCAAACCGAGCAACATTTTGCTTAGAGAACCCGGTGTTGAAGACTTCACGATTTCTGCGAAAATTAAGTTTGACGCGACTAAAAACTTCGAATATGCGGGATTAATCGTGTATCAGGATGACGGGAACTATATATCGTTAGGAAATTGTTTTTCGGCGAACAATCAGATTAGGTTTACTAGAGGTCTAAATGGAACCGCTACAGACAAAACCTACACCGACTTATCAAGCTTTAAGGAAGTATACGTTAAAATCGAGAAAAAGGGTGACGTTTACAAAGGCTACTATAGTGCGGATGGCGTGAATTGGACAATAGCTACCGATTCCTTCAACATTTCGTTGAGCAATCCCAAAGTAGGCGTATTCACCAGAAAATTAGGCCCCGCTTCCAAGATCGCGGAATTTTCGCAATTCGAATTGAATGGCAATCCGACCTCATTCTGAGGAGTGAAATGGGTATATTTTGGCGGTCAAGGAGCTTATTCCTGGACCGCCATTTTTTGATAGAAGGGGGCTTTTGGCAGGCCCAAATGTTGTAAAGATATTTTAAAAATAGTCAGATCCGTTTCTTATTCCATTGTCCGTTCTTCGGTAGGATTTATATAAATACAAACATTTATTGATGAGGTGAAGGGTAATTATTGAAAGCGCTTTAAGACGTGGGGAGAGGGCCAACATTAAAGTGAAAACGGAGGTTAGAGAAATGCTGAAAAGAACTTTATCCATAATTCTCGTATTGGCAATTCTAGTCAGTATATTTATAGTTTCGCCCCTATCGCCTAGCGTAGCAAACGCGGCCGATCCAGTGGGAGATCCCGATGGCATCGTAGCTTCAACCACTAAAAACTCGGTTAATTTGAACTGGCAGTCAGTGGCCGGCGCAACAAGCTATAATGTATACCGCTCGCTAAGCAGTAGCGGAACGTACAATAAGGTTAACGGTTCTGCAGTGACCTCCACCCAATACGCGGATGCGGGGTTGTCGGCGAATACGAGATATTACTATCAAATTAAATCCGTGAGCGGTGGTACGGAGATGGATTTGTCTATTGCTTCGGCATTGACGGAACCTGATTTCGGATCGAATGTTTACGTATTCGATCAATCGACGCCGGCTTCTCAAATTCAGACGACCGCAACGAATGTGTTTAATATTCAAGTAAAAAATCAATTCGGACCTGAGAGATATGCGCTCCTATTCAAAAAGGGTACGTATAATGCCGATGTCAGAGTGGGTTTTTATACGCACGTAGCCGGCCTTGGACTTAGCCCCGACGAGGTCAACATCAACGGAGGAGTGACGGTCGATGCCGAGTGGTGGTCCGATCCTAAAACTCCTTATAATGCAACGCAAAATTTTTGGCGTTCCGTAGAAAACCTAGCCGTTACTCCAACGGGCGGGAATTTGAAGTATGCGGTATCGCAAGCGGCATCGATGAGACGCGTGCATGTAAAAGGCGATCTGACCTTGCATGACCGCGGAGGATGGGCAAGCGGAGGATATTTGGCCGATTCCAAAATCGATGGAACCGTTGGTTCGGGATCGCAGCAGCAGTGGTTTTCTAGAAATAACAACTGGTCCAATTGGACAGGCGCCAACTGGAATATGGTTTTCGTAGGAAATAAAACTGCGCCTCTTGATTCGGATTGGCCGACTAAGCCTTATACGACTGTCGATAAAACGCCAGTACTTAGTGAGAAACCTTATCTTACTTATGATGATACGGCGAAGCAGTACAAGGTATTCGTCCCGGGTCTTAGTACGGATACTTCAGGCACGAGCTGGGAAGGCAAATCGAACCAGCAAATTCTGGATTCGGGAAGGTCAGTTTCGCTTGAAGACTTTTACGTCGCGAAGCCGGACACCTTCAACGTGGACGCAGTGAATGCCGCGCTCAGTGCCGGCAAGAGCTTGTTCCTGACTCCCGGCGTATATCAATTAAGCAAACCGATTATTATTAACAACCCTAATACCGTCGTATTCGGTCTTGGACTAGCTACGCTTCATGCGAACAATGGTTCGGCAGCTATTAAAGTTGCGGATGTCGATGGCGTCAAGATCGCGGGCGTGCTCTTCGAAGCGGGATCTGTCAGCTCCCCGGTATTGCTCGAGGTTGGACCGAAAGGCAGCACGGGTAATCACGCGGCAAATCCGACGGGTCTTTATGATCTTTATTTTAGAGTCGGCGGCGATGCCCTTGCTTTGGCCGATGTTTGTATCGAGATTAACAGCAACAATGTAATTGGCGATCACTTCTGGGTATGGCGCGCCGATCACGGGACGGGTGCCGGATGGGATTCGAACATAACTACGAATGGATTAATCGTTAATGGCAATAACGTCACTATTTATGGACTTTTCGTCGAGCATTTCCATGAGTACCAAACCTTGTGGAACGGCGAGAATGGTCGGATGTATTTCTACCAATGCGAAATTCCTTACGATGTTCCGAACCAACAAAGCTGGATGAGCGGCGGAGGCGCCGTGAACGGTTTTGCGGGCTATAAGGTTGCGGAATCCGTTAAAAACCATGAAGCTTATGGTCTAGGGGTATATTCTTTCTTTAGAGATGCTGCAGTGAAGCTCGAAAGCGCTATTGAAATTCCTGATGCCCCAGGCGTCAAGGTCCACCATGCGACCAGCGTATTTTTATCCGGTACGCAAGGCAGCGAAATTACTCATATCGTTAATAATATCGGTCCTGCCGTAACGGTTAGCGGTAAAAATGAAAGGTTCGGAGACTACGTTCCAAGAACAGTAAATACGATCGCGCCAGTGGCTAAGAGCACAATTGCAGGTAAGGCACCCGTAC
This sequence comes from Cohnella endophytica, assembly GCF_003628305.1. GTDB lineage: Bacteria > Bacillota > Bacilli > Paenibacillales > Paenibacillaceae > Cohnella > Cohnella endophytica. The sequence goes on along the minus strand of NZ_RBZM01000009.1, from coordinate 327,406 downwards.
TGCCAGGCTATGTGAACTTGGTATTTACCGATGCAACGACCAAGCCTGTTCCTGTCATTTGGGATACTATCAATGCTTCCAATTATGCTGCTCCAGGAAGCTTTACGGTTAATGGAACAGTCGGTAGCAGCACGATTAAGGCTGTTGCTGACGTTACCGTTGTAGCGGCGCCTAACGTGCCTGTAACGGGCATTAGCGTTACCGGTGCAGCAGGTGCATCAACAATTACGACTAAAGACGGCACGTTGCAGATGTCTGCGGCAGTAACGCCGGCAAATTCGGACAACACAACCGTAACCTGGTCTATCGTAAATACGAATGGGTCGGTAACGGATAAGGCCACGATTAGCGCCACCGGATTGTTGTCCGCTCTGAAAGATGGTCAAGTGAAAGTCATCGCGACAGCCAATGACGGTACAGGCGTTCAAGGCCAAGCGACGATTACCATTAGCAATCAAGGCGTCAAAACGGCTTCGATCGCCGTTACAGGTACAGGCGGTGCAAAAGCAATTACCGCGAAGGGCGCTACGCTGCAAATGCTTGCAGACATACTGCCTGCAAACACGGTTGATAAAACAGTGACCTGGACGGTAGCAAATGAAACGGGCCAAGCGACAATTAATGCTACGGGATTGCTGAGCGCTAAGAAGAACGGAACAGTAAAAGTGACCGCAACAGCCAATGACGGTTCCGGCGTGAAAGGCGAATTGACGGTAACTATTAGCGGTCAAGATATGGTACTGGGCAATGGCTGGTCTTGGGTTAGGGAAAATAAGGATCTCTGGGCGATCAATCTCAGCAATCCGAATGTATTAAGAATTACAACGGAAGAAGGTAGCTGGTCGCAATCGACTAATCTACCGAAAGGGCTTCTACTAAGAGACCCAGGCGCGACGGACTTCACAATTTCCGCCAAAGTGGATTTAAATGCATCGGCGAATTTCGAATCCGCAGGGTTAATCGTCTATCAAGATGACGGTAACGCAATCACCTTGGTACGCGACTATTCCGGAACGAACCAAATCAGGTTCTCGCAGGTGAGTAAACCAGGCTCGACCGTAACGCAGACAGATAAGAACGATTGGGATACTTCCATCACTACTTCAGTCGTCTACTTGAAAATCGTGAAAACAAATAATGTTTACACTGGATTTTATAGCCTCGACGGTAGTATTTGGAACCCGGCAACCGATGATAAAAATAATCATGCGATCGTTACCTTCAACGCTGCGCTTACAAACCCTCAAGTAGGCGTGTTTGTAAGAAAGCTAGGCCCTGCAGCTAAAACTGCTGAATTTACGAATTTTACTCTTAACAATGTTGTCGTTCCGTTCTGGGCCGCTGTTTCTTCCATTAACGTAACGGGAGCAGGCGGAAAAACGAAGATCACCACGAAAGAAGGCACATTGCAAATGTCCGCCGGGGTGTTGCCGGCGAACGCAAGCAATAGCGCAGTCACATGGTCCGTCGTAAACACGGATGGTTCCGCAACCGACAAGGCGACCATTAGCGCTTCAGGTTTGTTATTCGCAATCAAGGACGGACAAGTGAAGGTCGTTGCGACAGCCAATGACGGCACCGCCGTAACGGGTAACGCGACGATCACGCTAAGCGGACAAGTTCTGGAAAGCGGCTGGGAATGGGTAAGAGAAAATGCGGCCAGTTGGTCGATCGTTCCCAACAATCCCAATGCCATTAACATTATGACGCAATCGGGAACCTGGAACCCGGCTTCGGGCAATCCACCGAAAGGGATTCTGTTAAGAGGTCCTGTCAGCGGAGACTTTACGATTTCCACAAAATTGAAGTTTGACCCGACAGGAAACTTCGAATGGGCGGGATTGGTCGTTTATCTGGATGACAAAAACGCGATTACGATCGGGCGACAAGCGTCGGGGAGCCCGGCTAGCAAACAGCTTAGATTTTCCCAAATTAATAACGGGGCGCAAACCGATAAGGATTACACGGATGCAGTAGCCTTGACCCCGGGAGATATTTATTTGAAGATCGAGAAGATCGGAGCCAAGTACTACGGCTATTATAGCGCTGACGGCTTGAGTTGGACGACGGCCGCCGATTCTTTCACTCCTACGGATGTTGCATTTAATAGCGATCCTAAAGTAGGACTGTACGGCAGATTATTGAATGTTTCGCCAAGATCCGCCGTGTTTACGGATTTCAAATTGAATAACGTCATCATCCCGTTCAGGGTGGGTCTTGAGTCCATCTCCGTATCCGGAGGGACGGCGATCACTACAGCAAACGGCACGCTGCAAATGTCTGCTACAGTATTACCTGCGAATGCAAACGATAAGTCCGTTACTTGGTCGGTCGTGAATCAAGATAATTCGGCAACCGACAAAGCAACAATAAGCGCAAGCGGCTTGTTAACGGCGAAGAAAAACGGAACAGTAAAAGTCGTGGCGACCGCGAATGATGGTTCGGGTGTAATCGGTAGCGTGGAAATTACTATCTCTGGCCAACCCGTTGAAGTTGCCTCTATCGTCGTAACGGGAGCAGACGGAAGTTCAGAGATTGCAACCAAAGGCGGTACGCTGCAATTGTCGGCGACGGTAACACCTGAGGAAGCGGCAAACAAATTAGTCTCTTGGTCCGTAGTGAATGAAAGCGGAACTGCGACAATCAGCTCGACCGGACTGTTGACGGCTCTAGCGGATGGAACGGTGAAGGCCGTTGCGACTGCGAATGATGGCTCTAACGTTAAAGGCGAAATGACGATTACGATCTCTAATCAGATTGTACTTGTTACCGCCATCACCGTGGCTGGAGCAAATAACGCAACGACGATTGAAACCAATGGCGGTAAACTGCAAATGTCCGCTGCGGTATTGCCTGTCGATGCGAATGACAAATCGGTGACCTGGTCAGTCGTGAATGAAACAGGTAAGGCAAGGATCAACAATGAGACGGGGATGTTAACAGCCGAGGAGAACGGAACTGTAGAAGTCGTGGCGACAGCCAATGACGGTTCTAATGCTTCCGGCAGCGTAGTAATCACGATCAGTAATCAAGAGGTAGTCATTCCGGATCCTGATCTGATCTTAGTGGAAACCATTACGGTATCGGGAGCGGGTAACGCAACGACGATTGAAACCAAAGGCGGTAATCTGCAAATGTCCGCTGCGGTATTACCTGACGATGCGACTGACAAATCGGTGATTTGGTCCGTCGTGAATGGAACCGGCGAGGCAACGATTAGCGTATCTGGATTGTTAACGGCCTCGGCGAATGGAACTGTGAAAGTCGTCGCAACAGCCAGGGATGGTTCCGGTACGTTTGGCGAATCGACGATTGCCATTAGCGGTCAAGATAACGGCGGAGATACAACGCCAACCACCCCAACGACACCGACGACGCCGACAGTGCCCGTGAGCGAACAGCAGCAGCTGGTTACTCTAGAACAATTGAATGCAATCAAGGATGGCAAATCAGTAATTGTTCTAGGCGCAGGGAAAACGGAAGCGGTTATTGGAGTGGATTCGGCTATGACGATCACCAATCCCGTGGAATTGAAGTCAAATGGCGTATCGATGATTATCCCGCCTGCGGTATTCAAAGAATTGACAGGTAAGCTGCAGGGAAATACAAAAGATGCGAAGATCGAAATACGTATCTCGGAAAAGGATCCTGTAAGCAGTACGAACCTCAAGACCGGAGAACAAATCTACAATTTAGAGCTAGTACTTGTAGACAAAGACGGGAAGGAAACGAAACTGAGTGCATTCCCTGAACCCGTGGGGCTGGTATTGCCGTATGACAGCGCAAGCGTGGATAAAGATCTGCTCGGTATTTATTACTATGACGAAACGTCAAAAGAGTGGATTTACATCGGAGGAACCGTTAATGCGAATAATCATACGATTACAGGAAATGCACCTCACTTTAGTCAATATGCCGTATTGGAATACCACAAAACATTCTCTGATGTAACGTCCAATCATTGGGTGAACCGCACGCTGCAAATTCTTTCCGCAAAGCATATTGTCTCCGGCGTAACGGCAACGGAGTTTAATCCGAACGGTAAAACTACGCGAGCGGAATTCGTAGCTTTGTTGGTGAGAGCGCTTGGATTGAAAGCAACGAACGCGAATGGACGGTTTACGGACGTTAACGCTTCGGATTGGTATGCTCAGGATATTGCGGCAGCCTATGAAGCCGGACTGGTCTCAGGCTTATCGGAGACAATATTCGCTCCCAAAGAACAAATCACAAGAGAACAAATGGCTTTGCTTCTGGTTCGTGCTTACGATTACGTCAGAGGAACGTATTCTTCAACGAATGACATTCTGGGTGATCTCAAGGATCAGAAACAAGTATCGGCTTGGGCGAAAGCCGGAGTAAACAAGGCGATTGAGCTCGGATTGATGAAGGGACAGTCTACGTCTGTATTCGCACCGCAATCTCATGCAGTCAGAGCGGAAACGGCGCAGGCAATCTTTAATCTGTTAAACCAAATGGATATCAATAAATAATAAAGCGCATTAACTTCCCGACAAGAAGCTGAGTGTTTCACTCAGCTTTTTGTCTATTCTTAAATGGATCGCCAATTTTTTCTAAGTGCGAATCATAGAAATTTTTGTCATAATGGCATTTGAGAGAATTTTGGGAGCGGCGCAAGATAAGCTTTCGGAACGGAACATACGGGACGAGGGGCGCGAAGAGAATGACGGCGGACGGATCGGCAAGAGACGGCTTCAAGGGAATGCGGAAAAGGCTGTGGATCGGATACCGGGCGCTCGGGTTCATGCTCATTCCGATCGTATCCTTCGTTCTGCTTGCGGCGATCAATGACTATACGGTTTCGGACAAGTCCGCGCCGAAGGCACATCAGGGCGTCATCGACCTAAGCGATTGGAAGTTCGGAACGAAGCGGACGGTCCTGTTGGACGGGGAATGGATTTTCTACCCGATGAAGTTATATTCGCCGGAAGACTTCCGGGATGGCAGGGTGCCGCCTCCGTCCGCTCCTTACGCATCCATTCCGAATGCCTGGTACGGCGGAAGCCCGATAGACGAAGCGAGCCGAACCGAATACGGCACCTATCGGTTGACCGTGAAGCTTAAGGATGAGGACCTAGGCTACGGCATCCGGTTGCCCAACGTTATCGGGGCGCACCATCTCTATGTGAACGGTCATCTGGCCGGTAGCGGAGGACGTCCGGCGGACAACGAACAAGATTACGTGAAGGAAAACAAACCGTATATGACGTTTGTCCGTTCGGAAGGCGGACAACTGGACATCGTACTGCAGACTGCGAATCTAGCGAATCCGATCGGCGGGGGATTCGAGGACGTGCAGTTGGGCTTTCAACCGGACATGTTGCTGATAGAACAGGTTCGGTTTGCGGCCGAATTTTCCGGACTGTTCATCCTGCTTCTGTTCGCGGGGTACCATTTGACGATCTACGTTCTACGGATGAAGGACAAGGCTTACTTATACAGCTCGCTATATTTTCTAACGATGCTGGTGTTGATGGTGACGGGCGGGGAGAAGCTGACGCTGCAGCTGTTGCCGGGATTACCGGATTGGGCGTCGATCAAGCTGTATGATCTAGGCGGCTTCTCCAACATCGTGCTGCTGGGCGTCTTCCTTCATCATCTGGACGCCAAGTTGATGAGTCGCAAGCAACTGCTCGTGCTGCTCGCGCCGATCTACCTCTATCTGGTGGCCGTCATCGTTCTGCCGTACTCTGACTACCGATCTCTTGGTAACCTTCCTTGGGATTACGCCTCGCTAGTAGCCGCGTTCTACTTGTATCGCGCGATTCGGCTGTTCGTAAAGAGGGACGGACGGCTCGAACGCCAAGAGACCGCATTGCTTATCGGGATGCTTGTCTCGATCGCACTGATCCTGCTATTCGGTATCCTCTATTCGCTTAGCCTCGTGCAGACGGATATCGGGCGGCAGATCTCGTTCCTCGCGGTGCTTGCGTTCATGAACGCGCTGCTCGCGCTGCGGCTGGTGAACGCGACGGATCGGACCGAGCAACTGACGGACAAGCTGATTCTGCGGGACAAGCTGAAGGACGAGTTCCTGGCCAATACGTCGCACGAGCTCAAGACGCCGTTGCACGGCATACAGAACATTGCCTCCTTCCTGCTGGATGAGAAGGCGGGCAAACTCACGGACCGTCAGAAGAGCGAGCTGACGCTTATTCAGGACACGTCTACGAAGCTGTCGGCGCTAGTAAATGATCTGGTGGACGTCGTCCAGTTGAAGCATGGGGACTTGAGGTTGCACGAGTCGGTGCTCGACCTGCGCGTCGCCGCGCAGACGGCGTTCGAGGTGCTGGAGTTCGAGCTCATGGGAAAGGACGTACGGTGGGAGAACCGGATTTCGCCGAACACCTGCGTTCTGGCCGACGAGAATCGGTTGCGGCAGGTGCTGTATAACTTGATTCACAACGCGATCAAGCATACGAAGATTGGACGGATCGAGATAGGAGCGGAGAAAGCTGACGGGCTCTGGACCATCTGGGTGGAGGACACCGGGATCGGGATTCCGGAGGAGAGCCACGAGGCGGTATTCGGCTACTTCGAGCAAGCGGAACGGGAAATGCCGCAGAACGGGTACACCGGTATGGGGCTTGGCCTCTATATCAGCCGCCAGCTGGTGGAGCGGATGGGCGGCTGGATCAGGGTGGATCGTTCCGAACCGGGATTAGGCACGCGGATCGCGTTCACGTTACCGGCGGCCGAAGCGGACGTTAATCCGACGGCGGAAAATATGATCGCCGCGTCAGCGGAGAGCGGAGACCGGCTTCGCCAATCGCAGCTTGAAGTCGTTGGCGATGGCCACGCGCATACGGTGCTCGTTGTCGATGACGAGGCATCGAACGTCCGTATTCTGCTGAATCTGCTGGGGGACGAGTACAATGTGCTGTCCGCCTTCTCCGCGAAGGAGGCCCTGCGCAAGCTGGAAGAGAACCCGCGGATCAGCCTGCTGATCCTCGACGTCATGATGCCGGAAATGTCCGGCATCGATCTGTGCCGCATCGTACGGGAGAAACGGTCGGTGCTGGACTTGCCGGTTCTGTTCGCGACGGTGAAGGATTCGATGCACGACATCGAGCTCTGTTTCCGGGTAGGAGGCAACGACTTCATCTCGAAGCCGTTCGATCCGAAGACGCTCGCCGCTAGGGTTCGCACGCTGCTTTTGATGAAGTCGTCGATGGACCAAGCGCTCCAGAACGAGATGGCGTTCCTGCAGGCGCAGATCAAGCCGCATTTTCTGTACAACGCTCTCAGCAGCATTGTCTCCTTCTGCTATAGCGACGGCGAGAGAGCCGCTTATCTGCTTTCCGTGCTTAGCCGCTATCTCCGGATGGTGTTCGAACGGGACGGGCGGACGCATCAGGTGCCGTTGAGGCAGGAGCTTGAGCTTATCCGCGCTTACGTGGAAATCGAGAAGGCGAGGTTCGGCGACCGCCTGGTCTATCGGTTGCAGTCGGACCCGGATCTCGAGTCTTACTACGTCCCTTCCCTGACGATTCAACCATTCGTCGAGAATGCCATTCGACATGGTTTGTTCGAGAAGGATGGCGAGGGCACCGTCACGCTGTCGGTGTCGGACGGGGACGGATACCTTCGGTTTGATATCGTCGACGACGGAGTCGGCATGCCGGACGATGTGTTATACCGGGTTCGTTCGGAGGAACGGCCGGAACGGTCGGGCATCGGGATGACGAACGTCCGCAAGAGGCTCGCGACGTTGACGGGGGCGAGCGTCACAATCGATTCGGCACTGGAGCAAGGAACGAAGATCACGGTCTATTTGCCGAAGCTCGGCGAACCGTCGTAACCGCGCAAGGGGTCGGATCGGCGATGGGAACACGAACATTGCGATCGGCTATGCAAAGGAGGCGCTTCATGTTTCGCGTCATAATCGTGGAAGACGAGAAACCGACATTGGATCTCATGGAAAGACTTATCGGCCGGCATCCCTTGCTGGATGTGGTAGGCGCGTTCACGAGTCCGCTCGAAGCGCTGGCCCGCTTCGGAGAGTTAAAGCCGGAGATCGCTTTTCTCGATGTAGAAATGCCTAAGATGGGGGGCATCGAGCTGGCGGACAAGCTAAGGGAAGCCGACGAGGAGCTGCAGGTTGTTTTCACGACGGCTTATCCCGTCTACGCGGTGGATGCTTTCAAGGTGAACGCGGTCGGCTATTTATTGAAGCCGGTATTGCCGGAGGATCTGGACGGGGTGGTCCCCCGGATCGTCAAAAACCGCGAGATGCATGCCGCCCTTCGGCCGTTCGCGGGAATCGAGGAACCCACGGTTCGCTGCCTGGGCACGTTCGAGACGCGAGGAACGGACGGGAGTCTCCTGAATTGGCCTACCCGCAAGACGGAGGAATTGTTCGCTTATTTCCTTGCCTATCCGAAACGTCTGACGGACAAGTGGCAGCTTGCGGATCTCTTGTGGCCGGAGACAGAGGAGACCCGTTCCCTCCATAGCTTGCACAATACGATCTACCGGCTCAAAAAAGTGCTGAAAGAAGCGGGAATCGAGGTGGAACTGACCCACACGAACGAGGGGTATCTTTTCGAGGCCTCTCCGGCTTTCTCGGATCTAGGGCAGATGCGGGACTTCATGGCGCGCATGACGAAAGTCTACGGGAACAATGCGTCGGAAGCGGAACAACGGTTCCGTTCCTATCGCGGCTCTTTGTTCGGAGGCAAAGATTACCCTTGGAGCGCGAGTACGGTTTCCGAAGCCGCTTCGCACTATGCGTCACTGGCTCGATTGTTGACGGCCTGGTATCGGGAACGCGGCGATCCGGCGTCCGCGAAGGAGACGCTGCGCGTCTATCTCGGCCAAGCGCCGTTGGATGAAGAGATCCATGGAGAGTTGCTGCGGCTATACTTGGAAGCCGGCGAGACGGGATCGTTTCTCCGTCACTACGACAGCTACGAGCGACTTCTAGCGGAGGAACTTGGCATCGAGCCTCCGGAAGAGCTACGGCTGCAGGCACGGAAAATGCGATGACCGTTCCTGGGCGGAAACGGCGGTTAATAGGGAGCATGCAGCCGGAATTTGCTTTCTAATTCATCCGAGCGCGTATGCTAAGATAGAGTTATCGCATTCAGTGATTACGGGAGGCGCAATGGACAAAAAGCTATATACTTTGGCCCCGTCCGAGACGATGGACGATTTGCAACTGTTTTTCTTTCCGCCTTATATTACGTTGGCCCACATGTTTCACGCCCCTGAGGGCTGGGCTTTGAGGTCGAGGGTATTAAAGCAATTCCAGTTGCAATACGTGCTGGAAGGCGATGCCGAGTACGAGATCGAAGGATTGCGTTACCGTACGTTAAAAGGGGATCTTCTGTTTCACGGCCCCGGCGAAGTCCATCAAGTGGACACTGTCGGCGGGAAGCCATACGTATGCATTTCCATCGTCTTTCATTTCGGAGAAACGGCCTATCCGATCCGGGAGCTGATCGGTTTCGGTCTGAACGGAGCCAAACTGCCGCATCATATGGGCAACTATAGCGAACATCCGATCGAGAATCGCTTATCCGAGCTCGTTCATCATTATCGGCAACCGGGCTTATATCACCAGCAGCGATCCCAGCAGCTGTTAATGGACATTCTCCTTTCTCTGGCCGAATCCCGTCGCAAGCGCTCGGAAGTGTCCGTTACGAAGGAAGCATCCGGGACGGGGAAGCTGATCCTGATTCGAAATTACATCGATGCGCATCTGAAGGAAGGGTTTCGGCATGAACAATTGGAGGAGCTTACGGGATGGAGCCGGAATTACGTGATCGCCCAGTTCAAGCAAACGTTCGGCATGTCTCCCGTCCAATATTTGGTGTGGATCCGGCTCGAGAAGGCCAAGCAATTGGCGCTGCAGTCCGGCTTGTCGTTCGGGCAAATCGCGGTGGAAGTCGGGTATTCGGACATCCACGCGTTCTCGAAAATATTCAAGAGGAAGACGGGAATGAGCCTAAGCCAATTCGTGGCGACCTTGTACAGGGATACGCCGGATAGATAGTCGGAATGTGACGGAGAGAAGACGTACGATCGCCAAGCGCGCATCGTACGTTTTTTTATTTCCAGTGTGATATTGGATAAATCATTATGACTCTTAGCCAAATACAGATGCCAAGAAAGCGCTTATAATCTCCTTAAGAAGTTGTAACCAACATCATTTTGAAGCGTGGAGGAGATCTCGATGAGCGCCTCTCATCAGAAGAGAGATTACAGTCTTTCCGGTCCGGAAGGCAAGTTGGCTCAAGAACGCGGGCTTGCGTCCGCCGAATGGTATGCGACGCCCATTCCCCGCAAGCGAATGAAAGAACTCATGCAGCGTAGGAACGGACCGGCTATCCGCGATACGGTAATTTGGTTAAGTCTACTGATCGGTTTCGGATATTTAGCTTATCTATCTTGGGGAACATGGTGGGCATTGCCTGCGTTCCTCGCCTATGGCATCCTCTACTCTTCTCCCGGGGATTCCCGTTGGCACGAGTGCGGGCACGGAACGGCTTTTAAGACGCCTTGGATGAACGAGTGGGTGTATCAATTCGCTTCTTTCCTCGTCCTAAGACCGGCAACGCCTTGGCGTTGGAGCCATACCCGGCATCATACCGATACGTACATCGTAGGTCGCGATCCCGAGATCGCGCAGCCAAGACCTCCGGTGTGGAAAATTATCATGCTGGAAATCATGCACCTGTACGCAGGGCCTCGGGACATCAAGCGAATGTTCATGCATTGCTTCGGCATCATCGACAAAGGCGAGAAGGAATACATCCCGCCAGCGGAATATCGCAAGACGTTCTGGGAGTCGAGGGTATACGTTCTTATTTTCGCCGCGCTAATCGCGACCTGCATCTATACGTCAAGTATTTTGCCCGCCATGTTCATCGTCTTGCCTTCCTTCTATGGCTCCATCCTCGTGCTCGTATTCGGGTTGACGCAGCATGTGGGACTGAACGAAGACGTGCTAGACCATCGGTTGAACACGCGAACGATCTATATGAATCCGGTATTCCGGTTCCTCTACTGGAACATGAACTACCATATCGAGCATCATATGTTCCCGATGGTTCCCTACCATGCGTTGCCCAAGCTACATGCCGAGATGAAGGCCGATTGTCCGCCGCCAAGCCCGGGCCTCGCGTCGGCATTCAAGGACGTCGTCACGGCGCTGCTCAAGCAAAGGAAAGATCCGACTTACACGATCGAAAGGGAGTTGCCGGCGACGGCGCAGCCTTATCTGGTCGGACCTACTACGAATGGAGGAATGAAAGATGTCGCAGGGATGGATTGAAGTATGCGAGGTCGGAGAGATCGACGAGGAGGACGTTATCCGGTTCGACCACGGCGCGGTATCCTTAGCGGTTTATCGTTCGGATAAGGACAAGTATTACGCTACGGATGGTTTCTGTACGCATGAGAGGGTCCATTTGTCTGACGGTCTGGTTATGGGAAGCGTCATCGAATGCCCTAAGCATAACGGCCGGTTCGATTATACGACGGGGGCGGCCAAGAAAACCCCGGCATGCGAGGCTCTTAAAACATATCCCGTGCAGATCGAAGCCGGCAAAGTGTATGTCCAAATCGACTGAGGGGGAGAACGACATGACGGAAGCGGGAATCGTGATCGTAGGTGCGGGAGAAGCCGGCGCCAGGGCGGCGCTCGAGCTTCGCGAATGCGGATGGACGGGAAGCATTACGTTGATCGGCAAAGAGAGCCGGGCTCCTTACGAGCGCCCGCCGCTATCCAAAAGCGCGCTGGTCGAGGAAAGCGAGCCGTCCCCGGCTTTCATTCTCGACGAGACGAAGCTGGATCGCCTTCGCATTCAACTGATTACGGACAGTAAGGTTTCGGAAATCGATAGAAACGGCCGTAACGTTCTTATGGAGGACGGCTGTCGTATCCCTTACCATCGTTTGCTGCTGACGACCGGGGCCAGCCCCCGCAAGCTTGCGCTCGAAGGGTCGGATACGTCCGGAGTGTTAGGGTTGCGCTCGTTCGGGGACGCCTTGGCCATTCGTTCCCGGTTACTGCCGGGCAAACATATCGTCGTCATCGGCGGAGGATTTATCGGGCTCGAAGTCGCCGCGAGCGCCAGGGAAAAAGGCTGCGAGGTAACGATCGTCGAGGTTGGCCCGCGGATTCTAATGCGAGGCGTTCCGCTGCCGATCGCCGAGGTCGTAGAGGCGAGACATCGCTCGGCGGGGGTGGAGTTTAAGCTCGGGATCGGGTTAGCGAAAATAGAGCTCGAAGGGGATCGCTATGCGATCATTCTTGCGGATGGGACGGTTGTCCGCTGCGATACGATTATCGCCGGTATCGGAGCAATTCCGGAAACGTCGCTGGCCGCGGCTTGCGGACTCGACATCGATAACGGAATCGTCGTTAACGACAAGTTAACGACGAGCGATCCTCATATTTACGCGGCAGGGGACTGTTGCTCGTTCCCCCATGCCCTGTACGACGGGCAACGGATCCGTCTCGAGGCGTGGAGGAACGCCCAGGATCAAGGCATCGTCGCCGCGCGCAATATGGCGGGCGCTTCGGAGAGCTACGCTGCCGTGCCGTGGTTTTGGTCCGATCAATATGACCTGACGTTACAGGTAGCCGGATTGCCGGATCGCGCGGCAACGATGGTGAGAAGGGAATCTCCGGACGGCGGGTTCCAAGTGTATTTCCACCTTGCGGAGGATGGACGAATCGTCGCGGCGAGCGGGATCGGCCGAGGCGGCTTAGCCAAGGAAATCCGCGTCGCGGAGATGCTGATCGAGCGCGAAGCCAGACCGGATCCGGCAAGTCTCATGAATCCGGAAGTAAAATTAAAGACGCTGCTCGCACTCTAATCGATTGAAAGGGGTTGGCTTTGTCCCATGAAATTTTCCGATTTCGCCGGTTCCGGCGAGCAAGTATCCCGAATCGGGTTTGGCGCGATGGGCTTGGGGGGGGCTCTCGGGGCTTATTCGGAGAACGAACTCGTACGATCCGTTCTCCATAGCTTGGACCGGGGAGTTACGTTCATCGATACCGCGCGCGCTTACGGCGATTCCGAGCGGTTAGTCGGCAAAGCGTTAAAGGAATGGAAGGGCGAGAAGCCGTTTCTTGCGTCCAAAGTGATGTCTCTCGGACCCGGTAGCGTCGGCTGGGGGACTCCGATTCCGGTGGAAAGCGCTTATCCGGCGGGTTGGCTGAAAGAAAGCACGGAAATTTCTCTTAGAGAGCTCGGAGTAGACACGATCGATCTTATGCAGCTGCATCAGTTCTGGCCTCAGTGGAGCAAGAAGGACTACTGGATGGAAGAATTGCTTCGTTTGAAAGAAGAGGGAAAAATCCGCTACGTCGGCGTTTCCTTGCCCGATCAGCGGCATGATATCGCGCTCTCGCTCGTTCAAAGCGGCACGATCGATGCCGTTCAGACGGTGTTCAATATATTCGATCCGCTGCCATTGGATTGCTTGATTCCGTTCTGCGAAGAGAACGATGTCGCGTTCATCGCGCGTTGCGTCATGGACGAAGGCGGGCTTAGCGGGTTTCTGACGGAAGAGTCGACCTTCGAGGACGGGGATTACCGTAAGTCTTATTTCGATTACGTTCCCAGGAACATGTATATCGAGCGGATAAACCGGTTGCGGAAATTCATTCCTCAGTATGCGGATAATTTGGCGGAGCTCGCCATCAAGTTCGTGCTCCAGCATCCGGGCGTCACGACGGCACTCGTCTCGATGCACGTGCCGGCGTATGCGAATCAAAATATCGCCGCTCTGGACAAAGAACCGCTCCCGGATCACGTATTCGAGGAAATCTTCAGATATCATCGCTGGGTGAGGAATTTCTATGACACGAAATTCTGGTAAGCCGGACAAGGTGCTATGGTCGGAGTTGCTGCCTTGGGAATTCAAACGTCGGTTAGCGGATTGTCCGCTCGTCTACTTGCCGCTTGGCATCTGCGAGCCGCATGGACAGATCGCCGCCTTCGGATTGGATACGATCAAGGCGGAGTGGCTATGCGAGAACGCGGCGAGGGAAGCGGGAGGCATCGTCGCTCCCGCGATGGGATATCACGTTCACGAGTCGGGTTATCATGCCAGATGGCTGGAGGATACGGTCGGGGAGTGCAATCCGCATATGACCGGCATGCCGCCGCACGTCTTTTTGCATTTTTTCCTCTATCAATTGAGAGCGTTCGCCAATGCTGGATTTAAGGGGATCGTCGTCGTCTCCGGTCATAGCGGGGGTAATCAATTCGATCTTAGAAGGGTAGCCGAACGGTTTTCCATCTATGCTTCAATTCCCGTATTCGTGGCGAGCGACCCTGAGCTGGTGACCGGCCGATACGAGGGAGATCATGCAGGGAAATACGAAATCTCGCAGCTGCTTTATGTAAGACCCGACCTCGTAGACTTCGCGAAATCGGATCTGCATCGATTCGCGGATGCGGGGGGGCCGCTTGCGATCGGAGACGACGCGCATCAAGCTGACCCTCTTCTAGGGCGGGATATTATGGAGGCTTGTCTTCGGAAGCTCATCCAAGAGGCGGAATCTTTAAAAGGCAGGATCGGGAATGACGCCGCTACGATTCCGATCACCTATGAGGAAATCGAGGCGCTATGGCAGGAGCTATGGCAAGTCCGGCAGGACTGGATAACCGCGAGGCCAAGGGACGGGCAGTTGCCTGTCTCTACCCGTTCGCAATGGAAAAGCTACGAGCGCTTGGAAGTTTAATGAATCGAGTAAAAGGGGGGAGGGGAGAGCCGTGAAGCGAGGAATAGAAGAAAGCACGTTTAAGGGATTCCGGGCATTGCGGATGGAGTCCGAACTCATGGAACTAATCGTCGTGCCCGAGCTTGGCGCCAAAATCGTCTCCCTTCGGTATAAGCCGACGGGCAAGGAATGGTTGGTCGATTCGGGCTCGAGGTTTCTAGCTCCCGTCGAATACGGCTCGGAATTCGGACAGGCTGATTTAAGCGGTTGGGACGAATGTTTTCCTACGATCGTTGCATGCGGCTATCCTGCGGAGGGAGTTTATAAAGGAGCTCTTCTGCCCGATCATGGCGAATTGTGGTCGATTCCGTGGGAAGCAAGTGCATATGGCGGAGAATTGACCTGTAAAGTAAACGGCAGGGCGCTTCCGTACGAGTTCACGCGGTCGATAAGTTTCCTCGACGACAATAGCGTTCGAATTGAATACAGCGCCGCCAACCTTTCGTCGGAACCGTTATCCGTTTTCTGGTGCGCGCATCCGCTTTTCGTGGCTACGGAACAAAGCCGTATTATTTTGCCTGCCGAAGTGACGCAATTGTTATGCGTAGACGGAGGGCAAAGATTAACGAAGGGACGCCTATACGAATGGCCGCACGGTGACGGAAGCTTGCCGCGCGGCATCGATCTTATCGGACCGCTGGCGGCTAAAGATTCGAGGAAGTACTACGTGAACGGTCGGGTAGAGGAAGGCAGGACGGGTCTCATCGAAAGAGACAGCGGCGAATACGTTACGTTGGAGTGGGATCCGGTACAATTGCCATACTTGGGCGTATGGATCGACGAGGGGCGACTTATCGGACACCAAACGGTATGCGCTTTGGAGCCATGCAACGGGTTCTACGATCGTCTAGACGAGGCATACGGGCGCGGTCGGACGGTACGGATCGAAGCGAACCAAACCGAACGATGGGCTCTCCATGTTCGGTTGGGCGCTCAACCGGTCGAATAATCGCCGGGATTAAGGATATTGCAACGTCACGGGAATGACGGCTTGAGAGAGCTGATCATTCCCTTCTATTTGTTGGACGAGCTGTTCGACGGCCGTCTTGCAGATGGTCTCTTCGTCTTGGCTGACGTAAGGGATGTCCGGCAAGTTCGGTTGGTCGAACGTAAACATCTCGACGTCTTGGGGGATTTGGCGGCCTAGCCGTTTCAAAGCGGTATAGACTTTCCCGGCCAATATCGCGTTTACGGTGAATACGGCGGTAATATCGGGGTGCTCCTTAAAGAATTCGTATATAAATTCGACGCTTTTATTCGAGTCCAATGCATCCAACGCGATGAAGCACCACAAGCTCTTGTCGATCGGTACTTTGCGGTCGATAAAAGCTTTCTCGAATCCGAGAGCGCGGTCTTCGGTCGCCGAGTTGGTGTTCTCGGGCGATATGAAGGCTATTTTTCGATGTCCTTTGTTCAATAAATAATCCACGGCTTGAAAAGTTCCTTGTAGGTCCTCGGAAATGACGCTCGAAGTGTGGATATTTTTGAGATACCGGAAAATAAGCACGATCGGGAATTTATCCAGCGTGAGCCGGAGGATGGATTCGTTGTATTTCTCGTTGACCGTCGGTAAAATCAGCAGCCCCTTAACGCCTATGCCGTGAAATAAACGGATCGCTTCCGTTTCTTCGGCGAGGCTTTCGTTCGTGATCCGCACGGTGAGAATGTATCCTTGCTGACGCAAGTATTTCTCCGTATATTTAAGCAACCTCTGATCTACCCGCGTATCCATCGAAGGAACGATGAGTCCGATGCATCCTTTGTCATGCTGCTGGGCGATGACGGGCTCCGTCTTCGTGCTCTCCGCCACGAAAGTTCCTTTGCCTTGGAACCGGGAAAGGATGCCTTCTTCCGCCAAAGCAATGACCGCGTTTTTGGCCGTGATCAAGCTGACCGAAAATTGCCGGGTCAGCTCGACCTCGGAAGGCACTCGGTCTCCGGGGCGCAAAATTCCGAGGCTGATCTGTTCCTTGATGTGGTCTTGAATTTGCTTATACAACGGTTTATCTCTCATAGTCAGGACCTCATTATATTGTATATGTTGAATACAGTATATATGACTGACAATGGTTTGTCACCTAATGATTGTAAATTATTTCAAGTATATAGGGCGATTGAGGGGTTTCGATTATAAATTTATATTGAATTAGATATATACAACATACTATGAATAGCCTACTATTTGGATAGAAGTTGAAAGCGCTAACAACAAAAGGGGATGATTACGCATCATGAACTCTAAAGCCAAGTTAGTGATTCAATGGTCGTTTGCGGTTTTGACGGCTTTTCTGATCTCGGGATTTCTGATGATTCAAGAAGCAAAGGCCGCACCCGTCTTTTCCGGGGAGATTTTACCGAAAATGTCCGATTCCTTCATGACTTATAAAGACGGTTACTACTATCTGATTTACAGCGATTACAAGAAAGACATCTATATTAATAAATCGGCGAGCCTGTCCGGAATCAACGCGGGCACCAAGGTCAAGGTGTACACCGCGCCCGCGTCTGGCGCCGATAGCGAAGACACCTGGTCGCCATTCCTCTATTTCATCAATAACAAATGGTATATCTACTATTCGGCCACCGGAGTTAAAGGGGATGCGTTCGGCCACAGAGTTTTCGTTCTGCAATCGGATACGACGGACGCCCAAGGCGGTTACACTTCCAAAGGGCAATTGGTCGATCCGTACGATTCCGGCAACTCCCGCTGCGCTTTAACGTTAGCGCCGTTCGATTATAACGGCAAGACTTACGCCGTATTATCGCGATGCAATATCGTCGATCCGGTCAAAGGCGCGCTAAGCAAAGTCAGCATCATTACGATGAGCGATCCTTGGACGGCCAGCTCGGACGAATCTTTTATTTCCGAGCCGACTTATACATGGGAAGGACTTGTGGATGAAGGGCCGGTGCCGTTGATCCATAACGGAGACTTGTTCGTCTTGCATTCGGCTAACGCGACGCATGACGATTATAAGATGGCGTTGGTCAAGTACACGGGCAGCAATCCACTAAGCGCGGGAGCCTGGACGAAAACTTCCACGCCCGTGTTTCAAAGCTATTCGGGAACGGACGGGAACGCGATGAATCCGGGAGTTCCCTCGGTCGTGAAGTCTCCCGACGGCACGGAAGATTGGCTTGTCTATCATGCTTGCAACGGTCCGGAGAATTGCAACGGGTGGAACGAGCAATCGATGAGAGCCCAGAAGTTCACTTGGAACGCGAACGGCACGCCCAACTTCGGAACTCCGCTTCCCGTCGGAGTGTCGCGTTTGGTTCCATCGGGCGAAACCGGCAACGATGCGCCGCTCTTGAGCCGATTCAACGACTCGGCGACAGGGACGGGAATGAATCAGATCGAGTATTCGGCCAATTGGTCTTCCGCTTCGGGCTGCTCGATTTGTTATAACAACGACGAGCATTTCAGCAACGTAACCGGCTCCACCGCCACGATCCGTTTTACGGGCAATCAAATCAAGATCTACAGCTCTTTGGACCCAAGCCACGGGAAAATCGGCTTTTCTCTGGACGGCGGGACGGAAAAGCTCGTCGACTTGTACGAATCCGTCCGGCATTGGAACGTCGTTTCATATTTGAGCCCGATCTTGGATGACGGTCCGCATACGCTTACGATTCGGGTAACCGGGCAGAAGAAAATCGGCAAGGATGCCAACAACCAAGATATCCAGCTCGGCACGGACACTTTCGTATCGATTGATAAGGTCGAGGTTACGGCGCTGACGAACGTCGAATCGGGAACGACGACCCTTAACGATACGGTTAACGGCACGTATACCTCGGGATGGTCTTATGGAACGGGATGCGGTTGTTATTTGAACGACGAGCATTTTACGAAAAACGCGAACGAATACGTAACGATTCCTTTCTACGGAACGAAGATTCAATATTACGGCTCGAGGGATCCATCGCACGGGATCGGAGCTTTCTCCATCGACGGGGGAGCCGAGACGAACGTCGACTTCTACGCGGGTGCCAGACAGTGGAATCAGTTAATGTACACGAGTCCGACCCTTCCGCTTGGCTACCATACGCTTAAGGTTAGGGCAACCGGCACGAAAAACGCATTGTCGAGCGATAGTTTTATTACGTCGGATGACGTGGTCGTGACTGGAACAATCGTGACGGTAAACGACTCTACGATCGGAACGAGCGCCAACCAGTTTAAGTATACGGGAGCATGGTCTTCCGCTACCTCTTCGACGTGCGGCTGCGAATGGAAAGACGAGCATTTCGGCAACGCGACGAACGCGACGGTCGAAATTCAGTTTTACGGCACGCAGATCGAGTATTTCGGATCTAGAGATCCTTCGCACGGCATCGCGGCCTTCTCCATCGACGGCGGCGCGGAAACGAACAAGGATTTCTATGCTTCATCCAGGCTTTGGGCGCAATCGATATATACCAGTCCCGAATTACCGCTAGGCTACCATACCCTTAAGATCAGAGTTACGGGCACTACGAGCGGAACGGGAGCGGGGGCCAACACCTACATTACCGTCGACAAAGTGAAGATCCACTAACGGCATCGCAGAAAGGATTGTCCAACCATGATTAGCACCAGCATTCGCTTAAAGCCCGAACCGATTACATTGGCTCTGTTAGAGCAACTCCAGGCGGAAGGGCTAATCCGTTTGTTCAACCCGACAGAAAGAACGATTCAAGCTCTTCCCGGAGAGAACGCAGTTGAATCGCTATACGAGTCGCCCGAGGAGTACGGTCCGCACAAGCTCATTGCCGTCGGCGTCAACAAGTACAAAGTCCGACTCGGTACTCATCCGGATCATGAAGAGTTTTTGATTCCCGCTCACGGGAACGAAGTAAAACCCGTATATCTCTTGATTTGCCGACTGCGCAAGGAGGAGGCGCTGGCAAGCGATCGCCAAGGGACGCTGAAAACCGAAGATTTCACCTGTCTAAGCTTATATCCCGCCCCGCGAGGCGCCGAGATGTTCACTATGCTGGCTGGAACGTTGCATTGCGAGTTCACGATTCCCGGCGACAAGGCCATCGGCCCTTTCTACGTAACGGAATCAAGGGATCTTCCGATCGAATGGATCGATCTCAATCGGCATTCCTTTGAACTGGATTCGCAATCCGACCAGTTGGTTCAGCCGGAGATGCCGCAACGCATCCGTAAAGTAGGCTTATGTCTGACGGAGCCGGACGGAAACGGGCAACGGGGAGTCGTTCTTAAAGGACCGGGCCGCTCCACGTTAACCGAAAGCTTGCCCGTTCGGATCGAAATTCGCGACGAGAGCGGAGAAACCGAACAGGTTGCTTCCGGTTACGACGTAATCAAGGAAAGCGGATCCGAATGGATAGGCGAAGCGGTCATCCGCTTATCCGAGAAGCAGTCGATTCGGGTAACCGACCGTTATTCCGTCGAAGCGGACCACGTGCGAATTCATAGGAGCTTGAAGGTCGCTGGGCGCAGCAACAAAGCCTTCCTCTCCCAATTAACGTTTCGCACCGAAGAAGGGTTAACGGTTCTGGACGCGAACGTATTCGCTCCCGGCATGCTCTACGGTACGTTCAACAACATTACGAAGACGGCCATCGGCGGCATGGAAAACTACGTGTCCGGCATGAAAGAGCTCATCATCCGTGAGGACCGAATGCCCGCGCCGACTTTCGGACTTCATTTCAAAGACGGATCCTCCGTCGCAATCTTGCACGAGAACGCCCTCGGCGACACGACATTCTCCGAGAGCATGGATACCGAAGCCGTTCCGTTCGTCGATGCCCGGTTCCAATTCGGATCGCTGGGATGCGTCGAGGAAGAAGGAGCTTTGCGCACGGGGTTCTGGTTTCCGGGGACGGAGGGAGGAGCAACTTATTCCGGAGATACGTTCCCTCACGGGCAGATGAAGAAATGGCGCAGACGCTATCATCCTCTGACCGAGGAAGTCAGACATGACTATTCCGTTAGCATCCGATTCGGGCAGGACGAAAGCTTCCCGCGATATTTCAACGAAGCGTGGAGAAGGGCTTGGACGCATTACGCTCCGGAGGTCGTATTGCAAGACTCGGAGCTTATCCGCCGGAGCCAGAACAAGATTCTGCACAGCGTCGTCGATAGAACCGATGGCCGCGTGACGCTTCCGATCGCCTTCGATAGCGTCTCCGGCAAAGTGTTGGAGCGGGATGCCTATATGGGCTTCACGGGAAGAAGCATCGAAACCGCCTATTTCTTGTTGCGGGAAGCCGCGAGGGATTCCGAGGCGGCATACGCCTATCGCGAATCGGCTTACGAGATTCTCCGGACATTTTGCGAGATTCAGATGTGTCCGCCTACGACCGAAGGATTCGCCGAAGGCGGCGGATGGATCAACGTCATTCGCGATCAGCCGTCTCTCCGGGCTTTGTCGGAAGGCGCCCGGTATATGTTGAAAGCTTGGGAGTTCGAGAAACAAGCGGGGCGCGATCATTCGGAGTGGCACAAATGGGCGATGGATTTCGGAAACTGGCTTCTCGGGCAAGAATTGCCCGGCGGGGGTTATCCGCGAACGTGGAAAGCCGGAACGGGAGAACCCGCACAAGTGTACCCCGAGAGCAGCTATAACGCGATCCCGTTTCTTATTCAGGCGTACGACATCTCCGGAAATCCGGGTTTCATCGAATCGGCCGTTCGTACGGGAGAGCTATGCTGGATTCACGGACAAAGGGATGGATTTTTCGTTGGCGGCACGCTCGACAATCCGAACGTCATCGACAAGGAAGCGGCCACGATCTCGATGAGAGCTTATATGACGCTTTATGAAGCTACTTGGGAGCCGAAATGGCTGGAACGGGCGAAGGCGGCGGGTGACGCGGCGGAAACATGGATCTATTGCTGGAATGTTCCGATGCCGACCGATGCAACGGACGAGCAGCTTCATTGGAAGCAGGGCGTTTCCACGGTGGGCGTGCAGCTGATCGCCACCGGACATTCCCTCGCGGATACGTATATGGCTTTCGACGTCGCCGAATACGCCAAGCTCTACAAGTATACGGGGGATGAACATTACGCCGAAGTATCCCGGATCTTGTTGCACAACACGAAGCTCATGATGGCCATGCCCGGCAGACCGTACGACCTGCATGACGTCGGCTGGATTCAGGAGCACTGGAGCATCGCGCCGAGAAGGGGCGTCGGGATGAGCCGAATTTGGCTCCCCTGGGTGGCGGTAAGCCACTTATGCGGCATCGTAGAGTTGGAAGATTTCGATACCGATCTGTATCGAACGTTTACGACGGCTTAAAAACAATCAGATAAAGGGGAAATGCATCTTGTTCAAAATCATGGCTAAGACCACGTTAGGTTCCGTACTCGTTCTATCGCTTCTTCTATCGGCTTGCAGCAAAAACAATAACGGAGCCCCTGCGGCATCCGGAAGCCAAGCGACGAGCAGCGAGTCGCAACCGGCGGCATCGGAAAGCGCCAGCGCCAGTTCGCCTGCGATCGATCCGCTAGGCAAATACGATCCGCCGATCGAGATTACGACTTTCCGTTCCACCAACGAGACGTTGGAAGCGAACCTTCCGGCAGGAGAAACGCTGGATAAAAACCGCTGGCTGGATGCATTCGAGCAAGATCTCGGCATTAAAGTCAAGTATGACTGGGTAGCCAAGGCCGGCGATCAATACGATCAAAAAATTAACCTGAGCCTCTCTTCGGGCGCGCTGCCGGACATTATCCCGGTTAACGTGAACCAACTGAAACAGCTGGCGGAAAGCGATCAAATCGAGGATTTGACCGCCGCGTTCGAACAATACGCGTCGCCGCTGACGAAAGAATTGTTAATGCAAGAAGGAGATCGTCCGTTTAACGCCGCGAAATTCAACGGCAAGCTGATGGGCATTCCAAGCATCGCCTCCTCCAGGGAAACGCAGAACTTCGTGTGGATTCGCGAAGACTGGCTGAAAAATCTGGGTCTGACGCCGCCCAAAACGATGCAGGATCTGTTGAAAATCGCGGAAGCTTTCACCAAGAACGACCCGGACCAAAACGGCAAAAACGATACGCAGGGCTTAGCTCTGATCAAAGATCTGACGAACGTCGGTTACGCGGTATTGGAAGGCTTCTTCAACGGATACCACGCTTATCCGGGCATCTTCGTTAAGGATGCGAACGGCAAGTTGGTATACGGTTCTACGCAGAAAGAGATGATCGCTCCATTGACACAACTGCATCAGATGTACGTGGACGGCATCATCGATAAAGAATTCATTACCAAAGACGCAGGTAAAGTGGGCGAGGATACCGTAGCGGGCAAGAACGGCATGTTCTTCGGTGCGCACTGGAACTTCGCTTGGCCGATCCAATTGGTTCACGACGCGAACGTCAAAGCCGATTATCAGGCGTATCCGATCGTCTCGATCGATGATAAGATGGCCATGACGGAAGTCAACCTTGCGACGAATACGTACTATGCCGTGAAGAAGGGCAGCAAAAATCCGGAAGCGATCGTTAAGCTCATCAATATGTTCCTGGAGAAAAACTACGGAGCGACGAACGATTTCAACAAGTACTATCGCGATACGGAAGGTCATGAATTATGGTCGCTTTCTCCGTTCTCCGCGCTTCCGCCGAATAAGAACATTGAGAACAACATCGCGATTCTGGACGCGATCAAGAATAACGACAATTCCAAGCTGAATCCGGAATCCATGAGCGTCTGGGATAACGTAATGAAATACAAAAACGATAAAGACGAGGCGAACCACGGCTGGTTCAAAGCTTTCTCGGAGAACGGCGTGGGCGACCTCATGGTACAATACGCGAACGACAATCGTCATATTTTCAACGAGTTTTACGGAGCGCCGGGCGATAACATGAAGAAATATTCCGCGACGCTATTGAAATTCGAGAAAGAAATGATCACGAAGTTCATCGTCGGCAAGGAACCGCTATCCAACTTCGATAAATACGTAGCGGACTACAATAAGCTCGGCGGCGAAGCCATCGAAAAAGAAGTCAACGAATGGAGCCAAAGCTTGCAAAAGTAGAACGGAAAGCGGGTTATGGGAGGAGAGGGCAACCCCTCGCCTCTCTTCCCATTTTTCGCAACGGAGGGAAGTCATGTTTCTGAACCGGATTAAAAAAGAGCTGCCGTTACATTTGATTATTTTGCCGGGCTTGGCGCTCGTCGTCCTGTTCTCCTATTTGCCGATGGCGGGCATCGTGATCGCTTTCCAGGATTTCGTTCCGGCCAAAGGACTGTTCGGCGCCCAGAAGTGGGTCGGCGGGGAAAATTTCGCGTACGTGACGAATATGCCGGGGTTCTACACGATACTTAGAAACACGATCTATATCGCGTTCGGCAAAATGCTGATCGGATTGCTCGTGCCGATCGCTTTCGCCATCATGATTAACGAGGTTAAGGGCAAGGCGTTCAAGAGAAGCGTCCAGACGATCATCTATCTGCCGCATTTTCTTTCCTGGGTTATTCTTAGCGGAATTCTCATCGACATCCTGTCTCCGTCCAGCGGGATCGTGAATTCCATCATCAAAGCGTTTGGTTTTCAACCGATCTATTTTCTGGGCGATAACAGCACTTTCCCTCTGACTATGATCTTCTCGGACGTGTGGAAAGAATTCGGATTCGGCACCGTCATTTACTTGGCTACGATCAGTACGATCGACCCGCAGATTTACGAAGCTTCCAGCATCGACGGGGCCGGCAAATGGAGACAAATCTGGCATGTTACGTTGCCCGGCATGCGGATGATCATCGTTCTGGTCGCCTTGCTGAGCTTAGGGAACATCCTGAATGCGGGTTTTGACCAAATCTTTAATTTATACGGTCCTGCCGTCTACGAAAGCGGGGACGTCATCGATACATTCGTCTACAGATTAGGCCTGCTAGATGCGCAGTTCGGTCCGGCAACGGCAGTGGGGCTATTGAAGTCGGTCGTTTCGACTTTGTTCATCGGAGGAGCCTATTACGCCGCCTATCGATTTGCCAATTACAGGGTTTTCTAGAGGTGAATATTAATGAAGGCTAACCGGATAAAAGAAAACAGGACTTTCGCGATCGCGATCCATCTCATCCTCGTGACGACTTCGCTTCTGTGCTTATTCCCGCTCGTTCACGTTCTGGCCGTATCCTTCAGTTCCGGATCGGCGGTCGCGGCGGGCAAGGTTACGGCATGGCCGGTCGACTTTACGCTCACCGCTTACCGTTACGCGTTAGAGCGGGTCGAATTCTGGCGCTCGCTCGTCGTCACTCTCGAGCGGATCGGCATCGGATGGGGAGTCAGCATGGTGATGACGATCTTGATCGCTTATCCCTTATCCAAGGACAGCAATGAGTTCCGCTACCGCACTTTTTACGTGTGGATATTCTTTTTTACCACGTTGTTTAGTGGGGGACTCATTCCTTTTTACATGGTGATCCGGAATCTGCACATGTTGGATACGATCTGGGCGCTGGTCTTGCCGGCAGCCGTACCCGTGTTTAATATTTTGATCCTGCTTAATTTCTTCCGACAGTTGCCGAGGGAAGTGTCCGAATCGGCGCAGATGGACGGAGCGAGCCATATGACCATTCTATGGAAGGTTTACGTGCCGATGTCGACGGCGGCGTTAGCCACGCTGACGTTGTTCGTATTGGTTACCCATTGGAACAGCTGGTTCGACGGTTTGATTCTCATGAACAAACCCGAGCACTATCCGTTGCAAAGCTATCTTCAGACGGTCGTCTTGCAGAAGGATATTTCCTTGCTGGTCAAGAACACGTCCGACCTCAATGAACTCGCCAAAATGTCGGACCGTACGCTTAAATCCTCCCAAATTTTCTTGGGCGCTCTCCCGATTATGATTACTTATCCTTTCTTGCAAAAATATTTCGTCAAAGGAATCGTTCTCGGCTCCGTAAAGGGGTAGAGGGCGAAAGAATATGGCTTCATGATGACGAACCCTTGCGGATGCAAGGGTTTTCGTATTGTCTATTTTCCTGGACTAACGTCAGGAAAATCGCAATTTGTACGATTATCGATGAATTCGCCGATTTTCTTAGGAATAGCCGTTTTTCTGAATTGAGAGCGACAGCTAGATCGGCTACGCTGAAGCCCCGGGGACAAGAAAGGTAAGCCTGCCCGATAAACCATTCGATTGTAGAGGAGGATCCGTAATGAGAATCGAGGGCAAGAAGCTACGCCGTTGCTGCACGTCTCTGCTCGCCGCAGCCAGTCTATCGGCGACTTTGTTGATGGCTGCGGGAACCGCGTCGGCTAGCACGACAAGTCATTCGTTCAATACGGGAACCGGTTTGCTGAACGTGGATTACGCAAGTTATTTATCCAAGCACGACATAGTGTTCAACTCCCCCACTGCCGATCCGAAGAGCGGCATAACGGTCGGCAACGGCAAGGTAGGGGCGCAGATGTGGAACACCGCGGGCGGCTTGACGATGCAGGTGTCCGGCGTGGATGCTTCTCAAGAGGGCTTCGCCTCGCAAGGGCTCGTCAATTTGTATTCCAATCCGGGTTTCGATGCGAACTATTCCACCTATCAGCAGAGGTTATCCCTATATGACGGTCTAGTCACAACGAAGTACGATAACAACCGTACCGTGACCGTCATGGGCTCTCCGAACTCCGAAGTGATCGGCATTCATGTCGACGACAGCCGTACGGGCTTGTCCAGCGTCTCGCTCGATCTGAGCTTATGGGACGTGAGCGGCTTTGGCGGCGGAGACGTGCCGGACATCAATACGTGGAGAACGGTGTCCGCGTTCGCCGACCCTACCGTGGCGGGCTTCAGCCGAGGGCAGACCGACGCGAATAAGTTCGGATACACATTGGCCGCGACGGTCGAAGGTGCTAGTTTCACGACCCAGACGGTGAACGGAAGCAAGGTTAGGCTGAACATTACGCCGACGTCCAGTTACACGATCTGGATCGCATGCGCGAGCCGGCTTAACGCTCCGGGCAATAATTCGGTTAACCAAGCGAAGTCCTTGCTTACGAGCGTGAAGAACGTTGGTTATTCCTCCACGCTAACGAGCTATAGGAACTGGTGGCACGATTTCTGGGGCAAATCCTTCGTGCAGTACTCGAATCCTTCCGGCGATGCGGATTATATGGAGAATATCTATTATCTCGGCAACTATATGATCGCGGCAGGCGGCTACGGCAATTATCCGTTTCACTTTATCAACGGCGCGTTCAGCGGCGTGAACGACAACGATAGCACCAAGTGGAGCAATGCCTATTGGTATTGGAACCAGAGGGATATCTATAATTCGTTCCTGGCCTCCAACCACGCGGACATGATGAATACATTCAACAACCTGTATAGCCGTAATTTTAACGCGCTTAAGTCCTATACGATGACTCGATACGGGATAGACGGCATTTGGGTGCCGGAGACCATGGGCTGGGATGGCAACGCACGGGGGACGATCGACAGCGATTTCGTCAACGATATCATGTCCACGGGGACGGAAGCGGCACTCAACATGTTCGCGCAGTATAAATACACGAACGACTCCTCTTACCTCAGTAACGTGGCTTACCCGTTCATGAAGGAAGTCGCCAAATTCTATACGAGCAAGCTCTCATTCAACTCCGGCACCGGAAAATATTACATGGCAAGCTCTAACTCGCACGAGACGTATTGGGACGTTCAGAATGCGATCACCGACCTTGCGGCCGTGAGGAGCTTGTTCCCCAAAGCCATCCAGACGAGTCTGGCGCTAGGGCTCGATAGCGCTCTGCGCACGCAATGGCAGAACGTCTTGAACAATCTGGTCGCTTATCCCGACGATCCGGCGGATCCGAACAAGTACTTCCCGCATACTCCGCCTGCTTCGCAAATCCGCAACGGGGAGAACGTCGTGCTGGAGCTGCTCTGGCCTTATGACGTGAGCGGGATTGGCGCTTCGGATTATCAGAAGCTGGTGAACAACTTTAACAGTAGGATCTTCACCTACGGCGCGATCTGGGATCCCGGCGCGGTTCAGGCTGCCAGGCTTGGGCTAGGCAATGCCGCCTACGACGGGATGAAGACGATGCTCCAACGGTATCAGACATTGCCGAACGGCCGAACGAACGATACGAACGGCGAGTTCGAGTACTTGGGCGTGCATCTTTCCGCGATCAACGAATCCCTGCTTCAGAGCTACAATGACAAGATTCGAATTTTCCCGGCGGTGCCAAGCGATACGGCTTTCAACGCCAAGTTTACTTTGCTGGCGAGAGGCGGATTCCTCGTGAGTTCGGAGAAGGAAGGCGGGGAGATCAAGTATGCGGGCATCAAGAGCTTGTACGGAAACGCGGCCGTTGTCGTAAATCCTTGGGGCACGCAGCAGGTTCAAGTGAGGAGGGCGTCGGATAACGCGATCGTTCTTACATCCTCTAACGCGGAGTTCACTTTCAATACGGCCGCCAACGGGACGTATATCGTCGAGAGAACGGCGAAGCCGCTCGGTAGCTATACGTATTCTCAGTTGAACGGAACGGCGAACCAAGGAGTGAAAAGCTTAAGCGGAACGAACAGCAAGTTGGGCACTGCAGGCGGAACGATACCTCCTTCCGGTTCGATGATGGTGAACGACGACGCCCCCACGGGTTTTAATTACGGAGTCGGTTGGAACAACAGCGTCGGCCGCGGGCTCGGGGATTACAACGACGATATCCATTACGCGACGACGAACGGCGCTACGGCCGAGTTTACTTTTACCGGTACGGGCATCGACTACATCAGCGAAAAATACTCGGATATGGGCAACGTGGACGTCTATATCGACAATGCGCTGCAAGCAAACGTGAATCTGAACGTTAGCGGCGCCAGGCAAGTCCAGCAAACGGTGTACAGCAAAACCGGTCTGGTTAACGGCACGCATACGATAAAGATCGTCAGCAAATCCGCGCAGGTGGCGGCGATCGACGCGTTCAGAGTGTATGCGGGCGGGGGAAGCGGGGGCACGGGCGCGCCGATCGGTCAGACGATCTCGATGAAGGCGATGGCGAACAACCAGTATGTCTGCGCGGACAACGCGGGGGCTAGCGCCCTGATCGCCAATCGGACATCGGTCGGACCATGGGAGCAATTTGTCGTGGTCGACGCGGGAGGCGGAACGGTCTCTTTGCAAGCGGTCGCCAATAACAAGTATGTAACCGCGGGCGCTTCCAATCTCATCGCCGACGCGACTTCGATCGGTACGGGGCAGAAATTCGTATGGGTAGACAATACGGACGGCACGTTCTCGCTTCGATCGTCCGCGAACAACCAATACGTCTGCGCGGACAACGCGGGAGCGGCGGCATTGATCGCGAACCGAGCAACCATCGGCATATGGGAGAAGTTCCAGCGGTAAGAGGGGTAACAGAACCGATAACCATTTTTCGTAGGAGGAATGTGTGATGGCTTTGAACAGAAGAACGATATTTCTTGCGCTCGCGTTCTTGTTGGCACTGCCCGCGATCATGTTGAACTCGGCCAAGGTGGCGAATGCCGCTTTGCCGGTCATCGGGGAGACGATCGCGTTAAAAGCACTCTCGAACAATAATTACGTATGCGCGGACAATTCGGGCAACGATCCGCTCATCGCGAACCGCGTGACGGCGGGCGTCTGGGAACAATTCGTCGTGCGCGATGCCGGCGGAGGATTGTACGCGTTACAGGCGAACGCTAACGGTAAGTACGTCTCCAAGCAAACGAATAATTTGCTGGTTGCGAGTGCCGCCGCGATCGGCGCGAACGAGAAGTTTCAGATTATCGACGCCGGAGGCAGCAATATTTATATCAAATCCAACGCGAACAATCTCTATGTCGATGCGGATGTCTCTCAGACTTTGCCTTTGATTGCCAACCGGACGAATGCCGGGCCATGGGAGACGTTCCAGAAGGTCGTCGTTTCCTCCCCGCAACCTCAGGGGCCGCACTACTTGGGCGTTACATTCGGATTTTCCGACCTGACGCTGAATGGAGGACCTTACACGAACCAAGGCAATCAGATATTCAATCTGCCCTTGTTCAAGAGCACTGGGGACGAGGCGAAATTCTGGGACAATTACGTCGAGGAGCTGGTCACTTCGGGGGTCGATTTCGTGGCGCCGACGATTCGGGGTTATCTGGATCCCGCGCTTCCCGCAAATAGCGGCGGAGATACGAGGAAACTCAGCGGACTCGTGGCCGCGATTAATCGAAGAGGAGTAGCCGGTCAGTTGAAGATCAGCGCGCTGGACGATACGCCGGCATCGATGACCGACAAGAAAAACGCGTTTAAGCACGGGACGGGCGGTTATTCGCCTCCATTCGACGTGGGCGACGCGAACGGCACGGGCGAAGGCGGGTACAAGTACATCTGGGACAACAATCTTCGCGCTTTTTTCCAAGCCGTTCCGGACAGCATGAGGTTTAAGATCGACGGTCGTCCGGTTATTTACGAATGGGCGATGGGAGACTTCGCTTTCACGAATCAGGGCAACGGGAATCTGAAGAAAATGGTCGATTACATCCGGGCGCGGGCGCAAGCGGAATTCGGCGTGAATCCGTACTTGATCGTCGATCAGTCCTGGATCAGCGAAGATCCGACCGTAGCGGCGGTCGTAGACGGGGTGCATTCGTGGTTCCCCGTGCCGGGAGGCCGAACGGTCACCGCGTTTAACGGCAAGAATTTCGGCGTCGCGGTTCCTTCCTTCCGTTTCTGGGTCGGTTCGACCAACATGAACATCGACCCTAATCACGGACTAACGTTCATCGATAATCTGAATGCGACCGTGCCTAACAGTTTGGTCACGCTTGTCGAGGGCCATTCCGACTGGGAAGAGAACGCGGCAATGTGGAGAGGAAGGGAAGGAACTTACGCGACGACCAAATACGATTATCCGAATCAGATGATCAATATCCTACGGAAGTTTTCCAGTAATCCCTTCCCTACGGCGCTTCGGATCGAAGCGGAGAGCGCGGATGCGTATTACGACACGACGGCGGGCAGCGCGACCGGAGGCATCTACCGAGACGGCGACATGGATGTCGAGACGACGCCGGATTCCGGCGGGGGTTGGGATGTCGGGCATACGGCGGCAGGCGAATGGCTGGAGTGGAAGGAAGTGCCGCTGCAGGGGACGGTCACGATGAAAGTGCGGGTGGCGTCGACAACGGCGGGCAATAGGGTTCGCTTCGTCATCGACGGAGTCGCCGGCGCGACAATCACAGTGCCGAACACCGGCGCATGGCAGACTTATCAGACCGTGAACGCCGGGACGTTCACTTTTGCCAGCGGGTCCTATCATACGGTGCGCTTGGAGATACTAGACGGCGGAATCAATCTGAACTATTGGACGAATTGATCCGGATCGGATAGGGGACAACCGCGGCTCTCGCCTTCCCGCAGAGCCGCGGTTTGTTTGACTGTTGTCAAACTCGGAAGAATGCTCTAATATTTTATGCAAACGTTAATTCAATGTTTGGAGAAGAGGTAGGACGATGCCGGTTACGATCAAAGACATAGCGGCCGAGCTCGGAATATCCGCGACGACGGTGTCCCGTTCACTTAAGGACGACGTGCGGATTACGAAGGAAGTCCGGGAGCGGGTAAAAAAGTTGGCGAGGAAAATGGGATATCGGCCCAATATGATGGCGAAGAGTCTCGTGAGCAACCGGACGGAAACGATCGGGTTTCTGGTCGATAACTTGAGTTGGTCGTTCTTCAGCGAGCTTGCGGAGTGCGTGCAGAACGCGGCGGAGAAGCACGGTTATTCCGTATTCATATACAGCAGCCAGAAGAATGCGGAGCGGGAGCGCGCGGGCGTGGAAAGCTTCCTGTCCCGCGGGATCGACGGATTGCTGATATTCGCGACGGAAGCGAAGGAGAACGAGGATTTCTACGGCGAACTGGCCGAAATGTCTATTCCGGTTGCGTATTTCAACCATTTCGACCCGATGAACGTGAATTGCGTCACGACTGACGATTACGACGGAGCGCGCAAGGCGATGAAGCATCTGAAAGAACTGGGACATCGCAAAGTCGGATATATCGGCTCAAGGGAAGATAGCTCCTTTAAACGCCAGAGGCTGGCAGCTTACCAGGACGCGGTAGCCGACTACGGCTGGGATATCGTGCCGGAGTGGGTCGCGCTACAAGAAGACGATCCCCTCTACGGTTACAGAGTGACGAAGGAATGGCTTTCTAACGGAGGAGACAAACCGTCGGCGATATTCGCCCAGAACGACATGCTCGCGTTCGGGGTATGCAGGGCTGTCGCAGAATTAGGGCTACGCGTGCCGCATGACGTCTCGGTCATCGGGTACGACGATCTCGACATGTGCATGTCGCTACATCCGCCGCTAACGACGGTGAAAATACCGTTAAAACAGCTTGCGGAGTCGGCAATTCGATTTTTGGTCGAGCGTATCGGGACCGAAAAGTCGGAGGACGACGTTCGGCTGAAGACGACCTTCAGCCCGAATCTCGTCATTCGTCAATCGACGGCCCGTTACGAAGGATGATTTTGAGGGATTGAAGCGTTCATAACGACCTAGCCCGGGTTCCGGGCTTTTTACCATGTCGAATCGAAGACGTAAAGGGGCAACTTGGCCATTTACGTCTTTTTGATTTTCTTTGCAAAAGTGGATTGACAGAATCAACTCTTATAAAATATATTGTTTATGCGAACGTTCGCATAGAGTAAATTAGTTATTGTAAGCGCTAATTTATTAGTTTTTGAATTAACGTTACTTCGATTATTATTCATGTTTGCCAATGAAAAGGAGGAAACCGATTGAACTCAGCGACTATCCGCGTAGCCGTTCTAGGCTTACACAACCATTACCATATTTATCCGATGGCTCATTACATTTCGCAAGGTACGGTTCCCGGTATCGAGTGGGCGGGCGTATACGACGAACGAACGCTCCAAGCGGAACAGTTCTCCGCCAAATACGGACTTACGCAAACCTATTCTTCGAAGGATGCGCTATTCGCCGACCCGACCGTCGACGCCGTACTCGTCATGAGCGATACGGGGTCGCACGAGGAAGACGTACTGCTGTGCGCTAAACACGGGAAGCATATTCTCCTGGATAAGCCTATCTCTATTACGGTCGCTCAAGCCGAACGCATGGTCCGGGCCGCGGAAGAAGCGAACGTGATTTTCATGATGGCGTACTTGATCCGTTATCTGCCTCCCTACGTCAAAGCCCGCAAATTGATCGAGCAGGGCGTTATCGGCAAACCGCTTACGATGAAAATCTCGATCCGTTGTCCGTTGTACTTCATCACCGATTCCCCGGATACGAAGGAGCCGGGCTGGTACGTCGAGCCGAAGCGCGGAGGTTATGGAGG
Source organism: Cohnella endophytica (assembly GCF_003628305.1). GTDB lineage: Bacteria > Bacillota > Bacilli > Paenibacillales > Paenibacillaceae > Cohnella > Cohnella endophytica. The sequence goes on along the minus strand of NZ_RBZM01000009.1, from coordinate 294,346 downwards.
CTTTAACGATCATGGCATCCATTACGCGGACATTATGCGATACTTGCTCGGCAGCGAGCCGGTGAGCGTGTTCGGCCAAGTCGCCAAGCTGAAGCATCGCGAGCTTGAAGTCGACGACTATGGCGTATGTGTCGTGGCGATGGATCAAGGGGAAATCGTTACGATCGAGAGCACCTGGCATGCCCCGGGTTGGTACGCGCCGATGATCAGCCAAGAAGAATGTCTCATCGTCGGCACCGAGGGGGAAATTCAAATCCATTATCAAAAAAGCCCCCAGTTAGAAGTGTCCGGCAACGGAATCAATGGCCGAGAGTACTTCGACTGGCAAGGAGACGATCGGTACGAAATCTGTTATAAGGAATGCCTGTTGGATTTCGTCGAGGTCGTCCAAGGCAACAAACCGGTGTCGGTCGGGGGTCACGACGGTCTTAAGGCGCTAAGAGTTATCGAAGGCGCATACCGTTCGTCCGACGAAGGTGCCCTCATTCCAATCAACTCTAACTAACGGGAGGAAAGTCGCGATGAATCAAGTACGAATCGGCGTCATCGGAGCCGGGAGAATTTCCCACGTCATGGCGCAAGCCCACTCGCATGTTCCCGAGTCGAAACTTCAAGGCGTCTTCGATGTCGTGAGAGCTTCCTCGGAACACCTAGCGAGCAAATACGATATCCCGCACGTGTTCGACAGTTACGAAGCGATGCTGGCCTCCGAAGAGATCGATGCCGTGCTCGTCTGCACGCCGACGTTCCTGCACGAGCAGATCGTGATCGACGCGGCGAACGCGGGCAAGCACATTTTCTGCCAGAAGCCGATGGCGCTTACCCTCGAACAATGCGAGCGCATGAACGAAGCGGCTACCCGTAACGGCGTCATACTGCAGGTCGGCTTCATGATCCGGTTTACCCCTCCGTTCGTCGAGGTGAAGGAACGTCTCGATAGCGGCGAGATCGGCGACATCATCGCGATCCGCTCGGCCGTGTTCGGCTGGGAGCCGACTGCGGATTGGTTCTATGACCCAACGCAGGGGGGAGGCATTCTCATCGATACGATCATCCACACTTTCGATCTGTACCGCTGGTACGCGGGGGAAGTCGAGACGATCTATGCAGACGGTGGAGCCTACGTCTTCGAAGGCGCCCGCAAGCACGGAACGCCGGACAATATCATGTGCTCGCTGAAGTTCAAGAACGGAGCGATGGGAAGCATTTACGGCAGCTGGTCTAGCGGGTATGGAGACAAGACGCTAGAGATTTACGGCACTAAAGGCTCCTTCTTTATCGATCTGATGGAGGCGCAAGGCGGGCGGGCGTTTATTAAGAAAAACAATGAGAACCCTTCGTCTGCGGAGGGGTGGAACAATCTCGGCGTCCTCTGGAAGTTCGGTTACCAGCAGGAAGCGCGGCATTTCACCCACAGCATTCTCGGGCGCGTCGGGCCTTCGGCGACGGGATCCGATGCGGTCGAAGCGCAAAAGCTCGCGGTGCTCGCGGATCGGTCCATGCGCTCGTCCCAGCCGCTGAAAGTATAGGGAGGGAATGCACGCATGATAGGAGTAGGAGTGGTAGGAACGGGTTTCTGGTCGAAAATGACGCATTTGCCCGCGTTCGCATCGATAGACGGTTTTGAACTGAAAGCGGTTGCGTCCGGTAATATAGCGAACGCCTACGCGGTGGCCGAACAATATGGCATTCCAGCGGTTCACCAGAGTTACATGGAATTGATTCGGAATCCTAACGTCGGGGTCGTCGATATTTGCACGCCGAACCACCTTCACGCGGACATCGCGATTTCGGCTTTCGCCGAAGGCAAAGACGTCATCTGCATCAAACCGCTGGCGACGACGGTAGAGGATGCGTACCGAATGGTCAATGAAGCGGACAAACGCGGTTGCAAGCTGTATTACGCGGAGAACGTCCCGTTTATCCCCGCGCTGGATAAGCTCAAGGGACTGATCGACTCGGGCCTCTACGGATCGTTGTTCCGCTTCAAAGCTTGCGAAGGCATCGGATCGCTTCATGCTTCCTGGTTCTCGGACCCCGAGCGGGCGGGTGGCGGCTCCATCATCGACATGGCCGTGCACGGATTGTCTTTCCTGCAATGGATGGCCGGCGGCAAGCGAGCGGTCAAGATCCACGCGGAAGCCGGAACGTTCGTCCACCCGCAGAAAGCGGAGGATACGTCGGTCATCGTCATCCGATACGAAGACGGCTCGATCGGACAGACGGAGGATAGCTGGTCGTTGGCGGGCGGTTACGATTCTCGGTTCGAGGTATTCGGTACGAAAGGGCATGCGTTAGTCGACTTGCTCTACAGCCATCCGATACGCTCGGTGATCGGAAGCTCCGTGGAAGGAGGAGCGACGGCATCCCAGTTGCATTCGGTCGACGATCATTTCGTGAAGGACGGCCATCTGAACATGATGACCCACTTCCGGGATTGCCTTTTGAATGACGCGGTAAGCTGTCGGTCCACCGGAGCGCACGGCTACGAGATCATGCAATGGGTCGATGCGGCTTACCGTTCGGTGGAGTCCGGATTACCCGTTCAACTTACGATTTAGACGAAGGAGGAACAACCTATGACGAAGTTAAAAATAGGCATGATCGGCTACGAACACGTGCACGCGGATTTTCGTTCGAAGGCGCTTAGCGAGATGACGGACGTTCAGATCGTGGCGGTGTCCGACGATAAACCGGTTTTGGCGCATCAAGCTGCCTCCCGTTACGGCGGAGAATGTTACGAGGATTACAGAAAGCTGCTCGAACGCAAAGACATCGATTTCGTCTTCATTCATTCCGCGAACGACGCGCATAAGGAAATGGTGCTCGAGACGGTAGCCGCGGGCAAAAATCTTTTCTGCGAGAAGCCGATGGCGACAAGCGCCGCGGATGCGTTGCTGATGACCGAGTCGGTCGAACGGGCGGGTCTCCGGAATACGCTCGGCTTCTGCAGCCGTTTCATTCCCGAGGCCGAGCGCGCGAAGGAGGTGATCGAGAGCGGATTAATCGGCCGGATGATCGGGCTTAGGGCGGTCATCGGGCTAGCCGGAATCGCAGAGATCGGCTGCCCGGACTATATGGTCGACTGGATGGTCGACCCGGTTCGCGGCGGAGGAGGGGCTTTCATCGACGAAGGAGCGCATGCCATCGACCTGCTGCGCTGGTACGCCGGCGATATCGCGGCGGTGTCCAGCATGACCGCGAACAACGACAAGCCGATGCTGCAAGTGGAGGACAACGCGGTAACGGCATTGCAATTCGCAAGCGGCGCATTAGGAACGCTCAATACGCTGTGGAGCATGCATATCGACGTCGGAATGCGCAACACGCTCGAGTTGTACGGCACCGAAGGTACGATCTCGCTGGAACTGACGAGCAAACATCCTAAGTTGCAAGTGTATTCCGAATTCCTGGGGGGTCAGGCGAACGGAAGCTGGTTCGAGCCCCATATCAAGCCGAAAGCGGCGGAACCCCACGATTACCAGAGCTGGCCGACGCATGCCCAGCACTACAAGCGGGAAGTGACCGACATCATTGCTTGCCTTAGGCATGATCGGCCGTTCCGCGCGAATTTCCGGGACGGTCTGCACGTCGCGCAAGTGACGGAGGCCGGATACGTCTCCGCGAGAGAGAGAAGATGGATCGAGGTTGGATAAGCACGAAGAGCAAGCCAAATAAGGGGAGGATATACAAGATGAGAATCCGCAATCTTCGGTTGGCCTTGGCTTTAGCCCTAATAGTAGGCGTAATCTCAGCATGTAGTTCCAATAACGATAACGGCAAGTCGTCCTCGGGCGGGAAGAAAACGACGTTAACCATTTCCCGTTGGGCAGGTCCTCATGCAGACGATCAGAAGGAGCTACTGAAGCAATTCGAGAGGGAGACGGGAATTACGGTCAAAATGGACGACGTGGACTACGGGCAGCTTCAGCAGAAGCAAATGTTGAACATGTCGACGAAAACCGGAGAGTACGATCTCGTCTGGGCGCAGGAAATCTGGATTCCGGAATATATCAAAGCGGGTTATCTGCATCCGATCGACGACTACGTGAGCAACGACGCCTTGAATCCGGCTGATTTCGATTTTAACGACTACAATCCCAACTTGATCAACATTCTGAAGAACGACGGCAAACTGTACGGACTTCCGACCTTCATTCAGCTCCCGATCATGGTGTACAACAACGACATGTTGGCCGAGGAAGGGTTAACGGCTCCGAAGACTTGGTCGGAGACGCTGGCGGTCGCCAAGCATTTTCACGACAAAGGGACCGGAATCGCGCTTCCCGCCAAGCAGGGGCAAGCCGCGGTCGATATTTTCTCTTCGTTGGTTCGATCGAATAACGGGAATTACTTCAACGCCGATGGCAAGCTGGACCTGACTAACCCCGCGAACGTGGAAGCGGCGGCATTCTGGAAGGACTTGTCGGCGGAATCGATGAACGGCAGCGCGAACTGGCATTTCGACGAGGTGAACAAAGCGGTTCAAGCCGGACAGGCGCCGATCGGATTCACGATATCCGGTCTTGCCGGACAATTGGAAGACAAGGCGAATTCCTCCGTGGCCGGCAAAATCGGTTATGCGCCGATTCCTTACGGCAAGCAAGCTTTCGGGACGTTGTCGGTATGGAACTGGTGCGTTACGGCGGACAGCAAGCATCCGGAGGAAGCTTACCGGTTGGCGGCATGGCTCACCAGCAAGTCGACCGAGAAACAAATGAGCTTGAAGGACGGCCAGATCGCCGCTCGTCAATCCCTCTTCACCGATGCGGACCTCGTGAAGCAATTCCCGTTCTTCCCGGCGGTCGGGGAATCGCTGAAGCAAGCCGATACGCAGCCGCTGACCGCGGACGCGCCGAAGCTTATGGAGGCTTTGCAGACTGCGTTATCCGCGATAGCCGTCGGCAATGCGGAGCCGAAAGCCGCCCTGGAGAAGGCGCAACAAGAGCTCGCTTCGGTATTTAAATAGCTCCCGAATACCGATCGCATAACCCGAATCGCTAACCGGCATAAGCGGCGGATGAGTCATCTCCTCGCCGCTTGTGCCGTTGTTTCCATACCGACATCGAGAAAGGGGAGGTGATCTCCCGATGACCCGATCGAACCGATCATATCTGGCTGGATTCCTTGTTCTGCCTGCCGTAGCGGTCGTCGTGCTCGCCATGATCGTGCCGCTGGGCTACGCGATCGTCATGAGCCTCTTCGACTTTCAAATCGGCCGAGAAGCATCCGGCGATTTCGTCGGACTGCATTACTATATCGCTTTTTTCCAAGACGACGTCGCTCTCCATTCGTTGGTGACGACTCTCTTGTTCACTTTCGTCGCGCTCGCTTTGGAGCTAGGGCTCGGTATCGGCATTGCGGTTCTTCTGGCCGACGTGCCCAAACGCTTGTCCAAGCTGCTGCGCGCCATCTACTCCATGCCGCTCTTGATATCGCCGATCATCATCGGCCTTATCTGGCGTTACCTGTACGACCCTACCTTCGGACTCGTCTACCAATGGCTGGGGCAACTCGGCTTGGCGAATGAATTCGGCGGACTGGCTAAGCCGGCTTCCGCGCTGTTCAGCATTATCGTCGCCGACGTGTGGCAGACGACGCCCTTCATCTTGCTGGTCGTGACCTCAGGCTTATCGACGATCCCGCACGAGGTATACGAGGCGAGCCGCATCGATGGCGCCGGTTTCTTGCGAACGTTGTTCAGAATCACGCTTCCGATGATCGGCAAGGTAATTGTGCTCGTAACGCTTATCCGGGGAACGGACGCATTCCGGGTGTTCGACATCATCTATGCGCTGACGAACGGAGGGCCCGCGAATTCGACGATGTCGCTTAGCATCTTCGCGTTCAAAAAAGGTTTTGAGCAATACGAGATGGGCTACGCGATGGCGATCTCGCTCATTACGATGCTCGTCCTGATCCTGCTGTTCGCGCCGCTTGTGAAGCGGTCGGCGTTCATGACCCGGGACTAAGGAGGAACACTACCATGCTGGGCAAGAGCTCCCGGAATTTACTCAAAGCCGTCGTTCTCGCTTTGTTCGGCTTATGGACGGTCATTCCCATCTGGATGGTCGTCATGACTTCGTTCAAAGGACAGAAGGACATCTTCACCGTGCCGGTCAAGTGGATGTTTCACCCGACCTTCAACAATTACTCGAAGGCGTTCTCGAACGGGGATTTCGGCAGATATTTCATGAACAGCGGCTTGGTGGCCGTTACGTCTTCCTTCCTCGCCGTCGCTTTAGGAACGCTGTGCGCTTACGGACTTACCTCCTTCGAGATGAGAAGGTCGAGAGCATTTACGAACTTCTTCATGCTAGGCAAGCTCGTTCCGGCCGTTACGATGCTGCTGCCGATGTTCGTATTGCTGCATTCCGTTGGAATGTTAGGAACGTATGTCGGTCCGATTCTCGCCCATACGGCGGTTAATCTTCCTTTTATCGTTTGGCTGGCGATCAGCTTCCTGAAGGACGTTCCCAAAGATCTCGAGCAGTCCGCGCTCATCGACGGATGCACGAAGATGCAAGCTTTTCGCAAGATCATCTTGCCGATCATCCTGCCCGGAGTTACCGCGGCGGTTATTCTCTCGATGCAATATTCATGGAACGAGCTCGTCTTCGCGATGCAGTTAACGAACATGGACACGTATACGCTGCCGGTCGGCATCTCAAGGTTCGTGGGATCCGTCTCCGTCGATTGGGGCAAGAGCAGCGCGGCTGCCACGATTACGATGGTCCCGATCATCGTGGTCGGCTTTTTCATCCAGAAGTATTTGGCGGAAGGGACGACCGGGGGCGCGGTTAAAGGCTAATCCGGTTTTCTGCACTGACAACTAGGAGGTTATCCCATGTTTTTCGGCACGCAATATTATCGTCCTCCGTTTCCCGGTTCTTCCGATTGGGATAAGGACCTTAGGCTTATCGCCGATACCGGATTTAACATCGTTAAGCTTTGGGCGGTGTGGTCATGGATCGAGCGCAAGCCGGGAGAGTTTTATTTCGGGGATCTCGATCAACTCGTTTACAAATGCCGTTCGATCGGCTTGAAGGTCGTGTTGAATCTCATTCCGGAAGGAGCGCCTTATTGGCTGGAACGCCTTCACCCGGATGCTCGTTACTGTAGCCATGATGGACAGCGTCTTGGTTTCAGCGGGGCGGCCAATATTCCTTCGGGCGGTTGGCCGGGACTATGTAGAGATAAACCGGATGTCGAAACTCTTGCTAACGGATTTCTAGCGACGGTAGCGGGAAGATACGCGGACGAGGAAGCCGTGATCGGCTTCGATGTTTGGAACGAACCGCATATCGATCCGGCTTTCGATTATCCCGATCAATTGTTCTGTTATTGCGACTATTCCCGCGGGAAGTTCGCGGAGTGGATGAAGCGCAAGTATGGCACGATCGAGACGGTGAACGTCTCCTGGCACCGAGCTTATGCGGAGTGGGAAGACATGAAGGCCCCGATTCGTTTCGGGACTTATCCGGACATGATCGACTGGCGCCGGTTCTGGGTAGAGAATCATGCCGATTGGCTCTCTTCGCGGGTAAGAGCCGTGAAGGAGGCCGCGCCGGGTAAAATCGCGATGACGCACGTTCCCTTTAGCGGGTACTTGGGCCAATGCGGCGAAGGCGGCCTCGGACAGACGCTGTCGGACGAATTCCTCTTGGCGGACCGCGTTGAACACTTCGGGTTAACGAGTTTCCCGAAATGGCTTATGGGCAACGATTACGTTCAGCATCTGATGAACGTGGAGCTTGTCGCGGCAGCCTCGGAGGGCAAGCCGTTCTGGCAGACCGAACTTCAGTCCGGAGGCGGCCTGTGGGGAATCGAGGGCAATCCGGTCGCCTTGCCCGAAGAGATTAGGCTGTGGAATTGGAACGCGATCGCGGGCGGCGCCAAGGGCGTCCTCTATTGGCAGTGGCGTCCCGAGCCGTCCGGTCTCGAGTCGCCGGGTTTCGGGCTGACCGCGCTGGACGGCGGACCGTCGGAGAGAACGCTGGCCGCCGGGGAAATCGCGAAGAAGCTTCTGGCCGAGAAAGGTTTCCATGGGGCGGCGCGGTTAGTTCCGGCTAACGGAATATACGTTTCGCGGAACGCGGACTTATTCGCTTTCGCTGCGGGAAGGGGCGAGAAGCTGTATGCGCAAGGTCTCTATGGCGTATACAGGTCGGCATACGCAGCAGGCATTCCCGTACGATTCATTCATGGCGATCATTTGGCAACGGCGGCTAGCGAGGGTCTTAACACCTTGTATGTTTCGGCTTCTTTCTCGTTAAGCTTGGAGGAGACGGAGGAGCTCGCCCGGTTTGCGGCAAGCGGAGGAACGTTAGTGTTGGAGGCATGCGCGGGCATGTACGACGAGCAAGGCACCATTCGCGGGCGCTCTCTCGTGCATGAACTGTTCGGATTGGAAGCGCTGGAAGTTTCTATTGAGGATCGGGTCGATTGGGAGTGGACGGATGCCCATGAGACGATCCGTGCAGCGACGGGAGCCCGTTATCGACAAGAGATGATGGGGACTGCAGAACGGATCGAAGTGACGGGACATTATGCCGACGGATCTCCCGCAGTCTGCCGGACGAGGCATGGCGAAGGCGAGGTCGTATGGGTAGGCACGTTGCCGTCCGTCGCCGTATCGAGATTCGAGGACCCGGGCGCGAGAACCTTCATAGCGGCGAACTTCTCCGACCGCGCCTATCCGGGCTTTCGCGTCGAACGGATAAGCGATCGTCTTGTCTATCGGCTGTTTGCGGCGGAGCATGGACGTTACTTAGCGGCAGTTAATCACGGCGAGCAACCGGGAACGATTCGTTTTCAATCCGAAGATGGCGACTGGGAGACTTTAATCGTGCCGCCCAAGGACGGAATTATTCATGACTTAAGGGGGTGATGGTTAACGGCGTCATTCGCAATACGAGTTATCCAATTCGAATGGAGGAGGAGACGGCGGAGATGAAGAGCAAATGGTTACAAGGATTGTTGGTAGCAAGCTTGGTATTCGGCATGAACGTATTTTACGGAGGGCAGTCGAACGTCGCGCATGCGGTGGCGCCCGGCGATACGATTGCGCTCAAATCGTACGTCAACGGGAAGTTTGTTTCGGCTGACAACGGAGGCGCGAACTCGCTAATCGCGAACAAGAACTCCATAACGGACCAAGAGAAGTTCGTGGTCGTGGATGCGGGGGGCGGAACGATCGCATTAAAGGCGGTCATTAATAATAAGTACGTTACCGCGGAATCCGCGGGCGTCGACCCGCTCATCGCCCGGGCTACGGCGATCGGCCCCTGGGAGAAGTTCACGATCGAGACGGCGACTGACGGTCGTGCAGTATTGAAGGCAAGCGTCAACAACCTGTACGTATCGGCGGACAATGCCGGAGCCGCAGCGTTGAAGGCAAGAGCCAGCACCATCGGAGTATGGGAGAAGTTCGATATGCTCGTCAATCCCGTCAATGGGACACGCGGAGGTTACGTGGGGGTCACGTTCGGGTTTTCCAAGGCGACGCTTACGGGCGGTCCGTATTCCGAGAATCCGACCAACATCGTGTATAACCAGCCGTTATTCAAAGCAACCTCCAATGAAGCACTATTCTGGGACAATTATGTCGAAGAACTAACGACTGCCGGAGTCGACTTCATAGCCCCGACCGTACGGGGCTACTTGCCCGATCCGCTTAATGCCGAGCGAACGGCGGCCAACGCGGCCGGGGATACGCGCAAGCTCGCGGATCTTGTCGCGGCCATTACGCGCCGGGGCTCCAATCTGAAGATTAGCATTCTGGACGACAATCCGGCGACCTGGTGGCAGAAGAAAAACGTGAACAAATATGGCGACAACAACAATCGGCCCAAGTTCGATATCGGGGATGCGAACGGTACTGGCGAGGGCGGCTATGCGTATGTATGGGATCGCAACTATCGGGTATACTTCCAGACCGTTCCCGACAGCATGAGATTTAAGCTCGACGATCGTCCCGTCATCTACTTGTGGTCGCTCGCCGATGCTTGGTTTACGAATCAAGGTAACGGCAACGCAAGGAAACTGCTGGAGTATGTCCGCTCCCGTGCACAAGCCGAGTTCGGGGTAAATCCGTTCATTATCGTAGATCAATCCTGGTTGTCCAAAGACCCGACGGTGACGTCGGCAATCGACGGCGTGCATAGCTGGTTCAACGGAAACAGCCCGACTTGGTCGCTTACTAACTTCGGAGGACGCAACTTCGGCGTCGTCGCTCCAAGCTTCGAGAAACCGAACGAGAACCAGTACACCGATCCGAATCATGGCCAGAACTTCATTACCTCGTTAAACAATACCGTCGGAAGCGGCGCATTTGTCACGCTAGCGGAGGGCTACTCGGACTGGGAAGAGAATTGTTCGATGTGGCGGGTGAAGGAAGGCGGCTATACCGTTACACATTACGATTATCTTAGCCAGCGGCTTAACATTCTGAGAAGATACACATCGCATCCGACCTTATTCAACGTTCGGATGGAAGCCGAAGCTGCCGACGCTTACAACGATACGACGACTGGCAACACCGGCGGCGTCTATCGGGACGGGAACCTGGATATTCAAGTAACTACCGATTCAGGCGGAGGCTGGAACGTCGGTTGGATCGAACCGAGCGAATGGCTGGAGTGGAAGGAGGTTCCGATCCAAGGCAGCACTCACCTAAGACTGAGGATCGCAACTCCGAACGCGGGCGAAAGAATCCGGTTCGAGATCGACGGAGTCGCCCAAGCGTGGATCAATCTTCCGAACACGGGCGGCTGGCAGTCCTGGCAGACCGTAGACGGAGGAGTTTATACGCTGTCCGCGGGGAATCACACGATTCGCCTGTACACAGATACGGGTGGCTATAACCTGAACTATTGGATCAATAACTAACCCTACGAGGGAGGCGAGGCTGTCTACTAATGTTTACTTGAGACAGCCTCGTTGATTGCATTTCCTTCTAATGCATCCTGCCAACTCAGGCGCAGATTACTAGGCATTGAAAGCTGGTAATTCCGGATTATAATAGCTATAGAATGGATTGCATCGATATGGGGAGGCAGAACGCGGATGAAGGTACCTTTAGCTTGGTTGCGTTCGGCTTCCTTTTCTTACCGGAAGAATACTTACGTAAAGCTTCTGTTGTCCTTCATCATTCTCAATATTCTTAACATCTTTATCGTATTCGGGTTCTATTATTTAAAATCCGACCAGATGATGAAGCAGGAGATAGATCGGCTCTCCCATAAGCTGCTCTCCCAGACCCAGAATGTGTCCAATTACGTCTATACTTCCACGATTAAAGGCGTGTTCGACCTCTATTACGACGATAGCATCTACTCCGCTTTATTCTCTGACGATGTGCTCGACGTGTACGATCAACATAAGCTGGTCACCCGCCTGAACCGTTTTCTCCAGACCAATCCCATCGTTCATTCCATCTATCTCTACAACATGCAGCTTGACGTCGTGGTTTCGACGGCCTATCCCAATAAGAAGATCGAAGACTTTCCGGACACCGAGATGACCGGCGTCTTGCAAAATTTCAAATACCGCTCTCCTAAGATTCCTTACTTGCTGCGCCACTCGATACCGACCAAACCAAGAGGGACTCCGACGTTATCGTTGATCGTGACGGAGCCCTCTTCAAGCACGAATCGTATGCAAGGCGCCATGATCATCAATATCGACGATGGTCAGCTCCAGAATCTGATGACGGAGATGGCCAGCGACCCGATCAATCGGATGTTCATTGTCCAAGAAGACGGACAATTCGTAACCGATCCTAAATCGGACGGTTTAAAGGATATGATGTCGAGGTTCCGATATTATTCCGATATCCAGAACGCTCATAAGCCAAGCGGCACCTTCATCAAGTCGATCGACAACGAGAAGTACGTCATCGCTTTCCAGAAAACGAACCTCGAGAGCACGGGCTTTATCTACGTCAGCGTGTACCCGTACTCGACGCTATTTCGCAGTTTGATTCAGATTCGCGATATTACGATGCTAAGCAGCATTTTTCTAATCTTCGTAAGCTTGATCGTCTCCGTGTTGATATCCAGGAAAATATACTTCCCTATACGCTCGCTGACCCAATTCGCCAGAAAGCAGGGCAAAGGGACGGCCGATCCTTTCAACGACGGAGATATCGAAACGATTAAGAGAGTATTCGCTAAGGTTATCCAAGACAATGAGTCGCTCGAGCAAGTATCGGCAAGGACTAAATTGTTGCTGAGGGACCAGTTCCTCCGAAGCCTGTTGCTCGGTTACGAAGAGAGCAGAATCGGTTTCCGCAGCTGGGTGAAGGACCATAATATTGAATTGATCGATGCCGAGCGCCTTTGTGTCCTTATTATCCGTATCGATCAATACAGGATGTTCGTGGATCGATACGACAATGAAGGCTGCTATCTCATTCGTTATGCCATGCGCAATATTGCGGAGGAAACTCTAGCGGAGCACTGCAGGTCGATCTCCGTCGATATCGGTTCGGATCATATCGCGGTTATCCTCGATAGCTCGGCGCTAAATGAAGAAGCTTTAATGCTTATCGCTCAAGAAGTGCAACGCAATATAAAGGATTACTTGAAGCTGAGCGTTACGCTAGGATTAGGCGCCCCTATAGAATCGCTAGCCGAAGCTGCGTTTTCTTACGAAGGAGCGCTGTCGGCGACGCATTACCGGATTTTCCGCGGGTCGGGTTCGTTGTTCATGCATGAGGAGCTGTTTCGCCATACGAAGAACGAATATCCTTATGATCGGGAAAAGGCGATCTTCGACGAACTTAAACTAGGCAGACAACAGAAAATGAAGGAAGCGGTAGAGGCCCTTCTCGTTACGATGGACCGGAACCCTAGCCAAGATCTGTTCGCGATATTGACCCAAGTCATTCTCAATATCATGAAGTTGATTCATGCGATGCCGTCTAAGTCCACCCCGCTTTCAACGATGGGCTACGACGAAATCTTCAATGAGCTGTTCAAGTTAGAGACGAAGCAGGAGATGGGAGAATGGATCTCGCAGCTTCTCGTTCAGGCAACGGCGGACAAAGAAGAAAAGGGCAGGAACGCGAAGAGTATGGGAACGATCGATAAGGGAGTTAAGTATATCGAAGAAAATTATTCCCGAGTAGACTTCTCGGTGACGGACGTGGCAGACCGGCTGCGCTATTCGGTCAGCTATCTGAACAAGCTTTTTAACGACAACCTGTCTTATTCCGTTCATGAATACATTAACCGCATGCGGCTCCAGAAAGCCATTGAGCTCATCGAACGATCCGAGCTGCTCATTAACGATATTGCCGGGCTCTCCGGATTCAGCTCCAGCAATTATTTTTACTTCGTATTCAAGAAAGCATTCGGCATGACTCCGAATGCTTACCGTAAGCTTCATGGTCAATCGGAAACCTCGGCACGGCAGGGAATATCGGAAGAATAAAAACTAGAACTCGGGTAGACGCCGCGTTCTTTTTTTTGCCGTTTAATAGGACTCAGAATCGCGGGGCGGACTGTAATATCTTCTTTATAGTTGTATTTCTGAGTGATAATCGGATTTCGAAGTAGTTTTGACGGCTTGCCGTGAGCCAGAATGAAGGAGCGATCAAGCAATATCGACGAGGGGAGACCACCACTATCGTATGAATGCTAAGACACGAGCCCGGACGGCTAAATCTTTGTTGCCCGGACAGGGCACGCTGTATCTGATGGCGTTACCCGGAATCCTATTCTTCTTCATCTTCAGTTATTTGCCTATGTTCGGAGTCATTCTCGCGTTCAAGAATTACAACTTCGCCGGGGGGATATTCGGTAGCCCGTGGGCGGGTTTCGACAACTTTGAATTTTTCTTCACTTCGCCCGACTTGTACCGCATCACTTTTAATACGTTGTTCCTGAATTTCCTGTTCATTGTATTCGGAACGCTAGCCGCAGTCGTTACCGCCGTCTTATTGAACGAGATTCGCAGCAAGGTTAGCGCGCGGATTTTCCAGACGTTCATCTTTTTCCCGTACTTCATTTCTTGGATCGTCGTTTCGCTGTTCTTGGGAACGTTCCTCTCCTCGGAGAGAGGAATCATCAACCAGCTGCTAAGCGCGATCGGCCTCGATAGGGTAGAGTTCATGAACAGCCCGGGGTTATGGCCCGCGATTCTTGTCGTCGTCTACTTATGGAAGTCGACCGGATACGGTCTCGTTATTTACCTAGCCGCAATAACGGGCATCAATCCCGAGTATTATGAAGCGGCGCGTATAGATGGTGCTAGCCGATTTCAGCAGATCATTCGAATTCTTCTTCCTCAGCTTAGGCCTACCGTTTTGATTTTGCTAATTCTTGCGGTCGGTCGGATTTTCTACGGGGATTTCGGGATGATCTATGCGCTAGTCGGAGATAACGGCCAGCTGTACCCGACGACGGACGTCATCGATACTTACGTATTCCGTTCGCTCAGAACCTATGGCGATATCGGAATGACATCCGCGGTAGGACTCTACCAATCGCTCATGGGATTTCTCATGGTCGTGCTGGCCAACTGGATATCCAAAAAGCTCAGCGATGAGAAAAAAGGCGTTCTGTATTGATTCGCATGGAAGGAGCGGCTATATGGTCGAGCACAAATCCGTCAGCTACCGGTTGTTCAATTCTATTAACTATCTTTTCTTCTCCGTCATCGGCATCGCATGCTTAGTGCCTTTCCTCATCGTGCTGGGCAGCTCGTTCGAAGCGGAACAGAACTTGAAGGAGGCCGGCTTCGCGCTCATCCCTAAACAGTTTACGCTTTATTCTTACGAGACGGTGTTCCAATTGAACTCAGTCATGCAATCGTTCCTGGTCAGCGTTACCGTTACGGTGATCGGCACGTTATCGGCTCTTCTCGTGACGAGCCTGCTTGCCTATCCGCTGTCGCAGCGCGAAATGAAGTTCCGTAGTCTCATTCTGGGCTACGTTCTCATTACGATGTTGTTCAGCGGCGGGCTCGTTCCTTGGTACATCCTCATCACCAAGTATTTGCACCTCAAGGATACGTTATGGGTGCTCATCGTCCCCTATCTCGTAAACCCGTTTAATATGTTCGTGCTCAAAAGCTTCTTCGAGACGATTCCGCGGGAGATCGTCGAATCGGCCAGGATAGACGGCGCAGGCCATTTCCGCTCTTTTCTGAACATCGTCATTCCGCTCTCGACCCCGGGACTCGCTACGATCGGCTTATTTTACGCTTTGGCGTATTGGAACGATTGGTGGCTTTCCTTAAACTTCATCGAATCCGACAAGCTTATGCCCGTACAGCTGCTGCTCAAAAAAATGATCTCCAACCTGACCTATATTTCCAGTCAGGTCGATACTTCGAAATTCATCCAGGTGCCTGCTAATGGGGTCCAGATGGCGACGACGATAATCTCGATCGGCCCGATTTTCCTTGTATATCCGTACATCCAGAAGTATTTCGTAAAAGGGCTGACGATCGGAAGCGTTAAAGGCTGAATCTAGCTATTCACCGTATTTCGGTATAGCATATTAAATTGGGAGGTCATGAAAAGATGAAGAAAGTTTTCTTCAAGTCGGCACTATTCCTGCTTGCGGTCATTCTCGTAACGGTAGGTTGTTCGAACGGTAAAGGCAACAATGCGGGAAGCTCATCCCCGCCTGCTGTCAGTCCGGAGCCGAGCGCGGCTAACAGCGCCGATACTTCCGTATCCGGGGACAATTCCAAAGAGCCTTCGCCGCAGAAACTAAACCAGGTCAGCTTGAAATTACTCTTACCGGGAGATAAGCCGCAGCATTACGACGAGGTTATGAAAGTATTGAACGAAAAACTGACCGAGAAAATTCAGGCGACGCTGGACATCCAGTACATCCCATGGGACAGCTACAAGGATCAGATTCTCGTGAAGCTAGCCGCGGGAGAAGAGTTCGATTTTTACTATGACGGTTGGTGGCAGAACTACGCGCAAGTGCTTACGAAGGGCGGAGCTCTTGATATTTCCGATCTATTCGAGAAGAACGCACCGGATCTATACAATGGCTTGACCGCCGCTTACGTCGATACGAACCGCTACAATGGCAAAATATACGGGATCCCGGTACCGGGCCCGCTTGAATATCCGATGGCGTACATCTACCGTGCCGACATCGCCGAGAAATACGGCTATACGCCGGATATGTTCAAGACTAAGGAAGACGTGCAGAACTTTGCGTTTAAGGTCGTGGGGGAGGATAAGTCCCGCGTTGGCAAGTTGAACGGGGAATTCACGGGTAACTATCAAGCTCTGGCGTTCCTTGGGATGCAAAGGGAATACGTTCCCAGCAACGATTTTAATTCGCCGGGGATGCTTCTGAACAATGAACCCAAAGTCATTAACCAATTCGAAACCGATTATTACAAAAGCGTGCTTACTTACGCGAACAAAGGGTACAACGGCGGGTTGATCGACAAGGACTCCTTGTTCAGCAAGTCGACGGTGGCGACCGATGCCAATACGGATGCCAAGACGATCGGCGGGATCGGGAATCCTTCGGAAGGCAACTTGGGCGACCGCACGGCGGCAATCTCCAAGATCGAACCGGGCGCGCGATTCGAGCAGGTATTCTTGGAGCAAGGGACGAAGATGGTAAGCTCGTTCAAGGCAGGCAATTTTACCGTCCTCTCTCCATCTTCCAACAATCCGGAGCGAGTACTTATGTTCCTGAACCTGATCTATGCCGATAAAGATATTCGCGATACCTATTTGTACGGGATCGAAGGCCAGGATTTCGTCGCGGTCGGCGACAACCAGTTCAAATATCCGGATGGATTGGATCGGACGAAGGTATTCCAGAACGAATGGTGGATGGTAACGCCTTGGAAAAACGCCAGAATTCCGGCGACTGCTACCGATACCGACAAAGCGTCGATTGCCTACATTACGGATCCGAACAACTTCGTGAAGTCCGTCATCGCCGGTTTCGAGTTCAACCCGGACGCTGTGAAGTCCGAGATCTCCAAGGTGGGAGCCGTCGTTACCGAATATCGCAAGGTGCTGGAGAGCGGAGCGGGTACGAGCGCGCAACTCGAGTCCAGATATGCGGAGTTCCTCGCCAAGCTGAAGAAAGCGGGAGTAGACAAGATCATCGCGGAGAAGCAGCGGCAAATTGACGAATTCTTGAAAAAGTAGAATGTCGGATTAAAGGGTTAGTCCTGTGGCACCCATAGTCGGAACACTTTGCAAAAAGGTGTTAAGGTTATGGGTGTTTTTTTGTATGCAGAATATCCCGTGAGGGATGAAACGATTGTCGGTATCGTATAGGTAACGTTTCCATTGAAGGTTGAACAAAAACGAGAGGGCAAATATTATTGTTGTTTCTATTATTGGGAGTCGGCTCTTTTTAATAAGAAATATACCCAATTCAGTGCCCATTCACCCCTGAATCTACTCGTGGCAGTCTGAAATAGGATTTGACGGAATGAAAAGAGGGGGGATATACTAGTGACAATTTCAACGGAATCGCTTTTTGTGGAAACGTTTCCTTAACATGAGTCGGTCATAAGCAAACTATATTTCGATAGCAACTTATCATCAATAGAGGTGAATACTATGAGCGTGAATATTAAAGATGTCGCTAGGATTGCAGGAGTGGGCATTTCTACGGTGTCCAGGGTGATCAACAACACGGGAATAGTAAGCAAGGCAACGAGGGATAAAGTTCTAAGCGTTGTCGAACAGTATAATTACGTACCCAACAATAACGCCCGCAACCTCAAAGCTACTCAATCCAGAAATATCGCACTCATGGTAAAGGGAATTACGAATCCTTTTTTCTCCAATATGATTAAGGAAATCGAACGGCAGGTAGACCTGAGAGGTTATCCTTTTATGATCTACCACGTGGAAGACGGAACGAATGAAATCAATGCCGCGATCCAATTGGTACAAGAAAAAAACCTCTGCGGCATTATTTTTATGGGAGGCACCTACGATCATTCCGAGGAAAAATTCAGACGGCTGAACATTCCGTGCGTGCTTACCACGATCACCGCTCAAGAAGTCGACCCGTCGATCTTTTCCAGCGTCATTATCGACGATCTGAAGGAGGCCTACAAGGCGACTAAATATTTGATTTCCCTCGGACATACCGCCATAGCCTTTATGGCCAAATCGCCGTTCCTGAACGAGACGACGGGTAACCGCAGGTTTCTGGGATATATTAAGGCTTTGGAGGAAAGCTCCATCCCCTACGATCCTCAGCTGGTGGAGGACTGCGAATACAGCGCAAGCTCCGGATTTAGCGCAACGAGGCGATTGCTTAACAAAGGCAGGGGCGTTACGGCCCTATTCGCGGCAGCGGACACCATCGCGATCGGCGCGGCCAAAGCCGTTCTCACCGCAGGATTGTCCATCCCCGACGATATTTCCATTATCGGCTTCGATGGCATAGAGATGGCCGAATACTACCACCCTTCCCTTGATACGATCAGCCAACCCGCTAACGAAATCGCTCTATCCAGCGTGAGCCTCTTGTTTGATCTCATTACCGGACAATCGGTCAATCAACATATCGTATTCGATGCGGTGCTGATCAAGCGCGGCTCGTGCAAGAACCCTGGGATGAAGAGGGTTTTTTAACTTTATGAATTCAGATTTTTGCCCGAGGGTGGTTGATATCGGATGCGCATGAAACGTCGAATGAACTTGATTACGCTTATCCTGCTCCTCATGTGCATTATTATTATTCCGGTGCTTTTCCAAGGCTATATGTTAGGAAAAGGAGGGGTAAAGCAAGTCGAGGCGTTGTACGATAAATCGGTTTCCAGCAACATGGAGTCGCTTTCCATCAGCTTGGACTTCTATGTCAATCACATCGAGGATTATATCCGCACCCTGTCGCAGGATCAGGAACTGCAGAGCTTGTTAAATCGGGCTAAGAACGATTCCGGTAACAGCCAAGCGGCGGTCAGAGAGCGCTTGAAATCTTTTACCGCAGCCTATCGGTTGAGAATTCCGTTATACGTGCAAATCATTAACGGTCGCGAGGAAGTATTCAGCAATAACGTCTTGCACGATACCGAAGTCGAAAGGTTAAAACAAGTCGTGCGCGGATTCAATTGGCCGGAGGACCGGATCCCTTACGACAATAACATCATGTATCGCAATGTGGGTGCCAACTTTCACGATCTCTCCGATGGACATAACGCGTTATATTTCACTAAAAATATCGTGCAAGGGAACTCGGCGCTTGGACTCTTGAACATAGAAGTGAACGATAGTTTATTTCAGGGGCTGCTGCGCAAAATCCAGCTGAATAGCTCTACGCTTGCTTTCATCAGCCAGGAAAACGGCGACCTGCTCATATCGAGCGAAGACGATGAACCTAAACTGCAGGAGCTATCGAGGAATGCGGTTTCCAAGGCCAAGATCAACGGAACGGAGTATGAAAGCTTCCGTATCAAATGGGACGGGCAGAGCTACTTCTGCTCCATTCAGAATATTCCGTTTCTGAAATGGTATTTAATTGCCTTAACGCCCGAAAAATTGCTGGCCAGCCCGACGAAACAGCTGTGGAATCATACGCTAACCGTAACCGTGGCGTCCATCCTTCTTATCTCCCTTATCCTTTATATTTTTACGAGAAAAGCAATGGTGCCTATCCTGAACTTGTCCAAGACGGTCCGTAAAATTCGGTTTAACGATTCCGGGCAAGGGCAGACGGTCAACTGGCACTTCCAATACAAAGGCCTGGAAGAAATCGAAATCCTATTCTCGGGCATTCAACAGATGGTCGGGCGAATTAACGAACAAATCGTGCGGATCAAATCGGACGAGCGCGAAAAATCGAACTTGGAATTGAATCTGCTGCTATCGCAGATCAAACCCCACTTCCTGCATAATTCGATCAATTCGATCCGATGGATGGCGGAAATGAAGGGGGAGAAGATTATCGCCCAAACGCTGGTCAATCTAAGCAGCATGCTTAACTATACGCTAAGCAAATCGCTCACGATCTGGAGCACGATCGGCGAAGAAATGGACTACGTAAAAAGCTATATCGCTTTTCAAGAGAAACGTATTTTCATGCAAATCGAAACGATATGGGACGTGCCCTGGGAGCTCCGCAGCGCGAGGATCCTTAAGTTGACGCTGCAACCCATCGTAGAGAACGCGATCTTGCATGGCTTCGCCGATCTCGAAGGAATTACGCCTCGATTAAAGCTGTCATGCGTCTTGGAAGAGGATCAGGTACGGGTGGAAGTGACGGATAACGGAGTCGGCATCGAAGAAGCTTCGCTCGCCGGCATGCTTTTGAGTGATCCGAGCGAAGTCGAGGACGAGGAGAAAACGTCGGGCATCGGGTTAAAGAACGTGCACCGCCGTCTGCAATTGGAGTACGGCGCGCGTTACGGCATCGAGATTAGCAGCGTGATCGGCAAAGGGACTGTCGTCGCGCTAACGTTCCCTTATCTCGTTCATCATGGAGGGGTATCCGAATGAAAGTCATGATCGTGGAAGATGATATGCTGGTCAGAATGGGAATCAAGTCGCTGATCCCCTGGTCCGAGATGGGGCTGGAAGTCGTCTGCGAAGCAAGGGATGGGGCCGAAGCCGTAGAGCTGTACGAGACGTTCGTGCCCGACATCGCGCTCGTGGATATTTTGCTGCCCAAAATGAACGGGCTCGATTTTATAGAAAAGGTGAAACCTCTTAATCCCCACGGCGAATTCATTATTTTGACCTGCAATCAAGATTTCGAAACGGTTCGCAAATCGCTGCGTCTGGGCGTTCACGATTTCATCGTCAAATCGACGATGGAAATCGAAGAGCTTCAACGAATTTTGAAGCAGTTAACGGACAGGATGAAATCCAGGCTTCTGGAGCAGCCGGAGCAAGAGACAGCGGAAGCGGGCTCGCGTTTCATTCGCAAAGCGGGTTTGCTGAGAGATTGGCTGCATGGCTTGTATAATGGCTTGGAGACGGAAGATTTCGCCGAGAAATTGGGCGAGTTCAAATCTTTCGTGCAAGCAGGACAATATCAGGCTTGGGTCGTTTCTTTAGACAATTCCCCGAACGATTCGATTTTAACCTCGCAGGAAGTCGTTAAAATCGGACGCTCGATCGATAATATGGCAGTCGAGCTTTACCGGGGCAAGCTGATCGGATTCGTGGAGAACATCCAAGAGAACCGTTGGCATGTCCTGTTACACGGCGGGAACGGTCTGGAGATCGAACCGAAATCGTTGATCGATTCCGTTGCGCAATATCTGGGGTATTCCCTATCCATCGGAGTAAGCGCGAAGTTTACGGACTGGCGGGAGTGGATCGAGTACGACCGTAAAGCCGGCGAGTTACTCAGCCTCAAATATTATCGCGAGAATGACCGCTTGTTCCAGGGCGAGCTGCCGGAATCCTCGCTTTCCGATGCCGTGTTTCGGTGGAAAAAGTCCATTACGAACAAGCTGTCCGGCTATCAGTTCGAGCAGGCGGGAGAAGTGCTCGCCGATCTGAAGCAAGCCATCGGACCGCCGTATCCCAAACCGGTACTGGTACGCAACGTACTGGAGGACATCCTGTTTCAACTTAAGCAGATCGGCGAAATGTCGGGAAGACGCCCGCTCGAGGCGCATTTTCAGCGGTCCGAGCTACTCGACTGCGTTTCGTTAACGCAAGCCGTTCATTTGTTAGCTAATGCCATTCAGGCTTTGCAGGACCCGACAGCCAAAGAGAAGCACGGTCAGGAAAGAAAGAAATTCGTCGAGGCCACCGAGTTGTTCATTCAGGAGCATGGATTCGAGGAAATCAGTCTAAACGGCATCGCTTCGCTCCTTAAAGTAAGCCCCGTCTATCTCAGCAGGATTTATAAGGAGGAGAAGGGGGTCTCTTTCAGCACCGCCGTTCTCGCGGCCAAGGTGGAGCAAGCCGAAACGATGATCCGCAGCGGAATGACGCTGACCGAAATTTCCGATAAGCTCGGATACTTGAATCTGAGCTCGTTTACCCGAATGTTCAAGAAAATCAAAGGCGTCGCTCCGTCGCATTACGCGGATACCGATACGGAAACGGATTAATAACGGTCAATACGGCTGCATAAAATGATAAATCCGTTCCGCTTCGGATATAAAATGATAAGCGAAATGGTTGGTTGCGGACATTCATCTGCTTTCGGAAAGCTTCTATACTTGGATTCAAGACATCAACTAACGAAAGAGGGAAGCTTTCCATGAGATTAAAAAGAGGGTCCGTAATCAGTATTTCGTTAATTATAGTGCTGTCGCTGATGCTCGGCGCCTGCTCGAAGGGCACGAATGAAAGCGCTTCTACGGGCGGGGACGCGGACAAGAAAATAAAAATCGTGTTTTGGAACTCCGGGTACGCAACGATCGACGAAAATAACAAATCCAAGAAAAAAGAAGACTTCTATATTTCCCAAGCGGTTGCTCGCTATGAAGCGGCGCATCCGAACATCAAGATCGACGTACAAGACGTTCCTTCGGGAGACGAGCTGTTCGCCAAATTCCAGACGGCCAGCATCGCCAAGAACGGTCCCGACATGACCGTACTCTGGTCCGGGTCGTACATGCTCCGCTTTAAGCAGTTTCTGGAGCCGATGGATCCGTACTTTACGAGCGAAGAAAGATCCAGAATCGTAGGTTGGAGCGCAACGACGGAAGACTTCACGGCGGACGGCAAAGCCTATGGCGTTCCGTTCGGAACGGATGGCACGTTCCTGCTTGCGTATAACAAAAAAATCTTCGCCGACGCGGGCGTAGATCCGATCGCGCAACGTCCGAAAAACTTCCAAGAGTTCGTAGCCATGCTGCAAAAAATCAAATCGAAAAACGTTACCCCGCTCGGTTTATTTAAAGACAGCTTCCTCCATGTGCCTGACTATTGGATTGCCCAGACGGTGGACACCCCCGGACTGGACAGCCTGGTCAAAGGCACGTCGAACTTCTCCGATCCTAAGCTGGTCAACGTAATGAAAGGCTGGCACGAGCTGTTCTCGAAAGATTTGGTCATCGCGGACGATTCCGTTCGGCAATTGTTTATTCAAGGACAGCTGGGCATGACGGTCGGGGCGAATTCGGATATTACGAACTTCAGCGAAGCGATGGGCGACAATATGGGCTTCATGAAAATTCCGGACTTCAGCGAAGACGTTAAGATTCATGACGGAGGCCCGGGCGGCGTAGGCGCGGCGTTCGTCGTGACGAATTACTCGGAGCACGCCAAGGAAACGGCCGATTTCATCAAGTTCCTGATGAGCAAGGAAGAGCAAATCAACAAAATCAAGTCGGGCGAAGCGCGGATTACCGTCGTGAACGACGTCGACGTGAACGAATACGTATCCGATCCGTTAGTGAAAACGATGCAGGATTTGGCGAACGAGCCGAGCACGATTTTCTGGCCGGACAACGTTTACCCGGCGGAGCTGACAAGCGAGATGATGTCGCTGCAATCCCTTGTTTCCCGCGGAAAAATGACGGCGGAAGAATTCATGAAGAAAATAGATCAGAAACGCGATGAGCTGCTGAAAAGCAAATAGGATTTCAAGGAAATGACCTCCCTATACGGGAGGTCGCTTTTATAAACGGCAAGGAAGGAAGCTGAAATTCGGGGGGATGGCGATGAGTGAATAAGCTCCGAAATTCTTTTTTTTCTAAATTGATCGTGATTCTGCTGCTGGTAAATATACCGGTGGTTATCGGTATGCTCATTTTTTTCTTTCAAAGCATGACTTCCTTAAAGGTCAATGCAATGGAATCGATCCGCCAAAATCAGAGTGAATTGATGAAGACGGTGGAGAGCGATATCGATTACGTAAAGCAACAATTGTTCAAGATATCCAATATGAGCGACTGGAATGAGCTAAACGCTGGCGGTCCCGATGGGATCGACTATAGCGGAATCTCCGCAATCAATCGCTTTCGGGAAAGATTCCAAAATACGCTGGATACGAGCAGGCTTTTCTCGGATGTGTGGGCGAACATCCCTTCTGCCGACAGGCGTTTCTCGGCAAAGAACGGATTGGAAGATTTCAATGCGGAAGAGAATAACAAAATCAGGTCCTTCTACCGCGATTACAAACGCGTCGCGGCGTGGGACGGGAGAATGTTCATCACGTCCAAAAGCGGATACTCGGAAGATGGAGCCGTCAACATAGCGGCGGAAATCGACATGCAAAAATTATGGAAGCTCGTGAATTCCCGGAAGAGTTTTGCGAGAGAGGATATGATTTTCGCTTTTCACGGCAACGAAGAAACGTATTTGTACGATACGGCAAGCGAGGTTGCGCGGGAGTTGATCCAAGCCGACTTTGCGATCAAGAATACGGATATCCCCCATCACTTATTGATTCAAACGAACTCTTCTCTTGGGGATTTCACCCTGTATAGTCTAGTTCCTACCTCTAGCGTCTATTCCTTTTTGCAACGTTTTTATACGAGCATGTTTTTCGTGCTTTTTTGTACGGTGGCGGCGATCGTCTCTTACTTTATAGTGGTCGGCAAGCTGATCAAAAAACCGATTCGGATGTTGATAGATGGATTTAAGCAAGTCGAGAAAGGAGACTTCTCGACGCGGCTTAAACGCAAGAGCAACGATGAAATCTCTTATCTTTACGGAAACTTCAACACGATGTCCGCGAAGCTGAGCGACTTAATTACTGAAAACTATATCAAAGAGATCTACGCGCAGCGCGCCATTTACCAGCAATTACAATCGCAAATCAACCCGCACTTCTTATATAACAGCTTTTATGTTTTGCATCACATGATCAAAGAGGGCGACAACGAGAACGCAGAAGAATTTTCGATCGGTTTGAGTCAGTACTACAAATTTCTAACCAAAAATTCGAGCAGCGACGTGCTGTTGCGGGAAGAAATGCTGCACACGGAAGTGTATATGAACATCATGAAAAAACGTTATGGCTCCAGGGTATCCATTGACGTGCATTGCGAAGATCCATCCCTTCTGCAGGTGGAGGTACCGCGGCTTATTCTGCAGCCCTTCGTAGAAAACATCTTTAAATACGGTATGGGGTACAAACGCGAAAGTCTACAGGTTGCGTTAACGATTAGGCAGGAGGGCCAAGAACTGATTATCCGCATCTCGGATAATGGCAAAGGGATAGAGGATGAATTGTTAGAGAAATTCAAGAAAGAACTTTTGCTGCCGGATGCGCCATCCGACTCTGCCATTTATAACATCAACAAGCGGTTAAAAATCAAATTCGGGACCGATTATGGCGTGTCGGTAACCAATGCCGTCAGTGGAGGATGTCAGGTAGAGATTCATATTCCTTATCGCTCGCAGGACGCGGAAACGGGAGGTTCGGATCCATGTATCGAATGATTGTCGTCGACGACGAAGCGGCCATAACCGATTGGCTTGAACAAGCCATTTCGGAGCATTTCAGCGGCAGGGTCGAGGTATACAAAGCTTATTCCGTGGATGAATGCCTTGAATTGATGGCAAGGGGAAGCTTTCACATTTTGTTGACGGACATCAGCATGCCATATGTATCGGGACTCGATTTATTGAAAACAGTTTCGGTCTATCATCCTCAGACGAAAAAACTAGTGTTATCCGCCCATGACAATTTTGAGTACGCCAAAAAAGCCATCGACTTCGAGGTGACGGCCTATGTGCTGAAAAGCGAGGGAGACGAGGTTTTATTCGATGCCGTGGAAAAGGCGATCGCGGAGGCGGAAAGCGACCAAGAGATGTTTAGACTGTCGGAAAAGCTAAAGCTGCAATCTCAAAAGTGGGATGGCGCGATTAGAAACAGCCATCTGCGGGGCCTGTTGTTCGGCGAAGTCGGTTTGGATGAATTCGTAGTAAGAGTAGGCAGCGCATTGGATTACACGCGTCCGATGGAAATGGCGTTGCTTGCGATCGAAGTGCGGGACGTCTCGCAGCGAGCCTTTGCGATGATGGCGCTCGAGGCATCGCTGGCGGAATTCCTGAAACCGCATTTCTCTTATGAACTGGTGGAGACAGGGATGTCGGAGGTTACATTGCTGGCGCAGATCAAGATTGATGGCGGAGTCTATGGGGAAGCCGTCCAATTCTTAAATTCCCATTATGTGTTGTACGAAAAGATGCAGGAAAGTTTTTATCATCTGGCGGGACAGCACGTCAACATCATCTATTCCACGCAGGCCGCGAGCGCGGCAAGTTTACACGCAAAGTATATTCAGTTCAAAGAAACGATGCAAAAGTTCTGCGATTTCGACTGCTCGATCATTTTACCCGAAACGACTAAGCACGAAGCATCCCGCTCTTCTCAAGCGACCAGCGGCATCAACAGAGAAATTGGAATCGTACTTAAATACATCAGCCAAAACATGGACAAAGACTTATCGCTCATCAGGCTTGCGGATGTGGCGTATTTAAATTCCTCTTACTTGTCGCATTTATTCAAACAGCAGGTTGGAATAAACATCTCCGATTACGTAAAGGTCGAACGGATCCGGATCTGCAAAGAAATGCTGGCAGATCCCAAACTTAAGATTCACGAGATCGCGCGCCATGTCGGCTATGACAATGCCTCGTATTTCAGCCGTTTTTTCAAGAAAATGACCGGCATTACGCCTCAGGAATACCGTAAGCACCTTTCGATCGATTAACGGATAACTTCCAACGAAAAGTACATAGATACAAAGAAAGCGTAACTATTTTTCAGCCTAAAAACGCATTAACATCAAGGTAATACAAAGCGCTTAATCAGGAATGATGATCTGTTATACGAGGAGGATATTGTATGAAACGTCTTATTGTAAGCGCAATCACCGCGGCATCCCTTTTCTCTATAACGGCTTGCTCGGACTCGCCTGCCAAATCGGGAGGGGACAAGAGCAAGGATCTATCCAATTGGAATGAGGCGGCGGGCAAATACGAGCCCGGTATCACGCTAACGGTGGGAACCGCGGAGTCCGACCCTAACGGTGAGAAGATCGCCGGCCAAACGCAGGAAGACAATGTTTGGATCGATGCATACCGAGACGAGTTAGGGGTTACTTTCGAAGATATGTTCGTCGTCAGCAGCTCGCAGCTGGAAGAAAAACTGAATCTGCAAATCGCTTCGGGCCAAATCCCCGACCTGATGGCCGTCAACCGCAAGCAGTTCGAAATGCTGGTTAAATCGGGCTTGGCTACGGATTTGACCGAGTTGTACGACAAGTATGCCAGCGAAAAAACGAAAAAGATTCTTCTCGCGGATACCGGCATTTGCATGGACATGTCCAAAGTAAACGGAAGTCTGTATGCGTTGCCTGCGACCCAGGGGTACCTTGAAAGCGCCGGGGTTGTCACTTGGCTACGCAAAGACTGGCTGGATCGCTTGAAACTCGAAGTTCCCCAATCCTTCGATGAATTATATAAGGTTATGCAAGCCTTTACGAATGACGACCCCGACGGCAACGGCGTGAAAGACACTTATGCGTTTACGACAAGCAACTCGTTGGACGAATTGATCGGCTTGTTCGACAGTTTCGGTTCGCATCCTAAATCTTGGGTGAAAAACGCGAACGGGGAAATCGTATACAGCGGCACGCAGCCGGAAACGAAGGCGGCGCTTGCCTTCTTAAATAAAGCTTACAAGGAAGGCTTAATTAATCGCGAGTTCGGCGCGAATGATTGGAACCAGTATACCCAAGCGATCGACAGCAGCAAAGTAGGCGTTGCCTGGTTGCCTTGGTATGCGGTCGATTGGCCGCTGGGAGCCTCCCATCGCGAGATGGGCGCCGAATGGGTCCCCGTCAAAATTTTCGGTGCCGACGGCGGAGACGCCAAGGTGATGGGCGTTGCGGGTCCGGACACTTATTACGTCATTCGCAAAGGGTACGAACATCCCGAAGCGCTTATTCAAATGTTTAATCTATGGTTCGAAAAAGCATACGGCAGCAAAGAAGACATCCTCAAATATCATAAAAACGAAAAAGGCGAAATGCCCGCTAATTTCAGTAAAGTCAAGCCGTGGCTTGCCCATGAGGACATCGGGTACCATCTTAACATCCTAGATAAGCTGGCGGGCAAAGACGTGGGCGAAATGTCTCCCTCCAACGAGATGTATTACGAGGGCGTAGTGCGCTACATGAAAAATCCCACCGAGGACGACTATATTATTTACAAGATGTATGGACCCGGCAGCGCTTCCGGCATTCTGAACGATTATATGAAAAACAATCTGGTCTTGCAGGAAGAATACTATAGCACCGGCACGGAGACGATGAAAAAGAAATGGGGCGCGCTTGAAACGAAGAAACTCGAAGCCTATGTGAAATTGATTATGGGCGCAGAACCTATCGATGCATTCGATGATTTCGTCAAAGACTGGGATTCCAGTGGCGGCCAGCAGGTTGTCAAAGAAGTGCGCGAATCGGCACAGCAGAATCTGAAATGAGGTCTAACCGTGAAGCAGAGAGAAGCGCATAGCCCACGCAAGTTAAACCGGCATGTGTTGAAAACGCAGCTTACTTATCATGGCCTGATGCTGCCGGCTTGTTTATTACTCATTCTTTTTTCTTACGTGCCTATGTTCGGTATCATTATGGCTTTTCAAGACTTTATTCCTACCGACGGCATTTTCGGCTCGGGCTTCGTGGGGTTCGACAATTTCGTACATTTGTTCACGTTGGACAATATTCAGCAGATCATGTTCAACACGCTTTATATTTCGATCATGAAGATCATTCTCGGTCTTGCGGTACCGATCGTTTTCGCGTTATTGCTTAACGAGGTGCGTAGCCGATTATTCGTCCGGTCGGTGCAGACCATCGTTTATCTTCCTTATTTTCTAAGCTGGGTCATCTTGGCGGGCGTCTTTATCGAGATACTGTCTCCTTCGGGCGGGGCGGTCAATCATGTATTAAAGCTGTTCGGCATCGACTCGATTTTCTTTTTGGGGGACAAAGAATGGTTTCCCAACGTGATGATCATAACCGATACCTGGAAGAGCTTCGGGTTTGGCACCATCGTGTATTTGGCGGCGCTTACGAGCATTGACCCTTCCTTGTACGAAGCGGCCAAAGTAGATGGAGCAAGCTATTTCCGGCAAATGTTTCACATCACGTTGCCGGGCATTACCCCTATCGTGGTGCTCATGACGGTGCTCTCCATCGGCGGCATCCTGGATGCCGGATTCGATCAAATTTATAACCTGTACAATCCGATCGTCTATGAAACGGGAGATATCCTGGATACGTTCGTGTACCGGTTGGGGATCAAGGATATGATGTTCTCGTTATCGACCGCCGTGAGCCTGATCAAGTCGATCGTCTCCTTCGTATTAATCGTGATCTCCTATAGGCTTGCCTATCGCTTAACGGAATATAAAATTTTTTAGGGAGCTGCCATGAGAACAACAAAGGCGAAGAACGGAATAAAAACCAGTTGGCAAAGAAAAGCGTTCATGAGCGGCAACCTGATCTTCCTGAGCTTGGTATCGCTCCTATGCATTCTTCCCTTGGTGCATATACTCGCCCTCTCCTTTAGTTCCTCCTTTGCCGCGTCTAGCGGCAAAGTCGGGATCTGGCCGGTCGATGCGACGCTGGCATCCTATCAATACGTGCTCCAAAACACGGCGTTTTGGCACGCATTCGTCGTCACGCTTAAACGGCTAGTGCTCGCCGTGCCGCTCACGCTGTTTATTATTTTTATCACGGCGTATCCGATGGCGAAAAGCAGTCAAAAGTTTAAGGGCAGGGAGTTTTACACTTACTTCATGCTCATCCCGATGTTATTCGGTGGCGGACTGATCCCTGAGTATATGACTTATATGAAATATGGCCTCGTCAACAATATTTGGGTGTTGGTGTTGCCCGGGTTGGTACCCATCTTCTCCGTCATTTTGTTGATGAACTTCATGCGGGATTTGCCGGCGGAGATGGAAGAGGCTGCAAGCATCGACGGCGCCGGCCCCCTCACGAGCTTGTTCAAGGTCGTCTTGCCGTTAGCTACGCCCGCGATCGCAACCGTCGCGCTGTTCTGCATCGTGGGACATTGGAACTCGTGGTTCGACGGAATCTTGTACATGAACCATCCGAAGAACTATCCGTTGCAAAGCTTTTTGCAAAAAGCGCTTACCGCGTACGATACCAAGACGATTACCGCCAAGGATATGTCGTTAATGCGGATGATCTCGGATCAGACCACCCGTGCCGCCCAGATTTTCGTCGCGACTGTACCCGTGTTGCTGGTGTATCCGTTTTTACAGAAGCATTTTACCAAAGGATTGGTCATGGGAAGCGTGAAAGGCTGAACCGTTATTCCTCGGATGAAAACGGTTTAAAAGATGTCAATGCCGCTTTAAAAAATGATAAATCCATGCCTAGCCGGCTATAAAGTGATAAATGAAATGGTTGGCTTAGGACATTCATCTGCTTTCGGAAAGCTTCTATACTTGGATTCAAGACATCAACTAACGAAAGAGGGAAGCTTTCCATGAGATTTAAAAGAGGGTCCGTAATCAGTATTTCGTTAATTATAGTGCTGTCGCTGATGCTCGGCGCCTGCTCGAAGGGCACGAATGAAAGCGCTTCTACAGGTGGGGACGCGGACAAGAAAATCAAAATCGTGTTTTGGAACTCCGGATACGCAACGATCGACGAAAATAACAAATCCAAGAAAAAAGAAGACTTCTATATTTCCCAAGCGGTTGCTCGTTATGAAGCGGCGCATCCGAACATCAAGATCGACGTACAGGACGTTCCTTCGGGAGACGAGCTGTTCGCCAAATTCCAAACGGCCAGCATTGCCAAGAACGGTCCCGACATGACCGTACTCTGGTCCGGGTCGTACATGCTCCGCTTTAAGCAGTTTCTGGAGCCGATGGATCCGTACTTCACGAGCGAAGAAAGATCCCGTATCGTCGGCTGGAGCGCAACGACGGAAGATTTCACGGTGGACGGCAAAGCCTATGGCGTTCCGTTCGGAACGGATGGCACGTTCCTGCTGGCGTATAACAAAAAAATCTTCGCCGACGCGGGCGTAGATCCGATCGCGCAACGTCCGAAAAACTTCCAAGAGTTCGTAGCCATGCTGGAAAAAATCAAATCGAAAAACGTTACCCCGCTCGGTTTATTTAAAGACAGCTTCCTTCATGTGCCGGATTACTGGATCGCCCAGACGGTGGACACCCCTGGACTGGACAGCCTGGTCAAAGGCACGTCGAACTTCTCCGATCCTAAGCTGGTCAACATAATGAAAGGTTGGCACGAGCTGTTCGCGAAAGATTTGGTCATCGCGGACGATTCCGTTCGGCAATTGTTTATTCAAGGTCAGCTGGGCATGACCGTCGGGGCGAATTCGGATATTACGAACTTCAGCGAAGCGATGGGCGATAACATGGGCTTCATGAAAATTCCGGACTTCAGCGAAGACGTCAAAGTCCATGACGGCGGTCCAGGCGGAGTCGGCGCGGCGTTCGTCGTGACGAATTACTCGGAGCACGCCAAGGAAACGGCCGATTTCATCAAGTTCCTGATGAGCAAGGAAGAACAAATCAACAAAATCAAATCGGGCGAAGCGCGGA
Organism: Cohnella endophytica; assembly: GCF_003628305.1. Classification (GTDB taxonomy): domain Bacteria; phylum Bacillota; class Bacilli; order Paenibacillales; family Paenibacillaceae; genus Cohnella; species Cohnella endophytica. Next base: position 262,850 of record NZ_RBZM01000009.1, on the reverse strand, counting down.
TTACCGTCGTGAACGACGTCGACGTGAACGAATACGTATCCGATCCGTTAGTGAAAACGATGCAGGATTTGGCGAACGAGCCGAGCACGATTTTCTGGCCGGACAACGTTTACCCGGCGGAGCTGACAAGCGAGATGATGTCGCTGCAATCCCTTGTTTCCCGCGGGAAAATGACGGCGGAAGAATTCATGAAGAAAATAGATCAGAAACGCGACGAGCTTTTGAAAAGCAAAAGTAAATAAAGATTTCAGGTAAATGACCTCCCTCTAAGGGAGGTCGCTTTTACAAAAGGCAAGGAGGGAAGATCGGAATGAGTCTGAAGCAAGAACGTTGGGTAGGGTTGCTCTCCTTGCTGCCGGCTTTTGTGTTATTGGCGATATTCGTGGGTTATCCCATGTTTAATACTTTCTTTCACAGCTTCACGAAGTGGGACGGGGTCACTTCCGTATTCGTAGGTTGGGATAACTTCAGGAACATCTTAAGCAATGGCGATTTGCCGCTTATGCTGCGGAACAATCTTATCTTTCTGATTTCCGTTCCGGGCATTCTGTTAATCTCGTTAACGGTTTCGGTGCTGCTGCATGAAGAGGTTAAGGGCTGGCGCTTTTTCCGTTCCGTTTATTATTTGCCGGCCATTCTCTCTTCGGTAGTCATCGGTTTTCTGGCTAAATCCATGTTTACCAACAGAGGTGTCGTGAATACCCTTCTGGAAAAAGTCGGACTCGGTCACTTTACGGTGGATTGGCTGAATACGGTCCCGACCGAATTCATGATCTTGATCCTTTGCTTCTATTGGCAAACGCTCGGTCAAGGCACGCTCATTTTTCTATCGGGGCTTTCTTCTATTTCTAACGAATTGTTCGATGCCGCGAAAATAGACGGTACCAGTTGGCGACAGCGTTTGTTCTATATCGTCATCCCGTCCCTCTATCCGGCCATCTTTTATTTCACGATCGTTAACGTCATTTACGTTTTCGTCGGATTGTTCGGACTCGTGTATTCGATTACGGGCGGAGGTCCGGGTTACGAGACGACCCCGATCGATTACATGATCTATATTCAAGCCTTCAAAAGCGGCAATATGGGCTATGCGAGCGCGCTTTCGGTATTCCTGTTCTTCATCGTCATGTTCATTACCTGGATTCAGTTAAAAATATCCAAGCGCTTGGAGCAATAGGAGGACATCATGAAAACCGCCTCTATCAGATCGATCAGGTTCATCATATTTATCGCTCTAGCCATCATCGCCATCCTGGCTTTGTATCCGCTGATCTACATGGCTTTCAGCAGCATGAAGCCTACGCTCGAGTATATCAAGCACCCGATGGCGCCTCCCCAAACCTGGTACTTCGATAATTTCCAGGCTTTGATCTATCGGTTTTCCCTGGTTCGCTTATTCGGCAATACGATTCTGTACGTAGGCTTGAGCATGGTTGCGTGCCTCCTTATTTCCATTCCCGCGGCCTACTCTTTCGCCAAGCTGAAATACAGGTTCAGAAACGAGTTTTACGTCGTTATGATCGCCACGATGACGATTCCGGGCGTTACGTTTATTATTCCGAACTACTTGCTGATGTCCAAAATCGGGTGGACCGACCACATCGTTTCGGTCGTCGTCATCTGGGCCGTCTCCGCCGTTCCGAGCACCGTGTTCTTGCTCACTTCGTTGATGAGGGGAATGCCGGACGAAGTGCTGGAAGCCATCAAGATGGACGGCGCGAAATATTATCAGGCGATGACGAAGATTATTCTGCCGATGAGCTTGCCCGGCGTGGTCACCGTATCGATATTCAACGCGACGAACTGGTGGAACGACTTGCTGACCCCGCTCATTTACTTGCAATCCGATAATTTGAAGACGGTAACCGTTGCCGTAGCGACCGTATTGAACAGGTTCAGTTCGGACTATCCGTTGCTGCTGTCCGGGCTGCTGCTGGCCTCGTTGCCGCCGATTGCCATTTATATTATTTTCCAAGGTTATATTCGCAAAGGCTTGGTTGTCGGAGCCGTCAAATAAACCGAACGAGGAAGAGAAAGGATGTCATGCGCATGAGTACGAAACAAGGTCGTCTGTTCTCCAAGGTAGCTATCGTCACGGGAGCGGCGTCGGGAATAGGCAAGGGAACGGCTTTGCTCTTCGCCGAGGAGGGCGCCAGCCTAGTGCTGGTCGATATTAGCGAGGAAAAACTGAACGAAACCGCCGCGGAAATTCGCCAAACGGGCGGAAGCTGCGAAATCGTGTGCGGCAACGTCGGTCTGATGAAGACCGCGGAAGCTGCGGTAGCCCGCGCGGTCGATGTCTATGGCGGACTCGATATCGTATTTAACAATGCGGGAATCATGCCCGTCGGAGACATTCTGGATTACCCGGAAGAAACGTGGGACGAAGTGTTGCAGGTCAACTTGAAGTCCATGTTCTTGATGTGCAAGAAGGCGATTCCCGAGATGCTCAAGAGAAACGGCGGATCCATCATCAATACGTCTTCCGTAATGGCTTCGCTGACTGAGCCGGGTTATACGGCCTACTCCGCGTCTAAAGCGGGCATTATCGGCTTAACGAAGGAAATTGCCGTCTCGTATGCCGAGAAAGGCATTCGCTGCAATTCCATAGCTCCCGGCTGGGTCGAGACGGATATGAACGTCCGGCTCGCCGAAAGCATGGGAGGCATGGATAAATTGTATCCCATCATCAAGCAACAGCAGCCGCTCGGAAGAATGGCTACGACGCGCGAGGTTGCGTATGCGGTGTTGTTCCTTGCTTCGGATGAATCCGTCGTCGTTAACGGCTCGAATCTGAGCATCGACGGTGCGGCTTCGGCTGCGATTTAACGATCCTAAAAATTATAACCTACGGAGGTATATACCCATGCCTAAAATCAGTATTATCGGAGCCGGCTCGGCTATGTTTTCTTTAAGCCTTATTAAAGATATTTGCCTTACGCCTTCCCTTGAAGGCAGCGTAATCAGCTTCATGGACATCGACGAGCAGCGTCTGAACAGCGCTTATTCGCTCTGCGAGCGTTATGCCAAAGAGGCGAATATTCGACTGACTTTGGAGAAAACGACGGATCGGAGAGAATCTCTTCAAGGAGCGGACTTCGTCTTGCTCGCCGCGCTGATCGGAGGACATCAACGTCTGAAAGACGGCTGGGATATCGCTCAGAAACACGGCTATCGTTTTGGCGGGAGCCTTCACGTCATGCATGACGAAGGATTCTGGATTAATTTCGATCAGTTGCAGTTGATGGAATCGGTTATGCAGGACATATTGGAAATCTGTCCGAACGCTTGGTACATGCTCGTGTCCAACCCGGTTATGGCCGGCGTGACCTACTTGCAGCGCAAGTATCCTCAGGCCAAGCTGGCAGGCTTCTGTCATGGCTCCAACGGAGTGAAAGCCGTCGCCGAGGTTATCGGACTCGACCCGGCACATATTACGTACGAAATTCCGGGCGTAAACCATTTCATCTGGCTGACGGAGTTCCGCTACAAAGGCGAAGACGCATTTCCCATTCTGGATCGCTGGATAGAAGAGGAATCGGCGGCTTATATCGAGAAATGCGGGACTTGCGATTGGTTGGGGCCGAAAGCGATCGATCTGTACAAGAAGTTCGGCGTATTTCCGATCGGCGATACGGGAAATCCGGGAGGCGGCGCTTGGCCGGCCTGGCATCACGCCGATGACGAGACGGAGCGTTTCTATAAGGAAGATCCCCAGGCTTGGTGGAGGGACCTTTACTTCGCGGGAGGAGCCGCGGGCGTAGAGAGAATCCGCAAAGTGTCCGAGAATACGGACGAAGCCGTAATGGATAGCTTCCCGCCGGTTCATTCGACGGAACCGATGATCCCGTTTATCGAAGCGATCGCATGCGATGTTCCTAGGGTGATGATCCTTAACATCCTTAACGATAGCAATTACGTGCCGGGCATTCCGCAGGATTTCCAGGTCGAAATTCCTTGTTACGTCAGCGGAATCGGCGTTCAAGGGATCAAAACCAAGGGCCTGCCTAAGCCGCTCATTCAATTCGCGCTGCGCGATCGCGTCGCGCCGGTCGAGATGGAGCTGCAAGCCTACGATAGCGGAAGCTTCGACGACCTCGTCCAATTGATTCTAATGGATCCTTGGACTCGTTCCGAACAACAAGCGCGCGCGCTGCTGGACGAGATTCTCGAAATGCCTAGCCTTGCGGCCATGAAACGGCATTTTAAGTGAAGGAGCCGGGACCTATGTCCATCGAGCGATTCGACCTCTACGGCGAAACCGCGATAAGGGCGCGGAACGAGGAGCTGGAGCTCGTTCTCGTCCCCGCGTGGGGGAGCAACTTATTGTCTTTGCGATCCCTCAGCAAAAACCTTGAACTGCTACGATTCCCGCCAAGCCGGGAATCGTACGAGGCGGACCCGTTCATGTACGGACTGCCGATTTTGTTTCCTCCCAATCGTATCGCCGATGGCGAATTCGAATTTAACGGCATGAAGTATCGCTTTAACATCAATGACCCGGCGGAGCACAATCATACCCATGGCGTATTGTTCGATGCGCCGTGGACGCTCCATCGCACAGAAGCCGAAGGGGATCGGATCGTGTTAGAGACGATCATTCATTCGGAAGAACACGAAGCGATTATGGCTCAATTTCCTCATTTCTTTACCGTAATTATGCGTTACGTTCTGGAGCGGGCAACGCTGACGATCGAAGCGACGATTAGCAGTCGGGATACCGCGGCGTTTCCTTGGGGTCTTGGGTATCATACGACTTTCAATTATCCGTTCGACGGTTCCGGAGACACTTCGTCTTGCCGTTTCTCGCTGAATGCGGATAAGCAATGGGTGCTGGACGAGAGATTTCTGCCGACGGGAGAGCTTACGGACATTCCTTACTCGGAACAGCTGCGACAGGGAAAAAGCCTCGTTGGACATGCTCTGGACGATGCGTTCCGGACAGCCGCAAGCGGAGCTAACGAAGCGGTACTGACGGATTTGAAGGCCGGAATTCGCGTGGCGTACGGCGCCGACGAGCAATTTAAGCACTGGGTAGTTTACAATGCCGATTCTAATCAGGGCTATCTGTGCCCCGAGCCTTATACTTGGATCACGAATGCGCCCAATTTGCGGCTTCCGGAGGAGCTTACGGGTTTCCGCGTGCTCCAGCCCGGCGAGCAAGTTAAGACGACAACGAGAATCGCGATCGAAGAGGTGGTTTAATCATGTCCTTGCGTAGCGAACGGTGGTTTAATCATCCGTCCAAAGAAACTCGATTTCAACATCTATCGGCCATGAGGGCGAACGGACATGTTCCGGAATCTTTCGTAGGCAAGCCGATTATCGGCATCTTTAATTCGTGGAGCGACTTGAATAGCTGTAACGCGCCTCATAAGGAATTGGTCGAGTTCGTCAAGCGCGGAGTGCTGATGGCCGGCGGCTATCCGCTGGAGATGCATACGATTACCGCGCCCTCCGACTTCGTGAAGCCTTCGGATCTCCCCTACCGCAATCTGATGGCGATGGACATCGAGGAATCGATTCGGGCTTTGCCGATCGACGGCGCCGTCTTGCTCAGCGAATGCGACAAGACGACTCCCGCTCAGCTTATGGGCGCGGCAAGCAGCAATATTCCCTCGCTTCAGTTGGCGGCCGGGCATCGGGCATCCGGATCTTTCCGCGGGAAAAAAGTAAATGCCGGTACCGACCTTTGGAAGTTTATGGATGAATACAATGCCGGACTGATGACCGACGAGGAATTGACGGAGCTCGAGAAATGCATCTCTTGTTCGCAGGGAGGATGTCCCGTTATGGGAACCTCGTCTACGATGAAGAGCCTTTCGGAAATATTGGGCATGATGCTTCCGGGTACGTCCAGTATTCCCGCCACGCATGCCAAACGGAAATGGGCGGCGGAAGATACGGGCAGAAGAATCGTCGACATGGTCAGGGAGGGTTTGACGCCATCCCGCTTAATGACGGAAGGCGCGTTCGATAACGCGATCAAGCTGCTAGCGGCGGTCGGGGGTTCTACCAACGCGGTTATTCACTTGACCGCGATTGCGGGCCGACTCGGCATAAGCATCCCCTTGAAGCGTTATGAAGAACTGTCCGCGGGCATCCCGCTGCTGGTTAACCTTCAGCCGAGCGGCGAGCACAGCATGGACGATTTCTTCGAAGCGGGCGGGCTGGAGGCAGTCATCGGCAGATTGCTGCCGAAGCTGGATACGAGCTGTCTTAGCGCTTTGGGAACTACGCTCGAGGAAACTTATCGCGACTATGCTTCTTTCCGCGACGATATCATTTACACGATCGACGAACCTTATAAGGCGAATGCCGGCATTGCCGTGTTCTCCGGAAATTTAGCGCCTTCCGGCGCGATTCTGAAACGGGCGGCGAGTTCGTTCATCAACCATAAGCATAGAGGCCAAGCGATCGTATTCGATAGCTACGAAGAGATGCATGAACGAATAGACGACGAGAATCTGGAAGTCGACGAGACGTCGGTGCTCGTGCTCAGAAACTGCGGCCCTATCGGCGCGGGAATGCCGGAATGGGGGGCGTTGCCGATTCCCAAGAAGCTGTTGAAGCAGGGAGTGCGGGATATGGTTAGGATCAGCGATGCCCGCATGAGCGGAACGAGCTTCGGGACGACGATTTTGCACGTGTCGCCGGAAGCTCAGCTCGGCGGACCGCTCGCGGCGATCCGCACGGGGGATTGGATCGAAGTGGATCTGGATCGAGGCCATCTCAGCGTCGAGTTGGACGAGACGGAAATGAACGAGCGAATGAAAGACTGGGCTCCCGTTCGCGTTCATAAGCGCGGATTTATGCGGCTGCATGCGGATCATGTCCTTCAGGCCGACGAAGGCTGCGATCTCGATTTCCTGCGTCCGGGCTCGAAGGAAGAAGCCGTTTTTATAGAACCGACCGTAGGAAGAGGTTAATCGACAACAAATCCTCCGCATTCATTTGGAGGATCCGAGGGGGAAACAACGATGAGCAAAGCTCAAGCATTCGCGGCCAGTCTCGGACTGCCGGAGCGCGATCAATATCAGCTCGCGACGAGCGCCAAGAGATTCGAGGACGGAGCGCATTACCGGGTGGAAATTCCATCCGTGGAAGGACCGGCGATCTTGGAAAGCGTCATCGCCGAATCCAAGCGGTTCGGGTTAACGGTAAACCGGGTATCCCAAGGCAGCGGCATTATGCTGTTAAGCGATTCCGACATTCTGGACATGGCTCAGATGGGGAACGCGGAAGGTTTGGAAGTGTGCCTCTTCGTCGGACCTCGCATGAGCTTCGACATTAGCGCGATGGCGTTAAGCAGCAACGGCAAGGCGCTAGGCGGAAGACACGCGGGAATGGACCAGCTGTTATACGGGTTGGAGGATATTTTCCGCGCGGCGGATCTAGGCATTCGCAGCGTTCTCGTTGCCGACGAAGGCTTGGTATGGCTGATCGATCAGGCCAAAAGCAAAGGACAATTGCCGGCCGACCTGGTCGTCAAGATCTCCGCGATGATGAGCCCGACAAACCCGGTCAGCGCCAAAATCATCACCGAGCTCGGCGGCAATACCTTGAATTTAACCGGGGACATCACGCTTCCCCAATTGTCGTCGATTCGCGCGGTCGTAGATACGCCCGTCGATCTCTATATCGAGTCGCCGGACGATATGGGCGGGTTTGTCCGCAATTACGAAATTCCGGAAATCGTCAGAGTCGCCTCGCCGGTTTACTTGAAATTCGGCCTGCGCAACGCGGCCAGCGTCTATCCCGTAGGCGCCCACAACAAAGAGGTAGCCAGAATCCAGTGCGTGGAAAAAGTGAACAGAGCCCATCTGGGTCTTCGATTATTGGAACGGAACAATGCCTCTTTCATTCAATCCGGCAAATTTGCCGCAGGCTTGGGAGTCCCTACTCGGAGCTAACGTAAAGACACATGGGATGGAGCGGATAGAGAAATGACGATAGAACAAACGTATCTTAACTATAGCGATGGCAAATGGAGCCCGTCCGTAACGGGAAGAGTAACCGCCAGCATCAATCCGGCCGATACGAACGAGATCGTCGGATACGTGCAGGATTCCGATGCGGCCGATCTCGAACTCGCGGTGAGCGCGGCCAATCGCGCCAAAGTCGCATGGCGCAAGCTCTCTGGCGCGGCCCGGGGGGATTATCTATTCAAGGCGGCCAATATTCTGGAGGCTCGGCTGGAAGAGATCGCGGAAACGATGATGCGCGAGATGGGGAAAACGTTGGCCGAAAGCAAAGGCGAGACGGCCCGCGGAGTCGCGATTCTTCGTTATTATGCCGGGGAAGGGATGCGTGCGACAGGGGACGTGATTCCGTCGACGGACAGCGAAGCGATGATGTTCACGATGCGGGTTCCGCTCGGAGTCGTGGGCGTCATCACTCCGTGGAATTTCCCGGTCGCGATTCCGATGTGGAAAATGGCGCCGGCCCTTATTTATGGCAATACCGTCGTGATCAAGCCGGCGCTTGAAACGTCGATTACCGCCGCCAAGCTGATGGCTTGTTTCGACGAAGCGGGTTTGCCGCCGGGCGTCGTGAATATGGTCACGGGCGATGGGGCCGTGATCGGGGGCGGCATCGCGCAGCATCCTGGTATACAGGCTGTCACCTTTACGGGTTCCAATAAGGTGGGGAAACAGATCGGGCAGGCCGCGCTTTCCCGCGGAGCGAAGTATCAATTGGAGATGGGCGGGAAAAACCCGCTGATCGTAGCGGAGGATGCCAACCTCGAGCTGGCGCTGGATGCGGCCGTTATTGGCGGATTGAAGTCCACCGGGCAGAAATGCACGGCAACGAGCAGGGTTCTCGTGCAAGCTTCGATCTATGATATTTTCCGCGAGAAGCTGTTGGATCGGGTACGGCAGTTGAAGCTCGGGAACGGGAAAGACTCCTCGACGTGGATGGGACCTTGCGCCAACGAAAGACAGCGCGATACCGTGCTTTCCTATATTAACAAGGGAGTCGCGGAAGGAGCGAGCTTGCTCTACGGAGGAGCCATCCCCGCCGATGAGGATCTGAAGAACGGATATTACGTGTTGCCTACCGTATTCGACAAAGTGACTTCGGACATGGCGATCGCCCAAGAAGAAATTTTTGGTCCGGTGCTCGCGCTCATGCCTTTCGATCGTTTAGAGGATGCTCTATCGCTAGCCAACGACGTGGAATACGGCCTTAGCGCCTCAATTTTCACGCAAAATATCGGCAACATCCTTGCCTTTATCTCGGATATGGATGCAGGATTGGTTCGCATCAACGCGGAAACGGCAGGCGTTGAGCTCCAAGCTCCGTTTGGCGGAATGAAGCAATCGAGCTCGCATTCGAGAGAGCAGGGGCAGGCGGCCAAGGAATTCTTTACCTCGATTAAAACGGTTTTCTTAAAAGCATAAAATTCGGAAATCTCAGCAACAACAGGGGAACAGGAAGACGAGGCCGCACATGACCTTGCCATCCTGTTCCTTTTTCAAAAACTATACTTTTTTGAGGAAATAGTATACTTTTATATGTATTTTTTATACGTTCTTACTCTTATGATATAAAATGTAAGCGCTATCCAAAAATTAAAAATAAGAGTTGGGAGGTTGAGCGACTAGTTGAAAGGAATTTGCGCTCACAATTCAGACACCGTGTTTTGTGAAAACTCAAAATAAGTTGGAGGCGAAATTATGTTCACGTTAAAGTCAAAATCATTGAATTTGTTAATCGCGTTTACTATGGTCGTATCCGTATTCCTGTTCGGGTCATCGCAAAAAGCTAGCGCGGGACTCGCATCCGGTTCCAAGTTTTTGGGTAACGTTATCGCTAGCAGCGTTCCATCCAACTTCGGAACCTACTGGAACCAAGTCACTCCCGAGAATTCGACCAAATGGGGCTCCGTCGAGGGAACCCGCAATTCCATGAGCTGGTCCCAAGCGGATATCGCTTACAACTATGCGAAAAGCAACGGGTTCCCGTTCAAATTCCACACCTTGGTATGGGGAAGCCAAGAGCCAAGCTGGGTCGCAGGTCTCTCGGCGGCGGACCAGAAAGCGGAAGTCACCCAGTGGATTCAAGCGGCAGCTCAAAGGTACGGCGGCTCGGATTTCGTAGATGTCGTGAACGAACCGCTGCACGCCAAGCCTTCCTTCCGAAACGCGATCGGCGGCGACGGCTCTACGGGCTGGGATTGGGTCATCTGGTCGTTCGAGCAAGCTCGACTGGCGTTCCCGAATTCCAAATTGCTGATTAACGAATACGGCATTATCAGCGATCCGAATGCGGCAGCCCAGTATGTCGCGATCATTAATTTGCTGAAAAGCAGAGGCTTGGTCGACGGCATCGGCATTCAGTGTCATCAGTTCAACATGGACACGGTATCCGTAAGCACGATGAACAGCGTATTGAACACGCTCTCCGCGACAGGGCTTCCGATCTATGTATCGGAGCTGGATATGACGGGCGACGACGCTACTCAATTGGCAAGATACAAAGAAAAATTCCCGGTTTTGTGGGAGAACACGAACGTAAAAGGCATCACGCTGTGGGGGTATATCCAAGGCCAAACGTGGAAAGACAATACGCACCTGGTTACTAGCTCGGGCGCTGAACGCCCTGCGATGACATGGCTGAAGCAGTATCTCGGCAGCGGCGGAACGCAGATTCCGGCAGCGCCTACGGGTCTTACGGCGACTGCGGGCAACGCGCAAGTCGCGCTCGGTTGGACGGCATCGAGCGGCGCGACCAGCTACACGGTGAAGCGCGCGACGACAAGCGGCGGACCGTACACGAACGTGGCGACGGGCGTAACTGCGACGAGCTACGCGAATACGGGGTTAACGAACGGCACGACGTATTATTATGTCGTCAGCGCAACGAATAGCGCGGGAACAAGCGGCAATTCCGCGCAAGCGAGCGCGACACCTTCAGCCGGCACGCAAATTCCGGCAGCGCCGACAGGATTGACCGCTACGGCAGGCAACGCGCAAGTCGCGCTCGGTTGGACGGCATCGAGCGGCGCGACCAGCTACACGGTGAAGCGCGCGACGACAAGCGGCGGACCGTACACGAACGTGGCGACGGGCGTAACTGCGACGAGCTACACGAATACGGGCTTAACGAACGGCACGGCGTATTATTATGTCGTCAGCGCAACGAATAGCGCGGGAACAAGCGGCGACTCGTCGCAAGTCAGCGCGACGCCAAGCGCGGGCGGCGGCACGGGAACTCTCGTCGCACAGTACAAGGCGAGCAATACGAACGTGACAGACAACACGATCGGCGCGACGTTCAACATCAAGAATACGGGCACGAGCGCCGTTAGCTTAAGCGGAGTGAAACTTCGTTATTACTTCACGAAGGACGGAACCGCGAGCTTGAACGCTTATGTGGACTACGCGCAAGTAGGAGCGGCTAACGTCAGCGGCGCGTTCGCGAGCGCAACGGGCACGAATACCGATACGTACCTAGAACTATCGTTCAGCGCAGGTGCTGGCTCGATAGCGGCGGGCGGACAGACCGGGGAAATCCAGATCCGGATCGCCAAGTCCGATTGGTCGAACTTTAACGAAGCGAACGACTATTCGTTCGACGGAACGAAGACGGCTTTCGCCGACTGGAATAAAATCACGTTGCTTCAGGGCGGTACGATCGTCTGGGGCACGGCTCCTTAATGAATCATCAATAAAATAAAGGGTTCTACCTATTAGTCATGCTAATAGGTAGAACCCTTTTACTATTAAAAACGACATTAGTTCCGACTAGCAAAAGCTAATCAATTCGTAAACCGGTCGATTTGCTGCTGCAGCGAGAGAGATAACTCCTTTAATCGGTCCGCTTGTTCGGACAGTTCCAGCATCGCGGTCAAATTGCCGGAGGACATGCCGATCATCCGGTCCATTTGCTCGGAAGAGCCTTTGGCAATGCCGGCGATTTGCTGAATCGTTGCCGACACCTGCTCCGACGATGCGGACAACTGTTGCGCCGCCGCGGAAATTTCCTGCATCTGGCCGGCAATGCTGCGAGTGGAGGAGAGAATGAGCTGGAATGTCCTCCCGGCGTCCTGAACGCTTTGACTACCGAGTTGCACCTCTTGGCGCGCATGGGTCATGGCCAGTAACGATTGCTCGCTTGTTTTCTGGATTTGATTCAGCGCCTCGGCGATTCCGTCGGCGGAAGAGCCCGACATTTCCGCCAGCTTGCGCATTTCGTCGGCGACGACTACGAAACCTTTGCCGTTCGCGCCTGCCCGAACCGCTTCTATGGACGCGTTAAGCGCAAGAATATTGCTTTTATAGGCGATGCTCTTAATGAAACCGGCCATTTGGCCGACCTGTTGGGAAACCCCGCTCAATTGGTCGATGGACGAGGCCGTCCCGTCAACGGACTCCTGAATCGCTCCCATTTGGTTCACGACGCGATCCAATGCGAGCTTGCCTTCCTCGGCTTGGTCGGCGGAATCCAGCGAGACCTGAAGCACGTTGCCGGTCGTTTCGGCGATACGCCCAATGCCGACCGCCATCTCGCCGATCGCCGTTGCCGAATCTATCGTGCCTTGAAGCTGCATCTCGGTACCTTGCGCCGTCTCTTGGATCGACGCCGTTAACGAGGCATTGGATTCGGAGGATTGCTTGGCAATATCGGCAAGCCGAACGGAAGCGTCGGTGGCATGCACGGCGTTCCGGGCGCTGGCTCCGAGCAGCGTCCGCATCTCGTTCACCATATGGTTAAAAGATTCGGCAGCTGCTCTCATCTCGTCTTTCGTCGTCGCTTGCATTTGCGTTTGAAGTCGTCCTTTGGACACTTCGGTCGTAGAATGAACAAGCGAACGGATCGCTCTCATGATCGAGGAATAGAAGCCGATGAACATGTAACAGACGAGCAGCGTAAGTATGGATACGGCCGAGCCGACTTCCAACTTGACGCGAAGATAATGAGACTGGCTCTGCTGTAAAAGGCTAGACAATTGATCGGTGTCGACCTTATGAAGATCAAGAATGGCTTGAATAGCCTTTTGCGCGGAATCGGCCAATTGGTCGTAAGTGCCTGTAACCGTCCCGTACGTTATGTATCTTTCGTTCAATTCGAATTGAAACCGGTCCATCGACTCGAAAAATTGCTGGTAGGCGGGGTCCAGTTCTTGTTTCAGATCCGGATTCTGCTCCGAAATCGTCGCATAACCCGAAGAGATGTCGGCCGTAGAGGATTTAATGGCCGCCGCTTTCCCGGTAATATCCGTCAACTCATCGCGGCTCAAATCTTTCTTGTCTCCCATGCGTATTCCTTGATCCCGCATATTGCCGATACTTTTGAGAAGCTGGGGGAGAGAGTCGATCGTCGCTTCGATTAAATAATGGGAATCGAGATTTTGATCGATAATCAGCTTGGACGTGTCCCCGACATGAGCGGCGAGATCCGTAGCTTCGTCCATGAGGAAATTCTCCTCGTTCACGATCTGCGCAGGCAGGAAGTCCGCGCTTGTCGTTTTGATTTCCGTCCAATGCTGCTTCAGCTTCTTCCAGCCTTCGGAAGATTTAAGGCTCGTTCCGAGTTTGCGGTCTAGCTCGTCCATCTGAGCGATTGTTTGATCGATTCTGTCTTCGGTAGCTTGCATCTGGCCCTTGGATAGAGTGAGCTTGCGATGCTCGTCTATGGCAGACATAAAGGAGAACAAACCGCGGTTATATTCTACCCCTGTATTCTCTCGTTTCGCCAAGTCTTGCCCTTTATTTAAATCGGTCACGAGATAATAAAGCGGAAAGGATAACGATCCTAAAATCAGAACGCCGATGAGAATAAATTTGTAAGCATACTTAAGTGAATTCAGCGCGAGTAGTGCGGGCTTTAATAGGATTTGCATGGTCATTCTCCTTACCCGGATAGAATTGGAAGATAACTTATTTAACCACAGAAATTCGATTTTTTCGACACAAATATGTTAAATTCGAGTTAAACCAACAAATTCCGACGCTGTCATTCATGATTTTTCCAAAAGAGGGATGAAAGTGTTTGTTGAGATGGGCGGGAAAAGCCCGCTGTTCGAAGCGAAGAATTAATTCTATATATCGTGCGCGCGGCCCTTGGTCGTTCCATCAGGAGCGATCGGGCTTTTTTGCGTTTTCGGGCTTTGCGTTACGCAAATGGACGGATATCGGACGATTTGTACCCCCGAAATCGGGAGATTCGTACGGCCGAAGACGCAGATGTACCTACCGCCGACAATGTTGGGATGCCTATAATCGGGGTGCGGTAAGCGTTTTCACAAGTACATAGCACGATCACTATTTCGGTAAAGGGGATGCGAAAATGAAACAAGTACACTCGCGAAGCCGGAGGAAAATCTGGCTTGGATTGCTTTTGGCCATCGTGGTCATCGCGCAGGTCGGAATCGTCGGCCCGAAGGCCGGCGTAGCGGAAGCGGCCAATAACGGATTGGCATTGAAGCCTTATATGGGCTGGAGCAGCTATAGCATGCAGGTCTACGACGGACCGGGAGGCAACTGGATCTCCGAAGCCAAGATCAAACAGATGTCCGACGCCATGCACGAGAAGCTCCAAGCCCACGGCTATGAATATATCAATATCGACGCGGGCTGGAACGGCAGCATGGACGATTACGGTCGGCCGATTCCAAGCACGACGAATTATCCGAACGGGTTCGAGAACTTGGTCGACTACATTCACGCCAACGGCCAGAAGGTCGGCATTTATCTCATTCCGGGCGTGTCTCCGGATGCGGTAACCCGCGATCTTCCGATCTACGGCGCTCCCGGATGCTCGATCGGAGACATTGTCGTTCGTCCGTTCAAATACGCGGATTACTGGAACCTGGGCTACAAGATCGATTTCGATAATCCCTGTGCGCAGAAATACGTCGACTCCATCGCCGACGTGATCGCTTCATGGGGCGTGGACTTCGTCAAGTTCGACAGCGTCACGCCGGGTTCCGGCCACAACGACGAGACCATCGATGCCCGCGGAGACGTCAAGGCATGGTCCGAGGCGCTGAGCCGACACGGAATCTGGTTCGAATTAAGCTGGGCGCTCGACCATAATTACGTGGACTATTGGAAGAAATACGCCAACGGCTGGCGCGTTGACTGGGACGTCGAGTCCTACGACCGCGAGGTCGGAATGACGCAATGGGCCAATATCGCCCGATTGTTCCCCGACGCCGCGTTGTGGTGGCGAGACGCCGGGCCGGGCGGGTGGAACGACTTCGACTCCTTGAACGTCGGCAACGGCGCGACCTCCGGGCTCACGAGAGACGAGAGGCAGACGGCGGCGACGCTATGGGCGGCTTCGGCCGCGCAATTGTACACGGGCGACGATTTGTCCAACCTGGACGACTACGGGTTGGAGCTGTTGACGAACGACGAAGTGATCGCCGTCAACCAAGCCGGCCGACCGGTGCATCCGGTGTCGACGGCGACGAACCAGCAAGTCTGGTACGCCAATAACGGAGACGGAACCTATACGGTGGCACTGTTCAATCTGGGCAACAAAGGCGCGACGGTTAACGTGAATTGGAGCGATATCGGCTTGAACGGATCCGCATCGGTGCGCGATCTATGGAGTCATAGGGAGCTCGGCTCGTATGCGACCGGCTACGGCTCGGCGTACTTGGAGCCGCACGCTTCCCGCTTGTTCAAAGTTACGGCTGCGAACGGAACCTCGCTCGTGAACGACGACGATACGGGAATGAGATACGCGGGCGAATGGACGCGCAACGGCGGCAAAGAATTGGTGCGCGATTCGCAGGATTTGTCTGTCGTCATCTCGGATTCGTCGGCTTCGGGTACAAACGGAGCAAACGATAACCAGAACGGTACTAATAACGCGCCTTCATCCGATCCGGACCCGGAAGCGATTACGTCGTCCGGATCCCAAGTCGTGATCATTAACGATAACGATCCGGGCATTCAATATTCGAATAAGTGGGGATACAGCAGCGGAAGGCAGTTCGGAGATTATAACGGTGACGTTCATTACGGGGAACCGGATAACGGTACCGAACCGGAATTGTCCTACGTTTTCTCGGGTACCGGCATTGAAGTGCTGGCCGAGAAAAGCGAAAGCACCGGCAAGATGGATATTTATATCGACGGCGAATTCAAAGAAACGGTTGATGGATACGGTTCCCCTCAATCTGGTCAATATTCCGTTTACAGCGTCGCAGATCTTGCTCCGGGGCAACATACGCTGAGAATCGTCCGTAACGGAGGCGGCCAATACTACTTCCTCCTCGATGCGTTGAAGGTATCGACGGATTCGTTGATCGGGGCTCCTTCCGCCAACGCCTTCAATAAGGATCAGCCGGTCGACGTCACGACGGCGTTGACGCTCGGTTCGGGCTCGTTGAACGGTATCAAGAACGGCCTGGCGACGCTTCGGTCGAACGTCGACTACACGATGTCCGGCAACGTCGTCACCATCAAGAAGGAATACCTGCAACAGCAGCCGTCCGGCCAATCGACGGTATTGACCTTCGGATTCGCGGGCGGGGCCTCGCAGAGCCTGTCCGTCGCGATTACGGGAACGTCGATCAGCCCGACGGTCGCGAGCTTCGACAAGCGGCCTACCGCGCAAGCTAACTTGGCGGTTACGTTGACGCTCGGCGACGGCAACAGCCTGACCGGCATCAAGAACGGAACGTCGGTCCTGACTTCCGGCGACGATTATATCGTTAGCGGTAACTTCGTTACTTTGTCCAAGTCGTACCTGGCTCAACAACCGGTCGGCGTCGCCAACCTGACGTTCGAGTTCAGCGCTAGCGGATCCCGGACGTTGGCCGTGACGATAAGCAACTCCTCGTCGCCCGGACGTTACGCGATGATCAACGACGACGATCCCGGCATCCGGTATACGGGGGCATGGGGCCGGAGTACGGGAAGAGCATTCGACGATTACATGAAAGACGTGCATTACGTAGAGACCAACGGGGACTTTTTCACGTATACGTTTAACGGTACGGGCATCTCTTACATCACCGAGATCGACCAAGGCCAAGGCAACGTAGACATCTATATCGATGGTCAGCTTCACGGCACAGCCAATACTTACGGCGCCAACGCTCACAACGTCGCGCAGCAGAACGTTTACACCGTGTCCGGTCTCACGCCGGGGCTACACACGCTGAAGGCCGTCAAACGCTCGGGGCAATTCATGCTGCTCGATGCGCTGCGGGTGCAGATGACCGACCGGATCGACGTTTCGTCGGTCGACTTCGACAAGAAGACATCCGCGCAGAGCGACGTCGTCGTTAACGTACTTTCCAGCATTGATAGCCTAAACGGCATTTCGAACGCGTCGAACGTGCTCGTGAACGGCATCGATTATGCGATATCGGGAAGCCGAGTGACGATCAAAAAGGAATATCTTGCAACGCGCCCTCTCGGTACTACGAAGTTAACGTTCAGCTTTAAAGGCGACTATGGCGATGACGTGCACGCGACTTCGGCGGACGGAGATTATTATCAATATACGTTCAAAGGAACCGGCATCGAGCTTCTTTCTCCGACGGGGCCGACCCAAGGAAACATGGACGTATATCTCGACGGTGCATTGAAGCAAACGGTCAGTGCCTTGTCGGCGACCCGTAACGCCCAAGTCAGCTTGTTCAGCGCAACCTCGCTGCCGAGCGGCACCCATACGATCAAGGTCGTCAAGAAATCGGGAAGCGAGATGCTCGTCGACGCCTTGCGGTACAATGTCGCTTCAACGCCGGTTCCGCCGTCAAGCGGAGGGGGAGGCTCGGGAAGCGGCGATTCCGGCACGGTAAACATCGTGCGGACGACGCAACCGGACGGTACGGGCAAGGATGAAGTCAAGCTCACCGGCGACAATACTCAAGCCTTGATAGACAAAGGAAAAGCGTCCGGATCGAAGGCGGCGGTCGTCTCCATCCCCGACGCGAAGGATGAAACTTCCCTTACGAGCGTGAAGTTAGACAAAGCATCGATCGGACTCATCGCGCAAAGCGGACTCGGCTTGGATATCGATACGGCCAATGCGAAAATACGGATTCCGAACCTCTCTCTCCTGGGATTCGCCGGCGACGCGTATTTCAATCTCGTTCCGGTCAAGTCGAACGAGAAGACCAAGGAGATCGAACAACGCGCCAACGGGGCGACGGTCGTCCTTGCGGCGACATCCGGCAAGAAGGTGACGGTCGTCGGAAGACCGGTGGAGATCGAGACGAATGTTCAGAACCGCGAGGTAACGCTTGTGCTTCCGCTTCAAGGCCTGAACCTGAGCGATTCCGAGCTGAGTCAACTAGGAGTCTATATCGAACATAGCGACGGAACGAAACAGTTCCTCAAGGGCGTAATAACCACGTTCGACGGCGGCAAAGGCCTTCAATTCACGATCTCGAAGTTCAGCACGTTCACGATCGTGAAGACGGGCGACGAGGCTGCGGCCTCCTCGCATCAGGCCTATATGAAAGGCTTCGCCGATGGCTTATTCAAGCCGGAGAAGGTCATTACCCGCGCGGAAATGGCGGCGATTCTGTCGCGCGTCGCGACGCGCGAAGGCACCGGAAACGTTCGCGCTTATAGCGACGTGAAGAACGGTTACTGGGCTTCGGACGCCATCGCCAAGGCGACAAGCATGGGCTTGATGAGCGGCTTCGCGGATGGCAGCTTCAAGCCGGAACAGCCGATTACCCGCGCGGAGATGGCGGCGCTCGCGATCCGATTCGCGGCCGGCGGCTCGAACGCGACAGGAACGGGCGACGGGTTCAAAGACATCGCCGGCAATTGGGCGGAGCAAGCGATTAAAGCCGCGCAAAGCGCAGGCTACATGAAAGGATATTCCGATGGCACCTTCCGTCCGAGCGCTTCGTTGACCCGCGCGGAAGCCGTCGTTATCCTTAACCGACTGTTAGGAAGAGGTCCGCTCTACGGGATCGAACAATCGCCATGGAAGGATGTCCCGAACGGTTACTGGGCGGTCCGAGACATCGAAGAGGCTTCGATCGACCACGGCCACTAAAAAACGTTAGTATTTGATTTCGTAAAATGCATGCCAATAAATAAAGGCGATTTTCCATTCCGTTCGGAATGAGAATTCGCCTTTATTTTTGGTTTTCTTCATGCTTTCTACTTTAATAGTATCAATATTTTTTTGAGACTGCCTCGCGATACATGTCCGCAAGCTTGACAGCCATTCCCTCTTGCAATCTCGAATGTTCGGACGCAAAGGCCATTAGATGGCTTTGCAGGGACGCCGTTGCGGACGTCAGGCCATGCGACGGATTGCTATCGAACCGGCAGACATCGCGTAGGAACGAGCCGACCATGCGTTCATCGCCGCCTCCGTGACCATCGCCTTCGACATTGCAACGAATCTCGACCTGTTCTCCTCGCGCATAGCGATATAAGGTAAAAGCTCCCTTATCCATGTCGCCTATGATTTCGCCGTGCGTGCCCATGATCTGAACCCGACGCGTACCGCTTTGCGTCAGTCCCGACATGACGAACGATGCGTTCGCTCCGTTCTTGAACGCCAGGTTCACGACCTGATGGTCGACGACGTTGTTATCGCAGCGATAGACGCAACGCCCGAAAGGGCCTTCCCTCAGCGCGGTCAGGATTCCTTCCTGCGACAAGTCGTTCGTCATGTAGCGCGCCCAAGGATGATGCGGCGGCTGCATGTACATTTTCATAGCCGAGAAGGCGCAATCCTTCTCGACCGCGCAGCCGTCGATGCAGCGGTCCGTCGAGCCTTCCGGAGCGTTCTCCGCCCTGAAATGAAGCAAAGAGCCGTAAGAGCTTACGCTCGCGCACGGCTGATCCATCAGCCAGGAGATGATGTCCAGATCATGGCAGGATTTAGCTAGAATCATCGGACTTGTTTCTTCCGAATTCCGCCAGTTCCCTCGCACGTAGCTATGCGTCATATGGGGATAGCCGACGTTCTCGACCAATTGAATCGTACCCACGGTTCCGAGCTCGCCGTCCTCGATGCATTTCTTGATTCCCGACCAGAAGGGGGAATAACGGAGAACATGCGTGACGACGAGAAGCCGTCTGAACCGATGCGATGCCTGTTCCAACGCGATGCATTCCTCCAAGGAAGGGGACATCGGCTTCTCGAGCATGACGTGATATCCGAGCTCCATCGCTTTCATTGCGGGAAGATAATGCATCCGATCCAGCGTGCAGATAATCATGACATCCGCCATGCGGCCGTGATCGAACGCTTTTTCCCAGGAATCGTACCTGCGCTCGGGGACGATGCGATGAATGTCCGCAAACCGGTTTCTGCGCTCCTCGTCAGGCTCGGCTACGGCGACGATTTTCAGTTCGTTCGGAAATTTCTCCGCATAGGGTCCGTAAATATATCTTCCCCGGCTACCGGCGCCTAGTAAAACGGCCGTTACTTTTTTCAAGACATTTCCTCCTCTTGTGCGCCTTACGTACCCCAATTGTAAAGGGACAGACCGAGAGGAAAAAGAGATCGTTGCTTACATTTCATATACAATTATTGACCTTGCGCCGGGGGGTGTCGCAAGATGCGGAAATCCTGGGGCGTCATCTCGTTTTGTTTTTTGAAAAAGCGAATAAAGGCAAGCGCGGAGTTATACCCGAGTTCGGCCGCGATTTCGCCTACTTTCATAGAAGTGTTCAGAAGTCTTTCTTTGGCGATCAAGTTCCTGTAGTCGTTGACGTATTTCGATAATCCGATGCCCGTAATTTGCTTGTAGAGCCTGGACAAATAAGAGGGATTCAAGCCCACGTAATCCGCCAGAGCCGTCAAGGAAATGTCGGTAGAAATATGCTCTTCGATATAACCGTGGACTTTGTTGATGACTTCCGCCGGCAATTGCGTGCCTCGCTGTGTATTCCATTCGAAGAAGCAGTCGGCCATTTGCCTGTAATATTGAATCAGCTCCGGCCATGGGGTAGACTCGTCGTGACGAAATAACTTATCGAGGTCCAATTGCGTATTCGCGTAGTCGCAAATTTCCCGGTTTCTATGAATATAGAACAAAAACACCGCCGAAAGGGAATGGTACAATTCGATTTTCCGCTCGTTCGGGGTTCCCGGGTCCTTCCATATCGCAGTGAGTTCCGTATACAGCTTGTCGAATTGCTCCGGATGATCATTCTCGAGACAGCTCATGAGCAATTGCACCCGGGTATGATAGAAGCTGTCGCGATGACTGCCCGAGAGATCGTTGCTCTCTTTCGCCTGAATATCCTTGTCGGTCATCAGGACTTCATGGAATAAGCCATGCCCCGAGATCAAGCCGTATTTCATCGAGTGAAACCGATCCGACAGGCGATGCCACGCAGTCGTCTCGCCCCCGAGAATGAAAGAAGCGGAAAGTCCCAGCAGTTTCTTGCAAGTGGCTTGAACGGTTTCCAGAATACCGCTCGTATATAGATGTGCTTTAATCCATTCCGAGCCGTCGGGGTCGACGGACGACTCGCCCGAGGCTTTCGGTTGAATGATCCAGACGATTTTGGACAGCTCGAATACGACGGAGTAGCTTCGTACCTGCGCCGACAAATACTCGTCGCAAATATTTTGCATCGCATAGGCCAACAGCGCTTTATCCGGCGTCGTGAACATCTCTTTCCAAGCGTCCAATCTTCCGATGAGCAAATAAACGGGCATCGTAGCGTCGAGCGGAAGATCAAGTTCCCTGAAGGCATGATCCAACTGGCTCTCCATGACCTGCTTGCCTTGGAGCAGTCCCCACATATACTCTTTTTGCATCGAGGGCAAGGCCAGTCTCATTTTGGCTTGCGCTCTCGCGATCATCTGGGCTTGATCTTGTTCTTCTTCGATTTTAGCGATGGCCCGTTCCACGGATCGGATGATTTTCTCGTCGCTTTCGATTTTCAGAATATAATCGAAACTGCCGTAAGTAATGGCGCTCTTGGCGTATTCGAAATCCGTATAACCGGTCAGAAAAATGACTTTGCACGCGGGCCAACGCGATCCGATTTCCCTGAGCAGCTCGATGCCTTCGATTCCGGGCATCTTAATGTCGGAAAGCACGATATCGACGCGATGATGGGACAAGACCTCCAGCGCTTCCTCGCCCGAATAGGCCGTCATGACTTCGAGCTCCAAATGCTCGGTCAGCTCGAACAACTCCAGAAGTCCTTCGACGATAATAGGGAGGTCATCGACAATAAGCAGTCTATACATCCGCATTCCCCCTTAGCTAAAGCTTAGTTTGATCGTGACCCGCAGACCGCCTAATTCGGATCGCGACACCGCGAGACCATATTCCTCTCCGAAACGCAATTGAATCCGGCGATGAACGTTCAGGATGCCCGTCGTTTCCTCGATTCGGCTCGTGGCATACTGCAGCTTCTTCCGGAGCAGCTCGATTTCTTCGTCTTTTATTTTCCGCCCGTTATCTTCGACGTAGAGAAAGAATGCATTCTCCTTTTCGTCGCTATGAATCCATAGCTCTCCGGGTTGAAGCATGTTGCCTAGCGCGTGTTTGTAAGCATTCTCGATAATCGGCTGCAAAATCAATCGAGGAACGTGAATCGCGGGAACTTCGCCGTCGAACCAGACTTGTATTCGTTCCCCGTAGCAGATCGTTTGCATCTCGACATAGGTGCGGGAGTGCTCCATCTCAAGGGCAAGCGGAACGTCGTCCTCGTCGTTGCGGGTAATGAACTGAAAGTATTGTCCGATGTACAAACAGAATCGATAGGCTTTATCTTTCTGTTTCTCGGATTTGATCAGACGGCACAGAACGAAAAAGCAATTATACAAAAAGTGAGGATTAATCTGAGATTGCAATCGTTTCAGCTCCGACCGTTGATTCCGGATTTGCTGTTCGTAATTTTCCTCGATCAGCGTTTTCAAGGAGCGCACGGTATCGTTGAATGCCTGATACAAATATCCGAATTCATCCGCGCCGCGGTCGATCGCGATCGGTTCCAGCCGGTTCTGCTGAACGCGGCGGAAGGAGTGGACAAGCTTCATCAAAGGGCGGTAAATCAGTCGCAGCAGAAAATAAGTAAAGAACAGCACGATGCCAACCGCGAGAACGCAAGCCCACCAGAATAAGGTTCGATACATATGCAACGAACCCAGCGCTGTCTCTTCGGGGATGCAAGTAATCGAGTAGGAGTTCCATATTTTCGAATATTTATAGACGGCGAGAAAGCTATTGCCGTTATTGACGATCGTTTCATAACCTTCATCGGAAAGCGCTTCCCGCTTTTTCGCCGCGAAAGCTTTGACTTGTTCCAACAACGCCGGGTCCATGCCGCTATCGATGTCCCAGCCGCGTGCCAAATTCAGCAACACGCTCTGTCCTCCTCGCGCGTTTCCGATTTGCGCCAACGTTTCCTTGATCTTGGCGGCGGATAATTCGACCCCTACGATATACAAAGGATTTTTAACCGTATTAATGGGATATTGCATCGTAATAAAAATGCGATTTTTCCAATAGATAAACGGTTCTTCGATCATTTTCTTGTTGGTCTGCATCGCGGAATATTCCCGTTCGTCCAAGTAGGTTTCAAAACTGTTACTCAATATCGTGCGCTGGAGCAAAGGGATATAAGCTATGGTTTCTTTAATGTAAGGACTTGAATTTTTCATCAGTTCCAGCCTGCCCTGGATATCCAATATTTTGCGCGCGCGCTCGTAGGAGGTCATCTCGTTGCCCGTCGTCGCGATTTCCATTATATCTTTGTCCATCACGTAATTCGGCAGATAACGGCTGATCCGATCCGCTTCCTCGTCCAACGAATGCATATAAAACCGTGTCGTATTCAGAACCGAATCGGAAATTTCGTTGCGAATATTATTCGAGCCTTTCTCATTGATCATCCAAGTGATCGCTAACATCGGCAATAAGGCCGCCAAGAAGGCAGCCATTATTTTCCTGAATATGGAGGAGTCGTGCAAAAAGAATAAGCTTTTCATCGTTCGTTCTCCCGCGCTGTGTCGTGAATACTCCGATCTTATTCTTTTACGCTTCCCATGACAATTCCCTTAATGAAAAATCTTTGAAGGAACGGATACACGATCAGAATCGGAAACGCCGCCACGAATATTTGCGCCGCCCGGCTCGTGCGATCGGATAGCTTGAGCATCAACTCGACGTTCTCCGATTTGATGAAGCGGAAATCCATCTTGATAATGACGGTCTGCAGAAATGTTTGCAGCGGATAGTTCTCGGTGTGGTTCATATACAACATGCCATCGAACCAACTGTTCCAATGCCAGACCATCGTGAACAGTCCCGTCGTGGCGAGCGCCGGCAGGGAGAGGGGAACATAAATTTTCCATAGCGTTTTAAAATGTCCCGCCCCGTCGATGCGCGAGGATTCCTCCAGTTCTTTCGGCAAATTCCGATAGAAGTTGAGTAGCAGGATGACGTTGAACACCGGGACCGCCGACGGCAATACGAGCGCCCACATCGTGTCGATCATGCCTAGATTTTTCACGGTCAGATAAGAGGGGATAAGGCCCCCGCTGAACAAGATCGTAAAGACGAAGAACCAGGAATAGAACGTTCTGAGCCGGAAATTCCGCGGATCTTTCGACAACGGGTATGCCGTTAAAATCATCAGGAACATGCTGACGGACGTTCCGAGGACGACCCGCTGGATCGAGACCGAGAACGCGCGCAAATATTCGGGCTTGCCGAATACGTTGTCGTATGCGGCGGTCGTGAACTCCACCGGCCACAGGACGACTTTGCCCGCTGCCGCCGCCTGTCCCGAACTGAAAGAGATAGCCAAAATATGAAGGATAGGCATGAGGCACATGAAAGAGATGAGCATCAGAAAAGCTAAGTTGCCCGCCACGAATATTTTTCTGCCTAATGATCGGTCTGTCGTCACGGTAAGTCTCCTTCCGAATTGCGAACTAAACTTAGAAAATGCGGTAATTCGCTACGCGATAGGCCAGGACATAAGATATCGAAATGAAGATGAAAGAAACGATGGACTTCAATAGTCCTACGGCCGTAGCAAAACCGAATTGCGCCTGTTGCACGCCCATGCGGTAGACGAACGTATCGATAATATCCGCGCTTTCATAGACCGGCGGGCTGTACAGGTTAAAGATTTGTTCGAATCCGGCGTTGAGCACGTTGCCGATATTCAGCGTAAACATCAGGATAATGATCGGCATCATGCCGGGCAGCGTGATGTGAAAAGTTTGCTTGAGCCGGCTTGCTCCATCCATGGCCGCCGCTTCGTAAAGAGAAGGATTGATGCCGGTCAGCGCGGCCAGATAGACGATCGTGCCGAATCCGAACTCTTTCCAGATATCCGACGCGACCATCACGTAAGGAAACCAATGGTTGTCGCCCAAGAAAAAAATCGGCTTGATCCCGAGAAAACCGAGCAATTGATTGAATACGCCGGAGGTGGGAGACAGAACGTCGACCAGAATTCCGCCGAGCAGCACCCAAGACATGAAGTGCGGCAAGTACACGAGCGTCTGGAACGTCCGTTTGATCCATTCCCTGCGCAGCTCGTTAAGCAGGATCGCAATCGTGATCGGCACGAGCAGGCCGGCGAAAATTTTCATCACGGCGATATAAACGGTATTAAAGAAAACGCGGCCGATATCGGGATAGTCGATCAATAGCCGAAAGTTTCTCAAGCCAATTAAAGGGGAGCCGAATAAGCCTTTGTTCGGAACGTATTTCTGAAAAGCCATGACGATGCCCGCCATCGGGACATAGCTGAAAATCAATACCAGCATAATTCCCGGAACAAGCATCAGATGAAGAGGCCATTCTCTTTTCCACATCCGAGTTAGTACGTTCATGCCTATCACCTCGATGTTTAACGTAAGCGTTGATTCAAAAGGGGAAAGAGGGATGTTATCCCTCTTTCCCGCGCGATTATTTATGGGTCGCGTACCACTCGTTGACTTCTTTCGTGATTTCGTCGCCGCCGAGTTTTTTCCATTCCCCGACGAACTTATCGAATTCGTCGACGGAAACCTGGTTCATGATGATTTTGAAGTACACTTCGTCGCGCTTCTTGAGCAGAATTTCCTGTCTGTCCGCCATTGCCGCTGTTGGAGCGCCGTAGAATTTGTTTTGCAAGTATTGCTTGTTTTGCTGGATGGTCGGGATGAGCGAGAACGCGCCATTAGGGCCGGAGATCAAATTTTCCCACCACATGCTCGTGTCGCCGCCTTCGATGTATTTCATCGCACGCTCGTAACGCGTTTTTTGGTCTTTTGTCTCGAGAATGCTCGTGTCTTTGTTCGCGATGGCTTTCGGCAAAATTTCGCCGTTGTTGTCGAGCTGTTTGCCGACGCGAAGCGGGCTGAGCAGCCAGTAATTGTTACCCTTTTCCTTAAGGTCTTTGCCGAATTCATATACTTTTTGCTCCGGCGTCGGGTGGTTGTCCACGACGATCCAATGGTTCAGCAATTTGATGACGCCTTCCGGATGCATCGCTTTTTTCGAGATGACGTAATAGTCGTCTACGCCAAGTCCGATTTGCTCCAAAGTCGGGTTGTTATCTACCGTCGGAATCGGGAACACGCCCCATTCCTGCACGACTTTGCCGTCTTTCACCGCGCCTTTGGCGAGCTGGGCAGGCGCCCACGAAGCGCCGAAAACCATGCCTACGCCGTCGTTGTAGATGAGCTCGGCTTCTTTCTCCGTATCTTTAACGGCGAATTCGGGATCGATCAAGCCTTTCTTGAACATGTCCTGCAGCATAGACAGCGCATCTTTCACTTGCGGTTGGATATCGCTGTTAACGAGACCGCCGTTACCGTCGTCGATCCACATATTCTCGTAAGCGTGGAACCCGTTGAGGAATCCGCGCAGCCCGGTGACGCCGGTATCGATGCTGAACGGATTTTTGCTGACCGCGAGGCCGTAAGGAGTTTTCGATTTGCCCGGATTTTTCGTCTTGAACGCTTCCGCGATCGTCTCGAGATCCGCCATCGTCTTCGGCTCCGGCAAATTCAATTGCTTGAGCCAGTCGGTACGGATGTACAGGAACTGGTAGTAGTAAGGATTGTAAGAGCTCGGAATGCCCATCAGCTTGTTGTCGAACGTGGCCGTCTTCAGCTGCATGCCGCCGTCCATCGTCAGAAACTTCTTCGTTTCTTCCGTGGCGTACTTGTCGTACACTTCCGTAATGTCCATGATCATGCCCGCTTCGGTCAGTTCTTTCAACTGCGTCGCGTTCACCTGCATGAAATCCGGAAGATCGTCGGATGCGATCGTGATTTTAACTTTTTCCTTATATTGGGTAACATCCGCGATCCATTTGTTCGTAATCTTAACGCCGATGTCTTTCTCGTACGCGTCGTACACGGAGTTCTTGTCGAAGCTTTCGCCATCGTCGAACTTCAAGTAAGGATCGCTTTGCGATACCGTCGAAACCTCGACGACTTCGTTCGAGTCTTTCGGGTCGTTAGATGCGCTTGCCGTGCTTCCTTGCTCGGATGCCGACGCGCTCGGCGACGATTTCTCCGATTGTTTATCGTTGTTGCCGCACGCGGTCATCGTTACGCAAACGCTCAAAGCCGCGATCAAGAGGAACTTCCTGTTCAGCCTCATACTACCCCTCCGCATAATGTCTCATAATAGTCAGCCCCGCTGCCGTCGGTCAGCTTCGCTTCATAGTTCAAGTATAGGAAGAAGAGAGGACTGCTTCCATATACTAGTCTTTACCTTTCGTATACACCTCTTGACTACCGCAGCGCGAGATGAAAGCTTCGGGTAGCCTCATTTTTATATAGCAAAAGCCTCAAACCCAAGGTGAATTGGGCTTGAGGCTTCTTTTGTTTCGCTTAGCGTGAGCTTAGCATTGTTTAGAACACGAAGTCGTCATCGGTCATCGGTTCGACATGGATCGTGCGAACGTAGCCGTTTCCTTTTTTGGAGAAGAAATCGTGCTGTTTGGTCCGGGTGCTAATTCCGTTGAACACGATCGGATTCACTTCTTCCTCGGGGAATACGGGCTCCAAGCCGAGGTTCATGAACGCTTTGTTCGCATTGTAACGAATGAACGTTTTGACTTCTTCGGCAAGGCCGATGTTCGTATACAGTTCATCCGTATACTTTTCTTCGTTCTGATGAAGGAACATCAGCAAGCCATGCAGGATCTCGTTAGCATCCTGTTGTACGTCGGGTTCGAGCTTGGCGAATACCTCTTGCGCCAATACGCCGACATACAAGCCGTGAATACTCTCGTCCCGAAGGATGAGGTCGATGATCTCGCCGCTGCTCGTCATTTTGCCTTGGCCGGCCAAGTAGAGCGGATAGAAGAATCCGCTATAGAACAAGTAGCTTTCGAGCAGAACGGATGCGGCCATCGCCAGATAGAGGTCCTTGTCGTTCTCGATGTTGGAATAGTATCCGGTGATCGTATCGGCTTTAGTCTGCAAGCGCTCGTTGTTCTCTACCCAACGGAATACGTCGTCGATTTCCTCGGTCGTCGCGAGCGTGGTAAAAATGCTGCTGTACGATTTGGCGTGGATTTGCTCCATCATGCCCATGAACGCGAGTACGGCTTTGCGTTGCAAGCCGTCTACGTGCTCCAGAATTTTCGGCATTCCGATGCCGCCCTGTACCGTATCCAGCAGAGTGAGACCGCCTAGTACTTTGATATATAGCGAACGTTCTTCGTCGCTTAACTGCATCCACGACATTTTGTCGTCGGATAACGGGATTTCTTCGTCGGTCCAGAATTGCATAATATTTTGATTCCAGAACGTGATCGTGAAATCATCGTCCGGGCGGTTCCAATTGACTGCTTTCATAACGGCCATTTCCGTGCCTCCTCTTTCCTTAAACCGAGCAAGTGATGCATTCTTCTACGGACAAACGGTTCGTCCGGGTGTAGTAGAGCGATTTCAGCCCTTTTTTGGCGGCGTACACGTAATAACGGGACAACTGTCTCGTCGATACGTCGCTGTTGACGTGAAGGATCGTCGAGATCCCTTGGTCGATATGCGGCTGAATTTCCGCGATCAGATCGATGACCTTCATCTGGTCCATCTGGTAGGCGGACTTGTAGAAGAAGAAGTTTTCCCGGCTCAGGTAAGGCATCGGATAATAAGTCGTCGAATTCGCGTAAGTGCGCGTCTCGATCGGCTCTACGATCGGCATGACACTCGAAGTCGCGTTCTGGATATAGGAGATGCTCTGCGTCGGCGCGATCGCCAGACGGTAGGCATGGTACAAGCCATGTTTCGCGACCTCGGCCTTAAGCAGGCTCCAGTCCTGCGGCGACGGGATATCGATGCCGGCGAATAGCTCGCGAACGCGGGCCGTAGTCGGGCGATAATCTGTCTCCTCGTAACGGTCGAAATACGTGCCCTTCGCGTATTCGGACAATTCGAAACCTTGGAAAGTCGTTCCGGTGTCGCGCGCGATGTGCATGCTTCTCTCCAGGGAGTGGTAATTCATCATCATGAAGAAAGTACGGGCGAAGTCGCGGGCTTCCGCGCTCTCGTAAGCGATCTTGTTCTTGGACAGGTAGCCATGCAGGTTCATTGCGCCCAGTCCGACGGAGTGCAGCTCGGCATTCGCCTTAGCCACGCCGGGAGCGTTCATGATGGTCGTCATATCGCTGACTGCCGTCAGCGCGGTAATGCCTTCGTGAACGGATTCGCGGACTTTGCCGGATTCCATGACGTTCACGATGTTCAGGGATGCCAAGTTACAGCTAATGTCGCGGCGAATCGTGTCTGGCTCGTTGTAATCGCCGATATTGGAAGTCTCCTGTAGCTGGAAAATTTCCGTGCACAGGTTGGACATTTTGATCTGACCGATATCTTTCAAGGCATGCGCTTCGTTGGCATTCGATTTGTTCATGATATAAGGGTAGCCCGATTCGAGCTGGGTCGTAGCGATCTTGCTCAGCATGTCGCGCGCGCTCATGATCACTTTTTTCTGCACGCGGTCGTCGGCAAGCAACGTGTCGTACATCTCGTCCAAGTCCAGGTCGTCCAGATGTTTGCCGTAGGCTTTGAGCACCGTATAAGGCGCGAACACGTGAAGCGGGCGGTTTTCTTCCGCAAGCTTGTAGAACTGATTCGGTACGATCAAGCCGATGGACAACGTTTTGAGCCTTGTTTTCTCGTCGGCGTTGATTTTCTTGCTATCGAGGAATTCCATGACGTCCCAGCCGAAAATATTGTAATAGCCTGCTCCGGAACCTTTGCGCTGCCCCATCTGATCCGCATAGGAGAACGCATCCTCCATCAGCTTCAGAACGGGCATGATGCCTTTGGCCGCGCCTTCTACGCCTTTGATCGGTTCGCCGCGTCCGCGAAGCTTGGACAGGTTGACGGCAACGCCGCCGCCGATCTTGGAAAGCTGCATGCAAGTTCCGATTCCGTAGTTGATCGAGTTCAGGGAATCGTCTACTTCAAGCAAGAAACAGGAAACCATCTCGCCGCGGCGGCTCTTGCCCGCGTTGAGGAACGTCGGCGTAGCCGGTTGAACGCGTTGCTCCATCATGGCGGAAGCAAGGGAGCGGGCCGTGTCGTAATTGCCGCGCGCCAAGTGCAACGCGACGATCGCTACGCGATCCGCGTAATGCTCCAGGTATAGCGTTTTGTCATCGGTTTTGACCGCGTAATCCGTATAGAATTTCGAAGCGGCCATATAGGATTGGAATTGGAAGCCGTAGCCGTGAGTAAGTGCGTAGATGTCTTCGATCTGGGCTTCGGTAAAATTCTCGTAGACGTTCTCGTAGTAGTTCTCGTTCACCATGTAACGTACTTTTTCGGCCGTGCTGCCGAAACGGACCGTCTTGCGCTCGACGTCCGCCATGAACGCTTCGACCGCTTCGCGGTCTTTATCCAGTTGGAAAAATCCTTGAGGATCTCTTTGCATAAGTAAGTTGTTTAATTCAATATGACGCAACTGCGCGCACCTCCTGTGTGAATCTCTCTACATCCCTGTTCGTTCCCGCGAGCTCGAATTTACCGAGAACGGGAACGCCGTATAATTCGGAAATCGTATCGGCGCTGCGGGCAAAGCCTTCTCCCCAGTTGCGGTTGCCGCTGGCGATGACGCCGCGCATCCGTTTGTGGTTTTGTTTAAGGAACGACATGACTTTATCCGGCACCTGCCCGAAGCCGGTCGTATAAGTGACGAGCACGAAGGGCTCGTCGATCGTCATCGTTTCCTCGATCTGAATCGACGGGACTTTTAATTTATCGACAAATCGGCGTACGTTTCCCGTTCTCGAGTCGAAAGCGATAAGCACGGAATTCATTCCTCTCTCGAAGGCATTTCAGGTTAACATCCCGAGCGAACGGAGTCAAAATCTATGTTGAAGATAATTGCTTAAGATCGTCCAAATCGCACTATATGTAGTCTGTAGATCTAAATTTACATCAAGATATTGTGAAAGTCAATCGGTACAGATGCTGTTGCGAGTAGGCATTATGTCCTACTTTTTGCCCGAGGGCAACTTTGAAAACGAATGAAAGCTTATCCCGTCGGGCTTCGTGGCTAAGCCCAAAATGTCAAGCCGATTTGACAAATTTCGCGGCTTTTTCTAGATAGGAAAAAAATAGCGCACACAAGATGTAGTGGGAGGGACGTTAGACTTCGGATAGATAGGGGGAGGGAATAATCCGGCAAGGATCGGGGGAATCTGTGACAGGTATGAAAATGAGAAACACGGGAGGAACGTCAAGTTGAGAAATATCTTTATTAAGCTTTTGCTGTGCTCGCTGCTAGCGCTGTCATTCGCCGCTCCGGATCAAGCAAGCGCCCAGCAATCGAAAAAACGCCAGGCGCAGATTCCGATGTTATCGCAGTTAAGCCAGATTTCGCCTAACCAACTGCAGGTCACTTACGATCAGCCCGTAGATCAGACGAAAGGGACGACTCCGGGCAACTATTGGATCCAAAGCACGACCGAGGTTACGCCTACGGGGATCGCAACGCTGGGGAAGAACGATAGCGTGAACAACGGCAACGCGCTTACCGCGGATAAAGTAATGATCCAACCGGTCGCCAATAACGCGCAAAGCTTCATGCTAACGTTCAAACAAGACATCCCTAAGGGAATGTCCTATAAAATGATTATTTGTTACGTAACTCAACCGGGCGAGCCTCCGTATACGGGCGCCAATGGATCGGCCGTATTCGTCGGTCAGTAGCTTTACAAGCTTCGGTGAAAGTCCCTAATTTGCCCAACCTGCATATACTGCAGGTTTTTTTGCTTCTAGGAGCTAAAAACGGTAGTTCACCTGCATTTCCTACAGGCGAATTGTGCGATAAAGGCCAATTTTCCAGAGTTTGCTCCAAATGCCTGTACTTTCTGCAGGTGCTTCTGCCCGTTCGCGTAATACTAGAAAAAACACCTGCGCAATTTACAGGTTTGCCTGCCGCTTAGTCTTTCTGTCCGGCATCGCACCTTAGCTCTACGCGCCTTTAACATCCGACAACCGCTTGTAGTCCGCCCGGTTTATGACGATTTCTTTAATCACGTTCACGATTTTCTTCATCGCTTGCCCGTCTTCGCCGGTATCGCATTCCGACCAGCGGTATTCGCGGCTCCCGCTATTGATCAGTACCTTTAAGTAATAAGTCGCGTGGGGATCTCGGTTGCAACCAAGCTCCAGCTTCTTCTCGCCAAGATAATTGGACAAAACCATCGACTTATAAATGGTCTGAAGTTCATCGGTCGTAAGCCGATAATCGTCGATAACGGCCGTATCCCCGTTCTGAAGGTCCTTCGCCAGCTTTTCGTCCACGGTATTCACTTCGTTTTTCTCCGCAAGGCCGTATTTTAGAATGAAGCCGAAATAATCCTGCTTCCGAACGTCGAAAGATACGCCTAGCACGTTCAACTCCTTATTCTCGCCGGAGCAACCTTTAACGGTATATAACAGTTGGGTATCCGATGCCGTTCTCTCGATTTTGTCGCATTCGTATTTCATGACGCGGCCGCTTCCGAACGAATCCTCGGTTGTATCGTAGGTCATCACGATCCGCGCACCCTTTACGTTCAAATCGTGATAAACGGGGTCGCCCTCGGTCGTGTAATGAACGATTCGAACGCTTGCCTTCTCGCGATTCTCGGCTTTCCGCACGAACTCGTCCATTTTATCTAGGTGCTCGATATTCCCGTGCATGTCGATAACTTCGCTTTTTTCGTTGCTTGCGGAGTTCGGCTTGCCGATGAGACCCGACAACCGGTTACCGCAGGCGGACAGTAGAACAACGATAATAAAGATGCTTATTCCGGCGACAACGGACTTGATCATGAAACACCTCCGATTAGGAAGACGCGTCGTTCAGTAAAAATGTTCCAGTAAAGCTAAGCGTTCTATCGAGTATAACTTGACATGAAGTGCTTCCTTTTCAGTTTAGTGAGAGAGTAATCTAGTAAAATATGGTATAATCGAATTTATTGTAGAAAAAGAGGAGCGCTAATCGAATGCAACGGTTAAAGTGGAAACAAATCGGAATCGGCCTTTTATCCTTCGTTTTATTATTGGGGAATATGATCGTACTACCACGGGAGAAGGCCTATGCCGATACGGGGACGGTTCAAGCGCAGGTATTGAAAAACTACCTGTTTACTAGCAACGCGGTTTACAGCGGATACGTTACGAGTTACGTGTATAGCGACGGAACGAGCGTGTTGGAAAGCGCGACGGCGCCGACTTCGGCAAAATGGGTAACCGCGAAGGAGATTTTTGACGGAGGATGGTACAATACGAGCTCGGATGCCTATTATCTCTATAGCGACGGGACGCAGATTCAGGAAGTCGCGAATCCGCTTTTGATTCCGGCGAACGCGAGATGGGCGACGATATCGCGATATAAAATCGACACCACGTCGTTTCATCCCGAAATCGGCGGGCAAGTCTATCGATATAGCCTGGATGGAATACATGTTTTAACCGGAGATAGCATACCCGCGTATGCGGTATGGGGAACGTTCGCCGGCTCTACCGACGGCTGGAGCTTCCATAGCCACGACGAAACATTCGCTTCTTACGATACGGGTCTGACATTGCCCAAAATCATTGAAGTAAAGATCGGGTCGAACGACGCGGCGTCGGCTAGTTTGGCCAAACCTTCCGATACGATTACCTTGAATATCGCGTCGGATGAAGATGTTGTCGGCGCCGTGGCAACGATCGCGGGCAAAAGCGCCGTCACGGAGCAAATCGACGGCAAGCATTGGAAAGCGACGCTTCTCTTGGACGGCACGGAAGCCGAAGGAGAAATTCCGATATCGGTTATGCTGATTACGGAAGAAGGGTATCGGCTACCCGCTAACGCGACGACGGACGGATCGAAGGTCGTGTTCGATAAGACGGCACCTTCGATCGGAACGTCCGTTTCCGCTCAAGGGATGACTAAAGAAGACGTTATCGTCACCGCGAACGTAACGGATACGGGAAGCGGAGTCGCCGAAACGAAGTGGGCGGCGGGGGATTTGACGGCTGAGGCTTTCGCCGCCGGCGGTCAAGCGTTGGTAAACGGAAGCTTTACCGTAACCGCGAACGGAATCTACACGGTCTATGCGAAGGACGAGATCGGTAACGAGTCCGTCAAGACGGTTGAAGTGTACCAGATCGACAAGGCAAAGCCGACGATCCGATTGGAAACGTCCCTCCTCGGCGCGCTTCCGGTTAAGGTAACGGTAACGTTGGACGGGACGGGCAGCAGAGTGTGGGGCGCGATGTGGGCGCCGGGGGAGCGGAACGCGGACTATTTTGACGTTCACGGCGAGTGGTTGGAACCCGATTCTCTCTGTGAGAACCCGGACGATTGCTTCGACGAATGGGAGGGGATCGATTGGGAATCCTTTAAGGCCAGTTTCGTTGCGGCCGCTTACGGGGCATACACCTTATACGTACGCGATGAGGCGGGAAACGAACAAATCCAAACGATTAACGTATCTCCGCCCATCCGGACGGGAAGCGGAAGCAGCGGTCCGACGACGGTTAAATCGACGAACGGCCGTTTGACGTTGCCTTCGGGCCAGATCGGCGAGGCGAGCCTGGGAGACGACATTATGCTTACGATTCCGGCGAACTCAACGGTCAAGGATCTCCAGCTGTCGATCGATAAAATAGCCGATACGACCGGACTGCTGCCTCGCGGGGAGTTGCTGGCAAGCCCGATCTTCGAAATCTTGAAGAACTTCCCGGAAAACTTCCAGAAACCGATCACGCTGAATTTCCGGTTCGATACGTCGGTATTAAGCGGCAATCGGACGGTAGGGATATTCTATTTCGACGAAAGTAAGAAGGAATGGGTAAGAGTATCCGGTGGCAAAATCGAAGGGAATCGCATCGTAGCGGAAGCCGATCACTTGACGAAGTACGCGGTGCTTGTCGTCGATTCGGCCACGAACTTGCCCGTAGCGAACGGACAACCCGACACCTCGACGCCCGATGGGATCGTCTTCAGCGATATTACCGGCCATTGGGCGGAAGCTAGCATCCGCAAAGCAGTCCTGATCGGCGTGGTCAAAGGATATCAGGACGGAACCTTTAAGCCGGGGAAAACGGTGACGAGGGCCGAGTTCGCGGTCATGCTGACGAATGCGCTCAAACCGCAGGCCACGAGCGGAAAACCGACGTTCGCCGATGCGGACAAGATCGCGGCATGGGCGCAGGCGGGGGTAGCGCAGGCGGTAGAAGCGGGCATCGTCAAAGGTTATAAGGACGGCACGTTCCGTCCGAATGCTCCGATTACGCGCGCGGAGATGGCGGCCATGATCGCGAATTCCCTGCATCTAGAGGCGGCATCCTCAAGCGAAACGGGATTTGCGGACGACAAAGAAATTCCGGCATGGGCGAGAAGCTCGGTCACGGCGGTTAAGGACGGGGGCCTTATGCAAGGAAACGGCAAGGGTAAATTCGCGCCCGGCGGAATGACGACGAGAGCGGAAGCCGTTACGGTTATTCTGAATCTGCTGGGCAAGCTCAAATAGAACGCAGAAACAAAGTAGGAGCATGGCGCATCGGGCCATGCTCCTACTTTGCGATTATTTTGCCTATAAAAGCATTTCTCCGCGTTCGCTGGACTTTATTCGAAGAATAACCGATGATAAAATCGAAGGCTTATCGGAATGAATGGGCCGCGGTAGCGAAGCGGAGAAAGTTGGAAGGACTACGCGGCTTACTCTTCGGGCCCGATTAGTCTGTTATATTTCTCGTGTAATATTCAATGATATCCCTGCGACGGATCAGGCCGAGGAAGACGCGATCGTCGTCGACGACCGGAACGAAATTCTGATCGGCGGCCAGCGCCAACATGTCCTCCATATGCGCGGTTATCGCTACGCATTCGTTATAAATCCGTTTCTTGATATCGGTCACGGGAACCTCGTGCAAGTTATCGAAATGGAGACCGGGAGTGCATTTCAGCTTCCATAGCAGATCTCCTTCGGATAAGGTGCCGACGTATTTCCCTTCGTCGTCGATGACCGGGATAGCCGTGTATTTCCACGCCTCGAGCCGATCCATCGCTTCTTTCATGGACGCGGAAGTCTTGAGATAGGATACTTCGCTTTTCGGTAACAAGAATGATCTGATTTCCACTGTAATCTCTCCTTTTCGAGCCAATTTCGATCCTTATATCTATATTAAAACATAAATGACACCGTTGCCGCATTGGAAATGACTAGTTAAAATGGCTTTCCGATGTTGCCGTTGGAAATGCCGGACGTTGGGCATCCTGAAAGTCGAAGGTTTTGACCGAGTCCCGAACAAGAAGACTAAACGTTGGAGTGAACGTCATGGAATTATTTTTAGCCGTATTGGTCTTATTATTATTGCTCGCTTTCTCGCAGGTCGTTCAACGGATCTTTCCTTACGTTCCGCTCCCGATCATTCAGATCGCTCTGGGAGCCGCGGTCGTATTGTTCCCCTGGCATTTCCATGTCGAGTTGGAACCCGAGTTGTTTTTCTTGCTCTTCATCGCCCCTCTATTGTTTAACGACGGCAGGCGCACGCCGCGGGATGAATTATGGAAGCTAAGGACGCCGATTCTATTGCTTGCCGTCGGTCTTGTGTTCGTGACCGTCCTCGTGGGCGGATATTTCATTCATGCTCTTATTCCATCGATCCCGTTGGCCGCCTCCTTCGGTTTGGCCGCCATTCTGTCTCCGACGGATGCGGTCGCCGTATCCGCCATCGCCTCTAAAGTCCATCTTCCGAAAAAGATTCACCGCTTGTTGGAAGGCGAGTCGCTCATGAACGATGCTTCCGGACTGGTAGCATTCAAGTTCGCGATCGCGGCGGCCGTAACCGGCGCCTTCTCCTTGTGGAACGCGACGTGGAGCTTCTTCTTGATCGCGATCGGAGGTCTGATCGCGGGAGGCGTGCTGGCGATTCTCATCATCTGGGCGAGAGCGGCGTTGCGCAGATTCGGCATCGAAGACGCTTCGGTACACGTGCTCATTCAAATCCTTACCCCGTTTATCCTGTTTTACGTTGCGGAGCATTTGGGTTTGTCGGGAATTTTGGCCGCCGTTGCCGGCGGCGTCATGATGGCGATCGAGCAGGATCACTCCAGGTTCACTTCGATCGAGCAGAAGTTCGTATCCGAAATCACGTGGTCGGTCATCTTGTTCAGCTTGAACGGTCTTGTGTTCGTGCTCTTGGGCGTGCAAATTCCCGCCATCGCGAAGACGATTTTCCACGACGTGGCCCACGACAATCTGATCGTTATCGGCTATGTGTTCCTTTTGTACCTGCTCTTGATCGCGCTACGATTCGGCTGGCTGACCTTGTATAGCCGATTGGCCGGATCGCTCTTCCGTTTGAAGGACGACAAGGAAAACGTAAGCTGGAAATCGATATGGCTGACTTCATTATCCGGAGTACGGGGCGCGGTGACGCTTGCCGGCGCTTTCACGATCCCGCTGGTCGTAGGGGGCGGAGGGCCGTTTCCGGAACGTGATTTGATCATTTTCCTGTGCGCGGGCGTTATTCTCGTTTCCTTGATTCTGGCCAGCATCGCGTTGCCGTTGCTCGCCGACCGGGGCACGGGAGCGAGCGAGGAATCGTTGGCGCGCGAAGCGGAGTTCAAAGCCCAGATCGAGTCGATCAAAGCGGCTAATCTGGCGATAAGGCAAGCGATCGACGGAACGAATAACCGAGCCGCGGCCGCGGTTATCGCCAATAACGATCAGCGTCTCACGGATATCAAGAGGAGCAAATACGAAAGTCTATCCAAGAAAGCTCGCGAAGAAGAATTGCGTTTGCGCCAGCTTGGTATCGCCGAAGAGAGAAAGTGCGTCCAACTGTTGCGGGAAAATGGGGAGATCAAGCCGGAGGAAGCCACCGTGCTGCAAAATATTTACAACCGGATCGAGATGGTGTACTCGAATCGACTCCATATTTTCTACTTGTTACTCTATTCGGTCGTGAACAAAGTGGTCGCCACGTTCTTGCCGAAGCGCCGCGGTCCTTACTCCGACCTGAAACCGGAAGACCGAAGAAAGTTTATCGCGTTAAGGATGACAACCGCCAAGTATGCGATCAACGCGATTCAGACGAATCAGACTTGTTCCGGAACGACCGTCTCCCGCGTCTGCGCGCATTATCAACAAATGATTAACATGCTGAACAATCAACTGAGCGACCCGAACGCGGACGAGATGACGGAGGAGCAAGTCCATGCGTTGGAGATGCTTTCCATTCAAGCCGAGCGGGATGCGCTGCAGGAGCAATACCAGCAAGGGAGCATCGGCAAGCAGCAATTAAGCAAGCTGCAATTCCAGATCAGCATGCACGAGGCGGAGGTGATGGATAGCAGTTGGACGGGACTTCTTGAAGGATAAAAGGGTTTTCGTGTTTAACGAG
Organism: Cohnella endophytica; assembly: GCF_003628305.1. Classification (GTDB taxonomy): domain Bacteria; phylum Bacillota; class Bacilli; order Paenibacillales; family Paenibacillaceae; genus Cohnella; species Cohnella endophytica. The sequence continues at coordinate 224,081 of NZ_RBZM01000009.1, read as the reverse complement.
GTTAACGAAGGGGTAATAGGAAGTATTCCAAGACGGAAGGGGATAGTCCATTGGAGCATAGTAGCGAAGCATGCTAGAACCGGGACGATATCGGGATAGCGAGTGACGGCTTATCCCGGGAACCGCGGGCATGCGGGAACTCGCCTGAATGATGCAAGAAAGCAAAAGCAATAATAAACATGAACCGGAACGAATTCAAACCGAACGTGGCAAGAAAGGGTTGGAAGTTCATAAATGAATAGTCGTCGTCCAGAATAGCCTCCGTTTATCAGGGACATAAACGGGGGCTATTCACTATGCTCGGCTTCGGCTACCACGTCGCGAAATCATAGTCGATCCGCAAACGAATGTCGCGTATTTGGATATTCGTAGCGAGTTCCTTTTGTTAACCTGATCTTGTCTGAATCTCATCTCAATCTAGGGGAGGCAAGGCCTGAATGAGCACGATTCGTATGGGTATGATCGGAACGGGCGGTATCGCCGCATGGCATGGAAGTCAATTGTCGGAGCTTTCGGAAGTCGAGATTGTCGCGATTGCGGATACGAGCGAGAAGAGCAGGGTAACGTTTCTCGACAAGTTCGGCTTAACGGACGTTCGTGAATTCGAGGATTACGAAACCATGTTGGAGCAGGTCGATCTGGACGCCGTCGTTATCTGCTCGCCGCATACGCTGCATTTCAGGCAAGCGACGGATGCGCTGAACAAGGGGCTGCACGTCCTGATCGAGAAACCGATGACGTGCTCTTCCGAGGAAGCCGAAAGCTTGATCGCGACGGCAAGATCGGTCGGGAAAATTTTGCAGGTATCCTATCAGCGTCATTTTCAACCGGAATTTCTATATATCAAGGAAGCGATCGCCAGAGGGGAGATCGGCAAGCTGACTTCGATTACGGCTTCGTTATACCAAGAGTGGAGGCAGGGGACGCCGGGAACCTGGCGCCAGAACCCGGCGTTGTCGGGAGGAGGGTTCCTCATGGACTCCGGCAGTCACATCATCGACGTTCTGCTGTGGACGACGGGGCTCACCCCGATCGAAGTGAAGCCGCAACTGCATCAGCACGGATCTCCGGTCGAGATCGATACCTTTACTTCGATTCGTTTCGCGGAAGGTGCGGTCGCGGGATTGAATCTCGTCGGCTACGCGCCATGCTGGCACGAGACGTACGTATTCTGCGGGGAGGACGGGGGGATCTTCTACGATAACGGCAAGATCACGATCCGGCGCTTCCGGGAGGAAGAGGTTATCGTACCGGAGCTTCCGGAGAGAACGACCAACCAGGATAAGAGCTTCGTAGATGCGATTCTAGGGCGGCAAGAAGTGGCCGTCAGCGGGGAGTTCGCTTATAAAGTCGTGAAGTTCTCGGAGATGGTCTATCAAGCCGCGGGGTACTCCCCGCTCATGCAAGGGGATCAAGAAGGGGGAGTCGGCGCATGAACTTGAACTTGGGAATGAGGATTCCTCCGAAGATCGGAGCGGAAGGCATGCAAGCGACGGCGAACTGGGCCGCGCAAGCCGGGCTGGACGTCCTCGACGTTCCGGCGCTGACTCCGGACATCAAATCGGCTTGCGATCGTGCGGGCATCGGCATCGGATCGGTGGACGCTCAAGGCGTCGGTCAATTATTAAGCCGGAAAGACGAAGTGCGCGAGGCGGCTTCGGAATCCGTTAAACGGCAGATGGACGGGATGGCGGAGCTTGGCGGCAAGATCATGTTCATGTGTCTAGTTCCGGAAGATCATACGTTACCTCGGGCAGAAGGCTTCGCGATCTGGAAAAATACTTTTCCGGAACTGGTTAAGCATGCCGAGGCAAGAGGAATCTATATCGCGATCGAGGGATGGCCGGGTCCCGCGCCGCATTATTCCACGCTCGGGTGCACGCCCGAGATGTGGAGGGCGATGTTCGAGGCGATCCCGTCTCCCCATTTCGGACTGAATTACGATCCGTCCCATTTGGTGCGGATAGGCATCGATTACCTTCGGGCGCTGTCCGAATTCGGCGAGCGCGTGAATCACTGCCATGGCAAAGATACGGAAATGTTATCGGACGAACTGTACGAATGCGGCATTCTTCCGGCGACCTTCGGGGCGAAGTACGGGTTCTCCGAAGGCTCCTGGCGGTATACGATTCCCGGGCACGGGGACGTGAACTGGGCGAGCGTCGCCGCGCGTCTCGAGAGGATCGGGTACGAAGGCGCGGTCAGCATCGAATTGGAAGACCATCGTTATTGGGGATCGCTCGAGGCGGAGCGGCAAGGAATTACGAAGGCGGCGGCCCATTTGGCGCAATACTTTCGCTAAAGAATTATGGTAGGATGAGATTATTCGTTTACATACTATCGTTGAAAGGGATGTTCGTTCATGCCGTTAGTCGATATGCCTCTTGAGCAACTCAAAGAATACCAAGGGATTAATCCCCGCCCCGCCGATTTCGATGCTTATTGGGATCGGGCGATCGCGGAGATGCGCGCCGTGGACCCGCAAGTGGAAATGGTGCCAAGCGCGTTCCAGACGCCGCAAGCGGAGTGCTTCGACCTGTATTTCACGGGTGTGCGCGGAGCCAGAATCCATGCGAAGTACGTTCGACCAAGGAACGTATCCGAGCCACACCCAGCCGTCGTTTTATTCCATGGTTATACGGGCAATGCCGGCGATTGGAACGATAAGCTGGCCTTCGCTTCGCTGGGCTTCTCGGTATTGGCCATGGATTGCCGCGGCCAAGGTGGTTCCTCCGAGGATACAGGCGGCGTTAAAGGAAACACGCATCAAGGTCACATTATCCGCGGTTTGGACGATCATCCGGACAATCTGCTATTTCGGCATATTTACTTAGATACGGCGCAATTGGCAGGCATCGCGATCGGGTTGCCGGAAGTGGATCCGGAGCGGGTATACGCCCACGGCGGCTCGCAAGGCGGAGCTCTCACGATCGCTTGCGCCGCGCTGGAGCCCCGGATTAAGAAACTAGCTCCCGTTTTCCCGTTCCTGTGCGACTACAAACGGACTTGGTTGATGGATTTGGCGAAGGATGCGTACCAAGAATTGCGTACGTTTTTCCGCCATTTCGATCCGTTGCACGAGCGCGAGGACGAGATATTCGAGAAGCTCGGCTATATCGATCTTCAATTCCTGGCCAACCGGATTCGCGGAGAAGTACTGTTCTTCGTCGGCCTAATGGATCCGATTTGCCCGCCATCCACGCAATTCGCGGCGTACAATAAAATGACCGCTCCGAAGCAGTTGGTCATCTATCCGGACTTCGGGCACGAGCACCTGCCCGGATCGACGGACAAAACGATTCAGTTTTTCTTGAAGTCCTAAGCGATATTGTTAGCTTCAATACGAAAAGCCTACAAACCTGCCGGCGTTGGTTGCCGATCGATTTGTAGGCTTTTTTGTTGCGTGCAAGGCCAGCAACAACCGTCGTTAATGGCGTTAACCGACGCTGACGTCAGCCGGTCCTTCGACGGAGAAGCGAACCGATTCGCCTTCGGAGGAGTTGGGTCCGACCCATAACGTGAACGTTCCGGGCTCGACCGTTACTTTCATCTCCGCATCGATAATCGCCAGCGAAGAGGATGGAATGCGGAAGAATACGGTTTGGGTTTCTCCCGCGTTAAGCCGGATCTTCCGGAAGGCGACGAGCTTCTTGAGCGGCTGCGTGACGCTCGCGGCTTCGTCCCGGATATACACTTGGACGACTTCTTCGCCCGAACGGTTTCCGACGTTGGAGACTTCGACGGAGACGTCGAGATCTTCTTGCCGGCCGATCGTCGCGCCCGCGAGACGGATTGTGCCGTATTGCATTGTCGTATAGCTTAAGCCATAACCGAATGGATATAAGGGCTCCGTCGTCGAATCGATATAGTAGGAAGTGTACACGCCGCCCGGAGGCCGTCCGGTCTTCTTGCGATAGTAATAGATCGGAACTTGTCCAACGTTGCGCGGGAACGTGGCCGTAAGCCGTCCGCTCGGATTGTAGTCCCCGAACAAAACGTCCGCGATCGCATGGCCGCTTTGAACGCCGAGATGCCAAGCTTGGATGATGGCGTCGGCATAATCCGCAAGCCAAGGAATGGCTAGTGGTCGACCGGATAATAACAAAGCCACGACAGGCTTGCCGAGCTTGGCGGCGGCTTCCGCTAGCTTCCGCTGGTTTCCGGGCAAGTCGAGATCCGTTCTGCAACGGGCTTCCCCGCTCATATCGAACGCTTCGCCAAGGGCAAGAACGACAACGTCCGCTTTTGCGATCGCCGCTACCGCTTCCGCGATGCCCTCTTCCGAGTCGGCATCGGAGTTGACTTCGCAGCCTTGCGCAATGTGCAGCGTCGTCGAGGACGCTACGGCATGGCGAACGCCTTCCAGCACGGAGACGACATCGTCAGGCCGCCCGTCGAAAGACCAGCATCCGAGCGGATCCTTCGTGCTACCGGCGAGGGGGCCGACGACCGCGATCGAGGCAACGTCCTTGCGAAGCGGCAGCGTTTGACGTTCGTTGCGAAGCAACACGATCGACTCGCGTCCCGATTGGCGGGCAAGCGCGACATGGGCTTCCGGCAAGGCGACGTCCGTAGCGTATTCTCTCGATTTCACGAAAGGACGCTCGAATAGGCCAAGCTTGATTTTCAAGGCGAGAATGCGTAGAACCGATTCGTCCACCAGGCTTTCCGGCACTTTGCCTTCGCGAACAAGCTTCGGAAGGTAACGAACGTAAATGCCGGAGGACATATCCATGTCGGTGCCTGCCAGAATGCTTAACAAACACGCTTCTTCCTCGTTCGCGGCGATACCGTGGACGATTAGCTCCTGAAGCGCGCCGTAGTCGCTGACCACGACACCTTCGAAGCCCCATTCCTCCCGCAATATAGTCGTTAGCAAGTAACGGTTGGCGCAAGCCGGAATCCCGTTAATCTCGTTAAACGAAGCCATGATGCTTAGCGCGCCCGACTCGACGGCTTTGCGGAAAGGAGGAAGGATGACCTCGCGCAGCATGCGGTCGGAGAGATCGACCGTATTGTAATCGCGACCGGCTTCAGCAAGACCGTAAGCGGCGAAATGCTTCGGACAACTGGCCGCTGCGGAACCCGGCCCGTCGTCCGTCTGCGCGCCTTCGACCCACGCCTCGGCGTAGGCGGATGCGAGATAAGGATCTTCGCCGATGCTCTCGGCGATTCTTCCCCAACGGGGATCGCGGGTCACGTCGATCATCGGCGCGAATACCCATGCGACTCCGTCCGCAAGCCCTTCACGGGAAGAGGCGGCGGCCGTCTTGCCCGCCAGTTCGGGATTCCATGCGGAAGCCTGAGCGAGCGGAATCGGGAATACGGTCCGGTATCCGTGAATGATGTCCCGTCCGATCAGGAGCGGAATTCCGTTCGCGGTCTTATCGAGAACGAGGCGCTGAAGCTCGTCGGATTCCTTCGCTCCGGATAAGTTAAATACGGAACCGACGAGACCTTGCTCGATCTGATCGGCGATAACCTCCCGTTGGGAGAGTCCGGTATCCGGGTTGATCGGATTAAATCCCCAATCGTATTGGGTCATCTGGCCGGCCTTCTCTTCGAGGGTCATTCGGCCGAGAATCGCTTCCGCTTGCTTGCGTATTTCGGGGGTCGTCCATCGATGCTTCGTCATCTATGCGGCTCCTCTCAAGGGCAAGGGAATAACAAGGTTTGGATCGCGTGCGCCGGAATGACGGTTTCCGCGATTTCGTCGCGATTGCGAACGATGTATGCGATATCTTCGTCCGTACGGTTCAGCACGACGAGCGCAAGCGTTCCGTCGGTATTCTTGAAAGCCGTCGTCTCGAGCTTGTCCGTGAACTTGGAGGATCCTACGCGAACCGCATCCGGGCGGATGTATTTGCTGAAATGCCCGATATAGTAGTAAGAGCTTTGGTAAGTCAGGCTGTCCTTCGTCGTGTCCGCGATGATCGGGGCGTCGCAATAGTTACCGACGTGATTGGGACCGCCGATTTCGTCGAGCACGATGTTCCAATCCGTCCACGCCGACATCCAGTTGTTCAGGTTGCCGATAATGTCATGCGCGTAACGTTCGCCGCTCTTCCAAGAACCTAGCTGTACGCCGCCTTCGTGACAGCCTTCCGTGAAGACGAGCTGTTTGTCCGGGAACTTATCGTGAGTAGCCGTAAGCGCCTCGAAATGATCTCCGGAATACCAGTGGAAGCCGATACCCCAGATGTACTTGGAAGCTTCGGGATCGTTGAAAGCCGTGTTCGCGCGGTCGTAAACGCGTTCTTTGTTGTGATCCCAGATCATGAGGCGAATGTCCGAACGATTCGCGCCGTGAAGCACGGGCCCGAGGTGATCGCGGACGAAGTCGCGCTCTTCTTCGGCGGTGTAGATGCAAGAATCCCAGATTTGAACGGCTTTAGCTTCATTCTGTACCGTTAAGCCCCAGATAGGCAAGCCTTCGGCTTCGTACGCTTCGATGAACTTCAAATAGTATCTGGCCCATGCATCGCGATATTCCGGCTTCAGCTTGCCACCGTTGTTCATCTCTCCGTTCGTTTTCATCCACGGCGGCGGGCTCCACGGGGAAGCGTACAGGACGAATTCCTCGCCGGCCGTTTGTTTGGCTTGTTGGATATACGGGATGATCGCTTCTTTATCGTGGCTGATGTCGAAGCTTTCCAAGGCCGCATCTCCGTCTTTTACGTAAGTATAGTTGCCTTCGGAGAAGTCGCAGCTGTTAATGTGAGTACGGACGATCGAATAGCCGATACCGTTCTCTTTATCGAAGTAAGCGTCGATGATTTCCTTGCTGATCTTATCGCTAAGCTTGGCCGCGGTAACCGCGGAGGCTTCCGTGATGGCGCCGCCGAAGCCGATAATGCGTTGGTATTCCAGGTCGTCGTATACGTTCAGAAGCTGGTTCTCGACGCCTTTGGAGTCGGGTTGCAGCGTCAAAGGGGCTTTTTCCGTTAATCTGTCGCCGCTATGTTGTTCGGTTTGAATCACTCGAATCGTACGTTTGCTCATATTCATTAACCTCCAATATTATTTATGTCATTATTATAGAAGGTTTAGGGAAGGTTTATGTAGAAACAAATTGATTGAATACCTATACGATCTGGTCGTGTTATAAATAACCCGCGGAGGCGAGAGTGTTGGAAGTCGGGGATGTAAGCGTGTATTTGTGCGGGTATTCTAGACATATCGAGCCGTTTAGGCAGGATTACAGGAATGGCTTGGATACCTATATTATCCGATTGCAGGTAGAGGGCTTCAGCAAGGCGCTGATCGGGGGCGAGGTCGTGGAGATTATGCCGGGCGATCTGCTGCTGTTTGAGCCCGGGGACATGTACGAGTTGAACATAGGAACTCCGGGAGAACCGATGAAGCCGAACGGGGATTATTTCATCATGGGTACGGGGCCGGGCATGGATGAATGGTGGGCACGCAAGAGCCGGCCGACGATCACGAAGCTCGTCGAGGACGAGCGGATCAAAGGGCTGTGGCAGCAATTGATTCAAGAAACGAGAAGGCTCGACGGAGGCCATTCGGAGCTGATTGCGCTGCTGGTTAGGTCGGTTCTGCTATTGCTCGACCGCGCGATCGAGGAAGCTCCCCCCACGCAATCCGTTTCCGCGTTCCATGCGCTGAAAATGCGCAATTATATCGAGAAAAACGCCGCCTCCGTCGTGCGTTTGCAAGATATCGCGGCGAACGCGGGTCTTAGCGTGTCTCGGGCGGTGCATCTTTTTAAGGAGCATTTCGGCATGTCCGCGATGCAATACGTACAGCAATTGAGGTTATCTCACGCGGTAGCGATGCTCGATCATAGCGTCATGTCGTTGGAGCAGATCGCATCGGAGTCGGGGCTCGGAAGCTATACGTATTTTCACCGGGTATTTCGCTCGACATACGGAATTTCTCCCGGCACTTACAGGAAACGGCAAGTTGCAAAGATCAAAGAGGCGAAGCAAAACACGCAGTTGCGGGAATGAGCGAAAAGCATGCTTTATTGGTAGTATTTTGCGTTGACAAAAGACAGCGAACGAGAGCAATATACAGAGATGCACCGAAGGCGATTCCGGATTTTGAAGAGTCTAAACGAGGCGGATAAGCGGCCGAAATGATGGACGTTACTTCAGGGTAAATTATTAGTGTTAAGGGTGGGAACGGTTTTGGAAAAAACTTCGGATAAGGTTTCCGATAAAGCTGATTTGACGGCGGTGCCGATCTGGAGATGCGTAGACAAAGAATGCAAGGTATGGGTTCGCGAAGAAATGGCTGCCTCCGACACGCCGGAGTGCCCGATGTGCAAAGGAAAAATGATTCGCGGCATTAAGCATTTGCCGAAGCTCATTCATAAACATAAATCCGCGCCTAGGAACAAGGCGTAGCGATAGTATGGAGTCGTAAGCATCATAAGTGGAAAAGCCGCATTCGTGCGGCTTTTTTGTTTTTCCTCGGATGAGAGCCATTACCCATTTGCCGCACCACAGCCCCTCCTAGAACGTCATTAGTTTGACCAACTCCAACTACGGCGCACCAGAGTCACACTCAGCGCACAAATAGTTTGACCAACTCCAACTACGGAGCACCAGAGGCACACTCAGCACACAAATAGTTTGACTAACTCCAACTACGGCGTGCCAGAGGTACACTAAGCACACAAATAGTTTGACTAACTCCAACTACGGAGCACCAGAGGCACTCTCAGCACACAAATAGGTTGACCAACTCCAACTACGGAGCACCAGAGGCACTCTCAGCACACAATTAGTTTGACCAACTCCAACTACGGCACCCCAGAGGCACACTCAGCACACAAATAGTTTGACCAACTCCAACTACGGCGCGCCAGAGGTACACTAAGCACACAAATAGTTTGACTAACTCCAACTAAGGCGCACCAGAGGCACACTCAGCACACAAATAGTGTGACTAACCCCAACTACGGCGCACAACTGAGCTTTTTGTTGTTGACGAGGAAAGGGAGTAGAGAATAAGATAATAAAAAGTTGCGCAAATATTTTCCTCAATCGGAGATGACGATATGGAACGCTTAATAAAAGAGATACAAACATTGCCGGGAGAGCTTTGGTGGGGCGGGGCGATCCATGACGGGATACGAATGCCTTACGGGGCGGACGACGTTCTTTTGGATTTAACGAATTTGCTAGAAAACTCGGGAGCCCCCTTTTTCGTGTCGAACCGCGGCAGGTATATTTGGCATGATCGTCCGTTCTCCATTGCCTTCCGTACCGGATCGATACGTATCGAATACGAGGAAGGGGATATCGTGCTTGCGGGCAGCTTCGCGGATTTGCCTCGGGCATTTCATGATGGAGCGAACGAGTTTTTCCCCGCTGGCGGACGTTATCCGGATCCGCTCGCTTTTACGGCGCCGCAATATTGCACGTGGATGGAAATGCATTACGAGCCGACCCAGGACAAAACGATCGCCTACGCGCGCGAAATATTAAGCCATGGCTTTCCTCCGGGCGTTCTGATCATCGACGATAATTGGATGGAGGATTACGGGACTTGGGCTTTTCATTCGGCGCGTTTCCCCGATCCGAAAGCGATGATGGAGACGCTGCATGAAATGGGATTCAAAGTGATGCTGTGGGTATGTCCCTATGTCAGCCCGGATAGCTTCAAGGGAAGAATGCTGGATAAGAAAGGCTTCTTGGTCAAGGACGATGAAGGAAGAATGGCCATCCGGCGTTGGTGGAACGGCTGCAGCGCGGTGCTCGACTATACGTTGCCGGAAGCGTTCGAATGGTTCAAGGCTACGCTTGACGAACTCGTTAACCGATATGGCATCGACGGCTTCAAGTTCGATGCGGGCGACCCGTCCGGCGACTCCTCTTGGGTATGGGCGACCTCCTTCCGCTGGCAGGGCACGACGATTCCGAATGAAGATTGCGCGGCCTATGGACGCTTGGGCCTGCACTATCCGCTCAGCGAATATCGCGCCAGCTGGAAAATGGGCGGCGCGCCGTTAATGCAGCGATTGAGAGACAAACCGCATAGCTGGGAGGAGGACGGCATTCGTTCGCTCATTCCCAATTCGATTGCGCAAGGGCTGATCGGTTCTGCGTTTAATTGCCCGGATATGGTGGGGGGCGGATGGGACGGAGACTTGCAAGCCACCCCGTTCGATCCGGAGCTGTTCGTCCGTTATGCGCAATGCGCTGCTTTGTTCCCGATGATGCAGTTTTCTACGGCCCCTTGGAAGGCGTTAAATGAAGAGTTCGTTTCCTATTGTTTGGATGCCGTGAAGCTACGACTTCGGATGGGACCGGAGCTGCTTCGATTGGCGGAAGAAGCCGGTCGGCTCGGAACTCCGATCCTGCGCGCGATGGAATTCGTTTTTCCAGGCCAAGGCTGCGAGCGGGTTAAGGATCAATTCATGCTGGGAGACAGCATTCTCGTTGCCCCGGTTCTCGCCAAAGGGGCGAAGGAGCGGGTAATCGTTTTTCCCGAAGGGAAATGGTTGGGCGACGATGAAAGCTACGTGCAAGGACCGTGCGAACGAACGGTAGAAGCGCCGCTATCCCGTTTGCCTTGGTATCGACGCCAATGAAATACGTTTGACTCTAAGAGTTGTCCTCATTAAGATGAACATATAGGCTATAGCAGACTGGAGGGGGCACTCATTAAGCTCAAAGAAATCGCCGAAAAGGCGAATGTTTCGATCAGTACCGTTTCCCGCATTATTAACAATCAGGGAAATTTCAGCGACGATACCCGCCGCAAGGTGCTCGAGATCGCCAATGACTATTTGAAGCCGGGGATCACTCCTTCCAGAATGGTCGGCATTTCCTATAGCATCGCGGTATTCGTGCCCGACGTGAACGATTTTTTCGATAACGATCCTTCTTCCTCCGCGGATTTGAACGATCTGAAAGAAGAGTTCGAGTCTTACGGACATCAATTCCATATGGCAACGCATACGGCGGATTTAACCCCGTCTTCGTCGGCTTATCGGCTCTTGAACGAGAAAAAGATCGATGCGGCCGTCATTTTCGACCCTTTCGTGGGGGATAGTCTCGTCGAAGAACTCATGAACCGGGGAATTCCTTACTTGATCACCAATGGCAGAAACTACGATGCCGCGCAAAATTACATCGATTACGACAACCGCAAAGGCGCATATGACGTCATTCATTATTTGTACGGTTTAGGGCACAGGCGGATCGGAATGATCGCGGGCCCAAGCGAGCACTTGGTTAACGAAAATAGGCTTCGGGGATGCCGGGATGCGTTTCTTCAATTAGGAATGCCTTGGAACGAGTCGAACGTCCTGATGGGCGCCTTCGATCCCGCGCACGGACATCAAGCCGTGAAAAAAATGCTGGCGGAGCAGCCGGACATTACCGCGATATTCGCGTTTAACGACATCATCGCCTTCGGGGCCATGAAAGGGCTGGCGGAGCTGAAGCTGCGCGTTCCGAAAGACGTCTCGCTTATCGGTTTCGACGACTTGAAGTTATCCGAGTTCATGATGCCGCCTCTGACGACCGTCCGGAGATTCCGATACGATATCAGTCAGTTGATCGTCAAGATGCTGACGGAGTTGATTACGAACAAAAATATTTCGGAAGTGAACATCAGCTTGAAGACGGAGCTTATCGAACGGGAATCGTGCGCCAAGGTTACGGTTAGAGAAGAATAGCGGCAAGTTAAGAGGGTTATTCCAAGCGTTGCTGGAATAGCCCTTTTTTTTGCAAGTTCGGAAAGTAGGAAATTCAGTCGATTCACCGAGATGCGAGAGAATTTAGTTGGAAAGAGGACAGTTATTTTCCGTCGTTCGGTTAGCTGATCGTATTAGTTGGAAAAAGTACATCTATTTTTTCCTTAATGAGCAACAACGCCTCCGATAGTGGAATTAAGTGGACTTTCTCCAACTGATGACCGAATTTCAGCCAATAGTCTCCGATTAGCTGTATTTTTTCCAATTTATTAAACTACGGTTCTAGGGAATCGTCGCGTGCCGCCAACAGCAGTAGTTGTCGAATTTTTCATCGCCATATTCGCTTAGGGCTATCGTTTATGCTGGCTGGTTGAATAGGGATTGACACCTAGCATAATTCTCTTTAATATAAGTCTCAGGAAAATATTTGCGCAAATTAGTTTCCTGAATAATAACTCGATTTTCATCATGATCAACCTGGAGGAGTTCCTTTTTTTTGAACGAATTATGGAAGCGCTGTCATGAACGGCGACAATTCGAACTGGAGGGATTTAAGGGATGAAGTTGAAACTCGGAAAGTTATACATCTTATTGGCGGTCGCGCTATTGTCCGTTTCATTGAACGCGGGCTTGCCGAACAAGGAGGTCCATGCGGCCGTGGGACCGATTACCGTCAACCTGTCCGAGACGTCCGAAGCGTTCAAAAATCCGAACATGGGCTTCAGGCCTTCGGTCTATATCGGGAGCAACAGCTTCCCGGACAAAGAGTATACCACGATCTACAAGCAATACATTCCTTACACGAGCCTCGAGAACGCGGCGTCCGACTCCGTACAGAAAATAAAAGACTGGAGCAATACGGCTTGGGCTGGATTAGAGAACCGGAATATCAAAGTGGTCCCGCGCGTCGTGATCGTCTACCCGAACGTAGGGGAATATTGGCCGGATGGAATCCCGCACGGGGATCCCGCGCAGCAGTGGTTGTCGGACACCTACAAAACCCGGATGGTCGCGTTTATCAACAAGCTGGGACAAGCTTGGGACAACGATCCCCGCGTGGCCGCCGTCGAATTCGGTTTGTTCGGGAATTGGGGCGAGCAGCATATTTACCCCAATAAGTTCGCCGACGGAACGGACCGTATTCCGCTAAGCTTCCAGCAAGCGATGGGCGATGCTTACGTTAACGCGTTTCATAACAAGAAAGTGATGGTCCGGTATCCTGAAACTTTCACCGCCTATCCGTTCGGTATCCAGTGGGATTCCTTCGCCTTGCCGGACGACGCGGCGGGAGGTAACGGAGAGATTTCGAGAGACACTTGGAGGACGCAAATCAACAGCGGGGAAGTTGCCTACGACTGGGGAGACCAATCGAATCTTGGCGGCAGCCCGGACGGCACTCTGGGAAGTACGAATAATACGAACTACGTTATCGATTGGATTATGAAGACGCACACGTCCAGCTTGGGTTGGATCGCGGAATACAACGCGGGCAACTCCGCCGTCGAAGCGGGGGCGACCGCCATGCAGAAGGTGCTCGGTTACCGTTTCGTCATTAACCAGGCTACTTTCTCCGGAAACGTACAGCCCGGCGGAACGATGAACGTATCGTTTAACGTGACGAATAAAGGATCATCTCCGTTCTATTACAATTGGCCGGTAGAAGCGAGCTTGCTGAGAGCGGACAAATCGGTTGCTTGGAAAGGGTTATTCAACGCCGATGTCAGGCAATGGCTTCCGGGGACGAATTGGAATGCCGGAACGAGAACCTATAGCAATGCTCCCGCATCGAACGCCGTATCGGGAGCGTTCACGATTCCCTCTAACCTGGCTGCAGGAACGTATACTCTAGCCTTATCTATCTTGGACCCATCAGGCTGGAAGCCGAGCGTCAGATTCGCCAATACGAACTATTATTCGGGAGGCCGGACGCCGATCGGCAAAGTGGGAATCGGCGGGGATCCGAGCGATCAGAATCTGGGTTCGTTCGCCGGGTTGAAAGCCGACAACACGCTTTCTTACAGCCTGAATAGCGGCGCTTATGACGGCGGTGTAAGCGGTGGAGGAGGCAGCGGGGATACGCAAGCGCCAACCGCGCCCGCGAATTTGAGTAGCACGGGCACGACCGCTAGCAGCGTGAGCTTATCATGGGGCGCATCGACGGATAACGTCGGGGTGACCGGGTACGACGTGTACCGCGGCGGCAACCTAGTAGGATCGACGGCATCTACGTCCTACACGGACACGGGGTTAAACGCGAGCACGGCATATAGCTACACAGTGAAGGCGAAAGACGCGGCAGGCAATGTATCCCCCGCCAGCAACACACTAAACGTAACAACATCCGCATCCGGAGGCGGAGGAGGAACCGTGTCCTACGAAGCGGAAGCTTCCGCGAATACATTGGCAGGCGGAGCCGCGGTAAGCGCATGTTCCACCTGCTCCGGCGGCTCGAAGGTCGGGTATGTCGGCAACAATGCCGGCACGCTTCAGTTCAACGGAGTTAATGCGTCAACTGCGGGAACGGCTACGCTTACCATTTCGTATTTGAACGGCGATGCCAGCCGTACGGCGCAGCTGAGCGTAAACGGCGGAACGGCGGTTACAGTGACATTCCCGAGCACGGGAGGATGGACCACGGTCGGAACCGTTCAAACGCAAGTGCAGTTGAACGCGGGCAACAATACGATCAAATTGTCCAATTCAAGCGGCTGGGCGCCCGATTTCGACCGGATTCAAGTGAGCGGAGGCGGAAGCGGGTCGGGAGATACGCAAGCGCCGACCGCCCCATCCAACTTAAGCGTCACGGGCAAAACGTCATCGAGCATCAGCTTGTCCTGGACGGCCTCTACGGATAATGTCGGGGTAACCGGTTACGATATTTATCGGGGCGGATCCTATGTCGGCACTGCGACGACGACTACGTATACCGATACGGGGCTGGCCGCAAGTACGGCCTACTCCTACTTCGTCAAAGCTAAAGATGCCGCGAACAATATTTCCGCGGCGAGCAATACCGTCTCGGATACGACGAGTTCCGGCGGAGGCACGACGGCGTTGTTACTGGACAATTTCGATAACTCTCCTGCGTGGCCGGGGAGCAATGACTTGGGCAAGTGGGCAGGCGCTAACGGCTTCGTGAACAACGCGGGCGTGATCGAGAACGGAGCGCTCAAGTTGCAATATAGTAACAATGGGTGGTTCGGAAGCGATGTTACTCAAAGTATCGCCAGCTATACGAAGATGATCGTTCGCGTCAAAGGAGCCGCCGGCGGGGAGCAAAGCCACTTCCACTTGACGCTCGGCGGCGTCGAGAAGACGTTCGGAGACTTCAGCGGCAATACGATAACGACGGCATACAAAGACATCGCGATCGATTTGGTCGCGAACGGAGTGAACCGGAGCGCGCCGGGTCAATTGACGATGGCGTTCTGGTACGGCAGCAGCGGAACGATCTGGATCGACGAAATAAGATTTGAGTAGTCGGGAGACAAAAGCAAAGAGCTTGGCGAGTCTGTCGCCAAGCTCTTTGCTTTTGGGTTACTTGGAATGCTTACTGAAGCGTAATCGAGCCGAGATCGAGCCAACCGTCCGCTCCTTGGCTTTGGTTAGCGAAGAGGATCGGAAGCGGGTTGTTCCAAGGCAAGTAACTCGGCATATGGCCTTTGGCGCGCACGTCCGCCTCTTTGATTTTCCAGAGGGGGTTATACACGTGCATGACCAATTTGTAAGATCCGGCTGCGACACCCGCGGAGTTCACCGTCGCGTCGAAATACTGCGGCTGGCCGAAATTAACGTAGGTCGGATTGCCTGATACGTTCCATTCCGGGAACGCGCGAACTTGTTTCGGCATGATCGTCCGTAAATCCCAATCGGTTGTCCATGTCTTGACGATCGCGCCGGAAGAGTTCTTCAGAGCGATTTCGACCGGGTACATGTCCGGGCCATAGTAGAACGGAGCGACTCCGGTATTCTCGATCTGCACCCCGACTTTGAAATTTCCGGACACCGTGTTGTTGAAATAGGCGTTCTTCGCATAGAAATTGTACCCCATCTTCTGCCACGCGCTCACTTCGTTCGGATCGTTCTTGTTGTATTTGCAGTTCTGGCAGATCATCCAGGTCGCATGGGACATTTCGATGTCCGTCAACGCGTCGTCCTTGGTAGCGGAAGCCGGGTCGAACAGGTTGCCCTGAACTTCGGGGCGCACTTCGCCTCCGAAGCTAGCCGTCGCCCATTTGTTCTCCGATCCGAAGATCAACGCCTGGGTCAGCTGCGAATCCGACTTGCCGTTCATCGACAGGGGTAGCGTCATACTGCCTACGCGTCCGAGGGCGGGATCCATTTCGCGGTAGGCGAACGAATCGTCATGGAAGCCGATGCGCGCGAGCGTCGTCAGATGGGTTCCTCCGCCGGACCGCGGATAGCGGTTTTCCACGCGCGTTTTTTGGAACGCCACGTTATAGGCATCGAGAATAATATTCGCGTTGGCATCCGACATCATCCAGTTCTGGGTGCCGTTGCTGCCGTCGTTCGGCCAAGTGTGCCATTCTCCCCATCGGCCGACGAGCCCCATGTGGATGAAGGCGATGCGAGGATCGCCGTCGTACTTGGCGCCGAACGCGGCGATGAAGTTCTGGAACGCCTGCATAACGACCGGAGAATCGTAGTTCAGGATACATCCGTTGCGCACTTGCGGCATGAGGAAGTCCGGAATGTCTTTGCTCGAGAAAGATTCGCAGGATGCGACCCGGAGCGAAAGCTGTTTGCCGTGGGAAGCGACTTCGTCCAGCGCTTTCTCCACGAGCTCCCAATCGTATGAATTCGTGCCGGTCATCAATTCGCCTAAGCCGAAATACTTCCATTCGATCGAGTTGTTGATCCCTCCGCCTTGCGTCGCTGTTTTATCCGCGTGGTCGCCGGGATAGAACCAGATCGCGAAGCCTTTCAGCGGATTGGTAACCGGGTCGGTTCCCTTCGCCAAGGAATGAACCGCAAGCGATGCATCCGGACTGTTTACCGCGTAAGGATTGACAGGGACTCCGCCCGGAACGGTCGAAGCGTTTCCTCCCGGAGGCGGCGAATTCGTCGTGACGGATAACGGGGAACTCGCTGCCGAGACATTCCCTGCGGCATCCGTTGCTTTGACGGTGTAGGTATAAGAGGTGCTTGCCGCTAGACCAGAATCCGTAAAGTTGGTGCCGGAAGGCGTTCCGACCTGCGTACTGCCCCGGAAGACGATGTAGCCCGTAACGCCTACGTTGTCCGTCGAAGCATTCCATGAAAGGCTAACGGAGTTGCTCGTCTTGCCCGTCGAGATTAGGTTGGTCGGTACGGTCGGCGCTTGCGTATCCGGCGCGTTCGTCGTGACGGCGAGCGTGGAACTGGCGGCCGACAAGTTCCCGGCAGCATCCGTTGCTTTGACGGTGTAGCTGTAGGAGGTGTTTGCCGTAAGTCCCGTATCGGTGAACGCGGTTCCCGTCGGCGTGCCGACGGAGGTTCCGTTCCGGTAGACGACATAGCCCGTTACGCCGACATTATCCGTCGAAGCGCTCCACGACAGGCTGACGGAATTGCTTGTCTTAGCCGTTGAAGTTAAGTTGGCAGGAACGGAGGGGGCGATGGTGTCAGGCGGTGCGCTTAGCGTAATTCTGTCGAAATCCGGCGCCCAGCCGCTGGAATTCGACAACTTAATCGTGTTTGTTCCTGCGTTCAGGGATAGCGTTACGTCAATCGACGCAACGGTGCTCCAACCGCCGCTGTTCGGGAAGTTCGCGGTGACGGGGGAACCGCCGTTCACGCTGATTTGCGCGGAGCGGCTGGCGTCTCCGTTCAAATAATAGATTTTGACCGTCTGACTGCCGGAGTTAGCGGGAGTCACCCCATTGAATTGAAGGGTGCCGCTGTTGTTTCCGACGTAACCGACTTTGGAGCCGCCCGAGCAAGTACTGCACGAAGCGACCGCGGCTCCGCTTGCTAACGTATTGCCGGCCGCTTCCGCCTCGTAACTAATTTGCGAGGAGGGCGCATCCGTCGTTACCGATAGCGGCGAACTGGCCGCCGATTGATTGCCTGCGGCATCAACTGCTTTGACGGTATAGCTGTAAGAGGTGGCGGCGCTTAATCCCGAGTCGGTAAAGCTGGTTCCCGTCGGGGAGCCGACTTGCGTCCCGTTACGATAGACGATGTAGCCCGTAACGCCCACATTGTCCGTCGAGGAGCTCCAAGAGAGGCTGACAGAGCTGCTAGTTTTACCCGTGGAGGCGAGGTTGGCGGGAACGGAAGGCGGGACTGTATCGCTGTTCGAATCGGTCGTTACCGATAAAGGTGAACTGGCCGCCGATTGGTTACCTGCAGCATCCGTAGCTTTGACGGTATAGCTGTAAGAGGTGGCGGCGCTTAACCCTGAGTCGGTAAAGCTGGTTCCCGTCGGCGTGCCGACTTGCGTCCCGTTGCGATAGACGATGTAACCCGTGACACCCACGTTGTCCGTCGATGCGCTCCAAGAAAGACTGACCGAGCTGCTCGTTTTGCCCGTGGAAGCGAGGTTTGCCGGAACGGAAGGCGCGACCGTATCCGCTCCGCCGCTTCCGCCGGAACCTCCGCCATCGGCGGAGATCGCGTCGATCAGAAGGACGGCGTAGGTAGCGTCTCGATGAACGATGCGCACGTATTGAGTATTGGCAAGATTAGCGTTAAATGCGGATAGAGGTATGGTGATATCCGTATAGCTGCCGGTAATGTTTCCGTAAGTGCTAATTGGTCCTATCGTGTGGTCTGTTCCGTCATTCAGCACGACATTCCAATGGCTCTCGGTGTCGGTATCGCTCCAATCGCGTGCCCGGATTATCAAATTACCTGCTCCGGCCAAGCTTTGATTAACGTTTTCCTGCAAATATTGTCCGTTTCCGCCGGAGTTCAGGACGATGTTTCCGGTGCTGTCCGACCCGTAATACAAGCTGTCCATCGTCCAGCTGAAGCTTTGGTTCAGATCGTTTTTCTTGTTGTTAAAAGCCGTCTGGTTGGCGAAAGAATCGATCATTACCGGTTGCGGAGCGGAAGGGGTCGCGCTCGCCTGAGGCGAGTTGCCGCTGCTACCGGCTCCGTTTACTGCGCGAACGACGTAATAGTAGGTCGTCCCGTTCGTCAATGCAGTGTTCGTATAAGCGGTGCCGGTAATGCCCGTGGCGACTTGGGTATATCCCGTTCCGCTGGTCGTCGAGCGGAGAAGCGTATAGCTAGTCGCTCCCGTGGAAGCGGCCCAAGCCAGAACGGCTTGCGAATTGCCCGGCGTCGCCGTTAACAAAGCGGGAGCGGTAGGAATCGAGAGGGCTGCCGGGGTTGCGCTAGCTTGGTTCGAATTGCCGCTTGCTCCAACGGTGTTAACGGCTCTGACCACGTAGTAATAAGTCGTTCCGTTGGTCAACCCTGTATCCGTATAGCTTGCGGACGTAAGGCCGCTGGCAATTTGCGCGTAGCCGGAGCCACTCGTGACGGAGCGTAGGACCGTGTAGCTGCTCGCTCCCGAGGAAACGTCCCAGGTCAAAGTAACCTGGCTATTTCCCGGAGAAGCTTGCAGGTTCGCCGGTGCTTCGGGCGCGACGGGGTTCCCGCTGACAGTTATCGAATTTGCTAAGACGTTGTAGCCTTTGGCGGCATCCCATGTGCCTGTATTAGCGAACCGGACGGAATATTCCGGCCGCGAGCGTAAGTTGGCGTCCGCATCCGGTAGCCACAGGGCTAATTTGTAAGTTCCGGCGACCATGTTGCCCGGAAGGGTAACGGATTGGCTCGATAAAGCGACGGGTCCGCTTAACCATTTCCGTACGTCCACGCCGGACAATTGGACGTTATAGCGCTGCGTTCCGTTATCGAATACAAGGAAGGCGGGGCGGGATTTGATGATGCCGGAATAGCCGTCGTTGCTCAGATTGGCGGAGAAACTGAAGCTGCCGCCGGGGCTCGCGCTTGTAGGGAAGTTGGCGTCGATCAAACGCAGTCTGTAACCGAGCTTTCGCTTGATCCGGGTAAAAGCGGTTTCCGCCGGATCGTTGCCGGAAGCGGACAGGTTGGCGTTCTTCCAGATGTTGGTGTTTACGGCCGCGTAATCCTCGTTGATCTCGGTAAAATGAAGCTTGCTCATTTCCGACTGGACATTTACGCCGGCTAAGTCGTTGCTACCCGCGGAGTCGCACGTTTCCCCGCCCATCATTTTATTTCCGCCTGTAGAAGTGGCCAGGTCGTACATCCATTGCTTCTTCTGTTCGACATAGAACCAGCCCATCCAGGAGTTGTTGTCGTAGGTTCCCATATCCGCGCTATCGGACAGGAAGCAGTCGTTGTGGAAGCCGACCCGGTCCTTCTCGTCTTGCGTCAATGCGGTTGTCCCCGATGGAGTCGGAAGCTCAAGAACCTCTTTGATGAAAATCGGGTAACGAATGACGAGCGGAATGGAGGAGGGCGTCGTGCTCAAAATTTTCTTGATGATGCGAAAGCGGGTGTCGGCATCCGTTCGGTTGAACGGATCGGTATATTGGCTCGTGTGCCATTCTCCCCACGGTCCGAGATAGCCGGCTTCCAGATGGAGAACGACATCGGCGTTGGCCGATATGACCGCGTCGATTTGCTGAATATGCCCCAAGATGCGGCTTTCGGGAACGGTCGGCGATCCCGACCAAGCGTACGCGGGGCGAAGGACGATTTTTAATCCAGCCGCCCGTATGGCCGCGAGACCGGAGGACAAGTTGTCGAGAAGAGCCTGAGGAAGTTGATCCGCGTTCGTGTACTTGTCTAGGTGGATATAGCTGTGAATGAGGGTGTTCCCGGCTTGTTTGGCGCGGGCGAAGGTGCGGTCCAGCATGTCCGGGTTAAAGCCGGCGATGCTCGTAGCGGAGCTGGCGTAGTCGTTGACGGAGGGATCGTTGATAATCTCGTACCGGTTATGATATCCTCGCTCCGGGTTCGAGAAAACGCTTGCGTTATCGGGGTTAAAAGTAAAAGAGGCAGCGGTAGCCACATAAGCCGGCAACAGGCCGGTAACCAGAAGAACGGTCAACAAGGTCGCGAGAAGCTTCTTTTTTAACATCATCGTACCTCCACGTTTTTATTGAGTTCCCATGAAGATCTCATCTAAATGATGTCGGAAAGGTCGCCTCACCCCCTTATTTTCCGATTCGCATGCGATTAGCCTACCTTACAAAACCATCCTCTCTAAATTGCGCGATTTAAAGAAAATATTTGCGCAACTTACCCACATTATAACTGCTTTTTTCACAGTTTCAACGCTACTTTATGCCTGTTTAATAACTTTCCTTTCGAAAACGGGGAGTTCAAATGAATCATTCTATACAATAACAGCGCTTACATGCTATAATCCGCTTGAAATAATTGCGCAAATATTTGCTTAAATCATGGGAGAAGGAGGCGTTAGGGGGTAATTTGAGTTGTTGGGGCGCGTGGTTTGTTTGGATGCAAAATGAAATATGCGGGAGGATGAAGGATATGCGGCAAACGGGAAAAGGATTGTTTCTCAAGAAAGCTGGCGCGATTGCGCTTGCATTCGTAATCGCCCTAGCGGGGGCGGGTAGTTACTCCGCGAAAGCGGCGGGCACATCGGTATCGCCGATTATCGACGACTACGAAAGCTATGCGGACGACGCTGCTTTGCAGGCTTCTTGGAGGCTGGATTGGTCGGATAAGCCGGGATCGGTCGCCATTGGGATCGGCAAAGCAAGCGGCAGCCAAACGCTGAAGCTGACCGTTAAGGATTCCTCGGCTACTTGGGCGAACATATTACATCCCATTGCGGAGGCGAACGGCGATGCTTCGGGGTTCGAAGGGGTGACCTTCTGGCTGAATAACGACACATCTGACGGTAAAGCGTTAGACCTCGGCATGGAAGCGAAGACGAACGCGGCCAATGGGGCGTTTAATCTGAAAATGGATGGGGCGGCGCAAGTATCGAAGAAGGAGGGCAGTTGGGAAACGGTCAAATTCAACGGAGGATCGCTTCATGTCGAAGCAGGATTTAAGGGGACAGTACGCATTGCCTGGGATCAATTTAACCAAGCTGCATGGCAGTGCGGAGGAGACCAGGGGAAATGCGGCGCTCGATTGGACCCGAGCAAAATGACCGGTTTCCAATTCGGATATAATCCAACCGCTCATGCGAACAACATCATTCAGATCGACGATGTCGGGTATTATGGAACCTCATCGTCTTCAGGCGGCACAAGTAACCCCGGAGTGCCTGCGGCTCCGAAGACGGGGCCGAAAGCTCCATCATGGGCGACTGTCGCCGGTACTCATAAACTAACTTACAAACAAGCGCCGATCGATAATCCGCTGAAAGGGTTTTTGCCGTTTCTGGACGCGGGCAAGGAGGGCTTCTACAAGGAGGGCGACGATTGGCGCGACCGTCCGAGCCAAATGCCGTACAGTCTCGAGTTTCTCTACGAGCCTCTTAGCGAGGTGATGAAAGGTCAGAACAAATTCGATTGGACTCACTTCGACAAGCAACTGAACGAAATCGCATCCCGCGGGCATCAAGCGGTATTCCGGTTTTACTTGGATTATCCGAACAAACCGTCGGGCATACCGAAGTTCTTGCTGGATGGCGGGCTGCGGACGCATAGCTACACGGAATTCGACAACGGCAAGGAAGCCACCAGCGTATCTCCGGACTGGAACGATCAGAAACTGATCGCGGCTCTCGAAAGCTTCACCGCCGCTTTGGGCAAACGCTATGACGGCGATACGCGGGTGGGATTCATCATGGTCGGATTAATCGGTTTCTGGGGAGAGTGGCATACTTGGCCGTATGACGGCTGGACGCCGGTGACAGACGATAAAGGAAACGAGCTCAAGGACGAGAAGGGCGAGACAGTTCGCTTAGCCAATTGGATGCCGTCGGAAGCGAACCAGAAACGCGTGCTCGATGCCATGGACAAAGCGTTCGATTACACTCGTCTCGTGGTGCGTAATCCTATAGCCAACGATACGTTCCAGACGAAAAATTACGACATCGGATACCATGACGACTCTTTTGCCTTTGAGACGCTCCCTCTTAGCATGGGAGGTCAAGACTGGCATTTCTGGGGCCGGGCAATTACGGCTGGCGATACCGACTTCTGGAAGAAGCGGCCGATGGGCGGAGAGATGCGGCCGGAAATCCAAATTCCGATGTGGAACAACGACCCGCCTCGCTACAATGATCCCGCGAAACCGATCGACGGCAAACAAGGAGAAGATTATTACGATAGCCTGAAGCTGACGCATGCTTCGTTCCTGATGAACCAAGGCGTGTTCCAGGTGCCGCTATCGGGGGATGCGCTTAAGAGGGCGAAAGAAGGCTCGCGTAGTCTTGGATACGAGTACCAGGTGTCCAAAGCTTACTTAGACGGATCCGCAGGAAAGCTGAAGGTCGGCGTGGAAATCGAAAATCGCGGAGTCGCGCCGTTCTATTACGATTGGAAAGTAGAACTCGCGGCGAAGTCCGGAGGCAAAATCGTTAAAACTTGGGTCGTGAACTGGAAAATCAGCGGCGTGCTGCCGAATGACTCCGAAGGCAATCAAAGCGCCGCTTTCCAGTCGATCACGCAAAATCCGAAGCTGGCGAACGGCTCTTATGAGATCTTGATGCGCGTTGTTAATCCGCTTGAGAAGCTCAATTCCAAAGCCGTTAAATTCATGTTCGCCAATAAGGATCAGGGTACCGACGGATGGTTGAAGCTAGGCCAAGTGAAAATATCGAACCCGGGGAAATAAGCGGCGTCGGGCTAGCCGGAAGTAAGTTCGTTCGCATGGCGGACAGCCCGCATGAACCGAAAATGCGCTGATAAGTAGAAGTGGCGACGTGAAGGGAGGTTATCCCTGCGTCGCCATTTCTCGTTTTGACCTAACAATACGAAACATCGTAACAACGACAATACGAGCCTATTAGGCCCGATTTCGATCACTCATGCGATGAAAAACATCGTAACAGCGCTCGCTTTCCCCAAAATGGGATAGCATGCGATGAAAAACATTGCAAGAACGTCGCTTGGAGGGTAAAAAGTCCGAATTTGATCCCTCTTGCGATGAAAAACATCGTAACAGCACTCACTTACCCCAAAATGGGATAGCATGCAATAACCCCTATGGAAAGTTACTTTTCTTGAATTTGCGCAAATATAATAAAAAATTTGCGCTATTATATTTTACGATTTTCACAGAAAATGATCTTCACCTTCCCCAAACTCAAGATAATGATCTTAAGAATAGGGCGGATATCTTTAAAATGTGGCATTTCTTTGCGCTGGCATCGTGCTTTATGATGAAGATGTCAAAAGTGCACTTGATATTCTAGTTCGAAAAATTTGCGCAAAATTTTTCGGAAGTTTTGAGTGAGATGCCAGCCACAAAAACTTTGAGGGGGAAATGAAATGTTGTTCCGCAACAAAACGATTACCTCGGTATTAAGCTTGTCCTTGGTTGCGACCTTGGCTTTGGCAGGGTGCAGCAGCAAAAATGACAAGAACGGAAACGAAGCGAGCAAACCGGCCGATAACGGGCAAGCAAGCGAGAAAGCAAGTGAAAAACCCGCGAAAGACGTCACGATCAGCTATACCATCTGGGATAAAAACCAACAGCCGGCAATGGAAGCGATCGCGAAAGAGTTTACGGCTCAGAATCCGAATATCAAAGTAAAAGTCGAAGTCATTCCTTGGGGCGATTACTGGACGAAGATGTCGGCCGCGGCGCCTGCAGGCACTTTGCCGGACGTCTTCTGGATGCACGGAGGACAATTCATCAAGTACGCGACCGGCGGTTTCTTGGAACCGATTACGGATAAAGTACAATCCGGCATCATCGATCTGAACAATTATGCGGCCAACCTGGGTTCCATTTACACGCTCGATGGCCAAAATTACGGTATACCGAAAGACTTCGATACGATCGGTCTCGCGTACAACAAAGAGCTGTTCGACCAAGCGGGCGTACCTTACCCGGACGACACGTGGGATTATAACAAGTTGGCGGAAGTCGCCAAGAAGTTATCCCAGCCGGACAAAGGCATTTACGGCTTCGCGGCCAAGATGGATACGCAAACCGGCTACTGGAACGATATGCTAGCCAACGGCGGTCATATTCTCTCGGACGATCAGACCAAATCGGGCTATGACGAACCAGCCTCGATCGAAGCGTTGAAATTCCGTTATCAAATGACTCTCGACAAATCCTCCCCGACCCACCAGCAAATGACGGACACCGATTCGACGGATATGTTCAAATCCGGCAAGCTCGCCATGATTTTCGAAGGCTCTTGGCGTAACGGAGACATCGACAGCAGCGAAATCATTCACGGCAAATGGAACTGGGCACCGCTTCCTAAAGGAAAAGTCAAACGCGGCAACATTATTAACGGTCTCGGCAACGTAATGTCCGCCAAGGGCAAGAACAAAGACGAATCGAGCCTCTTCCTCCAGTTCCTCGGCTCCAAACGCGCGTCGGAAATTACGGCGGAGATGGGTGCGGCAATCCCGGCGTTTAACGGTACGCAAGACGCATGGGTGAAATCCAAACCCGATTTGAACTTGCAAATCTTCATCGATCAAGTAGCCGACGCGTTCCCGTATCCAAGCGGAACGAAGGCGTATCCGGTTTGGTTCGCCAAAGAGCCGGAAATTATGTCTCAAGCATGGGGCGGTGCGATCTCGGTCGAGGATGCCGCTAAAAAAGTAGCCGATATGATGAATCAAGCGATCGCCGACAACAAATAACGATTCTTATACGATCCATTCGAAGGCATTCCGTTACGGCGGAATGCCTTCGATGAACGAAGGGGTGATGGCCATGAATACGAAGAGCAGATATGCCTGGGCATATGTCATGATAGCGCCGACTCTGATCGGAACTTTGCTGTTCTGGAGTTGGCCCGCGGTTTACTCGATCTACTTGGGATTTCTGAAGTCCGAAAACTTCGGTCTCGTTAATCATTGGGTCGGAACGCAAAATTACGAGAAGCTTTTCAAGGATCAAGAATTCTGGAGAAACTTAAGGAACACGCTATTTTACATGGTTCTGTTCGTGCCGCTGACGCTTGTATGCTCTACCGTTCTCGCGGTATTGCTGAATGCGAAAATTAGGGGACGATCTACTTATCGGGTCATTTACTTCTTGCCGCAAGTCACCATGCCGGCTGCGGCCGCGATGGTATGGGTCGTTCTGTTCGCCCAGGATTACGGTCTTGTCAATTACGCGTTGGGAACGCATGTTTCGTGGCTTTCGGATCCTCGTTTCGCTATGTATTCGCTCGTCATCGTCGGAGTATGGGCGGCGATCGGCTTTAATATGCTGCTCATTCTGGCGGGGCTGCAAGGCATTCCGAGAACGTTGTACGAAGCGGCCGAAATCGACGGAGCGGTTGGATTCAATAAGTTCCGTTACATCACGCTTCCGTTGCTGACGCCGACGCTGTTTTTTACGACCATCGTATTGATGATAGGAGCTACGCAAGTTTTCGATTCGATTTACATGCTGATCGGGAAGACGAACGTAGCGCTGCCGGCTGTCCGCTCGCTTGTCTATGCTTACTATCAGAACGCATTCGTTTACTATGATCAAAACTATGGTGCGGCCATCGTTAACATATTATTGTTGGTGAATCTCGTGCTGACGGGCGTTCAATTTTTATTCCAGAAGAAATGGGTCGTTTACGACTAAGGAGGCCCGACATGACGAGTCATACCCTATCTTCCAAGCGAACGAATCTAGTGATTCACGCGGTTCTGATCGCGATTTCAGCCGTCATGATCATTCCGTTTCTTTGGATGATCCTGACATCCGTAAAGACGCCGATGGAAGCCACCCAAATACCGGTCAAGTTTTTCCCCTCCATCTTGAAATGGAACAGTTACTCGGAGGCGTTTAAGCAGTCGTCGTTTCAGTATTATTATTTCAATACGGCTTTCTCGGCGTTCATGAAAACATTGTTTCCCATCATCTTCAGCTCGATGGCGGCTTACGCGTTCGCCAGGATTCAGTTCCCCGGACGTTCGATTTGTTTTTTTCTCATCATCTCCGTCATGATGGTTCCGAATCCGGTATTTTACACGCCGCAATATATGATGATGAACAAGTTGGGCTTGGTAAACACGGTAACCGCTCTTTGGATCGCCTCACTTATCAGTCCGTTCGCCACGTTCTTGCTCAGGCAGTTTTTCCTCGGCATTTCCAAGGAACTGGAGGAAGCGGCGATATTGGACGGTTGCAATCCGTTCCAGATTTTCTGGCATATCATGCTCCCTTTGGTGAAATCGGCTTTGGTCGCGATTGTCATCATCCAGCTTCTATGGTCTTGGAATGAACTGCAATGGCCGTTGATCATTAACAGTTCTCCCGAAAAGCTGACCTTATCGGCGGGACTGGCCACGCTGGTATCCAAGTTCGGAACGAATTACCCGGTTCTGATGGCCGGGGCGATCATGGCCGTTATTCCGATGATTTTCTTGTTCTTTATTTTCCAAAGAAGATTTATCGAAGGCGTGGCCTTCAGCGCGCATAAAGGCTAATCCTACGAGTACTCAAATAGACGGTACAAGCCGACGCTATTCCTTTAGGGGTAGCGTCATCCTTATTTCCATTATATCTTGATAGGATACAAACTGAAGTAGATAATAGCTTTAACGGCCGGAGAGAGAAAGGGGTTACTAGAGTGAGGCGTCGTGGGCTAGGGATAGTACTGCTTATTCTGGCAATCGGTTTCGTTAGCGGGTGCAGCAACGATCAAGATCAGCCTGCTTCTCCCGAATTGACGAAACCTATCGTTAAGCTGAAAGTGATCATGCCGGGCGATGAGTCGGATCGGATGAGAGATTTCGTCAACAATGAATTGAACGAGCGCCTCAGGAAAGATCTGAATACGGAACTTGATTTCACGTACATCCCTTGGGCGAACTATCAACAGAAGTTGGAACTAGCTCTCGCTACGGGAGAGAAATACGATCTCTTCTGGTATGGAACCCCCTTTGTTTCCGGCTACAAAACGAAAGGCTATATTCAGCCTCTTGACGAGCTTCTAGCGAAATACGGCGCGGATCTAACGAAAAACATTCCGGCCGACAATTTCAAGCTGGATCAAATCGAGGGGAAACAGTGGGCGATTCCTTCCCAAGCCTTCACGTCGGCAGGCAAATTCACCTCTGTCATGGTCCGTCAAGATTTGCTCGAATCGGTTGGGATGACCGAAATCAGAACGATCAAGGATCTGGAAGATTTCTATGCCAAAATGCATGCCAAGGATCCTAGCTACTACGGATATTTGGAAACCGATCGAGGCCAAGAGGTATTGTGGCGCGAGCTTTCGGACAACAATTATACCGCTTTGGATGAGCGCCAATTGTTTGCGGTGGATGAAGCTACGGGCGAAATGATCAGTTATCTGGAAACCGATCTTTACAAGAAAGTTGCCCATGTAAGAGAGTCATGGGTCGAGCAGGGTATTATCGATAAAAACCTGATCGGTAATCCCGCCTCCAAAATCGACCAGGAAAACGCGGGAAAGCTGCTTTTCCGGGTAGGCGCCGTCTCGCGCGCAATGGAAAATCTTCAAACCGCTCAAAAGGCGGATCCCCGCGCTAAGCTTCGGGAATATTATCTCGCCCCGGGGAAGCTGAAATATATTCTCGCGCCCAGCAATGAGGCGTACATGATTCCGACCGCGGCCCAAAATCCGGAGCGCGCGATGATGTTCATGAATTGGATTTTGAAAAACAAAGAAAATTACACCTTCATCATCTACGGCGTCGAAGGAAAGGACTATCGGTTGGAAAACGGTAAAATTAAATTATTGACCAACGATCAACTCATGTACGAGTGGATGTGGCGGAACAAAAATTATTTTACGGCTCCGACCAACGTGGATGACGAAGTGATCGAAGATATGCTGACCAACGATGATAACGCGCGGATTTCCCGGTTATTCGGCTTCCACTTTAATGAGGAACCGGTCAAGAGCGAATTGGCCCGGGTAATGGCCGTCTATAAGATGAGGTTCGAGCCGATCAATACGGGGCTCGTTAATTACGACGACAATTTTCAGGAAGCGCTCGCTTCCCTAAAGAAGGCCGGATACGACAAAGTATTCGCGGAACTCAAGAAACAATATTCCGAATTTCAGGCTTCAGCGGGGGACAAATGATTAAAGTCGGAACTTTTGCCAAATTGGCGATTACGCTTCTTCTCCTGTTAGCTCCGATTTTAGGTTTGTATGCCTTCTCGAACCGAACGAGCACTCGAGTCCTGACGGATGAAATCATTAAGGTGAAAAAGTTTCAAATCGAGACCTTTGCGGGCCAGATCGAGCAGATGTTTTTTCAATTGGATACGTATAAGAAGATGCTTTACGAAAGCACGGACGTCCGCAACTTGGCCTATCCCGACTTGCTGAACGATAATCTTCAACAATTCCGTACCGTCGGAACGGTTTCCGAGGAAATTAACCGCTTAGCCGGATACGGCGGCTGGAAGGCGGTCATAGCGGTCGTGTATCCAAGAGTGGGAAATGTGATCAAGAGTAATTCCAACTTGAATGCGCTTCCACCCGTATTGCCGAAACAAGACACGTTCTGGCAATATTATCCCGACGCCAAGGGAGCGTATTTCATGGAAGTATTATCTTACCCCGACGGTTCGGCGGAATCGAACGATGTGGATATGCGGGTCGTGTTGAAGGTGGACGAGGCGGAAGTGAGAAGCGCTTTGACCGATTTCAAGACGAACGGTTCCGGCGATCCATTTCTGTATCAGCCCGGTTCGGATCCCATCTACAATAATTCCTCCAATCGGGTTCTAACCAACGAATTACTTGCCGGGTTCACGAACGAGCCTTCGCTTGACGGCGGTTATCTCCTGCTGCAGGCAGAGAAAATGAATTATCAAGTCCACTATCAGAAGGTAAACTCGCTTGGATGGTATCTTGTCGATTATGTTCCGATCACGCAGGTAATGGCGCCCATTCAACGCAACCAAACGATGTTTTACTCGATCAGCGGCATGATGATATTCATGGGAGCGTATCTGGCTTTCGTCCTGTACCGGAACGTTCAAATCCCATTCAGAAGGCTGATGCAGAGCATGAATCTCATCGAGAAAGGTCTCTATTCCAGCCGGATGAAGGATAAGCCCAAAGGGGAATTTCGTTTTCTATACGACCGCTTTAACTCTATGGCATCCAAAATCGAAGAGTTGATCGAGGACGTATTCAAGGAGCAACTGCGCTCCAAGGAAGCGACGCTTAAGCAATTGCAATCCCAGATCAATCCCCATTTCTTGTATAATACGCTCGCTTATATCAAGAGCATGGTAGAGCTGAACGAGAAAGAAGCCGCTGTCTCGATGACGATGAACTTGAGCAAATATTACCGGTATACGACCAAGACGGGGCGGAAAATGGCTACGTTGGAAGAGGAACTGGAGTTGGTAAGCAACTATTTGCAAATCCATGATTCGTTAATGGACGGTTTCGAGTTCGAGATCGACGTGGATCCGAGCATGCTTCCGATGGAAGTTCCGCGATTGATTCTGCAGCCGCTGGTCGAGAACGTGATCCTTCATGGCTTCAAAAATCAAACCGAATACGGAATGATTCAGATTCGAGGGTGGCTGGACGGAGAGATGGCGCGAGTGACCGTGGAGGACAGCGGACTTGGCATCGAACCGCCCCTAATGGAAGCTATGCTCTCTAGAATCCGACTCGCCAACGATCAGGAGATCGAGTCCGGCTTGCAAAATGTTCATCAACGGTTAAAGCTGCTTTACGGCGAGGGTGCGGGGCTTCACCTTTACGGTTCGCGGCTTGGCGGAGTGTGCGTGGAGCTCACTTGGAAATACGAAATGAATTCGGAGACGAAGCCATCAGGAGAAGCGGGGGAATAGCCGTGTACGAAATATTGATCGTGGATGACCATACTCATCTGGTCGACAGTCTGGCAATCGGTCTACCTTGGGAACGGATGGGAATCACGGCGGTACACAAAGCGTATTCCGGCGAGGAAGCTTTGGAATTGCTGGGTTACCATGCCATCGATATCGTCGTCACCGATATTCAGATGAATGGCATGAGCGGGCTGGAATTAATCTCGCATATTAACGAGAAGTGGAATAACATCAAATCCGTTATCCTGACGGGCCACGATGAGTTTCAATATGCCAAAGAAGCGCTGCAGAAACAGGTTAGCGATTATTTATTGAAGCCGGTGTCCAATGGAGAATTGGAACAAACGCTCCGCGGATTAATCGCCGACATGGAGCAAGAGGGCGAACAACTGATCAACCAACAGAAGATCTCTTATTTGTTCCGCGAGAGTATGCCTAAGCTCAAGGAATCTCTCTTCCATGATCTACTGTCGGGCAAAAATATTCCGTTGTCCGTCGTCAAGGATAAGATCCGTCTCTATGAGTTGCCTTTCTGTCTGGAGGAGCCGACGATTCTGATCTGTCTCCGAGTGGAAGAGGATTATTCCCATACGGATCTTTATAGCGTCTCTTTGCTTGAATACGCGATGTTCAATATTGCCGAAGAGGTTTTCTCCAAGAGCTTTCATGTTTGGCATTGCAAGGATCCCTATGACTATTTGATCTTTCTTGTTCAGCCGTTGAAAACTTCCAACGATACCGGCAAAGAAACGGCTGCCGACGTGGAAATTTTGGCGCGCCTAGCTCAGCATCAGATCAAACTGTATTTGAAGACTAAAGTTTCAATCGTAGTTAGCCGGGAGGGATTATTTCCCCAAGAACTGACCGCCATGTACCATTCGGCCTTATCCACCTATTCGGATTTCATCGGATATCAGACCGAGAGTTTTCTGAATGTCGTTCAAGAGAAAGAGTTCGAGGAGATCCGTCTGCTAGCCGATTTGTACGCGGCGCCGACTCTCATGCAGCTCATCGAAGTGGAGCAATGGGGGGCATTCGAGCAGAAGCTGTCGCGGATCTTCGAGGAGCTGGACGGACAGGGGAACAATACCAATGAATACGGCTTCGAAATCTACGTAGCGCTGCTCCAGGCGTATTCTTATTTCGTCCACAAGAAAGGCAAGCGAATGTTCGAAGTATTCGGAAGAGATATCGACAAGATGCTGAAGGCCGACGCAAGTTGGAGCGCGGAGCCTTTAAGGGAGTGGGCGTTCGGCAGTTTCCGCCAGCTCAAGGCCTACAGCGACAGCCGTTCCGATAATTTGCGACTGGATCTGATGGAACGGGTATACCGCTTCGTGGGCGAGCATTTGAAAGACGTCACGCTTCAATCCGTCGCGGATTACGTCCATTTGCACCCGGTTTATATTTCTAACCTGTTCAAGCAAGAGTCGGGCGAGAATTTCTCCGGTTACGTTCTACGTTTGCGAATGGATAAAGCCCTTCAGCTACTGAGGGATAAAGAGATGAAGATCAATCAAATCGCCCTCGAAGTCGGATACCAGAAGCCGCAATACTTCATTAAATTGTTCAAAACGCAGTTCGGGGTAACTCCGCAGGAGTATAAGAACAGCTTGTAGTCGAAATTAGGATTGCCAATCTATCCTCTGGAACGTGCCGGATTGTGCGGACTCTCTCGCCTTGAGACACAGCAACGCGCTTAGAAGTCCGTCATCGAGCGAGCTGACCGATGTTCCCTGTCCTTGCATCAATTCGACGACATTACGGGCGAGCGCGCGATCGCCTCCGAAATGATCTTCCTCGGCATCGATGACATAAGTCTCTACCCTTGAGGTGTGATGCATGAATACTTTAACCGTGCCCGTATAGAAATCGAATTCCACGGTTCCTTTGTAGCCGAGGAAGCGGGCACCGCGTGAAGCGGCCTTGTTACGGGCAAAGAAATTTTGGGAATACGATACGTGCATACCGCTCTCGTATTGGATCAGCGCGCTTCCGGAATCTTCGTTGCCGGTATCTTGGGCGAAGCTGCAGTGCGTCCAACGATCTCTGATTTCCGGGGCGGCGAAAGCCGTGCTTTCCTCGCACGTTCTATTTTCGCTGCAGTCCGCGCATTGGAGACCGGCAGGCTTGTCTCCTTTGAAAATCTGCTTGGAAGTCATCGCGCACACGCTGACGGGTTGCATTTGAAGAACATAGTTGATGTAATCGAAGTCGTGAGTCGCTTTCTGCAGGAATAATCCGCCTGTTAACGCTTCGTCACGGTACCAATTATGGAAATAGACGCCGCCGTAAGGGACGTTATTGATCGCTTGAACATGCTCGACCGTTCCGATTTTACCCGAATCGACGATCTCCTTGACCAGTTGAACGAGCGAGGTCACGCGGAGCGGAAAAGATACGACGACGGGAGAATGCGTCCGTTCGCTGCCTGCTTTTAATTTGCGCAGATCCTCCATCGTCGTGGCTACCGGCTTCTCGAGGAACAGCGGAATGCCTGTCGGCAGAACCTTCAAAGCCATCTCGGTATGGAGCAAGCAGCGCGTTCCGATCAGGACTCCGTCCAACTGTGACTTGGCGAGCATTTCCTCGGTCGTATCCCAGAAACGGGTCTGTTCCAATCCCGGCTGCCGCTGCTGCTGAATTTCTTGATTACGGATGTCCACGATCGCGGCGATCTCGCATCGGGAGTCTTCCTTGATGACTTCGTTGACGACATGCCGAATACGCTCTCCGTAACCGATAATACCCAACTTCATCGAATATTCCCCCTTAGCAATGGATGAACTGTTCCTATTATAAGGGGAAGAGAGTAGATTTTCTTTGTCAGGAAAGCCGCGTTTTTTGTCATTGCAGAAGGAGTGAAAGGCATGTTCGTCGAGCTGGAGCGCACTCATTTGAACGTCATATTCGATATTCGTAGCATCATAACGATGTTTTATTTCGAATTCGACAAAAATTACGTGTTCAGCGGGGAGAAGCACGACTTCTGGGAAATGGTTTACGTGGATAAAGGGGAAATCGAGGTGCTTGCCGATACGAATAGGCACCTCCTTAAACAAGGGACTCTGATTTTTCATAAGCCCAACGAATTTCATAGTTTCTCCGCGATGCACGGGCGAGCGCCGAACGTGATCGTAATCACGTTTGATTGTCATGCGATAGAGATGGAGAAATTCGCGGACAAAGTGATCCAGCTTCATGACGAGGAGCGCGACCTGTTAGCCCGGATCATTCATGAAGGCTCGAACGCATTCTCTTTTCCTTTCGGCTATCCGCTAGAACGGAAGCAGCAACCGCAGCTCGGTGGCGAACAATTGCTGAAAAACTATTTGGAGACGCTCCTTATCATTTTGCTGCGAAGGGATTCACAGCAAGAAAGCGGCCTCAAGCTCTCCCGGCTGCCGAGAGAAAAAGGAAACGACCAATTGGTATCCGCCATTGTCCGATACATGGAAGACAAGCTCGAAGCGCAATTGTCTATCGCGGAAATAGGTCGGACCTTTCATGTCGCTCAATCGAATTTGAAGGACTTGTTCAAGAAAAGTACGGGCAAAAGCATCATGGAGTACTTCGCGAACATGAAAATCGAGAAAGCCAAAGCGTCCATTCGCGAGGAAACGCACAATTTTACGGAAATCGCTAGCCTACTAGGGTTCAGCAGCGTTCACTATTTCTCCAAAGCCTTCAAGCGAATAAGCGGCATGAGCCCGTCGGAATACGCCAAATCCGTGAAGGCAAGAAGTCGCATCGAGTAGCGGGGGATATTCGGAAATCCCAATGAATTGACAGCATACAAGCCCCGTAATCGAACAATAGCGCGACAATGATCGAACAAAAAGACACCCCTGAAACGAAAAGAAGTTTCCATAGAACAGAAACGCGAACCGACGAGAACAACCGTCGGTTCTTTCGCGTGCCGCTATTCGTTACAATGAAAGCGCATACCTTATCAAGCGCATTCCGTACCGCAAAGGAGACTTCACATGAACTTCGACCTGAACATCGTGCCTTTCAGCAGAAGGGAATCGTTTCTGGCGATTTCTTTGCTGCCCGAGGCGAAAGATAGAGAGCAAGGCTTGTATTTGCGCACGGTGCGCGGAGGCGACGACAAGTTCGGCGAGGCGTTCCGCATCGAGATGCTGGACGAGCAAGGGAAGGCGGTTCCGTTCGAAGCGGAAGCTTCTCCCGAACGGATTCGCCTGAACGCCGGAGCTTCCGGCCGGGCGGAGATTTGCCTTTCCGATCGGAGCACGGCCAGATTCCGCTCCTCCGGCTGCGGGCTGCGCCTAATCTTCCGAACGGCCGCTTACGATTACGCCTACGAAGCCGCCGCCAACCGCTGGGAAGTGAACAGCTTTACGCACGAATGCCGCTTTATGCTCATCGGGCTAGAAGGGCAACTACGGACGGAAGTGCCCTGGGACAAAATCAAGAGCTCTTATGTGATCGCAGAGTTCACGCCGGACCCGGCATCCGGAATCGCGGAATTCGCGGTCGAGGAGTTTCGAACGGTATGGGAACCGAGAGCGGAATGGGAACCGTTCGATGATGCGATCGCGCGCGTTCAAGCGGAATTCGCTTTATGGCGCGACAGAAGCCTTTCGGTGCCGAATTCCTTAAGCGATGCCCGCGAGCTGGCCGCCTACATCACTTGGAGCTGTCTCGTTCCGGCGGAAGGCTGTCTGACCCGTCCGGCCATGTACATGTCTAAGAACTGGATGACGAATATTTGGAGCTGGGACCATTGCTTTAACGCGATGGCGCTCGTGCGCCACGATCCTCGGCTTGCGTGGGATCAATTCATGCTATTCTTCGACCGGCAAGACGAGAGCGGCCTGATCCCCGATTTCGTTAACGATAAATACGAGCTTTGGAATTGCAACAAGCCGCCGATCCACGGATGGACGCTCGCCTGGATGATGGAGAGAACGGAGTACATCCAAGAAGCGCAGCTTCGCGAAGTATACGGACCGCTCTCCAAGTGGACGAATTGGTGGTTCCGGTACCGCGACGATGACGGGGACGGGATGCCCCAATACAATCACGGCAATGATTCCGGCTGGGATAACAGCACGGCTTTCAATAACGGGATTCCGGTAGAGAGCCCGGATCTCGCCGCGTACCTTATTCTGCAGACGGAAGTTTTGGCGGACATCGCGGCGAAACTCGGGTTCGCCGATGAGTCGGCGGAGTGGAAACGGCTTGCCGAACATACGTTGGAGAAAATGCTTGCCCACTTCTGGGAAA
Source organism: Cohnella endophytica (assembly GCF_003628305.1). GTDB lineage: Bacteria > Bacillota > Bacilli > Paenibacillales > Paenibacillaceae > Cohnella > Cohnella endophytica. The sequence goes on along the minus strand of NZ_RBZM01000009.1, from coordinate 188,248 downwards.
ACGGCCGGTTCCAGGCTTGCCGGTCGGGCACGCATGAACGGTCCGAAGGCGATAGCTTGCTGATGTTCGTGCCGATCGTTCTCGGCAAGCGATTGCCCGAACCGGTCCGCGAAGCGCTGTTGCAAGGACTAAGGGACGAAACCCGATTCCTGACGGCCAACGGCTGGGCGACCGAAAGCGTGGCGAGTCCTTACTACACGCCGGACGGATATTGGAGGGGGCCCATTTGGGCGCCTTCGACGATGCTTTTGGTCGAAGGGGTTGCGGCGGCCGGCGATCGCGAGCTTGCCCGGGAGGCGTCGATTCGCTTCTGCGACATGTTATCCCGAAGCGGAATGGCCGAGAATTTCGACGCGCTTACGGGCGAAGGACTGCGAGATCGCGCATTCACGTGGACTTCGAGCGTCTTTCTGATCTTGGCTAACGAATATTGTTCATAAAGCAGCATATGCGCTTTCCTTTTCGGTCAAAAAAACCGGAGGGGAAGCGCTTTTGCCGTTTCGCCGTATTGGATGTCGGATTTTGTTCATGATACACTTCAGGTACTTATGCTAGGCGGAGAAAGAGGGGAGGCTTAAGATCATGAAGTTCAGGCCATTAAAGCAACTAGCCGCCCGTCTCTTGTCCGGGTCCTACCGGAGCATTCGCACCAAACTGCTCGTTTGTTTTCTGATCGTGACGATCATTCCGCTGTTGTCTCTCGGCGCCTTGTCTTATTATCAATCGGCGAAGACCGTGAACTCGCAATTCGGCAAATACGGAGAGAACGCCGTAGCGCAGTTGGAACAGCAAACAAGCACCTATCTCAACCGGATGAACCAAACGACGGAAACAATCTACTCGTATTTGCTCGATCCGGCGCGCGTAGGTTTAGGCGGAGATATTCCAACGACTTATAAAGAAATCCTGGATAAGAATAATCTGGAAGATTTTCTGAAAGCGCTTAAAACCGAACGAACGTCCGGCATTTATATTATTACCCGCTCCGGCTATTATTATGGGGAAAATAATCTCGACGTCGCCAAGCTGAACCGCATTCCGGAATGGCGATCCATCCCCGATGCTTACACGGGCGAATATTGGCTGGGTTTCTATTCGCAGAATCACGGACTTCAAGAAGCGGATGAGGAAAACCCGGGTCAACCCGTGCTAGGCTTGGCGGTGCCGATCAATAACCCTTACGGTGCGCTGCGGGGAAGCACTATCCTAATCGAGGAAAATGCCGACGAGCTTCTGCGGATGTTTCGGCTTTTCGAGTACGATACGCAAGCCCATCTCGTCGTCAGCGATTCGACGGGGCGCTCCATTTACGAAACCGCGTCCGAATTTTCTTCGCACGAGAGCGACATCGTATGGAACAGAAAGCTGAAAGCGAACGTTTGGACCATTGAGGCCCGGCTGCCCGCCAAAGCCTTCTATCGTTCGTCCCGCATGATCAGGTCCAATACGATCATCGCCGCGGCCGCATCGTGCTTGCTCGCTTTCGGTCTTGCCTATTTGTTCTCTTCCCGGTTTACCGCCCGAATCCGTCGGTTGAAGGATTCGATGCAGAAGGTCAGCATCGGGAAGCTTCACACCCGTACGAAAGTCGAAGCAAAAGACGAGCTCGGCAGCTTGGATATTAGCTTCAATAACATGGTGGGCCGCATCCAATCGTTGATTCGCGAGGTCGAGAGAAACGAACGGCTTAAGAAAGAAGCGGAGCTTAAGGCTTTCCATTACCAGATCAATCCGCATCTGCTGTTCAATACGTTGAATTCCATCCAGTGGAAGGCCAAGCTCCAGGGCGCCGACGATATCCGCCAGATGCTGTACCACTTGACGATGGTGCTGGAAGGCAATTTGGATATTACGCAGGAGCTCGTTCCGCTCGGTCGCGAACTCCAAATCATCGAGCATTTTCTCAAAATCCAGGAAGTGCGTTATGGACCCGTCTTCGAATACGAAGTGACTTGCGAAGAGGCTCTGAAGCATTACCTCATTCCCCGCATGACGTTGCAGCCGCTATTCGAAAATACGTTTTTCCACGGCTTCGAAGACGGCCAAGGCATCATAAAGTTAACAATCGAGGAAACGGGCAATCTGCTTCGGCTTACCCTGTTCGATAACGGCGCGGGGATTCCTCAGGAGAAGCTGAAACGGCTTCTGCTTCCGGGGGCGAAGCGTAAAGGCAGAGGAGGCCTTGGCTTACAAAACGCGAATCAGAAATTCAAACTGCATTTCGGGCAACAATACGGGTTAAAAGTCGGATCCTCGCCGGGAGAAGGCACGACGATCGTCATTCTATGGCCCAAGAAGGAGATGACCCCGCATGGAGAAAATAACGAAACCGATTAAAGTGTTAATCGCCGACGATGAGAGCATCGTCCGTAAAGGGCTGCAGGCTACCGTGCCTTGGGCCGCGTACGGAATGGAAGTCGTGGCGGACGCCCCGAACGGACGCAAAGCCTGGGAGGCGTTCTTGGAGCATCGGCCGGAAATCGTCATTACCGACATCGTAATGCCGGAGATGGACGGTATCGAGCTATCCCGCAAAGTAAAGGAAGCGGAGCCCGACACGAGAATCGTACTGCTCAGCTGTCACCGGGATTTCGAATACGCCAAGGAAGGCCTTAAGCTGGGAGCGTCGGGTTATTTGCTCAAGACGGCTTTCGAGGACGACGAGCTCGAAGTGATGCTCGGGAAGTTCCAAAGGGAGCTTTCCGTTTCCCGGGACGTTCCTATCCAGGCGACCGAACCGAATACGGAAACGGAATCCGCCGAAGACAAGAGCGGTACCATGCTCTATGCGTGGCTCACCGGCCATAGCGACAAATTCGCGCGCGAGATGGAGAGCCGCTCCGGAGATCGCTGGAATTGGGGCGATCAGCCGGTTTACGCGTACTTGATCAAGACGGCAGGCAGCGGAACGACCTGGCAACAGCTCGTGGCCGGCGCGGAATGGGCGGATGGGCTTAGACGGGACGGGGCGATGATCGATTACGGAGAAGAACGCTGCTATTGGCTCGTGCCGGAGTCCATGAAGGAGGCGGCGGACGGCTTACTCGTGGAAAACAAGGGACAATTTCCATTGCTGCACTGGGCTAAGAGAGGTCCACTGCTTCGGCCGGAAGACCGGCTGGAAGCGATCTCGTCGTTGCACGGGGAAGCGGAATTGGAGAAAACGTACGGGGTATCGCTAACCGATTGGCCAAGTCCGATCCGGAAAGCGGTGAAGCTGCTGTGCGACAATCCCGCGGCCGACTGGTCGGTCAGCGACGTGGCCGGTCAGGTGGGGCTCAGCCGGAGCCATTTCTCGATCATGTTCAAGAAAGCGGTGGGAGACAGCTTCGTCGCTTTTCAATATAAAAGAAAACTTAAGCTCGCTTACGGTTATCTTAAGGATACTACGCTTACGATGCAGGAAATCGCCGAACGCACGGGACTTGGCGATAGCAAATATTTCAGCAAATGGTTCAAGCGCTGCACGGGTACGACGCCTAGCCACTACCGCGCGCAACAAAAAGACGGCGCGTCCCGAACAGAATGACACCCCGGGGCGGCAACCTAACAAAAACGCGCAAATGATCGAATACTTGTCGGTTTTGAACCGCTTTCATGTTAGCTACAATAACAATGAAAGCGGTTCAATCTATTTCATAAACAGTTAGGGGAGGCTGCTCGAATGAGAAAAAAAAGTTCCATGCTTGTCCTGGTTTCGGCCATGTCCGTTAGCCTGTTGGCGGGATGCGGCGGCAACAACGATGGCGCGCAACCTTCCGCGACCGCGAGCTCTTCCGGCGGAACTTCCGCGGCATCGAAGACGATCCGCTTCGCGACTTGGGATACGGGCGACGCCCTGAAGATCGAGCAAGACATCGCCAAGAAGTTCGAGCAAGATCACCCTGGAACGAAGGTTCAGGTGGAAGCTTACGCGGACGGTTTCGATCAGAAGCTAGCCGCGGGATTCGGCGCCACCAATCCTCCGGACGTGATGTACATGTGGGATTTCCCGACGTACCACCAATCCTTGGAGCCGCTCGATAGCTATGCCTCGCAAGACGCGAGTCTCAACATGGACGATTTCTATTCCGGACTATTCAATTACGGCAAGATCGACGATAAGCTTTACGGCATTCCGGTAGGCTTCACGACGCGCGTCGTGTATTACAACAAGAAGCTTTTCGACGCCGCGCAGGTTCCTTATCCGAAGGACGGCTGGACCTGGAGCGACTTCCAGGACATTTCGAAGAAACTGACCGACAAAGCCCAAAAGCAGTATGGGTTCGGAGTTCGCGCTTCGAACGATACGTACGACCTGCAAGGCTTCGTATGGAGCAACGGCAGCTCGTTCATCTCCGACGACGGCAAGACGATCGACGGCTACATGAACAGCAAAGAAACCGCCGAATCGATCCAGATGTTCGGCGATCTCGTGAAGAACGGTTCCGCGGTACTGGTCGGAGGCAAAGGCCAACAAAGCGGCGAGGATATTTTCAAAGCCGGCAAGCTGGCCATGTGGGAGAGCGGAATTTGGCCGCTCGAATCGTTCAAAGCGGCGGGTATCGACGTCGGTACGGTGGAAATGCCCGCGTTCCCGGGAAAACCGGTCAAAGGCGTCATCGCGGAGTCCGCGTTGTCCATCGCCAAGGATTCGAAGCAGAAGGAGCTCGCGTGGGAGTTCATCAAATATTATGCCTCCGACGAAGCGATCAAGATGCGCACCGCCGATCTGCCCGTTCGGGTCAGCGTGGTCAACGAGCTGAAGAAGGATCAGGATCCTTTGTATAAGCCTTTCTACACGATGCTCGAACGTTCCGACAACACGCCGGCGTTCTTGCTGAACGCGAAGTGGAACGAGGTCAACCGTCAATTGTCGGCGGCCGTGGAAGCGGTCGTGCACGGCAGCGTAGCGCAGGATGCTTTAAACGAAGCGGTGAAAGACAGCCAGCGCTTCTTGAAATAAACCAAGAAAGAAGGTAGAGAGATGGCTAACACATACCCGCGCCAAGCGGGGGAAAGCGCGGCCAGCCTCAAGCCTGCAAGGAAACGCGGAAGGGGTAGGGTAACGCCCTACCTCTTCATTTTCCCCTGGATCGTCGGATTCCTTGTTTTCACTTTAGGACCGTTGTTGTTTTCTCTCGTCATCTCCCTGTTCGATTGGCCGATCGTCGGCCAGGTTCATTTTATAGGTTTCGGCAACTACACCGAAATGTTCACGCAAGATCCGCTGTTCTGGAAGTCTTTCGGAATTACGCTTAAGTTCGCGGCGATTTTCGTTCCGCTCAATATTATCGTGGCCATGGGACTCGCCATCCTGCTGAACCAGAGCACCAGGGGCAACGCCTTTTTCCGGACGGCGTTTTACTTGCCTTCCGTCATATCGGGAGTCGCGCTGGCGATGATCTGGTCATGGGTTTACAGCGGCGAATACGGTATTCTGAACTTTTTCCTTTCCTTGGTCGGGGTACAAGGCCCCGATTGGCTGAACGATACACGCTGGTCCTTGGTCGCCATGGTGCTTGCAAGCTTGTGGGGACAGGGCGCGATGATGCTGATTTTCCTGGCGGGACTGAAGGGCATCCCCAAAGACTTGTACGAATCGGCTTCGATCGACGGCGCGGGCACGCTTAGGCGGTTCGTCAGCATCACGGTTCCGATGCTCAGTCCGACGATCCTGTTCAACCTCATCACTTCGATAATCGCGGCGTTTCAACAGCTGACCTTGGCGCTCGTGCTGACCGGGGGCGGCCCGATGAAATCGACCTATTTCTATGCGATGTACATGTACGAGAACGCGTTCAAGTATTTCAGGATGGGTTATTCCGCGGCGAACGCATGGTTTATGTTCCTGATCGTGCTCGGGCTTTCGTTCCTCGTATTCAAATCGTCCGAGGCCTGGGTGTTCTACGAGGGAGAAATGAAGCGCAAGCCGAAACGGAACGCTAGGAGGCGATCGGGATGAGAAAGCCGTTCGTGTACGCGCTGTTGGTTTTCTGCTCGCTTCTATTCATCGCCCCGCTGTTCTGGGCGGTCACGACGGCGCTGAAATCGCAGACGGAGCTGTACCTGTTTCCGCCGAAGTGGATTCCTTCCGTTTGGAAATTCAGCAACTTCGCCGAGGCGTGGACGGTTCAACCTTTTAACGTCTTTCTGCGAAACACGGTCGTCGTAACGTTGATGTCCACGTTGGGCCAACTGATCTCGTGCGCTCTGGTCGCCTACGGCTTCGCGAGGTTCGCGTTCAAAGGAAGGGACTTTCTGTTCCTTGTCGTGCTGGCGACGATGATGATTCCATGGGAAGTCACGATGATTCCCCAATACATGGAGTTCAACTATCTCGGCTGGATCAATACGCTCAAACCGCTCATCGTTCCGTCATGGTTCGGGTCGGCTTACTTTATCTTTTTGCTGAGGCAATTCATTCTGACGATCCCCCGCGAGCTGGACGAGGCGGCTACGATCGACGGAGCCAGCAAAATGGGCATTTTCGCGAGAATCATCGTCCCTCTCATGGGACCCTCGCTTATACTCGTAGCCGTATTCCAGATGATGAACTGCTGGAACGACTACTTGGGACCGCTCATTTTCCTGAACGACCAGATGAAATACACGCTAACGCTCGGCTTGTCGCAATTCAAAGGCATGTACGGCGTAGATATGCAATCGATCATGGCGATCACCGTCTTGATCTCGATTCCTCCTTTGGCCGTCTTCTTCTTCGCACAGCGTTTTATCGTCGGGGGAATCGCGGGTACGGGAATTAAGGGATAGGTTCGGTATCGCGAAAAATAGAGAGAGATTCGAGAGGAGAGAGAAACGATGCGCAGCGGCAAAATAGAGCGTGATTGGGATAACCTCGAGGTGCTGGAGCGCAACCGGGCGAGAAGCCGAGCTTACTTCGTCCCGTTCTCCGATCGTTCGGAGGCGTTAAGCTATGACCGGGGGAGCTCCCCTTGGTTTAAATCCTTGAACGGAATTTGGAAGTTTCATTACTCGGAAGGGCCTGACCGGGCTCCGGAACGGTTTTACGAGAACGACTACGCGACGTCCGGGTGGGACGACGTCAAGGTTCCGGGGCATTGGCAGCTACAGGGCTACGGCAATCCTCATTATACGGATTTGTACTACCCGTTCCCCGTCGATCCGCCGCGGGTTCCTAACGATAATCCGACCGGCAGTTACGTTCGGGAGTTCGAATTGCCGGATACTTGGGACGAAAGAGTCGTTTCCGTCAAATTCGACGGAGTGGATAGCGCGTTCCATTTGTGGGTGAACGGAAGCTTCGTCGGTTATAGCCAAGGAAGCCGGCTGACCTCCGAATTCGATTTAACGCCGTTTATCGTTAAAGGCATTAACCGGATGGCCGTTCGCGTGTATCAATGGTCGGACGGCAGTTATTTGGAAGACCAGGACATGTGGTGGATGAGCGGCATTTTCCGGGACGTGTATCTCATCGCGGAGCCGTCCGCAGTTCGCATCGCCGATTACAGAGTCGTTACGGAATTGGACGAGAGTTACCGCAACGCCGTGCTTTCCGTTCGGGTTGAGCTGGAAGGTGAGGCGGCGCAGGTAGGAGCTCGGGTAAGGCTCCGGCTGCTCGATGCGGAAGGAGTCTGCATCGCCGAGACGACGGAGCGTGCAAATGAAGGATCGTTGGCGGAGTTCGCGGTTTCCGTAGACGCCCCCGCATTGTGGAGCGCGGAATCGCCTCGCTTGTACCATCTGACGTTATGTTTATTAGATCAAGACGGGCTTACGATCGAATCGGTGGCGCAGCGCGTCGGATTCCGAAGCGTCGAAGTGAAGGACGGCCAATTCCTCGTGAACGGCAAAGCGATTTTGCTGAAGGGCGTCAACCGGCACGACCATCATCCCGACACGGGACGGACGGTGTCGCTGGCCGCGATGACCGAAGATATTCTGATGATGAAGCGGCATAACATCAACGCGGTAAGAACCGCGCATTACCCGAACGACCCAAGGTTCTACGAGCTATGCGACGAGTACGGTTTGTACGTGATGGAAGAAACGGATTTGGAAACGCACGGCTTCGAGCTTCTGGGCAATATCTCGCGCTTAAGCGACGATCCCGCATGGAAGGAAGCGTACGTCGACCGCATGCGCCGAATGGTGGAGCGGGACAAGAACCATCCGTCCGTCATTTTCTGGTCGCTCGGCAACGAGTCCGGCTTCGGCTGCAACTTCCGGGCGATGGCGGAATGGTGCCGGCAAGCCGACCCTACGCGGTTGATCCATTATGAGGAAGACCGCGAAGCGGAAGTGTGCGACGTCGTGAGCACGATGTATTCCTCCGTCGAGAAGATGGAGGGCTTCGGCCGGATGGAGGATCATCCCAAGCCGCATATCCTTTGCGAATTCGCCCATGCCATGGGGAACGGACCCGGCGGGTTGAAAGAATATTTCGATACGTTCGACGCCTACAGGCGTTTGCAGGGCGGCTTCGTCTGGGAATGGATCGATCACGGCCTTCGGACGAAGGGCGCGGACGGCCGCTCCGACTACGCATACGGCGGAGATTACGGCGACGAGCCGAACAACGGCAACTTCGTCATTGACGGGCTCGTGAGACCGGATCGCACGCCGTCTCCGGGACTGATCGAGTACAAGAAAATCATCGAGCCGGTCCGGGTCGAGCATCTCGGCGGAGGCCGAGTGAAAGTCGTCAACCGCTACGATTTTGCCACATTGGATCACTTGCGCGCGACATGGAGCGTGACGGAAGACGGCCGTCCTGTTAGAAGCGGCGTTCTGGCGTTGCCTACGATCGCTGCCGGGGAATATGCAGAGTTAGAGGTTTCGTTTGACGCAGCGGGGGATGTCAAGTCTTCCGATTCGCCGGAACGCTGGTTGAATCTCTCGTTCTCGCTTGCGGCGGATCACGCTTGGGCGGAGCAGGGACACGAGGTAGCATGGGCTCAATTTGCTTTGCCGGTCGTAACGGAACGGTTGGGCTTGGCGTCGAAAGAACGGGCACGGGTCAGCGGGAAACGTTTGAATAGCGCGGAAGTCGATGGACAGTTGCTAGTTTCCAACGATGAGTTTCAAGCGACCTTCAACCGATCGCGGGCGGGAATCGCCTCTCTGCGAATGAACGGCAAGTCGCTGTTGAGCGCAGGCCCAAAGCTGAACTTCTGGCGCGCGCCGATCGACAACGACATGTACGTCGTGGCCGACTGGCGCAAAGCTCATCTCGACAAGCTCGCGGAGCGAATCGACGATTTCCGTTGGAGCCGCTTGGACGAAGGGACGGTCCGGGCAAGCTGGACGTCGCGCGTTGCTCCTCCGGTTTACGATTGGGGCTTCCGTTGCGAGACATCCTATACCGTCACCGGATCCGGGTTGATCGTCATCGATGTCCACGGCGTTCCGGAAGGCAAGCCGCCGGCGATGCTGCCGAAGATCGGGTTGCAGATGGAATTGCCCGGAGATATGGACCGGGTCGTATGGTACGGCCGAGGTCCGGGAGAAAACTATTCCGACAGCAAGCAGGCTAGCCGGTTCGGCGTGTACGTCAATTCCGTCGACGGGCTGTTCACTCCCTACGTCTATCCGCAGGAGAACGGCAACCGCACCGACGTTCGCTGGGTATCCATGACGGACGAATCCGGGCTCGGGTTGCTGGCCGCAGGCTCGCCGACGCTCGAATTCAGCGCCGGCAGACATACGGATCGCGACCTGGAAACGGCGAAGCATATGAGCGATCTCGTTCCGAGAGAGTTCGTCACGCTGAATCTGGACTACCGTCAGAACGGCTTGGGCAGCAACAGCTGCGGACCGGCGCAATTGCCGGCATACGCGGTCGCATCGGAGGAGTTCCGATTCCGTATTCTTATGACGCCCTTTATGGCAGGAGACTCGGCACCGGAGAAATTGAGCCGCCGGTTGGCAGTTGAAGCGGAACAAATCAGCACACGAGGAGGAACTAGCGATGCTTAATTCGTTTGATGTGTTGAATTTGAACGGCAAAGTAGCGGTCGTCACCGGGGGAGCTTCCGGGATCGGCCTTGCTACGGCGGAGTTGTTGGCTTCGTTCGGAGCGCATGCCATTATGCTGGATATTAACGAAACCTTGGGAGAACAAGCCGTATCCCGAATCCGGGAAAACGGCGGCAAGGCGGACTTCTATCGCTGCGACGTCTCTTCGTCTTCGGATTGCAAACACGTTGCCGCCGCTATCCATGCGTTATGCGGACGGATCGACATTCTATTCAACAACGCGGGAATCATCCGTCGCCAGACGGTCGTAGAGTTGGAGGAGAGCGATTGGGATCTCGTTCTGAACGTTACTCTCAAAGGGGTATACATGCTGTCCAAATACGTGATTCCGATCATGGAACAAGGCGGAGGGGGAAGCATCATTAACTCCGGCTCCGGTTGGGGATTGAAAGGCGGCGATCGGGCGGCGGCCTATTGCGCGGCCAAAGCCGGCGTCGTGAATTTGACCAAAGCGATGGCGATCGATCACGGCAAGATAAACATTCGCGTGAATTGCGTGTCGCCGGGCGACACGGACACGCCGCTATTGCGCGACGAAGCCAAGCAGTTGAAGCAGGACGAGGCGGCGTTCCTCGTCGCTTCCGCAAGCGGACGTCCGTTGGAGCGACTGGGGACTCCGCGCGATATCGCGAACGCGGTGCTGTTCCTGGCCAGCGACTTGTCGTCATGGGTAACGGGCAGCGTGCTCGTCGTCGACGGCGGAGGCATTGCTTAACGAGATTAGAGGAACGGAGGCGTTACCATGTCCGAGAACAGAACTTATGCCCATCCTTATATACCGAACACGGTTCCCGAGGTTCGGCAAGCGATGCTGGAAGAAATCGGCCTCGAATCGGTCGAGCAGCTTCACGACGCGATTCCGGATAGCCTGAAGCTGAACCGGGAGATGAATCTCCCCGCCGCGATGGATGAATACGAGCTTCGTCGGCATGTCGAAGGGTTATTGGCCCGGAATCTGCATGCGGGAGCTTACGTTAACTTCCTCGGCGCAGGCTGCTGGCAGCACTTCATTCCCGCCATCTGCGACGAGATTAATCAACGTTCTGAATTCGTGACCGCATACGCGGGCGAACCTTATGAAGATCATGGCCGCTTCCAGACGTTATTCGAATACCAAAGCCTCGTCGCCGAGCTGGTCGACATGGACGTCGTTAACGTTCCGACCTTCGATTGGGCGCAAGCCGCGTCGACGGCGATTCGGATGGCGGGTCGCATTACGGGCCGTTCGGTGGCGTTACTGCCGAAGTCCGTCGATCCCGATAAAGCGATGATCATTCATAACTATTGCACGCCGGTCATGGAGCTTCGTTTTGTCGAGATCGATGCTCGTACCGGTAAAATGGATTTGGCCGATCTGCGCGCTAAGTTGTCCGACGATATTGCCGCCGTCTATTTCGAGGTGCCGAGTTATCTCGGCATGATCGAAGACCGCGGGAACGAAATTTCCGAGCTGGCGCATTCCGTCCAAGCCATCTCGATCGTCGGAGTCGATCCGATCTCGCTGGGAGTATTGGAACCGCCTAGCCGCTACGGCGCGGACATCGTGTGCGGGGATCTGCAGCCGCTCGGGATGCACATGAACTACGGCGGCGGGCAAGCCGGCTTTATCGCGACGCACGACGACGAGACGTTCGTCATGGAATACCCGTCCCGCTTGTTCGGCATCGTGCCGACCGAAGTCGAGGGCGAATACGGCTTCGGCGACGTCGCTTACGAACGTACGTCTTTCGCCCTTCGCGAGAAGGGGAAGGAGTCGGTCGGAACCCAGACCGCCCTATGGGGCATAACGGCAGGCGTGTACTTGTCCTTAATGGGCCCGCATGGCATGCACGAGCTGGGCGGGACGATTATGCAGAAATCGCGTTACGCGGCGAAGAAGCTTGCGGCGATCCCGGGCGTATCCTTGCGATTCCCCGAGTCGGATTTCTTCAAGGAATTCGTCGTCGACTTCAACGGCACGGGACTGACGGTCGCGGACATTAACGCGAAGCTGCTGGACGCCGGCATATTCGGAGGCAAGGATTTGTCCGCAAGTTATCCCGAATGGGGACAATGCGCCCTGTATTGCGTAACGGAAATTCATTCCCAAGCGGACCTGGACCGGCTTGCGGCAGAGATGGAGGGGATCGTCCGTGCATAACGATTCGAACAAGCCGAAACAATCGACTCCTATGAAGCGTATCCGCAGGGACCATAAGGTGCGGAACTTCCATCAAGCGAAGTGGGACGAACCCGTCGTATTCGAGCTTCACAGGCCGGGCGAGCGAGGCGTTATTCCGCCTCGGACGGAAGCGGGCATTGCGGGCGCGGTGGGAGAAAGCGAGAGCTTGATCCCGGCGTCCATGAGGCGAGCGGAAGCGCCCAAGCTGCCGGAGATCGGCCAAGCGAAAGTTCTGCGGCATTACTTGCGGTTGTCCCAAGAAACGCTCGGCTCCGACTTGAACGTGGAGATCGGGCAAGGGACGTGCACGATGAAATACATTCCGCGCATTAACGAGATGCTCATCCGGACACCGCATATGATGGAGCTTCATCCATTGCAGGATACGGGCACGGTCCAAGGCATGCTGGAAATTTTCCACAAGCTGGATCTGGCAATGCGCGAGATATCCGGCATGGACGCCTTCACGTTCCAACCGAGCAGCGGCACGCAAGCGCTGCTCGCGATGGCTTCGATCGTACGCGCTTATCACGATTCGCGGGGAGAGGGCGATCAACGGGACGAGATCATCACGACGATTTTCTCCCACCCTTCCCAAGCGGCGACGGCGGCGGTCAAAGGGTACAAGATTATCACGCTGCATCCGGACGAGGACGGCTTCCCGGATCTGGAGAAGCTGAAACAGGCGGTATCCCCGCGCACGGCCGGTTTCGTCGTCGCGAATCCGGAGGACACGGGAATCTACAATCCCCGGATCAGAGAGTTCACGGACGTCGTTCACGCGGCGGGAGGCGTCTGCTATTACGACCAAGCGAACGCCAACGGCCTGCTCGGCATTACCCGGGCGAAGGAAGCGGGCTTCGATATGTGCTTCTTTAACCTGCATAAGACGTTCGCGGCGCCGCACATGTGCGGCGGTCCGGCGACCGGAGCGCTCGGCGTGGCGGAACCGTTCAAGCGTTTCTTGCCGGGTCCGCTCGTGACGTTCGATGGCAGCCGATACGAGCTCCAAGGTCAACCGCACGAAAGCATCGGCAAAGTCCGCAGCTTCTACGGCGTCGCGCAGACGGTGCTTCGCTCTTACGCTTGGATCATGAGCCTGGGCGCGGAAGGGCTGAAGGACGTCGCACGCATCGCGGTGCTGAACAATAACTATTTGTATCACAAAATATTGCGGATTCGCGGGGCGAGCGCGCCGTATATCAAAGGACGGCGACTCGAACAGGTCCGTTACAGCTGGCAGCGGCTTACGGAGGAAACGGGAGTGACGACGGAGGATATTACGCGCCGGATGTGCGATTTCGGGCTTCACTATTGGACGTCGCATCATCCTTACATCGTACCTCAGCCGTTTACGTTGGAGCCGACGGAATCGTACTCCAAGGAGGACTTGGACGAGTATATCCAAGCTTTGGAGCATATTTCAAACGAAGCTTACACGAATCCGGACATCGTCAAATCCGCTCCGCACAACAGCACCGTGCATCGGAACGACGAGTCGTCCTTGGACGATCCGAAGACGTGGTGCATCACTTGGCGATCCTACTTGAAGAAAACCCAACCGAATTGAATAAGGCGACATCGCCAATCGGAAGGCTCCGCGAGGAGCCTTTCGCATTTGTAGGAAGCCTTGAAGCGTTGGAAGCATGAAAAGGAGTGACGGATTCGGATGACCGCTTATTTGCTCGACTTGCTTCGCTTGCCGGTCGGCGTGCGCCGGTTCCTCATGACCGAAGCGTTGTACGGAATCGGAATCGGCATGTATGCGCTTGTCCTCAACTTGCATCTGCTGTCCCAAGGGTTACGGGAGAACGAGATCGGAACGCTGGCTTCCGTAGGCATTCTGATCATGGGAGTCTCGGCGATTCCCGTCTCGCTGCTGGCGCGAAGAATGGGACGGAAGCGGCTATTGGTCGCGGGAATTTTGTTCATCGCGGCCGGCAATGCGTTCTATGCCTCGAGCGGGAATCTGCTTGGTTTTTTCGCGGCGCAAACCCTCGTCTCGGTCGGCCTTACTTTGGTCGAAACGACGGAAACCCAGTTGCTGTTTCATTACTGTTCGTCGCGCCAAGACGAGACGAGAGCTTATTCGCTCATGTTCGCCGTATTTACGGCGTTTGCCGGGGCGGGGACGTTGGCGGCAGGGAACATATCGGTTGTCATGGCAACGGGAGGGGGCTACCGGAATCAATTGCTGCTAGCTTGTCTCGTTCTATTGGTTCTGGGAACGATCCGGGGGTTGTGGCTACCTTCCGAGAAGAGAACTTCCTCTGAAAAAGCGAATTTACGTAAAACGGAGAGGCTCAAGCTGAAGGGGAAGCTACCGGGAAAAACGATCTGGCTGTTTTCCTCGTTCCTAGCCTTGCTTGGCGGTGCGTTCGCGTTAACCGGATCGTTCCTGAACGTCATCGTCAAGTTTAGGCTGGATTGGACGGACGACAAAATGTCGCTGCTCCTCGCGGCCAACGGATTAATTCTGTTTTTCTGCTCGTTGCTTACGCCCTACGTCTCCGAGCGATTCGGACAGAGCGCTTCCCTGACGTTCGCGTTTATCGGGAACGTTTTGTTTTTCGGACTACTTTACTGTCAGTTTCCGACGACGATTTTTCTCTTCTTGTTCCTGATGCGCGGGGGAGGGACGACGATGCTGTCCAATCTGGCCGATAGCCAATTGATGTCGACGTTCGAGGACCGGGAAAGGGATTTGTTCGCGGGGATGCGTTCGGTTTTCCGAAGCGTCGGATCCTCCGGGGCGACGCTGCTTGCGGGGAGGCTTCTGGCCGGACGCGACTATCGGACGCCCTTCTTGTTGACCGCGATCGCGCTGTCGCTTGCTTTCGTTTTTTACTCTCTTTGGGTAAGACCTCGTCTCTCGGCCGGATCCCGCTCGAACGATTCCCGTATTCGAGAGTGACCTTAACGCGATTATTCACTATACTCAAGATGGAGAGAAGAGAATCGCGATACGAGGTTGCCACGATATGGAGAAAATAACTAGAGTTAGATTGTGGATTAGCTTAATGCTGCTTCTGCTAATCGTTTGCCTCATCGTGACGATCGTCAACTTGGCCCGTTACGAGAAAGCCCCCAAAGACGAAGAGTTAAACATGCCGCACGATTATGCGTACGGCAAGGTCGTGGCTTCCAATCGAATGGAGCTACATTACGTACGAACTCGTCCCTCTAACATCACGTTGGAATCGATTTATAACAATGTCACGATCGCTCCGTTCTATGGAGTGAACGGCGGCTTCTTCTATCAAGACGCGCTGCTCAGCATCGCCGTCGTGAACGATTCGCCCGTCAACACGGAACGGGTAACCTACGGCACGGGCGCGGCGAACGCGAAGTATGCGAGAGGCACGCTCGTCTGGGACGGTGCTCTGGACAGGTTGAGCGTTCAAGTGGCAGGCAAAGCCGAGGAGCTTCAGGTGTCGGATCGTTCACGTTATTGGGCGCAAGGCGGTATCAGCATGAGCTTGGACGACGATACCGCTTGGCTGGATCGGATCGTGGCCGAGAACGCTCCGTATCCTTACGAGGACCGGCTTCGTTCCGCGGCCGTGTATGATTCGGTTGGCGACTTGTACCTCATCGTCAGCACGACGAGAGGCAGCTTGGCCGATTTTCGCGAAGCGATTGTGGAGAAAATCGGAGATGGCAAGCTAGTCAACGGGATTTTCCTCGACGGTGACGGCTCTTCGCAGTTGCGCAGCCGCGAAATGAAATTAAAAGGCGACGGAAGGCCGGTTGTTCAGATGTTGCGATTAATCCGATGAACGAGAACGAGATTCATGCCGGGATAAGAGACGCATTCCCCCATCATCGGGGACGAATGCGTTTTTTGTCGTTTGGCTAGCATTTTCCCAAAATAAGCTCTGGCAATACCGACGATATCGGGTTAAGATGAGAAATATAATATTCCATAATATGAAACAAAGTTTCATTAGATGAAACAAGAAAATCAAAAATATAGTTGGAGGTTGCTACATGAGAAACAGCAAATGGTATAAGCAGCTTCTACTTTTCGGCAAATCTTATCATCCGATCGTCCACTCCTTGCTGCTGGGAACGATACTCGCCAGGTTGGCCTCGTCCATGAGCTTGCCGTTCCTCGCGATTTATTTGGCCAAGCACACGGATTTGAGCGCGGTTATGATCGGCGTCATTATCGGAGCCGGTTCGTTGGCGGGCACGGTGGGAGGTTTCATCGGAGGCACGCTATCCGACCTATTCGGCAGACGCAAAATCCTGCTCGGCGCCCTTTTCGGTTGGGGAGTGGTGTTCGTGGGCTTCGCGATGGCGAACAGCGCTCTGATTTTCTTCCTCCTAAGCTTGTTGAACGGATTATGCCGCTCCTTCTACGAGCCCGTATCTCAAGCCCTGATGGCCGATCTGACGGAAAAAGAGAATCGGTTTAAGGTGTTTTCCTTGCGTTATTTGGCGATTAATATCGGCGTTGCGGTCGGCCCGTTGCTAGGCGCGGTGTTCGCGGCTCTCGACAGCTCGCTGCCCTTCTACATCACCGGATGCGTGTACTTCTTCTATGCCTTCTCTTTGTACCTGTTGCTCAACAAATTCGGCATTCGGCGCATCGAGGGGGAGAAGAAGGGGAACAACACTTTTTTATCCGTATGGAACGTGGTGCGGAGCGACTTGGTTCTTCGCTATTATTTGCTCGGAGGCATCGTCACGGCGATCGGGTATTCGCAGATGACGGTCACGTTATCCCAGTATGTCGGAGGCAAATTCACGGACGGGGTCGCTTTATTCGCCGTCATGATGAGCGTCAATGCGATTACGGTCGTCGCCCTGCAGGTCCCGTTCACGAAGTGGGCGGACAGGTTCGCACCGATTACGGTACTTGCGGTGGGCGTTATCTTCTATGCTTTAGGCAACGTCGGGTTTGCGTTATCGGGCGGGTGGATCGCGTTTATCGTCTCCATGATCGTATTCACTTTCGGAGAGATGCTCACATATCCGGCAGGCAACATGCTTACGGACAAAATCGCTCCCGACGGCATGCGCGGCGCTTATTACGGAGCGCAGTCATTCAGCAATCTGGGACATTTCCTCGGTCCTTGGATCGGTGGACTGTTGCTTAGCCGGTATGACGGAACAGTGTTGTTCCTAGTCATGGCAGTCGTGGCGCTATTCGCGGTAGCGTTCTACAGGGTGGGGGAAAAAGTACGCCAAACCTCCGCTTATCGTATGAATAGTCAGACGCAGCCCGTACCTTAATGGTACGGGTTTTTATTTTACTCCTCCGCCTCGGCGATCCACTCCCAACATCAACATTTCGCTATCTGGCCAAGCGCGTTCAGAATACATTCAGCCAGACTTCATGTACGCTTCAGCAAAATGCATCACAATGAACGCAGACAGGGTTGACCTATATAGAGGAGTGGAAGACGCATGAGCCATGAAGTGCCGAAAAGTACGGGGAGATGGGATTTTTATCTCTTGTTAACGATGTTAATGTCCTCGTTCTTGCAGGGCTATAACATTTGGACGGATAAATACGCGAACACTTATTACACGACTGCGGTTGGCAGCATGCTGCAGAGCTGGCACAATTTTTTCTTCGTCTCGCTCGATTCGGCCGGCTCCGTTACGGTAGATAAGCCGCCGCTTACGTTCTGGATTCAGGCACTCAGCGCCAAAATATTCGGATTGCACGGCTGGAGCGTCATTCTCCCCCAAGCGCTCAGCGGCGTCCTTTCCGTATGGCTGATCTATAAGCTTATGAAGCCTTCTTTCGGCATTGTAGCCGCTAGAATAGCCGCGGTAGCGATGGCGACGATGCCGATCGCGGTGGCGGTAGGCCGTACGAACAACATCGACAGCATGCTGGTGTTCGCTTTGCTTATCGCGACTTGGCTGCTCATGAAGGGCGTTCGGTCCGGCAGCGCAGCAAGCGTCATTGGCGCTTTCGCGGTCGTCGGACTCGCGTTCAACATGAAAATGATGCAAGCCTACATGGTGCTGCCCGCCTTTTATCTTTTGTACGCGATCGCGTTCCGGATGCCATGGCGCAAGAAGGCGGCGGTCGCCGCCGGAGCGACGGCGACCCTGCTGGTCGTCTCCTTGTTGTGGGCGCTGATCGTCGATTCCGTACCGGCTAGCAAACGGCCGTATATCGGCAGCAGCACGAACAATTCCGTCATGGAGCTTGCGCTCGGATATAACGGGGTATCCAGGCTAACGGGTGAAAATGGGCCGGGAGGCGGTGGTGGCGGATTCGGAAGAGGCGGAATGTTTGGAGACGGCGGCGGAGGCCAAGCACAGAACGCCGCGCCAACCGCCTCTACCCCGGATGCTTCCGCCGCAGTTCCGCAAGACGGCAACCGGCAAGACGGCGGAATCCGCGGCGTTAGGTCGTTCCCCTCCGGCATGGACAACCGCTTCCCGGGCGGCGGCGCCAATTCAGGCGGCATGTTCGGTACCGGTCAGAAAGGGGCGTTGCGGTTATTCCAGTCCGAGCTTTCCGGCCAGGCCAGTTGGCTTATTCCGTTCGCGGCGTTCGGGGCGCTAGCGCTACTATTGGGAATGTCGCTGCGCAAAGTCACGGCCAAGCACGAGGAAACGTTGTTCTGGCTAGCTTGGCTATTGCCGGTCATGGGCTTTTTCAGCATCGCCGGGTTTTTCCATCCTTATTATTTGATTATGCTGGCTCCGCCTATCGCCGCGCTCGTCGGGGGAGGCTGGTCGGAACTATGGAGGATGTACCGGGATTCGGCGGGGTGGAAGTCTTCGTTGCTGCCGATCGCTATCGTAGCGACGACGACGTTCGCTTGGTACGTGCTTCACCCGAACGACTTAAGTATCGGCAAAGGTTGGTCGATGGGCGTTCTATTCGGAGGGTTCGTCATTGCGATCGCGCTCGTCCTTGGGCAATGGAGTCGGAATAACGGCGTGCAATGGACGGCGTTCGTCGGACTCGCGCTTATGCTGATCGGTCCGATCTATTGGGCTTTAACCCCTATCGCTTACGGGCAGAATAGCATGCTTCCGCAAGCCGGAATTGCTTCCGATGGCCGAGGCATGGGGATGGGCATAGGCATGGGCGGCGGCATTAGAGCCGGAGGCTGGGGCGGAGTGGGTGAGCCTGCGCAAGGCGCCGCGAACGAGAAGTTGATCGCATACTTGCATGCGCATAACAACGGGGAAACTTACTTGTTCGCGACGGAAAATTACGGTACGGCCGCACCGTACATTATCGACAAGAACGAGAAAGTCATTACGCTGAACGGCTTTAACGGCGGCGACCAGGTGTATACGACGGAGACGCTTCAGGAATTGGTAAGCTCCGGAAAAGTAAAATACTTCTTGCTGGGCGAGGGAATGGGCGGAGGTCCCGGAGGGCAACGGGGAGGAAGCTCGGGGCTGACGCAATGGATCGAAGAACACGGCACGGAAATCCCTTCGGATGAATGGCAAACCTCATCTTCGACCGGCGGCGGATTCGGTTCCATGAATAACATGAAGCTCTACGAAGTTCATTCGTAGAGCTTCTTTTTTTACTGCGTTTGGTGCGATGCGCTCAAGAATAACTTTCTCTTAGCGATCGCGAATACCGTACATCCCGCGTACAGCAGGGCGGCCGTCGTGAGCGCGGATTGCACGCCCAGCAGATCGGTCAGACCGGCCATAAGCACCGCGGATATGCCGAAGGTCGCGTACATTAACGTGCCTTTGGCGGAAAACACTTGCGGCAGCATGCGGGGGTCGACGGATTTCTGGCACAGAGTACGTTGGGCGATATCGCGCAGTTGGAAAGCCGGGCCCATCAGGAAGTTGAGCAGTAACGCGGCGATCGGAATGTGGATCCATGCGAAACTGAACGTTAGCGCGGAGAATACGAGGGATCCGTACACGATCGTATGCCCCAGCCTCCGGTCCACCCATCGCGACAAGGCGATGCCTCCCAGGCCTCCGACGATCGTTCCGAGCAAGAAACTGGCATTAATGAATCCCCACCATTCCTCGCCCTGATGCAGCAATTCTTTTACGTAAACGAGCATGACGCCTCCGATGAATATTCCTCCGGCCAATCCCTCCAGGATTTCCAGCACCGCGACGGCTTTCAGCACGGGCACTCGCCAGAGCACGATCCATCCTTCGCGTAGCGTCGTCCATGCGGATGAACGCTCTAGCGAAGCCGCGGTCTGCTTTGCCGTCTCGCGGGTACGGATGCAAACCATCGCGATCGCGGATAAAGTAAACAACGCGAACGAAATCCACATCATATTCTTCGCGCCCACCGCGACGAGCAACGTTGCACCCAACGACCATGCGGCCATCCGGACGCCATTGTCGATCGAAGCGAGCGTTCCGTTCGCTTTTACGAGCTCGTCCTCGCCGACGAGTAACGGGACGATCGCGTTCTTGGCGGGCAAGATCCAAGCTTCCAGCCACGAGAGCAGCAAGACGAACAGGAGGATGATCCAGGTCGGAACGGTCGAAGAGTAAGCTAGCATGACGGCAACTAGAATCAATAGCAGCGCGGCTTGGTTAAACTGCGCGAACACGAGCAACTTCCGTAGGGAGTAGCGTTTCATCGCAAGCGGGGCGAGGAATCCGCTTACGAGATTAGCGAAGCATCGCAGGAACGGAATCATGGCCGTATATGCGGCCGAGCCGGTAGCATCGTAGAGCAAAGTAATGAGAGCGACAAGATAGAGCGTATCGGCCAAAGACGCGAACGATTGCCCGATCCACAGAAATCTAAAAGCATTTTTGAGCATGGCGAAATAACCCCTATTTCATTGGTGTCGTACAAGCTTGTTAGGTTGCGGGTTCGGTTATTCGTCCATGTTTTACAACGGATACACTCGCTTTCGCATAATCGTTACTCTCTGTATAGCAGAAAAACCGTCATTCGTAAACGACGGCGGTCGAGATGAGAAATTTTGCACAAAGCCAGAGGGTAATCGCGTTCGCCAAATGAGACTAAACGAGGAAAATGCCCGAATTTGATCTCTCTTGCGATGGAAAACATCGTAACAGCACGCAGTTTCGCCGAAACCGAGTGGCATGCGATGAAAAACATCGTTAGAACGTCGCTAGTAGGGTGGAAAGTCCGAATTTGATCTCTCTTGCGATGAAATACATCGTAACAGCACGCAATTTCTCCGAAACCGAGTGGCATGCGATGAAAAACATCGTAAGAGCGTCGCTTGGAAGGTGAAAAGTCCGTGAAATATGCGAAATTGGTCCCTCATGCGATGAAACATCGTAACAGCGTAGGCGAGTGGTACTGAAAAGCAATGTTCCCATAAATCTCTACCCTTTTCCCCACACGGTAGTCATCTATGTTAAAATTTTCCTATAACCTATGGAGATCGAATTTACCGTGGAGGTTTAGTTATGAAGCTGAAACTGATTGTATGCGCGTGTTTAATCGTTCTTGCTTTAACAGGCTGCGCTTCCGAACGCAACGCCGAGCCGCTATTACCGTCGCCAATGCCATCGGCGTCCGTCAAGCCGCCGGATGAACCTGCAACGGGGCTGGCAGCCGTTCAGCAAAAGCTGAACGAGCATTACGCGGAGCTAAAGCAGACGCATGCGATCGAGATCATGTACTCGGGCATCGGGAAGGACGAGATCGTGATGACCGTACGCAGCTACGGCGATTACGAACGCAAGCTTTCCGAGCAAGAGATTACCGACTATAAAGAAAGTTTGTACAAGCTGGCAGGGGAACGTTTCCCGGTGACGGTCAACGTCATGGAGTGTTGCGAGGGAGTGCCCGGAGCTACCGGCGTCATCAAAGATATCGACGTGACCAACAACCAAATCCTCCTCGTCAACGAGAAACAGAAAAACGGCAACACCGACGATCCGGTCGCGAATTGGGTCGGCCTGACGGAAGATGCTCAAGTATTCTTCGGCGATAAACAGACCTCGCGGACGTTCGACGATTCTCTTATCGGCAAGGAAGCTACGGCATGGACGACAGGATTAGTACTTTCGTCGTATCCGGGAATCGTCACGGCGATCAAGCTCGTCATCGAATAACGCAGGGGTTGAAACGGATAGGCCGCCCCAACCCCAACTTACAAACCTTACAGCTCCCGTTCCACGATCGCCTTCACGCGTTCCAGACCGGCCCACATATCGCCCGGACCGTCGTAGATCAGCACGTATGCCCCGTCGTAACCGACATCGCGGACGGCTTCGAGGCAACGTGCCAATTCGCGTTCGTCCGGAATTCCTTCTTCGTCGTAAATCGGCTTCACGTGAACGGAGACGCTATGCGGCGTAGTCATCGCGATTTCCTCGTATTTCTCGGGTCCTTTAAAGTTACCGAAGTCCGTAATCATTCGAAGCGTGCCCTGAGCCCCTGCCCCTGCTCCCGAAGCCTCGGCGCTCGCCTCCAGCAGCTTCATGCAACTCGCCCCGGTAGACGTCAACGCTTTGAAATTTTCCGTAATTACCCTTACTCCGAGCGGTGCAGCATATTCCACCAATTCGCTTAAAGAAGCCGCCGAACGCAAGATCGCCCTTTCGTCCGTAGCCGGCGCTTCGCCGGCCACGATGCGGATTTGTTTCGCTCCACTCTGCGAGGCCACGTCGATCCAATGGCGCATCAAATCCAGGTCGGCCTCTACGCGCGCTTCGTCCGTCGAAGTCAGATCTCCGTAATCGAGCAGCAGCGTGTCGAACGCAACCCCGGCATCAGCGAATGCTTTTTTAAGCTCAAGCAGGTACACGGAGTCCACGCTCGGAAAATGAAAATGGCATACCTCGATCGCCTTGTATCCGCGATTGGCGGCTTCCGCCGGCAATTCGAGCAACGTATGTAATTGAGGTTGATCTTGAATATGAGTTTGGTGGGCGGACTTCTCCGAATCCCACGCGGTCCAACGCAAAGGGCCGAGAATACGGTGCAGGCTCCAGGTGCTAAAGGATAAATAAGACATCGTTCAGCCTTCTTTCGGTATAGAGTCGATAACGACTTGAGGATATTCCAGCTTAAGTTTGTTAAGCGTAGAGACGATGATCTTCAGCACGAGGTAATCGCGGAACCAACGGTTGTTCGCCGGGACGACGTACCAAGGGTTCGTTTTGGTCGCCGTCGCTTTGAAAGCCGCTTCGTAGGCTTTTATATATTGATCCCAATAACGTCGTTCCTCCAGATCGCTCGGGTCGAATTTCCACAGCTTCTCTGGATTTTCCATGCGCTCGTTGATTTTCTTCAATTGAAACTCCGGGGAAATATGGAGGAAGATCTTAATGAGCACCGTGCCGTTCTCGACGAGCATCTTCTCGAAATGCTGGATGTTTTTCAGTCGGGTGGCGGCAATATCCTTGTCGATGAGTCCGTGCACGCGGGTAATGAGCACGTCCTCGTAATAGGAGCGGTTGAACGAGACGAGATAACCTTTGGCGGGCGTCACTTTATGGGCGCGCCATAAAAAGTCGTGCGCCGTTTCGTCGCTCGTCGGCTGCTTAAAGCTTTCCGCACGGAAGCCTTGCGGGTTAAGTCCGGACAGAACCTTCTTGACGACGCCGTCCTTGCCGCTGCAATCCATTCCTTGGAACAGCACGAGAACGCCGTTTGTTTTGGACGCGAATAATCGCTCCTGAATGTCCTGCAGCTGTTCCTTCAGCTTCTCGAAGCTTTCCTCGACTTCTTCCTTGCTCGCGAAACCGGCCGTATCCTCCGGATCGAAGTCCTCCAGAGATACTTTTTTCTTCTCGTCCAGACGGTAATCGTCCAACATGCGAATCCTCTCCTCATGCTCAGAATAATCGCCAATCCCTTTGTTTCTATACTAGACTAATCTTCCATCTTTTACTAACGCCTAATATGTTCGATTCCTCTCGTTTTTTGTCATCGGCAAGGGTAAGGGATACAATGGAAGAACGAGTTAGTCCGTGCAAAGGTGGAGCATCAATTGTCCTTATACTATTATGTAACCGCGAGCAGCGAAGAAGAACAGGGCTTGCGCAGATTGGAATCGCGTTCGTTGTTCGGGGACGAGGGAGACGGGGGCTTGCTGCTCAGCTCCGTTCGCGTAGATCCGGGCAGAAGTCCGTTCCTGAAGCTTAGGGTCGAGGTCATGTTCGAGGGAGTCAACCTGCGCGAGATCGCGGAACAAGCGGCTGGAATCGAGCTTGGGGGAGCGACCTTCAAGGTGTTGGCGATCGACAACGAAGCGATTGGGGAAAACGGGAAGTTCGATTACGATGAAAAGAGGAAAATGGAGCGGGAGATCGGGTCGTGCATGCGAGGTACCGCGGAAATGCGCAAGCCGGATCGGACTTTCGGCTTCGCGCGGGCAGGCGGCAAGTGGTTGTTCGGCGAATGCGCCATGGGCGAAGCCGTCTGGCTGACGCATAACGACAAGCCGCGCAAGTACTCGACCGCGCTAAGCACGAGAGTAGCCAGGGCGGTCGTGAACATCGCGGTTCCCCGGGCCGAAGGCATTAGAGCGATCGACCCGTGCTGCGGCATCGGGACGGTGCTCGTCGAAGCGCGATCGATGGGCATCGACATCGTCGGACGGGAGATCAATCCGCTCGCGGCGACCGGAGCGCGGGAGAATCTAACTCACTTCGGCTACGGAGAGACGAAGGTTACGCTGGGCGACATGCGGGAGATCGGGGACCGTTACGACGTCGCGATCATCGATATGCCTTACAATCTGTGTTCCGTATTGCCGGATGACGAGAAACTCGCGATGCTCGGAAGCGCCCGCCGTGTCGCGTCGCGGGTCGTCTTCGTTACGGTAGAGGATATAGATTCGGCCGTCGCCGAGGCGGGGTTCTCGATCCGGGATCGATGCACGGTCAATAAGGGCAAGTTCGTCCGCTCCGTGCTCGTGTGCGAATAAGCGACATTTTAGCGATGTAAAGGATTGAAATTCCCTCAGGTTTCGTCCACAATGGATGAAAAGAAAAATATGCGAGACGAGGAGAGAAACAGCGATGAATTTCATAAGCACGAGAGGGAAAGTCGCTCCGATCGGCTTTATCGATATGTTCTTGATGGGGCTAGGCGAAGACGGAGGCCTCATCGTTCCCGAAACGATTCCTGCCGTGGACGCGGAACAGCTTGAAAGCTGGGCGAAGCTGAGCTTCCAGGATCTGATGTTCGAAGTTTTCTCCCTGTATACGAACGGCGAGATTCCGGATGCCGATCTGAAGCGGCTCATTCAAGACAGCTATGCCGGGTTTACTAGCCCGGACGTACTGCCTTTAACGACGTTAAACGATTCGCTCCACGTATTGGAGCTATTCCATGGACCTACGTTCGCGTTCAAGGACGTGGCTTTGCAATTCATGGGTAACCTGTACGCCTACGTCGCGAAGCAAAGAAACGAGATCATCAACATTCTCGGCGCGACTTCCGGAGATACGGGCGCTTCGGCGATCAGCAGCGTAAGCGGCAAAGAAGGCATTCGGATTTGCATCCTGCATCCGAACGGCAAAGTCAGCCGCGTACAAGAGCTGCAAATGACGACCGTTCAGGACGACAACGTGCTTAATCTGGCGGTGAACGGCAATTTCGACGATTGCCAAGGGATCATTAAGGAACTGTTCGCGGATCTCCCGTTCAAGTCCAAATACCATTTGCGCGCGATTAACTCCATTAACTTCGTGCGCATCCTGGCGCAATCGGTCTACTATTTCTACGCTTACCTGCAGCTTCCGGCGAACATTCGGGCAGGCGGCGTTAACTTCAGCATTCCGACGGGTAACTTCGGCAACATTTTCTCAGGCTACCTCGCGAAACGGATGGGCGTTCCGATCAAGCAGCTCGTTCTGGCGACGAACGAGAACAACATTCTCGAACGGTTTATCAACGAAGGCGTGTACAAGCCGGAAGGCTTCCGCATGACGCACAGCCCGTCCATGGACATTCAAGTGGCGAGCAACTTCGAGCGTTATCTGTATTATTTCCTCGGCGAAGACTCCGCGGCGGTAACCGCGCGAATGGAGCAATTCAAAGCGGAAGGGCAACTTACGTTCTCGCCGGAGGAAGTCGCTCGCATTCAGCAAGACTTGTCCGCTTACGGCGTAAGCAACGACGAATGCTTGAGTACGATCCGGTCGTATCAAGACCGTTACGGTTATTTGCTCGATCCGCATTCCGCTTGCGGAATCGCGGCTTACGAGAGCGCGGGCCAACAGGAAGACGGACCGTTCGTGTCGCTTGCGACCGCGCATCCGGCGAAGTTCGACGAGGCGATCCGGTTGCTCGGCATCGAGCAGCGTTTCCCGGAACGCATTCAAGAGCTGTTCGACAAACCGCAGCGCCAAGTCGTCGTAGACAACGCGAAAGCGGAAATCGCGAAGCAGCTGGAAAGCTTTTTCGTCTAACATATCACTTGCGGGCTTAAAGTCTGCGGGAAATCTTCAGGGGGAACGAAGATGTTGATCGGAGCGGTCGAAGCAGGGGGAACGAAGTTCGTATGCGGTGTCGGCAATGAAAAAGGCGAGGTGCTCGACCGGATCAGCTTTCCGACGGAGCAGCCGGAGAAGACGCTGGCTCAAGTCGTAGAGTATTTCAAGGATAAGCAAACGCAGGCGATCGGAGTTGGCTCCTTCGGACCGATCGATATCGACCGTTCGAGCCCGCGGTACGGTTATGTTACGACGACGCCTAAGCCGGGATGGGCGAACTATCCGGTATTGTCGACCTTGAAGTCGGCCCTAGGCGTACCGATGGGTTGGGATACGGATGTCAACGCCGCGGCGCTCGGGGAAGCGACATGGGGAGCGGCTGCCGGTTTGGATAGCTGCTTGTACTATACGTTCGGCACCGGAGTAGGCGTCGGCGTATTCGCCGAAGGTCACATGGTGCACGGCCTCGTGCATCCGGAAGGCGGCCACGTGCTGACTCGCCGTCATCCGGACGATACGTACGCGGGCAAATGTCCGTACCATGGCGATTGCCTCGAGGGGATGGCCGCCGGTCCGGCGATCGAAGCGCGATGGGGCGTGAAGGGGAGCGAGCTCGGCCCCGACCATCCGGCTTGGGAGATGGAAGCCTTCTACATCGGACAGGCGCTCGCGAGCGCGATCCTGCTCCTGTCGCCGAAGAAGATTATCCTCGGCGGAGGCGTCATGCACCAAGCGCAGCTATTCCCGCTCATCCGCGAGCAGGTTCGCCGCAACCTGAAGGGCTATGTAGCTTCCCCTGCCATCGAATCCGCGGGCATCGACGGCTACATCGTTCCGCCCGGCCTCGGCGACAATGCCGGTCTGTGCGGCTCGCTTGCGCTTGGGCTTAGAGCTTATCGCGATGCATTGTAAGTCGTGCGATCATTCATAGCAACATAGTCAGAGCCGACCCTTAAGGGTCGGCTCTCTTTCTCTTTGTTTTCTCTTATTTATACGATAGAACCCTCACATTTGACGGATAGTATTGAACTTGTAACAAACGCCTATAAAAAAAGGAGCTGGATGGAATGACCAGGTTGAAAAACGTATTAATCGCGCTCGTAGTAACGGCATTGCTCGTCGCGGGGGCGGGAAGCGCGTTCGCTGCAACGACGAAGGACGCCAAAGCGACGACCCAAGCAACGACGAAGAAAGCGGACGACAAAGCCGCGACAGACAAGAAAGCCGCGACAGACAAGAAACCGGCTGCGAAGCCAACGAAGAAGCCTGCCGTTCATAAGAAACACAAAAAACACAAAAAACATAAAGCAACGAAACCCGTAGCCAAACCGGCGGCCAAATCGGACGATAAGAAAGCAACGACCAAGTAAGCCGGCAAAACATAAGCAAGACAGAGAGAGGCGGGAAGCTATCATTCCCGTCTTTCTTTTTTCCTTGGCGGGTAGTAGTCTTAGAGGAAATAAGCTATACAAGCACATTAAGCGTGATTGGGGGGCGGGATATGTCGCGTATTTTCGTCGTGGACGACGATCATAATATTCGCCAGTTAATCTCGGAATATTTGAAGAAGGACGGCCATGAGGTTCTGGATTTCGCAAGCGGGGACGGGCTTGTCGATAAGGTCCGGGAGGAAGACCCGGATTGCCTCATTTTAGATATTATGATGCCCGGGATCAACGGCCTGCAGCTGCTCACTCTCATCCGAAGCTTCAGCGAGATGCCGATCGTGATGGTGTCGGCGAGAGGAGAGGAAATGGACCGCATTCTGGGGCTTGAGCTCGGTTGCAACGATTTTCTCGGCAAGCCGTTCCATCCTCGGGAACTGGTTGGCCGGGTGAAAGCGATGATCCGGCTTGTCGAAGCGCACAAGAACGCGCGGCCCGAGGCTTTGCAACCGTCGATCCGGATCGGCAATTTGTCCATCTCGCCGGAATACCGCAAAGCGGTCGTCGATCACGGGCCTGAGCTCTCGCTCACTTTCCGAGAGTTCGAGTTGTTGCTTCATTTCGCGAGAAATCCGAATCGGCCTTACAGCAGGGAGCAGTTAATCCGGCAAGTGTGGGATTACGATTTTCTGGGGGACGAGCGCGTCGTCGACGAGCTGGTGAAGCGGCTCCGCAAAAAAATACAGGAGCGCGGGGTGGGCTTCAGCATCGATACGGTATGGGGCTACGGCTATAAAGCCGCGGCAGATCCGCGATGAGGTCGCTGCGAGCCCGGATTTTGCTGTCCATGGCGCTGGTCATGCTGTTCACGGTTATCGTCACGTTCGGGTTTTGCTCCAGCATTGTCTACCGGATGCTCGTTGACCAAGCCAAAAACCAGTTGCTTCTTCAACTGGATAACGCGGTCGGCATACTCGACGGCGGCAGTCCCGACGACTTGGAGCCGAGCGATTTGCCGTTGCGGTTCAAGAACCATCAGTTCAACGCCGAATTCTATATCGTCGATGCTTCCGGCAAAGTCGTCGCGGCGAGCCACGACAGACTCGTCGATCGTCCGCCCCCGATCCGGCTGAAGACGGAGAACGGTACGGCGACGCTGCACGGTTATAAAGTCAGGTACGTATCCCAGACGATGGAAGGCTATACGGTCGTGCTTTACGCGCCGGAGAGGCTCTTGAAACGCATGTTCCGCGAAGCGCTTCGCATCGTGTTCGCGTCGATTGCCGTGAGCGGCTTGATTTTGTATGTGATCGGATTTCTTTTTATTTGGCGAATTACGAGGCCGATCGCGAAACTGAAGGAAGCCGTCAACCGATACGACCCTAAACGGGGCGTCTTGCCGGTCTCGAAGGTCGGCGCGACGGAAATCGACGATCTGATGCATACGCTCCAATCGATGTCCGGGCGCATTCGCAATCATCACGAGAACCAGATCGAATTTTTGCAGCATGTTTCGCACGAGCTTCGTACCCCGTTAATGTCGATTCAAGGCTACGCGAACGCCATCAGGGACCAGGTCGTGACCCAGGATAAGGGACTTGCGATCATTACGGAGGAGTCGTACCGACTCGTTCGGATGGTCGATCGGCTTTTGGAGCTCACGAGGCTTGAAAGCCCGGATTTGCCGCAGGAGGATCAGACGGTCGATCTGAACGAAATGGCGGCGCAGACGAACGATTTACTGGCGGCGAGCGCGGCGGAACGAGGCGTCGCGATCTTATGGAACAACGAGAAAACGCTCGTTACCGTTCCCGCCGAGCAACTGTTTCAATTGCTCATCAATCTCGTGCAGAACGGAATACGCTATGCGAAGACGGAAGTTCGCATTCGTTACGGATACGATCGCGAGGGATGGTTTCTCTCGGTAGAGGACGACGGCGAGGGGGTTCCCGAACAATTGCGGGACCGGATCTTCGAACGTTACTTCAAAGGAGAGGGCGGACAAACCGGATTGGGGTTATCCATTTGCCGGCGAATCGCGGAAAGCATGCAAGCCGAACTCAAGTACGAACCCGCGGAATCGGGCGGGGCGAAATTCATTTTGGTCAAGGCTTACAGGGGTCTTTATTAGGTCTAACCTTTGTACGGATCGGCCGGCATGCCCCGAATTCCGAGCTCTATGCAGAAGAGTCCTCCCGCCCATGCCCGCGAAATGCTCTTCACGACCGATTTGCCGCAGGAACGAATCGCGGAATATTGCGTGTTTGCCGATATTCATCATTTCTCGAATGCTTTCAGAAGCAAATCGAGAATGACCCTGGGGCAATATCGATTGTCAGTTTCCAGCGAGAAAAACAGCAGTCTTGCAAATGTAGGAAATAAGGTGTGAGGTACGTTAAACAGGTGCATTTCGGGCTCATTGCGAGCGAATCAAGTAATCCCCTTCTCTTCCGAGAATGGGACTTTTTTACGTTCATGTTCAATCACAGACCATCCAATAGCAGATCACTTTTCGCGCGCCAGACTGCATTAAGTATAGTGGGATGACCGGGAATAATTGTTTTTGCGAGACAACCTGCAGAAAGTGCATGTGATTCTGCCGAAATTGGCGGAGAGGAGCAAATATCGTCTAAACAAATGTAGTAAATGCAGGTTGAGAACTAATATTGTAGGAATGACGAGTATTCCACTGTAGTGAATACAGGTTGCATCCATCATTCTTGGTATGTAAGCCGAAAAAGGAATGGCCTTTTAACTTAGCATCGTTTTTCGGCGAAATATGGGAATGTTATTGACATCTTCGTGCTTTTTACATAATACTATATATGAGCATATATTCATATATAAAAGCGAGGGTAAGCGATATGACCGATAAACATGAGCCTAGCAACAAAAAATATAACGAAGTATCCGAACGCGTCCATTCCCAACATAGCCCTGACCATGCAGAATGCGGACACAGCGACGCCCGCCATTCCCATTCCCCTCACACCCACCACGGCCACGGCCATCATCACCATGGCCACGGCGGTCACCACCATCACGATGGCGCGCGCGAAGGCAACAAACGCGGCTTGATGATCGCTCTCGCCATTACCGCTTGCATCATGGTGCTGGAGTTCGTCGGCGGACTCGTCACGAACAGCTTGGCGCTGTTATCCGACGCCGGCCACATGCTGAGCGACGCGAGCTCGCTTGTGCTCAGCCTCGTCGCCATCTGGTTCGCGGCCAAGCCGGCCTCTCCCCGCAAAACCTACGGCTTCCACCGCTTCGAGATTCTCGCCGCGCTCTTTAACGGCGTAACGCTGTTCGTCGTCGCTGGCTTCATCCTATGGGAGGCCATACGCAGATTCGCCGCCCCGCCTGAAGTGTCGAGCCTCTCGATGATCCTGATCGCATCCGTCGGGTTAATCGCGAACTTGTTAAGCGCACTTGCTTTGCTCAAGCAAGGCGACGTCAAAAACAACATCAATCTGCGCAGCGCCTACCTTCACGTGCTCGGCGATGCTCTTGGTTCCGTAGGAGCGGTAGGGGCGGGAATTATCATGTTGGCTACGGACTGGTACTTGGCGGATCCGATTATCAGCGTGCTCGTATCGGTCCTTATTTTGCGCAGCGCATGGGGAGTCGTCGTTCATACGGTTCACGTTCTGATGGAGGGGACACCGCCCAACATCGACCAAGGGGAAGTCCACGCGGCGCTAGCCGATATTTCGGATGTCGTCGACGTTCACGATCTGCACATCTGGACGATCACGTCGGGGCTGGATTCTATGAGCTGCCATCTGCTCGTCAAGGACGAGGCCGACCCGCAACATGTGCTTCAGCAAGCCATACGAATGTTGGAAGAGAAATTTCAGATTCAGCATGCTACCATTCAGATCGAGACTTCCGGCATCCGGCATTCCGATCTGAAAGTATAGCGGGTTGCTAACATTAACGATTTCTAACTATTTTCTAAGAAAGCCATAAATAAGCGATAGCCAAAGCTTCCGCGTTCTCCTTGGAAAAGTTTCGGAAAAAACGGATGTGTTATAGTAAATCCCGTCAGCAAGATTCGATAACAACCAGAGCAGCCGGGAGGAACTACCGACTATGAAAAAGAAATTAACGATGAAAATCGTACTAGCTTGTAG
Source organism: Cohnella endophytica (assembly GCF_003628305.1). Classification (GTDB taxonomy): domain Bacteria; phylum Bacillota; class Bacilli; order Paenibacillales; family Paenibacillaceae; genus Cohnella; species Cohnella endophytica. Next base: position 156,212 of record NZ_RBZM01000009.1, on the reverse strand, counting down.
CATCATCGCGACGGGATTGTTCGGATCGATGGCCGGACCGGCGCCGAAGGCAAGCGCGGCCACTCAGGAATCGCTGAATCTTATCTCTCTCGGCAAGGAACATATCGGCACGCCATACCGTTTCGGAGCGCCGGCAGGCATTACATATGCTTTCGACTGCTCATCATACGTCCAATACGTATTTAGTCAAATGGGAATCGATCTTCCTCGGACATCGATCTCGCAAGCCTATACCGGCGAGAAAGTGGATAAAGCCTATCTCAGCGTCGGAGATCTCGTTTTCTTCAGAACCGTAGGCGGTAGCATCAGCCACGTGGCGATCTACGCGGGAAGCGGCATGATCCTTCACGCGAGCAGCAGCCAAGGAGTCACCTTGGCGAACATGAATTCGAGCTATTGGAAAAATGCTTACGTATGGGCTCGACGCGTTCTATAGGAAAAGAAATAAACGGTCGGTCAAGGGAGCTATCCTTGACCGACCGTTTTTTTGTTGCTTTACTTCTTATCGAAAGCGGCAGTGAATGCTTTCTCCAGATCGCTCGCGCTCTCCGAAATCAGGAACAGCACGTAGTTGCCTTTGACGACGATTTTATAGTTTTTGGCATTCTCGTATTGATCGGGTAAATAGGTTTCGAATTGCTTCTGCACGGCTTCCGCCCGTTTCACGATGCCTTTCTTGACGGTATCGATTTTCTTGGCGTCTTTGACCTTAAAGATCGCGATCTCGTTCGTCTTGACGTTCATGAGCGGCATGCGGACGGTGTATTCGGATAGAAGAGACGTATCGATTCCGTAAGATTCTTTGAATTGATCCGCGCCCATCTCCATCAGTTTGGGTTGTTCCACGGCCTTGAGCATGCTTTCGACGATGTCGTTCGCGGCAGGCTCGGGCGATTTGCTCGGCGTCGGTTCGGCCGGCTTTTTGCTAGGAGCAGGGGTTTTGCTCGGGGCAGGAGTTTTGCTTGGTGCGGGCGTCTTGCTCGGCGCAGGCGACTTGCTTGGTTCCGGCGACTTGCTTGGGCTGGCGCTGGCATCCGCGCTAGGGCTCGCATCCGCGCTCGGGCTAGCTTCGGGGCTAGCGCTTGCCTCATCGCTAGGGCTGGCGCTAGGGCTTGATTCCGCGCTTTGGCTCGCGGAGCTCGATGCCGACGGAGAAGGCGGTGTCGCATTATTATTATTGTTGTTGTTGTTGCTGCCGCATGCGCTTAGCACGCTTCCCATGATGATCGTCGTTAATAGAAGTACGATGGCGCGTTTTTTCATTGTGATGTTCTCCTCGTTGTCGGGTTGATTTTTAATTGCTTAGCTTCGTGATTTCGCCGTTGCCGACGAAGGTAGCGGTGTTGAACAGCAACAACGCTTCCTTGATTCCGTTTTCCTTCATGTAGTCCCCGATGCTGCCGTTGTAATACCGCACGTCGATGACGTGGATCTCCTTCACGTGCTGCGTCAGGAAAGGGATAAAGCTGTGGGCGTAGGAATCTTTGACGATGAGAAGCTTGTCCAGATCCGCGTGAGCGAGATCGCTTTTCAAAGTCATCAGAGCATGCACTCCGCCCAGGAAATAAGAATACTGGTCTTTCTTTTGCAGGAAACTGTCGTCGTAAAGGCCGTCTAGCTTCGAATCCGTATCCGCGACGTACGCTTCGGTATGTACGGCGTTCTTCGGAACGAAGGATTGAATCGTGTCCGGCTTCACGCCGCTGAATTGACCGCGGGTATGGTAGCTGCCCAAGAAAGTGTCGCTCACGTCGGTAATCGCGAAATCGTTCTCTCCGAGCGGCTTCCATCCCATTTTCTCCGCATAAGCGACGTAAGCGTAATAAGCGCCGCGCGTCGTCCAGTGATGGTCGGTACGATAGTAGATCGATTCCGAGGCGTGCGGGCGCAAAATATCGAAACCGTCCATGAACGTTAGATTACCGGCTTGCGTACGATCGGCGACGAAGTCGTTTACGTCCGATTCGGGGTAGAAGGGAGCCTTCCACGGTAACCTCTCCGGATACATCCCGATGGAGGTGGGAACGAGCATGAACGTCATATTGGCGTCCGGATGCTTCTGCGCGAAATTGTTGACGGCATCGGCATAATGCTCCACCGCTAAGTAATCGGGCTCGGCGAACTTCTCGAATAAGTAACCGTCCTTGCCGTTGTATATGCCGTTGTTCTCCTGTTGAAGCCGAAGCTGCTCCATGAAGGACTTCGACCAGATCCAATCCGCGCGATAAGGAAAGTGATCCGTGACGTAGCTCTCCGTCTCGTTCGCGAAATTTTTGGAGATCAGATCGTCCCAAGTGAAATGCGGGGCGGATTGCAGATAACGGTTTTCCAGTTCGGAGAATTTCCCGGCCGGCAGCAGGAAGAACGTCAGCGACAAGAGGAACAGCGTCGCTACGAACCCTCCGGCGAGCAGACGATCCGCTGTTTGTTTCACAATGTCCGTACCTCCTTCGCCGTCAGAAACGGAAATACAAGAATGGGTTAAACGTCGCGTCGACCAGATAAGACACCGAAATAAAGAACAGAACGGCGCACCAAGCGAGATTGAGCAGCCCGCGCATGCTACCGGATTCTCCTTCCGCGGAACGACGTCGAGTCCAAGCTATGGATGCGGTAACGAGCAGGACGAGCAGAATCACGTTCGTGTATCCGTAATACAACGATTGGTCATCCCATAGGGGCCGGCCGTTCAGCCCGAACATCGCTTTCAAGTAACCGCCGACGCGAGGAAGCTCGTCGAAGGCGAATAATACCCAGCCGATCAGGATGAGCACGGAGGCGTAGACGTGCCTGACCCAACGCGGCGCTTTCGCCAGCAGACGGAGACCCGTCCATTTCTCGAAGATGAGAATAACGCCGAAGTACAAGCCCCACAGCATGAAATTCCAGCTCGCGCCGTGCCAGATGCCCGTTAGGATCCAGACGATCAAGATGTTGCGGAGCTGCTTGCCGAACCCCTTGCGGTTTCCGCCGAGAGGGATGTACACGTAATCCCGGAACCAGCTGCCGAGCGAAATATGCCATCTTCGCCAGAAATCGGTAATGCTCTGGGCCGTATACGGCTTGTTGAAGTTTTCGTTAAACCGGAAGCCGAACATGAGCCCGAGCCCGATCGCCATATCCGAGTAACCGCTGAAATCGAAATAGATCTGGAAGGCGAAAGCGACGATCCCTAGCCATGCCGTCAACACGGAAAGGGTTCCGGCATCGGTGCCCGATATCGAATGCCAGAGCAATCCGATATTGTTCGCGAGCAGCACCTTCTTGGCTAAACCGATAATGAACCTGCGCACGCCTTCCGCGAACATCTCCAGCGTGACTTTACGGTTGCGAAGCTGTTCCGCGAGCGTGTTGTATTGCACGATCGGGCCGGCGACCAGCTGCGGAAAGAGGGCGACGAACGCGCCAAAGTCGATCCAATTGCGCTGCGCCTTCGCCGTTCCCCGGTATACGTCGATAATGTAAGACATCGATTGGAACGTATAGAACGAGATGCCGATCGGCAGTGCGAGTTCCGTCAACGGAATGCTCGTTCCGAGCAGATCGTTCACGTTGACGATCAGGAAATCCGCGTACTTGAAGTAAGACAGCAATCCCAGGTTGACAATGACGGACGAGACGACGATCCACCTTCGGCTTGTTTGACCGAAGCGAGGGTTGCTTAGCATTAACCCGAAACTAAAATCCGTTACCGTGGAAATCAGCATGATGACGATATAGACCGGTTCGCCCCACGCGTAGAACGCGAGACTCGTCAGGAAGAGAACGAGATTTTTCAGCCTGCGGGGCGAAAGCCAGTACAGCAGCAATACGGCCGGCAGGAATAGGAAAAGAAAAAGCAGGCTGCTGAATACCATGGCCGATTATTGCGCTTCGAAGAATGCGTCGTAAGCTTTGACGATATCGTCCGCTCTCTCCGAAATAACGAACAATACGTAGTTGCCTTTGACCACGAGCTTGTAATTTTTGGCGTTCTCGTACTGGTCGGGCAAGTAAGTCTCGAATTGCTTCTGGACGTCGGCAGCTCGCTGCTTAATTGCCGTTTCGATAACAGGGATATCCTTCGCGTCTTTCGCTTTCAGGATTGCGATCTCGTTCGTCTTCACGTTCATAAGGGGAACGCGAATCGTATGTTGCTCCAACAGGGCGGGATCCAAGTGATACAGCTTCTGAATCATTTCGTCTTCCAATTCCATCAACATGGGCTGTTCGATTTGCTTGAGGATTTGATCGGCCATTTCCTTGGGGGCAACCTTGGCTTCGATGGAAGATTGTTTCGTATTGTTAGAGCAAGCGCTAAGCGCTAGACTCAACATGACGGTTAGCAATATTAAAACAGTTCCCTTTTTCATCTTGTCGCACTCTCCTTGAAGTTGTGTAGTCGTCTGACGAATTCGACAAGGGTACTGACGCAAGAAAGGACGATAAGGTTACAGCTAACGTTCGATTCCCAGATATTGTCGCTAGATTGCAGAGAAAGATTTCTTTAATTCGATTTTATAGGAAATTAATGTATGGCGACTCGATAGACGGGCGAAATTAGATTATAATTTAGTTAGCGTTCGCGATTTGAAACTTTTTGGCGAATTGCCCGTAAATCAGGTAGTGAACGCTCGAAATAATAGTTGGCGATACGGAAGGGAGCTCCCATTGAAATGACGATATCTCTAGTAAAAGGTCAGAAAATCGATCTTACGAAAGGCAATGCCGGGCTGAGCAACATCGTTGTAGGCCTTGGGTGGAGTCCGGTAGAGAAGAAACGCTTTTTCGGCTCCAAGAAAATAGACATTGACTGCGATGCGTCGGCTCTTCTGCTGGACGAGAACGGCAAACTTCAAGGGAAAAACCTCGTTTGCTTTCATAACCTGAAAAGTCCGGACGGGTCCGTCGTTCATTCCGGAGACAACCGCACGGGCGAAGGAGAAGGGGACGACGAGCAAATCCGCATCGACCTCGTCCGCGTTCCCTCGAACATTCACAAAATCCTGGTAGTCGTGAATATCTACGACTGCATTAACCGCAAGCAGGATTTCGGCATGATCTCGGATGCTTACATCCGCGTGCTGAACCAGACGAACGAGCAAGAGCTGGTTCGTTTCAACTTGACGGAAAACTATTCCGGCAAGACGGCGCTGATCGTCGGTGAAATTTACCGTTACAACGGCGAGTGGAAGTTCAACGCTATCGGCGAGGGAACGAACGCCGCCCACGTGGATTTACTGGCTCGCACCTATCAATAATAGTTAAGAGATTGATTGATAACCTATAAACGAAAAGAGGATTCCACAATGTCGATCAGCTTATCCAAAGGCCAGAAAATCGATTTGACGAAAACGAACCCGGGACTTACGAAAGTGCTAATCGGACTCGGTTGGGACACGAACAAATACGACGGAGGCAAAGCTTTTGACCTCGACGCGTCCGCATTCTGCCTGAATGCATCCGGCAAAGCAGGCTCCGAGAAAGACTTTATTTTCTACAACAATTTGAAAAACACGAACGGGTCGATTGAGCATACGGGCGACAATCTGACGGGCGAAGGCGACGGAGACGACGAGCAATTGAAAGTAAACCTGGCTAACGTGCCTGCCGAAGTAGAAAAGATCGCCTTCTGCATCACGATTCACGAAGCTGCCGAAAGAGCGCAAAATTTCGGACAAGTGTCGAACGCGTTCGTACGTATCGTAAGCGAGGACTCCGGCGCCGAGTTAATCCGTTACGACCTCGGGGAAGACTTCTCCGTCGAAACGGCGCTTGTCGTCGGCGAATTGTACCGTAACGGCGGCGAATGGAAATTCAACGCGATCGGCAGCGGCTATCGCGACGGACTCGCCGGGTTGTGCAAAGATTACGGATTGATGTAAGGCATTGAAGTCCTGACTAGGAAGGGACCGCTTTTTTGTCACATTGCGGTTCCCTTTTTTTAATTGCGAAGGAGGCCCCGAGCGTGGCGGTTAACTTGTCCAAAGGCCAGAAAGTAGATCTGACCAAATCCAATCCAGGACTCTCCAAAGTCAAAGTAGGCTTAGGTTGGGACACGAATAAATACGACGGAGGAAGCTCGTTCGACCTCGACGCGTCCGCGTTCTGCCTGAACGCGAGCGGTAAAGTGAACTCCGAACGGGATTTCATATTTTACAACAACAGAAGCAGCGTTAACGGAGCGATTCAGACCTCCGGTGATAACCAAACCGGAGAAGGCGAGGGAGACGACGAGACGTTAACGATCGATCTAAGTCTGATTCCCGCCGACATTCAGAAAGTCGCCTTCTGCATCACGATTCACGACGCGGCATCCCGCAACCAGAACTTCGGGCAAGTCGCCAACGCGTTCGCGCGGGTTCTATCGGACTCCGGCGCGGAGTTGATTCGTTACGACTTGGGCGAAGATTTCTCTATCGAGACGGCCGTAGTCGTGGCGGAGCTGTACCGCTATAACGGAGAATGGAAATTCAGCGCGGTAGGAAGCGGATATCGGGACGGTCTTGCGGGCTTATGCCGCGATTACGGCGTTCAAGTATAAGGAGGAACAACTCATGACGATTAGTTTATCCAAAGGCCAAAGAATCGATCTTACCAAGACGAATCCGTCGCTTAAGAACGCGATTATCGGACTCGGCTGGGATACGAACAAATACTCCGGAGGCCAGGAATTCGATTTGGACGCGTCCGCGTTCTTGCTTCGCGAGAACGGCAAAGCCAGCGGCATCGAGGACTTCGTATTCTACAATAATCTGACCGTCTACGGCGGCGCGGTCGTTCACACTGGAGACAATCGCGACGGGGAAGGCGACGGGGACGACGAACAGATCAAGCTGGATTTCTCGAAAATTCCAGAGAGCATCCATCGCATTGGAATTACGGTAACGATTCACGACGCCGACGCGCGCCAACAAAATTTCGGTCAAGTGGCTAACGCGTTCGTTCGCCTGGTGGACGAGCATACGGGCTTCGAAATTCTCCGTTACGACCTGGGCGAGGATTTCTCCGTCGAGACGGCGATCGTCGTCTGCGAATTGTATCGCAATGGCGGCGAGTGGAAGTTCCAAGCCGTAGGTTCGGGCTTCTCCGGAGGGCTGTCGGCGCTAGCGAGAAATTACGGGCTTGATGCCAAGTAACCGAACTACGGAGGCTGTCGAGGAATGACACTGTCGTTAGTTAAAGGCCAGAAAGCGGATCTAACCAAAAATGTTCCCTCGCTTAACCGCGTTATCGTCGGCATGGGGTGGCAGCCGAGCTCCGGGGTCGACGTGGATTTCTCGGCATTCTTGCTGCAAGCGAACGGGAAAGTAAGCTCCGATCACGATCTGATCTTCTATTCCAATCCTTCCGGCGCCGGCGGCGCGGTCGTACTGTCAGGCGATAAGGGGAAGGAATACGAAGGTCGGACGGATCGCGAGCAAGTCGATATACGGCTTAACGATATACCCAAGGAAATACAACGAATCGCTTTCTCCCTCACGATTCATGAAGGAGTGAAGCGCAAGCAGAATTTCTCGCTCGCGAAGGATGCCTACATTAGGGTTGTCGACGAGGCTGCGGGCAAGGAGCTTGTTAGGTATTCCCTAGGCAACGAATTCCCCGTCGAGACGGCGATCGTCGTCGGAGAAATATATCGGCACAACGGGGAATGGAAAGTCAGCGCGATCGGATCCGGCTATTCCGGAGGTTTGGCTGCTTTATGCGCAAGCTTCGGCATCGACGTGCGGGAAGAAGAGCGGTCGTCTCACTCGGGTTCCCAGCAGTCGGCGACGGGACAAGCTCCTCCCGCCGAAGCCCCTCCGGTACAGCCGATTCGATTGGACAAAATCGAACTGCGAAAAAAAGGCGAAGTCATTAACCTGCAGAAAAATTCGAGCGGAGGTTCGCTCGGTGAAATCTTGATTAATCTGAACTGGAATCGCAAGAAACCGGGGGGATTGTTCAAGACTTCCGCGGGGATCGATCTGGATCTCGGATGTCTCTTCGAACTGAAGGACGGTTCGAAAGGCGGCGTTCAGGCGCTAGGCAACGCATTCGGCAATTTCCAACGCGCGCCCTACGTTTCGCTGGATGGAGACGATCGGACGGGAGCGTTGGCCGGCGGCGAGAATCTGCGCATTAACGGAGCAAGAGTAGCCGAGATCGAGAGAATCGTTGTCTTCGCGTTCATATACGAAGGAATCGCCAATTGGTCGGACGCGGATGCCGTCGTTACCGTGAAGCAAACGGGCGGGCCGGATATCGTCGTCCGGATGGACGAGTACAACTATAGCAAGGGCCTGTGCGCGATCGCGATGATTAAGAACGTTAGCGACCAGACGTTCAGCATCGAGAGGCTGGTGCGGTTTTTCGACGACCAGCAGGAATTGGACAAAGCCTATCAATGGAACTTGCGCTGGGTAAAAGGGCGCAAGTAGACTTTGCATAAATCTGGCTATACCTTCAGGAGGATTAACATGAACGACTTTTTTCAAAGTTTCATAGACAATTTCTCGAGTTTCTTTAATTGGGAGCATTTGTCGTCCATTCTCGCCGAACCTTCCACCTGGGGCATTATCGGGACGCTAGTCGTATTGGAAGGCTTGCTTTCCGCGGATAATGCGCTCGTGCTGGCGGTTATGGTAAGGCATCTGCCGAAACAACAACAAAAGAAAGCCTTATTCTACGGAATTATCGGAGCTTATATTTTCAGGTTCCTGGCGATCGGGATCGGAACTTATTTGGTCAAGATTACCTGGATCAAGGTGGCCGGCGGGCTGTACTTGCTCTGGATCGCGCTTAGCAACTTGTTCAATCTGGAGTTCGCGATGATGCGGGTCGGAGGCGTACCGTTGCTTCCTTATATTCGCCGCAAAGGCGAAGAAGAAGGCGACGGGGAAGTCCAGAACAAAGTGCTCGGCTTCTGGAAGACGGTGCTTGCCGTCGAATTGATGGATATCGCCTTCAGTATCGATAGCGTTCTCGCCGCGTTCGGCGTTAGCGAAGAAGTATGGGTGTTGTTCCTCGGAGGTATTCTCGGGGTGCTTATGATGCGCGGAGTCGCTCAGCTGTTCCTGAAGCTGATCGAGAAATTCCCGGAACTCGAGAAAGCGGCGTTCATCCTGATCGTCGTAATCGGCGCGAAGATGATTGCCGGAGCATTCGATTTCGAAGTTCCGCACGTCGTGTTCTTCCCGCTGTTGATCGCGATCTTCGTAGGCACGATAATCTACAGCGCGGTCAGAAGAAAAAATACGCAGTCGCAGCAATCGGCTTCGAAATCCGCTTAACGGCTTGATACCGGAATATCCCTCATAGAACCGTGAGGGATATTTTTAAATATTGCGGTAAAGCGGTCGCGCAAAGGAGGTGACATTCGGTGAGGTATTTCGATTATTTGACGCCGGAGCAGGAGAGGGAGATTTTTCATTATCTCCCCACCGAGTTCAGTAACCGAGACGACAAGGAACTGCTTGCCTACGCCGTAGGAGCGGCTCTGTACATGCCCGCGACTAGGCCGTCGATCGCCGAGGATATCGTGGCCCGGAAAATCAAAGGCCTCGCCTCCGTCGTGATCGACCTGGAGGATGCGGTTGGGGATATGCAGGTCGAGCTGGCGGAGCTTCGCCTCCTCGAGACGTTGGACAAGCTGCAAGTCTACGTGAATAGAGGAACGCTGGAGGCTAAAGATTTGCCCTTGATCTTCGTTCGCGTAAGATCCGCAAAGCAATTCGAACGTCTGCTCTCGCAGTTGGAGGAGCAGTTGCCGCTCGTTACGGGCTTTGCTTTTCCGAAGTTCACGGCGAGCGGCGGGGAGGCGTACTTCCGTATTCTGGACGGATATAACAAGACGAGAGCCGAAGGTGCGCCCCTCCTGTACGGAATGCCGATACTGGAAACGTCGGAGGTCATCTACCGGGAGAGCCGGTTGAGCACGTTACTCGACATTCAAGCGTTGCTGACGGAATATAAGCACTACGTGCTTAACGTACGTATCGGGGCAACCGATTTCTCGAGTATTTTCGGCTTGCGGCGCAGTCCCGACATGACGATCTACGATATCGGAGTCATTCGGGATTGCGTGACGGATATTCTGAATATTTTCGGACGGGAAAACAATCGTTTCGTCGTCTCGGGTCCGGTATGGGAGTACTTCAAGAGCGACAGGGTGCTTAAGCCTCAATTGAGGCAGACTCCGTTCTCGGAAGCGATGGGCAAAGACGGCCTGAGGTTGCGCATGTCCTATATCGACCGTTACGTCGACGGATTGATCCGGGAAGTCGCGTACGATAAAGAGAACGGTATCGTCGGGAAGACGATTATCCATCCTTCCCATCTGCAGCCGGTTCAAGCCATGTACGTCGTCACGCACGAAGAGTATATCGACGCGATGAGCATCATCTCGAATAGTACGGGCGAACATGGCGTCATGAAAAGCGAGTACGAGAACAAAATGAACGAAATTAAACCGCATCTGAACTGGTCCAACCGGATCGTTCATCGATCGAAAGTGTTCGGGGTGTTACATGACAAACATAACTTCACCTGTCTGCTCGCCGAAGAGCAGCGGACGGGAGCGCTTGTATAAGATCGCGGACGGGCTGGAGGTCGGCGTGAGCGTCGTCGCGAACCCGTACGGAATCGGGTTGGACCGGTTGTTCGGCATGGCGGCCAGAATCAACAAGAAACGCGCGTTCTTATTCGTCAGCAAGCTGCTCGGCAAGCATATCGCGGTGCATCCGGCGTTATCGCTGGCGTCGGGCGCGCTTCTCGGCGATCTCTATTCAAGGTTAGTGCTTCATAGGCAAGCCGAGGTGAGCGCGGAGCAGATGCAAGAGGCTATCGACGATCGGCATCGGGCGGACGAGCTCTATAGCCGATTAATGGCGAACAAGATAAAGCTGGAGGAGCCGACTTTGTTCATCGGCTTCGCCGAGACGGCGACGGCCCTCGGACATAGCATGTTCGAAGCTTTCGAAGGGAGCGCCGCCTACTTGCATACGACGCGGGAGACGGTCGGCGGACAGGAGCCGCTCATACAGTTCGAGGAAGAGCATTCGCATGCGACGGCTCACCGTTGTTACGTCCGCGACGAGGATCTATTCCGCAAAGCGAGCAAAGTCGTGCTCGTTGATGATGAGATTACGACAGGCCGAACGTCGCTTAACATTATCAAGGAATTGCATGAAGCTTTCGGACATCGGGATTTCGTCGTGGCAAGCTTGCTGGATTGGCGATCCGCGGAAGACCGTGAAAGTTTCGCGGCTCTGGAACAGGAGCTAGGTATCGGGATTCGCTGCCTGGCGCTCGTGGAAGGCGTTATCGAGGTCAAGGGCTCCCCGGTCGCGGAGAAAGCCGCAGTGAATTCAGCTCCCGATGTAACAGATGACTTCGTGATCCGCAAGCTCGACGTCTCCCGGTTGTTCAAGCATCGGGAAGGGGACGACGAGCCTGCCTACTTATGGCATACGGGCAGATTCGGTATCGAGGCAAGCGAGGGAGATTCGCTGAAGCGGGAAGTCGAGCTGGCGGCGGCCGAACTGGCCGCGCACCGGACTAGCCGGCGCTCCGTATGCATCGGCACGGGCGAGTTTATGTACGTGCCGATGCGCATCGCGGCATTAATGGGAGAAGGTGTCGTCTTTCAGTCGACGACCCGCAGCCCGATCCATCCATTGCGCGATGAAAGCTACGCGATTACCTCCGCTTATCGCTTCGATTCCGTGGACGACGCGGAGGTGCCGAATTTCGTCTATAATATCGAGCCCGGTCAGTATGACGAAGCCTTTGTTTTCGTCGAACGGGAGTATACCGCCGCGCAAGGCGACTCTTTCGAATCTACACTTTCCCGTCTTGGGATACCTGTCGTTCATTTGGTCGTCTTCGGTATTGCGGACGGCGCTTCGGAGGTGACCGCATGAAAGAAACGCGATTAGAAAACAACCTTCTCGCGACCCCGGTTCCGATGGGAAGCTATCGGAGCGAGGACGTCGTTTTCCTGTTGAAGGACCTGAGCTCGGTCGACTTGGAGAGAGGAACGGAAGACCGCGAGGAAGCGATTCAGAACGGAACGCACTACTCGGAGATGTTGCCGGTCGAATATCGGCCGTCGGAGGAATATATCCGTTTGTTCCATGATACGCTGCGAACGACCGCGCGACAGGTGGCCGAAGCGGTCGCCGTCGTGGCCGAGCAGATCATGGCGAAAAGAAGAGGGGATAACCTCGTTCTCGCGTCGCTTGCCAGGGCGGGAACGCCGATCGGCGTGTTGATCAAGCGTTACATCCGGACGCATAGTAATTTGAATCCTCCGCATTATGGCATATCGATCATTCGCGGCAAGGGCATCGACGAGAATGCCTTGAAATACATGCTGCGGGAACACCCCGGCGCCGACATCCAGTTCGTGGACGGCTGGACGGGCAAGGGCGCGATCCGCAAGGTGCTCATCCAGGCTTGCGCCAAGTTCGAGCGCGATTACGGCGTGCGGCTGAACGACGATCTGGCCGTGCTGGCGGATCCCGGATGCTGCTCCGCGACTTACGGCACACGCGATGATTTCCTCATCCCGAGCGCCTGCTTGAACTCCACGGTTTCGGGATTGATCAGTCGCACCGTGCTTCGCGATGACTTGATCGGACCGAACGATTACCACGGAGCCAAGTATTACAAGGAATGGGCGGAGGAAGATCTATCGAACGGCTACGTCGACGCGATCGCCGAGCATTTCGAATCCGTGCGGGAAGCCGCGCGCGCTCAAGCTTTATCGCTGCTGGCACGCGAGGAAGATCCCGTTACTTGGAAAGGCGAGCAAGATATCCGCAGAATTCAGAGCGATTTCGGAATCGCGGATATTAACTTGGTGAAACCGGGAGTCGGGGAGACGACGCGCGTGTTGTTGCGCAGGGTTCCGTGGAAAATCCTCGTCGACGACTTGAACAATCCGAATCTGGCACCGATTTTGTTGCTCGCGAAAGACCGCGGAGTTCCCGTAGAGGAATATGCGGATCTGACTTATTCGTGCTGCGGCATCATCAAACCGTTGAAAGAGGTAATCTCATGATCTTCGCTTGCGATCTGGACCGGACGCTTATCTATTCGCGGAACTCGATGGGGACCATCGATCCCGCGGCGCTTGTCCCCGTCGAGATTTACGACGGGAAGGAGCATTCGTTCGTTACCCGCGACGTATACGCAAGCTTGCGGATGCTCGGCGAACGCATGCTCTTCGTACCCGCGACCACGAGAACGCACGAGCAATATCGGAGGGTTCACGGCATTAGCGAAGGGCTTAGCCCTCGGTATGCGATCGTTAGCAACGGAGGCAAGGTATTGAAGGATGGCATGCCGGATGCGGACTGGGAACGCGAGGTTCGAACGGCACTGCGCGACGGTTGCGCGCCCGGCGATGAGGTTTCCGAGCGGTTCATCGGGCTCGCCAACGAAGGTTTGGCTCTGCGGGCCAGCTATTGCGACGAATTGTTCTACGCCTACGTCTTGGACATGGAACGACTAGAAGAAGGGTTCATGACGGAACTGGAGACGATGCTGCAAGGCCTCGGATGGAGCAGTTCGCTTCAAGGCCGCAAATTGTACCTCGTTCCCGACCCGGTGAGCAAAGGCGCGGCCGTCCGCTACGTAAAGGAGCTCGCCGGCTCGTCGATCGTGTTCGCGGCCGGAGATAGCCTGCTCGACGAATGCATGCTTGCGGTCGCCGACCAAGCTATGGCTCCTTGTCACGGCGAGCTCTATCGCAAGTATGGCTCGCATGGCCATATCCGATTTACGGAAAGCTCGGGAATCCGGGCTTCCGAAGAAATCATAAATGCGTTGCTGAAACGGATGGAGGTAAGCGCGGCGATATGACGAACATTTATTTTAACCGCTGGTTTTCCGTGGCTTACCACTATATGAACATGATTCGCGATAACCCGGACGGAGAAAGCTTCCGCTTCTATGGAACTCATCCGGACGTGAACCATCTTTCCTTGCAGGCTTGCGACCATGCGGAGCAGGAACCGTCATTGCAGGGTGGGGAATACGTCGATTATGCTTTAGACTTCTGTCGCCGCAACGAGATCGACGTGTTCATCCCTCGGCTGAAGATGTTGGAGATCGCGAAGGAGATCGGGCGGTTCGATGCGATCGGTACGAAGGTGATGGTATGCCGGGACGTCGAACTGCTGGAGAGCATGATGGAGAAAGAGCTCTTCTACGAACGGCTTCAAGGCTCGGACGTCGTTCCGATTCCCGAATACGAGACGGCCGAGACGCCGGAGCAATTCCGGTCGGGATACGAGAAACTCGCAGAACAAGGACATCGCGTCTGCTTCAAGCCGACGAACGCGGAAGGCGGCATGGGCTTCCGGATCATCGACAACGATCTGGATCCGTTGGCCGGTCTATACGGTTACGTAAGCTCATCTATTTCTTTCGAGCAGGCTTATGACGCGCTTTCCCGGGTCGAGAGGTTTCCGAAGCTCATGGTCATGGAGCTGTTGGAGGACGAGGAGTATTCCATCGATTGCTTGGCGGATTCCGCAGGCGGACTGCTGACGGCTATCCCGAGGAGGAAAGCCGCCGGACGCGTCTACACGCTGGATGCCGTTCCCGAGCTTCTGGAGATCGCCCGGGGTATCGCCGACAAGTTCCGCATTCCTTACGTGTACAACATTCAAGTCAAGTACAACAAAGGCGTGCCGAAGCTATTGGAGATTAATCCGAGAATGTCCGGGGGTTTGTACATTACTTGCCTAAGCGGGGTGAACATGCCTTACTTGGCCGTACAAGAAATACTGGGCAAGCGTACGGATACGCCCGTTCCCCGCTATGGAGTCAGGGCCAGTTATATCGAGCATCCTATCGTGCTAGCCGATCTGAGGTAACGGGTTCGCGAAATAATTGACGGGAGCTAGCGAAAACCCTAAACTAAAATCAAAAGATCGTTCGACAGGAGGTACGCATAACTTGCTTCGTTCCAAATGGGGGCTTGCCTCCGTCCTAATCGGATATGTTGCCGGGCTTATCGTTTCCAAATTTCTTTCCGTCCCGATCGCGCTAATCTTCCCGGTGCTAGGTACTCTTCTCGGCTCCACGATTCGCCAAGCCGAGCTCAAAGTGGCCAAGCTGGCCGCCGAGCGGGAAGCCGCGAATAACGCCCAAGGTAATCCGAACGGCCAACGCATCAACGTGCCCGAGAATGCCGGCAGCGGCTTTAGCGGCGCAAGCCCAAGCCAATCCGGCAGTGCGCTTAATTTAGGAGCTCCCGGCAATCGCCATGCCGCCGCCGAGCCCCAGGCTGCCAGGGCTCCAAGCCTCGGCCCCGAATGGGATTCGGTAATCGAATACATCGGGACGATCGAGGACATGGTGCTGCTCGAAGGGGAGAAGAACAATCTCGACAACGAGATCGTTCAGCGTACTTTATCGTTGCTCGTCCGGTTGAACCGGGTTATCCCGCAGCTCGTCGACTTCAATAACGGCGATATCAACCATAAGATCCAGCGCCTCGTGCTGAAGGATCTGAACGGTACGATCACGCCGTTCATTCATCTAAGCGGGGAAGCCAAGCGGCAAAATCGCCGGATATTATTGAACAGCTTGAAGGACATCGACAGTCAGATTACGACATACACGAGCTTTATCGAACAGAAGGACTTGCTGGAATTGAAGAACAAAGCCGAGCTCATTCACCAGCGCTACGGCGCGGGCAACTAATCTTACGAGGAGGATTCACGCATGAGTACGCAAGCCATTCTGCTCAAGGACACAGACACAGCCAAGGTTCAACAGGAAGCGCAAGCCACGATTCAACGAATATCATCCACCGATGCCACCCAACTGGATTCCCTGATGGACGAAATCGGAAGAATGGGCCAGAAAACGATGGAGAAGGCAGGGGCTAACCTGACGTTGCTCGAACGTCCCCTGAACGATCTTCTTACCGGTAAACGGTCCGAAATCGCCGGCAACATCATGAAGCTACGCAACGAGGTCGACGATCTGAACCGGAGCAAGGATCTTTCGCTGATGCAGAAAATTCTTCGCAAGACGCCGCTCAAAAATTACATCATGAAATATCAATCGGTCAGAACGAACGTTCAAGCGATCATCTCCAGCCTGCGCAATGGCAAGGACACGCTGGAAGAGAACATCGTGCACATGCGCAACTTGAAGCAAATGTGCCTGCAAGAAATGTACAACGTGCAGCAACGGATCGAACTGGGTAACCAATTGAAGGTGCTGTTCGAGCAAGAGATCGCCAAACCGGAAAATGAAGGCCGCAAAACGCAATTGGAGCGCGGATTGCGCAAAGTCGTAACGCGCATTCAATCGTTGACCGAGATGATCATGCTGTACCAGCAAGCGATCGCCGGTTCCGATATCATTAACGACAACAACGATAAGCTGATCGATTCCGTCGATGCGACCATCGACAAGACGCAGCATCTGATTACCGTATCCGCGATGATCGCGACGGCTCTCGACGACCAGATGAAGGTTATCGACGCCGTGAACGCAACGAACGATATGCTCGGCAAGCAGTTCGCGGAGAACGCGCGCATGTTGAACGAGACGACGGAGAAAACGACGCAAGCGATGACGAGATCGGCGATGTCGATCGAGCAGATCAACCAAGCGATGAACGATCTAACGCAAGCGATCACGCGTTGCGAAGAGTCCAACCGTACGATTATCGCATCCGCGACCGAGCAAACGACTCGCATGCAAGAGATCAATAAACAGATGGGCGCGAGACTGGGTCTGAATCCGGGCACTTCTTCCGCGACGCCCGCGGCTCTCCAACAGCCTGAAGTAACTAGATTATTGGACTAATTCGCGTTTATTTATTTAGCTCCCGGGTCATCCGGGAGCTATTTTAATAGGTACGGGCTGTAGCATTTCATCGTCATATTTGCTCTTAGCGCCGGATAAACTACGGTAACGTTCGGAATCCGGTAGGCGAGAGAGGATGGTCCGACTTGATCATGAGCTGGATTGCGGGATTGATCATACTGTTCCTGATCATCGCTGCGAGCAGCGAGCGCGCGGAATCGATCATGGAGCTTATCGAGGAGCAAGCTAGCTAAGTCAGCCAGGCGCTCCATTCATTTCCCAAAAGGAGCCCGATTTGGTACTATACGAATAAAGGAACTAGACGCCCGGGAGGGGAAGCCGGCTTGGATTTTACTTATGAAATCTTGGATCCTGCCACGATCAACGTCCGGTTGAATTACGGGGGAGAATGGTTCGATTTTAATTTATTCCATAAGCATGGCGAATGGATTCTTCATCCGTTCGATGCGAGTTTGCTAGGGAATCCGGACATGTGCCGGCTTGTCGTCGCGGACTTGCTTTCGAATAAGCCTTTCCAGGTTATGCTGGCGAAAGAGCGAATAATGCTCTCGCATCTGCGGACGTCCGTTGACGTGTCCGGGGACGGTGACGGCCGGGATCGGATCCGCGGTGGGCGCCTTGGAGAAGAAGCCGAGCCTTCGGCGGAATTGGACAAGCCTGACGAGCTAGAGGAATGGATCGCTAGCCGTACCTTAGAGGAAATCTTGGCCGGCGAGCTTCAGGCTATGGAGGACAAGCTGGCATTTTACAACAAGCTGCTTCAGCGGATGTTCTACGAGAATCTGGGACCCGGAGATGCGGAGTTCGATCGGATTCAAGAGATTTCCCGCATTTATAAAGATGCTGTCGCTAGATTTAGAGACTTGAAACTTTAACGGCCTAAACGATATGGGGGATTAATCGATGAAACACGAAGTGATGTACCAGGGAGCGTTCGCTCTGCTTAAACTCCAAATGAACCCAGGCGAAGTCGTAAAGGCGGAGTCTGGAGCAATGGTATCCATGTCTCCGAACGTCGACGTCAAGGGCACGATGGACGGAGGAATCATGGCAGGGCTAGGTCGGATGCTGAGCGGAGAGACATTTTTCTTCCAGGAGCTTTCGGCGAACCGCGGAGGCGGGGAAGTGCTGCTGGCACCGAAGTCCATGGGAGATATTCAAGCCGTCGAACTGGACGGAAGCTACAGTCTATACGTGCAGAAGGACGGATTCTTGGCTGGGACAAGCGGGATTAACGTAAACACGAAAATGCAAAATCTTAGCCGCGGGCTATTGTCGGGCGAAGGATTCTTCATCATCGAGATCAGCGGGCAGGGTACCGTGTTCTTGGCATCTTACGGTTCTATCCATGCGATCAATCTCGAGCCGGGGGAAGAACGCATCGTCGACAACGGACATCTGGTCGCATGGCCTAACTACGTGAACTATACGGTCGAGAAAGCTTCCAAAGGCTGGTTATCCAGTCTTACGAGCGGCGAGGGAATCGTATGCCGGTTCCGCGGCGAAGGAATCGTCCTTATCCAAACCCGTAATCCGGCCGGCTTCGGGAGTTGGATTAAGAAATTCCTTCCGGGCGGACGCTAACCGAACGGATTTTGCGAATTTTCTGTGAATGGCGAGCAGACGCGCTAGTTTTTGTTATAATAGGGCTTATAGCGGTTCACAGAGAAGAGGTGCAGGCCGATGGATATGCAGCACGCCGCGGGCAGGGGAATTCCCGTAATCTCCTATGAGCAAATGTTCGAGCACTACAAAGATAGAATTTTCAGCTTCGCTTGGAAAATCCTGCGAAGCAAGATGGATAGCGAAGAGGCCGTGCAAGAGACGTTCCTGAAGCTATACGTGAACTTCGAGAGGCTTGATCCGGCAGGATCGGTATCCTCTCTTATCTTCACGACGGCCAAGAACATCTGCATCGACATTCTGCGTAAGAGAAAGACGAAGCTTTCCTTGTCTCATCCGATGATGAAGCACGAAGGCTGGGAAGATCAAGCGGGGGCGCTTGAAGGCATGCATCCGGAAGAAGCCCTGCTCGTCAAGGAAGCTTCCGAAAGCTTGCTGGTAGCGATCCGCAAGCTTCCTAAGGCTTATCGTCTCATGGTTTACCAACGTTACGTGCTCGATCTGTCGATGGAAGAGATCGTGGAGATCAATAACGTGAAGATGAACACGGTGAAGTCCAGACTGAAGCGCGGTCGGGATATGCTGAAGAAGTCATTGGAAAAAGGTTAACGAAAAGCCGAGAAACGACGGAGTTTGCTCCGACATTTCCCGGCTTTTTTCATACGGTCAGATGGGGAACGACCAGTCCGCCGTAGATGAAGGCGCATAAGATGACCAACGCCGGATGAATCTTGCGTTTCTCCATCGCCCAGAGCGCTACCGCGGCGATGATGAGCGCTTGCCATATTCCAAGCGATTGGATGGACGTGCGGCCCATCTGCCAGGTCAGGATTAGCATGAGTATGGCGATGACCGGTTGCACGAGCAGCGTCATGCCCTTGACGACGGACGACTGCCGATAGCGCTGCATCATTCGCAGAAGCAGGATCAAGGCGACGGCAGACGGGACGACGGTCGCGATTAAAGCCACCAAAGCCCCGATAACTCCGGCGACGTCGTATCCGACGAAGGCCGCGATTTTCGTCGCGATCGGTCCGGGAAGCGTATTGCCCAGAGCGAGAATGTTGGAAAACTGGTGGTCCGACGTCCAGCCGTAATGAGTGACGACTTCTTGATACGTAAGCGGAATCGAAGCCGGACCTCCGCCATAGCCGAGCACGTTGGAGACGAAGAAACCAAGCAAGAGGTGGATCAGATCGTTCATTGGGCGTCTCCTCCGGGTTTCCGCGATTTGTTCGCTTTCAGGCGTTCGACGAACCGGAAGTGAACGGCCCCGTAGGCTAGGAAGAGTACGATGACGATAGCGGGATGAACCGCGAGCAGTTGGAGCAACGCGAACGAGATGCCGCAGAAGACGACGACCATCCACTTGCCTAGACCTTTGTAGGCCCGTTTGACGAACTCGTAAGCCATTACGCCCAGCATGACGGAGATAACGGGCATGACGGCGACGATCATGCCCTGCACGACGTCGGAATTGCTTAAGTAGTCCACGAAGGAGAGGAGGGCAATCATCGCGATGGCGGAAGGCACGATATGGGCTAGGACGGAGAGAATCGATCCGAGAATGCCTTTCTGGCGGTAACCGAGGTAGGCCGCCATCTTCGTTGCGATCGGCCCGGGAAGCGCGTTGGCAATCGCCAGAATTTCGCCGAATTCTTCATCGTCCATCCAGCGGTATTTAGTTACGGCTTCGTAGCGGATTAGCGGGATAACGGACGGTCCTCCGCCGTACCCGAGAACGCCCGTCTTTCCCATTGCCCATGCAAGCTGAGCGTATTGGCGGTCTATCGTGCTGGTGGCCATGCTTATAACCTCATTCCCATGCGGCTCTTATACCGGTTGATCAAGATTTGGCAGTCGACGCCGATAACGCCCGGAAGCTTATAAAGCTTCTCGTTGAGGAACGTTTCCATTTCTTTGTTGTTCATGAACAGACCGTGCATATGCAGCTTGCTCGGCCCCGTCATGTGATACAGGCTTGTTACCGCAGGCTCCTCGGCCAACGCGTCCGCTACGCTCTGCAGGCTCTTCGGTTCGACTTCGACGTTAAAGAAAGCAGATACGGTAATGCCTATTTTCTCCGGATTAATGACCGCGGCGAACCGTTCGATGACGCCCTCGTCCAGCAGGGCGTTGATCCGTTGCTGGATCGCTACGCGGGATAAGCCGATATCCTTGGCGAGCTCGGTGTAGGAAATTCTTCCGTTGGCATTCAAAGTCTTAATGATCCTGCGATCGATATCGTCGATGGAAATCATAGGTTAGTCCTCCCTGCATCAGATCTAGGATGGTTGCAAAACGAATGGCAATTATTCGTTTTGATTTCAATATGTAATAATATATTCGTAATTCATTACGAAATCAACAAAATAACCTTAGTGCAATGGAATCGTGCATGCTCCATGGGCTAAGGTTTCGTCGTTTATCCAATCATGAGGATGTCCCTGATTTCCTGTTCCGTCAGCGTCGATAATGCCTCTTCGCCGGGTTGGATGATTTCGTCTACGAGATTTCTTTTGCGCTGCTGGAGCGCGTACATCTTCTCTTCCACGGTGCCTTGGGTGATGAGCCTCAGCACGTGAACGACGTTTTTCTGTCCCATCCGATGGGCCCTGTCGGCGGCTTGCTGCTCCACGGCGGGGTTCCACCAAAGATCGTAGAGGATGACGGTATCCGCGCCGGTGAGGTTAAGTCCGGTTCCTCCGGCTTTTAACGAGATCAGGAACAGGTCGCGTTCGCCCCCGTTGAACTTATCGCATAATTCCACGCGTTCCGAGGCGGGCGTATTCCCGTCCAAGTAGAAGAAGGGGATTCCCTCTAGGCCGAGCTCCCGCCCGATGAGCTTCAGCATTTCCGTGAACTGGGAAAATACGAGCACGCGCTTGCCGGCTTGGCGGCACTCCTCGACGATCTCCATCAGCTGTTCGAACTTCGCGGAGCTCCCTTCGTAACCTTCGGAGAACAACGCCGGATGGCAGCAAATCTGGCGAAGGCGGGTGAGTCCGGCGAGAATGCGGATGCGGTTCTTGTTGAAGCCGTCTTCGTCCAGATGCTTCAAGGTTTCCTTCTGCAGCTTCGCCAGATAGGCCAAGTAAAGTTTCTTCTGTTCGGGAAGCAGCTCGGTCGCTTGGATGGACTCGATTTTCTCCGGCAGCTCGGCGAGCACGTCGGTCTTGAGCCTCCGCAAGAGGAACGGGCGGATCCGCTTGGAGATCGTTTCCCGCGACAGCTCGGCGAATGCTTTGCGATCTTGGAACAATTCGGGGAATACGGCGTCGTAGATCGACCATAATTCCTCTATGCCGTTTTCCACCGGCGTGCCGGTAAGGGCGAAGCGATGCCTGGCCTGCAAGCTTTTTACCGCTTGGGCGGTTTGCGTTGCGTAGTTCTTGAATGCCTGAGCTTCGTCCAAGATCAGCGTATGGAACGATAGACCCGCGTACTCCTCGACGTCTCGGCGAAGCAAAGGATAAGAGGTAATCAAGACATCCGTATCGCCAAGCTGCTTCAGGGCAAGCGAGCGCTCGGATTTATTGCCGTCGGCAATAGCTACGCGGACTTCCGGCGCGAAGCGGCCGAGTTCATTTCGCCAGTTGTACATAAGCGAAGCGGGGCAGACGATGATCGCCGGCAACTGCCCGCTCCTGATCTCGGGCAGGACGGAGACGAGGAAGGCGATGCTTTGCAGCGTTTTCCCCAAGCCCATGTCGTCCGCCAATATTCCGCCGAAACGGTAATGGGCAAGCGTCTTTAGCCATTGGAAGCCGAATTTCTGGTAGTCCCGCAGAATGGGGGTCAAGCCGCTAGGCACTTCGAAGTCGAGACTTTCCGGGTTGCGGATATGTTCCAGTAGCTTGCGAAATTCCTTGCTGAGCTTGACGGAAGAGCTTTGCCGGTCGGCATCGACGAAGTGCAACCCCCGAACGACGGGGAGGCGGAAGTCCGTTCCTTCGATATCAGCTTGTCGGGCCCCGATCTCGTTCATGAAGCGCAGAATTTCCTGATAATCCGCGCTTTCTAGGGGCACTAGCGCCCCGTTGGGCAATTTATAATATTTGCGTTTGTCGGAGAGAGATTTGATCAGACCGCGGATTTCCTTCTCCGGAATGCCTTCCAGCTCGAACTTGCAATCCAGCCAATCCGTCCGCTCGTCCACGTCCACTTTGATTCTGACGGGAGCTTGCCCGACGTGAAGCCTGGCTTTCACGGCCGTAGTCGCGTATACCTGAAGCAGTTTCTCGAGCTGAGGTACGATCCGATATAGAAACTCGTACTGACCTTCCTCGTCGTCCATGAAATAGCCGCTCTCTGTTTTGGCGAAGCCGCCTAGGTCCATAAGTTCCAGTATACGCGCTTCCTGGTCGCCGTCGCGCATAAGAATGCGGTCGCTTCCGCGCGACCTTCCGCCGCTTTCCAGCGGGTTAACTACGATATCCCCGTAATGAAATTCCAATCCCGCCAGTAGCCTGTCCCTTACCCGATCGAGATAAAGCTTGGCTTTTAGGGGTAACTGCAGTACCTTGGCGGATACTTCTTGGGAAACATGAACTTTTCCGAGCTTCATAAGGCCCGGGATGACCTGCTCCATGAACGGTTCCATCTGTTCGGGGGCGATCCGGACCTGACTCCTGTGCGATTGATCGAGCATATGCTTGAGCTCCGAAAGGCGCCGACATCGGTCGGGCGACACCTTAAGTAGCTTGCCTTCGTTAAGGACGCAGCCGTAAGACTCCATCACCGTCAATCGCTCCAAGCCTTGAACCTCAAGCCGGTAACCGGCTTCGGTCTCTAGCGGCGACTGATCGAAATCGAAGCGCAGCGGCAGAGGCTCGTCGGAAAGCCGGATTCCTTCATAGACGACTTGATCGTGTTCCAGCTTGACGAGCGTGTCCGGGGAGAGGAGCGGAACGATCGCTTCCCATGCGGCGGGAGGAATAAGCAACATTCTTTCGCCGCAGGTCGGGCTTGCATGCGCCGAGTAGATGCTGGAGGTTTCGCGATACATCTTCTCATGGTGATGAACGAGAATCAGTTGAAGCAATAACGAATCGTTGTTGTCGCTAAAGCTATGCAGACTCGGGTCGTACAGGAAATGCTTGGAGAAAGGATAAGCTTCCCCCTTGTCGACCCGTTCGAGGAACTCCCTGATTTTCTGCACGATGTATAATCTTTTCGGCCCGACCTTCAATTCGACCCCGAACATAGATTTCCGGTAAGCGTACGGGAACACGCTGAACGTGAACTCAATGTCCAACATTTCCCGCGAATCGAATCGTTTTTGCTTCCGGCTTAACCGAGATGGTTTATTGCTGAAAAGATCCAGCATTCCGTTCGTTAGACTGGCATCCGAAGCGCGTTCGTCCGCGGGGAACCGGGAGGCGACGGAAGAGAAGCGCTGAGTCAATTGTCCCGTCTTTCCTATGCTTCGCAAGTTATCGTTATCGTCCAGTTTGTAAGAGTGGGAGCGCACGGGCGATCTTCCCGAGTTCTGGATATCGTGTATGGCGATCAGCGCGGCCGCGATATGTTTGCAATATTTATCGTAGGAGTCCAGCGAAGGGCAACTGCACCGAGCATCCACATCCCCGTCGCGATCGATTCGTATTCGAACGGAATATCCGATGGGATTGCCGGAGATCGCGGCCCGATATTCGCAGGCCTCCGAATCGAAATCGGTTATAGACACTTTGCCCGACCGATAATAGGCTTCTCCCCGTTCGTAAGAGTACGGACCGCACAGCAGTTTGATTACCCGTTTGGTCAATTGGAAGCTCATGCGTTAATCCTGCCTTTGAGTTGCGAGATTGGTATGCTTACTATGATAACAGAAGTAAGTAAGGAGGGCGAACAGGAGTGCGTGTTTCGGACGTGAAAAAACCGCTCGACTCCGTTGCGAGAAGAGCGGTAATCGGATGTAATAAAGCGGCGGTCAGGATGAGGTTAACCGCGTTCAGGCAAGCCTGAAAGCGATCGTAACCGCTCCTTGCGTCCGGGCAATTGGGACAGAAAAACGCGAAGGTCCGGAAACTCGTCCAGGTTAAGCGAATAGAACACCCACTGCCCTCGTTTCGTTTCCTTCACCAAGCCCGCGCTTTTCAATCGTCGAAGATGCTGGCTGGCGTTCGGTTGGCTCGTTCCGAGCAGATCCACGATATCTCCGACGCATAGCTCCTTCTCCTGGAGCAAGCCGAGTATCGCCAACCTCGTCCTATCTCCTAACAATTTCAGCAACTCGGCCATTTCGGCTAATCGATCGCTCATTGTCGCTCCTCATCTCTCGCATGGGCGTTGATCTGCGTTCATATTCGTATATAACGATATATCAATTTATAGCATAAAATAGGAATGGGATAAAGAGGGAAGGGACAACCTAGAGACAAGCGCTTGCAAATCAGTCGGATTGTCCTTTATAATGAGTCCGAAACGTTTTGGAAAGGTGTTTGAAAATGGCTACGATTAAAGATATCGCCAAACGGGCGGGTGTATCCATCACGACGGTTTCCAGGGCGTTGAACGGTTACGATGACGTCAACGAGGAAACGAGAAAGAAGATCAAGCAGGTTGCGTCGGAGTTATCTTATAGCCCCAATGCGGTCGCCAGAAGCCTCGTTTCCAAGAAAACGCGTACAATCGGCCTTATCATATCGGATATTAACCGCGCAGGAGCCAAAGACGCTTTCGCCTACGAAGTCCTATGCGGGATTAATGACCGCACTGGCGACCTAAACTATGATCTGCTGCTGTTCAGCACGAATCCGTCGAAGCAGGTGGAGAAGTCCTATACGGCGCTCTGCAAAGAGAGGAACGTAGAAGGAGCGATTCTGTCCGGCCTGCGGCTGGATGATCCTTACTTGCAGGAAGTCATCGAACAAAATGCGTTTCCATGCGTGCTGATTGATATTCCCAAAACCGGCGATAACGTCGCGTACATTACTTCGGACAGCAGATCCGGGGCTGCCATGGGCGTACGCCATCTGCTCGAGAACGGGCATCGGAACGTCGCCATGATCAACGGCCACGACCAGGCGTTCGTCAGCCGCGAGCGGTTGGAAGGATTTCGGGACGCGCTGAACCTATTCGGATTACCTACGGATTCCGTTCCGGTATTCGACGGGAAGTTCTCGGAAGACGGCGGCGCGGAAGCCATGTATCAAATTCTGCTTCGGCATCCCGAAGTGACGGCGGTGTTCTGCGCGAGCGATCTTATGGCGCTAGGCGCCATACGTTCCTTGGAGAAGCTCGGACGCAAAGTCCCGGAAGACATCTCGATCGTCGGGTTCGACGACATCAACATCGCGTCCTATTGTTCTCCGAAGCTGACCACGGTTAGGCAGGACAAATACGAATTAGGCTATCAAGCTGCCCAGTTGTTAATCGATATGCTGGACGACAGGACGGACAATCGTAAGATCCTGCTTAGCAACCAGTTGATCGTAAGGGATAGCACGCGGCGAGTGCCGGAGTAAATCCGCTTTTTTCGGCGTTATCTCCGAAACGTTTCGGGAAATAAGTTAATATTTTTTTAGAGATAATCCGAAACGTTTCGGGAATATTTACCTGTCGGCGGATCCATAACAATGGAAAAAACGATACAAAAAACGGGGTGGAGAAAACGATGGACTACAGAGTAATTAAAAACAACGATTTATTTCTGATGACGGATCATCATGGGGACATCTTGGGGAACGACGCGCAGGGCGGCCTGTATATGAAAGATACTCGTTTCCTCAGCAAGCTTGAACTGACTTTGAACGGCAAGCGGCCGCTTCTGTTGTCGTCCGCCGCTGACGAGAACTATGTTGCGAGAATTCGACTCACCAACGAGCACGAAGAAGAGGCCGGTAACGTAAAGCTGTGGAGAGAATCGGTGGAGATCATCCGCGAACGGTTCATCTACGGGGAAGTCTTATACGAGACGATTTTCTTGACGAACTTCTCGACAAAGCCATTGACGTTCGATATCGGTTTTTCCATGGAAGCGGACTTTAGCGATATGTTCTTGATCCGCGGATTCCAACCCGCCGAAGAACTAGGCACGATCACGGAGCGCAAATTCGGCAAGGACGGATGGCATTCCGTGTACAAGGGCGTCGACGGAGTCCGCAGGGAAACGAAAATAATATGGGACGCCGAGCCGGAAGAAATTTCGGGCCAAGGCGACGTCCGGTACGCGATTCGGTTAGAGCCGAAGGAAGCGAAGTCGATCACGTTTACGGTCATTCCTTCCATCGACGATAATCAGCCGGCTATCTATCCGCGTAGCAAAGCCCTTGCCGAATTGGAAGGTATCTATGCGAGCTGGAACGAGAATACGACGAAGATCGAGACCGATTCCACCGTTCTCGCAGGGCTATACGACCGAGGCGTTCAAGATCTCCGGGTATTGTTGACGGACTTCGGGCAAGGACTTTTCCCTGTAGCCGGTTTGCCGTGGTATGCGGTGCCGTTCGGAAGGGATAGCTTAATCGCCGCCCTTCAAATGCTTCCGCTAGACCCGGAAATCGCCCGGGGAACGCTCAAGATCATGGCGGCGCACCAAGGTACGGAGTTGAATCCTTGGAAGGACGAGCAGCCAGGGAAAATCATGCACGAAATGCGTAGCGGCGAATTGGCCAGATCGGGTCAAGTTCCGTTCGCTCCTTATTACGGAAGTATCGATTCCACGCCGCTGTTTATCCTATTAGCCGCGGAATACGCGCATTGGACGGGAGACACGGATACGGTCGAGCGTTTGTTGCCTAACATCGACAGAGCGCTCGAATGGATCGAAAAATACGGTGATCGGGATGGAGACGGTTGGGTAGAATACCACCAAGAGTCCTCCAAAGGTATCGCCAACCAAGGCTGGAAAGATTCCGCGGACTCCGTCATTCATAAGAACGGCGAATTCGCCCAAGCTCCGATTGCCCTCGTCGAGGTTCAAGGTTACGTGTACCAGGCCAAAAACCGCCTTGCTCCGATATTGGAGAAACTCGGCCATACGGAGAAAGCGAAACGGTTAACCGAAGAAGCCGCGAACCTGAAGGCGAAGTTCGACGAAGTCTACTGGATGCCGGAAGATCAGTTCTACGCGATCGCGCTCGACGGAGACAAGAAACAAGTGCAATCCGTTACTTCCAATCCCGGACATTTGTTCATGAGCGGGCTTGTCGACTCCGACCGCGCGCGGATCGTCGCCCAAAGACTCGTTGCTCCCGATATGTTCAGCGGATACGGCATTCGCACGATGTCCTCCGAATCGACGGGTTACAACCCGATGAGCTATCACGACGGCAGCATTTGGCCGCATGACAATTCGCTCGCTTTCCTGGGCATGAGCCAGATGGGCTTCAAGGACGAGGCGGCAACCGTCATTAACGGACTGCTGAAAGCGGCGGAGCGATTCGAATACAATCGGCTTCCCGAGCTTTACTGCGGGTATGACGTTTCGGTCGGCTATCCGGTGTCCTATCCGGTGGCATGTTCGCCGCAAGCTTGGGCGGCGGGCACGTCCGTACTGATGGTCCAGGCAATGCTTGGGCTGCTGCCGGATGCTTTGGAAGGCACGATTAAGCTTAATCCGTTCTTGCCGGACGGAATCCGTAACTTGACCGTCAAGGATATCCCCGTAGCGGGCGGAAGGCTGTCTGTCGCGCTTGAGCGCAAGGATGGCGAAAGCGATCCGCGGGTCGAGATTATCGCGAACACCAGCGGTTGCAAAATCGTGTTCAACGGCTAAGTTGCCGTAACAACAGGAATTGAGCGAGTTAAGGACCGCGATCGCCATCGGTTATCGGCACCGTACCGGCTCGTACCGTCGAGCCGATCGACCATGGAGATCGCGGGGTTCCTTTGACCGTTTAATTATACAAACAAGAAAAAGGGAGGATTCACAATGAAACAAAGATTTACTCTAACGCTTGCACTCATGTTAGCGCTTGTAACGGTTTTATCGGCTTGCGGCAGCAAATCGAATACGAACAACGGTGCGTCTCCGTCCGGATCGGCATCGTCCGAGCCCGTGGAAGTTACGCTCGCGGGCTGGGGCTCATCTCCGGAAGAGCAAGCTCTCCTGCAGCAAGTATTGGATGAATTCCAAGCCAAAAACCCTGACGTTAAAGTCAAATACGAAGTTATCGCCGATCAATACATGGACGTTATCAAAACGCGCCTTATCGGCAACGAAGCTCCGGACGTTTTCTACCTGGACGCATTCGAAGCTCCAGCCCTGATCGAAAAAGACGTTTTGGAGCCATTGGATAGCTACGTGACTCCTGAGTTCGATACGGCCGACTTCGAAACTCCGATGCTGGATGCTTTCAAATCCGCGGACGGCAAAATCTACGGCTTCCCGAAAGATTCTTCGACGCTCGCGTTGTTCTATAACAAAAAAATGTTCAGCGATGCAGGTATCGACGCAGCTCCGGCAACGTGGGACGAATTATTGGCCGCTTCCGAAAAGCTGACCAAGAAAAACGGCAAAAAAGTAGAAGTATACGGTTTCGGCCAAGCGCCAGAATTGGCTCGCCAAATGTTCATGATTAACGCGTTCGGCGGCAAATTGGCCGACGATCAAGGTAAAGCTACATTCGCATCCCCTGAAGCGGAAAAAGGCTTGGCTCTCGTTATCGATCAACATACGAAAGCTCAAACAGCGGGTCAACCATCCGACGTTGGCGCCGGATGGGGCGGAGAAATGTTCGGTCAACAAAAAGCGGCGATGGTGCTCGAAGGCAACTGGGCAATCCCGTACATCCAATCGAACTTCCCCGATGTAGATTTCGGAACGGCTGAAGTACCGACGGTTAACGGTAAAAAAGGTACGATGGCCTTCACGGTCGCTTACGTTATGAACAAAAACTCCAAGAAAAAAGAAGCTGCTTGGAAGCTGTTGTCTTACCTGACAGGCAAAGAAGGAATGAAAACTTGGACGAGCAAAGGTTTTGCTTTGCCAACCCGTAAATCCGTTGCAGCCGAACTCGGCTACGATAAAGATCCGATTCGCGGCGCATTGGTTGCCGGAGGATCTTATGCGACGTCATGGCAAGCAGGCACTACGTTGCCGACGATCATGAACAACTTCAACAACCAATTCGTGGCGGCATATTCCGGTCAGTCCACGCTGTCCGATGCTCTTAAGAAGGGGCAAGATACCGCCAACAAAGAAATCGAAGCGGCAAAATAATTTAGCGAAAACCTAATGCTTGGGGAGTGCCGGGAGAGGACAGTCCGTCCGTTCCGGCATTCCCTTAAATCCGCTTGCGCCTTGGCGGGGAACGAGTGAAGCCGCAGACGCAAGGATTCTACGGCTCTAGTCGTTCCGTGCCCCAATGCGAAATGGAAGAAAGGAGTGGCACCAAAGATGGCTAAACCAAACGTAAAACGCATGTGGAGGGACGCAGTGTCGGGTTATTCTTTCATGACCCCCGCGATCCTCATTATAGGCGGTTTTTTATTGCTGCCGATCGCTTATGCTATCTTTTTGTCATTTCATAAGGTGAATCTCCTTGGAACCGTAAGTTACAAATTTACGGGGACGGCGAATTTCGAGCGAATGCTCGACGATCCCCGTCTTTGGATCGCTTTAAGAAATACGGTCAAGTACGCGTTGATCGTCGTGCCTTCGCAAACGATTCTGGCGCTCGTATTAGCCGCGATACTGAATATGAAGCTCAAGTACCGGAACTTCTTCAGGGTGGCCTTTTATCTTCCGACCGTCACCTCGTCCGCCGTACTCGTGCTAATTTTCATGTGGATCTACAATAAAAACGGACTGCTCAACTACTTCCTCGAGATGGTCGGCCTGCCTACGTATAACTGGCTGGGAGATCCGTCCGTCGCGCTGATCGGCATCATGATCATGAATATCTGGTCGACCGCGCCATTGTTTATGGTTATTTACTTGGCCGCGCTGCAGGATATTCCGGAGTCGTTATACGAAGCGGCCGAAATCGACGGCGCGAACGGCTGGAAGAAATTCTGGCGCATCACCGTTCCGCAACTTAAACCGGTCACATTTTACGTCGTCGTCATGGGCATTATAGGAACTTTCCAGTTGTTCGACCAATCGTATATTTTCTCCGCGGGTTCCGGGGGTCCGAACAATGCGACGCTGACGATGGTGCTGCTCATTTACCAATACGCGTTCAAGAGCCTGGACATGGGTTACGCGTCCGCTCTGGCCTTCCTGCTCGCGGTCGTCATCATGCTGATCACGGTTATCCAGCGACTTATCTTTAAGGAAGAAAAGCTGAACTAGGAGGGAATAGAAGTGAATAAATCGATGAAACGGTTCAGGCCGTTGTTCTATGTCCTGCTCGGAGTCTACGCGCTCATCACGTTCGTTCCGTTCCTATGGGCATTATCGGCTTCCTTCAAGACGTTGCCGGAAATCGTGAAGGGCGGCATTAGCTTCATTCCGAAACATTTTACTTTCGATAATTACCGGACCATTTTCCATCAGGAGCCGTTATTCGTCCGCTGGTTTTTGAACAGCGCCTTTATCGCCGTAACCGTTACGGTGTTTAACCTGTTGTTCAATTCCATGGCCGGTTACGCGCTCGCGAGAATCAAATTTCCGGGCAGTACGCTCATGTTCTTCAGCATTCTGGCTATGATCATGATTCCCGGTCAATTGACGATCATTCCGAGTTACTTGATCATCAAGTCCTTGGGTTGGTTGAACAGTTACCAAGCCATTATCGTCCCGATGGGGGCGCAGGCGACTTACATTTTCATGATGCGGCAGTTTTTCATCAGCTTCCCTAAAGAGCTGGAAGAAGCGGCGGAGCTGGACGGTCTCGGCAGATTCGGATTGTTCTACCGCGTTGTGCTTCCGCTGGCTAAACCGGCGCTTGCCGCACAGACGATCTTTATCTTCATGGGAGCTTGGAACGAGTTCTTGAAGCCGCTCATGATGATGTCCGACAAGGCGATGTTTACTTTATCGGTCGGTCTGAACACGTTCAAAGGACAGTACATCAGCTTCTGGAACTATATTATGGCTGCATCGATTATCATGACGATTCCGGCTTTGCTCATTTATATCGGGTTCAACCGGTTCTTCGTTAAAGGGATTACGTTTACGGGCAGCAAATAAATCGTTAGTCAAACAAAAGGGACACTCCGGAATTTCTCGGCGTGTCCCTTTGTTTTGAAAATATAAAATTCAGGCTTTTTATCGAAGCGGGAGGGACTGATTGGACAATGTACAGTTATTTTCCGTATTCGGTCACTTGACGATGTTTAGTTGGAATAAACCCAGGTATTTCTATCGTGCTGAACGACAAGAGCTACTGGAAATAAAATTAAATGGACTTTTTCCAACTGATGTTTGATTATCGCCCAATGATCCCCGATTTGCTGTAGTTTTTCCAACTTATTCGACTATCGCATCGTAGGAGCCGCCTTCAGCCTAGAATGCCGCGATCCGCCAACAGATAACCCAGAATCGACTAGAGCCATTCAGGTCGCCTTAACGCGGGCGAAGAAGCCTTCGATCGCCATTTCCGCGGCGCCCATCATAGTAGAGCGTTCTCCGAGCTCGGCGAACAAGAGCTGGACTTTGCGGAGATGGAAGCCGAGCGCGCGCTGAACGACGGTTCTGCGCAGAACGTCCTCGAGCCACGGTCTCGCCTGGCTCATCCGGTTGCCGATGACGACGGCATCCGGGTTGAATACGTTAACGATGTTGGCGATGCCGATTCCGAGGTATTCTCCGATGCCGGCGAATAGCTCAAGCACGTCGGCGCGACCTTCTCCGGCAGCCGCGAGCAAGCTCTCCAAGTCATCGAAGCCGAGGGGGGAGGCTTGTTCGAGCAACGCTTGCTCCGAGGCGTACATCTCCCAGCACCCCCGATTGCCGCATGTGCAGCTCTTGCCGTGCGCTTCGACGGACAAGTGACCCATCTCGCCGGAGAACCCGGATGCGCCCTTGTAAAGCGACTTGTTCAGAATCAATCCCGTTCCGATCCCGATACCGACGCTGACGTAAATTATATTGCCGATGCTGCGGCCGGCGCCGTACTTCTGCTCGCCGAGCGCGCCCATATTCGCTTCGTTGTCGATCGTGACCGGCAAAGAAAACTTGTCCGTCAATATCCGTTGAAGAGGTACGTCCCGCCATTTCAGGTTAGGCGCGAGCAGAAGGGTTCCGCCATCGTCGACGAGTCCTGGCACGCCGACGCCGATGCCGACGATCCCGTATGCGCTCGCCGGGGCTTCGGTCATGAGCGATTCGATACAGCCGCACAGTTGATCGACGGCAATCGAGACGCCGGCCTCTCCGCCGGCATCCCCTAAGCGGAGAGAGGATGTCCGTTCCGCCACGACGTTGCCGCGCAAGTCCGCCAATACCCCGCGGATATAGTTGACTCCCAGGTCGATGCCGATCGCGTACCCCGAAGACGAGACGAAGTCCAGCATGACCGGCTTTCTTCCGCCGCTGGATTGTCCGGTGCCGATCTCCCTTACGAGCGAGCCGTCGATCAGATCTTGAACGAGGCTGGAGACGGTCGCTTTATTCAAGCCCGATTGCTCGGAGATTTGCGCGCGCGACAGCGGAGCGTTCCGCAATATCGATTCCAGCACGATGGCCGTGTTTATTCTTTTGATGAGAGCTTGATCGCCCGTCGGTGTCGTCATGGCAGGAAAGAGGCTCCTTCGCGTAATCGTTCTATTTTCCATTCATCATATCATATTTACGTCATTTAAACTTAGTTTATTGGATAGACAAACTAAGTTTGGGCGTGATAAACTGTGTTCAGAACTCAAATTCGATAACGCTTTCAAGGAGGCCTTTTTCCCAAATGAGCAAATTCCCTAATGTTCCTAAGATTCAGTACGAAGGACGCGCTTCGAAAAACCCTTTCGCTTTCAAACACTACAATCCGCAAGAGGTCGTTCTCGGTAAAACGATGGAGGAGCACCTCCGCTTCGCGGTTGCTTACTGGCATACGTTCAACGCTAACGGATCCGATCCGTTCGGCGCCGGCACGGCGGTTCGCAGCTGGGATTCCTACTCTCCGCTGGATAAAGCGAAAGCTCGCGTGGAAGCGAACTTCGAGCTGCTCGAGAAGCTGAACGTGCCTTTCTACGCGTTCCATGACGCGGATATCGCTCCGGAAGGCGCAACGCTGGCCGAATCGAACAAAAACATCGACGTGATCGTCGCGATGCTGAAGGACTATCAGAAGTCTTCCGGCAAGAAGCTGCTCTGGAACACGGTTAACCTGTTCACGAACCCGCGTTACGTTCACGGCGCGAGCACGACGAACAACGCCGAAGTATTCGCCTATGCCGCGGCTACGCTGAAAAAAGGACTCGAAGTCGGCAAAGAGCTCGGCGCGGAAAACTACGTATTCTGGGGCGGCCGCGAAGGCTACGAATCGTTGCTCAACACCGACCTCAAGCTGGAGCTCGACAACCTGGGACGTTTCCTGCACATGGCCGTCGACTACGCGAAAGAAATCGGCTTCGACGCTCAATTCCTGATCGAGCCTAAACCGAAAGAACCATCCAAGCACCAATACGACTTCGACGCCGCTACGGCGATCGCGTTCCTGCAAAGCTACGGCTTGAAGGACCATTTCAAGCTGAACATTGAAGCGAACCATGCGACGCTGGCCGGCCACACTTTCGAACATGAGCTGGCGGTCGCGCGCATTAACGGCATGCTCGGATCCATCGACGCGAACCAAGGCGACATGCTGCTTGGCTGGGATACCGACGAATTCCCTACGGATCTCGTGGCGACGACGCTCGCGATGATCGAAATCCTGAAAAACGAAGGCGGAATCGGTCGCGGCGGCGTGAACTTCGACGCCAAAGTACGTCGTTCTTCCTTCGAGGACGAGGATTTGTTCTTCGCTCACATCGCGGGTATGGACACTTACGCACGCGGCTTGAAAGCGGCGGCTAAGATCATCGAAGACCGCGTATTGGAAGACATCGTGGCCAATCGTTACCGCAGCTTCGGCGAAGGCATCGGCGCGGACATCGTATCCGGCAAAGCCACGTTGAAATCCCTTGAAGCTTACGCGCTGCAAGCGAAGCCGATTCGTAACGAATCCGCTCGCCTAGAGCAAATTAAAGCAACGTTGAACGACGTAATCTTCGGCGTTTAATCGGAATTCTAAGGAGACTCTCCATGAAATATGTCATTGGCGTAGATCTCGGCACGAGCGCGGTAAAGACGTTGCTCGTGTCGCGGAACGGCACCCTCGCGGCGGAAGCTAGGGAAGAGTACCCGCTCTATCACGAACAAGCGGGATGGAGCGAACAGGAACCGGAGGATTGGGTAACGGGCACGATCGGGGCCATTAAGGCGTTGCTGGCCGACTCGGGAGTAAACCCGGCCGATATCGACGGCATTAGCTTCTCCGGACAGATGCACGGGCTCGTGTTGCTGGATTCGGAGAACAAGCCGATCCGCAGGGCGATTCTATGGAACGATACGCGTACGACGGAGCAATGCCGCGAAATCGAACGCGCGCTTGGCGACAAGTTGCTTGCCGTTACCCGCAATCCGGCGTTGGAAGGGTTCACTTTGCCGAAAATCCTATGGGTAAAGCAGCATGAACCGGAAGTGTTCGCGCAAGCGAAAAGCTTCTTGCTGCCTAAGGACTATCTTCGCCTGCGCCTGACGGGAGCTTTGCACATGGACTTGTCCGATGCCGCGGGTACGCTGATGCTAGACATCGCGGGCAAGCGTTGGAGCGAGGACGTGCTTCAAGCGTTCGGCATTCCGTCCTCGTTCTGCCCTCCTCTCGTCGAGGCCGTCGCGTTAACGGGAACGATTACGCCCGAAGCGTCGGAATCGACGGGGCTCGCAACGACGACGAAAGTGTTCGCGGGCGGCGCGGACAATGCTTGCGGCGCAATCGGATCGGGCATTCTGTCGCCTGGCGTGACGCTGTGCAGCATCGGTACGTCGGGCGTAATCCTGACTTACGAAGCGGATGCGTCGGCGGATTACGAAGGCAAAGTGCATTTCTTTAACCATGGTCAGGAAAACGCGTTCTACGCGATGGGCGTGACGTTGGCGGCGGGTTATTCCTTAAGCTGGTTCCGCAACGCATTCGCCAAGGGCGAGTCGTTCGACGCGTTGCTCGAAGGCATCGGCGATATTCCCGAAGGCTCGAACGGCTTGCTGTTCACGCCTTATATCGTCGGGGAGCGCACGCCTCACGCGGACGCGAAAATCCGCGGAAGCTTCATCGGAATCGACGGAAGCCATACCCGATCGCACTTCGCGCGGGCCGTTATGGAAGGCATTACGTTCTCGCTTAACGAATCTATTGCGATTTTCCGGGCAGCCGGCAAACGCGTCGATACGATCGTCTCGATCGGCGGAGGCGCCAAAAATCCGCTCTGGCTGCAGATGCAAGCGGACATCTTCCGCGCGAATGTCGTATCTTTGGAGAACGAACAGGGACCCGGCATGGGCGCGGCCATGCTGGCGGCGGTCGGCAGCGGTTGGTATCCGAGCCTGAAAGCATGCGGGGACGACTTCGTAAAACAAGCGCGAACGTATATCCCGAACGAAGAAGCAAGCCTCCGATACGAGCGGATCTTCGGTATCTACCAAGAAGCATACGGTCAGACGAAGGGCATCAACCACGCCTTGTATGCTTTTCGAAATTAGCAATATCGGCTAAAATAAACTTTAGGATCAGGGTGCCTCCCTTTTCCCGAAAGCCTCCGCAATTCCCGGCCGGTAACCGGGAGGAGGCTTTTTGTCATGGCCGGCGTCGATGTATTGGGAAACAATAACTGGGAATGCTATGCGGGATGCTTGTCGAGTACATAGCGATTGGAGTGGATCATTCGATGAACCGAGCCGCTTTGATGTTCCAGTTTCCGGATGAATCTCAGGCGAGATTGGCGGGAGAGACGCTTGGCGATCTGGGATACGAACCGCAGCAGCACGAGGGAGGACGCCTGCACATTCACGTGCAGGACGAGGATTTGACTTCGGCTCTGGAAATCGTGCAATGTTACGCGGGACAGTTGATGGAGCATGCGCCGGCGGAAGTCGTGGACGTAACCGACATGGCGTACGGAATGGACGGTATCCGAATTCCCGCGCATACCGTCAACGAGGATTGGGAGGATAAGTATCTCCAAGGCGGGGATGACCCGACCTCGATCGAGGAAGATGATTTCACGCCTGACACAGGTTCCTACGACCATTTTAGCGCGACTTGAATGTCTTTCCGGCAAGTCCTGAATAGTGCGGTCAAGCCTCCGTGCCGGCATGGAGGCCTGCCGTGTATCCGGTGGAGAAAGCGGCCGTAATGTTATAGCCTCCCGTATAGCCGTGAATGTCGAGAATTTCCCCGCAGAAATATAAGCCGCCCATTAGCTTCGACTCCATCGTTCGCGGATCGACTTCCTTCAGGTTAATGCCGCCCCCCGTTACGAAAGCGTCCTCGATCGACAACGTTCCGTACACTCGAATCGGGAACCGTTTCATGAGCTTGGCCAATTCCATCCATTCTTGCCTCGGGATATTGTCGAAGGTGAGAGATTCCGACAGTCCCGACCGTTGCAGCAAGAGTGGAACCATTTTCTCGGGCAAGAAGCTTTTAAGGATGTTTTTGGTCGACTTCTTCGGTTCTTTTTCCGCCAGTTTTAGGGTTTCCGTATAAGCTTCGTCCGTGCCGGCATCCGGCATCAGGTCAACGGATACTTCGATGTTGCCCGTTCCGAATTGCTTGAGCGCTTTGACGACGAATTGGCTGCAGCGCAAAGCGATCGGTCCCGATATCCCGAAATGCGTGAAGATCATGTCTCCCCGGTGTTCGATTAGCTTCTTGCCTTTGGGATTCCAGACGGAAAGGGATACGTCCCTCAAGGAGAGCCCCTGAAGTTCTTTGCTCGAAATAAAAGGTTCGTTAGAGGTGAGCGGGACTTCGGTAGGAAAGAGCTCCGTAATCGAATGTCCGGCTTTCTCCGCCCAAGCGTATCCGTCTCCCGTCGACCCCGTCTGGGGAACGGACTTTCCTCCCGCCGCGACGATGGCCGATCGGCATTCCAGCGTTTCTCCGGTTCGTAGCCGAACCCCGACCACATGACCGTCGTCGTACAAAAGGGTATCGACCGGCGAACCGAGCCGAATCTCGACGCCTTGCTTGCGAACTTGCGCCACCAGCGTATCCACGACGGTTTTGGCTTTGTCCGTTACGGGGAACATGCGCCCGTTGTCTTCCTCCTTCAGACGAATGCCCAACCTCTCGAAGAAATCGATAATGTCTTTATTATTGAAGTTGGAGAAAGAGCTATAGAGGAAACGCCCGTTGCCGGGAATATGCCGGATCAGTTCGTCCAGTTCTTTATTGTTCGTGACGTTGCACCTGCCGCCCCCGGAAATGCCGAGCTTGCGCCCCAACTTGTCCCCTTTGTCCAGCAGTAGAACGCGCGCTCCCTGCTTGCTGGCCGCAATGCCGGCCATTAGCCCGGCCGAGCCGCCCCCGATAACGATGACGTCGTATTTCATTTCCATGCTCCGATCTGTCGATTAATATACTCGAAGTTTAACACCAGTTAAGGCTGAATACCAAATACCGATTAAGTATAGACAGGATTGTGATTGAATGGTATTTATTCTGCAAAAAGCGAAATATTATGACAATATGAATGGCTAATATTGTAACCTCTGGTGAGATGTGTTTTAATCTAATTAATTTACAGAGTGGAAAAATATACTTGGAATATGTCGACTGATCAAGCCGGGGGTTCTATCGATGTGGAAAGATTCGATGCTACAGATCCTGATCGCCTTTTTCCCTGTATTTATTTTCATGGTGTGGTACTCAAGACCGGAAAAAACCCGTTACGTTCCGGCGTTCTTAACGATCGTATGCGGAGTGGCCATTTGCTTGAGCTTCCAATTCGCTCTAGTCAGCAATGACGCCGTAATATTCGATTTTCGCCATGTTCCGTTCGTTGTCGGCACCCTCTACGGTGGGATTCCGGGGGCGATCCTATTGATTATCATTTATCTCGCGATGTGTTTGAACGATTTGTCGCAGCAAGCGGATATTATTTTGTTTGCGGCGTTTGTCATGATTTATTTTCCGATTCTCTTTTATAGAATCCGCGCTTACAAGACAAGCGGTCGTGCCAAAAAACGGAGGATCGTTTATTTTCTATGCTCGCTATTGGCGTTGTTTCAGGTTGCGCAATTTTTCGATAGCGGTTCCGATTGGAGCGCATCGGAACTTCCCGTGCATATCGTCGCCAGCATCACGTTTTACCTATTTTTTTTGTTGGCAACCACGTTGTGCGTTTATTTCGTGGAATTAGGCTTCGAAAGAATTCAACTGCAAATCCAATTGTACGACGTCTCCAATAAATATCGGGGCGAGGTTCGCAGGCTGCAACAGTTTATTGATAATACTCCTCTTATCGTCGTGTTCTGCGACGCGGAAGGGAGGGTAACCCATATTAACGATATGGCGCAGAGACTGGTCAGTCCCCTT
Source organism: Cohnella endophytica (assembly GCF_003628305.1). Taxonomy (GTDB): domain Bacteria; phylum Bacillota; class Bacilli; order Paenibacillales; family Paenibacillaceae; genus Cohnella; species Cohnella endophytica. Next base: position 117,306 of record NZ_RBZM01000009.1, on the reverse strand, counting down.
GGTAACAGCGATATTATAAATCGTTATTTTTCTTTCTTCGCGAAAAGAATGGAAATGGAAGCGGAAACGAATCCCGTGGAGCACGTGCTCCAAGACGAGGATAGATATACGGAGGTCGTTCGCGCGCGAGGCAGGGCTTACTACACAGTAACTTGCCCGATCAAACAATTGCATTTGGGGGGCATGGACGGTGTGCTCTTCATCGGGCATGACATTACCGAAATCCAGCAACTCAAGGACGAAGTGAATCGCATGGACCGTCTAAGTCTCGTCGGGCAAATGGCGGCGAGCATTACGCACGAAATTCGCAATCCGATGGCCGTTATTCGAGGATTCGTCCAATTGCTTAACGAGAGAAGTCCCGATGACCAGCAGTCTTATTTTCGTATCGTAATCGATGAATTGGATCGCGCCAACGCTATCATTAACGATTTCCTGTCGTTAGCGCAGAACCGGATCGTAGAGAAGGAAGCTTCCAATCTGAACGAACTTATGAACGAGTTGCTTCCTTTATTATGGGCGGACGCCAATTTGCGCGGGCAAATCATCGACATGCGGCTAGGCGAGGAAATGGACTTGCTCCATATGAACAGCAAAGAGATGAAGCAGCTCGTCCTGAACTTGGCTCGCAACGGAATGGAAGCGATGAACGACAAGGGGACCCTGCGACTCGAAACATTGAATATGGCGAATACGATTCAGCTTCGGGTTACCGACAATGGCGTGGGAATCGCCCCGGAGAAGCTGGAAAAGCTGTTCGAGCCGTTCTATACGACGAAGACCAACGGAACGGGCTTGGGCTTGGCCCTATGCCTTAGTATCGTCGAACGGCACAATGGTAAAATTCACGTGGAATCGGAGCCCGGACGAGGAACTTCGTTCATCGTATCCTTCTGCAAGCCGGGCAGAAATTGCTGGTGATTTGTAAAGGTAGCGGATAAGCCCTATTAATTCGGTTACACTACGGAGGACTCATCCAGACAAGGAGGATGCTTCCATGCCAAGCTCTCAGGGACCGTCTCAAACAGGACGGAATCGCGCTAACCGCAATCGGAAAAACGTCTCGCCAACAACCCCGGGATTCGACAAGAAATTAGACGGCCCGAACAGACCGTCGACATAAGTTATCGCTGATCAGCCAAGCAATCCCTATGCGGGCGTTCGACCCGCAGGGGGGCATGACGATTCGGCATTGGATCCGTACGAGATAGATTTTCGCCCGGAATTCCGCGCCAACCGGGGGCCGCGGGAGCCTTTCGTGAATGCCCATGGAGTCGTGATTGGCGATCACGACTACGTGTCTGCGACATCGCCGCTCGAGCAGTGGAGCAAGGAGACGGATCCATCCGTCATGGCGGGAGAGCAATGGGTGCACCCCTACAAGGATATCGGCTTCCTAACCGAGGAGAACAAAGATCTGTTCGAACGGGGCATCGCTCCCAACTCGGGTTTGTTCATGCATCCGACCCATTCGACCGCTATTTCGATCGATATGGATGACGACGATTACTTCTCGGTGCCCGAAGTGCTCGATGAACCTTGAAGTTCGGCGGAGAAGGGCTGCTATTCTTTGACGGAGCTTGCGGCGGCGCGCTATAATAAGTAATAGCGGAAAGAACGAACCGCCAATATCAGAAACCGGAAAGCGAGGGGCCTTCTATGTCGATGTCTTTCGAAAGATATATGTTGGATATGGTACAACCGATGCGCGATGATCTTACTCGGATCGGAATCCAGGAATTAAGGACGCCTGAAGAAGTGGAAGCTAAGCTTCCTACGGCAGAGGGCACTACGCTAGTCGTCATCAATTCCGTCTGCGGCTGCGCGGCGGGACAATGCCGTCCAGGCGTTGCCGAGGCACTGCAACACGATGTGTTACCGGATCACTTGTTCACGGTATTCGCCGGACAGGATAAGGAAGCAACGGCCAAAGCGCGCGAGTACTTCTTGCCGTATCCGCCATCTTCCCCGTCGATCGCCTTGTTGAAGGACGGAGAACTCGTTCACTTCATCGAAAGGCACCAGATCGAGAATCGCAGCGCTGGAGACATCGCCGAAGATCTTACAGGCGCCTTTGACCGTTATTGCCGGTAAATCTTCTCATCCCGAAGGCATCCGCCATTGCGGCGGATATGCCGACGGGATATTTTTGTTTCCAACGGGGGGTTCGGGAGAAATGACGACACAACAAGATATTATCGCGAAGTTAGGCGTTAAGCCCACGATCGACGTCGACCTGGAGATCGAGAAGCGCGTCGGCTTCTTGAAGGATTATGTCAGGAAAGCCGGAGCAACGGGATTGCTGATCGCGATTAGCGGCGGAGTCGATAGCGCCGTCGCGACCGGACTTTGCAAGCGGGCTACGGACGAGCTGTCGCAGGAAACCGGGAAAGAATACATAACGCTGGGCGTATTTCAACCTTACGGCGAACAAGAGGATATTCAGCATAGCTACGAAGTCGCCGAAGCTTTCCAATTAACGCATAAGGTAGAGACGAATATCGAAGAAGCGGTCGACGAAATCGCGCTCGAAGCCGAATACGCATTCAAAGCATTGAACATTCACCGCCATATTAGTCGCGGGGGCAAAGGTAACGTGAAAGCCCGCACGCGAATGGTCGTTCAATATGCGCTGGCATTCGATCTCAACCTGCTCGTCGTCGGAACGGATCACGCATCCGAAGCGCTGACCGGCTTCTTCACGAAGTGGGGGGACGGAGCGGTGGATATTACTCCGCTCAGCACGCTGAACAAACGCCAAGTGAGAGAGCTTGCCAGACGCCTAGGCGTTCCGGCGAGCGTAATCGACAAAGCTCCTACGGCGGGCCTCTGGCATGGACAGACGGACGAGGACGAGCTGGGGGTCTCTTACGAGGACAACAGTTCCTACTTGGAAGGCAAAGAGATCGACGCGAAAGCCCGGGACATTCTCGAGAGTCGCTACTTGCGCACGCAACATAAGCGCGAGAATATTCCGGGAATTTAACCGACGGGATGATCGTCGGAATCGGACTGGACGTCGTCGAGCTGGCAAGGATGGAGAAACTGCTCTCGGGCGCCGCGGGACGCAGGTTCGTGGAACGGGTGCTTACCGCGAGGGAAAGGGAGCATCTATCGAATCTTCGGCCACGCAGGGCGTTGGAGTACGTCAGCGGCAGGTTCGCGGCCAAGGAAGCCGTAGTGAAAGCTTTAGGTTGCGGTATTGGAGCCAAAGTAGGATTCCATGATATCGAAGTACTCCCCGATGCGCTCGGGAAACCGATAGGCGTCCTGTCGAAAGCTTCGATGGAGCGGCTCGGATGGAAAGACCAAGCATATACGTTGCATATCGCGATTACGCACGAAAGATCGTTAGCCGCGGCAACGGCTTTAATAGAAAAGTAAATCTCGCAACAGTCCGGTTGTGGTTCACGATCGGGCTGTTATTTTATGGGTTTGCGTAATGAAATTGTAATTACACGCCGGGGACAGACTAACGTATAATGGAAATATATTAACAATAAGGTTGTAATCTATATACCGGGATAATGGAGCATTGAGATGACTACGAATTATTTGACGATCATGATGAAACATTTCGAGCACATGAATTTTGAAGTCTCGGCGGCGGCCGAAACGGTGTTGGACGCCTCTTCTGTTAAAGACCGCGAAGATATATACGACTGCAGCCGGTTCCTGTACGTAAAGGAAGGAACGGGCAAGCTTTACGTGCGTGGCAAGGAGGTCCCCCTTGTTCAGGGAAAGCTCATTATTCTTCTGTCGGGAACCCCTCATCGCTTCGCCCTGGAGAAGGATGAAGAGATTACGCTGCAGTGGTGTCATTACCGTAGCAGCTACGAGGAACGGGATTTGTATCGTACGTTGCAGATGCCGTTTCATATTCAGATTATGGATGGCCCTGCGGTCGACGCGTTATTCAAGCAACTGTTCAAGGAGCTGGTAAGGGACAAGCTCACTTCCAGGTTGCGGATTAAAGCCGCGTTGCTGGAGCTGCTGAGCATATATTTGGACAGCTTGCCGCTAGGCGAGAACGAGGGCGCCCCGTCCGAGGAGCTTCAGAAAATCAACGTTATCCTGCAATATATCGACGATCATCTCGCGGACAACATAACGGTTGAAAGCTTGGCCAAACAAGTGTATTTGCATCCGAATTACTTTATCGTATTTTTCAAAGGGATCCTGGGTTATTCGCCGATTCAATACGTGAATCAACGGAGGATGGAAGTCGCGAAGGGGCTGCTGCTTCAACCGGAATGCAACGTGTCCGCGGTGGCTAGCAAGATCGGCATGCAAATTTACTATTTTTCTCGAATGTTCAAGGCCCATACCGGCTTGACGCCTAGCCGCTATCGCAAGCAAGCGGCGTTGTTCACGGCCGCGGAGAACGAATCGGCCGGCACGGACGAGGAGGGTTAAGCGGAGCATGAGCTTAAACGCGGACGAGAGCAAGACGTATTTCGGCGAGGAACTGCTCAGGTGGTACCGTAAAGTAAGACGGGACTTGCCATGGCGGAGAAGCAGGGATCCTTATCATATCTGGGTATCGGAAATCATGCTTCAGCAGACGAGAGTGGATACCGTAATCCCGTATTTCAACCGGTTCGTGCATCGTTTTCCTTCTCTGACGGAACTTGCCTTAGCGCCGGAGGAAGACGTGCTGAAGCATTGGGAAGGCCTAGGATACTACTCTAGGGCGCGTAATTTGCAATCTGCAGCGCGCGAAGTCGTCTCCGAATACGGCGGAAGGGTACCAAGCGATAAGCGGCAAGTATCGGGCTTGAAGGGCGTCGGCCCTTATACGACGGGCGCGATTCTTAGCATCGCGTATAATCAGCCGGAGCCTGCGGTCGACGGCAACGTCATGCGCGTGCTGTCGCGATATTTCTGCTTGGAGGACGATATCGCTCGTCCCGCCACGCGAATCCGCATGGAAACGTTGGCGCAATCGCTTATTCCCGAAGGAGAAGCGGCCGATTTCAACCAGGCGTTAATGGAACTCGGGGCTTTAGTCTGTACGCCGAAGTCGCCGTCCTGCGGGGAATGCCCGGTCAGAACGATGTGCCTTGGCCGTCTGGAAGGCCGGGAACGGGAGCTTCCGGTGAAGACGAAAGCGAAGAAGGCCAGAGACGTGTATCGTTTCGCGGCGCTATTGGAAGGCAAGGGGGAGAACGCGGGCAAGGTACTCGTTCGCAGACGTCCGGAAACAGGGCTCCTAGCGAAAATGTGGGAGCTTCCCCATATTGAAGTTCCGGACGCCGTGGCATGGGAATCTCTCGCGGAGGGCAAGATCGGGTTAGAAAAGGCTCTCGCGAACGAAGGGTTGAGGATTCATGCCGACGAACGGGTAATCGGGGAGGCGCAGCACATCTTCACGCATCTCGTCTGGAAAATAAGAGTATTGTCCGCGACGGTGAAAGATGAACGCTACATTGCGGATCGCACGGCTTACGAGTGGGTTAGTCCGGATAACTTCGAGGACTATGTTTGGCCCAACGTGTTCAGGAAATTATTAACGGAGTATTTTATTAATCGCAATAATGATTAGAGCTTCGAGAACAAAACCATGGCAAACGGCGGTAACATCGCCGAGATGCCATGGTTTTGTTCGCGTTAAGGCTTACGTGACGAATAACCCAAACAATTTGCTAACAACTTTCTCTTATTCCTCTCGTTTCGGTTAGGGAAACAAACATTTTTCAAATATTCATCAGGCACTAGATTTAATACCTCGAGCTTAAAGTTACAGTATACGAACTCACAGGATGCGCACGACTAACGAGGGGGACGGAAGTGAAATTAGCGGAATTCTACAAGCAGCTCTTCCAGGAGGCGATTAAAGTGTACGAGCCCGTATGGGAAGAAGAGGAATCGGCGATGTTCGGGTACCGGTGGCACAAAAATAACTATCCTTTGCTAGAGCAATTCCAGATTAAGGATTTACACCCCGGGCACCCCGTTCTCATGTATTCCCTGGTGCTTCCGGAAACGTATCTTCAAACGACAATCTACGAGGAAATCAGACGTTACCGTTCTCCGTTCGAGCTATCGATCGTTTTGCTGAACCGAAAGCTCTGGTTGAACGCGGCGTTGCAGACGGACAAGCTCCAGGATTCGGTCATGGGATACTTGAATCATGCTCGGGCAGAGCTGATGAATATATTGGATTGCGTAATCCGCATTCCGAACGAAGAGGATGTCCTGCCGCTGTACGCGACCAAAGTCGAAATCTAGGAACTTATCCTAAAGAGGAAGAAAATGTGAACATTCATCGAAGGGCTTGACGTAAACGTCGATTCAAGACAAGCTAGTCTTACGTCAGCTCAGATGAGGAGGAAGTCCTATGATTCAAGTGAACGAGGCAAGGCGGAAACAATTGCGCTATATCGGTATCGAAGAGGATGACCTGAAGTTTCTGAGTACGAAGCAGAAATTGTTCTCCGACATTACGGATGATGTCGTGAATGAGCTTTACGATCGCATTACGGAACAACCGGAATTATTGCGGCTTATCCAATCCCACAGCACGATCGAGCGGTTGAAAGAGACTCAGCGCTGGTATTTCCAGGCACTGACTGCCGGAGTAATCGACGAGGAATTTTTCTCCAAAAGGCTGTATATCGGCAAAGTGCATTCCCGAATCGGATTAACGACCGATTGGTACTTAGGCACTTATGTTCTATATTTGGATATCGCCACGTCCCATCTAAAACGAATCGTTCCCGAAGAATGGCTGCGAATTACCTATGTACTTAGCAAGCTGTTCAACTTGGACTCCCAGATCGTGCTTGAGGCTTACGAGCAGGACGAGAAGGCGAAAATCGAGAAGCTGGTCGATGAGCGGCAAAATATGCTCGTTAAAGTGAGCGGCATCGTGCAGGAGCTGTCCTCGATGATGGTTCAACTTAGCGAGAGCAGCAATGCGGTGGCGACCAACGCGATACATACTGCGAACGTGCAAGAGAATTCCAACGTTAAGGTCGGCGAGCTTTCCCGCGAAATCGACGAAATTCACCAGCTCGGCTCGACGATGCGGGAAATTTCCGATCAGACGCATCTGATCGGTTTGAATGCGGCGTTGGAAGCGGCTAGAGCGGGAGAGGCGGGACTCGGATTCGAGGTCGTCGCCAATGAGATCCGCAAGCTGGCCACTCATTCCAAGCAGGCATTGATTACGATTCAGAGCAAGCTGAAGGAAATCCGTTCCTCGCTGGACGAGGTTAAGCACGGTAGCGAAGAGACGGTGCGTTTCTCCAGGGAACAGGCGGCGAGCTCGCAGGAATTGTCCTCGTTCGTGCAGATGATCGATACGGTAACCGCCGAATTAAACGGTTTGGTCGAACAGAATTCATAAGCATGACGACAAAAAACAGCCCGCAAGTCAGGACGGACCTGATCTGCGGGCTGTTTCTCCATGCTATTACTCTCTTACGATTACTTCGCCGCGTCGTAGCTCGCGCCGACTGCGTTCCAGTCCACGACGTTCCAGAAAGCCGCGATGTAGTCAGGGCGTTTGTTCTGGTATTTCAGGTAGTAAGCGTGCTCCCAAACGTCCAATCCGAGAAGAGGAGTGTCGCCTTCCATGATCGGGCTATCTTGGTTCGGCAGGCTGTATACTTTAAGGTTGCCGTCTTTGCCCAGCGCAAGCCATGCCCAGCCGGAGCCGAAGCGAGTCGCGCCAGCAGCCGCGAAAGTTTCTTTGAATTTGTCGAATCCGCCCAGTTCGCTGTCGATCGCGGAAGCCAATGCGCCGGAAGGTTGTCCGCCGCCGCTTGGGCTGATCGTTTTCCAGAACAGGGAGTGGTTCGCATGTCCGCCGCCGTTGTTGCGAACCGCGGTACGGATGCTTTCCGGTACGGCGTTCAAGTCCGCGATCAGATCTTCAACGCTTTTGCTTTCGAGTTCCGGAGCGGATTTCAATGCGTTGTTCAAGTTCGTTACATAGGCATTGTGGTGGCGGCCGTGATGGATTTCCATTGTCGCCGTGTCGATGTGGGGCTCAAGCGCGTCCGTTGCGTAAGGTAGTGCGGGCAATTCGTGTGCCATTTGTAATTACCTCCTATGAATTGAATATCGATATGTAGCTTTAGTTGCTCACGATAACTATTATCCCTTATCCATTTGATTAAATCAACATAGATGTATAAAAAGTCAAAACTCGTGTCGTTCTGACACATCCCCGGGACAAACGAGAGCAAGCGACTCCATTAAAATGCCCATTACCGCTACGAAATAACCGCAAAAGGAAGCGAATATCGCGGTTATCGACCAAAAGTATCTATAAATCACCGGTAATCGTCCGTTTTAAAGCGTTTTCACCAAAGATTCTAGCATTTTGACGAAAATATTTGTGTTTTTTTAATAAAAGAACTAGAAATTTCGCCAAATTGTCGTAAAATTAAGAGACCGTTAAAACGTTAACTGGATGTAAACTTCTAACTTCTTGTCCGGAGGATTGTGCAGCATGCAGATTCGTTCTTTCCAATTGTCAGACTACAGGTCGGTCGCGGAGCTTCTGGAAGAAGTATTGTCGGAGGAATGTTGCGAGGAGACGATGGGCGCGTTCGCACGCCAATTGTCTTGGGACAGCGAGCTTGTGCTGGTCGCCGAATCGGCGGGCGTTATCGCAGGCGTATTGATCGGAACGATAGATAAACAGAAGGGCTACATGTATCGCGTAGCCGTGCATGAAGGTTTCAGACGCCAAGGCGTGGGACGGGCTCTCGTATCTACGATGAATAACCGGTTCCGTCAACGCAAAGTAATGAAGGTTCTGATTCCCGGAGACAAGCATAACGAGCTTTTGCGTCCATTCTACGAGTCGCTCGGCGTAAGGCCGATCGATTTCGCCCAGTTAACGCATCCTCTATCGATCGTAGCCGGATAAGACAAACATCCTAAACATCCTGATTCGCTATTATCGTAATGATCTGCTCATTGGAAGCATATCTTTCGCGCCATTGCTTTTGGCGGGGAGATATGCTTTTCTTATAGTATCGCACCTTGCCGTCCATACGTAACGGCATTCAACTTGAAGAAGCAAAACGGGGGGGCGTACCGTCATGGAGACATCGGATAGTCCATATGTCAAACGCGTGATCAAGAGCTTTAAGCATGACGGTTCGTTGCATCGGGTTTGGCTTGAGAATTGGCAAGTACCTCAAGACAAGTTGCATCCCCGGCATATCGGAAGACAGGTATGCGTGTTGTTGAACGACCGGACTACGATCGTGGAGGCAAGCGGCAACGAATGGATCAGCAGAGTGCCGGCCGTTTCCTTCTTCATGCCCGAGCTATGGTATAACGTAGTCGCTTTAATCGAAGAAAAAGGCATTCGTTATTATTGCAATTTGGCGTCCCCTCCCTATCGATACGGGGATGTCTTGACCTATATCGATTACGATTTGGACGTCGTCGTATTGCCTGACGGGACCGTTCAAGAGCTGGACAGGGACGAGTTCCTCAGGCATAAGGAAGAATACCGTTACGGCGAGAACATCGAAGCCCGCGTTGAAGGAGCCCTGCTGGAGCTGTTGGACGCCATCGCGAGACGGGAATTCCCGTTCGGGGATGACGAGATCTACCATTACTACGAGCAATGGAAGCGACAGGCGGAAGCCGAAGGAGAGAATGGACGTCTATGAGACAACAAGCGGAGTCTAGAGCTCCAGGCAACAGAAGGCGTTCCGCGCAAAAGCAGCCTGTATTAAGCGGTTGGCGCAAAGAGCTGTGGGATTGGACGAAAGCGCTTATCGTCGCGGCGATTATCGTGATGCTTCTTCAGGCTTACGTATTCCAGTTGTCCACCGTTAAGAAAATCTCCATGGAACCGACGCTGCATGAGAACGAATGGCTGTTCGTGAACAAGGTCGTGCTGGAGTTCGGAAGCTTGAAACGCGGGGACGTCGTCATTCTTAAGGACCCTAGCGAGGGTCCGGAACGCAAGGAATATTTGGTCAAACGCATCGTGGGCATGCCGGGCGACACGTTGGAAATCCGCGGCGGCGAGCTTTATATCAATGGCAAGCTAACCGTAGAGCCCTATACGGACGCGAAAATCGAAGACGGGGATTTCGGACCGACGACGGTCAGCCCGAAGCATTATTTCGTGATGGGGGATAACCGGCATGAACGGGCGAGCAGGGATAGCCGCGCGTTTAATGAAGTACCCGAATCGTACATTAAAGGAAGAGCGGACCTGATCGTGTGGCCGATAAGCCGCTGGGCGAAACTGTGAGCCAACGGGATGTTAACCGGGATTCCTCGTTCTGGAGCCGTTTGAAGGATGAAATGATCGCCGCCGCTCCGGATCTCGGGATAGACAAGCTGAGGATAACGACCGCGGAACCGTTCTCCGAGCTTCGCGAAAGACTCGTACGGCATCGGGAACGGGGCCATGAATCCGGTTTCGAGGAGCCGGACTTGGACTTAAGGACGACTCCGACTCTGCTAATGCAGGAAGCTAGATCAATTATCGCCATCGCCGTCGCATACCCGTCCAAGATGAAAGGGGCTCCCGTCTCCGAACCGGGCAAACGTAGGGGGATCCTGTCGCGTTCCGCGTGGGGAGAAGACTACCATCGGGCTTTGCGGAGAAGATTGGCGAAGCTGGATGCTTGGATTATGGAAAGAGTACCGGAAGCCAAGCTGATGTCGATGGTGGACACCGGGGCGCTCTCCGACCGTGCCGTTGCGGAACGGGCGGGGATCGGCTGGAGCGGCAAAAATTGCTCTACGTTGACGCCCGAGCTCGGTTCGTGGGTCTATCTGGGCGAGACGATCACGAACTTGCCGCTTCCGCCGGATTCGGCAATAGCCGAAGGGTGCGGGGATTGTACGTTATGCATCGACGCATGCCCTACGGGAGCGCTCGTGGGACCCGGACAATTAAACGCTCAATTGTGCATTTCCTACGTCACTCAGACGAAAGAAATGGTGAGCGAGGAAATGATGGCGAAGATCGGCAACCGGTTATACGGATGCGATACGTGCCAGATCGTCTGTCCCGTAAACCGCAAGATCGACATCAGGCATCATGCCGAGCTCATTCCCGATCCGGAGATCGCCAAGCCGTTGCTTCGTCCGTTGCTGAAGATGGGCAATCGCGAGTTTCGCGAGAAATTCGGGGATAGTTCCGCCGCCTGGCGCGGCCGCAAGCCGATTCAGCGCAATGCGCTAATCGCGCTCGGCAATTTCCGCGATGCGGAATCGGTCCCCGACGTGGCCGCCGTATTGCGCGATGACCCGCGTCCCGTCTTGAGGGCGACCGCGGCGTGGTCGCTTGGTAAAATTGCCTCGGAAGAAGCCAGGGCAAGCTTGAACGACGCGTTATCGACAGAAAAAGATCCGTCGGTAACGGAAGCGATCGGCCGAGCCTTGAACGGCCGGGAGGATCGCACGGCCAACTGATTATTTCCGAGGAAATGAGCGACAATTCAACTCCTACGCATTCACTTCAACGTCTTTTTTGCCGAAATATACAATAAGTCAGCTAAGGAAACGCAACATAGCGCAAAGGCAGGAGAGAGAAGCAATGAAGTTGGTCGATATCGAGTCCGTCGAAACGGGACAAATATTAGGGAAGACGATTTTCTCCTCTAACGGAACGGTGCTGCTATCCAAGGGAGTGCAGTTAACGGTATATATGATTAGCACTCTGAAGCGAATCGGAGTTACGACCGTCTATATCGACAATCCGATGTATCGCGACATCTCGATCGACGAGGTGCTATCGGACGAAACGAAACGCGCGGTCATCCACCAGATGTCCGAGATGTTCGAGGCGCTGCGCTCGGGAAAGTCGTTTAATTCGAAGGCGGTCAGCCAAACCGTAGACGAGATGCTCGAAGACGTAATGAAAAACCAGAACCTGCTTATTCAACTTTCCGACATTCGGACGGCGGACAATGCGATGTTCCTGCACGCAATGAACGTATGCATGATCTCCTCTTTGTTGGGTTTGAACATGGGACTCAATATGCTGCAATTGAAGGAGCTGGCGATCGGAGCGCTGCTCCACGATCTCGGCAAGTTAGGCGCTCCTGAAGTGCAGGAAGGCCGAATGCACCACTCGTGGCGGGGATTCGAGCTGCTGAAGAACAAACGGGAGTACAGCTTGCTCATTGCGCACGTCGCTTTCCAGCACCATGAAGCGATCGACGGAAGCGGGGCCCCTCGCGGATTGACCGGCGACGATATTCATACTTACGCGAAGATCGCGGCGGTTGCCAACGCATACGATAACATGATCTACGCTTCGGGGGAAGGCAGATCTCTCATGCCACACGAAGCTTGCGAGGAGTTAAACGCGATGTCGGGTACCAAGCTCGATCACGAGGTGCTCGTCCATTTCATGCGGATCGTCTCGATCTATCCTAACGGCATATCCGTAAGGCTCTCCAACCGTCAGACAGGCGTCGTGGTCGGTCAGCATCGAGGGTTGCCGGGGCGTCCGATCGTTCGCGTAATCGATAAGGAAGGCGACGAGGCGGTCGGTTATGCGGAAGTCGATCTCGCGCAAAATCCGACGATGTTCATTGAGTCGGTATTATCGTAGGAGACTTACGATTTTACCGTTTGCGCCCTATCCTTCGGCCATGCTATCATAGTACGACAGCCCTGCTCTAGCGCATCGCGGCGTAAGCGGGGTTTTATTATGAATGTTGGAGGCGTTCGCTTATGTGGTCCTACATTATTCCGATTCTGACGTTAATCGTCGGTTTGATCCTTGGTTTTATCGTCGGCGTGTATTACTTGCGCAGTCAAATGACGAAGATGCAAAACAACCCGGAAATGCTGCAAAAAATGGCGAAGCAAATGGGCTATAACATGAATAGCCAACAGCTTGCGAAAGCCCAGCAAATGATGAAAAACCAAGGCGCCGGAAACGCTCCTAAAGCTCCGGGCGGCAACCAGAACAACCGGAACAATCCGAAATTCCGCAGATAGTTAGGGGGAATAGCGATGGCGGGAGCCAAAGACTATGTTAACACTCACGTTAGCGACAATCGCGAGCAAGTCGAGCATCATATTCGCGAAATCTTGAAGCTGATCGGCGAGAACGTCGAACGGGAAGGGTTACTGGAGACGCCAGCGCGAGTTACCCGGATGTACGAGGAAATTTTCGCGGGCTACGCGGTAGATCCTAGAGACGTTCTCGGCGTAACCTTCGACGAGCAGCACGAAGAGCTTGTCATCGTGAAAGACATCGTGTATTACAGCCAATGCGAGCATCATATGGCGCCTTTCTTCGGTAAAGCGCATATCGGCTATATACCGAGCGGTAAAATCGCCGGATTGAGCAAGCTAGCCCGTCTGGTAGAAGCGATTACCCGTCGGCTGCAGGTGCAGGAAAGAATTACGTCGCAGATCGCGGATATTCTCGAGGAAGTGCTTCAGCCTCACGGCGTTATGGTCGTCGTGGAAGGCGAGCACCTCTGCATGTGCGCGCGCGGCGTCAAGAAGCCGGGCAGCAAGACGGTTACTTCGGGAGTTCGGGGCCAATTCCGCCAGAGCGCGGCGCTTCGTTCTGAATTTCTGGAGCTATTGAAGAGGTAATAGGAAAGGCCACTCCCTGGGATCACCGCGGAATGGCCTTTTTTTTACAGGTATATTAGGTATTTTTTGTCGAATTAGGCAAATGATAATATGGAGAGCGAAGCCATGAATAAGTATGCTGTATACGAAGTCGTACAATTACTGTTGTACGACATTTTACCTATGTCTAAAGATACTTAAATGCTTGCTTTTACTTGCGCTCAATCAAATTTTAGGTTAAAAAGTCGGTTTTTACAACTCAATTTTAATGAGTCGATCTAATCATTCGACAAAATCCTCCCCAATTAGAGCGCGATGAAGTCGTTAAGCATTTCCTCAACGAAGTCGGGAGCCGCTTTCTTAATCTGTTCCACCGTATGAAGATAGCGTTGCGTCGTATTGATGTGCGTGTGTCCGAGCGATTCTTGTACTTGTTGGAGCGTTGCTCCTTTCAAGAGCGCCAATGTCGCATTCGTATGGCGTAGCCAATGCGGGGTCGGTCGTTTGGATAGGATGCTTATCTTACCCGCCTCTTGAATAATTCGTTCGATCTGTCTTGCGGTAATCTTAAACACTTTAGCTTTGTCCTCGGTAAGAGGGGCTGCAACATTGCCCGTATGCGCCCGATAATCCTCGAATATCGACCACAATCCCATCGGCACCTTGACGTCGCGGGTTTTTCCTCCTTTTCCGTTAACGACATTCAACCAAACGGACATCCCTGCCGGATCGGTATGAAAATCTCCCCATGAAAGGTTAGAAAGCTCCGAGACCCGAAGCCCTAACGTAACGAGAGACAGTCCGATTAAGTAATTGCGCAGGTTTTGCCTCTGGAGCGCAGTCAACAGACTTTGTACTTCGTTGCGCGTTAAATAATGTTTTTTGCTTGTTACTTTCACTTGCGGCAAGCGAACGGAACTGGTAGGGTTTCGCGGCAATAAACCGACATTAGGGTCGCTTCCCCATCTGTAAAACGATTTAACGGGCGCTATTAACGCGGAGACGCTAGCGGGAGCGAGCGGTTTGCCCGAGCGGCTTATCGTCCCCCGAATCAACCCGAGTTTATAGGCCTCGACTTCCCTCCAAGTGACATTCTTCAATAAAAGATGCGATACGAAAGAACGGAAAAAATAAAGCGCGCGTTTGTAGCTGAGTTGCGAAGGCTCGGATAATCCGCACGCCGACAAAAACATATCTACGATTTGATCGTCATTGAAATCTCCATTTTGTTCACCGGATAGGACCATGCTCTGCTCAGATACGAAATACGTCTCAAATGTGTTCATCTTCATCCTCTGATCCTCCTCTTAGATGTCGTACAACAGTAATTGTTCGACATGTCGAACAGTCAACTTTCAATATATCGGCTGCTCTTCTCGAACAGTTAACGCGTTTACGAAGATCAACGGGAAGTAGGTCGAAACATGGAGGGAAGTTTATCCACGGCTAATGGATTTTTCCGGATACTCGCAGAAAGATGCGGCGTATCCGGGAGGATGGAGCAATTGCGGCATAAACATGAAGAAACTTTCCGACATTGCGTTCGCGTTGCTTGGCTGGGGGAGAAGCTGGCGGAAACGCTAAGGCTCGATCAGGAGAGATCCTCCAATCTTGTCAGGGGCTGCTTTATTCACGACTTGGGAAAGCTGGCTGTCCCGAACGAGGTGTTGGATAGCGAGGATCGGCTGACAAAAGAACAATGGGCGAGCATTAAACGTCATCCTTCTGCCGGAGCCGAGTTGCTTACTGAAATTCCGGGCATGGATCGGACGCTTGTCGAGACGGTGCTACATCACCACGAACGGTGGGATGGCAGCGGTTATCCGGTAGGCTTGTCCGGCGAGGATATTCCATGGACGGCGAGAGCTTGCTCGGTCGTGGATGCATTCGACAGCATGCTTTCCCCGCGACCGTACCGAAAAACGAAAACGGCAGAGGAGGCGATGCAGGAAATCATACGAAATGCGGGAACTCAATTCGATCCGTCGCTCGCGGAACGGTTCTACTCCCTATTGGACGTCGTGAATACGATGTACCTCTCTTATGCGGATTTATTCAAGACATTTTGAAAGGCATTCCTTATTCATAGCATGAACTATCATCAGGAGAGGACAATCGCATGGATACAACGAAGCATGACCAATACGTCGAGTTCAGCATAGGAAACGAAAAATACGCCATTCTTATCTCGGAAATTCACGAAATTATCAGAATGTTGGACATTACGGAAATTCCGAATTGCCAATCCTACGTGCACGGAGTTATTAATTTGCGAGGCAAGATCGTTCCTGTCATCGGCCTAAGAAGCATGTTAATGCTTGAAAGCGAAGCGGCAACGAAATCGACTCGCATCGTGGTCGTTAATCACCGCGAGGAGTCCGTCGGCATCATCGTGGATAAAGTGAACAAGGTGACGACGTTCACCGACATCCAGCCCCCGCCGGATTGGGTGGGAGGAATAAACGGCTCGTATTTCAGTGGGATCGGCATCCACGAGGATGATCTTGTAGGAATACTTAAAATGGACGAAGTGCTGCTGCGGGAATAGAGGGGGCATACGCGATGCTGGACATGACGGAATATCAAGCCCTGTACATGGAAGAGTTGGACGAGCAGCTGCGAGTGATGGAGGAAGAAGTACTGCGACTTGAACGGAAGGAAGAGACGCTGGAAGGGATCCAACGGTTGTTCCGCGCCGCTCACACGCTTAAGGGTTCATCCGCCGTGATGGGTTACGAACGAATGAAGCGTCTGACCCACAACATGGAGCATATTCTCGAGAAAGTAAGAAACCAGGAATGCGAAGTGACGCAAGAGTTAGCCACTCTGTTCTTCCGATGCGTAGATCGAATGAAACAGTTGCGAACGGAGATCGTTGCAAGAAAACACGAGAGCTCCGGGATCGATGATTTGGTCGATGCGCTCGCTTCAGGCGATTGGCCGAATCAAGTAAACGAGTTGCGAAGGATTGATCGTGGAAACATTCTATTGTCCGTAGAGGAGGTTAATCATGCTGTACGTCACCTGGAGCAGGGAGACCGCGCTTATTGGATAAGGATCGGGTTGACGCCCGATTGCGAGATGAGAACAGCCCGATTTCACCTTATACTTGCGTGGTTGGCGGAGAGCTCTACAAACGTGTTGTGGACGGATGCCATTAGGCCCATGGAGGGGGAGGACGAGGAAAGTAAAAGAAGCTGCCGTTGTTTAATTCTAAGCGACGAGACTTCGGAAGCGATACAATCGCGAGCACTGGCTTGGATCGATGTCGGGGAAGTCGAGATCGAAGACTGCGGCAGGGTAGAACTTGAAGCATTAGCCCAGCGAGAGCGCGACGATGAAGCGGATTTGATGGTATCGAACGATTCCGAGTCGTCCGCTTCGTCGCCTCTGCAAGATAAGGCGCGCGTGCAGTCAATCAGGGTGAACGTCGATAGACTGGAGAAGCTCATGAATCTGGTTGGCGAATTGGTTATCGATCAAACTCGGGTTCGGCAAGTCGAGCGCTCGCTTGCCTCGAAGTTCGGAACGGAAGATTCGCTTCAGGAGTTAGGGCAAATTACGGACCATATTACCCGGATTATAGGCGAACTTCAGGAAAGCGTCATGAAGGTGCGGATGCTTCCGATCGAGCAGCTCTTCAACCGTTTCCCAAGAATGATCCGCGATATGTCGCAATCATTGGGCAAGGACGTCGAGCTATCCATGGAGGGCAAGGACACCGAGCTTGATCGTACGCTTATCGAAGAACTCGGCGATCCTCTTATCCATTTGCTTCGCAATGCGGTGGATCATGGCATCGAAATGCCGGAGACGAGAAGAGCGCAAGGAAAACCGCTAAGAGGAAAAATAACGATCAGCGCTTCGCATGAAGACAATCAGGTTTTGATCGTCGTCGAGGACGACGGTGCGGGAATCGATCCGCGCAAGCTTGTGCGCAAAGCAGTAAGCCAGCGTCTGATATCGCAATCCGAGGCCGATCGTTACACGGACAAGGAGGCCGTAGATCTTATTTTTCACGCCGGCTTGTCGACCGCATCGCAGGTGAGCGATATTTCCGGAAGGGGAGTAGGGATGGATATCGTCCGAGCCGGCATCGAGAGAATGAATGGCCGGATCGATATCGAGACGAATGCGGGAGAAGGTACGAGGTTCAAGATCAGGCTGCCGCTTACGCTTGCGATCATTACCGGACTTCTGGTGAGAGTCGGCGGACGAACGTTTATCATTCCGATGAGCAACGTGGCCGAGATCGTTCGATTATCGCATGAAGATATACATAACATCAAAGGAATCCCGATCGTTACGATCCGTAATCAGGTCATTCCGATCGCATGGATACACGACATCTTCGGGTACCCCAACGACACAGCCAGATCCAAATCCGTTCCGGTCGTCATTGTCGGTCGCGCGGAGAAGAGGTATGCTCTCGCCGTCGACGAGCTTCTGGGCAACCAAGAAATCGTCATTAAATCGCTGGGCGCGTTCGTTGGGCAATCGGAAGGCATTGCCGGAGCGACGATACTGGGAGACGGCAAAGTCGCGTTGATTCTGGAAATCGGCGGGATCATTCGCAGGATGGGAAGAGCTTGATTCCGCATATCCGTTAAACCGCTATTATTAATCACCTAGAGAAGAGGCGAACGATAATGAAATGGTTTTATAACTTACAAACGAGCACGAAATTGATATCCTCCTTTATGCTCATCGCGGTAATCATGACTTTCGTAGGCGTATACGGCATGAACAACCTTGGCAAGATGAACGGCAGCCTGAACGACATGTACGATAATCAGTTAGTAGCCATCCAATCGTTGCAGCAAGCTCAAATTGGATTTAACGATATGCGAGTGTCCCTTCGCAAGCTATACATGTCCGAGGATGAGCAAGTAATCGCGAAAACGAAAGAAAGCTATAAGCAACAGATGACGATTATCGAACAATCGATCAAGAACTTTAGGCAAACTAAGCTATCCGACAGCTCCGCTGAAATGATTCAGCCGTTCGACGAGAGCTGGTCAGAGTATATGCAAACTTATGAATCGGCGGTCAAACTCAAGGATGCCGGCCAATTGGAAGAAATGGTGAAGGTCATAGACAACGAGTATCAAACGATAACGAACAAAATCAAGGACTTACTCACGAAGCTCATCCAGAACAACTTGGGAGAAGCGGAGAATTCTCGCGATGCGGGCGCGAAGCTATACAGCTCATCGCGCAACGTGACGCTGATCGTACTCGTCGTCGCAGTTATCCTCAGCGTTCTTCTCGGCTATGTGATTTCGCGAATCATCGCCAACCCTCTGCGCAGAGTCGTCGAGCTCGTCAAGAAAGTATCGGAAGGCGATCTTACGCAGACGGTAAATATCCAGACGAAAGACGAGATCGGAAATCTTGCCTCCTCCGTGGACGCGATGGTGAGAAATCTCCGGAGGATCGTCGGAGATATTCTTGCGAACTCCGAGAGTCTTGCGGCGGCATCTCAACAAATTTCCGCCAGCAGCGAAGAGATTGCGACCGGCAACTCGAACCAGGCGGATGCGGCGCAAACGATTAGCGAATTATTCAACGAGCTGTCCAGCGCGATTCATTCCGTAGCCCGCAATACGGAGCTGGCATCCGAGTTGTCGGACAGCACGGTGCGGGTAGCTAAGGATGGGGAAGAGGTCATCCGTTCCTCAATGGAAAGCATGAACGAGGTTAGCGGTAAAATGTCGCGGTTAGAGGATGATTCGCAGAAAATCGGGGACATCATCGAAGTCATCGAGGATATCGCGGATCAGACGAATCTGCTTGCGCTTAACGCCGCGATCGAAGCGGCCAGGGCAGGAGAACAGGGGCGGGGATTCGCCGTCGTCGCGGACGAGGTGCGGAAGCTTGCCGAACGAAGCAGCGAAGCAACGAAGCAAATCACGGGAATCATTAAAGGGATGCAGGAGAATACGAAGCAAAGCGTAGCGGCGGTCCATGAGAGCGCTACGTTCTCCCGCAAGACCGGAGAATCGTTCAAGCAAATCGCCGAAATGGTCAATGACGCGGGCAACAAGGTAACGGAAATCGCGGCGGCCAGCGAAGAACAGGCTGCCCAGGCTTCGACGGTGCAGGAAGCGGTAGAAAGCATCTCGGCTACGACGGAGGAAGCGGCTGCCGCAAGTCAGGAAACGGCAGCTACCGCGCAATCGCTTGCCGTGCTGGCCGCCGATCTGCAACGAGCGGTTTCCTTATTCACGATCGGTAATTCTTGATTTCGAATCGGCAGTTCAAGGCAATAGAACATAAGAAGTAAGCCAAATTGATGATGATAAGCGGATCGTCTAATGATTTAAGATGAGAGTATTCGCTATCGTATCGATTCTCATCATCATTGGAGGAATCCGGCTTATGACAAGCTCGAACAAAATTCGCATCGGTCTCATCGGTGCAGGCAACATCGGAAACGTACATCTCCAACAATTCGGCAAGCTCAAAGACGAATGCGAATTCGTCGCGGTAACGGATACGTTCCTTCCGTTAGCCGAGCAGAGAGCAGCGCAATACGGCATTCCCGTCGTAAGTCCGTCCCCGGAAGAACTCATTCGCCGGGATGACGTGGACGCGGTCATCGTAGCCGTGCCGAACTCGGCGCACGCTCCGCTGACGATTCTTGCTTTAGAACATGGCAAGCATGTGCTGGTCGAGAAGCCTATGGGTCTCGATTCCGAAGCGGCCAAAGAAATTGTGCGCGCGCAGAAGCGCTCCGGCAAAACGGTCATGGTCGCCCACCAAATGCGTTGGGAGCCGCTCTCCCTGCAAGTGAAGGAACAGATCGATCGCGGTGAGCTCGGACGCATCTACACCGCGAAAACCGGTTGGTATCGCCGTAAAGGCATTCCGGGATGGGGCACGTGGTTCACGCAGCACGGACAATCGGGCGGGGGACCGCTGATCGATATCGGCGTTCATATGCTGGATCTGGCGTTCTTCCTCATGGGCGAGCCGAAGCCGGTATCGGTATACGGTTCGACTTATGCGGAATTCGGTCCGAAGAAAAAAGGGATCGGCGACTGGGGCAAGCCGGACTGGAACGGCATCTACGATGTCGAGGATTTGGCTACGGCGATCATCAAGATGGAAGACGGTACGTCGCTGACGCTTGAAGTAAGCTGGGCGGTTCATATGGACACCGACAGCGCGCCGTTCCTGCACTTGATGGGCTCCGATGGCGGCGCGGTTCTGCGCGGCAACGAAGGCAAGTACTTGACCGAACGTTTCGACCAACCGATCGAAGTGCCGTTCACGTCGCCCGCGGAAGACGAAGGCGCGCGCGTACGCCTTAGCCGCCATTTCCTCGACTGCGTTCGCACGGGCGCGACCCCATGGACGTCCGCGGAAACGGGCTTGCGCAGCAACTTGATCATCGATGCGATCTACGAGTCGTCCCGCAAGGGCGGCGAAGTGAAGCTGGACTGGAGCCTGTAAGGACTAAGTTGCAGGTGAACGAAATAAGCCCCTTACCGGCCTTAACAAAGGTCGGTAAGGGGCTTTTGGCGTTTTCTAGAAAGGGATCCATTGCAACGTCCTTGCTTTGGCGAACCGATCCTCGACATAAGGCCAATTGACGACGTTCCACCAATCTTTGACATAGGCGGGGCGATCGTTCTGATGCTTCAGATAATAAGCGTGCTCCCATACGTCGAGAGGCAGAAGGGGGACAACATCCCATTGAGACAAATTCTGATGCTTCTCCGCGGTTAGAATTTCAAGCCGATGACTGCGAGGGCTCCAGACGAGAATGGCCCAACCCCCGCCTTCCACTTTACCCGCGGCTTCCGAAAACTGTTTCTTGAACGCGTCGTAGCTTCCGAAGCTGCGCGTAATCTCGTCCAGGAGCGCTCCTTTGGGTTTGCCTCCGCCTCGTGGCGACATAACGTCCCAGAATAACGTATGCAGATAGTGTCCTGCGCCGTTAAAAGCAAGTTCCCTTTCCCAATGCTTTACCAAATCGAAATCGCCGGTCTTGCGGGCCTCGTCGAGCTTAAGCTCGGCTTTGTTCAATCCGTCGACATAGCTCTTATGATGGATATCGTGATGGATCCTCATCGTTTTCTCGTCGATGTAGGGCTCTAATGCTTTGTAAGCGTAGGGGAGCGGGGGGAGCGTATGGCCTCCGATCGGGACGGGATTGCCGACCGCAGGGTCCATGCCCTGGCCGAATCCGTCCAAAGGCGTCGACCAGGTGACGTTCGGTCTCTCCTCGAGAGGCGTATCGTGGTTCGGCCGGGTGTTCAGACTGTCGTCGGCAGGCTCCGGACCGCCGAAGCCCTCGGGATATTCATCTTCCGAATTCCTTGGCGCGGACCATTGAATCGCTCCGGATTGTTCGAGCTGCGCCATCACGCCGTTGCTGAACTCGGACTGTCGGTTCAGGGAAGCCAATGCCAAGGACTTATCCTGCAGTTGCCGAATCGCTAGACTACGCTCGGGTAACAATTGCAATTGCCTGCCGAATTCCCTCGATTGATAGAGGGATTCATCGAGCAGTTGAGGCAACCATGCCGCATATTCCGGCGATTGGGCGAGGGCTGGTTCCCCTTCGATGGCTCCTTGCATGTTCTGCGCGACTTGCCTCGTATGCGAGAAGACGCTCTCCCATGCCGACAGCCATTGCCCGTATTCCGGCTCGAGTTCAGGGATGACCGACCGAATGACGGTCGCGTGTTCTTGCTCTTGCGTTTTCCACAATGCGATTTCCTCCAACAAACGAGCGGGCGCAATATTTCCTTGAACCGAGCGCATGACGAAAAACCTCCCCGATATCGCTTCAGACGAAGTAACCCTCGTACTTAGCGTATGCCCGAGGAGGCGGAATCATGACGGGATGACGGAAAGGGCAACGTGAAACTCGCTTATCGTTAAGCGCTGTTAGACGCTTGAGCGGTATCCGAGGAATGGGCTTTGGCCAACGCTCCCGCATGCACTTGTTTCAGGAAGGAATCCGTACGCTGCACATACTCGGCGGTATGCGTGCGGTAGATCATCTCGTGGATGGCTCCGGGTACGACCCATAGCTGAGACAAGGCATTTTTCTGGGATTTGGCGATATGCTCGGATATCGAAGTCGGCGCTTTGTCGTCGGCCGTACCGTGAATGAGCAATAAAGGGAAGTCATAAGCCGTATCTTGAATCCGGGTTGACGGGATTTGTTCAAGGCGAACCCCGCTCATGAGCGGGAAAAATAATTCGACTAGCGTTAAGGAAGGATACTTGGGAATATGGACCCAATTGAGAATATTGCCGTATATCGTATCGGAATCGGGAATAAACGTGCTGTCAAGGATCATCGCGTCGACGGGCACTCCGAGCAGCGCTGCTTGAAGAGCGGTTCCCGCACCCATCGAGAAACCCCAAACGATCAATTCGTCGCTGCCTTGACCGCGTGCATATTGAATCGCTCCGATCAGTTGCTGGGATTCAATGATGCCTCCGGTCGCCGGGGTGGAATGCTTAGTACTGGCGAAACCGTAGTCGAACATGAGGACGTTGTAGTTCTCGTTATGAAGCCGCTCGGCCAAATCGTACATCGGAACCCAGAGCTCTTCCCGGTTCGCTCCGTAACCGTGGCTCAGGACGACCGTGCTGCGGCTCGCGGTCGAGGGAATCCACCAGCCGTCTACTTGCGTCTTATTGTCCGCGCTGGGGAAAGTAACGTCCGAATAGGGCAAACTTTTGGCAAGCATCGGATTCGAACCGAAAGTCGCGACGGGAGGATGGGACAGCGTCCATGCTAGGTAAGCGTGCAATGCGACGAATATAATCGACGAAAGCGCAATGAGAGTATAGAAGAGTTGGAGGGCGGTTCGTAGGAGCCTGCGAATTCCCCTGCGCGAAGAAGGCAGGACGGGAGCCGGCATCGCATTGCCGGAGCCCGCTAGCGGAAGTGGCGTCGTCATCGTCGTCATGGGGAATCGCCTCGCTTTTGGTAGAAGCTACGTGAGTTGTAGATTCATCGTAGATCGATAGACCTAGAGCGTCAATGAGCCGGAGCGACTTGTAAATCCCGTGTAACGAAATTGTAATAAAGCGCTTCCAATATTTACGAATAGAAGGGATTGCGTTATACTGTGTGTAACAGCGTTTCATAGGGTGAAACATTTTAAATAGGGAGGCAGACGACGATGGAAGAGGAAAAACGAACGGTAAGAGCGGTCGAGCGAGCACTGGACGTACTCCTTTGTTTTGCTTCCAGACACGAGTGGGGACTAACGGAAATCGCGGGCCGCGTCGGCTTGCACAAAAGTACCGTGCATCGCTTATTGGCGACTTTGGAAGATAAGGGATTCGTGACCCGCGATGCGGCGACCGACAAATATCGGCTGGGATTAAGCGTGCTTGAGCTGTCCGCGCATCTTTTCCGTTCGGATGATCCTTCCGTCGTTCTTCTTCCGGAGATGGAGAAGCTTAGGGATGAGATTAGCGAGACGATCAGCCTATACGTGAGGGATCGTTCGGAACGCGTTAGAATACAGGCCGTGCAAAGCATGCAAGCCATTCGGAGAGTCGCCACGGTCGGCGCTCGGTTACCGCTGTCGGTCGGCGCTTCCAGCAAGGTGCTGCTCGCATTCGCGAACGACGGCGACAGGGAAACCGTTCTTGCGGATCCGTCCTGGCCGGCTCAATTAGACCTTCAAACTTTCGCCAAACAGCTCGACGAGATCGTGTCGACGGGCTACGCGACGAGCTTCGAGGAGAGGGAACCCGGAGCGGCAGCGGTGGCGGCTCCCATCTTCAACCGGTCCGGCAAGCTAGTCGCCGCGCTGGCGGTATCCGGCCCGTCCAATCGGCTGACGCCCGATCGGATGCACGAATACGCGCCCGCGATTATCGAATCCGCGCATCGCATGGGCGCGCTGTTGGGATAAACGGTAATAAGGCACAAAAAGGGAGCTTCCGTAATCGGAAGCTCCCTTTGACTTTAGGCTTTCGGATCCAGCTTGCGAAGGAAGTCGAGCGCTTCCTGGAGCGTGGATACTTTGACGAGCTTGGGCTTAAGCTTAAGATCCTTAACCGTCTTCTGGGCAAGATCCCAATTGGACGAGTTCTTCGCGTTGTAGGGAACGAGGAAGTAATCCGCTTTCTCCCGGTCCGCGGCCATCAGCTTGTAGTTGATGCCGCCGATGAGCCCGACGGTGCCGTCCGCGCTGATCGTACCCGTGCCGGCGATGTTATAGCCTCTCGTCAAATCCTCTCCGTTCAGTTGGGCGATGATTTCGAGCGTCATCATGAGACCCGCGGAAGGACCGCCCGTATCGGCGAAGTCGAATTTGACCGGATCGGGCGCCGTGACCTTCAGCACGGTTTCGTTCTGGAAGCCGATTCCGATTCGGTCGCCGGAAGGCATCTTGATCAACTCGACCGTTGCTTTGAACGTCTTCTCGCCTCTCGTCCCCGATACGGTAACTTTGTCTCCGGCTTTTTTATTTTGGAGAAATCCGGATAGCTCCGTAACCGTCTTCGCCGCCGTGCCATCCACCGCGTTAATGATATCGCCTTCTTGCAGACCGCCTTCGCGGGCTTTGGACTCGGGGAGCAAGGCATAGACGATGACGCCTTGTTCCTGAACGTCGATCGGCTTCTTCATGGCCGTATAGGCCGCGAGAAGCGCGTTTGCTTCCGAACTGTCGCGCATCCAAGCGAGCAGGTTGCGATAAGCCTCCATGTTCGTAGCGCCGCCCGTGGCCTCGCTTTCGGGCTTCACGTCCATGCGTTTGCTGATCCGGGCATAGATGATGGAGAAAATATTCGGATTCGAATAGGTGGAGACGGTCGTGAAGAGCAATTGGCCTTTCTCTTCGAGCTTATGGCCGGTTTCTACCCTGGGATGAACGGGTTCGGCCGAACCGGGTCCGTAAAGCATGTAAGGCCACGGTTTCAAGTAAGCGGCTACGAAGAGAACGACGAGAACTCCGGAGAGGAGGGTCAGCCAGTGTCGGCGCATCCAAGATTTTTTCATTACGGCCATCCGGGCAAACCTCCAGTTATGCGTATGTATCGCGATAATTTCGTAGCTTTATTATAGCTTATGCAGTTGCCCGGAAACAAAACCGTCGCGCAAAATAGCAAAAAGCCCTCATCCGGAGATGAGGGCTTAAGAGCCATTAGTAGCCGATTATTGAGCGGCGATCATCTGGCGAAGCACCGTCTGCAGAATACCGCTGTTGCGGTAGTAGTCGACGTCGACCATCGAGTCGAGGCGAGCGATCGCCGAGAATTCGAACGTCGTGCCGTCTTCGCGTTTCGCAGTAACGGTAACCGTCTGTCCTGGCGTAACGTCGTTGGACAAGCCGGTGATCTCGAACGTTTCGCGACCCGTGATGCCGAGCGTTTTCCAGCCTTGGCCGGTCGGGAATTGCAACGGAAGCACGCCCATGCCTACGAGGTTGGAACGGTGAATCCGCTCGAAGCTTTCCGCGATTACGGCTTTGACGCCAAGCAAGAAAGTACCTTTGGCCGCCCAGTCGCGGGAGCTGCCCGTGCCGTATTCTTTGCCGGCGATAACGATCAGGTTCGTGCCGCTATCTTGGTATTTCATCGAAGCGTCGTAGATGGACATGACTTCGTCGGTAGGGAGGTAAGTCGTTACGCCGCCTTCCGTGCCTGGAGCCACTTGGTTCCGGATACGGATGTTCGCGAACGTTCCTCTCATCATGACTTCGTGGTGTCCGCGACGGGAACCGTACGAGTTGAAGTCTTCTTTTTTCACGCCGTGCTCCATCAAATATTTACCCGCTGGGCTATCGGCTTTGATGTTACCGGCAGGAGAGATGTGGTCGGTCGTTACGGAATCGCCCAACAGAGCCATTACGCGAGCGTTCTTGATATCGGAAATATCGCCCGGTTGCGGCGCCAGATCCTTGAAGAACGGCGGATTCGCGATGTAGGTCGATTTGTCGTCCCACTCGTACAGCTCGCCTTCCGGAACTGGAATTTTGTTCCATTGTTCGTTTTGGGTGAACACGTTTTTGTATTTGGCACGGAACATATCCGGAGACAGGGAAGCGGCAACCGCTTGTTGAATCTCCTCGTTCGTCGGCCAGATGTCTTTCAGGTATACCGGTTTGTTGTCGGCATCGTATCCGATCGGCTCGCTCGTCAGGTCGATGTTGACCGTTCCGGCAAGCGCGTAAGCGACGACGAGCGGCGGCGAAGCCAAGTAGTTCGCTTTGACTTGGGCATGTACGCGGCCTTCGAAGTTACGGTTACCGGACAGAACGGCGGCAACGGCAAGATCGTTATCGGCGATCGCGGCGCTGACTTCGTCCGGCAACGGACCGGAGTTACCGATACAAGTCGCGCAGCCGTAACCGGCGACATAGAAGCCGAGCTTCTCGAGGTAAGGTAGCAATCCCGCGTTGTTCAGGTAGTCGGTTACGACGAGGGATCCCGGAGTCAGGGAGCTCTTCACGTAAGCCGGCTTTTTCAGGCCGCGTTCTACGGCTTTCTTAGCGACGAGGCCCGCACCGATCATAACGCTCGGGTTGGAAGTGTTCGTACAGCTCGTGATCGCCGCGATGACGACAGCGCCCGTACCGAGACGAGTTTGCTGGCCGTTCGGATGCTTCACTTCGACCGATTGATCGATTTGCGCGTCGGACAAGCCGAAGCCGCCTTTTTCGATCGGCGTGCGGATGCTTTCGTTGAACGATTGTTTCATTGCCGTCAATTCAACGCGGTCTTGAGGACGCTTAGGACCCGCCAAGCTTGGAACGATCGTGGACAAATCGAGCTCGATGACTTCGGTGAAGACCGGATCCGGAGTTTCGTCCGTACGGAACATGTCTTGCGCTTTGTAGTAAGCTTCGACGAGGTCGATTTGGCTTTCTTCGCGGCCCGTAAGTCTCAGGTAGTTCAACGTTTCGCTATCGACCGGGAAGAAACCGACCGTAGCGCCGTATTCAGGAGCCATGTTCGCGACCGTAGCGCGGTCGGCTAGGCTGATATTGGAAAGACCGGAGCCGAAAAATTCGACGAATTTGCCGACGACGCCTTTTTTGCGAAGGATTTGCGTTACGGTAAGCGCAAGGTCAGTTGCCGTCGCGCCTTCCGCCAGTTTGCCGCTCAGTTTGAAGCCGACGACTTCAGGCATTACGAAGTAAAGCGGCTGTCCTAGCATTCCGGCTTCGGCTTCGATACCGCCGACGCCCCATCCGACTACGCCGAGACCATTGATCATCGTCGTATGCGAATCGGTTCCGACGAGGGAATCCGGATACACTTCGGTTACGCCGTCTTTCGTTTTGGTGGCGGCAACCGATGCGAGGTACTCCAAGTTGACTTGGTGAACGATACCCGTAGCCGGAGGAACGGCACGGAAGTTGTTGAATGCCGTTTGCGCCCAACGAAGGAAACGATAGCGCTCTTCGTTGCGTTCGAATTCGACGTCCATGTTGTACTGCAACGCGTCCGGCGTGCCGAAAGCGTCGACCATGACGGAGTGGTCGATAACGAGATCGACGGGTACGAGAGGATTGATCTGTTTCGGATCTCCGCCCGCTTGTTTTACGGTTTCGCGCATGGCGGCCAAGTCGACGACGACCGGAACGCCGGTAAAGTCTTGAAGCACGATACGAGCCGGGATGAACGGAATTTCTTTGTCTTCGCGACCTTGCGTCCATGTCGCGAGTTGCTTGACGTGCTCTTCCGTAATTCCGCGTCCGTCGAATTGGCGAATGGCCGCTTCGAGCAACACTTTAATGGAGAACGGGAGCTTGGATACGGGACCCAGGCCTTGCTCTTCTAGAGCTTGAAGACGGTAGTAGCGATACGTTTGGCCGGAAGACTGCAGGTCCTGCGCGACTTGATAAGGCAATTTGGACAAGTGTATGACCTCCTAGATTTGAATCTGCCGTATTTTTGACTGTCGGCCTCGATGATTGCGAATGAAAGGTAACTGGAAACCGATACCTATGAATCCTTCTCATTGAGAATGAGTTTCACTGAGTGAAACGCGATTTCAAAAATACTCTTTGGCTTAAGTATACTCCCTTGTCGAGGCGCCGTAAAGACGTTTAGAGGGGATATCGGTCCATTTCAAAGGGGAAATCCGCAAAACTCATTCCGTTAGCATGCCGCAAGCGACCGAGGTTTCATTCGCCTCGTGACTTATTCCATTACTCTTCGTTGAGCATATCCCCGGTATGGGAGAGCATGGAATGAGATTTGCGATCATAAAATGAAATGGCGCGATCCGGCGCCGTCTGCGAAGTCGCATGGAGGAGGGATGCTTGGTGCCAAGCGAGGAATCGGATTGGAAGCAAGCTTTGTACGAATACGTCAGCATTATTAATGAAGCGGCCTTGAATACGGATGCCCGCAAGCTGCGCGATATTACCGACAGGGAACACCGCGACCGGCTTGCCCGGCGGCTTCAATTGACGGCGCAGCGGGAAGCGAAGGGAACGATGAGGTCCATCCGCAGCGAGATGCGCGCGCGCATCGAGAAATTTAACGAGAGCAAGGGAGAAGTCGTCGCCGACGTGTCCATTCATCTCGTGCGTTCCATGGAGCAACGCAAGCAACCGTGGATGGAGGAGAGGGTAGAACGCGAGCGGCTTCGATTCGTGCGATACGGGAAAGGCTGGCTTCTGGATACGGTGAAGCCGCTGGGCATCGAGAGATCAGCGGACGCTTATCCGTTCGATGAGGATGAAGTGCATGATCCATGGGACGGAGAAAAAAAGACGGCCGTACCCTCCATGCCGTATATTAACCCGCAAGCCTTATACGGGTTTAAGTCCAAAGTGTATTCGGGAGGTTCGGCGAACGATCGCTATTCGAATTACGGGGACATTAGCGGTGAAGGCGGATATGGCTTAAACGGCTACGGAGGCGGTTACGGAGCGGGTTACGGAGCAGGTTACGGGCAGGGAATCACGCGCAGGGGTATTCCTTATTTTCGGGAAGAAACGGTCGCATACGCCGAGAGATGGTGGAACGAACCGAACCCGGGCTACGAGAAATTCGAGGTCAATTGCACGAACTACGTGTCCCAGTGTCTCTTTGCAGGCGGAGCGCCTATGAATTATACTGGGAGAAGGCCATCGGGCTGGTGGTATAAAGGTTATTCCGGCAACAATGAAAATTGGAGCTTCAGTTGGGCGGTCGCGAATAGTTTGCAACATTATTTGGGCAATCCACGCGCGTTAGGGCTTCGGGCGCATGCCGTTTCCGGGCCTGAAGCGTTAAAGCTGGGCGACGTCATTTGTTATGATTGGGATGGCAACGGCCGCGTCGGACATAACGTGATCGTTACCGCAATTACCCCGGAAGGCATGCCGCTCGTGAATGCGAATACGGTAAGCAGCCGACATCGGTATTGGGACTACAAGGATTCGTACGCTTGGACGGAGAAAACCCGGTACCACTTTTACCATATCGCCGATGAGTTTTGAATGTCGATTAAGCCGGAGGTAAACGACAATATGGGGAACAAAATACGCGTCGGACTCGTGTACGGCGGCCGCTCTGGCGAGCATCAAGTCTCGTTGCAGACGGCGCTGGCCGTGTTGAAGGCGTTTGATTACGAACGATATGAACTTATTCCTTTCTATATTACGCCCAAGGGTCAATGGAGATCCGGGCCATTGCTTAGCGCGCCGCCCGCGGCGGTTGCGGAACTGCAATTCTCTCAAGGTGGAGCAGGGGCAGGGGACGATACGGGAGCGGTTGGCGATGCCGGCGCAGATGCGGGGCTAGTCAGCAACGCACTTTTGCCTGTTCTCCAAGGGATGTCGGAGAACGTGCTAACCGACGGCGAGCCTGCGAACGACGGCAAAGCTATCGATGTCATGTTGCCGCTTCTTCACGGAACCTTCGGGGAAGACGGAACGATACAAGGGTTATTCGAGATGGCCGGACTACCGTACGTGGGAGCGGGCGTGCTCGCATCCTCCGTCGGAATGGACAAGGTCGCGATGAAAACGATGTTCGCGCAAGCGGGATTGCCGCAAGTGGGCTACCGGCATTTCGTTCGTTATCAATGGAATAAGGACCGCGAGGCTTGCTTGCGGAGCGTGGAAGAGCTCGGGTATCCGAGCTTCGTGAAGCCGGCTAACCTTGGATCCAGCGTAGGCGTGTCGAAGGCGCGCAACCGCGAAGAGTTGGTGACGGCCATAGAGGAAGCTCTGCGGTACGACCGCAAGGTCATTGTCGAAGAGTTCGTCGATGCCCGCGAGATCGAGGTCAGCGTGCTCGGGAACGACGACCCGCGCGCTTCGGTGCCGGGGGAAGTATGCAGCTCGAATGAATTCTACGACTATAAAGCGAAGTATACCGACGGTAAGTCGGTGATGGTCATTCCGGCGGAAATTCCGGCGGAAACGGCGGAATCCGTACGCGCGATGGCGTTGCAGGCCTTCCTCGCGATCGACGGATCCGGCTTATGCCGCGCGGACTTCTTCATGCGCCGCAGCGACGGAGCGCTGTTCATCAACGAGGTGAACACGTTGCCGGGTTTCACCCCGTACAGCATGTACCCGCTCATGTGGAAGGAATCCGGCGTCTCTTACCGCGAGTTGCTGGACACCTTGATCCAACTTGCCATCGAGCGCCACGCGGAACGCCAATCGATCGACTACGGCGGGGGAGAGTAACTTCACTTGCAGAATGTTTGAGGCGTGGGTAGCCTGAGGAATAGCGGAACAGGTTTCCGCTATTTCGCGTCCAAGGGCACGGACAGCCCCAATAGCGGAACAGGGTTCCGCTATTTCGCGACCAAGGGCACGGACAGCCCCAATAGCGGAACAGGGTTCCGCTATTTCGCGTCCAAGGGCACGAACGGCCCCAATAGCGGAACAGGGTTCCG
Organism: Cohnella endophytica; assembly: GCF_003628305.1. Classification (GTDB taxonomy): domain Bacteria; phylum Bacillota; class Bacilli; order Paenibacillales; family Paenibacillaceae; genus Cohnella; species Cohnella endophytica. Next base: position 85,934 of record NZ_RBZM01000009.1, on the reverse strand, counting down.
CTATTTCGCGTCCAAGGGCACGGACAGCCCCAATAGCGGAACAGGGTTCCGCTATTTCGCGCTCAAGGGCACGAACGGCCCCAATAGCGGAACAGGGTTCCGCTATCTCGCGCCCAAGGGCACGAACGGCCCCAATAGCGGAAAAGGGTTCCGCTATCTCGCGTCCAAGGGCACGAACGGCCCTAATAGCGGAACAGGGTTCCGCTATCTCGCGCCCAAGGGCACGAACGGCCCCAATAGCGGAACAGGGTTCCGCTATCTCGCGTCCAAGGGCACGGACAGCCCCAATAGCGGAAAAGGGTTCCGCTATCTCGCCCCCAAGGGAACGAACGGCCCCAATAGCGGAACAGGGTTCCGCTATTTCGCGTCCAAGGGCACGGACAGCCCCAATAGCGGAACAGAGTTCCGCTATTTCGCGTCCAAGGGAACGAACGGCCCCAATAGCGGAACAGGTTTCCGCTATTTCGCGTCCGAGGGCACGGACAGCCCCAATAGCGGAACAGGGTTCCGCTATCTCGCGTCCAAGGGCATGGACGGCCCCAATAGCGGAACAGGGTTCCGCTATTTCGCGCCCAAGGGCAGGGACGGCCTCAATAGCGGAACAGGGTTCCGCTATCTCGCGCCCAAGGGCACGAACGGCCCCAATAGCGGAACAGGGTTCCGCTATCTCGCGTCCAAGGGCACGGACAGCCTCAATAGCGGAACAGGGTTCCGCTATTTCGCGTCCAAGGGCATGGATTTCGCGCCCAAGGGCAGGGACGGCCTCAATAGCGGAACAGGGTTCCGCTATCTCGCGTCCCGTCTAAGTCGGTAACTTCGAATCCGTTGATGTCCGCTCGCTGGCTCAAGTATCCGGTTTTCAACCATCTGATGGAGTTGTTCGCGAGCGAATCTATCGCTACGTCCAAGAACCTGACGAACGGTATCTACGGTAACCGGCTCGGACGAACGAGTAGCCAACCGCAAGATTTCCCGTTGATACAAATTAAGCTCGAGAACATGCGCTTCGTCGCTTCCATACCAATTCGTTAACATCGTCCGAAGGTGCTTGCGGCAGGCTTCGGGGTTTTCTTTTAGTTTGTCGATCGAGAATCGCAGCACGTTCCAGCCTGCTAGGGCGATTTCGTTCTGGCGGTCGAGCCCTCGAGAGAACGTCCATCGATCGGCATCCCGGGCATGCGTACCGAAGCTGTCGGATTCGAGGCAGGTCGGTTTGGGGAGTCGGATGTAGGCGAAGTCCATAAAGACGTGGTTACCTTCGGAATCGACGAATTCGTATTCCGGGCATATGTCGTCCAAGTTTCCGATAACGGGCCACCAAGCGTGCTCAAGCAAACTTTTTTCTCCGAATCCGTGGCGCTCTTTAATTCTGCGACGGCGCTCGCCGCGGCTTTCGGCAATATGCTTGTCCAGCCATACGCGGTAGGCTAACTCAAACTGGCTCATCGGTTATCAACAACCTCCTACAAAAAAATAACCGCCCCGATCCCCGAAAGGGGGATAAGTGGCGGTGTGCTTCACTCGCGATATGCTGTGATTGTACATCATATGGATGGAAATGTCATTAATTGTGCATATTCGATTATGGATTTCCTTTATCCCCAACATCGAAAAAGTTCGGAGGCAACCCATCCCGTCACCGAGTCGGATCGAATGAAGGTAGTCCCCAAAAACAAGCGTCAACCCACAGCCAAATGTGAACAAATGCCCGTTTAAGCACATTTTCGAACTTATCACCATGTGGATAACGATCGGAATTGCATTCGGAGTGTGGACAGTCTTACGGCGGGTTGAGCGCGTGGATAAGATAAGGGATGGAAGAGGCAAGGGGTGTGGATTAGGTCGTCTTTCCGTAGCTCCGGTCGGAAGGTTATAATGAAACTTATAAGCTGCGCCAGCGGCAGGAAAGGGAAGGTGGAATCGCATGGGCTTTCAAACGGAGTTCAATTCGGTCTGCAAATTCAAGTCGGAGCAAGAATTGTACGAGCTACTCGAGTACGGTCGGGGGAAAATGGTCAAAAAACAGTTCCGGGTATTCCCGACGGGACAGAAAGTAATCGCGTATGCTCCGGACAATCAAGCGGTCGCGATCGTTCGGATCGTCGCGTCCATTGCCGAGATCAACTTCCAAGGCGAAGAAGTGACGCAGGTGGAGATGGAGCTCGTTCGGCGCTTAACGGAAGAGGAAGCAAGGGTCCAGACTTCGCTCGCACATGAAATGTTCTTCGGGGAGCAATCCTAAACCCGTAGGAACACAAAACCGTGGGCGGTGGAACGAGCATGATCGTACGATTCGGATACGTAGCGATGTCCGTCGAACTGGAGAAAGCTTCTCCCTCGAAGACGATGACGATGGCCAGCTTTTCCAAGCTGCAGGACCGCGAGGCGGGGCTGAGACGGCTCGAACGAATCGCCGAGGAAAATTTACATAATACGCTGCGTTTGCTGAAGCACAATCGCTACCTCGGCGTGCATGTATACCGGATGACTTCGAAATTGATTCCTCTCGCCACCCACGAGGAGTTGGCCGATTGGGATCCTTTTCCCATCCTGGCCCCTTCGTTCGCGGAAGTCGGCGCGTTCTCACGCGATCACAACATGAGGGTTTCTTTCCATCCGGATCATTTTACGGTAATAAGCACCCCTCGGGAAGATGTGCTGCGCAAATCGATTAACGATCTTAAATACCATGTGAGAATGCTCGAAGCGATGGGACTGGACGGGCGCGCCACGAACAATATTCACGTGGGGGGCAGTTACGGGGACAAGCCGACATCCAGCCGCAGATTCATCGAACAATTTCGCGCGATCGAACCGAGAATTACGAGCCGAATTACGTTGGAGAACGATGACAAAACGTTTACCGCCTTGGAAACGCTCGAAATCGCGGAAGCAGTCGGCACCCCGATGGTTCTGGACATCCATCATCATGCGGTTAATCCCGGCAACGAAAAGGCTGCCGACCTATGGCCGAGAATTCTGCGTACTTGGAACGACTTTGCCTGGAACGTGCAACACGCGAACACTCCGTTGTTGTTGCCGCCCAAGATCCACGCGTCTAGTCCGAAGAGCGAATCCGATCCCCGGGGGCACGCAGACAACGTCGAGATCGAACCGCTCTTTCGTTTTCTAATGGAAATTGCCGGATCGACTCCCGCAATCGACGTCATGATCGAGGCGAAGAGAAAAGACGGGGCATTGCTGCAGCTTATGGACGATTTCCGGGCGTTGGAAGAGGCTGGAGAACCGATCCGAATCATCGATGGAGGCAGCATGGAAGTTCTGTCCTGAAAACGCGTACATGCAAGCGGAGCTTGGCTTAATTCGCTGTTGCAATCGCTGTGGAAATAAGTTACGTTGGACATGGAAGGGTGTTGCCAACCTCTAGGATTCGACTTCTCTTAACGGCATCCTTACTTGTGACGAGGGGGATTTCCACGGAATGAACGGATTGCTGGAAGGAAAGAACATCGTGGTCATGGGCGTTGCCAACGAGCGCAGCATCGCATGGGCCATCGCGCAATCGCTTGCGTCCCAAGGAGCGCGGCTCGTGTTTACATACGAGAACGAACGGGTCGAGGAGCGCGTGCAAAAGCTGGCTAATACGATAGAGGGATCTTTAACTTTGCAGTGCAACGTTTCTTCGGACGAGGATATCGAGGCGTTAGCCGTACGATTGAAAGAAGAAGTCGGCACGCTGCACGGATTAGCCCATTGTATCGCTTTCGCCAAGGCGGAGGAATTGGACGGAATGTACGTGAATACTTCGCGTGCGGGATTCGCACTGGCGCACGACGTGAGCGTGTATTCGCTGACGGCCGTGGCGCAGAGGCTGTATCCATTGATGACGGAAGGCGGAAGCATCGTCACGCTGACATATCTCGGCGCGGAACGCACGCTCCAGAACTATAACGTCATGGGCGTTGCCAAAGCTGCACTGGAAGCTTCCGTTCGCTACTTGGCAAGCGACCTAGGCCCGCAAGATATTCGCGTGAACGCGATTTCCGCCGGTCCAATCCGAACGCTGGCGGCCAAAGGCATCGCGGGCTTCAATACGATATTGAAGCATGTGGAAGAGAAAGCACCTCTTCGCCGCAACACCGAAGCGTCCGATGTCGGCGACACGGCGATGTTTCTCATGAGCCCTTGGGCGCGCGGAATTACGGGCGAAGTGTTGCATGTGGACAACGGGTATAATATCGTCGGTTAATAACCAATCAAGTTGCATGGTAAGCGTTGACGCGAGTGAGCCTTTGCCCCTTCCGCAGGATGGGCAAAAGGCTTTTTTGCTCCAGTGGCGGTCTTTTGTGCGTTTGCCGCAACCGTTTGATTGCGTTTTCGTATAGAATAAGAGAATAACGACAACGTCGTTGGAACCGATTTCAAAGATTAGAGGGATGACCATGGAAGCCAACCAGCCGGAAAGCGTAATCGGCGGCAAGAGCTTTACGGCGGTAGCCGTTAACTGCGCGGCCAAGGCCGGCGAATGGATTAAGAGCAAATTGGGTAATATCACTCAATTGGATACGAAATATTCGATGCATGATCTCGTTACGGAAGTGGACAAGGGTGCCGAGCGGATGATTCGAAATCTGATCGGGACTCACTTTCCGACCCATTCTTTCTTAGGCGAAGAAGGCGTGGAGCCCGGTCCGGAAGCTTCGGCAAGAGCTTTGAAGGAGAAGAGCGAGGCTGAATATTTGTGGATCGTCGATCCCGTGGACGGTACTACGAATTACGTGCACGGATTCCCGTTCTACTCGGTGTCGATCGCGCTAGCTCACCGTGGACAAGTCATCGTCGGCGTCGTGTACGATCCGTCGCGGGACGAGCTGTTCGTGGCGGAAAGGGGCAAGGGCGCTTACGTTCACGGGCGCAAGATGAAGGCATCTCCGGAAAATGCGCTGAATCAAAGCTTGCTGGCAACTGGATTCCCGGCCGATCAGCACGTTGCATTGCCAGCGAACCTTAAGAGCATTCAAGCATTGGCTCCGCAGGTTCGCAACCTTCGAGTCGCCGGTTCGGCGGCTTTGCATTTGGCTTACGTGGCGGCGGGACGGTTAAGCGGATTCTGGGAGTATAACTTAAGCTCATGGGATATCGCGGCGGGTTCGTTACTCGTCGAAGAAGCGGGAGGCCGCATGTCGGATATCGGCGGAGAGCCATATCACTTGGGCGTACGCAACGTCGTTGCCAGTAACGGACTAGTGCATGATGCGCTCGTTGCGGAGCTCAAAGCGGCTTCGGGTACATGAGATCGCGAATATTCGTCCATCCTAGAAACTGACTTTATAGGTGACGGAGGCGTTGACATTGGAGCGTAAAGAAGCAGAAGAGCTGCTGGCTCGCAGTTTGGCGGGGGAGAACGCTGACGGTTCGAGCGAACAATCCGAAGAAGAAGCCGTCAAACGATTGCTACCGAAGTGGGAAATCCGCGTGCAGACGAAGAAGGATCCGATCGTCGAAGAAACGAAGCTGTATCGTTCGATGGCGGACGAAGTCGACGGCCGATATAACAAAGTGCCTATTAAAGAGGACGAATAGTGGCAAGGGCGGCTCCGAATTCGGAGCCGCCTTTTTCATTGATTCCTTTCGGTTGCGGCTCAACAGCGTTTCGGGCAGAGTAGCTCGTTTTGGCTGTCCACGCCTCACCCCCGAAAGCAACATACTACACCCACTAAGCCTTTGTTCACCCTCCACTTTTCACGAAAGTCAGCATCCTCCAATCCCCGAAAGCGCAATACTTCACGGTTGTCTTCATTGTTCACTAGGAAGCGTCCCAACCCTCCGATATGCTGATTGTATCCCGGTCGCCGAGACGCGGGGCATACACAGAAGGAGGTCGCCGCATGGCCGTAACGACGAATACCGCGATAAAGACGAATAGCGCCATTAACGCGAATAAAAAGAGGGGATTGCTGCACGAGCTCGTCACGAACCGTATTTTATTCCTGATGCTTTTCCCGACGATCGCTTTTTTCCTCATTAATTCCTATACGCCGATGGTCGGCATCTACTACGCGTTCGTTCAGTTCGATTTCAACTCCAGCTTGTTCAATTCGCCGTTCGTCGGACTGCAAAACTTCGAATTTCTATGGAAGTCGGGCAAGCTTGTCCAGCTTACCCTCAACACGCTAGGCTATAATGCCGCCTTCATCTTGCTCGGCAATGTCCTAGCCATCTTCCTGGCGATCTTAGTCAGCGAGCTCCAGGGCAAATGGTTCAAGAAAATTACGCAATCGGTCTTATTCCTGCCTTATTTCATCTCGTTCGTCATACTTAGCGTCATCGTTTACAACATGTTCAACTATGAGCGCGGCTTCCTAAACACGGTTCTGAAGGGCTTGGGAGCGCAACCGGTAGACATCTACAGCAAACCCGGAGCATGGATTTTCTTGATCATCATCTTCTACTTGTGGAAACACCTCGGCTACAGCATGGTCATCTACTTGGCGGCTATCACCGGGATCAGCGACGAATACTACGAAGCGGCCAAGATCGATGGGGCGAACATTTTCCAGCGCATATGGAACATTACGATCCCGATGTTAAAAACGACGTTCGTCGTCCTGCTGTTATTCGCGCTCGGCAGCATTATGAAAGGGCAGTTCGAGCTGTTCTACCAGATGATCGGCAACAACGGACTTCTCTACGATACGACGGACATTCTCGACACTTACGTTTTCCGCTCGCTCAAGGTGACCTTCGACGTCGGTCTGGCTACGGCGGCCGGGGTGTACCAATCGATCTTCGGATTCGTTCTTATCATGACCGTGAACTGGATTATTCGGAAAATCAATTCCGAATATGCCCTGTTTTGAGATGAGGTATCTATGAAAATAAAAGAAGAACAGTCGACGCTCGTATTCCGTTACGTCGCCATCGTCATCCTTATTCTTGGCTCCGTCGCGTGTTTGTTCCCGTTCCTGCTTATACTCTCGGCTTCGCTGACGAATAACGACTCTATCATCCGGGACGGCTACCACCTCATTCCCAAGGAGTTCTCCTGGGCCGGCTACCGGACGGTATTCCGGTTTCCCGAGCAAGTCATGCGCGCCTACGGCATAACGGTTTTCTCCACCGTCGTCGGTACGCTTCTCGGTTTGTTCCTGATGACGATGGCGGGATACGTGCTGCAGTGCAAAGATTTCAAGTATCGGAACTTTTTCTCCTTCGTCATTTATTTCACGACGTTGTTCGGAGGCGGTCTTGTTCCTTGGTACATCTTAATGACCAAATATCTCGGTTTGATGGATACGTATACCGTCCTGATCTACCCCGGCTTAATGACGCCTTTCTTGATTATCCTGATGAAGAACTTCATTCGTTCCGCGGTTCCGGACGAGATGATCGAATCGGCGAAGATCGACGGCGCCAACGATTTCTTGATCTATTACCGAATCGTTCTTCAATTGTCTATGCCCGGAATCGCGACGGTAGGGCTGTTCCTTGCCCTGCAATATTGGAACGACTGGTTTACGACGTCGTTGTTCATTAACGACACGAAGCTGTTCCAATTGCAGTTCTACTTGTACAACATGATTAACGCGGCGGATTCCATCTCCAAGCTCGGAGCCGGTTCCGGCGTTAACGTGGCGGGAGACATTCCGACCGAATCCACGAAAATGGCGATGGCGATCATCGTAACGGGACCGATTTTATTCCTGTACCCGTTCGTGCAGCGTTATTTCGTCAAAGGCCTCACGATCGGAGCCGTCAAAGGCTAAATTACGGTTAGAACCGATCCACGGGGCCCCGGGATCGGCTAACATAGAAGAGTCGAACATCCAAAAGGGAGGATTCACATGTTTAGAAAGACGAAAAAGTGGTCCGGCGCCATCCTATCCATCGCACTGGTAGGTTCCATCCTCGCCGCATGCTCGAGCAAGAACAACGATTCGGGAGCCTCGTCGTCCGCTCCGGCGGCTTCGCCGACGTCATCTTCCTCCGAATCCGCGAATGCTTCTCCGTCCGGATCCAGCGGCCTGGATATGTCCAAGCACGTTAATCTTCAATTTTATATGCTGGGCGACGCGCCTAAGGACTTATCGAAAATCGAAGCGGCAATCAATAAAATGGCCCAAGAGGACTTGAACGCCACCGTTACGTTTAACTACACGACATGGACCGACTGGGATCAGAAATATAAGTTGTTGCTGTCTACCGGCCAGGCGATCGACTTGATCTTTACGGCGGATTGGACGCAATATCAATCCTACGCGAAGAAGGGCGCATTCCTCCCGATCGAGGATATTTTGCCGGCGGCGGCGCCTACGCTTCAGAAGTTCGTGCCGCAGGACATGTGGGACGCGGTCAAAGTAGACGGTCACATCTACACGGTTCCGGCGACGTTCAAAGAATACGTAACGAACGGGTTCGTATGGCGCGAAGATCTCCGCCTGAAGTATAATTTGCCGAAGCCGGTAGATATTCCGACTTTCGAAGCGTACTTGGACGGCATCAAGAAGAACGAACCTGGGATCCAGCCTCTCGCGATCGGATCGGACGTCCGCGGCGCTTTGTCGGATACGTTCCGCGAGATTTCGCACAATCCGGTAGGAGCTCCTCTTCCTTACGGTATCGGAATCAAGTACGACAAGCCGGGCGATGTGTATTCCTACTGGGGCTCCGACGAGCAGCTTCAAGATCTGTTGACCTACAAGAGGTGGGCTGACAACGGGTATATCTCTAAGAACGAATTGAACGAAAAAACGACGAACCAAGAAAAACTCACGACGGGCAAAGCGGCGGCAATGCTCGGAGACAATCCGAATCGTTTCAATGCCACGCTGAACCAAATGCAATCGACGCACCCGGACTGGAATCTGGCGTACTATCCATTTCCGCTTGCTCGCGGATTCGCGACGCCTGTACATCCGATCCACAATGGCTTCGCCGTTCCTAAGAGCAGTAAGAACCCGGAACGCGCCCTTGCGTTCTACGAGAAAATGGTTACCGACAAGCGCTACAACCAACTGACCCAATACGGAGTCGAAGGCACGAACTATACGGTCGACAACGGTTATTACAAGATGGTAGGCGACGCCAACACCAACGGATTCCCACGAGAAGCCATGAACGGCTGGGCTTGGAGAAATCCGGAGTACATGCTGTTCGATCAGAGCTTCGACGGCGTTAAAGCGATCTTCGACCAATTGGATCAGATCGCCAAGCCGGACATCTTCACCGGTTTCGCCGAGGACTATACGTCTTACCAAGCGGAACGCGCCGCACTAGAACAGGTAGAGAAGCAATACTTGTACCCGCTTATCGCCGGTCAGGTCAAAGACGTGGAGGGCGGTCTCAAGACGTTCATGGAGAAAGCCAAGCAAGCGGGCTTGGAGAAAGCTCAAGCCGAGTATACGAAGCAATGGCAGCAGTATTTAACGGAATCGGGCATTAAATAAAAGTAATCAAACAGACGGAAGCCGCCTCTCCAGTAGAATTTATCTACGGAAGAGGCGGCTTTCTTATTTCGAACCATTCGCTCGATTTCTTATAGACCGATATCCGCGCGATTCGCGTTCGTCTTGCGGAATTCGGCGGGAGTAACGCCGAACGTTTTCTTGAACATACGGTGGAAATAGGAGCTATTCGTATAACCCGTTCGTTCCGTAATCTCCACGACCGATAGGTCCGTTTGCAGGAGCAAAGCCTTGGATTTCTCCATTCGAGTTCCGTTGATGACGTCCACGATCGCGGACAGCGTCTGTTGCCTGTACACCCGGCTGACGTAGAACGTGGACATCGCGAGTTCGTCGGCGATCCAGTTCAGGCTAAGATTCGGATCGTGGTAGTTACGTTCTATCAGGTCGTTGATCTTGCGAATGAGATCTTCTTGCTTGCCGCTTCTTTTTTCTTGGAGCTTCGTCTTCGTCTCGTCGAAGAAGTCGTCGTAATAGGCGATCAATTGTTCGAGCGTCTCGTAGGAATCGGCGTTCGGAAGACCTGTTCCGATCGTGCATTCGATCTGAATCGAGGCGTTCTTCTGAATTTCGGCCAAAATATTCGTCAAGGTAATCGCCAAGTGGGCGATGGCGGAGCGCCCGACTTGAATGCGGTATTCCGAAGTGTCCTGGACGATCTCCCGATACAACGCTTTGGCTTCTTCCGTTTTGCCGGACATTAGGCTGTCTACGAGCCGTTTTTCCTTGGAGGAAGGGAAGACGTACTCTTTGGTCCGGTAAGCTTCGATCTCGGAAGCTTCGATGACGATGCCGTGACCAAAATAATAACGGTGCAGAGAGGCTTCTCTAGTCTGCTTGAACAGCGCATTCAACTGGTACGCGTTATTCGATACGGAGCTGTAGGCGATGGTTAAGCCGATTTTCACGTATTCCAGGGATGCGTTCTGAATTTGCTTCAGCAGTAATACGAGCGATTCCGATGAACCAGCGTCGCCGTTATCCGGCTCGTTCAGCAGCAACAGCACGCTATCGTCGTCGCAATCTACGGTTTCGATTCGAAAATGCTTGGAAGCGATCTCCGTAGCGATGTTCATGACGGCGAATTTCAGCACGGTCAGATCATTGGCGTATTGCTTCTTCAATTGCTCGAAATCGTCGATTCTCAAATAGACCAGACGATAATCTTTCGTGAAATCGAAGGCGATTCCGAGGCGGGACAGCTTCTCTAGCTGCGATTCCGGATGAATCGTATGCATCTGAATGAGCTTGCGCAAGGCATTCTGTCGGATGGCGAAGCTGCTGTCCCTTTTGTCGGATTCTAGGGAGTTCATCCGGGTGACGATCTGCCGGATCGGAACGTATAGAAAACGCGATAACAGCCAGGAAATGAACAGACCGATCAGCAAGATGCCGATCGCGATCTGAATCGTCGTCCGCCTCACGTCCGAGATTTTGCCGGTGAGCTGCTTATATGGCGTAATACGAACGTACTGCCAAGACATCGTGTCCGGGGAGGTAAAAGTGACGAGCGATTTCTTGCCTTCAACGTCCGCGATGAAATAGTTGTTGTCGTTTCCTTGCACGCGCGATTTCAGTTGCTTTAACTGGCCGGAGTCCCATGGCTGCGGGGTCAAGTCTTCGCCCGACAGAACGGTGCCCTTGTCGTTCAGGATGAACGATTTCCCGGTACCGTTATTGGAGCTGCTCATCCCCCGATTGATCCACGAAGACGAAAGATTAATGATGACGGCCGAGTTGATTTTCCTGTCCTGACCGATCGCATCGTAGCACAAATACGTATAAATTCCGGTCTCGGTCGGATCGTCCGGGGTGACCTTGTATTTTCGCGCAATCGGAGTAAACGCATTATAGTCCTCGAAATGATCCAATACGTCGATGATGCTTCGGTCGTCCAATTCGTCTTCCGTCAGGATTCCTCCTTGCCCGCGAGCGGAAGAAATGTAGAAGGTAGATGCGTTCGGATTGTAAACGTAAATCGATTGAATATAAGGCATTGAGCTAATATACACGTCGAGATCCATCATGACCGCCCGGATATCGAAGATGCTTGGATCTTTATAGAAGAGCAGCTTGGCGATCGAGCTGTTGCGATAGATTTGGAAGGAAAGGGATTGCGCGATATCGGTCATGCTGACCACTTCCCGGCTCGTCTGCCGGAGATTGGCCAAGTCGGTCTGATAGACTTGTTTCTGGAGCGTTCGCGAGTAACTGATATAGTAAATCGAAGAGGATAGGATGAGCGTAAAGACGGTACAGATCGTAATGCTCATTAGCAATTTGATGTAGAGTTGGCCGTTTTTTCTAAGCTTGCTGATCGGCATTCTCATCCCCCTATTCTATTTAAGGCAAACTTAAGCTATGAACTTGAAAAAGACAAAATCGTTCATTGCCGGAACGTAAAATCATTATATCCTCCGTTCAAATGCCCGGACAATGAATGATTCGCACGGGAATGTACATTCCGTGGTTTTCGCAGTGAACTTTGCTGATAATGGTGAACAAACATGCTTTCGTGCGGAGGAATCGACGGATCTCGATAACGGGAGAGTGTGGGGAAGCAAGAAGAGACGGCCACGCGTTGGCGCGCATGGCCGTCTCTCTTAGTCGTACGATGCGAATTAGGATTTCTCCGGCAACTGTCCGAACAAGCCGCCGTCCGCGAATAGCGCCTTCTGCAAATCTTCCCAACCGGATAAGTTGTCGTCGACCGTCAGCAGGGAGACGTCGGCAAACGTACCCGCGAATTGTTCCGTTACGGAAGCGAATCTTGGGCGGAAGAAGTGCTTCGCAGCGAACGTCTGCGCTTCCTCGGTGAACAAGTAATCCGCGTAAGCGTTAGCGACTTCGCGGGTACCGTTCGTATCCGCGTTGGCGTCCACGACCGATACGACGGGTTCGACGGTCAGCGAGACGGAAGGGACTACGACATCGATTTTGCCTTTGCCCGCTCCGTTGGCCAAACGAAGGGCGTTGCTTTCCGTCGTTACCCATACGTCGCCTTTGCCTAGCTCGACGAAGGCTTTCTCCGCATCCGCGTCATCCTTGGCCAACACGGTCACTTGCCGATGGAAACTCGTGACGAATGCTTTGGCGGCTTCGGTATCGTCGGGTTGTTTATCGAGCGAATACGCCCATGGCGCGGCATAATACCATCGCGCGTCCGAATAAGAGCGAGGATCGGAGGTGACGATCGCGACTTCCGGTTTAACGACGTCTTCCCATTCGGCTATCGATTTGGGATTCCCCGAACGGACGACGAAGGCGACCGCCGTCGAGAAAGGGGAACTATTGTAGTCGTAACGCTGCTGCCAGCCTTCGCTTACGAGGCCTTTGGCTTGAATGGCATCGATGTCGGTTCCGACGCCTAACGTCGTGACGTCCGCCTTAAGCTGGCCTCCGATAATGGCCGCTTCTTGCGCGGAGGATCCGCCTGCGGCTTGTTGGATCGCTATCGTCTGGCCCGTACGGTCCTTCCAGTTTTTAATGAATCCTGCGTCGATATCTTTGAATAATTCCGCCGTGCCGTCCGATACCGCGTTAAGCAGCGATAAGGATTTCGTATAGTCGGAGGCCGGAGATTCAGATTCGGTACCCGTATTTTTGTTCCCGCCCGAGCAGGCCGAGAGGGTTGCCGAGAAAAGAGTTAACATTAGGATGAGAATAGCGCCGTTGCGCGTGCCGTTGCGCCGAAGCATAGAAAGTTCCCCATTTCATTAAGTTGGTTATTCCAATAGAAATTATTGGATATATCGAGGCGATTGTAGCAAGCGAACGGGCACGTTGTCAACGATTAAATCATAGTTGACAACTAGGAATAGTCTGGAATATGATGGGTTTATTCAAATGGATCGTGCCATCGTGCCCGACCGGTAAACCGGAGGCCTCGACTTCACATCCGCACCGCTAATCTTCGTATTAGCTATGCGTATGCGTGAAATCGGGGCCTTTTGCGTTTACTACATTTTGTAACCAAAAAGGAGAGTCATTCGCATGAAAAAACCAATCCGCCTCATCCTGCTTACCGCATTGGCATTCATCTTGTCCACGACGACCGTATTCGGTGCCGTCACGAAGAAATCGGAGAAGAAAAGCGTTACCCTGCTCAACGTTTCTTATGATCCTACTCGCGAGTTGTACGTCGCTTATAACGCCGCGTTCGCGAAATATTGGGAGAAGAAGACGGGACAGAAAGTCACGATTAAGCAATCGCATGGCGGTTCCGGCGCGCAAGCCCGTTCCGTTATCGACGGTCTAGAAGCGGACGTCGTGACGTTGGCACTGGAGTACGACGTTACGGCCATCGAGCAAAAAGGGTTGATCGCCAAAGGCTGGCAGAAGCGTCTTGCCAACAACAGTGCGCCTTACAAATCTACGATCGTATTCCTCGTACGTAAGGGCAACCCGAAAAATATCAAAGATTGGGACGATTTGGTCAAACCCGGCGTCTCCGTAATTACTCCTAACCCGAAAACGTCCGGCGGAGCTCGTTGGAACTACTTGGCGGCATGGGGTTACGCGCTGAAAAACAATAACAACAGCCAGGACAAAGCGAAAGATTTCGTGAAACAATTGTTCCAGAACGTTCCCGTGCTGGATACCGGCGCTCGCGGCTCTACGAACACATTCGTCGAAAAAGGCATCGGCGACGTTCTGATCGCATGGGAGAACGAAGCGTATTTATCCAAAAAGGAATACGGGGATAAATTCGAGATCGTGACGCCTTCCCTCAGCATACTTGCCGAGCCTACCGTCGCCGTCGTGACGAAAAACGTCAACAAGCATGATACTCGCCAAGTCGCTACCGCTTACCTGGACTACTTGTATACGGAAGAAGGTCAAAGAATCGCCGCCCAAAACTACTACCGTCCTATCAATCCGAAAGTAGCCAAGGAATTCGAGAAAAACTTCCCTAAGCTTAACCTGATCTCGATCAACGACTTCGGGGGCTGGGATAAAGCGCAAGCGGAGCATTTCGCGGACAAAGGAACGTTCGACCAAATCTATCTGAAAAAATAAGATAGCATTCATTCCTATTATGATGAGGAGAATACCGATATGACACATACGAGTCCCGCGATCCGTAAAGGATTGCTCATTGCTGCCGCAGCTCTCGCGGCCCTTCAAATCGCTAGCTTTGGTAATGCCAACCCGGCTTCGGCCGCGACCGCTAGCATCGGCATATCCGTCGACGGCATCGCCCAATCGGGTTGGACGACGGCAACGATTAACGGAACGACCTATGTTCCCGCCAAACCTTTTGCGGCAGCTCTGGGCGCAACGCTGAAATGGGAGCAAGCGACCAAAACCACGACCATTACGCAAGGCAAGCGCAGCTTAAAGCTCGTCGTTAACGCCAAGACGGCGGTCGTCAACGGCAAGAGCGTAGCATTAACGACTCCCGCCCAGTTCAAGGACGGAATCGTGTGGGTTCCCGCTCGTTTCGTCGCCGATACGTTCGGGGCGACGATCGGATTAAACGCCGCGGCGTCCACGCTTAGCCTTACTCCAAGGTTGCACCCGTACGTTGCGGGCGGCAAACAAGGTTACGTGAACGTCTTCGGAGAAACCGTAATCGCCGCGAAATACGATCAAGCCAACGAGTTCAGCGAAGGTTTGGCGATCGTGAGGGTCGGGGGGAAATTCGGATACATCGATATCTCCGGCAAATCGGTCATCGCTCCTCAATTCTCCCAAGCTTTCGACTTCTCGGATGGGCTTGCTCTAGTCGAGCAAGATGGAAAGTCCTTCTACATTAACGCGTTCGGCAAGACGGTCATTATTCCGGCTTACGACGAAGTATTCGACTTCTCCGGCGGTTTGGCGCTCGTTCGTTCCGGCGACTTGTTCGGCTATATCGACCATGCGGGCAAGGAAGTAATCAAGCCGCAGTTCGAAGACGCGTTCTATTTCTCCGGCGGTTTGGCCGGCGTGCAAATCGAGGGCAAATACGGTTATATCGACGCCACCGGGAAAGTCGTAATTCCCGCGATCTACCAGCACGTATCCGATTTCAGCTACGGACTTGGACTCGTTCAGGCTGAAGGCGCGGACGGAGAAGGCTCGTTCGGGTTCGTGAACGCGAAAGGCGCGCTGACGATTCCGGCGACGTACTCTCAAGCGTTCTCGTTTAGCGAAGGTCTCGCGGCCGTAGCGACGGACGGAGTGTTCAGTTACGTGAACACGAAAGGCGAAGTCGTGCTTGCTACGGAATACGAGGATGTCGGCGACTTCCATGACAGCCTGGCTTCCTTCGAGCAAGATGGGAAATACGGTTTCATCGACAAGAAGGGGAAAGTCGTAATCGAAGCGAAGTTCGATTCCGTCGAAGCGTTCGATAAAGGCTTGGCGCGCGTAATTGTGGGTTCGGACGCGAAGCTGATCGACGTCAAAGGCAAAGTCGTGGCCGCGGCTCCCGTCGCGGAGGAAGCGCCTGCGGCTCCGGCTCCGGCAACACCAGCAACACCAGCAACACCAGCAACTACGAAATAATCGAAAAATGATCGGAATAAAAGAAGTAGAAGAAGCCTCCCGTCCAATCGGACCGGGAGGCTTCTTTCATTTCGTTATAAAAGAGATCTATTCGTCCTTCGCCATCTCCCGGAACGATTGCTCCGCGGCTTCTAGCGTCTGATCGATGTCCGCGTCGGAGTGGGCAGTCGTGAGGAACCACGCCTCGTATTTCGATGGGGCGAGATAAATACCGCGTTCCAGCATCAGACGGAAGAATCGGGCGAAACGTTCGCCGTCCGAGCCTTGCGCTTCTTCGTAGTCGGTGACCGGATGAGCGCAGAAATGCGTCGAGAAAGCGCCGAGGATCCGGTTAATCGTCAGCGGGATGCCATTGCGGTCGGCGGATGCCTGCAAACCATCGGCGAGCCGGGTAGCGAGAGCTTCCATGCGATCGTAAACGCCAGGCTCGCGCAGCACTTCCAAGCAAGCGATGCCGGCCAGAACGGATGCCGGATTGCCGGCCATCGTACCCGCTTGATAGGCGGGACCGAGTGGAGCGATCATCGCCATGATGTCCGCTCGTCCGCCGTATGCGCCGATCGGAAGGCCGCCCCCGATGATTTTGCCGAGGGCGGTCAAATCCGGGCGAATCGCCTCATGGTCGGGGAACAACGGCAACGTCTGGGTCGAGCCGTAATGGAAACGGAAGGCGCTGATGACCTCGTCGTAGATGACGAGCGCGCCCGCGTCACGTGCCAGCTTGCACAAGCCTTCCAAGAAACCGGGCTTCGGCATGACCATCCCGAAGTTGCCAACGATCGGCTCGACCATGACGGCCGCGACTTCGTCTCCCCAGCGTTCAAGCGCCTGGCGCAAGCCGTCCAATTCGTTGAACGGCACGGTGATCACTTCGCTGGCGATGCTCGGCGGAATGCCCGCACTGTCAGGTATCCCAAGCGTCGATGGACCGGATCCCGCCGCGACGAGCACGAGGTCGGCATGGCCGTGGTAGCAACCGGCGAATTTGATGATTTTGTTGCGTCCGGTGAAAGCCCGCGCGGCCCGGATCGTCGTCATGACCGCTTCCGTTCCGGAATTCACGAAGCGGACTTTGTCCATCGAGGGAATGGCCGTCTTCAAAGCTTCGGCCAACCGGATCTCGTGCTCGGTCGCGGTGCCGAATAGCGTGCCGGTTCGTGCCGCGCGTACGATCGCATCGGTTACGTGCGGGTGGGCATGACCGGTGATGATCGGTCCGAACGCCGCTAAGTAGTCGATATACTTGTTGCCGTCCACGTCCCAGAAATACGCGCCCTCACCGCGTTCCATGAACACCGGCGCACCTCCCCCGACCGCCTTGAACGAGCGGGAGGGGCTATTCACTCCGCCTACGATATGCTGCTGCGCTTCTTCGTATAACCGTGTCGATTTCTCTCTATTGATGTTCGCCATTAATTGTTATACCCTCCGTTATTGCTTGCCGCTATTGGGATGCCAACTACTCGATATTTCTTTTCGTTGAAGAAAACTGCTGCTACTTTGATGAACCGGAAGGTGAAGCCGATGGGGAGGCGGAAGGAACGGTCGTGTCGTCCTTGGCCAATACTTCCTGCACGTACCCTTTCAGCGCGTCTTCGTTCTTAACACCAAGTACGGACGAGCCGCCGACGACCTTATCCTCGACGAGTTCCATCGGCGGAAGCTGCGCGGAACCGGCCTGATGGGATTTATAGCCGAGGCTCGCCAGCTTCAGCATATCTTTCGCCGACATGTTCGATTCCATATAGGGGGTAACCTCGCCGAGAATATCAGGAAGCTTGATCAAGTTCCAGCCGGATTCCAACTTGTTGGCGATCGCCTTCAGGAACGCGCGTTGACGCTCCGTCCGGGTGAAATCCGACAGCTTGTCGTGACGGAACCGCACGTACTGCAGCGCATGATCGCCGTCGAGATGCTGTTGCCCCTTTTTCAGATTAATGTCGTAGACGTGACCGTCCGCCGCATCGGAATATTTCATATCCTTCTCGACGTAGAAGTCGACGCCTCCGACTGAGTCCACCAGCTTAATGAATCCTTGGAAATCAACGTATACATAATATTGGATGTCCAAGCCGGTTAAGTTACCTATCGTCTTCATGGCTAGTTCCGGACCGCCTAGCGTAATGGCCGCGTTGATCCGGTTCGGTTTGTAGCCTGGAATATCGACGTATGTATCCCGAAGAACCGAGAAAAGGTGAATTTTTTTGCTCGTGGGATCGAACGAAACGACGAGCATGGAATCGGAGCGGGCGACCTCGCCTTTTCGCAACCCTCTCTCGTCCCCTCCCATGAGGAGTACGTTCACGCGTTCGGAGCCTTCCCATTCGGGCGGCTTGTATTCCGGCTTCGCTTCGAATTGGCCGAAACGCGATTGTTCCTTCGGCTTATGGATTTGGTCCATCTCGCGGTATGTTCCGTAGGCCTTCCATCCGATGAAGCAGAAAGCGATCAACAATAAGCCAAGTAGGCTAAAAAGCGTATATTTCCATCTTTTCCGCATGTATGGATGTCCTCTCCGGTTGCAATATGATAAAATTATAAAGTTTCGGCAAAGGGATAAGCAAGTTAAGGAAATTTAATCCTGTAAGCGATGCCGGACGCAGGAGGTTCATATGTTAGCGATAGACGTTCATCAATTACGCAAGCAATTCAAGGTTCAGAAAAACCGCGAAGGCCTGAAAGGAGCGCTCAAGGATTTGTTCCGACGGGAGCATACCGAAGTGGCCGCGGTCAAAGATATCAGTTTTCAGATTCCGCAAGGCGAGATCTGCGGATACATCGGGGAGAACGGCGCCGGCAAATCGACGACGATCAAGATGCTGACCGGCATTCTCGTGCCGACATCCGGCAAGCTCGTTGTAAACGGCTATGTTCCCCATAAGGAACGCGAGAAGTTCGTGCAAGGAATCGGCGTCGTATTCGGCCAGCGAAGCCAGCTGTGGTGGGATATCGGCGTTATCGAGTCGTTTAACCTGTTGCGCAAAGTGTACAGGGTGAGCGAGACGGATTTCAGGCGGAGACTCGACGAACTGGTGGAGACGCTTCAGTTGCAGGAGCTGTTGAACCGTCCCGTCCGCAAGCTGAGTCTCGGCCAGCGCATGCGGTGCGAGCTGGTGGCAGCGCTGCTCCATAATCCTTCGATCCTGTTCTTGGACGAGCCGACGATCGGGCTCGATATCGTCGTCAAGACGGAGATCAGGGAATTCCTCAAGCGGCTGAACCGCGAAGAGGGGACGACGATCCTTCTGACGACGCACGATCTTCAAGACATCGAAGCGCTTTGTTCTCGCGTTATCATGCTGGACGACGGCCGCATCATTTACGACGGCGGACTCGAAGAACTCAAGTCGCGCTGGGGCAAAGGCCGCGAGGTTCAGTTCCAATTCAACGATCCCGTCACGTTGTCGGTCGTCTCGGCCATGACTTCCGGGCTGGACGTTCGTTGGACGCTCGAGAACGACTTGACGGCCAAAGTGTGGATTCCCCGCGAGATGAATGTGTCCGACGTGCTGTCCCGCGTGGTCGGTCTTCGGGAAATCAGCGACATTAAGATTTTCGAGACGAATACGGACGAGATCGTGCGCGAGATTTATCAGTCCGGCAGCGCGGAAGCGCCAAGGGATCTGTCCGCGTTGTCCGGGGAGTCCGGAGAAACAGGCGAGTCCGTTGAGCTCAATTCCGAGGGCGCTGTCGGAGAGACGGCCACATCGGGAGCGGCCGATTCGAAGGAAACGGTCAAGGCGGGAGCAAACGAATCATGATGAGCGCATATTTGGATTTCGTTCGCATCCGGTTTCTCATGATGCTCGCCTATCGGGTGAATTACTACAGCGGCATTATTATTTATGCCATTAACATCGGCGCTTATTATTTCCTATGGAAAGCCATATACGGCAGCGCGGAGACGCTCCAAGGCTTTACGGTTATTCAGATGTCTACCTACGTTGCCGTGTCTTGGATGGCGCGCGCGTTCTACTTCAATAACTTGGACCGCGAAATATCGGGCGAGATCGTGGACGGAAGCGTGGCGATCCAGATTATCCGGCCCTATTCGTATTTGCTCGTCAAAATGATGCAAGGCTTCGGAGAAGGCTTGTTCCGGTTGGGACTGTTCATGGTGCCGGGAATGATTATCGTATCGTTCATCTTCCCGATCGAGCTGCCCACGGATCCGAAGCTATGGATCGTATTCTTCGTTATGTTATGGTTCAGTTTTCTCATTAATTCGCAGCTGAATATTTTGACCGGACTAGGCGCGTTTTTCTTCGAGAACAACCAAGGAATCATGGCCATGAAAAGGATTCTCGTCGACTTGTTGTCGGGCGTTATCGTACCGATCGCGTTTTTCCCCGGCTGGGCGATCTCGGTCATGAATTGGTTGCCGTTCCAGGCGATTACGTATTTGCCGGGCTCGGTGTTCACGGGCCGGATTCAAGGCGCGGATATCTGGAACGCGTTGCTTGTCCAAGTGATATGGACGGCCGTTTTGCTCGTACCGATCATGCTCGTATGGCGGTCGGCGCGTCGCAGGCTGTTCGTGCAAGGGGGTTGATCCGATGAGCCGGTTCGCGTTTATGCTCGGTTTGTACCGTGATTATTTCGCAAATTATATGAAAACAAAGCTATCGTACCGCGCCGACTTCTGGATCGAAGTGCTGTCGGACTTAATGTTTAACGGGCTTAATCTCGTGTTTATTTTCATCGTGTTCATGCACACGCCTTCGCTGGGCAATTGGAGCGAGGCGGAAGTCGTGTTCGTCTACGGCTACTTCATGATCGCTTCGGGACTGTTCTCGACGTTTTTCAGCGCATGGAATTTCAGCGAACGGTACATCGTCAAAGGGGAGATGGATCGCGTTCTCACCCGTCCCGCGCATTCGTTGTCGCAGGTCATGCTAGAGAACATGGACCCGCCGGCCATCGTCGGCGCGACCGTCGGACTCATCATCATGATCACGTCATGGACGACGCTCGGCCTGCCGTTCCATTGGTATGACCCGTTCGTGCTTATCATTATGGTGCTCGGCTCGTGCTTCATCTATATAGGCATCTACACCGCGATGTCGGCGATCTCGTTTTATTCGGACGCGCCGACGGGCATCGGTCCGCTCATCTACAACATTCAGAACTACGGCCGGTACCCGGTCGAAATCTATAACAAAACGATCAAATTTCTGCTGACGTGGTTGCTGCCGTTCGCGTTCGTCGGCGTATACCCGGCTTCGTTTTTCCTCGGCCGCCTCGAACAATGGTGGATGGCCTGGCTCACTCCGGTCGTCGGCATCGTCGTGCTGTCGCTCGGCCTCTGGTTCTGGAACTACGGCGTCCGTCGCTATCGCGGCGCGGGGAGTTAGGCGGGGTGCTTGCACGTTCGAAATCATTTGGCCGAAGGATCTGGATACTCGCGGTTGATATTGTGCGTTTGAAGGATGGGTTTCGCAAGTAACATGCTCTTGCCGAGGGATCACGGAGAATAGGGTGATGCCATCACTCTATTGCCGAAATACTTTCGTATTTGGGGGCAATAGAGTGACGCGATAATGCTATTTCGTCTAATGAGGATGTTTTGTGGCACGATGTGTGTAAAAAGAGTGATGGTACAACGCTATTTGGATGCAAGCAAGCGACTTTGTGGAAATAGAGTTAGGGCATAACCCTATGCTAAATCCAAGTGGGAGCTTTTGGTCCTAAGGCGTATGAACGAATTCGCGCTTTCCCGGATTGAGCGGATATAAGACCCATCATGACTAATTCATGCAGCAGTTTGCGTGCGTGTTGCGCCTTAATCCCCAACCCCTCGCACACCTCGAGTGGCGTGAAGGGGCGTTGCAAACGAAGCGCGATCCGCAGGATTTCCCGCTGTTTCAACGTTAGTCGCGACGCATCCCCATTTTGCAGGCCGTTATCGTTGCTTCCGTATAGCTTCCCGATGACCTGCAGGACGAACTGTTGGCATTGGAGGGGGCGCTCCCTCACGGCGTCAAGGGAGAATCGGTAAACCTGCCAGCCGTTATGAGTAAGGAAATTCTGCCGGTCGCGCTCGTATTCGAAGCCTCGGCGGTTAATGTTTTTGGCGTGCGAGCTGAAGTCGTCGATCTCCCAATCGATCCGATACGAGGGACGGATATAAGCGAAATCGAGATAATAAGAACTGCTCCGGGCATTCGGGACCTCGTACTCCGCGTGCAAATCATCCAGCTTGCCGATCGCCGGCCACCACACCGTTCGGACGAACAGTTCCTCGGCATGCCTGTGATCCTCGGCCAGCTTACGTAAAGCTTCTCCGGAGCGAGCTTTGCGTTGCTGCTCCAGCCAGACGTAATAATTTTGTTCGAACATTAATAGGACCTCCTCCTAGGCGCATAATATCGAGCAGAACGCCAAAAAGCCGCGGCTTCCCTTATAGGGAATACGCGGCGTGCTTCGCTCGCTTAAAGATACTTGATCTTAAAATAAGCCAACCCGCAAAGTTTGTCAAAGAAGGAGCAAATTAATGTGACGCCATCATCGAAAAAACCGATCCATGCTCCGATCCAAGTCGGACGGCCCGTCCCGGACTTCGAGCTTCCCGGAACGAACGGTGAGACGGTCAAGTTGAGCGGCTATCGCGGTCGCAAAGTCGTTCTATACTTCTACCCCAAAGATCTGACTCCGGCGTGCACGCAGGAATCATGCGATTTCCGGGATGCCGCTCCTTCATTCGGAGAGGCCAACGCGATCATTCTCGGAATCAGCACGAACGATCTCAAATCGCACTACAAATTCATTCAGAAATACGAGTTGCCTTTCGTATTGCTGGCGGATCCGGAGCATGAAGCATGCGAGTTATTCGGAGTATGGCAGGAAAAGCAATTGTACGGCAGGAAGTACATGGGCATCGTACGTTCGACTTTCCTGATCGACGAGAACGGAATCCTCATCCAAGAATGGCGCAACATTAAGGTAAAGGGTCACGTGGATACGGTGAAGCAAGCGCTCGGCGGCGGCAACTAATTTTTTTCCTTGAAACGGTTCCGCCTGTCACCGCTCCGTGATATAATTCGATTCAGGAGATGATCAGATGAATGTGACTCCAAAAGTGTCGTTCCAGACGCTCAAGCGCACGAAACTCGTGGACGACGTCGTTACCCAACTGCAGAATACGATTACGAGCGGCGGCCTGAAGCACGGCGACAGAATCCCGACTGAGCCCGAGCTCATGTCGCAATTCGGCGTTGGTCGCTCGACGATCCGCGAAGCGGTAAGGGTACTCGTGCATGCCGGGCTATTGGAGAAAAAGCAAGGGTTCGGAACGTTTTTGTCCGCCGCATCCGTCATGCAGGAGCCTCTCGCGCATAGGCTGAGAAGAGCGGAAATCATGGAAGTGTACGAAGTCCGGAAAATGCTGGAGCTGGAAATTTCCCGTTTGGCCGCGGAGCGTCGCGACGAGCAGGACCTGGAAGCGATGCGCCGTCATCTGGATTCGCGCCAAGCCGCACTGGACAAAGGAGACACGAGCGCCTATCTCAATGCCGACGTCGAGTTCCATAACGCCGTGGCCGTAGCTAGCAAGAACAACGTAGCTATCGATCTGTACCGGACGTTCTCGTCCGTGTTGCGCGAGACGTTATCAAACCTGGCCAAGGACGATGAGGTACACGATCCGCACGTGCTTTTCCACGAGAAATTGTACGAAGCGATCAAGGAGAAGGACGTTGCCGAGGCGGAACTGTGGACGAAAAGGAACTTGGACGGCACGGTCGAGCAACTCAAGATCAAACTGGATTAACGCGCGGAAAGGCGATTAGCGAAGGCATGCCAGCCTTTCCGCGCCATTAAACATCAGATGATATGACGAAAGGAAGAAAGCGACATGAACGCAAACACCAACGTTGCAAGCGCCGGTAACCTGAGCCCAACTGCCAACTCCAGCGCCCAACAGATGAAGACGGTATACTCGATTTTGTTTTCCATCAGCCTAGTGCACTTATTGAACGATTCCGTTCAGTCCGTTATTCCGGCGATATTCCCGATTCTCCAAGAGTCGATGAAGCTTAGCTTCGCGCAGATCGGATGGATCGCTTTTACCGTAAACATTACGGCATCGTTGCTGCAGCCGCTTATCGGCTTATATACCGACAAAAAACCGATGCCCTATCTGCTTCCGGCAGGAGTCTTGTTCTCGCTGATCGGCATGGCGGTATTAGCCTACGCGGGAACTTATGGCTTCGTGCTCTTGTCCGTCGTTTTTATCGGCTTAGGCTCGGCGGTTCTGCACCCCGAGGCTTCGCGAGTGGCCTATATGGCCGCGGGTCCGCGAAGAGGCTTGGCGCAGTCGATTTTCCAGACGGGGGGCAACATCGGCCAAGCGCTCGCGCCTGTTTTCACCGCGCTTATTTTCGTGCCCTTCGGTCAATTCGGAATTATTTGGTTTACGATCGCCGCAGCGGTCGCTTGCGTCGTGCAAGTCTACGTCGCGAGGTGGTACAAAGGCTACATTGCCCGCCAAGCGGCAAGACCGAGGAAAGTCGTCGAGAAGAAGGCGTTGCCTAGAAAAACGATTGCATACGCAATGACGATTCTGATCATGCTGCTATTCTCCAAATTCGTGTACGTGGCTAGCATGACGGGGTTCTTCGCGTTTTATTTAATCGACTACCATCACATTTCGAAGGAATACGCGCAAGTATTCATTTTCGCGTTGCTGGCCGCGGGAGCGGTCGGGACGTTCATGGGCGGACCGCTGGCGGATCGTTTCGGCAGACGAAACATGATCTGGTTCTCGATTCTGGGCACGGCTCCGTTCTCGCTATTGCTTCCGTATGCGAATCTCTTCTGGACGGTCGTTCTGTGCATTTGCATCGGATTTATCCTTCTTTCGGGGTTCTCGGTTATCGTCGTATACGCGCAAGAGCTGCTTCCGGGCATGGTAGGTACGGTGTCGGGGTTGTTCTTCGGCTTGGCGTTCGGTCTCGGGGGTGTCGGATCGGTACTGCTTGGAACGCTCGCGGACGCGACGAGCATCGGGTTCGTCATTAAGCTGAGCGCGTTCCTGCCGTTAATCGGACTGTTGGCGGTCTTCTTGCCGACGGACCGTAAGCTTAACCTAGCCGAATAATTCCGCGTTCGCAAAAATAAAACTCCGGCATAGGCCGCTTATTCGCCCCATATTCTCTAGCATAAGGCCGATAGGCGATGCGGGAGATGGGACGATGAGAGCAATGGGAAAGAGCCGATTCGGCGGCAAGTGGTTGCTGGCAGTAGCTTGCGCCGCGGCGGTATTCGCGCTCGGAGCGGGTGGACAAACCTACGCGGCTTCTTCGACGAACAATACGAAGGAGACGGCGGAAGCCGCGACTAATGGCAAGACGGTCTACTTGACGTTCGACGATGGACCGAGCGCGTTAACCGGTCAAGTACTCGATATTTTGCGCAAAGCGAAGATCAAGGCTACGTTTTTCGTTGTGGGGAATCAGGTGGAAAGTCGTCCGAAGCTGCTTGAGCGCATCGCGAAGGAAGGCCATTCCATTGGCAACCACTCGTATGACCACGTGTATAAGGAGCTCTATGGCGACTTCAAGGCTTTCGCCGAGCAAGTCGTTAAGACGGAGGGAATCATCGAACGCACGGCTGGGGTAAAGACGAGACTTCTTCGCGCGCCCGGGGGTACCTTCGGCAATTTCGACTCCGCTTACTTCGACGCGTTGAAGGCCGCCGGTTACATCGTCGTCGATTGGAACGTGGATAGCGGGGATTCCAAAAGACGGAGCGTACCGGCTTCAGAGATCATAGAAAATGTTACCAACTCCAGGCTTACGTCCAAAATGATCGTGCTCATGCACGATGGGTCCGGGCATGGGCAGACGGTTAAGGCTTTGCCTGCGATCATTCAATATTTTGCGAAGAAGGGTTATACTTTTGCGCCCCTTACCGATCAAGTAAAACCGGTGACGTTCCGAATCGCACCGCAGATCAAGTGGAAGCGAATCAATCCCACCCTAGCGGACGCGGTCTCATGGCTTGGAGGCCAAGGAGCCGCGCTCGCCAACGTATCCCCCCAACCGGAAGATAGAGTTGCCGAACCCAAGCTGGAAGCGGCAGCGAAAGCCGTCGTTCCGGAAGAGTCTCCGCCTTCGTCCGAGCGCCCGTCTCCCGAGCCGACGCCCGTCTCCTCGCCTTGACGCTGTCGAAGCGGCAAAGCTATAATAGCTACAATTGATTTTACCCCGTACGCTCAGGAGGCTCGGTTTACCCAGTGACTACTAATCAACATGAAATGATCGTCGTTTTGGATTTCGGAGGCCAGTATAACCAATTAATCGCCCGTCGTATTCGCGATTTGGGCGTGTACAGCGAACTGCTGCCGTTTAACACTTCGGTCGAGAAAATCCGCCAATTGCAACCGAAGGGCATCGTGTTCTCGGGAGGTCCCGCCAGCGTATACGCGGAGGGCGCCCCGCACGTTGATCCCGCGGTGTACGACTTGGGCATTCCGATCTTCGGTATTTGTTACGGAATGCAGCTTATTACTCATCAGAACGGCGGTAAGGTCGAGGCTGCGCATAAGCGCGAATACGGCAAATCGGACGTCGATTTCGTAGAAGGTTCCGCGTTGGTGAGCGGACTGTCCAACCGTCAGACGGTTTGGATGAGCCACGGGGACCATGTGACGGAGATGCCGGCCGGATTCCGCGTCGACGCGAGCACGGAGCACGCTCCGATCGCCGCGATGAGCGACGTATCCCGCAATCTGTACGCGGTGCAATTCCATCCGGAGGTTCGCCATTCCGTTCACGGCAACGAAATGATCCGCAACTTCCTGTTCGAAGTCTGCGGATGCCGCGGCGATTGGACGATGGGATCGTTCATCGACGATATGGTCCAGGAGATTCGCAACGAAGTCGGCGACAAAAAAGTTCTATGCGCCCTGTCGGGCGGAGTAGATTCTTCCGTCGTAGCCATTTTGATCCACAAAGCGATCGGCGAGCAACTGACTTGCATGTTTATCGACCACGGCTTGCTGCGCAAAGGCGAAGCGGAGAGCGTCATGGAGACGTTCGTCGGCAAATTCGGAATGAACGTCGTGAAGATCGACGCGAGCGAACGTTTCCTCGGCAACCTGAAGGGCGTAGAAGATCCGGAGAAAAAACGCAAAATCATCGGCAACGATTTTATACGCGTGTTCGAGGAAGAGTCCGCGCAATTCGATGACTTCACTTTCCTCGCGCAAGGCACGCTGTACACCGATATCGTGGAGAGCGGCACGGCTACGGCGCAGACGATCAAGTCTCACCATAACGTCGGCGGTTTGCCGGAAGACATGAAGTTCAAGCTGATCGAACCGCTGAAGACGCTGTTCAAGGACGAAGTTCGCAAGGTCGGCGCCGAGTGCGGCTTACCGGAAGCGATCGTCATGCGTCAGCCGTTCCCGGGGCCGGGTCTCGCGATCCGCGTACTCGGCGAAGTTACGGAGGACAAGCTGGAGATCGTACGCGAATCCGACGCCATTCTGCGCGACGAGATCGCCAAAGCGGGCTTGGACCGCGAGATCTGGCAGTACTTCACGGCGCTGCCGGGCATGAAGAGCGTCGGCGTCATGGGCGACGAACGCACGTATTCCCACACCGTCGGCATTCGCGCCGTAACCTCGATCGACGGCATGACCGCCGATTGGGCAAGAATTCCGTTCGACGTGCTGGAGAAGGTGTCCAACCGCATCGTCAACGAAGTGAAGAACGTCAATCGGATCGTTTACGACATCACGTCGAAACCTCCGGCCACGATCGAGTGGGAGTAAATGGACCAAAGTAGCGAAGAAGCCCGCGGAGTTAAACTCTGCGGGCTTCTTGCGTTTTTCGGAGCTTGGTAAGCGTAGTTAGTCGTCGAAAGCGAGTAATTCGGTAAAATGCGTGCGTGCGAGGGAGAGTTAGTCGTTCAAAGCGAGTAATTCAGGGAAATGCGTGTGTACGAGGGAGAGTTAGTCGTTCAAAGCGAGTAATTCGGGGAAATGCATTCGTGCGAGGGAGAGTTGGTCGTCCAAAACGAGTAATTCGGGGAAATGCATTCGTGCGAGGGAGAGTTAGTCGTCGAAAGCGAGTAATTCGGGGAAATGCATTCGTGCGAGGGAGAGTTAGTCGTCCAAAACGAGTAATTCGGGGAAATGCTTGCGTGCGAGGGAGAGTTAGTCGTCGAAAGCGAGTAATTCGGGGGAATGCATTCGTGCGAGGGAGAATTAGTCGTCCAAAACCAGTAATCCTCCGTATGCCACGCACCCAAAACGGAGTGGTTTATAGTAATAAATTCCCATGTTGATGTCTGCCTTGTTTTCGCATTCAATGGAAGTAAACCGCTATCATTAATGAAATAACCGTAAATCCCGAACATATTTCTGATGCCTCGGGTCGAATATTCGTAAATAACCGTTGACAGACTAGGTACTAGCACCTAGAATAAGTTTTGACATAACAACTGAATAACTTTTCGTATAATCCCGGGAATCGGCCCGGGAGTCTCTACGAGGTCACCGCAAATGATCTGTCTACGGAAAGGGAAAATTCATTGCAAGGGGAAGCGCGCGCTCCTCGTTTGCATTGTTTTCTTCCCGGTTGTGCGGAACCTAGAAGAGTCTTCTTCTAGGTTTTTTGTATGTTTTGACTTGGTTTTCCACATTCATCTAAACACTGAAGGGAGAGTTTATGGGAACATGGAACGTTTCTTTAAGCTAAAAGAACTGGGAACGAACGTACGCACGGAGATCATGGCTGGTTTAACTACATTTATGACGATGGCGTACATTTTGGCGGTTAACCCGAATACGCTTAGCGCGTTCGGTTCGGGAGCGACAGGCGGGGAATGGTACCCGATTTTCTTGGCAACCGCGTTGGCTGCAGGTATTTTCACGATTTTGATGGGGTTGTTCGTGAACTTCCCTGTTGCGTTGGCACCCGGCATGGGACTTAACGCGTATTTCGCATCCGTTATCCTGAGCTCTTCGGCAACGGGCAAACCGATTACTTTCGAAATCGCTTTGACGGCCGTCTTTATTTCAGGTTTGATTTTTATTCTTCTCACGATTACGAAAATTCGCCAGATGCTGCTCGTCGCGATGCCGGACAGCTTGAAACACGCAATTACGGTCGGTATCGGTCTATTCATCGCGATTATCGGATTAAAGAACAGCGGATTGCTGACCGTCGGAGTAGAATCCGTCAGCGATATTTCCAAAGGCAAGTTCACCGACGTCGCGTTCTTCGAAACGATATTCCATATGGGCTCGTTGGAAAATCATAACGTTCAGCTCGTATTAATCGGTTTGGTCATTATTTCGGTTCTTATGGTTCTTCGCGTTAAAGGAGCGATTCTGTTCGGAATTCTCGGAACGACTCTGATCGGTATCATTTTCGGTTCGACTTACGTTCCGACGACGATCAATACGGACGTTACGCCATGGATGCCGGATCTGAGCCAAGTCGCGTTCGCGAATTTCGATTGGGACGGCGTCATGCAAACCGGATTAATCTCCATCGTCGTTACGTTCACGTTCGTAGAATTGTTCGATACTTTCGGCACATTGGTCGGTACTGCTAACCGTGCAGGCTTGATGAAAGATCCGGTCGAGGGCAACAAGCGCGTCGGCAAAGCAATGCTCGTCGATGCCGTTGCGGTAAGCGGCGGGGCGTTACTCGGTACTAGCACGACAACGGCATACGTCGAAAGCGCAGCAGGCGTCGCGGAAGGCGGTCGTACGGGTTTGACTGCGGTATCGACGGGCGTACTCTTCTTGCTTTCCTTGTTCCTGGCTCCGCTCGTGAATCTGATCCCGGGTTCCGCAACGGCTGCAGCCCTGATTATCGTTGGTTTGTTGATGCTGCAATCCATCAAGAATATCGACTTCGAAGATTATACGATCGCAATTCCGTCGTACTTAACGATCATCTTGATGCCGTTCACGTACAACATCGCCAATGGTATCTCGTTCGGTATCGTTACTTACGTTGTGCTCGCGGGACTTGCTAACGCATTCGGGAAAGGCAAACATAAAGTCCACTGGCTCATGTGGATTCTGGCGATCTTGGTCGTCGCGCGTTACGCCTTTATCGGCTCGCAAGGCTAAGCTGCAGCATTAATGGACCGAAAGGT
The DNA here is from genome assembly GCF_003628305.1 of Cohnella endophytica. Taxonomy (GTDB): domain Bacteria; phylum Bacillota; class Bacilli; order Paenibacillales; family Paenibacillaceae; genus Cohnella; species Cohnella endophytica. The sequence goes on along the minus strand of NZ_RBZM01000009.1, from coordinate 55,899 downwards.
TCATGGCATAAATCAACCCCGTTTCACTTCCGGATCGACGGAGGTGGGGCGGGGTTTTAATTTGATTGAAGGTTCGGCAAATCGTCGCTAGCTGATCGATCGTGACCTTGATGGTATAATCAGTTCGTAAGGTGAACAAAAGTACTTCCATGGAGGAGCATATGAGCCGAGCATTTTATAAAATATTGGAAGAGAACCCCGTTATTCCGGGAATCAAGGACGACGAAGGACTAAAATCGGTCGCGGCCAACGAGAGCAGGATCGTGTTCGTCTTGTACGGAAACGTGATGAACGTCGCGAATATCGTAAAGAAGCTGAAGGATGACGGTAAAATCGTATTCGTCAACGTCGATCTCATCGAAGGCTTTTCAAGCAAGGAAATCGTCGTCGAATTCATGAAGCATCATACCGAAGCGGACGGCATTCTCAGCTCCAAAGCGGCGATGATCAAAGCGGCCAAAGCTCAAGGGCTGCTTACGATTCACAGGCTCTTCCTGATCGACTCGTTCTCCTTCCGCAACATAGAGAAGCAAATCCAGATCTCGCAACCGGATTGCATCGAAACGTTGCCGGGCGGGATGCCCAAGGTTATTTCTTGGGTCGCGGAGATGGTTAATATCCCGATCATCGCGGGCGGGCTCGTCTGCGATAAAGAAGATGTCGTAGCCGCATTAAAAGCGGGAGCTACGGCGATCTCGTCGACGAACGTCAGCGTGTGGTCGATGTGACGATGTAACCGTTTTCGAATTTCGAATTGACAAAACGCCGAGCGTAAGCTAAATTGAAATTAAATTACTAGCGGAGAGAGAAAAGTAATTTTCTACAGGAGAATTCTGTGGAAATTTGCTTTTCTCTCTCCTTTTTTACGTTTAGGCGACCATTCGCGAGGAAACATGGAATAAGAACTTTGACCGAGGGGGCAGCGATATGGCAGTAACGGATTTTTCGATGGATTTTTTCTCTCTGAAAGGCAAGAACGCCATCGTCACGGGAGGAAACACGGGACTGGGGCAGACGTTCGCGCTCGCGCTCGCTAAAGCCGGCGCCAATATATTCGTCCCGAGCCTGATGGAAGACGACGGCACGACGCGGAAGTTGATCGAAGCCGAAGGCGTCCGCATGGCGTTCATGAAAGCCGACATTACCGAGAAGGGCACGGCGAAGCGCATTATCGACGGCTGCGCCGAAGCTTTCGGTTCGGTCGACATTCTGGTGAACAGCGCGGGCATATGCAAATTGGCTCCGGTCGAAGAATTCGGCCGGGAGCAATGGGATCCGATGATCGCGGTCAACCTGACGGCGGCATTCGAACTCAGTTACGAGGCATCGAAGCAAATGATTCCGCAACGGAGCGGTAAAATTATCAACATTTGTTCCTTATTCTCGTACCTCGGCGGGCAATGGTCTCCGGCTTATGCCGCAACCAAGCACGGCCTGGCGGGTTTCACGAAAGCGTATTGCGACGAGCTAGCGCAATACAATATTCAGGTCAACGGCATCGCCCCGGGCTATTACGCGACGGACATTACGCTCCAGACGCGAAGCAACCCGGAAACCAACAAACGGGTGTTGGATCACATACCGGCGAACCGTTGGGGCGAATCGCTCGATTTGATGGGGGCGACTGTGTACTTGGCCAGCAGGGCGTCCGATTACGTGAACGGCCACTTGCTCGTAGTAGACGGAGGATATCTCGTCCGTTAACCGATAATCCTTTACGGTTTTCATCCAGCGTCATCAACTATCGTTAACGAAAAAAGGAGAATGGCAAATATGAGTCTTTCCAGAAACGAAATCGTAAATCATTTGATCGGCATCGTCGGCAAGGAGCGCGTCATTACGGACGAGAACGTCCTGAAGGAAAGCAGCATCGACCGCTTCCGCAAATACGAGAGCATCTGCGGCGTATTCACCCGTCCGATTCCGGCGGCGGTCGTCAAAGTCAAAAGCACGGAAGAAGTAGCCAAAGTGCTGAAGTTCATGAACGACAACAACTTGAACGCGGTTCCGAGAACGGGCGGATCGGCCACGGAAGGCGGTCTGGAAACGGCAGTCAAAGATTCGGTCGTCATCGACGGCTCCGGCATGAACGAGATCATCAAAATCGATACGTACAATATGCTGGTTACCGCGCAGTGCGGCGTAAATCTGGAGCGTTTGGAAAACGAGTTGCGCGCCCAAGGCTATACGACTGGACATTCTCCGCAATCGAAACCGCTTGCCCAAATGGGCGGTCTCGTCGCGACGCGGAGCATCGGACAATTCTCGACGCTGTACGGCGGAATCGAGGATATGGTCGTCGGTCTGGAAGCCGTGTTCCCGAACGGCGAAACGACGCGGATCAAGAACGTGCCCCGCAGAGCCGCGGGCCCGGACATTCGCCACGTCATCATCGGCAACGAAGGCGCGTTGTGCTATATTACGGAAGTGACCGTCAAAATCTTCAAGTACATGCCGGAAAACAATATCCTCATCGGCTACACGCTCGATAACATGAAAACCGGCTTCGAGGTTCTGCGCGAAGTGATGGTGAACGGCTACCGTCCATCCGTAGCTCGCCTGTACGATCCGGAAGACGGCGCTTATCATTTCTCGCGTTTCTCGGGAGGACGTTGCGTCCTGATTTTCATGGCGGAAGGTCCGAAGGCGATCGCGGAGGCGACGGCCGCGGCCATTACGGAGATCATCGAGAAGCACGAAGAGTGTAAGCCCGTTGAAACGAGATACATCCAGGAATGGTTCGACCATCTCAACTGGGATCCGAAGAAGGTCGCCGAAGAGCGCGTCGAAATCCGCGAAACGCAAAATCTCGGTTTCACGACGGAAGTATCCGGCAACTGGGACATCATCAATGCGATTTACGAGAACAGCATCGCCCGCATTCGCAAGGAAATTCCCGATCTCACGTTGTTGGGCGGACATTCCTCCCATAGCTATTTGAACGGAACGAACATGTATTTCGTCTACTATTACAATCTCGTCGATATTCGACCGGAACAGGAAATTACCAAATATCACATGCCGATTCAAGATATCATCGTCGAAGAGACGCTGAAGGCGGGCGGCTCCATGTGCCACCACCACGGAGTCGGCAAATACAGATCTCATTTCATCGAGCAGGAGTACGGTTCTTCCTACTACGTGCTGGACACGCTCAAAAAAGCGTTCGATCCGAAAGGCATTATGAACGCGGGAACGATTATTCCGATCAAATGAACGGACGGATGACATGGAAAACAAATATATAATCGGCGTGGATGGGGGCTCCCAAAGCTCGAAGGTCGTCATCTTCGATCTTAAGGGAAATATCGTCAGCGAAGGAAAGCAGCCGCTCAAACCGATGATTATGCGGAAGCCTGGTTACGTAGAGCATCCGGACGACGACCTGTGGGATTCGATCGTCGTCGCGAGCCGGGAAGCGATGGCTCGTTTCCCCGGCAAACCCGAGGATATCATCGGGATGGGGCTATGCACGATCCGTTTCTGCCGGGTGCTGCTGCAAGCCGACGGAACGCTCGCATCTCCCGTCATGAGCTGGATGGATGTCCGAGTCTCCAAGCCATACGAGCACGAGAACGATAACGTCAAATACGTCACCACGACGACCGGCTACATGACTCATCGGTTTACCGGCCGGTTTAACGATACCGCCGCGAATTATCAAGGCCAGTGGCCGATCGACACGGATACTTGGCAGTGGAGCGAAGACGAAGAGATTATCAGAAGCAAAAACATCCCGCGCGACATGCTGTTCGATTTGCATATGCCGGGTACGATACTCGGAAGCGTGTGCGCGGAAGCGGCTCGGGCGACCGGGTTTCCGGAAGGACTTCCCGTCATCGCGTCGGCGAACGATAAAGCGGTAGAGGCTTTGGGAGCCGGATCACTAAGCGGCAATACCGCGCTCGTGTCGTTGGGCACGTACATTGCCGCCATGGTTCACGGGCCTACTAATCCGAAAGACGCGAAAAACTTTTGGGTGAATTTCGCTTCCTTGCCTAACGGTTATCTCTATGAAAGCAATGGCATCCGAAGGGGAATGTGGACGGTCAGTTGGTTCGAGAAGCTGTTGGGCGACGAAATCGCGTTGAAGGCGAAAGCGTTAGGCATGATCGCGGAAGAGTATTTGAACCGGGAAGCCGAGAAGGTTCCGGCCGGCAGTAACGGCTTGATGACGGTAATGGATTGGCTGGCTTCGGCGAACGAGCCGTTCAAGAAGGGGCTAATGATCGGCTTCGACGGGCGGCATACGGGTGCTCATATGTATCGCTCCATTTTGGAAGGGATCGCGCTGACGATTAAAAATCACGCGGATGCGATGACTCAAGAACTCGATATCCGTTTGGATCGTCTCATTATCTCGGGCGGCGGCTCGAACAGTTCCCTCTTCATGCAAATTTTCGCCGACGTGTTCGGCATTCCAACTTCCAGGAACATCGTAACGGGCTCCGCAAGCCTCGGCGCCGCCATATGCGTCGCGGTCGCTCTAGGCGCTTATGACAATTACGAGACAGCGATTAAACAAATGGTGAATGTCCGGGATACTTTTCTGCCCGATCCTGAGCATACGTCGCTGTATCGTAAAATGAACGATGAAGTGTATCGCCATTTGACGACTTACACGGACGAAGTTCTGAAGAAGTCTTATCCGATTTTCGGTTGAAGCAAACGACGATAATCCTCCCGAAGCCGCAACCGGGGGGATTGTTCGTTGTCCGTATCCGGGGCGAACAGGGATGATTACGGCAGTTGTCTAATAGGAGTCGCGAGGTGTACAATGCACGTATGAAAATGACCCGTAAATACTTGCTCGTCTTCATCCTCGTTCTCGTTTTTCCGACGCTGGCCATCCATCAGGGAATCGTTCGTTATTCCGAGAAGGTCATGCAGCGCAACATTATCGAGAACAACGAAATCATGGCCGAGCTGATCGTCAACCGGATGAACAGCGAGATCAACGACGTCGTATCCCAGCTTCAACTCGTGGCCGGTTTGTCGGACCAGCATGCACTGGATCTCCCGGCGGCCTATGCGCGAGCGAAACAAGCGATTTCCAAGAGCACGATCATCCAGTCGATCTATTTCCTGGATACCGACAAGCGAATGAAATTCGAGGCGCCATTCCGACCGCAAATCGAAGGCGTCGATTTCGAATACCCGAAATTCGATCATGTTAAGTGGAGCTATACGTACGTCGTGTCGGGACTCATCTCTAACGTACGTTCGGAGAAATCCGTAACGGTCGCTATACCCGTCTTCTATGACGATCGCCGCTTCCAAGGCGCGCTCGTCGCCGAACTCAGCCGTAACTTTCTATCGAATATTTTGCGTAGCACGAGCGAGACTCGCGAAGGCTTCGGCTTCATGATCGACGATGAGGGCCGCGTCATCGCATCGACCGCGGACGACGATTGGAACCTCGACTTCTCCGGAGAACCGATCGTCAAGCTGCTCCTCCGGGGAGATTCCGGATCGGTTCAGGAAGCGTACCGGGGCACGCAAAGCGTCATGACTTATCAGACAATGCGCGAAAACTGGGGGCTCGCGCTCGGCGTTCCGGAGAGATTCGCTTTCGCGCCCGTGCAAACGCTTTCGACGGCACTCACATATAGCTATCTCTGCTTCTTCGCCTTTATAATTTGTTTGATTCTGATCGGGGGCAGGCAAATCATCGTGCCGATCCTCAGGTTGACGAAGTTCGCCCAGCGAATCCAAAGCCAGAAGGCACAAGCATCGCTTCCCGAACCGTTAATGAAACGCAAGGACGAGATCGGGGAACTGATCAGGGCGCTCCAGGACATGAGCGAGCGCGTCAACCGTTCCCATCGCTTCCAGCAGGAAATTATCGAGGGGATACCTTACGCTTTGATAACGATAAACGGACGAGGCGAGGTGACCCGCGTCAACCGGAAGTGGGTCAATATGTTCGGGTCGTCGGAGTCGGAATGGGAAGGCAAACGGCTGTCGGAGCTACCGGCGTATGACTTCCTTACGATGCGTGCCGAGGAGCAAGAAGCGACATGGACCGGCGCGGACGGCGCCTCGCGAATACTGAAGGTCGTCAGCGCTTCGTTCTATGACGGGGTACTCGCCGTCGTTCAGGATATTTCCCAGATTCGGATGCTGGAAGCCCACGTAAAACAAAGCGAGCAATTGGCGTTGATCGGCCAGATTACGACGGGCATCGCGCACGAGCTCAAAAATCCGCTGGCCGTTCTGTCCAGCTCTTCCGAACTGCTGAAGGAGGAGTTGGAGCTGAGCCCCGATTCGGAGTGGGTTCCGACGCTCGTTAACGACATCGACGGCGAGATCGGCCGGATGACGTCCATCGTGAACGAATTTCTGACGTTGGCTAGAACGAAGCAAGAGAAAGCAGGGCCTGCCCATTTGGACCGGCTACTCGACCGCGTGCTCCACTTGTTGCGCATCAAATTCAACGAAAAGAAAATCGAGATCAAACGGGAGTTCGAATCGGACGTTCCGGTCATCGAAGGAAACACGAACAAACTGATTCAGGTGTTCCTGAACCTGATCGTCAATAGCATGGAAGCGATGCCGGAAGGCGGCAAGATCGTTATCCGGATCGGATCGACCGAGCGAGAAGTATGGACGGAAATCGCGGACGAAGGCGAAGGCATATCGGAAGAGCATTTACGTTGGTTGTTCAATCCCTTCTTCTCTACGAAGGAGCAAGGCAGCGGTCTTGGTTTATCGATCGCAAGGGACATTATGACGGAGCATGGGGGAAGCATGGACATCTACAGCGAACCGAATAAGGGAACGACGGTCAGGTGCCGATTTCCCAGGAAGACGAAGGAGGAGCACGAATGACGACGCCGGGCATAATGATCGTGGACGACGAAATCAAGCTATGCCGCAACATTGCGTTGAAGCTGAAGCGCGAAGGTTACGTAACCTATGAGGCATACGACGGAAAAGCGGCCATACGCAAGCTTCAACAGCATCCCATACGAGTGGTCATCCTTGATTTCATGCTGACGGACATGACCGGCCTGGAGGTTCTGAAAAAAATCAAGGAGCTGTCGCCGCGAACGAGAGTATATATGCTCACGGCATACGGCAACGTAGAAAACGCCGTATTGGCGATGAAGCTGGGCGCTTCGGATTACTTGAATAAGCCGTTCGATCTGAAACAACTGGCGGATATCGTCAGGGAATCCTATCAGTCGCTCGACGACGTGACGGGCGGCGTCGTCTTCAAGAGTCCTAACATGCAAACGGTGCGAGAATTGCTGGACCGCATCGCGAGCACGGATGCTCCGGTGTTGCTTTACGGCGAGAGAGGCTCGGGAAAAACGACGCTGGCCAAATGGGTGCACGATCGCAGCAGGAACCGGAATCAGCCTTTCTTGAGCTTGAATTGCGCCTCGATGCCGGAGAAGCTGCTCGAAAAGGAATTGTTCGGAGCATCCGGCAAGGCGAAGGCGGCCGACGGGGGCACGTTGTTCCTGGACGAAATCGGCAGCCTTACGCCTCTTGTTCAAGCCCATTTGCTTCGATTGATAGAAGAGAACCGGATTATATGCCCCGACACCAACGAAATCCGCATGGTTAACGTCCGTCTGATTACCTCCTCAAGCCAGTCGCTTCTTGCGCTCGTGAAGGAAGGCCGGTTTCGGGATGATTTGTATTACCGCTTGAACCTGGTCGAGGTGGAAATTCCTTCGCTTAGGGAACGCCGCGAGGATATTCCGCTTCTCGTGCAATATAAGCTGGACCAGTTGAACGAAAAATACGAAAAGCCGCTCGCGATCTCCGACGAGCTGTTGCAACTGTTCGTCGGACTCCCTTGGCAAGGGAATATCAGCGAACTGATGAACTTGATCGAACGGATGCACCTGCTCAAGGTCAACGGCGCGCTCGAAATCAACGATTTGCCCGAATCCGTTCTTCGGAAGGCGATGAAGTCGAAAGAGGATATCGCCCTTCAGGGCCGATTGTACGACGTGCTGGAGGAAGTCGAAGAAAGAATGATCGTCGATGCCCTCGACAAGACGGGAGGAAACCAGAGCAAAGCTGCCGAGCTTCTCGGCATTTCCCGAAACGCGTTGATTTATAAAATGAAGAGGATAAGCCGATGATGCGGTTGTTACTGCCGCTCGTCTTCTGTCTGTCTCTCGTTGCTTGCCGTTCCGAACCTGCGCAGCCCTACGAATCGGCCCCTCCGAACATTCGCGGGACGATCACCCTCGGATCCAAATCGCTTACCGAACAGTATTTGCTCATGAAGATGAGCGCCCTGCTGTTGAAGGACGAAGGCTACAAGGTCAACGAGATGGTTTTCCTGGACAGCCAGGCGGTACGGACGGCGATGGAAGCGAGGGTCGCCGATTTGTACTGGGAATATACGTCGACCGCCAGAATTTATTATCACAAGCGATCTCCGTTGTACAATCCGGAAGAGTCCTATCGCGAGGTTTCGTTGGAAGACGCGAAGAAAGGAATCGTCTGGCTGCCTAAAAGCTCGTTTAACAGCAGTTGGGCTCTCCTGATGCGTAAGGACATTTCGGAGCAACTGCACATTTATAAAATCAGCGATTTGGCGAATTACATCCGAACCAAGAATCCGAAGATGAAGTTCGCTACGAATAACGAGTACTTGGGGCGCGAGGACGGTCTCGAACGACTGAAACACGTCTACGAGTTCTCGCTGTCCGCTTCCCAGGTCGTCGCGATCGAGTCAGATTTGTTGACGCAAACCGTCAAGGACGGACGGGTGGACGTAGCCGTCGGGATGGCTTCCGACCCCCGCATCAAAAAAAACGACCTGATCCTGCTGGAGGACGACCGCAAGGTGTTCCCTCCTTACGACGCAGCGCCGGTCATCCTGGAAACGACGCTAAAGCGTTATCCGGATATCGCGAGGACGCTCGAGCGATTGACGCCGTATATTACGAACGAGAACATGCTCTCTCTGATGTACCAGGTCGATATTTTGCAGAAGGATATTACGAAAACCTCGCGCGATTTTCTGATCAAAAACCATTTGCTTCAATCGTAAGCCCTTAAGCCGCGCCGCGAACCCGGATCAATCGATCCGGGTTTATTTGTCGACCGGGCAAGATGGGAAGCGCATTCATACCAGATGAATGCGCTTTCGTAAAGAGGGGCGATTGCCCAATTTTTTTACACCCATTTGCGTGAACTTTGCACAGGTCGGCACCTGTGCAAGCGCTCTCTTCGGCTTCATAATGGGATTCGTAAGCAACAAGCGAGGTGAGCAAATGAATAGCGATTGTCCGTATGTCAACGGGCCGGGATCGGAATACGAGGTACGGATTGCCAATTACGAAGAGTTTGCGGGTGAGTTCACATGAGTTATTTATTCGACCATCCGGATAAGGTGATGCCGTTTTTCTGGGAGCATGTGCGCTTGACGTTCACTTCCTTGTTGATCGCCCTGTGCATCGCTTTGCCACTCGGATTCGTGATCGCCAAATACCGGAAGCTGCAAGCGCCGGTAACGAGCGTTCTCGGCATCATATACACGATTCCCAGCATGGCTCTGTACGCCGCGCTCATTCCCTATACAGGCCTCGGCAAAACGACCGCGATGATCGGACTGGTAGCCTACGCCCAGATGATTCTCGTTCGCAACGTAGTCGCCGCGATCCAAGGCATCGATCCGATGATGATCGAGGCGGCGAAGGGGATGGGAATGAGCAAACGGCAAATCGTCTTCCGAATCGAAGTGCCGCTGGCCGTGCCTGTCGTGCTCGCCGGCATCCGGGTCGCGACGGTGTCGATTATCTCGATCGGAACGGTCGCGGCATGGATTGGAGCGGGGGGGTTAGGCCGGTTGATCTACCAAGGACTGAATCACGATCATACCGGGAAAATCGTTGCCGGGACGGTCACCATCGCGCTCTTGGCGATCGGGGCCGACCTGCTGTTCCGGATCGTCGAAAAAATCTTCAGTCCGAGAACGGCTTAACGGAGGTGTGATCCATGAAAGTCATCGATCAGATTCGCGAGTATTTCGAAGGAAACTCCCCCGTATTCTTCGCAAACTTGAAAACGCACGTATGGTTAAGCTCCTTCTCGATGATCCTGGCGATGCTTGTCTGCATTCCGCTCGGCATCTGGATCTCGAGAAGGCTGAAAATCGCGAACTACATCATCAACGCGATCAACATTTTCCGGGTCATCCCGAGCTTGGCCGTTCTTGCGCTGGCCATGCCGCTGCTCGGCGTCGGGTTCGCCCCGGCGGCCGCGGCGCTCACGCTTCTCGCGGGGCCGCCCATTCTCATCAACACCTACATCGCCTTTAGGGAAATCAACCCCGCGGTGAAGGAAGCCGCCTACGGGATGGGAATGACGCCGATGCAGACGATCTGGAAGGTCGAGCTTCCTCTGGCCTTGCCGGTCATGTTGGCCGGTATCCGAACCGCTTCGGTCGAGATTATCGCAAGCGCCACGCTTGCGGTGCTGATCGGCGGAGGGGGACTCGGCAGCTACATCATTAACGGAGTAAGCATGATGTCCAAGAGCTACTTGCTGATCGGAGCCGTTCCCGTCGCCATGCTGGCGATTCTGAGCGAGATCGCGTTCAGCCTGTTGCAACGCAAAACAAACTATTCGCACTGAGAAAAGGGAGAGATTGTAGATGAAAAAACGTTCTTGGTTATCCTTGCTGGTTGTTGTCGCGTTGGCGACGACGCTGGCCGCATGCGGAAAAGACAAAACAAGCAAATCGGATCTCACGATCACGGTCGGCTCGAAGGACAACACGGAAAACAACCTGATCGGCGAAATGTATGCGCTTATTCTCGAAGACATGGGCATCAAAGTGAAACGCCAGCTTAGCCTCGGCGGCACGGCGCCGACGTTCGAAGCGCTCAAAAAAGGCGATCTCGACCTCTATCCGGAATACACGGGTACCGGGCTCGGCGTTATGCTGGAGCAGAAGGAACCGGAGAAGGATTCGGCCAAAGCGTTGGAGAAAGTTCGCGAAGGCTTCAAAAAGTGGAACCTGGAATGGCTGAACCCGGCTTCGGAGAACGCGACGTACGGCTTCGCGATGAAAAAGGAAACGGCCGAGAAATACGGCATTCTAACGTATTCCGATCTCGCCGCGCACAGCCAAGATCTCGTTTTGTCCTACCCGCAGGAATTCGATGTCCGCGAAGACGGAATCCCGGGCTTGCAAAAAGTATTCGCGGATAAAGGCGGCTTCAAGTTCAAGAAGCAATTCCAAATCGATTACAGTCTGCGCTACAAGCCGCTCGAGAACAACGAATCGGACGTGACGGTTTCCGTCGGAACCGACGGTCAAATCGCGGGCATGGGCTTGCAATTGCTGAAGGACGACGTAGGTTTCTTCCCGGTCTATAACGTAGCTCCGCTTATCCGCAAAGAGAAGCTGGACGCCGAGCCTAAAATCAAAGACAGGTTGGACGCGCTTGCTCCCCTGCTGACCGATGCCGCTGTTCAGACGATGAACTGGAAAGTCGACGGTCCGGATAAAAAAGAAATCGAAGACGTGGCGAAACAATTCCTCGTCGACAATAAACTCATCAAGGAATAGCCAATCGGAGTATCGAAGTCAAAGACCAGAACCCGTTGTTAATTTACGGCCATTGGACCGGGGCTCAATCGAGCCTTCGGTCCGCTCTTTTCAATAACGATACGAATTTAACTTCCGATTAGAGGGGGAACCGGAGATGGGCATCGTCTTCAAAAACGTGGTGAAGCAATATTCGAATACCGCTGCCCCGGCGGTCGACAATATTTCACTGGAAATCAATTCGGGCGAATTCATTGTTTTCCTGGGCCCGTCGGGGTGCGGCAAGACGACCCTGCTTAAGATGGTGAATAGGCTCTACGATACGACGTCGGGAACGATCGAGGTCGACGGCGTCGACATTCGCAAGGTCCAGACCGAGCAGTTACGTCGGGGGATCGGATACGTCATCCAGCAGAACGGTTTGTTTCCTCATATGACGATCGAATCGAATATCGCTGTCGTGCCGCGGCTGCTGAAGTGGCCGGAAGAGAAAATCGACAAACGGACCGACGAACTGCTGGAGATGGTGCATCTCGATCCGAGAACGTACCGGAAGCGTCGTCCGAACCAGTTGTCAGGCGGCCAGCAACAGCGCGTCGGAATCGCCCGCGCCATGGCGGCGGATCCGAACGTACTGCTCATGGATGAACCGTTCGGAGCGATCGACGCGATTACGCGGTCAAGCCTTCAAGATGAGCTTCACCGTTTACAGAGGCTGCTTAAGAAAACGATCCTGTTCGTTACGCACGACGTGGACGAAGCGCTGCGTTTGGCGGATCGGATCATCGTCATGCAAGCGGGCAAAGTCGTCCAGTTCGCGACGCCTTACGATATCGTCACGAATCCTGCCAACGACTTTATCCGGAAACTCGTCGGAGAACGGGACGTCTACCGCAAGATGGGTTTCTTGAAGGTAGAGGACATCTACTCGGCCGATTCCCTGGACGAGGTTGCCGCAACCGCCGACGGCGTAACTTTAACGGACGATTTGAAGCTGGTATTCAACCGGATGGTCGAAGAACAACATAAGGCTTTTGCGGTCGTGGATTCGAATAACAAGCGGATCGGTACCGTAACGATGGATCGCATTCTGACGAAATTGGCGCAATAAGGAGCGATTAGCGTGATGCGGTTCGAAGAAGACGCATTCGGCAAGGTCGAACTGCCGGAGGGAGCCCTCTATGGCATTCAGACGTTAAGAAGCGTCGAGAACATGAGTTTCTCCGGTCGCAAGCTGAATGCTTACCCGGAATATATTTCTTCGCTGGCCGATGTGAAGAAGGCAGCCGCGAGAGCGAACGAACGGGCGGGAATCCTTCCGCGTTCGGTTTCCCAGGCGATCGAGCAGGCTTGCGAGGAAGTCGAGCAAGGTTGCCATAACGAACATTTTATCGTCGATCCTTACCACGGCGGAGGATGCATCGGCAGCAATATGAACATGAACGAAGTGGTCGCGAACTTGGCGAACGAATTGCTCGGAGGCGAATGGGGCGAATACAACCCCGTGCATCCGAACGATCACGTGAACGCGTCACAATCGACTTCGGATGCTTGCCATACGGCGCTTAGAATCTCGATTGTCCGAGTAAGCGCCGCGCTGGAAGCGGAGCTCGAGCTGTTGGCTAACGCATTGGAATCGAAGAGCCGCGCGTTCGCGGGAGTTCGTACGATTACGAGGACGTGCCTTCAGGACGGCATGCAGGATTCGCTGGGGACGTTGTTCGCCGGTTACGAGCATGGCATTCGCCGAAGATTGCGGGGACTAAGCCAAGCGACGCTCGCGCTCACGGCCGTGAACCTGGGCGGCACCGTCATCGGATCGGGCGTCGGGGCCGCGCCCGCTTATCGCGAGCAAATTATCGGCGCCCTGAACGAAGTAACCGGTTTATCTTTGATTCATCGGGAAAATTTGTACGACGCTTCCATGAACATGGACGACGTGGCGGCCGTCTCCTCGGAGTTGCAATTGCTGTCGGGCTTGTTGATCAAGCTCGCCAAAGATTTCCGTCTGCTATCCTCTGGACCCGAAGCGGGATTCGGGGAGTTGAAGCTTCCGGCCGTACAGGCGGGATCCTCTTTCTTCCCCGGCAAGATCAACCCCGTCGTTCCGGAGACGCTGATCCAATGCTGCTTCCAGGTAATCGGGCTGGATCGCTCCGTGCAGGCTTCGCTTGAGCACGGGGAACTAAACTTGAACGTCTGGGAAGGCTTGGCCGGTTTTAACGTGCTGGATTCGCTCAACATGCTACGGCGAGCCGTCTCTTTATTTACGGATAAATGCGTGAAGGGCACGGAGGCGAACGAAGAAAGATGCGAGAAGCTATCGCGCTGCTTTATTCCCGTCGTCGTCGAACTGAAAGAGAAATACGGCTATTCGCAAGTGAGCCGCTGGCTGAAGAACGAGTCGAAAGACGAGATACGCAAGAGATACGAAAGCGAGGCGGATTAAGATGACGATCAAAGCGCACCGGTTGGAATGGGCTGCGGAATGGTTGAAGGAAACGAAATCCTTGTATATCGGCGGTAGTTGGGTGCCCGGATCCTCCGGCCGGACGTTGGAAACGATCAATCCCGCGAACGGCAAAGTGCTCGGCGCTTTCGCCGGAGCTGCCGAAGCGGACGTCGACGCGGCCGTCCGGGCCGCGCGCGCCGCTTTCGAAGCCGGGGAATGGAAAGACATGTCCCGCAAAGAGCGGGCGCGCCGCATGCACCGGATAGCGGCGCTGATCCGCGAGCACCAAGATGAACTCGCGACGTTGGAGTCGCTCGACAACGGCAAGCTCTACAGGGAAGCCTACCTGGACGACGTAGAGGAAGCCGCCGACCTGTTCGACTATTACGCGGGCTGGACGGATAAGTACTACGGAGAAGTGAACCCGGTCGAAGGCAACTTCACGAGTTGGACGACGCGCGATCCTGTCGGCGTCTGCGGCCAAATCGTACCGTGGAACTTCCCGATCGACATGGCGGTATGGAAGCTGGCGCCAGCGCTGGCTATGGGTAATACGGTCGTGTTGAAGCCGTCCAGCGTTACTTCGCTGTCCGCGATCCGGCTGTTCGAGATCATCCACGATTCCGGCATCCTGCCGAACGGCGTCATCAACCTGATCTTGGGCGAAGGGCGTATCGGTTCCTTCATTACGACGCACATGGACGTCGATAAAGTTTCATTCACGGGAAGCACGCAAGTCGGGAAGAAGCTCGTCCATGATTCCGCCAATTCCAACCTCAAGACGGTAACGTTGGAGCTCGGAGGCAAATCTCCGAACATTATTTTCGCGGACGCGCCGAACTTGGAAGCGGCCATCGAACGCTCCTTCTACGGTTTGTTCACGCACAAAGGGGAGAAGTGCAGCGCGCCGACGCGGCTGTTCGCGCAACGTCCCGTCTACGATCAAGTAGTGGCGGGTATCGCCAAGTTCGCGGAAGCGTACAAGTGCGGCGATCCGTTCGATCCTTCGAGCCATCAAGGGCCGCAAGTGTCTCAGGCGCACATGGAGAGCATTCTCCGTTACATTGAAATCGGCAAAGAGCAGGGCGCGCGTATCGTTGCCGGCGGTTACCGGGATACGGACGGGGACAACGCCAAAGGATTTTACGTTCGTCCGACGATTTTCGCCGACGTAACGAACGACATGACGATCGCCCAAGAGGAAATTTTCGGACCGGTGCTTTGCATTATTCCGTTCGACACGGAAGAAGAAGCGGTACGGGGAGCTAACGATTCCATATACGGATTGGCTGCCGGATTGTGGACGAACGACGTGGCGCGTGCTCATCGGGTAGCTAAGCAGCTTCAAGCGGGCCAAGTGTTCGTGAACCGCTACGGTTGCTACGACTTCGCGAGCCCTTTCGGCGGCTTTAAGCAATCCGGGTGGGGCAAAGAATATGCCATCCACAGCCTAGCGTCCTATACCAAAATGAAAGCAATCTGGATTGCGCACTAAACGACCGAGGGGGAACGGCACATGGATATGTTGGCAGCGGTCATGAAAGGCATCAAACAGCCGCTATCGATCGAAAAGGTGGAGCTCGCGGAGCCGAAGGCGGGCGAGGTGCTAGTGAAAATCATGGCGACGGGCGTCTGCCATAGCGATTTGAACGCCGTGGAAGACGAAACGACGCCGATTCCGACGATTCTGGGGCATGAAGGAGCCGGCGTCGTCGTCGAAGTCGGGCTTAACGTGCGAACGGTGAAGCCCGGCGATAAAGTGGCGCTTAGCTGGGTGCCGTTCTGCGGTACGTGCGAGTTTTGCCAGACGGGTCAAGTGAATTTGTGCGAGTCCGCTTTCGGCCCGATGTTCGCGGGGACGCTGCTCGACGGGACGTCACGGCTTAGCCAAGACGGACGGCAGTTGTACCATAATTCTTTGCTGAGCACGTTCGCGGAATATACGGTCGTGCCGGAGATGAGCTGCGTCAAAATGCCGGACGAAATGCCGATGGCCCAAGCCTCCCTCATCGGCTGCGGCGTTGCGACGGGATACGGCGCGGCGGTACGCGCGGCGCAAGTGAAGCCAGGCTCCACGGTCGCCGTATTCGGCATCGGAGGCGTCGGCGTGAACGCGATCCAAGGCGCGAGAATCGCGGGCGCGGCCCGCATTATCGCTTGCGATCTGAAAGCCCAGAACCTGGAGATCGCCCGGAAGTTCGGCGCGACGGACGTCGTGAACGTCGGCGAAGTCGACGCGGCGGAAGCATTGAAGGAATTAACCGGCGGTTTCGGCGTCCATTACGCCATCGATTGCTCGGGGAACACGATGGCGGCTCAATCCGCTTGGAAAGGAACGCGCAAAGGAGGCACGACGGTCGTCGTCGGAGCTTTTAATCCGAAGAAGGAACTGGCGCTTCCGGCCGGCGGATTCCACCGCGTAGGCAAAATACTCAAAGGCAGCTTCTACGGCGATGTTCATCCGTTCCGAGATTTTCCGATCATCGCGCAATCGTATTTGGACGGCAAGTTCCAGCTCGACGAGCTGATCTTGGACCGGATTTCCCTGCGCGACATCAACCAAGCGTTCGATGCGTTCCACGATCCATGCTGCGTCAACGTCGGGCGGACGGTCGTCGAGTTCGGGAACTGATCGCGCAGCTAATCTTGACAAGGGGCGTTGATGGCCGTTCATCAACGCCCTTCGACATTCGACAGGCGGTGCGAAATTGACAGTCATTTTATCCATTATCGCGTTGCAGATCACTTATGTCAGCATGTTGTCCGTCCGATTTATCCTCATGGTCAAGGGCGTCCGATATATCGCTTCGATGATGAGCGCCATCGAAATCGGGATCTATGTCGTCGGCTTTAAGCTCGTTCTCGACAATCTCGACAAGCCGCTCAATTTGTTCGCCTATTGTTTGAGCTACGGTGTCGGCGTGTTGATTGGCGTTAAGCTCGAAGAAAGGCTTGCCATCGGGTATATTACCGTTCAGGTGACGACCGACGAACAACACGAAGAGCTTTCCGCGGTGCTGCGGAGCAAAGGCTACGGCGTCACGAGCTGGAGCGGGGAAGGCAAGGAAGGTCGCAGGTGGGTGCATAACGTCGTTCTTGCGCGCAAAAGGCAACAACAGCTATATAGCGACGTTCTGGCGGAAGATCCGAACGCGTTTATCGTCAGCTACGAGCCGAAAGGGTTTCACGGCGGGTTTCTCGCGCGTCGGTTATAACAGGGGGGATATAGAGTGACGGGTATGCGGCATCAGGAATTAGGGGGCAAAAGTATCATCATTCGCCTTGAAATCGGCGGAGACCGGATGAACTTCGGATTGGTCGCCAATATGGTGTCCAATCTTGGCGGCGACATCATTGCGATAGATACGATCCATATCGGCAACGGAATAAGCATTCGCGATATGACGGTGAACGTCGTGGACGCGACGGCGATTCGTTCGATTACGGAAGCGATCGAGAAGATTCCCGGCATACGCGTGGTCAATACGTCCGACCGCACGTTTCTGCTTCACTTGGGCGGTAAAATCGAAGTAACGCCGAAGGTGACGATCCAGAACCGGGACGACTTGTCCAGGGTGTATACGCCGGACGTCGCGCGGGTATGCGAGGCGATTCGCGAGGATCCGGACAAGGCGTTCTCGCTGACGATCAAGCGGAACACGGTCGCGGTTATTTCCGACGGTTCGGCCGTGCTAGGTCTCGGTAATATCGGCTCCAGGGCGGCAATGCCGGTTATGGAAGGCAAAGCGATGCTGTTCAAACAGTTCGCGGGCGTGGATGCGTTCCCGATCTGCCTCGACACGACGGATACGGAAGAGATTATCCGGACGATCAAACTGATCGCTCCCGCGTTCGGGGGCATCAACTTGGAGGACATCTCTTCGCCGCGGTGCTTCGAGATCGAGGAGCGGCTGCGCGCGGAGCTCGACATTCCCGTCTTCCACGACGATCAGCACGGAACGGCCGTCGTCGCTTACGCCGGCTTGATCAACGCGCTCAAGATCGCGGGCAAAGCGATAACCGACGTCACCGTCGTCGTATGCGGCATCGGCGCGGCCGGCGTGGCGATTACGAACATATTGCTGTCGGCGGGAGTCAAGGAAGTGATCGGAGTAGACCGGGAAGGCATTCTGGTCGAGGGGGAAACCTACTCCAATCCCGTGAAGACGAAGTACGCGTCGTATACGAATCCTCTTAAACGATCCGGCACGTTAAGAGACGCCCTTCAAGGGGCGGACGTGTTTATCGGAGTATCCGGAGGCAAGCTTTTGAACCGGCAAGACGTGCTCGGCATGGCGCCGAATCCGATCGTATTCGCGATGGCGAATCCGGAGCCGGAAATCTTGCCCGCCGATATCGACGACATCGCCGCCGTCGTGGCGACGGGACGCTCGGACTATCCGAACCAGATCAACAACGTGCTTTGCTTCCCGGGCATCTTTCGGGCGGCGCTCGATTGCAGGGCTCTAGCGATTACGGAAGAAATGAAGCTAGCCGCTTCCGAGGCGATCGCTTCCGTCATTACGGAAGACAAGCTCGGCAAGTACGACATCGTGCCGAGCGTCTTCGACCAGTCCGTCGTGGAACGGCTGCGCGACCGCGTCATCCGGGCGGCGATCGCCGGCGGCGTTGCGAGAAGAATACCGAAGGAATACCGGTAAGGAAAGCATGTCAGCGAAAACTTCCGTTCCGTCACATGACGGAGCGGTTTTTTTGTCGGGCGACTTCTCTACCGATTTCGAACCGTTAAGGTCGCTAATGCCGGACCATGAAGACGTCCATGAGAAACACTGCGCTCAATAATGTGTCAAAATCCGAACATTATTATTTGTATGTCATGTAAGCGTTCGTCTTTGATTGACAAAATTAGGGGTCTGAGGTACACTGGGAAGCGTTCATAAAAGCAATTTAACTCGTAATCGTTAGATAATCGTAAACGCGTATAAGTCGGGAATCGGCCCGAACGTCTCTACCCGGAAACCCTAATTTCCGGACTACGCGGCAATCGCAAGCGACCACAATATCGAAGCGCGGACCTTAACCGGTTCGGGCTTTCTCTTGTCGGCGCATAGCGTTGCTTATGCGTAGCGGAGAAGTTGAAGGTCGATTGGGGAATACTAACCGTATTCCCATCGACCTTTTTTTGTTTCCTGAGACGGAATGGGAAGCCAAGATCGCAGTGGGGGAAGGGTGTAATCATGTCTTTACGTGTCGGCGTCATCATGGGAAGCACGTCGGATTGGGAAACGATGAAGAAGGCGTGCGAGGTGCTGGAGGAATTGGGCATCGAGTATGAGAAAAAGGTCGTTTCAGCGCATCGTACGCCGGATTTAATGTTCGAATACGCCGAATCCGCCGTCTCGCGAGGCTTAAAGGTCATTATCGCCGGAGCGGGAGGTGCCGCGCACCTGCCGGGCATGGTTGCGGCCAAAACCGTATTGCCCGTTATCGGGGTACCCGTTCAATCGAAAGCGTTGAACGGGTTAGACTCGTTGCTGTCGATCGTGCAGATGCCGGGAGGCATTCCCGTCGCCACGGTGGCGATCGGCACGGCCGGCGCGACGAATGCGGGGCTTCTGGCCGCGCAGATGATCGGAGCCTTCGATCCCGAAGTGCAGGGCAGGCTGTCCGCACGTCGCGAACGGATTACGCAAGACGTGCTGGATAACGGAGAGTTGCCATTATGAGCGGCGGGGAACAAGTCGGGAACAAGCTGATCAGCTTGTTCGACGGAGAAGGCGCGGTATGCGACGATTTCGGATGCGAGGTTCCTGCGGCGCCGGCGACCGGCAAGCGTAAGATCGTGCCGGGCTCGACGATCGGAGTTCTTGGCGGCGGGCAGTTGGGACGCATGCTGGCTCACGCGGGCAATCGGTTAGGTTACCGGTTCGTCACGCTAGACCCGACGCCGGATTCGCCGTGCGGCCAGACGGCCGAGCAGATCGTCGCCGATTATGCGGACGCCGAGGCGGCCCGGGAACTCGCACATCGGTCCGACGTCATTACGTACGAATTCGAGAACGTGGACGCGGACGTGGCGGCGATGCTGGAGTCGGAGTCCTACGTACCGCAAGGGAGTGCCCTGCTCTATACGACGCAGCATCGGCTCCGCGAGAAGCAAGCCATCGAAGCCGCCGGAGCGCGCGTGGCTCCGTATGCGGAGATCGTGAGCTTGGCAAGCTTGCGCGAATCCGCCGAGTTGCTTGGTTTGCCCGCGGTTTTGAAAACCGCCACGGGCGGATACGACGGCAAAGGCCAGTGGGTATTGCGTTCGGCGGACGAGTTGGAGCCTGCGTGGAACGAAGCGAGCCGTAGCGGGACCCAATTGGTATTGGAGAAATTCATCGTTTTCGACAAAGAAATATCCGTGATCGCGGCGAGAAGTCCTTCGGGAGAAGTAAGAACGTTCCCGCCCGCGGAAAATATCCACGTTCATAATATTTTGCACTTATCAATCGTTCCGGCGCGAATCGGAGACGGCGTGCGAGCAGAGGCGGAGAAGCTGGCCGTGTCCATCGCGGAGACGCTCGGCGTCGTGGGACTGATCGCGGTCGAACTGTTCTTGACTGCCGACGGGCAACTGTACGTCAACGAACTGGCTCCGAGGCCGCACAATTCGGGTCACTATACGATGGAGGCTTGCCGCACTTCGCAGTTCGAGCAGCACATCCGGGCCATCTGCGATTTGCCTCTCGGCGATCCGTCGCTGCTGACGCCCGTCGTCATGGCGAACATTCTCGGAGAGCATATGGAACCGCTGCTCGCATGGATGGCGGAGCATGATCCGGTCGCAGCTAAGCTAGGCATTGAAGTAAAGGTTCATTTGTACGGCAAAGCGGAAGCGAAACTCAAGCGTAAAATGGGACACCTAAACGTGCTCGCCCCGAACGTGGACGCGGCATTGGAATGGATCGCCCAATCGAATATTTGGAGGGTTTAATCAACTATGTTAGAACGTTATAGCCGCCCCGAGATGCGGGCGATCTGGACCGAAGAGAACAAATTCAAAGCCTGGCTGGAAGTAGAGCTTTGCGCCTGCGAAGCATGGGCAGAGTTAGGGCACATTCCGCACGAGGACACGGTGGAGCTTCGCAAGAACGCGAAGTTCGACATCGACCGCATTAACGAGATCGAATTGGAAACCCGTCATGACGTGATCGCTTTCACGCGTGCGGTATCCGAAAGCCTCGGAGCCGAACGCAAATGGGTACATTACGGGCTGACTTCCACGGATGTCGTGGACACGGCGATGGGGTACTTGTTGCTGCAAGCGAACGCGATCTTGAAAAAGGATATCGAGAACTTCATCGCCATCCTGCGCGATCAAGCGATTAAATATAAAGACACGCCGATGATGGGACGTACGCACGGCGTTCATGCGGAGCCTACCACTTTCGGATTGAAGTTGGCTCTGTGGCACGAGGAAATGAAACGTAACCTCGAGCGGTTCGAGCGCGCGGCGGACGGCGTCCAATTCGGCAAAATGTCCGGAGCCGTCGGCACTTACGCGAACATCGATCCAGCGGTCGAGCTGTTCGTCTGCAATAAGCTCGGTATTACGGCGGCGCCGATCTCCACGCAGACGCTGCAACGCGACCGTCATGCGGAATACATGGCGACGCTGGCGCTGATCGCGACGTCGATCGACAAGTTCGCGACCGAAATCCGCGGCTTGCAGAAGAGCGAATTCCGCGAAGTCGAAGAGCCGTTCGGCAAGGGTCAGAAGGGTTCGTCGGCGATGCCGCACAAACGCAACCCGATCGGTTGCGAGAACATGAGCGGCTTGTCCCGCGTTATTCGCGGCCACATGCTGACGGCGTACGAGAACGTGCCGCTGTGGCATGAGCGCGATATTTCGCATTCCTCGGCCGAGCGGATCATTTTGCCGGATGCGACGATGCTCCTCAATTACATGCTGAACCGGTTCGGCAACATCGTGAAAAACTTGACGGTGTTCCCGGAGAACATGAAGCGCAACATGGGCCGGACGTTTAACGTTCCGTTCTCCGGACGCGTCATGACGAAGCTGATCGACAAGGGCTTCAGCCGCGAGCAAGCCTACGATACGGTTCAACCTCGCGCCATGCAGGCGTGGGAAGAACAGCGCGATTTCCGCGATATCGTGCGCTCGACGCCCGAGATCACGGACGTTCTGTCCGCCGAAGAGATCGAGGATTCCTTTAATCCGACTTGGCATTTGAAGCACGTGGATACGATTTTCGACCGGTTGGGCTTGAAATAATGATGGCAATTCGCCGCTAGGAGGCAGACATGACTACCCAAGCTTTGGCTACGGCCGAAGGGCTGATTAACGCCCCCTTGATTCATAAAGGCAAAGTCCGGGAGCTCTACGATCTCGGCGAACATCTGCTTATCGTCGTAACGGACCGGATCTCCGCGTTCGACTACGTGCTGGATCCTCCGGTTCCGGGCAAGGGCAGCGTGCTGAACGGTTTGAGCGCGTACTGGTTCGAGCAGACGGCGGACATTCAGCCGAATCACGTCGTTCACACGGACGTTGCCCTGCTTGGCGATATCGTGTCCGAGCCGGACAAGCTGGCCGGCCGCATCATGGTAAGCCGCAAAGCGAAACGGATCGACATCGAATGCGTCGTGCGCGGCTACATTACGGGCGGCGGATGGCGGCAATATCAAGCTGGCGGCGAAGTGAACGGCATCAAGCTTCCAGCAGATTTGCATAAGAACTCGAAGCTCGAGCAGCCGATTTTCACGCCGGCGGGCAAGAACGACGTCGGTCACGACGAGGACATCCCGTTCGAGGAGATGGCTCGGCGCGTCGGCGAGGAATTGGCTTCGGCGTTGCGCGATCGCAGCCTGAAGCTGTACGAGTTCGGTCGCGAATATTGCTCCGAGCGCGGCATCATCCTTGCGGATTGCAAGTTCGAATTCGGTTTGATCGACGGCGAAATCATACTTATCGATGAATTGTTTACCCCGGATTCCTCGCGTTTCTGGGCGAAAGAGAATTACAAGCTGGACGTAGAGATCGACAGCATGGACAAGGAACCGGTTCGCGCCTACTTGTCCAACTCGGATTGGGACAAGAACAGCCCGCCTCCTCCGCTGCCGACGGCCGTGGTGGAAGCAACGACCGACCGGTATCGCGACATCGCCCGCAGGCTAATGGAGCGCTCGGGCTCGGGTAACTCATAGAAGGAATGCCCTCTAATGAGCCGAAAGCTTTGACCGCAACATGTTCGTCTAAACGATCCAACGTCTCAACATTCATCCATTAACAATTTCATTTTCATAAATCGCATCACACACCCATATCAGGAGGAACTCCCCCATGAAAGCAAAGGTATACGTGACGATTAAGCAGAACGTGCTCGACCCTCAAGGGAACGCGGTGCAAGGAGCGCTGCATACGCTTGGATTCAACGAAGTCGGCAAGGTGAGAATCGGCAAATACCTCGAGATCGATCTCGATACGAACGACCGCGCGCAAGCGGAAGAGAAACTCAAAACGATGTGCGAGAAGCTTCTGGCGAACACGGTCGTCGAAGACTATCGTTTCGAATTGGAGGGCTGAGGCGCTCATGAAATTCGCTGTCATCGTTTTTCCGGGCTCCAACTGCGATATCGACTGCTACAAAGCGGTAGAAGATACGGTAGGGGAATCCGTAGATTACGTGTTCCACACGGCTACCGACCTATCCGCGTATGACGCGATTCTCGTGCCGGGCGGTTTCTCTTATGGAGATTACCTGCGTTGCGGCGCGATCGCGCAATTCGCTCCCGTCATGGCGGAAGTTCAGAAAGCGGCGGAAGCCGGCAAGTTCGTCCTCGGAATCTGCAACGGGTTCCAGATTCTGACAGAGGCCGGATTGCTGCCTGGGGCGCTCATCCGCAACAACTCGCTCAAATTCCGTTGCCACCAAGTCGGCCTCGTCGTCGAGAACGCGACTACCGGCTTCACTAACGCTTACTCGCAAGGCGAAGTCATCCAAATTCCGATCGCGCACGGCGAAGGCAGCTACTTCGTCGAGGACGAGCAGTTGGCTGCTCTGAAAGCGAACAATCAAATCGTTTTCCGCTATGCGGGCGACAACCCGAACGGCTCCGTCGACGACATCGCCGGCGTCTGCAACGAAGCGGGCAACGTCGTAGGCATGATGCCGCATCCGGAACGCGCGGTTAAGGAAATTCTCGGCTCCGCGGACGGCGCTAAGATGTTCACGTCCGTACTAAACGCTTGGAGGGAACGTAATGGCGCAGCAAGTATCCGCTAAGGAACCAACCGTAGAACAAATCGCGGAACAGAAAATATATAAGCAATTCGGCGTATCGGACAAAGAGTACGACCTCATCTGCGGCTTCATGGGACGCCAACCGAACTATACCGAGATCGGCGTGTTCAGCGTAATGTGGTCCGAGCACTGCGCGTACAAAAACTCGAAGCCTCTACTGAAACGTTTCCCGATCACGGGACCTAAAGTTCTGATGGGACCAGGCGAAGGCGCGGGCATCGTCGACATCGGCGACAACCAAGCGGTCGTGTTCAAGATCGAATCCCACAATCATCCGTCCGCGGTCGAGCCATACCAAGGCGCAGCGACGGGAGTCGGCGGCATTATTCGCGATATTTTCTCGATGGGCGCTCGTCCGGTAGCTTTGTTGAACTCTTTGCGTTTCGGCCGTCTCGAAAGCGATCGGGCTCGTTACTTGTTCGAGCACGTGGTCAGCGGAATCGCGGGTTACGGGAACTGCATCGGAATTCCGACGGTTGCCGGGGAAATCATGTTCGACGAAGCGTACGAAGGCAATCCGCTCGTTAACGCGATGTGCGTCGGCTTGATCGATCACGACAAAATCCAACGCGGCGTCGCCAAAGGCATCGGAAACCCGGTGTTTTACGTGGGACCTGCGACGGGACGGGACGGCATTCACGGCGCGACTTTCGCGTCCGAGGATCTGTCCGCGGAATCCGAAGCGAAACGTTCGGCTGTACAAGTCGGCGATCCGTTCATGGAGAAGCTAGTCATGGAAGCAACGCTCGAGCTGATCGACTCCGGTATCGTGCTCGGGATTCAAGATATGGGCGCGGCTGGCCTTACTTGCTCCAGCGCGGAGATGGCGAGCAAAGCCGGCAACGGCATGGAATTGTATCTGGACGAAGTCCCGCAACGCGAAGAAGGCATGACGGCGTACGAAATGATGTTGTCCGAGTCGCAAGAGCGGATGCTGTTCGTCTGCGAGCCTCAGCACGAGGAGCAAGCGAAAGGGATTTTCGCCCGTTGGGGATTGCATTGCGCCAAAGTCGGCAAAGTGTCCGACGACGGCATGCTGAAGTTGTTCCACAAAGGCGAGTTGGTCGGAGATATGCCAGTTAAAGCGCTTGTCGACGATTGCCCGATCTACGAGAAGCCTTCGCAGATTCCGGAATACTACCTGAAAAACGGCTCCATCGATACAAACGGCTACGAGCAAGTGCTCGACTTAAACGACGCGCTGACCAAGGTGCTCGGTTCTCCGTCGCTCGCGAGCAAAGAGTGGGTTTATAACCAATACGATTACATGGTTCGCACGGAAACGGCGGTTCGTCCGGGTTCGGATGCGGCAGTCGTCACGATTCGCGGAACTCGCAAAGGTCTTGCGATGACGACGGATTGTAACGGAAGGTATGTGTATTTGGATCCGGAAGTCGGCGGTCGCATCGCGGTAGCCGAGGCGGGACGCAACATCGTTTGCTCCGGTGCGGAGCCGCTGGCGATTACGGATAACTTGAACTTCGGTAGCCCGGAGAAGCCGGAAATTTTCTGGCAGATGGAAAAAGCAGTCGACGGCATGGCGGAAGCTTGCCGCGCGTTCGAGACGCCGGTTATCGGCGGTAATGTATCGCTATACAACGAGAACACGAAAGGCGCGATCTACCCGACGCCGGTCGTCGGCATGGTAGGTCTCGTTCACGATACGGATCACATCACGACGCAAGAATTCAAAGAAGCCGGAGACGTTATCTTCCTATTAGGAGAGACGAAAGCGGAAATCGGCGGAAGCGAGTTCCAATACGCGGTTCACGGCGTAACGGAAGGACGTCCTCCGGAGCTTGATCTGGCCGTAGAAAAGCGTCTGCACGGAGCGGTGCTTAGCGCGATCCAGCAAGGCCTTGTCGCTTCGGCCCACGACTTGTCCGAAGGCGGACTGGCCGCGGCGATCGCGGAAGCGGGCTTCGGTCGCGGACTTGGCGCCGAGGTTACGTTCGAGACGAACCTTCGTCCGGACCTCGCCTTGTTCAGCGAATCGCAGTCTCGCATCCTGCTTTCGGCGAAGCCCGAGCTTGCCGATAAACTGGCCGTTGCGATTACGCTAGCTGGAGTACCTCTGCAGCGTCTCGGCACGGTTGGCGGAGATCGCCTGAAAATCAACATCGGCGGGCACGATGCGATCGACGCTTCTGTCGAACAGCTTCGCAAAGCCTGGAAAGAAGCCATTCCTAGCCGGATGAACGGAAAGAGCGCATGACACCAAGTGTTGCGAATGGGGGGACAGCCGTGACGCGGCTCTGGACCGGGGATTATTACAACGAGGGCAACAGCAGCAACGACTCTATTTTCGACAAAGTGAAGGAAGAGTGCGGCGTGTTCGGAGTGTTCGGTCATTCCGACGCGGCCAACCTGAGCTACTACGGTTTGCATGCGTTGCAGCATCGCGGTGAAGAAAGCTGCGGCATCTGCACGTCCGACGACGGTACGTTCCACTATCATCGCGGAATGGGTCTCGTTAAAGAAGTGTTCGACCGCGACCGCCTGGAATCTTTGCCGGGCGATCAGGCCATCGGCCACGTGCGCTATTCGACGGCTGGCGCAAGCCGCTTGGCGAACGCGCAGCCGCTCGTGTTCAAGTACCGCGGGGGCGATCTCGCGGTGTGCACGAACGGGAACTTAGTCAATGAGCCGGGAATCCGCAAGGAGCTCGAGGATTCGGGCTCGATTTTCCAGACGACGAGCGATACCGAGGTTATCGCGCATCTGATCGCGCGTTCGCCGAAAAACCTCGTCGACGCGGTGAAGGACGCGTTCTCTCGTTTGATCGGGGGCTACGCGTTCCTGATCCAGACGCAAGGCACGCTCATAGCGGCTTGTGATCCGCACGGTCTTCGTCCTCTCGTGATGGGACGTCTTGGCGAGGGGTATATTTTCGCTTCGGAGTCTTGCGCTTTGGAGACGATTGGGGCGGTATACGAGCGCGACGTTCAGCCTGGCGAATTGCTAGTGTTGGACAAGGATGGACTGCGCGAGGAGCGGTTCGCTCAGATGCAGCGTCGTGCCGTATGCGCGATGGAGTACATCTACTTCGCTCGTCCGGACAGCGACATCTACGGCGTCAACCTTCACACTTCGCGGAAGCGGATGGGTCAGACGCTTGCTCAGGAGTCTTTCGTCGACGCGGACATCGTGACCGGCGTGCCGGATTCCTCGATCTCCGCCGCTATCGGATATGCGGAGCAGACGGGCATCCCTTACGAGCTTGGTTTGATCAAAAACAAATATACCGGCCGGACGTTCATCCAGCCTTCTCAAGAGCTACGCGAGAAGGGCGTCAAGATGAAGCTCTCCGCCGTTCGTAAAGTCGTCGAAGGCAAACGCGTCGTCATGATCGACGACTCGATCGTGCGCGGCACGACTTCGCTCCGGATCGTGAACATGCTTCGCGAGGCGGGCGCATTAGAAGTGCATGTGCGCATCACGTCGCCTCCGTTCATGAATCCTTGCTATTACGGCATCGATACGCCGGATCCGCGAGATTTGATCGCGTCCAGCAAGACTGTCGAAGAAATTCGCAAGGCGATCAACGCGGATTCGCTTTATTTCTTAAGCGAGCGCGGCTTGATCGATTCGGTCGGCGGCCACGAAGACGAATACAATCGCGGGCTGTGTCTGGCTTGCTTCAATAATGACTACCCGACGCCGGTCGAGTTCGAGGACGCGAAGCTGACTTCCTGCAGCTGCGACTGAGCGCCATTAAAGTAGAAGGTTTCGCCGATACTCTTTTCCATCGGACACCTACACCTAAACCTATATCTGCTTTGGTTTTTTCGCTGCCTGCAAAAAGTACAGTAGAAGTCGAAGATATTGCTCCTTAGGGTGAACAACCTGTAAAAAGTACAGTTGAAATCGGGCTTGATGGGCTAAATGGCCATATTGGCTCAAATCAACTGTACAAAATGCAGGTAAATCAAGCGAAATCGGCGGATCCGGGCAAATGAACTGTACATAATGCAGGTTGGTCCGTCCAGGCGGGCTCGGTGAGGTAGGCTACGGCTGTCGAGAGTTACGAGTTGTGGGTAATGGGTTGTGGCTTTGGTCGAAACGGCGAAAAATCGGTGCGAGATAGCAGTCGGTTGAATGTGGCAATTAAGGTACCAAATAAGATGAACTGGGAGTGAAACCATTGTCCGAAGCGTACAAAGAAGCCGGAGTCGATATCGCGGCAGGTAACGAAGCGGTCGAACGGATGAAAAAACACGTCAAAACGACGATGCGCCCCGAAGTATTGACGGG
Organism: Cohnella endophytica; assembly: GCF_003628305.1. GTDB lineage: Bacteria > Bacillota > Bacilli > Paenibacillales > Paenibacillaceae > Cohnella > Cohnella endophytica. The sequence goes on along the minus strand of NZ_RBZM01000009.1, from coordinate 27,395 downwards.
TCTCGGAGGTTTCGGCGGACTGTTCGGCTTGAATAAAGACAAATACGAGGAGCCCGTGCTCGTTAGCGGAACGGACGGAGTCGGCACGAAGCTGAAGCTGGCTTTCGCGATGGACAAACACGATACGATCGGAATCGACGCGGTCGCGATGTGCGTGAACGACGTGATCGTTACGGGCGCCGAGCCGTTGTTCTTCTTGGATTACCTCGCTTGCGATAAAATCATTCCCGAGAAAATTGAAGCGATCGTCAAAGGCGTATCGGAAGGCTGCGTTCAAGCCGGTTGCGCGCTTATCGGCGGCGAAACGGCCGAGATGCCGGGCATGTACAGCGAAGGCGAGTACGACATCGCGGGTTTCACGGTCGGCATCGTCGATCGTAAAAAAGCGATCGACGGTTCGACGATCCAAGCGGGCGACGCGGTTATCGGACTCGGTTCGAGCGGCATTCACTCCAACGGCTTCTCGCTAGTACGCAAATTGCTATTGGAACAAAAGGGTTACTCCCTAACGGACAAACCTGCCGAGTTGGAAGGTAAGACACTCGGAGACGTGCTGATCGAGCCGACTCGCATCTACGTGAAGCAAATCCTGAGATTGTTGGACAAAGTCCAAGTCAAAGGAATGGCGCACATTACGGGCGGCGGGTTTATCGAGAACATTCCGCGCGTATTGCCGGATAACGTTAACGTGGACATTAACCGCGGCTCTTGGCCGGTTCTGCCGATCTTCGGCTTGATGCAGCAAGCGGGCGGAATTACGGATCGCGACATGTACACGACGTTTAATATGGGCGTGGGCATGGTGCTCGTCGTTTCCGCGGATCAAGCGGAGCAGGCGTTGGCGCTGGCGAAGGAGCAAGGCGAGCAAGCTTACCGCATCGGCACGGTTACGGAAGGCTCCAGAATCGTGACCTTCGAAGGCGTTGAGCTTCCATGATCGCAAGCAACGGGGGCGGCGGTTCGACGGATGTTCGCGCCGGCGCTCCGCTTAAAATAGCGGTATTCGCTTCCGGCAGCGGAAGCAATTTTCAAGCTTTGGCCGAGCGTATACGGGATGGCAGCATTCATGCTACGATCGAACTCGTAGTATGCGATAAGCCGTCGGCTTACGTGTTGGAACGTGCTAAGCAATTCGAGGTGGAGCAGTACGTTTTCTCCCCGAAGCAATATCCTTCGCGGGAGGCTTACGAGGCCGAGATCGTCGCCGAGTTGGAGCGGAGAGGCATCGATCTCGTCGTGATGGCGGGATACATGCGCCTTGTCACGAGCGTGCTCGTAGAACCTTTCTACGGTCGGATGATCAATGTTCACCCGGCGCTTCTTCCCGCTTTTCCGGGGATGGATGGGGTTGGACAAGCATTGGCGTACGGGGCTAAGATCACCGGGGCGACCGTGCACTTCGTGGACGGCGGCACCGACACTGGTCCGATTATCGCGCAGCAAGCGGTGGAGATCGAACGGGAAGATACGCAGGAATCGCTCGGAGCGCGAATTCAGCGAGTGGAGTACGAATTGTTGCCTAAGGTCGTAGGCTGGATCGCCGATGGCCGGGTATCCCTGGATGGACGCAAAGTAACGATAAACAATTGAACGGAGGATTCATTCGTGGCGATCAGAAGAGCGCTCGTTAGCGTCTCGGACAAAACCGGAATCGTGGAATTGTGCCGTGAGCTCGCGCAGCAAGGCGTGCAAGTAATATCGACAGGCGGAACAAAATCGTTGTTGGAAAAAGAAAACGTACCGGTTATCGGCATTTCCGAGGTGACGGGTTTCCCGGAAATTCTGGATGGACGCGTTAAAACGCTGCATCCCGCGGTTCACAGCGGATTGCTGGCGATTCGCGACGACGAAGAGCACATCAAGAGCATGCAAGAGCTGAACCTCGACTACATCGATCTCGTCGTCGTTAATCTGTATCCTTTTAAAGAAACGATTTCGAAAACGGACGTTTCCTACGAAGACGCGATCGAGAACATCGACATCGGCGGTCCGACCATGCTTCGTTCCGCGGCGAAAAACCATGCATTCGTGACGGTCGTCGTCGACGCGGGCGATTACGCGCAAGTGTTGGAAGAAATCCGCGCGGGCGGCGATACGACGTTGGATACCCGCAAACGTCTCGCGGCCAAAGTGTTCCGCCATACTTCGTCTTACGACGCGCTCATCTCCGATTACTTCGCCAAGCAATTGAACGATCCGTTGCCGGAGAGCCTGACGGTTACTTACGAGAAAGTTCAAGAGCTTCGTTACGGCGAGAATCCTCATCAGAAAGCGGCTTTCTACCGCAAGCCGTTATCTTCCGCCGGCAACATCACTTCCGCCGAGCAATTGCATGGCAAAGAACTTAGCTACAACAATATTAGCGATGCCAACGCCGCGCTCGCGATCGTCAAGGAATTCGACGAGCCGGCCGTCGTCGCGGTTAAGCATATGAATCCTTGCGGCGTAGGCATCGGTTCGACGATCGACGAGGCTTACGTGAAAGCGTACGAATCCGATCCGACTTCGATTTTCGGCGGCATCGTCGCGGCGAACCGGACGATCGGCGCGGATACGGCGGCTCGCCTGGCCGAGATTTTCCTTGAAATCATTATCGCTCCGGACTTTACGCCGGAAGCGCTCGAAATTTTGCAACGCAAGAAGAACATCCGCTTGCTTCGCATCGGGAACTTGCCGTCGGCTGCCGAGCGCAGCTCCGAATGGCTCGTTACGAGCGTCGAGGGCGGCATGCTCGTTCAAGAGAGCGACGTACACAGCCTGAGCGATGGGGATATCCAGGTCGTTACCGAGCGCGCTCCCACGGAAGATGAGCTCAAGCAATTGTTGTTCGCTTGGAAGGTCGTCAAGCACGTGAAGTCTAATGCGATTCTGCTGGCTAGCGACAGCATGACGGTCGGCGTGGGCGCGGGTCAGATGAACCGCGTGGGCGCTGCCCGTATCGCGATCGAACAAGCGGGCGAAAAAGCCAAAGGCTCCGTCCTCGCATCCGACGCGTTCTTCCCGATGGGCGATACGGTCGAGCTTGCCGCTAAAGCAGGCATCACCGCGATCATACAGCCGGGCGGCTCCGTCAAGGACGCAGAGTCGATCGCCGCTGCCAACGCGAACGGCATCGCAATGATCGTGACGGGCGTCCGTCACTTCAAGCACTAATATTTGCAGAGGAAATAGCGTTACGCGGTAACGCTATTTTCCTTGAATGGCGAATATGGCATACCCGTAATTTTAGCGGAAAGCTGCAGTGAGAGGGATGTTGGTGCAGTACGCTGACAGCGTGCTAAACGAGTGAGTGCTGCACAAGTAAGGCAACAACAAAAAGAAGGAGTAAACACATATGAAGGTTCTCGTTATCGGACGAGGCGGGCGAGAGCACGCCATCATCTGGGCGCTGAAAAAAAGCGCGAAGATCAAACAAATCTATTGCGCGCCGGGCAACGCGGGAACCGCGCAATTGGCGGAGAACGTAGATATCGGCGAGCTCGAGTTCCAGCGTCTCGTGGGTTTCGCGCGCGATAACGCCATCGATCTCGTCGTCGTCGGCCCGGATGATCCGCTGGCCGCGGGTATCGTCGACGAATTCGAGGCCGCGTCGATTCCGGTATACGGACCGCGCAAGAATGCCGCGGAAATCGAAGGCAGCAAAATCTTCATGAAGGACCTTCTACGCAAATACGAAATTCCGACGGCGAAGTACGAGACGTTTACCGATTACGAAGTGGCGTCCGCATACCTGAAGCAACAATCGCTTCCGATCGTGATCAAAGCCGACGGACTTGCGGCCGGGAAAGGCGTAACCGTCGCCTTCACGCGCGAGGAAGCAGACAAAGCGCTCGCAGAGACGATGGTGGACAAATCATTCGGAGCGGCGGGGGACAAAGTCGTCATCGAGGAGTTCCTCGAAGGCCAAGAGATGTCTATCCTCGCTTTCGTCGATGGCGAGACCGTCAAACCGATGTCGCCCGCGCAAGACCATAAGCAAGTTTTCGATAACGACAAAGGGCCGAACACCGGCGGAATGGGGACCTACTCCCCGCTGCCGCATATCGCGCAATCGATCATCGACGAAGCGATCGAGACGATCATCAAGCCGACTGCCCGCGCGATGGTATCGGAAGGCCGACCGTTCCGCGGCGTGTTGTTCGCGGGTCTTATGATCACGAAGGATGGTCCGAAGACGATCGAATTCAATGCCCGTTTCGGAGATCCGGAGACGCAAGTCGTTCTTCCGCGATTGGAGACGGACTTGCTCGAGATTTTCCTCGCATCGATCGACGGAACCCTCGAACAGATCGAGATGAAGTGGAGCGATGAAGCCGCGGTTTGTGTCGTGCTAGCTTCCGAAGGCTATCCGGGCTCATATCCGAAAGGACTGCCGATTTCCGGGCTGGACGAGGTTCAAGTACCGGGAGCGTTGGTGTTCCACGCTGGCACCGCATTGAAGGACGGGCAAGTCGTAACGAACGGCGGACGCGTGCTTGGCATCGTCGGTCGCGGCGCCGGAATCGCGGAAGCGCGGACGAACGCCTACAACGCTGCTGCCGACATTGTTTTCCAAGGCAAACAAAACCGTACGGATATCGCGGCCAAAGCATTGCTATAGCCGCTCATACAAGAATAAAGCCGCCGGACACCCTCGAACAATCAAGAGGAAACCGGCGGCTTATTCTTTATAGAAAAGCGATTTGCGATGAGAGAAAATGTACCAGATAGCGAACGCGGCTACAACGATTACTAAAGCTATAGCGGAGTGGTCGGATACCCATTGAATGAAAGCCTTCATGAGTTCATCTCCTAACCCTCTAGGCGAGTTGGTGTCAATAAAGGATAGGATGTCCAAGCTAATCTAGTCCTATGTAAATGTCCCACTCGAAATTAGCCTTTTTTCCTGTTGCAGGTTGACAGCGAAGGTGGATTGATGATAAATTTAATCCATACTAATTATATCGGAATTAAAGGAAATGAGGGCTTGACGATGGAAAAACCAATCGCGATACGGCACGAGGATATCGCCCTGACCGCTACGATTCACTACCCTACGAATGAAGGGCATTGCTCGGAACGAAAAATGCCGTTGGTCGTCATCTGCCATGGGTTCATCGGAAACCGGATCGGGGTCGATCGGCTGTTCCTGCTCGCTAGCCGGCAATTGGCGCGCCAAGGGTTCCTCGTCATTCGCTTCGATTATGCGGGTTGCGGCGAGAGCGAAGGCATCTACGGAGAGAACGGCCTGGATTCGATGATCGCGCAAACCCGTTCCGTATTGGATTACGGCTTAAGCCTCGATTGCATCGATCCGCTTCGGGTTACGTTGCTGGGACATAGTCTTGGCGGCGCGGTCGCATTGCTGACGGGGACCAAGGATCGCAGGGTCAAATCGCTCGCGTTATGGTCGCCAGTTGCCCATCCGTTCAACGATATCGTGAAAATCGTCGGACGCGGCGTCTACGACGAGACGATCAAGAAGGGATACTCCGATTATATGGGATATCCGCTCAAACCGGAATTTTTCGACTCGTTGCAGCAGCACCAGCCTTTCCAGGAAGCGCAGAAATTTCACGGGGACGTGTTCATCGCGCACGGAACGTCGGACGACGTCATCCCGGCGGATTATAGCTTTTTACTTGAAAAAACGTTCTGGCTCAGGGGAGAAGGGCGTTGCGATAAAAATATCGTTTTCCAAGCGGACCATACGTACTCGAAAGGCTCGCACAAGGGCGAGTTATTCCAATCGACGTTGGACTGGTTAGCCAGCCACGAGAAGCGCCAACAGGATTGGCAGCATTGGAGCATCTAAGCAACAAGAAAAACGACCGCCGGGGCCATTGCCTCGGCGGTTTTTCCAAAAAAGGGATCTTGGACTCTTTTTCCCGGTGAGCAAAGTGTGGTTTAATGGGATTAAACTTCAACCATGCGAAGGGAGAATGAGCTTGACGCCAAAACTACGCATTGCGATGCTATTGACGCTTGCCGCTACGCTCGCGGGCTTGACCGCATGCGGCGGCGGGGCTAAGGAAGCAACGATCCCTCCCGTCGAGACTGCCGTTTCGTCCGCCGATTCTTCGCCCACTGCGAGCGGAGAAGAGACGCCGACCGCCGAATTCCTCGCGCCTTTAACCGGTTTACCCGTAGAGAAGGAAGTAACGAATCGACCGTTCGCGGTTATGATCAACAATCTGGCTCCGGCCAGGCCGCAATCGGGGCTTACCCAGGCGGACACCGTGTGGGAATTGCTTGCGGAAGGCGGCATTACCCGGTTAGTTGCGATTTTCCAGAGCAAGGAGTTCGCCGATCCCATTGGACCAGTTCGCAGCATTCGACCTTATTTTATTCAAGTCGGCGAGTTTTATAGCGGGGTTCTCGTGCACGTAGGAGCGAGTAACGACGCATTCGCGATTCTGCAACGCCAACACAAGGAAGACCTCGACGAGATTACGAACGCGGGCGCTTATTTCTATAGAGACAAGTCTCGCAAAGCTCCGCATAACGTATATACAACGCTTGACCAACTGCGCGCCGGAGCAGCCAAACGCAAATACAAAGATACGGCGACGGTTCCGTTGTTGTCTTTCTCTAGAAATCCCCCGGATCTTGCGACCGCAGCCGCAGCGACCAAGATCGATATCAAGTTCATGTTGTGGGATTACAAGGTTTCCTATACATACGACGGCGCGACCGGTCTTTATAACCGTTTCATCAACGAAAAGCCGCACGTCGACAAGAACAACGACAAGCAATTAACCGCGACGAACCTCGTCGTACTCTCAACCAAGCATGAGACGAAGGACGACTACGGACGTCTCGTCGTCGACTTGGACAGCGGAGGCGATGCCGTGCTGTTCCAGCAAGGCAAGGTTATTCCTTGCACTTGGCAACGCAAGCAAGGTGACGTTATCCGGCTCATGAAGGACGGTCAAGAACTGCCGTTTCTGCCGGGAACGACTTATTATCACATCGTCCCGAATTCATCGCCGATGGAAAAACATCTTACGTATCAATAAACGAGCACTCGAAAAAAAGGCTGTACCTATCGCCATTGAACCTGGCGATAGGTACAGCCTTTTTGCGTTACTTTAGTGCCCAATCATCATGGAAGCATCGACATCGGAGGCAGGTTGGCCTTTCGCACCCGGTGCGGGAGCTTCGTCCTTAACCTTCGGTTTGCGAAGAATCAAGCTGACCAATACGCCGACGCAAGCGATGCTGGCGGTAAGGAAGAACGTATCGCCGAACGCGGCCGTGGAGCCGGCGACCGGATCTACTCCAGCCGTAATGTGATGCGTCATGCGCGAAGACAAGTATCCTGTCATGCCCGCGATCGCGAACGACATGATGACTTGCTGGCTCGCCGTCGTCAGAGGCGTTACGCGGCTGACGAGCTTACGCGGAGCGGAATTCAACACGTGCGTATTGAGTGCCATCATCGACAGTCCCATGCCCGCGCCCATCATGCCGAGCGGGAACATGATCATGGTCCTCGTCGTTTCCGTATCGATCTGCGAGAGAATGAACAAAGCGCCGGAGATAATTCCTAGGCCGACGAAGGCGAGAGGACGCGCTCCGATTTTGTCGAACAACCGTCCGCCGATCGGCATGAATACCGCGGAACAGATCGCCATCGGGAGCGTCGTCAGACCGCTCTTCAACGGCGTGTAATGAAGAATGTTCTGCAAGTACAACGGAACCATGAGAATGGAACCCATTAAAGCCACCTGGGACATCCATGTGAGGACAACCCCGCGGACAAAATCGGATGATCCGAACACGCGTAGTTCCAAGAGCGGTTGTTTCCTGTTAAGCTCGACGAAAATAAAGAAGATGAGCGCGACTCCTCCGACGATCAGTCCCGTCAGCGTCGAACGTTCGGTCCAGCCGTTGCGGCTCTCGCTGACGCCGTATGCGAGCATGGAGAACGCAATCGGAGCGAGGATCATCCCTAGGACGTCCAGAGAAGGCGTCTTCTGACGATCGCCCTTAGGTAAATACTTAGAACCGACGATGAGAGCCGCAATTCCGATTGGCAAGTTAATTAGGAAAATCCAGTGCCAGGTAGCCAGACCGATTAACCAACCGGACAGAATTGGTCCGGCCGCCGGGGCTAGAAGCATCGGAATTCCGAGCATCCCCATGACCGAGCCTCTTTTCTCGGGCGGTGCCAGCTTGAAGATCATCGCCATCCCGATCGGGGATACCATGCCGCCCCCGATTCCTTGAATAACTCGGAACAATACGAGTTGGTCGGCGGTCTGCGCCAAAGCGCATAATACCGATCCAAGCGTAAATAGGGCGATCGTGATTAGGAAAATCCGTTTGGAGCCGAACCTATCGGTCATCCACCCGGCGAGCGGGATAACGGCAGCCAGGGCGAGCGTATATCCGGTAATCGTCCATTGGATCGCGTTTAACGAAGTATTGAAGTAAGACTGTAAATTAGGAATGGCGACATTAACGACGGTACTGTCGAGGATGACCATGATCATCCCGATAATTACGGCCAGGAGCGGCGCGATAATTTTCTTGATCGAGAATTCCGCTTCGGGTGCCGAGACGGACGCGGCTTGTTGCATAGACATAGTTTAGTTCCTTCCTCTTTCTCTTGACGTATGAGGCATAAGACCCCTAATATTGACTTAGGGTTTTTCTGAAAAACCAGTGGGTCACGGCGAGATAAAACTCATTCTACTGATTTTCTCGAAGAAGTCAATTTATTTCTGAGAAGAGGGATTCGGTTGAGCTTATTGAAACAAACGATCATGGATTCGGCAACGAGGTTTTTTTCCGAGAAGGGATACGACATGACGTCGATTCAGGAGATCGCCGACGATTGCGGTATTGCCAAAGGATCCTTATATAAGTTTTTTCCGTCCAAAGAAGAGCTACTGATCGAGATTTTCTTGACGCAATCGAACCGGATTTTCGAAGCAGCGGAGCAGATCAGGCAAGACGGAACGCTCGCGCCCAGGGAAGCCTTCATTCGGGAAACGGAGTGCAATTTCGATTTTTTCTTGGAGAACAAGTTCTTCATGCGGGAAATCAAACAATTATCCAACACGTCGAAGAAGATCATGCCGTTCATGTACCAGATGCGTACCAAGTTGCTCGTATCCTGCAAAGACGGCTTGCTCAAATTCCTCGGCAAGGATGTGGAGCCGAATATATGGGAGTTGGTATTCGTCTATTCGGGCATTATGAAGGAGTTCATGTCCTTGGTCGTGTTCGATAACAAGCCCTTGAATATCCGCGACGTTTCGGCGTTTATCGCCGATCGCGTCGAGGAGCTAGCAAATTACGTTCGATTGAAGAAGCCTGCCACCGTACTTCCCGATTCCATCATGGCGGAGTTCTGCATCCCGGGAGCGGGGGATCCGCTGCCGACGTTCGCGGAGCATCGGACGAGCTTATTGCAATCGATGAGAACGACGATTCAGGAGCTGCCGTGCACCCATCATCGGAAATCGGAATTGGACAACGCGGTTACGCTGCTGGAGACGGAATTCGACAGCGATGAGCCCAAGCCCGTCCTCCTTCAGGCGTTGATTCAGTTTCTCGCCGCGGAGTATCCTCTGGCTTGCATCGCCAAGCAATTGGAGAAGTACAAAATACAAGTTCCCGAATGAAGTTTCCAATAATAAGGGAGTAGGTTTGCCGAAACTAGGTGAAACTTAAAAAAAGTGTCACATGCGGGAAAAGAGGGCTATACAAAGCCCGTCCGGGCTGTGATAGAATAAGTAAGTTAACGGGATATTAACCCTATGTTAACGGTATGTAAAACGATCAGCTACACACATGGGAAAGAAGGGCTATCCGTGTTTCGGAAAAAAGACATCTTTTTTAAGACATTGGAGGAAATGGCAGACATTATTCTCCAAACGGTCGAACGTTTCGCAGTCGCGGTGAACGGAGATCTGCCGAACGTGAGCGCATTCGCCAAGGAAATGAAAGAATACGAACATAAAGGCGACAATTGCACTCATATTATTCTGACGGAGCTCAACAAGACGTTCATCACGCCGATCGAGCGCGAGGACATAATGGAGCTGATCAAGAAGCTGGACGACGTCTTGGACGGAATCGAAGCTTGCGCTTCGCGATTCGAGATGTACCAAGTGACGAAGGCCGATCCATTCATTCGCAAGTTCGGCGATTGCCTGCGACGCAGCGCGCAAGAAATCAAATCGGCGATCTATTTGCTGACCCAGAAAAAATTGCTGGCGATGCAGCCGCATTGCGTCACGATCAACGAACTGGAGAACGAAGGCGACGAGTTGATGCGCCAAGGCATCAAGCATCTGTTCCAGAACGTGAAGGATCCGATCGAATTGATTAAACATAAAGAAATCTACGAGCGTTTGGAGCAAACGACCGACTCCTGCGAGGATGTCGCCAACACGCTGCAATCCATAATTATGCGCAATTCTTGATTGGCGCAAGCGGGGACGGAAACGAATATCATGGATTATACTCACTGGCTAGTCGTCGTTATCGTTGTGCTGGCACTCGGATTCGATTTCATTAACGGATTTCACGACACGGCGAACGCCATCGCGACGTCCGTTTCGACGCGCGCCCTGACTCCAAGACGCGCCATTATTCTAGCGTCCGTCATGAACTTAGTCGGCGCACTTATGTTCACGGGAGTCGCCAAGACGATCGGCGGCAAGATCGCGGACCCGTTCAAGCTTCAGCACGGACTGACGGTCGTCATCGCCACTCTTCTCGCGGCAATCCTCTGGAACTTGATTACTTGGTGGATGGCTATTCCTTCTTCCTCTTCGCATGCGATTATCGGTGCCCTCGCGGGAGCGGCTATCGCATCGGAAGGATGGAACGGAATTAACTATTCGGGATTCACGACCATTATCAAATGGCTGATTCTGTCTCCGATCATCGCATTCGTCGTGGGATATTGCATCATGTTCGTGCTGAAGCGGGTGTTCGCCAACTCCAGTCCGCATCAAGTCAATAAATTATTCCGCTTCGGACAAGTGCTGACGGCGGCGTTCCAATCGTTCACCCACGGCACGAACGACGCGCAGAAAGCGATGGGAATCATTACGCTGGCGCTGGTTACGGCCAAAATCCAGCCGGACTTGGATATTCCTCTCTGGGTTAAGCTGTCCGCGGCGCTTGCCATGGCGCTCGGAACATCGATCGGCGGATGGAAAATCATCAAAACGATGGGCACGAAAATATTCAAAATCGATCCGATGAGCGGCTTCTCGGCGGATCTAGGGTCTGCTTCCGTCATCTTGTCGGCGACGTTGTCCCATTTCCCGGTCAGCACGACGCACGCGATTACGTCCTCCATTCTGGGTGTCGGATCGGCCAAGAAATTTTCCGGAGTAAAGTGGAGTATGGCCGGCCGGATCGTCATGACTTGGGTGATTACGATACCGGTCGTCGGAGTGCTCTCGATGCTCATTTATTACGTCTTAAGTTTGTTCCTCCACTAATTCGGGTAGTTAAGGTTGCCGTCATCTCTATTTAGTCTGGAGGACACACATGCTTGCATATACGGATCAGGCGAAATCGAGTGTCGAGTTGTTAAAGGAATTCACGGCGAAGTCTCATGAGTTCGAAGGGCTTAGACTCGTGTTCTCCGGGGTAGGGAAGCGCGATGTCTACAACATATGCGCTCCGTTCCTGGATCATGGAGAACCCGTTATCGCCGGCAGGGTAGAGGATCGCGATAAGGAATCGTCGGAAGTGGTGTTCTTCGTCGAACGCCATGGAGAATGGGTGCCTCGCAACGGCGCGCCCGTATTCTCCCTGCAGGATCCTTTCTTCACCTTTATCGGGGAGGAACTCGTATTCGGAGGCGTCGAGGTGTATTTCGACGGGGACGATCCGCACTACGTAACTTCTTGGAGAACCGTATTTTACCGCGGGCATTCCGTGAACGATCTGGAGCCTTTCGCCAAAGGTCCGCTGACGATGAAAGACATTCGCTTGATTGGGCTCGAGAATGGCCGGATCGGCGTGTTTACAAGGCCTATGATGGTAGATGGGGCGCGCGCGCTCATCGGTTATACGGAGATCGAGACTTTGGAGGAATTGACGGAGGAGACGATCTTGGGAGCGAAGCTGCTGCGGAACCAATTCCTTCCCGACGAGTGGGGAGGGGCGAATGAAGCCCATCAGCTGGCGGGGGGCGCGATCGGCGTACTCGGGCACATCGCCTGGATGGAAGACAATAACATTCGGCATTATTATCCCATGGTATTCGCCTACAACCCCGACAATGATCGCTATACGCCCATAAAACTGATCGCCACTCGCAGCATGTTTCCGGATGGTCCCGCCAAGAGGGCTGACTTGAAGGACGTTATCTTCAGCGGAGGAATCGTGAGACATGGAGACGGCACCGCTACTCTCTACACGGGAGTCAGCGATGCGGAAGCCCACGTGATCGTCATCCCGGATCCTTTCTTGGAATACGAGTCCTAGAAAGCAAAAACTGGCCTGAGGCAGCGTAAGCTGCTTGAGGCCAGTTTTCGCGGTTAACGACGTTTGCCGCTTTTCTTCGAACGCCCTTTACCTGCAGACGGCCGAGTCGTCTTACGCCTGCGCGTGGTCGGGCTCTTCTTGGTGGCGGACGCGGATTTTTTCCCTTTGTTGCCCATGAATAACTTGATCATGGGGGCTATCTGTTGCATCGTGGACATGAACTTCTGCACTTTGCCCATCGTCGAGAGTACCCCTTCGATGCCGCCCATGCGATCGACCATCGCCTTCAGATCGCCGAGGTTGGTCAGGTTAAAGGGGAGCCCCCCCTTGGCCTTCGTAGGAGTCGCCGTTGGCGCGGGAACGATTGCGGTCGGATTTATGACGGCGGGAGGACCGGAGAACGAGTCTTCGATTCCCGGGAATTGATCCTGTCCGAAGTCTGACGTCCAACTGCGTATGGGGGGCGATTGCGATTCGTTCATGGAGTCACACCCTTTTTAATGTTAGCTTATGACATTCGTGGGCATCGGGCGTGGACGAATGCCCGGGCCCAGAAACATTTTACTTCTGTAATGCGTGAATACGGTGACGCTTGAAGTATTGGCAGGTACGAAGTACAATGGAACCAAAGCGTGAGAGTGAAAGGGTGCGGCCTGATGCAACTTAAAAAGCTTAACGATAAATCGATAGATCAACTATTCGAAGCGATTCTGACCTTAAAGAACGTCGAGGAGTGTTACGTATTTTTCGACGACTTGTGCACGGTGAATGAGATTCAGTCCTTGTCGCAAAGACTCGAGGTTGCGCGGATGCTCGGCAAAGGGCATACGTATAATCAGATCGAATCGGAAACGGGAGCGAGCACGGCAACGATCTCCCGGGTCAAACGGTGCTTGAATTACGGCAACGACGGGTACAAGATGTCGCTGGAACGGTTAGGCCGTTTCGGCAACGAAGCGGTAGCCGAGGTAGAGTAGTTTCTATCCTAGCATTGCGATTAACATTTAGTAACGATAGCATAGTTCGAGAAACCGGCTCCCCGAGAGACCGGTTTCTTTGTTGTCGGGCATTGGATTTATGTTGCCGCTTTCATTGGCGTGCGGTATGCTAAAAGCGGAACGAAGACTAGCTCCGAGGGTGAGAATTCATGTCGTTTTGGCAGTCTGTACGGTTCAAGATCGTATTTGGTTTTCTGCTTATGATCGCGCCCATGGTGCTATTTCTAATCTATAACAATATTTATGCGACAAACGTCGTTCGTGATCAAATATCGCTTCACTATAACAACTTAATGGCGCAGCAGGTGAGGAATAACGACGCCATTCTGCAGGAGACGATGAGATATTTGTACCGGATGAGAACCGATTCGGACATTCAGTCCTTGCAGGCTTTATCTTTAGCGGAAGACGATTCCGATTACACGATGGTCAAGATGGTGCTGACGCAGCGGTTCCTGCAGGATACCGGTTATTATAATAAAGTAGACACTTTTTTCGTCTATTCCCGCAAAGACGACGACATGTTTTTCTCCACGCAGTATAGCTTTCACTTCGCGGAAGTTCAATCCGCCTTGCTAGATTACACCACGAAGCTCGCCTCCAAGGATTTGCCGCAAGAAACCCAACGCTGGGAGCGTTTCTCCATTCCCAAGGATACCAATTATTTAATTAAAACCGTTGATTTAGGCTTCGGAGTGTATATGGGGGCACTCGTGCAAGTCGATCGTTTAAACGAAGAGGTAAGCAAGTTCGACGTGGGACCGGAAGGGTCTACGTTCGTCGTCGATTCGGAGGGCAACGCGCTGACGAATTCGCCGTTACCGGTCGTCGAGGAAACGGTCGTGCACAAAGATATCGTGGAGATGACCAAACAAGGGCGAACGTCGTGGAACAAAAATCATTATCTCGTCATCACGCAACCGTCCGGGATTTCGGATATCCACTATATGATCGTCATTCCCGAAACGTATATTTTAAAAAACCTTCCTTTTTTCCAAAAGATGCTCTACGTCTGGATCCCGTTAATCGTTGCCATCGTGCTTTCTTTGTATTTGGTATTCCTGCAGAGAGTTATGTTTAAACCCTTGGTTGGGCTCGTACGCGGAATGCGCAAGCTAGGTCAAGGACGATTCGACGTTCGGATGCCGATCAATACGGACAATAGCGAATTTGCCTTCATGTCGGGAACGTTTAACTTGATGGCCGAACAGATCGAGAAGCTCAAGATCGACGTATACGAGGAACAGATTCGCGTCCAGAAGGCGGAGTACAAGCACTTGCAGATTCAGATCAATCCGCATTTCTATATGAACAGCCTTAATATTATTTATAATCTCGCGGCGTTAAAGGACTTCAAGTCGGTGCAGAAGCTAAGCTTGCACTTGGCCGATTATTTCCGCTTCCTGATGCTCGGACATCGCACGGTATTGCCTCTCGAGGATGAGATTCGGCATATCGAGCATTATCTGGAGATCCAGAAAATACGTTACGTCACGAAGCTGGAATACGACATCGAGGTGCTTCCCGAGCATCTGCAGGTGGAGTTGTCGCCGCTTCTCTTGCAGCCTTTCGTCGAAAATTCCGTCATTCACGGATTCTACAAAAAAGTGCAAGACGGGTTGCCTTTTCATATTCGCATTGCTTCGGGCAATGACGAGGAAGAGCCCGATCGGTTCATTATCCTGACGATCGCGGACAACGGTCCCGGGTTCCCGGAGGAGTTCCTGGACGACTTGCGAAGCGGAACGCATTTCGCGAACGAGGGGGAGAACCATCTCGGAATCTGGAACATCCTTCGCCGATTTAGAATGCTGTACGGAGAAGAAGGTGGAATTACCTTCATAAACGGAGAGTCCGGCGGGGCGATCGTAAAGGTACGCCTGCCGATCCAGCGCCCGAACACTTTCGAGATCGGAGCATAAACATCGCCAGACCAAGGAGGATTACGATGGTTAGAGTACTCGTCGTCGATGATGAAATATACGCCCTTAAGGGCATTACGCAGGGGATCGATTGGAGCGACTTGCCGATTCAGGAAATTCTGGAGGCCGAGGACGTGAACCAGGCTACCCGTCTGCTCGAAGAGCATCCCGTGGATCTGGTCATCTCCGATATCGAGATGCCCGGCCTGAACGGCTTGGAACTGCTGCGTTGGATTAAGGATCATCGGCCGCAGACGTTAACGGTTTTCCTCACGGGTCATGCCAGGTTCGATTACGCGCAAGAGGCGCTACACAACGGGTGCTTCGATTACGTCTTGAAGCCGGTCGATCACGACGCGTTAAAAACGATCGTAAAGCGCGCCATCGCGGAGATCGGAATGAGAAAAGAGCAAATGATGTTCGAGGAGTTGCTGGACGTCAACCGGAGGCAATGGTCGGATCAATTGCCCATATTGGTCGAACGTTTCTGGCAGGAGCTGTTGTCCGGACGGGTGCGCTTATCCCCCGAGCGGCTCAATCGGCAATTCGAATACTATAACATTCCTCTGGATGCCGACAGCAATCTGCTTCCCGTCTTGCTCAGCATCGAGCAATGGGACATGGAATTGGATGCGCGGGACGAGAGCATTATGGAGTATGCCCTGCGGAAAGCGGCGGCGGAAACGATCCTTAGCGAATGGCCGGGGACGGTGCTGCAAGATCGCAACGAGCTTAACATGGTACTGCTCTATATGAAGGAAGGCGAACAAGCGAACCGTGCTGAATTGCTTCAGCGTTGCCAGGAATATGTACAAGCCTGCAGCGGTTATTTTCATTGCAGAGTATCCTGTTACGTAGGTGAATCTACGAACATCGGCGAGCTTGCTGGCTCGATAGAGAGATTGCAACAGATGGAACGGGCCAACGTGTCCGCGCCGCAGTCCGTGCTGGATACGCTGTCCGGACAGGGATCGGCAAATAGCGGCATGGGAATCACCCTTCCGTCTTTCGCGGACTGGGGAGCACTACTCGATAACGGCGGACATGAAGAGCTGGTCTCGCGTATCGAAGAATTGTTGAACAATTGGCAAGCCGAATCGGCAAGCCGCGAAGCGTTGGAGCTATTTCAATACGGGATTCTTCACATGCTCTACCAGTCTGCCTATCGCAAGGGTTTCTCCATCTATGACGTGTTCTCCATGAACGAATTGAAGGATGCCCAGATACCGCGATCCGCGCTGCAACTGGCGGCGTGGTCCGGGAAAATTGTGCTGAAAATGGGGCAAGCGCTCGCGGAACGCCATCGCGATACTTCCGCGGTCATTGCCAAGGTACAAACGTTTATTCAGGACAATCTGCATACGGAGCTGACCCGGGACGATATCGCCCATTCGATCTACCGAAATCCGGCGTATTTATCAAGGATGTTCCGGAAAGAAACCGGCTTCTCCTTATCGGACTATATCGCCCAGTTGCGCATCGATCGCGCCAAGCGATACCTTGTCGAAACGAACGATAAAGTAAGCAACATAGCGGAAGATGTCGGTTACGTGCATTTCTCCTATTTCGCTAAATTATTTAAGAAGATGACGGGTTTATCTCCCCAAGAATATCGCAAGAAACATCAAATTTTGCATTAGGCGGCTCGCGAGAGCCGTTTTTGCATCCAAAAAGATTAGCTTGATAGGTTTCCAAAATGTCACAGGAGTGCTATTTCGGTCACCGCAGTAGATAGATCATAGTCCCGTCACCCCGGTACAATTAACCTACAAGAGAGATAAGGATGGTGATGGGGATGACACCTGCAACGGAAGCGATTGCCTCTAAGGCAACGAAAACGAAATCGCGCGCGAAACAAAATCTAGGCTATTGGAAGAGATTCGGAAGCTTCTATATTATGATGGCCCCCGCGTTGATCGTATTGCTCATGAACAACTATCTTCCGATGATCGGCTCGCTGATCGCATTCAAACAGATCGAATATACGTCCAACAGCTTTGTCCAAAGCTTCCTGGACAGCAAGTGGGTGGGCTGGGAGAACTTCAACTATTTGTTCAGCACGACGGATGCTTGGACGATTACGAGAAACACGATCGGATACAACGCCGTATTTATTTTCTTGAACATCGTGATCGGCGTGGCGTTGGCGCTCATGTTCAACGCGATGAGGAGCCGGCGGTGGGCCAAGTTTCACCAAACGACGATGTTCCTCCCCTATTTCCTGTCGATGGTCGTCATTTCTTACTTAGTATATGCCTTCTTGAATTCGGACATCGGGATTATTAACAAGGTCGTTCTTCCTTGGTTCGGGCTGAATCCGATCGATTGGTATACGGAGTCGAAGTGGTGGCCGTTCATTCTCCCGCTCGTTAACACCTGGAAATATATCGGATATTACGCGATTATGTTCCTGGCGGCAATCATCGGAATCGATAACGAGTACTTCGAAGCCGCAACGATCGACGGAGCTTCGAAATGGCGTCAAATCTGGAGTATCACGATTCCGCTCATCCGTCCGGTCATTATTATTTTGACGTTATTGCAAATCGGCCGTATTTTCTACTCGGATTTCGGCTTGTTCTTCCAAGTGACCCGCAACTCGGGAATCCTCTACGATACGACGCTCGTCATCGATACTTACGTGTATCAAGGCTTCATCGTAAGCGGCGACATCGGGATGTCCTCCGCGGCAGGTCTCTATCAAGCAGTCGTAGGTTTCGTGTTGGTATTCATGTCGAACTTGTTTATCCGTAAAATCAGCAAAGATGACGCATTGTTCTAGGGGGGGTGAGCATTCATGGCGACAGTTTCGGCAAAACGAAGTAAAAACGTGAACGAAATATCGAGCATTTCCAACTTCTTCATAAACGGGTTTTTCTGGATCTATACGGCAATTTGCGTGCTTCCGCTCATCCTCGTCATCATGGTCAGCTTCTCGGACGAGAAGTTGGTATTGATTAACGGTTATAAGTTCTGGCCCGAGAAGTTCAGCACAGGGGCTTACGACTTCTTAATAAGCGACTGGGTAAGCATCGTAAGATCTTACGGGGTGTCGATATTCGTCACGGTTGTCGGAACGCTAATCGCGCTCCTCACGATGGCCCTATACGCCTATCCGATTTCCCGGCAGGACTTCAAGCATCGCAAAATTTTCTCCTTCATCATGTTCTTCACCTTACTGTTCAACAGTGGATTGGTTCCCTTCTATCTGTTATACACGCAAGGTTTTCATTTGCGGGATACGATCTGGGTACTCATGATTCCGTACTTCGTGCAACCCTTCTATGTTCTCATCCTGCGTACTTTCTTCACCAATTCGGTACCCCCGGCTCTTATGGAATCGGCGAAAATCGACGGCGCGGGAGAATGGCGGATATTCCTGCAGATCGTGCTGCCGCTTTCGTTGCCCGTGCTCGCGACCGTCGGTCTCTTCTGTACGCTCCTTTACTGGAATGATTGGTTTATGAGCTTGCTGTTTATCAATCAAGACAGCTTGGTCAGCATCCAATTCAAAATGTATAAGGCTCTATTGGACATTACGTTCCTCAGCGCCAACTCAACGGCGTACTCGGCGATCCTGGCCCAGAATCCCGATTTCCAACTACCTACGGAGACGGTAACGATGGCCATGGCCGTCGTCGGTATCGGTCCTATCGTATTCGCCTATCCGTTCTTCCAACGCTTTTTCGTTAAAGGGTTGACGGTCGGCGCGGTCAAGGGCTAACCAACCGAGGGATTAGCGTCACACTATGTTCGGCTCGATCCGGTTACCGGCCGGTTGAGTATACATTCGCACCTATCTGAAAAGGGAGGCAATACCGCATGTTAAAAGGGAAAATCAAGTTTAGAAAAAGTTTGGCCGTCATAATGGGAGCATCCTTGCTCCTACCGACGTTTTCCGTATCGAACGCTGCTTCCTCGCTTCCGGAATACAAATTATCTTTCTACTATCCGGGTACACCGGCGAAAGACGAAGCTAAGATCGAAGCCAAAATTAACGAGTACTTGAAAACGAAAATCAATGCGACCATCGACCTGCAACCGATCGATTGGGGACAATGGGACAGCAAAATGAACCTGCTTAAAGCAAGCCGCGAGCCGATGGACATTATTTTCACGGCCCAATGGAACGGCCATGCCAACGACGTAGCCAAGAACGTGTTCCTGGCGCTCGACGATGCAAGCGGTCCTGCAGGCAACCTGCTGGCGCAATACGGCAAAGATATCACGAAATCCCTTGATCCTGCTTTCTTGGCGGGCGCCAAAGTAAACGGCCATAACTACGGCGTACCTACGAACAAAGAACTGGCTGCGCAAGGCGGCGTTATCTATCGCAAAGACATCGCCGACAAGCTTGGATTGACCGCTAAGCTGAATGCCGTTAAGACAGTCGCCGATCTCGATCCGATCCTGGCTACGGTTAAAGCGAAACAACCTGGAATGACCCCGCTGTTCCTTCGCGACGGCGATAACTTCAACGCTCACTATTTCATTCAAGAAGATTTCCTTGGCGACACGACGATTGAAGGTCTAATCCGTAAAGACGGCACGAGCACGAAAGTCATTACGAGATTCGACGACAAGCAGTATATGGATCAACTGGCTCTTACGCGCTCATTCTTCAAAAAAGGTTATATCAACAAAGATGCGGCGACAACGCAATTGTCCGGTCAAGACGCATTGAAAAAAGGCAATGTCTTCATGATTACCGCTTCCTTGAAACCGGGTAAAGACGCCGAAACAGCTCTTGCTGCAGGTTTGGCAGGCAAGCTGAAACAAATCAACATGACCGATCGTACCGTATCGACCGGTGAAACAGCGGGTTCCATGCTCGGTATTTCCTCGACGTCCAAAGATCCGGCTCGCGCCATGATGTTCATTAACTTGCTTCACTCCGACAAATACTTGAACAACCTGCTCAACTTCGGTATCGAAGGCGAGCACTACGTAAAAGTGTCCAGCGAGATCATCAAAGCAGGCCCAAGCGCAGCGAACTACAACCCAGGCGCAACTTGGATGTTCGGTAACCAATTCCTGAACTACGTATGGGATACGGAAGCTTCGAACAAATGGGCGCAATTCAAAAACTTCAACAGAGGCGCTAAATTGTCTCCGGCACTGGGCTTCACTTTTAACGCTCAACCCGTAAAATCGCAAGTGGCCGCGCTCGTTACCGTTCGCAGCAAATATATCGCCGGATTAGAGACAGGATCGATCGACCCGTCCAAAGCGGCGGAATTCCAGAAAAAAGAGCAAGCGAACGGACTGGATAAAGTGCTTGCAGAGAAACAAAAACAATTGAACGCATTCTTGGCTGCGAAGAAATAATCCGCTTCTAAATCAATCGTAAGTCAACCGTCAGACCTCTGGTCTGACGGTCTTTTCTTTAGGCGGAGCAATCGAATTGTTCGAACGATTGTCGGCGTTGACATTGGCTTTACGTTTCGCTAGCATGATAAGATGATGTGTAGTAGACGGCATTGAAAGGGGCAAGCTCGTTCATGAAGCTAGGCCTTCTTGTGATAAGTCATGGATCAAAAGACGCAGGCTGGGTAACTCTCGTGGATGAGACGATCGAGACCGTACGTGTCAGACTCGGATCCGCCATCCTCGTCGAAGCCGCGTTCCTTGAATTAGTGGAAGGTCGGCTCATTCAGGATGGCCTAGACAGGCTGGTCAACGAAGGCGTTACGCACGTATTCGCGTTGCCGCTGTTCGTATCGTCGGGCAGTACGCATGTGGACGAGATCGGGTGGGCGCTGGGAGCCTATCCGGAACCCGGAACGGAGACGGAGCTAGAGAAGCTTCGGATATCCGGGAAGCTCAAGCTTACTTATGGTCAGCCAATGGACGATGCTCCGGAGTTAATAACAATCGTATTGGATAGATTAAATGAAATGTCGGTGGATACGTCTCGGGAAAGCGTGCTCCTCGTCGGTCATGGGAGCGATGAGGCGGGTTTCCGAGAAGCCTGGGAACGGGGACTTGACGCAATCGCGTTCGAGGTAATGAAGGTTGGAGGATATGAGGCCTGCTCAACGGCACTTTTGCTTCCGAACCAGGTACAAAAGAAGTTGGAGCTGTTAAAGGCCGACTATCCGGACCGTCAAGTGTTGGTGATGGCCTTATTCTTAAGCGTTGGTTATTTTACTAAGGAAGTCGTTCCTAAGCGGTTGGAAAGCTCAGGCTTAGCGAAGGAATGCCGTTACTTGGGAAGCGCGCTTATGCCGCATCCTAGCGTCGCGGATTGGATTGTCCGGCAGGCGCGGGAATGGTCGGAAGGCATAGGCGATTGAACAGAGATGAAGAGGGGATTCGGTTGGATACGATTCGAGCTAGATTAATCTATAACCCGACTTCCGGTCGCGAGGAAGTCAAACGTAAGTTATCGGCGATCCTGCAACGGTTGGAACGCGGGGGCATCGAGACGTCTTGTCATGCTACGGAATGCAAGGGAGACGCGACGAAAGCCGCTTCGGAGGCCGTCGAGCGCGGTTTCGACATGATCATTTCGGCGGGCGGGGACGGTACGCTGAACGAGATCGTAAGCGGAATGGCCGGCCACGAACGCAGACCTTCGCTAGGAATTCTGCCTCTTGGCACGACGAACGATTTCGCGCGCGCGCATGGGATTCCGCGCAAGTGGGAGCACGCATGCGATCTGATCACGAAGCGATTCACGACCCCGGTGGACGTCGGCCGCGCGAACGACAGCTACTTCATTAACATCGCCGGCGGCGGCTCGTTAACCGAATTGACCTATGAAGTACCGAGCAAGCTGAAGACGATGGTCGGACAGCTTGCCTATTATATGAAGGGATTGGAGAAGATCACGCGTCTTCATCCAACCCATATGAAAATCTCGGCGGAAGGCGTCGGGGAATTCGAAGAGGAATTCATGCTTTTCTTGATCGCGAACAGCAATTCCGTGGCGGGATTCGATCGGCTTGCTCCGAACGCCAGCACGAGCGACGGGGTGTTCGACGTGCTAGCCTTGCGCAAGTGTAACTTGGCGGAGTTTCTCCGCATCGCCACGATGGTCATGCGCGGCGAGCTGATCACGAACGATCAGCACTTTCTTCATTTCCAGAGCAAGCGAATCGTGGTTGAGACGAATGACCGCGTTCAGTTGAATCTGGACGGGGAATTCGGCGGGACGCTGCCATGCGAATTCTCGATCTTGCCCGCGCATCTGCAGGTCATCGTAGACGAGCTTGGCGTATCGTCCTATCGGAAAAACGGCGGCCCGAATCGGGCGTTGATGTTATGAGCGGAGTGAAGTCGAGGTTGAATGGGAAATCGAATGGAAGATCTAAGGCAGGATCTAATGGAAGATCGAATACAAGAGCTAGCGAGAATTCGAGAGAGAATGAACGTACGACTCTGAAAGGGGTACCCGTCTCCGCCGGGGAGCGAGTAACCTGCGAGATCGTCGGGCTCACGCACGATGGAGAAGGGGTAGGCCGCGTCGACGGCTATACCCTTTTTGTTCGTGGCGCTCTACCCGGGGAACTGGTGCAGGCGGTCGTCATTAGCATAGGCAAGTCGTTTGGGAAAGCGCGAATGGAGAAGGTCGTTCGCGAGATAGTGGACGGAGGATCGGAAACCGCGATTCGGGTGGAGCCTCCCTGCCCGATCTATGATTCCTGCGGAGGTTGCCAACTGCAGCATATGGATTACGCGGCGCAACTGCGGTGGAAGAGGCAGCATGTCGTCGACAACCTGACGCGGATCGGGAAGCTCTCTGTTCAGGGAGAAACGCGCTTGGCAGGTAAGACGGAAGAGTCGGGATCTATGGAGTCGGCACGTCCAGCCGTAATCGTTCACCCCACGATCGGCATGAGCGATCCCTGGCGGTATCGGAACAAAGCGCAAGTGCCGATCGGAGTCGTCGCTGACCGTTTGGTCGGCGGTTTCTACGAGATGGGAAGCAACGACATCGTAGAGATGGATAGTTGTCTAATTCAGCAGGAAGAGAACGAAGAACTTGTTCGCGCGGTGAAAGAGGCTGCGAGATTGCTGGCGATCTCCGCCTACAATCGCGAGACCGGACGCGGTCTGCTGCGACACGTCGTCGTTCGGCATGCCCGGACGACGGGGCATCGGATGGTAGTGCTCGTCACGAACGGTCGTGATATTCCGCACGGGTTGGAGCTCGTTTCGCTTATTCGCGAATCGGTGCCGGGTGTCGTAAGCATCTGCCAGAACGTAAACACGGCGATTACACCTGTCGTATTCGGTGAAGAAACGCGCGTGTTGTGGGGAGAAGAAGTCATCTACGACGAGATCGGCGGCATCCAGTTCGCGATCTCTCCGCGCTCGTTCTTCCAAGTGAATCCGGAGCAAACGGTGAAGCTGTACGGCAAAGCCGTCGAGTACGCGGCGCTGACCGGCGAAGAAACCGTCGTCGACGCATATTGCGGAGCGGGCACGATCTCGCTGTTTCTCGCCCGCCACGCTGCGCGCGTGTATGGGGTCGAGATCGTCCCCGAAGCCATCGAAGATGCGCGTCGGAATGCCGTGCTGAACGGCATCCGGAACGCCGAGTTCGCCGTCGGCCCAGCCGAAGTCGTGATGCCGAAGTGGCAACGGGAAGGCGTGTCGCCCGACGTCATCGTCGTCGACCCTCCTCGCAAGGGCTGCGACCCGCGTTTGTTGGAGACGATGCTAGAGCTCCGTCCGGAGCGGATCGTCTACGTTTCTTGTAACCCTTCGACTCTGGCTAGGGATTTGCGGTTGCTCGAGAATGGAGGCTATCGTACGGTCGAGGTTCAGCCGGTGGATATGTTCCCTCATACGGGGCATGTGGAGTGCTGTGTGTCGCTTGTAAGGAAGTAGTAGTTAGGAGCCGCATTTACCTGTATATTGAAGCCCGAATGTATTTAATATTTGGGTTTCTTTGTTATGCGCCAACCGGATCGAACGAAAGAAGTGGAGGCTAAGAGGCCCCCCCATCAGCGTGATGATTGTTCTGCATATGGTTTATCTTATGATTGGGCTGGCCCACGAAACTGACCCCGTCATTCCTGAGAGAATTGTTACGAATCAGGGGACAAGATATATGCTGGTTGCCTTGGTGCATTGCAAGCGGGAACTTAAAGTTTTCTTTACATTTCATATATGGAGCAATCTACCATGATAAATTAGAAGTAAGATTTGTAGGTTTTTGACGAAGAAAAGCTAGCTGTCATGGGGTCCAAGGCATCATTGCATGTGACGACATTTGTAATTAGGGGGGGGGGATGGCGTGAATGCGCGATCTGACGCTGCCAACGGGCGCGACGTATACATTGCCCCCGGCGTGTACTGGACGGAACTTGACGTATAGGGAAGGCGGCGTAATTGAAGCTCCGAATATCGGTCTCAGCATCTTGGGCGAAACATCTCTTTCATCGGCCTTACCGGGAATGCTACAGACGCGATTATCGCGGGCAACCGCGGCGAGAGGGGCGCGACCGGCTTAGGCGCGAACGGCAGCTGGTATACGCTTGGCACCTCCTCGGGATTTCATGGCGAGAACATCACCATCGCGAACCACGCGCAGGAGGATTTGGTTTAACCGCGCGATCCGTCGCAAATAGAATTAAGCGTATGATCCTCAAGAGGTTCAGTTCCCGAGAGTCGGCGTTCGCGACATCGAAGCTCCCCCGAAGCAATCGGAGATTCCTTGGGGGGCTTCTTTATTGAATATTACGCTTCTTTCGGCTTGCGGTTCTCGGCGATCAGCTCGCCCATCGGCGCAAACTTAAAGTTTTCTTTGTAATTCAAAAGTGGTCCCATCTACCATGATAAAATCGGAGGGTAACTTATTCGTTAACGTAAATGGAACGTGGCTCTTGGACTATGTTATGCCAGAAAAAAGGTGTATCAACAACAAGTTTACATAGATGTGCTTGGAATCGAATGAATATTGAAAAGGTGGACTTCAGATGTTACTAAAACGCGCGGCTTTATTATTTCTTGCATTTCTATTGGGAGCGAATTTAGTTGTATTCGTTCCATCTGCGCTTGCTGCTCCCATAAGCCCTGCGGCTATTGCCTCGCACGATTTCGCTTACGGGTATGATGATTCATATATCGGGGTAGGCTTCGATGGCGGTCAAGGTAAGGAATTTCATGTTTTTGTGGAGTATAATATTCCGGCAGGTTATCCAGCCGCCGGAAATGAAGTTGAGATGCAATTTAAAATTACGGGTATTTCCACTAATAACAATGCGCTTCAGAAGATTGTAAATGTTTATGAGTATAAAGGCAGTAAGATTCCTGTTTTCGCAGATGGTGATACTGGTTGGCCTCGTACAAATGAATTAGGGAATACGTCGCTGTATGTGTTGCAAGGATTTCAGGACAACGTTAGTCTCAACGATGTTGTGAAAATCAATGTCACAAGTGCGGTTGCCGGGAAAGCCGGGCAGAAAGCAAGGTTTTTGCTTACAGGAGTCGGGTCTGTTGCACAATCTTCAGAACAAATTCAGATTTTTTTTAACAATCCTACTCTTAATGAAGTTGCTTCTAAAACGGACGCTTTGCAATCGAGTGTTACACCCTCGAAGACAACAGTAATGGCAGACGGCATAGATTCATCGACGATTACAGTGACGCTGAAGGACGCGAGCGGTGGTTTGCTCAGCGGGAAAACAGTGAACTTGTCGCAAGGAACGGGCAGCTCGACGATCACAGCGACGCAAGGGACAACGAACGCGAGCGGTGTAGCGACGTTCACAGTGAAGAACACGCAAGCTGAAACGGTGACATACACGGCATCGGTAGCAGCGGATAGCGTAACGGTGTCGCAGACGGCAAGCGTGACATTCCAACCTTCTACCCCAAGCGCGTCAAAATCGACGGTAACGGCGTCAAAGGCAAGCGTAGCTGCTGATGGATCGGATACGTCGGTCATCACGGTAACGCTTAAGGATGCAAACGATGGCCCGCTCAGCGGCAAAGTGGTGGACCTGACGCCAAGCGCTGGCAGCAGTTCGACGATCACGCCGACGCAAGGGACAACGAACGCGAGCGGCGTGGCGACGTTTACGGTGAAGAGTACAAAGGCGGAATCGGTGACGTATACAGCAGCCGTAACAGCGGACAGCGTGACAGTAACGCAGAAGGCGAGCGTGACGTTCGTACCGGGAGCCGTCAGCGCATCGAAATCGACGGTAACGGCGTCTAAAGCGACAGTGGTAGCAGATGGTACGGACAGCTCGGTTGTAACGGTGACGCTAAAGGATGCAAACAGCAATCCGATAAGCGGTAAAGCGGTGAGTCTGGCACAAGGCACGGGCGGCTCGACGACAACGACGACGCAAGGAACGACGAACGCGAGCGGCGTGGCGACGTTCACGGTGACAAGCGTGAAAGCGGAAGCGGTGACGTACACGGCGACGGATACGACTGACAGCGTAACGGTGACACCAACGGCGATCGTAACGTTCCAGCCGGGGGCGGCAAACGCGTCGAAATCGACGGTAACGGCGTCGAAGGCGAATGTAGCTGCTGATGATACGGATACATCGGTCATCACGGTGACGTTGAAGGACGCCAACGATAACCTGATCAGCGGACGAGCGGTAAGCCTGACGCAAGGAACAGGCGGCTCGACGATCACCGTGACGCAAGGGACAACGAACGCGAGCGGTGTGGCGACGTTTACGGTGAAGAGTACGAAGACAGAGGCAGTGACGTATACAGCAGCCGTAACAGCGGACAGCGTGACAGTAACACAGAAGGCGAGCGTGACGTTCGTACCGGGAGCAGTCAGCGCATCGGTATCTACGATAACGGCGTCTAAAGCGACCGTAACAGCGGACGGAACGGACAGCGCGGTTGTGACGGTGACGCTGAAGGACGCGAACGGTAACGCCGTGAGCGGTAAAGCGGTGAGTCTGGCACAAGGAACAGGCAGCTCGACGACAACGACGACGCAAGGAACGACGAACGCGAGCGGCGTGGCGACGTTCACGGTGACAAGCGTGAAAGCGGAAGCGGTGACGTACACGGCGACGGATACGACTGACAGCGTAACGGTGAC
>NZ_RBZM01000008.1 GCF_003628305.1 Cohnella endophytica | reverse complement strand
GGCGTTTTGTTATGTATACGGTTTGTCGCAATGTACTCAGGTTTCACCTGACTACACACACATCATCGACGACTCGACATCCTGCAATCAGGTTTCACCTGACTACACACGCATCATCGACGACTCGACATCCTGCAATCAGGTTTCACCTGACTACACACGCATCATCGACGACTCGGCATCCTGCAATCAGGTTTCACCTGACTACACACGCATCATCGACGACTCGGCATCCTGCAATCAGGTTTCACCTGACTAAAGCCACAAATCAGCCCATTCCCGACGGCTGCGGTTGCTTCTTATCGCGTTTACTTAAGTTTTATCAATCTTCCTAGCTGTACAAGTTTCCGTTCGCCAGCTTCTTTAATTGGCGAATATCCTTCACGAACAACGAGCCCCTCGTACGCTCCACTAAACCAGCGGCCGCGAACTGCGAGACGACCCGGTTCAAGTGCCTGTAGCTCGTGCCTAGCAGCTCCGCGATCTCGGTCAGTTTGGCCGCCTTGATCTCCTCTATTCGCGCTTGTTCGTTCTCGTCCTCGGAAATCGACACGAGATAGCTTGCGAACCTTGTCTCGACCGGATAGAGCAAATTCAAGCTGGAGGCGTTAGCGAACGTATGCAACTTATACGCCAATTGCTGAATGATGAAACGTAGGAAAGCCGGATCTTGATACGCGGTGTCCACGAAAGCCTGCCGCTGAATGACGATGAACAGAGTGTCGTCCACCGACTCTACCGTATTGCTAGCAGCGTGATCGTTCAGCATCTCCAGATCGCCGATCGTGCTTAAAGAAGAATTGAATCGAATCAATATCGATTTACCGTTAGGCAGCATCCGAAAAATCTTGATTTTCCCCTTCACGAGCAAAAATAGATGGTCGATCCGTTCGTCCGCCGTACAGATAATCTCTCCCTTATCGAACGCCGCCAGTTCCATCGCCGCTTCCGTCTTCTCGTCGAATATGCCGCTTAACCGATGCGCGTCCAACACGCTCCGGAGCATATCCCGGTCATGGATTTTCCTCAAATAACTTCCTCCAATGGAACGAATATGCGCGCCCGCTTGATCTTGCTCTCATTGTATAGGCATTATTCCCCTCGCAAAAGGACATATGTCCCAATCCGCGCAAAAAACTTTCGTATTTTCGTTTCTCCTGAGCCGATCGGGCGCTTCGCGGATTCCACCGCGAGAAAAGAGGCTATCCATAACTCGCATGGAGAGCCTCTTCGTTCAACCTACCGCTTATTCGAATACCTTCGTATTTTCCGTGCCGACGTCATACGAGGTTCCCCAATTGGACACTAACCACTGACCGTCAACGTATTGCAATTCATACTGCGTATAATTGGTGCGGGGGTTCGGGACCGGCTCTTGTTGGTCGCTATCGTAATAGAAGATTTCGCTGTAATCGACCTGTACTTTAACCGTAACCGTATAGATCCCTTCTTTATACGAATTCACGTCAAAGCCGTCCAGATCGAACGTCATCTTATTCAGATTACCCTTATAGCTTTCTTCGCTGTCTATCATATTCGCGAAATAATCGGCGAAATCTTTAACGCGATCCGGATGAACGTGCTTTAATACGCCGGCGTCACGTGCTTGGAAAGCCTCCATCCAACTAGCCACGAATTCGTGCGTCGAGTTCATGAGCTCGTCCTTTACCGCATCGTTTAAGCCGGTAAGGTCAAATTCAAGCCGATCGGAATCGATCGATAGCTCTTCGCTTTGCATCTTGCCCCAAGGATAATCCGCTTCCACGTACATCTTATTAGTACCGTCGATCGCGATCGGACCGATCTGCTGTCCGGCTCCGATGTTCAAGCCAATATCTTTGCCGTTAATGACGATACGGGCATCGCCGTTGTTCGCGTAGACGTTAACGTAATCTCCCTGAAGTTGCAGATCGACTCCGTCATAATCCCCCGTCAGCGGGAACAAGGCAACCTTACTCTTGCTTTCGAGCGTCGTGTACTCCCCTTCGTATACGGACTTGATCTCGTAATCTCCCGGAAGCAACGGGCCGATTTCGATTACGGAGCCGTCGCCGCTGGCGGTGGCCGACTCTTTACCGTTGACGATGATCTTCGCGCCCTCGAAGTTCGTCCGTACCGGAAGCATATATCGCTTAACCTTCAGCTCATAATCGTTGTAGAGCAACCAGCGCTTCTTGTCCTTCTTGCGCAAGTATACGAACGCCGCGTCATTGTCGTTCTCGAACGATGTCGCATCGCCGTTCTTCAGCAGCTCCGCTTCCGAGGCGAGCTGCTTCTTGACCCTGTCGAACGATTCGCGGTTGGAGCCCAAGTACTGGACGATGCCGTCCGCGGTGTTCCGATCAAGCTTGACATCTTCGTTAGAGGAAGCAAGCAGCGAGAGTAGCTTATCCGGATTGCCTTGGGAGACGGCCTTGTCGAAGCGATCGAGAATCCGCTGCTCGTCGGTGAAATACTTACCCAGGAAATATGCGGATATTAACAGCGCCACGACAACGATTCCGCTGCCGATCACGATTTTGGCTTTCTTTGAAAGCTGCTTGATTAGACTTACAGCCTGTACATTCGGTTTAGCCAGCAGCTGCTCGTATTCCTGGAAATCGAGAGTCCGTTCAACCGAAGCCGCCGTCGCGTCAACCGGCGTGCCGCACTCCGGACAGAAGGCATACTCGCTCTCCATTCGGGTGCCGCATTCTTTGCAAAAGCGCGTCGTTGTAATTTCATTCACCTCATGACAATGGAAAGCTGGTCTACCGGATTAGAAATTAAGAGGGCTGTCCAGACCTCTGAACAATGTGTGAGCAAGATCCGCTCCCAAGAGGGCAATCAGAATGGCGCATGCAATATAAGTGAGAATGACGCCATAGAAAGCATCGAGACCGCTCGTCTGATCTCTCTTAAAGCTGTAAATGACGAAACAGACCGCCACGAACCAAGAGAACAGCCCGATTCCGATGAGCAGGCCCATGATGACGGACCCGCTGCTTATTAGAGAGAACAACAGAGCTACGGCGAAGGAGGCTACCGACGGGATCATGAAGCTACCGAAACGCGCCGTTACCTCACGATAACTTAAGTTGACGTTCCCAAGCTTAAGCACCAGGAACATCACCGAGTTTACGAGCAATACAATAATGATTAGGAAGAAGAAGGGCTTGATAACGACGCCGCTGAACGATACGGAATCCGCAAATCCGAATCCGCCGAAATCAAATCTTCTAAAAGTCGCGCGAGCTTTTATGTATGCGATCAACGGTAACACCAACGAGAACAGAATTAACGTGATCAGACCGTTGACCATATCCGCATCCGTAGAATTTTGCCCTTTGCGGACGGGGCTCTTCAATACTTCGAGGAAATAATCGAGATATTGCTTGCCGACCTGTTTCGCCTGCTGGAGCTGCGGATTAGGGTGCGCATGCGCCACCGGCTTCTGAAGATTGGGACGAGATTGCTGGTATGACGTTTGTTGCGGCTGTGGTTGCGGTTGTGCTGCAGGCAACGGTTGAACGGGAGGCTGGAAACCGATGTTCGCGCCTTCCGATGTCGCCGCCGCTTGCAGATTGGCACCGCATTTTACGCAAAATTTCGCCGATTGATTGATTTGACCGCATTGAGTGCATTGCACGGGATATTCATCCTCCACATAATTCATAAATTATAGGAATTATTTCCTAATTAATCATTAGTATTATAGTAGGAATTACTAGCCCCGTCCATCCCTATTCCCCTAAAATATTCCTAAAAGAAGAAGCTTACCCGCGCCAATTCACGGATAAGCTTCTTGTATTTTCAGTCTCTCCTCGAACTCCCAGCTACTGAAATGATCCTCCCAGATGATGTGGTACAAGTTCCCTTGGATCTCGACGATGGTGCCTTTCGTGCCGTCCTGCAAGTACACGACCTGATCGCCAACCTTCATCCTGCCCCTCACCCCCGTCAACCGAGTCGAAAGACGATGCCATGCCCGCCCTTGGGGTATACCCATTTGATATTCTGGTGCGGACAGCCGATCCGACAGCTTCCGCATTCATGGCAGCCTTCGTAACCGACGTGCATGCGGATATCCTCCCATTTGTACACTTCCGCCGGGCAGAAAATCGTGCAAATTTTGTCCGGGCAGCTCGTCATGCACACCTCGGTATCCATGACGTGCAGATGCGATTGCGTGTCGGCGTTGAATCGGAGCAAATATTGCTTCTCCTCGATGCTGGCCGATTTCGAAGCTGCGGCAGGCTGCGGCTCGCTCATCACTTCATCACCTTCCATGCCCGGATCAGGTCTCGGGCAATCTTGAACTTCTTCTTGGCCGGCCCTAACTCCCGCCAAATTTTTTTCTGCTTCTCCCGTTTGGATGCCCCGTCGACCGTCAGCATCTGACTTGCCGCCTTGTTCATCATCGGAATGTACTGGTCGAAGTATTGCGGGAATTTGTCGAAGTGGTGGGTCGCGTCCTTGTACTTCTTCAAGTCCTGGCCGACGAAGCTGCCCATGAGCTTCTGCCTGTACTCGATTAGCGATGCCTCGGAGAAATCTCCCCGCTCCCTCGCCGCCACGATCGTCTCCGCGGCCAGCCTGCCGGAGGTCATCGCCATGTTGGAGCCTTCGCGATGGATGGCGTTGACGAGCTGCGCCGCGTCTCCTACGACGACTACGCCCGCCGCGACTACCTTCGGCATGGAGCGGTAACCGCCTTCCGGAATCAGATGCGCTAAGTACTCCTGCGGTTCCGCTCCTTGAATGTAGGGGCGGATCATTGGATGCGTTTTCACGTACTCCATTAATTCATATGGCTTTATCTTATGCTTAATGAGTCCGGAAAGTAACGTTCCTACTCCGATGCTCAAAGTATCTTTGTTCGTGTACAGAAATCCGGTTCCGAGAATGCCCTTGGTCGCGTCGCCGAACAGCTCGATCGTGCAGCCCTGGCCTTCCTCCATGTTAAAACGATCTTCGATGATCTTCTTGTCGAGCTTCAGAATTTCCATCGTCGCGAGCGCCACTTCGTCCGGCCTGAACTCCTTGTGGAAGCCGAGCGACTTGGCGAGCAAGGAGTTGACTCCGTCCGCGAGCACGACGACGTCCGCCCTCAGCTCCCCGTCCGGACGGTCCGTTCGCACCCCGACGACTTTACCGTTCTCCACGATGCATTCTAGCACGACCGTTTCATTCAGTAGCAAGGCTCCCTTCTCGACGGCTTTGGACGCGAACCATTGGTCGAACTTCGCCCGAAGCACCGTGAAGTTATTGAACGGCTCCTCCGCCCACTCCATACCCTTGTACGAGAAAGTAACCGCAGACGCCTTATCCATCATCATGAACCTTTGCTCCACGATCGGACGTTCGAGCGGCGCTTCCTTGTGGAAATCGGGTATGATTTCCTCCATCATTTTGCGATAGAGCACCCCGCCCATGACGTTCTTGGAGCCGGGATATTCTCCCCTCTCGATGAGCAGCACGTTTACGTTTGCCTTCGCTAGCTCGTAAGCGCACGCGATTCCCGCGGGACCCGCGCCGACGACTATGACGTCAAACTTTTCCGGCATCGGCCTCTTCCTTTCTTCCGAGCGCGATTTGGAATGCTTCCGTAAGCATGGGCACGATCGTCAACGCGTCCCCTACGATGCCGTAATGCGAGGATTGAAAGATCGGCGCTGCCGGGTCCTTGTTGATGGCGATAATGAGACCCGAGTTCTGCATGCCGACGATGTGCTGTATGGCCCCGGATATCCCGATGGCAAAATAGATTTTCGGAGTCACCGTGACGCCCGTCTGCCCGACCTGGTGATGATGCCCGATCCATCCCGCTTCCACGACGTCCCTGCTCGCTCCGACCGCCGCGCCCAGCGTATCCGCCAGCCGCTGGATCGTCTGAAAACCCGCGGGGCCGCCTAACCCTTTGCCTCCCGCGACGATAATGTCCGCTTCGTCGATCCGCACGCGTTGCGTCGTCGAACGGACAATCTCCAGCACCTTGGTCCGAATATCCGCCTCCGTAATAGGAATGCTTTCCTCGATGAGCTCGCCTTTGGCGTCTCTGTCGCGGATGAGCGCTTTCATCACTTTCGGCCTGACGGTCGCCATCTGCGGGCGATATTTCTTGCACAGAATCGTCGCCATGATGTTGCCGCCGAATGCCGGTCTGCTTGCCAGCAGCAGCCCCGTGTCCTCTTCGACGTCGAGCTGCGTCGTATCCGCGGTCAAGCCCGTCGGCAAATCGGTCGCCACCGCGCTCGCCAGATCTTTGCCCGTCGACGTCGCTCCGTAGAGCAGAATTTCCGGCTTATGCTTCTCCACGCAGGCCAACATCGCCTTCATGAACGTCTCGGTCCGGTAGAACCGATAGATCGGATCATCGAACACATAGACCTTGTCCGCGCCGTATTCGAACGCCGTTCGGGCCAGCAAACGAACGTTATCGCCGATAAGTACGCCGGCGAGCTCCGTTTTCCTCTTCTCGGCCAGTAGCTTACCTGCGCCTAGCAGTTCGAGAGAGACTTGCGCGACCTCGCCGTCCTTCTCTTCGAGGAACACCCAGATGCCGCGATAATCGTCGAAGTTCATGCGTCTGCACCCCCAACCTTGGCTCTGGCTTGCGTTCTTCCCTCGGCGATCGGGTCGAATAGCTCTTTGCGGGCAAGCACGATATCGAGCAGTTGCCGAATTTGCTCCTCCGCATCGCCTTCGAGACGCTGTCCGCCTTGCGGCTTCTGCGGCGCCCACACCGAACTGACGATCGTCGGCGAACCCTTCAGCCCGAGCTGCGTTTTGTCGATTTCTCCGAGATCGGCAACCGACCAAATATTCGGCTGATACCGCGCGGCTCTGAGCATGTTCGGCAACGTGGAATAAGGAACCTCGTTGATGTCCTTCTCCACCGAGAACAAGCAGGGGAGCGAGGAGCGAATGACCTCGTAACCGTCCTCCAGCTTCCGGTGCACGATCGCATATCCTTTCTCGCGATCGATTTCGACCACCTTATTCACCGAAGTGAGCGGAGGCATATCCAGCCTTCGGGCGATTCCCGGACCGACTTGGCCGGTGTCTCCGTCGATCGTCATTTTGCCGCAGATGATCAGATCGATCGGACGAATGTTCGCGATTTTCTCGAGCGCCTTCGTCAACGCATAGCTCGTCGCCAGCGTATCCGCCCCGGCAAAAGCCCGGTCCGTAATCATGTACCCTTCGTCGGCTCCGATCTCAATGCATTTTCGAATGGCTTTCACGGCAGGCGGCGGCCCCATCGTTAATACCGAGACGACTCCTCCGTATCTGGCACGCAACCTTACCGCTTCTTCAACCGCATGGGAATCGTACGGATTCAGAATGGCCGGCGCGCTGGAGCGGTCCATTGTGTTCGTCTTAGGATTCATCTTGATGATTTTCGTATCCGGCACCTGCTTAATGCAGGCGACGATATGCAGCATGCACCTCACCCTTTCCGAGCTATTCGGATATCCGGCTCTACCTTTCAACTTATCTATATTAGGCGAGCGGCGAGATGATGACAGGGTTTGTCCTGAGATTTGCAACTAGACGGCGGTATGAACCGTTATAGGGATAGGAAATATACGGATAAAAAGAGGTTGGGCAAAATGAGAAATCGGAGCTCGCGAAATACGTGGATGGTTTTGTTGCTAGTTTTGTCGCTTTGCGCAGGGTGCGCTTCCCAGCAGGCCTCGCAGGCTGACGTCTCGCCTTCCGAGCCCTTGGAATCCTTGAGCGCTCCTACCGATGAGCCCTCTATCGAGCCGCCGTCTCCGGAGCCATCCGGGACGGAATCGGGTATGCCGGCAGAAGCGACCGGACAGCTGGCAAATTACAACCGCGCGGAAGGTTATGGGCAATACGGCACGTTAGCTCTTGTTCCCGAGGAAGGGGAGATGGCCTCGACGCTCGATGCGCCATCCTGTTACGGCAATGAAGGGGACAACGCCTTCAGCGGCGTTTACCATGTCATTTACCGGAATAAGGAGGGGGATTCGGCGCAAGACTTAGGCGTGATCGGAGATGAAATCCGCTCGCCTGCCCAATCTTCAGAAATCTTGGCCATCCCGCATTTGCTCGTTGATGGCGTGGATATTTATTACTTCCATTTGCTGACCAACACTTGCTACGGATCGGACTATTTTTTCTATGGGGTAAATAGCGACGGGAAAGCCTTCCCGGTTTCGTTCGCGATGGATAAGAAAGACGAGCTCTACGAACATTTCACCCTATATCTCGACCGCAAGCCCCTATTAAACGAGAACGGCACGGTGACGATAGAAAGCTACGGAGACGAAGGTTCTATGCCTCCGGAACACTTACGTTACGTCTTCCGACTAAAGGACGATAAGTTTATCCTGATTAGTCGGCTTCCCGCCGCGGCCAAGGATTGACTTTAGTTCATATCTACCCAACGTTTTTCGAACTTCATGTATTTCCATATCCCGTAGGAGACAGCCCACGAAACGACGAATAGCGCGAACAAAATATAACCCAGACTGCCGAAATCCAGCTCTTGAAGCCATCCCCAGAATCCGTTCGTTAATCCGAGCTTCGGCATAAGCACTTGGGCAAGCTCAACCAAACCAATGACCAGCGCCGCGATAATAGATACGCCCGTGACGCTCATATTATAATAAATTTTGCGCAGCGGCGTTCGAAAAGCCCACTTGTATGCGGTGGTCATAAAGATTCCGTCCGCCGTGTCCAGCAAGCTCATTCCCGCAGCGAACAAGAGCGGAAGAGCTATAATCCCCGTCAAAGGAATCACGCTTTGTACAGCCCCTGCCGAGATCGCAAGTAACGCGACTTCGCTCGCCGTATCAAATCCAAGACCGAACAAAAACCCGATCGGATATACATGCCAGCTCTTGTTGACGAATTTGAATAAAGGATTCAGAAAACGCGCGATGAGTCCCCTCGATTGAAGCAGCTCTTCCAGCTTATTCTCGTCGTAATGATCATGTCGCATTTTCCGAAACACTTGATAGATGCTTATGAACACGAACAGATTGAATACGCCCATGAGAACAAGAAAAACGCCGGATACCGAAGTCCCGATGATGCCCCCGATGTCTGCCAACTGCGGCATTCTGTTCTCGGCCCATTTTGCCGCCAGTGCAGTGATAATGGCCATACAGAATACCACTGTAGAATGTCCTAACGAGAAATAGAAACCGACCCCGATCGGATTTTCCTTCTGCTGAACCAACTTACGCACCGTGTTGTCGATAGCCGCAATGTGATCGGCATCGAAGGCGTGCCGTAAACCTAGCGTATAAGCGAGTATACCGAATCCCAATAATGCCGGGTGCTGCGGCAGCGATTTCAACAACAGAGCGATACCTACAATATGTAGAATGATAACCCCTGCGGCATACCCTTTCCAACGTACTTGCTTCATCTCTTCGTTCTCTCCCATTCCAGCGCCCCCGTGACCTAGGCGCAACCAATATCTTTCAATCATATAAAGGCAGACTATGAATTAGAGCATCAATTGACGTGTATACATGTATACACGTATACTTAAAAAGTGAGTACAGCATAACACATCGAGGTGAAAAATGAAATGCGTTTAAGTCAATCGGCGCCCGGCTTCAGAAATTTGGGAGCGCAAGCTTATGAGACGTTGCGAGAAGCCATCATTACATTACAGCTTGAACCGGGCCAAACCGTTATGGAAACCGAGTTGGCCGATTCACTTCACATTAGCCGCACTCCGATTCGTGATGCATTCCATTTGCTTATATCGGAGCAGCTCATAGAGGTTCTCCCCCAACGAACGAAGAAAATCGCTTGTATATCCGAATTGAAGGTGAAGGAAAGCAGCTTTGTCCGTTTAAGTCTGGAGACTAGCGCGTTCAAGCTTGTAGCCAAGCAGTGGGACACCTTAGATCATCGATACATTAAAGCGGACAAGGAAATTAATAACCTATTGCGCGAGCAGAGCGAAGCTGCAGCGGAGCAAGATATCGTTCAGTTTCTCCGGTTGGATGAAGTTTTTCACGAACGCGTACTGCAATTGGCAGGCAATGAGACATTGCTTGAAGTCGTGTATCACATGCGGGGCCATCTTAATCGGCTGCGATTTTTGGCCATGAAAGAGTTGGTTTTGACTAAGAGTCTTGTTCAGGAGCACTTCGAGTTGTTCGACTGCTTGAAAAACCGGGATGAAGCGGGCGTGTTGCAATTATTGGAACGTCACCTTGGGAAACTGAACTCGGAAATACCGCCGCTGCGAGAGAAGTTCCCTCATTATTTTATTGACTAAATCTCATCCGGCAGCATTTCGCGGCTTGAACCAGAAGCCTGCCAGCGCGAACAGGAAGAAGACCGAGCCCAGGAACAAGAAGAGACTGTGGCTCGATAGGTATCGGATGCCGTATCCCCCAAGCGTCGGTCCAATAATGCTTCCGATGCTAAAGTGAATAGAAGCGATCACGCTCGCCGCCGGAAGGATCGCCTTGGGTAGAATGTCCGCCGCATAGGCCAAGCCCAAGGAGTAAAAGGACCCCACCAACCCTCCGGTCAGCGCGAACAAAATAAGCAAGGTAAATAGCCGATCCCCCGCGAAAGGAATCGCTACGAACAGCAGCGAACCCACGAACCCGCACCCCATCAGAATCGGCTTCCGGCCAATCCTGTCGCTCCATATGCCCAAGGGCAGCTGTAAGACGAGACTCCCAATCCCGAAAGCCAAAAGCAAGAGGGATATCCATTCCGTGCCGAATCCCATCCGAACGCCGTAAAGAGGAAAGCTGCTATTCATCGATGATTCCATCAATCCGTACAGCAAGCCTGGAATCAAGACGAACCATGCGAGACGATACGTTCTCACGAATCGATTTTCTCCGGACTCCCTCTTGCGGGCGCGCTCCGGATATTCGTTCGGCATTTTCAGGACAAGCAACATTACGATTGCGAAAAAGAGGCTAGTCGCTACGAATGGAACCCATTCGCCCAGCGGCAGCAGGTTCATCCCTAGCGGTCCTATGCTGAAACCCGCGCCATAAGCCATGCCGTATAAGGAAAGATACCTTCCCCTGCGATCCGCCGGACTCGAACTGACGATCCATAGCTGGGTCGCGTAATGAAGCGAACTATCTCCGACGCCCACGATTAAACGCAATACAAACCATAGGACCAGCGAATGGCCGATCGGAAACAGAAGATTCGCGAGGGTAACCAGCAATATGCCGGCCATAATGACCCTCTTGTATCCGAACCGCAACACCGGCTTCTCCACGAAGAACATCGTACAGAATACGCCGATATAAAGCGCAGCAGAGTTCATGCCGTTCATGTCCGACGAAATGCCGGAGCGTTCTAACAAGATAGACAGCAAGGGCAGTAAAAGCCCTTGGCTCATACCGGCAACCACGACGACAAGAAGCAAGGAAATTAATCGATAACTCGATAACCCCGCCGGTACCCGATCCGAAATCATTCAATCATCCGTTCCTAGTAGTCTGTCGCTTGCCCATGAAACAACGAAAACCCCAGGGAACGCAAGCTCCCCGGGGGTCTAATCTTAATCGAATTAACCGAATATCGCATGGATGACCGGTTTCGTATGTCCGCCCGGATAGCACAGATAGAGCAGTACGTACACCGTTACGCCGGTAATGACGGTTGCGAACCAGATGAGCGCCGTCGTTTTGCCCCATTTTCGGTGCTTGGCGAACTTCTTGCGGTACGCAAGCGTTAACGTCGTGATCCCGAATACCGCCGCGACCGTCGCGAGGACAATATGGAACAGAAGGAAGATCAGATAGAGTATCTTTAAGCTTTCCGGTCCGTTAAACATCGTATTGCCAATGAAGATCGTGCGAGAAACGTAGATAATGAAAAATAGCGAAGCGGCAATCGCGGCTGCTACCATGACCTTCTCATGCGCTTCCCGTTTCTTCTTAATAATGAGCGACCATCCGATCGCGACCAGAATTCCGCTAATGAGAATAAAGCTCGTGCTGATTAACGGAAAAATATCATACCACGACATGTCCATTTCACCCGTTCTATCGTCATAACTGCTAGTAGACTGCTTTTATTCCATTGTAACTGTCCGATTCGTTTTGTTCAAACGTTTCGGCTTACCGTCACAGATTGTTCAATCTGCGAGCGGCTATCGGATCGGTCACGTTGTCGTCTTCCTTCGCGCGCTCTCTGCGGTACCATTGCATGAACACCGCATACAGAGCCGCGGCATTCACGAATTCCTGCAGCAGCTTCATAACGATTCCGCCCAATTGCTGATCGTCTTTGCCGCTCATCAGATTAAAGAAAGACGGTCCATGGAACTTGCTTAGCAAGGCAGCAGGATCTCCGCTCACGCAATAACCCATCGCCTTTACCCATACTTGGGGATCATTATACACGGCGAACAACGGCTCCGACGCGAATATGATCATGGCGCAGGCGGGCGTAAGCAGAAGGCCGCTCATGAATACGTAACCGAGAGTCAGTAGATTCGACATGCGCTTCCACTCGGGAATCGGACAATACACATGCCACCACATCATCATCGCCGATACGAACAGCAAAATGTAATAAAATCTGTGCATCGCTAAATGCGTCATGATCCAATCGTGGTTATCCGGCATGTGGTAGAACGAGAACAGCAGCGTGAACGCTCCCAAGCTGATAATCGGGTTCATAATAAGCCGGAATACGCCTAATCTCCAGAAATTCGCGCTGAACGCTTTGCGCCATAACCAGTCCGGAATTCCATAGATCAATAGCGGCGGCACGAGAATATAAGACAACGCCATATTCGTCATATGGAACGTAAACATCAGATGCCCGAGCAGGTTAAGCGGACCGCCTTGCGTTAAATACAATACGGCAATCGAGAATACGAATGCCAATTGACGCGATACCGAGACGGGTTCGTTGCCCGCGAACCGATGTCTCCACGGTCCGATCACGAATGTATATAGAACGACGATCGCCATCATAAAGACGAGGAACATCGGGCTCCACAAGTCGCGAAACGAAAAATACTCCAAACCCCACATTGTACGCCAACCCCCTTTCCTTGCTTGCTTAATTGGTTCCGTAACTTAATCTTCCCCGTTACTAAAAAAAGAGAGGTCGGATTGTGGCCCGCCTCTCTGCAGTTCAATCAAGTATGACTTACCACCAAACCCAGTACAACGCCATGATCACCATGGTGAATACGACGAACACTCCCGCAAGAATCCCGATGATCGGGAACAGATGTCCGCGATCTTTCATGTGCATCCAGAATGCCATCTGAATGAACACTTGAACGACCGCCATGCCCACGAGAATAATGTACGTAAAGGTCGGGTTAATATCGCCCGCGGATACGGCCGCAAACGCGATGATCGTTAACGCTAACGATAAAATAAAACCAACGATGTGCTTCTGCGGTCCTTCGACTTT
Source organism: Cohnella endophytica (assembly GCF_003628305.1). GTDB lineage: Bacteria > Bacillota > Bacilli > Paenibacillales > Paenibacillaceae > Cohnella > Cohnella endophytica. Next base: position 458,127 of record NZ_RBZM01000008.1, on the reverse strand, counting down.
ATGCCGTTTCGGCGCCTCTCCGGAAACCGTATGGTCATGGTTGCTCGACAAGTTAACCAGCCACCTTTCCCATCAAGTAAACAACGGTGAAGATGAATACCCATACAACGTCGATAAAGTGCCAGTAAATGGCGGAGATATAGATTTTCGGCGCCGTTACTACGGTCAGGCCTTTTTTGAAAATCTGACCGATAACGAGCGAGATCCACAACACCCCGAACGCGACGTGGGCTCCGTGGAAACCGACGAGCGTATAGAACGAAGAACTGAATGCGCTTGTCGTGAACCCATGACCTTCGTCCAAGTAGTGACTGAACTCGTAAATCTCGAGACCGAGGAACGCGAGGCCCAATACGATGGTTACGACTAACCAACCGATCATCGCGTTTTTCTTGTGTTGGTGCAAGGATTGAACCGCGAATACGCTCGTTAAGCTTGAAGTAAGCAAGATCATCGTCGCGGCGAATACCATCGGAAGCTCGAAGAGCTCGCTGGCTTTAGGACCGTCTCCGATATTGTGGCGAAGAGCCAGGAATGCGGAGAATAAAGTTCCGAACAATACGGTCTCGGCGCCAAGGAAGATCCAGAAGCCGAGAATCTTATTGCGGGCTTCAAGGGTAGCTTTCTCGGGCTCGTGCGGTAATTGTCCATCTACGTGTTCGTGTGCGCTCATGCATGTACCTCCTGATCTTCCGGTTCGATATGGAAACCGTGATCGTCAAACACAGAACGGACGATCATGCAGCCGAACGTAATCAAGAGACCGACGCCGCCGACGATAAGGTGATCGTACATGAAACCAAAACCTGCGATGAACAATCCGATACTCATGATCAATGGCAGAATCGACGGGGACGGCATGTGGATCGAACCGATCGGTTCCGCAGGCGTCATAGCCGTCTTTCCTTCCATCTTTTCCTTCCACCATGCATCGTAACCGCGTACGAGAGGCAACTGTTGGAAGTTGTATTCCGGTGGCGGCGATGGAATCGACCACTCCAATGAACGGCCGTCTTCCCAAGCGTCTGCTGCAGCGTTACGTGGTTTGGACCATGTGATGAAGATGTTAAGCAAGAACGCGATCGTACCGATACCCATCAAGAAGGCGCCGACCGTACTGATCAAGTTCATGTTATTGAAGCCTTGGCCGTCCAGATAAGTATAGACCCGGCGCGGCATGCCCAGCAAACCAAGGAAATGCTGGATCAAGAACGTCATGTGGAAACCGATGAAGAACGTCCAGAACGTAATTTTCCCGATTGTCTCGTTCAACATACGACCGAACATTTTCGGCCACCAGTAGTGCAATCCGGCGAAAATACCGAAGATCAATCCGCCTACGATGACGTAGTGGAAGTGAGCGACTACGAAGTAACTATCGTGATACTGGAAGTCCGCGGGTGCGGAAGCCAGCATAACGCCGGTAACGCCGCCCATTACGAATGTCGGGATAAATCCGATCGCGAACAGGTTTGCCGTCGTGAATCGAATCGATCCTCCCCAGAGGGTAAATAGCCAGTTAAAGATTTTAACCCCCGTCGGCACCGCGATCAACATCGTCGCGATGGAGAACAACCCGTTCGCTACAGGTCCAAGACCCGTCGTGAACATGTGGTGAGCCCATACCATGAAGCCTAGGAAGGCGATCAATACGGTAGCGAACACCATGGAGCTGTAACCGAACAGACGCTTACGGGAGAACGTACTGACGACCTCGGAGATAACCCCGAACGCCGGTACGATCAGAATGTATACCTCGGGGTGACCGAACACCCAGAAGATGTGCTCCCAGAGTACCTCGCTGCCTCCGTTGCCTATCTCGAAGAAATTCGCATGGAATAGCCTATCGAACATGAGCGCGACCAGACCTACCGTAAGGACAGGGAACGCGAACACGATCAGAGCGGAAGTGATGAAGATCGCCCATGTGAACATCGGCAGTCTCATGAAGCTAAGACCAGGCGCCCGCATGTTGATAATCGTCGCCATGAAGTTAATACCGCCGAGCAATGTACCGATACCGGCGATCTGCAAGCCAATGACGTAATAATCGACGCCATGGTTCGAGTTATAATTCGGCCCCGCCAGCGGAACGTAGGACGTCCATCCGGCGTCCGGAACCGTACCCGCGAACCAGCTCAGGTTCAACAGCACGCCTCCGAAGAAAAATGTCCAGAACCCTAACGAGTTCAAGAACGGGAACGCTACGTCGCGAGCTCCGATCTGAAGCGGAATAACCGCATTCATGAGCGCGAACAGCAATGGCATCGCCGCCAAGAAAATCATGGTCGTGCCGTGCATCGTGATCAGTTCGTTGAACGTATCACCGGAAACGAAGTCGTTCATCGGCTTCATCAGCTGAATCCGAATCATGATCGCTTCCAAGCCGCCGATCAGGAAGAAGAACAGACCTGCAATCATATACAGAATACCGATCTTCTTATGGTCGACGGTCGTTAGCCAATCCATCAAGCCTTTATATCGCTTGACTGTGTGTGCATGTGCCGCATGTGCTGCCAAGGCCACGTACCCCCTTAAAATTCCAACTGATTAATAGTCAAGCTTGTATCCGGCCAAGTACTTCGCGATTGCCGAGACATCCGCATCCGTAAGACTGTTGTCTTCCGCCGAAGGCATCATCGCTCCGGATTTGTATTTCTGAGGATCGGTTACCCAGTCGTGGATATTTTTCTCCGCGCCGCCCTCTGCATCGTTATACAGAATGCCGCCGATCGTTTGACGACCGCCGACGCCGGTCAAGTTAGGTGCGCTATTGGAGCCGTTCTCACCGACTGCGTGGCAGCTCAAGCATTGCGAAGTAAATTTCTCCGCGAGATCTTTATCCGCAGGCATGACCGCAGGAGCCTTCATCGCCGTTACCCAGCGCTGGAAGGAGGCTTCGCTGACCGCTTTTGCTTTAAAATCCATTAGAGCATGGGAAGGTCCGCATAGTTCCGCGCACTTGCCCCGGAACACGCCTTCCTTAGGAAATTCCAGATACATCCTGTTCGTTACGCCAGGGTTCGTATCCATCTTACCGCCGATCGATGGGATCCAGAAGCTATGCTTCACGTCCGCGCCGACGAGTTCGAAAGAAATTTTCTTATCCGTAGGTACGATCAATTCTTGAGCGGTCGTAATACCGTAATCGGTATATTCGAACTCCCACCAATATTGGTGAGCCGTGACTTTGACTTGTACGGCGTCCTTGTCCTTGCTGTAATCCTTGGCAAGACCGAATACGTCTTTGATCGTAGGTACGCCAAGAATAAGAAGCAATACAAGCGGAATAACCGTCCAGATGATTTCAAGCGTGTGATTGCCTTCTACTTGCTTAGGAATGGATTTATCGCCCTTGCGACGACGGAAACGGATCAACACGTAGATGCAGATCGCGAATACCACAACGACGACCAAAGCCATAATTCCGATGGACAACTTCATTAAATCTAATTGTTTCTCAGCTACCGGTCCTTGCGGATTCAGAGTTGAGAGGTCTTCTCTTCCGCACCCTGACAGTAAAAGCACTAAACCTGTCAGCAGCGGAATCAGCCGCTTCATTACAGGCCACCGATTCATCATATCAACCCCAATTTGACGTTTTCATAGAAACCGGCAACCTGTTCGGCTTGCGGTTTCTATATGTACACGGATGTTGGACCAGGCAACAAACGCTCTTTAAGCACTCTCATAAATATAAAGATTGGTCTGTCGGTTTGTCAATGTTCACAGAGCAGTTCACAAATTGTTCTCAAAACTGTCAAAAACACCGTCGTTCTAAGGTTTTCATGGCTTACGACCGTTCTTGGACGGCCCTTCCCCGAAAGGGCGAAGTTAACATCCAAGGCGCTTGTCCGACAGTATTCGCTTTTTATCGCCCCCCCTTCTTTTTGCCAATTAGCCCGAGTTTTATGTGCGCCGCCCCGCGTATACTTTTCGGCCGATTGCCCATCCTATGCTCAATGCTGAAGATTAGGAGGGGTTGTCCCATGTTCGCCCGACGTTCATGCGCTCTCATCGGGGTTAGCTTTATGCTTGTTCTTCTGTCTGCCTGCAATTACAAGTCCTATTTCCAAAAAAGCCATAACGATTACGCGAGCCGCAGCGCGAACGATCCGAAAATGACGCATATCCGCTCCTACGGGTTCACGAGCGCCGATCCGAAGCAGCATGAGAACCGTTATTTCGAATACAGCTCCAAGCTTTCCAACAAGGTGGCCAGCTTACCTGGCATCAACAGCGCGCTTGTGTTCTTGACCGACAAAAATGCCTATGTCGGCATTATGACGGATTGGACGGCGACGGGAACGGAGGCAAGAGGCGGAGTCCGCACGCACGAGCAAGATAACTCGGGAACGACGGAAGGCGTCTACAACGTGAGCAACGGCAGTTCCAAATGGGACAACCGCCAAGTCGCGACGCCTTATAATTCTTTCTTTACCCATAAAGACTACACCGACCTCTCGTCCGAGCTCCGGCAAGTTATCGGCGATACGGTCCGCGGCGCTACCCCGCGCGCGCAAGAGGTGCACATATCCGCGAACCGGGAGTTTCTGAACCAAGCCATCGAATTCGCCAAGGCCGCTTGGCTCAAGAAGCCGCTAGCACCGCTCACCGACGACTTCAATACGTTAGTACAATATACATTCGGCAAGAGCGAGAAAGTTCCTTTGCCGTTATATCTCAAAGCGACGCCCAGCCCGGAGCCGAGCCGCAAACCTTGAACGGCTCGCGGCTCGTACGGATCGTTATTTCGTTAAAATAACCGGCCCTTCCGACGTAATTGCCACCGTGTGTTCGAATTGGGCGGCCCAGCCGCCCTCCAACGTGAAGACGGACCAGCCGTCTTCACCGATATAGACATCGGGAGAGCCGATCGTCAGCATCGGTTCAATCGTGATTACCATGCCCTCTTTTAATCTTCGGCCCGTTCTTGCTTTGCCTACATATGAAACTTCGGGCGGTTCGTGCATCACCCTTCCGATCCCATGCCCTCCGAACATACTCACGATGCCATGTGGCTCCTTCTCCGCCACTCTTCCCACTGCCGCGGCGATATCTCCGATCGTTCTACCCGCCTTCGTCTGAGCTATGCCTTGCATCATCGCCTCGTAGGCGGCTTTGCGCAGCCGCTTCGCTTCGTCCGAAACGGCGCCGACCGCGAACGTCCAAGCCGTATCGGCCATCCACCCGTTCAATTCCACGACGAAATCGAGCGTTACGAGCTCGCCTTGCCTTAACGGCCGATCGTCGGGCATCCCATGACACACGCAATCGTTGACCGCGGCGCAGATCGCATGAGGATATCCGTAATAACCTAGCTGCGCCGGACTCGCTCCCTTTTCCTTCATATATTGATGCGCGAATTGATTGAGTTGCATCGTCGTTACTCCCGGCTTGACCTTTCTTCCGAGTTCTCGCCTCAGTTGCCCCGCGAGCTTGCCCGCTTCGGCAATCCTAGCGATCTCCTCGAGCGTGCGGATCGGAATTTCCGTTGCCACGCCCCCACCTCCTCCTGATACATCTTTATTCCGCATGGCGGGAATCGGAACAAAAAAAACCGACAAGCGTCCGGGGAGTTCCCCTAGCTTAGTCGGTTCGAACCTGTCTCATCATGAGGCGGGCGAATTTAATTTAGTCAACTCGCGTTCAACGAGCGTCGTCAATTCATCTTCATAACCACCTGTAATTCTGTACTTGCGAATGTAATCACGAACGAACTTGCGCGGATCCTTGGGACGGAAAATTCTAGTCAGTTCTCGCAAACTTTCTTGAACCTCGTTGTGGCTGCGTTTGGCCATGCAATTCCCTCCCAGTGGAATGGATTCCGGCCCGGCGCAAATCCCGGAACGGAGGCGGTATTTCGCCACCTGGAGAACCGAGTTCAGGTTCTGCATTCAGCTTCGATGTTCCACCGCTACTTGCCGTAAAGGATAACGTTCCTGCATTTACTCATTATACCATTATTCTACTGGGGGATAAAGTAAAAAACGACAGGCATCTGTTATCGCGGGAGTTTGCCTATGATGCCGCGTACATCTTAGTCCAACACCTCGAACAGCTGCTCTTTGCCGGATAGCGAGAATCGCTCTCCCGCTCGAAGCTCGCGCCGCACGCCGGGCTGAAGCCGCTCTCCGTTGCCTAAGAATGTTCCATTGGACGAACCGTTGTCTTCGAGAATGAACAACCCGCTCTCCTCATCGTATTTCAACGTGCAATGCACCCTGCTGATCTCCCCGGCTTCGTAGGGGAACAGAACCGAGCAATGCGCGGGATCGCGTCCGAACGTTAGTCGATGATTGGCGATCCGGTAGCTGTTCCCCGCATGCTCGCCCTCCAAGCCGCGCAGGCGCGGCTCATGATCCACGGCCGGTTCCGCGTGCCCGGGGTACGATAAAATCCGCGTCACGGGAATCGTGTAATCCGTCAGCGCATGCTCCTCGTACGCGTCGTCCGGCACCGACTCCCCGTCGTTCCACTCTTCCGAAAGCGCATGTTCCTCTGCCTCGACATGAGCTCCGGCGCCGTACGAATCCGCTTCCGACTCGGGTTCCGTATCCTTGATAGTGTACGGTCCCCTTAATTCCTTGTCCTTGCCCGTCATCTGAAGGAAAGCGATGACTGCAACCACGGCTACGAATATACCGATTCCTAGCGCCGCGAATAGCGGCAACGCTCCGGCCTCCATCCTAGAGGACGCAGACTGGATGGGTCTTGCGGAGGCGGACACGGGCAACGGCAAAGCCGCCAAACCGATATACGCGCTAACCGAAACAATAAGCTTGCGAGCTTTGCGGAAGCCGATCGACCTCCGAGCTCCATGACGTTCCCTCCGCTCCCGTTTAACTTCGGTCCGTTCGGACAATGCCTTCACCTCGTCTCTGCCAATGACTGCATCTCTATTTTGTAAACGCTTTCTTATTTATTCGCAACAGAAATCTTCTCATTGGTTCATATGCCTATAGTATATCTAATATGCGAGCTCCCATCAACGAACAAGCCGTAGAATTTAGCGGAATTTAAGATTCTATGCAGGAGCGCTAGGAATAGCCGCGAAACGCGGGCGCGAAGAAGGCCGGGCTGCGAATTACCCGTCCCTCCTCATGCGTCCTCTTTGAGCTTCCTCTTCAGCACTTTACCGATGATCGTTAGCGGCAAGCTGTCCCTGAATTCATAGCGCTTGGGAACCTTAAAAGCCGCCAACCTGTCCCTGCACCACCGATCCAATTGCATTTCCGATACTTGCCAGCCTTCCTTCAGAACGATATAGGCTTTGACGGTCTCCCCCCGATAATCGTCCGGCACTCCGATCACGGAAGCTTCCTTCACGGCGGGATGCTCGAACAAAGCTTCCTCCACTTCGCGCGGATATACGTTATAACCTCCGGCGAGAATAATGTCCTTCTTCCTGTCCATGATCGAGAAAAATCCGTCGTCGTCCATCGACCCGAGATCCCCCGTCCTAAGCCATCCATCGCGCAGAACGGCATCCGTTTCTTCCGGACGGTTCCAATACCCGGCCATGACCTGCGGACCGCGAACCGCCAGCTCCCCGATTTCTCCGAGCGGCAACGGATCCAGACTATCCGGTCCGACGATTCTCGCTTCCGTGTCTGGCAAAGGAATACCGATCGTTCCGGACTTCCGGAAGCCCCATACCGGGTTGCAGTGCGTGACGGGCGACGCCTCGGTCATTCCGTACCCTTCGATTAACCGTCCTCCGGATTGCTGCTCGAATCTTTCCTGCACTTCCCGCGGAAGGGGAGCCGCCCCGCTTACGCATACGCGCACGGAACCGAAATCCCCTTCGCGCGCGAGCGGACTGTTCAACAACGCGATATACATCGTCGGCGCGCCAGGGAATACGGTTGGCTTGCGTCGCCTGATCGTCTGGAGCACCATGCGCGGATCAAAGCGGGGAACGAGGAGCATCGACCCCGCTTTAAAGATCGCCAGATTCAACAGCACCGTCAACCCGAAAACATGAAAGAGCGGCAACGCCGCCAAAAACTTTTCCTTCGCCTGCTCCAAACGGTGAAACCATGCTGAGATCTGTTTCGTATTCGCGAGCAAGTTCGCATGCGTCAGCATGACCCCTTTGGGCTGGCCCGTCGTACCGCCCGTGTATTGGAGCATCGCCAGATCCCGATCCGACTCGATTTCCTCGCAGATCGGCTCCGCCTTCCCTTGCCTCATGACGGCCGACCAACGGAGAATGCCTTCCGAAGCTTTGTATTTGATCTTGAGACCGGGATGCTCCCTGCGTCTCTTAAGGGGATAGAGCTTATTTTGCGGAAAAGGAAGCCCATCGGACAGGGAGGTAACGATGATGCGCTTGATCGATGTGCCCTCCCGGGCTTTCAACGCCCTGGGAACCAGCAAATCCAACGCGATAAGCGTCGTCGCTCCGCTGTCCGCAAGCTGGTAACGCAGCTCTCGTTCGGTATAGATCGGATTCGTCATCACGATCACGGCCCCGGCCATCAATCCCGCGTAATAGGCGATAACCGCCTGCGGGCAGTTGGGAAGCATGATCGCGAGACGTTCTCCCTTCGAGATTCCGATCTGCGACTTCAAAGCGTTCGCAAGCTTGGTGCATAACCGAAGCAGTTCCTTATAGGAATAACTTCTGCCTAGGAAATCGAGCGCCTCGCGGTTCGGATAGTCGCGGGCGGAATCAAGCAATAACCTGGCCACGTTCATCTTGGGATATTCGTAGGAGGAAGAAACCTGAAACGGATAATGCCGCAGCCAAGGACGTTCGTCCGATTGCGACCACATGCCGGGATCGTCGCTCACGCTCTTGCCTCCTTAAATTCCGACGTAGCTCTCTGCGGAGATGACGCACGCTGAGACGCGCCTGCGGATCAAGGACGCATCCGCAGGATCGAATCTAAGCAGCCTCTTCAGCACGGACAACTGAAGGCGTAGACTCTCTCCTTTCTCGAGCGACGCAAGCACGGTTCTGGACCGCCGTCCCGCCCGCTCCGCCGCATCCTCGGCGAATAAGGCCGTCATGTCTACCGCGTGCTGCAGATGAGGCGATTCCGGCGCGGATTGCGCCAGCTTGCGCGTTCTCAGCAAAGCGCTCTCCAGCGCGTATAGATCGATCATGCCGTCCGCGAGCGCGGCAACGATCTCTTGCTCCCGCTCCAGCCTTAGCCCGTGCTTCTGCACCGCAAGGCCTCCGACCATCAGGAACACCTTCTTAAGCGCGGAGAGAATCGAAGTTAAGCTCTCCGTCGGGTCTTGGCGCGCCCCGGACGGGGAACTCAGCTGCGGAGGCTTCAACAGCTCCCGTTGCAGCGCTTGCGCTCTCTCGATCAGCGGAAGCTCTCCCTTCAGCGCGCGCTTCAGCAACGTTGCGGGAATGAGTAACCGGTTTATCTCGTTCGTCCCTTCGAAAATCCGGTTAATCCGCGAATCCCGGTATAACCGTTCGATCTTGTATTCCTGAATGTAGCCGCAACCCCCATGGATTTGCACGCCTTCGTCGACGACCGAATCCATCGCTTCCGAGGCGAACACTTTATTGATCGAGCATTCCAGCGCGTATTCCGCGATCGCCTTGGCCGCGTTCAACCCTTCCTCCGGTTGCCCGGAATCGACTTGGCCTAGCGAGTGGTCGATTAATCCGGCCGTCCGATAAACCATGCTCTCGGTCACGTATGCGAGCGTATTCATATTCGCGAGCTTGGCGGCGATCAGCGGGAAGGAAGCGATCGTTTTGCCGAACTGCTTGCGCTGATTAGCGTAGGAAGCGGAAAGCTGTATCGCTTCTTTCATGCCGCCGAGGCAGCCCGCCGCAAGCTTAAATCTTCCTATATTCAAAATATTGAAGGCGATGAGATGTCCTTTGCCTACTTCTCCGAGCAACTGGTCCGAGGGAATTCGGGCATCCTCGAAGAAGAGCGGACGGGTGGACGAGCCTTTGATGCCCATCTTATGCTCCTCCGGTCCGATCGTGAAGCCGGGCGTATCGCGCTCGACGATAAAGGCGCTGAAATGGGTTCCGTCGACCTTCGCGTACACGATGAACAGGTCGGCGAAGCCGGCGTTGGTGATATATAGCTTGGAGCCGTTAAGAATATAGTGCCGACCGTCTTCCGACAAGACGGCATTCGTCCGCGCGCCGAGCGCATCCGAGCCCGAACCGGGCTCCGTTAAGCAATAGGCGGCGATGAGTTCGCCCGTTGCCAGCTTCGGCAGCCAGCGCGCCTTATGTTCCGGCGTTCCGAAGAAAACGATCGGCAACGTGCCGATGCCCGTATGCGCGCCTACGGACAATGCGAAGGAGGAAGCGGGAGCTAGCGTCTCCGCGAGCAACGTCGTCGTGGTTTTGTCCAAGCCCAGTCCTCCGTACGCTTCCGGAACGTCCGCCCCGAGCAGACCGATTTCCCCGGCTTTGCGCATGAACCTTACGGTCAGCTCGTAATCCAGCTTCTCGATATCGGCGTCCCGCGGCTTAATCTCCCGTTCGACGAACGCGCGCACCGTGTCGGCCAGCATAAGCTGCTCTTCGGTGAAATCTTCCGGCGTCACGACCTGCTCCGGCAGGGCATCGTCCACGATAAATCTGCCGCCTCCCCATACGGGATTAGCCATCGCGCGCCACCTCCTTTATTGGAGAGTCCTTACAACACTTCGAACAGTCCCGCGGCTCCCATGCCGCCTCCGACGCACATCGTCACGACGCCGTATCCTCCGCCCAACCTCCTCAGCTCATGCAGCAGGGTTACGGTTAACTTTGCTCCCGTGCAGCCCAGCGGATGGCCGAGCGCGATACCGCCTCCGCTTACGTTCACGAGCTCCGAATCGATTTCCAGCCGGTCTATGACCGGAATGCACTGCGCCGCGAACGCTTCGTTGATCTCCCAAAGAGAGATTTGCTCCGTCTCGAGCTTCGCTTGCCGAAGCAATTTGGGCACGGCTTCTACCGGACCCAGGCCCATCACCTCGGGTTGAAGACCGGCGGTCGAATAGCCGCGGAATACGGCCATCGGCTGGACGCCCAAGCTCTCCGCTTTCTCCCGGCTCATGACGACGACCGCCGCGGCTCCGTCGCTGTAGGGAGAGGAGTTACCTGCGGTGACGGTCCCCTTAATCGCGAAAGACGGCTTGAGCGCCGCCAGCTTCTCGGCGGTCGTGTCCGGCCTTACGCACTCGTCCTTGCCGACGGTCAACTGCCTTGTACGGATGTCGCCCGAGACCGGATCGACTTCAGTCGCCGACGCGAGGACCGGAACAAGCTCATCTTCGAATCGTCCCGATACGATCGCCTGAGCGGCTTTGCGATGACTATCCGCAGCGAAGCGGTCTTGCATCTCTCGCGTGACGCCGCATCGCTTGGCGACGAGCTCGGCGGTATGGCCCATGCCCATATACGCGGCAGGCATCGCATCCCAGAGCCCCGGATGCGGCGACGGCTTAAACCCGGACATCGGAACGCGGCTCATGCTCTCGACGCCCCCGGCGACGATCGTGTCGGCGTAGCCGCTCTGAATCGCGGAGGCCGCTTGCGCGATGGCCTGTAATCCCGAAGCGCAGAAACGGTTTACGGTGACTGCGGATACTTGTACCGGAAAGCCCGCATGCAAGGCCAGCAACCTGGCGACGTTCAGTCCCTGTTCTCCCTCCGGCATCGCGCAACCGAAGACGATATCGTCCACCGCGGAAGGATGGAGCCCGGGCACGCGCCCGACCGCTTCACGCAGAACCGTTGCCCCTAGGTCTTCCGGTCGGGTTTGCGCGAAACCGCCCTTCTTTCCCCGGCCGACCGCCGTGCGCACCGCGGAGACGATGACGGCTTCTCTACCCGGCATGGCACTCATCTCCTTCACCTGTTCCTAGTTGCGCAGAGGCTTGCCGGTGGCAAGCATCTGCCGCATGCGGGCTTGCGTGAGCGGTTCCCCGCAAAGACTTAGGAATGCCTCGCGCTCTAGATCGAGTAAACGCGACTCCGGTACGATCGTTCCGGCCGGAACGTCCCCTCCCGTTAGCACGTCCGCCAGCTTCCCGGCGATACGGACGTCGTGGTCCGTAATATAGCCGCCGCGTCTCATGGAAGACACGCCCAGCTTCATCACGGTCGCCGCCTCCCGGCCTCCGACCGCCACTCGCCTCTCCGCGTCGGGCACTTCGTATCCGAGGCGATCGAGTCCTAGCACCGCGCGCTTTGCCTCGGCGATGCGAACTTCCTCGCGGATGACGACGCCGTCCCCCGCTCGCCAGAACCCCAGCCGCTTCGCGTCATGTCCGCTATCCGACACTTTCGCCATCGCGATCGTCTCGAACAGACGGGACAGCGGCGCCGTAACGTCATCGAGTCCGGCCGCCTCCGCCCGTTCTTGGGCTAGCGCCGCAGCCGCCAGGCAACCGCCTCCCGCGGGAATCAGCCCCACTCCCGTCTCCACGAGTCCGAAGTATGTCTCCGCCGAGAACAAGATTCGATCCGCCGGCAAACAAGCTTCCACTCCGCCTCCCAGCGTCATGCGGTGAGGCGCCGCCACGACCGGGCGAGGCATGACGCGAAGCGCCCGCATGCTCATCTGGAAATCGCGAATAATGAGGTCGATCTCTTCCCATTCCCCGTTCTCCGCTTCCATGAGCAACAGCATCAGATTGGCCCCGACGCAGAAATTGCGCCCTTCGTTGGCAAGCACGAGCCCGCGCCAGTTGCGGTCTACCTCCTCGGACGCCTGGCGAATGGCGGACAGCACTCCCGGGCCGATCGCGTTGTGCGGGGAATGAAACTCCAAGCAAGCCACGTCGTCGCCTAAGTCGATCAATCTAGCCCCGTCGCCTGCGAATACGGTTCTGCCTTTCTCTCGCAAAGCGCGCAACGAGATTTCTTCCGGCCGTTCGTCCACGAACTTGTAATGTCCTTGCGAGTAATGGAATACGCTTCCGGCTTTGCGGATATAAAAGGCGCTCGAGCCCTTGGCCAGCATCGCCGCCACGGGGGCCGGCACCGCAATCCCCCGCTCCTCGAGACGGGCCGCCGTCTCCGTTACGCCAAGCGAATCCCAAGTCTCGAACGGACCCTCCTCCCAGTTGAAGCCCCATCTCATCGCTTCGTCGATCTCGATGACGGTGTCGGCGATCTCGCCTATTTTCTCCGCCGAATAACAGATCGTCGCCTCCAGCACATCCCGAGCGAACGCGGCTAACCGATCGCGATCCGCCGCTTCCAGCAATGCTTGGAGCTTGCTCGCAACGCCTCGAGCCGTCTTGGCCGCCTCGAGCGCGGGCGAAGAAGCTTTCGCGCGCGGTCCATACGTCATCGTCGCGGGATCGAGCACTTCGATCTTGTCTCCGCCGGCAGTCGCCGCGCGGTTTTTGCGATAGAAGCCTCCCCCGCTTTTTTCTCCGAGCCATCCCCTTCTCACGAGCTCCTCCACGATCTCCGGCGCGGCGAAAGCCTCCGCCTCTACCGGATCGGACACGTTCTCGCGCACGTTGCGGCAGACGTGCAGGAACGTATCTAGACCGACCAAATCCAGAGTCCTAAACGTCGCGCTCTTCGGTCTCCCCAACAACGGTCCGGTCACTGCATCGACCTCGTCGACCGTCAACCCGTGCTTCTCCATCGCCCGCAGCGTCGCCAGCATCGCGTAAGTCCCGATCCGGTTGGCGATGAAATTGGGCGTGTCTTTGGCCATGACGACGCCTTTTCCCAGCCGCTCTTGGCAGAAGCGGGCGACCTCCTTGACCGCTTGCGGATCCGTATCGCGGCAAGGAACGATTTCCAGCAGCTTCATGTACCGCGGCGGATTGAAGAAATGCGTAACCATCGCCATTCGTCGGCAGGCTTCGCCGCACACCGAGGTGACCTCGTTGATCGACAACCCCGAAGTGTTGCTGCTGACGATCATGCCCGGCTTCCAGACGGAATCGATCAGCTTCCAGACGCTATGCTTGATATCCAGCCGCTCGGACACTGCTTCGATAACCCAGTCGCACTCCGCTAGCTGCGCGAGGTCCCGTTCCAGGTCACCCGTCCGAATACGGGCGACGAAAGCCGGATCGTACAGCGGCGACGGCTTCGTTTCCTTCAGCCTCGCCACGCCTCTGGCCGCTAGCCCCTCTAAGTCGAGCAGCAGGCACGGAATGCCGGCATTCGCCAGATGGGCGGCAATTGCCGACCCCATCACCCCCGCCCCGATTACCGCCGCCTTCCGTACGTTCCACAAGTGGCCTCGCTCCCTTCGACTCATTTTCTACCGCGGAATATTTAATCGACATATCCGTTATCTTCCAGGGGCTCAACCAAATACCGACATCGCCAGCAGCTCCGCCACGTCCTTCGCCGCCGCCCAATCTTCCGCTCCGTGCTTGCGCAAGCCCTCCTCCATCATCGTCAAACAGTACGGGCACGCCGATCCGATCAACTGGGCACCGGTCGCCAGAGCCTGGGCGGTGCGCACCTCGTTCACCCTTTTGCCCGGTTCTTCCATCCACATCCGCCCTCCGCCCGCTCCGCAGCACATTCCTTGCTTGCCAGAACGCTCCATCTCCCGCGTCTCCAATCCCGGAATCGCCGACAGAATGGCGCGCGGAGCATCGGTCACCCCGTTATATCGCGCGAGGTAACAGGAATCGTGGAACGTCAGCGTGCGAGAAACGGGGTGCACGGGAGCCAGTCGGCGATCCGCCAGCAATTCCGCCAACAGCTCCGTATGATGCCGGACGTCGGCCTCGAAACCGAAATCCTTGTACTCGTTGCGAAAAAGATGATAAGTGTGCGGACAGGCCGTTACGATTTTGCGAATGCCGTGTTTCCGAAAGGTATCGATATTCGACCGGCACAGCTCTTGAAACTGAAACTCGTCCCCGAGCCTGCGGGGCGCATCCCCGGAATTGCGTTCCTCCGTTCCGAGCACCGCGAACGAAACGCCCGCTTCATGCAACAAACGCGCCAGAGCGAAAGTGACTTGCCTCGCCCTCGTATCGTAAGAACCCATGCTCCCGACCCACCAGAGCCACTCCGGCTGCGGGTTATCTCGCAAAGTGGGAATATGCCAGCCCGTCTCGGCCGCGAATTGTTCCATCCACGCCGTTCGGTCTTTGCGGGGGAACCCCCACGGATTGCCCTGCCTTTCGATGTTCTGAAGGGCGCGCTTCGCTTCCGAAGGCATCTTCCCTTCCGTCAGCACGAGATAACGCCGCATCTCCAGCAAAGGCGTCAGGTGCAAATTGCCGACGGGGCAGCGTTCCTCGCAAGCGCGGCAAGTCGTGCAGGACCATAGCTCCTGCTCGGTAATGACCTCTCCGATCAAAGCCGGCGGCTCCGTGCTGCGAGAGTTCGACCAACCGTTTTTCTGCCAAGCCATCGTAGCCTCGATGCCCATGCCTCCCGCGGAAACGGGAAAAGGAGCTTGCGACGCGGGAGCGAACGACTTGCCCGTGTTCTGCAGCGCATCCCGAAGCTTCGTCATCAGATGCATCGGAGACAGCCCTTTATCCGTATTGGCCGCCGGACAAACGTCCGTGCAGCGCCCGCACTCCACGCAGGCGAACAAGTCCAGCCTCGTTTTACGGTTCAAGTCTTCTGTCGCGTTCATGCCGAACTTCTCCGCCGTCTCGTTTTCCAGATCAAGCGGGTACATTCTCGGAGGGCCTATAGGACGCAAGAGCCAATTGATCGGCGCCGTAAAAATATGAAAATGCTTCGAGAGAGGAACATAGACGAGAAAGCCCAACAGTAACAGCAGATGCGCCCACCACGAAACGGCGTAGCCGGTCTTAGCCCATGCGTCCGGAAAGACAAGCGCCAGCAAGGAAGAAAGCGGCGCCGCGGCTGATGAAGGCAACCCTTCCCTCACTCTGTCGAACGCCAGCGTACAGACGACCGAAACCATTAACGCCGCAATCCATAGCAATACGATCAGAGGTTTCCAGCCTTTCGGCAATCGCGGAAGCTTTTCCAGATATCTTCTATGCGCCCCGTAGACGACGGCCAGCAGCACGAGCGCTACCGTCGCTTCCTGCAACAACGAGAACGCCCCGTTGTCCGCCCAGGATAGCGGCTTACCGCTCATCCCTTTCCATACGATCTCGAGCGCGCCGAGCTGCAGCATGATAAATCCGTAGAACAAAACAAGGTGCATCAACCCGCTTCGCTTATCCTGGAACAGCCGACGGTGCCCGAAAGCCTGACCGGCCGCGACCCGGAGACGACGCCATTCCCATTTCATTTCCTTATCCGGCGCGCCCTGCAGGATAAGCTTCGCTTTGCCCGCGACGATCCAAGCGAAAGCGCCGATTCCGCACAGCATGACGGCCGCGGCAATCCACCCGTTCATCGACCTCCCCCCGTTTCCGTTCCGGTGCTCCCCGTTCATGGGAACGAACCGCGTTCTTCTGAACCGCGCGCCAGGCTCATACGATGAGAATAAGAAACTGAAATCGGCTTGATACTCGTAAATTTATTCGCCGGCCAACCCTTCATATGCCCACATCCGCAAAAAAGATCGCGTCAAAAATGCGGCGTCCTTTGATCCCCGGAATCGTCGAAATGGGCTAGCACGAGGTAATTAGTGGTCTTGCAGAACCTTATTTCGTCGAAATGGGCTAGTACGAGGCAATTAGTGGTTTCGCAGAACCCTGTTTCGTCGAAATGGGCTAGTATGAGGGAATTAGTGGTCTCGCAGAACCTTATATCTTCGAACTGGGCTAGTACGAGGTAATTAGTGGTCTGGCAGAACCCTGTTTCGTCGAAATGGGCTAGTATGAGGCAATTAGTGGTTTCGCAGAACCTTATATCGTCGAACTGGGCTAGTACGAGGTAATTAGTGGTCTTGCAGAACCCTGTTTCGTCGAAATGGGCTAGTATGAGGCAATTAGTGGTCTGGCAGAACCCTGTTTCGTCGAAATGGGCTAGTATGAGGCAATTAGTGGTTTCGCAGAACCTTATATCGTCGAACTGGGCTAGTACGAGGTAATTAGTGGTCTGGCAGAACCTTGTTTCGTCGAAACGGGCTAGCACGAGGTAATTAGTGGTTTCGCAGAACCCTGTTTCGTCGAAATGGGCTAACACGAGGTAATTTAGTGGCTTCCGAGCGATTACAAAGGAGGAACCCGCCATGAATATCGCCGTTCTGATCAAATCCGTCGTCGCCACGGACGAATCCGTTACCGTGAGCGGCGGCGAGATTGAGGATACGGAAGCGAAAAGAGTGATCAATCCCTACGATGAATACGGCTTGGAGGAAGCTTTAAGGTGGAAGGAGTCTTTCGGAGGCACGGTAACCGTAATCGGCGCGGGCGCCGACAGAGCGGCGGAGGCACTTCGGACGGCGCTCGCGATGGGTGCCGACGAGGCGCTGCTGATTCGCGTCGACGAGAGATCCGTCGATGAGCACGCAACAGCCAAACTAATCGCTTCGGCGATCTCGCAGAGGAGATTCGAGGTCGCCTGGGCGGGTCATATGTCGGTCGACAACGGAGCCGGTCAAGTAGCCATCCGCGTGGCGGAGCTGCTTGGATGGCCTCATGCCGGAGCGGTCGTGGCTTGCGAGCTAACGGACGACGGAAAGCTTCTTGTCACGCGCGACGCGGAGGGCGACAGCGAGGATTGGGAACTGACGTTGCCGGCGATGCTCACCGCCCAGCAGGGGCTGAACGAACCGAGATATCCCGCGCTCGCGGGTATCATGAAGGCGAAGCGCAAGCCATTGACCGAGCTGACGCCGGAGTTGCTCGGCGTGGATCTCGCGGGCGAAGAAGCCTCTCCTCGGACCGAGCGGCTCGGCTGCGAAACGCCGCCGGCAAGACCTGCGGGGCGAAAGCTGGCAGGTACGGCGAAAGAACAAGCGGCGGAACTGCTTGGCTTGCTTCGGGGCGAAGCGCAGGCGCTCAAGGGAAGGGGCTAAGAGGATGGGCGACAACTACTTAGCGAAAGAAAGTCAGCCTGACGGGATGCGCGGGAGTTCGGGGACGAGGGAAATGCCACATAGCGAAATGAACGGAAGTTCGAATCGGCGGCAGGAGCAACACGTCGTGGTCGCGGAGTGCCGCGATGGACTGCTGCGGCAAGTGTCGCTGGAGGCGATCGCCGCTGCCCGGGGCTGCATGGCGGACGGCGACAAGCTCGCCGTCCTGTTGCTCTGCGGCGACGGCGCGGAAGCTTCCGCCGCCGCGGAGCAGCTGGCGCGGCGCGCCCCGGACGAGGTGATCGCCATCGATCACCCCGTCCTCGGGCGCTACGCGCCGGATACGCACCTCGCCGCCGTGCTCGCGGCGGCGAAAGCGTTGGCGCCCGAGGCGCGGTGGTGGTGGCTTGGCCACACCGCGATTGGGCGCGACCTTGCCCCGCGACTGGCGGCTCGCCTGGGCGCGGGGCAAGTGTCCGATGCGCTCGCAGCCGCCCGGGGCGGCGACGGTCGCATCGAGCTGGCGCGCGCGCTGCACGCGGGCAAAGCGCTCGAGCGGCGCGCTTTCTTGCCGGGCGACACGGCTATCGTCACCGTGCGCCCGAACAACTTCGCCCCGGCGGAACCTATTGCCGGGGCAGCCGCGCCGATCCGCCGCGTGCCGTTCGACCCGCCTCCGTCGCGTATCTTCGTTCGCGACGTCGTCCGGCGGGCTTCCGGCACGGTCGACTTGGCGGAGGCGCGGATCATCGTCGCCGGCGGGCGCGGCGTGAAGAGCGCCGCCGGCTTCGCCCCGCTCGCCGAGCTCGCGGCGCTGCTCGGCGGTGCGGTCGGCGCGTCTCGCGGAGCCTGCGATGCGGGTTATTGCGACTATGCCCTCCAGATCGGGCAAACCGGCAAAACCGTCACCCCCGACCTCTACATCGCCTGCGGCATCAGCGGCGCCGTGCAACATCTGGCAGGCATGAGCCGCTCAAGGGTTATCGTCGCCATCAACAAGGACCCCGAAGCTCCGATCTTCGGCGTCGCCGACTACGGAATCGTCGGCGATCTCTTCGAGGTCGTACCCGCTTTCATCGCGGAGTTATCGGGCGAGTATTAAGCCCTTTCCCGGTGTTTTTCCTGATCCGTAAATCCATCCCCCCATCCCAACTCGCATACCACGATAAAAGAGACGCCTTTTCGCCCAAACAGGCGAGAAAGCGTCTCTTTTCTTTTCGTTGTTTTACAGCTGTTCGCTAAGCAGGATCGCCGCATCGGCTTTAAGTAGCCACTTACCGTCCGCCTTAACGGCATCGTTCAACACCACGCTGTGAACCTTCGCCGTTTGACCGTTGATGGTTACTTCGCTGATCGTCGAAGCGAGCAAAGTCGCTTTGTCCGAGCCATTGTAATCGACGATCGTCCACTTGTCGGCGCTTACCTTCATCGACGCGCTTTTGAAAAACTGCGCCAATGTCGTCTTAAGCGTATCCTTGTCCGGGATATCGGTCATCGTGGCGATGTAGGCTTCCACGTCTTTCGCATTTGCGGCTTTGAGCTGATCCGCGAACACGGTCCCGATCGCCGTCTTCTCGGCATCCGGGATCGAAGCTGCTTGCTCGAACAGTCCGGGAATGTTCGTATATTGCAAGTCTAGCACTTCAATATCGAATATTTTCCACGATCCGTCCTTCGCCTTATGCAGCGTATAGCGGGTTTGGGATTTATTGTCCGGGAAAAACGCTCCGCTAACTTTCTTCGTATTCTCGACGACTATGGCAACTGCTTCCGTATCGGAATACGATTCGATAGCCTTGTTTTCCACGATCGTCTTCGTCTTCGTAGTCTTCCAGTTCTCGACAATCCCGTCTTTATCCAGCTCCGTGTCATCGGAGAACAAGCCGAGCAAGCCGTCGATGTCACCTGCCGCTTCGACTAGCAGCATTTTATTGAACACTTCGTACACGGCCGCTTTCTGCTCGTCCGTAGGACCTTGATAGCTGAGCGAGATCGTCTTCGTCTTACCGTTCCAAGCGACCTTGTGGTTCGTCAAAGCGCCTGCGAAACGAATGCCGATATACGTATGTCCGTTCGATTGCACGACTTCGCCCTTGCTCGGGACCGTCTTGTCGTTCATGAACGCAACGTCCCCATCGACCGACGCGTAGATCTCGACGCTCTCCGCGACGGCGTGGATCGCCTTCATCGTATTGTCGAACTCCGTCTCGTATCCAAGCAACTTAAACAGCGCCCCGTATTCCGCGTAGGCTTTGCCTTTGCTGACGTACAACCCCGTGGAACCCAAATCGGTAGCTTTGCCGTTCAAAATCAGCTTGACCACAACCGCGGGACCGGTTGACTTGCCAGCGGTCGAGGCCGCCGAAGCGGTTCCTGCCAGAGAGAAAGCCAGTACGAAAGAAAACAGAATAATTAATGCCCGTTTCATTCACACGCACCATCTTCCCATAATATGTAACTTGCCTGTTCTATTAATCTAGTCATTTTCGGCGCAACAATCAAGATGCTTCGGAGGCTTTAATCTAATTTAAGCTATAAGTCCCGACTTCTCGCCAGAACAACTTCGAAACGCCGTCAGCACTCTATCGCCCTATAACCATTAACCGCCCGTTATCAACTTCAGCAGATCGCTCGGCGACGGTTTCTTAAACTGCACATTAACGCCGCCGTCTTCCCATTTCATGCCGGAAATGCGGAGCACATCCGGCAATTCGCCGCCGATCGGAATGATTCGGTCCGAGAACATGGAAACGGGCAGCTTGATCCCTTTGAGATGCGCACTCTCGATGGAAGCGACCACGTTCGGATCTTCCCAGCGAAGCCGGTAGACGAGATGCAGCCCTGCGGCGAAACGGTCTTTCCAATCCACGTTCAAGTCCGCGATCAGCAGGTCGCCTTCCAAAGAGAAACGAGCGCCGGTTACTCGGATATCCTTCTCTACCTGTGGGTTGTCGGCTAAAGATTTAATCGCCAGGTTTGCCACGTCTTCTTCCGTCAGTTTCATTTCCGTAGAGACGCGTTTCGCCATGCTTAGCGCGCGTTCTTTAAGCGGAACCTTTTTGTAGGCCAAGTCCAAAGGTTGATCCGGTTTGATATAGTATAGAAATCCTACGCATGCGAATGCAATCGCGAATATAAGGACGAACAAGCCGATCAATAATTTTTTCATTACAAGCTCCTTCATGAAGATTGGGATTAAGTACGATAACCATTGACTTCGGCGTGCGGGAAGCGTATAACAAGTATTACATTCCATGACGGGAACGCGTTGCCCGGTTCCTTCGGTCACCAGAGAGTCGGCGATCCGCTGCGAGCCGACGGCCGAAGTCCAGACGATATCCTCCCCGAGAAGCGGCGCCGAAAGTTTCTTGTCCGTAGGCGCGGACGGATTCCCCCGTTACGGGATCGCCGTATCCATTATACGGCGCACGAGAGCCTAACGTTGCGTTCGATGCTAGATCGCGAATGCGCATTGGGAACGAGGGTGGTACCGCGGAGCACAATCCGTCCCTTCTGAGGGGCGGTTTTTTTATACCCATTTCATCGATTCCGGAAAGGATGATTTCCCATGTCAGATTCCCAACAACCGCTAGTTTCCCTCGCCGATATTCTGAATGCCCATCGCGTGCTTCAAGATGTCGTCACGACGACTCCATTGCAGCTTAACGGCGCTTTGTCCGCAAAATTCGACTGCAACGTCTATTTGAAACGGGAGGATCTGCAACTCGTCCGTTCGTTCAAAATACGCGGAGCTTATTATTTGATCTCTTCGTTGCCCGAAGACGAACGTCGGAACGGCGTCATCTGCGCCAGCGCGGGGAACCATGCCCAAGGCGTCGCTTACTCCTGCAATAAGCTAAGCATTCGCGGAGTCATCTATATGCCGGCAACGACGCCTAGGCAGAAAATCAATCAAGTGAAGCTCTTCGGCGGCGACAAGATCGAGATCCGCCTGATTGGGGATACGTTCGACGACGCTTATGCGGAAGCCGTCCGGGCGAGCGCGGCAGAAGGCTTGTCGTTCGTCCATCCGTTCGACGATGCGCGAATCGTTGCCGGCAACGCCACCGTCGGCAAAGAAATCATCGAGGGCGGCGCGCCTTCCATCGACCTTCTGCTCGTTACGATCGGCGGCGGAGGTTTGGCGGCGGGCGTCTCCGCGTATATTAAAGCGATAAGCCCCGACACCCGGATCATCGGAGTAGAGCCGGAAGGCGCGACTTCCATGCGCCAAGCTCTAGATGCCGGCTATGTCCTAACGCTTCCCGAGATCGACAAATTCGTCGACGGCGCGGCTGTAAAACGGGTCGGGGACTTGACCTACGAGCTATGCCGCAGACATCTGGACGACGTCATTTCCGTGCCGGAAGGCCGCGTCTGCACGTCGATCCTCGAATTGTACAACGAACATGCGATCGTCGCGGAGCCGGCCGGAGCGTTAACCGTCGCGGCGCTGTCCTCCTTCGATCCGGAGACGTTGCGCGGCAAGAATGTCGTATGCATCATTAGCGGGGGCAACAACGATATCGACCGGATGCAGGAGATCAAGGAACGTTCGCTCATCTACGAAGGACTCAAGCACTATTTTATGATCAACTTTCCTCAACGGGCCGGCGCTCTTCGCGAGTTCCTGGATGACGTGCTCGGTCCGAACGACGATATCGTGCAATTCGAATATACGAAAAAACATAACAAGGAAAACGGTCCGGCTCTTGTCGGTATCGAGTTGAAGAGCCCCGAGGATTACGGCAGCCTCGTCGCAAGAATGAATGCGAAGGGGTTCCAATTCATCGAGCTGAACAAAGATCCGATATTGTTTAACCTGTTGATCTGATTTTGACGCCGGCCGAGCTTTCGTTTATCCCTATTTTACACTGCGGAGTTACAGTGAAGGAGCAAGGTTTCTTCGGAAACCTTTTACGGATAGGGAGGGCGCGCGCATGGCGAAAAAGAAAAAAATATTCATCTTGTATGCCCGTTTCGGCGATGGTCATTGGCAAGCGGCGACGGCGCTTCGGCAAAGCTTCGAATGTCTGGGTCGTACGGAGGTCAAACTCATCGATCTGTTAGCCGAATCCCACCCCGTCCTTAACGAGGTCAGCAGATTCGTATACAACAAAAGCTACAACCTTCTTCCTCAAGTCTACGGCTGGGTGTACGACGCGACGAAAGGGATGAAGTCGGACTCGTTATTCGCGAACTGGCTTCATTCCTTCGGCGCGCTTACCCTGCGCAAGCTCATGGAACAAGAACGCCCCGACGCCATCATCCACACTTTTCCCACCCTCGTCCTCCCTTTCATCGCCCGAAAATCCGGGTATACAATTCCTATGTACAACGTCGTGACGGATTTCGACCTGCACCGCCGATGGGTGCACCCCGAGGTGGATAAATATTATGTCGCGACGGAAGATATAAGCGTACAATTGAGCAAGCTAGGAGTTCATTCCGACCGGATCGCCGCTACCGGAATTCCGATACGTCCGACTTTCTTGAACGGAATGAACGCGAAGTCGATTTTCGCCCGGTACGGATTGTCGCCGGAACGCCCGATCGCGCTGATCATGGCCGCTCCGAACGTCCCGTGTTCCGAAACCGCGGAAATGTGCCGATCGTTATCCGGTAAATGCCGCGCACAAGTAATCGTGGTCTGCGGGCGCAACCGCGCGTTATACGACGAGCTATCGGAAATATTCTCGTTCGAGCCTTCCGTCCTAACGCTTGGTTTCGTCGAGCGTATCGACGAACTCATGGCCGTCTCCTCTTGCATCGTAACGAAACCCGGAGGGTTAACGTTATCCGAAGCGATCGCCGCGCAATTGCCGATCCTCCTGTATCGTCCCGTTCCGGGCCAGGAGCTCGGCAACGCCCGTTACTTGGAAAGCAAAGGCGCTGCCGTCATTTGTCGAAGTGTCGAACACTTATCGCGCTCCGTTGCGGAGTTGTTGCAAGTTCCCTCACGGAGAATAGCCATGCGAAACGCGCTTAAATTTTTGTCCAAGAAAAATGCCTCGGATAACATCGCCTTGGATATTGAGCGCCAATTGCATATAATGGAAGAGGCTTCAGTAGCAACGGCCTCCCCATCGGATTCGGTTCTAGTCCCGACCTGAGTAATCGCCCCTCCTCCGGAGGATCGATTCTCGATGCAGATCGTCAAAGGAGAGCTGCTTGTGAGCAAGGCTACCGCGAAATCTTTTTTCCAATCCGACATGCTATTGTACTTAACGATACTTTATTTGGTTGAATTCGTACGGGGCGCCGCCTTGATCAGCTTTCTGCCGATCTACGGGGATAAGGCGCTCGGACTCAATCTCGACGTGATCGGGGCGGCCATTACGGCTCATTATTTGACGGACACGGCTCTTAAGTTGGCCATCGGATATTTGCTGGACAGGCTGTCGATCAGAACCGTCGTAAGCGTCGGCTTGCTTTTCTCGCTGATCGGAATCGTCGCGCTTCATTTCGCGGATATACCATGGATATTCATCACGGCCGCGGCGATATACGGAATCGGCATTTCGCCGATCTGGATCGTATGCTTGACGCGAATAAAGGAAGATAAGCGGGCCACCCAGATGGGCTTTCTGTACACGGTATGGCTTGTCGGTCTCGGTAGCGGTCCGGTCGTTACGAATCTCCTTCTCGACATCAACCTGGAGCTTACTTATTGGACCATGGCCGCCGTCGCGCTCGCCGCTTGGTTGCTATCCCTGTTGATCTCCGGCGCTCGAAGCGTCCATATCGACGTCGTTCCTTTCCGCAAACAGCTTGCAATTCTCGGCAGCCGCTTGCGGGACATGCGCCTCCTCTTGCCGGGGATGGTGCTGCAGACGCTCGGAGCCGGCATGCTATTGCCGATTCTTCCCAGCTTCGCCGTAAACGGGCTTGGAATGACCGCCACTCACTACTCCATGTTGCTCTTAATCGGCGGCGGCTTTACGGTCGCCGGGCTCATCCCGATGGGCAAGCTTTCCGACTCGTTTGGGAAAAAATGGTTCCTTATTGCCGGTTTCCTGTCGTTCGGTGCCGTGTTGTTCGCCCTCACGCAAAAGCCGCCTCTCGGACTCGCATTTTTCTGGGCATTCCTGCTCGGCATTTCCTATGCCGCCGTGTTGCCCGCTTGGAATGCGTTGCTCGCTACGTTCGTACCGCCAGGCCAGCAGGGCTTGGGTTGGGGCGTGCTCTCGACGGTCGAAGGGATCGGCGGCATGATCGGCCCGATTATCGGAGGATTGCTCGCGACGCGATTCAGCGAATCTTCCGTAGTCGGACTTGCCGGCATTATGTTCGTTATTATCAGCTTCTTTTACGTTTTCTTCCCATTCCGGCTCTTCAAGGGCGATGCGACGCCCAAGTAAAATGGAATGAAGCCGCACATTACTCGCCGGTAGGGTCGATTGGAGTCAGTTCAAATGTTAAACGCTCATCTGCTTGGTATCGCCGCTTGGAGCTTCAAGGAATGGTTGGCGTACGTCAAAACCTTGAATCTCGAGCAAATTAAGGAGCTGCTCCAACGATATTCCGAGTTGGGCCCGCTTCCCGGCATTATTCTTCCTTTTCTTGAATCTCTCTTCCCGTTTCTCCCCTTGGTCGTATTCGTTGTCGCAAATACGTTGGCTTACGGAATGTGGTTGGGCTTCCTGTATTCTTGGATCGGCGCCAGCGCAGGTTCCATGGTCGTTTTCTTAATCGCCCGTCAGTTGGCTTCACGCAGAGGACAACAGCTACGCAAAAAATATCCGAAGATCGAGAAGCTATTCGGTTATATCGAGCGGAAAGGGTTCACGCCTATTTTCCTGTTGTCTTGTTTCCCGTTTACTCCCTCCATCCTGATCAACGTTACCGCCGGACTGTCTAAGATCCCGACTCATACGTATTTTACGGCAATGATACTGGGGAAGGCGGTCATGATTTTCGCGCTGGCTTTCCTGGGGAACGACCTGCAAGCCATGATCGATCATCCTTGGAGAATCGTATTGGCGCTATTCCTCTTGTTCTTGCTCTGGATGGGCGGACGTAAGCTGGAGGCGCGCTACAGTTAGAAACGCGGATACAGTAGCGATAATGAGCAAGGATGATTCGTGGTGCGTACGCGATAACGAGTTAGGAAGATTCGTGGTGAGTACGCGATAACGAGTTAGGAAGATTCGTGGTGAGTACGCGATAATGAGTTACGACGATTCGCGGGAGCATAACGCCTCCTCTCTCGTGGCACCCTAAGCGGGCAATCGAAC
Source organism: Cohnella endophytica (assembly GCF_003628305.1). Lineage (GTDB taxonomy): Bacteria > Bacillota > Bacilli > Paenibacillales > Paenibacillaceae > Cohnella > Cohnella endophytica. The sequence goes on along the minus strand of NZ_RBZM01000008.1, from coordinate 432,017 downwards.
GCAAAGGAGGAATGGCCATGACCCGGAATTCGCATTCCGACAACCAAAGGAAGGCCAGCAAGGCGCAATCCGAAGCAGACCGCTCGGGTGAAGGCAAAGAACGCGCCAGCAACCTTCAGTCGGATGCCGACAGGGCAGCCGTACCGAAACACGGACTGTGAGGGAGAGTGCCCAATGAGCCAATCTAACAACGATCGGATGGAGCCGGTTTCCGGCGAAAAAGTCGAGGTAGACGGCGTATATACGAACGAATGGGGTCGCGAAGAGGAGCTAAACCGCGGAGAAACCTTTCCCGCCGACCCGATGCTGGGAGAGACGGAATGGACGCTCTCGGAGTTCAGCTTCGACAACCATCATGAGGGTCGCACCGATCCGCGTCTCGTCCCGAAGGAAAACGATACGGACAAACAGGGAAAGATTGTCCACCCTCGCCGCCAAATGGCCCGCGGGAAAAAATAACATTCTTCATTGCAGGTTGGCCGTCAGAGTCTCTCTGACGGCTTATTTCTTTGTAAGGGGTCCTTCCTCGACGAACGCAGTCAGATTTTCCCAACTTCAGTCACCTTGCTGCCCACCGCGACGAACGCAGTCAGGTTTTACCCAACTACACTCGCCTTTCTGCCCACCGCAACGCTCGCAGTCAGGTTTTACCCAACTACACTTTCCTTGCTGCCCACCACGACGCACGCAGTCAGGTTTTACCCAACTACACCCGCCTTGCTGCCTGCCCTGGCACACGCAGTCAGGTTTTACCCAACTACACTCGCCTTGCTGTCTGCCATGGCACACGCAGTCAGGTTTTACCCAACTACACTCACCTTTTTGCCCACCGTGACGCACGCAATCAGGTTTCACCTAACTACACTCGCCTTTCTGCCCACCGCGACGCACGCAGTCAGGTTTTACCCAACTACGCTCGCCTTGCTGCCCACCGCGACGCTCGCAGTCAGGCTTTACCCAACTACATTCGCCTTTCTTCCCACCGCGACGCTCACAGTCAGGTTTTACCCAACTACACTCGCCTTACTACCCACCACGACGCACGCAGTCAGGCTTTACCCAACTACACTCGCCTTGCTGCCCACCGCGACGCTCGCAGTCAGGTTTTACCCAACTACACTCGCCTTGCTGCCCACCGCGACGCTCGCAGTCAGGTTTTACCCAACTACGCTCGCCTTGCTACCCACCACGACGCACGCAGTCAGGCTTTACCCAACTACACTCGCCTTGCTGCCCACCGCGACGCACGCAGTCAAGAACTTCCCCTTAAACCAAAAAAGCCCAATCGGCATCATAGCCGACCGGGCCTTCCTGCTCTTACTCGACTTACTCGTCTTCGTCGTCTTCCGCCCCGCCTCGCGACATCCAATGCTCTACCAGCTTATCCAATCGTCTCAGCCGGTCCTCGTAGGAGAATACGGAGGACATAATGACGAGAATCCGGGATCGGGAGGTTGGATCTTCGCCCAGTCGGTCCTCGATCATTTCGGACAGGAGAATGGAAGCTTCGGGGGGAGGCACGGCAGATGAGGCGCCAGGCTTCATTTTACCTTCCCATTTCCACAGGAGCTGCTCGTGATAACCGCAAAGCACTTCGATCTGACGATCGATCAATTGGTTCCACGCCTTCGGCGTCGATACGGCCCAATAATGCTCCTCCACGGCTTCGATCAAAGAATACCCTCGTTCCAACGCGGACAGCATTCCTTTGTAGACGATAAGCAGCCGCTTCCTCTTGAGCCTCGACCGCTTTCTCCATACCCGCTCCTCCGCGAACAAGTCGTAAAACTCGTCCAGCTTGCGAAGCATGCTCCTAAGCCGAATTTGCTCTTCGCGATAGACGTTTTCCTTTAGCTCGTTGGATACGACGGTTCTGAGCAGACGGGATAACAGCGTTTGGGTTTCCTCCACATGCTTCAAGAAACGATTGCGGTGCCGCGGCGGAGCGATGATTACGTTTACGGCGAACGCCGATACCATTCCGGTCAGGATCGCCGCCAGCCTGTCGAGCGCGAGCGACCAACCTTGGCCTTGCGCCTCCATGATAACGACGGCGGTAACTAGGGTCAAAGCGATCGTATCCTCGGCTTTCAAACGGATGCATAATAAAATAATGCCAATGCAGACGAGACCGACGAGAATCGGCGTATTACCCATGAGCCAGACGGCGCCGATCGCGATAATCGCGCCGAGCACGTTGCTCTGCACTTGCTCCAGAATTTGCATCCAAGAGCGATAGATCGAAGGCTGAATCGTGAAGATCGCCGCGATCGCCGCGATTAACGGCGAACCCAAGCCGACGAGCTGGCCGACCCACAAAGCGATCGCCACGGCGAGTCCCGTCTTCAGCACCCTTGCTCCGATCGTCATGCTTCACTTCCCCTTCCGCCCAACAGGTTCACGTCAACGGAAGCGACCTCTTTTCCGTTCACGACAAGGGCCAGGGAGTGACTGCCCGGATAATGACGGCGCGTGGACAGGTCCGCGAAGGAAAAGTCTCGACCGCCTTGCAATCGAGTGCCTCCGGATACGACCTTCTCGCTTAGCTTGAAAAGCTTGCGATAAACCTTGCCGGTCGACCGCGGGAAAGTAACCGCCATCTCGATCCGCAGCTTTACCGGCTCCCCTTCGGGTAATCGAAGCGCGTATTTGAACCCGACCGACTCTCCGATCGCGAGCTCGTCCGGCGTAACGGACCATTCAATAACGTCGATCGCGGGCTGCGGCACGATTCCGAATAGTCTCATCGCCTCCGGCTGAGCCGCGCGAAGCAACCCCCTGCAGCCATGGCGAACGATCCAGTCCGTCCGATCGCTAACGCCGAACCAATCCCGCGATACCGAAAGCACGAGATCGGGATGATCTTTGGAAATGTCGTTTAGATTGTTCGCGACGCTGCGACGCACATACTCCGACGGGTCGTCCTTCAATTGCTCCAGAATCGGCCAGATCGGACCGGGATCCCGCTTCAACGCCGGTAGTGCGTCCGCCCACGGCAGTCGCGGCCGACAGCCTTCGCTCGCCAATCTGCGCACGTGCTCGTCCGGGTGGACAGCCCAATTCTCCATCTGCGCCATCATACGGGCCTGATCTTGCTTAATGAACGGACGAACGGCGAATTCCGCCGAAGATAACTTCGTAAACTTCTCCAGGGCCCCGATCGAACGCTCCCATTGAGATTTGCCGTAAACCTCGACGAAATCCGGGAAAAACAAGTAAGGAAACCCCCGGCATTCGTCCGCTACGGCCTCTAATATGTCTAATGCGCTCTCGTATTCGGCAGGCAGCGCAGCCCGCAAGCTTTCCGTGATTCTACGCATCCTGCCCTTGAGCTCCAACTCGTCCCATCCCGGCCCGAGCGCGAACCGAACGAAAGCCTCTCCGTCGAACGCCGGATAGGCTTTCCTGACTATCGTCGCGAACGCTCTTAAGAATGGCTCGTTATACATCGCCTTGAGCGGCTCCGCCATGTTGAATTCCTCCTATTGCGATAACGAACGAAGCTTATCTTCGTCCCCGCGCAACCTTCAAAGTCCATCCATTATACCATTAGAGAACGGATTCTTCCCATCCATACGCACAAATAAGCCGACAAGTTCGCCCTTCCATGCTGCCCCAACGCCGCGGCCGTTAAGCATTCGATACGTTCCTTCCCTTAGGGGGAAGGATTTCGAAAATTACCGGTTGCCATTCCGATCAGATTGTCGATCCAACAATCGTAGCCGCGTTCGATGACTTCTTCGGAGTACCAAGCTGTATGACCGGTCTGCAGAATTTGTCCCTCCGCGATCTGGCGAAGCGCACGTTCATCCGCGTTGCCGATCGGGAAAATATCGTCCAACGCATATCCCTTCAACGTCCCCGCATCGATCGCATCCACGACCGACAATGGGTCTACGAGCGCGCAACGGGAGACGTTCAGCAACGTCGCGCCCGGTTTCATCCGGGCAAGCTCCTCCCGGCCGAAAGCAGCCACGCCGCGCCATTGCGCCGGATAATGCAAGCTGACGACGTCAGAGGAAAACAGCAGCTCATCCAAGCTGACAAGTGCTGCTCTCTCCGATTGCCTATAAGGATCGTAGCCCAGCACGCGCATGCCGAAAGCACTGGCAAGCTCCGCGACCCTACTGCCGATCCTCCCTAATCCGATAATCCCGATCGTCCGTCCGCGAAGTTCCCATCCGAGCACGGACTTCTCGGAAGGAACCCTTCCGCGAACGCGGTCCTGGCTAAGGTGAATTTTTCTCGACATCGCGAGTAGTAAACCTATCGTATGCTCTGCAACCGAATCCGTCGAATAAACGGGAAGACGGCTAAGCTTGATCCCCCGTTTACGCAAATATTCCGTATCGACGGAATCCGCTCCGGTCGCGAATACCGCGATTCCTTTTAGCCGCGGCAGTCTCCCTACCCAGCTTTCCTTAATGACCGGGACGGAACGGGGAGTCAATCCCGCATAATCGGCGTCGCCTAATCTTGCAACGATCTCGTCCTCCGATAACCGTCCCATTGCCGCGCCGAAGCTGACGTCTACATGGGCTTCCAAGCTCGATGCTTGTTCTTCGCTGAACGTACTTCTTCCCTGAGCCGTGATCACGACGACTTTGCTAGCATTAACAGACATCGCTATCCCTCCTTTTCGACACCATGAATTACCCGCTAATGGCTTCTTTGTCCCAGTCTGAGACTTGGTCGGCTTAAGCCGGCTCTTCCCGAATCCTACCCCTCCCCGTATAATGAGAATCACACGCACATCACTTCAAGGAGGCCTGGAAGGCTTGATTCTGTTCGTCGTCAACGAGAATTCCGGCAACGGCCGCGGCAAAAGGATTTGGGCAAAGGTGGAAACACGGCTTCGCAGTCTGGGAACGGAGTACGATAAAATCGTTACGACTTCGGAATCGGAGGCTCTTTCTCAGGTCGGGGAACGGATGGCACGCGGAAAATTGAAAGCGGTTGCGGTTATTGGCGGCGACGGCACCTTGCACGGTTTGCTCCCGTTGATCGCCTCGTCCGGAATACCTTATGGAATCATCCCCTCCGGCTCCGGCAACGACACTTCGAGAGCGTTCAATATCCCGGTCGATCCGCTCGAAGCTTTAGCGGTTATACTTGCCGGCCATACCCGCAAAAGCGACCTGCTTGAATCCGTAACGGAAAAAGGCGTCAAGCAGCATACGCTGACCGCGGTAGCCGTCGGACTGGACGGAGCGGTAGCCGCCGACGTAAACGCCTCTCGTTATAAGAAATGGTGCAATAGGCTCGGAGTCGGCTCGCTTGCTTACGTCATCGGCTTGTTTCGAGCTCTTGCCCGGTACAAGCCGCGTTCTCTTAGCGTTACGATAGATGGGACGAAACACGAATTCGCGCAAGGTTGGCTGTCGGTCATCTCCAACTCGGCGAGTTACGGCGGCGGCTTGCGAATATGCCCGCAAGCGCTTCCGGATGACGGAAAGCTTCACGTTTGCGTCGTGCACAGCTGCGGCGTTGCTCGGATATTGATGATTTTTCCGACTTTACTCACGGGATCCCACGTAAAAAAACATCGATACGTCACGATATTGACGGGAACTTCCGTGTCAATCGGAGCATCGATGTCTATGTTGGCATACGGGGACGGGGAGCCGTCCGGGGAAACCCCTATATCGGCCGTTATTCGCCCTCGTCAGCTAGACTTCCTGATCGCCGCCTCCGGATAACGGAACGGCAGCATAATCTCGAATGAAGTTCCTTTGCCGAGCTCGCTCATGACCACGATTTTCCCTTGATGGTTGTCGACGATTTTGTAGCTGACCATGAGCCCGAGGCCGGTGCCCTTCTCCTTCGTCGTATAGAACGGCTGGCCGATCTTGGCCAGCTGTTCTTCGTCGATGCCGGGTCCCTCGTCGCGAATTCGCACGAATACCCCGTCGCTCTCGCGAGACAACTTGATGCTGATCGCCCCTCCGTCGGTCATCGCTTCGATCGCGTTCTTGATCACGTTGATGAACACTTGCTTGACTTGATTTTCCACGCCGTATATCCATAGAGGATCCGTGCCGTACTCCGCTTCGATCGCGATATTGTGCAGAATAGCCTGCGTCTCCAGGAGCGTAACCGTATCTCTCATCATGACCCGCATATCCTGATACGTAAGCTCGTAGACTTGCGGCTTGGACAGCATCAACAATTCGCTCACGATGTCTTCGATTCGATCGAGCTCCGCGTTCATGATATCGTAGTAGCTGTTATTATTTTTCCGTCCCGAGGCGATCAGTTGCAAGAAGCCCTTCAGGGACGTCAGCGGATTACGGATTTCGTGCGCGATTCCCGCGGCCAATTGCCCCGCCACGTACAATTTTTCCGAATTGATCAGCAGCTCTTCGTTTTTCTTGCGCTCCGAAATATCGCGAATAATAACTTGTACCGCCGGTTCGTTGTCCAGGGTCGTCATCGTTTCTACGATTTCCGTGTACAGGATCTTTCCTTTTAACGTGGACCATTCTTGCTCGATCGGCTTGCCGCTACCCGCGAACACGAGATTGTGAAGCCTTTCCTTGACCGCGCCGCGATCCTTGTCGGGCATGATGTTATAGATCGACTTGCCGATTAATTCGCTCGCCGTCTCCGCCTCGAACATCCGCAGTCCTGCAGCGTTTACGAATCCCCAACGGTCGCCCTTCAGAATCGCGATCGTATCGAGGGAATTTTCCACGAGAAGCCGGTAGCGTTCATCCATCTGATTCAAATGTTTATCGATATACCAGGTCACAAGCGTAGACATCAGGATGAGCAAAGCCCCGATCGCGATGATAAGTCCGAGCACGTTAATATCGTGGCTGAGACTGTCCCAAGTGACGAACGTCGTGTCCGAATATTCGATATGCAGCGCGCGCCGGCCGATTAATTGCATCGCGACCGTAGTTGATCCTAGCAACATGCTCGATACGAGTTTTCTGTGCTCGTACCCGCTCTCCGATAAGATGAAAGAAAAGAATGTCCCGACGAACAACACGACCAAAGATACGATCAAGAGACCCATGTTGATACTGAGAATGTCCATTTTCGGACCTAGAATGCTGAAGAAGTTCATGATCGCTATGCCGAAAGCCAAGATCGAGCTGCCAAACAACAGTCTATACTTGAATATCCCGTGCAAGCTCAACATAACGAAGGCCATCAGCGAGAAAAAAATGATGAACATAAGCGCAACCGGCATGATCCAGGTAAAGTTAAGGGGAATGTTATTAGCTAGCATCATAACGAAGTGTTTCGCCCACAAACCGACTCCGAACACGAACGCTCCGCCCGTCAGCCAGAACTGTCGAAAGGTCCCGTTCGTCCTCTTAAGATTGCCGATGAAGTTGAACATGGTATATGATGCGAGTATGCTGATTAATAGTGCCAGCAGCAAGAAGAAGTTATGCCAGGTGGCTACCATGTTACCGTTCATAATTTATCCCTCGCAGAAACTGACATCTTATTTCTTATTGGTATTAGATTCGACGAATACCAGCAAATTCCTTTTCTAACTTACATCCAATAAATGGAGGTTATATGCATGTTTAGATCTACTCTTCAAGAATTCAAAACTTTTGCCATGCGCGGCAACGTCGTGGATCTGGCCGTCGGGGTCATCATCGGAGGAGCTTTCGGCAAGATCGTCACCTCGATCGTGAACGATATCGTCATGCCGCCGATCGGCAAGCTGCTGGGCAACGTAGATTTCAAAGACTTGTATTGGAACTTGGATCCGGGGAAACTGGTTAAAGGCACGGATGGCATCATGGTGAAGCCGGAATCTTTGGAAGCGGCAAGATCGGCTGGAGCCGCGGTCATTGCATACGGACAGTTTATCAGCATTCTGATCGACTTCTTGCTGGTGGCATTCTGCGTATTCATGTTGGTTAAGGTGCTTAATCGGCTCAGCCGCAAAAAAGCGGAAGAAACTCCGGCACCGGCGGCACCGACGACCCGGGAATGCCCTTATTGCTTGTCTTCGATACCGTTGGCCGCTTCCCGTTGCTCCCACTGCACTTCCGAAGTAGAACCCATCGGACAAGCCTCCAACGCGAAAGGTTGATCGAAACGAATGGCCGAAATGTTCGACGTCTATGACGAAAAGGGAAATTGGACGGGAATCGCGGAGCGGAGCGAGGTTCATGCGAAGGGCTTGTGGCACCATACCGTTCATTGCTGGCTTGTCCGTAAGGTAGACGGCCGCGCGAAGGTTCTCTTCCAGCAGCGTTCCGAAGGAAAGGATACGAATCCGAGCTGCTTCGATATTACGGCGGCCGGCCATCTGGAAGCCGGAGAAACTCCGAACGCCGTTCTGCGCGAGCTGGAAGAGGAGCTCGGCGTCCGGGTCGGCTTCGAGCAATTAGCGGAGTACGGTCTCGTTAAGGAATACTTAGCGGGAGTCGTCGGAGGGGTCGACTTTATCGATGCCGAAGTCAGCCATGTGTACGGCCTCGTCACGGAGTTGGGCTGGACGGACTTCCGTTTGCAAGAAGAGGAAGTGGCCGGCTTGTACGAAGCGGACGCGGAGGAACTGATCGCGCTCATGGAGGAACGGTTGGACAAACTGAACGCGACCGGAATCGAGTTGCGTCAAGGTACTCTCCAACCCGCGGAAAAGGTCGTAGAGCGCAACTCGTTCGTCGAGAGGGACTATGGTTATTACGTTTCCGTGTTCGGTTTTTTGATGGGCTTGGTTAGGGAAGATTGAATTTGTCTTCCATAAGCGGTTGAAGGCGGATAGGCTGCCAGCGCAGCTGTCCGTCTTTTATTTTTCCTTCATACCAAATCCCCGTATCGGGTTGGAGGAATAGAACCTCGAGCTTGCCGTCCGCGTCCGAATCCCATATTCGGAACAAGCGACCGTCGTCCATCGCACCGTAAGTCCCGCTGTCCCCGACGACTCTCCAGTTTTGTATGCCGTTCTGACGTCCCAACTGCCATTTCCGATCTATCGGGCTGTAAGTTAGTACCTCATCGTCTTCCACCTCGAACGTCCCACACCAGTAGGAACGCCCTTCGCTAAACCGGCCTAGCCCCTCCCAGTTTCGATACCAACGATCTATCAGACCATGAATGTTATAGAACACCGTATCGTGGGGAGCGACGTCGAAGTCGTTAATGTCCGGGTCCGCGTACAACTGAGCCGACGTTTGGTGGATGCAGGCATGAAGGTTCGAGGATTCGATGAATCTTCCTAGCTCATCCGAAGTGGCGAAGGATTCGGGTTGGGATATGACACGCGCTTCCGCCGCTTGATTGTAACAAGGGGCTCTGCGGATTGCCTCAGGGACGGACGCCCAAGGCTCCACTAGGCGGGGATCGTTTCCGCTCTGGTTGTACCAAGCCAACGCTCTGGAGATGTAATCGCGGTGAAAGCGAAGAAACTCCTGCCCGTAACCGATTGGAGGATTGTTAATATCTACGTTATGGCGGGCATGGTGCCATCTTTTGTGCTCTTCGAGCAAGTCCGGCGGAAAATTCGGAATGAATGACATTGCGGGTTCTCCCCCTCTGACCTGCCGGCCGAAGCCGGCAGTGCGGTTGCCACTAGAATATGCAGCAGCCTAAAGATGGGAAACCTTGCATTGATAAATCCCCGACGCCGCATAGAATCCTTCCATATGAAAAACGCGGTCCTGTAAAGGACCGCGTTCAATTTACATCCCTCTTATGCGAATTAGCCTTAGAATATCCATGTATCCGCCATTTGACCAACGGTATCGACGTATTTATCGAAGCTATCCGGTTCGGCAGTATAAGTCATAATGTAAGCTTTACCGTTCGCAATCGCGAATACTTGTTGCCAGGTTAGCGTGTACTCGCCTTGTTTCCCGTTGTAGATCAAGCTATAGAATTCCGTTCCGTCATCCGCTTTGAAGGTTTCGCCGGAAACGATCTTCGCATCCGTTATTAATTGGTTGATTTGATCCTTGGAAATCTGCGCGTACTGCTCCAACGTGATGTCCTGTCCCTGCAAATCTTGAACGATAATATTCACGTTCTCTTGGAATTTATCGTTATCCCCTTCGGCTGGAGCCAAGAATGCGGCAATAGCTCCTCCGGCATTCTCGACAAGCTTCCAATCTTCCGGGTATTGAATGCTTGTTCCGTTTGATTTATCTTCGAACAGCTTAAAACCCGCGAGGACGTCGGATGCCGGAGCGCTTGCTTCCGCGGACGGAGATGGCGATTCAGACGGCGATTCCGAAGGACTTGCGGAAGCCGACGGGCTAGCCGAGGACGCTGACGGAGACGCCTCGTTCTTGCCGTCTTTCGATCCGCCGCACGCGCTCAGCGCAAGCGCCAGCACCGCTAACGCGATCGATGTTCTCAACAATTGATTCGATGGTTTCTTTTTCATTTCTCTTATCCCCCTAGTAAGCGACTATAGTATTTTTTTCCAACGCTTGCCGCTCCTCGACAAATATACAAGAATTCCACCATTTAGTAAATATTTTCGCCAAAATATTCGCAGATTTAGGTTTCCATTCCTATTGCCGCAATGTTTTCATTTCGAATGCTAGAGGGTAATGGAAAATACAGGATACGGTAAAATAAGTTAAGGCGGTGGCGAATATGCGAGATATTAGAAATGCGATTCATACGCTCGACAACGACTTGCTGATCGACCAATTCCATTCGGCTTACGTTCAGTCTCCTGACGACGAGTACATTCAGATCCTGCTCGAGGAAATCTTGGACCGGCAACTGACGATCGAAGAGGTTCTCCTTCAACCGGAGCTCCATTAAGCGCACGACAAACAACCCAACACGCCCGCGGAAGGGATAATCGGGTTGTTTTGTCGCACAAAAAAATCCCCGTCCGGCCGATATGGCACGAAGGGAATTCATAGTAAAAGCTGGTGCCGACTAGAGGACTTGAACCCCCAACCTACTGATTACAAGTCAGTTGCTCTACCAGTTGAGCTAAGTCGGCGCGTGATGTATTTTTATTGCCTACAAGAAAAGACTATACCATGCCAGTCGACAGATTGCAAGATTTTTTTACATTTTGTCGAATCACAGCCTTGTTACTGCGTAGGCTGCCCTGATGCTTTGCGGAGCTCGTTTGCAAGCCGGTTCGCTTCCGCGGCTTCCGCGCGGTCTCCTCTCTTGATCGCATCCGCATACTGCGGCTTAAGATACGTATCGATAATTTTATCGGCATCTTTTTTGTCCATTTTAGGCATAACCTCCCCATCGTACTGAATGAGTCCTTCGGCAGTTACGATCTGCATCAGCTTGGCCGCATATTCCGGATCGGTCGCGTATCCGCATGCTTGAAGCGCTTTGGCTTGGTCTTCCGGAGTCAGAGCGGCCCGCAAGGGAGCATATCGCGAGTTCTGGAACAGCCGGTCCTGATCTCTGTAGAAGTCGTACACGCTGTCGTACGCGCGCCAAGTCGCGACCGTCTGCACGCGTTTTCCTCCATAAACCTCCCACGTCGGCGTCGTGTAAGTCTCGCCGTGCCACCACGCGTTCGGTTTGCCGTCCCCGACCTTAAAGCCCCCCAGATTGTTGTACTTATTCAGATTGCTTCCCGTCTCCAGAATATTCTGCGCAAGCCTCACCGAGGGCAGCAACGACGATCCGTCTAGCCTAGCTTGAATGGCTTGCGGCGCAAGCAACGCGATGAACGATTGACGATCCATGAACTCCAACTCCCCTTTCCTTATACCGTCTCGTCCCATTCTATTCGTCAACAAGCGCGATCGTAGCGGCTAATCTGACCCCATCGAGCGGATCCGTTTCGGAAAGCAAAAAACGCGCCCCCGAGAACCTCGGAAGACGCGCATTAAAGAAATGTTCATGGTGCTGATGAAGGGATTCGAACCCCCGACCTACGCATTACGAATGCGTTGCTCTACCAGCTGAGCTACATCAGCAAATCCTTTATTAGGATAGTCATTTCCGAGAAAAAAGTCAAGGTTTTCTCGGCTGGTTTTTTTTGGTTACGGCCCGTTCGGCGTATTAGGCCATATGGAACACCTTATTCGAACGGCGCTCCGCCGCCTCGGATAAAGTTCCGGCTCCAGGCAACGCTCCTTCCGTCCCCGCCTTGTCGGTGCCTAATCCGCTGATCATCAGATCAAGCTGCCGCTTGAGATCGACTTCGTACGGTTGAGGTAACAGTTTACCGTCCGAAGCCCGTATGACGCGCACGATCGGCCGCTGCTTCGAGTCCTCATGCAACGCGGAGACGACGCCCAGCTCCCCCGTGCTCAAGCGTACGGTCGTCCCCCGCGGGAATAACGCCATGTTGTCTCGCAAGCGACAAACTTTATCCACATCGTACAGCGTGCCGGCACCTCCGTATAATACTTCTAACGCCTCGTGCGGTAGCATCGTGATACCGTTAGCGCGTCCGTTAACGAGCGTATCGAACATATCGAAGATGCTGATCCATTGATGGTGCGGGTGAATTTTCCGCCCTTCCAATCCGAAAGGATAGCCGCTTCCGTCCATTCTCTCGTGATGGAACAACGCGCAATGCGCCGTCATCAGCGGGAATCCGCTGTCTCGCAGCAGCTTAAACCCGAGCTCGGCATGCGCCATGTACATCTTGCCGTCACGATCGATGCAAGCTTGCAGCCCTGCCGGCAATACGAGTCGACCGACATCGTGAAGCATCGCGCCCAGCGCAAGCGACTGCAGTTCCTCGCCGGCCAAGCCCTCATCCAGCCCGAACCGCGTCGCGCATACGCCGACGTTCATTGCATGCTCCACGAAATGCTGCTTATCGCCGTCCGTCAGCGTCGTCGTTAGATGGACTGGCAAACACAGATGATTGCGCCGCGACTTCAGATCCTCGACAAGCAGCTTGGAAGCGTCATGACAGAATCGTACGAGTCCGGCCGACAGCTTATCTTTGTCGCCTTGGGATAGCTCGTCCATGACGTGCGTGAGCGCTCCATGCAGCACGATAATCGTCTCGTCCCGAATCGCCTGATCCGGGGCGATGTCCTCCGTACCTTGTTCTTCGATATGAAGATAAGGCAATCCCAGTTGTTGCAGCTTGCCTATCGCGTGCTCCGTCAGCACGAATCCGCGTCCCGCAAGCACATGCCCTTGCTCCGTATAGATCGATCTACCGAGCTTCATGCCCGGTCGGCATTGGCTCGTATGGATAATGATCATGTTCCCAACTCCTTCGTTTAGCCGGGTATATGCAGTCCCTGACTGTTGCTCTTATCGTAGGACAATGCTCCGTCATGTGACCAGTGACCCGTGTCACGCTTCCCGTCATGAAATCGGGACTTCGATTGCATGACGGATCTGTTCAAAATCGAATGTTGCACTATAATGGAAAAGAAAGGAGAGGGAGACGAATGCTGAAAATAGTGATCGCGGACGACCAAACGTTAATGAGGGACGGTTTGCAAACGATTCTTCAATTAGAGGACGATATCGAAGTGGTCGCAACCGCTGAGAACGGGGAAGAAGCGTGCAGGCTAGTCGCCGCGCACGATCCGGATTTGGTGCTGATGGATATCCGCATGCCCGTCATGAACGGGATCGAAGCGGTCAAAAAGCTGCGAATCGACTCTCCGCGAACGAAAACGCTCGTCCTTACGACCTTCGACGAAGATGACTACATCGTCGAGGCCCTGGCCGGCGGCGCCGTCGGATTCTTGCTGAAGGACATCCCTTCCGAGAAGCTCATCCAAGCGGTACGCGATGCTGCTAAAGGAGAGATCATGCTCCCCTCGGCCATCGCGATCAAACTCGCCGCCCGGTTATCCGCTCCCGCTACCGAACGTTCTCCTTCGCCTCTTCGCGCGCGTGGACGGGCCTCGGACCTGAAGTTCACGAATCGGGAGATGAGCATCATAGCTTTGATGGTCGAAGGCCGCAACAATCGCGACATAGCCAAGCATTTGTTCATGAGCGAAGGTACCGTCAAAAATTATATCAGTTCCATCTACGATAAAATCGGCACGAACGACCGCACCCAAGCCGTGATTTGGCTAAAGGACATGAACGTTGTCTAACTTACGAATTCCCGCGTTCCGTGCATGCGGCTTGTGCGGGTAACCTCAGCGTGAAGCAACTGCCCGCGCCTTTCTCGCTGCTAAGCTCCAGATGCCCGCGGAGCAATTCCGCCAATTGCCGGCTAATCGCAAGTCCTAAGCCTGCCCCGCCATACTTGCGGTTGATCGAGCCGTCTTCCTGACGGAATACTTCGAAAATCGCCTCCAGCTTGTCCGCTTCGATGCCTACTCCCGTATCGCGCACCTCGAACAGGATTTCTTCTCGCCCGTCATCGCCCTTTACGGCCGATGCCGATAATTCGATCCCGCCTTTCTCCGTGAACTTGAATGCGTTGCTGAGCAGGTTCCGCAGAATTTGATTTAATCTCATCGGATCGCTCTCTAGCTTCAGTTGCGCTGCTGTCTCTGCCGTCTGTTCGGCGCTCGGACTGACTACGAAAGTAAGGCCCTTGCTCTCCGCGATCGGCATGAATTGTTCTTCCATGTAACGCAACACTTCGTTCGTATCGATCGGTTGGAGTACGATATCGAGCTTGCCCGCCTCCACCTTGGACAGATCAAGAATATCGTTGACGAGAGTCAGCAGTTCCCGACCCGATTGAAGGATGAGGTGGGCATACCGATGCCGGTCTTCGTCCGAAGTGTCCGATTCCGCCTGCATTTCCGATAGGATCATGATGCTGTTTAGCGGGGTCTTGATCTCGTGCGACATATTCGCAAGGAACTCCGATTTGTAACGGGACGCCGTCTCGAGCTGCGTCGCTTTCTGCTCCAGTTCATTTTTGGCTTGATTCAGATCGCGAGTCCGCACGTGAAGAAGCCGGTTCGTCCGGCTCAGTTGTTCCATTCGGGATTGATTCTTCTGGAAGTCTCGGATCATGATCAAGAAGAAGAAACTGAGTATGACTCCGGTAGGGAAAGTAATCGGAGCGATTTCGTTCAAGTAGTGATGAGGCGGGATTTTACCGAATAGGGAAATATCTATCGTATTGACAATGTTGATGACGAGAACAGCGAAAACCGACTTTCGCAAATACGAGAACGTCTTTCGCCGCCGGAACCAAGCGCACAATAAAGCCGCAACGATGCCAAGGAGGGTGAGATTCAACGTTCCGGCCCACGCGGCGTAATCCAATCCGAAGGTCAGCCTCAGCAATCCGATGCATAGGCCGATTAAGAATAAGGTGACGGGATTGGAATACACGACCAACCCGAAAATGAGCGGTACGACGCGCAGATCGAATTTGGCCCCGTTACCGACATCGAAGCCGAAGTACATAGTTAGCCAACCCGCAAGAATGAAAATAAGGACGGAAAGTCCGTATTTCGACG
The DNA here is from genome assembly GCF_003628305.1 of Cohnella endophytica. GTDB lineage: Bacteria > Bacillota > Bacilli > Paenibacillales > Paenibacillaceae > Cohnella > Cohnella endophytica. Next base: position 416,694 of record NZ_RBZM01000008.1, on the reverse strand, counting down.
CTCTGGACAATTTCGAGAAAATTAAATTGTATGCGAGGTTAAAGAGGTATGCGAAAGTAGTCAGTATGCTTATGTTAACGAGGTAAACTTTGAATATTTCCATCCTGCGCCTCCCTCCGCGGAAGTTATCTTCCATCGAACAAGCCGACGTTATTGCAATCCCTTACATTGTAGCACAAACCGAAATTGAACCGGTTCCCTTTCGCTTGCATAGACTGGGGTGACGATAGCCCAGCCCATGAACAAAGGGGGAATGCGAATGAACGGCCAGACAATGATGCTCCCGATCCGAGTACGGACGATGACCGCCAAGAACGTCAAGATTAACGTTCCTTACGTCAACGGAGGCACGACAAAGGCGGCGCAGATGGCTATGAATAAAAAAATCGCTTCCGCTAACCAAGCTCTGCTGAAGGAGCAAGGTTTCCCGAGCAAAGACATTCAGCAAATGGACGGCACGTTCGAGAGCAAGACGAACGAAAGAGGCGTCCTCAGCTTGTCTCTCTTGAACTATACCTTCACTGGCGGCGCTCACGGCAATACGCTGCAGAAGTCGTTAACCTTCGATGCCAATACCGGGCGCAGCTATAAGTTAGGCGAGTTGTTCAAGAAGGATAGCGGTTACGAAGCTCGGTTAAACGCGATTATTCAAGCGCAGATCAAAGCGAGACAGCTGCCGCTCCTAGTCGATTACCCGGGCATTACCCCCGACCAGGATTTCTATATCGCGGACAAATCCTTGGTGATTTATTTTCCTCTGTATGCCATAGTCCCCTACGCGTGGGGATTCCCGTATTTTCCGATTTCGGTGTTCGATATCCAAGACATTATCGACGAGGATGGACCTCTCGGCTTTATGATGTACTAAGCGATATGTCGGGTATAAAACGCAAAGGCGAGCGACAAGGAAAGAATTCTTCCTCATGGCCCGCCTCTTGTTCCAGTTCTATTACCATTTCCCCGCGTCGATCTCGGATGGCTTCATACCTGCCCATATATTCGGTACGTCCACGGATTCGGGATTATCGAATACGAGGAAGCCCGTGGGTAAATATCTTTCCCCCGCGCTGGAGGAAGGCTTATTCACGATTTGTCCTTGCTCGTCAACGAGTACGGTCGACGATCCTCCGTCCAGATTCGCCGCGATGACGGCACCGTGCTCCAACAAGATTTGTTGCGCGTCGTACAACGTCGCGCCAATGCTGTAACCAGGCTGACGCCCGTCGATCAGCAGGAAGAGGATCGTCCCGTCCTCTTTCTGCGCCATAACGGTACGCGGAGCGACGCCCCAGCCTTGCGCGCGGTTCTTGATCAAGCCCTTGCCGTTGACGATGATCCGAGGCGAGAAACTCACCGCTTCGGATATACCGAGATCCATGAGCTCGCTGATCGAATAATTGCCCGCGAGCATCTTGCCGTTCTTGTCGATGCCGACGATCTGAACGCTTTTCTTGCCGCCGAGCCCATTGTAATAAATTTTGCCTTGGCTAATCACAAGACCGATCGGTTTGAAGCCGTTACCCTTCCAATTCGGATCCGCGAACCCGCCGGCATTCACGCCCGCGATCGCCCCGGTGCGCTTCACCATGCTGGTAATCTTCTCTCCGCGCCCGCGCTTATTCGGAACGACTAGCCGGATCTTCTTCGGATCCCGCACCGTCAACAAATAGCCGTGATAGCCTTCGCCGCTCACTTCTTCTACGGAAGTGAGCTTCTCCGGGGTAACTTCCCCCGAACCGTCGGTAGTTGGCTTAATCGTATGCTCGTCCCGCTCTTCTCCCATATCATTGAACTGTTTAACGTAGAGGGCGACGCGCTCGCGCAAAGCTTTCTCCCCGATTATATATTTCGCCCATTCCCGGTGTTGAGTCGTGATGATGGAATCGGCAAGCATATATCGGTACTGATATCCGGAAGGAGTCAAATAGAACCATCCGGCAAATAATAACGTAAAGATAAATCCCGTAAAAAACACGATCTTGAACAAAACCCAGAACACGGGACGTCTCGGACGTGCTTTCCGTCCTTTGCGCGAAGGAAGCGATGTACGTCCTACGGCAGATGACGTCGACGCCGAAGTAGCTGCTCTTGGTGGCAATGGCGGGATGGCGTCCACGCTCCTTTACTTCAAATTCGAATTCGTACCTCCTATATACGACACGAATGAGCATGTTGTTGCGTATATCTTTCTTGTCGACAACATTTCCCAGGAAATGACGGAATTCCAGTTTCGGCTCATCGCTTTTTTCTTGTTCGTCAAGCCTCCTCCACATTCCTTTTCTTGCTATACCTCTTATCCAGCCGCCCGACATAATGCTCCGTTTTCTCAAGCGTAGCCGCTACGTTATACTCCGGAATTCCTGCCGGAGATTCGTACACACCCATAGGAAACAAGACGTTTCCTTCGGGAAAATTGACGGCCAGATTGCCGGATGCGATATCCGCATAGTGAGCTTGACCATGCAGAATTCCATGCGCGTTATGCAATACGACCGGGTCACCATCCGATACGGCTAGAACTTTGGCATCTTTCGGATTAAGCAACACCGCTGTCCGAATTCCCCCGTTATAGGCATCCTTTCCGCCGTAGATCATGGAATTGAACTGTTTTCCTCGCCGGGTCGTAACGTTAAAATTACCCTGAGCGTTGAGGCCGCGCCTCGGAAGATCTACGGGAATGAGCCTTCCTCTGCCATCCGGAGTCGGGCAGACGCCGTCTTCGCACAACCATGCTCCACCGCGCTGAAACACTTCGCCTTTGCTCTTCAAACGCTGAATGCCATCGTATTCCGGCGCCGCTCTCGCAATCTCTTCCCGGATGGCTCGCGCATCGTTCAAACCTATTAAGTGCTGAAGCTGCGGCTTGACGCGCGCGGCTAAGTCAGCATAGATGCTCCACTCCGCCCTTGCTTCCTCGATACGCGGACCTTCGATCTCCGGGCTGAAATACACCATCCGCTCCGTTGAAGTCGAAGTCCCGCCTCCGGGCTGCTCGTAACGCGTCATCGCGGGAAGCACGACGACCGCCTCCTTGGCATCGAGCAACGTAGAGGTGTTGAAAATAATATCCTGATGCACGCGAACCTCGAGCGACTCCAACGCTTCCCGGATGAATGCCGGATCCGGCATCGTCTCCAGGAAATTGCCTCCGGATAAGTAATACAGATTGAGCTTGCTCGGATGGTTAACGGGTAATCTCGCTTTCTCCAGCGATACGCCTACGATATCCCCTTGCGATCTCGGTATCGGGAATCCCCACAACTGCTCCAAGCGGGACAAATTAAGCTCGTCAAAGTCGCCGCCAGGCAACGAAAACGGCTCCGCCCCCATCTCCCCCGCGCTTTGAACTCCGGAATGTCCGCGTATCGGCATGACTCCGCAGTGCTCGCGTCCGATAAACCCGCGAAGCAGCGCAAGATTCGCGACCTGCGATATATTGTCCGTCGCATGACGATGCTGCGTCAACCCCATCGACCAGACGAATACGGCGCTCTTCGAAGCCGCAAGGAGCTTCGCGAGTTCGCCTATTCGTACACGGGACAAACCCGACGAAATCTCTAACTCTCCCCAGAGTTGCGACTCGACCTTCTCGCGAAGCTCCTCGAACCCGTTCGCGTGATCCCGCACGAACGCATGATCGATCGCCGAGCCTGGAACGTCTTTCTCCATCTCGAACCAAGTTTTCATCACCCCGTGCATGAGCGCGATGTCCCCGCCGATGTTTACCTGGTAGAAGTCGTCCGCCAGCTTCGTCCCGAACAACGCGGATTCCGCGATGGAAGGAATCCAATATCCGTCCATTGCCGGCTCCCGGTACGGGTTGATGACGATAATCTTCGTTCCCTTCCGCTTGGCCGCGTACATGTACTTAGTAGACACCGGTTGATTGTTGGCCGCGACGCTGCCCCAGAATACGAGCACGTCAGTGCCGATCCAATCCCGATAACTGCAACTGGACGCTCCGATCCCAAGCGACCGTTTTAGGGCCGTCTTCGACGGGGAATGGCAGATGCGCGAAGCATTGTCGATGTGGTTCGTTCCGAGAAATCTCGCGATTTTGGCGGCCGCGTAGTAGGACTCGTTCGTGATGCCTCGCGCGGTCAAGTAAAAGGCGGTTTGCTCCGGCGGCAGGGATCGGAACTTGGCCGCGATATAATCGAGCGCATCGTCCCATGACAGCCTAGAGAAGCTCCGTTCTCCCGAACGCCGAATGAGCGGGTACGGGATACGCCCCAGCTCCCGAAGCTCGGCGCTAGACAACTTGCGCAGCTCTTCGATGTCCGCATGCAGCCGCTTCGGCTTCATTGCGGGCATCGTGTTAAGACGCAGGACGTTCAGTCGCGTCGTACAAATATGAGGACCGCTAAGCGTCTGGTCTCTAAGCCCGGACACTCCGAGCGCGCAACCGTCGCATACGCCTTGCGTCAAGATTCTGGTCGCGTAAGGTAGATTGTCGCGATTGCGCCATAAAGTTTTCAACGTATCGCGGATATGTTTAGGCTTCAGCTTGCCTAGGCCGAAAGGCACCGCGCTCACCCATAACTTCGGATCGGGTTTCGCGGTCAGTTTCTGCGGTCCCGGATGTTTCGTCTTCCCCAACAGAGTCACTCTCCTTCGAATAGACGTTCCGGATGCGTATATACGTTCAGCGATCCGTGACGGATAAAACCGACGACCGTAATGCCCAACCCGTCTGCTAGCTCGATTGCCAATTCCGTTACCGCGGATTTGGATAGCAGCGCCTCGCAGCCCATTTTCGCCGCTTTGATCAGCACTTCCGAGGACACCCTGCCGCTGAACGCGAGAACTTTATCCGTCATCGTTACTTGGTTGCGCAGGCAATGACCGTACAACTTATCGATCGCGTTATGCCTTCCGATATCCATCCTCGCGAGCAGAAGCGCACCGTCCCTATCGAACAACGCCGCATTATGCACGCCGCCAGTAGCCCTGAACACGCCGGATTGCGCCTGCATGGCCTCCATCATCCTAACGCAGCTCGCGTAACTGATCCGCAGCTTGCGGCTTTCTATCGGTTTAGCAGTCCTTAGGTCGCCGTAGAATACGAAGCTTTGTCTGCTTTTGCCGCAACAGGAGGTTAACACCCTCTTGGAACCGCTCTCTATAATCCAAGGGTCAACGCCCTCGATGTCCGCGTATACCATTCCCGACCGATCGTCGTAGCTCATATCCTTCAAGTCGGCATAATCGGCTAGCACCCCTTCCGAGGCTAAATATCCGACAGCCAACTCTTCGATATGCTCGGGAGAACATACCAGTGTTGCGAATTCCTCTCCGTTAAGCACGATCGTGATCGGCCACTCCACGACCACTTCGTCCTCGGACGTGGTGACGACTCCTTTTTCGTACCGGGTAATGAGCCTGCTCTTTTTCGAAAGACTTTCCATCGCGCCCTCTCCTTCCGATTCCGGAGCTTACTCTTCCACTATATCGGTTGGCGTTTGGCGGTTCAACAAATATTGGTATAATGGAGATAACGCAGAAAAATGACACTAAACGACAACAGGAGGATGCCACTTGAGCCCAAAAGAAAATTACGGCATTATCGAAAGGATCGACGGTTACCCGCTAATCGAGCTAGTGGATCGCGACACGGACTCCACGGTTATCGTATGCCCGGAACGCGGCGGAATCGTCATCGGTTGCCGCTTGCATGGCGTCGAAACTTTATATTTGGATAGGGAAACATTTTTGAATCCGGACGCCAACATACGCGGAGGCATTCCCGTTCTATTCCCGATCGCGGGACAGCTCGTCGAAGGACAATACGAATGGAACGGCCAAACTTATCGAATGAAAAATCACGGCGTGGCGCGCATCCTCCCCTGGGAAGTCATTGATACGGGCACGGACGGTTCCGCATTTGTGACGCTTGCTCTGGCCAGTAACTCGGACACCTTAGTCGCGTTCCCGTTTGAATTCGAATTGAGGTTCACTTATCGCCTTCGGGATGGCGTGCTCTCGATCGAGCAACAGTACGTCAATCGTTCTTCGTCGGACATGCCGATGGTTGCGGGATTCCATCCTTACTTCGCTACGGAAAGCAAGAACCTGACTTACGATACGGATGCTACGCGAATACTGGACTACAACGATAAATCGGAAAAAGCGTTCGATGGCACGTTAAATCTGGAAACCATGGTCGAATCCGCAGCTTTGCTCGATGCGTCGAAGCCGGAAATCGCGTTCCCGCTCTCGCATGACCGTAACGTTCGTCTGACTTACAGCGATAAGTTCCGGTATGTCGTACTCTGGTCCGTCGCAGGCAAACCGTTCGTCTGCGTGGAGCCATGGACGGCGCTGAACGAAGCGTTAAACAGCAAAGAAGGGCTGCTCCTCGTATCCCCCGGGGACACTCTCGAATTGTCTATGAGCATCGGATTGGAAGGTTAATCGGTACCTATTGGAGGAACATCGAATGTCGACGACGCTTGTAAGGCCCTCTTTACGAAAATTCGGCACGACGGAACTGCAGCTATCTCCGCTCGGCCTAGGTTGCTGGCAATTCAGCCAAGCCCGCGGCCTTGTCGGGGGCTTCTGGCCGAAGCTGGACGGAACTCTCGTTAAGGATATCGTCAGAGTGAGCCTGGAAGGCGGCATCAACTGGTTCGACACGGCCGAAGTTTATGGCGGAGGAGAGTCCGAGCAGATTCTCGGGGAATCGTTGCGCGCGGCAGGGGAGCTTGCCTCGGGAGCGCATATCGCGACCAAATGGTGGCCGGCATTCCGGACTGCGGGCAACCTTCCGCGAACGATCGATGAGCGGCTCCGCAGGCTGGGCGGCTATCCGATAGATCTCTATATGATCCATCAGCCCTTCTCGTTCTCTTCCGTGGCGAGCGAGATGAGGCAGATGGCTAAGCTCGCCGAGCAAGGCAAGATTCGCTACGTCGGCGTCAGCAACTTCAACGCCAAGCGAATGCGGGAGGCCGACCGAGTTCTTCGCGAGCACGGCCTGAGACTGGCTTCCAATCAGATGAAGTTCAGCATGCTCGACCGCCGAATCGAGAGCAACGGCGTTCTGGAGACAGCTCGGGAGCTCGGGATCGCGATCATCGCATACTCTCCGCTGGAGCAAGGCATCCTTAGCGGTAAGTTCCACGCCGATCCGGATTTAATCCGCAAATCTCCGGGGCCTCGCCGTCTAATGAAGGGCTTCAAGCCAGCAGGCTTGCGGCAAACCCAGCCGTTAATCGACTTGCTAGAGCGGATCGCCGCAAATTACGGCGCGTCCGCGACGCAGGTCGCCTTAAATTGGGCGATCCATGCGCACGGCGAAACTGTCTTCTCCATTCCCGGCGCATCCAAACTGCATCATGCGATGGAGAACGTCCGGGCGATGAGCTTCCGATTGACCGATTCCGAGCTTGGCGAGCTAAGCGAATTGTCCGCACGCGTCGCCTTGAAGCGATAACAAAAAGAAGCCCCGAAAGCTACGATAGGCGTAGTTATCGGGGCTTTCCAACATGATTATCTTCACTTATAGAGTTCAATATACCACTTTTGATCCACTTTATTGAGATTGTAAGCCTGCTCTACTGTCGGCGGATCTGCTTGCTCGTCATCCAGACGTTGTCCTAACACGACTCTATACTGGACGATCGCGGAATCCCCGTCGATTGTCGAGCTCAATATCTCATAACTGATAAGGAGTGAGCTCTCTTGCTCGAGCGCCTTCTTCCATTCCCTCAACAAAACCTCTTTATTAACCCCTTCGGGCAGTTTTTCGGGTCTGATGTCGATAGATAAGATCATTTTTTCGGGATCTTTATCCTTAACCGCTTGGAAGAAACCCTTAACCGTTTTCTCCGGCGTCGATTGGGCACCCCCGAAATCCATATTCTTAAGCAAGAAAAAGAGAATCGCGCCAACGGCCATCAACAGGAGGATTAGCACCTTTGCCCAGCCCGGCAACGTTATTGTTCTGGCCTTAGGCAAACCGGCAAAAGGGTCCGATTCCGGCTGCGGAAACGAGTTCGGTTCCGATTGCAAATGCGGGAACGGGTGCGAATCCCACTTCGACTCCGAAGCGCTCGCGGTTTGCTTTTGCGTTTCGAATTCCTTTGTCGTCGCTGTCTCGTCCATCCGCCAATATCCCCCAACTCATGAAATCTTTTCTCTAACTATATCATTTGAGCTCCTTTTAGGACAGAGGGCGGAACGCAATTCGGCGTTATCAGCATCAACAACGGGAGTAGGCTGCGGCGTGATTAATAGCGGAACGAGCTTCCGTTATTTCGGTGAATCGGGCGATGAGGAGACTAATAGCGGAACGAGCTACCGTTATTGTGGTGAATCGGGCGATGAGGAGACTAATAGCGGAACGAGCTTCCGTTATTGCGGTGAATCGGGCGATGAGGAGACTAATAGCGGAACGAGCTTCCGTTATTTCGGTGAATCGGGCGATGAGGAGGCTATTAGCGGAATGAGCTTCCGTTATTTCGGCGAGTTGGGCGATGAGGAGACTAATAGCGGAACGAGCTTCCGTTATTTCGGCGGATTGGGCAATATTGCGGCGAATGTCGTGACGAGAATGATCAATCGAACAACTGCGAACTAATTAGTGGTCTGAGGGGACCTTACTCCGGCGATTCGAGCAACTGCGAGCCATTTAGTGGTCTGGGGGGTACCTTACTCCAGCGATTCGAGCAACTGCGAGCCATTTAGTGATCTGGGAGAAACTTACTCCGGCGATTCGAGCAACTGCGAGCCAATTAGTGGTCTTAGGGAACCTTACTCCGGCGAATCGAACAACTGCGAGCCAATTAGTGGTCTGGGAGAACCTTACTCCGTCGAATCAAGCAACTGCGAGCCAATTAGTGGTCTTAGGGAACCTTACTCCGTCGAATCGAGTAACTACGAGACATTTAGTGGTCTGGGAGAACCTTACTTCGGCGAATCGAGCAACTGCGAACCATTTAGCGGTCTGGGAGAACCTTGCTATGACGAATCGAGCAACTGCGAACTAATTAGTGGTCTGGGAGAACCTTACTTCTACGAATCGAGTAACTACGAGACATTTAGCGATCTGGGAGAACCCTACTCATGCGAATCGAGCAACTGCGCTGTGGCTGATAGCGGAATGGGGATGGGCTAACCGACTCCGAGAAGACCGCCCGAACGAGCAAAAGACCGCCCCGTTGCCTATTGAGGCTAACACAGGGCGGTCATTGCTGTTGCTTTAAGCGATTGCCGTGGATCTAGAAACCGAGGCCGCCGCTAATGTACCATTTGCCGTCGACTTTGGCGAGTACGACCGAATCTTCGTCCGTTTGCTTCTTGCCGTTTTCCATGTAATCTAGCACGTAGTCGATCGTAGCTTGATCTCCCATCGTCTCGACCTTCGTAATCCGATAATCGCGGAGATCCATCTCCCCGTCAGCGAATCCTCTCTCCAGCATCTGAACGATGGAATCCGTGTTCTCTCCATCGGTGAAGCCCATCGACGATACCGACATGTAGGAGATCATCTTCTTGGCATCTTCCTTCTTGACGGCGCTCATGAATCCCTTGAACGTCTTCTCGGGAGTCGATTGACTTCCTCCGCCACCGCCTCCCGAGAACTCGATAATTAAAAATATCGCCACGATCGCCGCCGCGACCACAAGGATCAACTTTTTGGTCGCATCGGACAAGCCCCCGGGGTTCACCGTAGGACGATATGCCTGCGGTTGTTGCACCGCGGTCGCAGCCTCGAAAGCATTCGGTGATAGGGCCGTTGCGGCAACTTCATCTTCCTTAATTTTCGGAATCTGCCTAACCTCGCTACCGCAACTCGGACAGGATACCGCAGCAGCGATTAGCCTCTCTCCGCAATTCGTACAATACATCTCCCAAACTTCCCCCAAGCTGTGTCATTTTTCCTAATAACTATACACAACTTAGGTATCGAATTGGGGCGTCATGCTCAAACTTTAGAAACTTTTTAGCATATTATGCCAAATGAAAACGACGCCTTACTCTAGACGATCTAAACGATGCTCGATTTGTTCCAAAGGCACCTGCCAACCCGCCAGCGCATGCTGTTTCAGCAGCGCCAGCATGGCCCTGGCCAAGAACGGATTTCTCAATGAAGACCGCTCCGACTCTTCCTTAAGCAGCCCCAGCGCGCTAAGCAAATCCGCTTGGGTTCGTTCATCGCGTTCTCCCGGAGAGTTTACCGTCTCGTCCATCATCCGCTGCAGCAGCCGGGTTTCCTCTTTGTCCTCGTTCGGATCCAGACCGGCGACTTTGCGCAGTAACCCGAACTCTTCCAAGTGAAGGATCGCGGCTTCGTCGTCCCTTTCCATTCCGGCAACCATATCATCCAACCGCCGAACGAGATATCGACAAAGCCGCTCTTCATCAAAGCTTCGCTCTTCGAACAGAAGCGCCTCGAGATACTTGCCCACTATTCCCGAGAACAAAGCTACGGCATCCCCTAGGCGATGCTCGATCGAAGATCCATAAATCGCGGATAAGTGAGACGCGTTCCACAGCTTGCCTCGCGCTCGAAGACGCAGCATAAGCTCTCGAATTTGCGGGTGCATGCCGGTTAGCGGCTCGCTGAACATCATCCGCATAAAATCTAAGTGCTCCCGTATAAAACGAAACTGCCTTCCCAGTTGCAGAACGAGCTTCTCCCGAGGAGGGAGCCCCGCTTCTTCCGGAAGCCCCGAGCTGCGGTCGAAGAGAATATCCCCGTAATGCTGGATGGCCGATATGATCAACTCGTCCTTGGACTTGAAGTAAAAATAAATCGAGCCTTTGGCCATCCCGAGCTCGTCGACGATTTCCTGAATGGAAGTCGCGCTAAACCCTTTACGCGCGAAACAATGAATCGCTGCGTCTAGAATTCGTTCCCGCTTGTCCTGCATCCTCCGGTTTCGCTCCCTATGCCATTGATTTAACCGACTAGGCTTCCGCCTTCTTCGACTTCCGTTTCAATTTCATCAGGAGTTCGTAAATGATCGGCACGATGAGTAAGGTAAGAAGCGTCGAGCTGATCAATCCTCCGATAACCGTTACTCCCAGCCCTTTGGATATAATACCCGCGCTCTCGAAGCCGAAAGCCAGTGGCAGAAGGGCGCCGATCGTCGCGAGTGCGGTCATCAGGATCGGACGAAGTCGGGTGCTTCCCGCCTCGAGCAACGCTTCCCGCGTAGACAATCCTTCTTTTTCCTTGTGAATAACGCGGTCGATGAGCACGATCGCGTTCGTGACGACGATTCCGATCAACATGAGCGCCCCCATTAAAGCGGATACGCTGAGCGTCTCTCCCGTTACATACAAGGCTACGAGTCCGCCGATAATCGCGAACGGCAATGAGAACATGATCGCGAACGGCGCGAGTCCGCCGCCGAAGGCCAAGACGAGAACCAAGTAAACGATCGCGATCGCGGCCAGCATGGCTAGACCGAGCTGCGTAAACGTTTCGTTGATCTGCTCCGTGACCCCTCCGAATTTCACTTCGACCGTCGCTGGCTTCTGGATCGTATCGACTTTCGCTTTCAGGTCGTTGGATGCCTTCGCCACGTCGGATGTCGTGACTTTCGCGGTAACGTTAACGACCATCTTGCCGTTCTGCCTCGCTATCGAGTTCGGCGAGGTCCCTTGCTCCACTTGGGCAACATCGCGAATCGGCACGCTAATCCCAAGCGGGGATTGCAGTTTCACGTCCAGAAGCTCCTCGACATTGCTGAATTGGGCCGTAGGAACGTCCACGTACACCTCGTAAGATTTGCCGTTCTCGACGACGTTCGTCAGCACCGGTCTTACCCGCTGCGGGCTCAACGCCATCGCGATTTGTCCGGCGGTCAATCCGTATTGGCTCAGCTTCGCTTGGTCGGCGACGAACGTGTATTGCTCGTACGTCTTCGAGAGGCTCGTATCGACCTTCTCGAACGAAGAATCGGCTTTCATCAGATCTGCGATCTGATTGACGACCGGCGTGATATCCTCCAAGCTCTCTCCGAACACGCTCAGACTGAAGCTGCTTCCGCCCAAACCTCCGCCTTGGTTCATCTCCGCCCACTGTCCCGTCGGAACGGCCTTGCGCAAGCCTTCGATCAACGCTTCCTTCTTATCCGCGAAGTTTTTCGTGTCGCTCTTATACTGCATATAGAACAATCCCGATTTCGACGGTCCCGGTTGAAGCGGGTTCGATCCGCCGATGGAATATTGCAAGCTCTCGACATCCGGCTGCTCGCGAATGTACTTCTCGGCGACGAGCGCCAGTTGTTCGACGTCTTCTACGCGATCTCCCGGCTCCGGCGTATAAGTAACCATCGCGTATTTGTCCTCTTGTTCCGGCAAGAAGCTCGCTCCGATCAACGGAACTAAGAATAAGCTGCCGATCAGAAGCGCGAATGCGATCACAAGCGTTATGATCTTGTGATTCAAAGCCGAGGTAAGCAGACCGCGATAACCTCTGGCGAGACGTCCCGGCTTCTCGTCATGGTCATGTCCTTTGCCAGCCTTAATTCCGCGCTTGAACATTTGATGAGCTAGCATCGGAACGACCGTTACGGCCACGACCAAGGAAGCCAACAAAGCAAACACGATCGTTAACGCGAACGGCAGGAAGATCTGCCCGACCATACCGCTTACGAGACCGAGCGGAAGGAATACCGCGATCGTTACGATCGTGGAGGACATAATCGGAAGGAACATTTCCCGCGTCGCTTCCAGCACGAGTTCCCTGCCCTTCAGCTTCTCGTTCGCCAAGGACATTCGACGATAGATGTTCTCGATTACGACGATCGAATCGTCCACGACCCGTCCGATGGCGACGGTCATGGCTCCGAGCGTCATGATGTTCAGCGTAATATTGAATTGCTTCAGGAACAGTACCGCGATTACGAGCGACAATGGAATCGATACGATCGAGATCAACGTCGTTCTGATATTCCGCAAGAAAAGAAGAATGACGATTACCGCGAACAACGCTCCGAACAATGCCTTGCTTAACATCGTCTCGACGGACTTCTCGATCGGCTTGCCCTGATCGAGCATGACGTCGAGCTTCAGATCCGTGAACTTTTCTTTAAGCTTGGCCACTTCGTTTTTAACGCCGTTAACGACGTCGACCGTATTCGCGTCGTTGGATTTGACGATCTGAATCCCGATCGATTCCGCGCCGTTCGTGCGGGAAATCGATTCAGCTTTACCGGACATTCGGATATCCGCGACTTCGCTTAGCTTAACCGTCGTCAATCCGCCGCCCGCATTCGCCGCGCCAGCTTTCGGCATTACGGGAATAATGATGTTTTTCAAATCGTCGATCGTCGTAATTCGACCGTCGACGACTACGGCTTTTTCCGATTGATCCAATTGGAACAAGCCCAGAGGAACTTTCAGGGCCGAGCCCTGAACGATGCCCTTGATGGCATCATCGTTAAGACCAAATTCCGCGAGCTTCGCTTGATCGAACTTCAACGTCACTTCTTGGACGAACTGGCCTGCGATCTGGACGGACGCGACTCCGGATACGCCTTCCAGAACCGGTTGAACTTCCTCCGAAACGGTTTTGGTTAGGTTCTCCAGGCTCCCTTGGCCGGATGCGCTTAACGAAATGACAGGGAAGGAGTTAAACGAGAATTTCGAAATGTCCGGAGCTTTTACCCCTTCCGGCAACTTGACGTCGGCAGTCGCTTCCCTTAACCGGGTAACCGCGGCGTCCATATCCTGACCGAAGTCGTACTCGATGAAGATCGAGGATACGTTCTCCATCGACGTCGAGTTGATGTTCTTCACGCCTTCGATGTTTTTCAGCCGTTTCTCCAGCGGCTCCGTAACGTCCTTGACCACCGCGTCCGGCGCAGAGCCCGGATAAACGGTCGTGACGCTTAGAAAAGGGAAACTCAGGTTAGGCAAGCTTTCCTGCTTCATCGTCATCCCCGAGTACAACCCCGCCACGACGACGATAATCGTGATCATCCATAATGCGAACTTATTTTTTAACGAAAATCCAATTACGCTCTTCAAGCTTCTCCACTCCTTGGCATGTCTGTCAATGCATAAGTTTTAGTTTATTTAATCTCATTTTATCGAACGATCGGTCGACAAGTCAAATTGAGCGAAACCAATAAAATTTACATCCTTATTCATGGCGTTTCGAACGAACGGTCACATGTACTCCACCCAATTAACGGATCTATTTTCCGTCACCCTTTTTAGAGTCTCCGTTCCGCCATTTTTTAGTATGCGATCCATTCTCAGCATCTTTTAAGGTTTTTCTCATCCCTCTTTCATCATCCGGGATTATACTGACGGAAAGAATGGGGGGATGACCTTGCGCGATTCGGTCCGCAAGCAATTCAGGAAGTGGGCCATCGGTATCGGATGCACGATTTCGGTTGCCCTCCTACTTCAACAAGCCAGAGGCAGCGAAACCTTTCGGTCGCGAACGGCGAACGCTCCATCCGCCCCTGAACAAATATTAAGCCCATCCGTCCAGCCGAATGATACTCCGCAACGCGAGACGTTGGATACCCCTGCCGAATCCGGCCGCGGCTTCAGGTTCCGTTCCCAGTCAAGACAATCCTAACGTAGGAGGAAATGAGTATGGAACAAGATCATTTTCGCGCGATGAATACCGAGATCGATGTTGCGCTTATGGAAGGACGGCCGGAAGATGAAGTCCAATCGCTCCATGAAATCCGCAACTGGTTCGTTTTCGTCGAAGGGAGATTCAGCCGCTTCCTTCCCGAGAGCGAGTTAAGTCGGCTAAACGCTTCTCGCGGATTTCCCGTTCGCGTCTCGTCCGTAATGCTCGAAGTGCTTAGCCATGCCGTAGAATACAAGCGCTTAACGAAAGGAATATACGAGCCATGCATACTTAGGGCCCTTGAGTATGCCGGTTATGATCGAAGTTTCGAAACAATCGAGAACTACGGCGGATTTGGACTCCCTCAGTCCGCTATGCTAGAAGCTCCCTCCTACCGATCGCTTGAACGCAGTTGGACCACGTATCCCATTTTCAATCTGGCGCGACTCTCCCGCGGGACAAGCCTTGACTTGGGCGGATTGGTTAAGGGATGGTCCGTAGATCGAATCGTAAGCTGGCTCATGGTGGGGGGAATCGAGGCCGGACAAGTCAATGCGGGCGGGGACTTGAAGGTTTGGGGATGGGGGCAGAACGATCGACCCGCTTGGGAAGTGGATATCCCTGCCCCGTGGACTTCGAGAGGACAGAAAAAGCCGGACATTCTCGCTACGGCGCAGCTTAAACAAGGAGCCGCGGCTACCTCCGGGACCACGAAAAGACGTTGGAAGACCCCGAGCGGTGTCATGCATCATCTCATCGACCCGCGCACGGGTTTTCCTGCGGATAGCGATGTCATGCAATGCACCGTTCTCGGAGCATCCGTAGCAGATGCGGAGATCGTAGCGAAAACGATCTGCATTCTCGGCTCCAAGGAAGGCGAAGCCTGGGCGAAGGAAGCTTTCCCGGGATACGATGCTTTGCTGGTTACAGCCGACAAATCCGTTCGTTTCGTGCACGGGAAAGGCTCCAACGTTTGCTGGAAGGAGGCTCGTTAGAATATGAATGACGTGCTGCTTAACCTTCCTAGTTGGACGATCACGAGAGTAGCGGGTCTTGCCGGTTATTATTCGCTGTTCATCGGCGTCATGTTGGGTATCGTACACGGGATGCCGAACGTCAAAGGGAAATGGAAGAAACGTTCTTATGCTTGGCACGCTCGCATGCAAGCGGCCGGTCTCTTCCTCTCGATCGCACATGTTATGATTTTATCTATCGACACATACTCTCCTTTTACCTGGGGCCAATTGCTTCTCCCCTTCTCCTATCCAGAGAACCGGATCGTGTATGGAATGGGCTCAATGGCTCTGTATGGATTGCTTTTCATTTTGCTGACGACGGATTTCAAGTCTCTGCTCTCCAGACGGATATGGCTCATCTTTCACATGGCCGCATATCCCGTATTCTTCTTGGCGCTCGTTCATGGCCTCATTGCCGGCACGGACACGAATAACCCTTTCGTCTTCTGGAGTTATCTGGGAACGGCGACGGCCCTCGTCCTAATTACCTTTATTCGCGTGGGAACGGAGGGTATAGCCCCTAAGCGCCGGAGCACAAGCATTTCGTAATGATCGTTGGTTGCCTGAAGACCAAAAAACCGATCTCTCGGCTCGAAATCCAAGAGATCGGTTCGTATGTACGAATACGTTGCCGTTTCCGACTATACTTTAAAACTACTCGCGTTGTTCGCGTCATGCGAGGTAGCCGAGTAACGGAACAGGCCGTAACCGGCAACGGCATATAGAATCGCTTGAACGAGCTGGCCCAGCGAAATATGCTCGAAAGGGTACAGCGCGACGAAAGCGAATCCCCAGAGGCCATAGGGCAAATATTTGACGTTTTTAGAGATCAAGGTTAACCATAAGCCTACATAAAAGCCATAATAAACGATTAAGTGCAGCGGGATGTCTACGAAAATCGTATCCAAAGTATCCCAGTTGTTGTAGGAAATCGTACGGTACAAGATTTTCTCCAGGAACAATACCCCCAACCCGCCGAACAACAGGTGCAAGTGATAAGGGATCACGAGGGCGACGACTTTGAACGAGGCAAGTAACGTCCGAATTTCCCTGACCACAACCGCGAATTGCTGCATAAGAAATTCCTCCTTTTTTTACCTAGTATACAACGGACGCGCCCCCGAAATGCACAAAATATAGCAAATATTCAAGCGAATCGGTAATATAACAACACAAAGGTCGCCAATACGAGCAAAAAATTAAGCGCAACGAAGACGACCCGGTCCAATCTCGTTTTGTGCATCTCGACCGGCGGCTTGTAGAAGCTAACCCCTTCGACGATGAAAAGGATCAAGATGACGTGTATCATGAAGTGGCCTACGATTTCCACGTAACCGAAGAGCATCGTTGTCATAATAAATAGAAGCGTAAGGACGATGGCAAGCAACCGATTTAAAATGCCTACCACGAGCAAATAACCTACGACGAATTCGATGAACGCCGCCAGTACGATGAATACCGCCGGATCGAAGCCGAAGGTCGGTACGTGATGGTGTTCGATTATGTCGAGACTCATCGCGGGATAGATCCACTTCTCCACCGCTACCCAGCATAGAGACAATCCCGTACCGAGATACAACAACGGGAACGACCATTTCTCGAATTCGGTTTTGTGTAATCCGAGCGCCGCGGCAATCGCCAAGTAGAAACCGTAATCCAGCATGTGAAAAAGACCGTACCGGCCGACGTAATACACATAAAGTCCGAACAAGATGACCGAAGCGGCCTTCATTGCGTAATGGTGCGGAATCAACAGAAGTGCGATTGCCAAGCAGATCACGATGCTCAACGCCCCGTGCGGGCTGGCGAATTCGGGCGCGAACAGGCTGCCTTCCAGCAAAGACCATCCCAGCGCAATCGCCGTGCCGTATTGGAGGATTCGGAACGACCAAGGCCGTAATCGCTCGACATGGCGATCCAGAGCCACTAGAGCAGGAGCCTTCATGATCACGGGCATGAGCTGCGTTAATAACGCCAACAGCAAAGCAACCGCAAGAGCCGTTCCCATGAATACGGGAGACAATACGTTGTCTATCGCTTCTTTGATCGGAGTAACGTCGGTGAACCATTTGACGTGCGCGTACCAAACCATCGGCTGATCCCCTTCTTCTATGCATTTCTTTGGATTTCGATTAAGAGTATACCATCAATTCCCTTGGTACAGATCATTTGACATTTATTAGAACATCCGATATAATGAAATATTGTAGAAGTAGTAACCCTCAGGTTTTTCCTCATTAAAGGGTAATATTCCTCCGTTTTCCCACACATTCCTTATTAAAATCTCAGATTGGCTGCTGGAAGGAACACGAATTCTCACTGGCGCGGCCTCGGAGCCGCAAGAACGATGGAGAGGTAGGGCTATCGTTGTTTTCGTGGAAGTGAAATCAGGATGAATCGCGCGGTTGCGCTTCAATATTCAGACCCCCGTCGGACTCGTCCGCGGGGGTCGTCCAATTTTAAAATAACAAAAAAAAGCCAGCCCCGCCGAAGCGGAGCCGACTCTTTGATTTACGCAGCTTAGTGTCCGACGAATACGGGAACTTCCGCTCCTGAACCTTCTTGGCCTTCGATTTTCTTCGGTTTGCTCAGCATGAGGCCGAGTACGCCGCCGAGGATCGCGATGCCTAGCAGGATGAGGAACGTGTAGCCGAAGGAAGAAGCAAAGAGCTCAGGGACGGTTTTCTGTTCGCCCGTTCTCGCCATCTCTTCTTTCAGGCCGTTCATCTTCGTTGCCATTAGCGTCGTCAGGATCGCGATGGCGAAGGACATCATGACCTGTTGCGCCGCGTTCGTAAGGGAAGTAACGCGCCCTACGAGATTCTGCGGAGCGGATTGGATCAGGTGGTTATTCAGCGGCATCATGAACAATCCCATGCCGGCTCCCAGCAACGCGAGAGGAATCATAACCGCCATGTCTCCGGAAGTCGCTGTGATGTTGGAGAGCAGCAACGCCGATACCGTCGTAAGCGCCATACCCGCGATAACGAGAGGACGAGCTCCGAATTTATCGGACAATTTGCCCCCGATCGGCATGAACAATCCGGAAGCCAAAGCTTGCGGCAACATGATCAGACCGGTTTTAAGTGGGCTGTATCCATGAGCCTGCTGCAAGAACAGAGGAACCATGAACATCGTGCCGAACATCGCGATCTGCGAAATCCATTGCACGATAATTCCTTTGGTGAAGTTACCCGAACGGAAAACGCGAAGCTCCAGCAATGGGTTACTCCGACGAAGCTCGGCGATAACGAACAAGATCAACGCCACGATTCCGACTCCGGAACCGATTAAGGTCGTCGCGTCGAGCCAAGTCGATTTGCCGGTCGTCGCGTCGACTCCGCCTTGCGATACTCCGTATACAAGAGCGGCGAAAGCCAACGGCCCGAGAATCATGCCCAACAGATCTAGTCCGGCCACCGATTGGCGCTGAATGTTAGGCAACGTGCGAATTCCGAGAAGGATTCCGATGACGCCGATAGGCAGGTTGATCAAGAAAATCCATTGCCAAGAGTGGTACTCGACGAGCCATCCCGCGACGACCGGTCCAAGCGCCGGACCGAGCAGAATCGGGATACCCATCATTCCCATGACTGCTCCGACCTTGCTAGGCGGAGACAGACGATAAATGAAGGCCATGGCGATCGGAATAACGACTCCTCCGCCAGCCCCTTGAATGATACGGTAAGTAATGAGCAATTCGACCGAGTTCGCCGTTGCGCACAATCCGGATCCGATCGTAAACAAGCCGACCGAGATCAAGAAAATTTTCTTGGCGCCGAATCGATCCGACAACCAACCCGCTAGCGGAATGACCGCGGCTTGCGCTAACGCATATCCGATAACGGTCCATTGCACCAACGAGAGATTAAGCAGATGAAACTCTTGAGTAAGCTTGGGAAGCGCGACGTTAACGGCCGTACCATCCAAAATAACCATGAAAATACCGACGACGATCGCAATCAGCGGACCGAGAATGCTGCGCATGGAAAACGGCGCTTCCGTCGATGCGGGTGTTGCAGCTTTCGAAGACATTTATTATTCCTCCTATCCGATTAAAAGGACCCGCCTTTTCGCAACCTCTCTCGTCCGTTGACCGCCCTTCGCGTTAGCGGTACAATGTAGACATATGGGTCCTAAAAAGGCAACTCCGTACACTAAACGGACAATTGTCCGTTTAACCACGATCTTACCGGACAATTGTCCGGATGTCAACAAAAGAAACGTCATTTCTATGTAAAGCGAGGTGGCTATAACATGTCCATTCGCCGTGAACGCAAGGATGCTATAGAGCATCGCAAGCTCATTCTGCAAACAGCCCTCCAACTATTCGACAAACACGGCGTCCAACCGGTAAGCATGCATCAAATCGCCAAGACGGCCGGCATCGGACAAGCGACCCTATACCGCAGATACGCCCATAAAGGCGATCTCTGCATGGATATGCTTCAAGAATACGCGAAGCAGCTGACGGACGAGATCGACGAGCTTCTCGTAAGCAGTCAATCTCTGCCCGCGCTCGATCGCCTTTCCGGAATTATGAACAAATGGATCGACGCCATCGAGGAGAAATTCGGATTGATCGTCGCCATGGAATCCAAAATGTCGTGCGAGGATGAACGAGGTAATTTCTTTCACACCCCGATGTATCGCTATTTCCGGGACAAGATGGCCTCGATATTCGCCGAAATTCACGCGACCAAAGAACACGCGGCCGATCCCGAGATGGCCGCTCATGCGTTAATCTGTTCCATGTCTCCGATCGGATATTTCCACATGAAGCAAGAAAAGGGATATTCAACGGAACAAATCAAAGAACAATTCCGTCGGCTGTGCGAGCAATACTTGGCATAACCTTCAGGGCTATATCGATATGAAAAAGGCAGATGAAGTCGGCAGGGTAAACCCGCTAACTTCATCTGCCTTTTTCGTTCGACGCCGTCCGGTTAAGCACCGATACTGCTCTTCTGAGGCTTGCGTGCCAATTTCAACCTGCGTTCGATTAGAATCATCGAGGCAGTGACGACTTCCACGAGGAAAATTCCGGCCAAAGCATCCAGAATGACGTGTTGCTTCACGAACAAGGTGGACATAATGATAAGACTGGACATCCCCGTTATCAGCGTAACGTTCCACTTGTTGCGGAACGAGCTCGTCCAGATCATTCTCATCACCATGTAACTGGAGAAGCAATGAATGCTTGGGAAGCAGTTAAACGGCTGATCCCGGTTATAGATGTAACGCATGAGTTCGGAAATCGGATCGTTGCCCGTCACTACCGGACGAGGCACGTGGGTTTGGAATACCGAGTAGATCAAGTAACAGATCATGGCGGATACGGCATAGGTCATTAGCGCCCGGTAATACACGTTAACGTCCTTCTTGAAGAAATAAACCACACAAACATAAATGTAGAAAATCCAGATGGAATAAGGCAACGCGAACGCTTTAATGAACGGGATGGATTCATCCACGGCGGTAACCAATTGATACACTTCCCGGTTCTCCGTCGTATTCGTCCATGCGTACATTAGGCCGAGTACCGGAAAAATAAGCATCCATAACAACGGAGCGTATTTTCGCCAGTCTAGCTTTTTCATTTTCTCTATGATCACGTTAGGCCCCCCTTTTCCTATTTTATCGTGCCGAAACGCTAATTAGTACTTGGGTAAACCGCTGACATAGCTGTCCGACAATTTCAGAAGCGCCAACGCTCGATTATATTCATCAATCGTCGAATCGGTCTCCGCGGGTTTATTGCCGTCGAACGGATAGTTCGTTCCGTCCTTGAAATCAAGCCCCGGAACGAAAATGCCATTGTCGTTAATGAATGACCCGGAAGGCAAGTAATAACGTTGCGGCAAAAGATTATGGGTAACGTTCAAGATGTCCTGCCCGAAATGAATATGATTTTGCATACTTACGCCCAATAGGTTGGCGATCGTAGGGAATAAATCGACTTGTCCGCCCGTTTGCGTGAATACCTTCGGCTCGTCGATGCCCGGCGCGATAATCATCAAGGGAATGTTCATCATTTCCGGGAACTGATAAGGCCGGTCATACAGCTCTTCCATCAGACTCTTCTCGTGATCGGTGAGCGAGTAAATCGGCAGTCCCATGTGGTCCCCGTAAATAACGATTACGGATTTGTCCCAGAGACCATTTTGCTTCAGCTTATCTATGAACAGTCCCAGCGAGTAATCCGCGTAATTCTGCGCTTGAATGTAGTCTCCGACAAGCGTGTTCTGATATCTTTCCGGAAGCTCGAAACGGATTTTCCGCTCCGGTATATCGAATGGATGATGCGAAGACATCGAGATCACTTGGGAATAGAACGGTTGGCCGGACTGGCTCATCTTCAGCATTTCGTCCGCCGTCTTGTTGTACAGCACCTCGTCCGACGAGCCGAAGAACACGACGTCGTCGTCTCCGAAAAATTTGGCGTCATAGTATTTCTGGAAGCCTAGCGCCGAGTACAGCTCTTTACGATTCCAGAATTGGACATCGTTCGTATGGAACGTAGCCGTCTGGTAACCGTTCTCCTCCAGTAATTTCGGCATGCTCGGGAGCGCTTTTTTGCCGTAATCCTGAGCCGCCGCTCCGTGCTGCGGAATATAGAACGATGTGTTTACGACGAACTCCGCATCGGAGGTGTTGCCTTGACCGACCTGCTGGTAGAAATGCGGAAAGTAGAAATGTTCTTTCGTCAGTCTGTTCATGACCGGCGTAATTTCCTTGCCGTCGATCGTCCGGTTCAGCAGGAAATTCTGCTCGGCTTCGACCTGGATAACAATGACGTTGCGTCCTTTGGCTTTCGCCCAATATAACGGATTATTCGGCTCTTGGTAGCCTTTGAGATCGGCGATCGCTTCCGCCGTGACGTTACTCGGATCTTCGACCTTTTCCGTCGCGCTGGCAATGATCGCATAAACCTCGTAATTCAAGATGCCCATATTTTCCGCTTGCTTCAACTCGTTGATGCTGTCGCGGTGAATCCATACGTTCATGACGCTAACGGCAGCCGATACGACAAACAGCGCCGAGATAAGCACGTTCGATTCGCGAACGGCCAGCGATTTCCCCCACGTGCGGAAGCGACGACTGAATAACAAAAGCAGAAATGCGACGACATCGGTATAAATGAATAGAAAATACGGATGAAGCAAGGAAAAGACGCTTCCTTTGACTTCCGTCACTTGGCCCACCTGTTGCAGCGCATGATACGTGACGATAACTCCGAAGTACTTATAATACATAATGACAGCGAAGAAGACCGATGTCAGAATCAGATTGACGGTCAAGTATACGCCGAACTTCCTGCGCGGCGCCAGCCATTCGATCAAACAGAACAGCACCCATATCGAAGGTATTCCTGTGGCTAACTGCAGCCATATGGACGAATTTTCGAATACGACGTAACGAGCTAAAAATATCTTTAAGACCATCAGGATGGTGAAAAAGATAAACGGCTTCGACAGCCAACTTCCGAGCCTAGAAAACTTCATGCTATTCACCCCCAGAACCTTATCTATTATAACGAATGTAAACTCCATGTTAAAGTGCAACCTGAAGGAAGTTGCCCTAATGGTTGGATTAAGAGCGATGCCTCGCGTATAATGAAACAAAACTTGAAAGGGGTTACCCCCGATGGCGATTTCCTATTCTAGATCGTACGATCACATTCTGGACGATCTGTCCCGTGCCTTATCGACGGTTCCGAGATTTTACGAAGCGTTCGAGATGAACGACGAAGACTGGGCAGGCCTTAGCAATGACGAAAGGGACGTGTGTACCCGTACGCTCGCCGACGACTTGTTCTACGTGCTCGGAACAGAGAACACGACGGAAGTCGGGCAAGGTACGGCCGAATACGACTCCGGCCATTCCATCATTAAGATTAACGCGGACGCTCAGGTCGTTCACGTCATATCCTTGCGGGAATAACTTGCCCTCACCGCTCCGATCTGCGTAGCTAGATAGAGGAAGAACACGGTGAGCACGATACCGATTCCGATAACCGAATGGTTGACGGGAACTTCCATCTGCCGAAGCATCAGATAAAGGAACAATCCGATCACCGTCAGCGAGTTCTCTACGAAGTTCTGGACGGCGATCGTCCGTCCGGAACCGATGGCGGATTTCCCTTCCTCTTGGAGCATCGTGTTCAGCGGGATAAGGAAGATGCCCCCCATAACCCCCGTAATGAACAACAGCGTCACCGTCAACCATAGCTGATCGGTGAAGTTCGCCGCCATCACGGCGCACACCATCGCGATTCCGTAGAAATATCCCCGATATAGCTTGCCTTCTGGCACAAGCTTGGGCGTGAGCCAAGCGCTGCCGACGACGCCTAGCGCGGTAACCCCGATAATCATCGACTGCTGGTCCGTATCCACGATACCCAGATTTAACGGCAGCCATGCGATCAGCGCAATTCGCAGCACGGATGCGGTGAGCCAGAACGCCCCTGTCCCGAGCAACGAAAATCGGCTTCTGCGGTTACCGAACAGCTTGGCCACGTCGCGGAAAAACTGCCCCGCCGCGCGTCCGTAACGAATATTCGGATTCCCTTGCCGTACGGGAACGACGAAGGTCATGCCTAGCGATAATAAATAGATGATCAAGCAAACGAGAATAGCCGGAAGGTCGGAATGCGCGGCCAGGAATCCCCCAGCCACCGTACCCAATAAAATCGCTAGAATCGTAGACCCTTCCACTTGGGCGTTCGCCCGTAACAGTTCCCTCTCGTTACCCGTTAATTCCGATAGAATTCCATACTTGCCCGGGGAATACACGACGGCCCCGACTCCGACGAAAAAATAACAGATCGCTGGAGGCACGCCTAAGAGCAACAGGAAAATCCCCATCGCCTTCAGCATATTCCCGCTCAACAAGACGTGCATTTTTGCCTTCTTGTCCGCGAAGGCGCCGACGATCGGAGCCAACACGACATACGCGATCAAGAACGCCATTTGAATGTATGTAACCGTCCCGTCCGGATCTGACGCGCCTTGTCTTTTGACCATCCCGACGATGAGGAAAAAATTAAGATTATCCGCGAACGCGCTTAAAAATTGCGTCCACACTACCGCGCTCAGCGGCGACAGTTTGTTTCTCAATCCCTGCAACTTTCCCACCCTTTCTCTCAGCTTAATTATTATACTCTTTCGAATAAGGTTCGTCCTTACCTAATGTAACTTTTTACATAACCTTTAAGCACGAAATTGACAGAAATATGACCATACGCCCTTTCACCTCCTTACTTTGAAAGGAATGGACGTGAATTGAAAATGCGAATCGAAGCCTATACGTATAGCTTCACGAACCCTCAAATCCCCTTAAAGTTCGCGTCCGGCGTGGTTCGCATGCCCCAGGACCCACTAGGAATCACGCCTTAAGTCCGTCGGCGCGTCCCGACTGTTTAGTCATCCCGGCGGTTTCCAACATTATCCCGATTGTGATTAGCTATTAAAGCCGACTATTCGGCAAATCCTATTCGGGAGGCCCCTCATGCGTCGCTGGACCCTATTCGTCATTCTCGTCGCGTTCTTGTGCAACTCCGGCACCATCTACGCGCAACAACAAAAAACATCGCCATTCTCGGACATCAAAGGCCATTGGGCCGAAAAAACCATCGTGGAGATGGTGAACAAAGGCATTCTCGACGGATACCCGAACGGGACTTTCCAACCCGATCAACCCGTAAAAGTCGACCAATTCATTAAGATGCTCATTCTGAGCTATACGGATCTTCATCAGAACGGGGAAAGAAGCTGGAACTCCGCCTTCCTTCAATCCTTAAGCGTGGATAACCAGACCATACTTAAACAGGACTACCGATATTACACGTTCAAGCCTTCGACCGTCGGCTATTGGGCCAAACCCTTTATCGACGTCGCAAGCGATCTGCATTTCCTGAACAAGAGCCGCTATAGCGACTTCTCGGGCGACATGACGCGGGAGAACGTCGCGGAAGTCATCTATTACACGCTTCAGGAAACCGAGTTTCTGGAAGATAGCCAGTTTAGCCAACAATTGGCCAAAGCATACGGCGATCTAATGAGCGCAACCGATCGCGAGCAGAAGTTCATTGCCGAAACATTGGCCAAGGGAATCATGCAAGGTTATCCGAATGGCTTCTTCGGCGTCGGGGACAAGGTCACCCGCGCGCAAGCTCTCGTGCTCTTGAACCGTCTGACCGATAAGACGAAACGGATTCCGGTTAAGATTTCCTCTTCCGATAAGCTGCAGCTTTCCGTGCCGACGCAAGGCGGAGGAACCAAGGTCATCGTATTCCCCGATCAACGGATGCGAGACGCCTACGACGTCCTGAAGCAAGCCGGGCAGCTCCGCGGCTCCAATCACGAGCTCGCGGATACGACGCTTCGCTTGTTCAAGGACCAGAAGGAAAAGGACAACGTCCTCGCTCTTTCTACCGGATCGGTCAAGCCGCAAGAAGAGGTCGCTCTCTGGTTGGACCCTCAATACAATACTTACGGCATCACGATTCGATTGCGCGACGGCGCGTTGGCCCGCAACCAGGAAGCCGTCGATACGTTCGCGAACTTCTTGTTCGGCTATAACGCCGCCACCTTCAATAAATGGTTCACCGAAGTGTGCGTCAACGTCGGCGCCGGAACGAAGGTTGCCTCCAAACAAGTTCAGATCGGAGACGACGCGGTAGAGATTATCGTCGACTCGGCCTCTAAAACCGTTATTTTCTCGGTCGCGAAGAAAAAAGCATAGGCCTCGAAACAAACACAAAAAAAGCCCCGGCTTGGTCGCGTAGACAGGCCGGAGGCTTTTTTGCATCATTAAGAAGGTCATCCGAAAAGAAAAAAGACACCTCTCGCGGTGTCTTCTTGCATGATCTTGGTTTGGGTTATCCGATTGAAACGCCTTTTCGGGCGGATTTCTGCTCCCTGCTGGTGTTGACTAGCTGAGGAAGCATCCTCGTTCCGCTTTCCATCGGCGTGTGGCAGATCCCGCAAGTCGGCGTCGTCTCGAATGCGAAGTTATCCCGCATCCAGCCGTTACAACCCTCGCTCGTACAGGACCAGATCGCCGTCATTTCTTCAGGAATTTCTTCAACTGCCTTTTTCCTTGAGTACATGGACGAACCCCCTTTTGCCATTTAGCATAACCAAAAAAAATGCCCTTAACTAACCGTTAAGGGCATTTTTGTACTGGATTTACAGTTTAACAACGTTCTCCGCTTGTGGTCCGCGGTTGCCTTGTACCACGTTGAATTGAACGCGTTGTCCTTCGTCCAAAGTTTTGAAGCCTTCACCCGTGATCGCGCTGAAATGCACGAATACGTCGTTGCCGCCTTCAACCTCGATGAAACCGAAGCCTTTGTCTGCATTGAACCATTTCACTGTACCTGTTTGCATGTAATTCACCTCCAACTTCTATTGCCTCATGAACTTTTTTATTCATACGAATAAAAAATCCACAAAATGAAAAGGGTTACGTTCTACAAAATAATAACCCTTTCCATTTTGTGAATCCAGGTCACGATTTCGATAGTTTTCACTATAACAGGTTCCCTAATAAAAAGCAAATCGAATCTCCTTTTCTTAACGATTAAGTCTTCATGCGCACAACTCCCTTTTCCGTAAAGCAAACCCAGCAGCGCATTAAATATGGAAAGACGCTACTGGGAATAGGATAACCATGGGATCGGAATTTATTCTTGCGGAAATTTTTGCGGTATACTGGCTGTAGAGATAGAGACGGGAGCGTGAAGAGAAGCATGTCGGCAACTCAACCTAAGATCGTCCGGTCGGTCTGTCCCTTCGACTGCCCCGACACTTGCAGCTTACACGTAAAAATGGAGCAAGGAGTCATCGTGTCCATCGACGGGAATCCGGACCATCCGGTAACCAAAGGCGCGATCTGCAACAAAGTTCGCAATCTGAACGAACGGGTTTACCATCCCGATAGGCTGCTGCATCCGATGAGAAGAGTCGGCCCGAAGGGCACGCAGGAATTCGAGCGGATCAGTTGGGAAGAAGCTTATAGCGAGATCGCCAAACGGCTAACCGATACGATCGAGAGCAAAGGCGCGGAAGCGATTCTTCCTTATAGTTTCTACGGCAACATGGGGATTCTGAACGCCGAAGGCATGGACCGGCGTTTTTTCCATCGACTTGGCTCCAGCCAGCTCGAGCGGACCATCTGCAACGCCGCCGGTTCCGCCGGCTACAAATATACGATGGGCGCCTCCGCCGGGATCGATCCCGAGGATACGGTCCATTCGAAATACGTTCTGGTCTGGGGCTGCAATCTCGTCTCGACGAACATGCATCAGGTCATCTACTTAAACGAAGCCCGCAAGCGCGGCGCGAAGATCGTCCATATCGACGTTCACCGCAACCGTACTTCCGTATGGGCCGACGAATTCATTCCGATCCTGCCGGGAACGGATACGGCGCTCGCGCTCGGAATGATGCACGTGCTTATCAAGGAAGGCATGACGGACTTGGCTTTTCTCGAGAAATACGCCAAAGGTTACGAAGAGCTCGTCGCCCAAGCGGAAAATTATCCGCCGGAGCGCGTATCGCAGATTACGGGTATTCCGGCGGAGGCGATCGTCAAGCTCGCTCGGGAATACGGTAGCGCATCGCCTTCGTATATCCGTATCGGCAACGGCTTGCAGCACCATGATAACGGCGGCATGGCCGTGCGGGCGATCGTCTGTTTGCCGGCGCTGACCGGCCAATGGGGCATTCTCGGCGGCGGAGCTCTTAAGGGAAACGGCTACTACTCGGCGGTAAACAGCTATAAGCTGGAGCGTCCGGATCTCATGCCGGATAAGAACGTCCGCTCGATCAACATGAACAGGCTGGGCGAAGCGTTAATGAAGGCCGAACCTTCCGTCGATTTCTTGTTCGTCTACAACAGCAATCCCGCGGTCGTCGCCCCGGATCAGAACCAAGTACGCAAGGGCTTGATGCGGGACGATCTTTTCACCGTCGTTCACGATTTATTCCTTACGGACACTTGCAAGTACGCGGATATCGTTCTCCCGGCGACGAGCCATTTCGAGAATCGGGATTTGTTCTCATCCTACTGGCACTTATATCTTCAATTGCACGAACCGATCATCGAGCCGATGGGCGAGTGCAAGTCCAACTTCACGCTGTTTAAGGAGCTCGGATTGCGCATGGGCTTCGAGCCCGAAGTGTTCGATATTACGGAAGAGGATATGATCAGGCAAGCATTGGATCGGAGCACGCCTTTCTTGAACGGATTGACGTACGAGGATCTGGAACGGGACGGCTGGGCGAAAATGAAGCTCGATAAACCTTCTATGTTCCCCGACCGTATCCCGACGCCTTCCGGCAAAATCGAGCTTTACTCGGAGGCGATGCTGCGCGCGGGGCTTCCTCCCGTTCCGGAGTACACTCCGATAAAAGAGCCGGACGAACTCCCGTTCTTGCTCGTAACCGGACCGAACCACAGCTTCATCAATTCCACGTTCGGCAACCAGGAGCGATTGAAAAAGCTGGAAAAGCAACCGACCGCCGACATGAACGCCGAAGACGCCGCCGCCCGAGGGCTGCAGCAAGGTGACCGTGTCCGCATCTGGAACGAGCGCGGTGAATGCTTCATAGCGGTCAAGGTCGCGAACAACGTGCTGCCGGGCGTCCTCGTCACCCAAGGATTATGGTGGGAGCAGGGCAACGAAGGCATGCAAGCCGTTAACTCGCTCACTTCTCAACGGTTATCCGATATGGGTGGCGGAGCGACGTTCTTCTCGACCCGGGTCGATATCGAGAAAGCCTAAGAAAAGGACGCCTGCAGAGCGGATCGTACGCGATCCGCTCCATGCAGGCGTTCTTTTTTGATGGTACGGGCAGGCCAGCAGTGTGTCGGGCGGCCTCGCATTTCGGTTTCTCCGGACTACACACTCGCATTCAAACCAGCCAAGCACTGTAGTTCGGTTTCGCCGAACTAAACACTCCCATTCACTCGATCCGAGCACTGTAGTTCGGTTTCGCCTGATTGCACAATCGCTTTCAACCGAGCCGAGCCCTGTAGTTCGGTTTCGCCGAACTACACACTCGCTGCCACCCGATCCAAACGCTGTAGTTCGGTTTCGCCGGACTGCACACTCGCTTTCAACCGAGCCGAGCCCTGTAATTCGGTTGCGCCGGACTGCACACTCGCTTTCAACCGAGCCGAGACCTGTAATTCGGTTTCGCCGAACTACACACTCCCATTCACTCGACCCGAGCTCTGTAGTTCGGTTTCGCCGGACTACACACTCCCCTTCACTCGATCTGAGCCCTGTAGTTCGGTTTCGCCGGACTGCACACTCGCTGCCACCCGATCCAAACGCTGTAGTTCGGTTTCGCCGGACTAAGAATGCGATCCTCTTGGCCTACTCCCGAATCTTCACGACGACCCGGCCACGCGATTGTCCGGCCAGTAGCGCCGAAAGCGCGGACGGCACTTCGTCCAACCCGATCTCCGAGCTAAGCGTGCTTAACGCCTCGGGCTTGTATTCCGAAGCGAGCAGTTCCCACACCCGCCGCCGCTCTGCCATCGGAGCGAAGACGGAATCGATACCAATTAGTCGCACGCCCCGCAGAATAAACGGGAATACCGTCGTCGCCAGTTCCGTGCCGCCGGTGAGGCCGCTTGCCGCCACCGCCCCTCCGTAGTGCAGGGTGCTCAGTACGGTTGCCAGCGTCTTTCCGCCTACGCAATCGACCGCGCCCGACCATAGTTGCCGATCCAACGATCGCGACACCTGCGGAACTAGTTCTTCGCGGTCGATCACGCGGTTAGCTCCTAATCCGATCAGTTCGTCAGCGGCATCCATTTTCCCCGTACTGGCTACGACTTCGTACCCTAGCTTGGCTAGAATAGCGACCGATACGCTTCCGACGCCACCCGTGGCTCCCGTGACGAGAACCGGCCCCCGCTCCGGAACGATACCGTTCTCGCGCAAAGCCAGCACGGACATGCCCGCCGTAAATCCCGCCGTCCCATAGATCATCGCTTCCTTCAGCGTCAGCCCTTTCGGGAGCATGACCGCCCACTCGGACGGCACTCTTGCATACTCGCTATAACCGCCGAAATGGCTAACGCCAAGCCCATAGCTAGTCACGATCACCTCGTCGCCTTCGGCATATGCCGCATCCTCAGTTGAGACGACGACGCCCGCCAAGTCGATTCCTGGAACTAACGGATTAATTTTCGCTACGTTGCCCTTGGGGCTGCACGCTAACGCATCTTTATAATTCACGCTGGAATACGAGACGCGAATAAGCAGCTCGCCCGGAGGCAATTCCTCGTAACGAAACTCGCGAATTCCGCTCTTGGCGATGTCGCCTTCTCGCTCGACTACGAATGCTTTGAACGAATCCATCTAGGGTATCCCTCCATAACATTAAGATTTCGCCAACCCATAAGTATTCCTCAATAAATACTCCTCATTACATCGGATTCCCTGTATTATACCGGAGCCAGTACCGAGTGTTGAGATGCCGTGAGCAAATCTCTCCAAATTCGGTTCAGCGGGTGATCCTCCATCAACACGGTCATGCCGAGCAATGGCACTAACATATGCGTATATGCTAATACACTTCTAGCCACACCCTGACAAACGTCCGACACTTCGCGCTGATGATCCTCACTCATATCGCCGTCGTTTTCCACGAATGCCACCCACGTCCGTTCCATCGTTCCATGAAACTGTTCCTTTGTCCGTTCAAACGCGATAGCTTGATCTTCGACGGTTCGCAACAGAGTCGCGAATCTTTCCGGACGGCCGATCGACCAATCTGCCCGACGCGACTCCGCGAATGCCCGGACTTCCTCCAAGAAATGCCCGCAGATGCCAAGACAGACCGCCGCAAAGGAAGTTTGAGCGAACGGCATAAACGGATATTTAAAAATCGGATCATCGTAGTGCGGATCGCTCATAATATCGAATGTGCGCTCCGCAGGAACGAAGACATTACAAACTTCGATCGAATGGCTTTCCGTCGCTTTCAGTCCGAACGCATTCCAATCGCGTATGATGTTTACCTGCTCGGGAAGAAAAGCGAACGATCGGATTACGGCTTCTGCGCCAAGAGTGCCTTCGATACGGCAATTCGCGGTGAACACGCTCGCATAGGGTGCCCCGCTGCAATATTTCCATTGCCCGGTTACGAGGTATCCGCCTTCCGTCGGCTTGGCGACGCCGTTCGGGTGCCCGCTTCCGGCTACGAGCGCTTTCTCAGGCGCGAATATCAGCTTGGACTGCTCCAGAGGGAGGGTTGCCGAGAAAAATCCCCCGCCGGAGCCGATCGTCGCGAGCCAGCCGAAGCTGCCATCGATTCGGGAAGCTTCCTCGAATACCTTAACGGCTTCGGGCAGAGGCAGCATCGCCCCGCCGAGCTCCCTCGGAACGAACAACTTGAATAATTTCGCTTCGTACATATAAGCGATAATCGAAGGGGCTATGGCGTCGCCCTGCCCTCTCTCGTTCGCGTCAGCTTGAATTCGCCGTGCCATGTTGTCCGGAATATAAGGCATATCTCTTTTTCCTCCCAGAGGTTAATAAACAAAAGTTTGGTATGTAGACATTTGTCCAAAAGTGGAGTAAGCTATGTTTAGCGTTACAGCAATACAGATGAACATGAACTACAAAGGAGCGGGCCTGAAATGGATCGCGAACAGCAAATTTTAGACCTCATCCGCCATAATCCCTTCATCTCGCAGAACGAGATCGCCAGCAGCGTCGGGATCTCCAGATCCGCGGTGGCCGGCTATATCGCCTCGCTGACGAAGAGAGGCATCCTGCGCGGACGGGCATACGTCATGGCGACCGCGAATTCCGTTCTGTGCATCGGCGGCGCCAACCTGGACAGCAAAGCGACGAGCAAGCGTCCCATTCGCTCAGGCTCTTCCAATCCCGCGAACGTGCAGGAATCGTGCGGAGGCGTCGCCCGCAACATCGCGGAAAATCTCGGCCGATTAGCTTGTACCGTCTCGCTACTAACCGTTGTCGGAGATGACCAAGCTGGGCAATGGGTACTGAAGGAGACGGCGAAGCTGGGAGTCGATACCGCGCTTAGCCAAGTGCTCCCTCAAGAGAAAACGGGAACTTACACCGCTTTTCTCGACCAAACCGGCGAGATGTACGTTGCCTTCGCCGATATGGACATCTACGACAAGTTCGATTCCAAGCTGCTGCAGGAGAAGTGGCCGCACATCGCCGCTTCCAGGCTCGTCATCGCGGACGCCAACTTGTCCGCTGACGGTTTGGGCGAGCTGGTAAAGCAATGCGAGGCAAGCTCGCTTCCGCTCTTCGTCGACCCCGTGTCCTCGGAGAAAGCCAAGAAGCTTCCGAGTAATCTCGCGGGAGTAACCGCGATATTCCCGAATCTAGAGGAAGCGATCGAATTAGCCGGAGCGGACCCCGCTTCGTTCAAAGATCCCGATTTCGCCGCCCTAGCCCAAGCCATACGCGAACGGGGCGTCCAGCACGTCTTCATCACCGCCGGCGAACGAGGCGTGTTCTATTCGGGCGATGAAGGCTCGGCCCTCATTCCGCCGATCCCGACGGAAGTCGTCGAAGTAACCGGCGCGGGAGATGCTTTCGTTGCCGGCGTCGCTTACGGAATTCTGCAAGACCTGCCCTACATGGAAGCCTGCCGATTCGGCATTGCGGCCTCTCACTTGACCCTGCAAACCGCCGAATCCGTATCCGCCGATCTTAACGAGCCTACGCTCCAACAAACAGCCAAGGAGAGATTCTAATGAACCCGACAAACGTAAATAAACAATACCTGACTTTCACCGATGAGGTTCGCGAAGCGATCGAGCAAGGCAAACCGATCGTCGCCCTCGAGACGACGATCATCTCCCACGGCATGCCGTATCCGCAAAATATCGAAATGGCCCGCAAAGTCGAGCAAATCATCCGCGAGAACGGAGCCGTTCCCGCAACGATCGGTATCATGGACGGCAAGATCAAGATCGGCTTGAACGAGCAAGAGCTCGAAGCGTTCGCGACGACCAAACAAGTCGAGAAAGTCAGCCGTCGCGACTTCCCTTATATCCTCTCCTCCGGCAAGATCGGCGCGACGACCGTTGCCGCAACGATGATCGGCGCAGCGCTCGCCGGAATCGAAGTATTCGCGACCGGCGGAATCGGTGGCGTGCATCGCGAAGGCGAAACGACGATGGATATCTCGGCCGATTTGACCGAGTTGGCACAAACGAACGTCGCCGTCGTCTGCGCGGGAGCCAAATCGATTCTCGATATCGGCCGCACGCTTGAATTCCTTGAAACGAACGGCGTTCCCGTCGTCGGCTACAAAACGGATGAATTCCCTTCCTTCTATGCAAGAGAGAGCGGCTATGGCGTCGACTTCCGACTTGACGAGCCTGCCCAAGTAGCGGACGTTCTCCTCAAGAAATGGGAGCTCGGCCTGAACGGCGGAGCGGTAATCGCCAATCCGGTTCCTGCGGAATCGGCGCTCGAGCAAGAGAACATCGAAGGCGTTATTCAACAAGCGCTGAACGAAGCCAAAGAGCAAAACGTCACGGGCAAAAAAGTAACTCCGTTCCTGCTCGCCCGCGTGAAAGAATTGACCGGCGGACGCAGTCTCGATACGAACATCGCACTTGTGTACCACAACGCGAAAGTCGCAGCTCAGATCGCCGTAGCGCTTAAAGCACCTGCGCAACAAGCATAAAGATCTCTGCCTCATATTGTTGCCGACAAGCGGCCGCCAGGCATCCGTCTATGACGGATTGACCCGGACGGCCGCTTGTTTGCCGCTGACTTGTATTCCGGTTTCCTTCTTACCGCTGCCCGCTAGGTCCTTAAGCAGCCGTTCCAGCAATTCTTTCGCTTTGGGGCCTTCTTTGCCTGTAATCTTCACGACCAGCTGAACGGCGTTGCCCGATTGCAGCAGCTTTTCGGCTTGGCGTTGCTTCGTTTCGTAATCGTGCTCCTCGATGCTCGCCGTCAGCCGGATTTCTTTGACCTTAAGAGGCTGATCTTTTTTCCTCGCATCAATCTTCTCTTTCGTAGCCTCTTGCTTAGCCGTTCCCGCCCCGACCAGCTTGCATGGCGGAGGACTGCTGAATAACGAGGTGCACACGAGATCTACCTTCAGCTTACGTGCGAGCGCGAGCGCTTCGTCCCTCGACACGACTCCTAAATCCTCGCCGTTCATTCCCGTAAGTTGTACCTCTGATGCTTTTATTTTCTCGTTCATGATGATCATCGTAGTTGCCTCCTTATTATGGTACGAGTATCCGATGACATAATAATAAGTCCGTGCGGCATTCCCGGCAAATCGTTTTGCCTCTATCGCTACCGCGATCCGATGGGTTCGACGAATGCTTTGCACGGGAAGCGGGACTGCATAACGGTGAAGAGCTATCCATTTCCGTTCCCGATGCTTGCCATGTCTCAACGCTTCCTCTCGAATCGCAGATTCGTCGAACGCAAAATGAGTCCTGAATAATAGAAAAGCCTACCCTTCGAGAGGGCAGGCTAGCGCATGGCATCCACGGATGCTCGACAAAAAGTGTCTCTACGCTGGCATTACCCAGATCAGATCGACGGTCAGCGGCATAGGGCCGCAATCTCAGCCTGACTTCATCAAGCACCCGTTTATTTTGCGATTCAACTTCCTATAACTTATACCAATGATATCCATTTTGCAAAATGATAAATACTCCGCTGCTTGGCCATTCAGCACGCTGCGAGCGTACTGCACGCTGCGAGTCCGCCGAAATAAGATTCTGCCAGAACACTAATTACCTCGCATCCGCTCAGTTCTCCGAAATAAGATTCTGCCAGACAACTAACTACCTCGCATCCGCCCATTTCGCCCATATAAGGTTCTGCCAGAACTCTAATTACCTCGTATCCGCTCATTTCGCCGTCATAAGGTTCTGCCAGAACACTAAATAATCCGCGTCCGCCTATTCCGCCGAACCGTGCATGTAAGACGCTGGGAGCGACTTATTTATCTTGTCCCATCTAAGCTGCTACCCTCGTTCCAACGCGAGCTCCCCGGTCATGTCGTTGTTCAGTACGATGCGCGCCTCGTAAGGCTCTTCGCCGTCTTTGCCGCCGAACTTGAGCTTGCCGGTTTTGCCCTTCTCGATCAGCGCCTTTACCATGGCGTCGGAGAGCGTGCGTCCCAAGCTTTCTTTCCAGATAACGAACTTGCAGCCCGTCTTATAGTGGCTACATCCGTAGCCTTTGCGACCCATGAAGATCTGGCCGCCGCAGCCGGGGCTCGGGCAGACGCCCAGCGTGCTCGGTTCTCCGGCAGGCTGCGAAGCCGACGCGCTTGCGGAGGACTTAACCGCCGCGGAAGCTTTCTTCTTCGCAGGAGCCTTAGCGGTTGCCGTTGCCGACCCGCCATCTCCGGCACCCCCGCCACCGCCCGCCGCCTTCTTCTTACCCCCGCGAGATTCCTTCGCCGGAGGCTCCGGCCGCGCGAACGCGTTCTTGGCCGCAGGCCGTTGAACGTTCACCTTATCGATAATTTGCCACGTGAACTTCTTCACGTTGCCCATGAACGTGTCCGCGGAAGCTTGTCCGCGCGAAATCTCGGTCAGCCTCCGCTCCCACTGGCCGGTCATCTCCGGCGAGGTCAGCAGCGCGATGCCCGCGCCGCGAATCAACTCGATCGCCATCCGCCCCTTGGGCGTGATAACGATCCTCTTGCCTTGCATGTCGACATATCCGACCTGCTTCAACCTCTCGATCGTCGCCGCGCGGGTCGCCGGCGTGCCAAGACCCGAGTCCTTCATCGCGTCGCGAAGCTCCTCGTCCTCGATCTGCTTGCCGGCGCTTTCCATCGCCTTCAGCAGCGTCCCCTCCGTAAAATGCTTCGGAGGCTGCGTTTCCTTCTCCTTCACCTCGACGTCCGAGCAAACGACCGGCTGCGTCGCATCGACCTCGAACGGAGCGTCCGTTTCCAGCTCCTCGTCCTCCGCCGTGCTTCCGCCGTCTTCCTTATCCTTGCCGCCATCCTTGGCGGAAGTCGACTTCGTCGGTGCGTCGGCAGAGTAAATCACCTTCCAACCGAGCGACAAGAGCTGCTTCACCGTCGTCTTGAACGACTCCTTCTCCACCTCGGTCATGACCGTATGTACCTTGTACTCCGCGGCCGGGTAGAAGTGGGAAAGGAACCTTTTGACGATCAGATCGTACAGCTTTCGCTCGTCCGGACTTAAGCCCTGCGGCTTCTTCATCGTCGGCATGATCGCGTGGTGATCCTCGACCTTCGCCGGATTGCAGACGTTCTTGTTGTTGACGGAAACGAGCCGCTTGTTGGCATCCTTCACGTAGTCCCCGTATTCCGCGGAACTCCGCATGTTGTCGAGAATCTTGTGCATCTCCGGAATGTTCTGCTCGTTCACGTAGTTCGAGTTCGTACGCGGATAGGAGATGACTTTGTGCTTCTCGTAGAGAGCTTGCGCGACGTCGAGCGTCTTCTTGGCGGAAAAGCTGAACTTCCCGTTCGCCTCCCGCTGCAGCAACGTCAAATCGTACAGCTTAAAAGGATACTCCTTCGTATCCTTCACCTCGTAGCTCTCGATCGTTCCCGTCTTGCCTTTTACCTTGACGGCGATGGCTTCGGCCTTCTGCGGATCCGTCAACCGATCGCCTTGCCAGATGCCCCGGTAGTTCGTCGCTCCTTGATTAAATAGTCCCGTAATATCGTAGAACTTCAAGGAATCGAACGCTTCAATCTGCTTCTGCCTGTCATAGATCAGCGCAAGCACCGGCGTCTGAACGCGTCCGACGGACAGCAGCTCGTTGTGCTTCGTCGTGAACGCGCGCGAACCGTTCATCCCGATTAGCCAGTCGGCTTCGCTGCGAGCGCGAGCCGCTTGCGTCAAGTTGTCGTATTCGGTGTTGTCCTTCAACTGGTCGAAGCCTTTGCGAATCGTCTCCGCCGTAAGGTCGGAGATCCATAGCCG
Source organism: Cohnella endophytica (assembly GCF_003628305.1). GTDB lineage: Bacteria > Bacillota > Bacilli > Paenibacillales > Paenibacillaceae > Cohnella > Cohnella endophytica. The sequence continues at coordinate 379,167 of NZ_RBZM01000008.1, read as the reverse complement.
CTTGACAGGTTGCTTGAGCGACAGATGCCTGACGATCAGGGAGAAAATATGCTGACCCTCGCGCCCGGCATCGCACGCGTTCACGAGCATGCCGCTCCGCGCCGCCAAATCCTCGATCACCTGAAGTTGATCCTTCGTTCTCGGGTTCGGAAGCAGCTTAAAATCGTCCGGGATAATCGGCAAATCCCCGAACCGCCACTTCTTGTATTTGTCGTCGTACAGGTCGGGCTCCGCCAAACCGATCAAGTGCCCGATCGCCCACGTGATGATATAGTTTTCTCCTTCAAGATAGGAGCGTTTATTCTGAGCTTTGGGCTCGATGACGGCGGCAATGTTGCGGCCCATATCCGGTTTTTCCGCGATAACCAACGTCTTCAACGGCTCTCTTTCCTCTCCGTACAACATAGAAAACATAAACCCCCGGCTGACAGCGGGCCGTCGGCCGGGGGTACAATTTCTGCGATACTCTTTCCAAGAATCATACCACGACGATGCGGATTGCGCTATATCGGAAGCCCGTGAAGCCCGTTGACCCTCCCGTATAGCCTGGCATCGATTGGACATTCTAAGAGACGAAGACATGTCATTATTTGGATGAGGAGGTGTCGGCCTTGATCGCTACCGACGAATTGGTCGGCCATCTGGGCGAGCTGCGCAAACGGCTCATTCTGGTCGCCATCTGGTTTTTCGCGACGCTTTGCGCCGGCCTGTACGTCTCCCCGCGAGTGTTGATGCTCGTCAAACGCCATTCCGCGGCGGAGTCCATCGAATGGAACGTATTCGCGTTTACGGACGGGCTATTCGTCTACTTGCGATGCGCCTTCCTGATCGCCGCATTGTTCACCCTTCCGCTCGCGCTATACCAGATTTGGGCGTTCGTGCGGCCCGGACTGACGGAACGCGAAGCGAAGGGCACGCTGGCCTTTGTTCCGATCTCCTTCCTGTTGTTCCTCGGGGGAGCGTCGTTCGGTTATTTCCTTATTTTCCCGATGATGATGCGGTTCATGATCGCGATGAACGAAAGCATCGGAGCGGCGGAAACGTACGGTATCGACAAATATTTCTCGTTTCTCTTTAACGTCGTTTTCCCGCTAGGGGTAACGTTCGAGATGCCGCTCGTGATTTTATTCCTTACGAGAATCGGCATTCTGCATCCGGCGAGAATCCGCAGCGTGCGCAAATACGCCTATGTCGGACTCGCTATCGTCGGCTCTTGCATTTCTCCGCCCGACTTCGTCTCGCATCTGTCCGTTACGATCCCTTTACTGCTGTTATTCGAATTGAGCGTATTTATATCCGCGCGCTTCCACCGCAAATGGACCGCCGCCGTTCCGTCCGCAAGCTAGCTTCATCGCTCGTTACTCCCTTTCCGTTGTTCGACCCATCCAAAAGGAGGCACTTACCATGTTCAACAACATCGGCGTATCCGGATTGATCATCATCCTGCTCATCGCCCTCGTCGTCTTCGGCCCCGCTAAGCTCCCTCAGCTAGGAAGAGCTTTCGGGGACACGCTGCGCGAGTTCCGCAATTCCACCCGAGGCATCGCGGACGACGACAAGCCGGAGCCGATCGAGCTCGGCAAAGAAGAATCCCAGAAGCTCACTTAGACGCGTATTCCCACAAACCAGTAGACGGGCACCCTGCACAAACGGGTCCCGTCTTTTTATTTTGCATAAGAAGAAACGACCGCTCCCGAATCCGGAAGCGATCGCATGACTTCGCAGCCTCACACCAATAATCCGCCTTTTTCGCGATACTTCAGAATGCCTTCCGCCGCGCGGTACGCGAGCGCGCCGACCGTGTCGGTCGGGTTGTAGCCGGCGTTCTGCGGGAACGAGCTCGCGCCTACGACGAATACGTTGTCGTAATCCCACATTTGCGAATACGTGTTGACCGCCGACGTCTCCGGCGACGACCCCATGATCGCTCCGCCCGTATTGTGCGTGGACTGATAGGTCGTAATCTCGTACGGCCCCAACTCCTTGAGTTGGTCGATATGATTCGCGCCCATCTCCTTCAAGATGTCCGCGCACTTGCCCGAGATGAATACGGCAAGCTCCTTGTCCTGCTCCTCGAAATCGAACGTCAGTCGCATAAGCGGATCGCCGTAAGCGTCCTTGTACTCCGGATCGAGGTCGAGAAAATGATGCTTAAACGACATCGACGAGCCTTGTCCGCCAACCGTGATGGCCCTGTTCGCGTATTTCAAAGTGTTCGCCTTGAAATCCTTGCCCCAAGTCGGCGTTCCGCCGGGAGCGGGATTGTTCGAGATCGGCCGTTGCCCCGTCTGGCTGACGCTAATGGACGCCCCGTGAATGAACTTTAATCCGGAATGGTCGAAGTTGTCCCCGTTATAATCGTCAAGGTTCACGCCCAACGAACCCGCTCCGGCGAAGTTGTTGAATTGTTTTTCCTCGAAGAAGCCCGTAGCTCCGCCTTTGATGACTTGATACGCGTAGTTTCGGCCGATGACGCCCGTTCCCGTGCTCGAATCGTAAGGCTTACCGACTCCGGACATGAGCAGGATACGCACGTTGTTGAACACATAGCTCGTCATGACGACGATGTCCGCCGGCTGGATGATCTCTTCCCCGGTCGTGACGTCCGTATAGAGTACCCCCGTCGCTTTCTTGCCGCTATGTATGATTCTTCGAACGTGGGAGTGGGTACGAATCTCGAATTTGCCGGACTTGACCGCGATAGGAATGACGGTTACGACAGGGTCTGCCTTCGCTCCGTATTCGCAGCCGAAACGCTCGCAATATCCGCAATACTGGCAAGCCGCCCGCGATACGCCATCCGGGTTCGTATAATCTTGGGACAAATTGGCGGAAGGCATCATGTAGGGATGGAGATTGAGCTTTTTGGTCGCGTCCGTAAAAAGCTGCATCGCAGGCGACTTCTTCATCGGCGGAATGGGATAGGGATTGGAACGTTTGCCGCCGAGCGGATTTTCCTCTCCGGCTATGCCTGCCATTTTCTCGAACGTGTCGTAATAGGGCTCCAACTCCTCGTAAGTGATGCCCCAATCCTGGATCGCCATGTCCGCGGGAATTTTGTTCTTGCCGTACTTCTCGGTCGTCATGCTGCGAATTTTGAAGTCGTACGGCAGGAACCGGAACGTCTGGCCGTTCCAGTGGACGCCCGCTCCTCCCAGTCCGTCTCCGATCAGGAACGATCCGTATGCCCTCATCGGCAACGCCCTGATTTTCTCCGTGCTGCGGAAAGTGACGGTTTCCTTCGACAAATCCTGCATGAGCCCGTATCTGGCCGAATATCGAAGCTCGTCGTGGACCATATAATAGTCCTCCGTCTTTCTCTCCCGCCCGCGCTCCAAACCGACCACGTTCAAACCTTTTTTGGTCAGCTCGGACGCGATGATGCCGCCGGCCCAACCGACCCCGACGATCACTACATCCGTTTTGGGTAATGTTTTGGCCACTGTCTAATTCCTCTTTTCTTTAGTGGGCTGACATATGATCTTGCAAGCTGCTTGGTTCGATCTTCGTGAAATCCTTCTCGATGATGTCCGTGTAGCTCATTTGGTTGCCGGGATAGTTGCGCATTTTCCAGCCGTTCATGTCCATATTGCCGCCGTAGAGCGGATCGCTATAGACTCCTTCGATCGTCGCGCTGCGCAACGTCTTGAAAAATCCGCTCGCCGAGATCGTCGTCAGCTTAACCGAGTCCGACTCGAACGCCTTGAGCACCTCGTCCTGCTCCTCCGGAGCGAGCTTGACGAATTTCTTGCTCTTCTGCGTCTGGCTATAGTTCTCGATCTCCTGCAAGCCGATCTCGAACATCTCCCTGCGGCGCAGCCGGCCTTGGTAGCCCTGCGTCTTCTCCCCCGTATAGAACGGAGGCGACATGTACTCCCTCGAATTAAAGCCCCAATCGCCCGCGAGCTGATGGTCGATGAAGAAGGCGACTCCAAGGGCGGCAGCTCCGGGTCCGATATCGTCCGCGGGATAGATGCGCTCCGCCGCCGCGTTCGCGATCGCGAACTGGTCCTGCGAGAAGAACATGAGCGCGCGGTTGTAGTTTTTCGGCACTGTCGTTTCTTCGCCCGTTCCGGAAGGCGGAGCAGGCTCCGTTTGTTGCGTCTTGTTCGGTTTGCGGAACAAGCTTCCGACAGCGCCGCCTACGACGACGCCTCCGATGGCATAACCCGCGTTGATGAGAAACTTCCTGCGTGAAGGCTGTTCGATGTTTTGTCCGTTCGTTTTTTTCGGCTCGTCCGAATTGGCCACGCAATCCACCTCGTCTCTTAAATTCCTGACTTTTCCTGAATATTGTTTTTCTAACAAAAAGCGAATATGCATCATTGGTAGTGGGTCATGCTAAAAAGACAAAATTTTCTCTAGGTGGTCGATGACACATGAACCGATTTACGAAGTTAATCTCTCTGGCTATGGGAGTCATGCTCGTGTTGGCGGCTTGCGGTACGATGAACACGAAATCCGCGGCGGTTAAAGATCAGAAGGCGTTGGATAGGAAACTCAAAGCGCAGACGCACAATCACCCGAACGTAGCCGGGCAGCCGGACGCGGCCGTCATCCCGAGCGTCGACCGCAACAAAAACCGGACCACGAACCAATACGGAACGACCACTCATGGAATGGGTACTTCCGTGTATAGCGTCATCGGCAGCTCCGGCCTGCATAGCCAAGGGTTATCCTCGCATCTGGAATCCCGGCTTAGCGGGGAAGGCATTTCCGACGTCAAAGTTTTAGCCTTCGGCGATATGGTCATCTTGGCGGCAAAAAGCCGGAAAATGAACGCGACCCAATACGATCCGCTTCAGCAAAAGCTGCTCAGCCCGACCGGCGGCCTCTCCGCCAAAGGACCGGAAGCGACCGGCAGGATGAGCGCCAAGAGCGGCGAGCCGGCCGCCGGAAAGGACAACTTGGCCGCTGCCGAGCAGTGGATCCGGGATAACTTGGGCTCCAACGTCCAAGTGCAAACCGTCGTCGACTCGCAAGCGGTAGACGCGATCAATAAAATTTGCGCCGGAGCGGGCTCCGGCTCCGGCGATCAGTCCTCGCGGATGGCCGACGAAATCCAGAAGCTGCTGCAGCTCGTGGCCGGGGCGGGGAAGAAGCAGCCCGGGCAATAAAAAAAGAACCCGGACGCTAGCTCCGGGTTTTTCTGCTATTTGATGAAATCGTACATCGAACGTACTTCGAGCTCTCCCGGAATTCCGGGCACGAACCGCCCATCCTTCGTTTCCCGGGTTAAAAACCGTACCGTAACCGGAATTCCCGGAATCAGATCGAAATAGTTATCCGTAAATGTGCCTTCGTCTCCCGTCGTGATCCATACCTGCTTAGCCAATTCGTTCGTTTCTAGTCTGACGGCACAAGGATCTCCTTCCGGACTGCGCGTGACGGTCAATTCCGGCTGCCGAAGCGCGATTTCCTTCGAGGAAACAAAGTAATGCTGTTTGCTGTCCAGCACCTTCCCGTTACCTATCAGATTAGCTACAAGCACGAGTGAATGGGGATCGCGACCTTCGGTTAGCCTTTGGTTGTCCAAGCTGATCGCCATTTTCTCCGAATTCTCATCCACCGCTACTTCCTCGCTCCAGCTATCCAGCAAGCGACCCGAGAAATCGAACAATTTCAATTCCAGCGTCCCCTCGATCGAAGCCTGAATATCGGATACGACGTGAATATCGATTCGTTCCCCGCTTGTCCCGTCCAAAGAGATCATTACGTCGCTGAAGCTTCTGCGAGCGTAATATTGAATCGCTTTCCATCTTCCGTAGTAATCCATGCTTGACCATGAGGCAACCGGCCAGCAATCGTTCATTTGCCAATATAACGAGCCCATGCACATGAATTTCCGACGGCGGTGCGCCTCGATGGCCGTCTTCATCGCTTCCGCCTGCAGTACCTGGCTCAAATACAAGAAAGACGGAAAGTCTTTGGGCTCCGGCAAATAGATATCCATATATTGTTTGATCAACGAATTTCCTTGACCGTTTTTCTGATGTCGCAGCATGACTTCGGAGTCGAGCCGCATATCCGACTCTTCCGCGTAAGTTCTCACCGTTTTATGCTCGGGAAACGATTGGAAGCCGTACTCGCTCATAAAGCGACCGATCGACCGATTATAGTTCTCGAACGGTTCGACGTTATGCCATACTCCCCAATAGTGGATATCCCCGCCCGTGGCGCCGATCCGGGCATGCTGCCGGGCATCGCCGCTTAAGGAGCAGAGCGGCGAGGAAGGCCAATAGTCCACCTCGGAATGCAGCTTTTCTATTTTCGACGGCAGCAAACGGTGGAAGATCGCCTCGTAGTCGTTCCAAATCGAATTACGCTGTTCGGTCGTGTATTGATTTTTCCATCCCCAGCCGTAATCCTCGTCATAGTGCGCCCATGCCGAATCGATCTCGTTGTTGCCGCACCATAACGCGATCGACGGATGATTGCGAAGCCGCTTGATCTGCTGCTCGGCCTCGTTGCGCACGTTGTCCAGAAACGCCTCGTCCCCCGGGTACATGGCGCAAGCGAACATGAAATCTTGCCATACGAGGATTCCGTATTCGTCGCAAAGCTCGTAAAATTCGTCGTTTTCGTAGATTCCGCCGCCCCATACGCGCAGCATGTTCATATTGGACTCGACGGCCGACACGATTTCATGCCGATATCGTTCGATTGTCACTTCCGTCAAGAAGCTATCGTTCGGGATATGGTTCGCTCCTTTGGCGAATACGGCGACTCCGTTCAGGCGGAAGTAGAAACTCGTTCCGTGTTCATCCTTTTCGCGAATTAGCTTAATCGACCGAAGTCCCGTTTTGACGGACTTCATCTCGCACGGGGTCTCTTCCCCCTGCTCCATGAACGCGGCGGTAAATTTATAGAGGTTCTGATCGCCCAACCCCCTGGACCACCACAGCCGCGGGGACGCGATCTCGATATTCATGTCGATAGTTTGGCTACCGGGTTTAAGCCGAACGGCCTCCTCCCAATTCAAATTCCCCGTCGCAAGCCGCAAAGTTCCGTCCCATTCGCCGTCCGATTCCACCTCGACAACCGCCGTCAAGCGAGCCGATTCGGCCCGAACGCTGTTTTGACGAATATAGATGTCCCTGATTCGAACGCCCGACCACGCTTCCAGACGAACCTTTTTCCAGATTCCGCTCGTGACGAAACGAGGACCCCAGTCCCATCCGTAGTGATAAGGCGCTTTGCGGGCGAAAACACTTACTTTCTTGTCGCCAAGCTCGCCGACTTCCGATTGGTCGTTCGTAGAGGGTAGCGGATAACCAAGTCTCTCTAGCTTGGGCAAATCTTCCTTAATGGGAGAACGGAAACGAATGTGCAACCGATTGCCGGACGTTTTCAACAGACGCTTCGCGTCGACTTTCCAGGCGCGGAACATATTGTCGGCCGACAATACGCTTTGTCCGTTTAACGTTACGTCGGCATACGTATCCAATCCGTCGAACCATAGCTCCACGTTCGTTTCTCGCAAGATCGATTCCGGGACATCGAAGGAAGTCTCGTATTCCCAGTCCTTCTTATCGATCCATTGCGCGTCCTTCTCGTTCGTCCCGTAGAACGGGGCCGGAATAAGAGCATGGCGCGCAAGATCGGTATGGACGCAACCCGGCACCTCGGCCGGGAGCCAAGACGATGAACCTACCTCGCGGAATGCCCAGTTATTTGCTAAAGTTCTGTTATTCATAGTTAGTTATCTCCTTCGAATTCGACGATCTCCGGTCATTTGACCGCTCCTTGCGTGAACCCATTGTAAATGTATTTTTGCAGCGCCAAGAAGGCGATAACGGTCGGGACGATAATGAGCATGACCGCGGCGCAAATCGTTTCCCAGTGCGATCCGAATGGCCCCTTGAAAGCAAACAACGAGGTCGATATCGTTCTCAGATCGGGGTCCGGCATATAGAGGAACGGAATGTAAAAATCATTGTAAATCCCGATCCCTTTAATAATGACCATCGTTACGATCGCGGGCGCCAGCAACGGGAAAATGATTCTCGAAAAAATCGTGAAGTACGACGCGCCGTCCAACATGGCCGATTCGTCAAGCTGCGTCGAGATATTGTCCATAAACTGAATAAAGATATAGATGCCGATAATGTCGGTGCCCATGTACAACGTAATCGCCGATCCCATAGTGTTGAACAACCCGAGCGCATGAACGATTTTGAACACGATGACCTGCGTCGTGACGCCCGGGATCAACGCGGCGAACAGGAAGGCGGCCATTATGGCGCCCCGGGCCTTAAAGGTAAATCGCTGCAAGACGTAAGCGATCATCGTACCGATCAGCATGTTCCCGACCAAGGAGACGAGCATGATGATCGCCGTATTCTTAAACCCCTTCAGCATGTTCCCTTTCACGAATGCCGTTCTGTAGTTGTCGAAGTTAAACCAGTCGGCCGGCGGGGTCAAAGAATTCGTATTATGGTATTCTTGCGAGGTCTTAAAAGAAGCGAACAATACGACGACGAGCGGGGCTAGCGCAAAAAACACGCCCAAAATTAAGGTGAGATACTTGAATGTTGCGGCCGATGTCGATTTAATGGCGATCATTCTTTTTCTCCTCCTTAATAAAGGTTTTTTGGATCACGGTAACGAGGACGACGATCAGGAACAGCACGACCGCCATCGCCGAGCCCATTCCGTATTTGTTGAAGCTGAACGTCGTCTTCACCGTCTGGATCACGAACGTATTGCTTCCGTTGGAGCCTCCCGTCATGATGTAAGGAATTTCGAACGGAGCAACCGATCCGCTGATAGACAGAATCAACGTAACGGAGACGATCCTACGAATACTGGGCAAAATAATATATCTGAACTGATGCCAACGATTGGCGCCGTCGATTTCCGCCGCTTCATACAAATCGGAGGGAACGGAAGAGATCGCTCCCAGCAGGAGAATAAAGTTAAAGCCCAAGTAACGCCATAATGACGCTCCCACCAGGGAGATGTTTATGATTTTCGGATTAAGCAGCCAATGGGGCGGATTCGTAATCCCGAAGAAACCCAGAATCGAGTCCAGCGTGCCTTCCGGACGGAAGAAAAACAAAAAGATCAAGCCGACCGCCACGCTGTTGATCATGCTCGGGAAAAATAATACGCCTTTGAAAAAGCTTTTCCCCCGAACCGCAAAGCTTAATATCGTAGCGAAATACAAAGCGATGGCCAACTGAACGAAGCTGCCTACGAAATAATAAATGCTGTTAATAAAGCCTTCGTAATATTTTTCATCCGTAAAAATCGTCTTGAAGTTATCGAAGCCAACCCAGTGATAGGAGGGGGACAAACCGTTCCAATCCGTGAAGGAATACTTAAACATGCCCAAGACGGGAAGGTAGCCGAAAGTTACCAACAGCGCGATCGGAATGAACGAGAATGAAACGATGATAACGATTCTTTGCGCCCTATAGCTTAAATTCGATAATCTGAGCATTCCCTTACCTCCGCTGCCCTGAATGGATTGTAAAAAGCTTAGGGGAAAGCACGAATGCACTCTCCCCTAAGTTGGCTATCATCCGGTTCGGCAATATCGATTATTTCTTGTAATTGGCCGGGATTAATTTTTCCCAGGATTTATTCCATCTTTTATCCAGATCGTTCATGATGTCTTCGAAGGACTCTTTTCTGTTGCCGATCGCGGCTTCGATCAGTTTTTTCTTGAAGTCCGGGTTATGGATCCCTACTTCGGAGTCGTTGTCGATCTGCGTCATGACGCCGTTCAGATCGTCCGGCCCGGGAGTGGATACTTCCATCGTTACGCCCAAATCTTCGAACCCTTTCAACAATTCGGGTACTTTGAGCGGCATTACCGCGCTAAACCCGCCTTGATATTTGTCCGCGTAGTCGGATTCGTCGACTACCCAGTGGATGAACGCTTTCGCGGCTTCTTTGTTTTTGCTGTGAACGTTAACCGACCAATTGTAGTCGGCCGCAAGCGGAGCGGACAATTTCGCGGCGTTCGTCGGGAACGGCATGTATCCGATATCTTGCGGGTTCGGACCTGCTCCTTGCATTTGCGCGATCGCCCAAGAACCGAGCACCATCGTGCCGATCTCGCCGCGATTGATCATGCCCTTGGAGGATTCCCAATCCGTCGTCGTCGGATCTTTCTCGATCAAGCCTTGCTTGGCGACGTCGTACATCAATTTGAAAATATCGTTAAACGGCTTGCCCGCCGCCCAAGGATGCGGATCTTGCAGCACGCCGATGTTGGGATAGTCCGGATCTCCGGCTGCAGGTTGCAAATAATCGGACCACTGGCTTAACGTCCAATCGTCTTTATAGTTCGTGTAGAGCGGAATCGCCTTCGTATTGTCTTTGATTTTCTGCATCGCGGCAAGGAATTCGGAAGGCGTCTTCGGCACCGACGTAACGCCGGCGTCGCTGAACACTTTCTTGTTGTATACGATGCCGAGCGTATTTATGGCCATCGGGATGCCGTAATATTTCCCTTCGAAACGGTGCGCGTCGATTTGAGAGTATTTGGATTTATCGGCTTCGTAGTCGCCGAGAGGTTCGAAGAAATTCGGGAAGTCTTTCGGCTCGACGTTGTTCGGGATGAGCAGCACGTCGCCGTAATCTTCCGTGTTCATCCGAATCTTGATATTGTTCTCGTAGTCTTGGACTGCTTCCCATTTCACTTTGATGTCCGGGTAAGCTTTATTGAACTCATCCGTAAACTCCTTCTGCAAGATGTCGACGATGTCCGTGCGTTGCGTCAGAACCGTAATCGAACCGCTCAGCGCCGGTTCGGCAGAACTGCTTTCCGGCGTATCGCCGCTTTCCGCGCTCGAACTGCCGCTTGGGGTAGCGCTAGCGGTATTCCCGGCATTGTCATTGTTTTTATTGCCGCTGCAACCCGAGAGTAATCCCGCCAAAAGAACAATAAACAAGCTCATGCTTAATGCTTTTTTCATCATTTCTAATTTCCCCCTTTAACTAAAATTAGTTTATCGATAAAGTAACAAGCAGAGTATAAAATGTTTGCGCTTACACGTCAACCCTTTTTATTGTCGTTATTTAGGTCGACAAAAAAGGCGAGCCTGCGCTTTCGCGCCAACTCGCCTTCGACAAGACTTGTAATTTTAAGTTATCGCAAATCCTTTACCGAGTCGCGATAGATGATCTTGGCTTTAACCGATATCCGCCCATGGCCGATCTTTCGGTTTTTGATTTTTTTAATGATCATCGATACCGACGTTTTCGCCATCTCCGTCATATTCACTTCCATCGTCGTTAGGTTCGGTTGGGTTAACGTGGCGAAAATATCGTTGTCGAAGCCTACGACCGAGCAGTCTTCGGGTACGCTGTATCCTTTTTCCCGCAATGTCGAAACCAGGTGATAAGCGACTTGGTCGCAGTTGCACACGAACGCCGTCGGCGGCGGTTCCGGAACGACCAATTCAACGTAATGCCCCTTCTCGTCCCGATCGTTGATCAGGTACTCTTCGTTCATCTCGACACCGTGCTCCAGCATCGATTTGTAATACCCTAGATAGCGGTCCAATATGCTGCTGGTCGCCCTAACGTTCCCGACAAAGGCGATTTTCCGATGGCCTAATTGAATTAAATAATTCGTTAAGTCGTACACTCCGTAGAAATTATCCGTAATGACGCAATCGGCATCCGGCTGGTCGTTATAAAAATCAAGGAACACTAAAGGCGTATCGGTTTTGACGAACATGTCGATGTACTCGCGGCTCAATTGCCCGAGAATGATGAAGCCGTCTACTTTTTTCTCCAGATAAACTCGTGGAAGCACGCGTTGTTCTTCATCGTCCACGCTTAAAATATGCATGATTCCGGAATAGCCGTGTTCGTCCATCACCTTCGCCAACGCCTGATAGAACTGCATGTAAAAAGCCTGCGTAACGCCGGTAAACCGCTCCGGAATGATGACCCCTATGTTGTAGGACAAACCTTCCTTCATCGATCGTGCCGTCGTATTGAAACGATAACCCATTTCCGTCGCAAGCCCTTTGATTTTCTCCCTCAATTCATGGCTTACGCCTTCTTTACCGTTAATGGCTTTAGAAACCGTAACACTGCTCACCCCGAGCTTAAAGGCGATATCCCGCATCGTAACGTTCTGTTCCATCTGGTCGTCTTCCCTCCGACATTCAACAAGCAGTCCATGTTAAGCAGAAAAGAAATAGGTTATCGATAAAGTAAATTAACCTTTGAAAATGAAGTAATATCGCTAACTTTAAGTTTAACATTAACTTGGCGACATCCTATTGTCAATTAGGGGGTGACGACCAATCGGCATAGGCAATAATCCGGCGGGTTCATGAACGGACGGTAAACGGAACATTACTATCGCGGAAGACGAACGGCGAACGTCGATCCTTTGCCGACTTTGCTGCGCGCTTCGACGGTGCCTCCGTGCAAGGAAACGATAATGCTGACGATGGAGAGGCCTAAGCCGCTGCCGGACGAAGCGCGGTTCCTCGCTTTGTCGGCCTTATGGAACCTTTCGAACACTTGGGATAGCTCCGACTCCTCGATGCCGATGCCCGTATCGCTGATTTCGACGACGAGCGACCGCTCCTCTTCCCTGATCGAGACGCCGATCGTGCCGCCCGACTCCGTATAATGGATCGCGTTAGCCAGAAGGTTAAGCCACACCTCGTGCAGTAAATTCGAGTCCGCGCTAACCGTAACTTCGGGCAAATCGAGTTCTAGGTTCAGCTTTTTCTCGGCCCATTGCCATTCTAGCGTAATCAGAATTTCGCGAATCTGCTCGTCTAAACGGAATGCGACGTATTGCAGTTTCTGATCCTCCTGCTCTAGCGCCGCAAGCTTCAACAATTGCTTGCTTAACGCGGACAATCGCTTGCTCTCGCGCTCGATGATCTCCAAATACTGCTCGGACTGCTCCGGAGTCGCTTCCTTATCCAACATTGTGCGAGCAAAGCCTTGAATCGAAGTCAACGGAGATTGGAATTCATGGGAGACGTTCGCCACGAAGTCTTGCCTCATCCGATCCAACTGTCCGACGGAGCGGGCCATGTGAGCGAAATGGCGGGCAAGCTCGCCGATCTCGTCCTTTCTTCCCCGGGACGACTCCAAATCGACGTCGAATTTCCCCTGCACGATCCGTTGCGTCGCCTGCTTCAGAACGTTAAGGGGTTTTACGATATATCGGGTCAGCACGACGATCAGAACGAGACTCGTTACGAAAGTAAATCCAAGCAGCACGGCCACGATTACGCGGATCTCGCCGATCTGCTTCTCCAGGTCGGGCCGAACGAACAAGGCGACACTTCCTTCCTGCGTGCTCAGAGGAATGCCCACCGTATTGCGGATACTGTTCTCGAAGAAAGATACCAGCTTTAACCGCGCGTTCTCTTCCTTCATCCCATGGTAGATTTCTCCGCCCAGCACGGCCTGTATCGTCGCGTTGTCCAGCTTCCCGTGCTTAAAAGGAGCACCGTAAGCTTTGCCCTCTCCCCTGTCGTCGACCGCGTAAATCTGAAAACCGAGCTCCGCGATCCCTTGCAAATAAGCGTCGAGGTTAATCGCCGGTTCTTTCTCGTACAGTCGGCTAATGCTTTGCCCCATGTCGAGAATTTTGCGTTCGTTGATCGACTTCATCTGATCCTCGTAATACAAGCTCGTCAAGAGCACGCCGACGATTCCGCTTACGAAGGCGATAGCCATGAACGTCAAGACGATCCTTACGTATAACGTCCTCACTGTTCCGTCACCTCTAGCTTGTACCCGAGTCCGCGAATCGTCGTCAGCACGAAATCCTTTTGCTGATCCACGAATCGCTCTCGCAGCCTTTTGACGTGGACGTCGACCGTTCGGCTGTCCCCCGCGTAATCCGCGCCCCAGATCAACTGGATCAATTGTTCCCGCGTATAGATTCGGCCGGGGTGACTAGCCAGCTGGGAGAGCAGCTCGAATTCCCTTAACGGAATCGTTATGAGCTGTCCGTCCTCGCCGACTCGGATCTCGTAGCCCTTCCGATCGATGCTGACGCTGCCCAAACGGATCACTTCCGATGATGCAATCCGGTAGCGCCTTAATAAGGCTTTGATGCGGAAAAGCAGCTCCTTCGGTTCGAACGGCTTCACCATGTAGTCGTCCGTTCCAGCCAGATAACCTTGCTCCTTGTCCTCCAGTTGATCTTTCGCGGTCAGCATGATTACCGGGATGTCGTAATGCTCGCGAATCTCGCGGCATAGCTCGAGCCCGTCCTTGCCGGGCATCATCACGTCGACGATCGCCAAATGAACCTGCTCGTTCTCGCATAGGCGGGACGCCGTCTTCCCGTCTTCCGCTTCAAGCACGACATAGCCCTCTTTGCTTAGCGCAAAACGCAGCAGTTCCCTGATCGAAGGATCGTCGTCCGCCACCAAGATACGAATTCTCATGCTTCTAGCACACCCCTGATCGTAACGATTCCTTAAAAGTTTGGCTCCAGTATATCATACCTTTTCAGGCTGTCCCGAATGCCATTCGACGAATGGGGCACAATATCCGCATTAGCAAAATCTACATGCCGTTAATGCCTCCGAAAACCGTAACAATCCTCTCTTTCGATGCGTCTATGGGTACAACCTTGTTAATAGGAGTGACCTCGCATGGTAATCTTTCGACTCAGCAGCGTCTCGTTAATCCGCGTCGCTTCCATTCTGTCCGTTCTGATCGGCGCGCTGTATATGCCGTCTTTCTTCCATACTCCATCGATAATAGCGGGACTGGGCCACGAGATTACCGACGAGGAGCTGGCCGTAAAGCTGTGGGCCGCCTATTCCGTGTACGGAGGGGTCGGTATTTTCGCCGGTTCGTTCCTCATGCGGACATCGCGTTCGGTCTTGTTCAAGCGCCTAGTCTGGGGGTTAGCCCTGTTCTCGATATTGCTGCTCGTCGCCGCGCAATTGCCGCCTTTATTCTGGTGGCTGTACGTGGGGAGCGCGTTCTTCACGTGGTCTAGCGGCATCGGTTTGTCCGTGCATCTTCTCATGCTCGTTATCGCCTTCTGGGGAGGGTACGCGATGATCCAGTCTTGGGATCGGCGAAGCTACGATACCTATGCGGATCGTCGGCGCTAAGATGTGTTTCATCGCATGCGCGGGCCAACATTCGGTATTTTTCCGCCAAATTGTTCGTCGTCACATCCCCCAAAACAAAAAAACTCATCCTATCTCCCCGACGAAGAGAGATAAGATGAGTTTTTTAATTTCTTATAGCCTACCAGGTCAGCATGACCGCGAGCAGCGCCACGGCGGCCGGAATGCCTTGCACGTAGAGGATGGAACGCTTAACGGACCAGCCTCCGTAGAGAGCGGCGACCAGAACGCAAATCAGGAAAAACGTCTGGATCTGATACCCGGTCGAAGAATTCGGATGCATTAAGCCCCATAGCAGCCCTGCTGCAAGAAAACCGTTATAAAGCCCTTGGTTCGCGGCGAGAGATCTGGATTCCTTCGCGAAGCCGGAGGTAGTTCCGAACCGCTTGCGCGTACCCGGGGACGTCCAAAGAAACATCTCCATGATCATGATATACACATGCTCCGCGACTACGATCCCAACTAATATTGCTGCTATCATGTACGGCGGCCTCCCATCCGATTGCCAGCCAGATCGCGTTGTTTGCCTTACTCTATCACTTTATTCCCGGCCTGGATAGATTTATCACTCCGATTGCGCGAATCCGGAGAACGTTCTCCTCCGCTCCGTCCAGGAAACCACCAGCTGGCGCGTCCGAGAAGCTTCATCGTGACCGGTACGAGCAGCATCCGGATGACCGTGGAATCGAGCGCGATCGCAACCGCCATGCCGAAGCCGAGCATCTGGATCGGCAGAACGCCGGAGAACGCGAAGCCCGCGAACACCGCGACCATCAGGACTGCGGCGCCCGTAATGAGCGGTCCAGTCTTCTCCATCCCTTCGGCGATGCTATCTTCGTGCGCCCCGGTCCGGTCGTATTCCTCCTTCACCCTGCTGACCAAGAACACCTCGTAATCGGTGCTCAATCCGAACAGCAACGCGAGCAACAAGACCGGAACGAAGTGGATGATGTAGCCGTTGGATTCCACGTCGAACAATTGCGAACCGTAACCTAGCGCGAATACGAGCACGAGAATGCCGTAAGTCGCCGCTACCGAGAACAAATTCAAGACGATCGCCTTGAGCGGTAGCAGAATGCTTCGGAACGTAAGCACGAGAATCAGGAAGATGAGCACGAGCATGATTCCGAGCGCCGGAAGCAAGCTATCGTTAATCGCTTTGGACGTTTCCAGACCGGCCATCGTCTCCCCGCCGATGCTGAAAGATGTTCCTTCCGGCAGACCGAAACCCGGGAGCACCGAGTCCCGCAGATGCTTCACGACGTCCCGGCTCGCATCGCTCGATCCGTATTCATCCAACGTCACTTCGAGCAATCCGGTATGCCGGTCTTCGCTCATATATCTGTCGACCATAAAGCTGACGTCGCCGGGGAGCGCGCCTTTACCCGCTTGCAACACGCCGGATACTTGGGCAGCTTCCATCCCCGGGAAGAACGAAGCGAAGGACGTCACGCCCAAGACGTGGGCTTGCTTGCCGATCTCGGCTTGCAGCGCGACGATCTTGGACACCGCTTCCGGGGAACCGAGGTCGCCCTTCTCGTTATGCAGCACGACGCTGACCTGGTTGGACGCGCCGATACCGAATGAATTTTCCATCCTAGTGAAGCCTTGGCGTACCGCCGTATCCCCAGGCAACGTACGAATGTCCGGCGAATCCAGCTTCATGTTCACCGCCGGCGCGGCGAGCGCGCCAAGAATGACGAGGGTTACGATCAGGAAGAACACCGGACGGCGCATGATCGCGTTCGTCCATCTTTTCCAGCCGCTCGTTTTCCCGCTCTCGCGAGGACGCAGGAACGGCAAGCTTCCTTTATTGATGCGTGCCCCGAGAATGACGAGAACCGCGGGTAGCAACGTTAGGCTGGTCAAGCCCGCCACGATTACGACGGCGATGCCTCCAAAGGCGATCGCTTTGATCGCGTTCAAGGGTACGATGAACAACGCGGACAACGCGGCGATAACGGTAATCGCCGAGAAGAACACGGTGTGGCCCGCCGTCTCCAGCGTCTTCGCGATCGCTTCCTGCTTCGTATTGCCCGGTCTCGCCAGTTCGGCCTTGAAGCGGCTCACGATGAACAGCGAATAGTCGATTCCCACGCCTAGCCCCAGCATCATGGCCGAGTTGGTCACGAATACCGACAGCTCGACTTCCCGTGCCACAAGATAGATAATGCCCATCGCCGATAGCACCGAAGCAATGGTGACGATGAGAGGGGTAATCGTCGCCACGACGGAACGGAACACGAGGAGAAGAATAATGACGATTAACGGGAACACGATCATCTCGGCCTTGGCGAGTCCTTCTTGGCTTTGGACGCTGCTTTCTCCCCAGAAAGCCGCCTCGCCGACCAGATAACCTTCTACCCCGAGCTCTTTCGCTTGCTCGTTGACCCTTTTCTGATAATCCGGCACCTTATTAATGACGAAATCCAGCTTCATGTCCATGTCCACGAACGCGATGCTAAGGTTCGGATCCTTGCCGACCAGCCCCGACCCTATGCCTTCGCTCGCATCCAGAACGCTGAACACTCCCGATACGCCCTCTTCTTGCTTTAAGCGATCCACGATCTGCTTCAGCTTTTCCTTGTACTCCGGAGTTCCGACCGCATGCTGCGGATCGCGTATCACCAGCGTCATCGAACTCGCCGTCCTGCCGCCGAACTCCGACGCCAACAGCTTGCCGGCCGTCAACGATTGCGAATTCGGAACCGCCCAACCTCCTCCGCTAAGCAGCGGCGTAAGCTTGCCGAATGCATATCCTCCGAACAACGCGCAGACGATCCATAACGCCACGACCGCCCATCTCAACTTGTACAGCGCTTTTCCCCAACCTCTTAATACGCCATGCATACTTCTCCACCGTCTTTCTGTTTTATAAGTTTGTTGTTTCCGGGTTTCTTCGCCTAATGGAATGATTGCGTTGGTACCTTAGTGCCTTGATTGCCATAATACCTTGATTGCGTTGGTACCTTGATTCTATTGATTGCCTTAATACCTTGATTCCATTGGTCCCCCTTGAATCCATTAATGATATATGCCCTATATTGTTTGATCATTCAAACAATAAGGAAAAAAGAAAGAGCCGCTTTCACGATTCTCTCTGCTTGCTCAATTTCTCGTAATACGCGCCGAGCATCTCGGCTACCATCGCGTAAGCCTGGTCGTACTCGAATGTTGAATCCGCGACTTTCTGCAAGCTCAAGCCTTCGAAAACGGAGTAAAAAATCGAAGCGAACACGTCCGTGAAGCTCCTCGGAAGACCCGAAATTTCGGCGACCCTGGCGCTAATATGCTGCCGTTCCGTCTGCAGCATTTCCCTTAACGTCTCGCGGGCCGCGTCGTTACGCAATCCGATGGCGAACAATTCTTGGCGCAGACGGAACCAGTCCTGCTCCTCGAGCGCCCGCTTCTTGGACACTTCCAGCAGCTTCAAAATACTTTCCGGATTAAGCTCCGATTGATTAGGCTCGATCAGATGGTCGAAAGAAGCGCAAAAATTAATCGTCTGCCTGCGGAACACTTCCGCGAACAGCAGATCCTTGCTCGAGAAATAATAGTTGATCAGCCCTTGCGCCACTCCGGCCGTGTTCGCGATTTCCTTCGTGGAGGCTTTGTCGTAGCCCTTCTCCGATAACACTTCGTAAGCGGCCGCGATAATTCTGTCTCTCTTGTCTGCGTCTGTCATCGGCACACACCCTGCATTTTATGGAATGGGACTCATGGTTATACGGTTTGAATGGTTGTGTAGCTTGCGTTTTGCGTTTTGCGTTTTGCGTTTTGCGTTTTGCGTTTTGCGTTTTGCGTTTTGCGTTTTGCGTTTTGCGTTTTGCGTTTTGCGTTTTGTAGCTTGCGTTTCACGGTTTGAATGAACGTTCAAACAGAGAATAACATAGAGGTTATCGGGATGCAAGTAGGTTTGCCGTCTTCCTGGGATTTATTCGAGTATCCGAGTAGAAATGGCCCCATCGAAGGCAGGACGGAGAGAGCAACTAGGCGGTTTGAGGCAGGGGACGAGGGCGAGAGCGATTAAGGACCTGGAAGGACCTTACTTCGGCGAATCGTGCGACGACGAGCTTATTAGTGGTCTGGGAGGACCTTATTTCGACGAATTGTGTGGCGACGAGCTTATTAGTGGTCTGGGAGGACCCTATTTCGGCGAATCGTGCGACGGTGAGCTTATTAGTGGTCTGGGAGGACCTTATTTCGGCGAATTGTGCGACGGTGAGCTTATTAGTGGTCTGGGAGGACCTTATTTCGGCGAATCGTGCGACGGTGAGCTTATTAGTGGTCTGGGAGGACCTTATTTCGGCGAATCGTGCGACGACGAGCTTATTAGTGGTCTGGGAGGACCTTATTTCGGCGAAACCTGCGACAGCGAGCTTATTAGTGGTCTGGGAGGACCTTATTTCGGCGAATTGTGCGACGACGAGCTTATTAGTGGTCTGGGAGGACCTTATTTCGGCGAATCGTGCGACGACGAGCTTATTAGTGGTCTGGAAGGACCTTATTTCGGCGAATCGTGCGACGACGAGCTTATTAGTGGTCTGGGAGGACCTTATTTCGGCGAATCGTGCGGCAGCGAGCTTATTAGTGGTCTGGGAGGACCTTACTTTATTCAAAGCTACAGCCCCGACAGCCAGCGTTCCACTTCCTTGAAGGTATCTTCGTTCGAGAGGATGCCGTCGTGGTCGGCGTCGAGGATCATCTCGACCTTCGCTTGGTTGTACTCGGCGAAGAGCGGCGCGTATTGTCCCGAGATGAACACTTCTTCTTTCTCCCCGACGAGCACGAGCGTCGGCTGGGTCATCGCCCGCAAGCTCCGTTCGTACTTACGCTTAGTCGTCCTGGACATCAGCAGGCGATAGCTAAGCTCAAGCGTCTCTCTGCCATGCCTGCCGGCGATCGGCTTGTCGTTCGACATGACGACCAGGCCGTTCAGGTACCGGAGACCGACCGCGTTAAGCACGTTAAGAGTCGCGATTCTGTTCTTGCGAAGCTGAATCGCGCTCCATGGGTCTTTCTCATGGTTGATCGGCGCTTTCGGATGAATGGAGGGTGCGAGAAGAAGATAGCCGCCTATTTCCTTCGCCAATCGGTGGGTAGCTAGACGAATGACGTTCGCCCCACCCCCGGAGTGTCCTCCCATGACAAGCGTTCTATATTTCACGTTGCGGCGTTTCAGCCACTGCGTCAAATCTTCGATATCGTGATCGTGCTGTCCGACGTATTCGACGTCGCCCCTGCGAACCGGGTGCAACCCGTAGCCTCGCAGATCGGGCACGATGACTTGAGCGAGCCTCCGCTTCGCTATAAAATCGGCTAGCGGATGGAGATATTGCCCGTCTTCCGATATACCGTGCAGCAGGATGAGCAGTTTGTCCGACTGCGCTTCGTAATGGCGATAGCATAACGATTTTCCGTCTCTTGCTTCGTAAGTCTGAATAGGGGGCAGTAGTCTTTCGTACATGAAGGGCCTCCGCGGCGGTCGACTGGGTTCGCGCTCGCCCTGCATGCGGTTGATTCGGGCCCACGCGAGTTAAACGCTATTAGGGTCGATTATATCATATTCCTTGCGGTATACTGGTAAATAGAAGAAAAAGAGTCTACTCGGGAGCGTGGGAGCATGGCCATTTATATGGCATTGTTGCGGGGAATTAACGTTGGCGGAAACAATAAGATCAAGATGGCCGAGCTCAAGACGATGTTCGAAGGGCTTGGCTTGGACAAAGTGCGTACCTACATCCAAAGCGGCAACGTGCTATTCGTCTCCGACGAGGAGTCCGATCCGTTGCGTATACGGCTCGAGAACGCGATCGAGAAAACGTTCGGCTTCAGAATCCGCGTCATTCTAAGAAAACAAACCGACATCGATCGGATTATCGCTCGCCTTCCCTTCTCGGAAGACGAGATACGAGCGGCGGCGGAAGCCTCTCCCGGCAAGGAAGTGCTCTACGTCGCCATGCTCGAGGAGTTGCCGAAGCCCGAAGCCATAGCTCGATTAGGCACTTACGAGAAGGACAAGTACCACGTCGAAGGTCTCGAGATCTATCAGCTGTTCCACCAAAGCATCTTGGATTCCAAGCTCTCGGTTAACCTGCAGAAGCTGGGCGTCGCCATGACGGTGCGCAATTGGAAAACGATGAACAAGCTGGCCGAGTTGTGCAAAGAGATCGAATCGGAGGCCCCGTAAGTGGCGGGGCTCAGCGTTCGACCGGCGGTTGCGCGAGACTTGGCGTCATTGCGGACCATTTACTTGGAATCCCGTGCTCAAACCTTCCATTGGCTAGACAAGTCCCAGCTTCTACCCGAGGATTTCGACCGCGATTCCGAAGGCGAACTCGTGCTCGTCGCCGAGAAGGACTCGCGTATCCTTGGCTTCGCGGGAATATGGGTCCCGGATCATTTTATTCATCATCTCTACGTTCATCCCGATTGCGCCCGCCAAGGAGTCGGAGCCGCGTTGCTGCACGCGTGCTACGAGGCTTTCCCCTCTCCTCCGGCGCTTACTCTGAAGTGTATCTCCGAGAACGAGGCAGCCCTCGCCTTCTATCGCTCCCAAGGCTGGCGAATTATAGAAGAAGGTTCCGGTCCCAACGGCCCTTATTTTCTCATGGAGCATCGTGCCCTTTAGAAGGCGGCTTATTCCCTTCCGATTCCGGATGGAAGACCGACGAGGCATACTGGGCAAGCCGTACGCTGATCTCCGAGCGCAAAGTCTCGCGGACGATTCCGAACTTATCCTCGTACCCCCGGCAAACGTAACGATGGTAGATGATCCCGTCCGCCGTCTCGTCGTCGAACACTTTGATGTTGCGGTTTTTCAGCTCTCGGCGGAGGGCGAACAGATCCTTGCTAATCTTGTTCATGATCAGTTGGACCGCTTGCTCGAAAAGCCTTTTATATAAATTAGGCGTCCTTCTCACTTCCTGAAGGCTCTTATCGCTCATCGTCAGCATGTGCGGGAACATGATCACGTCGCGGATCATCGTAAGCTCCTCGTTAGTCGCCCTTCCCGTCAGCGTTTTGTTGTGGCGATTCTGGTATTGTTCTTGGTGTTCGGTCAATAGCATTTTCGATTTCCAGCGTTCGTTCCCGTCCAGTTTGGTCATTTGTAGTGCCCCCCGATTTGCTCGGACCGTTCCTTGGCCACGCCGGAAGCGAGCAGCGACGAGGCGCGCATGATCGCGCCGCTTCCGTAGCGATCCTTGATTCCATCGGTGGCCCGCTCGATATCGTAAGCCTCGGCCCGATCCTCGAAAAGTGTAAGTTGATACGTGCTGTCATCGGAGAGTTGCGTCAATGAGATATAGAGATGGCTGACCGGGAGTCCCTTCCAATTGTCCTCGAACAGCTTCCGGGCCGCCTCCGCGACTTCGTGCGTGAGCGATGTCGGATGCTGCAAAGTCGTTTGCCTCCCGAAGCCGGATGACCGTTCCCCGTCCGTCTCGGCGGCCCCAACGGACACGACCCGGCCTTGATACCCGAGCCTTCGCGCCCTTCTGCACACCTCCACGACCAGTTCCAGAAGCACGACTTCGATATCCGGCAATTTGCGGTAAAGACTGCTTCGCAGTGCCTTGCCGTGACTAACCGACTTCAAGTTGCCTCGAATGGACGACACGACCGGACTCGGATCGATCCCCCGCGCCGTCTGCCAATAATATTCCGCCTGAATGTCGCTTTGTTTGCCCATTCGTTGCCTCAACCGCTTCTTGAAATCGGCAAGCGGCATTCTCGCGATATCCCCGATCGTCTGAAGCCCCATGTACATAAAATGCTTGGTCATGCGGGATCCGACCATGAACATATGGTGGACGGGGAGCGGCCACAGCTCGTTTTCAATGTTGCGATAATCCAATTGGAATATGCCCTCCGGTCGTTTTTTCGAAAAATTGTCCGTGGCCATCTTAGCGAGAATTTTCGTCGGACCGATCCCGACCCTCGACCAAACGCCCGTGGATAGTTGGATGCGCTGTTGGATAGAACGGGCGATTTCGTCCGGGGAACCGAACGTTCCGACGGATCCCGTCACGTCCAGAAACTGCTCGTCGATCGAATACGGCTCGACTTGATCCGTAATGGACTCGAATATTTCCGTGATCAAGAGCGATATCGTAATATAACGTTGCATTCTCGGCCGGATGACGACCAGGTCCGGGCATTTCACGAGCGCTTCCCCTATTCTCTCCGCCGTCGTGACTCCCTTCGATTTGGCCAGCGGGCAAGCCGCCAGAATAATTCCCGACTTTCTCTCGGGGTCCCCGACCGCCACCGGTCTGTCGCGATACTCCGGATGGGCGGCTTTCTCCACGGATGCGTAAAAAGATTGGCCGTCGACCAAAAAAATCGTACGCTCAGGAGACATGTTTTTTCACTCCCAAATAGGAACATTTGTTCTTATCTTATTACGAACAATTGTTCCCGTGCAAGTGGCAAATTATTCGGCATGTCCGAAATAGAGCGACTGCCCGCGCATTGTAAGCGGCTACCGCCATGAGGGAGAGGGTTGTTCCGCTCTTGTTTATTTTTGTTCGCGTTCCCTTTATACTGAGAACATTAGGAGGGACGTACGATGTGCGGAAGATATACGATCGTGGTGTCCATGGAAGAGCTAATGATGCGGTACTTAAGCGAGGTGCCGACCACTTATTACCGTACGCCGCGCTATAACTTGGCCCCGATGCAGACCGTGCCGGCCGTCGTGAACGATGGGGAGAACAACCGGCTCGGCGAGCTGCGCTGGGGACTCGTACCTTCTTGGGCGAAGGACGACAAAATCGGCAGCAAGATGATCAACGCGCGGGCGGAGACAATTCTGGAGAAAGCTTCGTTCAAGGGATTGATCCGGCGAAAAAGGGCAATCGTGCCCGCAGACGGGTTCTACGAGTGGAAAAAGAGCGGGAACGAGAAGCAGCCGATGCGGATTACGATGAAGGACGGGGCCGTCTTCTCGATGGCCGCGTTGTACGATACATGGCAAGCGCCGGACGGGCGCAAAATAAGCACGTGCACGATCATCACGACGACGCCGAACAGCCTGATGGCCGGCATCCACGATCGGATGCCGGTAATTTTGCGTCCGGAGGACGAGGCGGCTTGGCTGGATCGCGGCAACGACGACGTCGGACTGCTGACGGGACTTCTTTTGCCGTACGAAGCGTCGCGGATGCGCGCGTATCCGGTGTCGCCGCTCGTCGGCAACGTCAAGAACGACGCGCCGGAGTTGATCGAGGAGCAGATGGCTTTGTTCTAAACAGTAAGCGGGCTCCCTTCTTAAAGGTAGACTAACCCGTCCAAAATGTCTTGCAAGCTGAGCTCCGCGCAAGCCATCGACGTATCCGCCGCGCCATAATACATTTTCACCACGTCGCCTTCCACGATTACCCCGCAAGAGAAAACCACCCCGCCGAAAAATCCGTTCGCTTCGTAGTCGGCAATAGGTTCAAGCACGGGAACGCCGGAACGAGCGATCACCTTGGACGGATCGTCAAGGTCGAGCAGCAGTGCCCCCATGCAGTAACGATGCTCTTTCGTGGCGCCGTGGTAGAGTTCCAACCACCCTTTCTCCGTCCGGAAAGGAACCGCGCCGCCGCCGATCCGGGCGCTGTCCCACATGTCACCCCGCAAACCCGCCAAATGCTTATGGTTACCCCAGTAGAGCAGATTGTCGGACTCGGCGATCCAAATTTCCGGATACCCGACGCTCTTCACCGTCGGGCGGTGCAGCGCGTAGTACTTGCCGTTCACCTTCTCCGGGAAAATCAGGACGTCCTTGTTGTCCGGGCCGAAAATCATGCCATGATGTGTTACGTTCACGAAATCCTTCGTCGATACCATCGATTCGCCGATCCCGACCGGCGATACGGCAGAGAAATACACGTAATACGTATCCCCGATCTGCGTCACGCGGGGATCTTCGATGCCGAACGTCTCGAGGCGCTGGGACGGATAGACGAACGGCTTATCGTCCACGGCGAAACGGCGGCCGTCCTTGCTTCGGGCGATTCGGATATACGATAGCGAGGTCAAGTAAGCGAAGCCGGAGCCGACCGTGACATCGACGATAACGCGGGGATCCGAGAAATCGTAACGGGTGTCGTCCTTCCGGATTTCAACGAGCTCGACGCCGTTCTTATCCGGATCGTAGACGGGCGCGAGCACGATTCCCGGGTTCGGGCTGATCGGGCGCTCCGCCACTCGAAGCAGCATAAAAATCTCGCCGCCGTACGTCGCGATTCCGGCATTAAAGGCGCCGATGACTTCGAAGCCCGCATGATGCGGCTTTACGTCGAGAGGCGTTAGGAGCGGGTTTTGTTCATATCGATACGCTTTCATGATCAGATCTCCTTCGGTTTTATTCGAATGGGACAAAAGGATCGGCGATCGTAATACGCTGCGCTTCCGCGTCGCCGGTGCCTGCGTATAGATCCGCCGTCCGGCTCGCGATGAAGGCCGCCGCTGAAGACGACGTCGGTCAAATCCGTCCGCTTAGCATTCCCCGGAAGGAAGCGGCTTCGCGTCGAGATCAACGTAAGCTTAACCGCAGAGGAATGCTGTCTCGTGCATTCCTCTCCCCTTGACACCATCCGCGACCATCGAGTATAGTGAACGGACACAACTAAATTTTACCAAACTTACGTCGGAAGCACCCGTAAGATAAGGCCCAAGTTGGCCTTACTTGCAGGTGCTTTTTTTGTTGTCCGGCGCCGCCTGCCCAACCTACCCTAAGGAGGAATTCGTTATGCCGCAAAGAAAATCGGAAATCTCTCCCGCAACGCTTGCCCGCTTCGTCTTGGTCGCCGCGCTCCTATGCGTAGGCCTGTCCGCCGCTTCCCCGGCCGCCGTCGTATCCGCGGCCGAAGTGGAACTGACCGCAACCGTACAAGCCGCGTTCGACAAGACCGTCGACAAGGCGGACAGCGTAACGGCCGCGAAGCTGAAAGGACTGTACGCCGATCTGGGAGCGTTGCTGAGAGAAGACCAGGAGCTTGAAGCGAAGATCAAGGCGCTCCATTACCGTAATGAAGAGGCGATTCTAGCCTTGCGCAAGCAAATCCGGGATATCGACGCGGACAAGCTAGGCAAGCTAGAGACCCAGGTTCGGCAGGCCAAGAACCGCTATCAACCGCTGTTCGACACCTACGCCGAGCTTAACAAGAAGATCGCGATGGCCAAACCGCTCAAGAACAAAAACCTGAACGCCCTGCTTCGCGCCCAAGCCGACGCGATGAAGCTGCCCGTCCAGTATGCCCGCGAGGACATCAGAGTCAAAAACGCGGCCCTGCAAGCAGCGAAAAAGGCGACCTCCGCCACGATCAAATCCGCCCGGGACTCGCTTGCGGCCACGGAACCTCTCAAGGTGCAAGTGAAGTCGCAACGAAGCGCGGCCGCCCTTCCCCGCGCAAGCTTGTCTCCCGTATGGAAAAACTTCAAGCTCGCAACGAAGAACAGCGAAACCAAAGGTACGCTCGACGCGCTCGGAACGCTCGTCGTGCTTGCCCGGCAGATCGCGGAGCAGCAACGGAAAATCTATGCGCTGGAAGTCAAGATCGGCGAAACGATCGCCCAGACGCGTACCCGCTACGTATAAACGTCGCCGCGAGGCGCCTAGAAACGTTATAATGGACTCCATCACCTATCGCGAGGAAGCGGCAACCGCTTGCGCGACCGAAAAAGGAGCCCACATCCCTAATGGCATTAAACATACGTTTGTTAACCGACCCGGATTTCGAGGAGGCGATGCAGCGCCACGCCCCCTTGCGCGTTTTCAAGAACGATCACATGATCGGCAACGGCGGGATCATCGTGCGCTATGACGCGGAGACGGTGGTCGTTCAGTCCGGAGTCGGAGATCTTGCTTACCACTCCCGGAGGGACTGCGAATTTTTCGAGCTGAGGAAACGATGAAATAGAAATAGCTAGGGCGGCGCGGACCGGAACTTCTCTTGCCATCCATGCCGTCGCATCCGAGCGCGCAACCATATTCCCCCTACCTGTCGCATATATAGAGAACAGGACTATAGGGGGAGGAACTTGGCTCATGAAAGTATCGTTATGGGGCCGGGTCGGCATTCTGCTGCTCGGCTTGTTACTGACCGTTGCTGCCTTCGCCGCCAGCGCGGAAGCGGCGAAGGCAGCAACGGCATCTATTCAACTAACGCAAAAGTACGCGAAGTACGCAGAGTTGGAGCAATTTATCATCATCGACAAATCGACCAACAAGCTCTATTTTTACGAAGAAGGCAAGCTCGTCAAATCGTTCCCCGTCGCCACGGGAAAGAAGCCCTCCTATACGCCGGAAGGCTTGTTCACCATTCATGAGAAAATCAAGAATCGCCCCTATTACAAGGAAAAAATCAAAGGCGGCGATCCCAGAAATCCGCTAGGAGACCGTTGGCTGGGGCTTGAAGTTACCCTGAACGGCAAGACGTCCTACGCCTACGGCATCCACGGCAATAACAACGAGAACTCGATCGGCAAATACGTATCCGCCGGCTGTATTCGCATGCACAACAAAGACGTGCACTGGCTCTACGACCAGATCAAGACATCAACTCCGGTCCTCATTACGAAAAAAGGATAGGCTGCCTTTTAGCCGCACAGATTCGCCCGCAATGCTAACCTACGCTTTGATCGCCGAAGTCCATCCCCAGTAGAAGGCGTCCCGATCCCACGCCGCTTTGCCGCCGTGCAGCTTCTTGAACGCCTTCTTCACTTCTTTGTCGATCGACGTATGCCCCTTATCGTTGACGTAGACATAACTCTCTCCATAATGGCTCCGAATATGATTCACGGCTTCTTCTTGATGGAGAATGCCGTTATTTTTCATTTCCGCGAACATCCACTCCGCGATCTCCGTAACTTTCGCTTCCTCGACGGCCGAATTTTCCATTGCCAAACGCCCCTTTTCACTCTCAACATTCAATTTCACTCATTAGCTCAACTGGACATGCCCATGATAAAGATCGCTGTACAAGCCCTTCCTCTCCAGCAGCTCCTCATGGGAACCGCTCTCCTCCAGCCGGCCGTCCTTCAACACGAGAATCCGGTCCGCTCGACGGATCGTGTTGAGCCGATGCGCGATGACGAAGCTCGTACGACCTTCCATCAACCGATGCAGTCCTTCTTGGATTTTGATCTCCGTCACCGTATCGATGCTGCTCGTCGCCTCGTCCAACACGAGGATCGCCGGATCGGCAAGAATGGCCCGGGCAATCGCGAGCAATTGCTTCTGCCCTTGGCTGATCCCGCTGCCGTCTCCTTGCAGCATTTTATCATACCCGCCGGGTAGCCGCACGATGAACGAGTGGGCGTTCGCCAGCTTCGCCGCGGCTTCGACCTGTTCGTCCGTCGCATCCAGCTTGCCGTAACGGATGTTCTCCCGGATCGTTCCTTCGAACAAGAACGAATCTTGCAGCACGAAAGCCATATGCGAGCGCAAGCTTTCCCTGCGGATCGACGTAATATCGTGCCCGTCGACCGTTATCCGTCCTCCATCCGCCTCCGCCTCGTAGAAGCGGGACAGCAATTGGATGAGCGAGGTTTTGCCGGCCCCCGTCGGCCCGATGATCGCGATCGTCTCCCCGGGACGCGCCGTAAAGCTAATATCATTCAGCGTCCGCTGCCCCTCGACCGGGTCGTACGAGAACGAGACGTGCGAGAAGACGACCTCGCCCCTGATCGAATCGAGCGACTTCGCCGCCCCCTCGTCCTTCGTCTCTACGTCCTCGTCGAGAATCTCGAACACCCGCTCCGCGCCGGCGATCGCCGACAGCAGCGTGTTCCACTGGTTCGCGAGATCGTTCAGCGGCCTCGTGAACTGTCTCGCGTATTCGACGAACACGACGATAACCCCGATGGTAATCGTTCCTCGGATAGCAAGTAAGCCGCCCGCTCCCGCGATGACCGCGAAGCTCAAGTTATTGAGACTGTTCATGACCTTCGGAATGAAGCCCGAGATCGTCTGAGACCAGAATCCGGAATGCCTGATCCTGGCGTTGCGCTCGCCGAACTCCCCGATGACCCGCTCTTCCTGGGAAAAAGCCTTGACCAAACGTTGCCCAGACAGCGTCTCCTCAATATAACCGTTAATCTCGCCCAGATTCCGTTGGCGCTCCTTGAACAGAACTCCGGTCCTGCGGGTGATCCAGCGCATGCCGACCATCATGAGCGGCACGACCAGGAACGTGAGCAAAGTAAGCAACGGGCTCAGTAGCAGCATGACGACGACCGTGCCGACAAGGATCAACGCGCTCGAAAACACCTGGATCGCCGAGCTGTTCAAGGTCGAGCTGACGTTGTCGATGTCGTTGGTCATGCGGCTCATCAATTCCCCGCGCTGGCGCTTGGCGAAGAAGGGAATCGGCAGCCGATGAAGGTGGGTGAACATATCCATCCTCATCCGGTACACCGTTTCCTGCGCGATGCCGATCATCCAAATATTTTGCAGCCAGCCGACGACGGATCCTAGGACATAGACCGCCGCGAGCCCGGCCAAGAACCAAGCCCACTCCGCTCCGCCGGGACCTTTCAAATAATGATCGATCGCGCGGCCGATCAAATACGGCCCGAGCAAAGTGAATCCGGAGCTGAGCAGCACCATGACCAGCACAAGACTCAGCCGCCCCCGCCGGTGCGCGAGATAATGCCAGATGCGCCTCAGCGTCGCTTGCCAGTCCTTCGCTTTTTGCCGCTTGCTCTGGCCTCCTCCGGGACGAACCCCGAGTCCGACCGATTTAACGGCTTCCGACGCTAAGTCCATCTTCGGCTTCCGGTAACGGAAAGGTTCACGTAGCGCTTCCCACATGCGAATCCTCCTCCCCGAACTGAGATGCGTAGATGCGGCGGTATAACGAGCTGCTCTCCATCAATTGCTTATGATTGCCTTGGGCGATCAAGCGGCCGTCGTCAAGCAGCAGGATCAGGTCCGCGTTTAGGGTCGAGCTTATCTTCTGCGTCACGAGGAACGTCGTACAAGGCATATTCTCGAGCTCGCCGAGCAGCGCGGCTTCCGTTCGGACATCCAGCGCGCTCGTGCTATCGTCGAGCAGCAAAATCGCCGGCCGGCGCACGAGCGCCCTGGCGATCGAAATCCGTTGCTTCTGTCCGCCCGACAGGTTGATGCCCCGCTGTCCTAGCTTCGTCTCGTAGCCGTTCGGAAGTCCGACGATCGTCTCGTGAATCTGCGCTTGCCTGGCCGCTTCCTCGATTTTTTCCATCGGCACGTCGTCCAGTCCCCAGGCGATGTTGTCGCGTATCGTCCCGGTGAACAGCACGACCTCCTGCGGCACGTAGCCGATCGCCTCGTGAAGCTGGCGCGCGTTCCACTCGCCGGCGGCGCGTCCGTCGATGCGAACGGCGCCTTCGTTCTCTTCGTAGAGCCGCACGATAAGCTGAATGAGCGACGACTTGCCCGATCCGGTCGCGCCCAGAATGGCCACGGTCTCTCCCGGCTTCGCGGAGAAATTGACGTCCTCCAGTGCCGCCGCCTGCGTGTTCGGATACCGGAACGTTACCCGATCGAATTCCACCGCGCCGGCACGGACGCCTTCCGGCGCGCGCGACGCGTGCTCGGACTCGGCTTCGCTGTCCGTTTCGAGAGCGGCGCCGATCCGATCCGCGGATGCCCGGGCGCGGGAGAACGCCGAGACGAGCATGGACAGCGTAGATAACGCGCCAGAAGTCCGCAGCGAATAGTTGACGATGGCGACGACGATGCCGGTCGTCGCGGTGCCCGCGTGAATCTCCAGATGTCCGAAGGCGAGCACGGCGATAATGCCCGCGTTCATGATCAGCACGATGAACGGCTGCGTCATCTCGGTTAGCCGCATCGCCGACGTCGTCGTCTGCATGAGATCGCCGCTGCTTCGCGCGAACCGTACGCCCTCCGTCTGCCGGCGCACGAATACGCGAATGAGGCGCATGCCGCCTAGATTTTCCTGCATGACCCCGTTCACCGTATCGAGCCTTTGCTGTACCTTGCTAAAGAGGAGAGCGGCTTTTTTGACCATCCAAATGACGAACCAGACGAGTACGGGCACGGTAAGCAATAGCAGAAACCCAAGCTGAACATGCACGAGGAGCGCCATGATCACGCTCCCGACGACGACAAGCGGCATACGCAGCATAAATCGGAGTCCCGTGAAAATCGTGTCCTGCACCTGCGTAACGTCGTTCGTCAGGCGAGTGATCAGGGACGAGGTAGGGAATCGGTTAAAAACCGCGTAGGCGAAAGACTGGATCTTGCCGTAGAGGCCCTCGCGAAGCTCATAGCCGACGCTCTGGCTTACGTGGGAGGCATAAAATGAGCTGAGAATGCCCGCGCCGAACGCGATTACCGATCCCCCGACGAGAATCCCGCTCCATAACAGCACGATGGACGTATCCCCGCGGGCGATGCCTTGGTCGATGATTTTGGAAATGAGCAGAGGCTGAGCCAACTCGACCGTCAGTTCGACTAGCATGAGAAAAACGGCCATGATGGCGGCAACGCGGTATTTCCCTAGGTAGTGAAAAACGAGCTTCATGGGCGTTCCTCCGACGAATGTTGCTCCTCGAAAAAAGGGAGCGGTATTAGGTCCGATAACGTACTCTCCCTATTATTGTACTCCCATTTTTCCCCACATGGAAATCCGAAAATCCGCTTTGAAGAGAATGCCGGACGGCAGCAGCGACGGACAATCGACGCTAGCGACGCCTCCCCCCTCTATCGATCGCTACTAGAAAAGCTCCCCGAGTGGATTCCTCGACGGGCAAATGATATAATTTCTGAGGGATTTAGAGGACAAGGGGGATTCGAAAGTGAACGTAGCACGCAAACGCACGACCCTTGCTTTTATCGCGCTGATCTCGCTGCTGCTCGTCGTTACCGGCTGCGGAGGCAAGGAAAAAACAAATTCAGAGGCGTCGGCCACCAGCAACGGTGCCGCACCCACACAGGAGGCTTCCCAAGTGAGCGATGTAGATACTTCCGGCGATAATCCGATCGTCACCATTGAAATGGATAGCGGCAAAACGATCAAAGTCGAGCTCTATCCGAAAGTCGCGCCCAATACCGTCAACAACTTCATTTCCCTCGTCAAAAAGGGCTTCTACGACGGAACGATTTTCCACCGCGTCATCCCCGGCTTCATGATTCAAGGCGGAGACCCGGACGGCACGGGAATGGGCGGCCCAGGCTACTCGATCGCCGGAGAATTCACGCAAAACGGCTTCGACAACAAGCTGAAGCATACGGCCGGCGTACTTTCCATGGCACGCGCGCAAAACCCGAATAGCGCAGGCTCCCAGTTCTTCATTATGGTCGCCGACGCTCCTCACCTCGATGGCGCTTACGCCGCTTTCGGTAAAGTAACCGAAGGCATGGACGTCGTTAATGAGATCGTTGCCGTGCCGACAGGCGCCAACGATCGCCCGAAAACGCCTCCGGTCATGACAAAAGTAACCGTGGACACTCGCGGCGCGGATGCTCCGGAGCCTGAAACCATTAAGTAAAAACGTTACACGTAACATTAAGCAAACCCGTCGGGGCAATCTCTGACGGGTTTGTTGGCGTTATGAGAAGTCAGAGGCTTTGGCGACTCATCCTCATCCAAACTGGGTAAATTGGAAAAAATACATCTAATAGGAAATGATTTTCCGAAACTTAGGTATTAGTTGGAAGAAGTTCACTTAATTCCACCTCGACGGCTATTTTTTTCTCACTACGGAAGATATACATGTACTTTATCCAATTAAACACCATCGGTTTGCCGAATTCGGAGAAATAAATGTACTTTTTCCAATTCCTATACAATCCGCCGCCAGCAAAGAGGCTTCCAGGGAGTGATCCGCTATGTTCGTTATTAGGAAATTTCCCGCAGCCGATCCGCAAGCACCCGGACCATGCCTTTCAGCACGTCGATCTGCTGGAAACAGAAGGAGAAGACTTGATGGCGGTGCAGTCTAAGCAATACGGTTCGTTCGACGGCCGTGCAGTCCGCCGAGCGCGGTCCGCTGTCGATAATCGCCATCTCCCCGAAGCATTGTCCGACCCCGAGGTCCGCCAGCGTTTCCGTCCCCCTATGCACGCGAATGCCGCCCTCGATAATGCCGAACATCGTATCGCCGTATTCATCCATGCGACAGATCGCTTCTCCCGGCTCATATACGACCTCTTCGACCCGATGGGCCAAACGTATGAAATCGTCCTGCGACAAGTGGGCGAACAGCTCGATTTTCTGAAGAACAAGCACGCGTCGCAAAATGACCTGATTATGCGGCTCGCTCGCGATGCCCGTCGTTTCGGCAGTCGCCGCCGCTTCCGAGAAGCGCCCGCTCGAATCGTCCTTTCCGCCCTGCTGCGTTGGCGCTTGATTCGCCATCGCCGAGCGAAGCTTGCGAGATAATCTCTTCATCATTTCCAGCGCCAGCTCCGTCCGATCGAATAATGCCTCGTAGAAGTCGGCAGAGTCCAATCGCAATAAACGCATATTCGTTTCCGCTCGAACGGCGGCCGTGCGAAGCCTTCTCGTCAGCACGGCGGTTTGGCCGAAGCTGTCGCCCGCCTCTCTCTCGTCCACCTTGATTCCGTTCCGGTACACGCCCGCTCTTCCTTCTCTCACTAGGTAAAGCGAATCGCCGGGATCCTTCGCCTGGAACACGAATTCTCCCGCCGGAACATCGACCGGCTTCAAGTAACGAACGATAGGGAGCAAATCCTTGCTCGTAAACCCTTCGAACAAAGAGGCCTTCTTGAGCGCGCGCATCGTCCACATTCTCTCTCGCAGCAAATCCCCGTCCGCTTCGTCGGCGTAGCTTCCGACCCTTCCCGCGGATTGTACGGACGCCGCTTCCGTTTCTTCTTCGGAGATCGCATACCGGGCTACCTCCCGCAATCCTTCGTCCCCATGCTCGTACAGCCATTCCAATTGCTCCCTCTTCGTCTTGCCGCCTTTGGCAGTCGTAACGCTAGGAGCCAGCATCCATCGGGTCAACTCCGTCCGAAGCTCGCCCTGAAGCATCTGGTCCATGACCTCCGCGGCGTTCGCTTGCCGTCTCGCGTCTCCTTCGGACCAACCGACGTATACCGCATCGATCGTTTTGGGATCATAAGCCAACCCCAGCAGTTGAAAGACCCTTCTAATCATCGTCAGACGGGATTGGCCGGCCGCGTCCAATACTTCCTCGTCTCTAGCATGCTCCGCGTTCCAAGCGCTGTGTTCGGCGAAACGCCCGTAACTATCGAGCTCCATGAGCGCCAATCGTTCGATTTCCTTGTAATCGGCCTTGATGTCCTTGTTCTTAATGCCGACTAACGCGTCGAGCAGCTTGTCCCGCATACCGTGACTCACCGCGTCGTATTTGCGGAACAAGAGCGAGAACGCGGCCTGATTTCCTATCCGCTCGAATACTTTGGGGACGTGCAAGGACGGCTTGTCCCCGTCCAGGTACGGCTCCAGCATCGGCAAGATCGCTTTGGCATCGTACGAGGCCAGAGCCTCGATCGCCTCGCGACGGGTCTGGCTTTCCTGCAGCAAGGGAACGATATGGACGACCAGCTCGGTCACGCCCAGATTGCCGGCGGACTGAAGCGCGCACTTCTGTACATCCGCCGATGAATCTTGCAACAACGGGATAAGCGGCTTATAGAACTCTCGGATGCCGATTCGGCCGAAGAGCGAGGCCATGGCCGTCCGCTCCTCCTCGCTGGCGCTCTCGATCAGCGCTTTAAGAGTACCCACGGCGCGGAACATGCCTTCGATGCCGTAATATTTGATCAGCCCGGCGATGGCCCCGGCGCGAATCTCGATATCTTCGGCTTCCAGTTTGCCGGATATCCGTTCAAGATGATCTTCCTTGGCGTACGCGGAAAGCGTAATGAGCGCTTGCGAGATCACTTTCGGGTGCGAAGACGCGGAGTCTAGAATCGGCAACAGCTCTTTTTCCATTCCCGCCGGCTTCGTCCGTTCCGCGTAGAGCAGCGCCTCGACGCCCACCTCCGCGGACGGATGACGCAGCAGAGTCGGAACGTACGGAGCGAGGTCGAACGATCCCATGTTGCCGAGAATCCGCAATGCGTAAAGTACCTGCTGACGGTCCGGGCTACCCAGCGCGTCGATCAGCAACTGCCGGCTGGCCGGATCCATCAAATCCAGCTCATCCTCTTGAAGATCGTTGCCGCGCTCCTCCAAGGTGGATAAGAGCATTTTCAAATACGCGCCTTTTACCCGAACGGCCGCATAGATCCCGATTCCGAGCAGACCGATCACGACAAAGCTGAACTCTCTCGCGCTTAAGATCGGCGAGAGGATAATCAGGCTGATGGCCGCCAGGCCCTTGGCTCCGTTACGGACAACGCCATCTAGAAAGCTCTTGGAGCGATTCCGCCATTTCGGGGAAATCGGAAACATGATCAGTTGGTTCACGGAGGAATTAATCGTATCCCCGAGCACCTTGTCGCTGCCCTTGACGACGATAGCCATTGCCAATACGGGTACGAAGAGAACGCCGAGACTTCCTGCGAGCAACGCAAGCGGGAATACCAGAATCGAGGTCATGACGCCGAACCGGCTAACCAGCTTGCCCGCCACGAACAACTGAACGATTAGCGCGCATAATCCCGAGAATCCGTAGAAGCTTCCCATGAATCCGGCCAAGGCGTCGTTTTGCAGCGTGCCTCTCAAAATAACCTTGAACTGATAGTCGACGAAAGTCAGCGAGAGGACGAGAGCCGCGGACAGTATTGCCACGTATTTCAAATGGGGGACGTTCTTGAACAGTCCGGAACCGGGCTCCTTGGCGCCGCTGCCGGAAGGAGCTTTCGCTTTCTTGGGACCATCGAACATCTCTTCCGCGTTCGCGCTCATGCGCCGGACCAGGACGACCGCGAGCAGGGCGAGCACCTGAAGTCCCGCGTAGAAGAAAATGAGATTGGCCGTTCCGACGAGCGGAGCGATCAACTTCAAGCCGAAACCGCTGACGATGCCCCCGACGATGCCTCCGCTCCCGACGAGCGGGATCGTCTTCTTCACTTTGCGCTGATCAAGCACGGAAGATGCGAATTGCCAGAAGCATACGATCATAAGGAAGTTGATGACGTCGTATCCGACGTAGATAACGGGATATACCCAGATGAAATCCAGTCCGACGCCGACGCGGCTAAGCGCGACAAGCACAGAGAGCGCCGGGATCAGGAAAAGAATCAGACGGTCTAAGCGAACCCTGCCGCCATAGCGCTGAAACAAGAATCCCGCAAGAATGAGCGATGCCGCTTGCGGCAAATACATAAACGAAAGCTGGGACGAATCGAAGCGCGACAGGAACAACGTATCCGCCGCAGTCCTCCCGATCGTCGATGCCGAAACTACGCAAAACAAATAGAAGAACAACCCGATCACTCGGGCGTTCTCCCTTTTATCCTCGTCCGATTTTCCCCAAATCAGATTAAACACGATCGACGCATCTCCCTATTAAGCCCAATAGGAAAATTGTACTATAAAAACAGGTAGTTGGGCATAAGGAACCTAGCCCGTCCGAACAATTTTTTACAAAATTTTCGATAGGAATTCCTTCGTGCGTTCGTGCTTAGGATGGTCGAACAGCTCGTCCGGCTTGGCGATCTCCAGAACGCGTCCTTGCTCCATGAAGACGATGCGATCCCCGACCTCGCGGGCGAAACCCATCTCATGCGTGACGACGACCATCGTCATGCCTTCGCGCGCCAAATCCTTCATGACCGCAAGAACCTCTCCGATCATCTCCGGATCGAGCGCCGAGGTCGGCTCGTCGAAAAGCATGATCTTCGGCTCCATGGCCAAAGCGCGCGCGATCGCCACCCGTTGGGCTTGTCCGCCCGAGAGCGAGCCCGGATAGGCTTCGGCTTTCTCGGTGAGACCGACCTTGTATAGCAGCTCCATCGCTTTCTTGCGGGCTTGCTCGGTCGACCACTTTCGCACCTTTACCGGAGCCAGGGCGATATTATCGATGACCTTCATATGCGGGAACAGATTAAAATTCTGGAACACCATTCCGACTTCGGCGCGGATTTCCTCTATATTCGTACCCTTCCCCGTTAGGGAGCGTCCTTCGATGAGGACCTCGCCCCCGTTCGGCTTTTCTAGCAAATTCAGGCACCTCAGGAAAGTGGATTTGCCCGAACCGGACGGACCGATTACGACGACGACCTCCCGGCGATCGATTTCCAACTCGATATCGGCGAGGACGGTATTCGATCCATAGGACTTTGTGAGCGATTTGACTTGGATGATCGGCTCCATGGCGTCACATTTTCCTTTCGATATATTGCAGTAATTTGTGCAAGGAGTACGTCAGCGCGAGATAGATGCATGCCGCGGTCAGGTACGGTTCCCAAACTCTCGTGTACTGAGCGTTCGCGGCCTTCGCCCAATACATGAGCTCCGGGGCCGCGATGACCGCGACCAAGGACGAGTCCTTGATCAGCACGATAAATTCGTTGCCGAACGCCGGGATCATCCGTTTGGTCGCTTGGGGCAACACGACGTACCTCATCACTTGCCATTTCTTCATGCCGAGAGAATACGCCGCTTCCGATTGGCCCTTGTCGATGGATTGAATGCCCGCCCGAAAGATCTCCGCCGTGTAGGCCGCCGCGTTCAACGCGAGCGCGGTGATGGCGGCGACAATCGCATTGGTCGTCCCCAGAATGCTGTAGACGACTCCGAAATGCACGATAAGAATTTGCAACATTAGCGGAGTCCCGCGGAAGAAATGGATATAGCCTTGCACCGGGTATTTCAGAAACCACAAGCGGGACATGTTGCACATGGCGATAATCAGGCCAAGCAACGATCCGAGCACGATGCCGGACACCGAAATCCCGATCGTATATAACGTCCCCCGCATGAACAACGGGAAATATCCCCAAATGATATCGAAATTGAAGTCTGACACGCCGTTTCCCCTCTATCCGTTCGGAATTCGATCACTCATGCTTCCCAATCGTTAAAAAACATGCGCAATGTGGTCATTACGCATGCCTGCCGAGCTACTCTATTCCGACTTCAGCAAGGTGGTCATATCCGGTTCCCCGCCGATCCACTTCGCGTAGATCTCCTTGTAAGTATCGCTCTCCAGCACTGTTTTGATCGCGGGATCAAGCAGTTCCTTCAACTCGCTTCCTTTAGGGAAGGCGATTCCGTAATATTCCGATTCGAAGTTGGTTCTGTCGAGAATGCCGACGAACTTCTTGCCCGGGTTGTTCTTCACGTATTCGTTCACGATGGCGATATCCGCCACTACCGCGTCCACCCCGTTGCTGGACAGCTCCAGTAGCGCCAACGCGTTGCTCTCGAAACGTTTCAGGTTCTTATTGCCTTCGCCCATAATTCCGGTCATCAGCTTATCCCCGGTCGTCGCCCCTTGCACGGCTACCTTCTTGCCCTTCAGGTCGGCCGCGCTCTTGATATCGCTGCCTTCCTTCGTCAGGATCATATTCGTGGATTCGAAATAAGGAATCGTAAAATCGTAAGTTTTCTTGCGATCGTCCGAGATCGTGATCGAGGAGATGCCGGCATCGTATTCCTTGCCTTGCTTGACGCTTTCTAGCAGCGCATCCCAGCCGAGATTTTTGACTTCGTATTCCAGTCCCGCTTCCTCCATGACCGCGGCCAAGAAATCGATATCGAAGCCGACGAGCTTGTCCTTGTCCATATTCTCCATCGGAGGATAAGTACCGTCCGATGCGAAGCGGTACACTTTCACCGGCTCGGCGGCATCCTTGTTGCCGGCAGCCTTGTTCTTCGCGCCGCATCCCGACAGAACAAGCACCAGCGCCAAGCTCGCGATTATTGCGCCTAATCCTACTTTCCTCATTCCGCATCCTCCCAGGTACGTACCCAATTTATTCAAAGTTTAGCAGGAGGCAATGAAGCTTGGCAATAGAAAATTTCCATCAATGTTATTTAAAATAACACGGGTAAAACGCTTTCAGATTTTGAATTTAAAAATAGGCGCCGTTTTCGGCGCCCATTACGTCATATTCATGTGATACGAACGAGGAGAATTGCATGTCTTCTACTGGAAATTCTTGAAAGGAACTTCGAACTCCGGCATCCCTTCGGCATAAGGCGTATATTCATATTGTCCGAAATAAACGACGATTCCGTTATGCTTCAGGAAATAATCGCGATCCGGTTCGATCGTTTTGAACGGAGTAAGCAATCCGATGCCGCGCGCTTTGATCTGGCCCAAAATATACGAGTTGATAATCGAGACGTATTTAGCGTTGTTCCCGGCGGCTTCCTTTAATGAGATCCGATCGCCCGTCGAAAGATCGAACGTGTACGGTACACGGGCTACCGAGCCATGTGCGCCGCCCGTATAAATATAATAATCGACGAAAAGACTCAGTTTTCCCTTCTCGTTATAGGTAATCGTATAGCTCCCCTCGAAAGCAAGCGGATTCTCGGGAACGTAAGTACCGTCTCCTAATGCTTCATCTAACGACTTCCGGCCGGCTTTCAAGTTCGATTCGGCTTCCGATTTCAGCAACGCGTTGATTTTCTTCTCCGCATCCGCGTTGGCGCCCCCCGACAATTGCGGATAATTAACGACGATGGACTTCTTGGCTTTCTCTTCTTTAATCGTTACATTCGAGATCTTCAGGTCGTTTTCCGCGATCGCTTCGATGCCGATCCGCTTCGAAGCCCCGTCATACGAGACGCCGTAGCCCATTTGCTCCAATAGGTAACGAAGGGGCACGTAAGTCGTATTGTTCTGCACGATCGGCATCAATCTGTAATCGGCTTGCCCGTTGAGCGAGGCGGTCCCTTTGCCGAGATCGAACACGATGGTGCGCCCGCGTCCTTCTACGGTTACCGTATTTTTCGATTTGTCCCACTGCGTATTCAGCCCGATGCTTTTGTTCAGGCTGCGAATCGCGATGTAGGTCGTGTTATAGGCGTTTAACGCGGCAATATCGCTGCGTGCCCCTTGAACTTCGATTGCTTGATTAATGATCTTGTAAGGCGTCGCGGCACTGGCATACCGCGCGGGCGAAAATAACGGAGTCGCTGCGATGGCGGCCGCGCACGCGAGCGCGATTAAGCTTTTCGTTCCCATTTTACGTTTCGTCGATTCCATTATGCATCATCCTCTCGTCTGGTCTGCGGGTTCTCTATCGTTAGCTGCAGGAAGCTACTCCATATAGACGAAGCGAATGCGCCAAACGTTCAATAATCGATCCGTGAAAGCGGCAGGCGATTCTATTATAATGAATCTATCATGCAGTTAATCCATCAGGGCGGTGTTCAGATGTCAGACAAGGAAAAGAGCCGGGCGGGACGAAACCGGACAATCACGCTGAACGAATCCGAAAGATTGGCCTACGGCGCCAAGTTGATTACGTTAGCCGAGAGAATCACGCCGGAGAGAATCCTCGACCGCACCATCCACCAGGATCTATTCGAGGCGCTCGATTATTTGCCCGACGAATTCGTGGACCTGCTATTCATCGACCCTCCCTACAATTTAACCAAATCGTTTAACGGCCACACTTTTAACCAAATGGATCCCGCCCGTTACTCGGAATGGATGGACGAATGGTTATCGCGGCTCGTTCGTATCTTGAAACCTAACGCGACGGTATACATTTGCGGCGATTGGCGCTCCGGCCACTCCATATACGCGGTCGCTTCGAAATACTTCAATATCCTGAACCGCATTACCTGGGAACGCGAAAAAGGCCGGGGAGCGCTTGCCAATTGGAAGAACGCCTCCGAGGATATATGGCATTGCACGAAGTCCGCGGATTACAAGTTCTACGTCGACCGCGTCAAAGTCAAACGGAAGGTCATCGCGCCTTACCGAACCGCCGAGGGCGATCCGAAAGATTGGAACGACGGGGACGACGGGAAATTCAGGCTGACGCATCCTTCTAATTTATGGACCGACCTGACGGTCCCTTTCTGGTCGATGCCCGAAAACACCGACCATCCGACCCAGAAGCCCGAGAAATTGCTCGCCAAGCTCATTCTCGCCAGTTCCGACGAGAACGACGTCGTGTTCGACCCCTTCGGCGGCGCGGGAACGACTTCCGTCGTCGCGAAGAAGCTTAACCGCCGTTACGTGGGCGTCGAGCTCGACGAGACCTACTGCTGCCTCGCGGAAAAAAGACTCGAGCTAGCAAGCCGCGACGCTTCGATCCAAGGCTACTCCGAAGGTGTGTTCTGGGAAAGAAACACCATTCACGAAAAGAACAAAACAACGAAGAAACGATAATGCTCTCCCCTCCCTTCCCCTTCGCCGACATCCCCTGTTTCAAAATTTAATCGCTAGTTTATTAGACAATAGCCAAAGCGAGCGCCTCGCCATTGTTGGTTTTCTCGGCCACGGGAGCCGATTTGACCGCGAGGACCTCGCCATTGGCAATTCGTTGAGGCGATGAAACGGTTCCCTTAATCCCGGGATTCCTCCTCATTTTAACTCTCGCCATTCGGAACGCTCCGTCCCCATGCATGACCTTCGACGGAGAGCGCGACATTTTATCCTACTCAAGTACTCGGACTTCCTGCTTTGTTTGTTTTTCCAAATATCCATTATTATTGGTGTTATTCTATCAAACTTCTAATCTTACCCTAGAAGTTCGATAGAACATGCTCTATTCTACTTATGTTAGAATACCTAACGCGAGAGGAAGATGGAATGATGATCGAAACGCACCCGAAAAAGAAGAAGGCACTGCGAACGTTGGCCGTCTCGACTCTGACGCTCGCCTTGCTGTCCATGCCGTTCAACGGCATGTTCGCCGCGGCAGCCGACGCAGGCTCCACAGTAAAGCTCAGAGTAATGGAAACGACGGACATTCACGCAAACCTCATGCCTTACGACTATTACAAAGACGCCTCCTCCACCGCCGTAGGACTGGCCAAGACGGCCAGCCTGATCAAAACCGCGCGCGCGGAAGCGAAGAACACGTTCCTCGTAGACAATGGGGATCTCATCCAAGGAACGCCTCTCGGCACTTACAAGGCAGTGGTCGCCCCGATCAAGGGAGACGAGATTCATCCCGTGTACGAAGCCATGAACCTGCTAGGCTACGATGCTGCTACCCTCGGCAATCATGAATTCAATTACGGGCTCGACTATTTGGATTTAGCCGTGAAAGGCGCGAACTTCCCCTACGTAAACGCGAACGTGTACATAGACGACAAGGACGGCAACCCGGACAACGACGTCAACCGCTTCGAGCCGTATACGATCATTTCGAAAAAAGTAACGGATGAATCCGGCCAAGAGCAAACGTTGAAGATCGGCGTCATCGGCTTCACTCCTCCGCAGATCATCAACTGGGACAAAAGCTGGCTGGACGGCAAAGTCATTGCCAAAGACATTGCCGCGACAGCCGAGAAATTCGTGCCCAAGATGCGCGCGGAAGGCGCCGATATCGTCATCGCCATGGCGCACACGGGCTTTAACGGCAACGCGCAGCCGGATACGAACGCGGAAGATGCCGTTACTTTGCTGAGCAAGGTGCCGGGTATCGACGCGATCACGTTCTCCCACACCCACAAGGTGTTCCCTGCCGCGGACGAGAAATCGCTAGACGCTTTGTTCAAGGATGCCTCCGGCACAGTGTACGCGAGCGTCGACAACGCCAAGGGCACGATCAACGGCGTTCCTGCCGTGCAATCCGGCTACGGCGGCAGCAATCTCGGCCTCATCGACCTCACGCTCGAGAAACAGGACGGCAAATGGAAGGTCGCCGCTTCCCAGTCTTCTACCAAAGCTATCTACGATAGCGTCGCCAAGAAGTCGCTCGCGGAACCCGACCAAGCGATCGTCGATGCCGTCAAGGCGGATCACGAAGCGACGATCAAGTACGCGAACAATCCGATCGGAACGACGACGGAGCCGATCCACAGTTACTTCGCGCTCGTTCAGGACGATCCGTCCATCCAGATCGTAACGACCGCGCAGAAGCTCTACGTCGAGAATTACATCAAACAAAACCTGCCTCAATATAAGGATATTCCCGTCTTGTCCGTCGGCGCTCCATTCAAAGCCGGTCGCAACGGAGTCGAGGAATACACCGATATCCAAGCGGGACCGCTCGCGATCAAGAGCGCCGGGGATCTCTATCTCTACGACAACACGCTTAAAGCGATTCTGGTCAAAGGCTCGGTCGTCAAAGAATGGCTCGAGATGTCGGCCGGAAAATTCAACCGGATCGATCCGACGAAGACGGAAGAGCAAGCGCTGCTTAACCCTTCGTTCCAGGTGTACAACTTCGACGTCATCGACGGCGTGACGTACCAAGTAGACGTTACCAAACCCGCGAAGTACAAGATCGACGGCACGATCAACGACGCGACTTCGAGTCGGATTATCAAGCTTAGTTACAAAGGCAAACCCGTAGATCCGAACCAAGATTTCATTATCGCGACGAACAATTACCGCGCTAGCGGCGGCGGCAATTTCCCGGGCGTCAAAGGCAGCAAGTACATCATCGACGCGCCGGACGAGAACCGCCAAATCTTGATGGACTATATTAGCGCCAACAAGGAAATCAACCCTTCGATCGATCACAACTGGTCTATCGCGCCGATCCAAGGCGACGTGCACGTCACGTTTACGTCTTCTCCGAAAGCGGCGGATTACGCCAAGGCTACGGAAAACATCCGTTACTTGGGCAAAGTCGACGACAAAGGCTTCGGCATCTTCTCCTTGGATCTGAGCCGCACCTTCTCCGACGTGCCTTCCGCGCATTGGGCAGCTTCGGCGATTAACGCGCTCGCCGCGAAACAGATCGTCACCGGCAAGACGGATACGATCTTCGATCCCAACGCCAACGTCACCCGCGCGGAGTTCGCGACCCTGTTGGTCAAAGCGTTGAAATTAACCGCGAAGAAGCCTGCCGCGTTCAAGGACGTTCCCGCAACCGCATGGTACGCGGCAACGATCGCGGCGGCGAACGAGAACGGCTTGGTTCAAGGCGTTGCCCCCGGCAAGTTCGCGCCGAACGACACAATTACCCGCGAACAGATGGCAGTCATGGCGAGCAGCGCGCTTAAGCTGAAAGCCGGACAAGCCATTTCGGCCGAAGCGGGTAAAGCGTTCGCGGACGGATCTTCGATCAGCGCATGGGCGAAAGCCGGCGTGAACGTCGCCGTCGATCGCGGCGTCATGAGCGGACGCGGCGCAGGGAAGTTCGTCCCTAAAGCGTCCACTACTCGTGCCGAAGCGGCGAAGGCCGTAAATACGCTAATCAGCGATATCTCCGTGCAGTTGCTGGGCATTAACGACTTCCACGGGCAATTGGATTATAAGAAAGACGTGAAGGACGCAACCGGCAAAGTCGTATCTTCGTTAGGCGGAGCGGATTATCTCGCAGCTTACCTGAAGCAACGCCAAGCCGCGAACCCGAACACGTTGCTCGT
Source organism: Cohnella endophytica (assembly GCF_003628305.1). Lineage (GTDB taxonomy): Bacteria > Bacillota > Bacilli > Paenibacillales > Paenibacillaceae > Cohnella > Cohnella endophytica. The sequence continues at coordinate 334,679 of NZ_RBZM01000008.1, read as the reverse complement.
GCATGCGGGAGACGCGGTGGGCGCGAGCGCTCCGGTATCCGCCCTGCTTCAAGACGAGCCGACGATCGATTTCCTGAACCGGCTCGGGTTCGACATCGGTACGCTCGGCAACCACGAATTCGATCAGGGCGTAACCGAAGCGCTGCGCTTGATCAACGGCGGCAAAAACCCGAAGACGGGCAAGGACTTCGCCGGGGCAAACTTCCCTTACGTCGCGGCAAACGTTGTCGGCGCGGACGGCAAACCAATTCTCGATGCCTACAAGGTCCTTGAGGTAGGCGGCGCGAAGATTGGATTCATCGGGGTAGTGACCAATATCACGCCTTCGATCGTCAAAGCGGAGAGCATCAAGGGCATCACGTTCACCGAACAAGCTCCTGCCGTTAATAAGGCGGTCAAGGAGCTGCAAGCCAAAGGCATTCATACGATCGTCATCCTCGCGCACGATCCGTTCGAAGGCACAGGCGACGCTCCGACGGGCGAAGTCGTGGATCTGGCGAACAGCGTGGACGACGACGTGGACGTCATTTTCGCCGGGCACAATCACGGCGCCGTGAACAAGATGATCGACGGCAAGCTCGTCATTGAAGCCTACTCGTACGGCACGGCATTCTCCGACGTCGATCTGGTCATCGATCGCGCGACCCAGAACGTCATTTCCGTAAAAGGCGAAGTGGTCGACGTCAAACGCGAAGCCATTACGCCGGATGCGGAAATTACCCAAATGATCAAGGATTATCAAGATCTGAACGCACCGGTCATGAACGCTCCGGTCGGCAAGACCGATGCGGCGATTACGCGCACGGCCAACGCCTCCGGCGAATCGGCGCTCGGCAACCTGATCGCCGACGGCATGCGCGAAGCGATGAAGACGGACTTCGCGTTCATGAACTCCGGCGGAGTCCGTAACGATCTTCCGGAAGGCAACGTTACTTACGGCAACATGTTCAGCGTTCAGCCCTTCGGCAACGTGCTCGTGAAGATGACGCTGACCGGCGCTCAAATGAAACAATTGATGAACCAGCAATGGGGCGCAACCGGTACGAAGATCGGCCAAATCTCGGGCTTTACTTACAAGTACGACGACAGTAAGCCTGCCGGCGAGAAAATCGTGGAGATCAAGAAAGCCGACGGTACCGCGCTTGACGATGCGGCACCCTACACGATCGTCGTGAACGACTTCATGGCAACCGGCGGCGACGGTTATACGTTGCTCATTCAAGGCACGAACCGCGAAGCCGGACCGGTCGATCTAGACGCCACGATCGCGTATTTGAAATCCAAATCCGCGAACGGCACGATATCGGCGAAGGTCGAAAACCGCATTACGAAGGTCAATTAATTAAATCGATCGTTTCTCTTCATGCGTAATAAAAATCCCCCTTGGGCGCGGTAGCCTAATCGCTCGCCGCTTAAGGGGGATTTTCTATGTCCGTTAATCCGCTTCCGTCTTTCCAATCGGTATCCGCCGCATTTGTCGGCCTTCGAATACGGTTAACTCTTTATAGCCGGCACGGATGGCCGACGCCCGGGCTTCATCCAGCAGCATGCCGATATCGTCGGGGAAATGGGCATCGGAGGAGAGGGCGATCGGCACGCCGTGCTCTGCCAGCACGGACAAGAGCAGCGGACTCGGACAAGCTTCGGCTACTGGAAACCGGTAAGCGAGCCCGGTGTTGATCTCCGTGGCCACGCGGTTCAAGATCATCTCTTCCGCCAATTGCCTGTAGAACGGGAGCAGTTCGCGCTCGTCCGCAGGCCGGAAACCGAACACCTTCAGATTGTCCGGATGGGCGAGAATATCGAACAGCCCGAACTCGCAGGCTTGCCGCATCAAGCCGTAATACCGGCCATAGGTTTCCAAAGGCTCCAACTTCGCGAAACGCGATTGCGTGTCCGGATTGTCGAAGCCCCAACCGTCGATGAAGTGGACCGACCCGATGACATGATCCCAATCGTAGCCCCGAAGCAATGATCCGAGCTCCTCCTCGCCTCCCTCGAAGAAATCCGCCTCCACTCCGAGCAACAGATCGGGGCGCGTTTTCTTCGCCTTGACGACGAACTCGACGTATTCCTCCAACGAAGCGACGCAAACATGGTTCAACCACGCTTCCTGCAAACGTCCGATCTCGCTATCGTCCAGAAGCATATGCTTCTCGTAATAACTTCGACACTCCCGGAAGCGATAGAGATGGTCGACCACGCCGAACAACCCGATTCCCCGCGAACGTCCGACCGTCAAATACCGATCCAGCCATTCTTCGCTAAAGCAACCATTACGCATCCGTTTACTGAGATGCTCCGTTAACTCCTCTGCGTTTCCGAGAGAAGCATGCATAGCCTTTCCGTTCCCGATATCCGAATCGGTCGAGGCAAGCGCCTGAAGCGTCCGCGATAACCAACGCAAGGAATACGGGCCTTCCTCCAGATGAAAATGCAGATCAACCTTCATCGTCCATCTCCCACCGCGACACGGTCCGATCGAGTCCGAAAGGCGGCGTTCCTTGCAGCTTCATCGCAACCGAAGGATCGATTCCTAAATATCGGCACATGATGGAGGCCATCTGAAGCTGGGCGATCGGCTCGCCTTTTCGCGAAGGGACCAGAAGTTCCCCCGTAAGGTACAGAGGGACCATTCTTTCCTCCATTGCCGTTCCTCCGTGTTGTCCGCTCGCGCTCATGCCATGGTCCGAGGTAACGATGACGTCGTAGCCTTCGGCGATCCATGTCGGCAACAAAGTCGCCAGCATGGCGTCCGCCATGCGAACGGAGCCTTCGTACTCTTTGCTTTCCCCTCCGAACTTATGGCCGGCGTCGTCGATATTCATCGAGTGGATATACAGAAAATGAGGATCGTAGGTTAAGCGCAGAAACTCCGCGTCCGCGAAAAGGTGGCTGTCCGGATAATGGTCCTCGAAGTAAAAGAGACCATGTTGGATCGGCTTGCTCTCGTCATGCTGATGACGATCCCGTACCGGATTAAACGGAGCCGAATTGTACAGCTCGCTCACCCAATGATAGGCCGCGGCAGCCGTCTTCAAGCCCGCTTCCGCGGCAAGATGGAACACGCTTTGCTGATGGCTTAATCTCGCGACGTGGTTTGCCGTAATTCCGTTGACGAACGCCGGCGTTCCGGTCAGCAACACTTCGTAGAGCGGCCTAGATAGACTTGGGAGCTCGGATTTGACCGAGTAACAGGTTACCTCCTCCTGTTCGACGAGATGCTCCATGAACCCTAAATAGCTGCGGGCCGCGTCATAACGAAGCCCGTCCAATACGACCACGATCAGCTTGCGGGATGCATTCTTTTGCTCCATCCGTATCACGCCTTTCCTCTGGCTTCGATCCATTGGATATGATTCGATTTCAATGCCGCGGTCCAATCTTTGGGAGCGGCAACGTTGCTGACGATCGTCTTGACATTACGTATCGGAGCGATCGTAACGAAGGCCTCTTTATCCAGCTTGGATTCGTCCGCGAGGACGATCGTCTGCGAGGCGGCCTCGACCATGCGCCGCGACAGCATCGTTTCGTTCAGATCGTAATCGCTTATGCCTCTGTTCATGGACAAGCCGCCGATGGAAATAAAAGCTTTATCCACCCGGAACTGGGCCATCATGTGCTCTCCCATCGCGCCGGTCAACGACTGCTGCTCCGGGTTCAATTGACCGCCGATCACGATGATCTGGCCCGAGAAACGCCCTTCGTTCAGCGACTGCATGAGATGATAAGCTACCGCGATCGAATGGGTGAGCACGGTTAGCCGTTCCCGATTGGAGATCGCTTTGGCCAGCTCCAGCGTCGTCGTGCCGACATCGATGGCAATCGTATCCCCGGAGGCGATCAATCCGGCCGCCTTGCCGCCGATCAACGCCTTCTCCTCCGCCATGACCTTCTGGCGATGCAGGTAAGGAGGCTCGTAATTCGCGGGCTTATCCAGGATCGCTCCGCCGTACACCCGCTTCACTAGTCCCGCCCCCTCGAGCTGCAGCAGATCGCGGCGGACCGTCTCTTCGGAAACGGCGCAGCGCCGCGAAAGCTCCGGCACCTTTACCTGTCCCTCCAGCCTCAGATGCTCCAGAATAATCTTCTTTCTCCGTTCGGACGAGATCGACATCTTTAAGCCCCTTCCTTCTCCAATTGCAGCAACTGGGAAGGATCGAGCACCAGACGGACCCCGCTTTGATCATTCGCTCGCAGGGAACGTCCGTCGTTTAATCTGTCGATCGTTAACCGAATGCCCGCCGCGTCAACGAAGTAGCGGATGACGTTCCCGAGAATATGGATCGAATCGATCGTTCCCTCAATCGTTCGCTTGCTCGCGTTAGCAGGGGCTGCCGCCAGCTCTTCCGCGTCGGATCGATCCATTAGCAGCTTTACCGATTCGGGACGCAACGCGAAGCTATCCGCCTGGCCGATCCCTTCGCCGAACAGGCGAGAAGCTTCCGCCCGGGATAGCACGTTATAGCTGCCGATAAAACGGGCCACGAATTCGGTACGCGGAGCCGAATAGATCGATTCCGGCGATCCGTCCTGCACGATGCGGCCATGGTTCATGATGCAGATCCGATCGGAAAGCGTAAGCGCCTCTTCTTGGTCATGCGTGACGAAAATGGTCGTCATTTTCAACCGCTTCTGTATTTGGCGGATTTCCGTTCTGAGGTTTTTGCGAATTTTCGCGTCCAACGCGCTAAGCGGCTCGTCGAGCAGCAGCAGCTTCGGTTGAACGGCAAGCGACCTGGCCAGCGCGACGCGTTGTTGCTGTCCGCCGGACAAATGCTGCGGGTACGCGCCCCGCTTATCCTCGAGATCGACGAGCGCGAGCAATTCCTCGCAGCGAAGCATGCGTTCTTTTTTGGCTACGCCGCGCATCTTCAATCCGTATTCGATATTGTCGGCTACGGTCAGGTTCGGGAACAACGCGTAAGATTGGAATACCATCCCAACCTCCCGGTTGCGGGGAGGAAGGTTGGACAGATCTTGCTGCCCCAGCCTGATTCGTCCTCCGTCCAGCTCGGTCAAGCCCGCGATGCAGCGAAGCAGCGTGCTTTTGCCGCAGCCGGACGGTCCGAGCAGCGTGACTAGCTCTCCCTCGCGAATCGTGAGGTCCACGTCGTTCAGAACGGGCTGATCGCCGAATAATTTACGAATGCCTTGAAGCTCCAAGTACGATGCGTTCATCCGCGCACCTCCCCATTAAACTTTTTGCCCAGCTTCATCCATACCGTCGATATAGCGAGTATGAAGATGAAATAGGTAATCGCGATCGCGCTAGCCAGATGCCCGCTCTCCGCCACCCTTTGGTACAAATACACCTGGATCGTCAGGATGTGGCCGCCGACCAACATGTTCGTCAGCACGAACTCCCCGAAGAGGACGGAGAAGGAAAGCAGCGTCGAGATCATGATTCCCGGCCAGATGTTAGGCAGAATAACCGTCAGGAAAGCCCTCATGCGCTTGGCTCCCAACAGTTCCGCCGCATGGAGCAGCTCGACCGCGGACACCGTGAGCAGACTATTGCGGATCCCTTGGTACATATAAGGGAGAATAACGACGAAATAAGCTCCGATCAGCAAGTAGGCGGTTCCCGCCAGGTCGATCGGTCCGGAGGAATACGTTCGGATCAGTCCGACCGCCGCCACGACGCCGGGCACGGCATAAGGCAGCACGACCAGCCCTTTCATGAACGATTCCCACTTCGGCAGATAGACCGTAATAACGAAGACGGCCGGCAGCATAACGGCGAGACTTAATCCTACGCTGATTAAACACAAGTAGAGAGACGTCCACAAAGCTTCGAGAAACCGCACATCCTGGAACATGCCCGCGACCCACTCGAGGGTCCACCCTTGAGGCAATATCGTCGTCTGCCATTCCTTGGCGAACCCGTACAAGAAAGTTCCGAGCAAAGGCAGCAGCAAATAAATCATGAGCAGCAGCATAAGCGCGCGATGCGGCCATCGCGCTTTCCGTTGCGTCGTCATACGGCTTCCTCCTTTGCTCCGGCGTTCGCGTTCGTCCCCGTGAGGCGTCCGCGGCTACGTTTCGCGCTCGGCTTCGACCTGTATTCCGAAGTAAATTCAAGCGAGCGCTTGGTCATTTTGTGGTTCAGGAATACGGCGAGCAGCGTAGATAATGCCAGCAGAACGGCAAGCGCGTTGCCCAGTTCCGGCTGATTGACGATATCTCCCGCGACCAAGGATCCGATTCGGATGGCAAGGAGGTTATAGTTGCCGCCGACGAGCGCATAAGCCGTCGCGTAGGCCCCCATCGCGTTGGCGAACAAAATTCCTAGCGTGCCGAAAATCGCGGGCGTCAGCATCGGCAAGCCGACCGATCTCCAGAACTGCCAGCGGTTAGCGCCCAGCAAGGAAGCCGCTTCCTTCCATTGATCCCGGATTCCGTAAAAGGAAGGATATAGAAGCAGCAAGGCCAGAGGAACCTGGAAATACACGTATACGAGCACGAGCCCCGTCCAGCTGTAGAGATTGAAGTCGGCGAACACGCTCCAGCCCCATTGCTTGAATAGCAGCGTGAACACCCCGTTGTTGCCCAAAAGGATAATATAAGCGAATGCAAGCGGCACTCCCGCGAAGTTGGAAGTCATATTCGAAAGCATCAGCAGCCTGTCGCGGATTCTCGGCGAGAAACGGGTAATCGAATACGCGCAGAGGAGTCCGACGATAATGCCGACAATGCTGGAATAAGCGGAGATCAGAAAACTGTTCTTGATCGCTTGCAAATAAAAGGCGCTGTGCAGGATTTTATCGTATTGCTTGAACGTAAACCCCGATCCGCCGCTCTTGGAGAAGCTCCCCATCAACATGGACAAGATCGGCGCGACTTGGAACGCCAGCACCATGACCGCGAAGGGAATCAAACCGAGCAGCATCCAGCGATTCCTGTTCTTCATGCCTGCCACTCTCCCGGGTTGGAATAAAACGGGCGCCTTCGGCTCTAGGACGAAGGCGCTCCGTTGTCGTTACGTTGACGGTTCTTGAAATTTAGTTGATATGAACGAGGACGCGTTCTTGCCATTGCTCGGGAATCGACTTCGCCGTTTCTTCCCAAGCTTTGTAATCGCCGACCGGCTTAGCGTTCGCGTACTCTTCCTTCGGCAGCAGCTTAGCCTGCACGTCGTCCGGAAGCTTCACGCTGTCTCGGATCGGTCTGGCGTAACCTTTGGCCAGATTGATCTGACCCGCATCGCTGAGAATATATTCCCGGGTCAGCTTGGCGGCGTTCGGATGCGGAGCGAACTTATTGATGATCGTCGCATATCCGCTCACGACGCTGCCTTCTTTCGGAATCGTTACGGTATACTGGTCTTTGCCCAGTTGGTCGCTATAGTTAAGGGCGTTGAAGTCCCACAGCAGCGTCACTTGGACTTCGCCTTTTTCGATATTGGCAAGCGTCGCTTCCACGTTGGCGATGCGGCCTTTTTTCGCCAGATCCTCGAAGAAAGCAAGACCCGGTTCGATATTTTTCTCGTCCCCGCCGAGCGCGATCGAAGCGGCCAACACGGCCATCTGAGCTTGCGCCGCTTTCGTAACGTCGCCCACGACGATTTTGTAGTTGCCGTTCTTCAGGTCTTCCCAGCTTTTGGGCGGATTGGGCACCAGCTTCGTATTCGTCATGAACGCGATCGTCCCTTGATATCCGATGACCCAGTGTCCGTCCGCGTCCTTCGCCCATGCCGGGATTTCGTCCCAATGCGAAGTCTTGTACGGCTGCGTAACGCCTTTGGAGATCGCGACCGGACCGAATGCGATTCCGACATCTCCGATATCCGACGTAGGCTTGTCTTTCTCCGCGTCGAATTTGGCGATTTCTTCCGCGCTCGACATATCCGTGTCGGTATGCGCCAACCCGTATTTCGATTTCATATCCGCCCACGTGTCTTTCCAGTTGGCCCACGAATCCGGCATTCCGACGCTGACGACGGATCCTTCTTCCTTCGCCTTTGCTTCGATCTCGGACAACGTTAGCTCCTTGGAACCCGTCGCCTGATTTCCCTTGTCGTTCGCTCCGCCGCAAGCGGCTACAAGCGCCACGAACAAGGATAAGATTAACGCCACCGCCCATTGTTTCTTCATCCGATTCCCGATCATCGTTACCTCTCCCCCATCTTGTAAGATCCCTTGTACCCGTAATCTTCGCGCGACAAAAAATTGTGGGATGTGTCTTTATTCTTGTTGTTTCCTGCCTAAACTCACAATAAAGCTTCACTATTTCCGTGGGATTAAGGAAAATGGCATTGTTTGTTAAATCGATAGAGAATAGTAAAATATTCGATCTCGCGCGATAACAAATAGAGCCCCCGACCGCTTGCGCGGCCGAAGGCTCCTGTTCTAATTCCCTGCTTATCGCGTTTATTTGCGGCCGTAATCGGCCTTGATCTCGCCCCATTGCTTCGTTTGCCATTTCGCGACTTTGTTCTTGTAGGAATTCGTCTTCAGCCAGTGGATAGCCCGGTCGACCAAGTCCCAAATTTCCTGCGTGGATTCGTCCCTGGGCAGCGTCGAAGACACCGCCTTCTGTTTGACCCATTTCAACGCGTTGACCGAATCGCTGTACACGGTTTTGTCGCTGCCGATCTTCTGCAGATACGCCAAGCCGTGAACGATGGCGAGAAACTCCCCGAGGTTGTTCGTCCCTTTCCGGATCGGCCCCTTCGCGAAAATAACTTCTCCCGTCCGCGTATCGACGCCCTTATACTCGACCGGCCCCGGATTGCCGTTCGTGCCGACGTCGACGGAAATACTGTCGTAATCGACCTCTTCGGTCGAGTCGACAGCCGCGGCAATCGCCTTCGGCTTGAAGCTTCCTGCCGAGCCCGCCGTTTTTCCGCTGCCCCAGTGTTTCTTCCAGCCTTCTTTGTAAGCGACCTCGGCTGCCGCCTTCGTCTCGTAAGACTTGAACTTCGCCTCGTCGAACTTATTGATCTGCTCCTGGCAATCCGCCCAGCTCGCGTACACGCCGGGTTTTCTTCCCACCCATACCACGTAATATTTTTGCTTAGCCGCCATCTATGTTCAACCTCTTTCGATATCGTTACTCATGCTTTTATTTAACTAGTAAAGCAATAATAGCTCGGACAAGCAAGTATCCTCGTACTTGGAACGGTGTCCCATAATATTACATCCGATGTCGGGAAAAGAGAAGAGCGCCCGGCTCTCCTGTCGGAGACCTGCGCTCTATTGTTAACACGCGGTAACGATGATAGGCTTGTGGTTCGTGATAATGATCGTGTGTTCGAACTGGGCGACACGGCTTCCATCCGGAGCCATAAGCGTCCAACCGTCCTCTTGTTCGTTAACGTAGGACGCGCCAGTGGACAAGAACGGCTCGATCGTAATGACTTGGCCGGCTTTCAACACTCTCTTGTCCCGCGCCTCGTAATAAGGCAAAATCTCGAAGGGCGCTTCGTGAAGCCCTTTGCCGACGCCGTGGCTGCAAAGGTTTTCGATGATCTTGAATCCGTTTCTTGCCGCTTCGTTCTGCATGATGCGACCGACTTCGTTCAGCTTCACGCCCGCCTTCAAGCTTGAAATCACTTTCATCATCGTGTCATGCGTCGCTTGGCAAAGGCGATTCACTTGATCCGTGACCGGCGGTAGTTGGAACGATTGACCCGCATCCGCGTAATAACCGTTCAGTTCGGCGGACACGTCGACGTTCACGAGATCACCCTCGCGAAACACCCGGTCTCCGGGAATTCCGTGCGCAACCTCTTCGTTTACGCTAATGCAGGTGTATCCGGGGAAGTTTACGTCTTTCATAGGCGCGGACACGGCGCCGAATTCGGCGAGCGTTTCCTGCCCGATAAGATCGAGCTCTCTCGTCGTCATGCCTGGCCGGGCGCTTTGTTTCATGCGTTCGATCGTTAACGCGACGATTCGGCCGATCTTCAGGAGTTGATCGACATCGTGCTGGGATTGTATCGTCATTGGTTGGCACCTGCTTTCTTTCTTCTAATCATGACGAAATAACAGACGAGCGCTCCGATATCCGTCGAAGCGATTATGATTCCCATCGGAAGGGCATTCTCTCCGCCCGCAATCCCGACGACGGGCGCAAGCACGCCGCCGAGCAAAAAGGCAAGCAGTCCAAGCAGTGCCGACGCGCTCCCCGCCGCATGGCCGTGATTGCGCATGGCCAAGGAAAACCCGGTCGAGCCCACGATCCCGACGCTCGCCACGACGAAGAACAACGGAATCAAGATCGCCGCCAAACTTGCGGAGAGCATAATCATAAGCAGCAACATCGTACCGCCGACCGACGCGATCGACAGCCCGCAGAGAAATAGTTTTTTCTCTCCGACTCTACTTGCCAGCCTTCCCGTTACTTGTCCGGCAATAATGATTCCGAGGCCGTTAATGGCGAAGAACAAGCTGAACATTTGGGGAGATACGCCGTATATGTTCTGAAGCACGAAAGGAGAACCTGCGATATAGGCGAACATTGCCGCGGTTATTAAAGCTTGCGCAAGGGCATACCCCATGAACGTACGATCTCCGATCAACTTGCGGAACGTGGACAACGTCTGTCGTAATCCCCCGGTCATCCGTTTGTGGACGGGCAATGTTTCCGGCAAACCGAACAACACGGCGAAGAGCGTCAACGCTCCCCAGCCCGCCAGCACGATAAACAAACCTTCCCATGGCATCGTCTTGAGCAATTGTCCTCCGACGACGGGAGATAGGATCGGGGCTGCCCCGTTAACGAGCATGAGCATGGCGAAAAACTTCGTCAGCTCCGGTCCGGAGTACATGTCTCGAACGACGGCCCGGGAAATGACGATGCCGGCCGAACCGGCCAAGCCCTGAACGAAACGTAACGCCACGAGCACTTCGATCGAAGGACTGAAAGCGCACAAAACCGATGCTATCGCATAAATGAACAGTCCGATCAGCAAAGGCGATCTTCGTCCGCGAAAATCGCTTAATGCGCCGGCGAAAAGTTGTCCGACCGACAAGCCGATCATGCATGCCGTCAAGCTTAATTGCGCGTAAGATGAACTCGTATGCAAATTGTCCGCCAGCTTGGGCAATGCCGGCAAATACAAATCCAGAGATAACGGTCCGAACGCCGAGAGAGATCCGAGCAGAATGACGATCCAAGCCACGCCCGACCTTTTGGGACGCACGTCCGCCGCCATTTTTATGACAGGTTGATTCAATTTCCCACATCCTCCGATTTCTACGATTCTACCATCATAGTATATATACAATTCATACATCAATATTTAATAAGCGGACGCCCCGCCAGCGATTCCCTTGGTTCCCAGGAATGGCGTGCTGTTATATAATACATATGTTCCCAATGGCGCGTCCTTACACGACCACAAACGATAGGAGACCCTCATGGACATTATCCAAATTCCTACCCATCTCATCGATGAAGATAAAGATCAACCTAGATATCAGTTCCAAGAAGAGCAACTGCAAGAATTAATGAAGAGTATCGAAGAACTCGGCCTTCTGTCTCCGATTAAAGTCCGCACGACGGGCGACGGACGGTACAAAATCATCTACGGCAACCGCCGATACAAAGCTTGCTCCATGCTTAACCGGCCAACGATTCCTTGCATCGTCTCTACGGTAACGGACGAGTTGGAAATCTATCTCGAGCAGATCGCGGAAAATTTGACTCGCGAAGGTTTCTCTCCGATCGAAGAAGCCGAAGCGTTCAATAAGCTGCTCAACGACCCGAAGTTCAGCAGCTCGACGAAATATATGTCCAGCAAGCTGGGCAAACCGGAAGCCTACATCAAGAACAAGCTGGATCTGCTGAAGTTCAGTCCGGCCGTGCGGAAGCTCATCGTCGGGGGCACCGATATTCGCAAGGATATGCTCACGGAAGATCAACTGATGCCGCTTAAGGACTTGCCGATGGAATACCGCGATTCGTTGGCGCTCGTCATGGCATCGGACGAGATGCCGGTATCCGACGTGAAGCGCATCGCGAAGCTGTTCAAGGACAAGGAGATTTCCGACGCCACGAAGGGCAAGCTCCTGTTCAAGACCGGACCGCAGTTGCTGGAAACGTGGTCCACGCACGAACACAATAAGAAGGAACGCGCCAAGAGCGTCGCGGCTCCGGAGGAGACCGTTGCCGACGGCAACCAGGCAAGTAAGGAACGCCAGCAGGCAGACATTTCGTCAGGCTCTCCAGCAGAGCCCTCCCCTGCCGCTGCCGTCACGAGAACCCGCAACAAACCACCGGAGCCTTTTACGCGCATGGAGGGAATCGGCGTACAAACGGAGTGGGAAGAAGACGATGCGGGAACTTATAATCCGATCGAAGAGATGCTGAACGTAATGCTCTCTTCCTTGCCGACGCCGGTTGCCTTGGCCGCGAGCGACCTGCCTCATCTCGAAGGGGTTGAAAGGCAGCAATTCGTCCGGGACGTGGACACGCTCGTTGCCGACCTTGAACGCCATCTGGCAGAATGGCGCGCTATAAAAGATCAGCTGGTCGTTCGCCAATAGCTCAGCTAACGAAGCAAGGGATAGTCCTTCAGAGGCCGCTCAAGGCCTTGACGGACTATCCCTTTTTGGTTGGAGCATAAACTTGCCATCCATGGCACCTTGCCGAGCGCATCGGATAGACGGTAAGATGGTTGGATACTTTACACCTAGAGGTTATTCACGCCATGAAAATAAAAGATTGGGATATTAATTTAAAAATAAGGCTCGCGGGCGAATTTTCGTTTAACGTGATCTTGTGGGCGTTTTTTCCGTTCTTGTCGATTTTCTTCGCCGAATCGTTCGGCAAAGGGCTGACGGGAGCGTTATTAATGCTGTCCCAGATCTTATCCGTCATCGCCAACTTGTCCGGCGGCTACTGCGCCGATCGATTCGGTCGCAAGCGGATGATGGTCGTCGCGGCATCCGGACAAGCGATTGGCTATGGCATATTCGCGCTCGGTTCGTCCCCGTTATTACCCGTTCCCATCGTCGCGTTCGCCGGATTCAGCTTGGCCAGTATATCCGGCGCATTCTATTATCCGGCCAGCCAAGCGATGGTTGCGGACGTCGTGCCGGAAAAGCATCGAGCCGGCGTGTTCGCCATTTTCTACACGGCCGCGAACATCGCCGTCGTCATCGGCCCGCTAATCGGATCGGCATTTTTCTTGGGTTATCCGTTCGCCGTGTTGCTCGCCGCCTCGGTCTTCTGCGCTGGACTTGCCTTATTGCTTAACAGTCGCACTCGGGAGACGCTCCCCGCCGACATAGCCGACCGAACGCGCGAGAAGAACGGGGAGCCTTGGCATCGTTTCCTTACCGACCAACTGCGCGATTACCGGGTGATCGCATCCGATCGCGTGTTTCTATTATTCATAATCGCCGGCGTGTTGTTATCGCAGACTTTCATGCAGCTCGACTTGCTGTTCCCTGTCTTCTTGAAGGAAACCGTTCCGCTCACGACCCTATTCTCTTACGGAGATTGGATCTGGCAACTGTCGGGCGAGAAGCTTTTCGGTTTGATCGTATCCGAGAACGGCCTATTGGTCGCGCTGTTTACCGTCGTCGTAACCCGCTGGATGCTCGGCTTCCGGGATCGTTACGTTTTCATCGGAGGAGCGCTATTCTACGGGATCGGAATCGCCATGTTCGGCCAAATGAGTACGTTCTGGGGCTTCTCCGCCGCGATTGTCGTCTTCACGCTAGCAGAGCTTATGTCGGCCGGTCCGCAGCAAGCTTTCGTATCCCGCCTCGCGCCCGATCATATGCGGGCCCAATACTTCGCGGCTTCCAGCTTACGCTTCACGCTAGGCCGCACGATCGCCCCGCTGTCGATCCCGCTTGCGAGCCTCATCGGCTTCGAGTGGACGTTCTGGCTGCTCGCGGGAGTCGCGGTGCTGTCCGCGGTGCTCTACCACCTGATGTTCAATCGTTACGACCGCCAAATCTAACGCGAACGAGGCTCCTAAGAGGTAAAATAACCTCTCGGAGCCTCGATGTTTTTACTGTTTGATCGGCAAAAATAGAATCGCAGGCACTTTTTGCCGCTATTCTCTAACGATTTCGTTGATCCTCTTAATAGATAACCCCGTATTTCTCACGACGTCCAGCATCGAGGAACCCGGGTTCTGCTTGATATACTCTTTGACGGCTTGCGATTCGGCGATGTAGATCTGCTGGCAATCCAAGCATAGCGTATCCGGTCGTTGGACTTGAAGCTTCCCGCATCTGCCGCAATTGATCAATTCCATCTCTGTTCACCCTGTCGACTGAATGCTGGCCGTATAGCTTAACGCCGCTCTTGGTACATTGTACCATTAGTGGAGGGATTCGTCCCCTAACCGATCGCTTAGCGATATAGCTCCATCAAACGATGGCCGTAAAGCATGAATAGCGAAAGCGCGCCCGCCAACAACAAATAGGCAGCCAGCACTTTCCATTTCAAAGATGCCGGGGCTTCATAATACGCCCTGTTTTGCTCCAATTCCTCGTTCAGCAGCGAAATTCTATCGGCAGCATGCCGAATGGCCCCGGTTAACAAATGGGACGGGATCGGGCGGGACGGGTCCGATTCTTCGTATTCTACCGGCTGATGCTCCCATTCCTGCAATAACGTCAGTGTCTGATTCGCGAAATGCTCGTCCATCTTCACTTGTTCGCGGGCGATCCTGCCCTCGTCGTTCAGGTAAGGAATCAACCTCCCCGTATCCTTCTGGGCAGCTTCTCGAGCGACGGCGGCTTTCGCGGACAGGGCTTGCTTGAGCTCCCAAGTGCTCGTTAAATTCGGCCAGCGCGAGATTTCCTCGCGAAATTCGCTCAGCTTCTGTTTCTCGTACGCGTAAACGGCGTTCCGATAGCCCTCTTTTCCGCGATTCCACCAAGAGAACAAGCCGACGATCGCGATCAGAATAAGAATCGGGCTTGGCGAGATGACGACGAACGCGCCTAGAATTAGCAGTCCGATCAGCCAGATTTTCGTGGAGAGAACCGAAACGATCCTGCCTCCGTCAAGAGGAGTGACCGGAATCAGGTTAAACAAATTCAACATCGCCCCCACGAAAATAACGACCGCCCAGAACGGATCCTCCGTCGCCTGATACAACGCTACGGCCGGCAAGAACGAAATGAGGCCGGCAAGCGGCCCGCCGTAGGCCAGGTAAGCTTCGGTTGCCGCGTCCTTCGGTCGTTCCTTCAAAGAGATGAGCGCGCCAACGAACGGAATGAAGAAAGCCGGCGACGTCTTCACGCCTTTGCGTTTCGCAGCGATAATATGTCCCATCTCGTGCACGAATAACAAATAAACGATAGCCAAGCCGAATTTCCAACCATAAATCGCGGCATAAGCCCCCATGCTTACCATCATCGTTATGAATGTACCGCCGAACTTCGTCCACTTCAGCAGAGCAAACGCCCATTTGAACTTCGCTAGCAGAAACACTCCGATCCCCGTCCAAATCGATCGGTTGCGAGATTTATTCAAAGTTATACTTCCCTTCCTTGAGTTAGGCTAGTTAGATTCTATTCGTATTATCTCATGTATTACGCGAAGGGTTAAGTACGGTTTCGGACGGGTCGAGCCTATTCGGCAAAAAAAGCGCCCCGAATTGGCCGGGAGCGCTCTTGCGTTATTCCTCGATATTAGGTTTGGAAGATTCCGCGAGACGACGAATCCGTTCCTCGGTCATGCCGCTTACCTCGGCAATCCAGGCGATATCCATCCCTTTGGACAGCAGTTTGAGTACCATTTCGGCTTTGCCTTCTGCTTTGCCTTCAGCTTTGCCGATAGCGATTCCTTCGTCACGGCTTCCGGACATTGAGGAAACCCAATCTCTCTGGGCGTTTTCCCTTGCTTCCGCCAGCTCGCGAACGGAATCTTCGCTACTCAGCAACTCCAAATGTTCTTCTGTTTTTCCGATAACCGGATCCATGGCTATCAGCTCCTTTAATCTTTGCTCCGACAACTTCTCGTCCATGAACATCAACCATCGGTGCTTCCGTATCGGCGTATGAAGTAATTATAACACAACCCGACCGTAACTAAATATACAGAAATGTAATCGAATCCCAACCCGGTTTAGTGCCACCGAGTAAGAGAAAAGGCAAGCTTGCCGGTCAAAATCGACATCTGCTCGGAGAGCTGTCCGGCGTAAGGAATCAGTTGCCATCTGCCCCGGGGACTGGCGATGCTTAACACGTACTCGTTACCCGGAAAAGGCGTCAATATCGCCCGATTCGCGATTTGATCCGACTCTATGGAGTAAATAATGAAGCTGCTTTTATGGATGCGGACGCTAAGATGAGTATGCGCAAGCGAATGGAGCTCATGCTGGATGAACTGGTACGCCAAATGCAACGCGAGACTCAATCGTTTCGGCCTCCTAGTCTTTCCTACGGTTTTTTGTTGGATTCTTGGCATCTACCGCGTTTAAATAACTGTTGGCGGATCCGATTACGTACTTGACGTCATCGATCCCTCTTTCCAGCAATAACGACTTGTGAATCTCGACCATCAACCGCTTATCTTCGATTCCCTCTGCCATATTCAGCTTCTGAAAATTGAACAGCTCATTGGGCGCGATCTCGAGGGCATTGATGATTTTCTCCAAAGTCTTCAAGGAAGCGTTCGTCTGGCCCCGTTCGATATCCGATATTCTCGTTACCTTGATTCCGCTTCTTTCGGCAACCTTTTCTTGGGTTAAACCCTTCGCTTTCATGATCAACCTAAGTTGCTCGCCTACGAGCCTGAGAAAATCCGACATCTCATCACCTCAATTAAGAGGGTAAGCAATGCGCGAATCAAATTTTATCCTCATACAAGGGGATTATTTAATAAAAATCCTGTATCAGAGGTATATTTATCTCGATATTTATCCCGCGACAACGAACCAACAACCAAAACGGGTGTTCTAGCGCCCTAGGAGTGATTGAGCGGAGGATCATGATATAATAATACAATTCGAATACATGGAATAAGGTTTAGGGGTTATGCGAATGGATACGACCTATCAATTAGACGATAATCAGTGGGAACTTCTCGTTCAGAACGCGGCGGAGCATTTCGACGACGTGACCTTGAGCCGGGGATTCCAATATTATAAGCAAGGCCGCGTCGTCAAGCTGACGCTTCCTGCCCCAAGTATCGTAAAAGCGATTGTGGAAGGCTCGGAGCTTTACCATCTGGAGCTTAATTTGGACTACTTCGGCGCAAGCCGCTGCGATTGTCCCGTCAACAGCCACTGCAAGCACCAATTCGCGGCATTGTTGAAGTACGCGGACCTTCATAACCGCCCGGTTCACTCGCTCGTGAACGCCAAGACGGCTGCATCGATGAAATCGTCGTCCCAGTCTTCCGCTTTTCCAAGAACGTATAACCAAGCCAAGCAGCTTGCGGCGCAAAAAGCGGTCGAACGGGAGACGCGACTGCGTGAACAGTCCAAACGGATCGCTTCCATGAGCGTGGATGAGTGGCATGCATTATTCGATCAGATTACCGAACCCTTAACGCAAAGCTCCAGAAATACGCAATTCGTGAACGACGCGATGGAATCGATTCTTAAGTACAAGCCCGCTCTTCCGCAAGCTACCGAAAGCTTCTTTTACCTGCATGCGAGGCTGTTCGTTCTGTCGAAGCTTGCGCAGCAACCCGAAGACCAATCCGGATACGTCTATTCTTATCTCGCCTTCCACACGCATCACGCCGCATCGGATTTGCAGGAAACGATCGTGCAGGCGATCATGGACTCTTCCGAGCTCGCTGCCGACCCGCAAAATGCATCGCTAGTCGACCGGACGCTCTCTTACTTGCGGACGATGATGCTGGCCGAGAAAAACGATAATCGCTACTTCCTATACCATTATCTTGCGACTTGGTGCTACTGGCGCAATCCGTTCGACAGCGAGTCTTCCCTATTTTCCGAGGAACTCGTGCGGCTAACGGAGCTTGCCGATACGTTGGAATCCGCGGCTTCTTCGCTAACGGCAAAGATTGCCCAAGCCGCGATGCAGCTCTATCTGTCCAACGACGAAGAAGCGTGGACGCTCTTGGAGAGCGCAAGGCAATCTTCCGAATTGCCTACCGACGCGCTAGGCTACTTCTTCGTATTCCTGGCGCGAACAGAGCAATGGGAGCGCCTGATTTCATGGTTAATTCATTCCGCGCCGTGGCTCACCCTAAGACGGAATCAGAATCTGCGGCCCTACGCCGACTATTGGGAGATGGCCATTCCCCACGTTCCCGAAGCCGAAACTCGCATGTGGGACGCTTTAGCTTCCTTGCTCCCTCATTCCAGGCACCTCTATGAGGAAAAAATGCTCGCCCGCGGGGAATGGAAACGCTGGATGGATTACCACCTGAGCATGGATAGCGATCCGATGGATTTTCGCGTGACGGATCTTCAGCCTTTGGAGAAAAACGCGCCGGAACTGTTGCTCCCTTTCTACCATCAAGCCGTGGAAAGATATGTTCTGCTGAAAAACAGGGACGGTTACAAAACGGCGGTCAAAATGATGAAGAGGTTAGCGAAGCTATACAAAAAGCTGAAGCAAGAGCCCCGCTGGGAGTTATTCCTGGATGCGTTCGCCAGTCGTCATAGCCGATTAAGAGCGCTGCAAGAAGAACTCCGGAAAGGGAAGCTGCTGCCATGAATACACATACCGATACGTTGCATATTCGCGTCCTTCTAGGCGGATACGGCGACGCGCTCATCCACGGCTACTATAACGAATATCGTTCCGCTACCGGATTGAGTTTAAAGCAAGGCTTATTCGCCTGGCACGACGCTTCCTTCTACGGAACGGACCTGGAAATTCGTCAGCTCGAAGGTCTGGAACTCGTGCTGCTCCCCGCGGAGATGGTCATTCCATTCTTCGGCGAGTTGAAAGTCCTCCGGCATATCGAGTGGGTATGGGACGACAGAACAAGCCGTCTGATCAAGGCCGCCTCGGTCCTTGCGCGATGCATCGAGAACGGAAATTACGTTCCTAGCCTCGCCGCCTTCCGTTCCGGAAAGCTGCAATGGACTTGGGACGAGGAGGCGCTGGCTCCCGAGGAACGTGACGTCGTCGAATCTTACGGCTTGACGACGGATACGTTCGCGGAGGATCGCGAAGAAAGCCGGGAGGATGAAGATATGGAATTCATCGCCGGACTGAGAGCCGCTTTTTCCGCCGCAATCTTCCATACCCATTACGGTTCCGAAGCTGCCGCTTCGGATTTGCGAAGGGAATTCCCGCTGCTATTCGCGAAAAATCGCCCCGTCGAAGAAGGAATCGACGTGAAGGATTGGCTGGTCGCGATCGGCTGGAAAGCGGACAATGCCCCGTTCAGGCCCGCGTTGCAGTTGCTGGAGCCGGACGAAGAGGAGAACGCATGGCGGCTCCGACTCGTGCTTCAGGATAAGCGAGACCCCTCCGCGCTTGCGCCCGTAAGGTTAAACGAGGAAGGCGAAGCATTCGGCTCGTGGCCTAGCGCTTGGTCGGCGAACGTGCGGCAGCGTTCCGCGAGCTGGCTGGAAAGGCTTCGCTCCAGCTTGCCCGCCGAGCAACTCGGCATGAACCGCGAATTGTTCGCACAGCCTCTGGATGACGAATCCGCTTGGCGGTTCTTGACGGGGGATAGCCAGCGTCTGCTGGAGGCGGGCTGGCAAGTGCTACTTCCCGCCTGGTGGGAAGCGGCTCGCCGCAAGAAACCCCGCCTGCGCGCCAAAGTCGGCGAGGGCGAAGGAAGCCGAGCAGGCGGATCACTGTTCGGTCTCGACTCGCTCATCGACTTCGATTGGCGCATCGCCATCGGCGATGTCGATCTATCCGAAGCCGAATTCGCCGAGTTAGTTGCCCGTAACGCAAGGCTTGTGCGCTTCCGCGGACAATGGATTCAACTGGATCCGGCCTTGCTCGCGCAAATTCGCCGGGCGATGACCAGCGTCGGCCAAGGCAAAGGGCTATCCTTCCAGGATGTGCTGCAACTGCACCTTCTAGGCGGCCAAGACCAAGGAACGGACCTGGACGGCGAAAATAATTCCGAGCAGGATGCCGACCAAGCCGAAAGAATCCGACTCGAGGTCGAACTGAACGAGCATCTTGTCAAGCTGATCGCCCAATTAAACCAGCAAGCGGACCAGCCGAAGTTGGCCGTTCCCGCCGGATTGCGGGCCGAGCTTCGGGCTTATCAGCAGGAAGGTTACGCATGGCTTTCGTTCCTTCGCCAATTCGGACTCGGCGCATGCTTGGCTGACGATATGGGACTCGGCAAGACGGTTCAGCTCATCGCGTACTTGCTGCGCATCCAAGAGACGGCAAAGGATTCGCCTCCCTCCCTGATCGTCTGCCCAACCTCGGTGCTAGGGAATTGGCAGAAGGAAATCAGCCGCTTCGCTCCGCCGCTTAAGGTGATGCTTCATTACGGAAGCAAACGGCTCGGCGGCGAGGCTTTCTTGGAGGAGGCCATGCAAGCGGACGTCGTGCTTACTTCCTATGCGACTTGCTCGCTTGATCAAGAGACGCTGCAAAGCTTAACCTGGACTTCCATCAGCTTGGATGAAGCCCAAAATATCAAGAACGCCCAAACGAGGCAATCGACGGTCGTCCGCAGCTTACCCGCCCGGCACCGGATCGCTCTGACCGGTACGCCGATCGAGAATCGTCTAGCGGAGCTTTGGTCGCTCTACGACTTTATTAACCCCGGTTACCTTGGCAACTCGCGCGAGTTCAACAACCGTTTTGCCGCGGCGATCGAGAAGGATAAGGATGAGCAGACGACAACCGATCTGCAGAAGCTTATTAAGCCGTTCATGCTCCGGCGCAAGAAGAAGGATCCCGCGATTCAGCTCGACTTGCCGGACAAGAACGAGATGAAGACTTACGTGCATCTGACGGCAGAGCAAGGTGCGCTCTACGAGCAAACCGTGAACGAATTGATGGAGAAAATGCAGAAGCTGGAAGGCATCGAACGCAAAGGGGCTATCCTTGCCGCGCTTACGCAGCTCAAACAGCTATGCGATCATCCGAACTTGCTTACGAAAGAGCAACTGCCCGAAATCGCGGAAGGCAAGCCTCTTGATGCCGAAACGCTCATCAGCCGCTCGTCGAAGCTGGAGCGCCTGCTGGATATGGTCAAAGAGTTAAGGGAGGAAGGCGACCGCTGCCTGATCTTCACCCAATACATCGGCATGGGAGAAATGCTTAAGCTCGTGTTGGGACATGAGCTTCAAGAGCCTGTGCTTTACTTAAACGGAAGCACGTCCAAGGTTGCCCGCGATCGCATGATCGAACAGTTCCAATCGGGCAAGGACGCCATCCAAGGATTACCTCCCTCAGAGACGCCGCCGAGCGTATTCATCCTCTCGCTGAAAGCGGGCGGAGTCGGGCTTAACCTGACCGCGGCCAATCACGTGTTCCACTTCGACCGTTGGTGGAATCCGGCCGTCGAGAACCAAGCGACCGATCGCGCCTATCGCATGGGCCAGACCCGCGACGTCCAAGTGCACAAATTCATCTCGCTCGGCACGCTCGAAGAGCGGATCGACGAGATGCTGGAAAGCAAGCAGCAGCTCAGCGACAACGTCATCTCTTCCTCCGAAGGCTGGATAACCGAGCTGTCGACGGACGAGTTGAAGGATTTGTTCACGCTTCGGCGCGATATCGTCGGATAAGCAGAAATAAGGGCTGTCCCAAGGTCAACGACCTTTGGAGACAGCCCTTATTTCGTCCGTTCTGTTCGACGATTATAAATCGCGTTGTATATTCGCCTTGTTAATGGCTTTCCGCGCTTTCCGGTTGCCGACGATCATGGTCAAAGCCGCCGCGATCACCGCGACGGAAATGTAAGCTTTCGCCGTGGAGCCCGCGCTCGCCATAATCGTGCCGATCGTCGTACCCAGCGTGATTCCGATGACCGCAACGACGAACGCCAACACCTTCCCGAGCCCCGACATCATGCCGGTCGACACGGAAGACGCACAAGCCATCGTCGTCATGATTCCGACGATTGCCAATAAGAGCATCTCGATCACCCTATCTTTCGAGTTCTCTTACTAGAATAGCCAGAAGTTCGTAGATTTAGACGTCTTACTTCAAGCGATTATCCAATTGTTCCAGCACGTACGGCCAAGCGACCGCATGCTGATCCCGCGATTCCTCGTCGGGGAATCCCGCGTGCGAAAGCCTCAATTGCGTTCCGCCGCCGCGAGGATACAGCTCTACCGTCACGACCGTCTCCGCGCCTTTGGTTCCCTTAGGTCCGGTCACCCACGTCAGTTCGAGCAGCCGAGCCTTCTCCAGCTTCAGGAATCTTCCGTAATGGGGATAACGATCCGCTTTTTCCTGGTTCTCGAACCGGTGTACGGTTTCGAAGAAAAACGCGGCATTGACTTCCGGACGCATCAGCACCGTTCCCGGGGCGGCAAACCAACGGTCTATCCTCTCCGTCCATCCTTCGTAGATCGCTTCCGGAGAGGCATCCATCTCCCGTTCCACGGTCAAATGGAACGGCCTTGCTCCCAGGTCGGGGGTCGTTAGGGGTTGATTCACCGATAGTCCTCCTCGTTTGCGCCGAATTCTTCTATTAAATATAACATTCCGCATAGGGAATGTTTAGACGGAGGCTGTCGTTGTCGGGTTCGCGGAGGTCGTCCTCGCGATTCTAACGGCCATTAACGCCGCGAAGAAGCAAACGAACCCTGCCGACATGAAAGGCACGGTATACGAGCCTAACCAGTCCCTCATCGCTCCCGCGCCGTAAGCGGCTACCGATGCCCCTATTTGATGGGCAACGACGATCCAGCCGAACACCATGCCGGACTTCGTCTTGCCGAATACATTCGAGGAGATTTTTACGGTCGGAGGAACGGTGGCAATCCAATCCAGTCCATAAAAAACGGTGAAAATCATCATTTCCGTATAGCCCATGTGAAGAGCCTGCGGCAAGAAAACGAGCGACAATCCGCGTAGACCGTAATACCAGAACAGCAGCCAACGGCTATCGAAACGATCCGTCAGCCAGCCCGATAGCGTCGTTCCGACCAAGTCGAACAACCCCATGAGAGCAAGAAATCCAGCAGCGACTACCGTCGTAATTCCGATATCGCCGCAAGCGGGAATCAGATGCGTGCCGATCAAACCGTTCGTGGAGAAGCCGCAGAAGAAAAAGGTACCCGCGAGCAGCCAGAAGGTTTTTTCTTTCGCCGCTTCTCCGAGCACGCGCAGGGGCGTCAGGAACAGATTCCCGCGAAAAGGAGACGGGGGAACGACTTGATCCGAGCCGTACGGGGCTAAGCCTAGATCGTGCGGGTGGTTCCTCATCCATAAGGAAACGACTACGATCAGCACGGCGATGACAGCTACCGCCGTATATATGGAGTATCTCCAGCCGGCATCCGCGGTAATCTTGGCCAGCAAGGGCATAAACAGCAATTGGCCGGTCGCCGCGCTAGCCGTCAGTATGCCGACTACGAGCCCCCTCCTTTTCTCGAACCACTGGTTTGCTACCGTTACGCCAAGCACGTTGGCCATCATGCCCGTACCGAGTCCCGCGACGAGACCCCAGAGCAACTGGAACTGCCACAATGCCGTCATCGACGGCGTGATCGCGAGACTCGCCCCTAGAACGACGAGCGCAACCGTCATCATCCTTCTGATGCCGTAACGCAGCAATAGAGCGGCCGAGAACGGACCTACCAAACCATAGAGGAAAATACCCACCGATACGACGCCGGATATGCCCCCTCTGCTCCAGCCGAACTCTTTTTCCAGCGGCAGCATGAGAATGCTCGGCATGGAACGTATGCCCGCCGACACTAGCAAAGTAACGAAAGTAATCGCGAGAACGATCCATCCGTAATAAGTTTTGGAAGACTTTTTAAGTCTCTCATTCTCCACGTTTTCCACTCCTTATTTTGTTTGTACATACAATATATAAATTGAGCTCGCGAGTCGCTATAGGAAGTTCTACTTCTTCTCTAGCTTCTCGCTTGCCGACTTAATTTCCCCGTTGAGGGATTGCTTGCTCTCTTCCCCGAGAATTTCCCGGTACCTACTCTGAAGATTCTTGGAAGCTTGGCGAATCGTATCCTCCAATTCCATGCCTTTGTCGGTGGAATATACCTGCACCGTTTTCCCGTGAACCTTCCTCTCGACCAGACGCTTCGCTTCGAGCTTATCTATGAACCGGGTAAGCGTAGAAGGGGTCACGTACAGCGCCTCGGCCAACTCCTTCTGCGTAATGCCGGGGGTTCCGTTCACCAACAAGATCAAATAGCCGTACATCGGGCTCAGTCCCGTAGCCGCGAATTGCTCCTCAGCAATCTTCGTGACCGAGCGGCTTAAGCGGTTTGCCGTAAAAAACAGGCAGTTCGCCAGAAAACCTTCATTCATGATTTCCCCTCCTTCTCCGCATTTTATTTTGTATGTACAACTAATATATGGTCGCAAAAGGAAATTGTCAACGGCAGATTTCGAAAGGTTATCCCGTTCAGATTACCTGCTTATAGGAACCATCAAACGTCCATTTTTCAGCCTTAAAGAAACGAGCGGTTCCGGCTCGCCTTCTCCTTGTCCTTGCGCGGATACGAATCGAAATCGCTCGGCTAGCGTGGACAGAATCAATCCTGCCTCCATGAGCGCGAATTGCGATCCGATGCATCCCCGAGAGCCTCCGCCGAACGGAAAATAGGCAAATTTCGGCCATTGAGATATTCCCTCGTCGAACCGTTCCGGACGGAACGCGCCCGCATCGCCGAAAACTTCGGCATTGCGATGAATGGCATAGGGGCTGATCAGAAAGCTGCTATTCCTCTCGAATCGCTCTCCCAGCATCTCGATCTCCCGCTCCGTCTCCCGAAGAATCGCCCATGCGGGGGGATAGAGCCTCAGCGTTTCTTGGACGACTTGCTTCGTATAAGTAAGCTGGCGATATCGGTCATAGGCCGGTAAAGGTTCGCCGGATGCTCTCTCTTTGCTCCGCAACGCATCTACTTCTTCATGAAGCCTACGTTCCGCTTGCGGTTCCCGTTCCAGTGCATACCAAGCCCACACCAAGGCATTGGCCGTCGTCTCGTGTCCGGCAAGCAGCATCGTCATCATCTGGTCGCGGATTTCTTGATCGGGGATCGGCTGTCCTTCTTCGTCCTTCGTATCCATTAATAAGCCCAGCATCGTATCCGCGTACCGCTCCGGCGCTTGTCTCGCTGCGGCGATCGCGCCGAAAATAAGCGCTTCAAGCGTCCCGATCGCCTTCTTGAGCCGTATGTTCCCGGGCGTCGGGAGCGCGAACGGCCATATGATCGGAGAGAAGATCGTTCCGGCGGACTGGCGGATCGTGACGTCCACCGCATCGGCCAGCTTCGCCTTCTCCTCGTCCAGCTCGGTGTTGAACAAGCTGCGGGAAATGATGCCTAGCGTTAAGCGCATCATAAGATCATGCATGGCAACGGGCTCGCCCGCTTTTAACCCATCCGCGACCCGCTCCGTCTCCTCCGTTACGATTCTCGCGTACGTTTGGATTCGTTCCTTGTAGAAAGTCGGCATCATATATCGCTTTTGTCGCCGATGCTCCTCTTGCTCGGTGGTCAGCAGACCATCCCCGACCGTCCTGCGCAGCACGCTCGAGCTTCTTCCTTTGCGCAGGTTTTCTTCTTCGTGAACTAAAAGTTCTTGTATGAAATCCGGCGAATTCACGATGTAAGTGGGCTGAAATGCGCTTGTCCGCAGCGATACGACGTCTCCAAGCGGAAGCGCGTCCACGAGAAAGCCGAGAGGGTCTTTTCTGAACCGTAGGAAGTTCGCCATTCGCGACTTTTGAATATCTACCACTCTAGTCAATTCGTCGTACATCCTTTCGCTCTTTCGGATCCGATACTCGTTTAGCTTCCGCATGGAACAGGCTCGTCTATACATTCCCTATGCGGACCGTTACCCTAACCCTACCAAACCGTCGGTCGCAGGGCAACATTTGCCATCCTCCGATTCATTCGATAACAATCGCTCACTATGCTATATTCGAGGTAGAGATCGAAAAACGGGACAAAAACGAACCCCATGAGCATATAAACAAACAAGGAGGCGGCGGATATGCGAACAGCCCTGCAAATCGCCTTAACTCTAGCGGTCGTCGCCGCGGGAGTGTGGGTTTCGGCGAAATTCGTTAATTCATCCGCGGAAGCGGCTGCGGGAACGGTGTCGCACGACCAGCTTCGCAAGCAGATCGTAAGCGCGCTAAGCCAGCGCCTGGGCACCTTGCAAATCACGTACACGGGTAATCAAACCACGATGAAAGCCGAAATCCTCGACCTTCTCGACTCGGCCGTCCGCTCCGATGACTATTTGCACTATATCGTAAAAAAGTACGGCTATAACGCTTCGATTAGAGGAAATAAGGCCACGGTCACCTTCAGCTTCACGTACTGGGAGACGCTTGCCCAGACGACGGAAGTGAAAACGCGTATCGCCGCGGCGCTGAAACGAATTATCGTCCCGGGAATGAACGACCATCAAAAAGAAAAAGCGATCCACGATTGGATCGTAACGAACGTCGCCTACGATACGCGCCTCGTCTCCTACTCCGCGTACGACGGAATCGTGAAGGGCAAGACCGTGTGCCAAGGTTATGCCCTTCTCACCTACGAGATGATGAGGCAAGCCGGCATTCCCGTGAAAATCGTCGAAGGAACCTCGCGGGGTATCGCCCATACGTGGAACTTGGTCCAAATCGGCGGCAAGTGGTACCAGCTCGATACGACTTGGGACGATCCCATACCCGACGTGAAGGGACGAACGACGTATAATTACTACAACTTGACGGACGCGCAACTGATGCCGGACCACAAATGGAAACCGCAAACGGCATATCCCGCGGCCGTCACTCCGTACGACCAGACGCTTACGGCCTTGATCTCTAAGGATGCCGCTCGCAAAACTTTCTATCAACAGATGTTCAAGGAGCTTGGTTTCCTCTACTTAACGGACGCTTATACGGCAACGAGCGTAAAAGAACTAAACGGCAAGATCCGTACCGCGACCTCGCTGGGTCTCAAAGAACTCGTCATCCGATATACGGGAGGCGTCACGTACCGAACCGATCTTAAAAAGGCATTCGCCGACATTGACGGGCTCTCCGGTTACAGTTATACGGCCGAGGACCTCCCTCGCACGTCGGCTAACGACAAGCTTCTTCGGATTACTTTTAAGTATTCCTGATTAAAATCCTATTATTTCTGTCGAATTATCCTCATCGCCTATTTGCTTTTTTCAGCTTCTCTTAGAAGCCGGCCCTCTCGGTCGGCTTTTTTAGCGCGTTCCGAAAAAAATGGATTGACATTATGTTCTGTTGTTTGTACATTGAATGATAAATACCAATTATAAAGATAGGTTTAGGAGGAATTATTCAATCATGAGCGATATCCAAAACAACTTGCTCTCGGCTATCGAAACAAACTGGTACAGCTTCGTAACCTCCGTTTTCGTCTTTTTCATTTTGTTCGCGCTCGCGAAAAAGCGACTCGGGTTCGGCCTTCGGGTTATCATCGGCCTAGGTTTGGGAGTAGTCGTCGGTATTCTCTTTCAAAACTTGGATTACGATACGAAAGGCATTACCACGTTCGGAAGCATCTATGTCAGCTTGATCAGGATGCTCGTCATTCCCCTCGTATTCGTTCTCGTGTTAAACAGCATCGCTTCCTTAACAAGCTTGGAGTATTTACGCAAGATCGGCTTCAAAACCTTTGCATGGTTTCTCGGCACGACGGGAATCGCGTCCGTAATCGGGTTGCTGATCGCCCTGCTATTCAACCCGGGAAGCGGCATAAAGCAAGCCGTGCCGGACGACTTCCAAGCTCGCGAAATCCCGACGTTCTCCCAGGTTATTCTAGACCTCGTGCCTTCCAATCCTTTTAATGAAGCCTCTCAGGGCAAAGTCGTCCCGATACTGATCTTCGCCGTATTCTTGGCGGTGGCCATCGTCAAGATCGGATCCAAAAACTCGGAAGCAGTTAAGCCCGTGCGCGACCTGATCCAATCCCTGACGCAAGTCTTGCATCAAGTCGTCAAATACGTCATTCGCCTTACGCCTTACGGAGTGTTCGCCCTCATAGCCGGCATCACGGCAAGGTACGGTTGGGATACGCTTCAGGAGCTCGGCAGCGTCATTGTTACGTCTTACGTCGCTCTGATCATCCACTTCGTCCTCGTATTCGGCGGACTCGTGTTATTCGTAGCGAAAGTCAATCCGATTCGTTTCTTCCGCAAAATCTATCCGACGATCGCGGTCGCGTTCACGACCCGAAGCAGTTACGCCACGTTACCCGTCAATCTGGAGGTCATTACGAAGAGACTGCACGTTTCGCCCCGTATCGCAAGCTTCGTCGCGCCTTTGGGAGCGTCCATGAATTTTAACGGCTGCGGCGGCGTCTGGCCGGCAATCGTAGCGGTATTCACCGCTCAAGTGTTCGGCATCGATCTAACCGTTACGGATTACTTCATTCTCGTCCTCGTCAGCATTATCTCTTCGATCGGCGTTGCCGGCGTGCCCGGTCCAGCCGTCATTTCGACGACCGTCGTGCTTACGGCTCTAGGACTTCCGCTCGAAGGTATCGCGATCGTCGCAGGCGTTGAAGCGCTTATCGATATGGGCCGCACCGCAATCAATGCGACCGGAACGACAGTAACTTCATTGCTCGTAGCAAGCTCCGAAGGTGAATTCGATCGCGAAGCGTTTAACCGGAACGATGCTGAAGAAGATATCGCGTTGACCGTCGTATAATAACGCAACCCTTAAAGGTATTAAGGAACCTCCACCCGCTCCTAACGAGGCGGCTGGAGGTTTTTCGCCTTGTTTATCCCTGCTAAGACCGATTGAGCATTTCTTGAATCGCGATTTCCATTTCCTCTTTGTTCATGGCTCCGGTCCGCTTGTGCGAGATTTTCCCCTCTTTATCTATGAACAAAGAAACCGGAATCGAACGAATGCCGTATGCTCGGGTAACGCTCTTGTCCGAATCGAGCAGCACTCTAAACGGATATCCGTTGTCGTTCATGTATTTCCATGCAGAACTCTGATCTTCCCCTACGTTTACGGTGAGGAATACGATGTCGTCGGTTTGATGATTGTCGTAAACTTCTTTCAGATCGGGCATTTCTTTTTTGCACCACTTGCACCACGTCGCCCAGAAGTTCAGATACACATACTTGCCCCGCAAATCCGTCAGGGACACTTCCTTGCCTTCCAGATCGACCAGCTTAAAGTCTTCCGCGCCGTCCAGCTCAGGCTTCGCCGCGATAGCTGGACGAGCCGGGGAAGCGGATGGCAGCGAAGAGGAGGATACAGTCTCCGAAGCCGTAACGCTTTCCGTATGCACGGTTTCCATTTTCTCTTTTAAGCTGTATCGGTTGGTGACATAGATCGCCGATAAAATCAGGAAGGCTGCCACGCCCCAAAGAATCATATTTTTTTTCATTATCAAGAACTCCTCTACAAGTTCAACAATCCGGATGCTCCTACGATTGACTCCAGCCGATTCGTGTACATCAGTACGCCCATTACGATCATAACGACGCCGCTGACGATGGAGATGGCCGGCAGGAATCTCGAGATCTTTCTTAAAATGCGTCTCATATGATCGACGAGCAAAGCGGACATTAGCAATGGTACGGCCATGCCAAGCGAATACGCGGTCAGCAAAAGCACGCCCTTGCCAATCGTGCTCATGCTGCTAGCGTAAATAAGAATGGAAGACAGTATAGGCCCGATGCAAGGCGTCCATCCCGCCGCGAACGCCATTCCGAGCACGACGGCGCCTAACGCCCCCGCTTGGGTGCGTTTAGGAGCAAATCTCGTGTCCGAGTAAAGAAGCTTGATTCTAAGAACACCCGTTAACTGCAAACCGAACAAAATAATCAGTAAGCCTCCGAATCGCATGACGATTTGGAGATGCTCCGACACGAGCCGACTGACGGAGCTGACCGATACGCCCAACAGAATAAACACGAACGAGAATCCCAATATGAACAAGATCGCTCTCCATAGCAGCTTCTTCGTTTCTTCGGTCTGAATATCCGTCGCCGTAGAACCGATCAGATAACTAAGATAGACCGGAATGAGAGGCAACACGCAAGGGGAGAAAAAAGAAAGCAAACCAGCGGAAAAAGCCAGCAACAAATTCAAGCCATGTTCCCCCAATCTGAGCGATTATCCCGCGAATAGGAAAATGGGCAGCCGTAATGGCTACCCTATTTCCCCTCAATCCCATGGCTTCATGCCGTTTCCGGCAAGCCTATCATCATTTGGAGAGCAAGTTGTAGAGAACTTGAGCCGCTTGCGCTCTCGTGGTCACGCCTTTCGGATTCAGCTTCGCGTTGCTGCCGGTTATGACTCCGCTTTCCACCAGCGCTTGGACAGCCGATTGCGCATAGCCGGCTATTTGGCCCGCATCTCCGTAAGCGCCTACCGTCGCTCCCGTTTTCTCGGTTGGAAGTTCGCCAAGCAGCCCCAGCGAACGATAGAGTAAAGTGAACAGCTCTTGGCGCGTAATCGCTTTGTCAGGCGCGAATCGGTTGTCGCCGACTCCCGTGGCGATACCCAGCTTTTTCGCCGCAGCAAGATAATTCGTATAATATTTGTTGCTGCCTGAGTCCGCGAAGTTATCAGCTCCGCCATCCGCCGCCTGAATGCCATAAGCCTTCAGTAACAAAACGATAAATTGTCCTCTGGTAAGCGCGGCATCAGGGCTGAAATGAGAACTGTCCGTGCCGCCCGTAATATCCCGTGCCGCCAAGTAGTTAACGGCTTTTCCGTACCAAGAAGATCCGGAGACGTCGGCGAAAGGGATCGCGTTGTAACCGACGATGTATTGAGAGAAATGCGTCGTAGTGAAATCGACCGTGCCGGTTCTAGCATTATAATGTCCGCGTACCGTCTGAAGCTCGCCCTCGTCGGTGACATAATAGATGATGACCGATTCCGGGGATTCTCCGGCTTTCAGCGCGTATGGAATGCTGATGCTCGCTTTGCCTCCGCCGAAGGAAGATACTTTTTCATTGCCAACGAACACCGAGAAGTCGTACACGGGACGGTCGCCCAGCACTTCTTTGCCTTCAGGCGTCAATTCGCTCTTCGTGATGATGATGCTTACGTCTTCGGTAGCCGCAGACGAGTTAATCGTTTTTATCGCCTTAGAGTCGAAGCTTATCGTTCCGATATTGCCATAGTTAACCTTTACGTCAGCGTTCGTGCCTGTTGCGATATCGTTAAACGCGGATTTCGGCAAGCTCAATTGAGCCGACTTCGTCTGTTCCGTCGTTTCGACCTTCACTTCCACCACGGAAGATTTGCCCGCGGTTTCGGTTTTTTTGACATTGCTTACGAGACTCGAAACCGTTTCTTTGGAAAGAGTCGCAAGCGTATCCCCCGTAGTTGCGTCCGTTTTGGAAGGAGCGGTAACCGCTACGGTTCCCGGAGTCGTCACGATCCCGCCGTTATCCGTCGGTGTCGTAGGCGTTGTCGTTCCTCCGCCGCCGGTATTGCCTCCGCCCGTGTTGCCGCCTCCCGTATTTCCGCCGCCGGTATTGCCTCCGCCAGTGTCTGGCGCTACATAGGCCGGAACGTTAATAATCGTCGGTTCGCTCGCAAGGTATAGATCGGAGCGTTTAACCCTGACTTCATAATTGCCGGCTGTTAATCCCGTGATGGTTGACCCTGGGGAGTCCTGATAATTACCGGTATCCTTGACCCTGTACTCCAATGCGCTACTCGCGCCCGTAATCTCCCCATCGTTAAGCGCCGCAGTCGGCGCTACGCCAGACAACCCCGACGGAGCCGCTTGATGACCCTGAACGGTAAGAGCAATAGGCTGGCTTGCGAGCAACCCGTTATAGGCGCCGAATCTGACAAGATAGACACCCGGCGTTAGGTTTTTGATCGCTCCATCGACGATGTTTGCATTCGCATAATCCGAATCCGATTGTTTTTTAATTTCAAGAGTATATTCCGAGGAAGCTACGCCCGTAATTTGACCGTCATTGTTAACCAGATTTGTTGTCCCGACCGCGCTAAGTCCGGACGGCGGAGCCAACTCTTCATAACTCGGAACGATGACCTCGGTCTGCGCGCTAGCGGCAAACCCGTTTTGGGCAGCGTACCAGAAATAGTAAGTTCCGGGCTGCAGCGTGGTAATCGTTCTGTCGGTTACGGCAATCGGATCGGCATCCTTCGAAGAATTAAAAGTCAATCCTTCTATCGACGTTTGTTGATCGATCGTAATTTGACCGTTATTATTGGCGGCCGAGGTCGGTTTCACGCCATGCAGTCCAATTGGAGCCTCTTGGAATTTCAGTACGACGAAATCCGCATCGGGTCCGACCGAATAAACGTCTGTTGCTTTGTACCTGACTTGATAGGTTCCCGAAGCTAATCCCGTAATCGCAGGAACGGGAGCATCCGCGTAGCTGCTTGCCGAAGAAAGTTTGTATTCCAAGCCTGCCACGATTCCTGTAATTTTTCCATCCGCGTTGTCCGACGATGTAGGCGCTACAACCGTCAAACTAGGTGCCGGTCGTTTGCCCGTTACGACGACTTCGGTAGGAAGGCTGGCATCGTAGTCGTCTTTGGCTTTGAATCTAACTTGGTATTTCCCCGGAGCCAGACCCGTGATTTCCGATAAAGACGCGTCCGAGTAACTGTCGGCCGTCAGCAGCTTGTACTCCAATCCAGCCACGGTTCCGGTAATTTTCCCGTCGTTGAGATCCCACGAGGAGGTCCCTACTCCCGCTAATCCTGTCGGTGCCGCTTGAAAGACTTTAATGGTTATCTCCTTATAATTGCTGTTGGCGGCAGCATAAGTTACCGTTCCGGCTCCGGTACTCTGGTTGTAACCCGTATTGAAGCCCTTGCTTGCATACCTTACTTGGTACGTTCCTACAGGTAAACCTGTAATCGCGGTTCCGGCTACGTTCGTAAAGCTCGTTACTTGATTGTCTGCCGGCTTCAATCTGTATTCCAGAATGCCTCCGCCGGAAATATCTTTGATTTGCCCGTCATTGGCAGCAAGCGCGCTCGCCCCGACTACGGTTAATCCGGAAGGAGACGCTCCCTCCAATCTAGAGAAAAGCGAATTTACGGCCGCTTCGTATTTCGCATACTGTGAATTTATCGCTCCCGTACCGGTATAAGTGCTGCCCCAACCATTCATGATTTCGACATGCCCTAGGATAGGTGCCGCATTCGTAGCCGGGTCCGAATTGGAAGTATCCTTATTGTCTTTATTGAAAGTGAAAAGATAAGGAACTTGAAGCTTGTTGACTTTCTTGGACAAACTAGTGGTCGGATCCGTATAGGTGACAGTCTGACTGGATGAACCCGTTATGAGATAAGTAGTCTGAATGTTTTTCAAATTCTTGGCAACCAAATCGCCGTACAAGTACGCCAACGGATTTGCCGTTTCGTTGTCCCTCGTTTGTAACGTAGTGCCGTCATCATGCGTGCTTGCAAGAGGATTGCGAATCGTTACGCCTACGCCGGCATCCAAACGCGTATCGAAGAAATAAATTTTGTCGATGTTATGCGCCTTCGCATAACGGTTAATCCACCTGATCTCCGCCTGAGTGTTAGGGCACCAGGAGCCACCGAACAAGATTGCGTAATTGCCCGATGTATTCAGCAGTTTGGTCAGTTGGTGATAGGTCACATGCTCGAAGACAAGCGTTGAATCTAACTCGTTAACGTTATTTGCTCCAAGATCGGGAACGACTTTACCGTTTTCCGTTTTCGAAGGGAAAATTTCAATCGTCCCGCTGGCTCTGTGACTATTGAATTGCGGACCGATGAAATCCCAGCTAGTCAGCGTATTGAAGCTGCTCGGAGCATATCCCGCAGCCGCGGCTTGGTTGAACACCTCCTGCACTTGAGCTTTATAATTCGTTACGTTAGTCGGATTATTCTTGAAATAACTATCCCAAGTGTATTCCGTAGCGTTGCCCGAACCATGTTTCTCCAAGTAAGAAACGACCGGCGCGCTCACTCCGTTGACTACATTATCCTTGTTATAGATAAGCAGGTAAGGCGACTGTACCGCTTTTGCGCTGCCGCTTGCTACTAAGGTAGAAGCTGTCGTCTCTGTACCGGTACTGGTATTCACCACTTTTTTGGACTTGTTCTGATAGGAAGCGGGTACGGAAGACAGCGTCGTAAGATTCGTTAAATATTTGTTGACCAGTTCGACGTAATATTCCGTGTAATCGAAATAATTGGTCGTAGCATTGCTGCCGCTCACTGCCGTTGCCGTAAACGGCGGGTGGGTCACCGCTAGATCCAATCCCGGATTAACTCCATCCAATCTCGTATCAAAGTTGTAGATCGTCTGAACGTTGTTCGCCTTTGCTACTTCATTAATGTAACGAATGTCGGCATTCGTCTCGTCGCTCCATGAGCCGCCGATCAGAATCGCGAACGTGCCTTTGCTCCCTAGAAGGGTAACGAGATCCTCATAGGTTACGGTCTTGAATACATGCGAATTAACGTCATTCAAGCTAGGATAAACGTCTTGAAAATAATTGTCGTAGTGGCTAGCGGGGCTCGTGGCCGATAGGGTTACCGGGTCAGCCGCCTGTACGCTGTTTAAGCCGAACGCCGGCAATGCAACGAATGCCGCCAATAGCAGCGATAATAATCGTTTGGGTTTCGATATTGTTTTCAAAGGATACCCCTCGCTTTCTCGTAAAAGTATGTTATAACGCTGCTCAATTTTTTCTTAGCAACCTTCGCCATCCACGGCGCAGTCCTCTTCGGACGTAGAAGTCGAAGACCCGGAAGAGGAACCGGAGGATGAACTAGAGGAAGAAGAGCTGGAAGACGCAGGAGCCGGCGTGTTCGCTTTAGGCTGCACGCTTGGCTTCGTCACGAAATTGCCGGCCTTCTTCTGCTCAGGGCTTGTTGCCGGAGCTGTTGGAGCTGGCTCTACCGATTTAGGCGTCTCGGCAATGGCGCCTACTTTTTGTTCTTGCTTGGCAGGCACGGCTACCGGAGCTTGGTTAGCAGCTACCTTCGGGGCCGGCGCGCTAGCAGACGGCGCCGTTGCGGCCGTTTTAGGTTGTGCCGGAGCTTTCGTTGTCGCGACTTGTTCGGTCGATTTGTCTGCGACAGGCGCAAGCTCAGGTTTCTTGTTCTCTTGTTCGGAAGGAGCCGATGCTTTCGGTTGGCTTTCAGCCGGTGTCGCGGTTTCAGCGGCAGGCGCTTGAATTTGCGCGTCTGCAACTACGGTTTCGGTCTGTTGCGGTTGACCTTCTACTTTCGTAGAAGCCGTCTGCACGACGGATTCGGCAGAAACGACCTCATTCGTCGAGCTCGCAATCGCAGGTTGTTCTTCCTGGGGTTTCTTGTTTGCCGATACGACCGCGTAAGTCAATACAGCGAACGCTAACATGGCGACGATTAACGATAGGCTAAGCTTCGAAGCTGCGATTTTCCTCATGTCGGGCATTCCTCTTCAGTCGCGGAAGACGAAGAACCGGAGGAGGAGTTGGAAGAGGAGCTAGACGAAGAACCGGAAGAAGATGCGGCAGGCGTGCTAGCCTTCGGCTGAGTGCTCGACTTCGACGTGAACGTCACCGATTTCTTTTTCTCTTCGCTTGCGACCGGAGCCGTTGGAGCCGGAGTTTCGGCCTTAGGAGCTTCCGCTACCGCAGGAGCTTTCGTTTCTTGTTTCGGCGCTGATGTAGTTTCCGGTGTTTTCGTTACCGGAGCTTTGTTCGCCGGTGTGCTAGCAGCCGGCGCGGATTGTGCCGATTTCGATTGAGTCGTCGTTTTC
This sequence comes from Cohnella endophytica, assembly GCF_003628305.1. Lineage (GTDB taxonomy): Bacteria > Bacillota > Bacilli > Paenibacillales > Paenibacillaceae > Cohnella > Cohnella endophytica. Next base: position 298,924 of record NZ_RBZM01000008.1, on the reverse strand, counting down.
GCTTCTGTATGGGTCGCAGCCGGTTTTTCCGCTTTGTCTACCACCGCGACTGTTTCTGGTTTTTTCTGTTCCGTTGTCGCCGGAGCGGACGCTTGCGGTTGATTCTCCGACGGTGCTGCGGATTCCGCTGCCGGAGCTTGAGTTTGAACGTCGCCAGTCGATTGTTGCGACTGCTCTTCGACCGTCGTCGACGCTGCTTGCGTTTGCGTCTGAGCTATGGTTTCGTTCGATACGGTTTCATTCGCCGTGCTCGCGACCGCAGGTTGTTCATCCTGCGGCTTCTTATTCGCGGAGACGGCCGCGTACGTCAGAACGGCAAAAGCTATCGCTGCGATAATAAAGGACAAGCCAAGCTTCGAAGCTGCGATTTTTTTCATTGTGTGATCCATCCTTTTCGCTCGGTGAGCATCTGATTGGGTTGCGCGGATAAAAAAAGAGACTCAACGAGGGCGCGATTGCTCGCACGCTCTCGTTGAATCTCTGGCTGTCCAGTAGATTTCTGCTTTAATGTATCCGCTAAGGTGATTTCCTTGTAACTTATCCCCATAATAAGACCCTTCCCTTTGACTGTCAATAGATATTAAACAATTTCCTATCGATTTTATCGGAATTAATTCGAGAAGGGACAATAATCCCCTCGGCTTGATTGCCTTTGTCGGTATTCTCGCCTCTTTATGCGACTTCGCTTCGTTCTAGAAGTCTCCTATTGGGAATAAGGATGTTACAAAACCTTACTAAGACGAAGGTGGTCCGTTCATGCGACGATTTAGAAAACAATTCGCGATCGCGGTTATTCTCTTGCTCCTGATGTCGGGAGCAGCTTCGGCGGCAACCGATTCCAAGACGTCTCCCGATTCGCATCCCCCGCTCGGCTACAAAGCTTACCTCAAGCTGGACGGCATATCCGGCGAGTCGACCGCGCGAGGCTACGAGAACTGGATCTTATTGTCCGGCGTCCAATTCGACGTGACCAACGCGATTACGGTCGCGAATGGCGCGGGAAGCGGTAGCGGCAAAGCCAATCTTAACCAATTCGTCGTCACCAAAAAATCGGATGCCTCCTCCGTCCCGATTTTCCTCGCGTCCTTGTCGGGTACGGCCATCAAACGCGGACAGATCGCGCTCGTCCCGCTCGGCGACGGGGCAACGCCGATTATGACGATTGACCTCGACTCTATACTCATTGCCGGCTTTAGCTTCGATAATGCTTACGAAACGCTGCTCTTCAAATTCGATTCCTTGAAGTTCACTTACTTCCCGACGGATTCCAAAGGCGGCAAGGGCACGCCCGTATCGGGCGGGTGGAGTTTCTCCCAAAATAAGAAGCTATAACAATAAAGAGGGATCCTCGGGTTAAGATGACCCAGGATCCCTCTTCGTTCAATTCGGTATAATCGGAAGCTTGACGCAACTTGGATAGCGTTCGGAATGAAGGATCGTCTGACGAGCGACGATCGGACTCGGATCGTCATACGGATTCAGGCCGGTGTTCGTGTTCGGGAACGAAACGAATTTGCTCGACGACGTTACGGTGAACCGAATTCGGTGTCCTCTCCGGAACCTATGGGCGATATTTTGCATGAAAATCTCGTATTTCTCCGCCTTGCCGGGCGTAAGCAACTCGGGCTTGTCGAGCCCGTTCCGATACTTCGCCCTCACGATATAGTCGGATAAACGAATCGAGTTGCCTTGCTCGTCCACGTCGCTAAGCGTCACGACCCAGTCCGTATCCACCGCCGTGCTCGACGCGTACAGCTCGCAGCTCAGCTCGCCCGCCACCGTCAAATCCTCTTGCAGGCGATCCCCCGTATACACGAGAATATCGCTCCGCAGCTCGTGCTTGCGCATATTTTCCGGTTCGCGTTCTCCGCTGCTCGCGACGGGATCTTCCGGATTGTAGACGAACGTGTCGGACTCGGCGCCCGTCGGCGCAATTATGGTTAGAGTTCCGTTCCCGTTGGAGGAGTTGGCATACCCGTCGCTTCCGAGATAAAAGCTCTCGATCTTCGCCTCTATCGGCGTCCAATCGTTCGATGTCCGCCATTCGTTCGCGCCGACGACGTAATACGTCGCTCTCGGTTCCTGCTCTATTCCATTCCGGACGTCTTTGAGGAACCGGTCGAACCACCGGAGCACCGACACGTCGTAGTCGTAGACGACCGCGTCGTTGCCGAAGCTTACGCCTTGCAGTTCCCGCGCTCTGTTGGGACCGTGCTCCCAAGGGCCTAGCCATATTTTGCGATTGGGGACGTCATGCTTCGTGAGCATTCTCCATGTTTCGGATACGCCCGCGCTGTCGCCGTCGTACCAACCGGAGATGACGAACATCGGGACGCGTACCTGATCGCCCTTCTCCGTAAACGTGCAATTTCTCCAGAAGTCGTCGTATTCCGGATGCTCGCTCCACAAATCCCATGGCCCGGAGGTTTTGCCGATCATTTGCCGGGGGATATCGCGAATCGGCCTGGCGTCGACCGCTTTCTCCGGACTTACCGTCTTGCCCGCAAAAATATCGAAATCCGTGCGCGTGCCTACCGATTGCGCCAGCGTCCAGCAGAGCAGAGGCCAGGAGCAGACGGTTCCGCCCTTGCGCACCGTGTCCACGAACGGCGAGCCCACGTTTACTTCGTTCACGACCGCTTTCAGGTTCGGGTGCCCGCTCGTCGAAGCCGCGGTAACGATGTAACCCAGATAAGACGCGCCCCACATGCCCACTTTGCCGTCCGACCAATCTTGAGCGACGATCCAGTCGATCGTATCGGAGCTGTCGTCCCGCTCGTAGTAGAAAGGCACGAGTTCCCCTTCGGAGTCGGCTCGTCCCCTGACATCCTGATTAACGACGGCGTAACCTTTGTTCGCCCAGCGCTTGAACGATTCCTTCCGCAGATTTCGGTCATAGCAGGTTCGAACGAGGATCGTCGGCAGTTTTTGACCCGGCTGCCTGCCTTCCGGCAAGTACACGTCCGTCGCCAATCGAATGCCATCGCGCATCGGAACCAAGTCGGTACCCAGCTCCTCAACGCCGTATGCCGGTTTCGATAACCGTGGATCGTCATACGCTGTAAGCGGAGTGAGCTCCTCGTATCCTTCGAACACGAGAACCTCCATGCCATAGCGGTTCGGCACCACGAAGGCGATCAAGGAGCCGTCCAAGGTCACGACGTCGAGCGCCGTCTCCTTCGCCCTCGCCCAGACTTGGGATGTGCGTTCCGTGCCGTCGATGTCGGCCGTATAACGGATATGCCGGCGGTACAGGTCGCCATTGCCGAGAACGATCTCAGACAAGTGCTCGCCCCAAGTATCCGAGGAAACGTAATGTTGCAGGGATTGTTTAATATGTTTAAACGGCATGGCGTAAGTAGCTTGCGCAGACAGTACGTTCTCCTGCATCTGCGTTCTCCGCCTGGAATCTACCTTGGCATGCATGATTTGCTCGCCGTCGAAACGAATCGTCCCCTCGTATACGCCGGCGCAATAGAAACGAAACTTCATTCCCGTTTCCCGTTCGATACTCATCCTTTAGCTCCCCCTAGCGCCATACTTGCTCGAACACGCGCAACCAGTTGCCGCCCATGATGCGCGCGACGTCTTCGTCGGAATAACCTCTGGCTACTAAGCCACGCGTGAAATTGATAAAGTAACTATATTTCTCCAAGCCTTTTACCGTTTCGGTGGACGGTCCGTCCCCTTTGGCGAAGCCTAGCTTCGTCGCGATATGCTCCTTGAAGTAAACCAAAGACCACTCCACGTCGCTCATCGGCCAATCCGTTCCGATTCCTACGTGCTCGGCTCCAACGAGCCTAACGACGTAGTCGATATGGTCGAGAACGTGGTCGATCGTCGTGTCGTTCGGGTCCTCGTGGATAAACCACGGCATGGCGAAGACACCGATTACGCCTCCCGTAGCCGCGATTGCCTTCAATTCCTCGTCGCTCTTGCAGCGCATGTGGCCATAGAGAGCTTCGACTCCCGTATGGGATGCGATGACGGGCTGCGAGGAAAGCCTGCAAGCATCCAAAGTCGTCTGTTTGCCGCAGTGGCTCGTATCTACGACGATACCAAGCTCGTTCATTCTGCGAATGAATTTGGCGCCGAAGTTGCTTACGCCTCCGTTCGCCAGTTCCGCGCATCCGGACGCGATGTAATTCTGGTTATTGTAAGTAAGCTGAAGCACGCGCAAACCGAACTGATAGAGTCCGTCCAGCAAATCGAGGTTCTTGCCGAGTCCGTCCGTCTCCTGCGCGGTAACGATGCCGGCTTTCAGCCCGTTGCGCTTGGCTTCGCGAATCTGTTCCGCATCGGTCGCCTTCACCAACCACTCGTTCGCATCGAATTGCCTTTGTACCTCTCCCATGCTCGTAATGATTTTTTCCATGCTGGACAAGTCGAGCTGACGGTTACCGGCGGTAATGCCGGAGCGATACCATTCTTCCTTGTATTCGGCGATCTCGCCTCGGGAAGACATCTCGTGGATGATCTTGGCCGGCATCGCGCTATAGGTCATCGGGTCGTCCAAGTAGGGCTCGCAAGTCTCGCGAATGCGTTCCGAGACAGCTTCGGGAATTGCTTTGGGCGAAAGAGGCCCTTGGAACAACAGATCGATCACGATGCTGCTCTCGTGAAGGCGAAGCGCGCGCGCTTCTTGCTCAGGGGTTAAGTTAAAGGGATACAAGCCTTCGATTTCGTTCATCTGATTCCGCTCCTAAAATGGGATATAAGTGCCTCTGTCCGTGCGAACGGCTTCGCGCAAAATATAACTCGCGGCCGCAAGATCTTCGCTTGCGAGTCCTAGAGCTTTGAAAAGCGTAATCTCGTCTTCCGAGCTTCTGCCCGGTATGCTCCCGACGATCAACTCTCCGATCTCGCCCACGATGTGTTGCTCCGTAATCGCGCCTTCGCTGAGCGGGATGAGATAGTCCCCCGCTTCGTTAACCGCCGATTCCTTGCGGTCGACGTACAGACGGGCCGACTTCACCGTCTCCGTATCGAGTTCCCGGTCAGGCGCCCTGCAAGCTCCTACCGCGTTAATATGCGTGCCAGGACGAATCCAATCGCCTTGCAAGATCGGTATCGTCGAAGCCGTTACCGTGCAGACGATATCCGCCTCTGCGACGGCTTCGCGAACCGATGCGGCCACCTCGATGGCGATCTCGGCTCCGTATCGGTTTTCCGTCTCTACCTTCAACTGCCGCGCGCGATCCGCGTTCGGACCCCAGACGACGATACGCCGAATCGGCCGAACGAGCAGCATCGCCTCGATATGGCTGCGCGCTTGCTCTCCCGTCCCGATCATCGCTAGGGTCGTCGCTTCCGGCTTTGCGAGCAGCTTGGTAGCGACGGCGCTCACGGCAGCCGTTCTGATCGCCGTGATCTTCTTTCCGTCGACGATCGCTTCGAGTTTCCCGGTCTCCGCGTCGAACAACGACACGAAACCTTGGTGCGAAGGCAAATGCTTCGCGTGATTACCGGGGAAAACGGTAATGACTTTGGCGCCTACCTTATGCTCCCGCTTCAAGTAGGCAGGCATTAATCCCATCAGATTGCCCCCTTGTACGGGGACGACGCTTCTCAAAGCCTGAACGGCTTGTCCGTTCGTCAGATCGGCCAACACTTCTTCCATAATCCCGATGCAAGCTTGCATCGGCAACAATTCAGCTACTTCGGCTTGCGTGATGACCAGCATGGAGTTCGTTCACCTGCTTCCGATGTTCTGGTTGTATTATAGCAAAAGGCCGAGCAGGTATCATGCCTGCTCGGCCTTTTGTAAGTAACGGCTTATTTCCCGAACAATTGCTTCTTCAGCTCGCGATTCCGTTCGACGAATCTATCGTTATGCGAAGATACCATCGCATACGCTTCCGCCTCCGGCGTAATATACTGCTTGGCTTTATTCACGGCGTTGGCCGCGTCCTGGAACGCTCCCGCGATCAGATGCAGCTTGCCTTCATGGGCGAGAATATCCCCCGCCGCGTAGATACCTTCGATCGACGTCTCGCTCATCGGAGTACCTGCGATTCCCCACTCGTTCTTCATCCGGATTTGGACCTCGCTGTTTTCCAACAAATCTTTATCGCGCTCGTAACCGTAATTGATAATGACTTCGTCGACCGCCAGTTCGACCTGCGCTCCGTCTTCGACGTTTCGCAACAGCACGCGCTCGATCGCTTCTTGGCCTTTTTCGGCAATCAGCTTATCGATCTCGGTATTGAACAGGCAGACGACGGAACTGGCGAGAAGCCGCGACACTTCAGCTTCATGCCCTTTGAGCGCATCCTTCCGATAAGTTAAATACACTTTCTCCGCGATCGGCTCCAATTCGTTCGCCCAATCGATCGCCGCGTTGCCGCCGCCCGAGATGAGCACCGTTTTACCTTTGAAGCGTCCCAGAGATTTCACCGTATAGTGCAGGTTGGCGACCTCGAACTTCTCCGCGCCTTCCAGTTGCAGCTTTGTCGGCTTCAGAATGCCGCCGCCTACGGCGAGAATGACGGTTTTCGAGTAATGCATCCGCCCCGATGACGTATGCAACACGAAAATCCCTTCCGAATCTTTGGAGATGGATGTTACCTTCTCTCCCAACACGATCTCGGGATCGAATGTCTTTCCTTGAGCGATCAATTGCTCGATGAGCCGTTCACCGGTCGTTGGCGTCAGCCCGCCGACGTCCCAGATCATTTTCTCGGGGTAGACGTTGACCTTGCCGCCGAGAAACGGCTGAAACTCGATAATCTTGGCCTTCATCTCTCGCAAACCGCTATAGAAAGCGGAGAACAATCCCGCCGGACCGCCTCCGATAATCGTCACATCGAGAATTTCCCGATCGTTCATTTTGCTTTCTCTCCTCATCCCCTGATTGTTGCTTAAATTGTACTACATTTTCATTGAGAATGAAAATCATTATTGACGCATGTTCGCGAAAAACCAAAAAAGCTGTCCCTCGGGTCTTTTACGACCTCGGCGACAGCCCCTTACCGGTGTGGTGCACCTACATTTTCTGCAGATTGTTTGGAGTAGCACGCTGTCGGCGTACTGCAGCCAACATTCCGCACGATTTCACTTATTTAGCACGCTGGCAGCGTACTGCAAGTTGGGTGACCAGGAGTGTTGCCGCTACGCCTAACCGCCCCTCTACCCTTCTTCAGTGCGTCTGATTAAAGTCCGACTGCGTGAACGCGTCGTTCCCGCCATTGACCGAATCGAGGCTCGTCGTCAACGAGGCTAGCAGATCCTCCAAGTTCGACGCCCCTCGCTGCAGCGCCGGTTGCTCGGAATCCGCGGCGACCCGCGGCGCGAGCTTCGTGATTTTGCCGTCGATCAGAGCTCTGAGAGCCGCATCGTAATGATTGGCGTAACGAGCGCCTTCGAACGGCGACGTCATCGCATGGATCAGTTTGTTAAACACGAGCATATGAGCTTCAGGTACGGGTGATTTGCCGGACATAGCGGGCGAAGAAGCGTATACGGGCGCCATGGCGCGGACCTCGTCCTCGTACAGCATCGTCGAGAGAACGAGTCCTTCCCCAAGCGGCCAGATCGCGGCCAAACTTTGGACGGAGCGGAGCGTCAAGTATCCGATGCCGATTTTGCGCGCTTGCGCGAGACATGCATGAAGAAGCCTGAATCCCTCTTCTCCGACCTCGTCGGTTCCCACGTAGTAGTGCTTCTTCAGCCGAAGCCGCTCTACCTCCGTCTCGTCCGCGAACTGCTCGATAATCATCGTCTTGGAAGCCTGCGGCGTGATGCCCTTCAGTTCCTCCTCGGTAATCTCCACGTAATTGCCGCCGCCCAAGTCGTATACCTTACGGATGTCTTCTTGCTCTATTTTGCTCTCGCAAAGCTGGCAATATTTCAAATGGGACACGCCGCCCCCGCAGAGCGAATGCGTCTGCTTGAGCGAAAGTTCCTTGTCCTCCGTTGCGGCATACAACTTGATCGGAATTTGAATTTTGGCGATTTGAACGGTTCCCTTCCACATCGCGTGCATCTATCATTTCTCCCTCGCTAGTTTCGTATATTCCTTGTATTGCCTATGCGAGGGCAAACGATACGCGCCGGAACGCATAACAAAACCCGCCAGACAGATGCCGGCGGGTTCTAATGGTTCTACTCTTCCCTATAATCTTCGACGATGACTTCAACCGCTCCTGTCTCGGGATCCATCACGAAGCCGTGGACGGGAACTTCCTTAGGGAAGAGCGGGTGTCTGCGGATCATTCTCACGCTGTGCATAACGCCTTCCTCCGGCCTTTGAAAACCTTTCAGGAATTTATCCATGCGGATGCCGGAATCCTCGAGCGTCTTGATGGCGAGAGGGTCGATACCCCGCGCGACGAACTTGTCGACCATCTGGACCGGATCGATCTCCGTCATCCCGCAACCATGGTGGCCGATTACGATGACCTCATGCGCATTCAAAGCGTACACGGCTACGAGGATGCTGCGCATCGCGCTTCCGAATGGTTGGGTCAGAATGGCTCCCGCGTTCTTGATGAATTTGGCGTCGCCGTTCTTAAGTCCGAGCGCCTTCGGAAGCAGCTCGCTAAGTCTTGTATCCATGCAAGTCAGTATGGCGAGCTTCTTATCCGGAAACTTATCCGTCAGAAAATCCTTGTAGCGTTTTTCTTCAACGAATTTTTGATTGATTGCCAATAGGCTCGGTACGATCGACATCGGGGGCCTCCCTGCTCAGCGCGGATAGAAGCGCTTCGACTAGAATAATTTGTTCTAGTCTATCATCAAAACGATGCCTATGGCAAAGGTGACATATCCAAGAGATGCGATATTTGCCGACCGACTTACTCCTCCACTCGAATCCACTCGAGCGATAGAGGACCTCCGACGGCTTTCACGACAATGCGGCACCTTCCCGCTTCCGACGAGATCCGTTCCCGGAGGCGTACGACCCGCCATGTGGCTCCGTCGGAATTCGCTACGTCTTCTGTCGCATCTTCCGGCTCCGCGATTCCGATCATCCGTTCACCGACATAAACGGCAGCTTGGCCTTCGGGCTCCGTTCCGTTTGGCGAGCGGACGGATAGCGCAATTTTCAACCCGCGGGACATTTCCGCCTCTTCCACACCCTCGATTCCCGCCGATCCAGCTTCAGCCACGTTCACCTCGTACTCCAGCCAATCTCCTTCATCAAGACGAACGTACATCCACTGGTCCGGCGTCCAAGCTTCCCCGCGGCCATGCTGGTAATTCGGTTGCTCGAGAACGCCCGTCTTGAACCGAATATCGGTGCCGTCCCCGTCGCGGAATCCGATCTTTTTCTCCGCATGCTTGCCTATCCCGAAGCTTAGGCCCTCTCCCCGGTAGCCGTAGAATATCGCGGGAATGCGAATCCCCGGCTTGAACAGCAACGCGTTCGCCACTTCCGGATAATAATCGCACCGCTCCAAAGCGAGATTACGCAAGTATTCCGTCAGAATCCGCTCCGCTTCCTCGGCACTCGGCTTCTCCCCGCCTTCCAAATACGAGACGAGCTTCGGCCAGCCATCGGGCAAACGCACGGAGCATGGAGAGTTAGTCGTGTCCAGCTTCTTCCACGTCCAGAAGTTCCATGAGATCCCATGGTCCTCGAACAACCGGAAAGCTCCCGCATACCATTCGACGTTGTTTTCCCCGCCTTCGCCCATGAAGATTGGGACGTTCCACTCGTCGCGTTTGTCGAGGTACGTTTGAATGCTTTCGGTATCCGGATTGTTCCAATACTTGTGGAATTGGAGCAGAACGTTGTCGTCGATCATGCGGCCGTCCTCTCCCGGCTCGAAAATCGACCAATCCGTCGACCAATGCACGCCTTCCAGAATGATCAGATGCCGGTCGTCCACCTCCCGGATTTCCCGAACGATATCCCGGTACAACGGCATGACTCTGTCGTTGTACTCCGCGAACCAATTCGGAAGCGGCTCGTTCAGCAGATCGTATCCCGCCACGATCCATTCGTCCCGGTAACGCTCCGCCAGCATGCGCCACAAAGCGATCGTCAGCCGACGATTGTTTTCATCTAGGAACAGCTCCGGCTTATCGCGAGGCGAATCGTCGATGTTCGTGCCGGTCTGGCCGCCGGGGGCGCCGTGCAAGTCCAAAATGACGTACACCCCGTGCTTCCTGCACCAACCGATCACGCGATCGAGCAACTCTAAATGCCCTTCATGGTATTCGCCATCTCCGTCTCCCGCAAACAGAAACCGGGAGTTGATCGGCACGCGCACGGAGTTAAAGCCCTCCTCGGCGATACGCCGAATATCCGCCTCCGCGATGTAACGATCGTAATACGTCTCCCAAAACCGCGTTGCCTTCTCCTCTCCGATCAAATCGACGATCATTCGTTCGATGCGGCGAGGACGGTCTCCCGCGTCGGGAAACTTCCACATGTACCCTTCGGGCAACAGCCAGCTACCGAAGCCTACGCCTCGCAATATAACCTCGCGTCCTTCACCGTTCACGAGCCTGCGGCCTTCCGCTTTCAGAAAGCCGGTAACGACAGTATCCTTTTCCGCGTTCATGATGTTAACCTCCGAACCCTAACCTTTCACGGCGCCTTCGGCGATTCCGTGGAGAATGTATTTTTGCAGCAGCAGATAGAAAACGATAACCGGCAGCATGGCCAGTACGAGCGAAGCCAAGATCGCCGACCAGTCGTTGTTGCCGTACTCCCCGAACAGCATGTTCGTCGAGATGAGCAGCGTATAAGACTTGCTGTTCGTAAGCATGAGCAGCGGCAGCAGGAAATCGTTCCACATCCAGAGCAAATTCAGGATCGCCGTAGTCGCCGTTACGGGCAACAGCAGCGGGAAGATGACGACGAAGAACAGGCGGAAATCCCCGCATCCGTCGATGACCGCCGCCTCGTCGAGCTCCCTGGGAATCGACTTCACGAATCCGTGATAGAGAAAAATCGCGAACGATACGCCCAAACCGATGTAGATGAAGCCCAACCCCCACGTCGAGCCTTGAACGTCCAACGATCGGGAGATCCGCGTCAGCGTGATCATGATCGAATGGAACGGAATAAGCATGGATAACACGAATACGAGGAAAATCGCGTTGCTCAAGCGCCCGGTTGAACGGGACAGCTTGTAGCCCGCCATAGAAGCGAACAGGATGATGCCGGCCAAGCCGATTGCCGCCACTTCGGCCGTATTGCCGAGACTGCGCCAGTAATGGATTTTGCGGAACGCGTCAGCGTAATTGCCGAATTCGAGTCGCGACGGAATCGACAGAATGCCGTTCAGCATGTCCCCTTCCGTCTTGAGCGAATTCAACAGGCCCATGTAAATCGGGAACAGGGTGAACACCGCGGCGATGCCTAAAAACAGGACGATGACGACCGAACCGGCCCTTCCTCCTTTGCCCAAGATCATGCCTCCACCTCCCGGTTTTTCATGACCCGAAGTTGAACGACCGTAATCAACATGACGATAAGGAAAAGAATGATCGCCTTCGCGCTAGCGTAGCCGTACCGGTTGCTGTTCGCGAACGCTTCCTCGAAAATATTGAGCGCGATAACCTGCGTCGCCCGTCCCGGTCCGCCTCCCGTCAACGAGTAAACGGCTTCGAACACTTTGAACGAGCTGTTGAGCGTGAGGAAAATGCCGATCGTTACCGCCGGATAGATCATCGGGAGCGTTACGTAACGGAACGACTGCCATGCATTCGCGCCGTCGATGGCGGCCGATTCCTTGAGATGGGACGGAATGCCCTGAAGAGCGGCAACGTATATAACCATCAAATAGCCTACGCCGCCCCACAGCGACAAAATTAGTATTGCGATAAAAGAATACGTCGGGTCGCCGATCCACGATTGATCCAGGAACCGAAGCCCCGTATGCGCCGCGATGTCCGGCAGCACCTTCGTGAAAATAAACAACCACATAAACCCGCCGATGATCAAGCTGATCATGTTCGGCATGAAGAAGATCGTCCGGAACAGCGATTTCGTGCGCCGGCGCGATTCGATCAAGACCGCGAGTCCGATGGCGATCGCGTTCTGCAGAACGACCATGCAAACGACGTATTTGAGCGTGAACAGGATCGCGTCGATGAAGTAAGAATCATCCGTCAGCGCTTCGACGTAATTGGCGAATCCCACCCTCGAGTAGGCGGGATTCAGCCCGTTCCAATCCGTCATGCTGTATCCGACGCCCCCGAAAGCGGGGGCGAGGACGAATACGGCATAGAAGAGCAATGCGGGGAACGCGAAGGCGAGCAGGATGACCGTTTGTTTCGTTTTTTTCGTCCATGTCATCAGGTTATCACTCCCGGTCGCCTTTGCAGGCCATTACTTGCCGCCTGCGGCCGCTTTGATCGCGTTCGCCCAAGTTTTATCCATATCTTTGATGAACTGCTCTTTCGTCACTTTCTTCGTATAGTACCCTTGCAGCAGCTTCGCTTGTTCGTCGGTGACGCCGTTCGGCAGCTTCAAGTCTTGGTATGCCTTTCCTTGCGAGACGTACGTCATCGCTTCGTCGACCCAAGGGAACGATTTGTACGTATGGATGGACGAGATCGGATTGAACTTCAGTTCCTCGAAGAAGGCCGAAGACGCTTGATCGTCGAGCAAGTAGTTAAGCAAGTCGAACGCGACGTCCTTGTTCTTGCTCGTCGGAGACACGGCGATCGAAGTCGAGGAGCTCAAGTTGATCATCGTTCCCTTCGGATCGTTGCTGACGGGAAGCGGAGCGACGCCGAACTCCATGCTCGGGTTAGCCTTCTGGATCGATTCCGCCATCCACGGGCCTTGCACCCACATGGCCGCCTTGCCGTTCGCGAAGTCCGTGGCGCCGGCGGCGCTACTCACTTCGAACGGCTTAGCCGATCCGTTCGCGTTGATCAGGTCGATGATGTCGAAAATACCGGACACGTCGGCATAAGAGCCTTCGCCTTTGTTCATTCGGTCGATCCAATCCGTTTGTTGGGAATTGACGATGCCGCCAAGCGAGAGCGCCGTCATCAGCTGCGGTACCCACGATTCTTGGAAAGCCAGCTCGAACGCGGGAATTCCGGCGGCTTTGAGCTTCTCGGTGGCCGCTTTCATTTCGTCCAACGTCTGCGGAGGCGTAATGCCGTTGTCCGCGAATATTTTTTTGTTGTATAGATAACCCCATGACAAGCTTTCAAGCGGAAGCGCCGGTACTTTGCCGTCGTATGCGACCGTTTGCTTCACGCTATCGAACAGCTTGCCTACCGCGGGTTGGGAAGACAAATCTTCCAAGTATCCCGCGTCGTAATACGCCGGGATATCGTTCGCGTGAATGGCGAAAACGTCGGGAGCATCGTTCGAGGCGAGACGGGTTTGCAAGATTTGCTTCGCCTGATCGGAGTTCGGCATCTCGAGGTCGATCGTGACGTCGATGTTTTTCTCTTTCAATTCCTTCGCCTTGAATTGCTCGAAGTAGGCATCGAATTGATCTTTGAAACGCGGAAGGGTGAGAAATACTTTCAGTTTGACTTGTTTGGCCGGTTCCTGCGAAGCCGGCTCCGCGCTCTTGCTCGGTTCGGCGGAAGACGCGCCCGGAGACGCTTCGTTCGACGGATCGCCGTTATTGTTTTTGTTTCCGGAAGAGCAGGCCGACAGCACGGACAACAGCATGGCCAGGACGAGAACCAAATAGGACGCTTTCTTCATTGTTTTTTCCCCCTTAGGTTTGACTGCACCCTCAGTATAAAGAAAGCGATTGCAACGATCATTCGACGCCATTAGCATTCGGCATTGCATCATATTGATACGAACGCTTCATGCGGAAGGAATCCCACTTATTCTTTTCGCAGATCTCCCGGGGTGACGCCGTAATGCTTCTTGAACACCCTGTAGAAATACGCGATATCCGCATACCCCGTCAGTTGCGCCGCGTGTTTGATCGACAAGCCTTCGTCCAGAATATACGATTTGGCCGCTTCCATCCGTTTGCGGACGATCGCGTCGGTCACGTTCTCCCCGGTGGCCGCCTTGTAGGCTCTGCTAAGATGTTCTTTGCTGACGAAAAAACGCTGCGCGATCGTCTCGAGCGAAATCGCCTCCGGATAAAACCGTTCGATATGCGCTTGGACGTCGTCGATGTTCAGCTTCGCCTTGCTTTTGCGCTCGCCTACGATGGCTAAGATCGCCGCTTCGTACAACAATCCGGCTTTCCGCGTCGCTTCGGCGATCGGGGACCGATTCTCGGATTGCGAATCGGACTCCCCCTCCGTTTCCGTTCTCGTTCCGTTCTGCAACAGATCCAGCCGAAGCTCGTGTCCGGAAGCGAACTCCTCCAGCATCGTCGTGAAGTCGTGCGCGATCTTGGTCGGCAACCCGGCGTCCGGCATCGCGGCGTCTTGCAGGTTCGTTTCCAGATAGGCTCCGAGCTTGCGAAAAGAATCGCGCACGGCGTCCGCCTTCAGCTCCAGCAAGTACCCGTAGATCATTTTGCGGTAAGAGGCGTAGTGTTCAAGGACGACCGTGTCCTGGAAAATCGCCGGGGGCATCGCCTGCCGTTCCGGTTCAGCCTCTCGCGCCCGCGCGACGGATTCATCCAACTCCCGGATGCATTGAGCCAAGGAAACCCCGAGCTCCTCCGGATCGATCGGCTTGAGGAGGTAGTTGACCGCTCGCGATCTGATCGCCTGCTTCAGATAAACGAAGTCGTCGTATCCGCTCATGACGATGATTTTGGCCGCCGGGTAACGTTCGTTCATCTCTTGAAGCAACTCCACGCCCTCCAAACCCGGCATCCTCATATCCGTAACGACGATGTCCGCCGCAAGCTTCCCCATTTTTCGAATGCCTTCATTGCCGTCCTCGGCTTCCCCGACGACCTTCAGCCCTAAACTGTCCCACTGCCCGAGCGACTTGACGACCTGCCTGGACCAGGGTTCGTCGTCGATAATGAGTACGTTATATGCCATTCCCGTTCCCTCCTACCGATTCGCTGGGCAGCAGGATAACGACCAGCGTCCCCGTGCCTGCATTGCTGAAAAGCCGAACCCCGTATCGCTCGCCGAATTGTAGCTTCAGCCTCGAATCGACGTTCAGAAGCCCGATGCCTTTGCGCGATTTCGGTCCGTTCCTCGCTTCGTCTCCGGAAGCCCGCGAGACGCCCCCGTTCATCTCTTCCCTTAACGCGTTAAGCCTCTCCGCGGTCATGCCCACGCCTTCGTCCTTAACCAGCAGCGCGATACGTCCGCCGATGCGCTTCACCCGGACTTCGAGCGCCCATTTTCCTTCCTTGCGCTGAAGTCCATGCTCGAACGCGTTCTCCACGATCGGCTGAAGGGTGAACTTCGGAAGTTTGCAAGCAAGCGCGGACTCGTCTATCGTAACGTTCGCCGTGCAACGCCCCGTAAATCTCAATTCTTGGATAAACAAATAATTCCGCATATGGGTCAGCTCTTGCTGGAGGGGGACAACGTCGTCGTCCGTGCTGATCGAGTAGCGCAGCAAATCCCCGATGACCCGCGTAATCCGGTAAATCTCCGGCGCGTCCTTTGCCAGAGCCATTCCCCCGATCAAGTGGAGCGTATTGTTCAGAAAATGGGGATTGATCTGCGCTTGGAGCGCCTTGAGCTGCGCGTTCTTCACTTGAATTTCTCGTTGGTATCCGTTCTCGATCAATTCCTTGATCCGCTGGATCATCGAGTTATAACCATGCTGCAGCAACCCGATCTCGTCGTGACTATTCACCGATTTCGTCTCGAAGCTCTGGATCGGCGCCATGCGCATCGTACGCGCCAAGCTTACGATCGGTCTGCTGATCCGCAGCGACACGAGCACGGAAAGCAGGATCGAAGCGGCCGCGAACAGGCTTCCCGTCAGGAAACCCGCCCGGATCGTCGGCTTGGCGCTCTGGGTGACGTTGCGGACCGGAATGACTTTGACGACCGTCAGCTGGCCGTCCCCGATTTTCTTCGCGAAGTAGAAATACTCGTCCGTTCGTCTGAAATCGAGTCGCGAATCCTTCAAATCCAGACGGTTCAACCGATCTACGACTTCCGCCGAAGCGATCGTCTTCGTGGATCCGGACAACAATTCTCCCTCGTCGTTCAGCAGGAAGACGGAGCTCTCGGCCTCCGACTGCAAAATATTGCTGACTTCTTTCCATACGTCCTTCTTGATTCGCAACGAGATGCCGCCTTGCAATCGCCGGTCGGAGAAACGGTTAATGCCGTGAAACGCATAGATGCCGTCGTCCTCTTGCTTGAAGTACATGCCGATCGGCCCCTTCTCCATCCGGCTCCAGGCGCCCGCGCGGATGTCGAGCTTGGAGATCGAGCCGCTGTCCGCGTAACTGACGGAAAACGTCCGTTTGCTGGAATGGCTGTACAGCGTCAGAAAGTCTATTTTTCGCGTGTTCGCGTAGAAAACCGAAGTGACCGCGTCCCGAATGACGTTATGGGACTGGACCTGTGTTCCCAGGTCGGAGCCTCCGGACGTATCGATGCCCCAGTTTTCCATCAACTGTTCGTTGATTTGCAGCGTGACGAACATCATGTCGATCTGCTCGATCAACTCGTTCAAGTATTGATCCGCCCACATCATGCGCGATTCGTTCGCGCCGATCAGCTCCTTCTCGACGGATTGGCGCGTATTCGTCGTGCCGATCCAAGTCATCGTAACGACCGGAAGCGCGGTCAAGCCGATCATCAGGACCATTAGCCGCAGCCGAATGCTGATTCTTCTCATCTATAACCGTTCCTCTCTCGTCGATAGGTCGGCGCTCCCGGCTCGGATGTAACCGCTTTCGAATATTTCTATCATACATCCGACGCCGCGGCCGTTCATTGCAATAGATTGATCTACGGTTATTGTACAATATTGATCTCGCAATCGGGCACTGGGAATCGTCGGCAGACAAACAAAATCAAAACCGAAAAACCCGCTCCGGGTATTTATCGTCCGGAGCGAGTTTTTCGACATGAAGAAGCGGTTATCCGTATACCTCGAACTCCGACACTTGGCCGCCGTTCGCGCCCGTATTGGCCGTGAAATTCAACTTCAAATAACGAACGCTACGATTCCTCCTCTGATTTGATCCTTCCTCGTTACGGTAGCGTGGGCGTTCATCCCTCCCTCTTCGAATAATGAGAAGCCGATTGCCTCTCGATGTCGCTTGCCCCGTTGAAACGAAAAAGCATCCGCCATTCCGGGTTGTTGTCGTGTCAAGCTGCGCAACAAGCGGGAAAAGCGGATGCAGGAATAAGTCTGGTTTTGGAGGCTTAGGAAGACGGCGTCGATCGGGATTTCCGGCGATAGACGTATACCGCTAACGCTCCGGCAGCCAGCAGCAGGACGATTCCTCCTGCGACTAGCCATAACGCGCGGTCCGAATTCCCGTGGCTACTGACGGCCGGGTCTGCGACAATCGTCGATGGCGGCGGTGACGCTTGGGCGGCGCTCGGCCCCGGAGACGGCGAAACGGTCTCGCCGCCAGGCGGTTTGGCGAAAGCGAGATTGCTCTGATTGTTCCGCCATTCCCCCATCTTCTTCAAGTACGCGCTGCCCGCGTCGATGATCGACGACCGGGCGAACAGCCGGGATTCGCCGCCGACGTTCAGCAGCGATCGCGCGGACGAGACGACGGAACTGTCCAGACGAAGACGGCTGGCGTTCGTCAGCTTGGCGAAGCCGTATTCGCCGGGGTTGGCAAAGTTCGCCAGTTGCAAGCTTACCGTTCCGCCGTCCAGAAGGATGCCCGTTCCGGGGTTTCCCCAGAAGTCCGCGCCGAAAAGCCGGACTTCACCGGCGAACGCCGGACTCGCTTCCACATAGCGCGTGTCCTCGCCGCCCCCGATCGATACGATCTGCGTGTCCACAAAATCGAAGCCTTCCTCGCCCGTCGCTTCGAGCAGGATGCTTTTCCGCGAGCCGTCGACGCCGAGGCCGACGCTGACGCCGGTCGGGCCGCGGCCGTTCTCGGCGGTCAGCACGAGCCCTTTGGCGGAACCATAGTGGAAGTTGTTGTACAGCGTCTCGTCTTTCACGTCTCCGAGAATCATAAACGCAAGGTTGTTAAAGCCGTAATCGTACACGGCTTTGCTATCTCCCGCCGGCGAGTTCGGCCAAGTGCCGAACTTGGATTCCCTGCCCGCGGCGTAGACGAGCTGGTTGAATTGCAAGTTGCTGATCAGCCCGCCTTCGGTTCCTCCGCCGACCCGTATGCCGGTCTTGAACACGTGGCCGGTCACGAAGTCGACGAAGTGGCCGTCGGTCTTGTTCGTATATAAATCGATCCCGCTATACACGGCCCTCAGGCCTACGTTCACGATATAGACGTCCTTGCCCGTCGCTCTGATCGCGTACGGGTAAGCGGCGACGTTCGGTAATTGCGTCGCAAGCTGCTCGGGGTAATTGAAAGTAATGCCGCGCAAGCCGCTTCCTTCGGACAACTTCACGAAAGGCTCGCCGTTAGGATTGCCTCGATCGGCGTAAGCTTCGAGTATGCTTCCCGGACCGGTCGGCACGGTGCTGTTGTCGACGGAGCCCTTCAGTTCGACGCCGGTTGGTACGGTCAAGTGCCCTGCGACCTTGTACTTGCCTGGAGGTAGGAACACGACGCCTCCCCCGTCCGACGCAGCTCGGTCGAGCGCCTTCTGGATGGCTGACGTATTGTCGGTCGTCCCATCGTTCTTCGCGCCGAAAGGGGCATCTGTTACGACGTATAGCGCCATTCGGGCGGGCTTATGCGTCTCGGCCGCGATCGTCGGGAACGTCGGCAACTTCGCCATCCCTACGGGTTCGTGATCGATCGTCGTCAGAAACTTGGACGCGTTCTCGATGTCCGCCTTCTCCTTGAAGCGGTTACCGGTCACGATGCCGCGCGCGTTGTCCAACAGCCGAATTTGCGGCGCGGCGTTATCAAAGTCCGAATCGGACGGCATGAACGTTCCGCCTGAGATCGCCACTTCTCCGCGTTCGATCTTACTCTGCCGAAGCAGCACTTTGGCTTTCGACGCCGCGTTCACCTGCAAGGCGGTATCGGCGTCCACGTCGATGCCGCTTAATTGGATAACGCCGTTCGCGGACGGTCCGACGGAGATGCCGGTCTCGCCGTCCCGAATATGAACGTTCGTGAACATGACGCCGACGTCCGCCGCGACTTCGAAGTCGATCGCCGTCCGATTCCGCGTAAAAGTCAGCTCGTAGTTGTGGCCGTTTGGAGCGGCCCCCTCGCTCGTAATGGACGGCGCGAGATGGAAGCCTTTGTTGTATCCGTCGACCGTAATGTATCCGGTGTACGACCAATCGTTTCTCCTCATGACGATGCCGGTCCCATTGTCGCGAATCCATTGCTCGAAAGCGCTCCCCTTCGCGGGAGCGTTCGGCAAGCCGGAGCCGGACCAGTAGTCCGGCGAGAAGTCGATCCATTCGATGCGACCGACGTCGACGATGTTGTCGATCTCCACTCCGCGCGACAGCGGCGTGCCGTAGATGCCGTTCAGCGTAGGACCCGTTCCGCCGTTCTTTCGGGAGAAAACGAGGCCGGAATACGCATTTACGAACGTAACGTTCTTGGCATTGTTAAATTCGTTGCCAAAGTAATTCGGCTTGCCGAATTCGATGGCGGGCGGGTAGGGCGTTATGCTGTCGGGGAGTTGCTCCGGGTACCAGATCGACAGGTCCCGAACGGCTCCGGACGTCACCATTCGGATGAAAGGCGTCGCTTCCTCGTCCCCGCGACCGGAGTAAGCCATCAGAATCGTTCCTTGAATCGGCTGCCCTCTGACGGGTTTGCTCCATTCCCCGCGCAAAGTAACTCCTTTCGGAATTTCGAGCGTGCCTTTGATAACGTATTTGCCTTCCGGCACGAACAATGTCCCTCCTCCGAGGCGACCGAGCGAATCGAGCAGCTCTTGGAAAACGGCGGTGACGTCCGTGACGCCGTCGCCTGTCGCCCCGAAGTCCTTGACGGAGTAAGCGGCGACGAACGTGTCCGCGGTTTCATATTTCGTCTGGACGAGCTGCCATTTCGGTGGGGCATCTGCCGCGGAAGCAGATCTGCCTGGAATGGGTGCCAACGTGCTTATAGAGGTGAATAACAGAACGGCTACGATAAGCCGCGACAGCTTCCGGATCATGGGGATAGACCTCCTCGTGCGAATGCCTATAATTGTATCGAACTTCCAGTCTCTTCCCCATGAGGCGAATATAAATTATGTACCTCATTCTTGGCTTGTTTGCATGAAAAAGACGCTACCGAACCGATCCGCTTCAGATCAATTCGAATAGCGTATGTTCATTCGAAAGCACGGTCTACAGCGCGCGAGCGTCTACGTCAGGCTGATTGCTTTCGACCGGAGAATCGGAGCTTCCGTACCGCTCGACGGATTCCCAGGAACCCGCGTCGTCGAACTTATCCACGGTCTGCTGCATCGTCTGTTCCTCTACGGGACGCCCCGCCGGATCTCCTACTTGCGGAGTATCCTTCAAGCAAGTCGGAGCGGATGGAATGGCTTCGAGACGTTCGTATGGAATTTGTTCTCCGCATACTACGCATCGGCCGTACGTTCCTTTAGCCATCCGATCCAGCGCTCCTTCGATTTCATCTAACCGCTCGCCGAACGCGTCGTCGACCGCTTGGTCCCGTTCGCGTTCGAACGTTTCCGTCCCCAGATCCGCGGGATGGTTGTCGTAAGAAGACAATTCCCCCGTAGCCCCGGACAACGCGTTTTCTTTTTCCTCCAGGTCGAAATGCCGTTCGATTTCCCGTTTCTCTTCCACGAGCCTACCTTGCAGCTTGGCTAACCGATCTTCGTTTAAGAGCTTCATTTTCATCCCTCCTCAGGGCTTGTACTTCTTCTCGCTGGATGACGAGCTTTTGGTTTTGGTCGGCTGTTTCTCGTCTTGCGCGGACAGGTTCAACTCTTCGACAGGAATCGCGTCCACGTTCCTCTCGCTCTCCCAGCGATCGAATAAGCTTTCGTTCTCCGTCGGGTACTGCTCGGGGTGGTCCCGGTCGTTGCTTTGCGGTATCGGCGGTTTTTCCTTGAACGGTTTCCTTAGCCGTTGGTCTGTTCCCATCGTTCGCCACCTCCATGCTATCTATTAAACTCCTAGCGCGGAAAACAACCTTTCGGGCTCTTGTTAGACGGTTGGAAAAGTTTATTATCTGACAATTCAGAATTTTAACTAGACTTCTAGATTCAGGTTTGATAAGATAACCCTATAGGAAAGGAGGTGCGTCAACATTCAGAGTCACATGTTGAACGTATCCCTTACCCGATCCAGCCAGTAACGACTTCCGGCTGGAGGCGCGGGATACGGTTAAGAAATGACCAAGCGCCTTTCGGGTAGAAAGAAGACCGTCCCCAGGACGGTCTTCTTCTCGTTGTGGGGCACGGGTTCATGCGGATTTGGCTCTTCGTTTATCGTAACAAGTCGGATCATAACCTGATAGATTTCTCATAATAAGGCATATTTCCCTGAAACACCTTGTCGCAGGAGCGGATCGGCAACGTGAAATCGCGGACTTGCTGTGCTACAATACGGTGATTAGATCGGCAAGCACGCCTAGGGAGGAACATCGAACGACCATGCTCATTATTGGAATCGCGGGAGGAACCGGCTCAGGTAAAACAACCGTAGCCCGTTCCGTCATCGACCGCCTTGGGTCGGATAAAGTTACTTTTATCTCCCAAGATAATTATTACAAAGACCATTCCCATCTCTCCGCGGCAGATCGAAGGGCGATTAATTACGATCATCCTCTCGTCTTCGACAACGAATTGTTGGTTACGCACTTAAAATTGCTGAAAGCGGGACAAACCGCATTGGCTCCGGTGTACGACTTCACTACGGATTCCCGCTCGCCCTCGGAGACCGTTGAACTCAGGCCATACAACATCGTCATCATCGAAGGCCTGCACGTCTTATCGGACGAGAATCTCCGGGAAATGCTCGACATTAAAGTGTTCGTCGATACCGATCCCGACGTACGCATATTGCGACGGGTACTTCGGGACATCGAGGAACGCGGACGGACGATTCAATCGGTTCACGACCAGTACATGAAAACCGTTAAGCCTATGCACGAAGCATTCATCGAGCCATCCAAAAAATACGCGGACCTCATTATCCCCGAAGGCGGGCAAAATGAAGTCGGCATTCAAGTGCTGTCGATTTTGACGGAGAAATATTTGTTCGGGAAACGAATTTAGTCTATCGGAACATGTTTAAGAGTGGAAACGCGAGGAGTATGCAAGCATCGTTCGGCATACTCTCTACGATTCCGCGGAAGGCTCCTCGTTCGACGCCCCTTCGCGCCTATGCCCCCCGATAGGCCGATTCAACAAAGTGAGCAAAGACTCCGGATATTCCGAAGCTAATGGATCGTCCAGAAGATCCGCCTCTTCCTCCAACTCCCTGCTTTCCTGTACGGATTGATAGATCGTATATAATAAGCCCATTCACACGAACCTCCTATGTCCTGTCGGATGAGAATAGTTCTGATTTCTTCCTCATCTTAATTGATAATGATTATCATTGTCAATTAAGATGGAAGGCTATTTGTCCATTTCGCGGCCCTTCTCCGGCGAATGGGATGCAATAATTTTAACATCCCCGACGATGATCGTATGTTCCAACGCTCGAACTGCCTGGCTGTTTCCAAGCCTATACCTTTGTTCGCCTATGTATGGAGCGCCGTCTTCGTTTGCTCCTGGTCGAGTTCAATGCTTTTTATCACTAAGCGTCCAGACGTAAAAAAACACTCCCTTAAGAGGAGTGCCGATTTGTCGAGTAAGTTTAAAATGCGGACCGAGCATCCTATTCGCGTAACCGTGATCTTAACTGCACGAAATTCCTTCGCAATCGCTCCTCATACGATGAAAAACATCGTAAGAGCACAATTTTGGTGGGAAACCGCGCTTCTTACGATGAACAACATCGTAAGGGCGTCGATTCTGAAGGGAAACCCCCTATTTTGGCCAACATGCGATGAAAAACATCGTAACAGTTCGATTTTGGTGGGAAACCGCGCGTCTTACGATGAAAAACATCATAAGGGGGGCAATTCTGAAGGGAAATCCCCTATTTTAACCACCATGCGATGAAAAACATCGTAACAGTAAGATTCTCACGGAAAGCGAGCGTCAAAAGGAGGGTCCGGGGTCCAGCGCTAAAGAATCACTTCTCCGCCCAAGCCAGCATGGCCGGCAACAGCTGCTTCGCATCCTCGTAGCCTTGCATGTATAACGCGTCCAGCTTCACGGGGTCCTTTTCCATCCGTCCTACTTTTAAAGGCTCTTTGGGCCGGATGACGAAACACGAACCGTTTTTCTCTTGCTTGCGGACATAGTCCACCGTACCATTGTAGATCTCGTGCCTGCTCAGCATGATTTTTACGAACTTAGGAAACTTGCCGAAAACTCTCCGAACGATCCAGGAAAAACGATTCCGCGATTTGCGGTACTCGTCGTTACGAGTCAAGATGACGACGTTGCGCCGGTAACCGTCTTGTTCCGCCTGACGGACCGGTATCGGATCGGATATGCCCCCGTCAAGCAGCTTCCTGCCCCCGTACTCGACGATCGGCGCGATAAAAGGCAAGGAACTCGACGCCCGAAGCACCTTAGCTAAGTCGAACCCCGGCTCGCTTTTCCGATAAAACACCGTTTCCCCGGTTTCGATATCCGTCGTTCCGACGACGAGCTCCTCGCGGCTTTGTCCGAATGTCTCATAATCGAAAGGGACGAGGGAATTCGGGATCTCGTCGAAAATAAAATCCATCCCGAACAATTGCCCGCTTTTCCAAAAATTTCTCCATGAGATATAGCGCGGATCTTTTACCCAGTCCGTATTAATGACTTTGTTCCGCCCTCTCTGCTTGGACAGATAACTCGTCGCCATGCATGCCCCTGCAGAAACGCCTACTGTATAAGGAAAATAAAGATCCTGCTCCGCGAAAAACTCAAGCACGCCGGCCGTATAAACCCCGCGCATGCCTCCGCCTTCCAATACTAGACCCATGGAATTCATGACTAATCTCCTTACCTTACGGATACTTCCAACACAGCTATAGTATAGCCATTGTACCCATCGGCGCTCGGACTAGTCAATTTTGTCGAATTCGGTGAACCTCGTAGCGATTCGCTTTACTCGCTCTCCGTATGGTCTCTACTTCCTCAACCGTTAGCTCCGGGACGCAAGCTGCCGCTAGATTTTGCATAAGCTGCTCGCGGGAACTGGCTCCCGGGATGACGGCGGCAACGGACGGTTGGCTAAGCGAATAACGGATCGCAAGTTGGGACAAGCTTCGTTGTTCCGACGTCAAAGCTTGCAATCGCTCGCGAAGGTCGCTTAGTTCCTCTATGCCATAGTTCAAATGCGGCTTGGTTAGTTGCCGGTTCGCCGCAAGCGCTCCGCTGGCCAAAGGTCCCCTTGCGATAATGCTAATCCCATGCTCTTGAAGCAAGGGCAGCACTTCCTCTTCCGCTCGGCGGTCTACGATGCTGTAGGGATTCATGACGCTTACGATCGACGACCTCGCGACGTATTCCCGGATCACGTTCGGACGAATGGAAGAAATGCCGTAATAACGGATATGCCCCTCCCGTTTCAATTCCTCGAAGGCTTCGATCGTTTCGTCGATCGGATCGTCAAGCGTCCCTCCGTGAAGCTGATACAAGTCGATATACTCCGTCCGAAGCCGGCTCAGGCTTCCCTTGACCGCCGACTTGATATAGGACTTGGAAGCATCCCAAGACCAACCTTCTTGCCCGGGCGTGCGCCGATTGCCCACTTTCGTCGCCAACACGACGCGATCGCGCCGTCCCTGAATAGCCTTGCCTACAAACTCTTCATTCAGGCCATCATCGTACAAATCCGCGGTATCGAGCAAATTAACGCCCCGATCCAATGCTTCATGCACGAGGGAAATCGCCTTGCTTTCTTCCGTCCCCAACGACATGCATCCCAGCCCGATCTCGCTAACCCATAGCTCGGATGAGCCTAGTTTGTTTATTTTCATCGTTCTTCAGCTCCTTCGATGATCCTCGCGTACACTCCTATACAACGATACGCATATCTTTCCTCTATCGCAACTCGCTTGATCGGAGTATTGCTTGCTAAGATCAACGGCCATCGAACGAACGCCTATAACAAGGATAGAAACGCCCTATGAACTCCGCCGTTAGACGCTACCAAAGTATTGTCGCTTAATCGAAACGGCTCTCCCGATTTGTTGGTGACGCTGCCGCCGGCTTCTTGAATGATAAGCGCTCCGGCAGCTACGTCCCAAGGATACAGACCGTCGTGCCAGAAGCCGGTAAGCTTGCCGGACGCGACAAAACACAAGTCCAAGCTGGCGGAACCGAGAATCCGCACGTTTCTAGACTTTCCCGTTAGATTGCCGATCTGCTCGACGACAGGTGAGTCCGGCTTCCAATCGTCGGCTTGAAAGCCGGTTGCCAGCAGGGCGTTTTCCAATCGCGCCTCCGTACTCGCATGAATAGGTTGTCCGTTCAAGAAAGCCCCATGACCCCTTTGGGCGGAATAAAGCTCCCTGGTTATTGGGTTATATACGACTCCGCATACGAGTACATCATCCCGCATAATGCCTATCGAGATCGCGAAATGGGATAATCCATGGATAAAATTCGTCGTCCCGTCGATCGGGTCTATAATCCATCCGTAACCTTCGTTCGGTTGTAAGAAGGCGTCATAGGCATTCCCTAAGCCGCCGTCCGTTTCCTCGGACATAATCCAGTGTTCCGGATAATCGCCGGCAATCCGCTCGCGCACGATTCGCTCGCTTAGCAGATCGACCTCGGTAACCAGATCCGATGCGTTCTTTTTTTCCTGAATATGCAATGGCTTCTTCATAACGCTCAATATCCGCTCGCCGGCTTCCGTCGCGTACCGGGTTGCGTCTTGCAGCAGTCGTTCCTCGTAACTCCCGTTCTCGATTTCGTTCATATTTTCTCCCTTAACCGGATGATTTCATTAAGCACCACACGCCTGTCATAATGATCAGGATGCTGCCTAGCTTAGATAGGGTAAACGGATTGCGCGGCAAGCCCATCAATCCGAAATGATCGATAACGGCCGAAGCGATGATCTGTCCCGCGATCATAAGGATAAAGACGGACAACGCCCCGACCGACCCCGTCGCGTAAGAGACTCCGAACATAATCGCCACGCCCAGTATTCCCGCGACGATGATCCACGGCCAAAGACCGGGTTGGAAAATAACCGACTTGAAACGCCACACCGCCAAGGAAGCAACGATAACCTGTACGGCCGACACGCCTATGATCATCCCGTATTGGCCGAGCCCTTTGCCGACATGAGCGTTGATCATCCCTTGAATTACTCCCAGCATGCCTGCCGAGAGGGCGAGCAACAAATTAAAACCATAGGATTTCATGTTTAGTCTCCGTATCCGATATCGATAATCGCCGTCTCGCTCTCCAACCGGCGGGGAATCCCGTCTTCCGCTTGGCCCGTGAGACAGATTGAGGCTCCGGAGACGGAACGAAGGCTCTCCCAGCCCGGCCGCATATTCCCGCAACGGTCGGCGCTAATGGGAATAACGCAATGGATAGGGTTTATCCATTCCATAACGCGGGCGTTAAAGGCATCCGGAAGTCCGTGATGGGATACCTTCCATACCCAACTTTGAAGGTCCATCCTTTGGGCCAAGCGTTCCCAACCGGCCTCCAATAGATCGCCGCCGAATAAAATACTCTTGTCGGGTTCCCGCTCGAAGCTCAGTCGATAGACCGAACTGTCGTCGTTGGACAGCTCGAAGAAACGTTCCAAGACCCCCAAGTCTTCTTCTTCGATTGCTTGCAATAAGATTTCATAAGCCGGAAGCGGATCTCCCGCTCCGTCCCAAGGATAAAGCTGGGCGAGCGATGCGCCGTCTTCCGACCAGAGTACCGCTTGCTCTTCCGTTCCGTAATCGCTTCGCCAGATGATCTCGGTTCCTTGCTCCGTCAAAAGATGAATCAGCGTTAAATAGGCATTCAGCATCCCGTATACACGTCTTGCTAACTCGCTTCCGTCTTGCCGGACCTTTGCCTCGGGCATCAGCTTGAAGGGCCGATAAGGTAGAACGGCTTTGCTCACCGTTTTCGTTATGGCGATATCGAGTAGCCCGTTAAGATGATCCTCGTGAATATGGGTCAGAATCAGCCAATCGAGATGACTGATCCCTTGTCTGACCATCCAAGATAGAGGGTGATCCTGATCGGCGGAGAAGGTGCCGTCCCCTCCGTCGATTAAAGTTATGCTCCCGGAGGGCAACCGGATCAGATGAGCGTCTCCCCAGCCCACATGCAGGAATTGCACTTGTACCTTCTTCATCGCGCGGCCCCCGGGAGAACATGAATCTGGTGCTTATCCAGCGTAAAATGAATTTCGCCCCGCAGATACCCCCGCACGCTCGGACTCGTATCGTCGACGATCCATTGCAGCGACGCGCCGTTCACCCAATATCGAATCGTGCGCCCAAGGAAGCTGTTTTTCTCGATGACGCCGCTCCACAAATTGTCGCGAATGCCGCCGATGTCGGCCTCATCGATAATCGATAGACATTCCGGCCGTATAACAAGGGTTACCTTGTCTCCCGACCGCCAAGAATGACCGGCGCTTGGACATACCCTGAACAAGGACGACCCGCTCCGGACCACGATGTCGTTTCCTTCTATAGCGGCAACCTCACCTTCCACGAAGTTAGCCGTCCCGACAAAGTCGGCGACGAACGGACTTTGCGGCTTAAAGTAAATATCCCAAGGGGTGCCTACTTGAGCGATGCGTCCGCGCTCAAACACCGCAATCGTATCCGATATCGCCAGAGCCTCGTCCTGATCGTGCGTAACGAAAATAGCCGTAATCCCTAAGCGCTGCTGCAGCTCTCTAAGCTCATTCCTTACTTCGACCCTCATCTTGGCGTCGAGATTGCTCAGCGGTTCGTCCATAAGCAATATCTGCTGTCCCGTAATTAACGCTCTGGCAAATGCCACCCGTTGCTGTTGCCCTCCGCTCAGCTCCTTGGGCTGCCTTCCTTGCAGGCCTTGAAGTCCGAACATATCCAGCATGGCGTCCACTTTGGCTTTCGTTTCCTGTTTGGAAAGGTTCTGCAGCTTTAATCCATACGAGATGTTATCGTATACGGTCATGTGCGGGAAAAGGGCATACTCTTGGAACACGAGCGGAGTGTTTCTCTTGAATACCGGCGTTCCGTTTACTTGTTGTCCATGGATATAGATTTGACCTTGATCCGGCTCGTAGAATCCCGCGATCAGTCGCATTAGCGTTGTTTTGCCGCAGCCGCTCGGCCCGAGCAGGGTCGTGAAGCTGCCCTTGGGTATATCGAGGGAAACATCGCTTATGGCTTCGAACCGTCCGAAGGTTTTCGTCACGTTCTCTATTTTAATTGCACTCTCGGTTACGCTCATGATGACCTCCAGCTCCATTTTTCGCACCAGTTAAAATTCGATTGATTTGCCGTCTTTTCTGATCAACAGCTTCATCGCGAGCAGCACGACGAAGGCAATCGTGATCAACACGGCGGTAAAGGCCGACGCGCTCCCCCAATTCCCATCCTGCACGAGACTGAGAATGGATATGGTACCTACCGATGTTTTCGCCGAATAAATAAAGACGATGACGCTGAGACAGGTGATCGACCTCAAGAACGATGTAACGATTCCCGTCATGAACGGTCCCTTCAGTAAAGGGAGGACGATTTTCCTGAAGGTAGTAAAGCTGCCCGCCCCCAAGTTCTGAGAGGCTTCCTCCAGCGCTCCGCCGATCTGTTGAAGACCGGCCAAACAGGCGCTGTAGCACGTCGGTAAATTCCAAAACATCAATGCCAGCACCATGATCGCGGAAGTCCCGGTAAGCAATAGAGGCTCTTGGTTGAAAGCGATCGCGAAGCCTAGGCCAAGGAATACCCCGGGCACAGCCCCCGGCAGGATCGCCAGGAAATCAAGCGCGGCATTAACGCCCACGCGTTTCTTCTGAACGATATAAGCTAGCGGCAACGCAAGCAATCCCGCAGCTATAGACGAGATGAAGGCAAATTTCAGACTGTTGTAGATTTCTCTTCCTTTATTCGTGACGTAGTCGATATTTTTGAAGGTAAACGACCAATCATACCCCCACGTCGTCGTGAACGCGCCATAGAACAGAACCCCGTAGACGGCGAGTATGAAGAGGGTCACGAAAGCGCAGAAGGCAAACAGCCCCCATTTGACTGCGCTCGGAAGCGGATAATGCTCCAAGGACGTTTCTTTGCCGGTAATGGTAACGTACGATTTTTTGCCTACCCAGAATCTATTCCACAGGAATAAGCCAAGCGCGGGAACGAGCAATGCGGTGGAAAGAACGGTAGCCGATCTTAAGTCGAATAGTCCGGACATCTGCATATAAGCTTCCGTCGGCAATACGTTGAAGTTCCCGGCTATGATGGCCGGATTCCCGAAGTCGGCCAGCACGTTCATCGCCGCAATCAGAGCACCGCCGGCGACGCCCGGACGACATAACGGAAAGAATACCTTCTTGAACACTTGCCAGTGCGTTCCGCCTAAATTGTAGGCCGCATACTCCATATTCGTGGAGATGGATTTCATGACTCCGTGAATGACGGCAAAAGCGTAGGGGAAGAAAGTAATCGTCTGAACCATCCACAGGCCATGCCAGCCGTAAACGTCGAAATTCATATGCAGCACATGCTTGGAAATCATCCCCTGCCTGCCGAAGAGCAAAATATAAGACAGCGCAACGATAAACGGCGGAGACACGATGGGCAGTATCGTAATGAATTTAAATAGCCCTTTGAAAGGGACATTTAACCTTGTTATCGTATAGGAAAATACAAACGCAATAAATGTACAGGAAATCGTGGAAATCGCCGTTATAAACAAGCTATTCAGCGCAGCATGACTCCAACGGGAATTCGTAAAAAGCTTCAGATAATCTTCCAAATGCGAATAGCTAACGACCTTGAGAATCGGCCACAAGATAAAAAAAACGGTAACCAGAATAATGGCGGCTATACCGATCGCGAGCAATGGTTCTTTCCTTAACCTTTTCATTTCCAGCCAAGTTTCTCTAGCAGCAGGAGAAGGCACAGCG
This sequence comes from Cohnella endophytica, assembly GCF_003628305.1. Classification (GTDB taxonomy): domain Bacteria; phylum Bacillota; class Bacilli; order Paenibacillales; family Paenibacillaceae; genus Cohnella; species Cohnella endophytica. Next base: position 268,863 of record NZ_RBZM01000008.1, on the reverse strand, counting down.
TTCCACACCTTTCAAGAGTAAACCGTACACCTCCCCCCGCGATTGCGCGCAAGAGGAGGTGCTTGAATTTATTTAGTTTATTTGGCGATGAGTTGCGTGAATTTCTCTACCGTCGCAGGTTTCATCTCGGCAGCTTTCGTTCTGTCATAAGCGACAAGATCCACGTCTTCGATCTTGACCATGCCTTCCGGCGGCGCTACGTCTTTACGAACGGAATAACGATTGGAGATTTGGGTATTCAGTTCCCCGATCTCTTTCGTCAACAACCAGTCTTCGAACTTCTTCGCATTCTCCGTGTTTCCGCCGCCCTTGATGATTCCGACCCCGCCGATTTCGAAGGCGGTTTGCTTCGGAATGATCACTTTGATCGGATAACCTTGTTTAGCGGACTTCACGATATCGTGCGCCCATGACATCCCGGCCACGAATTCGCCCGTAGCGGTAAGGTTAATTCCGTCGCCTGCCGCTTTCGTATAGTGATGGACGTTTTTGTTCAGGTTTTTCAGATAATCCCAGCCTTTTTCTTCCCCTAAGCGGAATAGTTGATCGGCAACGAAGATGTAACCGCCGCCTGCGGTAGCCGGATTGGAAGTAACGAACAGACCTTTATAGTTAGGATCGAGCAGATCGTCCCACGTCGTCGGCTCTTTAACGCCCTTAGGCGCAAGCTCTTTCTCGAATCGTTCCGTGTTGAGCACGATTCCGAGCACGCCCATGTACCAGCCTTGCCAGAAGCCGTTCGGATCATTGAATTGCGCATCCAGATCCTTGGCATTCGGGGAAACGTAATTTTCGAGGATACCCTCTTTGGCAAGAGGCTCGTAAAATTCAACCGATCCGCCTACGAAAATATCGGCTTGGGGGTTCGCTTTCTCGGCCTGTATGCGCGTACTGGTTTCGCCTGCGTTTCCTAACCGCAAGTATTCGATTTCAATGCCGGTATCTTCTTTGAATTTCTTCGAGAGCTGAATGATGTCGTCTTCGTTCAAAGCGGCGTACACGACTAGCTTCTTGGAGTCCGCCGAGGCCGATTCGGCCGGCTCCGAGCTTGCCGGTTCAGTCGCCGCGCTCGATGGGGACGGGCTTTCCGCAGGAGCGGAAGCTTCGTTCTTGTCTTTGCCGCACCCCGCTAACACCGTAACCGATAAAAGTAAAACCGCCATTACTGAGCTTGCGAGTCTGGAGCCCTTCTTCTTGAACATTGTAATCCTCCCGATCCATGAGTTTCTTTTTATGTAGAGGTTGTCTAGACATCCTCTGACTTCATTATCCGGGCCAACTGTCATCGTCGTATCACGCAAATGTAAAACGCCGATTAAATAGCAAACCGCCCTTCTTAGAAATAAGTAGGGCGGTTAACATTCCGTATGGGGGTTAGCGTTCGCGGCGAACCCAGAATTTGAACACGTCGTTGCGAAAGTAATCGTAGGAGAAGAGAATCGGCACCCGCTCCTCGTCGTAATGCGTTTGTTTTAAGAGGATCACCGTGGCCTCGGGCTTCACCTGAAGCTTGCGGCCGTTCGCGTCGGACGCTGGCGGCACGATTAACTCGGTATTGGCGGCCACGATGCGAATGCCGCACTCGTCTTCGAGAAACTTCATAAGAGAGCCTTGCAAGTTCGACCTCTGGAATGCATCCCCGATCAACGAATTCGGCATAATATTGAGATTAAAGGAAACGGGTTCTCCGTCGGCCATGCGGATCCGTTCGATAACCGTAACGGGATCTCCGGGATTTATCTGCAAGAACTCTGCCCATTCCTCTTCGCATGGACCTACTCGGATAGACTCGTGACGTTCTCCCTCCTGCAAGGAGGCCGAATTGATCATCTCCGAGGTAGAGCTCAGATGATCGATACTGCTCGGGATCGAAGCCAAAGGACGAACGACGAAACGTCCGATTCCGCTACGAACCCTCAGCTTGCCTTCCCGCTCCATCTGCTTAACGGCTGCCCGGAACGTCTCTCTGCTTACGTTGAATTGGCGCGCCATCTCCGGCTCGGACGGCAGCATGGAGCCGATCGGCAGCTCGCCCGTCCGGATTTGCCGTTCAAGCTCTTCCTTGATGATCAAATAGTTGTGCTTCATTATTCGGCTTCCATTCATTTGTTAATAGGATGTCTAGACAGTGTTATCATATCGTTTAATTGTTAACGCGGGTTCAAGTATGATCGCGTTTATTGTAAAGTCCGGAACGGATAAGCAAGATGTAAAAAAAGGCCCCGCGGTTTGATTATCCGGAGGGACCTTACTCGTTAATCCGCGAACGGGCTTACCGTAATACTTTCCAGGTTTACGGAGCCATTACCTCCCGTCAACCGGATAACGTTGCCGCACCCCGGCTTTAACCGTACGGTGATGCTGGCGCGGCCGGACAACTCCGTCTCTCCGCCGCTCGAAAGGACGTTAAGCAAAGAAAGATCCTCTCCGTTGACCGTCAGATGTAACTTCGCCCATCGCTCCGCCGTCGCATAGCGAATGTAGAGCGCGGTTCTGCCGCCTTGGCCTCCGTCGACTTGATCGAACTGGACGAAAGCATCTGCTTCGGTCACGTTTACGAAGCTTTTACCCTGCCCGATCGTACCCGACCGAGCTCCTCCGCCCATAATCGCGTCTACCGCTAAGTAAGTAATATCATCCGGATTGGGAGTCGGGGCAGGTGCTACCGGCCGGACGCCTTCTGTCGTTTGCGCGACGGTCCGAATCGTTCCGTCCTCGTTAAAGAACAGTTCGTCGATGCAAACGCTTCTTAAGTTGCCTTGGTCGGAGATCGCTTGGTTATGGTAGAACATATACCATTTCCCCTTGAATTCCGCCACGGAACCATGGGAAGTGGAGCAACCCGTCGGCTCCAGGAAGATGCCGCGATACGTCCACGGTCCAAGCGGATTCGAGCTGGTCGCATACCTCATGCGGTTCAGGTTATCCAGATTGTCCGAATAGGTCAGGTAGTACAGACCGTTGCGCTTGAACACCCATGCGGCCTCATGGAAATCCTCCAATCCTACCATGTCGCGCATCTCTCCCTTGAGGGAGATCATGTCCTCGTTCAACTCTCCGCCCGCGCATCTGCTTCCCCCGCCGTAATACATATACGCTCGACCGTCATCGTCCACCAGAACGCACGGATCGATCATGGCGAATCCGCCTAGTCCTTCGATGTAACCCTGATCGGTAAAGTCGCTCGCAGGCTTGCTGCTTGTCGCGACTCCCATTTTCCAAGTATCGTTCCAGGCCGACTCGCTTGGGTGTGGATAATAGAAATAATAAGTTCCGTTCTTGAACGCGGCGTCCGGAGCCCACATGAAGCCGCCTTCCGGCCTGCCCCAAGCCACGTCGTCCGAGCGCAGGATCTCGCCCTCGTCGACCCAATTTACCATGTCCTCGGAGGAATACACATGATACCTGTCCATCAGATCGCAGCCTCTTGCCGGATCCATGTCGTGGGACGCGTAAATATATACCTTGCCGTCTTCCCATGCGTGGGCGGACGGATCGGCCGTGAAAATCGTCGTAATCGCGGGGTTCTGGGAAGTCTTCTTGATAAAATCCGCCGGAATGCCTTTATTGCTCATGAATGGAATCCTCCTACTACAATCGAAATGGATGAATGCTTCCTTCAGCATACCCCGACGCTTCCGCGACTCGCCATGAGACGATATTAAATAATCTAGGCGATTAAAATACTCAATTGGAAGCTAGATAAGGACCTCCCATAGACTGCGTAGCTGGATACTCGACGACGGATTAAGTAAAATAAAGAGGAAAGGCGGTCGAAGATATGACTATGAATTCACGAATGCGCAAACTCTTTGCTTACATGGACAATAACGATTTAGATGCGATGCTGATCACTTCGCCGAAGCATGTCTACTATTTGACCGGCTTCGCAACCGAACCTCACGAAAGATTCCTCGGTTTATTGTTGCCTCGGGGAGCGGAAGCCCTGTTACTCGTGCCGGCGCTCGACTTCGAAGCCGCGCAGGCGGCATCGACGGTCACGAACATCCATACGCACTCCGACACGGATAATGCCTATGAAATTCTGAGCAAGCTGGTACCTGCGGGGGTCCGAAAGCTTGGAGTGGAAAAAGACGATCTCACCGTCCACCGCTTCGAGGCGATTAGTACGGCGGTCGGTGCTCAGGCTTACGCCGATATCGGGCTACCGCTTCGCGAGATGCGCGCGATCAAGACGCCGGACGAGGTCGCGCGAATGAAGCATGCCGTTCGCATCGTCGAGGACGTGCTGCGCGCCGGCGTGTCCAAAGTGAAGCCCGGCGTCACGGAAATCGAGTTGGTCGCGGAGTTGGAATATCAGATGAAGAAACTCGGCGCGCAGGGGCCTTCGTTCGATACGATGGTATTGACCGGCGTCAAGTCGGCCCTTCCTCACGGTCACCCGGATAATTCGGTCGTGCGCGAGGGGGAATTGCTCTTGTTCGATCTGGGCGTATATGCGGATGGCTACGCCTCTGACATTACCCGGACGTTCGCCGTGGGCGAGATTTCGGACGAGACGAAGCGAATTTACGGAGCGGTTCTTGAGGGGAATCTCAAGGCGATCGAGGCCATCCGCCCGGGCGTTACGTTCGGCAGTCTAGACCGCGCCGCGCGCGAGTCGATCGAATCCGCGGGTTACGGCCCCTACTTCAATCATCGGCTCGGGCATGGCCTAGGAATGGACATTCACGAGTATCCGTCCATCCATGGACGGAACGAGGATCTCTTGCTTGCGGGCATGGTGTTTACCGTCGAGCCGGGCATCTATGTCCCGGGCGTTGGCGGCGTCCGCATCGAGGACGACGTGCTCGTCACGCCGGACGGGGTCGAAGTGCTCACTTCGTATCCGAAAAGGCTGACGGTTATCGGCAGCTAGTCCATAGGAATACAGGTGCTGAAGCCTCTTTTGCTCAACTAAGGAAAACAAAATGTAGGATATGCAGGTTCCATGGTACAAAAAAGGCTCCCATCCTCATTGTCTTCGCAGACGAGAAGGGTTGGGAGCCTTTATTTATGCCTCTACCTATTCATTCACCGAAGAGGAAAGTCCTTATTCAAGGTTCAGCCCAGGAGGGGCTATGGTGCGAAGGAACGTGGGTGTGTCGTCGAATCCGAGGAAGTTCCATAGGTCAATCGGGCAAGCAATGAGCGCAGCAAAAAACCGCAACCTCGCGCGGCTGCGGTTGTGCATGGTGATGGCTAGGGGAATCTTACCCCTATCCAAGGACAACGCCACGAAAGCGGCGCATCGAAAATTATCTCTTGAGCTGGTTGGGGCTTGTATTAACGACCGCGGCCAGCATTCTCTCGCTCTTGATCATATTGGATTGACATTGGGGGCAAACGGGAACCATGGAGAAAACGAAGTTATCCCGCATCCATCCCTTGCAGTTCTCGTCCGAACAAGACCAGATTACGGTTAATTCCATCGGTACGTCTTCCAATGGTTTTTTTCGCGAATTGTACATGTGCATCCCACTTTCTATCCCGATTTGATTGAAGCGAAGCTATAGAAAATGCCCCAAACCGTAAGTTCGGGGCATGTTGCTCTAAAAAATATTAGAGTTTTACGACATTCTCGGCTTGTGGTCCGCGATTGCCTTGCACGATATTAAATTCAACGCGTTGGCCTTCGTCCAAAGATTTGTAGCCGTCGCCGACGATTGCGCTGAAATGTACGAATACGTCGTTGCCGCCTTCTACTTCGATAAATCCAAAGCCTTTGTCCGCGTTAAACCATTTCACTGTTCCTGTTTCCATGAATAATGACCACCTTAATCTAATTTACATGACATTCTTATTCTTTTAAGAAATAAAAATTCACATATCGTACAAGGTTATTAATTAAAGAATAACCCTCTACGTTATGTGAATTCAGTAGGTCGGCATCTCAATAAATTCATTATAACACACTTCGGAAGAAATAGATATTTACAGTAGTTGCAAATATCTGGACAAGTGCGGAATTATTTGAGATGCACCTACCGAACTTCAAATTACCCGTTTCTTAAGGTTATTATACCCGTAATCGCGGCGTCCAATCGATCTTTAACGATAATTTTGTCGGCATAGGACGCTGGAATACCCTCGTAGCCGTAATATACGCCTGCCAATCCTCCTGCTATTGCTCCGATCGTATCCGAGTCCCCGCCTAGATTGGCTGCTCTCTGCACAACATCCGCAAATGAATTCGAGGTAATTAGTATATGCAATACCCAGCGGAAAGTATGCACGACAAATCCGCTCGGGTCGCATTTCGGTTCTTCATGAACGATAGTCTCGTACTCCGTACCTTTGATTTCGCTTTCGATCGCTTCGACAAGGCCTACATTATGGTTCAAGATACGAAATGCGATCCGATTATAAATTTCGCACGCTTGATCGCAACGTTCGTCATAATGAGTCATTCTCGATTGCATCCGGGACACTCTCAGCACGTCGTTAAGATTGGAGTAGCAAAGAGCGGCCGGAAGGCAGCGCATTAACGAGCCGTTGCCGGCGCTTTGTCCGATATCGAGGTCGGCAAGCAACGCGGCCTCGAACCAATTTCCCTCATAAGTACTGAGCACGTGCATGATAATGTTCCCGACATCTTTGGGTTTGGAGCGAAACCATTGCAGAAACCGTTCCCCGATCGGATTCATGGGTTCCTTCGGATTTTCAAGAATCCCTTCCGCAACGCATAGCGTCATCATCGTATCATCCGTTACTTCGCCGGGCTCCAGTCGCCAAACACCGCCCCCAATAATCTCCGTGAGGTAACCATGTTTGCTTGCAATCTCTCGTTGGGACATAAATTCCGTCGTACCGCCCAATGCGTCCCCGACTGCTACGCCATATATTCCGCCTTTGATGCGGTTCATCAAGTCCACTAGCATTCCCCCCGCTCCCAAGCTCTTACCCGTATATTGATAACTCCGGCAAGTAGTCAGTAAACCGATAAAGTTGTGCTGGCCGCTGAGAATACCGGTTCGACGACATCGGCTTCCCGTTATGATCGAGGACTTCCTCCAATATTCCTTTACGGCTTTGAGTCGATGTCACTTTCCGGATAAAGTTTTTCTCCTCGAACGCTGGTACGACCGTCCGGATGACTTGGTAAAGTTCGCTTATCGTAAAATGTTCGGGAAGGAACTCTTTCGCGATCGTAGTCGTCAGCATTTTGCGACGCACCTGATCTAACGCCTCCTGCACGATGGTTCGGTGATCGAATGCCAATTCCGTCGACAACGCCTCTTCTACCGGGAATAGTCTGACTTCCGACGCTTCGTCCGATGTCGTGCGCGTAGCCAGATACGTCTCCTGAACGAGCGCGAAAAACGCATGCGAGATCATCCAGCCGCGCGGATCGCGGCCGCGGGAGCTGTATACGTTGAAATACTCCAGGTGAACTTCGGACACTCCCGTTTCTTCGGCCAACTCCCGCCGCGCGCAATCCTGTACCGTTTCCGTTTCCCGCGTGAATCCTCCGGGCAAAGCCCACTTCCCTTCGAAAGGCCACTTCTCGCGTTTGATCAGCATAACCTGAAGCTCGCGAACCGGAAGCGACTTTTGGGCGCCTTTCTTTTCCATGGACGTGATAGTGAATACCACGATATCGGTCGGTGCCCCGTCGGGCGTGCGGAATTGATCCGCCCTATAATTGCTTGAATTTTCTAATTGGTCGCTCATCATGATTCTCCCGTTACTCGTTTTGTTACAGGTTTCCCAACAACTCGCCGCGGATATCGCTCAAGGTATGATCTCGAACCATGATCCCGTCTACGAAAACGTCCTCAAGCAAATCCGTATCGGTAGCCTGAGCGAATTGTTCCATGCTGAGATTGTCGACGTACTCCATCTTGCCGTCTTTGACGACGACCCGAACCAAGCCGGTCTGCGATTTCTTGAACTGGTTGCTGTCCGTTTTGGGATCTTTGTAGATTTTGCGTTCTTCCCCGTTCACGATCGTAAAGGTCGACTTCAACGCGAACCCGAACGTATCGCGGGTGTTGTACTGGTACGTAAACGAGCCGATTCCGTACACCATATTCGTCGAAGCGAATCCTTTGGCCGCCAACCTCTCGCAAATCTCTCGGCAACGGTCCACCGTAATGGCATCGCCGTAGATCGCCCCGATGTGGCTATCGAGCTGCTTGTAGCCGCGCTCGGTAACCGTTCCGCCGAAAATATCCCACAAAATCTCGATGACTCCCATTCGCTCGAACTCGTTCTCCGATTCCGGATCGCCGCAGATAATTAGGACAGGATCGCCACTATCAGGTCTAATGACCACTTTTCCGTCGCGGCTCAGAATGTCTTCTTTTAGTCCGCGGATAACGACATCGAGCACGCTCCACAAATCCCACGTATCCGATACGATCGACACGAATCCGGTCGGATACACTTCTGTGATCAAGTACCGGTACGACGCCATTTCATCCCGGCCATGCGCGCACATGACGCTGTGCTCCGTCGCGGGAATCGACGTGCCGACCAATTCTTTGGCGATATCGGCGTTATAATGGTCTTCCAGATAGAGAATCGCAGGGATCGTATCCGTTCCCGTGAACGATAGCAAATGTCCGGCCCCGCTGCTCTTGGCCGCTTCCAACGAACTCATGCCGCGCATCGAGAAATCATGTCCTTGGAACGGGACGATCGAGACGTCGCCATTCGTCTTACGGGCGTACTCTTCGAGGATTTTGCGATATTCGTACGCCAACGTGGCGCTAGTCGCAGGCATCCATAGCTGGCAAGACATAAGCGTCTCAAGATAATTCGTCAGCCAGAAAAATTCGGGTTTCGTGTTCTCGATCGTCAGCATAGGCACTTTGATAGGGACTAGCGCGCCTTCCTTAATAGCCTTAATCTTGATCGGCAAATAACCCAAATCATGCAATTCCTCGATATGGGACGCATCCGGTTCGGCCGTTCCAAGGGCATACTGGATCACCCGTTTATATTCGCCAGCCACTTCCTCTTTCGTTCTTCCGAAGAAATGCTCGTTAAAATACTGAATCAAATACTCTTTAATGAAAGCCTGAAAGCCGAAAGCAACGACTTTATCGATATTGGCGATCCTGCTCGTGCGTGCCGTCCAAGTCGAATAAACGAGTTCTGTCCCTTTCGGATACTGGTTTTTGTGGCTTACTTTATAGAAATCGCATAGTAGCGTAGCCGGATATATGAATTTATTCGTCATGTTGCATTCCTCCGATTTTATAAATATGGATTTTGGGGGTGTCCGTTTCATCTAGCAGAGTGTCCGTCGTGAAAACCCGATCCAATATTTTCGATTGCGGGATTTTACCTTGGAAAATCGATTTCTCGCAATGCCCCACCAGAAGGTAGATTTCCGATGCTCCGATTTCCTTCAATCGTTCCGCGCTCAACAGAAAAGTCCCGCCATAGGAGCACAAATCGTCCACGATAATCGCTTTGAAGCCCGGTTTATCGACGCTTCCGACGACGTCCAGCTTACGGATCTCACCGGTTTGGAAATCCCGCACCTTGAAGCCGACTAACTGCTTATACCCTTTAACCTTGCTATAGCGCTTCTGAGCTCCCGCATCCGGGAAGAACAAGTAGTCCTCTGCCGGGTTAAAGCCCGTTTCCCGGATGACCCGATCGAGCAACTCTATCGAGAGATACTTCGCGCTGCTTCGATCGACGAGAGCCATCGTAACGTCCGAATGGGGTTCGATTACCGTTACGCGGTCGAAATTCATGCCATTTATAAAATTCGCGACGTACTTCAGGGTGAAGACTGACGATCCTTCCACGCGATCCATTCGGCTATAAGGCATGTAATAGACGATGAGAGAGGCTTTGTGCCGATGATCGGCTAAAAAGTTCTTCACGAATAAAAGTTTGATCAAATCGCCGTCGTTCTCGTATTTGAATTCGACGGTGTTATTGTCGCTTGCATACTCTAGAATTTGCTCCCCGTTCACCAGCGTTTCTCCGTTGGGGAACGTTTTGAACTCCAATTGTTCTCCGTTTAAGATGATCACGCTCTCACGCTCCTCGCTTCACTATGTCTAACGCTAACCTTTATCGGATAGAAATCCATTCGATCGCCTTGGTGGGAATTAATTTTATATTGTCATTTGTATATTATCATAATGACAATTATAAAAACTGTCAAGGGCGAATGACCGTGAATTTATCATCCATGGCCATCCGCCCTTATTAACTACGTTTTTAATCGATCCGCCAACGCTTGCAAATCCATCCCTTTCAGAGCGCCTTCAATTAGTTCAGGGAGCCGATCGGGCGAACATCCGAAGCACGGAATTCCCAGATTCGCGAGCTTCTTGGCAACATTCTCGTCATACGAGGGCACCCCCTCGTCGGATAAGGCAAGCAAACAAAGCGTCTTGACTCCGGCTTGCTTCATCTCGCCAAGACGACGAATCATTTCGGCCTGATTGCCGCCTTCGTACAAGTCGGAGACGAGAATGAATAGCGTTTTGTTCGGCTCCGCGACGAATTGCTCGCAGTAGGAGATCGACTTATTGATGTCCGTCCCGCCTCCGAGTTGAATGCCGAACAACATATCCACGGGATCGTTGGCACACGTCTCGCTTAAATCGACGACTTCCGTGTCGAATACGACCACCTTGGTATCCAAGGCGGGCATACTCGCGAATATCGATCCGACGATGGACGCATATATGACGGAGCCGGCCATCGAACCGCTTTGATCGATATCCAGAATGACAGTCCACTCTTTGCTCCTTCGGACCCGGTCGAAGAAATAGACTTTGTCCGGAATAAGCAAACCTCTGTCCCTGTCATAGTTTTTTAAGTTCCGACGAATCGTCGTCTTCCAATCCAAGCCGCTTGCCGATGGAAGAGGAGAATGTTGCCGCCGGTTAAGCGCTCCGGTCACCGCGCGACGCAGCTCCTGCTCCATGCGTTTGAGAATTTCATCGACGACGGCGCGAACGAGCTGTCGCGCCATTTCTTTGGCTTTCTCCGGAATTTGCCCTCGTAACGACATAAGCGTAGCGACCATATGAATATCCGGCTTCACTTGGGATAGTAGCTCCGGCTCGAAGAGCAGTTGCTTTAATCCCTTGCGCTCGATCGCATCCGCCTGAATCACGGACACGATGTCCGTCGGGAACAGCGATCTTACGTCGCCTAACCACTTCGCAAGGCGGGGAGACGACTTACCTAAACCGGCAGTACGTGCTCCCGCCGCGCCTTGAAGAGAAGATTCGAAGGTCTCGTCGTAAATGGCCGCAAGCGCGGCATCCATCGCGGCATCCTCATCCTCCAACAAAGGGCCATTATCGGCGGTCATCGATGACAGACTCTCTTCCGCGGCAGCTCCCAATATCATCCGCCAGCGCTTTAATTTCATCAGATCGATATCGTTCATGGGCTACAGGTCTCCGAAATCAAAATCGTTAAGCTCATCCAGCTTTTCCTTCTCCTCTTCGGTCAGCGGCCGCTGCAGCATCATGCTTGCATCTTCCGCCCCCGCTCCCCATAGTTCCCCCAACATGTCGGAGACATTCGCCTTCTCTCTCGGCTCGAATACCGCGAAGGCGCGTCGCAAATAGACGAGAGATCTGCGGAACTGCTCATCCTCGAGCGATCCGATGTATCCGTCCAGTTGTTCCCATAGCGTAGCCCTGGATAATAAAGCGTATCGGTTACGCATCGACAATCCTTCGAACCAACCTGCCCCCAAATCCGCAGGAATACCTGGAGACAGTCGTCTGGAAACCTCGCTCTCGATTTGCTCTGCCGAGTACTCATCGCGATCCAGCAAAATAGCAAAGCTGAACCCGGAAAGCTTCGGATTGCGATCATCCCTTGAGGCGAGCTGGCGCAACTCGCGTATCCATAAGGATTCGTTCACTTCGTTATAATGCTCCTGCGCTACGGCGTGCATCATCTGGATCGCGGATACGACGGATGAGGCCGCATCATGGTTGCAATTCGCCGCTTCGTTCAACGACAACGCGCCTCGAAGAAAGAGCTGCCGAAGCAACGGAAGAAGCGACTTCGTCTCGTGCCTGCGAATCGAACTGAAACGAATAAGCACAGATAATTCGAATGCCGCCGACGCAATCTGCTCGAAATTCCCCGTGTCGACGGCCAAGGATTGCAACATTCTTTGCGCTTCGCTCATTGCGTCCAGTAGCCTGCACAGGCAAGCGTCTCGAATCAACTTAGCGGCTTTTACGATGTCCTCGCAGGACTGCAACCGTTCATGAATGACATAAGCCGCCGCTATCTCTATCGTTTCGCCCTTGAGCGTAGATTCCACGGCGCGGATCTCCGTCTCCGGCGTCCATTGCATCGCCCAATGCTCCGCCCAGGTAGCGGCATCCTGTCTGACCGGCAACTTACGGGCGAAACCGACGTCCAGCAATTCCAGTCGATGCAGTAGGACGGATCGATGCAAATCCAGATAAGCGGCTTCCTCCGACTGGACGCGTCTGTTTTCCCTTAAGTCGAGCTCTAAGCTTTGGGCGACGGGAGATTTGTACTTCTCCATCTTTAATCTTCGAAGCTCCCGATTCAAATCATCTTGAATCGGAGTTTGACTTACCCCTTCGGGCAACCGGCCGATTGACGTACCGATGTCTATGCGGGCGAGCGCGTCGGCAATTACGGATACCTCGCCTCCCCCCAAACAGACGACGGCAGCGTCATGAAGGTCTTTCCAGGTCGGTTGTTTTCCTTTTTTCATAGCGGCTAGCGCTTCGGCCATCCTCACGCCTTCGATAACGGAAGCCGTCGAACGATACGTACCTTTATCGCGCATAGAGGCGGCTAACTTGGACATGTATATCTTGGGCAATTCCTGCAATCGACCGTTTTGGAGGCACTCCCAGAATAGCTGAAAGTACGCGGGAGTCCGATTGCCCGCTCCATAACCGGAACGGGAGGAGAGCTTATAGTAGGTGTAGGGCATTAAGGTTAGCCTTGTCGAAGAAGTCGGCAGAACGGCAAACTCTTCGTCCGTCATAGCCTGCCTTTCTCCGATAAGCGCCGAGACGTGGAAGGCTCCGGTCACGACGACGATTCGGGAGGGAGCATGACCCGCCGCGATCGTATCCTTAATTCTTTTTCTCATGTAGGCTTCGCGAATTTCATTGTATGCGGCCTCTTGCGGACGATAAACGATCTCGTCCCTTTCGGTCAGTTCCCGCATTTGGTTTGATAGTTCGACGATTGCCGTCCGGTAAGCATTCGGATTGCCGTTATGCTCGAAATAACGTTCCCAATAAGCTTCATAATCGGGTTCGTCCGCAATCTCGGCAATTCGCTCGTATAGCCCGTTTTGATCATTCAGGAAGGATACGCGCTCTTCTTCGGACTCTCCTGCATCTTCTACCGATTTGAGTTCGTGCAAGGCCAAAGCGCTTCCCGAAGGCAAATCCATGAATTCGCACGAAGCCCCATGCCGGGTCGCCCACAAAAAGGCTTGGTATTCGGGAGAGTACTCGGCCAACGGGTACAGAAGAGTACGGACGGGAAGGTCCTCCGTATACGCAAGCAGCGCGATAGGAGGCACAACGCCCTTCGAAGCCATCTGGACGATGAGCGCGCTCGCGTCGCTTGGTCCTTCCACGAGAACGGCGGTTGGTTGCGCCTCGTTCAAGAAAGCCGTCAGGTGATGGGCGCCGTTTGGCGACAGATGCCGGACTCCGAATATCCGAACCCCCTCCGTTAAGCCTTTCAACCGTTCATGTCCCGGCAAGCGTTGTAGAGGCTCCGCCATTCCGATCCCCGCTTCTTCATGACATTATCCAAATACTCCTTCCAGACGATTCGATCCTTCTCCTCATCCTTAACGATAGCTCCTTGAAGTCCCGCCGCCAGGTCTTCTTCCGTCAGTTTGCCGCTTCCGAAGCTGCCCGCGAGCGCCATGCTGCCCGTCAGCAGAGAAATCGCTTCCGCGGTCGAAATGACGCCGGAGGGCGGCTTAATCTTTTCTTTATTATCTAAAGTCGCACCGCTCCGAAGCTCGCGGAAGATGGTCACGACTTGGCGAACCGCCTCTTCCTCCGGGAGGGAAGCTTTCAATTCGTAGCTTGCCGCGATCTCGGCTACCCGCCTCTTAACGATATCTACTTCCGTCTCAACGTCCGATGGAGAAGGAAGAATAATGATGTTAAACCTTCTCTTCAGAGCCGCGGACATCTCGTTGACGCCCCTGTCCCGGGTATTCGCGGTAGCTATGATGGAAAATCCCTTGGCTGCGGCAATCTCGCTTCCCAACTCGGGGATCGCTATCGTCTTCTCCGATAGAATGGAGATGAGAGCATCTTGAACTTCGGATGCGCAACGGGAAATCTCTTCGAATCTCGAAATCCCTCCCGTCTCCATCGCCCTGTAGATCGGGCTTTTGATCAGCGCTTGTTCCGATGGTCCTTGGGCTAACAGCATCGCGTAGTTCCAAGCATAGCGGACATGTTCCTCGCTCGTGCCTGCCGTCCCCTGAATGACTTTGGAAGAATCGCCATTGATGGCCGCGGTCAAGTTCTCCGACAGCCAGGATTTGGCGGTTCCCGGTTCGCCGATCAAAAGCAGCGCCCGGTCGGTAAGAAGTGTCGCGATCGCCATTTCGACCAGCCGACGATTGCCGATATACTTCGGCGTTATTACCGTTCCTCCGGCCTTACCTCCCGTTATAAAAGTAAGAACCGCCCGGGGGGATAATTGCCAGCCGTTAGGCTTCGAATCCTTGTCGGAAGCTTTCAATGCTTCCAATTCGTTCGCGTACAACCGTTCCGAGGGGAGTCTCAGAACATTTTGCTTCTCATCCATTGGACCCATCCTTTCTGGTCTTCCTGCAACTCTATCGGCTTCGTTCGAATAAAATCGGCGACTTCCCGAAGTTGTCTGCGCATGCTATCGGATCGAATTTCCTCTACCGCGAACCGTTCCAGCCACTCCGAGTAGGATCCCGGAAGCATTTTCAGCAATAAAACATGCGGCTCGTATAAGTAATAATAGGAATTGTAAGCTTCCGGAGTAATCGTTCTCGCGAGCAATTCCGGCGCTTCTTTGTAACCGATGCGGAATAAAGCGAGAAAGGCATGAATCGCGGGATCGTTACCGTATCCGAACCTTCCTTCGCATTTGCTTTTCAGATAATTTACCGTTTGTCTATCCGGCTTATAGGCGAGCCTGGACACGAGTTCCGCTTCATCCATCTTCATAAATAAGTTCAGCCATCGCGGGTCCATCGCAAGAGAATCCGATTGCCCCTCATCCGTCAGCCTTGCATAGACGGTCGGAATGAAATGATGCAACGTCCCGAGAAGAAGTTTGGCCGCAGCCTTGTTGTTTCCCGTAAAGTAATCGACGAATTGCTCGTACGCCTCTTCCGGCGGCAGACTTTGCAAAGCGGCAATAAAGCTATAGTCGAGAAGCTTATTCTTATGCATATCTTTGAGGGAAACAGCGAAAGCCTGAGCTTCGGGAACGTGCAGGCCGACCAGAAGCTGAGCGGCGGTATCAAGAAGCCGCGAATTATTCGAACCGACAAATGCCTTGTCGGATAGAAGCGATCGGAGCAATTCGAATATCCCTTCGGTACGATGACCGCGCAAAGCTTCCAAGGAGGTCAGCAACTGCTCTATCGTTTCTTCATCTTTCGATGTCTGCTTCAATTTATCGAATACGATCGCGGCGTATTGAATAACCCGAATGATGAGGCTTTCGTCGCGACTTTGCGCGATCGGTTCTATGGCGATCTGTCTGTCTTTCGAGATCAAGGCTTCGTACATTCGGTCGGAAGCTTTCGGCGTTCCGATTCGCGTCAATGCCAATAAAGCCGCCCGGCGCACCTCTTTACGCCGATCATCGGCTTGCTCAAGCAGAAACTGCTCTTGAATCGGATAATCTCCCAGCAGTTCGATGGCAGTCGTGCGGACCTCTTGGGATCCGGATTTGGCAGCCTCTAAGTAAAGCATCATGTCCGATTGGCCTTGAAGGCTGTGAATGAGCCTAAGCCTTCTGGAATCTCCCTTTCCTCCGTCCAACCTTAACCGCTCCTTGAGTACGGGAAGCGCAGCTTTGCCGTAAAGCGGAATAACTCTCGACTCCAAGAAGTCGGAAATTTCGGCAAAGCTCTCATCCAGGGAATTCACGGCGGGAATCAGTAACCTATAATCCAAGAAGAGTCCATCTTCATGGGCTTGCCGGATGATTTCGAGCCGACCTTGGCCTTTCTCGGTCAGCGCGTCCAATACCGGACTTAACTTTCGATACGATATTGCGGAGTTCTTGAAATTCGAAGCACCCTGAAGTGGAACCTGCACCCCGTTAGTCTCGGTTTGTCCTTGCGTGTATAAAATCGACTGCAGCAACGTAGCCAGCTCGAGCAGTTTCGCGGACGGGTTCTCCGCCTTGGGGTTCGTCGTCTGCTCCACGGCCTGCGCTACCCGGGCGAATACCGGAGCCGACTCCCCCATCTTCCGTAGAGAGGGTTGCAGCCTCTCAAGCCGCATATCTCCTTGAGCCAGCTTGCCTCCCGCAATGAATAACCTGCGCACTTCCTGATTCAATTCATATAACAGCTCAATGCTCATCCGAATGTCTCCCCGTGCAAGATTTAGTACATCAATCGAATAACGCCTTGCGACGAAACGATGCTTAGCGGCTGAGCCGTTAACCGATTGGTCTCGAAATCATGCCGAAACATCACTAGCATCGCCCCATTCCGCAAATCGTTTTGCGTTAGCAGCGACAGAAGCTGCGTCGTGGCATGGCCTAAACGAGGGATGTCCACAAGCGGAATTTGTTTGTTCTGCTCGTCCACCAACGCATATTGTCCATCGATGCGCAAGACTTCGCGATAGGCCACGAGCATTACGGGGTTCTTGTCGGACAACGGGTTCTTGATCTGATTCTTCACGATCTTCACGACATCGGCGTAAGAGCGGCGAGCCTGGTCTTGCGCTCTGCGGAAGTCTTCCGGAAGCGGCTCGCGGAACGACGCTTCTTCCCAACGAACCCTCGTATTCAACTCCCCGGGATACACGAACAGCTCTTTGGACCGAACGACCTGGAAAAAGGAATCCTCTTCCCGTATGTGCTTCGCCGCACGGTAAGGCCGATACGTTCGGGTTACGTGAATATGCCCGGAGCTCAGCTGGATCCAATGCCCCTCATCTACGAATTCCGCCCTCGACGGTTCCGCATAGGAGCGGAAAGAGAGCTGCAATAATTCGGCATCGCGTTCGGTTAAACCGTATTCCCGAAGCTCGGCTAACTGCCAGGCATGACCGATTCGTTCCTCGAGCGCGGTTCCCGTTTCCATAGGTACTTCCTCGAGATTATCCATGCGGGATTTCAAATAGTCTCGGCTCTTCTTCACGAGCGAATAAATCGCGATCAGATGCGGAATAACTCCGGTATACATCGTCTCCCGTTCCTGGTCGGCGTTCAGCTCCAGAAGCAACGCGAAGAAGGAAGCTTGAATACCGGGAATATAGTAGTTGCCTAATTGTTGGGCTTGATCGCCAAGCGTCTGGGCCGTTTTCTTGTCGGCGGCTCCGAGGCCGGATTGCACTAACCCGGCAAGCAGCTTATCCGCGAGTTCGATGCCTTCTAGTTGAGCCGCGATTTTCTTGACGAGCGCTGATTTATTCGTTTGGCGTTTGCGAGGCTGATCCGATGCTTGCGCGCTTGCGTCTTTCTTTTTCTCTTCCCGCTTCTCGGCTTTTCCCCTCTTATCGACGATATCCTGGGGAATGGCCGCCGGAGCGAACGGTTTGCCCAAGACGTAAGCATACATGAGACCGAGCAAATGCTTGCACGGAAACTGTCGGCTCGGACAAGAGCATCGGAAAGTCGGACTTTCCGGCTTAAGGAAATCCACCGAGCATCGGTAGGGTTCGCTTCCGCTTCCTTTGCACTCGCCGAACAGAAGCGTATCGTCTTCCGAACGGCATAACAGGGGGAAGCTGTTCTTCTTGACTAAATCTCGGCCGTTCTTGATCGCGCCTGCATTCAACGCAACGCTATCCACGTAGGCTTCGGTTAATGTAATCATGCAATCCCTCGCTGAAAGAAGAGTTGGACGGAGAAACCGTCGTAGGTATGCGATTCTCCAGGTAATCGTCAAGTTTCCATCTTTTTACTAGAGTAGGTATTCGTCAAATATCAAAAAAACACCTTCCTCTTTTACAAGAAGAAGGCGTGAGGATATCGGTTCAATGGACTAACGATATTAAAGGTCGCATAGCTGTATGCCCTGCGAATTGTCGATTGCTTTCCATCTATTCTTAGTCCTTATAAGGATCGAACTCATCCGCCCCGGCCATGCACACTCCGATAGGCTTCAACACGTTCAGAACCTCTATCGTCTCGGAATGGGCATCGAGCACGCCTTGAAGCTTGCGGTACACGAACGGACTTTCATCCGTCCCCGCCCCGCGAAGTTCGACTCCGAAATCGCGAACGGCCTGAGCCATTTGTTCCTTAGAAATCTGACCTCCGGAGCGCTCGCGGGTTTTCCAATTCATCTTGCCGGCGGCTTGCGTACGGCTCATGACGCGTCCCGCCCCATGAACCGTGCTATAGAACGACTCGCGGTTCTCGTCCGTATCTTTGCCTCTTACGATAACCGAGATATCGCCCATGCTGCCCCCGATGAATCCGATTTGGCCAGGTGCCGAAGGCGTCGCTCCTTTACGGACGACGATCGTGTCCTTCCCGCCGTGAGATTCTCTCCATGCGTAGTTGTGATGATTATGAACCTCGAATTCCGATTCGGCTCCGATAATCGTCAACACTTGCTCGATTACGTAGTTCCTTCCCGCGTAAGCGTAGCGTCCGGCTAGCCTCATTGCCCGGTAATACATGTCCCCTAGCTCGCTATCCAAATCCAACAATACGGGCGGCTGGTCCATCTTTTCTCCCGGAGCGTTAGCTAAGAAGTCCCTGCCTGCGGCAAGATTAAGGAATCCGCTTGCCGTTTTATGGCCAAATCCCCGGCTTCCGAAATGGTTGCCGATCCATAATCGACCGGTCCCCGTCTCTTCGAACAAGTCCACGTAGTGGTTGCCGCTGCCGACCGTCCCCAGTTGGTCTCTGGCCAATGCCTTCAGCTTATCGTGTTCTTGTCGCCCAACCGATGCATAGACGCTCCAGTCCGGATCGTCGAACAACTCATGATCCACCTTCTCGCTGTTGACCCGTCCCACGCCAAAAGAAACTTTGCGCGCAATCCGATCCATGATTTCAGGCAGCCGCGACTTCATATCCGCCGCGAGCAGGTTCGTTCGAACCGCTTTATTCCCGCATCCGATATCGTAGCCTACTCCCGAAGGGGAGATTTGCCCGTCATAAACCATAACTCCGCCGATCGGTTGGCTGTAGCCCTTGTGATGATCGGCCATGAGCAGCGCTTGAACGACATTGCCGTGTTCCGCGCAGGTTTTGGCTTGGGACATCGCGCCCGGATCAGGATTGCCCCAGACGCGTACCCCATCTATGGTTTGATATGCCATATTCGTTATGCTCCTTATCCCATTCTACAACCGCGGATCGATCTCTTTCTCCTTGGCGACCTCGAACAGCAGGTTCGCCGCGATCTGCCGATAAGCTTCGTTGTCCGGCGTAATATCCTGCAACTTAATAGAAAGCATTTGTTGGCCAAGCCGGTACTCGTTCGCGGAAGTCCGCAGCTTAGAAATGATGCTCTTTTGTTTCATCAACTTGCCGTACTTGCGGGGGAACCGATAATCGTACCCGTAAATAATCGACAGGTAGCCGGAATTGCGAACCTTCAGATAAGGGACCGCGCTAGGGTGTTCCAGCTCCGGCTTAATAACGATGCCCTCCATGTGGTTCTCCACCGTAAGTCTAGAGAAGTAACGTTCCGCCAGCGAATAGGCATCCGGCTCCCGCAGATCGAGAGATAAATACTCGTCGTCCGAGAGGAAACGATAGATGTCCGAGGTTCGGCCTTCCGGCAAACGCTCTTCTCCGCTCTCGAGCACTTCTTTCAAGATGGCGAAGGGCTTATACTCCAATTCCGCATCCCCTGCGTAAATCTCCAATTGCCTAGCGTATACGCGATAGGCCTCATCATGGCCTTGCAACGGTACATAAGCTTCCCGGATCTCCCGAACGTGTTTATAGTTCTGGTACAGATGGTTGCCGTATTTGTCGCCGAGCGCCGCCTTCGTCAGGTGGTGCTGGTCTTTCTCGAAGCCGCTGGCCTCGTAATCCTGGACAAGCTTTCCTAGAGCATCCTCGAACCCATTCTGCCGCAGAAAATCGATTTCGGTCTCGAGCGCCTTCCCGATCGGCCGAAACTGCCGTTCGATGAGCCCGTCTCCGAGCGCTTTCCACGGTAACAACTCTCCGTCCAGAATCAGTACGGCTATTCCTTGATCGTCCATGTACGTCCCGAATTTCCGAAGCAGCTTCTCGTACACCGGAGCCAAGTCGACGGACTTGATCTTATAGCCGTTACGGCTGACCGAATAGCATTGGTCGGCCTCTCGGGACAAATACACGCTGCAACGTGATCCCATATATTTGGGTTGCAGCACGACCTCCGTTATGCCGCGGTCGGCGAAGTAATCGAGCCCTTTGCTCAACGATTCCAATTGTCCGGCCGCCGGGTCTTTGTCCGCCGGAGACATCGTCCCGGAGATGAAGTTGATCCGATTGCGAGAGCTGTATTTCAGTCTCCGAACCGAATCGTCGTCAAGCTCCTGCAGCGATACTTTTCTCGCTTCGCGGAACAAAACCGGCAACTCCTCTTGAACCGCCGCAGTTTGCGACTTATGGCTCTTAAAGAAAGGCTTGAACGAAATACGGACCGAGGTCAACGCATTGCCGTGCGCGCTGCCCGTGTCGAGATGGATTTTGTTCTTGATCCGGAACGCTTGTTTAGCCGCGACGTGCCCGAACAGATGGTAAGGGTGATTGCCGACCGCCTCCTGCTTGAGGAATTCCAATTGCTCTTCGATCGGAGCCTCGCGGTCTAGCCGGAAGCTGCGCATACGTCGAGTCGAATTCGTATCCAACTTGCCGATATACTTATCGCGGCAAGGCGCATGCGTGACATAGAACGACGGTCCATGAACGCCGACGAAACGGTAGAACGGTTGAGATAGTTCGACCAGACTTGCGAACTTCTCGAACAGCGCCGTATCGTCCGCCAGAGTCTGCGTAGAATCGAAATAAGTCCGAAGCAGCTCCGGATCCGCCCCTTGAATTTCCCCCTTTAAGTACTTATAGACGAAGTTCTCATGATTGCCGAGTACAAACAGAAAATACTCCTTATTCTCGTACAGGAAATCGATGATTCCGCGCGTCTGTTTTCCTTTATCGATCCAGTCTCCAACCAGTACAACCTTCGTGTCCCGCACCTTGTCCGTCGGGATTAGCCTTCCTTCTTCTATCCGGAAGCCATGATCTCGCAGCAGTCCCTGCAGCTCCGCAACGCACTCGTGCACGTCGCCAACCACGATGTGATCCTGATTCTGCGGGAGAACCGCCGACAAGTAGTCCCCCCAATCTTCTACCGTTACGCGGTAGTCCGGATTCGGCATACCATCGGCCGGGCGGTAGAAATCCTTGGCCCGGACTTTATGAATCTTGCCGTAGCCCTCCCGGGACAGCACCGGCAATACGTCTTTCCTCAACCGGTTCAGATGGTTCGAGATCAGCTTCTTCGACCGTTCCGAAGAGTAGTAATCTTCCCGCTTACGGTAATCGAACAAAATGACCTCCAGGTTATAGTTGTTCTCCTGGGCGATCTCGCGAACTTTGCCGCGAAAATCCTCCGCCAATCCAATCGTATCTACGACGACGAATTCGGCATTGATCGGAAAAGAAGTGACAAGCCGGATTCTCTCAAAAAGCAATTGGAAGGTGAGCGAGCTGGCTTCCATCATTGCTTGATCGTACTTATCGTAATCATAACCCAGCAGCTCCTGGCGCATTCCATCCGAGGAGACATATTGAACGTTGGTTCTCAAAGCCCTGGATGCGTCCTCCATTTTCAACTGAGGAATAAGCACTTCCTTGGCAAAAGTAGATTTGCCGCATTCCGTCGCTCCCACGAGCAGAAATATCGTATGCAGTCTCGTTACGATCTCCATGGCTACTCCTCCTTCCTGCGGACAATCGCGCCCTGCGTCGTTTGTATTCCGTCGACGCCATCGCCGATCGCCACGAATTCATAGTTCAATCCTAGACCTTCAATAATGTCCGCGAACCATGCTTGGAACGCTTGCCGGCTCATTTCCTATTTGTGATCCTCATGCCGGAAACCGTCCAATTCATAATACGGGTTAAAATCCGCGTTCGGCGTCGTCACGATCAAACGATCGAAATCGACTCCTTCGCAAATTTGGCGAATAAGCTCCCCGGCTTCTCCCTCGCTCATATGCTCGATGACTTCCGTCAAAATAACGTCGACCTTTTCCCCGTTGTACGACTCCAGAAAACGATCGAGAGAAGGGAACGTCGCGATGTTATCGATTTGCTTCGCTTCGGCCTTACGCTTTACAATCTCGAGCAGTTCCTCGTTTACGTCGACCGCGTAATAGACGCTATCGATTTTCCCGGCATACGGGATTGCATAGAAACCCTCGCCGCAACCGATATCCAAAATCGGTTTGTCGAACTGGAGCGATCTCGCGATATAACTCCGACGTTGACCCGCGGTACCGCCATATTCGAGTTTGATCTCATAACGATCGGTACGCTCGATGTCCGCTTTGTATTTCATGAATCGCTCCCGGCCGGATAGGAAGTTTCTCGCGAACAAACTACGGATGTAGAACGGCGCGTCGATAACGTTCAGACTCCGAATGTATTTATCCAGTATGGAGTCCGAAATATCGATGTACTCATTGCCGAATATAGTGAGGAACAAGCATAGCACGGCGACGACATGCAGCAGATGAAATAGGCTTTGCTGCGTTGTAACCATCAGAGAGTAACTCTTGTGCGCCCCATGCTCCAGGGAGAATACGTAATCTTTCATATGTTTCTCGAAAAACTCGATATACCGAGTCCGATCCACATGAATCATATTGATGAAAAAAGAATTCTCGTAACCCTGACCGTCCCGATCGTCCTGCGCCTTAAACGGCGCGGAGAAAAACTCGCCGATCGCGTTTAGCGGGAAAAGAGGCGTATTGTAGCGGGAAACGTTCAAGTATTCGAAGCTCTCGTCTTCATGCTGCTTAAAGGATATCTCGTTCTCCGCGTCCTTGAAGTAGACGTTAAACGTGGATTCGTCGGAATACCAGCCGTACGCCATCCCTTGGCGAACGGGTCGGAGCTGCATGCCCGTACCCGGATTTTTCTTGATCAAGAACGTGAATTGCGGATTAGTGGATTTTACCTGCACGATTGCCAACGGAATCTTCCTCTCTTAAATCTTCTAATAAGGGATCAAGATCCCCAAGCTTCCAGCAAAGTCTCCCGAAACAAGGCATCCAGTCTATCGTCCAGCTTCGCGTCCGCGGACTTCATGGCAGCGGCGATCTTCTCCAACTCTTGCAACCTTTGTTCCAAGTAATCGTTGATCGGATTCAACCGCGGCTCGTAGTCCAGCTCCTCGCCCGACTTTTTGCGCGCAAGCAGCTGTTGGATGACCTGCCACAGTTCGCCGGACTTCGGAATGAGTTTCTCTACCAGTAGGTCGAAGGCCATGGGAGGCATCTCGCCGTACCGCTCGATCCATTCGCAAGCTAGAACCGGACGCAGCACATAGAAGTACTTCTTGATGCGAACCCGCTCTCCCTGCAAATACATCCGATAGTTGCCGCGCGCCATGTTCAGATAATGGTATAAACAAGATTTCGGCGAGAACGCAAGCGGAGAAATTCCGCGGAGTTGCTCGGTTACGCTGAATTGTTCGGCATAGCGAATCGGCGATTGCAGCCACTCGAGCAGCGGCGGGTTCGACTTGCGGTACAAACTCAGCGCCTTGCGCAAATCCCAGCCGCTGATGTCGAGTCGATCATTGATCGGACGCTCGATGACATCCCGCTTATCGAAGATGGATAAATACCACTCCGGTTGCCGGATATAGACGAACCGTACGTCGTAATCGCTGTCCCGCGAAGGAAATCCCCATGCGCGGCTGCCCGATTCGCAGGCGTAGAGGATGCGGATTTGCTCCTCCCGCTCCAAACGCTCTAATTGTTCCGTTATGACTGTATGTATATCGGACATTTCAGTCTCCTCCAATCAAGCCGAGCGGCCATGGAGGAACTCTCTCCCATGACCGTCCGACATTCTTACTTCTCCGCATCCAACTCGATCGCATCGATCCGTTCTACCATAGAGCCGTATCCTTTTGCCGTTTGCGCAATGTAGTTCAGAACCGTATCGCTCCATCCGTAGACGTAAAACGTATTGCGGTCCTGAGGCGGCACCATGGCGTTACGGTAAGGTGCGATGTCGATGATAAACGCTTTGACGTTCGGATTGACTTTGGCCCGGTATTTCACCAGCGCCTCGTAGAACGGACTTCCGCTGTTTTGCTGTTCGTCCGTGATGATGACGATTTGATCGACCTTGCGCCGCTCGGCCAGCAATTTCCTTACCGGCGCGCCCGTGTCCGTACCTCCGCGGGCAACGATTCGTTCGGCTTGCGACAGGATGCTGTCCCGACGAGACGGCCTGGCATCTTCCACATCGGTATCGAACAACCAGAACAAGGAGTTGCCTTCCGTTTTCTTATACAGAGCCAGCGCGAACACCGAACCGATCTGCAAATATTCGCCGTTCATCGAACCCGAGATATCCAAGAAGATAGCCGTGCGATCTTCCAAGTCCGGCAGATTCGAGAACGTATATTCCACCGCATCCCGAAGCGCGTCGCGCAACGCCGGATGTTGGACTTGACGGAATGCTTTCGCGAACCGAAAAGGCAAAATCTTCGCCTTCTGTAGAGCACGAGTATCCGTCAATCGGGCGATTACTGTGTCCAGGTTGTAACGATCCTCCAGAACTCCCGATTTCTCGAGAGTGCTCAAGTGGCGAAGCAACGCAAACGTCGGCATCTGGTCGATCAAGGCTCCCCAGATCGCTTTGGACGGTTTAACCGCTCCGGTAACGACCTCATGCGGCAGCTTACCCGTCTCGATCCAATGCAGTTTCTCGTCTTCCGTGGATGCGCGCTTCAATTGCTCCAGCGCCTCCACTTGCGGCAACAGGGACAAATTCGCCTCTTGACCGCGCAAATATCGGAACAGCGCTTGCTGCTTCATATCCGCGGGTTTCGGGTGAGCCGTGGCGATGGCGTCGCCCAGACTGTATCCGCGGCCCCGGCCGTTGTACTTGATCGCCCAGTACTCGGACACGCCCGCCAAAAACCGGTTCACTTGCCGTTTGACCGCACGGCCGCCTTCTCCGCGCCCCATTCCTTTCAGGATCGTCAGAAAATCTGTCAAGTCGGAAGGAATCTTTACGACCTTATGGAAAACCTTCGCGAACAAGTCCGGCCGATAGGCCGACAAAATCGCCAAGCCGAACAAGGGCTGAAGCCGCATATACCCTTCGTTCCTCGCATACACCAAGGCTTTAGCCATAAACAGCGCATTGCTTTGCGCCATCTCGCGATGCAACTGTTCCGCTTCCGTCAGAAGCTCATGCTGATCCGCGTAGAAGGTGTTGCCGAATGTATTGGTTAAAAGCGTCTGCGCATACTGCTCCTCAGCAGAGCGGATATATGCGGGATAGCCGTCTTTGTTCATAGCGGTCGGCCTAATGGCCGAAAATAATTTTTTCGCGAAACTCATGTTTATAGCCTCCTTTAATGGAACCGGCGAAGAATGAGTGGAGAAGGTCATCTACAGGACTCGAACCTGCCGTAATGCCCAGGGTAACTCGGGAGCTTTGTCAGCGAAGTAACCTTCCCCGGCGCCTCGCCGGTCGAATCGTTATAACGATGGAGCGAGGAAAGCAATCTTGAAAAGGCGTTCATCCGGCGCCCCGACGAACGGGATATGCCGCCCCGCGAAGTAGCCCTCTCATTCGCCTCGCTCTTGTAATAAGGTATTACATAAATCGTTGAGGAAAAGGTCGGAAAGGTACATGCTGCTCTACCAACTGAGCTATCCCGCATTACGTCGGGAGTTGGACTCGAACCAACGACAAGCCGATTAGAAGTCGAAGTAACCCTTCCATACGCCTCAACGATTTCGTTATCTTGCGCCCTGCCTTGCGGCATCGGCTTCTTGCTCTTATCTTCGCTTAATCCCGGCCTTCCGAACATGGCGGAAGTATGACGAGCGACAATTATTTCAACAAATTTTGGTAGGGACAGCCGGAATCGAACCGGCCGCCTCTCGAATATCAGTCGAGTGTTCTACCTGCTGAACTATGTCCCTGTTTGGCGACGTGGACGGGGCTCGAACCCGCAAATCCGGACGTGAAAGGCCCGTGTGTTCTCCAGTTTCACCACCACGCCAGGTGGTCGGAACGGCAGGATTCGAACCTGCG
Source organism: Cohnella endophytica (assembly GCF_003628305.1). GTDB lineage: Bacteria > Bacillota > Bacilli > Paenibacillales > Paenibacillaceae > Cohnella > Cohnella endophytica. The sequence continues at coordinate 242,415 of NZ_RBZM01000008.1, read as the reverse complement.
GCCTCTTGCTTCCAAGGCAAGCGCTCTAGCCAAGCTGAGCTACGTCCCGATGGAGGATAGGAGCAGGAATGTCCCGCCGATCTGTCGGCCGCCCGTTCAGGCAACCTATTTGATAACGCCCATCCATGGTTAGAAGTATTGGGGAGACCAACCAGACTCGAACTGGTACTTGCGGATTCACAGTCCGCCGCGTTCGCCTTTTCGCCATGATCTCCATGCCATTAAATAATAAAAGCTATCCGTCAGCCGGCGTCTCCCCCTGCTCGATTGCAGGGAAGGAAATTTCCGGACTCCGGATAGCTCGATTCACGTAAGGAGGCGACTCCTCTTCACCCATCGGGTGGTAAAGGACGTCCATTCCGGTATTCCGGCAGACCAAACCTCTCTTTCGCGAATCGGCTATCCTGAACAATCGTCTCCCGATGTTTCTCCCGCGGAGCCATCCGAATATGCCGCTGCTTATTTTTTGTCATCCTAATCACCTCTCTCGGTTATATTCTTGAAACGGATATTGCAATATGTACTTTGGAAGGGATCAAAAAAGACTCCCTCTGCCCATGTCCTTCCCCACGGCTAATCAGCCATAGAAAAAGACCGCTGAGCATCAGCAGTCTTTGCGAGTACGCTTCTATTGGAACCTATCGCCGGGTCAAGTTGTATGACACAACCGACGGACCGAAGGGTACCTGCGTCTGCAAAGAATGCCGGTATGAGATTGGATACAGGAGTCGTGCTTCTCTAAACGCTGAATGCTAATCGGATGTTCTTCATGAGCCGGTTTGCTCGTTCTCTCGATTCGATTCATCTCTAGCATGCTCCTGCACCTCTTTTCATTGGAATGTATTGTTGCTTATCCTAACACCGTTTACTCAACAACGTCAACCATTAACTTCCATAAATAACGGTGATCTTCACAACCTGATTTTCGCCGAATATGCGGCTTGCGAACAGGGTGAAAGTATGGCGACGGTTAAAAATATTACCATTTTCTCCAACATCCAAGCTTGTTACAATAGAAGGCATACTAGTTCGCGACAGAGTTGGGGGAACAAGCGTGGCTCGGGAAAGCTTTGATAAGGAAATTCAATTCCTGCGTTTGCTATCGCTTGCCGGCGGAGCATACAGCAGGCAACAGTTCGCCGCGCGCTTAGGAATCTCCGTTCATACTTACGATAAAACATTGCGATATCTTAAAGAAATGATGAGCACCCACCAGCAGCGCCTCCCCTTGGAACAGGGCGTCGAGCTTTCGGAAGGCCTTCGTTACAATCACTACGAGTCGGCCGATCCGTTGTTGCTTTTCCTTTTCCGGGCGAAATCGCTTAAAGAGTCCGAGAGCGTGCGACTATCCATCATATTGGGCGCCTTGCAAGGTGAAGAGTTAACCGCGAAAGAAACGTTGGATAGGTGCAACGAGACGATGCCAGTGGATTATCCGTGTCCCGACGAGAAAACCGTTCGCGGCGACCTCAAGTACTTGGAAGAAGTCGGCGTAATTATCCGTTGCGCCGGGGGACGTCCCTATCGGTACAAAGCCGCGAACGATCTGATCGATCAACTGTCCGACGAAGAGCTGATGGATCTCTACGACTACGTCGACGTTATGGCCAATACGCAAGTCCCTTCCGTTCAGGGTTATCTGCTCCGGGATACGCTTAAGAAAGCGTTGCGGAAACGGGACTATAACCCGGATGTCGCCGACACCCATCTCTACAAGTACCACTACCATTCGCGCATTTTGGACGAAGCGCATTTGTACACGATTTTCAGGGCGATTCGCCAGCGGAAAAAGCTTCGCTTCCTCTACTTGTCCCCTAAGAGGGCCAAGAGCTATGCCTCGCAGAATACGAATCCCTTGTTCGAGCGGGAAACGGAAGGCATTACGGAGACGCTGCTTCCTCTTCGCGTCGTGTATGACCATCAGTACGGGAGATGGTATCTTGTCGGGCATAACGCGAGGCAAGGAACGATGAAATTCCGCATGGAGGGCCTTACTCAGATCGAAGAGGGAGAGTCCGTTCCGGAAGAAGAATTCGTTCAGAAGCTCGATAAAATCGAAGAGCAGATGAAATACAGCTGGGTCACGGACACGCTCAGGCCTTTGAAGGTAGCCGTTCGCTTCTATAACCCGGACCGATCCGGAGCGAATTTCGTTCGTGAGAGGGTCGAGGCTCAGGGACAATGGGGAACGATCACGGAGGAATCGGATACGACTTTCTTATTCGAGATCACGGTTAACGGGATATACGAAATCAAACCGTGGCTGCGAAGCTTCGGCTCTAGCTGCGAGGTATTGGAGCCTGCTTGGCTTCGCAAGGAGTTCATCGCGGAGTGGAAGGAGATTCAGGGTTACTATGAATCCATTCGAGAAAATATTTAACTACCAAGTCATCTCCCGCCTCGATGAAACGGGATCCTTCGCTTTGACTTCGCAGGAACGATCGTGGCTCAGAACGATGCTCGAGCATTCGGCTTCGGCTGAAGCCTTTGATTCGGGGACGCTGAACAGGCTCCGTCAATTGCTGGTTGACGAAGCTTCGACCGACATCCGCGAGATCATCGTAGAGAAAGCCAAGAGCCGGGAAAGGCAAGTGTACCATCCGCTTCTTCGCGTGCTCCGCCGAATCATCATGCGCCGCGAAGGCATTCGTCTAACTTATCGCATCAAGCATGGCGGCGTGAAGACGAACCAATCCGGCCTCCCCTACAAGCTGGAATACTCGATGGTGAAGCGGGAATGGTACCTGCTCTGGTACAACACTCGACAGCATGCGCTCATGTCCACGAAGCTGCAAAATGTCGTGGCTGTTGAAGAGTTAGAAATAGCCGCCGATCGAGCTAATGTCATTAAGGACGAAATTGTGGACTTGCTGGATAAGCGCAAGGAGCAGGCCGTCATCGAGGTTAACCGGACGTACAATGCCGAGCTGTCGCGGATTCTGTACTCCTTCTCCTGCTTCGAGAAAACCGTAAGCTACGACGAAGAGTCGAACCTGTACCGAATCCATGTGACCTGCCAGTCGGACGAAAGCGAGTTTTTATTGTCCAAAGTCCGGTTTCTCGGGCTGCGGGTGAAGATCGTGGAAGGCGAGCATCTTAAGCGTCGCATGCGGGAGTCAGCGGCGAAGGCTCTTGGTCGGTATGGGGTTGGGGATTAAACTAACTCCTCCACCTCGAAAAGAACGAGCGCTTGCAAGTATTCTTTCTTTTCAAGTCCACTACTTCATTCAATTGATATTTATCGAACTTATCCAAAAGCGCGTCGGAGCCTTCGTCTAGCTTGAATTGCATTTCCTCGCCGAAAAGGGGAACAAGGCAGTAAAAATGAACGCAACGCTCTTCGTCTATTTGTAACGTATGGAATTCTTGGCTGACACGAATAGGAGGAAGTAGAATGATTCCGTTCAGATTCGTTGCGCCGGAGAGGGGTTCCGCTGGATCTCCGTTAGGAATCGTATGTCCCTGCCCTAGCCACGTATCATGTTCGTGAGGAAGTCTGGCCAGCATTTTCAACCAATAGACAGGCCAATAATGATCGGGATTCTCGAAAGCAGCATCCGATATCGGCCAATCCGATGGCAAACATACCATCAACTCCGCAAATCTGTAATCCTCCCTCCCCTCTGGCGCATTCATGGGCAGGTAACTCATCCCCGTCGTGAACAAGACATGGTAGGGATGACGTTCCGTCGGTTTAATATGATGGACATCGACATGAATCAAGTCCGACATGATTTCATGAAGAACGGTCTCCACGGTTCCGTAATGCTTCTCGAAATGCTCTTCGATTTTCTCGCTCCAGCCTTCTTCTCCATAAGTCGGCGGTGTCCACTCGGAATCCTTGGCGTCGTATCGATATACGGGATCCCCCGCTTTGGTGTATTCTTTCGTCATATTCGCTCATCTCCAATAAAAAGTTACTTAACCTCTTCGGAAAGACTGCTAACTAGCGAATCATAGAGCAGAAGCAGCCCCTTAGACGGACGAATGCCAAGTTCTCTGCTCAAGAGTTTGACATAGTCTGTATACTGGGCAGTTAAACCTTTCTTGTCGCCGTCCTGCGCGCGCAGCTTCATGAGCAAGCCGACGACCGATTCGTCGAGTGGGTAACGGGCATGCAGCTTCAGCAGAAGCTTCGACGCTGCGGGTCCGTTCCGAAGGGCCAGGAGGGTCTCTGCTAATCTTTTGACGAAAGAAACATACCGCTCGACCAGGCGTTCCGTCTCATGGATGGCCCATACGTATGCCTTGCTGCCGAACAAATCTCCGGTATACAGCCTTTCTACTTCCAGCGCTTCTTCGACGTCGTCGGCTTCGATGCTCCCTAGTTTCCCAGATCGCAGCTCGAATTCCTCGTAATCGATAACGGCTCCGTCCAGTTCCAACGCGTAACCGTCGTTCTCCGAGCGAACCGACTCCCGCAGCCCTAGAGGCTCCAACGATTTGCGCAGTTGATAGACGGTCGTGTTCAAGTATTTGTCCGCGTTTATGTCGATCATCCCCGCGAATATATCCGCGATAAGTCGCGAACGGGATATCCATCTGCCTCGATTTATGAGCAAATAGGCGAATAACTCCGCGCTTTTGCTTGAGATCCATTTCACGCGCCCCGTGCCGTTTCGCACGAAAAAGTCGCCTAACGTGGCAATGCTTATTCCGCCATTCGTCTCCCGAGCAGTCGAGTTCTCCGCATGCGCCGAACGCTCGGATTTGCGGTTCGCCAACGCGCGTTGGATCGTCCGTTCCAGTCGTTCCTGCGTCACCGGCTTCACCAAGTAGTCGAGCACCGACAGCTCGTACGCTTCCAAGGCGAAATCCTTGTGAGAGGTGACGAACACGATCTGAGTCTTGCTACCCGCATTGTCCAGCTTGGCCGCGAACGTCAGCCCGCTGTCTCCCGGCATGGAGATGTCCACGAACGCCAGCTCGACGTCGGCATTGTCGCTCAGGAACGTCGCCGCGGCATGCGTATCCGGGAAAGTACCCACTATCTGCAGTTCGGGATATTTGACGAGCATTTTACGCATGATCAAGTGCATGACCGGCTCATCGTCAACCAATATGACTTTCATATACTTTCACCGCCGTTCGTTCGCTTTCGTTCGTTCCCCCGCCGCCTAGCGCGCCGGGTAACGTGAATAAGAATGTCGTCCCCTGTCCGGGTTCGCTCTCGAATTGAAGACCGCCCCCGTGAATACGGAGGAACTCGCGGGTCAGCACCAGTCCGAACCTCATCTCGCCGCCGTCCCCCCCATTCTCGAAGCGCGGCTCCTTGAAGAACATTTCTTCTTGCCGCAGTGCCTTGGCCGTCTCCTCGTCGATCCCTCTCCCGTTGTCTCTCACGGATACTTTGACCAGACTCCCTTCCCGGGATGCTCCGATCTCGATTATTCCTCCCACGTCCGTATATTTAATGGCGTTCGAAAGCAAGTTGCGGAGAATAAGATCCAACATCTCCTTGTCCGCGTTCACCGCCAGCGTCTCGTCAATATGCTCCGTCATGCGGATTTGCTTCATTCCCGCTCTGGCGCCCGCAAGGGACAGAGCTTGCCTGACGACCTGTTGTACATTCCACGCCGATGGCCGAAAAGCGATTTTACCGTTCTGGCTGCGATACCAGTCCAGCAGATTGTCGACGAGATGGAACGTGCCGCTCACTTGCCGTTTGATTTCGTGAAACACTTCAGCCTGCGCGATGTCGGTATCCGTCGGCTCTTCTTCCAGCAGCTCGGTCAAGCTGACCAGGAGCGCGATCGGATCGCGTATGTCATGAGCCATGACAGTGAACAGCTTATCCTTGAACGCGTTCAGTTGGGATAGTTGACGGGCGTTCTCGCGTAACCGTTCCTCGTTCTCCTTTAGCTCCGTGATCTCGTTGAACATCATTATTTTACCGACAGGCGTTATTCCTCCGTTCTCGTAAATAAAGGATAAACTGCAAATGTAATGCCTGTCCCGGTCGGCATGTGAACGACTGAACGGGAAGCGTTCATCCCGAGTGTTCGACACATCGATCCGTCTTAGCAAATCCGGGTGACCCGACAGAACATCCTTGCCGTATGCGGGGCTCGGAGCCGAGGAAAGCTCTGGAAACACCTTCTCCGCAGCCCCGTTGTAGCTTACGATCCTGCCTTCGTAATCGAGCAGGACGACGCCGTCTCCGATCGTTTCGAATACTTTGGCAAATGCAAGCGGCGTCAAGCGGAGCAGGTCGAACCGGAAAATTCCCCATACATACGCGAGGCCCGACACCGCGAAGCCGAATGGCGTATAATCGATGGTCCGATCGAACAGATACGCAAAATTAAAGAGCAAGGGAGCCATCGCGCCCAGAATGAGGATGAGGATCTGTTTGCGCACCACGGGCAACGAACGCAAGTACATGGGGACGAACAATACGGTGCCGAAGATCAGAACGAGATAGTTGTAAAATCCGTGCAACCGGTACAGCGGACCTTTAATCGTCATATAGATCGGATCCCCGTCGCTCTCGCTCAACACGTACTCTCTATAGAAGAGATGATGCCACTCATTGGTGAGGTGGGAGAGAAAGGTGATGACCGGTATGACGAAAAGCAAGATCAGGTACCTTTTTCGGAGCCGAGCCGCCGCTCCGCCGGTAAATTGAATGACTAACAGCAGCCAGAACGCCGTTACGAACGGAATGCCGATATATTCGATCTGGAGGGCGATTCTCGTACCCCGCAATGTAGTGCTCAGAATTTCGAACGCGTATCCGAAAGAGTAAAATGCTGCCGCCAGCATCACGAAGATCATCGTCCGGGAAACGCGTAAGTGACGCTTCCGGTATGACAAGTAAGACACGAACCCCATCAGCGCCGTCGCGAGAAAGAGCAACAACGACATCGAGTTTCTGATGTCCACGACCGCCGCCTCCTTTTTGAATCCGATCCGTAACATGTTCGACAGGAAGCGCCAAAGTTCCTTTGGAAAACAAAGAAAAGACTCTCAGCGGTAGGGCGGAGAGTCGGTTTGGTTGCTATCGCAACAAGCACGGGGGTTAGAGCGGTTATGACGATTCGATAAAAGGGTTCGTACAATGCTTAGTTGCGGAAGTCGGTACGCTCGATTTCATTAATTCCTGCTAATGAGCAGGAATTGTCGCCCCTTCTATTCCGTATGATCAAAATACCTGCAAATGCGCAGCTTTCTAGCCCGAACTTAAGGGAGATCGCGATTTCTTCGGTCAGCACCTGCATACTTGCAGGCTTTTCCAAGACCACGCCTGACCCGGGCGACGAAGCCTGCACATTTACATCCATTCGGAGTGGGTAGTTAAGGTGAAATGAAGCCGACGATAGTAGTTTGAAAATAAAAGAGCGGAGTCTTCTATAAGATTGTGCGAGAAACAGGACGTGGACTAAGTTTTCAATAAACATCAAAGGCAGTCTAGAACATTTGTTTCTCGTCCATGACTGCCTTTATTCCGATTATCCTTAAATTTGAACAACCAGCTCCATATGAACCTGCTCCACGTACGAGGCAAATCCCAAACCCGATAACAAATCGATGAGTTCCTTATTGGAGGCCCTAATATTGACTGCTAACCGCTTTATGGAAAGCGCGGATGGCGCATAGACTTCGCGCAAGGCCGCTTTGAGGATTTCCGCCGTATCCGTTCGTCCCGGCATCGCTTCGCATTGATAGAGCGCGATCGTTGCCAGCCCCCCGTCTTCTCCGAAGACCCGTTTGAACAACGCATAACCCACCGCTTCATTACCATCGGATATGATGAGGCTCTCCCCGTCCTTCATGCTGGCCCACTGCGTCTGCCAAGCTGAAAAATACCGATAGAAAGGCAGGTTTCTGACCTCCGGCGGCAACCCCCTTGTCATCGCGTAACGGTGAGGGAAGGTCGGCTGCAATTGGCCTGCATCCAGTATCCCCGTATGTTGCATGCCTACGAGATTTTCCGTTACGCGATAACCGATGCTCTGATACAGCTTAATCGCGCGCTCATTCTGGAGGATCGCTTCCAGCAACGCGATGTCCACTCCCTGTTCGCGATAGAGCTGCAGGTTCCTTTCCATGAGCAGCTTGCCGATTCCTTTGCCTCTATAATCGGGAGCAATGCCGGTCCCGCCGTTCCAGGCCACTTTCTTTCCTTCGAGAACACGGAAGCCGTTCATCACGATTCCGACCGGGTGCGGATGCCCTTCCTCATACGCCGCCAAGGAATGTTCCAGGGAAAGACCTTCGCCCACGGACCTGGCCAAGAACTTCTCCATACTCAATTCGATATTGACGAAGTAACCTTCGAATCCCTTATTCCATAGCGCCACCGTTTCTTCCATCGTCAACTCGCTTAATCGTTTGTAGAAAATCATGAACCGTCACCTCCGAGGATATAGCGGAATACCATTTTTTCCGATTCGTCGATCGCTTGTCCGTATTCGGTATCCGCTCCGGCAAGCAAATATTGCAGAGCCAATCCGTCCCTGACGGACCAGAACAGTCGCGATGCTTGAGCGGCGTCCAGATCGGCGCGGAGCTCTCCCGTCTGCATGCCCGTCTCTATAATTCGTTGCACGAACGCTATTGCTTTGCCGGCATACTGCGTCCATCGCTCGGTCAGCCTCGGTTGGCGCGCGGCGTACAGCATGAACTCTAGATGAAACGAAAGCCATTGACGCAATTCCCCAAGCGACTGCCCGCGAAATCGGCCAAACAGATAAAGAATTCGTTCCTTAGCGCTCGGCATGCTCTTGAATTGCTCGCTTAAACTATCGACCATGGCGCCCATCTTGTCTTCGGCCATCTCGATATACATCTCTTCTTTGCTGGAGAAGTAGCTGTAAATGGCCCCTTTGCTGATTCCCAGATGACGTACGATATCGTCGACGGTCGTTGCCTGGAATCCTTTTTCCGTAAAACAATGCAACGCCCCTTCGAGAATGGCCGCCCTTTTGCCTTCCTTATACGCTTGCGATACTTTGGGTGACATTTCTCATTCTCCTCTTAGTTCAAAGGCTTCTCGTAAAGATTCGCGCTCCATCCGTCTCCGTCTACTCTGCGTCGAAAAGTAAATCCGGCCTTCCGGTACAATTCGTTCAGTTTGGGGCTATCCGCCATGCAATCGAGCCGGAACACTTGCAGGTTCTGCTCTCTCAATCGCTCCGCTGCCAAATCTAGAAGCCTATATCCCAGTCCAAGACCGGCATAAGCCCGCTTTACGACCAAGCGATGCAAATAAGCGCAATCGGCTTGATTCCCTTCGTCTCCCCATAGATCAGGTTCGGCCTTCACGAGAAAGAACGTCCCGATCGATTCTCCGTCGCTCTTCGCAATAAACATGTAGCCAATCGAATAACAGTAGTCGACGGCTTCCAACGTGAGCTGAGAAGCAATCCACTGGTTTATTCCTTGGGATTTCATCCAGTCCGCGGCCTCGAGCCACATCGCATGGACTTCGGGTAAAGTCTCCCGAGTCACCTGAACGAGCCTAGCATGACGAACAAGATCAGTCACATTCATGCCACCTACCTCCTAGTCAGAACGCCCAATTTCCGTTGCGGAACACGGGTTCCTTTTCCCCGTTCTCCCTTATCCCGTCGATGTCCATATCTTCCGAGCCCATCATGAAGTCGACGTGCGTCAAGCTATCGTTTAACCCATGGTCCTGCAGTTCCCGTTGGGTCATCTCCGTACCGCCTTGCAAGCAGAAAGGGAAAGCTCTTCCGATCGCAAAATGGCAGGAAGCATTCTCATCGAAGAGGGTGTTATAGAAAATAAGACCCGTATCGGAAATCGGCGAATGATACGGCACCAATGCAACCTCTCCTAAGTACCGGGAGCCTTCGTCGATCTCGATCAGACTCTTCAGGGATTCATAACCTTTCTCCGCGTGGAAATCCGTGATCCTTCCCTCTTGGAAATCGAGAGAGAAGTTCTCGATAAGATTGCCCTGGTAACTGAGGGGTTTGGTGCTCCTCACGGTTCCGTGGACCCCTGTTCTCACGGGTGAAGTGAATACCTCCTCGGTCGGCATGTTCGAGATGAATACGTCGCCTTCTTTGTTGACGCTGCCGGCCGAGACCCAGATATGGTTATGCGGGAGTTCTACCGTAATATCCGTTCCGGCTTTGGAACGATAATGCAGCGCCTTGTATTGCCGTTGATTAAGCATGTCGGCTCTCGTCCCCAGCGCGGCGGAATGCTCCCTCCAAGCTTCGATCGGGCGATCCCGGCCGACCCTCGTGGCTTCGAAGATGGCGTTCCATAGGGCGTCGACTCTCTTTTCTTCAGAGAGCGACGGAAACACCTTATCCGCCCAGGCGGGAGAAGGCACAGCGACAATCGACCAACTGACTTTTTGCGATAGCCGTGCGGAAGTCAATTTCCGCAACGCGGCATTGGCCGCTTTGCTCGCGATCTGGATCCGGTTCGGATCGATCCCGTTCATCAGATCCGGATTGCTAGCCACGACATATAGGAAAGCAGCATTATCGTCCGCTAATTCCTCATAACCTCTAGCCCTCCACATGGGGTATTCGTTCAAGGCTTCGGCAGGAGCCAACTCGTATCTCAGCCGGTTAACCTCATCGTCGAACCATTCCACATAGACATGCTTGGCGCCGACTTCATAGGCTCGCTTGACCGCCCCGCGCACGAATTCCGCCGAGATCAGGGGAGCCGTTATGACTAGCGATTGCCCTGGCTGTAAGTTAATTCCGACTTCAATTGCGAGGGATGCATATTGGTTTAACTTGTCTTGGAACGAATGCATTTTGAAATCCTCCTCCTCGGATCGACGATGATCGAATAAAAATGACTGACCGGTCGTTTTATTTAAAAAGTAGCGGATGGAGCGCTGGCTGTCAAGAATTTTCCAAAGAAGTTGCTCCGCATCAAAAAAAAATCCACGACCCTAAGATCGTGGATTTGCTTGCAGGCGTCGAGCACTGGTGTCCTAACTTGTCGATTATTTATTCCACTGCGATCGGCTCCGCGAACAAATGCTTGAATTTCTCGTAGTCCGCTTTCCTGCACTCCATCGTGAGGCGTGTACCGTTCGGCTCGTAGTCGGTTGCCTGAATATGCGCGTTGGCGTTGAAATAAGCGACCAGACGGCCTTCTTCGAACGGGATGATGACTTCGCACTGAATATAGTCTTGGAAAATCCGTTCCTTGACGAGCGTCATCAGCTCTTCCAGTCCCGCAGCTTGCTTGACGGAGAGGTATACCTTTTCTTCATCGACCTGCGGATACCGCTCGTCGGTCAGATCGGTCTTGTTATACGCATAGACCATCGGAATATGATCGGCTCCGAGATCCTTGAGCGTGGAGTTGGTTACTTCGATGAGCCGTTTGTACTCCGGATTGGAGTAGTCTACGACCTGAACGAGCAGATCGGCTTCGGCGACCTCTTCGAGAGTCGAGCGGAACGCCTTAACCAAATAATGCGGAAGCTGGCTGACGAAACCGACGGTATCCGTGAGCAGGAACGACTTGTTATCGGGCAGTTCGATGCTGCGGACCGACGTCTCGAGCGTGGCGAAGAGCATATCCTTGGCCAGCACTTGTTTGTTCGAATCCGGCATGTAGCGATTCAACAGCGCGTTCATGACGCTGGATTTGCCGGCATTGGTGTATCCGACGAGACAGACGACCGGCACGCCCGTCTTCAGGCGTTGCTTGCGCTGCACTTGTCGCTGGGCGACCAGCTTCTCGAGTTCGTGCTGAAGGACCGTGATTTTCTCTTCGATGCGTCTGCGGTCGAGCTCGAGCTTCGTCTCCCCCGCGCCTTTGTTCTTCAGCCCTGAACCTCCGCCTTGACGGCCAAGGGATTCCCGCAGTCCAACAAGCCTCGGGAGCATGTATTGCAGCTTCGCGACCTCCACCTGCAATTGAGCCTCTCTCGTTCTGGCCCGCTCCGCGAAAATATCGAGGATCAGAATCGTGCGGTCGATAACCCTTTTCTGCAGCGAGCTCTCCAGATTGCGAATTTGCGAAGGGGACAGCTCATCGTTAAAAATAACGGTCGACGCTTCCAACCCTTCCGCAAGCGCGGACAGTTCCTCGATTTTGCCGGTGCCGAGGTATTGGGAGCTGTTGATTTTGGACAAATTCTGGGTCAGTTCTCCGACCACCTCGATATTGCAGGCATCCGCAAGACTGCGAAGTTCCTCCATCGAGTAGGCAAAATCGGGCCGATCGTTTAAGTTAACGCCGACGATGACGGCTTTGTTGTTCGGTTGTTCCATAGGGGGATTCCTCCTCTTGATCAGACGGGTTTAAGGTACAAAAAAACACACGGGCGCCGTGGCCTGTGCGTTACGCGTACGGGAAAGAGGACTGCGGATCGACGAAAAGAAACCCACCGCGACGGCGAGTAAACTTCTGCGCTTCCGATATTAAAGTCACATGGGACAGACTTAATCTGAGTCCTCTGCACGCGGGCAGAGACTTGGCGCTATTCAATTAGCCGCGCAAAGATCTAACTCGGATATAGTCTATCACACGTAACCCTCCGTTCAATTCAAGTTAGCCAATTCTATCATAGGACTTGGCGGGATTGCAAATCATTGGGTCAATAAAAAAGCAACCTCGGCCCGGCCTATGCCGAACCAAGGTTGCTTGGTTTATCTTCTCGTCCGTGCCTTAAGCTTGTCCTAGTAAGCGAGCGTAAACAGTCCGTTGATGTGGGTCAGATAGCGGGCGTTGCTCGCTTTCTTCATCAGCGATGCCGGGAGTCCGCGCATCTCGATGCCCGTTTCGCCGACGGAGCCGATTCCGTCTTTGCGGCCTAGGCTAGCTAGCGTACCGGAGAATACAGGGGAGAAGCCGTTCGTTTTCATCCCTTTGAAAGAAGCGGCGATATTCGCGCCGACCAGCTCGCCCATCTGCCAAGCTAACTGAGCCGTAGGCGGGTAAGGACGACCTTCCGGTCCGAACACGACCGCGCAGTCGCCTGCCAAGTATACGTCCGGGTGCGAAGTCGATTGCAACGCTTCGTTAACGGTCGCGCGACCGCGATTGACTTCGATGCCGCAGTTGGCTACGAGCGTATTGCCTTGAACGCCGCCTGTCCAGACCACCGTGTTCGCTTCGATCGTACGGCCGTCTTTCAAAGTAACGACATTGCCTTTGACTTCCGTGATCGGAAGGCTAGTCAGGAATTCCACGCCGCGTTTCTCGAGGCTCGTTACGGCCCGTTGAATAAGATCCGGCGAGAACATCGGCAGAATCGTCGGCATGGCTTCAACCAAGTGAAGCGAGATGTCGGAGAAATCTACGCCGTTCTCGCGGCAGATCGCAGGCAATTCATCAGCCAGCTCGCCGACCAGCTCGACGCCGGTCAGACCGCCTCCGCCGATAACGAACGTCGCGTCTGCTTTATTTTTCGATGTCGCGTACGCTTTGATACGGTCTTTGACATGGGCAAAAATCCGATTCGCGTCCAGTACGGATTTCAGGATCAAGCTATTCTCTTGCAGTCCCGGAATGCCGAAATAATTCGTTTCGCTTCCGAGCGCAAGCACCAATGCATCGTAACGGTATGATGAACCGTTGTTCAGCGATACTTTCTTTCCTTCCGGATCGATGGATTGCACTTCTCCAACGACGATGTTCACTTGTTTGCCTTTCAGCAATTTCTCCAGGGGCAGCGCAACGGCTTTCTCGGATACATTGCCTGCGGCTAGACGGTGAAGCTCCGTAATGATCTGATGCGTGCTTGCGCGGTTAATGACCGTAATATTCGCTTCAGCGGTCGACAAATGCTCTCTTGCGGACAGGGCGCTAAGCAAGCCGCCGTAACCGGCTCCGAGAATCAATATTTCTTTACTCATCCATGTTCCTCCGTTCTTCGCCTATATATCGGTCGTCGTTATTTGTTGTTTTGTTTTCTCTCGCCCAAGATGTTCAGGTAAGCTTGGCTGAAGCGAAGCATTCTTTGCAATTCCGGATCTTTCAGCAATTTCATCATGCCGAAGACGCCGATCGTGGCATCGCTGTTATCGGCGCGATCGCTGGCTTCGATAGCCGCGGATGCGTAATCCTTGACTTTCTCTCCAACCGGTTTAAGCACTTCTTGGATTCCGCCGACCATGTCCTGGATTAGCACGCGGTCGTTCGTAACCTTCTGTGCGATATCGTAGATATTCGTCAGCACGGACATCATCTCGGCTAACTTCGGCAATTGATCCACCAGAACGGTAATCGCTTGCTGTACTTCCGGTTTTAATAATTGATCCAGCACATCCAACTTCGCGGCCGCTTCGGTTACCGCAGACCCCTGCTCAGCATTCAATACAGATGTTTCAGACATTCTGTTTCCTCCCTCGGATGAAGTCATGAAGCCACTTTAAGAAAGTTTTGTGAAACAAATCACATAATAGTTACTATTTTATCGCATTTTACTCGGTTCGTACATGTATACTGCTGGATTCTTAGCAGAAATTTCTTCGAAATTAGCTATTGTTCGATTCCCCCCTCTCGAAGAGCCATACGAATAACTTGAACTTCTTCTCCGAATAATAAACGCATCGCTCGCACGAAGGAGGGATTTAGACATGTCTAAACAACAAGGACACGCGAACAAGAACACGACAACACGAACCTCTGACAAGAAAAGCAATAAATCCGGAAACAAATAAACTTGAAAAAGGATGACTTTAACTTGCTTAACGAGTTGGAAAGCAATTACGATTGCTCGAATGCGGGCGATGATCTTCATCAATTAAAGCAGGAATTAGAACAACTTCTCGCAGCAAACGGCAATGAACATTCGGCCGAAATGAATGAAACCAAAAATCGTCTAGAAAATCAAATCCACTTCATTCAGAACAAATGCGACATTCATTAAAGTAGAGACTTAACTACGCAGACTGATCTTCTTCACGCACCAAAAACGAAAACCCAGCCTTATTCAGGTTGGGTTTCTTGGTGAAATTATAAAGAAAGGATAGGGAGCGATTCTCGTAAAATTGTCCGGACTTCAGCGCCTCTCAACATGCCGATCCAACCAATTCAACATGTCCGCGAAAAAGCGTTCCCGATCCAAATCGTCAAACGGGCGGTGCCGCATGGCATCGTATTCGAACGTTTGTTTGTCCCCGGAACCAACGGAATGGAAAAATTCCCGCAGCTTGGCGGGGGGAGTCAGCTTATCTTCGAGTCCGTATTGCAATAGCAAAGGAATTTGAATGGCACTTGATTGTTTCATTATTCTAGATACGGCTTGCATCAATCCAAGCCCAAGACCCGGGGTCACGGTATTGTGCCGTAAGGGATCGGAGGTCAGTCGAGTCAGAATTTCAGGATCTAATGTCAGTCCTTCCGGGTCCCCGTTTTTTCGGATGGCCAAATCCGGCTTCAGCTTCCCTAATGAAGCGAGGAGAAATTTTTCAAAGAAGGTCGGACGATAGGAAATGGCAGGAGCGATCAATACGAGCCCCGAGATTCCCTCGCCATGATGCAGAGCATAATCTGCGCTAATAACCCCGCCAAGACTGTGTCCCGCTAAATAGATCGGCAATCCTTGGGTCTCGGAAGCGCCTAGCTCCCGGAGCGAATGAAGATCTCCCCGGAACTCATCCCAAGTCCGGATAAACCCTCGTTTACCCAAACTCCTCCCATGACCGCGCAGGTCAAGAGCATACACGATATAGCCGCTCTCCGCCCATTTTTCATAAAGGTTCCGCAAACCGCCGCTGTGGTCCCCAAGTCCGTGAACGGCAAGGACCATTCCTTTGGCCGATTCCCGTTGAAACGCTTTGCGATAGAACAACTGCGTCCCGTTTACCCCGTTGAAAGTTCCTTCGATGACTTTCAGTAAAATCCCCCCTTGAAGCAGCTGAAATAACACCTCTTTTCAGATGATTACAAAAAGCGATCCCAAGATTCTCACAAATAAAAGAATACAGATGTCTACTTGGTCACGGAAAGAGGATTGACGTCCAGGTGACGCTTCCTAAGAAGCAGAAGCGCGGATAAAATCAGCATGGAGCCGTTCACGATGAACACCCACCGGATCGGAATCCATCCACCCAGCACGCCTCCGAGCATCGGACCGAGCATCGTTGCCAACTGGGTCGCCGACTGGTTCAGGCTGAACGCGCGTCCCCGGAAATCGGCCGCCGTCACCTTTACGATCATGGCGTTTAATGCCGGATACACTCCCGCGAAGAACAATCCGTACATGAATCGAAGAATGCCGAATTCCGCGTAATGTCCAACGAAAAACTGAAGCAAGTTGCCGACGCCTCCGCCGAGCAATCCGATAATCAGAACTTTGACGTATCCGATCCTGCCGCCGATCTTGCCCCACTGAGGAGCGGCAATGAGCGTGGCAATGCCTACCGCCGAGAAGATCAAGCCCGATTGCAGCGAAGCACTGCTCTTATCCGTCCCGAGTTGGAGGACATACACGGTAATAAGCGGCTCTAGAAGCATGACGGAGAACGTGCTGAGCGCTACGAGGCCTAGCAAGGTAACGAAAGTTTTGTTCCCCCATGCCGTCCGGAGATCATCGCGAACGTGGGAACGCTTCGCCGTCCTGTCGAATTTCGTTTCGTGAACGAAGAAGGTCGCGATCAATGCGGCGACAAGCACCACTCCCGCAGAGAACAGGAAAGCTTCCCGATTGCTCGTGTAATGGCTGACGACTCCTCCGATCACGGGTCCTATGATTCCGCCAGTCGCACCTGCCGTCGCCATGATGCCAAGCGCGTACCCCGCCTGCTTCTCGGGGGTGTTGGTCGCGACGAGCGCGATGGATGCGGGAACGTAGCCGGCTAACAGCCCCTGGAACACTCGCAGGATGAGGAACACATACGGATCATGAATGAAGTAAGTGAGAACGTACAAAGCGGCCAAGCTATAACCCGAACGGATGAGCATCGGCTTTCGTCCGTATTTGTCGGCAAGCGAGCCCCAGTAGGGCGATATGAGTGCGCTAGCAAGGAACGTAATCCCGAATGCGAAGCCCGACCACGCTTCAAGATGGTTGTTGATCCCTAGTTCGTTATGCAGAAATAGAGGGATAAACGGGATCGAGATCGAATACGCCGCGCTGCAGAAAAAAACTCCGAGCCATAACACGTACAAGTTCTTTTTCCAAGAAAATTCCATTTGGTGTCACTTCCTGATGATTTTCCCTTTAACGAGTAGGTTTATCATATCACAAATTGCCGACCTTAAGCCTTGCCTCTCCTTTGAGCGTATCTCGTGAATCCGTCCTATGCCGAACGCGCAAAAGGCCAACCAGAAACACTTCTGGCCGACCTTCTTATGACGGGTTATAGGTGCCGAATAACTTTATGGCTCATTTCTTTATTGAAGATATAACGCATCCAAGTTCATCCCCGTATCCCCGGAGTCATGCTGGAGCTTCAGCGTTGCCCCTGACGGAATACTGATTGAGATCGTCTTCGTTCCGTAAGCCCCATACCAGCTACCCGTAGATGGAATCGAGAGGCTTGTTTTGGCGCCATTTACGTACAGGCTGTAGGTACCTGCGCTAGCAGAGGCGTATTTCAGTGTCAGCTTCGTTGCGGCCGGGACGTTATTGAACTGCAGCGCATCGCCGTTTAAGTCGAGATACTGAACGCCCTGGCCGCCGGAAGCTGATGCATCTCCGTAAACCGCCGCCCGGCCGGTAGGGATTCCCCACTCCGCTTCGAGCACCGTATTCCCGTAGCTAACGCTGATTTGATCGAGGTTAAGCCCGATATCTCCGGTATCGTGCTGGAATTTAAGGCTTGCTCCTTCCGGAATGTCGATCGGAACGACTTTGGTTCCGTAAGGCGCGTACCAGCCTCCGGTAGAGGCGAAGCTGATGGAAGTCTTCACTCCGTTGACATACAGGCTGTAATTGCCGGCGTTCGGGGTGGCATATTTGATGGTTAGCTGCGTAGCGGCCGGAACGCGGTCGAACTGCAGCCCGTCGCCGTTAAGATCCAAGTACAGCGCTCCCTGGCCATTGGCAGCTCCGGTATCGTCGTAAACGGCTGCCCGACCGAATTTAATTCCGTTCTCCGCTTCGAATACGGTGCTTTTAACCGTAGCGATGTCTCGATAAGCCGTTTGCAGTCCCGAATTGTTGATTATGGATTGCGCGGCGGTCGACCATGGCGGCGAATTCGGCTCCGTTACGTTATTCGTGCGGGTCGTGTTCGAAGCATAAGCTCCTTCGGTTCCCGTGGCGTAATCGACATAATTGTCATGGACGTTCAATTGGCTGACGTTAGCGGCGGTTCCCCATACGGTCCACCAAGCACCATTGTAATTTTCCAAGACGTTATGATCGATCTCCATCTGCGACGAAGCTTGGTCCGTGTAGATGGCATTGCCGTAAGAAACGCCGCCGATATCGGATAAGAAATTGCCGGTTATTCTCGTCCCCGTTTGTTTACCGATCGTATAGATCGCTCCGCCGTCGTGCATGAGCTTCATCGACGAGAGAACCCGGTTGTTCGCAATCGTATTTCCGGACGCGACGTTGATGGGAGTCACGCCCGACTCTTCGTAACCCGCGAAATAACTCCATCCCCATCCTAAGCTTATGGCGCTGTAAGGAGAGTTGACGATCAAATTATTGGAAAGATTCAGGTTGACGGTGTAGTAGATCATCACCGGAACGGTCTGTAGGAACTCCACGCTCGCGGTATTCACGGCATTGTTCTGAACGGTAATATTCGTAGGCGCGCCTTCTCGGTTCGCGGCGAAATCCCCGTCTCCGATGTACGTATTCAGAGGGTCTCCGATCGTGATCGCGGATCCGCTAATGTCGGTAAACCGATTGCCGACGATGGAGGAATTAACCGTATCGTTGCCGAACGTTATCGCCCCCGCGCCGAGATGTTCGAACCCGTTGCGTATGAATTGAATGTCGCTTGCGCTCTCGACCTTGACCGTTGCCGGCATCACGTCGGTATTCCGGTAAGCGACTTGATGCCAATTGCCGCCTGACACGAACTTGTTATACAGCGCGTTGGCTTGAACGGTCGTCGCCCCGACCGAGCCGGCAACGTTCATGAGGGACCAATGATCGTTGGCGAACTTAATGCCTTGGAAGACGATATGGTGAACCCTGCTCGATTGAGAAGTCCCGCTGAGTCTGAGCATCCCTTCGGAGGTGGGAGCATAGACTTCCGCCTTGCTCATGTCTTCGTTGCTTCTCTTGTAATAATAGAGAGTATTCGTAGTTCGGTTAAAATAAAATTCCCCCGGCTGGTCCAATAGCTCGTATGCATTCTGCACGTAGAAATGATTGGCGGGGTTATTGTTGTATTGATAGAACGCCATCCCCCAAGCTTGCGGCTCGGATAACGCGATGGCCCCCATCGGCATCTGAAGCTTCGCGACCCGATAAGAACCGCTTGTCGCCAGATCGGACAATCCGATGATATGGAAGGAGAACCCGACCTGGTTTACGAGCTCGACGTCCGAAGGCCGGGCATAGCTGCCTAGATCGGAAGCGTTAAACTTGATTCCCGAATAAGTCGAGCCGGAGCTAAGCGCCCAGCTTTCCGTGCCGTTGATCGTATAAGTCCCGTCTCCGCCTTGCGGCGCCATCTCGGAGCCCCTGGCCATGATGGCCCGCTTGCCGTTCACGTATAAAGTTCTTAGCTTGCTGCTTCGAGTCAGAGTCGCTTGATAGATGTTGCCTGACGTTTGCGTCCATCCCGTTACCTTGGTGCCCCCGTTAAATACGGGAACCTCGTCTTGGTAAGCTTGATAGTACACGCGATAACCGTTCGTCCCCGAATCGGCTTGATCGAAGCTCACCGGACCGGCAAAAGGATACTGCCCCCCGCGGAAGTTGACGATAATATCGCCCGACATGTTTCCGTTGATCGTGCGTACGACTTGGCGAGCTTTATCCAAGGTACGGAAAGGAGCGCCCAAAGTACCCGGATTCGTATCGCTACCGTTCGGCGCGACATAATAGCTGGCTTGAACGGCGGCGGAAGCTTTCTCCGCATGCAGGAACGGCGCGATCGCATAAACCAGCAAAGTAAATAACGACACCATAATGAACCGTTTTCTCGTTAAAGGCCATTTCGAACTCATCACAAATCCTCCCGATTATCATTTTACGAGCAGGGTCATTCACTCTCTTCCATCCGAAACTCGTTTGCCTGATAACTTTGACGTTGATCGGCTTGCACCTGAATGTCGCGAATTACGCTTCCGTAACGGACGGAGACCGTGCCGTCGACCGCGGAGTGGATGGAGTATTCTTGCAGTCGGCCGTTCTTCCAACGCATTCCGACCTCCGCCCCTCCTCTAACCCGTAACCCGGTTACCATCCCTTCGGACCACTCTTCGGGCAACGCGGGCAATAAATGAACGATGCCGTGCTGACTCTGCAGCAGCATTTCATTGATCCCCGCCGTAATGCCGAAATTGCCGTCGATCTGGAACACCGTCTCCTCTTCCGGACTTAACGGAGCATGGGAGCAGAGCAAGCTGTCGTACAGCGAATTCACCGCAAAACGCGACACGGCTTGATGGGCCTCTCGAGCCATTCCCAAACGGGCATATTGAGCGGAAAGCCAGGCCAGGCTCCAACCAATCTGCTCGGCCTCTCCGATTACACGTCTTCGAAGACTGGTTTCGGCCGCCTTAGCAAGCTCGGGATCTCTCTCCGGACAAATTCTCGTTCCGGGATGCAAGGCGAAGAGATGCGAGAAGTGGCGATGCTGAACCTCGAATTCTTCCGGATCGTCGAACCACTCCCGGAGCTGCCTATGCTTACCGATACGAAGAGGATACAGCCGAGCTTGCGCTTCCCTCAGCGTTCTTCTGAACTCCTTGTCCGCACCCAGAATCTCGCTCGCCGCGATGCAATTGGCGAACAGCTCCCAGATCATCGACATGTCGGCCGTCGAGGCGATGCTGACCGTCGTCCGTTCTCCTGCATCGTTCAAGTACGAGTTCTCCGGAGACGTGGAGGGCGCGGTTACTTTGTAGCCTTCGGGAGAAGAGATCAGCCAATCCAGACAGAAGATCGCCGCTTCCCGCATGACCGGGTAAGCTTTCCCGGCTAAGTAGCTTTCGTCCAATCCGAAAGCATAATGCTCCCAAAGATGCTGGCTTAGCCATACGCCGCCCATCGGCCAGAACGAGCAGCAAGCCCAGTGTTCCCCGAGTCCCGCCGCCGGCGTCGTCGTTCTCCAAAGGTCGACGTTGTGATGGGCGACCCAACCGCCGCAATCGTAGTGGATGCGGGCGGTCTCCCGTCCCGTTAGGCTGATGTCTTCGACGAGTTGAAGCAACGGGACGTGACACTCCGCCAAGTTCGCGCTTTCCGCTAGCCAATAATTCATCTGCGCGTTAATGTTCGTCGTCCAGTTACTGCTCCAATAAGGACGGATTCGATCGTTCCAGATGCCTTGCAAATTAGCGGGTTGCGTGCCCGGACGGGAACTGGCAATCAACAAGTATCGCCCGTATTGATACAATAGCGCCGTTAATCCCGGATCTTCGCGTTCTCCGCTCTTGACCTTATGAAGTCGTTCGTCGGTAGGAGCGGAGGATTGAATCCCGGAGCCCAATTCCAGCTCAACCCTGCCGAACAAGGAACGATAATCCTCTAAGTGAGCGAGCCGCAATTGCTCGAACGATCTGTACGAGGCATCCTCGATCGTCCCGCGGCATTGATCGAGGCATAACTCGCCATCGCGGGAAGGAGCGAACTCGTAACCGTTGTATCCCGTCGAAGCCGCGAGCAGGAGCGTGACCGAGTTCGCTCCCGTTACCCTTAGGCCTGCTTCGTCCCGATGAAGCTCTCCCCCGTCGGCCATCACTTTTACGACCGCGCCGAATGCCATGCCTTTCTGTTCTTCGGACTCCCCGTAACGGATCGGATCGTCGCATGGCACGTAATGAGGCATTACGCGGGACGGACTTTCTCCCTTGAGAAAGAGATACGGCCCTTCCGTTCCGACTTCGCAACGAAGCTTGCTTGTCAGTCCCAACCCGACATTCAAGGCTCCCGGCCGAGACGAGACGACCCGGTAGACCAGAACCTGATCGGGATGGGAAGCGAAACACTCTCGCTCAATCCTCACGCCGCCGCTGCTCTCGTAACGAGACAAGGCGATCGCCGTGCGCAAATCCAACTCCCTTCGATATCCCGAAGCATGGAGGGGAGCGTCGAGGGAAACCTTCAGATCGGCCAGCGGCAAGTACGATTCCTGCCAAGTTCCGAGCATATGTTCCTCGACCGATTGCTGGGCTTCCTTATAACGGCCTTCGAATAACAGTTGGCGGACGGGCTCCAAGTGCCGCTTGGCTTGATCGTTATGTCGCTTGCTGGGGTAACCCGACCATAGAGTATCCTCGTTAAGCGACAAGGTTTCTTCCTCGCAACCGCCATGAATCATTGCGCCTAGTCTGCCGTTCCCTATAGGCAATCCGCCTATCCAGCTAGAGGCGGGTTGCCCGTACCGCAGCTTCAGTTCTTTGTCCGCGGATGTCGTCATGATGCGGCTTCATGCGAGTCGAAAGAAATGACGACGGATTCTCCCGTATACGTAACGGTACGATCGAACATAGTCGACTCCGCCTCCCCGTTGCCTTGTCCGCCTCCCGCGCCGACGATCACGAGATTCATCAGGCGCTTCCGAACCATGCCGGGGAAATCCCCCTGCCTGCTACCAATCTTGAACGTCCGTTCCTCGTCCAGCCATTCCATCTCGATCGAAGCGAATTCGCCCTTCTCGTAGTTGTAATTGTCGCCTTCGTCTTCGTAAAGCTTGAATTTCCCGTCTCGTCCGGGATAGATTCTGATTTCATAGGGCTGCGAGCCGAGTTCGTCCGTGCTCTGGACGACAGGCGACATCGGCACGATCGAACCCGCCCGGACGAACAGCGGCAGAATGTCCAACGGGGCTTCCGCTTCGATTACCATACCGCCTTCCAGTCGCGCGCCCGTCCAGAAGTCGTACCAACCCGAGCCCGACGGTAAATAGACCCGGCGAGTTGACGGTACTCCCTCCAGCTTGCGCGACCCGCTCTCGTAGTACATCGGCTTCGTTACCGGATTGACGAGAAACGCGGGACCGAACATATATTGATCCCCGATATCGCGCACGGCCGGGTCTTCCCTGAAATCGAACGCCAGCGCCCGAAGCATCGTGTAATGGTCCTGGGTGACCGCGCCCGTCAAGGCATACAAATAAGGCAATAACCGATATCGGAGCTTCAGGAATTTCGCTAACGTATCGTAGAAGACGGATCCCGGCTCCCCGAATCTCCATACTTCTCTCGGCGTGTCCGTTCCATGGGAGCGGAACATCGGCAGGAAAGCGCCCAATTGGAACCACCGGACATACAATTCCTTATATCCGTCATCCTCGTAGCCCTTGTCGTAGTCCCCATTCCAGAACCACATTTCCGGTTTCTTTCCGACGAAGAACGCTCCGATATCCATCGTCCAGTAAGGGACTCCCGTCGCGCAGAAATTCAGCCCCGCGGGAATCTGATTTCGCAAGGTCGTCCAAGTCGCCGCCGTATCGCCCGACCAAGTGATGGCTCCGTAACGTTGTTGCCCGGCGTAGGCCGATCTCGTCAGATTGACGACCCGCTTCGTATCGTCGGTTTCCCGTTGACCTTCGTATATGCCGCGGGAATGAAGGAGCGAATATGCATTGATGACCTCCGGGTCCAAGTAATTCTTGAACTCGTTCACGTTAATCGATACGCGTTCTTCCGGTTCCGGCTTAATCGCCCCTTTCCAATCCGCCTCGAACGGCTCGGTGCAATCGCACCACCAGGCATCGATACCGTGCTTGAACAATCCTTCGTTGGCCTGCTTCCAATAAAGCAACCTTGCTTCGGGGCGGAACGGATCATAGTTCGCCTGATTGCCCAGCAGGAAGCCCTGTTCCCTCATCTCCTCCTGGTCCGGTCCGTTATTGTTCATGATCGGCCAGATCGACACCATAAGCCTGGCTCCATCCTCATGAAGGTTCCGCATCATGCCTTCCGGATCGGGAAAACGTTCGGGATCGAGCGATTTCTGCCCCCACCAGTTGCCCGTCCAGGATTGCCAGTCCAAAATCAGTAAATCCAGAGGCAGCTTGCGCTCGCGATACTCCCGCAAAATGTCGAGTATCTCTTCCTGCGATTTGTAACGCTCCTTCGATTGCGCATAACCCAAAGCCCACTTCGGAAGCATCGGGACCGAGCCCGTCAACTCCCGATATTCGTATACGAGTTCGTCAAATTCGGGGCCGTACAGGAAATAGTAATCCATCTCGTCGTCTACGTCGGTCCACAAATAGGAGCCGTGCATGTCGTCGCGGAAAGCCATATAGGAACAGCTGTCCCACAGAACGGCATACCCGCGCGTAGAGACGAGCATCGGCACGACGGCCTTCATGTTCTGCTGGTACAAATACTGATGGGTGCCGCGTAAATCCATGACGCCTTCCTCATGCGAACCCAGACCGTACAGCGCCTCTCCCTCTTGCCATTCGAACTCCAGCTTCGTATGATAAGCGCTCCGGTCGACCGTCTTGCGGGAGCCTTCTACCCGTGCCCGAACTCCGTCGGCGCCTTGCCCGGTCGTAATCGTCACTTGGTCGTCGTATACCGTTTTCTCGACCTCGATCGGAACGAGCGTCTTGCCTCCCCGATCGGGTTCCTTCGTCAGCAAACATCCGTCCTTGTCTTCATAAGTGAATGCGCATGTATTTTTATTAATCGAGATCTTCAGCGCGGACGTTCGCAGAATAAGCCGATCCGATTCCTCCCGAAGCTCCCACCGGACGGACTTCTTCCCCTGATTAAGAACGATAAGACTCTCTTTGACGCTAAAGCTCCGATCTTGCGTATACACGACGCGCACGGCGCGTTCGGACACCGGAACCAGCTTCGCTATTCCCGTCTCCGTCTCGAGGTAGAGCAAGTCCGCTTTTTTCTCCCAGCCCGTTAATTTCATCGTCGATTTCCCCTCTTATCCGCGATTAACTTTTGACCGCCCCTGAAGTAAGCCCGGACACGATGTACCTTTGCAGCAAAACATATAGTAGAATGACCGGCAGAGAGATGAGCACGAGATCGGCGAAGACGTAATTCCAATCGCTCGAATGAACGCCGAAGAAGAAATAGATCGTTAATCCGAGCGTCTGCAGCTTCGGCGAGCTTAGAAAATAGATCGCCGTGCCGAAATCGTTCCAGAAGCTCATGAAGCTAATGATGACGGCCGTCGCGTTAATAGGCATGAGCAACGGGAAGATGACGCGAAGGAACAGCCCCGCTCCCTTGGCTCCGTCCATCGCCGCCGCTTCGTCGATTTCCTTCGATATGCCATCGAAAAATCCGCTATAGACGTAAGTAATGAAAGGGTACGAAGAAGCGATATAGAGAAGGATGACTCCCCAGTAATTTCCCGTGAGATGGACTTTATGAAAGAGAATAAAAGTCGGAATAATCGTTAACGGCAAAATCATGCCCGCTAGCAATACGTATCTCAGAACGCGGATGAAACGGTCGTCTCTTCTCTGAATGACGTAAGCCGAAGTGCTGCAGAACAGGACGACTCCGATGACGCTCAGCACGGTGACGACCGACGTGTTCCAATAAGCCCGGGGAATATTGGCTTCCCGGTATACGGTCTTGTAGTTATCGACGATGTTCCATGCCTTCGGCAACGAAATCGACATGTCCGCCGCTCCCGCGACGTCCTTAAAGGAATTCACGATAACCATAAAAGTAGGAAGGAAGACGACGAGACATATCGCGAGAGCCAAGATCTCCCAGCCTAATCTATTGTTTTTTAACATTTTGCGCATGGTTAGACCCCCTCGCCTCTCTTCGTAATCAACTTATGCGTTAACGCGATTACGATTAAGATGATGACGAATAAGAGTAAATTGGCTGCTGTGCCTTCCCCGTAGTACCCTTTGGCGAAAGAATCGTAGATGACCGTGGAGATGATCTCCGACGCGCCGGCCGGTCCTCCTCCCGTCATCGTATAGACGAGATCGAATACTTTTAGTCCGCTGATAAGCGTAAGGATGACGTTGATCTGAAGGACCGGACGAAGAGCGGGCAGCGTAATGTAGCGGAACCTACCCATGGCCCCCGCGCCGTCAATCTTGGCGGCTTCGTACCACTCGTTCGGGATCGTCTGCAATCCCGCCAAGAACAGCATCATGCAGAACCCCGCGGTCTTCCAGATCTCCACGGCGGAGATGGAATACATGACGAGATGCTCGTTCGTCAACCAAGATTGCGTCCATCCTCCCAGCCCAGCCCAAGCGAGCAATTGGTTCAATAATCCGTTGTCCGGATCGTAGATGGCCGAGAATACCAAGCCAACGGCCACGTAACTGAGCATGACGGGCATGAACAGTACGGATCGCAACAGACGGGCGGACTTAAGCGTCATATTGGCCAGAACGGCCAGCAACAAACCGAGCACGATTTTGCAAAAAGTCGTCACGAACGTAAACAAGAACGTATTGTAGAAAACCAGGCCGAAATCGTCCCGGTCGATCAAGTTGCGGAAGTTCTCCCATCCCGTAAACCCTCTGATCTGAAGACCGTCCCAATTCACGAAGGCATAGTAAAATCCGCTGACGGACGGATAAGCAAAAAAACAGAGGAAAACGAGAAGACCGGGCAGCAAGAGGTAGTACGGGTAATTTTGTCTAGTCAATTTGCTCATCGGGCGATCACCTCTTTCGCGAAGAAGGGAGGACGTCTACCGCCCTCCCTCCACCACGGTTCTTATTTGAAATTCGGATCGTTCTTGATCTTCGCTTGCTTGACGAATTCCTTATCCATCGCTTCCAGCACTTGTTGCGGAGTTTTCTTTCCTCCGACGATGTCCGCGCTTAAGCTTGGGAAATCGCCGCCCGCATAGTTCAATCCCGAGCCTTGGTAGTTCACGAATCCGTTGCCCGCGTCGACGATCGCTTTGGCCTCCATCTCTGCAGGGGTCAAGGTTAACTTGCTTACTCCGGTAATCTCGGGAATGCCACCCTCGGCTCCGAAGAAAATATTTTGCGTATCGATCGATTCGAAATATTCGATGAACTTCTCCGCCGAGGTTTGATTTTTGGTTCCTTTCATCGCATATAGCGCCACCGAAGGAGAAACGGCTACGGTCGGCGTCTTGCCGCCCGGGATCGGCATCGCGAACGCTCCGATGTCATTCACCTTGTCCGGATATTTCTTCACGATATCCGTCATGAACCATGCGCCCATCATGAACATAGCGGCATCTCCGTTGGCAAGCGCCTTTTCGGCATCGTCATAGCCATGAGCGAACGGATCCTTGCTGCCGTACCCCTTGTCCACGATTTCCTTCAGCACGTCCAACCCTGCCTTGAAGTCCTGGTATTCCGCGAATTTCATTTGGTTCTGGTTGAGCTTGCCCGCGATCTCCGTCGAATCCTTCTGCGCCGTGGAGAACAGCGTGCTGAACTGAAGCGTCCATGGATCCTTGCCCGGCAAGAACACGGGCGTCTTACCGGCTTTGGCAATAGCGTCGCACGTCGCCAAGAATTCTTCGTACGTCGTCGGCACGTTCACTCCGGCGCTCTCGAATACTTTTTTGTTATAGAACATCGCCATGACCTGGGAGCCTTGGAACGGAGCGCCTACGACTTTGCCTTGATAAGCGAAGGAGCTTCCCCATGTGTCGAGATTCAGGTTTTGAACCCAAGCTTGGTTCGACAGATCGACGTATAGTTCATCCGGATTTCCGTTGCCCATAATATTGGCCTGGCCGGAATAGTTCAGCAGAATATCGGGTAATTCCTTCGTTGCCAATCTTGTCTTCACGATATCGTCGCCTTGACTGCCTTCCGGAAGCTTCTCGACTTGGATCTCGAAGCCTTTCGTCTTCGCGTCCGCCAGCACGGCTTCCCATCCCGTCGTGAAGTTGGACCCGTGACCGATGATGGTGAGCTTCATCGGCTCTTGCGAGGCCGAAGGAGCAGGCGTCTCGGCGGATTCGGAGCTGTTGCTCGGCTGGGCATTGCCGCCGTTATTTCCTTTGTTGCTGCCGCATGCGGCCAACGCGAGAATTAAACAAATCATCGTTACGAACGTGACGATCTTAAGTAGCTTTCGGTTCATGTTGCTTCCCCCAATTGTGTTGTAAGTGCTTACAAATTAGTTATAAGAGATTCCGGGCTCCCCAACAACCGAATATCTTGCACGCGCATGTGGAATATCTTCTTCCCGCTTCTAAAGCGTTTTCAAACTTTTTCTATTATGCTACACTGAGCCTACTAAAAATAGAGAACAAGAGGCGGAGACATGCTAAGGAGATTTCTTCTCTTTCGTAACTTTCATACCAAGCTCTTTATCTCCTACTCTCTCATTATTATTATTCTGACGGTTGCCGTTGCCGTGCCTACTTATTACTATTTGAAGGACAAGCTCGTTCGTAACCAGAACGCCATCGTGGAGCAGATCTTCAACGGCTCCGTCAATAACTTCAATCTGCTGGAATCCCAGTACGAGAATTACACGAAGCAGATCTACTTGATCAGAGGATACGGCACCGAATCCCCTTACACCCTCGTAGAACAACTCGTAGCCATGGATCACCAGACGGCCGACAAGTTCGCTACGATTCAATCCGTTAAAAATTATATTTCGCTGGGACAAGAAATCTATAAGAACTGGGATCGGATCAGCATTATTCTCGAAGACGGCACGGTGTTCTCCAACCAAGAAGTCGCCGCCGATCCGCCCGATGCCCTTCGCGAGCAATGGATAGGAAAGGCACGCACGCTGGGCGGCGCTATTGACGCCCAATACGCCGCGCGGGATCCTTATACCTCGGGCGGCGAAGTTCCCGTATTCTCTCTCACGAGGCTCTTGCAAGTCGGGGCGGAGCCTGCCGGATTCATGCAGATTCAAATCGAAGCCTCGCGGATATTCGATCCTTCGGCGCTATCCGAAATCCCCTTCGACCAGATCAGGATCTATAACCGTTCCTCTCGCATATACGCCTATCCTAACGCGGAGACCGATTATGGCGGGACGGCGTCAAGTGCCGAACGCATTGCCGACTCCGTGGATAAATTCCCGAGAACGAAATCCGGCAAGCTGGAATTCTATAGGCAATCGCAATCGGGCAATTTCGCGATCTACATGACGGTCGGATTAGACCGACTGTACGAGCCGATCCGGAACTTTCAGTGGGTCATGATCTCCATAGTCTCCTTCCTTGTCCTATTTTCCTTGCTGATCTACTATTATTTGGCCCGAATTCTCACCTCGCCGCTCAAGAAAATCAGGTTCGCCCTGGATTCGATGCAATTAAGCGACGAAGAGAACGGAATGGAAGTCGACTTGAGCCAAAGCTATTACATCGACGAGATAGAACGGATGAACCGCTCTTTCCGCAAAATGAACGGCAGGCTGCAGCAATCGCTGAGCGAGATCGTCCGGTTTCATAATCTGCAGCTTCAATCCCGGTTCGACCTGCTGCAGTCCCAGATCAATCCGCACTTTCTGTTTAACATGTTAGGCGTCATTCAAGTGCTGTCCGACCATAACGAGAGCAAGCTTGCGGCCAATCTGTGCATTAAGCTGGCGGAATTCCTAAGATACACGATCGGCGACAATCAGACGAAAGTATCCTTGAGGGAAGAGTTCGGCATAACGGAGATGTATTTGGAATTGATGAAAAGCCGGTACCAACATCGGTTGGAATATCGGATTTCGTTGTCGGAAGAAGTCGCGGATATGAGTCTGCCCAAGCTGGTCATTCAGCCGCTCGTAGAGAACAGCATTAAACACGGCTACAAAAACCTAAGCCGTCCCATGCTGATCGAAGTCGAAGGTTGGATGGCGGACGATCGCTTAACGATAGAGATCAAAGACAACGGAACCGGCTTCGAACCGTCCAAGTTAAATGAAGTCAAACAATCCATAAAGAATCATTCGACCAGCTTGTCCCGCAAGGACGGCCCGGATGGCTTGTCCATCGGCGGAATGGGCATCGCCAGTACGTATTTACGGCTAAAACTGCTCTACGGCGAGAACGTCGAGCTTCAATTGGACGCGAACGAAGAACGCCAAGGAGCTGTCATTCGCATTGCTTTTAAGCTGCCGAGAGGAATTGAGGTGCTTCGATGAAGGTCATGATCGTAGACGACGAGCCTATCTTTATGATGGGAATACGTAAGTTGATTACGGATTATAATTCGGTTTATCGCTCCTCTCTCGAGGTCGTTTCGGAAGTCTACGACGGCAAGGATGCGCTGGAACAACTTCCCGCGGCCCAACCCGACATCGTCTTCACGGATATTCGCATGGCGACTGTCGACGGGCTGGCGTTAGCCAAACAGATCCAAGAGCATTGGCCTCGCGTCAACGTCGTCATCGTGAGCGGTTATCCCTCTTTCGAGAACGCCCGGGAAGCCTTCAAAGCGAACGCCGTCGATTTTATCCAGAAGCCGGTTAATCCGGAGCTTTTCCACGAAATGGTCCGCAAGCTCGAACTCCGGCATAAGCACGATCTCGGCAAGCAAGCGTTAGAACAATTATGGCTTCGCAATTCGGATCAGGATCCGATTCTTAGATCGATCGAAGACTTGCTCGGACCGTTGAGCTTCTCTTTTTTCCTCCTGCGGGTCCTTCCTTTGAACGCGCCTTCGCACGTCGGATCACTGATCGATAATCCATTTCGTCAATTGATCGTCGACATGCAAAGCGCCTTCGAACCGGATTCTTTCGTCTGGTTAATCGATCTGCAGGATTCTAATGAAATGCTCTTGGCGATCGCATCTCCCCGTATGTCCGAAGGCAACTTGCAAGATGTCTTCTCCCGGCTGCGCATCGCGTTCCCGTCTTTCTTGCAGGCCGGATACCGGTGCAACCTCGCCGTCGATCAATTAAAGGACATGAAACAGCTCCATACCCTTTTTCATAAATTAGTCACCTTAAACAAGCCTTCCTTCGTTCGTCTCTCCAACCATTCGGATCAAGATCTCCCTGCTTACGCCCAACTCGGATCCGTTCATGAAAGCAAAATCCGAAATTTGATCGGTCATCATAAATGGGACGAATTGGACAAATTCTTCGAGCGAATGTTCTCCTTATGGGAGCACGAGGGCTGCTCGATCCACGCGCTCGAACGGAATCTGAAGAAATTGACGGGGATCATCGTCAAGTGCGTGCACGGAGAGGACGAGTCGCTATCCGAATACGCGAAAATCATGGAGAGGCTGGTGCGTACCTCTCCCTCCTATCGCGCCCTCAACGAGCAATTCGCCGTCTTCGTCTCGAGAGAATGGAAACCGTCGGAAGCGTCCGTAACGCGAGAAGAAGCGTTCGTGAAAATCCGCGCTTATCTATCCAGCCACCTGAACGAACCGACGACTCTCGGAGCCCTCGGCGATTTGTTCGGGGTATCCATCTCTTATCTTTGCTCCATTTTCAAAGAATTCTCGAACGCGACGTTCGTGGAATTTCTGACCGAAATGCGTCTCCAGAAAGCCGCCGAGCTGCTTCGTACGACGTCTCTTCCCCTGAAAGAGGTGGCCGAACTGACCGGCTACGCGGACCAACGTTACTTCAGCAAAGTATTCAAGTCCCATTCGGGAATGACGCCTTCGGAGTTTAAGAGCGCCAATCGCGGCATAGGTTCCCACCCGATTTCCAATAATAACGATAGCGACCAAATCTGATCGAACGAGGCGATCGACCATGACCGTGCAGAAAGCAATCGTTATCGGAGCAGGACCTGCCGGATTATCGGCCGCCATCTATTTGGCGAAAGCGAACGTGGAACCCCTTGTGATCAAGGGGGTCACCCCAAGCAAATACTTGATGACCACGATGGAAATCGACGCGTATCCCGGTTTTCCCCTTGGCGTTAACGGCCCCTCTCTTCTAGACGATATGAGTAAACAGGCAGAGTATTTCGGGGCTCGGATTCGGACGGGATCGGTCAAGAGCGCGGACTTATCCAAACGCCCGTTTCTTATTCTAACGACCGGACATGGATCGATCGAGATCGAACCTATCGAGACCGAGTCGATCGTTATCGCAACGGGAGCTTCCTTTAAATCGTTGAACATTCCGGGGGAAACGGCCAACTTCGGACGAGGAGTGAGCACGTGCGCCACGTGTACCGGTTATTTTGCCTCGGAGAAGAAGGTTGTCGTGATCGGAGGAGGAGATTCCGCGCTCGAAGAGGCGTTATACTTGACCCGCTATGCATCCGAGATCACGATCGTGCACCGCCGGAATGAACTTCGAGCTTCCAAAGGCATGCAAGAACGCGCCCGCCAATCCAAGCAAATCAAATGGATGCTAGATGTTACTCCTCTAGAAATCTTAGACGATGGGCATCAAGTTTCGGGCCTAAAGGTAAGAGAAAATCGTACCGGCCTAGAAACGGTTGTTCCGGCGGAACGCGTCTACGTTGCGATCGGGAGCACGCCCAACGCGGTTTTCCTCGATGGACAGCTCCCCGTAGGACGGAGGGGACATCTAATGGTCAAACCCGGAACGACGGAGACGGACATTCCCGGCATTTTCGCATGCGGCGACGTGCAGGATGACAGGTACGGACAGATCGCCAGCGCCGTCGGTTCGGGATGTATGGCCGCTGGCGATTGCGAACGGTATTTGGAGGGGCTGCAAGGCTGAAGGGCTGAATCACAGCGTAAAATGGCTTCTACTCTAGGCATACGCCGCAGAGTAAAAGCCTTTTTACGCTGATTTTACTTTTCTCGCTCATTCTCCCGATCCGCAAAAAACCAAGAAAATTGTAAAATAAAAAACGTTTTGCCAGTATTCGTAAAAATGGTTATGCTTGTTTTACACGATCTCTTTTCCCACTATTTTCCTAACTATTTTGAGGAGGATGATTAAATGAAAAGAAAGCAGTGGATCTCAAGCATCACCGTATTCGCTCTGATTGCGTTACTCATTGTAGGATGCAGCAAAGGCAACAATACGCCAGGGCCGGCATCGCCCTCGGTCTCGCCAAGCACCTCCGCAAGTCCCTCTCCCTCAGATTCTCCATCACCCAGCCCAAGCGCTCAGTCGAAAGATGGCGGAACTTTAACCATCAGCACTTTTTCCGACATCGTATCCGTCAATCCGATCTTCATTAACGATACTTCTTCCGGGGATATCGAACAGCTTGTCTTTGCCAAGCTGTATGATCTGGACCGCCAATCCAACCTCGCGGTAGAGCCATGGTCCCTTGCCGCCGAGTTGCCTAAAGTTAGCGCGGACAATAAAACTTACACCATAAAGTTGAAAAATACGGCCAAATGGAGCGACGGCCAGCCCATCACCGCGGATGACGTCAAATTCACGTTCGATACGATCCGCACCGAGGAAACGGGGGCTCCGGGCATCAGCCAGTACGATAAGATCGAATCCATTACCAAGGCCGACGACTATACCCTCGATATCAAGCTGAAGCAAGTTTACGCGCCATTTCAATTCTCGCTTTACTCTTCTATTTTGCCGGCGCACATTCTGAAAGATGTCCCCCTCAAAAGCTTGAAAGAGGATAAGTTCGGCGTCGATCCGGCGAGAACCGTCACCAGCGGACCGTGGATGTTCTCCGAATGGAAGCAGGGGCAATATATCACGCTCAACAGGAACCCTAATTATTGGGGAGAGACGAAGCCTCACATCGACAAAATCATCTATAAAATCTACGCGGATCAGAACACGGAAGTTCAAGCGCTACTGAAGGGCGACACTCAGATGACGGAAGCCGTTCCGCTTATGCAGATCGACGCGATCAAGAAGAAAGATAACCTTCAGGTCATCCTTAAGCCGGGACCGACGTACGAATTCATCCAGTTCAACTTCAAGGACGAGAACTTCCCTGACAAATATTCGCCGTTCAAAGGCCAAAAAACCCGCCAGGCAATCGCTTACGCCGTCAATCGTCAAGGTATGGTGGACAACGTACTGAAAGGCTCCGGCGGCCTAATGAACAGTCCGTTCCTACCGGGTAGCTGGGCCGATCCGGGCGCTGAAGCGGTCAATTACGAATACTCGGCAGACAAGGCGAAAGCCCTGCTGGCGGAAGACGGCTGGAAACCGGGCAAGGACGGCATTCTCGTGAAGGATGGGCACCGGTTCTCCTTCGAGCTTCAATACAACGCGGGCAACAGCCGCCGCGAACAAGTCTCGACCATCATCCAAGACAACTTGAAAGACGTCGGAATCGAAGTGAAGCCGAAAGGGATCGATTTCGCGACTTGGATCGACCAGAACATTACACCCGGCAAATTTCCGGCCATCCTACTGGCGTGGTCTCTCAACAATCCGGATCCGGATGGCGAGAGTATCTTCTCCTCGAAGTACTTCCCGCCGACGGGTCAGAACGGCGGCTGGTACGTCAACAAGAAAGCCGACGATCTGTGGGTGAAAGGGCAGCAAGTGGTCGATCAGGCGGAACGCGCGAAAATCTACCACGAGCTCGGCAAAGAGCTGTCTATCGATTTGCCTTACGTCTTCTTGTATCAATACGGACTCCCGCAAGCTTATGATGCCTCGAAGCTGAAATGGGAGGAAAACGATCGTCCGGAATCCTCCATGGGTTACGGCTACTTGTTCCATGCGATTAACTGGTGGGTAGAGTAACGACAAACGGATTCGGGGGAAGGACTCCAGAGCCCTTCCCCTTCTTCGCAGAGAGGGGGACGCCGGATGACCGAATATTTGATACGCCGGTCGCTGCAATCTGTACTGGTGCTTTTTTTGATATCCATCCTGACGTTCGCCATGATCCACGCGGCGCCGGGAGGTCCTACCCAGGTGCTCCTCGCACCGGGCTTGTCTCCGGAGGCGGCGAAGATCCAGGCACATAATCTGGGACTTGACCGTTCGGTCCCCGTCCAGTTTCTAAGCTGGATTGGGGGAATGCTGCAAGGGGACTTGGGGCATACGTTCAAAAATAATATCCCCGTAGGCGACATCCTGTGGCCTACCGTCGGCCATACGATGGTGTTGATGATCGCTGCCTGGTTGCTGTCGTTGATCATTGCGATCCCTTGGGGGATTTACAACAGCACCCGAGAGTACGGACTGTCGGACCAGACGTCTTCTTTTATTTCTTATTTGGGCTTCGCCATGCCCACGTTTTGGTTCGGGATCATTTTGCAGCAGTATTTCGCGTTGAAGCGCGACTGGCTGCCTCTATCCGATATGTACGATATGGACAAGCAAGGGAACTTCGGCAATTTGCTTCTCCATTTGGTGCTTCCGGTGACGGTGCTGTCACTCGGTTTCTTGGCCGCCTACGTGAAATATTCGCGTTCCAGCATGCTGGAGGTGCTGAACCAGGATTATATCCGTACGGCGCGCGCCAAAGGATTAACGGAACGCAAAGTGGTATTTCGCCATGCTTTACGCAATGCCCTCATTCCGATCATCACGATCCTTGGCCTTGATCTGCCGATCTTGGTAGGCGGCGCCGCCCTAACGGAGAGGGTGTTTAACTGGCCCGGCATGGGGAGACTGTTCGTGGATATGGCCGTGGCGCGCGAGTACTCGGTGCTGATGTCCATCACGTTGGTCGTCTCCGTTTTCGTCGTCATCGGCAACTTATTGGCGGATATTTTATACGCTGTCGTGGACCCGAGAGTACAGTACGGACGGGGAGGAGGAACCGCGGCATGAGCGACGCGAAAGTTCTACCTCCCATTCCGGAGGAAAACCGTTACGAGCCCCGGGAAAAGCGGGCGAAAGCGCGTACTGTCGAAGCGCGTCCAGAGGGGCCGTGGAAGACAGGTGCAAAGAAGTTCATGCGCAATCCATTCGCGGTTGCAGGACTCGTCCTGTTGCTGATTTTTATAGGGATCGCGTTATTGGCGCATTGGCTCGCCCCTTATCCACCGAACAAGCTTGATTTGATGTTTCCCAACCTGCCGGCCGGCTCGTCCGGACATCTGCTCGGCACGGACGAATTGGGAAGGGATGTTTTCTCCAGATTGCTTTACAGCAGCCGGATTTCCCTCACTGTCGGATTCTCCGTCGCTTTTGTTTCCGTCATTGTCGGTACGTTGATCGGTGCGATTTCCGGTTATTTCGGCGGATGGGTGGACACGATCGCCATGCGCATAGTCGACGTCATGTATTCCGTTCCTTCGCTGTTTCTCAATATATTGATTCTGGCTATCTTCGGCGCAAAAGCCTCTTATATGATCTGGGTGCTCGCCTTTACCAGTTGGATGGGCGTAGCGCGGCTCGTCAGAGGGAACTATTTGCAGCTTCGGGAAATGCAGTACGTAGAGGCGGCCAAGGCGATCGGGGTATCCGACTGGCGCATTATTTTCGTACATCTGCTCCGCAACTCCTCCGCCCCGATTATCGTAACCGCGACCTTGATGGTGGGAGGCGCGATTCTGAGCGAATCCGCGCTTTCCTATCTGAGCTTAGGCATTCAGCCTCCGAGCACGAGCTGGGGTCTTATGCTAAGTAACGCGCAGGCATCCATGCTCACCGATCCCATGCAAGCTCTGTACCCTGGCTTGTGCATCCTTATCGTCGTACTCGCCGTTAACTTCGTCGGCGACGGCATTCGCGATGCGCTAGACCCGCGGAAAACGACGATTCCCCAAAGGAGGCTCGACCAATGGCGGAAAAGATTCTCGAAATCCGGAATTTGACGACCGGCTTTCTAACGGATGGAGGAATGGTCAAAGCCACGGACCGCGTATCGCTCGACATCGAGAAAGGGAAAACGTTGTGCGTAGTCGGCGAGTCCGGTAGCGGGAAAAGCGTCACGGCCTTGTCCGTCATGCGGCTGATCGAATACGCGGGCGGGATGATTACGGAGGGGGAAGCAAGGTTCGACAAGCAAGATCTGGTTCAAAAAAGCCAACTCGATATGCTGAACATCCGCGGAAGCCGGATCGCGATGATTTTCCAGGATCCGATGTCCGCTCTGAATCCCGTGTTCACCGTCGGCGAACAAATCGCCGAGTCGCTTCGAACGCACAAAAGGTTAAGCAAGAAAGAAGCCTGGCGACAAAGCGTCGATATGCTGCGGCGGGTCCGGATTCCCGATCCCGAGATCCGGGCACGGCAATATCCGCACGAAATGTCGGGCGGCATGTGTCAACGCGTCGTCATAGCCATGGCGCTCGCCTGCAATCCCGAGCTCTTGATCGCGGACGAACCGACCTCGGCTCTCGACGTCACCGTGCAGGCGCAAATTCTTGAGCTCCTTCTTCAGCTCAAGCAGGAATTCCGGATGTCCATGCTGCTCATCACCCACGACATGGGCGTTGCGGCTGAGGTCGCCGACCGCATCACGGTGATGTATGCGGGCGCGGTCGTGGAAGAAGGTACGGCGGCGGACATATTCGAGAGGCCGCGGCATCCGTATACAATCGGGCTGCTTCAGTCGATTCCAGGCCTGGAAGGGGAGCGCGGCGGGGAATTGTATACGATCAGAGGGGCGATTCCGCCTCTCAGCAACATTCCTCCAGGCTGCCGTTTCCATCCCCGCTGCCTCTATGCGATGGACTTATGTCGGACGAACGAGCCTCCGCTCCGCCGATCGCTTTCCGGTCATATGGCTGCCTGCTGGCTGGACGATACGGGAGCGGAGGATCCAAGGCCGGGTAATCCGAACAATCGGGAAACAAAGGTTACGATCGGTAACCGGCCGGAGGTGACGTTTCCATGAAGCACGAGTACTTATTGGAAGCCCGGCATGTCACAAAGTATTTCCCGATCACCACCGGCTTGTTCAACCGGGTCGTCGGCCACGTGAAAGCCGTGGACGACGTTTCCTTAGGAATCCGGTCGGGGGAAACCTTCGGATTGGTAGGCGAATCCGGATGCGGGAAATCCACGTTGGCCCGTGTCCTGTTGAAACTTAAAAAAGCGACCGGCGGGGACATTCGTTTCGAGGGGCGGGACATTGAGCAGGTTAGTTCCTCGGATTTGCGCAAGCTCCGCCAGGAGATGCAAATTATTTTCCAAGATCCGTTTGGCTCCTTGAACCCGCGTTTTCTCATCAAAGACGTAATCGCGGAACCGTTGCGGACGCACCGGAAAATGTCGGCTAAAGAAATCGATTATCGGGTCGTGGAGCTGATGGAGCTCGTCGGGCTGGACGTTTCCCGCCGCAATCGCTATCCTCACGAGTTCTCCGGCGGACAGCGCCAACGTGTCGGCATCGCACGGGCGATCGCACTCAACCCGAAATTCATCGTAGCGGACGAAGCCGTATCGGCGTTGGACGTCTCCGTACAGTCCCAGGTACTGAATCTGCTGCAGAAGCTTCAGAAAGATCTGGGGCTGACGTATCTGTTCATTGCCCACGGCTTAAATGTCGTTCGGCATATTTCGGACCGAGTCGGTGTCATGTACTTGGGAAAATTGGTGGAAGTTGCGCGGACGGAGGAGTTGTTCGCCCATCCTAGACATCCCTATACGAAGGTGCTGCTCTCAGCCATTCCTAAGCCTTCGCCGCATCGGACGACGGAGCGGATTATTCTGGACGGTGACGTTCCATCGCCGGCCAACCCGCCGTCCGGATGCCGTTTCCATACCCGTTGCCCTTATGCTCAGGAGAAATGCGCGACTGCTGAACCGCTTCTGGAGCCAACAGGCGATGATCGACAAGTAGCTTGCCATTTTCCTTTGTAATAAGCACTTACAATAAGACCGCCACGGAGGAATTTTGCCAACCGAGCGGTCTTTACTATGCGGCGAAAGCCTTAGAAGATTCCATACGTCTCCATTCTGTTCGGATGACTCGACACATACCCTAGGAAAAAAACACTTAGGATGTGTATGCCTTGAAGGATATCCCACCTCTGTCCCGACGTCTCGATAAACCTAATTTCCTTGTGTTCCTTGTAGATGAAGAGCGGTATCCCCCTGTTTATGAAAACTCCGAAATGAAGCAATGGCGCAAACAAAACCTCGTTACGCAGGAGCTGCTAAGGGCTCACGGGCTGGAATTCCATCGGCATTATATCGGCAGCTCCGCATGCTGCCCTAGTCGGGCTACCTTGTTGACCGGTCAGTATCCTTCGCTTCATGGCGTCACGCAGACGACCGGCATCGCCAAGGAAGCTTTTGACTCCGATATGTTCTGGTTGAATAGAAATACGGTACCTACGATGGGGAATTATTTCCGCGAAGCGGGGTATCAAACCTACTATAAGGGGAAATGGCATGCCTCCGACGAAGATATCATCGTTCCCGGCACCCACAAAAGCGTTCCTAGCTACAATCCGTTAACAGGCGTACCCGACGAAGATAAGGAAGCCTTATATCGAAATGCCGATCGCTTAGAGAGCTTCGGCTTCTCCGGTTGGATCGGTCCCGAGCCCCATGGCAAAAACCCACGAAATTCGGCTTCTTCCGCCGCGATCGGACTTAGCGGCAGAGACGAAGTCTATGCCTCGGAAGTCGTTGCCCTTATCGAATCCCTCGACCGCCAGCAATGCCATGAACAGAATGTCCAACCCTGGCTGCTCGTCGCTTCGTTCGTGAATCCGCACGATATTGTTTTGTACGGCGACATAACTGCCCGGATTCCCGCCTTCAAATTCGAGGTAGACCCTATGCCGGACGTCGCCCCTCCTCCGACCTTATACGAATCCTTAGCCACGAAACCGCGATGTCAAGCCAGCTATCGGGACGTCTATCCGCAAGCCTTGCAGCCGATTACCGATCAGCCGTTCTACCGGAAGCTATACTATCAGTTGCAGAAAAATGCCGATCGGCAAATGTATAAAGTATTCGAGGCGCTTACCCGCTCCTCTTTCTATGACGATACGATTGTCGTATTCACATCCGATCATGGGGATCTGCTAGGCGCCCACAACCACCTTTTCCAGAAATTTTACTGCGCTTACGAAGAGTTTTTGCATGTCCCTTTCGTCATTCATAATCGGCGTCTTTTCCCGCAATACGATAGCTTACATTCGCCTACAAGCCACATGGATCTCGTACCGACAATGCTTGGGTTAGCGAATATCGACCTCGAAGAAGTTCAGCGCGGACTGCAAAGGCGATTCAGCGAGGTCCATCCCTTTGTGGGACGCGACCTTGCTCCCTACATCCTAGGGCATAACCAAGCTACTCTGGCCGATGAGCCGATTTACTTCATGACCGACGACGATGTTACCCGAGGTCAACGCCAAATCAGTCCGTTGGGAAAGGCCTATTCATCCGTTGTTCAGCCTAACCACATCGAGACCGTAATCGCGACCTTATATCGAAACGGAGCGAGAGAATCGTGGAAATTGTCCCGCTATTTCGATAACGTTCAATTCTGGAGCGATCCGGGGGTAAAGGACGTGACCGTCCAACAAATCGGAGGTGCCGCCGGTGAACCCTACTCCCATTGTGTCGCTTCCGTCAAAACACAACCGATCCAAGACGAATACGAGTTGTATAACTTAACCGAGGATCCATGCGAAACGCGCAATTATGCACATTCCGCATGGGCAACGGAGGACATCAGACGCATCCAACATTGGATGGCATCGCTACTGGAGGAACAACGGAATCAAAAGCGCTTATCTCCTAAGTGGGGAAATCGATTAATCGGCTCTCTACGCGATCGTAACGAAAAGACCACAACCTCTTAAGGTTGTGGTCTTGCGTTATACCGCCGGTGCCCTCTAGTTTACTTCTGAGGAATGCGAATCTTTTGTCCGATTTGAATGAAACGGCGCGTAGTACTTCCGAATGAAATACGTCGGAGTGCAGCTCCAAGCATGGCAATAGCTGTTGATCAAATTGCTACCGTAGGGCGAATTGTTCTTGTCGGCCGGTTGGAATACTTCCCAGAAAGTGTCCGCGCCCTCCTCGGCCATCCCTCCCCAGTAAACCCGCAGCTGCTCCAAAGCCTTCTCTTTCCGTCCGGACAACATAAGCGCTTCAATTAAATGATGGTATATATAAGGAGTCATCGGCCGAATGGATGGATTCTCTTCGAACAGACGATCGAGAAGAGCTGCATTCTCTTCTTGCTCCAGAACGCCCGCTAGAACCATCCATACTTGCGATGCCCAAGAGACTTGGCGTTGGTCACCGCTTTCGAAGAACCCGGTGCTCCTATTTAACAAGTGAGTCAACGCGGCTTCGGATGCACGATCCACATCGCTTCGAATGCTAATCGCTTGCTCTGTTAATCCGATCGTCTGCGCAAGCACAACGGCTTGCTTTAAGGCGTAGATTAACACCGCTTGCGCCGAAGCCTGTTTATTCAGATCCTCGTGCCAATCCGTAAAGCAGTACCAAGACGGATCGTCGGTGACGATTCCCCGATCATCCAATCTGCCTAGTGAAAGTCCCACCTGCTCAAGAGCGACGGGCCATAGCTGCAAGAGCGTATCACGATCTTGGGTAGCCGCGTAATAATCATGAAGCGTTGAAATGAAAAACAAGGAATAATCGTACAAGTAAATGTCGTCCGCGGCCGGTTCCGGCTTCTCGTACACGCATGCGGACACCTGACCGCCTTCTAAACGCAAGCCCGCGAACAAATACAAGCATCTTTTTACGAGCTCGTAATTTTTAACGGTCTCGTAATTCGCTAGAGCCTGCAGCCTTAAATCGCCGATCCACAAACGCCGGTCGCGCTTCGGTCCATCCTCGAACACCGTCTGCATGCAATCCTGCAGCGTCTTGATAGAGATGCGATCCATTACGCGCAAATCGTCGGGAACATGATCCGGCAAAGGCGGAACCGAGGAAAGATCCGCCGAACTCACGGAAGTCACGTAAAGATCGGCGAATGCAATCTTGAATTTGCGAGCCGGGGTCAGCACCTCGATTTTCAAATAACGAAAGCTGTACCTACGCGGAAGCGTATAAGTTCCGGGCACGACGTCGAAGTTAACGATCTCGTCCTGCAGCCAAGAGCGATCTAACCAGCCGTTGTATTCATCGAAGCTTTCGCCGATTTCGCAAGGCATTTCGCCGAAGATGAATTTCAAGCGAACCGGCGCATCGGCCCTTGCCTCCGCCGACTGCAGCGAGAAGGTCAAATACCCGACTTGATGGTCGCCGAGATCCAAGACGAAGCTATCGCCTTTCTCGAATTTCCGCTCATGCAGCGAATCGTACGTGCCGACACCTTGAACGCGCCACCCATGTAATGCTTCCGGGTCGGCTACGATTTCAACGAGACGCTTCGGGTATATTTTTTGTTCGATTAATTCCGGCTTTAACCGTTCAGCTATGTCCACGAATGGTTTATTTATCATTATTAGTCTCCTCAACCTGCGAATCAGCCTTTGACGGAGCCTACCGTCAAGCCGCCTACGAAGTATTTCTGAAGCGAGAGGAAGGCCACCAATAGCGGCAGCGCGCACAAAATACATGCCGCGAACAGAACATTCCATTGCGCCGGATTTTGCTGATCGCCCAGAAACCCGAGCATGGCGACCGGAAGCGGAGCGTCCGCCGCCTTTGTAATAAATACCATGTTAAAGAAATAATCGTTCCAAATCCAAACCCCTTGCGTGATCACTACGGACACGGTGACCGGTAAGATGAGGGGAAACACGATTTGCCAGAAGCGACGGAACAGACCGGCGCCGTCAATGTGCGCGGCTTCCTCGATCTCTTCCGGAACGCTGCTCCGGATGAATCCCGTATACAAGAATGTAGAGAACGGCAAGCTGCAGGTGATGAACATGAGAATCGGCGTATATTGACTCATCGGGATGCCCAAACCCTTAATCATCTGAATAATGGGGATGAGAACCATTTGTCCAGGAACGACAAGCCCGGACAGAAAGAAAATATAAAGGAACTTGCTAACCTTGCTGCGGATTCGCGCGATCGGGTAGGCGGCCATAGCCGCCAATAGGACCACGAACAAAACGGACAGAACGGTTAACACTACGCTGTTCCACAATGCCGTCGGGAAATGCATTCGCGTATAAGCGGAACGAAAGCTCGCTAGCGTCAACTCGTTGAACCAGTCAAGCGGGTCGGTCATATTGCGCGGAGACCTTAACGAACTGGACAAAACGATCAAGAGAGGCGCTATATTGAGGAGCACAAGCGCGATGATGACCGCATGGGTAACGGATTTCTTGGCCAAGGTGCCGGATGTGCTCATGCCGCAACCTCCCTTCTATTCAGGGTAAACACGAACACGGATGTAA
This sequence comes from Cohnella endophytica, assembly GCF_003628305.1. Taxonomy (GTDB): domain Bacteria; phylum Bacillota; class Bacilli; order Paenibacillales; family Paenibacillaceae; genus Cohnella; species Cohnella endophytica. The sequence goes on along the minus strand of NZ_RBZM01000008.1, from coordinate 199,339 downwards.
TGACGATAATAAGCGCAAAGGAAATAATTCCGAGCGCCGATGCTTTGCCGAATTGCTGATCCGTGAACGCCATTTTATAAATAGTGAAAATAAGCGTATTCGTGGAGGTGCCCGGACCGCCATTCGTCATGATAAACGGATAGTCGAACGCTTTAAGCCCGTTAATGACGCTAAGCGTGACGTTAATCGTGATCGAAGTTGCAAGCAACGGAATTTTAATAAACCGAACGAGTTTCCAGCGGCCGGCGCCGTCGATTTTGCCCGCCTCGATCAAATCTTGAGGGACGGTTTGCAGACCGGCTAGAAATATGATCGTGCTTGTCCCGATATTTTTCCAAATATCGACCGCGATAATGGAATAGAGCGCTTTGGAATAGCTGCCGAGAAAATTCGTGTCCAGTCCCGTAATTCCGATTTTATTCATGATAGAGGCAATTAAGCCATCGTCCGGCATGTATACGTAGCTCCAGATGAATCCGACGACGATCGCGCTGAACAGTGTCGGGATGTAAAATGCCGAACGATAGATACCTTTTGCTCGAATATTCGCGTTTAAGAGAAATGCCAGGGCAAGTGCGATCAAATTTCCCGCAACGACGGTGATAAACGTATAGATCAACGTGTTCCTGATGGAAAGCCCTAAGATTTCTTCATGGAATAGCTTTGTGAAATTATCCAAACCTACGTAACTGAATTTCTGTACGTAACCGTTGTAATCCGTAACGCTATACTGGAACAGCTTGAGAATCGGAACGATCCAAAAAAGGCAGTAAAACAAAAGAGCCGGAAGTACGAAAAAGTACATCGTTTTTTTCATGACGGCGCTATTCATGATGCTTCTTTCCTTTCGGGAGAAATTACGTCGAGGGAGGACAACTCTCCCCCCTCGACGATCGCCTCTATTAACCTTTATTAAGCTCGCTGTACTTAGCTTGCATCGCTTTCGTCACATCTTCGGCTGTCGTTTTCTTGCCGCCGATAATTTCCGCGAATTTCGATTGCATGACATCGCTCACGCCCGCCGGCCACATTTGATTGCTGAAGTAGAAGGCATGACCCGTGCTTTGGATTTCGTTCAATACGTCTTTGAATATTTCATTCTTCAACGTCACGCCGTTGAACACGCTAATGGATGGGTTAGAATCGCTCCATGCTTGGAACAACGGGGATTGAACATCATACAAATATTCGAAAATTTGCTTGGCTACGTCCAGATGCTTCGAGTTCGCATTCAAAGCATATCCCGCGGCGGTTGCCGCAGAGGCATATACCGGTTGTCCCGCATCGTTGCCCGGCAGGGAGAAAAATCCGCGCTCGAATTCGGCTGCGCCTTTGGCGGTTAAGCCCGGAAGATCCCAAGTTCCCGTGAAGATCATTGCGGCTTTGCCATCGACGAATTGCTGCACGGCTTGCGCGCTCGCCATCCCAAGAGAACCTTTATTGACATACCCGTTTTTGTAGAGCTCCGCGTACTGGTTAACCGTTTTGACCCACTTCGAGTCGGTCAAAGACGTTTCTCCGGTTTGCAGCTTATTATCGAATTCCGGATCGGCAGGATATACGGAGTTAGCCGCGAGTTGGTACATGCCGAACTGAATGACCCATGGATCTTTGTCGCCCATGACGATTGGCGTAATTCCGGCTGCTTTCAATTTATCCGAAGCCGCCAGGAAGCTTGGCCAATCCTTCGGAATTTCGGTAATGCCCGCTTTGTCGAACAGCGCCTTATTGTAGTAAGTACCGAGAATATCCATGCCTTTCGCTACCGCGTAAGGTTTGCCTTCGTAGCTCATGTCGTTTTTGGCGGCGGGACTCACGTTTTTCCAGAAGGCAAGATCGGACAGGTCTGCCGCATAGCCGGCTTTCGCCACTTCTATCGCTCCCATATTAGCTAGCTTAGGGAATACAAGGAAGATATCCGGGCCTTCGCTAGCCGCGAGTTTCGCTTTAACGGACGTATAGTATTGCTCATCCGGCAGCTTTTGAACTTCCAACGTTACGTTCGGGAACTTTTCTTTTACAAGCTTAGGCAACGTTTCGAGTTCAAAATCCTCGCCTTCGGCAGCTTTAGCGCCGGATACGAGCATCGTTAACGTAACCGGCTCCGAAGTGTTTCCGGAAGCGCTAGCGGAAGGGCTTTCCGATGCATTGGCGGACGGGCTAACCGATGGGCTGTTGGATGCGTTGTTGTCGTTCGAGCTGCCGCAGGCAGAAAGAGTCAACGTAAACAACGAGGCCAATGCGACGCTTGCGGCTTTGGATTTCCAAGATTTCAATTGAATTCCCCCATTTGAATAGTTTATGACCGAAATGATTGATATCGCTTACTTTTCTTATTGTAAGAGAGACTGTCGTTCCTCATAAGTGAGTCATTTTTTGTATCTAATCCGCATTTTTCACAAAAAAAGAACCCTCGCGGGTTCTTTCAATGAAATCTTGCTATTTCCGCGCCTCGCGATCGTGATCGATCTGGATCTGCAAATCTTTCATGTACTGTTCCGGAGAGTAGCTTCCGTTGGTCACGAGAGACTGGGCGTTATCCCACGCCGTCAACTGGGACTTCGTGCTAAATCTCGCTTCGAACCACAGAACTCCCTTCTTGGCATGATTAATTTTATCCTGAACCATCTTCGTCAACGGCGGCACGTTCTCCGGCAAAGACTGAACATTAAATCCCGTCACCATTCCAAGTTCGCTCATGGCACGATCGCCGTAACGCTCGAAAACATATTTCAACCACTTGCCGACCTCCGGTGTATAAGCGGATTTTGAAATGGACGTCGTAAGTCCCGCGTTTACCGGATACTCGTCTAATGTTCCCGCCCCGCCTTCAACCAAGGGAATGCTGAAAAATCCGATCTGATCCTTACCGATCTTGTTCAGCGCGGGATCGTTAAACGCGCGTAACTGCCAACTGCCCATATAGAACATAGCAGCCTTTCCTTGTAAAAATTGATCCACGGAGGTGCCCATGTCTATCGTGTTCACCCGAGGACCGAAATACCCCCGGAGTCCCATCATCTGTACGGACCGTGCTGCTTCTACGAAGCCAGGGTTCGTCAATTGGAGGCTTCCTTTGTCTACTTTCTCCATGGCGTCCGCTCCGAACTTGCGAATCGCGTAAGCATTGATCAGCCTTGTGATCGGCCATTTTTCCTTGCCGGCTACCGAGAAGGGCAGGACATCGTTTTGTTTTAAAGTTTCGGCGATTTCGAGCATTTCGTTCCAAGTGGTCGGTTCCTTTAATCCGTACTTGCTGAATATGCTTTTGTTATACCAGAAGCCCTCAATGTTCATTTCTAGCGGCAGCGCGTATAAGCCTGCTCCGTCCACGTACGCCTTCAGTAAATCAACCGCGGCAGGATTCAGCTTATCCAAGATTCCCAACTCGGAAAAGGATTGCTCCACGTTAAGCGCGGCATCGCTGCGAATGAGGTCAAGCAATGGCCTGCCAGATTGATAACTGAACAGGACGGGCAAATCATTGCTGGCCGCCAACAACTGTACGCGCTGCGACAAGTCCCTTTCGGCTACGTTTTCGAATTTGTACTGTACGCCCGGATGAAGCTCCTCGTATTCGCGTGCCAGTTCGCTAATGATTTTAGAGCTTCCTTCGTTTTCTTTGTTGGACGTTAAATACAAGACGGTCGTGGCCGGATCGGCTTGCTCCTCGTTTAAGTAGATCGCGGGACTTCCGCACGAGCATTGAAGGATCAAGACCAAACAACCGATCGCAATGAGGAAGGAACGCGTCTTTTTCATCCTTTCACTGTCCTTTCCCTCTCGAACGATACTGCCCCGGGGTTATACCTGTCTGCTTTTTAAACACTTCGGAAAAGTGTCTGGCATGATAGTATCCGACCCTCTCGCTGATTTCCTGAATCGGCATCCCTTCGTTCAACAGATCCTTCGCTTTCTCGATGCGCACCTTGGTTAAGTATTTAATATAGGAAATACCCATTTGCTCTTTAAATAGGAGGCTGAAATATGTCGCGTTCATCTGAACGTTATCCGCAACCTCCTGTTGAGTCAAATCGCGTCCATAGTGTTCGGCGATATAATCCAGAGCTTTCTCGATAGCGGCATGCTTGGACTTATGGCGGACAACTAGGATCCAATCCATAATTTTCTCCATCTGGCCGCGAAGCCAATGCGCCATTTCCTCCTGAGTCTGCAGATTACGAAGTTCAAGTCTCGGCAAGTGGGCGATCGTTCCAAGCTCCGACGGGTTGCCCCCCGTTTCCTTGGCGACTTCAAGGCCGTGAAACACCATTTTCAAGAGTTCGATCTCGGCAATCTCCGGATCCATTTTCTCCTGCTTAAACTCTTCCAAATAGCCGTCGAGTTTGAGCAAGAGGCTTTCTTTATCCCCGATCCGCATGTCGAACAGAACTTCCTCTTCCCTTTCCGACAATAAAGGGTTAACCACATGGCTCTCCCCAAGATCTTCAAAGCGGATCCAGCCCTTGCCTTCTAAATACTTCCCGTATCGAAGAGCCCTTAATGCCTCCTTATAGCTTTGAGGCGCATCGGCGACCGAAGGATACGTCCTTCCCGACCCGACCGCCGTATTCGTCCATAAGGCGAGCTCTTCCGACCATTCCCTCCTCGAATCGCTGAAATGGAACAGCACGATCAGTCTTTCATTGCCGTTACGAATTTGCACGGAGCGGTATGCTCCTCCGGGCTGTATCCCGAATCCTTCCTCCGAACTAGCCAGTACGGTTACGCCCGTTACCCGCTCCGCATCCGCTCCGAACTGCTCCGCCCACTTCAACCGAGCTTCGGCGCCATGCAATAACAGATCGTGCGTCTCTTTTTCAAGAAGTCCCTGCTGCCATTTCATCTTCAGCTCGGAAACCTCGTTCAGTTCGTTAATCCGATCGACCGCTTTCTGTACGCCTTCTTTGATTTTGGCGATGTCGATCGGCTTTTCCAAATAATCGACTACGCCAAGCTTTATGGCCCGCTTAACGTACTCGAATTCGTTATATCCGCTGAACACGATAAACATGGTTTCCGGCGCTTCCGAGCGAATGATATCGATGAGCTCCAGCCCGTCCATTCCGGGCATACGGATATCGGTCATCACGATCTCGGGTCTTAAGGATCGGAACGTCTCGAGCGCCGACAATCCATCGGTTGCCGTTCCGACGAGCTCTATCCCGTAATCGTTCCATTCGATCAGCTTCTTAAGTGCCTTGAGCACGATAAATTCATCGTCGAATACGACCGCCTTCAGCATCGGTTATTCCCTCTCTTTCTCCTCGAACGGAAACCGGAGTTCGATCGACGTTCCCTCGTTCGGCTTGCTCGTAATCGTAAACGCGCTTCGGGCCCCGTAAAAAAGCGTCAGCCTCTCGCGAACGTTCCGCATGCCGTAGCCCTGCTCCGTCTGACCGATATTTGCCATACCGACGCCGTCATCGGTTACCGTGAATACGAGAAAGTCGCCGTCTTTTCGTCCGCTCAATCGAATGGTACCTTCTCCGACCTTCGGCTCGAGTCCATGATAGATCGCATTTTCGACGAGCGGCTGCAGCATCAGCTTCAGAATTTCATAGCTCATGATGGTTGGATCGACATCCACGCGATAATGAAACCGATTGTCGTAACGTAAATTATGAATGATCATATAGTGCTCGATATGCTTAAGTTCCTTGAACACGGGAATTAATTCTTTTCCTTTGTTCAGACTCAGCTTGAAACTTTCCGACAGCGAAAGCGCCATCTGCGCGATATCGGCCTTCTCCTCGAGCAAGGACATCCAATAGATGGAGTCCAACGTGTTATACAGAAAATGAGGCTTGATCTGGGCCTGCAACGATCGAAGCTCCGCTTCCCTTTCTTTAAGCTGGGATTGAAGAAGTCTCTCGCTGAGCAACTGGTTTTCCAACGTCATTCTTTGAAACGTTTGCCCGATTACGCCGACTTCGTCCGCGACGAACGATTCATTCGGTTCCCCTGTTTGATGTCCCTTCGCCCAATCCACGATCAATTTCTTTAATTGCAGCAACGGACGCGTGATCGTACCGGATACGAAATAGGAGACCGCCAAGGCGATGCCTGCCATAAGCACGGCAATGAGCATCGTAATCGTTCCAATACGGTCGGACTGCTTCAATAGCGTCTTCGTCTTTACGAAATGAACGAACGTCCAGCCGCTTGTTGCATTCTTATACTGGCTATAGAGATATCCGGCTTCTTGCATCTTCCTGAATGTCTCTTCCAAAGTAGAGCCGAGTCCGATGCCCGAAGTTAATTCCGGATGATAGTCGTACACGACCAACTGCTCCGTGCTTCGGGGTTCAAGCACCAGAAATCCGCTCTCGTCGGTTTCATTGACGGATTCCCGGAAAATCGATTTCTTAATATTAATAACGAGAATTCCGATCATTTGCCCGCTTAAATGGTTCGGGTCCCGCAACACCTTCACGCTGGAGAAGGAATCGCTCTTTGTCGTTTCTTCGAGCACGTTATAGCCGAAAAATACTTCCTTGCCCTTAGCGGACAAGCTCTTCGTAAACCAGTCCGTGTCGGCGATTAACCCTCGCGTATCATCCGCGCCGTACTTTCCCGCTTGCTCCGACCGACCATAACAAACGGATCTGAAGTTTTTATCGAATAGACAGATGGATTCTATATTTTGCGTATCGAACAAATTAGAGACGACGATATTTTGCAGCAAATTGGCCGTTCTCAAATCGATAACGGCAGGATCGGTATCCTTGGCGACTCCGCTTAAATAAAGCTCTTGCCGTAATTCGTCATTGGATAAAATAATCCGGTTCATATTGATCATGTTCCGAAGCAGCAGATCCGCCATTTCGCTTGAGGTCTTCAAATGACCTTGGATCGTCTGAACATGATTCTGAACTAGCGTGTTCTTAGCGATGTTAAACGAAATATAGCCTAATAAGAACAAAGGCGGAAGAGAGACGACGATCATGGCGAACAAGAAGCGGCTCCGAATTTTGGGGGAGCGATAAAAAGATAACCATTGCACCAACCGTTTTGCCATCGCCATCGTCCTTTATATTAGCGTGAAGCTTGTTGCCGATAAAACAAAAATCCCTAAGCCGCCGCATCATTCGATCGGAGGGCTAGGGAGTAACTCCTGAAGCCTACAATATCCAATTCCTATTCTAAACCAAAATTAACCCCTTTATAAGTTCCTTATTTTTCGGGAAACATCCGTATTTTTTGGGGATCTTGAAGGCAACGAATCCGCGTGCGCAAAAGGGATGAAGGTTCGATGTCATCGCAAGTTAAATGGATTTACCATGATCGTTTTCGAGTAAAGACTTGATTTTTTTCAAATCCTTATTGTTTGCCCTCTTCATCATTAACGACATAATAGGAGAAAATACGATCGAGAACCCGGTAGGATCCCCTTTATTTCGTAGAGTCATCCGAGTGGATTGTTCATCCGCGGATTCCCAAGTGTATGTCGTTTCCATGGGAAAGGGACCATCGGCCGTTCTCATTACGAGCTTTTCTCCGGGAGTATATTCGGCGATTTGATACACATAGGAAAGTTGTTTGCCGAGAAATGCAGCTTTGAATGCCACTTTAGTCCCCACCTTGAGAGGCTTGGGCGTTTGCCATTGCGCCGAGTTAATATTGACGTACCATTCGGGCGCATTGTCAGGATTAGCCGCATATTCCGAGACCTTATCGCGAGGACAATTTATTCTTATTTCAGTTAAAACATCTACCATCTCCGATACCTCCAATGAAAAATGAAAAGCGCGCACAAAATGCGCGCGCCTCTTCACTTAAATAAGCGGCGAATAACAACCAACTTGAACGCTAATGCATAGCTTGTACCGACCACGGATCTACGCCCGGATCCTGACCTTGCGCGATCGATTGCAGGCGAGGCATATAATGCGACCAACCTTGGATATGCGAGGCAACTTCCGATTCCGGCAGATCGTAGTGGGTCATAAATAAAAGCGTCCCCTTATCTTGAGGGATTAGCCTGAATTCAACCGTACTGGATCCGGGAGGTACCGTCTTCGACTTCTCCCATCCCCATGTCATGACGATCTTCTCGTGCGGAATAATTTCCTTATATTCGCCCATCGCAATGTCGCTCCCGTTAACATCAATGCGATATTTGCCTCCGATACTCGGATCCAGCAAGATATGTCGCCCCATCCAACGAACTAATTTGTCGGGATCGGTAAAAAACGAGAACAATGTTTCCGGATGGCATTCAATAAAAATCTCTTTCTTGACTGAGTTACTGCTAATTGAAGTCATGTTTTCTCCGTTCCTCCTCTTCCGCTGCTTTCTTTAACCGCATCAAGCTATCATCCCAGAAGCTCTCGATATAATGCATCAACTCGGCGAACCCTTCCCTCCTAATCCCATAGAATCGTTTGGTACCCGCCCGCCTCACGACTACGAGTCCCGCTTCCTCTAGAACTTTAAGATGTTGCGAAATCGCCGGCGCCGAAATATCGAAATGCGACGCAATGGCGCTGGAGGTCAATTCCCCCTCGCGGACGAGATGTAAAATGTCTCTGCGCCTAGGTTCGGTTATGGCTTGAATGGCTTTATCTATCATGAATTTAATTTAGCATACACTTAATTAAGTGTCGACTTAATATAAGATCATCTTTCCGCCCACGAAAAAAAACCCGAACCTGCGCGGGGAAGCCCCTTCGCAGGTTCGGGCAGATGTGGGATTCATTCGTCCGATATCATACTTAAATCCGTTTGAATTCGATCCAATCGATCTGCAAGCCAGGTTTAACGAAATCCAGCTTCAACTCGTACAGACCGGCTTCCAATTCGATTTTGACCAGCTTCTGCTTGATCCATCTACCGTCGGTGCCATTCGTTTGAATGGTTGTCATCGGTTGATCGTTCAGCGTGACGTTGCACGCGCTTTGCGCAAGTTCGGATTCGGGGGACATGACTCGCACGTTGATCCGGTACTCGCCGGCCTGATCCGCATTGAAGACAATCGATCCGTTCGCGGCAGCCTTCACCTGTGCGTTCGCGGATAACGCTTGCGCTTGCTCCGTCGAGAGCGATGGATTCGCTTTGAACGTTCCGACCGCCTCTTCAACCGCCTGTTTCCTGGAAAATACCGGCGCGCGCATCAGGAACTCGCAGATGTTGATAGCGCTTCGTTGCAGTTCTCCGCGAGTCAAGGTACCGTTCGCAAGGGAGTCCAGGGTATTGTCGTCCCACGCATTCGTTTCCGCGCCGTAGTTCATGACCACCATATAAAGATCGTTTTGCGCGCGGACCATCCAGTTCGTATATTTCCGATCCGCGGGGCCGCCTTGGACCACGTCGTTCATAACGGCCCACCAGTCCGTCATGACGATGCCCTTAAAGCCCCATTCCCCGCGAAGAATCGTCGTATTCAGATCATAATTGGAAGCCGCCCAATGCCCGTTGATGGGATTATAGGAAGTCATGATCGAATTCGCGCCGCCCTGCTTCACCGCGATTTCAAAACCTTTCAAATATATCTCCCGAAGAGCGCGTTCGGACACGACGGCATCGACCTTGCTCCGATGCTTCTCCTGGTTGTTGCAGGCGAAATGCTTCAGCGTGGCGTTAGAGCCGCCCTTCATAATGCCTCGCGTACATGCGGCGGCAAATACTCCGGATACGAGCGGATCTTCCGAGAAATACTCGAAGTTGCGCCCGTTCAGCGGACTGCGGCGAATATTCAAGCCAGGTCCCAGCAAAGCATCGATCTGGTTACTTAGCAACTCCTTGCCTTCCAAGACATAAAGCTCCTCGACCAGTTCCGAGTTCCACGTTGCCGCGAGCAAGGTTCCGATGGAAACCTGCGTTGCTTTATGACCGCTGTCCATCCGAATCCCGGAAGGTCCGTCAGCCGTACAAGCAACAGGAATCCCATAGTCGAACAAGCCGTCGCTTACCCCGCCGAAAGCGGAAGCCGTACCCGGCGTGACGCGTGGGCTGCTCATGCCTTCTCCTCTGACGATTACGGCCAGATCCTGATCGCTAAGCTGGGCGATAAAGGCTTCCATGCCGACTTTGCCCTCGTATACATCCCTTAGCTTGTAGCCTTGATCGCCGGTCTGTTCCAAGGTGCGCGGCAGATTTGCATCGATCCGTTCCGCCATGGAAACCTTGCGCATCGGTACGTCCGCGAAGATCAGTTCATACGAACCGTCATCCTTCCGAGCGCCAGGCTTCATTCTCGCAAAGCCTTCCGTCGGCGCCATCGCCTCTTGCAGTTGCTCCACGACTCGAACGTCCTCCACGACGTAACCGCTTTGTCCTTGGACGCCTATTTCCGTCAGATTCTTGACGCTAGTTCCCGCATATAGGCGGTACGTCCCGGCTTCCAGTACATAGGCGGAAGGATGTCCCGTCACTCCGGCGTCATCATAGGACGCCATAGAATGAACGGGGAAGCGCACGGTAAGAAGCTGAGATTCTCCCGGCTGAAGGACTTTCGTTTTCCCGAAAGCCGCCAGTGCTTTAGCCGGCTGACCCAGTTTTCCTTGAGGAGCTTCGTAATAAACCTGTACGACCTCTTTTCCCGCGAAGGCGGATCCCGTATTGGTTACGGTTACGTCGATTTCAACGTATTCTTCTCCCTCTGCGACGGTCAGCTTGGCTTCCTTGGGATCGATCTTAAACGAGGTGTAAGATAAACCGAATCCGAATTCAAACTGAACCTTATCCGGGCAGAACGTCTCGAAATAACGATAGCCTACATAGATGTCTTCCTGATATAAGTTCTTGAATTCATTGCCGTAATTGCGGGTCGATGGATAATCCTCGATGGAATAAGCGATCGTGTCGGTCAATTTGCCGCTCGGCGTCACCTCTCCGGACAGCACGTCGGCAATCGCGTTTCCGCCTTCCATGCCGCCATGCCAAGAATAGATGGCGCAAGTAATCGGGTGCGAATAGCTATCGTCGTTCAACCAGCTCATATCCATAATATTCGATACGTTCAGCACGATAACGGTTTGTTCAAAATAGGCCGTCACTTGCTTCAGCATCGCTTTTTCTTCCGCCGTTAATCGGTAGCTTCCCGGCTCGTCTGCATTATCCTGGTCTTCTCCCGCCGTTCGTCCAATCACGACGATCGCCTTGTTCGATATGCCTCTTGCCTCCGACACCAGTTCATCAGATAAAGGCATTTCCTTCTGGTGCCACGGCTCTGCGGCCCAACCGCCTCCGCCATTATCGAATGGATTTTGTTCTATCCACTGTTCATAGACGGCCGCCAGTCGTTCGTTGACCTTAAAGTTCTTTTTACCGCGTAGTCCGTCCAATAAGTTGGTCGTATAAGAAACATGGACGCTCCCGCCCGAACCCGTACCGCTGCGGTAGTAATTAACTTGGGTTCTGCCGAAGACGGCAACGTTATCGCCGTTTCGAAGCGGAAGCACCTGATCGTCGTTCTTTAGCAGCACCGCGCCTTCCGAGGCTACCGTTCGGCTAAAATCGGCAAAACCTTCTAATGGAACTCCAATACTCTGTGTACTCAATTTATTTCCTCCCGGTTGTCAGTTCCATGTATTCCTTATAAATATACAAGTACCGCTTCTACAAAAGCAAAATCCGCTTCGTTTGCAATCCGTTATGTACAAAGAAAAAGGCGGGTTTAAGCTCCCGCCTTTCTTCATTATTGGATGATCTCTTCCATCGGCTCGACTACTTTATTAACCAACGGGTTTTGAACTAACATATTGCCCGCCTGCCCGCCCAACATTCGGCCGAGCCTGTCCCCAAGCACGCCTCCGAGCATCGCTCCGGCCACGGTACCTACGCCTGGCAGTACCGCGCTTCCCAACACCGCCCCGTATTCCACGCCGGCCATTACGCCGACCGCTCCGGTTGCGTTCTCTACGGTTTGCTTCGTATACTCCCTCTTCCCGATCTGCCCTTGCCGCAAGTTTCTGGTATCTTGAAACTGCGACATGCCTCCCGAGAGAAGGCCTGCCCATAATGAGCCGCCTTGGAACATACCTAACCCTCCTTTCTTACCTCCTTTTTGTTAACCGCATTTCGCGGTCGTTTCAGATTGTGCCCCGATTTCCTTTAGTGGTGTCGGTCGGTGCCGCTGGGAATTATTTCATCGCCGTGAGCGATCAGAGATTTCAGCTTGCTTTGCGCCGCGGTACCCGTATCCTTGGCTATTTCGGATAAATCGAGCACGGTCTCCGTTCCCTTGACCGCCCACCTTCTGACGGCTTTTCTGGCTTCCGGCGACAAAACCAACAATAAAGCCGCCGCGCCCAACATCAAACCTATTCGTGACTTTATCATGAGCAGCACTCTCCCTGATTGATCCATTTAATAGATAAGATTATCCCTCAAAGCGCGGCGGCTTATGCGTAAGGCTTAGACGAATAACCAAGTTCATCCTGTATATACTACTTTTTATGTTAAAAATCGCAGCTATTCCCGAAAGGAGTCACTTCATGTCGATTACCGCCCCTCGCAGCAGGTTTATCCGTTTATTGCCGGGACGTATTCGCTGGGAATTCGCCGGTCTGCTGCGCAGTACGCCGACAGAATTGTCTTTGCGCCGGGATCTAACGCTCCTGGCGGGCGTCACTAAAGCTGAAGCATCCGCGATTACCGGCCGAATATTCCTCGTTTATGACGAACGACGAACATCCGAGCATCAGCTCCTCCAGCAAATCGCGCTATTGGAGAGCAAATACGCCGGACTGGATCGCGATAAAACACATATCCAAGCTCCTCGGAACACGCCCGCAGCGGAAATTGCCGAACCGGTTGAACGCGCCGAAGCTGCCGCCTCCTTAGAGACCCGGGAGCCGCCTCCGCAACTGCCGGCCTATACTTATGACATACAGAACTCAAGAGATGCGTCCGTAGCTCCGAGCATGCTGCCAGCTTCGCTCCATCCGCGAACCGCTTCGCCGCCTGGCGTCCCCCTTCCGCTTACGCTTGCGATGAGCGGACTTCTACTGCTTGGAGCCAAACAGTTGATCTTCGGCAGGTCGGCATTGGCCCAAAGCCCGGTTCCTTTCTACATGTCCGGGCTGCTCGCGGTCGTAACCGGATACCCCTTCCTCCGAAGGGGTTTCACCCGTCTCACTGAGCAAGGCAAGCTAAGTCCCGACTTGATTCTGGGCTCCGCCGCGCTAGGACTTGCGCTGATTCGGGAGAACCTGGTCGTTCTGGGCGCCATAAGCCTCCTCCAATACGTAAGCTGGAGACGCAGCCGAAACGGACTAACCGAAGCAGGTTCTCAGCCGCTTTCTCCCGACATTCAAGCCTACAGCGAGCGTGCCGGTCGCTGGGGCGTGGCCGCGGCGGCCGGCACGCTGCTGTTTACCCGAAGTCCGTTGCGGGCTATCGCGGTATTGCTTGCCGCCAATCCGCGACCGGCGACGATTCCGGTGCAAACGGCGTGGCAGCAGGCAGAGCTGTACGCCAACGAATCGCAGCCGAATCATTTTCACGGAGAGAAATTAGCGCAATTAGCCCATACCCGTACGCTGCTCCTGGACAATACATCCATGCTCATGCAGACGAATATTCAAGAGACGGAATGCTTGTCCCACGAGGAGAAGCCGGACAAAATGGTTTGCATAGCCGCAGGCTTAATGGGGAAATCCGAACATCCTTGGAAAGAGGAAGTGTTGCGGATGGCTAAGCAAACATGCCGATCCGTTCGCGCGGCTTTCCGCGTCGTCGAAGAGGAGGACGGCATTCTCGGCACGATCAGCAATACGTCTTATTGCATCGGTAATCTCGCCTATTGCAGAAAACACGAAGTGTCTTATGAACGGTATTACCTGGAAGCGAAACGGATCGAGACCAAAGGTAGCAACGTGCTGTACCTGGCCAAACAAACCGGAGGCAAGTGGGTCTGCCAAGGGCTGATCTACAGAGGACGGCAGCTCGATCCCGAGCGGACGGCGCTGCTCGCGCGAGCGCAGCGGCAGGGCATTCGGACTGCCGTGCTGGAAGATAACTCCGTCATCGGTCAGGAAGCTCTCGCTCAACTCGCACTGGGGACGGATTGGCTCGGTGCGTCTTACGGTGAAGCGGTCGAGCGCATCGCTGCTCTTCATCAGCAAGGAGACGGAGTACTCCTCGTAAGCGAGTCTACCGGCGAGTTTAGCCGCTATTTAAGGGAAGCCGGCGTGGCCGGCATCACGTTCGATCAGCTCGGTCCATTGTTGGACGCCAGACAGTCCGCTCAAAAAATCGAGAGCGCGGTCAACCAGCATTTTCAAGTAACCAAAAAGTGGAATGTTTTCGGATCGCTGTTTGCCGCCGTCGGAGTGCTCAGCGCCCCGCTTGCGAATTTGATCGGCGACGGCCTCTCCCTAGCCTTCCTTTCTCGTTCGCAAAAACTGGCTAAACGGGAATTTCCGGCTGCCGCGGTTCATTCCATCGACGCCGCCTTCGGGGCCAGTCACGAAGTAGCCGCCACTGCGGAGGCCGTCGCTTGGCACGGCTTGCCCTGGGAACGCGTCGCCGAACGGCTTCAAGTCCAAGTCGAGCGCGGCTTAACCGCGGTTCAAGCGAACGAATTGCGCGGCCGATACGGCATGAATCATCTGGAGGAAAAGCGGCAAACTCCTTGGATCGTGTCTTATGCCGGACAATTCAAAGAGTTTACGACGCTGATCCTGCTTGGCACCTCGGTGCTCGCCTTGTATACCGGGGGACTCTTCGACGGTCTCGCCATGGGCGCCGTGCTATTCGCGAACGCGGCGGTCGGCACGTTCCAGGAACGTAAAGCCGAGCGGATCGTGGAAAGCTTGACCCAGTTCCAGCCTCAGATCACCAAGGTCATCCGGGAAGGCGCGGAACAAAGCATAAGCGCCGTAGACCTAGTGCCTGGCGACATCGTATGCCTCGAGCCGGGCGACCGGGTGCCTGCCGATATTCGCCTGGTTCGCGCATGGAACCTCGAAGTCAACGAATCGGCGTTAACCGGGGAATCAGTGCCCGTGGCGAAGAAGGAAAATGAGGCAGACGGCGATTGTCCGTTGTCGGAACGAAGCTGCATGCTGTATATGGGCACCGATATTTCCCGCGGCAAAGCTTTGGGCGTCGTCGTCCAAACCGGGATGAACACGGAGTTCGGCCACCTGATGTCGCTACTCAAGGCCAATGAGAAAACGATTACGCCGCTCCAGGAAAAGGTTACTTCCATCAGTAAAAAATTTATCAAATGGGCCTTAATCGCCGTAAGCGTCGTATTCGCAGCCGGGCTCATCCGTGGCATTCCGTTTCCTCAGCTGGTGAGCACCTCGATAACGCTGGCCGCTTCGGCCATTCCCGAGGGACTCCCGGTCACCATTACGATCGCGCTGAGCGCGGGCATATTCCGCATGTCCAAGAAAAACGCGCTCGTACGCAAGCTTTCGGCTCTGGAGACGATGGGACGCGCGACTATCATCTGTACGGACAAGACCGGCACGCTGACGAAAAACGAAATGACGGTCAAGCAAATCGCCGCCGTCGGCCGAACCTGGCATGTGTCCGGCAGCGGATACGATCCGGAGGGTCATATTGGAGACGGCAGCATCGAACGGCCGGAATCGGCGAAATCCGAAAGCTCCGTCACGCAGCCGGAGCTTCTGCGAATTCTGCAGATTGCCTCCTTGTGCAATAACAGCAAGCTGGTTAAGCAAGAAAACCGCTGGACGATGCAGGGAGATCCGACCGAGGGCGCATTGCTGGCGATGGCTTATAAAGGCGGGATCGAACCGGAACGGCTGGCCCATTGGCATCGCGGCGCGGAGATGCCCTTTGACTCCGGCACCGGAAAAATGAGCGTAGTGTGCAAAGATACCTCGTCCGGTCACGCTTGCTTTATTTTCTCTAAGGGCTCCGTAGAATCGATACTTCACCGCTGCGGCAAGTATCAGCAGGACGGCGAAGTCCGCCCGCTTAACGAGCAGATTCGGGCGGGCATTCTGGAGCAGAGCGAACGGCTTGCCTCCAGCGCGCTGCGCGTGCTTGGTTTCGCTTATCGGCCGTTGCAAGCGGATGAGCATGACCAGCAGGCGCATCTGGACGAGCGGGATATGATCTATGTCGGAATGGCCGGCATGATCGACCCGCCGAAGGCCGATGTGCAAAAAAGCATTCAAGAGGCGCTGTCTCTCGGCGTAAAGCCGGTCATGATCACCGGAGATCATCCGATCACGGCGATCGCCATCGCCGAGCAAATCGGAATTACGGATATCGCCGGGCCGGGTCAAGTACTCTCGGGTCACGAGTTGGACCGTATGAGCGATGAAGAATTAGAACGGTGCGTCGACGAGGTGTCCATCTTCGCGCGCATGACACCGGAGCATAAGCTGCGTATCGTCAGTACGATGCGTAAAAAAGGGCATATCGTCGCCATGACCGGGGATGGCGTGAACGACAGTCCCGCGATCAAGCAGGCCGACGTCGGAATCGCGATGGGGCGAGCCGGCACCGAGGTCAGTAAAGCAACCGCGGATATCATCCTAAAAGAAGACCATTTCGGTTCGATCGTAGACGGGGTCAAGGAAGGCCGCACGATTATCGGCAATATACGCAAGGCTCTCGGCTGCCTGCTTACCGGCAATCTTGCGGAAATTCTCGTAACGAGCGTGGCGGTTGTCGCGGGTATGCCGATTCCGCTCGTACCGATTCAAATTTTGCTAATGAACCTGCTGACGGACGCGTTGCCGGCCATGATTCTGGCCGTCAATCCCGGAAGCAAGACGAAACAGACGAAACGGATCGATATCGTGGATAAATCGCTCTACCGGAAGGTGATTACTCGCGGGGTGCTGCTAGGCGCCGGGTCGCTCGGACTGTTCGGTCTGGCTCTGGCCTCCGGTCAGCCGGTGCCGGTTGCGCAAAGCATCGCCTTCGCGACGCTAGTTGCGGGACAATTGATCCAAACGTTCTCTTGGCGGCAGGAAGGTACCGAGCAGACGGTAGGCGACTGGAGTAAAGACCGCTTCCTCGTCGGCGCACTGAGCATCTCTTGGCTCGCTCTACTTGGCGCGCTGTATATGCCTTCGCTCAACCGGTTTTTCCATACCGCGCCGATCTCTCTGTATCAATGGGGTCCGATCCTACTCGTCGCAGCCTCGATTTCTTGGCTTTCGAAGCCGATCCTGTCCTTGCTCGACAGGAACAACGAGACGAAGCGCTTCGGGACACTCTCCTACTCCGCAGCTTAGCTGCGGAATAGCTTTTTTTTGCAAATGTACCTAGGAGGTTAACCGCACATGTTGGAAAAAAACGCCGAAAAGCTTATCGTAGGCGCCGCGCTCGCGTATGCGGCTTCTACGCTTTGGCCGATTGCGAGAAACGCCTTGAAGCCTTCGGCAGAAACCGGAACCCAAGGCGCCGCCGCCGGATTGACGGGCCGGATCCAGTACGTCCTGCAAGTGGCTCGGGACGAGATCGAAGATATTGTTGCCGAAGCCCAATTCGAACGGATGAAGAAAAAGCTCGATCAGGAAATCGCCGCGGAAATCAGTCCATTCGAAGAGACAGGAGATATGCCGCATGCAGGAGAATCAAACGATTGATGATCATCTTCGAGAAGCGCTTGCTCACTTGGAGCAGGCCATCGATCAAAGCATACATGCCGCATTGGAGAATCATGCGGCAAGCAAAGAGCTCGGCGGCAAGTGGGAGCAATTCTTAGGGAAATTTTACGGCATGGTCAAGGACAGGGGCAAAAAAACGCAAATCAACGTCCTCAGTTGGATTTCTTTCTCCAAAATCCGTTGATTCGCCGACTAAATTAGATAACCCACTTCATAAAGCAAAATCCACAGCCTCTAACGGGCTGTGGATTTTTCGTCTTGCCGGGAGACTACTATCGATCCCGGCCAGGCGCTTGTGAAATTAGAAAGTCTCAAAGGAATCTTCTTCACATATTTTTGTTATGACGGGAAATGCGCTCGGATAGGGAGCTGACATGATGGTGAGATATAAAAAAACGAAAATTGATGGCTTGGATATCTTTTTTCGGGAGGCCGGGCACCCCGATCGTCCGACCCTAATCCTTCTTCATGGATTTCCAAGCTCTTCCCATATGTTCAGGGATTTAATCCCTCTACTGGCCGACCGGTTTCACGTCATCGCTCCCGATTATCCCGGATTCGGTAACAGTAGTATGCCTACGACGGCACAATATCCATACACCTTCGAGAATCTCTCCATTGTGATCGAGAAGCTAATCGCCAAGCTTTGCATTCCTCGCTATTTCTTGTACGTTCATGATTATGGAGGACCTATCGGGTTTAGGCTGGCTGTTCGTAATCCGCAACGAATTCTTGGTTTTGTTATTCAGAATGCAGTGGCGGACGAGAAAGGTCTAGGGAAACCGTTCGATCTCTTTAAAGCGCTTTGGGCTGATCCGAGCCCGACAACCGTAGCGGCATTTGCCGAGCTTGTCACCTTCGATTTTACGAAAAAGCAATATTTGACGGGAGTGTGCGAGCCTTATCTGATTAGCCCCGATGGGTATACGATGGACCAGTTTTTTCTGGATCGCCCCGGCAATAGCCAAATCCAATTGGCGCTAGGCTACGACTATAGAAAAAACGTTGAACAATATCCTGTCTGGCAACAATATTTACGAGCCTATCAGCCCCCAACGCTCATAGCTTGGGGGAAAAACGATTTTATCTTTACGCTGGAAGGGGCTTATGCCTTTAGCAGAGATTTAGTCCATATCGAAACCTATTTTCTGTGCGGAGGGCATTTTGTGCTAGAAGAACAAAGCTTACAGGTTGCGAAGCTTATCAAGAGCTTCTTTGGTCGCGTATACTCTTGAAATGCTTCTCCGGATTCGGCAGCCGTCAGACCTCTACTCATCTTCCAAAACGGCTGGAACTCGCACAATTCGTGGATCAGTGAATATGTCATATTCATCACGGCTCGTGCTCGAGAATTCGGAGACGATCGCCCCTTCGTCGCCGGCTTGAAACCAGTGCTTCGTCCCGGGCTGTATCGTATACTGCTCGCCCGGGTTCAATTCCACTTCGTGAAAGACCGTATAGTACGCTTCGCTCCCAGAGGGGATATGAGCTTGAAGGGTCGATGCCGCTGCACCCTCTACATATAAATAAACCTTGCCGGATCGGCAACGGAAAGTTTCCATCTTGCCCGGATCCTCCCCTACCGCGGGATGCAAGTGCTCCGGACAAGTCTGGCGTGGGAAGAGCACGAGCTCCTTGGCGCAATATCGATCCGTATTCACGTAAGTAATCAATTCCAAGCCTTGAAGCTCCAATTCGCCGAGGCCGAAATCGGCGATTTCGATCTGATCGAGTTCACTCGGAGTTAGCCGGATACCGCATGCGGCTAAACTCGCCGCAGTCTGTTTCTGCGCTTGCTGAATCTCGCTTTTATTCATTATCGCAATGCCTCCCATACGCCATCTTCTCGTTCCGCCCAGCCAGGCAAGCTAATCGATAGCTTTCGCTTGGTCCAGCCGGAGGCCATTCTGCTTTTCACTTCGTCGAGCGTCGGAATACCGCTGGCCGCATCGGCCTTCTCTACATTACACGCGCCAACCCCGACGGCCGTCTGGAGCGTCTCTTCCAGAGCATGTCCTGCAAGCAATCCCGATAGAAACCCGGCTATCGTGCAGTCTCCCGCCCCCGTCGTCCCGACTACATCTACTTTAAAGCACGTGGCAAGCAGCTCCCGAGCTAACCAATTCGCCGCGCCATCCTCAATCGGAGCACAAGCACCCATAGCGGCCAGACGCTCGGCATCGGCCGTCGTGCGCACGTATAAGCCATGTTCGCCGAGCTTAACGGCCACTATGGCCGCCCCCATGGCAAGCAGCTCCTCCGAGAGCTCGCGCAAGAGCTCGCCGTCGGCATAAGGGAGCAAGTCTCCCTTCGGGCTCATCTTGAGCCACTGCTCGTAGCGATCGCGGTGAAGCATATACACGATTTCTTCGAAGCTGGGCAGGAAGACATCGGTATAAGGGAGAGCTCTCTCTAGAATCGAGCGCCAATCCGCCCTGCCGGCTTCGGACTCCGGATCCGGCATCGCGAGGTCGAGGCTAACGGTTAGACCTTCGTTCTTCACGGCTTGAAGCAGCTTTGCCAGCTCTTCCCCGCCCTCTTCGTACATCCTGCGCATGAGCGGCGGATAGCCGAAATGAAATAACCGAGCCCCTTGCAGATGTTCGCTATTCACATCGTCCACCGTATACGTGTCGTTCGCCCCCGTCGAATGCAGGAAAATACGATCCACGTTCGGCGGACTGATGACCATCGTGTAGGAGCTATGCTCGCCAGGGGCAACGATCATCCCTTCGGCCAATGACGGGTCGTAACCGTTTAGCACCTGCACGATCGTTCGGCCGAACGGATCGTCTCCGATCTTGCCCATCAACCTGACGCGGCTGCCCAGCCGGTGAAGCGCGATTCCCGTATTCGAGACGGCGCCGCCCGTCGCGATTACCGCCGGGCCGACGTTCACCAGCTTACCCGGTATGAATAAGGTTTCTACGCCTTCTTTCCTCTCCGTAAGCTTAGGAATAATATCTAAGCAAATATGTCCGGCTACGATAACCTCGGCTCCTCTTGCCCGCAACTTAATCCCTCCAAGAAATCGGAATCGTGCCTCCGGTCCGTTCTGACTCTAATGCGGCGGTAAAGACTCTGTGGCTGTCCTCCGCTTCGCTCGGCGTTGCGCATGTGAAAGCCTGCTGCATCTGGTTGCCGTGAACGACCTCGTCGCAGAACGCCGCCCACATCTGCAGAATGGAGTCCGAAAATCCGAATTCGAAAATACCGCCCGTAATGGTCGAATAAGCTGATTTATAAGGCGTGTCCAGCACATGCCACGCTTGCTGTCCGCCAGGCGCGTAAGGCAACGAGGCGATCTGCTTCGGATTTTTCGTCGAGTATTCGGCGGACATCGCAGTGCCCTGAATCCGAATGAACCACGTATTCGCATGGCCGGGAGCAATCCGCTTCGTCGAGAGGACCATCGGGAACTTCTGGTCTGCCAGCTTCACGTCGCAGGCCAGAATCGCATTGTCCCAAGTCTCGCAAGGCACCATGCCGCCCTGATTGTCCGGACGCTCCGGCACGATCTTGGACAAGAGCGCGCGTACCGAATTCGGTTTCCAGCCGAAGCGAAGCGGCAAGTGCAACACATGCATCCCCAAGTCGCCCATACATCCATATTCGCCGTTCATGGCAATTCGCCTCTTCCAATTGATCGGTTTCGTCGGATCCAGATCGCTGGAATGCCAGAAACCGGCCTCTACCTCAATGATTCGGCCGAATTTGCCCTCATTCACCCACTGCACGATCTGCTGTACGCCCGGGTAGAACGGGAATTCGGACGAACAACGGACGATGACCTCTGGATGCTCTTGCAAGGCTTGCGAGATCAGGCGATTCGCTTCTTGATCGATTCCGAACGGTTTCTCGCCGAGTAGATGCTTGCCCGCACGGATAATGTCTACATAGATCTGCGCGTGCAGATTATGGGGAACCGCGCAATAGACGGCATCCACCTCCGGATCCGTCAGCAGATCTTTATAGTCGCTATAAGTTCTCTGAACGCTAGACACGTTGGCCGTGAACCATTCCGTCGCCGCCGGCATCGCATCGCAGACGGCCACGATTTTCGGTTCGAAGTCTACGCCGGTCAGATGGCACCAGCGCGATGCTGCGCTGGCGAATTCCTTGCCCATAAGTCCGCAACCGATGACGCCGAAGCGGATGATCTTATTATTAGTAGCATTAGTCATGCCTGATATCTCCTCGCTCGAATGTGTTATTTTAACAAAGCTAACGCTTGATCCTCGGTCGCGCCGTGATGGACGATCGACATTAACGCTTTCGTCATCCCCGATGGATTAGGATGCTGAATGACGTTGCGCCCATAAACAATGCCCGATGCGCCTTGCTTCATGAGTTCAACGGTTCGGCTGATGATCTCCTCGTCGCTCGCTCTGCCTCCGCCTCGCACAAGCACCGGGATGCCGGAAGCAATCTCGATTACGCGATGATATTCCTGTACGTTATCGCAAGGATCCGCTTTAATGACATCGGCGCCGAGTTCGACCGCTTGTCTAACAAGCGGAAGAATCTTGTTAAGATCTCCGTCGACCATATAGCCGCCCTTCTCCTCATTGCCGAGCATGACGAGCGGTTCAACCATGAGCGTCATTCCGTATTTCTCCGCCTCTGTCTTCAGCAACGTAACATTACGCACGCATTGATGATGAAGCTCGGGCTGATTAGGGAGCATGAGCAGGTTCACGCAGATCGCGACGGCATCGAGACGAACCGCATGCTCGACCGCGTTGCCGATCAACTCGCTGAACAGAAATCGCGGCAACTGATTGCCGTAGATGTTCGCCGCGTCCGTGCGCAGCACAAGACCCGGCTTTTGTTTGCCAGGGATCGCTTGCAGATGGCCAGCTTGACCGACGCTTAGCTGAATGCAATCCGGTCCCGCGTCGACGATCGTCTCTATTGCCTCCCGCATGTTCTCGATTCCCGACAAAAAGCTCATCTCGTTAAAAAAACCATGATCGATTGCAACGTCGAAGCATTTCCCCTGTGCGCTGAACATCCTTTTGAGCCTTGGCTTTGCATTCGTTGGAAGCATAAATCAACCGTCTCCTCTACTGAAAAAGTTCGTTATTATCATTTAATGTTACAAATTAACATCATTATACGATCATTACTCACATCCGTCCACTTTATTTTGTTGCAAAAAAACAGACCTGTCCGAATACCGGACAGATCTGCAGGATCTGGATTATGATGACGACTGGGATAGCGGCTGATCGCAATCGCAAACGATCAGGAATGCGTAAGCTGTACCTCCGCCGCTAGGGCAGGAATGAGGGAAGGGTCGATGACGCCTGTTCCCGACGACATGGCATTAGATGCGCCGGCCGCAGACGCATAACGAAGCGCATCGGACATCTCCATGCCTCGGGCGCACGCAACCGTCCAGCCGGCTACGAACGCATCGCCGCTGCCGACCGCGTTAATCGCGTGTATAACGGGGGCCTTAGCTCGCAAAAGTCGTCCGTCGGCGGTCGCCGCGATACACCCCTCCCGGCCTAGAGAGACGATGATCGTCTTGACCCCATACGAGCTTAATTCTTTAGCTAGACCAAGCATCGCTTTTTCGTCGCGCGGATCGGAGTTCGTCCACTGTCTAAATTCCTGCTCGTTCGGCTTGATCGTATGCGGCCCCGCTTCAACGCCTTTTTCAAGCGGAACGCCGCTCGTATCCAGAACGACTGAAGCCCCCTTGCTTCTCGCAATCTCGATTAGCTGCGAATAAAACGAAGGAGACAGCCCGCGGGGTAGGCTACCCGACAGAGTCATCCAACGACCGGGAACACATAAAGCGCGCCAGAGACTCACGAAGGCGGCGGATTCCTCCTGGGAAATTGGAGGACCTGACTCCAGCACCTCGGTAGAGCTCCCGTTGGAATCATCGATCAGATTAAGGCATGTTCGCGTCTCGCCCGCGATAGCCGTCCATTGCTGTTCGATTCCGGCTTGGGTCAGCTCTTCTCGGATCCATTCCCCGTTTTTCCCGCCTATGAACCCGGAAGCGATTACGGGCGCCTCAAGTGCACGGGCGACGCGGGCGACGTTTAATCCTTTGCCGCCTGCCGTCGCCTCCATATGAGCGACCCGATGCACCTCGCCGATAGTTAACTTAGGAAGATGAAGACGCTTATCGATTGCAGGGTTCAGTGCCGTACATACGATCGGCAAGATTAGCGGAGCGTTCATCGCCTTTATCCCCTTTTAATGCGATTTGCGGCTCCGCACATGCGGATTTTTTCTTTGGCCGCTTCGCGCAGCGCATCCTTGGCAGGTTTAAGATAGTGACGGGGATCATCGACCTTCGGATTGTCCGCGAATACCTTCTTAATCGCGTCGGTAAACACGATGCGAAGCTCGGTCGCCACGTTCATCTTCGCCATCCCAAGCGAAATCGCCCTTTTCACCTGATCTTCAGGTATACCCGAGCCTCCATGCAGCACGAGAGGAACGTCAACCATCGATGCGATACGCCCGATCCGCTCGAAATCGATGTTCGGATCGCCCTTATAAATCCCATGTGCCGTACCGATGGCTGGAGCAAGAGTCGGTACGCCGGTTTCCGACACGAAGCGCACGCATTCTTCCGGATCGGCCAAAGTCGCATCGTGATCGGCCACCGCAATATCGTCCTCCACGCCACCCACTTTACCTAGCTCGGCTTCAACGTTAATTCCAATCGCGGCAGCCATCTCGACCACTCGAAGGGTCTCGCGAACATTATCCGCATAAGGCTTCATGGACGCGTCGATCATGATGGAGGTGTATCCTGCGCGAATACATCGAACGACCATTGCAAAGTCGGTGCAGTGGTCCAGATGGAGCGCGACAGGTACATGCGTCTGATCCGCAGCTACTTTGGCGGCTGCTACGACATAGTCTGCTCCCAGATGCTGAACGGTTCCCATCGTCGTCTGTAGGATGACCGGCGCGTTAAGCTCCGTTGCGGCTTCAACGACCGCTTGAAGCATCTCTAACGTGTGTACATTAAATGCCGTAACGGCATAACCTTCCGCTCGTGCTGTTCGAAGAAGGGGTGTTGATGATACGAGTGGCATGCATATTCCTCCAGTATGATGTCTATTAGGGCTCTGCTCTATCTAAATTCTAACCACTTGAGTCAGGTTGCGAGGCTGGTCGGGGTCTACGCCTCTTTTGAGCGCGGTGAAGTAGCCGTAATACTGCAGGAACGGAAGCGCGGCCACGGAACGGGCTTCATCCGCAACATGCGATAAACCAACGACGACAACCGTATCCGCGAATGCTGTATCCTCCCCTGCTGCTGCCACGACAACTACGACATGAGCGCCATATTCTTTCATTTCCTGTGCGACCTTCAGCTCAGCCGCGCGCGACGACTCCGTAACAAGCACAATCACGCAAGTATGCGGATCGACGATCGACTTCGGACCATGGCGGAATTCTAGCGTCCCGAAGCTTTCGGTCCAGACGTTAGCCATCTCTTTGAGCTTGAGGCATCCCTCTTGAGCAATGCCGAACATCGCTCCGAGGCCAAGAAAGACCGTACGATCAAAATGTCTGGATTGAACCAAATCCTTGGCAAGCTGTTCGCCTTCGATTACGCGATCGGCTTGACCCGCAACTACATCAGCCATATCGGTTAACAGAGAAGGTTGATCCGATACCGAGGCGATAGCCGTCTGCACGCCGACGATCATACTGGCAAGCGACTTGGTCATCACCGTGCTTTGCTCTTGGCCGAGCTTCGATACCAGTACATCCCCTAAGCTCGCCATGCTGCTGTCCTTATAACAAGTAACGCCCGCTGTCTGCCAGTTCGGCAGCTCCTTCACCGATTCCAAGGCCTTAACGACTTCAGTGGATTCCCCGGATCGCGAGATTCCGAACACGACCGTCCGAAGCTTCTCGGACGCAACCTGTTTACGGATAAGCAACAGATCGGAAGAAGGCAATGCCAAGGCTTCTCGTCCAAGCCATGAGCGATAAGTCGCCGCCATCGTCTGGGATTGATAATAAGAGGAGCCTGAGCCGACGAATAAGGTTTGTGAAACCGTTGGTTCCGCTAAATAGGTTTCGGCCCAAGCTTTGCGGCGCAGCGCCTCCTCATAGGCTTCCTTCAACGCCAGCGGTTGCTCGGCGATCTCGCGATAGGTCAGTTCTCCGCGGTTCTGTGTGTTGGCTGTCATAAGTCAATCACGCTCCTAAGTTGATGTTGATTTCATTTATCAAGACGTATTATGAACCGGCTTCCTGTGCAAAAAGACGCCTTACCCCTTCCAGGCTTAGCCCCCCTGCTCCTCCGATGGACAAGGTAGCCAATGCTCCGCAAGCATTGGCATAGAGAATAGCCTCTGCCTTGGGCTTGCCTGAGAGCATCGCGGAAATCCAGCCTGCATTAAACGAATCCCCGGCTCCCGTCGTGTCCACGGGCGTCACCCGAAACGGCTTTCCTTCCGTCATAAGGCCATTCGTATCGATGGCCATGGCTCCTGATGAGCTCCGCTTGACGATGACCTGCCCTCGCTTGGCTGGTAGTGATTCAACCAACTCAGCCAGGGTTTGGACATCAAATATACGGAGCGCCTCTTCCTCGCTCGGAATAAACCAATCCGTCCATGCCAGAAGCTCCTTGATACGTTCCCGATCCCAAGCTTCTTCCGGATCCCATCCGACGTCGAATGAGGTCGTTAATCCCGCTCCCTTTGCCGCGCGGAACACATTCGACCAATGGGGCCGCATACGCTCTTGCAAATAGAAGGACCCGAAATGCACGTGCGCCGCACCCTCGAATATCTCGATCGGGATCAGTTCCGGCGTGACGGAAGCAATTGTTCCCATATAAGTAAGAAGCGAGCGATCGTTACCGTCCGTGAGCGATAACGTTACTCCGGTACTGCAGCTTGGGTCCACAACGACATGGGATACCCCGACGCCGAACCGAGTTAATTCTTTTACGCAGAATCGACCGAATTCATCATCCCCTACGATAGAGACAAATTCTACGTCCCAGCCTAGCGCGACTAACCCGGTTGCCGTGATTGCAGAAGAGGAACCCAATACAAGCTTGAAATCATCCACTAGCTTCTCGCGATTAGGCTCCGGACGAATATCGTTACCCGCGAAAACAAGGTCGACATTCAATTCTCCGATAATAATAATCTTTCGATTCTCCATGTCGGCACCTCTGTTCTCTTGTAAGTATTCCTCTTTCTATTTCCAGTTCGGTAAATAAGGGGCATCCGCTTCCCAAATTTCCTCGAACATGCTTTTAATCTCTGCCGGTGAACATACGGCGGCAGATAACGGATCCATGTATAGGGCGTACAACGCCTTCTCCCTATCCTGCTCCATTACGGCCTCCACCGCTAATTCGAAGAATGACATGTTGGTGCGACACAAAGCGGCCAGATGCTCGGGCAAGCGTCCAAAACGCGTGGGTTGAATCCCGTTACGGTCGACAAGACACGCCACTTCGACGATTCCTTCGAAGGAAAGATTCTCGATCAGCCCGCGATTAGGTACGTTGCCATAGATCACGTTCGGCTTCTCGTTAACGATGCTATCGATAATAATCGCGGCGTATTCGTCGCTCTGCTCCAGCTTGATTTCTTCTTCCCCGGATACGATCCGCTCGATCGTTTCATCGGTTTCCCGTCTCCAGGTCGGCCATTCATTCGCGTAGAATCCGGTCGCGCCATTATAGCCCGATGCACAATGCTTATCGATTAAGTCCTGTCGCTTGCGGTAATAAGGAATATACTCCGAGAAATGTCCGCTGGATTCCGACACGAACGCGCCGAAATGCTTAACGAAATCTAGTCGCACCGGATCTTTAGCTACATAATCAGGTTCATTCATACGAGCCATTAAGGCCGGATATTGATCCTGCCCCTCTACGCTTAATTCCGTAAACCAAGACATATGATTAATGCCCGCGCAGCGCCAGTGCAGCTTCTCATAGGGAACATCCAAATATTTGGCCAACTGCTGCGATGAATGCTGGATCGAGTGGCACAAGCCGATGACAGGCACCGTTGTCGCTCTTGACGTTGCTAAAGTGACGGCGGACATTGGATTCGTGTAGTTCAGAATCGTTGCATTCGGACACAGTTCTTCTATGTCCCGCACGATTTCCAGCCATACGGGCAAGGTCCGAAGAGTCTTGAACAGCCCCCCTGGCCCTAGCGTATCTCCGATACATTGCTTAACTCCATATCGAAGCGGAATTTCGAATTCGTTACGAACCGTAGAGAGTCCGGCTACCTCAATCTGGTTAATGACAAAACGCGATCCCTTCAGCATTTCCCGTCTATTCGTAGAAGCTTCTACCGTCCAATTTTTGCCGCTCAATTCAATCAAACGCCGAACTAGCTTAAGCGATAGCTCCAAACGTCGCGAATCTACATCTATTAAAGCGAATATCCCATTGTCCAAGCCGGCGATTTGTAAAATATCCGAAGCCAAATACTGAGTGAACATACTTCCCGAGCCTACGATTGCAATACGCGTCATTGAAGAACCTCCCATAACCGTCACTATTGAATCTCCTTCATTATCCGACTAGTTAATGATTGAGTCAATCATTTGTTTTGAATAAAAGAACTAAAATGCGCATTTTATTAATCGTTTCAATCATTATTATGGACGTTTAAGGGAGGTTATGTTATTCTAGACAGACGAGATAACAGCGATTTGCAATGATCGTACAAGGAGTCCTGTCATGAGTAAGACTGCGTCAAGACGCGAAGGAATTGTTCAACGGCTACGCGATCAAGGATCAATAACCGTCGGGGATATTATTAATCAATTCCAAGTATCCGAGGCGACCGCAAGGCGGGATTTGGAGACGCTGGAGCAGGACAAGAAGCTCATTCGTACCTTTGGCGGAGCTGTTCTTGATACGGTCAGAACGGAGATTCCCTTCTATAGGAAGATGGAGATGAATCCGGAGGAGAAGAAGGAGATTGCCGAGAAGGCGTACGGCATAATCCGCGAAGGCGACGTTATCGGATTGACCGGCGGAACGACCAATATGTTCGTCGCGCGTCGCATCATCCAACAGCCCTTCGACCGACTCACGGTCGTAACGAACGCTCTTAACATCGGATTCGAGCTAGCCGGCCTGCCCGGCTTGGAATTGATTATGACCGGGGGAGTCAATCGAACCCAGAGCTATGAGCTGTCCGGTCCGATGGCCGATGCGACGCTTGAACGGATTACCATTCAGAAGACTTTCTTAGGTGCGGACGGCGTGGAATTAAATCGAGGTTTAACGACCTTTAATGAAATAGAAGCGAACACGAATCGCCAAATGATGCGTCAATCCCTAGAAACGTATGTGCTTGCCGACCATACCAAGTTAAACCGCAGCTCTCTTTATTTAATCGAAGGCTGGCAACGGGTTAATGCTCTCATTACGGATAGCCGGATACCGCCCGAATTGAAGAAAACCTACTTGTCCGCCGGGATTCAGCTCCTCTAACGACAAAGAGCCATCCCTAGAGGACGGCTCTTGCGTCAAGTCGATTGGCGCGCGATAAATTCGAACGGCACCGTGATCTTAACGGGAATCGGCATTTTATTGTGAATATAATCCACCAACAATTTGGCGGCGATTTGACCGATTTCTAATTTAGGGATGTGAATCGTGCTTAACGGAGGAGAACTATAGGACGAAAATTCAATATTATCGATGCCTACGATGGCCACATCGTCCGGTATTCGAAGTCCGCATTCGTTGACCGCCCTCATTGCCGCTATAGCCATCATATCACTAGCCGCGAATATGGCCGACGGCCTTTCCTCTTCATTCTTCAGCAACTGCTTGGTCAATTGATAACTCTCTTCGACTTCCCAGTGAGAATTTAGAGCCCACTCCGGACGGTACATAATATCCGCTTCTCTGAGCGCCTCGCGATACCCCCGATAACGCTTCTCTCTCTCCATGTCCTGGGATAGACCCGAACCCCCGATAAATGCGATTCGCTTATGCCCTTTCTCGACAAGGTGTTTAACGGCAACTTTTGCAGCCTCGACGCGGTCATAGGTAACGCGCGCAATCCCCGGATCCGACACGTCGACTCCAATGACATGAGAGATGCTTTTTCTTATCATCTTATATAGAGAAGGATCAAGGCCTTCAACAAGTATAATTCCATCCACCGGATGATCGTGAAGGATCCGATTGATTACGCCAGGGTTCCGCAGATCATCTCCCGTATATACATAGGACAGCTCGCATCCATAATTCAGGAGACTCTTCTCGATTCCTTCAAGAATGCCGGAGAAGTAAGGG
Source organism: Cohnella endophytica (assembly GCF_003628305.1). Taxonomy (GTDB): domain Bacteria; phylum Bacillota; class Bacilli; order Paenibacillales; family Paenibacillaceae; genus Cohnella; species Cohnella endophytica. The sequence goes on along the minus strand of NZ_RBZM01000008.1, from coordinate 169,501 downwards.
TGATTGTATTTATTCTGCGTTACGGCGACGATGCATCCTATGCGAACAGCTTCCGTAGAAGTTGGAGTGTGTTGTCCGCCCTTAACCGCATGACGATTCCCCTTGTTGGATTGATAACCTAACTCCTTTACCGCATCCCATATTTTTCGGCGGGTTTCCGAATTGACAGAGCGAGTAGCCTCGTTGTTAACCACTCTAGAAACCGTCGATATGGAGACGCCAACGTGTTGTGCGACATCCTTCAGCGTTGTCACGTCTCTCTTCCACTCCTCAAAATCATATTCGCAATTTGCGCCAAAGTAATTGTGATAATCATACGAAATCCTTATATTCATGTCAATTTCGCGATGAAATAGAAGATCGAATGATCGAAATGACAGCATTTCGGTTCATTCGATCTCTTTCCCCTGCCTTGTGCATTTTGGCGCAAACCCTAGCTTTCCAGACTCGCTTTATTTACCGTAGCTTGCTCCGATATCCTTAACCGCCTGCTGAATATCGCCTTTCCCGGACAATGGGTTAGATAGCATTTGAGGAATAATGTCCCATAGCAGATTCTCTTTGCCGTCGAAGAACGGAACGGGAATGACATATTTCTGCGAATCGATAAACACTTGTTTGTTGTAGCCGTCCTGTATCGCCAGATACGTATCGACTGCCTGTTTATTAGCCGGGATCGACTGCCCTTGCTCGGCAAGTGCGATTTGGCCCTCCGAACCCGTGAGCCAGTTCAGTAGAATCCATGCCGCTTCTTCGTTATTCGTCTTCGGATTCATTCCGTATCCGGATACTTGAACAACCGTCTTCTCTTCCTTGAACTTCGGCGGGAGTATGGCCTCGAAATCAATATTCGCTACTTTGTATTCGCTTGTATTCCAGCTTCCGCCGAAGGAGATGGCAACCTTCCCCGTTGCCAAGGATAAAAAGGGATCCGGAGAAATAGACTTGACCTGGCTAGACGAAGGCACAACATGATCATCCACAATGAAGCTACGGAATTTATTCAGCACCTCGAGCCCTTCGGGCGAGTTCATAGCGAACGATTGGTCATCGTTAACCAGCCTTGCCCCGTTAGACCAGAGCTGCGATTCCAGCACTGAGTCGGCCGAGCCGGCCGCATCCATGACCAAGCCCCATTGCGAGGTGCTTGATTTATCAAAGTCGCTATCCGCAGCCGTTCTGCCCTTCTTATCCAAAGTCATTTGCTTAGCGATCTGGATAAATTCATCCCACGACATTTCCGATGTCGGAACCGGGGCTCCGCGCGGGTTTGTCTTCTCGTCTGCGAATAGCTTCTTATTATAGAAAACGACGATCGTATTCGCATCGCGAGGCAGAGCATACTGCTTTCCGGACTGCTGAAGCTTGTGCAGTACACTCGGCTCAAAGGCATCCACATCGAAGGAATGCTCGGACATGAGGCTTGTTAAGTCTTTCATAGCCCCCAACTTGGCGTACTTATCCAAATAAGCTTCATCCATCTTGTAAATGTCCGGCAGGGTACCCGAGGCAGCTTGCGCGGTTATTGCCGTCCAATAGGTTTCCCAGTCCTTAGAGGACACCTCTACCTTAATATTCGGATACTTCTCGTTAAACTTCTTGAGCAGTTCCTTCGTCTGATTCACTTCTTCCTGCGTTCCCCACTGCATAAAGGTAACCTTGGCCTTAATCGATGCCGGATCGTTCGAAGCGGTAGTGCCGGAAGAGGATTCGGCACCCGATGATGGAGCATTTCCCTTGTTGCTTCCGCAAGCCGTTACGAACAACGCCAAAATGCATAGCATGATAAAGCCGATCTTCCCACGCGAACTCAGTCGAATCATCATGATCACGACACTCCCCTTTTTCTCATTTAATTCCCGACATGACAACGCCATCTACGAAATATTTCTGAGCCGTGAAATAGATTACGGCGATCGGCACGAGCGCGAGGAATGAGCCTGCGGCCATCATCGGTAAATCCTGCGAGTTCTTGCCCATGATTAACTGCAATCCTACGCTCATCATCTGCAGCTTCTCCGACTGAATGAAGATAAGCGGGGAGAAATAATCCGTCCAAGTGAACACGAAGGCGAAAATAAATCCGGATATGATAATGGGTCCAGAAAGCGGCAGGATGACCTTACTGTAGATCGTCCAGTAATTTCCCCCATCCACATAGGTGGCCTCGTCGAGTTCTCTTGGAAGCGTCATGAAAAATTGGCGGAAAAGAAAGATGAAGTACGGATTAGCTAGAAACACCGGAATCGTGAGCGGTAGCCAAGTATCATACCAACCGATTTTGCTAAATAGGATGTACATCGGGATAAGCGTGACCTGCGAAGGGATCATTAAGGTAGCCAGCACAATGATGAACAGAACCGATCTCAGCCTTGATCTCGTTCGAGCGAAACCAAATGCAATTAGAGAACTCGTAAGAATCGTGCCTAAACCATTAATAATCGATACGGCAAACGAGTTCATGATCCATCGAGGCATAAGCGACATCGTCTCGAACAACCTGGAAAAGGAGCTAAACGTCAGTGGATTAGGCAGCAACTTTGGCGGAAACACATAGGTTTGATCTTGCGTCTTAAGCATGGTCGATAGGAGCCATAGAAGAGGTCCTATGAACACGAGAAGACCCAGGAGAAGCATGATGTACTTGTAGGTTGAGGTCATTGCCTTGGCTGTGCTCATTAACTGTTGCTCCCTCCCTTCTCGCTGCCTTCGTAATAAACCCAGCGCTGCGAGGATTTCAACAAGACAATCGTGATTACGAGAATGAGCAGGAACAACACCCACGACTGAGCCATCGCATAACCGAAGTTAAGATCGCGGAAGGAAACCTGATACGTATTCATCATGTAGGTCTGGGAGGCATAGTTAGGTCCTCCTTTACTAAGCAACATGGCTTCGGTGAACATTTGGAAGTAATAAATCACCTGCATGACGACCGTAAACAAAATAGTAGGGGTGAGCATAGGCAATGTAATGTTAAAAAAAGTCCGGATAGGGCCTGACCCATCAATACGTGCGGCTTCGTACAGCGAACGGGGGATCCCCTTCAAGCCAGCCAAGAAGATAAGGACGGCTCCTCCCGAGCTCCACATTCCTATGGAAATAATGACCGGTTTAATCAAGCCCTCGGTCCCCATCCAATCGACATTGGAGCCGCCGAACAAGACAATCAGGGAGTTAACGACGCTATCGCCCGAACCGAAAAGAATAATCCAAATGATAACGGTTGCAACAGGCGGTACCAGATAGGGCAAATAGTACAAAGTACGGAAAACCCGGATCCCGGGGATTTCCACATTGAGAAGAAGGGAGAGTACAATCTGGAATCCTACCGTAACCGGAACTCCAATGAAGACGAAATATAGCGTGTTTCTAAGGCTTTTCAAATAGACCTGATCCGATATTAGATGGGTATAATTATCGATGCCGATCCATATTGGCTTCGTAATCGCATTATAGTCGGCGAAGCTATATAGGAGACTAGCCATCGCCGGTCCAACGAAAAAGCATAGAAATCCAACAATCCACGGCGCGATGAATAATAGAAACGCCCTGTCTTCCTTCCACTTATTCGTCACTTGCATCCGTCCCCTCTAGCGCCTAATCCGAATTAAATTAATTCGTGGAGATAGACATACCGTTCTTCCTTTATTGACTTCTCGGCTGCGAGAGCGATCAGCAAGGCCTCTTTTCCAATATTCAAATCGGCGAAAGGCAGCTCCCCGGTTCTGACCGTATTCAAGAAAGCGTAGCGCTGCTTCTGGCTACCCGTGTGACCTCCATCGACGGAGTCGCTGACAACATCCAAATCGATATATTCCTTGGTGAAGTCCTCTCCTCCGCTTATATCGATCGATTTGTCCTTCTTTGCGACCATCTGGGCGCCGTTGCTTCCAATTAAACCAATCTCAAGACCTTCATCCGTAAGGTTATAAGGCTTAAGATACATGCACAATCCGAGCATAGCCTTGCTTCCATTATCGTAATCGATCGTTACCCATGCATGATCCACGATAGAGCTGTTCGTTATATTTCGGGGAGCGTAATGGGTGTAGTTATTCGTAATGAGATTGTCCTGCCCTCGGCGAATGACATGCTGACCGCCGGATGCGAATACTCGAACCGGCTTCGCTCCGATCATCCAATTGAAAATATCAAAATGATGACAGTCCTTCTCCACTAACGCCCCGCCCGACAGGGATTCATCGTAGAACCAATCTCTAGGCGGGAATGGATCTCTGAACTCCTTGCACCACATCATCGTCACGTCGCCCAACCGCCCCCGCTTCACTTCTTGGGCCATGCGCCGGTATACATTAGAATAGCGATAGACAAGACCAATCTGAACAGGTACCCCGCGTTCCTCGGCGGCTTGAATGATTTCGTTGCATTGTCCGAGCGTAGAAGCCACCGGCTTCTCCAGGAATAGAGGTTTACCGATCGCAATAAACGGAAGAGCGACATCACGGTGCAAGTAATTCGGTACGCTTATAACAACAGCATCATAATCGTCGCTATGCAGCAATAATTGATCATGATCGGTACAAACCTGCGGCTTATTGTTCTTGAGAATACCAAGCGCACGCGCTAGGTTGGATTCATGGGGGTCTGCTACCCATGTGATCTCGCATTCGCTAATCCGATCGAATCCATAGAGATGACCCGATCCCATGTCTCCAAGCCCTACAAGCGCTAACCGAATTCGCTTCTCCACTCTGTCCCCTCCCAGATGCAAATACATAATTGGATAATTTTGCCGCAAATATAGTTATAATTTATGCAACAATGCGCAAAATGTCAACCATAATTTTCCGCAAAACTTTATTTGTTTGCGGAAAACTTTGCGATCATGGCATTCCCGATGATTCCGGCATTGCTCGCGAGCTCTCCCGTACGTACCTGTAGACGCTCAGCAAATACAGGCAAAAGGCGCGCTCTCAATTCGGATGTTAATGGGGCAATGAGCGCCTCTCCTGCCTGAGCAGCTCCTCCTCCAATAACGATAACGTCAGGGCTCAGCGCGGGAACAATAGCAGCAAGCGCACGTCCAAGTATAATTCCCGTTCGGTTAAGAATGGCTGTCGCGGTCCGATCTCCTGCTTCGTGCGCGATGGATACATCCCTTGCCGTGAGCTTCCCCTGTTGTTCCAATACACGAGCAAGCATCGAGTCCATCCCATCTTTTACTGCATCGGCGGCCTGCCTGGCGATTCCGGTTGCGGATACGATTGTCTCCAGGCAGCCGGTCTGGCCGCAATTGCAAACGTAAGGAATGTCTTCGAACGGAATATGTCCAATCTCGCCCGCCAAATGTCCCGCGCCTCCAAAAATCTCGCCATTAATAATGAATGCGCTCGCGAGACCCGTGCCAATCGTAAGCCCCAGTACATAATCGTATTGTCTTCCTGCTCCGTACATGGCTTCCCCATAGACATAACTATTGACGTCATTCTCTATCTTGACGGGAATGTGAAGCCGTTCGGTCAGCTTAGCCGCTAGCGGGACATTCCGCCAGCCCAGGTTAACGGCATTCAAGGAGATGCCGTTAACAGGATCAACCAGCCCCGGAATGCCTACGCCTACACCCGCTATTTGTCGTCCTTCCGATACCGGCAATGCAGCGATCGCTTCGTTTATCGTACCCGCGATCCGGTCAATAACGGCATCTACGCCGCCGTCATGCACTAGTGTCGCACAATGGGAACGGCTAATGATTTTTCCTTCCGGCGTAACAACGCCGCATTCGATATTCGTCCCCCCTACATCTACGCCAACGAACAGCCGATCGACAGACGCTTGTTCCTTCTTCTTATCCATGTTTGCCACTTTAAGCACCTCAATGATATGTTTGCCGCAAATTATATCAAAAATAGCGCAAAAATACATCGGCTCACTCGAAAATTAGCCATAATGATGGCGGAGAAGAACCGTACCGCTTATCCTTTTACAGCCCCATTAGTTAACCCCGACAGAATATAGCGTTGGAAGAAGAAAGCCAACAGTACCGGAGGTAAGCTAGCAATAACGCCTCCCGTACTCGTCATGATGTAGTCAGCCCCGTGCTTACTGCTGAATTCCGTAATGACGACAGGTAATGTTTTAGATGCAAGCGTCGTCGTAAAGTTAAGAGCATAGAAAAATTCATTCCATGACATGATAAAAGCAAAAATCGTAGTTGCTGCCAATCCGGATAAAGAAATAGGAAGAATAATGGTTAGGAACGCCCGCAATTTCGAACAACCGTCGATTCTAGCGGCTTCCTCGATCTCCGCGGGGATATTCGCCAAATAGCTTTTCATAATCCAAATGACGAACGGAAGCACGAACGATAAATAAATAATGATCAGACTGTACTTATTATTCATGAGAGAGGCTTTACTCATAATGATATACAGCGGTACGATCAGCGCGATCGGCGGGATCATCTGAACCAAGAGGACGGTCAGTATCGCCGGCTTTCGTCCTCTAAAGTTCAATCTGGCCAAGGCATAAGCGGCAAGAATACCCAGAAACAAGGCAAGAGCGGTTACGACAATCGAGATGATGAAGCTATTCTTAAGCGCGGATATAAATTGACTCCCGGCATCCGAAGTGGAATCGTTCCCTCCGAATAATATCGCTTTATAGTTATCGAAGGTGATGTGCGGCGGAATCCATTTTAACGGGGTGGTAAGTAAATCCGCTTTGGTCGATAAGCTCGATAGGACTAACCAGCAATAAGGAGCCATTACATACAGGACGATAAGGAAGGCCAGAAAATAAACGAGAACTTGCTTGAAATTGATCGATCTCTTCATCGGAATCACCTCATATATGGATGCTGCTATACGATTTCTCCATCCTTGGACAGAAACTTGATATAGAGGAGGGATAACACAAAGGTTACCAATGTGATCATGTAAGCCATCGATGCTCCCATTCCGAAATCCAGAAATTTGAAGGTGGCTTTATAAATATAGAAGGAAAGCAGCTCCGTACCCCCGCCCGGTCCTCCTCCCGTAAGGATATAAGGCAATTCGAACGTTTGGATGGCCCAGATCGACTTCATAATCGCCAATACGACGATGACGGGTTTCACGATTGGCAGCGTAACCTTCCAGAAGGCTTGCCATGCGTTGGCCCCGTCTATTTTGGCCGATTCATATAGATCTCCGGAAATATTCGATAAAGCTGCGAGAACTAGAAGCACGACATAAGGCGTTTCCTTCCAGACATTAGCGAATATCATGGCATGTAAGGCCGATGAAGGTTCGCCGAGCCAATCGCGATATTCGCCGATGATATGCATTTGAGTAAGCAAGGCATTAAGCGCCCCGTAATTGGGGTTGTATATCCATTTCCACATAATCGCATTCACGACGCTCGGAAGCGCCCAAGGTAAGATCATGATCCCGCGAACGAATCCTCTGAACTTAAACTTCTGATTTAAGACGAGCGCGATCGCAATACCAAGGGAAATTTCAGCGATAACCGTAACGATTGTAAAATAGCCGGTTAACCTCAAGGAGTTAATAAAGTAAGAATCCTTAAACATTCTAATATAGTTATCAAGTCCGATATAATTCATGGTTCTATTGGCAAAGTCCATCTTCGAGAAACTCATATTTAAGGAATAAAGAAATGGATACAGCATTACGCCTAAAATAACCAATAAGCTCGGGAATATTAATAGATAGCCCAGCTTTTTATCCGAATCCATGGCATTGGTTATGCGCTTTAGCACTTTTTGCGTCATCTCTCTCCCACTCTCACAAAAAATACAGTCGGGGATGCAAACCCTCTTGCCTGGCCTGCATCCTCCGAACGCTTGCTTTTACTTGCTAAACTGCGCCACATTGCTTTCGATTGCCTTAAAGCCGTCCTCGATGCTATTTTTCCCAAGTAAGATCTTGATGCTTTCGACTTGAACGACGTTCGAGAACTGATCATACCAGAGGATATCCTGAAGGCCTTTGGCTTTAAGCGATTGCTTGCCGAAATCCTTCCAATAAGGATAGACCGCAAGCAGCTCCGAGTCGTTAAACAGATCCGTCCATATTGGCAAAGCCCCGATTTCCTGCGCTTTTTTCTTATCGAATTTCTTACTGGACATGTACTCGATATATTTCCATGCCGCTTCTTTGTTTTTGCTGCTTTGCGGAATCGCCATCGCTTCGGGCAAGGTCAGTACCGTACTCGAGCTTTCATCTACCCCTGGAGAATACGGCGCTACGGCGATTTCACCTACGATTTTGGATTTATCCGGGTCGTTCGCCGTCTGATAAAGTCCTGGCCATGCTTGCAGGAAGAAAGCCGTATCTCCCTTTAAGAACACGTCGGCTACCGTTTCATAATTAGAAGTGATCGATGCCGGATCTATGAATTTATCTTCATTAAGCCCTTTGCGTAGATATTCATAGGCTTTAATGAGCGGAGCATTGTTCGTTAAATTGACTTGGCCTGATCCATCGATATAATTTCCGCCGAAGGAATAGGTCATGAACGTTAATTCGTTCATACCGGATTGCGCCTGCATCAAAGAATCGATAAATCCATATTTGACGAGCCCTTTGTCCATTAAGATTTTGGACTGTTCCTTGAGCTCATCCCATGTCTTCGGTGGCTCGCTTATACCCGCTGCATCGAGCTTTTTCTTGTTGTACATGAAGAAACGAGTGTCGTTATTCCAAGGTATTCCATAGAGATCTCCATTATAGGAGAACTTGTCTAACAGTCCGGGGAGTACGCCCTCTTTAATTTCGCTGCCGATGAATTCATTTAATGGAGTAATCCATTTGTTCGTCGCAAACTTGGCCACCCATGAATTATCCAATTCGATCACGTCGTATGAGTTCGCGTTCGACGCCATTTCCACCGTTATTTTATCCGCTACATTGTCCCATGACATGTTGATGAGTTCGACCTGAATTCCCGTTTCTTTCTCGAATTGACGCGTTTCTTTCTCCATGAAGCCTACGTTATCCATTTCGTGCTTAGGCAGAAGCACCGTAATTTTCTGTTTCTCGTTAGAGGAGCCTGAACCTTTATTACTTGAGGAAGAATCTCCGCACCCTGATACAATTAAGCAAACGAAGATAACCAAGACAATTGATAATGTGAATTTCTTAGCCAACATATCGTAACCTCCCGTTTTCATTCGAATCCTTATCGGAGCGCTCCGACAACTCTAGTATAGGGGAATGAAGCCGCTCGAAAAATCGCTATATTCCATAATCCATCGGCAAAAAACAGAACAATCCATCGTCATTTTACGATCTTGATGTGCAAAATCTAAAAAAAGAGAGAGCTGCCCGCGCAACCATGACGCGAACAGCTCTCCCAATCACCCTTAATCTATCGATTCTGCGGTAATGCTTCTGTACTTACCGGGCGTAATGCCTTCGTACTTCTTAAAGGCGCGAATAAACGTATTCGTACTCGCAAAGCCGACCTGATTCGAAATATGGTTAATACTAAGCTGATCTTGTTTCAACAACTCTTTCGCTTTTTCCAGTCTGAAGTGAATCATATAATCTAGAAGCCCGACTCCCGTCTGTTCTTTAAACAATCGGGATAAATAAGTTGGCGTCATTCCGAAATGCGACCCCATAAGCGACACGCTCAGCTCGGGATCTCCATAATTCCGTTCCAGATAGCCGATGACCGCATCCTTTAACTCGCTCGACTCTTCTTTGCGATTCAGAATGATGTAACCGCACAACTGCACCAAGATCTCGCTCATCTCTAGCTTAACCTCGGCAATTTGTTGACAGTTAAGCAAGCGACGAACAGGGTTCAATTCCTGCAAGAATGAATCCTCTATGAAAGGACTAACTTCAAACAAGATGTTAATCATCGTATTCGTCAGATTAAGCTTCATCAGCTTAACTGCCGGGACGGACAAGGGCGAGGCCGTATGATGCAGCTCGAACATTTCATCTAATGTTGCCTGCGCCTGACTCGTATCTCCCGTCTTGATAAAGTTGATTAATTTTCTTCCCGCACGTAACGAAGAGAAATAAACCCACTCCTCAGACTTGGTATTGTCCAGGTTAATGATATCGTCATAGAAAGAAATTCCCGAAATACTTAGAATGAGATTGTACTCGATGGCGTCTAACGCCTCTTTGTATGCCGCAGGCAATAAATGAATATCCGATTTGGCGTTGCTTATCGCGGTACTGTAAGGAATGTTGTATTTCTCGTCGACAAAAGCCTTGATTTCTTTGGCAATTGTCATCATATCCTCTTTATCGTTATCGCTTTGATCGTTTTTCTGATTAATAATAAAAACGATCTTTTCATCCACTTCCGTCCCCACGACTTCATATTTAGAAGAGGCGACATCCATAGCCGTATTCGAGATAACAAATCTCGCCAATCGAAGCTCTTCCTTCAAGCGATTTTCTTTGCCGGCGAGCTTAAAGGACATTTTGTGCTCGTCGATGTGAAACGCCATGATTCGAAATAAGCTGGAGCTGAAGATTCGGTCGGCGAACAATTCGTCTACCCTTGCAGGATCGATCCAATTCCCCTTTAACCATTGGGTTAAGTCATTGGATTTCAACAGATCCTTTTGTTTTCTAAGGACTTGATTGGTCTTTTCCTTATCGACCGTCGACTTGATTATCGCTTGTTGAATAAATTCGTATTCATTATACTTCTTGTCGAAGAAGAGTCCGTCACTATGGGTAATCCCTCTTATAAGACTGCTTAAGGGATTGTAATTCCTTCTAATGAAAAAATAAGTCAGTATGCCGCCCAGGGTGAAGCTTAATAAAAGTCCGGCAATCGTAAGATCCCGAATATAATCCAATTTTTCCTTGATCACTTTCGTAGGGATGAGCGAAATATATTTCCAGTTCGAAATTCCTGACGTCACATAAGAAACCGTCCAATCCCGTTCATCGTATCGAGCATGAAATCCGCCTGCTCCCTTCTGAAAGCTCTTGTAATCCACAGAGTCGCTGATCGGCGAAGTCGAAGCCACGATATTGTCCGAATCATCCATAATCAAGAGTTGTCCGCCCTCGACCCATTGTATATTCTGCATGGGCTCGAGAAATTTAGAGCTATCCATGAATAACATCAATTGGCCGAAGGAGCGGTTCTGATTGTAGGTAGGCAATGTCTTCGTTAGGACGACCGCCTCGCATACGCTGCGTTCTGCACCCGTTTTGCAAATAGCTTGAAACTTGTCGTAAGGGTTCTCGACAAGCAGCTCCGACCACTGATGACTCGTCCAACTCGTATAACGCTTGAGTCTATCCGCAAACAAATCATGAGGCACAAAAGTATCATAGGTTAACGCGCCACTTTGATCGTTCATCACGACATAGATATTATCCAAGAAGGAGTTCGTCATTTTATAGCCTCTTAAATATTGCATAACTACATTGTACTGCAGTGCTTTATCGGCATCGGAATTCAAATAATGCAAGCCTTTAACCGCCGGATTCGCGGTGATCTCATAGGCTATTTTTTCAATATCCTGCAGTCTGCCGTCAATGGCATATTGAACTTGGTTCAATAAGGTTTGATTCGCATCGTTTATTTGTTTTTCCAACATATTCCGCGAGATCGGATAGATGGATGCGCTTACGATTACGGGAATAAAGAAAATAATGATATACGATACAATCCATGCATACATTACGCTGCGTTTAGCATTAAACATCGATGAATTGCCCCTCGTTTCATAGAAAACTTCCCTAAGAATTAAAGAATAACAAGAACTGCTTCTATATGGCAAATAACGAGTTAATCGTCCATTAACAAACTTATTGTATTCTATAAGTAAAGTAACCTCATTTCATTCATCAAAGAAAGGAACTCATCTTATGGGCATTCATACGTATTTTCAATCGCTAAACGATCTAGAGCGCATTATTCGTTGCCCGGGAAAATTCAAGTTTCAGGAGCACAGCGTATCGGCTCATTCTTGGAAGGTCGTTCAATATGCCAAAACATTGGCGGATATCGAAGAGCGTAACGGAGTCGTCGTGGATTGGAAAAAGCTATACGAAATAACAAGCAGCCATGATTACGGGGAAATATTTATCGGGGATATCAAAACTCCCGTGAAGCACTACTCGCTAGAGCTGCGAGCCATGCTGCAAAAGGTGGAAGAAGGTATGGTCGCTCATTTCATCGACGAGCATATTCCGGAGGAATTCAAGCAAATATTTCGCAGGCAACTGCGGGAGGGCAAAGACGATTCGGTGGAAGGACTAATCCTGGAAGTCGCGGATAAACTGGATCAGATCTATGAGGCCTTTACGGAGCTGCAACGAGGAAATACGGAAAAAGAATTTATCGTCATGTATCGAAACGCGCTTATCAAAATCAAAGAAATCAAGCTTCACTGCGTTCATTATTTCCTGCAAAATATTTTACCCGATTTAGTAAGCGAAGGAGCAAAATGTCCTTTCGATATCGAAAAGATTACTAACGAAGCGTTAGCGTCATAACCCTAAGTCCCCGTATATTGTTAACCTCCTTTAGTATTAACTCCCCTTAGCATTAATTACTCATAGTATTCCCATCCCTTCAAAGTTCATCAACAAAGTGATCGATTGTACAACAAAAAACGTTGGTACAGGATATCCCCTGTACCAACGTTTACGTTTAGAACGGTATAACGATGCTGAACCGGCTTCCTTCATCGAGCTTGCTCTGCACTTCGATGGAACCGCCCATCAACTCGATTAGTTGCTTGGCGATCGGAAGACCGATTCCGGTTCCTTCTACGTTCACGTGATTATCCTTTATTCGATAGAAGGAATCGAATATCTTATCTAACTTGTCCGGAGCAATGCCATAGCCGGTATCGGAGATATGGATTTTGAAATATCCGTCAAACCTCTCGTAATGAATACTAATGCTGCCTTTGTACTTATTGTATTTAACGGCGTTGGAGAGCAGATTCAGCAAGATCTCTTTTAATCTTGTTCGATCCGCGGAAATCTCGAAGCTTGCCATATCCTCGGTAACGTGATGGGTTAGCGTTATCCCCTTCTCTTTAATCATCGGTTCGATCATTCCCAAACAATCTTCGACCAAGGACAGAACCGAGATTAACTCCAATTCCATGCTGATGACGCCTGACTCGATTCTAGCCAAATCCAACACATCATTGATCAACTCTAGCAAATGATGACCCGCCTTAAGAATTTCGGCCACGTTTTCTTTTTGCTCGGCGCTTAATTCGTAGTCTTCGTCGTATTCCATTAATTGAGCAAATCCGAGAATTGCGTTCATCGGCGTTCGAAGCTCATGGCTCATGCTGGACAGAAACTCCGATTTGGCTTTACTGGCCAGCTCCGCTTCTTCCTTCGCTTTTCGGAGCGAAGACTCCATTTCCTTGCTTTCCGTAATGTCCGTGGAGAAAACGGAAACAGAGCGTTGAACCCCATCGCTATCAATGACCGGGGATAGGCGAGCCAGTCTCCAGCGCCACCCCCGCAACGTTTTGACCCGGTACTCCACTTGTCCCGTTTGACCGCTTTGAAAAACCTTTTGCAGGCTATTCATGTATTCCTTCGATAAATCTTCGTCCACGTATTCGGTAAAACACTTCCCTATCATTTGCTGCATGGGCGCGGCTAAGTTATTCCGGTCATTCGACCATATGTTGACGATGACGCCTTGCTTGTTCAGAATAAAAACGACGTCATCCAAGGATTGTACGATCGAAGTTAAATTGTTCTTGGCTGCTTCGGTTTCTAATCGGACAATTTCCATCTGCTCCATCGTCCGATGCATTTTTTTGCCCATCTCGACGATTTGGGCGGCCGTTTCATGCAACTCTTGTATGGGATAAGAAGGCTGCCGTTGAATATATTCCCCTTGGCCGATATTGATAGTCGTTTGTTTCATTTGAATTAATGGCGTAACGATTTTTCTTGTCAGCGTCTTTAACCGCCTGTAAAATATTACAAACAGGATGCAGTAGAACAAAATTAGGATCCCCATGATCCAATATCCCGCGTTCGATACTTTATCGCTAATCTCGTTTGCGTTTGCGGTAATCGCCGAGATGGGAGTAAAAAGAATCAGTTTCCACCCTGTATCGGCTAGCGTTGACCATGCGACAACATGATCCCTGCCGGCAAAGGAGACTTTCTGCACGCCTTGGTCCGATGTTCCGATCTCGGATTTGAAATGATCTTGCTCGATGAATTGATTCAAACCGACTAGCTTCTCCGCATGCGGGGGCAGGGATAGAATCTTACCCGTATTGTCTATGAGAACTCCGAAGCCTTTCCAAGGCACCGCAAGATTTATAATTCGATTTACGAACGTTTCTATCGTAATATTAATACCGACTATGCCTTCCAGAGAGTTACCCTCGTATACGGGCGCGACGCTGGAGATCAGCCGTCCGTTTCCCATAGAATCCATATGAGGGCTTGTCCATTTCACTTGTTGTTTTCCCGGAGCGTTTAAGGCGTTCATGTTGTCCAAGAGATCGGAAGTGTCTAACCCGTCATCGTCCGGGTAGATCATGCTAATGGATTCGTTATTGGTGAAATACATGTCCTCGATTAAGGGATAGGCAAATTTGATATCTTCCATTAAACCTTCTAAGGGGAGCAGTCGTAGCACCTTCTCGATGCTTTCGGTCGTAATCGGCTTATTCGCGGGGATGTAGATCGCTGCTCCACCTTCGGCGATATCCGTATAGACATGATAATCGCCTTCAAGCGACAGCTTCAATCGCTCGCGTTGCTCCTTGTCGTTATGATCAGGTTGCTGCAGTCGTTTCTCCGTCTGTTTCCTGTACACCTCCGTTACTTGCGCGGTGCTGAGCAGCTGCTTATCGATAATATCGGCCTCGTTCAGTGCCTGACCAAGTAAGCTGTAATTGGCTTCTTCTTGATCAAGCCTCGTATTTTCCTGACGCGTCCACTCATTAGCGATAAAAAAGAGAAAAATAAAAAATAACCCCATAACAAGCAACGGGATCCAAATGGTCTTAAATAAAGATTTCCATACCCATTGAAACAGCGAAGTCCTTTTCATACTAGCCCCCCAAACGAAGGAGAATGCATTCACTTGGCCGCACAAGCTTACCGAATTCTCGTTGCAGAAGATAATGTCGTTAATCTAAAGCTAATCAATCGTATACTAGTCAAGTTGAATCATATCCCCGAATCCGCCCACAATGGATACGAGGTGCTGCAATTACTGCAACATAAACGGTTCGATTTTATTCTTATGGATATCCAAATGCCGAGAATGGACGGCCTGGAAACCGCGAGGCATATTATTGCGACAATAGAGCCCTCTATCCGGCCGATTATGATCGCCATGACGGCCAACGCTATGAAAGGAGATAAGGAGCAATGTTTGGAAGCAGGCATGAACGACTATCTTAGCAAGCCTATTATCATAAAAGAGCTTGAGAAGAAACTATTCCACTGGGGTGAGCAACGAAGGGGAAAGTTGGAGCCGACGGAAAACCGTCCCGCACAGATTCATCAACATCATGAGCCGAGTCACATTATGGTCAGCTTGGAGAGAATGGAATTGCTCCGCAAACTCCAACCTAATCATAATTCACTTGTAGACCTATTTCACTTGTTTTTTGCTCAATGTAAACAATTGGAAGACAGATTGCGTCATCAATTTAATGAGGCGAATTTCCAAGGAATGTTAGAAAGCTCTCATAGTTTAAGAGGGGCTTGTCTAAACTACGGCGCATTGCATGTGGCCGCATTATGCGGCGATTTGGAGAAGCGCCTGCACAATAAGGAATGGGATGATCTATCCGAAGGAATCCGTCTGATCGAAACCAGCTTGGAGCTCACCACTTATCGCATTACGGAATGGATACAAGCTCAAGCCTGATCGTCTTGACCGAGATAGATAATCTTTATTCGCTCTAGAAATAAGGCCAACTCTTTAACGACGTCGGCAATCCTAGACGATTGCTCGAAAGCCGCCGCAGTCGCTAACTCTATTCCCAGCCGACTAATCGTATCTAAGCCGTACCCGCTACCGCTGCCCTTCATTCTGTGACCGATCAACCCGATGCTTTCATAATCTCGCCGTTCAAGAAGAATCGTAATTCGATGCAAGTCCAGATAACGGTTATCGATATAACCGGGAATCAAATCCTCCAATTCTTCCTTCAACACAACGAGTTGAACAGGTTCGATACGGATAAGATTAAGCAGCTCCCACAGCTGCTCTGGAGATAGCGGCTTGTGCAGGATAAAGTTGCATCCTGCACGTTCGCATCTGCGGATTTGTTCTTCAAGGGTATGGGCCGTTAGCGCGATGATATGAGCAGGGTCCCTGTGTTGCTCTTTCTCTATCCCGCGAATGTCTCTTGTTGCCTCGTAGCCGTCTTTAACAGGCATCAACATGTCCATCAAAACGACGTCGTACGGCTTGAGGCTATACATTCGGACGGCTTCTTCGCCATTATTAGCCACATCGATGCGACAAGGGTATTCCTTCAAGAACAATTGAAGAAGCACTTGATTCTCCGGCCCATCTTCGACGGCCAGAATTTCCAATTTCTCAGGGTAACGCGATTTCATTGATTTTCACTGCTTCCTTACTTAGCTTGTGATGTACGAACAACTGATAAGCTTCTTCCGCGGAAACGGGTTTGCTGAATAGAAAACCTTGTACGGCATCGCAGCATTCCAGTTTCAGAAATTCCAGCTGTTGTTCGTACTCGACTCCTTCCGCGACTACCCGAACATTCAAACTTCGGGCAAGGGCGATGATTGCTTTAACAATGGCTTGGCTTTTGACATCGTGTTGCAGGTTCATGATGAATGATCTATCCAATTTAAGCGTGTCAAACGGGATATGCTGCAAGTAACTGAGCGACGAAAAACCGGTTCCGAAGTCGTCTATGGCAACCGTTATTCCGGTCTGTTTTAATTGTTCGAAAATCTCGACCGCGTTTCCTTGATGAAGCATGAAGGTGCCTTCCGTTAGTTCGATTTCCACCCTCCTCGGACTTACTCCGCTCGCTTCAACCGCGCGTATAATCGTTTGAACGATTTCCGGTTCCTGGAATTGACGGGCCGAGAAATTGACGCTAACCCCGCAAAAGTCGGGACATTCCGTCTCCCACTTCTTAAGCTGCTCGCATACCGTTTGCAACACCCACATTCCCAAAGGTACGATTAGCCCCGTTTCTTCCGCAATAGGGATGAACGTTTCCGGAGAAATCGGAATGCCATCGCAATTCCAACGAATTAACGCTTCGAACTTTTCGATCGAGCCTGTCAAGATATTCACTTGAGGCTGATAATTCATCGTGAATTCTTGATTTTCCCAAGCCTTCCAAAGTCTGCTTTCCAAATCCGTAATAGACTCCACCAATGAGATCACCTCCTATTTTAATGCTAATTTTCGACATAAATCTATCGTTCTCGACAAAAAAATAGCATTTTTCCCCTTAATAATGTGCAATTATGGTAAAATTATTTTTATATTGAATCAAGGAGAACGACCGTGGGCAAAGAAAAAATACTCATTGCGGACGATGATATGGATATTATCCTTCTACTAAGAAAAACGCTCGAGTCCGAAGGATATTTGACTACATATGCCATGAACGGTAACGAAGCGATCATGAAAGCGAATGATCCCGAATTATCGTTGATTTTATTGGATATCGTGATGCCGGATCAGAATGGGCTGAACGTTTGCAGAAGGATACGGGACGACATATCCGTACCTATTATTTTCCTTAGCGCCAAAGACAGGGAGATAGACAAAATTATCGGTTTGGAGTTAGGCGCCGACGATTATATTACAAAACCGTTCAGCGTGGACGAAGTGATCGCGCGCGTCAAGTCTCACCTTCGCAGAGAAACGAGAAAGAAAAAAGAAATCGATAAAAATGCGATGCTTCAGTCGGGGAAACTAACGTTAAATAAAGATACCTACGATGTCATAGTCGACGATCGGAAAATTATATTATCGACGAAGGAGTTCCAAATCCTCGCGTATATGGTTGAAAACAAAAATCGGGTATTAAGCCGCGAACAAATCTACGATGCCATCTGGGGCATGAATGAAATCGGCGACCTCAACACCGTTACGGTACATCTCAAGAACATTCGCTTAAAAATGGACCCCAAACGTCAATATATTAAGACCGTATGGGGAGCAGGCTATAAATTCGTCGACTGATCCGCCCGATGCTAGGCCTGCGAACTTAGAGATCGAAGCAGCTGCGGAATATGAGTTAACGGAACCTGCTTCTCTACGGCACCGATATCGTAAGCAACCCTAGGCATGCCGTATACGACGGACGATTGTTCATCCTGTCCGATCGTTCTTGCCCCTTTTCTTCTCATCACAAGAAGTCCCCTAGCCCCATCGTAACCCATACCGGTTAAGAGTACCCCTATCGCGCTATCGCCGGCTTCCTTGGCAACCGAATCGAATAAGACATCCACCGATGGACAGTGGCCGTTCACTTTTTCTCCTTCATAACATTCCAATCTATACTCCGTACCCATTCGCTTTACCTTCAGATGTCTATCCCCCGGGGCGATATAAACGCAACCCGGCTTCACGTAGTCCCCCGTCCGGGCTTCCTTCACCTGAAGGGAAGTCTGAGCATTCAGCCTATCCGCGAACATTCTGGAAAAGACGGGGGGAATATGTTGAACGATAACGATTCCCGGTAGGGTCGGCGGAAGGTTCTTCAAGATAGCGTATATCGCTTCCGTTCCTCCCGTAGACGCCCCTATCGCTATCAAACTCGTTTTTTCGGATCGCACTTCTATTGGATTCTTCGTATCCGAAGCCGCGGGCTCGTTTAGCAAAACCTTCGATTTCGAAGCTATCTTAATCTTAACGATCAGTTCCTGAATAAATCGGGGCAGACTTTGGGGCGATTTCATATCCGGTTTGGTGACGAAGTCGACCGCGCCGGCGGACATCGCATCGAACACCGCTTCGCTTACGGAACTCACGACGATAACCGGAATCGCATATTGCGGAAGCAGCCTTCGTATGAATTCAATACCGTTCATTCTGGGCATCTCCACATCGCAGGTCATCACGTCGGGATGATGCTCAAGAATTTTATCCCGCGCCTCGAATGGATCGGCAGCGGTTGCCACGACCGTAATGGCCGGGTCTAATGAAAATGCCCGAGAGAGCACTTCTCGAAACAGATTGGAATCATCGACAACGAGAACTTTAATTCGCGCGGGCGTATGCATCGGCTCACCTCTTTCGCTCCAAGAGCCCCTTCATAGCTTTCGATATACGGCGGGCATCACGTATTTAAATCTCGTGGTGTCGCGATTTAACGACTCCGACTGTCCTACGAACAAGTAACCGCCGTACTCCATCATGTCATATAATCTATCGATGAGCTCGGTTTTCGTTTCATTGTCGAAATAAATCATAACATTCCGGCAAAATATCGCATGAAACTTTTTCTTGAACGGAATCGACTTGTCCATGAGGTTATATTTTCGATAAATGACTTGATTTCGAATTCGATTGTTTAGAACGGAATGATCCGCATCGTGCCTATTAAAATATTGTATTTTCCAGTGGTTAGGCAGCGGCTCGATCTTCTCGTTGCTATAGACGCCATCTTTCGCGACGTCTAATACCGCATTCGAAATATCCGTTGCCAATACTTTCGAATCCCACGATGCTTGTTCTTTTCCCAGAAATTCATCTATAATCATGGCTAACGTATAAGGCTCTTCGCCCGAAGAGCAAGCGGCCGACCAAACCCTCAAATCCCTATCCTTAATGGCATGAATCCAAAAGGGAAGCACCTGGTCGCGGAAGAAATGGAAGTGCGCCGCCTCTCTCATAAAAAACGTATGATTGGTCGTCATCTTATCCACTAGCGTGGTAATGGCTTCCCCCGACCTATCGTTGACCAGATAATCGAAATAATCGGTGAAGCTATTCATGTTCCTCTTTACCAGCACCTGCTGCAGTCTGCCGGTGACCAGAGCGCGCTTCTCTTCCTTCAGATAAATGCCGTAGTGGGCTTTGATAAAATCGGCAATCTGCTTGAACTCCTGATTCGTAATCGTAATCATGCTCTAACACCCGCCTAAGCTGCTATCTCTATTAGGGAGCCCGCAGGCTCCCTATGGACATGTAACCGTTCCGGCTTGCTAATTAGTACTTACCGAATTCCTGATCGCTTAAGTTGATTCTGTACTTGGGAGCTGTCTTCTCCTCGTATCCTTGATCGAGGAGCAGGCGACTCCCCTTATTGTTGCTCATGTTCTCAAGCATTCTGAGCATGTCCGGGCTGAATTCTTCATAGCTTTTCGGCCCTTGAGCGCGGTACTGTCTCCTTAACTTGAAACGGGTAACCTGTTCGTTGAGTAGGACAGCCTGGCTAGATAATTCTTCGCTTGCGGCCGCGCTCTCCTCCGAGGTTGCCGAATTCGTCTGGACGACGGACGACACTTGGATAATCCCTTGATTGATTTGCGAAATCCCGACGGCTTGTTCGTTGGAAGCATTGGCAATCTCGTGTACGAAGGTAGCGACTTGAGCGACCCCGTCTACGATCCGGTTAAGCGCTGCGGCCGTCTCGTTAGCAATCTTAGTCCCGCCTTCTACCTTCTTGATCGAGCCTTCGATCATCGCGGTCGTTTCTTTAGCCGCGTTAGCGGAACGCGCGGCAAGGTTTCTTACTTCTTCCGCAACGACCGCAAAGCCTTTACCGTGCTGCCCGGCCCTTGCGGCTTCTACTGCCGCGTTCAGCGCCAAAATATTCGTCTGGAAGGCGATTTCGTCAATGACCTTAATGATCTTGGAGATGCTATTGGACGATTCGTTGATCTCGTCCATCGCTTCCAGCATTTCTTTCATTTGTTCGTTCCCTTGGATCGCATTTTTCTTAGCGGTTTCCGCGATTTCGTTCGCTTGATTCGCATTACCTGCATTCTGCGTCGTTTGCGCCGATATTTCTTCCAGCGAAGCCGTCAATTGCTCTACGGAGCTTGCTTGCTCGGTTGCTCCTTGAGAAAGGGCTACGCTAGATTCGGATACTTGCTTCGAACCGGCAGTTACTTGTTCGGCCGCGGATGCGATATTGGCCATGACGTCGTTTAAGTTATCCGTCATCTTCTTAAACGCGGAAGATAGAATCCCGACTTCATCCGTCGTTCTCGACTCGATCTCGATGTCCAGATCGCCTTCGGCAAGCTTGTTGGCAGCCCCTACCAATCTCTTAACTGGATTGCTAATCATACGGGAGATAGTCAAACCTAAGGCGATCGCGACAAGCATCGCGACGGCAATAATGATCATCATCGTGGCGACTGTGTTGTTCGTAGTTTTCGTATTATTCACCGACTCTCTGTCTCCGTCGACGACCTTCGAATCGAAAAGCTCTTGTATTTGGTCGTTGATCGATGTCGTGAGCTCCGAAGTCGATTTTAATAACGTAAATGCTTCTTTAACTTGACTCGCCGATGCCAAGTTGATAATTTTGGCTTCCAATGGCCGATAATCCGCCATATTGGATTTCAAAGCGGCGAAAGTTCGTTTATCTTTATCCGACTGGAGCGATTTCTCGAAATTCGACAGCAACTCAGGCATCTGCTGGTTAATATCGTTAATCGTATTTGTGTATTTACTGAGGTCCGCGCCCGGTTCTTCTAACAATAATCCGCGAATATTGACGCGCGAACGTTGGTAGAGGGTGGAGATTTTCCCGATATCGTTGCTTGCGACGCCATAATTAATATATAAATCCGTGTAATTCGTATCGATTTTCTTCAAATTCATGATCCCTATTATTCCTACGACGCCCGCTATTAGAGCGACAAGTACAAAGCTGGATATTAACTTCATGCTAATTTTTAGATTGCTGAACCATCTCATATTGATTCCTCCAGTAGATTGATCTCGTTTTCGTTAATCAGCCTGTCGCAATCCAACAGCAACTTCACATCTGTGCCTACCTTGCCGATCCCTTTAATGAATTTATTGCCGCTCTGACTTACCTCAGGGGGAGGAACGATATCGTCGTCCGGGATGACCATGACTTCCGATACGAGATCTACGATCAATCCGATCGATATGCCGGAGATTTCGATCACGATCACGCAAGTTCTATCGTTATAGCTGACTACCGGCTTCTTGAACCTCAGCCTGACATCCATCACGGGAATAATCTTGCCCCTTAAATTAATGATTCCCTTTACGTATTCCGGAAGCTCCGGGACTTCGGAAATCGGCTGCATACCGATGATCTCGGTTACGTATTTAATTTCGATCGCGTAATACTCGTCGCCCAAGGAAAACGTTAAATACTTCCCTTTCTGAGTATCTTCTTCTTGCAAACTATCTATCACATTGTTTGTCGCATGCATTGGAGAAACTCCCTTCTATGCCTGAATAATCTCTTCCGCCTTACTTCCATCCATTAGCCCTCCAACATCAAGGATGAGACTAATGCTTCCGTTGCCTAACAAAGTACACCCAGCCAATCCGTTAATATTCCGGGTACTCTTTATGTAATCAGGCAGCGCTTTGACGACTACCTGTTGCTGACCGAGCAAGCTATCCGCGAACACGCACATAGCCCGTTCATCCTCCTCTAGGATGATTAGAATGCCCTCGGACATCATCTTGATTGACGTATCCACGTTAAATTGATGATGAAGACGCAAGATCGGCAAGCATCGTCCTCTTACGATGATCATCTCGTTCCCTTCGGGATCGATAATAATATCCTGTTCGGCCGGTCTAAAAAATTCTCGAATGGCTACGGTGGGCAGCGTATAGCAAGAGCTTCCTACCTTGATGTTCATTCCATCGATGATGGCCAGCGTAAGGGGAATCTTCAACGTAATCGCGGTACCGACTCCTTCCGCGCTCTCGACCGAGATCGAGCCTCTAATGGCGGTCAGATTTCTGGTCACGACATCCATCCCTACTCCCCGGCCGGAAAACTCGGTAATGTTCTCTTGGGTAGAAAACCCCGGAAGAAAAATGAGATTATAGATTTCTTTGTCGCTCATCTCGCTTTCGGGCTTGTGAACGAGGCCCTTCTCCATCCCCTTCTGCAAGATGTGAGCTTTATTCAACCCCTTTCCGTCATCCCTTACGACGATTTGCACCTCGCTGCCTGCCGTCTTCGCCTCCAAGGTTAAGTTGCCGATCGAGGTTTTCCCCTTGGCAGTCCGCTCTTCTCCCGATTCGATTCCATGGTCCATCGCGTTGCGTACGAGATGCATGAGCGGGTCCGATATATTCTCGATAATATTTTTATCTACTTCCGTTTCTTCGCCCACGATGCTGAGCTGAATTTCTTTGTCCAGCTTTTTACTCATATCGCGCACGATTCTTTGCATCTTCTGGAAGGTCGAACCGATCGGAACCATGCGGATCGACATGACCATATCCTGCAACTCGCCGGTAATCTTATGCAGAAGCCTGGCTGCTTTCTGGAAGCTCTCCAGCTCTAACCCCAAGATATCGGGATTTTGCGTAACCATGGCTTCGGCGATGACCATCTCTCCGACCAAATCCATTAATTGATCTAATTTAGAGACGTGTACACTTAACATGCTTTGTTGCGAGGAAAGATTACTCTCTTCGGATGGTTTGCCGCCAAGCTCCTTATTTTCCGACGCTTCGACAATCGAATCCGCGGGGAGTTTGTGTTCCTTCAGTTCGAAATCCTGTACGAAGCTTGCTTTCATAAACACATCGAATATTTCTTCGTACGTTCTTTCCGTGCTGAAGAATAGCCGTAATCCCTCTGCGCGGATGAGTTGTACGCTTAGCTCGTGGTCTCCTAAGTCTTCGGGAACGTGAGAGACTTCTTGACAGACTTCCTTCAAGTTGCGAATCAAGGTGATCGCTCGTACGTTCTCCATCTCGCAGCCGTCTTCGTAGAAAATAGTAGCTTGATAATGACTCGCGGCTTCCGGTTCTTTCATCGAGCCGGCCTGGAACTCCTTGATTTGTTCGACTAGAACGGAAGAGTCGCCATCCAAGCTGTCGCCATTCCTGATTTTCTCCAGCTCGACCTTAATGAAATCGATACAATCCAGCAACAGATCGGACATGAGGGCGTAATCCACGGAGATCCTGTTCTCCGAACGGATTAAATAGAAGAGATCCTCGATATGGTGAGCTAATGTTGCGATATTCTCATATAACATCATCGCGGAAGAGCCTTTTATCGTATGCATGATTCTGAATATCTCGTTGATCGTGCTCATCGCAAAGCCGTTCGTTTTTTCGTTCTCGAGAATGATCGTTTCCAGCATCTCGATTTGTTGCGAGGTCTCGAACATATACATTTCCTGCATACTTTCATTGGTGTTCCAATCGCTCACGAGGCTTCCTCCCATCCTGTTCTGCATTATTTTCCCTATTCACTGTTATACCTGCCAGAAGTAATAGAAAAATAAAATAAGATAAAGAATTATGAAGGCGGGTTCGAGACAGGAGGCGATCGGAATTCCAGTCGGATAAGCGATTGCCCTTATGATAAAATTGGATATGCGATTTTGTACTTGAGAGGAGAAATGCGATGAAGTCTTCAAACATTCCATGGAGTCAAGGAACATGGACGACAACGCCCGTATCGGCAAGAGAGCAACACGACTGCCTGATCGTCGTAGCTGAGCACGGGAGCGATTACTGGGAAAAAACGCTGTATGAGTTCGAGCATCGCAATGGACATGCGCTGCTAGCCGCTTGGGAAGACAGCCATGCGATAGAAGTGACTTTCCGGCTTGCTTCTTTGGCCGAGTTGTATGACCAGGCCGGGGTTATGCTTTGGCATGGACGGGAGCAGTGGATTAAGGCGGGAGTAGAGCTTAATGATGGGGTTCCGCATCTTGCCGTTGTCGTAACCGACGGTTATTCGGACTGGTCGCTCTCTCCCGTACCCGAGTGGGTAGGCCAGGAAGTAACGATCCGCGCTTCCCGGATGAAGGATGCGGTCATTATTAGAGCCCGTACGCAGGACGAAAGCTGGCGAACGGTTCGGGTAGCCCGATTTCCGTACCCGACCGGGAAGCAGGCTGGTCCCTTCCTCTGCGCTCCGACCCGAGCAGGCTTGGAAGTCGTATTTACCCGTTGGGTGCATACCGATCCCGATACCGAGCTCCATGCCGATCCGCCGGCGGAAGAGTAAAGCGGGCAAATAAAAACCACAACCTCCGCGGTTGTGGTTTTTATTAATTATTTTTTGTATACGTGGGAAGTACGGCGAGCGCTAAAACCGCTAATATGATCAACCAAGAATACGGATGCGCCCAGTTGTTCGTCCAGCCCCATCCAATGGATTTGGGAACGAGGAAATTAGCATCGTCTTTGTTATAGTAGAAGAGATATTGCTTACGAGTTCTCCGATACTCTTCGACTTCTTCATTTGACCATTTTCTTTTTGCCATTTTTGTTCCCCCGCTTAAATAGCTTATTTTACTTTCCCCTTCTATATTTATCTAGTATACCATTACGGATATATGTTTAATTCCTCTCTTGTTTGCTAGGTTTAGCAATTTTCCAGTGCCGGCAATGCAAAAACCACAACCTTGTGGGGTTGTGGTTTTACATGTTGGAGTCGAACTAACTCTATCCTATCCGCTTGATCGCTCTGACCTTATCGCTATCTACGGCCCCGGCAATTCCCCGCGCACCGCGGACTCCGGTGCCGAAATGGATCTCGCGGATTCCCGTGTCTCGCCAGAACTCGGGAAGCGCTTCAAGCGTCAACCCGCTGCCGGCAAGAATAGCCACATGCGAATCGCGGCTTAACTCCACCAGTCTGCGGATGGTTCCGACAGCGTCGAGCACCGAAGGCTTCCCTCCCGATGTAAGAACTCTACGGATCGATGAATAACGTGTCAAGGTATCGTATGCCGATTCCTGATCGACCAAGTCATCGAAGGCGCGATGGAACGTTACGTCCATGTCGCCGACTTCGTCCAACAGCGTCTCCAACACGACCATGTCGATCTTTCGATCACGCGTTATACAGCCAAGCACAACGCCCAGACGAGGATGCGAATCCCCTTGTTCACTGCGGATATCGTCCCGGATTTCTCGGATAATCCGAATATCCCGGAGCATCGTCTTGACGTCGGAGCTACCGTAGCAGAACGATTGGCCGTGCGGGCGGACCATCACTTGAACGGGGACATTCACGTTATAGGCAACCTGCTCGATAAGCCCATAGCTCGGAGTTAGTCCACCCTCGGCCAGCCCGGTCACGAGCTCGATGCGATCCGCGCCGCCTTCGACGGCCGCAAGCGCATCCGTTACCGTCGTTGCAATCACTTCAAGGATCATAGCGACATCCCATCTCCTATCGATCGAAAATCTCTGTCTTCTACACCGACTTCAGTTCGAAGACGGTCTCGTTGCGCCCGACAACGAGATCGTTATCGTTCTTGATTTCAACCGGATACAAGGAGTACAACCGTTCAATCGTTTCTTTCCGACGATAGCCGATCTGCTCCAGGATGGAAGCGACGATAAGCGGCCACTCGTCTTCCGAGCCGTCCAAGACCTTGAGGGCAAAGCCAAGCCGTTCCTCGCGAAGCCCGAAGCAATAGACGCCCTTGGCACCGCCTTTAGCCACAATATTATCATCTTCAAGCAAAGCGGGACAAATCAATCCCGTGCCGGAGATCATCCGATAATTACGATTCATTACGCCGGTCATTTTCTCGACGGCTGCCCGAACCGCCTCGTCGGCAATCAAATCCGGACAAGCCAGCTTTAAGTAGGCCGTAGCCAAATTTTGCAGCGGGAGCGCCGTTACCGGGAACCCGCAGCCATCCGTTCCGACCGTGATGTCCTCCTGCGGAATCTCGGCCAGCATCGCCATAATACGCAGAACTTCTTGTTGTACCGGATGCTCGTGATGCCAATAATCCTCGGTGCTATAACCCATTTTCTCGCATAACGCGAGCACTCCCAGATGTTTGCCCGAACAGTTATGATAGATTCGTCTTTCTTGGCCTCCATGCGCGATCAGCTCATGCTTGGCGGATGCGCTTAGCGGGTACGTCGGATGACAAACCAATTGCTCTTCGCGTACTCCGGTTTTGGCCATGATCGACTCCAACGCGGCAACATGAATAGGCTCGGCCCGGTGCGAGGCCGCCATCATGGCTACCTCCGGCTCCTCAAGTGAATAATGCACGTCAACGCCGTTCATCATCGCGGGAATGGCCTGTATCGGCTTGGCGGATGAGCGCAGAAACGTCTTATGCAACGGATTGCCGACCACGTATTTCACGGCTCCGGTTTGAGAAACGCCGCAGATATGACCTACATGCACGTTTTCCAACAAGTCGCCGCGATGTTCTTCGACTAATATTTCCTCCATGGAACATGCCCTCCCGTTTCCTTTATTCCGATTTCGCGAGATCGATGACGACCATTTGATGGCATTCCAGCTTAGGAACGACGTATTCGATCTGCCCGTCCTTCTGATCGAAGTCAAGAGGAGTCATCTGCGGCGCCAAGTATACCCGTTCCGCCGTCCGGCCTTCAAGACGCAACGATACCGAGACCTCGTACACCGGCAAAATATCCTCGATAATCTCGACGTCCTCTCCCCGCTTGACCGGGGACGCATAAAGCAGATGGTTGACGATACGTCCTTCCGAGGCTTGCACTTGCAGGGTGACGATCCCTTGCGCGGGCAGGTTCGTCGTAAGGGTCTTGCCCGGCAACAGCCGGTTTAACGCATAGACCACCGACTCCTTATGCGCCAAGCTGCCTTTTACCGCATAATCCTCGAACACGTTCCAAGCGATATAGATGCCGTTTGCGCTTTCGACCATCCCCGGGCCGCCGGTCTTCTCGCTGTTCGGCGTATGCTGATGAGAACAGAAGGAAAACACGTCGCGGTTAAAATAAGGATCCTCGCGGCGTCCCAACTCCGTCCCGCCGTTTAATTCGACTTTCTGGCCCTTCGCGTACATGATGTGAGCCGCATCCCCTAAGTTCGCGAGCTGGAAGCCCGGACGGAAGTAATCCGGCTGATACGGGTTCTCCATGAGGTGCTTCACGCCCATATCGATAACGAAGCCTTTTCCCTCAGGGTCTAATCCGGATTTCCCCGTCGCGAGCACTTTGCCCCCCTGCTTGAAGAAATCGTCCAGCTTGATCTTCAGCTTGCCTGCAACGACGATTTGATCCGGCAAAATCAGTACTTTATAGGCATTGAAATCAACGTCCAGATCGACGACGTCGAACAAGAATTTGCCTTCCAACAGCATCCGCACGGCGCCCGCGTCGGCGCGCCCCGTAAACATGGAGCTGTCATTGCTAATGCCGACACCGGCCGCTTCGGACGTCAGTAAAGCGACGTCGGCGATATTCACCGTATCCGTAACCCAAGCCTCTTTCCGCTCCACTTCCGAATAGGCCGCGCCGATGAGCTCGTAAGTCCCGCGATCCATTAAACCTCCCGGGTGCAGCTGATCTCCGATGGAGCATCGCGCGCCATTCGCTAGGCTTAGCGCCGTCTCATAACGCAAAGCGTTCGGATGCTTGTACCCGCCGAACTCTCCCCAGAACGTGTGGAACTTGCCGGTCATCCCCAGGAAATCCATGCCGAGCAATTGGGCATAACGAGCCGACAACGGGAAGTGATCGTACCCCCATCCGCCCGTCGGCAACGATTCCAGCTCCAGATGGGAGTTCATCGCGGCGAGATCCCTGCGTCCTTGGGAAATGTGGCCAGCGTTATGGAAAATGCCCAGTCCCGGCTTAATCGCATGTACAGCTTCCCGGATTCGGCGCGTATAGTTGGCGTAAACCCGCTCGCCCAACGCGACGATGTCGCCTTTGTTGCGAGGATCTTTGCCTTCCTTCCTTAGATCCGCAACGCAATGATGACAATAACAAGTCCGCACGCCTACGATGTCGAGGAAAACTCCGTCGCCGTCGTATTTGCGAACGACTTCTTCGACTTGGCTGATCAACAAATCAAGGTAAGGAGAATTCAGGCAGAATTGATGCCATCCGGCCGTCATGAAGCCCTTAACCCAGTTCGTTTGATCGTTCTCGTCCCGCATCAGCCACTCCGGGTGGCGACGCGCCAGCTTCTCGTCGAATCCAGCGGACACGTAGATCGGCGCTTTGACGCCGATCTCGTGAGCGGCTTCGAGCTGGGCTCCGAGCAGATCGAAGTCCAAATGGGGATGCATCTCGTTCGTTTCCGACGGGAAGTAAGCCCAGCCATGATGGCATTTCGCGAATATCGTGATCGAATCGACATGCCCTACCTGGAGCATCTCTTGAAATTGCTGCTTGGAAAACTGCTTGCCGATATCCGGAATCATCTCGGACGTGTGGAAGTCCAGATGGATTTGTCTGAATCGCATGTACGTTCTCTCCCTTCGGTTCTCTAACCCTATGCTTTCACGGCACCGGAGCTCAGGCCGCCTTCGACTTTCTCTTGGAACAATAAATAGACGACAACGGTCGGAATGATCGTCAGCGAGATGCTGGCGAACGTCGGCCCCATCTGAGCCGATCCTCGCTCTCCAACGAACGACATGAGTGCCATCGAGATATTGTACATATCGCGATTCGTAATGAGAATGACGTTCCAAAGAAGATCGTTATAGATGCTGAAGAAGGCCAGAATGCCGGCCGTGGATATCGCGGGCATCGCAAGCGGAGCCAGGATTTGAAATAGGAAGCGGAACGGACCGCATCCGTCCATGACCGCGGATTCGTCGATTTCCTTATGAATGCCCTTCATGTATCCGGTAATCAGGAAGATCGTCATAGGCAACTCGAATACGCCGTATAAAACCATCATGACGAAATAGTTGTTAAAGCCGCCGATACTGCCGATCATTCGCGAGATCGGGATGACCAAAGAAAACACGGGGATCATCAGTCCGAGAATGAAATAAATATATACGAAACCGTTTATTTTCAGATTCAATCTCGATAACACATACGACGCCATCGTCCCTAAGAAAAGCGTAACGGCCGTGCCGGCAATCGCATAGAGAAACGAGTTTAGAACGGCGTAGTGGATATGGGCTTCCTGAAACGCTAATTTGAAGTTGCTCCAAAGCCATACGTCGGGCAAAGCGAATATTTTACTGCTGTAAATTCCCGTATTGTCTTTGAAGGAAGACAACAGGGAGAATACGAGCGGATAGATCAAGATCACGGAGCACATCGCCGAAAAGCTATAGACGCCCAACTTTCTGAGGCCTGTCATATTTCCCACCTGCCGATCTGGATTATCTTGCGTTACGGGTGCTCATCAACCGATTCAATATGACCGTCGATAACAGCGCCGCAATGATAATAAAGGTTCCAATACTGTTCCCCACGCCGAAATTGTTGTATTTGAAAGACTCGTAATACAGCAAAGTGGTCGGTACGTCCGTTGCCCCGTTCGGACCGCCGTTCGTCATGACGAAGATTTGCCCGAACACCCTTAACGATTGCGTAACCGCTAAGATCGAGAAGATTTTGATCGTTTCCTGCATCAACGGCACCGTAATGTACCGTAATTTTTTGAAGCCCGTCGCTCCGTCCAATGCCGCCGCCTCATACAGATCCTCGGGAATGGCGACCAGTCCGCTAGCGAAAATAATCATATTTAATCCGCAATAAATCCATGCGTTTACGATAACGACCACGTAGATCGCAATGGCCGGTTCCCCTAGCCAATCCCTCGTCCAAGAACTCATGCCAAGCGCCGACATCACGGCATTCACGAGCCCTCCGTCTCCTTTAAGCAAGAACTGCCACATTAATCCGACAGCCGTAAGCGGAAGGATGGACGGCATGAAGAAAGCGACTTTGAAAAATCTCGTACCCTTCAGTTTGCTAGTAATAATAAGAGCGAAAGAGAACGCGATCGGTAAAATCAGCACGAACGAACCCATGATGAATACGCCGATATTTTTCAAGGAGCGGTAAAATTCCGGTTTATTGAACATCTCGTCGTAGTTAGCCCAGCCTACGAATTCCAGAGGAACGCTCTTAATCCCGTTCCAGCTGAAAAAAGAGAGATAGGCGGTTTGAAACATCGGAACGACGTACACGAGCGTGTATAAAAGAAATGCGGGCAGCAAGAAGACTGCCGCGATGGTATATGGTCTTCTCTTCACCACTTGAATCCCTCCATGAGAACCCGAATCCGACCCGGAATAGATCATACCGCCCGAGAGACAGGCGGTATGATGGGAGTGTAACGTTTAATTATTTCGTATTGGAGTCAACGAACCTCTGGATCGCATCCCCTGTTTTTTGCGGACTATTACCTGCGAACATCCCTTGGATTTCATTGCGGGTTTTGTCCAACAGCTGCGTGATCGGGCTGTATTCCGTAATTTCGCCTTTGAAGTCGGTAGCCCCTTTAAGAGCCTCCATATATTGCACCGTAACGGGATCTACCGAAGCCGGATCTACGTCCATCTTCACCGGATAGACGCCGCCGCCGGTTTCTTTCAAATACGTTTGAAACGCTTCGATCGAAGTCAAATATTTCAGCAATTTGATCGTCGCATCTTTCTTGGCGCCGGTAACCGCTTTGGATACCGAGTATCCGCCCGCTCCGCCGAACCAGTTGTCTTTCAATTCCGGTTTGTCTTTGTAACCCGGGAACGCGATGACGCCAATCTTGTCCTTGATCGGGGAAGCCGCCATTTGGGACAACGCCCATACGCCTTCGAAAATCATGGCGCTTTTGCCTTCAAGGAACATCGTTGTTGCCGTATTGCCGTCCATCGTTACGATGTTTTTGCCGAATACGCCGGCATCTTGCCAATCTTTCATCGTTTGCAGCAAGGAAACCGTTTCAGGATCGCTCCATTTCGCTGCGCCGCTGTTCAAATCTTGCGTTTTCTGGAAGCCGTATTTCTTAAGCGACAGGTTCGTGATCAGATGGCCTCCGCGGAAGTTTTCTTTTTCTCCCATAGCCATCGGCACTGCGCCAACGGCTTTGAACTTCTCGACCAGCGCCGGGAAATCCTCCACCGATTTAGGCACTTCCGCGCCCGCTTTCTCGAATAGCTCTTTATTATAATAAATCGCTACGCTATAAAATTCGGTCGGAACGCCGAACGTTCCCGGTACGTCTTTATATTGCCATGTGCCGAGCAGCGGCAAGAAATCTCCTGCCCATTTCGTATCCTCGTCCAGGTACGGCTGCAGGTCCAAGGCCACGTTTTTCGCATATTCTTTAAAGGCTTCTCCGCCATAGTTCATCCAGATATCCGGCAAATTCCCGGTAGCCAAACCCGTTTTGAACTTATTGTTAAAAGCGGCTTCGTCGTTTAACGATTCGTCGACGACCGTAATGTTAGGGTTTTCTTCCATGAACTTTTTCAGCAAACCTTGATAAGCCGTTACGGTCGGACTTGTACCTGCCGAACGGGTCATAATTCTTAACGTCACTTTTTCATCTTTGGCGCCCGCGCTTGATGCAGGTTCCGATGAGTTGGAGTTGTTTTTCGAGTTTCCGCATGCGGCCAGAACCGACGACATGGCTAGAATAGAAACAAGCGCGAACGAAAGCATTTTTTTGTTCATGTTGGATTGCCTCCCCTTTGTTGTATGCGGATACATTCGATGAAACGTTTTGTCGGCCGGACATAACGTTATTATAGGGGGGGCACTCCTCGCTGGAAATGCAATATCTTTACGGCAGGGGGAATATTTTTAACATTCGTTATTCGGGCGGGATAAATTTGGAGGGGGAAACGCTGTAATGCTTTTTGAAGCATTTGCTGAAATAATGCGTGTCTTTGTATCCGACCGATTCCGCGATGAAATAAAGATTTTTGCAGCCTTGCTCTATTAATTCTTTAGCTTTCGCCATTCTGCGCCGGGTTAAATATTCGACGACGGAATAACCGAGCTCGTTTTTGAATATTCGGCTAAGGTAGCTGGGATTGACGAAGACGCTTCCGGCGATCTCCGCCAAATCCATCTCCGCGTCGGCGTAATGATCGTCGATGTATTGCTTGGCTTTACCGGCCAGCTTGGCGGGAGTCGATTGCTTTACGCTACTGGCGCGAGCTAGCACGTTCGAATATTCGTCGCTTACCCAGCGCTCGATTGCTTCTATCGTCTCCAGCTTGTCCGCAAGCCGCATCGGATTAAACGGATCGCTTATCGTCGCATCGTCATCGATTTTGTTTTCCGCGGCGAATATATTCAAAGTTACCATCAGCTCGTAGAGGATCGAATAAAGCATTTCCACCGGTTGCCGATTGGCCTTCAACGATTCGAAACATTTATGCAGCTGATCTTGAACCGCACCGGCATCCCCTAATCTTAATTCGTGCATCATATTTTCCCGGATATAGGAAAGGTCGTCCGCTATTTTCTTGTTCGGAAGCTCATCCCAACGGATGACCCTGTCGCCTCCGTAGATCGTTTTGTGCCGGATCGCCCTGACAGATTCCCTGTAAGATGTCGTTAGGTTAGCGAAGCTTGCTACGCCGGGTCCGATTCCGGCCGTCACCGTAAACTTCAGAAACTTTCTTATCGCCTGAACCGCATCCGAACTTACCTTCGATAATAGGCCGAGTCCTTCCTCCGCGGAATAGTCTTCCGGCATCCCGACCATCAGAACGACTCTATCTTCCTCGTCGTACGTCGATTCGAAATGCAGGAACCCGTTCTCCGCGAAAACTTCGCCGCTTATATTCGCCGCCGCGAACCTTTTCCACAAGGGACTATCCTCCGCGCCGACTTTGTCGATGCTGAAGGCGACGACGAACAGCAAATCTCGCAACAGCTTCGGGCAGTACGTCAGCCATTTCTCTTGATCCCGCTCCGTGACGGCACCCTCCAGGCAAGATTGAAGAAAGTTGCGCTTCAGGATGCTGTCGCTTTCCAGCATGCTCATGTGCGTATGCGCGTTCAGATGCTTCTGCCGCGTATCCGACTCGATACGGTCCCGTAGACGGAGTAACACTTGCAGCAACTCATCCATGTTAATCGGCTTCAGCAGGTAATCGGACACGCCCGCTTGAATAGCGGTTTTCGCATATTCAAAGCTGCTGTAGCCGGTCAGAATGATGATTTTCAAATCCGGGTGGCTGATCCGGGCGGCTTGAGCGAAGGCCAAGCCGTCGATAATTGGCATATTGATGTCGACGATCGCGAGCTGGGCCGGGATATGCTCGAGCATCATTAACGCATCTTCCCCGTTAGCCGCTTCTCCCGCGATTTCATAACCGATCTCGCCCCATTCCACGGCTATTTTTAATCGTTCCCTAACTAAATATTCATCGTCGATAATTAGGACTTTGATCATTCCGCATCTCCTTCCTTCTCGAGCGTCGGCAGCGTAATCGTAACCGTCGTGCCTTCCCCGAATACGCTGTGGATTTCAAGCCCGTATTCCGGACCGAAATACAGCTTGATCCGCTCGTCCGTCACCTTTAGCCCGAACCCGCCTTTATCTTTGTTTTTATCCTGAAGACTATCGCGCTCATTGAAGAGATTATCCCGTTTTTCCTCCGGGATACCGACCCCGTTATCGCTAATGGAGAGAATCAACCGATCTTCCTTGACTCTGCCTTTAATGTCGATATGGCCTTTGCCCCTTTTATTCTTCAAGCCGTGATAGATGGAATTTTCTACAATCGGTTGAAGCAGCAGCTTGATCGTCTTGTACTGATAGACGACCGGATCGATGTCCAGCGCATAGGTCATTTGGTCTCCGTAACGTATTTTCAAAATTTCCAAATACGTTTGCGTAATCACGATCTCATCTTCCATCGTGATGATCGCGCTGCCTTTGCTGAGCACCCCTCGATAAAAGTGGGCCAGTTGATTAACGATTTTAACGACATCCGCGTTTCTTTTCAAATCGGCAAGACCGCATATGCTCTCCAGCGTGTTGTATAGGAAATGCGGGTTAATCTGCGACTGCATGACGGCAAGCTCGTATTCCCTCTTCTGCTTCTGCTCTTCGATGATGTTATTCATTAACAGCTTCGTATTGCCGACCATCTTGTTGAATTCCTTGGCCAAGGCGCCGATCTCGTCCCTCGACTTGATGTTCAGCTTAACGTCGAGATTGCCCTCTTGCACGTCGCGTACCGTTTTCTTAATGACATTCAGGGGACTCGTGATCGATCTGGTGATCAGAAAGGTGAGAATCAGCGCAACCAACACGAACAAGGCGCCGATTCCGATGAATTTCTCGGTCAGAACCTGGTTGTCTTTCGTAATCTCGTGGATCGGAACGATTCCGATGATGACCCAATCGAACCGCGGGTAGCTTCGGGAGACGACCAAATAATTTTGTCCGTCCATTTGAAATACTTTACCGCCTTCGTTGCGGAGAGCCCAAGGAAAATAATCGGAATTGCCGATCGAGGTATAAAGCTTGTCCTTGCGGGGATCGGAGGCCACGATTCCGTTCTTGTTCACGATGAAAATATTCCCGCTGGTCCCGATATTGATATTGGAATACTGGTTGGCTATGTATCTTTCGTCGATGGAGAGCTGGATTAGACCCAGGGGTACGCCTGTTTTGGCGGAATTAAACTTCTGGAACAAGGAAATGACGTTGCGGCCGTCGTTTCCTTTCAAATAATTGCTCGCGTGGGTATTCAGCCATTCGAGCCCGTACATGGAATTGGCGAATTTCTTGAAGTAATCCTCGCTGACATTGCGGATGCTTGCCAAATTTCCTGAATCGTAAATGTTCCCATGAAGGTCATATACGATCAGGGCATCGACGAACGTTTTGGCATCCACGATATTGCGTAACGACTCTTGCATGGCGTAGTATTTATTGTATTTTTCCAGCTCGTTCGTCGTCTGCGGCTCGCTGATCACCTCTTGGATCGTGCTGTTGGTGATCGCGATTTTGGAGTAGTTTTCCGCGTTATCGAAAATGATCTCCAGCTTCTCCGATACCAGCTTCAGATTTTGCGCCGTATTCTCGATCGCTTTGTCGATCAGGATTCCCGAAGAGATGCGAAACGCGATTATCGCAAGCAGGATGATCAGCAGAGATAACGCCAGCGTGAACGATAGCGTGATTTTTTTCTTGATGGACAAGGAGTAGTAATAATCCGTAAGCTTCATTCGGATGGACACGGGTTTCTCCGCCTGCCTCTCTAGTTGCCGAATACGCAATAACATCGCTCTGACTATGTTCCGGAAATGCTCTGCCTTATTTTGCGACTAATTTTCCAATGTGGCAACCCTCTTATTCCGAAAAGTGGCGGTCCAGGAAAATTCCCGGACCGCCACTTTTCGATTATTGCAGCTCACTTTCCGATAACCTTCCTAGCCGCTATGTGCGCCATCTTATGCAATACATTATTCTTTTTGTGATTACTGATGTATTTCGCTCTAACTTCGACTTCGGGGAACCTCATTTTCAGCTCCATGAGAGATGCCGTGATTTGGTTTCTTATCTCTTCGTAATAGGGCTTAGAGAAATGATTTTTTGATAGCAGCCGCGCTATGCAGCTACAGTCCGTAAATAAAACGACGGATTTCGGACGATGTTCCGATAATGCTTCTCCAAGACTTTCAAGACTGTAGGCAATTGCCAATAATTCGCCGTAAACGGAATCCCCTTGATGCTCGAACGCTATTTTTTTGGCGATCACATTGATGGTCCTGTTATTGACAAAGCAGCAAGCTAAACCGCAGTCTTTATGCACGTCGTCGCCAGAGTAATCGCAATATAAGAAAATCATGCCCTTGTTGAAAATATTTTGCCTAAGACTAGGAGTGGCATAGGCCCTCTTGATCAAGTTAGGAAAGGTAAAGTCCATGCCCTATCTCCTTAATAAAATTTGAATTAAAAGAAGGAGCCCCTAATAGGCTCCCACTGTCAACGGTGATGAATAAGTTTATTTTGCGAAATGCGCGCTAAAATTATTCAGTTCATTGCAAAAAACGCCGCTCCTATAGATAGGAACGGCGTTTCTAATCGCTCGGGTCGTTACTTGATCTCCTTAATAATCTCGATGAATTGCTGTGCCGCTTTTGACAAATAACGATCTTTAAGCCAGATTAATCCGGTCGCGAATTTCAACTGACTGTCAGCGATCTCATAAGATTGAAATTGATACTCCCGATGTAATCGAAGAATGGATTCCGGCACGATCGTTGTGCCATTCCCGGTAGATACCCACTCCAATAACGTTACGATGTCCGAACATTCCCCGATTACGTTGGCAAGCAAACCGCGCTCGGTAAATTGATCGAGGATACTTTGATACAGCCCATGCCCTTCCGTACTAGGCAAAATGAGCGGATAACGCTGGATATCGGCGTATGTGACTTTTTTCGTTTCCATTTCGAAGGCGTTGGCGGCAACAAAATAAAAGGGCTCATGCTGAAGGCTTATCACTTCAAAATCGCTTAATTCCAACGGGAGCCGCACGAGGGCCAGTTCGATGGCGTGTTCTCTAATGAGCCGAAGCAGCTGTGCGGATTCGTTCTGTTGTATTTTATACGTCACCCCGGGATAGCGAGCATTAAACGTACGCAACAATTGAGGTAATTGAGCGGAAGACAACGTGTTAACGCCTATCCTCAATTTGCCTCGCGTCCCCCTGCCGATTTCCCTCACGGCGGTCTCCGATTGTTCCAAGAGCTTCGTTATGTGAAGCGCATGCTTGTACAGCTCCTGTCCTGCGTCTGTCAGTTCTAATACTTTACCGGTTCTATTTACAAGCTGGACTCCGAGCTCTTGCTCCATGATCTTCAATTGTTGGCCAAGCGGGGGCTGCGTCATGTGCAATCTTTGGGCGGCTGCGGTAATCTGCTTCTCTTCGGCAATCGCAATGAAATAGCGAAGTTGGCGAATATCCATTGAAGAAACGACCCCTTTCCAAAGGATAAACATATGGAAACCGAACTTAATAAATATTTTTCGTTTGCGTATTGAAATGATACCATGGAAGTACTCTCGGGAGAAAGAAGATAACCTCTATGCGGTATCTATTGATTTTCGTTTGTATTTGGATGCTAACAGGATGTCAACAACATGCACGATTAGTCGATGAGGATGTGTCGTCAATGAATGAATCGCTCGTTCGGGCAGCAGCTAACGGGGATACAAATAAAGTAATGCAATGGATCAAAGATGGCGCGGATATCAATACAAGGGATGAAAATGGGCGAACTCCTA
The DNA here is from genome assembly GCF_003628305.1 of Cohnella endophytica. GTDB lineage: Bacteria > Bacillota > Bacilli > Paenibacillales > Paenibacillaceae > Cohnella > Cohnella endophytica. Next base: position 131,412 of record NZ_RBZM01000008.1, on the reverse strand, counting down.
TTCTAGCTGCCACGCAAGGCAATAAGGTGGATTCGGTTAGAGCGTTGATCGAAGCAGGGGCGGACATCAATCTGCAAGACGATAAATTGGATAATCCATTCTTATACGCCGGCGCGGAAGGCTTGCTCGAAATCGTGAAGTTAATGATCGACGCCGGGGCGGATCCATCAATCACGAATCGTTACGGAGGAACAGCGCTTATTCCCGCGTCGGAACACGGGTATGTAGAAGTCGTTAAGGAACTGCTTACCCGATCGAAAGTTAACGTTAATCATGTTAACGACTTAGGATGGACCGCGTTGTTGGAAGCGATCCTATTAAGTAATGGCGGGGAAAAGCAACAGCAAGTGATCAAAATGCTGATTGAATACGGTGCCGATGTCAGAATCCCCGATACGAATGGGGTTACGCCGTTAGAACATGCAAGGGCACATCATTATACGGCCATCGAGCGGTTGTTAGTAGACGCAGGGGCTTAATCTAATACACATCATAGGAAGTGCAATGAAGAGTGAAAATAAGAAATTATCGGATTGGCGTTCATTTGAGCGTTCTACAGTGGATTGTATTTATGACGGCGAGTTCCGTTGCGCTCCCGATTGTCATTGGAGGAATATTCCATTTTTCTCAGGATGAAGTCGCATCGTTGATGCAACGAACATTTTTCGTTGTCGGAATCAGTTCGATGCTGCAAGCGGTACTCGGGCATCGATTTCCGATCGTCGACGGACCCGCGGGTTCATGGGTAAGCGTGTTTATTATGATGGCCGGCATGGCCGCGAACCAAGGCCAATCCCCGAAAGAAGCGTTACAGCTTCTGGAGGGCGGGCTGCTGCTAGCTGGCGCGCTGTTGTTCGCGCTTGGGATTTTCGGTCTCTTCTATAAGCTGCTTAACCTGTTTACTCCGCTCGTAACGAATACGTTTTTGTTCCTTTTATCTTTGCAGCTCAGCGGAGTGTTCCTCAAAGGCATGTTTGGCTTAAAAGAAGATCAGGGGTCCGTGGATTACGGAACCATCCTGATCTCTTTAACGGTATTCGGAGCCGTGGTTTTCTTGAATATTAAAGGCAAAGGTTGGACACGCAGCTATGCGGTACTGCTAGGTATCGTGGGCGGCTGGGCGCTTCAGGCTTTGGCTTACGGCGGCGTTGCCGATACAGGCTCGAATCCGGACGCATGGATCAAACTGCCCGACATTGGGGCATGGGGAATACCGGAACTGAATCCAGGCATGGCATTAACTGCCACGTTGTTTACGCTTATCCTCGTTTCCAACCTCGTTGCGGCCATATCGGCTACCCAACAAGCCGTCCCGAGGAAGGAACCCGCCGGCAAAGACGTATACAACCGCAGCAGTATGATCGGAGGAATATCCCACGGGCTCTCGGCATTGTTTTCCGCCATCGGCATCGTCCCTCTTCCCACAACGGCAAGCTTTATCAGAATGACGGGGCAAACGAGAAGAATGCCTTTCATCCTCGCCTGCCTAGCGCTTTCCGCGATCGCTATCGTGCCTTCGATCGTTCATTTCCTTGCCCAGCTGCCTACATCCGTAGCCAGCGCGGTCTCATTGGCTACGTTCGTGCAAATGACAGGACACTCGTTCCAATCGTTGTCGCGAGTCGTGCAAACACAACGACAGTTGACGATTCTGGGAATCGGGATGATCATTGGTATCGGGTTCACTCTCTTAGCGGCTTCTCCGCTGCCTGGGCTTCCGGTCGCCATGCAGTACGCGCTCGGCAACGGGCTGCTAGTTGCCACTTTGCTGACTATGATCCTTGAACGATTCTGGAAGAATGACCCCAAAGCGATGTAATTACTCCGCGGATGCCGTTACGACATCCATGCCGATTACCTGAAACGTGCCTGTTCCGCCATGATTGTTCTTTGCCGTAAACCGAACCTGCGAAGCGGTCACCGGTTCCCAAAGGATGACTTGCATGCCGCGCTGATTGCGTAATTCGCCAGCTGCGACCGGTTCGCCCCAATGGACTCCGTCGTCGCTCACATGCACTTCGAAAGCCTTGAGGCGCTCGTTCAAGGGAGCGGCAAACCCGCCGCTTTTCACCGGTCCGGTTTCCGGCTGCGTCAGACACAAGCCCGTAATCTTCTGCCGGTCTACAAGACTCAGCGTCAGCGACTGCGGCCACGCGATCGCGTAGGCGCTGCGGAAACAAGTGTTATAATTTCCGTCCAGCACAAACGCGGCGGGCTGATACGGCATATCCGACGTCGCGCTCGCCGTCATGCGATACGGCGGCACGATGCGACGGGCTTGCACCGTCGTCAGCTTGATGATCAAATCCCCGTCGGTTTCCGCGGTTTCCCAAGAAGAAACTTCGATCGTCAAGCGCCCATCGTGCTGCCCGAACGATAGCGCGGCCCCCGTTTTCAAATCTGTCGCCGATGTTACCTCGTACCCCGCATCCGGTAGCGTCAGTCGATGTCCGAACGGGGGAGTCAAGACGTGCAGATAATGCGTTTCCTCGCCGGGAACGAGCGTCGTGACGCCGAATGCGCCTTCGTTCCAATAACCCGGAGGAAAACCTCCCCGGTCATAACCGCCTCCGACCGTACCGTAGATGGATTCGGAGGCCCACGACATATAACGGTCGAAATGCGCGACAAAATCTTCGAGTACTTCCGGAAAATCTCCTCCGATTTTGGGACCGAAACCGAGGTTCGCGTTCCAGGACGATCCGGCCGCCGAGACGATCCGTTTGACGGTCGAGGCATTGTCCGGCACGCTTTCGAAGTTCAACGCATAGCTATCCCAATGCGGTTTCCCTTCCCCGACGTACCACCAGTCCCATTTCGTCTTGAACACCACTTCCTTGTCTCCCGGTCCGACCCACATGCCGCTGGCCCAGTCGAATTCCGGCTCGCATAATTTGCCGAAGTCCTCGAGCGACATCACGTCCTCGTCTTCCACGGGACCGCTGCTGAAGTCGTTGTTAATAAGAATCAGGTCGCTCCGCACCCGGTGAAGCTTTGCAAATACTTCCTGCGCCTCGCGCTTGTCATGATACCCGTCGAACCAGAAACCCGCGATGCGGGGATAGTTCTCCAGCAATTCTTCCATCACTTCGATGCTGTAGGCAAGATAGCCCTCACGGGACCAAATGTCGACGGATTCATCGTTTTTATAATCGCGGTAGGCTTCCCGATCCAACCATTCTACTCCGCCGTGAAAGGCGTTTTTCGAATCGCGGTTAATATAAATGATGACCCGGATGCCCTCCGGCTCTGCAGCATCGAGAATCTCCTTCAGGAAATCCCGTTTCGTGCTCCGGCTGCCGGATATTCGCGAATGCCAAGCTTTCAGATAACCCAATTGGCAATGAAAAGTCCCCAGCGTCATATATTGGGCGCGTAGGCGCTTGGCCGTTCCGATCCACTTTGAAGCATCCCAACCGGCCTGCTCCGCCGCGGATTCGAAAGCTTCCACGGTTTCATACGGATAGCGCACATCGGGTCCGAAAGGATCCGCCTCATGCTCCCCCGTGTGCATGCCCCAATGCACGAACAATCCGATTCGCGCTTCCCGGTACCAGGTTTGCAACCGTTGCTCTCTGTTCATCGTCCTCATTTTCCGTCCCGCTCCTTTTCCCGCATCTGTTAATCGCAAACCATGCCGGGTCTATAACGGAAAATTCAGCCGGGTAATCCCGGCTGAATGGATCCGTCAACGTTCCGGAGTCACGGGCCTATTAAACGTTAATCTTGTCGAAATCCGGGCACCATACCCCCGCATTCACGGTATAAAACTTGATGGTGTTGCCGGAACCCGCGTTCAATGCGACACTCACGGTGACCGTGCCAACCGTCGTAAAGCTTCCCGTGGGCGGGAAGCTGACGCTCACGCCGGTTCCTCCGTTGACGCTCATCAGTCCGGTTCTCGCGGTTGCGTCGCCGTTCGTATAATAGATCGTCAGCGTCTTTGTTCCGGCAGAGGCACTGTTAATGCCGTTAAATTGCAGCGTGCCGGAATTGTTGCCCACGCCGCCAACCTTCATACCGCCCGAACAAGCGGTACAAGCATTTGCGTTTGCGCCGCCGGCCAACGTATTGCCCGACGCTTCGGCTTCATAAGAGGCCGACCCGGAAGACGACGAAGATTTATAGTAACAAGACTTTTCCACGCCTGGAGCCGGATCTCCGAACAGTCCGTTATCGCAACCGAAGCTGCCCGTCTTGTCTCCATAGGCGAATATACCGTTTCCTCCGTAAGCGATATTATTCGTTCCGGTCAGACTGCACGTGTCATGCTCTTTCGCGCAGAACGTGTATCCTGTCGGTCCGCCGGATCCGCCGCCGCCGGCCGATCCGTTGACTCCCGCGGTCCAATCCGTGCCGCCGAGTTCATATGCGCCTTTGTCCGGCGCGCTGCCCGCGTATCCGTCCGTCCAAGGCGAATGCACGACCCCGGTATTGATCGCGCTTGATCCGGATACGAGACGGAAATTATGATTGGCCGCATCGACGAAATTGGAGACCGCCTGATTGTGGAAATTGTTATCCTGCGAATACGTCGGTGAACAGCAGTTGGCGACTAACGTTGCAGGCGTGTTATAGGTCGTGTTGTTGTAAAGATAGGTGTTGTTCGACGGCCCGTTCATGCGGAAAGCGCCGTCCTGCCCGATATTATATACGACATTGTGATGCGCGACCGCGTTATAAGTGCCTCCGTCCATATAGATGCCCGGAGTAACTCCCACCCTCGATCCGCTTTGCCAGTAGACATCGTGGACAATGTTGTAGGCGATCTCGGACAATTTGCCTCCCGGACCGATCAGGTCGCTTCCGAGGTAGATACCGGCACCGTCATCCGAGACGATGTTCGTGTTGTAAACTTCGTTGTACTTGAAATGGGCCGGACGGATGAAGTGGATGGCCGATCTGCCCGTCTTGTACATCGTGTTGAAGGTGATATCCGTCCAGTTGCGGTCATTGAAATTGTCCTCTAGTCGGATCAGAGCATCGTAGCTGCCGTTCGCGTCGCCGTCGTGAATGTAATTGTTCGTGATCAGGTTGTTGCTTCCGGCATCGATAAGGAACACGTTTCCGTCGCTGAAGCCGAAGTCGCCGTTCTTGATCGTGTTGTTGCTTCCCGTAATGTGGATCCCGTCATCCGTAACCGGGTGCGTGTGAGCCATTCCTCTGGCATTGTGGGAAAAGACGTAGGAGGCGGTCATTCCGTCAATCACGTTATTGCTGCCGGTGATTTTCATCTCCGCTCCTTTGATGTTGATTCCCTTGAATTGAATGTACGATTTGTTCGTCAGATCGATGGCCTGGACTCTTTTCTTCACTTCCACCGTATGGGAGGAAGGACTGCCGCCTCCGGGAACGTACAGATACAGTCTTCCGGTTCCCGAATCGTAGAACCATTCTTTGGCGACATCGAGAAGACCCAGCTTGCCGGCCAAATAGTAATAATTTCTGTCGCCCCTGGAGATGTCGCCCGGATTATGTTCGCTGCCCATGTCTCCCGGAATCGTAAAGTTGACCGTGCCGCTACCGCTTCCCGTTATTGTGGCCCCATGCGCGGTCCATTTCGCTCCTGCGATAAACCACACGATGCCGCCGTTGTAATAGCCTGAACCTTGATTAGGCATACCCGAGTCGGTGATGCTGGTCAAGCTTCCGCTGCCGATCATCGCGCCATCGTTGGTCATCGGGCTTGCGCCGGTTTTGTTGGGCCACCTTGCATAAGTCATGGGAGCGCCATCGACGAATACGGCATCTTGATCTCCCAGGCTCATGGTGGTGTTGGTGTAGTAGATATTGCCCGAATACTGCGTCCAAGCGGAAGTTACGGCGTCCAAGCCGGAGATCGTGACGCTCTCTCCCGAGTAATTCTGGAAGACGATCGGACTGGCCGAAGTCCCGTTGTTGGCGGGCGAGACGGTCTCGCGGTATGTCCCGGCACGGATGTTGACCGTGTCTCCGGCTACCGCCACGCTTGCCGCTTTTTGAATCGTCTTGAAGGGCGTGCCAAGCGACGTGCCATTGTTGGAGTCGCTGCCGGTCGTCGCCACGTAGTAGGTGGCGGCGGCATGCGCGACGGAAGGCGCCAACACGGAAGCAATCGAAACAGCAAGCAGCAGTGCCATGCATAAGGCCAACTGTTTTGTGGCATTCCATCTTCTTACGATTAACATCATAAAACCTCCTCGTTTTTTGGATTTTTGCGTCAGAATTACAGTTGTTTCCGATCGACAATCATAGGCATCACCCCTTCCTTGGGGGATCTACGTAAAAAAACCGGACATACGTGCTTCTTGCTCTCACTTATGCCCGGTTTGTCGAATTATTTATTTACGGCTGCTTTCGTATCCTCCCAGGTTTTCATCCAATAGTCGTTGGACTGATCCACGCCGTTCGACTTCAGATTGTCCATCGTTTTCTGCTTGACGGAATCAAAGTCGGCATCCGATTTCGCGTTAATGGCTTTGGCGACCGCTTTCGTCATCAGTTCATCCAACTTGGAATCGATTCTCGCGATATCGTCCGGCGTGTTCGGAAGAGCGGCCGAGATGCGCGTATCCATGTTTTTCTGGTTGATCGATTTCCCTTCTTCCACGTTTTTCAGGAAGATTTCCGCGGGATACTTCACACCGTAATGCTCGCTGAAGTCTTTGGTCAATGGAGTGAGCTGCTTTTCGAAAGACTTGGCCGAGCTGAACAAGTCGACTTCCGTGTTGTCTTCCGGATCGACGACGAAGTTGCCCAGACCTGACATGATGCCCGTTTGCGCTCCGCGCACGCCGGTCTTCCTCCACACGTCGCCGTTCTCGGTTTGCGCTTTGACCATCATTTCGGTGAGCGTTGGCGCCCCGTCAACAACATCCCAATGCACGCCTTGGACGCCGCTGTAAGCGAGTCGGTTCCCCTCGAACGACCAAAGGAAATCCAGCAATTCCATCGTTCTTTCCGGATATTTGTTCTTTTTGGAAATGCCCAGCGATTTGTCGAACCAACCGAGTTGGTCGGCGCCGTTCCATTGGTATCCGCCTTCCATCGGAATGACGGCATAGCCTTTCATGGCTGCATTGTTTTTTCCGTTGAAATCGCCGTTAAACCAGCTGGCAGGCGCATACAGAATCGTGCCGTTGGCCATCTTGGCCTGGAAATCCCCGGATTTCATCGTGAAGGAGTCCGGATCGACCAAGCCCATCTTTTTCGCTTTGTAATAGAAGGAGACCGTCTTCCACAATGGACTGTCGGGATTCGTGTAGTTGTTGATGATTTCGTTCGTGTCTTGTTTGACCAAATATCCGTTCGGCCCCCAGTTGGAAAAACCGTTCGTGATGGCCATCGGCATGTAATAATCCCACAATCCCCAATCGTTCCAGAACCCGACGCCATACACCTTCTGGCCGTCGTCCGTCTTCGGATGCTTCTCCTGCATTTGCTTCAGCATGGCCAGCAAATCGTCTTCGTTCTTGATGGCCGGGAAGCCGAGCTCCTTGTAGTAATCCCACCTCGTGTTCACGCCAAGGCTCGCTTCGAAGCCCATCATATCCGGACCCGAGTTCACCGGCAGGAAGTACAGCTTATTCGTGCCGTTGCTGCGGAACTTCCTCATGAAATCGACGACTTTCGGTACGTTGGCGGTTATATTCTTGCCGTACGCGTCCAGGTAGTCGTCCATCGCGTAGACTTGACCGCCCTCGATCAATCTGGCCTGATACTCGGGCTTCAGCATGACGATGTCCGGAAAGTCGCCCGAAGCCAGCATGACCTTGATCTTCTCGTCTTCCGCATCCACCCATTCGATGGTGATGCCGAATCGTTTCTGGATTTCCTGGCCGACTTCCGTATCCTTGAAATCGACCGGCGGCTTTTGGCTGACCAGCATCGTCAGCTTAATCGGCTCTTTCGTTTCCTGCGACGGTTCCTCCGAAGCGGACGAGCTCGGCGAAGCGCTAGCCGTTTCGCTGGGCGAAGCGCTGTCGGACGGGGACGCGGAGTTTCCCCCGTTGTTCCCTTTCGAGCAGGCCGCCGTTACCAGGAGCATCATGACAAGCATAGCCGTCAGGATACCCTTGATTGCATTCCCCTTTTTCAATGCGATTCCTCCCGTGTCGTTTCATATTTGATTAACGGCGCCGTAGCGCCGAATAATCCGTCGTCAGCCTTTAATTGCGCCTAGCATAATGCCCTTCACGAAATATTTTTGCAGGAACGGATAGACGCAGAGAATGGGAAAGGTGATCACCATGGTGATCGTCATCCTGACGGTATCCGGGGTCATATAGACGGCATTGGCCCCTCCCCTGTTGATCTCCATTCCGCTTTGACGCGAAAGCGCGGATGCCGAGGTGATGTAGTTGTACAGAAGGTACTGGAGCGTATTCAGCTTTTTGTCGCTAACGAGAATGTAATTGTCAAACCAGGAGTTCCATTGGTCGACCGCCGTGAACACGGCTATCGTGGCAATAATGGAAGTGGAGGTCGGGATGATGATTTTCCAATAGATCGTAAAGTAACCGGCTCCATCGATTTTGGCCGACTCTTCCAACGATTTGGGCAATTGCTCGAAGTAGGTTTTCATGAGGATGATATAAAAAGCGTTGACGGCGCCCGGCAGAATATAGAGCAGAAAGTTGTTGTTCAAATGCAATTGGCGCATCCAGATATACCAGGGAATCAGTCCGGCGTTAAAATAGAGCGTGATGATCAAATAACGATAAAATACTTTTCTCAACGGGAACTGCTGCAAGGTCATCAAATAGGCGAACAGCGAGCATACGAAAACCGTCAAAGCCGTCCCCAATACCGTCCTTGCGACGGATATCAACGCTCCGTTCCCGATCCCTTCGATGACGAACACTTTGCTGTAGGACACAAGAGTAAAGCCTTTCGGAATCAGCGTGATTCCGGTCATGGCCATTTTGGAATCGCTGATGGAGTAAATGAAAATATAGTAGAAAGGGTAAATGCAGGCCGCCATGAGCAAGATCAAGAGGGTGTAATTCACCGTCTGAAAGGCGATATCCGATACGGCTGTCTTCTTTCCGGCAGTCAGCGCTTTCCGACCCTCTCTCATACGATCCCCTGCCCTCTCACTTTTTTAGCTAGGCCGTTGGCGAGAAACAGCAGAACGATGCCGATCAACGACTTCGACATGCCCAGAGCCGTGGCATACGAGTAATCGATGCCCAATACGCCCGTTCGGTAGAGATAAAGATCCAGCACCGTGATTTTGTCCGCAACCAGCCCGTTATAGAAGACCAAATACTGCTCCATCCCGACCGAGAGAATGTTGGATATTCCCAAGATCAGGAGAACGACATAAGTCGGAGCCACGCCGGGTACGGTCACATGCATGATTTTACGGAATCGGCCCGCTCCGTCCACGGCAGCCGCGTCGTACAATTCCTGGTCGATCCCGACGATGGCCGCCAGGTAAATGATCGTTCCCCACCCGAGGCCTTTCCACAAGGCTACGCACGTTTGGAAGACCCATACCGCGTCGCTGTTGCCGAGCAAGTTCGTCGGCTCCTGGATCAGGTTCATACGAAGCAGTATCTGATTCAGCAAGCCGTCATTCGAGAAGATCGTAAACGCCAGCGAAAACACGATGACCCAGCTTACGAAGTGGGGAAGCGTAATGATCGTCTGTACGAACCTTCGGAATCGGGTGCTTGATACCTCGAACATCAGAATAGCGAAAATAACCGGCAGCGGGCTCGTAAGAAGGTTCAAACCGAAGAACGCCAACGTATTGACAATGGAGTTGATCAGATCGGTCCCGCCCGACTCGAAGAGCAGTCGAAAAAACTTCAAGCCGACGAACGGCGTTTTGGCTAACGGAATGCCGGGTTTGTAATTGTAGAACGCGAGAATCCAGCCCAAAAGCGGAACGTATTGAAAAATGAAAACCAGCAAGAGAATGGGCAGTCCTAGCAAAAACAGCTGGACTTTTTCCGTAGCCCGCCTCCCCGGCAAGGCAAATCCTCTTTTACGTTCGGCAGGTTCGAGATGCAAGTTCAAGTCCTTATTCAATTGCCTGCACCCCCGCTTTCCATGGCTCGCCGCCGTACTCATAGGCTCCCTTATCAGGAGCGTTGCCCGTAAAGCCATCCGTCCAGGGCGAGTGCACGTTGCCGGCGTCGATCGCGCCGGATCCTGGTGCAAGGCGGAAGTCGCGTTCCTCGACGTTCACGAAATTGGACGCATCCGGATTGTGCAAATTGTTGTCTTCCGCGAATTCGGGCTCGCCCCACGTCGTAACGAACGGCTCCGGCGTGTTATAAGTCGTATTATTGTAAAGATGTCTCCCGCCTTCCGTCGGAGCGTTCATGCGAAACGCCGCATCTTGTCCGATATTGTAAACGACGTTGTGATGCGCGATCGCATTGTGGGCGCCGCCGTCCATATAGATGCCGGACACGACGCCCGCCCGGCTTCCGCTTTGCCAATAAATATCGTGGACGATATTGTAAGCGACCGTGGAGTGCAACAGATCGCTGCCCATATAGATCGCCGAGCCGTCGTCGCCCACGATGTTCGTTCCATATACCTCGTTGTGCTCGAAACGGGCCGGCCGGATGAAATGGACTGCCGATCTCCCGGTATTGTACAGGGTGTTATAGGTGATCGTCGTAAAGCCATGATCGTCGGAATTGTCTTCCAGCCGAATGAGGGCGTCATAACATCCGTTCAGATCGCCGTCATGGATGTAATTATTCGTAATGACATTGTCCGCTCCGGCGTCGATCAGGAAGATGTTCCCGTCGCTATAACCGAAATCTCCGTTTTGAACCGTATTATGGCTTCCCGTGATGCGAATGCCGTTGGCAGTCGCCGGGTGGGTATGGTACATTCCCCTGGCGTTATGGGAGAAGAGATGGGAGGCGGTCATCCCATCGACCAAGTTGTGATCGCCGGTTATGATCATCGACGCGCCCTTGATGTGAATTCCCTGGATATGAATATAGGATTTGCCGGTTAAATCGATCGCCAGGACTCTGGCTTTGATCTCCACAGTTCTGAAGGCGGGGTTTCCTCCGCCGGGCGCGTAGAGATACAGCCTGGAAATATTCGAATCGTAAAACCATTCCTTCTCGGCATCGAGAAGCTCCAGCTTGCCGGCGATATAATAATAGTTGCGATCTCCTCTGGTCGTGTCGCCCGGATTATGATAATCGCCCATATCCCCGGGGATCGCGAAGCGGATCGTTCCGTTCCCGCTGCTTTCTATGGTCGTTCCCCAAGCCTTCCATTTGGCTCCGGCAATGCACCATACGACGGCCCCGTCGTAAAAACCCGGGAACGGATTCGGCATATCGGCATCCGTAATGCTCGTCAAGGTACCGTCGTCGACTTCCGCTCCGTCGTTCGTCATCGGGCTGGAGCCGGTTTTATTGGGCCACCTCGCATACACCATGCTCTCGCCGTCTACGAATACGGCATTCTGATCTTCCAGATTCATTTTGCAATCCGTATAATAGATTTCTTCAGAATACCGGGTCCAATCCGTAGGCAGGACATCCAAGCCCGAGATCAGCACATCCTCGCCTTCGTAGGCCCGGAACTTGATCGGACGGTCTGCCGTGCCGCCGTTCGCGGGAGTTATCGTCTCGCGATATGTCCCTCCGCGAATGTATACCGTATCGCCGGGCTCAACGAGACTTGCGGCTTGCCCGATCGTCCGGAAAGGCGATTGCACAGAAGCGCCGTCGTTGCTGTCGCTGCCGTTCAAAGAAACATAGTAGTTCATCATCCTGACCACCTCCGCTCTGCATTGGGATGCCTTCTCGCTAACAGTATGGCGGGTAGGGCGCCGTCGTCCTACTGTTGATTCCGCGCATTTCTGAACAAAGCGACTGTTCAATTGGCGTTTTTCTGCTCAGAACGATAAAAGTTGATCGCAAGGTGCCTGTTGCAACGAAAAAAACCGACCCCCAAGGGGATCGGTTTGGTCGCATCTTATTGGAAAATCCTGCTTACTTGGCCATCTTCCAGGCGTCGATCTGCTTCTGGGCTTCCTGCAGAAACTTATCGATGCCCGCCTTCTGCAGACGGTCGAGGAAATCCGGCAGTTTCTTAGCCGGATCTACCGCACCGGTATTCAAGCCCGGCAAGTATTCATCGAGCACGGACTGCACGTTGGCGATCTCGGTTGCGACAGGGCTTGCGTCGAATTTAAAACCCGCGACCAAGGTCGGCTTGGTTTGTTCGTTCGTTTTTTTCTGAACCTCATAAATATCGGGGGACTGACCTTCCAAAAGAAAGCCGTTGAACGTATTGCCATACACGAATGAGGAATGGGGGTTATATCCGCATTTATCGTTGATTTTGATCGTGTTCTCTCCGACTTTGCTATAGTGTTTGCCTTCGACCCCGTAAGCCAGCGTGTTAAAGAGCTCCTTGTCCGAGTTGACCATATTCAGAAACATCATCGCTCGCTCGGGGTTTTTGGAATTCGCGCCGATAGCGTTTACCGTGGAGATGCCGGGGTTAGAGTCGATGAGAAAATCGGTCAACGGCACGTATAGGATCGGCTTTCCGCCATATCTGCCGTTGCTGAGGATCGTCTCCGATCCGGGATTCAGACTGAGGGAGAACGTTACGACTCCCTTGCCCGATTTGGCTAGTTCGTCAACGGCTTTGATCGTCGGAGCGTCTTTGTTGATATACCCTTTTAAGTACCACGCTCGGACGACATCCAGGTAATGCGCATATTCCGGCGAAGCGTATACGTTTAACAGCTTTAGGGAAACGTCATTGTCGTACATTCCGATCGGAGGATTGCTAGTGATCGGCAGCGTCCCGATTCCCTGCGAATGGACGAGGTAACCGAACATGCCGTTGCGATCCATGACGAGCGGGGAGACTCCGGGGTTGTTTTGCTTGATTTGCGCGAGGAAAGGCTCGATGTCTTCGAACTTCTTGATCGAGGAAATATCCAGCTCGTATGGGTCGGCGTATTCCTTCGGGACGATGTAGCCTTCCCTCCCCGTTACGCTCTGATAGTTCGGTACCCCGTAAATTTTACCGCCTACCTTCACTTGCTCCCACATGAAATCGGGAAGCGCGGTTTGCAATTCGGGCGCGTAGCGGGGCAGCAAGTCGTCGAGCGGCAGGAAGACGCCTTTGTTCACGTTGCCGACGTAATCGAATAACCAGTTTGCCGTCCAGGCAATGTCGAAAGCTTCGCCGGATGCGGCCACCGTGTTCATTCTCTGATCGTACTCGCCGAAATCGATCGGTTTCAGCTTGATCGTCGCGTTGATTTTCGGCCGGATAATTTGGTTAACCGCTTCTTCCACCGCTTCCAAATCAGGCTGGGCGTTCGGCTGCGGATAATACCAGGTCAATTCGACCGGTTGCAGCTCCGATACGGCAGAATTCGAAGCGGACGGGGCCGTATTGTCATTGCCGTTCGTGCAGGCGCTGGCGGCAACGGTCAAGGCGACAAGCGCTCCGAACCCTATTTTTCCGAACCGGATGGATTTCCTCATTTAAGACATCTCCCCTGGACGAGCGTCATTATTCCGAAATGCCGGGATCATTCATGGTTGAGGATTTGCCTGGTGCGGAACTCCCGCGGCGTGAGTCCGAAAGTCGTTTTGAACATTTTATAAAAATAGCTTTCGCTGACGAAACCGACGTTGTACATGATCTGCGATATGGTCTGGTCGGTGTTCTGCAGCTGTTCGATGGCGTGCGTAATGCGGACTTTGTTGATGTAGTCGTTCAGCGAAACGGGTTCGCATTGCCGGAATACTTTGCTGATGTGGGCGCTGCTCATCTTGAGCTTGGATGCCAGGAATTGCAGACTCAGGTTCGGGTCCGCATAATGCTTCTCCACGGCCTCCTTGAGAGCCTCGGCCAAAATCCGGTTTTTGTCTTCCGTGCTTGTCTGTCGGGAGTCCGCGATTTCTTGGAATAGCCTCATATACACGACCAGAACATCGTCCAGCGTCTCCTGCTCCAGCACCCTCCGGTTAAACGACAGCAGCGAAGCTTTTACGGAAGGCGCCTTGTCCACGTTCATTTCCTTAAGCATGTTAACGGTAATCGCCGTCAAATATTGCAGGTTTTGCAGCAGATGATCGTGGCGGAAGGCGGACAACTCTTTGAAAATTTCCATGAACTGCGCTTCGATTTTGCCCATGTTGCCGCTTCTCACGTTTTCGAGCCATTTCTTCTCCGTCTGATAATCGATTTGCGTTTCCGCGTTTCGCTCGTTCTGGGAGACCGTATTGTGCGTCAGCAGCGCGGTCTTGCCGTAAATCATGCGGTACTCGAACTGAAGTAGCGCCTGTTCGTACGCCTCGCCGATCCGATCGCGATGGGGAACGGCGGCGCTGACGGACACGCCGATCTCGATGCCGTAATAGCTTCTGAGGATGTCCCGGAATTTGCCGATCAAGTCGAGAATACCGGTTTCCATGGATTTGGCTTGGGCAGATGAAGCCGATAGCAACAGCGCGATCGTGTCGTCGCCGAGAGCGAGGCTCTCGTTCATGGCGGCTTGGCCCAGAATTTCTTCCGCGATGTTGCGTACGGCGAACTTCAGCAGGTTCTGCTCCTCCGACGTCCGGTTGATTGGAAGGTCGCAAATCATGACCAGGCAGACAATGTAGACGGCGTTCTCGACAGCAATTTTGAGATCGTGCTCGCGAACCTGCTCCATGACTTCGTTCGAGTTCATTTGTTTTCTCTCGAGCAGCAGGCGGCGGAGCAAGTAATCTTTCGCGATCGACTCGGTCGCTTTTTTTCCCGTCTCCAGCTTCGCCAGGTTTTCGAGCATTCTCTGGTTGAAGGAGGTGAGGAAGCTTAGTTCATCCCTTCCGCTGCCAAATCCGTCTGAGCTCCCCGAAACGCCGCGAATCGATTGAATCAGGCTGCCGATCGGCTTGTAGAGCCGCATGGAAATAATCGTTGAGGCCATCATCGACAGGAAAATAAAACAAAGCAGCAGGAACAAGGAATAAGTACCGATCCGGCTGAGGCTTCCGAAAATGACCTGGTACGATTGGATGCCCGCCAGCTTCCATCCGGTCGCGTTGGAAGTAATGTACATGACCATTTTCTTGTCTTTGCCGCTTCCGAACGTAAAATTGCCTTCCGAACCGCCCCGCGACCGGATTTCGTCGGTCATATCCCGAATGTCATCCTCGGTTTGACCTTCTTGTTGCATCGATAACAGCGTGTTGCCCGCATCCATGATGACGATCTCGCCCAGCATGCGGTCGGCTAAATCGTTGATCGCCCGGACGTTATCGAAAATCCACTGCGTCTTGACGTTCACCATGAGCACGCTGCCTTGCACCTGCTTGAACATGGCGATGATTTGGCGGTCCTGATCCCCCTCGCGGACCGAGATCGGTACGAGTTTCATGTTCTCGACCTGCGGGTGACTGCCTAAATACGTTTTCAGAACGTTGTCCTGGTCGCCGGGTTCGCATTGCATCGGAATAGAGCGCGTCGAGAGGTAGTAGCAGCTGTTGTGAGCATTGTAAATGATCATGGAATCTACGAAGAGGTTGGTGTTCGTGACGTAGTCGAATTTCTGAAGCCGGTTGTACAATTCGAAAATCTCGATGTCCCGGGTCTGCATGAGTACGGAGATATCGCGGTCCGAGAAGGTGGACACGGTCAGGTTGGCCACTGTCTCGTACAAATTGTCGATGTTGTAATTGACTTGGCGGAGCACTTTGCGGGTAGATTCCTGCTGCAGATCCATCGCCGTGTTCTTCGCGTAGGAGTAGAGCAAGGAACAGCAGGTAATCAGGAGAATAGAGACCAATAAAGTGAAAGAAAGGAGCATCCGCATAAAATATTTACGCGAGCGGTAGTAAGCCAAGATCTTCATGGGCTCTTCTCCATTTCTGTGCGGTGCGGGTTGGTGCGAAGGTGTGAAAGCGCTATCTATTTCCATTATAGCATGAAGCACCCGTAGCAGATTCTAAAAGGCGCATAAACGCCTTTAAAAATCTCCGGGTGCTTGGATCGCTGTAAAGTTATTTATCGAAATCAATATTGTAGATTTCTCCCGCTTTCCCTGCCGTGCGATCAACGCGATTTCGACTATCCGGTCGAGCCTAGTTCATTGTACACCGCAACATTTCTTATATTTCTTCCCGCTTCCGCACGGACAAGGGTCGTTTCGCCCAACCTTGGCGGCAATGACGCGTTGTCCCGGAATCGCAAACCGCTATCGAACGCTCACTGGAACGATACTCTCGCGCATCCGGGATACGCCGATCTCTATCTCGGCTTCGGCAAGCCCGTTCAACCCGATCGCCCGCGCGAACAGCCGAATCGTTCCCGGCTCTCTGCTTGCCTGTACGTAAACCCCGCCACGCCCCGCTTCCAGCACGAACGGATTCTCGCCGATAAGCCTGCCCGGACCTTCTATTCGGAAGCTCACCGCATGGCGAGAGAGATGAAGCGTCTGTCCCCGGTCGTCCTGAAGCCGAACGATGACCCGCGCGCAATCCGAACCGTCGGCGATCAATTCCGAGGCATCGGCTTGCAGAGACAGTCGGGACGGGAGCCCGAATGGGAAAATCTCGTGTTCTGCCGAAGGAACCCCCCCGATCTTGCCGACGACTTTCAGGCTCGATACCATGCTCGCTCCCCACTCCCACCAATTGCAGCCTTGGAACACGATCGGCGGGAAAGGCAGACTCGGATAACCGACGTAATCGGGCCGCCCCGTCGCGGCTTTTTCCCCGTTCACGAACAGCTCCGCTTCCTCGCAGTTGGTGAACACGGGAACGACGTCCCCGTAATCCTCGTTGAACGAAGGCACGAGATATCTGGCGATAAAGACGTACGCGCCTCCGGAGGACGGAGCCTGCTGGCTTCGGTAGAAATGCGCGGCGAACTTCGGCAACCGGAATAGATCGCACACGCCGTGGTAGCAGATGCGATCGCCGGAACCGAAGTCCCGATGCGTATTGTAATCGAAGGCGCACCAGCCCGCGGCGCCGGCGATGCCGGGATCGCCGTATTGGGAATTCTGGATTTTCGCATGGCCGAGAGCATGCTTGATCAGCCGTTCGACGCTATCGTAGGCTTTCGTCGGGTACATATGGCCCATGTATTCGGTGATCAAATACGGCGTCTGGTTCGGCGGCAGCACGATGCCTTCCCGATTGCGCGTGAAGTCGTTGTACGTGAACACGTCCTCCAGCATTTCGCTATCGCGAAACGCTCGAACGCCTCCCGTCGGACGCGAAGGATCCAGATTCCGCGCCAGTTCGTTCGTCCGCCGGTAGAAGCCGCCGTTATCCCCGGATTCGTTAATCCGAACGCCCCACAAGAAGATCGAAGGGTGATTGCGATCGCGAACGATCATCTCCTCTACGTGCCGCAAGGCAACCTCTTGCCAAGCTTCGTCGCCGATGAATTGCCAGCCCGGCATTTCTTCGAACACGAGCAAACCGATTTCGTCGCAGCGATCGAGGAACGACGGGTCGGCGGGATAGTGGGAGGAACGAACGAAGTTCAGGCCGAGCTCGAACTTCAGCAGATCGGCATCCGCGCGTTGTCCCCGATCGCACATCGCGCCGCCTACGTAAGGGTACGTTTGGTGGCGGTTCAGCCCGCGCAGCTTTAGCCTTTCGCCGTTCAGATAAAATCCGCTGTCCTTGCGGAACTCCGCGCTGCGAATGCCGACGCGCGTCCGTACCTCATCCGGTATTCCGTCCTTCCGTTCCCCGTCGATGACCCGCAAGCGCGTGACGACTTCATATAAATACGGATCGTCCAAGCTCCATAGCCGAGGATCGCGCATGTCGCCCGAAGGAAGCCGAAGCTCCGAAGCCCCGGGCTCGAGCTCGCAGATCGTCGAGAACGTATTCACGACCCGGCCTTCGCGATCAAGGACCTCCCGAGTAAGTTCGGCAGCGACCGCGGTTTCGCCGGAATGAACGATCCGATATCCGGATGCCAGCGTAGCCCGCTCCGTCCCTGCCTCCGGCCAAGCATGATCCGCCCAATCGATATACGTCTGCCCGGTCACGATCATACGAACGTCGCGGTAAATTCCGCCGAACAGCATGTAATCGACCAAGCGCCCTTCGGGCGGCACGTCCTCCTGGCGAGTCGAATCGACCCTGACCGCAAGCACGTTTCGTTCTCCGATCTCCGCGGCATCCGTGATATCGATAGCAAACGATGTATAACCGCCGAGGTGTCCGCCGACGGGAATCCCGTTAACGAACACCTCGGCGACCGACATCACGCCATCGAATTCCACGATCAGCCTGCGCCCTCTCCATTCGGCCGGAACGCCGAACGGGCGGCGGTACCAGGACACGAACTGATACTCGGCCTCGCCGAAATAGTGATGGGGAACGAGCTTGTTCGCATGAGGTAGATGGACAACCTCATGCGACTCGCTTGGATCTTGCTTCGCGCGGCACTGCGGCAGGTCGCGGTCGTAGAAGGACCACTCGGTATTGAAATTCAGAATCTGCCTCATGCGCGTTTGCTCCTCTTATTTAAGCGCCGGTCCGGCGTGCTCGAGTCCGAGCGCCTTTTTCGCTTCTTGGTACTTCTGGTTCTGGTAAGCGTATAGCTTGTCGAATCCAAGCTTCTTCTCTTGTTCGATGCCGTCGTTGTAGGCTTTCGCTACCGCTTCTTCCGACTTCGCGAGAATCATTTTCGCTCTCCACTTGATGCGGTTCTCTTCGATCTTCGCCTTGATGCCGGCTTCTTCCGTTCCGCCTAGCGGCGTAATGTTCTCGAAAGGCAGCATGTTGTAAGTGTAATTGCCGAAGAAGAGACCGTTCTCCAGCTTCGCCACTTGGTCTTGCTCCACCGTGGCCGGCTGCGTCCGTTGGATCGGGATCCAGTTGATGAACCAGCCCAACGTGTCGTTGCCGTACTTCAGCTTCGCTTGGTTCGAGTCTTCCGCGTTCAGCTTCAAGAACGCCTCCGATTGCTTGACTTTGCCGTTCTCGTCGAAGTCCCAAGCCTCGCCCTTCGGACCGTAATTCACGTTTAAGCTCATCTCTTCGGACGACAAGTATTGGAATAACTTGATGATCCGGTCTTGATGCTCGGCTTTGCTATTGATCATCGTCAACGTCCATCCGGAGGCATTCACCGGATCTACGTACGGTTTATTGCCGCTATCGCCCGCCACGGGACCGACATGGACGAAAAGCGCGTTCGGATCGGTATGGAACAACGGGCTCCAGTCGATATTCTTATTCGTTGTCGAGAAGACGGCGCCGTTGTTGACTTTCTCCTGCACCTGATCCTTGGTCAACGTCTGGCTATCTTGCGGAATCAGCCCTTCGCGGTACAGCCTGTTCATGAACTTGTACGCTTCGAGCGCTTGCGGCGTATATTCGCGGTCGACCAGATTGCCCTGCTCGTCCTCGCGCGGCGCGCCGAAGAAGTTCTCGATGTTCCAGCTTTCGTAATAGGCCGGAGTGACGTCGAAGCCGTTATATTTCAGCTTGGCGTCCTTCACCTTCTTCAGAGCGGCAACGAGTCCTTCCTTGGTCGCGAAGTCCTCCGGCTTGATGCCGAGCTGATCCATGATGTCTTTGCGGGCGTACAAGCCCTGGTTGCTGCGAATCCGGTCGCCGTCCTTCATATTCTCCTTCGCCCAGAAAAAGCTCGGATAGCCGTAGAAGTGTCCGTCCGCGTTGCGGAACCAGTCCTGAATCGACTGCGGCACTTGATAATCCGGCGCATATTGCTTGATCAGCTCGTCAAGAGGCGCGACCAAACCCGATTTCTCCAGCACGCCCCGCTGAGGCGCGCCTTTGTCGAGCGTGACGATGTCCGGGAGATCGCCGGCCGCGATCAGCGCGCTGAGCTTGTCGTCGTTACCGGACGTAAAGTTGATCGTGATGCCCGTGTTGTCCGTGATCATTTTGTCGAGCAGGTTATTCACGGCATCCCAGTTCTTCTTGTAATAGTCTAATGAAACGAACCAGTCGACCGTAATCGGAGATTTGTCTTCCGGAGACGCCGAAGCGGAAGCATCCGGAGCCGACTCCGACGCCGATTGCGAAGCCGCGGCCGAGGACGGAGCGTTTTCTTTATTGTTGTTCGAAGAGCAAGCGGCCAGAAGGGAACCGAATAGCGAGAGAACGAGCACGAGACCGGAAATCCGTTTGCCTAACATTGAATTGCCTCCCCTTTGTCATTGTCATAAGAATACTTGATTTACCCTTTTACGGAACCGATCAGGACGCCTTTTACGAAATATTTTTGCAGGAACGGATAGATGACGAGAATCGGCGCCGTCGTCGCGATCATCATGGCGAGCTTCAGCGTCTCCGGACTAAGCTTCTTCGCTTCCTCCGGCATATTGCTTCCCGCTTCTTGGCTGAGAGACAGCGCGGCGGAAGAACTCGTCACGATCCGCATCAGAAATAACTGCACCGGTTCGAGGGACGACTTCGTCGTGAAGAGCATCGCGTCCATATAGGAGTTCCAGTGATACACCCCGTTAAACAGCGCGATGGCGGCCAGTACCGGCATGCTGAGCGGCAGCACGAGTTGGACGAAAATGCGATACTCCCCCGCTCCGTCGATCTTGGCCGATTCGACGATCGGTTCGGGAATCGTCCGGAAGAACGACATCATAATGATCATGTCCCATACGCTAAGCATCGACGGAATGATAAAGACGAGAAAATGATTAAGCAGCCCGATTTCCTTGTACAGCAAGTAAGTCGGTACGATCCCCCCGTAGAAGAACATCGTGAACATCATGATGACGAGGTAGATCTTTCTTCCGGCTAGACCCTTGCGGGACATGCCGTAAGCGACGAGCGACGTGAACGCGACGTGGAGGACCACGCCGACTAGCGTTCTGGCTATCGTCACGTAATAGGCATGATAGATCGTCTTATCCGAGAATACGGCCCGGAAATTGGCGAGCGTGATTTCTCTCGGCCAGAAATAGACGCTTCCCCGCATGTAATCGAGACCCGAGTTGAACGCGCCGACGAGCGCGAACCAGAACGGCGCGAGCGTAGCGAAGACGATCGCCGCCATGAGAACCGCGTTAAACGCGTTGAACCATCGGTCTCCGCTGGATTTAATCCGCATCGTACGTTTCCTCCTTAGAACAAACTGCTGTCCGAGATTTTGCGGGATACGTAGTTGGCTCCGAACAGCAGGACCAAGGCCACGACCGATTTGGCAAGTCCGACCGCCGTTGAGTACGAGTACCTCATTTCGCTAAGCCCGACTTTGTACACGTAAGTATCGATCGTCTCGCTCACGTCCAGGTTAAGCGCGTTCTGCATGACCATGACTTGCTCGAAGCCCGTATTGAGAATCGAGCTGATCGCGAAGATCAGCATGATGACGACCGTTCCCATGATCGCGGGCATCGTCACGTACCGGATTTTCTGAAACCGGTTCGCTCCGTCGATCTTGGCCGCCTCGTACATCTCCTGATCTACGCCGGCGATCGCCGCGATGTAGATAATGGCGCCCCATCCGATCCCCTTCAGCATTTCCATGCCGACCATGATGAACCAGAACAGGTTCGTCTTCGCCATGAAGTTGATCGGCTCGTCGATGAGATGGAGCTGCAAGAGCAAGCCGTTAAGCGCTCCGTTGGATGGGGACAATACCGTCAGCATCAAGCCGCCGAAGATGACCCACGAGACGAAATGCGGCAAGTAAGACACCGTCTGCACGAAGCTTTTGAAGCGCTTGCTCGAAATCTCATTCAAGAAGAGGGCGAACAGGATCGGCGCCGGAAATCCGAGAACGAGACCAAGCAAGTTAATCGCCAGCGTATTCCGCAGCACGTTCAGGAAGTTCGGATCGTTAAAGAACTCCCGGAAGTGAACGAAACCGACCCAAGGCGACCCTATGACTCCCTCGAACAAATCGTACTCCTTGAATGCGATCAACACTCCGTACATCGGCACGTAAGAGAAGACGAGCAGGAACGCCAAGCCGGGCCAGACCATGCTTTGCAGCGACAATTGATTGCGCCAGCGCGAGCTCTTGGCCGTAAGCTTTGCCTCCGCCGGCCGGAAGCGTCGTTCCGTTCTTAAAGCCTCATTCAATGTTCGTGCCTCCCCAAAACTCTGATACCGCCGCGGGAATGTGCACCTTTCCCTGCAGCTTGACACTAACTATACGGCGTGAAAGCGCTTAGAAAAATATCTCCGTTTCTGATTTGATACCTTCATTTTGGATGCCGCGCAACGACGGAAGGGATGATCTTGCCTTTGTCGAATACGTGAAAGACCCAATAATTCAGACATTCCCACATCCGCCCGTTTGGAGGCCGCCGCTTGAGACGATATATGAACACCATGAGCCTGAAGAGCAAAATCACGCTCGCTTTCGTCTGCTTCATTTTGCTCCCGTTCGGAATTCTCGGCATGTACAGCTACGATCAGTCGCAACGCTACATGAGAGCGCAGGCAATCTCGAACTCGCAAACGACCGCGAAGCAAATCAAATACGCGATCGAGAATAAGATCGACCTTATTGAAAGCGTTAGCAACAACATCACCTACAACTATCGCCTTCAGTCGTTCCTGGGCGACCCGTACTCCGCGGACGACATTTCCCTCGACAATTATTTCAATTACGCGTCCCCGTTGCTGAATTACGCCATGCTTTTCCAGAAAGTGAACATTCAGAAAATATCGGTTTACATGACCAACAAGACGATTCCCGAAGGGTTCGGCGCGTTCTATTACGAGGAGAAGCTTCGGAAAGAGCCCTGGTACGACGCGTTCATCCGCTCGGAGTCGAAGTCGCGTTGGTTGTTCCGGCCGGGTGCCGCGCCAAGCGACGATCTCTATAGCTTCGCGCAGAAAATGATCGCCATCGACGGCAAGGAGCTCGGCGTGACCGTCGTCGACGTGAATGCCCGGGAACTGCTCGGACCCGCGATCGCCATCGACGGCAAGCAGTCCATTCGGATCGAAGACGAACGAAGAACCGTCCTCGCCCTGCAAGGCCGCCCGATCGAAGACGGAGATTGGCCCTTGCTCGGGACTGGCGGTTGGCCGGCCGATGAAAGCTACGTTCGAAGCGGGGGCCATCTATTCGTCGCGGAGAGCTTAAACGGCGTGCGCCTCTCCCTTATTCTCGCCACCGAGATGCCGCCCGTCCTCATGTCGTTGCAGGTCGCGACGAACTGGGCGTTCATCGCGACGTTGCTTGTCCTCTTGTATGCCTTCTACTCCATGCTGAAGATGATGCTTCGCAAGATGAAGAGGAGCATCGAGCAGATGGATCAGGCAATCGAATCCGGTTTCCGTCCGATACCGATCGAGAGGAACGACGAATTCGGGGTCATCTCGGAAAGGTTCAATCTGCTCCTCGGGAAGGTTACCGGGCTCATGGCCGACGCGATCCGGAAGGAGACGATCCACAAGGACGCCCAACTGATCGCGCTTCAGTCGCAGATCAACCCTCATTTCATCTACAACACGTTAGACATCTTCAGCGCCAAGATGGAGCTGGCCGGGCAGTTCGACGTCTCCGAGGCGATGACCGATTTCGGCAAAATGATGCGCTACAACATGGACGGCCAATCGAAGTTTACGACGCTGGAAGCGGAGCTCAGACACTTGGAACAATACGTCAGCCTGCAGCGGGTGAAATACGGGGACAGGCTCCGCGTGCGGATCGACGTTCCCGCATCCCTTCTCCCGATTCGGGTCATTAAATTCATTTTGCAGCCGATCGTCGAGAACAGCATCAAACACGGCTTCTTTCAACGGGATTCGCTGACGGTAGAGGTCGTCGGATCGCTGGATGCGGCCGGCCGGCTGAAGATCGTCGTGCGCGACGACGGAATCGGCATCGCCGAACAAAGGCTGACCCTGCTTAATGAGCGATTCCGCGCTTCCCAATACGCGCCGATAGCCGGAAGCGATCGGGAAAGCATCGGGCTCGGCAATATTAACGAAAGATTAAAGCTGTTCTACGGAACGGAATACCCTCTGCGCATGAACGGCGTGGAAGGGCGATTCGCGGAGACCGAGATTACGATTCCATGCAACATGGAGTCCCTAGAGGAGATTAACCATGTATACCGTGTTGATCATCGATGACGAAGCGTTGCTCTGCGACGGCGTGAAGGCGAAGCTGGAACGCGCCCAAGTGCCGGGGGTTGCCGAGATTCACGTCGCTTACGGCGGACTTGAAGGGTTGCGAACGGCAACCGAGATCCGGCCTCATATCATCATTACGGACATCCGCATGCCCGAGTTGGACGGAATCGAGCTCATCAAGCGGCTTCGCGGGCAACTTCCGGACACCCGGTTCATCATGCTGAGCGGTTACGGGGAATACGAATACGTTCGCGAAGCGTTCAAATACGGTTCACAGGATTACTTGCTAAAGCCCGCGAGCTCCGCTGAATTGGCGGCCCAAGTACGGGCGGCGATCGCGGCGATCGGGCAAGGCGCCAAAGAGGGGGCGACCGTCCGACGGCGCGATCGAACGGACTCGGACGAGCGGGAATTGCTCGCCGCAAGACTTGCTCGGCTCGTGTACAGCGAGGACGACTCCGGCTCCGGCTTGGAGGAGACGCCTCATCGCGAGCAACCGCTCGAAGGTCCGTTCGTTCACCCGCGATTCGCGATCGCTCTTTTGTCCCTCGGCACCTCTTCGTTCGACGCCAGAGACGTCGAGCGGGCCGGCTCGGCGTTGCGCGGACTCATCGACCGGAACCGATTGGGAACGGAGCTTAAGTTCCTCGCGTTCCATGACGCGCAAGGCCAGCCTTGCGTCGTGTTTAATTTCGCGGATTCCGTGACGATGGATGAAGTCGCGGAATTGCTCAAGACGACCCTAGCCTCGCTTATGCCGATAGATGAAAGAGCTCCGGCGCCGATTGCATCGATCAGCGGACCGGGCGGGCCGGACGAACTGGCCAAGCTATATAAGCAAGCGTTAAAGACGATGTCCTATCGGATTCTGCAGGAGTCTTGCCCTGTATTGCGTTACGAGGAGTCTTCCGTTTTCGACGCTAAAGATCGCGAGGATGAATTTCTTCCCGCCAAGAAAGATATCGAAGAGCTACGCCATGCGGCCGAGACGCTTCAGTTGGAGCTCCTAGGAGAATGGATCGACAAGTGGTTCGACGATACCATGCGGGCGCGAATCCCTTTCGAATCGTTCAAGGCGATGTACGAGCTGATGATAACCGAGGTTCATCGCCATATCAACGGCCGTCTCCTTCCCGAGGAAAGCGGTCAGCCCATCCATGCGTTCTCTTCTTTCCGTTCGCTAAGCGAGCTGCGACAATACGCGAAGGGCTACGCCTTCCAGGTGAAACAAATCGCGAACGAGCGGTCGAACCTCGACGGAACCGTCATCTCCGTCGCCGAAGCGATCGTGCGCGAGCATTTCGGAAGGGACCTTCAGCTCGCGGAAGTCGCCAATCGCGTCTCCATGAACTACTCTTATTTCAGCAAGCTGTTCAAGGAACGGACCGGCCTCACCTTCACCGCCTATTTGATCAAGGTTCGCATGGAGGAAGCCCATAAGCTGCTCAAGAACCCCGCCGCGAGGATCAACGAGATCTCGGAGAAGGTCGGCTACGGCAATCTGTACCACTTTTCCAGGGCGTTCAAGAATTACTACGGCGTCTCTCCCAAGGAGTACCGGAAGACGATGTAAGCGAGAGGCGGCGACACTCGTCTAACGCAGAAGAGAGAGGAACGGGCGAATTCGCCCGTTCCTCTCTCTTTGCGTCCCGTATGTCCCTTTACTTTGAAGGCCTATAACAGCGCACCTCGTAGATCGCCGCGGACGGATCTCCGTTCGTTGCCTCGATCACGACTCTCAGCTTCTCCGTGAGAACGCTCTTCTCCAACCGGTGGCGACGGTGGCGGTGATAATTCCCTGCGACCGCCAATACTTGCACCCAACTGTCCTCCGTCCAAGCTTCGATCCGGTAGTCCTTCGGACACTGCGGGTCGCGGTAGAACGGCGCATATCCGCGATACTCCCATAACAAATGGCCGGGGAAGGTTAATTCCACGTGACCGATCTCTTGCCGATCGCTCCACGATAGCTCTAGCCATTGCGGTAGCTTCTCGCCGCTATCCGAACGCCATAGATTCGTATAGCGATGCGGGCGCGTCACGCCGCTAAGAACTTGCTCCGGCCCGAAGCTACGTTGCGGAGGATCGACCCGGAAGCTTCTCGTCGGACCGTTCCAATCCCGTCGCATTTTCCCTTCGCCCATCTCGTAGGCGCAGGCGTGTCCGGGAACGACGATTTCTCCCAAGTGCCACGCCACATGCGGATTGGCCAGCAAATCCAGGCGGACGTAACTGGTCGGCTTCAAGCCGGTTTCCCGATTCAATCCGACGTCCCAATCGATCCACTGATGCGCGCCGGGAGCGATCGTCAGAACGGTCGTCGCCAGCGGCGGCTCGCCCAGCTCCGTCCGATAATCCCAAATATGCTGCATCGGAAGGATGACCGCTTCCACCGTCTGCGCGATGTCGGATAAGTTCGACAAGCATACGGAAACCCGGTTTAACGTCGCTTCTTCCGCGATGGCGAGCCACTGTCCCTTGCGTTGACGAAGATGTTCGTCCTCGGGAAACAGCTTCCGTTCCGCAGTATCGCCGATTTGCACCCCGGAACCCGTGCAAGCTTCCTGGCTGCTTGCCGTAACGAGAGCGCCGCGCGCCAAGTCCGCCTCGTCCTCGTTCGCGCTGTTCGGCAGGAAGCAGCCGTCCCGGAGCAGCGTCTGTTTCACTTCGCGAATCGCGCGGCTTGGTACGTCCGCGATCGGAATGCCCCGCCGCAACGCGATCGCCGCCGACGTGCCGACCGCTTGTCCGACGATCGCCGTCGTTCCCATGACGCGCACGGTGCCGAGCGCCGCGTGCGTGACGCTAATGTTGCGGCCGGCCATCATCAGATTGTCGACGTCCTTGGAAATCGTCGAACGCAGAGGGATGCCGTAAGGGCCGCAATAGCTTTTAACCATATACGAAGTCGTCTCCACATAGCCTTCGGCGCTCGCCGGCTCGCTGGTAGGCGCAAGCAGACCGCCCGGCGTATGCAAGTCAAGGAACCATCCGCCGTAGGCGATCTCGTCCTCGAATACGGTCTTGTTCAGTGGATCGTGCTCGGTCATGAGATATTGTCCCATGATGCGGCGGCTTTCCCGCTTGCCGGGCACTTGGCCGATCCAATCCAGCGCGTGGTTCTTGGCCAGTTCCATCGTATTCGGATCTTTGTTCTTGATCCAATCCCAGACGCCAAGCGCGTACTTCGTCAGCTCATGGCGAATATCCTCGTTCCCGTTGATCGTGTGCCAAGGCACGCCGATCTCGATCCACCAATAACCGCCGCGCACGTCGTTGGGATTGCGCCCCTGCTTATAGAAGAAGTCCGGATCGTCCAGCTTGGCCGCCCAGTCCGGCGCGACGAACGGCGCGGGAGCCCCCGTGTCCTTCGTCTTGAAATGAATCGAACTCCCCATCACGTCCCCGCTCGCCTGAGCAGGAGCATGCGGCTCGTCGAATTCCTCCCGCGCTTCCGAGCCCATGCGCCATTCGCATCCCGCGCGATCCGCGACGATGCCGTCTCCCGTGCAGTCGACGAACACTTCCGCGAACAGCTCGAGCTCGACTTCCGCGTTCGCGACGAGACAGACGACCGACCCGATTCGCCTCGTGCCGTTCATTCGGACATCCAGGATCGACGTGTTCAGATGGAAGGTCAGATTCGGCGTACGCATGGCCAAGTCGTACATCGTCATGTCCCATACGCTGTTCGTCCAGCCGTTCTCGAATATCGTTTCGTGGTTGGCCGCCCGTTCTTCTATCATTAGCTCCGAAATAATTCCGGTTTCTTTCGCGTAAGCGTGAAAAGCCGCCGCACCGTGCGGAGTTACCCGGACTTCGGACGAACTGTTGCCTCCGAATACCGGCCGATCCTGCACGAGACAGGTTCGCGCGCCTTGTCTAGCGGCAGCCACCGCAGCGCAAAATCCCGCCAAACCGCCGCCGCAAACAACGACTTCATATCGCTCCGTCCGATTCGTTCTATCCATGCTCCCTGCCCCCTACTCCATAATTGTCCTATCGCTTTTTGCCTTGGTATTCCTCAATCCTTTTCGCCCAAATAGATCTTTAGCGCCTGTGCCATACGCCTGCCTAACCGCCGAAGCGAATCGGCCGTGTACTGCATATTGACGAGACCGAAATAGGGAATCTCCATCGAAAAAGCCATCGGTACGTTTTCCTGAATCATAAACGAGGAACAAGTGGGATACGGCTGGTTCCAATCATCACCCATCTCGATATCGTAGATCGGATCATACGGAATGTCCCGGTTACGGTCTAACCCCTGCGTCAGATCGCTTAGCGCTCGCCCGAATCGTTCGATCCGGCGGTCTGCCTCGGTACCTGTCTTAACGAAAAAGACATGATCATTGCGTTCGCCCCATTTGTGCGGGCAATGGAAATCAATGCCGACCTCGGGCCGCAAAGCACGCACATATCGCATAATCGCTTGCGTCACTACATAAATCGGTTGATCTATGTAATCCCGATTATGGTCGTGCGGTGCTCTTCCTTTGCCTTGATCGCCATTTTCGACCCCGTCTATGTCAACGAACGGTACGAGATGTATGCAAAATTTATCGAGAAACCCGGATTCGGTATGATCCTCTATCAATTGTTCCAGCAAACCTTCCAATACGTAGTTCACCGTCGATTCGCAGGCATGGTGACGACTGGAGAAGAAGATATGTTCCGGCGCATCCGCGTTGCCGATCATTAAGAGAGGAACTTCTCTCTCTTCTTTGGATTGACAGAGGGTGTCAACGCGCACAAAGGAACAATCCTTGAATTTGTCATAAAACTTTTCGAAGTGGTGCAATTGATAAGGCAGCGAAAATGCGAAATAAACTTCGGGGTGAGTCGAAACGAATCGGTAAACAAATGATTTGGAATTTAGTAAACTTTGTTCTCCGAGCCATACCCAGTTCACTCCATCCGTACTGTAAGCTGGTCCCCACGGTCCTAGCACTTCGCCATTCGTGAATTCGAAGACGATTTCTCTTTCTTCTTCGCAACGGACGCAGAAATTCCAGTAAAACCACCAATTGACGGAATCGCGGATGTCCTGCTCCAGTCTCACGACTTCATCCTGGGAAATTACCTTAATATTGCCGCCTGCATAGTCCGAGCGAATTTGGATCACGCGTAGCCCTCCTTAAGACCGTTTGCGCCCGGCACTTGACCTATCCCATTAGCCAAATAAAATTCCCCTTCCGCTCGCAGATCTCCAGTAGGAGATGATAGCGGTTTCTCGCTTGCATCACCCACTTTACCGCGCAGGGAAAGGGAATAAAATAGCTTCGTTTTTGATTTGATGCCTTCATTTGGGGCGCGGTTGCTAGGCAACCGACATATCCGTCGAATTCTGTTCCGTATAAAGAGCTTTGTAGTATTTGTCCGCTGTCAACAAATCATTATGGCATCCGCTCTCGATGATCCTTCCTTGCCTCATTACGAATATCCTATCCGCATGGATAACCGTCGAGAGCCTATGCGCGACCATAATCACGGTTTTGTCCCGGCTTACCTCCTGAATCGACTGGTGGACCAGCTTTTCGCTTTCGTTATCCAAGGCGCTAGTCGCCTCGTCCAGAAGAATTACCGAAGGATTTTTTAGAAAAACGCGAGCCAAGGCAATTCGCTGCTTTTGTCCTCCGGACAGCTTGACGCCTCTCTCGCCGAGCTCGGTTTCATACCCATTGGGCAAAGCGCAAATAAAATCATGCGCATAAGCTTTCCGAGCTGCCGCGAACACTTCCGCATCCTCCGCTTCAAGCGATCCCATTCGAATATTGTCTATGACCGAAGAGCTGTAGAGAAAGCTGTCCTGCGTCACGATGCCGATTTGCTCTCGCATACCGGATATGGAAAGCTCCTTCATATTTACGCCGTCTATGAGAATTTCGCCGCCATCCGGATCATACATACGAGTCAGAAGCTGCAGGATCGTACTCTTCCCGCCCCCGCTTTCTCCTACGAAGGCATAGGTTTTCCCTTTCCGCAAAGTAAACGACAAGTCCTTAATGAGTTCCCGGTCGGGCCGATAGGAAAAGGACACCTTCCGAAACGTAATCGAGTCGGCAACCTCGTTGATCGTACGCGGAAACTCCGTTTCTTTTATCGAGACGGGCGTATCCATAAAGTCGAACACTCTCCGAAGCGCAACGTTCCCTTCCGTTATCGCCGGGAAGGCTTGAACGAGCGCGGACACGGGGCTTCTCATCCGGTCCACGTAGGCAAAGAAAGCAATTAAGGCGCCTAACGTTAGGTTGCCGTCGATGACGAAAAGGCTGCCGGCCAACACAACCACGAAGGGAATGGCGTCGCTCAGCACATTAACCGCCGACAGGGATAGAGCATTGATTCGGGCTTGGCGGTCGGTAAAATGCTCATACCGAGCCAGATGCCCGTTCAGCTCCTCCTTGTCTTTTTTCTCGGAAGCAAATAATTTGGCCAGAAAGGCACCTTGGATCTTCTCGAAAATAAACCCGTTCAGAACGGAGCGGTAGTTCATCATTTGCTGAGTCGTGCTTTTCAACCGTTTCGAAAAGAAATGCGCCAAAACGAACTGCATGCTTACTAGCATGACCGCGAGCAGACTGAGCTCGAAATGTAACGAGAACATGATCCCGACGACAAAGGCGAGCACGGTCAGCTCAATCCAAATGTTCGAGAAAACCGCGGTCATGTAACCTCTGATTTTCTCGATGTCGTCGAAAAACCGCGTGCCGATTTCCCCGCTTTTGTTGTCCGTTAAATATTTTGCATCCAATGTATAGATCTTGCGGAACGCGTCCGTGCGAAGCTCTTTGATGATATTGTTATTCGCCCTGTGCAGGAAGTACTGCCTGACATACTCCATAGGTCCCCGGACCAAGAAAAAAACCGCAAGCACGATCGCCGTGATGAACAGCAGCTGCCGCACTTTATCCCCATTCGGAACGGAGGCATTCTGCAGCAGCTCGTCAAAAACGTATTTGATGACGACCGGCACGGAAAGGGGAATCAAAAATCGAAAGACGCTGCCGGCAAAGCCCAGCAAATAAAGCCCCTTCTGTTTCTTGACATACGGTTTGAACGGTGGCAGGACTCCCATAAGTTACGCTCCTCATCTCTTTTTCGGCACCTTCAACTGATATGCCTTTATCTTAGAGCGGCGCAGTCCCTGCCGACGCGCAAATCTCGCGGCCGTTCCCGCAATATTTTGCGGCTTCCGCGCATTCGTCCCGACAATAAAAAAGAGGCCGGTTCGCACCGGCCTCTGTCTGATCAATATAAATCCTCGGTGGGGAGAATCCCCAGGCTTTTCGCCTTCTTGATAACGTCCACCCGAGAGTTGACATGCAGCTTCTGGAACAATTCCGTCAGATTATATTCCAGAGAGCGTTGGCTGACCATGAGGGTTTGGGAAATTTCCTTGTTGCTCTTTCCTTTCGCCAATTCGCGAAGGAGTCGATCCTCCTCTTGACTGATCGTCGTCGGTTCATGATCCGATTCGCCCTGCACCGTGATTTCTTGGCGCCTTAGCTGCCGAAGCAGCTGCATCGGGATAATCGCCTGCTTCCTCGCCGCACAGCGAATGGCCTGAATCAACTCGTCGCGGGCCGAGGTTTTGGAGATAAACCCGGAGACGCCCGACTCCATCAGCAGATTGAAATGCGGGGCAATCTCGAACCCCGAATAGATGAGAATGATCGCATCCGGAACGTAATCGAGCAATTTGCGCGCGAGGTCCGCGCCGTTGATATTCGGCATGTACAAATCCAGAAGAATAACGTCGAATTTCTTGAGCCTAACCAGATCCGGTACGCAGTAGACGTCCGTCTCGATCGTGACATGGATATCCGGTTCCGATTCGATCAGCATTTTGGTTCCCTCGACGACCGAGCGATGGTCGTCGACCAATAAAATGTTCATTTTTCTCACCTTTCCGACGTTTGTTTGGGAAATGTTACGGTCACATGAAACCCCTGGCCCGGAGCGGATTGAACGTCCACTTCCCCTTCCAAGCTCAAAACCCGCTTCTCGATTCCCGCGATCCCCATATGTTGATAAGAGCTTTCGAGTCCCGCCAAGTCGATCCCGACACCGTCATCCGCATATCGGAAGCGAATGTGATCTCCGCCGTCCTCTAGCGACATGGCCACTCGGTTTGCCCGCGAATGCTTGGAGGCATTGTTCAGCAGCTCCTGCACGATCCGGTATACCCCAAGAATTTGATCTTCATGCAACGGCGCGTCCAGCTCTCCGGCAACAAACTCGATCTCGTAATTGGAGAACATGCGGGCATATTCGAACAAGCTTTTGAGCGATTCGACCAACCCCATTTTCAGCAGAAAAGGAGGACGAAGCTCGTTGCACGTAATTCGAATTTGATGAATGGCATCGAGCAGGCCATTCTCGATCTGAACCAGTTCCGCCTGCGCATTGTTGCCGAACTTGTTGGCCGAGCGAAGCGACTCCAGCTTCCTATACCAGATGATAAGGTCCTGCAGCACCGAGTCGTGCAGGTCGCTGGAGAGGGCGGCCCGTTCCTTCTCCGACAATCTGAACAGAAGCCGCAGCATCCATTTCGGCGTCTCGTTGGTTCCAACCAAGTATTCGAGCCGTTTCATCAGATCTTCCGTCCGATGAAGGTTATCGTACAGAATTTTCACGTAATGAACGGCGGTATCCAGCCATTCCGCTTCGATCTTGGCAAGCGGCTCGCTAATCTCGATGCACAGATAGACAGGCTGCGGCTTCTCGCCGATGCGGATCCGAATGCGATCCGCAACGTGACGGTCACCGAGTGTCTGCGCATCCAAGCCTTCTTCTATCCTGACAATCGCCATCGGAAGCACGCTTCGCACTTCATCGCTTAGCCGCTTTTCCAGTTCCGCCACCTTCATGACGTTCCCCAGATCGCTCGACAGCCGGTTCAAGCTCATCTGCAGGAATTTGGAGCGCTCTTCGCTGCGGACCAGGTCCCGCTCCTCCTGCTTCCGCTTGGTGATATCTTTGAGTATGCCGTGAACGCCGTTAAGTTTGTCGGACAGAAAAATGGGAACGAAGGTGATACTGACGATCCGCTCGCCGCGATCCATCCTCGCAAGCCTGCATTCGATGTCCCTCGGTTCTCCTTGCTGCATGACCTCCAAAAGCGTCCTAAAAACGGACGGATGGTCCTCATCATGGATCAGACCGATGAAGCACCGGTCCGTCAGCTTGCTCATCTCGATTCCGGTGGTCCGTTCGAACGCCTCATTTGCATTGACAAAATGCAGGTTCTTCAACTCGATCGAGAAGACCCCGTCCAAATTGTGCTCGAACAGCGATTTATACCGCTGCTCGCTCTCTTCGAGCGCCAACTCCGCTCGTTTTTTCTCGTTGATGTCCAGAATGATGCCGTCCAGTCTCTCCACGTTGCCCAATCCGTCCTGATGGGGGTGAACGATCAACTGCCCCCATTTGATTTCTTCGGGAATATGAACCCAGCGAAATTCCTTCCGGACCGGCACTCCCTTGTCTAGCATCTGCTTGACTTCGCCCATAAGCGAGTCGTTATCCTCCGGATGGATAGAGTCATGGATCCGAATCGGCCTCTCGACGATTTCCTCCTTGGGAATGCTGCAGATCTTCTCCGTATTCCCCGCGAAGTAATGATGGCGCGAAAAATCCTTGTCCGTTGACCAAACGAGGGCATTCACGTTCTCAAGAATGTTCTCCAGCAACTGTTCGGTTTGTTTGCGCCTGGTTACGTCACGGACAACCGCGACAACGTATTTGACGAGGTTGTCGGCATCCAGAACAGGCTTTACTCTCGTCTCTACATAAACCAATCCTCCATCGGTATGAAGAATCCGGTAATCCACGTCGACGGGAGTTTTGGTTTCAATGGCTTTCATCAGCCACTCGCGTATTCGACCCCGATCTTCCGGCACGATCAGACCGAAAGCATCCATCCCCTCATACTCTTCTACGCTGTATCCGGTCAAGGCATGAATGGAAGGGGAGACATAGCGAACAATAGCTTCACTGTCGACCAGAACAATCGTGTCCATGGTGTTCTCCGCCACGATCCGATACATTTCTTCTCTGTCGTATGCCCGGATATCCGTTCGATTTTCAATCATAGGCTTATCTCCTCTTCAATCATCCCGACTTCTAACTCGATTATAGCGAAAATCCTGGATTTCAATCACGCAAAAAAATGAAGAGCCCCGCAAAAAATGCAGGGCTTGAGGAGAGTGATGCCGGCCATTTACTTGGAAATCTGCTTGAAGCTTCGCTTGCCGACTACATGTAAATCTTTCTTATTTATATCGGTCCACGTCCAAGCTATTCTCGATGCCGCATTCATTTCGGCTTGCCTATATTCCATCAACTTCTCTGCAACATAA
Organism: Cohnella endophytica; assembly: GCF_003628305.1. Classification (GTDB taxonomy): domain Bacteria; phylum Bacillota; class Bacilli; order Paenibacillales; family Paenibacillaceae; genus Cohnella; species Cohnella endophytica. Next base: position 97,010 of record NZ_RBZM01000008.1, on the reverse strand, counting down.
GGATTCAAATTCATTTTCTTTTTCCCTTCCTATTTTCACTTTACATTCACCACGTAGGACACCGTAAATACTTTATTGTCTTTCTGGAATTGTCCCCATATCTTGTAGATCCCGCTCTTGGGAAATTCCGTCTCGAAGCTGGCCTCGGGACCGGAGCCCTGGTCATCATCGGCATGAACATGGATATACCGGTTTCCATCCTCCGATAAAACCACGACATGCCCGATGGCCCCCAAATACGGTTCCAAATCCGTAATCGGCTCGCCCGTTTTCTCGTCCTTGAAAGCGAAAGTAAGAGTCGTATCCTTCTTTGCCTCGAGATTATCGATCGTAAGCTTAACCCGTTTACCTTCGAAAACTTTGTCCAAATCGGCATCCGGAACAACCGGAACCGGCTCCGCAGGACTCCCCTCGACGCGAACCCATTCCATCTTCGTCATCGCGTCCCCTCCGGTCGGCTTAAAATCAGCAATCAGCTTGTATTCGCCGCCGGACGGAAAGTCATTGGAGATTTCGAAAACGCCATTGCCTTTGTATTCCGGGTGAATGTGATGAAAATAAGCTAGATCTTTACTGATTACGATCAAGTGCAGCAGCTTCTCATGATTAACATCGAACTCTTCGATCGGTTTACCATCTTCTTTGTTGATCTTGAGCCGGATGAATGTGCTTGCCGCGGACGCTTGATCTTGCTCAAGCGTCCATACCGCCTCTACGTTGTCGGCCATGATCCGATCGCTGACGACGGACACCTCCTCTTTTTCCCAGGATGAATTCGATCCGCAAGCGGACAAAAATACGGACATCAAAATGACGAGCATAATGGATTTATTCATAACGAAGCGCCTCGCTCAATCGTGTTTTTGCGGCTCTGGAAGCCGGCGTAAAGCTGGATACTAAGCTGATCAGTATTCCGAACGAAACAATAATCAGCATGATTCCGATCGGTATCCCGAATTGATAGGTTAAGGAGTTAACCTCCAGGAACGTTGACGTCAAATAAATTAATAGAATTCCGAACACGCAACCGACCACGGTTGCCGCCAATCCGATTCCGAACCCTTCCAGCATCACCATCCGTATCAATTGGCCGCGAGTCACGCCGACCGCGCGCATCATGCCGAGCTCGCGAACGCGCTCCATAATATTCATAAGCAGCGTGTTCGTAATTCCGATTCCCGAGATGATGACCGAAAGAATGATCAGCAAATCGATAATGGCGAAAGAACCTGTATAGGCGGATCCGACAATGGATACCCAGTCCTCCGGGCCGAACATTTTCATAATTCGGACGCCGAATTGATCGAAAATCCGTTCCCTCAATTCCAGCGGGCTTGTGCCTTCCTCTTTCAGAACTAAGGCATTTTTCTCGTATTTCGGCCCGAAGCTGGCGATAAAGGCGTCTTCCTTCATATAAATGCCGTACCCGCCGTTTTTCATGGACTGAACAATGGCAGCCACTTTGAAGGATTGCGTACCATGCAGCGTCCCCAGTTCAATCTGGTCTCCGACTTTACCGCCCCAAATTCCGTAAGCGATCTTGGACATCAAGATTTCGTTAGGACCCAAATCTTCGATTAACTCGCTTCGCTTTTTGCCTGTTACCGCGTATAGAGGAAAGCGGTCTATCCACTCTGCCCCTACTCCGTACACGGGGAGCTTGCGTTTTTGCCCGTCCAGCGTCCAAATCGCGTCATGCACGCGATACGTCTGGGCATCCTTTACGCCTTTTATGCGCTTTAGGTCCTCCAAATCCGTTTTCTCAATATGGTGCAGCATGACGTCCAGGTTACCGCCATAGGAAGAGTAAATGACTTTCTCGTACGACTGGACCAGCGCGGAGTTCAAAGAGCTCATCAAAACGATCATGGCGATTCCCAGACACAGGATGACGGAAGTCATCGAGGTACGGCCTAAGTTTCGGCCCAGATTGCTTGCCGCCACTTTACCGCTGAAACCGAACGTCGATCCATAGATCGGCCTAAGCATCGCAACGAACATTTGAAACAAATAGGGATACACCATGGCCACGCCGATCAATATCGGAACAACCAGAAGCAGATGCTTGATGAAAAAAGCCGACGCGATCAGGACCACGCCCGCGATGCCTTGCCACTTCTTAAAAGAGGAAGATACGGACGCGTCTTCTTTCAAAGCCTGAATAACGCTAACCTTTCCGGCTTGACGGATCGGGTAGAGGGCGGCGGCAATCGGCACCAGAATGCCGGCAAGAGCCGATACCGCAAACCCTTTGCCCAGCAGCATGCTCCCCCCGTTCAACAGACCGAACAACATGAAGATGACGGCTTTAAGCAGGTAAGCAAACCCGTAACCTACAGCTAATCCCGCAGCGGTTCCGACTACAGCGAGCAGAATGACCTCGGACAAGACTAACGCCTGCAGCTGCATAGTCGTATATCCGATCGTCTTAAGGGCGGCAAATTCGTTCTTCCGCTCTTTAATGCTTACGAACAGGGAGTTGAAGATTACAAAAGCGCTTAAGGCGATTCCCAGAAATCCGGCAATATAGAGCGCGAGGTAAAAAGTGTTTATTCCGCCGGCTTCGGTATCGAAATCGATGACGACCGGCTGGAGATAAATATTTCCGTAACGTTTGATCCGTTCGTCCGCTTGCTGTTGCACGGCCTCGGGGCTGGTTTGGGACTTGATTTGCACGGTTTCGATTTTGCCGGGTAAACCGAACCAATCCTGGACCAGCTTCAGGGGTACCGCTATCGACCAGGGATGGTATTTGGCCATCATCCAACTGGATGGCCCCATCAGGTCCGAAGTATATTTGACGATCGCGGAAACTTTTATCTCTTTGGTTCCGCTATCCGTGTCGATGGAAAGAGTATCGCCTACGGAGACCTTCCAGACGGCTGCCGTTCTGTCCGTAATTACGGCGCCGCCCGACGTTAGATTTCCTTCGGTTACCTTAAATGCGGTAAGCGGGGTATCCAGATTGCTGTACCCGCTTAGGTCGACTCTTTTCTCGATCGCAGAAATTCCTTTTTGTTCCCACCGTAATCTGGCGCTTTGTTTAAGAACCGCGACAGCATCCACATTCGGCAGGTTCAGAATCTCTTTATGCACTTCTTCCGGGAAATAAGCTTCCGTACCGGAAACGGTAAAGTCCGCTTTGCCAAACGCTTCCTTCAAATAGAGGGGAAACGCCCGCTTGGCCGTATCCACGGAAGCGATAACTCCAAACGTGGCGCTTACCCCGATGACGATGGAAACGAAGGTTAACAGCGTACGGAGCTTGCGGCGCATTAAATTACGCCATGCGTTCTGCCAAAGGCTCATAAAAGGTCCTCGCCTTCCACGCCGCCCTGTACCACTTCTCCGTCTCGAATCAGGATGATCCGATCCGCCTTCTTCGCGGCTTGCCGATCATGCGTGACCATGACGATGGTCATTTGCTCCTCTTTGTTCAGTCGGGATAAGAGCTGGAGAACGTCCTCGCCGTTTTTCCGATCGAGATTCCCGGTGGGCTCATCGGCAAGAATGAGCCGGGGTTTCATCGCCAGCGCTCTTGCGATGGCCACGCGCTGCTGCTGTCCTCCGCTTAATTGGGAGGGGAAGTTTCTTTGTTTGTCCTCCAGATTAACGTCCTGCAGTAAGCTTATTACTCTCGAATTCATTTCGGCTTTGGGCGTCTTGTTGGCCGCGAGCGAGAGTGCGACGTTTTCCGCAACGGTCATCATGGGCAGCAACTGATAGTTTTGAAACACGAAACCCACTTTCGTCCGGCGAAACAGCGTTCTTTCTTTTTCGTTAAGATCGTTCAGCTTTACGCCGTCTACGGTAATGCTGCCGGAGCTTGGAAGGTCGAGACCTCCGATCAATTGCAACAAGGTGCTTTTCCCCGATCCGCTTGGCCCCATGATGGCAATAAACTCTCCTTTTCGGATGTGAATGTCGTTTGGTTTCAACGCCGTGAATTTCCCCGCCTCCGAAGCGAATTCTTTGGTTACTTTTTCAAGCTTAATCATTTTATCCGTCCTCCGTTGTTGGAAATTCTATTCCTGTTCCTTATGAGATCATCATAAGACGGAACGTCACGGGCGAACGCGCAAACGATGAACGCTTCCCCGCAAATTATTGCGTACGCCGCGCAAAATGCAAATCCACAACCTAGGGCGGCTGTGGATTTGCAACTCTTTATCTATTTTGCTGGACTTTGTAAACTTTTTTTCTTCATAATGAATCGTCTATCGATTGCGAAAGCTACGAGCAAAGCCAGTAAAACGGTTAACAGCAAATGAATATATGTTCCAAGCGGCAATTGTCTGCCCTCAAGATGAATGCCGTCGGCACGATATTCAAATCGTTTAATCGCGTGCTTGGCGGTTAAAAGGTCTTCCTGTTTCGCTAGATCTTCCAACGGCGCTTCGAAAACGTATCTGTTCGGTGCATCGCTGTGAATAAGGAGGGTCTCTTTCGCTTTTCCTTTTTCATTCCAAAGCTCTAGCTCTGTTGCTGCAAGAGTTTTGGCGTCTCCGCCCGGGACGATCATTTTGTCCAACTTTGGAGCCTTCGCAATTTGATGCCTTGCCAATAAATTAAGATGATGTTTCGTCGTAATCGGCGTATCCGAACTCGAAACGGTCAAGAGTTGCGTCGTTCCGGTGTCCCCGTAGGAATCGAATACCGAAGATAAAGCCAGTTCTTCCATTCCTTCGTATAGAAGTACGCCCGTCTGTTTCTTATTCCAATGGAAACCAATATTTAGCCAATAGGTCGCCAATTTGATATCCGTGTGAAAAGGACGATCCACCTTGGGATTTTGAACGAACTGGTACGAAGGATAACTCATCTCCTTGGCTATTTTCGCTGCCATCGGTTCGCCCAATTGCTGAGAAATCAAGTGAAGCACGGCATCGATGCCTGCGCTTTGGCCGGCTGAAGTCAAGGTATTTCCGTCTTGAACGTATCGCACGTCATCTTTCCATTGCGTATCCTTATATTGGTCCGTTAAGATCGGTAACCATTGCCAGTGCGAGGTGGCCGATTTCCCTTTTAACACGCCTGCTTCGGCAAGATTGACCGACCCGCCGCAAATGCTTAAGATCGTAGTGGTCTTATTGCCGGAATGCTTCTGAATCCATTCGCGGGTCGGTTTATATTTCTGTTCGCTAACTAGAGGCATATAAGGGACCGCGATAATATCAGGGCTTTTTTGCAACAGGTTATCCAGCTCGTCATAAGAGTAATGCGGGATGACATCCAGTCCGCCCGATAAAGTCTTCGCGTTTTTATCCGGCGCTACGGCATAGACATTATAAGCATCCGTCATAGAAAGCAGCGCGTAAGGAATAAGAAAGTCAAAGTCTTCGGTTGCAGTCGGCAAATCCGCTAACACGACCGCCACCGTAGGTTTATTAGGGTCGTATTTGGGGATAGGCAGATCGCCTTGCAGCGAAGGAACCGGTTCATGGCGGACGTTATAGTAAAAATCTTTCTTATGGCTAGTAAAGCCGTAAAACCCGACTCCCCCCACAATTACGACGAAAGTCAATAAATAAACAGCTATACGCAGCAATACCTTCTTCATTTTCTTATTTCCTCCTCGAATTCTGATGTATCGATCATACAAGGGCATGGGAACTCGCAACGCGCAAACGATGAACGCCTCCCCGCAAATAATTGCGTACTCCGCGCAAAAGCCGGCAGCAACTAACGTTGTTCAAAAAAAACCACAACCTCGTGTGGTTGTGGTTTTTAATGGTGAAGGCGTGATGCAAACCGCATTAAATACCCTCCGATCACAACGTCAACTGCAGCGCAAAACAACGGATACCATTGTGGAACGCCGGGATTGACGAATAATCTATCGTGCACGACATCGAACACCGCATGAGCTAACCAAAGAATCCCGACGATTCTAGCTGGCATCTCCACGCGGAATAACAGGCACGCCGCTCCTCCGATAATAAAAGGCGCTCCCCATAGTAACTCCATTGCAACCGCGGCGTAGTCCGCAGCGACGAGAGCGAAGGTTACGTAGATGAGGGGAAGTGAAATGACAACGGCCGAGTAGAGCCAACTTAATCTATTAACTTTGCGCGTTAGTAAGATCGACGCGACCCCAAGTAATATACCGACAAGTACTTCTAACAATCGCTGTTGCCTCCTTGTTGTCAAAATGTCAAAATGCCTCGCGCTAACATGTATCGATCATACCTCTGAACGCGAACCTGAAACGCGCAAAAAATTGCAATCCCCCGCAAATTTCAAAAAACACGGAGTTGGAAATCAATTGACAGTGCAAGGATTGATCCTCTATTATTTAACCTATCTGATAGCTGTGTAGGAGAGGACGAGGTCTGGGATGAAACCGGTTAAGAGAGTGCTCGTGCATGAGCTTGCGGCTAAGGAGCTTCAGTCTTACATCGAGAATGCCGGCCTGAAGGAAGGAGACAAACTTCCGCCTCTCGAGGAGCTATGCGAGATGATGCAGGTCGGCCGATCGTCCATGCGGGAAGCGCTTCGCTATCTGGAAGCGCTGGAGATGATCGAGATCGTCAACGGCAAAGGCATCTACGTACGCGACGTCGAAACCTATCGGCTCTTCGCCAAGGTCAAGGTGGAGGACTTCAAGACGATGTTGTTGCACGTGAGCGAGGTGCGACGCGCGGTCGAAGGCCAGTGCGTAGAGCTGGCGGCGTTCCGGGCGACCCCCGAGGATATCGCGGAGATGGATTATTGCCTAGGCGAGATGAAGCGGCTGAAAGCCATCAATGCCGACAAGTCGCAAATCGACATGAGATTTCACCAGGCGATCTACAAGGCCTCCGGCAATCCGGTTCTGGAGAGCGTGATCGGCTCGATGTGGGAGATGATGGAGCATTTCTGGCAGTACCCGTTCGGCAAAGCCGACATCTTCGAAGACACGTACGAATATCACTTCACGCTGGGGGAAGCGATTAAGAGCAAGGATCCCGCGAAGGCGCGCGCCGAATTCAATATCATTATGGACTTGGTCGAGCAAGGGATTCAGAACGCGACCGCGCAAATCAAGTAAAGGGATTCCTTTCAACCCTCCTCCCCATTTAATAGAGTGCAATGCACAATATAAAATCTGTCGGCAAAGGTCACAACCTTTCTTGACAGATTTTTTATATCTATGCTAGTATCATCCTATCAGATAGGTAGATAGGCTGATGGCTAGAGAGATACTGCACACACCATTATTTTAAGGGGGCATCATTCATGTTGAACATGAAGAAAGCAGCAGGTTTTGTAGCGGTCCCGGTTCTCATCTCCATGCTCGCCGCTTGCGGCAGCAACGACAGTAGCAGTAACGGCGCGAAAGAAAGCGCATCCAAAGGAGTTCAGAAGGTCAAGCTGACGATGATCGAGAGCTTGTCCAGCCCGAAGCGTACCGAGTTCCTGCAGCAGTCGATCAAGGAATTCGAAGCGCAGAACCCGAACATTACGGTTGAGTTGATTACTCCGCCGCTTGAAAGCGCTGACAACAAGATCAACACGATGCTCAGCGCGAAGCAGACGCTCGACATCCTCGAGGTTCGCGACATTACGGTCAAGCAGTTCGTCAATAACGGCTACCTGGAGAACCTGGACTCTTACGCGTCGCAGTGGCCGGACTACGGAACGCTGACGCCGGGCGCGCTGACGATGGCGAAGGACGTTGACAATAAGGCTTACTACATCCCGTACGGCATCTATCAACGCCAGCTGTTCTACCGGAAGGATCTCTTCGCCGAGAAGGGGCTGGAAGTGCCGAAAACGTGGGAGGAGCTTTATGAAGTCGGCAAGAAGTTGACCGACCCTGCGAAGAATAAATATGGCTACTCCTACCGCGGCGGCGCCGGCGGCGAACAATACATCACGCAGATCGTGCAGGACTATAACGGCAGCAACGTCAATCCGAAGGATTCGGTCTTTAACAATGACGGCTCGAGCATCTTCTCGACGCCAGGCGCGGTGGATGCGCTCGAAATGCTCAAGAAGATCTATAAGGAAGTCTCTCCGCCGGACTCCGCGAACTGGGCATTCGCCGAGCAGGTTCAAGGCTTCACGAGCGGTACAACGGCCATGCTGATCCAAGATCCCGACACGATCGATACGGTCGCCACCAGCCTGGATGCAAGCCAATGGGGCACGGCACCGCTGCCGACCGGTCCGAGCGGCGTCTCCCATTTCGTGCTCGGCGCAGCCGGATGGGGCATGACGAATTACTCCGAGCATAAAGAAGAAGCTTGGAAGTTGATCTCCTTCCTGTCCTCGCCGGAGCAGAACCTGAAGTTCGCGAAGACGTCGGGTGTTATTCCGATTCATACGACGGCTGGCAGCGACGAATTTTTCAAGACCGGTGCTTATGCTCCGTACATCGAGATGGGCAAACAGCCGGAGAAGTACGTCGGCGTTAAGCCGTTCACTAACTATCAAGGCTATGCTCTCTATAAGAAGAACGGCACCGAGAAGGGACAAGCCTTCATCATGGGACGCACCGGCGCTGCCGACTTCGCCAAGGAATTCGATGAGTTCTGGAAGAAGGAAAAGGCAAACGACAAAGGCTAATCCATCGCCAATGACCGCAAGACCGCTAATGTGCCAATCGACTTAACCCGACCCCGAGTCGGCCATAACTTGACGCGGATGAGCAGAGCTTTGCGCTGCTCATCCGCCCTTTTATCCCCCGATACAATTGGAGGTGTGCGCCGGTGTCTACGCAAGCCACAACGAGCAAGTCGTCCCGCAAGTCGGCATCCGCCCTATGGTTCATCTTGGGCTGTCTGGCGCCGGCCATCGTGCTGGTTCTTGGATTCACGTATTATCCGATGCTTCGCGGCATCGTCATGGCCTTCCAGAATTATACGTTGTTCGATTTGACGAACGTGCATTTTATCGGCTTCGACAATTTCAAAGAGGTGCTGAAGAGCGACAACTTCTTGCTCGCCTTGAAGAACAGCTTCTATTGGGTCGTTGTCTCGTTGGTGTTGCAATTCGTGATCGGCTTCGGCATTGCGCTTCTGCTACGGAAGCAGTTCTTCGGCAGAGGCGTTTACCAGGGCATGATCTTCTTCCCTTGGGCGATGTCCGGCTTCCTGATCGGTCTCATCTGGCGCTGGCTGTTTAATGGCCAGATCGGCGTCATTAACGACCTGCTCATCAAGATCGGCATCATCGACATGCCGATCGCCTTCTTGTCCTCGCCTTCATGGGGCATGTTCGCCGTCATCGTCGCGAACGTCTGGTATGGCATCGCCTTCTTCGCGATCATGCTGTTGGCGGCGCTACAGTCCGTTCCAGAAGAAATCTACGAGGCGGCTGCAGTCGACGGCACGAACCGGCTACAGAAGCTGTTCCTGATTACGGTTCCGTATATTATGCCGACGATCTTAACCACCGTCATGCTGCGGGTCATCTGGATCACGAATTTCCCCGATCTCATCTATTCGATGACGAACGGAGGACCCGCGGGAAGCACGCACATTCTCGCTACATTTATGATGGACAAGATTCTGTACGGCGGCGAGTACGGCCAAGCGGCCGCGGTAGGCATCATCATGATGGTTCTTCTCGTCCTGTTCATGTTCTTCTACTTCTCCGCCTCCAAGCATGAGAAGGCAGGTGATTTCTGATGACCGACAAACGATCGGCCGGAGAGAGAATCGTCCGGATTCTCGTCATGGCGGCTTTCCTTATCGTCGTTATCTTCCCGTTGTACTGGATGCTCATTACTTCGCTGAAGCCGAAGAAAGACATTTTCAGCCTACCGATTCATTATTGGCCGAAGACGTTAACGTTCGAGAACTACGAGAATATTTTCAAAATTACGAAGTTTCATATTTACATTATCAACAGTTTGGTCGTCTCGCTCGGGGCGGCGCTGGTCGTGCTCACCATCTCGACGCTGAGCAGTTACGTGCTGGCAAGATTCAAATTCCGGGGCAGCAGTCAGGTAATGTTCTTCTTCTTCCTGACGCAAGTCATCCCGGCGTTTATCGGCTTCGCACCGCTGTACCTGATGATGTCCAAGCTGAATCTGGTCAACAGCCTGTCGGGTCTTGCCCTCGTCTACACGGTGATGGCGATTCCTTTCAGCACCATTATGCTGAAGGGCTTCTTCCAAAGGGTACCGTCCAGCCTTGAGGAAGCGGCGCAGATCGACGGATGCTCCCGGCTCGGGGCGCTGGTCCGGGTTATCATGCCGGTGATGCTTCCGGGGCTCTCGGCCACCTTCATCTTCTCCTTTGTCCAAAACTGGAACGAGTTGTTCTTCTCCGTCATGGTGATCGACAGCGAGAAGCTGAAGACGATTCCGGTCGCGATGAACAGCTTCATCACGAAATTCGACGTCGACTGGGGCTCGATGTCCGCCGCGACGGTGCTGTCGGTCGTTCCGACGCTGATTCTGTTCGCACTGTGTCAGAAACTCATCGTCCAAGGCTTGACGCAAGGCGCCGAGAAGGGCTGAGCCGAACACGCGATATGCAACTCAAATCGGAAATGAGAGAAGGATTGGAAGTATGACACTTAATCGCTTAACCGGAGCGCAGACGATTGTGGCGCACGATCCTCATGACGAACAGCATCACGGAGCGGTTACGAAGCCGATCTACCAGAACAGCTTGTTCACCTTCGATTCTTACGATCGCTTTCTTGAAGCGCTGCAGGACGAGATCGGGACAAGCGTCTACAGCCGGGGAACGAATCCGACAGTAACGGAACTGGAACATCGGCTTGCAAAGCTTGAAGGCGGAGAACAGGCGCGCTGCTTTGCCTCCGGCATGGCTTCGATCTCGGCGGCCATTCTTTCGGTGGTACGCGCGGGCGATCATATCGTCTGCATCAACGAGGCCTACGGTCCCGCGGTTCAGTTTATGGGAAACTACTTGACCAAATTCGATATCGAGACGACCTTCGTCGACGGCAAAGATCTCGGCGCGGTTGAAGCGGCGATGCGCGAGAATACGAGACTGATCTACCTGGAAAGCCCGACGAGCTTGTTCTTCAGCATCCTCGATATCCCGGCCATCGTCGGAATCGCAAAGCGCGCCAACGCGAGGACGATTATCGACAACACGTGGGCGACCCCCTGTTATCAGCGCCCGCTTGAGATGGGGGTCGACCTCGTCGTGCATTCGCTAACCAAATATGTCAGCGGGCACAGCGATGCGATAGGCGGCACCGTCATCGGCCGGTCCGAGCTGATGAAACCGCTCATCAAAGGCGAATTCATGTTGCTCGGAGGCATAATGACGCCGGCGAACGCGAATCTCATCATGCGCGGCCTCCGCACGCTTCCGCTGCGGATGGAGAAGTATCACCGGCAAGGGCTTGAAGTCGCCGCTTGGCTGGAGAAGCACCCGCTGGTGGCGAAGATGAACCACCCGGGCTTGCCTTCGCATCCGCAGCACGAGCTGGCGACGAAGCAAATGTCGGGTAGCGGCAGCTTGTTCTCATTCGAGACGGACATTCCGCTCGAGACGATGCGCCGCTGGGCGGAGAGGCTCCGCTACTTCCGGATCGGGGTCAGTTGGGGCGGCTACGAGAGTCTCGTTACGGTGCATCCGGTTCCGACGAACCGGCCGGGTTCGGCAAGGACGCTCGTTCGGCTGTACATCGGTCTAGAGAGCACGGATGAGCTCATCCAAGATCTCGTTCAGGCGTTCGAGGGGATCGAAGCATAGGGCGATCGATTTTTTCTTCACCGACACAAAAGGCCGCATCCCTCTTCCACAGGGATGCGGCCTTTTCAGCGAGTACAATAAGCTCGGTTTGACATGGTCAGGCATTCGCCCAAACGGCGACAACCTTGTTCTTGCCCGTTTTCTTGGCTTGGATTTCCGCGGCGTCCGCGCAACGAATCAACTCGTCGGCCGAATCGGCATGGCACAGCTCCATGGAGGCGACTCCGATGCTTGCGGTCACTTGATACGGCTTGCTCGGACCGCCGAATTCCAATTCGATCTGTTTGCGGATGTCCGAAGCCATCAGAAGCGCATGCCTACCGTCCGTTTTCGGCAAAATGACGACTAGTTCTTCCCCACCGTATCGGCCGGCAATATCATGCTGCCCCAGCATCGACCGGATCGAGTCGGCGACTTGCCGAAGAACCGCGTCTCCGACGTGGTGACCGAATTCGTTTACCTTGCGGAAATCGTCCAAATCGATCATCAAGAGCGAAAGGTCGTGACCGTAGGTTTTGAAGATCGCGACTTCCTGCTCCAGCATCTCCATAAAACTCTTCCGCGTGTAAAGCCCGGTCAAGCCGTCGATCATCATTTGCTCGTTCAGCACGGCATTCGCGATGTGCGGCTTGATCATTTGAAGCAATTGCTCCAGTTGATCGTTTTCCTTCGGATGATTCATGAAGACGTCCATTCGAATGGACTGGGTTTTCTCGGAAAACAAGGTGAAGCTGAACTTCTGCAATTGCCCCTCTTGAAGCCGGTAAGGTTCCAGCATTTGACCGTGAATGGGACCGAAAGCCGAATAATATTCCCGCGACTTTTTGAAAGACAGGTCGAACGAGATCGTTACGTAAACGATAGGATAGTATTCGAAGATGGCGAAATTCACGCGGTCCATCGTTTTGGTTAAGTCTAACGAATTGGGCAAGTAATCGAACAGCCGGATCGTCGTCAAATAATTCAAGGATCGTTCGATATAGTCTCTTCGTTCCTCGAGAATCCGCCGTACGTGCGGATCATCGGCCAGTTCCCAAGAAGCCGGCAAACCTTCCGGAACGAGATAGGCTTCCAGCTCTTGTTTCGTTTCTTCGAAGCGACCGTCTTTTTGGATCATGTAATAGCCGTTGATCGCTCTGCGAAGTAGAAGCAACCCTTCCGTTCGGTCGCCCGCGCGAAGGGCATGGATTCCTGAAATGTAGTAATAATCCGGCCAAAAAATATGGAAGGCATCGGTCTCGATGAACCGTTTAAACCGAAGCAAAGCCACTTTGATATCGGCGGATTCGGAATTCCCTCTCAGCATAACGAGAAGCATTTCCCGATATGCCCAGCCTTCCAGCATGGAATAACGAACGCCGCTGCATTGCCGGAACAGGGTGCAAGCCTTCGTTATTTGACCGTCTTCCACGCATCTGAGCGCTTCGATGAACATCGCGATTTGCGGCTCTTGCACGACGTGAGCCGGATCGGGTATCGGACTTCCTTTGAGATAGGCGGCGTAGCTCCGATTCAGCTCGAGCCTCGTCTTGGCATAATCGCTCGTCTCCGGAACCCGGCCCAGTTCCTCGTCCAACTCCCAGTTTCTCCACTCGCACGCGTACATTCGGGTGACGTCGCGATACACTTCGAGAAGATCTTTCCGCTTTACTTCTCCGACGCGGTTCCGATGATAGTGGAACGCCGTCATCTCTCCCAGCAGGAGGGAAATTTCCATGGCGTTAATGTGTCCGACTTCAAGAAAGTAAGGATTTCCGAGTTGGATTGCTCCGTGGATAACCTTTTCCAAATACGGGCGCGCCTTGCTGTAGTTTTTCTGATGAATGTACATATTGTAGACGCGCAAGATCAAATCCGGATACGGAAAGTAATGCAGCAGGGACTCCAGTTTGTTGAGTAGCGCGATGTTCCAATCGTTAAGGTCCGGGTAATAATCGAAAATAAAGCCGATGAAGTAGTAGGACACGTAAATAAAGTCCCGACGCTGGATCAGATGACGGTTTGGATAGATGTGCTCCGTGTAAAAATCCTTAATGAACTGTTTATCTTGCGGTTCTAGCTCCAAGAAGCTCCGGTTCGTCACGAGAATGCACATCGCGTCGAGCTTATCGCTCAGCTTATGGCGGGGACTCCTTAGGTAATCGAGCAGTTCCGCTTTGTGCTCGGATAGATCCAGCTCGTCCTGCATCATTTTATAAAACATGAGCTTAAAGCGGTCTCCGTCCCGGATGCCGAGCCGAACGAGCTCCTCGCACGTTTCCTCGCACCTTTTCAATTCGCGAAAGCCGTCGTACACAGGCAAAATCAACCTGTACAGACTAGGCATGACCCGCCGGCCCAACTTCGAGTTCAAATTGATCAGCCATTCCAACGCCATTCTCATTTGTTCGGACGAGAGCGATTTGCGGTGCCGCCTGAAGTAAAGCATTAGGACGGTATATTCCCATTCGTCATTACCGGATTTTTGGGCGAGCCGCAGCATTCGAAGGGAGGAAGGGCTTTCAATCGCCGACATATAGGTAAAGGCGTCCATATAGGCCTGGTTCATCAAATCGACGTACGGAAGGCGATCCATCATTTCTTTGATTTCCTTCGGCACGAAGATGCTGTTCTGATGGAATAGCAAAATAAGCCCGCGCTCCGCCAAGAGTTGCATGAGCGAAAGCAGCCTTTCAAGAGGAAGGCCGTTGGCTTTGAATAGGTTCCATGCCCGAATCGGAGTCGGCAAGCAGCAGAACAAAGCGAGAATCCGCATCTCCTCGTCGTCTAGCGCCTTTAATTTCGCCGCGCAGATGGAATACGGATTCGTCCCTTCCAATGGAGCGGTGAGCGTTCCCGTCGTCCATCCTTCCCGGGAAAGGGAAAGCAAGCCCTGATCGATAAAAGCTTTCAGCATCGGCGGGGTATGCTTCGGATCGGTCTCTTTGTCGGACAGCCATTCGGCTAGAGGCGCCAGCGCGCGCGAGTCGGCCCGGCGCAGTTGTCTGAGCATAAGCTCCGCATAGGAAGACGCCTCTTTGCCGAGAAATTTCACGCGATAAGTATCTTCGGCGAAAAGATAATCGTTCTCGGGCACCGCTCCGCTAAAAATAATGAACAATCGCGGCATTTTTTCCTTGTTCCGATTCCATGCGCGGTCGAACAAGACCAAAGATTCCTTATCCGTGCCGGAGCATTCGTCAAAAACGATGTAGACGTTTCTGTCCCCGACGACGGCCATGAATTCCTCGTAAAAATGCAGCAGCCATTCCACGAACAGCCCGAAAACGGCTTTTCCGAAATAATATTGCTGAATCAAAAACTGCAGCCGATTGGCCAAACCCGAAAACGGCATTTCGTACTCCGGGGCATGCGCTCTAATAAATCCGTAGATCGTACGGTTTAACATTTCTTGAATCGTGGAAAAAGGGACGTCCGTGCATTTGACCGTAATGAAGATTTGCGTCTCCAACGCTTCGTTCATATGGAAACGCAACGTTTCCGCCACGAGCGACTCGTCTTCGTGAAAGATCGAAATTCGCTGACCGCCCTCGGCTTGCAAAAAACGCCGGAGTACCCACTGGCTTTCCGCGGTTATCGGCGGCTCCGCGGGGTACAGCCATGCGTGCGGATCCGATCCCAGATCGGGCAAACGCTCGGTCCGATCCAACTCGAACAGGCCGCGAATGTCGTTAGCCGCTTCTTCGATGAACAAATAGTCGGGCTTGTCCGTCAATCGCTTATATAACGTTTGCAAACCCTCGTTCCGGACCCGTTCTCCGAACAATTCCGGCATAACGCTACCCGCCGCGTAAAAATCGGAAATCCGATGGATCGCATAGGTCCGGCCGAACGGAGAAAACAATTCGTAAGAATAGTCGGGCAAAGAATAGTTCAAAAAGGGGTAAACGGATGTGAACGGCTGCACGCTTAAGACGATCCGAAGCGACTCGGGGTGGACGAATACGATATCGGACGGAAGAAATCCCATGTAAAAACGGTTGGCGTGCAAATAGCCGAGCGTATCCAGTAACGACGCGAACGCCTTCGCTTTATCCGCGTCGGAGAACGAATCGTCCCTGCCGAAGTCGGCGAGCGAAACGAAGCCGTCCGGCAGCGGGGACAGCCTGACGTCCAGCCGATTATCGGTTTCGCTCCACTCCTCGATTCCTCTCAGCCGGGAATCTGCATCGGCGATCGATTGCCATTGCTTCAATCGGCCGATGATTTGACTCCGTTCGAAGTAGTTCCACGTTTGCGGGCCGAAACTTATAGACACATCGCCGTAAGGGGGATTTTTGGCGTTGACCTTTAATAATCCGTCTGTCAATTGCATCTGAAACCCCTTTCAACGCGCGGCTTATCTTTTATCCATTATAGCAGGTGTGCACCCTATGTGACACATAACGTAACTGCGCCAAGTCCGGTATTCGAAATCAAAATAGAAAGTAAAAAGACCTCATTACCCGATGTTTGGGGATGAGGTCCTTTCATGCGGTTGTGGATTTACATGGTGGAGGCGAACCGTGGCTGTGTAAAACCACAATTTGCCGGAGTGTGATGAATATTGTTTGACTATTAAAGGTTCTCTATATTAGTTTAGTTGCTGCGCGATCTCCCAGACATGTCCTGCCGGGTCTGCGAAAGCAGCCGTGCGTACTCCCCATGGCCGGTCCAGTGGACCGTTAAGAAGGGGAATGCCACGTGTATGCAGCTCGTTACATACGGCATTCACATCATCCACCCGAATCGTGAATTGGAATCGAGATCCGGATTCTCGACTTGCGACTTTTCCAGGACCAATCAGTCCATGTGCCTCGGATATATTCAGAAGATTAATGCTCATATTTCCGAAGTTGTAGACAGCAGAAACATCGTCTTGATATACGGAAGAAAATCCAAAAACTCCTTCATAGAACGCCATTGCTTCTTGCAAATCCTCTACAAACAACGTAATGACATCCACATTCATCGAGCCCAAATTCTTCATATGATCCTCCCCTAACTTATCATTCAGAAGCAAACGGTTTTCACTATCAAGAAATTCGCGTGCTGAGGGATTGGTTGCAATCGTTACCCCATTATTATCAACCCTTGTTTAATCCACGTACGCGCCGCAAGTCACATTCACAGCTGCAGCGGTAATGCTTCTGGAGCGATCTGATGCCATGAGAACGGCCACATCCGCGACTTCGGCCAAACTCGGCATCCGTTTAAGCATGGTGCTCTCGGCGTTTTTCTCCAACATCTGCTCGTAGGTTATTCCGGCCTTTTCCGCAAGTCTTTTCATCGCTGCCATCACACCGGGAGTATCGGGCGAACCCGCCGATCGCAAACAGACCACGCGTACCCCTTGTGGGCCCAGCTCGACGGACAACTGGCGACACAAAGCTTCGATCGCCGCTTCTGTTACGCCAAATCCGCCTTGCTTGTTGACCGGTATTCGGGATGATTGCGCAGTCAGAGCCAAAATAACGCCTGAACCCTTGATAGCCATATGCCGACCGGCAGCTGTGGCTGTGATAAAATGGGTTCTCATCGCCGTTTCGATCGGAGAGAGGAATTTCTCTTGCGTCATCTCGAGAAGCGGCGTTCCCATCCAAATACGATATCCGATTAAATTGAACGAAATATCGATTTGACCGAATTGGCTGATGATTTGATCAAGATGATTTTCTACTTCTTCTTTGTTTAACGCGTCCACTTGCGCGGCATATGCTTCACCTCCGGCTGCAATAATCTCCTCCTTAATGACATTTACTTTTTCAAGCGTGTGCCCCGTCAAAAAAACTTTCGCGCCTTCCTTGGCAAAAGCGCGGGCTACCGCTCCGCCAACCGCGCCTCCTGCACCGTAAATAACAGCCGTTTTGTTTTCTAACAACAAATTAACCACCTCAACGATTAGAGTAAAACCGATATATTTATGTAGACCGTCCAAT
Organism: Cohnella endophytica; assembly: GCF_003628305.1. GTDB lineage: Bacteria > Bacillota > Bacilli > Paenibacillales > Paenibacillaceae > Cohnella > Cohnella endophytica. Next base: position 79,426 of record NZ_RBZM01000008.1, on the reverse strand, counting down.
TTACTAAAAATCATCGCGGGACCTCTATAATCGCTCGGGAAGCCCGAATCGCTCCAGCAGCGCACCGTTCAGGAAACCTGTTACTGAGGTGATTTGCGACCCGCGCAAAGAAAGGACATCTAAACAAAAAGGGATGTACGTTTTCTCTTGGGTGTTCCACATATAACAACCGACTGCGAGTTGCCCATTAGCCCGGGTAGGGATATGCCGCCATCGAAGGGTGAACGGCCTGAGCGTCAGGAAACGGGAGATCGCTTCCTGACCGTGATACCAATTCGGGATCGGCGGCATCGACCATGTCGCGTCTTCGGTAAGCATCGCGAGAATCGCCTTAATGTCTGCGCGTTCCATAGCATCGATATAGTCATTAACGATTGTTTGAAGCTTGTCTTCGCCGAGCGATCGCATAATTGATTGTTGACTGAGCTCGGGACGGCGCTGTTCAAGCGTTGCTCTTGCACGTTGAAGCAAACTGTTGACGGATGCGACGCTCTTCTCCAACGTCTCTGCGATTTCTTGCGTGGAGAAGCCAAGCACCTCCCGAAGGATAAGAACTGCCCGTTGCTGCGGCGACAACAACTGGTAGGCAGCGATGAAGGCGAGCTCGACGCTCTCTCGCTGCTCGTATCGGGCATCGGGCGAAGTATTAATGTCTTGCGCGAAGAGCAATCGGTCCGGATAGGGCTCAATCCACACCGTTTCGGGCAACGGGGCCATTAAAGGATCTTCCGGAATTGCGGGCGGACCGTACTCGACGGCAATGAATCTCCGGGTCCGTTTTGCTAACTTATCCAAGCAAGTATTCGTAGCAATCTTGTACAACCACGTCCGAATGGAGCTGCGCCCTGCAAAATCGGCCAATCCTCTCCAAGCACGGAGCATGCTTTCCTGTAAGGCATCTTCCGCATCTTCTCCCGACCCGAGCATTCGGTAACAATGAGCCAATATTTCCTTCCGATACGGTTCTACAAGTCTTTCATATTCCATTTTGTCTCCCGCCCTTGCTCAAAATCAAAAACCACATCCTCATGCGGATGTGGTTATGCGTCCTACTAAAGCACTCGTCTTGCGTAGGGTAGCATTCGAATGACGCTGGCACCTATAAAACAAACGGCGATAGAAAGAGCTGAGACTATGATCCATTTGATGATCGCTGGTAAGTCGATTCCATGAAAAGCGAGTGTCCATCCGACAATAATCGGCGGGTGAATCAAATAGACCGTATAAGCATTTTCAGATAACCATTTAGATAATACGTTCGTCTTATTGAATCTTCTTATGAAAAAAGAAAGCATGGATATAATAATTCCTAAACAGATGAATGGCTCCCACATCGCGTAGAACAATGCCTGAATGTTAAACCCGCCCTCGAAATGGACGTCTCCCTCTAATCCTCCGGTTAAGATGAGTCCGAGAGGTAAAACGGGAATCATACCAATCGCGACCCACTTCCAAATCCGTTGTAACTTCTCCGGAATTTGTTCCAACCATCTTTGTTTTTGAGCGATGATACCTGCAATGAATAGCAAAATATAGGATGGAAAGTAACCCAACTGCAATTCCAAGGGCCCCGTGCCAGTCGGGTAAATCAGACGTACTACAAATGCAATTAATCCAAGAACAATCGCCACTACAACTAATGTCTTACCGTTTGGAAATAACATCGATCTCATTTTAAACCTATCTCTTATTACGAATCGAAACAGAACATACAACAATGTGAAGTAAATAGAGGCTTCCAGAAACCAAGTAGGACCAAAAAAAGTCCAACGAAAGCTCCAAACGTTATCCTTATAAAACTGAACTAATGTCTGTTGATCTCGAAATTTTGCAAACCATACCGTCATTGGACCTATCACAAAATAATAAGTGAGCAGAGGAATCCCTAGACGTACAAGACGCCCACTAAGAAACCGGAAAGCTCCTTTTTTCTCATACGATGTCGGGAAGAAATAAGAAGAAATAAAGAAGAAGAGTCCCATGAAAAAAGACTGACATACTGCGGTAAAGATCGTTAACAGCGCGACGGTTGCATTCACATCGCTTTTATCTACGTCTTCAAGGATCCAAGACCCAGCCGCTCCGTAAGCAATCGAGGTATGGAATATTACGAGCAGGATGGTAAGGAAAACTCGTATGTTATCTAGGAAAAATAGACGCTGATTCAATTTATAATCCCCTTTATATTTTTCCACATCATACCATATTATAAATCCCCAAACTCCTTATTTCTAGATCCGAAAAACCTTCCCTCGCGGAACAAAAGGCAAATGCTGACCCTTAGGTAAAATATACGCATGCTCTCGCCGAATCGTTAACCTGTCACAGTAGCCGTCTGTAATGATGAGCAATGGTCCTTTTCGAGGAAAATCTTCCGCCGTCTCCAACAAATCGATGGCAGGCTGAATAACCGTGCCGCCTCTGCCCTTAACAGCCACTCGATCCGCGATGTCTTCTGGAGCCATATAGCCTTGATCATAAACCGCAGCATCGCAGAACAGGACCCGAACCAAGGGAACGTCACGGGAGATGCTGTAGCTTGCGATAGCACCTAATGCCTTGGCCAACAGCTTGCTATCCATCGATCCTGAAGTATCAAGTACAACACCGAAGGTTCTCCCCTCTTCATCCCCCGCGTTCGGAATCCATCTTGGTCTTGGAATGTCGGGCGTAGAGGATTGTCTGCGGCTGACCCTTGCGTAAGTACGAATCTTCTCAATCGGCGAAAAGTAATGATCAAACCATTTGGCTAGCTCGACATCCCAAGCAATAGGCGGCTGTGCCAAGGCTTTTATTTCTTCAACTAGCCCGGCGGGCAACAATCCCCGGTTCTGCTCTTCATGATACACAAGCCCCTGGCTTAGAGCACTACGATAAAATTCGTCGAGTGACGCCCCATCCTTGCGGTTCCACCAATCCGGGGTTTGAGGCTCCATAATATCTCCAAGTCCCACTCCTCGAAAAGTTGCCAATTTACGATAAAGTCTAATATCGGTCACGATACGATCATAGATTGTCTCTGCAGACAATCCCTTCAACTCAGGATCGAACAGACCTCCTACACGAGGAAATGCTCCCAACCCCATTTCCATCAACCAATGGTTAATGACATAATCGCAAGCGACATTCCACAGATAGGGATCGCGGCCCTCGGCTCTCGCATGATGTCTAAGACCAACATGAAGAATCTCATGAGCCATAACAAAACGATTCTCCTGTTCGTCCAAGCCTGCAGCAGGGTTCATATAGATTTCTTTCATTTCAACATCAACCGCAGCAATGGAGATGGACAACCTTTGGCAGAGGAGCGGATCTTCGATAATCTTAAAATCCGCTGCTAGTGCTCCGAGAAGAGGATAGCTGTTCATGAACCAATTTTTCGCTTTTTGTGCCTGCGTTAGCGCTTCTTTTTCCGCACCCAAGAATGCTTCATAGCCGGCTGTTACTTTTACTGCGCTGCTAACCGCCATCGCAAGTCCTTTACCGAAACAATCCGGCCAATCCACCTTTCGATCCCAGTGTGATTGAGGTGATCTTAAGTGCATGTCCGAGTAGCCTTGTCCCGCAGTTCCCAAAATAGTTAACCCGCTAGGTACGCCGTTTTCTAGAAAAATGCGATACAATTCCTCTTCTGACTTAACCGAATAATCAATACCACTATCCATCTCGGCTGGCGGCTTCCCCAACTTCATATCCCATAGAAATTTGGCGACGAAGGAATCACAAGCTGTATTCCATAGATCCTGTCGTTCCTTTTCCTGAAAATGGCCGAAACCCAAGTGAAGCAAGCAGTGGGCCAAGATGTAAATCCATTCCTGTGATGTCGCCCTTTTCTTAGGATGAATGTGAATTTGACCATTCTTCGTAACCACGGCCCACCCTTGATCAGGGCACAGATTCCCTTCTTTACGAACAAACTGGGCATGAGATGCGAGTGGAGCAAACATGGGATGTCGGTTAATAAATTCAAGTCCTTCATTAAACTGCTTGGTCGCCGGATCCATTTCAATATTCTTTCTAGCCATCAGCCGTTTTCCTTCTTCTGAACAAGCCTAGGGAGGTCACGGACGATTTCAACCAAGAACCAATCCGGCAATCCTTCGTCTTCATCGTTTTTGGCGACTACCAATTGAGCGATTTCCAGACTGATCGTGCTTAGTTCTTTGATCAGTGCTTTGGAGCGATGGGCCAGCTTCCTATGATGATCCGACACCATGTCCTTGCCTGAAGGCAGTTCTTTAATCAATTGGGACCTGAAGGATTGGGCAAGGAAATAGAGCACATCCCTGTCTTCTGGCTGATATGGCCAATTCGCATCTCCTTCCAAGATGGAAGCTAGTTGATACTTATTCGCGAGTTGTTTATGGAAAGCTTTGAACTGAACCGCATGGTGAGGAGACAAACAGCCATTAGCCAATATCTCAATGGTTGTGGCCTGAAGATCATCGCCATATTCCTTCAATGCATCACTCAACATATGCCAAGAGCGAGGAGTAGAAAAAGGTTCTTCGTGCTTGGGCGGCTGAACCCATAGATGATCCGGTCTGGTCTGAATATAATCCGTAATCAACGGATGGATATTGTTCTGATAGGCCCACTCTAGCCATTCTCGATAGGAGACTTTCAACTGAACATGGAACATCCGATTCACTAGTGCCGACGACATTGGCTTTACGATTGCGTTGTCTTGAGCTCGATTTCCCGCACCAATGACAATCGATCCTGCCGGTAATACATAATCCCCGATTCTTTTCTCCAGAATCAAGCTGTAAAAAGCCTTTTGAACCTCATGGTTGCAAGCATTAAGCTCGTCGAGAAACAGACAATAAGGCTCTTCTCTAGCGATCATGCTCGGTGGACAGAATTGGCTTCTTCCGTTCACAATCTGAGGTACGCCAATTAAATCTTCTGGAGCTAACTGGCTTCCTAGCAAAGATACACACGGTAAGCCGACCATCTCAGCGAATTGCTGTACAAGCGAGGACTTGCCGATCCCCGGCGCCCCCCAAACAAATACGGGTCGAACGACAGCTACATTCAAGAGTAAATCTATTAATTGTTTATTAGTAACGGTTGTTGATATATTCATACAACAGTCCTTTCTATATTCGATTAAAAAAAACAAAAAAACACAGGCAATCGGCCTGTGTAGATAACAATCATGAATAAGCCCTCCTTCTACGAACAGATGACGCTAGTCGCCAACAGCAAGTAGAAGAGAAACCTTTCTTATGATTGAAGGCCGAATCAAACGGTTCATGCTTTCGTTGAATTTTGCAGTAAATGCACTTAACACGTCGAACGCCCCCTCTCATAGTGTAACCAATTATTAACATCATACTTAACGAACCGGCAAAAAGTCAATCCATTCTCCACACGCCTAAGCGTTAACGAACGAAGCCTGGGGAGTAAATATCCCCCGCTTCTCTGGCTGCAACTTGTCCTCGCGGATCAGAACCGTCAGCAATGCGCTCGTTGCTGCTGGATCGAATTGCGTTCCGCTATGTTTGCGTAATTCCCCGGCCGCCGTTTCAATAGCCAGCTTCTGTCTGTAGGAACGATTGGTCGTCATCGCATCATAAGCATCCGCAACGCCTAGAATACGCGCACCAAGTGGAATAGCCTCACCTTGCAGGCCTGCGGGATATCCCTTGCCGTCGGGCCGTTCGTGATGATGACGTACCATGGCCGCTATACCTAACTCCTGCAGCCGTTCCATGTTCTTAATGATCTCGTAGCCGTTTTCCGAATGCTCTTTCATGATCTCGTATTCTTCTTCGGTCAGCCGGCTTTCTTTTTGCAAAATATGATCTGGAGTGCCAATTTTTCCGATATCGTGGATCAAACCGGCCAAATAAATCGAATCCGTTTCTTTCTGGGAAAGCCCCATTTCCTTAGCGATGCTGCGCGCGTAATTCGCCACATTGCTGGAATGAACCGCCGTGTAAGGGTCGCGGGCGTCAATCGTCTTCGCCAGTGAATATACCGTGTTCATTAGCATGTCTTCTTGCGCATTTTTACCGGAGTAGTGTCGCTCGGAAATCGATACGACTCTCCTAACGATCAGCATGAGAACGACATAGGATACGGTAACCGCAATCAGCGCGGGATCAATCGGTTTGATAAAATAGATGGACCCCAGCAGACATATAGCAACCAGTACAAATCGTCCATTAGTAAGGTGAAGTAACGCCAATAAAACGACCGGAGTCGCATATAATGAGAGCAACAGAGCAGAATCGGAATACCAATTTATTAAAGTCGCAGCGACAGCAGACAGGATAAAGACTGGCCATAATAACATGGCGTATTTATCTAAGGCACCCGGACAGAAGGCCTTCCCCTCTTTACATCTGTCCCATTCATTTCTCATTTGACAGCTCTCCCTCCACGGTAGTTAATTCATCCTGCTGAGCTGATAATAAGATTAACTTCCCACTTATTGGACTGGTTGTCAATGCTCGCATAATGATAAAAAGCAGCCCTCTTGAGAAATACAAAGAAGCTTTCGCAATATTATTAATCTGCGAAAGCTTCCTTTTGAACTTCACGTATGTACACACCCTCAGAAGATCAATTAAATATATACGAATCCCTGAACTCCTCTTAATTGACTGGCTAGAAGTTTAAAATATTTTTGGGACAAAGTAATGCTCTTTGATCGGCTGGTTGTTTCTATTTCGAAATACGCTTTTGCAAAGAACCGATCCATTTTGCAGATCTTCGGTACGTGGACTACGATATTCCGATCCACTTTCTCGAATTGATAACCGCCCTTTTTTAGTGCTTCTGTCCAATAGATCAAGGTTCCAGGAATAAAGAACTGGCCGTCAAGTGTATGGACAGTTATCCATCTCGAAATAAAGTCAAATTGAAGAAAAAGGATATCTCTAACAGGAAGATTCGATATTCCGCTTTTCCCTTCGATGTCCAGCGTGACAGTTAATTGCATGATTCACCATCTCCGATTTTACTTCAATAATTCTGCCGGAGTTTCTTCTTGATGAATATAAACCCAACTCGCCGTGCTTACGATAACGACAGCCAATCCGCCAAGCAAAGAAGATAACGCTAAGAACAATTTCTTTTTCATCCGTTTTTCACCCCCCTTCTCCCAACCAATGTTAAAGCCTGGAGAAGAAACGCTGAGGCAAGAACAGCAGAGTGTATAACGAGATTACTTGAAATAATAATTAGTGATAGGAGCTTCAATAGTGGATAATACTTTGATGGTATTCGGGTCTGCTTTTCTATTCTGGAAGGCGCAAACACAAGTGCAAGCAGCATCGAGATGGCTGTAAACAGAATCAAGATATTTGAGTCAAAGCTAACAAAAGACAATGCTGTGGCACCAGCGGTCGAAACAACAATACATAACGTTCCAGACTTCAGATGTACACCGCCGGATACTTGTCTTAGAAGTGCATACCCAATTAATATAATAATAACCTCGATGACTTTTCCAGTAAATAGGGAAATTAACAGAGAAGATCCAATAATAAAAAACGCATTAAGAATATAAGAAATCGAATACTTTAGAACCTCAACGCTTTGAGGCGATTCAGGAACGACTTTCTTTATTCCCATTGCGAGTTTCTTGGCAAGTGTATTTACCATTCGGATTGATCCTTACGAAGGGAGTATGAAAGAAATATTAACAAAGCAACTACAAGAACTACAAAATTTGCGAAAATTGCTTTGAAGTATATCATGACGACAAGACCGACTAAAAAGCCAATCAACAACAGTATAACTAGAATTCGCTCCCATTTAAGCCGAAGCTTTTCAAATTCAAAAGAGAATCCATAACCAAATTTGTATAGAAGCCAGCCAATTGCAGTACCCAATACTCCTGCAATCAATTGAATCAGATAACCCTTCCAAACATATTCCTGTGCCTGACCCAAAGATAAATAGCCATTTGATAGTAAAATGATCAAGGTTTGAAGCAATGCATACGCGATATAACCTGTAATCGTCATAACCATCGACCAAATAATCGGAATTCGTATGAATATAGCCAAGAATAAGATCGTGAAGATTATGTTAATGATTGGTGAAATTGCAGTTAACTCAAGCTCATCGCGGATGAAGAAGCTTTGAAGGTTCGTCACCGTAATCATAAGAACAACTGGCCAAATGAAATTCATGAGTTGAATTCTGAATATGTAAAGAATCAATGCGTATACTGCTAGACCTTCAATCATAGAAAAACTCATATACCCTAGAAATGTGCCCATTTGTATCTCCTCTGATCTGTCACAATACAGGTATATAGTTTAATATACGTCAATAGCCACTGTTTCTCAATATCAACCCAATACTATGTATAAAATAAATATTATATTTATTTTATACATATTTTGTTTATGTAATAATCATCGAATAACACTCAAGAAACACTGATACATCAAGCCTTTTTAGAACTTATCGATAAAGCCAAAACGGCAGATCATTTTATTTCTTTCTCCGTTTTTTATGTATGGTTTCAACAATTGCTACTACCGCCATCCAGACGATAAAGAAGATGAGAAAATAATATACTTTATCTGCGTTTCTCTGAATAAATTCAATGAACACAATCTCCATCTCCCCTTCCTTATAACTTGGAGAATTATTATCCCTGACATCACCATTAGGGTATATAAGGTTAATCAAAATCATTAATTAATCTTATAAGATTAATTATATCATAAAATTGATCTTATAGTAAGGTTATCCAATCGCATGTATTTGTCTAAACTTCTTATTAGGAGTGTGGACAAAGTTATGAACGATTCCGTTTCTCAATTGATCGGCGCACGGGTGCGTAGCATTCGGAAGTCCAAAGGACTAACCCAAGAGCAACTAGCCGAATTGGCCAGCACATCTCATTCCTACATAGGCGATCTTGAACGCGGCGAGAGAAATGTTACGCTTCAAAGTCTTGAGAAAGTTTCCGAGGCTCTTGGAGTCAACTTTTTCGAGTTGTTTAACTACGGGGAATTTCCGGAAGTAGAAAAGAAAAACTCGACAATCCGGAAGATTATCGAGTTGCTTATGGATAAAGAGGATGCGGATATTGAAAAGGCGTTTAATGTTTTGAATGCTTTGTTCAAATAGATTGCTGGATTATGACTCCGAACCAAGCACGCCTCCGGTGACTCGCCGGGCTGGGGAAACTTCCACAATCCATATTGGGACTTCCCCACTATCTGACCGCTAATTACGCTATAATTCATATATCGAAAACTTAGGAGCGAAACCATGAAAAAAGTCGATGTCGTTGGGGCCGTAATTTATAACGAGAATAATGAGATTTTATGCGCGTTACGTGCTATGAATATGTCCCTAGGCGGTTTATGGGAGTTTCCAGGTGGAAAAATCGAACCCGGAGAGTCTCCTGAAGAAACACTAGTGCGAGAAATTCAAGAAGAACTTGGTTGCAAGATCGAAGTGCATGACTTTATCGCGGATACGACTCACGAATATCCGAATGTCATTGTCCGTTTAATGACTTATAAATCTAAAATCATCGAAGGCATTCCCGTACCAACTGAGCATGAGCGTCTGGAATGGCTTCCATTAGAGAAATTGCGTTCATTAGATTGGGCACCAGCCGATTTGCCCACGATTAATGAACTCGAGAAGCAAAGCCTTAAGTAAAAAGTCCCCTCGGAAACATTTTCCGGGGGACTTTTTATTCTACAAATCAGTGACCAAGTACCGATAAAGCTTGGGCTCGACGGCATGATCAAGAACCATGTGCATCGTGACGACGGGGATTTCTTTATCTTCCTTGCCACTCATAACCGTTTGACTTACCGTATCTGTGTCCGGCAATGCTTTGCCCAAATAGTAAAAGTCGCTACCTTCATCATCATCCTTCTTTATGAAGATGTGTACGTCAATATTATTATTACGCGCTTCGATAATTTTTTTAACTTCCTCAGACTGCAATGTGCGATTGCTTCTAGTAAACCATTTGAGTATCTTAGGGGACAACAACTCGTCACCATAATTAATGCTAGATTCAACTTCGTCATGCTTGTGGTACGTGATAAAAATAGGACAAGTTTGATGTTTGGTTTTATAACCGTACACCGTAGAACTTTCATCATTCACCCAGTTCAACAATCGACAGACGTCTTTTCTGCTGTACTTTCTAAATACGCTTAATAATTCATGCGGTAAATAATCCTTGGCTTTTTCCTTGGCTGTATCCACGATATCCCTAAGCATTTCCGTAAACTCTGCCTGTTTGGAAATAAGGTTATACATAAACTCGCTCCAGCGGTACACATGATCCGCCCCTAGCTCGCAAATCGGTCGATTACCATACTTCTCTTGCGTTGGTTGCGTAAAGAAGGATAAGTCCATGACCCTCTTAACCGAGATTAAGGCCTCCTCTTCTGTCCGACAACCACATCGTTCCAACTCCTCGATATATTGCTCGTGGGTTACTTCCCCATTCGATAACAACAATTCGAGGAGAATGATCTCGTGTCTTCTTTTTCCCGGCATCAATTCTTCCGAGAGCATAATGAGCACTCTTTCTTCGGCAATAGAAAGCGGCTTAACCTCTTCCTTCATTCTTAACAAGAAGTGATATAAAGTTTTACACTCATTCACGATAACGACCGGGTCGAGTGAGCCTTGTTGAATGAAGTCGATCAATTTCGGAATTCTTCCCAGCCTGTTTTTAAGCTCCTTATAAGCATCTTTCAACTTTTTAAATTCCGTTAAATTGACAGCATTAATGGCTTTGAATATCCGCTCTTTCGCGACTTCCTCGAAATTAATAGAAGATACTCCGGAAATATAACTCGTGTCCTTCATCTTCCTTCGGATCGAGTCCTTGTTTAACGAACGATCTCCGGATAATGCGATCGGAATCAAATAGTTATTCTTGTAGTTCCCGATAAAGTCGATAATGGTCACATACTCTTTCGTATCGTGTTTACGAAGTCCTCGTCCAAGCTGTTGAATGAAAATGATGCTCGATTGCGTCTGCCTAAGCATGACAACTTGATTTACGCTAGGAATATCGATCCCTTCATTAAAGATATCTACTGTCAGGATGTAATCCAATAATCCTTGCTCAAGCGCAGACGTTTGCTTCTCGCGCTCTTCGATTGAGTCATCTCCGGTCAGAGCTACCGTATTGTATCCGCATTGATTGAGCATGTAGGAGAGCTGTCTAGCCTCTTCTTTCCTACTACAAAAAATCAGTCCTCTGACCCGTTCTCCGGAAAAACCATAATACTCGATTTTCTCGATAAGGTGTTGGACACGTTCATCCGTTACTAACTGGTCGATTAACGTAAAATCATCGATGACTTGCCCGTCTAATTCAAGATCAGTCACGCCGAAATAGTGAAAAGGGCAGAGCATGTCTTCTTCCAGCGCTTGCTGTAATCGAATTTCGAATGCCACGTTGTGATCAAACAATTCATAAATATTAAAATCATCCGTTCTTTCAGGCGTTGCCGTCATTCCCATCAGAAATTTAGGTTTAAAATAGTCTATGACTCGTCTATACGATTGAGCTCCGGCCTTATGTACTTCGTCGATCAGAATGTAGTCGAAGTCCTCTTTTCCAAACTCGTTTAATACGTCGACTCTGGAAATCGATTGAATCGTCGCGAAAAGATATCTGGCATTTGAATGTTTCTGCGTGCCAGAGTATATTCCGAAATCGTCCGGATTGCCACCGAGAATTTGATAATAATCATCTTTCGCCTTCGATAAAATCTGTTCGCGGTGGACGATGAACAACATTCTTCTTGGGTTGCACTTTTGCACGTCGAATGCGGAAAGGAACGTCTTGCCCGTCCCGGTAGCCGAAATGATTAGTGAACGACGGCTGCCTAATAGTCGCATCTCTTCAATTTGCCGAAGCGCGAGCTGTTGCATTTTGTTCGGTACGATTTTAGGCGCGGCAATTCCTTTTATCGTATTTTCGGTGACGATCTTAGCCCATTCTTCATCAATGATCTTCTGAGCGTTATGTTTGATGTAATGGATCTCATAATTGGCTATCCATACATTGGATAAGGGCTGCGCCGCTTCCCATACTTCATTGAATTGATTGTTGACTTGGTGAATGATGTCCGCGTCGTTATTGACGGTTAGCTTTACGTTCCATTCGTAGTTCACTTTTAACGCCTGGGCTGTGAGATTCGCACTGCCTACGATCAAGACCTGCTTGCCATCATCCCTAAATATGTATCCTTTGGAATGAAAACCTTCGAGATCGGTGAGTCGAACTTCCAGGTTTTCAATCTTCAACAGTTCTTTGAACACTTTCGGATTATTAAAGTTGAGATACGTAGACGTAAGGAGTCTGCCCCCGATCCCTTTCCTTTTAAGATCCAACAGATAGGATTTCAAAGTCGCCAGTCCGCTTTCCGTGACAAAAGCAACGATAAACATAAAGGTCTGACAATGCAGCAATTCTTCCGTAACCGTCGAAAGAACGGTTTCTTTGGTCGCGGGGTTGTTAATCAGCAATTGTGGCGAATACTTCCTGTATTCGTCTCCCCACACTTCATATGACGTATCCTTTGAGCTCAAATCCATTGCTCTTCTGTCTGAGATCATACTCATGACTCCTCTTGGACCGTCTGAGATAGGCAGATAACTAAAAGCAAATCTGATTATTATTTTATATTAGTAGAACTATTTTCGCTCGAATAAATTCTAAGATGCGAATATCCACAACCCTTTATCTCATGACGATGTGTATGGTAATGACTAATCCCGAGATGAGGGCTCTTCATCATTTTAAAGTGGACGCGAAAAGGCTGAAGAAAAGTCCATTATGAAGCTATGCGGTAAAGTGGCACGAATGCTCGTAGGTCTGGCGAAGTGTAGTTAGGATTGCATCGCAGTTAAAGCATTTTCACAAGCAGCATAAACAGCATCATCTCACCAGCTCATGCATTCGCAGGATAGATTAGAAGTACGGAGTTTCGGGAGACGTTACGCAAACGGGCTCGACCCGTTCCGTTAGAAAAACCGACCTACCCCCTTAGTTAGATGTAACGAAGGAATGAAAGGGCTTAGACCCGTTTCAATATTTGGCTTCCATTTACTAAGGAAATCTGTCCGTTAGTTGAGAAAAAAGAAACACGCTACCGTTTGTTTGGTCGCTCGGGCTTTAACGGGTAGTGGGGTTTCGTGGCGAATGCCATAAACTGCTTGTATGCCCGAAATCCTTGAAGTGCTACGATTAAGAAGATGACCTCACTATGATTGAATTACACAATCCATTTTTGCCCATGCTATTAGAAAAGAGTGACAAACCTCATTATGGAAAATTTTTACACCAGTTTGACTCGATGGTATAATGACAACTTTGTCATATAGTAAAGTAAAAGGCGTAAAAACATTTACTCGTCATATGAACGAATTCCATTTTCCTGAATTCAGAATCGATCTTCCTGTTCAAGTCATAATCTTAAACGGCGAGGCAGTATCATTAATTAATGGACAATGTGACTTCGAATTAATAATGAAGAAATTAATGACTAAAGGAGAAAGGTGACAAGAAATTACTGCTCAATTTATCGCTTTTGACATCCTCTACCTGAATGGAAAACTGCTGACAAAACAGTCCACTGGAAGAATGACTTCGAATTCTAAATGAAATCCAACTTCCGGAACCTTTCGGGATCTGCTCCACCCATTCAGACGGCGATAGACTCAATGAAGCAATGAAAAGACTAGGCCACGAAGGTACGGTATCGAAGTTAGCGAATTCAATCTATATAGAAAATAAACGAATCGAAAAATTAGATTAAGGTCAAACACTATACGTATACATCCGTTCGAATATTATCTTCTCAAACGAGTCCTTTTCTACTGTGCATAGAACAACCAAATAGAGAACCAGAAATCGTAAAATATATCTCATCAAAATTTAAGCCAAAGTTATTCGATTTTAAGCACGATCGATCGGAAATACATGCAATTGGATGCCGTTCTAGAATGAAGATTGCGTGATAATTAAACACCTTGGACATTATGCAAGTGGAGCAATGCGACATCCTGTTTTACATGGCATTATTGAATAGACAATCACGCATATGAAAAGAGACGAAGAAAAACGATCGAAAACAGCGTAAAACAGCATAAAAAAGAGGGAGATAGTAATCGAAATAGGATATTAATCAATTTTGTACGATTTTAGACGATAAAAATGCGATAAAAATATTGTCAGTCTGACTGAACAACATTACAATAAACATGTAACGTTACTCGATGATACGCAACATAATATTCCAGAACAATTTCGGAACAATTCTAGAGCAATTTCGGAATAATTATTAGTCCTTAAACACCCTTACATCTTAGTCGTTTTTATATGATGAAATGCAGAAGATTCTTGACACTTTTTCGTTAAATTACTATTAAAAACTCAACAATTTCTGCTTACTAAATCATTTAAATAAGCACAAATTATACTGCAAAACTTAGTAAAATGAGAAATCCATAATTTCCCATAAATCAAAAAAGAGAAGTGCTCGATACACTTCCCTTTCTTGAATACAAGTTTTGTCCGGGGCCTCCCTGCGGCAAAGCGAATAACCACCGGTAAATGACCTTTCCGCGGAGCTGCCTGGCTACCGAGAGGTCATTTACTTTTTCTTGGTCATGGTTACGACAAGGGCAACACAACTAACGAGCAGTAAACCGAAGTTTATCGTTAAATTGCCGATTGCGATTACAATGTCCGCGTCCATCCGCATCCCCCCTTCCAAAGAGTTAGGAAGGCGGATCCGGACGACCTGTATAGCATAATTATATTTCAACATATTGTGAAACTAAAGTTGTAGCATTCTTCATAATTCCTCGAATTCTATACCTATAGGCCCAATTTCCTCGAATTCCTAAACAAAAGACACTTTGTACTTTAATTTGCTTACGTAATCACGCTCTTATTACATTTCCGGACGAATGTATCGCGAAGTTAACACCAAGGGATGGAATCATTTTCCAGTAAATAATGTGCAACTTAGACTAAAACGAATGCAGCAGTAATAAGGATGAACAGGAACACAAAGAAAAGAACCCTTCTGCCCCTTCCACCAAGAAGAATGAAGCGTTCTAATCGTTAAAGCCGTCGACAAGCAATTTCAGCTACTCCATCCCAACTAAAATAGATTCATAATAAATTCATCGACTAATTTCGTTGTTTCAGGTGAAAGCCTCTCTCCGAGTTGAGTTCCGATCTCCTTTTTTACTGACCATGTAGACCAAAGTGTCAGGAATACATTTCCCTTTTCTTCCGCAGCGACGACAGTTCCTTCGCTTTGACCTGAAGATGGGCCGGTTACAGCACCAAAGATTAGTCGATTCGCCTGAATTACAACTTCAGCATGGGTACAGGATGCAAAAGTCTGCATTTTGTCGAACCTTTTTACACGCCCTTTCAAGACTTCACTGAACGTTTTGAAAAAGTCATAACTCGGACTATGCTCCGAATTTATGGCGAGTTGAATGTATGTTCTTACATCCGATGGAAATCCCGAAAATTGATCAAGGTATTCTGCCAGAATCGGGCCTTCACACTTAATGTCGAAGATCTTCTGAACGCCATTCCATCCGATAGCACATACAATGCTTCCTGGCGCATTAACGGCTCTACCTATAACAATTAAACCGTCATCACCAAAAGTAAATGCCTGTCCGGTAAGGCCACTGGAAAATGTGACCTTAGAATGTAAACTAATATCAACCGCACGATAAACAACCTGCTCGCTCATTCAACACACTCCCTTAAGTAAATTTCGAAATAGTAGTTTCATGTTATATTCATATTGTTGCCGGAGTATTCCACCACTTCTTTCGAGAAAAGAGGGGACTGAACGGATAATGTACAACCTGTTCCAAACGATCAACATCAATTTGGGTTAGGAGCATTTCGCTTAATATTTCCGGAACCGTCGTTTTACCGGTTAACGTCATGTATTCCCTGGAGCGCTGAAGCGCAAGTCTCAGGCTCATGCGTACCCATTTAAGATAGTCATAAATGGAATCATCTTCGAATTCATGTAAGTTATTATCGGTCGGGTTCAGTACCTTCTTGTAGCCTCGAACAATACGTGTACCGTCCGGACGCATATTCCGGACGTATACGACATGATCAAGCGGCAGATAGGCTGTATTCACCTGATTACCATTACGTAATGATAGTTTCGAACCAGGCTGTACGTCTTGTTCATCAAAGACGTAATAAAACGCATAGCAACATTTTAATCCAATGAAGTTCGCTTCTTCAAAATACTTTACATCCCTTTGGTACTGATCAAGATAGATATTGTAGTGCGAAGAAGTATAGTCATACGTCTTAAAGCCATCATTTGAAAATCGAAGGATTCTAACCTTTTCCACGAATCTTCACGCCCCTAGATGTTATTGGATCGAAATCCGATCAGCTGTCCCATCACGTTCAATACCGGCGGATGGATGCGTTCTTTCAATTATAAAAGCATACGGCGTAATATATGTGGGGCTTATTCGTTTTTATTGTAAGCTCTTATTGATTTGATCCGACTACCAATAGCAGCCATATCCATAAACACACCCTCAGGGCTTAAATTTGATAAAACAAAAACACATCCCTGTCTTAAGACAAAATCATGCATGTTCGCTTTTAGTATGGTGGAGACGAGGGGAGTCGAACCCCTGTCCGATGACAACGTCACATGTGCTTCTACGGGTGTAGTGACAAATTGATGTCACTCTAGAGACCCCCCTGTCACACTCTGTATTCCTCCAACCAAGTTTTCAAATCGTTGTAGTCCCTCAATGAAAGTCGATGCTCAAGGGGACTAGCAAAGTCATAGTAGTCATAAAGATATGTTTCGAATTCTGCTTCATGTTGGCACCAAGGTACGGAACAACTTGTTCCAACTATATAATTAACATGTCTCTTCTTATCCATATTTCCCTCCTACTTCTATAGTTAACACCGAATCAAGTTTCATTGATTATTAGCTCGCTATGAGTGTTGTTTACACAATATTAACCACCCCAATCATTGGCTCGCCTTAATTCTATAAGTTTGACTATTTGAAACGCCTTAAGATAAATAACATGCTTGCCCTCCGTAGCAAATCTCCGAAATTGTATAGCTATAATTCCCAGTATTCATCCGTAACCTGTTTGAAATTCTCTATAAAGCATTATAATCAGTATTAGCTTGAGCTAACTCCTTAGCCGCAAGCTCAAGCTCTGGCCATAAGGTGTTACGTCTAACTTTAATTTGGTTGGCTTTTTGCATCAACTGATTCGCCCCTAATTGTATTTCTTGTTCGAGCCTCTTTTTCTGAGAAAGAATATCACGATCAAGACTTACAATGTCGGCTTGAGGGATACCCTTATGAGGATTAAATACAAAACGCTTTTCAATGCTATATCGCCAATCTATAAGCTTTCTTGTATACGTGGGGCCGAATCCAGGGACTTGTCTAATGGCATGTGTCGTAATATCTGATGCTGTCTCTACCCCAAATGCCTCAAGTGTTGCTTTCCGACTCGGACCAATCCCATCAATTCTAGCATCCTCTATTCGATAACGTTCGAGGTAGGCCCGAAGCTGACTTTTATGTTGGTTTAATTCAAGCTGTTTTAACTTTTCGGCTCTTTGTTTCGATAATCCTATGTATTCTTGTTTAGCTTTTTCAAGCTGCTTCATCTTTTGCACAAACAAATCTTCCCCAGCCTCTTTATTCCACCTACTCGAAATATTATCCCATCGTTGTTGGGCTTCATTCTTTTTCTTTAAGTACTCCTGCTTAAGATTGTTATTCTCGGATTTATACATAACCGAAGTAACAATAGCGGTAACAACTATAATGAAAAACAATGCATTAGGAAAAGCTATCCCTACACATATGCCAATTAATACTGGAAAGCACGCTATTAACTTTCGCCTCTTCATCCGTCTAGCCCTTTCAACAACAATAGCATTAGGCTGTGTAGGAATAGAGGCCGGTATAGGCAAAATAGATGGCCTACCTGGCGAAGGTACACTCAATATTTGTTGCCAAAACCTATTCAGATCAAAAGAACTTATCGCTTGCGATATCGTAAAGACCGCAGCATGAAAAAGGACAACCCCTGTCTTCTGCTCAAGCTCGCACCAAGGGCAACTCTTATTTACCCTGGAAAATACATGCCCTTCTTTGTGACTACATTTCTGCAAACTTCCTGAGAGTCCTTCGAGCGCTTGTATCCACTCTTCAGGCTTAGGACGTGCATTATCTCTGCGGCCCTCAGTAGAAAACGCCCTCTCAAACAGCCCCGCTAGCTGGAAGGGAACTGTCCCCATATGGAGTGTTCCGGGTGGCGGTTGTATCATCTTACCTTGAGCTGAGCTACTGTAAGCAAATCGATACTCCTTAATCGCCTTTTCAATTGGCATTTCTCCAGGACCTAGGTAGCGCCCAGCAAATGGATGCCTCCCCATGAACAACAGAAGAAATATGAATAAAGCCAACCCAAAGTTATCATGGTTCGGGATCCTTGTTATGTCCCTGAATGAAGTGATTTCTTGTAATTCAGGAGGCTGATACATCGGAATACCAACTTCACATTTGAAAAGCCTGTTAGGTGTACCAATTTGAAAACTATCGCAATCCAACATCGTAACTGTTGCTTGATCTGATACATAAAAGTTTCCATGGTTTATATCACCAATTACGTGCCCGTTTTCATGTACTGTTGCAAAAGCCCGCGCCATATTCGCAGCTGTATGAACAAGAAAAGAGTATGACGCATTTGGGAATTCAAGCAGTCTCGTCTTTGGGCCATAAAGCTTGTGGATTTCCTTACCTGTAAGTCTAGGCATAAGAAATCCAATAATTTGACCTTTAGCATCTTTTAATGTATCAGTAGGCCAAGTCGTAAACTTCAGCAACGAATTAGACTTCAGGTTTACCATCTTTCTGATCTTTTCTTGCTTCTCACTGGATATCGACTGATGATATATTTTAGCCACGGCATTAGCATTCGCCTTGACCGCAAAAACACTTCCCTCTCCGCCCCTACCGAGCTCGCCATCCAAATAAACGACTTTACCCGCACCATCGATCGCACTTGTAATGACTTTCATCATCTAGAGTTATCAGAAGGCGTATCTTGCCTTCTCGTGGCCAAAATTAGGCTTTTGTCATCGTCTGTCCTGTTGTTTACTTGTTCAGACTCCAGAAAGGACTTAAGCGAACTCGTAAACTTGATGGATTTTGCCTCTGGTTGATCTCTGAGCGCTTGAAAAAAGGGACGAAAAAACGGACTATGAGCGCTTTGGGATTGATAGTGAAGAGCTAACCTCTGTAGACCGTCGGTAAAAAGAGCAACCTCTGAGCAAACTCTTCCAGTCCGCAAGCTAAACTCAAGCTTCTCACTGGCATTCGTCTGAGTAGCAAAGAAAGTTGTATTTTCATACTCACCTTGTTGGGGCCAGAATTGCCAGCTATAGATATCTTCTTCTTCAGGACTATTCGTTACAATCGCCCCATCTCCAACCTGGGCAAAAACAGCGCATGAATCATCAATCACTATAGACAGGAAAGTACAGGCAAATTCTCTAGAAGATAACGACATTGCGTCTGCCCGTACCTTTACTTCGTGCTGAAAACGCAAAATCCATTCCACATAAAACTCACGGTCGAGTCCTTGAATTCGATTACCAGTTTCAAGATAAGCGGTTATCTCATCAACAAACAAAGAGCAGGCGAGTTCCGAACCGACTTCGGAATGCGTTGCGCTACCTGCTCCGTCTGATACAACGGCAATTAATACTTCGTTGCCGTTATGCGTATTAATTATTTGGCATACAGAGAAGTCCTGACAGGGCTTTTCACTTTTTTCATGGGAAGTGCCTCGCACTGAAGCACTTGCGTATTTCCACACTTAAATCACGCCCCACCCATCAGGAGTCGCAGGGTTTTCAAGCTTAATCTGGTCTCCAGGAGTAGAATGAGAGACTGAGCTAAGCGAATTAGACAACCAGGAGAATAGTTCTCTAAACTTGAGTCCTTTTAATTTCAAGGGATCTCTGGCTGAAATTTGTCTAAGTGTAGTCATATCCGCGCCCTCCACGCCCACAGCAAAGAACATAAATGACTTGGATGTTTCGCCTTCTTTTACTAATGTCGCAGCTCGATGCCAGTTGTCAGTTGGCGCACCGTCTGTAATTAAGAAAATCCAGGGCCTATAATAGGAGATTCCATTTTGTTTATAAACTTCCTTACGATATTTCAGCATCTCGAGCCCTTGCTCAATTGCGCTTCCCATCGGTGTATCATTATTTGCGATCAACGTCGGAGGATAGAACATATCTGGAGTCTGAAAGTCAGCTACAACTTGCACAGGCCCAAAACTTACAATTGCCAATTCTACTCTTTTGGATGCCATGGCATCGGAAGTTAGCTCTTCTTTGAAAGTCACAAGACCGTTGTTAAGCTCATTAATCGGATTGCCATTCATCGAATATGAAGTATCCAGCAATAAAATGCATGGACATCTGGGCTCAGGATTCTCAGCAAATTCTGCAGCAAATGGGATTTGGTCAAAGTTTGACATTTGTAAAGCATCTCCTTATTCAAGTTGTTACTCGACAATAGCTTCCTCTCGTTTCCTGAGTTCCTTTTCTTCATTCTCAATATCCTCTTGCGTATCTACAAATTCGCTACATAACTCATAAAGAAAAAGTTGAAGTACCTTTGCTGCCAGTAACCTTTGATATGTAGGCTCGATAGTTAACAAGCATGTTGTTATTTGTACAAGAGATATTCCTGTATTTTGACCTGGAGTCGCTAATCCGTAATTAGAAGCACCAGGAAGTAAATGATCGACGTGTTTCATACTACCAAGTGGGAAAATGGTTCCAAGTGGACCCGAATGCACATAATTATTAGCCAACTTAAAATAGGTTCTCCAATGACTAAAGTCCATGCTTTCTTCTATATGCTTAAATGTCCGTTTTCCCTTTGGAAGTATTCCTAATGTCCATCCATATTCTTTTCTAAAATCCTCTCCATAACTTTTGACAAGTTCTTCTTTTCTCTCAATAATTTCCTGAACTGCTTCGTCTTCAAGCTTCTCATATCCGAGCTTCTCATAACTTCTTTGATACTCTAACATTTCGTTGTATCTCTCAATGTCCTCATACTCAACATAACGAATTGCAAGATCCTTTCCATGATGCGCGATAAAAAAAGCCGTTGTTGACACTTCGTGAAGAGTCCTCCATCTTGCAAGCGCCCCATCTGCATAGCCGGCCCGCAACAAGGTAAGCACCTCATGTGCTACTCTACAAGCTCTAGCATGAAGTCTAACTATCACTGAGCTAACTTGTAGATTATCTATTTCAGCATCTTCATCAAAAACATCCTCACAAAACTCCTCCCCACTTTCACGGGATAGTACGATAAGTGTCTCAAGCAAATTTAAGGCTTTTGACCATCTTCTCTGCAATCGAGCTTCGAATTCCTGACGAAGTAACCTATGATCCTCAAGCATATCCCCAGAGTTGGTTTTCAAATTATTGTAAATTAACTCCGAGGCTTCAGGTAGGCTTTTATTTATAGCATCTGTAATTACATTTGAAAGCTTTTCTTCATCATGAAGAATTTCAGGTTTATCCGTTATAAGTTGTTCTATTAATTTCCGCAACCAAGAATCTCGCTTCACTATGCTATTCCCCCCTTCTGTATATACCAAATTGATATATAGAATATCGCCAAGGTACAAATAGTCATATTCCGCGAAAGGGTTATTCCAACAACTGCAACTAGCGCTTGCGTTGAACAATCTAATAGCCTAGATTGCCTTTACTCGTGTTAATCCAGATCTCCCTTAATTACACAAAATTACCATCTGCTAATCTTCGACTACATGCGATCATTTTCCTGCATATGGATAAAATAAAAAGCGCTCACTTGAGCGCCAAGTCCTACTACTGTTTTTTATCATTAATTAAAGTCCGACGCATAAGTCATTTGAATGGATCATCAGCAAAGGAAGTCATCCAGCAATTATTGATGTGGACCTATGGAATGTCGCTCAAAGCAAATTAGAATTACGTAAATTGAAAAGGTAGGTATTACATTTGCGCATGAAACATATGTTGTTTACCCATTACCTACCATATAAAATCATAACAAAAGGAGGCACAAACAATGAAGCGCGAAGAACTTCTGAAAATGGCAGAGTCCGAAAATATATCACTCACACCAAGTAAACTTAGACGATATGTCGAATATGGTTGGATCGTTACAATTCGTAAAGGAAATGGACGAGCAAAAGGCGCCGCTCCAGCTTCATATCACGAGCAATCTCTACAAACACTTAGGGAGATAGCTAGACTTCCAGGGATCAAACAGCAATATCTAATCTTCACACTCTATTGGAAGGGATACCCTGTCGCATGGCATAAGCTCAAGGATGCATTACAGGAATACGTCATGAATATGGATTCTACTTTTATGACTACTGCCAAGCTGACAATAGATCCTGCTAATGCAGAATACGCCGCTACCATAATGGCTGAGGATGCTTTACCTACAAAAAAACCTGGAAGACCCTCAATAGAGGATGAGGCTGAACTGGAAAAACAACGCACAAAAGAAATCTCTTTTATGCACACTGTGTTTGGTATTATTCAAGACCTCAACACACCTAATTCCGTATCTCCTCAGACTCTGCTAAAATTCTTTAACTTTTTTGGACCACTACCTAATGATTCAGAAACAATCATTTCTCCTGCAACAGAGTGGATGAACCTTAAAAGGCTCTCACCATTTGTATCTCTAGCCGAAGAAGAAGATTTTGTTGAGATGTATAAGACCATCAAGCATTTACAAGAACACTGGTCAGAACTTAAGAAAATATTTAATCCATTAGAGCTCCCTTTCGTTAAAACATTTATGGACAAGCTCAATAGTTACAACCCAAATAGCACAAGGGATGGAAATATTCATTATAAGTGCTACGTCTTATTCGTCTTATTAACGTTACGACAACACACACAGATACAGGAGTTTTTACAGTCTGAAATCGCTCAAGAAATGCGTAAGGAAATTTGCATGCAGCTACTGCAATTATCTGAAGTCATGAAAGGAGGTGAAGCACAATGAGTAAAGTTGGCATCGCATTAGGTGGGGGAGAAGCATTGGGATTGCCTACCATAGTTGTAGGATTCATCCTTGGATTGGCATTAATCGGATTAAACACTATCTACAAGAGCAGCAAGTAAGACGGAATCTAATTTATAAGAATGACCGCAGGTATGCCTACATGGTATGCCTGTTTTTTTATACCCAAAAATAACAATACAAGGAGCTGTTCATCCATGAAAGTGGCCATCTATACCCGTTTTTCGTCTGATCGTCAAGCTGAGAAGGAACTATTCATCCCTGTTCAAGTTAAATCTATCCAGCTATATTGTCATGAGCGCGGATACACTCAACCAACATGGTATTGTGTTGTATCAAAAGAACATAAATGCTGACTGGGAAATGAATAAATAGAAATTGGAGGGGAGTGATGCCTCCCCCCTCTCTTTAGATCATTCGCAATAGGACATTACTTAGCATACTCCCCAGATGCTCGTATGTTTTTAGCTGCGCTTGTTTCCAATCACTAGTATTTCTAGGTCGAGCATGACCAATAAGATTCTTGAATGCCGCTCCACCTTGCATTAACTTTTTTGATATATCTTTCCCATGCTCTACATCATGCCTGAAGTTCAATCTGAGATGCTTCAATTTCCAAAGCGGGGATAGCAATTCATCATCATTATTTGCTATCCCCACTAATCTCTTTGCATCGCCTGAACCTTCATATAACATAAAGTAAAGTTAGTCTACTATATCAGCAAAGAGCATTTCATTCGCAGAAATTGTATTTGGAATCTTCAGGAAACCCAACATCATTTTTTGTGTCAATGTAAACAAAGCTACTCCATGAGCCGCTTGATGAATTTCATTAATATCACAGATGAGTCTAATCAACCTACAACCCAGTGTGTGTATAACAACAGGCAGTGTATTATTTATTTCAAAATCAGAAGCGCTAATCCTGCCTGCATACAAAGGTGCCAAATGACTGTTTAATGACGGAAATAGATTAACCGTTGAATAGTTTGCATCATTATCATCATTGGCATCAGAAATATTCCCCCATGCAATACTCTCAACTAACATCGTACTTTCCTCAATTATCGTACTAGCGGATTCTATTGTATCTTCTATAACATCAATAAGAGGATGTCTTTTATCTTCAATACTTACTAGCCTATTTATCTGTCTTTCAGAATAACTTGCATAAGCCTGAGGAAGCTTTGCTACTTCTAAAGCTATACTAGGTCTGTGTTCGTAAGTCTTTATCATTGCTACCTTTCAAGATAAACGAAGGTAACCTCATAGCTTCTGCGAAACCAGAAAAGTTATTCTTTACCACACTTTCCATTTGCATAATCTGCTTCAAATGCCTAAATGGAGCTGCATCAATCATGGGGTATATCTTTTACATGTCTTTAGTAATAGATAATATCCCTGATAAACTTTTCATTTGATCCTGTAGAGCTAATTGTGATCTTAGGAACTCAGTCGGCAAAGATACTGAAGCAGTTGCAATATTAAATCTATTCGTTTTAGTTATGTTACTAATTGAGTTAAATGAGGATAAAAGATCTTTGGAAATAAGGGAATTCGCTAATCCCTTTTGTTTAAACACAGACTGAAATGCTACTGATGATTGTAGTGGTGTTATCAACTTTTTCTTATTACCCACTTCTAAATCCCACCCCAATTATATCTTGACTGACTAGATTAACACGAAATCATTCCATAATCTACCACAACAATATGCTCTAATATGTATCGCACTTGTCTATGTACCCTGTGAGAGACTGTCATGCTTTTCAACAACAGAGGTAACCGAAATCCCAGTCATAGCAACGCATTCCAGCCACCGTGAACATTCAAAAAAGCCCAAAACATAAACACCTAGCACGGTACTCCCTCAAAGGTTGGTGGAGGCGAGGAGAGTATCCAATCCCTGAATAAAGTTGCTAAAGTAGCTGACTCGACGATGACAATCTTAGCGGTAGAATTGAATTGCGTGCTCAGTCCGCCCCGCTACCTTCCGCGCGATCGAACCCCATTGTCCTCCTTCGGATTCAGGTAATCGACCCGATGGTACTTCGCCTTACAAACCGACTCACTGCGTGTCGGTTTTCGGCGGGCGGCGAGGGGGTATCCCATTCTTGATTTAATTAGCTGACGAAGATGATTCGCGGATGACGTTCTTAGCGGTAGAATGAGATGCCGTGCTCGTCCGCTGCGCTCCCTGCGCGCGGAACGTACCCCATTGTCCTCCTTCAGACTGGGGCGACTCCCCGTTTCTTTCCACACAAAAACCCGACCTCATGCGGTCGGGTTTCTCGTGGTGGAGGCGAGGGGAGTCGAACCCCTGTCCGAAGACAACGCCACATGTGCTTCTACGGGTGTAGTGACAGATTTGATGTCACCCTAGAGACTCCCTGTCACCGGATTCCCTTCGGGTCAGCCTGATTGTCTTCTTCCGCTAGCCCCAGGCGGAGACTAGACGGCGTATCCCACTAAAGTTGGCCCCTATCCCGCCACATGGGCGATGGAGGGTAGAAGCTTAACAGTCAGTTTCTTAGGCTGCTGCTAAAGTTGGTTGTTGTTTGCCGTTTAATAGGCTTTCCGCGTTAGTGAAGCAGTCGCAGCCCTACTACCCGCTACCCACGCTCGTTCTATCCCCGTCGAATCCATAAACGCCCCCGAAAAGCTGGTCGCCACCGCCGAAGCGGATGGAATGCCAGGAAAGCTCTCCCCTGAGGAAGAGTCGAACAAACGAACTTACAAGATCTATTATAACACGTGCGTATTACCCTATGCGAAAATGTTACTGCCAATGCTGCCACTTCATTACTTGTAGCTGCTGACCTTCTGTTTCTCACGAAGGATGCGCTGGATGTCCCGTTGGGAATCCCGCTTGGCATCGGCTTGGCGCTTATCGAATTGCTTCTTCCCTTTACCAATCCCGATCAAGCATTTGGCATAGCCATTCTTGATGTAGACGCGAAGAGGAACCAAAGTGTATCCGTCGCGCTTAACTTGGCCGAGCATCTTGTGAGTTTGAGCCTTGTGTAGCAATAACTTGCGAGCCCGGGTCGGATCGACCGGATTGTGACGATTGCCTTGCTCGAAAGGGCTGATGTGCATGTTGTGAAGGAACATCTCGCCGTTACGAATCGTCGCGAAAGCATCGCCTAGCTGAGCACGGCCGTTACGAAGGGATTTGATCTCCGTACCGGTCAGAACCATGCCGGCTTCAATGGCTTCCTCGATGAAGTAATCGTGAGAGGCCTTCTTATTCTGCGCTAACGGCTTGTCGAACCCGTCTTTCTTGCTCACTTTCCTTCACCTGCCTCGCCTATTGTGTCGCCGATGGAGCGATTGGACCGCTGCCAATAATGACCTATCCATTGCGCCCGGACATTCATTATAGCACGCGCCCACCCGCCCCATCAACAAACCTACGCTACCGCGTTTATTATGCCTTTTTCGACTCGGTCAGAGCCTTGTCGAGAAGAGCCATTCGGATGTACACGCCGTTGACGGCTTGGCGGAAATACGCCGCGCGAGGGTCGGAATCGACTTCCTCCGAGATCTCGCCTGCTCTTGGCAACGGATGAAGGACGATGGCGTCCGGACGCATGCGGGACAGAAGCTCGGCATCCACGATATACTGGCCGGATGCTTTCTCGTACTCCTCGACGGACGGGAAGCGCTCCTTCTGGATCCGCGTCTGGTACAGCACGTCGATCGAGCCCGCGACGGAGTCCAGATCGGTCGTTTCCTGATAGCGAATGCCCATCTTATCCATGTACTTCTTGACGTCTTCCGGAATCCGCACGTTGTCCGGGGAGATATAGTACACCATTACGTCCTGATAATTGGCCAAAATATAGCTCAGAGAGTGGACCGTCCGTCCATACGCGAGATCCCCGACCATGGCGATCTTCAGTCCGTCGATCTTGCCGAATTCCTTGCGGATCGTGTACGCGTCCAGCAAGGCTTGCGTAGGATGCTCTCCCGCTCCGTCGCCGGCGTTGATGACCGGAATGTCCGCTACCGCCGCCGCGCGCTTCGCAGCGCCGATCTCCGTGTGCCGCATGACGATGACGTCGCTGTAGCCGCTAATGATCCGGATCGTGTCCTCCAGCGTCTCGCCCTTGATCGCGGACGAGAATTGCGACGCGTTCTCCGTGCCGATGACGTTGCCGCCCATCCGCTGCATCGCCGATTCGAACGACAGCCGCGTCCGCGTGCTCGCCTCGAAGAATAGCGAGGTCATGATCCTGCCTTCATGCCGTCTGTCCCCGCCGTGAGCCACGACGCCTTCCATCTCCCGCGCGGCATCGAACAACTGCTCCAGCTCTTCTCTTCCGAACTGTTTGGCTCCAAGCACGTGATACAATTGTTTCATGATTTGTCAGCCTCCCCGACATCCGTTCACACCAAGTACTATCCTATAAGATACGGCGAACTTTGTAAAATGGAATCGTACGCCTTCCGAGACGCTTGTCCGCGTAAAGAAAGAGCCTTCCGACCCCTAGGGCCTGAAGGCTCTTGCTAGCTTACTCTTTCGGCTTCCTGCGTTTGGCCGGCTTCTTCTCGCCGCTCGGATTCGGCACGGAAGCTTCCGCCTTCGTAAAAGGCTTCGGAGCGCGTCTGGACACGCCGCCCGGCGCTCCTCCACGTCCGCCACCGCCGCCACCATTACCGCCGCGGCCTTTGCGTTTGCCGTACGAGGAATCCCCGTCCGTACCGTCATCCGTGCTCTTGTAGTTGCCCGAGCGCGGAAGTCCCCACATGTCGACTTTGCCGCGTCTGGCCGGCGCCGGACGATCCGCGACGACCGCCGATCCCGAGCTTGAGCTTCTCTGCGACTCGCCGCGATGGCTTCCGCCGTTGCTGCGATTGCTCGGAGCGTTCTCGTTGTTAGGGCGTGCTTCCTGCGTAACCTCTACATGGGCGCCTCCGGCTTTGGCTGCGCCGGACTTCTTCTTGCGCTTGCCGGTACCCGGAATGTTCTGACCTTTAACTTGATCATTCGCTTGGCCACCCTGACCGCCCGCCGCAAAGTCGCCGCCCTTAGGACGCGCTCCCCGCTCGCCGCGACCGCCCGCGCCTTGAGCGGACGCACCATCGCCACCGCGTCCGCCTCGGCCTCCGCGACCACCACGTCCACTACCGCCGCTGCTGCCGCCATCTCCGCCGCCAACGCCGACGAACCGACCCGCCGCGTTCATCTTTTTCCGCTTGCGGTCGAATCCGCCTCGTCCGCCGCCGCCAGGTCCGCGAGCGTCGATGAAGTTCACGCGGCTGCCGCTGCGCGATTTCATGTCGACCATCTCGAAATCGATCGTATGATCGCTCATGTTCACCCGGGCTACGCGAATCTTCACCTCGTCGCCGATCCGGTAAATCTTCGACGTCCGTTCTCCGATCAGAGCCATGTGAAGCTCGTGGAAATGGTAATAGTCGTCCGTCAGATCGCTAAGACGTATGAGGCCTTCTACCGTATTTTCCAGCTCGATGAACATACCGAAGCTCGTGACGCCGCTGATCATGCCGACGAATTCCTCGCCGATCTTATCCAGCATGAACTCCGCTTTTTTCAGCTTCTCCGTGTCGCGCTCCGCGTCGACCGCAACGCGCTCGCGGTCCGAGGACTGCGAAGCGATGTCCGGCATCCGGGCATTCAGCGAATCGAACCGGTTGTCCGGCAACGTACCGCCGTTCTCGAGCACCTCGCGCATGACGCGATGGACGACCAAGTCCGGATAACGACGAATCGGGGAAGTGAAGTGCGTATAATATTCCGCCGCCAGGCCGAAGTGCCCGAGCGATTCCGCGTCGTATTTCGCTTGCTTCATCGAACGAAGCATCATCGTGCTGAGCACGGTTT
This sequence comes from Cohnella endophytica, assembly GCF_003628305.1. Taxonomy (GTDB): domain Bacteria; phylum Bacillota; class Bacilli; order Paenibacillales; family Paenibacillaceae; genus Cohnella; species Cohnella endophytica. The sequence continues at coordinate 50,428 of NZ_RBZM01000008.1, read as the reverse complement.
CTTCCTTCGTCCCTTGGATCTCTTCCAATAACGTCTGCAAGGCGCGCGGATGAACCGTATTGCCTTTGCCCCGCACCGCGTAGCCGAAGTTGCCCGCGAACTGCATGAACGTCATCAGCTTCTCGTTCGACGGCTCTTCGTGAATTCGGTACAGGAACGGCACCTTCAGCCAGTGGAAATGCTCCGCTACCGTCTCGTTCGCCGCCAGCATGAATTCCTCGATGATCTGCTCGGCGATCGAACGCTCCCGCTTCACGATCTCGACCGGCTTGCCTTGCGCGTCCACGATGACCTTCGATTCCTGGAATTCGAAGTCGATCGCGCCGCGGCGCATGCGCATTCCGCGCAAGCCCATCGCGAGGTCCTTCATTAACTTGAATGTATCCACCAGCTCCGCGTAACGCTCCGTAACCTCGGGATCCTCTTCGTTCAGGATTTTGCGAACGTTCGTGTACGTCATTCTCTCCGTCGTGCGAATAACACTCGTGAATACCTCATGGCGTACCCGCTTCATCGTGTCCGGCTCGAATTCCATCTCGCAAGACATCGTCAGCCGATCCACTTGCGGATTGAGCGAGCAGATGCCGTTGGACAACCGGTGAGGCAGCATCGGAATCACGCGGTCGACCAAGTAGACGCTGCATCCGCGATTGTACGCTTCCTCGTCCAGCTTGGACTTCTCCCGCACGTAATAGCTGACGTCCGCGATGTGTACGCCAAGCACGAGGTTGCCGTTCGGCAATCTCTCCACGTTCACCGCGTCGTCCAGATCCTTGGCGTCTTCGCCGTCGATCGTCACGATCGTCTTGTTCCGCAGGTCGCGGCGACCTTGCTTCAAGATCTCGTCTTCCGTAATCGTGTCCGGAGCCGCTTCGGCCTCGGCCAGCACGTCGCCCGGGAAGCTTTCCGGCAAACCGTGCTTACGGATAATGCTCAGAATATCGACGCCCGGGTCATCCTTATGACCGAGTACTTCGACGATCTCGCCCTCGGCGGCAGATCGGCCTTCCGGGTATGTGAGGATGTTGACGACGACCTTCTGACCCGTCACCGCGCCTTTGAAGCCTTCGCTGCGGATAAAAATATCCTTATTAATCCGTTTGTCGTCCGGCACCACGAAGCCATAGCTTTCGTGATTGGTGAACAAGCCAACGACCTGCGTGACCGCCCTTTTGACGATGCGCACGATCTCGCCTTCCAGCTTGCCGTTCTCGTTCTTCGCGGACACCCGCGCCAGCACGATATCCCCGTTCATCGTTCCCTTCATGTCGTTGGCATGAATGTACAGATCCGGGTGCTCCTTGTCGTCGGGAATCAAAAATGCGAAACCCTTCGGATGGGACTGGATGCGTCCCCTTAGCAAGTTCATCCGTTCCGGCACGCCGTAGCGGTCCGTACGGGTCAACAGAATTTTGCCGTCTTGCTCCATTTCGGTCAACAATTTCAGGAATGCCTTGAATTCGAATGCATCCTCTATGCCAAAATGTTTCTCGAGTTCTTTGTAAGTCATCGGTTTATAGGCGGTTTCCCGCATGAAATCGAGCAGCTCCTGCTCCGTGCACATCGGCATCCGTATCACCTCGTCCTATGTATAGTATACACACTTTGTGTCCTCGGCAACCGGATGAACCCCGTCATCTCATGCGCGATCCCAAAGTCTGACGGCTACGCCGTCTTCTTCGCTGTTCATAAAAAAAGGCAGGAAGCTCGCGCTCCCTGCCTGTTCTTCGCTTAATTAGTTCTTGACGAAATAAGCGACTACCAAAGATAGGATGAAAAATCCAACCGCCAGCCCGATAGTCAGACGCTGCAAGAACAGGTCGATACCGCGAGCTTTCTGTTTACCGAACAAGTGTTCAGCCCCACCGGAGATCGCGCCCGACAAACCTGCGCTCTTCCCGCGTTGCAGCAGAACGACGGCAATGAGTCCTAGCGAGAAAATCACCAAAATGACTTTAAGAACGACGTCCATCGCTTACACCTCCTAGTTGACCGATACAAAAACAGTATTCTCAGTTTATCACATTGCTCGGCAAGTTGACAACCTCTATTCCTTTTGCGAGAACCTGGAACTTCGTATCGCCTTTAAAAGAAGTCCATCAGATGGGTCGTCCGCTCCGGAATGCGCCGTTCAAGCAACGCTATACCGGCTTCCGGCCCGCTGATCCGCCCGACTTCCCGCAGCAAGGACGGCTTCCGATTGCCGGCCAACATCGCGGTCAGCGCCTGGATATCGCATGCGACCGCTTCCTCCGGAGTTCCCCAGCCCGCGCTCAAAGCCCCTTCGTCCTCGACCCGCATTAACCGCCCTTCCCCGTCCGCGCTCCACACCAGCCGGAACAAACCGTCGTTCCATGGCGCATGCGCATCGGACAACCGCAGCGAGACGGCTTCTTCCCGCGCCCCCGACGCCCAAGGGTACTGCCCTACGAACGCTTCTGCATCTACGATGCGCGACATGAAGTAAGGAATGACTTCTTGTTTGACTCTCGGATCGGCGAGCAGGAACGGAAGCGGATCGTCGATCGCCGCAACGAGGCTCGTCTCGGTAATCATGGAATCGTGATTCCCGACGAACGTCCACAGCGCCACGCGCGACGTCTCGGTCGTGCTGGCCCAGTCGTGGATCGTCATTTTCCCGCTCTCGATCTGGTAGAAGACGTAACCCTCCGGCTTATCGTCTTCGTTATAATACACGGCAAAGCTGCCGGTTTTGGTCAAAATTCGGTTCTCCCACCAGTCCCACGTTCTCACTAGGGTCCCGCTATAGAGCGATGCATAGGCGGTGTAGACGGCGTTCAGCAGCTCGATATCGGGCTTCGGCATGCGTTTGACCTGTCCGGGCGTCTCCAAACGAGGAGGCAACTTGCGGGTCTCGATCGTATATTTCTTGCGTTCGATCGTGAATTCATAGCCGAACTTGCGGTAAAAGCCGAAAGCGAACGGATGAAGCATGCTGATCGTTTGCCCGTTGTTCTTCATCGTCTCCAGCGTACGCACGAGCAGTTTGCTAACGCAGCCCTGCCTTCTGGCCTCCGGCCACGTGGCGACGCCCGCGATGCCGCCCATCGCGAACAGTTTTCCTTGAATCCAAGTCTCGAGCGGAATGAGCATTAATGCCGATAACATTTCCCCGTTCTCGTCGAAGGCTCCCCAGTCCTGCTCGGGCAAGTATTTTTTCCGTCTGGATTCCAAGCTCTCGGGCGTCAATTGAAATTGAAAAGCGAATTGGGACAACGCCATTCTTTCCTCGAAATCGTCCATCGTCAGCTGCCTGATCTCCATATCCGCACCATCCTAGTCCTTAGTACTCTCCTATTCCAACCTTCACCACACCATACTATCAAAAACCGTCTCCCGAAGTAAGGTGCAGAACAATCGGAATATCCGTCACCCCCGCCGGCTCCCCATCGAAGCTTGCACATACGCGCAAAGAAGCCCGGCATCAGCCGAGCTCCCCTTATCCTTGCATGTCTGTTATTAAGCTTAGATCCAACCGCGAGCTTTGAACCATTCGAAGTTCAGCTTCGCGCTCTCGAGCGAGTTCACGTCGTAACGCTCTTGCTCGATGATGACGTATTCCACGCCGACTTCTTCGCAAGCCGCCAACGCGGAATCCCAGTCCACGGAGCCTTTGCCGATCTCGGTGTCGGTGCCGTCTTCTTTGAAGTCCTTCGCATGCACGACAGGCAAGCGACCGGCGTATTTCTTAATGTAGGCGGCAGGATCCTGTCCGGCTACCTTCACCCATCCGAGGTCGAATTCGGCGAACAGCAGGTCGGAAGGAATCCGGTCGAAAATATGATCGATTACAAGCTTGCCCTCAACCGGCTTGAACTCGAACGCATGGTTGTGGTAGCCGAATTGCAGTCCCGCGGCCGTGACGATCTTAGCCGCTTGCTCCAGCGTATCCGCCATCTTGTTAACGGCATCAAGCGTCGGGTCGTCGCCGAGCGGATAATAAGGAACGATAAACCGTTTCAAGCCAAGTTCGTTCGCGTACTCGATTTGCTGCTTCAGGTTGTCCCAGATCGCGTCGTCGCCGACGGACAAGCCGATATGCGCGGAAGGCGCGTTCAAACCCGCGTCGTCCAGAGCTTGGCGAACTTCCTTCGCCGAATGTCCGTAATAGCCGGCCAACTCGACGTTGCGGTAGCCGATTGCTCCGATCTCTTTGATCGTTGCCAGGAAATCTTTTTCGCTGCGGTCGCGCACGGAATATAACTGAATGCCTACTTGCGGTTTACTCATCGTATGGACACCATCCCTATGATCATTCATTTGAATTCTCCTCTTTATTATAGGCTTAGGAACGGATTCCCACGATGAGGTTTTTTGTCCTCTTTATATGGGATTTTGAAAAAAGGCGCGCATCGGCCGCAAATTCAAATAAGGTACAATAACGTTTAACTTGTCTAAAAATTAACCCGCTATGATATAATTGGAATAATATAACTAAAGAGGTGGTTCACGAATGATAGGCCGCAGCGGCAACCCCACATTAAACGAAAAATCTTTCGAGAAGACGGGGCATTACGGCGGGTCCGAAAGAATGACGATCGATGGTACCGTGAATAAAGCGTTCATTACCCTTGCCATTCTGCTAGGCGGAGCCTTCGTTTCTTGGTCCATGTACTTCGATGGCCGTAACGTACTCCCGCTCGCGATCGGCGGTTTGATCGGCGGATTCATCCTCGCGCTGATCATCAGCTTTAAGTCGTCTACCGCGCCGTTCCTCGTTCCGATCTATGCCGTTCTCGAAGGCGTGTTCCTCGGAGCCGTGTCCGCGAACTACGAATCGGCTTACAACGGCATCACGCTGCAAGCCGCTTTGCTGACGATGTGCGTGTTCATCGCTTTACTGCTCGCCTACAAGGCGAGAATCATCAAGGCGACGGAAAACTTCAGGCTCGGAGTGTTCGCGGCCACCGCGGGAATCTGCCTTATGTATTTGCTAAGCTTCATCCTCGGCATGTTCGGCATCTCCATTCCGTATCTGCACGACAACAGTCTGATCGGTATCGGCATCTCGCTCGTGATCGTCGTTGTCGCGGCTCTGAATCTCGTCCTCGACTTCGATTTCATCGAACGGGGCTCGCAGCAAGGGGCACCCAAGCACATGGAATGGTACGGCGCATTCGGCTTGATGGTCACGCTTGTCTGGCTGTATCTGGAGATGCTTCGTCTCCTCGCCAAAATCATGAGCCGGGATTAAACGGCTACGTCAACATGCAAAGAGGGAGTAGGGCCACGGGCCCTACTCCCCTTTTTTTGCGATTTTCGCATTTTCTGGAACAACTTTCCTGACTTAATCGTCGTATTAATGATATTCATAATTTCGAAAAAGGATGGACGGCCGAATGGAACAACAATCCGCAACGCCCGCTCTCCCCACACCCGTACCTGCATCATCATCAGCACCTACATCTGCATCAGCATCTACATCTGCATCCACATCTAAACTTCTAAGATTCAAGAAGCTAATCCGTCGCCGGATTTGGTTGATCTCCGCGCTCGGCATCGTCCTTATTCTCGGCTCCGTCGCGGCGTATTACGTTTACTCGTTCTACTCCTTCGCGAACAAGATTTACGTCGCTCCGGAAGCTTCGTCTTCTCCGATCGCCACCGGGGACGACGGCTCCCCAGTCCCTGCCGAAGTCGTTGCCCCGCCCGAATGGAGCGGCGACGAACGGATCAACATCCTGCTGCTGGGAGGAGACTCCCGCGGCGTCAAGAGCAAGGCCAAGCCGCGCTCCGACACGATGATGCTCGTCTCCATCGATCCCGTGGACAAGAGCACCCATATGTTTTCCTTATTGCGCGATACATACGTCGAGATCCCTAGGCACGGCTCCAACCGGCTGAATGCCGCCATTACGATGGGCGGTCCGCTGCTCTCGATGGAAACCGTAGGCAACCTCGTCGGTTTACCGATCCACTATTACGTGTATACCGATTTCGAAGGCTTCATCTCGCTCATCGACGAGCTCGGAGGCATTGACTTCGAGGTCGACAAAACTATGAAACGGACCGACAACCAAGACGACCCGCGCTACAACATTAACCTGGAGAAGGGGATGCAGCATCTCGACGGTATCACCGCGCTGCAATACGTACGTTACCGCAGCGATGCCCTATCTGATTTCGCCCGTTCGGAGCGTCAGCGCAAATTCCTGACCGCCATCGCCGACAAAATGCAGCGCACGACCTCGCTGCTTAGACTCCCGTCGCTTCTGAACGGCATCGCGCCTTACATCGAGACGAACATTCCGCCAAGCGATCTCATCAAGTTGGCGCGGCTAGGCATGAAGCTTGATACGAGCCGCCTTGCGGGCATCCAAGTTCCCCAGAACGGCGCGTTCAAAGAAGAGACGATCGATAAAATGGAAGTTCTCGTTCCTAACGTCGAACAGATCAAGAGCTATGTTCAGGAGCAGCTTCAACCGCCGACGACAACGACAACGCCATAGAAAAAGGACGGACCGCGCTCGAAGCGCAAGGGTCCGTCCTTTTTGGTTGTCGTGCTGTCTGACCGAGGTGTATGGGATGCGCGGTTAAGCGCGGATTCTTACTTGAAGTTTTTCAAGTTGTTGAACGCTTTTTTGCCCGCGTAGATCGCAGTGGAGCCCAGACGATCTTCGATGCGAAGCAATTGGTTGTATTTCGCGACGCGGTCGGAACGGGAAGGTGCGCCCGTTTTGATCTGACCCGCGTTCGTAGCCACAGCGATGTCGGCGATCGTGCTGTCTTCGGATTCGCCGGAACGGTGGGAAATAACCGCAGTGTATCCAGCGCGTTGCGCCATCTCGATCGCGTCGAACGTCTCGGTCAAGGAACCAATTTGGTTGACTTTAACGAGGATGGAGTTACCTACGCCTTTTTCGATACCGTCAGCAAGACGCTCTGTGTTCGTTACGAACAGATCGTCTCCGACCAGTTGGATTTTGCCGCCCAATTTCTCGGTAAGCAGCTTCCAACCTTCCCAGTCGTCTTCGGAGCAGCCGTCTTCGATCGTGATGATCGGATATTTGTCCGCCCAGCTAGCAAGCAGGTCAACGAACTCGGCAGGCGTAAAGGATTTGCCTTCGCCTTCGAGGTGGTATTTGCCGTCTTTGAAGAACTCTGTGGAAGCAACGTCCATACCCAAGAATACGTCAACGCCCGGTTTGAAGCCTGCTTTTTCGATAGCTTCAAGGATCGTAGTGATCGCTTCTTCGTTGGAAGTGAAGTTAGGAGCGAATCCGCCTTCATCGCCTACAGCCGTGTTCAGGCCTTTAGCTTGCAGAACGCCTTTCAGGGAGTGGAAAATTTCCGCGCCCGTGCGAAGTGCTTCAGCGAATGTAGGAGCTCCAACCGGAAGAACCATGAACTCTTGCACGTCAACGTTGTTGTCCGCGTGAGCGCCGCCGTTGATGATGTTCATCATCGGAACCGGAAGCTTCTTGGCGTTGAATCCGCCCAGGTAAGTGTACAATGGAACGTCGAGAGCTTCTGCAGCCGCGCGAGCTACGGCGATGGAAACGGCCAGGATCGCGTTAGCGCCCAGCTTCGCTTTGTTCGGAGTTCCGTCGAGTTCGATCATTTTGTTGTCGATTTCGACTTGGTCAAGCGCATCGTATCCGATGATTTCCGGAGCGATGATCGAGTTTACGTTTTCTACTGCTTTCAGAACGCCTTTGCCGAGGTAACGGCTTTTGTCGCCGTCGCGAAGCTCGACTGCTTCGTATGCGCCTGTGGAAGCACCGGATGGAACGATCGATGTGCCCAGTGCGCCGGATTCCAAACGAACTTCTACTTCTACGGTCGGGTTACCGCGGGAGTCAAGAACCTCGCGCGCGTAAACGTCAGTAATCATCGTCATGAGAAACACTCCTTAATAGGGTTTAGATTTAGTTGGATTAAACAATTAACGTCTTGCCCGTCATCTCCGCCGGTTGAGGCAATTGCATCAACGTGAGCAGGGTAGGGGCAACGTCGGCAAGGATACCGCCTTCGCGCAGCGCGTGTCCGGCTTGCGTTACGATGCATGGTACCGGATTCGTCGTATGCGCCGTGAACGGACGCTCGTTATCGTCGATGACCATATCCGCGTTGCCGTGGTCGGCGATAATGACGCAGACGCCGCCTTTGGCCGTTACCGCATCGACGACTCTTCCAAGGCATTCGTCCGTTGCTTCGACCGCTTTGATCGTCGGCTCCAGCATGCCGGAGTGACCGACCATGTCCGCGTTCGCGAAGTTCAGGATGATGGCGTCGTGATGATCCGCCTCGATCTCCTTCACTAGCGCGTCCGTCACCTCGTAGATGCTCATCTCCGGCTGAAGATCGTAAGTCGCGACCTTCGGCGAATTGATAAGAATCCGCGTCTCGCCTTCCAGCACGTGATCGCGTCCGCCGCTGAAGAAGAACGTAACGTGCGGGTACTTCTCCGTCTCGGCGATCCGCAGCTGCTTCTTGCCTTGCTGGACGAGCACCTCGCCGAACGTATTGTCCAACTCCTTAGGCTTATACGCAACGAATCCGCCAACGGTTTCCGCGAACAACGTCATGCACACGAAGTACAGGTTTTTCGGGAAGCCGGGGCCGCGGTCGAAACCGCGAAAATCTTCGTTCGTGAACACGTTGGAAAGTTGAATCGCGCGATCGGGACGGAAGTTGAAGAAAATAACCGCATCCTCCGACTCGACCAAGCCGACAGGTTTGCCGTCCGCTCCTACGATGACCGTCGGCATGACGAACTCGTCGAATACCGATTTCTCGTACGATTCCTTGACCGCTTGAATCGGATCGACCGCGGACGGAGCGTCTCCGTATACCATGGCGCGGTAGGATTTCTCCGTACGCTCCCAACGCTTGTCGCGGTCCATCGCGTAGTAACGGCCTTGAATCGTCGCAACCTTGCCTACGCCGACTTCTTCGATCTTCGCTTGCAACTGGGTCAAGTATCCGACTGCGCTGTCCGGAGAGACATCGCGGCCGTCGAGGAACGCATGAATATAGACTTCTTCCAAGCCTTCCTTCTTAGCCAGATCCAACAAAGCGAACAAATGAGCGATGTGGCTATGTACGCCGCCATCGGACAGAAGACCGTACAGGTGAAGCTTCTTGTTATTGTCCTTCGCGTGCCTTACCGCTCCGACAAGCGTCGAGTTGTCGAAGAAATCTTCGTCGCGAATCGACTTGGAGATACGGGTCAAATCCTGATAAACGATCCGGCCTGCTCCGATGTTCAAGTGGCCGACCTCGGAATTGCCCATCTGGCCTTCCGGAAGTCCGACCGCTTCCCCGCTAGCCGTTAACGTCGTATGAGGAAAAGTGCTCCAGAACTTATCGAAGTTCGGCTTCTTCGCTTGAGCTACTGCATTGCCGTGCGTGCTAGCCCGAAGGCCGAACCCGTCGAGGATAATGAGCGCTACAGGTTTAGGTGCCGTCATCTTACTTCGCCCCTTCGACTAGTGCCACGTACGAAGCCGGTTCCAAGCTCGCGCCGCCTACGAGGGCGCCGTCGATATCGGATTGGCCCAAGTACTCGGCTACCGTATTCGGTTTTACGCTTCCGCCATATTGAATGCGAACTTTAGCCGCGACTTCGGCGCCGAATTGCGATGCGACTACGCCGCGGATATAGGCGATCGTCTCGTTCGCTTCCGCGGATGTCGAGGATTTGCCCGTACCGATTGCCCAGATCGGCTCGTATGCGATAACGGTGGCCGCTACTTGCTCCGCCGTAAGGCCCGCAAGTCCGCCTTCCGTCTGTACGCGAACGACTTCGTTCGTCGTGCCGGCTTCGCGCTCTTCGAGCTTCTCGCCTACGCATACGATCGGTACAAGATTGTTGCGGAAAGCCGCATGGGCTTTCTTGTTCACGATCTCGTCCGTCTCGCCAAAATATTGACGACGTTCCGAGTGACCGATGATGACGTAGTGAACGCCAAGATCTTTCAGGAACGCGCCGCTGATCTCGCCCGTAAACGCGCCGCTGTCTTCGAAGTGAAGGTTCTGCGCGCCGACTTTGATCGTCGTGCCTTTAACCGCTTCGATCAACGCCGGAAGCGCCGTGAACGGAGCGCAGATTACGCTCTCCACGCCAGCAACTTCGGCTTTACCTTTAACCTCGGAGACGAATGCAGTCGCTTCGCCAGCCGTCTTGAACATTTTCCAGTTACCCGCAATAATCGGTGTTCTGCTCATGGTTTCACCTCTATTTATCGTTCAGCGCAACGACGCCGGGAAGGATTTTGCCTTCCATGAATTCGAGCGACGCGCCGCCGCCTGTGGAAATATGGTCCATTTTATCGGCCAAGCGGAACTTCTCTGCTGCAGCCGCGGAGTCTCCTCCGCCGATTACGGTGTAAGCCTCCGTAGTCGCGCATGCTTGCGCGACAGCGAGCGTGCCTTTGGAGAAATCGTCGACCTCGAATACGCCCATAGGCCCGTTCCATACGACCAACTTGGAGTTCTTAATGACATCCGCGTAGATTTCGCGCGTTTTCGGTCCGATGTCGACGCCTTCTTTGTTCGCCGGGATGCCGTCGATGCCGACGATATCCATGTTAACGGCCGATTTGAAATCCTCGGACACAACGATATCGACCGGAAGAAGGAACGTTTTGCCAAGCTTCTTCGCCTTCTCCATGAACTCGAGAACGAGGTCAAGCTTGGAGTTGTCGCATAGCGACAAGCCGATTTCATGGCCTTGCGCCTTGAAGAACGTATAGGAAAGACCGCCGCCGATAATAATGTTGTCCGCGATTTCGATCATTTTATTGATAACGTCGATCTTGTCTTTCACCTTCGAACCGCCTACGATCGCCGTGAAAGGACGAGCCGGGTTGTTCAACGCTTTGCCGAGCACGTCCAGCTCTTTCTCCATCAGCAAGCCGGATACGGCCGGAATGTGGTGAGCGATGCCTTCCGTCGAAGCGTGAGCGCGGTGAGCTGCGCCGAACGCGTCGTTCACGAACAGGTCGGCCAACGATGCGAAAGCTTTCGCCAATTCAACATCGTTGCTTTCTTCGCCCGCATGGAAGCGCACGTTCTCGAGCAACAATACATCGCCGTCTTTCAGCGCATCGACTTGCGCTTGCACGCTTGCTCCGACGACTTCATCCGATTTAACGACAGGTTTGCCGAGAAGCTCGGACAAACGCGCCGCTACCGGCGTCAGACGCAAACTGTCGACGACTTCGCCCTTCGGACGGCCAAGATGGCTCGCCAGAATGACTTTCGCGCCTTTCTCGATCAAGAACTTGATCGTCGGCAACGTTTCGCGGATCCGCGTGTCGTCCGTAATCGCGCCGTTCTCCAACGGTACGTTGAAATCAACCCGAACAAATACTTTCTTCCCTGCAACATCGACGTCTCTTACGCTTTTCTTGTTCAAGAGTCAAACCTCCTCGGGTGGCTGTATATCTCCGGGCGCAAAGCTAGGCTCCTTGAGGAGCCTGCCCTGTGTCGGTCATAAGTATCTAGCTCATTGCAAAAGCGTGTCCCGGTTTGCAGAGCAAATCCGGGACGAATGCGATATGAACATGAAATTGTAACTTACAGGCCTTTGCTTGCGATGAAAGCAGCCAAGTCAACAACGCGGTTGGAATAGCCCCACTCGTTGTCGTACCAAGAGATAACTTTAACCATGTTGCCTTCAACGACCATCGTGGACAGCGCGTCGATCGTGGAGGAAGCAGGGTCGCCGTTGTAGTCGCTCGATACGAGCGGCTCTTCGGAGTAGTTCAAGATGCCTTTCAGAGGGCCTTCGGAAGCGGCTTTCAGAGCAGCGTTAACTTCTTCGACCGTTACGTTGACTTTCAACTCGGCAACGAGATCCGTTACGGATACGTTTGGAGTCGGAACGCGCATGGACATACCGTTCAATTTGCCTTTCAGCTCAGGCAATACGAGGGAAACGGCTTTCGCTGCGCCAGTAGAAGAAGGAATGATGTTTTCTGCTGCAGCGCGAGCGCGACGCAGGTCTTTATGCGGAAGATCCAATACGCTTTGGTCGTTCGTGTAAGAGTGGATCGTGTTCATCATGCCTTTAACGATTCCGAATTGGTCGTTCAATACTTTCGCGAACGGAGCCAAGCAGTTCGTCGTGCAAGAAGCGTTGGAGATGATTGTATGTGCGGATGGATCGTATTTATCGTTGTTAACGCCCATAACGATCGTGATGTCTTCGTTCGTTGCAGGAGCGGAGATGATTACTTTTTTAGCGCCGCCTTTAAGGTGAAGCTCGGCTTTTTCTTTCGCCGTGAAAATACCCGTCGATTCAACGACGATTTCAGCGCCTACGGAGCCCCAAGGCAAGTTGCCAGGATCGCGTTCCGCGAATACTTTTACCGTTTTGCCGTTAACGATCAACGCGCCTTCGCCAACTTCTACGGTTCCGTTCAATTTGCCGTGAGTCGTGTCATATCTCAGAAGGTGAGCAAGCGTGTTAACGTCCGTAAGGTCGTTGATCGCTACGATTTCTACGTTCGGGTTGTTCAGGGATGCGCGGAATACGTTACGTCCGATACGACCAAATCCGTTAATACCCACTTTTACTACTGCCATGATTGGTTTCCTCCTTGGAAATACGATGAGATTTTTTTGATCTATATGTCAGGCGCCGTAAGCGCCGAGACCACGATAACTATCATTACCCTATAATCGGGCAACCAAAAGCTTAGATGTGCTTCAATGCCTCGATAGCCGCCGCTTCGTCCGTTACCAGCACGTCGTCGTGACCGAACCGCATAACCGAAGCGATCGCCTCGCCCTTGCTGCTTCCCCCGGCGATACCGATTACGAGGCCTGCCGCCTCGATATCCTCCAAGCGTAACCCCACCGTCGCCATGCGATGCACGACTTTGCCGTCACGGTCGAAATAATATCCGAAGGCTTCCGCCAAAGCTCCGTCTTTGACCAGTTCTTCCATCGTCTCTTCCTTGAGCTTCCGGCGTCTGGCCATGGTCGCCGCGTCTCCGATTCCGTGAACGACGATGCGCGCTCCCCGAATCATATCCACGACTTCTCTGACATTGGGTTCCTGCATGATGGTCTGGTACGCTTCTTCGCTGAGATGATCCGGCACGTGAAGCATGCGATATCTCGCTCCGGCGCGTTTGGCCAGCTCAGACGCGATCGTGTTGGCTTGATAATCGACGCTTTCTCCCAACCCGCCTCGGGCCGGCACGAACCAGTTGTCTTTCATTTGATTCGAAGTGGTAAAGTGCGAGGCCATTCTCGCCATCGTCGATCCGCCCATTACCGCAACGACGTCGCCCGACGACAGGCTGTTCCCCAACACGCGGCTGCCCGCCCTGCCGAGTTCCACCTTAATATGTTCGGAAGTATCCGAATCCCCCGGCACGATCACGACGCGTTTCAATCCGAACGCTTCACGCACCGCTTCTTCCAAGTCCGACAGACCGAACAGTTCCTTGATGATCGGCTCCATCTCTTCGACCAGCTGCCGTCCGCTAGGACTGAGCGTCATGCCTGACACCGCCGTGTCCAACAACCCTTGCGCTCGAAGCACTTCCAGTTCCGAACGAAGCACGCGCTCCGTCATGTCGACGGCGGTTGCCAAGGTTCTGCGTCCGATCGTTCCCGCCAAATAGATGCGGTGCAGGATGTCGTAACGTTTCTCCATTACCTGCAATAGATCGGGAAGCAACTTCTTCTGAATGTCTACGATTTTCCGCATTCTTCCCGCTTACCTCCTGAGACCGGATGGCCCTCGTCGGTTACGAGGCGAATGATGAGTTAGTTGGACGTATTACGTCCCACCACTACGTTTTAAGTCCCACCTCTATTTTAACCAAATTTACTCCTTGTTGCAATACTTGTCGTACACGAAAATTACAAATTTAACTGCGCGTTTGTTACTTGCTTTTTGCTATTCCATCGCCTATAATAACTCTTGCTGCAATTAATGAGCGCCCGTGGTCCAACGGATATGACGCAGCCCTCCGAAGGCTGAGATTGAGGTTCGATTCCTCACGGGCGCGCCAACCCTACCACCTTATATCATTCAGCACAACCGACCGATCCATACGGTCGGTTTTTTTGTTGATATGAACTCTTTTCCGCGCGTTTGACGTTCTTTGACTTTTGCCTCCGGATTCGCTATGATTAGAAAACCAAATCATGAGGAGGGACGCCAGCATGAGTTTCGTACCTATGGTTGTCGAGCAAACCAATCGAGGAGAACGGGCCTACGACATTTATTCCCGTCTGCTCAAAGATCGAATCGTATTTCTAGGCACTCAAGTCAATGACGTGGTTGCCAACTCTATCATCGCTCAGTTGCTGTTCTTGGCGGCCGAAGATCCGGAAAAAGACATTCACCTTTACATTAATAGCCCCGGCGGCTCCATTACATCCGGCATGGCCATTTACGATACGATGCAATTCATCAAACCCGACGTATCCACGATCTGCGTAGGGATGGCCGCTTCGATGGGAGCTTTCCTGCTCGCGGCCGGCGCCAAAGGCAAGCGCTTCGCCCTGCCGAACAGCGAAGTCATGATCCATCAGCCGCTCGGCGGCGCGGAAGGACAGGCAAGCGATATCGAGATTCGCGCTCGTCGCATCCTCAAGCTGCGCGATAAGCTGAACGGCATTCTCTCCGAACGCACGGGCCAACCGCTCGAGCGCATCGAGAAAGATACCGACCGCGATAACTTCATGGAAGCGGAAGTCGCCAAGGAATACGGATTGATCGACAAAGTCATCGATAAAGTCATCTAATCCTCTCGACTACTTTCACCCCGATTCACGAAAAAGACCTCCTCATCGCCAATACGGCGCTGTTGGAGGTCTTTCTAATACCACACCCAATTCAATAAGTCAAGAAAAATTCAAAACTTTGAATGCCCTCTCTGCTAGCCAAACAATCCATGATATGCTGAAGCATGAGGTAATGTAATTTACCTCCAATTCTAGTCAGCACCTAGGAACTCTGGAAGAGGGGGGATCTCCATGCTCGAACGGTCCTATCCATATCTTGTCAACAAACCGGAAGTCGCAAAGCCTTCCCGAAGCGCCAACGAAAGCTCCATCGATATGGTGGCAGCACGTAGGCTTAGCGATAAAGCATCCCTGCTTCGCCCGCTTAAAGACGAACACTTGCTTGAAGTTTACAGGGAAGCGAAGAAAATGAACCTATCCAACGAATTCATCGAATTGCTCGAAGAAGCGATTTCCATTCGTCATTTGGAACATCGCCGCGAGGCTTAGACCCTTCGGGAATTCCACCCTGCCGAATAATTGCCGTCCCCGCTCCCGGGTGACGGCTTTTTTGTTTCCAGTACATTTTTATCTTGCCAAAACCTGTAAATAAAATTTAATATAAAGGCAATTCCGTTCCGAAGGGAGCAACGGGCAACATGGACTGGACCCGAACGCTGAAGTTCCGTTTCGTCGTCGGATTTGCCATCATCGTCTCCCCTCTCATTCTCTTTCTATACTTCCACAATAGGTACGCCACGGAAATCGTCAAACAACAAGTGACCGGCACGAACAGTTATCGGCTTAACGAGCACGTGAACAGGATCGATCAGCTCATGGAAGAGACCGGCAATTACTTGTCGCTGTTCAACAACCGGGAGCCGGATCTAAGCAAACTCGAAAGATACGAATACGCTTCCGACGATTACGTGCTGACGAAGCTCCGCATATTCGAGCAATTGCAAACCGACATCGGATTTTTCAGTTCTTTGGATACCCTCTTCGTCTATAACGTTCGCGACGATGATCTTATCATCAACTCCCGGACGAACTACGAAGCGAAAACGACGCAACTCAAGCAAATCTTGGGAGAAGCATCGGCGAATCGTAAAACGTTTTCCTTGTCCGGCTGGCGGACGATTCAGCTCAATGGCTCGCCCTCCCTGCTTCGAGTCGTTGCGTTTAGCAATCTGACCGTCATCGGAGCAACGATAGATGCAAGGCTTATTTTGGAACCGCTTCACTTTTTTGAAATGGAAAAAGGCGGCGGCATCGGGGTCACCGACCTAAACGGCGCGCTCATCCTAGGCACGAATCTGACCCAATCGCAGCAACGGCTCATCCGTCTGCATACGGAGGATAACGAACCGGACGTCCAACAGGTTACGGACGATCGAACCCGATATACGCTGCTGTCGAGCAGCTCGCACTCCGCGGGAATTCGTTACGCCGTCCTCATCCCGGAGTCCGTAATATTTCAAAAGCTACCCTTCTTCCAGATCGCCCTCTATTTCGTCCCGATCGCCGGGGTGCTCGTGTTGCTACTCTACTTCTTGTTTTTCCAGACGGTGCTGATGAAACCGATGAAGCGGCTGATTCGGGCGATGAACCAAATCATTCGAGGCGATCTCAGCGCACGGCTCGGGCAAGCCAAAACAACGGAATTTACGTTCGTAAATCGGACGTTCAACCAAATGATCGATCAGATCAGCAGCCTGAAAATCGATGTCTACGAGGAAAAGCTGCGTACGAAAGAGGCCGAATTCAAGCATTTGCAAGCGCAAATCAAGCCGCACTTCTATCTCAACTCGCTGAACATCATCCATAGTTTGGCCGTTACGAAACAATTCGAGCTCATTCAACGAATGGCCCGGCATCTTGCGGAATATTTCCGGTTTAATATTTACACCGGACGCAGGGACGTCACGCTCGGGGAGGAACTTCGCCACATTCGCAACTACCTCGAGATCCAGATGCTGCGATTTCCGAACAAGCTGGAATACCGAATCGGAATCGACGCCTCTTTATCCGATGCTCTCGTGCTCCCCCTCTCCATTCAAACGTTCGTCGAGAACGCCATTATCCATGGCTTCGTGAACCGGAACAGACATTTCCTGCTTACTATCGACATTGTCGCGCAAGGGAATTCCGATTCTTCCTCGCCTCCGAACGAAGATCGAGTCAAGGAGTGGCTGACGGTATGCATCCAAGACAACGGCGAAGGATTTCCGGAGGAGGTGCTGGCCCGGTTGATGGCTCAAGATTTCCCGGACGAAGGGCCTCAAGCCGGTCATCTCGGCATTCGCAACGTGCTTCAACGGCTAAGCATCCGCTACGACGGAAAGGCCGGCGTCAAGTTCGCAAATGCAGCGCCCCAAGGCGCCGCTTTGATCATCACGATACCTCTCGAACGAAGGATAGAGGAGGATGAAAATGAGCACGAAGCCGTATAACGTCCTGATCGTGGACGATGAACAATATGCTTTGGACGGAATCCGCTACGGGATCGACTGGCCCGCTCTCGGCGTAGAGGGCGTATTCGAAGCTCTTGACGCCGCGGAAGCGAAAGACTGCTTGCGGCATCAACCGATCGACTTGATCCTATGCGACATAGAGATGCCGAAGACAAGCGGTCTGCAATTGTTGCAATGGGTGAAAACGAACGCTCCGGAAGCCGAAACCGTCTTCTTGACCGGTCATGCGGATTTCTCCTATGCCCGTACCGCTCTTCAGCTCGGATCTTTCGACTACTTGTTAAAGCCGGTCGATTTCGCGGATCTGACGAAAGTCGTTGTTAAGGTGCTCGCCAAGATCGCGGAACGGCGGGAGAGCGCGCGGTTCAACCAGGTGCACGGACATTATTACAAGCTATTCCAAACGCATAAGCCGCTATTGGAGGAGCGCTTCTGGCATGACCTGCTGTCGCGCCGGATTTCCCCTTCTCCCGAGACGATCGGGAAGCTGATCGCTTCTTACGAGCTTGGGTTTCATCCGACGTGCCAGGTGATTCCGGTTCTCCTGTCGGTCGAGCTCTGGCAGCAGGACATCGGCGCCAAGGACGAAGACATCATGGAGTACGCGCTGCGTAACGTAGCTTCCGAGCTCATTCTCGGGAATCGACCGGGAACGGTTCTGCAAGACCGGGACGGCAACAATTGGACGTTATTCTACGGGGAGTCCGCAAGCCTCCCCTCGCAGGAAGAGTTACTCGGGGTTTGCTCTCATTTCATCGCCATGTGCAATCAATATTTGAGATGCCACGTCAGCTGTTACGTCGGGTTAGACGCGGAATTTTCCGATCTGCTTAAAACCTGCGTCAACCTGCTGGAGGAAGAACGTTTGAATGTCTCGCGAACGAACTCGGTGTTGCCTTACGGTTCGTTAAAGGAGTTCGCCGGACAGCAGTTCGCCGTTCCATGGGTCGCCGAAATCGCAGTTCTATTCGATCTCGGGAGCCGTACCGGCGTCGAACAACGGCTTGACGATATTTTCGGAGCGCTGGACGCCGAGCCGTCCTTGTCGGTTGAGACGCTACTCGCCTTTTTCCACGCCCTCGTCCATACTCTATTCCAAGCCTTTCACAGGCGGGGACTGACGCTTCACGACGCGTTCGACAAGTACGATTTCGCGGACGGCGGGGCAGTCACCCGTTCATTGCCGCAATTCAAATCGTGGTGTTACCGCGTCGTCCGGATCGGCATGGACCGTCTGCTCGGACATGGCAAAGAAGCGTCTCCGGTCATGCAAGCCATTACCGATTATATCAACGACCGCCTTAACGAAGACGTTACCCGGGAACAAATCGCGGCCCATGTCCATTTTAATCCCGCCTATTTGTCCCGCTTGTTCAAGAAGGAGGCCGGGGTATCGCTCACCGACTACATTCTTTCCGCGCGGATCGACCGATCGAAGATGCTTCTGGAATCCACCCGGATGAAAATCAGCGACATCGCGGCGGCGGTCGGCTATGACAACATCCCGTATTTCAGCAGAAAATTCAAACGAATGACGGGCGTCACGCCCCAAGAGTATCGCAAACTCCAGTCCGCTCGCTAATTCTATCGTCAATTAAACCGCCTCTTGATGGGGCGGTTTTCCTGTTGCGGAGCCGATCGAAAGTCACCAGAGTGACAGAAAGCAAGTCACCCCCGTCGATAGAGGCCGTTATTCCTCCGAGTCTATAATGAAACCAATCCAGAACGATGCGGAAAGGAGGTTTGCCTAGCATGAAAGCGACTCATGCCGATGTCGCGCTCCCGGCTTCGGTCCCGTCCCGAACTTCGCCGCCCGCTCCAAGGCCATCTTTCTTAAGCTATATATGGCGGCACAAGGCGCTGTATCTTATGTTCATGCCCGGGGTGCTCTACTTGATCGTCAATAACTATATTCCGATGTTTGGCGTCGTCATCGCCTTCAAGAACGTCAACTACACGGACGGCATCTTCGGAAGTCCCTGGGTCGGGTTCTACAATTTCAAGTACTTATTCCTGACGAATCACGCTTGGGTCATTACTCGAAATACGCTTGCTTATAACTCGGTATTCATCCTGTTCAATCTCGCGGCCGGCGTTACGATCGCGATCCTGCTTAACGAAGTCCGCCACAAGCTTTTGTCCCGTTTCTACCAATCGGCCGTGTTCCTGCCGTACTTCTTGTCCATGGTCGTCGTCGGATATATCGTGCTCGGGTTCCTCGGAATGGACTCCGGCTTCGTCAACAAGTCGATTCTAGAGCCCCTTGGCCTCGAACGGATCGACTGGTACGCCGAGCCGTCCTACTGGATATTCATCCTGCCGATCGTTAACGCCTGGAAGTACGTCGGTTATACTTCCGTCATTTATTTAGCGGCTCTCGCGGGTTTCGATCCCGAGCTGTACGAAGCCGCCAAGCTGGACGGAGCTTCAAAATGGAAACAAATCGTCCATATCACGATCCCGCTGCTATTCCCGGTCATGATCATCACGACGCTGCTCGCCATCGGCCGGATCTTCTACGCGGACTTCGGCTTGTTCTACCAAGTACCGCTCAACGCCGGTCCGCTGCTTCCGACTACCGACGTCATCGACACGTACGTGTACCGAACGTTCCTGATCAACGGCAGTATCGGCATGTCGTCAGCCGCCGGACTCTACCAAGGACTCGTTGGCTTCGTTCTCGTGCTCGTCACGAATACGATCGTTCGCCGGATCAGCAAAGAAAACGCCCTATTCTAGAGCAAAAGAGGTGATCTCCATCGCACAATCGCAATCGCGCTCGAAGTCCCAACTCCATTACGACTCTTCTAAGCTAGGCCAGTCGCTCCTCCACGTTCTATTCCTGCTCTTAAGCGCGGCCTGTATCCTGCCTCTCGTTCTCGTAGTCGCCGTCTCCTTTTCCGACGAGACGACCGTGATCGCGAACGGATTCAAATTCTGGCCGGAAAAGTTCAGCCTTCGGGCATATGATCTGGTATTCCTGGATTACATGCAAATCATACGCTCGTACGGGGTCTCCCTCTTCGTGACCGTCGTAGGCACGATTATCAGCCTCATTCTAGTGTCGTTATTCGCTTATCCGTTGTCGAGAAGCGATCTTAAATATCGCGGCTTCTTCGCCTTCTTGATCTTCTTCACAATGCTTTTCAACGGAGGACTCGTCCCCTGGTACTTGGTGTACGTCAACTACTTGCACCTCATGGATTCGATCTGGGCACTGATCCTGCCGCTCCTGCTAACGCCGTTCTATGTCATCATCATGCGAACATTCTTCTCCACCACGATTCCAAGCGAACTGCTGGAATCGGCCAAGATCGACGGTTCGGGCGAATGGTACACCTTTATGCGTATCGTACTTCCGCTCTCGCTCCCCGTACTCGCTACCATCGGATTATTCAATACGCTGAACTATTGGAACGATTGGTTTCTCAGCTTGCTCTACATCGACGAAAGCAAGAACGTAAGCGTCCAGTATCTCATGTATCGGACTCTGAACAGCATTCAGTACATCCTATCCAACTCGGCGGTCGCCAATGGGATTTCGCAAGGTGGAGGCTCTCTCGATCTCCCCTCGAAAACGTTGCAGATGGCGATGGCCGTCGTCGGTATCGGTCCGATCATCTTCGCCTATCCGTTCTTCCAGAAGTTCTTCGTCAAAGGGCTGACTCTCGGCGCAGTCAAAGGCTAAGAAGAGCATGGCTCTCATCCCGTCTATCGGCTAGCCCCGGTGCGCACCGGTTCTCATAAGGTTAGTGCAAGGTTTCATCAAAAAGGAGGGCATGAAATGCTCACGAGAAAAAAGAACAAATGGCTGATCGTTTCGCTTGTTCTGACATTGGCCGCAAGCTTGGCCCTTGCCGGATGTTCGGGAAACAACAACAAAAGCAATGCCGAGAGCTCGCCGAGCACCGACGGCAACAACGCATCCCCGAGCGCCTCGGATTCCGCTCCCCCCGCGGAGCCGAAAGGCGATCCCGTCGAAATATCGCTCTACTATCCAGGCACGCCGCAGAAGGATGTCGGCTTGGTCGAGAAAGAAGCCAACAAATATTTGGAAGAAAAGCTGAACGCTCACTTGAAAATCGTCGCCATCGATTTCGGGGATTGGGACAATAAGCTCAACCTGAGCATCTCCGCCGGCAAAGAAATGGATATCGTTTTTACGGCGGCTTGGCAGAAATACGCAGTTAACGTAGGCAAAGGCGCTTTCATTCCCCTTAACGATCTCGTGGCCGAATACGGCAAGGACATTAACCTGGAGCCGGCATTCTGGGAAGGCTCGCAGATCAACGGCAAAAATTACGGCGTTCCGACGAACAAGGAGCTGGCCGCCACCCGCGGCGTCCTATTCCGCAAGGATTTGGTCGAGAAGTATAACATCGATATTAGCGGCGTCAAAACATGGGCGGACCTTGAACCGATCCTGAAGACGATCAAGGAGAAGGAGCCGGGTATTACCCCTTGGTACATCTCGAACCAAGGCAACGGCGGCAGCAACGGCATTCTCGACAACCTGGATTGGGATTATCTTGGCGATGCCTCCGTTCCGGGGGTCATCAAGAAAATCGGTACCGACACGAAAATATTGAACGCGGTAGAAACTCCCGAGTTTATGGATGCGGCCAAATTAGTCCGCAAGTTCTTTAAGATGGGCTTGATCAACAGCGACGCGGCGACGACCAACGTGAAGCCGAACGAGAAAGCGAAGACGGGCAAAGTGTTCCTATGGACGGACGGCCTGAAGCCGGGCAAAGCCGAAGAGGAAGCCATACAAGTCGGATTTCCGCTCGCGCAAATCGAGTTCACCAAGCCGACGATCACGACGGGCGACGCTTCGGGAGCCATGCTCGCGATTTCCAAGACATCCAAACATCCGGAACTCGCCATGCAGATCATCAACCTGCTCCATTCCGATAAATATTTCAACAACTTGATTAATTACGGCATCGAGGGCACTCATTACGTGAAAACGGACAAAGAGAACATTATCGACTTGCCGCCCGGAGCGGATCCGGCGAAAATCGGTTACAAGCCCGGCGCCCAATGGGAACTCGGCAACCAATATTTGAACTATCTGTACAAGACGGAAGATCCGGACAAGTGGAAAAAGTTCCAAGAGTTTAATGCCGCCGGCATTAAATCGCCCGGCCTCGGCTTTACGTTCGACAATACGAATGTACTCAACGAGATCGGGGCGGTAACGACGGTATCGACGCAATACTTCACGGCTCTTTCCTCCGGTTCCGTCGATCCGGAAGCGGTCATTCCGAAATACCTCGCCGCGCTTAAAGACGCGGGAGTCGATAAGATCATCAAAGAGAAGCAAGAGCAGTTCGACAAGTTCCTCGCAAGCAAGAAATAACGAAAAAAAGACATACTTGAACGCGAAACGGGGCCGATCTCCGAGGTTAAGTCCCTCGGAGACAGCCCCGTCGCGCGTGACTTTGCCGACTTTCCTATTACTTCATTGCGTATTGGACCGTTACGTTCGCCGAAATCTCGATTTGCCCGGACTGCACCGAGCTCGAAGCGAAGCTCGCGGCGGAATCCATCGCAACCTTAGCCATCTGGTTCATGACGACCGGAATGCTTTGCGCATCCCCCTGAACGATGTTCAACACGGCTCCGAGCTGCCGTTTTGCGGACACGGCGAGAACGCCGGCTTTGGCATCCGCGTTCGCCATCGCCTTTTTCAAAGCTTCAAGTTCGTACTGCTCGCTCTTCTCCGTGGAAAATTGCACCCCGTCCAGACGGTTCGCGCCGGACGCGGTCAACGCGTCGAACAGCTTGCCGATCCCATCCAACTTACGGTACGAGACTTGGATAGAATGAACGGCGACGTATCCCTTCAATACCTGCCCATCCTTCTCCGTATAATTGTATTCCGGCTGCACGTTAAATCCGGTTGTCTTCACGTCCTTCTTATCGATCGCGAACTTCTCGTACAACGTCTTCTCCACGCCCGCGAATTTGTCCGCGTTCGCTTGCTGCGCGTCCGCCGCCTTCGCTCCGCGCGTTTCGACCGCCAAGCTCAGATAGGCCACGTCCGGATCTACTTTGATCGAACCGCTAGCCCCGACCGTCACCGTATTCGCCGACGAGGCCGTCGTTTGCGCTGCTTCGGCTGCCACTACATTCCCCGCCCCTCTCCCATACCCTATCCATGCGACCGCCGTCACCGTTAAAGCAACCAGAGCCCCTTGCAACAATACGCGCTTATTCATGAACCAATCCCCTTTCGATTGTTCGATCTGACTTAATGACGCGCTGCATTACCTAAATGTTTCATCGTGCCCATAAAAAAGCAAAAAGTCCCCTAAGGGACTTCTGCGGTATTCGTATTATTGGTTCTCGAGCTCTTCTTTGCTTACAAGCTGGACTAAAGCGGTTACAGCTTGCTCTGCGTCGGAACCCTCCGCGCTGATCGCGACTTCCGTACCCGAGCTGATCGCCAAGCTCATAATACCCATGATGCTCTTCGCGTTTACTTTCTTGTCATCCTTCTCCACGAAGACATCCGAAGAGAATTTATTGGCTTCTTGCACGAATAGTGCCGCCGGTCTGGCGTGAAGTCCCGTTTTAAGCCGAACGACAACCGGCTGTCTCGTCATGGACCGGATACCCCCTATCTTTGTTTGTCCCGCTAGTCGGGACCCCCGTGCTACAGTTTCTTACCTATTATAACATTGATTTCAGCAAATGCGCCATACGGTTTATGCGCCGCCATTCCGGATTTTTTCCGCCAATTCATCCAACTTCCGGAGACGGTGGTTCACGCCCGATTTGCTTACTTGCCCCTTCAGCAAATCCCCGACTTCCTTCAGGTTAATGTCCGGATGTTGCAATCTGATCTCCGCGACTTCCCGCAGTTTATCCGGCAAATTGTGCAATCCGACCTCTTTCACCAGCAGCTTTATGTTGTCGATTTGCCTGACCGCGGCTCCGATCGTTTTGTTCAGGTTGGCCGTCTCGCAATTGACGATCCGGTTGACGGAGTTGCGCATATCCCGCATGATGCGAACGTCTTCGAATTTGAACAGCGCTTGATGCGCGCCGATAATGCTTAGGAACTCGATGATCTTCTCGCCCTCTTTGATGTAGAGGATGAAGCCTTTTTTGCGTTCGATGAATCTGGCGTTCAGATGAAACTTGTTCGCAAGCTCCACCAGCGCCTGGCAATGCTCTTCGTACATCGAAGAGATTTCCAGATGGTAGGAAGAACCTTCCGGATTGTTGACCGAACCCCCGGCCAGGAACGCCCCGCGCAAATAAGCTTTCTTACAGCACGGCTTGCGAACCAAATCTTTATCGATGGACGGATGGAACAAGAAACCTTCGGAGACGATCGACAGATCGTTCAGAATCGCTTCCGCGCCCGCCGGCACGCGCACGACGTACACGTTGTTTTTCTTCAGCCGCATTTTCTTGCGCACGAGCAGTTCGGTCACGACCGTGAAATGCCGCTTCAAGAGTGTATACATCCGGCGCGAGATTGCTGCGTTTTCCGTCGCGATGTCCAGTATGACCCGCTTATTGGACAGCGAGATCGTACCGTTCATCCGGATAAGCGCCGACAACTCCGCTTTTTCGCAACAACCGTCGGATTCTAGCAATGTCAGTTCTTTTTTCGTTAACGCCGCGAACGACATGCCCTATTCACTCCTTTCGCAACATCCAATCTTCGACCAGATGATAAATGTGATCGCTAAGCTTCGCCGCGTCATGGCGCAGATAGGTTCGGAAAAGCACGAGCGTATCCGCAATGACCTTGTAACCTTGTCGCGTGACTTCGTCCAAATCCAGATGGACGGCCGTAGAGCCTTGTTCGGCATATAAATCTTGTACCTGCGGCGGAATCTCCCCGTCGTTCACGATGACGTAATCGAACAACTGTTGTCCGATATGCTCTTGCACGGCCGTCAAATGGTCGCTGACCGAATAATTGTCCGTCTCCCCGGGCTGGGTCATTACGTTGCAGACGAACAGCTTGACCGCGTCGGACTGAACGATCGCTTCGGCCAGCTTCGGCACGATCAGATTCGGTATGATACTCGTATAGAGGCTCCCCGGTCCGATTAAGATCGCATCCGCGTCCTTAAGCGCTTGAACGGCCTCGGGCAGAGCTTCGACATCGGCCGGCTCCAAGAAGACCCTGCGAATGGCGAGCCCGGATTTCGGAATCGTCGATTCCCCTACGACGATCGAGCCGTCTTCCATCTCGGCCTTGAGCACGATCGCCTGATTTGCCGCCGGCAACACGCGACCCCGTACCGCGAAAATACGGCTAAGCTCCGATATTCCCGTAACGAAATCCCCGGTTATATCGGTCATCGCCGCCAGAATCAGATTGCCCAAACTGTGGCCCGCCAATCCGGTACCGTTATTGAAACGGTACTTCATTACCTCGGCCATCAGAGGCTCGATGTCCGCAAGCGCGGACAATACGTTGCGAATATCTCCCGGAGGCGGAATCTGCAGCTCCTCGCGCAGAATTCCGGAGCTCCCGCCATCGTCGGCGACCGTTACGATTGCCGTAATGTCCAACGGCTTCTGCTTAAGGCCGCGCAGCATGACGGACAACCCCGTCCCGCCGCCAATGACGACGATCCGCGGTTTACGGGAGAGCGTCGGTTGACCCTTCATTCCCTCACCTCAGCTCTGCCGATCGCGATCGGAATCCCGATGGCTCACTCGTACTAGTTCCGTATCGCCGGAACCCAGCCTGCGACCCAGATATTCCGCCAGAGCAACCGAACGGTGTTTTCCGCCGGTACAGCCGATCCCGATAACGACTTGGCTCTTGCCTTCTTTGTGGTAAAGGGGAATCAAATACTGAAGCATATCCAGAAGCTTCGTCAGGAACGTCTGGGTTTCGGGCCACTTCATTACGTAATCGTACACTTCGGGGTCCACGCCCGTCTTCGGGCGCAATTGATCGACATAGTGCGGATTCGGCAGGAACCGTACATCGAAGATCAGATCGGCGTCTATCGGAACTCCGTACTTAAATCCGAAAGAGGTGATATTGATGTTGATGTTGTTCCGGTCCATATCGGTAAAACGGCCGATGATCTTCTCCTTAAGCGCCGCCGGCTTCAGGCTGCTCGTATCGATCACCTGAGTCGCCCAGCCCTTCAAATCCTCCAGCAGCTTGCGCTCCAGATGGATTCCGTCCAACGGCAAGCCGTCCGGGGCAAGCGGATGCCTGCGCCGGCTTTCCTTGTACCGCTGCACGAGCACCGAATCCGTCGCGTCCAAGAATAGAATCTCGTAGTGAATCGTATAGTGCTCCCGAATATGGTTAAGCGATTCGGATAACGCCGTGAAAAATTCCCGTCCGCGCAAATCGATAACCAAAGCCACTTTGGCAATGCGCCCTTGCGACTGTTCGATCAGATCCGCGAACTTGGGAATAAGCACCGGCGGCAGATTATCGACGCAGAAAAAGCCCAAGTCTTCCAAACTCTGAACCGCGATCGTCTTGCCCGCGCCGGACATCCCCGTAATAATGACTAGCGTCGATTGCGACGATATCGTATCCATCCTATTCCCTCCCCCCGGTAAAGATGAACGTAACAACGCCCGACTCGCATCGTTAGCTAGCGGAGCCGGGCGCCTGCTTCAATTATGCTCGTAAGAACAATCCGGCCGCGCCGACGACTCCGGCATTGTTGCCCAGCTCGGCGGACACGATCTCGACGCCTGCTTGGGCGTTGTCCGGCGTCAGCTTATGGAACACTTCGCGAATTTGCGCGAAGAGGAAATCCCCTGCTTTGCTCACTCCGCCGCCGATGATGAAGCGTTGCGGGTTCACGACGACGGCGACGGCCGCCATCGATTTGCCCAGATAGAACGCCGCGCGACTGACGATGCGTTGAGCGACTTCGTCCCCGCCCTTAGCCGCATCGAACACGTCCTTCGCCGTTAGCTCGCCTTCGACGAAGCTCAGAGACGTCCGGTCGCCGCGAGCGACCGCATCCTTCGCCATGCGGATAATTCCGGTCGCGGACGAAACGGTCTCCAAGCAACCCATCTTGCCGCAGCCGCATTGAATCGCTTCAAGGTCGGCCACGATCGACATGTGGCCAAGTTCGCCTGCCATACCCGTTGATCCTTCGATCAGCCGATTGTGCAAAATAATGCCGCCGCCGACTCCCGTCCCTAGCGTATAGCATACGCAGTGTTGAACGTTTTTGCCCGCGCCGCCCCATGCTTCCCCGAGCGCGGCTACGTTGGCGTCGTTATTGATCTTGACCGGCTTACCGATCTTCTCTTCCATGATTTGCTTAACTGGCACGTTCTTGAAAGGAAGGTTCGGCGAGAAATCGATGATCCCCTCCGGTATATTCAAGAATCCGGCGATACCGATTCCGACTCCTTCTACGGCATCCCATTCCGGCGTTCCCGGAGGTACGAGTTCTTTGACATAGGCTGCAATATTGGTCAATACGGCATCCGCCCCGTCAACAGCCTGCGTTGGCCCTTCGTACGTACGGAGCAAATCCCCCGTTGCGTTGCACAAGCCGACTTTAATAGCGGTTCCACCCAAATCTACGCCTACGAACAACGATTCTGACATTTAGTCGACACCTCATAAAAAATAATGGTTAATGATGTAAAAAAGAATTAAAGAGATTGGCTCCAATCATGCGTGGCCGAGCCTTCCAGGAATTTCTCGCAGTCGAGCGCGGCCATGCAGCCGCTTCCGGCCGCCGTAATCGCTTGACGATATTTGTGATCCTGCACGTCTCCGCAAGCGAACACGCCCGGAACGTTCGTCTCCGTCGTGCCCGGCTTCACCTTGATGTAGCCGAGTTCGTCCGTTTCGATCTGATTGTCGAGGAATTTCGTGTTCGGCGTATGGCCGATCGCCACGAACAACCCTTGCGTATCGAGAATTTCCTCTTCGCCGGTAACGTTGTTACGAACCTTAAGTCCGGTAACGCCGTTATCGCCCGCTACGACCTCGATCGGCGTTTTGTTCAGGCCCCACAGAATTTTGTTGTTCTCGCGGGCGCGATCCTGCATAATCTTGGACGCTCTCATCTCGTCGCGACGATGTACCAACGTGACTTCGGAAGCGAACCTCGTGAGGAAGTTGGCTTCCTCCATCGCGGAGTCCCCGCCGCCGACGACGATGATTTTCTTGCCGCGGAAGAAGAAGCCGTCGCAAGTCGCGCAGGTGCTTACGCCGCGTCCTACGTTATCCCGTTCTCCCGGAATTCCCATATATTTAGCGGAAGCACCCGTGGAAATAATCAAGGTTTCGGCTTGCAGCGTTTCCCCGCCTTCCAGGGACAACGTGAACGGACGCTTGGACATATCGACGTTGTTGATCCAGCCCGTGCGGAATTCCGCGCCGAACCGCTCCGCCTGCTTGCGCATGTTGGCCATCAAATCCGGTCCCATGATGCCCTCGGGGAAACCCGGGAAGTTCTCGACTTCCGTCGTCGTCGTTAATTGTCCGCCGGGCTCGGGACCTTCGATTACGAGCGGGGACAGATTCGCGCGCGCCAGATAGATCGCCGCCGTCAATCCCGCCGGGCCCGTGCCGATTACGATTGTTTTGTGCATCTTTGTTCCTCCTAGTGTGCAAACCGTCTGCAGGATAGAAAAGTTAGTGAAAGGAAGGAGTCGTTAAATCCAGTTTCTCCCGAATGCCGCACGCTTCGTCGATCCGATTCGCGTAACGGCTAATGCTAGCCTGGGAAACGCCGTAACGATTGACCAAATCCGCATAAGTAACGGTCCTGCGGTGCATCTTAGCCGTCCAATATTCCAGCGCGGCCGCCCACCCCGTCGACTTGTGAAGCTTCGGCACCTCCGGATAGACCCGGGACAAATAATCGACCCACAGCGTCATCATATCGTGCTGCTGGACGACGTCGTATCGGCCGGACATCCCTTCGAGCGCATGCTCCAGAACCGTCTGCCACGCGCTGTCCCATACGGGCAGCTTCGCCGACTTCCTTCGCGCTTCCAGCGTAAGCGTTCTGCCGCTGAACGTGACGACCAGCGAATCCTGGACGCCGATGGAACGAAGCACGAGAACGGCGACGCGTTTCAACTCGTCGTCTTCCTCAGTATCGATCAGGAACGCCTTCAGCGCCTCGATCACTTCTTCGTCCGCGACGAGGCCGAGCGCCTGGATGACCTGTACCTTCGTGCGTCGATCCCCATGGCGAAGCGCCCAGAAAAAAGACGAGCGGATGAGAGGATCGCGTTTGAGCGCCTCCGTGACTTGACCGGGGCTATGCTCCCACTGACGGAATTGCTCCTCGAACGGCAGATGGTAATGGTAATGCGTCGGCGGGCTTTCCTCGCCGGTACGTACCTTCTCCAGCCTGCGAAGGTAGAACGAAGGAACGGGAGATTCCGAATCCAGCTTCTCGGCTTGTTTCCAATGCTTCTCCGCGTCCTCGTAACGTCGCAAGTTCGTCGCCGCGACCGCCGCGAAATGGTGCAGGCTCGGCTCCGAAGATAATTCGCTCGTCTTCAGCAACCTGCGGAAGTGAGCATAGGCTTCGCGATGTTCGCCGACGATGCCGAGCGTCGTCGCCATCTTGAAGACATGTTCGGGGTGAAACGGAACGGTCTTGTTCAGCTTCTCGATGAGCGCCTTAAGCGGCCCGTCTTGATTGGAATGCTGATAGAAAATCGCCAAGTTGCACAATGCGTGCAAATTCCCCGGCTCCGCGTCCAGCACCTCGGCAATGGTCGCGACCGATTTCTCGAACAGTCCCATATAGTAGTATGCCAACCCCAGGTTATTCCTCGCCGCGAGAAAATCGGGCTCGCGTCCGATAATTTCTTCCAGCATTTTGACCGCTTCCGCGAAGCGTCCCGCTTCCAACAGCTCGCGGGCTTTGTCGTGCGCGTATATATTTTCTTTCGCCTTGATCGTAGCTAGCTTGGTCGGCCGGTTGAGCTCGTAATTCAAGAGATCAAGCAACTCGTCCGACTCGTCCAGGAATTGCCCTTCCGCGTCGTTCTCCAGATAGCGGACGAGCGCATCCTCGGCGGCTTCGAATAGCTCCATGTTGGCGTAGTTATTGGCTAAGTAATAATAACATTCCGTCATCGCCGGATCGATCCGGTCGAGCACGGAGCGCAAGATCACGTTCGATTCCTCGTAACGTCCCATTTCCGACAGGATGCCTGCCATGTTGCAATGGTTCACCGGGTTTTCCGGTTCGTACTCCACCGCCCGGCGGAAATACTTCAGTGCCTTGTCGTAATGATACCGATCCAACGACTGCACGGCGCGTTCGAAGAAGAAGGTCGCGTCCAGACGCATCGGGATTACTTTGGGACGTCGGCTCGGGGCCGCACGTTTCCGCTGACTCATCGGCAAGGCACCTCCTAATTGCTCTGGATTTCCATCAACCACGATTATAACACAGCCTGAGCGTTCCATAAAATAAAAACGCCCTATAGGTAAGAGGAGTAACTCGCGTAATTGGAATAAAGTGGATGCAACTCAAACAGGTCATTCTCTTGTTTCTCATGCGGTTTCAAGTCCATTGAGGTCATATTGATCAATTAAGAAATCAATTAAGAAATCAATTAAGAGCCATTCAGACCGTTAACTCGTAATTGTGGCACCTTACTGTCAAGCATTAACTGCCCTTTTGACCTTTAATAACCAAATTTCAAGCTTGCAAAGGGGCCTTGAGGCACTTTAAAGGCCATATTGACCGTTAAAGGCCGCTTGTGAGAGCCCTCAAGCATTTTAACAGCCAATTTGACCTTTACAAAACGAATCTCGCTTCGCCTCACCCCGCCCGTAGGGGAACCAGAACCCATATACGGCTCGGACGTCGGCCGCCATCCCAGCGACGCCGTTTAGCCTTGAAAATTCGCGGCCCCCTCACGAATTTTAACGAGAAAGCGGCCGGACGGGAGAGATAATCCCGAGCGGCCGCTTTGCGTTGAATTGGAAAATATTACGATTAAATGCCGGCGTTCTTGAACAGCGTGCTGATCGAGCCGCCTTCCATGATGATGCGGGTCGCTTCGGCCAGCATCGGAGCGACGCTAATGACCTTGAAGCGATCCGAGCGCTCTTCCGGCAGCAGGATGGAGTCCGTGACGACGACCTCCCTGATGTTCGGGTGATCGAGCCGTTGCAGGGCAGGTCCGGAGAACAACGGATGCGTCGCGCAGACGAAGCCGTCTTCGGCGCCGCGTTCCTTCAAACCTTCCACGACGTTCACGATCGTCGTTCCGGTATCGATCATATCTTCGATAATAATCGGCGTGCAGCCTTGGACATCCCCGATAACGTGAGTGATGACCGATTCGTTGTGCGCCGGGCGTTTCTTGATCATGATCGCGAAAGAGCAATCCAATTGATTCGCGAGTTTCTCCGCGGTCGAAGCTCGTCCAGCGTCCGGAGACACGACGACCGGGTTGCGAATGTTCTTGGATTTGAGATAGTCGCTGATCAAATCCAGCGCGGTCAAGTGATCCACTGGAATATTGAAGAAGCCTTGGATAGCCGGTGCATGCAGATCAATCGTTACGATCCGGTGCGCGCCCACCGTCGTTAGGACGTCGGCG
This sequence comes from Cohnella endophytica, assembly GCF_003628305.1. Classification (GTDB taxonomy): domain Bacteria; phylum Bacillota; class Bacilli; order Paenibacillales; family Paenibacillaceae; genus Cohnella; species Cohnella endophytica. The sequence goes on along the minus strand of NZ_RBZM01000008.1, from coordinate 18,677 downwards.
ACCATCTTCGCGGAGATCGGTTCGCGCGGAGCGGCTTTCCGTTCTTGCCGAGCGTAGCCGTAGTAAGGCAACACGACATTAATGGTACGGGCGGATGCCCGCTTGGCGGCATCGATCATGACTAGCAATTCGACGAAATAGTCGTTGATCGGATGAGATAACGATTGAACCAGGAATACGTCGCAGTTGCGGATCGTCTCCTCGTAGTGAACGTACACTTCGCCGCTCTTAAACCGGGAAAGCTTAATCTTCCCTAGCGGCAATCCGAGATGGTCGGCGATTTTGTTAGCCAATAACGGATTGGATGATCCCGAAAAAATACGAAGCTTGCTGCTGTACATGTGCCCCTCCAAATTCAGCTTCAACACTTCCTAGTGTCGAATACCGTCAGTCAACCTGCATTCCTACATAGTCAAGCTTCATTATACATGAGTACGGCTAGAATTCAAAAAGGTTTCAACGCTCGTTTGCGCCCATCAAACGTCGCCAAGTGCGTAAATCCGACATTTTTCAGCATCGTTCGCGCGTCTGCCCCTTTTTGCCCGACTTTGTCGGGATGATGGGCATCCGAGCCGTAAGTGACGGGGATTTCCAGTTCCTTGGCGCGCGTAAGAATTCGTTCCGACGGATACATTTCCTTACAAGGGGCGTAGAAGCCCGCGGCGTTCAGCTCGAACGCGATATCGTGCTTCTTGACGGCTTGCAACGCGGCTTCCTCGAGCGGGGTGACGTCTTCCTCCGGAGGCTTGGGAGCGAATCGCTTGATCGCGTCGATATGGCCGATGAAATCATACAATCCCGTCGCGGCAGCTTTCTGAATCGCGTCGAAATATTGCTCGTAGGCTCCGACGACGCTTCGGCCTTCCCATTTGCCCGCTTGACGGAAATCCGTTACGTCCCACGTCCCGAGAAAATGAACCGAACCGATCACGTAATCCCAAGGGAACCCGTTCGCGATCCGCTCGATCTGTTCCTCGTAGCCCTCGATATAATCTCCCTCGAGCCCTACTCGGACGTCGATCGTGCCCTTGTACTTCTCCTTGAGTCTGAAGCATTCTTCCACGTAGCGGGGAAGCTCCTCCATCGGCATGGCGATATCGGGGTGCTCCTCCTGCGTGAGGTTGACGAGAGGCATGTGGTCGGACAAACCGATCTGGACCATGCCCTTGCCGATCGCGCTGAGAACGTACTCTTCCAATTCGCCGACCGCATGGCCGCAACGGTAGTTATGAGTATGATAGTCGATCGGCATTCCCTGCGGATCGGATTGCTGCAATTGCGAGTTCGTTAGCGAATTCGTAGTCATGGCCTTCACCTAGTCCTTCTTGACCGGCTTCCGATGCCGGAATTCGAGCTCTTGCAGCACGTCGTCGAACGGAACCCCTTGCTCCCGTAACAACACCATCAGGTGGAAAATAAGATCCGCTGACTCACTGCGAAGCTCGACCGTGTCCCGCTTCATCGCGGCGATGATCACCTCGGCGGATTCTTCCCCGATCTTCTTGACGATTTTCTCGACGCCCTTCTCGAACAAATAGGTCGTGTACGCGCCTTCCGTGCGTTCCGCGTCTCGCTGGGCAATCGTTGCCTCTAAGCGGCTTAGCGGGGCGAAGCGGTCTTCCGCGGCGGATGCCGAGGAACCGGTCGCTTCTCCGGACACGGAGCCTTCGCGATAGAAGCAGCTGTAGGCGCCGGTATGGCACGCGGGGCCGTTCTGGCGAACCTTTACGAGCAACGTATCTCCGTCGCAATCATAGTGAAGGGAAACGATCTGCTGCGTATTGCCGCTAGTCGCCCCTTTGTTCCACAGTTCGTTGCGCGAGCGGCTCCAGAACCACGTCTGACCGCTTTCCAGCGAGAGCTTCAGAGACTCTTCGTTCATATAGGCCATCATGAGCACCTCTTTGCTGAGGGCGTCCTGGACGATCGCGGGAACGAGTCCGTCGGCATTCCAAGCGATCTGCTCGAGTATTGGCAGTTGTTGATCCTGGGTCATCGTACGTTCACTCCTTTGCCGCGCAAAGCATCCTTGACCTCTTGCACGGATAATTCTTTATAGTGGAAAATACTGGCCGCAAGCGCCGCGTCCGCGAGCCCTTGCTCGAACACGTCGGCGAAATGCTTCGCCGTTCCTGCACCGCCCGACGCGATAACCGGAATGCCTACGCTTCCCGATACCGCCTTCGTCAGCGCGACGTCGAACCCGTCCTTCGTCCCGTCCGCGTCCATGCTCGTCAGCAGCAATTCTCCCGCTCCGCGTTGCTCCGCCTCTTGAGCCCAAGCGACCGCGCGGATGCCCGTCGCGTTACGTCCTCCGTGGGTGAACACTTCCCAATCGCCCCACTCCGCGTTGAACTTCGCGTCGATCGCGACGACGATACATTGCGCGCCGAACGTTCTCGAACCGTCCGTAATGAGATCCGGATTACGAATCGCCGCCGTGTTGATGCCGATCTTGTCCGCGCCCGCGCGAAGCAGGCGTTTCATGTCCTCGACCGCGGAAATCCCTCCGCCGACGGTGAAGGGAATCGTAATTTCGCCGGCGGTCCGGCGCACGACGTCGACCATCGTGGCCCTTCCTTCAACCGATGCGGAGATGTCGAGGAATACGAGTTCGTCGGCGCCTTCGCGGTCGTAGATGGCCGCCAGCTCCACCGGATCTCCGGCATCGCGCAGATTGACGAAGTTAACGCCCTTAACGACCCGGCCGTCTTTCACATCGAGGCAGGGGATGATTCTTTTGGCTAACATGCTGCGTTCCTCCTTCTATCGCGACCGCGACGAATCGCAATAATCGACGACTTCCCTATAAGGCAGCGTTCCTCCGAAAATATCCAAAGCGCTGCCGATCGTAATGTCCAGCTTGCCCCCGGTAATTTCGCGGAACCGCGCCAAATCTTCTAGCGATCGGGCTCCTCCCGCGTACGTGGACGGAATCGTCGCCCATTCGGCCAGCCTGTTCGCCAGCTTCTCCTGAACGCCTTCCCGCTTCCCTTCCACGTCGACCGCATGGATCAGGAACTCGTCACAATAGCTTTCCAGCTCCCGGACGTTCGCCTCGTTCACTTCCAGGTCGCTGAACGTCGTCCACTGGTTGGTCACCACGTACCACTTGCCGTCCCGCTCCTTGCAGCTGAGGTCGAGCACGAGCTTATCCCGGCCGACCTCCGATACGATTTTCCGCAAATTGTCCATCTGCAGTCGCCCGTCGCGGAAAACGTACGAAGTGACGATCACGTGGGATGCCCCGGCGTTCAAATACTCCGCCGCGTTGTCCGCCGTGATGCCGCCCCCGATCTGCATGCCGCCGGGATACGCCCGAAGCGCGGACATCGCCGCTTCGCGGTTACCTCCGCCGAGCATGATAATATGGCCGCCGGTTAAGCCGTCCTCGCGGTACATCGAAGCATAATAGTCCGCCCCCCGTTCGGAGACGAAATTTTCCACGACCTTCGAGGCGTCCGCTTGCAGCGTCTCCCCGACGATCTGCTTTACTTTGCCTTGGTGGATATCGATACAAGGTCTGAACCGCACCGCATCTCAGTCCTTCTAGAGTAAATTCAATAATTCGCTTTTGATCACGATGATTTTCAGGATGCTAATTCGAAATCGAATCTTGAATTCAGCCGGGACTTCCGGTTCTCACGTAGGTTTGCCTACGCTCCGATCCTCACTCCCTAGCTTCATCCAACCTTCTCAGTGCTGAAAACCGAATTTTTGAACTCTCATTTTAGTTTTAACTTCTTAATTCTGTCGTCCGGTCAAGTCAACGAACCTGCGAAGCAACGCCATGCCGAGCGCGCTGCTTTTCTCCGGGTGAAACTGCATGCCGTATACCGAACCTCTGCCCACGATCGCGGTCACCGGCTGATGATAGTCCGTGACGGCGAGCAAGTCCGAGCTTTGTTCCGGCAAGACATGATAAGAGTGCACGAAGTAAACGTGCCCCGGTTCCACGCCTTCGAACAGCGGACTCTCCTGCTTGAAAGTCAGCTCGTTCCAGCCCATGTGCGGCACTTTGTAATCGCCTTGGAACCGCACGACGCGGCCCGGCAACAGATCCAAGCCTTGGTGAACGCCGTGCTCTTCGCTCTCGGTGAACAACAGCTGCATGCCGAGGCAGATGCCTAATAAGGGCTTGCCGGATGCGGCATACTGCTTCACGACGTCTATTAGTCCCGTATCGCGCAAGTTAGCCATCGCGTCGCCGAAAGCGCCTACACCCGGCAGAATCGCTCCGTCCGCCGCGGCGATCATTGCCGGATCCGAAGTCACGACAACCTCGCAACCGAGTCGCTCTACGGCTTTGCTGACGCTATGCAGGTTCCCCATGCCGTAGTCGATAATGGCGATCACTTACAACACTCCTTTGGTGGAAGGCACGCCCTTCACGCGTGGGTCGATCGAAGTCGCTTCGTCCAACGCGCGTCCGAGAGCCTTGAACACCGCTTCGACCATGTGGTGCGTATTGCGTCCGTAATGGACGATGACGTGAAGCGTAATGCGAGCTTCGAGCGCCAGCTTCCACAGGAATTCATGTACGAGTTCGACGGAGAAGCTGCCCACGTTAGCCGAAGGGAAGTCCGCTCGAAGCTCGAAATGCGGCCGGTTGCTGATGTCGACGACGACTTGCGCGAGCGCTTCGTCCATCGGCACGAACACGCTGGCGTAGCGTTTGATACCGGCTTTGTCGCCGAGCGCTTCGCGCAGCACTTGACCGAGGCAAATTCCGATGTCTTCGACCGTGTGGTGATCGTCGATATCGACGTCCCCGCGGGCTTCGACCTTCAGGTCGAACTGGCCGTGTTTGGCGAAAAGGTCGAGCATGTGGTTCAAGAAAGGAACGTCGGTCTCGAGCGACACCTCTCCCGTTCCGTCTACGCCAAGGGCGAGTTGAATGTCCGTTTCGTTCGTCTTGCGGGATACGGCCGAGCTGCGGCCTGCTTTCACTTGTTCGGTCATTGGGTTTCCCTGCCTTCCAATCGGATTTCCACCGCGCGGGCATGGGCTTCCAGCCCCTCGTGGCGGGCGAGCGTCGCGATTCCCGCGGCGTCTCTGAACAATGCGTTCTTGCTGTATCGGATCAAGCTGGATTTCTTCAGGAAATCGTCCACGTTAAGCGGGGACGAGAATCTTGCGGTTCCGTTCGTCGGCAGGATGTGGTTCGGTCCGGCGAAGTAATCGCCTACCGGCTCCGAGCTGTAAGGCCCAAGGAAGATCGCGCCGGCCGTCTCGATGCGTCCGAGCAGCTCCAGCGGATCCTCCGTCATCACTTCCAGATGCTCGGGAGCCAGCTTGTTCACGACGTCGAGTCCTTCATCGAGACTATCCACGACGATGATCGCCCCATGCTGCTCCAGCGAGCTGCGCGCGATCTCTACGCGCGGCAGCGTCGCCACCTGCCGCTCCAGCTCCGCCGCTACCGCGTCGGCAAGCGCCTGCGACGGCGTGACGAGCACCGCCGACGCCATCTCGTCGTGCTCCGCTTGCGACAGCATATCCGCGGCTATGTACCGCGGATCCGCGCTGTCGTCCGCCAGCACGACGATCTCGCTCGGCCCGGCGATGCTGTCGATGTCTACCGCGCCGTACACGGCGCGTTTCGCGAGCGCCACGTAGATGTTGCCAGGCCCGCAAATCTTATCGACGGCGGGAATGCTCGCCGTCCCGTAAGCGAGCGCCGCTACCGCCTGCGCTCCTCCGACCCGGTACATCTCCGTCACTCCCGCTTCCGCGGCCGCGACCAGGATGTACGGATCAATGCCTTCCTTCCCGCCGGTAGACGGCGGCGTAACCATGACGATCTCCGGCACCCCGGCCACCTTGGCCGGAATCACGTTCATCAGCACCGACGACGGATACGCCGCCTTGCCGCCGGGAACATACAGCCCCACCCGTTTCAGCGGGCGCAGCACCATGCCGAGCATCGTGCCGTCCGGCTGCACGTCGACCCACGTTCCGCGTTTCTGCTTCTCGTGAAACGCCTTGATGTTCGCCGCCGCCTGGCGCAGCGCGTCCAGAAAATCGGGCTCCACGTGCGAATAGGCGCCCTGGATCTCTTCCGCGGTAACCCGCAGGCGATCCGGCGTCAGCTCCGTCTTATCGAATGCCGCCGTATACCGCAGCAACGCCGCGTCTCCTTCGAGCCTAACGGCTTCCACGATTTCCTTCACCGCCGCGTTCTGTTCCGGCGAGCCGTATTCGCTTTCCCGCTCCAACCGGAAATCGGCCGCTTTGCCTCTATACATGCATACCCCTCCAATCTTTGCATTTATCATCGCTTCGTCCGAAACCATCCACTTCGAGCAGTTCCGCTTTCCGCTCTTACGCCCGAGCCGCGATCGTCACGCTCAACCGGTCGCACAGCTCCTGGATCGCCACGTTTTTCAATCGGTAGCTCACGCGGTTCGCGATCAGCCTGCTCGTCACTTGGAACAACGTTTCCCGTTCGACGAGTCCGTTCTCCTTCAACGTCTGGCCTGTTTCCACCATGTCGACGATCCGGTCCGCAAGGCCGATCAGCGGCGCCAGTTCTATCGAACCGTTCAGCTTGATCACTTCGACCTGCTGACCCAACTCGCGGAAATATTGCGAAGCTACGCGAGGATATTTAGTCGCCACCCTGGGATGAATCGTCGGCTTCCAATCCGGCAGGCCGATGACCGACATCCTGCACTTCGCGATCGCCAAGTCGAGCAGCTCGTAGACGTCTTTGTTTTCCTCCATCAGCACGTCCTTGCCTACGATTCCGATATCGGCGACGCCGTACTCGACATAGGTCGGAACGTCGACCGGCTTCGCCATGATGAATTCCATGTTCGCTTCCGGAACCGGAATGATCAACCGCCGCGAATCGTCGAATTCCTCGGGGATCTCGAGTCCCGCTTGCCTGAACAGCTTGCTGGCTTGCTTATAGATACGCCCTTTGGGCATCGCGACTTTAAGTACGCCGTTATCCGTCACTCTTGCTCCCCCTTCCCGAAGAACGCATTCAACGCTTTATATTCCCGTCCGTTATAGATGAAGCTTCCGTCCTCGATCAAGCCCGCTTGAGCTCTCGACTGCAATTGCCCCTTGTCTTCCGCGGCCACGAGCGCTGTCACGACGGCGCGTCCTTGCGCCCTCATATCGGCTGCCGCGGCCATTGCCGCCGCCCTCTCCGAGCTCTCATAAACGACGAGTGCCGCTCCCATGGCCTCCGCTTCATCCTCCACCACATCGAGAATCCGCGTTGTTTTAAGCCCAAAGCCCGTAGCTGCCGCCGGTCGGCCGAATTGCGCAAGCAGGTTGTCGTACCTGCCTCCGCTGACCACCGGGAAGCCGAGCTGGGAAGCATACCCTTCGAAAGTCATGCCCGTATAATAGGAGAAATCCCCGATCATCGTCAGATCGATGAGCACGTGCTCCTGCAGTCCGTACGCCTCGAGTACGTCCCACACCTCGCACAGATGACGGATCGCTGCCCGAGCTCCCGCGTTGCCGCTAAGCTCGAGCGCCTGAGCGCATACTTCTTGACCGCCCCGCAGCCGCAAAATATCCTCAAGCTCCCGCTGCCAGGCCGGATCTATCGATAGCTTGCGTATCACATCGCGGTAGCCGACATGATCGCGTTGCAGCAAACAAGCCTTCAAAGCTTCTTGCTCGCTCTCGAGCCCCGGCAACGTTTCTTGGAACAATCCGTTCAGGAACCCTACGTGCCCCATCGCGATCTTGAACGAGGGCACTCCGGCCGCCTGCAACGAAGCGATCGCCAGAGCGATCACCTCCGCATCCGCCTCGGGAGACGCGTCTCCGACAAGCTCAACTCCGGTCTGGTAGAACTCCGCTTCGCGTCCGCCTTCTTCTTCGAAAGCCCGGAACACGTTGCCGTGATAGCTCAGCCGAATCGGAAAAGGTTCATCCTTAAGCAACGAACCGACCACCCGCGCGATCGGAGCCGTCATGTCCGAACGCAGCACGATCGTCGTCCCGCGTTGGTTCAACAGCTTGAATAGCTTCTGGTCCGAAGTGGCGCTCGCCACCCCGACCGTATCGTAATATTCGATTGTCGGCGTCATAATCTGCTCATAACCCCACTGGCGCATGCATTCCAGCACGTCGCGCTCGATGCGGCGCAGCTTGGCGACCGCGTGCGGCAAATAATCCTTCACGCCGGTCGGTTTCTCGAATACTTTTGGTTTCGTCATCGTTTCGCACCCTCGTCTCTATCTAACGAATCTTGCGATTCATGATTAACTCGACTTATTGTAGCTCACTTATCGCTTTAATGCGTTAAAGTTCTACCAATTTACCATACTGCCAAAATAAAGAGATTAGTCGTATATTACCACGCTCGACAGGCTCAGTCAATCCCGTTTGCACGCGAACCCTCTCCACCAATTCGCCAGGTATGCTAAAGCCGCCTAACTGCCATTATCGGCAATCAGGCGGCTCGCCTATCAGATGAACGTGACGCCTAATCCATACTGCAAAACATCGCGTATAAGCATGAACGTGTCGCCGTTCGTGAGCTTATCTTTACGGCTAATCAGGTTGAGGGTATCTTGCTTCAACCATCCTTTTGCCAAAAGCGCCTCTTCCGCGTTTTTACCGACTACTTGCGCATTCGCAACCATCGCGAGCATGGAAGCCGCTTGCTTTAACGTTAACGGCCTTTTTACGGATTCGGCGGCAAGCGCCGCGGGCTCTAACTCGCGAGATAAAAACTCGGGATACTTTTTCTGCACGACCCGAAGCTGATAGGCAAACCGTTTCGGATCCGAGGCTTCGTCCAGCGCCCAGCCTTTGTTATCGTAGCCGCCGATCGTTAGCCCAAGGCTTACCGCTGCGAGCAAACCCGGATAATCCTTATGCTTCGCGTACTCGGGAGTAGCGAAGTGCCGCATGCGAAGGTCCATGCCTTGCTGCATAAGACGCTTGCGCAGTTCGGAGATATCGTCTTTCGACCGGGACATGTCCCTCAGCGATACCCCCCGCTCCAGAGCAAGTTTCACCGCCGCTCCCGCGGCTTGCCCGGTCGCCATCCCCAACGGGATGACACGTGCGCTGCCGTGCGGAAGCGTATCGAAGCTCGCCGACCTTCCGACAACGAGCAAGCCATCCACTTTAAGCGGAACCAGACAACGGAAAGGCACGCCATACTGCTTAGGAGACATAAGAATGGCTCCCGTATTGCTTGAGTTCGGGCTTTGAATGTCCACTTGATACGATCCGTAAGCGATCGCGTCCCATTGATCGCGATTCTGCATGAGATCCGCCATCGTAAGCCGGTATTCTCCCCGAATATGCCTCGTTTCCCGAACATACAGCTCGGGAGCCGTGCCGGCAAATTCAAGCGAGCTGAACTCCTTGAAATTTTTCTTTAGATAATCGACGATTAGCGGAGCTTCTTCTTCTCCGATTCGCAGCCCTTCTTGCACCGATGCAGGCTCTAACGGATGTATACCGTAGATTTGCATCGTGTTGATCAGAATCGTATCCCCGTCCTGGCGGCCGATGTTTAAGCTGCGGATTTTTACCCTTTTCGGTTTGGAAGACACGTACTCCCTAGCTTCTTGATAGCCCCAAATGCTTCTATCGTCGTAACCCGTATTCTTGTGATGCTTTAGCTCATCCCATACCTCGCTCGTAACCCCGCTTAATTTGAAGACGAGCGTCACGGCCATTTCGCTGTTCGGATCTCCGAGATCCTCCCTGCCCATCGTATACTCGGCTCCTGCCGCAGCCGCGATATCCGCATCCTGCGTGGCGTCGATAATCGCCTTCGAGTTCACTCGCTCCTCGGTTCCATCGGCTTTGACGATACGCATCCCAACGGCGTTATGACCCTCCATAATGGGCGCCATCTCTCTCGTGTTCATCACGAGATCGATATTCGGTTCCGCGGCGACCATCCGGTGGAACAGATTCGCGGCATGGTTCACGTCGAAGGAAGTGCCTCTTATTCCTTCATACCATTCTTGGAACAGTCCTTTGTCCAAGAACACCGCTTTGTCCCATAAGCGATAGTTGACCGGGGCTTTGTTGAGGTCTAAGGAATTTAACCACCCTAACGTCATCAAGCCGCCAAGAATCGTACGGTTTCTGCCGTCTACGAGGAGCACTTTAAGTCCGTTGCGAGCTGCCGATATGGCCGCCATGATTCCCTCCGGATCGGTTCCGGCTACGATAACATCGTAAGATGCTTGCGTAATTCCGGTCTCCACGGGCAAAACAAGCTTCTCGGGAATCGTTCGATACAAGGATTCGGTAATCCGATAAGAAAAGGTCATGCTTAGAAAAATAGGAATGAGGCACAGGCATAAAATCGTTTTGCGAATTCGTCTGAACATCCGACGCGGCTTCCCTCCAAACGCATCCGGCGACTCTAGTTGGAATTCAGTTCCCTCAGGGGATTCCCTCCTACGCGAGCCCCCGGAGCGACGTCTTTGTGCACGACGGAACCGGCAGCCACGACGGCGCCGTCCCCGATCGCGACTCCGGGAAGAATCGTAACGTTCGCACCTATCATAACGTTCGAGCCGATGCGAATATCTCCCAGTCGGTACTCCTTGATTAAATACTCGTGCGTGAGCATCGTCGTGTTATATCCGATGATCGAATTTTCCCCGACCGAGATGCGCTCGGGGAAGAAGACATCCACCATCACCATAAGCGCGAACGCCGTATGGCGTCCTACCTTCATGCCGAGGACGCGCCTATAAATCCAATTTTTCACCGGCAGGCTTGGACAGTACCGCGAGATCTGGATGAACACGAAATTGCGAACCGCCTTGAACCTCGAGACGGTCCGGTACATTTGCCACAGCGCGTTCGGTCCTTCAACCGGATACCGCTCCACGTTTCTCAACCGTCGACACCCTCGATTCCGCACAGGGCCAGCAGATCGCTCATCTCATGCAACATATGCTCGGCCCCGGCTTCGAATAGATTGTCCGCTCCTTTAAGCGACCAGGCCACGCCTACGGGAACGGCCCCGGCGGCGATGGCCGACTTGATGTCGACGGAGCTGTCTCCGACCATCAGAGTTTCCGCAGGCTCTGCCCCCAGTGCTTGGATCGCCTTGGCGACCGGTTCCGGATGCGGCTTCGCATGCTCCACGTCATCCAGGGAAACGATTGTTCCCATGTACTTCATCAATCCAAGCAGTTCGAGCGCGCGAATCGTCGTCGCGCGCATTTTCGTCGTGACGATTCCGAGCTTGAATCCCGCATCGTGCAATCGGGCTACGACCTCGGCGACTCCCGGGAACAGGGCGACCATCTCGTCATGACGAAGATGATTGTACTCCCGATAGGCCTCTGTCAGGGAAGCCACGTCTTCACGCCCCGAGAATTGCTGCAATTGCATGCTCAGCGGCTGACCCATGCTAGGGATAATATGTTCTCGGCTGAACCCTTCCGGAACAACGCCCTTAAGAGCGTGGAAGAAGGATTGAATAATTAACTCGTTCGTATCGATAATCGTTCCGTCCAGATCAAATAGAACGGTTGTGATCTTCGTCTTTTGCGTCATTCTCGTTGATCTCCGTTTCCTTCGGTGCCGTTTCTTGTGTGGTTTCATTCGCGGGCTTACCCGTTTTAAGATTAATCAGCGGATCATTGTAACGCTCTTTCGCTAAGCCCAACTGGCGGCGAGTGACGATCAAGACGATGCCCGCGACGATAATCAGCAAGGCAAGCAACTGGGATATGCGAATGTTGCCTTCCTCCGGATTCATGTACCCTTGATCTTGGCCGAATATTGCGGTCATCGGCGTCCACAGGGCGTTAAGGAAAGATTCCAGCCAAGCCGGTCCTTTGAACAACAAGCTATCCGTACGAAGAACCTCGATAAAGAAGCGCCCGATCGAATACCAGATGAAGTAAGAGAAGAACAATTCTCCGGCCCGCAGGAAATTCCGACGGCGGATGATGAACAAAATAATTAATCCGACTAAGCTCCAGATCGATTCGTACAGGAATGTCGGATGATGGTACACCCCTTGAACGTTCATCTGGTTAACGATGAATGACGGAATGTGCAAGGTATCGCTAAGGAAGGACTTGCTGACCTCTCCGCCGTAAGCTTCTTGGTTGACGTAGTTGCCCCAACGTCCGAACATTTGCCCGATCAACAAAGACGGCGCGCAAATATCGACGATTCTCCAGAAGCTGAAGCCTTTATGACGAATATAGAAAAATCCGCACAGCAACGCTCCGATCAGCGCGCCGTAGATGGCGATGCCTCCGCCCCAGATCTGAACGATCTCGCCGGGATGATTCTTATAGTACCCCCACTTAAAGGCCACGTAGTACAAACGGGCCACGATAATCGAGGAAGGCACGCCGTAGAGCATGAGATCCAGGAAGAAATCCGGGCTTAGTCCGAAGCGTTTGCCTTCCTGAACGGCGATAAGCAAGCCCGAGAGCGCCGCCAGTCCCAAGATGATGCCATACCAATGTACCGTTAGAGGTCCGAGCTTAAACGCGATCGGATCCAAGAGCATCGTAAACATGGTCGTCCTCCAATAATGGTCTATTCTATTCGTAATCTTCTTCTGATATCGCTTCGGTCAATTTGTTCGTGAATTGCTGAGCCGCATTGTATCCCATGCGCTTCAAGCGGAAGTTCATGGCCGCGACTTCCAGGATAACCGCCAAGTTCCGGCCCGGACGCACGGGAACCGTTAAGAGAGGAACCTCGGTCTCGATGATCTTCGTCGTCTCTTCATCCAGTCCAAGCCGGTCGTACTGCTTGTCCTGTTGCCAGTTCTCGAGCTTCACTACTAGACTGATGCTCACTTGATTGCGCACCGCGCCAGCACCGAACAAAGTCATTACGTTCAGAATGCCTAACCCGCGTATTTCTAGAAGGTGCCGAATCAATTCCGGCGCCGTTCCGAACAAGTTGTTGTCGGACGTCTGTCTAATCTCTACCGCGTCGTCGGCGATCAGCCTATGCCCGCGCTTGACTAACTCCAGCGCGGTTTCGCTTTTCCCGATACCGCTACCGCCCGTAATCAGCATCCCTACGCCGTACACGTCGACGAGTACGCCATGAATCGTCGCGGAAGGCGCGAGTTTTTTCTCCAGGAAGTTCGTGATGCGGCTGAGAAGAATCGTCGTCGCTACCGAGCTTCTTAGCACGGGAAAATGACGCTCTTCGGCGATCTCGATCAATTCCGCAGGCACTTCCAATCCGCGGGTGACGATGATGCAAGGCGTTTCCTCATGGCATAACCTTTCCATGCGGTCCCGTCGCTCCTCCGTCGTTAACGTATCCAGGAACGCCAACTCCGTGCGACCCAACATTTGGGCCCGTTCTACGGGATAGTAATTGAAATAGCCCGCCATTTCCAAGCCCGGACGATTCAAGTCGTCCGTAATGATCGTACGTCGCAATCCCTCTTCGCCTGCGACAATTTCGAGGTGAAATTGCTGCACGAGCTCCGATACTTTCACTTTTTTAGCCATCGTACAGCTCCTTTCCTGATTCCCTCTATTTCGTAATCGTATCGAAAATACACCCACAAAGCAATGAGAGCTTTGAACGGAGCAGACTAAACGCAAACAAGCATGCGAATTAGGCGATATAGGAACAACTGTCGCAAATCTTATCTAGACTTATCCATTATAATTCTTACGAACTGGAAAATACATCAATTCCTGTTGTCCGTATCCGTCCGGTCAAGTTGGAAATGCACCTAAAAGAAATGGATAATAAAAAACCGCCCGGCCACTGGCCAAGCGGTTATTCGTACGTATATTAGTTTTCGAAAATGTTAAGTTCCGTGTCTTTGTCGAAGCAATGAATTTTGTTCATGTCGACGGCAAGCTTCACGTTTTGGTTCTCGCGAAGGCCGGAACGTCCGTCTACGCGAGCGATGACGTTTTCTTTGCCCAGGCCGTTCAGGTAAAGGAACATCTCGTGACCCAAGTTCTCGGAAACTTCGATCGTTGCGTTAACGATGCTGTTCGGAGAAGCTTCGATGAATACAGGCTCTTCGTGGAAATCTTCCGGACGAATTCCGAGAATGATTTCGCGGCCGATATAGCCTTTACCGCGAAGCGCTTTGGCTTTGCCTTCCGGTACTTCAACGTTGAAGCCGGTAGCGCGGAAGCGAACTGCTCCGCCTTCTTCAACCAATTGTCCCGTGATGAAGTTCATCGCAGGAGCTCCGATGAAGCCTGCAACGAACAGGTTAACCGGGTGATTGTAAAGAACGTCAGGAGTAGCGGCTTGTTGAATGAAGCCGTCTTTCATGACAACGATGCGATCGCCCATCGTCATGGCTTCCGTTTGGTCATGCGTTACGTAGATGCAAGTCGTTTCAAGGCGTTTCATCAATTTGGAGATGTTAGCGCGCATTTGCGTACGCAGTTTAGCATCCAAGTTGGAAAGAGGCTCATCCATCAAGAAGACTTGAGGTTCGCGAACGATTGCGCGACCCAGGGCGACACGTTGGCGTTGGCCCCCGGAAAGAGCTTTAGGCTTGCGATCCAGCAAGTGCTCGATTTCGAGCGTGCGAGCTGCTTCGCGTACGCGGCGGTCGATTTCGTCTTTGCGGAATTTACGCAATTTCAGACCGAATGCCATGTTTTGGTATACGTTCATATGTGGGTACAATGCGTACGATTGGAACACCATCGCGATGTCGCGATCTTTCGGTGCTACGTCATTAACGACGCGGTCGCCGATGTACAGTTTGCCTTCGGAAATTTCTTCAAGACCTGCGATCATACGCAGCGTGGTCGATTTACCGCAACCGGAAGGACCAACGAGTACTAGGAATTCTTTGTCCTGGATGTCCAGGTTAAAGTCGGTTACCGAAGCCTTATCGGTACCTGCATATTTTTTGAACACTTTTTCTAAACGAACGCCTGCCATGTACATTTCCCCCTAAACTTCGTTTGAAGGTACAGGAATATCTTAACTCACACCTAGGCCAAATGACTATGCACAAAGCGTACAAAAAATTCATTTCCTTTTCGTGACTTTGTACAATAGCAATAATATCCGTACCAATACGGCGTCGTTAAAGGAGCGAACGTCCAAGCCCGCCTCGTTCTTTATTTTATCCAATCGGTATAAGAGCGTATTGCGGTGGATGAACAGTTTTTTGGCCGTCTCGCTCACGTTACAGTCCATGGAGAAAAAAGCATCGAGAGTCGACACCGTCTCCGAGTCCGTGAACAAATCCGGTCTACCCATCATTTCTTCTACGAAACGCGATCTGACCTGCTCGGGGATCCCGCTGAGCAAGCGTTCCAGATGAACGAGCCACGGCAGATGGATTTGCATGCCTACATGGAACTTACGACCGAGAAAAATCGTTTCCCTAAGCGTACCGACGATTCGGATTACGCTTTCCGCGGGCACGATCGGTTCTCCGACCGCAATGTGGCATTCTCCTCCCCATTCTCCCGTCACGAGCTGGTGAAGTCCTTCCGCTAGCGTGGACAGGATTTCCTTCGTTTCCTCGTGTCCAAGCACTTCGTCGCCATCCGTATCCGCTTCCGTCAACAGGCGATCGCTGCTGAGAATGAGCCATTCGTGTTCCCTTAGAGGAATAAGCAGCGTCTCGTCGGAGATGAACGTTCGGATCGTTTTTTCCAATTCGCTATAAGAAGGTTCCTTGTCCTCAAGCTGTTCGCATAGAAGCAGGAACGGTACCATTCCGTCGAACAACCGGTTTCTGAGTTCCATGCGGTCGGGCACTTCCGCCCGCCATTCTCCGTTCGTCACAGATTGCTGAATCCACTCTCCGAGCCTTCTCGTCTGCCGTTCCAGATCCGAAGCGCCGGACGAGGAACGGACTCCGCCTTGCTGTATTGCCCAACCTATCAATTGCTTCTCGAGCGGAGTTAACGTCGCGGCGATCTCCCAGCACTGTAGCTCGGCTCCGTTCGCGCGCGTGACGATCAAATAAGCATTCTTCGATTGAATGGCGTCGCCGGCTTCAGGGTGCTTCTTGCCGCCTTCCCGTTCCCATTCCGAATTCGACATGACTTTAGGCACGACCGGAGCATTCAACAGTTGTTCCAATTGCTGCAGCTTGGTTTTATTCATCCAGGAAGCCCCTTGTCTGCGATAATAAGCGATAGGATATATGCGTCATTGTAACATATTTGGCGCATCCTGGGGGATCGAGGACAAGTAACGTTAGCGCAGCGCGAGCAAGATCACGATGGAGAGCAAGGAAAATACGGCAGCGATGAGATACAGGAACGACACCGTCTGGACTTGGGTAAGCCCCCATTTCATCAAGCTATGATGGGTATGCAGATTGTCAGCCCGATGCAGGCCCTTCCCTTCCCATAATCTTCGCGAAAAGACGATGACCGTATCGAGGATCGGTACGCCTAGAGCCAGCATCGGAACCGACAAAGATAAAAGGGTTGCCCCCTTCAACGTACCGTCAATGGCCGTCACCGCCAGAACGTAACCGAGGAAGGTCGCTCCGGCGTCTCCCATGAAAATGCGCGCGGGGTGAAAGTTATAAGCAAGGAACGCGAGGCAAGCGCCGGCAAGGGCAATCGTAACTAAAGCGGTATCCTTATGGGAGAAGATTAGCGATGCGGCGAATAACGTCATGGAGGATATCGCGGTAACTCCCGAAGCTAAGCCGTCGATTCCATCGATGAAATTAAGCATGTTAATGAGGGAAAACACCCATACAAGGGTGAATAAGGCGGATACGAGCGGAGAAAACAAGATCATAGCGGAGGAAGCGGGCGAAGAAACGCCCTGGATCGCTATTCCTTGCCAGACCGGTACGAGCGCCGTACCGATATAGGCAATTAACCGCGGCCATACCGGGAATTCCCGGCCTTTGGCTTTGAAGCTGTCGTCCACGAGTCCGACGATGACAAGGATCGCTCCTCCGATAAGCAAAGCGCGAAACAAGGGCGGATGTCCCATGAATAGAAACGAAGTCACCATCACTCCGGCGAAGATGGCAACTCCTCCAGATAGAGGGATCGCTTCGGCGTGAATTTTGCGCTTGGATGGACGGTCTACGAACCCGATTCGGATCGCGATATTCCGCACGACGGGAACAAGAAGGATGACGACCGTAAAGGCGAATGCTAACGCGTACAAATAAATCATCGTTCAAGTCCTCCGCGATGCGATTTGTACTTAACTTTCCCCCGACCGGAATGCTTCTATTCCTATATATTCCTTCCGGCCTGCTAGAACGCGGTTTAAACCCACCGAAGATGCTCTCTGATGCTTATTCCTTTTAGATTCCGCACACTCCCCCCACCGAAGATGCTCTCTGATGCTTATTCCTCTCAGATCCCGCACACTCCCCCACCGAAGATGCTCTCCGATGCTTATTCCTCTCAGATCCCGCACACTCCACCACCGAAGATGCTCTCTGATGCTTATCCCAACCGCCCCTTACACTTTTGCCTTCTGATAAAGTCCCAAGCAACTAGCGGCTTCAACAAATATGGCGATGAATGTCCCTCAGACGGGTTTCGACAAGGCGTGCAGTTGGCAGCTCGCATAGACTTCGCGCTATAGCCAATTAGTTGGAAAAAACACAGCTAATCGGGGACAATAGGTCAATATTCGAACAAGAGTTGGAGAAAGTACATCTAATTACATTTTCAAATACATCCGTCGATCATTTCGGAACAATTACATACTTATTTTCCAATTACTTGTGATCTATTGAGCGAATAAGGAAAAACAACTGTACTTTTTCCGCTTAATTTATCACCTCACGGTGGTATTTCCGAATTCCATACTGTCTGAACATATCCAGAGCATTTCTTTGAATACGCAAAACTCTGAATACGCAAAAAAACAGACGCTTGCGCGTCTGCTTGGTTGTTGGATAATGGTGAGCCATGTAGGACTCGAACCTACGACACCCTGATTAAAAGTCAGGTGCTCTACCAACTGAGCTAATGGCTCGCATTGCTGGGGTCCCCGAAAAGTACCAGGATTACGCTCCAAAGCTTTGCTTCACTTTTTGGGGTGAAAAAATGGTGGAGGATGATGGATTCGAACCACCGAACCGTGAGGAAGAGATTTACAGTCTCCCGCGTTTGGCCACTTCGCTAATCCTCCACAATATGAGCCGGTCTGGTGAACCGGAATGAAAAATGGTGGCTCGAGACGGAATCGAACCGCCGACACGAGGATTTTCAGTCCTCTGCTCTACCAGCTGAGCTATCGAGCCTGACTTGTTTGGAAAAATAATGGCGGAGCTGACGGGATTCGAACCCGCGGTCTCCTGCGTGACAGGCAGGCATGTTAGGCCACTACACCACAGCTCCGCGATTATATGGTGGAGGCTGACGGGATCGAACCGCCGACCCTCTGCTTGTAAGGCAGATGCTCTCCCAGCTGAGCTAAGCCTCCATGGGATATAAGAAATTCTTGGTAGCGGCGAAGGGACTCGAACCCCCGACCCTCCGGGTATGAACCGAATGCTCTAGCCAGCTGAGCTACACCGCCACACTAAATACGTCAAGACGACTTGCGCCTTGAAAACTGGATGCGAAACAAAGCTTAGAAGAAGGTGAATGTATCATTGTCTTACTATTGTCATTCGTTAGGATAAGCCCTCGACCGATTAGTACTCGTCAGCTCCACACGTTACCGCGCTTCCACCCCGAGCCTATCAACCTCGTGTTCTTCAAGGGGTCTTACGAATTGGGAAATCTCATCTTGAGGCAGGC
>NZ_RBZM01000007.1 GCF_003628305.1 Cohnella endophytica | reverse complement strand
GAACTTTTACAACAACCGAAGGATGCATGGAAGCTTGAGGCGTATGCCACCAGCTAGGTTCTCCGAGTGGGTAATGCAGCTTGAAGACCGCTCACAATTTTACAGAGCACTGTAAGAACTCAAAATAAAGAGCTACGCTAACTGAGCGGCTTCTTTTAAGGGACAGACTCCAGATTTAAGGGGCCTAGCCGAAAATGCAGGTTATTCTCCCGAATAGGGGGAATTCCCGGATTCGACATGTACAAAATGCAGGTTGAACACGGAAAACGCAGGTTGCGGCACATATGTGAGCTAGTAGAACGAAAAGTTTGGTGTAAAAGATGAAACGGAGTTGTTAGCTAGATTGGCGATTGAAGCGGTTGTTCGAGATAGCTGGGTTTGTTCGCGATAGACGCACTTGTCGGCGATGGCGAGGTTTGTAGCAATTGAAGCAGTTGTTGGAGACATGAACGGTCGCGTGCGAGGAGTATGATTACAAGAACTAAACAGCGTGTCGCGCATATACGCAAAAAAGAGGGGGGCTCGCGCCCACCTCTCCATGTTCCTAACGTTCTATTAGTCCAACGAAGGCGCCTCGCCCGGAGCTACTCTCCGCAGGCCTTTGCCGACTCGCCGAAGCACTTCGTCCATCTCCTCCGGGTGCAATAGCTCGATCGGAGATACGCCCTTCTCGAACTGGAACGAGTCCCCTTCGATCAGGACGACGTAACGGCCGTTCATCCGCGCGATGTGGATGTTGTTGCCGTAATCGTCCATATGCCCTTTGATCTGGACGTCGTCGAGCTTGAACTTCAGTTCCAAGTCCGGCTGCAGCCCCACGATCTGTTTCGTCGCCTCGACGACGTGCTCGTGCGTCCATTTCTCCTGCAGCTCGCGTTTCTCGCCGGCCGCCCAGACGTCGAATTGCTGCTTCTCCTGCCGCATCGCGACTACTTCTTCGGTTTCTTCGACGCCTTCGCTCGCCATCGCCGCCGCGATAGAGTCCTCTTCCGCGCCTTGCCACCTCGTCTCGATGTAGCTCTGAACCATCTCCATCACCTGATCGGCTACGATCTCCGGCTTGGACTTCTCGTAGCTCACGAACTTCAGGAAGTCCTCGAAGTAACGGGCATGGGAAGCTTGGTGGATCTTCAGTTCCCACTCTTCGAGCATTCCCTCTTCCGGCATGTTCGGATATTGAATGGATTTGATGTTCTTGGCGTTGATCGCCATCTCTACTTGCGAGATCAAGCTTTTCTCGTCCGACACCCTGGCGATCTTGGACTCGAAGTCGCACTTGAACAGGAACAGGAACGGATCGTCGTACAGTTCGTTCAGCTTGGCCGTCGCGAGGACGAAAGCGCCGCCCCTTACCGAGTTAGTGTCCATGTAAATCCGCAATAAATCGTCGGCGCAATCGTGAAACTCCGCCTTATCCCCCGCGGTTCTGAGGCGTTGGAATAAGTTGTAGTTGGGATTGCTCGACAGATCGTAGCCCGGCTCGACGACGAAGCGTCCGATCTTGGTCGGAACCTGCTCGGCGACCGCGTTGACCTCGGCTTTCCGTTTGGCGATGCGCTTGAATTCCCCATCCAAGAACGCTTTCAGCTCGCTATCTTGGTACTCCTCATGCGTAAGAGTCTGATAATGCTTGTATTTCTTGGGACCGTTCGGATCGGTACCCTCCTGCTGAATGACGAAGAACGATAAGTACTGAACGGCGAATTTCATGTCGCGCTCCCTGCTCGTAATCGAATTTTTCCTTAACCTATCCGAATCTTATCAGGTTGCTCTTTCGCAGACAACCCGGTATTCCTCTTCTCCGGCGCCGGAACAACATATGTTATACTCTTCCTGAAAATAGGATGCTGGGAGCGAGCGACTCATGCCGGATTGGTCTTATCAAACTTTGTTCAAGCCCTTGCTGTTCCGACTGCCTTCCAGAGTCGCGCGCGGTCTGACGCTAAACGCGATGGGAAGGCTCAGCCGAATTCCCGGCGGGACCTTGCTGATCAAGACGCTTGGCCACATGGAGCCGTCTCCCGTGCTCGAGAGCCGCATCGCCGACGTTCCCGCACCGACGCCCATTGGATTATCCGGCCTTACGGATCCTCAAGGCGTCGCGCATCGTGCCCTCTCCCAGTTCGGATTCGGATTTATCGAGATCGGTCCCGTAACGGTAAAGCCGGTCGTCTCCTCCTCGCCGATCCTCAACGACCGGCATAAGGAGATCATCGTATATCCTTCAGAGTACGAGAACGATGGACTCGCCATCGTCAAAAGATTGATCGAACATCCGAAACATGCCTTGCCTCAGTTCGTGCGCATCGCGCCGATGCCCGGCAGTTCGGATGATCAAGCCATAGATGAACTGGATATGCTTCTCCAAGCTCTATCTCCCACGCCGGTCGTTGGATTTTATCTCGATTTTTTATCGTCCGACAACACTCCCGAACGCAATATCGGTCTGCTAAAGCTCGTGTCCGAAACGATAGTGCAATCTAAAACCGCTTGCGATAAACCTTTATTCCTGTACGTGCCCTTGGATTTCCCGTCCGATTGGCTAATGCAATGCCTTGACCCTATCGCCCCCTCCCTTTGGGCCGGGTACGTCATCGGCTGCTCCTTGCATGACACGCGAGGATCCTCGGTAGGCCGAGAGGGCATGGATCGCGCGATCGCCCTTATTCGCATGCTCAGAGCCACGATCCCGGCGGATCGCGTCATTAAGGCAAGCGCAGGCGTTCACGAGCCTCAGGATGCCATAACCTTGCTTCGCGCGGGAGCGGACAACGTTCTCTTGGGCAGTGGGCTTGTGTATGCCGGTCCCGGCTTGCCCAAACGCGTGAACGAAGCGATTATTCACGAGAAGCTGCGGTCGACTCCCGAGCCTCAAGTCCCTTCCTTCTGGAAGCACTGGGGATGGATGAGCCTGCTTGGCATCGGCATGATCCTCGGAGGGTTCATCGCATGGCTAATCGCTTCCTCCTCGGTCTTGCTACCTTACGACGAAGACTTCCTGGGCATGACTCGCTCGGAGCTTCAACAGATTAACGGCCATCTGCTACACTTCATGTCTCATGACAGAATTACGTTAGCGGGAACGATGATCTCGATCGGCATTCTCTACTACCAATTGGCGAACAACGGTCTAAAGCATGGCCTCCACTGGGCGAGAACCGCGCTATTGGTATCAGGCATCGTCGGATTCCCTAGCTTCTTCCTGTATTTGGGTTACGGTTTTTTCGATCCGCTGCATGCGGCTGCCGCAGCCGTGTTATTCCCGATGTTCCTGCTGGCGATGCGCGGAAACCCGGATCGGCCATACCGTAAGCCGGTTAATCTAAGGAACGACCGGATTTGGAAAAAGGCGATGTGGGGGCAGCTCTGTTTCGTCGCGCTGGGAGCGTCCTTGAGCGTAGGCGGTCTCGTGATCGCGACAGTCGGAGTAACCCATGTGTTCGTTCCGCAGGATCTGAGTTTCATGGGTATAACCCGAGAACAACTTGATCTGGCGAACCCGCAACTCATTCCGCTTATCGCCCACGACAGGGCCGGATTCGGGGGAGCTTTATTTTCCGATGCGGTCATGCTGCTCGTGCTTGCGCTCTGGGGACTGCAACAAGGCGAACGCTGGCTCTGGTGGACTTTACTTGCCGGTGGATCTCCCGCGTTTATCGCCGGCTTAAGCGTCCATTACCGGATTTCGTATACCGATTTCGTTCATCTGTTGCCCGCCTATATCGCCATCGCGCTCTATATCGCAGGCTTAATCCTGCTCTATCCTTATTTGATGAAAGCGACGAGAAAATAATGTCCTAGTCAAATCCCTTAACTATCAACCAAATGGGAAGAATGATTTCGAATATCGCTCCTGGAACATAGAGAACGGGACCGATATCATGGCCGACGATCGCCAGACAGCTGCTCGCCAATAATGCCGCGTACCCGATGAAACCGATAAAGGGCAAAAACCGGGGAACCAACTTCGATCGATAGAGGATATAACAAAACAACAAGCTGCCTAAGCTCAGCGCGATCATGGCCATTTCAAAGAGCTTAAAATGAGCTTCTACCACTAGACTTACTATCGTTTGAAAGTAAGAGCCGTAGGAAGCTCCTTCGGCAACCTCATTATCGCTCAGCGCAATGAGTACAAACGGTCCGATTAAACTTGTGATGAGCAGCGCGGACTCGATGATCCGGGAACCGAAGTACCCCAGTGCGAAAGCTTCATTATGCTTCTTTAAAACGGGATACAGAAGCATGGCAATCCCCACAACCGCCATGGCGTTTACTAACTCCAAAAACAATCCTGCAATTGCTTTCGTGCGGTCCGGATGCAAACCGGCGAGGAAATCCGTCCGATGTAGAATAGGATCCAGAAGCCCGCTTCCTATCAGAAATGCACCCGTTGCCACCAGGAACAACGCACCTGCCGCTCTTTCATTCTTTTTCATGTTTATCTCCTCTCGGCTATTTTTATAAGCAGTATAGCTTGAAGAGGATTGGGGGCTGTAGACACTTTAGTGTGGTTTACGGGTGTTCGAGAACAAATTTAGCTCATTGGCACGGGCGATCGCTTCGGTGCGTCTTTGCACTTGAAGTTTTTCGAAGATCCTGCGATTGTGCCCTTTGACCGTGTCCAAAGCCAAGAAAAGTTTCTCGCCGATTTCCCGGTTCGAGAGCCCCTTGGCTATAAGCTCGAGCACTTCGATTTCGCGTTGGCTGAGCGGCTCGAACGGGTTGTTCTTCATTCCGTGTTCCAGGGCTATGCGCACGCGCTCCAGACCAAGTCGCGCTTCGCGGAGAGCCGGAAGCGGCAGATCGCCGGCCATCCGCAGAGCCTCTCGGTAACTTTCCGCCGCCAAATCGGGCCGATTTTCCGCTTCATGGATTTGACCTAGTCCGCTTTCGGCCATTACAGCCATCAGTTGATGACCCATCGTATGGCTGTTCGATATGGCTTCGTTATAGGCCTCACGAGCTCCGGCATGGTCTCCCCGCCGCTGGCAAGCGACGCCTAGCATCCAAGCTGCTGCCGTCCGAACAGGGAGATTATCCGGACGCAGATACTCTAACGCACGACGTGACTGGGCAATAACGGCGTCTATCTCGTGTTGTCCGCCTATCCATGCATCCTTTGAATGGGCAATCGCTCCGACGAGTTCATCGGTCTTGTCTTCGGGCTTCGTATTTTGCATGGCCGCTTCGGTCACCTGTAATTTTCGATCGGCACGATGGGGATCGCCTGCCATCATCAACGATGCCAGTGTAGCCCGAGTAGCCGCAATCAGTCCGATCAGATCTCTGATTCCGACGTCCTGCTCCACGTCTTTCAGAGCCGCCTCTGCCGCTCGCAGCTTGTGTTCGACGCCCGTCGGCTTGCCCGCGATCAGCAGAGCCGAGCCATAAATCACCCATAACGAGGGTCTAGCGTCGAGTTTCGCGGCAGGCAACGATTCCAACCAGTCCAACGAAAGGCTTGCAGCCCCGCGAAGATGCAGCGGCGCCCCTTCGCCTTCAAGCAGTCGTGCGGCGCGCTCGTTGTCATGGGATTCCACGGCATGGCGAAACGCTTCGATCTCGAAGCCATTGTTTTCATACCATACGCTTGCTCGTTTATGCAGTTGCGCGATATGGCTCCCGTCGAGACTTTCCTGTAGACGTCTGCGAAGTAGTTCGGCAAACAAATGGTGATAACGATACCAACGTCGTTCATTATCCAAGGGAACGACGAACAAGTTGTTGCGATCTAGATCGATTAAGTATTCCATACCGGAAACCGCGGGATCGAACATAACTTCATCGCAGAGAGATCCGCACAGGCGGTCGAGGATCGATGTCCGCAGCAAAAAAGTCTGTACGGCTTCAGGCTGCCGTTGCAGAACTTCTTCTACCAGATAGTCCAGCACGAAATGATGACTGCCTGCGAAAGAGTGAATGAGCCGATCGGCGCTGCGATCTCCTTGTATGGAGATCGCAGCCAACTGCAGTCCCGCAACCCAGCCTTCGGTGCGCGATTCCAACACGGTTATTTTATCCGTGGGAAGGTTAAGGCCCATTACATGGTTTATAAATGCTTCGACTTCGGAGAGAGTAAATCTCATGTCGGCTATTCGCAACTCGGTCAATTGGTCCCGAGCCCGCAATCGGGCCAGCGGGATACGCGGAGTCTCGCGGGTCATCATGACAAGGTGCATTTGCGTGGGAAGATGTTCAAGCAGGAAGGACACGGCATCGTCGACCGGTTTCGATTTCGCCGCGTGATAGTCGTCAAGAACGAGTATGAAAGGAGCCGGGATGGACGCGATTTCATTAAGAAGAGCCGTCAAAATCGACTCGGTCGGCGACGGTTGAGGAGATTGAAGCACAGCAAGCACGCCTTCTCCTATATTCTCCGCAAGTGTCTGTAGCGAGGAGATCATACAGGTTAAAAAGCGCGTAAGTTCGTTGTCCCCTTTTTCGAGCGATAGCCATGCTGCCGGCCGCCCGCATTCGGCGAGCCATTCGCAAATCAAAGTCGTTTTGCCATAGCCCGCGGGTGCGGAGATAAGGGTCAATTTGCGGTGAAGCCCCTCGCTCAGTCTTTCGGTCAACCGTCGGCGGAGAACCGCTTTCGGTCGAGGCGTGGGAATATAAAATTTGGTGGCCATAATGGGCGTCGACATAACTTTATATTACCACCGCCGATTTCCGCCATCAATCACGCTACAACTTCATTTTCGCGGTCTAATCCTTTATTTTTACGGAACGTACGCATTTTGCTTGGCTTCATTGGGGAATAGTATGAGGGTGATATTCACGGCACCTTATCTAGGAGGCTTTCCCTATCCATGGACGATACGCATCAGTTCGTAGAGAAACTGCAAGACACCCAGCAGAAGGATAAACGAAACAAAGCCCGACTGGCCGGAAGCGAGAAGCATGGGCAGAAGCTACCGGGCAAGCAGCACAGCACGAACAAATGATTTACGATAACGCTAAGGCTCGACCCTCGCTAACCGGCGAGAGGCCGAGCCTTTTTGGCGTTCGCGCTAGCTATTCGACGGTAAAATTAAATGCGGGATTATCCCGGTCGCAGCCGGTCAGGATATACCGCGTGCCTTGCTCGGTCTTGCCGAAATCGATACCGTCGCAGAAGACAAGCGCTTTGTCGGGAGTGCCATATGCGTCCTTACTGTTATCGTAGGTGAATTCGATTCGTTGTCCATCATAGAGCAAGTCCCGGAAAATGGGATCTCCTTCGATGGTATAGTCGGTAAAATGAGCTTCATCCCGGGTTCCTTCGTTCACGTTTTCCACGAATTTTTTCCATCTGTCCAGATTCGTAATCTTACCAAATAAGTTTACGACATCTCCATTCGCTTTTGCCCTCTCGGGCTCGTAACGAAGCCCATGTATAAGCGCTCGAAGCCTATCCGTAATCGATTCGTTCATCGTATAACCCGTGCCCGTGTCCGATACGTACATATACATGCCTTTCAGGCCCGTCTTCCCGCCTAACCAGAGATGGAAGGTATAACTCCCGCCGTCCTTATCCTCGAGAACCAGGTCGTATTCCGACTTGGCGACGTCTAACATACCGTTAATCTTCACCGCCGTCCGCATTCCTTCGGTGATCACAGCCAAGTCTTCCGGCTTCTCGAACGTACCCAATACCGCCGGGCTTGCGCTGCCAAACCATTGCGTACGGCTAACGGTAGCCTTCTTCGGAACGAATCGTTTCCAGTCTGCGGGAACATCCCGTTCGACGAGAACAGTCGCGGCAGTCTTAGTCCCGCTTGCGATTTCCGCGCCCGTTCGCGGTTGCGCGCAACCCGCGATCGCCAGGACGAGCGCCAGCATCCCTAATTTTCTAATCATAAGATCACCCCCGCCTACTCAGACGACCCTAGCTGGAAAATAGTTTCAAATCGTTCTTGCTTTATCTTTTCCGATCGTACTCAAAAATCCCCTCGCCTGCGCGAGGGGATCGGGTGTTAGGTTAGTGCGCGCGTTGAGGCTGCGCAAGACGCACCAGCATGTGCGCGAGCATGTGCCGTTGTTCTTGGTTGCCTACTTTCCATAGCTCCTGAAGAAGCAGTTCTTCGTTATTGCGAGGCTCCTCGTGGCTAGCTAAGTAGTCCGCGACCTTCTGGGCGATCTTGGCCATCTGTTCCTCGTCAAGCCCGATGCTCTCAGCCATGGCAATCCTCTTGCTTAAATAACTTTTGAATTCGTCGAAGTCTCTCAGAATCCGTTCCTTTTCTCCCGAGCTGATTCTCGAAATCGCGCTTTCCACTTTGCCGGGATCAATATCGCCGTCTTTACTCACGACATGATTGTGTTCGGTCATCCGTATGCCTCCTGGCGTCGATTGATATGCCTTAACATTGTGTCCGAATGGCAATCAATTGAACCGGAAGTAACGAACAAACAAGCTTACAGTCCCTGATTCGTGAGCCGAACGACTTCAAGAAGGCTAGTCTTGCGCTGCGTCTGATCCTCGTACAACCAAGGCTCGCGAATGTGATCGACGAACAAGACGCCGTTGAGATGGTCGATCTCGTGCTGCATGCACCGCGCGAGAAAACCTTCCCCTTCCAGCTCTATCGTCTCTCCCTGACGGTTCATCGTCTTGATTTTCACGTAATTGGCCCTTTTCACGAAGCCATGATAGCCGGGATAGGACAGGCAGGCTTCCGCTCCGTCCTGCTCTCCGCTCGTTTCCAAGATTTCCGGATTGATCAGCTCGATCAAGCCCTCTCCGCAATCCATTACGACGATCCGCCTTAGGATTCCGACTTGAGGCGCGGCTAACCCCGCGCGACCCTCCGTGGCGTACAGCGTCTCCGCCATATCGTCCAGCAGCTTAGCGAGTTTCGGCGTAAGCGTCTCGACGGGCTTCGCTTTCTTCCGCAGAATCGATTCTCCGAAAGGTACGATATTCAACACGGACATAGATTTTCATGCCCCTTCCAATGCGGGATTCATTATTTCCGCGCCTACTATATCATATTGCGAAGCCCCGCTCAACGCTTATCGTACGATAAAAGCCCGTTCGCACGCGTTCTTCCATTCGCACGGAAACCGATTAACTCCGCCATTCTTCCGGTAGCAACCGGGAATAAGGAGGCCTTAAATAACGGTCATCGACGAGCAAGAGCTTCCCCCGATCACGTTCCGAACGGATCAGCCTTCCGCCGGATTGCAGTACCTTATTCATTCCGGGGAAAACGTATGCGTAGTCGAAACCGTTCCTTCCGTCGACATCGAAATGATTCTTGATCAGATTGCGTTCCAAACCGAGCTGAGGCATGCCTACTCCGACGATCGCCACCCCTCCGAGCCTGTCGCCGACCAGGTCGATTCCTTCCGAGAAAATGCCTCCCATCACCGCGAATCCGATCAACGTTCCCTCGTTGCCCGCTTCGAAAGCCGCGAGAAAGCTTTCCCTTTCCTCTTCTCGCATATCAGGGGTTTGGATTATCGTCGCGGTTCCCGAAGGACTTATCTCGGCCATGAACCGCTCATAAACCCCGTTCATATAGGCATACGAAGGGAAGAAGATCAAATAATTGCCCGGCCTCCCCTCCACGAAACCGCGGAGAAGTTTAACCAATGGTTCTTGCGTCGCGTCTCTGTCCGCGTACCGGGTAGATATCGGCGCGATCGTCACCTCCCATTGCTCCTTCCGAAACGGCGAACCCAACGTTACCGAATAATCCTCCTCCTCCGCCCCCAACATGTCCATGTAATAGGATAGCGGGGATAACGTCGCCGAGAAGAAAACATGGGAGCGATAACCTTTGCCCATCGTTTTAAGCAAATGGGAGGGATCGAGACAGAACATTCGCAAACGGACATCGTTGCGATCGGTTTCCGCGTAGGTGACGTATCTCTCATCGTAAAGCTTGCCGATCCTCAGGAACGAAAGCGCGGCAAAGTAAGCTTCCAGAAGGTTGGTACTTTCTCCTCCCGCGCCCCCGCCAGCCAGAACCTTCTCCGCTTGCGCGGCAAAATGCTCGACTAGCTCCATCAGCTCGCTTGGCGCATCACGGGTTACGATCGGTTGACCGTCGGACTGTTTCTTGAGCTCGATGAACCGTTTGTTAATCGCTCTGGCCGACGCGTGAACATCCGTGCGAACCCCCTTGAATTCCCGCTCCAATTCCAGAAACGTCCGCTTGTCGAGCTCCGCGGAATACATCTCCCTTGCCCGGTCGATCAGATTGTGGGCCTCGTCCACGAGCAACGCGCATCCTTGCTTATGCTCGCCGGACAAGCGTTTGAGGGATACCCGCGGGTCGAATACGTAATTATAATCGCAGATGACCGCATCCGCCCCGTAAGCCGCGTCCAGGGCGAATTCGAACGGACACACCGTATGTTTGCGAGCGTAAGCTTCGACGACCGCGCGGGTAATCAGCGTTTCATTGGAAAGCAGATCGAGGACCGCGCCGTTGATCCGGTCATAGTAACCGTCCGCGTACGGGCAGGTTTCCTTGCGGCAGTCGACTTTCTCTTGAAAGCAAATTTTCTCCTTCGCCGTAATCGTTACCGAGCTTAACCGAAGTCCTCGATCCCTCATCAAGGATAGCGCATCCTCTGCGGCCGTTCGCGTAATCGTCCGGGCCGTCAAGTAGAAGAGATGCTCAAGCTTGCCTAAGCCTAGGGCTTTAATCGCCGGGAAGAGCGTGGAGATCGTCTTACCGATGCCCGTCGGAGCTTTGGCGAATAGCTTGCGTTGTTCGTCGATCGCCTTATAGACGGCTCCCACTAGCTTTTTCTGGCCTTCGCGGTAAGCCGGGAACGGGAACGCCAAGCTTCCGATGCTTTCATCCCTGGCTAGCTTGTTCTTTAGCCGCATACGGGCATACGGCGCGTATTTCTCCACCGTCTCCGCGACGAACGACGCCAGCTCCTCAGCGTTCACTTCACGTTCGAAACGCACCTGTTCCTCCGAGTCGATCCTAACGTAAGTCAATCTCACGCGGAGCCGTTCGATTCCACTCTCGAGTGCATACATATATGCATACATATAAGCTTGCGCCCAATGAACCCGAGGGGCATCCGACTCCGTCATCGATCCGATCTCGCGCGAGCTCGACTTGATCTCATCGATCGTGATTTCCCCGTTTTCGCCGACCAAGAGTCCATCGCATCGCCCTTCCACGACGAAGAGGAGATCCCCCGCAGGGATCTCCGACCGCAAATAGACTTCCTTCCGATCCAGCTCGCCGTATTGCTTCTGAATGCTTTGATGAGCTTTCGTGCCGTCCGTAAGGGCGCTTGCCGAACGGAATCCGTTGTCGATGCTTCCTTCCAAGAACGCGTACTCGACTAGCGCCCTGACGGAAAGGGATACCGCGTAAGGCATGACATGATCGCTCCCACCCATAGAACATTTGTTCCTCTATTGTAACCTTATGATCATCGCAACGGCAAATTAAAGGGAGCCCCTCTCAGGACTCCCGCTTTGCTTACTTATTCACTTAAAAAAAGCCGGCAAATACGGTTTGTTTTTCTCCAGCATTTCATCCAGCAGCTTCTTCGCTACGCCCACCGAGGGGACGAGCGGATGAGCCGCCATCGCCTGCAGGGCAATTCCTCTGTCGCCGGTGATGGCCGCTTCGATCGTAAGCCGCTCATACGTCTTCACGGCGGCGATCAGGCCTTTGGCTTGCTCCGGCACTTTCGTGACCGGAAGCGGAAGCGGTCCTTTGGACGTTACGACGCAGTTCACCTCGATCGCCGCGTCTTCGGGCAGGAAGTCCAGCACTCTTCCGTTCGATACGTTTAAGGTCTGAATATCGCGCTTGTCGTTATACAAGGAATCCATCAGATTAACCGCCGCTTCGGAGTAATAAGCTCCGCCCCGTTGTTCCAGTTGCTTCGGCTTCTCCTGCAGATCGGGATTCTTGTACAGCTCGAACAGCTCGTCTTCCACCCGTTTCACGACTTCCGCGCGCGTGCCGTTCGCCTTCAGGGAGGCAAGCTGCTCTTCGAACATCGCATCCTGCATGTAAAAGTATTTCAAATAATAAGAAGGCAGCCCGCCGAGCGTGCGCAGGAATTCGGGATCCCATTCCGTCGCCGGCACGTTTTTCCCGGAATACTCCTCGCGCTTATCCAGAAGCTCGTTCAACTTGTCTTCGCCCTCGACTTCGATACGGGTTACCCAGTGAAGATGGTTCAGCCCGACGAATTCGGTGTAGAGACGGTTCGCCTCCGTGTCGTATTTCTTGGTAAGCCACTTGTGCAAACCGATCGGAGCATTGCAAAGACCGATGCTTTTCACTTTCGAGTACCGCGTGATCGCTTCCGTCACCATGCCGGCCGGATTCGTGAAGTTAAGCAACCAAGCGTCCGGAGCTAATTCCTCGATGTCCCTGCAGATGTCCAGAAGCACCGGAATCGTGCGGAGCGCCTTCATCATGCCGCCCGGGCCCGTCGTCTCCTGGCCGATAACGCCGTGCAGGTTCGGGATATGTTCATCCCACTTGCGAGCTTCCAATAACCCGACGCGCATCTGCGTCGAGACGAAGTCCGCGCCTTCGATCGCTTGCCGACGATCCAGGGTCAAATGGACTTCGATCGGCAGACCCGACTTGGCAACCATCCGCTTGGCAAGCTCTCCGACGATATCCAGCTTGTGCCTGCCGGCCTCGATATCGACCAACCATAGCTCTCTGAGCGGCAGTTGCTCGTATTTCTTGATGAAGCCCTCCACGATCTCCGGCGTATAGGAGGAACCCCCGCCGATTACGGCGATTTTCAAGCCTTTTTCTAGCGTCATTTCAGTCCATCTCCTTGGCGATTCTTCTATATAAACGAATGCGCATATAATTGCTTAACATTATACGAGGCTATAATCCGATATGGAGCTCAATTTCCGATAGATCGTCTCCGGCAAGTCGATTCCGCTTGCTTCTACCGCCAACCACACGGCTCCGATTACCGGCTCGACCGTCAGCTTCGCGACTTTCGCTCCCGGGGCCACTTGTTTCACCGCATGCTCGATCGGCCCTCGGACGTAGTCCCCTTCTCCGCGGGTAATGATGCTGCCTGCCAACACAACGTCGAAGGAAGCGTCCTGCATCCCTAGCCTGCGAATGACCGCTTGGGCGGTGATGCCCAATTCAAGCCCCTGCTCGTGCAGGATTTGCCTCGCGACATCGTCGCCTTGGCTTGCCGCTTGGAACAGTAGCTTGGATAGGCCTATCGGAGGAACTTTATTGTTGTCCAAGTAATCGTCGAACATCGCTTGAACGCTTCCGTAGCCTAAGTCCGTCAAGACGAGGTCCGTCAGCAAGGTCGGACGTCCGCGTCCGTCCCAAGACCGGATTACGCTCCGGAAAGCTTCGACGCTTAAGGAACCCCCGCCTCCAACGTCTCCGTATTGATAGGAGAAACCTCCGCATTGAAAGAACTCGCCTCGTTCGTTCACGCCCGCGCTATTCGTCCCCGTACCGCAGATGAGGACGACTCCGTATGGACGATCCGTTCCCGCTCTAAGGGCGATCATCGTATCGCAATTGATAGCGTGCCTAGGGAATCCAAGCTCCGCGATCATCGGCCGCAGGATCTTGTAATCGATCTCCCGATCCGCGCCCGCCAATCCGAAGTAGGCGAATTCGATGTCCAGTTGCTTTAATTCCGCATTCGCCAGCGCCATCTCGACGGACTCGCGGATGTTTCTCTTCGCCGCATCGTAACTCGTCTGATGATTGCCGTTGCCGCTATGTCCCTTGCCGACGACCGTCCCTTGCTCGTCGACGATTAACGTATACGTCTTGCTGCCACCGCCATCGACGCCCAAATAATATTTCAAAGCGCTCACTCCTGCTATTCTGCTATCTTAAGCTTTGCGTGCCGTAGATTCCCTAACGACGAGCTCGGGCTCCATCTGAATCGTAACGCTGCGTTTGGCCGGATCGTTGATGAGCCCGAGCATAAGCTCGACGGCCGCGTTCGCGATCTTGTCCGCCGGCTGGCGAACCGTCGTCAGCGTCGGACGAAATTGCGAAGCCAAGATTTGATCGTCGAACCCTACGATAGACACGTCGTCCGGGATCCGGACTCCCTCGTTCTTGCAAGCGTCCATAACGCCCAGCGCGATATAATCGTCGGAAGCGAAGATCGCCGACGGCAAGCTCCCGGAATCGATCCATTGCTTGGCGATCCGGTAACCGGAAGTAATCTCGAACGTCCCCCGTTCGATCGCATACGGCTTCAACCCGGCTTCCTCCAACGCGAACAAGTAACCTCGTTCGCGCTCTCGGCTGCTCAGGAACGGATCGGGACCGCCGATATGGGCGATCTCCTTATGCCCCATGTCGATTAAATGCTTCGTCGCCTCGTATCCGCCTTTGAAGTTGTCCACGATAATGGACGTAACCGAAGGGTTTCTTTGCGAATTATCGATCATAAGAAACGGGATTTTTTTCTTCTTCAGCTCCATCACGTACTCGTCTTCGTCCAGAGGAGATAATAGAATGACTCCGTCGACGCGGTCTTCCTGGAACAAAGAGCGATGGAACGCGTCTTCGTAATGGGTAGAGATCGACAGAGCCAGGAAATAACCATGCTCGGCCAGTTTATCGTTGACTCCCTTGACTACGGCGTCCAGGAACGAGTCATGCAAGGTCGTCAAATTCAACCCGATAATCCCCGTTTTGCCTCTAGCCAGACTACGCGCGGAAGCATTCGGATGATAGTCGAGCTCCTTCATCGCCTGCAATACTTTTTCCCTGTTATTTTGTCGGACCGAGGACGAATTATTGAGCACTCTCGATACCGTAACGACGGACAACCCCGATTTCTTGGCAACGTCGAAGATACTGACCTTCATTTATTAACGCTCCTG
Source organism: Cohnella endophytica (assembly GCF_003628305.1). Lineage (GTDB taxonomy): Bacteria > Bacillota > Bacilli > Paenibacillales > Paenibacillaceae > Cohnella > Cohnella endophytica. The sequence goes on along the minus strand of NZ_RBZM01000007.1, from coordinate 486,564 downwards.
TGAGAAAAATAATTTGTAAATAACGTACCACAATCGGAGCAAAACTTCATTGCCGGACCTTACTTATTCACGCGCCCCAGCAATTTGGTCAACTTCTCTTGAATGACCGGCAATACGTCTTCGACTTTCTTATCTCCGTTCTCTACGGAAGCGAGTTCGTTGATGAACAATTCGTTAATCTGCGAGTAATTCGAGATCAAATGGTTGTAAGATTCGAAGCCGTACTTGTAGGCGCCTTCGAACACCTGTTCAATCTGTTGCGGATCGATGCCTTCGAAGTTGTTATAATACTTCTCCGCGGCCTTCTGGTTGACCGGCGGATTGCCTCCGCTCAGCTCGATCGATTTTTCTTGAATCTCGGTTCCGATCAAGTATTTAATCCACTCTAGCGCTTCCTTCGGATGCTTGGAGTCTTTCAGAATGAACAGCGGATCGACGTACAATACGCTTCTTACTTTCTCGTTCGGGCCTTGCGGTACGGCGGCTACGCCGACTTTGAAGTTAAATTCGCTCGATGCGGCCAGGCTCCAGGAACCGACGACGGACATCGCGATTTTGCCGGAGAGGAACGGATCGCCGAATTGGCCGGATACCGATTTGGAGAACGCCGGGGTCGGAGATACTTTCTGATCCCAGATCAAGCCGTATATTTTCTTGTAGGCGTCGACCACTTCGGGTTTCGTCAGATTGATTTCCGACGGCTTGCCGCCGTTCGTCCACGTATCGTCGGAATAGACGTTACCGTTAAAATATTGCGGGCGTTGGTCGCGTTCGCCGAAGCCGAAGTCTACGCCGTATTGCGCTTCCGCCAGATTCTTGGAATCCACCGTCATCTTCTTGGCGTATTCCACCATTTTGTCGAACGTCCAGCTCTTGTCCTCGTAATCCGTCGGAGGATACGGAAGCCCGGCTTTGTCGAACAGGTCTTTGTTATACAGCATGACCGTTACGTAGCTGTTCAACGGAATTCCGTACGTCTTGTCCCCGACCTTGTAGATGTTCATGACGTCGTCCGGAATGTTGTAATCGGAATTGCTGAAGTCCCCGAGATACGGCGTCATATCCATCAGCATGCCTTTGTTATAGTATTCCATGAAGCCGCCGTAGCCCCAGTGCGAAGTGACGTCGGGCGAGTTGCCGGCTGCGATCGACGATTGCAGCTTGGAGTCGAATTGCTCGTATGGCGCTTTCGTCACCTTGATCTTGATATTCGGGTGGCTCTTCTCGAAATCCGGAATGAGCTTCTCGACGAACGTGCGATCCGGAGAGTCGATCGTATAGTGCGTGATCGTTACCGTTTCTCCCGCGCCGTTCTTGCTATCTTTACTGGAACAAGCCGTAGCCACCAATCCGAACGCTAACGTGACACTCAGCAGCAACCTTCCATACTTCTTATTCATGTTTCTTCCCCCTCAGATAAATGGTTGACATCGTATATAGGAGTGATTACTTGATGCCCGTAAGAACGATACCTTGGACGAAACGCCTCTGGGCCAGCGCGAACAACGCGACGACAGGCAACACCGACAGCAAGGAAGCCGCCATCATGAGATTCCAAGGCGCGATCCGGAACTTCGAGCTGAGCATCGCCGCCATCCCGATTGGAAGCGTGAAGTTCTCTTGCGAATCCAAGTAAAGCACCGGGGCGAGCAGATCGTTCCAGCTCCAGATGAAAGAGAAGATCGCCACCGTCGCGATAACCGGCCCGGATAACGGAAGGGTCAAATTCCAGTACAGCCGGAATTCCCGGCAACCGTCGATCCTTCCCGCATCGTACAGCTCGTTCGGAAGAGAAGAGAAAAACTGCTTCAGCAGGAACACCATATAAGCCGAAGCGAAGAAAGCGGGAAGAACGAGCGGAAGCAACGAGTCGTGAAGCCCGAGCTTCGTGAACAACAGGAATTGCGGAATCATAATCGCCGGATAGGGCAGCATCAAGGTGCTAAGCAAGAGCATGAACAGAAACGGAGCCAGCTTAGCCCGGTAACGCGCGAATCCGAATGCCACGAACGAGGACGAGAACACCGTGCCGATTACGGTCAAGACGGCGACGATGACGCTGTTCTTATATTGCTGGCCGAATTTGATCTCCGAATTGACGAACAGCTCCTTGAAGTTCCCCCAAGCAAAATGCTCCGGAATGAACGACGGCGGATAAGCGAGCATTTCCTTCGTCGTCTTGAGCGAAGTCGATAACATGAACCAGAGGGGCATGATCATGGCGATCGTTACCGCGATAAGAATAATGAACCCGACGATCCTCGGAATATCCAACTTGATTTTCTTCCTCTTGGGAGTTTGACGTTGGCCGATCATAAGCTCGCTCATCTCTCGCGCCCCCCTTCGTAGTAAACGTAGCGGTTAGACATTTTCATGATGACGAAGGTTATGGCCATAACGGCCAGCAGCAGAATCCAAGACATCGCGGAGGCATAGCCGTACCGGAAGTTCTTGAACGCATTAATGTAGATGTTGAACACGTAGAACCAGGTCGAATAGTTCGGTCCGCCCTGCGTAATCGTGTAGGCTTGGGTGAACACCTGGAATGAGTCGATCAGTCCGATGATTAGTTGGAAAAGAAACACGGGCGAGATGAGCGGGAGCGTGACGTTCCAGAACGTCCGGAGACGGCCCGCGCCGTCCAGCTTTGCGGCTTCGAGCAGCGACTGCGGAACCCCTTGCAATCCTGCGAGGAAAATCAGCATTCCTCCGCCCATGCCCCAGAACGACATGATGATCAGCGCCCACATCGCGTATTTCTCGTCGAGGAACCAGTTGATCGTGTCGATCCCGAACCAAGACAGGAAATAATTGAACAGCCCCGCTTGCGGATTGAACACCCAGAACCACAGTAACGCCATGGCTACGCCCGAGATCATGCTCGGAAAATACATCGCCGTGCGAAGAAAGCCGCGGAAAGGGATTTTCTGATTGATCAGGATTGCGAAAAATAAGCTCAGGATTAACGTGAGAGGTACGCTAATGAACGTGTACTTCAACGTGACCTTGATGGAATTCCAGAACAAATCGTCATGGAACAACTCATTGTAATTGCCGAATCCGATGAATTCCGGAGTATGGATGATGTCGTACTCCGTAAAGCTGTAATAAAGGGATGCGAGTACCGGAATGAGAGCAAATGCAATAAAACCAATAAGCCACGGCGAGATAAAAAAGTAAAACCATCTGCCTTCGCGCCGGCTTTCCCTCGTCGACTTCAATCCTGAATCCCCCTTCGATAGCCTGCTCATAACCTTGTCGACTCCATCTTTCGGCAACTGCTCGATAATTTTTCGGGAAGTACGTAAAGTTTAACCGCTTTAACTTTTAAGTTAAAAAAAATAATAATCTAGCCGTTGCACTCCAAAAAGTTAAAGCGATTAAACTTTTGAGATCATTATAATATGAATTGTAAGCGTTGACAAGATGAATCTTGAGAGGGATTATTGGTCGATCGCACAGGTTCGCCCGGCTCAATAGAAAGAATAGTTGTCGTACGGTTGGTGGGTCTCGGTGGTAGGGTAGCTATAGAAAGTTGGTTCAGTGCACGGTTGGTGGGTCTCGGGGGTTGGGTAGCTATAGATAGTTGGTTCAGTGCACGGTTGGTGAGGTTCGGCGTCATAGTAACTGCATTTTGTATATGTCGAATCCGGATTTTCTCCGAAAACGGCGTAACATCCTGCAAAAAATACAGTAGAAATACCTGAAATCGCCCGTTACACGCCAAACCAGCATTTTCAACTGCACAAAATACAAGTTGAAGACCCTTCACGCTCGAATCATCGTTTTCACCTGCACAAAATGCAGGTTGGATCCCCCACCCATCCACTCCCCTACTACAACAAGGGAATAAAAGGAAATTGGTGAATTTTGCAGAATGAGTTAGTGTGACCGATTATCGATAGCCTATTGAAGGTGATCCCATGAATTGTTACTTTCACGAGAATTCAAAGTCCATTAAAGTATGTTCATCCTGCAACAAGCAACTGTGCGAGCAATGCTACCATATGGAGTATCCGGAATATTGCTGGAGCTGTGGAGTGGATCACGACAATTCCCTGGGGGAAAGCAAAGGGATCCAAGTGCCTATAGCGTTAGCCGGCAAAAAAGCGCGCTACATCCAACTCAAGCTCGCGGCCGCAGGCGGAACCTATGTAGCTATCGCGTTACTAACTTTTCTTATCTCTGGCTTGTTCGCAGTCCAAGCCACCTTCCTATTTACGATACTCGCGGCCGTTTATTCCTCGTTTAGCGCGTATACGTACGGCATTGTAAGCTCTGTAGTCATTGACTACCTGGCTAGATTCCTTGGAAAGGCGCGCTTTCGAATATTCGAGGTTTGTCTCTACGTTGGCTTCGGGGCTGCCTTTCCGATATTCATTAGCTTGCTAGTCGGTCTCCGCTCTTGGAAAATCGCCGTTTTCCCTATTTTTCTAAGTACACTAATCGACCTTCAAGTTTGGAGCATAGCCGTTTGCGCAATCGGGGGTTTACTTTTCCATCTCATCCATGCCTACTTTAGGAAAAAGCAGATAGAAACTCTTTATCCCCTCGCCATCATTACGTTCATCCCGTTTGGAATCTTGTTGTTGATCTCGTTGTTGATGAGGAGATGAAAAAAAAGCGGTCGGTCACGGTTAAACGGTCGAATTGTCGGAAGGAGTTACGTTAACACGCTCCCTGCCTTCTCATCCGCCAAACCATGCCGACCGCCGAATTTTCTACAACCGATTAAAGCCCTCTTCCCTCAAATACTCCCGAGCTTCTTCATACGTCTCGAAAGCCATCTCCAGATTGAGCCCGGAGAACAAGTACCACATGTCGTCCTCGAATTTCAGTTGCAGCTCGTTGCGGTCCGAATCGAACCACTTCTCCTCTTGGCCCTCTTCCCAAGACGAATCGCCGGTCAGAGAATCGATCGCCTGCTGGACGAGCGAACGCAGTTCTTCCTCGCTATAATCGCGGATGTTGACGAAGCCCTTCTCGTCCGTATCTACCCCGTCGATCTCCCCGGCGAAAATAAACCCGTTCCCATTCGGATGAAAATGAAATCCGACGTTCTTTTTCTCGATGACGCTTCGCTCGTAGTGGAAATTCACGCGTCCCATGGACACGTCCCTGCGTTCCAATTGGGGGAACGACTCCATGACCGCAAGCTTTTCATTGAAACTCAACATAGATAGACCATCCTTATTTTCGTTATTTATTAGGCGTACCTTCCAACGATTGAGGCGGGTTGACTTCCCGGTCCCGATCCCGTTCCCCGACCGCGGTAAACTTCGATTCGATTTTTTTGCTGATCCATAGCGAGACGGCTACGAACAACACGACGTAGATCAATTCCGCCGGACGTTCGAGGAACCGGGCGAAATCGTGGCCGATAATTGAGACGGACATGACCATGATCGCTTTGCCGAACACGATGGCGATGAAGAACGATCTCAAGCGCATTCTGGCGACGGCCGCGGCGATATTGATGACGACGAACGGGCCGACCGGAAACAGGCTAAGCAAGAAAACGTAACTGAACGCATTGCGACGAACCCACAACAAGCTCTTCTGCACCTTTGGTTTCTGTGCCCAGCGCACGAAATAGGAATGACCCGCAATCCTGCGCACGATGAGAAACGTCGCCATACAACCACTGACGATACCCAGCCATGAATACAGAAAGCCTAGCCACAAGCCGTAAACCGCCGCGTTGACCCCCACGATCAGAATCGTCGGCAACGGCGGCACGAACGATTTCATGAAAGTAAGCGCAATGCCCGGAAACGGGCCGAATGTCCGATAATGCTCCAACGCCTTAGTCAAATTTTCCTCCGTCAGATTCGACAGAATGTCCGATAGGCTCATTGCTTCGCATGCACCTGTTTCTGATTTTTATCGATGTAGGCATTATACCACTCCTTCGTCAATGCTGCTCATGCACAGCCTAGGTAAATGGGATAATTTGCTATGCAAACCACAATAGGTTCTATAAAATATTTTTGTACGGCTTATAACTTTTATAAAAGATTGGATGGATGTATGATGCTGCCTAATGTCACCCCCGCAGAGAAACCAAATCTTACGACCTGTCCTGAATGCAATGCATCCATCCCCGTCATTCAAGGTTTTGTAACATGGTGCAGCTCTTGTAATTGGAATCTGAAACCCGATCAAACGGGTGAACCGAAAAATCTCTTCGAGAAAATCTATATAAGCGCCGGAAGAAAGACAGGGGATCGATTACTTCAATCAATGATTCGTAACGGCACTAAGATTCCTAAATTCTCTATTTCGAGAATTTTGGCTATTTGCGCCGCCTCGATCGTTCATCTCATAAGTCTGGGGCTGTTTGCATTCGGTTGCTTCTTGATTATCCGCCATCCTTCTAGCGTGGTCATGCTTATTTACGCTGCTTTCTTTTTAACGCTTGCTTGGGTGACTCGCCCCAGAATGAACAAGCTTCCTTCAAAACCGCTTTCGCGGGAACAATATCCCGTCACCTATCAAATTTTCGACGAAATCACCTCCGTACTCCATTCGGATAAAATCGACTACATTTTAATAAACAGTGATTATAATGCCTTCTATACGGAAGTCGGTTTGAAGCAACGCAAAGCCATTTCCCTAGGCTTACCGCTATTGTCGATTCTGGATAAACAAGAGACCGTGGCTCTCGTTTCCCATGAAATCGCCCATGGCATAAACGGCGATATTAACCGTCACTCCTTTCTAAGTACGGCGATACATACATTGGCGACATGGCATGCGCTCATTAAGCCCGAAAGATATTTCAATACCCGGGACCATTCCATCGTGATCGCCATCGGCATGTTCTTCGCTAATCTATTGTTAGGGACGCTCGCCCTGCTTATGTACGTTATATTGTTTGCTATTTGCCATTTGAACTGGCGCGACTCGCAACGGGCAGAATATATGGCAGATGCATGCGCAGCCGAAGTGGCAGGTTCTGAAGCTAAGTTATCCCTGCTCAAGAAGCTATATTCAGGCAACAAAACTTTTGAATTTTCCGTATTAAAGGTCATCAACAACAAGACTCTTGGCCCTTTGCTTCAAGAATTCCGCCGAAGATTCAAGTCGATTCCCGACAGAGAAATCGAACGACTCGACCGGCTCCGTACATTAACGGATTCTCGTTTGGATGCGACCCATCCCGTAACGGCACACCGAATAGCCTTTATCCGTTCACTTGACGCAGGCCAACCGTTGTATCAGCTCTCCGAAGAAAAATACGAACAATTTATAAACGAGCTGTCCTCGTTAAGCACGAAGATCGAGACCGAGATTATGGATAACTATAAAAGAAACGTACTCGGCATATGATCGAGAAGACCCTGCTTTTGCATTAGCGCTCCTGCAGTCCAACAAGCCCGATTATAACCACAAAAAACCCCTTTAGCCTCGGCTAAAGGGGTTAACTTACGTCTTCTTTACTTCTCTTCCTTATCGGGAAGCTGGTTAACGTAGCTGTCAGACAAGTGAAGAAGCTCAAGCGCGTTTTCGTACTGTTGCTTCGTTGCTTTGCCGTTCGGATCCTGAGGGTATTCCAACGGGAAATTGGTACCGTCGTCGTAGGATATACCCGGAACGAATACGTCGGAGTCCGTAATGAAGGAGCCTGTAGGCAAGAAGTGCCGCATCGGCAATACGTCATCGCCGGAGTTAAGCAAGTCTTGACCGAAGTGAAGCTGGTTCGCGACCGATACGCCCATCAGGTTCGCCACCGTCGGCAGAATATCGATCTGTCCGCCCGTCTTGTCGATCCGGGACGGATAAGTCACGCCGGGAGCGTGCAAGATAAGCGGAATATTGAACATATCCGGATAGGCGTATTCATGACCTAACAGCTCTTGCATCAAATCTTTTTCCTTTTTGTCCAAGGAATACACCGGCAAGCCTTGGTGGTCGCCGTAGAACAGCACGATGCTATCGTCCCACAGTCCGCTCGATTTCAGATCATCGATGAATTTGCCGAGCGCATAGTCCGAATAATTCTGAGATTTGATATAGCGTCCGACAAGCGTATTGTCGAATTCGTCAGGAAGATCGATCCGGATTTTGTCCTCCGGAATATTGTAAGGGTGATGCGAGCTCATCGTAATTAACTGCGCGTAGAACGGCTTATCGCTCTCGTCCATTTTTTTCAGCTCGTCGATCGATTTCGCGAACAACACTTCGTCCGAAGCGCCGAACGCCACGTGATCTTCACCGCCGAAGAAACTCTTATCATAGTATTTATCCCAACCGATCGCCGAATACAGCTCCGTACGGTTCCAGAATGAAACATCGTTCGTATGGAACGTCGCCGTATTGTAACCCGCGTTGCTGAGCAGCTTAGGTAAGCTCGGAAGAGCCTTCTTCACGTAGTTCTGCGTAGCAGGCTCGTGCTTCGGAACGTACATCGAAGTGTTGACCACGAATTCGGCATCCGACGTCGTCCCTTGACCTACCATCGTATAGAAGTTGCGGTAGTGGAAGTTATCGGCAGCCAGTTTGTTCAAGTTCGGAGTAACCTCGACCCCGCCCACATTTAGTCCGATCAGGAAATCCTGGAACGATTCCATCTGGATAATGATGACGTTCTTGCCCTTGTCCGCTCCGAAGTATTGTGGATTCGCGACCGGTTGAACGCCCTTCAAGCTATCGATAGTAGGCTGGTCGATATCTTCCATCTCCGTCCAAGCCTCGTCTTCCGTGCTATCCGCGAAGATCGTGTAAATCTCGTAGTTGATAATCCCCATTTCTTCCGCTTGTTTGTTCTCGTTCATGCTCGCCCGGTTCGGCCAGATGCTGAAGAAGCACAAGGCGATCGACACCCCGAACACGACCGACAACGCCGTTCTGCTGATCGGCTTCAAGTTCATTTGGATTTTTTTCGAGTTTTTCCTCATAAATACCGGAATCATAAGCAAGACGATAATATCGATGAAAACGAGCAAATAATACGGATCCATGAGCGAATAAGTGCTATTGCCGACTTCCGTGACTTTGTCCGCTTGGCTGATCGCGTGGTAGGTGACGATAATGCCGTAATATTTAAAATACATAAGGACCGTAAAATACAGCAAAGTGAACAACAGGTTCGCGATCGTATAATATAGCAGTTTCCTCTTCTTGGCGAACCATTCGATCATGCAGAACACGACCCAGAGGAACGGAATCTCCGTCAACATCGTCATCCATGAAGGCCCATCCTCGAACACGACGAACCAAGCCAAACAACATTTTAGCAAAAGTAGCAATGTAAACAGGATAAATCTTCGATTACCCATTTTAATCATAAAACCCATTACGTCACTTCCTTCCCCCGTAAAGCTTATGTCTGTAAATCGCACTCTACTATTTCTACTCTTTTTTAACCAAAGAGTTACAGCTTCATCGCTAAAGATTACGTAAAAAACGCCAAGAACCCGCCGCGGGTCTCTCGCCGCGGAAGGAGTTCCTTTTCAAACCGTCCTAATAGTTATATAATCATAACTGTTAGGCGTCAATAGCTATTTGCGAAATTGTTCGGCTACACTGGCAACAATTCTTTCGATCGTAGGTGATTCGCATGAAAACAGACTTGAGCGATTCGATATCGGAATCCTTCGTAACCCTAGTTCCGTTGCTGAACCAAAAGCTTCTTCGTAATCTCCCGTTGGATCAAATGGCTCTTAATCTATCTCCCACCAACTTCCATCTGCTTCGCGCACTTTACGAGAAACGGAAAGCTACGATAACGGAGTTGTGTAATCATATGCGCGTGTCGCGTCCTAATATGACGCCTCTCGTCGATAAATTGGTACGGCACGGTTTGGTGCGCAGACGACCTACAGCCGAAGATCGCAGATTCGTGGAAATCGAGATCACGGAAGAAGGCGACCGGCATTGCCGGGAAATGCGGCAAATGATCCTTAAGCACATTCACTCCAAGCTGGAATCGCTAGACGAGGAAGATCTAGCGGCATTGGAGCAATGCTTGAATACGATGAAAACGATCGCGTTAAAAATAGCGCCTTAACCTCTTCGCACGCGTCACGAAAAGCGGGGAGCTCCGAAGGATTCATTCGGAGCTCCCCGCTTTCGTTCATTCTCGCTTAGAAAGCTTCTCTTGCGCCATCCTGATCATCTCGCGGACTATCGCCCCGCCGATCTGCCCTCCGACTTGGCCGGCCTCTTCCGTAGTCAATTTACCGTTGCCGCCGCCGGGACGAAGCGGAATTCCCAGCTCTTCGGCGACTTCATACTTCACGTCGTCCGGACGCTCCGGATCGACGTCGTAGCCTTCCTTCCGCATGACCTCCGCCTTAAAGGCCGTCACTCCCCGTTCCGCGCCGGGAACGATCAACTTCCTTCTTCTAGCCACTTGCAATCACCCGCTTCCGATCGTTATGAGGACTCGCCTCTATCGTCCCCGGAATTACGCGGATTATGCGATGCCAGCCGGCCTGCGAACCGACGATTATTCCGCGGATTGGTCTAGCCATCTTTCATATAGAAGTTCAAGCGCTCGCCCGGCTTCTTCCCTATCCGCCCATAGCCGTTCGAGCTCCGCCGGATTCGGTAGCTTCCCCGCTTCATCGAGCTCGGTATCCAATTCCCTTACCCGGAACTCCAAGCTTGCGATTTCGCGTTCCAGCTTCGCGGGGTCCGCGACCGCTTCCTCGCGTTTCTTACCTGCCTGTTTGACCGTAACTGCAGGTCCCTTCACGGAGGCGGGATTCCCCTTAGTCAAGGAGCCCGTCGCTACCCGCTCGCGGGACTTGACTTTATAGTCGTCGAAATCGCCCAAGTAGACGCTAAGGGCTCCCCGATCCAGCTCCCATATTTTCCGGGAGACGCGATTGATGAAGTAACGGTCATGGGTAACGGCCAAGATCGTGCCCGGAAATTGCTCCAGCGCTTCCTCCAAAGCTTCCCGCGACGCGATATCCATGTGGTTCGTCGGTTCGTCGAGGACGAGCAGGTTCGGTCGCTTCAGCACGAGCACCGCTAATCTTAACCGCGTCCATTCTCCGCCCGACAGCAATCCGACCGGCTTGAACACATCCGCCCCGTAGAACAGGTAGGCAGCCAACCGGGATCTCGCCTCGCCTTCTTCCATTCCCGCCGCTTCCCGGAAATAGCCGAGCACGCTCTGTTTCGGATCATCGGGAGGCTGCTGCTGTGGAAGATAGCCGACATCGACGCGGGAACCGATCGAGAGCTTCCCTTCCTCCGCTTGCTCCTCGCCGAGAAGGATCTTGAGCAGCGTCGACTTCCCGGCGCCATTGCGTCCCACGATCGCGATTCTCTCTCCGTATTCCACCGCGCCAGACGCTCTCTTCAAGATATCGTTGTCCCCGTAACGCTTGCTCAGATCCGCGAATTCGAGCACCCGCTTGCCCGATCGGTCGCCGAGCTTCAAGCTGAATTCGGCTTCCTTACGATCGATCGCCGGCCGTTTCAGCTTCTCGATCCGATCCAACGCCTTCTGCATGGAAGCCGCCCTGCGGAAAAACTTGCCGTTATCGCCGATTCTCCCCCACTCCATCAGCCGCTTAATCGTTTCCCGCATTTTCTTCAGCTTCTTTTGTTGCTCCTGATAGTCCGCGAACTCCTGAAGCAGCCGCTCTTCCTTCTCCTTCAAGTAATCCGTGTAATTCGTCAGGTAGATCGACGATTCGCCGTCCTCGAGCTCCACGATCTTCGTGACGACCCGATCCAGGAAGTAACGATCGTGCGAGACGATTAGGCAAGCTCCTTCGTATTTAACCAGATATTCCTCCAACCACTCCACCCCGCCCAGGTCGAGATGGTTCGTCGGCTCGTCTAGCAGCAGAAGATCAGGCTGGCGGATGAGCTGCGAAGCTAAGCCCGCTTTCGTCTTCTCCCCGCCGGACAATGAAGAATAAAGGCGCGCGTACCACTCTCGGTCGATCCCCAGCCCATTCGCCACCTGATCGATGCGCGCGTCCAGCTCGTAACCGCCCTCGCGCTCGAACCGTTCCTGCAACGCCGAATAGTCCGCCAGTAGCTTCTCCAGCAGTCCCGCTTCGCCTCCCGCTTCAGGCTCGGACATGCGTCGCTCCAATTCGCCCATTGCCGAACGGCAATCGAGCAGCTCCCGATACCCAAGCGCCAGCACGTCGTAGACCGTGCGCTCGGTCGCATCGTCCGGGATCTGCTCTAGGTAGCCGATCCGGGCGTCTTTGCGTATTGTCAGCAATCCTTCATCCGGCGAATCTTGCTTGGACAGCAGACGCAACAAGGTCGACTTGCCGCTTCCGTTGCGGCCGACGAGACCCATTTTTTCTCCGTGATTCAGATCGAAAGTAACGTCCTCCAGCACCAGTTGGGCCGCGTTGTATTTTTTCACTTTTTGGCAATTAATTGTTAGCATAATCGGGTTCCTCCTAATAGGGAGACCCCACCGTTACAGCCGCCGAAATATAGAGAAAGGGCGCAGGGAAAATTCCCTACGCCCTCTCGGAATCTAATCCGCTCTGGTTAAGGTAGGAGCCTCTTCGCGTGTCGTGAAATCGTATGGTTATTGCCGTAAATGGACAGACCTCTCCCGTCTACGAACAAACCATGAACGATGCCAGCCATCGCGATGGGCAGCCGGCTAACTTGGTTATTCACGCACTCTCGGTTCATCCTACCTTCACCTCCTTGAATTCAATGTTATTACGATAGCACAATCCGGCTTCCGATGGCAACATGCTCGCTACCCTAAGGAACAGCCCGTTTACGTCAAGATTCCGAATCGAGCAACTTCAAGGACGCCGGCGCGGCCTCGGCCTGCTCCGAACCGTCGGACTCCACCAGCCGTTTGAGCACATCCAGCTTGTTCTCCCAATAACGCTCGTAGAAGGCCAGCCAGCTCTTCAGTTCGCGCAGCGGATCGGCGTTCAGCTTGTATCGCGTTTCCCTGCCGACCTTCCGCTCCCGAACCAAGCCCGCGTCCGCCAAGATGCGCAGATGCTTAGATACGGCTGTACGGGTCATCGGAAAATGGCCGCTAATAACGTTAACCGGGAGCTCTTCGTCCACGAGCAATTGCAGCAGCCCGCGGCGGGTCGGGTCGGCAATCGCTTGGAAAACGTCATGCTTCGCAGGGGCGGCTGCCGATACCTGCTTAGGCTTCGACATACGCTCGCAGCTTCTGGCCCATTCCGATCCAGCCGCCGTTCATGTTCTCGCGTACGACGTCGTGCGGTTGGCCGAATTCGGTCAACCCTTCTGCGCTCCAGCCGCCGTGGATTAACGTGAATTCCGTATTGTCTCCTTGCTCCGCAAGCTCGAAGGTCAGCGTCCAGTCCTTGCCCCAATTAAAGGATAGGCGATTCGGAGGATCGATGACCGTCACCTTGCAGGGCGACTTGCCGAACGGACCGGCCTCCAGATGGAATTCATGACCCTCGACGGGTTGAAAATCGTTAGGCATGAACCAAGTACCAATGCCTTCGGAAGTAGCCACCGCGTTCCACACTTTCTGGATCGGCGCATTGAATACGAGTGTCTGGCGAATATCGGGCAATGTCTGGGTTTGTTTGTTATCGGACATTTTGGTTATTCCTCCTTCGGTTATGAAACCATTTGGTTTCCTTTTGCTATTATATGAAACCAAATGGTTTCATGTCAATCGTTAAATTGTAATATGCACGAATAATCCCGACAATATCCCTCCTTTAATTGAAATAAAAAACCACCCCGAAGAGTGGTAGGCTTGCAAGTATGGGTTTAGAATCGCTTCCGCTTATCACAAGGGACGCTCTATGGAGAAAAGCTCGCCAAGCTTGGCATAGGAGCTGCCAGCTAGTCTGCTGACCGGCTTCAAGGCCAGAGGATCGATCCGGCCGCCTTCATGAAGCGCTTCTGCGACGTGGAACATGACCACTCTGCCGATAAGCAGATCGCAAGCGGGAGCTTCCTGCGTTCCGCCAAGCGGAATGGCTTGCTCCAGTACGCATTCCATGCGGATCTTCGCTTCGGCTATGCCGGCTACGGGGATCTTGTCGCTGCCGATCGGAGTGAGCCCGGCTAGCTCGACCTCGCTCTCTCCGGAAGGCAGGTTCGCCGCCGTTACATTGATCCGGTCGACGTAATCCTCATCGGAGACATGCACGACGAAGGCGCCCGTGTCTATCGCATTCCTGGACGTGTCCTTCCGTTCGCCGCCGCTCTTTCGTTGCACCGAGACGGAGATCATTGGCGGATTCGCGGTCACGATGTTGAAGTAGCTGAACGGAGCTGCATTTAGCACGCCTTCGGACGACAATGTCGTCACGAAGGCGACCGGTCTCGGGATAATGCTACCCGTCAGCAACTTGTAGTTATCCCTTTCGCTCAGAACGTTCGGGTCGATCGGCTTCATGTTTGCGAACTCCCGAAGCGACCTTGGAACCAAGCCGCCGCCGCGTTCACTTCCGTACCCGTCAAGCGATGACCGAAGCGCTCCCAATGAATGGCGACATCCGCCCCGGCTCCCTTCAGCAAACCGGCCAATTCCTCCGTCTCCTGCGGCACGCAGATCGGATCGTTTTCTCCCGCGCCGATGAATATCGGAACACCGCTCAAGTCGGGAATCTCCACGCCTCTCAGAGGCACCATCGGATGATGAAGAATGGCGCCCTTCATGGAATTCTCGTAATGGAAAAGCAGACTGCCCGCGATGTTCGCGCCGTTGGAGTACCCGATCGCCACGAGATTGCGACGGTCGAAGCCGTATTGAACCGCGGCCTCATCGATGAAGTCGTTAAGCTCCCCCGTCCGGAAGATTAAGTCCTCGATGTCGAATACCCCTTCGGCCAATCTGCGAAAATACCTCGGCATCCCGTTTTCCAACACGTTGCCCCTTACGCTGAGCACCGCCGATTCAGGCGATATCGCATCGGCGAGCGAAAGCAAATCGTGCTCCGTGCCGCCAGTTCCGTGCAGCAGGAGAAGAACCGGCGCATCTGATCTTCGACCAGGCTTGTAGATATGCTTCATTGTTGATCAGCCTCCAATACTCTGACTTGAATAGGCGGCAATCCCGCTTCGATCTCCGCACGGTGCGCTTCGAACCATTCCGGCAGCATCAGCTTCTCGCCCATCGTTTCGGCGGGCTCGTCGCGGGCAAAGCCCGGAGGATCGGTCGCGATCTCGAACAATATTCCGCCTTCTTCCCGGAAATAGATCGCGTTGAAATATTGACGGTCGATGAACGGCGTAGGATGAAAACCATTCTCCTCCACCAAGCTTCTCCAACGTGCGTGATCCTCGTCATCCGAAGCGCGCCAGGCGATATGGTGAACCGTCCCCGCCCCGCCTACGCCCGGAGCCATCGGCTCGACGTTCACGTCGATCAAGTTGCCCAAATCGCCGGTCGCTTGGAAACGGGCGAAGTCGCCTTCCTGCGCGATTCGGCGCATGCCCATGACCTGCTCGAGCACTGCGGCCGTCCGAGCCGGAGCGGTGCTGAACAATACGGCGCCGCCGAAGCCTTTGATCGCTTTGTCCGCGGGAATTCCGCCGAAGGTCCAACCGCTCTGCGGCCCATCCTCGCGTTCCACGATCTCAAGACACAAGCCGTCCGGGTCAGACAATTGCACTAACTCTTCCCCGAAACGAGTCGTCAGTTCGTATTTCAAACCCAATTTATCGAAGCGAGCTTTCCAGAATTCGAGCGCGCCAACCGGCACGACGTACGTCGTGATGCCGACCTGCCCGCCCCCGATGCGACCTTGCCGCGAAGTCGGCCACGGGAAAAACGTAATAATCGTCCCCGGACGCCCTCCCTCGTTGCCGAAATACAAATGGTACACCTCCGGCGCGTCAAAGTTGATCGTTTTTTTCACCATCCGCAATCCCAGCGCTCCCGCGTAAAAATCTACCGTTGCTTGCGCATGTCTTACGAATGCCGTTACGTGGTGGATACCCGAAGTTTGTTGTGTCATTTGAATTTCTCTCCTTTAGTTTCATATAGGTTTCTCGATTTCATATTCCGTAAACCTTCGGCCAGGCTCCATATATCTCTAATTTAAGATATCTGACGGAAAAAGGGCTGCTAAAACCCCTCCTCCGCATACTTTCCTAGCTTCTTCAGCAGTTTGCTCGCAGCAAGCTTTTCCTCTTCCGTCAAACCGCTAACGGCCTGGCGAATCGTATCTGCATGACCAGGGAACACTTCCTCCATAAACGCCTTACCCGCATCTGTAACTTCCGCATAGATCAAGCGTCGATCCTCCGTAGAAGCTCTTCGCCTCACTAGAGCCTTCTTCTCCAACTTGTCGACGACGTAGGTAATATTGCCGCTGCTCATAAGCACTTTGTCGCCGATCTGTTGCAACGGTTGTGGACCTTTATGGTAGAGAAGCTCAAGTACGCCGAATTCGGTACGGTTCAAGCCGTTGCTCTTGATGTCCCGGTCCGCATGCGCGTTGACCCATTGGCTAGCGCGACTCAAGGCGATGAAGAGATCGAGCGAACTATCGTTAGGTTGCGTCATGACTTTCACCTCACTTATCTTTACTTGTTATATCTTAAATTAAAGATAATACAATTGCGAACGAATGTCAACTCCCAATAAAAACACTTCAACCGAAGCTCTCGAATGCAACTTTAACTGCCCAACATCAATAATCCTCTCCCGTAACTCTCCAACATAACTAGCACTCCTCATACACCTCGCCTACAACCGAGACACTCCCATGCAACAAAAAACGCTTCATCCGATTCATTCGGATGAAGCGTCTTCTATTCAATGCCCTTTACTTATTAGAAACCAGGAAAGTCCGATAGGTCGCCCGACAAGATCAAGAACAAGACGATCGGCAAGACGCAAAGTATGACGGCGGGGAACGTTTGCTTGAACGAATCCTTCACCCGAACGTGTACGAGGACTCCGACGAGCATCGTGAATCCGAGCCACAAGCCCGCGACGGCAGCCCAGCTCGGCTCCCAGAAACCAAGGATTAACGCGATCGCGCCCGCGGCTTCGACCAACCCGGTCACGACTCTGAACCATTGCGGAAGATGCCAGTTTTTGAAATTATCAACGTGCATCTGGACGCCCGCGATCTTGGAAAAACCCGCTCCCAAGAATGCCAGACCTAACAAAGCCTGCAATACGATAGCTACGATCTCCATGGTTTAATCTCCTCTGGGCCTAATACTGAGCTTATAACAAGCACAGTAATGGCTAAAATAAAATGCAGCTAACGCTCCGTTAACTGCACCCGTTATAAGCACATAATAATGTCGACTTGCCTTCCTGTCAATCCTTTAGATGAAATCAGCGATCGTATGCTTTTTGAGATACTCCAAGGTATGAAGTTCTGCCTCCGTCAGAATATCCGCCAGCTTTTCGTCGAGTCGCTTGCCCTCGCCGCCGCAATCCCCGGCATCGCCGGATTCCATCGCTTCCGTGCCGTCGCATTTCACGGCGGAATAAACATCGGCAAGCGTAATCTGCTCCGCCGGCACCTTAAGGCAATAACCCCCGTCTCTGCCTTCGCGGGCTTCCACGAGCCCCGATTGCGCCAACGTCGCGAGTACTCTGCGCATGAACGTCGCGTGCGAATTGACTTGATCGGCGATTACCGCGCTGGACAAGAAGCAATCGCTTTGCGCCAGACCCACCAGAATATGAACGGCCACCGTGAAACGCGGCGGCCCGAATTGACCGGATTTATTCGAAGTGCCCATGTCGCCCACCTCCTATCGGTCTATTGTACCCCTGCCGATTGTCGCCGCGCAACAAACGGCATACGGCTAATCCTCAGACCGATAGCGCCCCATCCCGGGCATCCAACCCAGGCGAAGCCTTTGGCTCTTTCGCCTTCTCCGCTTTGCGCAAATATTTCTGCCCCCTCCAACGAAACAGAACGAGCAAACCCCGCACGTATTCATCGGTGATCATACAGCTGTATATCGCAACCAAGCCCCAACCGGCTTCGATTCCCAGCGCATAGGAGCAACCCGTAGCGATCAGCGTCATGGAGACAAGCGCGACAACCATCGGATAACGGGTATCTCCTACGGCGCTCAGCGCGTTATTCATCCCCATGTTGAGCATCTTGGCGGGCTGCAAGAGAAGGTTCAAGGCAAGCAGGGATTTCCCGATCGCCAGAATCTCCGGATCCGACGTGAATACCCGCATGAAATAGTTGCCCAGCAGGAACAACAGAAGCGCGTTCGCGGTAACGAGAGCTAGACCGATGTACAGCGCGCGGAAGCTTTCCCGGTAGGCTTCGCGCGTCTTCGATGCGCCGAAAAGATGGGCGATCCGAATCTGTATGGCAAGCGCCACGGCATAACCGAGCATGAAACAGAACGACTCCATCGAGTTCATATACGTCCGAGCGGCTAGCTCCTTGGCGCCTAGCATCGCGATGAACGAATAGATAGCCAACTGCGAGAATACCCATCCCGACATATTAACGCCGAGCGGCCAGCCGATGCGGAGAATATCCTTGTATAGCCTCAGGCTGAACGTACGTAAATCGGCGAAACCGATTCTACGCTCGAAAGAGTTCATGAAGACGTAGAACAGAACGATTACGGCCACGAGGCGGCACACGTTATCCGACACCGTTACCCCGAACAACCCCCATTTCGGGAACCCCCAAGCGCCGAAAATAAGCACGTAGTTCAAGAAAATATGGAGAATGTTCATAGCGATGCCCGTATACATCGGAGCCCGGGTGTTGCCGGTATTGCGAATGGCCGTGCCGAGCGCAGCCATCATGGCTCCTAGGAACATGCCTCCCCCGACGTATCTAACGTAAGTATCCCATAACGGCAACAACTCGTCGGACACGTTAAGCATTCCGGCAAGCTGATGCGGGAACGTGAACAGAATAGCGCTCATGGCCAGTCCGATGACCGCGCAAGACGTAAGCCCCATGATTGCGATCGTACGCGCGTCTTCCGCTAGCTTGGAGCCGATCTTCTGGGCTACGAGAATGCCCGCGCCGCTCGCGACCGTCATGAACAGTGTCGTAAGCGCGCTGAAAAGTTGACCCGACAAGCCCACAACGGCGACAGCATCGTCCGATATCCGGCTGACCATGATCGTATCAACCGTCCCTAACAACATTTGCAGAAAAACTTCTAGAAAGATCGGCCAAGCGAGTGCCCAAAGGCCGAATTTGTTATCCGTTTTCATAATTCCAACTCCCGATAACTCCAGGTTGTGATTGCCATGCGATTGATTAGACATTAACCGCATAACAAATTATAGTAGGAATATGAAAACCCGTGTGTCAGTTTTCAAACCAAAACTTTCATTATTCCAACTTCAATTATAAGGGGATCGCCCATGAATTTATTGGAATTCACTATCCCGCCGCTTCTCAGCTATATTACGGCCGGATATACGATATTCGCGGAAGGCGACCGGCACGTTAGCAGGAGAAATATTCGCGTATTCGATCTGTTGGTCGTTACGAAGGGATGTCTATATATCGGGGAAGAGGAAAGGTTGTACGAGGTCAATGCGGGCTGCGCGCTTATCCTGCGCCCGGATTGCTATCATTACGCGACGGAGGGCTGCAAGGAAACGACCGAACACTATTGGGTCCATTTCCAGACGAACGGCGCTTGGACGGCGACGGATACGGCGCCGCCCAGACAACATACGGAACCCTACGACGCACAGACAGAGTCGCAGAAGTTCGACACGCGATCCTTTCCATTGGGATTGCCGCAATTCGCCAAGCTTCCGCATCCCGGCAAGCTGGAGGAGTCTCTCGAGCAGCTTGTCTCGCTCGAACCCGAAGCCCACCTCAGTGCCTCCCAATTCAAGCAACAGCTACTATTCCAAGAAGCGCTCAGAATTCTCGCGACCGGCTTGGAATCCGGGCGTACCACTCCGGCTACCGCATGCGCCGAACAAGCGGCCGCCTACTTGCGCAGCCGCTACCGCGAGCCGATTACCGCCCATACGCTCGGGGAAGCGTTGAATTTCCATCCGGTCTACGTTGCCCGGTGCATGAACAAAGAGTATGGAAGCTCCCCGATGGAATACTTACTTCGCTACCGGATCGAGCAGAGCAAGCTGCTGCTCATGCAAACCGACTATACGATCGCGCGGATCGCCGAGGAGGTCGGTTTTAACCAAGCGCCCTACTTTAGCTCCTGTTTCTTGAAGTTCGAAGGAATCTCCCCCCGCCAATACAGGCAACGTTTCTCTCAGGGTTAGCGGCTACGGCTTGTCCGATTCGCAAGAAAGCGGAGCCCGTATTGCCTTCCCTATTTTAGGAGTAGCTTATTTCGCAACGGGAGCCGAGCGGAATCATCTCGGACAAATATTTCCGAATAAGCTCCTGCTCGATGTCGGTTAGCGCGTCCGTCGTGTGAACGTTGAAATGAAGGATTCCCGTATTGTAATCATATCTGCTGAACGCGATTCCGCCGTTCGCGAGCATGGCGTTCATCGCCTTCTCGATGCCCGCGCGATCGAGATCCCTCCGAAGCGCGGTTTGTATGACGGTGTCCGGCAGCTCGCTCACTTGCGGAACACGATCCGCTTGGACCATGGAGTACGCCTTGATCTGGAAGCACACGTACGACGGCAAGTAGCCGTCAACGAACCGTTTAAGCTCATCGGCATCACGCTCCGGCAATTCCAAGTCCTCGTTCCATACGTATAAGGTGGCCGCGTTCCTCCCGCTAGTATGGGCTCTGACGTATCTCAGCTGCGGATAGTACTGCTTGATCAATTGCTCGGACAACAATCGCGTCCCCATCGTTATCGCCCCCGTATATCGGAATCAGCGTACGGAATGATTACGCTTTCATTTTACTGGTTTACTTCCATCCTATTCAAGTGGAAATCCTTTCAGAATCGTCTTCGTTCCGTTCCTTTCGGAACCCCTTCGAACTTTGGTACAATAGGCTCAAGGAGCTGAGTGAATAGTGAAAAACGAGATTATCGAGAGATTCAAAACATACGCGATGGTGGATACGCAGTCCAACGAGAGCAACCAGAGCTGCCCGACGACCGAAGGCCAACTTAAGCTAGGCCGCATGCTCGTGGACGAGCTCAAACAGATCGGCATGCAGGAAGTCACGATCGACGATAACGGTTATGTCATGGCGACTTTGCCTTCCAACACCGACAAGCCGGTTCCGACTATCGGGTTCCTTGCGCATCTCGATACGGCGACCGACCTGACCGGCAAAGACGTAAAACCCCAAGTCATCGACAACTACGACGGCAACGACATCGTTCTGAACGAACGGAATAACGTCGTTCTGTCTCCCCGGGAATTCCCGGAGCTCGCGGGTTACAAAGGGCAAACGCTCATTACGACGGACGGCACGACGTTGCTTGGCGCGGACGACAAAGCGGGAATAACCGAAATCATGACCGCCATGGCCTATCTGATCCGGCACCCGGAGATCAAGCATGGTCGCGTCAGAGTCGCCTTTACGCCGGACGAGGAAATCGGACGCGGTCCGCATCGCTTCGACGTAGCCGCATTCGATGCCAGTTACGCGTACACGATGGACGGAGGGCCGCTCGGCGAGCTGCAATACGAGAGCTTTAACGCGGCGGTCGCGCGCATTACGTGCGCAGGCAAGGTCGTGCATCCCGGTACCGCCAAGGGGAAGATGATTCACTCCGCGAAGATCGCCATGGAAATCCATAACCGGCTTCCGGCGGAAGAAGCGCCCGAGTACACCGAGAACTACGAGGGTTTCTTTCACCTGATCTCGATTAACGGCACCGTGGACGAAACGAAGCTTCACTACATCATTCGCGATTTCGACCGGGAACGGTTCGAAGAAAGAAAAGCGGAATTGACGAGCATCGTGGCGGAACTGCAGGAGACTTACGGGGACAATCGGATCGTGCTGGAGATCAAAGACCAGTATTTCAATATGCGCGAGAAAATCGAGCCGGTCAAACAAGTCGTCGACATTGCCTACCAAGCGATGAAGAACCTCGGGATCGATCCGATCGTGCAACCGATTCGCGGGGGAACGGACGGCTCGCAGCTTTCTTATATGGGATTGCCTACGCCGAACATTTTCGCGGGCGGAGAAAACTTCCACGGCCGCTTCGAATACGTCTCCGTAGACACGATGCTCAAAGCGACGAGCGTCATCGTGGAAATCGTTCAGCTGTTCGAGCAGCAGGCGGAGGGTTAAACCGGTATTCGTCCAAGTCGATAACGCCTCCTAGGCCGATCTCGACTCCTTCGTTCTCGAGGTAGAGCTTCTGCATGTAGCGAGACTCTTCCTCTTGAATAGCAACCTCGCCTTTCGCATTCACCACGCGATGCCAGGGCAGGCCGTGCTTCGCGCTTAGCGAATGCAAGATTCTCACGACCTGCCTGGCCCCTCTGGGGCTCCCCGCGCACTCCGCGATCTGTCCGTACGTCATGACGCGTCCTTCCGGAATGCTCTTGATGATCTCGATTACGCTCTCCGTAAATGGCTTCATTCGTCTAACCTTCCCTTACGACAAATATGCGCCCGTAGCCGAGCGATGTACCGACCGGCTATGCCTGCTTCTGCTGCGTCCGGACCGATCACCGGCGAAAGCCAACGTTATGAAGAGCATCGTCAGGGCATAAGCGCCCGCGGCAATGTAATAAGCTAGACGGAATTCCTGGCTCGCTTCCATGAAGAACCACAAGTAAACCATCGCTCCCGCGCCGACAACCCACATCGTCCAGAGGAACAATCCCCTGCGATTGCCGGAACGAGTCGTTTTGCTTGCATACGCTTGCCACTCGCGTCCCGGATCGATGTTATGCAGGCTCGATAAATCGGGCTCTAGCACGTCCTTCAGGTACCTCGCCAACAAGTCGTGCTTCCTGTAGCTATGCATGATCTGCAACGTGTAGAAAATGGCAAGCATCGGCGCCAAGATCAGCGCCTGCCGATACCCCGAGTTCGCAATGCCCACCGTCAACACGAGCGTGAGCAGAATGCCCATCTGGGCCGCGAACCCGTCCCTCTGCCGCATGCGCATCTTCATCTCGTGCCGGATGTCTTCTCTTACTTGCTCGTAATGGCCGATTCTCGTGTCGTCGCTATGCAAGGCCGCAAGATGTCCTGTTTCCGGAATGGAACGTTCATTCATCGCGCTATCCTCCAATAGACAGACATTGTAAGCCCATTCTAGCATATTTTCCGCGGTCACCCTAAAAAGATAGACTAGAATTCAAACGATCCGTTCCGAACGATCGATTACTTCCACCATTCAGCCGATGAATAGGTCGAATCGCCGATACGGACGGTTTCCCCGATTCTTGGCGTAACTATGTTTACGTTGCGGGATAAAGCGGCTCTCGTCGCTCGTTCGACGGGATCGGTCCATGCGTGCATGGCGAGCGTGAAAGCTCCCCAGTGGATCGGAATCATCGCTTTTCCCCTAACATCCACATGCGCTTGAACCGTCTCCTCGGGCATCATATGGATCGCCGCCCAACGTTCGTCGTATTGCCCGCACTCTATGAGCGTAAGATCGAAGGGTCCGTACTTCTCCCCGATTTCCTTGAAGTGAGGTCCGTACCCACTATCTCCGCTGAAGTATATATTCGCTTGCCGCCCGCGAATGATCCACGAGCACCAAAGCGTCGAGTTGCGATCGCCTATGCTGCGTCCGGAGAAATGGCGTGCCGGAGCGGTTGCGAGCTTCAATCCCTCGAAGTCGATTTCTTCCCACCAATCATGTTCGCTGATCGCCGATGGATCAACGCCCCAGCGGATCAGATGAGCTCCGACGCCGAGAGGAACGAAGAAGCGTCTCACCTTGCTTTTCAGCTTCAGGATCGAGCCGTAATCCAGATGGTCGTAATGATCGTGCGAGAGGATAACCGCGTCGATATCCGGCAAGCTGTCGATATCGACCGGCGGCTCCTGACTATAGCGTTTGCCTCCGAACATCGGAAAAGGCGATGGAGCTCTGCCCAGCATCGGATCCAGGAACAGCGTTAAGCCGTCGATCCGAAGGAGAGCAGCGGAATGCCCGTACCACGTTACCGTTGCCTTGTCCTCTTCGTCCGCTCGGAATCCGTCCGCGGAGAACGGCACGACCGACAAGGGCTGGCGCGGCCTGCCGTGGGGATTGCCTTTCATGAATTCGACGAGCAACTTCGCCGCGGAGCCCGCACTCATCCCCATCGAGGTCGGAATCTGGTTCTCGAACTTTCCTTCGGCGCGATTGGGCGACCTCTCGATCGCGCTTCGGCTGGCCCCCGACGACTCCCCTCCGAGAGAGGGATACAATTTCATGATCAAATAACCCGCTAACGCGAGGATTACGATAACTGCTGCAACGATCCAAATCCACATTCCGACAACCTCTTCCCACTGCCTTAACGGCTATCCATTTTGAAGATATACGACAATCGTATACCGAATCGATAGAGAAATCCAGAAAGGCCCGCGCTGGATGACGGGGAAAGCGCTAAGAATCGATATCCAGCACCGCGTTCCAATCCCAACGGCCATAGAAGCCGTCAACGGGATCGATGTCTTTGATCCACACGGAAGGATGCTTGCCGCCGCGTCCGGAGACGAGTACGTCGGCTTTCTCGTTGCCGGAGCGCACCCATGCGAGTTGACCCGCGCGCGGGAAGTATTGCGGACCGGAATCGCCGTAGCGAACCGGGGGCTGCGTGATCGGCTTGTAGCGCGCGCCTTGAAGCTTAATTTCGACGAGCTGGGCTTGGGGAGAAAAGGGTTTCGGCTTCGATCCTGTTTGTTCCTTCGCCCTCGAAACGATAATATGCGGTTCCCCTTCCCAGGTGAAGCCTTGGTCTACGTACCCTTTCGGCGTAAAGGAGACCGGCTTCCCCTCCGGGGCATCCAGAACCATCAACCGTTTATTGCTCGTGGCTTCTCTTCCGATTCCTCCGATATAAGCAAGCCGATCTGTGCGATCCGCCCACTGGAACCATCGCTCGTCATTCAGCATCTGATCAACCTTACGGAACAGGGAACCGTCCGCCGAAAGCAAGCACAAAGTATTGCTATCTGCGGACAGCGACGCGGTGGGATTGGCGATGAACGCGATCCAGCGCCCGCTGCGGGAATACTTAAATCCGCTCGTATCCACGGCGAAGAAATCTTCGGACATTTTCGGAAGCTCGAACAATCGCTTCGTCGTTTTCGCCGCGGGCGTACCCTTCAGCGGAATTTCGACGATGTCTACGGGCGTCCAGCTCCCGCTTGGCAATAACTCCGCCTGCGTCGATGCGATGAACCCGTTCCCGTCGGGCAACCAAGAAAAATTCCCGATGCCTTGCGCGGCTTCCGCGGGCGCGTCGGGTTTGTCCGCCCGCATCCAAAGGAGCTTCTGCCCATCCTGATAGGCGAGCTCATTGCGCCCCGGAGCCCATTGGTAATTCCGAAGCCCTTTAACATGGGCCACTACGCGATTGCGTCCCGTCGGAACATGGAGCAACCGAAGCTCTTCCCCTTCCTTCCCTTGCGAGTAAGCGACCCACTCCCCGTCGAACGACCATTTCGGATAACGAATATGCTCCCCTTTCGTCATTTGCCGTTCCGCGTCGCCCTTCTTAAACCATAGATCCCCGTCTCTGACGAAAGCCGCCTTTAACGTATCCGCCGGCTTCGCTTCGACCCGAATCCCGCTCCCGCCGCTTACCATCGAGAACAAAATCAATCCCGCTACCGTCTTATGGAGTAAACGCATGTCCTTTTCGTGCCCCTCTGCAAAGTAATGCGGTCGCGCTTTACCGCCAACCGTTACGATGTCCCCGCCATGGAAAAATATGCAACGAAAAATCCCGCAGGCGCGAACTCGTTAGAGTATCATCGCGAACGGGATCCATAATTCGTCGTACGTCGGCTATTTTCTGAGCAATTCCCTGGCCAAAGAGAACGCGGAACGCACCCGCGACCGTCGCCCATGCTTGCGGACGTAATCGTAATTCGTCAGGATGACGCCGGCATCCCGGATCGCGTAAGCGAAGTCCTCATCCAGCATGAGTTTGTATTCCCACACCCGTTTCTCCCAGTGCGGAACCTCGACGAGCATGCGCGAATCCTCGACGGCCGGATGAATGTAAGTTTCGCTGATTCCTTCGGGAAGATCGTACATTTTCGCGATCATCATCGCTTTGAAGCTCTCGTAGGTTTCGCCTTCGACGATGTGGAAAGGATGGGACAGCAAGTAGTCGGGAATCGCGACTCCAAGCACGCCCGCGAGCGCCGATACTTTGGATACGATGCGGTCCGCTCCCGGGATTCCGGAGAGCAATTCGTCCTTGGGGTCGATCTTGCGGAACAGCCTGAACGGAAGCTTCCACCTCGCGCATTGGCGCAGCACTTGCGGGAGGTGGCTGCGTCCGGTCGCCATTCCGTATAAGCTGCCCATGTGGTTGTCGGCGTGACTCAACCGGATACCGCGGCTACTCGCCGCTTCGTATTGCGCCGCAAGTTCCTTCATGACGGCTCCGGTATCGGCCTGTCGCTCGAATTGTTCGACCGTCTTAACCATATGTCCGCTCTCGTCATGCAGCGAGGGATGTCCGGTTAGACTAGGCCAACGTATCGCGTCGAATTCGCTCGTCAAGGTAAGGTGCAGGCCGACGTTCGCCTGCCCTCTACGTTTGCACCATTCCGCCGCTTCTTCGAAGCCGGGAGCCGGAGCCATGATCGTGGCCGAGCTTACCCGCTGCTCTTCAAGCAAATGCATGATCGCCGCGTTCATCGGCGGACTCTGCCCGAAATCGTCGCAGTTGATGATTAAATGTTTAGGACTCATTCGCCGGCTTCCTTTCTAATCGGACGAACAACGATACGACGATCGAGACGACCAAGAGGATGAACGGAATGACGCTGATCAAGTAGCGGAACGTCGATTCCGGATCCGTACCCGGATTATCGCCGCTCTCGTAGTGGAAAACGACTCCGACGATAAAGAACGCCAGAGCGGAGAGGAGTCCGCTGGAACGAGTAATGAATCCGCTAACGGCGGTATAGACGCCTTCGCGACGGCTGTTCGTCTCTTCGGAATCGCGGTCGATGATCATACTGTTCACGATCGGAGGCGTAACCAAGAAACCCGCCAATCCGAAGCCGACCAGAATACCCGCGATAATCCCGCTTATCAGGTTCGTTCCGAACCAGAGCGGAATGACCGATAACGCATAGGCTACGAACGCCATACGCCAGCCTTTCACCGGGTCCATCTTGCGAATGAGCCAAAACCATACCCCTACCAAGGGAATGACCGACACGAATACGGAAGCGAGCAAAATCGTGTTCTGCTCTTCCGGGATTCGAAGAACGTATTTCGCGTAAAAAGGAATCGTCGAAGCAATTAACCCGTTAACGGTCTGAGCGAACGAATTGGCGATATTCACGAGCCAGAACGTCTTGTTCTTGAGCGTCAGGCGAAACGCTTCCTTGAACCCGAGCTGCGGCGCCTTGATCGCTTCCTCGTCTTCTTTCACGTTGCGAAGGAAAAGCAGCATGAAGCCGGCGAACAGCAGCGAATAAATAATGGCCATGCTTCCGAAGCCCAGCGCTTTGTAGAGGAACGGCGTTGCGGCGGTACCGATCAGAATGCCGACGATCTGATAGCCCTGCTGGATGGACGATGCCTTCGCGCGAACGCGATCTCCCCTGAATAACTCCGGAAAAAGCGCCCCGTAGTTCACCCATATGACCGTCGCGACCGCTTCGTAGAATACGAGCGAGACCAGAAACCACGTAAACAAGCCCATCTCCGACATATCCTTCGGAGGCGAGAACACCATGATGAACGATAGCATGAAGAGCGGGATCGCTCCGAACAGCCAAGGCCGCCTCCGCCCGTACTTCGTGTTCGTCCGGTCGGACCAATACCCGACCAAAGGCTGATTCACGGCATCCCAGATCAGGAACACCGTGCGCGCTACCGTGGCTAGCCCGATTCCAAGCCCCAGCGTATCGACGTAATAATAATTGTAGAACGTGCTGAAGGCTTGGCTGGGAATCATCATTGCCAGCATCCCGAGAGCATACATCATCGGGGAATTCACGTATTTCCTTTTCATCGGGGTTCCTCCGCCTTCATCAGAATGAAACCGCATTCAACTATCTGCGCCGACTTGAAGTCCTTCAACTGTAATTCGCTCGATTCAATTCCATTTCCTTCCTGATCGTGTCGAATTATGAAAAAAGAGGCGTTGTCGTCGAAAAGGTTGCAAAAATACAACTAATTGGAGGCAGTTGGCCGAAATTCGGTCATGAGTTGGAAAAAGTCCACTTAAACCCACTTCCGGCGCCGTTTTTCGTTTATTTCGGAACAATTATATGTACTTTTTCCAGATAAAATCTACCGCTTTTCTGAATAAGATAATTTATATGTATATTTTCCAATTGATCTCTCACTTCTTGGTGAAGCACCTGAATTTATACTAGTCTTGCGAAAAAACCGGAGCGGCCAAGCCGCCCCGGTTCAGAAATCCTCTAACGTTAGCGCCATATTGACGCCCATTGCCGCTCTGCTTCCGCCCGCCGCAGCTATGATTAGCTGCGATGGCATGATCACCGCATTGTCTCCGGCCGCGAACACGCCTTCGACGCTTGATTTGCCTAAGTCGTCAACGATGATTCCGCCTTTCTCGTTCAACCCGCAGCCTAGGGACTCCGCGATCGGAGTGGCATGCTTCAGCTTCGAACCGACGAATCCGGCCGATCTCGCGATCTCCGAACCGTCCTCGAAAACGATGCTTCGCATTTGCCCTCCTTGCCCTCTAATCCCCGATATCCGCTGAAAGAACACTTGAAACCCTTTGCTTCGGAGCTTATCCGCTTGTTCCGGAGTCAGAACATTCGCGCCGTTCGTGCAGATCGCAAGGTTCTTGCTCCAATTGCTCGTCGTCATCGCCATATGGTAAACGTGCGGATCGTCCAATATGACGACCAAAGGTTGATCCCTGATCTCCCAACCGTCGCAGTACGGGCAACTGAACAAGGATTTGCCGTAATGCTCTCTTAAACCGGGAATGTCCGGCAATAATTCCTTCAACCCCGCCGCGAGAATGATTTTGCGGGCACGGAACGCTTCTCCTTGCTCGGTGAATGCCAAGAACGTTCCATCTAGCTGCTTGGATACTTGGGCGATCGCGACATCCTTCACTTGGACCGACGGATACTTCTCCAGATCTCGGCGGGCGATCGCCCTTAACTCGCTTGGCGTCACTCCGTCCCGCGTCAAGAAGCCGTGCGATTCATGCGTGACCTTGTTGCGGGCTTGATTGTTGTCGAATAGAGTTACGTGCCTTCTCGAACGCCCCAGGACGAGCGCGGCGCTAAGACCCGCGGGTCCGCCTCCGATAATTACGCAATCCAACATGATATTCGCTCCTTTTCTATTGTTTATATTATGGATACTTGTTGTCTTTAATTCCGGTAAAAAAAATTACTGCGCTTCCCGGTTAACGAAAGCCCTCATCGCTTCTCCGGCTTGATCGGCTATATCGGCGATCGTACGCTCCCGCAATAATTGCTCCATCCGGTTCTCCGCTTCGTTCATGACCGACTGAATCAAACACCTCGACGAGTGTCGGGAATCATGATGCGTATCGCATTCGAACAAGGACTCCTGACCTTCAACCGCTTCGATGACGTCTAGGAAGGACACATCTTCCGGCTTTTTCGTCAGCCTGTAACCCCCGTTCACGCCCACCGTCGATTCGACGAATCCGGCTTTTACGAGCTTCGCCATAATCTTGGATAGGTACGTCGGAGACAGGTTCTGAAAGTCCGCGATCGGCTTCACTCCAAGCGACTTCCCGGTCGGCGCGACAGCTAAATAAACGATGGTGTGCAAAGCATAGTTCGTCGCGTTCGAGTATTTCAAATTGCGCCCCTCCGAATTACAGACTATATTTGTCTTTAATTATAGGTCGCGGGGAAGCCGAAGTCAACTTCCCTACGGCACATTCCCGAATGGCTCCCTCAACAAATACAAGTTTTCCTCTTTCGGCCCACCCGATCCATCAAAACGATTTTATCGATATAGTCGGTAGCTAACGGCACCTTGCACGCAGTCTCTCCCACATTAACATGGACTTTGCCTATCGCTTCCGCGACTCCCTTCGCGATACCTTGTAAGGGAACTACGTATGTCCCGACCGCGATAACGAAGCCGTTCATCGTATACCGGACGCGGTTGCGCTCTCCGTGAATGCTCGCTTCGATCCGTCGCAACAACGCTTGGATCTCCTCCATATCGAGCTCCTCGTCGGGTGCGATCGAAACGTAGTTGGCGTAGGTGCTCCAACCGCAAGTCGCAACTTGCTCGTCCGGAGATTCGATCCACTCCCTGGCCAGCTCTAACGCGTAGGGGCCCTCGGCGGCAACGCCCGCGACGGTATATTCGGCGATCATGTACCAATAGGCGCCGCGCGCCCATTCCCGTAGCACTTCTTTCGCGACCGTCTTCGGATTTACCGTCAATCCCGCCAAGTACATGGCATCGCTATTCCCCGTTGCATATAGAGCAAGGGCAATGTCCTGATCCTTCTTCACGTCCTTGACCAGCTTCTTCATATCGCCGACCCGAACGCCGAACAACGGCTCGCGCGCCCCATGGCGAATATGCGTCTTCTTCGTTTGTTCCGTTCCCATTTCTTCCAAGCTTCGCATCGCTTCTCTTAGCGTTATCGCCATCCGAATATGTACCTCCTTGAAGTAAAGACCGAAACCTTGATCCCTACTCCTTCTCCCCCGAATGCCCGTTCTCCTGCTCGTCAATCCGTGATTCCCGTATTGATGATCTGCAGGGAAACGCTCGTATCGAACGGAATTCTCGGATACTCCTTATTCCAATCGAGTTGTTCCCAAACCTTCGGGTGAAAGGACATCAGCCTGCGGGCAATGCCGAACCCGTCGTGATTGGCTCGTTGAATTTTCTCGACGACATCCTGCGCGTTCGAAGTCAACTCCCGCGAGAGGTGCCGCTCCAGATCGTGCATGACGGCCATCTTATACAAATGATTGCTCGGATCCTCGACCACAGTAACCCGGAGCCTCAAATGGAGCCGCGCTCGAATTTCCCCGTCCTTCGTAACCGTCACCTTAAACTTCCGCTTTGCTTTATTAACGTCGACCGTGACGTATTCATAGCCATCTGGCGCGCTCGGAGTATTCGACTTGAGCGTTAACTTGAGCGTCTTGCCGATCTGGTCGCATAAGAGGAGGTAAAGTTTGGATTCGTCCAAATTAAGCTTACCCGTCATGCGAGTTCCGCTGAACAAGGCGGTTCCGAGCAAGGATGGCATACTGTCCTTGATCGTCAAATAAGGCACCGCGAAATCGTATCCGCGATCCAACGGATGCAGCGTCTGTATATTCACGTCGGGAATAGAGGAAGTGTCCACGGAGCTTTTCAAGAGATTGTCGATATATAAACCGATTGTACGACTTCCGATTTTTCGCAGCTCGACCATCTCTTTAGCCGTCCCTTGCGTCACCGCGACCCTTGCGCTGAGCGGGCTTTTGGGATCGCGATAATAGACGTCCATGTGCGGCATGAAATCATGGTTTTTGGCCAACTCTTCTCCCAGCAGAAGAACGCGCATTTTCGAATTGGAATAATCTCCGGAGACTTCGTCGTTAAGGAGGTCCCTGGCATGCTGGGTCGTCCGCGCCAGTACGGTATGTACCTCGCTCAAGTCCTTGCTTCCCAGCTCCGTGGTCGTAATGTCCCGGATAGAAACCGTTGCGACAAGCTTATCTCCTTGACCCGCGTCCATCCCGCCGATGCTTACGTTCCTCTCGTCCTTCAGAAGGTGCTGATCCCAACACCCGCACAATAGAAAAAAACCGCACAGTCCCGCACGCAGACCGATCCGAGCCCATCGCTTCTTCATCCCGGCTGCTCCTTCCCTTTTATTCCGAAACCATACGATATGCCTAACAGAATAAGCGGAAAACCTACAAGCAAGGCGCCGGACAAAATACCTACGTACGTCTGCAAAACATTGATCATTTCCTGATTATGGGGAATTAGCGAGATAATCAAAATGAACAAGGCCACGTAAGGAGCGGTACGCCGATGCTTTTTCTGCCCCAACAAGACGGATATCGTTCTGGACGACATGAAGAGATAGGCTATGACCGTAGAGACGACCACGACTGCCCAGATCGTCATGAAATAAAGATCCGCCCGTTCGATTATCGTAAAGGATAAAGCTTTAACCATATACAGTACAGGCTGCGGTATCACTTTAAGCTCCTCCGGACTGAACACGATCAGACAGGTGAATACCAAGAAGGTGTAGAACAAAGTAGAGAAAATGTTGGCCAAAACGGTAGCTTTCAGAATGCTTTTGCCCTCTCCCAGCACATAGGGGAAACAGAACAAGAGCATCTCGAACCCGTAAAACGAGTTCATTGATTTTACGACACCTTTCAGAATGCTGGGAAACCCGCTCTGGTTAATCGGCAAAATATACAGGATATTGGCATCCCGAAAAGCATAGGCTGCGATGATGACCAGGAGAAAGATCAAAACGAACGTCAACACGAGAAACCGCGCAATCGTCCGGATATTCTCCTGAGCAATGTATAGGGAGGCTATGAGCGCCAAACTCAAGATTACCCAAGTCGGCGTGTTGGTGAATATCCAATCCTTGATCACGTCCGCGAACAGAACCAATACCAAGCTGCATTCGAGAATAAAAAACGCCGCATAGAAAACGAGCACCGTTTTGCCGAATACTTTCCCAAGCAACAATGGCAAATATTCCAGAAAAGTAACCGACGGAAATCTCCTTGCCAACCCCCACATGACCAGAATGAGCAGGAATGCCGTTACGCCGGACAGAATAACCGATATCCAAGCATCGTTGAAGGCAACGGATTGAACCGAGGAAGGCAAGAACAATACGCCTACGCCGATCTGAGCTTGAATGACCGTCATCATGAATTGTCCAGGCGTGATCTTCTCTTTAGCCGCGATCATCGCCGTTCCCCTTCCGCTTGCCATTCTCTTGCTCCAACTTCAAAGGCCGCGCGTCCAACGGTCGCTCGTTCAGCTTCCAGAAAGGGGACCGAATAAGCGCGTCTTTCCAATCCTTCAGGCGCATAGGCGAGGCAGGAGCGAAATAAGGGGTTCCGAAAGACTCTAGCTTGCAGAGGTGGGCGAAGATCATCGTCAAACCGAAGAAAATCCCGATAAAGCCGAACAACGACGCGAGGATCATCACGGGAAACCGCAGAAGCCGGACGGAATAACTCATCTCGTGGGAAGGAATGACGAACGAGGCAATCGCTGTCAAAGCGACGACGGTAATCATCGGATAGGATACGAGACCGACCTTCACGACGGCGTCCCCGATGACCAAACCTCCTACGATGCCGATCGTCTGGCCGATCGGAGAAGGGAGGCGCATGCCCGCTTCCCTGAGCAGTTCGATCGCGAGTTCCATGAACAGGGCTTCCAGTATCGGGGGATAGGGAATTTTCTCGACGCTGCCTTTGATCTGATAGAACAGCTCCATCGGGATAACCTCGTAGTGAAACGATAAGACCGCGATATAATAAGCCGGAAGGGTAATCGCAATGAAAAAGCTAAAGAGTCTCAGCAGTCTGATAAACGATCCGGCCAAGGAACGGCTGTTATAGTCGTCGGGAGATTGATAGAACGCGAAAAAGGTCACGGGCATAACCAACGCCGCCGGAGTTCCCTCCGTCAGAAGAGCCACACGTCCCTCCAATAAGTTGCCTACCACCCTGTCCGGCCTTTCCGTCTGCAAGATTTGCGGAAACGGAGAGTACGATTGGTTCTCTATATATTCAAGCAACAGATAGCCGGACATGATGTTGTCGGCGTTAACCGCGGATATTCGTTGGTCGATCTCATCCACGACTTCCGGATTCGCCAAGTTGTTCAAATACACGATCGCCGCATCCGTCTTCGTGATATTGCCGAGCGTATATCGTCGAACGATCAGATTTCGGCTATTGATCTGTTTGCGGATAAGCTGAAGATTCACGGGCAAGCTTTCGATGAATCCGTCATGCGACCCTTGAATCGATTTCTCGTTCGCCGGCTCGTCCACGCTTCTCAGGTTAATGAAAGCGGCCCTAACCGCATGGCACTCTTGGCGACCCTCCAGGAATATGACGGCATAACCCCGGAGCATAAGGTCGATTACGGGTTCAAGGCTGCTATATTTCTCCACGAGAGTAGCCGTCAGAACGACTTCGAGGTCGTCCGCTCCCGCTTGCGCCATCGGCTTCAGGATCGTTTCGTGTATTTTCTGGGAGTCGCATACGGAACTGAGGTATAAAAGGACCCCGGGCTTCGATAAGTAGGCGAGAGGACGCCGCACCAAATCTTCGGTGCGAAAAAGCGCCTGTTCGATATAAGCGAAATTATCTTGAAGCGTAGGGCTAACCGGCTTATCGTTCTCCTTCGCCGGAGCGGCTTTTTTTCTACTCATGTTTACGTGACGATTGTTGGAAAACATATTACGAAAAAAACCCATAACCCCACCCCGCTTCACCATGAAATCAAAGGGTATTGTTTCCAAATCGTGAATTCCTTATTCTCGGAGGGGGGATGGGCAATCTCCCCGCGTTTGTTATAATTGCCAAAGAGCTGCCCAATCGAATCCATTAATAAAGGGGTTGTATTGCGTATGAGTAAAACGATTGCGATTACGGGAGCTTCCGCGGGCATCGGACTGGCGACGGCGCTTCTGTTCGCGAAGAACGGTTGGACGGTGTTCGCGGGCACGCGGAATGTCGAGCGGGACCAAGCCGCTTACGGACAGGTAGCCAACTTAAGCTGGCATGAGATGGAAGTGACGGATCCCGCCTCCCTGGAAAGAACTTTCGGGGAAATCGGACAACAAACGGGAGGCAAGCTGGACGTCCTGTTCTGCAATGCCGGATTCGGCTATCTGCGCGCTTTGGGTCAGGCGCCGATGGAAGAGATCAAGGACGTGTTCGATACGAACGTCTACGGAGTCATGCATACGATCAAAAGCGCGCTTCCGCTGCTTCGCGAAGCAGGCGCCGCGCATATCATCGCGACTTCGAGCGTGGGCGGTCTGGTCGGCCAGCCGTTTAACGAAGTGTACTGCGCGAGCAAGTTCGCCGTGGAAGGCTTGCTGGAGAGTATGGCCACTTATTACAAGCCTTTGTTCAACATCGACATTACCTTGCTCGAACCGGGCGCCATCGCCACGAATTTCAATCAAACCGTCCTGAAGCAGATCGGCAGCACCGGGGGCATTCTGGAAGACGAATACAAAACGCTGATCGATGCCTACATCGCTAATTTCTCGAAGCGCGCTTCCGTTCCCCAAACCTCCGAATCCGTGGCCGAGGTCGTCCTCGATCTCGTTAAGCAAGAGGTCAAACCGCTTCGCGTTCGAACCTCGGAAGCCGCGGAGCGGTTCGTTTCCTTCAAAACCCGGAATGATCCTACCGGGCTGGAAGGCATGCTCAATACCCGCAAGCTTCATCTGGGATTATAGAATCATAACTCCCGGCAAGCATAAAGGGCAGCTCTTCAGGTCGTGAAACGACCCGAGGAACTGCCCTTTCATATGATCGAACCGTTTCTCCAGCTTACAAGGATGCCGTCAGGATGTTGACTACATCGTCTTTGTTCAGTTGCTTGAAGGTCCCGATCGGACCGAACCGCGTAGCTTCATCAGCCATCCGGTCCAAATGCTGGCCGTCGATGTCGAGTTCTCCGAGCGTAGCCGGCGCTCCAATGCGCGTGAAGTATGCGCGCGTAGCCTCGATGCCCGCGATCGCGAGCTCGTCTTCGCTCTTGCCGGCCGGATCGATGCCCCATACCCGTTCGGCATATCGCGCGAATTTGCCTACGCGTTCCTTGTAAACATACTTCATCCAATTCGGGAAAATAATCGCGAGCCCCGCCCCGTGGGCGATATCGTAAATCGCGCTTACCTCGTGCTCGATGCCGTGCGTCGCCCAGTCGGTGGTTACCCCGTTCGGTAACGTTCCGTTCAAGGCATAGGTGCCGGCAAGCAGAAGGTTCGCCCGCGCGTCGTAATCGGTTCCGTCCTCGAGCGCCTTCTCTCCGTTCTCGATAACGGTCAGCAGAATCGATTCGGCAAACCGCTCCTGGAGAGGAATGTCCGTCGTCAACGAGAAATACTGCTCGAACACGTGCGACATGATATCGACGATGCCGTTAACCGTCTGATTCCGGGGAACGGAATAGGTTAGCTTCGGATCGAGAATCGAGAATTGTGGGTATACGTGCTTGCTGCCCAGTCCCCGCTTTTCCTTCGTTTCCCAGTTGGAGATCACCGCGTTTCCGTTCATTTCCGAGCCGGTCGCAGCCAAGGTCAGCACCGTACCGATCGGCAGCGCCTCCTGGATAACCGCCTGGCGGATCGTAAAGTCCCATACGTCCCCGTCGTATAACGCGCCCGCCGCGATCGCTTTGGCCGCGTCCAATACGCTGCCTCCGCCTACCGCTAACACGAACTCGATTTTCTCCGCGCGGCAGATTTCTATCCCCTTGTTCACCGTTGTCAGACGAGGATTCGGTTCGATGCCGGAAAGCTCGTGGACGATCGCCTTGATTTCGTTAAGCTGAGAAATCACGTCGTCGTATAATCCCGATTTCTTAATGCTTCCGCCGCCGTAGACGAGCAAGACCCGTTTGCCGTAAGGCTCGACCAATTCTCCTAGCCGGCTGACCTTATCCGCCCCGAAGACTAGCTTCGTCGGATTGTATAATTCGAACGCGTTCATGCTCCTCATCCCTTTCCAGGTTGACTAGTTATATACCGCTTGCACCTTAGTGTACCATTCTTAAGGAAGTCTAGCACGATTGCTTGGGAACAATTGAACATTCGTACTCGACCTTGCCCGTTCTCCGATGTTGGACTGTCGGACGGTGGCGACATATGGTATTATTTTTACTAAAATATTCCTTGTTGGAAGGCGGACATCTTAGTGCAATTAAACGAAACATTGCATCTCAGAAACAAACTTCTAGTGAAAGTACTCTGGGGCATGCTCGCGCTCGGCATCATCGTGGATTTCTTGACGGCCGCTCCCGCGAGATCGATCGTCATGCTCGTTATCGTGGGAACGATCGCCTGCGGATTGGCAACGACGCTTACGTACAAACGTTGGTTATCGAACTATATTATGTATTTAGTATCGTCGATCATTACCGTACTTACGCTTCTCTTGGTTCTGACCGATCCCGTCATTACGACTTACTTCCTCGTCTATATCAATCTCGCCATCATGACCCTTTACAGCAATTCCCGATCGATCGCCTTCTCCGGACTATCCGGCGCGGCGGTAACCGTCTACTTATTCGTTAGCCCATATAGCGAAAAAATGTTCGGAGACAATGCCTTCTCCACGTTGCTAATGTATCTCGTGCTCGTCGCTGCGCCCCTTTATTTCTCCGCGAAATTCAGCGAACGTCTGCAAGCGGAAGCGCACTCCCAGCGCGAGCAAGCCTTCTCCGAGAGAAACCGGGCGCAGGGCATCGTCGACAATGTCGCGGTCTCCCTTGCCGCGTTAAACGATTTCAGTTCTAATCTGAAGACGAACATGACCTCTACCGGCACGATCTCCAAGGAAGTGACGACCGCCTTCGCCGAAGTGACGGCCAGCATCGAGATGCAGACGACCGGCATTAACGGCATGAGCGAATCCGTTCGTTTCGTCGAGCGTGAAGTTTTCTCGTTAGCGGAACGTTCGAACGAAATGAAATCCTTGTCGGAAAGCTCCGTTCAACTGACGGAAATCGGCAGTCGGGAAGCCGAAGTTCTCGAGAGCCGGATGGAGCACGTTCATACGACCATCGACTCGTCGGTCGAATTGATGACCGAATTGAACGAGCAGAATCAGCAGATCGGAAGCATCGTCTCGACGATCAAGAGCATCTCCAACCAGACGAACCTGCTTGCCTTGAACGCGGCCATCGAAGCCGCGCGGGCGGGCGAGCACGGCAAAGGCTTTGCCGTCGTCTCTCACGAAATCCGCAAGCTGGCGGAATCGTCCAAGGAATCGACCGAGCAGATCGAGAACATTCTCGAGACGATCCGCTCGAAGACGACGCTCGCCGCCGAACAGGTCATCGAAGGACAGCAGACGGTGTCCGAGAGCAGCGCCGCGGTCAAGAAGGTTGCGGAGGTTATGCGCTCGCTCGCGCGGGATGCCTCGAAGGTAGAGCAGCAATCGACCGAAGTGAACCGGTCCGCCGACGACCTGCAGCATCAATACAATAAGATTACCGATCAGATCGTCACGATCGCGGGCGCCACGGAACAGAACATGGCCTCCGTTCAAGAGATGTCCGCCAGCATGACGACCCAGGACAAACGGATCGGAGACGTGGTGGATAGCTTCCTGCAGTTGGACAAGCTTGCTTCGGATCTCAACAAAATGGCCGGCCGTTAGGCGGTCAAGGTACGGAATGCGTCAAGAAAGCCGCCAGTACCGTCTTATGCGACGGTACTGGCGGCTTTCTGCTTGCTGCGCTTTATTCCACGTCGCGGAGCAACTTCTCTATGGACGTCAGCCTTCCGCGAATTTCGGCGATTTCGCCGTGCAGCTTCTCTTGCCCTTCTTGGATCTGCTTCTGTTGGAGCACGACGGTTTCCGCCAGCTTGCGGTAATGCTCCTCGCGTGCAATATCGCCGCCGTTCTGGATTTGCATTTGTCTCGTCTTATGCTTTTGTTGCATGGTGGTGATGTAGCTGATCATGCCGACCACCACGACGACGATGGAGAATCCCATCCCCAGGTACCCGTAAATGTTGCCACCCATATCCCTATTCCTCCTCAAGCGTCGAAGTCTCGGCAGCGTTCTTGTCCGTCAGCGTACGAACGGCGTCTGAGATCGCGTCCGGCGTTAATAGCAACTCGAATTCCGTTAACTCATAATATTTCTTGGCCTTCCCGTCATCGGATAATTCCAAGCGCGCCGACACGAGACCCGCGATTTCCATCCGATGAAGATGCATATACAGCAACGGCCTGCTCATGCGAACCTCTCGCGCCAGCTCGCTAACGTACTTCCTGCCTTCTCTCAAGGAGGAAACGATTCGCATGCGATGGGGGTTCGCCAAAGCCTCGAAAACTTGCAGCAGCTCATTTCCGGTTAGATTCATTGGCTTGGCCCCGCTCCTGCGTAATACAGTTTTTATATGTGTAATAAATATATTACACATGAAACCTTTTGTAAAGAATGGAAATGAGCCTAGGGTTCGATGCGCGTCGCACACTATGGAATTTGTGGGTCTGGTGGGCTATGGGAATCCGAACTACGGGGTGCGAGGGATGGGAGGATTGGCGAATTGGCAGTCGAGAGAATCGAAAAAAAGCCCCCACCCGCATCGGCGAGTGAGGCCTCGATAAGCTAACCTGCATTTCCTACAGTGTGTTTGGCGCATTGTGCGACTTTTCGCCGATCAAGGTGTATTTTGCGCAGGTTGGGTGGGGGTATTGGCTCGTTTATCGCACTTTGGCTGACATTGGCCTGTATAAAATGCAGGTTGTTTCTTCTCAGAGACGAATTTGAGATATTAGACTGTACTTTCTGCAGGTTGTCGGGCATTCAACCTTGATCCTACAAATCGGCCGATTAGATAGGAGAAGCTTCATACTTCGTCCCTAAATTCGCAGCGAACTGTTCGAGGCACTTCGTAACACTCTCTCGCATAGTCGCGTTATTCGCGTCCACGTGTTCTTCCCACCACCATTGACGGATAGAGAACGGAGTGTTCTTGCGATGCTTGACCGGATCGAACCGGGCTACGATCCTGTCTCCGTACACGACGGGGAGCACGTAGTATCCGTACTGCCTTTCGGCCGCCGGCTTGTAAACCTCCCAGCGATATTCGAAGTCGAACAGCTCCTTGATCAACTGCCGGTCCCAGAGCAGGTTGTCCAGCGGGGCAAGTATGCTTGCCCGTTCTTCCCGCGAATTATACGATAAAGCCTCCCGCAGGAAAGGCTCGTCTTCGGTTCGCATATACAGCGGATGCGCTATGCCCTCCACTTGGATGTCCACGATAAGCTTTTCTTCCGTCAGCCTAGCGAACGCTTCGTTCCTCTGGCTGCTTTTTAATCCGCGGATACCCAGCCATGCGTCGCTCGGTCTGTTCCATAGGAGCCCCACGCTGCCGATGCGCCGAAGCACGTACCAGGCATAATATTGCTCGTCCGTCTCGAAAGGATCAGGCGAGGCGTGCAATTCTTCCGGAATCAAACGCTCCGTCAGATCATAATACTTGCGGGTGTTGACCTTATGGTGAATGCTCAGATGCCCGCCATGATACATGCCTTCCAGCGCGGCGCGGGACAACCTTGTCGGCCCCCATGCCCAATCCACCTTCTCGTCGTCGTCCAGATCGCCGGAGCACAAAAACCCTCTGCTCTCGATCTCGCTTCGTACCCGATTCACAGCCGATTCGTTGGACAGGCACCATGCCCCGTAATGCTCGCGAAGCCGTTTGAAATAAGGCCAATCTTCCACGGGGAAAATCGACATTTGCTTGTCCCAATAGTCGATGAGCTTGCGATCCTGATACAATAGCCCGCTCAGCATGCCGCGGTCGAAATCTTCGATTCGGGACTGCAAGACAAGCTCCGGGTTGGTTCCTACGACGTTAAGCGGATCATATTGAATGCACCCTACGCGCCTAAAGTAAGCAAGCATTCCTTCCTTGCCTCTAAACTCGAAATCGCCGCTTAATCCTTGGAGGATCAACATGAATCTTCTAGCTTGTTGCTTCGTTATTGCGATGGCAGCCATTTTTCTCACCCCGGAGGCTTAAATATTAGCACTTCGCCTATACGGCCATCGAAGCCTTTTCCCCTTTTTGCAGCTGATACATCTTATAGTAACGTCCTTCGAGCGCCATCAACTCGTCATGATCGCCGCGTTCGACGATCTCCCCGCGGTGCAGGACGAGAATCTGGTTCGCTTCCCTGATCGTGGACAGCCGATGGGCGATGACGAGTGTCGTGCGCCCTTCGCTTACGACCTTGAGCGCTTGCTGGATCAGGCCTTCCGTCTCGCTGTCGATGCTGGCCGTCGCCTCGTCGAGAATGAGGATCGAAGGGTCGAACGCAAGCGCCCTCGCGAAGGAAATAAGCTGGCGTTGTCCGGAAGACAACGTGCTGCCCCGCTCCACGACTTGCTCGTCGTAGCCGTTCGGAAGCTGCTCGACGAACGAAGCCGCTCCGACATCCTTCAGCGCCTTCTTCACCCGCTCCAACGTAATGTCTCCATTGTACAAGCTTACGTTGAACTTAATATCGCCCGCGAACAAGTACGGATCCTGCAACACGATACCCATATGCTTGCGCAACGCTTGCTTCGACAACCCGGAGATATCCTCTCCGTCGATTGTGATCCGGCCAGTTCCCGGCTCGTAGAATCCGAGCAGCAGATTGATGATCGAGCTCTTCCCCGAGCCCGTGTGCCCGACCAACGCGACGGTTTCTCCCTTGCGCGCCTCGAAGGAGATGTTCTTTAGCACGTTCTCGCCTTCGTTGTAAGCGAAGGTAACGTCCTCGAACTTCACGACGCCTTGCGGGCGTCCGACTTCTCCCGTCTCTTCGACGTCTTCGCCCTCCAGGTCCAGAATCGCGAACACCTTCTCCGCCGAGACGAAAGCTCTCTGCGCGTTCGTCAGTTGATCGAAGATTCCGATGATCGGATTGAAGACGCGTCCCAGATAATCGATGAATACATAGAAAACGCCGAACGAGATGGCCGTTCCCTCGAGTGAGCTGCGGCCGAAGTACCAGATGACGAACGCCGTCACCAAGCTTCCGATCGTACCCACGATATTGCGGGAAGATAAGGAGAACACGCGGAACTGCTTAACCTGGTTCACGTAGCGGTCCTCGTTCAGAACCTCGAACTCTTCGAGCGTTACCTTCTCCCTGCGAAACGCTTGGATGATCGGCATGACCGCGATCGACTCGCTGATCATCGCGTTCATGTCGCTTAAGCGTGCGCGCATGACGGCAATGTACTTTTTCGAATATTTTAGATGAACGTACATGATGAGCGCGAATACAGGCGGCAAGAGCAGCGTATACGAGGCCAGCCTCGCATCTAACAAGAACAAGGCGACGAAAATGCCCGTTAACTGCACGAAGCTGACGACGAACGTCGCCATGAAGCTCATGAACAGATCGCGAATCGCTTCCGTGTCGTTGGCGATGCGCGACACGACTTGGCCGATCGGCGTATTGTCGAAGTAACGGAGCGATATGCGCTGGATGTGCCCCATGAGATCCATCCGCATGTTCTTGATGATTCGCAGAGCCGTAGATTGCAGGGTGTAGGATTGTACGTAATTACAAATTCCGGCAAGAACGATCAGTCCGATATAGAAGGCCAGCAACGACAGCACCGGAGCCATATCGCCGTCCGGCTTGGATAGATGTTTATCGATAATCGTCTTGATTAAATAAGGTCCGCCTAACTCCGAACCTACCGCGCAGCAGAGCACGAGAATCGCGCCCAGAATTCGGAATTTGTAGACGAGCGCGTACGCTAATAACCTTCTCGATGTAGATAGTTTGTTCGGGGATGCATTCATTCCTCTAGACTCGCCTCCATCTGCTGGCGTTCCCATTGTTCCTTATACCAGCCGCCATGAAGCATAAGCTGGTCGTGGGTGCCTTCTTCGCGGATCCGTCCTTCGTCCAGCACGACGATCCAATTGGCGTGGCTGACGGCGGACAGCCTGTGCGTCGTGATTAACGTCGTCCGCCCCGCTCGTTCCCGGCGGATATTCGCGATAATCCGGCTTTCCGTTCTCGCGTCCACCGCGGACAACGAATCATCGAGCAACAGTATCTCCGAATCGACGAGCAGCGCTCTCGCGATCGCGAGCCGTTGTTTCTGGCCTCCGGACAGCATGACGCCGTTCTCGCCTACGATCGTATTCAAACCCTCGGGCATTTGGGCGATATCCTGGGCGAAAGAAGCCATCTCGACCGCGTTCCCGATTTCCTCCGGCGTCGCGTCCGGCTTGCCCAGCGCGATGTTCTCGCGGATCGTCTTGGATAACAACAGGTGTTCTTGCGGGACGTAAGCGATCCATTTCTTCATCCGATCCAAGGAGATTCTCTCGACAGGTACGCCCGAGACGACAAGCTTCCCGGGATCGATCGGATATTGCCGCAACAGTTGCTTGAGCAACGTGCTCTTGCCGCTGCCCGTCTTACCGACGATGCCGAGCGTTTCCCCCCGCCCGACGCTCACGGAAACATCGGAAAGGCTAGGATGGGTCGACGTCGGGTAAGTAAAGCTTAACGCTCTCATATCGATAGATGTCGGCGACGACAGTTCGACCGGATCCGGCGCGTCCTCCACATCGGCAGGCTGGCTCAATGCTTTCTGCAGCCGTTCGGCCGAGGCGCTCCCCCGTTGCAAGACGTTAATGAATTCCCCGAAGGAAATCATCGGCCAGATCAGCATTCCTAAGTAAATGTTGAAGGAAATGAGTTGTCCTAGCGAGATGTCCTCCTGAAAAACGAGATAAGAACCGTATCCGATGCCGATGCTGTAGCTGGCGCCCACGATGAGCGAGATGAGCGGCTGGAACAGCGCGTTAACGCTGGACACTTGCCTGTTCTTGTCCATCACCTCGGACGTCATTCGGTCGAACGCGCGAAGATCGTCGTTCTCCTGCACGTAGGAACGAATGACCCGAATGCCGGAAATCGACTCCAGCACATGATCGTTCATCTTGCCGAACGATTCTTGCGCCGCGATGAAGCGGACACGGACCTTATTCCCCAGCTTGCTGATGACGAAGACGAGGAGCGGCAACGGAATCAACGCGGCGATCATCAGCTTCGCGCTAATGAAGGAAAGCATCATCGCGACGACGACCGATGCCCCTACGAGCGTATTCACGAGCGTCATGACTCCGTAGCCCGCCGTCTGCCCGATCGCGAGCACGTCGTTCGTCGCGAGCGCCATCAGTTGGCCCGTCGTGTTGCGTTGGTAGAACGCGGGCGTCATTCTCGTCAGATGCTTCAAGAGTCGCGATCTGAGCATTTTCTCGATCAAGATGGAATTCCCGAATAAGGTCGTAATCCATATGTAGACCATCGCGTATAAGAGCAGCGCTAAGCAGA
This sequence comes from Cohnella endophytica, assembly GCF_003628305.1. Taxonomy (GTDB): domain Bacteria; phylum Bacillota; class Bacilli; order Paenibacillales; family Paenibacillaceae; genus Cohnella; species Cohnella endophytica. The sequence continues at coordinate 442,494 of NZ_RBZM01000007.1, read as the reverse complement.
CGAGCAGGAGGACCGATCGGCTTAGCTCCGAGGAGGTCAAGTCATGCTTGTTCATGGCGTCGATCGTATTCCCGATCAGCCTGGGAGGAATCATCGACAGCAAGCTAACCGCGGTCATGATTCCGATAGCTACCGCGTAACTCCCCCATCGCTCCTTGAAAAACCATTTCAAACGTATGACGAAAGACAAGCTTCCACCTCTTCCCATTTTATGCGAATCTGTTTCGATCTTACCTTTAGAATCCAGCCAAGTCTACGCGAACAGCAGGCTTTTGGAGAAAAAAAAGCCAAGGCCCATGCCCCGGCTTTCCCTCTATTCCTCGGCCTCTTGGTAATGCTCCTGGCAGAAAGCGGCTAACTCCGCTTCCTCTTCGGTTTCCAGATCGAAGTCGAGGCGGCGATCGGTCGTCTTCTCGATCAAGCCGTAGCTGACGATGCTGCCGATCTCTCCGTCCACCTTGTAGATAGCTTTGATATAGATTCCTTTGTCCGAGTATAGCTCGTCTTCCTCGTCGATATCCAAGTCGATGATGAATTCGTAACGCTTCCCTACCAGAATTTGAAAGGGATCCTTCACTAGCTCCACGCTGTATTCCGTAACTCCGAACATGCTCTCATCCTTCCTCATGCCTGTCTCGCTGAATAGCTGACCTCATTATACACGGAATCGGCATGAAATTACGATGAGCTGCCTTGCGGTTCCAACTGCCCCGACTCCGTCCGTATGTAGCCCGCTTTACGCAGCAGATACTCCGTGAACGGATTCAGTTCCGGGATCGGGCGATCCAAAGGGAAATACTTGAGCTCGTACCCCTCGTCGTCGTTGACGAAGGGAACCCCTTCTACGCCGACAGCTTCGTATATGGCCACCACGTTGTAGATTTCGTCGCCATGGGGATACTTGTAGTACATGTCCTTGCCGGAGTACACCGCGATAAACTTAAACGATGTCGCCCTTAACCCGGCCTCCTCGAATAATTCGCGTTCAGCCGTCTCTTCCAACGATTCCCCTAGCTCCATTGACCCGCCGATCGTTCCCCAGTCCCCGGTATCCGTTCTTCTCTGCAGCAACAGCCGCCCCTCGCCGTCCAATACGATCACGCAAGCGCCCGCCATAATGAGCGGTCTCGAGCCGACCAACTTTCTTAATTCCTTGATATAACCTGCTGGCATTCCCTATTCCTCCTCCTTATTTTCGGCAAATCACGGCCTTAAATTTCCCTCATACCTCGTGCTTATTCTCCGCTTTATTCCCTAAACAAGTCATGAAGCTTTTCCTCCGCCGCGTAAACGGATAAATTAAACGACTGCCAAGGGCGACGGCTTTCGTTCGCCAGCTCCTTCCATCTATCCTTCAGTAGCGGCTTTAATCCCGGATATTCCTTCTTGCTGAATTCCGCCAAGAGCGGCATGGCATCCGCGGATAAGGTGCTCAAATACTGAGGATCGATCGCCCCGCCTTCACGGTACCTGTCGATGTTGTTGCCGGCGATCACGCGGTCCATGCCCACGTAATTCATGAATACGTACGACGCCAAGCCGATGACGATATAACACTTGGCTAGCGGAATGACGTCCGTCCGGATGCGGATCGCCGCAATGATCAGAAGAATCGCCAAGAAGATCATGAACGCGTGCACGAGAAAACGGATATACGTGTAGCCGTACATTTCCTCGTACAGAATGAGCCGCGAATACGCCGAATACAGCATGACGCCGGAGCATCCGACCAGCAAGTAGAGCAGCTTTGAGATTAGGCTTCGCAGCCTGGCCGGATCCTCCGCCCCCCGGGAGAGAAGCGCGATAATGAGGATGGCGAAGTTGATGAACGATACGGCAACGAGCTCCATGAACCCGCTTCTGGCGTATTCCGCATAGGTCTTGCCGTCCGGCAACGCGCCTTCCCACGCTCCGAATAAGTAGGAGAACTGCAAGACGACGAACAGCACGTAGACGACGTTCACCGATACGAGCAGCGTGGCCATAATGATCGGGTCGATTCGCATGCTCACGTACTGCGATTCCTCCGGCACCGATTTCGTCACCGTACGGTCAACCTTTACGCTTGATCGCCCCGGCTTCACGAACCCCCATAAATAGCAGAAGAACGCGATACCCGCCAGGAGGATCCAGAGCAACCGGGAAACGCCTTCGCCGATGGACAGGCCGTTCCACCAATCCGGAAATCCGCTTAAAGCGCGCTGGAACACTCCGTCCGCCGAGGCCAGCAAATTCACGACGACGATTAACAGCGGTACCGAGATACACAAGCCGATAAGCACTTTTCCGAGAGCGCTTTTACGTTGCGTCCCGCCCTTTCTAGCCGCCGTCACCCGCACGATCCGGAACACCGTAGGGACATGGCGCATGCTCAAGGCAAACAGATGGGTCAGCGCCTCTTCGATGATCCGGATATCCCACCAAGGAATTCTTTTCGCTCCGCGCAAATAGGCCATATGAAGAAAAACAAGCGGCGGAATCGCGAGAAAATTAAGCGCCGAGAAGAACGGGTTATTGAACAAGGCATAAGTAAGGGAAAGCAGCATCACTACCGCGAACATAAACCAGCCGAACCCCGAAATCTCCCGCAATCGGTTCCTCCTATCGTGGAGCAAGTATGCGTAGAGCAGTAGAATGAAGATCGGATAAGATACCCCGATTATCGCGCCGTAGAACAAATATTGATTGGCGATGGCGAGCATGAATGCCCCTATGAGCCCAACGATTGGGCGCACTGCCGTTCCTTTACCTAACGGATCCATTGGAGGACCTCCCGCTTCTCGTTTTCTAATGCCTATTGTAGATGTTAAAATAGGAAAATAAAGAGAAATAAACTTGCGCGGAATTTCCTATTTTACAGGAGAGAAGGGGGACGAGGAGGATGAAGCTTCACCGGCAATTCCTTCGGCTTCACGCCAGATATGGCGAAGCTGCTAGCGCGGACACGACGCTTGAAGAGATCGGACAATTGCTCGAATGCACGTCCAGGAACGCGACGAATATTATCGGGGCGATGAGCCGCAACGGCTGGATTTCCTGGGAGGCGAGCCGCGGGCGCGGGCGCCGTTCCTCGTTGCGCTTCCTCGTGCAGCCGGAGGAAATCGCGGTACAATCCATGATGCAGGCGATCAACCGCAAAGACGTGACCCAAGCGATCGACCAGATGAGAACCTACAAGGGCTCATCGGCGCTGCAAGAGCATCTGCAAGGCTGGTTGCTCACTTACTTCGGCCATCATACGGAAACGTTCAGCGACCGTCAGATCGATATGCTCCGGCTTCCGATCCGACAGCCCCTTCATACCGCGGATCCGCTCTATATGAATTTCCTGGCGGAAGCATTCGTATCGAGCAACGTCTTCGACGGTCTGGTCCGCCGGACGGAGCGGCGCGACGAGATTCTGCCGGCCATCGCCCACGCCTGGGAGACCGACGGCAGCCGCACGAAGTGGACTTTCTATCTGCGCAAGGAAGTTTTATTCCACCATGGCAAGGTGCTGACGGCGGACGACGTCGTTTTTTCCTTCGAGCGCCTGATCCGCTCCTCCCGGCGGACGCTGTACAATTTCATTTACAAGCAGATCGCTTCCGTCCGTGCGTTGAATCCGACGACCGTACGTTTCGAGCTGGAGGAGCCGAACGAGCTGTTCCTTCCTTTCCTGTGCACAAGCCGCGCCGCGATCGTGCCGAAGGATCTGAACCAACTGGGAACGCTGCGTTTCGGAACTTCTCCTCTCGGGACGGGACCGTTCAAGGTAACGGAAATGAACGAGGGCTTATGCGCGCTGGAGGTATTCTCTCCCCATTTTCAAGGACGCGCGCATTTGGACCGGGTCGAGATCGTGCACGTGCCCTGGGAGGCGGAGTCGGCCGGAAGCGCGGGAGAGCAACTGTCCCCGTTCCATGTCATGCACGACAGCGCTGCCTCCGCGAGAACTTGGAGCCGCATTCACTCGGACACGACGGTCAGGAAGTTCATTACTTGCAATACGCAGAAGGCCGGACCGTTAACCGATCCGACCGTTCGCGCCCATCTATTCTCTTGTTTAAGCGAGTCCGGATCGCGTAAGCCAAGAGCTTCAAGCCGCGTTAGGCAGCCCCGCGACGACCGACAATCCGACATGCCCCTGCGGATCGCGACCATTCCTCCTTACAAATCGGAGGCCGATGCGCTCGCGGCCAAGCTCGCGACTTACGGCTACGCATGCGAAGTCGCCTCCGTACCCCCGGAAGAATTCAAAGGCCCGATCCGGCTCGCTTCCGACCTGATCCTCTTCTCCTCGTATCGCGACCAAGACGAGCAGTTGCGAAGATTCGATCTGTACATGACGATATCCGAGCATGTGGACGCCCACGCGCGAATCGACATCGAGATCGCGCTCCAGCGCGTACGCAAAGAGCCCGATCCGTCCGCGAGGACGTTCGAGCTCGATAAGATCGAGAGGCTTCTGACCAAGGAGCATCTCTTGTTCGTTTTGTCGGAGAAGCCCGTGCCGACCGCCTATTTGCCATCTGTGCGGGGAGTGACGTTTAACTCGCAAGGCTGGGTCAACCTTCGAACGATTTGGTTTCCTCCGCCAGGAAGCACGGATTAAAGACTGCGATCCCATGGGCTGGCGCGAGGAAGCCTCGAACTCCCGCTGTCTTATTCGTGCGACGTCTTCTTGTGTTCCTGCTCGTAGAAATCCGGCCGGCGATCGTAGAACGGAGCGACCGCCCCGCGTTCGCGGTTCTCCCGAAGCCGGTGGAAATCGACTTCGGCGAGTACGGTCATGTCCAGATTCGTCTCGCCGACCTGCAGTATCCCTTCCGGCTCGAACGGAAGATCGCACGGCGTGAACACGCCCGCTTGGCAGTAACCCGAATCGACCTGCGGCCTGTCTTCCGATAACGAGCCGACGAGCCCGCTAAGCGCGACGTACAGCTGGTTCTCGACCGCTCGCGCCTGACAGCAATACCTTACGCGGTAATATCCGTATGCGCTGTCCGTATAGGAGGGGCATAATAGAAGCTCCGCTCCCCGCAGCGCCGCGATTCTCGCAAGCTCGGGGAACTCCATGTCGTAACAGGTGAGAATCGCCATTTTGCCCCATGCCGTCTCGAATACGTTAAGCTCCTCGCCCGCGGCGAGCGGCCAGCGGATCTGCTCCTCCGGCGTCAGATGCACCTTGCTCTGCGTCTCGATCCGGCCGTCCGGGAAAAAGAGATACGCTTTGTTCGCGTACTCGCCTTTCTCCTTGCAAATATGCGTACCCGCCAGAATCGCGATTCCCTGCTCTTCGCTGAGCGTTCGGAAGAACCGCACGTATTCGTCCGTGCGCCGATCCAACGAATAGCAAGCGTCGTCATGCAGCATCGCCGGCTCCAAGCTAAGCAAGTGCGCGGTCAAATACTCGGGAAAGACGATCATCTCCGCGCCCTGCTCGGCCGCGTCGCGAACCTTCTCCTTGATTCCCGTCCAGAATTGCTCTTCGGTCTGGATATCCGTTAGTCCATATTGGGTCGTCGCGATGATAAGCTTCTTCATAGTCACCTCTGGAAGTTATGAACGTTTTTGCAAAGAATAGAGATCCGTGCGCCGATCGCGGAACGACAGCGCTTCTTGAGATTTACGATACCTCTCCAGCGTTTCCATGTCTACCTCCGCCATGATAACCGTTTCCGTATTCTCGCTGCATTCTCCGGCGATGCCGTCGCGAGGGAACGAGAAGTCCGCCGGCGTATAGATGGCCGATTGCGCGTACTGGACGTCCACGTTATCTACGTGCGTCAGGTTACCGACCGTGCCTGCCGTTACGATGAACAATTGATTCTCGATCGCCCGGGCTTGGGCGCAATATTTGACCCTCAGGAACGTCTGGCGATCCTCCGCGCAGAACGGGACGAAAATAATCTGAGCCCCCTCCTCCGCCATGATTCTGGACACCTCCGGGTATTCGACGTCGCTGCTAAGCTGGATCGAGACTTTGCCGCAATCCGTCTCGAATACGCCGATCTCGTTGCCCCCGTTAATCCCCCACCATTTACGCTCGTTCGGCGAAATATGCAGCTTATACTGCTGTTCGATCGTTCCGTCCCTGCGGAACAAATGCGCCACGTTATAGATCCGGTTATTGCTCTCCACGAAATGGGAACCGCCGACGATGTTGACGTTGTACTTCACCGCCAGCTCCGTGAACAACTCCACGTACTCGGTCGTGTAAGTCGACAGCTTGCGAACGGCGAGGCTCGGCGAGCGCTCTTCCAGAAAGCTGAGCAGCTGCATAGTTAAATTTTCCGGGAAAACGGCGAAATCCGATTTGTAGTCCGAGGCCACGTCGACGTAATGCTCGCATTGGGTCGCGAATTCCTCGAAGGAATCGATTTTCTTCATCATATATTGGATGACGCAGATTCGGACCGGAAAGGACATCTTGTAATGCGTCTTATTGATGCTGGGCCGGAATTCGATATTGTTCCATTCCAGCAACGCGGCGAAGTTTTTCGAATCGGCGTCGTCGGACAAATACCCCGTAATGATTCGCTTGAGCGTAAAACCGTTCATCATCTGAAAAGTGAGCACAGGATCGTAGATGTTCTGCTGCAGCACTTCCTCCGCGTACTCTCTCGGGGACATCCGGTCGCTATAGTGGTGATACCCCGGGATTCGTCCTCCGACGATGATGCTCTTCAGATTCAGATGCTCCGCCAGCCGCTTGCGGGCTTCGTACAGCCTTCTGCCGATTTTCATCCGACGGAACTCCGGATGCACCATAACTTCCATGCCGTACAGATTGCCCCCGCGCGGATTATGATTGCGAATATTTCCTTTGTCCGTAATCTCAGAGTAGGTATGCTGCTCCAGATAATCATCGAAGTTGACGATCAGGCTGGAACACGAGCCGATGATCTCCCCGTCGTATTCGACGCAGATTTGGCCCTCCGGGAAAATGCGGACATGATTCTCGAGCTGGGTCAGCTTCCAAGGATCCATGTTCGGAAAACAGAGATTCTGCAGCGCGATGATTTTGCCGAAATCCTCGCGTTCAATGTTTCGGATAATGATCTTCTTCTCGAATTGAGAGAGTTGGTCGGTTGTCATATCGGATGAGCTCCTTAATCAGGGCATTTATCTCTATTGTACCCATTCGTTTCATTGCCCTATCAACGGATTGTATTCCCTGCGTAAACTTCTAGAATTTGGCGTACTTAACCTGCCCGAAGGCTCGAACTTCCACTTTGTTTGGCGAACGGGCACTACCTTTGTCGTCCGCGCAGGGAGGCGGGCGCGCGCCTCGAATTAGGTAAGCAAACCGAATAAGAATGGAGAGGTTACCATGAACAATCTGAAGACTAAGGAAGCCTCGGAGCTCCTCGGCGTCAGCCAAACGACCGTCAAAAGATGGGCTTCCCACTATCCCTCGACTTTTAGGAAGGACAGTTTGGGTCACTATATGTTTTCCGGGCAGGACGTTAATTTGCTGCTTCATATTAAAGACCAGATCGAACTCGGAAGAACGCTGGACCAAATCTCGCTCCCAGGCCCCTCGCCACTAGAGTCGATCCGCAAGGCGGAGTCGTTCGCTCAGTCTCGGGAGGAGAGCGAGCTAATGTCCCGGATCCGGGAAGTCGAACGGTCGCTTCAACAGAAAGCGGACGAAGTCGTCTCCGCGCAAGTGCTTCAGCATCGGTCGGAATTGGACGAACTACGGCAGATGGTCGCGCAGTTGGCGGCCACCGTCGAGAATTTGCAAAGTAAAAACGCCAAACCGGGCTCGATTCCGAACGAGGATTTCCGTCTTCCCTCCCTACCTTCGAGCCCCTCGAACCCTCCGAAGAAAAAAGGTTTCTTCCGCCGACATTAAAAATAAATTTTCGACGATTTTCCTCAAACTTTTTCGTTCCTCTATCGTCTATATTAATAACCAAAAAGAACAGAATGCGATGTCGGTCCATGCGGGCGGGGATGGGGATCCCTCCCGCGCGGATCATCCCCAAGCGCCTCTCGTTTCTGGCTGGAAAGAGGAATCGTGGAGGAACGGGCAATGCGGGGAAAACGCGTGAAAAAAAGGAGACGTACCTTGGCGGGTACGCTCGGCTTTATGCTGCTAGTGGCCGGAATCTATGCGGGATTCACGGCGAAAGAATGGAAGATTGGCGGTCCGATGGTGTCCAGCGTCGTCGACGCGGCGCCGCCTGCCGAAACGGCGACCTCTTCGCCGCCAGTTGGAGTCGAGTCTCCGGCTCCGACTCCAGCGCCGACTCCCACGCCGACTCCGAAACCGCCGGAAGTGGCAGTCAGACCGCCGGAGATTCATCATCCGGAGCAATACAAGAATCGCAAGCTCGTCGCTCTTACATTCGACGATGGGCCCGATAACAATTATACGACTAAGATTTTGGATATTCTCGAAGAGCAACACGTAAAAGCTACCTTCTTCCTCGTCGGTACCCAAGTCGTCAAATATCCCGCGACGGCTAAGAGAATCGTGGACGAAGGGCATTCGATCGGCAATCATTCTTGGTCCCATAGCGATCTGTCGAAACTATCGGGCGATGCTCTCGAACTGCAAATCGGCAAAACCCAGCAGGCCATCATCCAAGCGACCGGAGTGACTCCCGGCTTGATGCGAGCTCCTTATGGCGCATTGTCCGACGGTGTGTTGGATGCGATCCATCGGGATGGCATGAAGCATATTTATTGGACCGTCGATACGAAAGACTGGGCAGGCAGCTCCGTCGCGAGCATTCGCAAGAACGTGCTTGATCATACCCATAAGGGCGGAATCATTCTCATGCATTCCTTCGGCGGAAAGAAGAACGCGCTCGACCACACGGTGAAAGTACTTCCTACGATCATCAAGGATTTGCAAGCGCGCGGCTACGAGTTAGTAACCGTAGACGAACTGATCGACTCCGAGCAGGTTCACCCTTCCGTCATCAAATAATCGCAAACAACCGCGTTTTGCCGTCTTCGACGGCAGGGCGCGGTTGTTTGCGATTTCGACGGATGGGATGGGACGTGGTTCGGCGAAGTGCGGTGGGACGGACATGAACCGATCTCCCGGGTGTTTACGCCTCCACCCTCCATTGGTCTCCTTTGTCGTACACGTAAAGGGCCGTCCGATATAGATCGTCGCATTGGATCACTTTAGCCGCTTTCCATCCCGGGATCGCGAAGCAGATGCTGATGACCCGGGTTTCCGGCGCCAATCGTTGCCGCAAGATCGGATCTAATCGCTTCATCGCTCCCGGATAGAGGTAACAGAGGACGATATCCGCGTCTTCGTACGAGTGCCGGTAGATGTCGCCATATCGGAAAGAGGCTCGCGGCTGAAGTCCGAACGTTAGCCACGACGCCATTCGCGAATAGAACAGCGGAATCGGGGAGTTCTCGATCCCGCGCACCCGCCACCCGTCGCAGTTCTTCGCGACGGAGAGACCTAGCGTTCCCCAGCCCGAGCCCGCTTCCACGATCAGGCCGGGCGGTTGATTAAGCCGTGTAATTTCGTCGGCTACCGCCCGCCTAACCCGAGCCGACGAGGGCATCGGGGAAATGCCGTTTCGCCAGCTCGCATAGACGATCGACAACACGGCGATCAACGAGATGGCGATGAACAGGATTGACGCGGCGAGGTCCCATTCTAGTTGCATGATGATCCTCCTATCATTTCTTTAAGTCGGTTGGTATATTGTGGTGATTTATAGATGAATGTCGATCTTTAAACAGTAACCGGATTAAGGTGGCGCGTCAAAGACGCGGAGGCTTCGAAGTCGGAATCAGCGCGCAGGACCGATGGAACGGCGGAAGGGCAAGCCATCGCCGGATGGGATTACAGGGCACCGGCTAGCCTGCATTTACTACAGTTTGTTGGGAGAGCAATTTGCGATTTTGAGCGGTTGAAATGTATTTTGTGCAGGTTGTTCGGGGGTTTTTGCTCGTATGGCTCGTATTTGGGGAAATCGCCTGTACTTTTTGCAGGCTGATTTGTCTTAACACGCTGTTTGGCCGAAACCTGCTGTACCTTTTGTAGGTTGAAGCGCTGTCGAGCGGGGCAAATGCGATTAAATTGCCCTCTTTACCTTCACGTAACGTGAAGGTTTACAATGAGTTTAATGGGGGTGCGAATATGCGGATTACAGAGGTAGCGAACAAGTTGAACATCTCGCCGAGAGCGATTCGATTCTATGAGGAGAAGGGATTGTTATCTCCGGCCAAGCATCGGGATAATCAATACCGCGACTTCTCGGAACAGGATGTATGGCGGCTGCAAACCGTTATTTCACTACGGGAGGCGGGGATGCCTATCGCGGATATTCGCTCCGCCCTGGCCGGCATGGGCGACAACGATGCCGGGGAGTTGCAATATTACTTAGAGCTTCAGCGGTCGGTCATGATGTCGGAATGGCTGCAGATAAAGCAAGTCATCGAAACGACGGAGCGGATGATCGCTTTGGTGAAGAGCGAACGATCGCTGCCGCTCGAGCATATTTTCCGGCTGGCGGAGGCGTCCAAGGAACTGAGGGAGCACCGCGGCAACTGGCAGGATAAATGGGACTTCGATTTATTAGCGTCCACTCACGACGAACGGGTAGCCGAGAATCAAGGAAACTATGCGGACTATGACCGAGCCCTGGATTTAATTGCGGAACGCGTGCGACCGAAGGACAATGAGCTAGGTCTGGATATCGGGACGGGAACGGGAAACCTGGCGGCACGTTTCAAGCAAGCCGGCGCTCGTATGTCGGGCGTGGATCAATCAAAGGAAATGCTTCGGCTCTGCCAAGTCAAACATCCCGGGTTGGAGACGAGAGTAGGCAATTTCCTCGCGCTGCCGTATTTGGAAGAGCAGTTCGACTTCGTCGTATCCAGCTTCGCTTTCCACCATCTGGGTCCGGAGCAACAATTGCTGTCTTTGGATGAAATGAAGCGAGTGCTTAAGTCAAATGGCAGAATCGGCATCGCCGATCTGATGGTCAGCGGCATCCCTGCCGATTCCGCCGATTCCGTTGCTTCGCGCTCGCAACCGCCCGAATGCATTGACTTGGATAGGCTGCTCCCTTGGTTCGCGGACAACGGATTCCGTGCCGATGTTCAGCGCGTCAACGAATGGCTCCACGTTTTATGCGCGTACAAGGAGGTAGAATCGCTTGACTGAACCCGATCACGATAAGATTTACCGTCAAGAAGCCCTGCAATACCACGAATTGATCGCCAAGCAGCCGGAGCTTTCGAGCCTCATAGACGAACTATGCCCGATCGACGGATTGGATGTCGTTGATATGGGCGCAGGCACCGGCAGGTTATCCGTCGCGCTCGCGCCGCGCGTACGATCTCTCGTCGCCCTCGACGCCTCGGAAGCCATGCTGCGCATCACCGCCGACAGGCTGCGTTCAGCCGACATATCCAATTGGAAAACTGCGGTCGCCGATCATCGCAAATTGCCTCTCGCGGATCATAGGGCCGATCTGGTTGTGTCCGGCTGGAGCATCTGTTACTTAGCGAGCAGCAACGATCCGGACTGGGAAAGGAATCTCGCCGCCGTGATCGGAGAAATCCGTCGCGTGCTCCGTCCGGGCGGAACTGCGATTATATTCGAGACAATGGGTACGGGTTTCGAGACTCCCCATCCACCCGACTTTCTGCGTTCCTACTACGCGGCGCTCGAAAGAGATTACGGCTTCTCCCATCGCTGGATCAGAACGGATTACGAGTTCGACGACATCCGGCAGGCCGAGCAGCTCTCCCGCTTTTTCTTCGGGGACGAACTGGCGGACAAGGTCGTTCGGGACAATCTCGTTCGACTCCCCGAATGCGCCGGCGTGTGGTGGCGACTCGAGTAAAGGAAAACACAACCCGTATTTCGCGCAAAAAAACGACTTCCTGTTTGAGCAACAGAACAGGAAGTCGTCTTTCGGTACTTTATTTCATTAACCCCTCATCGCTAATTACCTGTTGCCGTAGCCATTGCCCGTGTTGCCGCTACCTGTTCCATTACCGCTATTTGGGCTCTGATTTGGTGCAGGGCTCATGCTGGGTGCCGGACTTGGCGCAGAGCTGGGAACTGGGCTTGGACTTGGCGGTTGATTGCCGCCTATATTCCCTTTAGGCTGTTCATTTCCCTCTTGACCTTGTCCTCCTAGGCCGCCGCCCTTGCCTGGGCCTCCGCCAATGCCGCCTTGTTCTCCGCCTCCGCCAGTGCCTCCACCTTGTCCGCCATGACCTCTACCTTCGCCATGACCTCTGCCTCCGCGATGACCTCTACCTCCACCATAGCCGCCGCCTTGACCTCCGCCTTCGCCAGCGCCACCACCATAGCCGCCGCCTCTACCTTCGCCTCCGCCAGTTCCGCCACCATAGCCGCCGCGTTTACCTTTGCCTTCGCCTCCACCATAGTAGCCCTTGCCAGGGCCTCCGTCGCCTTCGTTTCCTTTACCCCGATCGCGCGATTGCGATGAATTTTTCATACTATCGTAAGCGGACACCATCGATTTCAGCGTATTGTCATCTACCGCGCCCGTTACGGGAAGGCCATGTTCCTTCTGGAAATACTTGACCCCTTTTACGGTCTCGGCCGTATATTTCCCGTTAATCGGACCCGAGTAGCTTCCCATCGTCTTCAGCATTTCTTGGATCTTGTAGACCTCAGGACCGCTCGCGCCTTTACCGATCGCCGAACTCACTTCGGGAAAGCATAGCATTAAAGCGAAAACCAGCGTCCCTACCCCGACGTACTTCCCAATTCCTAAAACAAACCTTTTTATTGCACTCTTCGACGACCCGCCTAAATTGACTTCCTTCATTGTTTATTTTCCTCCTTGCGTATTGGAATACTGGATTGATCTTGCGACAGCTTTTACTATTCCCCATTTTTCGTTTTATTCGGCATCTTAAGAGCATTATTGATGCGAAGTCCTCGACTGGAAATACTAGGAATGTCCACTTTAGTCACTCCCAAGGCGATCAAGGAGCAACTTCCGATTTCTAGCGGCGAAAATGTTAAAAGCCCCGAAAAGGGGCTTTTAGTTGCGTCTGACGAGTTTCGATGCCCAGAGGAAATGAACTTAATTCGCTGGAGCGGGCGCGGTCGTCGAGGCGTATGCCTCCATCTCCGCCTTCGGATCGAACTTCTCGCGGCGCATGTACAGTGCGGCGACAAAGGAGAGAATTGCGGGGATGAGCCCCCAAGCGAACACTTCCGAGATCGAGGAAGACAATCCGCTAAGCGCCGAATCAAGCGTATGCTGCGGAATGCCGGCGCGGATTACCGGGTTCAGCAAGGCATAGGGATCGTTCATATCGAGACCTTGCGGGATCGCGTCCGTTCCGGCGCCCGAGAATGTCTTGGACAGGTTGCCCGTCATGGCGTGGCTTTGGAATATACCGAAGTTCGTAATGCCGAGCATCATGCCGAACGAGCGAAGGAAGTTGATCGTGGACGTCGCCGCTCCCCGCTTCATAGGCGGCAACGAATGGATCGCCGCGTTCGACAATACCGAGAACGAGGCTCCGATACCGAGTCCGACGAGAATCATCTCGAGCGTAATGACCCATCGCGAAGTGTCCGGAGTAATCGTGGTTAGAAGAGCCAATCCCGCCACGAGAAGCACGAGCGTCGAGACCATGAGCGATCGGTAGCTGAATCGGGTCATGAGCATGCCTCCTAGCGTGGCCGTTACCACGGTGCCGAGCATCATCGGGAGCAACACGAGACCGGAGTTCGTTGCCGTCCCTCCGAGAACGCCTTGGATGAAGATCGGGATGTATACGGATGCGGCGATGAACGCCGCGCCGCTCAAGGCAGCGACCACGCTGCTAGTTGCGTACAAACGGTCCTTGAACATCCGGAAGGAGATGATCGGTTCCTCTGCGCGTTTCTCCGCGAGCACGAACAGAACGGCTAATAGAGCAAAACCCGCGAACAAACCGAAAATTTGCATCGAATCCCAAGCGTACATCTTGCCGCCTAGCTCCATCGCGAAGATCAAGCATACGACCGCACCGACCAACGTCGCTGCGCCCATCCAGTCGATCCGTTGTTTGGCATGGGAAAGAGATTCCTTGTAAAACTTCGCGACCATGAACAACGCGAGCAAACCGATCGGCAGGTTAATGTAGAAAATCCATTCCCAGCTTAAGTATTCCGCGATGTACGATCCGAGCAGCGGTCCGAAAATACTCGAGAGTCCGAAGACGGCGCCGAACATCCCCATCAGCTTGCCCCTTTTATCCGGAGACACGGCATCGAACAAAATCGTGAACGAAATCGGCACGAGAGCACCGCCGCCGATGCCTTGTATCGCTCGGTAGATGCTAAGTTCGGCGATTGAGTTCGCTGTACCGCACAGGATCGAGCCGATCATGAACATGACGATCCCGAAGACGAAAAACCTTTTACGGCCGTACATATCGGACAGTTTCCCGAAAATCGGCATTCCGGCCATCTCCGCCACCATATACGCCGAAGTGACCCAAACGAATTTATCGAGACCGCCGAGCTCCCCGACGATCGTGCCCATGGCGGTCGATACGATCGTATTATCCATGGAGGCCATTAGGATGGATAATAGCAATCCTCCGAGCACCCACCCCGTTTTATTCGCGTTCGATTTCATTTTGCAACATCCTTTCGCGTTGTTTAACTGGATTTAATCTCATTTTAAACCCCGAACCCTGACAACATATCGTCAGTGTTCCAATGCCGCGAATAAAGAAATTTCAATTGTGCCATCGCAAAAAAAATCGCCAATCCGTTGCCTCGAAGGTAGCGGATTGGCGATTCATCGTAAAGGCGATTATTCGAACGCGAGCAGAAATTCGTCGAGATCCGTGTTCGCTTTGGATTGGTTGCATTCGTTGCAGGCGCACACGCAATTTACCGGCGTCGTATGGCCGCCTTTGGAACGGGGCAGCAGATGGTCGATCGTGTCCCCGAACTGCCCGCAGAAATAACACGTGTTATTGTCGCGGGCCAGAATCATGCGCTTGAACTCCTTGTTGCCGTAAATCCGCCGGATCGTATGCCGGTTGACGACGACTGCGGCGCTCTCCCTCACTAGGGTATACGCCAGTTCCGGATCGACTTCCTGATACCAACGGCGGCCGTTGTCGGTTTTGCCGCGCATGCGGATAAAGCCTTGGCGCGTCGGTTTTAAGCCGAGCGCGTTCGCGGAGGAGGCAATGTTGGCAACTAGCGGTGCTGCCGGAGGCACAATGACCGCTTTGCGATTTTGCTTTGGCTTTGGCTTTGGTTTCGGTGTCGGCGGCGCATCCGCGGAAGTCGGCGCTGTTTCCGGATGCGCGGCTTCCGAATGCGCGCCAGCACCTTTCTTCGACTTCCGCCTCCTGCGTTTTTTAGGCTTTTTTTTCGGTTCCGCTTCTTCTTGTGCGGGCACGTCAGCGGGCTCGGAAGTTAGCGGCGTTCGCGCGACTGCCACCTCTTCTTCGGCAGCTACGCCCTCGCGGTCCGCAGCTTCGCTCGCCGCCTTACGGCAATCGCGGCAAGTACCTCGGCGCCTTGTGCGCCCGGCTCTCTTCCCGCTTCTGCCGAGAAATTCCTTCAATGGCTTAACGGCAAGGCATTTCACGCATATTTTAGTCGCCGCTTGCGGCTTCTGAAGATCGGTTTCGGTTATCATGATTCGAAGGAAGGATCGGACTAAACCGTCCTTTTTCGTCACCTCATTTGCGATTGGATTACATTTCCTCTCTCGAATATATCATACTCGCGGGCAATAGGAAGCATCGCCTGATCAACCCGGCATATCGGAATACACTAAAAAACCCTCCGCTCTCCTCGTCGACGACCATCGCTGCATCGTTTTCTCGGGTACGAAAGGGTTTATTTTGCCTCGTAATCAATTGCCGCTTACAGCTTCTCGATCCATCCGAAAGGATCTTCTTGCAAGCCTCTCTGAAGACCGGTCATGAAGTCGTATATTCTAGCCGCTAGAGGTCCCGTATTGCCTCCGTTCAACGTGAGCTTGTCGCCCTGCCAGTTCAGTTCTCCGATCGGGGAGATGACGGCTGCGGTGCCCGTTCCGAACGCTTCCTCCAGCGTGCCTTCGCGATAAGCCGCGACCAATTCGTCGATCGAGATCGTTCGCTCCTCGACGGTAATATTCCAATGCTTCAACAAACGAATGACCGAATCCCGCGTGACGCCATCCAGAATGCTTCCGTTAAGCGCCGGAGTGAGCACTTTGTCGCCGACCTTGAAGAACACGTTCATGCTGCCGACTTCCTCGATGTATTTCCGATGGACGCCGTCCAGCCAGAGCACCTGGGAGTATCCTTTTTCAGTCGCTTCTTGTTGGGCTTTAAGACCGGCCGCGTAGTTGCCCCCGGTTTTCGCGTTCCCGATTCCGCCCGTAACGGCGCGAACGTACTCGGATTCCACGTAGATGTTGACCGGGTTGATGCCCTCTTCGTAATAAGAGCCCACGGGAGACAGGATGATCATGAACATGTATTTCTCGGACGGGGACACGCCCAGCGTCGCTTGCGTCGAGATCACGAAAGGCCGGATATACAGAGAGGTACCCTGTTCGTCGGGAATCCAATCCTTGTCCACCTGAATGAGCTGCTTCAGCGCATCCATGACCAGATTCTCGTCGATCGAAGGAATGCTTAGCCGCGCATTGGAGCGGTTCAGGCGCTGCAAGTTCTTGTAAGGACGGAACAGCAGCACCGGTCCTTCGGGAGTACGGTAAGCCTTCATGCCTTCGAACACCGTCTGGCCGTAATGAAACACTTTGGCGGCCGGATCGAGCGAGATCGGCTGGTACGGTACGATCCTTGGATCATGCCAGCCTACTCCTGCGTCGTAATCCATAATGAACATGTGGTCGGTAAAATATTTGCCGAAGCTCAGTTGCGAGTTCTCCGGCTTTTTCTTAGGTTCGGTCGTCAATTCCACGGTAATTTTGTTAAGGCCCACTCGATCATCTTCTCCTTGCCTGTATCGGTTATAGTTGAATGATAACAGAGCTATAAGTATATTGATAATATCTGTTTTATCGGTTATCCATACCTTAAAGGTATGGACGGAGGGGGATGGCGTTATGGACATGCGACAGTTGCGTTATTTTCTGGCGATCGCGCAAGAAGGTCAGATTACCCGCGCCGCCAAGCAATTGAATATGGAGCAACCGCCGTTAAGCCGGCAACTGAAGCTCATGGAACAAGAGTTGGGAGTGGTCCTGTTCGATCGCAACGGAAAACAGCTGCAGCTCACGCAAGCCGGAGAACTGCTTCGCCAGAAAGCGATCTCGCTGATGAATCAATTCGACGAGACGGTCACCTACGTGCAGGAACTCGGCGAAGGCGTTCAGGGCGTCCTGGCGATCGGAGTCGTCGTATCGTGCATTTCCTTGGTTCCTCCGGCCATCCAGCGCTTCTCGGAGAAATATCCTCAAATCACGTTCAAAATCCAAGAAGGCGACCACTTCCTGCTGGGAGAGCTTCTCGAGAACCGGGATATCGAGCTGATCTTGACCCGGCTTCCCTTTCAGTCCGATTTCCGATCGCAGCATTATTCCGTTCTGCCGTTGCCCTCGGATCCGTTCGTAGCCCTCGTTCCCAGCGAATGGAGCCCCGATCCCGAAGAACGAAGCATGAGCATGGAACAATTGGCGCGTCTCCCCTTTCTCACCTTGAAGACCGAAAGAACGACGGGCATGCACGACCGGGTATTCCACGAGTTCAGGCAGCACGGTTTGGAGCCGCGAATTATCAGCGAAAGCTCAAGCGTAGCCATTACCGTCGCCCTGGTCGCTTCCGGAATCGGCGCCGCGATCTTGCCCAAGTCGGTCATGCATACGTTCGAGTCCCCGCGCATTAAACAAATGACGATCGCCGATGCCGAATTCCGGAGCGACGTGGGAATCGTTTGGCTGAGGGACCGCCACCTCTCGAAGAGCGCCCGACATTTCATGGATATGTACGTAGATTAATCCGGAATAGAGGTTCGACAAGAGGAAACCTCCGCGATCGCCGGAAGCATTGACGGTTGCGGAGGCTCATCGCCCTACGGTCTAGGTTGCTGGGTTATTTGCCGATAAATTGCTGGGTCCAGTAGGCTTTACCATCCTTCAGCACGTAACCGACGCCCAAATAGTTGTATTCGGCTTTCAAGATGTTCGCGCGATGCCCGGGCGAATTCATCCAAGCGGTAACGACTTCCTGCGGGGTAGGCTGGCCCATGGCGATATTCTCGCCCGCGGTCTGATACTGCACGCCGAAATTACGCATCATGGCAAACGGATCTCCGTAAGTCGGAGAATCGTGCGAAAAATAATTTTTGGCGGCCATATCTTCGGACTTGGCTTTCGCTGAACGGTTAAGATTGGAGTCGGTTCCCGCGCAAGCGGATAACCCCGCCTTCTTTCTTTCTTCGTTCGTGAGCGCGAGCACTTGTTCCTCGTAACCCGTCAAGTTATCGTGCGCCGGTAGCTTGACCGTCCGGTCTTGATTGATGGGCGATTCAACGGCATTGGACGGAATCCCGACATTCGTACCCGCGCCTGTTCCCGCGCCAGGCCCCATACCTCCTGCTCCGTTACCCGTTCCGGCGCCGGTGCCCGGATTCGCGCCGATCAGCCCGGCGAGATCCGGATTCAAACGCAGCAGCTCGTCTATGTCGACATGATACTTCCGAGCGATATCCCCGAGCGTTTCGTTGCTCCTCACGGTTTGAATGTGCACGGGCTGGTTCGTTTCAATGGAACTCAACCGCATGGGATTCGAATTCGACTTCACGTTCATTCGCGTATTTCCACGATTGCCGCAGGCGACTAGCAGCAGCACGAGCGCCACGCCCCCCAATATCCCTATGCGCTTCATCTTATATCCCCTTTCGTTATCGCTAATTTCCGGTCTCCTCTTTAACTTCCCCGATTTACCGGATTCCATCCCGTTCGGCTTGTCCGGCATCTAACGCAACGCAAATACCCCCGACTTACGAGCCGAGGGATGGTATTGCATTAGAATAGATGCTAGCTTGATTAACTCGCCGCTGCTTCTCGCGTTTTTGCCGCGCTCCTCACGTAACTGAATAGCATAGCCCCGGAACACAGGATCACGACAAGCAACAATTCATAGATATGCCGAAAAGCTTGCGCTTGCGGCAGTCGGCTCTGACGCTCGAGCAATAGACCGCAGACGGCTACCGACACCGAACCCCCGAAAAATTGAATCAGCTGCATGAACCCCATGCCCGATCCGATCGCCGCTCTCGGCAGTCGGAAAGAAGTCTCGTTATTCAAGGAAGCTAGCGTCATGGAGAGCGCCGGGGAGAAGAACAAGTACCCGACCAGGATAATCGCCGGCGAAGACGAGACGTCGAAAACGTAGAAAGCCAGCACGAGCGCAAGCATTCCGTGTCCGATCAACAGGAATCGCATGTTGCCGTATCGATCGATCCATCCGCCGAAGAAACGCGTCATGATCGCGGACAAAATCGCTCCCGGCGCGATCATAAATCCGATATGCAGCGCCGTCTGCCCGTGCAGGTGCGCTAGTACAAGGGGCATGAGGAACAGGTTGCCCAAGTTCACGACAAGGACGCCGAAACCGACGGCCAAGAGCTTGCGGTACCCGCTTTCCTTGAAGAGCTCGGGATTAATGAAGGACGCTTGCGCCTTCCTCAAATGCAGCACGTGTACGATCAAGGATACGATGCTGACAGTAAGCCATATGATGGATTGCTGGGTAATGGCGACTAACAGCGTCGCGGCGTTCACGACCGTAAGCAACGCGCCCCATACGTCGAATCGCGCCGCGGCCGGCCGCTCGCGAGGCAACAGGCGCAAGAGAACGGGCAGAATCGCCAGCACGAGACAGGTGATCGCGAACAATCCGTTCCAGCCGAAGTATTCGCTGATCACGCCGCCCACGATCGGGCCAAGCCCGAACGCCATCGCGCTCCCCGCGGAGATCATGGCGATCGCCCGTCCGCGGCGTTCGATAGGTACGTACCGGCTGGCGAGCACAAGGCCGAGTCCCGCCATCGCTCCCGCGCCCGCCGATTGCAAAATTCTCGCGAGGAGCAAGATTTCGAAATCGCGAGCGAATATGCCTATGACGGAGGAAGCCCCGAGAATCGTTAGCCCGACCCCCAGGAGCCTCCGGATCGGGAGGAGATCCGATAGCCGGCTATAGATAACCGTCGAGAGGGCATAACCGATCGAATAGCTCGAAATCACCCACGACCCGAGGTCCGCGGATATATTCAGATCTTGGATAATGCTTGGAAGAGACACGTTAAACATCGTCGTATTCATCACGACGATGAACAGGCCGATCGCCCAAATAGGCATTACGATTTTGTCGTTCATAGCTGTCCGTCCTTACTGTAGCGCATCTTCGGCGCATAGAAATCATTGCCTATAAGAGTGTGCCATAGCCAGACTCATTATTCCAACGCGGTACGAGCCGGAAATCCGGCGACTCGGATGCTGAGGGACGATTAACCGAAACGAGAGGCCGCCATGCTCCCGATTGCGGGCATAGCGGCCTCTCGTTTCGTTCTATTTCGGGATCAGGTCGTTAGGATCTCGACCGCGTAGTTGATGAACAAGCCCGATTCGATGACGCCCGGAATCGCCTTGATCTCTTTCTCGTAATCCGAAGTAATCTTGTTGAATCGGGCATCGAGAATGAGGTTGCCCGCTTCGGAGATAATCGGACCGTCCTTGCCCTTGGCTAAACGGAGACTAATCTCGTTCGCCCCGAGCTTAAGCAATTCCGTCTCGACGAGGTTAAGCGCGCGAGGATCGACTTCGATCGGGGTCGCGAATTTCTCGCCCAGGAAGGAGACGAACTTCGACGAATCGACGAGAATATAGTTCTCCGGGGAGCTCTTGATGACGAGCTTCTCCGCGAACATCGCGCCTCCGCGGCCTTTGATCAGCCCTTTGTTCGGATCGACCTCGTCCGCTCCGTCGAACGACCAGTCCGGTCTCGCGTTCAGTAGCGTCGTCGTCGGAATACCCATAATCGAGCAAGTCAGAGACACTTCGTGAGACGTCGGAATCGCGACTACGCTCAGCTTCTGTTCCTTAACCTTCCGACTGATGGCCAGCAGCGCCAGATACGACGTAGATCCCGAGCCTACCCCGATCACGTCCCCGTCCCGAACGCGCTCGGCGATCTTGTCCGCTACTTTCTCTTTCTGCTCTTTGTTCGAGATTTCGCTCGACCATTGCAAAGTGGTCGCGATTTTATTGTCCCAGATCATGAATAAACCCCGCTTTTGGCTTTATTGGACATGCATTCTCTTTCATCGATTATACCATTGCTATCGGCGTAGATGAATGGCGAATCCTGATCTCTTATTTCAATTCGGCCAACTTCTTCTCCACGTAAGCCGCCAGCGGTTCCAAGGGGTCGCCGATCGAGAATGTTCCGCCCGACTCCTGTCCGGCTTTTCTGGCCGCGTCCACCATCGACAATTGGGCGACGGACAATCGCCTGTTCCCCCCTTCGGCTTGGATCGTCTCGCGTATGTATTCGGTCAGCACTTCCATATAGCGTTCCTTTTTCCCTTGCATGATCAGCTCGAACGTATGCGGAATTACGCGCGCCTCCATCTCAAGCCGTTGTCCGATGCTCTCCGCATAGTTACGCAATCTCGCCATTGTCCCCTCTACTGTAGCCGGGTTCGTAAAAAGCAGAATTTGCGGCTTTTCGTTCCGGCAAAGCTCTCCGAAGAACGGTTCATCGATCTTGATAATGGGTAGATTAAACGACAACCGTTCCTCGCGCAGCAAAGCGACGTAGTTCGTGCACGTAATCAGAATCGCATCGACGCTACCCTTAGCGATCCATTCTAGCTGCTGGATGACCTTGCTCTCGGCATCCTGCACCGTAAAGCTTGAATCCGAACCGAAGAGACTCAATAAACCGGGATCCACGTAATGAATCAACTCGACTTCGGAAGCGGACAAAGCTTGTTCGATATATCCGATATTGGAATAGTGCGCGTGCAAACAACCGATTATGGGTTTCATGATCCGGATTCCCGCTTTCCCTTTGGTTACTTCGATTGTAACACTCTATTGACGAATTCAACTATTTATCTTAAAATAAAGATATCTTAAATAGAGATTATCTGTTTAAGAAAAAGCAAGTCGAGAGGAGTTGTCTTACGATGACTGCATACCGCGCAATCGAAGGAAACTTTACGGGGGCCCCTTTTCACATGGTCGGCGACGGTTTCCGGGTGTCGAACTATTTTCCGGGGGGAAACGATTTCGGCGAACGATTCAGCCCGTTCATCCTCATGGATTATAACGCGCCGTTTCAATTCCCCCCTTCCGATACGGTCAAAGGCGTGGGAGCGCATCCTCACCGCGGTTTCGAGACCGTTACGATCGCTTATCAAGGCCGCATCGAGCATCACGATAATCACGGCAATCACGGAATCATCGGTCCCGGAGACGTACAATGGATGACGGCCGGCTCGGGGCTTCTTCATAAAGAGTACCAAGAGCAGGAATTCTCCAAGCAGGGCGGCATCTTCCAGATGATCCAACTCTGGGTGAACCTGCCGCGCGCCAGCAAAATGCATTCGCCGAAATATCAGGAGCTATTGAGCGGAGATATGGGAAAAGCCGAGCTTCCGGACGACGGAGGAACGGTTCGGGTCATCGCCGGAGAGTATAACGGAGTCCGCGGTCCCGCGAGCACTTTTACCCCTATTCATCTCTTCGACATTGCGTTCCGGGCAGGCGGCATAGCTTCCTTCCGGCTGCCGGCCGCATTCAACACCGGTTTGCTCGTCCTCCGGGGAGAAGTGACGATCAATGAGAACCATGCGGCCAAAGAAGGAGATTTCGTCCTTTTCGGTAATGCCGATGGGGAAATTCGCATCGAAGGCTTGGACGACGACGCTCTCGTCATCGTGCTTAGCGGCGAGCCTTTGGGCGAACCCGTCTTCCAGCATGGCCCTTTCGTCATGAACAGCAAAGCGGAGCTAGTCGAAGCGTTTCAAGACTTCCAAGCCGGCAAAATGGGCAGATCCGATTTCTGATTAACATTAGCGACGCAAAACAACCCAGCACCCCTGACGAAAGGGGTGCTGGGTTGTTTGTTTTCTCGCGCTTAATTATGCCGGTTTGATCTCGAGGACTTCGTACTTCACGATACCCATGGGAGCGCTGATGCTCACCACATCGCCGATTTGTTTGCCGATCAGTCCCTTTCCTAACGGGCTTTCGTAAGAAATTTTATTATCCAAGACATCCGCCTCGGCCGGGCCGACGATCTGGTATTCCATTTGTTCGGATAGCTCGACATCATTTACGACGACGACGGCGCCGACTTGAACTTTAGAAGCATCCAATCCGCCTGTTTCGACCACGCGCGCTTTATTCAGCATTTTCTCGAGAACGATAATTCTCGTCTCCATGAACGACTGGTCGTTCTTCGCCGAATGGTACTCGCTGTTCTCCTTCAGGTCGCCATAGCTGATCGCAAGCTTAATGCGTGCTGCCAGCTCTTTGCGCTTCACGTATTTCAAATCGTCCAACTCGGCTTGCAATTTCGCCAAGCCTTCTTTGGTCAGGATTACCTCTTCGTTCGACATGATGCACAGCTCCCCTTTTCTTTCTCTATTCCATTGTAACCGATAACGGGTGCTACATTCTCTTTTTTCGCTCGCGTGGGGGGAATTGGCAAAGGATTGCTCCACCGGTTGTAGAATTCATTAGAAAACGACTTGTTGGGGGATTATCCTGTGACAACCGCAAGAACGATCGGATTGCCCGTACTTATCCTGCTCATGGGCTTGCTTTATATTTTCGTCATCCCGTCCGATCCGCATGCCGTCAAGCTTCTGTTCAAGCTCGTTCCGATGGGATTGATCATCGTTTATGCCTATTTGAATTCCCCCGCCTTCAAGGAGCGCTACTCTAAGCTGATCTTAATCGGACTGTTCTTCTGCATGCTTGGCGACGGGTTGCTCGGAATGTTCGTCGTGGGACTGTCCGCCTTCCTGATCGGCCACATCTTCTATTTCGCCGCTTTCGTCAGACGCTGGCGTTACTCGAAAACGAGATTCGCCGCGGTCGTTCCGATCTTCTTATTTGCGTTGTTCATGGGCTGGAAGCTGATGGACGCCCTCGCTCAACACGACAAAGGAGCGTTAATGGCTCCCGTCTTGGCGTATTTAATCGTCATATCCTCGATGGCTTGGACCGCGATCATGAGCGGGCAACGATGGGCGATCACGGGTGCCTTGCTCTTCGTGGCGTCGGACTCGATCCTTTCCTGGAATCTATTCGTCTCCGACATCGCGCATTCCGGAACGTATATCATGACGACCTACTATGCCGCTCAGTTTCTGTTGGCTTATAGCCTTCTTCGGTCTCCCTCGCATCGGACTAACGTTTCCTTCTATACTGCCTGACGCCCGCGTTGAATTCATTCGGCGATTCAGTTACTCACCTCGAATATCCTCGATAATATTCCCCTTAGACATCGAATTCTTCTCCTGTTGTTCCATTTGCCTATCGTTCAAGAGCACGCAGTCTGTTCGTCTATCGATTTATTGGAATTTGTATCGCTTTCAAAAAACAATTCTCCTTATTTGGTAGATTGTGTATAATGATGGTAGAGAACTGCGTCTTGAGGCGCAGTTCTCTCAGCTTACCTTTTTTCTCATAGTAGGTTTTAAAGACTATTAAAGAGGAGGGTAGTGTTCCCGGCTTTTGACCTAGTAATCACCTCATGAGAGTTTCATAGCCCCGAGCTTTATCTAAATAACAATACTATCCAGCCCAGGAGGAACAGATGTCTATTCTAAAACCGCATCGCAAGCTCGTTAGCTTCTTGCTCTCCATTTGCCTGATCTTCTCCTCATTCAGCACTGCCGCATTCGGCGCAAGCGCTCAAAGCGACATTAAAGGCCATTGGGCGGAGAGCCAAATTACGAGCTGGATCGATCAAGGGTTCGTTAAAGGCTTCCCGGACGGCTCTTTTAAACCTAACAAAAATATCACCAGGGCCGAATTCGTTTCCCTCGCCAATCACTCTTTCGGTTTGTCGGAAAAGGCGGATATCTCCTTTACGGATCTGAAGGCCAAAGATTGGTCTTACCCGGAAGTACAGATCGCCGTTAAAGCAGGTTATATTACCGGCTATCAGAACAATACCTTCCGCCCTAGCAATGAGATTACCCGCGAAGAAATCGCCTCTGCCATTGCAAAGTTGCTTAAACTAAATACGGCAAACGCCGCGGCAAGCTCCTTTAAGGACGACGCGAGCATTGCCGCATGGAGCAAAGCCGCGATTAACGCCGTCGTAGCCGATAAAATCATGACACCATCGTCGGCAAATAACTTCAGACCGACTAGCCCCACGACCCGCGCCGAAGCGATCGTGGCCCTAGACCGGGCTCTTAAGTTGAGAGTTACCACTTTCGCTGCCGCAGGAACTTATGGTCCGGCGACAGGCAGCCAAGTAATTAATGGGACCGTCGAGATTGCCGTATCCGGCGTAACCTTGCAGAACACGGTAGTCAACGGAGACTTGCTGTTGGGCGAAGGAATCGGAGAAGGAGACGCCACTTTAAAGAACGTGACGGTCAAAGGAAAAACGATCGTAAACGGCGGCGGCGCGAACAGTATCCACTTCGAAGATTCGATCTTGCTTACGATCGTAATCGACAAAGCAAACGGAACCGTACGTATCGTAGCCGAAGGCTCAACGACCGTTGCAACCGTGGTCGTTCAGACCCCGGCCACGATCGAAGAGTCCAACGTGACGGGCACCGGGATTAAAGCGGTTCAATTAACAGACCTGCTGCCTAAGGATTCTCTAGTAACGTTGAAAGGTTCCTTTGAAAGTCTGACCGTATCCGGCGCCTCGATCAAAATCGATATTCCGGTAGGCAGCGTGGATAAAGTGACGACGGAATCCACCGCAACCGGAACGTCTTTGAATCTGGGCAAGGATGCTAAAATCCTTAATCTCGTTCTGGGAGCCGTCGCAAAACTGTTAGGCACGGGAACGATCGAGAATGCAACCGTTAGCGATGCAGCTAAGGGGACGACTTTCGAGACGCAGCCTAACAAAGTAACCGACTCTTCCGGAACAGTCACACCGCCCGTAAGTGGCGGGGGCGGCGGTGGTGGTGGTAGTGGAGACACTACGGCGCCAATTATTAAAAGCGACGCTGCTTTATCGATCGTTGATGGAGGATTGTTGCTTAATTTCAGCTTTAACAAACAAATCGACCTGAGCACTTCTTCCGCTAATGTAGAAATCAAATATTTTACGAAGAAGTATGCCGGCTTAGAGCCGATCAGCAACCTTATCAAGGACGAGCATCCTCCCTTGGTCAAAGACAAAACTTGGGATGGTTATCTGTACAACGTGGACACCCATGTCAGTTACTCCAAAGGAACGGATCCGCAGTCAACCTACTCAAACGTAATTCCGGCAAATTCGAATCTTGCCACGTTAGTTAAGTACGGCTACCACGATAATGGGGATATGGATTACGCTAATATCGACTGGTCGCTTCCTGCAACTTACGTTGCGCAGATTAAAGTAACCGATAATTCGGGTAACTGGAGCATGAAACAAGTCGAAGTAACGAACGGTTCTTTCCCTGCGGACACAGGATTGAAAATTAATAATGCCAGCTTAGTTGTTGATAACGGATTAATACTTGGCTTCAGTGTCAACAAGGCCCTTGATTTCGACTCCAACGCAAACGTAAAAATCGAGTACTTCACGAAATCGGGTAATGTTGAGACGCCTATCGGCAACTCGATCGCAGGCTCTAACCTTGTCAAAAACAAGGATTGGGACGGCTACCTATACGGAGCTATTACTCAAAAAAGCTATTCTAAAGGTTTGAAACTCAATAGTACTTATTTGAATGTCATCCCAGCAGACACTTCGTTGGTTACATTGGTTAGACAGGGTTTCCATTCAAACGGTGATATGGACTATGTCGACATCGATTGGAATGCCCCTGCCACTTATGTAGCTAAAATTACTGTGACGGATAATTCCGGAACGGTAACGGATATCAAGACTGTTGAAACCACTGTACCTTCAATTAGCAACGTATCGTTAACGGTTGGAGAAGGCCTGCTTCTGCAATTTAGCATCGACAAAGAAATCAACTTGAGCTCCCAAGCTGCCGATGTGAAAATCGAGTACTTCACCAAAGGCAGCGACGGCCAACTTTCCGCTCTCACAAACACCATGACCCACGATGCCCTCGTAAAGAGCAAAGCTTGGGATGGTTACTTATGGACGCCGGAACAAAATTATTCGACTGGCGGCAAATCCCCGAGCAGCTATCGTGACTTGATTTCAGCTGACACTTTGTTAGCTACAGTGGTTAAGTTTGGATTTCACAACCCGATTACGGACATGGACTACGTAGACATCACGGACTGGAATGTTGCCGCTACGTACGTTGTCAAAATCACTGTCACGGATAGCCTTGGCAACAAGAGCTTCGCGACCAAAGAAGTGACTGTAACACCTATAACTGTATAACCAGCACCATAACCTCCAAAGGTAACTAATTGCCACACACGAGGAAGCACTACCTGCAAAAAGTACATGTAATTTCGCCGGAATGCCGAGTTTTGGTGTGACAACCTGCAAAAAGTACAGGCTATCTGAGCAAAAAGTAGGTTTTGTGCCCATTCGGCTTGATTCACCTGTAGGAAATACAGGTGAATCGGCCAAACCCTCCGTTTCAGCGAAACAAACTGTACGAAATGCAGGTGCGCGTTAGGTCCATCGGTTCTTCCGTACACAAACGGGGCTGTTCCTAAAGGTCATACTTCGACCTTGCGGGACGGCCCCGTTTCTAGCGGTACCATAAGAAGTTGGAACTATTCGTTACTGCCCGTCGGTTCTATGATGAATCTAACGAAAGAAACACCAATAAGTTACGGGCAAAGCCCTTTAGGAGGACATCCACATGGAAGACGGAATTCAAACCCAACAACAACAAACTCAAATTCCGATTCAGAGCGTAAGACACAAAAACAATTTCTATCGCCGTCGGAACACTCCGACATTCACGTTCATGGCTTGGGGAGCTTTCGTGCTTGCGTTCGCTTTTGAATTCGGAGGGATTTACACTTTAAAGCAGCCGCTCTCCGTAAGAGGATATTATGCGGCCGTGGCGATTCTGCTCATCATTACCGCTTTCGTCCTTCAGAAGGTCGTACGGGATAACGACGAAGACAACTACCTGCGCGAACAGAACCATCACCACCGCAAACGGAACACTTCGGCATTCACGTTTTTGTCCTGGGTCGGTTTCCTTCTTGCCATCTTATTCGAATTCGTGGGGTTAACGACGTTGGAGGAGCCGCTCTACGTAGTCGGATATTACGCGATCGCGGCCGCTTTCCTTATCGTAACGAGTCTGGTTCTGCAGAAAACGATCCGCGACAACGAGGAAGACAAGATCACGAACGGCACTTATGAAGGCTAGGCTAATGTACATCGCTACGCCGAACACACATCACCCACATAGCCGACAAACCACTACCCGGCACTGGCCTCAGCCAGTGCCTTATTCATGTCCTCGTAGCTGAAAGCCCCGAGATAACGCTGCCGGATCTTGCCGTCCGGTCCGATGATATAGGTTGTCGGATAGGCAGTTACCCGATAATCGTGCAAAGCTTCGCCCCGCTCGTCCAATACGATCGGGAAGCTGAGACCGTGCTTATCGACGTAGTTCTCGACCCGCTGAGCATCCCGTTCCTGGCTCGTCGCGTTCACCGATAGAATGACGACGTCGCCGTCCTTGTATTTCTCATAGAGCTTCTCTACGTGGGGCATCTCGGCCTTGCATACTTGGCACCATGTCGCCCAGAAGTTCATTAGTACGGTTTTGCCCTTATAATCGGACAGGCTCACGGAATTTCCGTTCAAGTCCTTAAGCTGGAAATCCGGAGCAACCTGTTCGACCCGAGCGCCCCGCTCATGGATCGGCCCTCCCACGGTGAAGCCTGCCATAGTCAGGACGAGCGCCGCGCCCAGCGCCTGTGGCGCCAATCTGCGCGTCGGGCTGAGCAGAAGCGCCAGCGCGACGACCGACAGGATGAGCACAACGATCAATTGAACGTCCATTCCCTCGCCCGCCGACCGCTCCGAACCCAACGACAAAACCACCCTCGCCAAACTCGCGGCCGCCGCCCATCCCGATAGCATAGTAGCCGTAACTCCAGCTGCTTGCGCAGGCAGAAGCCTAGCCTTGCGGCGATAGCGAAGCCACAAATAAGCGATCGACGCGACGGTGGCGATCCAGAAGCCCTTCGTTCCGCCGCTGAAGAAAGCCAGCGATAGCGGATGGTCGATCACGCTTGCCGGATCGAAGAGCAGAAGGCTGCCTTTCCATATCGCAATCCATAGGAAAGACGCATTCCAAGCGATAGAGACCGCCGTCTCCCGCTCGGGATGCGTCCGTAGTTTAATCCAAACGGCAAACACGCCGAAGATGCCGGCTACGATGTATACCAGCAGCTCCGCATTCAGAACGAAAGTGCCGATCTGCAAGTTGGACATCGCACCTCGCCGCCCTCTCCTTAGCTCAACCGAAAATTCGCGAAAGGCCGACCGTAACGGAAATCGTCGCTGATCTCGTCCAGCGCCGACCGCAACTCTTCGCCGAGCTCCAAGGTTACGCTCTCCAGGTTCGCTTCCACCTGATCTGCCCGAGTCGCACCTACGATGACAGTCGAGACGGCCGGTCGGTCCATCAGCCATGCCAGGGACAAAGCGCTCGGACTATGCCCATGTTCCATGGCAAGCTTGCTAACCCGCTCTCCCAGTTCCATGTTGCGCCCTTCCATGAACCTGCGGAACGAAGGATCCGTAGCGACCCTTGAGTCCTCTGGGCCTTCCCCGGACAAGCTATACTTTCCGCTCAGAATGCCGCCCGCCAGGGGGAAATACGGAATGATGCCGACGCCCTGGTCAAGGCAGAGCGGTACGAGCTCGTTCTCCGGCGTACGGTCGGCGAGAGAGTAGCTCGTCTGTATCGATACATACCGCGATAAGCCTCTATGGTCGCTAATCCCAAGCGCCTTCATTAATTCCCATGCCGCGTAATTGGAAGCTCCGATATAACGCACCTTGCCCGCGCTAACCATGTCCTCCAATGCCCGCAACGTCTCTTCGAGAGGCGTGTGCGGATCGAAAGTATGAATCTGGTACAGATCGACGTAATCGGTGTTCAAGCGTTTCAGACTCATCTCGAGCTCCCGCTGAAGATGGACCCGTCCCGAGCCCCGTTCGTTCGGTCCGGCGCCTCTCGGCAATCCGGCCTTCGTAGTCAGAACGGCTTGTTCGCGCCTGCCCGCCAGCGCCAGTCCGATGATCCGCTCCGATTCGGTACCCGCGTAGATGTTCGCCGTATCGATGAAATTGATTCCATTGTCCAGCGCGTAATGGATGATCCGGATCGAAGCCTCTTCATCCGACCGTTTCCCGAAAGCGTTCGTACCAAGACCCAGCGCGGACACTTCTAACCCGCTATGACCAAGATGCCGATATCTCATGACTATCCGCTCCTCTGCGCTTCCGCTTTGATCTGCTTGCTGCGCAATTGCCCGCATGCGGCGTCGATATCCGTCCCATGCTCGAGGCGAACGCTTACGCTTACGCCCTGCTTCTTCAGCGTGTCGTAGAACGCGCTTACCGTAGCGCGGTCCGTCCGTTGATACTGGCTATGCTCGTCAACGGGGTTGTAAGGAATGAGATTAACGTTCACGAGCGAACGGCGGTGCTCGCCGATCAGCTCGGATAGCTCGATCGCATGCTCGCGTTGGTCGTTGACGTCTTTAAGCAAAATATATTCCAGCGTAATTCTGCGATTCGTCCGTTCCAAGTAGTAATCGATAGCCTTCATTAGCTTCTCTATCGGAATCGCCTTATTGATCTTCATGATACGCGTCCTAAGCTCATCGTTCGGCGCGTGTAACGATACCGCCAGGTTAACCCGGAGATCGGCGTCCGTGAATTCGTAGATTTTGTCGGCGAGCCCGCTCGTTGATACTGTAATATGCCTTGCCGCGAGCGCCAAACCTTTCTGATCCTTGACCACGTTCAGGAAATCCACGAGATTCGTGAAATTATCGAACGGCTCCCCGATTCCCATGACCACGATGTGGCTCACGAGATCCCCTTCGCCCGCTTGATCCAGATGGTGCTGCACGTTCATGACCTGCTCTACGATCTCCCCGCTGGAGAGGTCTCGGCTTTTTTTCAACAGGCCGCTCGCGCAGAAGCTGCAGCCGATATTGCAGCCGACTTGCGTCGTGACGCACACCGACAAACCGAACTTATGCCTCATTAATACGGTTTCGATCAAGTTGCCGTCGTACAGCTTAAACAGAAACTTGATCGTACCGTCCGCGGATTGCTGTTTCGTATGCTCCGTCAGCGTCTGAATGGCAAAATGTTCGGAAAGAAGCTGCGAGCACTCCTTGTTCACGTCGATCATGTCGGAGAAATCCGTAACCCGCTTCCGATACAGCCACTCCCACACGTGGGATGCCCGCGATTTTTTGTGTCCGTGCTCTATCAACCATGCCGTCAGCTGCTCGAACGTCAGCCCGTAGATGGATTGTTTGTTCATTTCGTCGTCCTCTTTCCGCTACTTCTTCGTTATGTTGCTCTTATTGTCCCAGAATCTTTTCGGTTAAACAAGTGGAGAGGCCTCGGAATGCGACGAGAATAAGGGCACCTCGCGGAAGGTGCCCTCTCGAAACACGTATTCTTCTTTCCATCCGATTCTATACAGCCGCCATAAAGCTCTCCAGCTTATCGCCTTTCACGTAAATATCGGGCTTAATGCCCGTGCCCATAATATTCGTCTGGCGAACGTTCCAATAGAAGTTAACGACGAACACCATTAATTTATGCGGCTTGTCCTCGAATACTTGTTGCCCGACGCCTTTGCCGAAAGTGTTGCGGCCAATCACCGTGACGTTATTCAGATAAGTCTTCAAGCTCAAAGTCAACAACTCGGACGCGCTGGCCGTGTTCTCGTCTACCAGGATGGCGATTTTCTTGAAAACGACGCGCGAGGCGTCGGAATAATAATTTTCCGTCGAGCCATCCTTGCGAATGAGCGTACTTACGACGACTTGAGGGAGAAGCGCATCCGCCATATGGTTGGCGCTGTCGGTCAATCCTCCGAAGTTGCCGCGCAGGTCGATAACCAGCGTCCGCTTGCCCGGATCGGGAATCCGGTCGATCGCTTCGATGAACCGATCATCCGTGTTGCTCTCGAAGCTATCGACCCGAATATAACTCGTGTTGCCCTCTTCCCGGTATGTAACTCCGCTCTCCATCCCGTCGGAGAACTGATCGTATTCTCCGCCGTAGAGAGTAAACGTAAACGGGTCGTCCTTTTTCCGCGCCCGGTCAACCGCTTCGGCGATTTCTCTCGTCGTCAGACCGGCTTTGTCCAGTCCGGCTAACGGCTTCGTCTTCTTGCCGCCGTCCCCTTCATCGCTATACAAGTAATTATTCCCGAAAAACAACCGAACCTGCTCCCCAAGCGGCTTAGCTTTGGTAAGCAATGCTTCTTTTACGAATTGACCCGCGGAGTCGTCCGGGCTCAGTTCCAAGCTCTCGTCGCTGTACTTCTTCGCTTGGGCGTCGTTGCCTTGGAACAAATAAGCGCGCGCGATAGAGGATAACGCCTCGTGATCGTTCGGGTCGATCTCGACCGCGCGCTTGAAATCGCCGATCGCTTCATCGTATTGCCCGAGCTCCAGCTCGCATTGTCCCGTAAACCAAGCTAGGTCGGAACGCATCGCCGACAACTGTCTAGCCTCTTGACCGAATGCCGCGCATTCGGAATTACGCTTGCCGTTGTATAACGCGCTTATTTTATCGATGTAGATCGTCTCGTTCCCGGAGTCCAAACGAAGCGCCTCGTCGTAATAACGGACGGCTTCCATATAGTCGGTACGCCCCCGGTACAAATCTCCCATCGCGACAAACGGCCCAGCATCGGCAGTATCGCGCTTCGTCGCCTGCTTGAAGTTCCACAAGGCGCCGTCCATATCCCCTAATGCCCCGTAACTCTTAATAATTCCCTTATACACGCTCATCTTGTCCGAGTGCCGGGTCAGCAGCTTTTTGTACTGGGCTAACGACTGATCGTAATGCCCGTAATCGTAATAGAGATCGCCGAGTTGCTGTCCGGCTTCCAGTCGGTCTGGGAACTCTTTGTCCATCGATTCATAGAATGTCCGGGTATCCTCGTAATTCCCGATCGCGGCTAAGGCGGCCGACTTCACCTCGTAAGCAGCATAAAGATGCGCGTTCTTCGCCACCAAGTCGTCCGCAAACGCCTTCGCTTGCTCTTCCTGACGCAGGGCGACAAGAGAGCGCACCTTCATTTTCGCGGCATCGAAATCGTTCGCCTCCAGGCTTAAGCAAACGTCGAATTCATTCCGCGCTTCTTCGTACTTGCGGTCGTCGTACAAAACCATGCCTTTGCCGTAATGAGCATTCGCAAGCTTGACGTTCACGCTGATCGCCATCTCGTAGCTTTCCAGCGCTTCATGGCCCCGGTTCAAGCCGTACAAGGCATTCCCTTTATTTACGTATTCGTATTCCGTGTTCGGCAAGATCAACAGCGCTTTATCGATCGCTTTCAGGCTTTCCTCGTAATTGCCCATCTCGTTGTATGCCCAACTCAGATTATTAAAAGGCGAATCCATCAGTTCCGGCATTTCCACTTCTTTGTCTAGATTTTTGAGCGTCGGCTCGAGCTCATAGATCTCGTCTATCGCTACATTCAGATTGGAGATCGCGCGTTCGTAATCTCCTTGATTAATCAAATCGTACCCGCTTTGGTTGTATTCGGCGATTTTCTTCTCCGCAAGCATCCTTACCGGATCGGTCGGGCTATCATTCGAAAAAGCGCAAGCGCTAGTAAAAACCATGAAAGCTATCAGTATGCATCCCGTCGCCGTGCGTCTCAATTGTGTCCGGTTCCCCCATCTATATCGCATTCTGCTTGTTTAGTATTTTTCGACGGCGCGCTATATTTTTCCTTTTTTCCGCAGGCACGGGCACATACGTAAAAAAGGAACGGTCTCGGAACCGACTAATCGTCGATCTCCGGGACCATTCCCTTTGGATAAAGCAATCAATCGCGACGTTGCTTGGCTCCTCGCTTACGCCGATTCCGACACGAGTGTGAAGCGAGCATTAAGATGCTGCGGATTCTCGATCTCGTCTACGATCGCGATTGCGAAGTCGGCGTAGCTTACATGGCTTTCGCCTTTGGAATTCACGATTAGGTTATCTTTGCCGAGCTGGTAAGAACCCGTGCGCGGGCCATCGGGATTAAAGAATGCCGCAGGGCTAACGAACGTCCATTGAATGCCGGAGGCGTTCTTCAGATCTTGGAGGTTCTGACCTTGATTAAGCGCGGTCGGTTTGTACAGATCCGGGAATTCCGGCGTGTCGACCAAACGAACGGTTTGGGCTTCATCTACGTATAGGCTTCCCGCTCCTCCGACGACGATCAGGCGAGTCGAAGGGGCGCCTTGCATAGCGGAGATCAACCTCCGCCCCGCTTCCACGTGAAGGTGCTCCTGTCCGGGTGCCGCTCCGAACGCGTTGACGATTACGTCGAAGGCGCTAACGTCTTGTGCCGTCAGGTCGAATACATCCTTCTCGATGACGGCCGCTTTCGGATCGCGCGCTTTCGCGGCATCGCGAACGATCGCGGTTACTTCATGCCCTCTGGATACCGCTTCCTTCAAGATCTCCGATCCTGCTTTTCCGCTTGCTCCGATAATTCCGATTTTCATATGATTGACCTCCAAGGTTAATTTACGAAGGGGAATGACGGAAGGTTAACCGCCCTCGCATGAACAACCAACTGATTATCGGCGAGCTCCCTATGGCAAACAATGTCCAAGTCATGACTATAGGCGCGCGGCTTACCGAGATGATCGCTATAAACGCAAGCATCCCGATAATCCGCCCCGCGTTAAGTCCCAGCTCCCTAAGCACCACGTATTCGACCCGGTGCCGCGCGCTGTTGTCGTCCATGCCGATCAGATCGAATACGGCTGACGTCATCGGAATGAAGTACAACGGGAGGAACAAAGCCGTTCCGATTCCGAATACGAGCAGAGCGGCGAAGCTGACTCCTAAGAATAGCGGCAATATCATCGCCGTGAGGGCGATCGTTCCAACGAGCATGCCCCGGGGGCGCCACTTGGGCTTCAGCCACCGGCCAGTCGCGTAGAAGCTGACGAACCCCGCGCCCGACGTAATGAGCGCGAAGTTACCCAGCTTCATCTCGCTTCCGGTCTGGATATAAACAAGCAAGCCTATCATCAAGCCGAATACGCTTTCCCGCAGTCCTTGAGCGGCCAACGCGCAGAAGACCGGACGCCACGGCGTCCGGGGGCCGATCCATATTCTCGCCGGCAAGCGCCAATCGTAGCTTCCTTCCGTCTTCCGGTTACGAAGAAAAAAGCTGACGGCAATGCCCGCCACGAACAAACCGAGAGAGATCATGAAGATCATCCGATACCCGGTCTCGCCGGACATTCTCGAGATTACGTACCCCGAGCACCACGGCGCGAGCATCCCGACGACCGAACCGACAACGCCCGCGAGCCCGTTGAAGCGATCCCGGTTCGCCGCGTCCGTGACTTCGAAGTAAATGACGTTGAAGCCTAGCCAGAATAAGCCGTTGGCGATTCCTTGGACGATGCCGAGCAGAGCTATGTAATGTATCGCGTTCGATCCCAGCAGCAACACGGCCGCATAGAACAAAGCGGATACGCCGATGCCGCTTCGGAAATAGACCATCTTATTGCCTTCCTTGACCCCTTTGCCGGCAAGCCAGAACGTTGCGGCCATCAAGAAATGAGTAAGCAACGTAAACGCGCCCAATAGCACGAAATCTTTGCTTGCTTTCCAGAGGTACACGCCGATGAAGGTGCCGGAAAGCGCGCTCGCCGTGACAAACAGACCGTTTACCGCTAGTAGCAGCCTCATCTGTCCGTCCAGCCGCCCCGTCGCCGTATCGTTGCGTTGGTTCATTCGCATCCCCTTTCGGTAGGATCTATGCTCCGTTTCCTCGTCTTAACCTGCCCCAAGAAGGAAAAAAGAACTATGTTTATTCAAAAGTTCTTATGAATAATTAGAGGGATCTGTAAAAAATTGTCGAATCTCCTCTAGTATTGTGCCAAGTCCGGGCAGTTACAAGGTGGCGATAAAACAGATGGCTAACATTAGAATTTTTCGTTTCCTTATCCCTATAATCACGCTCTACCTCTTGCTGCCTCAGCAAGTTTTTGCCCAAGACATTCGCGGACCGGTCGTCATCCGGGAATGGGAAGTCCAGTGGATCTTGGATACTCCCGAATCCCTTGAAGCCACCCGGCCCGCGGACGGAGCTTGGAACCATTCGGGTAACGGGAATTCCAAAACCGGTCTCGCCGAACACGCCCGTGGGATGTGGGTACGAATCGACGTCCCGCCGACGAACGATTGGCAGCGCCCGGGATTGCTCATCGACCGGCTATATGGGTTGGAGCTATCCGTCTATGAGAAGGGCAAGCTCCTATACGAGTCGAAACGCAGTCTGACCGTCGATCTGAACAAGCTTCTTATGTCGTTTACTCCTTCATCCGAGCACAGGCAATTCGATCTTCGGATCGTAACGACGAGCCAACGCGCCGGGATTATCAGCGACATTCGAATCGGCGATTTCCATAGCTTATCCGAGCGGTTCGTCACGCGCGAATTACCCGATCTCCTGCTGGGGACTTCGATCGCGTTCCTGGCGTTGATCATGCTGCTTTGTTCGGGTTATTTGCGTCGTAACCAAAGGCGCTCTTGGATATCCCTCTGCCTTATCGCGTTAACTACGGGAACGCTTATCGTCGTATACTCCCCGCTTCCTTATATTTATTTCAAGCAATACGGCAGCCTGATGCTGCGATTGTTCGACCTATCTCTATTCGTGCTGTTTCCCGCATTGAATTATTACATCGATCAGGTTTTCGAAGGGCAGTATCGCTTCTTCACGAAGTTCCGTCACGCGCAAACGATCTACTCCGGAATCTGCGTCGTCTGCCTTGCGATCTACGCCACGGATATGAAGCGTTTCTACGAAATGTACTATTTGGTTTCCATCGTCATTATGAGCGTCTTTATCCTAGTCCAGTTGCTCCTTATTATTACTTTGACGATCGTTAACGCGGTCAGAGGCAATAAGAACGCCATCATCCTCTCGATCGGGATTTTATTGCTCGCCTTGTCCGGTATCCTCGATCTTATTTTCTATTACTTGTCCGAGCGTAGATACGTGCTGTTCCTCTGGAAATTCGGCGTCATCTTCATGATGATCGCGCTCGTCATCATTCTTGCGAGGCGCATATCGGCCGACTATGCGAAGCTCGTGACGTATTCCAAGGAACTGGAACTGTATAACCACCGTCTGCAACGCTCGGAGAAACTGAAAATCATCAGCGATCTCGCCGCCTCGGTCGCGCATGAAGTCCGAAATCCGCTGCAGGTCACGAGAGGTTTCCTTCAATTGCTAGCTTCCAGAACCGACGAAAAGGACAAGCCGTATTTCGAATTGGCGACGAACGAGCTAGACCGCGCCTCGGAGATTATTACCGATTTCCTGACCTTCGCTAAGCCGGAGCTGGAAAATATCGTGTTACTCGATCTCACCAAGGAAATCCGGAAAATAGAAGCCATCATGATTCCGATGGCTGCCATGCACGGAGGCATCCTTTCGTGCCGGGCGGAAGACAGCTTATATATCTACGGAAACTCGACCAAGCTGAAGCAAGCTTTGATCAATATGATCAAAAATAGCATCGAGGCGATCGGGAAGGACGGCACCGTTGAGGTCCAAGCGATCGCGGAAGGGGACGAAGCCGTCGTACGGATCTCGGATAACGGGCAAGGTATGGAAGAAGACGAGGTCGCCAAGCTGGGGGTGCCTTTTTTCTCTACGAAGACGAAGGGAACCGGTCTCGGGCTGATGGTAACCTACCGGATTATCGAAGTGATGAAGGGGACGATAAAAGTACGGAGCGCCAAAGGAAAAGGAACCGAATTCACCATTCGGTTCCCGCTAACCGTTCAAGATATCGTTCTACCAGATGAGTTGAACGTTTGACGCGCCATCCTCTACTTCTTCGGGTTGAGGAGGGATTGCCAGATAGAATAAGGTTGGGGTTTCTTCAACCACTTTCAGCTCGATTTTCTCAGGAATCTCCACGCCGAACGCTTCGCCGATCGCCTTCTTCGGATCGGCTAGAAGGCTTTTCTTGAACGCGGGATCTTCCCAAGCTTTCTTGATGATCTGTACCTTCAATGATTCCAACGACATTCGGACACAACCTTCCAATAAGTGGATGAATTACTCCCTTATCATATCACGTGTCCCAGTCTAAATCTCTCATTTTGTTGCGAATTTCGACAAAATATAGGACAATCCGCCCTCAGATGCCAGTTCATTCGTCTTCCTCTCCGCATCGGAAGCATCTTTCTCCAATCCTACCTGTAGCATCTCTTGCATCTCAAGGAGCCGTTCCGGCACGTTGGCCAGGGTCATCAAGCGTTCTCCGTAGCTCCTAGCGATGCGGGATAACCCTTCCAACGCATTTGCTCGATAGATCGCCCGTCTTACCGAACGCTCTTCTAATGGTTGGTCGGGCTCCACGCCAAGGGTTTCCCTCACGATGGTAAGGAACGCGTTGCCATGGCCCCCATCCTGCAAGTCCTCGTTCCAATCCGTCCAATCGTCGGATAGTTGCAAAGTGGCAAGCACGAGATCGATCGCTTGTTCCAGCTCGGGAATACGTTGCTCTTGTCCGGACAAAAGCAACATCCCTGCGGCGCATAGCTTCACTGGAGCCGATTTGGCGGCAAGCCTCGCGGAATCGCTCGGATCGGCGGGAAGCGCGCCCTCTTGCGAAACGGCCGATGCCCACTGTTCGAGATATCTCCGATAATACGTCCATATAGGCGAATCCGCAGCGAAGTGACGCCCGTACCGCCGCTGAAAGGCAGCTTGGAACAGTTGTCCGAGAGCGAGCGCCTCTCTGGCCGGTAGCCCGCCTACTCCCGTTTCCGAATCCATCGCGTCATCCAGCAAGAAGAAATGAACCATCGCGAACACGTTACCGATCGCCAAGTCGCGGCACAATACGCCGGAGCATGCGGTCTGCTCGCGTAACCAATACGGTAGCAAAAATGCGATGTAATTAGTCCCCGCCCCGCTCGTCAGCGGGTTGAGCTTGTCCAGCAACGCAAGACCCAGTCCGT
The DNA here is from genome assembly GCF_003628305.1 of Cohnella endophytica. Taxonomy (GTDB): domain Bacteria; phylum Bacillota; class Bacilli; order Paenibacillales; family Paenibacillaceae; genus Cohnella; species Cohnella endophytica. The sequence goes on along the minus strand of NZ_RBZM01000007.1, from coordinate 403,191 downwards.
TCAGAGGCGCAGGAAACGCAGTCGTCTCCGTTGTCGCTGCCGAGAATAGTTCGGCGATCTCTTCCGCATACTTATCGGCGAAGCTCATCCGTCAATTCCTCCTCTTGGCTCTTTCTATATAGGATCATCATAGATCAATAGGGAAAAACGGACAATGCGCGATCTTGACAACGCGAAGGGGCTATCCCTACCTGCGGAACATTGATTAACATTTCATGGTTGTGGAGAAATTAACTTCATGAGGTGAAATGATGATTAAATTAATAACAATATATGCAATTCCATTTTTCTGCTCTATATTTTTTGCTCCTCATGCTAATGCAACACCTACAAATGCTCCTTGCCAAAGATTGGTATTGACCCTATTAGCACCAGAAATTCAAGCTCAAATCGAAAAATATTACAGTGCCAAGTTAACTGTAACGCCTGAATATGCACCCTATCTTGGCGGTAACCGCTTGGAGATCGAACGCTTTGATTCACACATTGATGTGGTCGTTACGGTAATTCCGTATGTAGGTCCTCATCTTGATGTAGGTATAGATAAAATGAAATTTCAAATAGACAATGCTGGAAAGGTATCGATTTTAAGTTACGAACATATCAAGGATAGCGAACTACCTCCTAACTGGATGTACATAAAAAGGTAATTGATTAAGCTCTCTGGTTTTCACGCCCAATAGATGACCAATTATAAGGAGTGTCCTTGTTGAATTCGACATTTATTACAAAAGATCGTGTGTATCTCCCATTAGACACCAACCATCCATGCCTGCACGACGAATAATTAAATCGTTCTCAGATTCGTTATAAAGATCCACATCTTGAATTTTATTCGGTGGCTGAATTTGCTTCATGTAGAGAGTGCCATCCTTAAATGTAACAAGCATATAGCTGTCGGTTCTCATTGCCTGTCCCTTGACCTCATAATAAAAAGCAACGACTTGTATTATGTTCATGCTTTTATCTTCCGGAAACACTTGCGGTTTTGCCGCTCCCTCAAGCCATTTCTGCCACACAGTCAAGTCTGCTTGTTCATAATAAACATTCGTAAGCTCAGGTTGCACTCTGGTCGTCCCGATTACATATTGGGCCGTCTGCATGGACGTTAACTCTCCAACGGGCTTTATCGAACTTTCCAAGCTAGGGGAATCTTTTGAAGATGAACACGCCGGGAGCCAGAAGATAGAAATAATTAATAAGATATTAAACATTTTTCGCAAAAGAAACCCCTCTTTTAATATGAGATTCGTACTGGAATCATAACTTATATTTTATTCCTTTCATGTAGAAAAAGCTCTTCACCTTTTAGGAGAAAGAGCTTTTTCTTAATAGTGTGAGGGGTGTCACCATACAGGGAATAAGTCTCAAGCAAGCAGTAACTTTTTTGTTGGTGACGGCTTAATGCGCGGGAGCTTTGTCTACATGTTCTACGTGTTTGCGATTCATCAAGATGAAGAGGACCGACACGAGCACGAATCCGGCGCCCACGATGAACGGAACGTGAGGGTTGAACCATTCCCCTAATTTGCCCGCGAAATAAGGAGCGATCGCTCCCCCGAGGAAACGCAGGAAACTATACGCAGCCGATGCGGTAGATCGTTCGACCGGCGCCGCGTTCATTACCCCGGTCGTGATCAACGTGTTGTTATTGCCGAGCAAAGCGCCGGCGAATATAACCGCCGCGATAATGACCCATTGCGTATTCGTCCAGATTCCCATCGCCAGAAGCGTCAATCCGAATAAAGTCAGCATGACGGCCATGGACTTCACGGTTCCGAATTTGATTTGAAGCCTCGGAGCCATGAACACCGAAGTGATCGCCAGCAGAATGCCCCAGCCTAAGAATACATAGCCCAGACCGTGCTCATCCAATCCCATGACGAACGGCGCGTAAGCCATCAGGGTAAAGAAACCGAAATTGTAAAAACAAGCCGTCATTCCGAAAACGACGAGCGGGCGGTGTTTCAAGGCGCGGAAAGGGTCCATGATAGAGGTCTTTGTCTTGGTAACCCGCGGTCCGCTCGACTTAGGCATTAAGGTGATAATCGCAATAAACGCGACGACCATAAGCGCAGCCACGCCAAGGAAAGGACCCCGCCAGGAGATCGACCCCAATTCCCCGCCGAGCAGAGGGCCTACGGAAATCCCTAACCCGATGGCGGCTTCGTACAGAATGATCGCTTTGGTCACGCCGCTCTTCGACAAGGATACGATGGCGGTAAGCGCGGTCGCCACGAACAGCGCGTTCCCGAATCCCCAACCGCCGCGATAACCGACCAGTTGCCAAATCCCGTTAGATGCGCCGCCGAGTCCCGAGAACACCGCGATAATGACGACGCCCGCCAGCAGCGTTCCCTTGATGCCGATCCGCGACGAGATCATGCCGGTAACGAGCATAGCGACGGCCATAACGGCGTTATAGCTCGTGAATAACAGACTGACTTCGCTAGGCGATGCTTTAAGTTTATGGGCGAGCGCGGGCAAGATCGGATCGACCAGCCCGATTCCCATGAACGCGATGATTCCCGCGAAGAACACGGCCCATACGGCACGCGGTTGTTTAAGCAAACTGCCGCCCGAGACGGATTCGGTCAAGTTCGCGGTTACGTCCGCTTTTCTAGTTGAATTTGCCACTTCGCTCATCACTCCCGATCGGATTTCATGTTGGCTTGAGCTGTCGTAACCCTATCGTGCAGTTGCCCGATATTCGTCCGAAGCTCCGTAAGCTTCTCCATTCTTTGGTCGATCAATCGCAGTTGTTTAGAAAGCGTCTTTTCAAGCTCCTCCAGCTTTTGCCGTTTGGCGTCGTCGTCTTGAACGTGTTTGTACTCGTCGCGTTGGCTGATGAATTCCTCGCTGATCGCCACGAATTCCTGCAACTCCTGCAAGGAAATGCCCAACACGTCCCTCGCGTTAATGATCTGTTTAAGGCGCTCTACGTGCTGATCGGTATAGAGACGGAATCCGCCTTCGCTCCTCTCGGGAGGGGGAATCAATCCGATTTCCTCGTAATAGCGAATCGTTCGTTTCGTTAACCCGCATTCTTTGGCGACTTCTTCGATTTTGTATGTGCTCAAGCTCATCTCACGGCTCCTTTAAACATCGACTTGAATAGCCATCCGTTAACGCCTGCATCGAATAATTTAGCACATCCTTAACCTTAACGTCAACGTTAACTTTGGGGCGGAATAGGAGATTAAGGGTTATTACTTTGACTTCGGAGTTATGGCGAAAGCAAACACGCGCAATTACCAAACGAAGGAGTCCACGGTAAACCAAATACGCGGAATACCTGCAAAGGAGTCTGAGATGGTACCTGCCGCAAGGAATGCCTGCTAATGTGCAGGTATTATACGCTCATTGGCCGGTTGGATATCAATACCTGCAAATATGCAGCTTTCTGGCCCAATCAGCATTGAAATCGGATTATTGTCGATAAATACCTGCAAATTCGTAGGAATTTGCTTACTTCGGCCAAGCATGCGGAGAAAAACTGCATATTTGCATCTTTTGAGTATGGGACCCGTTCATGCCTTGCCCAATGAGTGGCATCAACGATCTTGGAGCTCACTCCGCCTTTCAACCATAAACAAAAAAGGCAGCGATGGCTCAGAATTCAGCCCCGCTACCCTTAGTTTCTTCTTTAATTGAACACTTTAACCCGTTCCGAGATCGGTTGAAACACCTTGTCTCCGGCCGAAGCGGTCGGCGTTCCGAACGGCATCTGGGCGATAAGCTGCCAGCTCTCCGGGAGCTTCCATTCCGCCTTGACCTTCTCGTCGATTAGCGGGTTGTAATGCTGCAGCGTCGCGCCTAGTCCTTCTGCTTCGAGGGCGGTCCATACGATCAATTGAATCATTCCGCTCGACTGCTGGGCCCATATCGGGAACCGGTCTTGGTACGAGGCGAATTTCTGTTGAAATGACTCGACGACGCTGAAGTCCTCGAAGAACAGTACGGTACCGTGTCCCGCGCGGAAGCTGTTCATCTTGTCCTGCGTAGACTGGAATTGATCGGGCGGTACGATGGCCTTCAGAACTTCCGTCGTAATATCCCACAGCCTATCGTGTTGTTGTCCGAATAAGACGACCGTTCTTCCCGTTTGAGAGTTAAATGAGGACGGAGCATGCTTGACTGCCTCTTCCACGATTTCCTGGATTCGCGAATCCGGGATCGGGGATTGTTTGCTGATGGCGTATAACGATCTACGTTTCTTAATCGCGGCTAAGAAATCGACGGAACTGGCCGTGCTGGTTGACATAGGTTCCCTCCCGCAGAGCGATTAACGCTTAGGATTGAGTACCCGTCTATTTTCTCCTTAGCCTTGGCGAATATTCTTCGATTCGTTTGGCGAAAAACCCAAGCACATCAAACAACCCACCTTAGCAGGTCGCCCTGTTCAGGTGGGATGTTTGTCTCTAAGCTTCTGCTCGCCTACTCGATCTCCACGTCGATCAGCTTAAACTGCGTCACGTCGGCTAGACCGCGATTCGTGATCCTAATTTCCGGAATAACGGGGAGCGCGATCAGGGAGAACGTCATGAATGGCGCGTTCAAAGGGCATCCGATCTGTTTCCAAGCCTGTTCAAGCTGCGCCACTTCCTCGACGACTTCAAGCAAGGATTTCTCGGACATGAGACCCGCGATGGCCATCGGGACTTGGGCGAGCACTTTGCCGCCGTCAACGACGATCATTCCGCCGCCGATTCGGACAAGTTCGTTGGCCGCGAACGCCATATCCTCTTCATTGACTCCCATCACGAGCAAATTGTGACTGTCGTGCGCTACCGTCGAGGCAACCGCTCCCGATTTCAACCGGAAACCGTTCGCGAACCCGAGAGAAATTTGGCCCGTTCCGCGGTGGCGTTCGATGCAGGCCAACTTGATCACGTCCTGCTCCAAGTCCGGTTGAATGAAGCCTTGCTCCACTGGGAGCGTTGCCGTCCTTTTCTCCGTCCGGGCGCTGTTCTCGATCGCTCCGATGACATGGACCCGAGTCAGTTCCCGGTCGCCGAAACGGCTAGCCAGCTTGAAATCGTCGGCAACGAGCGGCCGCTGAACGTACATGGAATTACGGATTTGATCGGTGTAGACGAACTGCGGGAATTCCACGCGATAGGCGCCTGCATCGTATACGATTTGTCCATCCGTTATGACGGTCGAAGGCACGACCTTCTTAAGATCGTCGATCAAGAGAATGTCGGCGCACTTGCCCGGAGTAAGGCTACCCAAGTCTTGGTCCAGCTTAAAGTAACGAGCCACGTTAATCGTCGCCATCTGGATCGCCGTCACCGGGTTAACGCCTTCTTCGATCGCGCGTCGAACGACGTGGTTGAGATGGCCTTTCTCCACTAACGTCTGCGGACTTACGTCATCGGTGACGAGAGAGATGTTATCGGTGTTGACCTTATCTTGGGTAACGACTTTAATGACTTCTTTGACGTCGTGCCAAGCCGAGCCTTCCCGAATCATCAGGTGCATGCCCATGCGAAGCTTATGAAGGCCTTGTTCCCGGGTGACGGTCTCGTGATCCGAGGTCACGCCGGACGCCAAATAGGCTTGTAGCATGCGATCATCTTCGCTAGGGAAATGCCCGGTGACAGCACCGCCGCTCTTGATCGTCGCCTCGATCTCCCCGAGCATCTTCGGATCGCCGTAGACGACACCTGGGAAGTTCATGACCTCGCCGAGCCCAACCACGTTGTCCCAACGCAATCCCTCTTCGATATCGCTCACTTCCAGACGCGCGCCCGCATCCTCCAAGTCGTCCGTCGCAGGCACGCAGGACGGAAAAGTGGTGAATACTTTGAGCGGCAGCTGCTGTCCTTCTTCGTGCATCAACCTTACGCCTTCCGAACCGAACACGTTCGCGATCTCGTGCGGGTCCATGAATATGCCCGTCGTCCCCGTGGCTAGCGCGGCTCTCGCGAACTCGGTCACGGACAGCATTGTGCTTTCGACATGCATATGCCCATCCAGCAATCCCGGAGCGAGGTATTTCCCCGTAGCATCGACGACGACCGTCTCTGGCCCGATCGTATGCTCCGCGTTTCCTACGTACGCGATTCTGCCCCCGGCGATCGCCACGTCCATTCCTTTGAGCAACTCTCCGGAATTCACGTTGACCAACGTCCCGCCCCGAATGACCATCTCCGCATGGGCTTGCCCCGTCGCGACTCTAGCCAATATCTTGCCGACATCCATCCGGTTGTATTTTCGATCAAGAGACATTGACCCTCGACTCCTTCCTACCCGCTATCTATTTGTTCGCCAGCAGCTTTCTAAGTCCGTCCACCGCCACTTGATGATCCTCTTCCCCGGTCAAGCCCGAGACGGTAACCGTCCCAACCTTCCCTTGTCCGCGTACGCGAATCGGAAAAGAGCCGCCTTCCCCCTGATAGTCGTCCAGTGGCAGACCGGAACCGTCCTTGAAAGTCGTCCCTTGATTCTTATACATCTCTCCGACGTACAGAGAACTATTCCCGTAATGGTTCACGACGTTTTTCTTCGTGTTTACCCAGTAAATGTTGCCTTGCGAGGTGCCCTTCATGTAGTGCGTAAACAAAGGGTGCTCGTCGTTCTCGATGTGCACGGCGATCCCCTTGCCGATTTCCTCTTGGGCGATCCGGCAGATAATAAGGCCTAATTCAAGCGCGTCCTCGTTCGTAAAAGAATCGAATTGAAGCTCCTCTTCCTGGGCTAGCAAGGTTTTCATCAAGTCGTTCATAGCGATTCCCCTTCCCAATGTCACAATAAGATGCCTTCGATTGTCTAATCCTATGAAACGGACTACAAACCTAAAAGGAGCGATTGAATATGAAATTAAGAATGGATTACCGAGGAGCCAATCCCGATGCTTTGAAGGCGATGCTGGGGCTAGAACAGTTTATGGGGAAAAGCGGAATCGATCGCAAAATATACGAATGGATCAAGCTCCGCGCTTCGCAAATCAACGGTTGCGCTTATTGCATCGACATGCATTCCAAGGATCTGATCCAGATGGGCGAGAGCATGGACCGGATCGTTCTCCTGCCCGCATGGCGGGAAGTCCCGACCTACTCCGATGAGGAGCGCGCCGTCTTGGAGTTGACGGAATACGCCACGAAGCTGTCGGAAGCCGGCATCCCCATCGAAGTGTACGAGCGCGTGCGCAAGCATTTTGACGAGAAGCAGTATGTCGATCTCATCATGGCGATCAACGTGATTAATTCTTGGAATCGCATTAGCCTGTCGATGGGTATGTTCCCGGGCTGCTATTGATTGAAGCGTTCCAGCTTATCCGGATTGAGCACGATGTAGATGCGCCGAATGCGGGGGCCTCCCGGCTCCCGCTCCGCGCACAATGCGAGAACATTGCGCCCATCTCTCTCCAGAAGCAAGCCAAGTTCCCCGTTGAGGACGATCCGCTTGAAGCCGTCTTTGAATGTACCTTTGGCGGCCAGTCCCTCGAAAAACGCCTGAACCCTTTCGATTCCGATTATCGGATTAAGCGCGGCGCGAACTTTGCCTCCTCCATCAGACAGGAGAATAACCTCGTCAAGAAGAAAGGCGACCAGCGGCTTGAAGTTCCCCGTATCCGAAGCGCGAAGGAACGCATCGACGAACTTCTCGCGCGCATCCCCCTCTTGCCCTTCGGGTTGGTCGCGTTCCTGCCCAGGAGACGCTTGATCTACTTTCATCTTCGCTCTGCTGAACGTTTTACGGCAACTGATCTCCGTCTTGTCCAACATGTCCGCAATGCCCCGGTAGTCGAATCCTAAGGTTTCCTTCAAAATGTAGATCGCCCGTTCCAATGGAGACAGTTCCTGCAGCAGCACGAGATACGCGTATCCGATGTTCTCCCTGCGTTCGGCCGGATCGGCGAATCCGCTTAGGCCGTCTTCCGGTAAAGGCTCGGGAAGCCAAGGTCCCACGTACTGCTCCCGTTGGCGAGCGGAAGATTGCAGCAGGTTAAGGCAGCGATTGGCTGTCATTTTCGTCAAATATGCTTTTTCGCTTGCGATACCGTCCCGGTCCACCTCGATATAACGCGCGAATACGTCCTGAACGATATCCTCCGCGTCCGCCACGCTTCCGAGCATCCGGTAAGCAAGTCCGAACAACATCGATTTGTATTGTTCATACGTTTGATCCAGCAGCATCTTATGACCTCGAATCGGTTCGTCCTCTTACTTGTACAATACTTTTTCCACGTTGTATTTCGCCCTAAGCTCGTTAATGATATAAGTTTCGTAGATCTCTCTATGTACAGGATCTTCGACGACGCACACTTCGATCTTGGCGACTTCGTCTCGATGTTCCTTGATCGGCGATACGGAATCCTCAAAATGTTTCTTGATTCGCGGTCTGAGCTTGCGCGCTTTGCCGACGAACAGGCATTCGCCCTTGGCGTTGTAAAACATATAAATTCCGCCGAGCTCTCTCGTGATCAAGTGGAATTCGGTAAACCCGTAAATGTGGCTTTCTTGCGGCGCAACCTTCTTGGTAATGGAGACGTCCGGCGTCGGAATCGTAATATTGATCATTAAGGTTCACTTCCTCTTTAGATACAGTCATCTCCACCATATTATAGTCCGTAGGAATATGCAAACCCTATGCAAACCTTACGAACATAGCTTAAGGGCAACCCCCGTGGCCGGAGATTGCCCTTAGCAATTACGGATTATTCAAGACCGTGAAGAGCTTGCAACGCAGTTGCATTATCCGGCAGGAAGAATACTTGTTTCCCCTGGTTGCACTCGTAGATAAAATCCTTCAGACTCTTGCTCCCATACCCGCTGAAGTCGCCGACGATCGCGATGATTACGCGATAATTCGTATATTTCTGCAGAATCTCGCCCGCGAGTCCCGTTCTAAGATCGAAGAAATCCTCCGCCAAATTGGCTTTGTTAAGCAGGATTTTATGGCATCCTTCGGCATAGTTGACGGTTGCCATCAAATCCAGCGCCTCTTGAACGTCACCAATGACGATGTCCGGGCTTTCGATGACGGCCACCTTGGATTGTCCCCGTTGATCTACTGCGATATTCATTGTCCGCTACACCTTGCCTTTCCTTTTTGTTCTGCGGCCCACGGTCGACTTACGCTTCCATATGGCTTAAGTCCGCTTGCTGGGTCATCCTAAGCGATCCCGTACCAAATAGGCTTCGTATTTACCGTGATCATCGCTGTCCTTCATGCGATGCGCTACTATTCGAGCATAAACTGATTTCACCGGATTGTGAACTCCGAATAGTCATTTCCAGCTCGAGATTCCGAAGGAATATCGCGAATGCTGAAGCTGGCTTGGGCTTCTTAGGTACTGCCTGCTTTAAGGGGAGTGTTTGTGGCAAAATGCTGCCTTTTCTCCCCCACCACCTGCATTTACTACAGCTTGTTTACTCCAATACTAACTATTCCTTCGAACAACCTGCATTTACTACTGTTTATGTAGGCACAATCACCATTTCTCATCCAAAACTCGAATTCCTACTGTACTTTTTGCAGGCTGTTTGATGAGATAGGCTAGTTTTACGAGATCAACCTGTAGTATTTGCAGGTCGTTGACCCTTGAAGATGATAAATACTAGTTAGTTTTTTGCGGGGTGCGGGTGCGGGGCCACTCCAAGACCTATTGGAGTCAGGATATTCTGCAGTAAAAAAGTAAGTAACTGACATTGACTCAGTTGTTTGGACGGGTGTATACTGTGATCGAAGTTACACAGTAATCGCGACAACCTATTTTCCAAACAACAGGAGGAATTACCCCATGGCAAATGTATTATTCGTTAAAGCCAATAACCGTCCGTCCGATCAATCCGTTAGCGTGAAACTATATGATACTTTCGTTCAAGCATACCGCGAAAGCAATCCGAACGACCAGATTACCGAGCTGAATCTTTTCGAAGCGGATCTGCCATACTACGATAACGACATGATGGGCGGACTGTTCAAGCTGTCCAAAGGATTCGAGTTGACAGCCGAAGAGCAAAAAGCGGCGAACCTCGCCAACGGATATTTGGATCAATTCCTGGCGGCCGACAAAGTCGTGCTCGCGTTCCCGCTCTGGAACTTCACGATTCCTGCTCAACTGCTCACTTACCTGTTCTACCTGAACCAAGCCGGCAAAACATTCTCTTACACGGCGCAAGGCCCGGTTGGACTATTAGGCGGCAAAAAAGTCGCGCTTCTTAACGCTCGCGGCGGAGTCTATTCCGAAGGACCGATGGCACAACTCGAAATGTCCCTCAACTACGTGCGCAACACGCTCGGCTTCTGGGGCATCAAAGATGTGGAGACGGTCGTCGTAGAAGGCCACAACCAATTCCCGGATCGTTCGCAAGCAATCGTCGAAGCCGGCTTGGCCGAAGCGGCTAAAGTAGCTTCCGGATTCTAATCCGTTCCCGTACTTGAGAAAGCCTATAGCAAACCCCTCCGAGTCGCGACTTGGAGGGGTTTGTTCGTTTACGCATTCCTTGTATAATTCAATTAACGTCACGACCTGTCCGAAGAGAGCAGACAATGACAGGATTACCCTAGGGATCGATGATACGATGGTTATGCAAAGGGAGGCGATGCGGGTGGAGTGGTTCATCAGAATGCGGGATGCGCTCGATCTTATGGAGGAGAAAATGGAGCAGCGTCTGGATGTCGAGGAAATCGCGAAAGCGGCTTACTCTTCCCCTTTCCATTTTCAACGGATGTTCCATATGTTGACCGGGATGACCGTGGCCGAGTATACGCGGAAACGCAAATTAACCTTGGCGGCCCAAGAGCTCGCTTCCACTTCCGCTAAAGTGGTCGACGTGGCGCTGAAATACGGCTACGATTCTCCGGAATCGTTCTCCAAGGCATTCCGCAAGATTCACGGTCTGGCGCCGTCCGAAGCCCGTCAGCCGGGAGCAAACCTCAAAGCGTTCCCCCGCCTTTCCTTCCACCTATCATTGAAGGGAGACAAAGACATGGATTATCGCATCGTGGAAAAAGAAGCTTTTAAGGTCGTCGGTTCAATATTGGAGACGACTTGCAGGGACGGGGAAAACATGCGCCGCATTCCCCTCTTCTGGCAACAATGCCATCAAGACGGAACCGCCGCCAAGCTGGGGGCTATCGCCTCCGGGGAGAACATGTACGGAATCTGCTTGGACATGAAACCTAATCACGAGGACTTCTCCTACATGATCGCGGTCGATGCCGCCGCCGATCAAGCCGAGGCTCCGGAAGGATTCGCGTTAAGGACGATTCCTGCCTCCACGTGGGCGATCTTCGCCTCCGTCGGGCCGATGCCCGGCGCCATCCAGAGCTTATTCGCACGCATCTTCCAAGAATGGTTCCCCGCCACGGGATACGAACACTCCGGCGGGCCGGAGATGGAAGTGTACCCTCCGGACGGAGATACGACCGCGGAAGACTACCGTTGCGAAGTATGGATTCCGATCGTGAAAAAATGAAGTCGGGTATGATGTTGTTCTGGGTTGTGTGCCGATAACCGACATCCAGATCTACTACTCCCTTCCTTACCGCCCCAGCGCAAGAGGGCTTTCCCCGTCATCGGCGATGACGTAGGGAAAGCCCTCTTGTGCTTATGCCTCTTGCTTAACGATTACGGTTCAACGCCCCAAGCCAAACTTCCCGACAGATATGCGGGAGCCTTCGTCCAGTCGACGTAGCTCGTATCGGTAGAATCGAAGGAATAGTCGCCCGTTTGCGTGTAATTCGTCCAGTCCGATTTCGAGGACCGGGTTTGGATCTCGATGCTTTGACCCGCTGCCAAGGAACCCGCTCCGCTTGTGAAGCCGATTTCCAGATAATAGTCCGCCCCCGTTTTCGGAGTCGTCATCCCAATGAAGGATCCGGTGACATTGGTGCTGCCGACAGTCGACCAGTCGCACCAGAAGCTCTGCGCTTGTACACCGTCGATCGTGTAATAGTATCTAAGCTTCACGTTCGACAGCGTAATGGCGGAAGTTCCGGTATTAACCAACTTGAACTGCGGATTAAGCGTGTTCGACGAAGCGGCCGTCGAGCCGTTGTACATTTGGACCTTCAAGCTGCTTGCCGTTCCGGTCGTGTCGACGACGGTAACGGCGAGATTCGCGGCGGATCCCGCGCTAAAGTTGAACGCAAGCGTCGTCGTCCCGACCGCTCGGGCGGCCAAATAGGCTTTCTTAATCGTTACGACGGAGCCGGAAACCGTATAATCCGTTCCCGATACCAGCGTTGCCGTACCGTTCTTGATGTTGCTCAGCGTATTGCCGTTCAGCGTCATCGTTACCGCGATGTCGGCTTGATTGGCCGTCTTCTTGTCGAACGTGGCGCTTGTCGGACTAATCGTGGAATTGGCTACCGTTGTGTCGACGACGGTAACGGCAAGACTCGCGGCGGATCCCGCGCTAAAGTTAAACGCGAGCGTCGTCGTCCCGACTGCTTGGGTAGCCAAGTACGCTTTCTTAATCGTTACGACGGAGCCGGAAACCGTATAATCCGTTCCCGATACTAGCGTTGCCGTACCGTTCTTGATGCTGCTCAGCGTATTGCCGTTCAGCGTCATCGTCACCGCGATGTCGGCCTGATTGGCCGTTTTCTTGTCAAACGTGGCGCTCGTCGGGCTGATCGCGGAATTGGCTACCGAGGTGTCGACGACGGTAACGGCGAGATTCGCGGCGGATCCCGCGGTAAAGTTGAACGCGAGCGTCGTCGTCCCTACCGCTTGGGCGGCCAAATAAGCTTTCTTGACCGTAACTACGGAGCCGGAAACCGTATAATCCGTTCCCGACACGAGCGTTGCCGTGCCGTTCTTGATATTGCTCAGCGTATTGCCGTTCAGCGTCATCGTTACCGCGATGTCGGCCTGATTGGCCGTCTTCTTGTCGAACGTGGCGCTCGTCGGGCTAATCGTGGAATTGTTCGTCGCGGCGACCGGATCGGCGTACAAAATGCCGCGTCCGTTCGTGCCGAGATAGACGCGTCCGTAAATTCGCGGATCGCCGGTGATCGCCATATTGATCTTGGCATATTGGTGCTGATCGTCATTGATCCTTACCCATGTCGTTCCCGTGTCGTCGGAGCGGAACACGCCGCGTACCCCGTCGATCTTCGCTACCGTATAGAGCGCCTGATAACTTTTTCCCGGCGCGGCCATACCGAAACCGATCAAGTCCGCTTCCTGCACGTTCGTCAGTTTCGAGAAGCTCGTTCCGGAGTTCGTGGAATGCCACAACCCGTATTTCGCTTCGACCGTATTGCCCCCCGCGAACCAGATGTCCCCTTCGATGCCTGGGACGGCTTTGATGCTGATTTGGGCTTGGTTCGGCTGTAAGCCGGGCGCGGTATTCGTCGGTAATCCCGTCGCCGCCGTCGCCGCGAACGTAGCTCCGCCGTCCGTGCTGATATAGAAGATGCCGGCGTAGAAGGCATAAAATTTGTTCGGGTTGACCCGGTCAGAAAGAACCTTCGCGTTCGCGGGTACGCCCGAGCTCGCGGTCCATGAGTTGCCGGAAGTCTTGGAATAGTATACGCCGATATCGCCGGTGCTCCACACGATAGAGTTCCCGCTCGCCGATACGGCGACTTGCCCGTTGCCGACCGTCGTCGTGCCTTTCGATGGTTCGGCGCTAGGCATATACCAATTCGCGCCGCCGTCGCTCGACAGTCCGATCGATTTCATGTTTGCGTCGGTGGACTTATCCGCGCTTCCTATGCGGACCATAAACGACGGATTGAGCTCCGCATAGTCGATGCTTTGCGTCGAGGCGTAAGTCGGCTGAGTTTGATAGGTTGTCGGCGCCTTGGTCAAATCCTCATGCCGGAAGCCCGAGATGTCGCCGAGCGCGCTGATCAGATGAGAGCTCCCCGTCGGAGGGCTTATCAGACCGAGCACCGCCGTTTCTTCGATGCCCTTGGCCGCAACCGAAATGTTCACCGTGCCTCCGGTGTCCCATGCCGTTAAATTGTTCGAGCCGTATATGGTCGCTCCGGTTCCGTACAGCATCCGGTTCGAATTGAACGGATCGATCTCCAAGTCGCCGATCATCCAACCGATCAAAGGAGACGGAATCGGCGGGTTGGCCGTTTTACCGAAAGTCAACCACGGAGCGGCCGAGATATCCTGCGTGTACCGCAGCGTGCGGTTCGGATAACCGTTCCAGTCCCAGATTCGGCTCCACGTCGTTCCGCCGTCCGTGCTACGGAAAATGATGGCATCCGGCCACCAGGAATTGAGCGTCGCAACCATAACCGTGTTCGGATTTTGCGCGTCGACCGCGAGGCCCCCGTAACCGAAGTAGTCGTCCGTGCTGCTGCTCGGAACCGGGCTAATCTTCGTCCATGTTCCGGTTGCGGTATCGAGCTTCCAGACGTCGCCCTTGGCGCCGTCGTAAGGACCGACCCCGTCGCTATAGCTGATGTATAGCTTGCCTGTAGAGGAAAGTACGCCGTGATGCGGCAAATACCCGGTCGGTTGTCCCGGAACGGCCGCCCATGTAGCTCCGCCGTCCGTACTGCGGAAGACGCTGTTCCCGGTATCCGCTACGCCGACGTAAATCGTTTGCGTCGCGTTGCCCAGACTTCCTTTGCTCTTGTCGAACGTGATCCAAGCGAGTCCGACGGGATCGCTGCCGTACTCTTGGCCCGGATTTTGAATGTACGTACCCACGTTGGTGAAACTCGTCACCTTCGACCAAGTTACCCCGTAGTCCGTGCTTTTCCACAGGCCATTGCCGCTGCGTGCGCCGTAGAAAAGAATACTATTCTTGTTCGGATCGATCATAAGTCTCTCGCCCATCGATCTGCCGGGCATGTTGCCGCCGACCTTGAACGGGAGCGCGGTCGTCTGCCAGGTAGCCCCCTGGTCGGTGGAACGCATGATCTGGCCGTTGTTGTCCCAGGCGTTCGTGTAAGTGCCCGTAGCCATGTACACACGGTTCGGATCAATCGGATCGGTGGCAAGCGCATCGACACCGTTCTTGTTCCAGTCCGTCCAACCGACCGAATCGTTGAGCGGAATCCAGCTTCCGGTCGCCTGGTTCCAACGGTACGCTCCGCCGATATCGGTACGCGCGTAAATCAGATTCGGCTGCGTCTGGTTAAATATGATTCCCGGCACAAAACCTCCGCCGGCTCCCGTAACGACGTTCTTCCAATTGTACGCTTCGCTTCCGGCGGCATGAACCTTAGTTTGCGAGGCTGGGAAGAAAGACGCGACAATGGCCGCAAGCAAAATAACCATGCTCGATTTTCGGATAAACTTCGTAATCACGATGAAACCTCCTTTGTAATATTCAGATAAAATGCCGATTCAAGGCGGAAAGAAGCCCCTGATTGCTGCTCCCCTTGCACCACGTTACAATTCACCCCCTTTCAGCAGGCTTGGCAAAAACGGCGGCATCCCCTCCGAATCGTCAATCGTTTCGGGGCTTGCGCCGCTGCGTTTCAACTCATCTTGCCGGCTCCTAATAACGATGACGCATCCGCATTGGAGGAATCCTAATTCGATTTCGCGATCTTACAGTAGGGAATCCTAAATTCGATATTAAACGGGAACGGAATGGCATTAGATGTAGGCAGCTTAACCGAAGTGTGAAAAGCGGTTGTGTGGGGGTATGGAGTATTCCATTTCGAAAGCGCGGGAGGAGAAGATTGTTCTTTCATTGTACCTTGGAAAGCGCTTCGCTCGGGAGCGAAAACGGTTGTAAGAGACAGACGGTCGTCGGTTGTTTTCGAACCGATTTCGCCCCGTGCCCGCCCGCAATCACACCGTTTTCCTCCGTCGGCACCGCTGCTCCCATGCCGAACGCACGTCGAGCAGGCCCATTCGCAATTGAATGGGCCTCATCTTTAATGTTAACGTCACAGCTCCGCGATCGCCTTTCCAGCGACCCGCCCCGTAAAGAGGCACCCACCGAGGAAAGTTCCTTCGAGCGCCCGGTAGCCGTGCATGCCTCCACCGCCGAATCCGGAAGCTTCTCCCGCCGCGTAGAGGCCGGGAACGGGATTCCCCGATACGTCCAGCACTCGCGCGGACAGATCGGTCTGCAAACCCCCGAGCGTCTTGCGGCTGACGATGTTGAGTCTGACGGCGATCAGCGGGCCGTTCTTCGGATCGAGCAGCTTATGCGGCTTGGCCACCCGGATGAGCTTGTCGCCGATGTAGTTCCTCGCTCCCTGCAGCGCCGTAATCTGCAGGTCTTTCGTGAAGGCGTTGTCCATCTCCCGGTCTCTCGCCTTGATCTGCCGCTCGATATGCGCGAGATCCAACAGATGATCGCCCGATAATCGATTCATCCCTGCCACAAGGTCGGGCAGGTTGTCGGAGATGACGAAGTCTTCGCCATTCTCCATGAACGCCTTGACCGGGCCCGGCGCTCCGGCGGTCGCCCTCCCCAGCACCTTGCGAATGCTCTTGCCGGTCAGATCGGGATTCTGCTCCGATCCGGAGAGCGCGAATTCGCGTTCGATGATTTTCTGCGTCAGAATAAACCAAGAATAATCATATCCCGACTGCTGGATCGCTTCCAGCGTACCAAGCGTATCGAAGCCGGGGAAGTTCGGCGCCGGGAACCGCTGACCCTTCGCGTCGAGCCAGACGGATGACGGTCCGGGCAGAATGCGGATGCCGTGGTTGTCCCAAACGGGATTCCAGTTCTTCAGCCCTTCCGTATAATGCCACATCCGGTCCTTGTTCACGAGCCTGCCGCCCGCCTCTTCCGCGATGCCCAGCATCCGTCCGTCGACGTGGGCGGGCACGCCCGATAACATACGCCGGGGAGGCTCCCCCATTCGGCTCGGCCAGTTCGCCCGAACGAGATCGTGGTTGCCTCCGATGCCGCCGCTCGTCACGACGACGGCTTGCGCCCGGAACTCGAACGAGCCGACCGCTTCCCTGGAACTCGCTTCGCCTCGTTCGGCCGCGCTTGGAACCAGAATGGAGCCACTTACGCCGACGACCGCCCCATTGCTCTCCCTCAGCAGCCGATCGACTTGATGTCGCGGCCGATAATCGACCGCGCCCCGGCTTATATGTTCCCGGACGCGCCGCTCGAACGGAGCGACCAGCCCCGGGCCGGTTCCCCATACAATGTGGAATCTCGGCACGGAATTCCCGTGTCCCTCGGCCAAATAGCCGCCCCGTTCAGCCCAGCCCACGACGGGGAAGAACCGTACGCCCATGCTCCGCAGCCAGGCGCGCTTCTCTTCGGCCGCGAACTTCACATAGGCCTCCGCCCAACGGCGACCCCACGCATCCTCGTCGTCTTCCCGGTCGAACCCGGCAGCGCCTAACCAGTCTTGCATGGCCAGCTCGAGGGAGTCTTTGATTCTAAGCCGACATTGCTCCGGCGAATCGACGAGGAATAAACCTCCGAACGACCACCACGCTTGACCCCCGAGGGATGCTTCCGGCTCCTGGTCCAAGAGCAGCACCTTCTTGCCGGCATCGGCGATTTCCGCCGTCGCCACGAGGCCGGCAAGCCCTGCGCCAACGACGATGACATCGAAGTCCACGATAACCAACCTCTCCCTTTTTGGGCTCCGCCCGCGATCGTATCACGCTCTCGCACCCCGCCGGTGACCCTACCCGTTAATGGCCTTAGCGGCACCCTCCAGAACGTCGATAACCCTGTCGCACCAAACATCGAATTCCGGATCCTCCGGTTGGTGCTCGGGATGCGCGAGAATGTATTGCACCGTCTGTTTGATCCCTTGGTCCAATCGCGTGGTCGCGACGAAATCGGGAACGAGCCTCTTCAGCTTCGAATTGTCGAATACGACGGAGTTTGCCTTATCCCCAAGCAGTCCGCCTCGATAATCTTCTTTGCTGCACGCAGCCAGAAACGCCGACGATACATGCACGGCATTATGCTTCACGCCGAGGGCATCCGCGATGATCTCGTAAATCTGATTCCAGGTCACCGACTCGTCGGACGTGATATGTACGGTTTCGCCGAGCGCGTGAATATTGCCCATAAGGCCGATAAATCCTTTGGCGAAGTCGCTGTTATGCGTCATCGTCCACAAAGAAGTTCCGTCGCCGTGAATGATGACGGGTTTATTGGCCAGCATTCGCTTCGCCACCTGCCACGTCCCCTTGCTGCCGTGCACGCCGAGAGGAATCGAGCGTTCGTCGTACGTGTGGCTTGGTCTTACGATCGTAACCGGGAAGCCTTCCTCGCGATAAAGCTTAATCAAATATTCTTCGCAAGCGATCTTGTTACGGGAATACTCCCAATAAGGATTAGATAAAGGCGTGCCCTCCGTAATCCGATAATCGGAAAGCGGAGTTTGGTAAGCCGAAGCCGAACTGATGAAAAGAAACTGTTTCGTCTTGCCCTTGAAGAGACGGTAATCCCGTTCCAACTGCGCCGGCACGAAAGCGATGAAATCCGCCACGACGTCGAAGTGCATATCCTCGATCAGCTTCGCGACATGCTCTTCGTCGTTAATATCCGCTTGAAGGATGCGAACGCCTTCGGGCAAACGTTCGTTGCGTTTGCCTCGGTTCAGCAAATAAAGGTCGCATCCTTGTTCCGCCAACTGTCTCGTAATCGCCGAGCTGATCGTACCCGTACCCCCGATAAATAGCGCTTTCATAAATGCACCTCCGATAGGATTGACGACAATAGCAGGACTATTATTTCTTCGTCTTGTTCATACGATAGCACGCGCGTTAGCCTATGACAAACTTCAAAAATATCCGAATCCAAATAACTTACTAAAGTTGAGAAACTCTAAAAAATATAGTAAAATGAAAGAAACAAAGGAGGGGCTAACGAATGGCCGATCAAACCACTACGAATACGAATATAGAAATCGGAATCAGCACTTTCCTGGAGGCGAGCCCGAACCCGGCAACGGGCACAAGGATCAGCCACGCAGAGCGCCTGCGTAACGCGGTCGAAGAAATCGTCGTGGCCGATCAAGCCGGGCTGGACGTCTACGGCATCGGCGAACATCACCGTCCGGACTTCGCAGGCTCCGCGCCCGCCGTCGTGCTGGCGGCCGCGGCGTCAATGACGAAGCATATTCGCCTTTCGAGCGCGGTTACGGTTCTGTCTTCGGACGATCCGGTACGCGTATATCAGTCTTTCTCTACTTTGGACGGCATATCCAACGGACGGGCGGAGATCATGGCGGGCAGAGGTTCGTTCATCGAATCGTTCCCGTTGTTCGGTTATAGCCTGGACGATTATAACGAATTGTTCGACGAGAAGCTTGAACTGCTACTGAAAATCCGGGAATCCGAGAAAGTCTCCTGGAAAGGCGGGCTTCGCCCGGCCATCGACAATGTGGGCATCTACCCGCGTTCCGTCCAAGAGCCGCTCCCCGTCTGGATCGCCACCGGCGGAAGCCCGGAGTCGGCCGTCCGTGCAGGGATGCTTGGCCTACCCGTCGTCTTCGCGATCATCGGCGGCATGCCGGAGCGATTCGCTCCGCTCGTCGAGTTGTACAAGAGAGCGGCCGCCAAAGCCGGTCACGACGTCTCCAAGCTGCAGATCGCCACGCATTCGCATGGGTTCGTATCCGATATTCCGGGCAAAGCGGCCGATCTTCTCTTCCCGCATTGGCAACACCAGTCGACCGTCATCGGTCGGGAACGTGGCTGGAGGGGCACGTTCGACCGCGCCATGTTCGACGAATCCAATAGCTTGCGCGGCGCTCTCTACGCGGGAGATCCCGAATACGTCGCGGAGAAAATCGTGCTATTGCGCCGCAACCTCGGCGTCACCCGCTTCTTCCTGCACATGGACGCCAGTTCGATCCCTCACAAGGAAACGCTGCGCGCGATCGAACTGCTCGGAACCAAAGTCGCGCCGATCGTACGCAAAGAACTTGCCCGGTTAGAGTCCCAAGGGTAAGATGAGCAATAACTAGACAAAAGCGGCCTTATCAGCCGCTTTTGTCATTTCCGTCAATCTTTAAGTTAGGCAAGCAATGATTCCTTTAACGATTGCCTTCGACACTTGCTCTTGGAAAGCCGTCGTCCGAATTCTTTTCTCTTCTTGTTCGTTCGAAATATATCCAAGCTCCAGCAGCAGAGAAGGCCTATCATTATCCCGAAGAACCTGATAATCTCCGAAATGCACTCCCCGATCTTTCGCATTCATAGACTGCCCGAACAATTGATCGTGCATAAGCGTCGCTAACGACTCGTCTTCCTTTTTGTAGTAATACGTGGTCATTCCGGAAACCGAGCTATCCTTGTAAGCGTCGAAATGAATGCTGATGAAGAGATCCGCCATATTGGCGTTCGCGATATCCACCCGTTGCTCGAGCGGGAGCTTCTCGTCCGTCTCTCTCGTCATGATCACGGTCGCTCCCGTTTTCTCCAGTTCCTGTTTCAGTTTCAGCGCGGTCGGCAGGGTGATGTCTTTCTCGTAGATATCGTCCTTGCCGATGGATCCGACGTCTTTGCCTCCGTGTCCAGGATCGATAACGATCGTCTTGCCTTGCAAAATCGGCGTTTGGGCGGTATTGACGATGCTGATCGAAGGGTTCGGCCTCCCCCCCTGCGATTCTATGGTTTTCGTTCCTGTAGAAGCTTCTCCTTCGACTTTATTGTGTAAGAGGATGGCGGCTATGGCTAAGCTAGCGATGATGATCGTAAGGTTTCTAGTATTTTTTCTCATAGAGTAATTGTAATCGCCTAAGATAAAGATACAATGGGGTCCAAATAAAAATTAGATAAAAGTTGTTTCCAATACACGCTAGCAAAGAGCATAAGCAAGAAGCAAGAAGAAGAAATTAGCGGTTTAAACCCATTCCTGAAGACGAATGATCGCTTGGGCCCGGTCTACGACCTCGAGCTTGCCGTATAGATTGCTGATATAGTTACGCGCGGTTCCTTCGGCCACGTGCATGGTTTCGGCGATTTCTCTATTGTTCAATCCTTTCATGATTAGCCTAGCCACTTCTTCTTCCCGTTCCGTCAGGCGAATAGGTTCCAGCCCGTTTCTGTGCATACGTTCGAATTGATCCGAAACCCTGCTTATCTTAGCCGCCAGCTTGGCCGCGACTGCAGCGGGAAGAATGAATTGCCCTGCCGCCGTGTCTCGGATCGAGGCGATCATCTTGTCTCCGTCCATATCCTTCAACATATAACCGCTTGCCCCGTTCGCCATCGCTTCGACGATATAATCCGTTTCGACGAAAGTGGTCAGCATGAGGACGTACGTGTTCGGACTCGCGCTCTTAATCCGTTTCAGTGCCGCAATGCCGTCCATCAACGGCATCTGGATATCCAGAAGCACCAGACCGGGCTGCAACTTCTCCGCTAATTCGCAGGCTTCCACCCCGTTCTTAGCCACGCCGACGACTTCAATGTCATTTTCCAGATCGAGAATCGTGCGAAGGCCTTCCCTCGTTAGCAACTGATCGTCGGCTATCAAGATTTTCAGCGATTTCATTCCGCGCTCCCCCCATTCCGTCTCTTCGAGTATGGTATTTCAATGATCAGCAGACACCCTTCGCCTGGCCGGGATTGGATGTTCAAGCTGCCTCCGAGCTGCTCCGCCCTGTCCTTCATCGCGTTCAAGCCAAACCCGATCCTCATGTCTTCGGCGCCTTTGCCGTTATCTTCGAGCGCGAATCTAACGAGAGATTCGGTAGTCGCCAGAACGAAACGGAAAACCGTGGCGCTTCCGTGGCGAATCCCGTTGGTCATCCCTTCTTGCAGCGCGTAATAGATTGCCTTCTTATGTACCGTCGATAGTTCGGGCAATTCACCGATCTCGGCATGTACGACGACTCCCGTATTGTGCTCCGTCTCTCTAATCAGTTGTTTTAACGTCGGCACGAGGTCCGTGAACTTCTCTTCTTTTAACATGTGAATGGAGCCGCGGATTTCGTTCAATCCGTGACGGACGAGATCTTGCGCGTCCCTCAGTCTCGCGGTCGCGCTCTCCGCGTCCTTGCTTAACAGACGTTTGCCCGCTTCGATCTGCAACAGCGTAGACGTGAGCGTATGGCCGACGATATCGTGAATTTCTCCGGCGATCCGGTTGCGTTCCTCGTAGACGGACACCTCGGCAAGCGCCGCGGCCGTCTCCTTCATCGATCTTTCCAAGCTGCGCGTCCGGTCCTCGACTTGCTCCTCCAAGCTGTTTTTCAAGTATTGGATTCCCGCGTATAGCTTCGCGTTCGCGATGGAGATCGCGCACTGGGAAGCCAGAAGCTTCAATACATCCAGTCTTTCCGGCGTGAAGACGCCCGGCGACAACTTATTCTCCAAGTAAAGCACGCAAACAAGTTGCTTCTGATAGAGGATCGGAAGACACAGCACGGATTTCAGTCCCTTGCTCCGCACTTGCGGATTCCGAGCGAACAAGCCTTCGCCAGCCGCGTCGTCCAGCAAGATTTCGTTTCTCGTCCGAATCGCGTAACCGATGATCGCGGAAGGAACGAGTCCGGACTTTTCGTCCGCAGGGATGGAGGCTACCCGCAACGCTTCCGAGGTTCCGTGAGCTTCTATCGTCCAGTCGCCCTCGTGCTCGAACAGTATCGCCCCGAACTCGGCGCCGGCGTTGCGAAGCATGATCCGCAGTAGCTTATCCAAGAGCGGTCCCATCTCTATCTCGCCGGACAACGCCTGAGCGGATAACGCGACTGATAAATAGTCGACGCGCTCCAGTCCCGACTCCCGCTTCGCCTGCAGCAGATGAGGGTATTCGCGCTCCAATTCTGCCACCTTCGGAGCGGCTCCCCAATTCGCGTACGCGTCGCGGGCTTCCGCCATGTAAGCCTTCGCTAACGGCAGCTTGCCTTGACGCGATGCGTACTTGGCGAAGCACTCCGCCGCCATAGCCACGTCGTGGATATGACCGTACTTGCGCCCCGCTTCGATCGCCTGCTCGTAATACCTTTCGGCATCGCCGTATTTCTTTTTCAACCGGGAATACTCCGCTCTGATAATGGCGTATTTATGAAAATAATTTTCAGGACTTCTTTTCGCGTATTTGCTTAAAGATTTCAAACGTTTGCTTATGCCCCTTAAGTAGACGCGCCGCTCCTCTTTGCCTGCATCTTCGTATAGCTGCGCCCAGACGAGCGATTCGTACAAGTATTGCATGCTATGCTCGAACGTGTCCTTGCGCGATTCGATGATTGCCAGGGATTCTGCCAACGCTTCCTTCGCATCCTCGAATCGTCCGTAGATATATCCCGGAATATAACGACAGACGCAGATCAGCTCCCGAATCATGCCCGCCGGGTCTCCTTGAATCGAATCGATGTAATCTTCTCCCAAAACATTCTCTATCGGATAAGGATCGTCCGGCGACCTGTACCCTGTCAGCCGAACGAGAAGCTCGGCGAATAAGGTCGCTTGCGCCCAATGAAAGCTGCTTTGGTTTCTTCGAAGGTCTCCGGAGTGGGCGATCAACCGCTCGTAAATCCCGTTCATCGGATAACCGAATTGCAGCAGCATAAACCCGTTCAACAGTACGCTCTGATTGCTATGCCACAAATCCCCCGATTCAAGCCCGACTTTCCCCGCTCGATCGGTGAACGTCTGCAGCATTTCCGGCTCGTATCGCCGCCAGCTATCGATGCATATCGAGAATGCGGCTAACGTCTTCACGTGCACCAGCGGATAAGGCTTCGACAATTCGCAGGCCATTTCCCCCCACTTGAACGTGTCCTCGTGCTTATGGAAGGCGAAGTATTGAAACATCGCGTATCCGACGAAACCGAGCGCGGATTCCGGGGCCAAGCCTTCGTCGAACGTCATCTCGACCATAAGAAGCGAAGCCGAAAACCACCCGCGTTTATTTTCGTTAAAACAGGCGTTGGTCGCATAACCCAACACCGACATCGCAAGCTTGCGGGCTTCGTCTTCCATCGGAGGCAACCCGGAGATCGTTTCAACGGGATGTTTCTTGATTTTCCGTCTTACTCTTAGCCATTGGATCAGGGACTGCGCGGCGTTCGGGTAAAAGGGATTCCGCACGTCCAACAATTCGAGCGTTTTGCGGGATAAGGAAATGACTTCCGTATATAGATCCTGGGAAGAAGCAAGCCGAATCATCATCTCGTAAACGTACGCTTGCTCCAATTTCGTCGACGCCTTAGAAAGCGTCAATCGGAACAATCGATCGGCTGTTTCGAATTGGGCACACAAGTACTCTGTCTCCGCTCGCTCGCGAAACGCCTTGAACGTGAACGAATAGGCGATCTCCCATCCGTCCGGACCCATTAATTCCGTCGCGATGCGCAAGTAGCCGAGCGCCGTCTCGTAAGCCGTCTGCCTTTTCGCCGCCATGCCCGCCCGAACGTTAAGCTCCGCCAGTTGCAGACGTTGTTCCGGCATCTCGAACAGCTTCCGCGCTTGATTCAGATGGTTCACGGCTTCGAAGATGCCCGCATCTTCTTCGGCCTCCAATCGATCGGCCATCCACGTGCCAATACGCAAGTGAGGCTCTATCCGGTCCTCTTCCGCAATCAATGCGAGAGCTGCCTGCCGGATGCGGTCGTGTTTAAACCGATATTTGCGATTCTCTCCTCCGAGCAACTGGAGAAAACCTTCCTGGACGGATCGATCGAGCGAATGGCGCAGCTCTTCCCTATCCCGAAGGGTCAGCAAAGCCAGCATCTTAATATCGAATCGGCCGCCCAGTATCGCTGCGTAGCCAAGCGCAAATGCGACGTTGTCCGGAAGATGCATCAGTTTAACGGAAATATAGTCGACCGCGTTATCGGCAACGTTCATCTCGTAAATTACGTCCATGTTCCAATGCCAATTGCGATTGGCGGCGTCGAAAGCGACTTGCCGGTCTACGACGAAATCTTGAAGCAACCGTTTAAGCAAAAAAGGATTCCCTTCCGTATGACGAAGAAGGTGCTCCGCCAGTTCGTCCGTCTTCGCGTCATCGTCGCGCAGCGCGTCCCGAAGTAATCGGTTCAGGTCGTCCAGCTTCAGCGCGCTTAACGAAATCGCGCTGATTCCTACTGCTCGCCGGGCATGCATGGACTCCCACCCCGTCAACGGATGTTCTTGGACTTCCTCCTCGCGATAAGCGCCGATGACAAGCAGATGCTTCGTCTCGCGATCCTCGAGGAAGTATCCAAGAAATTGCATAGAGGCATCGTCCGCCCACTGCAAATCGTCGAAGAACAGGATCATAGGACGATCCCCTAACAAGAATTGCTGCAGAAAACGGGTCAATACCTTCTGAAACCTACGCTGGGCCTCCGTTGGGGCGAGCGGTTGCAGGAAGGGCTGCGGACCGATGAGCAAGGCAAGGCGCGGAACGAGATCAAGCAAGAGTTGCCCATGACCTTCGACCGCTTGTTCGATGCCCAGCCTCCAAGCCTCCGCCTGTTCCGCGCTTCCCATCAGCAGCTGATCCGCCAATTGCTCGATCGCTTGAATCCATACCTCATAAGGCCTGACGGCATGATTCGCCTCGAATTTGCCCGAGGCGAAGAAACCGGCATCGTCCCATTCGCTCCTCAGCGTCTCCATGACGAACGAAGTTTTGCCGACCCCCCCGCTGCCGATCACCCATACGATCTCTGAAGCGCCATCGGCTGCTCTGCGCAACGCCTCTCTTAGGTCGTTTTGTTCGAACTCCCGCCCATACAATCGGGAAGGAACGGTCCAGCGATCCGGAATATCCCGGCTTGCGAGTTTGAAAGGTTCCACGACTCCATAGCCCTGCAACCGTTCGAAGCAGGTTTGCAGATCGTGATGAATCCCGAAGGCGCTGACATATCTGGCATCGGGCGACTTCTCCAAACACTTGCCGACGATATCGGAAACCAGCCTGGGAAGTTCGGGCGCGCGATGATAAAGTGGTTGAGGCGTTGCGGCCAAATGCTGATGAACGGTATCGAGCACGTTGCGCGACTTGAACGGCAGGCTACCCGAGAACCATTCATATAACACGACGCCAAGCGAGTAGAAATCCGAGCGGTAATCCGGCTCTACGCCCGTTCTCCCCGTCTGCTCCGGGGCAATATAAGGCAAAGCGTCATCTATGACGTCGGATATGGAAAAAAGCGGTCCTTGCGCGGATTCGGACGAGCTTTTCCGGATGTCGACGAACTTGACTTCCATCGTGTCCGCGTTCGCGAACAGATGTGACGGCGTCAGCTCGTTCAGCGTCAGCTTCGCTTGATGAAGCTGCGTCATGCTTCTCGCGGCCGCAGCTGCAACGCCGACCAGCAGACGCAAATCCGCACGGCCTACTCGCCCGCGCAACGCTTCGGCTAGGGTGCTTCCTCCGATATCCCGCATAAGCAGCACGGGACGGCCTTCCGACATGAGAAGATCGAGCGCTTCCATCGCGCCTTTGCCGTCCAGTTCCCGCATCCTCTCGTACTCGTACCGAAAAGCAGCGACGGCGTGGGGATCCGGAAGCGCCTCTCGCGTCGTCTTGGCGATGACGCTTTGCCCGTCTTCAAGCCGCATCAAGCGAAATAAGCTGAACTCTCCGTTGCCGCCCAATTTCTCCCTCATACGATAACCTGGTAATTCCAGCATATATTCGTGCTCCCCGGTCGCTATAATCGTAGGATCTTACATCGTGCCTAGTCTTTCCGTTATTATAGCATCGGCGTTCAATCATAGGACAAGAACCTACCGCACTGGCGATAGGTTCTCGTATTTAGCGAATTGTTATTAAGGCTACTGTGGAATATAAGGCAACAAATACGGAAGACCACTGCCTTCGTTAATGTTCCAG
The DNA here is from genome assembly GCF_003628305.1 of Cohnella endophytica. GTDB lineage: Bacteria > Bacillota > Bacilli > Paenibacillales > Paenibacillaceae > Cohnella > Cohnella endophytica. The sequence continues at coordinate 376,534 of NZ_RBZM01000007.1, read as the reverse complement.
TACGCCCACTCGTTATCGGCATCGATGGACCATCCATTGTCCGAGTACGTCGCACGCTTCCATGCGTCTACTTGCGACAGATCGGCACCGTTACTATTCCGATTTGCTTCGTCTCCGGTGTATGTTCCCAAAGCGTAGTTGCCTTCGAAAGTCGTCTGACTCGTCGTGCCGAGGATCCGGCCCACATGGGCATCGGTTGCAGTTGCGGCTATCGCTGAACTGAACACATAGTTATGATTGATCGTAACCGTATCGCTATCGGTAAATCCAACCAACCCGCCAACGTAATCGAATCCCGTTACTTTGCCGGAAGCGTACGAATATTGTACCACCGATTGGTTGGTACCCGTTAAGCCGCCGACATTCGTATTGCCGGTTACGTCTCCGGTAGCATAACTGTTGCTGATCGATGAATCATTGAACCCGACCAATCCGCCTGCGTTGTCTCCCGTTCCGTTAACGGCGCCGATCGCATAACTTTGCATGACGGTGTTCGAGTTCTTCCCGATCAATCCGCCTACATTAGTTTGCCCGATTACCGCACCGGAAGCGTGGCTGCCTGCGACCATCCCGTTGTTCTCTCCGACGAACCCGCCAACCCCAAACTCTCCCTTAACGTTACCCGCGGTATAACTATTCGTAATATATGCATAATTATCGCCGAGAAAACCGCCAACCCCAAACTCTCCCGTAACATTGCCCGTGGCATAACTATCCGTAATATAGACATAATTATCGCCGACAAGGCCTCCAACACTCTCTATTCCATTTACCGTGCCGGAAGCATGGCTATTGCTGATCATCCCATCGTCCGCACATCCGATTAGGCCGCCAACGTAATCCACGCCGATAACGCTTCCTGTTGCGTAGCTTGTATTAATGCTGCCTGTCGTATAACCTGCAAGGCCGCCGACATAGCTGTCCGTACTTGTAACGTTACCGGTAGCAAAGCTGTTCTCTATGGCGCCGTACACGTCACCGGCCAAGCCGCCGGCATCGCTAGCGCTATGCACTTCGACATTCGTGCTGCTGTTTAGGATATTTCCGGAGCTCTCGCCCACAAGGCCGCCGACAAAAGCGTACCCCGTTCCTTTGACGCTCCCCGAAACCGAGCTGAGTTGAATATTGCCGCCATTGCTGTAGCCGACTAAGCCTCCGACTGTTCCATAATTATTCTCGTCCCAATTGCTCTCGACGTTTGCTGCCGTTAAACGTAAATCGTACAAAAGTGCATTTCCGCCGGTTTGTCCGAATAATCCGACATGCCGATCGGAACTCACGATTTTCAAGTTCTTAATCACGAAACCATTTCCGATGAAATCGCCGTTGAAAACAAGTTCATCCTCGTTACCCAGAGGAGCCAATCCATTAGCATGATCTTTGTTATATTCGGCAAAATCGATGTCCGCGGTCAAAATATAATCGGAATCGAAATCCGCCAAGTCGACGAGGTCATTTACGCTATTGATTTTATTCATATCAACCGGCATCTCGACGATCTCCATGGTCGCCGAAGCATTGGACACATTACCTGCCGCATCCACCGCGTAGACGACGTAATCGTTCGCTTCGGTCTCGGCATTCGTTACGATTCTGGATTCCTTATTCGCAGTCGCCGGCGCCTTCAAGCCTTTGCCCGCGGTAACGGCCGCCTCCAACTTCACGTTCGTCGTCGCTTCCGACCCGTCGAAATCTTCAGCCGGCACGAGATACAACGTCGCCGCTTCGTTGCTCGTCACCCAGATCGCGCCGCCGACTGCGATCGTTTGGGCAATGCTAGCGATGACGGGAGGCGTCGTGTCAGGCGTGGGAATAGATCCGCCGCCTCCGCCGCCGATTACGGGCGGAGTGATCGTCGGAGCTTGAACTCCGTCCGCCGTCTTCACGTTCGTCGGCGCCGTCTCGAAGCTCACGCCGCTAATATTAACGATCGCGTTCGCGATCTTGCCCGCGCCGATCACTTTTGCGACCGCGTTCAGTACGGCTTGTCCAACTGTTACCGTGTCGCCCAGATCAAGCAACGTATTCGAATCGATCGTAATGTTCGCAATGTTGGATCCGCCTCTGACGACGATCCGGATTTTACCCGTTTTCTTGTTTACCGTAGCGTTCACGAATACGGTATCGTCCACATGGATACTATTCTCGCCGCCGCCGTTAATTACCGCGTCGCCCTTCACGGTAACGCCTTTCAAGAACACGTCGCCTTCGCCGACGGACTCCGCGATCGTCAGCTTGCCGGCGATCGTCACATTCTGCAGCGTCACGCCCGCCGCCGTAATGACGACGTCGCCCGCGACCGCTTGCTTGCCTTCAGTCGGACCGTACGTACCCGCCTTGTCGATCGTCCACGCCTCGGCCGGTTTAGGTGCCGTTTGATCCTTCAGAACGCGATCGAGCACGACGATCGCTTCCGCCCGCGTAATCGACTTGCTTGCGCCGAACGTACCGTCCGCATAGCCTTTCACGTAGCCCTTAAGCGCGACCGCTCCGACCGCAGCCTTCGCCCATGCCGGAATGGCATCCTTAAACGCCGACGCGCCCGCTACGTTACCTTCCAGCTTGGCGATCTTCGTCAGAACGACCGCCGCCTCCGCGCGGCTGATCGGCTGCTCCGGCTTCATCGTCCCGTCTTGGAAACCTCCGATGTAACCCGCGGCGACCGCTTTCTTCACGACGCCTTCCGCCCAAGATCCAGCTTTCACGTCGGAGAAGCTAACATTCTTCTCCTCCGTATAGCCGAAGCCCCCGTTCACGAGCGCCATGAATTCGACGCGCGTAACCGCGCCGTTCGGCTTGAACGTACCGTCGGAATAACCTTTGACTAGACCCTTGTCCGCCCACTCTTGAATTTGCTTGCTTGCCCAATTCGTCGCGCTTACGTCGCTGAAAGCAGCCGCGTTCGCAACCGTTCCGATCAATAATGCGATAACAAGCAACAGGCTCGTCACCGTTTTTCTTAAATGTCTCATACCGTTCCTCTTTTCTTCTCATTTACTCGATTGGCGTTCATCTCCTCCACTATAAAGAGTTGGCATCATTCGACATAGTGAGCGTTGTCATCACTTCTGTCATATGACAATATTGAATTATTTGTAAAATAATAGGGGCGTATGGCGATTCAAAAAACCCGTATGCATAAGATGAGTAACGAGGATATGATAATAGTGGAAACAGCTTCGTTGGCGGAAGTATCGACAGAGAGGATTGTTGCTCGTGTATTGGTTCATTCCGATCCTTATTGTCCTCGTATTCATTGCCATCGCGGGCTCGAGCTTGTACTTCTATCACATCGCGGTCGCCCGATCCGACAAAAGCTTCTTAAGCCGCAATCCCGATCTCGAGATAGATCCGGGCGGCGATCAAGGGAACGCAAGCGAGAGCCCCTTCGCTGCCAATGAAGCATGGTGGAACAGGCAAGTTTTCGCGGACTGGAGCATCCGATCCGATGAAGGTTTCACGCTGCGCGCTTACTACTTGACTGCCGATCGACCGACGAACAAAACCGCCATACTCGCGCACGGATACTCCGGGCAAGCCAATCAAATGGCCAGCTTGGTCGAAGTGTACCAACAATCCCTCGGTTATAACGTGCTGATCCCGGATGCCCGCGGACATGGCCGAAGCGACGGAACATATATCGGATTCGGTTGGCCGGAGCGCAAGGACTACGTGAAATGGATCGACGAGGTTATCCGGCGAACGGGCGACGAAACGCAAATCGTTCTCCATGGCGTATCCATGGGAGCGGCGACGGTCATGATGGCCAGCGGCGAAAGACTTCCTTCGAACGTCAAAGCCGTCGTGGAGGATTGCGGGTATACCTCCGTCAAGGATCAGCTCGCCTATCAGCTCAATCGGATGTATCGCATGCCGGCATTTCCGATGATTCCGGCGACCAGCCTGCTCACGAAGCTCCGGGCAGGGTACTCCTTCCAAGAAGCCTCGGCGCTTGCCCAAGTCAAAAAATCGAACATACCTACGCTCTTCATCCACGGCGACGCCGATACGTTCGTTCCGACCCGAATGGTCCATGAATTGTATGCGAGCAGCCCCGCGGACAAAAAGTTGTTCGTCGTGCACGGCGCGGGACACGGCCTCGCCAGATTTAACGATCCGGCCGCTTACGACCGCGAAGTCGCCCAATTCATCGGCCATTATGTGAAGTAAACATACAATCGCCCTCTACTTGGACGGTAGAGGGCGATTATTTATATCTTCTTCACGAACTCCGACTTCAATTTCATGGCGCCAAAACCATCGATCTTGCAATCGATATCGTGATCTTCGTCGACCAACCTTATATTTTTGACTTTCGTGCCGACCTTCACGACGGACGAGCTGCCTTTAACCTTAAGGTCTTTAATGACGGTGACGGAATCCCCGTCGTTGAGTACGTTTCCGTTCGCGTCTTTGTAAATTTTCGTATCCTCGCCGTTTGCGGCGGCTTCCGATTCCGGATGCCACTCGTGGCCGCATTCCGGACAGACGAATTGGCTTCCGTCTTCGTAAGTGTATTCAGAGTTGCACTTCGGACAATTAGGTAAACTAGACATGACTTCGTATCCTCCATCATTGGACAAAATTCATCTCTCATTCTATAATACTTTGTCATATTAAAGCGAGTAGCAGAGGATAGGGGTTGTTTACGATCTGGCGTAAAATCTCGGGCGTGAAATCCCAAGCGGTGAAATTGTTTCAATTGGAAGGCTGGCCTACGCTAATTCTCATTAACGTCCTTATCGGGATATCCGTTTCGTTCGTCATGCCCTTCAATTCGCTCTTCGGGATCGATGAAGTCGGCATGAGCAATATGGCTTTCGGTATTTTCATGACCATCTCGGCGATCGCCAACGTCATTATTTCCACTTATATCGGCAAAATATCGGACGGACGGATGGACCGCAGAACGGTTATGATCCTCTGCGCGATCGCCGGCGCGATCGGATATGCTTGCTATGCCTATTCAAGGAACTATTACGTGCTTCTCGTCATTTCTTCGTTGGTATTGGGAATTGCATCCTCGTCTTCCTCCCAGATGTTCGCTTATGCCAGGGAGATGTTTACCAAGTCCGATTTGCCTCCCAAGGAAGCACCGTTCTATATGAATTTGTTCCGTACGTTTTTCGCGCTGGCTTGGACGGTCGGACCCGCGATCGCCGCTTATGTCATGATCTACTTGGGATTCACGGGGCTATTCCTGCTCTCCGCGGCCATGTACGTCATCGTCGTGCTCGTTCTTCTCTTCTTCATGAAGGGCACGCCCGAAAGAGTCCAGAACGCGCAACTCGCCTCGACCCAGCCGCAGATTTCATTAGGAAAAGTCATTATGCGTCCGTTCATTCTCGGTAACCTGATCGCTTTTTCGTTCGTGTCGGCGGCCTTTACGGTCAGTTCGATGAACATGTCCCAATTTTTGACCAAGGTTCTTCATACCGGACAAGAACAGATCGGAATCGTGTTCAGCATTCCGCCAATATTCGAAATTCCCTTCATGCTGTTCTTCGGCGTATTGGCTACGAGGATAGACAACCGGATCTTGATTCGACTGGGCGTATTGTTCGCCTTCGCCTTCTTCGCGTCGCTATTCTTCGTTCAGAACGTCTGGCAGGTGTACCTCGTCCAAATTCTCAGCGCGGCCGCCATATCCATTACTAACGGCATCGCTATTACTTACTTCCAGAACTTCATTCCGAACATGCCGGGGGTTGCCACCTCGCTCTATATGAACACTTCCAAGATCGGGCAGACGTTCGCGTTCCTCGTCTTCGGATTCGCCTCCGAATGGTTCGGATATCGTAACGTATATCTGGTTTGTACGTTATTCGTAGGGATTGGCTTGGTCTTATTGTTCTCATTGGGCAAAAAAAACCCGTCCGATGCGGCATTGGCAACCGGAACCTAAAACTCTCTCTTACGGCGCCGGCTGCCGGAAAAAATAACCGTTTCTCTCGATACGGCAGAGTCGATAACGTTAATGTTTACGGTTGGATTCAAGGATCAAGAGGAAATTGTACTTGTCCGCATGCTTCTGTTCATCGGTCAGAATCTCGAATACCATATCTCGGTGATAACGGTCGGGCAGTCCCGCGCGGATGTCCCGGTACCTCTCCACGGCGCCCAATTCCCCGAACAAGGCCTTTTGCAAGCCGGCGGCGTATGACTGAGGCTTATTGAAAGCCGTGTCCTGCGGCGCCGTGATTTCCTGCCCCGTTATATCTCGGTAAATCTGCCGGAACATTCGATTATGCTTGCGTTCATCGTCCCGTATGGAGACGATAATCTCCTGCTCTTCCTTCGTTGGGGCAACGGATATCAAGTAATCGTAGAACAGTTCGTCCTCACGTTCTCCTTGGACAGCCTTCTTGATACCTGCCAGGGCCTCCCGCAACGACTTATAAGCCGCCGGATGACGCCAGAAACCGTATGCGGGCGTATAATAGTAATCGATCATTGTAACCCTCCATTATGATGAATCATATATATAGGCATCATATGTGGGCGTCAAGCGAACGTGCGCAGCCGCTCTCCAGTCGATCCGATTACCGTTCTTTTCCGGCGGGCTGCTTAGCTTGTACCGCCGATCTTTCGAAAACCCACACGAGCCCCCCGACCGCGAGAGCCGAGATGACGGCCATGATTGCCGATCCTCCGGCATGCAGAAGCAACACCGGAACCCAGATAATCCCGAGAGAACGATGAACCGCTCGCATCCATTTGTTGCGAACCTTGTTGATGGAGTATCCGTACCCGGCAAGCGCCAATAATATTGCCAAGCCTGCCAGCCCCGTATAGATCTTCTCGTCATGGAGCTTCACGATCAAGAAATAAATGCCGTGAACGACGATCAGAACGAGGGTTGTCCATCCCAAGAACTTATGGATGGAATGCAGCAACTTCCCGACATAACGTACCGCCGGGGAAGGGGATTTCAGCTTCTTCTTAAACCAGAACCACGAGAAACCCGCAGCCCCTAGAAACAATGAAATCGTACCTAAAGTCGTGAAATAACCTCCCGCCCCATCGTTCCCGCCTTGCGGAGGGCGACCCGTCCCGCCTCCCTCCGGCGGACGAGGACGAAGCTCCTGTCCGCCGTGCGACAACGTCAAATAATAGGAATACGCAACGAGAAGCACGGCTACGGTAGCCACGACTATTGCCGGAATCCATATTTTCTTGTTTCTGCTCATTTTTAAGCTCCTTTGGCCATCAGCGGCGATAACTTATTCCTAGTATAGACGGAACATATTTAAATTTAATTAACTCGGCTTCGGACTCGCCAGAAAATAAAAAAGATCGCCCTCCGGCTTGCAATGCTCGCAAGTCGAGGGCGATCTTCTATATGAATGCTCGTTTTCATTAGGCTTAGGTTAGACCACTTGAAAGACCGGATTCACGGGAATAAAAAATACAGGGACGTCGGGGAGCATGCCCCTAAGTCGATCGGCGAATAGCTTCATTCCCGGCTGCTCGCTCTCCAAATGACCGAGAACGAGAAGCGCTTTGCCCTGTCCCATTCCGACGGCATCTCTCACGTATTCCGGAGTTTCCCACTCCGGTCCTTCTCCGTACAAGATTAAGTCCAGCTTATGTTTCTCGAATAAGGGAATCGCAAGATCTCCGCCTCCCCGGCAACCCGCAAGCAATCCGACTCGCTCGCAGGCCGTCGTCAGATCGCCCACGGTCCTAAGGCATCCGATTCCGAGGCTTTGCTTCACATGCGCCGCGATCTCCCCCGCCGTGCTCCGAGGAAGATGAACGATCGAAGCGGCCGAGAGATGTTCGTTAACGAATGACTCCCAACCCAACTGACGGATTAATCCCTCCATAATGCCGTCCGGTCGATAACGATGGACGCCATCGTGAAAACGATACACAGCGAGATCGCGCTCTTCGATAAACCGTTTCTTGGCAGCATATACGGGCTCCTCCACGAGAATCGGCGTGGAGTGGCGATGCCTGTAGAATAACCCTTCATGGGAAATGATCAGATTCGCCCCCAGACGGGACGCCTGCTCCAGCGCTTGCTGCGTCGCCATGAACGTGACGGCGATACCCCTGACGACGGCATGGGGGTCTCCGTGGATCAATTGGTCAACGCTATCCGGCACCGTTGTTTCGACAGGCGCCGTCAGCATATCTATGACATCCTGAACGAGGATTGGCATGCGGCCCTATACCCCCGAGTACGCCATAAAGCCGCCGTCCACCGGAACCGTTATGCCGGTGACGAATCCGGATACGGAATCGTCCGCCAGCCACACGAGCGTGCCAAGAAGATCCTCAGGTTTGCCGAATCTTCTCATCGGCGTATGCGCGATGATTTTGCCCGACCGTTCCGTCAGCTCGCCGTCTTCGCGAATCAACAGCTTGCGATTCTGATCCGTCAGGAAAAATCCGGGCGCGATCGCATTTACCCGGATGCCCGCATCCGCCATATGAACCGCCAGCCACTGCGTGAAGTTATCGATCGCGGCTTTGGCTGCGCTATACGCCGGCACCTTAGTCATCGGAGACGGCGCGCTCATCGAGGATAGATTAATAATAGACGCTCCCGGACGATGAATCATTCGCTTCGCGAACACCTGCGAAGGAAGCAACGTTCCCATGAAATTCAAGTCGAACACGTAGCCGAAGCCTTCCATCGTCAAGTCGAAGAAAGTACGGAGCTCCGCGTTGTCTAAATCCTCCGCTTTGAACGTTTCGTTCGTCGTCGTGCCGTCCGGGTGGTTGCCTCCCGCCCCGTTCACGAGAAGATCGCAGGCTCCGAGCCGTTCATGAACGAGCTCGGACGCCGCGTTCACGCTTGCGACATCTAGCACGTTGCACACGACGGATATCGCTTCGCCGCCTTCCCGCCGGATGGCCTCCGCAACGACCCGACCCTTGTCTTCCGTCCGGTTCAGGATCGCCACCTTCATCCCCTGACGCCCTAGCTCCATGGCCATCGCGGAGCAGAGGACGCCGCTGCCGCCGGTCACGACGGCAACCTTGCCCCTTAAGTTGTCGTGCGTAGGAATACTCATTCCGCTACCCCCTTGCGGCTCGTACCCATAGAATCCCAGACACCCCATAAATACATGATGCCTAGCGCTCTGTCGTACAACCCGTAACCGGGTCTGCACTTCTCGTCCCAAATATGCCGTCCATGGTCCGGCCTGGCATAGCCGGTAAATCCGGTTTCATGAAGAGCTTGCACGAAACCCGCGATATTCACGGTACCGTCCGAGGTTCGGTGAGAGGTTTCGATAAAATCTCCATTGTCGAAGACGCGAACGTTCCGAATGTGAGCGAAAGGAATGCGACCCGCGAACTCCCGAGCCATAGCTGGAATATCGTTGGCCGGATTCGCGCCGAGAGAGCCGCTGCAAAGCGTCACTCCATTGCTTGGACTGTCGACCAGCCGGAGAAGTCGGCGGATGTTGTCCTGCCCCGTAATGATTCTCGGCAATCCGAAGATCGGCCAAGGCGGATCGTCCGGATGAATCGCCATCTGAATGCCGTTCCGTTCCGCAACTGGGATAATCGCTTCCAAGAAGTATTGAAGGTTGCGCCATAGCCCTTCCTCTGACACCTGTTTGTAGGCTTCGAATAGCGGCGACAACTTCTTTAGCCTTTCCGGTTCCCATCCCGGCATCGTAAAGTCGACGTCGTTCGCGATCCGACGAACGAGTTCTTCAGGATCCATGCTTTCTACTTTGGCTTTCTCATAGAAAAGAGCCGTAGAACCGTCGGGAAGTTCCTTGAACAAGTCGGTTCGAATCCAATCGAATACCGGCATAAAGTTATAACAGATCGTTTTCACTCCGACCGTCGCGAGCTTCTCGATCGTTTTCTTGTAGTTATCGATGTAGACGTCCCTCGATGGCAAACCCAGCTTGATGTCCTCGTGGACGTTTACGCTTTCGACGACTTCCAGATGCAGACCGTACGCGTCCGCTTCCTCTTTGTAAGCGAGTATTTTGTCCATCGGCCACTCGTCTCCGACGGGTACATCGTGAAGCGCCCACACGATTCCTTCCACGCCGGGAATTTGTTTGATCTGCTTCAAGGTGACCGTATCGTTCCCCGTCCCGTACCATCGGAACACCATTTTCATGCGAAATCCGACCTTTCGTTCCCCGAGTTAATAAATCAAGCGACCGAGTTCGTCCGCTATGCCCGATTTGCGATAAAAATACGTATTGACGAGATCGCGCCATTCTCCCGCATGCTCGGCCTGATGGACGAGGCGTTCCCGCGTTTCCCGGTAAGTCTGGCCGTCGATCTTCTCCGCTATCGAATCCCATTGCGCGATCAAATTCGCCGCCCGCTCCGCTCCGCCGAAATGAGTATCGTAAATATGCTGGATAACCGTCTTCCCGCTCTTCAGCATATGCGTATACGGAACGTGGTGGAAAAACAAGAGCAGCTCATCCGGGCAGCTTTCGGGCGATTCGTAGGTTGCCGCTACCGGATAGTGGTATTGCCCTGCATAACCGGTACCTGAACGAATCGAACGGTCAACCCCTAAGCCATGGCAATCGGCGTAATGATACGTGCCCCATTTGGAATACTCGTACCCGTCCACGTTCGGGCCGTAATGGTGTCCAGGGTTAACCATCCAACCGACTCCAAGCGGCGCCGTATAATCTTCGTATATCCCATACGAGCTCATCAACATCTCGAGAATAACGGATTCCAGCCCTGGCTCCTGCCCGAACGTCATCCGAATCCATTCAAGCGCGATCTGCTCCGAGCTTAAACCCGCATCCCAAGCCAGACGCGAGTACCCGTACCAATTGGCTTGAGCGAGAACGTGTCCGGTCCAGTTCGCGTCATCCCCGATATTCGTCACCGCCGCGATGCCGCCGCGTTTCCTTCCGAACAGCCTGCCGCTTGCCGTCTCCGCGACGGTCGATCCCTGTCCCCGGGCATGCGTATCGAAATCGAATACTTCCTTCCATTGCGGAACCAAATAACAAAGATGCCTCTGCTGCCCCGTATATTCCTGGGTAATCTGAAGCTCCAACAATTGATTGGTGCGCTTCAAACCCCCGAACAACGGGGAAACCGGCTCGCGAACTTGAAAATCCATCGGCCCGTTTTTGATCTGCAGCAGCACGTTATCGCGGAACTGGCCGTCGAGCGGCGTAAAATGATCATAGGCGGCGCGTGCCCGATCCGTCTTGCGATCTCTCCAATCCTGCAAACAGTTATAAACGAAACAACGCCAGATGACCTCCCCGCCGAACGGTTCCAAAGCATCGGCGATCATATTCGCGCCGTCCGCATGATTGCGTCCGTACGTAAAAGGCCCCGGCCGGAACTCCGAATCTGCTTTTACGACGAAACCTCCGAAATCCGGAACGTAGCGGTAAATGTCCCTTGCCGCTCTCATCCACCACTCGGACACTTCCGGAGCCAACGGGTCCGCCGTGTCCAGTCCGCCGATCTCGATCGGACTCGCAAAGTTGACGCTCAAATAAAGACGAATCCCATAATCGCCGAAAATGTCCGCTACGATCGCCACTTCGGGCAGGAACTGTTTCGTGATGAGCTTCGACTCTTGTTGGTGCACGTTCACGTTATTGATCGATACCGCGTTGATTGCCCCGGATGCTAGTAGCCGCGCATAATCCCGAATGCGGCCTTTATCCCCGACGAACTCCCCGTCACGGTAAAAAATGCTATTCCCCGCGTATCCGCGCTCGATGGAGCCATCCATGTTATCCCAATGGTTGATCATCCGCAGGCCGTTGCCGGGAACTTGCCGAACCCGAAGCCCCTCGATGCTTTCCCCGGTTTGAAGCAAACGGATAAAATGGAAAACGGCGTACAGTACGCCTTTGTCCGTAGCCGCGGCAAGATAGAGGCGATCGTTGTCCATTGCGCGAATCACGTAACCTTCATCGCCCAATTCATCGATTACGTATTCCCGCGCCAGCTCATCGAATACTGGCGAACTACCGAACGTTCCTGCTACGATCCCCGAGTCGCTTACGGGAAATGAACCGGATTCCGGCGCTTTTCCAAGCATCGACGTCAGAGCGAGCGACAGCTCACGTCGCGCCGACTGCATGACAGCCGATTCCCCGATTACGGTAATTTGCGCACAACTCTCCACATACGAATTCCGCAATCTATCCTCCTCAATGTACTTGTAGTTCAACCAGCAGTCGTAGCCGTTATCAATAGATTGTGTATTCATCGTTGTCCCTCTCACCTTTCACTATGAAATAACGACTCCGCTACCGATAGATGCGGAAGTTCCCGCTTAACGCCAACATGGCAAATAAATAGAGACAGTTGTCGTAATACCGTCTGGTTCCGGTTCGCACCGGCGTATTCCAGAATAATTCCACGCTGGCTCTCGCGAATGGCCCCTCCGAATGGGCAAGCGAAGCCATTGCGTTCGTAGCGATCAAGCCGACGGGGTGGAGCGACTTCTCTTCGAAAGGCTCGCCCGCGATCGTATACCGACGATAATCTTCCGGACTTTTATCCGCGAAAAAGCGCTGGATATTGTGCGTCTGCAGACGCATCCATTCATCCGTTCCGAACCATTCCGCATCCAGTCCGATATTGGCCGCAACCCGATAAGAATCGCTGAAGAAATGTCCGTAACCTCGTTCATCGTTCGGAGATCCATCATAGAACGCGTATTCTGGCGCCAAACCCGTAACGGGGTGACAGGCCAACTTTAAGTATTGTTTGCTCGCGCTGGCTGCCTCCTTCCAAAAAGGACGGTCCGCGGGATTCGCCCACAGGGCGAAAAGCTCGTAGAAATGCGGAAGATGATAGGACGGATCCGAGTATTCGCAGTTCGGGATGAACTTGATGAGTTTATTGTCCCTATTCCACATCGGATGACCGATGCCGTCTTCGCCCTTATGCACGCAGACGTGCAGCAACTCCCGAGCCTTCGCGCCGTAATCCAGCGGCGAAGAGCCGTCCCCCCAGCGATGCGAAGCGAACAATAAGGCTAACGCGAAAAACTCCTCGCCGTCCGGAGCCGGACCGTGCGCGCGTTTCGTGCCGTCCGTATTGCAGGACCAAGCGAAATATCCCGCATTTTCTCCGGATGACATGTACATATACTCATAGCTCCATCTCCAGAGCCGATCGAATACTTCTTTATGTCCAAGCTGTACGGCCATCATCATGCCGTAGGACATGCCTTCCGTCCGAACGTCGTGATTCCCGGTGTCCAGCATATAACCCATTTCCTCGCCCGCCGGATAATAGATTCTAGTGGCTTCGTTATCCCCGAACAGGAGCTGCCACGTTTGGTCCACTCTTGCCGCGATTTCCGCTTCCCCGTATCCGTATTCAAGCAGAAGATTGCGATATTTCCCCGTGTAATAAGCGCCGTTGCTCATCATCAATCCACCACTTTCCAGAAACTCGATTTAGGTTGTTGCTTCTCATCGAACAGGAACGGCCAATTTTTACGGCCCCGTACGGGAAAATCGTCAAGCCACGTGTAATCGTCCGCAGCGCCCCAGAAGGTTACCGAGTCGATGACTTCCTTGTATTCCCTTAGCAGACTAAACACCGCTTCATATCGAACCGCCTGCAGCTCCAGCAGTTCTTCGGTCGGAGCGGTCAGATCCTCGCGCCGGTCGTCGAACCGGAAGACGGACATGTCGAGCTCGGTCAAATGCAGGAGCAAGCCGAGCGAGGCGTACTTCTCGATCGCCGCCCTTATCTCGTCCAGCCCGGGATCATACAAGTTCCAATGCGCCTGCAACCCGACGCCATGTACGGGGATGCCTTGTTCCTTCAGCGATTTCAATAACGCGTAAATTTTATCCCGCTTCAGCGGGTGCGACTCGTTGTAGTCATTGTAGAAGAGCAACGCTTTCGGATCGGCGGTGTGCGCGAATTCGAAAGCCTTCCCGATAAAACCCGGCCCGGCAATATCCAACCATTTGGAGGGACGTAACAATTCGGCCCCCTCGTCGGCAATCACCTCGTTTACGACGTCCCAGGCATAGACGTCCTCTTTATACCGCGATACGACCGTATCGATATGCGATTTCATGCGGGCAAGCAAAGTATCGCCGTCGACCGGATTTCCCCGATCGTCTTGAAACAACCAGTCCGATGTTTGATTATGCCAGACTAGCGTATGGCCCCTTACCTTCATGCCGTTCGATCGCGCGAAACCGACGATTTCATCCGCGTATTCGAACGTATATTTGTTCTCTTCCGGATGAAGGCTTACGAACTTCATTTCGTTCTCGGCCGTCAGACTATTGTAGTGATTGGCAATGAAACGGCCCGACTGAACGATCGTACGCGAGTTCACCGCCGCTCCGATATCGAAAACTCCTTTGAATGTTTCATGCAATTTGGGTACGTTGCGGTTGCTATTGACGCTCATTTCCATCTCTCCCTTGTCTTGTTCTCCCGCCGGGCTATAAGGAAATAAGAGCTTTCCCAATAGGAAAGCTCTTATCGGTAAAGCTTTACATCCTGGAATGAACGATTAACCCTTCACGCCTCCGACCGTCATGCCTTTGACGAAATACTTCTGCAGGAACGGATACATGATGATCATCGGGACCGAAGCCACGATCGTCATCGTTGCTCGTACCGCGAGAGGCGTAACCGCGTTAGCCGCCGCATCCGGATTCGAGAACGCGCTTGCCGCCGAAGAAGAGGCGCTCGAGTTCTGAAGAATTTTTTGAAGCTCGTATTGTAGCGTACTGAGCTTGATGTTAGACGAGTTATACAAGAATACGTCAAGCCACGAGTTCCATTGGTAGACCGCCGTGAACAACGCTACCGTCGCGAGAACGGGAAGACAAAGCGGCAGAACGATGTTGAAGAACGTCCTGAATTCACCCGCTCCGTCGATTCTCCCGGACTCTAGGATGCTTTCCGGGAGTCCGTCGATGAAAGATCGAATAAGAATGAGGTTGAAGACTCCGATCAAGCTCGGCCAAATATAGACCCAGAAGCTATCGACCAAGCCCAAATCGCGAATGTTCAAATAGTTCGGAATAAGCCCCGGGTTAATGTACGCGGTCAGGACGAAAGCGATCGTGACGAACTTCCGCAGCACGAAGTCTTGCCGACTGATCGTATACGCGACCATTGCCGAACAGAATACGGTCGTTATCGAACCGATGACCAAGCGAAGAATCGAGATCAACGTCGCATGAAATATCGTCGACTGATTAAACACGTATTTGTAGTTTTCAATAGACAAATCTCTAGGCCATATATAGATGCCGCCCCTGATCGAATCCATCGCTCGGTTCAACGATAACGCGAGCGTGTTCAAGAAAGGATACAAGGTGACGACCATCAGCAAGCAAAGGAAGGTAATATTTAATGTGTCGAAAATTCGATCTCCTAGCGAAGCGTTCCTGCGGGAAAGCTTCTTGGGTGCCGTTCCTGTGGCTAAATTTGCCATCCGGTGATCCTCCTTTAGAACAGTCTGCTCTCGCCTGCGCGCTTCGCGATACTATTCGCGATGAAAAGCAATACAATGCTGACGAGACTCTTAAACATACCTGCCGCGACAGCCAGGGAAAAGTTGCTTTGATTGATCCCGTAGTTTAGAACGAATATGTCAATGTTCTCGGAATAGTCGATGTTCATCCCGTTTTTAAGCAGGTATTGCGCCTCGAATCCCGATTCCATCAAATTCCCGATATTCAAAATAAGCAAGACGACGATAACCGACTTAATACCTGGCAGCGTAACGTTCCACATCCGTCTGAAACGCCCCGCTCCATCGATTTCCGCCGCTTCGTACTGCGCGGGATCGATCGTAGCCATCGCAGCCAAGTACACGATCGTATTCCACCCGAGGTCTTTCCACACGGTCCCGAGTCCTAATATGGTCCAGAAATCTTCGGGAATGCCTAGGAACAATAATTCTTGGCCCTTCTCGATCATGCCCAATTTAATCATCAATACATTGATAATGCCATCCGGCGCGAGCGTCGCTTGAATAATGCCCGCGGCAACGACCCAAGAAAGAAAATGCGGCATATAAGTAACTGTCTGTACGATGCGCTTAAACAAAATACCGCGCAATTCGTTGAGCAATAGCGCGAGAGTGATCGCGGTAATAAAGCCGAGAACGAGATTGATTCCGCTCTGGGCAAGCGTATTTCTTAACACGCGCATAAACCGATCGTCGTGAAAAAGAAACTTAAATTGATCGAAACCGACCCATTCTTGCTCCTTGAAGCTTTTGGCCGGTCTGTACTTCTGAAAGGCTGTCGTCCAGCCCCATAACGGCAAGTATTTGAAAAGAAAGAGCCATATGAGAAAAGGAACGGACATTAAGACGAGCATCCGTTGTTGCACGAGTTTCTTAAAGAAAAGCTTCAGTCCCGTCGGCTTTTGATCAGACGCCATGGAAGACGTTGCAGATTCGATGTTGCTCTCCATATTCATTCTCCTTCCGGACCGGTCCTTACTAATTAGAATAAGCGAAAGGCCGCTTGCGCGAGCCAACAGCACGCATAAGCCGGCCTTTCGCTTATTACTTATAATCGATTACTTGGCAGCATCGATAGCGGCTTTAATTTGTGCCGTATACCATTTTTCATATCCGGCCGTGTCAAGCTTGCTGAACGCGGCTAGGTAATCGCCCCATACTTTCTCGAAGTCGGCCGGTTTCGCCAGCACGAGTTTCGGGTAGTACTTCTTCGTAATTTCATCTTTCGTTGTTTCCCAAATTTGTTCAGGGGAGCCTTGCGCTTTCGGAATACCCCAAGCAGGGAACCATACGCGGTCGTCCGGTTTAGCGAAGAGCTCGGCGTACGTTTTAACGCCGTATTTGTCGAGAATCAATTTGTCTTCCGCCGTTAAGCTCATTTGGAATACTTCAGGCTGGTAGCCCGGCGCGAGCGCATTACCATCGGACAACGTGGAGTTCGTGCCGTATTGCGGCCAATCCCAAGCATAGTATCTGAAGCCGAATTTCAAGTTGAACGGCTCGTCGATTTTCTTGATTTGCTCTTCCGTGCGGAAGAAGCGGCCATTGCCATCCACTTCGTACGTCTCGCCTTTGATACCCCAGCTTCTAAGAACTTGGTTCTCTTCTTTCAGCAGGTTATCCCAGTACTCCATAATACGTTCCGGATCCCTCGCGCTTACGCTGATGCCAAGACCGCGGTTTTTAACGAATCCCGGAGGATCCTGCAGTTGGTCTTTACCGCCATCCCACGTAAGTGGCATTGGTTGGTAAACGAAATCGTCTTGCGCCGGATCTTGTCTTGCAGCGTCTTTCAGCAGATTGCGGGCATTGCCCGATTGCCAGCCGTAGTCGAAGAAGCCGACGACTTTTTTGGAAGAGAGCTTCGCGAGATATTGGTCGTAGTTATCTACGAAGGAGGCTTTGTCGAACAGGCCTTTGGAATTCAGATCGTTCAACTTCTGCAACCAACGCTTCGTGGAGTCGGTCGTGTAATACGTTTTGGCTTCGAATGTCGTCATGTCGACTTCGACGTTTCCGTCGTTCGGATAACCGTCCAAGTGCATCGGCACGTTGGAGGTCGCGAAGAATCTCCAGTCATGCGTCAGCGTAATGAGTCCGGTCAAGCCTTCGTTTTTATGTTTGGCGACGAAATCTTCGATCAGCTTCGTGTATTCGTCCAACGTTTTGAGCTTCGGATAGCCCGCTTCTTTCAACACGCGGCGTTGTATCCAGAAAGCGCCTTGGTTGATGTTCGGATCGGGCGTATAGCCGCCGACGACGTTGGAGAACGGGATGAAGTAAATTTTGCCGTCCGCCGCTTTCATTTGGCTGAGATACGGGCCGTATACGCGCTTGATGTTCGGGTATTTTTCGATCAGGTCGGTCAGATCGATAAACGCGCCTGCGTCAAGAAGCTGGTCGATACCGGCATCTGGATCGATGACGTCCGGATAGTCGTTGGAAGCGATCATCGTACCGATTTTCGCTTTCAGGTCGCCTACCAAGTGTTCCATCTTGAAGTTAACGCCCGTTTGGTCTTCGAGTATTTTACCGATTGTCGTTTCGTTCATATTGGCGTCTGGAGCGTTAGCTACGCCGTTGAAGAACGTGAAAGTCACTTTATCCTTAGGTGCTTCCGAAGCTGGAGTGCTTTCCGATGCTGACGGACTGCTGTCGACCGCGCTTGGCGAAGCATTGTTCCCGTTATTGTTTCCGTTATTCTTGTTGTCTTTCGAACATGCGGCGGTGAACACCAAGATTGCGGCCATGCAAGTCAATAATAATTTCTTTGCCAATCGATTCGAGCCCCTTTCATGCCATTATGTTTTTGTAAGCACTTTCAGTATAGAATTTTTCAGGGGCTTTGTTTACCCAATAAACTATAGTCCTTACTTAGAAAAACATATATCGTCACAATCCATCGACAGGAATCCGCAATCGAATGAAAGTCCCTTTCATCGGCGCGCTATCGATCAAGAGCTGGAATCGGTCGCCGTAAATCAACTTCAGCCGGTAGATGACGTTCTGCACGCCGATCCTCTCCCCGATTTCTTCATCGCTTACCAAGTAGTCGTAAAATTTCTTCACTTTCTCCTCTTCCATTCCGATTCCGTTGTCCCTGATAGAGAAGATCAAATCATCCGCTTCCCGCTCGATGCGTACGTCGATCCTCCCTCCGCTCTTGAGAAGTTCGATCCCGTGTATGCTGGCATTTTCCACGAACGGCAAGAACATCATTTTGGGAATAATGCATGTCCGAACATCAGGATCGATATCCAAATGGTAATCCAACCGATCTTCGAAACGATATTTCTGGATCTCGAGGAAACAGACGATAAATTCCATTTCTTCGTTAACCGTCACCCGATCCTTGCTCCAGGTGAGCGACGTGCGGAATATTTTGGCCATATTATGAATGATCTTGGCCGTTTCCGACTCGTTCTTGATCACGCTGCGCATCCGGATCGTCTCCAGAGCGTTGAATAGAAAATGCGGATTGATCTGGCTCTGCAGAGCGTTCAACTGAGCTTGCCGACGTTCGAGCTCGAGCGTCTTCTTCTGGATGTCGGCCAAGTATACGTCGTCGATCAAGCTTTTCACCTGCAGAGTCATTCGGTTGAATTCCCCGGTTAATTGACCGATCTCGTCTTCGTCGCTTTCTCCTTCTTTGATCGTATCGAAATTCTGGTTCTTCACCTTCTTCATGTGCCTGAGAATGCGAACCAACCGAATGTTAAGCGACCTCGTGATTCCAAGGATGATCAGAGTCGGAAGAATAATGTTAATGCAGGCGAGCACGACGATGAAATCCCTGGACTTGTACACCTCTTTCAATACTTCTTCCTCCGAGATCGTGCCGACGATTCGCCATCCTTCCAGTAGGCTGACATTCTCGTATTTCGTCTCGAATTGAATCGAGTCCGACGGAAACGAGAGCGATTGAAAGTCAGGGGAATCCACTTTCCAATCGACGCTCGGATCGGTCGTATATTGGACCTTGCCTTGATTGTTGATCAAGTAAATATTGCCCTGCAGGTTGAGGTTCTGGAAAATTTGCCGGATGGATGAAGTTTTCATTTCGATTTTCAGCACTTTTTCATACCGATTCTGAGAGTTATAGTAATTCATTCTTCGAACTACGCTGAACGAATCCAGCATTCCCTGGCTCGTACTGGAGTCTTCCATTGACGTCCGGATGAAGACGATATGAGTCTGCTTGCTCTGATTGAGCGCCCGATACCACTCCGTCTGCTTCACTTCCGGAGTCAGGTTGCCGATGCCTCCCGAATGAAGCATGGTGGGATTATCTACGTAGATCTTGATGTTCTGGACCGAAGTATAGACGGGGGTATAGGTGTTCAGAATTCTGCGGAAATACGAGTCGTAAGCGTCCACGTAGTCGGCAGGGTTATCGTAATCGGTCTCCAAAATTTGATTGAGATTATAATCGGTGAAAAAAAACGACGAAACGTACACCGCGTCGTCGATTTTGATCTTGAATTCGTTCTTGATTTGTTCGATGGCGCGCGAGATGTCCTTCATCCTCTGATTTCTCACGTTATTCGTGGTCACGGAAAAAAAGAGGACATTCGTAAAAACAATCGGCACGAAGACGCACAAAACATATAGAATGAGCATTTTGTTGCGCAAGCGAACGTTATTCAGACTCAATCTCACCAGGATTGTCCCCTTTGTCGGAAGGTAGCAATTTATTCCGGTATTCCTTCGGCGTCATATGTTCGATCTTCTCGAACTGGGTGACGAAATAATCCGCGCTGCTGAATCCGACCTTCTCCGCGACTTCATAAATCCGTATATCGGACGACTGGCGCAACAGCTTCTTGGCTTCGTTTATTCGGATCTGCAAGAGAAAATCGTTGAAGTAAACGCCGTACGACTTCTTGAACAGCTGCCCCAGGTACACCGGATTGATGAAAAAGAAAGCGGCGATGCTCTTTAAGCTAATGTTACTCGAATAATTCGTTTCGATATAGCCGCGAATTTTCTGAATGCCGCCCTTTACCTGCACCTTCCTTAGTTCCGCGATGTACCGTTGACTCTCGTCGACGAACTCGGAGAATAGTCTTTTGAGCTCCCCGAGAGTCAGGCTTAAGTCGTACCAACCCACAACCGGCGCGAAGGACGAAAGAGCGCTTTCATCTCCGTCCATGCCTCGGATCGACTTGGTAATGCCAAGTACATATTGGTGAATGGTGATCTTGACGGCTTCCGGAGCATAACGGTCATTGCGGAAATTATGAAACAAGGATTCCACGGTTGCCCTCACGTTCTCCGTCTGCAGCTCTTCCATTCGCTCAACGAACAGGCCGACTTCCTTCAATTCGAACGTTACGTAATTCACCTTCTCCGTTTTCACTTGGTCATAGATGACGAAACGATTGTCATCATGGATATATTTGTACAAGAGCGTTTCCTTAGCGGTAATATACGATTGACCGATATCCGCCAATCGCGATACGGGAGCGCCTGCGTATAGAAATACGCGATCGCCGGATTCGACGGACAACGCCTGACGGAATCGAATGACGAACCGCTCGATGCTCCCGTTAAAAGCTTCTAACGCGCGCTCCGGAACGAGGATGCCGATCCGATTGTGGTGATCGTGAAGATAGAACGGCTGCTCGCCACCGGACATACGTTGAAGTACTTGGTGAACGATTTCTTTGAAGCCCGCGGACGATATTTGTCCGGCCGACGGATTCCACGCATGGTTATCGTTCAACTCAGCGAACAAATAAAACAGCCGATCGTTCGCGCGAAGCATCATGCGCTGCTCCCATTGGGCAATTGCCGTGTCGGAAGCCTCGCCGAGAACGATGGATTCGAGCATGGAATCGTTCAGCAGGCTATCATTACGTAAACGCTCCGCCCCTTCGCGCCCTAGATTTTCATTTAACCTTCTTAGCGTATCGGAAATTTCGAATTCGTCTATCGGTTTGAGGATGAAATCGCGAACGCCGTAGCGTACGGCTTGCTGGGCATACTTAAAATCATCGTATCCGCTGATGATAATGAACGACGGGTTCGCATCGTTCTCCTCCACGACGCGGCGGATAAGCTCCATCCCGTCCAGCACGGGCATTCGGATGTCCGTAATCACGACATCCGGTCGAACTTTCCGGATGATCTCGAGAGCATCCTCTCCATTGTCTGCTTCGGCCACGATTTGAAATCCGCATGACTCCCAATCGATCAGCTTAATCAAGCCTTTGCGAGTAAAAACCTCATCGTCGACCAAAATTACGGTATGCATCGATCCTCGACTCCTTTCGGTCTGAAAGCTGGCAGCATCGCGGAACGCCGCGGTAGGCGGAGATGCCTTTCTACTACCTATAGTAACATTACTCTCGGCTATCATTAACCGCAAAACGGAAGGATGGGCATTAAAGATTTATCGCTTTCTCCCAAATTAACATCTCATCTCCAATTGAGCCATGCTCATTTCCGGCTATATATTTACCCAAATCAAGCTAAATTTCGATATAATTAAATCAATGTCAGAGGTTTGGAGGGTGAAGAACCGCTATGGACGACAGCATCCGTTCGGGGCAAAAAAACAGCGTAACGGAACAATTCATTCCGGATCTCCGGGTATCCCATCACATTTCTTTGATGCACGTCAGGGAAGTCAACTCGGATTGGGAGTACCCTTCTCATGAACACAAGCAATACGAGATCAATTATGTCCATAGTGGCTGCCAAATCATCTCTATCAACGGAAAAACCTATCGTCAGCAAGCCGGAGATTTCGCGCTCATCCGTCCGGGTGATATTCACTCCAGTACCGTTGAAACGCCGGAGGGAATGACTTACTTCTGCATGCACTTCGAGATCGACGACCGACCGCTAATGCATCTGCTCCGTTCGACTCGGCTCGCTCTATTCTCGGGCGATCGTCCGGACGGCGCGGTCTTTAAGTCGATTCTCGAACGGATGTTGAATTGGGTCGTTTCCGAGGAGCGCTACGACATGGCCGTACGTGCCAACATCCAAGCCGATTTCTTTCAAATCATCGCGCAGCTTTGCCTATCGCTGTCGGCATCGATGGACAATCGGGACGAAAAAAAACTCAAGCATTGGGAATACATTCATCAAATCGAATCGTTGATCCAAGCGATTGCCAAACAACCGATCTATCATGGTCATCCGGACAAGGATAGGCTGTTAATCGGACAGATCGCAAAGCAAATCGGCATTAGCGAATCCCACTGCAACCGACTGTTCAAGAACGCTTTCGGCATCTCGCCCCGGCAATACTTGTCCCGCATTGTCCAAGAAGAAGCCATGCGGCTTCTTCGGGACACGACGCTGAATGTCGATCATATCTCAAATCTGCTGGGCTATGTCGACATCGCCCACTTTAGCCGTCAGTTTAAACGCTGGACGGGCGAATCTCCCCGAAGTTACCGGGCAAGCCAGAGAGAGTCGCTTGAATCCATGCGCTAACGGCTCTGCATTATTTTACATAATAAATCAGGAGGAGTTAGGCTATGGCAAACTTGCAGGATATGTTTAAGCTAGATCTCCCATACTATGAAACTTTCTCTACAAGAATCGATACCCTGTGGGGTTCAATATTTATTAATGAAAAACAACCCGATTATTATGACGCTAACCATGCCCATATCCTTAATGCATGCGAGTCCCCGCAGTCCGTAATAGATGAGGTAATCAACTATTATCAACCCAAAAACATCATTCCAAGATTTTATATTTACAATTTAGCATCCCAACAAAATCTAATTTCCGATTTAATATCGAGAAAATTTCAATATGAAGAATTAATGAGCTCCGTTCAAATATGGAATAACCGAGTTGTTCAAATTACCAATAACAACAAGGTTACGATTGAAAAAGTAACGGAAGAAAATTATCAAGAAGCTTTAGAAATCGAAGGCAGCATTAAAGAGTTTGGAGGGAAGGATGTCATCGAGAAGATTTATGCCGAGCAATTCAACCACCCCTCCTTTACGCATTACCTTCTTCGGCACGACGGAACACCATGCTCTACCGCATGTATTTTTGAACATGGAAATCAAGCTCGATTGGAAAGCGTAGCTACAATTGAACAATTCAGAGGAAAAGGCTTAATAGGTGAAGTTATTCAGTTTATACAAAAAGAAGTATTGAGCAGAGGAATACAAAAGCTTTGGGTATTTCCTATTAATGAATCCGTAGAGAGAGTATATCGGAAGTACGGCTTTGAAACTGTCGGCAAATGGAAAACCGGGCATGCTTTTTTAGGCGGGAAAAGTATCAAAGAAATCAGAGAATATGAGATAGGGAGGAATCCCGGCGAAGAAGCATGGATTAACGGGTATGTTAGAACAAGGACCATCCGCGAACGGATGGTCCTTGTTCCTTTTATGCAGTAAATCAGTGTCCGGCAGGCGCTCGGCTTTCTTCGCCTTCCGGCGGCCGGGTACGACGGATGAACAATCCGATGACCAGAGCGATGATCCCGATGACCAGGCCGATCCAGAACGCGTTGTGCACGCCCGCAACCAACGCTTGAACTTTCTCGCCTGGAGAATTCGGATCGCTGGAGCCCTTCAAGTAATCCTTCGAGCCGTTAGACATAATGCTGATGAACAATGCCGTTCCGATCGCTCCGGATACTTGCTGCAGCGTGTTCAGAATGGCGGTGCCGTGCGGATACAATCGACGGGGCAATTGATTCAAACCCGTCGTCTGGGCAGGCATCATGACTAAAGAAATGCCGACCAGCATGATGATGTGGATTGTCACCACATATCCGGTACTAGCCGAAGCGCCGACCCCGGTGAACATCCATATCGCGATTACGACGAGGATGATACCCGGCGTCACGAGCACTCGAGGCCCGAATTTGTCGAACAGCTTGCCTGCGACGGGAGCCATGATCCCGTTCACGACGCCCCCCGGCAACATCGTCAAGCCGGATTTGAACGCGGTCATGAGCAGCGCCCCTTGCAGGAACATCGGAAGCAGCGTCATCGTAGAGAACAACGTCATCATGAGTACGAAGAGCAGTATGGTCACGAGCGCGAACATCGGGTATTTGAACGCCCGCAAGTCCATAACCGGATCTTTCAGCACTAACTGACGCCAGATGAACAACAGGAGCGCAATCGCGCCGACGATGATTGTCCAATACACTTCCGGGTCCGACCAGCCTGCGCTACCGGACGAACTGAATCCGTACACGATGCCGCCGAAACCGACCGTAGAGAGGATAATCGACAAAATATCCACTTTCGGCTTCGTGATCTCGGATACGTTCTTCATGTAGACGGCGGCGAAAATAATGGAAAATACCGCAAGCGGAATAACCAGATAGAACAGCCAATGCCAAGATAGCGAGTCCATGATCAAGCCGGATACCGTCGGTCCGATCGCGGGAGCGAACATAATGACGAGGCCGATTAATCCCATCGCGCCTCCTCTTTTTTCCGGCGGGAAAATGACCAGAATCGTGTTCATCATGACCGGCAGCATCAACCCGGTTCCGAGCGCCTGGATAACCCGGCCCGTCAGCAACACGCCAAACTCGGGCGCGGTAGCGGAGACGATCGTTCCGATCAGGAATAAGATCATGGCTCCTAAGAACATCTGCCTTGTCGTATACCATTGTTGCAGTAAAGCCGTAACCGGCACGAGCACCCCGACGACGAGCATGTAAGCGGTCGAGAGCCACTGGATCGTAGAGGCCGATACGTCGAAAGCCTTCATTAAATCCGGAAACGCGTTACCCAGTAACGTCTCGTTCAATATCGCGACGAATGCGCCGATGATCAGCGCAACGACGATGGGTCCTCTCCTGATTTTGCTTAAGTCCGGCGCTGTGCCTTTGGTGCCTGTACTAGAAGCATTCATATTTGGTTCCTCCTGCCATTCCTTTATCTGTTTATCTACACTTGTATGCTTAAATGAACAAATGTATAGTTGCTAATATACATTCACCGGAATCTTACGCCAAGAATCAATTCATACCGAAATGTAGCCTAATCTACAAAGGAGTGCCAAATGTATACGAACAAGCAAGAGGGCAAGACCGACTTGCGCGTCCGGCGCACGCGGAAATTATTGTGGGAGGCGCTGTTGGACTTGCTCGAGAGCCGTGCCTTCGAATCGTTGAGCGTTCAAGAAGTCTGCGACCGGGCAATGGTTCATCGCACGACTTTTTATAAGCATTTCGAAGACAAACATCACCTCCTGTACTTCGGTCTCGAAGCGACTAACGAGTTGTTCAAGAACAGAAGCTATGAAGACCGTATTCTTCATCCGATGAAGCTCATTCAAAGCTGGGGCCATACGAAGCAGTTCCAGACGCTTGTGAAAGCGGCGACGGAGAATAGCTTTATAAGCAACATGATGATGAAGCACGGAGCCGAATCCTTGAGGCAGGACTTACTGCAAGCTCAGAAGGACGGCGTAAACTTCAAGGTCCCGGTCGATATTGTCGCCGCCTTCTACTCCGGCGCCCTCTCCTCTCTCTGCGCTTGGTGGATGAAGGACGGAATGATGCACTCTCCCGAGGAGATGGACAACTATCTAAGCCAAATGATCAACCGCAATTTATTCTTCCCGGAATAAGCGCAAAAAGAATAGTTATTCGAAAAAGAAAAGTAAAACAAAACCCTTTCCATCGAGTAGATGGAAAGGGTTACTTAATATCCGCGACCACGTACTCCCAAGGAACGGAGTCGCACAGCCATACGTGATTATCCGAGAGATAGAAGCGGTGCCCGTCGCGGTGCATAGACTTCGCGTCTATTCGAAGCAACAACGCCTTTCCATGACGCTTACCGACCTCAACGGCTGTCTTCTCGTCCGCTGATAGATGTACGTGTTGCCTTGACAGCTTCTGAATCCCCTCGGAACGAATGCTATCCAGGAAGCGGGTTGCTGTCCCGTGATAGAGCAGATCGGGCGGCAAGCTTTCCCTTAGTCCTACGTCTACGGACAATGAATGGCCCTGATTCGCGCGAATCTTGTTCCGCTCCTCATTAAAAGCATATCGTTGCTTGCCGTTCTCCCGAACGATACGCTCCAAGCTTTCGAAGTCTATCTTTTTGCCGGCTTTGTTACATCCCGCAAGCAAATCTTCGACATCGGCCCAACCGTGGGGATCCAAACGTATTCCCGCCGCCGAAGGATCGTGCCGCAACACCAAACTCAAGAAACGCCCCAGTTCTACGTCGCGATTACTTTGTTTCATAAAGTCCACTCCTTCTCCAATAATTCATCCCTGACTTCGGTAAGGGCGAAACCAAGCAAATTGGCGCCTTCCCACTTCGACGGGTCTCCCGCGTTCGGGTGTTCCTGTCCGATACCGATTCCCCAGACTCGGTCAACGGGACTTGCTTCTACTAAAATGCAATTTCCGGTGGATTTGAGATAATGCCATAAATCCGGATTTTGCGAGAATTTTGCGTAGTTTCCCTTTTTTACGACCTCATAAGATTGTCTCTCCCAAAGGACGCGATCAAAACCGCTTACCGCACGTCCGAATTCCTTCATCTCTTTCGGAGTCTTCGCTGACATGATATTCGCGAGATTCTTATCGTCGTGGAACAATCTCGCTTTCTCCGCCATCATGTACTGCTCTGCGCAGGAGTATGTTATGCCGTCAATCGTGAAAGGGCATAACCACCATTGACTTAAGCAACTCCGGTTCAGGCTCCCATCTTTCGGCGGCGTATGTCCCCAGAAATACAAGAACGTGAATTCTTGCCCGGCCTTACAATCGGCAAGTAACCTTTCCAAGCTATTTTTCATTCGAATCTCTCCCAATTCCTTCGAAATAATCGCGACGGACGATGGCCGGCGCTCTCCGCATAATGGTCCGTCTCCTCCACCAAGTGCTCCGCCTTGCGCCGAAATGCGGCTTTGAGCAGTTCTTTGTCCAAAATAACCTCGTATACCTGTTGCAATTCGGTTAGCGTGAACAAGCTCGGCATAAGATGAAGGGCGATATCCGTATACGATACCTTGCCTCTAAGACGCTCAATGGCGCACGCGATAATCTTCGCGTGGTCGAATGCCAAGCCGTCGTTGGATACGATAGCGTAATCCGAAGAGGAAGAGGTTTCCGTTCTCGTCACGGTATGTTCTATCTCCGCGATCATCGTTGAATTTTCATTCGCCAGCTTAAGCTCGTGCTTCCTCGTTTTCACGTACCCGTCTTCCGTTCGTTCTTTTTGTTCGCGCAACAGGCGGTAGGAAACGCTGAACCATGCTGCATTATCGGCATCGTCACCCGCTTCCAACTTTACTTTGCGACCATCGATCAACGCCATATAGGAGCAACTCATAACCCAAGCGCGCGGGTCCCTCCCTAAATCGCTAAACGTATATAACTGCTCCAGATAAACGTTATCAACGCCCGTCTCCTCTCGCAGTTCCCTTCGCGCAGCCATCTCCGTCGTCTCGGATGGACGAACGAATCCCCCAGGCAGCGCCCATTTCCCAAGATAGGGATGCGCTCCGCGCTGAATGAGCAATAGCTTCAGTTCCTTTTCCGGCAACTTGCGGTAGTTGTCTTTTTCCCTATCCATGACCGTAAAAATCGCCATGTCCGCCGCTACCGAAGGACGCTCGAAATCTCCTGCGCGATATTGCTCCAGAAATTGTTGCTCCGTTAAACCCTTGTGATCACGCAACCGCACGAATATTCACCCGTTCGTAACTTTTTGATATTATCTATTTGTTAATAACAAATTATTGCATCTGAAGATTATTGTCAAGCAAATACAATTCTTAATTCAAAAAAGGAGGGGAACGTCCCCCTCCTTAGAACCCTTTCAGTAAATGTTGCATTCAGCTATTCCCCGCCCACTCGGAATAAAACCGTTTCAAGTACGTTTCCATGAAGCGATGCCGGTCCTCGGCCAGTTTCCTGCCGGTTGTCGTGTTCATTAATTCCCGGAGCTTCAAGAGCTTCTCGTAGAAGTGATTGATTGCCGTGTCGCGGCCGTTGCGGTACTCTTGTTCCGTTAATTGGTCTCGCGGGGGCAGATCAGGATCGTGGATCGGCCGATCCTTAGCACCGGAATATGCGAACACGCGGGAGATTCCCACCGCTCCTATGGCATCGAGCCGGTCGGCGTCTTGCACCACCCGCCCCTCGGCGGTTCTCATCGGCGGCCGGGAGCCGCCTTTGAACGACATCGTACCGATAATCTCGAGAATATGCTCGACTTGCTCGACGCTCGCGCCGCTGTTCTGAAGCCATTGCTCCAGTTGTTGCGCGGCCGCCAACGGATCGGCGTTCAGCTTTTCGTCAGCCATATCGTGCAATAGCGCGGCCATCTCGCATACGAAGGAATCCGCCTGCTCCGCTCGGGCGATCGTTCGGGTCATTCTCACGACCCGGTCGATATGCCACCAATCGTGACCGCTACTATCCTTTTCCAACTTTGTACGGGCCCAATCGGCCGCAGCTGCGACAATTCGTTTTTCCTGCTCGGTCCATCCGTCATCGTGTTTCATGTGGTTCTCTCCTCCGCTCGACTCACTAAAGGCTTGGCTTCTTTCAAGATATCATGTCTATACTTTCTAAGTTAAAACAGATTATGCCCTTCCTTGGAGAAGAGCTATCGTCGGACGGCGCAATAACCAAGTTAACGGCCGGAAAATTAGAAATCCACGAATAAACAGCCCCGCCTGCCAAGAAGGCGGTCGGGGCTAAAGCTTACCGAAAAGAGGGATACACTTATTTGAACTTAATGTCGGCGATACGGCCGTTTTCCACGAACCCGATTTTCCGGTACACCTTGTTGGCATCCGGATTGGTCAAATCCGCATACAGCATTGGAACAAGCCTCTCCGACTCCAGGATCGAGCAGAGCTCTGCGACGATCGCGCTAGCGTACCCGTTCTTGCGATAGGCGGACGGCGTATAGACCGCATTGATCCTAGCATGCCTCTGCGATCGATGCGCGATATTGGCCATCGATACCGGACGTTGATCGAAGATCCAGAGATACAAGTTGCCCATATCGATCGCTCCCTCAGCCTTAGGGATTTGACTCGCCGTATCCACCGTCACTCCGTGGGCTCCTTCCGAGAAACCCGCGAAAAACTCCGCTACGGTGGCTACGTCTTGTTTCGTTGCTTTACGGAAAGATCCTTGTACGCCAACTGGCTTCCTTAATTCCGGGCAGGAATACGACTCCAATCCCATATGCGTACGGTACGAAACGCCGCTGGCTTCCGAATACGCTTGCGCAAATCGCTTCGCCGTCTCCGGGTCGCTATTGACGCCCGGCAATCCGGTGGCTTTGAGATGATCTGCAAGCTCGCGCATAAGATCGTTCTTCCGCTCTTCTCCGAAATGAGGGGAAACCCATAGCCATGCGTTATTTCCTCCGGACTGGACAAAGATCAAAGTGTCATCGGGCGTCTTCAGGCGTGTCGAGTTCTCGAACTCGGAAATCCGGAGAACCAGATTGTACGGAACTTCATCGGCAATAAACTTATCCCCGTTTAGAACACTATCGTTCGCTTCGAACTTCTGCAGCATGCGACCTCTCCCCATTCCTCATTTTGCCTCATCCGTCTCCTTGTAATTGCTGGCGATCTGCTCCGCATGGCTTTTAATTCTCTCGGCCACGAAAGCAGGCTTTATCACGCGAACATCCGGACCGTAGCTAAGCAGCATACCGTAAAGCCAATGACCTTCCGGATAGCTGGCCTTGACCAACATCGAGCCGTCTTCCTGCACCTCGACTTTGTCGTGACCGAATGCCTCTTCCACCCGAATCCTTAACCGCGGGCGAAAATGCAGCAGCAGATCGATAGTCGGCCCGGTTTCTCTGTTGCCCCACCGCGCATCGAGCTCTTCCATCCGGACTCCCCGGTTTTTGTAATGCTCCAGATGCACCCGCAATTCGCTTAACCTCGATAAGCGGAATGTCCGATAATCGCCGCGAAGCCTGCAATACGCGTACAAGTACCAAGCGTACCCCTTCCACGCGATCCCGATCGGTTCGGCTTCCCGTTGTTCCCCTACTCCTTCCGTATTCGTATATCGGAACGATATTACCGATCGGTTCTTGGAAGCTTGACGGAGCGAAGCCAGAATCGACTTATCCTTTAATCGGCTTCCATTCCACAGATTCGTATCGAATATAAGCGTCTCGCCCGCCTCTTCCATCTGGTTCTGTTCGGATCTCGCTACCAGCGCTTTGATCTTCGTCAATAAGCCGTCCATTTCCTGATCATCGAGCGATGCTTGCACGCCCTTAAGCGCGACCAGGATCGACTGAAGATCGTCGAAAGTAACGATTTGCCGGTCAATCCGGAACTTTTCCATGATCTCGTAGCCTCCGGTCGTTCCGGTAAAAGAAACGATCGGTATACCCGCGGTATTGATCGTCTCCAGATCGCGGTAGATCGTCCTTAACGATACCTCGAACTTATCGGCAAGCGTCTGGGCGTTAACCCTTCGCTGACTTAGCAGGATCATCGTAATGCCAAGCAATCGCTGCACCTTCATTCTCTAACTCCGAACCTTTTGGCCGATAAGGCGCGGGCCCGTTGAATTTCGATCTCCCGGTTGCGGGGCTCCGCCTTCGTTACTAGCGAGCTCAGCAAATTCCGGGCAACCGCGGCGACCTCCTCCACTGCGAGGTTAAACGCCTCCTCGTTTGCTTTGGAAGGTTGGTTAAAGCCGGAGAGCTTCCTTACGAATTGAAGCGACGCCGCGAGAATCTCATCGTCGTTGGCCGGCGGCTCGAAATTGAATAATGTTTTAATATTACGGCACATCGGTTTTCTCCCTTTCATCGTCGCAATTTTATTAACCTTACTATACTCCAACATTGAAACTTGTACCGCATTTATGACACAATCAAGAAAGAACGGACACACACATTGCCTAATCCCCTAAGGAGGATATTAACGATGAGAACGATTAAGCTTGGAACCAGCTCGTTGGAGGTGCCGGTCATCGCTGTCGGCTGCATGCGCATTAACTCGCTTAACAAAACGGAAGCCGAGCGCTTCGTGCAAACGGCTCTGGATGAAAAAGCGAATTTCTTCGATCACGCGGACATTTACGGCGCTGGAGAATGCGAGACTATTTTCGCCGACGCTATCCATATGAGCGACGATATCCGCGAGAAGATCATCCTTCAGTCCAAATGCGGCATTCGTAAGGGCATGTTCGATTTCTCCAAAGAGCATATTCTAACGTCGGTCGACGCCATCTTGAAACGTCTTAGAACCGATTATCTGGACATCCTATTGCTGCACCGTCCGGACACTTTGGTAGAACCGGAAGAGGTAGCCGAAGCATTCGATATTCTCGAAAGCTCGGGCAAAGTGCGCCACTTCGGCGTGTCCAACCAAAATCCGATGCAGATCGAGCTGCTCAAGAAGTTCGTGAAGCAGCCCATTGTCGCGAACCAGCTTCAATTAAGCATCACCAATGCCAATATGATGACTAATGGATTTAACGTCAATATGGAGAACGAAGCCGCCGTGAACCGCGATGGCAGCATTCTCGACTATTGCAGACTGAACGATATTACAATCCAGCCTTGGTCCCCGTTCCAATACGGGTTCTTCGAGGGCGTATTCCTGGACAACGACAAATTCCCGGAACTGAACAAGAAGATCGACGAGGTCGCGGCCAAATACGGAGTCAGCAACACGACGATCGCCATTGCGTGGCTGTTGCGCCATCCCGCTCGCATGCAACCGGTACTAGGCACGATGAACATCGAGCGCTTGAAAGATTGTGCCAAGGCAAGCGATATCCATCTGACTCGCGAAGAATGGTATGGAATCCTGCTTGCGGCAGGTAATGTTCTTCCCTGATTTCAACTTGGCAGTAGCTGAATTGGCATCACGAGCGCACCGTGGGGTCCCTATTCAGGGGCCCTTGTTTTTTTATATCTTCATGGCCTTACCTGCGCCATAACGTAGCTCATCCATCCGATATGATAGATCGCCACCGCTCCGTACGTTATTGTCCCGAGAATAATCCAAATATGAATAAACGACTGCTTGCTCACGTACCGAAGGAGCGAAAGAAGAATCAGCGGCAAGATAATCTTGTACGAATAGAAGACGAATACATTCGTCTCGTACAGTAACTTTGCAAAAGGATTCGCCTCTCTAACCGCATGCATGCGAATTCCCGCATCCGTCGCCATAGCGTCGAAGAAGGATAATATCACAAGCCATATCCTTGCGCTTTTTCCAAGGCGCATGCTCGCAAATGAAAATATGATCCGAGTCAGCACATTCACTCGCCCCCGTTATGATACATATTGTATCATGACGAGGGCGAGGCGACTAGTTCCCGTCCGTTTAATCCGCATTAACTACAGAAGCGCATGAATCCATTCGCGGGTTATGCGTTTTTTGCCGTAGGTATACTTTAGGATACTATATTACTTAAAAGTAGGTACTTGTTTTAAGTTGAATTAACAGGAATAATAAGTGCGTAACTGTTAGTTACGATTGGGCAACCTGTTAGGGGCGTCATCACAATGGAGCGATAAGGAGAGATCGATATGAACTTAAGCAATCAAACGGCGATCATTACCGGCGCGGGAAAAGGGATCGGCAAAGCCGCCGCAATCGCCATGGCACGGGAGGGCATTCATCTCGGATTGATGGCGCGCACTTCTGCCGATCTTGAATCTCTTCGGCAACAACTGACTAGCGAATACGACATTAAAGTGAGCATCGCTACGGCGGATATTTCGAATAGAGCGGAAGCGGAACGCGCGGTGGAAACGCTGATCGGGGAGCTAGGCTCTCTCGATATCCTGCTCAACAATGCCGGAACGGGGCAATTCGGAACCTTGTCCGAGATGGATCCCGAGCAATGGGAACGGATCATTCAAACGAATCTGATGGGTACGTATTACGTGACTCGCGCCGCGTTGCCAACGATGTTGAACCAAAAAAGCGGAAGCATCGTCAACATCGCTTCGACCGCGGGGGAACGCGGTTTTGCGACCGGGTCCGCGTATTGCGCCTCGAAGTTCGCCGTTCTCGGTTTAACGGAAGCGCTTATGCAAGAAGTTCGCAAATCGAATATTCGCGTCACCGCGCTTACGCCTTCTACCGTTAACACGGAACTAGCCGTCAAAACCGGTCTGCCCGTCGGAGATGAAGATCGCATGATGCAGCCGGAAGACGTAGCCGAGCTCATCTTAGCCGCATTGAAACTGCCGCAACGCGTCTTCCTCAAAACAGCGGGCATCTGGACCACGAATCCGCAATAATCGCCTGCTGACAGGCGTACAAATAAAGCTTGGAGGTATCCGCATGACTCGAAAACTGTTTGCGCCTTACGACCTGAAAGGTTTGCACCTGAAAAATCGCGTCGTCATGGCGCCAATGTGTCAATATTCCGTCACGGCAAAGGACGGCAAGCCGAATGAGTGGCACTATGTGCACTACCTCAGCCGCGCTATCGGCGGTACGGGCCTCGTAATCATGGAAATGACGGATGTAGAGCCTGATGGCCGCATCACCGATAAAGACCTAGGTTTGTGGTCGGATGAGCATATTCCGGCATTCGCCCGGATTATCGACGGCGTGCACGCGCATAATAGCAAAATCGGAATTCAAATCGCTCATGCCGGACGAAAAGCCGAAGACGCGGCAACGCCCGTCGCGCCATCCGCGATTAAGTTTCCGGGAGACGCCTACAAAATGCCTCGCGAGCTTACAACCGAAGAGGTTCAAGAAGTCGTCCGGAAGTTCGGCGACGCGGCCCGTCGAGCCGTGCAAGCCGGCGTGGATACGATCGAGCTGCATGGAGCTCACGGCTATTTGATTCACCAGTTCCAATCTCCGCTAACCAATAAACGCGAAGATCAATATGGCCAAGACCTTGCCCGCTTCGGCGTAGAAGTCATTCAAGCCGTGAAGAGCGAAATGCCTGCGGATATGCCTCTTCTATTCCGTATCTCGGCAGTGGAGTATACCGACGGCGGATATGATATCGATCACGCCATCGAGTTATCCAAAGCTTATCGCGCTGCCGGGGTAGATGCGATTCATGTTAGCTCGGGAGGCGAAGGCCCTGCCGGAGAGAGAAAACCAGGCAATTATCCGGGATATCAAGTGCCGTTCGCGCGCCAAATCCGCGAAGCGGTTGACATACCCGTCATTGCGGTGGGGATGCTGGAGGATCCGGCCCTTGCCGAATCCGTCATCGGCAACGAGGACGCGGATCTCGTCGCGATTGCCAGAGGCATGCTGCGCGATCCTTACTGGGCAACGCATGCAGCTATTACGCTCCGTCAAGGACCGGCTACCGCCCCGCAACAATATATTCGGGCTTACTAAACAGCCTTCCGCAGATGATCTTGCATCATACTTTCAACGAAAAAGCAGCCTCGCGGGAGGCTGCTTTTGTTTGCGAATCGAACTATTCCAACAAACTCACATGGATTTTGACGACCGCTTTTTTGATTTTCGTCGACTGCTGCCCCATACCCGGTCTGTGAATGTCGTTAGGGAAAAAGACGGCGAACATGCCCGGCTTAAGACGGAGCAATGTCTCGTCCGCCGAAGGCTTGTACAGAGCATAATCCTCTTCGCTGTCGTAAGGCTTGACGACGTCCGAGTCTTCCCGCAGCGAGGACCAACCGATCGTCTCTTCGCCTTCGATCAAATATTGAAGGTCGATATAGGATTCGTGCTTCTCGGCCGGATGATCTTCCGACGATTTGGCGTCGAATTCAAGATAGGAAACGTACATCCGATCGCCGTCGATCTCGGCGCGTCCGGCAGCGGGTTGATCTTTCAGTTGTTTCATTAATTGTTCCATTGCCGTCACGATGACCTTATGTTCATATTTACGGTGACTTTCCCAAGATGACATCGAACCTAAAATCATATCCATTCCTCCATGACGGTTACAGCTTAGAGCAGCTTCACCGATACCGATGCCGCCGTGCTTTCTTTATTTTTAATGGATTCCTCGTAGGCCCTTTTGAAATATTCCACATATAAGACGTCCAGCAAATAGAGCTGCGAAATTTTCGCCGACAATGAACCGCCCTGCAGAGGGCCCTCGTTCGCGCCGCAAAGCAACGTCAGATCCGAATGGGAGGTCAGCGGAGACTTCACGAATCGGGTGATGGAAATGACGGTAGCCCCGCATTCCTTCGCTTTCTTCGCCACTTCGATCGAATCTTTGGTAGACCCGGAATAAGAAATGATAACCGCGACGTCCCGCTTCGTCATCAGAGCCGCCGACATCATTTGAAGATGGGAATCGATCGTGCATTCCGTTTTGTTGGTGATGCG
This sequence comes from Cohnella endophytica, assembly GCF_003628305.1. Classification (GTDB taxonomy): domain Bacteria; phylum Bacillota; class Bacilli; order Paenibacillales; family Paenibacillaceae; genus Cohnella; species Cohnella endophytica. The sequence continues at coordinate 340,821 of NZ_RBZM01000007.1, read as the reverse complement.
CATGAATTTTATTTTCGCTTCCATGGCCGTCATTAAAGATGAGCCGACGCCGAAGAAGATAACCCGTTCCGCTTGCAGCAAATAATCGATCGCTTGGTCTATTTTGGCGATATCGATCAAATTAAACGTTTCGTTCAGCGCGCTTATATTGTTGGACAGCACCTTGGAAGCGACTTGATCGATCGTATCGTTCATCAGAACCTTATCCGTAAGCTGCGGGATTTCATTCTCGACCGTGATGCTATGCGCTAAAGCGATCTTGAAATCTTGATACCCCTTATAGCTCAGAGATTTGCAAAACCTGAATATGCTCGATTCGCCTACTCCGCAAGTATCCGCGAGATCGGTAATCGACATATATACGACGCTTTTGGGGTTTTCCAAGACATGGTCCGCCACTTTTTTTTCCGTATGGGTCAGGTTATTGTATTTCGAATGAATCGTCGTAAAAATATTGACCGCGCGCATGCTGCTGCCTCCTCTGCTCCTCATCCGTCACGCTGCGTTCAGCGTAAAAACAGGGAGGTCGCACCTAGTAAACCCGCCTTGTTTCCAAGGGAAGCTTTGAGGATCTTTACGCCCCTGAAGCTCTCCATGATTAACTCTTTCGTTCGTTCTTCGACTAAGCGAACCAGATTGTCCTGCTCCATTACCCCGCCCCCTACAATGATAGCGGGAGGATTAAACACATGAACGAGCGACGCTAAGCCGATGGAAACTTCGGTAACCCAGGAATGCAACAGCCGAGTCAATTTATCGTTTCCTTTGTTTATTTTATCAAAAAAAACCTTCCCGTCTACACATTCCGGGTCAACCTGTCGGGCCATCCGGATCAAGGCTGTCGTAGAAGCATGGGTTTCATAATAAGCGTTTCTCGGATTGTCCGTCTCCGCCGATAGCGGATGGGTAATCAGATGTCCGAACTCCGCCGCCACTCCGTTAGCTCCGCGGTAGATCCGGCGATTGATGACGATAGCTCCGCCGACTCCCGTACCGAAAGTCAGGCATAAGAAATCCGGATAAGCATGCGCTGCCCCGAAGGTTGCCTCGCCTAACGCTGCCGCGTTAACATCGTTCTCGACTTTCACGGGCTTATGAAATCGACCCGCAATGATCTCTTGAAGCTTCGTTCCCGTATAATTCGGGATGTTCTCGTTCGCGTATACAATATAACCTTCATCGGCGTTCACCTGTCCGGCCGTACTAATGGCAATCGCATCGAAATCCTCGTACGTCGACATCCGGTCAAGCAATCTATTCACGACATGGGGGCCGCCCTTATGGCTTTCGGTCGAATATTCCTTATATTGATCGATGTTGCCCCGTTCATCGCAGATACCGATCTTCGTGTTGGTTCCTCCGATATCCGCGGCAAGAATTTTCATACTCATGCGTCAATCAACGGCTTTCATGAAGCTTTTAGTAATTTCCATCGGTCTCGTAATCGCGGATCCGACCACGGCCGAGAAGATGCCGATATCGTATAATTGCTTCAATTGTTCCGGAGTCGCGATCCCGCCCTCGGCGATCACCGGGACGGACAAGCTCTTCACGATTCTCTCGACCAATTCAATGTCCGGCAAAGACTTGTGCTTCGTCGCTTCGGTGTACCCGCTAAGAGTCGTTCCCACGAAATCGAATCCAAGCTCGGCCGCGGCGGCAGCGTCTTCGTAGGTTGAGCAATCCGCCATGAAGAGTTGATCCTTGTACTTATTCCTTATAAGCGGGAATAATTCGGAAATCGTCGAACCGTCCGGTCTTGGCCGATCCGTCGCGTCCATCGCGATAATATCTACGCCTTCGCGGTAGAGGTCGTCGACTTCTTTCATCGTCGGGGTAATGAATACCTCCGACCCCTCGTACACGTTCTTGATGATTCCGATAATCGGCAAATCGACCTGTTTCTTGATTTCTTGAATATCCGCAACGCTGTTGGCTCGAATCCCGGATGCTCCGCCCAAGTAGGCCGCATACGCCATTCTTCCCATAATGAATGGGCTGTGCAACGGTTCGTCGGGCAAGGCTTGGCAAGAAACGATCAGCTTTCTGTTTATAAGATCTAAAACGTTTTTATTCGTATTCATAAGTTTCCACTCCACACCCATTTTATTTACTCCTTAACTGCTCCAGCCGTCATACCTTGAGTAAAGTACCGTTGGAATAATAAGAAGATCAACAGCATCGGAATAGCGGCGACGGTAGCGCCCGCCATTTTATATGCGAAGTTCGGATTCAGATCTTGCATCAAGGTAGCGGTACCTACCATCAAGGTTTTCATCGATTTCTCTTGGCCGATGACCAATTGCCACAAGTAATCGTTCCATACTTGAACGAAATTCAGAATGAATAGCGCGCCTATACCCGGTTTTACGATCGGTAGCATGATCTGGAGGAAAGTTCTCCATTCCCCCGCCCCGTCGATTCTCGAGGCTTCTCTTAAAGCATTGGGAGTCGCGTCGAAGAAACCTTTCAATAAGAACACTCCGAATGCCGTGGCCACGTTCGGCCAGATCATTCCGTTGTAGCTATTGACCATCCCGAACTCTTGGGTAATGCGGAACAGAGGTACGATCATAATCTCTTTAGGAATCATCAGGCTCGAAATAAAAATAACGAAAATGAGGTTTCTGCCTTTGAATTTAAGCTTTGAGAAGGCGTATGCGGCCATCGCTCCCACGACAATGACAAGAATCGTGGATACTCCGGACACGAACAAGCTGTTGAAGGCCCATCTTAAAGCCGGTTGGCTCTTAAAAATATCGACGTAGTTATCGAACGTAATCGTCCTCGGCCACCAGTCGGGCGGCATCTTCACGACATCGGAGCTGTTCTTTAGCGAGCTTGTAAACAACCAGTACAAAGGGAATAGGCTGCAAATTGCGAAGATAAAGACGACCGCATTGGATAGGACGTCGAATCGTTCCATCTTCTTCTTGTTGTTCGTTTTATGGGACATGCGGATTACCCCTCACTTCTCCTTAATCAAGCTTCTTAGCTGAGGCACCGACAACAACAGCGTAATCAGGAACATAATGACCCCTACCGCGGAAGCTACGCCGAGCTGATTATACTTAAAGGCGTTATTGTAGAGATAATACATTAGCGTCACCGAGGCATTGTTAGGTCCGCCCCCGGTCAGGAGCTGGATCACGACGAATATTTTCAGGACGGCGATAATGTTGATGATCGTAATATAGATCGTCGAGGACTTGACCGATGGAATCAGGATTTTGCGAATGACTTGCCATCTGCTGGCTCCGTCGACTTCGGCGGCTTCGAACAGATCCTTGGGTACTCCGATCATCGCGGCGATGTACAGAATAATTGCTTGCCCTACGTTTGTCGCGAAAGTTACGAATATAATAACCGGCAGAACCGTCTGTGTTTTCCCTAGGAGATTAACCGTTCCCAGACCCATTTCCTGAGAAAAATATGAAATCAGCCCGTTGGCGGGATTCAGAAGAAAGCTCCACACCATGCTCATGACAACCATGGAGACCATTACGGGCACGTAGTAGGTTCCTCTGATGAACGAAACGTACTTGGCATTTTTGTCGAATACGGCGGAAGCGACGAACAACGCGAAACCCACCGTGAGAATGACGATAAAGACAACGAAAACAACCGTGTTGGTGAGCGCCTTAAAGAAAACGGGATCGTTAAACAGCGTCGTGTAATTAGCCAATCCGACGAACTTTTCGTTCTGATAATTAATCTGATACAGGCTTAGCCTGATTCCTTCGATAATCGGATAGACCAAGAAGATCAAGAAAATCAGCATTTGAGGCAAGATAAACAAATACCCGGTCAAACCTTCTCTGGTGGATTGATTTCTTAGTCTCATATTGGTTTACCTCTCTAATCGTAAGCCCCGGAACCTTGACGGTCCCAAGGCTAACGATCGCTTTTGTTGGTTAACTTACTGGTTTCCGTAAATGACGGAGTTCGCTTTGTTCGTTTGAATGACTTTGTTTCCTTTGGTCTGATATTCCTTTACTGCCCGCTCCGGAGTCGAGGCTCCCATATACAAAGCCTGAAGCTCGGGATAAAGAACTTCCCTTAGTTGGCTATATCCCGGAACGTTGCCCGTGAAGTTGAACAGGTATTTGGAATTGGCATCGTAAGCTGCGAATAGCGGCTTCTCGCTCTTGAATTCCTCGGCAACCGAGCTTCTTACGGGAATCGCGTTCTTAGAGGATTTGACCAATTCCGGGTCGGTGGAGAAAAATTTCACGAAATCTTTCGCCACTTCCATTCTTTTCTCGTCTTTCGTATTGAATACGCCTGCTCCGGTCACATATGTGAAGGACAACGGATCTCCGCTTTCGGATGGGATATTGGCAAGCCGCGCATCGAACTTCTTGAGTTTGCCGCTTTCCATATCCGCCTTCGTGTTGTTGAACAACACAGGGTTCGTGAAGCTGATCGCGAGCTGTTGGTTCTGGAACATCCCGTTCACGTCATTGGACGATACGGATTCCGGACCCGGGTTCGTATAGCCGGCGTCTTTGATTTTTTTCAACCATGCCGCGGCTTTAACTCCATTCGCGTCATCGAGAACGATATTGCCTTGATCGTCGAAGAATTTGTTGCCGAACATTCTCAGATAAGCAAGGTTCCATGTGTCCCCTTGGTTATTCATGGCGTACAGCGCCATCGGATAAGCATTGGAATACTTGTCCTTCGGCAGATTGTCTTTGAGACCTTTCAGAATTTCTTCGTATTCCGCAAGCGTCCATGTTTTGATTTCCGTATCTCCGCCTACGAACTTCTCCAACCCGGCCGCTTTGAACATATCCGCGTTATAGACCAACGTGCCCGGATTATTCTGGAACGGATAGAAATAAACGTCTTTGCCGAAGGTTACCGAATCCCAGTAGCTCTGGGCAATATCTTTTTTCGAAGCATCGTCCACGATATCGGTCAACGGTGCCAATGCGCCGCGATGAACGTAATCGCCTAATGCAAAAACGCTTTCAAAAATGACATCCGGGGGCGTTCCGCTACTCAAGTTGACGTTGAGCAGTTGATCGCGCTGATCGCCCGCAATGACTTCTACGTCTACTTTGGCATCGTATTTCGAATATTGAGCCGTAAATTTCTCTGCCGCGTGTTTGAAAAAACTGTCGTAATCCGCGCCCGGTTCCGTGGCATCCAACACGCCCTTCCACTGAGGCGTCAACCACACCTTAATTGCTACTTTTTCTTTTTTCCCGGAGTCTCCCGCATTATTTCCGGCTTCATTGTTCTTGCTTGAGCAGCCGGCCATAATCGAAGTCAATAGGATAAGAGCGACAATCGTAACCAGAAAGCGTTTGCTGTTCATCTATGCATCTACCTCTCGTTGTATAGGATCAAGACCCATGCTCGTACTTATTACGCGTTCCGTTGAATCGCCTGATCGATCAGGATTACAATGTCGTCGATTCGGCTTGCATCCTCTTCGGAGATTCCTTCAAGCGGCGCTCTAACGCTGCCGACATTTACGCCTCTCCTCTTAAGAACCTCTTTAATTACCGCGTACATGGATCCATTCTGCGAGCATAACGCGATAATGATGTCGTTAATATCGCTCTGAATGCGCTTCGCTTCCTCGAACTTTCCTTGTTGGACGAAACGGTTAGCCTGCAAGAACAACTCGGGCATCGCTGCATAGGTACCGCCGATTCCCGCGTCCGCGCCCATGATTCTTCCGGCGACGAATTGTTCGTCCGGGCCGTTAAATACGACAACGTCGTCTCCGCCCACTCTTTTGAATCTTTCGATATCGATAGTCGGCATCGATGAGTTTTTAACCCCGATGACCTTCTCGTTCGCGAGGAGCTTCTCGAACAACGCAGGCGTTAACGAATAGCCCGTAGTCTGCGGAATGTTATAAATGATGAAATCCAGAGGAGTCGCGTCGATAATCTCGCTCCAATATTTATACACCGCGCTGTCTGGCAATTTGAAATAAATCGGCGGTATCGCGGATAAAGCATCATATCCGAGCGTAGCCGCATGCTTCGCCAGTTCGATGCTGTCTCTCGTGGATGGCGCACCCACGTGGGCGATCAGCGTCATTTTCCCTTGCAAGCGATTCGCTACATAGCTCAGCACCGCTTTGCGTTCGTCCAGGTTTTGATAAATGCACTCCCCGGAGCTTCCCCCGACATACACCCCTTGAACTTCTTTCTCAAGCAAGTAATCGCACAGATCTTTCGTTCGAGATTCTGAGATATTTCCTTGATCGTCATAGCAGGCATAGAAAGCCGGTATGATGCCTTGGAATTTAGCTAATCTCAATGAACTCCCCTCCTGGTGTCTATAATTGTTTTGGCACTAACAACATATCATTAAATTTCGGGATTGTAAATTAATTTCACCAATATTAATATAGTGAAAAACATTTCCACCACACTATATTCCAAATGAACTTATCCCGCCCAAATGCGACGAATGAGGAGGGCTGCGTCCTTCTTCCGGTTTAGTATGGATTACTGTTTCCGCTGCTATGCGCGGCGCAAATAAAAGCCCATTAGAAGAAGTTCTCCTAATGGGCTTTCTGGGCGAATGTATCTTATAAGGGACCTGCTGCAGCATTCACTGCCGCAACCAACGCGGCAATCTTGTCAGAAAGATTATGCGGACTGCTGTTTATTGAAATTTGATATAATCGATCATCGTCCAGCCTGTTCCCGTGGCGTTTTTCTGCTGGATTTTCACCGTATGGCTTCCTGCCGACAACCCGCTGATCGAGAACAAGGTTTGACCGAAAATATCCGTTCCGTTCTTCTGGCTGAACGTTCCTTTGGAAACGCCGTCGACGAACACTTCGATTTGCCCGCCGTCGGGGCCCTTCCATCCATATCCCTCTACCTTGGTTCCGGTAAACGTGTATTGACCGTATCCTCCTACTCCGTCATTGCCGTGCGCGGTCGACAGATAACCTGCCGGCTCCGCGTAGTAGGCCCAACCTCCGCCATAAGTCCACCCGGAGGCGTTATCGTCGACCGTCGTCCAAGGAACAGGCGGAGAAGTCTGAACTTCCAGGAATAAATAGCCGTAGGCCGGCAACGTGACGCTGTAGCTGCTTGAACTAATGGCCGTGCCGCTTCCGCCGGTAGCCAGATTTACCGGCGTCTGAGGAACCGTGATTCCGCTATCGGTCAAATTGACGGTAATCGTAGCCGATGCGTTTTTGAAATTGTAAATGTTAAGCACCGATTTCGTGCCGTCCGCGCTTGTCCGTATTACGGCGTAGTATTTCGAATCGCTTCCCGTAGACAATCTCTTCCGCGATGCATTGGGGGCTTCCGCCGGAGAAGCTTGCAAGGCTTTGAACACATTGTCGTACTTGGTACGGTCGGCCGTCGACAACAGGTTATATACTTGTTGGATGTCCGTCGAATAGAACGCTCCGCTACCCGCCATCACGGCGGCATCAAGCGCCCTCTGATCGCCCGTCAGCGCGGTATCGTAGAGCGACCACGCGAGGACTCCCTGGCCTTTGGCCCTGCGCGGATCGAGATAGGCGGCGAATTGATTCTCGAGATCGTTCACGGTCGACGTGCCTTTCATGACTCTGGTGGCGAAAGATTCCGTGTCGTTGTCTCCGTTTATGAGAATATGGGTAAATCCGAAGGAATCGCTCCAAGTCTGATTGGTATATGCCCCTGCCGTTCCCTCGGCATTCAGCAGCTTGGAATTGGTCGTATACGTTTGAGGCAGCGTAATCAGAATATCCTTCTCGTCCGCGGCCGACATTCCCCAGAAGTCGCCGGGAGCATCGAATTCGAATCCGTCGACTCCCTTGTCCATCCAGAACTTGAGCACGTTCTTGGCATAATCGCGCCCTTGCTGTTTCGCATAATCCAATGCGGGCATGCCCCAGCTCGTCGCATAATAACTGTTCGCCAAGCTGCTCCATGCCCAGCCGCCGTTCGGAGGTACGGAGCCCGTGTTCGTAGTAGACCAACGGAACGTGTTAGCCAAGGAGGAATTAACGCCGTTCTTCTTGTCGTTCTGCGCTTGAACCCAGTCCGGGTTCGTCGTGTGGACGAACAACAGGCCGATATACATCGTCACTGTAATTCCCGCGTTGTGCGCGGCCGTCACCATATTCGCGAAATCGGTCAACGTTCCGGTATTGGAATTGACGTTGTAGAAATCGACCGCCGGTACTCCGCGCCATTCGCTAGAGGCCTTGTAAGGACAATAAGTCATCAGATTGTTCACGCCTCGCGCGGAATAATACCCGCTTTGAACGTTCGCCGTAAGACTGGCAAAAGTGGTCGAGCCTTCCCGGACATAGTAATAGTAGGAGCCGTTTTGCTTTTGGAAGGCGTTGGTCGGCACCGCGGCATCCGCACGATCCGGGCGCTGCCCCCAACCGGCAACTAACAATAACGCGGACAGAAGCAACATCAAGCCTTTGTTCATCCCTTGTTTCAAATGAATCTCCCCCTTATGGAATGATATTCCTCATGCCTTCGGTTACCTTATCGTTACTCATGAATGCCTCTATCTCTTCCAACGTCGGAATGGACTCCTGCGCGCCGGCTCGCGTGACCGCGATAGCCGCCGCCGCCGAAGCGAACGCAAGCCCTTCCGCGATGGGCATTCCCTTCGCGGTCGCCGACGCAAGCGCGCCGATGAACGTATCCCCGGCTGCGGTCGTATCTACCGCTCGCACCCGGTAGGACGAAGTCGCGACTCCGATCGCCATTCCTTGCGCTTTGTACAGCGAGCCCCGCTCCCCCAGCGTCAGAACGACCGCCGCCGCTCCCCGCTCAAGCAGCCTGTCAGCCGCAAGCTCTGCGGCGGCGCCGTCCGCGACGGCAATCCCCGTGAGCAGCTCCGCTTCGGATTCATTCAGAACGAGCAAGTCGATCCAACGATACGCGTCTTCCGGGAGGAGGAATGCCGGCGCGGGGTTGAAGATGACCCTGACGCCGTTCCCATGCGCTTGCTCCATCACTTCCCGCGTTACCGGCCATGGAATCTCGTTCTGCAGCAGTACCGAATGGGCGGCAAGCAAGCCTGGAAGCATGCGGTCCACGTCGGCTGCGCCCAATTGTCCATTAGCCCCGGCGGACAAAATAATGCTGTTGTCTGCCGTGTCGTCAACCGTAATGAACGCGATCCCCGAAGTCCCGGGTTTCACGGCGACGGAACTCGCGTCGACCCCGTTCTCGGTAAGCGTTCGCTTAAGCTCGACGCCGAAGCCGTCTTCGCCGACCGCGCCGAACAAGGCGATGTCTCCGCCCGCCAAAGCTGCCGCAACGGCCTGATTGGCGCCTTTGCCTCCGGGATGATACGTCGTGCTTAAACCGTGGATCGTTTCTCCCGGCTGCGGGTGTCGGACTACGCGGTTTACGACATCCATGTTTATGCTGCCGACGACGGCAATCTTAGCTAAGCCGCTCACAGTCCCCTCACTCCGAACCGCCGATAGTGGGTATGACTTCCTCCCGCATTGGAGAAGCCGACTTGACCATGAAGATAAGGAGCTTCCTCGTCCGTATACACGAGAATCGGCTTATCGTCCGCGAACAGCTCGATCCGGTTGGCTACCGCGACAACCGCCAGCTTGCAAACTTCGCCGTGCTGCCATGCGAACGGAGCGGAAGCCAGCTCGCGATATTCGCCGTCGTCGTTCTTATACAGAACCGCTCTTCCGTCATGAGCCAAACCCGCCGCATAGGAGCGAAGACCGCCCTGAACGCGGAATTGAATCCGGTGGTCGGCACCGATCTGCGGAACGACTTCGGCTTCGAAGGCGTAATCGTTCCACTGCAGGTCACCGGTATAGCACTCCGCCGTCTCCCCATGGAAGGAACCGCTAAGTTCTCCGTCCTCCAACGTCCACAGCCCGCGCAGATACGTGAACTGGCTTACTTCGACATGCAGCGGATTCCAAACCTCCAGACGCTCTTGAGCAAAATCGATCGAATAATTCGGCTTACCGGTAAAATCGAAGTCGTCGATGTAGGCGATTAGATGGTGCGTATACATGATGCTCTCCACGGGGATGAACTCGATACCCGCTTGCTCCAGACATACTCCGTTCATCGAAGGAATGTCGTAGCTTAGCCGGGTCCAAACGCCTTCGGAAAGCTCGCTCTTCGCGCCGTAATGCCTGACTCCGGCGTTGCCGTCCTTCACGTAGAGCCTTGCTTGTATCTTGCAACCGAGCCCGGGCGGCACCATCACTTTGGCTTCGATCGTCTGTCCCGGATAGAGAACCGGAGAGAAGCTCGGATCGTAACGGCTGTCGTTGAAATCATCCGGCCGGTAATACGTTTGGTGGTACGCCCGGAAGCCGTGACCTCCGACGATCCGGTCGAACATGACCTTGAGCGAGCGGGTGCCCGAAGCCGCCGCTTCCTCCGTATTGCGGACCGTGCCCGTTACTTGCCAATCGGCATCGGAATCCAACCGAAAAGCATGCGTCGAGCCGGGATATTCGAAATGGAACCGGGAAGCCGTTCCCTCGACGACGTCGGCCCAACGCTCCGACGCCTCTTCGCCCGCAACCTTGTAGCCGATTCGCGCAATGTACGAAGCGCAGCCGGGAAGATCTACGATATTCAGCGCGCCGATAACGGTGGAGCAGCAGAGAAAATCGTTGATCGGCTTGCGCCAGCTCTCGTCGATTCCCGCTATTCCGTTCCGCACGCCGATAATCGTGCCGACATTGGCGACGTTGCAATCCGTGTCCCAGCCGCACATGTTGCAAATATTTATGGACCGCGAGAAATCTCCTTCTCCGTAGAGCAGGGAGAGCACGATGACGGCCGAATTCGGAATGATATGGCAGACGCCGGGATGGCGGTCGTAGCCGTAATTCTCGAAGACGAACCGGTAGCAATCCCGCCAATTGCCGGGTTGGCTCGCGTGATAGGCCATAACCGCGCGAGTCATCCGCGCATAATCGCAATCTTCCGGAATAACCGACAGTCCGGCTTCGAGTATCGCGGTCATGTTCGTTTCGCCGAAAGCGGCCGCTATGCAGGCGGCTATGAACATGCCCCCGTACTTGCCGTTGCCGTCGTGAGTGACGCTGGCCATCTTCTCCGCGTATTCGGCCGCAAGAGACGGATTGCCAGGCGCAATCAGCCCCCATACGTCGATGAAAATCTGCCCGCCGATCTGTTCCGCGACCGTCTTACCGTTCTGCTGGATGGAGCCCGACCTCGGTGCCGGAATGCCGTTCTTCAAGTTCAGGTAAGCGGTATGCTCCGTGGAATTGCCATAACCGCCCCACCAGAAAAAGCCGTGACCGTCCGGGGCGTAATTCAACAACGTCTTGCCCATCTGTTCCGCGGTGATGTCCCGGGTATGCGTATAATCCTCCAATGCGCGAAGGAAAACCATCGGACCGTTGGTGTCGTCGTCGGCCGCGAAGTTCTTGAATTCGTGAACATAACCCGTAATCTCTCCGAACGTGCGCTCCAGACGCTCGTACGTCCAATTCTCTACGTTGCCTCCATGGCGCACGCCGATCACTTTCCCGAGCCATCCGGCGTATACCTTCTCTACGTAATCGACTGGCAGCTTACCCACTTGATTGGCCTCCCTCTCTTAATGAATGTCGTTCCAATTCGACTCAGCCTTTAATGCTGCCCTCCGTCATCCCTTCGATAAAGCGGCGCTGCAGGAACAAATACAATGCCATCATCGGTAGTACCGCAATGAGCCCCGCCGCCGATACCTTGCTCCAGTCGGAGCTGAAGCTGCCGACGAAGGTCAAGTAACGGGTCGATACCGTGCGAAGCTCATCCGATTGAATAAACGAGTTGGCGAAGAAAAATTCGTTCCAAGTCCACAGGCCGACGAGTAGCGCAACCGTGGAAAAGGCGGGCGCGGCAATCGGCAGGATGATCTTCGAAAAAACCTTTAACTCGCCGCAACCGTCAATCTTCGCGGCTTCGCCCAGCTCGTGGGGAATCCCGACAAAGTAAGAGCGAAGCAAGAACACGTTAAAGGGCAAGTAAATGCCGCTGTAGATGATAATTAAGCCCACGAGCGAATCCATCAGGTGGAGCTTCTGCCACATGAAGAACAGAGGAACCAAGAACAAGCCGAGCGGTACCGACATCGCGAACAAGAAAAAAGCCATGACCGTGCCTCGCCCGCGAAACTCGAACTTCGAAAGGCTATAGGCGGCGAGACCGCCGAGCATGCACACGATGACAATCGTTGCGATACCGACGCCGATGCTATTGCGGAAAGCTTCCGCGTAGTGGCCTTGCGTCCAAGAGGCCGTCAGATTATCCAGCGTCAGGCGGCTCGGAAGTCCGAAGGGCTTCGTCATGAACTCTTCCTTCGGCTTCAACGCGTTATTGACGAGGAGCAACAGCGGCCCGACCGCGAACAGAAAGACGAGGATCAAGAAGAGATGACTGATCGCCGAGGCGCGCGGTTTACGCGTCTTCATACGTCCCATCCCCTTTTTCTCAAAATGCCGAAGAGTGCCATAATGATTCCGCTCAGCAAGGCCATCGCCAGCGCAATCGTGCTTGCGTATCCGGGCATCTGGTTCTGCAACGCTTGCTTGTACATATAAGTTCCGATCAGTTCCGTCGCGTTCCCCGGACCGCCGTTCGTCATGACGAAGACGTAATCGAACGCGGCGAACGACCAGATCATCGTCATCATCAAGATGAGCGAGATCGTAGGACGCAGTTGAGGAAGCATGACGTGCCAGAAAATGCGAATTCTGCTTGCGCCGTCCACCTTCGCGGCTTCTTCTAGAGCGCGGTCGGTCTGATGAAGGGCGGACAGGAATAATACCATCAAGAAGCCCCAGTACCTCCACCCGTCTACCAACGCCACTGAGTACAACGCGATTTTCGGATTGCCGAGCCATAAGGGCACGTTCTGGATTCCCCATTGCTGCAGCACCGTATTAATGCCGAAGAAAGGATTGTAGATCCACGCCCAGATTTTGGCGCTGACCACGGTCGATACGATCTGCGGGAGGAAAAAGGCGGACCGGTAGAACATCTGGCCTTTCCCGGCCTTGCTAACAACGCTAGCGACGATAAGACCGAACACGACGGGAATCGTACAGAACAAAGCCATCCATCTGAAATTGTTCTCTAGCGCCGCGAAGAAGTTCGGATCCTTCATCAACGATTTATAATTGTCGGCTCCGATGAAATGCGGCGGCCGAATTCCGTCCCAGTCGGTCAAGGACAGCGCCAGCGTACCGACGGTAGGGCCCATGACGACGAACATCGTCATCAGCAGCGCCGGAAGAAGGAACATCCACGGAAGTAGGGCCTTCTTCCATTTCCTCTTGCGCGGCCGGACGCCCGGCGCAGCTTCCATGCGCGCGTTGGCGGTTACTTGCATAGACTTCGAGCCTCCTGCTCCTGCGACTTTCTTTAAAGTAAGCAAAACGCTTTCGTTGAATAGGGGGATGAGATCTTTTGACCGGGATTCGGCGACTGCGGGTGTTGGCTGCGGTAAGCTGCTAGCTTCGACTCCCTCTTGCTATAATCGAAAGAGTGGAAAAAATACAGCTAATCGAACACCATTCGCAGAAATTCGATCCTGAGTTGGAGAAAATACACTTAATTCCACTACCCACGGCGTTTATGGATCATTTCGAGAGAAATAGTTGTACATTTTCCAATAAAATATTGCTAAGCGACTGAGTAGGGAAAACAATTGTACTTTTTCCAATTCGTTTCTCTCGCTATCCCTTTACACCGAGCGATCGGATGAGAGTATAGCAAGTTTGATATCTATACTCGTCTGATCTTGTAAAAAAGGGAGAGCGGGCTCCCCCTCGGTTAAACCTCGTGTTAGTCTTCGAATTTGAACAGACGATCCTTTTGTTTGTCTTGCTCGAACGCTTCCTGAAGCTTGTTCATGAAGGTCTGAAGATCAGTCTGGCCAAGCCATACGGTTTCGATATTGCTGTAAGCGTACGTTTCCATGGACGGCGGCCAATACATCCACGCCGCGTATCCCGTCTGCTTCTTGCCCATGGCCTCGTTCAAGAGTTTGAAAGCTTTTTCGACATGCGGCTCGAGGTTATCGACTTTCATGTCGTTGATCGGAGTGAAGTTACCCAGCTTCAGAAACTTGCTGGCTTGCTCGGACCGGTTGATCCAGTCGATGAAGGCCGCCGCCTCGTCGGGGTTTTTCGTATTCTTGTTTACGCCGTAGGCTCCGCCTAATGCCAGCGGCAGGTTGGCTTCAACGCCGTCTTTCCACGCCGGCATCGTGAAGACATCCCATTCGAACGTCGGAGGCGTTTCTTCCAGCGTGCCTAGCAGCCAAGTTCCTTCCATCTTCATGGCCGTCTTGCCGCTATTGAATAGCGTCATGGAATCGTCCAACGTAATCGCTTGAGACTGCTTCGCGTTGATATATCCGGCCTTCCATAAGTCGTCCATCTTCTGGATCGCTTCCGTCACTTCCGGACTGTTCCAAGGCACGTTGCCCTTCAGCACTTCTTTGAACTTATCCGCGCCAAGCGTTTGGTTGAACGCCACCGACAGCCACCATTCGTTAGCCGCTTTGTAGTCGGAGCTGCCGAACGAGAACGGAATGATATCCTTGGCTTGCATCTGCTTGCATAAGTTGATTAGCTCATCGTACGTGTTCGGGATTTGCCAGCCGTTATCGCTGAACATTTGTTTGTTGTAGTAAACGACCAACGTTTCGTAAGGACCCGGTACGCCGTAGGGCTTGCCGCCCGACGTCATGGAACTGAGCGCCCAAGGATAATATCTTTCTTTCCACTTGTATTCCTCTCCGTACTTATCCAGCGGTAGCAAATACTTGGCCGACACGAAATCCTGCAAAGAGGACGGGCCGTTCATCGCGACGATGTCCGGGCCGCCGCCCGCCGCCAGCTGTTGCTTGGCAAGGCCTTCGGGATCCGCGTTCTTGGTCAGCTTGATGTGTACGTTCGGATATTTCGCCTCGAAGGTGTCTATCACTTCCGTCTGCATCGTATTCAGATACTCTTGACCGCCCTGATTGTTTAAGTAAAAGGTCAAATTCACCTGTTTCGCGGCCGCTTTCTCTCCGCCGTTGCCCTGCTTGTTCGACGAGCCCGCGTTGCATCCCGTTAGGAACACCAGCGCCGCTAACGTCGTGAATCCCCATTTGACCGTTCGGTTCATTTCTTTTCCTCCTATTGAATGAGAAGTAAGCGCTTCCTAAGAAGATTATCCTAGAAGCAGGCTCCCCTTCATACCCAACAACGATGACGAGTTACCCTCACGATTCTGATATCGGACCGTTCGTTTTAATAGGGACGATTACCCTGACCAGAAAACCTTTCGGCGCATTCGGAAGCAAAGTCAGACCGAAATCCTCCCCGAAATTCATCCGCAAACGCTGATGAACGTTCGGCAAGCCGATGCCTTCGGACGAGGATACGGACGTACCCCCGGATAGGCCCTCGAGCCGAGCCTGTAGCTCCTCCCGTTCGCGAATCCCCACCCCGGCACCTGTATCGGCGACCTCGATCATGACAAGATCTCCTTCCAAATAGGCGCGGACAACCACTTCCGCTTCCTCGCCCAACGGCTCTATTCCGTGCTGAACCGCATTCTCCACAAGCGGCTGCAGCGTAAACCGCGGAACACGGACCTCCTCGAGTCCGATGGGCAGATCGAATCGGAAGCGCACCTGCCCCCCTACCCGAAAATCGATTATGTCCGCGTACAGCGAAGCATGCTCGAATTCTTGCTTCAGCGTCGCCAGAGGCGTGCTGCGTTCGAGACTATACCGAAGCATGCCGGCTAGGGCATCGACGACGGCCGTGATCTCCCTTACTCCTCTATCCCGAGCAAGCCAGCCAACCGCGTCCAACGTGTTATAGAGAAAATGCGGAGTCACTCGCGCCTCCAACGCTTCGTATTGAGCTTCTTGCTGGAGCAGCTTCGCGTGGGCTTCCTTCGTCTTGGCCGTGAAAATATCGTGAATCAATTCCTCGATCCGACCTACCATCCGATTAAAGCTTCGGCCCAGCTTGCCGATTTCGTCATTGCTTTTGTAGGCGAACCGTTGCTGCAGGTCCCCCCGTTCGACGAGCGACATGGAAGCCTGAAGCTTGCGGATCGGCTTCACCAACTGGGTACGCAAGAAGAAGGCCACCGCGAGAATAGCTGCCGCCAAGACGATGCCGGCGACTAAGATGGCATTCCGATTATCGGTCATCTGACTGGAAATATCCGAATACGGGATGACGCCGTACAACGACCAACGCCCCTCTCCCGCGCTGCCGCGAATGACAAGCGCTCGATGGCCGTCGAGGCTATTCGTGAAGAAATAAGGACTATCCTGCTTGGAATCCGGCCAGGGCTCCCGGAATGGCACCCCCGTCTCCAAGGAGGGATGGAAGACATAGTTGCCGGCGGTATCCACAAGGAACAAGTACCCGTTCTGCAGGGGATGAACCTGGCGCAAGTACTCCTGAATCTGACTCAGATCGAGATCTACGACAACCATTCCCATCTTGGTTCCGTTCTCGGCGTTATAAACGTTCTGCGCGTAAGCGAGCAGCTTATCCTCCGAATCGGGAGGTAAAATGCCGGCATCGCTCATCTCGAGAATATTCCTGAACTTATCGACGTCATAGTTGCCCCCTGCGGGCAAATACCTGCCGAGACTATCTATTCGTCGGTAATTCGAACCGATGATCGTAATCCGGATAATATCGGGGTGGGTCAATGTCATCAATTTAGAGAAGCGGACGAACTCTTGCGTTCCGTTATAAATGACCGCATTCTCGTCGGGGACGGATGCGTCCATTAGCTTCTGAAAATCGGGGTAATTGGCGATCGTATCGGCAACGGTGGCGGCTTCGGTCACGAACCCGTCCAGCCGGGACTGCGCTTGGACAAGCGTCTGAAGCGTAGAATCGGTAATCTTGCTCTCCAGAATCGTGGCCGACCGTAAGTATACGAAAAAGCCCACGCCGAACAGCGGGAGCAGAGTCAAAACAAGCAGGGACGTCAGTATGCGCGCATAGATCGAACGGAAGCCCAACCTCATGATTCCCCCTTAGGAAGCGATCTGTATTCCAGAGGCGTCTTTCCGAAATGCCTTTTGAACAGGCGGGTAAAGTATTCCGGGTTGTCGTAGCCGACTCTCTTCGCTACGTCCATGACCTTCAGTTCGGTCATCTTGAGGATTTCCCCGGCTTTGTCCATTCGAAGCGCCATGAGATAATCGGTGAAGGTATTGCCCAATTCCTTGCTTACCATCCGGCTGAGATGCCCTTGCGATACGCCGATCGCTTGCGCGATCTCTTGCAGCGTAATCTCGCGTCTGTAATTTTCCTCTAGTATTTTGCGGAATTGAAGAAGGATATTAGGCGAAAGGTTTCTCCTGACGAGGCTGACCGTATTCGAACAATCCTTAAGGGCTTTCATCACGCCCGCTTCCAATTGCCCAAGCTCGGCTTCTGGTTGAAGCGCTTCCGCGATCGCGTTCACGAAGATCTCCGTCTGCTCCTCCATCCCCTCGATTACGCTCAATCGTTTGCGGAGCGACACCGCAAAGTCGGTCAAAAACGGAATGACGCGAACGACGCTCCCTCCCGCCCTTCCCCGAACTTCCGAGAGGAACCGGCTTCCCCATTGTTCCAAGCCTAACGAATCTCCGATCTCCAGGCTTTCCAGCAGCTTCGACTCTAAGCGCATGAGCGGCATGTCCCACTTGTGCTGAGGATGAAGCATTTGCCTGTAAGCGTCAGGTAGTTGCAGGGATTCGGCGGCAAGCCTTCCGAGCGTCTCCTCGAGCTTGTCCTTCCGAAGCGGCTTCAACAAGTAATCCGACACATCGAACCGAATCGCTTGGCGGGCGTATTCAAAATCCGCATACCCGCTTAGAATGACGGCCACAACGGACGGATAGTCGCGCTTCACTCGCTCCAGCAGTGCCAGCCCGTCCATTCTCGGCATGCGAATATCCGTCACGAGAATATGCGGAACTTCCGTTTCCATAAGGGCGAGCGCTTCTTCCCCGTTCGCCGCGGTGCCGACAAGCCGATAAGGCTCGCCGAGTTCATGAATAAAATTCGCCAGCCCTTCACGGACCCTGATCTCATCCTCGGCGATTAGTATTTTAACCATTGGTGCTCCGCTCCCCGGTATACGATGTATTAAGGTTTAAGATACAACAAAGCCCACGAAAGTTATAGCCCGTTCTTGGAAGAGCACAAGAAAAAACGGCACCCGGGGGGTACCGTTTCTTCGTCTAAGTCCTCTGATTCCAGGTTACTCGGCAACGCAATCGAGACATCTGGAGAGAACCTCGTTCTCTCCTTTCTCTACGATTTCGATAAATATTTCGGCGATTTCAGGGTCGAATTGCGCTCCCTTATTTTTGCGGATTTCAGCAATCGCGTAGTTGATATCGGTCTGCGGGCGATAGACGCGTCTCGAAGTCATCGCATCAAAGGAATCGGCAACCGCCATAATACGCGCAGCCAAGGGAATCTCCTCCGCCTTCAGCCCTTTTGGATATCCCTTCCCGTCATAACGTTCATGATGATATAAAATCATGTCCAGGATTCCGTTTTTCCGAAATTGAGAGATATGCTTGACCATTTCGTACCCGATAATCGGATGTTGCCGGATTCTCTCGAATTCTTCATCCGTCAATTTCGAAGTTTTCGATAGGATCGATTCGCCGACCCCTATTTTCCCGATATCATGCAGTAAGCCACCGGTGTGAATATCGTCGCATCGCTTATTCGATAATCGCATTGCTTTCGCTACACATAAGGCATAATAAGCCACGTTCTCCGAATGGCTGGCCGTATAAGGATCCCTTGAATCCAAGGATTTCGCGAGCGCGAGGGTTAAGTTCAGCGTATTTTCCTTTTCCCTCTTATAATATTTAATCGCGATCGATACGCCTATAATAGCCAAGCAATACGTCAGGCCTTGAAAAATAATGACGAGAATGTGCGGAGAATCGAAAGGCGCAAAATAATAGTAAAGGCTTGTCAGGATAGCGGCGATTAAGACTTGAACGAATAGGTTCCTCCAGAATACGATACCCGCGAAAATAATGTTAAGAAGATACAATCCCATTAGATTTTTGTCGCGGTAGAGGTCTCCGTCGATCCATATCGTAATAATCAAAAAAACGCAATATAGGGCAGTGTAAACGAATCGATTGTTCCTTAGGTTTGACATCCCGATCGTTCCTTAGGTTTGACGTCTGGTTTATACTTTGAATCGAGCGACGATATCCCGCAGTTCTTCCGCCATTCTAGACAAGGAAGAAGCCGAGGATGCGATCTCTTCCATCGAAGCCAGTTGTTCTTCCGTAGATGCCGCTATTTTCTTCGACTCTTCCGCTACATTCTTAGACCCTTCCGAAATGTTCTCGATGGAATGGACCACTTGTTCCGTACTCGCGGATATTTGCTGGGAAGCCGCCGATATTTCCTGGACTTGGTCCGAAACCTCGTCTATGTTGATCTTGATTTCTCCGAATAATTTGCCCGCCGCATGGACGGCTTGAATTCCTTCGGATACCTCTTTAACTCCTAGTTCCGTCGACTTAACCACCAGCTGCGTACTATTCTTAATCGTTGCCACTACCTCAGCGATTTGTCCCGCCGACTGAGCCGATTGCTCCGCCAGTTTCCGAACTTCGGTCGCGACTACGGCAAACCCGTGTCCTTGTTCTCCCGCTCTGGCAGCTTCGATCGCAGCGTTTAATGATAATAGATTCGTTTGCGCCGCGATCTCCGATATGAGCTCCACCATTTGCTCGATTTCATCCGAACGCTGTTCCATTTCGGTTACGGCCTTCGCCAAATGGTTCATCGTTTGATGAATCGCGTCCATCTGCTTAACCGTTAATTGTATGGTTTGATTTCCTTCCATCGCTTTTTGGGCGGTTTCTATGGAGAGAGCTGACGTCATTAGCGCGTTCGAAGCAATTTGTTGTACGCCGGAAGACATCTCGTTCATGGCCTGTACGCTTTCGCCCACGTTCTGCGATTGCATTTCCGCGTTTCCGGTCACGCCCTGGATGTTCAACGTTATGGTTTCCGAGGTCTGGCTGGATTGTTCCGCGCTTGCCGTTAGTTCCTCCGAAGATGAAGCGACGTGTTCGGAACTCATGCTAATTTGTCGAACCAAATTCCGTAGATTATCCGTCATCTGCTTAAACGATACCGCTAACAAACCGATTTCGTCTTTTCTTTTCAAAGTGACGTCTTTCGCCGTCAAGTCGCCCGATGCGATCCGCTCCGCGACCTCAGCTATGGCTACAATGGGTTTGGATATTACCCGCGAAATGAAGTAGCCGATCGCTATCGCTAAAATAAAGGCGAGAATAGTCAATGTAGCCACGTTCGTGACGGCCGTATCGACGATCGTATTGTTCTTCTTGCTCGCTTCGTTCATTGAATTCAATTGATATTCCGCAAGCTTGTCCGCAATCGGATCAAGTTGCCTTCCTAACGGCAATACTTCGCTCATGAAGTATTCCGTCGTTCGGGTTACGGACTGATGCTCTTGAATCATCCCTATCAGTTGCTCGTATTTTTGTTTGAACTCTTGGTTTTTTGCTTCGAGCTCGTGCAGCTGTTCTTTAAACTCGGCAATTCGGGCTAATTCATGGGTTTCTTCGATTAAACGGGTTGCGTTATCATAGGCTCTATTTAATCGTTCCAGGAAGTCCGCATCCTGGTTAATGATATATCCTCGCAAGGAGCTGCTTTCTTTTGAGACTTCAACTTGGATTTTGAGCATGTTGGATAAAATCACGGCACGCCTCTCAATTAAATCGGTACTCGAGACGTCGATTTTCTTCAGGTAGTATGAAGCTATCCCACCGGTTATCGCCAAGAGCACGGCAATAACTAAGAACGAACCCACTAATTTTTTGCCGATCGTCAATTTCCCGATCAACTTGTATTTATTCGATAAATCCATGAAGATCACCCCGTTTTTTATTTTCTTCCACAACGTTTCGGATTTTGCAGAAAAAGCCCCCATTCCAGGGAACTAAGAGGAGATCGACAGGAAATATTTTAGTATTGACAACCTCTTATAGACACTATGATATAGAAGCCCCACCCTCTATACAACCCCATTCTTTGACTTTTTTCGACAAATTTCGCAATTTTCCATGCAGAAAAACGCCCTTTAGGAAAAATCGCCTAAAGGACGCCGTAATTGCTATCCGTCTACATTCCCGAACCTCTAAATTAAGGGTTTAGAGCCTTGCGAATAGCATACTCGATTTGATCCAGAGGATCGTTCGATCTAAGGGGCTCCGTAGTTTTTTCTTTGTACAATCCCGAGTCGAGCGCTGATTGTTTATTTACGGAACGGTCGTCTTCTACTAACTTTTGCAGCAATGTTTTGTCGCTATTGTTCATCTTCGTAGTTAGGGCGCCATAAGCAACGGCTACCATATCGTCGCGTAGAAATGGCTTTTTCTCGGTCAGCAGCTTGGCATCCTTGCCGTCCAACAATCCGCTTTTCACCGCTAACTCCATCGCATTGGCGGGTTCTGCTTGACTATACCCTAGCGCCCGTAAAGTCAGCGCGATAAATTGAGCTCCGCTCATCGTTTCTTCCGGAGCGAATTGGGAATTCGAAATTCCTCTTACTAGCCCCTTACTATTCGCATACGCGATAAACGCAGCGGCCCAATGTGACTTCTTAACGTCGGTAAAAGCCGGTTTTCCGCCGGCCGTCTTCGCCTTGTCTTCCCAACCGAGCAATCGAATGAGCATGACGGATCCTTGAGCTCTTGTAAAAGCTTTATCCAGCTCATAACCGTCGTTCGTACCCTGGAATAGCCGCATTGCCTTTAACGTATCCGCTTTTTGTTGATTCATAATCTCATTGGCTCCGAAGACCATTGATTTGGTAAGGAGCAACGCCAAGACGAACGCGGCCAGCACAATATTCCTTCTGTTCAGGAGGGGTAAATATCTCAAGGTCCTACCTCCTGCTGCCCTACGTACTTCATGCTACTAGGATCGACAACATAAACTTTGCCTGCCAACTCTTCGAAAAAAGGATCGGAAGCTCCGTTTAAGTCCCAGCTAAAGCGCATGGAAATATTGCTCATGCTTCCGGCCCGATCGACCGTGCGCGTCAGTTTAATCGTTTTCCAGCCTCCGGAGTAATCTTTGACAACGCTGTTTCCTTCTAAGGTTTTGCCTGTAACAAACTCCGTGGAAAATATCTTATCCTGGTTAGCGTCCGCATAATTATCCCAGGAAAATCCATTAGACAACCCTCGCGCAAACGAAGTCCCCTCATCGACTCGAATGAATTCTTCTTTCATTCCGCCCGCTGTCCCTAAGATGACGACCCCGTATAAGACGTGAATCGGCTGAGAGTCATTGTTTTCCGGGCTATCGACAGGGTAAGCGAGAAACTCGGCGGCATATTGAACTTTAACTTCGTCAAAGTCGTATTGTAGCTTGCCCGAATCGTCGGTCAGGCTCTTTCCTTCGGCAGAAACCGTAGTTAGGCAAAGTAAGCCGTAGAACACGAGCGCGCAAATCGTGACGATACTGTAGTTCCTTCTCATGATAATAAACTCCTTATCGGCTAAAATAGATCCCTATACGTATTCTCTCGCCACCTTCCAATTCCTGCAAATTATTAAGGCGTCTTGGAAAAAGGAGCCGCCCAGTCTAATGATTAAGCTCATTAGAGGGCGGCTCCTTCTTATTCGCGTTGTTGCGTCTACCAATTGTTACCCGCACCTGAAGTCGTAAAGTTAGGCGAAGCGTTCAAGAACTTGCCCGACGGCGCACCTGTCACCGTATTGTTATTAAAGATTGAACTTCCGGTTGCCGTTCCTCTAACGTATACCCCATAGGTTCCGGCATTAATAATGGAATTGGATGCATAGGTGACCGATATGCCGGGTGCCGGCTCTTCGATAAAGATGCCCGAATAGGTGCTGTCTTGAATGGTATTGCCCGATACCGTTACGGCAAGGTTCTGAGCTTTGCCGTTGTTAGCTAACCAATAAGCCCAAATCGCGCCGATCTGATAGCCGTAATCCCGATGGGCGGAACCTGCTCTTAGAAGCATGTTATTTTGCACCGTCAAGGTGCCCGTCATCGATGGAGGATTAAAGTTGGTTCCGAAGGAAATCCCCGAACCGCTTAGTACGGTATCCGTGAGCAGGTTCCCAATAACCTTGTTGTCTTTACCTCCGTAGATTGCGATGTTATTCGCGAGCGTAGGAATTTGTACCGTATTGTAGCTGAACGTATTATTCGTATCCAGATAAGTGTCCGACCACATGGCCAAACCGTCGTCGCCGCTGTTGCGAATGGAGTTATTGGTCACCGTCGTATTGGTAGTACCGTAGTGGAGGTTTATTCCATCCGCCCATACGTTCCTTACTCTAGTTCCAGATATCGTTGCGGCATTCGTCTGATTGGTCAGCCAGAAGCCGACTTTGGCATGCTCGATCCAAAGGTTGGACAAGGTCGAGTTGGTTCCGTTGCCCTCAACGCCGGATACGCCATTGTAATCGTCTCTGATCAGATCGTTCGCGCTTATCTTGAAGTCGGACAGGGTCACGTTCCCGCCTCTCAAATAAATGCCCGCATAGTTACCCGATAGCGTCGAATACCAAATGCCCGCGCCTTTCATGGATACGCCGCTATCCAGATAAAGTCTAGTCCCGCTTCCATCGTAACCGGCGCCTCTATTCCCATTGTTTAAGTTAAAGGTGCCTGCGGGAATCCATACGCCTTTATACGTTCCGCCGGAATTTTTAACCGCATTTATCGCATTGTTAATGGCAGTCGTATCATCGATGCCATCGTTAGCTACCGCGCCATAGCTTGTTATGGAAACATAGTTGGCCGGCATCGTTAAAGCTGCGGGGATGGTTTCCGTTTCGATTAAATCGACGGTAACGCTTGCCGTTGAACTAAAATTAAGGTTAGAAGCATTTCTTTGAAGCTTGATGACCGTTCCGGCGGCATACTGCTTATCGAGAACGACCGACACTTCATCGTACATGCGATGCGGAGTCGTAGAGACGGCGTTCGGGTTGTTGGACCAGCGAATTTGATCGCCTTCCGTGCCCCATTCCCCATAATTCCAACTGTATTTGGACGTTAGATTAATATCTTTGTACAACGTTCCGCCGATATACATGCTGATTGCCGAATCGATTCCCGTACCGGCGGCGTTATCCGGTATGGAATATCTAATCGTTACGCCTTGCGCGGCTTTAGCCAAAGTAAATTGAACATATTGTCCCGCGGCCGTCAGCTTTACCGCTTTTCTCCCCGAAGCTTCCGAAGCTAAGTTCCCGGCCGTAGTGGAAGGGCCGACGATTGTACCCGTATAGGTTACGTCTTCTGCTTCATAAGTGTCATAAGGCATCGTTGCTCCATAAGATCCCGGGGATGGCGTCGGCGTCGGCGCCGGAGTTGGCGTTGGCGCGGGGACCGGCGCCAGATCGATTTTGTCCAGATTTACGTTCCCGGTGTCCGTCGTGTCGTATTTGTACATAATCGTATTACTGCCGGCATTTAAGGCTACCGTATCCACCTTAGTCGTCCAAGTGTCCCAATTCGAAGTCGCGATAAGCGAAGTCTGGTTTACTTTTGTTCCATTCACGTATAGGCTTAGCGTTTGCGTTGCGGTAGAACCGTTGGCATACCTTAAAGTTACGTAATAGTTATTCGCGGCGGCTACGCTTACGTTAAATTTCGCGGAGGCGTTCCCCTTGTTGGTATCCGTAAATCCGCCGACAAAGCCCGTTCCGCTATAGCCGGCGTGATCGTTAGCAACGACAGCGCCTCCAGCTAACGTTGCTGCTTCAGCCTCATAGGTTCCTGCCGGTGTCGGTGTCGGCGTTGGGGTTGGTGTCGGTGTCGGTGTCGGCGTTGGGGTTGGGGTTGGCGTCGGCGTTGGTGTAGGAGTAGCCGTGCCGGAACCGTATACTTCGAATTCGGCTACCTGACCTGCAGTCGAACCGGTATTGGCCGTGACATTCACTCTTACGTACCTTGCGGAGGCCGCCGTAAACGTAAGGGTGACCGTATTATCGGAGGTTGGATTAAACGTATAGGCCTGCGAAGCAATAAGCGTATTGTAGGTCGTGTTATTGGTACTTCCCAATACGGAGAGCGTCTGAGTTCTCGATCCCCAAGAAGCAGGAAGCTTAAGGACTACGGTTCCGATATTTTGCGCGCTTCCAAGATCTACGGTCAGCGTATTGGGATAAGAATTAGCCGCGCCTTCATAATAGCTTGAAGCATTACCGTCAACCGCATTGGCGGCAGGGAAGCCGGAATACGTATTGTTCGCGCTTATTGCTTTACTCAATGCCAGATTCGTACCTAAGGATATGTCCAGAGTAATCTTATCCAGATTTACGTTTCCCGTATCCGTAGTATCGAATTTGTAAGTTATCGTATTGCTGCCTGAATTTAATGCGACGGTCTCCGTCTCCGTGGCCCAGGTATTCCAGTCTGCGGTCGCCGGAAGCGAGATCTGTTTCAGTTTCGTTCCGTTAACGTATAGACTTAACGTTTGGGTTGCGCCGGTACCGTTCGCGTATCTTAATACGGTTGTATAGCTGCCTGCGGAGGAAGCGCTTACAGAAAACGCGGTCGAAGCGCTTCCTTTATTCGCGTCCACATACCCGCCCACAAAACCTGTTCCGGAGTACCCCGTATGATCGGAAGCGACTACGGCTCCGCCTGAACGAACTGCGGATTCGGCCTCGTAAGTCTGAGATGCGGCCGATACGACGGCCGTGAAAGAGACTTGAAGCGCCAGTATGGACAGTACGAGCAAATAAGCCAAGAACCTGTTGACCTTTACCTGTTTTAACATGTGATTACCTCCGTTATTTTAGATTTTTGAATGGTAAACTCACTCGTCCTCCTTCCCGCGTAGGGAGCCAAAGAATCGCTCATCCATTCCATTTTAGATATGTTTTCTCGAAAATAACTACTAAGTTGATGACCTATAAGGCTAGGATTGTGACAAAAGGCCACCCAATCGGCGGGTGGCCTAAGATTATTTCTTCATTTTATCGATCGTCTCGGCCGTGGACCAAGAAGCGCTGGCAATCATCCGGAAATTTACTTTTGCGGCCTGATCCCCGTCCAAACCTTTCATGCGGGCGGAGCCCGTGGCATCGTGAACGACGGCGACTTCGAATCCCTGCTCGATTAGTTCGCGCATATGCGATTCAACGCATAAGTTCCCGGACATGCCCGCAAGAATGACGCTACTGATCCCTTGCTTTCTCATCTGCAAACCCAAATCATTGGCTTCGGGCCCGAAAATTTTATGCGGGCTTACGATGATCGTTTGACCGTCTTCAATATAGGGTTTATACCTTTCCAGAAAATCGGCTCCCGAACCTCGGAAACCTTCTAGCGATAACGGTCCTTTGCGTTGATACATTTTGATGTCGTGCATCAGATGCTCCATGGCTCCCCCGAACAACCAGGTTTGGTCATACGGATAATAGTAATGCGGCGAGATAAACACTTTGAACTTCTTATCCTTTGCCGTTTTTAACAGCAACTCGATGTTCTCGATCGTATGGTTTTCGGCTACGCTGTCTTTTACGAGATTCCATGCTACGCCTTTCGGGCTCAAAAAGTCGTTTTGCGGATCCGTGATCACCAGGGCGGTTTTGTTCGGCTCCACCTTTATTCCCGGCGATGGAGGCGGCGCTGCAAGTCCGGCCGCATAACTATGAAGATGAACAGGGACAAGTAACGCAAGCATAACGAAATACAGTAGAGTTTTTCTCAAGCAAATCCCCTTTCATTGGTAAAGGCATATGCCTATTGTGAGAATTACTCTAATGGATTATCCACGCAGCAAATACAAAATAAAAAACAGCCCCGACTTGCTAGGGCTGTAAGTTGCGATGTATGGGACCGTTCATAAAGCTATATTATTGCATCGCCTCTTTAAGCTCCTTGGCCTGAGTATCCAGTTGGAGCGCGGCTTCTTCGATACTTAAGAATTCATTGACCGCCAATTGAATTCGCTGCTGGCTCTCGGTCACCACGGCCTGCGAATTTCTCGTCCCCCTGGAAATCTCTTGTACCTGGGCGACGATTCCCTCGACGTAGCCGTTCACTTCCTTAGTCGCGTCTTGAACTTGTCCGGCCAGCTTGCGAACTTCTCCCGCGACCACGTTAAAGCCGCGTCCGTGCTCGCCCGCATGCGCGGCTTCGATCGCCGCGTTCAGAGCCAGAAGGCTGGTCTGCGACGCAACGTCGCGAATCGTCTGAACCATGCCGCGAATCAGGTCGGTTTGACGTTCAAGCAGCCCAAGAACGGTTATGTTCTCGTTGGCCCCTTCAACCACTTTCCGAATGGCGAATTCGACCTCGTGGCTGCGAGCGATTCCTTCCTTCGCACGATTGAGCAGTTGCTCGGACATCTGCAGCAATTCCCCCGTGATCTTATCGGTGGCTTGTTCGCGAGCGTTAATATCCGTAGCGATCTTAAGGATGGAATGCACGCGACCCTCTCCGTCCAGAACCGGCATATAGGTAGCTTCAAGCCGAATGGAACGGCCATCCTTGGTAATTCTCGATATTTTATCCTGGAACGCCTTGCCGCTGCGCAACCCTTCCCAAAGCTTCTTGTACTCCTCGCCGCTCGCATATTTCTCATCGCAGAACTGCCTATGCAACATACCCGGCATCTCTTCGATGCGGTAACCCATCGCGTTCGCGAAATGATCGTTGACCCATAACACGCATCCATGAGCATCGAATTCGATCATCGCGAGCGACTGCTCGATAGCCGTAAGAACTTCGCCCTGATTGAGGACTTGGGTAGTCGAATAAGTTCTTATTTGTTCCGCCTGCATTTATAAATCTCCCTCTATATCCATTTTGTGTGTAAATTATGTATAGCATTCACCAAAGATTGTACAAAGTCTATACAAAATATGCAAGGAAATTCAGGATAGTCATACCGTATAGTTTAGGTATAATGGCGTTAAGGGGGAAACGACATGTACAGCATTAAAAAGGTTTCGGACATTCTCGGCATTCCCGTAGTCACGATTCGGGCTTGGGAGAACCGATACCGCATCATTGCCCCTCATCGCAGCGAAGGCGGCCATCGCTTTTTTAGCGAGGACGACATTAACAAACTCAAATTCCTGAAGCAGCAGATCGAACAGAACGGGGTTAAGATTAGCGAGGCCGTTCGGATGCTCAGGCATTCGACATCCAAGGAGAATGCGGGAAAGAAAACTGTTACAAGCTTTACTGCCGGTAGAGCGCATGAGGATATGATAGACAGACTGTACGAGCAGTTGATCTCCTATAACACCTTGAAGGCTAACGAGATCATTGACCTCGCCTTCTCTTTGTATGATTTCGAGATCGTATTTAGCCATATTCTCATGCCCGCTATGTACCGAATAGGCGCCGAATGGGAGTGCGGTAAACTCTCGGTGCTCCAGGAGCATTTTGCATCCCAATTGATCATTCAGCGATTCTCCCAGTTTTTTAGAGTTCTTCCGATCGATGATCGGCTTCCGCGAATGCTTGCCTTCTGCCCCGAAGGAGAATATCACCAGATCGGTCTCATGCACTTCTGTATCTTCTTGAAGAAAAAAGGCGTCGATGTGATCTACCTCGGACCGAGTACCCCTCTTGACGGATTGCCGCAGCTCATCGGGATGAAGAAGATCTCGTTCGTCACGGTATCGGTTACCGACTCCCAGCACCTCGAGGCCTTAACGGATTGGATTGAAACCACCCTTCTGGAGATGCCCCATCTGGGATTCGTTCTCGGAGGACCGGCTTTTGCGACGGGGAAAAGGCCGCTTCCGAATCCGAATATTTATTACCCGGATGACGGCGATTGGGAAGATTGGTATCAATGCGCGGTTCATAAGGGATAGTTTCTTCACGCAAAACACCCTGTCGGATAACTCCTACAGGGTGTTTTGTCTAGGGAATGACCTTATTTATACTTATAGAGGGCTTTAATAAAGCCGCCAAATACGTCATGGCTAAAGGTGAAACCTCGACTGAGGTAAAAATCGTAGGCCTCATCGTTGCCATTAGAGACATAGATAAAGACGAGGTCCGCGTCCGGGAAACTCTCCAGCCACTCCATGGACAGCGCGAATAGTTTGGAGCCGAGTCCCATGGCACGATATTCATCGCGCAAATATAAGTTGTTTAAGCAGCCGATCTTGTCGGGAAGAGCATCCCAGTCCGGATAAAATCCCTTGCTCGTCTCGGGATCCTTCGAGGGGGCCCAGTCCGGATAGGAGACTTTCTTATTTTCGACTCTATCTATAGAAGAGAAAACGTATCCGACAGGAATACCTTTGTCCTTAACGACGATAACTTGACTTTCTAACGCGCTCTCATAGCTCCGTTTCATTCTTGTATCGAAATTCATCCTATCGAATATGTCCGGCGCGATCGTCGCCTTCGACTTCTGGAATGCCATTAATTCATTGCATAACTCCCTGCATTGCTCGATGTTTCCGTCCGTCACCCATTCAATCGTTATATTATCCATATTACCCTCGCCGTTTCCAATATATTTTCATATCCGAAAGAAAGCCCATCTTACATAGATAGTATATAATAATACGGTGCTTATTCCAGCGTTATCGGACATCAGAGAGGTTGACATTCACATCATGGCATTTTCTCAAAGTATGGCAAGGACCCCCGCAGCCAAAGAACGTTTTCCCATCTCCCTTCTTTCCTTAACAGTCGGCGCCTTTGCGATCGGAATGACCGAGTTCGTTATCATGGGTCTTCTCCCTAATGTCGCCTTGGATCTAAACGTCAGTATCTCGTCCGCGGGACAGCTCATAACCATGTACGCCCTTGGGGTGGCGATCGGGGCGCCCGTACTGACGGTCCTCACTCATCGAATCCCTCAAAAGAAACTGCTATGCCTGCTCATGATTTTATTTGTTCTCGGTAACGGGATCTCGGTTGTCGCCCCGAACTATTCGATCTTGATGGTCGCCCGCTTAATCACCGCATTAACTCATGGGACATTCTTTGGAGTCGGGGCCGTCATCGCCTCCAATCTTGTACGGCCGGACAAGCGTGCCGGAGCAGTATCCATTATGATGGCCGGTTTAACCATAGCGAATATTATCGGCGTTCCTCTGGGTACTTTTATCGGTCAACACATGGGTTGGCGATCTTCGTTCGGCGCGATCGCGATCATGGGAATCGTGGCATTAATCGGCATATTCATCTTCATTCCGCGAATCCGGCAAGACAAACCTGCGAGTATCGTTCAACAGATCGCCGCTCTTGCCAAGCCAAAGCTCCTGTTGTACCTTCTGATCGGAGCGCTAGGTAACGCCGGGCTGTTCGCCGTATTTACTTACATTACGCCTCTGCTTGTGCAAGTTACCGGTTTCGCCGAACACAGCGTGACTTGGATTCTAGTCCTCTTCGGTTGCGGAGTAACCATCGGCAATATCGTAGGCGGGAAGCTCGCGGACTGGAAGCTGATGCCCTCGATACTGGGGCTTTACCTTACGATATGTATCATTCTTGCCCTCTTCACCTTTACGATTCATAGTCCGACAGCTGCCGTCTTGACTATTTTCCTGTGGGGAGCTGCTTCCTTCGCCGTTTTCCCGGGGTTGCAAGTCAAAGTAATGAACCTGGCCCGGGAGGCGCCTGCGCTTGCTTCCACTTCCAGCCATTCCGCCGGTAATCTCGGCAATGCGTCCGGCGCCTTCATTGGAGGATGGGTCATTACTCACCTAACCCTTTCAGCCCTCCCATGGGTCGGTTCGATTCTGGTGGGACTAGCTCTGTTATTAGGTGCCTTCTGCTATATCGTAGAACGCAAGAATTCGGCGGCGTAACCCCGATTATAAACGTAATGCGAACAGCCCCCGCTTCGTTAAGAAGCGGGGGCTGTTCGCGATCGGAAAGAGAGTTTATTTCACCAAGCGGAAAGGAAGCTCGACAACGTCTCTGCTGTTGGAGCCGACGAATGCGACGAAATCTCCCGCATCGCTGTCATGGGCCAAGTTGGCGTGATAATAACGCAACTGGCTTTCGGAGAGGACGAACTCCACTTCCCGGCTCTCGCCGGGTTGAAGCGTTACTTTCCGGAAAGCTTTGAGCTCCTTAACCGGACGAACGACATCTCCCGCCAAATCGCGCACATAGAGCTGTACGGTTTCTTCCCCGGTCGCATTGCCCGTATTGGTTACTTGTACCGTAATCTTAAGCGGTTCGGTCACCGTCATCGCGTCGGAAGACACGGCCGCATGGCGATATGCGAATGTCGTGTAACTCAAGCCGAACCCGAATGGAAGCAGCGGCTCATTCGGAATGTCCAAGTACTGGGATACGTACTTGATTTGCGCATCGGGCGCACCTTGCGGCCGACCGGTATTATAAGCGTTATAGTAAACCGGTACTTGTCCGACGCTATAAGGGAACGACATCGTTAGACGTCCGGATGGATTCGCCTTCCCGAATAGAAGATCCGCGATCGCCGCGCCGCCTTCGCTTCCCGGGAACCATGTTTCCAACACCGCATCCGCGTGCTCGACAACCCCATGCAGATCGAGCGGTCGCCCGTTAAAGAGAACGACCACGACGGGTTTGTTTAACGTCTTAACTTTCCGGATCAATTCCAATTGCGCTTCCGGAAGCCGGATATCCGCGCGGCTGCCCGCTTCTCCGCTCATATCGGAATGCTCGCCCAATGCCATTACGATTACGTCCGCATCGCGAGCGGCCGCGAGAGCTTCCGTCCATTGCGCTTCCGTGGCCGTTTCAATGTCGCAGCCCCGTGCTACATCCAGCCGGGATGCATACTCCCTCATTCCTTGATCCAATTTGACGGCATCCTCTTGGGAGCCTGTCCATGACCAAGGACCGAGAATGTCGCCGCTTTGGGCGAACGGGCCGATGAGGGCGATTTTCTGGTTCGGTTGGAGCGGAAGCACCGCTTCGTTCTTCAGCAACACGCAGGACTTAATCGCCAATTCCCGCGCCGCTTGCCGATGGGCCTCGCTGAACACGATCTCCTTCTCGCGCTCCGGATCTGCGCCGCGATACGGGTTTTCGAACAACCCGAGCTTTTTCTTCAACGCCAGAATTCGGAGAACGGCTTCATCGATCAGCGCTTCGTCAACTTTCTTGTTGGCTACGAGTTCGGACAAATGCTTCGTATAGCAGGTGGTCATCATCTCGATGTCGACACCCGCATGAATGGCTTTATGAGCGGCTTCCGCTTCGTCGGCGGCGACGCCGTGCGGGATCAATTCCTTGACCGCACCCCAGTCGGAGATGAGCACGCCGTCAAAGCCCCACTCTTCGCGCAACAGCTTGCGCATCAGCGTCGAATTGCCGGTCGCCGGAATTCCGTCCACCGTGTTGAAGGACGTCATGACCATTTCGCAGCCCTCGTCCAGCGCCGCTTTGTACGCGGGCAAATAATACTCGCGCAGTTGCCGTTCCGACAAGTCGACGGTGTTATAATCGCGTCCGCCCTCCCCGGCTCCATAAGCGGCGAAATGCTTCACGCACGCAGCGACGCGTTCCGCGTCGTGCTCGAGATCCGTTCCCTGGAAACCGCGGACGAATGCTCGCGCAAACTCTCCGTTCAGGAACGGATCCTCGCCCGTCGACTCCATGACTCGCCCCCAACGCGGGTCGCGAACCAGATCGGCCATCGGCGCGAAAGTAACATGAACGCCGGATACGGCGGCTTCCCTCGCGGCAATCTCTGCGCTCCGTTCAGCCAGTTCCATGTCCCACGAGCAACCTATGCCCAGCGGCACGGGAAAAATCGTTTTGAAGCCATGCACGATATCGGCCATCATCAGCAATGGAATGCCTAGACGATTTGTTTGCATATGCGCCTTCTGGACATTAATAACTTCTTCGGCCCCCGCAATCCCGAGTACAGAACCGGCATTTCTGACCGTCTGCTCCGAGATGCCCATCGCCGCCATCGGGCCCGTAATTTGTCCTGCGCTATCCGCGCCCTCGAAGAACGGGACCGCGAGCTGAAGAAGCTGGTCGACTTTCTCTTCGAGCGTCATTTGTCCCAAAACAGAAAGCAAGAACGGATCCTTATTCATCCTCTAGCTCACAACCTTTTATTTTATTTATACTAAATCGAAACGTTTCGATTATTACTCAATTGAATTATAAATCGACCTCTCCGCTAAAGTCAATTTCGAAATCCGGTATTTGATCCACTATAGAAACGTTCCAATTTAGGATCGAACGTCATTAACTAGAGGGGCCACACCCAATTCGAAACGTTTCACTTGCTTAAGCATTGACCCCCGGAATCCTATCCATTAATGTAGAAGGATAGGATCACCGAAGGAGCTGGGAACTGTGGTCAGCATTAAAGATGTCGCCAAAAAAGCAGGCGTTTCGATTTCTACAGTGTCTTATGCCTTGAACGGAAGCGATAAAGTGACGGATAAGACGACCGCCAAAATTATGGCCATCGCGAATGAACTAAACTATGTCCCCAATGCCGCGGCAAGATCGCTCAAGAGGCAACAGACTCGGAATGTCGGAATCTTCCTGACCGATTTCGGCGGAAATTTCTATGGGGACTTATTGCAAGGCGTTAAAGAGGATTTGAAACAAAAGGGGTATGCTCTCGTCGTCTGCAGCGGGACGCAGTCGCACAGAATGCTGCCGGAGCGGATGATTGACGGCGCGATTATTTTGGATGAAACGTTCTCTAACGAAGAACTGCTTAAACATGCGGATCGAGGACACAAATTGGTCGTTCTCGACCGGGAACTGAACCACCCTAATATCAATCAAGTGCTGCTGGATAACAAAGCGGGCGCCGCTCTAGCCATGGAGTACTTGCTTGAGCAAGGTCACGACAAAATCTATGCGGTATCCGGGCCCCCTGGATCCTACGATTCCATGCGACGGCTTCATGCGGTCAGGACGATCGTCGAGCGTAATAAGCATTTGGAATATAGCGAGATTGCCGGCGATTTCGACAAGCCGGGCGGCGAGGCGGCCGCCAAGCAGATCGCGGAGGAATACGCGAGGCCGGTGGCGGTATTCTGCCTGAACGACGAGATGGCCATCGGGTTGTATAATTACATTACGACGAATACCTCCCTCGTTATCGGCGAACATATACACCTCGTCGGATTCGATAATATTGAGCTTACGCGGTATGTGCAGCCCAGGCTGGCAACTATCGATTATTCCATGCGCAAATGGGGAGCGTTAGCCTCTGAACAGCTGCTGAAGATGTTATCGGGCGAGCCCGTCGATCACGAGAGAATTTATGTTTCCTTGGTGAAAGGCGCTTCCGTCAATCCGCTGTGAAGGCGACCGTAAACCGACAAAAATAAAAGCACCCGGCCGGGTGCTTTTATCGGAGGCGGTCGTTTAGCTTTTCGTCCACATCCGCCTCGAAGCGGTTACGGATCCGGCTAACAGGGCGGCAATGAACGCGATGGTTAGCGCGATCGCTAACCACATATCGCCTCCGCCTTGGCCGCTAAGCAGGATTTGCGAAGCCGCTCCCGTCAATCTGCTTGGGCTCCACTTCATCGTATGATCCAGCACCTGAGTAAGAATAGCCAACACTGCCGCCACGCCTAAGGAAATAAAAGCGATTCCCCCCACGGACTTCATTAAGCAGCTAAGAAAAAGCGTAATCGTATTGATGAAAAGCAACCATAGAGCATAAACCAGCAAGCTGGTCCACACCAACCGAAACGGGACGCTCTCGAAGAGGATATTCGTATAATACCAAGTTCCGAGCTGTCCAAGTCCGACGGCCGCCAGTGTAAGAACGGTCATTCCGGACCACTTCGCCAGAATGTAACTCCTATGCGACACCGGCTTTACCAGCACCATGATGGCCGATCCGGACTGGCGTTCCGCCGCGACGATCCCCATGAAGGACAGCGCAAGTATAAGCAGACCAAGCGTGCCGTATTGGGACAAGGACTTCGCCATGATTTCCACCGAGGTTGGAACGGGAACCAAGTCGGCCGCAACTCCGCTCGACTCCAGGATTTGGGGCATGAAATAAGTCGTAACCGGGTTCGATATACCCAGCAAGAGAAACACTAGCGGAATCCATATCCACTTATAATTACGGGTACTTTCCAGCATTTCCTTGCGAAACAGCAGAAGCCACGTGCTCATGCTTGCACCGCCTTCATAAACAAATCCTCCAGCGTGGTCTGTCCCATCTCGAAGCCTTCGATCTCGAGTCCTTGGTCGACGAACTCCCGGAACAGAGACTCCCTCGCCTCATGAAGATTCGTTACCTGCAGAGTAATCAGACCAAGCGCAAATTCGAACTCCCGAACGAACGGTCGATCGCGCAAGCCTTGAACCCATGCGGGATCGGCATTGCCGACTTTGATCCGAATCTGGGGTTTCCCATGATCGCGCATTAATTGTTGCAAGTCTCCCTCCACGACAATATGCCCACGGTCCATAATCATGACATCGTCGCTTATTTCCTCCGCATCATGGAGAATATGAGTGGAAAATAGAATCGTCGTTTCCCGCTTCATTTCTTTTAGAAGCTCCATGACTTCCCGTCGCCCTTGCGGATCAAGAGCGGATACCGGCTCGTCAAGAATAAGCAGCTTGGGGCGGTGAATAACGGCCTGAGCTAATCCGAGCCGCTGCTTCATCCCCCCGGAGTAGCCGCTTATTTTGCGTTTCGCGGCATCCTTCAGACCTACGCGTTCCAACAACTCTTTCGCCCGGCTTGCCGCTTCCTTAGCCGGTATGCGCGCAAGCTTAGCCGTAAATTCAAGAAATTCTTTGCCGCTCATCCAATTAAAAAAGGACGGGTATTGCGGCAAGTAGCCGATCGACTCCCGAATATCCGCCCGCGCTTCACCTATAAACCGAATGGTTCCGGAAGAAGGCTCCAGCAACCCGGAGAGCATCTTTAACGTCGTTGTCTTGCCCGCGCCGTTAGGACCTAACAAGGCCATGCAACGGCCCTGAGAGATCGCGAATGATAACCCGTCGACGGCAGCGTTCGCTCCGAACCGCTTAGTTAATCCCCCTACCTCAAGCAGGTTCACGATCCGCTTCTCCTTCCGACCGTAAAGTAGACGACCGATCCCAGAAGATTACCTAATATGATGATGAATACCCACAAGAGCTTCGGCCCTCTTGTCTCTTCCTTTTCTCTTCTGGATAAATCCACGAGCGCAATAACCATCAAAATAAGCTCGATTATAGCGACCGGCAAAATAACCTGCAGACCCAGATCTCCTAATTGCATGACGATTTCCTCCAATGAATTAAAGTGAGATAAACAAAATACCAACCAACAAAGTAATAACGCCAATTACCGCGACGAACAAACTGGATTTCCATACGGAGCGAGCGGCCAATCTTACCGCAAACCAATTTAACGAGCTATGAAGCGGAATCAATAGCACAACCGACCATGGGTGAAAAGCGACAATCAACGTGCACCCGATATGGAAAGCGGAGGCCCAAATACGCTCAAGCACACCCCACAGCGGACTGGCATGAATGGTGCTTTGCGATTCAAGAAATTGCTTGGCTTGCACGGCCTTCTCATCCGTCCGTTTCACTAAGGAAGCAATAACGACGATATTCACTATCGTGAACAGAACTTCAACGGCCGCCCAGCCTTGACCGACCGAGACCGCCCAGGAGGATACGACGGACGTAACCGCCAACAGAACAAGCCGTGCGCTTTCCTCCAGTATCCCCGAACTTGCGACGATGATGTTCTTTGCTTTCTCTTGGGGCATTTTCATAACGATCGCGCTGAGCGGCGCCCGCAAGACCAGAGCAATGAACCAGCCAAGCGCTCCTAGCCCGAACGCCCTCCATTCCAATACATAACCCGCAGCCCAAAAACCAACTCCAAAAAGAAAAGGGACAAGAATGAATAATGGCAATACAAGAAGCGAACGTCTCGTTGCCTGATTAAAGGCTTCATAGCTTGGACCCTGATGCTCGACAGTCGTGTTCATCATAACGATCTCCTTTGCTTGCAAACGCAAATCCTTCTTGACGGCTCAACCATTATCGTTATTGATAATGATAATATTGTTGCGGGCACGTGTCAAGTATTGGAAATAGAGAGGCCTGTCGTAGTTCAATGCAGGTCCTCCCGTTGTTGTTGAGCCGTCTTTTTCCCCGACTGCGGGAAGTCGATAATCGAAATTAACCGCCTCCTCCGATTCTCATCGGGTTGGTTCTGAATCGCCTTCATGAGGATTTCCCAGAGAGCCGTAAGCAGTTGTATATTTTCTTCGTCGGACAGATATAAGGAGATTTGCCTGTAAGAAACCCCGTCTTGCACGAGATCAAGATCCGGCTGCTTAACGTAATTCCCGTATTCTCCGATAATTTGCGCCGCGTAATTCATGAAAAAGGATAAATGATCTTCCGGCGAAGCTCGCTTTAAGTCTTCGGCCGAAATGATCGCCCCCTTCTCCGGAAGCCTATATACCTTCTCAAGCGTTCCTCTGTTGGGTATTTCCTCCGCGACCTCCAATACGCCGGCATCGACCATTTTTTTCAAATGCCGATACATCGTAGCTTGGGGTACATCCTCTAAACGCTCTTGTATTTGCTGCGAGGTCATCCTTGACCCGTTGATCAGAGCTTGAATGATTCGCATTCGAATCGGATGGAGAATCATTTCCGCTTTCTTAATAGAAATAGGGAGCCCTCCTCTAATGAGCATTCTCATTATTGATAACAGTATACATTATACTGAATATCCTGATGAAGGGTCAAATGATACGATCATGAAGCCAGACTTGCCTCCGCCGCTTGTCGTTTGGCTGCTTTGTACCGTATCGCAATTTCGATCGCCACAAGATTCAACGTCCAGCATAACCAAGCCGAAAGCTTATAGGCAGACTCGAATTCCCACACGAACATCAAGGGGACTTGGTATAGTCTTAAGGTAACCGCCGCGAAAGTAATCGCATAACTTCGAAGCATCCAACCGCGATGTCCTTGAATATCCTTCTTCATAATCCTCTCTACGGCTGCGTACGTTGCATACATCCACACCAAATCCATCGTAAAGAAACCCGTTCGAGCCACCCATCCGCCGCTGGCGAACATCGACAGATAGATGTTGATCAATCCGCTAACGAAAATACATGCGACATAAATCTTTCCCCAGCGTCTGTGTCTGCTTTTGGCCTTAGGATTGCTTTGCTTGCGGAAAATTTGAAAGGGGCCGATCAGCAAGGCCATGGATCCCGTAACAATGTGGGCATATAAGAAGTACACCCAAGGCGTTACGTGAAAATCCGGACTCTTGAGCTTATATTGAACAAGCCCAGCCAGCTTCGGGTCATAGAATCCGTATTGAATGACTGCGTAAGCAACGATCAAGAAAGCAAATAGGAAGATGAAGATGTTCCTTGTTATTCGCATGCGGGTATCCCCTCGTCACGTTTATTTATCGGGCCGATCGTTGCTTAACCCTCTGCCTGAAGGAGCTTCTCGAAACATAAGTAAGGCGCTTGCCGAAAGGGAAACTCAATCTTTCCCACCTGCCGATAGCCGGCTCGACTGTACATGCCTACCGCGCCGGGATTTTCCGTATAGACGTCCAGACGTATGCTGCTGTACCCTCTTCGGCCTGCAAGGCTTTCGGCGAACCGAAGCAGTTGCTTGCCCAACCCTTGGCCTTGATAGTCGGGATGCACGGCGAGCCTGTGGATGCAAGCCGGCCTCCCTTGCTTATCCGCCCAATCTAACTTCGCGTATTTCGAGCTTTGCTTCGCGTCGAGGACGATCGCGGCGACGACTCGGCCATCCCTAACGATGCCGAACGAATTCCGGCTTCTCAGATCGCTACCGATCACCAAGCCGTTCGGGTATAGCCAATCCCATTGCTTGATCCCTTGTCTCCGTAAGTTCGTCTTCACGGATCGGAATAAGCTCATAACCCCGCTCTTGTCCTTGCTTTGCAATTCCGTAATGGTCATGCCGGAATTCCCGCCGGCTCCGCGTTCCGCTTGATCTCGTTTAACCGCTTAGCCGAATGCCTACGGTAGATCACCGTCCAAGCAATCGCTATGCCGATGAACCCGTACAGCACGAGATTGGACAAAGCCAGGAATTGCGCCGTCGTAAGCCGGAATACCAGAGTGGCGCGAACGGCCGCTTCGGCGAGCAGGATTATTCCCCACATCAAGGTCATCAGTCTCATGACGGAACGAAAGTATCCGTACTTCCAATTGCCTTCGAAATCGGGATTGCCGATGAAGCGCTTCGCAAGATGGAACATAAGCGGCCGATGGAAAATCAACGACCCCAGAAATACTAAGCCCACGGAGCCCGTAATCATCGATTCGCGGATGAGAAGAATCTTCTCGCTCCCGCCCAACCCGACAAGGACTAGAGTCAGCACGAAGGTAAACAGCATTAAGGAGCCG
This sequence comes from Cohnella endophytica, assembly GCF_003628305.1. Taxonomy (GTDB): domain Bacteria; phylum Bacillota; class Bacilli; order Paenibacillales; family Paenibacillaceae; genus Cohnella; species Cohnella endophytica. The sequence goes on along the minus strand of NZ_RBZM01000007.1, from coordinate 301,419 downwards.
AAAGCATCGAGCTTGCTATTCTTGGCCAGATACGCCAGATTGTCTACCAGCGGTACCAAGGTCGCGATGGAGAGGGCGGCAAGGCTCGTCATGTAATCCGAGAGCCAAACATAGAGCGCCCAAGGGATAATTCCGTTAACCAGCAGAGTGAAGACGACGTATTTACGTTTGGACATGTCTAAACTTCCTTTCCTATTGTAGGGATCGAAACATGAATTGCATCATATCCTGCGCGTTCATGCTGCCCTCTTCTTGCCTAATCGTGTTTTGCACGCGCAGACCATACATAAACATCAGCATTCCTTCGGCTACCTTCGTTTTTTCAACGGTGTCCGGAATCGCTCCGAATTTCTGCCCGACCTCGATCCATTGCGTACACGTGCTCAAAGTATACTGGTACACGCCAGTCATAATCTCCGACACCTTGGGATTATCCATCTGGCTAAGCAAGTAGATAAAGATCTTGTTCGTTACATCCTCGGGATGCGAGGTTTGCACGATGCCTGCGGCAATGAGCTTCAGCGGATTCTCCAACCCTTGGGAGGCCGGACTGTTTACCACCTCGTGAAACTTCGCGTTGATCTGTTCGATTCGCGATTTAAGCACGAGTCCGAGAAGTTCGTCTTTCCCCGTTACATAATGATAGATCGCTCCTTTGGATAATCCCGTCTTCGCGATAATATCCTGCAACGTCGTTTGCCTGCAGCCCTTCTCTCGGATTAACTGTTCCGTCGCGTCGAGAATAACTTGAAAACTTGTGTTAATGGGTTCCATTGCGTTCACTACTTTCTCTGAATGTCTTCAAAACCGACCGTCGGTCTGTTGTCTGAACTGATCATAAAATACCGACCGTCGGTCTGTCAACTATTATTTACAAAAATAAGAAAAAGGACACCTGCAATGGGTGTCCTTACGAAGATTCCAGCCAGCTAGACGAGCTTCACGCCGCCGATGCCCCATTTGACGAAATGCCATTCGTCCCCCAACGTCTGCTCCGGAGCATCCGGGCGATCCGCGAAATTCTTGGTGCCCGCGTATTGAGCAGGGCTCGTCAAGTAACGGTCGCCGTCGACATGCCGATGAGGTCCGAATTTATTGAATGTACTCGGATAGAGAGTCACCGAGAGCTCGTATTCTCCGGAGACGAAGTCAGAAGGAAGCTGCACGCTCCATTCCGGCCCCCAAGTCCAGCCGAGTTCCCTGCCGTCCAGACGAACGAGAGCCGCGTCGGCATGGACGTCGCTCAATATTAGCGTCCGATCTTCGGCGCCTTCAAGGTCAAGCCGAATTTGCCGGGTAACGACCGCGGGCAAATCGGCGAACGGATATCCGGATGCGATCAAGTCCGCGGGGTCGGCTTGGTCGGACATCGACAGATGGAACGGCCCTTTCGTGCGCAATTGGCGCGAGTCCTTCTCGTGGTATGCGGAGACGCTCTTCACCCCGAAGGATCCCCGCAGGAAGGAAACAGGAATCCGTTCCCCGTCCTTAAGCGGCCTCGCTTCGATGCGCAAGCTTTGGCTTCCCGAGACGATCTGTTCGGGTATACGCGCAACGTATAGCCCATTCTCCTCGGCGATAGGCAGAGCGTTCCCGTTCGCGCTCACTTCATCCACCGGATCGTGAAGAATGAACGACCAATCCGCTCCCGCGATCGGTTGTTCCAACTCCCATTCAACGCTAAGCGTTCCGTCCGCGGCCGCGTCGAACTCCGCGAACAACAAATTGCTCTCCGGAGCTTGAAGGTTCCATTCGGTCTCGGTAGCTACGTGGGTTCCGGCGATTCCCATCGCTCCGACCTCGTCGCTAGCCGAGAAAGCTTCGAGCCTGAATGCCTGCCGCCAATCTCCTTCGCCCAATACGCGAATGCCGGCGTCGCGCAGTTTGGAGACTAACCCTCTATCTTCCCACATGCAGCCGTCCGCAAGGAGGACGCTACCGTATTCCCGTCGTCCGATTCGTAACTTACCGTTTGCGACGATGCCGTCCTCTTCGATGGTCCGCTCCTCGGATAGCTCATAATGCAGCCCGGCTTCGCGGCATTGCTCCACAAGCGAGAGGAACCGCTTGCTGATCAGTCCCGACTCGTTATCCGGCACGCCCGATCCATCATGCTCGTTGATAACCATTGCTTCAACCGGAACGAAAGACGCCATGACGCCGCGGGTCGGCGTCACGATAAGAACGTCCGGCTCGCTCCGCAAATCCGGTAGCCCCGCGGCTTTCTCCTTGAGCGATGCCAACAAAGCCGGGAAGCCGTCCCGCCACGTAATATGGCTCGGCATCGAAGGCGGCCAATCGTGAATGGCCTGCGTCTTCAGCTGCAATTGGTTCAAATGCAGCGTGAACGTCTCGACCCCATGACCGGCGAGCCATAACACGTAATCCGTGAAGGACTCCGGCGACACGCCCCAACCGCTTCCTCCCATCGCTTCGACGAGAACTCCGTCACGGCCTTGCTGCATGGCGATCGAATGGACAATCCGCGGATAGAAGTTATTGCCCGGATATCGCTCCAGCGCGTCGATCGCCGGCGTCTCTATGCCCTTCAGCACCTGGAAGGCGGAGCCGCTATAGGAGAGCTGGAAGAACGGATTTTCCTCTCCCTTCAAGTGGCCCGTGAATTTCTTGCCGTTCGCCGCGCACCAATGTTGAACCGGCTTGTAGAACCCTTCAATAAGAGCATCCGTCGCCATTTCCCAATAACGGACGCGGATTTGCCGGCTGCCCTCTCCATCTTCGAACAAGAGCGGCAACAGCGGTTCCAGCTTCTCGTCGTAACGTTCCTCGTACAATGCAGGGAATCGGGAGTCCCACGGAAGCGCCCCATGATTAACCGTAATGCCGTGCCCGTCAAGAAAAGCCACCTCGTCGGTGAAAAATCCGGTCACGTAGTCGAACGCTTCCGGCTTCAGCCCCCGGCGATAACCTTCGTGCGTAATCTCTATGAATAGGGCGGTCGCCTCGTTATCGAAAGACGACACCGCGGTCTTGCTGCCACAGGCGATTCCGTATTCGCCGCCCGCTCCTTGCTCATAAGAGATCCACTCGCAACGAAGGTCCGGACGCCGTGCCAACACCTGGCCACCCGCAGTCCCGGAGGGCCATCCGTCCTCGTCGTAGATCCAGAACGCCATTCCGATGCTTTTCGAATAAAGAATAATGTCGGATACGACATCCAGATAGGCAGGGCTCATGTAAACAGGGTCATTCGGATAGAAACGCGGATGGAAGATGACGCCTTCCAATCCCGAGGCCTTCAGCCCGTCGAGCTGCGAACGCAGCCGCTTCGAATCCAAGGAATCGTTGATCGCCCAGAAGCCTAGAAATTTCAATTCGTTGCTCATTCCGTAGCCCAACCTTTGTTCTCTAGTAGTTGCCTTAGCGATACGAATTTTTTCATATACTCTTTCCGACGTTTACCCCTTCACCGCGCCCGCGGTGATGCCGCTAATGATAAACCGTTGAGCGAACAAGTAGATGACGAGCATCGGAACGACGATCAAGCACACCCCGGCGAAAATTTGCGACCAATCGTTATTGTACATGCCCTGGAAAGCGGACAGCTGCACCGTGATCGTTGATTTATGGCTGTCGGACAGATAGAGCATCGGCATGAGGAAATCGTTCCATACGTTGAACAAGTTCAGCACCGTTACCGTTGTGACCGCCGGCTTCAACAGCGGCAGAACGATGCGGAAGAACGTCTTGTAAGTGCCGGAGCCGTCTACGAATGCGGCCTCCTCCAGTTCCTTGGGCACGCCCTTGACGAACCCGCTCAAGATAAACACGGAGAACGGAGCCAGCATGCCCAGATAAATGAAGATAACTCCTTGATACGTATTGATCAGATGGAACGTCTGAAGCACCTTGTACAGCGGAATCATGGCCATCTGAAACGGTACGATCATCCCGGCGAGGAACACCAGGTACATCCCCCGGTAGAAACGATTATCCCTGCGGGAGATGACGTAAGCCGCCATGGCGGCCATCAATACCACTCCGGCGACCGAGATCGCGGCGATGCCGACCGTATTGAGCAGCGAGCGGAGATAATGCATCGTATCGAACGCTTTCGAGAACGCGTCGAAGGTCCATTTCTTCGGCCAGCCGAACGGATGCATCGCCAGCTCGCTCTTGCTTTTGACCGCGGACAAGAGAACGAGAAGGATCGGATAAATATAGAGCAAGGTCACGATCCACATCAATCCCTTGCCGATCGGCTTCATGAACGGAGACAAAGAACGGTTCATTACATCTCCACCTCTCTCTTGCGCAGGAACGTCACCATGACCGTAGTAAGCAGCAGAATGCAGGCGAACAACGTAACGGACAGAGCGGAGCCGTAGCCCCAGCGTATTCCGCTCCCGAAGCCGAGCTGATAGATCATCGTGGCGACCGACTCCGTCGAATAGCCCGGGCCGCCGCCCGTCAGAGCGAAGATTTGGTTGAATAGCTGCAGGTTGCCGATAAGGCACAGTACGATGTTAATGGTGAAGGCCGGAGCGACGAGCGGGAACGTGATGTGAACGAACCGGCGCCAGCCGATGGCTCCGTCCAGATCGCCGCTCTCGTAAAGATTCTTCGGAATGCCCTGCAATCCCGCGATATAGATGACCATCGAGTAACCCATGCATTGCCAGATCGTGACGAGGACGATCATCCACCGTGCCGTGCCGGGGTCGCTTAGCCAACCCATCTTCCAAGCGTCCAAGCCGATGGCATCCAGCACGTTGTTAACGACGCCGATATTCGGCTCGAGGATAAAACCCCATACGTAACCGATAAGCAGAGTAGAGAAAATATAAGGCATGAACAGCATCGTCCGCATCACGTTTACGCCCCTGAATTTGCGGACGAGGAGCATCGCGACGAGAAGCCCGACGACGTTCTGCAGAACCGTGATGCTCACCGTATACATAACCGTATTCCGAAAGGATGTCACGATCATGCGATCGTGGAACATTTCCTTGTAATTGTCAAAGCCGATGAACTTGCTCGTAATTCCGTCCCAATCGGTTAAGGAATAATAGGCGGAGCCCAGTGTCGGTACCAGATAAAAACCTAAGTAAAACACGAGTGCCGGCAGCAGGAACGATAGCCACTTCAGCTCCGTACTCCATTTCGATCTCAGCATGGCTCGTTCTCCTCCAATCCTAAACGGGAATCGGCCGGTATCCCAGAAAGCAACACCGGCCGACGCTCCTTCTATGCTTTTAATGTTCTATTTGGAAAAAGCTTTAGCGTTGGCGGCATCGAAGTCGGAGATGAATTGATCCGGAGTCGTACCTTTGGCGATCAAGCCTTGCTGCTGCTTCTCCATGTTGAAGGTCGTGCTAAGCGGATTATATAAGCCGTCCGTGCCCCACCAATCCGATTGAACCGTTACCTGAGACATCACGTTCTGAACTTCCTTCGTGAAAGGATTGTCGACCTGTACCTTCATGTTGGTCGGAATGCCGTTCAAATCCTTCATGATGCGAGCTTGGTTGTCCGCGCTCAGGTAGAAATCCATCGCCTGCTTGGCAGCTTCCACGTTCTTGGATTTGGCGTTGATCAGCAAGCCTTCGTTCGCGCTCGTCGGGAGAATCGTCTTCTCGCCCGCGGCGTTCAGCGGAAGAGCGAAAAATCCGATCTCGGCATCCGGGTTCGCGCTCTGAATCGCGCCGAGCTGCCAGGTTCCCGACACCAACATCGCAGCTTTGCCCGTGCCTACCATTTGGCTGGCTACGCTGACGTCAGTGCCAAGGAAGTTATCCGAGAAGTAACCTTTGTCCGCCCAACCCGATTGAACGCTGAGCACTTTCTTAACGTCGTCCTTAATATCGGCGTATTTCAACTCGCCGGTCGCCAGCTTCACCCGAATCGTCGGATCCTTCGTGTTGATGTATTGGCCGAACGCGATGAACGGAATGATCTGCGTCGTCCAAGCATCCTTGAAGCCTGCCGCCATCGGAGCGATTCCCGCCGCCTTCAGCTTCTCGAAGGAAGCCGTCAGCTCGTCGATATTCGTCGGAACGGCGATTCCGTTGTCCGCGAACACTTTTTTGTTGTACAGCACGCCCAGCGCGTTGGTCGAGATCGGAAGATAATACAGCTTGCCTTCCTTGTTGTTCTTACGGCTCTCGATGACGGAAGGAATGAAGTCCTTGACCGAAGCCAGATCGGACAGGTCTGCCAGTTGTCCCGGTTGGGCCGTCATTTTCTCCACGAAGTTCAAATCTTTGTCTATGCCGTGGGTCATGAACAAGTCCGGCAAATCGCTCGATGCGTATTTCGTCTTCAACATCGTTGCGTACTGATCCGAAGGCACGTTCTGCATGTCGATCGTGATGTTGAATTGGTCCTTCAAGTCCTTGATCCATGCGTCGGTAGACGGCGTGCGGTCGGAATACGTCCACGTCAAATACTTCAGCGTCACTGGCGATGCCGAAGCGGATGCCGCAGGACTTGAATCGGGGTTTACCGATGCGCTTGCTTGTCCTTCGTTGTCTTTCGAGTTCGAGCCGCACGCGGCCAATAACGAGGCCGTAAGAGCTAGCGTTACCCCCAGCGTAGCCGCTTTCTTCGTTCTAATCATGTTGACCCCTCCCATTTCGTTTATTGCCTCCTCATTATAGAAAACGACCGAGCCGCGCACACTCCAATCGTTTTACCGTTTTAGATATACTTTTTTGACATCGGTCGGCGCGGGTACAAAAAAAACCGATGATTCGCCGCTAGGACGATCACCGGTCAGAAGATTAGCCGAGGTGACTCTTACGGTATTCCGACGGGGTGCAGCCATAGTAGTCCTTGAACTTCTTCAGAAAATAATTAACGTTCTCGTAACCGACCATGGGAGCGATGTCCCCTACCTTCAACTGATCGTTCCTCAGCAGGTTCACCGCCGCATCTAGCCTAATCTTGCTTAAGTAATCGTTGAACGTCTGCCCCGTTTCGTTCTTGAACAGCCTGGACAAATACGCGGGATTGAGATGGAACCGCTCGGATACCGCATGCAAGGATATTTCTTCTCCGTAGTGCTGATTGAGAAACTGTACGATATCTTCGACCGCTTTCTTAGCGCCGACCTTGCGAGAGGAAGTCAAATAGGCGGTTACGCCTTCGATCGCCCGGTCCAACCATCGCCTCATCTCTTCGAACGAGCGGGATTCCGCCCCGTCCGAATCCGATTGCGACGCTTCGTTCAGAACCTGTTCCATCGTGGCGTTATGCTTTTTGAGCAGCTTGCGGATGCCTATCTTCAGCTCGTTAAACGTATCGCGAATGCTGTTCGGATGGATCGTCTCGCTTGCCTTCCACTCGCGGAACAGCTCGTCGATCATTTCCTCCGCTTGCTGCTTGTAGCCGTTCTCCAGGTAGTGCAGCAGCGCTTTCTCCTTGTTGTCCGGATAAATAAAATATTCGTTGCGGCTACTGACTTCATCCGTGTGAACGATCGGTCCGCGATGAACGATGCCGGCGTTGCGAACCGCTTCGGTAGCCTGATCATAGGATGAACGGCAGCTTGGATATCGGCGAATTCTCCTCCGACCCCGACATGGAGACTGAATCCCGCAAGCTCCGCGAGCTTGGCCAACACGCGTTCCAAATCTCCGTAGAACCCGTGGAACTCCGCGTCGAGCTCCTCCGGAGGCACCGTCTTCAACCAAATGAATTCATTCTGCCGGCCGAACTTGCGGAACGCGATTCCGCTTCCCAACGGCTGCAGAAGCTCCTCCAGAGCATTAAGAAGTACGAAGCTGGTCAACCCGGCATCGTTCCCGTACTTGCGGGCCGCGATTTGCTCGAAATTGTCCGCTTGGAACACAAGGATAACCATCCGGCTCTCCCCCGTCCGATCTTCCGGAAAATCCGCTTTGCGCAGCGCTTGGCGAATCTGCTCCCGGGTCATCCGGGGATCCGTCACCCATCGGGTAAGCGCCCGTTCTTTGGTGAGCGGGCCGCTCTCGTTGATCTGGATATTCATCTGCACGAGCTCGTCCTTGCGGAAGTCTTCTTCGTTCAGCCGAACGGCCGCTTTATTCAGCGTTTGGTCCAGCTGGTCCTCGTCTATCGGCTTCAGGATATAATCGAATACGCCGTACACGATCGCTTTCTTCGCGTATTCGAACTCGGAATATCCGCTTAGAACGATAGGGATAATTTTGGGGAATTCTTGATGAACCCGCTCCAGCAACGCCATTCCGTCCATAATCGGCATGCGGATATCGGTTATGAGGATGTCGGGAGGGTTCTGTCGAATGAGCCCCAGCGCCGCCTGGCCGTTGCGAGCCTCCCCGGATACTTCCATGCCGAGAGACTTCCTGCCGATGATCTCCTTGATGCTGATTCGCGTCCATTCCTCGTCGTCAACGATTAATACTTTTCTCATCCCGCATGCACCTCGCTCTCTTTGGCCGGTATCCGGATCATCACTCTAGTCCACTCGTCCTTCTTGCTGTCGATAACCAACCCGTATTCCGGACCGTAGATCATCCGAATCCGTTGATTTATATTTTTAAGTCCGACCGAATGTCCGCTGCCTCCGCTTTTTCCCTGAGCCGGTCTGGAGCTTTCCGAATCGGAAACCCTAATCGACGTCATAAGCCTCTCCGTATCCTCCGTCGTCATGCCGATTCCGTTATCGTAAACCTCAAGCTGAAGATACCCGTTCTCCAGCCTGCCCGATATGCGCACGCGGCCTCCTTCTTCCTTCGCCTCCAGTCCATGGGTGATCGAATTCTCGACGATAGGCTGCAGGATGAGCTTAACGACTGTATAACCGTAGACCTCCTCGTCGATGTCGAGATCGTAATCGAAGTACCCTCTGAACCTCAGCTTCTGGATGTCCATATAACAAATCACGTTGTCGATTTCGTCTCGAACCGGCACCGTGCTTTGCTGCATGTTAATCCCGTACCGAAGCATCTTCGCCAAGCTCTTGGAAACCGTTCCGATATCCGGAACCTGATGCACCGCCGCCATGCCGCTGACGATCTGAAGCGTATTATAAATAAAATGCGGATTGATCTGCGACTGCAAATATTTGAATTCAGCGTTCTGTCGGGCGAGCTGTTCCTCGTAATTCTCCACGATCAGGCTCTTGATCGTCCCGACCATCCCGTTAAAGCTGAATACAAGCTGGCCAAGCTCGTCTTGCGAAGTCGGCTCGAGTTGAACGTCGAAGTTACCCTGCTTGACCTGCACGATGCCTTTCTTTAAATGTTGTATCGGGCGGAAAATTTTCTTGGATAACAGGAACGCCATTAAGATGGTGAGCAAGAGCGCGGCGACGGCCAGCAACAAATAGACGGAGAGCAGCCGGTTACCGGACTTGTTGAGTTCCGAGTAAGGAGTGAGCGTTACCGACTTCCATCCCGTCACTTCCAAAGTACTATAGGACAACAAATATCGGGTGCCCGCGATCTCGGCGCTGAAGGAGCCGCTTGGGGCTTTGTCCATTCTGCGGATAATGGTTGGATCGAGCGCGCCTCCGTCCAACGAAGGAGTGTCGGAATAAACCGTACGACCCTCGCCGCTTAGCAGCAACACGCTCGTCGTCTCGCTTAGATTGGCCTTCTTGACGATATTCGTCAGCGCGTCCATCGACAGATCGATTAGAATGACGCCGTTGGCCGCGTTCGCTCCTTGAGAGAAGCCCTTTAACACGCGCGAGAAGGAGATGACGTCCTTGTCGTACTTAAGTTGGAACGGCTTATGCGGCGCCGAGATGACCGTCTTCCCGTCTGCCGCCACCGTCTTGCGGTACCATTCCTCGCCGGTCGGGTCGTATTGCGGTTTCGTTGCGCCATACACGGAGTAAGAATATTGCTTGATGGGGGTTACGTAGATGTATACGCTGTTGAAATCGCTACGCAAGTTCAGCAGCCGTTCGAAGAAGGCTTGCATCGCCATGATCGCCGAGTACTGGTCGGTCAGACTTACGAACGGCTCGGGGGACAATACCTCCCGGAGACCCGTCTTGGAATTGTTGTTGTCCGCGTCCGAATACATCGACATGATGATCCGGTCCACTTGGTCCAGATTATCCTCGAAGCCCTTGTTGATATTGTCGACCAGCCTAGCCGTCGTATCGACCGCCTGCTCTTCGAAGATGTTGCGGGTATATAAATAAGAGGTCGCGCTGGAGAACAGCAGAATCGCAAGCACGATCAGAATCGTGCCGTAGAATAGTTTATAGAACAAGCTCAACTGGGAGACCATGCGGTTCAACCGCCCGGACAACCGACTCGCCATCGCCCTTACCTCCGGCCTATTCGAAGAAATACTGTTATTGTAGCAGAAACGCATATTTATAACATTACGATCTAGAACCGAGCAACAATAGCACCGTCCTGATCCCCAGGAACGGTGCTATTTGGTACTTCTCTATTCGTTTAACCCCATCCGCTAACCGAGCACGATTCGATCGTCCGACAATTGATGCCCGCTGATCCGTTCGAACTCCCCGAGCAGCTGCGATACGGTCAAGCTTCTCTTCCGTTCCTCGGGAATGTCTAGAATGATGCGGCCTTTATCCATCATGACCAATCGGTTCCCGAGGCGAATCGCCTGTTCCATGTTGTGGGTAACCATCAGAGTCGTCAGCTTCAGCTCGCTGACGATCTCTTCCGTCAACCGGGTAATCAGCTCCGCGCGCGCAGGGTCCAATGCCGCCGTATGCTCGTCAAGCAGCAGAATCTGCGGCTTCGTGAACGTCGCCATCAGCAAACTAAGCGCCTGCCGCTCTCCTCCCGACAAGAGCCCGACTTTCGCGTTAAGACGATTTTCCAGGCCGATGCCCAGACGCTGCAGCTGTTCGCGAAACAGGACGCGCTTGGCGGCATTGACGCCCCAGCCTAGCCCGCGCTTTTTTCCCCGCATGTAGGCCATCGCCAAGTTCTCTTCGATAGACATGCGCGGCGCGGTGCCGGCCATCGGATCTTGGAACACGCGTCCGACCCAACGGCTTCTCCGATGTTCGGGAAGTTGCTGAATCTCGTGTCCTTCCATGAGAACCTCGCCCATATCGGGATTCATCACACCGGAAATGATGTTCATCAAAGTCGATTTGCCAGCGCCGTTGCTGCCAATAACGGTGACGAAATCCCCGGGATTAAACTTCAAATTAATGCTCATCAAAGCGACTTTCTCATCCGGAGTCCCCGGATTGAACAACTTCGACACCTTCACCAGTTCCAGCATCTACGATTTGCCTCCCTTGCCCGCTGCCGTTACTCCCGCTAATTCCAGCGACCTCTTACGCGCAAGGCTTTTTTGCTTGAAAGCGCGTTGAACGGTCGGGAGCACGAGAGCGACAATGACTATGGAGGCGGTGATCAGCTTCAGATCGGATGCTTTCAACCATGGGACGCGCAGGGCAAACGCCACTACGATCCGGTACAAAATGGAACCGAGAATGACCGCAAGAGTCGCGATAAACACTGTTCTTGTCCCGATGATCGCCTCGCCGATGATGACCGAGGCCAATCCGATGACGATGATTCCTACCCCCATCGTCGCATCCGCAAAGCCGGCATCCTGTGCGATCAAAGCCCCGGATACCGCAACCAACCCATTGGATAAGCTTACGCCGACAATCGTAGTCGTATCCGTGTTCGAGCCGAGGCTGCGAATCATTCGCGAATTATCGCCCGTCGCCCTCAGCGCAAGACCCAAATCCGTATGCAGGAATGCATCCAAAAGCAGCTTAATCAACAAAATAGCAACGAGCAAAATGGCAATGTAGAGTCCGATAGGTTTCTTAATCGGAGATAATAAAGTATCCATGTTAATGACGGATACGTTAGGCCTGCCCATAATCCTGATGTTAATGGAATATAAGGCGATCATCATCAATATTCCGGCTAAGAGCCCGTTTACTTTCCCTTTCGTGTGGAGCAAACCCGTACAAGCCCCTGCGATAAGTCCTCCGCCAAGCGCACCTAACGTGGCAAGCCATGGGCTATAGCCATGAGTGATCATGACCGTCGCGATCGCGCCTCCGGTAGCGAAGCTACCGTCGACGGTCAGGTCCGGAAAGTTCAAGATACGAAACGTGATGTAAACCCCCAGTGCCATGAGGGCGAAAAGAAGGCCAAGAGCAATCGCTCCGTAAATCGATGTAAGCATATTCTACCCTCCATAAGAGAGAAAAGGGGTGAACGACAGGCGTCGCTCACCCCGATTCAATTACTGGATCCTATTTTACTGAATAATATTATTGTCTTGATCCTTGACTTGACCCTTCATCGCATCCGTTACAGTTATGCCTTGAGCGGCCGCGGCTTTAAGATTAAGAATGAGATCCAGCTTGTCCGGTACCGTGACTTTCATGTCCGCGGGCTTTTTGCCGTTCTTCAGAATGTCGACGGCCATCTGACCTACTTGGTAACCGTGGTCGTAATATTTGAAACCGACCGTTGCGAATGCGCCTTTCTCAACGGTATCTCTATCGCTGGAGAAGAAAGGAATGTGCTTGTCGTTTGCAATTTGAATGATCGAATCGACGGCGGTAACTACCGTGTTGTCCAGCGTGATGTAGATCGCGTCCGCGCGGCCCACTAAGGATTCCGCCGCTTGCTTGACTTCGGAAGTGTTGGCGACCGCCGCTCTTACCAGCTTGATGTTATGGGCTGCCAAGGCTTTTTCGGCTAGATCCGTCATAATAACGGCGTTCTCTTCGCCTTCGTTGATGACGACGCCTACCGTTTTGACGTTCGTAAAGTTACTTGCGATGAAGTCCATCAATTGAGTGATGGCTTCAGGGTTCGTATCCGAAGCTCCGGAGACGTTGCCGCCCGGTTTGTCCAAGCTGCTGACGATATTCGCTTTCAGAGGGTCGGTTACCGCGGCGAAAAGAACCGGGATATCCTTTACGTTCTGGGCGATCGCAAGCGCTGAAGGAGTAGCGATACCGAGAGCCAAATCGTATTTCCCCGAAGCGATTTTCTGGGCAATCGACAAATTGTTGGCCGAATCCCCCTGAGCGTTATTAAAGTCCACTTTCAGGTTTTCCCCATCGACGATGCCCGCATCCTTAAGCGCGTCCAGGAAGCCTTCGCGGGTCGCATCCAAAGAAGGATGCTCTACGATCTGGGAGATCGCGATAGAGTAGTTTTTCGAACTAGCGCCTTTCGATTTCTCTTTCGCTCCGCATCCTGCCACGGCAAGCATTGCAACCGCTGTCAAAAGCAGTGGCGCCCATATTTTTTTGTTCAAATCCATTACCCCTTTTCGGATTGTTTTTTACTTCTAGGACTCTAACGTTTTAAAGCTTTGGCCATTAAAAGCGAAAAAGAATTACTATCAGTTTAATAGTCTCTTTCACTATTCGTCAATTTATATATTTGCAAGTCCCGAGGATCCCTGTTCGTTCTCTTTGTCATGCCGCGATCGACTAGTTCGTAGAATAGACTGATGGCGCTCGTACGATGACAAGCCGTTACGGAGGGATGGGCATGAAAATTACGTCCGGAGGATTCGAAGCCGTCTATCACGGCAGGGTATTCGCCTATGGCATGAACCCGATCGAAATTACGCTGTCCGAAGAGAACGATCCTCTTAGGTTCGTATTCTGCATCGAGCAAGAAGCCGAACGAGACGACTTCATGACGGACATCCGTCTTGTCCGATACAACGAGGTGCGAATTTCGTGCATCAATTTTCCGAGAGGCAAGCCAACCGGTAACGACGACATGATCCATCTCGGCGTTCTGAACAATCGCAAGCTATCCCTTCGTTACGAGGTGACCATCAATTTCGATCGGACGGCTTGGGTTCTCACCTTTACTTTTTACGCGGGGGAAGGAGTCTCGGAGCATGAATAAAATCGAGATCCAAGACCCTAAAGTCGCCAGCAAGATCATCGCGGCGAACGCGGAGAACGAGAAACGCAAAGCCGAGCTCGGCTTTCTCGGCAAATTTTTCGGCTCAGGGGAGAACGTCCGCTTGTATATCGTCGGCACGATCGCGCTCGGCATTCTTCTCATCGCGTTGGTCTATACGTTGACGCCGGAGAAATACCGTTCGGCCGATTTCGGATTAAAGGATCTATGGACGCTCGTAGTACTCCCAGTCGAATCGACGATTATCGGCTATTTAATCGGATCGAGGTCGAAGGAAACCGGCGGCTGAAGATACCTTGGCCGATGATGTCCGAAAAAAAGGAATGAACGGCGTCCTTGTCGAATTCGTTCGTATGATGAGCCTATCCCATAAAAGATCCATTAAATACATCGTCACGGCGGTCGTTTTTTTCGCCATTCTCCTCGGACTTCGTTCGTTTTGGTCCGGGTTATTCACGACTTTAGACGAACCGCGCGCCGTCAACGGCGTACTCGATTTGCGCGGTTACGATCTGGAGAAGTCCCCCTCCTTCTTTACGGATGGCCAATGGCAGTTCTATCCCTCCGAATTACTCTCGCATCGGGATGTGTCAACGAATGAGAACCGGTTCGGCTATATCCAAGTCCCGGGAGACTGGGGCGGCGCTTTAACGAACGATTCCGGTTCCTCGTACGGGTATGGCACGTATCGGCTTCGCATTCTCATCGACCCGCTCGAGCAGCCCGTCGCTTTCTGGCTTCAAGGCATCCAAGCTTCATCCGAAGTCGAAATTAACGGAGTCCCCTCGGGCGGCATCGGTAAACCCGCCTCCGACGCTCGCGCTTACACGCCCGATAACGTCTCCTATACCGCTTCCTACGGAGTAGAAGGCACGACGGAGATCGAATTGCTTATTCGGTCGGCCAATTTCGACGACCCTTACAATGGCGGACTCTTGCGTTCCATTCGTTTCGGTTCCCAGGCCGCGATCGACTACGCTCGATGGTACTCGATCGGATTTCAACTCGTGACGTTTGTAATCTTGCTGCTGCACGGGCTGTATGCTTGTATTCTCTACCTATTCAATCCGAAAGAACGGGCATTGCTCTATATGGGTCTGTTAATGCTGGCGGTCGGCGTAGCCGTTATCATTGGCCATGATAACGTGCTTCTTCTGTGGCTGCCGCTAAATTATACGTGGGCGATCAAGATCAGATTGATTTTCCTCCTCTGGCAGAACCAATTTATTCTTCTTCTTTTCCGGCGATTCGCGGAATCTCCTCCTCGCAACGCAGGGCTGCGGGCGTACACTGCCGCACTCGTTGCCTTAACGGGATTTCTGTTGGTCTCTCCTGCTTCGACGGCGAACGGAGCGATCGATCTCAAAATCTTTATTGTCGCCTATGCGATCCCGTTCGTCTGGTTTATCTATACGGTAGGAACGATGATTTTCAAGAAGCGGCCCGATAAGGATGCCGTCTTCTTGTTGCTGACGGCGGCGGGCATTATCTCCAACTTAATCTGGAGTGTCGTGGAGTCCGCGAAAGACGTGACCACCGTTTATTACCCGCTCGATATCCTTGTAGCCATGATCGGTTTCTCCACCTACTGGTTCAAGAAGTACTTTCTCCATGCCAAGGAAAACGCCCAACTAAACGAACAGCTTCAGAAGACCGACAAGCTGAAGGACCAATTTCTCGCCAATACGTCGCATGAGCTGCGAACGCCGCTGCATGGCATCATGAATATCGCCCAAAGCGTCGTCGCCAAAGAAAAAGAGAAAATGACCGCGGGTAGCGTAAAGGATATGGAGTTGCTCGTCACCGTAAGCCGCCGCATGTCCCATATGCTTGGAGATCTACTCGACGCCGCGCGGCTTCAAGAACATCGCATTGCGCTCCAGCGCGAGCCCTTGTACGTTCAGTCGATCGTCCCCGGCGTCGTCGGCATGCTGAGCTTCATGATCGAAGGCAAGCCGATCAGTCTGCACACGGCTATCCCGGACGAGCTGCCGCCGGTCATGGCCGACGAGAAAAGACTCGTTCAAATCCTATATAACCTCTTGCACAACGCACTTAAGTATACGGACGAAGGAACGATCGCCGTTAAGGCGGATCTTCGCAACAAACATGTCGTTATTTCTGTCGCCGACACCGGAGTCGGCATGGACAAGGCCACGCAGGCGCGGATCTTCCTTCGTTACGAACAAGGAACCCGCGGCATGAGCGACGGGAGAGGGATCGGCCTCGGATTAAATATCAGCAAACAGTTAGTCGAATTGCACGGCGGCGCGTTAACCGTTCGTTCCGAGCCTGGCCGGGGATCGGTATTCGCATTCGAGCTTCCGCTTGCGCCCGCGTCGAACCTCCCCTCGATGCCGAACCTCTCGCAGCTTCGCGAAACTACGAATGACGCGGAGGAACTGCCCGTTGGATTTACGGTTTCGAGCGACGCAATCGGCGAGACGGCTGCCTCCGCGCTAATGCCGCCTCTATTGCTTGACGGGAAAATGAATATTCTGGCCGTGGATGACGACCCCGTTAACCTGAACGTACTCGCCGGTATTCTTGATTCGGAGCCGTACCATATCGTAACCGCGCATTCCGCTCGCGAGGCGTTGGAATTGCTGGGCACGCGACAATGGGATCTGCTCATTGCCGACGTCATGATGCCGCAGATGTCCGGCTATGAGCTGACCCAGGCCGTGCGGACGCAATACTCCGTATCCGAGCTTCCGGTTCTGTTGCTAACCGCACGGAGCCAGCCTGCCGATATTTACGCGGGCTTCTCGTCCGGAGCGAACGATTACGTGACCAAACCCGTGGATGCGCTCGAGCTCAAATACCGAATTCGGGCTTTAACCGCGCTTAAGCGGTCCCTCAATGAGCGATTGCGCATAGAGGCCGCCTACTTGCAGGCACAGATTCAACCTCATTTCCTATTCAATACCCTGAATTCCATTTTGGCGCTGAGCGATATAGATACGGAAGAAATGCGCATGCTCGGCAATGCCTTCGCTTCCTATTTGCGGATTAGCTTCGATTTTCTAAATACGGGACAACTGGTAGAGCTTTCTCGCGAGCTAGAGCTTGCCGAAGCCTACTTGTATATCGAAAAAGCACGGTTCGCGGACCGGCTTTCCGTCGTATGGGACGTTCAACCCGACATCGGCTTGCTTCTTCCGCCGCTAACGATACAGCCCCTGGTCGAAAATGCGGTGAAGCACGGCCTCCTCAGCAGAGTCCAAGGCGGCACGGTGCATATTCGGGTGGCTCGTCAGGAAAGATCCACGCTCGTGGAAGTCGCGGACAACGGCACTGGCATGGAACAAGATAAGGTTGATCAGTTGCTGAGTCAGAACCTGATGGGAAGAAGCGGAATCGGACTATCCAATACGAATCGCCGGCTTACGCAACTATACGGGAGGGGCTTGTCCATCGTGAGCAAGCCGGGCGAAGGAACAACCGTCTCGTTCGTCATTCCGGACCGAACGTAACTTTATATAAGCAACGCAAAAGGGCACCCTCCCGGGTGCCCTTTCTAATGAACTTATATTCCTACGCGATAGATCCTAGCTTCATAGGGTCTCAGCAACATTGGATCCGTTTCCCCGGCAGGTTCCGGATAATTGCGGATCATAACCTCGCCTAGCTCGGAAATCGCTTTTTCCGGCAACGGACAAAGCGTCTCTTGCTCCGAAATGTTAAGCAGCACGAGCCAATGTTCGTTCTCCAGCTTACGGTAATAAGCATAAATCTGCGGGTGATCCTCTAGGATCGGTTCGAAGCTACCGTATACCATCACGTCATGCTCTTTGCGCAGACGGATGAGATTCCGGTAGTAGTACAACACGGAATCCGGATCGGCCAGGGCTTGCTTCACGTTGATGTCCGGATAATTCGGATTCAACTTGATCCACGGATGACCTTGGCTAAATCCGGCATTGTCCGAATCGTCCCACTGCATCGGCGTTCTCGAGTTGTCCCTGGACAGATGGAGCAAGCTTTCGAACACTTCCTGCGGATCTCTTCCTTTGGCCACTTCTTCTTTATATTTATTTTTCATGGCGATGTCATTGTAATCGTCGATGTTGCCGAATCTTACGCCTGTCATGCCGATCTCTTCCCCTTGGTACACGTACGGCATTCCGGGAAGGGTGTGCAGCAGAGTGGCAAAGCACTTGGCGGATTCCACGCGGTAAGCGGAATCGTTGCCGAATCGCGTCACGAGACGGGTGTGGTCATGATTGTTCAAGAACTGCGAGTTCCACCCTTTGCCCCACATTCCATCGTACCAACGCTTCTGGATTTCCTTAAAACGGGACATATCCCAGTGGGCCATATAATCGCACACTTCGAAATGAAACAAAGTGTTCAACTCGTTGCGATGCTCGCCTGCGTAGAGCACCCCATCTTCCGGCGAGACGAATGGAATCTCTCCTACCGTAAAGATATCGTAATGCCTCAGCACCTTGTCGTTCATTTCTTGAAGGTATTCATGTATGCCCGGATTATTGCCCAAGTAGGAAATCACATCCGGATTGTCCGCGTCCGGGAAGCCCTCTTGCTTCGCGAGAAGATTGATGACGTCCATACGGAAGCCGTCTATGCCCTTATCGAGCCAGAAGCGCATCATGTCATAGATCTCTTCCCGAACCTGCGGATTACTCCAATTCAAGTCCGGCTGCTCCGTCGCGAAGGAATGGAAATAGTGCTCTCCCGTCTTCTCGTCCCACTCCCAAGTAGAAGGAGTGAAGTAGGAGCGCCAATTGTTCTTTTCCTTACGCCAGATGTAATAATCCCTCTTCGGATTATCCTTGGAAGAACGGGACTCCACGAACCAAGGATGCTGATCGGAGGTATGGTTAACGACCAGATCCATAATGAGCTTCAGACCGCGGGCATGGACTTCCTCAAGGAGGCGTTCGAAGGTCGCCATCGTGCCCGCCTTGGCCATCACCGAACGATAATCGGAGATGTCGTATCCGTTGTCGACATCCGGCGACCCGTAACACGGATTCAGCCATATGACATCGACTCCTAAGCTGCGAATGTAATCCAGCTTGTCGATAACGCCTTGCAAATCCCCGTATCCGTCTCCGTTCGTATCGTAGAAGCTCCGCCAATAGACTTGATACACGACCGCTTCTTTCCACCAAGTTTTATTCATGTCGGTACTCCTTTTTGACCCATGATGAGTTCTTTCTTCGTTTGTTTATAGGAGTTGCTAGATCGCTTTAAGTAAGCAATTATAGCATTTATCATCGCCGAGTTCATCCGCGAAAAATAAGATCCCCTTTTTCCGCGAAGCGGGTGTATGCCCGTGACATGCCTAAACGGACCTTTATATACTGATCAAAATATCGCCTCTTTATTAACCAAACGACAAGGAGCGAACCGGATGAAATGGAATGACGGTATAGGTGCCTACGGGGCTTATATTAGCTTGGGTGCAACTTGTCAAACCGCCTATCAGTTGCAAAGGCTTCAATTGAGGAAATTCTCCGGTCCCTTGGATTGGTTTATCTCGCGTACGGTTACGGATGTGTCGCGTCTAATCCAGAATCGTTTTTATGACTTTATGGAATTTGATCGTCTCCAGCTTCTCGGTACGAATGCCGATCACTACGTAGTCCGAGATAATAACTATAATCTTTATTCTTATCACGATTTTCCTATAATCTACCGATGGACGGATGTATATCCCGACTTCAAACAAAAGATGGATCGTCGCGCGAAAGCATTTTTGGCGGCCGCCAAAAACGGCCCCCTCTGTTTCGTTAGAACCGATACGTCCAAGAGCGAGGCCCAACAGCTTTATGCGGCATTGAAAACGACCCTACCTTGCAAATTTCGGCTTCTGATCGTTAACAACATAGACGGCTACCACGAGGTGATACACGAGGATTGGGGACTTCCTTCGATTTGTTCCGTCCACGTGTATAAAGGAGCGGATTGGAGAGGATCCAACCCGGCATGGGATCGGATTATGGAGGGATTCACGCTGAAACCCGACGGCGCATAGAAGACAAAACCGCTCGCTTGTTTATTTGTCGTTATCAATGGTGGTATACTTGTTTCTAAAGAAGGTGATACAGTTGAACCAATCACAGTTGTGCCCGCGTTTCGAGAAAGCTATGGACATTCTAAGCAAACGATGGACGGCTTTGATCATATATTCTCTTCTCCCAGGACCCCAACGATTCAATGCGATTGAATCGTTTTTACCGAACCTAAGCGGCAAAGTATTATCCGAACGGCTTAGAGAACTGGAAGCCGAAGGTCTGATCAGACGCGACGTGTATCCGGAAGTGCCCGTGCGGATCGAATATTCTTTAACGGAAAAAGGAAATGCGCTTTCGCCGCTATTGGAAGGCATCGGCACATGGGCGAAACAATGGATTAATCCCGAGTCTTAGATAGCGATAACCCTTATTATATATTTGCTTCAAGCGAAAAAGTAACGATAAAATTGGGGCTGTCTCAAAAATATAGTCACGTTACAGATGAAATTCCGCACACTTAGCAGAAATCATGGTTAAACCAAAATTGGTGGTACAGGGCAATTATTCCTGTACCACCAATTTTGGTTTTTGGTCAATAGCACGGCTTGCTTGGCGGATTTTGCTTATGGCTTTCTCAAAATCGCTCCTTTGGGGATGGTTGGGTGGTACCTCCATTTTACCAAAGAGCGATTTCTTTTGCGTTTATTGGGGCTTTTTCTTAACTCAATCGATGAAAAAAAAGGGGAAGTATCTCCTGTAGGAGCGACAGCGTTTGCCTTTGGAATCGTGAAATCTCCTTGTTACGAGTTTACCATTTCAGATTTCACGATTCCGACAGCAACCGGAAGGAGATACATCCCCAATAAAATCATAATCGATCTATAAGAAAGTCTTGCGCGTTACAGAAGCTTAAAGTTAGTAAACCGTGAATAAAAAAAGCAGCAGGGGACACATTACTGGTTATGACCTAATAAATGGAAAGAGGCTCCCTCATTCTGCTTCGAACACATAAAACCCAAACAGTCGCTCATTCATTCTTGGCTGCCTCTCTAAAAGGGATTTCTCAAGTCATCTTGATCGAGAATTCGATATCGGGACTTATTATCCTGGCGGCGATCACGATCGGCAATCTTAGTTTAGGGATCATTACGTTACTCTCGGCCATGATCGGGACTTGGATAGGCATTGCGGGCGGGAAAGATCGAACCGCCGCCTATCGGGGTCTATTCGGGTATAACTCCGTATTAACAGGCTTAGCGCTATCGCTATTCCTCAGCGGAAACTTCAGATGGGTAATTGCCTTGGCTGGGGCGGCTATTACCGCTCTGGTTACGGCTGCGGCAATGCATATGATGAGAAATATCGATCTACCCGTGCTCACCTTACCTTATATCCTCTTTACTTGGTTCTTGCTGCTTTCGACATTCTTTCTTGAGAGAGTGGTTTTAAGTCCGGAGCTGGTACCTCAAGATCTTACCCACTGGAGATTTATTTCAGGAGGTGCCGTTGATTGGTTCGGCGGTATGGTGAACGGGATTGGACAAGTATATTTCCAACATCGATTGCCTGTCAGTATCCTCATTCTAATCGCGGTATTCTGGGCGGGCTGGAAGCTTGGGCTTTGCGCGATTTTAGGAACGATTACCGCCTTGATTACGGCTTACGGATTAGGGGCGGAAGAGGAGATGCTGAATCCCGGCCTCTATGGGTTCAATGCCGTACTGACAAATATGGCGGTCGCAGTCGTGTTCCGCACCGCCAAGGGGATTGCTTGGTTCATGGCGATCATCGCCGCGATGGTTACAGTGCCAATCACGGCAGGACTGGGAGTATGGCTCGCCCCCTATGGAATGCCCATTCTGACAATGCCGTTCGTACTCGTGACATGGATGTTTATTGCCGCAAGAAAAACTCTATCGAAGATTTAGTGAGGAAAAGGAGGAACGAATGAAATGAAGCTTTCTGCTCGAGAACAGGAGAAGCTGATGATTGTCATGGCCGCCGATCTTGCGAGACGACGGAAGGATCGCGGCTTGAAGCTGAATTATCCAGAAGCCGTGGCATTGATTACCTATGAGATCATGGAAGGCGCCAGGGACGGGCAAACCGTGGCGGATTTAATGAAACGGGGTCGGGAAATATTGTCCAGCGAGGATGTCATGCAAGGGGTGCCCGACATGATTCACGACATTCAAGTCGAAGCCACGTTCCCCGACGGTACGAAGCTGGTTACGGTTCACTATCCTGTCTGTTAACATACCGAGATCCAAAGGAGATAAGTGATGATACCAGGAGAGTACATTTTGAGCGAAGGCGATATCCTGTGTAACGATGGCAAGGCGACGCAAGCGATTAACGTCGTCAATACAGGCGATCGCCCGATTCAGGTGGGATCGCACTTTCATTTCTATGAAGTCAATCGCGCGCTCCAATTTATTAGAGAAAAGGCGTTCGGATGGCATCTTAACATCCCCTCCGGGGCGTCTGTCCGATTCGAACCCGGCGATGCCAAGGATGTAGAGTTAGTGCCTTTCTCGGGCGAGCGCCGGGTATATGGACTTAATAACAAGACAGAGGGAGCATTGGATAAGGGGGGAGCGAAATGAGCCTGCGCCTATCTAGGCAGCAATACGCGGATTTATTCGGACCAACGACCGGCGATGCCATTCGACTGGCGGATAGCGAATTGTTCATTCAAATCGAGAAGGACCATATGCGGTATGGGGACGAATGTAAATTCGGCGGCGGGAAATCGATTCGGGATGGCATGGGGCAGCATCCGTTGGCGACTCGTGCCGATGGAGCGCTGGATGTCGTGATTACGAATGCGATCATCGTGGATTATACCGGAATCTATAAAGCGGATATCGGGATTCTGGATGGCAAAATATCCGGTATTGGAAAGAGCGGAAATCCGCTGCTGATGGATGGCGTCGATCTGATTATCGGTGCGGGGACCGAAGTCATCTCCGCCGAAGGGCTTATCGTGACGGCGGGCGGGATCGATACCCATGTTCATGTCATTAATCCTTTCCAAGTGGAGACGGCGATCTCCGCCGGGCTGACGACCATGATCGGCGGGGGCACCGGTCCATCGGAAGGATCCAAGGCTACCACGTGTACGCCGGGCATATGGAATATGCATCGTATGCTGGAAGCGGCGGAAGGGCTGCCGATGAATTTCGGCTTCCTAGGCAAGGGGAATGGATCGGCGGAAGAACCGCTTGCCGAGCAAGTCCGTGCCGGTGCCATCGGCTTAAAAATCCACGAAGATTGGGGAGCAACCGCCTCGGCGATAGATCATGCGTTACGCGTTGCCGACAAGTACGATGTACAAGTCGCTATTCACACGGATACGTTAAACGAGTTCGGGTTTGTCGAAGATACGATCGAGGCTATTAACGGCCGCGTCATTCACACCTTCCATACGGAAGGAGCAGGCGGAGGACATGCTCCGGACATTATCAAGATGGCGAGTTATCCCAATGTCCTGCCTGCCTCCACGAATCCGACCAAGCCCTTTACCGTGAATACGATCGACGAGCATCTCGATATGTTAATGGTTTGCCATCATCTAAGCCCCAAAGTGCCGGAAGATATCGCATTTGCCGATTCGCGCATTCGCCGCGAAACGATCGCTGCGGAAGATATTCTACATGATCTTGGCGTAATCAGCATTATGAGCTCGGATTCGCAAGCGATGGGCCGAATCGGCGAAGTGATTATCCGAACGTGGCAGACGGCGGATAAGATGAAGAAGCAACGCGGGAAATTAGAAGGCGACGAAGGCGTCGGGGATAATAATCGCGTCAAACGATATATTGCGAAATATACGATTAACCCGGCCATTGCCCATGGAATTTCCGAGTATGTCGGGTCGATCGAAGTAGGAAAGGTAGCTGATCTCGTCACGTGGCATCCGGCTTTTTTCGGCGTGAAGCCCGAAATGATCATCAAGAGCGGAATGATCGCCCATTCGGTGATGGGCGATGCCAACGCGGCAATCCCGACGCCGCAGCCTATCTTGTTCCGTCCGATGTTCGGTTCGTTCGGGAAAGCGTTGCACAGCACTTCGATCACGTTCTTGTCCCAAGCGGCGTATGATCTCGGATTACACGAACAATTGGGGCTGCAGAAGCAAATACTGCCCGTTCGGGGCATTCGTAATTTGAAGAAACAAGATATGAAGCATAACGGAGAGACGCCGGAAATTTCCGTGGATCCGCAGACGTTCGAGGTGAAGGTGAACGGGGAGTTGATCACTTGCGAGCCTGCCGACGTGGTGCCGATGGCTCAGCGGTATTTTCTATTCTGAGAAAGGGGGATTCCCTCATGATTATCGAGCAAATCATTACCCGCCTTGAGCGGATAAGCCCGGAAGGCGCAGGAAACCGCCATTTAGAGAGAGTCTATTTACCAAGCGACGACTTGGTCAAACGGATTCAGCGTGTCGTTACGGACCACGGGCGAGAATTAGGCATTTCCTTGCGTCAACCGATGGACCTGAGTCATGGGGATGTGCTTTATATGGACGACCATAATATGATCGTGGTAGAAGTGCTCCCGGAGGATATTCTGGTTATCCGGCCGCGGAGTATGCGCGAAATGGGAGACATCGCGCATAAGCTGGGCAATCGTCATTTGCCGGCGCAATTCGAAGACGATCGCATGCTGATCCAGTATGATTACTTGATCGAAGATATGCTCGCGCAAGCGAACATCCCTTATCTTCGCGAGAACATAAAAGTGAGTCAGCCTTTCCGGCATATCGGCCATAGTCATGGATAGCTATTTGTTGTCGCTACTACAGCTATGCGATTCCAATCTGCCTACGGGAGCTTTCAGCCATTCTTTCGGGTTGGAGACTTATATCCAGAATGAACAAGTCTCAAGCAAGATGACATTCGCCCAGTGGCTAGAAGTCTATGTCCGGGAGCAGTTGGTCCATAGTGACGGACTGGCCCTTCGGCTGGCTTATGAAGCCTTGAGCAGAGAGCAATGGGAGCCCCTTTGGATTCTGGACCGCATGATCACGGTGCAGAGCATGGCCCGCGAGAGCCGGGAAGGCGGCATCCGAATGGGTCAGCGAATGGCGCAACTGGGGATGGAGCTTTATTCTATTCCAGCGCTTGCGGTTTACCATGAACATGTGAAGTCGAAGATTGCTTATGGACATCCGGCGATCGTGTTTGCCATCATCGCGCATCACCTGGGTGTTCCGAAGCCTACCGCGATCCTTTCCTACCTCTATTCTTGTACGGCAAGCTTGATCCAGAATGGGGTGCGGGGAATCCCGCTCGGTCAGACGGAAGGACAACGGCTCTTTCAAGAGCTGCAACCTCATTTGATACGGGCAACAGAGAAGATTGAACAGCTAGATGAAGATGAATTCGGGGTCACGCCGCCTGGCATCGAACTGTCCCAGATGAAGCATGAGCGACTGCATGTCCGGCTGTTTATGTCCTAGAAAAAGAGTAGGGAGAGATAACAATGCAACCCATTCGTATAGGCGTCGGTGGACCTGTCGGGGCCGGAAAAACGATGCTCGTCGAGAAGTTAACCCGTCATATGCACGAGGATCTCAGCATGGCTGTCATTACAAATGACATTTATACGAAAGAAGATGCTAATTTTCTCATCAAAAACGGAATTCTTGCCTCGGACCGCATTATCGGGGTAGAAACCGGCGGGTGCCCGCATACGGCGATTCGAGAGGATGCTTCGATGAATTTTGCCGCGATCGCGGAATTGACGAGCAGGCATCCCGATGTCGAAATGATTTTCGTGGAGAGCGGCGGAGATAATTTAGCGGCAACATTCAGCCCGGAGCTCGTTGATTTCTCGATCTATATTATCGACGTGGCTCAAGGCGAGAAAATCCCCCGCAAAGGCGGCCAAGGGATGATCAAGTCCGATTTGTTCATCATCAACAAAATCGATCTCGCGCCCTATGTAGGTGCCAGCCTCGATGTTATGGAGTCGGACACGAAGACATTCAGAGGCAATAAGCCGTTTGTATTCGCCAATTTAAAGGACGATGTCGGTCTGCCGGATATCGTGGATTGGATCAAAGAAAATGCCCTGCTGTCGGGCTTACAATAATATGGACGGCTGGACCGGATTTCTTCAGCTTGCAGTTCGGCAGAAACTAGGGAGAACGGTTGCCGCAGAGGTCTATAACCGAGGAGCCTTAAAGGTTTCCCCGCCCGTCTATCTTGGCGATCCCCATCAGCCTTGCTTCTATTTAATGAATCCCGGCGGCGGCTATGTCAGCGGGGACCGCTACCGGATTGAAATTCAAGTCGGAGAGCAGGCGCAGATGCTACTCACCACCCAATCCTCCACCAAAATTTATAAAATGGTCGCCTCTCCGGCGTTTCAAGAAACGACCATCGTTCTCGAGAAGGATAGCTATCTGGAGTATATGCCGGATCCCATCATCGCTTATCAGAACGCGCAGTATCGACAACATACCCTCATCCGGATGAAACGCGGCTCAGCACTGCTTTACAGCGATATCGTCACGCCCGGATGGTCTATCGACGGCAGCTTGTTTCGGTACAACGGACTGCAGTTGAAGACGATCGTCTATTTCGAGGAGGAACTGGTCGTGCTCGACCATCTCCAACTGCGGCCCGATGCGCATGAAGTGAGGGGATTGGGGCTTCTTGAAGGATACACCCATTTCGGTTCGATGCTGGTCGTCGGAGAAAAAGCTACCTCCGATTTCATTGAGCTTGTAAGCGATAGGCTCGACACCTACTCCGGTTGTTGCCGGATCGGCGTGTCCGCGTTAGTCCTCCCCGGATTCACCGTAAGGGTGCTTGCCTCTTCGACTCAACAAATCGAGGCTGTATTCGAAACATGCCAGCGTTTCGTCCGGGAGCATTGGTTCGGTAAAAATCCGATCTCGTTTCGAAAGTATTAGCCGCTTCGGGACAAGCCCCTCCGGCTTTACTCCAACTCGGCCCAAGGCTGCCGCACCGAGACTACCGTCTCTCCGGATCTAATGGCCTGCTCGATCAGCATTCCGATATAGTGATCCTGAGACGCTTCCGGAAGACCATAGAAGTCGGGGCCGCCTGCCGCATATGCCGCCATCTTCTTCAAGCAGGCGGCAATCGCGATTTCATCGTCATACAATCTTCCAGGCATGAAAGGATTTTCGTATACCCACTGCTCCCCCGCCATAATTCCTTTAAGGAAGTAACCCTCCGCATTCTCGTATTCGCCTTTATTGATACGCTTGAATTCCATTTGGACCTGCGTGCAGTCAGGGTCTTGTATGCTGATCCGATTATCGAATATTTCTCCACGCTCTCCCCTAATGCTTAAATGGTTTGAACGAGTCCATGAACGATGCTGGTCCTTGGTGAAATCGTAAATCCCAAGCTTACCGCCAAAATCCAACCAAGCGATATCCCTCTCCGATCGAATGATTTTATCTTCCGTCGGCGGACCGCTTCGGTTAGGACCTGCCACCCAATCGGATTCGAATCTCATGCCTCTAATGCTTACGTCCTCGAACCGAACCCCCAGCATTTTCCGAATTAGACTAACGGCGTGATAAAAATGGGATATGGATACGGTCATTTGATTCACGTTGCCTAGCCGACCCGACTTAACGAACGTTTCGCGGGCTTCTTGTATCGGATGAAACTGGTATTGTTCGGCGATTTGAATTCGCGCGCCTCGACGGGTAAGCCTTTCGTGAAGCTGCAGCAGACCGTCCAGATCAGGGGCGGGAGGCGTTTCCGCCAGTACGGGAATTCCTCGTTCCGTCAGCTCCAGCATATAATCCATTGCCGAAGATGGGTCGACGGATAGAACGACGAAATCCGGCTGCTCCTTCAGCAACAGCTGATCTAACGTCCGGTACGTAGCCACACGCCACAAGTCTTCCATGGCTCTGCCTTTCGATTCGTCACGGACAACCATTCCGTGAATACGAAATTGCTCCGGAAGAGCTTGGGCAATCCTCAGAAAATATTGCGCGCGAAATCCTCCACCGCCTATCATGCTAAAAGCTATCGGTTTCCCCATGAAATTACACCGCCTTTTTCTATCGTATCCCCAGATTATACACTAACCATTTGCATGCAGAAGAGCTTCTCCGGCTTGACGAAGCGGAGAAGCTCTTTGAAGGCTCTTCTATCGTTACTTAACTGTGGTTGATGCCACTGCGACTCCGGTTTCTTCTTCCTTGGCTTGCCCCGTGCGTTTGATGAAGAAAGAAAGAAGCAGACCGACGATGCCGATTCCGATAATGACGAGGTACGCATCATTAATCCCTTGAATCGTCGCCTCCGTGATCATATGCTCTTTCGTCCCAGAGCCGCCTGCTGCGATCGTATTCTGAAGATGCGTTTTGGTACTGCTCGTCATCACCGTGATAAGCAAGGAGGTACCGATCGCGCCGGCCACCTGCTTGATGGTGTTGGAGATGGCCGTACCATGCGCATTAAGTCTTGCGGGTAATTGGTTCAGACCCGCCGTCGTAATCGGCATCAGGAACATGGCCATCCCGAACCGGCGTCCCGTGGACATCAGAACCAAATACGTATAACTGGTGGAATCCGTCAGATTAACGAAGCCGATCGTCGTTAAGATCGTAATAACCATACCGATAATGGACAGCCACTTCGCTCCGAACTTATCGAATAGTCTTCCCGTGATCGGCATCATAATTCCCATCAGAAGCGCGCCGGGGAGCATCAGAAGTCCGGATTCCATTGCCGTGTATCCGCGCGCGTTTTGTAAATACAACGGAAGCAGCATCATATCCGCATACATGACCATCGTAACCGCAATATTAATAACGGTCGTCAGGGAGAACATGCCGTATTTGAATGCCCTGAGATCAAGCAGCGGGCTCTTGGAGACCAACTGCCGCCATGTGAACAGGATTAGGGAGACAATGCCTACGGATATCGTTGAGATAACTTCCACGCTTGACCAGCCCTTGGTACCGGCACTGCTGAATCCATATAGAATAGCGCCGAACCCGATGGTCGAAAGAACGACGCCCCCAATGTCAATCTTGGGATAACTGCGTTCGGCTACGTTTTTCAAATAAATAAAGGCAATCGCAATAACGATAACGACGAACGGAATCATTCCATAGAACATCGTACGCCAAGAGTAGTGTTCCATGACGTAACCGGCGAGCGTAGGCCCGATAGCGGGAGCGAAAATAATGGCGAAACCGACCATTCCCATCGCGGCTCCTCGCTTGTCGGGAGGGAACACCGTCAGGATTACAGTCATTAACAGCGGCATAATAATACCCGCTCCGGCTGCTTGAATCAAGCGGCCAACCAGCAATAAGTCGAAGCTATGCGCCAAAGCCGAGACAATGGTTCCAGCCAGAAAAATAATCATGGAAGCCTGAAAAAGCTCCCTGGTCGTAAATCGCTGCATTAGGAATGCGGTGATCGGAATTAGAACCCCGTTTACCAGCATATACCCGGTCGTCAACCATTGGGCCGTAGATGCTGCGATATTGAAATCGACCATAAGCTCCGGTGTCGCGACGCTCATGATCGTCTGATTCAGGACGGCGATGAACGCCCCCAGAATCATAACGAACAGCAGGGGGCCTTTCTTAATCGAACTGCTGTCAAAGGCTGAATGATTACCCATTATGCTCAATCCTTTCAAATTTAACATAGAGCTAATAAACACTTTGTTGTATAATAGACTCAATGTAAAATTATAATCAGCTCTTTTGGGATTCACAAGCAACACATTCCCGTAAAATGTTTATTAGTTTACGTTTAAACGGCATTCTGTAGTCTGGTGGAAAGATAATTTACAAAGCGTATAAAATTGTCGCATAGATCATGATGGGGAAAGGAAATGAGAGCCATGTCAACAACGTCGCCGCATACGGATCCGCGTATCCTTCGTACGCGCCAATTGATTCGAGATGCATTCGTCGATTTGCTTCAGGAGATCGAATTCGAGAAATTAACCGTGAATCGCATTGCGGAACGCGCTACGATTAATCGTGTCACCTTCTATCTTCATTACCGGGATATTCCGGATATGTTGGAGAGAATGGCGGATGACATGATCGATGAAATACAAGCGATCTTGAAGGATGTGCCGAATCAGCCCCCCGTAGACAGGGATTGGTCCATATTGGTCAAACTGCTTGAACATATCGCGGCGAATTCGAAATTTTACAAGGTTCTGCTCGCTTCCAAACGCGTGCCGATTTTCACCGATCGCCTTAGGAAGCTATTCGTTGAGATGATCACCAGCAGAGCCGAGAAGCGAGACGCTTCCTTACCCGCCCAGGCTGTGAACGTTCCGATAGATATCGTAATCTGGTACGGCTCCTCCGCCTTCATCGGTACGATTGTCTGCTGGCTCCGCGACGATATGCCCTACACGCCGCTTTATCTCGCCAAGCAGCTTTCTATCCTGTTCCGTATGCATCAAAATGCGACCAGCCCATAAATCCTGAGTAGTCGCGAGGGGGATATTGAAAGGGAGAAGCTACACTCCTCCCTTTTACTGTTCATCTTGCTTATTCTTTTTATCTTTTTTATCTTTTTGTTTGTCTTTTTTATCTTTTTTTTCTTTTTCCTTCTTGTCTTTCTTATCCTTTTTATCGTTCTGCTTCTTCTCTTTCTTATCTTCTTTACCGTTATTCCCCTTATCCAGTTTCCCGGTCGCGGGAAGCTTAAACTCGGATACCGGAACACCCTTCAAAGCCAAAGACATCATCTCTTTGAAGATTAAAGCCGGATATTGCCCACCCGATGTCGTTAGATAATGCTTACTGTCCGTATTGTCGTAGCCTAGCCACACAGCCCCTACCAGTTCCGGCGTATAACCGACAAACCAAGCGTCCTTGGCACCGCCGGTAATCCCTGCGAACTGTTTGTTCTGCGGAAGCTGCGTCGTCCCCGTCTTTCCCGCTACCGGACGATCCATTGCCGCATTTTTGCCCGTTCCCTCCCGGACAACGTCGCGCAACAGCTCTGTCATCGCATGCGCATTCTCCGGTGACATAATCGAATTCGATTGAAAATCGGCTTCAGCCAGCACCCGTCCATCCGCCGTAGTGATTTTGGTGATCGTATGCGCCTGAACCTCTGCCCCCAGATTAGGAAACACGCTGTAGCCTTGTGCCATTTGAAGCGGAGATAACCCTTGTGACAGTCCGCCCAATGCCGAACTTAGATTATTATCTTCTTCCGCAAGAGGAATTCCGAGCTTCTCAACGAACGTCTTTCCCGTTTCCAGCCCAATTTCGTTAAGTAACCAAACCGCTGGAATATTCCTCGAATGAATAACCGCATCCCGAAGCGATACTTGCCCCAAAGTTCGGTGATCCGAATTTTCCGGCTTATAACCCTTAATGTCTAACGGACCGTCGTACAGCATCGATTTCGCATCGTATCCCTTTTCGAGAGCAGGGGCGTAGACCATCAGCGGTTTGAATGCGGAACCGGGTTGTCTTACCAATTGCGTGGCGTGGTTAAAACCCCTAAATACATGTTCGCCCCGTTGCCCCACGATTCCGCGAACTCCTCCGGTTGACGGGTCCAGGATAACGGCTCCGCTCTGCACGAGCTGATCGGGTGCGCTAATTGGAAACAGGGAATCGTTACGGTACGTTTCTTCCATCGCGTTCTGAACGGCCGGATCCAGCTCCGTATAGATAAGAAGATTTCCCGCTAGCAGTTGGCGCTCCGTAAATCCATATAATTCGATAGCCTCATCGATTACTTCGTCGGTATACGAAGCATATTGGCCTAGCAAGCGGTTTTCCAGCTCCGGGGCCGCTTTCTTGAGTACCTGAATAGGTTCAACTATGGCTTGGCCATACTCCGCTGGCGAAATAAAACCTTCGTCTCGCATTAAGCCGAGCACAAGATTTCGTCGCTCCAACGCGAGCTCCTTGTTCTTAAGCGGAGAATAACGACTGGGAGCTTTCGGCAGCGCGGCCAATAAAGCCCCCTCAGCCAACGTCAAATCCTTCGTATCTTTGCCGAAATAGCGCTTGGCTGCTTTTTGTATTCCCCATTGACCTTCGCCGAAATAAATTTGGTTTAAATACATTTCGAGAATCTGGTCTTTACTATAAGAAGACTCGATCTTAAGGGCATAGGCTGCTTCCGTCAGCTTGCGCGAGAACGTTTTTTTACCGGATAAAAATACGTTCTTGGCCAGCTGCTGGGTAATCGTGCTTCCTCCCTGCGCCGCGCCGCCTTCCTTCACATTCCGGAACACGGCTCGAATGATGCCGAAGGCGTCCACTCCGGTATGCTCGTAAAATCGCTTATCTTCTACCGCGACGATCGCTTGCCGCACATGCATCGGAATTTGGTCGAGCGATACGGACTCGATTTTGACGGAAATGATCTGAGAGCTAGGCTTGCCGTTCTTATCTATCAATTGAGTAGGCGCTAGTATCGGAACGACCAACTTCTCGATATTAAGCGAATTGATCCAATAAGCCCCGATAGCCGCAAGCGACAAAAGCCCCAGTATGGCGCCGATGATCAGGATTCGAAATCTTTTCGGCAATTTGGCGTCTTTGCGAATGTTCCCTGGTTCTTTATGTAAGTTTTGTTCTGTCATATCTGTCCCCCAAGGTGGTATATTGCATCATTAACCCGAAGTAGGTGGTTTTTAACTTTATCATCATGGGGAAAATACGAAATATAGTCAAATGAATATTCTGCCAATGGCGTCGTTTACAGTAGTAAATGAAAGCTAAAAAGGCACCTCGAAAGGTGCCTAATTCGCAGCAGGTATGTATTTTATTGCGACTTCATTTCATACATTCGACGATCTGCGGTATGAAGTAAAGCATCCAATGTTTTGGCGTCGTTCGGGTACACGGAAGTTCCAATGGCAACCGAAACGTCCATATTGATTTCTTCGGATAATTTCTTTAATGCGTTTTTGACTTTATGAATGATTACCTCGCGGATTTTTTCATCCGAATACGGGGAAACGATCAAGAACTCGTCCCCCGCCCAACGGGCGACGATATCCTTATTCGTTGTATTCGATAATAAGATTCTCGAAATAGATTGAAGCACCTTATCTCCCGTTTCGTGACCGTATGTATCATTAATCTTCTTGAAGTTATCTACGTCAATAAGAAACAAAATCATATTTTCATTTCTTCTACCCGTTTTCGCAAGAAGTCCGGGGAATTTCTGGATGACGAATCTCCTGTTATGGATTTCGGTCAAGAGGTCTTTCTCGGAGTAAAATTTGACCTTGTCATATTGGCTACCCAACCACCAACAAATCAATACGGCTAGAATCCCTATCAAGGGCAGCTTTGACATGGGGTAATCGTAATACACATTGCCATAAATCCTGGCTAACGCTATCAAAGCCAAAACAACAATCGTAATGACGATTCGGCCCGTATATTTCACTATCGATCTCCACTTTCCGGCAGTAGCGCAGCCACAGCAAATGCACTTGTTCGCGGAAATAACGGCAAATGCCGTCTTCCAGGTCGAATGAATTTACTGCTTTGATTATAGCATAACGAAAGTTCGGATTTAGCATATATTTCTATCTATTAAATGAAGCATCATTATATAGAAGCGAACCCACTCCGCGTATGGAGTGGGTTCATATATCCTTGTCTAGTCGCTACTGTCCACTCCCGGAATCCGCTTATCCCGTAGCTTCCCGTTCCATTGCGCAACGGCAATGCCCGCCAGGATCAAGACGACGCCGAACCCTTGCAGTCCGGACACCGGCTCGGCGTACACCGCCCAGGCCAGTAGCACGGATATCGGTAGCTGCGCCGATCCCGTCACGGTCGTCAGTCCGGCGCTGATCGACGGCGTGCCGAACATGAGGCATAACGTCGGAACGAACATTCCCATAAGTCCAAGAATGATCGCAAGCGGCCAAAACCCGGTCCAAGAAGCGCCGGCCAGCAGATCGCCGGGAGGATAGAGCAGCATAATCAGGACCAGTCCTCCCGTAGCCATCAAGGGCGCTCTCAGCCACGCGTTTACTTCTACCGCCACTTTGCCGCTCGTGTACAATGACCCGGCGTAAGAGAATGCAGCCCCAAGGCCAAGCCAGATTCCTGTCGAAGAGATATCGGCGAGCTGGCCGCGGAACACGTCGGCGGCGCATAACGCGCCGACAAGGGAGATGGCGATCGAGAGTAACGTTTTGCCGTTCGGCGCGATGCGCCCAAAAATCCATTCGTACGCAACGCCGATCCAGACGAACTGGAACAACATCACGACAGCGATAGAGGCCGGCACGCGTTCGATCGAAGCATTGTACAGCGCGGAGGTCGCCCCGAGCAGCGTTCCGACCGCGAGCAGCTTCAGCACCGCTCGAAGCTTCGGCTTCTGCCACAGCCCCCGCTTCCGCAGGGCTGCCGCCCAGAGAAGCACCGCACCGACGATAAACTGAACGCCGTTGACTTGGCCGACATGCAATCCATGCGCGAGTCCCAACTTCGTTAAGGTCGCCAACGTCCCGTAACACAAGGCGGCGGTCAAGATGAGACCGACCGCGTATTTGGGTGCCACCGTTATCCCCTCCTTCTCTCCGTTCCTATCATGCACAAAAGCAGGGTTGCCGCCGCCAACTAGCGGAGGGAACCCTGCCTTGTCGTCCTTAAGCCGTGCAGACTACCCGTCCAGTCCGTTCCTTGGCAGGTCGGTCGGCAGCGCCGCCGGTTGCTCGCACACGCTCTCTACGTTATAGTGCGCGCCTCGCTCCGACGATAGATGGAAGCCGTGCATCAGCTCCAGCACATGGTAAGCCATGGCGCCGTTCGCGCGATGCGCTCTCCCGTTCCGGATCGCGTACGCCATATCCATCAGGCCAAGCCCGCGGCTGTTGTCCGTGAAGCCGTGCGTCAGCGGGATTTCCGTGAACTCGGTTTGATTGTGTCGTTTCACGTATACCGGGCCATCGAACGTATTCGGATCCGGAACGATTAAAGTGCCGGTCGAGCCGTAAATCTCCATATGCGGCAGCTTCGAGCCCCAGACGTCTACGCTTGTAATGATCGTTCCCACGGCGCCATTCTCGAAGTCGAGCGTACCGGCGATGTGGGTCGGCACTTCCACCGGGATTTTTTTGCCGTAATCGAGGTCGTTCGTAATCGTCCTTTCCGGATAGGTCCGCTGCGCCGACCCCGAAACGCGGCGTACCGGTCCGATCAGGTTGATCAAGGCGGTCAAATAATACGGTCCCATGTCGAACATCGGCCCCGCTCCTACTTGATACAGGAAACCCGGATTCGGATGCCAGCTTTCCGGCCCCGAGCCCATCATGAACGCGGTGGCGGCGATCGGCTTGCCGATCCAGCCGTCTTCGATCAGCTTCCGGCACGTTTGGATGCCGCCGCCGAGGAACGTGTCCGGCGCGGAACCGACGAGCAGGCCTTTCTCTTCGGCCAGAGCCAGAATGCGCTGCCCGTCTTCCATCGTGACCGCCAGCGGCTTCTCTCCGTACGTGTGCTTGCCCGCTTCAAGCGCCCGAAGATGAATCTCCGCGTGAGCATGCGGAATCGTCAGATTAACGACGATTTCGATGTCCGGGTCGGCCAGCAGCTCATCTACCGTACACGCCTTCGGAACGCCGTATTTCTCCGCGGTCGACTTCGCACGATCGAAGTCCAAGTCGGCGCATGCGACGATATCGAGAATGTCGAACTTGCTCCCCGCCTCGAAATAAATCGAGCTAATATTACCGCAACCGATAATGCCTATTTTCACTTTTTTCATATCTATGCCTCCTCCGATCCTATCAAGCTCCAAATAGCTTCGAGATGTTCCGGTAACTGATTTCAACGCTTTCCAGCTGGTTGCGGGACGTCAAATCCTGCTCGACGAATATATATTTGGCCGCGCCGATCTCGCGAACCGTGCGGATGATCCCCGCGATATCGAGCGTGCCCTCGCCCACTTCCGAGAACTGGTCGGCTTGCTGCAGCTCCAGGAATCGTTCGAATGTAATATCCGCGTCTTCGCCGGTCACTTCCAGCAAGTTGGCCGGTATGGCCGTTGCCGGCAAATCCTTCTGATGAACGAGATCGCAGCGGTCGCCCAGCTTCTTCAAGTAAGCGATCGGATCGACGCCGCCCCGGACGGCCCAGTACGTATCGAATTCGATTTTGACCAAGTCCTTATCCGTATTGTTCAGGATGATGTCCAGCACGTATTCGCCATCGAATTTCTGAAACTCTTGGAAGTGGTTATGATAGTAGAAGTCCAGTCCGCCTTTTTTGTAGGCTTCTCCATGACGGTTCAACAACTCGCAGCATTCCAGCACTTCGCGCTTGTTCTTGAAGAAGGCGATGCCGAGCCCGATAGCCGTACTGCCGAGCTCCTTATTGTAAGCGATGATTTCCTCGTAACGGTCCAGCGGATGGATATGGCTCGATACTACCTTCATGCCGAGCGCGTCCAATCGTTTTCGAAGCTCGGTTGCGTTCGGCTCCAAGCCCGAATCCGCGTTATGGTTGGCGATTTCCAAATGGCGATAGCCGATGGCGGCCAGCTTCTCCAGCGTTCCCCAATAATCTTTCTGCAGCTCGTCCCGTACGGAATAAAGTTGTAATCCAAATTGTAAGTTCATCGATATACCTCCTGTTTTGTAATGAATCCTTATCTCGACTTCATCTTGTCCCAAGCCGATTGGAACTCGCCCAACATCTGAACCGCGTTAATTTTGCCCACGATGTATTTCTGCATCGACGAACCGAATTCCGGTGCCGCACCGTCCGGATATTTCGCCCAATGCCAACCGAGAACTTTGCCTTCCTCGATATATTTCAGCACATCCGCGCCGATGCTACCGAGATCCGCCGGGTCCGTCTTGATATTCGTGAACGCCGGAATGAATTTGAATTCCTTGGTCAAGTATTTCTGGCCGGTTTCCGAGGAGACGAGCCAGTTCAGAAATTCTTTCGCTTCCTTCTTCACCGGGGAGTCTTTGTAAACGACCCAGTTGTTGGACGGCCCGACGAACAGCTTATCGTTTAACGCCGGATCATCGTTGATCGGCATCGGCAGAATGCCGACGTTCATGCCGGGGTTCAACTTGTCCAACACGGGCTGAAGCCAGTTGCCGCTTTGGTTCATCGCTCCCTTGCCGGTGGCGAATAAGGTGGATGCGGTATTATAGTCCGTTGTAAGGGCGTTTTTGTTGCCGTATTTGATCGCGACGTCGAACAGATGCGTCCAGTCTTTGAAAATCACGTTGTCGCTTATCTTCGCCGTACCGTCGTTCAAGCCTTTGATGAAGGCGTTCGGATCGGGTTGCTTCGCAAACGCGTTATTCAAGTTGTGGAAGCCAAGGCCGAACCACGTATCGTACGTGTTGACGAACGGCTGAATGCCCGCCGCTTGGAGCTTCTCCGCAACCGCCTCCAATTGCGACAGCGTCTTCGGCAGCTCGGTAATGCCCGCCTGCTCGAACAAGTCTTTGTTGTACAAGAAGCCGAGACCTTCAAGTCCGACCGGCATGCCATACACTTTGCCGTCTCTTGTCGTCGGTTCTTTCGCAAGGTCGATCTCGTTCTGCACCCAGGGCTGGTCGGACAAGTCTTCGAGATATTCAAGCCATGCATCCATCTGGTTATAGCCTTCGTTGTTGAATATATCCGGCATTTCGCCAGAGGCGAAACGCGCTTTTAATTGCGTGTTGTAATCGTCTCCGCCCAAGACGGTATCGACTTGAAGCTTAACGCCGGGATGGGTTTTTTCGTATTCGTCTTTCAGCCTGTTGAACTGCTCGGCAACCTCGACCTTGAAGTTCATGATTTTGATCGTTACTTCTTTGCCCGCCGGCTGATCTCCGCTTGCCTCCGTACCGCTTCCCGCCTTTTCGTTGCCACCGCAGCCCGCGAGTAAGGAGCCTGCCAACGTTACCGTGCTAATTGTCGTTAGCCATTTTTTCATTGTGCCTTGCCTCCCCTGTGTCGTCTGTTTCGTTACAAGCCCATTGTAGTTCAGCCGTTCCCCGCTCCAACACTCATCGCATTGACTGTTTAGGTGGACAAATTTGCTCTGGGGGTCCGATTCGTCGGTCGGCTACCCTTTCACGGCGCCTGCGGTAATGCCTTGAATGACGTGCTTTTGCAGCGCGAGGAAGAAAGCCAGAATCGGCACAATGCCCATGACCAGTGCCGCAAGCGCCAGATCCCATTGCTTCAAGTATTGCCCGAACAGCGAATTCGTGGCGAGCTGGATCGTTTGCAGCTCCGGCTTCTGCAGGATCAACAGAGGGAGCAAGAAATCGTTCCACATCCACAAGCTTTGCAATACGATCACGGTAACCGTCATCGGCTTCAGCAGCGGGAAGACGATTCTCCAGAAGATGCCGTACGGGTTGCAGCCGTCCATGACGGCCGCTTCTTCCACCTCAAGCGGGATCGATTTCATAAAGCCATGATAGAGGAAGATCGAGAAAGAAGCGCCAAGACCCGTGTAACACAAGATAATGCCCGGAATGCTGTTCAGGATGTGCAACCAATTGCCGACTTTGACTAGCGGAATCATAACCGCCTGGAACGGAACGACCATTGCCGCTACGAACAAAGGAAACAACAATCGGTTGATCCGCGTCGGATGGCGCAGCAGGCGGTAAGCCGCCATAGAAGAGACAACGATTATGCATAGGTCGCTAAATACGGTAATCAGCAGCGAATTGCGCAAGGCCCGCGGGAAATTCAATACTTCCCATGCCCGTTCGTAATTGCTCCAATCTAAGCTTTTTGGCAAGCCGGACGTGTCCGACAACAGCTCGGCGAACCCTTTGAACGAGTTGGCGAGAACGAAATAAAAAGGAGCAAGGAACAGAAGCGCCAGCAGCAGGACGACGATCTCTACCGAAAACCACTTCATGCCGTACGTTCGCTCTTTCATTACATTTCCACCTCCTTCTTCTTCGTCATCGAGAGTTGGATCATCGTGATGACGGTAACGACGACGAAGAAAATGACCGCTTTGGCCGTGCCGAGCCCGTACCGGTTACTCTTGAACGCTTCGTAGTAAATGTTCATGGCCACCGATTCGGTCGACTTATACGGCCCGCCCTGCGTCAACGAGAAGTTCAGGTCAAACGACTTGAACGCCCAAGATATGCTGAGGAACAAGCAAATCGTCACCGCCGGCATAATTAGCGGAAGCACGATATGACGCAACGTCTGCATCCCCGTCGCCCCGTCAATCGAGGCCGCCTCCAGCATGTCGCTCGGGACGTTCGTCAACCCGGCGATGTAGATAACCATAAGGTACCCCGCTCCCTGCCACACGCTGACAATGACAAGAGCCCAGAAAGCCGTGGCCTCCGTTCCAAGCCAGGATAAGTTAAAAAAACCGATGTCGGTCGCTTGTCCGATGGCGGAAAAGCTCCGGGTGAAGATAAACTGCCAGATGAACCCTAACAGCAATCCGCCAAGCACGTTCGGCATGAAAAAGACCGTGCGAAGCATATTTCGCGTCTTCAGCGGCTTGGACAAGACATAGGCGATAGCAAAGCCGATCGCATTGCTGATGATTACGACACTGACGGTAAACCGAGCCGTGAACCAGAAGGATCGGCCGAAGCCGGGATCGTCCGTAAAAATCGTTTTGTAGTTTTTCAATCCGACCCAATCGATATGGCTGGATACGCCGTTCCAGTCGGAGAACGAATAATAGATGCCCAACAGCAGCGGTAAGACCATGATGGCGGCATACACCAACAGCGCGGGACCTACGAACACCGATTGCTGCATCGTCTGCGAGGTCAACCATCTTCTCATAACAGGCTCCTCCTATCTAAGATGTGAAGTACCTTCATTGTATAAAGGGCATGAAACGTTTCCCACTCCCTAATTTGAGAAGATAGGTGGACGATTTTGACCCGGCGGTGATAGACTGAAAGCGCTGACAGGACATTACATCCAGAGAAAGGCGGAATCGGCATGCGGTTGCTGATGACAAGCGTACGCTACAAACTGATCGCGCTGATGTTGATCTCCATCGTGATTCCGATCGTCGTATCGATTATCGTCACCCACGAGTATACGAAAGAATCCGTTAAGAAACGGTCGATCGTCGAGAACACCCGGCTACTGTCCGAGGGTCAAACGAACATATCCAACTTCCTGAGCGTCGTGAACAACGCTTCGTTGATTTTGTATTCGAACAAGGCGCTCGACAATATTTTGCTGAACGGCGTCGCCGACAACAACGACCTATCCTACGTGTATACGGCACTCCAACTCGTATCCAAATCAACCAACAACATATATCAGGTCTATTTGCACCTCGACCAAGGGCAAAGTAACAGCTTTTTGATGTACTCGGATAATTTCGCCTATGGACAAGCCCCTTCTCCGCTAGATGTAACGGGTATCGCCCCCTATGCCGCCAAGACGGTACCGACGCATTGGAGCGACAGCTACGGGGTTCAACAGATTCGGCCGAATACGCCGGAGCTTGTGTTCTCGATCTATCGCCCGTTATACAAAGTTCCGACGCAGGAGCGAATCGGCCTGCTCGCCATCGACGTCCAAGTGGATGCGCTGCGAAAGTTAAGCGCGCAGCTATACGATCCGGCGCACGAGGATTTATACATTGTCGACGGAGATGGCTCGATCATCTATGCCTCGAACGAATTGGAAATCGGCCAACATCCGGATCAAGCCTGGATCGACGGCATCGTCACGGGTACCGCCGTTTCGGGCAGCATGGAGAAGGCCGAATCCGGCTACGACGGCATTATTCTGTACGATAAAATTCAACTTCCCTACTTGGACTGGACGATCGTGAAGCGTATTCCCTCCCCGTACTTGTACTTGCAGGCAAGCAAGCTGACGATGATCAATACCGCGGTTGCCGTGCTCTGCCTGTCGGTAGCGACAGCTGCCGTCCTGATCGTCTCGATCCGGTTTACGAATCCGATCAAGCAACTAATTCGCAGCATCAACAAGATCCAGTCCGGCCAATTGGACGAGCCGATCGACATCGTTCGCAACGATGAATTCGGAATTTTGGCCAAGCGGTTCCGCACGATGATGGGGACGATCAACGATTTGATTTTCCGGGAATACAAGCTGAACTTAGCCAATAAGACCACTCAGCTTAAGATGCTGCAAGCGCAGATTAATCCGCATTTCATCAACAACGCGTTGCAGTCCATCGGCGCCTCCGCTTTGGACAACGACGCTCCCGAGGTTTACGGGCTCGTCTCCTCGCTTGGGCAGATGATGCATTACAGCATGAATACGAAGCAAACGATCGTCCCTCTGTCGCAGGAGCTCGACTACGTTAACCATTATTTACTGCTGCAGCAACAACGGTTCGAGGAGAAGCTGAAGATCGAATACGCGCTCGAGGAAGGTGCGGGATCGGTTCAGATTCCGAAAATGATCATTCAGCCGCTCGTCGAAAATTATTTCAAGCATGGCTTCCATAAGTCGCACAACACCGGCTTGCTGCGGATCGCAACCCAAACCGAGAGCGGCAAGCTGCGCATCGTCGTCGAGGACAACGGCGTCGGCATGACCGAGGCCAGGCTCGCCGCCGTCCAGTGCGATTTGTCCGACGTTCGCCAGGAGTCCGCGGAGAGCGGCGACCACATCGGCCTCATGAACGTCATGTACCGACTTCATTTGTACTACGGAGATCAAGCCGTGCTGGAGCTTGAACGAAACATACCGCGCGGACTCAAAATCACGATGATTGTGCCCATTCTACATCAAGAG
The DNA here is from genome assembly GCF_003628305.1 of Cohnella endophytica. Taxonomy (GTDB): domain Bacteria; phylum Bacillota; class Bacilli; order Paenibacillales; family Paenibacillaceae; genus Cohnella; species Cohnella endophytica. Next base: position 259,885 of record NZ_RBZM01000007.1, on the reverse strand, counting down.
GAGACTACGCCATGAAAGCCATAATCGTCGATGATGAAAAACACGTCCGCAAAACCGTGCTGAGGCTTGTCGATTGGGAAGCGTTAGGGTTCCAGACGGTGCTGGAAGCGGAAGACGGAGCCGAGGCCGTGACGCTCATCCAGGAGCACCGGCCTCAGTTGGTCATTACCGATATCATGATGCCGGTCAAATCGGGCATCGAGCTTATGGAATGGATGGAAGCCGAGGCGGTCGATTGCAAGAAAATCGTCATCAGCGGCTTCAATGACTTCGAATTCGTCCGTCATACGGTCAAATTCGGAGGAATCGACTACTTGCTGAAGCCGATCGACCGCAAGCAACTGCACGAAGCCGTCAACAAAGCCGTGATCAGTTGGAATGAAACGAAACGGGAACGGCTTCAATATCACGAGAAGAACAAAGAAGTGAACGAGCTCAAGCCGATGTATCGGGACAAGATGCTATCGCGGCTGCTAACGGACGCTGCGGCAGGCAATGCGCCCGTCCCGGGGGAATCGTACTTGCGCGAATTTCCGCAGCTGACGGACGTTAGCTCCTGCCAGGTCGCTCTGATCGATCTGAATACGCTGCATCAGTCGATTCTCGACAAGTACGTCTCCAGCCTCGATTTGCTGTTCTTCACCTTGCTCAATATATGCAACGATTTCGTGCATTCCGCAGGGCGGGGCATCGCCTTCCGCAATTGGAACCGGCCGTTCGAGATCGTGCTGCTGCTCTGGGCCGAGCCTGAATCGGCGACGCCGGACCTGCTGCGCAAAATCGCGGACGGCATCGATCGGACGCTGCGAGGCTCCGTCGAATTCGGCCTGAGCCCCGCCGGTTTGTTCCCCGGCGAGCTTCACAAGACATATACCGAGGCGTTCGACGCGCTGAATAAGCGTAACCTCCTCGACTCCGGCGTGCGCATCCATGAATTCCGCCCGTCGTCGGCGCGGATCGGCACCGTGCGCTTCGGCAAGTCGGAGGAGAAAATTCGACTCGCCGTCCGTAGCGGCAATCCCGAGCAAATTCGAATGGCACTGGCCGAATGGTTTACGGTCATCGGCGCGATGAATCATATTTCGATGGAACAGATGAAGATGTGGTGGGATGAGTACAATGCGGCAAGGGCCGGTTGGGTCGAGGAGTTTTTCCGCGAATACGACAGTAAGCAGCAACTGCTTGTCGAGAACAGTCCTTTCATCGTCCCGCTGGACGAATCCGGCAGGCTTTCTCTGCCCGCCTTGCAGGAGATTCTGGCGAACAGCCTGATCGAGTTGTCGAAAATTTTCATCACGATGCAAACGCAAACGTTCAACGGCAGCCCGATGCGAGAGATCGCCCGTTATATCGAGGCGCATTATACCCAAGACATTACGTTGCAGGACATATCGGCGCGCTTTCATCTGAATCGGGAATATATTTCCCGCAAATTCAAAAACGATTTCCAGGAAACGCTCATCGACTACGTCAATCGCATCCGGGTGGAGAAAGCGCAAATGCTGCTCCTGAACCCGCATCTGCGGATGGCGCAGATCGCCCAAATGATCGGCTATCACGACGAGAAATATTTCAGCCGCGTCTTCAAGAAGCAGACGCAAATGACGCCCAACGATTTCCGCAAGCGCATGGCGGTGAAGGAAGACGGATCGTCGACGGTTCAGTGACGCATGGTGCGATATAAGCTACGTAAAAAAGCCGGGTTCCCTAGATGGGAATCCGGCTTGTTCTAACCTTTAACCTTTTACGTTCAATAATTCCAAAAAGCTTTTCCCGATATTCGGTGCGGCAACCTCGAAATTATGGGCAATAGTTGCGGCAAGATCCGCGAAAGTTTCTCTAATGCCGATGGAACTGGAACTATTAGCGAGTAACGGGTTATAGATCAAGATCGGTACATACTCGCGGGTATGATCCGTTCCCGGCCAAGTAGGGTCATTCCCATGGTCGGCCGTAATGATCAGCAAGTCTTTATCGCCGGTTAGTTGCATGAGCTCCGGGAGATACTGATCAAACTCTTCCAAACAAGAAGCGTAGCCTTCGGGATCGCGTCGATGTCCATATAAGGAATCGAAATCGACCAGGTTCGTAAACAACATCCCATTAAACGGACGCTTAAGCAGCTCAATGGTCGTCTTGATGCCGTCTAAATTGCTTTTCGTGGGATGGGACTCCTTGATGCCTTGACCCGTGAAAATATCGTTGATTTTCCCGACGGAGATGACATCGTACCCCTTATCCTTGATATGATCGAGAACGGTTTCACCAATGGGCTCGAGCGCGTAATCATGTCGGTTCGGCGTACGCGCATAAGCACCCGGTTCGCCGATGTACGGTCTTGCGATAATACGCCCGACCACATAGGGATCGTTTAAGGTAATCTCTCTGGCAATTTCGCAAGCGCGATACAATTCCTCTAAAGGAATAACGTCCTCATGAGCGGCAATCTGCATGACGCTGTCGGCGGATGTATACACGATCCATGCGCCTGTTCGGAGCTGCTCTTCTCCGTACTCGTCCAGAATCTCGGTTCCCGATGCCGGCTTGTTTCCAATGACTTTGCGACCCGTCAGCTGTTCGAACTTCTCGATCAATTCCGCCGGAAATCCATCAGGATAGACTTGAAAAGGCACTTCTACTTTAAGTCCCATCAGCTCCCAATGACCCGTCATCGTATCTTTGCCCACGGACACTTCCGCCATCTTGCCGTAACAAGCCAGAGGGCTCTCCGCCGCAGGGATCGTAGACAACGGCGCAATATTTCCTAGACCCAAGGCAGCGAGATTCGGCAACTTCATGCCGGGTACATGCTCGCCGATATGACCCAAGGTATGGCTGCCTTCATCGCCGAATTCATGGGCGTCCGGCAAAGCCCCAATACCCACGCTATCAAGCACGATCACGCTAATACGTTCGAATTTCATGTCGTTACCTCTATTCTTCTGATATCATGCTACAATAATCTTTGAGCCAGCTCGAAAGGTTGTGTGCTAATGATTAACAACGTTTCCGACATTAAGATTTTCTCCGATATTCCTCATGATGAACTACAATATATAACCCCATTGCTCAAGGAACGCCACTTCAAGAAAAATCATGTTCTTATCTTTGAGAATGACGAAAGCGACGAGGTTTATCTCATTCGCTCGGGCATGGTCAAGATCTATCGGATATACGAAGGCAAGGAAATCGTCCTTAGCCTAACGATGGCGGGCGATATTATCGGAGAAGTAGAAGCCCTGTCCAGCGATAATCATCGAATTTCATCCATCGAGGCCTTGGAGAACGTCTCGGCTTGGCTGATGCAGAAGCAAGACTTCTTGCAGATCGTTGATAAATATCCCTCGGTACTGCGAAATGCATACAAGATTCTCGTTGAGCGAACCCGCATGCTCAATCGCATGATTCGCTATTTGACCTTCTATGACGTACGCGGAAAAGTCGCCAATCTCCTCATGGACCTCTATTACAACTTTGGAGTAACCCTCAATAACGTTTACAAAATCGACTTTAAAATTAATCAGTCCTTGATCGCCAACATGCTCGGAGTCACTAGGGAATCGATATCCAAAACGTTAGGCGAATTTCAGAGCGAAGGGCTGATCGACATTCGGGATAAGTTTCTATACCTCCTCGATATGGAGAAGTTAGAATCGATTTGTCATGAAACGGAGGAGTTCCCTACCCTTCGCAAGTGGTCTAACCCTTAGCGATTCCGTGCACCCAATATAACAAATGAAAGCGCTCCGCTTCCGTTACTAGGCTAACGGTTAAAATGTGAACTAGTTCACGTTTATGGAGTTATTCTATTAACATAACGCGGATGCGTATTATGCTATGATTTTTGGTGAAGCTAATTCGAAGTTACATACGAACAATTTGGAGGGATTTACTTGAGTATTCATCTCGAAGCCAAAGTCGGCGAAATTGCAGAATCCGTGTTGCTGCCGGGCGATCCGCTACGCGCAAAATATATTGCCGAGACCTTCCTGGAAGGTACGGTTTGTTACAACAACGTACGTGGCATGTTAGGCTATACGGGTACTTATAAAGGAAATCGCGTATCCGTTCAAGGTACGGGAATGGGAATGCCTTCCGCCGCCATTTACATTCATGAATTGATCAACGATTACGGCGCCAAAAATCTCATTCGCGTTGGAACTTGCGGTGCCATCCAACATGATGTAAAAATCCGCGACGTGATTATCGCGCAAGCGGCGGCGACTGATTCCGCCATCATTCGCAACCAATTCCCCGGATTCGATTTCCCGCAGATCGGTAGCTTCGATTTAATCAAGAAGGCTTATGAAGTCGGAACGGATAAAGGTCTGAGTCTTCGCGTAGGAAATGTACTTTCATCCGACGTTTTCTACTCGGAAAGCCAAGAAGTGGTTAATAAGCTTGGCAAGCATGGCGTATTGGCCGTAGAGATGGAAGCAGCGGTGCTTTATTATTTGTCCTGCAAATTCGGAGTTAAAGGCTTATGCCTTGTAACCGTTAGCGATCATATTCTTACCGGCGAACAAACAACGTCGCAAGAGAGACAAACCACCTTTAACGACATGATCGAAGTCGCACTGGAAACTGTATCGAAGTAGAACCCAATGAATATAGGAATAAACAAAAAACCTTGATTGACCTCACGGGTCAATCAAGGTTTTTTCCATGCTCTAGAGCCTATTCCTTATCCATACCTCATTCCTCTACCTCATACAGGGATGTGTCCAATGCCTGAATGAAAGGCGTCGGTTCTCCTATTGCGTACAGGATAAGCCGATGCATGGCGCGCGTACAGGCCGTATAGAAGAGCTTGCGCTCGCTTTCCCGATGATACGCCCGCGAAGAAGCGTCGTAGATCAGCACGGCGTCGAATTCTACGCCCTTGGCGAGATACGCGGGAATAACCTGCGTTCCCTTCTCGAAGTTGGGCGTATTTTTCGTGATGTGCCGCAGCGCCTGACAGCCCCGAGCCGTCAAAGCCTCGAAGGCATCGCTGCTCTCGGCCGCCGTCTTCGTAATGACGGCGATGGAAGCGAAGCCTTCGGCCTGAAGCGCCGCGAGATCAGCCGCCATTCGTTCCGCGCGCGCCTCGTTGCTGCCCGCTTTCGAGAGGAGCGGCTTCCTGCCGCTTCTCTCGAAGGGAACGATCTCCTCCCCGCCTGGCAATAACGACTTCGTGAAGTCCACGATCTCGCGGGTGGAGCGATAACTGCGGACAAGAAAGTACTGACTCGTTTCTGCCGCATCATAAAGCCGGATCAAAGGCGAATCCGTCTCATGCAAATTCGTCGCCTGAGTGAAGATCGCCTGACCGAAATCGCCGAGCACCGTCATACGGGCGCGCGGGAACAATTTTCTGAGAAACTCATATTGAAACATGGAGTAGTCCTGACCCTCATCGACGAATAAGTACCGCACCTCGGTATTTGTTCGAACGCCCTCGATGAGTTCCTTTAGGTACAGGTATGGCGTCGTATCCTCATAGAACAACTCGAAGCGGCTCAGCTTTTCCTTCGTCTGCTTGCAGATTTCCGCCCAAAGCCCGGGCACTTCGGCCTCACTCGCCATCTCCCGGTAAGCGGCATCATCGTCGAACAGCTGGGCGTACAGCCCGACCATATCTATGAACGACAACCTCTTCACGCCTTGCCTCAGCGGTCTAAACTGCTCCTTCACGACCATTCGGCGCAGCAGCTCTTCCTCCTGCTGGGCAAAGTCGAAGACATCCTCGTCTTGCTGGCGATTGTTGATCAGTTTATTGTAGGCTTCGACATATTGCTCGGCAAATTCGAAAACGCCGTCCTCTTTGCGCAGCGATTTATAGGCTTCGGCATACTGATCGTTATCGAGGTAATTAAGCTCTTCCTGCACCCATGCTTCCTCCCGCTCCTTGCGTTCCAGCAAGGTCAGCTCCCGCAGCAACCACTCCTGCAGCAGAACGACGCGGTTAATCAGGCGAAGGGAAGCATCATAGCTGTAGAACTTCGATTTCATTTGCTCGGCGGAGATCAAATCACGGTCCCTGAAACGGATCGAGTGGAATTGCATTCCTTCCCGTCCCAACCACGATGCATAGCTCTGGAGAGCTTTAAGATACGCTTCCGACGACTTATATTGGATCCCGTTTAATCTGGCCTCGTATCCCGGCGTCGATTGTTCGGTCAGCACGTATTCGAGCTGATCGAACGGGTCCTCAAGCCGTAACGAGGAACCAAGCCAATATTCAAGATATTCCTGGAAGGTCGTCTGCTGCATATTCTCCTCGCCAAGCTCGGGAAGAACCGTGGATACGTAGCTGTTATACATCGGATTAGGGGAGAAAAGAACGACCTGGTCGGCTTTGAGATTATCGCGGTGTTTGTACAGCAAGTACGCCACACGTTGCAGCGCCGCCGAGGTTTTCCCGCTTCCGGCCGCCCCTTGCACAATAAGCATCCGGCTTTTGTCGTTGCGGATGATGGCGTTCTGCTCTTTCTGGATGGTGGCCACGATGCTCTTCATCTGAGCGTCCGCGCCCTTCCCGAGTACTTGCTGCAGCAATTCGTCGCCGATCGTTAAGCTCGAGTCGAACAAATTCCGTATTTGCCCGTCGCGAATCCGGTACTGTCGCTTCAGCTTCATTGTCCCGGCGATGTTTCCTCCCGGCGTTTGGAAGGAGACCGCTCCGGGGGAATAGTCGTAATACAAGCTCGCAATGGGCGTACGCCAGTCATACACCAGGAAGCTCATACCGTCCGCATCGACGAAGGACGACACGCCTATATAGACTTCTTCGCTGAAGCCCAGGCCATCCTCTTGGAAATCGATGCGTCCGAAATAGGGAGACGGCAGCAGCCTTTTCATACTCTTCCACTGCTGCACTCTCTGCCGGTGGCTGCGTTCACGTTCGGATAACACCGCTGCCTGCTGTTTGATCGTGAAGAAGGTCTCTTCGAAATCTTCCTGCGTGCTCGTATTAACCGTTACTTCTTCCCAGAATCGCTTGCGAATGTCCGCCGCCTGATCGTGCAGTTGATCGACCTCGGGCTCCAGCTCGACGATTCTCGAATGTAGCTTTTGCGTAATCAGCTCCAACCGCTCCTGCTCTTGCTGCCAATCTTTTGCGTTAATCATCTTTGTGAACACACTCCTTTTCAGTCTAATCCGGAAAAGAAAAAGAACGTTTGACAACCCGTAAATCCATGTGGTAAGATTAAGGTGTAGATAAGATGCGTTAACTCTGTACATATTGATAAAAATAGTCAAGGATGTTCTCATCATATCACACTGCATCTTTGCGTGCAATTGTTTTTCATAGGTAAGAACCCGGCAGACTCTGCCGGGTTCTTTATTATTCAAAGTATCCGATTAAACCATTGCTTTGGCCGGGTCGATCGCGGCCACTGGCACGTCGTTCACGTTCACCCATATGTAGAAGTAGTCTACGGAAAGGCCGGTAGTTTGGGTAAGGGTTTGTTGAACCGTCTGCTGCAAACCGAAAGTCAAGCTTCCCGTGCCGAGATTAGGCAGGTTGACAGGCAATTTCAGGTTGATCGAAATATCGTTTTGCGGTTGATATTTCGCGCTCGCAACGCCTCCGAACACGGAGAAAATGATCATCAAAGATGCAAGAGATACAAGGATTCGTTTCATGTTCTCACCTCCTCTCAAGTCAATTGGTCGGCAATATTCAAGAATGCCGTTACGATGTCCGGATGATAGATGGTGCCGCTATTCCTCTTAATTTCAAGCAAAGCTTCGTCAACCGGGATCCCTTTGTGATATACCCGATCCACCGTCATTGCATCGAAGGAATCGACGACCGCGATAATAGAAGCCAGAATGGAAATCTCATTCCCCTGTCGTCCAGCGGGATATCCTTTGCCGTCATACCTTTCGTGATGCTGCTCGACGATATCTCCCACGACCCTCAGGTCGGGCAGCCCTCTCTCATATAGCAACTCTTTACCGTGAGTAGTGTGCAGCTTCATCACTTCGTATTCTTCCTGCGTGAGTTTACCCGGCTTGTTCAAGATTTCTTCAGGCACCCGCGTTTTGCCGATGTCGTGATAAAATGCGGACTGATTAAGAATAAACATGTCGTAGGCGGATAGCTTTAACTCTTCTCCCACCATCATCGCAAGTTTCTTGATTCTCTCGCAATGATCCGAAGTATATCCGTCCTTCTCTTCGATTTTCACGGCAAGGTCCATCAGCTCTTGGGTCCAATTGCTGTAGTTATGAAAGTACGGGCGGGAGACGACGTAGAGAAACTCGGTGTCCGTCGCCGCGACGAATAAGGCAAGTTCTGTAATCATATAGGCGGAAATAGAATCGCCGGCTTTAATGGACGTATCGCCCTCTTCGGTCTTCCATATCAATTCTCCGGAAATGATATACACGTATTCGAGCGCCAGCCAGCCCTCTTCCGGGGCGAGTGCCCATCGGCCGCCTTGCTCCAGCTTGTGATGAATGATCTCCGTTCCATCTCCCGAAGAAAGGAGCGAAATGGTAAGGCCTTTCAGGGAAACGCTCTCGAGGTTCGTATGGCTAGAATGGACCTGAATCTTCATGCCTGTTCACTTCCTACTTAATCGGGACTTTATGCTCAGTATAGCATACAAACCTATCCAATTATATGAATATATCATCGCCGGACTCGCTTGACCCTGAAGGAGGGATTTATAAGTCGTTTGTTGAACTTCATATAGACTAGACGGGTATTATTAATCCAAACTTAGAATGGACTTTGCGAATGAAGAAAATGATCGCCGAGATGCGATTGAAGCCGCGTCTGATAATCGCCTTTTCTTGTTTTACGGTTATCCCTTTTCTCGTAATCGGAGGAATCTTCCTATGGCTGTATGTGAGCTACAACAAAGAAATCATTAAAGACGCCGCCGTCCAAAATAACGAACAAATCATCAAAAACATTAATACTTCGCTGGAACCGGTCATCTCCCTGTCGATGTATCCGATTTATAACAAGGAAATTTTTCAGCTCATGAAAAAGGATTACCGCGATTACCCGTACAAAGGCTTGGAAATTTCCCGGGACTTCGATACGATCAACCATGCGATTGCCAACAACATTCTGAATTACTCCAACGTAATAGACTCGGCAATGATCTATCAAATCACGAACCATTTGTTAATTGGCCGAAGTAACCTGGAGTATGTAAACCATACCTATCTGAACGACGAATTTTTCCTTCAGCCCTACGTCCGGGAAATATTGAAGCGGAAAGGAAGCCACGTATTCGTAGGCATTCACGCCGACAAACTGATGGCGGTCAAGAAAAAATACGTCGTTTCCGTAGGACGGTCCATCATCGATCCCTACACGAGGGAAGACCTTGGTCTGGTCATGCTAAATCTCGGGGTCGACAAGCTGAAGCAATTATGGAGCGACATCAGCTTTACGGAGAACACCAAGTTTTATTTGATCGACGAACAGAAAAACATCATCTATAGTCCGAACGAAGCGGAGATCAGCCAAAATTCCAAACAAGTTCTGCCGTTCGACATCGATGCCATTGACCAGACGGGAAAATACGAAAATAAAAACGTATTTGCTCTAGTCTCCGAATCCTCCTTGTCCCATTGGCGGGCCATCACGATCATACCCAAAAACGAAATGTTCAGCTATTTGAACTTTTTGTTAAAGATCATTTTTGCATTGCTGCTCCTTGTCCTTGTTCTATCGATAATAACCGCCATTTTCATCGCGACGAGCATCACGAAGCCATTGGCAAGCCTCGAGAAAAAAATGCGGGAGGTTTCCAGGGGCAATCTGGAGGTCAAGGTGCATATCGAGCATGGAGAAATCGGGAAAATCAGCATGACGGTCGATGGAATGCTTCAGGAAATCCGCATGCTTATCCGGCGGATTTATCAGGAAGAGCAAGAAAAGCGAAATGCGGAGCTGCGCGCGCTCCAATCTCAGATTAACCCACACTTCATGTATAATACGATAAACGTCATCAAGTGGATGGCGAAGCTCCAAGGTGCGGCCGGAATCGAGGAAGCGCTTACGGCATTCTCGTCCGTCATCCGCTTCACTGCCAAAACCGATTCGGATTACGTTACGGTCAAGGAGGAGCTTGACTTTATTCAGGATTACACGAAAATTCTCGGCTTCCGCTACTTGAACAAATTCGAAGTGTTATATGAGGCGGGGGAAGAGGTTTTGCACTGCCGTACCCCTAAGTTCATGCTGCAGCCGCTTGTGGAGAACGCCGTTTTTCATGGTTTTTACGACATCGCGCACAAAGGCAAGCTGATCGTGCGAATCGAGAAATCGGATGAAAACCTGGTCATGTCGGTGATCGATAACGGGAAGGGCTTGTCCGTCGAACAACTGGACGCCATCGACTCGAATAACGCGGAGCATAAATTAAACTCGATCGGAATCTCCAACATTCGCAAGAGAATCGAGATGAATTTCGGCATTGGATACGGTCTATATCTGGAAAGCACGGAAAACCAAGGAACTACGGCCCGCATCGTCATTCCGATCATGGGCCAAGGAAATCGAGGGGATTAAATGAGAGTTTTGATCGTAGACGACGAACCGTTGGTCAGAATAGGCATTAAATCCTGCCGGAATTGGGAATCGCATGGAATCGAAATCGTCGGGGAAGCGGAGGACGGCGAGAAAGCGATTCAGTCCATTCTAGAGTTGCTCCCCGACGTGGTAATACTGGACATTAAGATGCCGAAAAAAAACGGACTTCAAGTACTGGAGGAGGTCCGGCAGCAAGGGCTTGAAACGAAAATCATTATTTTAAGCAGCTTTGACGACTTGGCGAACGTAAAGAGCGCCATGAAACTGGGGGCCTCCGACTATTTCTACAAACCGAGCATGAGCGGAGAGCTCATCGCCGACATGCTGATTCAACTTAAAGACGAGCTTGACGCAACAAAAATAAGCCCTGTCTCCCGTCTGGAAAACAAGGCACGGTCCAAGGAAGACGGCCTGAGGCAATGGTTAAACGGACAGCCTCCCGCCTCCCTTCAGACCAATCTGAAAGAGTCGAATATGCTGGTAGCTCTCTTTACCGTCAGGCATTATCGTAAAGCAGTGAATCGTTATCCGGATCAGAACGGATCCCACCTGCTCCAGAACGCCATCCTGAATATTATGGCCGAGCTGCTTGCGAAAGAGAAAGAAGTGGAAGGGTTACGGAGCGAAGAAAATCGTTACGTCGTCATCTTGAGCAACAGCGAAATCAAAAGCGAGCAGGAATCGAGAAATCGCCTGAACGAGCTGATCGCGATGATCAGCAGCTCGCTCAGACGATTTATTAACGTAGAAACCGTATTTGGCATAAGCGGTTTCTTCCAATCCTTCCAGGAATTAAACCGGGCATACGAACAAGCAAAACAGGCAATCAACCACAAGTTCTATAAGCCCGAGGAATACGTCTTGAATTATCCGTGCGGTTGGAACGAAGATCCAAGCGTCCTGGATACGGCAAGCCAGCACATAATGAACATGAAAACCCACTTGAAAGAAGGCCAATTCGAACAATATCAGCTGTATAGGGATAATTGGGAGCAGTTGCTCCGGGAAAAGCCGTGCATGACCGAAACCGACGTCAAAAAAGTGTACGAGGGGCTTCTGTTTATTCTGGATGAGAGCGATGCCTATTTTAAGGACACGACTCTTGCGAAAGAAATCGAGAATCTGGCTGAACTTACGGCTTTTTACCGGAATCTGTTCCGAGAGAAAATGGAAGCTCGCAACCGTGCATTTATTCGCCAAGAATACAGTCCGATCATCAAAAGCATTTTAAATTATTTGCACGCTTCCTACAAACGGGAAATTTCATTGGAGCACCTCGGCGAACAATTTAACGCCAGCGGGAATTATATCAGCAAGTTATTCCGGAAAGAAGTGGGCAAAGGCTTATTCGACTACCTGAACGACCTGAGGATTGCCAGGGCCAAAGAGCTTCTGAAGGATTACAAGCATAAAATCTACGAAGTCGCCGAACAGGTCGGCTTCAAGAGCCAGGTCCACTTTGCCATCGTGTTCAATAAATATGTCGGCATGTCCCCCAAGGAGTTCCGGAAACAGACGGAGCCCCCGACTTGCTGAATACAGCTGCTATACCTATCCCTTTATCCCCGAAGTGGAGACACCCTCGATGTACTGCTTCTGGAAGAAGAAAAAGAACAGAAGGATCGGAACGGTCGAAAGCACCACTCCGGCCATGATGAGGGACGTTTTCTCGAAAGCCGCGTCCTTCAAGCTGTTCAACCCGACGACAAGCACATATTTTTCCGGCGAGCTGACGAACGTGCTCGGAACTAGGTAACTGTTCCAAGTGCCTGCAAATGTCAAAATGGACATCGTAATTAGCGAGGATTTGGCCAAAGGAAAAACGATGCGCCAAAAGCCGCCGATTTTGTTCAGGCCGTCGATTCGCGATGCTTCGATCAATTCGTTCGGAATGCCTAGGTAAAACTGTCTAAGCATGAAAATGTACAGACACTGGTAAAGGAACGGAACGGTTAGTCCTGCGAACGTGTTGAGCCAACCAATCTGTGCCATGTTTACGTAGACGGGAATCAGAATCATATGATACGGTACCATCATCGTCGCCATAACCATCCATAAAACGAGTTTTTTTCCGCGGAAATTCAATTTGGCGAGCGCATAAGCGGCCATCGGATTAACGATCCAGTTGCCGAGCATAATGATGCCCGTCATGACCAGCGTATTCCAAAACCATAGCGGTACGTTATAAGCCTCGTTGGTAAAAAAGGTAGCGTAGTGCTCCAGCGTCCATTCCTTCATGCCGACCAGCTTGTTTGCATACTTTAGCGGCATGAAGGAATTGTACAGCGTATAAATAAACGGGGTGGCAAAAGCCGCGGCCAGTAGCCAGAGAACTGCGTAGGCGATCGCACGTCTAATAAGCTTCACGTTCATCAGTCCTTCGCGTCTAATAATTTTTTCTGAATGGCCGTAACGGCTAATATGACGAAGAAAAATAAAACGACCGCCGCGCAACCGTAACCGATATTCAGGTACCGGATTCCGTGCTGATAGAAATAGGTGACAACCGTGCTCGTTGCTCCTGCGGGAGTACCCAGCGCCCCGTAGCGGGAGATCGCCGCGATCTGGTCATAAATTTGAAAGGCAAGAATCGTGGATACCGACACGACGAAGAAGATGACCGGCTTCAGGGACGGCACTGTAATATACCGGAATTGATTACCCTTGCTTGCTCCGTCGATTTCCGCGGCCTCGTACAGATCGCGCGGGATTTCTTGCAGCCCCGATAAATAGACGATCATGCTGAACCCTACCTGTTGGAAAACGAAGAGCATGCAAACGAACAACAGCGCATAATCCGTATCCGCGAACCAAGTCGCATTTTTCATGCCTAACAACGCGAAAAACCGGGTAACAAACGTATCTTGTTTAAACAGCATCATGAACACGGTCGTGACCGCGATTTGGGAAGCGATATAAGGAATGAAGAAGACGGTCCTGAAAATTCCTTGGCCCGCGATCTTCTTGTTGACCAAGATGGCCAGCAACAAACCGAGTACGGCTTGGGACGGCACCGAGATGGCTACGATTTCCAAAGAATGCAGCAACGCCCGGTAGAAATCCGGGTCTTGTAATATTTTCGCGTAATTGCCGAAACCGATAAACTTGGCTTCATCCAACGCGGCGAAATTCACATCCTGAAAGCTGCGGATAAACGATTGGAGAAAGGGGTAAAAGAACCACCAAGCCCACAGGACAATAAACGGCAGGATAAAGATCCACGCCACGAAAGCATCCGAATCCGCCAGTCTCGAATAGGCAAACTTGCCTTGACCGTTCTTGCCTCTGTTAGCGATTCCTCTGGTTCCGGCATTGTACTCATTCATTACGTTTCCTCCCAGTCGATCGGCTGTCGGAAGTAAAAAGGGTTCCCGTTTAGCGATCTAAACGGGAACGCCTCTTCCATGTCGTTACTTATTGAATTGTTGTTGCACTTTATCCAAGATTTGCTGAGCTGTTTCCTTGCTGCCGCCTAGAATCGCGTTTTCCACTTCTTTAACAAGAGCGTCCGTAAATTTCTTCGTGTCGCTCGGGTATTGGAAGTCGGTTGCGTTAGCCAGTGCGCTTTCGGTGGACTTGAATTCCGGATTCAGGTCGTAGTATTTCGGAGACAAAGATTTCAGCGGCGGGTTATAGCCTAGCTCGATGAATTGACTTTGCACCTTCTCGCCCGACATGAAGTACGCCGCTTTAACCGCAGCTTCTTTATTTTTGGAATCTTTCATCACCGTATAACCGTCCGCAATCAGGTTGCCCGCTTGGACTGTACCCTTCGGTACCGGCAGCGCTACATATTTCAGATCAGGGTTCGCGTCCTTCAGATAACTCTTATACCAGGCGCCCCCGGTCGTCATAGCTGCCTTTTTGTTGGCAAAAACTTCACCGTCCCAACCGTAGCCCAACGTTTTCGGCGTAACGGCAAGATCGTCTTTATAGAACTTCATGAACTGCTCCAGGCCTTGTACGTTTTCTTTCGAATTGATCGTTTTGCCGTAGCCCCAACCGCCGCCAAAGGTTTTGACATAGTTCGTAATGTGAAACTCATGAATGTTGGCAACGAGGCCATAGACGTCTTTGGTCTTCAACTTCTTCGCTGCTTCGTACACTTCATCCCAGGTTGTCGGATACGCGCCGAGACCCGCCGCTTTCCACATCTCATCGTTGATGAAGAACATGGACGTATTGAACGTGTTCGGAATGCCGAAGGTTTTGCCTTCTACTTGCCATCCGTTCTTAGCGGAGTCGATATAGACGCTCATGTCCAGATTTGCCGATTTAATGTATTCGTCAAGCGGGGCGAACAGATCCTTGGTGATATATTCATACGATCCTTCATTGGACAACCGCACTAAATCCGGCGCGGTACCCGCTGCGATTTCACCCGGAAGCTGATTCCAGAATTGATCGCTGCTCGGATATTGTTTAATTTTCAGCGTAATGTTTGGATACGCTTCATTAATAGAATCCGCCGCGGATTGATATACTTTCAGATCCTCCGCCGTGCCCCAGAAGCCGAATGTCACCGTTGCTTTCTCGCCCTTGCCGCCCGATTCGGACTTTTTGTCTCCTCCTCCGCACGCTGCCAATATAAATACAAGCATGGATACGCATAACAATAACGTTGTAAGCCTTTTCATATTTATGTCCTCCCCCTTTTTTGAAATCGCATTCATCATAATACGATTTCGGTCAGAAAAAAATTAATGAAACAACGATTCGTTTAATCTAGCTGATTTTTCTTATTATGTAGCGCACGCTATCTTAATTTTAATCGCTATTTTTTATATATAATCGCTATTTTGCGGCTGCCTATGGTTATTTTGTCCCGCTCGAAGCGAAGGGGGGCCCTCTGGCCCCCCCGGGTAATCAAATCGCAATCATGCCCGTCGGACTTATTTCGAAATATCCACGAAACCTTCCCCGAACACGTCTCTTACGTCGTGAATCGTTATGAACGCCTCTTTATCGATCGATTTTACAATTTTCTTAAGCATGCTCAATTCCTGTTTGCTAATTACGATGTAGAGCAGCTCCTTCGGCGAGTTAGAATAATAGCCCCGGCCATAGATGACGGTTACGCCTCTCTCCATGATGCTGTTCACTTGCTCGGCTATTCGATTCTGCTCCTTGGATATGATCGTAACCGCCTTCTTAGGATTAACGCCTTCGATAATGAAATCCATGACCTTGGTCGCGATATAGAGCATTACGATCGTAAGCATCACGCTCTGCGCGCCGATAATGAAATACGAAGCGAATACGACGATCAGATCAACGAACAAGAGCGCATAGCTAACGTTCCAGTCCAAGTACTTATTGATGATTCTGGCAATGATCGTCGACCCTGCCGTCGTTCCGCCAACCCGTATGATCATGCCAATACCGACTCCCGTAAACACGCCCCCGAATATCGCATTAACGATTAACTCGTCGGATTCAATATGCAAATCGTGCGTCAGGTAAAGAAACAGAGAATGAAATACGACCGCGATTATCGTATAGACCGTAGTCGACTTGTCCAGGAATTTATACCCGACAACTAATAATAAGGAGTTTAGAATCAAGCTGACGAGTCCGGGAGACCATTGGAACAGATAATAGAATATGATCGTTATCCCCGTTACCCCTCCTTCGCCGAAATCGTTCGGAATGATGAACAGATTAACGGCCAAGGCGAAAAGCAATGTACCGAAAATAATGAATACGATGTCTAGAATGCGTTTTTTCATAGAAAGTCCTTTCTTGATGAGCCGGTAATTAGATGTTTTATTTTATCATATAAAGGGTTTTATTAAAGGGATTACCCGATTGGTTTAGCCCCGGCCTACCGAAATTAGGCGAGATGCACTATGGTTCCCCCTCTCTGGCGAAGATATGATGAGAGAGACGACAGAACCGAGTATAGATAAGAGGTGGACACGTTGAACCGATGGAGGCAATGGAAGGCGGGGTCAATAGGCTTTGTTTGCGGGGCGATATTTTTCTCCGGACTTACATACGCTGCAACCGGAACGAGGACCATCAGCGTGGATTTTCGCGATATCCGTTATTATTTCGACGGCATAAACAAACAACCCGCAAGCGATCTGCAGGGATTCCTATACAAGAATACGACCTACGTTCCTCTGCGGTTTATATCCGAAGCCGTAGGGAAACCGGTCGTCTGGGAAGGCGCAACCAACTCGATCTATGTCGGGAATAAACCGAAGCCGACGACGACACCGGCGCCAGCGGGAGGACAAGCCGAATCGGCCGCTCTGCAAGTGTTTCCTAAAGATAATCCGTGGAATACGGACATATCCAAATATCCGGTTCACCCGAACTCGAAGCAGTTCATCGCCTCGATCGGCGCGAATACGAAGCTGAAGGCCGATTTCGGCACGGTATGGAACGGGGCTCCGATCGGAATTCCGTATACGATCGTAGACGGCAAACAACCGAAAGTGAAAGTCACCTTTACGGACTATGGCGATGAAAGCGATCCCGGACCGTACCCGATACCCGCGAATGCGCCGATAGAAGGCGGACCGAACAGCGACGGCGACCGTCATGTCATCGTCGTAGACAAAGACAACCTTCTGCTGTACGAGCTCTATAACGCACGCCTCACCAGCGACGGATGGAAGGCATCGAATGGAGCGAAGTGGGATCTTAAGACGAACGCTTTGCGGCCGAAGTTCTGGACGTCCGCGGACGCCGCGGGATTGCCGATCTTCCCGGGACTCGTCCGCTATGAGGAAGCCGCCTCGGGCGAAATTAATCATGCGCTTCGGTTCACGGTTCGTAAGACGCAGCGCGGCTTCATCGCTCCGGCCACTCACTACGCTTCGAGCAGTACGGAAGCCAACCTCCCGCCCATGGGACTCCGTCTCCGATTGCGAGAAGATTTCAGCGAATCCGGGTTCTCCGCCCACAATCGGGCGATCATTCGCGCGCTCAAAAAATACGGCATGATCGTCGCGGATAACGGCAGCGATCTATATGTAAGCGGAGCTCCGAATCCGAAATGGGACGATGAAGACCTGCACGTTCTGGGCAAGATCAAAGGCAACGATTTCGAAGTCGTCGATACCGGTAAGATCGAGAAATAAATCAGCTTTTTCTCTCCGCGAAAAAGTATCACAACGGAGTTTTCTTGGCGCTTCGGCGAGGCATCGGAAAATTCAACAATAAGATGCCGACCACGAAGATGAACGTACCGACTATGATGTAGACGGTGATGGGATCACGGAAAAATAAATAAGACCATAGTATCGCAAATAGGACGGTACAGTTGCCGACAATCGCGACGACGGCGAAGGGTACCCGCTTAATGGCTTCCGCGAACCAGAAAAAGCTCAGACCCGTAATTACGCCAAGCAGCATCAGCGCCCCCCAAGCCCACGCCGTTATCGGACCGGTAAAACCGTGAGATTGAATCGGGATCGGAACGGCGACGATTACCGTGCTCATTAAGAAAACGGATAAGTTCATGTTCCCGTTGTCCATCGTCTTCAGGAGCATCCGCTGACTTAATACGTGAACGGCGGCGCCGATACCTGCAAGCGCGAACAACAGCGTCGTTAACCCGCTGCCTTGCGCAAGCTCGTCAAGCGGCGTACCGTTCCAACCGACAACGATGACGCCGGCAACGCAGAACGCTGCGGCAATCCATCCGCGCAACGCTATTTTTTCCTTAAACAACAGACCGGCCGCAAACAACAGAACGACGGTCTGAACAGGCTGCACGAGAATGTTGCCGTAGGAGTAGCCGATTTGTAAGGCGATATTCTCCAACGCGTAATTAGCCGCTTTCCCGACCGCGCCTATCCAGACCCACTTCATCCCCAAACGGATCCGTATTTTCCCGTCGCGAATAAATAGATAGAGTCCCAGAAAGATGACGCCGAAAAAAAAGCGGGCGAACGAAATGATGGCGCTATCCACCATCGACGACGCCGATTTAACAAGGACCCCGACGAAGCTCCATGCCAACGTAGCTAGCAGGAGTAAAATATAACTCAAGAAGGTGCACCTTCTTCGCGAATAGATTTAAGCAAAAAAAGAGATTGCCCTCTCGAACAGCCACGAGAACGGGGCAACCTCTTACGAATCCGATATTACTTGCCCAGCTGCTCGCGCCACTTATATTTAGGCTCCCAGCCGAGTAGTTTCATTGCTTTCTCGCTATTGAGCAGCGCTTCATGCCCCTCAAGCGGCGCACGGAAGTCTGTCACTTCCGGATAACGCGCGGCCATCAGCTCGCGGCTTGGAACGGCCATGCTTGTCTCGGTAGATCCGAGATTAAGCGCGACGGAACCCAGTCCTTCCGCTTCGATCGCAAGGCGGCAAGCTTCCGCGGCGTCGCGGGTATCGATGTAGCTCCACAGAATCCGTTCGCGCTCCTCCGGATTATCGATCCACGAAGGGAATCGCTCGTACCACTCCGGCGGAATAACGTTGCCCAGACGCAGCGACACGACTTGAATGCCGGCTCTGCGGTAGAACATATCCGCGGTCAGCTCGCCCACAACCTTGGACAAGCCGTAGCTGTCCTGAGGCAACTGCGGATGCGCTTCGTCCATCGGCACATACTGCGGACCGAACGGATGAACGGCGAAGCAAATCCCGTACGAGGATTCGCTGGAGGCGACGACCGCTTTCTTGATGCCGAGTCCCGCGGCCGCTTCCAGAACATTATAAGTAGACATCACGTTGTTGCGGAACGTCACTTCGGGCGGTACCATACCCGCTCTCGGAATGGCCGCCATATGAACGACCGCATCCGCCCCGGCCAGCGCGCCGTAAGTCTGACCTAAATCTTCAAGATCCACGATAAGCGTAGGGCATAGAGGCTCCTCCGGCTGGCGCGTATCTACGTTCAGTACATCGTAACCATGCTCCACCAAATGCTTAACGACCCATCGGCCCAGCATGCCGCTTCCGCCGGTTACGACTACTTTCTTAATTGGATTAGTCATCGAAATCTCTCCCTTCCTATTCCCGATGCCTAATTCGAACAGGCAACAATCCTAGAGTACCAGACTTTGTTTATTCGGTAAACAATCAGCTTAAAATCCGGTTTCTATACGTCGGACGTTGCGAATTTATTCATACTGCATCGTAACGACTCCGGCATATCGGGATAATCCTTCCTTGCCCACATCCAGCGTATCCACCTCGGTCGTACGCTGCCCTAACGCTTGGATAAACTTATCCGCCTTAGCGAAAACGATTTTGCCTAGCAGGCCCAAGGCTTTCGTGCGGTAATGCATCGGAATCGCGACGGTCGCTTGCAATTGACGCGCCACTTGCGCGGCCTCAGCCCCGTCGAGCGTCATTCTTCCTCCGACGGGAACGATGACGATGTCCGATCGGCCGATATCCTTCGCTTGTTCCTCGGTCAGCAGATGACCCAGATCTCCGCAATGACAGACCGTCAGTCCGTCCATCCGGATGCGGAAAATGATATTGGGGCCCCTTTTCTTGCCATTCACCTTGTCGTGAAAGGTTTTGAACCCGCTAATGCTTACATCGCCGCGGCTGTATTCCTTCGGCTCGTTCACCAGCAGGTAATCGCCCGATGCCGCTTTGATTTTATTATGATCGCCATGGTCGTGCGTCACGACGACGATATCCGATTCGATCGGAACCGGCATGCGGTAGCCGAGGAACTTATTGTAGGGATCGATAAGAACCCGCGTTCCGGCTTCCGAGGTGATTAAGAAAGAAGAATGACCGAACCATTTGATGCGCATAAAGAAAATGCCCCTCTCTTTTATTTTGCCGCATTGATCGTTTTGTACACCTTAAAGTACACCCATACCGCGTTCGCCAACAATAAAGCGCCGGTGATGAGGAATACATATCGGACGCCGAACCAAGCCGCCACTTGCCCGCCTAGAAGGGAGCCCCCGAATACGCCCAAATACCCTGCGGACATGGCGAATCCGAACACTCTCCCCGTAATGGAAGCCGGCGTTATTTTCTTGATCATCACATTCACGGAAGGAGTAAGCCCCGCCGCGAACAATCCCAATACGAAGCGGAGACCCATCAGCTGCCAAGGATTGCTCACGAAAGCTTGCGGGATAAAGAGGATTCCTGCCGCCGCCAAGGAGAACAGCATCACTTTATGAACCCCGATGGCGTCGGACAGTTTGCCCAGTCTCGGAGCGGCGATGATATTCGCCATTCCCGATGCGGAGAAGGTGAGTCCGGCGATCAAGGCAATGTGACCGGAATCGCGGGACAGATGGGTAATATAGACGGTAATCACGGGCTCCACGGAATATAAGGCTACCGTTAGGACGAAGAAGGTCACGAACATCGTGATCGTTAAGCTTTTCTCGGGAACGAGCCGCCATACTTGTTTGAGACGGAGCGCCTGCTTATCCTCGCGGACGAACGATTCCTTCACGAATATGGCGGTGGTAACGAAGGCGACGAACAACAGCCCGCCAGTGATAAAAAATACGTTTTGCAAACCGAAGCCTTCTTCGATAAAACCTCCGATCGACGGTCCAAGCAATGAACCCGCGATGCTTGCCGTCGAAAGCAAACCTAACGCATACCCCGTATGTTCCTTATCCGTCTGAGTCGCGATCAATGTCGTGCAAGCCGTAGCGTAACCCGTAATGACGCCTTGCAATAGCCTTAATCCGATCAGGACGTACACGTTCGTCGCGAAGCCCATGCAGCCGATCACGATCGCCATGCCCAAGCTTGCCCTCAACAGCATCGGTTTACGTCCGTACTTGTCGGCGGCAAGCCCCCAGATGGGCGAAAAAATCGCCGAAACGATAAAAGTAACGCCGAAGGCGACTCCGGAAAACTGAGCGATCGCTCCTGTATCGTTCACCCCGAGATGCTGGATAAATAACGGAAGTACGGGAGCGAGCATGCTCATTCCGACGCCCGATACGAACATCCCGAACCAACAAACGATTAAGTTTCTTCTCCAAATCGGCATGAAATCAAGCCTTCTTTCCGCGGGACCGTCGTCCGGCCCCGATGATCAAGCCAAGGCTTCGATCCAAGCGTCGACTGTCAGCACGTCCGCCTGGCGAGGGAATACCTTCTCCGTGAGCACGCGGTGAACTTCGGGATCGCCGTCGAGGCAAGCATCAGATAGCACCGTCAGCCCGTAATCTTTATCCGCCGCTTCCCGCAAGGTCGATAGGACGACGCCGCTCGTCGAGATGCCGCCAAGGATCAGCGTATCGATCCCGCGGGAGCGAAGAAGGACTTCAAGATCGCTGCCGGCAAAAGCGCTCACGCGAAGTTTCGTCACGATCGGCTCACCAGGCAAGGGCTGCACGGATTCGTGAATCTGCGCGCCGCTATCCGAAGGAGTCATCCGGCCCCAACCGAAATCGGCAATCCTCGAGAACGACTTGTTGCGCGGACTGACCTCGGGAAACCCTTCGCGAAACGCCAGCCGCACGAAAATAACCGGTATATCGTGACGGCGCGCGGCATCTAAAGCCTTGCGGAAAGGAAGCATGGCTGCGCTGTTTCCCTCGAAGCGCGAAGCAATGGCGTTTTGCAAATCCATGAGCAATAACGCAGCGTTCGGACGATGATTCGGCATAGGTTGTAGGCTCCTTTTGAGTATGTTAGTATTAACCGGAGAACTCTCCACTTGATATTAAACGGAGATGTCTCCGCTTGTCAAGAGCGCTCCTCCATCGAAATATAGGAAGTGATGAACGCATGAACGATACCGAAGAAACCCCAGGCCGCTCCGAGCGTCGCGATGCCGCCGAGAACCGCCAGCGTATTTTGGAAGCCGCACTTCGGCTCTTCGAACAACAGGGCGTCGAGCAGGTCAGCATGAATCAGATCGCCATAGAAGCGCAGATCGGACCCGGCACGCTCTATCGCCGTTATCGCAACAAAGGCGAACTATGCTTGGACTTAATGAAAGAAAACATCGTACTTCTCTTCGAGAATATCGAAACTCACCTGAAGCAACACCGCGCGGATCCGCCCAGCCAAAGACTGAAAGGACTTCTCGCCTTATTCATCCGGTTCCGGGAGAAGAAGTCCCAGTTGCTCACGGGAGTCGAGGAGTCCGCGTCGACCAATCGATTCAAATCCCGCACGCAAAGTCCTCTATACCTTGAACTACATGAGCTGTTGGTCGAACTATTCGACGAAATGAAAGTCGATGGGCAATCCTCGCCTAACCAACCCGACAGCGTCTTTAAAGCCGACATGCTGCTGATGGCTTTAAGCAGCGAATCTTATTTATTCCAAAGAGACGAGCGCGGCTATTCGCCCGAGAAGTTCTTGGAACAAATCTGGCTAACTTTTCATTCGTAACCTTCGCCCAAAAAAACCGATCTCCCCGAGGAGATCGGTCGAGATCGGTTCGGCATCGGTTCGGATGTGCTTGGGATGAAAATGAACTGCAAGCCTACCTGTCTTGTCTATTCTTCGGGAGGTGATCGCCGTTGGGCTACGATTACTTGAAATACGCCGCTCTCATGGAAGCCGAGACGCTGGAATCGCTCATGCGCGAATACGGACAAGAAATATGGAACTACGCCTATTTGATTACTCGCAGCCGCAGCATGGCGGACGATATTGCGCAGGACGTATTTCTGAAGGCATATCGCCACTTCGCTTCGTTCCGGGGGGAGTCGTCCGTGAAAACATGGCTGCTCCGCATTACGCGCAACCTGAGCTACAACTACAGAAATTCGGCGTTTTTCCGAAAAGCGCTGCTGCTTGATCGCATTGTCCCGGTCGGACACCACCGCTCCGCCGAGCAAGCGTTCCTGGACGAAGAAGCAACGAACGAAGTGTGGCGCCGGGTGTTTAGTTTGCCTGCCAAGCATAGAGAGATTTTGCTGCTTCATGCGAGGCATCAACTGTCGCTAAGCGAAATCGCCTCGCTGCTCGACATTCCCGAAGGAACCGCCAAGTCGAGATTGTTCGGCGCCCGCCAGAAATTATCGAAGCTGTTGAAGGAGGAACAATCGCATGAACAGCTTATCTAATCCCGATTGGTACGATACTTTGAACAAGGATCAGCCGCTCCGAACGCGTACGTTCACGAAGGAGTTGGCAGCCGGCATTTATACGAAGGCGCTGGCGACGCCTGCCCGAGGAACATTTTTCTCGCATAGGCGAAGGATGCTTGGAGCGGCGATGATCGCCATAGCCGCCTGTGTGATCTTCCTGTTCGTGAACAAGACCGGTTCGAATGTTGCGCCAGCTTCTCCATCCAAAGCCGGTGTAGTAGTCAGCGAGCTCACTCCGCAAATCCGGGACGCATTGATTAATCGTAGCGGCACAGAGGCGAACAAACAAATCCTGTTGGAGAAACGCGTCGGAGGCAATCTTGAATTGATCTATTCCGCGCCGCCGAAATCCGCGAACAGTTCCTCCATAATCATCGACATTTTGAAATGGACGGACTACGGCGGGGATCGTTCTGTCGGCACCGGACTCGACGGGTGGTCCCATGACTTCGGCTTTCAAGGAGCGGATGATGCGACGGTGATGCCTGGAGTAACTTGGGGAGGGATTACCGGGTACGGCAGTCTTGCCATTTTTAACGGAAATATATCCCGATCCGAGATCGCCGGCATCCGGGTCGTCGACGGGTCCGGCAAGCAGCGGAGTGCGCACATCTTCCCAAGTTCGCACGACTTTCGGTATTGGTTCGTCGACATGGACGGACCGGTTGAAGGCTACAAGATCGAAGCTCTCGACTCGAACGGAGCCGTGCTCTCCACATATTCGCCTCGTGCTAACTAAACAGCAGAAGGGCTTTCCCGGTTTAGGGGGAAGCCCTTCTTTTCAAGCTGCGTATTTGTTGCGTCATACCCCGCGTTTATTGCCCCATAACCAGGCATGAAGTTGCGGTAAAACCCTTACTGACCTAAACACCGTCGACGCCATCACGCTCTCCACTAACCATTCGTAGCGCCTCAGCAAACGATGCAACAATACCGCGTTATCGCTCTCCGCGATATCGTCATTGCCCGACTGCAAAAACATCTGGACTTGCGGGTACCGACGGTGGACTTCTTCCGCGAATTGAAGGTCTGTCTCGTCGAACACGACGACCTTCAGACAAAAATTACGGTTATGCTCCGAAAGCCTGGCAACCAGATCGTCAAGAACAAGCCAATCGGTTTTCATCCCGGAGCTGGGCGGTTTGGGGGATAAGGTCAACTCGTCAATGTGTAAAAACCATTCCTTCCATAGGCTGCCCTGCGTCTCCAATGCAACTCCGATTCCCCGGTCATGCAGCAGACCGATCAGTTCGTTCAGGTGAGTTAGAAGCGCGGGATTGCCTCCCGAGAGGGTCACGTGAGAAAAACGGTCGCCGCCTATCTCAAATAGCTCGGAGACGATCTCCGTGGCGGTCAACATACGGATGTCTTGCTTGCCTGATCCGTCCCAGGTAAAAGCGGAATCGCACCAGGAACAGGAATAGTCGCAGCCTGCCGTGCGTATAAACATCGTTTTCTGCCCGATGACCATACCTTCTCCTTGGACGGTAGGTCCGAATATCTCCATGACGGGAAACCGATTAGTCGCCATAGGAGCCACCTCCCATTGGACGATACACCACATAGCTGGTCGGCGTTTCTCTCAAGAAAACTTGCAAACATCGCGGCTTATTCCCCGAACGGTCGAGAAAAGACTGAATGATCTCGCATATCGTTCGGGCAACGATCTCCGTTGTAGGGAACCGATCCGGATCGTCGTCTTGAAAATAAGCAGTATGCTCGTTTAATACGGAATGGTCAAAGAGGTCATGGATCAGTTTCTTGATCTCCGAGAAATTGACCAAAAAGCCGGCCGAGTCCAGATCGTTCCCGGCAATCGTAATATTGGCGAAATAGGTATGGCCGTGCACCCGGCTGCACTTCCCTGCAGCCTCGGCCGGCACGTAATGAGCTGCGGCAAACTGCAGATCCTTATTTAATTCATAGCGGAAAGGATGGGCAACGGACGGGTAGATCTGCTGAATCATAGCAGTCCTCCCTCGCTTTTTTCTAGAAGATACTCATCCAATCCTCTCTTACGAAGATGGCATGAAGGGCATTCCCCGCAGCCGTCGGCTATGATTCCGTTATAACAAGTCAAAGTCTTCTCTTGCACGTAATTCAGCACGCCAAGTTCGTCGGCCATTTTCCACGTTTGCGCTTTGGTTAACCACATCAGCGGCGTGTCGAGTACGAACGGGTAGTCCATGGCCAGGTTTAACGTGACGTTAAGCGATTTGATAAATATATCCCTGCAATCCGGATAACCGCTGAAATCCGTCTCGCAAACGCCGGTCACGATATGTTTGGCCCCGATCTGTTTCGCTAATACCGCGGCAAACGTCAAAAACAGCAGGTTGCGTCCATCGACGAAGGTCGTCGGCAGCCCATCTTCCTTTTCTTCGATCGCGATATCCTGCCTCGTCAGTGCATTGGGCGCCAACTGACTCAAAAGGGACATGTCCAGCACATGATGCTTTACGTTCTGCTCCTTCGCGATTTGCGCCGCGCAATCCAACTCCAACTTATGCCGCTGTCCGTAGTCGAACGTTACGACCTCGATCTCGGCAAATCTTTGTTTGGCCCAGAACAGGCAGGTGGTGCTATCTTGTCCGCCGCTAAATACGACGACTGCTTTTTCTTGATTCATTTTTAAGCGCTCCTTCGTTTATAAACAAAAAAAACGACATCTAAGGAGATATCGTTTCCTTAGTTTTTTATAGAGGGTGTTCTAGAACCTCTCCTGACGCCGCCGTAGCGCGTTCAGAGTTTTATGCTGTTGTCTATCATTGTACTACATAACGCATCCGTGATGTTAGTCAAAAAACCGAAAGAAGAGTTACCCCAAGCGGCCAGTGCGGCCGCTTGCCGGGTAACCCTTCCGATTTCATTACTTGTTCTTGTAAACCGGACGCAATGACGTCCTACTCTTTCACTCCGCCCAGCGCTACGCCCGCGATAATATACCTCGACAACAAGAAGTAGATTACGAATAGCGGCAACACGGTAAGCGACAGCCCCATGTAAATCGAACCGAACTCCGTCTTGTAAATATCGCCTTTAAGCAAGCTTACCATAATCGGCAACGTATACTTATCCTTCTCGGTGAGCAGGATCAACGGCATGAACAAGTTGTTCCAGTTGGCCACGAAGGCAAAGATCGCCTGCGTTGCGATTGCCGGTATCATAATCGGCATGACAATTCGGTTGAAGGTGTATATTTCACCCGCTCCGTCAATGCGCGATGCCTCCACCATCTCGATCGATAACGTCGCGAGCAAGTATTGTCGCATGAAGAACACGATCGCCGGCGCTGCAATGGCGGGAAGAATCAGCGGTAGAAAGCTGTTCGTCCAATGCAATTGATACATGAATTTATAGAATCCGATGGCGCTTGCCTGTGCCGGAATCATCATGACCAACATGATAAAGGTAAAGAAAGCCTGGCGCCCTCTCCAGTTATATACGACAAGCGCGTATGCGGTCAGCGACGAGAAATAGACCGCGCAAAGCGTCGAGAATCCCGAGATGATGAGCGAGTTGAAAAATCCTTTAAGAGGATCGAAGCTCTTGCTCAGCAGCACGTCCAGATTGGTCATCATGTGTGTCGAAGGCAGCAGAGAAAGACCGCTTTGAATCTCGGGTGTCGAGCGCGTGGCGTTGACGAACATAATCCAGAATGGCAGAATGCTGAGCAGCGACAGGGCGATGCAGACGATGTAGATGATCGTCTTATTGATGTTAAGGGAGACTGTAGCGTCTTTTTGTATTTTTGCCATGGATCAAATCCCCCTTGCCGTCGCTTGCGCAGCTTTATCAATCTTCATTTGTGCTTTCTTGAGTCTTGCCGCATCGCGGTCCCGCATCAAGTAGAACAGCAGTCCCGACAGGATCGCCGCCATCACGAACATGATCATGCTCGCCGCCGCCGCGCGATTAAACATGTAACTGCCCTTGAACGCTTGACCGTATATGAACACCGACGTGGTAAGCGTTGCGTCGTCCGGGCCCCCATAAAGGAACAACTGCGGGATATCGAACAACTGCAAACCGCCGATCGTCGACGTAATCAGCGTGTAGAGCATGATCGTTTTAAGACTTGGCAACGTGATGCGGAAGAAGGTTTGGAACCCGTTGGCGCCGTCAATGGCGGCAGCCTCGAATAGCGCGGGATTGATGCCCATAACCCCTGCAATCAGTATGATCATCGTATTCCCGTACCACATCCAGAATTGGATGAACGCTACGATACCTTGCGCAGTCGTCTTGTCCTGCAGGAAATTAACCGGAGAGTGGGTAAAACCCAGCATCTCGAACAAACTGTTCACGGGACCCATCGGGTACGAGAACAAAGAGTTAAAAAGCACGGCGATCGTACTCGCCGTGATAATATTCGGCATATAGAGCAAAACTTTGAACGCGCCTTGTCCCCTCACTTTAATGCGCCGGTTAGTGAACCAGGCGGTGAGCAAAAGCGCGAGCACGATCTGGGGTATGAAGTTGGCGATCCAGATCAGCGCGGTATTGGAAAGCGACGTTCTGAACGAAACATTATCGAAAATGAGGTCCTTAAAATTCTGAAACGGATGATCTAAAATGTGAATCGGTTTAGGGATTACTCCCTTCATATCGGTAAACCCGATGACCGCGGTATACAAAACGGGATATAACGAGAAAACCAGAAACGCAAGTATAAAAGGAAAACTGAATATATAGCCGAATTTGGAATAGCTGACACCCTTGCGGCGCATGGCTCCCACCCCATATCAATTAGTATAAAGGGGCGGGAAAACCCCGCCCCTTCGGCGCCGAATTATTCGCTTTCGATTCCGAGTTGATCCTTGACTTTTTGCTTGAAATCCGCGATCGTCTTGTCGCGGCTCTTATTGCCCGCGGAATATTCGCGTACTTGATCGCGCCAGATGAGGTTGATCGATTCGTCGTATTGGGTAAGGTTTTTGCCTGTTGCGTTGGCATTAGCCGGAACGAATACTTCGAACATATTTTGTCCGCCCAGCAGTTCGATTTCGCCGTTGGATTTAGCCATAACGACGGAAGATGACACGCTGTCCTTCGTACCTTGCTCGCCATCCTTCATGGTGCCGTTAGCCCAATAATATTGGAGGCCCGTATCGGAGGTATCAAGCGTAACCCACTTGATGAAATCGGCAACGGCTGCTTTCTTGGCTTCGTCCTTGACGACGTTCTTGTTCGCGAGCAACCAAGTGCCGCCCCAGAAGAAACCGGTTGGCGGTTCCGTAGCCGCCCAGTCGCCGTTCGTGTCTTTAACTTGATCTTTCATAACGTAGTTAATGAGCCAAGCGGGACCGAAGAATCCGAAGATCGGTTGTTTGCCGGTTCCGGACATATCCGCGAACCAAGATTCCGACCAGTCTTTCGTATCGTTAGAGTATCCGTTATCTTTCAGCTTCTTGGAGAGATCCAGGAACTGTTCGCGTTTCGGATCGATATGAAGCTTGCCGTTGACAACCCAACCCTTGTCGGAGCTGTTCTCGATCGGGTGCCAAATGTCGCCGTCGCCGGAAACGATGCCGTAACCTTTAGCCTTTAGCTTGGCGGCCGCATCGAAGAATTTTTCCCAACCAGGACCTACTTCGTTCTTGATAGTTGCAGGATCGTCAGTACCGAACACGTCTTTGGCTAGCGAGCGGCGATAGATGAAAGCACCGCCGGTAGCTTGATAAGCTAGTCCCTTAAGCTGACCGTCCTTGCTACCGATGTCAACCGAGTATTGAGCGATTTCGGCGTCCTTTACCATTTGATCGTCGAGCCCGAGATCGGCGTAATTGGCAGCATAGTCGGATGCGTCGCCTTGCGTGTATTTGAGAACGAAGGCGGATTCAGCCGCGTAAAGATCCGGGGCATCCTTGCCGCCGCTTGCGAGCGCCTGGTCGAGAGCGGGCTGATAAGCGCCGTCCGTGGTCGCGATAATCGTGGTTTTGAACTCCACGTTCGCGTCGGGATGGGTGGCAATATACTTGGTCGTCATGTTCGGAATTTCGTCCGTGAAGCTCCAAAGATTGATGGTGACTTTATCCTTGGGTTTATTGCTCGTCGAAGCCGATGGGCTTGCACTTGCGCCTCCGTTGTTGGATGAGTTCGATTTTCCGCCGCACGCGGCGAGAACGGAAGTCAACATGAGAACTGCAGTGGCCGTAGTTAAAAAACGTTTCATATCTTTATCCTCCCTTTTCTATGCTAACAGTTACTGTGTAACCGCTATCATGATTATAGTGTTTGTAATGTAAGCGCATAAGGAACTGTTCATTGGGAAAAATTCCACTATTATTGGATAAACTAATCACCAACCTAGGGATAAAATATTCCTCATGTGGAAACCTAACGATTGTATGACTTGATAATACGGAGGGAGGCCCCCACATGGCTAACAATCAAGATCAACCCACGAAAGCGGAAGTGCAGTCGACTCCTTTAAACAAATTGCCTGTCCCGGGCGAGAACGATACGGAATTTTCCGCCGAGGAAGCGGCACAAGTATTTGAGCAAAACCAATCCTCGAATCGCGCTTCCGATAGTCAGCGATAAAATCGCACTCTAACGCAAATACCACTCCGGTTAAGGAGTGGTATTTGCTGTTTCAAGGCAATTCTTTATGGACAACAATATGAAGCGGTAACCCAGGGGTTAACGCCTCATTTTGTTTAAATTAGATCCTACGTTGAAAAACCAAAACATTCCGCCTGGATGACACAAGGCGGAACCCGTGTGTCAAAAGACAACGCTCAGCAAAAGTCACACGTCTTCCGATTACCAAAAATCGGTTACAAGGTCTAGCACTGCCGGCTATACGGACGGCTGTGATAATTCTGCGTCCAGTTATTCTGCTACGTCTAAACGCAATGATTACCACATCAGTTCTTATGCAAGCCAAATCAATCACCTCGCTTCTCTATCAGTTACTATAGAGAATGCGAGAGTAACTAGAATGGTAACTGATACATAGCCAGAAGCCATACATCCACTCGGAACCTTAGGAAGATATTGATTCAATCCATTTGGATTGGTTCGAAAGTTTTTTTGATTCTACCTTAACAATGTAAGTATTTCTTTTACAGAATTATCAACAAACACTCGTTCAGGACGAGATTTCATGAACACGGTAAGTCCTATTAACGATATGACTAGTGTCTGCGCTAAACCCTTTGCGTTAATACCGCTATCAAGCTCACCTGAGCGCAAACCTCGTTCAATCGTTTCTTGGAATATTACCGAGAGATACATCTGATGTTCTCTTGTTAGAATTTCAAATTTCTCATCATGAGGCGCAAGTTCCACCATCGAATTGATGCAAAAGCACCCCCAGTTCGGACTTTTTTCATATTCCTTTGCCACCATATTTTCAAAAAAGGCACGGAATGCCTCTTTAACAGAAGAATTGTTTTGAAGATTGGCGCGAACATAGGTAGCATGGGAACTCGTATATTTTCGCAACGCAGCTTCAAATAATTCTTTTTTGTCTCCAAAGGTGGCGTATATGCTTGGACGCTGAATGCCCATTCTTGATGTCAAGTCGCTTAAAGAGGTAGCTTCGAACCCTTTTTCCCAAAATAGTTGCATAGCTGCATCCAATACCTTTTCCTCATCGAATTCGCGTCGTCGAGCCATAGCAACCCCCTCTTTTCATATCGAACGGTATATTATAATTTTATTGTGTGAAGGTTACCCTGTCAATAATATTAAGCTTTTCTTGACAGTCACCTTTTTTTAGAGTTATATTTACCAGGCAATATTTCATACCGATCAGTACTTTATTTTATAAATCTGATAAACCTAAATTTAAGGAGGCGTTATCTTTGGGGAAGTTTGTAGTATCAGAATCAGCGCCCGCATCTTTAATGTCTCGCAATGTTGCACTCTTATTTGCGATCGCTTGCGGATTGGCAGTCGCCAACATATATTACGCGCAACCCTTGCTGGACGCTATTTCAAACGAGTTCGGTATTACTCATTCATCCGTCGGCATTGTTATTACAATCACTCAAGTTTGTTACGCACTTGGACTGCTATTGCTAGTGCCCCTCGGCGATTTATTAAATCGACGTTGGCTGATCGCTGGACAGATGCTAGTATCCGTGTCGGCTTTGATTGTAGTTGGCACCGCCCCCACCAGCATGGTGTTATTCATAGGCATAGCTGCGGTTGGATTGCTTGCCGTAGTGACACAGACGCTCGTTGCGTTCGCGGCAACTTTGGCTGCCCCAGCCGAACGTGGGCGTGCCGTGGGTGTTGTGACAAGTGGAATCGTAATTGGTATTCTGCTGGCGCGAACTTTCGCTGGCGTATTAATGGATTTAGCCGGTTGGCGTTCTGTCTACCTTGTCTCTGCGGTATTAACGCTTATCATGGCATGTGTATTGTTTAGGGTACTGCCGCATTATGAGCACAAAAGAAAATCATTATCCTACCTACAGTTGCTTCGTTCGCTGCTCACGTTGTTCGTACAAGAACGAATCCTGCGAATCCGAGCTGCACTAGCCTTGATGATTTTTACCGCTTTCAGTATATTCTGGACTTCCCTAGTGCTGCCTCTCAGCGCTCCTCCGCTTTCTCTTTCACATACTGCGATTGGAGCGTTTGGTCTCGCTGGAGTTGCTGGAGCGTTAGCAGCAGCGCGAGCAGGTCGTCTTGCCGATCGAGGTTTAGGGCAGAGGACCACAGGCGTGGCATTGATTCTGTTGCTTATTTCATGGTTGCCAATAAGCTATACTCAACATTCGCTTCTCGCATTAATCGTCGGTATTGTCCTTCTTGACCTGGCAGTTCAAGCCGTACATGTCACCAACCAAAGCATGATCCTTGCTTTGCGCCCTGAGGCACGCAGTAGGCTTACTGCTGGTTACATGATTTTCTATTCCATTGGTAGCGCCACCGGGTCAATCGCATCTACCAACATCTATGTTTACTCAGGCTGGAACGGAGTGTGCTTGTTAGGTGCAATTGTCAGTGCTTTGGCTCTTCTATTCTGGGTATTGACCCATCGCCTTAAATAATTAAATTCGGGTGCCTTTACAACTATTTGTAATAAGGTTCACCGTATCACGAATAGGACGAAATTTAAGGGCATCCCGTTGGATGCCCTTTTGGAAGATGATTCTGCAGGTATGACTTAGTCGCTAGAACGTCCTAATAGACGTGTCTCAACGGCAGTGGCTGCAGCAAAGGGGCCGCCCGCTGACGTGAATCCTTCTGATACTCTTCGGGCGCCTTCGGCGCACATCATCGCTTCGCGAACCTTGACACGTAGGCGATCTGGGCTGAGTCGGCTTGCGGGTAGCCGCGTACCTGCTCCGGCTACCTCAACGCGTCGAGCTACCTCCATTTGATCACGTCCGAAAGGCACTGCGCACACAGGTACGCCGTGGGTTAGCGCCTTCTGGGTAGCCCCCATACCGCCATGGGTTATTGCGCACACCGCGCGGTCAAGCACGAGTCCGTGCGGGAGAAATGGGACTAAGCTGGCATTAGCCGATGTTCGGAATGCGGCTGAATCTTGCGAGGGAAGCGTTCCGATGATGTGGACGTTCTCCTTCGAAAGTGCGTCCAGCGCTGCTTCGATGAGGCGACCGTCATTCTGGAATTCTGAGGAAGTTGTGACTAGTACGATTGGACGTTGGATCTCGGCTAACCATTCAGGAGGCTCGGCAGGAGGGTCCCAAGCACAGGGGCCGACCATGACGACGTTTGGCGGCCAATCCGAGCGAGGATACTCGAAAGGCTCGGCTGTAAGGTAGAGTAGCAGCGGCGGGCGACCGAACATATCATCGGCATTGCTTACCGGGGCAAGCCCAAGCCTTTCGCGTACTTTGTTGAGCGGCGGCAGCATAATATGTTCGAAAGTACCTACAAACAGCGGCTTCAGGGCACGATCGCGCATCCTGCCTAGAAGCCCGCGCGCAGGTGGTAACCCGGGGCCAAAGGGCGGCACATCACGCGAGGTCAACGCCAGCGGGTAGGGGCAGAACGTTGCCCACGGGCCGCCCCAAGCCTCGGCAGCCGCGACGGCTCCCCAGCAGTTCACGTCGACGATTACAGCATCGGGGCGAGCGCTCTCGATTGCTTGCTGCAGATCAAAGCCGTCAAATTCGGCACGCGCGCTGAACATGCTTACGGCACGTTGAAGCCCTCCCCGTGCCGAGCGTGCTTTGTAATCATCGTGGGGCATGGCTTCAATCCGATTGTCGATCGGAGCGACGTCGAAGCCATGTGATCGCGCAAGCTCCAGTTGCGAGACCAATGTTCGCAGTACGATGTCGTGACCGCGCTTGTTAAGCTCATCCAGAATCGGAATCAACGGAAACAAGTGCCCGCGAGCGGGCGAGGTATAGGCAAGAATACGAGCCATCTACATACCCCCTTATCGTTCTCCACTCTCCATTGCTATATTTACCATATTAAAGCATATTCTCGGAATTAGTAAATATATGAACCGAAAAATGCAATCACCACCGGCAGAACCGAGGCGATTGCATTTATTTTTGCAATAGTAGCCATAATACAGGTCATTTCCTTCTCCCGTATTGTTCGGCAAAAGAAACAATTCGTCGATACAATCCCTTATCCTTTAAGTTCTTCAGCGGAAAAATTTGAGGCTTCGTATTCACTTCCAGAATCCAGGGCTTTCCTTCGGAATCCAGCGCGACGTCCAAACCTAGTTCTCTGAATCCCTTCGAGTGTCGGTCAAAGCAATGCCCCACGGAGACCCCCAACTGCTTCAGCTTCGCTTCCTTTCGTTGAATGGAGGCTTCATGATAGCCTGCATCCGACAAGGTTGAACGAAAGTAGCCTAGTTTCCCTCCTTGATTATAGTTCGTAGCTACCTTTCCCGGCTGTCCTATTTTCGTGAATAGAGCTGTGCTTACCCACTTGCCTTCGTTTGTTTTTTGAACCATGACACGAATATCGAAGGGCCGTCCGTTTGCCTTGGCTAATGCAATTCCCTTCTGCAACAAGTACGGCCTACGAGCGGAGTACTGCTTCAGATTATCGAACAATTGATCTAGCGTAGGGTAATCGGCTTTGACGGAATTGGATTGCGTTTGATACCCCCGCGACTGCTTATTTATCCTGATAATATTGACCCCGCCCGAACCGGTCGTAGGCTTAAAGTAGACGACGGAATGGGAGGCAAGCATAGTTGTCAGATTGCGTTTATTGAACAACAGGGTTTGAGGAATATGTTTTTGAAAATCTCGCCGTTCTAACAGCCATTTCGTTTTTGTCCATTTACTGCCGACCGTGCTGCTTGTATATCTCATCAAGTCTCACATCTCCCGTCTTTGTTAAGAACCGGCTTAATTGACCTAATGAATATCTTATGCAACGATAAAAATTTGAAGGACGGCTCTTACCCTAAATCAGCTGCTGCCGATAAAAGTAGGCCATCCCTTGCGGGATGGCCTTTGGTCTGAATGATAATATACTCCACTATTTATTCAGCTTTTTATAAAGGTTTGCTAGCTGTGCCCGCTCCTGTTCGGTTAACTTTTCGAATAAATTCGTACGCAGCCTTTGCCCCTCAAGCGATGCTCTGTTAAGGACCTCTGCACCTTTGTCGGTAATGCCCAAATAAACAATTCGACGATCGGACTCATCCACCGTTCTGACGGCTAATTTCTTCGCGACAAGTTTTTCCGATAAGTAACTGAGCGTAGGAGGGGTAAGTCCTAATATTCTTGCAATGTCCGAAGGACGGCTTTTTCCGTGTTGATTTAGATGGCCGAGCACAAGAACATGAGAGATACCGAGGTCCTCGCTAAATGTTTTGTTCCATTGGATAATCAATTGGTTCGTAAACTTATCCATATTGTGTATGAGTTCAAACAGGGTCTGTTCTTCCATAAAATCCTCCCGGGTAAGCAAAAACGCCTTCGGCATCCTTGGATGCTGAAGTAGCTCTGCGTAGGTTATACAGAAATGGATAAACGTGCAACTTAATAATTCTGTATAACTAAAATAAACGACAGCCCTCATTAAAATAAGGGCTGTCATAATCTTACACATTATTGGGCTGAGTATCCACCGTCAATGACTAATTCTGAACCTGTAATGTACGAAGACTCATCGGAAGCCAGGAACAGCGCCGCTTGGGCAATATCGATGGCTTGACCTAAACGCTGCAAAGGCGTTGCCTGGATTAATCGGCCCAGCAGTTCTTTTGAGGTACTTAATGCTTGAGTCATTGGCGTTTCGATGATCCCAGGGAATAGAGCGTTTACCCGAATGCCTTGACGGCCAAAGGTTGTAGCAGCCGCTTTAGATAATGCGCGTACCGCGCCCTTAGATGCCGAGTAGTGATTAAAACCTTGGCCGATCAAAGCGGTGTACGAAGAAATATTGACGATGGAGCCTTTATTTTGGACTGCCATATACGGAGCGACATGCTTCATCCCTGCGAATGGGCCAAATCCGTTAATGGAGAGCATTTTCTGCCAATCCTCAACATTGATTTGCTCAAATGGCTTTTCGGAAGAGATACCTGCGTTGTTGACCAGAATATCAATTTTACCAAACCGATCATTGACCTCCTTGGCCAGCGCCTCCCAGTCCTCATCAGAGGCAACATTCAATTTCATTCCGTAAACATTCTGTTTCCGACTTACGTTCTCAAGCGCTGCCTCATTAATATCTGCGGCAATAACGATGGCGCCTTCTTGCGCGAACAGATCACCCATGCTTTCGCCGATACCCGAAGCTCCTCCGGTAATGATGGCTACTTTATTGTCTAATCTCCCCATAGGACATGCTCCTCACTTGTTTTATCTGTTATTAACGCTGAGCTATTTTCATGAATTGTTCGAAATCAGGGACGGTTGGGTTAGCAATATAATGTCCGCCCTCTACCTGTATCGTCTGTCCGGTAATAAACTTGGCTTCATCCGAAGCCAGGAACAGAACGGTATGTCCGATATCATCCGGTTCTCCGTGATAAGGCAGCGCGTTATATTTCGCGAAGATATCCAATACCTCCGAAGGCATATTATTCTTGGCGGCCGGCGTCAAAATCAATCCAGGCGCGACTGCATTACAACGAATGTTATTCTTTCCATATTGGGCAGCGATATATTTAGTTAGATTTACGACTGCCGCCTTCGAGGCCCCGTATGCAACCCGAACGGCATCTCCGGTAAAGCCCGCCATGGAAGCCGTATTGACGATCGAACCTCCGCCGGTCTCGATCATATGGGGGATCGCGAATCTGCATCCCAACAACACGCTCTTTAAGTTAACGCTCA
Organism: Cohnella endophytica; assembly: GCF_003628305.1. Lineage (GTDB taxonomy): Bacteria > Bacillota > Bacilli > Paenibacillales > Paenibacillaceae > Cohnella > Cohnella endophytica. Next base: position 223,076 of record NZ_RBZM01000007.1, on the reverse strand, counting down.
TGAGCCGATCCCACTCTTCAAGATCAACGTTAACGACATCCAGATCCTTCTTTAGGTTTGTCGAGCCTACATTGTTGAACAGGCTCGTAATTTTACCATACTGCTTTACCGTAAATTCAACAGCTTCCTTGATCGAAACTGCATCTCCTGCGTCAAGAAATACGCCTACCGCTTCCCCGCCTTGGGTTTTGATATTCTCGGCGGCTTCTTTTGCTCCGTCCGCATTAAAATCGGCAATGACGACTTTAGCTCCTGCTTTTGCCATTAGATGAGCAGCGGATAAACCTATGCCTGATGCGCCTCCAGTGATAAGCGCCACCTTGTCTTTCATTCTCGCCATTATTCGTAGGCTCCTTTCTTATGGACACCTTTGATCGTTAATACGTCCATCTAGTATTTAGATATCTAACTATTAGACATCTAAATATTATCAAAGTATTCACTCCGATGCAACGGAGGAACTTGGAATATAACCGGTCAGGAGTCTATCGCTAAGGCGATCAATGTATTGGCGACACTACGGGCCGTGACTGCCACGACGGGGTTTCGATCCATGCGAGCGGCGACCATCGCGCCGTCATAAAGCAGGATGAGTTGCTGAGCTAAATTCTCGGGTTCGATGGCTCCTGCCGATTTCGCGAGCTCGACAAAAAGCAACCGAATCGATGCGCGATAGGCATGGGCTGGCTCTTCGATCGAACTGTTGGGCAGCCCCTCGGCGCTGGCGTTCATGAAGGCGCACCCACGGAATCCCGGCATTGCAAACAACTTACCGAGTACGTCGAATACTCCCAGAAGACGTTCCCGAGGAGTCTCATATGCGGCGAGTTGTCCATTCAAATATTCCAACGAGACCATATGCCTTCGCGTAAGGTAAGCTCGGATTAGCTCGTCCTTGCTTCCAAAGGCGCTGTACAGAGTTGCTTTCGCCACCCCGGCACGTTCGATCACGCGATCTATACCGACTATGTGCACACCTTCATCGTAAAATAGCTCATTGGCCGCACGTAAAAGTCGCTCTTTTGCCGATAGTCGATTATCGGATGATAAATTCGTTTTTTTCGTATCCATGTCTTGATCTTATCAAGCGAGATAATAAGGGTCAAGACACTAAAGCACGTCAGGTATGACCTGTGTCTTCGAAGCGATAATGAATCAAGAAAGAATCACTTGACGTTATCGGTTCAACTCCTGTATCTTTAATAAAGAAAAGACAGACAGGTCTGTATAGTTACTGGAGATTTTAAATATAAGGAGGAAACACAATGCCAATGATAGACGTTTATGCGGCAACTAACCTTTTTCCCGTCGGCACGGACCGACAACTTGCCGAAGAGCTAAGTTCGGCGCTGCTTAGAGCCGAAGGCGTGGAGAATCCTGGCCCCGCTCACACGAACAACACAGGAGTCTACATTCACCGGATGGAACCCTCTGCGGTACATACCGCCGCCACTGATTCCGCACGTACGGTACGTATTCAGGTTATTACGCCGCCGGGTGCATTGAATCGGGAAGGCCAAAAACAGCTCGTAAAAGAAGCCACGGAGATCGTTGCCAAGATCTCGAACGACCCCTCGCAGGCCGGGCGTACATGGGTGCTTCTTACCGAAGCTGCCGAAGGCGGCTGGGGCATCACCGGTACGGCATTCGGACGTGCCGAATTCGCTGCGCTTCTTAGCTAACCAAGGATATGTCTAACGAGCTCCCTTACGGGAGCTCTAATTGTCTAATCATCCAATCCCTTTCCATTGAGAATATGCGGCAAATATTTTTCAATCCTTGATTCTCGGGTTTTGGATTGTTTGGCTGCGGAGAAATGAAGCAGGTACCCTCTTTGCCGTCCCGGCGTCAAAGCTTCGAAAGCGGTTTTCAAGTCGGGAATTTCGACGAATTTATTTTGTAATTCCTCGGGAATCGTATATTCCGTCTCCTTTTTAAAACTCACTTGCAAGCCGGATTTTTCGACTTCGATGGCTTCATCGATATAAGTTTTCAAAATAAGCTGCATCTCGTCTATTTGTTCGGCATTGGTGAACCGAATCTGGCGCGCCGCCTGTACGTTCTCCGTTTGTTGGATGAGGATGCCATGGGGATCTTTTAGCAAGGCGCCTTTGTGAAACAGAAGCGCACAGTATTCTTTGAATCCATGGATTATAACGATGTTTTTATTCTCAAACGTGTAACAAGGATGCATCCACTTAAAATCCTCGGTCAGCTCGCAGTCAAGAACGATACTTCGCAACTTCTCGTATTCTTCCTTCCACTTTTTAGCCTTTCTTAGAAATCCATCGACCTTAGGATTCATTCTACTCTCTGTCACCAAGGAACACTCCTCTTCATCGTCCTACTATTGTGCCCTCAAAGTAACATTTTCTTGCTATGCTCGTCTATTACTTTACAGAGAGATTTAGTTAACTGTTTAAATTGAGGAATATGGAGGATTATAAATTGAAGAAAACCCTATGTGCATTATTGGGGATTACGTTGATTACATCCACATTTTTGCCTAGTCACGGTTTTGCAGACAATCAGCCATTCGTTATCCAGGGCAAAGCGGTCCATGGACGCACATTAGTGCCGGTTCGCGCCGTTTCCGCAGGATTAGGCGCCGAAGTCAATTGGAATCAGCAGTCAAAGTCGATAACCGTTCTTAAAGGAGGCACCAAGGTTCTCCTGAAAATCGGTTCCAATAAAGTTATGCTGGACGGCAAAGAAATCACGATCGATGTTCCCGCTCAAATCGAGCACGGCGTCTCCTACGTCCCCATCCGTTTTATCAGTCAGACTCTGGGGGGAACCCTTACCTGGAACGCGTCCAACGGAACGGTTGATGTTTCTTTAGACGGCAAACAAGTTCGGGTGACTACGGAGTCCACTTTTAACCATTCTAATATCCCGCAAAACACCGTTAACACGCTGATCAAACAAGCGAACGAAGCAACCGATCTTTCTTCCTTCCCGCAGATTAGAGCCCATTTTAAGCCTTATTTTACGGACTCGTTCATGAATAAACTCATTCAACAAAAAGGTTTAAAAGTCAACGCCGCATTTACCGAAATCTCCTTTAGTTATTCCGACGATAAGACAGGGTATATTACGCAGACGAGTACAAGCGCGGACAATACCGCATATGCAGTCGAACGAAGGATCGTACTCAAATATTCGCAAAATAAATGGTTGGTCGATGATATCGTCTTCACTCCCTTGTTTCCATAAATGATAAAAATCGCCGTCCGATTCCCGGCAGGGATCGTGAACGGCGATTTTTATTTTAGATATCCCTTTGCCAAGTTAGGAGGCCAATTCCGCCAGCACCTTGCCAAGTCGGTCAAGCTGCTGTTCATTCGCTTCTATTAATCCTCCCCTTCAACTACCTTGCCCAGTGCGTCCAATATGATGTTAGTACCGTGTTCCCGTATTTCCGGCGTATCGTGCCCGTCAAAGAACGCGCCTTGCTCCGTGAAAATCAATTTCGTACCGCCCTCCACCTTAATAAGCTCGACCGTTGTGATCGAGACGGAGAAGCGTACGCCACCCGAATCCAGCGTGTACGTATAGACAATGCGCTGCTCCGGAACAAGCTCCTGGTAGTTGGCGTCGAAGGTAAAGATCGGCCCTCCCGGCGGCCCTCCACTGCTGATCTCGCGCCCGCCAACCTGGAAATCGAAGCTGTCCGCCTTCGAAAACCACTTGGCTTTGGCAATTGGGTCAGCCCATGCGTGATACACCCGCTCCGGCGAAGCGGCATAAGTCCGCTCGACGACAAAAGTTCCATGCTTGACGAATCGTTCGTTCATTGTTTTTCCTCCTTAGGTTTCGGAACTCCGCTCTCCTCGGCAAGAAAGTGTCCCAACAGGTCCAAATGCCGCTCCCAACTCGTTTGCCGCTCGATGATCGGTTTCTCGAATTCCATCTTCATCGCTTGCAGAAGGCTCGTAAAATCTTCAACCGTTAATTCCGCCTTGCCCTGCATAAGCTTGGATACATGCCTGAGCTGCTCCAATAGTTTCTGCCGCAGTTTGATCTGTTCCGCGATTTGGTTGATCTGCAGGTTAACGATCTCAAGCGGACTGATCCGCCCGCCGATTAAGGCCGACTTAATCTCTTCGAGAGTTAACCCCAGCTCCTTAAGCGATAAAATCTGGTGCAATCGCGATAAGTCCGATTCATTGTACAGCCTGTGACCGGATTCCGTTTGTCCCGACGGGGAGAACAATCCGATCTGATCATAGAACCGCAAGGTTCGTACGGTAAGCCCCGTCAGCTTGGCCAGATCCCCGACCTTCCAATGTTTCTTCATGAATCCTCTCCACTCTTTGGCGCTAGCTAGATGTACCGGTAGCTCTATTGTAAAACATTACGTAACGTAAGGTGCAAGCAAAAAACTCGCCTCTCTACCGAATTTTATTGGTTGACTTAAACCCTAGTTTAAGTCGTATCCTATTGTTGTCGACAGCATACAATCCCGTTCGGAGGCCTCCAAATGAAGTATTGTTCCATTAGCGAAGCTTCGGCCAAATTCAATATTTCGGAATCTAAGCTACGCTATTATGAAAAACAAGGACTCCTAACCCGCATCGAGCGCGATAAAGCCGGGAGACGGTTATTTTCGGAAGATCAAATGGCGCTCCTCGAGACCGTTCTTTGTTTGAAAAACACGCACATGCCAATAAGCAGCATTAAGCAATATATGGACTGGATCGAGGAAGGAGAAAACACCGTCGAGCTCAGGCTTGAAATGATGAACAAACACAAGCAAGCCGTGCTCGACGAAATCTCGTCGATGACGGATTCCTTAAAAGGAATCGACTTCAAGATTACGCGATATTCGGAACGTATTCAAAATAGAAAAAACGGAGAAGAGGAACGATAATGAAGCTTTCAGGAAATACGATCCTAATCACGGGCGGAAGCTCCGGAATCGGATTAGCTTTTGCGGAACGCTTTATCAAAGCCGGGAACAAAGTGATCGTTACCGGACGACGCGAGCATGTCCTTCAACAGGCGAAGGAAAAATTCCCCAGCTTGATTACTCGCGTAAGCGATTTGGATATCGAATCCGAACGCGCAGCCTTGTATGATTGGGTAACGGCGAACTATCCGGAAGTGAATGTTCTAGTAAACAATGCCGGCATTCAACAACGATTCAATGTGCTAAAAACAGATGCGAAGAACAATTGGGAAGCTTTGAGCAAAGAGATTACGACAAACATTGAAGCGCCCTTCCATCTCTCGATGATGTTCGCTCCTTATTTCTCGGCAAAGGAAAGGGCCACTATCCTTAACGTCACGTCCGGGCTGGCTTTTACGCCGTTTGCGATCGCTCCGATCTATTCGGCTACGAAAGCCGCGCTCCATTCCTTTACGATGAGCCTGCGGCTCCAACTGTCCGAGACGTCCGTAGAAGTCATCGAATTAGCTCCGCCGGCGGTAAATACGAATTTAGGCGGGTCGGGGCTGCATGTGCACGGAGAACCCTTAGATGCGTTCGCGGACGGCATTTTCAAAGGGCTGGAAGAGGGGCAACAAGAAATCGGATACGGTACTTCCGTGAGCCGCTTGCGTATGTCGCGGGATGAAATCGATGGATATGCGGCAAATATGTATCAGGCCACGAAAAACCTCATTGAATAAGGATTAGTCGGTCACTATGATTTCTCCCACCATGCTCGGATGGGTGGAGCAATAGTACGTGTAAGTTCCCGCCTCCGCAAAGGTATACGAGAATTCGGCATTCGGAAGGATGTTGGGACTATTGAATTTGTCCTGAAGGTCGTATACCGTATGGATTTGCGTATCCTTATTCACCCATCTGACAGTTTGCCCCTTCTTGATCGTCAGCTTCGCAGGCATGAAAGAGGTGGTGATATCGACGGTCAACGGATCGGCGCTCGATGGCTGATCGACGCTGCCCGTGCTGCCGTTCCCGTTGGCCTCATCGCCCGTGGTGGCCTCGTCATGAGCGTGGTGCGACGGAGCAGACGCTGCACTCATCGTACCCGTTAAAATGATCTCTCCCGTCTTGCTATCCTTACTGAGCTTGGCGCCTAAATGGTCGGCAATGAAACGCATAGGCACCATGATCGTACCTTTGATCTCCTTGGGAGGAGCAGACAAGGATACAAGCCGGCCGTTCACCTTCGCCTGGCTGCTGTTCAGCCCTAACTGAATCGTGGTTTTATCCGTTGTATAGAGGACTGACTTCTCCTTTGGAAGCCATTTCACCTCTGCACCGAACGTCTCCCCGATGAACCGAACGGGAATATAGGTTGTTCCGTTCAACACGACCGGCGAATTCGGAAGCAGAATGGACTCGCCGTTCACCGTGGCCGAATTACGACCCGCTTTCAAACGGACGGTCATTAGCATGGACGAAGGATCAGACGTCTTTTCCTTAACATCAATCATCGTGTGCAAGCCGCCAGGATACGTTCCGTTATTCGTATTGTCCACGATATTGTGGCTGTGGAAGGGGAACATCCCCGATTGATCGAAGGTAACGAGAAGATCATACCTCTCGCCGGGACCGATCAGCACGGTATCTTTCGTTAATGGCTCAGGCAACGGCCTGCCATCGGAGGCAATGATCTGGAAGTGATAGCCATGCATATGAAAGCTATGCGATTCGTACCCCGAATTGATCAACCGAATGAGGACGGTCTCTCCGACTACTCCCTCAATATAGCTCGTAGGGTCCGTTTCCGTATCAGGATAAGCTTTGCCGTTGATCGTCCAGTATTTAGGGTGGAAGTCCGTTCTATCGTACGGTTTTCCCCCCTCCACCGCTTGGTGCCATACCGGATCGATTTCGTTTAACAGGAAAACATAGTCTTTATCAAAGGTCGGACCGCCCGTCCAATCTTGATTGATACCATTCTTGGCTTTCACGATGAACGCTCCGTACATCCCCATCTGCAAATGCTCAATCGTATCTACATGGCAATGATAGAAATAAGTACCCGCATGCTTAGCCGTGAACTGGTATTTGAAGCTTTCTCCGACTTGAATGGCCGGCGAGGTGTGCGGGACTCCGTCATTTTGTTGGTCGGTATCCAATCCATGAAAATGAATCGTATGGGCAAGCCGTTTGGTTCCCGATTTCTGGGGGCCTATGTTCGTAAGAACGATCTCGACCTGATCCCCTTCGTTCACCTCCAGTGCAGGGGCGGGAACGGTCGCGCTCCCGGGTTTGTTGGTTAAGCTATACCCCCAAATATACAACTGGACGCCATCGGGCAGCGTCATATAGCCATCGGTCGCATAGAGCTGAAATTTCTTTGTCGTTGCGGGTTCGGCTGCCGAAGAGGACGAGGGAGCTACCCAAGTCATCGTTATGACCAATACCGCCAGTAAAAGCTTCCTGAATCCCAGTAGGCGCAAGGCATGGATATTCATCGTATTCTTCCTCTCGTTAGGTAGAAATGACAAGAAGGGAGTCTTTAGGACTCCCTCCCTTTCTTCATTCATTCGGAAATCATAAGTTTCGCGATTCAGTGCATGTGATCCATAGAAGCGGCTGCAGGTGCAGTGGCTGGAGCGCCGACCGTAACCGTTAAGGATTGGGTTGCTCCATTCCAGGTATAAGTTCCGCCCAGGCCGCGTACGGTATCTTCCGCGGAAACATACGCCGTACCTTTCAGCGTGTATCCGGCCGTTTTGAACGATTTCCCGTTTACTGTGATGGTGTACAGTTTGGATTTTTTATCGAATACAAACTTTCCGCCCAAAGCTTTGGCGAAGGATGCGACTCCCACTTTCAGATCGCCGTCTTTCAATTGCGCGCCTGCGGAATTGGCAACTGCCTTGCCGTTTACGACCAGCTTGATTGCACCCTTCGGAACAACGATTACGGTGGCCCTCATCATGGAACCGGAATGCAGATAACATTCGTAAGTATAGGTTCCCGCCTTCGTAAACTTCAGATTATACGATTGCGCGTTCATGAGTATGCCCGAGTTGGTAAAGGCGGTGCCGTCAAACTCTTTGCCGCCGGCCGGAGGCATTAACTTAGGGTTGAACTCGCCCTTTTCCGTTAACATGTTCAGGTCGGCAGGTTTGTTGAAGGTAACCCAGTGGGGTTCATAAGGGCTGAGATTGGTCCAGGAAATCGAATCTCCTTCGCTTACGATAACCGTCTCGGGGCTCATGCGGTTATGCGAGAACGTGGAGTTCTGCGAGCCAAGATCTACTTTATAGCTCAAAGAGCCATCCTTATTGGTCGCATATTGGGCTGCATGAGGACCTTGCAGCATGCTCTCTTGGACGAGAAGATCATTTTCCTGTGCCTTTGCGGCTGCGGCTTGCTCTACTTTCGATGGGATCGGCTGGCCTTTCGGCAACACGACTACCGTACCTGTCATCATGGGATGCAGTACGCAATAATAGGAATAAGCTCCGCTTGAGGTAAAAGTGACTTCATAGGATTGCTTAGGAAATAGAATGCCAGAATTCAGAAGCGACTTGCCGTCCCAACTTCCGCCGCTCGGAGCGCTCGGAATCGCGTGAGTGGGATCTTGCGGAGTAAGAGGCGGTTGGCCGGCCAGAAACGTTACGGTATGCGGGGTTGCAGTAGCGCCGTTCGTGAAAACGACCTTGTCTCCTTCATGAACAAACACGACTTTCGGGAACATGGAATCGAGCGACGTGGCCGCGGTTTCTTTCCCTACGGATACTTGCCACGTTTCCGGCGTCGTTGCATCGGCGGCAAATACCGAGCTTATTAACAACCACGCCGCAGTAAACGTAAGAATCAATGCAAGAGCTGTTTTTTTCATTTCAATTCTCCTTTAAGGTTTAATAATCATAAATACGAATAATACCAAGTCCAATACTGACGCTACATAATGTATTGAATTAACTCTGGAGAGGATGCAAAATACCTGACATTACCGCAATGGAGACCCCTATTTACCAACCACTTCATTATCCAGCATCCTCCTTTCCGGACTACTTTGATCGCATTACGTTAAGAGTACCCTCTTGCTTACGTGCGTTCTATTACCCGAACGTAGCAAAATGGTCGAAATCGGGTATACTTCCCTTCTCCTTCTGAATAAAAAAAGAAGGCAAGCTTCCTCGAAAGAAGCTTGCCCTATCGTTTTGTCTAACTAATTCCTTGCTCCGAGCCACTTTGGCGTAGTGTAGTTTGACTTAGTCAAACTACACCTCCGATCGAACCTCCATTGATGCGCCGTAGTTGGAGTTAGTCAAACTAATAAGAGAACAGACAGCACGGGGTAAGGGCCGGAATTGTAAATCCCGGCTATCGTCATAGGAAGATGCCATAACCCCCAGATGATCCCGCTGATCAGCAATGCCTGATTGACATGTTAAAAAGAGCCAAGCTCCTCATTAGAGGAACTTGGCTCTTTCGGCGTTGCGGCCTGCCGGGACCCCTCTTTGACTCGCGACGCGCTTGCTGTCGCTATTCGTACCAGTACCCTTTGCTCCTGTTCTCGAGTCTCATCAGCGCTTCCAGGTAGAAATAATCGCCCCAGATCATATAGTCGTCCGGAGACAGACCGGATCGAACGCTGTAGGAGCCCCTCTCGATGAGGCCCTCCGCGTCAGGTCGATGCCGCGTCGAATACCGGTCGACCAGGCCCTTCATCGAACGGAGCACGCCATCCTCCAGATAAGCGCGATTCGGATTATCGCCCGGAAGATGCTCGAGCAGCTCCAAAATGCCGCAAGCCGCTATGGCGGAAGCGGAACTGTCCCGGTTCGTCTCCGGTGTCTCGGGTGCGTCGAAATCCCAATAAACGACGTTGTCCTCGGGCAACCGCTCTAGGAAGTAGCGCGCCATTCGCAAAGACGTCTCTAGGTACGACATGTTATGCGTATACCGGTACGACAGGGCGAATCCGTAAACCCCCCACGCCTGGCCTCTCGTCCATGTAGAGCCGTCCTCGAAGCCTTGATGCGTGCCGCCCCGCACCGCCTCTCCCGTCTCTTGGTTAAAATAGAAGGTATGGTAAGACGAATCGTCTCCTCTGACGAGAAAACGGCGGCTCTTATCCGCTTGCGCTGCGGCCACTTCGCGATAAGCGGGGTTTCCCGTAACCTGCGAAGCCCAATATAACAGCGGCAAATTCATCAGGCAGTCGATGATAATCCGACCCCCGTTCTCGTTGTCGCCCTCCGTTCCCCATGCTTGCAACAGACCCGGGCGGGGACGCCAACGCTTCATCAGCGTCTCGGCAGCCTCCAGCGTTAACGCGCGGGCGGCGCCGTCCTTCTCCAAAATCCATTGGGCCTTGGCCGACAACGAATAGAGGAAGCCGATATCGTGGTGCTCCAGCGCCGTCCCCGCCGTCAACCGATCCCGAAAGCGGTCGGTGGCGCTTCTCGCCGCCTCCCGATAGACATCCTCGCCGCTGTATTCGTAACAAAGCCACAGAATGCCGGACCAGAAGCCGTTCGTCCATTCCGTATTATCGTTCAGCAAGTACTTGCCGTTCTCTCCGACGTGCGGGAAATGATCGCCAAACCGGTCAATATTGCGGCGCGTCTTGTTCAGCGCATCTTCCAGCGCGGATTTCCATATCGTCATATCCGTCGTCTCTCCTCGTCATATTCCGGACAGAAATTGCAGGACTCTGTCAGGGAAGCCGGGGAGCCCCTCGTGACCGTAATCCGGGTAAATGTCCATCTGCTTGGGCGCTTTGATTTTGTTGAAGGCCGCGAACTGCGTGGAAGGCGGGCAGATCGCGTCCATTAAGCCGACACCCATGAGCACCTCTCCGCAAATTCGCGGCGCCAGATGCTGGATATCGATATACCCCAGCCTCGTGAACACTTCCTCTTCCCGCTTATGCAGCGGATCGAACAGGCGAAAGTAAGTGCGCAGCTCCGCGTAAGCATCCTTAGCCATATCCATCTCCCACACCCGCCTGTAATCGCTTAGGAACGGGTAGGTAGAAGCGACTCGCGCAATGCCCGGTTCCAGCGCCGCGCAAGCGAGCGCGAGACCGCCACCCTGCGAGCCTCCCATAGCCGCAACCCGCTGCGGATCGACTTCCGGCATTCGCATCGCAATGCCCGCAAGCTCGGCCGAATCCAGATAAATATGGCGAAACAACATAAGGTCCGGCTCATCGTCCAGGCCGCGGATTATGTGTCCGTGGTGCGTATTCCCCTTTATGCCTCCCGTGTCTTCCGAACGGCCTCCTTGTCCGCGACAGTCCATCACGAACACCGAGAAACCGAGCGCGGCATAGCCCAACTTATCTTGCCAGTCACCCGAATGCATCGTATAGCCGTGGAATTGGACGACGGCCGGATGCGGCTCTGCCGCTGCTCTCGGCCGGATGTATTTCGCATGGATGCGCGCCCCGCGGACACCGGTGAAATACAAGTCGAAGCATTCCGCGAACGGCACCTGGAAAGCGCTCGGTACCAGCTCGACGTCCGGAGAAACATTTCTCATCTCGGTCAAAGCCCGTTCCCAATAAGCGTCGAAGTCATCCGGACGCGGATTGATTCCTTCGTAACTTCTCAATTGCTCGAGCGGTTTGTCTAGTAAAGGCATCTGCTTATCCTCCCTGCAACAGCGAGCGCGCGGTTACGGACCCGCCGCGCCTTGCCTGATCTTGATTGTCCATTCGACGCGCGGGGATCGGCGGGAGAGCTCCATCCGGATCCGGAACAGCCGATCGCCCCACACTGCCCGCAACCGCGAATCGCGAATATCCATCCGCTCCTCCGAAACGGTGAATAGCATCACGTCGTATTCCAGCCGCAGCTCTCGCCCCTCCTTGCCGAGTAGCCGAACGACCCCGTCCATGGACAAGTCCGTCGGCCTGCACGTCATCCAGTTCAGCACGATGGACTCCGGAGTCCCGGCAAACAGACATTGTTCAGTCAGCTCGACGAAGGCGTTCGACCCGCGATGCAACGCGACCGTTCTTCGCCACTCCCGCAAGCCCGCCTCCGGTGGATAAGCTCCCGCCAGATCCAGCGATATCCGCGCTCCGCTCTCGGTAGCTTCGTATGACACCTCGCGAGCCCGAAACGCCTTGCCCGCCTTCTGGTCATACCCGTTTACGGTAGGAAGATTGTGATAACCGGACTGCATGGTCCAGATGTCATAGCGGCCGGGGCCGAACGTCTGCGCGGAATAATTCTCTACGCCCGCATCGATGAGGAAAGGCTCCCCGTCCGCATAGACGACGAACTGTCCGACATCGTTATGGTTGTGGCTTTCCCCGTTATGGCCGCCCTTAACCGCTACGTACAAACCCAAGCGGTCGGAGCGCTCCCGGGCTGTCATGACCTGAATCTGATCCAGCCACCCGTTCAACTCGTATGACGGCTCCGCCTCTAATTCCTGCTCCGCCAGCCCTCGGTCCCGGTCCCGCTCCCGCTCCAGCTCTGCAGCCAGTTCGATTCCGGCGAGTTCGCGGAACAGGAAGAAGATGCGGCCGCTGTCATAGACCGAATCCGACGCTCGTTTCCCGCCCAATCCCAGCGCCGTCATAGACGGGTCGCCGATGCGGCGACCGTACCGATAGATGAGCGCGTAATCAAGTTGGGGCATCGCCGATCCGTCCGCGAAATTGACGTAATAAGCTCCGTGGATCGACATCTTCGATATATATTGGCCCAGCCGGCGGATAAGCGGTCGGTCATACAAACCGATCGCCCCATCGGTCGCCATGTACAGCAGCTCCAGACAGTCGAACAGGCTCCCCGCCGCAACATTCCAATAAGTCGCCCCCTCGTCGCAGCCTCCGTCGGCGTATTGCACGTCGAGATAGCGATCCAAACTGCTCATGATGCGATGCGTCAGCCGAGCCCGACGCTCCTGGTCTTCCTCCAGCAGAAGGACGGCAGCCAGCACATTCGAGTTGCACCAGGGATTCCAGTTGTTCGGCTCGTGCCCGGAGAATCCCATCCACCAGAAGTCGTTTCTCGACTCATAGGGGCCAAGAACTCGCTTCTCGACCTCCTGTCGGATACGGCGGCAGACGAGCGGACTAATGCCGTCCAGCCGATCATGCAGGAGGTACGCGGTTCCTGCGAGAAGCGCGCCGGTATCTGCCGCAAACAGGTCAACGACGGGGTCATCCGAGTCCGCCAGTCCCAGCCCCTCGCCGTCGCGGGACAGGCTCATATGCGCCGGCAGGCACCAGGAAGTCTCCTCGCACAGAACGAAGACGCCGTTCGCGATGTCGTTGAGAAACCGGCCTTTGCCTTCGATGCATTCACACATGACCAGACAACCGAGAACCGACCGGCGCATCAGATGCAGGGAGTCGTAATGACGGCTGCCGGTTCTCGCGAACGCCAGAAAGTCCGATGCCAGCAGCGAAGGCCAGCGATATCCGAGGAAGGCTTCTCCTTCCCGCAGCCAGGACGTCCGCAGCCGTTCCGGGATCGTCTCCCACGCCGAACGGTCTTCCGCCGTCGGAAAGGGCCGGAAGCGCTGCCCGGGCAGAAGCACGGAAAACAGCTCCTCCGGCGTATAGCGTTCGGTCAGCAAGATGTCGCCCCCTTACTGAAGTACAAGCTGCGGTGCATTGCTCGTCGCCTCCCTGCTGTTGAACGCCACCTGGTTCTGTTGGCCGTCGCGAATCCGGGCCTGGCGTCGCCGCCCCCCCAAGTCATCGTAGTCAGCGCCACTATAAGCGACATCAGCCTATAAACCTTGCCTGCCATATCGATAACCTCCGGAATCGAATTGGAATTCCTTTCCGTTTTCTGTCTTTGAATGCCTTTAGTCGGCTACCCTTTCACGGCTCCCAATGTCAGCCCCTGCACGAAGTAGCGCTGAAGGAACGGATACAGCACGACAATCGGAGCCGACGCCAACACGACGGTCGCCATCTGCGTCGAGACCGGCAGCGGAATCACCTCGCCGGAGTCGAGATGGGAATAGATGTCGCTCTGCCCGATCAACACCACTTGCCGGAGCAGAATCTGCAGCGGCCAAAGCGACGAATCGTTCAGATACAAAATGGCCGCGAAGTATTGGTTCCAGTTACCGACCGCATAGAACAGCGTAAAGGTAGCCAACGACGGAACGGAGAGCGGCAGCACGATACGAAAAAAGACGCCTAAATCGTTGCAACCGTCAATTGTGGCGGATTCGATAATGCTCTCGTGAATCGATTCGAAGAACTCCCTCATTACAAGCATGTTGAACGCGGACACGGCGGACGGAACGACGAGCGCCCAGAGCGAATTCATCAGTCCCGTCGCTTTAACGACCAGATACGTCGGAATCATGCCTCCGCTGAACAGCATCGTGAACAGAACCATAAACAGGATCATTCGCCGGCCGCTGAACCGCTGCCGCGAGCAGACGTACGCGAGTAGCGTCGTTACGGCCAAGTTGACGAAGGTTCCGACGGCAGTAATCCAAACGGTGTTCTTGAGAGACGAGAAGAAGACTCCGGTGTTGAAAATATAGCTGTATGCTTTGAAGTCAAGATGCTTCGGCCATAGAATAAACTTGCCCGACACAATGTCCTGCAGCGAGGCCACCGACATCGCGACCACATTCACGATCGGCAGCACGCACAGAAGGGCAAGCATCGCAAGCAGCAACATATTCGCCGAATAGAAGAAATAGCTGGACTTTTTGGATGTATTCACGGCAAATCCACCTTTGCGGGAGACCGGGAAGACAGGGACGCTCCCCGCCCTCCCGTTCGGAATGTAGTATGGTGGCGCCTTACTTTCTGGCTTTCCATGCTTCGTTCATCTCGGTCAAAATCTTGCTTCCGCCCCTGTTCTTCCAATCCTCGAACATTTGATCCAAATAATCGATCGTCTTGTGACCCGTTATGACCATTACGAGGCCATCGACGACGTTCTGCGTCAGTTCGGCCCCCTTCTCCGCGTTCGTAGCGGAATAGAGACCGATGTCCTGAGAGGTGTACGGCTTGCCCTGCATGGCGACCGCGAACGAGTTCTGCTTCAACGCGGTCGTCTCCGGCGTGTCGGCGGAGACCAGAATCCAGTCACCCTCGTTGGCGTGATTTACCATCTGGTACTGGTTCGGCCCCTCGGTCTTGCCGAGATCGGTGACGACCTTCTGGCCGTCCTCGACCTTGTAGTGAACGCCTTCCACGCCCCACTTGAAGAAGGTAGCTCCTTCCTCCCCAAGCTGATCGTCGAGCATATGCAGCACTTTGTCGAGCTTGCCAGGGTCCTTCTCCAGCTCCTTGTTCAGCGCGAAGACGCCGAAGAAGCCCGCCCCTTTCACATAGCCGCCTTCCGAACCGTCCGGCGCCTTCAGCGGCGGAATCGCCACCAATTCAAACTTAGGATCGACCGCTCTCGCCTTCTCGAGGCGATCCTTGTTAAAGGCGGTGTAACCCCAGTTTCCAACGACGCCTGCCTTGCCTAGCAGGAAGTCGTCCTCGATCTGCGCGTCTTTCTTGATCGCGAAATCAGGTGCAATCAGTCCGTCCTTGTAAAGCTTGGCCAAGTAGCCTACCGCCAACTTGTTATTAGGGGCGAATTCGCCGGGAACGATGCCTCCCTGACCGTCTTCGACCCAACCGACGCTAGGGCCGGCATGCATGGCCGCCATCAGCGAGATAAACGGGAAGCCATTGCTGACGCCCGCTGCGAGACCGTAGGTATCCCTCTTGCCGTTGCCGTCCGGATCCTTCTCGCTGAATGCCTTCATGACATCGTACAACTCGTCGTAGGTGGTCGGCACCTGAAGCCCGAGCTTATCCAGCCAGTCCTTGCGAAGCACAAGCGTCGCTCCCGGAATACCGCGCAGCCGGGGAACGCCGTAGATGTGGCCGTTGCTCTTCAACGAGTCCATGACGTCCTTCGGCAACGCGGCTAGGTTCGGGTACTTGGCGCTGTCGCTCATATAAGATTCCAGCGGAAGAAATTGCCCGCTGTTGATCGAACTGAAGTAAACGGCATCCAGATAAGGAAACAACACCGCGTCGGGAACGTCTCCCGAAGCGAGCGTGACGCCCAGCTTGTTGTTATATTCGCCGGAAGCGACAGGAATGTAGTTGTACTCGATATTGTAACGATCCTCGATTGCTTTCTTGCCGGTGCTCTTATCCGGAGGCGCCGCGCCGTACAGAATGGTCATGGCGCTGATCTTGTACTTCTTCTCCGCCGCGGCTGACGACTTGCCGCTCGAATTTCCGGCGCTGTTGTCCGTACCTTTGTCGGCGCACGCCGTCAGCATCGCTCCCGTCAACATCAATGCCGTCGCAATTCTCAATCCTTTTCCGATCTTCATAGTGACCCGCCTCTCGCGATATATGGAACTGGATGAATCAAGTGTTAATAAACGCCTCTCTCGCCGAATGCCCGCGCCAGCCGGTTCGCCGTTACGATCAGCATCATGCCGACCAGCCCTTTCAGCAACCCTACGGCAGTAGTGAAGCTGAAGTCGCCGTTCACGACGCCCATTCGGTACACGTACGTATCCAGCACCTCTCCAACATCCGAGACAGACGCATTCAGCATCAGGTAAATCTGCTCGAAGCCGACGTCCAACACGGAGCCGAGCCGGAGGATAAATAGAATTAAAATCGTGGAGCGGATGCCGGGCAACGTAATATGGTAGATTTGCCGCAACCTCCCGGCTCCGTCCATCTTAGCCGCTTCGTACAGCTCCGGGGGGATCCCCGTTAGGGCCGCTAAATAAATGATCGTGCCCCAACCGGATTCCTTCCAGATGACCTGCAGGACGAGCATCGCCCGGAAATTGTCCTTGTTGGAGAGAATGTTGATCGGATGAAGCCCCCAAGAAACGAGCAAATGATTGATCTGCCCATCGCTTTGGAACAACAGGTAAAAGATTCCGGCGACCACGACCCAGGATAAGAAGTGCGGCAGATACAGAAGCGTCTGCGCGATCTTCTTGAATGCCGCGCTGCGGATCTCATTGAGCATGATCGCAATGACGATCGGCACCGTAAAGGCGAACACGATCTGATAACAGCTGATGATCGCCGTGTTGATGAAGTACTTTTCGATTTCCGGTGTGTCGAAAATGCGCCGGAAGTTGTCCAAGCCTACCCAATCGCTGCGGAGGAAGCCTTGAACGGGTTTGTATTTCTGAAAGGCTATGACGACCCCCATCAGCGGGACGTACTTATAGATGAGAAAATAGAGCAGTCCCGGCAGTGCCATCAGCCATAAATATCGTTCACTAATAAAGCGCCGCCGCCATCCGTCATGTCTTCTATTGATATTTCCGATACGTGCTGCCATCCTGAGTTGGAAGCTCCTTTCCTGTTTGTCATTGCGTCTCCCCCCTTTCGCCCTTATGATAGCCAGCGAATTCCGCCCCCGGCAACCCACCGTTCTTGCAGCAAATAAAGCGTATGAAAAACCGCGCCGTTACGGCGTTTTTCCTGGTCGTACGCTTTTTTTGCAAGCGCCGTCATTTTCGGCAAAAAGGGTTTGTCAATTGTTCTCCTAGAACCGTTCCGGCTTATGTTATACTACAAGCGCCATCATGCGAAGCGAATAAGGAGACTGAGAATGGATCATCATCCATGGCGCCGACTAAGGCGAATGCTGGCCCCTCTGACTTCGGGATGGAAGCTGAAGAATAGGCTTCTTGTCTCCCTCATTCTACTATCCAGCATTCCTGTAGCCATCACGGCCATCGCGTCGTCATTCATCAGCAATCGGATTATCGGCGACCAGACGGACCAAATGCACCAGGTGTTCCTCAATCAGGTCGAGAAAGAAATGAACGAGCAGTTCAAGAAGTTCGACGAGCTTATGCTGCAGTATACTTACGCCAATTCGGCGCTCGACCGGTTTACGCAGGAAGATCTGACCTATCAGAACTTCCGCCTGGTTAATGATTTGTACTCCGTGCTGACGAATTTGCGCAGCGGCATGGAGAATGTAGCGGAGATCGACTTCTACAACATCCCCTACGGCAAAATCGTTACCTCCGGCGGCTCCCTGATGCAACCGAGCGAATTTCTCGACCCGGTCGCACTGCGCACCTCGTTGACGTTAACCCATTACGGCGCCTGGATCGACACGCGCAATGAGCTCAACACGCGGTTAAAACGGCCCGTCATTACCTTTATCCGACCTACCTATCATGCCAGCTCGGAAGGGGTGAAGGGCGTCTTCATCGTTTACTTGGACGCCGCATCGTTAAGCGCCAAGCTCAAAGCGAACGAGATCGATCCCGCAACCTATTTGGTGGTCAACCCGTCCGGCTATGTGGTCATGCACTCCGAGCCGGCCAAGGTGGGCAGCCGAATCGAATCTCCCGAACTGATGGCCAAACTGGCCGAGGGAAGGAACCTGGCCAACCACCGAATTACGTTTAATCTGGACGGCAAGCTTTCGCTGATCAATGCGGTCTATTCCAGCAACCGCGACTGGTACTACGTCTCGATTCTGCCGGTCGCTCTCGTTCATAAAGAGACCTATCAGCTGCGCAATTGGCTGCTCGGGGTCAGCGTAACTTTCATCATCGTGGCCGTTATCATCGCGATCCGGACGTCCCGAACGATCTACCGACCGGTCCATAAGCTTACGCAGCGCGTATTCAAGATGCAAAGCGGAACCGCTCTCAAGGATGAATTCCACTTCATTGCGGATTACATACAAAATGTGGAAGAGAGCAATGATCTTCTGAAGAAAGACGTGGAGATGTATCTATCGCATGCCGAGCACTACAGCTTAATGAGCCTGCTGCTCGGCAACTTCAACGCGAGCAGCAGATCCGTGCAATTGGAGCCCTTCGACCGCAACCCGATCGGCCTGTATCTGATTGAAGTGGATCCGCAGCAGATGGAAAGCCGTTATTCGCGTAAAGATCAGTTCCTGTTCTACTTTGCCGTGGAGAACATCGCGGGAGAAATTATGCGCAAGCAAGGCACCACGCGAATCATGATGATCCAGCCCGGCCTGTTCGCCGTATTGAATCAGCCGGAAGCGACCGCGCCGCCCCTTGCCCGCATCTATGCCGGCGAGCTGCTTCATGCCATTCAAACCTATCTGAAGCTGAATTGCGTCATCTCGGTCAGCTTCTCCGAATCCGGCCTATCAGGCATCCACGAAGCTTTCCTGCAAGCGAGGCATGCCCTTCGGTACAGCTTTACGCTGGGCGCCAACAAGGTAATCATCAGCGATGAGTTGGACCCGGCCGTCTCCGGCCAGGCGGATGCTCTCGTCGAGTTGGAAAACCTTATTCTGCAATCGCTTCAGGACTTCCGGCACGAGGAGGCATTGGAGCGATTCGATCAGTTGATTCAATGGCTGCGCGACGACAGCGCGCTCACTCCCGAAGCTCTCAAAACCTATTGCTCGCAGCTTCTGGGAGCGATGATCCACTCGGTAAATAAGCAGCCGAACGCGCTCATGGAACCGGTCAACCGCCGATACTTGACGATGGAGCTGGAGAAGCAGCGCAATCTGCGAGAGATCGCGACTTTTTTCCGCAGGCACTTCTTCGACAAGCTGACCCCGCCGCAGCCGGAGGCGCATCCGGAGTCGCAACAGGTCGAAGAGGTCGTTGCGTATATCCACGCCCATTACGACGAGGACATCTCGCTGCAGCTGTGCGCCGAGCTCGTCGGACTAAGCGCGTCGCAGCTTAGCCGTGCGTTCAAGAAGACGAAGGACATCAACTTCGTCGACTATGTCATCCAATACCGGATCGGCATCGCCAAAGAGCTTCTGGCCGATCCGAACCGCTCGATTCAAGCCGTCACGGAGAAGCTGCGATATACGTCCGTCAACAGCTTTATCCGCATATTCAAGAAGATTACGGGTACCACGCCCGGACATTACCGAAAGGACATCCGAGAGGACCTGTAGGTCTCATTAAACGATTTAAACATAAGAAAAGCTGTCGAGGCTTTCTCGACAGCTTGAGGGCCATCCTTTTGCAGGATGGCCCTTTCTTTGATCTCGCATTTTTGCAAAATAGAGAAGTGACTTTAATATTGTCCTTTAATTACAAAAAACGAACCCCGAATCGTTCCGGCTAATTTAGACTTCTGCCTAGCGAACTTAAACTTCTCGGCTAACTCCTGTGGTACCTCCATCCCCTCGGAAAGCTTAAAACCAACGGCCCGCTTCTTAGGGTCATCAACCGTGTACATGACATTGACCGAGAGACCATCCTCATAAAAGACGTAGGTAAATTGAATGTTTTCCACTTGAAAACGCGACGTTTCCAAAGGTTTGGCCGCAAACGCAATATCGCGTTCTTTCAAAACACGGTTTACGTAATCCAGGTTCTCCTGACTTTCGCTAGCCGGTACAACCGTAAATTCATGTTTGTATTTGTTCATAAAGTAACGGGATTCATTCGCACGCAAACCGGCAAGCGCTTCTGCTACAGGAGAAGACTCTAAACCAACCGTAGATACATTTGTAAAATCAACAACATACGACATTTCCATCCCTCGTTTTCTCTCGCTATTTGCTAAAACAGAAATTTAACCTTCTTTATCTACCAAATATTATACCAAAAATGATTCAATATAAACGTTTCCCGTTTTGGATAGAAAAAAACCCCGTTGTTTCCCCCCACGGTGTATCACGATCGGTTATACGCTAAGATTACGCTAAAGCAAGTTCCGCCATTTTCATTATCAGTAACAGTAAGCGAACCTTGATGCTTTTTGATAATACTGTCAACAATCGAGAGACCTAAGCCTGCACCTGCTACTTGGCGGGAGCGTGATTGGTCGACACGATAAAAAGGCTCGAATATATGCTTTTTGTTTGTTTCGGGAATGCCGATGCCTGTATCTCTAATCTGAATTGAAACCTGATCCTTACTTAGTCCGTTTACAATAACTTCAACCGTGCCGCCGTCCATATTGTACTTAATTCCGTTTTCCACAAGGTTGTAAAACGCACGATACAATAAGTCGGTGTTTCCAGTAACAATGCTATTATCACAATCTAAGATCAGTGCAACATTTTTCTCTTTAGCTACGTGAGAAAGCTCGGAAATCATATCCTCGAAAATATCCTTTAAACAAATGCTGCTTTGCTCACCGTTATCGTCCATATTCGTCATATCCAACAGATCACCGACGAGTCCTCTCAAGCGATGGGTTTGCTTTTCAATAACGGAAATAAGTGCATCATATTCCTCGTTTGTATGATCTTTTTTCTTCTTAAAGACATCAACCTTTGTTTGTAACACGGCAAGAGGGGTTCTAAGCTCGTGGGCGGCGCTAGCGGAAAATCTTCCTTGCATCATAAAAGCATTATCCAACTTATCCGTCATTTCATTAAATGTTACAGTAAGCTCTGCAATTTCATCCTTTGTAGACGGCACGGATAATGTTTCGGAGAGATTATGCACATTTATGTTTTTCACTTGACCATTTAGCGTATTAAGAGGCTTTAGTGCCTTGCCCGAAATATAGTAGGTTAAGAATCCGCCGCCAACAATAACCGTAATCATATAAACCAGGCTTTCCATTCTAAAATCTGTTCTTGCTCTTTGGGAATCTACAGTTGGAACGGCAGGGATCATGATACTTGCCGGTGATTGAGGGCTTTCAACAGCCCGTCCATCTTCGCCGAACTTTTTCGCCGGCGTTACCAAAGTTGCATCAATCCTTGTAGCCATTGTATCGGCAGAAAAATTAAGTATTAAGGTGAGACCTACGCAACACACGGTCAAAAGCGCAACGGTCATAACCGTGAGTCGCAGTCGAATTGGCATTTTTCTAAGCATGAATATCACTCCCCTTAACTGCAAACAAGTATCCTTCGCCGATTTTCGTTCCAATGGGGTCGTAGTTTAAAACCGCTTTTAACTTCTTTCGGAGAGTTGCAATATGAACCCGAATGGCACCGCTAAAGCTATCCGCATTCTGATCCCAAACATGTTCAATCAGTTCTTCTTGGCTAACCACTCTATCCTTGTTAAGCAAAAAATATTCAAGCAATGCAAATTCTTTTTTTGTAAGCGATATATCATTTTCATTAACAACTGCAATACGCTTTGATAAATCCGCTTTTATTGCGCCGCAGGAAAGCATATTACTTTCTTGCACAAACTTTCGCCTTAACAAATTACGTATTCTTGCTTCCAACTCGGCAAAATCGAATGGCTTCGCCAAATAATCGTTCGCACCTATGTCTAAACCCTTTACTTTGTCATTAACACTACTTCTTGCACTGAGAATAAGTACCTTTAATTCAGGCTTTTCATCTCGTATCTTAGCTAAAACCTCAAGCCCATCCCATTGCGGGAGGTTTAAGTCAAGTACAACCAAGTCGTAATTTACTTCATATAAAAGCTCGTAAGCAGTTTCACCGTTGTCACAGGTATCAACTGCATAACCATCTATTCTAAGCCCGTCTGCAATCGCTTCTTGCAAATCAAGCTCGTCCTCTACAATAAGGATCCTCATGCGCAAATCACCTCTTTTACTATTGTACCTAAGATTAGGTTAAATCAATGTTAAGCATTTGATACAAAGAATATCACTTAACAGGGATTTAACATCGTTTGTTATACGATGGTTCCATCAAGTTTAGGAGGAACAAAACAAATGTTTGAAATCAAGAATGTATCCAAACAATATAACGGCGAATTCGCATTGAATAATATTTCATTTGCCATGGGAAAAGGATTACATTTTATAGTCGGCGCTTCGGGCAGCGGTAAAACGACTCTACTGAAAATCATCAGCGGTATGGAGCAAGATTTCGATGGCGAGGCTTACTTTTGCGGGAAGAGCATTAAAGAATTAACCTCCAATGAAAAAAGCTATTATTACAACAATATTTTCGGATTTATTTGGCAGGACTTTAATTTACTCGAAGATTTATCGGTCTTAGACAATGTGTTGGTACCACGGTATTTAAAAAATAATCAAAATCAAAAGAACGCTGAAACGATTCTAAAAGACCTCAAAATATTTGACCTTGCACATCAAAAAGTGAAATATCTTTCAGGCGGTCAAAAACAGCGCGTTGCCATCGCAAGAGAGCTTATGAAAAATCCACGGGTTATTATTGCTGATGAGCCAACAAGTGCCTTGGATGAAAAAACCGCAAAAACAACAATGGATATTTTGAGAGCTATTTCTAAAAACCGAACAGTTATAGTTGTCACCCATGATGCCAATTTAATTGATAATAAATCAAACATTTTTAACTTGGATAAGGGAGAATTGATTGCGTCGCCACAAGAAATTGTAACTAAAACAGCAGGTCTTAAATACGATGAGCGTCATTCCTTATCTATCAAAAATGCTATTGCACTCACCGAATCGAATGTTAAAAGTAAATTTGGGCGATTTATAATATCAACCCTTGCTCTAATGGTTGCAGGAGTATTATGTCTTACGACTGTAAGCGGGACAATCGGGGGCAGCAGTCAGGGCGAGTTCGACAAGCTGATTGATACGTATGGCGAAGGACTTAAAGATATTAGTATAGTTGGCAGCTTTATGAGTGCGGGAGGAACGGGCGGTAATAAGGAAGAACAGCCGAACGCTAATGTAACGCAGGATATTGGCGGCTTATATGATAAATATGTAGGCGATAAGCGTATTGATTTTACTGCTTTTTTACAAGCGTTTAATGATATAGAAGTAACGGTTAGCGGCAAAGAGTATACAGTACAAAGCACAGGCAGTACTCCTTCAATCAATAAGCTGGTAGCAGGAAAAATGCCTACAGGCAAAGTTAACGAGGTTGTTGTCCCGGAAGGTTTTGTTAAAACATTGGGAATATCAAACGAGCAAGCTATAGGGAAAGAAATTGATTTTAGCAGCAAGATGTACAATTGGGACTCCGGTGAGCCTGTATTAAAAGACGCATCCATAACCGCAACAATAGTAGGCGTTGCAGATACGACTGTCTATTATGAATATGAAGGCAAAATGACAGAGTACACCGTTGATGACTCTTTCTTCTTCAGCAAAGCGGCACTTGATGATATGAGAAAACAAGCAGAAATAAAAAAGAACACAATGAATTTTCTTATTCGAGCCAAGACCCCTGCTGATATGATTTCCATTAAAGACGAGCTTAACGAAGCAGGCATAGTCCCTCTTGGCAGATTTGAACTTGTGGAGGATATTGTTAGATTAAATAAGCAAACGACCGAACAGTCAGGTTCTGCAAGTGTGATCATAGGAATTTTTTCTGTCGTTATGGTTATTGCCATCTTCCTTATCACAGGTTTTATGAGAAAAAGAGAATTTGCAATTTATAAAGTCAGCGGCTTTAATCATGCTCATTTGAACTTGCTTAACTTGTCGGAAAGGATAACAGAAACCCTTACGGCATCTCTGTTAATGCTTATTACATCGCCACTTATCAATATAGCTACCAGAGGCTTGTTCAGCGCAAGTATTCTTAATTCAAAGATGTTGTTAACGGGCGTGCTGTTGATTGCTTTAGTAGCCGTTGTGGCTTACATGACAACAGCTATTGCCATCCTAAAGACCCATACAATCATTGCTTTGAAGACAGGTGACCGATAATGATTCAGATCAATAACCTTAGTAAAAGATATGATCATTCAATAATTCTTGATAATACAAGCATTACCTTGCCAAGCAAAGGACTGATTTGTCTTTTAGGCGCATCGGGCTCTGGTAAAAGCACTCTGCTTAATATGATTGCAGGCTTCGACAGCCAATACAGCGGTGATATTACGGTCTGGGGTACTTCGATCAGCAAACTGAACGCCGATGAACTGTGTTCATATCGCAGAGATCATATCGGATTTATCTTTCAAAACTACCATCTTTTAAGCGGATATACCGTACTAGAAAATATCTTGCTTGCTTGCGAGCTGAATCCTTCAAGCGAAGAGGAAAACGAAAAAAATGCCAAAGAACTGTTAAATAAACTGGGATTATCGCAAAAGAAGGATGCAAAAATCGAAAATCTTTCGGGCGGTCAAAAGCAAAGAGCTGCTATTGCAAGAGCGTTAATTCGCAATCCTCATATTGTGCTGGCTGATGAGCCGACAGGAGCATTAGACCGTAGCAACTCCAATGATATTATGGAGCTCTTAAAAGGAATTTCGAAGGACCGTTTGGTTATTGTCATTACTCACGATCAGAAGATTTGCAGCTTTGCAGATAACGTCATTCATATCGAGAACGGAAAAATGATTGCCAACGCTCTCGATACTCAAACAGATCGTACTGATAATAATGGGCTCAGCTTAAATAAGGCTGTCAAGGGTTCAGCGTTCAAGCGAGGGCTTAAGAACTTCAATGTTCATCTCACACGCTATATAGCTGTCAGTCTGGCCATTTCCATCGGTATCCTTGCATTTATGCTGTCTTTATCTTCGGGGAATATGATGGAGAAGTCGATTTCAGATTTTAAGGATAAGAACACCGCCTTTAACAACGGCTATATCAAAGGTGAGGATGACGGAACCGTCTACGAACTGCTGAATTCCGATAAGCGTATCAAAAATGTTTATTATCAATACAAAATAACCGATGTTACTTTAAGGTTGGGAAATAAAACCGAAGTAATAGCAGAAAAATACCCCCTGCCAAAGGCTACTGAAAATATGTCTTACGGTGTTATGCCAAAAGCAGGCGAACAGGAAATCGCACTTAGTCCGAGCCTTGCCAAAAAATTTGGGAATGATATTCGTAATTTGCTTGGTAAAGAACTTACCTTAAAGTACGGCGAAAAAAAATACACGCTTACGATAAGCGGCATTTATAATGCAGGCTACGATGATTTCTTCGTAAGCTCCGATATTGAACAGGATTTTTACAAAGATAGGGATGGCGATAAATGCTATTCCATTAGTTACGATGTAAAAGACTTTGGAGATATTGTTTCAGTGAGCCAAATGCTTGCCGACAATAAAATCGATAGTAAAACTTCAGCCAAAGAAGTCGGAGCTTTGCAAAGTACGTTCAACAGTCTTAGCCGTTTGTTCTTAATTGTTTCTATTTTAATTCTAGCGATTGGTTTGTTTATAAGTACAGTACTGCTTATCAAGCTGCAAAATTCGAGATATAAGGAAATAGGGCTACTGTCCGCTTTGGGATTCAATAAAGGAACAATAGGAAAAATGATTGTCAGCGAAAATCTGCTTTTATCGGCGATGTCGGCTATCTTTAATGCTGTCCTCGTTGGCTGTACTTATTTTATAAGTAGGGTCGTCCATTTAGAAATCCTCATTACCCCCTTACAAATGTTACTATCCATGTTTTCCACAGGCGTTGTTGTTATTCTAATTAGCATAATAGCCAGCTACAAGTTAATCCGTACAGAACCTGCTGTAGCATTGAGAAAGTGAATCAAAACGACCCTTCTGCTAAAGATGCAGGAGGGTCGTTTTGATTCCATATCTAGACCGTCACCCCACATGAAATGTGGATTTGGTCGTTTCTTTTTTTTCGATTAGTTTTCCATTCTCAAGGTAAAGCACTCGATCGCAAAGCGGCAGTACTCGGTCATCATGCGTAACCATAACCGCGCTCTTTCGCTGATCCTTTACTTGCTTCGCGATCATATTCACGATATCGAGCCCTCGTGAAGCATCTAAGCTTGCTGTTGGTTCATCTGCGAATAAGACAGCTGGGTCATTCATCAAAGCTCTTGCGATAGCTACCCGTTGACGCTCGCCCCCTGAGAGTTTCTCAGGATATGCGTTTCGCCGATGCGACAATCCCATCTTATCGAGCAACTCTTTTGCTCGTTTGGTTGCCTTTGCCTTTTCCATCCCGGCAAGCTTAGTTACCAAAACCAGTTGTTCTTCAACTTTCAAGTATGGAATCAAGTTGGCGCTTTGAAAAATAAACCCGATTTTTTGAAGTCGCAGATCAGAAAGCTCTTGCTTGTTTTTACCGATAATGGATTCTCCATCGAGTAGAACATGCCCGCTCGTTGGTTCAAGAAGTGCTCCTGCGATGGACAAAAATGTACTTTTGCCCGAGCCTGAAGGGCCCATTACCGCGACGAGTTCACCTTCGGCCACCTCAAGGTTTAGCTTATCCAAAATCGTTCTTTCGATACCGCCATCCTCAAATGTCCGTGTAATCTCCTGTAAAATAAGTCTTTTTTTCATGCTGCTGTCCTCCCAATCGCGTCTAAAGCGTCAATTTTGGCGACTTTCCACACCGAAAATAGCGAACCGGCCAATGACATGGTTACAAAGGACACGCAAGTAAGTGCCAGGGTGGAAAAGCCTAATTGAAATGGCATGGAGCTTGGCAATACGGCCTCAAACAATTGAACCAATAGGACGCTAAGGACCAAGCTACCGACCGATAAGACTAACACCTGCAGCGTCACGCTTCTGGCTAAATAGGCAGTACGTGTACCGATGGCTTTCAAAATACCAAATTGACTGGTTTTCTGAATGGTGATGACATAAAAGAATACAGCGAGCACAAAGGCAGAGATAACAAACAAGAAAACAATCATCATCAAAAGCGAGCCTTGCTCTTCTTTGTAACCAGGAATCGCAGAGACTGCCTCGGACTTCTTTATCACTTCCGTATTGGGCAGCGCGGACTGAAGCTCCTTCACTTTTTCTTTCGAAGCTTTAACGGCGATTGCATTATAAACTTTACTGTCCGCCGCTGATCCGGTTCCTTGACTCGTGAGCGTCTGAGCTTGAAGAGTAAGCCAATCCTGCTTATTTAGAAAGACAGCCGGAGTATGACTGAATGACTCGTTTTTTACAAATCCGCTTACGGTCCATTTTATTCCCGATGCTTGATCTTCAATGATTGAGCCAATTTTGACTCCAGAATCAGACAGCTTTTGATCAACAAGAACATGATCTCTTGTCTGATCCGAGATGGGTGAACCTTCTGTTACGGTTGGTGCCAGCCAGCCATCGAGATTAACCGCAAGCAGAGTAACATCAATCTTCTCCGTTTCTCCAGTTGGAACAACCGTTGTCATTTTCACGCCAAGCGACTCTGCATTCTCTTTCCCAACGATTAAGCCAGCCTTTTCTAACTGATTCTGATCGACCTGCGATCTGGTGAAACGGTGATTAGAGTCCTTTTCCAAGACAAAATGCGTTGCAGACATATTCTTAACGGAAGCGGCGTTGTCATACGCAAGCCCCTGTGCAAGCCCGGTTACAAACAGGACAAGAAATGCAACAAGCACCATAATTGTAGCGATTAACGTATACCGAGCCTTTGCAAATCTCATTTCTCGAATTGCCAGATACATTGTGCTTCCCTCCTTCGGAATGACTAAAGTATAGGAAGCGAATATGAACAACTGATGAATAACAGATTACAGTTGGGGTTACGGTAAAGTAATGGGATCCACCTATTAACGCCAAATCGCGAAATTAAAGGCCATCCTTTGCGGATGGCCCTTTTTGATCTCGATATTTTAATAGTCGCCTAAAAGTTTATTTTTGAGAATCAAGAATAAACATCGATGCATCTTGTCCCATGAATATTTTACTGCCATTATAAAAAGTTTTGGATTGAATATTCTTGTACCCTATTTTAGTCATAAGGTCAGTTAACTCATCTTGATTAAATCCGTTATGAACGATATCTGAAATTACTTTTTCATTTTTATCAAAATCTACGATTAGTAAATGTCCTCCTTCATTTAGGACATCAAATAATCTTGATAAAATTAATTCGACATCATCAATATGGAGTAAAACCTGAGCCATAAAAATAGAGTCGGCATGTAAATCCGTTAGACTTGCCTTTTCAAAATCAAAGCATAATGTATTTGCATTGCGAATATTTGAATCGGAAATCTTTTGCTTGATTTGATCAATCATGTTCGGCGAAGTATCCAGAAAAAGCATGGAATTAAAATCGTTTAACAAGTTCATTCCGACAAGACCCGTTCCACATCCAAAATCAATGGCATTCTTACTATTAGCCTCAACTAAATATTCACGAATGGCATCGGATGATACTTTTGCAATTTGGATTCTTTCGGGAGTGTCATACATATTAGCGATCATTTCAAACTTATCCGTATTTCCCATTATGACCTCTCCAATCCGCTAATATCGTCGAAATTCCGCAAAAGGCGCTGCTCTAACCCTTTTTCGTTTGTTTTTAGTTCCTGCATGATCGGAATACTCATATCGGTATTTGGGTTGTATTTGAGGCCCCAATGCATAATGGCAAATATAACCGGAAACAGATCAAGTGCCATCTGTGTTGGTCGGTACATCGTTTGTGAGCGGTTTGAATCGCCTTCTCTCTTGACGAGAAGGCCTGCTTCAACGAGTGATTGAAGCCGTGCGCTCAAAATATTGGTTGAGATGCGCTCACGTGAAGCAAGAAACTCGCGGTAATGCCGCTTGTTATGGATAAGGACGTCACGAAGTATGACTAGACTCCATGGATCGCCCCATATGTCGAGCGCATATACGATTGGACAAACTGTGGAAGATCGCTTTTTCATGAGCATGATTATAATATTCATGCTTGCATTTTGCAAGTTAAGGCTATTTATTTTACCGTACTTGCATTTTGCAAGTACGAATCGTATACTCAGGATGTTAGTCAACAAATAGCGAGAGGAGCTACCCAGCATGAATCACAATTACAGCACTTCTTTTATGGTAGAACAAAGCCCTGAAGAAATCTTTGCCGCCATTAATAACGTCCGCGGATGGTGGTCAGAAGAAATTGAGGGAAGGACCGACGAACTGGGCGAATTTAAGTACCACTACCAAAACATTCACCGTTGCACCATAGAAATCACCGAACTTGTTCCAGGTAACAAGGTTGCTTGGCACATTATTGACAACTACTTTAACTTCGTCATGGACAAGAGCGAGTGGAAAAATACCGACATCGTCTTTGAAATCACCAAGAAGGGCGACAAATCAGAAGTTCGTTTTACGCATGTAGGCCTCGTCCCCTCGTACGAATGCTACAGCGTCTGCTCTGATGCCTGGAACACCTACATCAACGGCAGCCTGCGCAACTTGATTGCCGAGGGTAAAGGCAAGCCCAACCAAAACGAGCAAATTGCAAATAAACACGGCTTAGAAAACGCTTAGACCCTTTTATAGCTAATATCAGGAAGCTGCGAGAGTTCGATCGGGCGGTTAATATAATAGCCTTGCAACCCCCAGCAGTTCATTGCCTTCAGCATGTCAAACTGACTCGCGTTTTCCACTCCTTCTGCGATAACAAGCAGGTCTAGCGCTTTAGCTATCAGCATCATAGCCGACAATAGCGATTCGTTTCTATTCTGAATAAATGAACGATCGATCTTAAGCTTATCGATCGGGAGCAGCGTCAGCATGCTTAGCGAAGAATAGCCTGTACCGAAGTCGTCTAGCGCGATCGTAAAACCAGCGGCTCTTAATTGTTTAAGCTTTTCCTGTACGTCACGAACGTCATGAATAACGATACTTTCCGTAATTTCCAGTTCCATCGCTTGAGGAGTGACGTTCTCGTTCTCCAAAATGCGAATCAGCCGATCGACGAAATCAGGTTCAATTAATTGGATTTTCGAGATATTAACGGATACCTTAAAGGAAGAACCATACTTATTCCTGAATTGATGCCAATCCTGACTAGCTTGGCGGATAACCCAATATCCGATCGGAACGATAAGTCCGGTCGCTTCCGCAACAGGAATGAAGGCGCTCGGCGGAACCACGTCATGATCCGTCCGATTCCAGCGCAACAGCGCTTCAGCCCCGACAGTAGTGTTCGAAATCGGGCAATAGATCAATTGATAGTGCAACGCTAATTCCCCGCGATCAACCGCATGAGATAGCTCAAGTTCGTGAATAAAGTTTTCAACGTGATCGTACTTCGAATTTTCTTCATAGACGTGGTGCCGTTTTCTCCCGTCGCCTTTCGCTCTGTACAGCGCGATGTCCGCCTGCTTTAACAGCATCTGCAATTCTGCTTCTTCCTCTGACCGTACGGCTACCCCGATGCTTACGCTCAAATTCATCGTCCGATCTTTTACAGTAAAGGGTGCCTCGAACGCTTCATTAATTTTGTCGACGGTGAATGCCGGCGAACGGCCTTCCTCGGTTGAAACGACAATGAACTCGTCACCGCCGAGTCTAACAAGTATGTGATCGGAGCCCAGATTACGAATGAGACGCTTCGCCACTTCCACCAGCACGGCATCGCCTGCATCATGTCCAAACGTATCGTTAATATTTTTGAAAAAATCCATGTCAATCAAAAACAACGACACCGGACTAGCGACACATTCAAGCAAGTACCGTCGGTTGTAGAGCTGCGTAAGATCGTCGAGATAAGCCAACTCGCGCAGCTTGTGTTCATATTTTTGGCGCTCGGAAGTGTCCCGCGTCACGCTGAATACGAATTCCACGTTACCATGCTCGTCAAAAATCGGGTTCAAGATGCTCTCCCCACTCACCTTGCCGCTTGGAAGCAGGAAACCTTCCTCGTATCGATTCGTTTGGCGTTCGGTCAATACGCGGGAATACTTCTGCTGCAAGTAGTTCGCCATTTCCAATGTATTGACTTCATAAAAAGTCCGCCCGACTTCATCCATTGTAATGCCGCTGAACTCAGTTGCAGCATGGTTGACGTAATAATATTTGAATTGTCCGTCATCCACCTTCATGACGAATATCGAGTCTTCGATTTCATCCAACATTAACGGAAGCATGAACGGCAACTTAGATGCATTCTGCAAAAGTATCCCACCCTACTCTTTTTTAGGATACAGTTAAGCGTATCACAAGTGAAGCGATCCGGGTCAATGGAATTACAAAACAAGGCTGCTTTGAGTTTGACCTCAAAGCAGCCTTGCTCTCGATTTCTTTACTTGCTCTTTTGCGCCATCATTTTCAACAGCACCGTTACCGCCTCTGCTCTTGTCGTTTTACCTTCGGGAGCAAATCGGTTCGCGCCTTTGCCTTCGATAATCCCCAGCTTTTTCATGACCGCCACTGCGCCTTTTGCCCAGTTCGGAATGTCTTTATCATCCGCGAAGCCAGTTGCCTCAGCCGCTCCGCCGTTCTGACCCAAAGCTTTTGCGATGATCGCAGCCATTTCTGCACGAGTGATTTCGGCATTCGGGCGGAAGGAGCCGTCTTCATAACCGTTAATAACACCCGCGTACACTGCCTGCGCGACGGACTTCTGCGCCCAAGAGCCGATCTTCTCCTTGTCGGTGAACTTCAATTCCGCTCCATCTCCTTGCGGTTTGAGCGCGTTCATTAGCATGACCGCGAACTCCGCGCGCGTCACGGTACGATTCGGCTTGAACGTGCCGTCCGGATAGCCGCTGACGATGCCGGCGCTTACCGCTTGCTTGATTCCGGCTTCGGCCCAGTGTGTGGCAATATCGCTGAAGTTCGCTAGCGGAGTGGCATCGACTGCCGCCAATACGGCGTATTTCGTGAAGTGATTGACATCTACGGTAATGTTGTTGCCGCTCACTGTACCGCCGACTTTCACCCATTCCTTCTTCGCTTCGTCATAGTAGAAGACGACCGGCTTCTCATTTCCCTTCAAGCTATTCGGATCAAATTTGAAAGTGAGCGTGACAGGTTTGTCGAAATTTTCCGTAAAGTTTTTCAGAACTTCGAATACCGAGCTGAGCAGAATTTCCTTATTCGTAATCAGCGTCTGTATGTCGGAGACTTTGTCGATCGTTAATCTCAGCTCTTTGCCGGTAGCATTAGCAGGAATGACGATCTTGATCTCATCGCCTATGCTAACCTCGCCCGATTTGCCGACAGGAAGCGTAAGTTTGCCGTCCGACGAGGTGACTTTATCGCTTATCCCGCCGGTGTTTCCGTTCCCGTCATAGGTCACAAACTTCTGGATCGCACGCAAGTAGGGATATCCGTTATTGCGCGATGAACTTATCCCCCATAGGTTTGTAAAGTCCCAGCTTGAATCTTCATAAGTGCTTTGCATCTTCATCTCTTCAGTTGTTTTGCCATCGCCTTTGTCTGAATCCGATTGTCCCGTCGTACTTTTGTCGTAGAAGCTGTTGCTGATCTCTCCGTCACTGTAGCCAATCAAACCGCCCACATCGTCGCTGCTTCCTGTAACATGTCCCGTGGCATAACTGTTGCTAACCTCTCCATAATGGCTACCGATCAAACCGCCTACGCTGGAGTCGTTTCCTGTTACGCTTCCTGCCGCATAGCTGTTGCTGATCTCTCCATCATTGTCGCCAACCAAACCGCCTACGCTGGATTCGTTTCCTGCTACGCTTCCTGCTGCATAGCTGTTGCTGATCTCTCCATAATTGTAACCAACCAAACCGCCTACACTGGATTCGTTTCCTGTTACGCTTCCTGTTGCATAGCTGTCGCTGATCTCTCCATAATAATTGTAGCCAACCAGCCCGCCTACACTGGAGTCGTTTCCTGTTACGCTTCCTGTTGCAGAGCTGTTGCTGATCTCTCCGCCAACGTTAAGGCCTACCAAGCCGCCTACTTCCTCTTTACCTGTAACATTTACATTTTCCAGTTTCATATTCTTAACGCTCGCATTAAAGCCTATAAAACCAAATAACCCAACATAATAATCATCTGGTCTATTAATCGTCAAGCCTGTGATTTTGTGTCCATTGCCGTCCATATTCCCCTGAAAAGGTTGACCGGAACCCCCGATCGGCAACCATCCTTGGACGTAGCTGCTCAAATCAATATCCGACATCAGCTTAAAATAAAGATCCGAATCCAAATAGTTCCTGACCAAATCAAGCTCCTCGCCGGTTTTAATCTGATAAGGATCGCTTAAAGTACCCGTTCCAATGCTTAAAACCTTCATCCACTGCGCGTACAGCATCACATCGGACGAGATTGTGCCCTCTTCGCCTGCTGCGTAATACGTTCCTTGTCCATTCGCCTGCGTGTTCCAACCTGCGAATGCGTAGCCCGTCTTCACCAGATTACCGGTGTTGCCGTATACCGACACCTTATTGCCGTTATACGAACCGCTGTTGGTCGGAACGTTTCCTCCTGTGCTGCCGTTGCCGTTATACGTCACCGTGTACCTAGAATGTACGGTATAAGACATAACGGACGATTCGCTTGCGTCATGGTTGTCGTCACCCGAGAAGACAGCCGTTATGGAGTGCGAACCGATCGCCAGATCGGACGTCTTAAAGCTGGCGGAGGCCGAGGCGCTTAGGAATTCTCCCAATCCCATCGTAATCGTATAGTTACCTTGACCCCAGAAGGTGATGGTTTGAGCTGTAGCATCCAGCGTAATCTGCCATAAATAACGTGCCCCGTCCTTTCTCCATTGCTGAACAATGTTTCCGGAAGAGTCGTAAGCAACAATGACCATAGCCAAGTCATTAGTCCAATAACTGTAAGCCCGATAGGTGTATTCTCCCCATTGAATAATGGGACATGTAGCACTGGTGAAGGTATCGGGTCCAGCGTAACAAGAAGAAGTCGCACCGTCAGGGATCGTAGCTCTTTTATCGGCCAACGTAATGATCGGTTCAGCCGTAGTTAATGTTGCTGTCATAAGGTTTTGATTACCATCCTTGAGTGTGACCGTACCTCTCGGGGTAGTTCCGCCCATTACTGGGTCGAGAACGGTGGCCGTGAAAGTTACTTCCTCTCCATAAGTTGATATTGAGGAATTTGCCGAAATCTTCGACGTAGCCGTGCCCTGAGCCATGGCGATCCCCGAATAAATCGTTGTGGATACTGCCAAAGCGAGGACAATCATGATCGTCAATTTTTGTTTTACCCTGCCAAAAATGTTGTACACCCCTATTTCTCCTTTGCTTTAATAGTAAAAAACCGAAAGACTGTCATAATACTCCTTACGATATCGTACAGAATTCACCTGAAAACTGAAAAGAAAGCGTTTCATGTCAGATTATGACTATATTTAAGAAATAAAACAACGAATTTTATCATAAAAAAAAGGAGCAAAACAAAAGTTTTGCTCCTTCCGCGATTGGAAATTATTCAATTCTTCCTGAGCGTACCGTTCAATGCTCGATCGTAAACACCGGCCGTTCAAGATCGTTCAAGTAAATATGAAAGCTCCCCGGTTCCACCGTACGCTGCAGATTGGCATCGAGGTACTTCAGATCTTCCAAGGAGAGGCTCATATCGACGTTAACTTCTCCATAAGCCGGTACATCTACGACTTGATAAGCTTTCATCTCGCGCATGGGACGAGCTGCCTTGGATACCAGATCCTCGATATACAAAATTACGATTTCCGAATAGTCGTATCGGCTTGGATTGCGGATCTTGAAGTTCACCTTCAAGTCTTGATTTTCCTTAATGCCGTGACCGGATATCGAGAAGTCCGAATAGGTCGCTCCGGTGTAGGTTAGCCCGTGTCCGAACGGGAACAACGGTCCGATTTCGCAGTCCTGATACCGGCTGCTGTAGCTTGAAGCGTTGGCCGGACGACCTGAGCTGTACTCGTTATAGTGGATAGGCGTTTGTGCCGAATAACGCGGGAAAGACATGGTCAATTTGCCGGACGGAGTCGATTGGCCGACGATGAGCGACGCGACGGCCGCTCCCGCTCTCGTCCCCGGGTACCAACACCACAGCAACGCCGGAATATCGTCAACGATATCCTGCAGCGCAAGCGGGCGACCCGAGAAGCAGACGCACGCATAGGGCACGTCGGTCTGCTTCACGGCGCGGATCAACCGTTTCTGCTCTTCGTCCAATTCGAGATGGACGCTACTGTGCCCTTCTCCGCTTTGTCCCCAATGCTCCCCGATCGTAACGACGAAATAATCGCAACGCTCCAGCACGTCCTTCGGGCAATCTTCCAGCGTTTCGAACGCGGACACCGACAGCGAAGCGTCCGCCAGCCGCATGCCTTCCTCGAGCGTCAAGGCATCCTCGAATTTACCTTTGCACGCCCAGTTGCCGAGCAGTTCCCGCGTACGGGCATACGATCCTAAGAGAATAACGTTCTTATGCTCCTCGCGTAACGGCAGCGCGTCGTTATCGTTCTTTAACAGTACGCAGCTTCTGCGGCCCGCTTCTTCGGCAAACGCCAGAGATCCGGCATTCAAGATGACGGTTTCTTCCGCCGACTCGTCCGCGTAAGGATTGTCGAACAGGCCCAGTTCGTTCTTGAGCTGCAGCACTTTGAGAACGGCCGCATCTACGTCCTGCATCAATGCCGGATTCCGGCTCGCGATGTCCTCGCAATGCTCCAGGTAGAAAGTAGAGACCATCTCGATGTCCACGCCCGCTTCGAGCGCCAATTCCGCCGCTTCTTTACCGTCACGGGCGACGCGGTGTTTCCGTAGCTCTCCAATAGCGCCCCAATCCGAAATCAGCAAATCCTCGAATTGGTACAGGCCCCTCAGGACGTCTTTGAGCATCCACCGGTTAGCCGTCACCGGAACGCCGTTGAACGTGTTGAACGCGGTCATGACGAACTTAGGCTTCTCCTGCAGAGCGATTTCATAAGGCTTGCCGTAGTAATCGAAGAACTCCCGGTGCGACATATCCACGGTATTATAATCTTTGCCGCCGATCCCAGCCCCGTAGGCCGCGAAGTGCTTCAAGCAAGCCGCTACGCCGTCTTGGGAGATGCGTCCTTCCCGGACCTTCTGGTACCCTTTGATCATGGCTTTCCCTAGATTGCCGGACAACAGATGGTCCTCTCCGAACGATTCCATTACCCTGCCCCATCTAGCATCCCGCACCAGATCGACCATCGGCGAGAAATTCACGTGAATGCCGGCAGCCCTCAGCTCGGACGCCGTTTCCTCCGCCGTTTGCCTCAAGATTCGTTCATCCCAGGTACAAGACAATCCCAATGGGATCGGGAATATCGTCTTGTACCCGTGGATGGCGTCGTGCATGAAGAGCAAAGGAATTTTCAGCCTGGATTTGCTTAGATATTCCGATTGAATACGATTGGTCATGACGGCGCTCGAAGCGCCGATGACGCTGCCGATCGTGTATAGCGAGTCGCCTTCTAGCATGTGCCGGGAATAAGCGGGGCCGGTTTCTACCATTTCATCGTCG
Source organism: Cohnella endophytica (assembly GCF_003628305.1). Classification (GTDB taxonomy): domain Bacteria; phylum Bacillota; class Bacilli; order Paenibacillales; family Paenibacillaceae; genus Cohnella; species Cohnella endophytica. The sequence goes on along the minus strand of NZ_RBZM01000007.1, from coordinate 186,196 downwards.
ACTTTGCCGACGTACAGCTCGCCGGTAATTTGCGTGAGCTGCCCGAACTTCTCTTTCAACGTCATCGATTCCAATAATGCTTGTAACTGATGGTTATCCATATTCAAGCCTCTCCAAACGCGTTTCGCCGCCGATTTATTTCCATTCAAGCGCAGGCAGAATGTCCTTCTGAAGCTCGCACATCTCGTCGATCATCGCACATGCCTGATAGTACGTCGGCGCCTGAGGGTCGAGCAGAATCGCCTGCAGAAGCTTCGTTTTGGACTTTTCCACGTAGGCTTCGAGCAGCAACTTGTGGATCGTCCCTTGAATGTGGATCGTCCCGATCACCGCTGTCGGCAGTTCGACCGTCATCGGCTTCAGTTCGATTCCGCGACCGTTCGCGACGGCTTGCGTTTCGACCGCCATATCGTCCGGGAGCCCCTTAATCGCGCCCTTGTTCGGCAAGTTGACGGCGTTGATCTCGATCTCGTCGTCGAAGAAAATCGCTTCGATGATCGGAATGGCGTACTCCTGGCTCGGTTGGACTTTCGTTTTATCGTAAGTGTAAGCTTGTTTGACCCAATCCTCTTGCGACTGCACCTGATCGAACAGCCCTTTGTCCAGACTGTTGCCGTTCGCGCAATAGACGAAATCCGGCGTTCTTGAGCCTTTTTTCCACAGCTGCTCCCGGATAGGGTCATAGCGGTATTGCAGCGACAAGCCCGCGTAGAAATCCGCCGCGTACGAGACGTACTCCCCGCAATGGTTCGTTCCCGGATACGGGTAATAACCGTAAATTTGATACATCGTGCGGGACAACGCAATATGGTCGAACTGCGCTAGACGGTTGGCCTTTTGTTCTTTCTCGCGGAAGAGAGGGTATAAGTCTTTGCCCGTCTTCTTGTCCCACACCTTCGTGAAGAAACCGAAGTGGTTCAGTCCGCCGCCTTCGAAGCCGATTTCTTCCGGTTTCATCTCCAGGAATTCGCAAAGCTGGTGTACGCCCATGTCCAGACCGTGGCATAGTCCTACGATTTTGATGGACGTTAATTTGGAGACGGCCTCTACCAATTTCGCTTCCGGATTCGTGTAGTTGATGAACCAAGCGTCCGGGCATACCTTCTCCATCATGCGGGCGATTTCGAGCATCGGGTCCAGATTGCGCAGCGTATGGAACATCGATCCCGGCCCGCCGTTCTCCCCGTAGATTTGCTTGCTGCCGTAGCGACGCGGGATGTGGAAGTCCTGCGACCAGTAGAAATAACGGTCGACTTCGATTGCGACGATCGCGAAATCGGCGCCGCGCAGCGCCTGCTCCAGATCGGTCGTCTGCCAGATGGAGGCCGAACGGGAGAAGGAATCGAACATTTCCTTCGCATACTCGTAAGTCCGTTTTACGTTGTCCGCATCGATATCCATCAATGCGATCTCGAGCTCGACTTGGGTGTTCAAACGTTGAGACAACGCGATATCTTGCAGGGCACCCAGCGCGAACGACACGCTTCCGGCTCCGATTAAGGCGATTTTCAATTTTTTCATCGTTTAAATACCCCTTTGCATCAGTTGTGATGGCGATTCGATAAGGCCGCTATTCCTTCAAAGCCCCTACCATGGCGCCGGATAAAATATTACGCTGGAAAACGATATACGTAATGGCGGCAGGCAAAGCCGATACGATCGCCGCCGTTGCGATCATCGGATAATTCATCGTGAATTTCGTTTGGAAATAATTTAGGCCTACCGGCAATGTCCGCAAATGATCGTTCTGGATCAAAATCGTCGGAAGCATAAAGTTGTTCCAAGTCCCGATGGCCGTAAATACGATCAGTGACACCAATGGCGCGTATAACATCGGCATAATGATATAGTACAAATTTTTCATTTCGGTCGAGCCGTCCATGCGGGCCGATTCAAGCAGGGCATTCGGAATGTCCTTCATGAAACCCCGCAGCAAAAATATGGCGAACGGAATGCTCATCGCGATTTGAGGCAGGATTAGCGACCAAATCGTATTTAACAACCCCATCGATTTCAAGTTGTTGAACAACGGAATAATGATCAAATCCAGCGGAATCGTCAGTCCCCACAGGACGATAAGAAAGAATATTCCTTTTGCTCTGAATTTCATATAAGCGAACGGATAAGCGCCGAGTAAGGAAAAGACGATGACGAACAACACGACGACCGCGGTAACGATCACGCTGTTCTTATAGTAGGTCAGGAATTTGCCGACCTCCCAAATTCGGGAGTAATTATCCCAATGCACGACATGCGGCAAAGACAACGGTCCGTAAATATTGATTTCATCCGTCGTTTTAAGGGACGTACTAATGATCAACAGGAACGGAGCAATCGTCAGCAATGCCGTACAAGTCATGACGGCATAAACGAGTATACGTCGGATCAACGAAGATCGGGTCATGGTCATAAGCTCATTAGTCCTTTTCCCTGATCAGAATGATGGATCTGGAGACGATCAGTATGAACACGGTCAACAGAATGGAGGCCGCCGCCGCGAATCCCAATCGATTAACGATAAAGCCTTGCGTATAGACGTAATACGAGATGACATAGGAGCTGTATCCCGGACCGCCTTTGGTCGTGGCCATGACGATATCGAACACGCTGAAGGAACCGATAGTCATCAGAATGACGACCGTCGTGATCGTTTGCCGTAACCCAGGAATCGACACATGGCGGAATTGGCCCCATGCCCCGCATCCGTCGATGTTCGCCGCGTCGTACAGTTGCGAATCCACGCCCTGCAGCGCGGCGGTGAAGATCATCGTCGTATAGCCGAAGCTGCCCCAGACGAAAATGACGAACAGCGCAATCATGACCAGATCCGGATTGCCCAACCAGCCTGCGACCGGCCGCGCGATCCCGAGCTTATCCAGAATCGCGGACAGCGGCCCGAAGGTCGGGTCGTAAATCCACTTCCAGATGACGGCCGCGATAACGGACGAAATGATCTGCGGGAAGAAAAAGCCCAGCTGATACCATTTAGTGAACTTGACCTTGCCTCTGACGAGCAGGTTGGCGAAAACAAGGCCGAGCCAGACGGGAACCGTCGCTCCGCCGAGCACCCAAAGCAGCGTATTTTTGATCGCCTTCGCGAACATCGGCTCGTCGGTAAATAGATGAATATAGTTTTGCATCCCGACAAACCGCTTAGGACTGATGCCATCCCAGTTCGTCATGCTGATATAGAATGTTTGCATAGCCGGCCACACCATGAACCAGATCACCATAGCAAACGCGGGAAGCAAGAACAAATAAGCTAGAGGATTGGTCTTCTCCGGGCTTCTGCGTTTAATGATGCGTTTAAGATAAGGAATGGCTTCTTGTTTCACTTACATCGCCTCATCATATAGGATGGATGTCCTCTAACCCGCAAGGGGCTAAAGGACATCGGTTGTCGGTTACTTATTCGGTTGCTTATTGACCTTGCGCCACTAGGACGAGCTTGTTGTATTCTTTCTTGATTTCTTCCCATGCTTGTTCGGGCGTTGTCTTGTGGAACGACATCATTTGCAGTTGTTTGTTTATAATATCCGCGAGACCCGGCACTGCGTTGTCCAAGAAGAAGCCCATTTCCGTCGATTGAATCGATTGATCCACTTCTTTCTTCAGATCGGAAGCATTGGCGCCCGACATGTCCGCCTTAACCGTCGGAGTAGAACCGCCTTCATACCAGAGCTTGACGATTTCCGGATTCATAAACGTATCGATGAAATCCAAAGCCGCTTGTTTTTTCTCGTCGCTCAGGTCCGCGTTGAGTGCCCATCCGCCGTCCGTCGCGTTGACGATCGCATGCGATTGGCTGCTCGCGTCTGCTGCCGGGAAAGCGAACGCGCCCGTCGGCACTTTCGTGCCCTCATAGGTCGGGATGTCCCAGTTGCCGCCTAGAACCATGGCAGACTGTCCTTTGGCGTAGTACGTAGGTACCGCGTTGCCATCGATCGAAGCGTCTTCTTTCCGGAAGTATCCGCTGTTTTGCCAGTCGTTGACTTGTGTCAGAGCGGAAACTATCGCTTTTTCGAATGCAGGCGTGATTCCTTTTTGGAAATAGAACTGTTGAACGTCGTCCTTGGACGTTTGGTTGTAAATCATATTAAACACGGACCACATCTTCGGCGTGTTGGACATTCCGCCGTTTTCCATCGGAACGTAGCCGGCTTCTTTGACTTTCGCCATGATTGAGTTTAACTCGTCCATCGTTTTCGGAGGCGTCAGGTTCAACTTGTTAAAGATGTCTTTGTTGTAGTAAACAACGACGGGAGCCGTCATGAACGGAACGCTGTAGTCTTTGCCCGGAGTCCGCGCGTTCTGGAATTCAATAGCGCCCGGCACTTGTTTGTCGGCCCAGCCCCGGCTATTCACTTCATCGGTGATATCTAACAAATAGTTGTTTTTTTGCAGCATCTGCTGCATCGTGTCGTCCACGTAAACGATATCTTGTCCCGCTCCGGAAGTAAATGCTAGCTTCAGGTTTTGGGCATACTCGGACCATGGGCTCGGATTGTATTCAATCGTTACGTTCGGGTGCGTTTGGTTGAATAGTTTGATCGTTTCGTTCATGATCTCCACCCGCGACTCGTCGGTCATGCTCGAAGTGACGGTAAGCTTGAATTTATTGGAACCGGAAGCGGATGCGGAAGCGTTTCCAGATGCATCCGACGTATTTTTGGAACCGCAACCCACCATGCCGGCGGCCAAGATCGATACTGCGCTTAGGGCTAGACTAGCTTTCCATTTGTTCATTTGAGTGTCCCCTTTGAAATCGGATTTGTTTGCTCTCTCGGATGATGATTTCGATGCGTACATTGAAACCTATCGGCAGTTTCATGGATCAAATGAATGCCGCTGCCGCCTCGTCCAGACAAAAGTGTACGTTCGGATGCCGCTGTAAGACCGTTACCGGAACTTCGTTCGTCACTTCATGATGCAAAGCTTGTCTCATGATTTCCGCTTTCTTTTCTCCATCGACCACGACGATGACATTGCCCGCTTGCAGCACATGTTTGATCCCCAGCGTGATTCCCCGTTGCAGATCTTTCTCCTCTTGAAAATACTTCGAGGAAACTTGTTTGGTCACGGAGTCGAGGTCAATGACGTGCGAGTATAGATCAAAGCTGACTTGGGGCTCGTTAAAGCCCAGGTGGCCGTTCATTCCGACGCCGAGCAGCAATAAATCGATTTTCCCGTGGGATCCGATCAGCTCGTCCATCTTCTTGCATTCCTCTTCCAGGTTGTCGCTTGTTCCGTTAAAGAAATGAACGTTCTCTTCTTTAATGCCGCACGGACCGAAAAAATGAAGGTCCATCGTTTGTCTACAGCTGCCTTCGTCTTTGCCGTTCAATCCGACCCATTCATCCAGGCTGATGAAGCGGCATCGATCGAAGTTCACCTCGCCATTCCGCAAGGCTTCCACTAAACATGAGAACGTGCCGATCGGCGTATTTCCCGCGGCGAAGCAAACCAGGGAATCGGGTTTCTGCTTAATATGTTGAATGATCAATTCGGCAGCCCGCAGAGACATTTCCCGGTAGTCGCGCCCGATGTACGTCTTCATGTTATCTCCCCTTTGTTAGAATTCCTATTTGTTCGAATGCAAGAGCGACCGCTCCGACGGCTCCCGCTTCCTCCCCGATGACAGTCAATTCTATCGTCGTGGGAATCGGCGTCAAACTCGCCACTTTCGAGCGTATAAGCTCCAACACCGGGAACAACGATTGAGAAACCCCGCCGCACAAGATGACCTTCTGCGGGTTAAGCAAACTTACCATATTAGCGATGCCCATCGATAAATCCGCTACGAATCGATGAATGATCGTCACGGATTCTTCATCCCCTCGGACGTATTGTTCGAACAAGGAATGAGGCGAATCGCCATGCTGAGCCAAAGCCATGCCGGATATTTTTTTCTCGAACATTCCGAATTGTCCGAAGACGTTGTCCTCGCGGCCGACTTCGTCTTGTTCCACGACCAAATAGGCGACTTCCCCCGCCATATGGTTACTGCCTTTCACCAACGAACCGTTCGCCATGATCGCGCTTCCGACGCCCGTCCCGATTGCCACGACTATGAAGTCGCTCGTATCCTTCGCCGAGCCTACCCAGCGTTCGCCGAGAGCCGCGCAGTTCACGTCGTTGTCGACGAAGACCGGCTTGTTAAAGTAACGCTGCATTTCGTCGCGGAACGGAACGTGTTTCCAGTTCAAAGCCGGAGCTTCTATGACGGTACCGTCTTCGCTGTTCGTAATTCCCGGAACGCCGAACCCTATGGCGGCCACTTGGTCCAAAGATACGGCGGCATCCCGAAGGCATTCCTTAATTTGCTCGGAGATGGCTTCGAAGTGTTCGGAGGTGTTTACCTTTTTTTTGTACACGACTTCTCCGTCTTGATTGGCAATAAGCATCATGATTTTCGTTCCGCCGATATCGACTCCAAGGCCGTATAATGGCTCGGAACGAGATGGTTGTCCTTCTATATCTCTCGCCATGTAATCCCTCTTTCAGCACTGCAAATCCAGCATTTCTGGTTAGTTTGTTGTCTGTACGTACTAACTAAACCGATTATAAATCGCTTTCACAGTTATGTCAATTACAAAACAAACTAAATAAACACGTCCAGGTTCGTGTGGAACAACCGAACCTGGACGTGTTTATAGGAATGATTATAGGACGTTCTGCTCTTGGTCGAAAGCATGCGCGATAACCCCGAGAACACCGGCTTCCGATCCCATCCTGGTGGTTTCCACTGTCGTCCGAATCGGAGTCATCTTGCCGACGGCAGATTGAATTTCGGCCAGCAACGGCTGCAAATAACCGGAAACCTCGCCGCCGAGAATCACCTTCTCCGGATTCAGCAGGCTGACCATGTTGGAGATTCCGATGGACAGATGCGTGACAAAGCGGTTCATCGTCTGAACGGCTCGGGGATCCCCTTGTTCATAACCCTTAAACAAAGCTTGCACCGAACTCTCGTCCTCGGCGAGCGACTTTCCCGATATTTTTTTCTCGAAAACTCCGAATTGGCCGGCCACGTTAACCTGATTGCGGGATACATCATCTTCCTGAATGAGATACGCGATCTCTCCGGCCATAAAATCTTTGCCAAGCACCAAGTTTCCGTTCGCGACAATCGCGCTGCCTACGCCGGATCCGAGTCCGATGTAGATGTAGATGAAGTCTTCCAAGTCTTTGGCGCCGCCGACCCAACGCTCGCCCAAAGCCGCGCAGTTCACGTCGTTGTTAATATAGACGGGCATGTCCAAATGTTTTTTCATTTCTTCGACGAAACGAACGTCTTTCCAGCCAAATTCCGGCGCGTCCACGACAATGCCTTCCTTGCTGTTCGTTAAGCCGGGGACGCAGAAGCCGACGGCGATTACGGAATCCATCGAGACCGAAGCCTTGCGCAAGCTTGACCGAATGCACTCGTAGATCGTCTTAAAATCCTTGTCGGTTTCCCACTGCTCCTTCCAGGCGACGTTCCCGTCGAGATCCGTAATGCAGATGAAAAGCCCCGTAGCCGTTAGTTCAACGCCAACGCCATAGCCGGACTGCGGGTTGAATCCAAGCTCGATCGCCCTTCTGCCGCCTTCTTTGGTCGAGGACCCCAAGCCCGTTTCGACGACGAATTTCTTCGCGATCAACTCGTCGACGATCGTTGAAACGGTCGATCGGCTGAAGTTCAGTTTCTGTGCGACTTTCGCACGGCTGATCGGCTGGTGGGAACGGATCATTTCCAATACGAGGTCCCGATTTATTTTCTTAAAGAGCTCCAAGTTCCCTTTTCTCAACTCTCATATCTCCCCGCAACCCTTTTGAACTAAATTTAATCCATTCGTCTATGCTCGTCAATTTCAAGATTCCGTATCAGGATTGTCTGGCCATCCTAACGCCTCAAGCTTACCATTCCATCTGTTCGCCTTTATTGTTCACGAACAGCGGACGATCTTCGATTTCGGCTTCGCCAAGGCGAACAATCGTATCCGCGATATAGGTTGCTGCCTGCTTGGAAGTTAATTCGGCCGTCGTATCCAGCGTACCGTTCATGTAAGTCTGCATCCAACCCGGATAGATGACGAGCACTCTTCCTCCCTCTTTCTTCAGATGATTATGAAGAATATTGGATTGAATGTTGAGCGCCGCTTTGGACATGCAATATCCGTACCAGCCTTCCCTCGTAGGCTGACGGATTTGTCCCGCCTCGGAAGAAATGTTGACGATCGTCTTGCTTTCGCTATTCATCAACAGACCGGCTAGCGCTTGGGTCATCCGAAGCGGACCGACCGAGTTGACGTTAAACTCCTTGATCATATGATCGAAATTAAGATCGTCATAGACGGTAACGTCCCTGTCGATCAGAATTCCCGCGTTGTTGATCAGCATATCGAGCTTGTCGGTACGGTCGGCGATAAAAGCTCCGGCCCGTTTGATACTGGCATCGTCCGACACGTCCATCTGAACGGGAACAATCCGATCGCCATATCGCTCCGCAAGCGCGTCAAGCTCGTTCCATTCGGCCAAATATTTGCCCGCGAATACCGTATATCCCCGCTCGAGAAAATTCAACGTCAATTCCAAGCCCAAGCCTCGGTCGGCACCCGTAACGCAAATGGATTTATTCATCTCGTAATCCTCCTGAATAGGCTTTGTATCGCCAAAATGCCGGTGCAATGGACGCGAACAAGCGCTTCATCCCATTTCGGCCTCCTAGCGAATCTATCTCCGAAGCTTGCTCGCTGGCCTGATCCTAGAGTTTGCGGGCAACCCAACGAACGGCTCTTCTCAACGTCTCGCGAACCTCGGGAACGGCATAGGCGTGACGATCGTGACCGAGCAGCGTCTGATATACGCGGGAATTCCGGTAGCCGGACGTCCACGCCAGCGGCTCCTCTTGCTTCGTAAGATTGGATACCGCGGCGTAGAGAGGGTGAATGTCCACGTCGCCTTCTTGCTTGAAATAGAGCTCGTCCTGAATATCGAACGTTGCGATACTTTGAGTAATCGGGTGGGACTCGTCCAGCATCCGCACCGTGAAGGTTCCGTATTCGTCGTGCGCGCTTTCTCCGTGATGATTCCACACCCGGGGAACGATTCGGCGGTATTCCGGCCAATCGGAAGCTCCGGCCTCCGGCAAGGAGAAATTAAACGCCCCGTTGGCGAAATGCAAAATCACGATTCCCTTCCCTTGCTCGGCGAAGCCGATCACGTTCGCTTTCGCCTGCTCGCTAAGCTCCGTCGGATCGTGCCAGTTGCAATAGTTAAACGCAAGAACATCGAACCCGTCCAAATCGCCGGCCAGTACTTCGATATCCAACGATACGGTTACCTCTATATCGTTATCTGATTGAAGCGCTTCCTGAATAAGAGGCGTGTTTTCCTCCCAGTTATGCCATTTATGATTTTCATTTCCCGAGATCAATAAGACCTTCAACGGTTGGTTTGCCATGCGGGCCAGCTCCTTGTTCATTGGATTTGTTTATACTAATATAAGAAACGACCATGCGTTCGGAACAACTTGTCGAAAGGAGCATAGACCGCCAATGACGACAGGCCATGACTTTTCCCATTTGATCGAAAACACGATTTCCCATTTTATTTTTTCCCATGCCAACAACCAAACGGTATCTTCCATCCATTTCGACGAGTGGAGGCTTCTTCCTTATACCGTGATCGTGTGCCCGATCGTCGGGGAATGCTTCTGCGAATACGAAACGAACGAGGTTGTCTCGGCCCGGAGCGGAAGCACGCTAATCGTCCCCCCTAATGTCAAGCACAAGTACAGAATGGATATCGGCAAAGTACACTACGCGCATATTCACTACACTTTTTTGCAAAATATCGATATTTTGGCATTGTTCAACGTGCCGTCTGTCGTTACGGGAGCGGAAAGCGACAGAATCTCTTCCTTGTTAAAGCAACTGTCCGAATCTACCGACAGCAACTCCTCCGACAAAATCTCGATCAAAACCGTCATTCATGCCAGAGCGCTGGCGCTTGAACTGCTGGTCGCCATCCTGGACGCTTCGAAAATCAAGCGGGAAAGCATGGATTTCTTCATTCACTTCTCGAAAATCTCCGCCGTTCTCGAATACATCGACCAGAACATCGACAAGCCGATTACCCGCGAGGAATTAGCGGGTTTACTCGCGGTTTCCCCCACCCGTTTCCATTACATTTTCAATGACATTATGAAAATTTCCCCGATTCTGTACGTTAACAAAATCAGACTACAGAAAGCGCAAACCTTGCTTGCTTCTACAGATATCCCGGTTGGCGAGGTTGCGCTCAGATCCGGATACCCCGACATTCACCATTTCAGCAAGCAATTCAAAAAATGGGTTGGCGTCTCTCCCTCCAAATACAAAGAAAACTCCCGTCTTTCCTTCCTTCATATCGAATAGCCCTGGATCGCCGCGAAGCCGTTCGTCCCCCCTCTTCCTGCCGACAGTGCCATTCTAATCCAACAAACCCGAAGGCGAAAATGGAACATCCGATTCAAGTTTTGTATATTCCTAATGCGTTTTGTGCTTTCATACTCCGGATTTGTGTTCTTGTACTGCGCCGACAATTTTTTTTGGTTATTGGACAAAAATAGGAGGGGTGCGCGGATGCTTCGCGAGAGCCAACAAAACGCGGAACACGAACGCTGAGACGGCTTCACGGCGCAAAATAATCTGTCGTTTGATTCCACAAATGCCGATTCCTATTCGAAATCGTTTGTTCCTATTCTTCATTGGAACCCGTTACCTCGAAAATGAATACACTCTTTGTATTGATATCTGCGGAATTTATGATATTATGTAAATGCGTTGTTGGAAAGCTAGTATCCAAAATATACGGCGATCTTTACAAGCAGATAATTTTTGACCACATCCGCAAGGAAGTCAAGGCCATACGGACAGCCGGGTCAAATGCCGACTGGCAACTTAAGTTGCCTTATTGATTGAGTTAAAAGCTCAAATTTTATAAGTTTGGTTGCTATTCGACCGATGCATAGCATCGCACATCAACTTGTGAAACGATCAATAAGAGTATTAAAGGCGATTATTTGCTATATAGACTCTGATACGTCACCGATATATTTTGAATATTAAAGAGCTTCCTTAGCGAGCTATGTCCCGATGATCGGTGACATTTAATATTCCTGATTATCTTAACAAGTGTGATTACGCGATTATGCGTTATTTCCACTTGTTTTTTTGTGCGAATAAAGCGATGACGCTATCCGAACCCACAACAAACCATGTAGCAAGGGAGATCGAGAAAATGGGAAAAGCGCTAATTATCGGTTGCGGCGGAGTGGCTTCGGTAGCCATCCACAAATGTGTTCAAAACAGTGAGGTTTTCGAAGAAATCTGCATCGCAAGCCGCACCAAGTCCAAATGCGACGATCTGAAAGCAAAACTCGACGGCGGCAAAACGAAAATTACGACCGCGCAGGTAGATGCCGACAACGTGGATGAGCTCATCGCGTTGATCGAGGAAGTCAAACCGGATATCGTCATGAACTTGGCGCTGCCCTACCAGGATTTGACCATCATGGATGCCTGCCTGGCAACCAAGACGCACTATATGGATACCGCTAACTATGAGCCGGAAGATACCGCGAAATTCGAATACAAGTGGCAGTGGGAATACCGCGAGCGCTTTGAGAAAGCCGGCATTACCGCTCTACTGGGCAGCGGATTTGACCCGGGCGTAACGGGCGTATTTTCCGCTTATGCGCTCAAGCATTACTTCGACGAGATTGAATATATCGACATCCTGGACTGCAACGGCGGCGACCATGGCTATCCGTTCGCGACGAATTTCAATCCGGAGATCAATATCCGCGAAGTATCCGCCAACGGCAGATATTGGGAGAATGGCGAATGGATCGAAACCAAGCCGATGCAGATCAAGCGCGAGTATATCTTCGCCGAAGTCGGCCAGAAGGATATGTATTTGCTTTACCACGAAGAGCTGGAATCCCTTGCCGTCAACATGCCGGGACTGAAGCGCATCCGCTTCTTCATGACCTTCGGCCAAAGCTATCTGACCCATCTGAGAGCGCTGGAGAACGTAGGCATGACTTCTATCGAGCCGATCGAATTCGAAGGCAAGAAAATCATTCCTCTGCAATTCCTGAAGGCCGTCCTGCCGGATCCGGCTTCGCTTGGACCGCGTACGGTCGGCAAGACGAACATCGGCTGTATTTTCCAAGGCAAGAAAGACGGCAAGCCGGTATCGTACTACGTGTACAATGTCTGCGATCACCAAGAGTGCTACAAGGAAGTCGGTTCCCAAGCGATCTCTTATACGACCGGCGTTCCGGCCATGATCGGCGCGGCTATGGTGCTGACCGGAAAATGGAACAAACCGGGCGTATTCAACATTGAAGAGTTCGATCCGGATCCGTTCATGGAAGAGTTGAACAAATGGGGACTTCCATGGGTAGAAGACTTTAATCCTGTATTGGTCGATGACGGTCAAGAATCGCCCCAAGCGGCCAAACAACCGGCGTTGGTTCGATAAGATGAGGTTTGAAGAACTGCCTACGCCTTGTTTTGTCGTCGACGAAGCTCTCATTGAGAAAAATCTGAAGATTCTCGGCGGCGTCATGCAGCGAACGGGAGCAAAGATCGTTTTGGCCCAAAAAGCATTCTCCATGACAACCTTTTATCCCCTCATCGGCGAATACTTGAGCGGCACGACCGCAAGCGGCATATTCGAAGCCCGACTTGGCTACGAGGAAATGGGCAAAGAAACGCATGTCTTTGCCCCTGCCTACCGGGAAGACGAGATGGACGAGATTATCTCCATCTGCGATCACATTATCTTTAATTCCTTCTCCCAGCTGGAGAAGTTCAAGGACAAGGCTCTTCAAGCCGGCAGGAAGGTAGGCTTGCGCATCAATCCGGAATGCTCCACGCAAGTCGGGCACGAGATCTACGACCCGTGCTCCACAGGCTCCAGATTCGGCGTCAAGCGCGAGGATTTCCGCCCGGATCTGCTGGATGGCGTAACCGGACTGCACTTCCATACCCTGTGCCAACAAAACTCCGACGATTTGGAGACGACGTTGAACGCGGTCGAAGCAAGGTTCGGAGAGTGGTTGCCGCAAATGGAATGGATCAACTTCGGCGGCGGCCACCATATCACGAGAGACGATTACGATCTCCCCACCCTTGAAGCCTGCATTAAGAGAATGCAGGAGAAATACGGGCTAGAGGTGTATTTGGAGCCGGGGGAAGCCGTTGCGCTCAACGCAGGCTACCTCGTCGCATCCGTACTGGATTTCCATAAGAACGGAATCGAGATTGCGATTCTCGACACCTCCGCGACCTGTCATATGCCGGATGTATTGGAAATGCCGTATCGCCCCCCTCTTCTAGGGGCCGGCGAGCCTGGAGAGAAGCCGTTCACCTATCGGCTTACCGGTCAAACCTGTCTAACCGGAGACGTGATCGGAGATTATTCGTTCGATCAACCGCTCCAGAGCGGCGATCGTCTCGTGTTCGGGGACATGGCGATTTACTCCATGGTGAAGACCAACACGTTTAACGGCACGCCGCTGCCGGCCATTGCCGTTCAAGGCAAAGACGGCGATTGCCGCGTGGTGCGCCAATTCGGTTATCAAGATTTTAAGACGCGACTAGCGTAGAATCGTAGATGCTTCAACAGGCCGACACCGGTATGCAACCGGTGTCGGCCTGTTTTAGTGTATCCCAAACGCGGTATCGTTACTTCCACTCGTCCGCCAGAATCGCATAAACGCAATCGTCATACCATTGGTCATTCAGCCGATAACTTTTGACAAAATGGGCTTCTTTTCTGAACCCCAGATTTTCAAGAAGTTTTATCGACTTCGCATTGTCAGGATCGACCGAACCCGTAATTCTATGTTTGCGGAGCCCAGTGAACAGATAATCGATTACGGCCCTGACCGCCTCGGAGGCATATCCCTTGCCTTGGAATTCGGGAGAAAGGGTATAGCCTATTTCAATCTGATAATCGTCATCCACGAAATGAACGCCGATATCGCCGACAAGCTGTCCATTCTTCAGACAAACAGCCAGTTGTAGCCATGAACCTCCGGTATTCGGCACAACAGCCCTATTCGCCGCGATAAACTTCTCAACTTCGTTAATCTCCTTTGGTCTCCATGATTGATACTTAGAAACCTCAGGCATGGAGCGATATTCGAAAAAAACATCCCTATCTCTCATGTCCAGCGTTCTGATCGCCAAACGATCTGTCGTAATCGTATCGAATTTACTCACTTCGCTTGCCTCCGCTTATATATTCAAGGGCCGTAGTCCCGTATACGCTTTTAAAGTGTTTATTTAAGTGGGTTAGATCAAAAAAACCGCATGCGGCTACCGCTAAATAAATATCCCTATTTTTCTCGATTAACTGCTTTGCGCGTTCTACTTTGCAATTAAGGAAGTATTGGTACGGTGAAATACCCGTATGCGCCTTAAATAATCGGATGAATTGAAATTTCGATAGATCAAGCCCTATACAAATTTCATCGAGCTTGAGGACGTGTTCTAAATTTGCATGAATCATATCCTTGGCTTTTCTTATGATCACGCTATCTTTCTTATCGTTTAACGAAAGTTCCGTTCGAACAAGGCGATCCGACAGGGATAAGAACAATTCGCTGCATAATGCCTCGTCTTTCTCGCTTAGTATGGCTTGGGAAAGGCTCAAAACTCGTTGTCCCAGACTATTATCGTACACGATAGGGGTTGGAAATCGCACAAGATCCTTTTTCCCTATACCCTCTAAGAACATTTCGGGATCAATATACAGCATCACGTAATCAAGGCCCGACTTATCGTGTGCCATACCGTCGTGTACCTGTTCCGGATTGAAGAACATAACGCCGTTTTGATGGGATAATTGTAAGCTGCCATCTATATGATAATGTTGAATGCCGCGCAAGGTTACGCCTATTGCGTACTCTTGGTGTGCGTGCTTTTTATACTTGAATTCCGTCATGCTTGCCGACAATGCAGTAATGCCTGCCGACTTTTTATAAAGAAATTTGTCCATTACAGCACCTCTGCGTAAGCTTAGCTAAATCCAGATCATAATGGCAGCGTAAACTAATAAAATGGCCATCGCAACACTTACAATCCTGTTGTGCTTCTGTATAAGCTCTTTGAAGATCGTACCGAAAAGAACCCACGTCGTAAAAGCTAAAAAGCCAATCAAGGTGATCGCAATAATACTTAGCGTTATGGCAGGGGCCGCACTATAATAGGGCATAATAAAGGTTGGAATCACAGTCAATGTAAACAGTACGACTTTCGGATTTAAAAACTGCATCATGAAGCCGGATAAAAAGGTAGCCGTTTGGTTTACAGTCGGATTTGACGAATTTGTTTTGCAGATTAGATAAGCTAGATAGAGCATATAAATGCTCCCGATAACCTGCATTGCGATTAATATTTTCGGCAGAATCGTAATTAGCAAATTATTCAACAGGGCGGAAAAAACAAGTAATAAGCCAAAACCAACCGTTGCTCCATACGAATACTTCATTGCTTTTTTTGCCCCATAACGATTAACTGTGGACAAAATGACGATATTCGTAGGTCCCGGCGTAAACGTCGCAATCATGCAGTAAATCAAAAAAGAGGTAAGATCCATGAGAACGCTCCTTCCAAGCTGTTCTCCTATCCTACATCTTATAAGATTTGCCATATAGTATATTATTGCTGATCGGACGGACTTGACTTATTGCCTCTCGACTAAATTGTAATGGACTTACATACCCTACTTGATAACATGCCATTTCGCCCCTGATGCGAAAAACATGGGAGCGAACAATCACCGCTTACTAAAATGCGGAATATACAAATGCATAGGCACTTATCCCACGCATGCTTATTCTGATCGATACCCCTGATTCTGTAAACTATGCGAATCGGAATAGGCACAAAGGAGTTTTTCAGGTTGGTGGAACAATCCTCCCATTACTTTGTCCGAGGCAACACTGCGCACGGAGCCCATTTCTTGCATAAATCCGCCTTTGATGGGCTGAACAAGATTTACGTCCTTACGGGTCCCCAGGGTACGGGAAAATCGACGGTCATTCGCAGCTTGGCGAATAGCCTGCTGGATAAAGGCCAGCATGTGCAATGCTTTCACTCTCCTCTCCGTCCCGACGAACTGGATGGCATCATTCTAACGGAATGGAAGGTTGGCATTATCGACGGGCGAGTCTGCGAGGGGATTTCGGAGAACGAGGCCGGCGAAATCGACTTTATCCATTTCGGGGAAGCGCTTGATAACGGTCTTATTTCACCGGAACATTCCAGGGCGATAGAGGATCTTAAAGGTAAGCTTGTTAGTGCTTATTCAAAAGCATATGAAACGTTCTTAACCGCACTGCGGATTCATGACGAATGGGAAAAATATTATATCGAAAGCATGGATTTCGTGAAGGCCGACCGAATTGCGCAGGATTTGATTCAAGAATTATACGCTGGCCATGAAAGTAATACGCCAACCGTTGGGCGTCACTTGTTTTTCGGAGCTGCGACTCCTAAGGGGGCATTCGATTTTATTCAAAGCTTGACCGATCAGCTGCAAAGACGGATTTTTATCAAAGGAAGGCCGGGTTCCGGAAAATCGACGCTGTTAAAAAAGCTTGCCGCCGCTGCCGAAAAGAAAGGAATCGAAGTTCAAGTGTTTCATTGCGGCTTTGATCCGAACAGCCTGGATATGTTGATATTCCCGAAGCTCCGAACAGCTATCTTCGACAGTACCGCCCCACATGAATACTTTCCGGATCGGGACGGGGATGAAATCCTGGATATGTATGGGCTTACTATGGCTCCCGGCACGGATGAAGCCTATGCAGCCGAAATAGCCGCCATTAAAGAACGCTATTCGGCAAACATGACAAAGGCCACCTCCTTTTTGGCGGAAGCCGAGGCCATCGATTCTCAAATTAAGGCCTACTATGTTGCGGCCACGAATTTTACGATCGTAGAGGAGCTCCAACTGCGATTGCAGTCCGAATTGAATGAACGGATCGGGCTCGATGCAGCTTTCATAATTTAGGTTACGGTTCTCCGCGCTATCTGCAACGGCAAGATTAAAGGCCATCCTTATACAGGATGGCCTTTAATCACATCGCCTTTTATGCTCCTTGACTGCTAACCATTAGGCAATGAGACCGTAAAGCGCACCCAGTAAGAAAGCTACATTACGGAGATGAGCAAACGGGGTTATCTAGCTGCACGGCGGACCATCATTTCCTGTCGTACGAAGCCGTACTTCTCATAGAGCCCATGCGCGTCTCGCGTACCGAGATAAATAGACGTATGGCGTATGCGAGGATGGTCGACCAAAACAGCCATCATCCATTTGCCGAGTCCTTTTCCGCGATGGTCCGCGTCGACGATCACGTCGCACAGCCAGGAAAAGGTTGCTCCATCCGTTACCACCCGCATGAAACCTACTTGAAGCCCTGCCGCGCTGTAAACTCCGAGACAAAGCGATTGTTTCCAACTCGTCGTGATGGTTTCTTCCGACCGTTCCGCAGCCCAATAACTGCCTTTCAATAATGCAAGGATCAGATCCGACTGCAGCTCTTCCGCATTGTCGCTGATTCTATAAGGCAGGTAATCATGAATCCACTCCATCTGTACGCCTCCTATCGTTCACGATACGTAATACATTTAGTATAATGGTGACAGTTAGAAGTGAAAAATGAATTATTTATTGTTTATACCCATACAGATTGAGGTGGAAGATCATGAAATACGAGAACGTGAAGGACGATCTGAAACAACGGATTAACAGCGGGTCTATCAAGCCGGGCGGCAAGTTACCGTCCATCCGAGAGCTTAGCATACAATGGGAATGCAGCAAAAACACCGTAATCCGAGCCATCGATGAATTGGAAAAAGAACACCTGATCTACTCGGTACCGAAGAGTGGCCACTACGTAATTGTTCGCTCCTCCAAGTCCGAGGATCGTCCGGAAGGGCGGATTGATTTTACCATGGCTGCTCCGGATCCCGGTATTATCCCCTATGAAGAAATTCAGCACGGTTTGAACCGGGCCGTACAGCAATACGGGGATCGCCTTTTTACATACGGCGATCCTCTCGGATTTCCATCTCTACGCGAGGCGATATCCCGGCACCTCGCAACCTCTCAAATTTTTGCCGGACCCGAACGGATCTGCGTCGTCTCCGGCGCCCAACAAGCTCTTCATTTGCTTGCCTCCATGCCGTTCCCGAATGGGAAATCGGCGATCTTGGTCGAACAGCCCTGCTATGCCGGAATGTTGAAATTAATGAGCCTCCTCGGGGTAACCGCAATCGGAATCGCCCGAACGGAATCAGGCCTTGACCTCGATGATTTGGAACGGCATTTTCGGAACAATTCCATTAAGTTTTTTTATACGGTCCCCCGGTACCACAACCCGCTCGGAACCAGCTTGTCGCGTCGGGAGAAAGAAGCAATCGCGGCAATGGCGGAGAAATATGACGTGTATATCGTGGAGGACGATTATCTCGCAGACTTGGAAACGGACAGCAAATCCGATCCCATCTGCAGCTATGATTATTCGGGCCGCGTCATCTACATCCGAAGCTTCTCCAAAATTATGCTGCCCGGCCTGCGGCTCGGTGTCGTCGTGCTTCCCGAAGCCTTAATCGCTTTATTCCGAATGTACAAATCGTCGAGCGACTTAAGCACGTCCGCCCTTTCGCAAGCCGCTTTGGAGATTCATCTGGGCAGCGGATTGTTTCAACGCCACGCCGCCGTGATGAGGGATCGCTATGGCATTCGAATGAAGGCTCTGCAGGAAGCATGCAGCCGATATTTGAACGAGGGTTTCCGTCTAAGCCAATCAGCCGGCGGCATATTTGCCCAACTCGAGCTGCCCGATCATCTGGGGGCAGAGGAGCTGGCCACGGCCCTTCGTCAGAAGGACGTGCATGTCTTTCCTACGATACATTGCTACCTTCCTAGCGTGGAAAGCGCGAACAGTTGGCGCCTCAGCATTATTCGCGCGAGTGAAGAAGAGATTGAGGACGGTATCCGGATGATCCGCCAGACGGCCGACGAGCTCATGAGCCAAAGAAGCTCAAACAAATTCAAACGATCGGCCATTACTTGGATTTAAAAAGGGAGAATCGAGGCGATTCTCCCTTGGGAAAAGCTTAATATAACCTTCTAGCGGAGGAATAGATTTTCCGGCGCCGGAATTGCCGTTTGGAAAACATAGCCGGAAGTCCCCGACTGGCCATTGCTATAGGACAGGCTCCCGTTTCCTCCTTTGCCTGCGCTGCCGCCTCCGCCGCCGCCCGGATTTGCGGTTGGGTTGGAGCCCGCATAGGCACCGCCGCCGCCTCCGTTTACATTCAGTGAGCCGGTTACAATCGGAGCAGAGGAAGAGATGAGATGAATAATTCCGCCGCCGCCTCCACCGCCGCCTCCTTCTGACAGTCCTGCATTATCGTCGAAACCGGCCGCTCCTGCGCCTCCGTTGGCATTGATGGAGCCGGCCACCTGTACGGAAACTTTCCCGAGAAGGACAACAATACCGCCTCCGCCTCCGCCCGTTCCTACAATTCCTTGGCCGGCTGTCTGCGGGTTGGTCCCGTTGGCACCCGAAGCGTTTATTATACCTGAGTTGACGATTCTGACATTTCCTTTGGCAACCAGGATAAGCGATCCGCCGCCTTCGCCGCCCGCTCCGTTAGACTGCCTGTTTCCTGCCCCTCCCGCCGTTGCCCCGGGTGAAACAATTTGCGCGGCTTGCAGCTTGGACAAGCCTATCCCGCCGTTCGGTTTCCCGGCTGCTCCCAAGGAAATCCCCGGGTGCGGAAAACCTCCGGCGCTGTCTTGCGCGCCCCGGTCTACATTGATATTCCCCGTAACCGTGATATCACCCGAAGAGCGCAGAATCGTGCCGCTAGGCAATACAAGTATTCCGGAAATATTGATGCTGGAGAACTGGAAGTTGTCCTTGCCGGGCAAAGAGTCGAAACCTGCAGCGGTCGTCAAATCCAAAGTTTGACCAGACGGGACGTTAAGCGCTCCGGCCGAGCCATCCCCATAGAGGGCGTCAGTCGAAGACGGTCCTTGCGGGCCTATAGGACCTGACGGACCTGTTGCGCCCGTCGGCCCCTGAGGACCTGTTGCACCAGCCGGTCCATTAGCCCCCGTGTCGCCCTTCGGCCCCTGCGGCCCCGTTGCACCTTCGCCTTGCGGACCCGTAGCTCCCATGTCGCCCTTCGGTCCCTGCGGCCCCGTTTCCCCCGTGTCGCCTTTCGGTCCCTGCGGCCCAGTTGCACCTTCGCCTTGCGGACCCGTGGCCCCTGCAGGCCCGACAGTTCCAGGCTCGCCTGCGTCGCCCTTCGGCCCTTGCGGCCCTGCTGCGCCTGGCGCTCCAGCCGGACCGGCCGGCCCTTGGTCGCCTTTCAGATTCAGCTTGTACATCGTCTCGTTGTTGGCACAGCTGCTTCCCGGAGCGATCAGATTCATTTTCCCGCTGCTACCAACGCAAATGTTTAACGAATTCAATACCGTAGTGGCCGCCCACGCCCCTTGCATATTCATTCCGATCAGCACGATCAACGTGGCCAGCGCCAGTTTGCCCATCCATTTCTTCACCTTTTTCCGCGCCCCTCTCGCCTATATGAATTGAACTAGCTTCAGCATCCGCTTGAGCATCGTAACCGTTTCTGCACGGGTGGAATAGCTGAGCGGTCGGAATATGCCGTCCCCGCCAACGATTCCCGCTTGCTGGGCGTACTGTACGTATTCCCTGGCCCAGCCCGAGATCGCCATCTCGTCGCCGTATGGCCGGTAAGCCGGAAGGCTTCCGGAAGGAAGACCTCCCGCATAGTTCATGGCCCTGACCATCATACCCGCCAGCTCTTGTCTCGTAATCTTCTGCATCGGCCGGAAGGTCCCGTCGATATACCCCGAGATCAATCCGGCTTGATAAGCCGTGTTGACCGCCGCAACGTACCAGCCCGATCCGGTATCGGAGAAAGGGTTCCTCGCGTCCGATTCGTTCAGTCCTAGCGCCCGAACCAGAAGCGCAGCGATTTCCGCCCGCGTAATGTCGGCATCCGGAGCGAAAACCCCTTCCCTGCGCCCTTGCACCACAAGCTTGGATCCCAGCAATTCCACATCCGCCCCGGCCCAATGCTTGGCCGTGTCAGCGAACGTGAGGGGTCGGTCGATGACGGCATAGATGCTGGCTCCCTGCCTCTTCATAACCGCCGTCCATTGGCCCCCGTCCTGCTTGGCGAAATGCGTAGGAACGAATCTCAACTCGTTCCGCTCCGGCACCCACCATACCCCCGTCGCCGTATCCGGAACGGGATCGCCTTGGACGGTCAAAATCCGCGTTACGTATTGGCTGAACGAACTCATCCATACGCTCTTTCCCGTCGAGCCAGTTATCTGAACCTCGAAGGCCAGCGGGTTCGACAACAAGCGTCCCCCCATGTCCGAGACGGAGTCGCGAATTGCCTGCCGCGTCGGCTCGTCCGGCTCTCGAATGGTAATCTCGCAACGAATCGACTCTTCCGGAATTCCGAATTGACGGCTGTAAGGCGATAGATCCAACTCCGATAGAGGAAGATTCATTGAAGCGGCGCCTTCCCTCATGACGATTATCGCTTTCGGATTGAGCGATCTTAACTCTTTCAAGTTCGCCGCAGAGATAGAGATCGTCCCGCCCCCTGAGCCTATTTGCAGCTCGACCCGGCCTTTGAGAACGTCCTCCTTGGACAGGGTCTGCCGACTGCTTCCCCCATCCTTGGACACGATTTCGAAGCTTAAGCCCGGGGAAGCGGGATTTTCGGTCGGAATGACCGGCGAAGAAGGATTCCCCGGAGTCGGCGTGCCGCCCGGATCTTCCGGCGTTGTTCCGTTGCCCGGGTCCTCCGTTACCGTAATGGTCGTCTCCGCCGTGAACCCTTCATAGGTTGCGGTCAGCTTCGTCTGCCCGCTTCTTAAGCCCGTCACCGTGCCGTGAGCATCCACGGTCGTTATTAAAGCATTCTGCACTTCATAGGAAGCGAAAGATGCGACGTTCGCGGTCGATCCGTCCGCTCGGACCGCCTCTAAGGAAGTAGAGTGAGTCCGCCCAGACGTAACCGAATAGGAGGTATGACCGAATCTTAACCCGTTAATCGGGTTTGGCGGACTACCTTCCGTGAATTCCACTTCAACGCTGGATGCCACGGGTAAGCCGTTCAAGCTCGCCGTAATTTGCGCCGTTCCCGCCGACAGAGGCGCCATAAGAACCGCTTGATAGGCTCCGCTACTTTCGTAAGTTGAAGCAATCATGACGGGAATGTCTTCTCCGTTAGGGGCTTCCGGCGGAATGGCTCCCTGTTCGTCATTCAATTCCAAGGGATCATCGACGGGACCGGGCATTCCCGACAACCCTTTCAATGTTCCCAGCTTGCCGTATTTCGCCGAAACAAGACTCGTTTCGTATCGCCCGTTGGTTGCATAGGTTACGCTGCTCAACGCTCCCAATGTCGCGGACAATTCAAACAAACCCGCCTGCTCGGATACGTCGTTTCCGAACTCGTCCTTTAACTGAACCGTTATGATGCTTTGGCTGGAACCGTCCGCAGGGACAGTCAGCCGGCTTGCGGTAATCACGGAACGCGCCGGAGACGGAGGACCGGCGGTAAAGCTCACGCTGGCCATATCCGCAACAGCCTTTCCATCTACGAAGGCACCGATATAAGCAACCCCCGCCGTAGTCGGAGCCGTCAACACGGACGTATATTCCCCCGGGCCGGTGATCGATACCCCTTCCTCCAACCGACCGCTCGTCGAACTGAATCGGATGTCTTCCGGCGGAAGAGATACCGGATTTCCTTGGCCGTCCGCCAGAGACAACGAGACGACTGTCCGGCTAGTCCCGTCGGCCGGAAGCGCCGTTTCCCGGACATCGACCGTGCCGATGACGATTCTCTGATCCTCCGCCGCGTAAGACGGCGCTTGGCCCGAAACAACGCCCGTGAGAAGCGCCATAATCAGGAACGGCGCCATCCATCTTCCCGACGGACCCGCTTTCTTTCGACTTGGATTCAACATCTCCCATCCTGCCTTCCCATTTTTCCGCTGGTTGTTAAACTATTCCTTTCTATTCTATCAGACATGATATTACACCAAACTGAAAGGATAGCGCTTCATGTCAGGTTTTGGCGTAAATTACCTAACGCCAATAAAAAAAGAGAGGCTCTGCGCCCCTCTGTCGGATTACATTCCTGTCACGTTCGCAAGCTCTCCCGCTCCTTTATCACCTGCTCAATCCCCAACAGAATCAGCTTCAATCCGAACTCGAACGCTCCGTCGGTCCCCATCAGCTCGAACAGCCCGTTCTTAAACATCCTCCGGAACAGTCCCGCTTCCGACTCGCTCATGGAGTCCAGAAGCCGAATCATCTCCTCGCCCGGAAGCGCTCCCTGATCCTTAAACATAGCGGAGACATTGCGCTCATGCTGGTAATCGTCTAGGACGAAGTAAAAGACATAGTTCACAAGCGTCGTAACCACTTGCATTTTCTGATCTTGCTCAAGCGGCGTCGCTTCCACGCAGAGCAGCATACGGTTGGTGAACCGGATGATGTCCGGTTCATGGGGCAGCGTCATCATCATGAGCTGCGTGGAGCAGGGATACCGGCTGAGCACACTCCGTACCGTTACCGCAAGCTCCGTCAGTTGCTCCTTCCAGTCCCCCTCGGAGTGGAACTCCTCCAGAATCATTTTCGATATCTGGTTGGCCAGACGCTGGTAGAGATCTTGCTTGCTCTTGAAATACCAGTATAGAGAGGGAGCTTGAATGCCCAGCCGTTCGGCCAATCGTCTCAAGCTGAATTTCTCGATTCCTTCCTCCCTCAGAAGCTCCCACGAGGTTTCCAAAATTTTATCTTCCGAAATCTGAGGCTGCTGCTTTTTCATCGGTATCCGCCCTTTTATCTAACAGTGTAAGTTTATGCTTTACAGGTTTATAAGTTCATGATATCATCTAACACTGTAAGGTTCAATCTAACACCGTTAGATAAACAAAACGAAGAAAGAAGTGATCCGCATGGATGCACAAAACCTCCATTACTTTGAAAAAGCGCCGATCTCAAAAGCCGTAGCTCACTTCGCTGTACCGATGATGCTAGGCACGTCGATGAGCGTCATCTATTCCATCTTGAATGCCTATTTCCTTGGTACGCTTCACAATACGGCCATGTTAACCGCACTCGCGCTAACCTTACCGTTATTCGCGGTTATTATGGCGCTAGGCAACTTGATTGGCATGGGTAGCGGCACATTCATCTCCCGTTTGCTGGGAGAGAAAAAATACGATGATGTAAAGCACGTGTCATCATTCGCTTTTTACAGCAGCTTGGTTCTCGGTCTTATCGTGATGGCCGTCGGCCTCCCGTTGATCGATTCCATCGTACATGGCCTGGGGGCAACCGCTGACTCCTTCGGATTCACGAAGGACTATGTCACGATTATGCTTATCGGTTCGCCATTCGTCGTGTTATTCTTCACGCTGGAGAATATGGTGCGCTCGGAGGGTGCAGCAATCACGTCTATGATCGGTATGATTCTCAGCGTTGTCGTGAATATTATTCTCGATGCGCTAGTCATCTTCGTCTTCCATTGGGGCGTGATCGGCGTTGCGTCCGCTACGGTCATTTCTAACTTGGTTGCGAGCGTATTCTACGCCTTCCACATGGGATATAAGAGCCAATTCTTAACCGTCTCCCTAAAATGGTTCAAGGCTAACAAGGACATTCTGAGCAATGTATTCAAAATCGGAGTTCCCGTCTTTGTTATGAGCATCTTCTTGGGCGCAATGTCGCTCATCTTGAACCATTTTCTTGTCGAATACGGGGATCAGTCCGTAGCGGCTTACGGAATTTCATCGCGCTTATTGCAATTTCCCGAGTTTATTCTGATGGGCTTGTGCGAGGGAGTCGTGCCCTTGATTGCCTTCTCTTTTACAGCGAATAAATTACGCATGAAACAAACCATCGGATTCACGATCAAAGCGATTGTGGCGTTAGCAGTGGTATTCGGCGTCATCGTCTATCTGATTTCCGACCACTTAATTGGATTATTTACGAATGACCCGCAATTAATCGAAATGGGAAGTTACATCCTGCATGTAACGTTCTTATCCTTGTTCATTACGGGAATGACCACGTTGTTTACGGGGATCTTCCAAGCAACGGCGCAAGGAACCGCCGCGTTTATTATGTCGGTTATTCAAGGAATTACTCTTATTCCCGTGCTCTACATCGCCAATCGAATGAACGGCTTTCACGGGGTGGTCTGGTCGCTCGTCATTGCGGATGCCGTCGCGTTCCTTGTCGGTGCCACCATGCTGTACGTTCTGCGGAATAAACTGCAGCCGGATTTGGAGAATTTAGTGCAGTAAACCATCGTCTGTTTGGAAAAATCCTCGCAGAAAAGCGCCGGCACACGATGTTATCATGTAACCGGCGCTTATTCGATTGATTCCACCTATACGTTCGTGTCAACTGCGACGAACCGTTCGCTCTATGCCATCGGCGATGACATTGTACAGCTGGTGCGGCAGGTCGTGTCCCATGCCGTCAATCAACATGAGCTCGGCGCCCGGGATGGCAAAAGCCGTGTCCTCGCCGCAAGCCGGGACGAACAGGGGATCGTCCGTCCCATGAATGACTAGTACAGGTGCTTTTATGGTCGCCAGCCGCGGACGACGGTCACCGGAGACGGCGATCGCAGCAATTTGCCGTCCGACGCTGCCTGGATCGTAAGCTCGCCGGACTTCCTCCAGAATGAGCGCCCGATAAGCGTCCTCTTCAAACGGATAGCCGGTACCGGCGATGCGTTTGGCAAAAGAGAGGCTGTGCGCCAAAAATCCTGCTTCATCCTCAAATGGATTCGGCGCCGGCTTAGTCATCATCGCCATGACATCCGGGGAAGCTTGCGGAAGGGCAGGATTACCGGAACTGGACATAATAGAGGTGAGTGATAAAACCCGTTCAGGGTACTCGCTGGCTGCAATCTGGGCGATCATTCCGCCCATCGACCTGCCAACGAAATGTGCCCGATCAATTGAAAGGGCGTCGAGCAGTCCGATAGCGTCGTTGGACATGTCATCGAGAGTGTAAGGGATGTCCGGTCGCCGTCCCGACATGAGAGCAGTCGCCAGTGCGTCGAAATCCAGCGTCCGATGCTGGTTAAAGTGCGTCGAGCAACCTACGTCGCGATTGTCAAAGCGGATCACGCGAAAGCCTCGCGCTGCTAATATCCGACAAAACGAATCCGTCCATCGGATCATCTGGGTTCCAAGACCGGCGATTAGGATAATCACCTCTTCGTTTTCGTTACCGAAACTGTCATAGGCCAGATCGATGCCGTTGACTTTCAGGATGTTCATGATCATGTTCTCCTCCAATTCGGGCGTGAATCTTCGATCGCTGCAGTCCGATGTCCGATACCGGCCAGGTAGTCAGTTCCCTTCAGAGAATGCATTTGCGGCTAGTCTTTTGATATGGTTTCTGATATCAGGTGCCCAGTCATCGATGAAGTCGTAAAAACGATCCAAATCACCCGCATATAGTTCCCGCAGAGCTTCTTCGTATTGAGGGAAGTTCCCGGCCATAGCTGTCATAAAGTGATATGTTGCTTCTTGTGCCTCTCGTACCTTGCTCTCTTTTCCTCCAGCACGGCGAGCCTCATCAACGAGTTTCCGTAATGTTACCGATGCGCCTCCAGGTTGACCCTTGAGCCAATCCCAATGCCGTGGCAATAACGTAACTTCACCGGATACAACCCCCAGCTTGGGTCGACCAACCCGCCGTGTAGGTTCGTGATCCACTTCCGTATCGGGCAAGTCGCCAAACTGTTCTCCTAATCGTTTGAGCACGTCATCTGTCTGCCCACGTAAATCAACATCTATTTGCTTCCCCGTGGAATCGTCAAATATAAGCAACTGCGTGAGATCTCTGTCATCCAGAGAATCCTTCACTGTAGAAACAACTTGATGTAACGAACCACTGGCGACGGCTCCCACACCCAAAAATGCCGTGCAGTAAAAGCGCGTAAGGTCATTTCTCATGCTGTACCTCCTTCCCTGATTGCTCTCGTTAATTATACCCGGGTAAAAATAAAATATCAATATTACCCGGGTGAAATATATTTCACCATTCGTTATGAAGGGAATAAATGCAAAAAACGCGGCCCAAGAGGAACCGCGCACCATTGTATCACTTTCTTTTCAAACAACACCCTTAGGCCATGAGACCGTGAAGCACACCCAGTAAGGAGAAAATAATCAAATGATCGCCGATCGCAATCATAAAAATGCGCTTCTTGACGAGTCCGAACAATGTATTTTTCAGATACACGATGGAAATCAGAATGCCAATGATCCCGCCAACGGCGAGGCCTTCCCGCCAACCGTCAGCGCCGGTCGCTTGAACGAGCATCGCTACGAGAAAGGAACTAATAAAGGCAACGATCGCCGAGATCACATATTTCAGTGCGCCAGGACTTTGATTTTCCTTCCCGACGAAAATGGAATAATAGATCGCTCCAAAAATCATATACAAGATTCCCCCGGCAACAATCGCAAGGTAATTCAATTCGCTCCAATGAATCGACATCCCGTTCTCTCCTTCATGGTTGTATTCCTACAGATTGTACCATATCCGAACGTTGAACGGCCTGAATGGAATCTAGCTCAAGCCGGACCGTCGGCCTCCTCGAAGAACACCTCGTCCTGAAGATCGTTCACGAACTGCTGGAGCCATTCATAGTAGCCGACGGCGTGCTTCAGTTTGTGCAGATCCTGGAGGCAGAGCTTGCGCTCATCGTCCGGCGTGCCGGCGTCCAGAATCACCTCGGACAGTTCCGGAATGGCGGCCTCGATGGCACCTCTCATCACGTCGACCTCGCGCTGCAGCTTGGCGGCGAAGAAGTTGCGGAACGCCTGGAAGAAGTCCGTCTCGGCTTTATACAGGTCCTTCCGTTCCTCCTTCTCTTTCAGCTTGGTCACCATCTTGGAGTCCAGGAGCGACCGGACTGCGTAGCTCATGTTGCTTTTGCTCATGTTCATGTAGCCCTGCATGTCCTCGAGCGTCATCGGCTTATCCTCGAAGTACATGATTCCGTATAGCTGTCCGAACGTATAATTGGCGCCGTACAAGTCCATCGTCTCCGCGATCGCGTCGATCACCTGATGACGTATCGCTTCGCGAGGCAATGACGGCTCCTTTAAGCTGCTGCTTGCTTTTTTCACGAAAAAGCCTCCTCCGCGCTCTGCCCGGCCCGCGCCTTTCGCGCCGATCTGCCGTATTTTACAAAAATTTAATTCTCTCATGATGGAGCATTAACCATACAAACCGCAATTGAACGTACAATAATTTTTGAACAGACAAGCAATCCAGCTTAAATCTATGCCTATTATAACGAAGATTAAGAGATTTTTGAATCTTATTGAAGGAGGGGCTCAAACCATCCATGAGACGGACAAGGCTCGCCTCGGAGGGGAAAGCGCTGCTGTTCACGCTGCCGGCGATGATTCCGCTCAGTCTATTTTGGTTTTACCCGCTAGGCTATGTCATCTACCTTAGCTTCATGGAATGGGACTTCATGAGTCCGGTCAAAACATCCGTCGGGCTCGACAACTATCGGTACTTGTTCGACAATCCGGAATTCTATCAGACGCTTCGAGTCACGCTGCTCTTCTGCGTCGGCAGCGTGTTGCCGGTTATGGTAGCAGGACTCGGGCTCGCCCTGCTGCTAAGCCGCAAGAGAAAGGGCGGCGCGATCTATCGAACGCTGATCTTCTCCCCGTGGGTGACGCCGACCGTGGCCGTGTCCATCGTCTGGTCCTGGATCTACGAGCCGGACGTCGGGCTCGCGAATAACGTGCTGCATGCCCTCGGTTTGTCCGGGATTCGCTGGCTGGAGGACCCGAATTGGGCGCTCATCAGCGTCCTTATCGTCACCGTCTGGAAATCCGCCGGCTGGAGCATGATCTTCTATTTGGTGGCGATCGGCAACGTCCCGCCGGATTACCTGGAAGCAGCCGAGCTCGACGGCGCGAACGGCTGGGACAAGTTCCGCCATGTCACGCTGCCGCTCATCTCGCCGACGACCTTTTTCTTGTTCGTCGTCCTGACGATCTCGTCGCTGCAGGCTTACGACCAGATCAACGTGCTGACGCAGGGCGGACCGGCGGGCTCAACGCGAACGATGCTCTACTTTTACTACTTGTCGGCCTTCGACGCCTTCCAGATCGGGGAAGCTTCCGCCGTAGCCATTCTTCTTATCGTTGGATGCGTCGCGCTCTCCTTGCTATCGTTCGTGATCGGCCGCCGTACCATTCATTACTCCTGATTCTCGAATCGAAAGGCAGGGATATAGATGCACCAACGCAGCGGCGTCCGTCTGCTCTCGCACCTTTTTCTCGCTACAGTCGCCTTGCTTATGGCCTTTCCGTTCTATTGGACGGCGACGAGCGCGCTGAAGACGAACGATGAAATCTGGCAGTTCCCGCCGACGCTATGGCCGCACGCTCCGCTATGGAGTAATTTCGCAGATGCATGGGCAGCCGCACCGTTCGCCCGGTATATTGGGAACAGCATTCTAGTCGCCTCGGTAATCGTCGTCATCCAGATTATCAATTCAGGGATGATGGCCTATGCCATGACGCATATGTCCTTCCGGCTGAAAAACGCATTTACGGCTCTGATCCTCATCGGCTACATGGTACCGGTCACCGCCGTCTATCTGCCCGGTTATATCGTGCTGAGCAACCTGGGCCTGCTAGACTCGTATGCCGGGATTATTCTCTCGAACTGTGTCAGCATTTTCTCGATCTTCCTCATCCGCCAGGCGTTCCTCCAGGTCTCTCACGAGCTGGTTGAAGCGGGACAGATCGACGGCGCTTCGCACCTGCGCATTTTATGGACCATCGTATTCCCGCTCGCCCGCTCCTCCTTTGCGGTGCTGGCGCTCATCACTTTTATCGAGCAGTACAACAACTACTTCTGGCCGATGCTCATCACCAAGAATCCGGACCTGCAGCTCGTATCGGCCGGCCTAAGAAGCTTCTTCGTGCAAGGGGGTGCATACGGGCTCAAATGGCCGCTGATCATGGCCGCCAGCGCATTCACGATCTTGCCGCTGCTTGTGCTGTTCCTGCTGACGCAGAAGACGATCATGCAGAGCGTGAACCTGTCGGCCGGCGCTAGCAAAGGGTAACGCAATCGAAAGAGAGATTCATAAAGAAACGGATAGGAACCTATATCAAAGAAAAGGTGGAGAAAACGAATTATGCTAACGATGAAGAAGACTACGGCAGGATTGGCACTTGCGGCGATTATGGCTTTGACGGCTTGCGGTTCAAACAATACGGGATCGGGATCGGCAGCACCTTCTTCTGAAGTGCCTTCCTCCGAAGCGCCCGCTTCCGCGTCCGAGACGAGCTCTGCATCGGCGGAGACGCCGAAGGAGCCGGTAACGATCGAGTTCTGGTACGGTCTGGGCGGCAAGCTTGGCGAGAACATGCAGACGCTGATCGACAAGTTCAATGCCTCGCAGCAGGAAGTCATCGTAAAGCCGGTCGTTCAAGGCGACTATTCGGAGACGGGGAAAAAGCTTCAAGCGGCGATCGCTTCCGGCACCGTGCCGGCCGCAGTTCTGTCTTCGAACGTGGATTGGGCGCACAAGGGCTACTACGCTTCCTTGGATGAGTTGATCGCTGCATCCGCCGACTTTAACCAAGGCGACGTAATCCCCACCTTCCTCGAGCAAGGCAAAGTGGACGGCAAGCAATACTTCCTGCCGATGTACGGCACGACGCAGGTGATGTATTACCGCAAGGACGCGCTGGAGAAGGCGGGCCTGAAGCCGGAGGACTTTACGACGTGGGAAGCCTTGGCGAAGGCGGCCGAGAAAATGACCGTCAAAAACGGCGGCAAAACGACGTTCTACGGCTGGGAGCCGATGTGGGGCTACGAGAACATGATGGATGCCGTGCTCGGCAAAGGCGGCAAAGTGCTGAGCGATGACGGCAAAACGGTACTCATCGACTCTCCGGAGTGGGTGGATACGTGGGAGTTGTTCCGCAAATGGATTCATGACGATAAGATCATGCGCATTCATTCCGGCGGACAAGGCTGGGAGTATTGGTATAAGACGATCGACGACGTCATGAAGGGCCAAGCGGCAGGTTACACGGGTTCCAGCGGCGACCAAGGCGATCTGGACTTCAAGGTCGTCGGCGCGATGGAACAGCCGGGCTGGGAAGGCGTCGGCGCCGGCAAGCCGGTCGCTCAGGCGATCATGGCCGGTATCCCGTCGAAGGCGAGCGCGGAACAGCAAGCGGCGGCCTTCAAGTGGTTCCAGTACTTCATGAGCGCGGAAAATACGGCGTTCTGGTCGATGAATACCGGCTATATCGCAGTGCGTCAGTCCGCTCAGCAAGATCCGGCGTTCGTGGAATACAGCAAGACGAATCCGCAGATTACGATTCCGCTGCAGCAGGCGGCGCACGGCTCCTCGCCGTTTATGGACCCAACCGGCGGCAAAATCTCCGATGCGCTCAAGGTAGCGGCGGACAACGTTCAAATCAAGAACATGCCGGCTGCTCAAGCGCTCAAGGCGGCTAAGGAAACCGCGCAGCGCGAGCTGGATCGACTGAACAAATAGGAGGAAGAGCATGGCGGTTCTGCATGCGGCGGGCGCGTCCTATCGGATAGACGGCATTCTATTCGATAAGGACGGGACGCTGCTGGACTTCATCTATACGTGGGGGAACTGGAGCGAGCATCTGCTCGCCCGGTTCTCCGCTTCGCTTCTGGAAAGAAAGCTGCCTCCGTTCCGCGTCGATCTGGACGCGCTGTGGGGCGCTTTCCGTTCTGGAGACGGCGTCGTCGTCGACTACGATCGGAACGGACCTCTGGCCATGGGGACCGTGGACGAGATGCTCGCCATTCTAGCTTGGCACGGCTACCGATCCGGCTTGTCCTGGGCGGAGGCGAAGACGCTCGCAGCAGAAGCCAAGCTTAAGGCGGACGAGCAGCTCGAGGCGACGCGTGCGGCCCGTTTGCTTCCGGGCGTGCTGGATTTCCTCGAGGATTGCCGCCAAGCGGGAATACCGCTCGCCGTCGTGACGGCGGACGAGACGGAAGCCGCCGTAAAGCATTTGACGTGGCTCGGGATTCAAGAGCGATTCGATGCGATTGTCGGGACGGACCAAGTCGAACGGGGCAAGCCGTATCCCGATATGGCTCTGCTCGCATGCGAACGGTTGGGGCTGCGCGGCGGGCGATTCGCGGTTATCGGCGATACCAAAGGCGATATGCGCATGGCCAAGGAGGCCGGAGCAGCCGCGGCGATTCTGATCGCCGAACCCTCCGCACTTGACGATAGCTCGAATTTGAACGGAGCGGATGCGGCAGTCGCAACCCTGCATGAGTTGCACATCACGAAGGAAGACAGCCCCACATGAAAGGTGCGACAACCATGGGATGGCTCTTGCTGAGCTTGGCGATCGTCTTCGAGCTCTCCGGCACGATCTCGATGAAGCTTTCGGAGAGTTTTACGCGTCTCGTTCCATCGCTGCTGATGTTTCTGTTCTACGGCATTAGCTTTACATGCCTGAACTTTGCGCTCGCGTATATGCAGGTTGCGGTCGTATACGCCATCTGGTCCGGCGTCGGCATTGTCTTAATTTCGTTGGCGGGCTACATGATTTTCCAAGAGCGATTGCCGCTTAGCTCGATGCTATGGATCGGCATCATCATCGTCGGCGTCATTGGGTTGAATATCAGCAAAAACGGGCATTGATCAATCGATCGGCAGGGGAGGCAAATTCATGAGTCAGAGCGTCAACAAACCTCTACTCGCGTTTCAAGTCATCACCGATACGCATGTGACGGCGGATCCGAACCACCTCTATAACCGGAATTTCGAGCAGGCCCTGAGGGACATTGCGGCCAACTCGCCGGACAGCGTCGGAATCATGCATGCCGGAGACGTGACCGATCATGGGTTTCCAGGAGAATACGAAGAGCTGCGGCGTATAAGCGAGCTCTATAAGGATAAGCTGCCTCCCCTCTATATGGCGACAGGCAACCACGACGTGGGGCTTGGCTTCTGGAAATCGCGCCTCGGGAACTTTCTGGACGCGACGGGCATGCCGGCCGCCTATCACGAACATTGGCTCGAGGGCTATGCTTTCCTTTTCCTCGGGACCGAGCAAGGCTTGGAGCTATTTTGCGATCTGTCCGAGGCGCAGCTCGGTTGGCTGGACGCTAAGTTAGGAGAGGCGGCATCGTCGGGCATGCCGGCGTTCGTTTTTCTTCACCAACCGTTGAAAAACACGACGGCCGGATCGATGGAAGCGCAGAAATGGTACGGCGTGACGCAGGACGACGAGCTGAAGGCGATCTTGGCGAAGTATCCGCGCACCTTCCTCTTTACTGGACACGGTCATTGGGATATGGAGGCCTTGCGCAATCATGTGGACGGAGAGGGCAAGCTACCGGCCATGTTCAATGCGGCATCCGTTGCCTACCTGTGGACAGACGAGGATAAACGAAAAGAAGGCAGTCAGGGCTACTACGTCGAGGTCTACGAGGATCGCGTGCACGTGAAGGGCAGAGATTTCGCTGCGGAGTCGTGGGTGAAGTCGGCGCAATACGAGGTGTCTCTAAGACCGATCATCTCCGTTAGTGGAGGTTGATATACGACTCTCCGCTCCGTCTGTAACGGCAAGTTTAAGGGCCATCCCATGCGGAATGGCCCTTAAACTTGCTTATTGTTCGACCTATTTCATTAAACGCCTGCGTCCATCATGACAGACGGCTGAGTCGCTTGCTCCTTAGCCGGTCGCTTAAGCGTGAACGCTAGCAACAATCCTACAGCCGCGAGGATGGCGATCAACAGATACGCGTTATGAAACGCGTGCGACATCGCATCCGGAATCGGCGCCTCCCCTTGCTTCGAATAATGATTCGTACGGCTGACGAGCAGCGTCGTCAATCCCGCTATAGCGAACGATCCGACGACCTGCTGAGCGGCACTTGTCAACGAGGTCACCTTGCCGACCAGCTCCTTGGGAGCTGCTTGAATTAAGTGCGTATTCAAGGCGATGAAGGACATTCCCATTCCGAACCCGATCAGCGCACGGGGAGCCAAGAATAACCACGGGCTATCGCTAGGATCGATGAGCGAGAACAAGTAGGCGCCCACCGTAATCAAGGCCAACCCGCTGATTACTAACGGACGAGCGCCTATTCGGTCGAACAAACGTCCGCTGAACGGCATCATGGTCGCGGAGGCTAATGCCTGAGGCAATGTCCATAATCCTGCCTCGAACGCACTCATTCCCATCAGACGCTGCATGAAATACGGGACGGCGAAGATCAGTCCGAACATGGTGAACTGTATTACCCATTGCACAACAATCCCACGAGTAAATTGCATGGACCGGAATACCCTGAGCTCCAACAAAGACTCGCTCTTCCGCCGGAGCTCGACGATGACGAACAAGACCATGGCGACGGCGCCTACGGTTAGACCGGCGATCGTCCTCGCGGAAGACCACCCCTCCCCCGCTTCGCTTAACCCGTACGACAGTCCGCCGAAAGCGAATGGCGCAAGCGCGATACCCGCGTAATCGAGCGGCGCCGACGCTTTTTTCGGGAGATTCGGCAAGTACAGAACGCTCATGATCACGCCGGCGATTCCAACCGGAATATTGATTAGAAATATCCATTTCCAATTAACGTAGTCTACTAGATACCCGGATACGACCGGCCCGAGCGCCGGCGCAAGCAGTACCGGCAATCCCATCATACCCATGATCTTCCCCACCGATTCGGGGGGACTGATCCGGTAGGTCATCGCGAAGGCGATCGGCATAACCATCCCGCCGCCAAGACCTTGCACGATGCGGAAGGCGATTAATTGCTCCGCCGTGCCGGCGAACGCGCAAAGAATCGAACCGATGGTGAATAAGATAATGGATACGATGAACGTCTGCTTCGCCCCGAAGCGATCGGAGAACCATCCCGCCATAGGAATCACGACGGCTTGAGCCAACGAATAGCCCGTGATCGTCCATTGAATGAGGCTTAATGAGCTATGCAGATCATCGGCAAGCACCGGAATCGCGACATTGACCGCCGTCGTATCCAAGATCACCATGAACAGCCCGACGACAATAGCGATCAGCGGCGCAAGGAGCGAACGGACAGGCATAGACTCGTTTGCATGAACTTGTGCGGACATGTAAAACTCCCCCAAACATAATCATTTTCTTGCCATAAAAATAGCATATCTCTGCATACAAAGTAAACTATTTTAATAAAAAAAGTTAAATCAATAAATAAAGTTTATAATGCCCGCAAGATGTTCTATACTTAGAGTTGGTTATTCTGGAGGTGTTGCGAAATGTCGGAAACCGTTTGCGATCCGTTATTCGAGAAACGGGAGAAGCTTGTGATGCGCTTGATGCCCTACGTCCAAAAGAATGGCTTCAGTTCGTTAAAAATGGATGATGCGGCCAAATATATGGATATCAGCAAGCCGACGATGTATAAATATTTCGCGTCGAAAACCGAAATCGCGGAATGTCTCATTGATAAATTCGTCATCTACGTGTCCAATCAAATGTTGGCGGAGGCTCCACCTACGCTGTCGTCGGAGCCGCTCTCGCAGCCGTCCGCCGAAGAGCTGAAGTTCTACAACGAGTCTTTCGCCCAAGCGTTCAAGCTCACGATTAAGCTGTCGTTCTACTTGACGGACGTCCTGCTTCAGGATCTGAATGGGACTTATCCCGACTTGTATGCCAAGCTTGCTCAAGCCGTAGAGCTATGCAAGAACAAGCTCGCCGACTACTTCGTCAGCGGCATTGCGCTTAGTGTTTTCTATCCGATCAATGCGCGCATTTATTTGACCCAAGTGGATCTCGTCTTCCGCAAGCTTTTGGATCCCAAGTGGCTGATGCTGCAGAACATAACGATGAAGCAGGCTTTGATGGACTTCTACAAGACGATGAAACACCAGGTTTTCTACGAGAAATGGTTGGACGAAGACAACTCCGCGATGGGCCTCTATTTCGATAAATTGATCACGGGTATGCGTTCATACGATTGATCCCCCACATCATGCGATATATGCGTTTAAGAGCCTCCTTCTCTACTGAAGGAAGCTCTAGATTTTTCTAAGTTGATTAGTCGCCGGCATTACTTCCACAATTGCACTTACCATGCGATAAGTAACGGTACGAGAATTATTGCAATCAAAGAAATAATATTTATTACTTTTATAGTCCTTCTTTTTAAGATCTTGTACAGAATCATATAAATAACAATTCGCCCTGCATATGATAAGGTTCTCCGTATCATCTATAGAGCGAAATCAAAAGGCACCCGGTTGGGTGCCTTTTTCGCGTCATCCCTTTAGAATTTAGAAACTTTATCAAAATGGAAAGTACGCTTGACATTTCTAACGTTGCACGATATATTTTTCATGTAAAGCTAGCTTTCCATAAAGGCGGTGAACGCGTTGAACAACCGTTTAGAAGAAATCCGCATGCAACGCGGAATTAAGCAAGAGGAATTAGCAAAGGCTCTTGAAGTGACTAGGCAAACGATCAGTTCGCTGGAAAACGGACGATATAACCCATCGATCCTTCTAGCGTTCAAGATTGCTCGCTATTTCGGTATGAGTATTGAAGAAATCTTTATTTACGAGGAGGATCAGGTATGAAAAAACCGATTTCGTCTTATTTTTTCGCCGTTATAGGCGTAGGACTACTGGCTAGCGGTGTGTATTTCATCAAGACAATCGAAGACCCGCAAAGTATACTGCGAGCGTTGCTTTATATATGCGTTGGGCTTGGCTGCGGTATTTTCGGTCACGGTATGGGAGAAATAATCGTCCGAATTGCTATGAAGAATAATCCCGCCGTTGCAAAGCAGCTAGAGATTGTCCAGAAAGATGAGCGTAGTTTAGCAAACGCAAACCGGGCAAAAGCGAAAGCCTTTGACTTGATGATTTTTGTGTTTGGGGCCTTAAATATAACAGTTGCCTTGATGGATATCGATTTAACAGTTGTATTGCTTTTGGTATTTGCCTATTTGTTTATCGTTGGATACTGCACCTATTACCGAATCAAGTACCATAAAGAAATGTAATAAATACAAGAATATCTCTTGTCAGAAATCCGTTGAAGCCATAAGCAAGAGCTCAGGCATCCAAATGCCGAAGGAATTCAAGTACACGCTGCAACAATAGCGTCGTCGCGTCAGCGTCATATGAAGGCAAACTGCTATCTGCGAACAAGTGTTGATCTCCCGGATACAGGAAGAGTTCGGCATGATCGGCGGTCGTCACGAGCTCGCGTGCCGCCTCAATGTCGCCCTCATCAACGAAATAGGGATCCCCGTCCATCCCATGAATCTGCACCGGCAATTCCGCTGGCCAGGGAGACCCGAACATCGAAGTCGGAACGCAAGAATAAAACAACAATGCACCGCGAGATCCTTCACGAGTCTGAGCGAGCTTTTGGGCCGCAACCACACCGAGCGAAAACCCCGCGTAAACAATCTCATGCGGGAACTCACTGGCCACACGAATACCTCGCTCGGTTATCTCTTCGAAGCCGATCTCATTGACATAGGCCATGCCATCTTCGATCGTGGTAAACAAATGACCGTCGAAAAGGTCTGGAACGTGAACAGTATGTCCCGTCCCTCTCAGCTCGTCGGCGAAAGCATGAATACCCTTTGTCAGTCCCAATGCGTGGTGTAATAAAAGTATCTCTGCCATTTCTTTCCCCTTCCAGGAACAGAGTAAAATTTTCTGCAACGCTGCGCTTAATACGATTATTACGATTACCGAACACAAAAACAAGGCTGCTTTGAAATGGACTTCAAAGCAGCCTTGTTTAATTTCCCTTACTTGTCCTTTTGCGCCAACATTCTCAGTAGCACCGTTACCGACTCTGCTCTCGTCGTTTTATCGCCAGGAGCAAATACGTTCACGCCTTTACCTCTGATTATATTTAGCTTTCTCATGGCCCCAACCGCCCCCTTCGCCCAGACCGCAATGTCTTTGTCGTCCGCGAAGTCTGTTGCCGTTGTTGATATAACCGGCTGTCCCAACGCTTTGGCAATCATTACCGCCATTTCCAAACGCGTAATTTCGGCGTCCGGACGGAAAGTGCCGTCTTTATAACCTGTGAGGATGCTCGCTTGTACCACTTGCGCGACCGATTTCTGCGCCCATGACCCGATTTTCCCTTTATCGGTAAACGCCAGTTCGGATCCATCCCCTTGCAGCTTGAGAGCATTCGCCAGCATAACCGCAAATTCCGCGCGGGTTACAATACGGTTCGGATTGAACGTACCGTCCGAATAGCCGCTGACGATGCCGGCGCTCACCGCTTGCTTGATGCTCGCCTCAGCCCAGTGTCCGGAAATATCGTTGAAGTTGATCGGCTGCTTCGTGTCTGTCGTCGAATCCGGATTTTGCCCTTCGCCGAGTACCGCATACTTCGTGAAGTGGTTAACTTTTACGGTGATGGTATTGCCGTTTACCGTACCGCCGACTTTCACCCATACCTTCTTCGCTTCGTCATAGTAGAATACGGAAGGCTGTTGACCTTTGCCCAAGCTTTTCGGATCGAAAGTAAAGGTCAGCGTGATCTCCTTGCCGAAGTTCTCTGGGAAATTCTTCAGAATTTCGAATACCGGGCTGGCCAGAACATCGTTTTTCGTGAGCAACTTTTGAGCGTCCGCCACGATTTGAATCGTTAATTTCAGCTCTT
The DNA here is from genome assembly GCF_003628305.1 of Cohnella endophytica. Taxonomy (GTDB): domain Bacteria; phylum Bacillota; class Bacilli; order Paenibacillales; family Paenibacillaceae; genus Cohnella; species Cohnella endophytica. The sequence goes on along the minus strand of NZ_RBZM01000007.1, from coordinate 147,358 downwards.
TGCCCAAAGCATCGGCAGGAATCGTGATGTTGATTACATCGCCCAAGCTAACTTTACCCGTTTTGCCGACGGGGAGAGTCAGCGTACCGTCTGTCGAGATCACTGTATCGTTTGAGGACGTAGACGGTGGAGCGCCGCCCGCAGGATTGAGCGTCCACTTCGCGTACAGAGTCTTATTTGTCGTGACCGAAGCGGTGAAATCGAACGGCGTCGCCAACTCGCTGTCGCTGTACCACCCGCCGAACGTATTCCCGCTTTTCGTCGGATCCGTCGGTTTTGTAGCCGTACCGTTATCGTTCACCGTCTGGATGCCCACTGCCGAACCGCCGTTACTGTTGAAAGTAACCGTATGAGTATTGGCCGTCCACTTCGCGTACAGAGTCTTATTTGTCGTGACCGAAGCGGTGAAGTCGAACGGCGTCGTCAACTCGCTGTCGCTGTACCACCCGCCGAACGTATTCCCGCTTTTCGTCGGATCCGCCGGTTTTGTAGCTCTATCGTTATAATCTACCGGCTGGTCGCTAATCGCCGTACCGCCATTACTGTTAAAACTAACCGTGTAAGTGTTGATCGTCCACATCGCATATAGCGTGACGTTGGACGTACTCATGGTGAAAGTCGACCCTGCGGCGTAGCTCGTTCCGCTGCCGTTCGCTGCCGTATTCCAGCCGTTGAACGTGTAACCCGTCTTCGCCAAGGTTCCGATATTCCCGTACACCGTAACCGTATCGCCTTGCGCATAGGGGCTACTGTCGGCCGGCGCGTTGCCGGATGCGCCATTGCCGTTATACGTCACCAAATATGCCGGAACTACGGTTAGGGTATACGTTATTTTCGTGGTTCCATCCCGCCCGGTAACAATGACCTTTTTACCCGTTGCCAAAATTGTAGCTTCGGTTATACCGTCCTCGTCATACACCTTAAATGTTGCATGCTCATCAGTCGGCCTGATCGCTGCCTTGAACTCATCTAACGTTGTGGCATGCGGAATGTCCGTAATGCTTTCATCCGCGGTTCCATCCGTACTTACCGTGCCGATCGTCGAGGTTAACGTTGCGTCCGCGTTCAGCGTTTGAACAGGGAGTTCATCGCTTTGCTCCGATTCGCCGATTGCATTGAATGCGCTCACCGTAAACGTATAAGAGGTATTCGGCGTCAATCCGCTCACCGTATGGGAAGTACCTGTCACAGCGGTAATTGCCGTACTGTCTCCATTCTCGTAGAGATAATAGCCGGTCGCTCCGGTTACGGCATCCCATGACAGCGTAGTCGAATCGAACGTGGTGCTGCCAGCCTGCAGATTCGCAGGCGTTCCGGGAGCGGTTAACTGTACGACACCGTTCACTCCCGCTGCGTACAGCGTTCCGCCGATTTCCAGCAGCGCATGTAGTTGGCTCGGCGATCCGCTTACTTGTTCCCATGTGCCGTTGCTGTACGACCATACGTCGTTGCTGCCGTTATCAGTCCCCGCGAATAGCTTACCATTGACGATTAGCAAAGCATTCACATCATTCGGTGCATTGCTGGTCGTCATTTGCGTCCATTCGGGTGTAGTCGCGCTAGTGTCGTAGGTCCATACGTCATTGCCGCCGTTAAAAGTCCCCGCATAAAGCGTGCCATTGACCTCGAGCAAGGAAGTCACGGTACTCGGCGCATGGCTGGCCGTCATTTGCGTCCATTCGGGCGTAGTCGCGGAAGTATCGTAAGTCCATACGTCATTTTCATCGGGGGTAGCATTCCCCGCATAGATCGTGCCGTTCACATTAAGCAACGTATTCACGTAACCCGGCATATGGCTTGCCGTCATCTGCGTCCATTCGGGCGAAGTCGCGGTAGTATCATATGTCCAAATATCATTGCTGCCGTTATTCGTCCCCGCATACAGCGTACCATCGACATTGAGCAAGGAATATACGTTACTTGGCGCATGGCTTATCGTCATCTGCGTCCATTCGGGAGTCGTCGCGGTCGTGTCATAAGCCCATACGTCATTGTCATTGTCGTCATTACAAGTTCCCGCGTACAGTGTACCGTTCACATCGGTCAAGGCATACACATAGCCCGGCGATCCGCTCATCTGCGTCCATCCGCCTCTAGTCGTATACGCCCAAACGGCATTAGTTTCTTTATTTAGCCCTGCATACAGTGTGCCATTGGCACTGTACAAGGTATTGGTATCGCCTGGCAAAACGCCCATCTGTGTCCACGTGCCGTTACTGAACGTCCATACGTCGTTGCGTCCGGTCTGCGTCCCTGCATACAACGTCCCGTTGTCATCGAGCAAGGCATATACACTGCCCGGTGCGCCGTTCATCTTCGCCCAACCGCCGCCAGTCGTGTACGTCCATACGTCGTCGTAACCGGACCCGGAGGCAGTCCCCGCATACAGCGTGCCGCTCGCGAAGCGCAAGGTTTTCACTCTGGCCGGTGCACCGGTTATTGGCGTCCATGTACTGTTGCTGTTATTGTACGTCCAAACGCTGCGGTTGTCTCCGATTGGAGTCCCCGCCGCATACAGCATGCCGTTTACATTAACCAACGAAGCTACATATTTGGGATTGCTAACGCCGTTGCTTATTTGCGTCCAGCTACCGTTACTGTTCGACCATACGCCGTTGCTTCCAGTCCCTGCATATAGCGTGCCATTAATATACGTCAAGGCTTGTGCATCGCCCGGCGAACCCATCATCTTCGTCCAACCGGCAATAGCCGTATACGTCCATACGTCGTTGCTAGAGCCGTTCGAAGCCCCCGCATAAATCGTGCCGTCTACATCGATCAAGGAATACACATTGCTCGGCGAGCCGGGCATCTCCTTCCATCCATCACTAGCCGTGTACATTGATACGTTGTTGCCGTCACCCCAAGCCCCCGCATAAAGCGTGCCATCCGCATCAACGAGCAAGCTTCGCACTCTGGCCGGCGAGCCGATCATCTGCGTCCAAGTGCCGTCGCGGTTCGACCATACGTCGTCGCTTCCGTTCCCCGTCCCCGCATACAACGTGTCATTCGATTTGAGCAACGTTTGCACGTTCGCCGGCTGTTCGGTTTGTCCCACCGCCGCCCAATCTGAAGAGGTCGCATGGACTGTCTTTCCTGCACCCATGAATGGGGCGAACATGAAGACCAGCAAACATGCCAGAGCTATTTTCCCGGATCGAAAAAAACCTATCTTGAGTCTTGATGCCAATCGTTTCATAAATTGTATACACCTCTTGATTCGTAATAATAATTGCAACCGGCAATTTAGCAAGATGACTGCTAACGACAAATCGCGGTAGGTTCCTAGCCTTGCTTGTCGAACTTTGCTACTTTTGTCCTAATATAAGACGATTTCAACGCAAAAAAAATCCCCCATCTAAGGGGGAGTAACGATAAAATATTGGGGGATATCCCCCTAGCCAATATTTATCGTATAATTACAACCAATTTAACTGTTTTCCTTGCTCCAGTGCCTGTTCTCTGCTGTTCACATGAAGTTTTCTGTACATGCTTTTCAGATGGCTCTTGACCGTTTCGGCCGTGATTTGAAGCTGTTCGGCGATCTGTTTATTCGAGAGCCCCATGTCGATCATCCGTAATATTTTTAATTCCTGCTTCGTGATAAGGGCTCGCACGCTTGCCGTCTCATTCATATGATCCGACATCAACAGAAGCAATTCCCTGGCGTAGAGTAGGCCCGCAGACTTCCGGTTAGGGTTGATCTGCCTTTGCCGGATATATTCGCGCAGCAGTTCTTCCATCTTTGCCCCTTCATCCAAGAAACTGCGGATGTATTTCCCCGGTTCCGCCAACTGGAGTGCCGCTTCCAGCTTCATTACCGCGTTCGACCTATCTCCTTTTCGATAAAAAGCCATGCTTTGCAGGATGGTCACCTTAACCTTATCCCAGGTCCGATCAGCTTTATTGACAAGCAGGTATAACTGTTCCAGCAATTGCAAAGCTTCATCGACATCCCGGCGTTCCATAAGCGTACTTGCCAAAATAAGATATTCTTTAATCGGACCGAGCGGGATCGTATCGGTATGCTTAATACCGCATGTTTGCAGCCAACGCTCATCGGAAGAACCGTTCGCAAGCGACAAATACGCCTTCTCCGCCTCTATCCTCCGCATAAACATGCTTTTATCCACGGAATCGATCTTAGATTTAAGCCCTTCAAGCAAATCAATCGCTTTGGCTGAATCCCCTTTAGCCTGACAGATCCGCGCTGCATTAACGGTAGCGCTCAACTGAATAAGAGCATAAGGCTGCATGCACGTTGACCGCAGTACCCTCTCCGCATATTCTTCGGCCTCATCCAAACGGTTCCATTCATATAACAGCAAACTGTACGTATTGTAGAAAAAGCCGACGTAGGGGTAATTGTCTCTATCTTCCCATACTTTGATCCATTTATTGAAGAATCTCTCCGCATCATGCAAATCATTGAAAAAGCTCAATAAGGTATCGAAATACATCGAATACGAGTTCGCTTCGATCATCTGGACGTAGTTGCCCTCCGGCGAATGCCGATCAAAAATCTCGAAATATTCATTCGCTCGTCGAAAGTCTCTTCGGTAAAAAGAAACGGCCGCTGACAAAAAATGAACGGTTCCTGCGTAAGGTTTCCATTCCGGGTTCGAGAGCTTGTCCTCCATTAGGCGAAGTCTTGTTTGCGCCAACTCCAACTCATTGGTTTCCACCATGACTTTGACATAAAGAAACTGAATTCTCGGCTTTCCGGTAAAACAGGACTCCGGCAGATCGCGCAACCATCGATAAAGCACTCCCCTCTTTGCATGAAGGTTCGGCAGGTGTTTGTCAATTAACGCGCTTGCTTCGAAATGATGCCCGTCCATGAACAGTTGCTCAATCGCTTCTTCCAGAAACCCGTGCTCCTCAAGCCAACGGGCTGCCTTGACATGCAACTCCTTCGATTGTCCCGCATACTTCTTCCGAAAAAGCCTCCGTAAAAACTCGGAAAACAAATGATGATAGCGATACCACTCCCGCTGATCATCCAACGAAACGATGAACAAATGATGCCGTTCCAGCCGTTCCAGCATCTCCTGACAATTCGCTTGTCCGGTAACCGCCTCGCACAACGGGCCGTTTATCCTGTCTACGATCGAAGTTGCCAATAGAAAGGACTGAACCTCGCTCGGCTGGAGACTAAAAACCTCCTGAAACAAATAATCGGATATGTTGCGGTGCTCCCCGCTAAAGGCGCGGATAAAATCAGAATAATTGTCGCTATTTTGCAGCGAAATGGCCGCAAGATACAGTCCGCTGATCCATCCTTCCGTGCGGTCGACCAGCACGGCTATCTTGTCTCCCGATAGGGGTAATCCTAAGCAATCCTGAAAGTAACGAATTCCATCCGCTAGTTGAAATCGCAGCTCCTGAATCGTGATTTTCACCATTTGGCCAGTCGTCTGCAGCCTTGCCGTAGGAAAGGGCATTTCAGCCCGGCTTGTTATATAGAGGTGGATGTGAGCGGGCAAATAAGCAAGAAAATAAGCCGCCGAAGCGTGAATGGAGGCAAGATCGATCGCGTGGTAATCGTCCCAAACCATGACCAATTCATCCGCGTAGCCGTCAAGCTCGCGAATCATGGCCGAGATGAAAGGCTCGAACGCTCCCGTCTTTAAGGATGACAAATACGGGGTGACCGCTTCCGCGAATTGGGGGTTCTTACTATTGACTGCAGCGATCGTATAGCTCCAAAAGGCAATTAGATCATTATCCTGAGGGCCCAAGGAAACCCATACGGCAGGTATGGCGGACTGCTGGAGCCACTGACTCAAAGCCGTTGTTTTGCCGTACCCCCCGGGAGCCGTTAAGGATGTAAGTTTGCTCTTTAATCCTTTATTTAATAGCTCGGTGATCGCCGCTCGCTCGACAAGGTCATCGCGCCGCGTTTGCGGGATATGAAGTTTGGTACTCAGAATCATGGATCCGCACCTCGGATTTGGCTGTTAACATCTATCCTTCATTATATCTGATTTCTAGTGAAGGGTTGCTAAATAAAAAGAGCTCTATTCTCTAGAGTAAAACAACTTCAATATAGAACCATGATAATCCTTAAAATCAATATGTCCCCCTAAAAAATACCCAATCGAAATAAAAATCGCACACCAGCACAGGGCTCCCAAGCCCGAGTAGCGTATATATTTCCGTGGGTTCATTCCGCTCATCCCTGCCAGGTAACAAGTCAGATGGCGGAGCCCTGGAATATAGTAGCCGATGCATATTGCCCAGGGGCCGTAACGCTCGAACCAGCTCTCTGTTTTCTCTATCCTTTTGGGCGTAAGCCTGACCCATTTTCCATACTTCCACAGCAACGGCTTGCCGAACTTCCGCCCAAGAGCGTAACTGCACAGCATGCCACTCATAGCCCCGAGGACGCTGATCACAAGGGATACCGGGAAGTAAAGCAGTCCAATTGAAGAAAGATAGCCAACAATCATCATGAGGATCTCATCAGGCACAGGCAAACCAATAATGCCAAGTGTAAGGCATAGGAAGATGGCAAAATAACCGTATTGGATAACGATATCTTGTATGAAAGCTATGATGTCCACACTCCAGTTCTAATGGTGTTGGGCAAGAGTCGAGCTTGTCCCTGTACGCTGCGAAGCATCTCGTCTCCTGAATGATTCATGCCCTTTCACGTATATTAATGCCTCCCTTGTCAATAAACCTAGTGCCGAATTGTCACATGACGCTTTCAAAGCGGCTCGATGTCATGGATGACGAAATGCAACTTGTTGGTGTGATAACTCCTTTGCCATGCTAAGCTCAGCCGATTGTTAAGCGGCAAATCTAATGGTCAAGGAGACATCATTTATGAAGAAATGGACTCGCACGAATCTCGCAATTCTACTATTAACTGTTCTGCTATTAACTGCTACGATCATTACCGCCATTAGCGCTATTATGAGATCAGGGAACGCACCCAATATCCCGCAGGCTTCTGCGCCAGGCGCCATAATTCTGAAAAAGTAAAAAACGGTCTTTAAAAATCTAAATGGCGGGTGTTCGATCATACGAAGCAGAATCACTCCGTAGGTCGACATCCGCCACCATAATAAATCACTTGGGGGTTATTCCAGAAGCCCAGCCTCCCTGGCTTTTTCCACCGCTTCCTCCCGGTTGCGGACCCCCAGCTTCAAATAAGCCGATGACGCATAGTTTCGAACCGTACCATCGGATAAATACAATTTAGAAGCAATGCTTTTGTATCGCAGCCCCTTGGACACGAACTGTAAAATTTCAAGCTCCCGCGGCGTTAACTCATAGGCCGATGACTCTTGGATTGGCGAAGGATCATCCCCGCTATTGTCCGCTTCCAGTTGGGCAAACAATTTGTGCGACATGACCTGATCGATCAGCGTGCCCCCGCGGTAGACGGTACGTATCGTTTCGGCCAGCTCTAACGGCTGCATGGATTTCAACAAGTATCCGTCCGCCCCGCTTCTCATCGCTTCCAGAGCCTGTCTGGAATCCTCGAACGTGGTGAGAATCAGAATGCGGATGTGGGGCCACGCTTCTTTTATCGTACGGGATGCGGAGATTCCATCCACATTCGGCATTTCCAAATCCATAAGCACCAGCTGCGGCTGAAGCTGCCTGCACAGCTCGATCGCTTGCTCGCCATCCTCTGCCGTCCCGACAACCTGCAAATCCTGCTGCTCCTCCAGCAGAGCCCGCAGGCTTTCACGGATAAAGGGCTGGTCATCGACGACCAACAGGCGAATAACTTCATCCTTAAGATCCGTTTGTCTGGGCAGCGTACAGGTAACGAGAGTGCCTTCTCCCGGCTCCGTATAGACGGCCACATGGCCTTGCAAATTCATCGCCCGCTCCTTCATGGCGCTCAAGCCGAAGCCCTCCCTCCCATGCTCCATCCCGCGGCCGTTATCTTGAATCTCCAGTCTCGTCTGCTGGGGCTCGAATTGCACGGAAACCTTAATCTCTGTCGAGTGTCCATGACGCACGGCATTCGTCAACGACTCTTGCAGGCAGCGATAGAGTGCTGTCTTCGCTTGCTTCATTACAGGGTATTCCTCCCCGTAGGCATGGAAACGAACCGTCACCTTGGCATGCTCCTGAAACTCCTCCGCCAGCTTCCTCAAAGACTGAAGCAGCGGGAGCACCTCATGCGGCGATTCGATTTGATGCACATAACCTCTGACCTGCTCCATGTTTTGTCGGGCCAAGTTCAATAGGGAATCGAGCCTTTCTGTTCCTGTATCCGTTGCCAGCTCAGGACGCATCGTTTCCAATCCCATAATGAGCGAAGTGTAGGCATGACCGACGGTATCATGAAGCTCTTTCGACAGCCGGCTCCGCTCTTCGGCAAGCGTAATGCGCTCGATTTGGGACAGGTACTGCTCCAGCACCGCATTTTGGTCGCGGATAATTTCGCCTTGACGATGATTAAGCACGAGTAAATGGAAGGAGAATCCAAAGACATACGCCAACCCGATGTGAACGGCCATGACCCAGTATTCACTCTGCTCTGCAAGCAGCTTGATTATGGCGGGCATGAGCAATATGGATACAGGCCCTGACCAGAGATAGGCCCTTTGCGCGCTATGGGCAGCAATTAAAAAGGCATACAGCAGGAATGAGAAGTAGGCTTGCGGAAAAAATGAGGCCAGATACAAGCACAACCCGCCCGAGATCACGATTTCGGTAAGCAGGTAGTATTTATAATCGAGCTGCAAGCAAAGCCATGGAACGGAAAAAGCAATCAGCTGCCACAGCAAAAGGACCACAATCGGCAGCGTGAAATGTTCTTGCAGCTCTATGGTCGTAAACACAAGAGAAATGCTGCATGCCAGGCGAATTATGAACATGAGCCAGTCGTACCAGAACCATTGCTTGACCATATCGAACAAAACCATCAACCCCTAAAAACCTTCAGTATGACATTACGTAACTAGTATTGAGTAAACGGCTATAGAGTAAACTATACCATCCGACAACTACGAGGCGAAGCCGGGCATGGCGTCTACCGGTTCACATGCTTGATCATCAGACGCGTGTAGCCGCCTATCAAACGCGCCAAGCGGCCCGCAAGCCTGTAGCTCACCATCATCAAAAAGACCCCTGTGGCCGACACTATCACGGCTTTGGCAACCGTATCTACCGGCACACCCATAAAGGAAAGGTTGATAAACGGATAAAGCAACGGGACCGCAATCAATACAAGCGGCGCCGCGTAGAGCAAGGTCGCACTGATCAGACTTAAAATCCCTACCGGGAATTTCAACAGCAGCCAGCAAATAGCGATCCAGTTGCGTCGGTTCATCAGCTCCTTTTTCGCTTGAAGCCAGTTGGACACATCGGAGTTGCCGGATCTAACACAAGGCTCGGTGGTAATGTCCGTATAGATCTTGGTCTGTACTCGTTCAAATTGCAGGAAGGCGGTCGTCGTCCGCAAAACGTGAGTCAGGAGAGGAATGCCCGCGACGGTAAACGAAAGGCTCAAGCCCAATGTAAGAGCGACCAGATAAAAGCTGAAGTAAAACAATCCGGTGACGAAAGTAAGCAGCAGGAAATAGCCGTTTTGAACAAAGCTGACGACGGTTCTGGCCATCAAAGAGCCCACATCCTTTGCAAGTTGTAGACGTAGTCTACGGCTCTTGATGTCAAATCTGCCAGTGTCATAATGTCATGTGACACAAAATAAACGGAGCTACCGCCAACATACTCTCCATTTCCTCGCCAGTCAGTGGCTGGTCGAGCAAGAAACTTACGTCCTTCGCAAAGCGAAGCGGTCCTGGCTGCTTCGCTTTGGCTACCGCATCAAAATACCAAGCACATCGTACGGGGTATAAGCCGTCGATCGTTTTTTCGCCCTACTTGTGTACGGTTCAGCTTAACGGAGCAATCGGCGAAAAATGCGAAAGGAGCTGACGGCGGCAGCTCCTTTGCTTAAATGAGTTCTGGTGCGCGTATATCATTTTCTGACCCGTTTACCCACTGGAATGCTCTGAGCAAAACGAAACACATTATGAGGATCGTACTTTCGTTTCACCTGCTTCAATCTCCCAAAGTTCACACCATAATACGCCTTGGGCCAGTTTTTAATTTGCAAATCGGGAAAGTTCACATAATCCCCCTTAACAAAGGGACGTAACGCTCTACGAAACCTTTTCACCCACTGAATATTCCGCTGCTGCTCCCCGTTGTTCCTCCAGCGGGCTGACAATTCGTAGATGGTCTCAGCCTTTCGATGAGGATAGGCCGTTGCAGTAGGCGACACTCGACTCACCGCGCTTCCTGCACCACCTAAGCTTTGACTCCACACGGTAGAATGCTTGTTGGGTGCTTTGGATAAAAAGTTACGTATAATTCGTACTCCTTCACGAGGCAAAGGTTGAAACCCGTAAGCACCGCTTATTTTAAATTTCGGCTCCAAATTCAGGTCCGATTCGGCAAAAAACTTGGTTGCTTCAATAAAGGGCACTTTCTTCACCAGCACCTTCACCGGAGTGCCTGCTCGCAAGAGCGGTCTAATCAATCGACGCAGCTCCTCTGCGCTGCCAAGTAATTGCCCGGTAGATACAATAGATCCCACCTGCTTGGCAGCCACCTCAATAGTTGAGGTTAAGCGATTCGTGACAGACGGGGCCCATCGCTGCCACGCCGGTAACACCTTTTCAAGATCACTCCATTTCCAAGTAATACTGTATATAGAAACCGATGAAATGGGTCTAACCCGAAAAGTATAGGCTGTAGCAACGCCAAAGTTCCCTCCCCCGCCGCCTCGCGATGCCCACAACAGATCGGAATGTTTCCTTCTGTTTGCCACAATCGTCTTAGCCCCATACCGCCCCGAAGCTACGACCATCTTCACTTGTTTCAAATTATCGCACGTAAGTCCATATTTGCGGGACAGAAGCCCAATGCCGCCTCCCAAGGTAAGCCCGGCTACGCCTACGTCGGGCGCAGTCCCGGCCGGAAGTGCCAGACGCTTATTCCATAGCTTTTTGTACACACGGGCAAGCGGATTTCCCGTCTGTACAATGGCCACCCTATTTTTTCGATCAACCTTAACCTTATTCATCTCGCTTACATCGATAATAATACCGCCATTAACAGACGAAAAGCCTTCATAGCTATGCCGCCCGCTACGGACTCGCAGCCGTACGCCCCGCTCACGAGCCCATTTGACAGCGTTGATCACATCCTGAGTTCGTCTGCAAAAAACAATGACCTTTGGAAATTTGGAGAAGCGCCTATTGTACTCCATTCTGGCCGCTTTATATGATGGATTACCCGGAAATACGATTCTTCCGGTTAATCGTGCACCTGTCTTTTTCCGGTTTTGTGTCATCCACTTAACACCATCCCTGTTCATGGCATAAGCCTTTCTCATCAGCTTATGTAGGGACACTTGGCCTAGTAGCGGCAAACGCCTTGATGGTATCGTAAAAGTAGTTCGATTCACTAACTAATACGTGATCATTTCTCTCATAAAAAAGAACTAAAAACCCCTAAGACCTAAAGTCTCCGAGGCAATAAGTTCCTTTATGTCACATGCTCTTTCCCATCATCCCATACCCCTATGTTTCACCATCACTTATGGTACGGTTCACCGCATTGTCTGTAACGGCAAGTTTAGCTCACGATTTCGAGCTTATTGACTACAAGGTTCTGCAGCCGAGGAAGAACATTTTCTTTGAAAGAATCAGTCGATTCAGGTGATATGTAAAGGACCATTCCGTCATGATTATCACCGTGCTCTTCGGTATAATTGAGAAAATAGCTGCATTCCTCGACCGGAGTATCTGCATTCAGTATCACGCATTTAAACCACCAGTCAGTGAGCTCGAATGACTCAATAATTTCCTCTTTCGTGCTGACCTTATACCATAATATGTTTTTCAAGTTTACTGGGCGGTCATATGTGAACAGCCAGGTAGAGTTGGTGAACATCAAACGACTGTTCACAAAAGCTTGAGTCGTCTCATTTTGATCTTCAAGAGTGTACACTGAATTCATATCGTGTACGGCAGTTCCAATTTTCAATAACAGTTCTTCATTTAGTTCTTCATAGGCAGCTTCTCTGAATTGAGCAAGAAGTTCATCCATGTAGGTCTGATTATCGTTGGGATCGAGCTCAGGTGCGTAGTGATGCAGCAGTATTTCCTTTACTCTTCGACTTATCGCTTCTTCAGGATCATAAATAACATCAGCATGGAAAGACTTGGTCTCATTTTGTATCATTCTGTCCCTATGTGGAACCAATTTTCTGTCCCAATTTGTATATAAGAAAAGAATATTCTGATCCGGCTCGTGAAAAGCAAGAATAAGTTCTGCCATAGAATCGTAAACGCTTGATCCAAATCCTAATTCGTAGCCTAGCTCCAACCGATAAGGAGAAGTGCTCATTATCAGTTTCATGGCTATTCCCCCTTGAGAGTGATATCTTCTTCTTTCTAGAAAAAACATGCCCTTATTTATGATACGGTTCACCGTATCATCGTAAAGGCGAAATTCCTTACGCCGCGGCAGCCGCATGAAATTTCGCCTCATTTGTGATGCGCTCCAGACCATCGCAGACGAGTTGGATGACGAAGACCCGGTCAGCCGGCCGATTCGCGTCACTTCCTGGATTCAGGGTGGCGCACCGCCGCCGCTACAGCTTTTCCCCTTTCTCCAGCTTGTCGATGAACTCGCGGATTTTGCGCTCTCGCGTCTCCGCTTTTTTGACGTTCTGCAGGCGGAACAAGATGGTGTACTTGCCGGACTTGGTCAGCGACTCGTAGCGTTCCTTCGCCTTCGCGTTAAGCGCCAGCGCAGCGGCCAAATCGTCCGGCACTTCGGCGCTGCTCGCCGGCGCGTACGCCCTGTCCCACTGGCCTCCGGCTTTGGCGATCTCGATCGCGCGAAGGCCGGCCGGCTGCATTTTGCCGCTTGCGATGAGCACCTCCACCTTGTCCACGTTCACCTGCGACCAGATGCTCTTCGCTCCGCGCGGGGTGAAGCGCTGCAAATACGTGCGCTCGTCGAACTTGTCCTTCTGGCTGTCCACCCAGCCATAACACAAAGCAATGTCCAGCGCCTCCTGATAGGTGACGGACACTATCCCCGAGCCCTTCTTCGCAATCTGCAGCCACATGCCCGGGGATGACGCGTGGTTATCGGCCAGCCAAGCTTCCAGATCGTCTTGCGTGGCGAACAGCCGAATCGGCAGCCCGTCTTTTCGCTCCATTCCAATCGCCTCCTCGTTGTTACCTTCATTTCGCCGGCCGAACGGACAATACCTGCCACACACGTGCGAACTGCCGATTTGCCGATTTGCCGATGCGGCACCGTGCTGCGGCCGTCTCCATCACCACCTTCAGCGCGCAAAAAAAGATATGCAGACATAAAAACAAGCTGCCGACAACCTAACTCGTGAAAGTAGGAGCGACTGTGACGACCGGGCTTCGCCAGTCAAAAGCGCCATTTCGCCAAAGGCGCATCCCTCTCTCAATGTCGCCAGCGGCAACCCGATTCCTGCCGATGCCGCCGAGAACAAATCCAGCTTGCCAAGCAGCTTAGCCAATTCAACTTTGGTCAGGTCGCGGAACATCTCAATTTGCTCAAGCGCCTGCCGTAGGGTATCTTTTCCTGGAAGCTGTTACGTATCATTTTTTTCGCCGTCACTTATGATAAGGTTCAGCATAACGGTTCTATCGGCGAAAAATACGAAAGGAGCTTGTCGCGCAAGCTCCTTCGTACTAAGACTTAATCATCAAGTATATGTCCCCTGCCAACGAAATCTCATTTACGATATCCTTACAGGCTCCAGTCTAGCTTCACTTCGCTGCCGGTACGAGAAGACTCGTAGATGGCGTCGATGATCAGGTTACTGCGCAGACCCGTCCGCGCCGATGTCCAAGGCGTCGCGCCCGTGCGGACGCAGTCCAGGAAGTGGCGGCTCAGGCGCACGCGGCCGCCTTCGTCGTCTTCCGGCGCATGCAGCGGGATGTCGACCGTCCGGTCGAAGCGCTCGGTTAGGAACTTGCCTTCGTTGCCGCGAAGTACCGCGCCGCCGTCCGCTCCCATGAGGTGTACGAATGGCGCGTTGTCCGTATCCATATGAACCGCCCAGCTCACGTCGAGCGTCAAGGAGGTGCCGTCTTCCATCTTGATCATTGCGGTCGCGAGATCCTCGACGTCATAGACGCCGTTCCAGTCAGGCTTGCCCCACGCGCCGATGCCTTTTTTACGCGGACCGAATTCCGAATAAGTCGAACCGTATACGGATACCGGCTTCGGCTCGCCCATCAGGAAGAACGCGAGGTCGAGCATGTGTACGCCAATGTCGATCAGCGGACCGCCGCCGGACTTCTCGTATTGCGTGAACCACGTGCCCCAGCCCGGAATGCCCTTGCGGCGGTTCCAGCCCGTCTTGGCAGCGTAGATCTTGCCCAGCTCGCCGCGCTCGATCTGGCTTTTCACTTGCAGCGGCAGCCAGTCCCAACGCATTTGGTGCGCGACCATGAGCGTCTTGCCCGTACGTTGCTGCACGCGGACGATTTCTTTGGCCGCGGCGGTGTTGAGGCCCATCGGCTTCTCGAGCAACACGTGCTTGCCCGCTTCCAATGCTTGAATGGACAATGGCGCGTGCGCGTCGTTCGGCACGGCAATGATGACGGCGTCGACGTCGTCGCGCGCGATCAATGCTTCTGGCGACGGCGACACGTTCGCGATGCCGTATTCCTTCGCTCGTTGCTCCGCGAGCGGCAAGTAGGCGTCGGTGATCGCAACGAATTCGCATACCGCGTTCAGCTTGCTGAATTCCTGTAGATGCACGTTTCCGATGTTGCCCGCGCCAATCAAGCCGATGCGGATTTTAGCTGCTCCACTCATGAGTACGTTACCTCCAACCGGCCCTATCCGGCCGTATTATTTCACTTAAACCGACTAACGGTTCGCTTATGCCCAGCCGCGGTCGCGAAACCACGCCAAATTACGCTTCGCGCTTTCGAGCGACGATACTTCATAGGCTTCCTGCTCTACGATCACGTACTCGACGCCGATTTCCTCGGCTGCCGCAAGCGCGGAGTCCCAATCCACAATTCCGAGGCCGATTG
Organism: Cohnella endophytica; assembly: GCF_003628305.1. Taxonomy (GTDB): domain Bacteria; phylum Bacillota; class Bacilli; order Paenibacillales; family Paenibacillaceae; genus Cohnella; species Cohnella endophytica. Next base: position 132,275 of record NZ_RBZM01000007.1, on the reverse strand, counting down.
CCGAATCGGCGCCGTCCGCCGTAAAATCTTTCGCATGCACGAGAGATACACGGCCGGCGTATTTCCGCAGGTAAGCCGACGGATCTTGGCCTCCGAGCTTCACCCATCCGAGATCGAATTGGGCGCCCATCCTGGGCAGGCGCTCCATCAGGTGGTCGATGACGGCTTTGCCGTTCACTTGCTTGAACTCGACCGCATGATTATGGTAACCGAATTCGAGGCCCGCCGACGTCACGATGTCCGAAGCTTCGGACAATGTCGCCGCGAATCGCGCCACATCGTCTTCCGTCGGCGCTTCCGCGAGCGGATACCAAGGTACGACGTAACGTTCGATGCCGAGCTCGAGCGCGATTTCCGTTTGGCGTTTCACGTGGTCGCGCACGCCGGACGTTTCTTTTGGATCTTTCAGGTTCAGGCCGAAATGCGCGGAGTTCGCGTTCAGGCCATTGTCCTGAAGCGTCTTGCGGACTTCCTTCGGATCATGACCGAAAATGCCGGCCAGCTCCGCGTTTCGATAGCCGATTTCGGCGATTTGGCGGATCGTGCCGAGGAAATCGTTCTGGCACATATCGCGCACGGAGTAAAGCTGAATGCCGAGTTTTGGTTTAACCATGGATAGAAGCACCGTCCTTGATTAGAAGTTAGGTTGGCGAATAGGCCCGTCTAGCCGCGTAATGGATACGAGATGAACCTCACGCTCTCGTCCGCCTCTATCGTTGCTTTGGCGGCCAATAGAATATCTTCGCTGGTCAGCAGCGAGACGTTGCCTTCAATGCGCCGCATAAAATCCTCGGTAACGGTTAGCGGAATATCCAGCGTCGTCTGAACCCGCGATTTTGCATGCGTGGCGCGAAGAAGTAAAGAACCGTCGCCGCTAGGCATAAACGGATCCCCCGACAATCGCAGCTCGGCGACATCGTCCGTTCCGGTGACGAATATTCTGCCGTCTCCCCACGTCCAGCTTCGTTCGGGCGTGTGCCAATCGGCATAGAGTTGGGCGATTATGCCGTTGTTCATGATCACTTGCAGAGAGGCTGCATCATAGAAGTCCGGATGCTCCGGCAGACCGTGCTTCGAGACGATCCCTTCGATATGAAGGATATCGCCGCCGGTCAACCAGCGAAGCAGATCGAAATCGTGGACGAGAAGATCGATGACGATGCCTCCGTTGCGCTCCTTGGAGAAAAACCACGGCGGCCGGTTCTCTTTACGCAACAAGTGCGGCTTGCGCATCCCGATCGAGATCAGCCGTCCCAATTCCCCTTGATCGATTAACTTTTTCAGGGTATGGATGGCTGGTTGGAAGCGCTCCGTCAGCAGCATGCCGACTTGAATTTCTCCTCGGTCCGCGACGGCTTTCAAGCGTTCGTATCCCGTCCGATTCGTCACGGCCGGTTTGTCGACCATGACGTGCTTGCCGTAACGCTCGCAGCGCTCGATCACATCGATTTTCTCGTTATTGATCGCGGCACAGCCGATAACCTTCACGTCCTCGGCCATCAATCGATCGAGGTCGCCGACGAGAGGAACTCCGTATTGTTCGGCCATGCTCGACGCCAGCCCGACATTGCGAGGTTCATAGATGCCGACGCATGCATGTCCCAATGCCAGCATTTCCTCGATGAATATCCCGATATGACCATGCTCGCAACCGATAATACCGAACGCGATTGGCTTCATGCCATGGCCTCCTTTGTCGTTTGCCCCTATGAACGGGAGCCGTTCATCGCATTCCCGTCGATGAAGCCTTCCGTTCACGGTAATCTCTCGCGAAAGCCGCGCCGTCATAGCCGATCTGCTCGGGCGTTAAGCTTCGCAATGCGACGGGGCGCCCCCCTTGCGCTTTGGACGACTTGGCGGCAATCGCCGCCAGCTCGGTCTCGATCAGAGTTTCCATTGCGACCGGAGCAGGCGCTTCTCCGCACAAGTAAGGCAATACCTGCTCGAGCATCGACTCATACAAGCGGCTGCCGTCCACTTGAATATGCGTCGCTTCCGCTTGGGTAATCATCGTGGCGTAGAAGGGATGGTGCTTAGCCGTCGCGCCTACGTTCACGATCCCGCGCCGACCGTCCGTCCACGTCAATTCGTATTGGTCCTGACCCGAACTCCCCAGGTGCCGCGCGCTTTCGATGCCCGGACCCAACAACCCGTGGAGCATCGTGAAGGCATGAATGCCGTAGTAATAATCGTCGTTCCCGCAGCCGGCAAGCGCATAGACGAACGGATCGGTAGAGGCGGACTTGCCGGCCCACTCCCGCACTTCTTGCGCGTATCGCAATGCGGATCCACCGGTAATCACGGCGCCCCGTTCCGCCCATTCCCGGAAGCGCCGAAGATCGCGAACGTTGCCGGCCAACGGCTTGTCGATAAATACGGATTTCCCCGCTTGGATAAAGGGCAGAGCCCGATCGGCATGGACGTCCCAATCGCAGCTATGGATGAAAGCCAAGTCGACTTGACCGGCCATTTCCTCCAACGACGCGAATACCTTGCCGACCCCATGCTCGGATGCGAACTGCTCCGCATATCCCGGCGGATGGATCTCGCCCTTATCATATACCCCCGTAACCTCGTGACCGAACGCCCGAAGGATCGGCACGAAGCTGCCGGGATGGGAGGTGTCCAAGTCTACCAACCCGATTCGCAACGATTTCATAGCGGCTCACCGTCTTCAGGATGCTTGATGTGCTCCGGTGCGCTTTGCCAAGCCAATGCCCGGGTCAAATAATCATCAAGGAGCTCGATATCGAACTCTTTCATCATATCCCGTATCGTGCATTCATCCGTTTCGCTGGAGATCAAGACAGCGCCCAAATAGCCGGGATCGGCGATTTTGACCTTTGATCCGTGCTTGGATTTCAGCGCGCGCAGCCGTTCCATGTTGTAATCGAGATGCACGACCGCGCAATCCAGATTAACGGTCGTAGTGACGTAATCGAAATAATTCGTGCTCGTCGCGAGAATTTCGCCAACGGGCGAAACAACGGCGCTCGGCTGTCCGCCGCCGACCGCCCCCGCAAAGTGCGCCCGGCAGGAATAGGCCCAATATTGCTGCATAAACGCCCCGTGAAAGATGGAAGAAAAGAGGATCAAATCCGGCTTCGCTGCCGCGTATTGCAATCGCAACCGATCGAAGTTCAGATCGAAACAGACGACGCAAGCGACGCGTCCAAAATCGCATGCGATGATAGGCGCTTCTTTGCCGCATGCCATCCCGTATTCCTCCATCTCCCCCAATGTCAGATGGTTTTTGCTATATTCACCGATCACCGTACCGTTTCGATCCAATAACGTTATCGAATTTTTGGCGGGCTGATTTTCCTGCGCCCAAATCGTAGGATAAGCAATATGGCAGCGGTGCCTTCGCGCAATGTCCGCAAACCAGTTCAGGATGCGTGCTCCGCGAACCCGACAATACGCGAGCGTCTTGGCGGGCGACAAGTAAAGATTAAACGGAATGTCGCTAAATTCGGGTAGAACGATTAAGTCCGGTTGTTCGGGCAACACCTGGCTCAGCTTTTCTTGCAGGTGTCCGATGACCCGTTCCACGATTTCATCCGGCGCAAGTTGCTCGTCCACGGTAAAGTTGCGACTCCCGAGCGTGCTGATTTTGACGTAGTTGCTCATGCGCCCCGCTCCTGTCATGCCTGGGTCCATGCTGGCTGCCCATTAGTTTAATGCGTTAAAACCTGATCATTCCGAATCAGGGATCGGATCGGTTCCGGCTTCCCGCTCTTCAGCGATTCTACCGCCTGCAGGACCATTAGCGTCGCATAGAGCCCGTCCATGTGATTGATTGGCGGTTCCGAATCCGTTCTTAGGCTCTCGATGAATGCTTTGTTCTCTTCCAACATGCCGGTTTCCTTGCCGCGGAAAATAACCGGTTCTTTACCTGCTTCGCTGTAAGTCAGCGTCGTCAACCGGTCCGAGAGCGTAACGGATTTGTTCTCGGCAAAAAGCTGCATATAGAACTTGCTGGTGAAAGGCGGACAGTCGCAGTCGCCTTGTATTAAATTCCCGGAGACGTTGCCGTCGAAGCGGAATAGCGCGGTCAAGTTGTCCGCCACGCCATTGTTCTGATAATAATTTCCGCCGAGCGCGAACACCTCAATCGGGTCCTTGTTCACCATGAATCTCAGTATATCGGCAGAGTGGCATCCTTGGGAGAAGACATTGCCTCCGCCTAATTCCGGATCGTTGGCCCAAATATCCATAGGCCATTTATTGTCCATCATCTGCATACTGACCAGGAGGGGCTGGGGAATGAGTTCCTTCGCTTTCAGCAGCATATCGTAGTAGCGCATCTTAAAGGCCGTCATCACCTTTTTTCCTGTCCGTCTGACGGCATCGTCTATGCGCAAACAATCTTCTACGCTCATCGCCAAAGGCTTCTCGACCATCACATGCTTTCCGGCTTCCAGCGCTCTGATGCAGTAATCCGCATGAGTGTTGTGCAAGGTTGAAATATAAATCGCGTCGATCGTTTCGTCGCCGAACAACCGATCCACATCCCGAGTCGCATATTCGCCTCCGAATTCGTTCAACAATTTCCGGGCGTTATCTTCATCGACGTCGCAAAAAGCAACCATATCCATCCCGTCAAGCTGGCTGACGCATTCCGTATGGACTCTTCCATTCTGACCGCAACCGATAAGCCCCGCTCTGAAGGTTCTCAACTTTGATCTCTCCCATTTTACTGCACTTATTATGAATAGTATGAATCACCGAAGAATTCCCGAGACGGCCTCAGTCGTTACGGAAAGAGGCTTGCCAAGGGCTGTGACTGCGAGCATGAAAAGGAACGTGTTGCCATTCGCTTACCTGCGTACCTGCTGCCGCTTCAAGGCAACGGCTGGTCGAAGCAAATATCGTCCCTCGGAAACCGTCCTCCGCAAGCTCCAGCTCGATATCCACGGGAATCGCGAACGTCAACGATCGGTCCCCTTGGCGAAATGCCCGCGTGCCGAGCAGCGTCAACCTTTGATTCTCCGCTTCCGAAATAACCGCTTCAGCCTGAATTTCACAGCCTGACTGCCCGATGATCCGATGATTGCCAACCTGAAACGTGGCGTTGTCTTTGAACGAGATTACGCCGTCTTCCGCGGCGACTTCGCCGGGATTACTAGTTATGGCGTATAGGAAGTCGCCTTCCCTAACTTGCGACTCATATTCAAGGCGCCAGCGTTTATAATGCGGGAAGCGGCCGAACCGGATATCCTGCTTGTCGTCTTTGCCGTTCAAGCCGTAGATGTAGGTGGGATGCCAAATCGGATCCTCGATCCTAACCGTCTGTCCGTTCAGTCCGTTCAATACCGTGACGAACACTTCGCCCTTCTCTTCATCGCTCAAGCCCTTATCGCCGTCCTTGATGCCCGCGATGAGGTTGGCTTGTCCGCCCGTAAGCCGGAACCGGCCTTCCCCGAGATCCTTGACGGAGCCGGAACAATGCAAGTGCGTGGCGAATAGGAGCGGCTGGTCCCCCTCGAACGAATCGGACACCACGATCGCTCCGGTTCGGAGATCCACGACAACGATCCGTTCGGCGCGCTTCACATGATGTCTGGGATGCAATTCGCTCTTGATGACGGCATGCGCGTAGATGAACCGTTCTCCGATCAGGCACCGGCGTATATACGAGCTTTTTTCCGGTCCGGCGTTCCCGTTCAGATACTGTCCTTGCGTATAGCTGCCCCCATCGTCGAAGCACATCGTATTGCCTAACGAGCTATCCAATCCGTACGAGTTGATTTCCACCAGAACGGGACTGCCGTCCACGCTAAGCTGAATGCCGCCCATGGACGGCGGAAATTCGCGGTTATGCGATTGAATATGGAAACTTACCGAACGGCCCGCTTTTAAGCCGGCAGTGAACGCTCCGGCAATGCCTCCGGACGAAGCGAATGTAACAGAGCCGATGTCTTTAGCAAAAAAGGGAGCACTCGGGAACGGCGCAGGCGCAACATCGAAACGAGGCGCGAAGAGAAAGTCGAATAAGCCGAGATCGACGTCGCCGGCCGAACGGCGTTCCTGATCCACGAAGGTTTCATATATAGATGAAATGCCCGGCGTCGGATGAAACCGATTCAAGAACGACGACAAGTAGCGATGTTCTCGCGTGCGCAATCCACGTTGCAATTCTTGGCTGTTCGGCGCTCGGAAAGAAGCAAGCATCGCGTTGCCGAGCCGATCCAAGAAAGAGCTTTCCTGAAGCTCCGGACGCATCCCGCCGAAGGTATGCGCGGCAGCCAAATAACGAATCAAGTGAAACGGAAAATACGTAACCCAGACGTTCTTGCCGTCTTGCGGGAATACTTGAAGGCTGTCAGTAAACAAGCCATGGAAAAATGGAAGGGCTTTACGGGCCACCTCGAGATCTTCATAGAACGCCATGCAGGCTATTGCCGTACCGTTCCACGTGCCGAGCGAATGCGGATCGGGCGTCGGACAACCCATATAGGCCCGCTGCAGAACGGTGAACTCATACAATTTGCGAATATATTCTTCGACTTTTCCTTTGATGAGCGTTTGCTCGTCCGGTGCAAACAAGCTCGCGCACCAGTCCCAGGCGAGCCCGATCATATACAGCTTCAGGGCAATGCCGCGATCGTTCTCGCCTCCCATTACGAGCGGGTCCGGTTTCCCCGACCAGGTCGGCAGGCGGCAGAGCTCGACGACCTTCGTTCGGATCGTCTCGCCGATGTCGGCGTCTTTCGTCATCAGGTACGCAAAACAGACCAGGTCGAAGTCGACGGTTCCCTGCGCCCCGTTATTAATGCGCTCGATCAATGTTCGGAATGCGAGGCTGTCGGCTAGGTGGTCGCGCGACAGATCTGCTTCTTCCGGATTCATATAGATACGAGGGCGGTGCTTACTGAGAGGCGCGAGCTCGCGGAAAGCACGTTCGTCCTCGCGGATTTCGATGAACTTAACGCGCGGCCAATCGATGCGATCCCGATCGCGTTCCACGAATTCGAGCGTCAATTCGGTTACGCCGGCTTCGGCTTCAAATCCGAAGTCGGCGTTCAACCGGCTTCGCTCGATATCTTCGGGACCGGGCATGTCGAACCACATGCCGCCTACCAATCTGCCGTTCACATAAGTTCTGGCCATGGGCATCGCCATGACGCTGTTGATATGATCGAAATCCCAGGGACCTACGGGATCCAACTTTCCATCGGGCACGCGTACCATCGGCATCATGGCCGTCTCCATGTCAAAAGCGCCGTCTTCCGTTTGCAGTCGGCATCGATAGAGACCGGGCGTTAGAACCGCGCTCAAGCGCAAGGTATACCGATCCGCGCGGATATCCGTGATCCGACCGGTAACGTCGCGCCACTCCAACGCATCGAAAAGACTGGGCGCCGGCTGCAAATACGCGATCAAGTCGCTGTTCAACACCTCAAATCCCCCCTGACTCCTGATGTACGATGACTTCCTGTCCGCTTCGATCGGACTCATATATCGCCCTGACGGCGGATATAACGCTTTTACCGTAATCGCAGGAACATTCGGGATCCGTACCCTGCCGGATACTGTCCAGCAAATCCCTAAACTGAAGGACGAACGGCTTTGCCGCTTCGCTTACTTCCATGCGGCGGTATTCGCCGGATTCGCTGATCCATAGATCTACTCCGGTTCGCAGCTTCAGCATCCCTTTAGTAAAGACCATTTCCGTCTCGTCCCTATTTACGCCGCCGTATCCGCTCTGGCTGATCGTGCAAGGGATTCCCGTGTTCGTTCGGACATAGGCCGTAACGCTGCCCTCAATATCGCCCTTCGTTCCGTAATGGCTGACGGAAGCTTTCACTTGCGCGATCTTGCTATTCGTCAACCACTGGATCTTGTCGATGGCATGCGAGCCCAGGTTCATCGCGATTCCGCCGCCTGATTTGGCACGCTCGAAAAACCAATTCGGCCGGGTATCCGTGTAATAATTCACATAGCGCACGTCATTGATCATCACTAGATCTCCGAGCCGTCCGCTCTGAATAATCGCTTTGGCCAAGATGTTCTCGGCAAAATAATGCTGCGTATGGCATACCATGAGTTTAATCCGATTCTCGCTGACCGCCCTGCTGATCTCGTCGCACTCCGAAGCATCGATCGCCATCGGTTTTTCGAGCATGATATGGCAGCCCTGGGCAGCGCACCAGATGGCAGCGTCTTTATGCAAATAATGCGGCAGCGTAATAACGACGACAGCCGGTCGTTCCGTTTCGATCATTTCCCGGTAATCGGCGTACGCACGAATGCCATGCGCGGCCGCGGCCTGCTTGGCCCTTCCTTCATCGATATCGGCGATGGCGACGGCTTGAATTTCATCGATTTCCCCAATAGCTTGCAAATGCAAGGCAGAGATCGCTCCTGCACCTACTATGGCCGCTTTATACATTTTCTACCTCCGGTAATTCGATCACGCTTCACGGTCTCCGATCGCAGACGGCATATCGCCCCAGGCGACCGTGAGGTCCTTCCAAGGGAAAAAGGGAGGAATGGCCGCAAAAGATTGTTCCATAAAGGGCAATTCCCCGTTTGGCACGCCGTCGATTTCCGCTACGGGCTGTTCGATCCGGCGTCCATTGATCGTCGCGTAACGAGGAGACATGGAACCGGGACTCCAGGAGATCTCGATATCCAGGTTTTCTCTCGCACGCCCCGCTGGCCGTCTGTACCGTGCCCTGCGCGTCGTCCAATAATAGTCCGTGAATCGGGCGGCTTCGAGCTCCTCCGCGAACGCGGCCAGAGAGGCATATTCCGTCACGCTTGCGTGCTCGGCAACGAAACCGCCGAACATTAAGCGCAGCTCATCCCGGGAAAAGCATCGCGGCTCTCCTTCGTACAAACCGACACGAATGAATTGATAGTTCCCGTTGGACTCCAGCGTGATCGAGACCGGCTGTTCGCTTTGCGTGTATGCCATCGGACGGAAAGCCGCGAGTAATCGGCCTGTGCGGCAGACGATCCATTGGCCGCGTTCAACCTTCCCGGACCATTCCTTCCGCGAGATCCCCCCGACGATAATCTCTTCCACATCCCCGCCATGCGCAGAAAGGATGATTTGTTCGTTCAATGCCGTCAACGGTTTCCTCGCCGCTACCTCATCAAAAGACGGATGCGGATGCGTGAGTACCATGGCCGTAGATCCAGACTGTATCGTGAACGTGTTGGCGCAGGAAGGAAGGATATCGGCCTCCCCCGCGTTCGGATAAACCTGGTCCTTATCCTTCGCTTGGACGACCGAGCCGGGGATATCGTCATTCACGGTAAGCTTGGTGAAGATCGTCCCGATATCCCGGAAGGAGCCGACATGATCCTTCCGTTTATAGGTAACGAAGTAGCTGTTATTTTGCTCCATGCTTCCGAACGGCGCGCTGGAGGTCCCGAGCGCATAGTCCGGGAACAGCACGGTTTCGATGCGGCTGGCACGCGCTAAAAAATCGGTGCCGGCGCCGGCGCCCAATTCGCAAGTCGCCACCGCTTTGAACGGATAAGACTTGCCTTCGAACATCCGGTATGCGACGTCCGGGACATGGTAATACCCGCTTGCAAACCAACAAAACTGGGAAACGTTAAACGGAACGTCGCCCATATGGTGAAGGACTAGGTTTTCGGGCAAATCGAACAATAGCATCGGAGACGGATTGACCCGATCGCCTATACAGAACCACAGCAAACTTGAAATGCAACTGGCATGGGCTGCGTTATCCACAGTATAGGCGCGCGAATACGGTCCTGATAGAACGCCCATTTCCGGATGGAAACGGGCCGCCAAATCGATCCACAGCCGTTCTTCGATCCCAAGCGCAAGCGTGCGGGCTTCCTCATCCCGGGCATACGCGGCAATCTCCCCGATCGCGCGGATCGTTAATCCGGAATACGTAGGCGAGTTAAATTCGCTGTTAATCCCGTTGCGAACCAGCATCGCCCTGAGTTGCTTCAGATTCCAAATCCCGTATTCCACCGCATCGCGGTTACCCAGCAATTCTCCGCCCAGTATCAAGCCGGCGGTCGCTTTGGCAGGCATGTTGTCGTTATAGCCATGGAACTGGAAGTCCGGCTGCCGATTGCCCGGCTTGAAAGAGAATCCGTCTCGGACGAGTTCCTCCAGCTTTTGCCGCACGATCGTCGACATCTTGTCGCGATGCGCAACCAACAGGCTGGAAGCGATATTGGTATTGAAAATATTAAACTGAATTTCGCCGTAACGTTCCGTCTCGCCTTTCAGTACGATGGCGTCGGCCCATTCGGCTTCCCCCACCGCATACAACGCGCCCGCTACCCAGTACCTTTCTCTCGTATGGGCAGGCACATAGTCAGCGATCCATTCCCCGTCGCGTCCATACCAGTTGCGGGCGGCACGGGCTGCCGCCTCCATGAACTTGAGGGATCTTTCTCTAAACGCTTGTCCCCTTGCTCCGATGCGGCGTTCGGCCGAATTATTGCTCATCCTATGCATGCCTCCTGAATGCTTATCCTTTGACGGAGCCCAAAGTCGCGCCTTCCATGATCCACCTTTGGAAAAACATAAAAATCAGCACCGAAGGAACCATGGTGATGGCAACGCCGGCGAACATCGTCACCCAGTCGTTCGTATACTGCATCAACATATTGGCATGATAGATATTTACGCCAACCGTATATTTGCTCGAATCGCTCAAATAGATGAAAGGCTGCAAGAACGTGTTATACAGACCGATAAATTTGAAAATGGCGACCGTAACGAGACCGGGCATGGAGAGCGGTAAAATGATGCGAAAGAATATGGTAAAGAGCGATGCGCCGTCGATCGTTCCGCTCTCTTCCAGCTCCCGCGGAAGCGAACGCATGAACCCGCTGAGCAGCATGAGGAAAAAGACGTTCTCCCCCAACACATCCAAAACGATAAGCCCTGTCAAACTATTGGTCATATGCAGATCTCGCATCAGGATATATTGCGGAATGAGCGCATTAATACCCGGCAGGAACAAAGACAGCATAATCATGCCCCAGATCAGCTTCCGGCCTTTAAAGTTCATGCGGGTGAGCGCATAAGCGTTTAGTGCGGTAAGGAAGGTGCCGATCAACAAGCTTGCGCCGACATAATACAACGTATTCACCATTGCATCCAGAAGGTGGTAACCTACCCATGCCTTCCGGTAGTTGCCCCATTGTATCTGTTTCGGGAACGTCCATACGTCCTGAAAGAACGATACGTTCGTTTTCAACGATTCGTACAAATCCCAAACTATCGGAAACAAAATGGTTAACGACCAAGCGATGAGCACTACCCACCAGACCAGGTCGATCACACTACGCCGCTCTTTCATGGTCCACCGCCTTCAATATTCATAACCGCGATCCGGTATTAACTTATCTACTACCAGCTTCGCCCCGACGAGAATGAGGAACAAAAACATACCGATGGCGGAAGCGTAGCCGTAGTTCTGTACCTGTTCTCCGAATGCCATGTTGAACATGTACAATCCGATGACGTCGGTGGAACCGGCCGGCCCCCCTCGCGTTAGAATGAGAACCAGATCGAGGCTCTTCAGCGTCCCGAGCACAAGGAATACGGTGCTCACCCGAATAAGCGGCGAAATCAACGGAATCGTAATGCGGAACAGTCGGGTCATATGGCTGGCTCCTTCCAGAACCGCGCACTCGTACAACGATTTCGGAATCGTCGACATGGCATTCATGAAAATGACGATATAAAAACCGACGCCTGCCCAGACAAGCGGGGGCACGAGCGCGGCCAATGCCGTCCGGGTATCTCCCAACCAATAGAACCCGTTCATGTCGATTCCGATCAGCTTCAGAAACGCGTTCAGCAAGCCGAAGCTCCCGTCATAGATGAATGCCCAGAGCAGGGAAACGACCACCGTGGACAGCACGTTCGGGAAGAAGAACAGCACCTTGAATATCGCCGTTCCCGCATACCCTTTGTTCGTTAGCAAATAAGCAAGCACCAAGGAAATGAAAATGGTGATCAGGGGTACGGTTGCCATATAGAATAAATTGTGGCCAAGCGCCCGCCACACATAATGGTCCATAAACAGGCGGCCGTAATTTTCCAAGCCGATGAACTTCGCTTTGGATATGCCATTCCAATCCAACAACGAGTAATAGACGGACAACAAATTAGGATACAGTCCGAACACCAAGTAACCGCCGAACGTCGGCACCAAGGCGACGAAAAGAAAAAGCAACTTCTGGAAGCTAGCATTCTGCAGCAATTTGCTTCGTTTCTTCTGACTTGCATGTTCCGCATCCGTTCGAAGCATATTCAACGGTCCGTGCTCCTTTCTTGAGGCCGCTATGGAAAAAGGGAGGGGTCGCCCCCCCCTTTTTTCGTGGATCGAGCTATTTTTTTTGCGCCGCGATCGCTTTCTTAAGATACTCCTCTGCTTCCTTTAGTATAGGAAGCGGATCTTGCTTACCGGTCGCGATTTGCGTAATGGCCTCGGATATGACTTTGTTCGCTTGCTCGAAAGCAGGGTCCGTCAATTGAACGTCGGCGGCTCCCGAGTCCATTTTCACTTTGTTGTTTTTCGCGTAATCCAAGAAGGCGCTAGGCAGGCTTTGCAGTTTGGCCAAACGTGCAGGATCGTCGGCGAAGTCCGAACGAAGGGGAATCATCCCGCCCTTCTCGGCGATCTGCTGCTGGTTATCCAAATTCCACAGCCATGCGATAAATTCTTTGGACCATGCCTTCTCCAAATCCGGTTTAGCGGCCCAGATCAAGAAGCCGGATCCCGGCGTAAAGGTCGTCCACTTCGTGCTATCCGGCTGATCTCCGAACGGCACCGTCATATAACCCCATTTGAAATCTTCCGGCGTCGATTGCTTCATTTCGTTCTCGACCCAAGTCCCCGTCGATACCATCGCCGCTTTGCCTTGAACGACTTGCATTTGAGATTGCGTATGATTCATCGCCGCAAGCCCCGCCGGGAAATAGCCTTTTTTGCCCATCTCATAGATGCGGTTCCAGCGTTCGATATTTTCCGGCGCAAGGAAGTAAGGCGTATTGAATTGGTGATAGTCCGTTTGCACCTGATCTAAGGTGTTGTTCGCTTCCGCCAACTCGTATATTTTCGGAACGCCGAACGCGTTCGTAATATAGTCCGCATAGACCCCCGGGAACGTGATTGGCGTAATGCCGGCCGCTTTGATTTCCGCGGAAAGCTTCAAGAAATCGCTCCAGGTTTTCGGGTTCTCATCCCAACCATTTTTCTCGAACAACGCTTTGTTATACATCAGACCGGAGCCGCTTCCCGAGATCGGGAAGGCGTACGTATTTCCCGCAGTCCGAGGAGAGGACTCGAAGCTGCCGTTGAAGGAGAGCTCCTTCAGCGTTTTGCCGTTGCCATCGTAGGCCTTATGATTCCACAGATCCTCTTCCGATTCCAGCTTTCCGGATTCCACATAAGGCGCGATCCCGCCCGGAATGCTGCCCGAGAATAGATTAAACATGCCTTTATCGTCGTTCGCGCCGATTTTCGTTTGCGTGACTTGCGAGATCGTAGGGGAAGAGGTGACATCGAAAGATACGTTAGGGAATTTCGCTTTAAACGACTCCACCGCGACGTCGAACCACTCGCGACCCATGCCCCCTTCGAAAAAACCGACCTTGAGCGTTACTTTTTGATCTGTCGGCAGTCCGTTCTCCGGATAAACCTGAGCTTCCGCCGGTGCCGAAGCGCTGCTTGTCGAACCGGCGGCGCTCGGCGAATTAGCCGCCGTCTGATCGTTGGATGAATTGGCGCTACCGCAAGCCGCAAGGGAAGAAACAACGAACATTAATGCCAACGAAGCTGAAGCCGCTTTCAAATACGATTTCATATAGATCCTCCACGTCATGTTAGTTGTAGTACTCGTTGCATTTACCAAGCCTTCGGAATACATGCCTTTTTGCCGTAAGCGGTGTACCGTTCACCCCCCGCTAAGATCTCCCGTTGAAACGAGTCCTCTAAACTGCTGTTTAATCTGCTGTACATCAAGTTTACTTTCAGGTTCATTCTACGAACGATTGAAGTGAATGTCAAACATTATTTCACCTTATATACAGCAGTTTTAATATTTTTTATCTCGTACACCATTTTTGTAAAGCAGAAAAGGAGGGTTGCCCCTCCTTTAATCGGCAAGCAGTTCGTTTATTTTGTCGCAAAGTTCTTCCTCGCTGATCAGATCCGACCAATATTTCTTCAGCAGCCTCCCCATGACCCGGAAGGCTTCGGCCGAGATATTCAACCGGCTTCGCGAACGGTACGTAGCCAATATTTCGCGATAGAGCGTATAACGCAGCGGACGGTTAATCGGATCCGGTTGTTCCAATCTCGATTCGTTCAGAGATTTGATTGCGGGAATGCTGTTTGACCATTTACGGATCATACCCTGCGCCCTGGGAGAGGACAGATGATCGACCAACAACCGGGCCGCCACGTTTTCTTTGTCCGTTTTGCGCATGGCGGCCCCGATCGTATGCAGCATCGTGCAGGGGTCTTGGATAAAAGGCGCCGGCGAAATGTCGAAATCGAGGTCCGTTTCTTTAAGCTCGTTCAATGCCATGTAACTGGCCAGCATCATCGATACTTTTCCCCCACGGAACTGATCCATCACGTCTTGGCTTTCTTCAACCAGAAAACCGAGGTAATTATCCTGCTCCTTGATGATTCGTTTGCATAATCGAATGCTTTCCAGTATCTTGCTGCCCTTCAGGTCGAACCTGCCGCTTTCATCCAGCCCGAAATCCTCTCCGCTCTGCATGATAAATACGGGCCAACGCAACGCCGATACCATGATGAAATAGAGACCTAGCCGCCCGTCCGCGCGGGATAAAGTTTCCGCGTGCTTCAACGCGTCTTCCCACGTCCAACTTCCATCCGGTTCGGGTACGTTCGCTTCACGGAAGTGAGCCCGGTTATACGCCAGCACGATCGGAGAGAACACGATGGGCTTGGCGTAATGCATCGCCTGATGGCGGAACACTTCGTTCAAGAACGGATAGATCTCCCGATCCTCTTCCAGCGGCTCCAGCATCTCCAGCGCGCCGTTCTCCGCCAGTTCCTGAAAATGAAGGCTGTTCAACGTGAATACATCGATTAAGCCATTTTCCAGATAACTTTCGATCTGTCCCGTGTCATGCGACATCGAGATCGTGACGGTCTTTACTTTAAGATTCGGATGAAGCGCTCTGAAATCATCCAGCAGCTTCGTTAATAGGATGTCCTTTTCAATCGATAAACTGACGCCTAGCGTAACGACCGTGGATTCATGGCCTTTGTCCGTCACTTTGCTTCCGACCCTGTTCACTTTCACGATCAGCCCTTCGGCCACCAATTCGTCAAGCCCTTTCCTGACGGACTTGTTGCTGAGCCCGTATTGCTTGACGAGTTCGGACTCCGACGGGAGAAATTCGCCGGGCTTATACGCGCCGATCAATATCCGCTCCCGCAATTGCTCGATCATATGCTTCAACCGAGAACGGAATTTATTACGACCTGGCTTATGACCGAATTCCATCACTGCCGCTGCCTCCCCAAATTACGTCGGAATTATATTTAACCCGCACTGCTTCAACCTTTCCCCTTAAATTTAAACGAATCCCCCCCTAAAGTAAAGCTATCTGCTGTATAACTGCCTTATTATATCGCTTAAAGATCGATTCTTCATTCAATTAAAGACGACTTAAAGACTTGTCTTAAAAAAGACGGCTTGTTATGCTGAAACCAATTTAGCCGGAAGGGGTTATCAAGCAATGAATACGATCAAGCAATTGGAACAACAGCTAGCGCAGCCATCCGATGCGCTGATTCAGGAAATCGCCCGGTTGGACGGCGATATTATGCTGCTTGGCATCGGCGGCAAGATGGGGCCAAGCTTGGCCCGGCTTGCGATTAACGCGATCAAAGCGGCGGGCGTCGACAAAAAGGTTATCGGCGCATCGCGTTTCTCCGACGTCGAATTGAAACGCGAGCTCGAAGCGGACGGCGTGGAAACTCTCTCCGTGGATTTGTTGAACGAAGCGGAATTACAGCGCCTGCCCGACGTCAAGAACGTGCTGTACATGGCGGGCAACAAGTTCGGCACGTTGGGAAACGAACATTTTACTTGGGCCATGAACGCTTATCTACCGGGTAGAGTCGCCGAGAAGTACAAGGAATCGCGCATCGTCGCCTTCTCGACCGGAAACGTGTATCCCTTCACCCCCGTGAAGCAAGGCGGAGCGATGGAAACTTCGCCGGTTGGACCGGTAGGCGAATACGGCCAATCTTGCTTGGGCCGCGAACGCGTATTCGAACATTTCTCGCACAAATACGATATCCCGATGGCGATCTACCGGTTGAATTATGCGATCGATATGCGTTACGGCGTATTGCTCGAGATCGCCAAATCGGTGCGTGCCGGCAAACCGGTTAATGTGGAGATGGGACATTTCAACTGCATCTGGCAAGGAGATGCCAATGAGATCGCGCTTCGCGCGCTAAGCGTATGCGACACGCCGCCTACGGTCTTGAACGTGACGGGCCCGGAGACGGTCTCCACGCGCTGGGCTGCGACAATGTTCGGCGAACGCTTCGGCGTAACCCCCCAATTTGTCGGCGAAGAATCGGACAACGCTTTGCTGAGCCATTCCGGGAAAGTCATGCAGCTCTTCGGATACCCGCGCGTTTCGCTCGTGCAGATGATCGATTGGATCGCCGCGTGGGTCGAGCAAGACGGCCCTTACTGGAATAAGCCGACCCACTTCCAAGAGCGGGAGGGCAAATATTAATGTCTATCCTGCCCCGCGCCTTGACGCCCGAACAGAAAAAAGCGTTACATGAAGGGCTGGTCATTCCCGCCCACCCTTTGGCACTGAATGCCGACCGCCGTCTGGACGAAAGAAGACAACGCGCGTTAACGCGTTACTACGTGGCTTCCGGAAGCGGCGGCATCGCCGTCGGCGTACATTCGACGCAATTCGAAATCCGGGAACCCGATATCGGGCTGTACGAGCCCGTATTGCGCTTGGCAGCCGAAGAAGTCGACCGAGCTCGCTTGACCCGGCCTTTTTTGAAGATCGCGGGCGTATGCGGACCGACGGAGCAAGCGATTGCCGAGACCGAATTGGCCGCGGGGCTCGGTTACGATGCCGTGCTTCTCAGCATGGGCGGTTTGTCCGATTGGTCGGAAGATAGGCATTTGGAACGCGTTCGCGCAATCGCGAGCCGCGTCCCCGTCATCGGGTTTTATCTGCAGCCTTCCGTAGGCGGACGCGCGTTCAGCTATGCATTCTGGCGCGCTTTCGCCGAAATCCCGGGCGTCGTAGCGATCAAGATCGCTCCGTTTAATCGTTACCAAACGATCGATGTGTTACGTGCGGTATGCAACTCCTCCCGTGCGGACGACATCGCGGTGTATACCGGCAACGACGACAACATCGTCAACGATCTGCTCACCGTGTACCGGTTCCCGGTCGGAGATCGGATCGTGGAAAAACGGATCGTCGGCGGTTTGCTCGGTCATTGGGCGGTTTGGACACAGAAGGCCGTCGAGCTGCTGGATCAGATTAAACAGATTCGCAACGGCGCGCGCATCGAGGCTTCCTGGCTTACCCGCAATATCGAGGTGACGGATTCGAACGCGGCGTTCTTCGACCCTAGCCATCAGTTTCACGGGTGTATTCCCGGCATTCATGAAGTGCTGAGAAGACAAGGGCTCCTGGAGGGCACTTGGTGTCTAAATCCGAACGAGCAGCTTTCCGAAGGCCAATCGGAAGAAATCGACCGCGTTTACGAAGCTTATCCTCATTTGAACGACGATGCTTTCGTAAGGGCAAGCCTGGAGACATGGCTATCCGAGTAAAGCATGGTATTCCTGAAAGGGGAATGCGCATGAGGTTTAAAGACGTATTTTCGATTATGGGGCCGATCATGATCGGCCCGTCCAGTTCCCACACAGCTGGCGCCGTCCGCATCGGGCGCGTTGCGCGCCAAGCATTGGCCGACGATCCTCGTTTGGCGGAAATCGTTTTTTACGGCTCTTTCGCCGAGACTTATGAAGGTCACGGCACGAATCTGGCGCTGCTGGGCGGCCTATTAGGCTTCGATACCGATGACCTTCGGATTAGGGAATCATTTGCGATCGCCGCCCAAGCCGGTTTGGCGTACGCTTTTACGAAAGGCAAAGGAGCCGCCCCTCATCCGAACACGGCAGTCGTGCGGTTGACATCGGCATCCCGCCAAATCGAAATCGTCGGTTGCTCCATCGGCGGCGGAAACATCGAGATCGTGCAGGTGGACGGCTTTCAAGTGAAATTCACCGGGGCTTACCCCGCGCTTTTGATTACCCATCAAGACCGACGCGGCCTGTTGGCACAAATTACGCAGACGCTGTCGCAAGCGGGGAGCAACATCGTTTCGATGCAGGTCGAACGCAAAAGCCGCATGGGAGATGCGATGTCGGTCATCGAGACCGATCATCCCCTGCCGGGAGCCGTCATTGAAGAAGTCTCTCGGATTACGAACGTTCACGTCGTTACAAAAATAGACCTGCTGGCGGAGGTTTCGAAATGAGATTCCACACGCTTGCCGAATTAGCGGCTCTGGCCGAAGCCGAGAAGAAAACGATCGGAATTCTAATGTTGGAAGACCAGGCCGAGGAATCCGAGATGCCGCCGGATGAAGTGTTCGCGAAGATGGCTGAATATTACCAGGTCATGAAAGAGGCGATCCGCAAAGGGTTAACGGAAGATACGAACTCTCGTAGCGGATTTACGGGCTTGGATGCGCAACGGGTCATGAAGCGCCTTTCGGAATCGGAAGCTTGCGCCGGGGAGCCGGCGGATCGGGCGATGGCTTACGCGCTTGCCGTTTCCGAAATCAACGCCTCTATGGGGCGCGTCGTCGCCACGCCGACCGCCGGTTCTTGCGGCATTATTCCGGGCGTATTCGTCAGCAGCCAGGAACGCTTTGGCTGGGAGGATCGCCGCATGGTCTCCGCTCTATTCTGCGCGGGCGCAATCGGGTATGTCATCGCGAATCATTCCTTCATCAGCGGAGCGGAAGGCGGTTGTCAAGCCGAAGTCGGCTCCGCGATCGCCATGGCGGCGGGGGCGATGGTGGAGCTGCGCGGGGGGACGCCCATGCAGGCGGTCCACGCGGTCGGGCTTGCGCTTAAAAACTCGCTCGGATTAATCTGCGATCCGGTCGGCGGCTTGGTGGAAATCCCATGCATCGTCCGCAACGGATTCGGGGCGGTTACCGCATTGGCAGCAGCTGATATGGCGCTTGCCGGCGTACGAAGCGTCATTCCTTCGGACGAGGTAATCGGCGTGCTGCGCGAAGTCGGCGCCCAAATGCCGGAGATCTATCGCGAAACCGCGCAAGGCGGACTCGCTCGAACGCCGACAGGAAAAGCGATCATGAAAGAACTGAAGCAAAATAGGGGGCGTGGGGGTGGTTAACGTAAGCAGCAATTCGCTATTATCGGATGGACTTCATCTTGCGGACCGATTGATCGAATTACGCCGCGATCTGCATTGTTATCCCGAGTTGAGCTTCGAAGAGCAGCGCACCTCGTCGATCGTCGCTTCATATTTGCAATCGCTCGGTTTATCCGTTCGTACGAACGTCGGCGGATACGGCGTCGTGGCCGATCTGCACGGGGAAACATCCGGACCGGTCATCGCGCTGCGTGCCGACATGGACGCCCTTTCGATCGAAGAAGAGACCGATCTGATCTTCAAATCGCGTGTCCCCGGACGGATGCATGCCTGCGGGCATGACGCGCACACGGCCATCTTGCTGGGCGCGGCGGAGTTGTTATGCAATCGAAGAGAGCAGCTTCGGGGAACCGTTCGGCTGCTTTTCCAATCCGCGGAAGAAATCAACGCGGGCGCGAAGGCGATGGTCGAGGAAGGCGTGCTTCATGGCGTGAAGGAGATTTACGGGTTGCACAATCTCCCGACGCTATCGGCAGGGAAGCTTGCGACCCGGTTCGGCCCGATGATGGGCTCCGTAGACCGGCTAGAGATCGTCATTGAAGGCAAAGGCGGCCATGGCGCCATCCCCGATCAAGCGATCGACCCCATCGTCGCGGCTTCGGCCGTCGTGCTTGGCTTGCAAACGGCGGTCAGCCGGGAAATTTCCCCATTCGAACCCGCCGTCGTGACGATCGGAAGCTTTCAAGGCGGGGAAATGAACAACGTCATTCCGCAACGGGTCCGATTGACGGGCACGGTACGAACCTTCTCCCCTGAAGTACAGAGAACGATAGCCGACAAAATCGAACGTCTCGTACGGCTTATTGCCGAAGGCTACCGTTGTACGGCTAACGTCGCCTACATCGCGCAGGTCCCCGTTCTCATGAACGACGAACAATGCCTGCAGGCGGCGAATCAGTCGATCGCATCGTTAATCGGGTCGGATAACCTCGTCGAAGCTGCTCCTACGCTGGCGGGGGAAGATTTCTCCGTCTATCTGGAGCGGATTCCGGGCAGCTTTATTTGGCTCGGGTCCGGACCGAAGGAACGATCGGCAGCGGCATACGGCCTGCATCACCCGAAATTCGAGATCGATGAATCGTGCATCCCGCTCGGCGCTTCGGTGCTCGCTTCGATTGCCATGGATCGGTTGTCCTCGTTATACTGAAAGCATGGAGATGATCACATGGTGCGTTCCATCGAAACGACGACCATAAGGATCGGTGTCGTCGCCCCGGTTCCTTACCTACCCAAGATAAAGTCGCTCATGAAACGTTTCCCGACGTTTGCTCCGCAATGGTGCGGCTACGAACATTTGTCCGAGATCTCGACGCGGGTAAAGCAACTGATGCCCGAAGTCGAAGTGCTTTTCTTTACCGGTCTGATCCCCTACCGGATCGCGCGGGAATCCGTACCCTTTACGATTCCGGCTCATTACGTTCCCTTGACCGGGGCCGGCTTATACCGGTCCCTTCTGCAATTGCGGTTAAAAATGGAACTTCAATCGATTTCTATCGATACGCTATCCCTTGAATCGACTGAACATCCGCTGCGGGATCTGGGCGAGCCGATCATTCGCTTCATCGCGCCCGACGAGACGATGCCCTCGGAGCCCGATTCGTTATTCCGATTCCATCTGGCGCAATACCGCAGCGGGAAAAGCCAAGCGGCAATCACGGCCGTGCATGACGTGTCGGAAAGGCTTCAATCGGAAGGGGTGCCCGCCGCCTGGCTGTTCCCCGTCGATCAGGATGTGATCGTGTCTCTGGAACGCGCTTTACTATCCACGGAATCGAGAAGAAGCAAAGAGGCGCAAATCGTGCTCGGATTCATACGGGTAGACGAATTTAACCATCAAATCTCGCGTCTGGGTTCGGAGCATGAAGTTCAAAAGAGGCGAATCGAAATTTCGATGCTCCTGCTGGATTATGTGGAGACGTTAAACGGGCACTTAACTCACTTCGGCGGCGATGAATATTTATTCGTGACGACGCGAGGCAGCTTCGAACGGGAAACCGGAGGCTACAAAACAATGCCTCTGGCGGCCGACGTGCAGAAGCGCTTCGGGTTGACCTTGAGCATCGGCATCGGATTCGGACAATCGGCCGGCGAAGCCGGTTCTCATGCGCGCTTGGCGCTGCGGCAAGCGCGGGGGGCAGGAGGGAACCTCTGCTATATCGTCCGGGAAGACGGCGGCGTGATCGGCCCCTTGGAAATGACGCGCCCCAAGCCATTCGATTTATCGTTGTTCGATCCTTCGATGCTGGAGCGGCTCGAGCGAGGCGGTATGTCGACAGCTTACTTAATGCGTTTGATCGCGCATGCGGCCCACAAAGGACAGGTACAGTTTTTTGCAAACGAATTGGCCTCGATCCTCGGCGTTACCATCCGTAGCGTCCATCGTTGCTTATCCTTATGGCTGGAACAAGGACTGATCGAAATATCCGGCGAAGACCGAAGCGGCGGCAAAGGTAGACCCAAGCAACAGTATCGCTTTCCTTTTTTGGCCGATCGCCTCTATTTCCGCGACGAGTGAAATAACCCCGCGCGTTATCAACGATGCAAAGTTATGCTTTCATTCATAAGATGGGCTAACCTATGTCTTTTGTTTAAAGATGAAAATTTTTATTACAATACAAACGAGGGCCAATACAATAAACAGCAAGCCGCTCCATAGGGTCCCTTTCATGCCTAATAAATCAATAAACAACCCTCCTGCCGCCGAACCGATGAAAACGCCAAGATTGATGAAAGAAATATACAAGCCTGTAGCAAATTCAGGCGCTTCCGGAGCCTCGGATGTTATCCATATCTGCGTTATAATGAGTCCGCTGGTGTGGACCGCTCCCCACAAGATCATGATTAAAATAATAGGCGCTATGGACATTTCCCCCAAGTAAAGGAAAAAGTAAGAGGTCGCTAAGACAATCGGTTGGAACACAGTCGTTCTAACCCTATTGATTCCAATCAGTCTCCCCGCAAGCAAGTTGCCGGCCACCCCCCCGACACCGAATAGGACAAGCATGACACTAACGGCCTTACCGCTCATACCCATCACTTGTTCCAAATATTCGGCAGAATAACTATAGACTGAAAACATTGCCGCAAATATAAAGGTTGCGGCGCCAATATTGATCCAAAGGGGGGCTTTACGCAATATACCAAGCTGCTTCCCGTTAGACCCTTTGCTCGCTTTCGGCGGTTTCGGAAGCACGATGGCGATCCCGACTCCAGCAGCGATGTTGACAAGGGTACAGAATATAAAAGCGGCCTCGAATGAGAATTGATGCTGGATATAGGCCGTTACCGGAATTCCAAGCACCATACCCATACTAGTCCCAACAAATGCTTTGGCAGATGCTTGTGTCGCTTTTTCCTTAGAATACAGTGAAATAGCCGTCACAAAAGCCAAGGAAAAATAGACGGGATGGAATAAAGCCGGGATCATCCGAAGTATCAGCAAAACATAAAAATTCGGAGCGTAAGCTGATAATAAACTGCTTCCAGCAAAAATGAATAAACACGCTATTAACACCTTTTTACGGTTAACTTTGGAAAGCAGCAATACCATAAAGGGACCAAAAAACGCAATGACAATGGCAAATACGCCAACGAGCATTCCGGCCTGAGATGTACTGATGGTATAACGTTCAATTATCGCCGGCAGTATCCCGACAACGCCGAACTCGATTGTGTATACGCCAAATAAACCCAGAGCAATGAAAAATACAGGGTTAATGGCCCTTTTAACAAAACTGAATCGAACCAACCTTTCCACTCCTTTGTATCTATTTTGTCAAGTCAAGAGCCTGGTCCGGATCATACCGCACCAGGCTCTTATGTTCGTACTTATGGCTTAATTCCTTCATATACAGCTTTGCAGAGATCAACGGTAAACTGGCCCGACATGCCTTCCAGCGCGGTATTGGTAAATGCCACAACGCTGAGCTTCCTCTCAGGATCAACGAACCATGAATGGCCATAGGTGCCGCCCATACGCCAGGTGCCCGGTGATTCCGGCGTGCCTGCAGCTGCAGGATCCTTAAGCAGCGTAAATCCCAAACCGAATCCTCTGCCCGGCCAATAAGCCATCGGCAGATCGCCGATCTGGTTGGTCGTCATTTCGCGAACCAGACTCTCCGGCAGCAGGGGCGATCCTCCCTTGCGCAATGTTTCCAGCAGCTGCACAAAGTCGCCTGCGCTCCTGACCATTCCCGCTCCGCCAGAAGGAAAGGCCGTTTCATCAAGCGCCCGGCCGGGGGCAAGTCGGAAGCCCGCCGTACCTTCTAAGAACGCCAAGCTGTCGGGGTCATGTATAGGCCGCGGTACTGGAACATCATTGGCGTAAACCGTAGTCAGTCGCTCTGGGTCAACGGCAGTAAACCCGGTGTCAATCATGCCTAGCGGTTTCAGGACCAATGAATGTATGGCTTCTTGAAGCGGCATTTCAGTAACTTTGGCGATTACGGCGCCCAGCACATCTGTCGCGATTGAATATTTCCACTGAGTGCCTGGCGTGTAAAGGAGGGGAACAGAGGCAATACGGTACAGGTTCTCCTCCAATGAGATACCGGTCTGATCCATCCCATCCGATACCTCTGCTCTGTGATAAGAACCGTTCTCTTCCTGAAAGAAGCGGTAGGTTAACCCCGCCGTGTGCGTTATTAAATGCCGAATCGTGGGCTGCGCGATATCGCCGTTGGGCAAACGAGGCTGGAAGTATGGAAGCCATCGATCAACACGATCATCCAGTTGGAGCCTGCCTTGCGACACGAGTACCACGGCCGCCGTTGAAACGATTGGTTTCGATACGGAGGCAAGCCTAAACAAGGCGTTTTCTTGCATCGGTATGTTTCTCTCACGGTCGGCAAAACCAGCAACACGGTTATAAGTCAGAACTCCGTCTACCGTCACTTTAACAACAGCGCCAACTAGCCGGTTATCGGCAAGAGTACGCTCGATGACTTCATCCATGCTTGTACCTAAATTGTTACTCAACTTTCTTCATCCTTTCTCAATAGTTAAAGTCATGATTACTTTACTAATGTGAGTATATTATAATAATTAAGTCGCATGGTTTACATAAGGCATTCAAGTTAGTTCTATCCTAGAACAAAGGAAAACAAGTTAGTTGCTAAGATAATCCTTAAAAATAAAGGAGCCGGATTCGATGGACCATATTGATAAGCAAATCCTATACTATATTCAAAATCAGGCGAGAATTTCAATGACGGAATTAGGCAAGTGTGTCGGGTTATCGCAACCCGCAGTAACGGAGAGAGTAAGGCGATTAGAGGAAAAAGGAATCATTGAGGAGTACCGCACCATGATTTCCCCTGAAAAAATCGGGAAACAAGCAGCGGCCTATATCTTGTTTCGTACAAGGGATTGTCATGCATTCCTTGATTTTTGCCGCTCCTCTCCCGATGTCATCGAATGCTACCGCATAAGCGGAGAACACAACTACTTATTAAAAGTAATGACCGACTCCACACGTTCTCTCGAAGAGTTCGGGAATCAATGCGATAAATATGGAACCTACACGATTCTCATCGTGATGTCGTCGCCAATCGATCCTAAATTTCTCATTCCTTCACTGGAAGAAGCTGGCGTGCAGACTGAGTTAGCTTAAAGTTAATCGGCATTAAGAAAAACCGTCAGGGGAGTTTCACCCTGACGGTCCTTTCTACGAGTAGGATCACATTCTTCACAGCTATACTGAGGAGCCGCGTCGACTAGAACGATGGCCAAGCAAACCCCCTTCGGCGTACCCAGACGCCATAGTCGCTTTGCGGAGGAACGAACGACCTCGCTAGACACTTTGTATGAAAATTCGTACGCTATTTATGATACGGTTCACCATATCACTCTAACGGCGAATCATGAAGGCCGCGACGTGATCAGACACCTAATTCTTGCAGGTGTCTGATTTTCGTTGTAGGGGCTCAGCGCGGCGAACCGTTCATTGGTATCGGGCTAACATCTCGGAGAGCCTCCGCCGGATCGAATCCTTCAATTCCGCAGGCTCCTTCAGCTCCGCTTCGTTTCCTAGTCCGATGAAGAACTCCGTGTAAAAAGGGATATCGCCCCGCGACACGTCATTATCGATCGCGCCGCTTCCGTCTTCGCGCACGTCCAGCAGGGGGGCCAGCCACAATTCGGATTCGCAACGTTGGACGCCGGCACGACTGAGCTCCGCCCGAAGGCGTATAGGCTCCCTAGGCTCAGCGGACGCACGCCGGCTAAGACTTACGTCGCCTAGATCGAGCGGCTCCGTGCCGGATGCGTCATATGCCGCCTCGCGAATCCGGTCGCACCTGAACACGCGGAGACCCTGGCGCAGGAAGCAGTAGGCCGTACAATACCAAAAGCCGTTGCTCGCGTAAATGCAAACCGGCTGAATCCGGCGGCTGCCCGCCTCCTCTCCCTTCGACTCATATTCGACGACGAGCACCTTCCGATGTACGGCAGCGTCAAGAAGAATGGTCAAGCAAGGGGCATCGCCCCGCCTTGTCGGGGTAATGAAGTCGACCCGGTTCTTCATGCCGTCGATCCGGTCCCGGACGTCTCCGGGCATATGAAGGTAGAACTTGCTCAGCGCCGAAGCGGATTCCGCTTCGAACGGCAACGAGGAGTAATGGCGCAGGGCATGCACCGCAAAGAACATCGCCACCGCTTCTTCCTCCGTAAATGCGATCGGAGGCAACACCCGCTCCCTAATGACCTGATACCCGCCATGCGGACCAACTTCCGAGTAGAGCGGCACCCCCAGCTCGCTAAGCTCCTGTAAATCCCTTAGAATCGTACGCTTGGAAACGCCGAATTCGTCGGCAAGCTCCTGAACCTTGAACCGCCGCTTCCGGTTTACGGTCATCATTAGTTCCATCAATCTTTTGGATTTGGGCATTCCGACTACCTTCTTTATCCGATGTATTAATGACATGTTCTGTCACTATTATGATTTACGATAATGACAGCAAGCGACACTAACCAATAGGAGTGATCGACCGTGAGTAAGTATACCGTACTCTTCTTCCTCATCATGTTCATGATCGGAACCGATACGTTCATTATCTCTCCCTTGCTCCCGACGCTGCAAGAGCAATTCGGCGTGTCGACGGGGGTCGCCGGATGGATGCTTGGCGCCTACACGCTCAGCTCGGCCGTCTTCGCCTTAATCGCCGGGCCTCTGTCCGACGGCTGGAACCGGAGAACCGTTCTGCTATGCGGCTTACTCGGATTCTCCCTCTCGACGGCTCTATGCGGATTTGCGGATAGCTTCTGGACGATGTGCCTGTTCCGTTTCCTTGCCGGCATTAGCGCGGCGTTCACCGCTCCGCAGGTGTGGGCTTCCATCCCCGCCGTCGTAGCTCCAGCCAAAATAACGAAGACAATGGGCATCGCCTTCTCGGGACTCGCCGCATCCCAAGCGCTTGGCGTGCCGATCGGAAGCTGGCTTGCAGCCTCGAACTGGTCCGTTCCGTTCTGGACGATCGGAATCGCTTCGTTGCTGCTCGTCGTCTTCGCCTACTTCTTGCTGCCCGACATGAAGCCAAACGCAAACAAGGGCGAGCAGGCGTCGATCCTTAGTCGATATGTCCCGCTGATCACGAGCAGCAAAGCGAGGAGCGGCTTCCTCGCCTACCTGCTCCTTCACTTGGCCGTTGGTACCTCGTTCGCCTTCTTAGGCAAGTGGATGGCCGATCGCTTCGTGCTTCCCGTCGGGCAAATCGGCACAGTGATGATCTTCCTCGGCTTCGGCAATCTGTTCGGAAGCATGATTAGCTCGTATTTCTCTCGAAAACTAGGCAATGCGCACACGATTGCAACAGGTATGGTGCTGCTCGTAGCGTTGTACGCGGTCGTGCCCCAACTTACGAGCGTTACCGGCGTGAGAATCGTCTATCTAATCATTTTCACGACGCTCGGGATCGTCTTCCCGATCGTTATGGGCGCGCTCACCTCGCTTAACGCTTCCATCCGGGGAACGATCTCCAGTCTGGCCAACTCGACGATGAACGGCGCGAACACGCTCGGCGCGTGGGTTGCCGGCTTGCTCTATGTCCAGTTCGGCGGCTATTCGTCGATCGGTATCTTCTCCGCGGTCTGCATGGCACTCTCGCTCGGAACGTTCATGTTGGGCGGCGTCTTCGGGAGAAAAGAGGTTCGTTCAGGCACGGAATCGACTTCTGCTACTTAAGCGAAAGCAAGGGGCCGGCGTTGACTCCGTGTTGACTTCGGGGCATTAAAAAATACATCGCCTGGGAATACAAGTCCCATGGCGATGTATTTTTTGAGTCAGTACTGCTATCCGTCCTTAGCCATATCGACGAATATATGGCAAATGAATATTACCCGATTTTTTCGCTGTCACTTATGATACGGTTCAGTTTAACGGGTCTATCGGCGAAAATGCTAAAGGAGCTGTCACGGCGCGACAGCTCCTACAATTCTAAACCAATAAAGCGCGAGTTCTATTTGCCCACGTCGTTTTCATTTACTGTCTGAATCATTTGAGTACACATCCAACAAAGTAAAAACCAGGTTTTCAGCACTCGTAGCTAGGTTCATTCTGACTTTAACTTCAATAAGAGCCTCTACATTCATTGGAATATGAAAAACATGTCCTTTTTGAACAAAGTGTTGAATATCTTCTGATAATCCACCAGAATATTCATTACCATCTTCACCCTCAATGAAAAAAGTGTTTCTTTTTAAATTTACAGCGTATAATGTGCCTTTTACCGTTACTTGGTATACTGTTTCTTCAGTTTGCTTTGTAACTTCATAAGCTAAATCTACCTGCTGTTTTGTTAAACTAACTGAAAGTGTATCTTGGTTTGGCGCTGCCCATTCAGCCTTTAGTGATGAACCCGTTCTTTTTACTGTATGCAACAACTTTTGATACCATAGAACAGCCCTTGGATTAATTGACTTAAGCTTGATCTGAAGCCGATCTGTGTCAGAGCTATCTTGTAATAATTCTGCAAATCCTCTAAGAGCCTTTGATGCTGGTGTTACACGAAAAATATCTGCCGACCGTTTAGATTTTATTCTAATACCAAAGGATGATTGGAATAAAGTTGAGACATTAACAATATTGTCCTCTACTACAGAAATAGGTGGCTTCTTACTACTCGACCAACGTTCATCTAATGAAAATACCGTATACTGTATGTTTATTAATGTTTCTCCAAAAAGCGCACTTTCCATTTCATACGGATCGTCAGACATATCTAAAGCAATGTCAAAAACATCTCGCGCACTTTCTCTGGCCTCATCCACTGCATTAGTTTTTTTCTGTGGAAGATCTGAGTAATACTGTATGGTTGAATCTTTCTGACCTAATATGTATGAGTTTTCCTGTGGCAAGAATCCCGGTGGAATTTCCGATGTTTTCATCGTCGCTATCGTCGCTTCATATCCACCGACTAATGGTAGGAAAGCCTGAAATACTATGTCACCCTCAGCATTCAACAAAGCTTCTCTAATAGAAATAAGCCCGTTTTTGATCTCTTGAATTCGTATGTTTGTTACTGGAACAAACAGCCAATGATCTGACTCTTCTAATTCATCCACCAAAAAAGCAAGATACTTTGTGACACTATTGGAACAAGTAAAAATTCTAGGTCCATCAAAGGAAACAAGAACATCAATAATGTTCAAGCTTCCCAATGGTGTATGAATTATTCCAGCCATTTAGATATCCACTCCAATCTGGAGCACATTATTAAAAAAAGTATGTGGCTGGATACCATCATATGTCCACCAATTAATGTGGGAGTCCCCAACGTTTTTACTCTTATCGAATGAAACCCTACCACTATCTTTTGTTATGATACCAACTGCCACTTTATCTTTCTTTGATAGACCCATCGATGAAAAGAATCTATATGCCATTGGAATATCGTCTTTTGAGCCCAGAACCGATAACGCCAAGGCCTCACAGTCGCCCTCCAAGTAACTTCGTTTACGTATACCAGAAGGGATGAATTCTTTCGCCTTAATCGTATTGGATTCAACAAGTCGATAAACCGGTTCCACATCGACTTCTTTAGAGTCAGTTGGGCAATTGGAAGGGAAAAATCCCGGAAATGTTCTATTAATAATAGTAGACATAAATTACACCTCATAACCAACAAAAGCCAATTATATTTAATATAATTCAGTCCAGAATGTAACACAATATTATATACTAATATATTCTTTTTCTTGAAGATGATTCAACGTTAGAAAAGAACCTTATTCTCAGGGAAAGCCCCGCATACGATATCAGGCTTGTTATTTATCTGAACAATCACGGTCTTTCAGAAGAAAACACCAGCGACATGTGCTCGCTGGTGTTTTCATTAGTTGGGACTGAATTACTTAGGGTCTATTGCCTTAAAAATATCTCTGCTAATCTTCGTAATCATATTCACTTCATCTATACTCCTGCTATTTATCATGGCCATATGTTCATCAATTGCTTTCCTCTTATGTTTATCCTCGCTCTTTTCAGGTTCATATAGAAAGAGCTCTCTAGCTGGCACCTGCAAGGCCGCAACCAAATATTTTGTTCCCCTCGTTCTACTCCACCTATACAACTGTAATGAAACATTTTCGATATAAGGAGGATACACAATCTTGGAACAAGAGAAGACACTACTCGACGAACTAACGAAGGAACGCGAAGGCTACGTCATGAGGAATCCCGAAAACGGAATTGAAATAAAGTGCACTGAAGAATACGTGAAAGTCTGGGAAAAACGGGGATTCATGATCGTCGGAAGAGGCATGTTTCGGCTGATAGAGGAAGAAAAGGATGCGGAACGTGTATGACTGACAACCCTAACCTCACGTTTGCGGACGAAGCGGTTCACCTAATCGAAGTCGTATCGGACAGACAAACCTCAAGCACACAAGCGACCAAGACTCTCATTATCGAGAAAAACAGTAAGAAATATATTGCATTTTCAAAAATGGTGGAGAGAATCCGAAAACAAACCGTGGCGGGAAGGTAGAGGGTTTCATTTTGAACAGTCGGACGCTATGGTGGCTATCAATGGCTTGGAAAAGGCGCTGTATGAGTTCTGCATATGAGCGGGTGAGGACGAACAACTATCGCCAGCTTAATAGCAAAAGGCACTTTGAATCGCTTTCTACTCTTTGCCCTACTTGGAACTTCCTTGTTACTGTCATCTTGCTCAGCTTTAACCGGTGGAGACAAGCCAATAGGCAACGTCCAATTGGACGGTTACACCGGATATTTTAAGTCAGGCGTGACGGAAGGCGAAATCAAGAAGATTATTATGTACTTGCGCAGCCCCTTCCGCTGATCTAACAATGGAAGGGGTGCAGTTCATTTGCTGGAAAGTCCCTAAGCTATCGCAAAACCTTGTAATCACATTATGAAAATAAAATATTCATTATACGTCCAACTGTAATTGGTATCCTATCTCATTCCACTAACGAACTTAAACATCATACGTAACACCAATGTATAGTCTGCCATCAGGTAAGTCACTAGGATGAATGCCTACATTTTCCCAAGAAGTTAAAACGGTATTTGCTAACTTCTCAAATACCATATGATCGTCCCATGATCCATAATTAGTATATAACTTTTGTAATTCTAAAGGAATTACATCTATTACTCCTTTAAGATATGGGACAGACTCAAGAATCTCTTTATACTGCTCCTCTGAAAAACTCTCATTTATACTGTGGAAATAGCCAAGGAAATATGCATATGTTTTTAGGAGATATGAAATATGACCTTGAATTTCTCTAAAAAGCTCCCCTACGTCTAAATGTCCTTGATATTCTTCTTTGGCTTTTTTACAGCGGTCCAGTGTCTCAGGAATTGCTTCCAGAAATGATTCAACATACATATGATGATCAGATGGTTTAGAAGTTGATGATAATCTAGTTGCTATGTACTCACTCCAGATAAGATCTGCGTGTATATAGGATACTTGACGAACAGTACCGTTTTCCCCAGCATACAGATCCTCTATCTCAGCCACATGGAACAGATCAAATTTTAGAATGTCGTCATGCACATGACACAACTCATGATGGAAAATATGTACCGCATCTGAACTCGTTTCCTCGTTAAACATAGATAAAACAATACCAGGGTGAATAACAATGTTGCAAACAAGTATTTCATTTTCGACATAGGTAAGCATCTTGGCTACTGCAAGTGCCAAACCATTGTCAGTATATCCGGTACGCAATCCATTCTTCTTTTGAAAATCAATTAACTCTACACCGAAATCATGTGGAACGAGTATGAGCTTGAGTGAATCTAACTGAAGTACAGGTCTAACTGAATCGACTAATTTGGTTATTCCCTCCCGAATAGTAGCTTTCTCTTCATCAGTCCATGGATAATTAATCTGTATCTCCATAACAGTCACCTCTTTCACTCCTAAATTGGTTTATTCATTTTCTTGAGAATTGTAGTAAAGATGTATACCAGATTTTTTGCCGTCACTTATGGCACTATTCGCCCGATACACCTGCTCCCTCAGCAGAAACACCCGCATCAACCGACGCGGGTGTTTCATGCGGCCGAACTTTACTCATGCCCTATTTGGATTTGTTCATCGCTTTATAGAACGCTATTGTATTGTCTAGTTTTACTTTTACATCCCATGTATCAATTCTTTTTTTATGCATTTTGAATACCATGCCAAAATGTTGTTTTCTATAATTGATAAGGCTGGGATCACTTGCCCAGTTAATTACATACTGTTCCTCAACTTTTCCGTGCTTTTTGGGAACTTGATACTCCGCTATTAGTTTTTGATTCAAAGCAAGCTCTAGTGGCGACTCATCCATACTATTCATATACTCAACGCACTGAGAATCGACCGTACACCCCGACCACTGCTGATCTTTTTCAATCTTATATGCTTGTGTTAAGGCATTTCCAAATACATTTACATGATCAGAATGTCTTTTGACCGAAAGTTCTCCCATTGAAATCCCACCTCTCAACGGAACACCTCGTCTAAGGAAATTTACCATCAGCTCCCGGACGGAGCTGATTAGATATAATATCGTATACTCGCTTATCTCGGGAATCCAAAGAATAATACTATCCGAAACCTGTAGAACGTGTATTTCTGGAAGCAGATCAATAAATCCCTCATTGACCTCTCTAATTTTATTCAAGCTTTCTACTTTCGGAGTCAGTTTAGTGTCGTAAAGTTTTGATATATCATCGAGTTTATTTTTTTCAATCATCTCCCTAAACCCGAGAATATCCATGAATGCAACAACTGCATTGGTTGTCATTGTACTACCACCTTGCAACATAATATTAGGGTCATAATTCCTAAAACATTTTCACATATCTATATCCCACTTCTCGTGCTGACAAATATTATTACTTACGCGGTTTGTTAAATGGTAATTCAAATGTTTGTACTTTCGGATCCTTCTACTTACCACAATCATACCACGGATATGGAAAACATTTTCGTATTTGGTCACACAAAAATCCCCCTAGAACGAGTCTCAAGGGGGATTTATACGCACTTTCTTCACCATTTCCTCAGTTCTCTTGCCCCATCTATACTCAGAATTTTTCGCCGTCACTTATGCACCGATTTTCCCAATTAATCTGAGATGCCCGGTAAACCTGCTCCTTGGTGCGGATAGGTCGTGCGGCCGAAGGAGAGCTTCTTGTCGGCGCTGGATAGGACGGCGAGCAATTTCCTCTTTTAACAGAATCACGCTTGAGGATAGCAAGCGCGTCCGCAGCGTGGAACTCACCTTCAAAGAGGAGACCGAGTAGCATTTTTTAAGTGTAGCCCCTTCCACGATATCGGAAGGGGCTTTTCCTTGGTCAGGAAAAGCCCTAATGTTAAATTACCAAATCACTCTAGACGTTTGAATCTATTCCCATATACAGAACGCTTGTGGCAATAACCGGATGCAGGGTACAATCGAAAATGTAACGATTGTAATTAAGGAGGCTCTCGTGATGGGACGGACTAGAGATGTTAAGCAAGAGATTACAACGATACTTGCACAACTAAAGCGTCTGGATGAAAACTTCGAAGATAGAATGGATGAATTCAGTAAGGACATCCAAGTTTCATCTGCAATAAAAAACAAAAAGAAGCGAATCTTAAAACTTGAAAGACTACGCGATGAATTAAGTGGATACTGCACTAGAATATATCAAGCAAATCAAAGAGCTGAAGGCATGTATAAACGTAATTCAAGCCCGACGAAAAGCCTGCAGGAGTTGAAAGAAGCGCTAGAACGCCGTTTCTACAATGACGAACAGGAAGAACATCTAAAGAGCTTGAAAGAATGTAGGGACAACTCTGCCCATCCTAACCCGTACTGGATACCAGTGAAGTTTCTTGGAGAGGCCAAAAATCATCTGGGGTTAATTAAAAATGCCATCCAGCATTTAGACTCTTTAAATCTAACAGATCAGGTCAGTATTAGAAGAGAAGTAGCAAGTCAGGATTCATTCATTGACAGAAAAGTTACTTCAATACAAGATATTTTCAATGAGCTTAATGAATTACTTTCCGTAAAACGCGCTAATGAATAACAATTCAATTTTTCGCCGTCACTTATGGTACGGTTCCCCCCGGTTAATCTTAAAAGCCCGATAAATCTGCTCCAGAAGCAGAACCCTCATTAATTGATGAGGGTACGTCATGCGGCCGAAGGAAAGCTTCTTGTCGGCGCGCGACAGAACGGCAGGCGACAAGCCTAGCGAGCCTCCGATGACAAAGGCGATGGAGCCGCCGCCGTATACGGCTTGGCGCTCCAAGTGAGCGGCGAGCTGCTCGCTCGTCCATGTCTCGCCGTCGATGGCAAGCGCGACGATGTGCGCATCGGGCCTTAGCGCCGATAGGATTCGCTCTCCCTCGCGCGCGCGAACTTGATCTTCCTCCGCCGGGCTCATCGAATCCGGCGTTTTCTCGTCCTGCAGCTCGCGAATGTCCAGCCGAGCATAGGCGCCGAGGCGTTTGGCGTACTCCTCGATCGCTCCGACCCAATACTTCTCTTTAAGCTTGCCTACGCATACGATCTGAATTTGCATTCCGACATTCCCCTTCCGATGCACCATTTATGTTTCCAAGCTTACCCTATTCCCGCCTTCCCGTGCAAAAGGGCGAGATCCGACAGTGCCGTCAACCTATAACGAATAGCCCTGTTCGCCATTCGAACAGGGCTATTCGCTTCAACCGTTTCTCGCAATACCGTCGTTCCTACTCGCTTGCTCCGCCGATAATATTTTTCACGCGGCCAACTTGACCGTCTTGCAGCCTCACCTTGATCCCATGCGGGTGCTGTGGGGAATTCGTAAGAAGATCCTTCACGATGCCTCTCGTCGTCTTGCCCGTGCGTTGGTCTTGCTTTAATACGATATCGACTTCAAGCCCCGGCTTTACGTCGGCGCGAATACGTCCGTTTCCTGCCATATTACATTCAACTCCCATGCGTCATGCTCAATCTATCCGCTTATCGTAACATAAACGCCGAAGAACCAAAAACCGGTCGAGTCTCGGAAAAGAGCCGACCGGTCGCGAGTTAAGCTTTATTTGATCGGAACCGTCGTCGGATTGGACGCAGTTGCAGCTGTAGTTGCTTGGTGAGCTTTGTCCTTTTTTAATCCGGCGGCAACCAGGAGGACAAGAAACGCTCCGCTAATAGACCACAGAATGGTCGCATTGTCGCCGGCGGCATCCCATCCACCGAAGTACATAACTTCTCTCAGCCCGACGGCTCCAAAGCGCAAAGGCGTCCAAGAATAGATCCAATCCCGGGTCGTCTGAGTCAGGAATTCAGGCGCCATGTTAAGAAGCGGCATGGAGAAGAACATAAGAAGAACCAAGATCGCCATCGCAGGGAAGCCGATCCAATTCAGCAACGTGGATTGAATAAGGAAGAACGTCGCCCCTACCAGCCACAAGAATAACCAAGTTTCCCCGGCTTGCGCGAGCTCCATTCCGTACCAAGAAGAAGCCATCCATACGAGAAATCCGGATGCCGCGCCCACGAGCGCGATTCCGCCGACGGGCTGCCAAGCCAGCGTCGCCCATTTGCGCGCTCCGGCTTTCATCGCCGCCCCTCTCGCCAAGAACAAGATGACGCCGGCAACCAAGCTACCCATCCACATGATCTGGGCAAGCAATCCCGGAGCATTGCCGGTAGCATTGTTCGTTCCCACCGCATGCACCGTCTCATCATGCACGTTAATCGGGGAGAGCAGCGCTTGCGCGACCGATACGGGGATCTGCTGCGTCTGTTGGCCCAATTGTTCGAGCATCGTCTTGGACAGTTCCGCGTTGACCATTTTCATCGCTTGACCGAGTCCCTGCTTCACGACGGTTGCGGCCGGGGAATTAAACCCCTCGTTGGCGATAATTTGAACGGTCGCAGGCTTCGGCGAAGGACCCGTAAGCGATGCGACTCCCGCGCTAAGATCGGCCGGCAAGATCAATGCTCCATAGTACTCCCGGCTATCCAGTCCGGCACGCGCTTCTTCCTCCGATCCGACGACCGTCCAATGGATCGGCAACTGCGTATTCGAAGTCAGCTTCTGCTTCATCATCTCTCCAACCGCGAGCGTCGCGCCATTCGGGAGATTTGCCGGTTGATCCATGACGACAAGCGCCACCGGAACGTCCCTCGGCTTCGTCCCCAACATCGAACCCATCATCGCGGCTCCGAATACGATCAGCACGACCAGAACCCCAGCCGTTCCGATCCATAATATTTTTTGTTTGAAAATCGACATGATTCCCATCCGCTCCTTCTCTCTGATAATGAACAAATTGTTGATTAACGTTCATGTTGTTCATTATAATGAGAAGGTGAAAAACTACAATAATCACTTCAGGCGGACTGTGATCATTACTCATCAAGTTCGCCGGATTGTGTTCATTAACTCGATAAATAGGAGCGAAATTTCTTCATGACAGAGAAAATCGACCGCCGGCAAATCCGTACGAAACAGCTTCTCTACCAAGCACTCATGAGCCTAATCGAGGAAAAGGGCTTCGAGAACGTCACCGTCACGGATATCGCGAACCGCGCGGAAGTGAACCGGGGAACGTTCTATCTCCACTACCGGGACGTTCCGGACATGCTTCATCAATTGAAGGAAGAAGTGTTCGGATTTATTCAGAATGCCGTCCGTACACTCAATCCCCTGGAAGTCAGGGAATACGCCTATAAAGACGAACCTTACCCCAAGTTCATCGCCATCTTCGAGGAAGTCGGCCGCCATGCCGAATTCCTCAAGGTGATGTTCGGCCCGAAAGGCGATATCTCCTTCGCGATCAAAGTTCGGGAATCGATCGCGTCCCAAATCTACAACAAATGGACCCCCTTTCAGCAGCAGGACATTGATACCAAGCTCTTGATTCCTAGAGACTACCTAATCGCTTACATGTCCTCCGCCAACATCGGCATTCTGATGCATTGGCTCGCTTCCGGCTTGAATTATACGCCTTACCAGATGGCCATGATGATGACCCGGATCGTTAATCACGGTCCGATCGTCGCTTCCGGACTTATTGATGGGCTGACCCCGTAACCGATCCATGGTTCGCAGCTATGCCAACCGCCGGAACGATAAAAAAGCCTTCAAGCGACGCTCCGTTCAGGAGTCCGCTTGAAGGCTTTGCTTAATGATTATCTGCCGCGAGAAGCCCCGCGACCGCCGCTGCGTCCGCCGCCAGCCGGGCCTTTCGGCCCTTTGAAGCCGCCGCCAGAACGACCGCCGGACGATGGACGTCCGCCGCCGAAGCTACTGCCCCCGCTACTACGCGAATCGGACTTGCGTCCGCCTTTGGAGAATCCAGCGCCTGCGCTCGGACCCTCCGACCGACCACCGCGGCCGCCACCGAACCCTGCGCCGCCGCCAGAACGACCGCCGCGTTCCTCGCGACGCTCGAACCCGCCCTTCTCGCCCACACGCCCGGCTGCCAGCCGCTCGGTCGAGTTCCTACGGCTCGCTCCGCCGGCGCTTTTGCCGCCGCGCGCAGCGTCCGAGCTACTACGCTCGGCCTTCGCCGCTTCGCGGCTCTGCCATTGCTCCACGTACTCGCCCGCTCTCGACGCTCGCGAGCTAGCTCCCGCCGGTCTCGCGGCCGCCGAAGCCGGCGCTCCGCGCCGCCCTTCTCCAGCTCCGCCAAACGCCGTCGCCCGATCGCCGCCACGAGCACCGCCCGCGCTACTACCGCGTCCTCTACCAGCTCCGGCTCCCGCTCTTTCTCCTGTCCCGGCTCTAGAACCTCCCGTCCTAGAACCTACGCCCGCCGATCTCGAACCCGCGGACCTGGAACCCGCGCCACTCGCGCGACCTCCCGAACGTCCGCCGCCTTCGCCGCTTCCGCCGCGCGAACGCGGAACCTTGCCGCCCGGTCGGCCCAGACCGCCGCTGCTGCGCGGGCCTTCCAAGCCCCCGCCGCCAAGAGGAGCGCCTTCTTCGCTTCTGCGTTCCATCGCCATCTGGATGCCGTTCTCGATATCCGCGAACTCGCGGCGATCTTTAGGCGCGATTAACGTAATCGCGAGACCTTTTTCGCCCGCACGTCCCGTCCGTCCGATCCGGTGAATATAGCTCTCCACGTCCAGCGGCACGTCGTAGTTGAACACGTGCGTTACGCCTTCGACGTCCAATCCGCGCGCGGCCACGTCCGTCGCCACGAGCAATTGCAGCCTAGCGTCGCGGAATCTCTTCATGACTTGCTCCCGCTTCATCTGCGACAAATCGCCGTGCAACTCGTCGGACGAATAGCCCATCTCTTGCAGCGCCTCGTTCAACGTGCTTGCCCGGCGTTTCGTCCGGCAGAAAATAATGCTCAAATAAGGCTGAGTCGTCTCCAACAGCTTCACGAGCGTATCTTGCTTCGCACGGTCGGAAGTCTCGACGACCCATTGGCGAATGTCTTTTACCGTGACGCGTTCGGTCTTCACCGTGATATGCTTCGGACTGCGCAGAATACGTCCGGCCATCTCGCGAATCGAAGGCGGCATCGTCGCGGAGAACAGCATCGCTTGTTTCTTGTAAGGCGTCTGATTCAGAATCTCCTCGACGTCTTTAATGAAGCCCATGTGCAGCATTTGATCCGCTTCGTCGAGTACGAGCATTTTCACTCCGCCCAGCGTGATCGTCTCTCTCCGCAAGTGGTCGAGCAATCTGCCCGGCGTCGCGACCACGATGTGCGTGTCGCCTTTCAGCTTATGCAGTTGCGCTTCCACGTCCTGCCCGCCGTATACGGCCAATACCTTGATTCCGTCCTCGCGGGTTAGCAGCTTCTTGATCTCCGCAGTAATCTGAATCGCGAGCTCCCGGGTTGGCGTCAAGATCAGCCCTTGTACCATCGCCGCGTCCGCCCTGATTTTGTCCAGCATCGGCAGCACGAAAGCAAGCGTCTTCCCCGTCCCCGTCTGCGCTTGGCTGATGACGTCATAACCTTCCTTGACGACCGGGATCGTCTCCTCTTGCACCGGCGTCGGCGTCACGATTCCATTTTCCTTAAGAATCGCCACCCTGCCTTCCGATACTCCCAATTTTGCGAAATCCGTCATATGATCCACTCCAATATTTTTAGGCTACCCAAACCAAACAAACTCGGCAGCACCGTCACTCGACACAACGATCCAATCCATCCGATTCCTTTAGCCATTACCCTCTATCCTACCACATTCCGCCGCCCTGCATGTAAAATAAACAATCCCCGCCACTCCTTGAGGGAGGATAACGGGGATTTTACTGTTGTAACGAATGTCTCCGACGGGTGTCCAATGCCGCAACCATCCTGCCGGACTTGATCAAATACTTCAAATCTTGCTTCACGTTCCTCGCGCTATGGCCAAAACAATCCCTTGCTTATGTAATAAATTTAATATCCGGCACCTGACGACGAATAATCCTCCTGCTTCTCCGCATTACGGAAATAGAGCATCATTAAGCCGAGTACGATCCCGAATATGCCTAACGTAACGAGATGAATGAAACCGTAACATAACGTAGATACATTTAATCCCACCGAGAACAACAGGATCCAAGCGACCACGACAAGAAAATAGATTCCGCCCACCGTAATCAATCCGAAGTATCCGGGGATCATGCTGCGGGAACGCG
This sequence comes from Cohnella endophytica, assembly GCF_003628305.1. Classification (GTDB taxonomy): domain Bacteria; phylum Bacillota; class Bacilli; order Paenibacillales; family Paenibacillaceae; genus Cohnella; species Cohnella endophytica. Next base: position 92,709 of record NZ_RBZM01000007.1, on the reverse strand, counting down.
AACTGTTGCTGATGTATTGCAACGTGGCTCCGTATAGGATCGACTCGGCGAATATCAACGCGCCTAGGGACAGCCAAGTGTGCCCGGCCCTCGCAAACGGCAGTCCGACGAGAAGCACGAGCGCCATCGTAACTACAATCGCAAGCGCGTATATTCCGGTAAAGATGCGGGCGTACAGCCTTTGATCGCTCATCGGACGCCTCCTATTCGATTCGTTTGTTCCCGCATTCCAAGCAGAACTTCTGCCGGGCCTTCACGTCATGCTGACACTGCCCGCACTTCAAAATCATGCTTGCTCCGCAGTTTATGCAGAACTTTCTAATACTATTTTCCTATTCTATGTCCAGCAAAATTCTCCTTTGAATATTCTGTAAGAACATAAGATTTCTTTCGGCACGCCAAATAACCCGCTCCCCCTCTCGCGAAAGGTAACGGGTTGCCGCACGTATATAAAGCCGGCTATTTCGACCATCCTAGAGAAAGGAGGTGAGATACGCTATGGCTAAAGATGTAATGTGCGAAGTAAACTCCTGCAAGCATTGGGCGCCTGGGAACGCCTGCAACGCTTCTTCTATCTACGTCGTAAACAACCGCAACAAGTCGGCCTCCCATTCGGAAGAGACGGACTGCAAAACGTTCGAAGCGAAGATCTAAAGCCGGGGCTCTCTCATGCAGCCTGACGGGAACTCAAAGGCATCCCTTGAGGATGTCTTTTTTGTTTGGCTTTGGTATCGGCGCTTTCTTCGTCGGCATTGTTAGTCGGTGTCGTTAGTCAGTGTCGTTAGTCAGTGTCGTTAGTCGGCATCGTTGTTTGTCGGCATCGTTGTTTGTCGGCATCGTTGTTTGTCGGCATCGTTGTTTGTCGGCGTCTTCGTTTGTCGGCATCGTTGTCTTCGCCGCCGGAGTCCGCGCTTTCTCCCACGCCTTTATTGTAACCTACATTGAGAACAATTATCACTTATGTAACCCCAATTTTCTTCTTTATGCGAAGAAACTTTTGTCTCTCAACGTTTCCGCGACCCCTCCAGTAAAATAACGACGATATTCAACTACTTCCCCGGAGCCGGTCATGCACAATTCGAAAAAGCCACCCTACGGGGTGGCTCCATGATTATCAAACTTCTTATCAATCTTGCCTGCTGGCTATTAGGGCTAGCTGGCACTCGTGACTCCTGCGAAAGCGTGCCGAGCCCTCATATTTCCACCAATCCCCCGACTGCGAGATACCCAGCACTTCACCAATTACTTGTCGCTTAATTCCACTTATCCTCCACCAATTTCGCGCTCTGCATTTATCCAACTAACTAACCGCTTACTCCTATCAGCCTCATCTAATAGGGCTTCCTCGCTAATCAGGTTTTACCCCACTGCGCGCCTCCGGAAGCTGCCTTTGCAAAGCTGTAAGTGAAATTGTGCAGAATGTTGGCTGCAGTACGCTCACAGCGTACTACACGAGTGAAAACGAGCGGAGTGTTGGCTGCAGTACGCTCACAGCGTGCTACACGAGTGAAAACGAGCGGAGTGTTGGCTGCAGTACGCTCACAGCGTGCTACACGAGTGAAAACGAGCGGAGTGTTGGTTGCAGTACGCTGACAGCGAGCTACACGAGTGAAATCGAGCAGGATGTTGGCTGTAGTACGCCGACAGCGTGCTACAAGAGTGAAATTGTGCAGGATGTTGGCTGCAGTACGCTGATAGCGTGCTAACTGTCAGGTTTTACCCCACTGTATGCCTCGAAGGTTACCTTTGCAAAGCTGTAGTTAGGTTTTACCCAACTACGCGCCTCGAAAGTTACCTTTGCAAAGCTGTAGTCAGGTTTCACCCAACTACGCGCCTCGAAAGTTACCTGTGCATAGTTGTAGTCAGGTTTTACCCAACTACGAGCCACGAAAGTTACCTTTGCAAAGCCGTAGTCAGGTTTTACCACAGCGCAACCCCCGATTATTTCCGATGCATCTTGAATTCAAGGAACAGCTCGTTATAGTGGGAGAGCATCTTCTTCCCGAGATTCTCGTACACCTCGAGCTTGTTGGTGAGCTCTTCCTTCGGGTAGAAGCGTTCGTCCTGCGAGATCTCCTCCGGCAGCAGCTCGCGTGCCTTCGCGTTCGGTGTCGCGTAACCGACGTATTCGGCATTCTGGGCGGCATGCTCGGGGTCGAGCATGAAGTTGATGAACTTATGCGCGCCCTCGATGTTTCTCGCCGTCTTGGGAATGACCATGTTGTCGAACCAGACGTTGGAGCCTTCCTCGGGAATGACGTAGTCGAGCTTGTCGTTCTCCCCCATGATCTCCGCCGCATCTCCGGACCAGACGACACCGACGGCTGCCTCTTCTTGGGCGAGCAGCATTTTGATCTCGTCTCCTACGATCGCTTTGACGTTCGGGGTCAGCGTACCCAGCTTGCGCTTCGCTTCCTGAAGGTGATCCTCGTTCGTGTCGTTGAGCGAGTAATGCAGGCTGTTCAGCCCGAAGCCGATAACCTCGCGCGCGCCGTCCACGAGCAGAATCTGATTGCGCAGGTCCGGACTCCACAGGTCGTTCCAGCTCTTGAACGTCTTGCCGCCAAGCAGGTCCGAATTGTAGATGATCCCGACCGTCCCCCAGAAATAGGGAATCGAATATTCATTGTCCGGATCGAAGCTTAGATCCAAGAACCGAGAGTCGATGTTGGCGAGATTCGGAATTTTGGAGTGGTCGATGGGCAAGAGCAGATTGTCTTCTTTCATTTTCTCGATGGCGTATTCGGACGGGATACTGATATCGAACGTCGTGCCGCCCTGGGAAATCTTCGTCATCATCGCCTCGTTGGAATCGAATGTCTGGTAAATGACCTTCAGTCCGGACTCCTTCTCGAATTCGGCAATAAGCTCGGGGTCGACATAATCGCCCCAGTTGTAGATCGTTAGCGTATTGGAGCCGGAATAGCCCTCCGAGGAATTCAGATAGGACGTAAAGTACATCAGGCCGCCCGCAACGATGAACACGGCGATGAATAAGCGAACGAGCTGCTTCATGGCTGCTGTACCCCCCACTCCGGCCGACGGTTGCCCCGACGGGTCAGGAAGTAATAACCGACGACGAGAATCATCGTAAACAAGAAGATAAGCGTCGACAATGCGTTAATCGAAGGCGAGATGCCGTGGCGAGCTCGGGAATAGATTTCTACCGACAGGGTGGAGAATCCGTTGCCCGTAACGAAGAACGTAACGGCGAAGTCGTCGAGCGAATACGTGAGCGCCATGAAGAATCCCGCGAAAATGCCCGGACGAATGAACGGAATCACGACCTTCGTCACCACGCCCCATCCGCTTGCACCTAAGTCGCGCGCCGCGTCGAGCAGCGTCGGGCTCATTTCCTGCAGCTTCGGCAGCACCATCAGCACGACGATCGGTACGCTGAAAGCGATATGAGAGAGCAGCACCGAGACGAAGCCCAGCTTAATGCCGATCATCGTGAAAAAGATCAAGAACGAGGCGCCGATGATAACGTCCGGGCTCACGATGAGCACGTTATTCATCGCGAGGAGCGCGTTACGCGGCTTGCTTCGGCGAACCCGATCGATCGCGAGGGCGCCGACAACGCCGAGGATCGTCGAGATGGCCGACGAGAATAGCGCGATGACGACCGTGTTCAAGACGATAATGAGCAGTCTCGTGTCATGGAATACTTCGTCGTACCATTCTAACGTGAACCCCTCGAAGCCGTGCATCGTGCCCGCGCTGTTGAAGGAGTAATACATCAGATAAAGAATAGGCGCATACAGCACCAGGAAGACGACGACCAGATACAGTTGGGATAGCTTGTTGTTTTTGCTCATCGGATCGTATTCCTCGCTCCCCGGTTGCCGGTGGCGATCATGATAACCGCCATGACGATAATTAATAAAACCGCGATCGCGGAGCCCATACCCCAATCCTGCGTAACGAGGAAATGTTGCTCGATCGCCGTACCCAGCGTCACGACCCGGTTACCCGCGATCAGACGCGTAATCATGAAGAGCGAGAGCGCGGGGATGAACACCGCTTGGCAACCCGCCTTCACCCCTCCCAGCGTAAGCGGGAACACGACGCGCCGGAACGTCATCCACGGGGATGCGCCGAGATCGCGGGACGCGTAGAGGAGCGAGGGGTTAATCTCCTCCAAGGAATTGTAGATCGGCAGAATCATGAACGGGATAAAAATATACACCGACACGAACACGAAGCTGAAATCGGTAAATAGAATTTGCTGCGTACCGATCCCCACCCAATCGAGGAACGAATTCACGAATCCGTAGGTACCGAACAAGCCGATGAAGGCGTAAGTTTTGAGCAGCAGGTTAATCCAGCTCGGCACGATGATGAGCAGCAGCCAAAGCTGCTTATGCTTCGTGCGCCTGAGCCAATAGGCCGTCGGATAGGCGACGAGCAGCGAGAATAACGTGATTAAGAACGCGTACCAGAACGAATTGAAGGTCATCCGTAGATAGACCGGCGTCAGGAACTTCTGGAAATTACCCCAAGTAAAATGCCCCTCAACGTCGAAAAAGGAATCGTACACGATCAAAATGATCGGGGTAGCGACGAAGAGCAGCATCCAGGCGATATACGGGATGAGATACAGATTCCGCGTCTTAGTCATTGCGGGCACCGCCGACCGTCGGAGTCGGGACGCTCGAGTCCGGCTCGTGGCCGGCGTAAGCTTCCAGCCTGCGGTCGAACTCCTCTTCCGTCTCGCCGAAGCGCATGACGTGGATCGCCTCGGGGTCGAAGCGAAGACCGATGCTTTCTCCTACGATCGCCTTCTTCGTAGAATGCACCAGCCACTCGTTACCCGCTTCGTCATAGCCGCTTATCTCGTAATGAACGCCGCGGAATAGTTGACTGTCGACTTTAATGAGGAGATCGCCGAGTTCCGTCGACGTGATCTCCAGATCCTCCGGGCGGATCATGATCTCGACCGGCTCGTTAGGCGAGAAGCCTTGGTCGACGCATTCGAACCGCTTGCCCGCGAATTCGGCCTGGAAGTCTTGGATCATGCGACCCGGCACAATGTTAGACTCCCCGATGAAATCGGCCACGAAACGGTTGATCGGCTCATCGTAGATGTCCGTCGGAGTTCCGCTCTGCTGGATCTCTCCCTGGTTAAGGACGAAGATTTCGTCGGACATGGCGAGCGCTTCCTCTTGGTCATGCGTGACGAATATAAAAGTGATGCCCAGCCGCCGTTGCAGCTCCCGCAGCTCGTATTGCATCTCTGTGCGAAGCTTTAAGTCCAGCGCGGAGAGGGGCTCGTCCAGCAGCAGAATTTCCGGCTCGTTCACGATCGCGCGGGCAATGGCCACGCGTTGCCGCTGACCGCCGGACATCTCGGAAATCTCGCGGTTCTCGTAACCGTTCAAATTGACGAAACGAAGCGCCTCCATCACCTTCTCGGCGATGGCGGCGTTTTTCATCTTCTTGATGCGAAGACCGAACGCGATATTCTCGAATACGTTCAGATGCGGAAACAGCGCGTAATCTTGAAATACGGTGTTTACCTGACGCTTGTCCGCCGGTACGTCGTTGATGATTTTCCCGTTAAAGGAAATCGTCCCTTCCGAGGGCTCGATGAAGCCCGCGATCAACCGCAAGATCGTCGTCTTCCCGCATCCCGACGGTCCGAGCAGCGTGTAGAACTTGCCGCGTTCGATCTCGAAGCTGACGCCGTTCAGTACCGTGTCGTTGTCGTATTTTTTCGTTACGTTCTCGAAACGTATGATCGTTTTGTTGTCTGTCATCTCCGTTTGGCTTCCTCATTTCGGGCCATTTCGCCCCTAGTGTCGTTGATCTTATTATACATAAAAAAAGAGAACCCCGCGCCAAGGCGCCGCGGATTCTCCTCCCCTATGAATTACGCCACGATTTCCACGCCGCCTTGCTGCAGCTGGTACATCGCGTAATACTTCCCGCCCTGCTGCATTAGCTCGTCGTGACTGCCGCGTTCGGTAATCCGGCCGCGATCAAGCACGAGAATCTGGTCTGCCGCGCGAATCGTCGACAGCCTGTGGGCGATGACGAACGTCGTACGGCCCCGCTTCAGCACGTCGAGCGCGCCTTGGATGATCGCTTCCGTCTCCGTATCGATGCTGGCCGTCGCTTCGTCCAGAATGAGAATCGCCGGATCGAAGGCGAGCGCTCGGGCGAAGGAGATGAGCTGCCGTTGACCTGCGGACAACGTGCTGCCCTTCTCGATAACCGGCTCATCCAAGCCTCCCGGCAACTGCATGAACATGTCGTAAGCGCCGACGTCGCGCAGCGCTTGCTCGACCTTCTCCCGCGAGATCGTCGGGTCGTCCAGGCTAACGTTGGAGGCGATCGTTCCGGTGAACAGGAACGGATCCTGCAGCACGATGCCCATATGCTGGCGAAGCTGCTGCTTGGTTAACTCCCGCACGTCGATGCCGTCGATCAAGATCTTGCCCCGCTCCACGTCGTAGAACCGGAACAGCAGGTTCAGAATCGAGCTTTTGCCCGAGCCCGTATGGCCGACCAACGCGACCGTCTCGCCTTGCCGCGCGCGGAACGTGATGTTCTTCAGGACATCCTCGCCCGGCTTGTAGCCGAAAGTGACGTCCTCGAAGGTTACGTTGCCTTGGTACCTTTCCATCTTGCTATCCGACACTTCGATGCCCGGTTCGTCGAGCAGGGAGAACACCCGCCCCGCGGATACGCGGGCAACCTCCAGGTTCGACAATTGGTTTACGATCCCGACGATCGGCTGCATCATCCGGTTCATGTAATCGATGAAGGCGTAGAGTACGCCGACCGTTACCGCCGCTCCCAGCCAATCTCCCGCGAACATCCAGATCACCGTAATGAACAGGACGTTGCGAAAAACGTTAACCAAGTTGTGCGAGGTAAGAGAGTTCAGAGTCAGCATCTTGTTCTGATACTTATAATAGTCGTCGTTCATCTCGTTGAACTCGCCCATCGTCATTTTCTCTTTGCGGAACGCTTGGATGATCGGCATCCCTTGGATCGACTCGTTGATCATCGCGTTAATGTCGCTGAGACGCGTGCGAATAACGTGGTTGTATTTGGCCGCGTATTTGCGGTACACGACGATCCAGACGTACAGGATCGGAATGAACGGCATCGCGATGAACGCCAGGTTGGTGTCCAGCAAGAACAACGCGCCGATAATGGCAGCGATGTAAATCATGCCGGAGAAGAAGTTCGCGAGAACCGATACGTACAGCTCGCGGATCGCTTCCGTGTCGTTCGTCACCCGGGCGACGACTTTACCCGCGGGCAAAGTATCGAAATATTGAACCGGCAGGCGTTGGATATGCCGGAAAACGTCGTTGCGCATCTTGCGAACGATGCGGTTGGCGGATACTTGAAGAAGCAATCTCTGCCAATACGACAGCACCGCGCCGATCAGAAGCAAGCCCACGTAACTGATCGCCAGCAGGATAATGCTGCGGAACTCCGGCTTATAGAACTCGTAAGTCTCGCCTTTGGTCATCTGCACGGCCGGGTATAGCTGCGAGCTGCCGTCTTCGTTCTTGATCGTCAGCCCGCCGTTCCCGAAAACGCGTTTGCCCGTCGCCGGAACGCCCGGGGCATCGACGAAGAAATACTTGCGATCGGCCTGCAAAATACGTACCTCGCGGCCCTTCGTCTCGCCGTCTTTCCAGTGGTCTTCCCGTTTGTACCAACTGTCCCCGTAAGCTACCGCGTATTTCTCGTCTTTCGTCGTCTCGTACCACGGCTTCTCTACGCCCATAATATTCGTATCGATCATCCGCTTAGCCAAGAACGGACCGACCAACTCGACGCCTACCGCCAATAGCAGCAGGACGAGCGCCAGGATAATCGGTTTTTTATAGAAAAGAGCATAATGGAACAATCTTTTTCCGATGTTGTTACCCATTGGTTAATGTCACCTACGTTTCATCATTGAATCTTCGTATTCCTTTGTTTCCAAGCCCATATCTCTTCGTCCTATCAACTACGCTTCCACGATGGAAACGAGCTGCTGACGGTCGTATTGCTCCTTGTACCAGCCGCCCAATTGCAGCAGCTGTTCGTGCGTGCCTTCCTCCGTAACGCGGCCTTCGTCAAGCACGACGATCCAATCCGCATGCTGTACGGCCGTTAGCCGGTGCGTCGTGATGATCGTCGTCTTGCCTGCGCGCTCCGTCCGTATGCCTTCGAGAATTTCCGTCTCTGTCTTGGCATCTACCGCTGACAGCGCGTCATCCAGCATCAGAATCTCGGGATCGGCGATGACCGCTCTCGCGATGCTTACGCGTTGCTTCTGTCCGCCGGACAGGGCAACGCCCTTCTCCCCGACGAGCGTCTCCAAGCCTTCCGGCAAGAACGCGACGTCCTTGCGGAACGAAGCCAGTTCTAACGCGCGGTTCAACCGCTCTTCGTCCTTCGCCTCGTCCGAAGCTCCGAACCAGATGTTCTCGCGGATCGTCTTGCTGAACAAGATCGGTTGCTGCGGCACGTAGCCGATCCAGCTTTTTAACCTTTCGCGTTCCAGCTCGGCCAAAGGAATTTCCCCGACCGTCAAGCTTCCGTCGCCCATCGGATATTCGCGCAGCAGCTGCTTGAGGAGCGTCGTTTTCCCGCTTCCCGTCCGTCCGACGACCCCGAGCGTCTGTCCCCGTTTCAGCTTGAAGCTGATGTCCACTAGATTGTCGATGGAAGACGAAGGGTACCGGAACGTCACGCGATCGAAGGCAATCGATTCGGGAACGTCTATGTTTACCGGAGCTTCGCTCTCTAAGACGTCTTCCTTCGATCCGAGCGTCTCGTTGATCCGGTCGAGCGAGGCATTACCACGTTGCATGATATTGATCAGTTCGCCGATCGCGAACATCGGCCAGATGAGCATCCCGAGGAACATGTTGAACGAAACCATCTCGCCCAGGGTAATTTCTCCCCGGAACACCAGCACGGCTCCGTAACACAAACCGATCAAATAGCTCATTCCCACCAAGATTTTTACCGTCGGCTCGAACACGGCGTCGATCTTCGCGACCTGTATGTTTTTGTTGAAGACGTCGTCCGCCGTATCGCTGAACCGCTTGCGATCCGCTTCCTCTTGCACGAACGCCCGCACGACGCGAACGCCGGATACGGATTCCAACACCTGATCGTTGAGGTCTCCGAAAGCATCCTGCGATTTCATGAACCGTTCGTGGATTTTCTTGCCGAAGTGTTTCATGAGCAGCGCCATGATCGGGAGCGGCAGCATCGCGGCAAGCGTAAGCTTCCAGCTGATCAATCCGGCCATGACGATCAGGATCGTCGTCATGAACAACGTCGAATCGATAAGCGTAAGGATACCGAAGCCCGCCGTGACCGATACCGCGCCGAGATCGTTCGTCGCCCGGGCCATCAGATCGCCGGTACGGTTACGCTCGTAGAACGTCGGGGTCATTTTCAGCAAATGCCGCATCAAGCGCGAACGAAGCGTTCGCTCCAGCACGAATGACGCGCCGAACAACTGCGACCACCATACGATCGTGATTAAATAACCCACGACCGTAAGTCCGCCCCAGAACAAGAGTAGCTCCGTCAGTTTGCCCGAAGTCAGCGTGTCTTGCTGGATGCCGTCGACCGCTACGCCGATAAGCTTGGGAGGTATGACGTCCATGACTCCCACGAGCGTTAACAGGAACACCGCGATCGTGTACCTTTTCCAATGCATTTTGAAAAACCAACTTAATTTCTTCAGTACGATAAACATATCTATGAGTTCACACCCTTCTGAATCGGCTAGATCCTATCGGATCCTACTTCCTTCCTCTACCTAGCCGCACGTTACAAACGTATGCTATCGTCCTTGGGACGACAGAACCGTTTTACTTGATGAAAGAACAAAAAAGGCATACCGCCGTAAGCGATACGCCTCGCAGAAGATGGATAACCATCCTCGCCCGCACTCGTCGCTTAAGCGGCCAATTGCCGCCAAAGCTCCCGATTGCGATAAAAAAGGCGCACGATTACGTCACCGTAACCATGCGCCTCGCCACGTCTTGCCGGAGATTCCGGAATCTCCAGACCGTTAGCGATTGTTCGCGAGGGGGTTACGTACAACGATTGCGGCAACATTGCCATGAGGCATATCGAATCCATCGAATCGACCAGCTCCGTTAATCATCTTCGTAACCCCCTTTCCGTTCATCAAAGTATATTTGCAACTTTAACATCGTCACCCAAATGCTGTCAACGGGTTGGAAAAAATTTTTCAGGGTAATACCTTAAATACAACCGTTCTGAATTCCGGGGGAGCTGAGGCTCGTGTGGTTCATCGTCACTTACATTGCAATCGTCCTGCTAGTCATCGAGATTGCCGTCGTCCTCATGCGCTCCACGGGTTTGAAATACGACATCGCCCGTTTCCAGGTCATCTCCTTGCTTACGAGCACCGGATTTACGACTAGAGAATCCGAGCTCATCCTCGGTCATCCCGTTCGCCGTCGCCTGGGCATGTTCCTCATTTTGTTCGGAGTGTTCTCGCTTGCGGTCATCATCTCTTCGATCAGCAGCATTCTGGCTCCCGAATTCCGGATTTCCGGGCTTGCCGTCATCCCTGCTCTGCTTGCCGTCATTTTGTTGCTGCTAAAGCTTCCGGCCGTGGGGCCGCTGCTTCAGAGCAAGTTCGCCATGCCCCTCGAACGCAAATTCGAGGTGGACGAACTGCCGATCAACGATGTTCTCCTGCATTGCGACGACGATACGTTCATCGATATTCCGATCGGGGCGGACTCCGCGCTAATCGGACAAACATTGGATAAACTATGGCTAAATCATTCCGACGCGGATATGAACGTCCTATTCATCGGGAGAGGCGCCGAGACGGTACGGAAAAATCGTATGACGACGAAGCTGGAGCAAGGGGATGTCCTCTACCTCTACGGCGAGTCGGGCCATATCCGGCGAGCCTTCGATATGGAGCTTCGGGCGAGAGAACGAATACCCGCCGACGAGAGAAAAGCGTGGTCTTGGATGGAAAGGGGGAGCTGATATGCTCATTGCCAAGAGCGAAGATCCGACGCTTACCAAAGCGGCTTTTCAGTTCCTCTTCCCCTTCTCGCTTGAGCGCGACTGCCATGATCGATTGCGAGACAGCTTAATTCAGCAAGGGTACCAGCCTTTTGAGTTGGGGAATCTAGAGCTTGAAAATCGATTTTACGGACCGGATAATCGCATATCCCACCGGGATATGGAAAGATACTATTTGCCCTTCACGAACCACGTGCTGTTCCCCGGCTCCAACGACCCGGAGGCTTTCCGCCGGTTAACGAGAGCGACCGATTTAGCGGCGGTTCTGCATTTCTTCAACCGGAGTATCCGGTTCACGATCCATTCCGCGGACGTCGTGCTCTGCCCGTTCCATACCGGATTTCTCACGCTACGCGCGGAGATCGACGCCGAGCAGAGCGTTAGCTTCAGCGAAGCGCTGGAATTCGGCGACCGCATGCGCCACCTTCAAGACTCGAATACGCTAGATAGGGCCGCATTCGTCGAATGCGGCGACCAACGGTTCATGGAGATCGAGAAGTTCGTCTTCCAAGCGATCGTCCCGCACCTCTTGCCTTTCTTGGACCGTTCCCCGATGGAGGGCACGTATTTCGAGAAATTGCCCTTCTTCATGGATCAGCGGATGTTCGTGATCGGCTTCTGCGCGTTCCCCGAGGATACCGACATTACGCTGCTGCACCGCTATCGCGCGGGAAGGCTGGACGGCTTGGATCCGGAAGGCAACGCAAGGATCAGCGCTAGTCATAAGCCCTACATGGAGCGTTACGCCGACAACTTCGAATACAACCGCTGGGCGCCGAATACCTACTACGTCACGGACGAGACCTGCTTCATCTGCCTGACGCGGGAGAAGCTGACTACGGCTAACCGGCTAGCCAATCAGATGTATGGCGAGTATTATTACGGGCTGCTTCTGAACCTTTTTCACCGGATCGTGCTGCTGAAATTGTCGGTCGCTTATTCGCGCGTCCAATTGGAGCGCAAGCAAGAGCATACGGAAGACCTCATCCGGGACATCACTTGTTTCTCCGCCAAGTATTACTTCGTGGAAATCGTCGCTCAGACGCAAGGGAGGGAAATCTTCCATCAGCTCCGCAACGTGTACGGAAACGACAAGCTGTTCGAGGACGTCAAACAAACGTTGAACGACCTGTTTAAATACCAGGAAAAGCATGCCTCCAAACAATCGGGCTACTTGCTCACGATTTTGACGATCTATACGGTCATTAGCGGCATCTATGGGATGAACCAAGTCATTGACGACCTTGAAGGCGACTATTCATGGTCGTTCCTCAACGATTATTCCTTGTTCCAGTGGATCGCGTTCGTCGTTACGTTCACGGGCCTTACCGTCGCTTTCCTGCTCGTCATCGGCGTCCTCTGGAAATGGGGGAGAGATTTCATTCGGCGGCAGCGGAATTAAAGCGGCTAAAGCGATTCGGCGGGGGTGGAGTTCGGTTTCGCCGGACTACAGCTACTCAGTGGTGATATTGGAGGCTTATAGTTGGGTTTTACCTGACTACAGTTGCTCATCCGCTACTTTCGAGGCACGCAGTTCGGTTTCGCCGGACTATAACTTCCGCGAGGCTGTTTTCGTGGCACGTAGTTCGGTTTTGCCGGACTGCAGCATCCGCGAGGCTGTTTTCGTGGCACGTAGTTCGGTTTCGCCGAACTGCAACTGCCCCGATATTACTTATGTACCAGGCACGCAGCCTACAAGTTTCTCCACGAAAGTCCCATCAACAGCAAAAGATGCCTTCGGAACGCTATGTAGATAGCGAAACCGAGGCATCCTCCAACTATAAACCAATGCGGTCTTCCCTTACGCTATCCCTACAGACAAGGCAGTCCCCAGAAGCGCCGCAAACGCGGGCTTATCCTCGTCGGACAGTTTCCCGTATAATGTGCCGGCATCAAAAGCTACGAAAGCTACGGATAAGCCACCTCTCCGGATGACCATAGGCTTTCCTTGCGAGCTGCGCAACAAGACCTCGCCGTCGGGGACAAGCCTCAGCTCCGCGACCAGCACGTCCAACCGAGGCTCGGTATGTCCTTCGATGTTAGGTGCCTTATCCGTCGGCAAGATATCGAAGCCGACGAGTCTGGCACCGAATATTTCAGCAAGACTATCGGACGGCCCCCTAACGGCGACGGCACCGTGCTCGTTGAAGTAGCCGGTCCCGAAGCCGCCGACAAGCCGTACTCCCCGCGCAGCCGCGCGCCTCATCGCCTCTAGCACGCGCTCCCCGGCAACCGTCGTATAAGGGAGCACGCACACTTCTCCCGAAGTCCACTCCTTCGCCGCGAATTGTTCGTCATCGAGGAATTCAACTCGATAACCCCATTCGAACAACAGCGAGTGCCAGCCTCTCAGCGCGGTGTCCATCGTCGGATCGGGATCGAAGCCCGAAGCCAGTAACAAGCTGTCCCTGGAGTAGTGAACGTAAGCGATCGGCCTGCTTAGGAGCCTGCCTTGTTCCGCTCTGCCTTCTTCCAGAATTCCGGGAAGAGCTTCCGTCAATTCATGCGGAGAACCGTCGAAATCGACCAATCCGTTCATCCCGATCTCTTGTCCGCCGGTTAACGGCCTCCACAGGAAGTAGAGAATCCGTTCAGCGCCGTGGGCGATGAACGTCTTGGTGCTTTCGCGCAGAAACTCCGGTCCCCACATTCCGCCGACGAACGTCATTCTCCAAGGCAGCCGGTGCGGTCCCGCCTGCGTCTCGCTCACCCAGAATTCCGCGCCTCCCGCAGCTGCTGCCGAACGCATCAAGTCGCTCGAGAAAGCGAGCGCCCTCCGCTCCTTGCCCGCATCCCGCTGGAATACGTACATATCGATTCCCGCGTAGTCCAAGCCCTCGCATTGATGCCAATAATTTTGGCCTAACCAGCAGCTCTCGACCGTGCCGACTTCGGGGATGTTCGTTCCGATGGCGATGTCCGCCCGAATCGACTTCAGCAGATCCCGCTGCCAGCGGATTTGCTTGGTCACGTTCCAATCCCGGAACCGCATCCAGGCTAGCCAGAGACCGGGGTTTCCACCCGGAGAACGGGGAGGCTCGATTTCCTCCCACTCCGAATAGCTGCGGCTCCAGAAAGCGTTGACCCAAGCGGTATTCAACGAGTCGAGATCCGAATATTGCTCCCGCAGGTACGCTCCGAAAGCCTTAACCGTCTCCGGATGATAGTCGTAGATCGTCTCGCTGCCCAGCGATTCCCCCGATGTCGGCTCGTTATCGATCTGCCAAGCGACGAGCGCCGGATGGTCCTTATACCGGTCAGCCAGCTTCGCGATAACCCGTTCCGCCAAACGGATTGCTACCGGATCGTTATAGCAGATCATATGTCTCCCGCCCCGATGCGGCTGTCCGCGCTGATCGAGGAGCCTGACATGCGGGTACCTATGCAGCAGCCACGAAGGAGGCGCCGCCGTCGGCGTGCACAGAATGACCTGCAGCTCCAGCTTCAAAGCCAAATCCATAAAACGGTCGTAAGCGGCAAACTCGAACGCTCCTTCCCGCGGCTCTATCCAATGCCATGAGAACTCCCCGAACCGGACGATATCCAATCCGCTTTGCTTAATGAGACGCATGTCCCTTTCCCATTCTTTCTCTGGCCAATGGTCAGGATAATAAGACACGCCGCCTAATATCCGTTTGCTCATGATGTTCGTCCTCTCCCCCTGCTTAATTTCGAATCCACTCGAACGTTCCGGGCTGCACGACCGTCCGCTCTCCCGACCTCTCGTTCACGAACTCATAACTTTCCCGGCTTTGGTTCAGCACGAAATATCCGACCGGCTCGCCCTGGCTATCGTGCATCCGCATGCATTCCACTTGTTTCGGCAGCTCCCGCGTCTCGATGCCGATCGTTGGCAGGTCGTCCGCGAACAGCCTTCTCTGGAATGCCGCTTCAGCAAGCGTATGAATCATGACGAACTTCCCTTGCCCCTGTCTGCTCTCCGTTACCGCGGACGTTCCCCGTTCGATCGCCGGCTCTTCGACTTCCGCCAACACGCGCGTCCGATCCGCCGATCCGTCTCCATCCCTTGCCGTCTTGTTAAAATAACCCTCGTACGAGTAAGACTGTCCCCGATAAGAGAAGAGATAAGGCGCTTGCCCTTCCTGCGGCTTCGGCACGAACAACAGCTTCTGGTGCCGAACTCCCGTCAACGAGTTGATCCGGTCGATCGTCTCCCCGTATGCCCGCCAGTTATCTTCCGTCTTATGCATGAAATCGCCTGTCGCGTATACCGTTCCGCCCGCTTCCACGTAAGCTTCTACCTGACGAAGCCCCTCTTGGCTCATCAGGAGATGCACGGGGATAACGACAGCCCGATATCCGCTCATTGCGGCAAAATCATGAATAAAGTCGACACCGACGCCGAGTTCGAACAACGGAACATAGAACCGCTCGTAAAGCGCCTTATGATAATGCGTAGAGTTAAACATATGATTCACGTAGTACATCATCGAAGAATCGTAGGAATGCAGAATCGCTACGTCGTTCTTCGTCTTGAGATCCTTGAGAAAAGCCCCGTCTCCCCGAACCCATCCCACGACGTCTTTTAGAATGTCGTAGGTATCGCCGGGCGAGCCGTCATGCTCTACGACCCCGTAAAAATCCTGCTCGACCCCGTAGTTGATCTGTCTCCAGCTAAAGTAACAGACCAGTTCCGCTCCGCGTACGATCGACTGCACCGTTTGCGCGATAATGTCCCGCTGATCGGCTCCGAAATCCCGCAATCCGGTATGCTGTTCCAGCACCCAATGTTTCGCCTCCGGCTGGATGGACCGGTAGAGATCATGGTGGAAGGCCGCCAAGGATAGTTCCAGATCGTAGTTATCGAAAGCGACAACGTCCATCTCCCGATCCATGCGAAGGTCGAACTTGTCCGTCCAGAATACCGTAAAGCGGTTGGTCGTCACGGGAATATCGCCGAGATGCCGCTTCAAGATGCGATATTGCGACATTAGGAAGTCCTTCATCGAATCCGAATAGAAGTGCAGGTAGTCTTTTTTCATCGAAGGGTTGAAGAAGTTGACGTTGTGCCCGATCGGAAGAGGAACTTCTCTCCACTCCGTGAACTCCAAGCTAAAGAACGTTCCTCCCCATCGCCGGTTTAACTCCTCTACCGTCTTATATTTATTGAGCAGCCAGGCTTGGAAGGCTTTTCTGCAATAAGCGCAATAACAGATAAACTCCTCCCCGCCCAGCTCATTGTCGATTTGCCAGGCGAAAATGTCCGGGTGACCCGCGTAATGCTCCGCCATACGGGTGGTCATCCGGTCTGCGTAACGTCGGAAGTCGGGATTGTTGAAGCAATAATGCCTTCTCTCTCCCGGGCCGAAAGGCTTGCCTTCTTCCGTAACCGGAACCATGTCCGGATGCTTGTCGTACATCCACGGCATCGGAGATGCCGTCGGCGTGCACATAATGGTCTTGATTCCGTGGTCGGCGAATACTTGAATGGCGTCGTCCATCCATGTGAAGGCGAATCGTCCGTCCTCCGGCTCGAACTTGCTCCAGGCGAATTCGCCCGTGCGAATGAAATCGAATCCGATACCGTTCATCAGCTTGGCGTCTGCCGGCCACCTGCTCGCGTCCCATCTCTCGGGATAATAGGAGGAGCCCAGCCTTGGCGATCGTTGCGATGCATTCTCGTTTTCCATAGCGCTCGTTCCCTCGTTTCATGGCAGAGGATCCGGTAATCGGGCCGAAGCCCGTTCGCGGATCCTCCCTATCCATCGTATTCGATGCCTTCGTTTCGTTCGGTAGTTCGGTAGTCGGTAGTTCGGTTAGTTCAGCGTGACGTCGTCGAACCAGGCGGTTCCGGTTCCGTTTAACCTGGCGGATATCGTAGCCGTGGCCGCGTTGGCCGGAGACGTTACCGTGACCGACACCAACGACCAGCCTTGCGTTCCCGTTATCACGTTCGTGTACGTGCTTCCACCGAGCCAATTACCCGCGTTATCGGCAAAGCCGATCGCGAAGTATGCCCCTTCGCCGGCCGGCGAACTCACTCCGTTCGTCTTCACCCAACCCGTCAAGGTGTAGGAGGTGTTCGCCGTAACGGGAATGCGGCTGCCGTCTTTGTTCGCGCCCCCGAACCCGTTGGATGCGGACACGACTTTTAACGAACGGGTTCCGCCATGCTTGTCGTCGGTCGCCCACGTGATTGTCGGCGATCCGGACCAAGTAAACGTATTCCACCCATTCGCGTTGATCGGATTCAATTCGAAATCGCCATTCGGAATGGAGGTTCCCGTTCCCGTCACGAGCGAGACGTCGTCGTACCATACGGTTCCGGTGCCGTTCAAATGAACGTAAAAGTTCATGTTCGTCGCGTTAGGAGCGGCGGTGAAAGTATAGCTTACTTTGTTCCAATCGTTCGTGCCGAGTTGCTTTGCGCTATCCCATCGGGTGGCGCTAATGACGTTGCCTAACGAATCCAGTTGCTCCGTCCATACCCAAGCTCCCGTTCCCGTAACGCCGTTCGTCTTCATCCAAGCGCTGAGCGTATAGGTCTGTCCCGGCCCGATCGAGATTTTGCTTACGCCGTCCCTATTGTAACCGGCGTTAATTCCCGTTCCGTTTACTTTGGCGGAATAGGTTCCGCCGTGTTTCTGATCCGTTGCCCACGTAAACGTTGCATTGTTGTTCCAGTTTTGCGCGCTCCATCCGTTCGCGTTGATCGGGTTGAGCTCGAAATTGCCGTTCGAGATCAGGTTGCCTCCGCCCCCGCCGCCAGTGCCTCCGCCATTGGCGTATTGCTTGTACGTCGCGGCCATGTCCTTGGCGCCAACGAACTTGTAATTCCGTCCGCCCGAGTTCGCTTGAAGGGCATTTGCAACTTCTTTGGCCTTATCATAGTAGCTTCCCGGTTCGCTGAATGGAGCGCCGATCGTGATCATCATGAATACCGGCGTGCCCGCGTTCTGCGCGACGTGGGATTTAATGCCGTTTACGATATCCTGCGCGGGCGCATTATAACCGAAATTCCACGTTCCGACCACCGTCGTGTCTTGGCGCAGAGTCGCTTGATGGATCGGAATCTGGCTGTTCGTATATCCGATCGTGATTCCGTCCCAACCGACCAGATCCGCCCGTTGGGAATTTTCCTGGGAATGGACCGTCCAGATCGTATGGATATCCGTCAGGTCCGCGTACTGCTTCCAGTGGCTGGCTTGCGACGCCAACCCGGAATCGTTCGCCCCGTTCACCTTGTCCGCCCAACCGATCGTCAGATCGCTTCCGGCGGGAAGATTTTTGGCAAAGAAGTTATAGATCGGGGGCGCCAGATTGGCAAGCTGCGGCGCGATCGACCACGTGATCGGAACTTGTCCGAAGGTCGAAGTTTTTTCTTTAGTGAATTCAGAGAACATGCCGCGGTAAACGCAATGAAGCGCGTCGCCGTCCGTCAACATGAAACCGATATAGACATCGTTGCTGCTCACCGGACTGGCCACGGCGGCAGGCAAGTTTATGTTGCTATCGGAGAACGAACCGTACACGCTGAAGTTCGACAATCCGTTGCCGCCAAGAACGTAATAGGATGTTCCGTCCAGAATGGCCGGGGCTTCGCCCGTTCCCGTACCGCCCGGATGCGTAGGTACCCATCCGAGGATCGCCGTCTTGCCGTTCGTATACTTATTCATCAGTTTCATGAGAACCGTGTCGTCGTTGGCATCGTTCATATTGATGTTGAAGGCGAAACCTTTCGTCGCCACGGCGTAATCGATCGGACCTTCGTTAAAGGCGTTAATATCGTAGTAGCTGTCCGAGCCCAAGGAGAATACCGCCCGCATGTTGGCATTGGAGGTAGCCCAATAATTGTCGATGCTCCAATTCATGACTTGATAGTCGTTCTGGAAATTGTTCGTTCTCAGATCGACCAGTACCGGGAAATTAAAGCCCCAGCTTACCAACTGGTCTTTCAAGGCCGGAGACACGGCCAGCGCGTTCTGCTGCGCCGCGATCGTGACCGCCGCCCCGAAGGTGGCGACGTTGACGTTGTTGACCGTTCGCGGATCCCAGACGACCAAACCTTGAACGTAAGAAGAATATTGATTGATCAGGCCATGCAATCCGCCGTCCGTTCCGGAAGACCGGGTCAACGTCGTTTTAGGAAGATTCTTCAATTCGTCCGTATTCGTAATCCAATCTTGTTGCGCGTTCCAATTTTTTCCGCCGATTTCGTGAAGCGCGTCGATGGCATCGTTGTACAGATAGATTTTGTTCGTGGCCGTGCGGTTGACTAAGCCTTGCAACACTCTTGCCGCCGCGATGGCGTCCTTGGAATCTCCTCCGGCGTACTGAACCTGCATGTCCATGACCGTTAAAGCCGTGGCTTGAGGCACCTTCGTGAATAGCGGCTCCGTCAATCGGGGCGTCGCCGCGCTCGCGGGCAACCCTTTAAGGTTCGGAACCAAGCTTAGGACAACCGCGCATGCCAATAGCAACTTCCATGCTGCTTTTCTTTGAAACATCAATCGCAACTCCTCGCTTTTTTTTATTTTTGCAAGCCTTCGACATAACCTTTGTAAGTAGCGGCCATGTCACGGGCATTGACAAACTTGTAGCGAGCTCCATCGGGTCCATCGAAAAGGCGATCCGCGATCATACGGGCTTGAGAATAGAAGTCGCCGCTCTTATCGAACGCCGCCCCAAGCAGTATGGACATAAATAACGGTTCGTTCCCTTGTCGCTCTTCCGCGCATTGCCTGATTCCTTCGACCGCTTCGTCGATGACGTGCTCGCCGAAAGACCAAGTTCCCCAGACTGCCGTCTTCGGATTCAGCTTGGACAGCTTCGCCTCGACTCTGCTATTGCTGTACCCGACGATAATGCCGTCCCACTCATTCTTATCGGCAAGCTGCGTCTCTTCCGCGGAGTGAACGGTCCAATTAATCCCGAGATTCGCCAGATTTGCATGCTGCTTGATATTGCGGGTAACCTCCGCCAGCGCGGTATCGTGTACCGTGTGGACCTTGTTCGCCCAAGCCGCCGCGAGATCGCTCGTCGGCGGCACTTGGCGGGCGAAGAAGTTGTACACGGGCGGAGCCAGATTCGCGAGAATCGGCGAGATCGTCCATGTCATCGGAATCCTGCCGAAGTTCTCGTCCTTCCGAGTCGTGAACGCGGAGAACATGCCGCGATAGACGCAGTGCAAGGCATCTCCGTCCGATGCGAAGAAATTAACGAAAACGTCGCCCGCCTGCGCGGCAAGAGCTTTTCCTTCCGGAAACCCGACGTTACTATCCGGGAAGGAAGCGAATACGCTCATGTTCGAGAAGCCGTTGACCCCCGCGACGAAATACGACGTTAAGTTCAAGCAGGTAGGCATCTCCGAGAAACCATAGACGAACGGGTGCGTCGGAACCCAACCCAAGATCGCGGATTTGCCTTCCGGGTATTTCCTTAACAGCTTTAACAGCGCGTAATCGTCGTTCCCGTCCATCATGTTGATATTGAAGGAGAAGCCGTTCACCGCCACGGCGTAATCGATCGGTCCTTCATGGAACGTGTCGTTGCTCAGCCAATTATCCGCCCATTCCGTCACGGGCGCCCATCCGTCCATGCCTAGGGAGAACACCGCCCTCAGCTCGCGATTGGAGCTTTCCCAATACCGGTCGATGCTCCATTCCAATGCCTCGTGATCGCTCTGGAACCGATAGGACCGCAGATCCTCAAGCACGGGGAACCGGAAGCCCCAGCCTTGGATTTGTTCCAATAAATCCGGGGACACCGCCAACCCTTCCAATTGCGAAGCAACCGTAACGGCCGCGCCGAACGTAGCCATGTTCACCTTGTTGTGAGGATTCGGATCCCAGACGACGAATCCGCGGAGCTTGTCCGAGTAGCGTTTAAGCAAGGCGTGAAGTCCTCCGTTAAGTCCCAGCTCCCGCTCCAGCGTTACTGTCGGCAAATCTCTTAACTCCTCCGTCTGCCGCTGCCACTCCAGTTGCGCGTTCCATTCCCGTCCGCCGATGTCGTGGGTGGAATCCGTGCAATCGTTATAGAGGTACAGCTTGTCCTTGCCGCTCCGATTAACGAGTCCTTGAATGACTCTGGAGCTGGCTATGGCATCCGTCGTGTCGCCGTCCCCGAATTGTACTCGCAAATCCAATATCGTGAGCGCCTCCGCCTGTCCGGCTACTTTGACGAACATCGGCTCGAATCGCGAATTCCGTGTCTTTTCCAACTTTCCGTCTCTCCTTTTTGGTCCAACCTCTTGATGCCTTTCGATTCGCTTACCCTTTCACCGCACCCGCCGTAAGTCCGCTGATCAGTTTATTCGAGAACAGAACATAGACGAGAATGACCGGCAGAGTCGACAAGGAAATCGCCAATATTTTCGCCCCGTTATCGGTGGAATAAAGCCCGTTGAACAGCGTTACTCCGAGCGGTAGCGTATATTTGTGTACATCGTTGATCGTTAGCAGCGGCACTAGGAAGCTATTCCAGGACCAGATGAATATCAGCAGACCAAGCGTAACGATCGCAGGGGATATAATCGGGAAAATAATGTTGAAGAAAATGCGTACCTCGCCCGCGGCATCGATTCTCGCGCTCTCCATAATTTCCGTCGGCACCGTATCCCGGATATATTGCGTCATCCAGAATACGCCGAAGCCCAAGCAGAGCGAGGGCAAAATCGTCGGAACGAGCGTATCGTTCAGATGCAGGACGCGCATTTCCCATACGTAGGCGACCAACCCCAATTGGTACGGGACCATCATCGTGAACAGCACGAGACGATTAAGGGAATCGCGGCCCTTAAAGCTGAATTTCGCGAGCCCGTATCCGCACGCGGTGCAGATCAGCACGCCGAGAGAGACCGCTACCGCCGACACGATGAGGCTATTCGTGAAGAAGTCCCCCATCTCCGGCACCTTCATGACCGTCTTCCAATTCGCGGACAAGTAATTCGAAGGTAACCCGTCGAACTCGAATAAGCGATAGCTATCGTAAGTCCCCATAATGAACATGCTATAGAAAGGAATTAACGTGAATATCGCCAGCAGAACGAAGACGATATACGTTAAACCTTTGATTGCAAAATTAGCGTCGGATCTTCTAGAAGCATGCATTAGGCTTTCTGCCCCCTATTCACGAACCGTATGCTCATCCATGACGCGACGACGATGACCAAGGTCATCAAATACGCGACGGCTGCCGATCTGCCCGGACGGAACAAGACAAAACCTTCCTCGTATACGTAAGACACTAGCGTATACACCGATTTCTCCGGTCCGCCTAGCGTATTGGAAATGCTGCTACTCGAATCCGTGCCGACCATTAGTAGTGCCGGTTCATCGAATATTTGCAGTCCCCAGATGACCGTCGTGACGATGACGAACAGGGAGATCGGACGAAGCATGGGCAATGTGATCGCCAGGAATCTTCGCCATAGGTTGGCGCCGTCGATTTCCGCCGCCTCGTATAGTTCGTGAGGAATCGTCTGCAAGCCCGCCAAATACAAAATCATGTTGTAACCGAAGCTTTTCCATACGACGATCAGAGCCACGATGCTCACCACGTATACGGGTTTGGCCATCCAATAGATCGGTTCGCCGAGCAGTCCGCTCTTCTGCAGCAAAATATTAATAAAGCCTAATTGGTAGTTGAACAACAAGCTGAACAATACGCCGACCGCGACCGGCGTCGTAATGTACGGAAGAAAAAACGCCGTCCGGAAAAAGGAGCTCATCTTCGTCATTTTCTCGTTAATCAGGAAAGCCAATCCAAGAGACAGCACGAGGCTGACGGGCAACGAGATGGCCATGATCAGCAGCGTATTGTAGAGGGACTTGAAGAATAAGCCGCCCTGCAAGACGTCGATATAGTTCTTTAAGCCGATAAAATGCATGTTCTCGAATTGATCCCAGTTCATGAAGCTAACGAAAAGGGTGAATAGGATCGGGACGAGCGAGAAGCAGAAAAGAAAAATAAAAAACGGCGAAACGAACAAATAGCCGTATTTCGAGGAGTTCATCGTCGTTGCACGCTCCCTATCGGAAGGAAGGACGGATGCGATCTCCGTCCTTCCGCCTATGGATGTTTGGATTTACTGGATGCTGGCTTTGTCCTTGATTTCTTTGGCCGCGTTGCTTAGAGCCGCATCCGCGGTAATGCCCGCTTTCTGAATCGCGTTGGCTTGCGTCTTAAGCGCGTCCTCGATGATGCTGTCGTTCTTGCCGTATTTCGCGGGCGGCATCTTGGAGAGCCAGTCATAGTAGAGAGCCGTGAGGTCTACGCCGTAGAATTCATTCACGCCGTTCGTGACTTTGTTGTCCACGAAGCTCTTAACCGCGCTCACGTTGCCGTACTTGAAGTTGATTTTCATGCCTTGCTCGGTGTAAAGGCTTTGCTTGATGAACAGTGCCGCCAATTCCGCTTTGGCCGGATCTTTCTTGTCCACGATCAATTCGGCCGTACCGCCTCGGAAGTAGCTTCCGCCCGGAGGCACCATGACGCCCCAACGGCCTTTGCCGTCCTTGTCCACGTTCGGAATGAAGCCTTCTCTCCAGCCTGCCGACGGGAAGAAAACAACGTTGCCTTGCGACCATGCCGCATCCGCCGCCGGTCCTTCAAGCTTGCCGATCGTGCCCGATTTCAAGCCTTGCTCGACGTATTGGAACGCCGGTTTCATATTGTCCAACGTAAGCATATCTCCGTCTACATAGCTTTTACCCGATGTTTTCAGAGATCCGATGAGCGCTTCGATCGAGTCGGTCGCGTTCGGCGTCAAGAACACTTTGCCGCCGCTTTGGCTCTTGATCGTATCGCCCGCTTTGAAAAAGTCGTCCCATGTGGACAATTTCGCGGCAAGCTCGTTCGCATCGTCCGTACCCAGATACTGCTTGGCCAAATCCTTGCGATACCAGATCGCTCCTACGCCCAAGCCTTCCGGAATCGCCACGAATTTACCTTCCTGGTTCACGACCGCTTCCGACGCCGACGCGACTAGATCTTCTTTGTTAAAGCCTACGGTGCCGAGGTCCAAGAATATATCTTTATAGCCGAGCATCTTGCCCCACCAGTAAGATTCCGCCAGCGCCACGTCGGGCAGGTCTCCTCCGGAAGCTTTGGTCGCCTCGAATTTCGTCAGATAGTCGCCCCAGCCCATTGTCGTGAGATTAACTTTGACGTTAGGGTAAGTCGCTTCGAAATCCGCCACGCGCTCTTTGAAGTAATCGTTATTCCATGTCCAGACCGTAATCTCGCCTTTATAATCCTCCGGCTTCTTCTCTGTGTCCCCTGTCGATTCCGATGGCGATGCGCTAGCGCTAACGCTCGGCTCCGCCGATGGCGAAGGAGATGCGTTGCCGTTAGCCGAATTGTTGTCTTTGTTTCCGCAACCCGCTAGCAAACTTACGACGATTCCTACGAGAAGCAACAGACTAGTGCTGCGTTTCTTCACGGTATAAGCCTCCAGTACCTATTCGATGTGTAAGGCTCAGGTGGTCTGCGGCCGCATGTTCCCTGGCTATGAACCCAGTATAAAAAGAAAAAGAACCCGTTAGAATTCGAATTCTTCGGGTTCTCTATCGTAATCTTCAGATGTATTCACGCTTGTCCGCTATTTAATCAGAATCTTGCCTTTCAGCTTGGATTCGATCTCTTTTCTTGCGTTGTCGATCGCCTGCTTGGCCGTAATGCTAGACATCATCATGTTATAGGCTTGAATCCGGAGCTCCATTTCGATAATGTCGTCATACTCCCCGTAACGGACCGGTTTGCGAATTTCCTTAGACCAATCGAATATTTTCTGCTGGATGTTCTCCTTGAAGTAAGGATCCGTCGTCCTCAGAATCGTATCCGTGAAGGCGTTGCGATACGCGGAGAACTGATTCGTGTCCATTATGACCGCCTGCGACCCTTGCTGGGAGAGTACGAACTCGATCCGTTTGGCGGCAAGCTTCTTGTTTGCCTGATTGCTCTTCTTCGGTATGGCATATCCATAGCCGCCGCGAACGAACACTTCTCCCGGCGGCTTCATGACCCCCCATTTGCCCGTTCCGTTACGGTCCACGCTCTTGATATAATCGCTCCGCCAATCCGCGAACGGATAGAACATGACATTCCCTTGAACATAAGACCGGTCCAGGTCCATTCCCTTGTATTTCGCGATATATCCCTGCTCCAGCATCTTCTGGATCAGTTCGAACTGGGGAAGAATCCGGTCCGTTAAGAGCAATGCATTCCCGTCCATGTAATCCTTATGGGAAGCAATCAAGAATTCTTCGACCGACATCGTGTCTGGGAACAAAAACTCTTTGCCTTGGCTTTCTTCCTTGATTCGGCGACCTAGATCCAATAACGCATCCCAAGAGGTCAACTTCTTCTCCAGCGAGTTCGAGTCGCCGAAGCCGTAATATTTCTGAGCGAGATCCTTACGGTACCATATACAAGCGATTCCGGTCGCGACGGGTACGAACGCAAGCTCCCCATCCGGTCCTCGGATGAGCTCCGACGACATTTCGTTAATATCGGCTGCCTGGATGCCGTAGAGGGATAAATCTTCGAACACGCTTTTTTTCTGCTGCCATTTTCCCCACCAGTAGGATTCCACGGTCACGATATCCGGAAGATCCGCGCCGGTGGCTAAGGCGATCTGAAATTTGCGGTCATAATCGGCCCAAGGAACCGGAATAACCTCGACCTTGATTCCCGGATAGAGCTGGTTAAACGCCTTATTGATCTTCGCCTCATTGTCCGTGGCGTACGACCAGATCGTTATCGTTCCCGTCAAATCGTCGTTCTTCGAAGCCCCCGACGGCGTTTTGTCTTTCCGATCCAAGCAGCCCGTCAGCAATGCGGCGATCATGATTACGCTGAATATGGCTTTCATTCGTTTCATGTCGGACCTCACCAAATTTCGACATATTTATTATCTCCTTCTTAAACTATACTAAGCTGTGAGACGATTCAATAACGGATGTGGGTGACTCTAATTCATGAGATCGATTCTGAGATGGAACTTAACGATCAACCGCAAAATATTGATCGGTTTTCTGGCGGTTATTTGCATATGCGTAGCGGCCATTACGACCATCGCTTATGAGCAAATCTCGCGTATCGTGGAGAATAAGATTTCCCTCTACAATCAACAAGTCGTCAATAAAAGCCTCGACAATGTCGAGTTTTACCTTCAGGACGTCGCGGAACTCGCCAAGAACATTTCCGTCGACGATCAAATTCTGGACGATATCCATACGATAAAGGCAAATGAACAAGACTCCAAAACGAGGCAGTTGCTGGATAACGCCGTCAAAAAATATCAGTTTCTCAAATCTTATATTACGGATATTTCGTTGTTCGAAGAAAACGATCGTATCGTCTATAGCTTCGACTACGATTACAAGAACGTATTCTTCCAAGATGAATGGTATAAATCCTACGAGCAATCCTCCGGAGACAGTTACTTCTCCAGCATTCATACTTCCATTATCCGCGGGACAAGCCTAGAAGGCATAGAAACGCTCACTTATATCAAAAAGGCATACGACCTAGCCGACCCTACGCAATACTTGTTCACCGTTGCTATCGAGATGGATGCCAAAATCTTAAACAACGCGCTTAGGCAGCTCGACTCCTCCGACGACTGGGGAACCGTCGTTTATAACAGCAATCGGCAGATTATGCTGCAACAAACCGAGCTATATCCGCAGATCGACGTAGCCAAATTACTGCCTTCCGTGACGGACAATGATTTTCGACATGACTCTATTCGCCTTCAAGGGCAACGGTATCTCGTCTTGAAATCTTCCATGTCCAAGTACGACTGGCAATTGATCAGCTTTGCGCCCTACGACAAGATCATGTGGGAGGTATCCTCCCTGCGTTATTATTTGATCATCGCCGGCATCATTTGCATCCTGCTCGCCGCCGTCATCTCCATTTTCATATCCAAGGGAATCACCGTTCCGCTCGCCAAGCTAATGAACGTCATCCGCGAGATGGAGAAGGGTAACTTCAAAGTTCAAGCCGATATTCGCAGCGGGGATGAGATCGAACGGCTCAACGGAGTTCTGATCCGCATGTCCAACGGAATGGAAAATCTGATCGAGCGGAATATCCAGGAGGAGAAACTGAAGCGAAAAGCCGAACTAACGGCGTTGCAGGCCCAGATCAATCCCCATTTCCTATATAACACTTTGGAGTCGATGAATTGGTTTGCCGTTAGGAAAAAAGAGATGGAGATCAGCGACGTCTTGACGAACCTCGGAAAGTTTTTCCGGATTAGCTTAAGCAATGGAAGTCCGTTTATCCCGCTCCATCAAGAAATCGAGCATATCCGCAGCTATCTCAACATTCAGAAGTTCAGATATTCCAACCGGTTCGAATCGGAGATCGAAGTCGCCCCGGAAGCCTTGAATTATTATATTCCTAAGCTGATCTTGCAGCCGATCGTCGAGAATTCGCTTCTTCACGCGTTCAAGGATCAAGGAGGCAAAGGAAGCGTCCGCATTAGCGTGGCCGAACAAGGTAACGACATCGCGATCGTCGTCGCCGACGACGGCTGCGGGCTGAACGAGGAACAACAAAGCAAGCTGCGGGAATCCTTAAGCGGCTCGAAGACGAATGATCCCGCCAAGGGTTACGGCTTGCGGAACGTTCACGACCGCATCCAGCTTTCCTTCGGCGTTCTGTACGGCCTATCTTTCGAAAGCACCCTCGGCGAAGGCACCGTTATCCGCCTTCTCCTGCCCCAAGTCGAGCAACCCCCGTTGGAATTAACTTAGAGCCAGGAGGCGTTATCCATGAAAATCATGATCGTAGACGACGAAGAGAATATCCGACTCGGCATCGCGGAGGGCTTCGACTGGGACGAGCTCGGGCTTGAGGTCGCGGCGCTGGCCGAAGACGGCAAGGAAGCTCTCGAGCTGGCCCTGCTGCATCGTCCCGACATCATACTTCTGGACATCAATATGCCCCGGATGAGCGGTCTCGAGTTCATGAAGGCATCGAAGGAAAATCTGCCCGACGCCGTGTTCATCATTTTATCCGGTTACGACGAATTCCAATATGCCCAAGAAGCGATTCAGCTCGGCGTTAACGAATATCTCTTGAAGCCGATCTCCCCTCGCGAGCTCTCGGAAGCCGTGCAGAAGGCGGTCCTCCGCGTGAGGGAGCAGACGGATCAGACCAACTTCATTCAAAAACTAGAGAAGAATATCGAGGAAGCGATGCCTCTGCTCCGTGAGAAGCTGGTCTCCGACTTACTCCATCAACGTTATTCTCCATCGGATGTCGATCGAAGAATGGAGTATACGGGAATTCGGTTCCCTTCGTCCAAATTTGCCGTACTCCATATCGGTCTCGAGCAGTTCTTAACGAGACCCGGCACCGAAGAAGCCAATCGACAATTATCGCTATTCGCCGTTCGCAACGTGTGCGA
The DNA here is from genome assembly GCF_003628305.1 of Cohnella endophytica. Classification (GTDB taxonomy): domain Bacteria; phylum Bacillota; class Bacilli; order Paenibacillales; family Paenibacillaceae; genus Cohnella; species Cohnella endophytica. The sequence goes on along the minus strand of NZ_RBZM01000007.1, from coordinate 64,277 downwards.
CGAGGTTCTTAACCGGGAACATTGGGGAGTATCCGTAGTTGCGCTGGAAAACACGCTGGAAGTATTGGTTTCGTTGAATGAGGGTGACCCGGAGCCCGCGGATTTGAAAAAAGTTTGCTTGGAGCTGGCCGCGGACATTAAAGATAATATCAAGCGCTACTTGAATTTATCCGTCTCGATCGGAATCGGAAACGTCTATTCCGGGATCGAGCAGATTCACTATTCTTGCAAAGAAGCACACGCCGCCATTCGATTAAGCGCCGTGCTGGGCAAGAGCAAACTCATCGACGCCTCCAGCTTGGAGTTGCCGCCATCGTCCGATCAGGCCGTAGGTTACGCTTACGAGAAAGAGCTGCTGTGGGGACAATATCTGCGCAACGGGGACGAACGCGCGCTTGATGTGCTTGACGAATGGTTCGATGCTTCCGGGGAATCCGGTTCGGATCAAGCCTACGCCATGATGAAGTCAACGGTTCAACAATTGCTGCTGACCGCCTCGAAAATTTTCTCCGCGTTGAACTTAAGCCTGCTCGATACCGGTTACGACGAGCTCTACGATAAGCTTCATACCTATTCGGATTCCATCCGGTTAAGGGATGCGCTTCGTTCTTTCGCCGAAATCAGCCTCGAGCGGATCAACCGTTCGAAGAGCACAAGCTACCGCAAGGAAATCGAACAGGTCAGAAGTTACATCGACGAACGCTTCGGGGAGGAAATCTCGTTACAGCGTCTATCTACGGAGGTGTATATGAACACCAACTATCTGTGCACCTTGTTCAAGTCGGAGGTCGGAGAAACCATTCACCAATATATAACGCGGGTACGAATGGACAAAGCCAAACAATTGCTTCAACAAACGGATCTCAAAATTTTCGAGGTGTCCGAGATCGTCGGATTCTCGAATACCAGCCACTTTAGCCAAGCGTTCAAGAAATATACCGGCTACTCCCCCGTCGACTACAAATCGGAGCATTAAAGCTCAATACGAATAAGGCCGCAAGCTTCCTCCTTCCGGAGAGCCTGCGGCCTTCTATACGTCGCGACTATACCACCAAGATTTCCACCTTGTTACCGCACCACTCGCAATGCTCGGGCGGGTGCCAGGCCGAGAATGTCGTCGTCTGCAAGTTAACCAGATCGGGCGCATCCTCGTATTCGTCCACGAATTTATCGATCGCAAGCTCTACATGCTCGCGGCATACACAGTACATGGTCCAGTTCCCTTCTCGTTCGCTTACTGGGATGCTCGGATATTACTTAACGATCTTGCGGCTCTTCCGTTTTCTCTTGAAGCTTCACGTTAAGGGAAGCCTTCTTGCCGTCCCGATAGTAGGTTACCTTCAACGATTCCCCGATTTTTTTGCTATTATACAAATATTTGCGAAGATCCAGGGTGCTTCGGATCGGCTTGCCGTCGAGCTCCACGATAATGTCGTTGAACTGAATTCCGGCAGCGAGCGATGGACCGACCGCTTCCAATACGATGACGCCTTCATCCACGCCGTCGGGAACGATGGGATCGGCCGACTCCAGTGAACCGTCCGTCTGACCGTCGGCACTGCCATCGTTGCCGCTATCCGAATCGTCGGCGACATCCATCTGCAAGCCGTCCAGATACGTTCCCAGATCCATTGAATATAAGCCCATGTAAGGACGGGCGATTTTTCCTTTTTCCATCAGCGTCTGAAGAATCGGGATCGCGTTGTCTATCGGAATGGCGAATCCGATGCCTTCGACGCCGGTGTCCGCGACTTTCATGCTGTTAATGCCGACCAGCTTGCCGTTTAAGTCGACGAGCGCGCCGCCGCTGTTGCCTTGGTTAATCGCCGCGTCGATCTGGATCACTTCTTGCTCCCAGTCGTAATTGCCGTCCTGATTAAGGGATACCGGAATAACCCGCTTCTTGTTAGAGACGATGCCTTGCGTGAGGGAATCTCCGAAACCAAGGGGATTGCCGATCGCGATGACCATCTCGCCGTCGCGCAGCTTGCTTGAATTACCGAGCTCGACGACCGTATCCACGCCTTTATCGTCTACTTGCAGCACCGCCAGGTCGGTCACGTTATCTTTGCCGACGATCGTCGCTTCCTTCTTGTCCCCGTTGACCATAACCGCTTGAACCTTGGCCGCGTCCTGAATAACGTGCGCGTTCGTGATGATGTAGGCTTTTCCGTCTTTCTTCTGAAAAATAACCCCCGAGCCTAAGCTCGCGTTATATGGAATCTCGTCTTTGGACGCCTTATCCTTGGGATCTTGCGCGGCCAACGCTTCATTGGTTAAGTTGATTATGCTGACTACCGCGGGCCGGACCTTCTCGGAGGCGGTAATAATCCGTTCCGATGTTTCCACTAACGCCTGTCCTCCGGTCAGCGCGGGTTTCGCTACGGGCTCGGCAGACCCTCCGCCTCTTACGAAGGTGAACAAAAGCGCGACGACGATGGCGCTAGCGGCGGAAGAAAATAAAGCGACCTTGAGCGTGGAACCTTGGCCTCGCCTTCCGAAGGGACCGGAATCGGAACGCTTCTCGTTGCGAAGGCGCCTTTTTACTCGCGTGGAATAGAAATCATCATCGAACAAGCTCATGGTCAAGCACCATCCTTCTATTCGGGGACCCCTGGATCGTACCTGATCTGCAGGTCCTCGGCACCGCGGGTGTCTCTATTAAACCATCATAACTATTTATACGGTTTCTATACCGTTATTATCGTAAATAATAGGAATGTTTATTAAGGTTTTGACTAGAATAGTAATAGAATGAGAGAGCACTAGCAAGTACTTTCCCCTCATAATTCTCAGTAAAAGAAAGGAAGGATATCCAATGAGAACGACGGAGTACGGCATGCGGTTTCTTGATCTCGCTTCGCAGGTGTCCGATATGAAACACGACAATTACAGGCAGCTCTTGGCGATCAGCACTTTAATCGAGCTTCTCGTCGAGAAAGGCATCCTCACTCCCGACGATATTAGGGACAAAGCCTCGCAGATGGAAGCCGAGCTTAATCGCCAGCTTCTGTTATAACTTTCTCATTTAAACGATTATGCTTCTTTCACGATATCCCATAGAGTCGGCCTATCGTGATAAGTATCGCAAAGAGCGAATTCATTCTTATGATAGAAATGCCCGTTATTCTCCAATACCGAGCTCACGGTCAGCTTCGCCAAATCCATTAAGTTGTGTTCTTGGCTCAGATGGGCGAGATACACCCGTTTCAGGCTGCCCGTCAACAAGCTGCTTAACGCTTCCCCTGCCGCCTCGTTAGAGAGATGACCGGTATCGCCCAGAATGCGCCGTTTGATGTTCCAAGGATATCGGCCCATTCGCAGCATATTCACGTCGTGATTCGACTCGAGCACCATCACGTCGGAATTGTGCAGCTGCCGCATGACCTTGTCGCTCACGTAGCCCAGATCCGTAGCCAAGCTTAGCTTCGCCCCGTCCGCTTGGAAGCAATAGCCGACCGGTTCGGCGGCATCGTGAGAGATCGCGTACGATTCGATCCGCAGGTCCGCGATTTCGAGCACGCTATCGGAGGGCAATATTTTCCGCTGGTCGTCGGGAATATCCCCCACCGTCCTGAGCATCGCCGCCCATGTTTTCTCGTTCGCGTATACGGGAAGCTTATGCTTGCGCGCGAACGCTCCCAGCCCTTTGATATGGTCGGAATGCTCGTGGGTAACGAAGATCGCGTCCAGCTCTTGAGCGGCCACGTCCCGTTCCTTCATCAACTCTTCTATTTTTTTGCCGCTAAAACCGACATCGACGAGCACCTTCGCCGAATCCGTAGCTACGACGGTCGCATTGCCCGTCGATCCGCTGCTAAGCACCGTGAATCGAAGTCCCATGATCGTTTCCAGTTCCTCTCCCGAACGATATCCGCTTTCCCCATTGACCCGTCGAGAATCAATGATTAACCGCGGTATCGCCTTTCTCTGTCGTCACTTCCGCATTGATCGCGTTCACGTAATACACTTCTTCGCTGTTCTCCAGCAGGATCCTCCAGGAAGGCGCCGTCAATTGCGCTTCCGCGTCCTCGTAGATTTCCCCGTGGTAGCCTAAGCGAATTTCCTTGATGACCGACCCGGGCGGCAAATTCCGCTCGATGACCTTGGCCAATGCCTTCGTCGCGGACAGCACCTGCTGTTCCTTCGATCCGGTCGACGGCTTGATTTGAATTAGGTCTTGCGTGTACGCCCTAATCTTCTGTTCGCTATAGTACAGATTTAAGTTAATATCGAATATCGGCCATCCGCCCACCATTCGGTTAAAGACGAAGTACATGCCCTCGTGGCTCCCGGACGTATCCAGCTTATAATTGCCCATCTCGGGAATGACGTCTCCCAGAGCCTGCGTCAGCTCTTCCTCGAAGTAGACCACCCGCGTCTCCGGCGAAGGTTCTATCGGCTTGCGTTCAGATAGGTTAAGCCCCCCACGGTGCGTGAACGTATAGCTGAGCTCCTTCATGCTAGGCGTCTCCGTCGGAATCTTGGCATTGTCGTCGACTTGAATGTTGTTGTCCCGCATGAACTGTAACGTCTCGGGGGGAAGGGACGTCCAATCCACCGCCGTGTTCAACCGCTCGCGCCACTCCGTCCACAGCTGATAACCCAGAATGATGTTCAACATGAGAAAAGAAAAAATCAGCACGCTCTTGGCGCGTCTCCAGTCCATCCCGTTCCCCCCTTCCCCGTTCGTCGGTTATTTCGAATTGTTCAAGCTCTCGTTCGAGGTGATCGGCGACGAGTCCGCGACGATAATCACTTCGCCGCTCTTCAGCCTTGCGGCCCATACCGGTCTGAGCACGACCGAGTCCTTCTTCAGCACCGGTCTTACGGCCGGGAACAAGGCTTCGACGGTTTTTCCGCTTTTGCTCACGTCGTGTAAAATCGTGCGCAGTTGATCGCCGCCCGGCAGTTGCCTCACGTACTTATTTTTCACGTCGGCGCCGAGCACGGCAAGAGACCGGTTATACGACGATACGCCGCCTTGCTCCAACGTTAACTGCATGAAGCCGAAATTCATGACGCTACCCGACACGATCGGTACGTCCATGTAATATTGTTGGAAACGAATGGTCGAGCCGCCCGACCCCGAATCGGAGTCTTTGACGAGCAAATATTTGTCGTTCCATCCCCCATGCTGATTAACGAAGCTGACCGCCGCCAAGACGTTGTCGACGAGGTTGTCGTCGCCTTCGGTCCGGGCAACGGGGTCCGTATAGGACATCCATACGCCGTTCTGCTCGATTTTGAGGCCTTTTTTACTGTCGGTATAGAGTTTCGGACCCGCGCTGTTATCCTGGTCTTGTAACGTTTTCGTACTGCCCGGATCGAAAAACAAGCTCTCCTGGATCTGGTTCGTCGTATACTTGGTAAACGGAACCTCCATCTCCAGCAGCTTCGTATAAGGTTTCTCTGGAACGTAAACGTTGCCGTCGACGGTCGTATAAGAATCCCAGTATTGTCCGAAGCCGACGTAGCCTTCCACGTCCCCGATCGTTAAGTCCGCGCGCGTCGACTCGTAGACGTACCGACCGTCCGAACTAAAGAAAAACGTTCGCACTTCGTCTCGGCCCTTGCTGGTGTAAATCCAGATGCGATCAATGGAATCGCCGAAGAACAGGAAGTCCCTGTCGATCTTGAACACTTTCTGCAGCAACTCGAACGGAATCGCCCGACCGAAGCGCAGCTCGACTCCTTGGTCCTCCCGCCGGACTTGATCCCAATCGACCGCATCGACCTGGTCCCGCTGAAGCCCCTTGAATTCGCGCAGCTTGAGTTTTTCCAGAATCAAATTGTAATACGTTCTCGTGCTCGGATAGAATACCGTGTGCTTGTCGTATCCCCGATGAATAATGAGCTGCTCGGGGAAAATCAAGTCGCTGATCGCTCTCTCGTCGCCTAACGGCTCCGTCTTCACGTAATTGAGATCGGTCTTGACCTTCGCTTCCATGTAAGGCGTGCTGTACGCGAGAAAATAACTTTGCACGAGACTGGCCACGACGAGCAGGAACAGAAGCGCCGACTTACCCTTCTCGATCATGCGGTCTCACTTCCTTCCGGCAAGATCGGCAGCAGCACGGTAACCACGGTGCCTACGTTGCTCTCGGATTCCAACTGAATGGAGCCGCCGTGCGCCCTTACGATTTCCCGGGCAATGGACAAGCCAAGCCCGGTGCCGCCCATATTGCGCGAGCGGGCCTTATCCACCCGATAGAATCGTTCGAAGATGCGATTGAGATCCTTCTTCGGAATTCCGATACCGGTATCCTTAATGGAGATTGCCAGTTGACCCGCTTCGTTGCTCTTGGCGGTAATGTCGATAGCCCCTCCGTCGAGCGTATATTTAATCGCATTGGACACGAGATTATCAAGTACTTGGTCGATTCCGTCGCGGTCGAGCCATGCCGTCTTCTGCTTATGATCGACTTTGACCGTCACGGTAATGGCCTTCTGCCGGAGCTGGAAGGAGAATCGGTCGACGACCTCCTCCAGCATCTCCGCCAAGTCCGTCTTCTGACGGCGCAATTGATTGTGCCGGGAATCGAACCGCGAGAGATGGAGCAGATCGGTGACGAGCCGAATCATCCGTTCCGTCTCGCTGCGAATAACGCCGACGAACCGGTCCGCGAGCTGAGGCTCGTCCAATGCGCCGTCGTCGAGCGCTTCCGCGTAACTCTTGATCGTCGTCAAAGGCGTTCTCAGTTCATGGGAGACATTCGCCACGAACTCTCTCCGGGACTGCTCCAGCTTCTCCGTCTCGGTAATATCCTGAAGCACCGCGATCGCGCCCGCAACTCCCTTGTCTCTGCGGCGAATCGGGGTAAGCGTCACCCGGAACACGAGCTCTTCCCCCTGATCGTCGAGTACCCGGTTCAGTTGCAGGGACGATTCCACGCCCTCCAGCGTATCCGCGATCGGCTCCTTGTCGATGCCGAGCGCTTCGGATAACGTCGCGCCTTCCTTCAGTTCCCCGATTCCCAGCATCGCTCTTGCCCGCCGGTTCGTAACGATGACTCTCCCCAACTCGTCGGTAGCCAAGACGCCGTCGCTCATATTGGAGAGAATCGAAGCAAGCTTCTCTTTTTCTTCCTCGTTAATGGACAGCGCGTCGCTTAGCCGATCGGTCATGTCGTTGAAAGCGGAGCTAAGCTGGCCGATCTCGTCCTTGCCGAATACCGGCACGCGCTCGTCGAATCGTCCTTCCGCCACGGCGGTCGCCTGGCGCGTCAGCGCCTTGATCGGCGACGTGATCGTGCCTGCGAGCAGCACCCCCAAGATCGCGGTGAGTCCGAGCGCGATTAAGGTAGCCGACACGAAAATCCGGTTAATGCCTTCCATCGTCTGATAGAGGCTCTCCATCGACGCGACGATATAGATCGCGCCGACGATCTTGCCGTTGCTGATGACCGGCTTGGCAATTACCTTATTCCGGATGTTGCGCTCGTCGATGATCTCTTCCTCGTTGTCCCTGACCCCTTGCAACGCGCGTCCGAGGAGCAACGAAGTATTTTTCCGTCCGATATACGATTGCTCGGAGGAATCGGATGTCGCCATCACCTTGCCTCCGGCGTCCAGCACTTGAATTGCCGCGTCTCGGGTCGCGAAGTTTCTGACCAGCGAACTGACGTCGATTTCCGTCTGATCGCTCGTCCCCTTATTGTCGGAGAAAAGGTTCGGCGTGGAAGACAGGAAACCCGTCAACAGGTCCGCTTGTTTGTTCAAGTTATCCGAGAACGAGTTGATGAGCGACGTCTTCATCGTGCTGATGAAATACACGCCGATCAATTGTACCGCGATCAGGATGAGCAGCAGCACCATCATGATTAATTTAATCTGAATGCTGCGGAACAAGCCGATCCCTTTCATCCGTAATGACCGCCGTTCATCTTCGGATTGCGCACCAAATAGCCGAGACCGCGCCTCGTCAGAATAAACTCCGGACGGCTCGGGTCATCCTCGATTTTCTCGCGCAGCCGGCGAATCGTTACGTCGACCGTCCGTACGTCGCCGAAATATTCGAAGCCCCATACCGCTTGCAGCAGATGCTCGCGAGTCATGACTTTGCCGCTGTTCTTCGCGAGATAATGAACGAGCTCGAACTCCCTGTGGGTAAGATCGAGCGGTTGATTGTTCTTATAGACGACGTACATGTCCGTATCGATGAACAAGTTAAATAACCGAATGCCCTGACGCTCTGCCTCCGGCTGCACTTCCTCGTCCGCCCGCGGAGCGTCGACTTTGCGCTGGCGGCGCAGATGCGCCTTCACCCTGGCGAGCAATTCGCGCGTACCGAACGGTTTCGTTACGTAATCGTCGGCGCCAAGCTCCAGGCCAAGCACCTTGTCGATCTCGTTATCCTTGGCCGTCAGCATAATGATCGGCGTAGACAGTCGCGTCCGCACCTCGCGGCATACGTCCATCCCGTCCTTGATAGGCAGCATGAGATCCAGGAGAATCAGATCGGGTTCCTCTTCGAAAGCCAGGCGTACGGCCGCCTCTCCGTCGAAGGCGCACACGACCTCGTAGCCCTCTTTTTCCAAATTGAATTTCAGAATATCCGCAATCGGCCGCTCATCGTCTACGACCAGAATTTTGCCCAACATTCGCGTCACCGCCTTCCGCTTCTCGGAAGCTAATCTACTGTTATTATCTTAACATATTGCAGGCCAGACCCCAATGGCGTTTCGTGGTAGATCGGCGATGGGCGTGAACGCGAAAAATGACGCGCCGGTGACGGCGCGTCCGCGACGATCGTCTACCCCGGCATTTACTTCGGGAAGGCGATCCTTACGTTAAATTGATCTCCCTCGATCTCGATGGCGATCTCTCCTCCTTGCAGCTCGACGATGCTCTTGGCGATGGCGAGCCCGAGACCGGACCCTTCCGTATGCCGGGACTGGTCGGCCCTCTTGAATCTCTCGAACAATTCTTCCGCCGCGAAATCGATCTCGTAGGATGACGTGTTCTGGATTCGGAACAGGACGCGGTCGTCGGTCTCGGCGAGGTAGACGTAGACTCTCGTACCCGGAAGCGAATACTTGCGGGCGTTGCCGATCAAATTCTCGAATACGCGCCACGTTTTGTTGCCGTCCAGATTCGCATGGATATGAGGGCTCGCGATATTCACGCGGAACGGCAACGGGTTTTCCTCCGGCTGATCGCCGAATTCCGCCAGAGCCTGATTGAGCAACGCCGCGACGTCGATCGTCCGCATATCGAGTTCCACGGCGCCGCTAGCCATTTTCGAAGCTTCGGTTAAATCTTCGATGAGCGTCTTCAGCCTTTGCGACTTTTTATCCAACACGCCGACATAGGCTTCCGTTTGGTCGGGAGACAGGTCTTTCTTTTTCAACAGGTCGACGTAATTAATAATGGAAGTCAGCGGCGTCTTCAGATCGTGCGTCACGTTCGTGATCAATTCCGACTTGAGCCTCTCGCTCCTCATTCTCTCATCCAGCGCCGATCGATAGCCATGCTTCATGTTGTTCAGATGCCCGGCCAACTCGGAGAGAAGGCCGTCTCCTCCGACTTGGATCGTGGCGTCGAGACGGCCTTCGGCGATCTCCTTCGCGCCTGCGCGAATTCGGCCGAACTTGCCGACGAAGTGCAACACGTAAGGAAGAACGAAGAAGACGTAGAAAATCTCGAAGAGAATCAGCCATTTCTCCTCCTCGCTGCGATACCAATCGTAGAGACGCCAGGCGCACATCCCCGCCAACGCCGACAGCAGGATAAAGGCAAGAAGCCAAGCGGCGATACGGCGTTCCCGCAAGCCGTTCTCCCATATCCGAACGTAGACGCGCGCGCGGCTCGATTGCCACTGCTCTCTCCATGCCGGCGGACGAACGGCGATCTGGGCGATAACGAGAAAAAGAAGACCGAAGGAAATCCATAGAATGGCTTCCAGGATGCTCGCGATTTGAGTACTCGTGCTGTAAGAACCGTACGGCAGATTCACTATTTTGACTCCGATCAGCCAACAGACCGCTATGGACAGCGAAACGCGAATCTCGAGCGGGATTTTATCGACCCGGAGTTTATTTTTTATCGATTTTATATCCAATACCCCACACCACCTTTAAATATTTCGGATCGCGCGGATTGATCTCGATTTTCTCGCGAATGTTGCGGATATGGACGGCAACCGTGTTCTCCGTCATGTAGGAGGGCTCGTTCCATACCTTCTCGTAGATTTCGTCGATCGAGAACACTTTCCCCCCGTTTTCCATCAGCAGCTCGAGAATTTTGTATTCCTTCGGCGTGAGCCTCGCTTCTTCTCCGTCCACTTCGACCGTCTTGGCGCTTTTGTCCAACGTCAATCCCCGAATCTCGATTCTGTCATTCGTATTGCCCGTGCGGTACGCCCCGAGATTCGTAAACCTTCTGAGCTGGGACTTGACCCTGGCGACCAATTCCAGCGGATTAAAGGGTTTCGTGATATAGTCGTCCGCCCCGATGTTCAGCCCCATGATTTTATCGATATCCTCCGATTTGGCGGAAAGCATGATAATCGGGATGTTGCGGGTTTCGCGAATCTTGAACGTTGCTTTCATGCCGTCCATCCGGGGCATCATGATGTCCATGAGAATAAGATGAATCGCCTCCTTCTCCAGGATCGCGAGCGCTTCCTCTCCGTTGGAAGCCGTAAATACGTCTACGTTCTCGCCCGTTAAATAGATGACCAAAGCTTCCCTGATCTCGTCTTCGTCGTCCACGACCAGCACGTTGTTTTTGGACATTATCTTTCCGCCTTTGCCATTATCTTTTTCCTAGGAGTCCGTCGTTTCATCCGTAGTATGCCGTAGCCTACCAGCGATATTCCGATGCCCAGCATGACGATCCGCGCTTCCTCGTTCGCCGTCTTCAGGCCCTCCAACAGTCGAGCGGGGCTTGCTTCCAAGTCCGTATAAAATCCATAGACCCCGATCCACTTCAGTAAAATCATCAACACTCGGTTGTCCACCGAATGAACGTAACTCTTTACTCCCATCCCGTTCAACCGCGGGACAAGAGTCGGATCTAGCAGGGACCGGTAGATCGGCATCGCTACCGCTGAGAAGTCCTTGTCCTTCACGAAGGAAATCACGTTGGCGGAGGACGGATTCGAGAGGTACAGCGAATAGATTTTCCTTGGAAAAGGGTACACTCTCATGACGGCCTCGTACATATCCGGCGTATAGATTTCCGGGACGATTCGATCCAAAATCGCGGAATCGATCTTGTTCGCTTCCCGTACCATATGCTCGAATTGTCGGCTCGTCTTCTCGGGATCCGTCTCTTTCGTATCCGTAATGACGTAAATATCCGGGTACCGATGCATCAGTCCGACAATGTCCGCGAAAGACAAGGGCCGGTACTTATTCAATATCAAGTCTCCCTTGAATTGCGACAGCGTCAGCGCCGTACCCACTTTCTCAGCCAATCCGAATTGAAAATCCATCTTCCAGTCGTGCCTGGCTGCTAACTGCCCGTCCGACGTGAGGACGAGATCGACCTCGAACAATCGGTATCCTTTGTCGTAGCTCGACATGAATGCTTCATAGGAATTCGTGTACTTGGCGCCTTCGATCGCCCCCATCGCGTGGGCGATAAGCCGCTGATCCCGCCAATCTCCGTTTTCCTTGGCGGTCGCCGCCCGATTCCCGCTTTCGATCATCCCTATTCCGAACAAGATCGCCATTGCGATCATGATAGCCATTCCCCTGCGCATGTTCGTTCCCCGCTTTCGTGATTCATGGAACCCATCATACCAAGCAGGTTTGAAATTACTCCGGGGATAAAACGAAAGAAAGTTTGAAGATCCGAGAGGGAAGCTATAAAAAAAAGCACAGTCCCGCGGGACTGCGCTCGTCTTCGAAATGAGCCAATATTATAAATAGCTGGTTGGATTCTTAAGCTTGCCGTTTAAGTAAACTTCGAAGTGAAGGTGCGTGCCGGTAGAGTGCCCCGTGCTTCCCATGATGCCGATCACGTCGCCCTTCTCGACGATTTGACCCTGCTTCACTTTTACGCTCTTCATATGTCCGTACGTGGTTTTGAATCCGTTTTTATGGTTAATAATTACTGCGTTTCCTAATCCGCCCGATTTGTACCCGGCGAATTCGACGACGCCTTCGTCCGCGGCTTTGATGTTGCTATTGCCGACGATGTCGATGCCCTTATGCATTCGTCCCCATCTTTCGCCCATGTAACTGGTGATGCGAGCGCCGATAACCGGCCAGATGAATTTACCCGAACCTTCCCCGCGAATGACTTTCGTTCCCCTGAGGATGATCGTCGGGATAGGGGCTTTAAGTACTTTCTTATCAACCTGCTCTTCTTCGAGCAGCGATCCGTTACGCTTGATTAGGCGATAGGTCACTTGTTGTTTGCCTTCCGTACCTTCGCGAAGGACTTTCTGCTGACCCTTCTTCATCGAATCGCTCGTCTGGTATTGAATCGGCGGTTCGATATCTTCGACTTGCGTAACCTGCTCTTCCGAATTGACGTTGAGGATCGGCGGTTCTTCATCGGACAGATCCAACACGTCGCCGACTCTGATACTGTCGCCTTTGATCCAGCTGTTGTTCTGATGGATCAATTCTTCGGTGACATCCATCTTCGCCGCGATACAACCAATGCAATCGCCCGCCTGCACCGTGTACTTCCGAGGAATCGGCTCGCCTACCGTCAGCTTGCTGTACAGCTCGTTCGGATCCGATAGCTGCGAAGCCTCGATATTCGCCGGTACCATCTCTACCTTCTCTACGAAGGTGACGGAGGTCACCGTACGTTGAGGCTGAGCCGCGATTGCGCTCGCCTTGCTGCCGGTGCTTACGGATAACGTCTGAACTTCCGTACCGGCTTTCTTGGCCGCGCTTGCCGGAACGTACTTGTTCTTGACTTTCTGCAGCACCGCGTTAGCCGCTTTCTCGTCGCGGACGATACCGACTTCCTTGCCGTCGATGATGAGCTTCACGCCGACGGCGTGGGTTTGCAGCATGCCTTCGAGACGAGCCAGCGTAGCGCTGTCGTCGGTCTTCTTTTTGTAAGCCCTTTCAGGCTCGTATGTGACCTGTCCCTCGTTAAGCACTAGGTGGACGGGGGCGTTGGCTGCCTCCAGCTCGGCCGACTTGGCCGTCAATAGCTCGTTAACCTTAGCTTCGCTACTGATCTCGCCGATGGGCGTGCCATTCAAGATAACTTGATAGTAGTCAACGCTATGAGCTTCGACATAATTGCGCGCTCCGATTCCGACGGCGACGATTGCGGCGAGACCGCAGGCCGATACGATAATGGGGCGGCGATAATTGCGTATATGAGTGAGAATAGGCTGCGATTGTCGTTCCGTTAAAGGCTTCTCTTCCGCTTGCGCGGACCGAATCTGCCGGAAGGTTTGCCGCGTAGCCGCGATCATTTTCCGTATTCGATCCATTCCTCTGAAAACGGCCATGATACTCTCCTTTTCGCTTGCATTCGGTATTCTTTTCCCGGTTTTGGCAAAAGCATGTACTTCACTTTAGCATAGGTCCGACAAAGCGATCAACCTTTTGACCGCATTAGAATTATGAAAAATGGAAAGAACCGCCTGGCTTAACGCCCTGCGGTCCTTTAAAATGTAACCGTTTTATTTACTCCGGCGCGGTGGATGCATCCGTTTTCCGGCCGCCTTGGAGAACCTCCATCATCTGGGCGTATTCCTCTTCGCTGAGCGCGGATTTGAGCATCGTCTGCACCTTCGTCAGCTTCTCTTGCGAGAGCCCTCCTTTAAGCGCTTCGGAGAGCTGTTGGAGCTGCTCCGGATTGAGCTTGGAGACGACCGTCGCGTAAAGCTGCTGCCTTTGGTCGTCCGTCAATTGCGCGGCTCCCGATCCTTGGTTCTGACCGCTGCCGTTAAATACCGGATCGGCTTCCGGTTCCCCCGTGCCCGAGCCGGGTCCGGGGCTAGCCGAGGTCGGAGAATTCGGTTCCCCGGATACCGGCAGATCCGAGGGCTCGCTGTCGTCGCTCGCAATCGGATCCGCCTCGTGAGACGACGTTGGACTAACTTCTTCCGACGGCTTGTTGGACTCTGCGGCATTTTTTGCTTTCGGCGCGGGATGCGCTCCCCATAACGTTCCCCATATGCCTGACAAAGCGATCGGCTGAACGTCTAGCGGCAAATCCAACTGCTTCACGACCGATTCCATATAACTGTTCACGATGTACCCCGTCGTCCATATGCATAAGAAGCTGAGCAGCAAAGCCGTCGCTCCCATCCGGATCACCCAGCTTACCCACTTGAACATGATCGAACCTCCCGCTAACGCGTTTTCATAGTTTTTAGTATGGGCAAACCTCCTTCTAATCATTCCTTTTTCATAGAAAAACACCCCTTGCGCGACCCGGAAAATTCCTTGCGAGAAGGAATTTTCCCGGGTGAACGGCAAGAGGCGTGAGATAGAGTTACTATATTCGACTTAAGGTTAGGCCGCCGCTTCGGACGCCGCCGTCGCGCCCGCGATCGCTTTGCGTTGCTTGCGGGACTTTCTATAGTAGAGAAGTTCGTACATGACCGGCACGACGACGAGCGTAAGCAACGTGGAACTCGTCAAACCTCCGATTACGACGACCGCCAGCCCGCTGGAAATAATGCTGCCTCCGCCAAGGCCCATCGCTAAAGGCATCAACGCGCAGATCGTAGCGATCGCGGTCATCAGAATCGGCCGTAATCTCGTTCCGCCCGCTTCGATTAACGCTTCGCGAATCGTAAGCCCGTGCTCGATCTGTTGCTGTACGCGCTCGATCAAGACGATCGCGTTCGTGACGACGATTCCGATCAGCATGAGGAATCCGATCATGCTCGACACCGATACCGGCTCGCCGGCCGCCAACGTGCCCGCCAATCCGCCGATTAACGCGAATGGCAGCGAGAACAGGACGGCAAGCGGTGCTCTTCCTTCCCGGAAAGCGATGACCATTACGATATAAACCATTCCGATGGCAACAAGCATGGCCATGAGCATGTCGCTCATCATCTGCCCGATCTCCTCGTCGCTGCCGCCCATTTTATACTCGATCCCTGCGGGCAGTTTAAGCTCCTTGAGGGCTTTCTCCAAGCTCGCGTTCACTTTGCTCGCTTCTTTGTCCGTGATTTGCGCGGACACCGTCGCGAACTCCGACCCGTTCTTGAATTGCAGCGTGCTCGGCAACTGCGTCATCTTAACGTCCGCGATATCTTTCACGAGCACGTCCGTGCCCATCGGCGTATGAAGCTTCAGATTTCCGATATCTTCGATCGAGGCGATCGATGTACCGTTCAGCGAGAGATACAGATCGCTGGCTTTCGTACCGTCTCCGATCCTTCCCGCGTTCGTCTCCGCGAGGAACGGACGAAGGATCATTCCGGCCTGCATCGCCGAAAGTCCGACCTTCGCGGCATCCTTCTGGCGAACCTCGATGGCGATCCCTTTCGTGCCATCCTGCAGGTTATTGCTAATATGGTCGATCCCTTTGATTCCGCGCACGGTTTCGGTTATTTGTTCGGTTGCCGTCCGAATGTCCGCGGCCGACGAACCCGTAACGGTAATGGCCACGGTTCCGCCGCCGCTCATATCGTCTTTGATCAAGCTGAAGTCCGAGCCTTCCGGAACCTTCACCAGCGGACCGATCTCCTCCGTGAATCGATCCAGATCGGCTTCCGAGCGCAGCCCGATGAACCATTCCGCTCCGTTGGTTACACCGCCGCCGGTCATTCCTCCGCCGACGGTTACGTTCGTGTTCTCGACGTCTTTATTCTGGCGAATGATCGCGTCGAGCCTATCAGCTTCTTTCTTTACCGCGTCGATAGCCGTTCCTTTAGGCATCGTAAGATTAGCGAACATGTATTTATAATCCGATTGCGGCAGCAGCACGACTCCTACCTTGCCGGCAAAGATCGGAACAAGGCTGCCGGCGAACAACAGTACCGCGACGATGATTACGATCGCTTTATGTCCGAGCGACCAACGCAGCACGCGTTTGTAGCCGCGGCTCATCGCCGACGGTTTCGCTTCCTTCAGCTTGGCGTTCTTCATGAGCGCCCAAGCCATCAGCGGGACGACGGTAAGCGCTACGAGAAGGGACGAGACGAGCGCGAACCCGACCGTCAGGGCGAAGGGCTTGAAGTAACCGCCGATCATCCCTTGCAGTAAACCTAGCGGAGCGAATACCGCCACCGTCGTCAGCGTGGAAGAGGTAATCGCTCTGCCGACCTCAGCCGTAGCGGACTGGATCAGCTCCTTGCCGATTTTCTCCCCTCGCATTCTTCGCACGATATTCTCGATGACGACGATACTGTCGTCGACGACCCGGCCGGTTGCCACCGCCAAGCCGCCCAACGTCATGATGTTCAGGGTAACGTCGGTGAACGTCTTCAAGCAGATCATCGCGATGAGCATCGACAGCGGGATGGAGACGATCGCGATCAGCGTCGCGCGAATGTTCCTGAGGAAGAACAAGATGAGAATCGAAGCGAACAATGCGCCTAACGCGCCTTCGCGGGCCAGCGAGTTGACCGATTCCTTGACATCCGTTGCCCGGTTGTACATGACCAACGTTTGAACTTGGCCGTCTTTCTCCGCGTCCGCGTACGCTTGAGTCACTTTGTTCGCGACTTCCACGGTATTGGCACTGCTGGATTTCACGATGTTCAAGGTTACGCTAGGTCCGCCGTTCGTCAAGCTGATGATATCCAATGGCTTGCCCTGTTCGACCTGCGCGATATCCGACAGCTTCACGTCTCCCGCGGGAGTCAACGCCCAGCTCTTCAGTTGATCGAGCGTCGTCAGGTCGCCTTGCACGAATACCGGAAGCCGATTATCGTTTAACGTCGCTTCCCCTAGCGGCAAGCTAAGATTGTTCGCTTGAAGCGTGGAGATGACTTGCTCGTAAGTAATGCCTTTTGCCGCCATCTTGGGGGCATCTAGGCGGATATACACGCCGTCGTCCTTTAGCCCGGTTGCTTCGACGTTCGTTACGCCTTCGATCGCTTGCAGCTTCGGAATCAGCTTCGTCTTCACGATCTCGTTCAGCTGTTCCTGAGTCGTGCCGTCGCGAGCGGCTATCGAAGTGTACATAATCGGTTGGTTCGTCGTCGAGAAGTACCGAACTTCCGGCTTCTGCGCATTCTGCGGCAACTGAACGTCGCCGATCGCTTGTTTCACGACCTCTTGTTTTTTCTTCATGTCGTCGTTGAAGCTAAATTCCAGTTGCAGCATGGAGATTCCGTTCGCCGACTGGGAAGTGACGTTTTTCACGCCCTCTACGTTCTTGAGCACTTTCTCAAGCGGCAATGTCACTTGGTTCATTACTTCATTCGGTGCAGCGCCGGGATATTGGGCGGACACCATGATGCCCGGGAACGCGATCTCCGGCTGTTGCTCCTGCTTAAACTGAGTTGCGGCATACATGCCGCCTACTGCGACCAGGATGACCAGAAGAACGATGGCCACCGGATTCCTTAACGAGAATTTCGTAAAAAACTGCATGCGTACTCTCTCCACTCTTCATTTGAAATTTGTTTATGAGGTTGCGTTAGCTCGTCGCACCATGTCTTTCGGATGCAAGGTAAACTTTATGTCCATGGTTATGATTGTAAATTGCTTCCACCAACGGCAACATGGTCTGGGGTATGTTTTTTTACCTAGACTCAGGTCGGAGTCGCGATACGCCCTTCGGTTGGGGCGGAGGAGGCGTAGGCTTGTTGCTAAAATAAGTAGCCCACCGCTTCTTGAAAGTAATTTTCTTGCCAATCCCTCTGGATTAAGTAGCTCTATGCTACTTCCGGGTCACCTTACTGCCAATCGCTCTAATTTAAGTAGCTCTGAGCTACTTCCAGGCCACTTTACTGCCAATCGCACAAGTTTAAGTAGCTCCGCGCTACTTAAACTCCACTCCCCCCAAGCAAGCAAAAAAGCCGTCCGACGGATTCACATCCGCCAAACGGCTTCCCATACATACCCTATATTTTACGCACCGTAGATCGGCGCGACTTGGTTCGTCTGCTCGCGGTTGCGGCCGACGGAGAAAATCGCGATCGGAATTCCCGTTAGCTCGGTAATCCGCTTCACGAAATGCTGCGTCGTCGCGGGCAAGTCGCTAAGCGTCTTCGCTTCGGAAATATCCTCGCTCCAGCCCGGCAGCTCCTCGTATACCGCTTCGCATTCTTCCAGCAGCTTCAGGTTCGCCGGATAGTGCTCCATCAGCTCTCCGCGGAACTTGTAGGCGGTACAGATCTTAACCGTCTCCAAGCCGGTCAATACGTCGAGCGAGTTGAGCGACAAGCCCGTGATTCCGCTCACGCGGCGAGCGTGGCGAACGACGACCGTGTCGAACCAGCCGACGCGGCGAGGGCGGCCCGTTACGGTACCGTACTCGTGGCCTTTGTCGCGGATCCATTGCCCGAGGTCATTGTTCAGCTCCGTCGGGAACGGGCCGTCTCCGACGCGAGTCGTATAGGCCTTAGCTACGCCGATGACTTCGCGGATCTTCGAAGGACCGACTCCCGATCCGATGCACACTCCGCCGGCGGATGGATTCGAGCTCGTTACGTACGGGTACGTGCCTTGATCGATATCGAGCATGACGCCTTGCGCGCCTTCGAACAATACCTTCTTGCCTGCGTCGATCGCGTCGTTCAATATCACCGAAGTGTCGGTAACGTATGGACGAAGCAATTCCGCCAGCGCCAAGTAATCTTTAATGATCGAATCCGCGTCGAGACCTTCGCCGCCGTACATCTGCGTGATCACTTGGTTTTTGTCCGCGATGATCGCGCGGGCTTTCTCTTCGAAAGCTTCGGCAACCATAAGGTCGGCGATACGAATGCCGTTGCGAGCGGCTTTATCCATGTAGCAGGGGCCGATGCCCTTGCGAGTCGTTCCGATTTTGTTGTCCGCTTTGCGGTCTTCTTCCAGTCCGTCCAAGACGAGATGATACGGCATGATAACGTGGGCGCGATCGCTAATCTTCAGATTATCGGTCGAGAACCCGTTGTCGTTAATATATTGAATTTCTTCCACCAGAGCGCCGGGATTAATGACCATCCCGTTTCCGATGACGCACAATTTGTTTTGATTAAAAATTCCGGAAGGAACCATCGTTAACTTGTATTTTTTGTTCTCGATGAGGATCGTATGCCCGGCGTTATTCCCGCCTTGATAACGAGCGACGACGTCGGCTTTCTCCGCCAAGTAATCGGTAATTTTTCCTTTGCCTTCGTCTCCCCATTGCGTACCTACAACAACGACTGTTGACACTGCAATCCCTCCACCCGTAGCGTTCCTCACGCCGGCATGATAATGCCACCCGACGTCGCATCTCTGGTAGAGCGATCAGGCAGCATGATTAGTTTAGCAACTGTGATCGGGGAAGTCAACGTAAAAACGAACAATTTCACATCCGACCAAATTAATGTTCGGAATTTAGTCTTACTTCGTCTAGATTATGCACTCCCTGCATAGGCTTCGCTATGGGAACGATCCAAACTGACGAATTTGTTATAGTTCTTAAGGAACACCAGCTCGACCGTGCCTACGGGACCGTTCCGCTGCTTGGCGATGATGATCTCGATAATGTTTTTCTTCTCCGACTCTTTATCGTAATAATCGTCCCGGTACAGGAACGCGACGATGTCGGCATCTTGCTCGATCGATCCCGACTCCCGAAGGTCGGACATCATCGGACGTTTGTCTTGACGTTGTTCGACGCCCCGCGACAGCTGGGACAGCGCGATGACCGGAACTTCAAGCTCCCGGGCGATCTGCTTCAGCGTACGCGAGATTTCCGATACTTCCTGCTGACGGTTCTCCCCGGCTTTGCCCCGCCCTTGAATAAGCTGCAGGTAGTCGATGAGAATCATCCCCAGACCCTTTTCCTTCTTAAGCCGACGGCATTTGGCGCGAATATCGGACACCGTAATGCCCGGCGTATCGTCGATATAGATTTGCGCTTCCGACAACGATCCGATCGCCATCGACAGCTTCTCCCAATCGTCGCCTTCGAGATGCCCCGTACGCATACGCGTCGCATCCACGTTCGATTCCGCGCAGATGATACGTTGGACTAGCTGAGGAGCCGACATCTCCAGACTGAAAATGGCGACCGTCTCCGAAGCGCGAACGGCGACGTTCTGCGCGACGTTCAGAGCGAATGCCGTTTTCCCTACGGAAGGACGCGCCGCGACGATGATAAGATCGCTTCGTTGGAAGCCGTTCGTCATCTTGTCGAGATCGACGAAACCCGAAGGAATCCCCGCTACCCCGCCCTTATTGGTATAGAGAAACTCGACCTTCTCGAACACTTCCATGAGCACGTCGCGAATGCTGATGAACCCCGTCGCGCTGCGGCGGCTGGAAATCTCCATGATCCGCGCCTCGGCGTCATTAAGCAGCACCCCGACATCGTCTTCCGTGGCATAGCCGTTGGAGACGATCTGCGTGGCGGTACGAATGAGTCTGCGCAGGATGGACTTCTCTTCGACGATCTGGGCATAGTATTCCACGTTCGCCGCCGTCGGAACCGAGTTCGCCAGACGGGTCAAGTACATGATCCCGCCGACTTCCTCCATTTGCCCCAAGTCTTGAAGGCGGGCGGTCAGCGTTACGAGATCGATCGGTTGATTGTCGTCGTTAAGAGCCACCATCGCGTCGAATATCCGTTGATGGGAAACGCTGTAGAAATCTTCCGCCTTCAGGCGTTCCATGGAAGCGATCAGCGCTTCGGATTCAAGCAGAATCGCGCCGAGTACGGCTTGCTCCGCTTCCAGGTTCTGAGGAGGAATTCGATCGTAGACGAGTTGCTGATCCCCGCTTCCGTTCATCGGTTCATTCCTCCACGACTTGCACGCTTAGCGTGCCCTTTACGTCCGGATATAATTTGACGGTTACTTTCGTTACTCCGAGCACGCGAATCGGATCGTTCAATTCGATCTTGCGCTTGTCGATGGAAATCTTGAGCGCCTCGAGCGCTTCCGCGATCTGCTTGCTCGTAATCGCTCCGAACAGGCGTCCGCCTTCGCCGGCTTTCGCTTTGATGACGACCGTCATCTCGGACAGCTTGGCTGCAAGGTCTTGGAATTCCTTTTTCTCGTTATCCTTCTTCTTCTGGGCGGATGCCACTTGCTGAGTCAACGTTTTCTTGGCGCCTTCCGTCGCGAGTTGCACGACGCCCTTAGGCAACAAGAAATTGCGCGCATAACCTTCGGACACCTCTTTGATCTCGCCTTTTTTACCCTGACCCTTTACGTCTTGCAAGAAAATAACCTTCATTCGAATAACCCCTCTTCCTTCTCGAGATCTTGTAGGACTTGCTTTAATTTGGCCGTCGCTTCCGCGACCGTGCCTTGCATCTGAGCCGCCGCGTTCGTGAAGTGGCCGCCGCCGCCCAGTCGTTCCATGACGATCTGAACGTTGATATGGCCAAGAGATCTGGCGCTGATGCCGACGTTGCCGTCAGGCCGCATTCCAACCACGAACGAGGCTTTGATACCCGTCATGTTAAGCAACGTATCGGCCGATTGCGCGATGAGCAACTGAGGCACTTGCTTGCCGGCATCCGTTGCCGCGATCGCGATGCAATTGCGATACGTCTCCGCGTTGCGGATAATTTCCGCTTTGCGAATGTATTCTTCCAAATCCTCTTTCAGAAGCCGTTGAATGAGTACCGAATCCGCCCCGTTGCGGCGAAGGAACGATGCCGCTTCGAACGTACGGGAACCCGTGCGGAACGCGAAGCTCTTCGTATCCACCGTAATGCCCGCGAGCAATGCCGTAGCTTCCCTGACATCAAGCACGACGCGTTCGTGAATATATTGCAGCAGCTCCGTCACCAATTCGCAAGTCGAGGATGCGTAAGGCTCCATATAGACGAGCACCGCTTCGTCGATGAATTCTTCGCTCCGCCGATGGTGATCGACGATAACGATTCTATCCGTCCCTTGTAAGAGTCGCGGCTCCGCGACCATCGTCGCGCGGTGCGTATCGACGACGACCGCGAGCGACCGTTTGCCGATTAACCCTAGGGCTTGATCCGGAGCAATGAATCGCTTCGTCAGCTTCTCGTCTTCCTTGAGCATATCCATCATCCGCTGGATCGCGGGATTAATTCCCTCCAGCACGATATAAGCTTCTTTGCCGTAGAGCTGAGCCGCCTTCATAACGCCGATGGCCGCTCCGATCGAATCCATGTCCGGCATCTTGTGACCCATGATGATGACGTGGTCGCTATCCTTGATCAGATCTCGCAAGGCGTGGGAGATTACCCTGGCCCGTACCCGCGTTCTCTTCTCCACGGCGTTGCTCTTCCCGCCATAGAAGCTCTGGCGCTGACCGATCTTCACGACCGCCTGATCGCCGCCGCGCCCTAGCGCGATATCCAAGCTTCCTTGCATCAGATGGCCTAGCTCGATTACGTTGTCCGCCCCGGAAGCGAATCCGATGCTTAGCGTCATCGGCAGCTTCTGCTCGATCGTGATCTCGCGCACTTCGTCGAGCAGATCGAAACGGGATTGCTCCAGGCTCTTGAGCACGATTTGATTCGTAATGATCATATACCGGTCGGAGGATAACCTCCGCAGCAATAGCCCGTATTTCAGAGCCCACTCGTTAATCTCGCCCGTTACTTTCGACAGCATCAGCGCGCGTTGCTGTTCATCCATGCCCTGCGCGACCTCTTCGAGATTGTCCATCATGACGATTCCCAGAGCGAGCTTCTCCTCGTCGTACTTCTTTTTCAGCGTCCAACGGTCGGTAATGTCGCTTACGTACAAGAACCGTTCGTTCGAGCGGAGCAACAGCTCGTAGACCTTGGATCCGACCGTCACTTCCAGCGCGGAGTCCTTGTCTTTGAACGATTGCTGCAAGCCCGGGAAGTAAGCCGCCAGCGGCTCTCCCACGATCGATTGTTTGCCGACCACCGTAGAGATGAAGGCATTATGCCACTGAATTTCTTTCTCTTCGTTAAATAGGATGATGCCGAACGGCAGCTGACCGATGACTTCGTTGCCGACGTTCTTGATGCGATGGGTCAACGTCAACACGTAATCGTTCAAATCCTTGCGGAAAGCCTTCTCCGCAAAAATGGCGTATGCGGCTACCACGCCTCCGAGCGCCAGACCGAACAGACCGAGCAACCACTGGTACCAAGCCAAGGCGACGGTCAATATGAAGATGAGCACCAGTGCCCAGACGATATGCATACCGTGCCAACGCTGCACGAGAAACTTGGGCATATCCGCGTTCGCTCCCGTCTAAAGTTGATAAGGGGGACTAACGCTTGTCGGGCGTCGTCCCAAGCCGGTCGTTTTATTTCACGAATGCTTTGCGCAGCGGGAACGCCGCGTCGATCAAACCGATCAAATAAAGCGGAGGGAACAGTAGCAAGGGTACGCACAGGATCATCGGAATAGCCTTAGGCCACTTCTTGGCATCCGCCAGGAAGAAGAAAAATCCGATCGCCTGGAACGTAAACGCGAAGCGAAGAATCGGAACGAGATTGGAGATCGCGATCGACCAGTAGCCGTCCGCGTTGTCCGACATCGCCATGCTGGCGATCATCGCGAACAAGTAGTATAAGACAAGGCTTCTCGACACTCTCCATGTTTTCGCTCGAGGCAGGGCAGGCGCTTCGGCGCCTACCGTACGCAGGGAGAGCCGCGACAATCCGTGGGTAACGATCGTGAAGAGGAACGCGCTGAGCAGCAGCAACATCGGCAACAAATTCATGATCGCGTCGCTGAATTCGCCCGCCGTATCCGTAGCCCATCCGGCTTTGACCAAATCGCCGGTCTCCAATTGCTTTAGGCTGTCTTGTATCATCGAGGCCAGCTCGGCCTTCAGATTCACGTCGAACATAGCGGAGAATAACGCGAGCTCCAGCAGCAATTGCGCCAGAATGATAACGAACCCGACGACGATCGCCGTCTTCGCCGATTTTCCCCTCTTATACAAATGGCCGATCGCGATCGACGGGACCAAGAAGAAGAACCCGAGCGTCAACACGACCGATCCGTAAGCTCCGGAGAGCAAGAAGGCTACGAGCCCGATTCCGATCGCGTGGATCGCGAAAGATTTAACGTTTAACAGGGAATACAGCACGACGAAAGGCGTCATGACGAGGAAGATCGTCACGAAATTCAAAGGCGTCGCAAGCGTCAGCAACAGCAACAGAGCTGCCGCGCTCCAGCTTATCGACCTCCAGTTTATAGTCAATCCATTCACCTCTTGCGGATATGTTCGGACAGCTCGGACAGATCTCCGTAATGATCCTCTAGCTGATGTCCATCTTTCTTCATCTTCGCGAGCTTGTCCGCGATCGCATGATCCAGATCCTTGTAGGGAATTCCCAATCTGCGACCCAGAATGTAAGAACTCGCGATCAGGCTCGCCAAGCCATCAATGACCCGGGAGGTGCTTCCATCCCATAAAGCCTTGAATAATCTCGACATTTGTTCGAGCACTTCGGTTTTCAACCATTCGATCGTGCGAGTCTTCGTCGCTACGTCCAGGTCTCTATCCATTGCTATTCCTCCCACGCGTCAACTGGTTCATTGATGCAATAGCCCGGAAAGCTGCAAACTTCATTATATCATAAAATCAAGCTCTGAAATCAATCATCCGCGTAGGGACGCGCCTTCCCGCCCGCACAAGCATAATCGGCTTCCGCCGTCCTTAGGGATGGCGGAAAAACGTTTATGTCGGAGACGATTCAGAAAAGTATAGCGGATTTTATACTTTCTGAATCGTCGAAAAAACCCGGCCCTCGAGAGGCCGGGTCGGGTTCGCGCTTTAAATGTACTAATTCAAAGTTAACTGACTGCCGTTCTTGCCAAGCTCCCAGCCGTGCGCTTTCAAGTCGGCCAGCGCTACGTAGCTGCGATCCCCAACGGATAGCATCTCTGTTTCCGCGCCGTCGTCCCAGGAAAGCTTATAGCCCCGCTCCAGCATAAGTTCGCCGACTTTCGGGTTCGGCACCTTAGCTTCCGCTGCCTTGGCGCCGCTCGTTACCGTTGCCGCGTGTTTCAGCTTGTCCCATTGAACGGAGTATCCGTGCGCCTTCAAGGACTCGATATCCACGTAATTGTTGCCGCGATATTCAAGTAACGGAACTGAACTGCCTTGCCAGGCCAAGGTCGAGCTTCCATCCTTCACCCGCAAGAACTCGCTCTTGATCGGTTGACCCGCGCGAATATCCTTGTGCAAGCCTTTGTCATCCAAAGCGACTTGGCCATTCACAAGCACATACTTGATGCCCGCGGATACGATCTCCGGCTTCGCTACCGTGGACTTGTCGCTGATCGTGTCGTAGTCGAACACGACGATATCGGCATCCATGCCTTTGGCTATGCGGCCTTTCTTCTTCAAAGCCGGAGCTTGCTTCTCCAACCGTTGAGCCGGCATAAGCGACATCTTGGCGATCGCATCGGATAGCGAGATGACTTGCTGCTCGCGCACATAGAGACCGACCGTTCTAGCGAAAGTACCCGAGGCTCTCGGGTGATTATTATAACCGGGCTCCAGAATCGCGTCGCTGCCGATCATGACGAACGTCGCTTTCAGCGAATCGATGACGTCCTGCTTCGGAATCGCGTAGGCGACCGCGAGCTTTCCTTGCTTCTGGTATAACCTGAACGTATCGGCAGTAAGGCGCTCGTTCGTACCCGCGATTTGCAGATCGTTGTATGTAATGCGGAATCTCTTCTGCCAGCCTTCGTCGAACCGGGCGGAATTCAAGTAAGTGCCCCAGTAGTCGTAAGGATAAATGCATGAAGTCATATCGAGCCCCTCGGCTATTGCGTCGGCCACCATTTTCAGCGATTGGGTCATGGAGAAAGTGCCTCCTGTGCTGTTAATGTGGTCGATATGTACCGCTGCGCCCGATGCCCTGGCATATCCGATCAATTCATTAAGCGCGTCTATGTTCGTACCCGGCTCTTCCATGTCGGAATATCTCGCGTGAAAATAGACCGGAACGTTATATTCGTGCGCCAGCTTCATCAACGGCAGAATTTCCTTGTCGTTCACGCCCGGAACGTATTCCAAGCTAAAAGAGATACCCAGTACCCCGTTGTTGAGCGCTTTTTCCGCTTGGTCGACGAGCGTCTGCACCTGCTCCGGCTTCGCCGTATCGTAACGGCTTAGCTTGAACTGGTTACGCGCCTGGGTATAGAAGAACGAAGCTCCGAAATTCACGGGAGTCCTATTCTTTACGTAGTAGGGGTACCATTTCTCCGGAGAGCTCGTTCCTCCATGCATCGCGATGTTCGTCGTGACGCCGTCGGCGATCTTATTCCAGACGCCCAGCGGATTGGGATCATACGACAGGTTGTCGATGAATCCCGGCGCCACGACGAGCCCCGTCGCGTCGATCGTCCGCTTTCCCTGCAGCTTCTTATCGGTTACCAGAACGACTTTGCCGTCTTGAACCGCAACGTTAAGCCCTTCCCGGTCGAGCTTCGTCTCCGGATTCACGACTCTGCCGTTGGAGATTACGATGTCATAAGTTTTGCCCAATTCGGATGCCGTCGGCTGATCGATCATGGCCTCCGCGTCCGCAGCTTTTGCCGTCGGGGTTGGATTCCCCGAACCCGAAGCTTGCGGATTTCCTCCCGAAGTGGACTCGGCGCCGCTCGGGCCGGATGAGGAAAGCGGCGAGGCGTTCTGATCTCCGAACAGCGAGTTCGCCGCCCATATGCCTCCCGCAACGATCAAGACGGTTATCGCGATCAGAAAAGGAAACATTCTGCGTTTGTCGGGTTTTTGCTGGCTGTAGGTCATCGTTCCTCCAAAGGTTATCCAGTTAGTGGGTTGCCTAAGCTTGTCGTTTCATTTCTTTCTTCTCGTCCGATTGGATAGGAAGAAGCAACTTCTCGCAATAATCGATAATGTCGCTTCTTCTAACGATGCCGATGAAGCGATTCATATCGTCAACGACCGGCACGAAGTTCTGCGTCTTGGCCAAGGAGATCAAATCCTCCATATTCGCGTCGATTCGCACGGCCAGGTTATTCATTCTTAACGGAACGTCGCATAGCGATACCCTGTGCAATTGATCGAAGCTAAGTTCAGGGTGCGCCTTCAAGTACCACAGCAAGTCGCCCTCGGTCACCGTGGATTTGTACTCCCCCGTCTCGCTGATGACGGGAACTGCCGTGTAACGATAACGTTCCATTCGTTCTAACGTCTGGCGAAGAGTAGCTTCCTCGTTCACGCAAACGACTTCTTGTTTCGGTAATAGGAAAAAGGCAATATTCATGATTTCTAGCGGTCCTCCTTCGTTCTAATGGTCTTCGACTAACCGCAATCGGCTGTCAAAACGAAAGATGCCGCGGCTCGCGGCCGCGGCAACTTCATTATATCACCACGCGTTCTGGTTCACCATCGACGTAGTGGCAAATGTTGTCACTTTATGCCGCATTATTGTTGGAAGTCGAACCGCCCTGCGTAGTCTGATCTTTCTCGCCAGGCACCACAAGCTCGCTTTCCGGCGTTTCCGGATTCATCCATGTCGCGATCGTCGATTTCACCGCGGCCAGATCGGTTTCGTCGGCAAGGTAGTACCACAAATTCTGGTCGCCCATCCGCTTGCCTTCGCCTTTTAACGTATAACTCTTAATTTCATGTCCTACTTGCAGGAATTGCTTGGCAAGGTCGCTCATCGACGAGGGGGCAATGTCCGTCTTGAAGTTATCGCCCACGATACCGAGAATCTCGGGAATCTTGTTCCATTGCTGCAACGAAGACGTCTTGTGAACGAGAGCCTCCAGGAACGCGCGATTGCGTTCGGTTCTCGACATATCGCCGCCGGCATCCTCGCGATAACGTACGTAGTTCAACGCTTCGACGCCCGAATAGCTGTCTTTGTTCGCTTTTACGGTAAACTTCTCGTGGTCCGCGCCTTTGTTAACGATATCTTTGCCGATCGGCAACGGGATACCTCCGAGCGTATCCACGACTTTGACGAAGCCTTGGAAGTTAATCGACGCGTAGTGATCGACTTTGGCATCCAACAGCTTCTCCACGCTGTTCACGGCCATCTCCGGACCTCCGAATGCATAAGCGTGCGTGATTTTGTCCTTCTTATCTTTACCTACGATTTCTGCGTACGTATCGCGAGGGATCGATACCATCAATACCTTGCCGTCTTTCGGCCGAACGACCGTGTAGATCAGCGTGTCCGAGCGTCCGCGTTCTTGGGCTCTAGCATCTACGCCCATTAGCAGCATGCTGAAGGGGTCCTTTACCACATTCGCGTTTGCTTCATCCCCAACTGGCCGATCCGTCAACGGTTTATAGGAATCGGCAAAGCTAGCCTCCACTTTATCCGATAGGAATATATCGTACCCCAATGCCGACAGAGCCCCGCGATTCGCATAGATGACCCCCGCGGCAACGATCAATACCATAAAAGATGAAATCAGAATGACTTTTAAACGACGATATTTCCGCATGACAACTCTCTCCTTCTTCTTTCTCCTATTGTTTTTCTCTCTCTATTTGAGGACGCGCCCGTTTTTTGTCTCTTCATAGACCCCTAATATACGATTTAAATCCGCGGGAAGTTACGAATTCTGTTTAAAAATTCATTAACCAGATAGAATCCGTTCCACGCTAACCATTATCCGGCACCTCGCAATTGTTCTGTACGTCCAATGAAACCCCGACCAAAGTACGGGTACCAAACTCACCTCAAGGCCATGATTCGGTATGCCCTCCATCCGGTATACTTCTCTCATTCAGGTCTATTTAGGAGGTTGAACCCGCATGAAAGAAGCCGTTTTGCAGCTTCGCAACGTAACGAAGAAGATCGGCAACCGCAAGATCGTCGACGATCTTACGTTTGATATCCCCGCCGGGGAAGTATTCGGATTTCTCGGCCCGAACGGCGCCGGCAAAACGACGACGATCCGCATGATCGTCGGACTCATCTCGATGACGAAGGGCGAAGCGATCGTCAACGGCGTCTCCGTCAGCAAGAACTTCGAACTGGCCATGACCCACATCGGAGCCATCGTCGAGAATCCGGAAATGTACAAATTCCTATCCGGTTATCAGAATCTCGTCCACTTCGCGCGTCGCCACTCGGGCGTCACGAAACAGCGAATCGATGAAGTCGTTAAAATGCTTGGACTCCAGAATCGGATCCACGAGAAGGTTAAACGCTACTCTCTCGGCATGCGACAACGCCTCGGCGTCGCCCAGGCGATTCTGCATCGGCCATCTTTGCTTATCCTCGACGAGCCGACTAACGGTTTGGATCCTGCCGGTATTCGCGAGCTTCGCGATTATCTGCGCAAGCTAACGCGGGAAGAGGGCATTTCCGTTATCGTCTCTTCCCACCTGTTATCCGAGATGGAGCTGATGTGCGACCGCGTCGCCATTATTCAAGCCGGCAAGCTCATCGATATTCGATCCTTGCAGGAAAACAAAGAAACCGCGCAATCCAAAATCATGATCGAGGTTAACGACCTGCAAGCAGCCCATCGCTTGCTGGCGTCGGCATTCGACGAAACCCGACTATCCGTCAACGGAGATCAACTCGAGGTTTCTTCGGATAAGGCGGCCATTCCGGACATTGCAAGGCTACTGGTAAAGGCGGGGCTCGACGTCTACGGCATACATGCCGTTAAGAAATCCTTGGAAGAGCAGTTCTTGGAAATTACGGGGGGTGAGATGGTTGTCTAGCCTTAAGCAACTGATTCGCAACGAAAACATGAAAATCTATCGGCGTCCCCGGACTTGGCTTATGATCGGATTTCTCGTCGTCGTTCTTCTGATCATGGGGGGCGTCATGAAATGGGACGAGAGCCGCAGCTCCAGTTCCGACTGGAAACAGCATTTAACCGAGCAGAACGCGCAAATTCAAATGGATCTGCAACAAAACAAAGCGGTCGACGCCGAATCTAAAAAATGGCAAACCAATACGATCAAGATGAACGAGTATTATTTGGACAACGACATCAATCCGAATAAACTCTCGCTCTGGGACTACGTCGACAACTCCGCTTCGCTCATTATGCTAGTTACGATTCTGACCGTGATCATCGCAGCAGATATGATTGCGGCCGAGTTCTCGTGGGGCACGATTAAGCTGTTGCTCGTCGGCCCCGCTTCGCGAACCAAAATCATGCTCGGCAAATACGTCTCGACGATGGTCTTCGCGTTGCTGCTGCTTCTGATCTCGTTCGCGGTTGCCTTCGGAATCGGATCGTTTCTCGCGGGCTTTAACGGGCTGACTCTGCCCCATCTTACCATCGGCGCGGACGGAATCGTTCACGAAGGCTCCATGATCGTGAACTCTCTTCAGAAATACGGCTATGCAATCGTATCTCTGCTTATGTACGTGACGATGGCCTTCATGATATCGGCCGCTTTCCGCAGCTCGTCGATGGCGATCGCCTTCTCGCTCCTCTTCATGTTGGTCGGGAATACGTTGTCCATGATCTTGAGCGGATATGGTTGGGTGAAATACTTGCTCTTCTCGAACATCGATCTAACGCAGTACCTAGAAGGATCTCATCCCTTGCGACCGGAAATGACGCTCTCCTTCTCCCTCTTGATGTTGGCCGCTTATTACGTCGTGCTCCAACTCGTGGCCTGGTTGCTGTTCACCAAACGGGACGTGGCGACCTAAACTAACTTTATCTGACGCGCAAAAACCCCTGCGGATCTATCTACCGTTCGAACTCGTAGATAGATCCGCAGGGGCTCTTTACTTGCATAGATTACTTTGTCAGGATTGTCGTTCTCTTACCGGTTGCTTTGCGAACTATCGGAGCTACTTCCGTCGCTAGAAGCTCTATGCCTTCGGCGACCTTCTTAAACGGTATGCCCCCGATGTCTAACTGCGCGATAAAACGCCGATGCCCGAACATCTCGTATTGATGAAGGATTTTCTCGGCGACTTGTTGCGGGCTGCCTACGAATAATGCGGTATCCGGGCCTGCCATTTGTTCAAAGTCGATTCTGGATATGCTGCGCGTCGTTCCTCTCTGACGGTTAACATAAGACCAATAATTCGAATAGTAAGGATAGAATTCATCTTTCGCTTGTTGAGTGGTTTTCGCGAGATATCCGTGCCCCGTTATACTTACTTTGAGATCCTCTAGCGTATGTCCGGCCTCTATACCGGTTTTATAATAGAGATCGACGAAGGGCTTAAACCGTTCCGGATCGCCTCCCAGAATCGCAATGGCCATGCCAACCCCTAATTTGCCGGCACGGTTGGCGCTCTCTGGCGAGCCCCCGACGCCAATCCAAAGGGGTATCCGGCTTTGAACTGGTCGAGGAGAAATTTCCGCGTTCGTTAATGAGGTGCGATATTGACCCGACCAAGAGATTCTCTCGGCTTCGTTTAGCTTGATTAACAGGTCCATATTTTCCGCAAACAGGTCGTCATAATCTTTCGTGTCATACCCGAACAGCGGGAAAGATTCCAAGAACGCTCCTCGGCCGGCGATGATTTCCGCTCGACCGTCCGAAAGCAGGTCAAGGGTAGCGAAATCTTCGAATAATCGAACCGGGTCAACCGTGCTTATCACGGTAGTTGCGCTAGTTAATTTAATGCGTTTGGTAGTCTGGGCGATCGCGGCGAGTACGACCGGCGGAGCGGATACGGCATAATCTAATCTGTGATGTTCCCCGACGCCGAAAATATCTAATCCCGCCTCGTCGGCGAGTTTGGCTGCTTCGATAATTTCCTTCATGCGTAATTTCGCGTTAACCGCTCTGCCTGTATGAGGATCCGTTCCTATATCGCCAAGCGTATAGATCCCCATTTCAATTCCTGATTGTGTCATTTTGATACCTCTTCGTAATTAATTGTATGCTCAGTCGTTCGGACAACCGCCTACAGCGGCCAAGTGACCAGAACGATTGATTTTGGTCTGCAAATATTTCTCGTTATATTCGGAAACATCGCCCCACAGCGGAGTTCTTCCCGAAACGTGCATACCTGCGTTTTTCAAAGCTTCTAATTTTTTGGGATTATTGGTGATCAACTTAACCGGTTTCGTACGAAGCGCCTTTAACACTTGAATGGCGTCGCTGTAGCTCCGGGCATCATCCGCAAACCCCAAATTCAGATTAGCTTCAACGGTATCGAACCCGTTTTCTTGAAGAACATAAGCCATCGCTTTGCTGAACAAGCCGATTCCTCTTCCTTCATGATTGGCCAGATAGAACAATGCACCCGTCCCATGCTCCACGATCATCTTCAGGGATTGTTCCAATTGGAATCCGCAATCGCACCGCTTGCTTCCGAATAGGTCTCCCGTGTGACAAATCGAATGCATTCGGATCAGCGCATCTTCGTGATTGTGGAAATCTCCATAGGCTAACACGCTGGATTGTTGCATTTCGGCTAAATTAATGGAAGATAATTTCTCGATGATCCGTTCGAAATTTTCGGTTACTTCTTTGCATCGCAACCAGCAATACCATTGGAACGTCGCCGTTTCGCCATCCAAATCGATAGGCAGCTGAACAGGCCCGACCAAATACAAAGCTTCTTCGCCGGTTTTGATCAACTTGATTTTCTTCTCTAAAATGGAGATGACTTTCTCTTGAAGTGCCGGCATGAGATGACCCCTTATCATTCAATTTAGAATTAGTAATTCCATTGTTTTAAGGCTACCCAACAACCGAGATCTAATTCCCTTACCCGTACTCTTATATTAACTTACTTTATGTAACTAAGTTTAAATAAATAAGATACATTCGTCAAGTTATGATTGTTTCCTTTTCTCCGAATCATACAGAGAGAAAGAA
Organism: Cohnella endophytica; assembly: GCF_003628305.1. Taxonomy (GTDB): domain Bacteria; phylum Bacillota; class Bacilli; order Paenibacillales; family Paenibacillaceae; genus Cohnella; species Cohnella endophytica. The sequence continues at coordinate 31,515 of NZ_RBZM01000007.1, read as the reverse complement.
GCAGATTCTATTCGAATCGTGCTTCTTGTGATGTTGTCCGATTCAACTGCAGCTCCTGCAACTGGCGGCAGAAAGCTGAAAAATCCGGGGTTTGAGCCAAGTCGTACATCAAAATCTTCTTAATGATAGTCTCGACGATTTTTTGCTCAAGATCATCCTGGCGGTCCGGCTTGGTTTTGTAGCGTGCGCTGTTGATGACAGGGGTGAACATCGTAATGATTTCCTCAAGCGCCTCTTTATCGCCGGCTTGAGCTTTAAGTACCAAATCAAAAAGATCATTGCCCATGGCTTCCCTCGCTCGTGTTTTTATTATTAATGACTTCTATCAGCTTCAATATGCTTTCGGTAAGCATTTCGAGCTTCTTTTCGAACCTAACAAGCAAGTATCCGGTCAGTACAATCGGAAAACCGACCTGACTTATTCCCGTAAGCAAATACGTGAGGGGTTGATCATCCATATCAATCACCCCCTCCCCATATCGAGCCGTAGTTTCTTCAGTGCTAAGTTACGCATTTTGCAAACGGCTTGCGGGGAAACGCCAATCATCCGAGCGATCTCATTGTCCTGGTAGCATAAGGCATAGCACAAGGTTGTGATGAGTTGTTGTTTTTGGGAAAGCGCAGTGAAAGCCTGCGACAAACATTCGTTCTGAAACGACGCTTGAAATTGGCTAGGATTGGCGGTTGTCGGCTCACTTTCTCGGATTTCTTTTTTACCAAGTAGTGATTCACCAAGTGTCCCGCCCCCTTCCGACACGGGACGATCGAATATGAGTATTTGCCGAGAATCGTTTTTATGATGAGCACGTAGTTGATCGATCGTGCAATACTTAATGGTGGAGACGAGAAATTTTACGAACCGCATACGGAAAAAGTGTTTCCGGAATCGATCTTCCAGCTCTCTTCGACATTCCTCTTCGCCATCGAGCGTGCGCAAGAAAAGCTCGATATTATGTTCCAGTTGGAAAAAGTCTTGAACGACCTGATCCGAGAAAACGGTTCTATTCGCAATGCTATATTCGCGAAATCGTTCTTGTTGGTCGTAAGTTAGCGTCATCGGCAATCACCTCAATTTCGATTTTCCTGACCTTATTAAAGTGGTACATGAAGCCTTAAAAACAACCCAAATAAGAACACTTGTTCTTATTTATTAAATAAAAAATCCCCTTAAAGGGGAACATACGTTCTTGTTTTGATTCTATTATACCATGATTATCCTATATTTTGGAGTGGGTTCTTCTTTCTAATGCTAGAGCTATTTAATATATCCCATGAACTTCATTCCCTCAGGGGTTAGATCGTAGTGTTCTGCCTTTTTGTCTAACCCATAGTACACATCGAATTGATTGTTTTTCATGAACACCACGGATCCGTTCATGAGCTTATTTAGGTTGGCTGCTTGAGCTTGGCTTGCCGAGGTGAATTTGTAAATGGTTGTTTCCGGGATAGTGCCACCTGCTGTGGAGATAAACTCTTTTTTACCATCACCATCAACATCCTGTTCAACGACGTGGCTTTCCGTCTGCCAGAAAGAGTTTGGCTTGTCTTTCTCAATAGACAAGTATTGTGTAATCGGTGCCGATGCGCCTTCGAAACCCTCTACCTTGATTAAAGGAATACCGTTGAAATCGATCTGGCTCACGTTTATGGCGGACGGATCGTCATACCCAATTAAGCCATCGATTTCGAGTTCTGTCGACGATGTTTTGATGCTGGCGAATATATTATGCTCATCGCTTTTCTTCGTATAAAGATTAATTGTGCCATCTTGGACATTCTCTGTCCTAAGAACTTTATTTACATCCTTTGTTTGAACCGGGCTTAATTTGGCCTTCGTGATTTCAACGGAGTCGTAATGAACCGGCACGATGTGAGGGTTTGGCTCTTCTCCTGCTTGATTATCCGCAGGCTGGCTTTCCGTAGGCTGAGCCTCTACTGATTGACTTTCCGTTGGTTGGCTCGATATGGAGGCTGCCGGCGACTCCGGCGACACTGACGCTTGCTTCGATTGTGTGCATCCAGCAAGTATACACAGGAGACCAATGAGTAGTAATTTTTTTGTCATGTGTTACTCCTTTGTCTTATGTATTTGCTAAACCATCAATTCCAAATATTAGACATCATTAACTTTATAGTATTTCTCTATTTACGCATCGTCAAGTTTGCCCGACTGGTTGCTTGCAAATACATAAAAAGCCAGCAGATAAATCCGCTGGCATGAAGAGGTTAAGACATCAGTTCAATTTTAACTGTGCCTGCACCGGAAGGCTTACCGATCTCGACCCATGCGCGGTAGCCGAGTTCAACCCCACGGTTCGCAGGAGATGTATCCGTAACTTTGACGACGATCGATTGGCTGTTCGAAATGTTCGTGACTTTAACGAACTTGTTCTTATATAGCGTGCTCCAGGAGTTCGTCGTGGTCATCGAAGCTGTCAGACCGGCCGGGTGAAACACTTCGCCGTTGCCCGTGCTGACGTTCAATATGTTCTGGGCAGCATAACCAATCTCCGGACAAGAAGACTGCGTTCCCGCTTGCGTTCCTTGGCATGGCACGCCGTAGAAGTCGCAAATGGCGCTCGACGAAATTAAGCTGGTCGAGGTGCCGGTATTCGTCGGAACGACCAGCGATTGGCACGTGGTGCGACCAAGGGCATCGGCGAAGTTCAGATTGACCGCCGCTCGGATGTTGTTTGCGAGGTTCAGCGCACTGTACCAGCCGTTTGTGGTGGCAGATGGCAAGGCGATCAGCAGGGTTTGGTCTTGGTTGAAGCCGTCATTGAGGATCGTGGATTCGTAGAGCTTTTCCGGATAGCTTCTCCACCCGTCCGCGCTGTTCGTATCGTACAGATACGTCAATTGGCTAACGTTTTTCCGAACCAGCGGGCAAACAACCAAGTAGTACCCTGTCGAGTAAGACGGAGTAATGAAATCCAAGTCACGGTTTGGATCGCTAAAGAGGGCGTTCAACCGTTTGACTGTATTGGTTGCAGAAGTGAGGTCGCCGTACGATGTGACCGATGTACCGTTGACTTGCACGTAATAAAAACTACCTTGCTGAGAAACTGCTGCTGTATTAGACATTCAAATTTCCTCCGATATGCCACAAGGCGCAATTTTTTTTGTGAGATCGGGGGGTATTCAGAATGACGACTACCCTTTCGCCAACTCCGAATGTTCTCATGCTATTAAAGTGGAAAATCTGAAAGTAAAAACAACCATTATCGGCTCCATAAATAAAAAAAACCGCCGGCATGTGGCGATTTAGCTCTTACTCCGATTGAACTTTCATCAATTAGTTGTGCCTAGCTTGACTAGGCGCGCTATAACAAAAAAACGCCGCCGGATAACCGGCAGGCGTTCTCTTGTGTTGTGTGGTGCTAATCTTCTAAAGACTACTCAGTCGTGTATGGCAGCAAAGCCATTTGACGTGCGCGTTTGATCGCTACAGTCAACATGCGTTGGTATTTCGCTTTCGTGCCCGTCACGCGACGTGGCAAGATTTTGCCGCGCTCGCTGATGAACTTACGAAGCAAGTCCAACTCTTTGTAGTCCACGTGAGTGATTTTATTTACCGTGAAGTAACAAACTTTCTTACGTTTGTTACGGCCGCCACGGCGGAATTTACGAGGCTCGCGTTGCTCGCCACGATCTCCACCGCGATCTCCGCCACCGCCGCCTGTACGGCTGTGTGCAGGGCGCTCTTCACGTGCTTGAGGTTGTGTTTGTTGTTCGCTCATTTGTTATCCGTCCTTTCCAGTTAAAATGGCAAATCATCGTCCGATATATCGATCGGTCGCCCGTCATCCGCGAAGGGGTCATTGCTGTTGCCGGTATTGCGCGAGCCAGAGCTGCGATTGCCGCCTCCGAACCCGCCTCCGCTATTGTTTGCGTTGCCGCCAAAGCCGCCCTCTTCTCTTCCTTGTCCGCCGCCGCTATCGCGGTTGGCTGATTCCAGGAATCGAACATTATCGGCAATGACTTCCGTCACATACACGCGTCGGCCTTCGTTGTTCTCGTAGTTGCGCACTTGAATGCGGCCTTCCACGGCGGCCAGTCGGCCTTTACGAAGATAATTGGCACACGTTTCCGCGAGCTGTCTCCAAGTGACGATCGGGATAAAATCCGCTTCGCGCTCCTCTTTGCTTCCGGAGAACTGACGGTCTACCGCTAAAGTAAATTGGGTAACGGCTACGCCGGCTGGCGTGTAACGCAATTCGGGATCCTTGGTCAGGCGCCCTATGAGAATAACTCGATTCAACATCGCGGCTTCCCTCCACTAAACATGACATTAAGGCTTGCGGCGGAAATCCGCCTGGTGCTGTGCGGTTTACGCGGTTTGTTCTCTGACGATCATGTGACGAATAATTTCGTCCGTAATCTTCAGAACGCGTTCCAACTCCGTGACAACTGTCGACGGAGCTGTAAAATGAACCAACACATACGTCCCATCGCGGTGTTTGTTGATCTCGTAAGCAAGACGACGTTTGCCTTGAACGTCATGCTTCACGATCTCTCCGCCGTTCACGATGATGCCCTGGAATTTTTCCACGACAGCTTGAACGGTTTCTTGTTCCACGTCCGGACGGATGATGTACATCAACTCATAGTTGCGCATCTTCCGTTCACCTCCTTTAGGTCTTTGGCCTCCCACTTGGTATACCGATGAGCTTGTCTTCGGCTGGGAAGCAAGGAGCATGCTTTCTTTGGCATGCCTGAATACTTTATCACAATCGCCCGAATATCGCAAGGAAATTCGCGCTACACTATCCGTTAGACAGGGGGTGATGATCATGGGTGAGCAGACGCAATTCGAACCGGGCCAACGCGCGCCGAATGACGGTGATTACATGGAAGTCGGCGAAGATTCGTTCCATATGGGCATCAATAATCCGAAGCACGTAACGTTGAGAAAGGGCCAGCAATTCCCGGAAACGTCCAATCATAATCGCAAGTGGAAAAAAGTAAAGCAGTTCCATTAACCTTTTTCGAATCGGAATGTATAGGTTACGCGAATTTGAGCCATTCTATATTTCGGCGACGGAAAACGAGAGGTGTGGTTCCCTTGAACGACGTGGAGCAACAACCGCAAGAGGTATCGTTCCATTCGGAGTAGGTAAAACGGAAGCGAGGCGTTGTGCTAAAGACTATTGTCTGTAACACATTTAGTTTCTGACATCCGGTCACCGAAGCGCCGAGTTAAATCGGCAACGTCATGGTTACGTCTCAAAATGCAACTCATTACACGTCGCCCGAGAACCCCGCAAGGGGTTCTTCGTCATTTGTCGTCCTTCGGTCGTTTGAAGTACGCATCCAGACCTTCCGCGATCCCGGCGACGATTAGATCCTGATAGTCGGCCTTGCTCATCTTCTCATCTTCTTCTTTGTTCGTCATGAAGCCCATTTCAATCAAGAACGTCGGTACTTTCGTATAGTTAAACCCGGTCAAATCTCCTCGGGCATTCACTCCGCGCAGCTTAGCCCCGGTTTCTTTGATCACCTGCTGGGACACGAGCTTAGCGATATCCATGCTCGGTTTTGAGATTGGCTTCGTTAATTCATTGCCGGACGACGGATAGAAGAACGTCATCCCCTTCACTGCGGGATCGGTGCTTCCATCGGCATGGAGGCGAATCATGACGTCCGCTTTTGCTTCGTTGCAGACGATCGCGCGCTCGCTATTAGATAGATTAACGTCATTCGTCCTGCGGACCATGACGATCCGATATTTCCCCTTTAGAACCGTTTCTAGCTTAAGCGCTACTTCGAGCGTAAGCTTGTACTCCGGTTTCTTCGTGAATACTCCGCTCGTCCCCCCAGCTACCTTCGCCTTCATCGTCTTGCTTCCCGGGGCGATCGGTTCCAGCTTGAGATTCGCCTTCGCTTGGTGGCCAGCTTCAATGCAGATCAAAGGTTTCTTGGCCGTTACTTGATCCAGGGCCGATTCCGATTTCGCCCCCGCAGCCACCGCCGAACTCGCTCCTACTTCACCAACGACAAGCCATAAGAGGCACAGGATCATCCCGATTCTATAGATGATGCTTCCTCGGATTGCGTTTCCTATCGCTCTTCGCATTTAACGTTCACGCTCCATTGTCTGCTTGCTTGCTCGCTCTTAGTGTTATCTATTCGCTTGCGGACGAAAAAAACCTCCCACTCTGTTCGAGTGAAAGGTTCTATGGGTTGTTGTATAAGGTGGCGGAGAGAGTGGGATTCGAGTCCCTGTGCCTACAAACATGCCCCCGGCATGTTTGCTTAACGGCCCGTTCGAACCCCACCGCCATCCAACAAAAAAACGACCCCGATGGGGTCGCACATTGTTTTTTTGTTGGGTGGCGGAGAGAGTGGGATTCGAACCCACGCACGCCTCGCGACGCCTAGTTGATTTCGAGTCAACCCCCTTGGGCCTCTTGGGTACCTCTCCGCAGCAAGAAAAATCATATCATATTTCTATTGGACACGCAACTGGATTCGGTATCCAGCAACTTTTACCCGTTGTCGCTATCCGTTGCCTGCGGTTCTTCCCCTGCCGCCGACCTCAGCACCTTTTTCAAGCTCTTCTCGAACTTCGCCCGAGGGAGCAGGATGCTATGCTTGCACTTCACGCATTTGATCCGGATATCCATCCCCATGCGGATGATCTCCATCTCGTTCGCGCCGCAAGGATGCTGCTTCTTCATCAGCACGACATCGCCAAGCTCGAATGTTTTCCGCTCCATTCCGATTGTCCCCTTCGCTTCGTTTCTCCCTGCCCTGCTAAGTTGTCGCGTTCCCCGATTCATCCGCATTAACGTCCGTTGCAGCTACGGCTTTCGCCGTATCGAACGCTTTCTTCAATTCCGTGTTGATGAGACGCGTAATTTCTCCCGTCCTATTCGGCTTGCATCTCGCGGTCACTCTTATCGTCATCTGGTTCATTTCCAGCGTCTGAATGCCGAGCACTTCGGGTTTCGCCGTCAGATACGGGCTCTCGATGCGGTCCAACACTTTGCGAATCGCAGCCATCTGCTGCTCGACCGTCTTATCCGAAGAGATCGTAAGATCTACGACGGCAAGCAATGGGTTGACGGAGAAGTTCGTCACTTGAACGATTGCCCCGTTTGGGATAATATGAATTTCCCCGGTCCAGCTCCGTAGCCGCGTCGCGCGCAGGCCGATCATTTCTACCGTCCCTTTGAACGTACCGAGTTGGACGACGTCCCCGACGGCGAATTGATCTTCGAGGATAATGAAGAATCCGGTAATGACGTCCTTTACGAGACTCTGGGCGCCGAACCCGATCGCGAGTCCGATCACGCCCGCTCCTGCCAGCAGAGGCGCAAGCTGAATGTGGAACTCTCCTAGAATCAGTAAAATCGTGATGAAGTTAATGATATAGGAAGCGGTGTTCTTCAGCAGCTTCCCCATCGTCTGGACGCGTCTTGTTCGCAGCTTTAATCGTTTCGATTTTTTCTCGTTGGTCACATGGTCGACGAAACGGTTGAGAGCCATCAACGCCAATCGGCTAACGATGATGATGAGAACGACCCGAAGAAGAACCATTGTTGCATCTTCCCACATTCCCGTATTCCTAATCGTATCCCAGATTTGATCGATGAACTTGTTCCAGAGGTTTCCCTCCATGAATCCCTGTTGTATTGCGGGCCAAGAGCGCATAAGGCCAAAACTCCTTTAAACTCATTGAATCTGCTCGTACCCTGTCCGCGTCTTCTCGAACAGTCCTCTGATCTCGACATGTTCGGATTGAATGATCTGGCGGACCTGCACGAGCTCCTCGCCCGAGAACGCGATCGATAACGCGCACCCGGCCGTTATTTCCTTAGGCGTCGGACATATATCAATCTCGATATCCGCGTATTCGAGCAGCATCTCCGCACGTAAGGCTTGCTGCGTGGAATCGAATGCGATCAAGAGAGATTCCATCGGATACTCACTCCTGCTCCTATAATCTGAACCTTTCTGGTCGTACAAGTATAAAAGAGCGTTTGCGTCCATATACTAGTAACATACTAGGGTAGGAGGCGAATCGGACGAATGAACGGCGCGTGGGAGAAACGTCCGGGCTCCGCACCAGAATCAGCGGCGCTCTCTTTGAAGATTCCTTTTAACGAACCAACGGTCTTGCATCGGCTATCGCAGAAGCTTGAATATTATTTGGAGGCACTGCCGCTTGAGCGCCGCATCGTTATCGTCTGCGTAGGAACGGACCGTTCAACCGGGGATTCGCTCGGCCCGCTCGTCGGAACCGCCTTGGCCAGAGAATACAGCAGCTTATTCGATTTATACGGAACCTTGGAAGAGCCGGTTCATGCTATGAACTTGGGGGACACGTTGCTTAAGATCATGAGAAGCTCGCGTCAGCCCTTCGTCATTGCCATCGATGCTTGCCTTGGACAAGTATCCAGCGTAGGCTGTATCCAAGTCGGAGACGGGCCTGTACGGCCGGGAGCCGGCGTCAATAAAGAGCTGCCTCCGGTCGGAGATATCCATATGACGGGAATCGTAAACGTCGGCGGATTCATGGAATACTTCGTCCTGCAGAACACTCGATTGAATCTGGTCGTTAAGATGTCCGAGATTATCGCCCAAAGCCTCCTGAATGCCGTACATAAGACGCGAAGCAACGCCGTTATTCCTTTTGCATTGCCTGATTGATCGCGATTTTTTCTTCCGGAGTGAGCATGTACGCAGACTGTCCTTTGTCGATCGGTTTCGCGTACAGGAACGTTTGTTCTCTGCCGTGTATTCCCGTAATGACCACGCCATCTTGGTCATTATTCACGAATGCGATCGAGAAGCTAAGGTCGCTGCCCGAATCCGAGAATGCATTAAACCGATGAACGCCAATTCTGCCCTTAAGGGTGGATAGGCGTTTTTCTTGTTGAGCTAGCTGCTCGGCTTGATTTCGTTGTTTATCATCGATAGCGGACATTTGCACGTGCACGGCGTTCATTACTTCTTCCATATTGTCGACCCCTGTATCTCCTACAAGCTTGTGGTGCGAGTTTTTCAGCTTGCGAAGCTTGCCCGAGAGAACTCCGAGCCATATGATCGCGATAAGAAGAAGCAAACCCTCTCCAGCCGCAATCCCCATTGCGAGTTGATCGTTCCAGCCATTCATCTTCTCTTTCCCCCATTTATCTCTTGCTATGCTTTTGCTTTCTATGATCTCCCGCCATGCAACGTTCGTTTAATTTCCTTTACCGCTTCGACCATAGATACGATTTCCGATTCGTTCGTAAAATATCCGGGACTGGCGCGTACCGCCCCCGTCTCGTAGGAGCCTGCCGTCTCGTGTCCTAGCGGCGTGCAATGGAATCCCGCCCTAACCGCGATACCGAATTGCTGATCCAATAAGAAGGCCAGCTCGGAAGGATCTACTCCGTCTAGCAAGAAAGAAACGATCGCCGTGCGTTCGATTCCGATGTCTGGCCCCAATATCGTTAATCCGGGTATCGCCTGCAGTCCTTCCATCAGTTCAAAGGTTAAATGCAGCTCCCTGGCATGAATCGCTTCCGGCGTTTCTTTAAGCACGAATTGCGCGCCTTCGGACAACCCCGCTATTCCGACCGTATTCGGAGTTCCCGCCTCATAACGATCCGGTCTAACGGTCGGCTGTTCCGGCGCTTCCGATTTACTGCCAGTACCGCCCTGCATGAGCGGCTCGAGCTCCAAGTTCGGATCAATGTACAGTCCTCCGGTGCCCTGCGGTCCGAACAACCCTTTATGGCCGGGGAATGCCAATAGATCGATCCTCATCCCCGCCACGTCGATCGGCAACACCCCCGCGCTCTGGGCGGCGTCCACTAGAAGCTTAATCCCCCGGCTGCGAGCGATCTCTCCAATCTCTCCGATCGGCGTAATCGTCCCTAGCAGATTGGAACTATGCGTTGCGGCAATGAGCTTCGTCTTATCGGTAATCGCATCGATCACCTTCGCCGGGTTTAATACGCCTTGGCTATCCGTCGCGACATAAGTGACTTCTATGCCCAACTTGCGCTTCAACGCCTCTAATGGACGTCTCACGGAGTTATGTTCTAATGACGTCGCGATGACATGATCCCCTGGCTGCAACAGCCCTTGTATCGCCATATTCAAAGCATGCGTCGTATTTAATGTAAATGCGATATCGTTGGGGTTGCCGATTCGGAACAATCTAGCAAGCCTCTTGCGGGCTTCGAATAGAACTCTGCTCGCTTGAACGGCCATCTGATGACTTCCGCGCCCCGGGTTCGCCGCGCTTGTCTTCATTGTCCGTTCCATCGCTTCCCAGACTGCCGGAGGCTTCGGCCAACTCGTCGCCGCGTTATCTAAGTATATGATCGGCTTATCGTTTTTCATCTCTATTCACCGCCTTAACGCAACAATAGCATACCTTAGTTTAATCCTTCCTTAGGAAGATTACAACTTGGGTATGCTACCGTTATGAAGGCTATGCCATCGCCTTTAGAAGCTCTAGCAGACGTTCCAGATCGCTCTTTCCGAAGTAGGAAAGTTCGATTCGTCCCTTATCTTTGTTAGGCTTAATTTTCACCGTCGTTTGAAACTTTTCTCTTAACGTTTCTTCTATTTCTTCCAAGAACGGGTCGCGTTTCTTCGCCTTAGGTTTGGCCTTTACGTCGGCCTTTTTCGTCTCCGTCTGTTGAACCGCTTCCTCTAATTCGCGAACGCTCCACTCTCCGGCAACCGTTTGCTTGGCTAATTGACGCTTCAAAGCTTCATCCTTAAGTCCCGCTAATGCACGAGCATGTCCCATCGACAATGTTCCACGTGAAACATAATCTTTGATTTCCTCGGGCAACGACAGCAGCCTTAGGAAGTTGGCAATGTGCGAACGCGACTTGCCGACCTTGAGCGACAGCTCTTCTTGAGTGAGATTAAACTGGTTCATGATCGCTTGGTAGGCTATCGCAACCTCGAGTGAATTCAGATCCTCGCGTTGAACGTTCTCGATAAGCGCAATTTCCATCACTTGCTGATCATTGTACGTTCTAACAACCGCAGGAATCGTTGCATTGCCAAGCAATTGAGAAGCTCTGAACCTTCTCTCCCCGGCAATGATCTCGTATCCCTTTAAGGCTTGGCGAACTACGATCGGCTGGATGACGCCATGCTCGCGAATAGATTCCGCTAACTCTTTTATCGCATCTTCTTCAAACGTTTTACGAGGTTGATAGGGATTCGCGCGTAATTGCGTTAATGGGATTTCTACGATCTTATCGTCCTCTTTAATAGAGAGCGAGGTGATCAACGCGTCTAACCCTTTACCTAGCCGCTTGCTCATACGAGATCACTTCCTTCGCCAGCTCTAGATACACTTCTGCACCTTTGGACTTCGGATCATACGTAATGATGGATTGACCATGCGAGGGTGCTTCGCTAAGCCGTACGTTCCGCGGAATAACGGTCTGGTAGACCTTCTGCTGAAAATACTTCTTAACCTCTTCGATGACTTGAATGCCAAGATTCGTTCGGGCATCGAACATCGTGAGCAATACGCCTTCGATCTGCAACGACGTATTCAAGTGTTTCTGAACGAGTCGAATCGAATTGAGCAGTTGGCTCAAGCCTTCCAAAGCGTAGTATTCGCACTGTATCGGAATCAGTACGGAATCTGCGGCCGTTAACGAGTTAATCGTCAGGATGCCTAGCGACGGCGGGCAATCGATCAATACATAGTCGAATTCATTACGAACAAGCGCCAGAGCTTTCTTCAGCCTGATCTCGCGGGACATCGTCGGCACAAGCTCGATCTCCGCGCCGGCTAGTTGAATCGTAGCCGGAATAATTTTCAGATCGGGAATAATCGTATCGGCAATGGCCTGTTTGGGATGTACTTCGTTGATCAACACGTCATAGATGCAATAATTCACGTCGGCTTTGTTGATTCCGATTCCGCTTGTCGTATTGCCTTGGGGATCGATATCGACGATTAACACGCGTTTTCCAAGCGATGCGAGGCATGCGCCTAGATTAACCGATGTCGTCGTCTTACCGACTCCGCCCTTTTGATTGGCAATCGCAATGATTTTAGACAACCTGATTCACCTCAATATATTGAAACATCTCTTTCTCGTCCTAACGCAGGGAAGAAAGGAAACAAAAATGCGGCCCCATGTCGTACGCTTACCCTACATCCGCTCTTTGACAAGCGTCGCGAGTGTGCGCATGGGCATCCGCAATGTACTATCGTTTAGGAATTCGGATAATGATCTCGTAATGGTCTTCGCAATCTTTCTCGCTAGCATCGATCGGAATCCCCGAGCCCTTAACCATATCTACCGATTGTCTGAACGTATTCACGGCTAATCGAACGTCTTTCGTGAAGGAGAAGCGTTTCGTCCTCTTCGGCTTAGTAGCCTCAAGATAGAACGCAATACGGGCTTCCGTTTGTTTCACGTTAAGATCCTTCTCGATGATCTCGCCCAATAGCTTGTTCTGGATTTCCTCGTTCGGCAACGACAACAACGCTCTGCCGTGACGCTCGGTGATTTTCCGTTCCAAGAGCGCTTGACGAACCGTTTCACCCAACTGCAGCAATCGAATTTTGTTGGCAATCGTCGATTGGCTCTTGCCTAATCTCTGAGCCAGACTCTCTTGCGTGAGTTGATGAAGATCGATAAGGTTCTGATAAGCAATCGCTTCCTCTAACGAGGTTAGACCCTCGCGCTGAAGATTCTCGATTAGAGCTACTGACGCGGCCTGCGAGTCGTTGATCTCCCGCACGATTGCCGGGATATAATCCATCCCCAGCTTCGTTACGGCTCTCCAACGGCGTTCGCCGGCGATAATTTCGAATTTCCCATCCCGAATTCGGACCACGATAGGCTGAATAATGCCATGAGTCTTGATCGTCTGGCACAGCTCATCAATACGGTCGTCATCGAACACGGAGCGCGGTTGATACGGGCTCGGAACGATCTCGCGAATCGGAATTTGTTTAACTTCTTCTTGATTGCTACGGTCTGATAAGCCGAGCAGTCTTGAGAATGACTCTTTCATATCTCTCGGATCACCACATTAAGTAAGATAGGCGGATAAGTTTTGTGTCCATAGCGACGAAAAAGCGCCGCTTAGTTGCGCCCATTGGCACGCATACGCGGCACGCTCATCTGTTACTTACTAGTATTCGCTATGATGACCCGATTTTCCTGCCTGCAAAAAAACTTTCGCGCCATACCAACTATATAACCTTACCACTTTGAACATCTCTCGTAAACGTAAAAATGTTCCACGTGAAACAATGCCGTGTCGACCTCGCATTGTTTCACGTGGAACATTTTATGTGGAGTCAAATCTATGAATTCGAGTTGGTAGCGACAGTAGTCGGTTTCACTAACGGCGATTTAAGAGGAATCCCCGATTTGCGCGGATAAGCCGCGGGCGTAGGCCCCTTCTTCACGCATACGACAAGATGTCGGTCCGCGCCCTCCGTCGGCAAAGCAAGTCGCCTCACGTCCGAGATTTTACCGTTTAGCTTGGCGAGGCTGAATCTTGCTTCGTCCACTTCCGCTCCGATATCCGTACCTTTCATTGCAATGAACGTTCCGTCCGGACGAACATAGGGGAGGCAGAATTCGTTAAGTACCGCGAGTCGCGCAACCGCTCTTGCGGTGACGACGTCATATTGATCCCGGTACTCTCTTTTTCTTGCCGCATCCTCCGCCCGACTATGGAGACTCTCCACTCTCGTTAGTCCCAGCCTGGTGGTGACCTCGTTAAGGAACCCGATCCGTTTGGCTAGTGCGTCGATAATCGTCACTTTTAAGTGAGGATAAGCAATGGCTAGCGGAATGGATGGAAAACCGGCGCCGGAGCCGATGTCAGCAAGAGAACTCATCTCGTCAAATTTTACGACTTCGGCTAACGTCAATGAATCGTAAAAATGCTTCTCGTACACGGCCTCCCTCTCGGTTATGCCCGTTAAGTTCATTTTCTCGTTCCATTCGATGAGCAAAGCATAATAAGTCTCGAATTGTTGGAGTTGATGCTCGGACAGTTGAATGCCTAACTTACCGACTTGTTTCGTAAAATTATCGCGTATCGTATCCGTCATGAACTATGGGCCGCCGCGGTTACTCGGTTATAATGCTCCAAGTGAACAAGCAGAATCGACAAGTCTGCTGGCGTTACTCCTGATATTCTAGATGCTTGCCCGATCGATAACGGACGAATCTTGCCGAGCTTCTGTTTCGCTTCCATAGCTAAGCCATGAATAATGTCGTAGTCGATATTGTCCGGGATGCGTTTTTTCTCCATTTTCTCCATTCGGTCGACTTGAAGCTGCTGTTTCTCGATATATCCCGCGTACTTAATCTGAATCTCGACTTGTTCCTTAATGTCATTCGACAATTCGATCGGGGATGGAGCGATTTTCTCCAAGTTGCCGTAAGATATTTCTGGACGGCGCAGCAACGTTAATCCGTCAATCGAGTTATTCAATGGAGTTGATCCGACTTCTGCCAGCATCGCTTGAACCGCTTCGTCCGGACGGAATTTCGTTTCCTTCAATCGATTGATTTCTTCTTCGACGCGCGCCTTCTTCTCAAGGAACTTCTGATAGCGCTGCTCCGTAATCAAACCGATCTCGTAGCCGGTAGGAGTCAACCGCAAATCCGCATTGTCATGACGCAACAACAGACGGTATTCCGCGCGGGATGTTAATAACCGGTAGGGTTCATTGGTTCCCTTGGTTACGAGATCATCGATCATAACGCCGATGTATCCCTTAGAACGATCGATGATTACCGGTTCCAAGCCCTTGGCCTTACGCGCCGCATTAATCCCGGCCATGACCCCTTGCCCTGCCGCTTCTTCATAACCGGATGTTCCGTTAATCTGGCCTGCGGTGAATAGGTTGGGAACGACTTTCGTTTCGAGAGAAGGCCATAGCTGCGTAGGGACGACCGCATCATACTCGATCGCATAACCGGTACGCATCATTTCGGCTTTCTCCAGACCCGGAATCGAGCGCAAGATGTTCAGTTGCACATCTTCGGGCATACTCGTCGATAAGCCTTGTACGTAATACTCCTTCGTATTGCGTCCTTCCGGCTCGAGGAAAATCTGATGCTTCGGTTTGTCCGCGAACCGAACAATTTTGTCTTCAATAGAAGGACAATAACGCGGACCGGTTCCTTCGATTAATCCGGAGAACATGGGAGCCCGGTGCAAGTTATCGTTAATGATCTGATGCGTCTCTTCGGACGTATACGTGAGCCAGCAAGGGAGTTGTTCCTCCGAATGCGCCATATACTCCGTCTCGTAAGAGAAATACTTCGGATTCGCATCCCCCGGTTGAATTTCCGTTTTACTGAAATCGATCGAATCTTGGTGAATGCGCGGAGGCGTTCCCGTCTTAAACCGCGCCAATTGCAAGCCGTTACGTTTAAGCGCTTCGGACAATTTAATGGCAGGTTGCTGATTGTTCGGTCCGCTCTCGTACATTAATTCGCCCAAGATGACTTTGCCGCGCAAATACGTTCCGGTCGTTAATACGACGGTTTTGGAACGATACTCGGCACCCGTTTTCGTAACGACGCCGACGCATGAACCGTCTTCCATGATCAAATCTTCAGCTAACCCTTGACGCATTGTCAATTTAGGCGTGTTCTCGATCGTTTCCTTCATTGAATGTTGATACAGGAATTTGTCCGCTTGCGCTCTCAGCGCATGGACGGCCGGACCTTTCCCCGTATTCAGCATTCGCATCTGAATAAATGTCTTGTCGATATTCCGGCCCATTTCTCCGCCCAAAGCATCGATCTCCCGCACGACGTGACCTTTCGCCGGTCCGCCTACCGAAGGATTACACGGCATGAACGCGACCATATCCAGATTAATCGTCAATAATAGCGTTTCGCAGCCCATTCTGGCCGCGGCTAAAGCGGATTCGCAACCCGCATGTCCGGCTCCGATTACGATGACGTCATAATCACCCGCATGAAAACCCATTTTCAATCCTCCTCGCTTTCTACTTGCGATATTTATTTACCAAGACAGAATTGGGAGAAAATCTGATCCAGCAACGAATCGCCCGCAGCATCCCCAAGAATTTGACCTAACGACTCCCAAGACGCCGCGATGTCGATCTGAATCAGATCGATCGGCACGCCTTCGTATGTTGCGTTAATGGCATCCTCTAACGAGCACTTCGTTTGATGAAGTAAGGAGATATGCCTCGCGTTACTTACGTAAGTGATATCATCGGATTCGACGGCCCCGCTGAAGAATAAACCGGATACCGCTTTCTCCAATTCCTCGATGCCGTTGCCTTCCTTAGCCGACAAGTACACGATGCGTTCTTTTGCATAATCCTGTTCGACTTCCGAGATCTCCAGCTCACCCGGAAGATCGATCTTGTTTATGACTACGATCGTTGGACGATCCTTCAGTTGCTCAAGCAGCTTTTTCTCGTCTTCGTGAAGCGGCTCATGATGATTCAGTACAAGGAGAATCAGATCCGCGTCGTTCAGCGCGCCATGCGATCTTTCTACGCCGATTTGTTCCACCTTATCGCTCGTCTCGCGAATGCCGGCCGTATCCAGCAACCTGAGCGGTATGCCCGATATCGATACGGATTCCTCCACGATATCGCGGGTCGTGCCCGGAATATCCGTCACGATCGCTTTATTTTCCCGAGCAAGAGCATTAAGCAAAGAGGATTTGCCGGCATTAGGGCGACCTACGATAACCGTCATAATGCCTTCTCTTAATATTTTGCCTTCATTCGCGCGATTTAACAGCTGTTGAACTTGCAACAATGCCGACCCGCAATGATCGCGGATCAAATCCGCAGTGACGTCTTCCACGTCATGTTCGGGATAATCAATATTGACTTCGACGTGCGCCAATAACTCGATCAGCTTCTGGCGCATCGGAATAATCTGCTTGGACAACGAGCCATCCGCTTGCTTGCGCGCGATTTGGAATGCACGGTCCGACTTAGACCTAATCAGATCGATAACGGCTTCCGCTTGCGACAAATCAATGCGCCCGTTCAGGAACGCACGCTTCGTGAATTCCCCCGGTTCGGCCAATCTTGCCCCATGGCGGACAATCAACTCCAGAACCGACTTCACTGCCACGATACCGCCATGCGTGCTAACTTCGACGACATCCTCGGCCGTAAACGATCTCGGTCCTTTCATGACCGTCACGAGTACTTCATCCAATACATTACCATTATGCGGATCGATTATCCAACCATATTGCACGGTGTGGCTAGCGACTTCGCGCAAATCCTGTTTGGACTTAAAAACCTTGGCTACCGTATCCACCGCGGCCGGACCGCTCACCCTAACGACGGCAATACTGCCTTCTCCTAAGGCCGTCGCAATCGCCGCAATCGTATCTTCATTCATCCCCATCCCTCTTTCCTATCCGAGCCCTCATACAAAAAACGCAATGACCCCCCAACGTTGCGGAAGCCATTGCGCGGTTTCATTCAATTACTTCAAAGCGATGACGATTCGACGATTCGGTTCGTCTCCCTGACTGTAAGTCTTCACGTTCGGATTGCCTTGCAACTTGGCGTGAATGATCTTGCGTTCTTGGGAAGTCATCGGTTCCAACACGATTTCTTTACGCGTACGGATAACCCGCATGGCCATTCGTTCGGACAGCGCTTCAAGCGTCTGGCGACGGCGTTCACGAAATTGCTCCGCATCGAGCACGATTCGAAGATGATGATCCGAGTGGCGGTTAGCCACGATGTTCGCCAGGTATTGCAGAGAATCCAATGTCTGTCCACGTCGACCGATTAGAATGCCTAAGTCGGAGCCCGAAATATTAATCCGAACTGCTTCATTCTCGTCTATCCGTTCAA
Organism: Cohnella endophytica; assembly: GCF_003628305.1. Taxonomy (GTDB): domain Bacteria; phylum Bacillota; class Bacilli; order Paenibacillales; family Paenibacillaceae; genus Cohnella; species Cohnella endophytica. The sequence continues at coordinate 13,688 of NZ_RBZM01000007.1, read as the reverse complement.
CAGAAACGGTAAGTTCCATTGCCGCCGACGTTTCGCGAAGAAACTTAATCGCTTCTTCTACGCCGTCCGGCAATAAATCCAACTGTACTTTTGCCTCTCTGGCTCCAATGAGCCCGAACAACCCTTTGCTTGGTTGCTCCAATACCGTAACGTTCACCCGGTCCTCTAGCACGCCCAATTGGGCTAGACCGCTACGAACTGCATCTTCTACCGTTTTTCCCGATGCCAGGAGCATTTTCATTTCGCACGGGCCCCCTTACCTTTACCGCTTGGGTTAGGCTTTTTCTTTTTTGGAGGGTTATCGCCATTCTTGTCGTTATCGGTATCTGTCTTAGGCGAATTTCTATACATGAAATAGTTTTGCGTAATCGTGTAGATGTTGCTGTAAATCCAGTACAACGGCAATGCGACAGGGAAGTTAATCGCCATTACGAAAATCATAATCGGGAATACGTACATGAGCCCTTTCATAGGGCCGACCATCGTCTGTTGCTGCGCCATCATCATCGACTGGATTAGAGTCGTGCACGCTGCTACGATCGGAACGAGGTAATAGTACCAGTGCCCGGAATTGTTAGGCGTTAATCCAAGCTCGAATCCGAGGAACGTATGCTCGCGAATCGCGACGTTCTTATAGATGGAATTATACAATGCGATGAAGATCGGCATCTGAACGATAAGCGGTAAACATCCGGCTAGCGGATTAACTTGATGCGTCTGATACAGCTTCATCATTTCTTCTTGTTGCTTCTTAGGATCGTCCTTGAATTTCTCGCGGACCCTCTTCATTTCCGGTTGCAATACTTTCATAGCTTGCGTGTTCTTGTATTGTTTAATCATTAATGGAAGGATCAGCGTCCTTACAATAATGGTAAGCAATAGAATCGATAGCCCGTAGGAACCGCCGAACCACTCCGCGAACTTGTCCAACATGAACGAGAACCAATACACGACGTTACGCGTCCACCATGAATGGCTATCCGCCATCTCAGCCGTGTGCATCGCTGCCGTCTGCGGAGAGCAACCCGACAATAGCATCATCATCGACAATGCGCCAAGAATAATCCACCATTTGCGATTTCGCAACAAAACCAAAAACTCCCCTCATAAACGCCCGGCATGCCGTAATGTTAACTTCGATTTTCAAGCGTAGGACCTGGCAGTCCCTTCATACAACTATTCATGTTCACTATACCATAAGAAGAAAGGCAAAGAAAAGCTAAGGCTTGCCATAGCTGCCTTAGCTTATTTGCCTTGTTTATTATTTCGATTATTCGGCCGGGTTCCTCTGCCCTGGGACGGTTGTCTACCTTGATTGCTCGGAGTTGAACCCTTGAGCAAACCGGATTTTCTTAGCACGTGCAAGATGCTGCCTTCCATCTCCTTATAATGAAGAGAAAGCGCAGGCTTCCGCACGATCAAGACCAAATCCATCTCATCCAGCAGCTTCGGCGCGTTTAATCTGACGATTTCCTTCACCATACGCCTTAGTCGATTGCGCACGACCGCGCCGCCGAGTTTGCTGCTGGCCGATACGCCCATGCGAAAGGTGCCTCGATCCGATCTCTTCCGCCAATAAACCACGAATTGCGAGTTGGCGAACGACCGGCCATACCGGTACACCTTATTGAAATCTTCCCGTTTCCGAAGGCGCAGCTTTCTATGCATCCCACACCGCTCCATTTATCCGGAACTAACTACTAAAGAAAAAAAGACCACGTCGAGTGGTCTTTCGTTCTATGCTGTCAATACTTTGCGACCTTTTTGACGACGAGCAGCGAGAACTTTACGACCGTTCTTCGAGCTCATGCGGCTACGGAAACCGTGAACCTTCTTGCGTTTGCTTACATTCGGCTTAAATGTAGGACCCATGATTCCAACCCCCTTACTTAAAAACTCACGTCCATTTATTAAACCACGAACCGCCCAAAAAGTCAATGATCTGCCCTTTCCCCAACTTTTTACTTATGCACATGTGAATAAATAATAACCATGTGAATGAACATTGGTGAACAATGTCGAAGCATCGCACATCTTATCAACAATATCTTGTGCTGTGCACAGTTTTCGTCCACAAGTTATTGAAATTGTGGATAACAAGGCGAAATCCGTTGAATAAAGCGGGTTTGTCTGCTATGATTAGTCATGACTTTAGCGGTGGATTACATGTTTTTCCCTTTCTTTTATCAACAGCCTGTGAATAACTTTGTGAACAAACCCCATTTCAGTGGACATCCCCAATATTAATTCAGGGAATTGTGTGGATAACTGGCCGGACAGAAGAGCGGCTGCAAGTTTTCCGCTTCTTTTTTGTCCTTACGATGGAATAAAGGAGAGAAATTGTCGTGGACAACCACAACAACGAGGTCTGGCAACAAGTGTTGTCGGTCATCCAAACGAAGCTAAGCAAGCCCAGCTTCGACACCTGGTTCAAAGCGACGAAAGCTTCCTTCTTAAGCGATAACGCGGTCATCGTAACCGCGCCGACGACGTTTGCCGTTGAATGGCTCGAAACGCGTTATACGAAACTGGTATCCTCGACGCTTTCCGAATATATCGGCAGACCCGTGGATGTTAAGTTTTCTATAGAAGAAGTTCGTCCCGCGGAACCGGCGGAACCCGCCCAGGCGAATCCCGCCAACCGCGTTCAAGTAGCAGAAGAACCGATGATGCACATGTTAAACCCGAAATATACGTTCGACACGTTCGTAATCGGCGCGGCCAACCGATTTGCTCATGCGGCATCGCTTGCCGTCGCCGAGTTGCCCGCTAAATCCTACAACCCGTTTTTCATGTACGGAGGCGTAGGACTCGGCAAAACCCATCTCATGCACGCGATCGGGCATTATATTCTCGAACATAACCCTCATATGAAGGTTTTGTATCTTTCCTCCGAGAAATTCACCAACGAATTCATTAACGCGATTCGCGATAACCGGGGCGAAAGCTTCCGCAACAAGTATCGCAACATCGACGTGCTGCTTATCGACGATATTCAATTTTTGGCCGGTAAAGAGGGAACGCAGGAAGAGTTTTTCCACACCTTTAACGCGCTGCACGAAGAGCATAAGCAGATCGTCATCTCGAGCGACCGCCCGCCCAAGGAGATTCCGACGCTCGAAGAAAGGCTTCGATCCCGGTTCGAATGGGGACTGATCACCGATATTCAACCGCCCGACCTGGAGACGAGGATCGCCATCCTGCGCAAAAAAGCGAAGGCGGAAAATCTCGATATCCCGAACGAAGCGATGATGTATATCGCCAACATGATCGACTCCAACATTCGCGAGCTGGAAGGCGCCCTCATTCGGATCGTCGCCTACTCCTCGCTCACGAATCAGGATATTTCCGCTCATCTGGCGGCAGAGGCGCTTAAGGACATCCTCCCGACCGGACGCAATCGATTAATCACGATGCAGGACATCCAGCAGCGCGTCGGCGACTACTACGGCCTCAAGCTCGAAGACTTCAAGGCGCGCAAACGGACGAAAGCGGTCGCCTTCCCTAGGCAGATCGCGATGTATCTGTCTCGGGAGCTGACGGACTACTCTCTTCCGAAGATCGGAGACGCTTTCGGAGGCCGGGATCATACGACCGTTATCCATGCCCACGAGAAGATTTCGCAGCTGCTTAAAGTGGATCAGGATTTATACAAAATTATCAACAGCTTGACCGAAAGAATCAAAAATTTAACGTAATTCGACAGCGACGCCTATGCACAAAGCATCCACATGTGGATAGGCGTTGTTTTCGAGCTTTTTCGAGCTTATCCACATATTCACCGCCCCTACTACGACTTAAAGATTTAAACATGCTACAATATACGCATAAACGACGAGGTGAACCGATGAAATTCACGATATTGCGCGGCGAGCTTAACGAAGCCATTCAACACGTATCGAAAGCCGTCGCTTCAAGAACGACGATCCCGATTCTTAGCGGAATTAAATTAGATGCCAGCCTGTCCGGAATTACGTTAACGGCAAGCGATACCGATATTTCCATTCAAAGCTTTATTCCACTTGAAACGCCTAATAAGACGATTGCTACCGTTACGAGAACGGGCAGCGTCGTGCTTACGGCCAAATTTTTCGTGGAAATCGTCAAGAAGCTTCCTCATGAAGAAGTTCATATCGAAGTCGGGGAAAGGTTCCAGACGTTGATTACTTCGGGAGCGACGGAAATTCAACTCGTCGGATTGGATCCGGAAGAATTCCCGGTCCTTCCTTCCGTACAAGAAGATCAAGTCGTATCGATTCCGGGAGATTTGCTGAGGGACATGATTCGGCAGACGGTATTCGCCGTAACGACGAACGAATCGACTCCGATTCTTACGGGCGTACTTTGGAACTTGCAGGATGGCATATATAAATTCGTGGCCACGGACCGTCATCGGTTAGCGAGCCGTTCGGCAACCGTCGAATTGTACGATGTTCGTTTTTCCAATATCGTAATCTCGGGCAAGACCTTAAACGAACTGGCGAAAATCGTTCCCGACCAGAACGTCATGGTAGATATCGTCGTTGCGGAGAACCAAGTGTTGTTCAAGCTAGGCAACGTTCTGTTCTATTCGAGGATGCTGGACGGAACTTATCCCGATACTTCCAAGATTATTCCGCAGCAATTCAAAACAGAACTCGTCCTGAACACCAAATCGCTCAGCGACTCGATCGACCGTGCCTACCTTCTCTCCAGGGAAGAGAAAACGAATATCGTCCGTCTCATTACGACCGACAACGGAGGTATCGAGATTTCCTCCAGTTCCTCGGAGCTCGGAAAAGTTACGGAGCAATTAACCGTGACGGAGATGCGCGGAGAACCGTTAAAAATCGCGTTTAACTCCAAATACATGCTGGACGTGTTGAAGGTTATCGACAGCGAGGAGCTGTTCATCGGCTTCAACGGGGCAATGAGTCCGATCATCATTCGCCCGAACGACCACGAGCACAGCCTGCATCTCATTCTTCCTTACCGGACTACGAACTGAGGGGCATACGATGAAGAAAATCGGAATATCGACGGAATATATTACGTTGGGACAATTCCTGAAGCTTGCGGAATGCATCGGTACCGGAGGAGAAGTCAAACACTTCCTCCAGGAGAAAAGCGTAAGGATCAACGGGGAGCCCGACAACCGCAGAGGGCGCAAGCTAAGAGTCGGAGACGAGATCGAAGTCGAAGGCTTCGGCTCGTTCTCGGTCGTCATCCGTTAAACCGGAAGCGCGGACCGGCGTCTCCCTACGACGGTTGGAGAGGGATTAATCGATGCAATTGAATTCGTTGGAGCTTCAAGGTTATCGGAACTATGATTCGCTCAAGCTGTCGACGCAGGGCGGGGTCAACATCTTCATCGGCCCCAACGCCCAAGGGAAAACCAATCTGATCGAAGCGATCCACGTGTTGTCTTTGACGAAGTCCCATCGGACGTCCAAGGACAAAGAACTGATCGGCTGGAATCAGAGCGCGGCGACCATCAAGGCGCAAATGGCCAGAAAACACGGCGACGTGAGTCTTGAGCTGCAACTGTCCTCCCAAGGGAAGAAAGCTAAGATCAACGGCTTGGAGCAACGCAAGCTGAGCAGCTTCGTAGGTACGCTGAACGTCGTATTGTTCGCGCCCGAAGATCTCGATATCGTCAAGGGAGCACCGGGCGTGCGCCGCCGTTTCATGGACATGGAAATCGGCCAGGTGCATCCCGGTTATTTGTACGACATGCAGCAGTACCAGAAAATCCTCCAGCAGCGCAACAATTACCTGAAGTCGACCGACATACGCAAGGCTTCGCCGGAAATGCTGGACGTGTGGAACGAGCAGCTTGCGACGACGGGTGTTAAAATGATGCAAAAAAGGAAAACCTTTATAATACATCTGCAACGTTGGGCGGAGAAAATCCATGCCGGCATTACGGGAGGCAACGAACGTTTCACCGTGGAATACAAGCCTTCGTTCGGCAATGCTTCTGGTATAGATAACCAAGATCAATCTTCTTTATTCGAACAATTTATGTTAAAGTTATCACAAGGCAAGGAACAGGAATTCAGGAGAGGCATGACCTTAACCGGCCCTCACCGGGACGATCTTAGCTTCGCCATTAACGGCAAGGACGTGCAATCGTTCGGATCCCAAGGACAGCAGCGCACGGCGGCCCTATCGCTTAAGCTGGCGGAATTGGAGCTCATGCACGAGGAAATCGGAGAATACCCATTGTTATTATTGGACGACGTTCTGTCGGAATTGGATCAAACCCGTCAAACTCAGCTTATAGAGACGTTCCAAAGCCGGGTCCAGACTTTTATTACGACGACGGGCTTGGAGAGCGTTAACATGAGTCGCTTGAAGGATGCTTCTCTCTTTCATGTGAGAAACGGCCAATTGCTGCGCTAAGATTAGGAGGAACTCCGTGTACATTCATCTGGGCGGGGAAAAAATAATACGAACGTCGCAGCTCGTGGCTATTTTTGATATTTCCATTGAGCAATCTTCCAAGCTGTCGAGGCAGTTCGTCGTGCATGCGCAGAAGAACAAAGAAGTGGAAACGATCGGGGAAGAAGATCCTAAATCGATTGTTGTAACGGAGCATAAAGTTTATTACTCCCCCATCTCCACGTCCACGCTCAAGAAGAGGGCGCACATTTTGGAAGGGTAAGTACTTCCTGTATCGTTAAACAGCAGCGGTTACGCAAAGAAGGCGGTGGAAGGTTTGTCCGTGAATTCACAGCAAAACACGTATGACGAGAGTCAGATTCAAGTACTGGAAGGTTTGGAAGCGGTACGCAAACGTCCCGGTATGTATATCGGTTCTACCAGCGGCAAGGGCTTGCACCACCTCGTCTGGGAAGTCGTAGATAATAGTATCGACGAAGCGTTGGCCGGCTACTGCACGCGGATCAACGTTATCATACATGAAGACAACAGCATCACCGTTATCGATAACGGCCGGGGGATTCCGGTCGGTATTAACACCAAGCTCCAGAAATCGACGCTAGAAGTCGTTATGACCGTTCTCCATGCCGGCGGCAAGTTCGGAGGAGAAGGGTATAAAGTATCCGGCGGTCTTCACGGCGTAGGGATTTCCGTCGTTAACGCCTTGTCGGAGCAAGTAATCGTCACGGTTAAACGGGACGGTCATATTCACCAACAAGAATATCGTCGCGGCGCGCCGCAATACGATCTGAAGATTATCGGAGATACCGAAGAAACGGGAACCGAGACCCGGTTCAAACCGGACACGGAGATTTTCACCGAGACGACGGTCTATGATTACGACGTGTTGGCGGGTCGTATTCGCGAGCTTGCGTTCTTGAACAAAGGCATCGAGATCACGCTCAGCGACGAGCGTACGGGCATGAGCGATTCGTTCCATTACGAAGGCGGTATCATAGAGTTCGTGCAATATTTGAACCGCACTCGCGAGACGATGCACGAGCAACCGATCTATGTGGAAGGCTCCAGGGATCAAATCCAATGCGAGATCGCGATGCAATACAACGACGGATACTCCGAGAACTTGTACTCTTTCGCGAACAATATCAATACGCACGAAGGCGGAACCCACGAATCCGGATTCAAGAGCGCTTTAACTCGGATCATTAACGATTATGCCCGCAAAATGGGTTTCGTGAAGGAAAACGAGTCCAACTTGTCCGGGGATGACGTCCGCGAGGGCTTGACCGCGATCATTTCGGTGAAAATTCCGGAGCCTCAGTTCGAGGGACAAACGAAGACGAAACTCGGTAACAGCGAAGTTCGCGGTATCGTAGAATCATTGTTCAGCGAGAAATTGCTACAGTTCTTGGACGAGAACCCGTCCGTCGCGCGCAAAGTGATGGATAAAGGTCTTCAAGCCGCAAGAGCGAGAGAAGCCGCGCGTAAAGCGCGTGAACTTACCCGCCGCAAGAGCGCGCTGGAAGTCAGTTCTCTGCCGGGTAAGCTAGCCGACTGTTCATCCAAGGATGCTTCGATCAGCGAGCTTTACATCGTAGAGGGAGATTCGGCGGGCGGTTCGGCCAAGCAGGGCCGGGATCGTCATTTCCAAGCGATATTGCCGCTTCGAGGCAAGATTCTTAACGTCGAGAAAGCCAGACTGGATAAAATATTGTCCAACTTGGAAATAAGAGCAATGATTACGGCGCTCGGCACCGGGATCAGCGACGAATTCGATATTGCCAAAGCCAGGTATCACAAGATTATCATCATGACCGATGCCGACGTCGACGGCGCGCATATCCGCACGTTGATCCTTACGTTCTTCTACCGTTACATGCGGAAGCTGATCGAAGAAGGCTACGTCTACATTGCCCAGCCTCCTCTCTTCAAAATCGAACGAAACAAGACGGTTCGATATGCGATGAACGAGAAGGAACGGGATATCGCGATCGCGGAGTTCGGAGAAGGCGCCAAGCTGAACATCCAACGTTACAAAGGATTGGGAGAAATGAACGCCTCCCAGCTCTGGGAAACGACGATGGATCCGGACAGCCGCACGATGCTCCAAGTACGCATCGAAGACGCGATTAAAGCCGACCTTATGTTCGATACTTTGATGGGCGATAACGTCGAGCCTCGTCGGGAATTCATCCAACAGTATGCGAAATACGTTAAGAATTTAGATATTTAAGCACGACTTGAATAAGGTCATGCGAACAGAAAACAGGGGGTATCTCTACCTAGGGATACCCCCTGCGGATTAAGCTTTGCGCTTGCGGACTCTGAACTTTCCGTAAGAGATCGCGTAAGCATAGATTCTGCGGAAGACCGAACGGGAAGGCAGCTTCTTGAATATGAACGGATCGGGTGACGTGTTGACCTCGAGCACCCACGGTTTCAGTTGTTGATCGATGGCAACGTCGATTCCGATTTCCTTTAGCCTCGGAAATTTCTTGGACAGGGTATTGGCGATCACGACTCCGAACTTTAGAAGCCGACTCTCGTATAGTTTCAAATCTTCTTTGGACAAGTAATTTTTCAACAAAACGGCGACGGGTAAGGGAGTTCCGCCCGCGTGATAGTTCGTAACGATCTTACGGGGATGAGCGACTCGCCCGATCATTCCGGTGGATTCCCACTGGGATCGCGGATTATGTTGTACCATGACTCGGAGATCGAATCTCCTTCCGTCGTGTTTCAACAGGTGAATGCCTTGTTGGACAAGGTAAGGCTTCGGTTTCTTCACTCGACTCAGCACTCGGAACATCTCGTCGAATGAAGAGAAAGCGTATTTCTTCTCGCCGGATTGGAAGCGATAGGGATTATCCGCTCCCGGTATTTTCTCCAAGCGGATAACGCCGGATCCGAAAGTACCGTAAACGGGTTTTACGTAGATCATTCCGAAGTGCTCCAGCAAATTCTCGACGGATGTTCTCTGATAATGAAGCGTTACCGGTACGTATTGGCGAAGGACGGGATCAGCAAGGAGTACGTCTGTCTTGGCCCACTTGCTTCGGACGCGCTGAATCGGCATAAGGGGTTCATCCAACCTTTCCCTTCGGCATTATGGTATAATGGAATTATTGTTTATTTTGTAATTTATGACGGAATTCGCATTGCGGTGTGTCAACCACGGCGAGTTCTAACTCGCTTGCATATTGGTTAAGGAGGATCTTCATGTCGGAAGAACAACGCTCCCAAGTCCGCGACCGCGAAATCGGGGTCGAGATGCGGGAATCGTTCATGGATTACGCAATGAGCATCATCGTCAGCCGTGCTTTGCCGGACGTTCGCGATGGCTTGAAGCCGGTTCATAGACGTATTCTCTATGCAATGTCCGAGCTTGGAATGGCTCCGGATAAGCCTTATAAGAAGTCGGCGAGAATCGTCGGCGAAGTTATCGGTAAGTATCACCCGCACGGTGACTCCTCCATCTACGAAGCGATGGTTAGGATGGCGCAAGATTTCTCGCTCCGCTACATGCTCGTTGACGGTCACGGTAACTTCGGTTCCGTCGATGGCGACTTCGCGGCAGCGATGCGTTATACGGAAGCTCGCCTCTCCAAGATCGCTATGGAGATGCTTCGCGATATTAACAAAGAAACGATCGATTACCGGCCGAACTACGATGGCGAAGAATCGGAGCCCGTCGTTCTGCCGGCTAGATATCCTAACCTGCTCGTGAACGGGAATACCGGTATCGCGGTCGGTATGGCAACGAATATTCCTCCCCACAATCTGCGGGAGGTCATCGAAGGAACTCAAGCCTTATTGCGCGATCCGGAATTAACGCCGTACGACTTGATGGAATACGTCAAGGGTCCGGATTTCCCGACGGCAGGACTCATCTTGGGACGGGTAGGCATTCGTCAAGCTTACGCGACCGGACGCGGCTCGGTAACGATGCGCGCCCGGGCGACGATCGAGGAGACGAACGGCAAAGCCCGCATCCTCGTTCATGAGATTCCGTACCAAGTCAATAAAGCCAGACTCGTCGAGAAGATCGCCGAGCTCGTGCGCGAGAAGAAGATCGACGGAATTACCGACCTTCGGGATGAATCCGACCGCAACGGTATGCGTATCGTCATCGAATTGCGCCGCGACGTGACGCCTACGGTCGTGCTTAATAACCTGTACAAGCAAACCCAGATGCAGACAAGCTTCGGAGTGAACATGCTCGCGCTCGTGAACAACGAGCCGAAGACGTTGAACCTCAAAGAAGTGCTATACCATTACATCAAGCATCAGGTAGAGGTTATTCGCCGACGTACGGAATACGATCTGAAAAAAGCGCAAGCTCGCGCTCATATTCTGGAAGGTCTCCGCATCGCGCTCGATCATCTCGACGAAGTCATCGCGCTCATTCGCGCTTCGCGAACGACGGAAGAAGCTCGCGAAGGCTTGATGGCGCGGTTCGGTTTGTCTCACGACCAATCGCAGGCGATTCTCGACATGCGTTTGCAACGCCTTACCGGCTTGGAACGCGAGAAAATCGAGCAAGAGTATGCGGAGCTTCTGCAGAAGATCGCCGAATACCAAGCGATTCTCGCCGACGAGCAGCTCGTGAACGACATCATTCACGACGAGCTCGAAGAGATTAAGCAGAAGTACGGCGACGAGCGCCGCACGGAAATTACGGTCAGCGACGACGAGATTCTGGACGAGGACCTGATTCCTCGCGACGACGTTGTCGTCACGATGACTCACACCGGCTACATCAAGCGGTTGCCGGTATCTACCTACCGCAGCCAGAAGCGCGGCGGCAGAGGAATCATGGGCATGGGCACGAAGGACGATGACTTCATCGAGAACCTTTTCGTCTCCAACACTCACCACTACCTATTGTTCTTTACGAACAAAGGACGCGTGTTCCGGATGAAAGCCTACGAGATTCCGGACTTGAGTCGTACGGCTCGCGGAACTCCGATCATCAACTTGATTCAGATCGAGCAAGGCGAGACGATCAACGCGGTCATTCCGGTCGAATCGTTCGAACCGAATCAATTCCTCTTCTTCGCTACCCGCAACGGGATCGTGAAGAAGACGCCTCTCGACGATTACGCGAACATTCGCAGAGTCGGGTTGATCGCGATTTCCTTGCGCGAAGACGACGACCTGATCGGCGTTAAGCTGACGGACGGCGAGCGCGAGATCGTAATGGGAACGAGCCAAGGGATGTCCATTCGTTTCTCGGAGCAAGATGTCCGGGCAATGGGACGTTCGGCTACCGGCGTAAAAGGAATCCAGCTCGACGATGACGATAAAGTAATCGATATGGATATCGTTAACCCGGATCAAGAAGTATTGATCGTAACGGCTAAGGGTTACGGCAAACGGACGCCAATGACCGAATACCGGATTCAGACCCGCGGAGGCAAAGGAATCAAGACTTTGAACGTTACCGAGAAGAACGGCGTTATCGTCGGACTGAAGGTCGTTCATGACGACGAAGACTTGATGATCATGACTTCCTCCGGAACGTTGATCCGTACGAGCATGTCCGGTATCAATACGATGGGCCGGATTACGCAGGGCGTTAAATTGATCAACATCAGGGACGACGATTCCGTGGCGACGGTCGCACGCGCGCCTCGAAGCGAAGATTCGGATTCAGACTCTGAGGAAATAGAAGGCGGAACGGAAGACAACGAATAAGTCGTCTTCCCGGGTCGCCCAGGGGAGGGGTGCACCATGCCGGTTATTCCGATAGCGCAAACGCAAGTTGGCGATCGGTTAGTCAGCGACGTTCAGACCGCGCTCGGAAGCGTGCTGCTGCAGCAAGGCCGGACTTTATCGGAACGGGATAAGGAAATTTTACACGCTTTCTTAATCCCGTCCGTCGATATCGTACGTGTCGGATTAGAAGAGCAGAGCGCCGATGCGGCCTCCGAGGAGTCTGCCGCGACGGCAGAAGCCAAGCTCTCTTCGTTGCAACAGCAATTTCTTGAAATGGAGAAGCTGCTTAAACGCATTATGTCGATGGTTGGATCCGGACTTAAAATTCCGGTATTGGAATTGCGCAATGGTTTAAGCGCGCTTATCGAGCATTTAGACAAGTATAACGTGCTGACGTTTAGTGCTCCTCCGGCAGTAGGACCGATAGACGTCTTGGTCCGCAACAGCGTGCTTAGCGCGATGACTTCCTATATGCTCGCGAAGTGGAACAAGTTCCCCGAGAAAGATTGGCTTCCTATCGCGATGGCAGGTTTGCTGCATGACATTGGCAACGTAAAGGTGGATGCGGCGATTCTTCATAAGCCGTCCCGTCTAAGCGCGGAAGAAATCCAAGAAATGCGTCAGCATACGGTATACGGATTCAGGATGCTCGAAGGAATCGCGTCGATGAATCAAGGGGTATGGCTATCCGCGCTTCAGCACCATGAACGGATAGACGGCAGCGGATACCCGATGAAGGTGAAAGGGGAGAAAATACACCCTTACGCGAAGATCGTGGCCATTGCCGATATGTATCACGCGATGACCTCCAATCGTAATTACCGTAAGGCGGAATCTCCTTACCTCGTGCTCGAGGAGTTGCATTCGGGATCCTTTGGCAAGCTAGACCCCTTGTACGTGCAGACCTTTATTGAAAGAACCACTCAATTCCACAACGGAGTATTCGTTAAACTGAACAATGGCAGCATCGGGGAGATCGTCTTCTCCGATCGCAACCATCCGACGCGGCCAATGGTGTCCTTGAACGGACAGATCGTGAACCTGGCGCAGAATCGGCAGCTGTTCATTTGCGAAGTGTTCTCTACTAAATAAGAGCTTTGGAATGGATAAAGACCGGGGAGTTGGGGGGTGCCGACTTGCCGGTCTTTATGCTAATTAAAAGAGTTGAGAAAAAAGTTGAAAAAAGGTGTTGCATTCGTTCGCCCAGCGTGATATATTAATCAAGTCGCCGTTAGCGCGGACGACGAAAAACGAAACACGAATTGTTCTTTGAAAACTGAACATTGAGCGTAAGAAACAAACAAACGTCGAGGTCGACTTTCGAGTCGGCGGAGACAAACCAGCAATACAGATTGAGCCTCAAAGGCTCTTAAATAAGAAGCCTCGGCTTCACTATTATGGAGAGTTTGATCCTGGCTCAGGACGAACGCTGGCGGCGTGCCTAATACATGCAAGTCGAACGAATCTAGAAGTTAGCTTGCTAACTTCTAGGTTAGTGGCGGACGGGTGAGTAACACGTAGGCAACCTGCCCCTAAGATCGGGATAACATTCGGAAACGAATGCTAAGACCGGATACATAAGTTGA
>NZ_RBZM01000006.1 GCF_003628305.1 Cohnella endophytica | reverse complement strand
ATCTGCATTCGTTTCTCCTCAAGCACTTTCCCTAAACGCATACTGTCCGCCTCCCCTATACAAATAGTCTAATTCAATTGGGGGACAAGACTCCAGTTTAATTAGGGGGCCTTGGAGAATCGTACATTTGAAATAGGCTATTCGCTTGAAAAACTCACAATTACACGTTTTTACATGTATGAAATACAGGTTTTTTTCCGAAAACAACAGATTCGCAAAAAGTAGCTGTACAAAATACAGGTTGGCAGAGTTCATTTGGAGTTGCTCGGAGTTACTTGAGTGCGCTGTAGTTGGAGTTGGTCAAACTAATTGGTTGCTCGGAGTTACCTTAGTGCGCTGTAGTTGGAGTTGGTCAAACTAATTGGTTGCTCGGAGTTTCCTGAGTGCTCTGTAGTTGGAGTTGGTCAAACTAATTGGTTGCTCGGAGTTTCCTGAGTGCTCTGTAGTTGGTTTCCCATTACGAACATTAACGAGGCTAATCTTCATAAGAATCCATGAAGATCAGCCCCGTGACTGTTACCTATTTTTTTCGGCCGATGTAGAGGAGATGCGATGAGCTTCCTAACAAGTAGGGGCTTTCCGAGGCTTCGAACACCATCCGCAGGATCGTTTCCTCTTCTCCCCGGTCACGCCAGTACGCCCATTGCTCGGGTTTCATCGCCCCCGCTACGCTCGATGAGGCAATCAGCTTCACGCTCTCGAAGCCGTTCTCTTCCATATAACCTTCTATCCAATCGATATCCGAGAAATACGCGCCGGTAAAACGTCCCTCGTCGCTGTGATCGAACATCCCGGTATCCATAAACTCGGTTATCGACCTCGCGTTATCGTTCGGCCGCCATCCGACCGGATCTAGCAACGAGGTCGCAAGGTGCCTTAACCGCGACATAAATGCCACGAAAACAATGCCGCCGCGTTTGGTGACGCGATTGAGTTCCGTGACCGCCGACAAACGATCCTCCGACGACTGCAAATGATACATCGGTCCGAGCATCAAGCTCGCATCGAACCGTTCATCCTCGAACAAGCTAAGATCTCGTGCATCCGCCACGTGAAAGCCGCCCATACGCGATTCTACCCCGAACTCCCTCGCCTTGATTCTAGCCTGCTCGACGAGTCTCGGGGAGAGATCGGCCAACGTGACCTCGTACCCTTCCCGAGCCAAAGCAATCGCGTACTTCCCGGGTCCTCCCCCTATGTCGAGCACCCGGCGGGAGCCGGAAAGGTTTTCCTTGATGTGATGGGCGTTCACGAGATATTCGACCGGCTCGCGATCCAAGCGCCCCCATTCATCGAACGAACCGTAATAACGAATGACTTTATCGTTTGCCTCGCTCAACCGAATCCCCCTCCCTGCCGCTAGGTTCCGAAAAATTATTCTCCGGAAGCTTCCTTGCGAACTTCTTGCATTTTACGAGTCAGGATGACGCCATTCACTGCCGCTACGTACGCCTTCGCCGCAGCCAGGATGATGTCCTTATGGATGGCCGATCCGATGTTTCGGCGGCCTCCGCTAACGACCGTAACGACCGCTTCTCCGGATGCGTCCTCTCCCGTCGACAGGGAGTGCAACTCCAAATCCTCGAACACGGCGTCGACCGGCATCGCTTCGCGAATACATTGGATGACGGCTTCAAGCGGCCCTTCTCCCGATCCCGTGTATGTCCGTTCCGTCTCGTTCTCCGAGTCATAGATCGTTACGGACGCGATCCGAGAACGGTTGGAACCCGCCAACACCTGCAAGTCGACCAAGCTGAACGGCTGTACGATCGTATCCGTCGACTCTCCGACCAATTGCATCAGCACGTCGTCCGTCACGATTTTGAGCTCGTCGGCTTTTTCCTTGAACCGGTTGTACAGGTCCTCTATCTCGGACTCGCCCAGCTTAATGCCGAACTCCGATACGCGATGTTTGATCGCGTGGCGGCCGGAATGCTTGCCGAGAATGATCATGCTGCGGGGAATGCCCATCGCTTCCGGATCCATGATCTCGTAAGTATTGCGGTTTTTCAGCAAACCGTCCTGATGGATTCCGGATTCGTGCTGGAACGCATTGCGGCCGACGATAGGCTTATTGAACGAGATCGGGAAATGCATCGTGCGGCTGACCATGCGCGACGTTTCGTAAATGTGCTCGACGTTGATGCCAGTCTCGACGCCCATGGACTCGCCGCGCGTCTCGATCGCCATGACCAGCTCCTCCAGCGAACAGTTGCCCGCGCGTTCGCCGACCCCGTTCACGCTGACTTCGACTTGAGTGACGCCATGCCGGATGGCAGCCAAGCTATTCGCGACGGCCAAGCCCAAGTCGTTATGGCAGTGCGTACTGTAGACGACTTTGTCTCCGCCCCTAACGCCTTGCCGTACCCGCGTGAACAACGGACCGAATTCCTCCGGCAGCGCATACCCCATCGTATCCGGAATGTTAATGATCGTCGCGCCTTCTTCGATGGCCGCTTCTACGACCCGGAACAGGAATTCCTCGCTGGAACGGGAAGCGTCCATCGGAGAAAATTCGATTTGATCGACGAATTGCTTGCCGTATGCAACCATGGATCGCAGCATTTCGACCACTTGATCCTGCGTTTTGCGCAATTGGAAGTCGAGATGGATTTGGGAAGCCGAGATGAACAGGTGAAGCCTGCGACGGGCCGCATCCTGCGTAGCCGCGACGGCGGCGTCGATATCGGCTTTCATGCAACGCGCGAATCCGCAGATTTCCACGTTCTGAATCTCCCGCGAGATTTGCTGTATCGCTTGGAACTCTCCCGGACTGGAAATCGGGAAGCCCGGCTCGATGACGTCGACGCCCAGTCGCGCCAGTTGGCGGGCGATGACGATTTTCTGCTCCGGTTTCATGGAAGCGCCAGGCGCCTGCTCTCCGTCTCTCAGCGTCGTATCGAAGATTTGGATGCGGCGTTTGGCTTCATTCACGTTTTCATTTGCGTTTACGTTCGAGTTTACGTTCATGTTCGTTGTCATAGGGGTACATCCTCCTTAGATTTGGATCCCGTAAGGGATGTCGGATCAATCCAAGAGAACGCCGGACCGGTCGAAACGGGGGTTGCAGGTGCGCTGCCTGCCTCCGCCGGATAACGCAAAAAGCCCGTCGTCTCTTAAGGCTAGAGACGACGGGCTTTAAGGCCGCCGCGGTACCACTCCGCTTGGAGGCGTTCGTCTTCCGACGGACGAACGTTTCTCCCACTTGTGCGCTTCTCCGGTCGTTCGGTCGACCAAAGCAGCGAGCGCCCGATATCGAGGGCCAACCGTAGCGACGTACGCGGGATCGTCCTTCCGGCCGATTCCTTTCCACCGCTCCGCTCCCGGGCGAGTTCGGCTTTCTTCATCGGCTGCGTCGCACCACCCCGCAGCTCTCTGGACCCGATGAAAGCTTACTGCTCCCGTTCATTGCGTAAAAAATATAAAAGCCCACTGTCTCTGAATAAGAGACGGTGGGCTAATTAGCCATCCGCGGTACCACTCTCGTTGACATTTCCGTTCGCCATTCCGCAAAGGGCAGGCAGGAAATATCCGCTTGGACCTCTTCACGGGGGTTAACCGTATGAATGTACGCTTGGGCCGTTAACGGCATCGCAAGTTCCACTCATCCGCTCCCAGGTGAGTTTCGGGTTCCCATCCGCTGCGTTGCACCGTCCCGCAGCTCTCTGATATCCGGGTTTGCCCTACTGTTCCTGTTCATCGCGTTTGTTGTGTTATGCTCCCCTCGGGGATTGGTCTTATTATATTCACCAAAAAATAGTCTGTCAATTCCCCAGCCGCACTTTTTTTCGCGAAGCGCCGGGTTAGACCGACCATTCTTCCAACGACATGACCGCTTCGGCCTTCAAGTCGAGCGACGAGAACTGCTTTCTGCGCCATTTCATATCCGCGGCCGCGGCGATCATGGCCGCGTTATCCGTGCAAAGCTTGTTAGGCGGAATAAGCAGTGGCAGTCCCACTTCCGCACACAGCTCCGTCAGTTTGGTCCTCAGTCCCTTGTTAGCCGCCACTCCGCCGCAAAGCAGCATCTGCCTGGCGCCGAATTCCTTCGCCGCCTTGATCGCTTTTCCCGTCACCACGTCGATAACCGACTGCTGGAAGCCTCTCGCCAAAGCCGAGAACTCCGGCGTCTCCCCTTTCATCCGGGAACGATTGATCTCGGCCAGCACGGCGGATTTCAACCCGCTGAAGCTAAAATCGTACGAGTCCGGCTCCAGCCAGGAGCGCGGCAAGACGACCTCCTCGGTCGCTTCTTGCGCGAGTCGATCGACGTAAGGTCCGCCGGGATAAGGAAAACGCAGCGCACGCGCCACTTTATCGTATGCTTCGCCCACCGCATCGTCCCTCGTCCGGCCGATCATGCGGAATTTGCCCTCCGACTCGAGGAGCACGATTTCCGTATGTCCGCCGGATACGACTAACGCGATCGCCGGGTACAAGATGTCCCCGACCAGATGATTGGCGTAAATGTGACCCGCGATATGATGGGTTCCGATCAAAGGCACGTCTAGCGCCATCGCCAAGCTCTTCGCCGCCACGACGCCGACGAGAAGAGCTCCGATCAATCCGGGCCCTTGGGTTACCGCGATTCCGTCGATGTCGGGCAATTCGACTTGCGCTTCCCGTAGCGCTTCTTCGATAATCAAAGTCATGCTCTCGACATGCTTACGGGAAGCGATCTCCGGAACGACGCCTCCGAATTGGCGATGCGTGTCGATCTGGCTGGATATGATATTCGAAAGAACTTCCCGGCCGTTCCGTACGACAGCTACGGATGTTTCGTCGCAGCTCGTCTCGATAGCCAGCAGCAAATAACCGCTATCCGGAAGCTCCTGATTTTCTATATGATCCGAAGGGGATGCTGCCGTGTTCGTCGTTTCGCTCATGCCTCTTCCCCCTCTGCAAGCTCTTCGTATTCCGCGTCCTCGCCCTCGCCCGGCAAGAGATCCGCCCACATAATGAGCGCGTCCTCTAGATTATCCGAGTAATAAGCGGGTCGAACGCCGGAAGGCGTAAATCCTAATTTACGGTATAAGGACTGCGCGATTTCATTGGATACCCTAACCTCAAGCGTCATTCTCCTGGCGCCGAGGAAATAAGCCGTCCGCATCATTTCCCGGAGCAGCTTCTCCCCATACCCCATTCCCCGATGCTTTTCCTTGACGGCAATGTTCGTGACATGCGCCTCGTCGATAATGAGCCACATCCCGCCGTAGCCTAAGATCTGATCGTCCAGCTCCATGATCATATATTTGGCGAACAGGTTATTCGTCAGTTCGTTGCGGAACGCTTCCGCGGACCATGGCGCAGTAAAAGCTTCGCGTTCGATCTCGACGATGGCCGCGATGTCGTTCAAATTCATCAAACGGTATTCCACTTCGTCACTCTCCCCGCGATACCGCCAGCAGCTTCGCTTCCGCTTCCGCCAACTGCGTGTAATTCGGGACGAACCCGTGAACGTCGTCTCTTTCGCCTTGCCGATATCGAATTCCGGCAAGTTGGCCGACGGCGACGGCGCTCATCTCGCAGGCCAGCGTCCGCAAGCGGACATCGGTTTCCAGCTGCGCTTGTTCAATCGCGGTCTGCTGGGTCGCGCCGATCTCGCCGACGAACCAGACAGACGGCGAACCCTTCCCGTCAGCGGACGCCGCCTGATGTCCGAGCTGCTTCGACCAATCCTCGATCAACCTTATGCCGTCGCCGTCCGCACGTTCCCAGCTACCCGTTCGATCCACCAAGTAACGGGACGTATATACTTGTCCTCTCCTTGCATCCATGAGCGGAACGATCCAAGCTCGTTCACCAAGCTCCGCGACATCCGTTCCGTTTTCTCGAAGCTCGGACCACGCCCCTAATGCGAGAGCTTCCAGGCTGGATACGCCGATCAGAGGCTTACCCCATGTCCAAGCCAGCGTCTTGGCAGCCGTAACCGCGATTCGAACGCCGGTATACGACCCCGGTCCTTGTCCTACCGCGATAGCATCTAAATCTTTGCCTTGCAGCCCGTTACGGCCGAGCAATTCCTTGATCTCGGACAATAGCTTGACCGAATGATTCCGCTCGGTGAAGGAAATCGTAGCATCCAACCGCACCCCGTCCCTTACGATCGCCGCGGCAAATGCCGCCGTCGACGTATCGAAAGCGAGTATCGTTACATTCGGATTGGATTCGCTGTTACCGGTTCTGTCTTGCGTGCTCATGTCGTCGATTCTCCTTCCCCGTCTGACTTGTCGAGCTTTAATCGTTCGCACCAGCCCGCATATTCGCTTCCGACCGGACGACAGTAAATACGGCGCGACTCCGCCCCCGTCGTTTCCAATCGGATGTGCAAGCGTTCGGGCGGCAATATCGGCTCGATAAGGGAAGCCCATTCGACCAGCGTAACGCCTTGGCCATGGAAATATTCGTCGAGCCCCAGTTCGTCCGCCTCTTCGAGAGATAGACGGTACACGTCCATATGGTAGAAGGGAAGCTTGTCCCCTTCGTATTCTTTAATTATCGTATAGGTCGGACTGTTGACGATCCCCTTCACGCCGATCGCGGCCGCGAACGCTTGGGCAAATCTCGTTTTGCCCGCGCCAAGATCGCCGTCCAACGCCAGAACGCTTCCCGGTCCCGCCAATCGGGCGAGCTCTTCCGCGAAAGCGACCGTGTCCTCCACGGTACCGGCTACCCGAACATAGATCGTCGAATCCCCGTCCGTCTGTTTCCCCTGCATCATCCCACGTTATCCCTTCGGAAAATGATTATAACCGCCCTTGCGGAGCGGTTTGCGCGTACCGGAAGCCGTCTCCAGCACAACTTCGGGCGTCCCGGACTCTACTTCCCCGATAATGAACAAGGGGAGACCTTCCGCCCGAAAACGTTCCTTCAAAGCTAGTTCGTGAATCCGATCGACGGTTCCGATCAGCACGTAGTCCTCGCCGCCGTAGAGCATCCAATCTAGCAGACGCACGCCTTGAGCGCCGGCATAGGATGCCAAGTCTCCGGAAACGGGCAACGCTCGTTCGCGAAGCACAAGCCTCGCTTGCGAAGCTTCGGCAATCTCCCAAGCTTCGCTGGCCAGTCCGTCGCTTACGTCGTTCAGGGAAGAACCCCAGCCCGTCTCGAGCAAGATTCGTCCCGCTCTTACCGATGGCGCCGGACGTCTATGGGAAAGGACAAGCCTCTGCGGAATTGCTTCCTCAACCGACGTTTCCTTCGATCTATCCCTCTGTTTCAACAAGCCATGAAGTCCGGCTGCCGACAACCCGGTAGGCCCGGTCACAAACACCGACTGCCCGGGCTTTGCTCCGTTCCTGCGAATCGCCCGGCCGACTTCGACCGTTCCGATGATCGTCACGCTAACGACAAGCTGCCGGGGAGCCGAAGTCGTATCCCCTCCGATGATGGCGATGCCATATCGCTCCGCGCATTCGTAAAGCCCGTCGTACAAACGCTTCATTCGTTCGCCGTTCCATGACGGAGGCGCGCTAATCGATACGAGCGCTTGCCTAGGTACGCCGCCCATCGCCGCGATATCGCTGACGTTGGCCGCTAGCGCCTTGTAACCCACGTCCGCTTCGCCCATCGTATCGTCTCGGAAGTGGACGTCCTCTACCATCGTATCCACGGCGAAAAGCCATTCCCGATCCGAAGCTCCGCTTACGACGGCCGCATCGTCGCCAATGCCCAGTACGATTCCGGCGGAGTCGAGGAATTCCTCGGATTGCCGGCCATCATTCCAGTCGCGTATAAGCGCGAATTCATCCTGAGACGGCACGGCGTCACCCTTTTCGTCATAATGTCCCTTCATTATATCGGGGCAGGGTTGAACATGCAAAGGCCGGAAAGGCATTTGCCGAAAGGGCTGCATGACGATTTCGGTCCGCGAAAGGGATAACGTCCGCTAGTTCCGTTCGAGCCGGCCGAAGTTACGCAAAGTACGCAGAGCTTGAAGCGTGAGGACGCCTTGCCATTCCATCTTCGCCGTCTCCCACGCTTCATCATATCGGCCCCAAGCCCAATTCGGCGACCAGCATCCTTCGGCGGACTGGCTCTCGATCAAACGATCCAGATCGCCCGGGAGGACGTCGGCGTATTTCGAATAGTAGCGATCTTCCGTACTCTGAACGACCATCAGCGGATAACCCCCGTATCCGATGCGATCGCCCGGATCGGCTATGACGCAGTTGTCGACGAACTCATCCAATTGTCCCGAAATTTCATGACGAGTTTCCGCGGGAAGCGTCTCCTGCCAGCGAACGTAACACAACATCTCGTGCATCTCGCGAAGATCGCAGCTCTCCCGCAAATGACGCAAAGCATATCCGTTCAGCCGATCGGCAAACTCCGAACCGTGAGATCCGGCAAGATCAGTAAAACGGTTAAAGTAGCCGGCGATCTCCGCGTTCGGATTTCCCCAATTATCCTTGAACGCTCCGTACTCCCACCAGATCGCCCTTGGCGCTTGCTCCGCTTCCTTCGGGATGATGTCCCATCCGTTGCCGGAATCCGAATAGCTATTCCGGAAGTACCGCATGGCACGCTCTATTAACGGAATCGCGGATTCGGTTAGTCTAACCAGCGACTGCATAGCCGTCGTCGTTGCCAGCGCCGAAGATTCCTCGCAGCGCAGATCCGGTTCGAGCCCCTTCCCGAAGCCGCCGTCGTCGTTCTGATATCGCAGCAATTCCCGGAGCACCTCGTCTTCCGAACCTTGCTCGAATTCATAATGGAATTGCGCCGCTTCCAGCTTCCTTGCCTTCGTCAACAGAAATTGCCGCGCCTTCTCGTACTCGCGTTTTGTCAGTATCGCGTTCATTATTTAATCCCCCCGCATTCCTTGTATGGTTATGATCAGAGCCTCTCATCATGCGAATAGGTATTCGCTTTTTCAACCTTCAAACCCTTCTATCTACCTCCATATTTCCATTTTCCGAGAATGAGAGTTTTGTAATTCAACCGCGCAATTCCCCGCCGCTCCGGTCTTTCCGCACGATCCGCCGGGCTTCTTACATATTTTATGGAATGTTTTCGCATGCGACTGCTGATAGACTTTGAGATAGACCGAGCCAACACACAACTTAAGGGGGAACTTTCTCATGAATAAGCACAAAAAAAGCAGCTTCACGAAAATCCTTGGATTAGGTACGCTGGCATTGGCCATT
Organism: Cohnella endophytica; assembly: GCF_003628305.1. Lineage (GTDB taxonomy): Bacteria > Bacillota > Bacilli > Paenibacillales > Paenibacillaceae > Cohnella > Cohnella endophytica. The sequence goes on along the minus strand of NZ_RBZM01000006.1, from coordinate 492,606 downwards.
TCCATTCCGGCGGGCGTCGGCGCCGCTTCGGCAGCTACTCCGAACGCGACGGTAGTTACGACGGTGCAAACATACACTTTACAGGGTTACGATCTGAACGCCCTGTTGCAACAATATTTCAAAAACCTTTACCCGAACGGAACGGGCGGAAGCGGTACGGTTACTCAACCGAGCAAGCCGACAACTCCGCCGACGCAACCGAGCAAGCCGACAACGCCTACGACTCCAACGACTCCATCCAAACCTTCGCAGCCTAGCCAAGGCAGCGGTGGCACCGGATCGACGACCGCGACTTCCGAATTCGCGACTCAAGTCGTATCTTTGGTCAATCAAGAACGCGCCAAAGCCGGTCTAAGCGCGCTTAAGTCAACGAACGCAACATTGACGAAAATGGCGTTGGACAAAGCGAAGGATATGTATAACAAAGGTTACTTCGACCATACCTCGCCGACTTACGGTTCGCCGTTCGACATGATGAAATCCTACGGCATCAGCTATCGCTACGCCGGCGAAAATATCGCCAAAGGCCAACGTACTCCGCAAGAAGTCATGACGGCTTGGATGAATAGCCCCGGTCACCGCGCCAACATCCTGAGCGCGAACTTCACGACGATCGGCGTCGCTTATTATAACGGCGAATGGGTTCAAGAATTTATCGGATAATGATTAGACATGAAGCAACAAAAGGCCTAGCCCCGCATCGCTGCGACGGCTAGGCCTTTCGGCGTCTTCCTATACTTTCAGAACGTCGTGATCCACATACCGCTCGCCGTTAATCTCGCTAATGACGTTGATGGCGACTTTCGCCCCGTCTCCGGCGGTAATGATCGTATGCATGCTGACGCCCGCAGCCGTACCGGCAACCCATACGTTATCGAGGCTTGTCTTGCCTTCGGGCGTGCAATCGACGATCGTCTTGATTCTCGGCTCCGTTCCCGGTTTCGTGCGAACGCCGCTCGTTTCCGCGATATCCAAGAACATCCCCGTAGCGATAATGACGTGACCCGCCTCGTAGGTTTCCCCGTCCGTCTCCACCGTAATGAAGCCGTCGCCGGCCGTCAGCTTCGTCGCCTTCGCCGTCACGAACTCCGCTCCGAACTTGGCGGCTTGCTTCTTGCCGATCGCCACGAGCTCCGGGCCGGCGATTCCTTCGACTCCGTAATGGTTTTCGATCCAAGCGCGTTTGGTAACGCTCTGATCGTTATCGATCACGATCGTCTTCTTTCCGGATTTAGCGGTGTAAATCGCCGCGCTAGCGCCTGCGGGACCTCCGCCGATAATAGCAACATCATACATCTCAATCACTCCTTCAAGGGATATAATGGAACTTACCCCATTGTAACATGCGATCAACCTACTTTCAAAAAGTAAGCGCCGCGGAGAGATCGATAGTTATCCATTTCAGTGGTTATGCTCCTTAAGCCGTTCCACATCCACCGTTTGCGTGTTCGTGGGACTTTGGCCAACCTGAACGGTAGCCACGCCGTTCGCGACGTCCACTTTCTCGATCCACACCGACTGACCGTCATCAAGCTGAACGGCGATCCTGTCGGATGATTCGTATATTTCCTGAGCTCTCTGCGCGTTCATGGGTTATCCGCCTCCATGTAGTCGGTCGAAGATTCGGTAATTAATCCGTTATGAACGGTTACTTGCCCTCCGCCTAATCCCTCGTTGATCATCCGGTCTATATCCATGTCGTAAACGTCTTTCCCTTCGTGCTTCGAATCGGGATGTCCGTCGAAATCTTCCTCGCCCATCTTAATCGCTCCTCTCGGTTATGGCTTTTAACTTTATCCAATATGCCCGAAACGGTTGTTTTCCATGCGAAAGGGAACCTTAAAGGAACGTCATCCCCCAAAGGAGCAACTGCACATGCATACGGTATGGAAAGGCGCCATCAGCTTCGGATTAGTCCATGTTCCAGTTAAGATGTTCACCGCCACGGAAGACAAAGACGTTCATCTTCGGATGATCCATAAGGAGTGCGGCACTCCGATCTCCAACGTCCGGACTTGCGCGCACTGCGAGAAGGAAGTCGGCTGGGAGGAAATCTCCAAGGGCTACGAAGTTGAAAAAGGTCGATTCGTGCTGTTCGAATCCGACGAATTGGAGGCGATCAAACCGGAAAACACGCGAACGATTCAGATTCTCGACTTCGTCGACTTGACGGAAATCGACCCGCTTTATTACCAGAAAGCCTATTACCTGTCCCCGGACCAAGCCGGATCGGGCGCTTATAATCTGTTGCTCGAAGCGATGCGCCAATCCGGCAAAATCGGCATCGCCAAAATCGCGATCCGCAGCAAGAGCAGTCTGGCCGCGATTCGTCCGCTGGAAAATTGCATCTGCATGGAAACGATGCATTTTCCGGACGAGATTCGGCCGTTACAGCAAGTACCGAATTTGCCCGAGCAAACAACGGTGAACGAACGGGAACTCTCAATGGCGAAGCTGCTTATCGACCAGCTCTCCACCCCTTTCGACCCGATGAAATATACGGACGATTATCGCATCGCCTTGCAGGATGCGATTCAGCGGAAAATATCCGGGGAAGGCGTTGACGTGGTTACCGCGCCGGCTGCCGAAAGGACGAACGTCATCGACCTTATGGCCGCGCTTCAGGCAAGCTTGGAAGCCGTAAAACCGGGAGAACCCGGTGCAGCCGCATCCAAGGCCGGCGAACCGGAGACCGGTAGTCCGACGGATCGGAGCAAGGCGAAACCTCGCGGTACGCGGGGACGCAAAAAAGAGGGTGCGGTTCCTTGACCGGGAGCCGAATTTGTTCAGGCATCAAATGTACAATCTTGTATGGATCCATTTGCGACAATACCCTGTATGGTTGGATGCCTCATTGCTTTTCCAAGCGTCCACTCCATAAACTGAACCTTTACCACGATTTCTGGTCTTACCCATACTGCATCTTTATTTCTTGTCGGTTTATTAGCAAAAGGATTGCTAGCGATGATTAACGGTTCAATCCTGCTCGTTAAATCCATCCAGTCAGCTACAGTTAATTTACCTGCTCCCGCATGACCCACATACACCAATGATCCATTAGAAAATACGCCTAATAAAATGGAATTAACGACTTTATCTCTATAGGTTACGCCGCCAATTACCATATTAAGGTCTTGGTGCAGTTTCCTTTTCTGCCATCGAGAATCTTTGCCCGAAATCACGTAAGTACTGGATAGATTCTTGTAGACAATGCCTTCCATATGATGAGTTTTCATGACATCGAATAAGCCATCCGCATCCGTAAAGTTCTGAACGATCTGGACGTGAGGGTTGGGCTTTATGATTGAACTTAATACGATTTGTCTTTCAGCTAACGACCTATTCACTACCCACTCTCCATTGCAATAAAGAACATCAAATACCATTAAAGTTACTGGAACCTGAGATGTTGCGATTTCAATACTTTTCTTGCTCCGCAAGCTATCTCGCTTCATGATCTCATGAAACGAAGGCTTATTAGAATCAAAAGCAATGAGTTCCCCGTCTACAATGAAGCTTGATGCGCTGCAGTACTCTGATGGGCTCCTAAATTCAGGGTACTGCATCGTACGATCGTTTTTCCTGCGATTGATTAGACGGACTTCAATTCCATCATAATAAGAAAGCATTCTTACCCCGTCCCACTTGATCTGTGCAATCCAGTTATCCCCTTTGGGAATGATTGTCGAGTTAATGGGTTCAAACGGAATAACTGGCGTTAGGTTCATTCGTCTGATCCTCTGCAGCATTAGAAATGGAGGCTTCCTCACTCTTCTTGGCAATTCGTATATTGCCGACTATGAACGCTAAGGCAAGGGTGATACATGCTAGTACGAGTCCACCTATAAATACAGCATGTAAGGAACTTGAAAGCGTACTCGTTAATACAGGATTGATCTCGTCTCTCATTGAAATAGGAAATACATTCGCTACATCTGCATTAAAGAGCGGAGATAATAGTTGTTGCGGATTGTTATCTATCATACCCTTAACTTGATTCACTAATTCTTGATTGGGCTCGGACAATTGATTGACATGAGGAAGCAATTGATCTTTTAGAATAATGGATGATCTCATATTTAATAGAGCACCTAATATCGTTGCTCCCAAAGTTCCTCCGATTTGCCGGAAATATTGACTAGAAGAAACAATGGTCGTAATTTCGTCTTTCGAGAAAACCTCATACAAAGCTAACATGATGAGTGGCATGATTAAACCGATGCCGATACCCGTAATCGATAACGATGCAATCATAGCCGGGATCGAGGTATTCAAATCCAGGATAGATAACAGATAGAAGCCAATCCCCATCAACACCGCTCCGATAATCATCTGTGTCCGAACTCCGATATGAAAGACCCATTTTCCGCCCACGATGCCAGCGACTGTCATGGACCATACAATTGCGAGCATAATTAAACCAGAAGCAGCTGGGCTATAGTCGAGCACGCCTTGTAAATAAAAAGGAACGAAAATAAGCGCTCCAAAAATACAAGCTGCCAGCATGAATGAAATACCGTTTATCACCAGAAAATTTTTATTCTTAAATAGATGAAGCGGAATGATCGGTTGTTTGGTCTTCAATTCTATTCGAATAAACAATCCAAAACATACAACGGAAAGCAATAAAATTGAACCTATTTGCCAAGAAATCCAGGCATATATTGATCCACCAAAGGTTAAACCAAGCATTAAACTTGTAGTGCCTCCAGCAAGCGTGAAAATACCGCCCAAATCGATCTTTTCTTTGGATTCTGATTTGTGATTCTTATATTTCAACGAAATCAATAGAATAGATAATAAACCAAAGGGTAGATTGATATAAAATACCCATCTCCATGAGGATACAACAATGATCCATCCTCCGACTAAAGGACCTAACACCGCAGTTACTCCATATAAGGCGTAGATCATGCTTTGCATTTTTGCTCTTTTCTCCGCGGTATACATATCTCCTATAACAATTAACGCCATTGGAACCATAATACCCGCTCCGAAACCTTGTAAAGCTCGAAACAGGATCAGTTGCGTCATATCGTTAGATAGTCCGCAGAAGGCTGAACCAACCATAAAAATAAACAATCCCGAAACATACACTGTTCTTCGTCCGAATCGATCGCAAAGCTTGCCAACCGTAGGCATTACGCATAGAGAGGCAAGCATAAAGGCCGATGTAATCCAGGGCATTAAAGATAATCCCCCAAGATCGCCCACTATTCGCGCGACTGCCGTATCGGTAACCGTCTCGTCGATTGAAGCGAAAAATATGGCAATAAATATTCCAATCAGCAACACTTTGTTTTCATTGCTTTTGTTTGGTGATTGTAACTCTAATTCCATTCTTTTACCCCCGATAAGTACCCAGAATGATTAAGAGCGGTCATAATTGCAAACGATTATCTTATATGACACGATTCGATTTTTCGAATCTCATTTTAATATATCATCCAAAAATCGTTATACAAGGAAATTATGAGAAGGGTCGGTAAATTCGATCAGATCCTTCATTGGAAAGGAGCGCTGTCAATGCCTCAACCCGCGACGGTCGTCCGGCTCGGGGAGTTCGAGCTGCGCGTCACGCATCCCGACAAGCCGATCTGGCCGGAGGCCGGCATTACGAAGCTCGACTATATCCGGTTGCTTGCCGAGCTCGCGCCTTATCTGCTCCCCTATACTTCCGACCGCTATTTAACGACGATACGTTATCCCGAGGGGATCCACGGCACGACTTTTTACCAGAAAAATTGTCCTCGTCCCGCTCCGGATTTTGTTCATACCGAGCAAGACGGGGACATCCGTTACGTCGTGATGGATTCCGTGCCGACATTGCTATGGATGGGGAGCTTGTACAGTCTGGAATTCCATGTTTCCTCCGACGAGATCTCGACCCCGCTCCCCAATACTTGGATGCTCGATATCGATCCTACTCTCGAAGTCGAACCCCGATTGATGGAAGCCGTCTCCCTCGTCGGGGAATTGCTGGATTCGCTTGGATTACAAGCCCTGCCGAAGACGTCGGGCGCAACGGGCGTACAGATCGTCATGCCGATCGAACGCGGTCCGACCTTCGATGAACTGCGGGGCTTCGGCAAGTTCATCTCGGAATATCTGGTCGCCAAAAAACCCGATCTCTTTACCGTCGAACGGTTAAAGAAGGACCGGGGGAATCGCATCTATCTGGACTATCTGCAGCATTACGCCGGCAAGACGCTTCCCGCGCCTTATTCTCCCCGCGCAAGACCGGGAGCTACGTTGTCGACTCCGATCGCCTGGGAGGAAGTCCGGCAAGACGTCAAACCTACGGATTATCATTTGCTTAACATTATGGAGCGGCTACGCAACCGAGGAGACCTGCTCAAGAACGTACCGCGCCAATCGTTGAAGCCGATCTTGAATCGGCTTCCAAAGTAAACCTTTAAAGCAAGGGGGATAGAATTCGCGACATCGCTTCCCTTATTTTTTGCTTCCGCGGCCTTCTCAGGAACTTCTGCAAGTTGATCTCTTCGGCGTCCTTAAGATCTTGAAGGAAGAGTTCCTCCACGCGGGCAATCGCGTTCGGATCGAACAGATGGGCGTTGATCTCGAAATTGCTGTAAAAGCTGCGCAGATCCATGTTCGCCGAGCCTACTACCGCCACCAGCTTGTCTACGACGAGCGACTTCGCATGGATAAAACCCTTTTTGTACTGCCATACCCGCACGCCCGATCTCATCATCTCTTCCACGTACGATAACGTCGCGAAATGCACCAGCCACGTGTCGGGAACGTAAGGAATGATCAGTCGGACATCGAGGCCGCTCATGGCCGCGTCGTGCAATGCCATCGCGATGCTCGCGCTCGGGATGAAGTACGGCGTCGTGATCCAAATCCGTTCGCGCGCGGAACGGGTCATCGCGAACACGGAGTCGTGAATCGCGTCCCCTTTCCGATTCGGCCCCGCCGGAACGATCTGCACCGCTTCCCCGTCCTCGAATCCATGCGGCGGAAAGTACGACGGCGCATCCGGAGTATTCTGCTTCCGGCGGGTCGCGATCTCCCAGTCCTTGAGAAATACGGCCTGCAGCCAATAGACGGAATCCCCCTCCAATCTAAGGTGGGTATCCCTCCAAAAGCCGAGGCGAGGGTGTCTGCCGACGTATTCGTCGCCAACGTTAATCCCTCCGACGAAGCCGACCAGTCCGTCGGCGACCATGATTTTACGATGATTGCGGTAGTTCATCCTTTTCTTCAAAAAGGAAGGCCGCAGCGGAAAGAAACAGGCGCATTCGACGCCCTCGTTACGCAGAGTGTGGATATACGTCATTTTCAGCTTAATGCTGCCGATTCCGTCGTACAGCAGTTTCACTTTGACCCCTTGACGCGCTTTGTCTATGAGAGCCTGCTGGAACTTCCTGCCGATCTCGTCGTCTCTGACGATATAAGAGGACATATGAATGTGATGCTTCGCCCCTCTAATCGCCTCCAACATCGCCTCGTAAGTATCCATTCCGTTGCTATATATTTCGCTTCGATTGCGTCCGGTGATCGGGAGCTCGCCCCCTTTAAGCAAGGCTCGGAACAATCTGGATTGAGAAACGGGATCTTCCCAAGGCAACTCGTTGACGGATTTGAGATTATTGCTCATCGACAACAACTTCGCCCGTCTCCGTTGGTCTTGCATCGCCCGCCTTCGGGCCTTCCTGCTCCTGCGGTATTCGGTCGCCAGGAAGTAGTAAAGAATGAATCCGACCAATGGGAACAGGAACAGAATGAACAGCCACGCCGTGGCGTGCGCGGGTCTGCGAAATTCCAAGAGCAGGATCGTGGCCGCCTGGAAGATGAAAATAAGGAGAAGGATCGTTATTCCAAGCGCAATCATCGGGTTGTCCTCGCTATTTTGTTAATGATTTCACAAGGTAATTATATCATCATTACCCATCGCGGGAGTTTGGAAACCTAATCTTCGATTCTATGAAATGGCTAGCAAAATTCTCATTACTATTATCGGCGGTTGTTCCCGTTGCCATCCCTAAGTTCATGCATACTTTGTAATTATGGGAGAGGACTAGAGTAATGACGTTTTGATCGTCGAATCCTCTAGGATAAGCCCTGCAAAAGTTCTTGCTCAAGAATGGGCTTAGATGCGGGTTCGCATGAAAAAGCCATTCTTCGCGTAAAACGAAGGGAGGTTGGATTGTTTATGACGGACTCGAATTTGTCTTTGAGCGGAAATGGAAGTAGTGGAAACAACGGTTCTACTTGGTTTAATGGGACAAGCGTCCCCAGTTCAAAGACCGGCTCTAACGGAGACTATTATTTAAATACGACTAACGGAGACGTATACAAGAAGTCATCCGGTTCATGGCAAATCGTCGGCAATATTAAGGGGCCGACCGGTGCTGCGGGACCTGCCGGTTCAAAAGGAGCTACGGGCGCTACCGGAGCGGTAGGGCCGACCGGGGCTACGGGACCATCAAGCGGTTCAGTCGGAAAGACGGGACCGACCGGCCCGACCGGACCAACGGGACCGACTGGTGCCGTCGGACCTGCTGGTCCGAAAGGGGCAACTGGCGCTACTGGTACTACGGGCGCTACCGGAGCCGCCGGCCAAACCGGCACGAAAGGTGACACTGGTGCTATAGGTGCCGTCGGACCTGCCGGTCCGAAGGGGGCTACTGGCGCTACAGGCACTACTGGCGCTACTGGTGCTACTGGTACTACCGGTGTTACTGGTGCTACTGGCGCTATCGGTCAAGCCGGCACGAAAGGTGACACTGGCGCAACCGGCGCTGCCGGCCCGACGGGAGCAACAGGAGCTACCGGACCGGCTGGAGGTTCTGGAGGAACGACTGGGCCGACTGGGCCGATTGGACCTGCGGGGCCGACTGGAGCTACTGGAGCTATTGGAACTACAGGAGCTACTGGTGCTACCGGGCCTGCCGGATCTAGTGGAACTACTGGAGCTACTGGTGCTACCGGGCCTGCCGGATCTAGTGGAACTACTGGAGCTACTGGAGCTACTGGTGCTACCGGGCCTGCCGGATCTAGTGGAACTACTGGAGCTACTGGTGCTACCGGGCCTGCCGGATCTAATGGAACTACTGGAGCTACTGGTGCTACCGGGCCTGCCGGATCTAATGGAACTACTGGAGCTACTGGTGCTACCGGGCCTGCCGGTTCTAATGGAGCTACGGGTGCAACTGGAACTGCTGGCCCTACCGGAGCTACGGGACCTGCCGGGCCGGCGGGAGGCGGAGGCTCGGTTACGATCGTCTCTTCGGTTAATGCGTTGCCGGCCCCAAGCGTTTCCTATTTAGGTAAAGATTATCACGTTCAAGGCGCGACTGGCACGTTAGACACCCGCTATATATGCTTGAAGCTTGCCGACGGCACTTACGACTGGAAAGCGATCGAAGGCGGCAAGATTAACATCCCTAGTAACAGCAATAATACGATTAGCGTTAACGTAACGGATTACGGAGCCAAAGGAAACGGCACGACGGACGATACCGCAGCTATTCAAAGAGCGCTCAATGCCATTGTCAGTGCAGGAAAAGGAGATGCGCTAGAATTCCCTCCGGGCGTATACAAAATAACCTCCACCCTTACGGTTAACGTGAGTTACGTGAGCATCATATCGCGAGGCGCAACTCTTGACGCAAGTTCCATGACCAGCGGGGTAGCGATCAATCTTACGGGAACCGTCAATCAACCCTATAAGCAATCGACTACGGTCATTGAAGGCTTGAAATTGGTGGGCAACTCCCAGAGCGGAAACGTAACGGGGATTAGATTCAATACGGTTGGCGGAAATGGCGAAGGAAGCTCGCACATCACGCTAAGAAATCTGAATATTTCCTACTTCGGGATCGGGCTCGACTACGGAGATCGCGCCTATCTAATCAACCACTATGGTCTTGACGTCTATTATTGCGGAATTTGCGTTAATCAGAATGCGAATATCGTCGACGGCGGGGAAAAAATCAGCTTTAACGGCTGTACGTTCTACAACTCCACGCAAGCCGTCATAGTTAAGGGCGATGCCTCGAGCTTTATTTTTCAATCCTGCTCGTTCGATTATAACTCCAAACAATTCGACATTTACCAATCTAGGGTGTTCTTGACGAATTGCCATATCGAAGGCAGCGATTATACCGAGGCACCGTTCAAGTTGGATAGCGATGCCTATCTGGATATCGACGGAAGCTGGATTCTCATTACGAACGGGCTTCCTCATACCGCCCCTTATATCGTGAACCTGATCAATGCAAACAGTTCCTGCCGCATTGCCAACTGTTTCGTTAACAACGCTAAAACCTCTACCGACTATTGGGCAACCGGCCCGGGTTCGTTCATCTTGCAAAACATCCATTCCTATGTGATCACGCAGAACCCGTTATTGCTATCGAGCACTCAAAACTCGCTCGTCGATGGCGGATTCGAACAATCAACGATAAAAGACAATATCTTTATTACGGAAGATACGAGCCCCATTACGAACCGATTCACCGGCAGCAATATTTCCCTATCGATCAGTACCGCCTTCAAAAGATCGGGAAACAGTTCGTTAAAAGCGAATAAAACGTATGGTCCCTACTCCGGATGCGCGTTCGTAATCGCGGTTCCCATTACCGTTCCGCAAGCCATGATAAATGCGAGCATTTGGTTTAACAAAGCGGGAACCGGCGGGTCCGGAAGCTTTACGATCGAATCCGGTTGGGCGATCTTGTCGTCGAACAGCAGCGGAGTTCCGATCATTTCCTACGAGCAAGTCCGGGGTAGCCTGCCGTATAACTTAACGAGCAGTCCTAGCGGATGGACTCGGTTTACGGACGGAGAACCCTTTAGACGCAGCCCGGTATGGGCCACGCATTACTTCATTCGTTGTTATATGACGGTATGGGACAGCGGAGGGAACCAAGCCATTTATTTCGATGATGTCGAGATTAACATCGTAGGATAAACTTCATGCCGGGAGATGGATACGATTTTCATCGTATTCATCTCCCGGTGCTGCTTCATATTGTTATTGTTTAATAACTTCAAGCCCTTCCCCCGTTCTAATTTCTTGCCTATAAGGATCAACCGTCTTTACGGTCGACCTTAAACCTCCGATCAAGTATTTTCCTAGCGGTAATTTATTCACCGCGTGTACGACGATTACGGAAGCTATGACCGCCGACAAGAACAGAATCGGAATTTCGAAGTATCCCAATCGCAACCCGAGCACGTGTAACGCTTTATTCGTCACTTTGATAAAGAACAGGTGAATCAAGAATATTCCGAATGAGTATTGGCTTACGAATTCCAAGATCGCGGGTTGTTTCTTTAACTGAGAAAAGATAAGGAACAGGGACAGAACCATCGCAACCGTGAATAGAATCATATCCATTCTTTTAGAACCGTAAGGCATAATATGGAACGAATCGACGTACACAACTAAAGCCATAGCGAATATCGGCGCGATAAGTACGAAAGAACGGTGCTCTGTCAGCTCCTGGATGAATCTTTCGTAATTTTTGCCGCAATAGTACGCGAGCGAAAAGTAGAACAACCAACCGAGGCAAGGAACCCAATAACCGCCTTCCCAAAGGAAAGCAATAAATCCGGTTTCTCTGGGAGGCGCGCAGAGATTGAATATGGCGAGATAGGCCATGTTTATGAAAAACGATCCGGTTAAGATGATGAATGCCGATACCTTGCTTAAATACTTGACGAAGATTTGGTGCAGGGCATAAAACTGCAAGATGACAAGAATAAACCATGGGCCGTGATAGTTGCCTAATAGGTTAAACGTGAAAGCTCTGATGAGATGCGGTATGTTGTCGTAGTTCGCGATAAAGGCATAAAAGAAGCAAAAAACGATAAAAGGAACAAGGATCGGGATTACGCGCTTCTTAATAAAAAAGCTCGGCAGTCGATCCGGATAAGAGCGCGACAGGATAAGTTCCGACAAAAAGACGAATGTCGCCGTGCCGAAGGCGAGAAGCCCCAAGACCGTATGTAACGCGTTATTGTTCCAAGTAAACAAACGCTGCTGAATCGCATGCAGGAAAACAACGCATAAACAAGCTATTGCCCTAATCGAATTAACCTCTTTGATAAACTTTTTTTCCATTCGACCCGCCCCTAAGATGGACTCGTAATTATAATAAGGCTCCCAAGTAACCCGCTACCATTTTCATACTCGGCTTATCGACGATCGTACTGTGTATTCCGGGAACCTTGTATACCTGGACTCCGTCCTCCTCCAGGCTCTCCCAACCATAGTTTTCTTCCGACTTTTGGTTGATCATATCTTCGATTGCGCGGAAGAACACGAATCTGCCCGGATAAGGCTTGGGTTTATACGAGTTAGAGGCTTTGATAAAGTTTAACGCTCTTCTTTCCGCATTCTCGCTTGAGTTCGCGGATAGCAATTTCATTTTTATTAAAATATTACGAAGCTTTCTCCTTATAATAGGGAGCTTCTTGCCCATGGGCGTTTTAATGATCATTTCCGTGTTTTTTACGATCGTAATGATAAAAGAGTTTTTGGAATGCGGATAGCGTTTGGGATTCCTGCTGTCGATCATAGCCAGCAACGATACTTCCTGGGATCGTTCGCGCAATTGCATCGCCATCTCGTACGCGATCATACCTCCGAGAGAGTAACCCAGGAGAAAATAAGGGCCTTGCGGCTGAATTTTTCCGATTTCCTGAATATACCCGCTAGCCAATTGTTCGATCGTTACATGCGAAGCATCGCTATCCGCCGAGAATCTTAGTCCGAATACCGGCTGATCCACTCCTAACTCGCTAGCTAAATTCCAATAAGGTATAACGTCGCCGCTCAAATCATGAATACAAAAAAGCGGGGGTTTGGCGCCGTTAGGCTGAATGCTGACCATTGTCGAAGTATGGGCCAGTCGCGAAGAATAAATATAGGAAGCCAGTTGTTCAATTGTATTTCGTTCGAAAACGACCGAAGCGGGCAAGCTCGTCATAAAAGCTTTACCGATTTCCACGACAAGCTGCATCGTCAACAACGAATTTCCGCCAAGCTCGAAGAAGCTATCCCTAACGCTAATAGGATGCACATTTAATAATTTCGACCATATTTGCTCCAGCTTGGCTTCGATTTCGTTCCTGGGGCGAATCCATGGGCTCGCGCTTGCCGATCCTCCCATGACGGCATTCCCCTCACGTCTGGGCGGTGCTGCATCTAAACCAAGACTCTTCGCAAGAAAGGCTCTTTGAATTTTACCCGTCGGTCCTTTCGGGATGTCGTTGGCGAAAAATATTTTGGAAGGCACTTTAAATTCGGCTAATCTGACGGCCGCGTGACGACGAAGCTCCTTCTCGCTTACTTTCACCCCGGGCTTGGTCACGATAATAACCGCGACTTCTTCGCCTAGAGTCGGGTGCGGGCTTGCAAAAGCCGCCGCTTCCTCCACGGACGAATGACCAAGTATGGCTTCTTCTACCTCTCTCGGCATTATTTTTTCTCCGCCGCGATTAATCAGTTCCTTGATACGGCCATTAATAAACAAATAACCTTCCTCATCCAGATACCCTTGGTCTCCGGTACGGAGCCAATCCTCGTGAAAGCTGTTAACGTTGGCTTCCGAATTGTTCTCGTACCCGCCAATAACGCTATTGCCGCGAACAACGATTTCCCCGGCAACCCCGGGGCTAACGAATCCGCCATTCGGATCCATGACGGCGACTTCGCACCCCGTCGCTCTTCCCGAGGATCCTGATTTCCGCTCGCCGGGAGGAAGCGGATTAATCGTGATTTGGCCCGTCTCCGACATCCCGTAAGCTGCCAACACGGGCACATGAAACAATTGTTCCAAATCCCTTGCAAGCTGAGGCGAAAGCGCGGACGAGCTTGAACGGATGAGCCGAAAAGTCGATCGATTCGTATTAAATTCAGTTATCCTGCCGTGGGCAACAATAGCCTGATGGATCGTCGGCACGGCAGTATACCAGCTTGGCGAAAATCGTTCTATGCTGTTATAGAACTGCTCGGGGATAAAACCACGGCTACATACGATGCTTCCTCCGACCGCCAAGGACGACAATAGGGTTATGATGAGGCCGTGAATGTGAAACATCGGCATCGCGTTCAAACAACGATCCGATCGGGTCAACATTAATGAATCTATGATATGAATTACCGAAGCACTAATATTCCGATGGGTTAAAGGCACGATCTTTGGTTTGGCGGTCGTACCCGAAGTATGCAAGATCAGCGCGTTTTCCGCGTAATGAGCCAGGTGCGGAGATAGCTCCTTATCGTCGAACGAGCTATTCGAATCCGCCGTCGTGGCGTTGAATAACTCGGATAATCGCATCACGTGGATTCCGAGATCCTTGGCGGCCCGTACTGCCGGATAAGAATCGTCATCCAAAATAACCGAATCCGCTTGTAGATCCGAGAGGTAAAACTTAAACTCCTCATACGTATATTTCGGGTTGAGAGGCGCGCATGTCATGGTTCCGGCTACCGCTAAAAAGAGGGTGGCCATTTCAGGTCCATCCTTCGCAATCAGCGCCACTCGGCTCTTGTTCCTTAATCCCGTTCGCAGCAAGCGATTCACGATCTTTCCTACGGAATTGGCCAGCTGCGAATAAGTGATCGCATCCAAGTCGGGAGCGACAAATGCGATTGCACGGGGGGTTTGGCTAGCAAAGTGCATCAATGGAGTCAAAATATTCTGCTTGCTGTTCATAAATGAACCTCCGATAATATCAGCTCGGCAGATGATAAAAGTTGATCTTGGATGCCGTCGGGCTTATGGCCAAGCTGCAATAACGCATTGGGGAAAACCTAAATGAGGCGAGATGAAATTGTTGGTGGAGATGATATAACAGCCTAGTATGCTTCATCATTTCGATTCCGCTTAAGCCAATCCCGATTGCCTTTAGCAGAGCCTCTTTTCTCGTCCATAAATAATAAAATGCATGTACTTGATCATCATGGGGTAAGGCTTCGACAAACGAAATTTCCTGGGCTGTAAAGTAGCGACGAGCTAGATCTTGCCAGTCTAAATGATCCTTTACTTTTTCTAAGTCGATTCCCGCATCGCGTTTGCTTGATACGACGTACAATACGTTCCGTTCGTCATGGGTCATATTAAAATATATTTCTTCCCCTTGCGGCTGGCCCGATAAGAACGGTTTTCCGTATTTCGTTTTCTCGAACTTTAGCGTGCTGGCGTCGAGCCCGGTGTACGCGGCTAGAAGGAGCCTCAGATTTATTCGGGATTCCGCATACAGTTCCCGAGCCTCCGGGAACTTATAATTCATGGCCTTGCTCTTTTCTTCATCGGATAAGATGCGGTAATATGCCCCGATCGAATGCGATTCCCGTCTAGCCGACGCTTGCCATACGTGTACTTCATTGCCCGCTCGAAAGGGTTCTCCGACAATGCCTTCGAACCCCTTAACTTCTTGCCACTTCATCTCCGGCATATTCTCGAATCGTTGGAGCTCTTCGCGACGGTTTATCTCTTCCGGCAAATGGATCATCCTCGTTCAGAGATCAATAATCGAGCCGTACATCTCGACGTTTTTAATGATCTTGTGCCATTTGATTAATTGTTGGTACCAGCTTAAAGTGATCGACTGCTCCAACTGCGTCATATTACCGCTTTCGAGTTCTTTGTATATTTCTTTCGCGCCGTCGGCAGCCGTCCATTTCGCTTCCCAGTTCAGTACGGTATTGATCTTATCGAAGCTGACCCGATAAGAACGGTGATCGGGATCTCCGTACCATTCCACTTCCACGTCCCTCGGAAGCGCCGCGGAGATTTCATCGGCTAGTTGTCCGAGTTGGTAATTATTGCGGTTCGACCCTACGTTGAAAATTTGCTTATTGATGATCGACGTGTCCGCTTCAAGCAATAAGCACATCACATCCGTCGTATCTTGCACATGTACCATCGGTCTCCACTGCGTACCGTCTCTCATGAGAGGAATGATACCGGTATTAAACGCACCTAGAGTCATCCCGTTGATAGCCAGATCAAACCTCATTCGAGGCGCAAATCCGAACACTGTCGCCTGTCTAATAACAACGACGGTGAAGTCGGAATCGGCTAACGGCAATATCGATTGTTCCGCTTTTTCGTTGGCTTTCGCATAAGCCGTTAAAGGACGGGAAGGAGAAGTCTCGTTTACGATCGTCTCCGGGTCGGTAAACCCGTAAATGCTGCATGAAGAGGGCAAGATGTATCTTTCCACGCCTAACCTCTTAGCTTTAATCGCGGTGTTTAGCCGTGCCCCGTAATTAATTTGATACGTCGATTCCGAGAAGAGCTCTCCGCTGGGATCATTGGAAATCGCCACGAGGTCGATAACCGCCGAAACTCCGGATAAATACGCATCTTTCATCATGCGGGCATCGTCTTTAACGATTGTTAAATTCGGATGAGGTCGAAGCTTGTCTTCCCCGAAAAAAAAGCGATCCAATGCGACGACTTTATACCCCTTGTTAAGCAGCTTAGGCACCAATACGCTGCCGATATAACCGCCCGCGCCCGTAACCAATACCGTATTCATGCTCGACACTCCCTTACGATTTCATCCACTACGAACTCCGCGAAGGGAATGCTGCATGTGAACGCGGGAGAAACCGCATTCAATACGTGCATCGACCGATGGTCCCCTTCAATAACGAAATCCTGTACCAGTTCAAGCGATTGTTTATTCAAAAGCTGAGCTCTGATGCCCGGTTTCAGAAAATCTCCGAATCCTTTGGCATCCAATCGGCTAATCAACTTAAGAGACAGATTGATTAAGTTCATTTTCTTGTATTTTCTAATTTCCTCTAAGGCCATGCTCCTGAAATTAAAGGAGTTGTGGATTAACAGCTTGGATTGATAATAGACGATCTGGAAAAATTCCCATGCATTGAATCTTTGGAAGCCCGAGTAATTCTCTCGCCAGAAAACCGGGATCGCGGTAGGTCCGATTTTGATGCTTTCGTCTACGGTTTTCGTAAAATGGACGCCCAGAAACGGATTGTTAATATTCGGGACCGGATATATGTTTGTTCCGATTTCGGAATTGTTTTTTTCGTATTTTAAGTAAATTCCTTTAAAGGGAATGATCGTATACTTTTTGCCGAAACCGTACTTCTGTGCGATTTTGTCGGCATAAAGACCGGAAGCATTGATTACGTAGTTACTTTCGAATACCCCGCGATTCGTAACCATTCGATTGCCTTTGTGTCGTAAATACACGGTTTCGAAATGAAAATCCACCCCGTTCCGTTCATTTTCCGCTTGCATCTCTTGGCAGACTTGGATAGGATCCACGGTCGATGTCGACGGCGAGAAGAGAGCTTTCCGGAACGTTTTTACATTCGAATCAACCTTTGCGGCTTCATCCGCGCTAAGCCAGACGAGCTCCACGCCGTTCCTGTCGCCTCTTCTTTTAAGCTCTTCTAGTCCAGCCAAATCTTCCTCGCTGGTCGCCACGATAAACTTGCCGCACTTATTGATCTTAAGTCCGTTGGCATCGCAATATTGGGTCATAGCCCGATTGCCATCCCTAGTGAACTTGGCCTTTAAACTGTCTACCGGATAATAAAAACCCGCATGAAGCACTCCGCTGTTCCGGCCGCTGGAATGCATCGCGACTTTGGCTTCCTTCTCGATAACGCAGATCGTTTTGCGAGGAAGTCTTCGTCTTAACTCCCTGGCGATCGTCAAACCGATAATGCCTGCGCCTATTACTAGGTAATCGACTTTTTTAATTGTCTCTATCCTGTCTATTTTCATATTCTCACCGGTTCGTTTTCTTTAGCGAAGACAACTCGTTTCTTATCGTGATGATAGGCGACCCGAAGCAAATACTTCCCATAGTCGTTTTTCATCATTGCTTCCGCGAGATTGATCAATTGTTCTTGCGAAATGTAGCCCTTCTCGTAAGCTATTTCTTCCAAGCATGCGATTTTTAAGCTTTGCCTTTTTTCTATCGTTTCAATGAACTGAGAAGCTTCCAGCAATGATTCATGCGTACCGGAATCCAACCAAGTGAAGCCCCGTCCCAATATTTCGACATGCAAATCGCCTCGTGCCAGATACTCCCTATTCACGTCCGTGATTTCCAATTCGCCGCGTACGGAAGGTTGAATTCCTTTGGCGATTTCAACGACTTGATTGTCGTAGAAATATAACCCGGTAACCGCATAGTTCGATTTGGGATCCGTGGGTTTTTCTTCGATGGATATCGCTTTTCCCGCCGCATCGAAATCCACGACTCCGAATCGCTCCGGGTCCTTCACGTAATATCCGAACACGGTTGCCCCCCGCGTACGGCGCATCGAATTTTGCAAAATCGGGGTCAGGCCATGGCCGAAAAATAGATTGTCTCCAAGAATTAAAGCGACTCTGCTTCTCCCGATAAACGATTCGGCTATTTTGAAAGCTTGAACGATGCCGTCCGGGGAAGTCTGGACACCGTAGGAAAGGGATAATCCGAAGTCGGCTCCGTCTCCAAGAAGCTTTTTGAATCGCGGACTGTCTTCGGGAGTCGAAATAATCATAATCTCCCTCACCCCGGCAAGCATCAGTACGGAAAGCGGATAATAGATCATCGGCTTGTCGTAAATGGGTAACAGATGTTTGGAGATTACCCTTGTTAAAGGGTACAATCGGGTTCCGCTACCGCCCGCTAATATGATTCCCTTCATGCTAAGACCACTCCCGAAAATGATGATTAGTTTGATTCATAGTAAGAATAAATGCTGTCTATTACTTGATCCGCCTCGTCCTTCCGCAACTGATAGTACAAGGGTAATCTGACGAGTCTCTCGCTTTCTCTGGTCGTAAACCGATCTTCTCCTTGGAACGAACCGAAGCTTACTCCTGCAGGCGAGCTGTGCAGCGGCACGTAATGAAACGCGGCCGAAATTCCCTTTTCTTTCAGATAGAGCAGCAAATCCGTTCTTTCTTCTAGATCTCTCGTCTTGATGTAGAACAAGTGAGAGTTGTGTTTGCAGTGATTCGGAATGGATGGAAGAGTAATTCTCCCCTTCTCTTCTAATCCCCTCAGTCCTTCATAATAGCGGTTCCAACTTGCAAGCCTGTCCGAATTAATCGCATCCGCGTGATCGAATTGAGCCATTAAGTATGCTGCGTTCATCTCGCTGGGCAAGTAGGAGGAACCGACGTCTACCCAGGTGTATTTATCCACTTGGCCTCTAAAGAAACGCGACCTATTCGTCCCTTTTTCCCGAACGATTTCGGCTCGGCCGGCGAACCTCGTTTCATTTAACAGAAGAGCTCCGCCTTCGCCGCAATTGTAATTTTTCGTCTCGTGGAAGCTAAAGCAACCCATGTGGCCGATCGATCCAAGCGGTCTTTCTTTATAGGTACTCATTAAGCATTGCGCCGCGTCTTCGATGACCTTTAATTCATATCGATTGGCTAAATCCATGATGGCATCCATTTCGCAGGAGACGCCTGCATAGTGGACCGGAACGATCGCTTTCGTCCGGGGAGTAATGGCCGATTCAATTAAGGTTTCATCTAGGTTAAGCGTGTCCGGTCGAATATCCACGAAAACAATTTTAGCTCCGCGGAGTACAAAAGCATTTGCTGTCGAAACGAAGGTGAACGATGGCATGATGACCTCGTCTCCGGGCTGTATGTCCGCGAGAATTGCCGTCATTTCCAAGGCATGCGTACACGATGTCGTTATAAGGGCTTTCCGGGTCTGGCTATAGTTCTCTAACCATTCCGAGCACCTTTTGGTAAACGGACCGTCCCCGCACAATCTGCGACTGGCAACGACCTCTTGAATATAAGTCGTTTCTTTTCCGGTAACCGCGGGTCTATTAAAAGGAATCATGAATCTACTCTCCTCGACAGCTTTCTTGTATACAAATTGTGTCGTTATTGCAAGGATAAGATACAATTCGTAACATGTCAATGGAATTTTATTTTTATTCTCTTAACTTGTTTTTTCTTTTCTTTCTTCCATGAACAAGGAGAGAAGCCGTTCTTTGACCGATTCCCGCTCGTACAAATTAAGTAGCTGGTTGCGGGCATTACTAACGATTTGCGCAGCAAATGTCCGATCGCGAATCAGCTTTAGAATCGCATCGGCAAAAGCTTGCGGCTCATCCGCGAGGCAGATGTCCCGGTCGTTCTCGCAAACGATCCCTTCGGCGCCCTTCTCGGTGGATACAACAGGTATACCATATGCCCATGCCTCCAAGATTTTCAGCCGGGTTCCTCCGCCTTCCAGCAAAGGCGCGATAACGACCGAGGCATTCCGCATATAGGTTCCCATGTCGGGAACGAAACCGGTGACAACGATGCTCGAATCCGATTCCGCCAATGCTTGCACTTCCGGATGTATACCCCGCCCGACGATATGCCAGGTTAGATCGGGTATAACCGCTTTAAGAATGGGATAAATCTTCCGGCCGAAGTAGAGTGCTCCGTTAACATTGGGGAAATAGGACATCGTTCCCGGGAAAATGATGTTGGGCGATCGAGGAGTAACATTCTCCGCTCGATCCGATTCATAAGATCTCATATCCACAAAGTTAGGAATGACTTTGATTTTGTGCTTGTCGGATGGAGATAAAGATTGAAAGGCCTCGGCATCCGGTTCCGAAGTCGTAAGCAACAAATCCGTACGTTTGCAAATTTCCTTCTCCAGCTTTCTATTCCAATGGCTAGCCAACAAAAAATAAGTTTTTCTAAGCATTGAGGTTTGCGTTAAAGCAAACTGCCGGGACAAACTGGTTTCGAAGTTGTGCGCGTCCGTGACTAATAACGAGTTAGGTTGCAAAGCCCGGAGCAAAGGCAACAAATACCCTAGAAAACTATGCGTAACGACTACATAGTCATACTGCCGTCTCTCCGATAATTGTTTAAGCCTATGCGAAAGATGCAAATCGGCATGGCTTAGAAGAGAGTTATTTCTTCTTAGGATCAAGGATCTCAAACGTAGCGACCAGGATTTATAATCCATGCTTGGAACGGTATGCAGTCGGCAATTGTTCGGAATATTCAACTCTTGCCGCTCCTCGTCGCGAGCTACGGGTTCATAGGCAAGTAAATCGATTTCGAAATGTTCGGATAATAAGCGAAGAAGATTAACGATCCGAATTTTGTCTCCGCCGGCGGGCGGGAACGGATTTTCGGGACATATATACAATATGGATTTAGATTTGATCATAATCCCTCCCGGCGGCTTTCGTAATTCCGGCTAATTCAATAGCTGCGACTTGAATTTCTGCAGCAACGAGAACGCCGGACGCGGCAATATTTTTTCTAACACCGGCATCATAGGTCTTGTCGCTCGTTTGATCATCCGAATCGTATTTACTTGAGGTTTGTAATTTTTCCATTCGGTCATCTCTAAATAACGATAGTACTCTTGCTTGTACGGATGAATGTTATCGAAATGCCACGGCTTGCTTAGACCCGTAAAATGTATGGCGGCAGGAAGCTGAGAACTCTTCCAATTTTTAATAATCGTGCTATGCGCGTTCCATGTCGAAGGCAACGGAACCCAATCCTCATACAAAAGCGCATTTAAGGCATCCTGCTCGTGATATTTCAATAGCTGCGTGTTTAGACCGATGTATTCCATTGCTCTAAGGTTGATAGACTCGGCCCGCCATTTGTTCAAGTCCGCTATCATGATCCCCGCGTTAAAATATACGCCTTCCGGAATCCCCAGCGTTTGGCATTGAGAAGCCGCCCATGTATCAGGCACCGCCGCGATTGCGCGCCCTTGCAAATCCGTTTCCCATAATTCGGCGATGTTGCCGGTCACGACGACATCGCTGTCCAAACAAATGCACTTGCTCATCGAAGTCGGAATGACATCCGCGATCGCCAACCGTAAATAAGTCTCTCTGCTGTTGTTCCCCATGGAATCGAATCCTTGATAAGGAGAAGAATCTATCGCGGCGAATTGAATATGAGCCCCGAATTTCTCGACTGTCCCTATGAGTTTGGCTTGGTTTTCCTCGGTTAACCCCGTGCTTATGACGAATAACCGAACGTTTGCTCCCGGAGATACATTCATCAGTACCGACGCGAATGTGACGCCGAGATGCTGCGCATAGTTATCGTCCGCAATCGAAACGACAATGATTTCTTGTGCGGGCCCGTTATCGGTCATCCTATCTCCCTCCTTTTCATGAGTATGATTACTTTTTTGGGGAGGAATCGCTTGGCGCTCCACTTAATAAGCCTGATTATTCGAATTCCGACTACGCCCCAATTCACTTCCTGCCGATAGTTTCTCCATTCGGTCATCCGCAAGTATTTGTAATATTCATTTTTATAGCGATGATAATTATCGAAGTGCCAAGGTTTGCTTATATCCGTATAGTGAATAATTGCCGGGGGTCTCTGTCCTTCCCATTTCTTGGTGTCGGCGTTCCATTTATGCGGTACTTCCACCCAGTCATCGAATAACAATGCATTCAGCGCGTCCTGATCGGGAAAATGCAATTTCGCATCGTAATGGGAAATATAGTCGATTACTTTCTTGGCTAGGGATTGTTCTCTCCATTTGGTTAAATTCATTACCAATACGCCCGAATTAAAATACCTGCCTTCAGGAATCCGTAGACTGCTGCATCGATATTCCGCAAAGTGATCGCCAACCGCGGCAATTGCTTTATCGCCTAATTCCGTATCCCATAACTCGGCGATATTTTCGGTAACGACGATGTCGCTGTCCAAATAAATGACTTTGGATACCGTTGGCGGCAAAGCTTCGGGAATCGTCAGCCTAAGATACATTGCCCTATTAATGTGCCCGGTAGTAGGGAAACGTTCGAACAGCGCACCATCAATCGCGATAAAGCGAATGTCGGCGCCGAATCGCTTGAACGTGCTCTCCAGCTTCGATTGATTATCAACGGATAATCCTGAGTGAACGATGTATAAACGAACCGAGGTTTCTTGAGGAACGTTGGCGAGTAAAGATGCGAAGGTGACGCCGAGGTGCTGCGCATAGTTGTTATCGACTCCCGCGACCACGTGGATCTCCTTAGAATTCATGATGTTACTTACTCCTCCTTAAGAAGGGATTGATCAAGGAAATTTTGTCATCTTCGAGAAGCTGATCTCCAATCTGGACTTCGATATATTCCAACCCGCTTTTCGTAGCGAGACTATGCTCGTTACCCGCCGAAATCGATAATACGTCTCCGATCTTTACCGGCTTCGTCGTCCCGTTAATCGTAAATTCCCCGGTTCCCGAGACGATCATGATGATCTCTTCTCTTAGAAGGTGCATCTCGTAATCCAAGCTTTTCCCCGCGGAGAGGCTGATTCTTTTGGTTAGCGTTTCATGTCCTTCGCCGGTTTGTTTGAAGTCTAGAACACGATAACTTCCCCATTGCCTTTCCTCGTACATCGGGCGTTGCACGTTATCCTTTAGCAGATCTTTAATTTTGGGGCTCAATTGCTTGTCCGCGACAAGAATGCCGTCAGGGCTGGCAGCCACGATAATATCGGACAATCCGATAACGGTTACGGGCACATCGTACTCATTAATGACGTGCGTATTGATGCAATCCTCGGATAGTAGGACATTGCCTAACGTGGTCGTGCTCATTTCTTCCGTAAGCGTGTTCCAAGTACCCAAATCTTTCCAGTATCCGTAATAAGTGTTTACTACCACTTGATCGGCTTTCTCGATGACCTCATAGTCGAAACTAATTTGGGGGAGCTTGCGATACTGCTTCTTCATTTCCTCGTACTGAATCGGATATCCGTTACCGATAAGCAATTCGATAATATAGCCCAACTTAAAAGCAAAAACCCCGCAATTCCATAGCGCGTTTTGCTGAATAAGCGACTGCGCTAAAGATTCGGAGGGCTTTTCCTTAAAAAACTTGACCTTCATATGGGCTTCCGCGTTTTCTTCCTGCTCTTCGGGAACGATGTAGCCATACTTTTCCGAAGGGTGCAGGGGCTTTACGCCTATTAGGGCGATATCGGCTCCCGTCTGCTCAATCGTGCTCTCGAGCTCCCTAATTTTATCGAAAAAACTTGCCTCGACGTACGGGTCGACAGGCAACAAACCTACGACTTCGTCCAAAGAAACCCCTTCTATAGAGTATAAATAGGTTGCGGCTAGAGCGATTGCCGGAAACGTGTCCCGCCTTTCGGGCTCCACTATTATTCGTTCCCTGTCTTCAAGCTGGCTTTGAAGTATTTCTAATTGGGAGGCTCCCGTTACCAAGTAGGAGGTTTCTTGCAATCCCGCTTCCTTCAACTGTCTCCATACCCTCTGAACCATCGACTCCATTTCTCCGTCTTCGTTCATGAGCACCTTCAAGAATTGTTTGGATCTCCGATCGTTCGATAGCGGCCATAGGCGTTTCCCCGATCCTCCGGAAAGCAAAACCAACTTCATCTTTTCCACACGTCCTTTCCCAGGTAATCAGTCCGTTAATTGACGCCTCTCCGAAACAAGCTGCGAAGCAGATCCCTTTTGAAATAGTAAAATACCGTCACGTACAAAATAACGCCGGCCCCCACCTGTATCGATAATTGAACGTACTCGGAATGGAACCTAACGAACTTATTGATCAATAATACGCACACCGCCATGTTCGCGCTGTATAACACGCCTTGGGACATGCTGCCGATATATTGCCGGAAGCAAGAGCCTAAGATTCGCCGGATAATATAGAAATAATGAATCAGGAACAAAATAAACTGCACGAATAAATACGCTATGGCTACGCCCAGCGTACCTCCCAAATAAGCGCCTAACGCCACGCCCGGAAACTGTACGACCATGCTAATGAGCATGTACTTAAACGTTATGTTTACTTTTCCTTTAGCCGCCAATAAAGAGGCAGACGTCGTGACGGATTGCATTAACATGACGCCCGATAAAATCTGCACGATAATGATACTCGGCTCCCATTGGCTACCGAAAATGAGAGGAACGAAATTATGCGCCGTGACCATCAATCCGAAAAAAATAGGCGGACAAATAAAGCTGATCATCCCGATCATCTGCAAATACCCTTTTCTGAGCAAATCGATTTCGTTTTGGATTTTGGCGTAGATCGGCAACGAAATTTGCGCGATCATTGGATTTAATTTCTGCATGGGGATGATGCATAATTGATAGGCGAACATGTAGTATCCGAGTTTCTCGGCGCCGAGCGTGCTTCCTAAGATCAAATAGTCGATTCTGGAATTAACCGTATATAATACGCTGGTCCCCGTTTGATAAATTCCGAAGCTAATGAAGCTTTTGACATCCACCCAAGCGAAGTGCAGCGTCGGCTTCCAGACTTTGCGGCCTATGATAACGAGTCCAATGGATTTTACCGAAACATTGACCAAGAACGACCAAACAAGAGCATATACCCCAAACCCCAAGTAGGCGGTCGCTATCGCGACCGTGAAGCTAATGACGTGGGAAAGGATTTCGATTAAGGTTGTGCTATTGAACTTTATTTCCTTCTGGAACAAGATCTGAAATTGTTGGCCGATTGCCGGGATGACGCATATAAAAGACATCCAGTGAATTAACGGGACCAGTTGGGGTTCATGGTAGAACCAGGCGATCGTCGGAGCGAGTACCCAAACAATCGCGCAAACGATCCCGCAAATCATCAAGTTAAGGATATACAGACTGGACAGATTGTTATTGGACATATTCTGTCTCTGAATGATTACGTTGGATATTCCCATATCGCTGAATCCCATGAAAATATTGACTACCGCCGTAATCATGCCGATAAGGCCGTAATCGGAAGGGGTCAGTATTCGGGAAAGCACGACGAATTGAAGAAGCTGGATGAGGGTTATGCAAACCGCTGCCATGCTGTACCATTTCATTGCCGTTATTCCTTTAGTTCTTAATGACATTGCCCCTACGCCACCAATCTAGAGTTTCAGTTAAACTATTTTCAAAATCCCTGATAGGTTTCCACCCTGTTGCTTGAACTAGTTTGTTAGAGGAACCTACGAATAGTGGTACTTCCGATTTTCTGAATTTCGAGGGATCCGATTGAATTTCAATGGGCAGTCGGGACTGCAAAACGAAAAAATCCAGTATTTCTTTAATCTTGATGGGTTTGCCCGAGCAAATATTGTAGACGCCCCTGCCGGTCTCGGTTTCTAGCAGCTTGATATAAGCGTCCACTACGTCGCGAACATCCGTAAAATCCCTTTCCGCTGACAAATTGCCGATTCTAATGATAGGAGGAGCCTTCAAGCTCTCGATTCTCGCGATCTGGGAGGCAAAATCGCTGATCACGAACCCTTCTCTTTGACCGGGACCGAAATGGTTGAACGGCCTCGCATGAATCAAGTTCAAGTCGTTATGACTCGCGATTTGCAAAGCTAATTGACCTGCGGCCAGCTTGCTGGTTGCATAAGGATTCTGAGGCAAGCAAGCGTCCTCTTCCGTGAGGGGAGCACCTAGCTTGCCGGTCCAGCCATACTCCTCGCTTGATCCGACCGTTATTACTCTGGCATAAGGCGATAACTTAATAATGGATTTAAGCAAGGTTACGGTGTGCCCCGCATTTGTTATCAGGGTTTGCATCGGATCGGCCCAAGCGACTCTGACTTCGCTTTGGGCCGCCAGATGAATAACCCCTTCCGGCTTCGCGATTTCCATTGCGTCGAACAGCATGGACTCATCCGACAAATCGAAAAACAAGTTATTAACGGGCTCCTGAAACGCGTTGCTTCTATTGCGCATGCAGGCGTATACTTGATGGCCTCTTTCCGCTAGCTTCATGACCAGATACGTGCCTACGAACCCGCTTGCTCCGGTTACCAATACTCGCATCCTTATTCACCTATTTCCGCATAAATTCCCGTTAGAAGCTGGCCAATGATTTGCTCCAGTCTTTCTCGCCGACCAGGACCAATGAGGAACCTTCCTTTTTTACGCGGTTAAGATCGGCATCCACCATCATGTGAATGAGTTGCTCGAGCGGCGTTCTTGCTTCCCACCCTAGTTTCGTATTTGCTTTTTCGGGATTGCCTAGCAAAATATCGACTTCAGCCGGCCGATAAAGTTTAGGATCGTGCATAACGTAATCCTCGTAATGCAGCCCGACGTATTCGAATGCGATCCTGCACATTTCCCTAACCGTCGTCGTATATCCGGTAGCGACTACGTAGTCATCCGCCTCTTGCTGCTGAAGCATCAGCCACATGGCTTCCACGTAATCCCCCGCGAATCCCCAATCTCGTTTGGCATCAATATTGCCCAAGTGCAGCTTCGTTTGCTTGCCGAGCTTAATTCTCGCGACCGCGTCCGTTACTTTTCTCGTAACGAACTCGATTCCTCTTAACGGCGATTCATGATTAAACAAGATGCCGCTGCATGCGAACATCTCGAAGCTTTCCCGATAATTAACCGTGATCCAGTGTCCGTACAACTTAGCTACCCCATAGGGGCTTCTAGGATGAAAAGGCGTCGTTTCGGATTGGACCGCTTCTTGAATGTACCCGAACATTTCGCTCGTAGAGGCCTGATAGAACCGAATGCCCGGATCCGTAAGCCGAATGGCCTCGAGCAAATTTAGAACCCCTAAGCCGGTGACGTGCGCCGTAAGAATCGGTTGATCCCATGACGTGCCCACGAAGCTTTGAGCCGCTAAATTATAAATTTCGGCCGGTTTGGCGATTTGTATCGCACGGATCAACGAAGAGAGATCCGCCATATCGCCTTCGATTAATTCCACTTGTTTAGAGATCCCAAGATACTCCAATCTCCATAACGTACACGTGCTCCTACGAGCAAGAAGTCCATATACCTTATAACCTTTGCCTAACAGTAGATGGGCTAAGTAAGCGCCATCTTGCCCCGTAATGCCTGTAATCAGCACGGATCGCATTAGATTACCTCCCGCTTATTGTTTTGTTTATTCCAATCGGAATCGAAAAGTTTGAGCTGTTCGGAGACGTATTGCCGGAATTCGTATTGAAATCTCTCCTTGGAAAATCTCAACGCGTTTTCCCGGCAAGCCTGGGGAGCGATATCATCTAGCCTGTCCTCGAAACGGAGGATGGAAGCGACAAGGGAAGAAACCGTTTGTTCCTCGAAGAACACTCCCGTTGGAGCATGGCTGTCTAATCCTCTTACCGTTTCCAATGCCCCTCCCTTGCCAAATGCGATTACGGGCGTACCGCACGCTTGGGCTTCGACGGGAACGATTCCGAAATCTTCCTCGGCCGCGAATATGAAAGCTTTAGCCCTTTGCATTTTTTCTTTTAACGCTTCGAAAGGCTGGTACCCGAGCATAAGCACGTTATTACCGGCCTTTGCGCGAATTTTATCGAACTCCGGTCCGTCCCCGATAACGACTAATTTTTTATCCGGCAACCGAGAAAAGGCTTCGACGATTAAATCGATTCTTTTGTACGGCACCATTCTCGAAGCGGTTAAGTAATAATCTTCTTTCTCCGCATGGTAAGTAAAAGCGCTAACGTCGACAGGCGGATATATCAATGTGGATTCTCTTCTGTAAACCTTCCAAATCCGCCGTGAAATGAACTCCGAATTCGCTATAAAACCGTTGACGCCATCGGACGTACGATAATCCCACAGACGGATTTTGTGCAGCATCCACTTGGCGAGAAGTCCTTTTAACCCTTTATTTAATCCCGTTTCTTTTAAGTATTGATGCTGCAAGTCCCAGGCGTACCTGATCGGGGAGTGGCACATGCAAAGATGCAATTGATCCGGCCCGGTTAATACGCCTTTTGCGACCGCATAGGAGCTGGAGATGACCAGGTCGTATCCGGATAGATCGAACTGTTCTACCGCTAACGGCATTAAGGGGAGGTATAACCGGTATTTTCTTCTGGCGAACGGAAGACGCTGGACAAATGAGGTTTGCACGGGCTTGCCTTTAATCAAATCCCGTTGATCGTCCGGCAAGAAATCTACCAAGCTAAAAATATCGGCATCCGGATAGAGCAGGATGATTTGCTCCAGCACCTTCTCCGCGCCGCCGTAAACGGTCAACCAGTCGTGGACGATGGCAACTCGCATTTCAGTACCTCCCGTATCAATGCAACGATCTCTCCGGAACACTTCTCCCACGAGAATTGTTTGGCCCGTTCTAGCCCTTTCGTACGAAGATTTGCTCTTAATTGGGGATCTCCCATCATTCGATGAATCGATTCGGCGATCTGCTTGGGGCTGTGAGGGTCGCAGTACAAAACCGCATCCCCGCAAACCTCGGGTAATGAAGCCGTATTCGATACGATAACCGGACATCCGGATGCCATCGCTTCCAACGGTGGAAGTCCAAACCCCTCATAATAGGACGGGTAAATAAAGCAATCCGCATTCTCGTATAACGTTCGCAGTTGGCTGTCATCCACGTAGCCCAGATAGCGATATGCGCTTAAGTCCGTTGGGTGGGACGAACTGAATATTTTGGGATTGGTTCCGCCCGCGATCACGATATCGAAGTCCACCTTCCCCATCAACTCGACCGCTTGCAAGATCGAACCGAAGTTTTTATTCGGACTCATCGAACTGACCGCCAGTAGGAATGGCCTACCCTCATTAATCTTCGATAAAAACAAGGGATCCGCGTTATGATCATGAATGTGCTCCTTACCAAGATAGATCGTACGAATCTTGGAGGGGGCGATTTTGCAATATTGAATCAGCTCCTTCTTAGAGAAGTCCGAATCCGTGATGATCGATCTGGAGATCACCTTCGAAACGCTAAACAGCAATTTATACCAAGCCCGAAAAAGAAAGGAATAGGTTTGCGGAACGGCGTATACGGATGCATCATGGATCGTGGTGACCTGATTCCGCTTGACGATCGGAGAGGTATTGCACAGATTTAGCAAGAGACCGTCTCCGGTAAAGAAAGGAAGCTCGAATTGTTCCCACAGATGGCCTTTTAGCTTACCTACGAATCTAACCTCAATATGTTTGAGCTCCAATCCGTTAATCGCTCCGCGCGGAGCGATTAACGTAAATTTGAGCTCGGATGCGTCGATATCGCCGCGATCGATAAGCCTATCGATCGACTTAACCAATTCGATCGCATAACGTTGCACCCCGGTTATGGACTGGGTTAAAAATCTGGCGTTAATATAAATCTTTTTTAAGGTCATGCTGCCCCGCCTCGCTACTCGTTCGTTTTTGTTGGTTCAACTTGTTATAAGCAATTCCCAAGAATAACCAGGTTGGGAGATACGCGAATTCGGAAACGGCCATCATCATCGTCGCATAAATGACGATGATCAGAATTTTCAGTCCATTGTTCTCGTATGAACGTCTCAACTTTACGATCGGAACGAGAAAGAAGAGCGTAACGAGGAGTATCCCGACAATTCCCACATTTACGAGTAACGTACTGAACATATCCGCGGATCTAATAACGCCGAATCCGATACCGAAAAGCTTGTTCATTAAAGAAAGATGATGAAAGAAATCCAAGTGAAAGTCGAAACTATTCTGCCTTTCCGTGCCGGAGATATTCGTCGTAAAAAACTTGTCCCAGAGGAACAATTTGAAATAGTTGCTGATAGGGTTATATAGAGCTAAGCCCATGATGAGGCAAAGGATAGGAATCATGGCATTAAACTTGTCTTTGAGTCTGAAGAAGGCGATCATGCACGCTCCATATAGGACAATCCCGATATAGGCCGTGGTCGACGTGGTCAGTAGGAGGGCCGCTAGAAAAATAAACTGGATCAAATATTTTCGTTTGTGCAATGCGTAAATCCAATACGGAAGCAAAGTAAAAGCGGCCATGCTGGGCTCTCCCGTCAAGCTCTTAAGCCTCTCGATCGTCAACGATCCGATTTGCGTCAGTTGAAACCAGCTTCCCGTATGTTCGCCGAACATTCGATTACTGACGAAGTCTCCGTTCGTATGAAAAACTTGGAAGTACGTAATTTCGTAAAATCCATACGCCGCGATAATTAAAGCCCCTATGTAAATGTAACGATCCCAAGTTTCTTTGTAGAAATTTTTGACGAATAGAAAAGTTAATACGCCGGAAAATAAATATAAAGATTGCGTGATGGAGCTGCTCCTGAAAAATACGTTCAGCTTTTCTTTATCGACGAGATTGATTCCGGTAAAATCTACCGCATGGCCATAGAGCAATCCGAATTGACTCAGCAGATAAAGCAGAATATAGAGCAGAATAAAGAGAACGATGTTGCTGATGTACAGCTTCTCCCTGAATACAGATCCGAATAGAACGACGACAACGGATGCCAAAGCAAACACATAGGCGATTGTCGTGCCTTGCACGGACGGTACAAGCAAGAACGAAGTAATCGGCAAAAAAATCGCCCACGCATAGAAGTACCTTTGAAATAACACGGTATTTTTCATCGTAGAAATCCCCTATTATGCCACTCCGGCTAAAATGCTTCCTTGGATCCGAATAATACTCTGCACGTCTTAAGGATGATCTTGACATCGATCGTCAGATTTCTATTCGCGATATACTGAAGATCCAATTCCACCATTTCCTTAAAACCTACGCTGTTTCGACCCTTGATTTGCCATAGCCCCGTACATCCGGGGATAACGAGCAACCGCTGCATATCATAGGACGAATACATCGGCAGTTCTCTCGGCAAGGCTGGCCTCGGTCCTACTAAACTCATTTCTCCCCGAAGCACGTTCCACAATTGAGGCAGCTCATCGATACTTGTTTTCCGAATCCATTTCCCTATTCTCGTAATGCGAGGGTCGTCTTTCATCTTGAACATGGCGCCGCTCACGTCGTTTTTCTCGAGCAAGGAGTGGAACAACTCCTCCGCGTTCGTAACCATTGAGCGAAATTTATACATCTTGAATATCTTTCCGTCTTTTCCGACTCTCTTTTGCGCAAATAAAATAGGACCCCTAGGGTCCTCTATTTTAAGCAAGATGCACACGACCACGAAAATGGGAATGATGAGCAGCAGACCGGCAATCGAGCAGACGATATCCAACACTCGTTTGCTGAACAAGTAGGAAAGCTTTTCTTTCTTATAGAGATCATTCTGCATGATGACTTGAAATCTTTGCGCTTCCAGCGAGATTTCGAATTCATTGAGACTCATACCGGATCCCCCTCGGTAACCCCTAATTCTAGGGCTACACGATTATTCGATTATTTTTGGCGATATTGTCCAAGGCGTTTAACAACGGTATTCTAAGCTCTTTGTTCATTAACGCGAAATCGAGGGAAGTAAGAATAAACCCCAATTTGTCGCCGACGTCGTAGCGGGTCCCTTCGAACTGATAGGCATATACGTCCTCTACTTCCGCTAATTTCTGAATCGCGTCCGTCAACTGGATTTCGCCGCTCGCCCCTTTTTCCGCGTTCTCCAGGAAATCGAATATTTGCGGGGTTAGAATATAGCGGCCCATAATCGCCAAGTTCGAAGGAGCTTGTTCCTTCGCGGGTTTCTCTATGAACTCTCTCGTTTTATAAAGCCTACCGTACTGTTCGATAGGATTAACGATGCCATAGCGGCTCACCTCTTCATCCGGTACGGGTTGGACAGCCACGATGGAGCTCTGCATGAATTGGAACTTTTCGATCAATTGCAGCAAGCATGGCGTTTCCGCTCTGACGATGTCGTCTCCGAGCAATACCGCGAACGGTTCATCCCCGATAAACTTTCTTGCGCACCATACGGCGTGTCCTAGCCCCTTGGGCTCTTTCTGGCGTATATAATGAATGTCTATAATTTTCGACGAACGCTGTACTTCCTCTAACAATTCCAGCTTCTTTCTTTCCAGCAAGGTTTGCTCCAACTCGAACGCGCTATCGAAATGATCCTCGATCGCCCGTTTGCCTTTACCGGTTACGATAATAATATCTTCGATTCCCGATTCCACGGCTTCTTCAACGATATATTGAATGGTGGGCTTGTCCACGATCGGAAGCATTTCTTTCGGCATCGCCTTCGTCGCGGGGAGGAATCTCGTCCCTAGTCCCGCAGCCGGAATAATTGCCTTTCTTACTTTTTTCATCCCGTTTCCCTCCTCTTTATCTTTATGTTTGGTGATTGATGCCTTGTTGAATCGATTCGATTCCGACTTTGTTCAAAGAATAGTCCGGCGTACTTTTCCACTCCGACGATTTTACTTTTGCCACCATTGCCAATGTAGCTCTTCCAAGATGGTTTCTGACATCCTCTTCGGATTTAATCGTATCGTCCAGATACTCCCTTAGGAAAATGATTCCCGTCGCGATAATGAACGAGATAACGAATACGATTAATCCTTTGATTAGTAAGTTCGAAGAAACCGGTTCTGGATGGTTAGACACCTTAGCTTCGCTTAATATCGTTACGTTGTCGACGCTCATGATTGCGGGAATTTCCCGCTTAAACACCTCGGATACGGCATTGACGATTTGTACGGCTTTTTCTTGGGATAAATCGATGATGCTAATGTTCATCACTTGCGAATTCGATGAAGCTACGATTTTTACGTTGTCTATCAAGTTCTGTGCAGTCCGATCGATCTCGGGGTGACCGTTAACTACTTTATCCATGATGGCGGGGCTTTTGATGATTTCTTTATACGTGTTGATTATCATAATATTCGAACTGATTTCATTCGTATCCAATCTTGCCTGGGCGATGTCCCGACTCGTGTTCGTAACGATCAGCTTTGTGCTGGCCTCGTATTCCGGTTGGATCGTGTAGTATTCGTAAAGGCTTACCGGTAAGCAGCAAAATACAACGAACAGAAAAATAAACCACCATCTTCTCCCGATAATCTTGAAATAATCTTTAAGCTCTAGTTCCATCATGACCTCCAGCCATTGTTTTTTGGCTTGAATTAACTGTTTTTGTGATTTGTATAATAGTACGAATACAACGCATCGCTTTTTTTGTACTGAATCTTATTTAGGACAACTCCCAATATCGTCGCATTTACGTATTCCAATCGCTTCAACGTCTTCTGGGCGACTTGCCGCTTCACTTTCCCGGCATTCAGTACGCAAAGCACTCCGTCGCATTTCGTAGCTAACACCTGCGCATCCGTAACGGCAAGCACCGGGGGCGAGTCCACGATGATAATATCGAATTGCTCCTTCAAATCCGCCATGAGTTGATTCATTCGATTCGAAGAAAGCATTTCGGCGGGGTTAGGAGGAATGACACCGGATGGAAGAAGGGTTAAGTTCTCGATATAAGTATCTAATAAGCATTGCTGCAGCGGCATTTGCCCCGCAAGAGTATTGGATAGGCCCGATCTGTTTGATTTCGCGAAGTAAAAATGCTGAGTGGGGTTTCTCATATCGGCATCGACGATGACTACTTTCTTGCCTTCTTGCGCGAACGTGACCGCCAAATTGACGGATGTCGTTGATTTCCCAGCTCCCGGTTCGGGGGAAGTAATAAGAATGCTATGAACAGGCTTGTCCGGAGAAGTGAATTGAATATTCGTTCTAAGCATTTTATAGGATTCGGATATGGGAGATCTGGGATTTTCATGAGCGATTATTTTATGGTTCTTGGTTGCCGCCGGCATTAACTCTTTCACCTACCCAGATCGTATTTTAGTCCGCACATCCAACTTGTTTTCGTTTTTTGGTTGCTTCCGCATTTAATGATTCGACACGAGTCCGTATTGTTTTTCGACCCCTTAATAGCTGTCCGTCGGTCTACATGCAAGAAGAGCTTTAATTTTGTCGATTATTGCCCGCATGATGTTTTCCGTACCGTACTCATTTGAAAATAATCTAACCGGGGCATTCAACCCCCCCTCACAACACACCACCGACGATGATCGTCTAAGGCTGTCAACAGCCCACAGTATGCTCGAGTACCTACAATGATAAAGGTGTAGTAGGCATTACCTTTTGTATACAGATTGTAACAAAATCAATATTATGATACATTTCGTATATAGTCAATAGGCTTCTTTTAAAGTTCATTCCGTATCTCTTTTCGTTATTATGATACAGATTGTATCACATGTGGTTTTTTATTACAATATAGTTAACGGTTGTGCAAAAACCCCGCACTCTCGATAAAACCTGATTTCATTGCGGCTTTTCAACTGATTAAATGCTCATTTCCTTCGTCAATGCGGAGTATAAGGATACAAATTGTATTGTTAATATTTCATGAATCGGTAATGGAATTTTAGGATTTAAAATAAAAAAACTCAGCCTAGAATTCAGGCTGAGTTTTCATTTTATTGCGTATGATCGCAAGTTCTTAGGCCGCCACGTCCCGCTTCTTGAACACCGTCCAGGAGATGGCGTTAAATAGGATAAAGTATCCCGCCAGCACGGCTAACGAAAATCCAAGAGACATCGGATGATTCGAAATGGAACCTTTCGGATTGTTGATGTAAGTCGTTAGGTCTAAATGCATGAACAGCACATATTCGACCCACTTCTTATCGGAAGAGGCTAGGATCCCGGTTACGATTGACCCTGCGAAGAGCAACGAAATCGATAGACCTATCGCCAAACCGCTGCTTCGGAAAGCGGACGACATCATAAATCCGAAAGTCACGATGATGATCAAGCTAATGAATTGGAACAAGTAAAACTTCAGCATGAACTCCCCGTTCGAAAGTCCGCCAAAGCCGCCCAGAATCTCACCTGCCTGAGAACTCCCGAATAATGCAAAATTGATCAAGTAAGTAACAGCGAATGCGATAACGGTAAGAAACAGAGCGAACAGCATCGTCGAGATGTACTTGGACAATAAAATCGCGGATCGGCTCCAAGGACGAATGAGCAAGAGCTTGATCGTCCCCCAGGTAAACTCTCCTGCCACGGTCTCCGAGGCGATGACTACAGTGAAAATAATAATGAGTATGAATGAGAATACCGATTCGATATGCATCATGCCCCAACTGGATGTTGTATTCGAATCGCTAGTCAGCAACTTGCCTACCGAGATCAAGATCGGCAACCCGATAATGAAACCGAGCATGATCCAGGTCCGGATGCGGCGGTATATTTTCATATTCTCGTTCTGGACGAGTTTCATGAATTTACCCAATTTTATCACTCCCCGTCATCTCGAGGAATTGATCTTCGAGCGATTTGATCTTCACGCGAATGCCGTACACGTTAATGCCTGCTTCGACCAAACGACGATTGACGGCCGCTATGCCCGCGCGGTCTAAGGACAAGGATAATGTCCCGTCGACAATTTTTCCGGTGCCTTGTCCTTCCAGAATGCCAAGAGCGGCATCCGGATGGTCAACGTCGAATAATACTTCTTCGGATGTCGCCGCAACGTCGCCTTCCTGACCTCTGATCGAGCGAATATCGATAATCTGGCCCTTCTGCAAAATGGCCACCCTGTCGCACATCAATTCCATCTCGGACAGCAAGTGGGACGATACCAGTACAGCCGTGCCTTCATCCTGAGCAAGTCTGCGCAAATAATCCCTCAGCTCGCGAATCCCCGCCGGATCCAAGCCGTTAGTCGGCTCGTCGAGCACGAGCAGCTTCGGACGGTGCATGACCGCCTGAGCCACGCCTAACCGTTGGCGCATTCCGAGGGAATATTTCTTGACCTTATCATGTATCCGACCTTCTAAACCTACAAGCTTGACCACTTCTTGAATCCGTTCTTTGGTAATGGAAGGATTCATGCGCGCATAATGCAGCAAATTCTGATATCCGGTCAGAAACTTATACATTTCCGGGTTTTCTACGATCGCGCCTACTTGTTCGATCGCAAGGGGGAATTCCGTGCGAACGCTGTGATTTCCAACATGAATATCGCCTGCCGTCATCCCCATTAACCCGACGATCATCCGAATCGTCGTCGTCTTACCCGATCCGTTCGGACCAAGAAAACCGAATACCTCGCCCGGTTGTACCTCGAAGGACACGCGGTCGATAATCGTTCGTTTGCCGATGACTTTAGTCACGTTCTGCAAGCGAACGACGGGTGCTTGTGACATGAGCTAACCTCCGATATTAGATTACGTACAGGACAATTATACCAATTCCAGCTACCAATTCCGAACATTTATATAAATTTTATCTGGTATGGTGCTCGCAATGAACGCAATATCCCAACGGATAATGGACGCGATAATAACCCGTTCGAAATACGATGCCCGCTTGCTCCACCGTTTTCAGTTGGTTACACTTGACGCAATAAAATAAAACGGAATGCTCCATGACGATCCTCCATTTATATACATTTCGTTTCTTAATAATACATTTTGTATCATATATACAAAATAGGACACAACGTCGGCTTTGTCAAGTAAATGATGTCAGTTTCTGCGGGATTAAGTCGCATTCAGATGGTTAACCATTTCTTTCTGAATCGCTTGCCGGGCTTCCGGCGTCACCGCATAGTAATAAATTCCGTTAATCATTTTCCCTTGCCCCTGCAAATTTAAGGTTTCGACGTTCTTGATAGCAGGTCGGTAATTGAGCGCCAGATCGATCATATTCTGCGAAGTTAAATTCGTTCTTACGTAATCGGACAACTGGGACAACAAGCGCGGCAGCTTGGTAATGGAAGAAATGCGGGTCACCCGATCGACCGCGTCGGACAAAATCTGTCTTTGCCTTTGCGTTCTTCCGAAGTCGCCGTGAGGATCTTCTTTGCGCATACGGCTATAGGCGAGTGCTTCATTACCGCCCAAATGCTGCTCGCCTAACGGGAAAGTCAAACCCTCGTAATTGAACGCCCGTTCATTGTTCACGTCTACTCCGCCGAGAGTATCCACGATGCCGACCAAACCTTCCATATTCGTTTTCATATAATACGCTATCGGAATACCGAATAGATGCTCTACCGCTTCCACGGAAAGCGAAGTACCTCCAAAGGCATACGCATGATTGATTTTGTCGTATTTACCGGAATTCGGCATTAATACTCGAGTATCCCGAGGTATCGAGATCGCCACCGCGGATTGTGTCTTCGGCTGTAACGTTAATAGAATCATCGTATCGCTTCGTCCACGATCTCCGGCTCTCTCATCCACCCCAAGAAGCAGAATCGTAAAGGGATCCTCGTCGGATAAGCTCGGATGCCGAAGCCTCTCCACGTCTTTCTCGTTAAGCAGGGAAAGCGCTTGCGAATCGTTCGTGCCTCCTGCAGTTGTCGCTACCGGCACTACAAGCGATGAGTCGACGGCCGATGAGTCCGGTCCGGGCGATGCAATGGCCGAATCTTCCGATTGCGCCCCGAGCTCCCTCTCGAACACCGGATCGACCCATTTAACGGATGGAAGCGGCTCGTACATCGCATCCATTGTTTTGTTCATGGAGTACCATATGTATCCTCCGGTTAATAATCCTATAACTATAAGCGACAACAAGGAATAAACCGTAATTTTGATGACTAGAGAGCGTTTCACTGGGGCTACCCCTTTTCGCTTAAGATGACACGTCTAAATGACGAAATTCGCTATCGTCGTTTCGAGCGGAGAGCTTCTTATAAAGCGTATGAATATGCGGACTCGACACCAATACGTTACGAACGTACTCGTTTAACCGATATTGGAGCGCTTGACGTTCCAATCCGGTAAGAACCCACTTTGCTCCGTAGCTCTGATAACCTTCCACTTCATTCCGATATACGATGATCCCCCGCAAGCTTAAAGAATAATTCCCCAACCGCATTTTAAGGAACCATTCGACGTCCTCGCGAACGGGTAATTGTAGGAAGGTTACGAAACAGCATCCGCCCATTCCTACATTGTTAAGCATCACTCGCTGGGAACGGCTTCCCACCTCGCTCCCGTTAACGCTACGTAGCGATAACTCGGCGAATAAAGGGACATTGAAACCGAAGCGAACGCTCTCTCGCCTATTGTCTTCCTTCTCCTCTTCCATGTGATCACCGAGCCTCATTTTTTGATACATATCGTAACTATTTACACGAAATAACTTTACGATACAAATTGTATCAAGTCAAGAGGATCGTTTATTTCCTTGATGGATTCATGTTTATAGGGCATTCGTAATGGGTATGATAAAATATGAAATATTATTTGCGACATTTTGTCGCAAATAATGCAATTGTTCTGTATCCATATTATGATGAGATCAAAGACCATCCTTGGAGGGATCTAATGAATATCGGCAGTCGTCTCGCTTTTCTACGGGACCAACGCGGCTTGACTCAAGAAGAACTAGCTACTTCATTAGGTATCTCACGCGCGGCTTTATCCCACTACGAGAAAAATCGCAGAGAGCCCGATACCGAGACTTTGGGAAAAGTAGCCGACTTATTCCAAGTTTCAATAGATTATTTGGTCGGAAGAACCGCTCACTCCACCGTCACCTTAGATCCCGAAGTTCGCCAATTTTCGGACGAGCTGGAGCTATCGGACGATCAGCTTTTAGATAATTACGCCCTTACGATCGATGGACGCAAGCTTACTACCGAAGAAGCCCGAAGATTCATTGCTTTCGTCCGTGCCGAGCGGAATATGAACAGTCTATAAGCATACAACAAATAAAACCTCGCGGTAGCGATGCGTATGCATCGCGACACTGTCGAGGTTTTCCTTATTGTCTGTATTCTTATGTAGGAATTGGCTACTAAGATTGCTGCACCGGGTACAGGTATTCTTCCGGCCATTTGTCTTTCTGGATACCTAATTGTTCGAGGATCTTGCGGATGTCAATTGCCAACGGTTGCTCGCTTGCGTTCGTTCCCATCGGTATTTCCTTATCCATTTCCGCTCCCAAACCCTCTCTATTCCCCAGTTATGACACTAAAATTAGTATAGGGCATAGGTCTTGCGGAGGGTGTCGAGCGATGGAGTCCAATTGGTATTTTTTAGTAAGAAGTTTTGTCGAACAACGCATGTTTTGCACGAATGATTTGAAATCGTCATAGGTTCCATTACAAACCAATCTATAGAAAACGAATAAACCGATCCTTCCTTATGGGATTGGTTTATTTGACATTACGATCGATCCAGAATTTAATCATCTCTTTAAGCTTTCCCATGTTCATGAAAGCCACGATAGCGCTCGGCCTTTCCGTATGAGCCGCCTCGTCGAAGTAGACCAACCCTCGCTTCTCGTCGAACGCTTTAAGCTTCTTCATATTTACTAGGTTCGTCCGATCAAGTTTCCGGAAGCCCATCGATTCGGTATGTTTGGCATACATGCTGAGAGACGGAACGAGAGGATACACCCTGCCGTTGGAAGTGTGAAAGACGACTGCTCCATCTTCTGTTTGGATATATAATACTTCCGACATATCCATCATGATGATCTCACTTTCGTTGTTCCGATCCCTTGTGACGGGTTGTTTCATTCATTCCACTCCATGTCCATTTACCTGTTCCTCTTCCTTGCGCGTTAAACGCGTGGGCTGCATGACATTCATCCGGCAGCCCATGCGATCATAGCATTAACGCTTTAGCAATTCTTGAGGCACTTCTGGGCGGTTGCCGAAGACCCAGCATGCAGTCGTAACGAATACGATTGCGGAGGCTCCTAACATCGTCGCCAGCAATCCAGCGATTTTTTTACGCGTCATCATTTTCACCTCGCTTCCCTGAAATGAGAGAAATCGATTGAACAAAGAAAGCTAACGATAGGATATCGGATTGATAAAAGAAATTAGCCGCAATGAGGATGGCTCCGACCCACTTCATTCTTTGCAGCTGCCGTTCGCTTAGCCGGGTGACGCCACGCAGATTGGATGGCGCAAACGCTATGACGAACCCCAAGGCAACGGCGTTCATTGCGTACATTGCAACATCGCTTACGGGGATAAACGGAATGACGGTGACCGCCGCGGTTGAAACGACAATGCATGCGGTCGTCGACTTGAAATGATAACCTCCCGTCAGGTTGCGCATGAGCGCGATCGCCACGAGGGACATCGCGGTTCCCCAGAATGCGCCGTCTATAAGCCCGATCAACAACGACAAGGTAAACGTGATCGAATTCGACAATATCGAATTGATCGCGAATTGCATCACTTCCCGGCTAACGTGGCCGCGTTCATTGTGTCTGTACACGTAATCGCTAATTTTATGGGATAGCGCTTCGATCATAAGCTTCTCTCCTTCATGAGCGCGAAATAGAAGATGGCGTAGAGCGCGAACGCGGCCGAGGCAAAAGCCAGCAGCAAGGAAGTCGTCCCTCTTTCATAGATGAAAACGATCGCGGAAGCCAACAAGCTCCCGATGATCAATACATACAACAAAAGCCTATTCGTTCCGTGAAAATCGACCTTTTCACGCATTCGGTCCGGAACGAACGAAAATCCGATCCTTTTCTTCAACAGCGTTATGCAGATAAGCAAAGTGATCGTCGACGAAATGAGCTGAATGATTTTGACGGCATAGAAATCGGTCAAAACATCGATACGGTAGTTGAGAAATCGGGTCAAGTAGACGATCGATACTTCGATAAGGATATAACCCAGAAAACCGGTTATCGCCATAAGAAACGCATAGAAGTAGTGC
Source organism: Cohnella endophytica (assembly GCF_003628305.1). Taxonomy (GTDB): domain Bacteria; phylum Bacillota; class Bacilli; order Paenibacillales; family Paenibacillaceae; genus Cohnella; species Cohnella endophytica. The sequence goes on along the minus strand of NZ_RBZM01000006.1, from coordinate 451,239 downwards.
ACTCTGAACATGAGCCACAAAAAGACGAATATCCAAGCGATCATGAACAATGGAGTAATTGATTCCTGATTCAGCACTTCCCGCAGGAGATAAGAGGTTTGCGCCATGACGACGGCCGCGAACAAGATTTGGGGAATATAGGTCATTACGGGAAACCGATAAATGGCTAAAATAAGACTTATTCCCGCAATGGTCTCGAATATATTCACGCCGAAATCTACCAATATTCTCTCCATGCTTCTGCCTCCAAAGATGTAGTCGCTTTCATTTTACACCTTAATTTACCATTTTGAAAGAATTTTAATAGATTGATATAAAATGAAGTTAATGTTACTCGAATATGGGATTTCTCGCTCATCCGCGACATAACGCAAAAAACCGGCCGCAACGATATTCGTTGCGGCCGGCTTCCGTTCGCCTGCATTCCGTATCCGTATTAGTTACCGCCGACGCGGGACAAATCTCTCATGTTCGCTTCGAACGCAGCAAGCAAGGCTTGTTCCCCGCTCAAGCCTTGGGCTTGAACTTTGGCGATCTGCTCCATCATCCTTTTGTAGTCTTTCGGGATGACTTTTACGAATTTCCCCGTCACGTTCGGCCAGTCCTCCAGTACGCGCCGACCGAGATCGCTGTCCGTATATTCCACGTGTTTGGCGATCATCGCCCGTACTTGGGCAGTTTCCGCTTCGTCTTCCAACGCCTCCAGCCCCACCATCTCGAAGTTGCAGCGATTGACGAATTGGCCGTCCCAGTCGATCACGTAGGCGATACCGCCGGACATTCCCGCCGCGAAATTACGTCCGGTTTTGCCGAGTACGACGACGCGTCCTCCCGTCATGTATTCGCAGCCGTGGTCTCCCACTCCCTCTACGACGACGCTCACGCCGCTATTACGAACCGCGAAGCGTTCGCCCGCCGCGCCGCGAATATAAGCTTCACCGCTTGTCGCGCCATACAAGGCCGTATTGCCGATAATGACGTTGTCTTCCGCTACGAAAGAAGATTTCGAGGACGGATAGACCGCGATTTTACCTCCGGACAATCCTTTGCCCACATAGTCGTTCGAGTCGCCTTCAAGCGTCAGCGTCATCCCTTTCGGCATGAACGCGCCGAAGCTTTGTCCGGCCGTTCCGACGAAATGGAACTTGATCGTGTCTTCCGGCAAGCCGTCCTTGCCGTAACGTTTCGTCACTTCCGAGCCGACGATCGTTCCGACGACGCGGTTCGTGTTCTTGATCGGGAACGTTCCGGTTACGGACCGCTTGTCGTTCAATGCCGGAGCCGCGGCGTCGAGCAACGTCGTCATGTCGAGCGACTCCTCGAGCAGATGGTGCTGGCCTTTGGCATTGTGACGGTAAGAGCCTTCCGGCAATTCCGGCATATGCAAGAGCGGCGTCAGATCGATCCCTTGCGTCTTGTAGTGTCCGATCGCCATTTTCGTATCCAATCGATCCACGCGTCCGACCATCTCTTCGACGGTACGGAAGCCGAGTTGCGCCATGATCTCGCGGTATTCTTGCGCCACGAATTTCATGAAGTTAACGGCATGCTCCGGATCGCCCATGAACTTCTTGCGAAGCTCCGGATTTTGCGTAGCGACGCCGACCGGGCACGTATCCAACTGGCAGACGCGCATCATGATGCAACCGAGAACGACGAGCGGCGCCGTCGAGAAGCCGAATTCTTCCGCTCCGAGCAAAGTCGCGATCGCGATATCGCGGCCCGTCATCATTTTGCCGTCTGTTTCCACGACGACGCGGTCGCGCAAGTTGTTCAAGATAAGCGTTTGATGAGTCTCGGCAAGTCCGAGCTCCCACGGCAAGCCCGCATGTCGGATCGAGCCGATCGGAGAAGCGCCCGTACCTCCATCATAACCGCTGACGAGGATAACGTCCGCGCGCCCTTTGGCAACGCCGGCCGCTATCGTGCCTACGCCGACTTCGGATACGAGCTTCACGTTAATGCGAGCGCGTGGGTTCGCGTTCTTCAAGTCGTGAATGAGCTCGGCCAAGTCTTCGATCGAGTAAATATCGTGATGCGGCGGCGGCGAAATCAGGCCTACGCCCGGAGTCGTTCCCCGAACTTCGGCTACCCATGGATACACCTTCCGTCCCATGAGCTGGCCGCCTTCGCCCGGCTTGGCGCCTTGTGCCATCTTGATCTGAATTTCTTCCGCGTTGGACAAATAATAGCTCGTTACGCCGAAACGGCCCGAAGCGACTTGCTTGATCGCGCTGCGGCGAGAATCGCCGTTGTTATCCGGAATGTAACGCGCGGAATCTTCGCCGCCTTCTCCGGAGTTCGACTTCCCGCCGATGCGGTTCATCGCGATCGCGAGCGATTCGTGCGCTTCCTTGCTGATCGATCCGAACGACATGGCACCGGTTTTGAACCGCTTAAAGATCGATTCGATCGATTCGACTTCTTCAATCGGTACGGGAGGCTGATCGAAGTTGAATTTCAACAACGAACGCAACGTGCGAACTTCTTCGTATTCGCCTTGAACGAGCGCCGAATATTTTTTGTACGTGTCGTAATTGCCCGTGCGGGTCGCAATCTGAAGCGTATGGATCGTCTGCGGATTAAACAGATGATCCTCGCCGCCTTTACGCCATTGGTAATCTCCGCCGGAATCCAGTTCGCGCTCCGCTCCCTCTTGTTTGGAGAAGGCGCGCTCGTGGGCGACAAGCGTCTCTTGCGTGATGACGTCGAAGCCGACGCCTTGAATGCGCGATGCCGTGCCCGTGAAATATTGTCCGATAACTTCCGAATTTAAACCGACCGCTTCGAAGATTTGCGCTCCGCGGTACGATTGAATCGTGGAAATTCCCATCTTGGACAATACTTTCACGACGCCTTTGGTCGCGGCTTTGATGAAGTTCTTGACCGCTTTCTCATGCGAGACGTTGCGGATCATGCCTTGGCGAATCAGATCGTCAAGCGTCTCGAACGCCAAGTACGGGTTCACCGCGCTTACTCCGTAACCAAGCAGCAACGCGAAATGGTGAACTTCGCGCGGTTCTCCGGACTCGAGCAGAATGCTGACCTTCGTCCGCGTGCCTTGACGGATCAAGTGGTGGTGCAACGTAGATACCGCCAACAAGGAAGGAATAGCCGCATTATCGGCATCCACGCCTCGATCAGACAGGATCAGAATGTTGTGTCCTTTGGAAATCAAGCGATCCGCGGCGTCGCACAGCAACTGAAGCGCGCTACGAAGGCCGGCTTCCCCTTCCTTCGCTTCGAAGAAAATCGGCAAAGTGATGGATTTGAAGCCAGGACGATGAACGTGCCGCAGCTTCGCGAATTCTTCATTAGATAGAATCGGCGTATAGAGCCGAATCTGACGGCAGCTTTCCGGTTCCGGATTGAGCAGGTTGCGCTCGGGACCGACCGTCGTATAAGTCGAAGTAACGATTTCCTCCCGGATCGCGTCGATCGGCGGATTCGTTACTTGCGCGAACAATTGCTTGAAGTAGTTAAACAAACGCTGAGGCTTCTCCGAGAGCACTGCCAACGGGGAATCGTACCCCATGGACGCGAGCGGCTCTACGCCGGTAAGGGCCATAGGCTCCATTACTTTGCGAATATCCTCGAACGTGTAGCCGAACGCTTGCTGGCGAAGCTGGACCGTGTCGTGATCCGGCTCTGGCAGTTCGGCGGCTTCCGGAAGGTCTTCCAGATCGACGAGATGGTCGTTCAACCATTCGCGGTAAGGGTGCTCCGTTACGATCGAACGCTTCACTTCCTCGTCGGAGATGATGCGTCCTTCCTTCGTATCTACGAGCAGAATGCGTCCCGGACGCAGACGGTCCTTGAGAATAATATCCTCTTCTGGCAAATCCACGACTCCCGCTTCGGATGCAAGTACGATCAGATCGTCCTTCGTCACGTAATAACGAGCCGGACGTAATCCATTGCGGTCAAGGATCGCGCCGATTTGCACGCCGTCCGTGAAGCCGACCGCCGCAGGGCCGTCCCATGGCTCCATCAAACAAGCATGGTATTCGTAGAAAGCCCTTTTCTCTTCGTCCATGTGCTCGTCGTTCTGCCACGGTTCCGGAACCATCATCATCGCGGCGTGTGCCATCGAACGGCCGGACAAATACATAAATTCGAAGGTATTATCGAACATCGCCGTGTCGGAGCCATCCGGAGCGATAACGGGTTTTACTTTCTTCAGGTCGTCTCCGAACAACTCGGATTGGAACAACGTTTGGCGGGCGCGCATCCAATTTACGTTACCTTGCAACGTATTGATCTCGCCGTTGTGGATCAAGTAGTTGAACGGATGAGCTCTCTCCCAGCTCGGGAACGTGTTCGTACTGAAACGGGAGTGAACGAGCGCCATCGCCGTATCGAGAGTAGGATCGCGCAGCTCGGGATAGAACAGTCCGACTTGCTCGGTGGTCAACATTCCTTTGTAGACGATTTTCTTGCTCGACAGGCTTGGGAAGTAGAACATGTCCGCGCCTTCGATGCCGGAATAGCGAATCGCCTGCTCCGCGCGCTTGCGGATGACGTACAGCTTGCGCTCGAACGCCATGTCGCTTGCCAACGCGGCCGAGCGTGCGATGAACGCTTGACGTACGAATGGCTTTACCTTCTTCGAGGATTGGCCCAGTGATTCATCGTTCGTCGGAACCGTGCGCCAGCCCAACATGGATTGGCCTTCTTCGGCGATAATGCCTTCGAAGATCGCTTCGTGATTGCGGCGTGCGGATTCCTCTTGCGGCAAGAACACCATCGCTACGGCATATTGGCCGACTTCCGGTAGCTCGAAGCCGAGCTTGGCCGTCTCGGCCGAGAAAAAGCGATGCGGAATTTGCAATAGAATTCCGGCTCCGTCGCCGGTGCTCGGTTCGCTGCCTTGGCCGCCCCGGTGCTCCATATTGAAAAGCAAAGTTAGCGCTTGTTCGACGATCTCGTGCGATTTCCGTCCTTTGATATGCGCGACAAACCCCATGCCGCATGCGTCTTTCTCGAACTGCGGGTCATACATCCCCTGTTTGACGGGTAGACCTTTACGCATCTCTATCATGTATATCAACCTTTCTATACGCAGTTTAGGAAATTAAGCAAATACGGCTTCAAATCCCATTCCATATGACCTAGAATAGAGTTTATGGAGGAAACCGACGGGAACAACGGGGGATTTGAACGTAATCGTGGGTAATCGCGGCGACAATTCATAATTATTCTGCTAATTTATTAAAAATTATTTTACCACCGCCGAAAGAACGATAGCAATTTAATCTTTTTTATTATGTCGATAACCGTTGCTATGTGCCGACTGATTTTTATTACCATATTGAATTGAAGCTGGGGAGGATTTATTCAGTGAAAATCAACATTCGCAAACCGATAATGGTTGTACTATCTGCTGTCCTGGCAGTAAGCGGGTTATCCGCGGCGGCGGCTGCCGGTAACGACGCAACAGCCTCCGGTCAACCTTATCGGATCGTCGCTCTAGGCGACTCCATTACCGTCGGTTATGAACCGAAAATGGATCTAAAATCCGTTCCTTACGGTTACGTTGACCGCTTGTACGATCAAGCGCTGTTCCACGGACGTTCCGAGCTCGCGAATTACGGCATCATGGGCTTAACTACGTCAGGCCTAACGAACTTGCTGCAAGGGGCGGCGGATGGCAAACCGTTACAATCGGCCGATTTGCAGGATTTCTCGTCTTTCCTCCCGGATGTCGCACAACAAGCGGACACCGTAGCGAAGCAAACCAGGCAACTATCGAGCGATCTCGCACAGGCGAATCTCGTCGTCATGACGATCGGCGCCAACGATTTCGGCGGGATCATCAAAGCTGCGAAAGACCAGCCTACGGAGTCTGCACGTAAAATTATACAGGACACTTCCGCCGAAACAATGAATAAATATACAGAAGATTTAGATAAAGTGATGAGTCAGTTGCACAAACTCGCTCCCGAAGCGCAGATCGTGCTGGCTGATCAGTACCTTCCGCTAATGAAAACACATGAATTGTATAAGGATCTGTGGCTGGTCGCCCAAACCTTGTCCACCTCCTTGGATACCTTCGCAACGACGGAAAATAACAAAGGAATACCGGTGAAGATCGTGCACGTGTCCGCTTTGTTCGAAGGCAAGCAAAGCTCGTATACGCACTTCAATTTAATGGAGGAATTCGACACCCATCCTACCCAAGCCGGTTACGAGGTCATCGCTAAAGCATTCGCGGATACGGTTTGGAAGGACTACCGCAAGCTTGCTCCTAGAGAAACCAACGTACCTCTTTCCATCGTCATTAACGGCAAGGAGCCTAGCAACAAGCCTACGGTTAAAAACAATACAACGTTCCTTGCCCTAACGGACGTCGCGGAAGCAGTAGGCGCCAAGGTGCAATGGATCCAGAAAACCAAGACGGCGGTGTTCTCCAAGGACGGTAAAGAAGTCGTCATTCAAGTCGGCGCCAAATCCATCGTCGTGAACGGAACTACTCAACCGCTGACAACGCCTGCTTACTTCCAGCAGGTGGGCAAAACCCAGAAAACCTACGTACCGCTCGCCGTCATCAGCGCCGGGTTGGATTATCAAGTCGTCTTCCGCAAAAATCTGCTCGCCGCATTCATTAATTCCTAATAGCATACCCAAGAAAGCCAAAAAAAGGCTCCTTCGATCATCGATCGAAGGAGCCTTTTCCAATTGGGTAATTTACTTCACGGTGACGCGAATCGTGACCGTCTTGCCGCCGAACGCCGCCTTGATCGTCGCCGTTCCTTTGCCTTTAGCCGTGATCCTGCCGTCGTCGACGGTCGCTACCGTCGCTTTAGAGGTCGTCCATACCGCTTGAGTCGTGGCGCTGAGGCTCTTGCCGTTCTCATAGAGGGATGTAAGGCTAATGCTCGTTTGTTCGCCGATTGCCGAGCTTACCGATGTTACGGAAGCCGTGAGCTTCGAAAGTTTAGCCGTAATGACGTATGGGAGCTCCAACGATTTTCCTTGAATCGTAGCCGTCAGTTTACCGCTTCCCTCGACCAGCGCCTTAGCGGAAGCGCCTTTAATGGTCATGTGCTCCGGAGTGGAAGCTTCCCAATCGATCCGGGAGCCTAACGAAACCTTTTTGCCGCTCTTCGTCGTTCCCGTTACTTTAATCGTTTGGGACTTATTTAGAGTAAGGCTGATCTTTGTCGGCGCGATTTCGAAGGACACATACTCTTCTTCCACCGTCACTTTAACCTTAACCGTCTTGCCGAGATACGTCCCGGTCAAAGTAGCCGTAGCCGAGAGCAATCCTCGCATCGTTTTTTCCTTTACCAATAAGTTAGCCGTAGAGGACTTCCACGCGACTTTATCGGTGATCGGTTCTTCCAGCCCGTTCTCGTATAGTAATGTCACCGTCGGCAAAGTGACTTCTTTGCCGATAACGACGCTAATATTATCCGAAGAAGCGACTAATGCCAGAATTTTATTGTGAACCTCGACTACGATCGTACTCTTGACGTTGTCGACCTCCGCCGTCAAAGTTGCCTTCCCGACCGCTACCGCCTTCCATTTCCCGTCTTCGACGGTGACGGCTTTCGTATTATCCGAAGTCCATTTCACTAATTTGCTAATATCTTTGGAATCGCCGGCCAACGTCTTTCCGGTTACGGCCGGAAGAGCGGCCGTATCTTCCACGAATACGTCGAGCGAATCCTTGGCAAACTCGACCGTAGTAATCGTAGGGAAGACGGTCACGGAAATCGTCTTCGTCAATCCCTTGTAGCTAACGGAGATCGATGCGGAGCCAGCGCCTTTAGGAACAACGTTGACTTTGGAGCTGGATTTTTCGATGACCGCAACGGCTTGATCCGCATCCGAAATCTTCCACTCCGCTAACAAAGATACGTCCTTCGGATCTTCTAATCCGCTTAAAGCAACAGCGGTTAAGTCGACTCCCGAGCTATTCAAAGTAAAATATACCGGCTTATCTGGAGTCACCTTCAGCGCTTCGAATTCCGTTCTGACGATAACGGTAACGGAAGCCGAAATCCCGTAACGCTTTGCGGTGATGACGGCCGTACCCGCTCCGACTGCGGTCATCTTGCCGTTCTCGTCTATCTTGGCGACCTTGGCGTTGCTGCTCGTCCAAATTTCGCTTTCGGTAATGGCTTCCGTACCGCCGGCTTTCAAGTTCGCTTGAGCCTTAAGCGTACGTACGGCGTCAACGTACAGGTCGATCGGACCATCTATTACTTTACCGGAGACGCTATCCATAATATCGATCGTCGAATAAGGAGTCGTGACGGTAAGAACAATGTTGCTTGATTTGCCTTTGTATTTAACCGTAATCGTAACCGTGCCCGCGGTAAGCAACGTAACTTTTCCTTCGCTCACCGTCGCTACCGCCGAGTTCGAGGTAGTCCATTGCGCGTTCGACGTAATATCGTCGTTCACCGTGCTCCCCTTGACGCCTCTTGCCGACAGATTCAATACCTTACCTAAAGTAATATCCTGTTTGTCGGGAGCATCAACTCCGGAAGACGTCTTTAGCTTCACGTCATCGTAGTAATATTCCGAGGTCACGATAAAAGTGTCCGACTTGTCTTTGTATTTAGCCGTAATCGTAGCCGACGACACGGCTCCGGACGCCGTAATAACGCCTTTGACGACCTTGACGGAAGTGGACGTCGAGGACCAGGTCGCATCCTCCGTGACATTCCTGGCAGCGTTAACTTTGTCTATTTGGGCGTAAGCATTCAAGATGATCGAATTATCATCTACGTATAATTTTCCGCTCTGCTGGTCGGGCGTAAGGTAAACCTCGGTCACGATCTCATCCGCCGCGGATACGACTCCGCCGAACGAGCCCCCGATCATTCCGATGATTAGGAACATCGCCAGAACGCGATGAAACATGTTGCTGGGACGGGACGACAGGGTCTGATGTCTAGCTGTTGTGCTCCACATTTTCATTGTTAAGCAGTTCCTCCATAGGCATGTATTCATTGCGGTACTCTACCTTTATAACGGCTATCTCGACCGATTCCTGAAGATGGAAAACGGAATTTCCCGAATTTCACGCGCAAAAAAGCCACCCCTAGGTCAAGTTGACTACAGGGACGGCTTCATTCGACATATCGATGACGAAAAAACGGGACTTTAGTGGCGGTTCACATTCCGTAGTCTTGTCGTACGATTTCCAGCTTCTCCAAGCACAGCTCTGCCCAACGTTTCATGCGGTCGATTCGCTCCATCTCGATGCCGAGCGCCGTACGCAGAGAGTCCCTATAATCCGGAATCGCGCCAGTATAAGGCTGCGCGGTCTGAGCCGGCACCCATACTTTCTCGGTATAGGATAATGCCTTTCTCTCATGGAAGAGAGCTACGTCCGGTTCGTAGGAGCTATGCAAGTCTCCCTGCGTCGGGTGTTGAAGGACGGCCAACACTTTCACGAGAACTCTGCGCTCGTCGCGATCGATCGCTTCTCCGACATAATTCCCCGTTTTATAGCTTATTTTCACAATTTGCGACGTTTCGCCGGTTTGGTCCATTGTAAAGAATTCCCCCTTAAGCTTGTTTCTTATCATTGTACCACTTGTTACTGAACCCGCTTCAGCGTAATATGGAAGTAGGTAAAGTGGAGGATTATTTCTTATGCGTAAAAAACGAGTTCTGCTGCTTTCCGAAGGTTTCGGTACCGGACATACGCAAGCCGCATATGCGCTCGCAGTCGGGCTGCGCCAGCTTTCGCCGCGAATTCAGACGCGCGTCATCGAACTGGGCACCTTCCTGAATCCCATCATCGGCCCGCTGATTTTGTCCGCTTATCGCAAGACCGTGAGCAAACAGCCCAAGCTGGTCGGTAAGATGTACCGCAGCGGCTATCATAAATCTTTAAACCGAGTTACGCAATTCGCGTTGCACCGACTGTTCTACAATCAAGTATCCGACGTCGTCCGTCAGTTGAAGCCGGACTCCATCGTCTGCACGCATCCGATTCCTAACGCCGTCGTCAGCCGGTTAAAAAGGTTAGGCCTGGATGTCCCTTTGTATACGCTTATAACGGATTACGACGCTCACGCGACTTGGACGAACCCCGAGGTCAATACTTATTTGGTCAGCACCCCTGCGGTTCGGAACAAATTGATCGCGCGAGGCGTACCTCCTACTTCCATAGAAGTGACCGGAATTCCCGTGCATCCGAATTTCTGGCACCCGCACGATCGGGCGGAAGCTCTCTCGCAATTCCAATTAAAAGACATGCCGACCGTTCTCGTTATGGGCGGCGGTTGGGGACTTCTCTACGGCGAAGAGCTCGTCGAATATATGGCAGGATATGCAGAGAAGGTCCAACTTATCCTATGCATGGGCAATAACGAGAAAGCCCGGGAGAAGCTGCTCTCCGATCCGCGCTTCCAGCACCCCAACGTGCACGTAATCGGATACACGAAGGAAATCAGCAAGCTGATGGACGTGTCCGATCTGCTCGTTACGAAGCCGGGCGGCATGACCTGCACGGAAGGTATGGCCAAAGGCATTCCGATGCTCTTCTACGAGCCGATCCCGGGTCAAGAAGAAGAGAACGCCGAGTACTTCGTCACTCACGGCTTCGGCGAGCTAATGACGAACACGGAGACGATCGACCGTTGGTTCCGGCTAATTCAAGAGCCGTACGCCGCCGACCAGCATCGCGACGCTCTGCTCGCTCTTCGCAACGCCGAATACCATCCCGCCAAGTGCTCGGAAGCCGTATTGGCTTTAATGGATTAAGCAAGACTCGTATTGCCGAACAACAAACAAGCATCCCCGACCACTGGCGTGGAAGGTGATGCTTGTTTCATTCAGCGGATGATTTTACGGTATTGCAGAGGCGTATAGCCCGTCATTTTCTTGAACGTTCGGGTAAAATGGGACAAGTTGTCGTAACCGAGGTTGTTCATGATGTGGCCGATTCGCAACTCCGATTGCGTCAGCATTACCTTGGCGCGTTCGATTCGTTGCTGAACGATGTACTCGGATAGCGATAATCCGGTTTTTTTACGGAAAAATCGGGACAAATAAGCGGGATGGAAATGTACGAAATCCGCGATTTTCTCGCGGGACAGCTGGTCCAACAAATTCTCTTCGATGTAGTCGAAAACTTGCCGAATAATCGCGTCGTCCGAATGTCGATCTTGCCGCATGTGCAGCAATCGCCCGAAATCGTTCGACTGCGGCTGTTTGTTTTCCGGTTCATTCCGATTATCCAGCGCCAACTCCTTCATGGGTACGGTCTCTCCGATATCGATATCGACATCGGCATACAGAGATGCTTTGGCGAATTTACGCAGTTGCCTGCAACGATGCTCCACTCCGGATAAAATCTGATTTTGCGCGGGTAATCCGAACAGAAAAACAGCCGCACCGTGCCTAATGCGCACAGTGGCTCCCGACAAAGGATGCCTGATTAATTCATCGGTCGCATTGCATAATGCATACTCCAACAAATTGCGTTCATGTTCGGGTAATGGAATACTCCATCTTCTTACCGAAATCCGAATAGGCAATATCCAACTGCTGTATTCCGTTTTCCCATTATCCATCCGTTCACCCCTTCGAAGCGGCCGTTTCACCCCAAGCCCCGCGACTCCTCACCCCTCATTTCCGATTTATATAACAATTATACAATAAAAGGATTCGCTTCATCTAGCTACTCCGATGACCTGCCTAACACTAATGTGACTTCATCAACCTCGGCTCGCGATTATGACGGCTCCGTTCCCCAAACGAGGGTGCCGTTCTGGTAAAGCGTCACTTTGCTCCAGTCGGCAAAGGCCGTCTTCGTAGGATCGAACGAGTAGTCCCCGACTTCATTGAAGTTGGACCAATCTGCTTTCGCGATCCTCATTTGAATCTCGCCGCTTTGTCCGCCTGCCGCGATCGAACCGGCCGCGGTCGTAAACGAGACTTCCATATAGGTGTCCGCGCCTGTTCCCGAAGTGCTCGCGAAAATCGCGCTAACGTTGCCGCTGCCTGCCTGCGCCCAGTCGACGTAGTAATTCAGCGCTTGGGTGCCGTCCTTCGTGAAGTAGTATCGCAGCTTTAAGTTGCTTAAGCTGACGGCGGTCGTGCCGGTGTTCTTGATATTGAAGTGCGGTCCGATCTGGTTATCGGTCGCGTTCGTGTTGTTGGCTTTGTATTGCACGACAAGGCTGCCCGTGCCGGTGCCGCCGCCCGCGCTCGGCGTCGCGCTCGATTGCGCGGAGTTGGCGCTTTGACCCGCGCTGTTCGAAGCACTGACGACGTAATAATACGTCGTGCCGTTCGTCAGTCCCGTATTCGTATAACTTGTCGTCGTCACGCCCGTCGCCACGTTCGTGTACGGACCGCCGCTCGTCGTCGCGCGTTTGACCGTGTAGCTCGTCGCGCCGCTCGACGCCGTCCAGCTCAAGGCGACTTGCGCGTTGCCCCCCGTTGCGGTTAAGCCCGTCGGAGCTGCGGGTATCGTTACTCCTGCGCTCGGCGTCGCGCTAGCTTGCGTGGAGTTCACGCTTTCGCCCGCGCTGTTCGACGCGCTGACGACGTAATAATACGTCGTGCCGTTCGTCAGTCCCGTATTCGTATAGCTTGTTGCCGTTACGCCAGTCGCCACGTTCGTGTACGGTCCGCCGCTCGTCGTCGCGCGTTTGACCGTGTAGCTCGTCGCGCCGCTCGACGCCGTCCAGCTCAAGGCGACTTGCGCGTTGCCCGCCGTTGCCGTTAGGCTCGTCGGCGCCGCCGGAACCGGAGTACCGCTTCCCGCCAGCATTTTGGAACGGACATATTGCCCGGACGTCGTTAATTGGGCAGACGTCCATCCGCCGTTTACGCTCGCGCTTGGGAGCAGCGCCGCCGAAGATTCGGCTTTAGTGGACAACGACCAGTTGGCCCAACTGATTTTGTTGCTGTCTAGGAAATTCAGCCATTCCGTCGATTGCGTCGGGTAGGGTCCGCCATCCCCCGAAGCGCTGCTCGTTCCCCACTCCGTCGCGAAAATGGCGATGCCTTTATTGCGCGCATACGTTACTTTATCGCGCAGCGATTGGCCGTGCGTTCCCGCATAGAAGTGAACGGAATACATAACGTTGCTGTAAGACAGGGGGCTATCCGCGGCCTGGTCCACGTCTTGGCTCCAATTGCCGGTGCCGACGATGATGATGTTGTCGGGATCGATCGCCCGGATGGCCGGAATGATTTCCTGAGCGTAAGGTTTGATTTGGCCGCTCCAGCTCACGCCGTTCGGCTCGTTGCATATTTCGTAGATGACGTTAGGATAAGAGCCGTATAGCGTGGCCATCTCTTGAAAAAACGCTTTTGCCTGCGTTTTATAGGTGTTCGGATCCCCATCCGATAAAATATGCCAGTCAATAATGACGTATATGCCAAGGTCGATGGCCGCTTGTACGGCTTCCTTCACTTTGTCCTTCAAGGAAGGATTGCTGATATATCCGTTTTCCGCCGTATACATCGCTACCCGGAACAAAGACGCATCCCAATCGTCCCTAAGCCATTGAATGCTGTTTTTATTCACGTAATTCCCGTAATACTGGAGTCCATGGGAACTCATGCCTTTTAATTGAATCGGCGTTCCGGCTTGGCTGACCAGTTGGTTGCCGACGACTTTGATTTGTCCGTATGCGGGAACGACGGGACCTGCGGCGTAACTGTTGCCCGTGCCGAGCGGAAACAGCAGGGCAACGGCCAATGCCAGAATCAACAAGGTCGCATAGAAGCGTTTATTGCGCTCGATAGACATATCGGTTTTCCTCCCCTTGGCTTAAAAGCTAAAAGCGGGTTGATCGCTCCCGGTCCTGAACGGTCAGGAACGATCGGAACGATCAACCCTCCTATTAGATCGTTTTAAGGCTCGATACCCCATGCAAGCGTGCCGTTCAAGAAGAGCGTTGCTTTGTTCCAATCCACGTAAGCCGCTTTCGTGCCGTCGAAGGAATAGTCATCGTTCTCGTTAAAGTTCGACCAGTCGGTTTTGGCGACGCGGACTTGAATGTCGCCGCTTTGCCCGCCCGCCGCGATCGATCCTGCCGCGGCGTTAAACGAAATTTCCAAATACGTGTCCGCGCCGGTTTTCGCCGGGCTAATCGTTACGAACGCGCCGCTAATGTTGCTCGTTCCGACTTGCGCATAGTCGCAGTAGAAATTCAAGCTGGAGTTCGTGTCTTTCGTAAAATAGTAGCGCAGCTTTACGTTGCTCAGACTAACCGCGGTCGTGCCGGTGTTCTTGATGTTGAAATGCGGTCCGAGTTGGTTATCAGTCGCATTGGTATTACCTGCTTTGTACTGTACGACAAGACTGCTCGTGCCGCTACCTGCGCTTGGCGTCGCACTTGCTTGCGTGGAATTGGCGCTTTCCCCCGCGCTATTCGACGCGCTGACCACGTAATAATACGTCGTGCCGTTCGTCAGCCCCGTGTTCGTATAGCTCGTTGCCGTGACGCCCGCCGCCACGTTCGTGTACGGTCCTCCGCTCGTCGTCGCGCGTTTGACCGTGTAGCTGGTAGCGCCGCTCGACGCCGTCCAGCTTAGCGCGGCTTGCGCATTGCCCGCCGTTGCGGTTAAGCCCGTCGGAGCTGCGGGTATTGTTACCCCTGTGCTTGGCGTCGCGCTCGCTTGCGTGGAATTGGTGCTTTCGCCCGCGCTATTCGACGCGCTGACCACGTAATAATACGTCGTGCCGTTCGTCAGTCCCGTATTCGTATAGCTCGTTGCCGTGACGCCCGTCGCCACGTTCGTGTACGGTCCTCCGCTCGTCGTTGCGCGTTTGACCGTGTAGCTGGTCGCGCCGCTCGACGCCGTCCAGCTTAGCGCGACTTGCGCGTTGCCCGCCGTTGCGGTTAAGCCCGTCGGAGCCGCGGGTATCGTTACGCCTGTGCTTGGAGTCGCGCTCGCTTGCGTGGAATTGGCGCTTTCGCCCGCGCTATTCGACGCGCTGACCACGTAATAATACGTCGTGCCGTTCGTCAGTCCCGTATTCGTATAGCTCGTTGCCGTGACGCCTGTCGCCACGTTCGTGTACGGCCCGCCGCTTGTCGTCGCGCGTTTGACCGTATAGCTCGTCGCGCCGCTCGACGCCGTCCAGCTTAGTGCCACTTGTGCGTTGCCCGCCGTTGCGGTTAAGCCCGTCGGGGCTGCAGGTATCGTTACCCCTGCGGTCGGCGTCGCGCTCGCTTGGGTAGAATTGGCGCTTGCGCCCGCGCTGTTCGACGCGCTGACCACATAATAATACGTCGTACCGTTCGTCAGTCCCGTATTCGTATAGCTCGTTGCCGTGACGCCCGTCGCTACGTTCGTGTACGGCCCGCCGCTTGTCGTCGCGCGTTTGACCGTGTAGCTCGTCGCACCGCTCGACGCCGTCCAGCTTAGCGCGACTTGCGCGTTGCCTGCCGTTGCCGTTAAGCCCGTCGGAGCCGCGGGTACAGTCACCGTGCCTCCAGGGATAACCGGGTAGGCATTCTGCACGAGTTGGACGAACTGGCTATGGAACCAGTGGCCCGATACCGGAGCGTTCGGTAAAGCGCCCGTCAACGTGCCGTTTGCATTCGTGTAGGTCGGGTCGCACATTCTGTCGAAGCCTTTGCCCTCGTCGTTCGCGATTTCCGAGCTGGCCCCATCCGACTCGCCTGGCGGCTTCACCCATACGAACGCATCAAGATGCGATGCCGCATAACCAGCCGGCGAAGCTTGAGGCGGTTGGCCCATGCCCGCTCCGCTTGGATTACACCAATTTCCGCGGTGGAGGCGTTTATCGATACGGCCCGAATCCGCATAGGCGTCGACGGTCGTGCCGCTCGCGCCAGTCGGCCGGTTCGGGCCGCCCCAGCCGTTGCGAGAGGTATCAACGAGGAATCCGATGCTGGCCGGCCAGCCTTTCGCAACGAACCCGCTATACAATGCCGCCGTGAAGTCCGCTTCGTCGAAGTACGGGTTCCATTCGTAATATTTCGCCGACTTTAGTTGAGCCCCGTTAATCGTCAGATCCGGATTCGGCAAGTTCGGTTCCTCCAGCGGCGTAGTGTTAGCCGTGTCGCTGATAAAACCGTCTACGCTTGCGAGTCCTGCCGAGGTTCCACCCACGACAGTGGTGAACAGATCGATAGTTGGTTGACGGTTGGAATCCCAACCGAGCCATCCGGAGTGGCCGATGTCCATATAGGTGTAGACATTCGGAATCGCGTGCAATTTATCGAGCGCATAACGGGTTGCATCCCGGTAAATGTTCGTGGAATTCGCTTGAGCGCAACGTTGGTCGCTCAAGTTCGTCACGAGGTTAGGCAGGGAGTCCGGCTCGATAACCGTGACAATCCGAATGTTCTGGTATTTCGTATCGGCGAACACCGCGGCGATCGGGTCGATGTACTGGGTTTTGTAAGTTTGCAAACCCGCCGCCGTCAACGGCAGCTCTCCATTCGACGCCAAAGCGTGACAGTCGCGACCCGGCAAATCATAAATAACGAACGTTACCGTAATCGGCGTGTTTCCTTGCTTCTGCGCGAGCACGGCGTCGAGGGTCTGCGCCAGGCTCTTGCGGCCTCCGTTGGCGGCGCCGCCGGCAATGGCCACGATGCGGTCAAGCCAGACGGCCGTCGGATAAGTTTTGACCGTCTGCATTTTCGCGATCAGGTTGCTGTCGCTGACTTGTGCGATCGACGTATCGATTAACGCCGCATAGTCGGGATTCACGTAGGCCGTCGCTCCCGCGAACGGATTGTCGACATGCGATTCGGCAGAAGCGCTCTTAATCCCTACAGATATGAAACTGCTCAACACTAGCGCGAGAATGACCAAAAGCATCGTGGAACGTTTCGTTAAAGCCGTTGCCATTTGTACTCAGCTCCTTTGGATTTTGTTCGATAAGATTTAAGGTTCGATTCCCCATGCGAGCGTGCCGTTCTGATAAACCGTTACTTTGTTCCAGTCCGCGTAGGAAGTTTTCGTGCCGTCGAAGGAATAATCATCGTTTTCATTAAAGTTCGACCAATCCGCTTTGGCCGCACGGACTTGAATGTCTCCGCTTTGCCCGCCTGCAGCGATCGATCCTGCCGCGGCGTTAAACGAAATTTCCAAATACGTGTCCGCTCCGGTTTTTGCCGGATTGATCGTAACGAACGCGCCGCTGACGTTGCTCGTTCCGACTTGCGCATAGTCGCAGTAAAAGTTCAGGCTGGAATTGGTGTCTTTCGTGAAGTAATAGCGCAGCTTCAGGTTGCTCAAGCTGACGGCGGTCGTTCCCGTGTTCTTAATATTGAAGGTCGCATAGATCATGTTGTCGGTCGCGTTGGAGTTGCTTAGTTTGTACTGCGCGATCAGGCTGCCCGTGCCGGTACCCGCGCTTGGCGTCGCACTTGCTTGTGTCGAGTTCGCGCTTTCCCCCGCGCTATTCGACGCGCTGACCACGTAATAATACGTCGTGCCGTTCGTCAGCCCCGTGTTCGTATAGCTCGTTGCCGTCACGCCCGTCGCCACGTTCGTGTACGGTCCTCCGCTCGTCGTCGCGCGTTTGACCGTGTAGCTGGTAGCGCCGCTCGACGCCGTCCAACTTAGCGCGACTTGCGCGTTGCCCGCCGTTGCGGTTAAGCCCGTCGGAGCCGCGGGTATCGTTACCGCTGTCGAAGGCGTCGCGCTCGCTTGAGTCGAGTTCACGCTTTCCCCCGCGCTATTCGACGCGCTAACCACGTAATAATACGTCGTGCCGTTCGTTAACCCCGTGTTCGTATAGCTCGTTGCCGTTACGCCCGTCGCCACGTTCGTATAAGGGCCGCCGCTCGTCGTCGCGCGTTTGACCGTGTAGCTCGTCGCACCGCTCGATGCCGTCCAGCTCAACGCCGCTTGCGCGTTGCCCGCCGTTGCAGTTAAGCCCGTCGGTGCTGCAGGTATCGTTACCCCTGCGGTCGGCGTCGCGCTCGCTTGGGTAGAATTGCCGCTTGAGCCCGCGCTGTTCGATGCGCTGACCACGTAATAATACGTCGTGCCGTTCGTCAGTCCCGTATTCGTGTAGCTCGTTGCCGTTACGCCAGTCGCCACATTCGTGTAAGGTCCGCCGCTTGTCGTCGCGCGTTTGACCGTATAGCTCGTCGCGCCGCTCGACGCCGTCCAGCTTAGCGCCACTTGCGCATTGCCCGCCGTTGCGGTTAAGCCCGTCGGAGCCGCGGGTATCGTTACTCCTGCGGTCGGCGTCGCGCTAGCTTGCGTGGAATTGGTACTTTCGTCCGCGCTATTCGACGCGCTGACCACGTAATAATACGTCGTGCCGTTCGTCAGCCCCGTGTTCGTATAGCTCGTTGCCGTGACGCCCGTCGCCACGTTCGTGTAGGGTCCGCCGCTCGTTGTCGCGCGTTTGACCGTGTAGCTCGTCGCGCCGCTTGAAGCCGTCCAGCTCAGCGCCACTTGCGCGTTGCCTGCCGTTGCGGTTACGCCTGTCGGCGCGGCCGGCACAATCGGCGACGTCGATCCTCCGAGTAACCGGTCGTATTCCGCATAGGCCGTGGCGATATCGGCTTGCGCCCAGAAGCGGTGGTACTTAAAGGTCGGAACGCCGTTATCCCAAGTTTGAGTGGTCGCATTCCATGAAGTGTTGTACAGGTTCAATAAATAAGGCCATTTCGAATCTTGCGTAATTTTCGGACGCAATTGGGCGTAACTGATGTACACCCCATTGCCGCCTTTGGCCGGATCGGAAGGAATAGAGCCCGTTCCGGGAATCGTATTGCCTTGGCCGAACTTACCGGTCCATCCGTTCGGGAAATAAATTTCTTTGGTGAAAAACCGGTTGTAATCTTTGCGTTGCTCGTCGATCGCGATGCCGACGCCGTCATTGAAGTTCCATGCGACGCCAAGGAATTGGTCGGCCAACGTTTTGGCTTGATTGCCCAACGTCGAGAAGCTGCCCGTTTCCGCCTTCGTCCCCGCAGCGAAGAAGGAAAGCGCCTTGATATAGCTTCCAAGCACGCCGATATCCTGACTCGGATCTTTCGTAATGACATGGAAATTCGGATTGCCGGTAAAGGTCGCGTAGCTGTTCCAGTTATCAGGCTGACCGGTCCATTCCTGACCGCCCGGAATCGAGAATTGACCGGGAGCGGAAGTGGTCGCCACTGGCGGATTAAGGCCTCCGAGAATGCGCTGGCCGGAGGTGTTCAAGTAGTAACCGGCCGAATCGGTAACCGGTTTTTTATCTACGAACGAATAATCGATTGCCCAATCGATCCATTTCGTAATGACGTTTTTAGCCATTTTGAAGTTTTGCGAGGTCGTATCCCCGCTGGAAGCAAGAATGTAGTATAGCTCCGCAACCCGCTCTAACGGCCAAGCTTGGAAGCCGAACCAGGTGTTGGAGCCCGGATCGTGATAAACCGGGTTTTCCTGATAAGCCATGCCGTAAAATTTGCTTACGCCTGCCGGATAAGCGTTGTAGCTTCCGTTCCAGCTGTTCGTGGCGCCGCCGCCGATCGCTCCTTCGCTGGAGAGCAGCCAATTGTAAAACTCGAGCTGGCGCGTCAACGATGTGTTCCAGTCGGTTTGGCCGGTAGCCGATGACGGTGCGAGTCCGCCCGCCGTCGTTCCGAGAGCATAGGCCGCGACGGGATTTTGGTAAGCTTGGTGCGCGTGGCTGGAGCCGATCCGCCAAGCCCAATTGCCGTTGGAACCGAGCCCGCCACCCCAAGCGGTGTACCAAGCGAGCAAATACATATCGGAGTTTTTACCGCTTCCGGGCGTAGGAGTGCCGTTGCTAGCGCTGCCGATCTGTTCGAAGTACTTGTCGAACATGCCGTAGCGGAGGTAGTCTCCCATTTTTTTCGCTTTGTTGAGAATCGTCGTATTGTTAAAGCCCATTTGTTTCGCCCAATACATGACTTGGACGGCCCGCGCGTCCGCATCCGTGGCATCGGTATATTTCCATTGCGCGGCAGGAGCCGCCGACTCCCCGGTGAACAGGGACATAAAGCCTTCGTTCGTTTTGCCGAATGATTTGTTGTCTTGGGACGGGTGAGTGATCGCTTCGAAAACCGATTCCTGTTCCCCTCGCTGAAACGTATTGACGTAAGTCGCAGTATGGCTCGGATTCAACAAATTGCCGTAACCGTACCAATTATCCACGTCAATCAGCCAGTGCATCAGATACGTCTGGTTGTTGCCGTATGTCGCTTTCAGTTCGGCGTCCAGCGGGTCCGAGCCGGGCGCATACTGACCGGACAATTGCGACGGGTATTGATCGGGAAAAGGCTTTTCGGCCGCGTAAGTCGCCGGGCTGCTTGGATTATAGTAGTTCATCGTCGGTTGTTCTTCCGCGCCGTCACCCTCGTTAATCGGGATAATGTACTTCTCCATGTTGTTCCATGCCGCTTCCAGCTTGGTCCAGTCCCCCGTGTATCTGCCGTAAAGCGCCTCCAGCCACAGCCAGTAGCTGTAGGCCTCCGACGTCGACATATGGCCGTAATCGGGCGCTTCGCTGAGCAGCGTCTCGATGGAATGATAAGGAATTCCTTCCGGAGAGAAATAGCCGTTCGCCGGGTTTTTGATCTGGTTGTACAGCTGTAAAAATCTCGTCTCGTAAACGGTTGCGGCGGAAGCTTCCTTCGGCGCTGCCCACAAGCTTGCATACGCCGAAATAAGCATGGCTGCCGCGATCCACCATATCAATCCTTTCCGGTAGATGCCTTGAGACATGGTTTATTCCTCCTTAAATTGATTGAATCGCCTTACGGCTCGATGCCGTATACCAACGTGCCGTTCTGATAAACAGTCACCTTGTTCCAGTCGACGTAGGAAGTTTTCGTCCCGTCAAACGAGTAGTCGTCCGCTTCATTGAAGTTCGACCAATCGGATTTGGCGATGCGAACTTGTATGTCTCCGCTTTGTCCGCCTGCCGCGATCGTTCCGGCCGCGGAGTTAAACGAAATTTCCAAATACGTGTCCGCTCCGGTTTTCGCCGGATTGATCGTCACGAACGCGCCGCTGACGTTGCTCGTGCCGACTTGAGCATAGTCGCAGTAGAAGTTCAGGCTGGCGCTGGTGTCTTTCGTGAAGTAGTAGCGCAGCTTCAAGTTGCTCAAGCTGACGGCGGTCGTTCCCGTGTTCTTAATGTTGAAATGAGGGCCGATCTGGTTATCGGTCGCGTTCGTGTTGTTGGCTTTGTACTGCGCTACCAAGCTGCCCGTACTGCCTGCGCTTGGCGCCGCGCTGACTTGCGCGGAATTAGCGCTTTCGCCAACCGCGTTAACGGCGCTGACGACGTAATAATACGTCGTGCCGTTCGTCAGACCAGTATTCGTATAGCTTGTCGTCGTTACGCCGGTTGCTACTGCCGTGTACGGTCCGCCGCTTGTCGCGGCGCGCTTGACCGTATAGCTCGTTGCCCCGCTCGACGCCGTCCAGCTTAAAGTCGCCTGCGCATTTCCCGCCGCTGCAATTAAGCCCGTCGGCGCTGCCGGAAGCTGCGGAGCGGTCGGCGTTACGCTGACTTGGGACGAGTTCGCGCTTTCGCCGACCCCGTTAACCGCGCTGACGACGTAATAATAAGTCGTGCCGTTCGTCAGGCCCGTATTCGCGTAGGTTGTCGACGTCACGCCGGTTGCTACTGCCGTATACGGTCCGCCGCTTGTCGTGGCGCGTTTGACCGTGTAACTCGTCGCCCCGCTCGACGCGGTCCAGCTTAGAGTCGCCTGTGCGTTCCCCGCCTTCGCAGTCAAACCCGTCGGCGCCGCCGGAGGCTGCGGCGCAACCGGACCCGGCGTATTGCCGAACACCTTAACTCCGTTGTCATACAAAGGAATGTAGACGGTTTTGGCAGACGTACTGCTGCTTATGAGCCCCTGCGCGGAGAAGTCGTTGTTCGGATTCCAGAAAGTCGTCCCCGAAGGAGCCGCGATTCGGAATTGAACTTCCTTCTTGTAGTTCGGCTGCCCGCCCGGATAAATCTTCGTGCCCGTGAAATCTACTTTGACGTAGTAGATGTTGTTCGCCGCATCGAAAGGCAGCAACCCCGAAACCGTGGCGCCTTGGTTATAGTTGGTCGTTACCGTAAGATTGCTAAGGCCGTAACCGGCGCTGAACACTTCGGACAAGTCCATGTAGTAGTTAAAAGAAAGTTTGTCGCCCATCCTGGCCGGCCAGCCGGAACGGTTGTTAACGAGCGCTTTGATTTCCGTATAGGTCGGTCCCGTACTGTTGAACGACGCTTCGACGAACATTTCGTCTTCCTTCGTCTCCGGTGCGGGGAAATTGGCCAGCGGCTGTTGGCCAGTGCCGTACAGCAGCTTCATTTTCGCCAAATTGCCGGTAAAAGCGGCGTTGTAGTCGGTAGCGACTTCGTTGGAGGTGTAATCGGCGATCGAATCGGTATATTGGTCGCTGCTGTTCGGCCCTCCGACCAGCGCTCCATACAGCACGTGACGATGTTCGACCGGAACCGTCTGGCTATCCGCCCAAGATCCATGTGACGTTCGATGATGCGGGTGCTGCGGCGGGTTGTTCCCGAATCCGATCACGTAACTGCGATTGGAGGGATTATCGCCCAACGCATAGAGCACCTGATTGCTCGCGAATGTGCGATACTTATTCTTTTTGGCCGTGTCGGTCACCCAATCGGAATACACGAATGCGAGAAACGAAGCGTTCATCGCATATCGAAGCGACCCCCACGTATCCAACCAAGCCAAGCCTCCGGGCGTGTAAGTTACTCGTTCTTTGGTATCCGAGGTTCCGGAGGTCCAGAAATCCAAATTGCGTTCAATGGCCGTTATATACTGCGGATCATTCGTGATTCTGGCCAACAGCAGCTCCGCTCCGTAATGTTTGTCATCCCAGGCGTGCGTCCATTTGTATCCCCAATTTTGGGTTTGCCCTTCCTTGCCCCAATTGGCGGATGCGCTGATCGCTTTCGTCAAATAGCTATTATCGTTCGTTGCCATATACAGCCAAGCGGCGCCCCAAGACAATTCGTCCCAATAACCCGAATAGGAAGTATAGAACGGACTCGCTTGCGGAACGCAATCGCTGTATTTTCCCCTGTACGTATCCGCGAAAGAATACAGCTGCTTGGCATGCGTAAGCAAAGTGGCCGAATAGGATGGATTCTCCTGCTTGAAAACGATCGATGCTGCCGCAAGCGCGGCGGCCGTCTCGCCGGCGACGTCGGATCCCGGACAGGTAGCCGTAATTTTGTACGACGGGCGCGCCATCTGCATGACTTCGGCTGGCCCCCACCACTGATGGTCCGTATCGCCGTTCCCTACTTGAACGTACAGTTCGTTCGGCGCGGTATGGGCTTTAATGAAATAGTCGGTCGCCCATTTAATATTTTCCAGTATTTTGTCATATTGCCCGGATTGCACATAGCCGTCTTTGTATTCATAGACGGACCAAGCCAACAACGTAGCCGACGTCGCCATAGGCAAACCGAATTTGACATGATCCCCGGCGTCGTACCAGCCGCCCGTCAAATCTTTGCCTACGTCGGCGCCATCGGTCATGCCGGAATTACCGCGCCACGAGACGCGATTGTTGGCAGGAAGGGCACCCGAGCGCTGCGCTTCGTAGAAATAGATCGACTTCTGCAAGGCTTCCGCATAGTTATAGGAGCTTACGGATGCTTTGGCATGGGGAGCCTTCCAAAAACCCCCGCCCAGCAACAGCGAGCTGCATAGCGAGGCAATGACCGCATAGGTCATCGTTTTTCGAAGCCTGTTTTTCCTCATCAACTTCCCTCCTTCTTCGTTATTGATTGGTGAGCTAATCATTGCTTGGAGAAGTTACGGAGGCGCCTCCTTTACGAAAAGGTTTTCTATGCATTTCCATTATAAAACCGTACAACTTTGGAAAATGTGCGTGATGTGACTTGTTTGTAACGCTCATGTAACCGTTTGCGATAAAGGCTTGGCAAACAACAAGAAACCGTTTTCCGGCTTGTGCCGGAAAACGGTTCAGGTCATTTCGATTCAGGCCGCTTGCTTAAGGCACTATGCCCCATACAAGCGTACCGTTCTGATACAACGTCACTTTGTTCCAGTCGGCATAGGCCGTCTTCGTCGGATCGAACGAGTAGTCTCCGACTTCGTTGAAATTAGACCAATCCGCTTTCGAGATCCGAATCTGGATATCGCCGCTTTGCCCTCCTGCTGCGAGCGACCCTGCCGCAGCCGCAAACGAAAGCTCCAGGTAAGTATCCGTGCCCGTTCCCGTAGCGCTGAAGAACGCTCCCTGAACGTTCGCCGTGCCCACTTGGGCATAGTCGCAGAAGAAATTCAGGCTGGCAGTGCCGTCTTTCGTGAAATAGTAGCGTAATTTCAGACCGCTTAAGCTTACGGCGGCCGTTCCGGTATTCTTGATATTAAAAGTCGCGTTGATCACGTTGTCGGTGGCGTTCGTATTGCTCAGCTTATACTGCGCGACCAAGGTAGTTGAACCGCCTCCTCCACCGCCCGCGCTAGGCGTCGCGCTAACTTGCGCGGAGTTGGGACTTTCTCCCGAAGCGTTGGACGCGCTGACGACATAATAGTAAGTCGTGCCGTTCGTCAGGCCCGTATTCGTGTAACTCGTCGCGGTCAAAGCGGTCGCCACGTTCGTGTAAGGGCCGCCGCTTGTCGTGGCTCGCTTCACTGTATAGCTCGCGGCGCCGCTTGCCGCCGTCCAGCTAAGCGCCGCTTGCGCGTTGCCCGCCGTAGCCGTCAAGCCTGTCGGCGCGGATAACGTCGAACCCCCGCCGCTCAAAGGTTTCATAATGCGGTCAAGCATCGTCTGCTTCGGAGCGTTCCAAGTGAGCCAATCGTCCATGAGCAGCCCTCCGGTATCGCCGCTGTTCGGGTTCAAGCACCAGTACGTCCAATATAGATCGTTGCTTTTAATATAATCGACCAGCTTGTTTTGCCATTTGCCTTCCTGGCTCGACGTATCGACGCCTCTACCGCCGAATTCTCCGGCAAGGATCGGAGCGATATTTTCTTTGCTGATATATCCCCAATACGAATCCCACAATGCCGGCATGTTATTCGGGAACGCCGGATCGGAAAACCAAGTTTGCGCGGACACTCCCGGACCGTAGTCATGCGGGGAATAGACGACGCGATTGGCCACGTTTAACCGCACCGGATAGTTCCGAACGCCTTTCAGATTACCTCCCCACCAGTAAGTGCCGGTTTCCCCCTGAACGTTCTGCTGTATGCCTTCGACAATGATTAGCCAGTTAGGGTTTGCCGCCAATATGGCGTTGCCCGCCCGTTCCGCAGCCAGCCTCCAGTCGGTAGTCATGCTCCCTGTTCCCCATGTTGCAGTCCCGTGAGGCTCGTTATGAAGATCGGCGCCTATGACCGTGGGATTGTTCGCGTAACGCGTCGCTAACATAACCCAGTCGTTAATCCAACGCTGCTCGGAATATTGCGCCGTATACCATAGCTCCGACTGGCCTCCGGAATCCGGACGATGGCGGTCCAGAAACACTTTAATGCCCCGTTCTCCCGCCTTCTGTATCACTTTGTCCATGAGTTGAATCGGCGTCAGCCCGATCAAATCCGGGTTCGTGTTCGTGTTGATGCTGTTCGGCATGGATCCGGGATCGAACATTTGCGTGCTGAACGGCAACCGGATCAAGTTGTATCCGTGGTCCTTAATCTTGTCCATAAAGCTGTCCAACGAATACTGCCATAATCCATGCGGCGCGTAATTGGCCGTTTCGAAGCCGAACCAGTTCAACCCGTTGAATACGGCCGGTTTTCCTTCGGAGTCGACAATACGGTTGCCCGACGTATGATAGTAACCCGTCGGCGCCCCATAGCTTTTGCCGATCCCGACCGACAGCAACAAAGTGCACGCAAGCGCCGCGATCAGAAACATAATCTCCCCGCGCTTAAATCTCGTGATCCACATCATTCGATCCCCCGTTTCATTTGGTTTGCCGTTTCAATCTCAAACCCCGGCAAGTACATTATAAAACGGATCGGATTTCAAGAATGTGCGTCATGTAACCTCGTTATTGCGCAATTGTATCCTTTTCGAAATCGTTTTCGTTAAAGATAGAAAAAAACCGCTCTCGAAGCGTTTAGCCTCGAAAACGGTTGCGTCGTCTATCGTATTCGTATTACAAAGCGCTGCCTCCGAACAAGAACCGATATTCCCAGTGCTTGCCGACGATACTGTCGGTTCTAACGCCTCCGGATGCCACCGAGTAAGTGTGAAGAACTTGTCCGTTGCCTAGGTAAATACCGACATGCGAGATTTTTTCTTCGAATGGGCGTTTGTTATCGTAGCTGGCCGCCTTCGTCCCCTTGTAATCCATGAAGAACATCAGGTCTCCCCGTTTCAGCGAATGCCAGTCTGTCGTCACCGGGTTTTTCCCCCGAACGTATGCGCCTTGGGTGCTGGAACTAGCCGGAAGCTTGATGCTAAGGGCATCCATAAACGCTTGCCGCACGAAATCCGAGCAATCGAACGTTGTTGTCGTATTGCGGTCGGAGCCGAATTCATATGGGGTGCCTAAATACTTAAGACCCGCCGCGATGACTAGTTCGACTTGTTGGTTAGACGTTGGCCCGGCCGGCGTCGGCGTCGGTGTTGGTGTTGGTGTTGGTGTTGGTGTTGGTGTTGGTGTTGGTGTTGGTGTTGGTGTTGGTGTTGGTGTTGGTGTTGGTGTTGGTGTTGGTGTTGGTGTGGGTGTTGGTGTTGGTGTTGGTGTTGGCTTTGGTGTTGGTGTTGGCTTTGGTGTTGGTGTTGGTGTTGGCTTTGGTGTTGAAATAGGTCCTGTCAGCTTCACGTATTGATCCGAGCTGCTAACGTATCCCGATACGCCGGAAGTATCTTTCACCGCATACCAGTAACTATTCACGACGCTAGTGATGATGATCTGCTCGTCCTTCTGCAAGTAGCGGATGCGAGCGCCGTCCGTTGAAGGCGTTTTGCGGAAAGATACCGACGCTGCAATTACAGCATTGGTGCCAGAGACGATTTGTTTCGGCGTTTCATAGCTCACGTATTTGTCGCTAGAGGAAACATAACCGATCGTTCCAGTGGAATCTTTAACCTTAAGCCAATAGGAATTGGAGTCGTCAAGAACGGATACCTTCTCGCCGACCTTAAGAATTTTCAGAACGGATGCGGAAGTGGACGGTCCATTACGTAAGCTGACCGATGCAACAATATTGGCATTCCCCGATAGGGCAGCTGCCGCCAGCGCCGGAATCGTCGCGACGAATAAAAACACCGCGAGTAACAGCAGCAATCCTTTTTTCATGATGTCTTTTCCTCCCATGGTGTTGATCCTACTTGTCCATTATATTTTCGACAAAAGAACACTTCCATGAGCCTTCGATCTTAGACATCATCCTCTCTATGGATGAATAGTCCCACAAAGTAATAGGCACTTCATACTATAAAGCACGCCCATCAAGAACCGCATTGATGAAATATTTCATGCCGGGGATTAATTTACCACTCTCTGGTCGCTCTAAAAAAAAGAAAAGCTTGCCGGAGGTTCGGCAAGCTTTGCGGGTATTATCTATCTTCTTCAGGAATGAGCTTCTCGCGAAGCTGCTTGACTTCCGGATGCTCCAGGTACTCGTCGAAGGTCATCATTCTGTCGATGACGCCGTTCGGTGTAATCTCGATGATCCGGTTGGCGATCGTCTGCACGAACTGATGGTCATGCGACGTGAAAATGATCGGACCGTCGAAGTCGATCAAGCCGTTATTGAGTGCCGTGATGGACTCCAGGTCCAAGTGGTTCGTAGGTTCGTCGAGCAGCAAGACGTTACCGTTCGTAAGCATCATGCGGGAAAGCATGCAACGAACCTTCTCTCCTCCGGACAAGACGGAAGCCTTCTTCAATGCTTCGTCGCCCGAGAACAACATCCGGCCAAGGAAGCCGCGGATGAACGATTCGTCCGGATCTTTCGTGTATTGCCGCAGCCACTCTACGAGACTGGTTTCCACGCCGTCGAAGTAAGCTCCGTTTTCCTTAGGGAAATACGCTTTGACCGCCGTTACGCCCCAGGTTACGCTACCCGCCTCCGGCTCCTTCTCTCCGACGAGAATCTGGAACAGCAGCGTCTTGGCCAATCCGTACGGACCGACCAATGCGATCTTATCGCCTTTGTTAACGACGATATTGACGTTGTTCAATGCTTTCTCGCCTTCCAGGGAAGCCGTCAAGCCTTCGACCGTTACGACCTGCTTGCCTACCTCGCGCTCCGGTTTGAAGTTGATGAACGGATACTTGCGGTTCGACGGACGAATGTCGTCGAGCGAGATTTTGTCGAGCATCTTCTGCCGGCTTGTCGCCTGCTTCGCTTTCGACTTGTTCGCGGAGAAGCGCTGGATGAACGCCTGCAGCTCTTTCATCTTGTCTTCTTTTTTCTTGTTCTGGTCGCGCATCAACTGTTGAGCCAATTGGCTCGACTCGTACCAGAAGTCATAGTTACCGACGTATAGCTGCAGCTTGCCGAAGTCGATATCCGCAATGTGCGTACAAACTTGGTTCAAGAAGTGCCGGTCATGGGATACGACGATAACGGTACCCTCGTAACGGGCTAAGAAGTCTTCCAGCCAGTTGATGGACTCAAGGTCCAAATGGTTGGTAGGCTCATCGAGCAGAAGGATGTTCGGGGCGCCGAACAAAGCTTGCGCGAGCAATACGCGGACCTTCTCGTTACCGCTCAGTTCCGACATTTTCTTGTCGTGAAGCTCCGTCGTAATGCCGAGGCCGTTCAACATGCCGGCCGCTTCGCTCTCGGCTTCCCAGCCGTTCATTTCCGCGAACTCGGCTTCGAGCTCGCCCGCGCGCATACCGTCCTCGTCGGAGAAATCCTCTTTCAAGTAGATCGCGTCTTTTTCTTTCATCACTTTGTAGAGTCGGTCGTAACCCATGATCACCGTCTCTAGGACATTAAATTCATCGTATTCGTAATGGTTTTGTTTCAAGACGGCAAGCCGTTCTCCCGGGGTAATGAAAATATCGCCCGAGCTTGATTCTACTTCTCCGGACAAAATTTTGAGGAACGTAGACTTGCCCGCTCCGTTCGCTCCGATCAGACCATAACAGTTGCCGGGCGTAAATTTGATATTGACGTCTTCGAACAGGGGGCGCTTGCCGAAACGCAGGCTAACGCCGGATACGGTAATCATAAGTCTAATCCATCCTTTGCTTTAGGGGTATCTAGTGTATGGGATTCGAAACGCATCGTCTCGCCGTGCTGCAGCAGCAACAGCTTTTCTTTCGGAATCCCGAGGCGCTCGCGCGCGGTTTCCAATCGCTCCAAAGCTTCCGCGGGCGTATCGTCGGACAGCTTAAACGCGCCGTAATGCATGGGCACGAAATATTTTGCCTTCACGTCTATGAATGCTTGCAAAGCTTCTTCGGGGCTGACGTGTTGAGAGGCCATGAACCACTCGGGGTCGTACGCTCCGATCGGCAACAGTGCGACATCGATGTCGAACCTTCGCCCGATCTCGCTGAAGCCGCGGAAATAGCCGCTATCTCCTGCAAAGTACACGGTTGGTCCTTGATCGACTTGCAGCACCCATCCGCCCCAGTGGGAAGTATTCATGTCCCAAGGATTGCGACGAGTCCAATGCTGCGCGGGTACGAAAGTAAACTTCGCCCCATGGACCGTCGTATGCTCCCACCAATGCAGCTCTTGTGACTGAAGGAAGCCGCGGAGCATGAGCTTTCTCCTCAAACCCGCCGGCACGATCATCTTCTTGGGACCGCGAAGCCTTCGAAGGGAAGAAACGTGCAAATGATCGTAATGGGCGTGGGAAATGAGAACGACATCGATGGACGGCATGTCCGATAGTTCGATTCCGGGCGGCACGAGTCTTTTCTGAAATGCCATTCTCCTCGCCCATACGGGATCCGTAACGATGTTGAGGCCGGCCATCTGTATGAGAAACGTGGAGTGTCCGATCCAAGTGATGGACGGCTCGCTTCGGTTATGCTGTAGAAATCTCAGGTCTGGCGCCACGCTGGGAACGCAATCGGTGTACCCCTCTTTGCGTAGCTTGCGGAACCGATCCTCACGCCAGCGGTCGAATTGTTCCTTAGATGCTTTGCCCGCACCTATGGAATCCAAGTTGCCGAAGCGTCTTCTAAGCATGAAATCCCTCCGATGATGTGTTCATGTATACTATATCAGGAAACGCGGAAATGTACCAAGACCCTATGAAAAAAAGCCTTTCCCAGTATAGGGAATGGCCAATATCCCGTTTGCTTTAGTTATTACCCGACTTTAGGAACGAATAACCCTATTGGCCGTTTGGCATTTCTTTCGCAGTTGCGGTATTGTTGGAGATGTAGAGATTAGGTAGAAAGCGAGGGGAGTTCCATGAAATTATTGTCCATCGAGCCGACCCCGAGTCCCAATACGATGAAGTTAAACGTGGACGCGAAGCTCGATCCGGGAATTCAATTCAATTACGGAGGCAAGGATTCCCGATCCGGGGCAATCCCTCCTCTGATCGCGAAGCTGCTCGAAGTGCCCGGAGTCAAAAGTATTTTCCACACGTCCGATTTCCTAGCGCTCGATCGCAGAGGCAACTCCGACTGGGCCGCAATCCTGGACGGCGTCCGGGAAGCGTTCGGAATCGCCTCGGGCGGGTCTCTGACCGGCCCGGCTGAAGATCTCGTCGGGGGCTTCGGCGAAGCGCACGTTCGCGTGCAAATGTTCCGCGGCATCCCGATGCAGCTCCGCGTGCGCAGCGGCGGCCAAGAGTTCAGGGCGGCGATGCCCGAGCGATTCGCGAAGGCGGTGTCGGACGCGGCGGGCTCCACGATGATCCGCGAACGCATGCTCGAAGATCTTGGCGTACGTTACGGCGAGCCGCAAGAAGTGCTGGACGAGATCACGCGCGAACTAGAAGCGGCCTACTCGGAAGCGCGGCTTCGGGATTTGGTCGAGCAGGCGAAGGCCGCCGGTCCGGAAGCCGCTCCTCCCGCGCCGCCTGCGCCGCTCGGCGGAGACGAGGTGCTGAAGGCGCTAGATTCGCAGGACTGGCGCGAGCGCTATGCCGCGTTGGAACGTCTTAAGCCTACGGCCGAGGATCTGCCGGTCGTGGCACGGGCTCTGCGAGATAGCCAGCTATCGGTACGCAGGCTTGCGGTCGTCTATCTCGGCGATCTGCGTACGCCCGAAGCCATGCCTTATTTGTTCGAGGCGCTCAAGGATTCCTCCGGATCCGTTCGCCGTACGGCGGGAGATACGCTGTCCGATATCGGAGACCCGGCGGCGACTCCGTCGATGATCGGCGCGCTGGAAGATTCCAATAAGCTGGTCCGTTGGCGCGCCGCGCGTTTCCTCTACGAAGCCGGAGACGAATCGGCTTTGGAAGCTCTAAGGCGAACGACATCCAGCGAAACCGAATTCGAGGTTAGGCTGCAAGCGGAGATGGCGGTCGCGCGCATCGAACGCGGAGAGGAAGCCGCAGGCTCGGTATGGCAACAAATGACGCGTATGCGCGAAGAGAATCGCGAGGATAAATAAGAAGCTCAAACGAAAACGGGATCACGACCCGGTGGAATGCCACCGAGTTATGATCCCGTTTTCGTCATGCAATCAGACCCCCGAATAGACCTGCATCTGATTTCTTCCCCTCGTCTTCGCCCGGTAGAGCGCTTCGTCGGCATGCTGGATCAGCAACTCCCGAGGCGTACCGATCGATGGCTGCAACGTAGCCACGCCGAGGCTGATCGTCACATGTTCGGCCGCCTGCGAAGCCTGGTGGGGAATCGCCAAAGCTTCAACGGCGTAACTCAGCTCCATTGCGATCCTCATGGCGACCGCGGAGTCGGTCTCCGGCAATACGACGAGAAACTCTTCCCCGCCGTATCTCGCCGCGAAGCCGCCCGAAGGATATGCATATTCGTCGAGAACTTTGGCCACCCTTTTCAAACAAGCGTCTCCCTCGAGATGACCGTAAGTATCGTTGTATAGTTTGAAGTAATCGATGTCGCACAATACGATGGAGAGGGGCACGGCACCTCGCGCCGCGGCGAGCACCCATTCCTGTTCCAGCTTATCGTTCATGTATCTGCGGTTCGCGATGCCCGTCAAGCCATCAAGATTGGCAAGCCTGGATAACAGCAGATTCGATTCCTGCATCTGATGTTCGGCCAACTTGCGCTTCGTTATGTCACGGAAAATGATGAAAATCGATGGCTTCTGGTTATACATGATCCGGGTTCCCGTAGCTTCGACATCTATGATCTGTCCATCGGCTCGAACAATTTTCGAATCTACCGGTTGAACAGTGAGCCGTTTCTCGATAATCGTGTGTCCGTGCTTGATCGCCAGATCGCGATACTCCGGATGAAGAAACTCGAATATGGTCTTCCCTATAATCTCTTCGGACCTGAGAGCGCCCAATACCTCGACCGCTTTTTCGTTGACTAATTGGATATGGGAGTCTACGAGGACAATAATCGCATCAGGGGACAGCTCGATAAGCGTCCGATACCAATCCTCGCTCTCTTGAATCACTTGCTCCGCCTTCTTGCGATCGGTGATTTCGCCGCCGACGACGAGCACTTCCGTAACGACGCCGTTCTCCATAATCGGAGTGACGCTGTTCAAATAAATATGATCGTTAAAATCCGATTCGTATTGAAAGCATTCGCCGGACCATGCCCGATCATAGTTCCCCCGGATATAATCGTGCAACCTTTCGGGAACGATCTCCTCCATCGTTTTACCGACAATGGAATGGGTGAGGCCTAGCGAATAATAAAGCTTCCCGTCCGCGAGGGTGTAACGGTATTTTCCGTCGATTTTCTTGAATTTGAAAATCAAACCGTGCTGTTCCCGCAATATCGTCGCGAATGCTTTACGGGTTGCTTGGAGCTCCTCTTCGGCATGCTTGTATTTCGAAGCATCCCGAACAACCCGGCTGGTGACGCGACCGCCGCCTATTCCAGCTAATGCAGCTAGCAATGACATTCCCGATATCATCCATGCTTGCATATCACATCACCCGTCGCTGCCGATTGTCGAAGCCAAATCTCTTTATTCGACATTAATATATCAAATTTCATCAGTTTTTGACAGAGTTGCTTTTTAATGCTTCGCCCAAGCAATGTAATGCAATCGTAATCTTTCTTTCATCTTCCCTTCATACTGCGCGGGTACAATACAAACATGACCCCCCTTTTCTTATATACACTTAGAGGCATGCGGCTCGTTGCCGCATGCCTCCTTTTTTTGTTGCTGCTATTTCGAATTGCTCAAGAGCCTACACTTGCAATTCAAACTGCTTGGAATACAAGTATGCATAAGCTCCATCGCGTGCAAGCAAAGCATTGTGCGTACCTTGCTCCACAATACCGTCCTCCGTTAATACGATGATTCTCTGGGCATTCCGGATCGTGGAAAGGCGATGGGCAATGACGATGGTTGTACGCCCTTTGGCCAACGATTCCAGCGACTCCTTAACGATGCTTTCGCTCTCATTATCCAGTGCGCTCGTTGCCTCATCTAGAATAAGAATCGGTGGATTCTTTAAGAATACGCGAGCGATACTTAGTCGCTGCTTTTGACCGCCGGATAGTTTGACGCCTCGCTGTCCGATCTCGGAGTGGTAACCCATCGGCAAACCCATGATAAAGTCGTGAGCATTGGCGTGCTTGGCAGCCGCAATAACTTCGTCATCGCTCGCCGCAGGATTTCCGTAACGGATATTTTCCATCGCCGTTCCCGAGAAAAGATAAACGTCCTGCTGTACGACGCCGATGTTATTTCTCAATGATTGCAGGTCGATATCGCGGACATTTATCCCGTCCAGTAACACCTCCCCAGCTATCGCATCATAAAAGCGGGGGATGAGCGAGCACAATGTAGTCTTGCCCGCGCCAGAGGGACCAACTAACGCAACATACTCTCCCGGTTGTACACGAAACGACAAGTTTGATAACACGTTTTCCAGATGATCTTCGTAACGGAAGGAGACCTGTTTGAACTCGATTTCACCATTTACCTTCTGCGGCGTCATGGCATTCGGTTTGTTCTCGATGTCCGGCTTCAGATTCATGATTTCCATAAAACGCTGGAAGCCGGTAATTCCTTCTTGAAACTGCGTACTCATATGAGTCAGTTTTTGAATCGGTTCAATCATAAAGCCGATATACAGCAAAAAAGTGATCAAATCCGCTAAATCCAAAGTGTTGCCCACGATACTGGCACTGCCAAAAATGATGACCGTGATCGTAATCAGTTGTAGAAATGCTTCGGCGCCGTTGTAAAAGTACGCCTCGGCCTTGTAGGTTTTCTTGCGGCTATCGAGAAAACGATTGTTTTCCCGGTTAAACTTCGCGATTTCTACGTGCTCGTTGGCAAACGATTTTACTACGCGGATTCCCGATAGACTATCTTCTACTTGCGCGTTTACGTCTCCGATTCTCTCTTTGTTTCTTCTTAGCGCCTTGTTCAACATCTTATTAAAATACAACGCAAAGACACCCAAGAATGGCAAGAAACAGAATACGGCGATCGTTAATGGCGCGTTAATAAAGTACAAAATGACAAACGCTCCGGTAAAGCGGACGAGATATTTGATGTAGTCTTCCGGACCGTGATGGTATAGCTCCGAAAGCAGCAGCAGATCGTTCGTTATTCGAGACATGAGCCGACCTGTCTTTTCCTTATCGAAAAAGCTAAAGGAAAGTTTTTGCATGTGCGCGAAAAGCTCGCTGCGCATGTCGCTCTCCATACGAGCTCCGACTTGGTGACCATAATAGTCGACAAAGTAGTTCCCCATATTCTGGATCACGACTAAACCAAGCATCAGCGCGCCCACCCCATACACTTCTCTTAGTACAGTGGACAAGTCTCCGTTCAGAACATCTTTCGTAATATACCGAACGAGCAGGGGAAACACCAAAGCCGTTGCGGATACGATCAATCCGCAAGTCAAAACCATAACAAATAGCTTCTTATAAGGCTTGTAATAGGAGAAGAATTTTTTCATTGGAAAATGCATGATTTTTTACCCCTTATTTGTGTTGTTTAATAAACACATATAAGGGAGTACACCGTTACAATTAAGAAAGTGTTCCACCCTTATATGTTTGTACGGTTTGATTCATCATGTTTTTCATGTAAATTGCCTCCTTATTCATTAATGCTTTCATTATAGACGATTATTGGAAAATGAGCATCGTCGATTCCACCTATGAATAGTTGTCCATGATATAGTTTTTCAAGAACGCGTTGCGGAACTTTCCTTGAGGGTCGCATTGAAGGAGCAATTGCCGAAAGTCCGGCAACTTCTCGTACAGTGATTGAAGATGGACGGGCGGCATGGTAAACAGCTTTCCCCAATGCGGACGGGCCTGGAAGGGCGCAATCTGTTCCTCGATTATCGGCAATATTTGCCGGACAGCCTCCCAATCCGGTTTCCAGGTAAAGTGAATAGCAACCGAATCCTGCCTATAACAAGGGCTCATCCACAGATCGTCTTCCGCGATCGTGCGAATCTCGGACACATAAAGGTACGGCGATATGCGGTCCCGTATCCGGTCAATCGCACATAGCGCATGATAGGCATCTTGGCGCGGCACGAAGTATTCGCTTTGAAGTTCCTCGCCGGCGCTTGGCGTGAAATCCATGCGGAAGTGCGGCAACCGTTCGTGCGAGGGTCCGGGAATGCCAAGCTGCTCGCTGCAATTGTCCGCCGAGTGGCCTGGTACTGGATGTCGATGCGCGTCTGCTCGCTTTGCCCCATAAAAATCGGTTTCCGCACCAGCAGAGTCGTGATCTGTTATTTTCCGCTTTTGCCAGACTTGATTAAAAGTCGCCGTATTCCAATCCGTAAATAGACTTACGCTGTAAGCACTAGAGAAAATATCGTCAAAATGATCTTTAAGTTGCGCTAAGGGCAAATTATCGAATACGTTCTGACTCATCCGAAAGGCGGGGATGACATCCAGAGTCATTTGCGTGATAACCCCCAATCCCCCAAGTCCCACGACCGCTCCGGCTAGGAGTCCATCTTGTTGATCACGGGAGAAAACGACCCTCTCCCCATCCGCTTTGACAACTTCCATGGAATGAACCGCCGTAGCGAGATTACCGTTCCGGTCACCGGAACCATGCGTTGCCGTCGCGCATGCGCCTGCAATTGTAATGTGCGGCAACGACGCCAAATTGTGCAAAGCATAGCCGTGTCCGTATAAATATTGGCATAGATCCCCGTATCTAATACCGGCCTCGACCGTAACCTTATTGCGTTTATGGTCTAACTCAATCACACGGTTAAGCTTCTGAAGAGACAGGAGACTCTCGTTACAATCCGCGATTCCATTGAACGAATGGCGCGTGCCAAGCGCCTTGATTCGACTGCTTCGAGCTACCAAATCTTGTACTTGTTCCACGGTTTCCGGAACGTGGAGTTCCGAAGCGTTATAGCTATAGTTGCCAGCCCAGTTTCGATTATTTTCCATTAACCTGCACCCCGCAATGTTTAGTTCAACGCTTTATTCTTAGATAATGCCGCTTTATGATAACGGGACCATATCACGACCGGTATAAGCAAAAGCGAAAGGAATCCCCCGGTAAGCGATAGCATGGCATAGCTGGACTGAGCTACGATCATGCCGGAAAGTGCTCCGCCTGACGCTCCGGCTAATGCGATTAACACATCGATCGTTCCCTGAGTCTTCGCTCGATTCGCCGGGTCAGTCGCATCCACGATTAGAGCTGTTCCGCTGATTAGACCAAAGTTCCAACCAAGACCCAACAAAGCAAGAGCGATAATGAGCAACAGCATGGAATCAGCGGGCGCAATCGCCGCAACAATACCGGCAGCAAGTAGGACGCCGCCCGAAGCAATCGACATGACTGTGCGTCCGACCTTATCGACTAGAATACCTGTAACGAGAGACGGGAGATACATCGCGCCGATATGGATGCCTATGACTAATCCCACGTCGCCCAAACTATGTCCATGATGCTTCATGTGTATGGGAGTCATGGTCATTATGGCGACCATTACGATTTGAGTGAGGATCATTATCGTGGCTCCGACGATTATTCCCTTGTTGTTATGTAGCCTAGCATCCGTCTGCAACTCTGAATGCTTACTCTGAGCTGCTACGATTGCTTTGGCGACAACGAACGGGTCTGGCCGGAGTAAAACTAAAAACACCAGACCAGCAATCATGTAAGCCCCCGCTGCAAGTATAAAAGGTCCTGCAAGGGCCGGAACTTCAATTGATGCAGCAAAGCGACCCATCACTTCAACCAAATTGGGTCCGGCAACGGCGCCGAAAGTAGTAGACACCATTGCAATGCTGACCGCCGTTGCCCGCTGTCTCGGCTTTGCTAAATCCGTACCCGCATAACGTGCCTGTAGGTTAGTAGCCGTGCCGGCGCCATAGACAAGCAGGGAGGCAAATAAAAGGATTATGCTGTGACTTACCGCGGCAAATACGACGCCCATTGCACCGATGCCTCCTGCCAAAAAACCGGCCGCAAGCCCCATTCGGCGTCCGTAACGTTGCGAAAGGAGCCCGACAAGCAAAGCGGTGACAGCCGAACCCAGCGTGGACAATGCAGCGGGAACGCCGGCATAACTTTCAGTTCCCAACATGTCTTGAGCTAAGAGGGCACCGACAGTGACTCCTGCGGCAAGTCCTGCACCACCGAAGATTTGTGATAAGACTACGATTATTAAAGTACGTTTATAAAGCCGCTTTTGCATATTCGGGTTATCAATATAACTTCGTAGATGCTCTTCATTATTGCTATGGGGTTCATGCGTCATCGCTCAGAACCGCCTTTCAATTTTGTTGGGCAGGCATTAGAAACTCTCCGCTTTTTCCGCTCTTTGACTCCATTCGTGCACGCCTTCTTCTAAACGGAATGCTTTTATACCTTTTCTCGTCAACATTTCAACAGCATGCGCAGACATAAGACAATATGGACCGCGGCAATAAGCCACAATTTGTTTATTTACCGGTAAAGATGCCAGCTGCTTTTCTAGTTCTTCAATCGGGATGGAAATAGCGCCAGGAATATGGCCCGCTTCGTACTCCTCTTCCGGTCTAACGTCTATCAACAAAACCTCGCCTTTGCCCATTCGCTCCTCAAGTTTTTCTAACGTTATTTGTTCCATATTCACTTGATGATGTAAAATTTCATTCTTCAGGCGCTGAATCTCGACTAATTGTTTTTCACTGAGACGATGTAAGGACACCATAAAATCAGCAATAGATAAATCGGAAATTTCATAAATCACAAAATTACCCTTCTTAGTGAAACGAACTAATCTGGATTCATGCAAGGTTTGCAAATGTTGAGATACATTTGCAACACTCATCGAGGTAATTTTAGCGAGTTGATCGACGGATTTAGGGCTTTGCGAGAGTATATCCATCAATTCCAGACGTTTAGGACTAGAAAGGCACTTTCCAATACGAGCAAACTCCTGATAAATTTGATCTTTCCATTTTCGCTCTAAGCTCATGCTCCACCTCAACAATTCAATTGTTTTATTGAATAGATCATATATCCAGTAAAACGAAGTGTCAAGGATACTATCCGTGAAAAAGACCGCCCACTGGACGGTCTCTAAGTCAGTTTCATTTTTACTAATGCGGCATCTTGTCCATATCCATATACAATACATTCCATCGATGCCCGTCCAAATCGGCGAATCCGGCACCGTACATCCAACCATTCTTGTAACCGGGCTCACCATATACAGTGCCACCCGCGTTAACAACCTTGCGTACTAATTCATCTACTTCTTCCGGACTTGCCGCGTCAATGGAAAACAACACCTCGGTTCCTTTGGTTGTGTCAGCAATCTCATTTCCCGCAAAGCCTTTAAAAGCGGACTCCGGAAAAAGCATCACCATCACCTTGTTATCGCCTATGACTAGGCCGGCCATTTCACTGTTGTTCATATGATGCGGATGAAGCGCGAAGCCGATTTTACTGAAAAACTCTTTTGACTTGCTCAGGTCTTTGACCGGCAGATTGAGCCATAATTCTTTGGTCATAGTAAATCTCCTTTGCATTGTATTGGTCGAACACAAAAGTATTTTCGACAAGTCAACCAGGCAGAATACCAGAAGTAAGAAGGAAAATTCCTGCCGCAATAGCAAAGATGCCGCCTATTCGAGCCGAGATAAGGGCTGCCGTGCTTGGTTCAGCATTCTTGAATTGCCAACCCACACCCATATACCAAGATATTCTTGGAAAAAACACTCCAACAGCTCCCATTATTATAAAAAGGATTGAGATCAATTTGAACATGAACATGCGTATCAACCTCCTATATACAAATTACGTAACAAACAGGAGTAAAGTTGGCGACCACTAATAGAATAATTGAATGAGCACCAACGTCAATAAAGCACAGATGATAAAACCTACGAAGAAATAACCAAACCATCTAATTGGTTTTGGCATGCTTTTTAAGTCGACAGACTTGTTTGGTACTCCAATAATTTGCTGTAAATGCTCTGTTGCAGCATTAAAGGGCTCTACCACAGTTGGTTCATTTTTATCCGCATCTTTATTCATTTTAATACCTCCCATCCCCCATTTATCGTCGCTTCCAACACCATAATTGTTAATCTGATAAAGATTACGGTTTGGAGAAATACTCTTTATGGAAAACACAGGAGGTGAACTATAGAATGAGTACTAAAACCAAACCGGATAAAAACAACCCAAAGAATAGCCCGTCACGATCTAATGACCCAAACGATCAAGGAAGACCTAAAAAGCTGAATAATTCGAAGTAAAGCTGAAATGTCCAGCTAATAGTACGAAAGCATTACCAAACCCGGTATTAACGACCGGGTTCTTTTGTGAGGAAAAGTATCAATAACGCACCCTACAACTCGTTATTTCTCCCAAAGCTCGATCAGTCGACCATCAGGATCTTCAATCCATATAAATTTTCCATACTCGCCAATCTCCTCTTTCTTTGCTAGAGGTACACCAATATGTTCAAGATGCTTAATGGTCTCGTTTAGATTATGTACTTGGAAATTTAACATCACTTGTTGTTCTATTGGAAAGTAACTGTCATTCTCGGTAAAGAAAGAAAAGATAGTTTCATTTCCTAATTGGGGTTTTATCACGGTCCCATTCCAATTTTCTATTTCAATCTTCAATACTTCACTGTACCATTTTTTTATAACTTCAAGATTGTTAGTTCTCCAAAATATTCCTCCGAAACCCTTTATCATCGTATCTAACTCCTGTCTGTTATCAAATTTTTAGCTATCCGATTACATTAGATATTCGAGATTTAAATTTAAGTTCCTTTTTCAACTATACTATCGTGTCCAGTTAGCGTAATGAAAAACCCATTAAAGTTACAGCTTTTGCATTGCTATTTGAATTTTCTCGCCGAACAAAAAATTAATGGTTTTGATCTTCCATTTCAGTTTTCATACCAAACAACGCCTTATACCTGTTATGACTCCCGCATGTAATGCTTCATGGCTTAGTTGAAATAGCATTATCTCTCCAATGGTGTTCATATGGAGAAACGGTTCAACTAATCTTCTGTCTAGTTGTCCTCGTGTTGCATCTACAATGTCATCTTGTTGTTTAGATAAACTATTTCGAAGTTCAATTAGCGAGGGAGGAGTTTCAACCCAAAGTGATGGCATACTGCCTCTAGGAAACATGGTGTGATATTGGAGAGATAATTGCCTATCCTTCTGGATATTGGTAAAAACAGCATGATCCCATCCAACCAAGATGTGTCCGATATTCCACCTTATATTATTCGAGAACCCAGTAGGAATATCGTCAAGCAGGGCCTCGTCCAGTGACTCAACCAAATCAATCGTCCAGCTTCTCCACATTCTGAATTGCTCAAAAACTTGTTCTTCGTTCATTAATTCATCCGCCTTATCCGAGATAATTCGAACTCATGCAATTCCCACTTTTGTCTAATTATTCGAGAGTCTTTTGATAATATCCTGTCCGTTTGGTGAGCAAAGGCTATATGGATGACATTAGGTGGATTTGTTCATAAAAAATGGTATAGTGTAGGCTCATATTATTTTATTTGAGGACGGTGTCTGCATGGACAAAAATTCTGTTTATAGAACAAACATTATAGGCGCTGGCGAAGCTGGCGTCGCCATCTCGGTCGACATGGATAAGAATGATGTTCATAAAACAAACAGCTTATTTTGGGATACAAAAGGAAATGATGTTTTAGGAGCAACATCACTTCCTTTTTATGGAGCATTTGTCTCAGAAGAAAATTGCCAACTTTTTGGCGACGTTTCAGGAAAAAAGATGCTGGAGATAGGCTGTGGAAGCGGTCAATCTTTGCAGTATCAGGGGGAACGCAAAGCATCTGAATTATGGGGTATGGATCTATCAGAAAACCAAATCGAAAAGACAAGGCAACATTTGACGGCGTGCGGTCTTTCAGCAAAATTAATCTGTTCTCCCATGGAAGAAAAATGCGGCATACCAGAAGATTATTTTGACTTTGTTTATTCGATTTATGCCATAGGGTGGACAACCGACCTTGACGGTACTTTTTGTCGGATTGCTTCTTACCTAAAAAAAGACGGCGTATTTATTTTCAGTTGGTCTCACCCTATACACAAATGCGTTGTTGCAGAAAATGATAGGCTTGTTTTTAAAAAATGTTATTTCGATGAATCTTGGTATTCGGTATCTCTTGACGAAAGTACGCTAACATTATCGGACCGCAAACTATCAACCTATGTGAATGCGTTGGCAAAAGCGGGATTTGTCATTGAGCAAATGATTGAGCAATCCGATGATGAATTTATGGGTAACAGCGATTTTGCAAAAAAAGCAAAGATGCTTCCTGTAACTTTTGTAATCAAGGCAAGAAAGATCGTTAGCCAACCTCAAGCCTTTCCCAGCCCAGAATAATACTTTTCAATTCTTGGACTCCTTTATGGAATGTATCCTGCCCTATAGTTTAATAACAGGAGGAGCAACTGGGGCGGCAGCAAACTGCTCCCTAGGATCGCTGAACTAACGTTCCCTGTTAGCTTAACAAATTAGCTGTTCGTATATGGTAGTGATCATTCCCACAAATGCATTTGATTGAATATCAATTTCTTCGGTGGTTGCTTGAAAATCGGCTACTCGTTCGGTGTAATCATCAGGGTCTAATGGGTCAACGTTCCATCCCTCAACCAACAAAGAATAACCGTAAGATATTCGAAAGGCATTCTTCTGAACATTAACTACCTTCATGCAACCCGTATATTGATCAGAGAAATCAAATGGCAAATAACAATATTCCGAAAAGTTCAATGCAGCGAGTTTTTTCATCCAATATCCAAGCAATGCTGCCACAGCATGTTTTATTCTTGAATCATCATCTGTATTTGGTTCAAAATCATTAATAATCCTAAAGTAATACGTGTCAGCAACAACACGAAGATTTAGTTGGTTGATTTCCAAAATTAAGTCCTCATGCCCAGTTCCATTATCGGAATAACTTATGAGAATTTCTGGACACATCCTCTCTGGCCCCCCGCTTGCTCCATATCTCAAATTGGACCGACATGCAGTCGTTGTATCGGTAATATTTTTCCATTGAACTATCGTGCCCGTTAGTCGAATAAGAAGTTAGTTGTTAAATCCTCTTGAGGGAAAATAGCCTTTCAAATATATCTGAAATTATTTCGTGTTGGCGTTCAATTTCGTTTATTCTATCCTTTACTTTTAGGATACATTTCAACAACACATCATCTGTTACGCCTGACTTAATGTTTTCCATAAT
The DNA here is from genome assembly GCF_003628305.1 of Cohnella endophytica. GTDB lineage: Bacteria > Bacillota > Bacilli > Paenibacillales > Paenibacillaceae > Cohnella > Cohnella endophytica. The sequence continues at coordinate 408,528 of NZ_RBZM01000006.1, read as the reverse complement.
AAGTTCATTAGCATAAAATTGGACCTCAAAATTTCCTGTTATCAAATGATAAACCAAAGTTTCTAAATGTGGAGAACAATCAAATGGTCTCAGTGCACATAACAATGAACCTCTATCTCCCAATGTTTTTGGGTGATTTATCAATTCAATCAGCGGCTCAACGGCTTGCTCGCTTCCAATGTCACTTAAAGCAAGTGCAATAGAATTTCTCAAACTGTTGTTCTCAGTGCTTTTTAAATATTCGATAAGTAGGGGTATAGCTTCTTCGAGTTTAAGCACGCCAATTTCCTCTAACATGCTATAAGCAGCATCCATTTTGTTGCCTTGAATTGCTTCTCGTAATAAATCTAAATCCATGCTCTAATCCGTCCCTTTTTGTTAATCTTTACATTTTCATTATAACACTGCATCTCACTTACTAAACTGCCCGTTAGCGCAACGAGGCCGCCGATCCATACCGGCAGCCTTGTCTTCGATGTATATTCAACAATAGTTCCTCGTTAGTTTAGTTTAACAATAAATCGTTTTTAATAAGGTCCCTTCCATTCTTCTTTTGTAAATTTAATAAAAGGAAAATTAGCCCTAATATAATCCAAAATAGCCGTTGTTTCTTCAGTCATTTCATAGGGTACTACTGTTCCTATAAAATGAGGATTAATAAGTATTGGAACCTCCTGGTCCTTTACATAAAATTGCAAACAATCCATATACCAGACTATACTGCCCTTAATCCTTTTTAATTTTTTAAAATATCTAACTTCAATTACGTCCTTGAAAAAAACTTCATTACTTTGTTTCTTCTTTTCTACAATTTTATTTGAATAAACGGCTATGTAGCCTTTAACTTCTTGCCGAGATTTACGGAAATACAATATAGTCGAAAATACAATAACAACTCCAAGAGCACAATAACGCCAATCTTTTTCAACTATACCTTGAATAATAATTATCAACCATAACATGATAAAACCAAAATAGAAAACTTCACCCATGATTATTTTCCACTTGCGATGTTTATAAAACATAACGGGATTTTCCAATTAAGTTGCCCCCAGGTCAATATTTAAACATTATTCCTTCTTATTTAATCTACAGGTTATAGTTACCTGCATACACGTCCTTATTCCACTATCCTGCCCGTTACTTCAATAAACAAAAAAGGAGCTGCATCGAAGCAAGCCCCTTATCTATCGTTCCCAGTTAGTTGAAACACACGCTCATGCGTACACCTTTTAGAGACCTCGTACAAAAGAGTTTACATTGCCTAAGCAACAAGCCCCTTGAGGATTGTTTACCTCGCACCCACATCGCCCCGCTTGAACATGAGCTTTGATTTGGTCAGCTGGTTTTTTGTCGGTATCGACGGCTTTGATAAGCCGCTCTCTCGTCCAGTCAAAGCAGTAACACACAGGCACATCTGTGCCCTGGTTTTTTTGGAACACTGGCACCTTTAGGTCGTTCTCCACAAATGTTTGCAAATGGTTGCCGCTAAAGTAGACGACAGAACATTCAGGGTTAGAACAAAAAACGAAAGAGTTCTCTGGCTCAATGGCTTCTAACGCCGATGCTTTAAGAAGGGATTTCAGCGTTATGAGTTGCACGTTCTTGCCCTTCTCACCGCAGGAAGGACACTCTGTTGTTGCAGTTACGGCACTATTAGCTGATGTAGTACAACAATCCATAAGTTTATCTCCCCTCAAACCTCCAACCGAGTTCTTATTACTAAGAGCTGAACTTGTCTGGACCCGTCTTATTCTTAAATGCGATCACTTTCTGAGTAAAATTGAGATCTAATTTTCTTCTTATACCCAATGCTCCTGGATAAGTGGCGGTTACATGTATGTTGTAGGACGATAACCAGTTGATCGAGAAATGAACGAATTTGAAAGAAAGAACGGAAGAGTCCGTATTTAATTGGTAAAGGGCTTCTTTTTCGACTTGATCCTCATTCTTGTCTATCCGAGCAAAATAATAGGGCAAACTGTTCGACGATTGGTTCATCTTGGTACGCTCAACATTATATTGCATAGCGTTCACGGCGTTGCTTATCGCTTTTTTCATTTTGCTCTCCATGAGCTGGTCCTTTGAAGCATTATAAGACATCCAACAAAACCAGCCGACCACCACGAGAACGATCGATAGGATGGACATTGCTTTATTCATTGTACTATTTTTCATGTTATCGTTACCCTATCCTATAAGCTGGCATCGTACAGGAAATGCCCTAGATTGTTTAAACAATGCCGTTCAATAATCACTTATTTAGTCGTTTAAGTTCTTTTATAATGTTTATGAATAAGAAGATAGAACCAGGAATTAAAAACAAGCCAAGAATTATGGATGGTACACGGTGGTCCCAAATGAGTTTATAAATGCCTAAAGTTGAACCAAAAAGAAGCACAATTGTATCCCTTAAAATATCAGAATCTCTCTTAAAAAATGCCTTTATCTTCTCCAGTTTACAATCCCCTAAAATGCATAAGTTGTTATCTTGAATTTATCATGAATTAATCCCTTGAACTACAGCCGAATTTTCCCATTAAATTACCCATTACTTGACTAACAAAAGAGGAGTCCCCTCACTGCAAACTCTTCCGCTATCATGTCCCGTTAGTTGAACAATTTATCATTTTTTGTGTCCCACTTTATATTTATATTCCAATCTTGCCATTCCTGTTTTACTATCGCTATCAACCATTCTCCGCCAATTGTACATGTTTCCTCATGAGTAAAATAAATAATCCAATCCCTTTGCTTCGAGAACCAGAACCCTTCGTTGTAACATTCAAAAAAGTATGGGTCACTGTTCCAGAATAGCTGTTTTGTGTCCTGGGTTAAAGCATTTTCATAGCAAAGTTCTTTTCCTGCCCAGTACTCATATATGTCTGTAACACCATGTCTAATAAGACAATTTTTCAAAAAATCTATCTTCAACTCAATGTTAATATAAGAAAAGTCAAACGCAATTACATCATCTCTACTCGTTTGAGACAAAGGATACCAATAATAACCTGTAATGTTCCAAATAGAGTTTAGTTGTTCCTTTAAGAGTAATGATTTTTTAAGTTGAAGTTGCTTCTTGAACATAAAGACCGTTCCTTTATTTTCCGATTTTCTTAATCATCTCAGATATCCCGTTAGCATACAATTAGGTTTTTGTTTCACACTAACCTGCCCGTTAGTTAAACAAATCAAAAAGGAGCTGCCGCGAGGCAAACTCCTCCACTATAGTTCCCCGTTAGTGGAACACCTTGTACTGCACGGCTATTTTTCCAACTCATAGCGGGTCGCGATAATGCCCGACTTGAACGTTCGGCTGGACAGCAGCTTAAGCCTGATTTTCTCACCGTCGATGTGGAATGCCGATTTTCCGCCGCCCAAGATGACCGGGCAAATCGTCAGCAGGAATTCGTCGATCAGGCCGCGCTCAAGCAACGTCTTCGCTGCCCCCGGGCTGCCGAAGATAACGAGATTATTGCCAGGTTGCTCCTTGAGCGCTTTGATTTCCTCTGCGATATTGTCCTTAATCAGCATCGTATTGTTCCATTCGACATTGTCCATAGAGCCGGAAATGACAATCTTCTTAACATCTTGCAGCCATTTGGCATGTTCCATATCATGCCTCAACGCATTCGGATTGTCCAGCACCGTGGGCCAGTAGCTCTCCATCATCCGATACGTCGGGCGTCCATATACGGGAGAGCCGACTTCGGCTACGACCTCCTCGGCGTATTTCTCTAATTCCTCGTTGTACGGAATCCAATCTAGTCCTCCGTTCGTATCCGACGCATACCCGTCCAGCGACACATGCATGAACAATACGAGTTTTCTCATGTTTGATTCTCCTCTGATTTCGAATTTAGTTGTTCGATTTTTTGGCAGTAGGCCCGTGTTTTCGTCCTGCTCTTACGTTCACTATAAAACATTACGTAACGTAAGGGTCAAGTGGAAATCTGAATTTTCTTCGAAGACAACATTGTTGCGCAAATCTGCCCGTTTCTTCAACAATCGAAAAAGGAGCTGCCTTTAGCAAACTCCTCAACTATCGTGTCCCGTTAATTTAATAAAATGATTATTGATTAGAATTGAATACGTTAAAATTGCGAAACTTCTTTTTAGTCAAAAGGAAGCCCGCGAAACCGATGATATTAAAAAACAAGAAAATTAGCGTCCATAAGACACTGACTTTCCTTGTCGTATGGAAAGCATATACAATTGCCCAGATTGTGAATAAAGCCCAATATAGAGTGATTCCCAAAACCAGAATTAAATAGGATATTACATAATAACCGAATGCTGACGTGTAAACAAACCAATTTCCCATGCCGTTACCGCCGCTATTGTATCCTGCCCATAGCCATTTTGGAGTATTAACTTCTTCAGAGTACGAATAAATCGGCTTAGAATCCTCCAAGTAATTAAATAACACATCCCCCTCAATACCTTTGGTATTATAAATTTCTATTTTGTGCACTCTCTTATTGCTTTGTACGTTGGATTCAACTTCTTTTTTTACTTCTTCTGTGATTGATTCGTGGTCTTTTAGAATGTCAAGTATCTTTTCGTTAAAACGATGAGGAAAATTACCACTGACCTCTTCATCTCGTTGATACAGGAATTGAAACGAAAATATAGCGAAGATAAGTACCGTTAAAGCTGCAAACAACACCCCTTTTGCAAATAACTTTTGTTTGTGATAAAGCTGAGAAATTTCGGAACGCAATTCCTGTTCTCCGCCAAAACGTTCGATTGCGAACTGAACTGCTTCCTGCTCCGATTTCCCTTCTTTTTTCAATTCGTGTACTGCTTCCAGAAGGTGGCTTCTCATTTCAGCTTTTAATTCTTTTATTTCTTTTTTATTTCCCCCAGCGTTTTGATAAACAGAATCGACAAATGCTTCGATTTGCTTCATTTCTTATCTCCCCCCTCCAAAAATGAATCAATTATTCCTTTGATGAACCGCCATTCCAAGCGTTTTTGTTTGAAAGTTTCTTCTCCCAAGGGCATGATTCTATAATATTTCCTTCTTCCGCCTGGCCCTTGCTCGTCACCCCAGTAAGAAGAAATCCACTCGTTTTTTTCCAGCCGCTTCAGTGACAAGTAGAGCGTTCCTTCCTTCAATTCGAATTGTTCTCTGCTTTTTTCTCGAACTAATTTGGCAAGCTCATAGCCGTACATCTCGTTGTTGCACAACAGGGAGAGTATTATCGTGTCTATATGACCCTTTAATACCTCTTTATTTACTTCCACATGCTCACCTCCACACTCACAAGAATTGTAATCATTTGTAATTTATTTATATAACACAATACTATATATAGCAAGGTATTCATGAAAATTTTTTGTTAAATCCGAAGATTTAACTATTCTGCCCGTTAGCGCAATTTAGAGCCTCAAACTCACCATAAATAATAAGTATAATATTACAGGTAACCCTATAGCAGATAGTATTGTGATTACGGTACGTACATTTTTCTCATCTCGTAATATAAACGCTAAAAACTTATACCCTAAAATACCAATCCATCCACCCAAACAATTTAATATTATGTCATCAATGTCTGAGGTTCCGATGCCTAAAAACCCCTGAGTGATTTCAACAGATAAACTCACCAAGAATATAAACAACAGATTGGTTATTACTCTTTTGTCCTTTTTGAATAATGACAAATAAGTACCAAGAGGAATAAAAAGAACAATATTACAAACCACATTACTAAAAGCGAATCTCTTTAAAGTCGCAGAACCGCCAAGTATATATTCCTTTATACTATTAAAAGGAATAAGATTGATTGACCTATTTAAAGTCCTGTGACTATTAAACATCTCCAAAAGCGAAATTCTTGATAAAAACAATAATTTAATTAAAAAAACGATATAACAAATGAAGACACCATATAAAAAGATTGTTTTAATTCGCTCTCGTATATTCATAACACCACCACTTTTCACTTCATCCCTGCTTATTCTCTGACGTTCAGTTTATTGTTCCCCGTTAGAGCCTCGCGAACGTGATGTAATCGACTTGGACGGGCTCTGCCGATTCGATCCGAAGTACCCGGTTGATCTGTCCCCGGTGATACTGCCCATGTAAGAGGACCTGCGACAGGATGTCCCGGACGGACGTTCGGAACGGAACCCCGCTCTGGTTCGCATAGTCGACCATCTCGTCCAACTCGGATTCCTCGAGCTCATCGATATAGATGCGATATTGCTCGGCGTTCTCTTCGAACATCGTCCGGATCGCCGTCAAGTCTTCCGCTTCCTCCCACAACGAATATTGCTCGCTGCCCTTGCCCTGCAATCGGGACAGCCAGACTCGTTCCGCGACCGCGACGTGCCGAACCAGCTTCAGAAGGTCCTTGTTCTTCGTCTCACTCTCCTCGAGCGCGTCCAAGATGCGTCCGTCCGCCCAGTACAAGTGGTCCATCATGCGCTTGATCGTCTTCATTTCGGTTTCCCCCTCTTCGTCTCATCGATTACTTAAAAGTAACTAACTATTCATCGCAGTAATTAAGAAACAGATCGCCGTTAGAAAAGATAAGGGTGTCATAACAAGCTTTTCCTTTTTGCTTTTGGACAACGCATTCATGATGGTATTTACTATTAAATAAACTGCAAAAAAGTAACATACTCCTTTTGCAATCGTTTTTAAAGCATCTATCGAGATTACATTCCCTGCTTGTAGTATAAATAGGATTGCAATCAACTGAATGAGTACCGAAATTGCACATGCAACTCTCAACTGTTTTGGCATTACTTTGTGCTTACCGCCCATTGCAAAATCTCCGTAAGGTAAACCCATAGCTAACAATATGTATAAAATAGCAACTGCCAAAAAAGAAACACTTCCAATTAACGCCGTTGTCACATTCCCACCCCAATTTTATTTATACTTGCTACTAAAACTTTCTGTAATATTATAGCATTTATTCAAGCGTTCTACCCGTCATTTCAATACGATTTGTATATAAATTCAATATACCGTATATTTATGTAACAATAAAGGGAGGGTTTATAATGTCACTTGTCATAAGAAATGCTGAATCTGATGATTTAAATGGTTTAACCGAATTAATGTATGAATACATTGTTGGTTTTTATAAGCAACCTAGACCAGCCACTGAAAAAATTCATAATTTGATTCACACACTTTTAGAGTAGCAAGATGGTGTACAGTTTGTTGCATTACAAGATGGGAATTTAGTCGGTTTTGCTACATTATTTTTTACATTCAGCACTATGAAAGCAGATAAATATACTGTAATGAACGACCTTTTTGTTATTGAGCAATACAGAGATACAGAAGTGGAAACACAACTGTTTTTAGAATGTCAGAGGTACACGCAGGAACATAACTATGTCCGCATGTCCTGGATAACGGCTACTAATAATAAACGAGCTCAACGTTTTTTTGATAAAATGGGGGGCATACAAGGAGATTGGGTTAACTATTCAATTATCTAAGCATGTTCTTAAATATTCCTTGACAGGAATATTCCCTTTGGTGCATATTTAAGTCATTAGGAAAATGACCCTAGTGATGAAGGTGGTGAATGTGCCGAGAGACCATCATTTAACGAGGTGAGCGACATGTCAGGGAAGAATCCAGGCATGGACATGACGACGCTGAGCGCATTGGCCGAACCGAATCGTATGGATATTGTCGAACTTTTGCGCGACGGTCCTCTGACCGTAGGGGAAATCGCAGACCGGCTAAGGCTTCGCCAACCCCAAGCCTCGAAGCATTTGAAGGTTCTTAGCGACAACGGGATCTTGGAAGTTCGAGCCGAAGCCAATCGTCGGATCTACAAGCTCCGGCCCGAACCCTTCCAAGCGCTGGATTCTTGGGTGAAGTCCTTCCGGCGCGTCATGGAAGACAGATTCGACAATCTGGAAGACTACTTGCGTGAACTGCAGAACAAGGAACAATCATAAGATTATTCAAAGTGATGAGGAGGATTTTTACAATGTCAAACAATGCAATGGTTTCGAGAATAGAGAACGATCGGGTGCTGGTACTGGAGCGCGTTTTCGATGCGCCGCGCGATCTCGTGTTCAAGATGTTTAAGGAGGCTGAGCATCTCAAGCGTTGGTGGGGACCGAGAGGCTTTGAGGTTACGGTTTGCAATGTCGATTTCCGTCCGGGCGGCGTATGGCACTACTGCATGAAGTGCGTCGATCAAAACCTAGGTCAATTTTACGGTATGGAATCTTGGGGCAAAGCCGTTTATAAGGAAATTGTCGAGTCGGAGACGATCATCTACACCGATTACTTCTCGGATGCGGAAGGCAATTCGAATGACTCCATGCCGTCGACCGAAGTTACAATGGAATTCATCGATCTTGACGGCAAGACGAAACTGGTCAGCCGTGGTGAATATGTGTCCGCGGAAGCCGTCAAGACCGTCATGGACATGGGCATGCTGCAGGGCATCACCGAAACTTGGGATCGACTGGAAGAGACTTTGAACGAATTCAAATAAGGGTATACGGGGAAGTTATTAACTGACTTCAAATAAATGAGACAGCGGTAGCCAAGGACATGAAAATAAAGTCCTAGACTACCGCTGTATTATTGAACTATAGTTTTCCGCTACTCTCCTTAACACTTTTACCCTCATCTTTGATTGGCGACGCCCACACCAAATGAAAGGTATTCAACTTGTAGCGTTCCATATGATGGATATGAATCGGGGATTGTTGAAAAATATGGATCATATTACGATCCAGATGGCAGCCGACAACGCGTAGGAATACCGGCTCGATGATCTTTTGGATGCTGCCAATCAACCGATTTGAACTGAGACCATGCTCCATTAACAAAATTTGACCGCCCGGCTTGCACCACCTGCTGAAAGATTCCAACACTCTAACAGGATATTCGTAACCGCAAAAGGATAATGTCGAGACGATGGTATCAAATGAGTTATCAGGAAACGAAATAGATTCAATATCGGATTGAATGAATGTGGCCCGAACATTGCTAGCCGTTGCGGACTCTTTTGCCTTGGACAACATAGCACCGCTGAAATCGACAGCAGTCACATCCACATCTTTGGGATAAAAGTAAAAGTTCGCTCCGGCACCAACAGCTACCTCAAGAACCTTCCCCTTTGCACTCCCGATCAATTTTTCCCGCCATTTCCGTTCCGACCGCTTCTTCCTTCTCATTTCGTAGATTTGGGATTGATTATCGAATTTACGGATGAGTTTCTCTTTGTCCATAGTGCCCTCCTCTAAATTAGCGACGATCAGACTTTGAATAACTAAAGATCGAATAACCCTCTGCCGATCAAGTTTGCGGTAACCGGCTTCTTTCCAATTTCTCGTGACCATATAGACAATTGACCGATATGGTGGATCTCGTGGGCGATCACGTGCCGCATCACTTCGCCGTATTTATGGGCTTCCCGTTCCCCTTCATCCGTGATATCAATCATAATGCGGTCTTCCAGTCTATCATTCCAATCATAGACAAATGGAGCAAGTTCCACATGGCAACGGGCGGAAAAATCCTTTATTTGCTGCAAGCTAGCCACCTCCTCGAACGGAGGGATTTTAATCGCTTTTTCTTGTATTCCACCGCATATCCAGCCATACTCGACTGCCACAATGTGATACAGCGTGGGAAGTATGAACCCTATGCCGCCGGTGCGTTTTCTTAACAACTCTTCCTCGCTCACTGTATCGCACCAGTCAAACCAATCTTTGCGAACTTGCCAGTTATACTCGAATAGTTTCAACATGTTGCAGCCCCCTAATAATAAGCTTTGTTACTACCTGATTCGTGATCTATCCCTGCTATCCTGCCCTCTAGTTGAGAAAAAGGCAGCCTTCACATAGGCTGCCGTTTCTCCGCTATCGTGTCCCGTTAGCTTAGCTAACTGTTGCATTACCCCTTCGTTTAACAATCAAGAATAACGTAATAATTACAAACAAAACTACCAAGGGAATAATAATATAGAGGATTTCATGAAGTTGTTTCGATTCAGCTATCTGTTCAAGGTCATTATTAGCAACAGAAAGTTCTTTTGTACCACCGCACATAGTGTCAGTCGCTAATTCTCCCTCTTCATACTTATATAAATAATTCTCCTTCGTTGTTTTATACGCATACACAAGATACTCCTTACCTTCTAGGAATACACTACCAACGGATGTTACAACAGTTTCATTGTTATTTAATCTTCCTTTGAGTGTCGATTTAACCTCAAATGTTACCCTGCTTTTGGGATTCAAAGTACCTACATCCTTATAAGATGATTTGATAACTTTGCCAATAAAGACTGTATCGTGTTGTTTAAACAATTCCTTTGCTTCCTGACTGTTTCCACATGACCATGCGAAGCTTTTATTCGGTGAAGTGATTAGAAATATGTATAACATTAAAACCACAAACCTACCGAAAGCTTTAATTTTCCCCACCTCATTTCAACTTTGTTCGATTTCATATAGATACGCACTATCTTTGTTACGCATTACTGCCCGTTAGTTAAGAAAACGGCAGCCTATATGCAGGCTGCCGTTATTTCGTGTTTATGGAACTAACGTTCCCCGTAAGCGCAAACTTTACTTTTACTTTATGCAACTGCGATAGACTCACTTTAGTTTTAAGTCTAATAGGAAATGCCATTCGTATCGTACCGAATATCGCTAGGGAATGCACTTATATCCAAGTTTGAAACGATTTATTGACCATCTTTACATTGTTCATTTTTGCCCAATTCTTTAAATCCGAGATACCTCTATCTTCATCCTTTGAATACCTAAATGCCATACCAGATGGAACGATCTTCCTCCTGTAAGGTAATATCCCAATAACAGGCTTAAAGTAGCCCCTGGTAATTATCAATTTAATATCCCTTGAATGAATTATATTCCCATTTAATATGATTTGCTCATTGGATAAGCATATCTCGGTTGGTTTCTTAAAATATGTTCTGTACAATGCGAGTAACAGTACAACTAAACACAGAAGAACTGTCATTAACGAAGCGTAGAATACCCCCCTCTGATCCCATGATCTCAATACAAGAATAGATTGACTCGATATAATAACAATCATGCCTATAATGGTTCCAATCCTAGATGGACTCTTAACTAGGTGCTTTATTTCCCTCAACATTGCCACCCCCCTGATTAATTCTTTTTCTTAACACTCCATATACTGGAACTATTCTGCCCTTTAGTTGAGTAAAAGGCTGCCTTGCGGCAGCCCTGATGTAGTTGAACTATCGTGTCTTGCCTCTATTAACTTATGGAACCGGAATTTCTTTTTCCATAATATAATCATCCATGACGAATCCATTCCCGATATCCGCAATTTGTTCCCGTACGATCCGGAAGCCTTTTTTCTCATATACCGCAATACTGGATTTGTTATGACGATTGGCAGTCAGCCAAATATGGCTCAGGTTTCGGTCTTTGCACAGCTGCTCCAGGAATGCCAACGCTTTGTTGGCATAGCCGCGTCCCCGGTGCTCCTTTCCTATATAAAACTTGCTTAGGAAAAGCTTCCCCTCTCCTTGCCTGACCGACATATATCCGACTGCGGAGCCTTCGTGATGGATCGAGTAATATTCGTAGCCCTCATGATGGATCTGATCCGTAATCGCTGGAATCGATTGGAATTTGTCAATCATGTAATCAATCTGCTCGATTGTAATAATGGATACATAATACTCGCGCCATATTTCTGCTGCCAATCGAGCAACCTCCACGATTTCTGCCGCTGTGTTCACGTGTGGAAATATAAGCTTCATGACACATACCTGCCTTTCCTGGACCTTTCGCATCATGCTTTCAATAGGATATCATAAATATCCTTCACCAATGACTTATTATCAACACGCCCATGCTAAAGATCACAGTTAGCGGAATCATCACATATGCATTGAATATATTTAGTCTTCGAGATAATTTGAATTATTGTGCCTCGTGCAACCAAACAAATAGCAGTTGCTTTCGATGCTGGGCTTATATTCTGACGGCGGACTCTTGCCATCCTTTATTTCTTTAAATACGGTTTTGTATAAGGTAATATCGGCTTTTAGTTCTGCGATGTACTCCGCTTTGCGACCTTCTTCCCAGTCCTCGTCATCATCCTGATTCGTCTCTTCTATTTCGTTCTCGTTAAAAAGCAGCACCTTGTCAAAAACATCATTCATCTTCGCGTTATCGCCGCACTGATGTAGGGCGTACAAATACTGAGGGATCCAATAGGTGGCATAACGTAATTTCGTGTGCTGATACAATTCTATGACATCGGCAAAATCGTAGATTTCGTAGAAAATTGATGCAATGTAATCTTCATCCAAATCCGATTCCGATTCCTTGCATAAACGGAGCAACTCATTGGCAACTTGCCTTGCTTCGCTTTGTTTTCCAAGTCGCGCCAAACAGACTCCATAACTGAGCAAGGGATGCATACTGGAATTGTTTTCGCCTCTCAAAAGGCTAGCCTGCTGAAAGCAATCAGTCGCCTCGTTTAGCCTAGAAGTGAAATAAAAACAGACCCCAAGGTTATTTAAATTTTCGAGGGTTGGTTTAAGCGTTATTGCTTGTTCAAGTAGAGGAATCGCTTTTTCGTAATCTTCTTTTCCTGCGTAAATTCTCCCTAACAGGGTAAAGGGGAAGTGTGATGTTGGTTTTTGTTCAATGGCTATTTCAAGTAGCTGGACAGCTTTATCTTCGGAACTCGCCCACCATCCATCTTCTGCGGGCTCGCCTTCCGCGTAATAAAAAAACGCTAAGTTATGTAGAGATTGAATAGATGGAAATATCCGAGCTGCTTGTCGAAAGTATTCAAACGAATCTTCATATCGGAGCACTTCCATCAGGGCTATTGCAAGGTCATTCAGGACACCGACGTTGTCAGGTTCCTGTTTCAGTTTCTTTTCAAGCTCTTGTACAAGTTCGTGATAATCTTTCACGGCTTCACCATACTTTCGATTTAGCTTATTTAAAACTAGTCCCCGTTAACCTGCCCGTTACTTCAACAAATCAAAAAGGAGCAGCCGCGCGGCAAGCTCCTCAGCTATAGTTCTCCGTAGTCCTGCAACATCCTGGTTATCTTAATCCCCCTTTACTTTGATTTATCCGTAACCTTTTTTATGGCCTTGTAAACTTCTTGGTCAACAGATTTTTGATAAATGTCAGAGTAAGTTTTTGAATCTTTGATTAGGTCGTCGCAGAAAGCCGCTACGTCACTGCCCGTCACTTTGAGCACGCCTTTCCCCAAGGCCGCGCCCTCTTCAAAAAGATCGATAATTCCCGAGAGCAAACCAGTCCCCTCGGTTAGCTCAACAGGGCCGACCTTAAAGAGATATTTTTGAATCTCTTTATAAACAATCTGATAATCTTGCGGGAGCGCTTTGACACGCGCCATGTGCGCTCGCCACTCTTTTTTGCCCTCAATGATATCCCGTATTTTCATTTTATCCTCCTCCTTCTATTTACCTAATTTTTTAGCGATATTATTGTTGAGTTGCTCGCGCCACTTGTCGCGAAAAGACTTTGCCCCTTCTTCGCCGGCTAGCGCTGAGCAGAAGCCTTTGATATCGTCACCCAAAACCTCTTGAACACTCTGACCGTCCGCCGCCGTTTCTTCGAGCAGGCCAAGAACACCGTCAAGAATTGGCATGAGGTTGCGACCGGTGAAATCTGAGTGCGGCCAAAGATTGGCATTAATTTTTTCCCATGCCGCTTGATAATCAGCCGGCAGCTTTTTGGCTCGCGATTCAAAATTTTTCAATTCTTTAGTCATGTCGCTGCCGGTGATTTTTTCCCAAAAATTCATTGTTGCCCCTCCTTTAGCTCGTTAATTTTTGATGATACGAACTCCCATTTTTCCCAGAACCTCCGCAGCTCTTCGCGCCCTGCGTCGTTGATCGCGAAAAACTTTCGCGGCGGTCCAATGTCGGAGGGCTTTTTGGTGATCTCCACCAACTTGTTTTTTTCAAGTCGGATCAGGATGGTGTACACCGTTCCCTCCACAACATCTGTAAAGCCGAGGGCGTTCAACCGCCGCGTTATTTCGTAGCCATAGATTTCTTTGCGGCTTATAATTTCAAGGACACAGCCCTCAAGCGCCCCTTTGAGCATTTCCGTTAGATTTTCCAGCACAATCACCCCTTGGTATTCTGTATCACAGGTATGAAGTGATACTTACTACCTCTACAAAGTAACACGTAGTAGTTGATTTGTCAATGACGTCTGCTCTGACACGGGTTTTACATTTTCAACTTATCAAGACTTTCATACTCAATATCGACTTGTTTCCCGGTTTGAGCGTCAACATAGACCTTTGTGACCCGGTCATATCCTTTAACAGTGATGGAGTAAACCAGCTTTCCATTACGAATCATCAGCATGGGTCGATCTGTAATTTCCAATTCAGCATTTATTTGATTTAGCGCAGTCTCAGGCTGTACGCTTGCTTTCGTTTGGACATTTCGATCTCTTTTCAAATAATAACCTGTCGTATCGAAATACTGCAGAATTCCTTTTGCTGTATCGATCGTAACATTAACGATTGCTTCAGGATCACGAACTCCTCCAACTTGAGGAACAAATGTTACATAGAGTACAGAACCCTTCGATAATGTATGATCGATAACCAAAGGAGCCTCCCCCCAACGTAACACAAGGGATTGGGCTAACTTAATGGCTTCTTCCTTAGTCATTTGTCCATTATCAAGCTTCTTTGGCCCATCTCCAGCTGGATAAATGCGTAGAATATGTGCCCCAGAGACACTGATTTCAACTTCATAGAACATTTTCTTGCCATTCCCAGACCAAAACTTGAGGCTATCTCTAAACTCAGGAGTCACACCCCCGCCGCTCGACGTGATTTGATTATCACTCTTATCTTTCCAGAGCAAATCCATGAAAGATTTCACTTTCGACTGCAATTGTTCCTTATACACTCGTTTGTCATTCTTAAACACGTCAACCTGAGGGCGATAAGGGTGTAATTTGTAAAGATACTCATTGAACAATGGTTCCTTATCGCCGATTAAGGGGTTGGAATCGAGCTCATTCGTTAATGAGGTTAATCGTCGACTCAGTTCATCCGCGGGAACTTCTTTCACATGAGGACCATACATCACGTTCTCGTGTATTTGATGCATCGCAGGACCCGTTTTGAGTGTGAAGTTCCGCATCTTTAATAAGTTTTGTCGCTGAAGCTTCGTTAGCGTTTCTGCGCCATCATCCAATAAGTAACCTAAATAACTTGCTGTTTGTCTCCAAAATGGCTCAGCGCGATTATACTGAAAGTCATTTAGAATCGTTGGAGATGGATTGAACCAGTGTATATTCGCCATATAGGAGGCGGATTCATAGGCAGCTTTCAAGTATTTCTTGCGATAGGAAGCGGAATTCGAAGCTAGAATATTAGCCAGATCCAAATCTACCGTTTCAGCATACATCATTTGCATCTGTACCCAGTTACGTGTACTTTGAAGCTTTTCACTTTGCAATTGATCCAATTCTTGTTTCAACTCTTTATGCTTCTTATATCCATAAACCGTAATACCTATTAATAGAAATGCAAATAAAATCGTAATCATTTTGGTTCTGCTAGTCTGGTTCAAGTTCTAAGTCTCCGTTTCTAATAAGCAGTAACTCTTATTAAACAAGACCGGAGAATAGAAGTCATGTATCAAAATCTGCTAACCTAAAAGTCAAGTGTAGAGCTCTCTAAAAACGCCCATCCGATAACCGGATGTGCGTTTTGTCTCCTGTTCCTGTATCACCTGCTCAATCCCCAACAGAATCATTTTCGATAGCTTGTTAAAAATACTTTCCCTTTGGTTTTTTTAGATGATTCAACAACCTCAACAGCCTTCTTTACGTTAAATAAGTCGTATTGAGAATGTGCCATCATCAAACTTAATCTATTATCATTTATTAGGGTTATCAAATGGTTAAAAATTTCTTGCCATTTATGTGCTGAGACATTTTTATTCCAATTCCGTAAATGAAACAGATTAGCATTCACTCTTGCTTTATTTATAATATCTGCCCAGTTTAATTGCACCCCTGATAAAAGACCGATGGTTATAAAATGACCATTAGGGTGAACACAAAAAGCCAAATCGTTTCCAGATGGACCTCCAACGGAATCAATAGCAGAATCTGCACCCATTCCATTAGTTAATTCCATAACTGTTTCGTAAAGCGGAACTTCAGAGGTATCTATCACATAAGAAGCACCAAGATGAAGTAAATCTTCTGTATGTTTATTATTTCTGGTAACTGCAATCAATCTATAACCAAAAACCTTAGATAATTGAGCAAAAATATGCCCGATAGAAGAACCGCATGCGTTAACCAATAAGACATCATCAGGTCTTAATTTTAAAACTTCCGTACAAATCACTATGGCTGTAATCGGATTGATATACATCTGCGAAGCCGTAAAGTCATTAATAGAATCTGGTATAGCAACTGTAAATTCTGCTGATGTCTTAACAAACTCTTGCCAAGTGCCTTCCCCACGTAAAGGTAAAACACGTTTACCAATAAGATTATGAGATACTAAAGATCCGACACCTTCTACAATTCCAACTCCTTCGTACCCCGGAATATTGGGCAAAGAAATCCGATTGGAATATGCTCCTCTAATCGGTATTAAGTCAGAGGGATTTATAGGACGTGCTAACATTCGAACAAGGACTTCATTATCCTTTGGGGGCTCAATGCTTTTATTTTCAACTCTTAAAACATCTTTAGGGCTACCGAATTCGTAGAATTTAATACATTTTGCATCCAAAACTGTAAGGCTCCTTATTATTACTCTGATTTATATTATTATATCATCTTCAACTAGCCTGCCCGTTAGTTGAGAAGGGCAATGAGGGCTTGGGATAATTCGCAAGTCGGGATATACGTTTAGGTCATATTATTAATATTTGGGGAGGGCGTCGGCATGGACAAGAATTTTGTTTATAAAACAAACAGCTTCTACTGGGACACAAAAGGAAATGAATTTTTAGGAGCAATCGTGCTTCCTTTTTATGGAGCATTTGTCTCGGAAGAAAAATGCCAGCTTTTTGGCGATGTCTCAGGGAAAAAGATGCTGGAGGTAGGCTGTGGAAACGGTCAATCCTTGCAGTATCAGGGGGAACGCAAAGCATCTGAACTATGGGCTGTGGATATTTCAGAAAAGCAAATCGAAAAGGCAACGCAACATTTGAAGGCATGCGGTCTTTCAGCAAAATTGATTTGTTCTCCGATGGAAGAAGAATGCGGCATACCGGTGGATTATTTTGACTTTGTTTATTCGATTTATGCCATAGGCTGGACCACCGACCTTGAGGGCACTTTTTGCCGGATCGCTTCTTACCTTAAAAAAGACGGTGTATTTATTTTCAGTTGGTCTCACCCTATACATAGATGTGTCGTTGCAGAAAATGATATGCTCGTTTTTAATAAATGCTATTTCGATGAATCTTGGTATTCGTTATCCCTTGATGATGGTGTGCTAACATTATCCGATCGTAAACTATCAACCTATGTGAATGCGTTGGCCAAAGCGGGATTTGCTATTGAGCAAATGATTGAGGAATCTGATGATGAATTTATGCAATCGCGGGATGATAACAGCGATTTTGCAAAAAGAGCAAAGATGCTTCCTGTAACTTTTGTAGTCAAAGCAAGAAAACTATAGCTCCCCTATCGTTCAATCTTCATGCATTTCCATAATAGAGTCTAGCCGGTCTTCCACACCTTCGAGCCTGTCAACATTTGCTTCGAAGCGTTCGTCTTGTTCCACCTTCTTTACTACTTCTGTTTTTACTGCCTGTAGCTCACTTAGTACCTGACTCAACAGATGAATTATTTGCTCCGACATGAGGGACTGTCACTCCTCGATTAGGATTATTATGTAATTATTTCGTCATAGCTACTCAATTATTCTGCCGTTACTTAAACTATCGAAAAAGGTGCTACCGCTTAGAAGGCTCTTAGCACGTACTTGCAAGTGTCTGGCGGCATTATCCACAAGATTTCAACATGATGCTGAAGATTATGACGAGGATAATCGCTGCGGCCGTTATTTGCCATTTCTTATCATCCCATTTCAAAGTTGATTCACTCCTTTTATTGTTTTTCCTTCAATATAATCAATCAGCCGAGCTACTAGAACAGCCAACTCTTCGCTTGAAAAGTTCCTCGTTAGTTATATTACTTCTTGGATTGTACTGATGCACCGATTCCTGCTCCAAGTGCAATACCGATTGCCACACCGAGAGCAAAGTTATCAAACATGAAACCAAAAGTCGTTCCTAATGCAACTCCTATTGCCAGTCCATACACCAGGGCTTTATCTGATGTTCCTCTTTTGCGCATAGGCACCCCCCTAGTTATATAACGAATATTTTCAAATTCAATTAATTTTGCATTGCGTTCAATAATTCAACTATTTACCTCTTTAAATCTAAATAATTCATATTATATTCTTCTCCTAAGAAATTCATTTTTCCAGAAAATCCATTTAATTTCCATTCTCCATCTTCGTTGGGAGAAAAAATATATTCTCTATTCCAATCTTTTAACTTCTCGTCTTCACCAAAATATTCTTCCTTAATGCTTAATCTAGTTTGATTAAAAAACTCATTCTCGTAGTAACTCTTATAAATGACCGCATTTGTTATCGTTATTCCTTTATGGAATACTGTTGGGAATAGCGTGTTCCGTTGTACATACCGATCTGATTCGGGCTCGGAATCTAAATTATTGATAAATAATATAGATAAAATTTCCTTAGCATAGTTCCCAAACTCTTCGGTAAAAGATTTCTCTAATTCCTTATACTCCAGTTTTGACACCTTTTCTCTCAACGCTAAATCAATGATCATTTTTTCTTTCTTCTCAACCATTTCAATTGCAGTGTTTATGTCGAAATCAATTGTTTCTTCTTTTATCGGCTTTAATTTTTCTGATGATTGACAAGCCGATAAAAACAAAATAACCATAATAAGTAATACTAAGTAGAATCTCCTCATAATTAGCTACTCTCCCCTACAATTACACCCTTTTTTAATGTATATAAATTATATTTATTAACAAGTTTGGCCGTGGTCGCGTAATTCCTAAATTATTATGTTCTCCGTAATTAGTCTTCCTCCTCTTTGTTCCACTAATCTGCCCGTTAGTTGAGAAAAAGGCAGCCTTCACATAGGCTGCCTTTCTTCGCGTTTATTGAACTACCGTTCCCCGTTAGCGCAATCAATGTTTATTCAAGTAAGCCATCTTAAAAAGAACAGTAAAATACCCAATAACTTTAGAATAAAAAAATAAAAATGTATATTAATCCAACTGCTAATTTAATAAGTGAAGTTATATATTCTTTTGAACCCTTCAAATACCTCCATTCCATAAACGCATGTTGTCCCATTGCAACTAAAAAAAGTATTAACCAGAACCACTTAAGTGTGTTGATATTCGTTGTATCCAAAACAAAGAAGAAAATAAACAAAGAAATGAATGCAAGTAATCCTTTTACCCACCTATTGATATTCTTACCGTCAGTATCCGAGATCTTATTTAATTCCTCTACAAGGAAATATTTCTTTATAGTTAGTTCTATTAAAACTAAAAGTATCAGTAATAATGACATTGGTAATCCTGTGGATTGTATATTTGAAATTGAATTTGTCATGAATTTCCCCCTTTCCGAGCATTATCCTGTCGTTAGCTGAGCTAACTGCCGATAAACTGGCTACCAGCTATTTGTTGGTTCATATAATCACGCCCTTTTAGACATCGCCAATTATCCCATAAATTAGGACGTTAGTAATAATCGAATGTTGCCTTAAACTTAAACTGCCCGTTACTTCAACTACAGGAGCAGGCACCGTGGCACCTGCTCCTGTTGTTTTTCAAGCTCTCTTGTCCCGCTAGTTGAAGGGTTCAATCGATATCATCTATCTTTCCGCCTTCTTCATCCACTTGATGTGTACCTCCACCAAAAAACCAACCCTTACTTTCGACAAACTCAATAAAAGCATTTAAAAACTGATTATGTCCCAAGTCGTCTTCGTTTGCATAAATACTTCCTTCTATTTGAACCCCGATAGGTTTTTTCATCGAACTTTTCCTCCCCTACTGCGATTATGCTAAAGTTCCCCGTTACCTCACATTAAATTAGTTTAGAGACCCAAGTTATTTCTCTATTGTCTAACACTTCATCCTTCCACTCGTCTTTAATCCAACTCAAAGTATCACCAAAAAGTTTATGGAAGTATTCTATAGACTTCTTTTTTTGTTTAATAAAATAAAATACCAAAATGCATTCTTTTTTAGTGATAATCACTCGTAGGTAGCCAAGATTATTTGAAAGCTTGATTAGAAATATTTGTTCTGGATCAGAAAAATAAGGTGCATCTATAAAACCACCTTTTTCATCAAAACCAATCACCTGTTTAGGTGTAAATTGGTCATGAATATGGAAATATTTGTTCTCCTCAGTGAGGATGGCGCTTACACAAATCTCGATTTTCAGATTAATAAACTCTTCATACAGTTGAAAAAATTCATCAAAGCTTGTTTCTTCATCATGAAAGTTCTTTTCGAAAATCATGTTGTACCAACCTGATGTGGACTCAAAACACCCCAATTTAGCCCTTACAAACTCATGAAAAAAATGAAAAGGTAATGGAAATAATGTTGAATTTTCTTTAAATAATTTATAACTGTCCTCAGCGTGGGAAAAGCCGGTAATAAATCCACGTAATAATGTTAAGCTCTTCTTCCCTAAATGAATACCTGGCTTTTCTTTTATTAAGTTCATTGCTGAATTGAAATTAGTCATAGCATCCTCCGATAATTAGCACTTACTATATTTAATTCCATCTATGTAACACACCTCTTTTTCATTAATCTAATTCCACAATCAGAGTATATTCTCCTACTCTTGTTCAACTATCCTGCCCGTTAGGCGAGCAAAGGCTGCCATTCATGCTGGCAGCCTCGTCTTCGAAGTATATTCAACTATAGCGTCCCGTTAGCGTAACGAATCTGCCGATCGATCCCATGGTAGCCTCGTTACCTTTACAGTCTTCATGCCAACAAAACGATGACAAGCAATTCGAAGAGCACTAAAGTAAGGATCGCCGCCTCACTAGGACCAAAGAAGGCACGTTGTACTGATGGGTGTGGAACCATTAAATAAACGTGTCTACTATCGACATGTACAATTACACCTTCGTAGGTATTACCGTCTAAGGACTGAACACGAACTCGCCGATTTACATGTGTGCTGGTAATATGATATACACGATCCCGAATTGACCTTAAAGTAGTAACTACGTTAGGGTCCGCTTGATACAGAACTCGTTCTTGAGTTGCTGGATTTTGAAAACTCATCACATAACCTCCGCAAATCCGGAATATCACTCCTTTTCACACTATGCATTTGCCTAGATTTAGGTTCGTTCTTCGCTTTTATTTTAACACTGACAAATATCCGCTAATATTAAAATTTCTCCGTAAAGCACGGCTTGAGCATAAAAGAGGAAGTGAGAAATAAGAACTAACCTCCCTTTAGGTGAGGTTTACCATTCATACCGGCAGACTTGTCTTCGATGTATATTCAATAATAGTGTCCCGTTAGTTCAAAAATACATTCAAACTTCACTTAATTCTTAAAAAGATGGGTCTCACCAATAAACCGCAAATTATATAAACAATCATTATTGGAAATACAACTTTTCTATTTTGATAAAAAAAAGAGACAAACCATATATTTAAAATTGGAATTAGAGCAAAAAATAATATTTGATGAAAGTAGCGTGCCCAAAATTGAGTTTCATTCTTTTCACCACAATTGGAGCATTTTATCTTGTCTGATAAGGTCAAATGAAACTTTTTCCATTTAATGGGCTTCATACAATGTGTACAGTTATGTTTCAACTTCAAAATTTTCACGCCCTCCTTTTCAACATTATAATTGATAATTTTACCATTATTTTTAATGCCTCGAAATAAGTTAAGTAGTTCCATTATCATGCCGATAGTTTAATGACTTACGGTACGGTTCAGATTAACGGGTCTATCGGTGAATTGAAGTGTCCCTAATTAAAAGAGAGCCGGAACATTCGTTCCGGCTCCCAAGCCTTTCATTGATTAGGCTCGCCAATAGGCTTTGCCTCTTGAGACAGTAAGCCTGCGATCGTCACGCCGATAAGCACGACAATCAAGGCGCGAAGCAGGCCTACCGATTCGCCGATAATCCCCAAGACAGGTGGACCGACTAGGAACGCAAGGTAACCGGCCGTCGATACTGCGCCTACCCTTGCGGCTACTCCGCGCGGATCGTCTCCTGCAGCGGATAACCCCACCGGAAAGCCGAATGCCGCGCCGAGTCCCCATAGCACAATCCCGACAATCGCAACCGCGTAGCTCTGCCCCCATATCACGATGAGCAGTCCCGCGATCGCGGAGAGCGCGGATGCCCGCAGGACGACAACTCGGCCGAGCCGGTCGAGCAAAATGCCGCCTGCTGCACGGCCAATCGTCATCGCGGCCACGAATAAGCCGAAAGCAAATGAACCCGTGGCTGGCGTGACTTTGTAGCCGTCCACGATAACAAGCGGTAGCCAGTCATTCGCCGAGCCTTCCGCAAAAGCCATTCCTAGCACAATGATTCCAATAAGAACCGTGCGCCGCTCTTTCCATACGGCCATGCGTTCCCTAGCGGTCATTGGGGAAACGTTCGAATTCTCGCCCGTCTCCTTCCCTGTCCCCGCGGGCACGAGCCGGTATAAATAAATAACGGACACCACGATGACCGCCACGACGAGCGCCAGGTGGACGACGACCGACATACCGGCCTTGATCGCAGCCGCTCCGGCAAGTGCGCCTAGCAGCGTTCCCACACTGAACGCGGCATGAAAGCCGGTTAAGAGCGACTTCCGAGTCGCTCTCTCCACCGCGGTCCCTTCCACGTTCATCGCCACGTCGCATATTCCGTTCCCGAAGCCGAATACCGCCAATCCCGCAAACACCGCGACGCCATTAATTAGCCAGGTGCCGCCCATACCTACAATGACAAGTCCAACCGAACTGACCGCCATGCCCGTTACCATTACGAATCGCCCACCCTTATGCGCGATAAGATGACTGGCGCCGAGCAGACCGACGATGGAGCCTACGGCCATTCCGAAAATGATCCAGCCCATCTGGGCCGTCGTGGCACCCAGAGCATCCCGAATCGTTGGCGTACGCGATACCCATGAGGCGATAGCAAAACCGGGCAGCGCAAAAAAGAAATAAATAGCGATCTTCCACAAATGGATTTTATGAATGTTAAGTGAATTGTTCATGATGTCCTCCAAGGCTATTAAGCTTCAATCTGCAGCCAGCATGCTCCTTATTGTCAATTGTTGCAGCCCGTGAAAATAATCCTGTTCCCAGTCGCTAACCACAAGATCCGGCAGGCTCTCTTCCGGAACAAGCGACGCGCTTCTACTCCGGATTTGTACGAGCTCAGGATGGGTAAGTTCCTTGTTGTTGAAAATGAAGGTATGCGGATTTATCGTAGCCGTGAAGGCGACAACGAGACGGCTTATAGCGTCAATAAGCCTCGACCGCTCCCCTTCATTGCTATTCTGTACAGGAGAGGCTTCTGCAAGCAATTGACCGAAATTCCGCGTATCAGACAGCGGCACATAAGAAACCTCGCCTGAAAAAAAGGCTTTGCCTCTCACGACTTTGCCATTTACAATCACTCCGGCGCCTGGTCCGTTTTTACCCATGTACAGGTACACAAGAGAAAGAGAATCATCGTTGCCTATGCGATCGTAATAACCGATAACAGTGGCATTCATGTCGTTCTCGACCTGAACCCGAAGAGAATACCGCTCTTCGTATGCGGCTTTGAAGTTGAAGTCCTTAAATCGTTCGTAATCGGGAATGTGAAACGCGCGACCGTTATCCACCGCACCGGGAACGCCTAGCGTAAGAACACGCATCGCGGGATAACGCGCCAAAAAAGTCCCGATTTGTTCGGTCAGGAGCTTCGGGCCGACTTGCAGCACGCCGGGAAGCGTCTCTCGGGCGATGACGTCCCCCTCGTAGTTCATAATCGAGTAGGAAGAATAATCCTTCTCCAGGCATGCGACTAGCCCCGTCATATAGGCGGGATTCAATTTATAGGTTTTCGGCCGTCTACCACCGCTGGATAGGCCCAAGCCCATTAGCAGCACCTCTCCGGAATCATTCATTTCATCGAGCGCCTTGCTAATTGTAGGAAAGCTGATGCCCGTGCTCTGCGCAAGCTCAACCTTGGTCGATTCAACTTCGCGGTAGAGCGTCTCGCGAATTTGTTGACGAATCATTTCGCCCATCATTTTCGGATTCACAAATGGTCGTTTAATTGAATTCACCGCCGTAACTTATTAAACATCTTTAATTAGTCCTCAGATTAACACAGATAAAGGAGTTATACAATTAAAAATGCCCTATATTTAAACAAGCTACCGATAATAATCTCGGTAGCTTGAATTGTTTTTATCAAACGAGGTAATCCTATGGTTTAATTTCCCTTTGGTAAAAGCCATATAATTCATGAATAGAAGAGCTCGCTAAGATAGGACTGGCTCGTTCAATTTTCTCGCGTTCCCAATCGAACCAACGCATTTCCTTTAACTTTTCGATTTCATCGTCTGAAAAGCGTTTCTTGATCTCTTTAGCAGGGTTGCCGCCTACTATCGTATAGGGTGGAACATCTTTTACAACAACCGATCCTGCCGCAACAATGGCACCTTCGCCTATTTTTACGCCGGGCATAATCATTGCATTCATTCCAATCCAAGCATCGCTTTCGATGATTGTATCCCCTTTTGGTTCATAAGAGGTTTTAATCTGCTCCGCAAACGGATACACGGTAATCCATTCAGGATGATGATTGTGATTTCCGCCCATCAATATAATTACGCCACTTGCAATGCAAACGTATTTTCCGATAATCAATTTATCTAAATGCCAACCATAGTCTTCGATGGGGTTGAATAACTTTCTTGATTTTTCGTCTCCCCAAAGGTATCTAACGCACCCATCTTCAAAATCATGATGATCGTAATAACCAGAGTAATAGGAGTATTCCCCTACTTCAATCATTGGGTTGGTGACGATATCCTTTAGATACTTAATTTCAGACCAGTGGTTAAACCGATGTTGTTTCATGCTTTTCCCTCGCTTCTAAGTTAAATAAATCATTTTCACTTAGAAGCTTAACGCAGTAGCAACATTCTTAAACCGTTTCAAACGACGAACCATCGTCCTCATCCTTTTCCTATTTGATGGGGGACATTGTAGCAAACGAGTCATCGGATCGTCAACAGAGATTCTAGCGATTTACTTGCGGGGCGTTCCCATTAAGCCGATCTCGGAATCATAAGCATCGAAGATTTTACGCGCTATCGGAGCTGCGGCATACCCGCCGTAACCGCCGTCCGGTACAACGACCGCGACAGCCAAGACCGGGTCTTCCGCAGGCGCGTAAGCGATGAATACCGCGTTCTCCACTTTCTTGCGACTTCCGACATCCTGCTGCGACGTTCCGGTCTTCCGATAGAAGTTATAGCCGAAATCGTCGAAGCCCTTTACTTTAACGAGCGCCATCCCGTCTTCAATCGTTTTCCAATAGGAATCGGGAAAGTGGATTGTATTCAGTACTTTGCTTTGATAGGATTGAACGAGTTTCCCGTCGGCATCCTTGATCTCATTTACGAACTGGGGCTTCAATCTCTTGCCATGGCTAGCGAGCGTTGCCGCGTATTGAGCGAGCTGCAACGTAGAATACTTGGCTTGCTGGCCGAACGAAGCATAGATCAGAGCCGATTGCGCACTCCCCGATTTAATTTCCTCATAGTAGTTCGTCTTGCCTTTGGATTCGTTGGGCAGCTCGCTTCCCGTGGTGACGCCAAGACCAAATTGCTTCATGTAGCCATCCCAAATATCCACGCCCTTAGGACCATCCCGTAAATACAGCGCATTACCAATCATCCCCGCCATGAATGCGTTAGATGATTTGGCGATGGCCATGGTCGGCTTCAATATACCATTCATTGCTTGGCTGGCATTATTAACCTGCGTCTCATGCCCTTTACCGCCGAATGCGAAATACCCCTTATCCAGGAAAGTCGATTCTGGGGTAATTAGCTTCTCGTTTAACCCAACTAGAACAGACAGCGGTTTCTGTGTGGATCCTAAGTTAACGAATGAGGAAGGATGAATACTACGTTCCTTGTCATCTGCATAGGGAGGCTGTACGTCCCTGATCGTTCCATTGCTCATAAAATATTGAACGGACTCCCAATCCTTTTCGCTAATCCCGCCTTGCCACAAGGATGGATCGTAATCCGGCATGCTGGCCATGGCGACTACCTTCCCCGTCTTTACCTCCATGGCAACGGCATAGCCTGTTGTTGGATGAGAATCTTTTTGAAATTCATTTGGCGTGGTACGAATTTCCTGAATCTGATCCATGATCGCTTGTTGCGCGATTAGCTGAATTTTGGTGTTAATCGTTAAGTAAAGATTATGGCCTTTAATCGGCTTAGTCAGCTTCATCGGGCCAATGATTAGACTGTCTTTGTTAATCGGAAACTCTTTGAGACCGTTGCGGCCTCTCAGCTCGTCCTGATACAACAGCTCCAGTCCATCGACCCCGACTTGTTCTGTCTCCACGTACTTCAGCGCTTCGTCCGTCTGATTGTCGTTAATGCCTTTGTATTTATCGATACTCCCTACTGCGCCGCTTAACTTCTTCGTATACCCGACTAATTGGACCGCGATATTGTCTTTGCTGTATTGTCGAATGCTCTCCTCAATAACTTCGATTCCCTTAAACTCGTTCCGATGCTCTGAGAAATACGCGATTTCTTCTTTAGTAAGTCCTGTTTTGATTCTTCGTGGATGAAAAGCGGAATGGACGCGGCTTTTCAAATCCATGTTGTCGAACACTTTTTCTACCGTGAGCGGATTCTCGGACTTATTGCCAAGATCATTGAAAATGTCGACCATTTTTGCTGCCAAAGCCATTCCTTCGTCCGCTTTTATCTTCAAATCAAGCGGCGTGTAGTAAAGGGATTGCGTGGAAACCGAATAAGCGATCGCATTGCCAACTGAATCGTAGATATCGCCCCGGATGGGGGGAACCGGGATTCCTTTCGAGCCGTTCTCGTGTTCCTTTGCCCGTAGGGCATCTCCCTCTACGAATTGCAAATATGCCAAACGAACGATTAATAGGGAAAAAACAAAAAAGGTAACAAAGAAAAAGACATTCAAACGAAAGCTGAAGTGTCTACGATTGCTTAACGCTCGCTTCTGAGCTTCTTCTGTCATCATTTTTTTGCTCACTGAGTACACCTCATAGATTTTGAGCCGTAAAGACTCCTGAAGGTTATTTTGTAATAAGACGATATTGCAAAGGAAAAGTTCCATATTTTACAGATTATTGTTTTACAAAAAAGGAGCTGCATCGAAGCAAGCTCCTTAATAATAAGGGTAACTTTTACATAATTGAGCCGTCTATAGAGAAAGGGGGGGATTTTTTTGCGAAAGCTTCTAATGATCTTTGCATTCGGATTTGTTTTGTTAGGATGCGAAAATAAATCAAGCCCGCAGTCGGAGAGCGTTCCTTCTGTAATCATTGATGAGACTGTTGCCCATTTAACTGATTCTGTAGGCAATCCGGATAAAGTAATTGTTTCCGCCAAGCTCTCTCGTGAACGGGCACTATCTGCCGCTAGCGATTACCAGCCCAAGACAGGTAAGTGGTTTGAGGGAGAGAACGGATTCAATCTCATAACTTCTATCACTGAAGGAGATACGGAGGCGGGAAGCAAAGTAGGAGCTGCTTTAGGCAAGATTCCCGAGGGGCGGTCCGTGCGTTTTCAAATTACAAGCCGGAACGAAGACGGACAACGACTTCAACTAATTACAGAGTATGTGGCTGACATCAACAATTCGCTTGACGGTCGTCTTGATTTTTCATACGACACCCCAAAACAGCCGAACGTAAACTATCTCCTCAGCATAGAAATCGTCTCACCGGAGGGTGTTGTAGAGGATACGTTTATAACGACCTTTTTCGTACCGCCGAATGAACTCAACGCTCGCCTTACCATAAAACGTTCGCTCCACGGATCTGATCAAACGGAGCTATCTCTTTATAATGCCGGTCCAACCGATCTTTATTTCGGCTATGGTTATGGGATTTATCAAAAAGTTTCTGACGGCTGGAAGCTAATACCCGATGATCGTCCCGTTCCGGCAATCGGGTTCAGTATGAAGCCAGGCCTAACACACCAGGAGGAGGTTAGTTTTCCGCGGAAGCTTAAACCTGGAGATTATCGGATCGTAAAACAATTCAAAGGATACATGACCGATTTATCAGTAAAATTGGCTGCGGATTTTAAGGTCGAGGACTGAATGAATTTGTGCATTATTTACTGTTCATTCTCACCATATTGTTCGTCGCTGACTTTTTCCAACCATTCTACCGCCTTGCCGTCAAGACGTTCTTGAATCGCGGTATGGGTCATTGCCGTGGTCGGCGATGCTCCGTGCCAATGTTTCTCCCCTGGAGGGAACCAAACCACGTCACCGGGACTGATTTCCTCGATCGGGCCGCCCCAACGTTGAGCCCTTCCTTTTCCCGCAGTTACGATCAGCGTCTGACCCAGTGGATGAGTATGCCATGCTGTCCTTGCACGAGGCTCGAACGTCACGCTTGCAGCAGCTACCCGTGCAGGATCCGATGCCTCAATTAACGGATCAATGCGAACCGTGCCCGTAAAATAATCGGCTGGTCCTTTCCCTGAAGGTTGCGATCCGATTTTTCTGATTTCCATGTTCTAAATCCCTCCGCTTGAGTTACGTATTTTTTATTATCGAGTTGTTGCCGCCATCGCTAATTAGCTCTTCCTTTCTTATGAAAACCAAATAGGAACCGATGGCCAGAATGCTGGTCGCAAACATAACGATTCCGAAAGGGATAGCCGAATGCTCGCCCGCGATCCCCACGAGAGGCGAAGTAATTGCGCCTAGCGCATATTGAAAGGTGCCGAGCACGGCTGACGCGCTACCCGCGATTTGTCCATGCGATTCCATCGCTAGCGTAACCGAAACAGGTCCAATAATCCCGATCGATAAAGCAAATAAGAACAGAGAAACAATTATCGACGATAAGGATCCCTTCGAAAGAACCGCAATCAGGATCGCCAAAGTAGAAATCAAGGATAACGTTAATCCTACTCGCAAGATAAAGCGGTCAGTGAACCGTCCGGCTGCTCTTTTTACGATTTGCGATCCTATCATAATAGCAAGACCATTCATTGCGAACAGGACTGAAAATAATTGCGGAGACACACCGAAAATGTTCTGGTATATAAACGGAGTTCCCGCAACGAAGGCAAATACACCTGCGAATAATATTCCGTTAACTAGGGCAAATCCCATAAACGTCTTATCACGAAACAATCGTTTGTAGTTCTTCAGTAATGCCAGAGCGTTCCCTTGGACTCGATTCGTTGCAGGTAAACTTTCGTCTAACCCCCATATTGTGATTGCCGTTAATAACATTCCCAACATACCCAGAAATACAAACACAACAACCCACGAACTGAAAGATGTCACCGCGCTTCCGGCATTCGGGGAAATTAAGGGCGCCACATTGCTGATTGTCGTAAGCAGAGAAATAAACTTCGTCATTTCCACGCCGCTATATCTGTCACGTGCAACTGCACGGGAAATCACGAGTCCGGCCGAAGCGGCAATCCCTTGAATGAATCGTAATGCGATAAACAATTCGATATGATGTACGAAAGCACAACAGACTGAAGAAATAATATAAAAGGTCATTGCGATCATCAATGGCGTTCGTCGTCCGTAACGATCGCTTAAAGGACCCATTATCATTTGACCTAAGCCTAATCCAAGTAAACTGGCGGTCAAGCTAGCTTGAATCGAAGATGCGTTAGTTTGGAAATACTCCATAATCTGCGGAAGCGATGAAAGATACATATCGACCGTAAATGGACCCAAAGCGGAAAACGCGGCAAGAATCAGGGCTAAACGAAGCGAATGATTTTTAAATCTATCGTCCATTCGCATTTATAATGTGGATATATCGATAACGAATCGGTAACGCACGTCACTGTGCAAAATTCGCTCATAGGCTTCGTCTACTTGCTCGGCACGGATTACTTCGATTTGCGGAGCAATGCCATGCTCTGCAGCAAAATCAAGCATCTCTTGCGTCTCCGGAAGTCCGCCGACTAAGGAGCCTGCAATACTGCGGCGACTCAAGATTAAGGAGAACACGTGATATTGGCTTGGTTCAGCCGGTGCGCCGACATTAACAAGCGTTCCGTCTACGCGAAGTAGCGATAAATACAAATCAACGTCGATGCTGGCAGACACGGTGTTAAGAATCAGATCGAAACGACCGGCCAACGCGTTAAAGGTTTCTGGATCAAGCGTTGAAAAGTAATGATCTGCTCCAAATCTCAAAGCTTCGTTTTCTTTATTTTTCGCTCGGCTTAAGACGGTCACTTCCGCCCCCATCGCATGCGCAAACTGAATCGCCACATGGCCAAGACCCCCCATTCCGAGAATCGCTACCCTTTTTCCCGGGCCGGCATTCCAGCGTTTCAAAGGAGAGTACGTTGTAATTCCGGCGCACAAAAGCGGACTGGCTACGTCTAATTCCATACCATCCGGGATATGCACAACGAAACTTTCCTTAACGACAATGTTCTGGCTGTAACCGCCGTAAGTTGGATTGCCTTCGTAATCCAAGGAGTTATAGGTGGCTACATAGCCTTTGGCACAATACTGTTCCTCTCCTCGGAGACAGTATTCGCACTTTCCGCAAGAGTCCACATAGCAGCCTACCCCGACTCGGTCGCCTACGGTAAACTTCGTAACTCTTTCCCCTACTGCCTTTACAATACCAGTGATTTCATGGCCAGGCACCATCGGGAAAATCCCTCCGGCCCAGTCTCCATGTGCACTATGGATATCGGAATGGCAAATGCCGCTAAACTTAATATCGATCGAGACGTCATCCGGACGTAATTGTCGCCTTTCTATCGTTGACTTCTTGAACGGCGCTTTAGCTGCAGAAACACTTAGAACGCTTGTTTTGCACATAGGGCATTGTTCCCTTCTTTCCTACAATCAAATTATGATGTTTAATCGAATCGATTTGATTAATCAACATGTGTCCATTATTATATATTTAGTTCCGACAATTCAATGGTTAAAGAAACGCGATTTGTTGATATATCAACACAATTTCTAAAAGTGTTAACTATCTTGGAGAGTTGGTGAAAAAACGATGGCGAAAGTGGATCGGAGAATTCTTAAAACGCAGGAATCTTTAAAAAAAGCCGTTATCGAACTGATGGCCGAAAAAAAATTCGATGACATTACCATTCAGGATATTGCCGAACGGGCAAACTTAAATCGCGGAACCATTTATCTTCATTACCAGGACAAATTTGATTTATTGGATAAGCTAATCGAATCACACCTTAATGAGCTAGGAGAGATGAATAGTTGGGCTTGCGAGATGGAATGGAATGACGCGCTTGTACCTTACTTTGAATTTTTCGAGAAAAATTATTTGTTTTATTCCACTATGTTAGCAAGCAAAGAAGCTCCGTCATCTTTCAGAGCGCGGCTTCTTGCCTCATTTATGGAAGGATTCAAAGGCGAGATCGACAGAGAGAGCGGAAAAAACACGGGGTTAATGGAGGATGTAATGCTGCAATATGCCGGAACAGCATATGTGGGCGTTATTGAGTGGTGGATTAGGAATGGTATGCCCTATACGGCTAAGGATATGGCCAAACAAGTCGGGGTGTTGTTGGGTAGAAGTTTGTAATTAACTATGCGGTTTACGCGACTGTCGCTGATTCATTCAACATTTGTAATGGAACCGTAATATCGCCTTCATCTTCTCTTCATGTAAGGGGGTTACAATACATACATGACCCCCCTTTTCAATAATATATCTCGGGCTTGCGGCTAACGGCCGCAAGCCCACTTTTTTTATTTCTTCGCAACGATCGTTTCAAGAGGCTTGGCGTTTCCGTAATAAGGTGATGCCCCTCGTTCCTCAGCCGCCCATTTCACCGCGTTCGCGATAATTCGCAATACAGGTTCCCGGTAGTAGGTCGGATACGTCTCGTGCCCCGGGCGGAAATAGAAGATTTTCCCCTGCCCCCGGGAGTAGGTGACGCCGCTGCGGAACACTTCGCCGCCCTCGAACCAGCTTACGAGAACGAGGTCGTCGGGGTCGGGAATGTCAAAGTGTTCCCCGTACATCTCTTCCTCTTCCAGTTCGATGTATTCCGGCAATCCCGCTACGATCGGATGGGACGGCTTCACAACCCACAAGCGTTCCTTCTCGTCGGCTTCCCGCCACTTCAACGCACATGACGTCCCCATCAGCTTCTTGTATATTTTGGAGTAATGGCCGGAATGCAGCACGATCAGCCCCATGCCTTGAAGCACGCGCTCCTGAACCCGTTGCACGATTGCGTCGTCGACCTCGTCGTGCGCTTGGTGCCCCCACCAGATCAATACGTCGGTGTCGTTTAACTTCTCCACCGTCAGTCCATGCTCAGGTTCGTCCAACGTCGCGGTGCCGACCTCATACCCGAAAGACGAAAGCCCGCTTCGCAGCGCTTCATGAATGCCTTCCGGATAAACCGCCTTTACCTGCTCGTCGTTACGCTCATGCCGATACTCGTTCCAGACCGTGACTTTTACGCCCGCAGATCCGCTCATGATTTCACCTCTATCGTCGTTTCGGCTTTGCCGCCGACCTCATCTACCGTTACCGCTTTTTTGCTTTCGTAGGCTTGCACTACCGCTTCCAATGCTCGTTGATTGCGGTATCCGTCGCGAAGCGTCGCCGTCTCTTCCCTCGATTGTCCTCGCAGCAGATCGACGAAATCCTGCATCTGCTTCAGCTTATAAGCGTCGGGAACTTGCAATTGTTCCCTGACCTCGGCGCCTTGGTCGTCCGGATGCGTCCAATGCAGCGTTTCCCCGTATTCCCATCCCATTCTGAGCGATCCCGTATCTCCGTACACCGAAATTTCGAATTGATTCTGGCTGCCGTAGGCATTCCGCGAAGTTTGGAAGACGGCCGGAACTCCGGGCTCCAATACAGCGACGAAAGCGGCGAAGTCGTCGATATCCACTGGAACCGGAGCACCGGTGACGGGATCTTCGCGTTCCGTGATCAACGAGCTCATCAAGGCGGATACTTCGATCGGCTCCCCTATCAAGAAACGTGCGGCATCGATCATGTGCGAGCCAAGGTCGCCAAGCGTCCCCGTACCGGTAATCGACTTGTCCATACGCCAATTCATTTTCGTCTGGAACAATGGACCTCCCCACTGTTGCAAATACTGGAGAAAAACATGCCGCACGGTGCCGATTTTGCCATCGCGGATCATTTCCCTCGCCATGCGGAACGACGGAGTATACCGGTAAGAAAATCCCAACATGCATGTCGTATCATGATTGTTCGAAAGCTCCAGTAGCGCCTCGGCTTCCTCGAATGTCCGCGTAAAAGGTTTCTCCGTCATGATCGGCATGCCGTGGAGCAAACAAAGCCGCAGGATTTCATAATGCGCGTTATTGGGAGTAATCGATAACACGCCGTCTACGTCCGCGTTCCGGATAAGCTCTTCGGGCTCGGAATATCGTGCGCTTTCGTCGATGCCCAGCTTAGTTCCCCATTCCGCGACTCTCTCGGGATCGCGATCGCATATGGCGGTAATAGAAGCGCCTTCGATTCCTTCGAGCTGCTCGGCGTGAACGTTGGCCATTCCTCCGAGACCGATTAATCCAAGTCGTATTTCCTTCATCTGAATTCCCCCAGCTAGGCCGCATAGCGGACAAGTAATTGGATTTTATTTGATACCGGTCATCGTCATCCCTTTAATGAAATAACGTTGCGCGAAAAGATAAACGATGAAAATCGGGATGAAGCTGACGACGTTGCCAGCCATAAGAACGTTCCATTCCGTCGACCACTTGCCCTGCAGCTTGCTAAGACCGAGCGGCAACGTCATTAATTCCTTGCTGTTAGTCGCGATGAGCGGCCACAGGAAATTGTTCCAGGAACTCATGAACGCGAAAATCGTAAGGGCGGCAAGAGTCGGTTTGACGAGCGGCAGAATAACGGTGCGGAATACTTTGTAATAGGACGCCCCGTCCATGAAGGCGGCTTCCAGCAGCTCGTTCGGAATGGTCATGATGTTCTGCCGCATCAGGAACGTCCCGTACGCGCTGAAGATTCCCGGCAATATGAGCCCGGCGTACGTATCTATCAAATTCGTCTGCGAGAATAGGATGAACAAAGGCACTAACGTCACTTGGCTCGGGATCATCATCGTCGTCAGGAAAAGAACGAACAGCACATTCCTGCCCTTGAACGGAATCTTGGCGAAGACGTAAGCGGCCATCGCGCAGATGAACAGTTGCAAGATCGTCGTGGCGATCGCGACGGCAACGCTGTTATACAAGAAACGGTATAACGGAAAATAATGCTCGATCAGTTTGAAGTTATCGAAGTTCCAATGGGACGGCAGCAACTGAGGCGGCATCTTGACCGCTTCTAGCTTCGCCTTGAAGGCGCCCGAAACCATCCATACGAACGGGAAGACGAGAATTATGGCCGTAGCGATCAAGATCAAGTGGGTCAAGGCGTTCTTGAGCATCGATCGGTTATCTGTCATAGACGACCCACCTCCGTTGAAGGCGTTGCACGATCATGGTTACCGTAAAAATAATGACGAACAGCACCCAAGATTGCGCGGCGGCAAAGCCCATTTTATTGAATTGGAAAGCGTTCTTGTACACTTGCTCGACGATCGTGCTCGTAGCTCCCGCAGGTCCGCCGTTCGTCATGATGAGCACCTGGTCGAACAATTGAAAGGAATTGATCAACGAAATCGTAATGACGAAGAACAAGGTCGGGGAAAGCATCGGAACCGTAATCCGCCATAGCTTGCTCCATGCCGACGCCCCGTCCAGGTCGGCTGCTTCATAGTAGTCCTCGGAGATATCCTGCAAGCCTGCCAGCAAAATAATGGAGACGAAACCGATATCCTTCCACAGCGTTACCGCGATAATCGCGATCAGCGCCCAATGGTCATCCTGGAGCCATATCGGCCCGTCAATCCCTACCCGCGACAACAAGTAATTCACAAGGCCGCTTTGTCCGTTCAGCAACCATCTCCATACGATCGAGACGGCGACCCACGAAGTAATCACGGGGACGAATACCGCGGCGCGGTACAACTTGATTCCCCGAATATTGCGATTAAGTAGCACGGCGAACAATGTCCCTAAGATCGTGATCGCCGGCATGTAACCGATCAGGAAATAAAATACGTTCTTTATTGAAGTGTAAGATTTCTCGTCTTTGAAAATATTCGCGTAATTGTCCCATCCGATGAACCGAATATGGGTCCATTTGGTGAGCAAGTCCCAATCGGAGAAGCTGATGACGACCGAAGAAACCATCGGCAGCAGTTGGAATGCCAAGAGCCCGAGCAGCGCGGGGGACAAAAACACGAGGACGGCGAGTCGGCGATTCCATTTGCGTTGTCCTACCATTCGCATTTTCCTTTCGCCCTACCTCTATACGAAACCTCGGCAGGGTTATAGAATAGACGGAGAAGGGACAATCGTAAGGCCATACCATTGTCCCTCCTCCGAATTCGTGCTGGATAAAGCCGATAGCGTTAGGATTAGCTGCCGAGCAGTTCCTCAACCTTTTTCTGTGCGGCGTCAAGCGCCTTCTGCGCGCTCACTCTTCCAAGCTTCGCTTTGTCCAGCTCATCGCCTACGGCGCTCTTAAGTTCGTTCCATTTTTCCGGCTTAGGACCGACCGGTGGCAACACGAGCGAATCCAACGCTTCCGACACGACTTTCTTCGAGTCCGGAGGCGTTTGTTTATAATACGCGTCCATGATCGTTTCGTCGGCCACGGCCGGTACGCTCCACCCCGCGGAGATTCGCAGGTTGACGGCGGCAGGATCGCTGGAGATGAATTTCATGAATTTCCAAGCCGCGTCCGCGTTTTTCGTATTTTTCGAGGCTACGAGACCGTCGGCGAAGAAGTGATGGGCTTTCTGCGTTTGCCCTGGTTCCAACGCGATATCCCATTTGAAAGCCGTGTCCTTGAACCCGTTGAAATTCCAGATTCCGAAACGAGCCATCGCCAGCTTTCCTTCTTTGAACGCGTTCAAGTCGGCATCCGGCTGATTAAACGTATCGTCGTTAAGCGCGGGCGATACTTTGTATTTACTTGCCTTATCGATCATCCATTGAAGCGCTTGCACGTTAGCCGGGCTGTTGACCGTCGGCTTGCCATTTGCGTCGAACATTCCGCCGCCGTTCTGGACGATCGTTTTGTAGAATTCGTAGAATTGAATCGGCGCATATGTTCCCCAAATGCCATTTTTGGCATCGGTCAATTTCTCCGCGGCTTCCAACTCTTCTTTCCAAGTCCAGGAAGCATCCGGATACTTCATTCCTTTGGCGTCGAACAAATCCTTATTATAGAAGAGCACGACATCCGAGAAACTGTGCGTAACGCCCATCTGTTTGCCGTTATAGTTAAAGGCGTCATAGGCCAGCTTCTTGTAGACTTCCGGCTTGAAGGACGAATCCGCCGCGATCGTCGGTGTCAGATCCAGCAGCAAGTCCTTCGCCGCGTACGTTCTGAAATTCTCGTATCCGACCTCGAACAGATCCGGTTCGCTTCCGCTGGCCAGCAGCGTAGTCAGTTTCGTGTCATAATCGGCGTAAGGAACGACCTCGTAATCGACCTTCACGTCCGTATTGGCGGCTTGGAACGCGTCGACGATGCCCTTGAGCGTTTCCTCTTGTCCGTTCGCCGTGTACATCATCAACTTGATCGTAACCGGATCCTTCGACGGGGAAGGCGAATCCGACGGGGACGCGGATGGCGACGTAGACGCGGATTCCGACGGCGGCGCCGAACTGCTTTCTTGATTATTGTTTTTGTTAGAACCGCATGCGCTTAAGACCATCATGGTGGCTAGCAGCAGGATTGCCCCGCTTTTCTTCAACATTCGAACCCTCTCCTTAGGAATGATGAGAAATCACTTGTTTCTGTAAAACTCTATTCCGAATTCCGAAAACAAGCCTTATGGGTGCCGCAACCACCTCCCCGATGATCCCCTGTCGTAAAATCAATGCATCGCCGCCGTTACGGCAGCTTGCGCACGGTATTGCGTTCTATGAGAGACAAGGGCATAACCATAAGGTTCTCGGAATGCTCGGCATCCGGGTTTTCTATCGCCGCCAACAAACGTTCCGCGGCCATGATTCCTTTGGCAATCGCGTCTTGCTTAATCGTGGTGAGCGGCGGCGTACACATTCGCGCGACGGAAATATCGTCGAAACCGATAACCGATATATGTTCCGGCACTTCTTTGCCTTCGTCGCGAACCCCTTGCATGACTCCCATCGCCATAAGGTCGCTCGTGGCGAACACCGCGGTAATCTCCGGATATTTCGTCGCGATGAGCCGCGCCGCTTCTTGCCCGTATTCGTAAGTGACCGAATGCTCGAACACATGATCCGGATTGTAGAACAGGCCGGCTTCCTTTAATGCCCGCTTATATCCGAGAAATCTTTTCTCCACGACTCCGTCCTTGCGAATCAATCCCGTTACGAGCGCGATATTCGTATGCCCGTTCTCGATGAAATGCCGCGTCGCCAAGTAGCCTCCCAACTCGTCGTCGATGCCTACCACGTGGAAATGACTGTCGTACACGTAGCTGTCGACGAGCACGATCGGCATCCTCACCTTCTTCAAATCCTCGTAGAAGCTCTCCTGGTAGATGCCGGTAATGATCGCCCCATCCAAGTTTCGTTGCATCGAAGTGTCCAGGTACCCTTCTCCCTTCTCGACGCCGGAGAGGATCATATGGAATCCGGATTGCCGAAGCCGGGCTTCGATGCCGCAGATCAGCTCCGAGTAGAACGGATTCTGAAGCAGCAGCTGCTTGCGGTCTTCCGTCTGGGGGATAACGACGCCGATGAGCTTCGACTTGTTATTCGCTAAGCTTCGCGCGGAGAAATCAGGGATATAGTTGAGATCTTCGACGGCTTTTCGCACTTTGGCTACCGTCTCGGACGACACCTTCCCTTCTCGTCCGTTCAATACGTAGGATACCGCGGCCGTCGAGACTCCCGCCCTCTCGGATACATCCCGAATCGTAATCCGTTTCATGTTCGTCACCTGCTTCGAGTATTCATCGCTCGCATTTAGGGTGCTGCGATGAATTTAGTTTAAGCGTTTAACCTTATGCGATGATTATATGTCGGAAATAAAGCGATTACAAGAGGTTATTTTTGTTTTTTGTAACGTTAACAGCGTTAACTTAGATTAACCGATTAACTTGATTGGAAAACGTGCGAGTATGCAAACAAACCCTCGACTGCCATCGAGGGGGCGTTCCTAGGCATTGCACCTGAAATAGGCTGGGCGCATATCCTGCATTATCAGTTGTATGCCTATGGTCGAAGGAGGAACAGAGATGCCGAAGTTAAGATCGCAGGTAGCCAAGCCGCTTATGCGCAAAGCAACGGCCGATCCGACAGCGAAGCTTTCGTCGCGTCAACCGCACGCCTCGCAAACTCAATCGAAACCCATCGCTTCCGGCAAGGGTTTGAAGAAAGATGCGCCCAAACAAGACGTCGTGCGTCTGCACCAAAACGAAGAACAGCAAGAACCCGCGGTAATCCGTCCGATTCCTTGGTGGGTATTCCCGCAAGAACGCAACTTTAAGGGCAGAATGCCCGGCGGCGGCCATGGGGGCCACGGACCGGGAAAGACTCCTCATGGACCTGGACATTCCCAGCCAGGGCATGGTCCGTTTCCTCCGGGACCGGGACATTTCCCGCCAGGTCCGGGACATTTCCCGCCTGGGCCGGGACCATTCCCGCCAGGGTTAGGGCCGTTTCCGCCAGGTCCAGGACCGTTCCCGGTACCGATTCCAGTCCCAGTCCCCATTCCGGTCCCGATTCCCGGGCCGCAGCCTTTTCCGCCTCAGCAGTCGTTTATCACCGTCCGTATTATCGGAGGAGCGGCGTTTCCGACTATCAATTTCACGAATTACATTCCCTTCTATCCGGGTATTACGATCCGTCTTGCGCTTGTATCGACAGGGGTCGTCGGCTTCGGGCCAGACGGATACATCAGTAGCGTAGCCGGTATCCCCATCGGCGGACAAACGGTTGCGCAACTTCGTTATAACGGCCGAGTTATCCCGCAAACGTTGCTCGACGCACCCGCGGATCCCGGAAGCTTCGTCAGCTTGGAGCTGATTCTAACCTCAGGAGGCGCGATCCCCATCCCCCTCTAGATCGCCCCCGTTCTCTTCCACTTCCTGTTCCACCTTGCGGCGGAACAGGAAGGGAATGGCTAGGGCGACCGCGAACACACAGCCCGCGATCGCGATATCTTGCCAGCTTCCTTCGCTCAAGCTCGAGCCAAGGAAATTATAAGCGAACGTACCCGGCAGCGTGCCGATGATCGTCGCCGGGAGAAAAGCCTTGAGTCGCACCCGCGCCACGCCGGCGGCATAACTCACCAAGTCGAACGGAACGAACGGAGCGATTCGCAGCATAAGAACCATAATGAACCCGCGACGTTGCATCGCTCTTTCGATTTTCCCCAATCTGGGATCCTCTTTCCCCCGGAAGAAACCGGCTCCGATTTTCCTCGCGAACAAGAAGGACAGAACCGCTCCGGTCACCGCCCCGACCAACGTATACGCCATGCCGAACCACGTTCCGAACGCTAGTCCTCCCGCCATCGATAAGACCGACGCCGGAAACAAGACGAACGGCCTCACGATATATATTCCGATATACAGCGAAGGCGCCATCCATCCGAACGACAACACCCATTGGCGTATCGATTCCGGGTTTGCTTTAATATACGTAAAGTCAATCCATAGCAATAAGGCTACGATCGCGGCTGCCGCCGAAATTTTCAACAACGTTGCACGACGCAAGCGAACATGCCCCTTCCTCTAATTGCCCCAAATGCTCTCATTATCGGACACTAGCGAGTAGAATATAACGATGCGTCCGAAGAACGGCAACTTTTTCAAATATCCGGTGTTATTGTAAAATTACTGCTTCTCTCTCCCTGCTATTTCGACTACACTGATAGAGAGTCTTACGACCTTCACATGAATCCCAACGTCGAAATTAGGTGAATCTTTCCATGCAAGCTAATTTGCTTCTTCTGCTCGGCTCCGGTTTCCATAAATTAAACCAATCGCTGCAGGAAGAGATTTACCGCGAGTTTTATCATTATTTGTACAAGCCTATCAACTTCATGATCAATGATCATTCCTCTACGGAAGATATTATACAAGAAACGTTCATGATCGCGCTTGGAAAGTGTCCCGTCGTCGAGAACGAGGAACATATGAAAGCCTGGATCAAGGTCGTCGCCAAAAACCTTACGATCAACCAGATACGCAAAAGCAGCAAATCCCGCAAAGACATCAGCTTCGATCTCGCTTGGGACGGAGGAAAGATCACCCATGCGGTTGCGGCGTCCGTCGAACAGGAAGTGGAAGCCCGATCGCTGGAGGAGCAAATCTCGCGGCATCTTTCGGGAATGAAGCCGGAGCAGCGGGAACTCATCGAACTCAAATGGAAAAAAGGATTGTCCTATAAGGAAATCGCGCACGAGATTCAGGATACCGAGGTCGCGGTTAAACACAAACTGCATAGAGCTCGGATTTTCCTGAAGAAAAAACTGCACATGGATTGGGGGAAACGGGATGAGTAACGGGAAATTCGACCGTCTGTTCGACGCTTCTTTCGATGCCGCTTTCGAAAACGCCGTCGAGCAACCTCAAGATCAAACCATTGTCGATCACCGCCCATCCTGGCAGAAAGTCCGGCATCGGATCGCCAAACAACGCTCGAGGACGAGAATGATTTCGAGGCTGTCTAAGCTAGCCATCGTAGCCGCTTCCATCCTCGTCGGCGCCGCGATATTCGGCAACGTCCGGGCGGTTAGAGCAATCGAGCCCATGTACGCCACCCTCATGGAATACCCTTCGGGCATCATGGGTTTCATTTTCGGCCGAGACGAAGACAAGGATGAGTCCAATGCCAAAACCCTTCCTCCCCCGGATTATTTCGAAGGTCTTGACGTCGAGCAGGTCGGGGACGCGGTCGTTGCCAAGGTCACGAGAGAGCAAGCAAGCAAACTGCTTTCATTTCGGGCGCCCACGTTTAACTACATCCCGGAAGGCGTCTCCTTCAAGGATGTCACGATCGATTTCTTCAATAAACGGGATAGAGCCGATCAAGTCCGATACAACTTCGAGAACAAACAAGGCGTCGTTATGTACTTTCAATTGATCAACGCCAAGTATTTTCCAAGCTTCGGATATAGTGGCGCCTCAGAAGGCGTTACGGTAAAGTCGATTAAATTAAGCAATGCTACCGGCATTTTGACGACATCGGGAAATCGGACTTACCTGGAGGTGTTCGTCGACGGAGTCGGCATCTCCATGAGTTGTCCCTTTCCGAGCGAAGAGGTCATACGGATCTACGAGAATATGTTCAAATAATCGAACAAGCGCGACGAAGCCGCCCGATTCTATCGGGCGGCTTCGTCGCATCCGTGAACGACTTTCTACTCATCGGGTCGTAAACCGCAAATGAAAGGGGATTTCCATTCGTTTGTCATGGAAGTTGGCGATCCTGCCCGTAACGATGATCTCGATCGTATTATTGGGGCCTAGTCTTTCCTCTTCCTCCTTCAAGTAAATGAACAACGTTTTGGATTCCGAATCGTAACGAAACAAAAAGCGTTCCGATATCAGACGGCCTCGCTGATTCCCGTCGAGCACGAGAATATTTCTGGCGTTCAGCGTATTGCGGTTAATATCCTCATGAAAAGTAATCGAGACGAGCGTATCTTCGGGAACGTCCGTCGCGTTCGGTTGCGGATGGGTTTCCTTGATCCAGTCCGTCCAGCCCCCCATTACGAAGCCAATACCGAATTACTGAATCGCTCGCCTTCTTCGTAGGTTCCGTTTTTGATAATCCAATGAACCGTTCGCGATCTGTAATAACTCCCTGCAGCGACGGAATAGCTTTGATTAGAACTAAAGCTGCTTTGCTGGGTAGCGCTTTTCATCGTGCCCGAGCTAATCGTCTCCCACACGGATCCGTTCCACTTCTGCAAATAAAACGTAACCCCGATCGTATCAACCGTCTGCAACGCGCTAGTGCTGGCAACGACGTTAATGGAACCTGCGGAAGCCGTTGCCACGGCGTTACCGTTATCCAAATATAAATGGCCCGGGTTAAAAACGCTGTTCGTTACCAACGGAGGCGCCGCGGTTAAAGCGAATTGCCCTGAAGCAATCGAATAGAGTCCCGCCGGTTGATCGTCCGAAGCGCGAGCTACTCCCCCCGCAAGCCCGAACGTCGATGAAACGGCCAACAGGACAGCCATCAAACATAACTTTCTGATACCCAGATAACTTCTGCCCATATGCGATCAACCTTCCTATTCTCGTAGTTGTACAACCTATACACACCTGGGAGATGAAATGGTTGCAACAAATTTCGACATTATTTTGGATTATTTTAAGCAAAATCAGTGATTAGTTCTTTCCCTCGAAAAGATGCGAAAAAGCCGTTCCGTAAGTTCACGGAACGGCTTTCTTAGGATAGGCCTTACTAGCGAGACGTTTCGTCCTTTAATGCCTTCAAGCGCTTCATGACATCGTTCGCTCCGCGGCCGAAATAATCGTGAAGTTCGCCGTATTCGCGATAAAGCTTGTCGTAGATCGCCACGTTCTCCGGAATCGGCTTGAACGTTTCCTCGCGCACTCTCGCCATCGCTTTGGCCGCGTCCACGACGCTGTCGTAACCGCCTTTGGCGCTGCCCGCGGCAACCGCTCCGAACATCGCCGCGCCTACGGCCGGCGTCTGCTTGGAATCCGCGATCTTGATCTCCCGGTTCGTAACGTCCGCATAAATCTGCATGAGCAGACGGTTGCGCTGCGGCAATCCGCCGCAGGCATAGACTTCGTCGACGGGCACTCCGTTATGATGGAATGCGTCGATGATCTTGCGCGTACCGAATGCCGTCGATTCGAGAAGCGTGCGGTACACTTCCTCCGGCTTCGTTAATAGGCTAAAGCCCACGATAACGCCGGTAAGATTCGTATCGACGAGAACCGATCGGTTTCCGTTCCACCAATCCAGCGCCAGCAGTCCCGTTTCGCCCGGCCGATAAGCCGAAGCTCGTTCCGTGAGCCACTGATGCACGCCGACGCCTTCCTTGCCGGCCGCTTCTTTCACGTAAGCAGGCACCGCCTCCTCGACGAACCATTCGAAAATGTCCCCGACAGCGGACTGACCGGCTTCGTAACCTAAGTATCCCGGGATGATCCCGTCCTCGACGACTCCGCACATGCCTTCGACTTCCACTTCTTCCGTTCCCAGCAACATGTGGCAGATGGACGTCCCCATCGCCATGACGAGCTTACCTGGCGTAACGACTCCGACCGCCGGCACGGCGGCATGCGCGTCGACGTTCCCGACGGCGATCGCGGTACCCGCGTTTAAGCCCGTCAGCTTCGCCATCTCTTCCGTCAGTTCTCCGGCTTTGGTGCCTAGAGGAACGATATCTCCGCGTAGCTTCGTCTCCGTCAAGTTCTCTAGACGAGGGTCGAGCGCCTTGAAAAAATCACTGCTCGGATAGCCTTCCCGCTTATGCCAGATCGATTTATAACCGGCCGTGCAGCTATTGCGCACGAAATTACCGGTTAGCTGCGAGATGACCCAGTCCGTCGCCTCCGTAAACAGATCGCTTGCATCGTATACATCGGGCGCTTCGTTCGCGATTTGCCACACCTTGGCGATCATCCACTCCGAAGAAATCTTGCCGCCGTAACGGGGAAGGAATTTCTCGCCCCGCTGGGCCGCCATCGCATTTAACCGATCCGCCTCGTCCTGGGCGGCATGATGCTTCCACAGCTTCACCCATCCGTGCGGATTGTCCGACCATTCCGGCTTGAAGCAAAGCGGGGTGCCCCGTTCATCGACGGGCAGCATCGTGCAAGCCGTAAAATCGATCCCCAAACCGATGACGTCCGCCGGCGACACCCCCGACTGCGCGAGCACGGCCGGAATCGAACGCCGAAGCACTTCGATGTAGTCTCCGGGATGCTGAAGCGCCCAATCATGTTCAAGCTGCTTGCCGGACGTCGGAAGCGTCTCGTCGATGACGCCGTGAGGATACGGAGTGACGTGGTCGGCTACTTCATGTCCGTTGGTTAAATCTACGAGAACCGCTCGGCCGGATTGCGTACCGTAATCGACGCCGATTGCGTATTTGTGGCTCATGGCAAGTTAACTCCTTTTAATAGGGATTAAGATGAGTGCCGCGAATCTCCAGGTTGACCATAGTAGGCATTCGCACCGTGCTTGCGCAAATAGTGCTTATCAAGGAGCGTTTGATTCATCGGCGCCACTCCGGCATTTAATTGCCGGGTGTGGTAAGCCATCTTCGCCACTTCTTCGAGAACGACGGCGTTATGAAGCGCGTCCATCGCATCCTTGCCCCAAGCGAATGGCGCATGGCTGTTCACGAGCACGCCCGGTACGCGATTCGGGTCGATGCCTTGGAAAGTCT
This sequence comes from Cohnella endophytica, assembly GCF_003628305.1. Classification (GTDB taxonomy): domain Bacteria; phylum Bacillota; class Bacilli; order Paenibacillales; family Paenibacillaceae; genus Cohnella; species Cohnella endophytica. The sequence goes on along the minus strand of NZ_RBZM01000006.1, from coordinate 363,761 downwards.
CTACGATTACGTTACCGGTTTCCGCTTCGTACGCGCCTTTGATTTCCGCGTTCGTCATTTGCCTCGTGCAAGGAATCGCCCCATAGAAATAATCGGCTTGCGTCGTTCCGAGCGCGGGAATGCTTTGTCCGGCTTGGGACCATATCGTACCCCACGGGGAATGCGTGTGGACGATGCCGCCTATGTTCTCGAATGCGCGATAGAGCACGAGATGAGTCGGAGTATCCGAGGAAGGCCGCATATCGCCTTCGACTACCCTGCCTTCCAAGTCGACGACGACCATTTGCTCCGGAAGCAGCTCTTCGTAAGGTACGCCGCTCGGCTTAATGACCATCAACCCGGACTCCCGATCGAATCCGCTAACGTTCCCCCAAGTGAAAGTCACCAGTCCGTATTTCGGCAACTCCGCATTGGCTTGGCACACGGTTTCCTTTAGTTGTTCTAACAAGTAGAAACACTTCCTCCCGTTAGATATTTCGCCGCTTCGGCTTGCTTGGCAGCCTATCTCACAGTCCATATTATATACTTGTACGTACATGTATGTCGATAGGAGATTAGCGAATCTCCAAAGTAGACTGGCGAACGATCAGCTTGGGAGCGAAGAGCAATTCCTTCGGAGGGGGCGCCTCTCCTCTCTCCAGTTGCGCGATCAACAGATTGGCGGCACGTTTGCCGATTTCCGATTTCGGATGCTCGATCGTCGTTAATTTGATTTCGGTCGCCGTAGCCAGGAACGAATCGTCGTATCCGATCACGGATAGATCCTCCGGGATTCTGAGCCCCAGCTCCCTGACCGTATCCAGCAGCGATACCGCGAGTTGGTCATTATAGCAGACGATCGCCGTCGGCCGTTGTTCGGACTGCAGCAGCTCCCGAAGCATCCGTTGCGGCCGCTCCTCTTTGTCCTCGGTCGAATATCGTACGATCATGCTTCCGTCGGGCTGGATTTGATGCTCGCGACAAGCCCGCATGAAGCCTTTCATCCGCCTAACCCCTTGCAGATCGTCCGTCTTGAAGAAACCGGCGATCCGGCGATGTCCCAGCTCGAGCACGTGATTCGCGGCCATGTGGCCTCCCGCATCGTCGTCGACCCGGACGCTAGGGCATTCGAGATCCGGATAAGACTCGTTAATCATCAGCATAGGAATGCCGTGATCCTCGATAGCCATGTAATTATCGAAGTTGGGGTTGCCCTCGGCGCTCTTCGTAGGCTCCACGATCAAGGCGCATACCGAGTGGCTCAGCATCATTTCCAAGCACTCGCGCTCCCGATCCTTCCGTTGATCCGTGCTCGAGAGCAGCAGCCGATAGCCTTGTTCCTTGAGCGCGGCTTCTACGCCGCGGACGATGGACGGGAAAATATAATCCGATATCGAGGTCGTAATAATGCCCACCGTACGGTTGCCCATGGCGTTTCTCCGCTCGGGAGATTGACGGCTGACGAAGGTGCCTTTGCCCTGTTCGCGGGCAAGCCAACCTTCCTGCACCAGCTCTCCGATCGACTGGCGAACCGTTTGCCGGCTAAGCGAGAATTGGTCGGCGAGCTCGTTCTCCGACGGAAGCTTGTCCCCCGGGCGATACCGTCCTCCCGCGATCCAAGACAATATTTCTTCTTTAAGTTGCAAATATTTCGGCGATTGTGAATTCATTGCGGACTCCTCCGACTGGAACGATTACGGCCTATAGAATAAGGATATTATAGCATATGTCGAACTTGTACGTACCATCCGCCTCTAAGGAAAGACAAGTTGTACGCTTACCCCGCGCTTCGTTGGGAATGCCCAACTTTTACGAGTTATGATATAGTTTAGGTATCTGTAAATGGAGGTTTTCCCGATGCCAAGCCAAATGATCTATACGACGGAACACATCGACATCAGCGCCGACAGCGATAAGAAACACGTGCATATCGAACTCTCTACGAGCGGATATCGCCCGAAATACGTTTCCCTGTTCATCGATGACCGACAAGAGCTGGATCGGATAATTGAAGCTTTGCAGCAAGCCAAGAACGCTTTGGAATAACTTCGCCGATCATTTATCAAGGAGGAATTACCCGTTGGTCGACATTACGTTTAAGTACAGCGAGTATATGATCAAAGCCCTGCGCGGGTTTCATTACAACTCGCTCCGCTTCTGGCTCTCGAACGGCATCGGATTAGCCGTCGTGTTGCTGGAGATCGTCGCCTACTCGATCACTTCCAACACTACGTTGCTGTGGATCGCCTTGGCCGTTTTAGCCATTCTCGCGTTTTCTTACGCGACCGCGTTATATTTGCAACCAATGAGATTCGCGAACGACCCCAGGTATAACAAATTGTTTACCTTGTCGATCGGGGACGAAGACATTCGTTTAAGCTCCGAAGACGTGTCATCCGAATCGAACTGGAGCCAAATCACGAAAGTATGGGCGACCAAGCAATTTTACTACCTCTTTCTGGACAAGCGTCAATTCTGGATCGTCCCGAGAGATCGGTTCGCGGACTCCGCGCAAGAGGAGCAATTCAAACAAATCGTTAGCCGCCACCAGACGATCCGACAAGGACTCATGCGGTAAACAGCGGGACATCAATCACAACGCCATAATCGCAAAACCCGGAGCTCTTCGGTGCCCCGGGTTTATTTACGTCGACTAGAATGTTATTTACATCAGTTTGTCGAATGAGCAACGGTTAAGCCTCACCCCGTAAAAGATGTAAATACGCAGGAATCGTTCGAATTTCGGGCGATGGTTAGGAGAATCCTGCAAATGCGCAGGAATTCATAGACGATATGTTAATTTTGTCCTCACCCGAGTCGAATAGATGCACATTTGCAGGAATATTGAGTTTTTCGAAGAGAAGAGGGCATAATTCCTGCACATTTGCAGGCCCCCTTCACTCCCACCATCAGCGTGCCAAAAGTTTTCTATTTGATCAAGTTCAGTAATTCGCAATCCAATCGTAACTAATGATTAACATCGTATTAGCAGGCATTAGCTGCAAAAATGAGCATGATACGATATATAACATAGTACCGCTACCCGAATCAGGGGCAAATCACCACAATTTCAACCTCATATGATGAAAGTCATCGTAACAGCAGCTTTTTTCATCAAAACTACGAGTCATGCGATGATAAACATCTTAAGATCTTTAATCGCGTTCTAACCGCTCGATAATCTGCTCCAAAGTTTGCTCCTTCAGATTGCTTAGCTTCAAATCCGCCAGCCCGAAATCCATGCCGGACGTCATCGGATTAGGTACAGCGACTCCGTATAATCCCGCGGCTTTGGCGGCGCGCAATCCGTTCACGGAGTCTTCGATCGCCACCGCTTCGTGAGGTCGAACGCCTAGAGCTTCTACTGCCAATCGATAGAGGGCCGGGTCCGGCTTCACGTTTTCCACGTCGTCCGAGGATCGAATCGCTTGGAAATACGAGCGGATGCCTTGACTCTCGAGGTGTCGTTCGATCCACGCCCGGTCAGAGCTGGATGCGAGACCGATCGCCAGACCGAGCCGGCGAGCTTCTTCCAAACGTTCCAGCACCCCCGGAAGCAACTTAATACCGGCCACCTTCGCGGAATGCGTTTCTTCGAACCGCTGTTTCGTCGAATGGCGATCCATCGGCTTGCCCGTCAATCTTTCCAATTCCGCATAAAAATCGAACGTGCCGATCGTGCCGATGTTTGCCGCCCATGCTTCCGAATTCAATTGTTGTCCATGCTCCGCGTAAATCTCGCAGAACGCGTCGTAAGCGCAAGATTCCGTATCCATGAGCGTTCCGTCAAAATCGAAAATAACCGCTTTTATCGCCATATGCCATCTCTCCCTCTCTATGTATGCTCCCATTGTACATGAAAAAAGAGTCCGTTCACACGGACTCTCGGCTTACACGACCAATCTAAGCATTAGATTCAATCGAACCATCCTTTTTTCTTAAACCAGCCGTACATTCCGAATCCAAGAGCCGCCATGATCCCGATTACGATATAATATCCCGAATTCCATCCCAATTCGGGCATGTTCACGAAATTCATCCCGTACACGCCGGCGATAAACGTCAGCGGCATGAAGATCGTCGTCATTACGGTTAAAGTCTTCATAATGGAGTTCATGCGGTTAGACCGCAAGGAATTATAGCTATCCCTGAGATCCGCCGTCATCTCGCGATTGGATTCGATCATCTCCGTCAGCTTAAGTAAATGATCGTAGATATCCGTAAAATACACATGCTGTTCTTTAACGCCGGCGATTTTGTCCGAATTAATGACCCGATACAACAAATCCCTCATCGGGATAATCGTTCTTCTGATCCGCAGCAAATCCGCTCGAATATCGTAAACCTGCTCCGTCAAAGCTTGGATATCCGCCTCCGATTTGTTTTCACCCTTGGCCTCCAGATCGTTCAATTGATCCTCGATCGTATACAAGGCGGGAAAATAATTGTCGACCAGCTTATCCACGATCGCATAGGCCGCGAAGTTGTGGTCCTTGCCTTTGCGTATAGCGGGATCCAGCATTCTTCGCCACGCTTCCTCGACTTCCTGGGAAGGCGCCAGATGAAAGGTCACGATTCCCCTAGGTCCGAGGAAGAAGTCGATCTCTTCAGCGGCCAACGAGTCGGGGTGAAGGGCGTGCAGTACGAAAAAATGCGTATCGTCGTAATGATCCACTTTAGGACGTTGAAGGAAATGCAAGCAGTCCTCGATGGCAAGCGGGTGGAAATGAAAGTAGCTGTCGAGCAACTGAATTTCCTCGTCCGTAGGGCAATCGAAATCGACCCAGAACCATTTGATGGCGTCGTCCATCAAACGATTCAGGGGAATGTTTTCAAGTAGCTCTTGATCCTCGGTTACCGCCAAAATGCGCAACATGCGTTTCACCTCTTTCGTCCATTATGCTCTCTATGGATTGATGTTGACAACTATCTCAGCTTCGTGAAGCGCATTGACGATTAAGGCTAACATCGCTAAACTTAAACTAAATCTAAATTAAAGGGTGAGCGCGATGAGAAAAGCCGGGGCCATGACCGTGCAACGAAAAACGATCTATGATCTGCTCGCCTCCGCCAACGATCACCCGACGGCTTCCGATCTCATCGAGAAGCTGAAGGCCGACGGTCATCAATTCGCGTACGCTACGGTCTATAATACATTAAAATATTTGACGGACGAAGGCTTGATCCACGAGTTGAAGTTCGAAGGCGGCGCTTGCCGCTACGATGCCCGGACGGACGACCATCAGCATGTCGTCTGTACCCTCTGCGGCAAAGTCGAAGAAACGTTCGTTCCCCCGCCTTCGGAGTGGCGTCAATCGATCGCCGAGCAGACCGGTTATCGGATCTCGGAAGAGCATATCGTGTTCAAAGGAGTGTGCGAGTCATGTTGCAAAGCGATTTAATAACGGCGTCGGAAGCGGATCAACAAGATTTCTGCGCAATCACGAGCCGCATTCTGATCGTAAGTCCGCGACCGGCTTCGTTGCGATCGTTGGTTGCGGAATTAGCGCTTAGATGCTACGACGTTCTGCTCCTGCACCATGCGGACGATCCTTTGCTCAACATGGTTCAAGGCCACATCATCGTCGTCGACCGGACGGTGGAATTGCCGCCGACGATGACGGCCGCTTTGCCAGCGAACGGTTCTTCTCCCGTGTTGGCCCTCGTATCGGATCTCGATGCGCACGTACCCGAAGGGGAGGAACGCGTGTTATGGCCCGGTCCGATCGAAGAAATCTATGCCGTCATCGAACGCCTTGCCGTCAAAACTTCCTTGGACACGACGACCGAAGAGAAAACCGGTCTCGTATTCAAAGAACTCCGCATCGACCCGGAACGCATGACCGTTACCCTTGGCGGAGACAAAGTCGAGCTTACGAAAACGGAGTACGATCTGCTCAGATCCATTATGGCGGGCAAAGGAAAAGTGATGACCCGTCAGTCGCTCATGAACGAAGTTTGGGGCGAATCGTATTTCGGAGGCAGCAACGCGGTCGACGTGCACATCCGCAGTTTGCGCAGCAAGCTCCGGGATGATCCGAAGACTCCTCGCTACATCGCCACGGTTCGCGGTGTCGGCTATCGCTTAGCCGACGAATAACCGGACAATTTCCCTCCATGTCCGTATGGTTTGCCGGATGTTTACGCAAAGTAAGCTTATCCGCTAACCGGAGGGAGGTGATCTTGTGACGGGTCGCAACAGTAAACCGGACAATACCGGCCCGGCCGGCAATCCCGATCGGCTAGACCAATTCGGAAGTCGGCTGGCTTCGGACAACGAAGACGAATTCCGAGAAGCGGCTGAACAAGCTTGCGAGATCGCGGACGAACCGGATCATTAGGGAAAACGAAGAGCCGCATTGCCGGCGGTCGCGACGTGACCGAGGAGCAATGCGGCTTTTCGTGGATTATAGAAAACGATCGGGCGAATTAAACGTGAACCGGAGTATGGACTTCTTCCAGGTACCGTTCGCAGTCGAGCGCGGCCATGCATCCGGTTCCCGCGGCGCTGATCGCTTGGCGGTACTTGTTATCCTGTACGTCGCCGCAAGCGAAGATGCCGGGAACGTTCGTCTCCGTCGTACCCGGCGTAACGAGTAAATAGCCGGTTTCGTCGGTATCCAGCTGTCCGTCAAGGAAACGCGTATTCGGCGTATGGCCGATGGCGACGAACAATCCGTCCGTGGCGATCGTCTCTTCCAGCCCCGTCTCGTTGTTCAGCACTTTGAGTCCGGTTACGCCGAGCGGTCCGCTAACGACTTCAAGCGGCGTACGGTTCAGGTTCCAACTGATTTTCGGATTGGAGCGGGCGCGATCCTGCATGATTTTCGACGCGCGAAGCTCGTTCCGGCGATTCACCAAAACGACCTCGGAAGCGAATTTCGTCAGGAAATGCGCTTCTTCCATCGCCGAATCCCCGCCGCCGACGACGATGATTTTTTTGTTGCGGAAGAAAAAGCCGTCGCAAGTCGCGCAAGTGCTTACGCCGCGTCCTACGTTGTCGCGTTCTCCCGGAATTCCGAGATATTTCGCCGAAGCGCCCGTAGAGATGATGAGCGTCTCCGCGGTCAGTTCGCCCTTGCCTTCCACCGTAAGCGTAAACGGTCGCTTGGAAGTGTCTACTTTATTGACCCAGCCGGTGAGGAATTCGGCTCCGAACCGTTCGGCTTGTTTGCGCATGTTCGCCATGAGATCGGGTCCCATGATTCCGTCGGGGAATCCGGGGAAGTTCTCCACTTCGGTCGTCGTTGTCAGTTGCCCGCCAGGCTCCGGCCCTTCGATGACGAGAGGGTTCAGGTTGGCGCGAGCCAAATAAATCGCGGCGGTCAAGCCCGCCGGTCCAGTTCCGATAATGATCGTTTTACGCATCGTTATGCACTTCCTTCTATAGGTATCCGAGTATAAAAAAATCATACCTTATGCAAGCCGAAGCTGCATGAAGGTATGATGAACGTTAGATGAAGGTTTCATGAAGATCGAACGACCGGGTGACGATAGCGAAACTACGGACGGACGATCGTCCCGTCGGCTTTGCGGTCGAGCGGATAAGGCCGATGATAGGCAAAGCGATCCCAGCCTTCGTCGATCAGTCCTGCGGCCAGAACCTCGTCGATATCGATGCCTAAGCCCGGCTTATCGTTAACGTAGAGATAACCGCCCCTGCGCTCGATGATTCCCGGGAACGCCTCTCGCTCCTGCGGCCGGAAATGGTTGATCTCTTGAATGCCGAAGTTCCATATCGCCATGTCCAGATGCACCGCCGCCGCTTGGTTAACGGGATCGTTCTCCCCGCCTTCTTGCCAGGCTGTTCTCACCCCGAACGCCTCGCACAAAGCGGCGATCTTACGGCAGGCGCTAATGCCTCCCGCCTTGGATACTCGAACGCGAATGAAATCGATCAGCCGTTCCTTCGCGAGCTCTGTCCATTCCTGCGGATTAACGAACAGCTCGCCGACCGCTTGAGGAGTCGCGCTCTGCTGCCGAAGCTGGTGATACCAGCCGATATGTTCGGGCGGCAGAACATCCTCCAGGTAGAACAGGCCATAAGGCTCCAACCGTTTGGCCAATTGAATGGCGATGATCGGCGACAAATGCTCATGGACGTCGTGCGTGAATTGAACCTCAGGACCGAACGTCAACCGGAGCTGTTCGAACATGCGCGGAATCGAATGCAAGTACGCATGCTCGTCGAACACCGCATCCTTCTTCCAAGCGTTATCCGGCAAGCGGGCTTCCTTGCCCGTAAGAAAGCCTCCGCCGCCGTAGCCGCCAAGCTGGCATCGTACGACCGTGTAGCCTTCCTCGACGAACCGGTGGACATCCTCTTTCAGTTCGACGATATCCCTCCCGCCGGCGTGGCCGTAACAGGCAACCGCAGAGCGGCTTGCGCCGCCAAGCAACTGATAAACCGGAAGGCCGGCCTCCTTGCCCTTGATGTCCCACAGCGCCATGTCGATGCCGCCGATCGCCGTCTGCAAAATCGCCCCGTTACGCCAATATCCGCTTAGATTCATCGTATTCCACAAGTCCTCGATATTCGCCGCGTCCCGGCCGATGATAACCGGCGCAAGCAACTGTTCGATCACCTGGATGACCGCTTCCGGAGCGTACATATCGGATGCCGATCCGATTCCGTACAAACCGTCTTGGTCGGTCGATACCTTCACGATCGTCCAACTGCCGTCACGCCTCGTCCGGATGCATTTGATTCCCGTTATTTTCGCCATTCGCTTCTGCTCCTTGCCCATCGTTAGTTTACTTTTTCGGTACGATCGCTTTCAGTTGCGCGAGAAGGCCGTTCTTCACGACGTTGTCGATCCACGCGTTCAAGTAATTCTTGGCCGTATCGATCGAAGTAATCGTTCTGAGCTTCACCGCGTCCAGAACCGCTTTAACCGCTGACTTCGCTTGAATCTGCGCGAAGTCGCCGCCCAACAATTGAAGCGCTCCGTATCTCGTCGCGTCCTTCGTGCTGCCGATGCCTTCGTTGTATTCGAGCAAGCCTTTCCTGCCCGCTCCGTCGTTCTCGTTCACGAGCAACGTGAACCCGATCGGATCGTTCGGATTAAACGCGCTACCCGCTCCTAGCAGCGATGCGATCGGAATCGCGATCTGATACGTCGTCAGTTTCTTGTTCTCGTTGCGAACGATCGACACTTGCGCTCCGTTGATCGTTCCGGTCGCCAAACCCGTAGGCGCGCGCCATCTCCAGTTCGACACAGTGCCATCGTTGCCGAGCGCAAAACCCATTTCGCTGACGTTCGCGCTTGCCGAGCCGTTTTTCCGGGACATGTCGATACCGATCTGAATACTGTCTCCCTGCCAAATATCCCCATTCTTCCAGCTCTGCGCGTGCACGTCGTCTTTGACTTCCACCGAGAAGTATAATTTCTGGGTGTCCCATTTCACGCTAGCCTGTGCGCTCAGGTCGTTCGTGCCTCCCCATGCTCCGCCTACGCTCGCATATTGCTCGATCGAATTCAGGAGGATCGGCGGAACGTCCGGGTTCTTCGCTTTCTGGGGAGCCGCGAACGACTGGCCGATCCTGAAGAGGAAAGAGTACGATTTGCCGTCGTCCAGCGTTACCTTGTATCCGATCAAGTCGCTCGCCATGTAAGGCAGGTTGATCGTCAGCGTTTGACCGGTAGCGACTCCTTCGAATCGAACCGGCTCCATCTTGGTTTTGTAGGCGACCGGATACGTTAGCTCGAGCTTGCCTTTGATCGGCTGGGCGATCGACAAGTTCTTCAGAGTTAACGAAATGTTCGTGTTCTCCGGGTGACTTACGTCATACGGAGCTACATTCGCGTCCAGCGAGATCGGTACGACGTTCGTGCCCCTCACTTTCGCGGGCGCTTGGTTGTTCATCTTCAAGCCGCCGTTGAACAGATTGTTCGAAACGATCATTCGCTGAATGTTCGGCCCGGCATACGCATGGGTAGTCTGGCCTTGCTGGAAGTAGGAGTCGAACAACGTAATATCGCCTTCGAGCGCGTTGACGCCAATCTGTCCGACAACCGTGAGATTGCTCTGCTGGATACGGACTTTGCCTGCGTAGATATCGAACGACCGGGAAGGATCGCCCCACATCGAGCTGTTATGGAAAGTCGCTTTCGAATCGAACTGATCGCCGACGGTCACGTACGCTTTATCCGTCGTGCTCATGGACACGAGTTCCGTGTTGACGAAAGCCAAACCTGCCGGGCCGGCTCCTTCCACGTAGACGCCTTTCTTGCTGCCGTCCGTTCCGTGGCCGATGATCGCCGCTTCGGGACCTTGCCCGCTCTCCTTGACGAAATGGATTCCGTAGAGAGAACCGTAGACGAACGTATTGAAGATCGTCTCGCCCTTCACGTTGCCGATTCGGAAGGCATCCAGATTTTCTTTCTGGTAATCCCATACCTTATTGAAATCTTCGCCCGAAGCCGGTCGATTCGGATAAGAGCTTCTCGCCGCGTAATGCGGGTTGAACTGAACGTTGCGCATGAAGCCTCCCGTTGCACCGCCTCCGAGATAGATACCTTCCTTAAGCGGGGAACCCGCGACGTAATCGATATAGTGTCCGCTCGTATCGTACGTGCCGAAGTCGATGCCGAGATACGAATCGACGAGCGTCGTATCGATCGCATATACGCCGTGCCCGCGTCCTTGGATCGTCCAGGCGTACGGCTTGATCGCGTTCCAGTTCTGCCGGTCGTAATACACCGACAAACCGCGAACGCCTGCCGTCGCTTCCAAGGAAATGAACGGCGTCGCATTCGGATTCCCTTCGCCGTGATTCGTGAAAATGACGGTCCCGCCCCCGACCGTATGATGCGGCACGTCCCACGAACCTCTCAGCTCGACGCCGGAAGGAACGATAATCGGCTCGTCGATGCGGTATATCCCCGCTGGCAGATAGACGGTTCCGCCTCCCGCGGCCCCTGCGTCGAGCAACGCCAGCTTCACCGCCCCGGCGGCGGACGACGCCCCCGTGCGGTCTGCGGCGTAAGGAGCCGAAGTGACGTCGAACAACTGAGTGCTTGCCGGTTTCGGCCTCTCCGCCACGTCCATTCCTCCGATCGCCGGAAGAGGTTCGAGCACGTAATCGTTGTCCGTATCGACTTTGACTTGGGCACCGACGCTATCGTTCTTTAGGTTTAAGACGCCTTGATAGCCTGAATTCACCGAAGTGACGGCCTTTACTCCGCCGAGCAGATGCACTTGGTTGCCCGATTGCGAGAATACCGTATGCCCCAAAATAAGCGAACCCGCTCCGGCCGATATTCCGTAGCCTCCGTTAGGGGCATCCCAGCTTCCGATCGTGCTGTTCTCGAAGCTCAGCACGCCGGTCCCTTCGTTCAAGACGGCGTTGCGAGGACTTCCCCCGATCGTTACGTTGTTGAATTGAACGATCGAATGGAAACCCGCCGTCGCGTAGACCGCCGTCGGATTGTCCCCCACGCTAGCCTTGAAGCTGCTGTTTGTAACGAGCAAGCCGTAATCGTTGACGCCTTCGATCTTCAGGGCGACGTTGCTCTTGTCGATATGGACGCCATAGAATTGCGCGTTGGCCGTCTCGAGCGAACCCGTTCGGGTCGTCACCCGCATCCCCGTCTTGAAACCGGAGAGGTATACGTCGGACATGTACTCCCAATCCGAACGCCCCATCACGACGCCTTCCGCGCGGGTCGTCGTATAGCCGAACAGCTCCGCTTGCGCTGGAGCGCCCGCCAAGCCCGACAACGCCCAATAATCCGGACTTAGGCGAACGTTCTCCAGTCTTCCGATATCGGTCGTGTAATCGAGGAAAATCCCCGTATTCAACGCGGTACCGTACACGTTCTTCAGATAATGCAGTTCGTTCCAAGCCGGTCCGATTTTGACTCCGTTATACGAATTGACGAGCGTCACGTTCGCGACGGTTGCGCTGTCGCCCGAGAGCTGTTCGATCGTCCACGGATAAGCCGTCGGATCGCTCAGCGATTGCTCCGGATACCAGACAGACAAGTTCGTCACTCCGCTGGCTTGCTGCAATTGAATGAAACTCGTCTCGTCGGGATTGCCGCGTCCGAAGTAGGCTTGCAGGATCGTTCCTTCAACGGCCCCCCCCGTTCCGGGATTACGCCAATCGCCGCGTAGCGTAACGCCGGTCGGAACGGTTATCGTTCCGGTAATCTTGTAACGTCCGGAAGGGACGAACACGACCCCGCCGCCGTTATTGGCTGCCGCGTCCAACGTTTCCTGGAGGGCTTGTGTATCGTCCGTTATTCCGTCGCCGACAACGCCGAATTCCGCGGCGTTATAATCCGCGATCGCGATGTCGTCCGTAGGGTAGTTCGTCGCGATGACTTTCGTCGCTCTTGTCATGTTCACCTTCGCTTTCTTCTTGACCGTAACCGAGGCCAAGCGTAGATCCGGATTATCTCCCGGCGACCCAGCCCCTTCGACGGCGATCCGAAAGTCCCCGCCGTTCGTTCGGTTCGCGAACTTCGCGTCGGATAACTTAAACGTATGGGATTTCCATAGCCCCGTATTCTTGTAAGTGAATAACGAGGAATCTTTGAACGGCGCCGACTCCGCGTCGTATTGCAGCGCGAAACTTCCGCTTCCTTGGTCGTAATATTCGACGGTGACGTACACGTCCTTATCCGAGTTATCGTACAAATATCCGTCGTCAACGTTCATGTACAAATAGGAAGTTCCTTGAGCCCGATTGGTAAGCCAATAAGTTTTGCCGCCCAGGGTGCCCGTTTGCAGGCCGTTTCCGTTATCGCCCGCGCGCGGCGAGATGCCCCGCTCGACCGGAACGGCGCCTAAAGTCACGCTCACTTGCTCGGGGGGAACAGGCTTCGGCGTCTTCGTAACGATGATCGACGAGACTTTCAGATCCTCGTTCGTAGCGGCGCTCGCTCCGCCGCCTTCGATTCCGAGCCGGAAATCCGCGCCTCCCGTACGGTTGGCGAACTTGGCGTCGCTTAAGAAAAACGTGTACGTCTTCCAAGCGTTGTCGGCCGTGTATGTGTAGAGAGGAGCGTCTTTAAACGGAGCGGATTCCGCGTCGTATTGGAGCACCATTTTGCCGTTGCCGGCATCGTAATATTCCACGGTCACTTGCACGTTCTGATCGACGTTGTCGTACAGGTACGCATCGTCCACGTTCATGTAGAAGTAGACCGTCCCGGTCGTCTTGTCCGTTTCCCAATACGATTTGCCGTCCAATGTTCCCGTGCGGAGTCCGTCCGGATTGTCTCCCGCCCTTGCTTGAATGCCGTTCTCCGCCGGAACGTCGCCTAGCGTAATGCTGACGGAGCTTGCTTCGGCATTGGCTGGGGCCGGAGCCCCGCTTAATCCCGAAACGATCAACAAAACGGCCATCAAGATCATGGCAAGACGTTTGGCCAGCCCTCCGCCGCCTTGCGGCGAGGACTTCGGCATCAATAACTCGTACATGATATTCCTCCTTTATATCGTTGAGAATGAGTGCGGCAGCGAGGTGAAGAAGCCGACCTAATTCAAGTTAGGCCGGCTTCTGCGAAGTTGTTATTTCTTGCTTGCGAGATAGGCGTCGACTTGCTTTTGGGCTTCGGCCATGATTTTATCGAGCCCGTTTTTCTTTTGCTTCTCGATATAATCCTTCACGGAACCGTCCACGTTCTTGACGACGCCGAACTCGATCGGCTTGCCGAATTCTTCGTAGGCTTGATCGCGCTTCGCGACCTCGTTCTTGATGTTGTCTTCCGCGATGAACAAACCGTCTACCGGAGAGTTGACGTTCACCGGCAAGCTTGCGAACTCGGCTTCCTTCACCCAGAAGTCTTTCGGATACGTCTGGTTAGGACGCATGAATTGCGGCTTCCAGAACGCCCATTGGCCGCCCCACTCCATGTAGTTGCTCGTCGTGAAGTCCATTCCGTCCGGATACTCGGCCACGTCCCCGTTCAACTTGTACGTTTTGCCTTCGATTCCGTATTGAACGAGATCGTAGAGCACCTGATCCGTCTCCATCATGTCCAGGAAACGAAGCACGCGATCCGCATGCTGGGAGTTGCGGTTGATGGCGAGCACGTTGGCGAGCGCCGTCCGGTTCACGAATTTCTTATCCGGATAGAGGAACGCCATCTGATGCTTGAACGACGGATCCGAGAAGCCCGGATCGGCGAATGCCCATTCGTGCGAGGTCATCGTAAACAGCGTTTTCCCGTTTCTCCATTGAGACGCGCCGTCTTCCTTGTCGATCATCGCATCGCGGTTCAGGATTCCGTCGTCGTACCATTGTTTCGTCTTTTTCGAGGCCTCCAGGTAGAACGGCTGCTGTTCGACCGGTTGAACTTTTACTTCCGGATCGTTCAAGTAGAACCCCATCTTATGGAAGCCCAGATCCACCCACTCTTCGCGAGTCTCATACATCGCTTGGGATGGCGTCCGCGACAGCTTCTCATTCGGATACGCCTTCTTTAGGTCGTGCAGCAAAGCATCGACGTCTTCGATCGTCTTAATCGCGTCCGGCGCGCGAGAGATGCCCGCCTTCTCCGCCAAGTCCGAGCGCCAGCCGACGAAGTAGCGCTGGTTCATCTTCATCGTCCATGGCAATCCGACGATTTGGCCGTTTATCGTTGCCGCCTGCAACGTTCCTTGGTCCTGATATTTCTTGAACAGGTTAGGAGCGTATTTCGGCAACAGGTCGTTCAAGGCCATATAGGAACCTTTTGCAGCCATCTGCTTATAAGAGAGCCAATCTCCATCGAAGTTCAGATCCCATTTATCCCCCGAAGCGGCCATTACGAGCATCTTGTCCTTGAAGTCGCCGAAAGGAATGAAATTGACGTCGAACTTGACGTTTAAGCCTTTACCCTTCAAATACTCGCTGACTTTGCCCCACACTTCGTCCGTTGCCGATTTTTTGTCTCCGCCGAAGTAAAATTTCAGCGTCACTTCTTCTTCCTCTTTCGGCGTTTCCGCGGACGCGGATTCCGAAGGCTTGACGCTGGCAGGCGATGATTCCTTACTTGGTTCGACCGCGTTGTTGCCGTTGTTGCCTTTGCTGCATGCTGCCAGGGCTAGACATAGAAGTAGAATGCACATAAGGATAGCCGGCAGTCTCGCTCGCCTCTTAAACATGGAACCCTCTCCCCTAGACTTGTTATATACAATACAGCCGTAGCTGGTATTGCCCGCTTTTCTACCCTTTCACCGCGCCCACCAGCAGTCCTTTGACGAAGTACCGTTGCAGGAAGGGATACAGGAACACGATCGGTCCGATCGTGACGACCGTCAGCGCCATCTTCAGCGATTCGGTCGGCAATTGCATCGCGATGCGCTGCATATCAATCGCGTTGCTCGAGCTTCTGAGGAATTCCACGTTGGAAATGAGCGTTCTCAGGAGCAGTTGCAAGGGTTGGAGTTCTTGCTTGTCGACGAACATGAGCCCGAGGAACCAATCGTTCCAATAGCTCAGGGATACGAATAATCCGATCGTGGCGAGTACCGGCTTCGCCAGAGGAATGATTAACCGCGCATAGATTCTGAATTCTCCCGCGCCGTCGATCTTGGCCGATTCATGCAAATCTTCCGGCATCGCCATCATGAAGTTCCGCATTAGGAACATGTTGAACGCATTGGCGAGCGGTGGCAGGATCATCGCCCAGATCGTATCCTTCAATTCGAGATACCGGACGCAGATGATGTACCAAGGTACCAACCCGCCGCTGAACAAAATCGTGATGATCGCGTAGATGGACAAGATGTTGCGATACCGGAAAGAACGCCTCGCCATCGCGTACGCGGCCATGCTAGTAACGAGCAAAGAGAGCAACGTTCCGGCAACCGTGACCAGGGCGCTGATTCCGTAGGCATCGACGATCCGGTTGGAGCCTAAAAACAAAATCCGATAGGAATCGAACGTCACGCGTCTCGGCCATAATTCGTAGCCATGGTTCACGATGTCGTTCTCCACGCTTAACGATCCGGAAATCACCATGATAAAAGGCAAGAGGCAAGATAGGCTGAATAAGGAAATGACCGTTACGATGGCTATGCGCCCTGGGGATAATTTTTTCAAATGCATCGCTTCGCACCTCCGCTATCGAATGTCGCGCCCCGCTCCCTTATAGGGGCGGCGAGGTTAGAATATCGCCGAATCCTTATCCGCTTTGCGGGCGATATAGTTGCTTCCCAGAACGAGGACGAACGCGACGATCGATTGCGTGAAGCCTGCCGCCGAGGCCATCCCGATATCCCCCGACTTCCGCAAGCTTCTGTACACGAACGTATCGATGACGTCCGTCGTCGGGAATAACAGCGCCGCGTCTCCGACCATCGCGTAGAACATTCCGAAATCGGCGTTCATGATTCGCCCGACCGCGAGCAACGTCAGGATCATGATTGTCGGCTTTAGCATCGGAATGCTGATGTAACGCGTCTGTTGCCATCTCGAAGCTCCGTCGATGGACGCGGCCTCGTAGTAGGATTGGTCGATATTCGTAAGCGCCGCCAGGTAGATGATCGTTCCGTATCCCGTCACCTTCCAGCGGACCGCCAACGTCAGGATGAACGGCCATAGCGGCGCGTCGCTGTAGAAATCGATAGGCTGGAATCCGAGCGACTGAACGATCCGGTTAATGGCCCCGCTCTCGTAATTCATGAGATTGTAGGCGAATACCCCGACCACGATCCAGGAAATGAAGAAAGGCAGAAACGTAAGCGACTGGGTCACTCTCTTGAAATATTTGTTGCGAATCTCGTTCAGCATCAGCGCGAGACCGACCTCGAACACCAGGCCGACGGCGATGAACAAGGCGTTGAGTAAGATCGTATTACGGACGGCCCGATAGGCGGTATCCGACGAGAGCAAGTAATCGAAGTTATACAACAGCGGCTTCGCCCAATCGCTTCCGAAAATTCCTTTATCGAAATCGAAATTTTTGAACGCGATGACAAGGCCCGCCAGAGGCAAATAGTTAAAGAGGAACAGAAAGACGCCGGCCGGCAAAAACATCAGAAGCAAGGTGCGGTTGCGAACGAGCTCGCGAATGACTCCGTTTCTTTTGATGCCCGCTATCACCCTCGTACCCGTCATCGATTTCATGGCCATTCCCCTTTCGCCTTGGTTTGTTTTAATCATAGGCTCGGCATGAAGCGCTTACAATGTGACAAAATTAAACTTTAGTGGTCATTATTGTCTTGGCATTAGGAAGCGGGTGAGTCAGCGATCGAGGTCCGTCCCCGTCACCGTTCCGGCCGGCGAATCGTCCTCGAAGCCCATCGGCCCCTTGTATAAGTTGTTCGATACGACCATCTTCCGGACGTTCGCTCCCGCATAGACGTGCGTCCTTCCCGCCTGCTGGAAATAGGAATCGAGCAAATGGATTTCGCCGCCTCCGGAATTGATTCCGCGAAATCCGACGGAAGTGAAGTTGCCTTGCTGCATCGTGATTTTCCCGGACTTCACGTCGATACTGCGCGAGGGGTCGCCCCACATCGACGTATTGTAGAACGTCGCAGAAGAATTGAATCCTTGCTCCAACGTCACGTACACCTTATCCGAAGTGCTGATCGACACGAGCTCCGTATTGACGAAGTTCAGACCGCCGGGCCCTGCCGCTTCCAGGTAGACCCCTTTTTTGCTGCCGTCCGTTCCATGCCCGACGACAATCGCCTCCGGTCCGCCGTTGCCCGTCTGCGACACGAAATGTATGCCGTACAACGACCCGTATACGAACGTATTGAAGATCGTTTCCCCCTTCACGTCGCCGATCCGGAACGCGTCGAGATTTTCCTTCTGGAAGCTCCACACCTTATCGAACTCGCCGTCGACCGGACGTCCCGGATAATTGCTTCGGCCTGCGTAATGCGGATTGAACTGCACGTTCCGCACGAAGCCCCCTTCCGCCCCGCCTCCAACGAATATGCCTTCCTTGAGCGGGGATCCCGCCACGTAATCGATATAATGGCCGCTCGTATCGTAAGTGCCGAAATCGATGCCCAGATAGGAATCCGGAAGCGTCGTATTAATGGCGTATACTCCGCGTCCTTTCCCTTGGATCGTCCACCCGTAGGGTTTGATCGCGTCCCATTTCTGGCCGTCGTAGTAGACGTTTAACCCTCTGACTCCCGCATTCGCATCTAACGTAATGAACGGAGTCGCTTTCACGTCGTTCTCCCCGTGACGGGTAAATATAACGCTGCCTCCTCCGATCGTATGATGGGGGACGTCCCACGAGCCGCGCAGTTCTACTCCGTTAGGTACGACAAGCGGCTGCTCGATCCGATAAGTGCCCGCCGGGAGGAAAACGGTGCCTCCCCCGGAAGCTCCCGCATCGGACAACGCTTGAGAGACCGCGATAGAGGCGTCGGAGCTCCCGGTTTTGTCCGCCTTGTACGGTTCGGCCGTTACGTCGAACAAGAGATCGGTCGCCGGCCTTGGCTGCTTAGGCGCGTCCGTATTGCCTATCTCCGGAAGCCGTTGCAACTGATACGGACTATCTTGCGTGACCTTCAACTCCGCGGCGGCACTTTCGTTCGCGATGTCCAGCTTGCCGCCCATGCCGGAATCGAGCGCCTTAACCGTCTTTGCATTCGCTTCGAGCAATACGTGCCCGCTCGGCGAAGCGAAGGCAGTGCCGCCTAGAATAAGCGAGCCATCCTTGGCTACGATGCCATGACCGCCTTCACCCCACCCGCTAATGTTGCTATTCTCGAAGCTGAGTACGCCGGCGCCTTCGTTCACGACGGCATCCTTCGTTACGCCGCCAACCGTGACCGCGTTAAATTGCGCGATCGATTTAAAGCCTTCCGTCGCGCGAATAGCGATCGGGGAGAGTCCTACGTTAGCCTTAAAGCTGCTATCCGTCACGAGCAAGCCGAAGTCGTTTACGCCTTCGATTAGCAGCGCCACGTTGCAATTGTCGATATCGATCCGATAAAATTGGGCGTTCGCCGTCTCGGTCGAATTCGTTCTCGTCGTGACCCTCATCCCGTTCTTGAAGCCCGACAATCGAATGTCGGACATGTACTCCCAATCTGAACGCCCCATTACGATGCCTTCCGCATGCAAAGTCGTATACCCGAACAGCGGCTCCGGAGCCGGCGCGCCCGGCAAGCCCGAGTTCGCCCAAACTTCCGGAGACAGCCTAACGCCCTCCAGACGTCCGATATCCGTCGTGAAATCGAGGAAGATGCCCGTCTTCAAGGCGGTACCCGACACGTCGTGAACGTAATGAAGCTCATTCCAGTCTGGACCGATCTTAATACCCTGATAAGAGTTCACGAGCGTAACCTTCTCGACCGTCACGCTATCTCCGGACAACTGCTGGATCGTCCAAGGATAGGCATACGTCTTCTCGAGCCTTTGCTCGGGATACCAGATCGATAAATTCGTAATTCCGCTCGCCTGCTGCAGTTGGATAAAGCTCTCGCCTTTCTCTTCGCCCCGCCCCGCGTAAACTTCGAGAATCGTACCTTCGACGGCTCCTCCGGACCAATCGTATTGGCGGTCCCCCCGTAGAGTTACCCCCGTCGGGATCAGCAGCGTGCTATCGAATCTATAGTTGCCGGCGGGAACGAAGACGACCCCGCCTCCGTTGTTCCTCGCTTCGATCAGCGCCTTCTGGAACGCTCCCGAATTATCCGCCGATCCGTCAGCGACGGCTCCGAAATCCATGACGTTATATTCCGCGACCACGACGTCCTGCGAAGGGAATTGCGTATTTCTTACTTTCTTCTGGACTTCCGGATTGATCCATACGGGTTTGACGGGAACGCTTGACTCCGGCGCTGCCGATGAAGTTGTCTCCCTAACCGTAGCTGGCGAAGCTGCGGCCGGACTGCTCCGCCCTTCTGCCCCTTCGCCCTCCTTCGATCCTTTGGCGAGGATGATCGCCGTAACTACAATAGCAGCTACTGCGGCTGCCGCCCCGATTCGCATTCCCTTGCTCTTCCAAAGCTTGCTTCCCATCGCTTCTCTTCCCTTGTCCTCTGACGTCTATAGCCGTTATTTGCCTTACTATTCATGTTATAAGGGGCGCCGTTCGCCTTCCATGTGCCAAACTTAAACTTTGCGGGCGAGAATTGGCTTGTTCCGGCTCGTTTGATGCGCAAATGAAAAAGAAGCTCTCCCGTTAGGTTCTGTTGAACCTTGGGAGAGCCTCAGGACGAATGCGATGAAACTAAACCTTACGGGGCGGCGATTAATTCCGGCTAGCCATATATTCGTCTACCTGTTTCTGAACCGCGGAGATCACCTTATCCAAGCCGATTGCTTTCTGCCTCTCTACGTAGTTCGCGACTTCTTGCGCCACGTTCGTCGTTTTGCCGTATTCGATGCGTTTGCCGACTTCCCCGAACAGTCCGTCCCGCGCGGTAACCTCGCTCTTGATCGTCTCGTCGGAAATGAATAATCCGTCCACCGCGGAGCTTACGTTGATCGGCAAGCTCGCGAACTCGGCCTCCTTTACCCAGAAGTCTCCAGGATAGCTCGGAGTCGGGCGCATGAACTGGGGCTTCCAGAACGCCCACTGGCTTTCCCATTCCATGTAATTGCTCGTGTTGAACTGCATGCCTTCGGGATACTCTGCCGCTTCCCCGTTCAATTCGTAAGTCTTGCCTTCGATTCCGTACTGCACCAGATCGTATAGCTCTCTGTCCGTCTCCATCATATCCAGGAATCTCAGCACGAGATCGGCATGAATCGAATTTCGGTTAATGGCCAGTACGTTGGCGAGCGGGCTGCGGTTAACGTATCTCTTGTCCGGATAGATGAGAGACATTTGCTGCCGATAGGAAGGATCGACGAAACCCGGATTGGCGTTCGCCCATTCATGCGACGTGATCGTGAACAGCGTCTTCCCGTTCCGCCACTGATCCGCCCCGTTCTCGGTATCGATCGTCGCGTCGCGGTTCAATATTTTATCGTCGTTCCATTTCTTGCTCATCAAAGCGGATTCCAGATAAAAGGGTTGTTGCTCGATCGCCTTGATCTTTACCCCGGGATCGTTCATGTAAAAACCGAGTCCGTGAAACTGCAGATCGACCCACTCGTCCCTTACCAGGTATAGGGAAAGCGGCGGCGTGCGGGACAACTTCTCGTTGGGATACGCCTTTTTCAGCTCATGCAAAAGCACGTCCAGGTCCTGGACCGTTTTTATCGAATCGGGTTCTCGATAAATGCCCGCTTTCTCCGCCAGGTCCGATCTCCAGCCGACGAACGGTCTTTCGTTCATCTTGATCGTCCATGGCAAACCGACGATTTGGCCGTTCATCGTGGCCGCGGACAATGTTTTCTGCTCTTGGTATTTGCGATACAAATCCGGCGCGTACTTCGGAAGCAGATCGTTCAAGGACATGTATGAACCGCGGGACACCATCTGCTTGTAAGATAACCAGTCGGCGTCGAAGTTCATGTCCCATTGATCTCCGGCAGCGGCCATCTCGAGCATTTTCTGCTTGAAATCCTCGATCGGAATGAAATTGATGCTGAATTTTACGTTAAGTCCTTTGGATTTCAAATGTTGGCTGACTTTGGCCCATACCTCGTCCGTGGCTGCTTTTTTCACGCCTCCGAAATAGAACTTCAGCGTCACTTCGCTGGCGTTGCCGACAGGAGGGGAGGAATCGTTCCGTTTGCTGCATGCGGACAAAACCATTCCGATCAGCAAGCTGGCAACCAAAGCGAGAATCGTCGTTCGAATGCGAGATTTGGTCATACTGCGTTCTCTCCCCATCGCGTTATGTCGACATTCACATTAAACCTTTCGAATAGGAAATTCAACATGGGAACCGAATTTCCCTCCCCATGCGGGCGAGTGCATTAAACGCGAACGAGCTTATATTCGACGCCCGCTTGGGCCTGCCAACCTAAGTTCGAGACGCCTGCCGATTTCGCTTCCAGGATCCGTCCGTCAGCGGTCGTGACTCGCGCGTCGAAATCGCCGATTCGCACGGAGCAATAACCGTCTTGTCCGGCGCGAATCGTCGCATCCGTCAGACGACCTCCCGACCAGCGGATATCGACTTCGAAGCCGCCTCTCGCGCGCAGACCGGATACTTCTCCTTCCGGCCAGGCGCTAGGTAACGCCGGTAGCAATCGAAGCTCTCCCGCATGGCTTTGAAGCAGCATCTCCGCAATACCCGCCGCTCCGCCGAAATTGCCGTCGATCTGGAACGGAGGATGATTGTCGAACAAGTTCGGAAGCGTGGACAACGCCAGCAACGCTTGCACGTTGTCGTAAGCTTTCTCCCCATCCTCGAGACGAGCCCAGAGATTGATGATCCATGCCCGGCTCCAGCCCGTATGGCCGCCTCCGAATGAGAGCCTCCGATCCAAGGTTACCCGGGCCGCCTTGGTCCAGTCGGGCGTACCGCGTACCGTGAATCGGCTACCCGGATGCAAGGCGAACAAATGGGAAATATGCCGATGGCCCGGCTCCGCTTCCTCGTAATCTTCCAACCATTCCAAGAGCTGCCCGTGCTTGCCGATGGCCGGCTGAGGAAGCTTACCCCGAAGTTCACGCAAGGAGCGGGCGAACTCCTCGTCGATGCCTAACTTCGCCGAAGCTTCGATACAGGACGTAAACAATTCGTGCAAAATTTGGCTGTCCATCGCAGGCCCTTCGCAAAGCGTTCCCGACTCGCCACCGGGAAGGATATACGTATTTTCCGGAGAAACGGACGGAGTCGTTACGACTGTTCCGTCTTCCCGCTCCTTCAGGAAAAAGACGAAAAACTCGGCGGCTTCCCTCATCGTCGGATACGCCTTCGACAGAAAGGCGAGATCCTTGCCGAAAGCGTAGTGCTCCCAGAGATGGAGGGAAAGCCATGCGGCTCCCATCGGCCAATAAGTCGCCGGAATGTAAATATCCTGCGGCGCGGTGTCCGCCCAGATGTCCGTATTGTGATGCGCGACGAATCCGCCGCAATCGTACATGGCTTGCGCGGTTTTTCTTCCCGGCTCGCGCATGCGCTCCAGCAAGTCGAACAGCGGCTCGTGACATTCGGCTAGATTTCCGCTCTCCGCGGGCCAATAATTCATCTGGGTATTGATGTTGATCGTATATTTGCTATCCCAAGGAGGGAGCATATGCTCGTTCCATATGCCTTGAAGCGTGGCGGGCAACGACCCCGGACGACTGCAAGAGACGAGCAAGTATCGCCCGAACTGATAATAAAGCGCGGCCAGCCCCGCATCGGCGCGACCTTCCTTCACCCGATTCAGTCGCGCCTTGGTCGTCAATTCCCCCAAGCCTTCCTCGTCGGTTCCGCCTCCTATACGGAGACTAACCCGCTCCATCAGAGAGCGAAAGTCCTTTCGATGGCTTTCCCTGAGCCCGGCATAACCTTTGGCGCTTGCTTCATCCGCGGCGCGAATCGCCTCCGCTTCGGGATCCGCATGCCGGAACGAGGTCGCCGCCGTCACAATCAGCGTCGCGCTGTCCGCTTGCTCGATGATCATCGTCTCGCCGATGATACTTAGGGTTCCGCCCTCCAAGTCCGCTCGAAGCACCGTCCGGAAATCCGAGCCCCCGGCGCCGCCGCAATTGCCGCGCATGACGATCGTCCGGCCGTCCTCCGATTTCGATAGCTCGTCGTAATAACGGTTCGTCGGTCCGCGCGTCAACTTCGCTCTAAGCGATATTCCTCCCGGCCGATCCGATGTCAATCGAAGCACGATCGCCCGGTCTTGATAGCTCGCGAACGATTCCCTCTCGTACGAGACGCCTCCGGCCCGATAGCCGATCTTGACGATCCCTTCGCCCAGATCCAATTCCCGACGATAGTCCGTATCTTCTCCCGCATGGCCGCGGAAGCTCAGTCGCAAGTCCCCGAGCGGCATATAATGCCGCTGCGATTCCGGCACCCCGGACAACGCGAGCGCGGACAGCTCTTGCGCTTCTCCCGGCCGACCGGCCGCGATCAGCTCGCGCACCATCCCTACGTTGGCCAGCGCGTCCGGATTGTTCCTGTCGCTCGGCCCGCCATACCAAACGCTATCCTCGTTGAGCGCGATCCGCTCTTCCCGCGGGCTCCCGAATACCATGGCCCCGAGACGCCCGTTCCCGATCGGGAACGCTTCCTCCCATGCCGATGCGGGTCGATCGTAGCGCAGTCGGCCGATTCCTCCCGATTTCTCTCGCATGCCGTCCCTCTCCTCAGCCAACCATACCGATGTATGGGGAAATTCAAGAAAGGGAGCGGAATCATTCCCGCTCCCCCGTTCAAGCCGATGCCTTATTTCAAAGAGGCGGCCAGCTCGAGCGTTTTCTTGTTCCAAGCTTCCGTCTCCGGAATGATATCGTTAATGTCCCGGGTTCCGAAAATAATATCGTTCATGATGTTATTCCAGTTATACTCTCCCCATCCGGGAACCGTAAGGCCCGGTTGGATCTTCGCGTTTTCTTTGGCGATTTTGACCGCTTCCGTGTTTTTGCCCTTCCACATTTCCGTTTCGTCGTAGTAAGCGGTCAGAGCAGGATCGATAACGGACGCGTTCGCGCCTTGGTCGATTTTCCACTTCTGCGCTTCCATCGTGAATTGGAAGCTTAGCCACAGGAACGCTTCTTCTTTATGTTTCGAGCCCGCGAGCAACGAAAGAGGGCCGTAGATCGTATAGCCCGGTTGGCTTTGCGTGCCGCGAGGGAACGGCAGAACGTCCCAATTGAATTTGGCTTCTTTTTTCAAGCCTGGCAGCACCCAGTCTCCGCCGATCGCGAAGCCCGTTTTACCGTTCTTGAACTCCCTGGACACGTTACCGGAAGCCGTTGCCGCATCATTGCTTTGCATGGACCCGTCTTTCGTAACGAATTCCTGAAGCCATTTAACGTCCGACATGACTTCAGGCGAGTTCATGACGCTCTGCGTAAGATCTTCGTTCATGTATTGTAGGTTGGCCGCATGTCCGTCGGCGACGGCTTTCGTGCTCAGCAAACGCATTTGGAACTCGGCTTGCGTCGTCAAGCCGAACTCCCCGGCATCCGGATCCGTTATTTTCTTGGCCACGTTACGGAAGTCATCGTAAGTCCAGTCGTTGGCAGGCATTTCTACGCCATGCTTCGCCAGCAGATCCTTGTTGACCAGAATCCACATCGGCACGTCGACCATCGGTACCGCTAACTTCTTGTTATTGAAAGTCATCGTGTCGTAGAAGCCTTGCGGCAACGACACGCCTTGCATGATCGTGCTTTTCTCGATATATGGGGTCAAGTCTTCAAGAAGCTGGTTTTGATCGAAAGCGATCAAATCTTGATCGATCTCGGATACGTCCGCCGGCGTTCCCGCGGCTTCCATCGCCTGGATGATGCCCATGATCGGCTGGCCGTTAACCGGTACTTGCTCGATCGTGATCCAAGG
The DNA here is from genome assembly GCF_003628305.1 of Cohnella endophytica. Lineage (GTDB taxonomy): Bacteria > Bacillota > Bacilli > Paenibacillales > Paenibacillaceae > Cohnella > Cohnella endophytica. Next base: position 338,462 of record NZ_RBZM01000006.1, on the reverse strand, counting down.
GTACTTCTGGTGAAACAGATCGTATAGACCGTTGTACGTGTCTTTCCAAGAAATGAATTTGAGCGTTACGGGATCGTGTTTTTCATCGGAGGCCGTTGCGCTTTCCGAAGCGCTCGAGCTCGGGCTGACGCTTGCGCTATTCGAAGCGTCGCCTCCGTTTCCGGAATCTTTATTGCCGCCGGAACATGCCGACAGGACGAAAGAACACATTAAGACGATACTGAGCATCCACGATAACGCGCGTTTGTTTTTCACTTTGTATTTCCTCCCCTAATAATGGTTGTTTGAGTTGCGTATAAGTCCCCTTGCGTAAACGGGCAAAGCGATGAGGCTTGACCTTGCTAGGCATCACTCCCCTCAAGTCATACCCTTAAGTTCGCAATTCCTTATTCCACGATTCCCGTTCTTTCGATTCCCGTGACGAACCATCGCTGGAGGAACATAAACACGACGATCGGCGGCAGGATGATCATGAACGCCGCGGCCATCTTCGTCGCCTCCGTTACCGGATCGGTGATGAAGTGCGTATTGCCAAGTAACGAAGGGTTCAGAACGTTCTCCAAGTTATCCAGGCGGATCGACAACGGGGTGAATCCTTTCGCCAAGAACACCGATGGCTCGTAGTACATGTTCCAATACCAGATGAACGAGAACAGGAACACGACCAGGCAAGCCGAACGGGCGAGCGGCAGCATGATGCCGAAGAACAATCTGGCCGTGGAAGCGCCGTCCAGCTTGGCCGCTTCCTCTAGACTGATCGGCTGTGCCCGGAAAAACTGCCGGAAAATGAGGATAAACAACCCTGCCTTGAGCCCTTGCCCGAATACGGCCGGAATCAAGAACACGTAAATCGTGTTAAGCAGATGCAGCTTGCTGTAAATGACGTAAAGCGGAATGATGATGACCTGCGGCGGAATTAGGAACGTTAAGATGACAAGCCCGGTGATCAAGCCCTTGAAAGGCACGTTCAGCCGCGCGAGGGCGTAACCCGTCATCGCGCAGATGATGACTTGAAACGCGGAGCAAGCCAGCGCGATGAGCGCCGTGTTCTTGATGGCTTCGGGATACTGCATCCCCTTCAGCGCCTTGGTCATGTTCTCCCACGTCACGACGCGGGGAATCCATTTGACCGTCGGGTCGTTCAGGTCGACGCTGTTCTTAAGCATCGTGCTGACCATGTACAGTAAAGGCTGCAAGTAGAGATAGGCGACGATCGACAGCAGCGCGTAAATAATCAGCTTTGCCAGCAATCCATCCGAGAGATTTCGTCCTAGGACGATCATCTTGACCTTCTGAGACTTACGGTTCCATAGCAATCCCAAAATTTGAACCTTTACTTTTTCCAGTATCGTTGCGGGATTCATGAACGCCCCCTCCTTGTTCTCATCGTTCGTTCGAACAGCCATAGGACGACGGCGATCAGAATGAAGATGAACCCGAAATAGATCCAGGCCATCGCGCTCGCGTATCCGTACCCGGTATCCACTTTGATCATGTTTTCTTTGATGTACTTGAGGATCGGATTTTGCGGGAACGTGAACAGATCGATGATCGTATACAGCACGTTCAGGCTGATGAACGGAATGCTGGCCGGCAGCGTGATTTTCCAGAAGCTGTCCCATGGGGATGCGCCGTCGATGCGTACCGCCTCATAGATCGTCGGGGAGATCGTCTGGAAGCCCGCGATGAAGATCAGGATTTGGACGCCGGAGTACCACAAAATCAGAATGACTTTCTCGAGCACGTTCATGACCGTCTTCGCAAGCTCCGGACCGACGTATTGGTCTACGATCGTCTCCAGGTTATATTGCTGAATGAAAGGAACCTCGCCGGCGCCTTGCACGAACAATTCCGACAGCACCTGGCCCGTGGCGAAAATAACGGGCAGGAAGAAGAGCGCGCGGTAGATGAACCGGCCCGGAAAACGTTGATTCAGCATAAGAGAGATCATGAGCGCGAAGATGACGATGATCGGAACCATGAGCAGCATTTCTTGAAAGTACGTAATCAGGTCGACCGGGAAATTGTTGTCCTTCAGGAAAGCATCGCGGAAATTTTGCAACCCAAGCCATTCGTACTTAAACCCGCCCGGAACGATCTTCACTTTATTGAAAGACATGAAGATCGACCAACCGATCGGGATAACGACGAACGCGCAGAAACCGATCAACCAAGGAAGCATGAACAACAAGCCTTTGCCATAGCTTCCCGTTCGGTGGAGGAGCGCCTGCTTGCGTCTTTGTTTCGTCTGGGTTGTCATGCCCCTCCTCCTTTCTCCACCTTGAAGGACTTGTTGCCGTAATCGACGATCACTTTAGTGCCATCCTCGTAAGTCGTAACGAATCGGTTTGCGGTCAGCTTCTCGTGATTGACGATCGTCTGCGAGAACAAGCCGGACAAAGCATCGAAATCTTTATATTCCTTGACGAGCCTATCGGCCCATTTCTCGTATTGGCTGCTGAACAACCAAGAAGCGACGTATTTCAGATCGCGCGAATCCTTGTAAGTCAGGAAGTAGGTCGGGATCGCGCCGTATTCGATAGCTTTCAGGAATTCGTCCTCGACGTTGTTGCGCAAGTTGCCTTCATCGAACGAATAAGGCACGTACCCGTGCAGCACGATCGGGTAGAACGGCACCGTTTCGCCGATCATGAAGTCGTAGCTGGATTCGTTCGGGAAATAATCGATGTAATCGACGCTGCCGACCGCATAGGCGTTGCCGCGGTAGACGCTAGCCGATCCGAGCTGCTTGCGGGTATAGTCGAGCAAGCCTTTGTAGGCATCGATCGTATATTCCCGGGTTCTGATGCCCGAAGGATCGTAATCGTTGAACGGCACCTCGCCGAGCATATTGTAGTGGATTCCCGCCACGCCGATGTCCTTGAGCTTGTCGATCGTGTCGTAAGCTTCGCGGACCGTCTTTTCCGGCTTCGCCATGTACCACCCGTAGCCGTCGAACGCCGTGCCGTCGATTCCGCGAATGGCGTTGTTCTTGCCCGAAGAGGCCGACGCCGAGTCGATCCAGGAGAAATCGTCTTGGAAAATGACGTCGATGTTCTCCTTCTTCATCTCCGAGACGAACTTCTTGGCTTCCGAATCCCCTCCGAGCGATTTCTCTATCGGGAATCGTTTCTCCATGTTGTAGTCGCCCTGATCCTGCCAACCGTAGTAGATGACCTTGGCGTTCGTCATCCCCTTATCCTTTAACGACTTGACGATTTCCGTCGCCTGGGGGAACGTCGTCGCGGTAACGTACTGGATCCGGTTGTAAGCTTCCCTGAAATTGCCGCCGAAGATCTTCAGGTACATCGGCGCGTGCGAAACCGGCTTCAGAGTTTGCGTCAATTGTCCGTTCGCCTTCAGATACTCGCGGTAAGACTTCGCCATGCCGACGTAACCAGCATCTTCCCCGGTCAGGAAGCGGTATTCGACCTCTCGGTCCCTATCCAGTCGTTGTTTCTGGTTGGCCTTCGTCGGCGTCGACAACCGGCTGACTTGGTACAGGTACTCCTCGCGATAGATCTGATTCGAGTTCACGTTGTAGAAGGAAGTCTTCAAGCCCGGCGGCATCGCGCTGATGTTCGCCGAATCCCCTCCTTGGGTGAGCACGGCCACGTATGCGTTGTCGCCCTTCTTCACGCCGAATACCGGGTAGGCGATATCTTCCCTTCGCTCGCCGGACCTCGTGTAGTTCGCCATGTTCGTAATCTCCGAACCGTATACCTCGTGGTTGTAGCCGCGGGAAATATCGGCCTGCTCGGAATCGAAACGGATCAAGCCGCCCGGACCGTCGGGCACGAACAGGTAACCGTCTTCCTTAGAGGTAGCGGCTCCGAAATACGGCAACAGGTCGAGCGTGAAGACGACGAATTCGCCTTCTTCGCGGATGCCGTCGGTCGGTACCCTTACCTTCAACCCTTGCGTCGTCAGCTCGTATTGAATCGCCAATCCGATTTTCTTTTCCGGGAACCAGTAAGAGATTTGTACGCCTTTGTCGTTCTTGATCATAGCTACTTCCATCTTCGGCGAAGAAACGTTTAACGTATCCCGAATCGTCTGGTCTTTGCCTTGGGTCATGACGAACACCAATGCGAAAGGCGATTTCAGATTTTGCAGCGGCAAGCCCTTGGTTTTCTCTTCTTTAAGCTGTTCCTCCGTCGGATTGCTGGTCCATCGGTAGCCGTTGCGCTTGTTCACGACCGCGATCTGCGTGTCGTCCGGCCTGATATAAAGCGCATAAGACTCGTTCTCCAGCGCCAAGGCGAATCCGTCCGCGCCGGGTTTCGGCTTCCAAGCTTCGCCCTGGTACAAGGCCGCATGCGCAGCCTCCGCAACGTTTATCCCGGCTTTAGCGAATGTCTCCGCGGCGCTAGGCGTTCCGCCGCGAAGGAAAAAGCTCAGCAAGTAAACGATCAGAATAAGAACCGCGATCGAAATCAGCTTTACGCGAAGGGATAGGCGCTTGATGAAGTTAACGATAGAAACTCACCTCTTTGTAAAGCTGATAGAAGAAGTCGTACAAGTTGTAAGAGAGGCCGAATACGATGAACCCGAACAGCCAGATCGTACCGATAGCGAATACCGTAATCGCCGAATTCTTGATCGTCTCCATAAAGTCGAAGTTATGGATAACTTGCGTCATGACGATGAACATCGCGCCCAGCCATAGAGTCATAACCGAGGTTAGCGTGCCGATAATGACCTTCTCGTCGAGCGTCACGACGTTGGACAGCACGAGAAGCGGTACCGAGAAGAACAAGTACGGCATAAGCGCGAACGTGCTGCCCTGGACGACTTCCCTGAATTTTCCTTCGCCGTCCTTTACGCTGCAGACGAGATAGTTCGCGATAATCCAAGTAATCCAGGGCAGAACGAAAAATTCGAGCTCCCGGACCAAATCGATCTGCGACAAATCCACGGGATGGAACAAAAATCCGGTCTCGTATACCGACAAGATTTTGACGAGCAGCACGGCGACTAGAATGAGAATCGTCACCAAAGGCGACACCTTCGTCTCCTTGAGCTTGTAGAAGCCTTGGTACGGATGGAACATCGTGAATCCGAACGTTCTCAGGTCGGTCAATTGCTTGCTCCAGAACTCGGAAAACTTCTTGCGGCCGAGCCATTTGCGCAGCCATCGAACCCCTAACGTGACGACGGCGAAAAATGCGACCAATCCCCCGGCCAGCCCGACGAAGTGATTCTGCAGCCAGTCGAGACGGACTTCCCAGAACGCTTTGGAATAACCGTCCTTATCGAAAGCTTCCTTCATATAATCGAGAGCGTCGCCGTATTTGCCTTCGTGCAAATACACTTTGCCAAGTCCCTGGTAGATGCCGGTATACATCTCGTTCCGGGCGTCGACGCGTTCCCAGTAAGGCTTGCTTTCCTCGTATTTTCCATCCATGTAGAGCACGAGCGCGCTCAGAACGTCGCTGCCGAATTCCGTTCTCGCGTACTTCTGAATCGTCTTCGTCCGGCTATCGGCGATCCAGATGTTGTATTTCGAATCGACGCCGAGACCCGTAGGAAATCCGAGCACTCCGTATTGTTGCGTATTGTTGTCGATAAAGCCGAACGCGAACAACGCTTTGCCGTTGCGATCGTAGATGTTGACCCTTGCCGAATCCATGTCCACGTTATACAAGAATCCTTCTTTGTCGATCGCGGTATCCACGATGCCGTGTCCATGCTCCAACGTCTTGTTCTTGAACGAATCGACGCCGCCGGCGTTCAGCTTGCGGATGGCCCCCTTGCCGTAATCTCCGCCCGTAGACGTGTAGATGAAACCGTCCTGATCGATCGAGACGTTCGTGATCGGCTTCGGCAAATTCGGGGTTTCCTTCGCCAGTTGTTCCTTGTTGAGGATGAGCTTCTTGACCCAGCTAAGCACGGACTGCTGGGCTTTGTTCGCGCCGAAGTAGCCCATGAACTCTCCGTCTTGGCTCATCCGGAGTAGCCCCTGGTAAGATGAACTTGTTTGGACGTACATGACGCCTCGCCGGTCTACGACGAGCTTCACCGGCACGAAACGCTGAGAAGCGAGCAACGTCGTTTCCGGTTTTTTGTATTCCCGAACGAATGCGCCGTCCGCGCCGAATACGGCGATCCGCTGATTGCCGGTATCGGCTACATATACAAGGTTATCCGAGGTGACGAATACGCCTTCCGGTCCGCTCAGCTTGCCGGGACCGTCCTCCTCGTCCCCGAGCGTCCGGATCGGTTGTCCGTCGGTTCCCAGCACGACGACCTTGTCGGTTTTCTTATCGGCCACGTATACTTTGTCGTCCGGTCCGACCTGCAAGTCGACCGGCTCCTCCAGATCGGCTCCGAAAGCGGCCGCGGGGGTATAGACCGCCTGAATGCGCAGCCACTGCGAGCCGTCGTAGAAGTTGGTCGGATAAGGCAACCTCGCGAGCGACGTTCCCGGCGCGACGAGCAAAGCCGTCGTCGCCAGAAGCAGGAAAGCAAGCAATCTCTTCATCGTTACGACTTCCTTTGCTGATGGAATTACTTGATTCCGGAATGGATCATCGTTTCAAGCACTTTTCGCTGGAAGAGCAAGAAAATAATCAAGTTCGGGATGAACATGAGCAAGCCGGCAGCGGCCGCCACGTTCTGCGCGGCCACGCTGTTCTGCAAACCGCTGAGCAAGCTGTTCACGTAAAAGGCGAGCGTTCGCATCGTTTCGTCCTGCATGAACAACGTCGACGTTTCCACGTCGCCCCACACGCCTTGAAAGGTGAAGATCGAGATCGTCGCGATCGCGGGCACCGACAATGGCAGCACGATTCTCGCGAAGATGCCGACATGGCTGGCTCCGTCGATCTTGGCCGCCTCGAGCAACTCGTTCGGAATTTGCGATATAAAGCCGACGAGCATGAATACCGCGATAGGAGAAGCGAGCGCAGGCAAAACGTGACCGAGATACGTATTGTTCAAATGAATGCCGCTAATGATCAGATACCTCGGAATGCCGACCGTCTCCGGCGCGAACATGAGGGACAGCGTAATCATCGACAGAATGATCTGCTTGAAATGGAACCGGTACTTGGCGAGTACGTATGCGGCCATCGTGCTGACGACAATGACGCTGACGAGGGTCATCGTCACTACCACAACGCTGTTGAACACGTAACGGCTAAATGGGACCGTCGCGTTCGTAGCGTGGAGGAACAATTGCTCGAAGTTGCTGAACGTCGGATTTTGCACGAAGAAGCGCGGCGGAAACAGAAACAGCTCGTTCGTCGGCTTAAACGCATGGTTCAAAATAAAGATGATCGGAAGCGACATAAACGCGGCAAGGGCGGTAAATCCGAGAACCAGCGCGAAATCGAAAAACGTAATTCTGCGAAGTCTGCTTAAAAGCATCGGTTACGCCTCCTCCTTCGAGCCGAACAGCCGGTACGCGAATCTCATGGCAAAGTAGCTGACGATCAGCAACATAACCGAGACGGACGAAGCGTAACCGAGTTCGAAGCGAATGAACGCATAATCGTCGATGTGGTTAATGATCAAGTGGCCCGAATATTGCGGGGTGATAGGCAAACCCGTTAACTGGGTAGAGATGGCGCCCGCCTTCAGCGTCGTCACGATCGTCATAACCGCGGAGAACAGCATCTGCGGCTTCATCGAAGGAACCGTGATGTAGAACACTTCCTGAAGCCGGTTGGAAATGCCGTCGATCCTGCCCGCTTCGTACAATTCCCGGTTAACCGTCTGCAAGCCCGCCAGCATCGCGAGGAAACCGACGCTGAAGCTGATCCAGAGGGACACGATGATCATGATATTGAGCAAATATTTGGGGTTCTGCAGCCAAATGATCGGATTATCGATCCAGCCCATGGTCAACAAAAAGTTATTCAAGTATCCGACGCGGTCTCCGCTGAACGCCGCGATCCAGACGACCGACAGCGCTACGCCTCCCGCCATAGACGGCGCGTAGAACGCGAGCGTGTAATAATCGCGGATGCGGATCGGCAGCTGATGAATCAGCCAAGCGAACAGGAAGGCTAGCGCATAGCCGCCGGGACCGACGATAAGCGCGAACATGAACGTGTTCGGCAACGCTTTGGTCAAGAACACGACGTCTTGCGTGAACAGCATGATATAGTTGTCGAACCCGATGAACCGCAGCGAACCGAATCCATCGTAGGACGTGAAGCCCAGCGTGGCGGCCATGATGACCGGGATGACGATGAATGCGGTGAAGCAGATCAGGAAAGGCGCGAGAAACAAGTAGCAGAAGCTGTCGCGCCGGATTTCCCGCCAGAACCGGTTCCATTTCAACCTGATGGACGATTGCGGTACGATTTTGGTTAAGCCGGGAGAAAGCTCCGTATTCATGGCTTAGATTCCTCCCATTCGTAAGGCTGCTGGATTTGCCGGATGCCTAGATTATCTTTGGGGTCGATGCCGAAGTCCTTCTGCCGTCGGTTCATTTCCCGCTGCAGGCTGATCTGGGCTTTCTCGAGCGACTCCTCCGCGGGCATCCCGTCGAACACGGTGCGGTTCCATGCGAATTCCATCTCCCGCGATAGGAAGTAATAGCCGGGCACGTAAGGCATGTTCTTTGCCCAGCGAGCTTGCTCGCGGATCGCCTTGAGATCCTCGGCCGGCCACGACAACGACTTCATCGCGTCGACGTTCGCCGTATTCCACCTAAATTCGATGCCGTAGAAAGATTCGATGTCCTTGGCGTATTGCGCCTGCGCCTCGCCGGATGTCCACCATTTCAGGAACTCCCAGGCTTGGTCCTTTTTCTCGCTTTTCTTCATGATCATCGCCGCCGATAAGCTCTGCGGCGACCATCTCGCAACCTTGCCGTCCGGTTGCTTGATGCCGGGCAGCGGCGCGATCGCCCAGTGGCCCGTAATTTCCGGAGCGGCGACCTGCAACTGCACGTAAGTACTGAAGTCGGCGACCCCGATCGGTATATCTCCATCGCGGAAATGCTGGAAAAACGCCGGGATGTCGATCGGGAGATTATATTTGCGGTAAAGATCCGTCCAGCGTTGGAATGCCTTAAGCCCTTCATTCGAGGCCAAGTTCGCCTTCAATCCTTCGGGCGAATACACTTCGGCGCCGTTCTCGAAGAACATCGTGGAGAAGTCCGCCTTCGGATAGTTCATCGTCATCCCGTTCTCCTGGAGAGTCGGCAGTATGTTGAAGACGTCGTCCCAAGTGTCCGGAACTTTCAGCTTCAATCGTTCGAAAATATCCGTCCTGTAGAAAAGAACCTGGAAATTCTCGACTTCCGGCAACCCGTATGTTCCGCCGTTGTAATCAAGCGAGCGGCTCGCCCCCGGAATGAAGCGGTTTTTCACTTCGTCGAAGCCCGGATACTTGGATAGATCTTCGACCGCGTTCCGCATCGCGAAGTCCGCCGGCGTGGCTTCGCCGATGCCGAGCGCGATGTCCGGAACGTCGCCCGCGGCGTTGCCGAGCACGAGCTGGTTCGGATTCGGCATAAGGTTAATGTTGACCTGGATGCCCGTCTTCGGCGTGAATTCCTGATCGACCAATTCGCGTAGCAAGTCCGCGTAATCGCGGCCTCGTTGAATCCAGATCGTAATGGCTTCCTTCTCGTTGCTCTTGCGATTGTCGTAATCCATGTAGAAAGAGCGACCGAAGTCCACAAGCGAGTATGGAATGCGCGATAACGGCGTAGGCTCCTTCAAGCCGGTCTTCGTTCCCGGCGTCCGCACGACGATGAAGTCGAACAACAACGGTTGCTGCGTCAGCGTGGACATCCACGTTCCGATCTTGCTTTGGATCGTCGCGAAATCGTCTATCTTGTTCGGAATGTTGTTCACGTCGTTCTTCAGCTTCTCGAGCATTCCGACGGACACTTTGATCGCTTCCGACAAATCCGAATCTTTCTTGTTCAGACCGTTAATATAGTCTTGAATGTTCCGAAGGTTATCGATGAAGCCTTGCATCTTTTTGTCCACGTCGGGATCGAATTTCGCCATGTCCCAAGTGCGCGTGGAGTCCATGTTCGCGTCGAAAGCCTTGACGCTGTAGTTTCCCGTGATGAGACGGATGTGTCTGTCGAACGCGGCCAGTTGCTCAAGCGTTTCCTTCAAGGCCAAGTTGACCGGCTGAAGCTCCGAGGAGTCGGCCGTCATCCGGATCGCGTGATCGCCTTTCTTGAGATAGAAACGATACGGCTTGCCGTCCGCGTCCGCGATCGTCGTGATCAGGAACTCTTTGTGGTAATCGAGCCCGAAATGATAGAGCTCGCTGAACGGCGTCTCGCCGTCGATCTCGATCGTCCGATATGCGCGGAAACCGTTGCGGTAGTTTTGGAAGTTTTTGAGGTCGATCTCGTACCAACCGTCATTCGGAACGGAGATTTTCCATTCGACCCACTCCCCGGGCAGACGCCATCTCGCGCCGCCAAGCACGTTGTACGTGATCCTTCCTTTCGGATCCGGCGAAATATAAGGCTCCGACCAGTGATCCGTCTGGATGGCCAGGCTCGATTTGCGCTGGAAATTTTCCGCTTCGACGGTCGCGTACCAGCTCTCTTCCGGCGTTTCCGGAGGAAACGAGGAAGCGTATTCCGCGTAAGACTTCGTCGGCTTCGGCGGCTGGAACGTCAAGTTGCGCAACGCCACGGGTTCTCTCTCGCCGACTAGCCTGAGCGTATGCTTGCCCGACTCCAATCGATAAAGGAGCGGCGTCGAAGAAATCGAGAAATCCGCGACCGCTTTCGTCGTCCACCCTACGAGTTCCGTCTGCTGAGGACGGATCTGCATGCCGATGTCGTTTTTGTCGTACGGGTATTTGGCGTCCTTCCATATGCGCTGGAATTCGAGATGCTCGGATTCGGCGAACGGGAATTTGCCGTCGATCTGAATGCCGCGAATAACGGCCGTATTGCCTCCCGGCAATGGTTTGTAGTCCAGTTGGAGCTCATACCATCCGGCTGCGGCTACGTCGAACGTCCATTCGACCCAGCCCTCGGCGTTGTTCCAATTGAGCGCCGGTCCGTCCGCATCGTTCGTCTTCTCGAGCATTGCCTTCGGGTCCGCGGCGGCGAATTCGTTAGCGTTGATCGCGATCGGCAGAAGCGCCTGCTCCGCCGACGGATCGACCTTATTGTCTGTCATGAGCTTGGCATACGGAAGCTTGTCGCCTTCGTCCTTGTAGCTAAGCAACTGGGATGCGCTGACGCTCGACGCGTAGATGACTGGATCGGATCCGGAAAACCAACGAATCGCGCCGAACAGGACGATCGCGGCAATGAGCAAACGAATGACGATGCGGGGTTTGAGAGCCTTCCTCATCCTTCATCTCCCCCGATTGCTAACGACGCGCCCGTATTCTCGTCGAAGAAATGAATCTTCGCCATATTGAAACCGATTGCAGGTTTATCGTCCTTGCGGTACGTAATTCCGGGATCGGTGCGGGCGATAATCTTCGATTCCCCCACGTTGACGTACACGTAGGAATCCGCTCCGGTTACTTCGGTCATCTGCACGGACGACGAGACGAACCCTCTCTCCTCGTCGTCCGCTTCTTCCGCTTTAAGAATGACGTGCTCCGGCCGAACGCCTAGCACGACGTTGCGTACGCTCCTGTCCATCCGTTTGAACTGATCGTCGTAACGGCGAGGAATGAGCAACTTCATCCGCTTGTTGGAGAAAAAATAGCTTCCTTCTTCAAGCGTGACCGTGCCGTTGACGAAGTTCATCTGCGGCGAACCGATGAAGCCCGCAACGAATAGATTAGAGGGCTCGTCGTAGAGCTGGCGCGGCGGAGCGACCTGTTGAATGACTCCGTCCTTCATGACGACGATCCGCGTGCCCATCGTCATCGCTTCCACCTGATCGTGGGTCACGTACACCATCGTGCGCTTCAGATCGCTCTGAAGCTTGATGATTTCCGCACGGGTCTGCGCCCGCAGCTTGGCGTCGAGGTTCGACAACGGTTCGTCCATGAGGAACACCTGCGGTTCCCTGGCGATGGCGCGGCCCAGGGCGACGCGTTGCTTCTGACCGCCGGACAGTTGGCTGGGCTTACGGTCCAGCAAATGCGAGATTTCCAATATTTTCGCCACTCGGTTGACGCGGAGCTCGATGTCGTATTTCGCGGTTTTGCGCAGCTTGAGGCCGAGCGCGATATTCTCGTATACCGTCAGGTTCGGGTATAAGGCATAGTTCTGGAATACCATGGCGATATCCCGGTCTTTCGGCGACACGTAGTTCACGAATTTATCGTCGATATACAGTTCCCCGTCGCTGATCTCTTCCAGTCCCGCGAGCATGCGCAGCGTCGTCGACTTGCCGCAGCCCGAAGGACCGACGAGCACGAGGAATTCCCCTTCTTCGATGGACAGGTGGAAGTCGTTGACAGCCGGGCGCGACTCCCCTTTGTATTGTTTGAACACATGGTTAAACGTGATGCTTCCCACCGACAATCACCTCTCGCGTTGTACTCTTGCTATCCTTCTTTCATCCCATGTTACAGTAACCCCGCGAGGGCAAAACAGGAGTGAAACTTGGCTTTTGCAGTCTAATATTAGCTTGTTGATCCGCATCCTTTTTCCCATCGGAATTTGTCGGAAAAACCGCGATTTAAGCGGGAATATAGGGCTTTCCGATTGTCGCAATCGCGCTGTCCGACGCTTGTCCCTCGCTATCAAATAGGCTAGTATATGGATAAAAGAGTCAATTCCGGAGGGTCGAGACCATGAATCCTTGGCATGAGAAAATCGCCCTTCAGCAGAAAAATCCGCTCAAGATCATCGTCAGCACCGTCGAAGACGGCTTCCCTACGCATTGGCATCAGGAGATCGAGATCGTCTACGTCCTGCACGGGGAAATGCAAATCGGCATTAACCAAAGCCTTTATTCCCTGTCTCCTGGAGACCTGCTGTTCATCGGCTCATGCGAGCTGCACCACTACGTTCCCAATCCTCTCGGCTGCAATAAAATCATTCTTCAACTCGGCAAGTCCTTTTTCGATGCGTATTCGGATCTTATTTTCGGCCATCGGTTCGTCTCTCCATTCCTGAGCGCTTCTTCCGATTCGGTTGCCGGGAATGGGATCTACGGGGGTAAGGCTCATCTGCACGGCTTCATGGAGCGAACGATTCTCGCGATCTATGAAGAATGGAGCGAGAGAAAGCCCGGGCACGAGCTTGTCATTAAAGCAAGAATGAACGATCTTGCCGCCGCCATCATCCGGCATCTTCCGATGGAAGCTTACTCCCATCAGGAGAAAATAAAGCGGCTGGAGCAGTTGGAGCGACTGGACAAGGTACTGAAGTACATCGAAGCGGACTATGGAAACGAGATCACCTTGCAGAGCGCCGCGGACGTGTCCGGCTTCAGCGTCACCTACTTCTCCCGTTTCTTTAAAGAGGCCACCGGTTCGAATTTCGTCGATTACGTCAACACGTACCGAACGAACGTAGCCATGGAATTGCTATCCGAACACGAGGAATCCGTCACCGAGATCGCTTTTCGCGCGGGTTTCGGGAGCATCGAGACGTTCAATCGCGTGTTCAAGAAGGTGACCGGAAGCACCCCTTCCGCCTATCGCAACAAAAAATGACGACCCGTTCGTAACCCCTGACAAGAAATGTCGGGGGTTTTTTTCTATAGTTAAGATATTCATTTTGTATAGCGCTTTCATTTCGCGAAGGGGGAACGTCCTAACATGAACGATACGAAGAAGGAAGTCGCCTTGTATCGCAACCCGGATGCGTCCGTCGAGGACCGGATCGAAGACCTGCTGTCCAGAATGACGTTAAGGGAAAAAGCGCGCCAGCTCGACCAATATTTCGGAGCTTCGTTCATGAGCGCGACGCATCCTTGCATGAACACCGTCATGGCGAACGACGCCCAAATTTTATGGGACAAGGTGATGTGTATCGTCGGCGAGGACGGAGTCGGCTGCATCCACGATCTGTACGGGACTGCGAAAGTCAACAATCAGCTTCAGCAATACTCCGTCGAGCAGACTCGCCTAGGCATTCCGATTTTATTCAGCGAAGAGGCGCTTCACGGCTTGCTCAGACCCGGGACTACCGTGTTCCCGCATATGATTTCGATGGCTTCGACATGGAATCCCGACATCGTCGGGGAAATCGGCAAGGCGATCGCGGCGGAGACGAGAAGCTTTGGCATTCACGAGACGTTCGGGCCCGTGCTCGATCTTGCTCGCGAACCGAGATGGGGACGGGTCGAGGAGACCTTCGGCGAAGACACGCACCTGGCAAGCCGCTTGGCGGTCGCGATGGTAAAAGGGTTGCAGGGCGACAGCCTCGCGACGGACCATACGGTCATCGCCGAGCCGAAGCATTTCGCCGTGCACGGCGTTCCGGAGAGCGGCTTGAACCAATCTCCGGTCTCGCTTGGGAAGAACGAGATCGAGACGTATTACATGCCCGTGTTCGAAGCGGCCTTCGTCGAAGGCGGCGCGGCGAACGCGATGTGCTCCTATAACTCGATCGACGGCGTACCGTGCGCATCGGACGAGAGTCTATTAACGGGCGTTTTGCGCGGAAAATGGAACCTGCCGGGATTCGTGCGTTCCGATCTGGGAGCCATTGCGAGATTACGGTCGGCGCATCGCACTGCGGGCTCCGATAAGGAAGCGATTCGCCAAGCGCTCGCGGCCGGCAACGACATGCAGTATTACGACTTCCCGCATGACGTCTATCAGGATGCGATCGTCGAAATGGTCACCGACGGAGAGTTGCCCGAGGAGGTCGTGAACGTCGCGGTCGCGCGAGTGTTGCGGGCTAAGTTCATGCTCGGTTTGTTCGAGCGCCCGTACATAAAGCCGGATCTATATAAGAGCGTCGTTCGCTGCGTGGGGCATGCGGATATCGCTCGGCAAGCCGCCAGGGAAGGGATCGTGCTGCTGAAAAACGAAAGCGGTCTTTTACCGCTGAGGAAGACGTTGTCCCGCGTCGCCGTCATCGGTCCGAGCGCGAACGTCGCCCGGCTAGGGGATTATACGCCATATATCGAAGGCTTCGAGCCCGTTACCGTGCTTGGAGGCATAGGAAAGCTGGTCTCGCCGGAAACAACGGTACTGTATGCCAGAGGAACGGGAATTCTGACGGATGAATTAGATGCGATTCCTTCGGAATGTTTAACGGACGGACGCGGCGGATCCGGCTTGTTCGGGGAATATTTCGCGAACCCTGCGTTGGAGGGCGAGCCCGTTATGGCACGAACGGATTCATCGGTCAACTTCAATTGGGCGCTCGCCAAACCCGACCGAAGTGTCCCTGCGTTCGACTTCTCCGTTCGCTGGACCGGCAAACTCGTTCCTAAACATGACGTCAAAGGGTTTTTAGGTACGATCAGTCAAGATAGCATGCGGCTATGGTTGGACGACAGTCTCATCGTGGATGGATGGGGCCGGGACAAACAGGCTACGCGCTGCGTTGCCGTCGATTTAATCGCGGATCGCGAGTATGACGTACGCTTGGAATATCGCAAAGATACGAACGGCGTATCCGTCTTGCTCGGTTGGAACTTGGCCTCGGAAGGTATTCAGGAAGCCGTCGAGATCGCCAAGCAAGCCGATGTGGCCATCGTCGCTCTCGGGGATTCCAACAAGACGTGCGGGGAAGGCGTCGACCGTTCCAGCCTCGACCTGCCGGGCGCTCAGCTCGAGTTGTTAACAGCCGTATACGATACGGGTACGCCGGTCGTGCTCGTGCTTCAGAACGGGCGTCCGGTCACGATGAGCTGGGAGGCGGAACACGTTCCCGCGATTCTCGAGGCCTGGTATACCGGGGAGAACGGCGGCGACGCGATCGCGGAAGTGCTGTTCGGGGATTACAATCCCGCGGGCCGTCTTCCGATCTCGTTCCCGCGATCGCTTGGGCAGATTCCCGTCTACTACAATCGCCGTCGCGGCGGACAGATGCATTACGTCGAAGGGGACAACCAACCTTTATACGCTTTCGGGCATGGGCTAAGCTACACGACATTCGCCTACTCGGACATTCGGTTGAACCGATCGGCAATCGGCCGAGACGAGAATATCTCCATCACGGTAACGATAACGGTCGAGAATACGGGACGGCTTGAGGGAGACGAGGTCGTTCAGTTGTACGTAAGCGACGTCGTGAGCTCGGTGGCCAGACCCGAGAAGGACCTGCGAGGATTTAAGCGAATCCGGTTGTTGCCGGGAGAACGATCGGACGTCGTCTTTGCTTTGGGCACGCGCGATCTTCGCTTGCTAGACCGGAATGGGCAATGGATCGTCGAGCCCGGTACGTTCCGGGTGCTGGTCGGACCGAGCTCCGACCGGATCGAAGCCGTCGCCGAGTTTGAAGTGTCGTAGATGACCGCTAAAGTTGGAGATTCGGCGTTAAGCACAGTCCCGTAGATATAGTCAAAAAGGAGAACTCTCCGACGACGGAAGGTTCTCCTTTTGTTTGCTTCCATTTTATTTTACCGTGGCGATACCCTTACCGATAAAGTCGAACTTGTTAACGTTGAACACCCAACCATCCCCGCCCTTAAACACGAAATAAATATCGTGCTGGCCTTGGGGCGCATCCTTGATCTCGCCTTTCGCGTCGACCCACTTTTGCCAGTCGCCGGTTACCGGAACTTTAAGCGTGGACAGCAAAGGTCCCGTCTCGGAATCGGCCCTCATCTCGATCGTGCCTCCGGAACCTGCCGACGATACCCGCGCTTGAATGCCGTTGATGTTGGCCAGGTCCATTTTCTTATATGCGATCCAGCTTCCGCTCTCGATGAATCCGAGGTTCCTTCCCCCGCCGGTATCCTTCGTTTCCTCAGTCTGGAGCTTGCCGCCGCTCGAGTCGTCGTAATATTCCGCCTGACGGTCTTTGGAGAGAATGACCATCGTCGAGCTGCCCGTTAACGGAGCCGCATCCGCCGTGCCGTTGTCCGTGTAGCTAGCCGTGATATAGTAAAACGTGTTCTCGATATTCGTATCGCTCGTCGTCGTCTGAAACGTACCCGTGCACCCCGTCTGCGTCGGGCTCGGATGCGAGTGCTCATCGTGGCCGAGAGCAGGCGTCACTTGCACTTTGGAGCAGTCGATCTCCTTATCCTCCGCATCCGTAACCGTCACGGAATAAGTTATCGTTTCGCCCCAAGCAAAAAATCCTCTTTCGATCGGCGCCGTAATCTTGACGATTGGCGCACGGTTGCCGACCGTTATCGGGATAATGACCGAAGTCGCGTTTTTCTTCCTGTCGGTAACAGTGACTTTCGCGTTGTAGTTGCCGTTCTTGTCGTACGTATATTTCGGATTGGCTTCCGTCGAGTCGACTTTGCCGTCTCCGTCGAAATCCCAGACATAGGTCATCGAATCGCCGTCCACGTCGACCGTCCCTTCGGTGCTGAACGTAACCGCCAGCGGCGCAAGTCCATTCGTTGCGTCGGCGGTTGCCTTAACGTTAGGAGCTTGGTTGCCGGCCGCTCCGTTGTAGGTGACTTTGGAGATTTTTCCGTCCGAACCGCCTGTCGCGAATTCGATAACGTACAAGGCTCCGTCGGGTCCTATTTTCCCGTAGAGCGGGTGGTCGAACTTCAGGTTCGTAAGGAACGGATTGATCTTCAGCAGATCGCCTTTCTCGTCGAACTTAACCTCTTTGAACCATTGCCTCGAGAAATCGAAAATAATGAGCGACTTATCGAGGTATGCCGGTAGCTTGAATACGTTTTTGTTGTTCGCGTCATAGCGGTACACCGCGGCTGCGGCGGCCGTTCGGCCAGTGGCGTCCGTCATCTCGGGAAATTCGATGCTCGGTCCGTAAGGATAGTAGATCATCGCGGGTTGGGCAGGCGGTAATTGTTTTCCTCCCGTGTTGTTTGGCGAATCGTTGATCGGAGCTGCCGCATCGAATAGCTTGTCGATCGAATGCGAGGCGAAGTTATAGTCCATGTAAGGCTTGTTGTCCCCGATAAAATAAGGCCAGCCATAGTTGCCCGCTTTGACGGCTTTGTTGATCTCGTCGTAACCTTTCGGCCCCCGGGATCCGCTGTTCGCTCCCGCATCCGGACCGACGTCTCCCCAATAGAGCGTATTGTCGTATGGGCTTAACGCCATCCGATATGGATTCCGCGTTCCCATAACATAGATCTCGGGTTTACCTGAGCCGTCCGCGAATAAGTTGCCTTCCGGTATCGAATAAGTTCCGTCCTTCTCCGGTTTGATTCTCAGAATTTTACCTCGAAGATCGTTCTTGCTGCCTGCGGTGCGCTGCGCGTCCCAAGCGGAACGACCTGCAGACTCGTCGATCGGCGCGTATCCATCCGAAGCGAACGGGTTCGTGTTGTCGCCGGTCGACAAATAAAGGTTGCCGGCTTGATCGAACTCCAGATCGCCGCCGTGATGGCAGCACTCCTCTCGTTGCGTCGGAACGCGTAGGACGACTTTCTCGCTCTTGAGATCGACCGTATCCCCCTTCACTTCGAATCGCGAGATACGATCCTCGTTATCCGGTCCGACCGGCGAATAGTACAGGTACATCCAATTGTTTTTGGCGAAGCCCGGATCAAGCGCCATCCCGAGCAAACCTTGCTCGTTGCCGCTCACGACCTTTAATGTCGCCGCGATCGTCGTCAGCTCGGTTGTCGGGGAGTACACTTTGACATTTCCGCCGATCTCGATGAAGAACATCCGTCCGTCCGGCGCGAAGTCGAGACCGAGGGGGCCCTGCAGCTTCGTCATGAGCTCTTGTTTCTTATAGTTCGTATCGTTGTAGACGGTCGCCGCGCAATCTCCCTCGGCTTTGCCCGCCGCCCATTGAATGCCGCCGAGGATATGCTGGAGAAAGTTCGAATCGGTCGTGTAGCTTTCCTTCGCATGGCCGAGTCCGGTGTACCAAGACCTTCCTCCGTCAAATTTCTGGCACCAAGAGATCGGGTGGTCGTTGCCCATCTTCCCGCCTTTGTACGTCTTCTCGTCGACGGTCGCAAGGACGTGGACTTTGCCCCGCGGATTCGCCAGGAAATTGTACCACTCTTCCGCGCGCGGCCAGACGGATGGCAGGTTCACGGTGGACGCATGTACCTTGTCCGCTACCTTTACTGTGCCTTGCGCGAACTCCGGATGATCCGTGAACATACCGCCAACTAGACTCATGTACCATTCAGACGTGTGCATCGTGTCGGAGGCGGAGTGAATGCCGACGTATCCGTGCTCCTCTTCGATATACGTCTTGAACGCCGCTTGCTGTTCCTCGTTCAAAATCTCGCCGGTCGTGTTTAAGAAAATGACCGCGGCGTATTGAGCGAGGTTCGGCGTCGTGAATTTCGTCGCGTCCTCCGTCGCGTCGACCTCGAAGTAATTGTCCGCGGCGAGCTTCTTGATCGCCGTAATGCCCGCTTCGATCGAATCGTGCCGGAAGCCGGCCGTCTTGGTGAAGAGAAGCACTTTGTATTTCTCGGGCAGCTTCGCCGCTGCCGGATCGGCGGTTTTGGAGTCGTCGGGTTTGACGAATAAGAAATAGCTTAAGCCGACTAGCAGAAGGATTACGAGCGCGCTTGCGCCGATGAGCAGCTTTGTTTTTCTCGTCATGGTCAGAACTCCTATTGGCAAATTAACAATTACTAACAGCCTAAAGGATCGACCGCCAAGTCGGAATGAGCCAATCTTAACGTTTACAGGCAATAACGATAGTGTTGGATGGGGGGCTTCTTGCTTTTCGTCAGTCACTTCGTTCTGGTAGTCCCAATCGAGCGCCAGTTAGTTCGCCGGGGAGAGTAACTACCTGCTGGGAGACACGTTCGAGCGCCAGTTAGTTCGCCGGAGCAAGTAACTCCCTGCTGAGAGTCCCAATCGAGCGCCAGTTAGTTCGCCGGAGCAAGTAACTATCTGCTGAGAATCCCCTTCGAGCGCCAGTTAGTTCGCCGGACCAAGTAACTCCCTAGTAGGAGTCCCGTTCGAGCGCCAGTTAGTTCGCCCGAGCAAGTAGCTCCCTGCTGAGAGTCCTGTTCGAGCGCCAGTTAGTTCGCCCGAGCAAGTAACTCACTAGTGGGAGTCCCGTTCGAGCGCCAGTTAGTTCGCCGGAGCAAGTAACTATCTGCTGAGAGTCCCAATCGAGCGCCAGTTAGTTCGCCGGAGCAAGTAACTCCCTACTGGGAGTCCCAATCGAGCGCCAGTTAGTTTGCCGGAGCAAGTAACTATCTGCTGGGAATCCCCTTCGAGCGCCATTTAGTTCGCCAAAGCATGTAACTTCTAGCAGCGAGTCCCGTTCGAGCACTAGTTAGTTCGCCGGAGCAAGTTACTCCCTGCTAGAAGACCCGTTCGAGCGCCAGTTAGTTCGCCGGAGCAAGTAACTCCCATTGGGAGTCCCAATCGAGCGCCAGTTAGTTCGCCGGAGCAAGTAACTCACTAGTGGGAGTCCCGTTCGAGCGCCAGTTAGTTCGCCCGAGCAAGTAACTCCCTGCTGAGAGTCCCAATCGAGCGCCAGTTAGTTCGCCGGAGGGAGTAACTACCTGCTGGGAGACACGTTCGAGCACCAGTTAGTTCGCCCGAGCAAGTAACTACCTGCAGAGAGTCCCAATCGAGCGCCAGTTAGTTCGCCCGAGCAAGTAGCTCCCTGCTGAGAGTCCCGTTCGAGCGCCAGTTAGTTCGCCCGAGCAAGTAACTACCTGCAGAGAGTCCCAATCGAGCGCCAGTTAGTTCGCCGGAGCGAGTAACTACCTGCTGGGAGACACGTTCGTGCACCAGTTAGTTCGCCGGAGCGAGTAACTACCTGCTGGGAGACACGTTCGTGCACCAGTTAGTTCGCCGGAGGGAGTAACTACCTGCTGGGAGACACGTTCGTGCACCAGTTAGTTCGCCCGAGCAAGTAACTACCTGCAGAGAGTCCCAATCGAGCGCCAGTTAGTTTGCCGGAGCAAGTAACTATCTGCTGAGAGTCCCAATCGAGCGCCAGTTAGTTCGCCGGAGCAAGTAACTCCCTACTGGGAGTCCCGTTCGAGCGCCAGCTAGTTCGCCCGAGCAAGTAACTCCCTACTGGGAGTCCCGTTCGAGCGCCAGTTGGATCGCCGGAGCAAGTAACTTCCTGCAGAGTGTCCCAATCGAGTGCCAGTTAGTTCGCCCGAGCAAGTAACTACCTGCAGAGTGTCCCAATCGAGTGCCATGTAACTTCAAGCTGCGAGTCCCAATCGAGCGCCAGTTAGTTTGCCGGAGCAAGTAACTATCTGCTGAAAGTCCCAATCGAGCGCCAATTAGTTCGCCGGAGCAAGTTACTCCCTGCTGAGAGTCCCATTCGAGTGTCAGTTAGTTCGCTGGAGCAAGTAACTTCCTGCTGGGCGTCCCGTTCGAGCACTAGTTAATTCGCCGGAGCAAGTAACCCCCTGCTGGGAGTCCCCTTAGAGTGCCAGTTAATTGAAACGCCCCAATGAACGTCCACTATGCCTTCGATTAAACATGGACACACCTGCTTCTGTAATTCTGAATTCGAAACACCGGCGTTCACCTCCTCCGACCTTGGACAATAAACCCTTAACTACAAGAGTCTTAGTAATTTTTCCGCAAGCTGTAGGGGTTAATTTCAAACAACCTGAAAGTTCCCCCAAGCCGAATGGCTTATCCCGAAGAAGCGCAAACCTCAAAACCTCACGTTCGTATACAGGGAGCTCCAATATACCCATACCTTCCACATTGGCGTGAACAACCATCAACTCATGCAAATCCCGTCTGCATATGTCCGGTTGCTGCTCCAACTCGTCCCGGCTGTAGGGAAAGTAGGTGTGCCCGAATACGCCGACGGAACGGGCTCTGGCGCGTTCGAAAGAAAATCTTTTCCTCGTAATGGTTTCCGCGTGGGTGATAAAGTTTTCCTCCTCGAACACTGTGTTCAGCGCGCGATGAAACGCATCACCGTAGATCTTCACGCCGGATAAAGCGACCATCTCGTACTCCAGAACAATTCCCTCCAACTTCCCTAGAACGGGATAGATCACCTCCAACATTTTTTTCGTAGCGGACAAATCTCGCTCCAGCATCTCCCGGCGTTGACCTCGCGCTCCGGCAAGCTCCTTCTTCAACAACGATTCATACTCCAACTCGAACACTCAAACCGCCTCCTCCAGAGAATAAAAAAACGCCGCCAGCTCCGGAAACGGAGCAAGCGGCGTGTGCTTCACGCGCGAACTATCAGCTATAAGATAGCAAATATTCGGCGAGTTGGCAAAGAAAAGATACATTAGTTGGGCGATGTGTGTGTTGGGCGATGTGCGTGTTGGGCGATGTGCGTGTTGGGCGATGTGCGTGTTGGGCGATGTGCGTGTTGGGCGATGTGCGTGTTGGGCGATGTGCGTGTTGTCCGATGTGCGTGTTGGGCGATGTGCGTGTTGGGCTATTTTACGTGTTTTACGGTATGCTAGTTCCGCGGTTGTGCAGTACCGCCAGTTGTGAGGAGTTGCGAGTTTGATGTTTTGTAGTTCTCACCCCCGAACAAATTTCTCCCAAGGGCCTACTGCGGGCCGATTGGCGATCAAAGCCGCCGCGCCGGCATTGTCGGCGCAGACATACTGACCGTTCGCTACCGCCTGCAGAGAGAACGTGCCGTCGCCGTTCGCGATCCAACTGAATTTCTCCCAATTGCCAATCGTATCGGCAGACGCGACGAGGTTACCCGCCCCGGAGCCGGTCGCGCTCACGTACTTGTTGTTGACGGTAGCCTTCAGCGCTACGGCACCGCCGCCAGCATCGATAACCGCGAACTGCTCCCAGCCTCCGGCCGCCGTCCTGTTCGCGATCAACGCCGCCGCTCCGGCGTTCTCCGCGCAAACGAACAGACCGTTCACCGACGCCTTGAACGTGATCGTCAAGCCGATTGGAGCGGAGGAGCCGCCGCCTCCGCTATTTAAGATCTTAAGCGACGAAATCGTTTTATCATTACCCGTCGCGGCCAAATTCGGATTGTCGGCGGTAAACGTCCACGAAGGTCCATCGAACGCGCCATCTCCGTAGGCGATTACCGTGATGCCCGCAGGTACCCTTATCGACGAAATCGAATCGTTAGCGATCCCCGCGGCCGTCATCTGCGAAATATTATACTCGCCGGGCGGCAGAGAAACTCCCGTTCCTCCATAGTTACTGTTCGGATAAAACGTCGGTTTGGCGCCAGTATAAGGAGCGCCACTACCAAGCGTTCTCGGCGTTCCAGCCATCGAGGCCGTCCTCGGACCGATGCTGGCCGTACCCGTCAACGCCTGATAAGCGTAGCTGCCGAGCGTTTTAACCGTCCTTTCCACGACATACGCCGCGCCGGAAGCGGTAGCGAAGCTGAGCTCCCCGCCGGAAGAAGTCGTCACGATCGAGTTGTCGCTTAACTTCCGCACCTGCACTTGCTGCGTCCCCCAAGGATTGACGACGGTCGCTTGCTTGCCGTACAAGCTTTTAACTCCGACGTATTTGATCTCGCCGGCTTCTTTCTCGGAACTGACCAAGAAACCTCCGCTCGCGAGCAGCGTAAACTTCCCGTTAAACGTCGTATCGCTAGGCGCCGCCGGAAAAACGCGGATCTTATCGTTGTAGCTTTGCAACAGCGATTCGTTCATCGCGATCAAGTGAACGCCGATGTATTCGAATTCCCCGTTCGTATTCGTCGTGCGTCCGTTCGGATAATCTTGGTAGCGCTGGAGCATCATTTTCATCCCCAAGTTCGCTTCGTCCCCGAGACCCAATCTTGCCGCCTGAATCGGCGCCGGATCCCAAACATTGTTCCCCCCGTACGGATAAGGACGCGAAGTATAGTTATTCACGAGCATCTGCTGATCCGATGCGCCGATTCCGCTTACGCTGTATGGCCATGCCAGCTCCAGCACGACGTTCTCGTTGTTGCGGTTCTGCGATAAGGGAGGCGTATGAGGAAAATATTTCTGGGAGTTGGCCGGATCGACCGGATACGCGACAAGGTTATTCAGAATGTTCTGCCACTGCGTGCGAAGCGAAGCATCGAGCCCGAGAGACTGGCTCGTCTGGATGGTTACCGGGAATAATGCGCGGACCGCCGCCAAATCCGTGATCGCGTTCTGAACATCCCAATGCTGCTCGTGTACGTTGGAGGAAGCCATGTAGTACTTTCCGGTACCGCTGTTATAGCTCAATTTGCCCGCGTAGAACTTTACCGCTTCCTTCATGAACGGATAAGCCGTTCCGCTCAAGTACGACGAATCGTTCGTATACTTGTACTGAGCGTACATGTTCAGCGCCGCCTCGGCCGCCGTCGACAGCGTATTTTTCGTGTAATCGCTGTTGATCGTTCCCCTCGCGTTGCCGTCCCACCCCATCGTCTCGGGCACCCAAATGCCGTCGATCCCGTAGCGGGTCATCGTGTACGACTTGAGCGCATTGAAGTTACGGCTATACAAATTATTGAACGTATTCACCATCTCCGGATGGTTCGACGCGAGGAACGAGTGGTAGACGTCGCGCTGGTTCCAGTACCAGTAAGCGTTGCTCCACTTGCCGCTGTCGTTGTCGTTCACCGCGCTGAACGCCCCGTTGATAAAATGGTTCGGATAGTTAGCGTAACCGCCCGCGGCGATCATGTAAGTCGACAAATAATAGAAGTTCTCCAAGTAGTCCGCGTCGCCGTTCGCGTTTGAATACTGCACGAACGACTTGCCCCAGAAATCGTGCCACCAGTTTTTGTAGTTCGTCAGCGTCGTGGCGTAGCCCGTGTTCTTGACGTTCGTAAGCAAACTCTTCGCTTGGTTCACCGAGTTGTTGCCCGGGGCGTTTAATCTGCTGGCGCTGGCGATCCAGATCGTGTAGCTGGACGATGGCGTAATGTTGAGACGAACCTTCCGGGAATCGACCGTCTGAGTCGTGAAGCTAGCCCCTTCGACGGTAGCCGCGAGCGTATAACCGAAGTTCTGCGAATCCGTCTGCCCCCGGCTGAATCCGACGACGGTCGGATCGGCAAACGTCGAAACGGTGCGCCAAGTGTTGATATCCGGAACGTCTCCGCCGCTAAACGCGCTTACGTCCCATAAGCTCAAATCCAACGAAACGCTGGATACGCTGGATCGGGTGTCGTCCACGTGGATGCCCATCACCTCGGAGTTGGGCGAACCCATGATCGTAACGGTTCTGTTGGAGTCGTACTTCGTCGTCACCAGCCCGTCGTACAGGGATAATCTTTGCTGATAGGAAGAGTAGCCGGAGTCTAAGCCGGGATTCGAATATAAATTCACGAGTCCCTGCGATGCGAAGCCTTCCTGCGATGCGTCCACCCCCTGAACTTGCATCGTCAGACCGCCGGACGTGTTCCATACCATCGCGCCGACGCGCCCGTTGCCGACGGTCAGTCCGCTTTTCGGTTCGATAACCGGCGAGTTGAACACGATGTCGTGTTTGGACAAATAGTTCGCGTAATCCACGTTAAGCGTGCCCGTACTTACGTTCAGGGAATGGCTCGTCGGGCTGGCGGTCGCGATTTCCCTGCCGGCGGGCATCGTAATCGTCGACACCAGAATGGACGCAGCTAGCACCGATTTTAAACCTTTTTTCGCTTTAGCCCCAAGCATGAAATGACTCATCATTGATTCCTCCCGTTTTTTTGAAATGCGGATCTTTTAGATAGCGCTTTCAATTCCGGTTAGCAAAATGCGGCGAATGCCGCTTTTTCATCCTCCTTCCGCAATTGCGCTTAATGATGACCTTGGATAATCCGAGAGTCACCCTTTGCTCTATGTTGGCAAGGTCATTGCATCGTCAGCTTCCCGTACTCTGGTACCTTTTCATCCCGATCCTAAAAAACAACAAGGCGGAGCCGAACAAAACCGCTCCTAGGACTGGGGTGGCCAGCAACCGGACCACTTCCGGCCATGGCGAGCTTTCCGGGAAGAACATCCCGCTGGCGGGAACGTAATTGACGAACCCGTAGGGGACGACGAACAAGAGAATCGCTTTGACCGTCTTGTTGTATATGGTAAGCGGAAACTCCGTAATGCCGCGCAAGTTGTCGACGACGAGCTCATAGACGGATTCCGTCTTGACGATCCAGAAGGATAACGTTCCGCAAACGAGCATATACGCGCTATAGATCAAAGCTCCCCCGATGACGATGGAGAGGAACCACGCGACGCTCCCTATAGTCACGTCCAACTGCAACCGGTTTACGTTATAGATCAGTATCGAGACCGATACGACCAACCCGAAGAAGTGGCCATGCGAAAATTGCCTCATGATCAAATGAGCGAGAGGGTGGATAGGACGAATCAAATAAGCGTCGAACCCACCCGAGCGGACGAGCTCCTGCATCTCGCGCGTAGGATTCCATATGATTACCGCGCAGACCAGGTAGGCCATATGCGAAAGATTGAACAGAAACATCAACTGGTCGAAATCCCAGCCGTCGATTTGGCCGAAGCGATCCAGCATGATCCATAACATCGTTAAGTTCACGAGCGGCCAGATCGAATTGAGCACCAGATCCATGAACACGAAGAAGTGGTCGTATTCGATTTTCGTTTTCAAGTAGATGATTACAAAACGCAAATACAATCGAATGCCGTGCATGTTAGCCTCCTTGAATAACGAGCTTGCGCCAAGCTTTCGACCAGACCCATTTGAGCCCGAAGCTCAAAATTGCGATCCAGACGAACTGCATGCCGACGAGCCGGAGCGTTTCGAGGAACGTAGTCTTGCCGACGAACACGGAAATCGGACCATAGAACACGAGCTGGAAAGGCAAAAACTGCGCGACCCGAATGAACGATTCCGGGAAAAACCATAACGGAAGCATCGATCCCGAGAATAAGGACATGACGACGTGAAACAAGGAGCCCGAGTGCCAATACACCATATACCAGAAAGCGAACAGTCCGACGATGAAGGACATTAAGTAATACAGCGCGATTCCGTTCAACAGGCAGAGAAGGAACAGTCCCAGGTCCGCGGCTGACGGAAAAAGCAGACCGTAAGCGAAGAAACCGAACGCCACGATCGGGACCATCTCGAATACAATCCGAAACAACGTCTGGCCGCCGGATTCCGCGAACATGAATCTCGCGAAAGGGATCGGCTTAATCAAGTCCGACGCGATTTCCCCGGACTGGATCTTGGAGCCGAGACGCCAGATAATGTCGTTGCCGACGACGATTTGAACGCAGATGCCGAGAATTGTATAAGTCAGCATTTCCCGGAGGGAAACGTCGCCGACGGAAGACGAATGGACGTTGTCTCTTCCGTATAGCGCAATCCATATCGAAGTCTGGATAAGAATTTGCAATAGGCTGAAAAAGAACTTCATGACCGTCTCCGCCCGATAAGCCGTGTTGCTCTGGAAAGACCGAAGGAGTACGGCCCGGTATAGTCTCATGCGATTAAGACCCCCGTTCGGTTTCCTTGAAGGAGCCGTAGAGGTTGCGGATGACCTCGTCGATCTCCGTCTGGCGGATTTGAATGTCTTTGACGGTCGCGCTGCCGAGGAACCAAGCGATGCATTCCGCAGAGCTGTCCGTTTCGGGCGAGACGCGGACGTGGCATTTGCGCCCTTCGCGAGTGAACGCGTCGCCGAATCGCCCTGCTAATAAGCCGTCGGGAAGCTCGTTCTCCGTCTCGACGGTCAGGATGTCGTGCCCGGAATAGTTCTTCTTTAAGTAATCGAGGTCCCCGTCGTACATGAGCGTCCCTTGATCGATAACCATAACCCGCGAGCAAAGCTTGTCGAGATCCGACGTGTCGTGGGTCGTTAGGATGACCGTCGTCTCCCGCGATCGGTTTACTTCCTTGATGAAGCCGCGCACGCGCTCCTTGACGTCGACGTCGAGCCCGATCGTCGGTTCGTCCAAATAGATGATTTCCGGGTCGTGCAGCAACGCCGCGCACAAGTCCGCCCGCATTCGTTGTCCGAGACTAAGTTGTCTGACCGGCGTGTTCACGAATTCGTCGATGCCGAGGATGTCCGCGAATTGGCGAATGTTATGCTCGAACCTTACCTTCGGAATTTTGTAAATGTATTGCATCAGCTTGTAGGTCTCGATGACGGGAATGTCCCACCACAGCTGCGTTCGTTGACCGAAAACGACGCCGATTCTGCGGGAGTTCTCCAATCTATTCTCGAAGGGGACGAGCCCTCCGATTGTCACCGTTCCGGACGTCGGGACGAGAATGCCGACCATCATCTTGATCGTCGTGGACTTCCCGGCGCCGTTCGGACCGATATACCCGACGATTTCCCCTTTGTCGATGGAGAAGCTAACCTCGTTAACGGCATCCTTCTGCTCGTAGCGCGGAGCCACGAAATCCTTGAACGCGCCCATCGATCCCGTTCTGCGAACCTGTCTCTTAAACCTCTTGGTTAAGCCCTCGACCGAGATGTAACTCAACTCCGCACCACTCTCTGTTTTTC
This sequence comes from Cohnella endophytica, assembly GCF_003628305.1. Lineage (GTDB taxonomy): Bacteria > Bacillota > Bacilli > Paenibacillales > Paenibacillaceae > Cohnella > Cohnella endophytica. The sequence continues at coordinate 310,126 of NZ_RBZM01000006.1, read as the reverse complement.
TATTTATGTTGAATCGACTGCTGGTTCCCCTTAATTCGGATCCAATCGTTTGGCGTGAACGACGAAACGGGCGTCCTTGTATGCCGACGAACAAGTCGATAACGTCAGGATCGAATCCTTCGCTGAAACCTGAACATCGGAACGGTGCAACGATTTCGCTTTTATCGTGTCTAGGAATAGTTGATAGTCCTCGTCCGACTGGAAGTCCGTACGGAGATAATCGAACGAGATATCCGTCGTATACGCGGAGAAAATGACCCATTTGCCGTCACCGTAAAGGGTATCGAATTCGATCGTCGCCTTATTTTCGAAATTCCACCTGCTCTCGTAGCTGACCAGATCGGCGAACATCGTTTTATTTTTCATGTCGTGGCCGTACAAAATGACGTTGCGGTTTTCTCCTCCTAGTTCGTTCCGGTAATCCATGAAAATGCTGCCCGCTACATTGCTTTTCCTATTAATATCGTTGTTCAAGTAAAACTCGTTGTCTTCTCCTTGCGCGACGGGATAGTCGATTCTCGTTCCCTCGATCTTAACCCAACCGACGATATCCTCGTTTACCTTGACCAGATCGGAGAATTTCGCGTTAAACTCCGGTTTCGCCTTATGAACGGGAGTTGGTAGCCCGGTAAGGGCACCCGCTTTCGCATTCAACGCGGATGGATAAGCGACCCGATCGAGCGATTGCTCATAATAAACATCCCTAAGATCGGCGTATGTTTTCTTGCTCACGTAACTGTCCTTCTCGTAGGCGCCGATTTTGTACAACGCGAACGAGAGAACGATAGCGCCGGCAACGAGCATGCTTGTTCTGATCGTTTTTTCGCTAATGTTGACCCTCACATTTGCATCGCTCCATACAAGAACGTCCCTCCACCGCTTGCGCGGTAGCGGGAACGTTCTCGTTCGAATAATGGGCGCTAACCCTATGAACCTTATAATTATTGCTGTTTAGCGAATTTCTTTCTGGAGAGAACCATAACCGCCGCCGCTCCTGCCGCAAGCAGTACGTACATCAGAACGCCATTGTCGCCCGTTGCAGGGTTTCCGGCCGGAGCCGCCGCGTCTCCGCCTCCAGCGGATTCGAAGCCGAAAGCCCGAACGTTGATGTCTCCATCCGTGAAAATAACGTACAAGTCATGCGAACCGGTTACTCCGGTTACCGGGGCTTCGAACCATTTATATTTCTGCCAGTCGCCGGTCGGATCGTATTTGACGGTAGCGAAAGGCGTACCCTTAGGATCGTCGATTACGAAAGCTACGGAGCCTGCCGCGTTCGGCGTCGCGAGCTCGATCTTCGCTTTGGATGCTCCGGAAGCGCCGAAGTCCACGCCGCTGAATTTCACGTAGTTGCCTTTCACGATGTAACCGAGGTTTTTATTCTCGTTGTCTTCGATGCGTGGGCCGTTACCGTCGGAAAATTTGCCGGAATCGCTGTTGATCTCCGAGTTGTCGCTAGGGGAGATCGTTCCGTAAGGATTCACGGCCGCGAACGCCAAGCTAACGCTGCTTACGAGCATTACGATTACCATGGACAAGACGATTAGAGATTTTTTCATTGTGAATACGCTCCTTTTAATTTGAGATCATGCCTTGTGTTTCTTTGTTGTGCTGTCTTGCTGTCTGGCTTTCTAGCTGACTAGCTTCTTGCTTGCGTCAGGTTGCGGCAACCCCGTCCTCCGGCATTCTCTTCGAAGTGTTCAAATTCCGAGGTTTCCCTACCACCTCCTTGCAATCGCCCTGAGTGGAAGTGCTTTCATTTATTCTTTTCAAAACCGTTTGGCATAGCTTCATTTCAATTTTCTAGGCTATCTTATAATGTCTGGACGAAATCCAACATGAGGCGATATTAAATTTTCCAGTATATTGCTGTCTTGTTGTTCGTCGCACGCAACTAATTCGTCCATATGAACGTCTTTACATGTCCACGAAAAAGCAGCCCCCGGAAGGAAAGTCCTCCGAGAGCCGCTTATCGCGTTTATTGATGGGACGTCGGATGGTTTACCGTGATCGGGATTTGCCCTTTGAACATCCGGTTGATGTCCCCCGCCAGTCTGAGATAGAAGTCTGACGATAAGGCGACTCCGTCCGCATCCAGCGTCAAGAAATACTGGTTAGTCGGAATCATTGAGCTGTTCTCGGCAATCTTCGCGATGGCCGTACCTTCGTCGTACTCGTCGAACATCGCGATATAGCCGGTGTTTATGCCGAGGTTTTTCATGTCGTAGGCTTGCCGCCACATGAAGTCGCCGTGCAGCCTCGGATTCTCGTTCCGAGGGCCGTTCGGGTTCAGGTTGGACCATGCGGAGCCCGGCCAGATGACGGGCTGGTAAGCGATGCCGCGAGGCTGCGTGTAAGCGAAGTCCGGACCGTATTGGTTCGTCGAGTAATTATCGACGTCCGCCAAGCCGTTCCGGCCGAAGCGTCCGACGAACCACGGCGACAGCATGTCTAGAGATTCGTACACGCTCATGAAGCCCGCCTTGGAGTCGTTGTTGCCCGTTCTCCAATACGTCGGCACGCCGCCGATGACGTATACGCCTTGGTTTTTGAACCAGTTAATGAGTTCTTGATGCTCCGCCGCGGTACCCGGCCGATCGGTGAACCCGATGCCCCAGATGCAGACGACGATCTTTCCGTTCTGCTTGGCGTAAGCGCTCGAAGACGTCAAGTGCATCGCATTCACGATGTTCGTCGTCCAGTCGTGCTTGACGGCTTCCTTCCAAGTGCTGGCGTTCATGTCGGTGATGTCGTACATGACGTAGAACTTGCGATTATACGTCTCCGCGGCGTTCTTCACCTTGACGGCGACGCTGTCGCGATTCGTTTTCCAGTTGTTTGGCGTATCGCTCAGGTCCGCGCCGAACCGCTGCAAGGCCGCTCCGTCGATATTGTACGTCTGCATCCATTCGAAATGCTTGTTCACGGTTTCTTGGTCATAGGAGGAAAATAGTTTGGCCTGCGTGCCGTTGCCGAAGTTCGCCAAGTTCGTCGCATACAGCTTCGAGTACTCGCGAATATCCGGATATAGCTCGAAGTTGACGTTGGAGTTGGCCGTCGGGGCATTGTTGTTCTTGGACCAATGGATCCAGCCTCCGTTAGGCGAATTGTCTCCCGAGGCGTTGAACCAGCCTTGATAGCCGGCGAACAGCTTGCCTTCGACGTCGCCGCCGGTAACGGGAGGCGTCGTGCCGAACTTAAACCAATTGAGGTTAAACAGATTGCCCGCTCCCCCGGTGAACTTGAGATAAAGATTGTGAATACCGGTAATGTTGTTGACGGAGGCGTTCACGGTCGTCCAGTTCTGCCAGCCGCCCGTCCCGGATACGCTCGCCGTGCCGGCGAGCGTGCCCGTTAAGCTGTCAAGCCGGATCTCGATATTGCCGCCGCTCGCGGCGCTGGCCACCCTCGCTTGGAAGGAAGTCGCACCGCTGCCGAAGTTAACGTTATTGAACAGCAAGTAATCTCCGTTATCGATCCAACCGACGTTCAGCCCCCCTTCGCTACACGCTTCCGTCTGAATGCCGGATTGCGCATTGTAGGCTTCCGCTTCGATCTGCGAGAATGCGGATAATCCTGCCGCGCCGAATTTAAACCACAGCAAGTTAAACAGATTTCCCGTGCCTCCCGTAAACTTTAGGTAAAGCGTATGAACGCCGGTGGCGCTTCCTGTAAGGGTAGCATTAACCGTCGTCCAGTTCTGCCAACCGCCCGTCCCGGGCACGGCGGCCGTTCCGATAAGCGTTCCCGTGGCGCTATCGAGCCGGATTTCGATGTTGCCGCCGCTTGCCGCGCTGGCAACCCGAGCTTGGAACGTCGAAGCCCCGCTGCCGAAATCCATGTTCGTATACGCGACGTAATCTCCATTGTCGATGAAGGCGACGTTCTGCCCGCCTTCGGTCGAATTTTCCAATTGAATTCCGGATTGGCTGCTGTAGCCTGATGCCGCGATCTGGTTAAACGCGGAAGCCGCCGAAGCGATGGAAGGGGACAAAGAAAATTGGGTCGCGAGCAACGCGGCGACGAGAAGCAGGACGGTAAATGCGTTTTTGCCTTTGAACGTACGAAGGACTTGCATCATTGAATTCCTCCTTGGTTTAAATGTGGCGAAGCGCACTGCGACTAGCCTGGCATACGAATTCATTTAATCATTCGGATTCCGTACCCTCCTCCTTCCGCAGTTTTCGAACGTCATTTCGGCTGCGTTTTTGCGTTAGCTAGGTCAGATCAGCTCCCTTCCGCCGCATAATATTGAAAGGGCTTACAAGACTTCGCGACCGAAGTCGGCTAAATCATACTCCAGAGAATATGAATTGAATATGAGCCATTCTTATCATTTACCAAGCGATTTCTAGCCGGATCGGCGATGTATTCGCGAACGCTAAGATCAGACCATAAAGTTTGTAATCCCCTCATTGCGGTCGGAGAGCGGATTCTATTAAAATTACCGCGTATATCCAATTCATTCGCAGAAAAGAGGCATTCGCATGAACACGACGAAACAAGTCATTCACGTCATCTCCCACACCCACTGGGACCGGGAATGGTATATGCCTTACGAAGCCCATCACGTTAAGCTCATCCATACGATGGATGCCCTACTTCACACTTTCGATACCGATCCGGAGTTCCGCAGCTTCTATTTGGACGGCCAGACGATCGTTCTGGACGACTACCTGCAAGTGTATCCCGAGAAAAGAGAGCTGCTGCAACGCCTCTGCAAAGAAGAAAAAATATCCGCCGGACCATGGTACGTTCTGCAAGACGAGTTCTTGACAAGCAGCGAAGCGAATGTGCGCAACCTGCAGATCGGTCACCGGGACGCCACCGCGTTCGGTCCGATTTCCAAGGTCGGCTACTTCCCCGATTCCTTCGGCAACATGGGCCAAGCTCCCCAACTGCTGAAGCAAGCGGGCATCCATAACGCGGTGTTCGGACGCGGTGTCAAAGCGACGGGCTTCAACAATCAGGTCGGCGAAGGCTCCAACCTGGAATCTCCTTTCTCCGAATTAATCTGGGAGTCTCCGGACGGCTCCCAGGTGATCGGCGTCTTGTTCGCGAACTGGTACAATAACGGCATGGAAATTCCCGTCGATCCCGCGGAAGCCAAGGAGTATTGGGATCATCGGATTGCCAGCACGTCCCGCTACGCTTCGACGCCGCATCTGTTGCTCATGAACGGCTGCGACCACCAGCCCGTCCAGAGGAATTTGTCCGAGGCGCTGCGCGTAGCTCGGGAACTGTATCCGGAGCATGAATTCGTGCATTCCAACTTCGACGATTACATGAACGACGTGCTTTCCTCGCTTCCTCCTAAGCTGAGCGTCACGCGAGGGGAATTGCGCGGACAGAAAACCGACGGCTGGTTCACCCTCGTGAACACGGCCTCCGCCCGCGTGTCGATCAAGCAGCTTAATCAGCAGAACCAGACGCTTCTGGAGAAGGTAGCCGAACCCCTCGCCACTCTCGCTTCCGGAGAAGGTCTGGCTTATCCCCATGCGTTGCTCAATTACGCTTGGAAAACGCTCATGCAGAATCATCCGCACGACAGCATTTGCGGCTGCAGCGTCGACGAGGTCTATCGCGAGATGGAAACGCGTTTTGCTAAGAGCATGGAAGTCGGCAAAGCGATCGTGCAGGATAGCGTAAAGCATCTCGTAGGCCAGGTCGATACGATGGGTTTCGACCGTGAAAACGCGACTCCGTTCGTCGTCTTCAATACGAGCGGCTATGAAGGTTCGTCGGTCGCAACGTTCTCCGTCGAGCTGTCGAGGCGTTATTTCAAACAAAACGAGAATCCGGTACAAGTAGCAAAGGAAGTCGAGTCGTGCACTCGCGCGGAAGGGTATTTGATTAATTATCGCGGGGAAACGCTGAAATGCGCGGTCGAGGATAATGGCGTCACGTTCGGCTACGATTTGCCGGACGACAAGTTCAGGCAGCCTTATATGGCCAGAACGCTGACGTTAACGTTCGAGACGGGCGTTCTGCCTGCGATGGGGCATGCTAGCTTCGCTTGGATTTCCGAAGAGGGCGAAGGAGCAGCGAACGGTAAGGCTTCGTCGCAGGGCTCCTTGTTTACGGGAACGGCGACGCTCGAGAACGGCAACCTGAAGGTGACGGTCGAGACCGACGGGAGCTTGACCTTGTTCGATAAACGCAGCGGTCAGAAATTCTCAGGGTTGGGACACTACGAGAATACGGGCGACGTCGGCAACGAGTACATTTACAGACAACCCGACAACGATGTCGCGATCACGACCAGAGGAGGCATCGCCGACATTCGCGTCGCAGAGGATTCGCCTTATCGCGCGACGATCGAAATCGTTCAAACGATGGAAATTCCCGCGAGCGCGGATGCTTTGCTAGATCAAGAAGTAAACACGATGGTATCCATTCTCGACCGCAAAGCCGGACGTTCGGAGCTTCTCGTCCCGCTCACGATCGTCACGCGGGTGAGCTTGGAACGACTAGGAAAGGGAGTTCACGTCAGCGCCAGCTTCGACAATCCGGCCAAAGATCATCGAATTCGCGTCCTCTATCCGTCTGACGTTCGGGCGACGACCCACTTCGCGGACTCCATCTTCGAAGTCGCCGAACGCGAGACGCAGCCGTCCTCGGAATGGCGCAATCCAAGCTATTGTCAGCACATGCAAGCCTTCGTAGACGTTTTCGAGAACAACCGCGGACTTACGATCGCGGGCAAAGGCCTCAACGAATACGAGACGTTGCTCGACGGCCGCAACACGCTCGCCGTCACGCTTCTTCGCTCGGTCGGCGAGTTGGGCGATTGGGGCGTCTTCCCCACGCCTGACGCGCAGTGCCTCGGCAAGCATTCGGCCGAGTGGATGATTTTGCCTCATGGCGGTCATGACCGCGTCGACGCGTACCGGGAAGCTCAGCGTTTCCCCGTCCCGTTAACGATTTGCCAGACCGGTTTGCATGGGGGAACGCTCCCGCCGAGATTCGAGTTCCTCCGGTGGGAAGGCGAGGGAGTCCTGTTCTCCAATCTGAAGACGAACGAGCCTCGCGGCGATTGGATGGCTCGCTGGTATAACGTAACCGGCACCGATACCGAGGTTCGTCTGGCGACGGCTAAGGATGGAGAAGCATACCGTAGCAACATCCTCGAAGAACGCAGCGCCGTTAGCGTCGAAGGTTACGTACCCGTCGGACGCTACCAGATCGTAACGGTGGGGCTAGCCAAAGAAGATTAGGGTAAAAAACCCTCCAGTCCCCGATGAATCGGCGGTTTGGAGGGTCTTTTTAGTATGAGCTTCGGGAAACCGCGAAAAACGAGCGCGAGTTAGTTTGCCGGAGCAAGTAACTCCGTGCAGAGAGACCCCATCGAGCGCCAGTTAATTCGCCGGAGCAAGTAACTCCGTGCAGAGAGACCCTCTCGAGCGCCAGTTAGTTCGCCGGAGCAAGTAACTCCGTGCTGAGAGACCCAATCGAACGCCAGTTAGTTTGCCGGTGCAAGTAACTCCGTACAGTGAGACCCAATCGAGCAACAGTTAGTCTGCCGGAGCAAGTAACTCCGTGCAGTGAGACCCAATCGAGCAACAGTTAGTTTGCCGGAGCAAGTAACTCCGTGCAGAGAGACCCCATCGATCGTCAGTTAGCTTGCCGGAGCAAGTAACTTCGAGCAAAGAGACCCAATCGAGAAACAGTTAGTTTGCCGGAACAAGTAACTCCGTGCAGAGAGACCCAATCGAGCAACAGTTAGTTTGCCAGAGCAAGTAACTCCGTGCAGTGAGACCCAATCGAGCAACAGTTAGTTTGCCGGAGCAAGCAAGTAACTACCTGCCGGAAGCCCCTCTTGAGAGCGAGATGTTCGATTCTTTCGAGTAACTCCCTGCCGGGAGCCCCTCTCGAGCGTGAGATGTTCGATTCTTTCGAGTAACTGCCTGCCGGGAGCCCCTCTCGAGCGTGAGATGTTCGATTCTTTCGAGTAACTGCCTGCTGGGAGCACCTCTCGAGCGTGAGATGTTCGATTCTTTCGAGTAACTACCTGCTGGAAGTCCCTCTCGAACGCGAGATGTTCGATTCTTTCGAGCAACTCCCTGCTGGGAGCCCCTCTTGAGAGCGAGATGATCGATTCTTTCGAGTAACTCCCTGCCGGAAGCACCTCTCGAGCGCGAGATGTTCGATTCTTTCGAGTAACTCCCTGCTGGGAGTCCCTTTCGAGCACCAGTTAGTCCGCCGGAGCAAGTAACTCCGAGCAAATAATACCTTTCGAGCACCGCTCCAACCCGCCGGCTCAGCCGACGGAATCCTCGATCCCCTTGCCCTCTTCCGGACCGTACGGTTCCATGATCGGATGCCTGATCTTGATCTTCGTGCCCATGCCTTCGCCCGTCTCGATCGAGAGCTTATAGTTCTTGCCGAAGCTGAGCTTCAGGCGTTCGTTGACGTTGCGCAAGCCTACGCCTTGGCGGCGCGAGGCTTTGCCGTTCGTCTCCTGCTCCTCCACGTCGAGCTGCGCGAGCACGGATTCGGGAATGCCTTTGCCGTTATCCGTAATCTCGATGACGATGTCTTGATCTTCCACGTAGCCCGACAATATGACTTTACCCTTCTCGAAATTGTCCCGAATGCTGTGCTGGATCGCGTTCTCCACGAGAGGTTGAAGCAGCAGCCGCATGAACGGCAAAGACAACATCTCGTCGTCGAAGAAGTACAGCACTCTGAGCGGCATGCCGATCCGTGCCTGCTCGATCTGAACATAAGCTTTGACCTGCTCGACCTCGCGACCGACCGTCGTAATATCCTTGCCTTGATTCAAGCTTAATCTGAGCAGGTTTCCGAGAGCGGACACCATTTCACCGATGTCGCTTCTTCCGTGATTCTCGGCCTTCCATCGGATCGACTCCAGCGTGTTATAGAGAAAATGCGGGTTGATCTGGTGGCTGAGCACCTGGAACTCCAGTTCCTTCTTGTTCCGCTCGGATCGCGATGTCTGCTCGATCAGCTCCTCGATCGTATTCATCATGCTGCCGAAACCGCGATAGAGCCAACCGATCTCGTCTTTGCGCAACGATTCCGCGACTTGGTATTCGAAGTCTCCCTGCTCCAGCTTCCTCATCAAACGGACGAGCCGAACGATCGGATGAGTGAAGTTAAGCGTAATATAAATAACGACGCCGACCGAACAGATCAAATAAGCGACGAGAAAATATACGAGCAATCGGTTCAAAACGCTCATCGGATGAGTCAATGCATGCAGCGGCGTCATGCTGACGATCGTCCAAGGCTGGGTGTCCATTTTCGTAAACGTAATCAACTTCTTTTCGCCGCCGACCTTCAGCGTCTCCGCGCCTTCCGAGCTTGTTCCGATCGATTCGAGAAACTTCTGGGAAGGAATCGGAATGCCCGTCCACTCGTTATCGTAAGAATCGAACAGTACCTGCCCATCTGCTCCTACGATCAGAAACTTCTGCCCGGGCATGCTTTCCGACGGCGAGAAAAACCTCCTAAGATGGTCCTCCGCCAAGTCGGTCACGATAACGCCTCTAGCACGCCTGTCATGCAATCCGGTAAAAGTCTTCGTGTACGTCAACAAAGGCCTCCCGTAGAGGCCTTTCTGAGGCATCGACAAATGCCAGGTAGGGATGACGCTCGTTCGCGCTTCCCGGAACCAATCTTCCGCGCCGACCGAGGGAGAGACGCCCATCGTGTTCATGTAAGTCGGATAATGAGAAGGCTCGAGCGGGTAAACCCGGACGCGGAGCGCGTCGATCTGCGGCTTCCGGTTATACACGAAGGCGATGAGATCTTCCGCGAAAGATTCCTCCTCCTCGGCGCTTTTCGGTTCGTGCTCCAGGTTTCGCTGTATCGTGCCGTCCCCCACCAAGCTGTTCAACTGTTCGTTCAACTGCGCGAGGTAAGTCTCGAAATTGATCTTAGCCTGTTGCAAATAGCTCATGGAGAACGTCGAGTTCGCGTTCTTGATGCCCTCGATCGACTTCGAGTACGCGTAATAAGCGAATAGGATAAAAGGCACGATCGTAATCGCGAAGAAAATCAGAATCATTTTGTTGCGGAAAGACGAGGCAAGCCGCATAGAAGCTTTAATCATCGGCAATGCCCCTTTGCTTTCTGTACTCTTTGGGCGTTACGCCCGACTGCTTTTTGAACAGCTTCGTAAAATGAACCGGATCCTTGTACCCGACTTGATAGGAAATTTGATAGATTTTGAACTTCACGTCTCCCAGCATCTCTTTCGCTTTCAGGATTCGCACGTCCGTCAAATACTCGAGAAACGTCTTTTTCTTTTCTTTCTTGAACAACTTGCTCAGCCACACGGGAGTCACGTGGACCTCATCGGCAACAATCTGCAGCGATAAATTCTCGGAAAACCGATTGCGAATGATTTTTTCCGCCTCGAGCACGATTTGCCCCGGGGAAGTCGCCATTTTGCGGAAATCTTCCGCCATCTCCAGCAAATATTGTTCGGCTTTCATTCGAAGGGACTGCAAATTATCGAACTGCTCCAACTGCTCCCAGATCGAGATTGGATTCCGTTCCCAACTCCGATTCGGCCAACCCAAAGCCGCCGCCCCGCGAAAAATACCCATCAGCCACTTGAATATTTGCTGCTGGATATCCCTCAGCTCGAACAACCCCCAAGCCTGAACCATCTCGACGAAATCGTTCATGGATGCGGTAATGTCCTCGTTGGTCCCGTATTTCACGAGATCGATGACTTCGCCCGGTTCTTGCAGAGAAAGCTCCGAACGCTCCCCGTCGAATTCTATGCCTTGCTCCGTGAATAAGCGGTTGCCGCCGTAGATCGCTTTCTGGTCCAACAGTTCCCCCGTCTCGAGGAAAATTTCGTGGATATGCTTAAGCTCCTTCGGCGAAGAGCTCACGCCGATGCTTGCTTTGACCTTTACGTATTCGTTTATTCTCCGAATGCACACTTGGGCGATCGCTTTGCCCACGGCGAGTTGATCATGCTGCTTGCAGCTCAGAACGGCGACCCAGCGTTGGTTCGAATCGCTGAACAACGCGAACGGCGCCGCGAATTCTTCCGCCAATGTCTGATGGACGACGTTCCCGCAGCCGAAGAGCACGAGCTCCTTTTCGTTCACGTAATTTCTCTGGTTGGTAATGGCTTTCAGATCGTCGATCTCGACGATCATGAGCAGTAGCGGCAACTGCGCCATCCACTCCAGCTTAAGGGCATGAAGCCGATGCGAGATTCTCGTCTCCCGGTATGGATCGTATTCGTGCTCTATAATCTCGCGCAGGAGCTCTTCTCTTAGCTTCGGCACCGCCAGCTGCATCTGATTGCGCAATTGGGCCTGGTTTATCTTGTCCGTCCGCTCGCGGGTGATCTGCTCCGTGGCTTTGCGCACGATCCGGCCCAACTCGTCCGTATTGATCGGCTTCAGAATATAGTCCATCGCCCCAAGCTGCATAGCTTGTTTGACCAGATCGAAATCGTCGTACCCGCTAATGACGACGGCTTTCCAGGGGTAATCGTCCTCGGCGTATAATGATCCAAGAAATTCCAGACCGGACATCCGGCTCATCTTAATATCGGTAACGATCAGATCCGGTTTTTTCTCGAGCGCGATCTCGAGCGCGGTATCCCCGTCGTCCGCCGCGAATACTTCCTCGATTCCGTAGTCGCCCCAAGGGATGCGCTTGCGCAAGCCTTCCCGAATCTCGAATTCGTCGTCTACGATCAGTGCGCGCAACATTCCCATCATCCTCCCGCGTCTAGCCCTTCCACGAATGAATTCGTCTACGAAGCTATCTCTAGGAATCGCTTACAAGTGTACTATAACGAAAGCAGTTTAAGATTGCACGGGGGCAAAAGAAAACTTTATAGTGTTTCCTTATACTGCTCCCACGAATACGACGGTTTCCAACCTAATACGCGCTTCGCCTTTTCGTTGCTGACGATCCCGGCACGGCCGTCAAGCTTCCCGCGCCGCTCCGCGATCTCGGGGTGGTAATCATCGAGAATGCGTTCGCTCGGTTGGTCGCATAACGAGTCGTCGGCCGCGATGTTCAGCGCATGAAATCCTTCCGCTTCCGATCGAAGAGCTGCCAGAGTCGCCTGTACGGCGTCGCGAATATCGACGTAGCTCCAGAGCATTTTGTAGTATCGCTCGGGCTTGCCGGGGGTTAAGCCTTTGTATTCGTGAGGCGCCACGATCATGGCATATCTGAGCGCCATGACCCGCATGCCGTCTCTGCGGCTGAACATCTCCCCCGATTGCTCCGCGACGGCCTTAGAAAGACCATAACATTCGCGAGGAACAAGCGGGTGACTCTCGTCGACCGGCACGAAATCCGGGGAGAACGGTTCGGGCGACCAACAGAAGCCGTATGCCGATTCGCTGGAACCGATAACCACTTTACGAATGCCGAGCGCCGACGCGGCCTCCAGCACGTTATATGCGGATCGGACGTTATTGGAGAATATCGTCTCGTTCGTAAAACCGATCGGGGCGGGGATGGCTGCCAGATGAATGATGGCATCCGCGCCCTGCAAAGCACCGACTACTTGCCCGAAATCGGATAAATTCACTTTTAATTGCTTGCAGCGGACGCGGTCGGAACTTTTCTCGTCGATCGAGACGACCCGATACCCTTCGGAGATCAATTCCTCGATGACCCACGTCCCGAGCTTACCGCTACCGCCCGTAACCGCGATTGTTTGCATATTTCTATCCCCTTCCTAGCCGGAACTTAACGCTTCTTAAGCGTAAATCCGACATCCGCGCGGAACAAGGAGACGATCATAAAGTTTGCGATTGGGATATTGGCTTGTTGTTTCTGCTATTAGTCCTGATGAACGAACGAAAGCTTCAATCCTTGCGAATAATCTCCGAAACGTTCCCCGAACAGATTAAGCCCCCGTTTGTTCTCCGCGTCCTCCCGGACGCCAAGCCGAACGACGATCGGTTTGCTAAAGTGCAGCCCGAGATCCGCGAGCTTGACGGACGCGCCTTTGCGCTCGTTCACTCTGCTGCCGTTCTCGCCGACCGCCCATTCCGTCAGCTTGCCGTACTGCGTCATTCCGAGCCATCGGCTCGGGGTTAATACTCCTTTGCGATCGCCGAAATCGCTCGGGCTCGTCCATTCCCCGATCAAATGGCCATTGATCCATACGGCGATATCCGAGGGCCATTCCATCTCGTAGCCCGGCGCTTCGGAACATACTTCGGCGCTGAGGCGAAGCTCCTTCAATCGGACGCCCGGAGGCACCGGATTCGGAAAATAATACTCCACGTAACCGGAGCCGCCGAACCATAACAATTCCGTCGAGCCGCGTTGCGGGTCGTAGAAAGCGCGCGGATCGTCGGGACAGCCGATCATGTCCTCCGGTCCGAGCAAGCCGCAGGGCGAATCCACGTCGCACGACGAATACATCCCGATGCCCATCTGGATATCCTCGATGCCGTGCAACCCTTCTCCCGGCTTCTTCGGCAAATCCAATACGACCGTATCGTACGTACGGAAGCAGATTTTTTCCCGGTTAATCCCTTGCCTCGATTCGACCAATCCGACCGACTCCAGCATTTGTACGTTAATCGTAACCGTCGGTTGAGCCACGCCGAGTTGTTCGGCTAATTGGGAAATACTCATCTCCCGCTCCCCCAGGGCCTCGACGATTCTCAAACGCAGATCCCCGGATAACGCCTTGGCTGTCTCTTGAACGTTCATCTTCGCGATTTTCTTGACGTTGTCCGGCAATCCGTTCATGTAAACCTCTCCTCTACTTCTATTCCGTCCATTATACCATGTATATATTTTTAATAAACATCATTGCATAATCGCTATATATATTATACGATTACAATAATCAACATTATGAATTCATAATACACATGAAAAGGATGTGCCCGAAAATGGCTCTAGCACAACAATCATCGATACCCGCAACGACGATTCCTAGGCCCGAACACCCTCGTCCCGACTGGCAACGCACGAAGTGGATGAATCTGAACGGCGAGTGGGATTTCCGCTTCGACGAGGAAGATCTCGGTCTCTCCCGGCAATGGCAAGACGCGGCAAATGCATCGTTCGAAGCTAAAATCGTCGTTCCGTTCTCCTGGGCAAGCCCGCTCTCCGGAATCGGGGATAACCGTCAGGGCGTCGCGTGGTACGGCAAAAGCGTTCGGTACTCCGACCTCGCTTCCGGCGAGAAATTGTTCCTTCACTTCGGGGCGGTAGATTATTCCGCTAACGTGTGGGTAAACGGGCGATCGGTCGGTTCCCACGAGGGCGGATACGGAGCATTCTCGTTCGACGTTACCGATGCGTGGCAATCCGGCCAGATCAATCATATCGTCGTTCGGGCCGAGGATCGCGACCATGCTTACCAGACCCGAGGCAAGCAAGGCTACGGCGAAATTCGCGGCATTTGGCAGACCGTTTGGCTGGAAACCCGCGCGCCCGATTTCTTGGAATCCGCCCGCTTCGTAACGCGGTTGGACGGAACGGTCGAGCTTACTGGGACCATCTGCGCCAGCGCTTCAGGGGAAGCGACGTTATGCTTCGACTTCGAAGAGGGAACCGTGCGGCACGAGACGAAGCTTGCGTTGAGCGAAGGACGCAATGACTTCCAAACCGGTTTCCGAGTACCCGAGCCCCGTCACTGGAGTCCGGAAGATCCTTATTTATATGAAGGAACGATTACGTTAACCGCCGACGGCCGATCGGATTCGGTAGGAACGTATTTCGGCATTCGCGAGATCGGAACCGTTCTCCACGGCGAACGAAATTACCGCTGGATTACGCTGAACGGCAAACCCGTCTATCTGAACGGAACGCTGGATCAAGCTTTCTATCCGGAAGGCTATTTCACCGCTCCGTCGGATGAAGAGCTTCAGGACGAAATCTGGCGCTTGAAAAGGCTGAACCTGAACTTCGTGCGAATCCATATCAAGCCGGAAGAACCGCGAAAGCTGTATTGGACCGACAAGCTGGGCATTCTCGTCATGGAAGACATGCCTTGCTTCTGGGGCGAGCCGGACGAGACGGCTCGGACGGCCTATGAAGCGGAAGCTCGCGAAATCATGAACCGCGATTACAATCATCCTTCGATCGTTTCTTGGGTCGTCTTTAATGAAACGTGGGGATTGTTCTCGACGCGCGACAAGGTCCGAAGCTTCTTGCCCGAAACGCAGGAATGGGTCCGCGAGGTGTACCGATGGGCGAAGTCGGAAGATCCGACGCGGTTAATCGAAGACAACTCCCCTTGCAATTTCGATCACGTGGAAAGCGATTTGAATACGTGGCACTTCTATCGCAACGGCTACCAGCTCGTTCGCGATCACGTTCAGGAAGTCGTCGACAAGACGTTCCCGGGATCCGAATTCAACTATACCGGCGGTAATGTGCAGTCCGACGCGCCGCTCATGAACAGCGAATGCGGCGCCGTATGGGGCATAGAAGGCAGCGCCGGAGATAGCGACATCGCCTGGCAATACAAGTACATGCTGAACGAGTTCCGCCGCCACGACAAGATGTGCGGATTCATCTTCACCGAGTTCCATGACGTCGTGAACGAATATAACGGGTACTATCGTATTGACGGCGCGGACAAAGATTTCGGATACGGGGACTTCGTTAGCGGCATGACCGTCGCCGACCTGCACTCGCCCGATTTCATCGTCTTCGATGCCCCCCCTTCCCGGACGGTCGCAACCGGGCAGTCGGTCGAGATCCGAATGCTGCGCTCCAGCTATTCCGATCGTTATCACGGACGGAAGCTTCGTTTGGAATGGGAGCTGTCGTACGACAACTTAGGCGCAAGAATGATCGCTCAGCAAGGTACCCAAACGATCGACTGGAACGATTATGGAGTTCGTGAGCTCGATAGCGTACAAACGAGCATGCCCGCGGTAGACTCCGTTGCCATATTCTCCGTCGTTCTCCGAGACGAACAAGGAATCGCGATTACTCGCAATTTCATTACGTTCGACGTTCAGAGCGGCGTTGCCGACGGCGTTTACGATCTCGAAGGACAATGGCTCTCCGTTCCGGTTAAGAAATACGAGCGCATCGAGTGGCCGAACGCTTGGCATGCGCTGAATGGGAATAAGATCAACGGCGGCTCCGAGGGCTACGTCGAGTATGAGATCAAGTTGCCGCAGACGGCTCGATCCGCAGCGATCGGCAATCTGGAAATCGTCTTCGAAGCCGGAGCCAAAGTCGTCCTGAAGAAAGACAAGGAAAAAACGACCTCCGTAGCCATCGATCTGGACTTCATGAGCGGGGTCACACCCGATCCCGATACGAATCCGAACACCTACTACATGACGGACGACAATAAAAAGCCTTCCCTGTTATGCATCAGCATCGACGGCCAAGCCGTTGATCGGCGATACTTGCCGGACGATCCCGCGGATAGTCGCGGCGTGCTTACTTGGCATTATCAGTCGAAGGATACCCGCTTAGAGGAAGCCGGCTCTTATGGTTACCTGCAGAGAGTGACGGTGCCTAGCCGGTTAATCCCCTCCATTATCAGGGCTGGCGGTTTCACGCTCGGATTGGCAGTCGACAGCGCAACTAGCCCCGATCTCGCCGGAGGTCTCGCCTTGTACGGACGCAACGCAGGCAGATATCCGATCGATTTGCTTATACGCTATTGGTAACTAATAACGCGAAGAGAGACGGGGAAATTACATCCCGTCTCTCTTTATAGTTTGCCCGAGTTGGCTACTTCCTCTTGTCGGGAATCGTCCTCAAATAGTTCCTGGCGGCTCACTTCGGCGCCTTATCCGAGATCTCCGTCACAGTCCATCTTTCCCCGGTCCGCTTTAGCGTGAAAAAGAGTTCTCCCTCGTCCGAGCTGCTGCCTTCGACCCTGACCACCTTCCGGAGGTTTTCGTCCTTGAACAACTCGAAGAGAAGGCTGCTCGCGGTAAAATACGGAGAGCGCGTGTAGAACTTGACTTCCACGGCATATTGTTGGGCCTGCTTCGTAGTCGCCAACTGTTTGATCTCATCGTAGAACGCTGCGCGGTCGTTCATATCTTCGATCAGATTCAGGACGACCTCTTCTGGCTTCCCTGGGTAGACAAATCGTCCTTCCTCGTTGTCATATTCGACGCGCGTGGCTTGAACGTTAGAGAGATTGAACGGGCTGTACTCGGTGACGACATGCATCTGGTAGTCCCCGTAGTTGAAAACGGACACGCTGTCAAATACACCGTCGTTATCGATGTCTTCGAGCAGACGTTCCCCTTCGTTCGTCGCATCAGGGTAGTTGTTCAATAGAACCTCGACCTTGCCTTTATGCAGTTGATAGATTGTGAAGCCTTTGGCGTACCCGCTGTTTTCTGCATAGACGATGACATACTTCGCGGTCGTTTTATCCAAAGATTGAACGGTAACCGCAGTATTCGTATGCTCAATCCCTTCAAGGGGATCTTCCAACATGCCTAGATTGACATACTTATTTTTGTTTTGCTTGATTACATAGTAATGATCGCGGAAAAGAATGATCTCCTCGTCGATGCCGTCGCCGTCCAGATCGCCCTTCGCTTGCATGTTGAGTTGAACCTTGTCGATGTTCGCCTCATTCAGGTATAAATCGATGGGATCTGCAGTCTCTTGGCCTGATAGCCACGCGTCGGGTTGCCAGGGCTTCCCGTTCAGGATCATACTGTCGATCGTTTTCTTCATTCTGTTGCAGACGACGGAAATATTCATCTTCCGCTCGTTATCGATCAGCCGGAAGTCCCAAAAGGCGTTTGCCTTCGCAGTATCGCTCAATAGCGATTGCAAGTTCCTGCCTTCCTCGTCTTCCGCATCGAAGGGAAGGGATACCTCGAAAATCGGATACGTCCGGTTGTTCTTTAGTACGACGCTGTTAATCGTAACGCGGCGACCTTCGAGCACTTGCTTCACGGGATGATCCCACTTGCTTATGTCTTTGATGGTCACGCTATCATCGTTCTCGGCCGCGGAGGTCGACTCCTCGAAGGCGTCGGTCGAGGCAGGGACAGAGTCACTAGGGGACGTGGTTGCTCCATTCCAAGCCGAAGCGCTGGCCGCCTTCTTCTCAGTATTGGGGTCGGCCGCATGGCTCTGGCAAGCTGTAGTCAGGAGCATGGCGAAAATAATGATGATTCCACGTTTTACAAACATACAGGGGAGCCTCCGCGAGTTTGAATCTATTTTTCCATTTTGCCTATTCGGTTGCCATAAACTTCTTCAAGCCTTCTTCCAAGTTATCGCGCGTCCATTGGACGTGTCCCTCGTTCTCGTACTTCCTGAACGGGCATTCGATGAAGAGAATCAGATCAAGGAACAGATCGTACAGCTCTCTCCTCGCGATTTCCGTCGGTGTCGACGGATGATATCCGTAACCTTCCCTGAATCCAGGCGAGGCATTGAATTTGCCGAAGTACTGCTCGATGAGCGGCTCTCCCCACATCGCCCGCTCGAAATCGACGATTCCCGAGATTTTGCCGTCCTTTACGAAAACGTTGCCGTCCCACAAATCCCAATGCACCAAGCGCGGCTCGATCACTTCGTCCAGTGCGGGCAAGCGACGCTCGATTTCCTTCTCCAGCTCCTCATAGGGAATCGACAGCTCTACGCCCGATTCTTTCCCGTCCTCTAGCACGCCTTGGATCATGTCCGCGAATGCCCGCCGCCACGAGGTATGTACCGGATTCGCGTAGTACCCGAATCCCTGATCTCCCCGGACTTCGTTAATCCGTCGGTTAAGCTGGCCGAGCTGGAACTCGATGACGTTCCTTTCCTGTTCGGGCATTCCGGATTTGACTTGGTTGTAAAGCGTTCCCTCTATATAATCCATCACGAAATATTCGACGGGGAGCAGCTCCAAGGAATCGTCGTAAGCGTAAATGGCCGGCGCGGGGAATGTCGGGTCCGCCTCGGCCAACCGTCTCATCGCCAGGACTTCCGCCTTCATCGTGTCGACTTCGCATCTCATGAGCCGAACTGCGGTAGAAGGGCGTGCCTTCAAAACGACTTTCTTGCCCCCCGCCAGCTCGACGGCGTAAGCGCTATTCGCCCATCCGTGAGTCAGTTCGGAACAGGACGCAATATCCTCGTCGAAAATCGCGCGAATCGCTTGCTCCAGCTGGCTTTCGCTCAGCTTCGTTTTGTAGGCTCCTTCCACTCGCGTTTCAACCCCTCATCGTTCGACTTTTCTTTTCTTTCCTTCATTATAAAAGAACAAAACCAACATGGATGCACCTGGAAATTGTTTTTTTGTTATGCGATATTGCGCGATGCTCGCCATGTGTCAAAAACCGTCGGCGACAATATATATTGTCGCTGACGGTTCAATGACTGAATGGGCGATAGCTAGTAACTGTATTACCAATTAAACGTATAGCTGCCGGATCCGACGGCGACGACGACCGTCTCCGAATCTTGCGTCGCGGAGACCACGCCTTCCGCGTCGGCTAACGCGATGCCGCTCTCGCGTACGACAGCCAGCGTCGCTCCGGGAAGACGGATTTCCGCGGTCGTATTCGCCGGAATCGTAACCTCCAACCTTACGCCTCCATCCGTCTCCTTTTTCCAATAAGACCGGACTTCGCCGTACATCGTCTCCAGACGTCCTTCCGCCCAAGTCAACCCTTCTCCGAATTGCGGACGAACGGTGATCCGTTTGTAGCCTACGGCTTGTTCGTCCGTATCGATACCAGCCACGACGCGATATAGCCAATCCCCGATCGCCCCGTACGCGTAATGGTTAAACGAGTTCATATCGCGGCTCCAGAAGCTTCCGTCTTCCTTGATCCCGTCCCAATGCTCCCAGATCGTGGTCGCGCCTTTGGTTACTTGAAAGAGCCAAGATGGATAGTCCTGCTGGAATAACAGCTTGTAGGCCGTATCGTTATGGCCGTTCTCGCTAAGCACATGGTTCAAGTAAGGGGTTCCGACGAACCCGGTCGTCAGATGGAACTTGCTCTCTTCCAGCAACTCCATCAATTTGGCCGTCGCCCGCTTCTTCGCATCTCCTTCGAGCAAACCGAACATGAGGCCTAGTACTTGAGCCGTCTGGGTCGGCACGGACAGTCTGCCCGTCTTCGTCACGAATTCATCGGTAAACGCGACAACGATCCGTTCGTACAATTCGCCGTATTCGGCAGCATCTTCGGACTTGCCGATGATCTCGGCCGTCTTCCGCAAGATAGAAACCGAATACGCGTAGAACGCCGTCGCGATATAGTCCCTGTCCGTCGCGCCGATATAGGAATCCGGCTTGGAGTCGAGACCGAGCCAATCGCCGAAGTGGAATCCCGTATTCCATAAATATTCGTTATCCCCTTGGCTCCGGATGTATCCGACCCACGCTTGCATGCTGTCGTATTGTTCCTCCAATATCCGCTTGTCCCCGTAACACAGATAGATCGTCCAAGGGCAGATTACGGCCGCGTCCCCCCATGCCGCCGAGGAATAGCCGTTCTCGTCGAGCACGTGCGGTACGACGAACGGAACTCCGCCGTCTTCCCGTTGATCGGCCTTCACGTCCCGGCTCCACTTCGTGAAGAACGGTGCGACGTTGCGCAAGTAAGCCGCCGTGCGAATGAACATCTGCGCGTCGCCCGTCCAGCCCAACCGCTCGTCGCGTTGCGGACAATCCGTAGGCACGTCGAGGAAGTTGCCCTTTAGCCCCCACTCGATATTGTGCTGCAATTGATTCACGAGCGGGTCGGAGCATTCGAATCCGCCTGTAGCCGGCATGTCGGAATGCAGCACGATACCCGTGAAATCTTCCAATCGAAGACTCTCCGGAAATCCGATCAATCGGACGAACCGGAACCCTTGGAAAGTGAAATGCGGCTCGAACGTCTCCGGTTCTCCGCCTTTCAGCACGTAATGGATCGTCTGCTTGGCGGACCGGATATTGTCGATATAGAAGTTACCTTCCCCGTCCAAAACTTCCGCATGGTGAATCTCCACTTCGCTTCCCGCCGCGCCCGTCACCGTAAATCGCAACCAACCGACCATGTTTTGCCCCAAGTCGAGTACGACTTCGCCCTTCGGAGTCTTAATGATCTCGATTGGCTTGATCTCTTCAAACTTCTTCACAGGCTCGTTTTCTTGGGCGATCAACGCGTCGTTCGAACGTTCGACGATCTCGACTGCCGTCCAGCTTCCATCGTCGAAACCGACCCGGCTCCATCCCGACAGTTCGAGTCTAGCATCGTAGGTTTCCCCGTGATAGATTTCGGACAGCAAGATCGGACTGCCGGCGGTACGCCAGCTCTCGTCGGAAAGTACGACTTCCTCTGTTCCGTCGTTATAAAGGATATGAAGTTCGAGGAAGAGCGCTCTTCTGTCCCCGTAAACGTTGTTTTTGCCTTCCCAAGCTAAATTGCCCTTAAACCAACCGTTGCCAAGCGTCGCTCCTATGACGTTATCCCCGGTCGTCAGCAATCCCGTCACATCGTAAGTCTGGACTTGCAACCGATGCCGATAGCTGGTCCAACCCGGGGTGAAATAGCTATCCCCGACTCTCTCGCCGTTAAGCTCCAATTCATATAGCCCCTGAGCGGAAGCGTAGACGCGGGCTTGATTGATATCTCCCTTCGCCTGAAAGACTTTACGCAGAAACGGACTTCTCTCGGGCTCCGCTTCTCCGGCGGCTACGGGTTCCCCGATCCACTTCGCCCGCCATTCCGATGCGTCGAACGCGCCCATCTCCCAATAGGAGGGTGCCGACCATTCCGAGCCTGCTCCTTCAACGTCCCATACCCGCACGCGATAATGATACCGCTTTCGGGAAACGACTTTTAATCCCGTCAATTCAACGTGGACGGATTGCGCGGACGCGACTTTGCCCGAACTCCACACGACACTCCCGAAGCGATCGGTATCGGCGACCTCGATCTCGAACGCGGCTTGTTCGGCCGATCTCCGATCCGATTCGAGCTTCCAACTGATACGGGGACTAACGACATCGATGCCGATCGGACGATCCCGATACTCGCAACGCAAATCCATGACTTTCAACATAGACGGAAACTCCTCCTTGAAGTGACGATTTACGTCTATGATATAATGGAGACGAAGCTATGTATTGCGGTATAACGGACATATTTAATGGGCATAACGGACATCTGCGATTTATCGTGCGAATTTTCCACAGGGAGCTGATTCCGCTTGAAGCGATCGGTAGAAACCTTCAGATCCGACCAATTTTTCCACGAACGTTTCCCTCTCTACGTTAATCGGGCCACGGAGAATTTCGACCTCCCTATGCACAATCACGACTTTATCGAATTCTCCTACGTTGCCGAAGGAAGCGGCTTTCACCATATCGGCGGAGAAGTGAGAGAAGCCGTCAAAGGCCAGCTGTTCTTCATTCCGATCGGAACGCCTCACGTCTTCCGCCCCGCGTCCACGAACGCGGTAAAGCATACGCTTATCGTTTTCAATTGCGTTTTCTCTCCCGTGTTACTCGGGAAACTCGCCGGCTTCTCGTCCGATCCGGACATTCAATCCGACATCCGCCGAATCCTGGACGGGAAAGAAACGCATTACGCGCTGCGGGATCCGGACGATGCAATCGGCAAGCTCTTCCTCCTGCTGCATCGGGAATACGCCTTGCCGCGGCAAGGAACGACCGACTACCTTATCTCGCTGCTCCTTCAATTGTTCGTCGCCGTTCATCGCCTGAAATCGCAAACGCCATCTCCGGCTACGCGCAAGTTCGACCGATTCGAGCATTTGCTCGCCTATATGGAAAGCCGCCTGTCCGAACCGTTAACGCTGTCGCACCTCGCCGAAATCAGTCTCTGGAGCGAAAGGCACCTGCAGCGGTTATTCCTTCGGCACGCCTCCCAGCCTTTCCATCGCTACTTGCAGTCGTTGCGGGTCGAGCGGAGCCGCGAGCTGCTTCGGAGTACCTCGCTGGCGATCGGTTCGATAGCCGAAGCCGTCGGCTACAAAGATATCGCTTCCTTCATTTCGGTCTTCAAGCGCAATGCCGGACAAACGCCAAGCGCCTACCGCAAAGCGGCAGGCGCTGCTCTTGAAGCTATGGATGTCGATACTAGCCCTTGATCCAGACTAACTTTTTATTCCAGTCATTGTAATTCCCTCTACAAAATACTTTTGACCAATCAGGTAGAAAATGACGCCCGGGGCAAAGGACATGCAAGTGGCTGCCATCGTCAGCGACCAGTCTGACTTAAATTGACCTCTGAAATTGGTAAGCCCCAACGCAATGGTGTATTTGTCGCTCGAATTAATGTAAATCATCTGTTGGAGCAAATCGTTCCACAAGCCGATGAAGATAAACAACGCGACGACGATCATGGCGGGCTTGATCGCCGGCATGATAATGCTGAACAAGATGCGGAAGTACCCGGCGCCGTCGATCGTTGCCGCTTGGTCGAGTTCTCTCGGTATGGAGAGGATAAACTGTCGGATCAAAAAGATATTAAAAGCGCCGCCGCCGCAAAAATAAGGCAGAATCAATGGCAGATAGCTGTCATGAAGTCCCAAGCCCCTTGTCCATCCGATGTACAGCGGAATGAGCGTAACCATGGCAGGCAAGAGCATAGAACCGATGCAAAGAGTCCAGATAAACTGTTTGCCCCGAAACCGCAGCCTTGCGAAGGCATATCCGCACAAGGTGGCCGTATACGTTCCCGCCAAACAGGACGGAACGATAATCACCATCGTATTAAATAAATATTTCCAAAAACGAAATGTTTCTAGCGTTTTTTCATAGTTGGAAAACAGCCAATTGGGCGGTATAAGGGATGGCGGATATTTGTAAATCTCGGGAGTCGTCATCAGAGACGTACGGAATATCCACCAAATCGGAAAGAGCACGAGAATGGCAAAGAAAACGATGACGACAAGCGTTACGATATTCATCATGAGATTGTTGCGTTTCTTGCTCTTTAGTCTACCGTATACGACTTCGCTCATTTGTCGTCGCCCCCTTCAGAAAAGATCCACCGACCTGACGTTTTGAACAGAACGGCAGTAAAGGCGGCAAGAATGGCGAAAATAATAAAGGTCGTCGCACAGGCATAGCCCAACTTGTAATTAACAAAAGCCTGATCGTACATCAGATAAGTCAAGAATCGGGAAGAATTTCCTGGACCGCCATTCGTCAAAGCAAGGGCGGGCGTAATGATTTGGAGATTAGCAATGAGGCTCAACAACAAGTTGTAAAAGATAATGGGCGTCATGCAAGGCAAGGTAATATGCTTGAAGCGTTTCCATCCGCTTGCGCCGTCCATTTCGGCCGCCTCATGATAGACGCTCGGAACGTTCTGCAGTCCGGCCAAAAAAATAACGATCAAGTTCCCCGCCAGCCAAACCGAAATCAAGGAAAGGGACGGGACTACATAGCTGGAATCCGCGATGAAGAGAATTTTTTTTAATCCGATTTCGGAGAGCAGAAAGTTGAAAAACCCGAAATTCGCCTCGTAAAGCCAGGACCAACCAACGTATATGGCGACAGCCGGCAAAACAAACGGCACATAAAATACGGCTCTAAAAAAACCTCGTGCCGGAATTTTCCGATTCAACAGAATCGCGATAAAAAGCGAATAAATCATGCTTCCGGCGACGGATAAAATAGCGAAGTAGATCGTCGCGATAATCGAATCTTTAAGATAAGGATCTGATTTAAATAGATTGACGTAATTATCGAAGCCGACGAATCCGGGTTTAGTTAACCCTGTCCAATTCGTCATACTGATTCCCAGCACCCCCACAAGAGGCGCATAAGTCAGGAAGAACAGTCCGAGAAAAGCCGGAATCAAGCATAGATAAGCAACTCGTGCCTCGCTAGAATAAAAACGGGAACGGCGTCTCGTCGTTTTGTTGATGATTTCCATATCTCGCTCCCCACCCCATGTTTGAAGGATGACCGCCACTTGCGTGAACTTGGCGGTCATCCTTCATATTCTTTATTTTGTGCCTTTATTGGCCGCTTTCAAAGCATCGAGATTTGCAGAAATCGCTTCCTTGGCGGTCTTCTTACCGGTCCACACATCTCCCAGAGTCGATCCTAGCAAGGCGTTGAAGTCCGTCGTATGATTCGTAAAGAACCAGGAAGCCGGTCTAGCAGCGGATTGCGCATAATCGACTACCGCAGACTTGTATTGGTCATACGGAGGGAAGTTCGGATTGTCGACCCATTTGTGGGTGAACGTTTCATCCTTATACCACTTATCCAGCACTGGCATCCAGATGCCCGAAGAGATGAGTCCCCAGTTGTTTTCTTCTTGACCGTACCACTTGAGCCATTCCATTGCTTCATTCGGATGCTTGGTTTGCGAGAATACAACGTTGGCGCCGCCTGTGTTGACGGTAACCTTTTCCTTCATGTAAGGCAATACGGCTACGCCATAATGATTACCTGCATCCTTCCACGCATTCAGGCTGGTTCCCACGTTCCATGCGCCGTTCGTAGCCATGGCGACCGTACCTGAAATGATGGTGCGCTGAATGCCGTCATCGGTCTGTCCAACCGACAACGGGGCAACATGATCCTTCAAGTACAGATCCGCGACTTTCTGAATCGCTTCGACGCTGGCGTCTTCTCCGATTCTGACCTCTGTCCCGTCAGTGTTATAGAAACCGCCGCCATTGGAAAGCGTCCAGGGTTCCAGCTGCCACGTAAAATTTTCTACAGATGCGCCGTACTGAACGATGCTCTGCGGATTAAAGCCAGCCTCGTCAGGATGTTTGCCCTTCTTGTCAATCGTCAGCTTCTTAGCAGTTGCTACGAATTCATCCCATGTCCATGCTTTATCCAGCACGGAAGGAGGATACGGCACATTCGCTTTGTCGAACATATCTTTGTTGTAATACATGAGGAGGATTTCATTGGCAGCGGCATAGGCTACGGGCTTGCCTTGATAGGTGTAAGCCAAGCTATCCAGCGGCTTGCTGTCGCTTCCTTCGTACATGGAGCTTACATCGTTCAGCATGCCTTCGGAGGCCCACTGAATGACGCCATCCTCCCGCATAATCCCCGCATCCGGCAATTGGCCCGCAGTTGCCATCGTATTCAACTTGGTCATGTAGTTTTCGTTCGGAATCGTAAGAATTTTGACTTGGATTTTGTCTTGGGAGGAATTAAACTTGTCCGCCGTTGTTTGGACTACTTTCCCCTCTTCCGCGGTTCCCCAAACCGAGTAGATAATTTCGACTTTCTCCGCCGGTTTGTCTGGCGATTTCTCCGGTGAACTCTCAGGAGAATTCTCTGGCGATTTCGAAGCTTCTACCGAAGGCGATGCGTTTGTATTGTTGTTATTCTTGGAGCTGCATCCCACTATCAAGGCCAAAATCAAGATCATAGCGATACTTAACATGAATCCCTTTTTCATTGTCTTCACATTAACCCCTCCATCATATATAATTCGTCGTCATTCCTTAATTCCTCCCGCGTCCGCGGGGAATATTTCATCTGTCTATGAGACGGTTATACTGAGGAACGCTAGCTCCATGCCCTTCCCTCCCTGACCAGAGTCAGCAATCATCTATTCTTGCACCTCAAAAGGGTAAAGCCGTATTTTCCCTAACCCATACTCTCATCTCGCCGATTCCCCGGTTAGCCCAGGCGAAGTAAGGAATGAAAGTGGCCGTCGTCGCTTCCAAGCGATCCTCGGCATTCGCGCGATAGAGCTGGTCCGCCCAACCTTCTTCTTGAATCCGGTAAGCGGGAAGCTCGATGGTAAGCATTCCGCCCATTAAATCAGGATCGAAGCGAACCCGATCGCCTCCGCCCGGGTGAAGGAGCAGCTTGTGCAGGCCCTTGCCGTTATCGGCTTCCTCCAGGCAGTACACCATCGGTCCTCGCTGGATGGCGACCATGCCGACCGTCTCGCGAATGTCCGGATTGCCTTTCATCGGATTTACGTTCATCGGCAGAATGAGATGAACGATATCTCCGGAGCTCCATTCCCTCTCGAGATGAAGATAACCGTTAAGGATGCGCTTCGCCGCTTCCGGAACCGGCTGCCCGTTCACCCTGACGTCCGACGCTGTGCACCAACCCGGGATTCGAAGCGCCAAGGCGAAGCTCTTCGGTCGGTCCATCGTCAGCTCGAATCGAACGTTCCCTTCCCAAGGCAGCTCGGAATGTTGAACGAATTGAACGGCGCTGCCGTCCAGATCTACCGTGATTTGGCTTCCGATATATAAGTGCGCGTAGAGGGTCTGCCCTTGAACCGAATAGATATAGCTGCCCAACGAGGCGAGTAGCCTGGCGATGTTAGGCGGGCAACACGCGCAGCCGAACCATCGCTGTCGCTCCATCTTGACGTGATCGAAGCTTTGATTCTTGCCGCTTGCTTCGGGCCATACTTCCAGCGGATTGACGTAGAAGAAATGCTGTCCGTCGCGGGACATCCCCCCGATCACGGTGTTGTAGAGAGCACGCTCCAAGACGTCCGCGTATTCGCTTCTCGGCTCGATCTGAAGCATGCGCTGGGCGAAAAAGATGAGACCGATCGATGCGCAAGTTTCCGCGTAAGCCGTATCGCTCGGCAGATCGTAATCGAGCGTGAACGACTCTCCGTATGCCATCGACCCGATCGCTCCGGTAATGTACATCCGCTTGTTCACGATGTTCTTCCAGAGCGACAAGCAAGCCTGGAGCAGCTCTTCGTCGCCGGTCGCGGCAGCCACGTCGGCCATTCCCGCGCACATGTAGACAACCCTTACCGCATGGCCTTCGGCCGTCTCTTGCAAACGGATCGGGAGATGCGCTTGGCTGTAAGATTTGTCCTTGGCCATCCTCAACGACTTGAAATGCGTATCCCCGTTGCGGCGATCGTACTCCAGGTCGTAGAAGTGCGGAGTCTGTCCTCTCTGGTCCAAGAAAAATTTCGCTAGTTTCATATATTGGTCGTTCGAAGTGGCTCTGTAGAGCTTCATCAGCGCCAGCTCGATCTCTTGATGCCCGTCGTAGCCTTTGATCTTGCCTTCCTCCGGGCCGAACGCCGCATCGATGCAGTCGGCGAGCTTGCACGCGACTTCCAGAATCTTTCCTTTCCCCGTTGCCTTCTCGTAGGCGACCGCCGCTTCGATCAGGTGACCCGCGCAGTAGAGCTCATGACACTCGGCGAGATTCGTCCATCTGCCCGACGGCTCTTTGAGCGTGAAATAAGTATTCAAGTATCCGTCCGCATGCTGCGCCTTAGCGATCAGATCGACGACTTCGTCCGCTATCTTTTCCAATTCGGGATCAGCCTTTCGCTCCAATAGATAACCGACGGCTTCAAGCCACTTCGCCACGTCGCTATCCTGGAACACCATCCCGTAGAAGTCTCCCTGCTCCAATCCGGCCGCGATTCTGAAATTCCGGATGGCATGACTCGGCTCGGTGCCTTCGATTCGGTCATTAAGCGCTTCCCATTGGTATGGCACGACAACATCGCGAACCAATGAAATATAAGGGGACCAGAAGTCATCCTGGATCGTCACGTTCTTCAATTGAACGGGTGTTGATATGGATAAATTACTCATCAAGTATGCCCCTTTATTTTATAAATCCCACCTTAGATGAAAGCGCTACATTAATCATATTACATGTGATATCATGGTATTTATATATTGATTTACAACCACTTTTTTAGAAATTACAACCAACAGGAGGCATCCTGAATGAGCTCTCCCATCCTGCATTTCATCTCTCCGCCCATCCCCTATTTCATCGATTGCGGCCGCGCGTATTATGGCGAAGGAGAGCGGCATATTACCCGGAATAACATCGGAGTGTTCGATCTCGTCGTGGTTACGAAGGGTACGCTGCATCTCGGCGAAGGGTCAAGCGAGTGGACGATCGGAACCGGGGAGTCGTTCATTCTAAGGCCGGACGCCAGCCATTACGGCACCGAGCCCTGCAAGACGGATACGGAGATCATCTGGATTCACTTCAATACGTTCGGAGCTTGGGACGAATGCAGCAGCATGGGGAAGTGCTTGGATAATCAATCCGCCCTCATCGCCGCCCACAAGCAGAACGCTTATTTGAACCATAGCGAAGTGTGTTCGGTCTTCCTTCCCAAGCATGCGAAGTTAACCGCCAAGGCGATGGATATTCTGGGGCAGTTTTTCCAATTGGAAGACGAAGCGAGATCGCTGCGCAACTGGAAGAGGCAGAGCTCGTTCCAATTGTTCATCCAGCATCTGGACCGCGAATTGGCCCAGACGTCCGACGGTACCGCGTTCCAACTGGCGGAGAAGGTCGAGCTCTACATCCGGCAGAATTATACGGGCAAGCTAACGAATTCGACGCTCCGGAGCGAATTGAACTATCACCCGAATTACATGGCCAAGTGCATGCTCAAGGTATACGGGATGACGCCCATGGACTATTTGGTCCACTATCGCATCGAACAAGCCAAGAAGCTGCTCTTGCAGACCGAATGGTCGGTCGGCCGCATCGCCGAAGAGGTAGGGTTCCAGCATGGCTCCTACTTTACGTTCTGCTTTTCCGCCAAGGAGGGCATCACTCCCTTGGCTTTCCGCAGGAAGAGCATGGGCCACGCGTAAAGACGTTCGGCCCATGCAAAAAAACCGCTTCGCTAGTTTCTAGCAAAGCGGTTTCGATATTGGAGTAAAACCGACTATAGACCGATCGCCTTTTCTATCGCTTCCAGCACCCGGTTCGTCTGGAACGGCTTGATAATAAAATCTTTGGCGCCGCTCTGAATCGCTTCGATGATCAAGTTTCTTTGACCGATCGCGGAACACATGACGATGTTCGCGTTCGGGTCCAGTTTGCGAATTTCTTTGACCGCTTCCACGCCTTCCATGATCGGCATCGTGATATCCATCGTCACGAGGTCCGGACGCATTGCCTTGTATTTATCGACGGCGTCTTGTCCGTTCACGGCTTCCGTGACGACTTCATGTCCGCCTTTTATCAAGATATCCTTTAACATTGCGCGCAAGAACGCGGCATCGTCGACTACCATGATTCTCGCCATCGGCATTACCTCCAAGCGGGGAACACCCTTATCTTAGACTTCCGACTAAACCGGAGTGCCCTGCTTCGATCATAAACGACGATACTCAACAAATTCTGAACAATTTTCCGTTTTCAGTATGCGATCAAGAATACTTGCGCCCGTTCCACTCGTCGAACCAAGCCGCAACGCTCCGAGTGGGACGCATTCCGAAATCTTCTTCGAGCATTCTCGTAAGCTTAGCGTATTGATGCCGAACCTCGGAAGTATGGCCCAGCTTATCGTATAGTCTCATCAAACCGAAATAACCTTCTTCGATTTCCGGAAAACGGGCTTGTATCCGCTGATAGAGAGGAATGGCAACGCTGATCTGGGATACTTCCATCCAACTGGCGAAATGCAGGGCGTGTTCAAGCCATAAAGCCCGCAACCGTTCCCGCTCGTTTTCCGCCCACAGAAAACCTTCCATCTCCAAGTAATCTCCCCGATATTCGTCGAGAAGCAGTCGCTGCTGGCGTTCGGCATCTTCTTGGTCTACCGCTTCCGATATCGCTTGCTCCCATAGTCTGGCGTCCACCTTGGCGCCTTGCGGAAGGACAAGCTTATAGCGCCCTTCCTTGTAATCGATGCGTAGCGGAAGATCGGCGTTCTTCATCGTCTGACGGACATGATACAAGGTCGTGTGCAAGAGGGTCGCCGCTTTCTCGATCTCTCCGTCCGGCCAGATCCTGTCGAGCAGTTCGTCTTTGTTCGGAGCCCTGTCGCCGGCATGGAGCAAGTAGGCGAACAGTTCTTTCGCTTTCGTCGTTCTCCAAGTAATCTCGAGCTGTTTGCCGTGCCCATCCATGAATCCCAGACGGTGCAACAGGCACAATGTCCCGGGGTATTTATCGTCTTTCTTGTCGCTTCTAGCAAACTTCATAGTTTGAATCCGCTTAATCGTAACATCGAGTCTTGCCAGTTGGACCGGTTTCAACAAGTAGTCCGCGGCCGCCAGTTCAAAGGCTTCGATCGCGTATTGCTCGTAAGCGGTCACGAAAACGATATGAATGTCCGCTTCCGCGGATTGCAATCGGGCAGCCAACTCCAGCCCGTTGAGCTCGGGCATTTCGATATCGACGAAAGCGACGTCCACCTTATGGAGCCCCCCTTGCTTCAACGCTTCCCTGGGATCTTGGAAAGCTCCGACCACATCCACGCCGTTGCGTTCCAACAGGCGCGCCAAGCTTTCCAACGCCGGCCTCTCGTCATCGATTACGATAGCTCTCATACCGTTCCCTCCTTAACGATCGGAATCCGGAAGCTGACTTCCGTTCCAATCCCTTGTTCGCTTAAAATCGTCAGCCCGGTGCCGTACGCCCCTATCAATCGGCGATGTACGTTCATCAGCCCGATACCCGCTCGCGAATTTCCCGACAATGCCGCCTCGGCTTTGCCCGGGGGGAATCCAACGCCGTCATCCCGGACGCGAATGCGGTAACCGTCGGCTTCTTTATCCACTCCGATGAACAGCTGTCCCCCATCGAATCGTTGTAATATTCCATGCCTCAGGGCGTTCTCCACGATCGGCTGAATGGATAGAGGCGGGAGCTTGAATTCCCGGTAGTCGGGCAACTCTATCGACACCCGTATCCGATTGCCGAATCTCGCTTGCTCGATCTGCAGATAGGATTGCACGAGCGTCCATTCCTTCGAGAACGGAACGAGCTTATCCAGGTTTCTTAGATCGAAGCTACCGCGAAGGTAACTCGCGAAATCGTTCAATAGCTCCCTCGTCCTATCCGGATCCGTCTCGCTCAGGCTCGCGATCGTATTGAGCGTATTAAACAGAAAATGCGGTTTGATCTGCGCTTGGAAAAGCGCCATCTCCATATGCAACCGATCGCGTATCGACTGCTTCATCCGCAACAGCGTCCTTGCCCGAGCTCGAAATTCGGAAGCGTCGATCGGCTCGGTGACGTAGTCGTTCGCTCCGGCGTTGAAGCCTACGAGCAGGTCGGCGGGCTGATTGCGGGACGTCAAGAAAATCACGGGCAAATCATAGAAGGAATGCTTCGAGCGGATATGGCGGCATAAATCGTATCCGGACATGCTCGGAAGCATGATATCCAACACGACGAGTTCCCAATCGCTTCCGCTCTCCCATGCCTTCAATCCTCGCAAGCCGTCGGTTTCGGCCGTAACGCTTAGACCCTCTTGCTCCAGGATGTTCGCCATGATTCGCAGGGAAACCGGATCTTCGTCGACGATTAACGCTCTCGGCGCATCCGGAGAGCCCGATCTCCACACGGGCGCCTCGGTCTGCGACAGCGATAGCGACGCCGCCGTCTCGGCGATGCCTGAATCGAGACCCCCCGTTAGGATCTGCGGGCTTTCATCCGCGGACAAAGGCAGAGTGAAGCTTAAGCCGATACGCCGGGAGAAAGACGCCTCGTTGACGAGCAACTCTCCACCGTGCATCTCGATCAGCTTGCGGCTGATTTCGAGGCTGAGCTCCGATTCCGATCCGGCTTCTACCGCGGTATCGTCTCCGCAAAAAGCAACGATCGCGATCCTAGCCCTCTCCCCGTCGCCCGCGGGTTCTGCTTGAACCGCTATGACGCCATCCGCGCCGGACTTCACCGCGTAATGCAGCAGTTGGAACAAAATTTGCATCAATCGCTGTTCGTCCGCCAGCACGGGAGGGACGCCCGGCTCCGTACGGTTCTCGAAGTTCACCTTGCCGCTGTCCGTCATGTATCGCATGACTTCCAATACCCCGTTAATCGTTATTCGGGTATCGACCGCCCGGGGCTGCAGTACGACGACTCCTTCATTCAGCTTGGACAGATCGAGAATATCGTTCAACAGGTAAGCTAATCTTCTGCCGGTCGCCACCATAAGTCCCAGACGTTCTTGTTGTCTCGGCTCCCATTGCGCGCCGTCGTCGATCATAAGCTGCGCCAGATTAATCATGCCGTGCAACGGCATTCGTATTTCATGCGAGGTATTGGCGAGAAATTCGTTCTTCAGCCGGTCCGCGAGCAGCAGACGCTTGGACAGGATCTCTACCTGTTCCATATTCGAGAAAAATCTCTTCGCGATAAATAGTGCCATCGCGAAGATGAATACAATCCGCTCGAATGGCGGGATGGCCGCATTAGGAGCATAACCTAAGTAATGCCAACCTTGAACAAGTCCTTCCATCAGGATGCAAACGGCGGCGATCAAGGAATACGTCGTGCCGCTCTCGTTCCTGAGGCTCCCGAAAAATAAAACGTAAAAAGAATATACGAAAATGACGAGTTCCGCGCCCATGAACGGTATTTCCAACTTAGAGAAGAAAGTCACGTCGCTTGTAATCGCTATGCAAGCCGTAATGGCGCTTATTGCCGAGATTAAACGGGAAACCCAACGTCTATCGTAATCCGGAAACATCGAACGGGCGACTAGGAACAGCGAGAAAAATACCCCGAACGAAGAAAACAATTGCAGCCTTGTCTGCCAAACGTAACCGATGGAAGGACACAACCAGAACAGCAGTCTTTCGCCGTGCGTCGACCAAAAAACCAAAGACATCCAGAAAAACAAACTAAAGTACAGAAGCTCCTTGTTCCTCCTGCGGAATAGAAATAGAAAGAGAAAGTATATTCCGCTGATCAGATAGAAGCCCATCATCAGATTATTTCCGAGGAGCCGAAGCTGAGTGCTCCTTTCGATCGCTTCCGACGAACCGAAACGGATATCCTCGAAGATGCCGCCGTAATGGCCATAACCGAAATTCGCAACCGCGACAACCAATTCCACCCCGTTGCCTTCCGGAGTAAACTTCACCGTATAAGGCATAACCCGCGGTTTGGCGGAATCGCGATCCGTTCCCGGCTCTCCTTTCTGCCCTGCCAACTTGCCGTCTACGAAAAGCTTATGCGACGTTCGGATGGTCTGCAGCCTTAAGGCATATTCTCGCTTTATTTCCGGCGGCAATAAAATCTTAAGCTTATATGTACCATACCCGTATGCCGTCGTCGTCCCGTCGGGCGCGACTGCCCGGTCCCAGCTTCCGGGCACTTTCAAATACTCGGCCTCTTCGTCTTCCCGCAGCGCTTCCCCGGGTTTCGGTTCGATCAGCTTTCCCGGGATAAAAGTCCATTCTCCCCGGAGGCTGACGACATCTCCATTGTCCGGATTCCAGCGGGATAAGTCCATGACTCCCGCTTGAGCCTGCGGTTTGGGCGATTCGTCTACGTATATCCAGATCAACCGCGCCCCGAGCAGCGCAACGAAAACGATCGCGATCGTCCATAACTTAGCCTTCATATTGTCACCTGTCGACGTTATCCTCATGATTCGAGTTATTTCTACCAATTCTACATCGAAGAGACCTGTTCCTGTCAACGCGAATAACCCGGAATCCGTTCCGGGTTATTGTTCCGCGATCCTTAGGCTCGTTGCTAACGACTAGCTCCCCCGCCCCCGGATGAGCCGCCTCCACCCCGCCCTCCCGTTCGTCCGCCTCCAGAGCCCCCTCTTCTTCCAATGAGATTAAGGACGAAGAAGGTAATCGCCCCGCCGGTAAACTTGAAGTCGAGGAAGATCAAGAAGACGATTCCCACTCCCAGAATCAGCTTCGCGTAACCTGGCATCGCAGCAAACCAACTTCCGCCTGTCCCATCCTCTAACGGAGGAAGTCCCCGGTCCGTAACTCCCGAAGCGTCAATCCCGTATTCCGCCGCCACCTCGCTTACGATTGCGCTCTGCGTTTGCGAGAAAGCCAAGTCCAACTGACCCGAATCCCTATTGGGAACGAAGTACGTATCGAGGATCGCTCCCGCTTTACCATCCGTGATTCGCCCTTCGAGCCCATAACCGACTTCGATTCTCACATGGCGTCCCGCATCCTCATAAAGGAGCAGCACACCGTCGTTTTTCTTCCGATCTCCTAGTCCCAGCTTGCGGAATCTCGAGACGGCGTAATCCTCCAGCGTCCGACCTTCCAAGTCTTTCACCGCCACGACGCCGACTTGCGCCGTCCCGGTCTGCTCGTGCAGCCAAATCGCGCGATTGTAGAGTTCCTGTCTCGTCTGCGCGGACAAAACCCCCGCTTCGTCCTGCACGTATACGCCGTAATCGACGTTCGCCCGCACGGTCGCGGCATTCGGGGAGAACGCTAACCAGACGATCCCGATCCAAGCGACGGCGAACACCTTCACGGCGCGATGAAGGCGAGCCATCTTAGAAATTCACTTCGGGTACGGTTTCCGCGCCCGGCGCCGCTTTGAACATGTCCTTCTTCTCGAAGCCGAACATCGAAGCAAACAAAGCCGCGGGGAATTTCCTGATCTTCGTATTGTACTCCGTCACGGA
Organism: Cohnella endophytica; assembly: GCF_003628305.1. Classification (GTDB taxonomy): domain Bacteria; phylum Bacillota; class Bacilli; order Paenibacillales; family Paenibacillaceae; genus Cohnella; species Cohnella endophytica. The sequence continues at coordinate 274,880 of NZ_RBZM01000006.1, read as the reverse complement.
ATTGTTATAGTCCTGCCTGGCGACTGCAATGCGGTTCTCCGTGCCGGACAGCTCGTCCATCAATTTGGTAAACTGGGCATCCGCCTTCAAGGTAGGATAATTTTCTACGACGACGAGCAATCTCGACAAGGCGCCTTCCAGCTCGGCATTCGCTTCCGACTTCTCCGCGGTCGTACCCGCGCCGCTTAGCTTAGTGCGCGCGTCGGCGATCGCTTGGAACACTTCCTTCTCGTGCGCGGCATATCCTTTCACCGTGCTCACCAGATTCGGGATCACATCTTCCCTCCGCTGCAGCTGCGTATCGATCTGCGCCGACTTGTTGTCCACTGCGTTTTCCTTCGAAACTAGACCGTTGTAAGAACTAACCGCTGACATGATCAAGATAATCACGAGCGCCCCGACCACAAGCCATACTACCGTCGAACGTTTCATGCTTGTCCCTCCTGACTCATAATCGCTATCTTTACCAACTAACCATTTTGCCCATTAAATAAACGAATATTGCTTTCGAGCGTCCGCGATTCCGTTTGCCTCAATAACTTACCGCCGCTTCCAGCAACGTTACCGTTCCTTCGTACGCGTTCATGTTCGCGTAAGCTCCAATCGGGATAGCCATTTTATATACGCCATGTCCGGAGGAAAGGCCGATAATGAGAGGTTTGCCTAGCGGCACGATGTATTCGTCGATCATTTTCTCGTACGAGACGCCGTAGGCATCCTGGCATTCCGTGCATTCGCCCATAAGAATGCCGTTGCAATCTTCGAGCTTACCCGCCAGCTTTAACTGCTCCACATAACGGTACACGGTGTTAACCGGTTCATGGACCTCCTCTAAAAAAAGAATTTTGCCGCGAGTATCGATTTCGAATGCAGTGCCTAGAGAACCGACCAGCGAAGTTAAGTTTCCGCCGACGATCGGTCCGCTCGCAATGCCCGCCACTTTGCCGGTTAATGGCTTTCCCGGAGGATTGTCCAGCTTTCGAGGCAACACGATCGACGAAGTCGCGGTAAAAAACTGCTCGAAGTTATAGGCGGGAGTCGATGGTTTGAAGTCGATCAAAAGCAAGCTATGGAGGGTCACGATTCCGGAAAACTGCGCCAGTGCGTTTAACAGTACCGTTATGTCGCTATATCCGCTTACGATTTTCGGTTGTCGCCGAATATAATCGTAGTCGAGATAGGGCAAAATACCTTCCACGCCGACTCCTCCTCGGGATGGCAGAATGAGCCTTACCCTATCGTCGCGGAACATGTTCATCAGATCCTCCGCCCGCTCCGCGTCCGTTCCGGCAAGAAAACCGTTCTCCGCGTATACGTATTTCCCGATGACGACCTTTAATCCCATCGACTGCAAATAGGCGATCCGCGTATCGATCGTTTCGCGCGCAAGAGGGCTGCCTAACGTTACGATTCCGACCGTATCCCCTTGCGCCAACGCTAATGGTTTGATCGCCACCCGGATCCCTCCCGATTATGCCCGCTATTTTATCCTTATGTGGGAGGGCGGGGCATTAGCAGTCTTTATAGAGAAATCTCATTGATTCATCGAGCTAATATTTACATATCTGATTGCGTTTGTTATAGTAACTTACAATAAGTAACTAAATTTCATTGGAGGTATGATCGGATGACTATTCCATCCATACACGCGGATACCGTACTCGGTTCATTTAAAATAAAAGTAAGCAACTTGGCACGATCGATCGAATTTTATCGGGAAGTCGTCGGTTTCCAAGTATTAAGCCAAGACCAAAGCTCCGCTCGGCTAACCGTCGACGGAATTCATGCATTCGCTATTCTCGAAGAAATTCCGAGCGCGCTGATTACGCCGAGAAGAACGTCTTCCGGGTTGTACCACTTCGCGATCCTCGTACCGACGAGAGAACATCTCGGTTTATCTTTGCGTAGGCTGGCCGAATCCGGCATCCCCGTCGGCCAAGGGGATCACTCGGTTAGCGAGGCGCTCTACATTTCCGATCCGGACAATAACGGCATCGAAATTTACCGTGACCGGCCTCGGTCCGAATGGAAACATGATGCGCAAGGCAATATCCTAATGGGTACGGATCCCGTCGATATCGAGGGACTGCTGGCGCTCGCGGGCAACAAGCCATGGACGGGACTGTCGCCGCAGACGATTCTCGGTCACATTCACTTGCACGTCGCCTCTCTAGCGGAATCCAAGGCGTTCTACTGCGACGTCCTCGGTTTCGACCTTGTGGTGGACGGCGCGAGCATGATGGGAGCCTATTTCGTTTCGGCGGGCGGCTATCACCATCATATCGGCATGAACATATGGGCGGGCGTCGGCGCGCCTCAGGCTCCCGCCAACGCGACCGGTTTGGCCTATTTCACGATCGTGCTTCCAAACGGCAGCGAGTTGGAGCGAATCGTTGCCCGGCTGGATGACGCCGGATTCCCGTATAGCCTTCAAGAAGGGCAATATTGCGTCAAAGATCCTTCCGGCATCGAAGTCAGATTGATTTCCGTCGGAGCGTAAACGCGGTTGTGTCGCAACAATTCCAAAAACCCCATTGCGACGAAAACGCAATGGGGTTTACTTTACTTTTTTTCTTCTACCGTTAGCTAGCCGAGCTAGACGATGTATCCGCTTCTATCGTCGGCTTATCTTCTCCGCGCCCCTTGCCTGCCCCGCCCGGATGGCGACCTTCGCCGAAACCTTTGCCGTTGACGATTTTCGCGGCTATGTCCGCTACGTTCTTCAATTGATTATCCGCTTGAGCTTGAGTCAGCTTGCCGTCTTTGACGGCTTGATTAATGCTGCTCGTAATCGCCGCCGCTTGCGCGTCAATGAGCTTCTGCGCTTCCACGCCTTTCTCTTTCGCGAGATCGGCCAGAGACTTGCCGGCCTTCAGTTGCGTTTTCACTTCATCGGCGCTGAGCCCGAGCAAGGTTCCGGCAGCCGTGAAATCGGTTGGCGCGCCGAACGAACCGCCGCGTCCCCACTTCTGATTATCGGTCGGTTTGGAGTCGATCATCTTGTCCAAATTGTCTGCGTACTCCTGCTTCCGCTCCTCTAGTTGCTTATTGTAGGCAGCGGTCATCGCGCTTTTCAATTGCTCCCGAGTTACTCCTTGCTGCTCGGCGATCTGAGCCAGCGTAGAGCCCGCTTTGATTTTCTCGTCCAAACCCGCTTGATCGAGCTTGAGCAGATCAAGCACTTCTTGGCCGACGAATTTGCCGCCGCGTTCGAAGTCCCCGCGTTTCTCGGTCGCTCCTCCGTTGAAGGACCATGCCGCTTCGCTCTTTTTCTCCGTAACCGTGGTCGAGGAGCTTCCCGAACTGTTCGCCGCATAAGCCGATAATGGGATCATAACCGCCAAAGCGGCCGTTATTCCTAGCGTTCTTACCGTGTTTTTCATATTGCTTTCCTCCTTGGATGACGAATTGGGCTTGCACACCAATTATTGTCCACTTTACTGAGGAGAAGATTAACCCTAACTTAACGAGGCATGAAAATGGGCTGAATGTATTCTTAAGAAATTCTTTAAGACTTATTACCACTTTATTAATGTTTGTATTTGTATAATCGAACTAGAACGGAGGGATAACCCCATGATTCAATTAAACCGAGTCAATCATCAATTCGCCATAGGCAAGAAGGGCAAGGAACGTATCGTTCCCGTCCTGCATGATATCGACCTTCACGTTAAACAAGGCGAGATCGTCGCGATTGTCGGAAGGAGCGGTTCCGGCAAATCCACCTTGCTTAACCTCATGTCCGGTTATATTAGGCCGACATCGGGCGAAATACTCGTGAACGGACAGAACGTAACTAAGTTAAGCGAAGGGGATTGGGCGAATTTCCGCCTGTCCCATCTCGGCTTCATGTTCCAGAGCTTCCAACTCATCCCGAGCATGACCGCCTTCGAGAACGCTGAGCTTCCGCTCGTGCTGCAAGGCGTGGGCATTTCCAAGCGCAAACAACGCGTCATGGAGCTCCTCGAGCAAGTCGGAATCGCGGAATACGCGGGACACTATCCCGGAGAACTGTCCGGCGGCCAGCAACAGCGCGTTTCCGTGGCGAGGTCGCTTATGCTGGATCCTCCCATCGTACTCGCGGACGAGCCTACCGGCAGCTTGGACAGCGATAACGAGCGGCAGCTTCTTGCGCTCATCCGAACGCTGAACGAGGAACGCGGGACGACGTTCGTGCTGATCACTCACGACGATCAAGTCGCTTCCACCGCGCATCGGATCCTGAAGCTGAAGGACGGCCATCTCTTGCACGCATACGCCAAAGGAGGATCGCTAGCCCATGAAATTCAATGACCAGTTCCGGTTCGTCCGGCAAAATATGAAGAAAAACAAAACCAGACTGTTCATGACCGTGCTGGCGACGGCAATGGGATGCTCTTTCCTCATCGTACTCGCTTCCGTGGGCTTCGGTCTGCAGAAGAGCATCGTAGACAAAGCCGTCGGCGATCGGATGGTCACGTCCATCGAAATCTACGGCATCCAATCCGACAACGATGAAGGCAGGCAGATCGGAACATCCAACTTGGACTATTTACGTACCGTCGATCATGTTAAGGCCGTCACCTATCGCAATTACATTCAACAATCGATAATGATTACCTTGGACGGAACCGACGTGAACAGCAGTTCGACGATCAACGTCGACTTCGACGCCGAAAACAAAGCCGGTTTCAAGCTTAGCTCGGGCAGACTCCCGGCCGGCGAGAACGAAGTGGTCGTCGGATACAACGTTCGGCAATTGCCGAATAGCCAACCCGGTGACGAAGTCCCGCCTGCCAAGGATTGGATTGGCAAGTCCCTCGAGATGAAAGTGTCCCAATTCGCCGAGGACGGCACCGAACAAAGCAAGACGTTGTCCGTAAAGATCGTCGGCGTAACCGAGAAACCTACCCGCGAGTGGAAAACGGATACGGCGGTATACATCGGCAACGGAACTTTGAAGCAAATCGAGAGCTTCACGCAGACCCAATGGGGCGCGCAACGCGTTCCAGGGGTCAAAGACAGCGAATCCGGCATCGATAAAATAGGGCTGGACGATCCGCGTCATTACAGCGGGGTTCAAGTTATCGCCGACAAAGCCAATCACGTTAAGGCAATCGCGGAAGAAATTCGCCTGAAGGGCTATATCAGCCATTCGATCGCCGACGAGCTGAAGCAAATCAACCTCGTTTTCCTGATTATGAAGATCGGGCTCGGTTTCATCGGAACGATCGCCGTATTGATCGCCTCTATCGGGATCTTTAACACGATGACTATGGCGGTTACCGAGCGCGCTCAGGACATCGGCATCATGAAAGCGATAGGCGCCCATCCGAATTCGATCCGCCGTATCTTCTTGCTGGAGAGCAGCATGATCGGACTGCTTGGCGCCGCGATCGGCACGATCGTTGCTTATATCATCTCCGTAGCGGTCAACATCGGACTGCCGATCATCATCCGCGGCTTCATGGACGAAAAAGTGCCGGACGATTTCCGTTTCTCCTTAATCCCGCCCTACTTGGCGATCATCGCATGCTTGATCTCTCTCGGCGTCGCCTTGCTATCCGGATACCGTCCGGCCAAGCGCGCAACGCGAATAGACGTTCTTCGGGCGCTTCGCAGGGATATGTAACGCGTACGATTGTTCTCGGTCATTCTCAAGGTACGCATTTATTTAAGTAACATTTCTTTCACTAAGTGATTGCTTCACTCTGTCACGCGTTTAGTTTGCTTTAGTCAAACTAAACGCGTACGGCAGCAGGTTGGCGAGACTGTAGTTAGCTCTATTCAAACTAAATGCGTGCGGTGGCAGGGGTGGCGAGACTGTAGTTAGCTTTAGTCAAACTAAATGCGTTCGGTAGCAGGTTGGCGAGACTGTAGTTAGCTTTAGTCAAACTAAATGCGTGCGGAATTGGAGTCTATCGCCAAAAAATTAACAAACGCCCTATATGGAGGCCGCATCGGCTCCCACTAGGGCGTTGTTTTATTGTTTTTTCGGCCGATCGGTTGGCAAGAAGAAAGCGAACAGCCCGACTAGCGGCAAGAAGCTGCACGCGAACATGACCGAGTGCAAGCCGTAAGCGTCCGCCGCGTTCCCGAGGGCGACGCCTCCGATCGCTCCCATGCCGAAGGCCAGACCGGTCGTCATTCCCGAAGCCATCCCGACGTTGGCGGGCATGAGGAACTGAGCGTATACCACGGCGACGGAAAATCCGGACAGGATGACGAATCCGAGCACCGCGATCAACGGATATACCCACGCCAGCGGAAGATGCGGCAATAAGAGCGCGAGCGGCGACGCTCCGGCGATCGAAAACACGATCATGTTTTTCAAGCCGAACCGGTCCGCCAAGACGCCTCCGAAGTAGGTTCCTAACACCCCCGCGGCTAGGAACAAGAATACGGGAATTTGCGCTTGTTGCTTCGTTAGCCCGTAATCGCTAATCAAGTAAAACTGGTAGAAGCTGCTTATGCCGGCATGATACCACGAACGGGCGAAGACGAGAAATACGAGCATGCCCATCGCGAATTTCACCCGGGGGTGACTCGCTCTTTGGACAAGCGTCGCCCCCCCATTACCCGCAGCACTAGATGCGGCGGCTTGAGCCCGCGCCGTCTCCCACTCCTTCAGCTTCCTCCTATACCAAGGCAGCAGCCCCAACAGAACCGCGATCGCAAGCGCCGCGAACAGCGTGCCCCAGACCGCGCCGATCTGACCAAGCGGAGCGAAGATGAAAATCGTCATGAGCGGCGCTAGCGAGCTACCGGCATTCCCGCCTACCTGATATACCGACTGGGCGAATCCCCGTCTGCCTCCCGCCGCGAAATAAACAACGCGCGAGCCCTCAGGGTGGAAAATCGCCGAACCGAGCCCGACGAATACGACCGCGAACAGCAAGTACCAGAATTGCGGGGCGAATGCGATCCCCAGCATTCCAATAAGGCTAAGTCCCATACCGATTGGAAGCATGATCGGAAGCGAGCGTTTGTCCGAGAACGCTCCGACTACAGGTTGCATCACGGACGAGGTCATATTGAGCATGAATCCGATCCAACCGACCTGCGCCAAAGACAAATTCAATGAATCCTCAAGAATCGTATACAAAGCCGGAACGACGGCTTGCATGGAATCGTTGAGCATGTGTACCAAGCTGATGGCGAGCAAAATCGGCACGGCTGCCTTGGCAGCCGGGTCCGAGGCTACCCGGTTCGATCCGGCGAACGAAGCCACGTATGTTTCCCTCCGATGCTTAACGCTTAAGTGTAACCAGTGTAGAATTGCGTTTTCCTATAGTCAAGTATCGCGCCGCTTCGGAAAGGGGTTACATGAGAAAATCTTAATGCGGTTACCCACCTCCTTCATGTACGATGTAAAAAAAGGACGAATTTGGAAGAGGTACGTCGATTGAAGCCCCTACTCGGAGGAGTCATTCGAGAATCGTTACGCGGAGGCCGTAGACGCGAAGAGATTGGAGCTTCGGTCTAAGTTTCGTTAAAATCGACCTAAATGAAAAAGCCGAACCGAAGTCTGAGAAGACTCCGATCCGGCTTACTATGCTTACTCTTTATCGAACTTGAAATTCCTTGCGATATAAATGACGGGCGTCGATGCGACCGAGATGACGAACTTCAGAACATAGGTCGTAATCGCGATTTCCCACCAGATGTCCCACGTATATTCCCCGGCGAACGCGATCGAACAGAAGACAAGCGTGTCCACCAATTGGCTGACTCCCGTGCTTCCGTTGTTGCGAATCCAGAGCTGGCTTCTCGTCGGATACATGACCTTCAGCTTGCTGAATATCCGCACGTCGAGAAATTGGCTGACCATATAGGCGGTAAGGCTTCCTAAAGCGATGCGCGGCGCCAATCCGAAAATCGTCTGCAACGCCTCTTGTCCGAAATCCGATTCCTGCCGATGGAACACGAGCACCATTTGCATGATCGCCGTCGACATGAGCAAGAAGAAAAACCCGAACCATACCGCTTTCTTAGCTTCCTTCTCCCCGTACTTCTCGTTCAGCAAATCCGTAGTGAGATAGATCGTCGCGTACATCGTGTTTCCTAGCGTCATGACGAAGCCGAACATGCCGATCGTCTTGACGACTTGGATGTTGGCGAGCACGACCGCGGCGGCGATCCAAGCGTACAGCCCCATCTTTCCGAACAACCGATAACAGATCAAGAACAGCGCAAAGTTGACCAGGACGAACAATACGCCCCAACCGAAATTAAACATCATCTTTCCTCCTAGTTTTGTTGACGCGGGAGTTTGCGAACCGCGGCTCCGCTTTGCGGAGCAAACGATTCATTATAGCACACAACAAGAGCCGCAGACGCTGGGAATTATCCCCAACGTCTACGGCTCTGAAAACTTGCGTATTCGGTGATTATGCGGAGACCTTCTCCGATTTCGTTAACGGAACCGTCGGCTCGTGCTTGACCTTACGGACGAACAAAGCTAACGGCAATGCCGCAATTGCGATAAACGTCGCGATCAAGTATACGTCGTTGACGCTCATCGTGAACGACATCATCGAGATATGGACTTGATCCGTATCTCCGCCCGTCGCGAGGGCCGTGCCGTGATGAACGGAACGCGTCGCGAGCAGCGTCGTGAAGATCGCGATCGCGAACGAACCGAAGACGTTGCGCGTCCAGTTCATGATCGACGAAGCGTGTCCGGACAGCTCGCGAGGCACGGTTTCCATGCCCGCATTGCTCGAAGGCATCATAACGAGCGCGATACCCAAGTTACGAACGACCATCCAGAGCAAAATATAGGTATGGGATACGTCAATGCTAAGCCAACTCAACGTTAACGTTCCTACGGTCAGCAATACGATACCTACCGCCATCAACAAGCGAGGTCCGACAACGCTGTAGAGCTTGCCCACGATCGGCATGACCAGCGCCATGGCGAGCGAAGCAGGCAATAGGATGAGACCCGTATCCATGGCGGATACTTTCTGGATCCGTTGCAGGAATACCGGCGTCAAGAAAGTACCCGAGTACAGGCTGATCGTCAAGATGTTCGCGATCAGGAGATTTAACGTGTACCTGCCGTTGCGGAATACCCGCAGGTTCAACAACGGCGTCTGCGCCGTAAGCTCTCTCCAGATAAACAGGACGAGCATGATCGCTCCGCCTACGAGCAGGGTTAATGTTTTCGCGGAGTCCCAGCCCCATTTGTGCCCCTGGCCCAGCGCGAGCAATAACGAGGAGCTGCTAAGAATGACGGTCAGAAACCCGAGCAAGTCAAAGCTTTTCGGAACATTGAGTCGATAATACGGAATATACTTGGCCACGCACCAGATTCCGATGATGCCGACCGGCACGTTCATCAGGAACAACCATTGCCAATCGTAGTTTTGCAGCAACCAGCCGCTTAAGGTCGGCCCGAATGCCGGCGCCATCATCGACGCGAGGCCCCATAACGCGATCGCCATCGCTTGCTTCTCGCGAGGGATGATTTGATAAATGATGGACATCGTCGCCGGTATGATCAATCCGCTGAATGCGCCTTGAAGCACACGGAAAGCGATCAGGGAGTATTCGTCCCAAGCCGCCGCGCATAATACCGAACTTAAGGTAAATCCGATCAACGAATACAAATAAAGTCGTTTGTAGCTGATTTTCTCTCCGAGATAACCTACGATCGGAGCCGTTGTGCCCATCGCGAGCATGAAGCCCGTAAGCGTCCACGTGACCGTATCCAAAGTCGTTTCGAAATGGTTCTTCAGAATTTCAAGCGCGATATTAATCGTACTTGAAGCAAGGATACATAAAAATGATCCGATAAAAATTGCAACCATGATCGGCAAAAAACGTACTTGTTGATTACTGGACTCCTGCATGCTGTTCCCCCATGTCCTTCATTGATCTTATGTCTCATTTTACATATAATAGAGACCAAAGAAATAATAATACTACCGAATTGCTACTATGTCAAAGTTTACCTATGGTATGGAGGACTGGAAATGAATACCTTGTCTTACGGCTTGTTGAGCTTGCTCTCCCATTCTCCCTTATCCGGGTACGATCTTACGCTAAGAATCCAGCCGTTCTGGCCGGCCAAGCATAGCCAAATCTACCCCCTTCTCTCCCAGATGGAGAAAGACGAGCAGGTCACCTTCGAGACGGTCGCGCAGAGCGACAAACCCGATAAGAAAGTGTATTCCATAACGGACAAAGGCATCGATTCCCTTCGGGAGTGGTTATCCGAGCCTGCTTCCGCACCGGTACTTCGCGACGAGCTGATGCTCAAAGCCTACTGCGTCCCATTGGTAGACCCCTCGATTACACGCGACTTATTCCAGTCCCGGCTGGAGTATTACAGGAATAATCTTCAAAGGTACGAGGAAAAAATACGCAAAATCAAGGAAACCAGCGACTTAGACGAAGGCGAGGTTCCTGCGTATCGCGATCCTTTGTTCGGTGCGTATATTTTACTGAACAAAGCGCTTATGAGCTGCCGAACAAACATCGAGTGGTGCGAGTGGGTGCTGTCCGCTATTCCCCAGGATCATACTTAGGAGTATACGAAATGAACGATATCACGAACGAAATCATGGAACAGGCGATCATAATCGGAGCTGGCCCGTGCGGATTGTCGGCGGCGTTAGAGTTGCAAGCCGTCGGAATCGAGCCGTTATTGATCGAGAAACACGCGGTCGTCCACTCCATCTTCCAATACCCGACCTATATGCAATTTTTCAGCACCGCGGAATTTCTGGAAATCGGAGGAATTCCGTTCACCTGCCCGAACGAAAAGCCTTACCGTCTGGAAGCCTTGCACTATTACCGGGACGTCGCCCTTCGCCGAAAGCTTCGGATAAAAGCTTACGAGGAAGCTTCCTCCATCGAGAAGCTTCAAGACGGATCGTTTCGCGTGCGGACGGTCGATCGATTCGGAGGAATAACGGAATACGGGGCGCGGAACGTCATCGTCGCGACCGGTTATTTCGACCATCCGAACCTTCTCGGCATTCCCGGGGAGGAGTTGTCCAAGGTCACCCACTTTTTCCGCGAGGCCCATCCGTATACCGGCATGAAAGTGACGATCATCGGCGGCAACAATTCCGCGGTCGATGCGGCCATGGAGCTGTTGCGCGTAGGCGCCGAAGTGACGATCGTCTATCGCGGCGACGACTATTCGCCGAGCATTAAACCTTGGGTAAGGCCGATGTTCGAAGGGAATGTCGCCAAAGGCAAAATTCGGATGCTTTTCTCATCGCGCGTCGTCCGTATCGACGAACGGAGCGTAACCGTTCAGCCTAACCAAGAAGGCAGTGCTGAGCATACGATCGAGAACGATTTCGTCCTCGCGATGACGGGGTTCCGCCCGGAGCGTACGCTGCTCACGGATGCGGGTGCCGAAGTGAACGCCGATACGACGGTACCCGCTTTCGATCCTGAGACGATGGAGACGAACGTCCCGGGACTGTTCATTGCCGGCGTCATCGCCGCGGGACGGGAAGCGAACGAAATATTCATCGAGAGCGGCCGTTTTCACGGAAAGCTGATCGCAGAGAAAATTAAGGCGCAAGTTTAACGCATCGCGGATTATACGACACGATTAAGAACAAGCCATGATAACCGTTCGCACGGTAATCATGGCTTGTTTATTTTATTATTATGAATGGAGCGAACTGGGTAAAATGGTTAAACGATGGCGATAACGGGCAGGAATGAACTTCCTAAGGTCCGTATCGTCTAACTCAGCAAGAAAGGAAGTGGAGTATCATGGCAACCAAGAGCACATTCAAACTCTTTCTCGTCTCCTCCCTGGTCGCATTAACGTTGATCGGGTGTTCGAAAGGAAGCAGCCTCGCAACGAACGGCACGTCCGACCCGAGCGAAACCGCGACCGCTTCCCCTTCGTCCGGAGCGACTTCAAGCCCCGACAGTTCGCCCGTATCGTCCGAGAGCGCTTCGCCCGAGTCGCCGAAGCCTCCATCCCCGACGAAAGAGCTTGGAACGGTGACCGCTCTGCGGTTAGCCGACTTCAAGACCGGCTGGGCCGGCGGAGAAGGCTGGATCGCGAGAACCGACGACGGAGGGGCGACTTGGCAACCGCAAACGTATCCGGCATCTACGGTTAAGCAGTTATTCGCGTTGAACAACCGGGAAGTATGGGCGACTGTCGGAGCAGGCTCGCCAGGCTTGGAGCTTCTCCATTCGAAGGATGGCGGGAACAATTGGAACAACGCAGGCACGGTGCCTAACGACGGATTCCTGCACTTCGCGTCCTCGAACGAAGCTTTCAGCGGCAATGCCCGTTCGACGGACGGCGGCAAAACTTGGACCGAGTACAAATTACCGGACAATACCGTCAATAACGCCTATTTCCATGATCGCGACAACGGCTGGGCCGTTACTTACGACAAGGACAAAATCCATTTCATGAGAACCGTCGATGGGGCAAAAAGCTGGAAATCCGTACATGAAATGCCGACCGTATCACCCGTGACGGAAGCGATTATCCGTTCCGCCGGCAAGAATGATGCCTGGATCGAGCTTGTCGGGGATTCCGGAATGAGCCAGACTTCTTACTCTCTGTTCCATACGACCGACGGAGGCGGAAAATGGCAACCCGTAATCGCCAATAATCAAGCCGGATCGGGTCCCGCGCCTGGTTACAAGAACGACGCCGAAACGAAGGTTCCTCGCAATAACGGAGCTGCGCCCGGACCTCTGTACGTCGTGGATACGAAGACAGCGTTCATGGGAGGCTTTTGCGGCCCTTGCGACCTCCCGAACACGATGGGCAAAACGACAGACGGCGGGAAAACATGGACGAATCTCAAGTCGAGCTTCTCCGGCTACGGTCCGCAATTTATCGCCGCGGAGAACGCGCAACATGTCTGGTGGGTAACCACGGATAGCGTAGAGCCTTCCGTCATGTATACTTCCGCCGACGGCGGGAAAACGTGGAAAAAGGCCCATACGTTCGCGAAGCCGAGCCCAAGCTGATTCCAATCGATTGTTCCTCCCCCGACTTATTCAAAGTCGGGGGTTTTGCTACGTTCTCCGCCTTCTTCCCCCCACCCGTGACTCCCGTCACCATTTTTGTCATTTTGGTCATGAGATGGGGAACTTCCCGCATTTTCGCGCGCGTCTGTGTTAATCTGGAAGCATCTTAACGGAGAGATGATGCCCATGATACGCGTAATGATTGTCGACGATCAAACCTTGCTCCGCGAGGGACTGCAGACGATCGTGAACTTGGAAGAGGATATGCAGACGGCAGGAATGGCGTCAAACGGGCTGGAAGCGATCGAACTGACCGCTAGCCTAAAGCCGGATGTTATTCTCATGGATATTAAAATGCCTCTCTTAAACGGTATCGAGAGCATGAAAGCGATCAAGAAGCAGCATCCCGAAGTGATCGTGCTCATGCTGACGACGTTCATGGAGGATAACTGGATCATCGAAGCGATGGCGGTCGGAGCCGACGGCTTTTTAATGAAGGACATCGCGGCAGAGCAGCTCGTGCAGACGATCCGGGAAGCCGTTGGCGGGCACCTTATTCTTCCTTCGCCGATTTCCGCCAAGCTGACACAACGTTTAACGGAGCAACTCTCCCAATATCCCCCCGAGCCGAGCCTATTCCGCGAACAGTCGTTAAAGCTGCAGGGCTTATACTTCAACGACAAGGAACGGGAGATCATCCAGCTCATGGTGCAAGACAAACCGAACAAGCAGATCGCCTCCGCGCTCTATATGAGCGAGGGCACGATCCGCAATTATATCAGCATGATCTACGGCAAGATCGGCACGAACGACCGCAGCGCGGCGATCATCCGTCTAAAGGAGATCTTAAATCCATGAAACGCGGCACGGCTTCCCTCCTGCTATGGCTTGTTATTTGCGCGACTACGGTTCTCCTCTTCATCCCTTCGTATTTTTTCAGAGGCCATTCCGTTTACGAGAGAGATTCTGCGCCGACCGTGTCGTTATCGAAAAATTGGGAAGTCCAATACGGTCACGATTCTCCGACGGCAGACGGCTGGCAACCGTTCGGCCTTTCGGAATGGAGAAATATGGAGAACTACGAAGGCGTCTTATGGGTCAGGCGAACGCTTCCCCCAATTCCTTGGAGAGATCCTTATTTGTACATTAGCTCGATGAACCGTTACCAAGTATTCTTAGACGGACGCCAGGTCATTAGCTTCCATATGGACGATCGTCCGGTGTACAACCACTATTATATGACCCGTTACCCGCTGCGCATCAGCCCCGACGACGCAGGGAAAACACTGTCGATGAAAATCTCTTGGGATCGGATGAAATTCTTCGGCAACTCTTGGGTACTCGCGGGCAATCCCCATCAAATCCTAAGTCAACTGCTCCGACTGGATTCGGCTCGATACTTATACTCGGTCATCTATCTGATCGCATTCGCCGTCGGTCTTATTCTCTTCGTTAGACGAAAAGAGCGCCTCTATCTGTGGTTCGCCTCGCTTGCGTTATGCGCCGGACTCGGCTTGTTGCTATTATGTTTATCCCTGCAATGGTTCTTAAACGTCCGGTCGCTGTACTATTGGAAGGACATGTTGCTGACGATCGGCGTATATTCGTTTACCGGTCTATTGAGCGAGGCGCTTGGCGCTTCCCGTAGATTTCCCGTGCGAATCGTCAAGAACATGTTGCTGATCTATTCGTTTGCCTGCTTGATCGCCGGATTTCAAAGCCCGGCCCTCTATTGGAACATGCTTACGCTCGGCTTTCCTTGGCTTGCCGTCTCCGCGATCGGCGTCGTTACGTACGCGATTATTCGCTATCCTAGCTCGCAACCGCAGAATGAGCGCAAATGGCTGCTTCGCGGCTATAATATTCTCGTCGTTTGCGGTCTGGGACATATTCTATCCAATTTCGATTCTGCGTCAGATCGTTTATTTTCTTCCCTACCCTATTTGAACAACGTCATTAACAATTTCCTTGCCAACGGCTTGTTTCTTTTCATGCTTTGCATGGCCATGATTCTCTTTCACCGAATCGGACGAGTCTATCAAGAATCCGAACGCAATGCCAAAGAATTGCAGGCGAAGAACAACGAGCTGGAGCAATTCCATCGCAATCTCGAGCTTCTCGTCGTTACCCGCACGGAAGAGCTCGAAGAAGCTAACCGCTCGCTGTCCATAACGATGAGAGAAAAAGCGGAAACATTGGCGGAAGTGTCCGTACTTGAAGAACGCAATCGGATTGCCCATGAGATGCATGATGTCGTCGGACATACGCTTACCGCCGCGATCGTCCAATTGGAAGCGGGGAAAAAGCTCGCCGCCAAAGAAAAAAGCTTACCGATCGATAAGCTCGATACGGTAAGCGGGCTGGTAAGAAAGGGCTTGGACGATATTCGAAAAACCGTGCGCCTGCTCAAGACCGATTCGCCTAAGCTTATAATGGAAGCCGCGCTCAGGGAGCTGATCCGCGATACGATCGAGACGATGGAAGTCGCGATCGAGGCGGATATCGTCATCCCCGAGGATCTGGAGCTGGATAGACTCACGGAGCAGGTTATCTACCGCGCGCTCCAGGAAGGATTGACGAACGGCATTCGTCATGCCGGCTGCAGTTGGTTCCGTTATACGCTTCGCCCGGTCGGAGAACGGCTGGAAATTACGCTCTGGAACGACGGCATGCCGTTCGGCAACGCCAAACCCGGCTTCGGCCTGACGACGATGATGGAACGCATTCACTTGCTTGGGGGAGAGATAACCATCGGATCCGCCCAGGGTGAAGACGACCAACCGATCGGATGCGAGTTGGTCATCGCGTTGCCGCTCCGCTAGTCCCTTTCGTTCCAGCCGTCTTCCAGGTTAGCGATTGTCGACTTTTTCGGGATATAGATCATGGTTCAGCAGACGGTGTTCCGCCATCGTCTCGTACTTCGTACCGGGTTTGCCCCAGTTGCAATAAGGATCGATGGAGATGCCGCCACGAGGAGTAAACTTACCCCACACCTCGATATAACGAGGCTCCATTAATTGAATTAAATCGTTCATGATGATGTTCATGCAGTCCTCATGGAAGTCCCCATGGTTGCGGAAGCTGAACAAGTACAGCTTAAGCGCTTTGCTCTCGACCATTTTGACGTCCGGAATGTAAGAGATGTAAATCGTGGCGAAGTCGGGCTGTCCGGTCATCGGACACAGGCTCGTGAATTCGGGACAATTGAACTTCACGAAGTAGTCGCGGCCCGGATGTTTGTTATCGAACGCCTCCAGTACCCCCGGATCGTACTCGAACACATATTTCGTTCCCTGATTACCAAGCAACGTAATGTCTTTCATTTCGTCTTGCGTGCGCATAAAAAAACTCTCCCTTCCGAATGTAGAAGAAAGAGATTCCCATGAACGCCCCGTGTCTGCTAAAGAACATGAAAAAAACGGCACCCGCTTATTAGCCTTGGCCGCAGCGTGAACGCGCTGCAGCCAGGCGGTAAGGGACGTGTGCGTTTTTCTTAGTTTTTTATAGAGGGAGTTCGCGAACCTCTCCCGTCGCTCGGACCGATCTTCGGCCCTGCGTTCGGATTTTCTTCTTAAGTTGATGCCTTCGTACTATACCACAGAGAACTTAGGCAGCCAATCCCCATGTGCTTCGATCAGGTCGTCGCACATCGCAATAATATCGTCCATCGACAGCTCGGCCGCCGTATGCGGATCGAGCATCGCCGCATGGTAGATGTGTTCTCTTTTGCCCGTAATCGCTGCTTCGATCGTCAGCAACTGCGTGTTAATGTTCGTGCGGTTAAGCGCGGCCAACTGAGGCGGAAGATTGCCTACGTAGGTCGGAGTTACGCCGGAGCGATCCACGAGGCACGGAACTTCGACGCAGGCTTCGCGCGGCAGGTTGGCGATAAGTCCGCCCGTGTTCATGACGTTGCCTCCGATCTTGAACGGCACGTCCGTCTCGATTGCTTCGAAAATATACGATGCGTACTCGTGCGAGCGATGGTGTTCCAGGTTCGCGTCGTTGACGAGCTCTTCGCGCATTTTTTTCCAATTGGAGATTTGTTCGATACACCTGCGCGGATATTCGTCCAACGGGATATTGAACCGCTCGATGAGCTCCGGATAATTGCGCTTGATAAAATACGGATGATATTCGGCGTTATGCTCGGAAGACTCCGTAATGTAATGGCCGAATTTCAGCATCATTTCGTACCGGACCATATCGCCGTGCTTTTCCTTCTGCTTCTCCGCCGCGCGCCGCTTGATCTCCGGATACAAGTCTTCCCCGTCTTTCGTCACTTCCAGCAGCCACGCCATATGATTGATGCCGGCGATCTTGGCTTTAACGCCTTCCGTGCTTATGCCCAGATGCTTGAACATCTCGGGAACGCAAGCTTGAACGCTATGGCACAAACCTACCGTATTTACGCCTCCGTAAGTATTCATAACGTTGGTCAGGACGGCCATCGGGTTCGTGTAGTTCAAGAACAAAGCGTCCGGGCATACCTCGCGAATGTCCGCGGCGAAGTCGAGCATGACCGGAATCGTGCGCAAGTTGCGGAAAATGCCGCCGATGCCGACCGTGTCGGCGATCGTTTGTCTGAGATTGTATTTCTTAGGAATTTCGAAGTCGGTAATCGTACAAGGATCGTAACCGCCGACTTGAATGGCGTTGACGACGTATTTGGCTCCGCGAAGCGCTTCCTTGCGATCGGAAAAGGACTTTACGACGCAGGTGCTTCCGGATGTCTTTTTGATGTTATTGAGCATATTCTCGGAATCTTTCAGACGAACCGGATCGATGTCGAAGAGAGCGATTTCGAAGCCTTGCAACGCGGGCGTCATCATGACGTCTCCGAGGACGTTTTTGGCGAATACCGTACTTCCGGCGCCTAGAAAAGTAATTTTGGGCAAGTTCATGACCTCCGATGAATGTGGGTGTACCGCTACCCTTAATTTAATGCAAGCGGATTCGGATGCCTATGGAAAGTTCGCGCATCTATATGGACATTTGTCGTTTAATTGTTAAACTAATAAGACTAATGTCAAGGCAGGTGCGGCACAGTGAGTTCCGAACACGACTATTACATACTGGTCATTAACCCTTCTCCCCTAGAAAGCGAAATGTCCGTATTGTTCAGCGGGGAAGCCCAGCCTATTGCCCTGCACAAAATGGGGCCGGCCATTCACGATTATTACCTCATCCATACGGTGCTGTCCGGCAGCGGGAAGTTCTCGATCCGGGACAGAAGCTATTCTTGCCGGGCGGGAGATTCCTTCCTGATTTTCCCTGGAGAGCTGTTCTTCTATCAGGCGGACGAGCTTCAGCCTTGGAGCTATGTTTGGGTTGCCTTCGCGGGCCGTGGGTCGGGCGAATTGATGGAGACGATCGGAGCTTCGCCCGATGAAGCGGTCATCCGAGGGACTGCGATTCCCCGGATCAGAAGCTACTATAACCAGCTTCGGGAATGCTTCCCGTCCGGCACGCATCCGGAGCTGTCCAATCTGGAGGCGAACGGCTGGTTACGCCTGCTGCTCCAGCAGCTCGGGCTCGCGAAGCGCCAGCCTGCGGCCATCGACCCGCCGACGGATTCCGCGGGCGATTACGCCATCAAACAAGCGATTCAATATTTGTCGCTTCAGTACGCCCAAACGATCTCCATCGCCCAAATGTCCAGCATGCTCGGCTATCACCGGACGCATCTTTGCAAGCTTTTCAAACAGTCCACGGGCATATCGCCGATGCAATATTTGATGAAAATACGGATGACGCGCGCCGAGCAACTGCTGTTGACCACCTCGATGACGATCGAGCAGATCTCCTCCTCCGTCGGCTTCGGGGACGCGCTCTACTTCTCCCGCAAATTCCGCAAATGGCGGGGTCAGGCTCCCTCCGAATACCGGCATACGGCTCGGAATCCGCGATAATCGTTGGGGTTCGGTTGCTCGGGCCTCCATCGAATCGGTTAGTTTGACTTAGTCAAACTAATGTCCTCGGCTCCCCCTCCATAGAACCGGTTAGTTTGACTTGGTCAAACTCATGTCCTCGTCTCGCCTTCATTCGAACCGGTTAGTTTGACTTGGTCAAACTAATGTCTTCGTCTCGCTTCCATTCGAACCGGTTAGTTTGACTTGGTCAAACTAATGTCCTCGTCTCGCTTCCAATTGAACCGGTTAGTTTGACTTGGTCAAACTAATGTTCTCGTCTCACCTCCATTCGAATCGTTTAGTTTGACTTAGTCAAATTATTGCTCATGGGCCGACAACGAGGATTGCGATACTCCGGAATATAGTAAGTAGCTAGGTTTAAGCTTCTAGTTCGGTTTCGCCGGACTACATAGGGGTTTGTGTTACTCGGGGAGCTTCTAGTTCGGTTTCGCCGGACTACAGCGAGGTTTGAGTGACTTCAGGAGCTTTTAGTTCGGTTTCGCCGTACTACTGCGAGGTTTGATTGACTTCGGGAGCTTCTAGTTCGGTTTCGCCGGACTACAGCGAGGTTTGATTGACTTCAGGAGCTTTTAGTTCGGTTTAGCCGGACTACAGCGAGGTTTGATTGACTTCGGGAGCTTCTAATTCGGTTTTACCGGACTACAGCGAGGTTTGATTGACTTCGGGAGCTTCTAATTCGGTTTTACCGGACTACAGCGAGGTTTGATTGACTTCGGGAGCTTCTAATTCGGTTTTACCGGACTACAGCAAGATTGGAGTTACTTTCAGAGCATTTAGTTCGTTTTTACCGGACTACAGCGAGCTTCGAGTGATTTTGGGAGCTTCTAGTTCGGTTTCGCCGGACTACAGTGAGGTTCGAGAGACTTCTGGAGCTTCTAGTTCGGTTTTACCGGACTACAGCAAGATTGGAGTTACTTTCAGAGCATTTAGTTCGTTTTCGCCGGACTACAGCGAGGTTTGAGTGACTTCGGGAGCTTCTAGTTCGGTTTTGGTATCGAGACTTCGAGCCGATATCACGGATAACCGAATAACGACAAAGAAACAGCCGCTTCCCCCGCGGGAACGGCCGTTTCTTATAATCTTACGCGCCTTAGACTACTAGCTACTAAGCTTCCACCACGGCTTGAGCCCTCCGCTCCTTGCTGATCCAGACCAACCCGCCGGCCATGCAGACGGCGCCAACGATCTGCCAGGAGGAGATGCCTTCGTCGAAGAAAAAGAAGCCCGCGACGACGGCCGCCGCCGGAACGACATAACGGAAGAAGTTCGCCCGCGAGGCGCCGACTTTGAACATGCTCGCATTCCATACGACGAAGGAGAACAAAGTGGCGATGAGCACGTTATAGGCGATTGCCGTGTAGTGGCTTGCGCCGAGCTCGCCCCAGTCGACTTTGCTCCAGCTTCCCAACGTCAGCGGGAACATGAACAAGCTGCCGAACAAGATCATCCACGTACTGATGCGCAAGGAAGAATAGCGTTTCATCATCGGCATGCACGCCAGATTATATAGAGCTCCGACCACGCTTACCCCGAACGCCAGCAAATTGCCGACCATGTGCGTGGAAGACAGATCCAACCCTTCTGCGCCCCCCAATATAATGAACGTGACGCCAACGATCGCCGCCGCGCCCCCGACGCCAAGCCTCCGGGTAAACTTTTCTTTCACGAACAACGGTGCGAATAACGCCGCGAAGATAGGCCAAGGCGCCACGTTCAGCAAGGATGCGTTGGCAAGGGACGTATATTTGATCGAATACATAACCGCGATCTCCAGCCCCGTTATCCCGACCAAACCGACCAACGCGAGCTGCAGCGCCAATCTGAACGGTATTCCGATACTTCCCTCCCGTAGCTTCAGGATCAGGAAGAAAAACGGTACCGCTAGTCCGAATCGAAGAAACGAAAATAAGATCGGATCGAACGTTTCCATCGCCGAACGCGATACGCCGAAGTTGGCTCCCCAAATGGCGGAAACGAGAATTAACCCCGCGTAGTAAATCCACTTTTTGTCCATTATTTCTGTCTCTGCTCCTATCTCTCTAGGCAATCCATCCACAGTGTGCAGGATATTCGTCCAAGACGCAACAACAATTTACGAAGATTCGGAGTCCCGCCAAGCAAAAAATAAAACCCTCCCGAAGGAGGGAAAGCGACGCTCTTAAACGATTCATTCGACTAGCATCAGTCGAGACTAAAGTCCGCCAAGCCCAGCGGCAACGGAGCGGGCTTCTCGCAGGAGCTTTTCATGACGTAATGGGCGCCTTGTTCGGAAGCGTCATGGAAGCCATGCATCGCCTCAAGTACGTGGTATGCCAGCTCTCCGCTCGCGCGGTGTTTACGGCCTGTCTGGATCGCGCGCGCCATGTCGGCAGCGCCGACGCCGCGGGCGTTCTCGGCTTTGCCGTGCGTCAGAGGGATGTTCGACCATTCTTTAGCTCCCGCCCTCCATACGCTGACAGGGCCGCCGAAGCCGTTCGGATCGGGAACGAGCAAGGTGCCTTCGCTTCCGTATACTTCAATCCGCGGAAGCATCGTATTGCCTCTCACGTCGAAGCTCGTAAGCAGCGTTCCGATCGGACCGGACGCGAAATCCATAATGCCCGCGATATGCGTAGGCGTCTCGACCTTCACCTTCTGCCCGAATTTCGGCTGACTCGTGATCGTGCGCTCCGGGAAGGAAACGCGGGTCGATCCCGTCACGCGGGTAATCGGTCCGAGCAACGCGATCAATGCCGTCAAATAATAAGGGCCCATATCGAACATCGGACCGCCGCCTTGCTGATAATAGAACTCGGGAGCCGGATGCCAGGACTCGTGTCCGCCGCACAACATGAACGCGGTAGCGCCGATCGGCGTCCCGATCCAGCCGTCCTCGACGAGCTTGACCGATGTCTGGATTCCTCCGCCCAGGAACGTGTCCGGAGCGCTTCCGACGAGTAAGCCCTTGCTCTTCGCAAGCTCGAGCACCCGCAAGCCTTCCTCGCGAGTAACGGCAAGAGGCTTCTCCACGTAAACGTGTTTTCCGGCTTCAAGCGCTTGGAGGCAAACCGAGGCATGCGCCGCGGGAATGGTTAGGTTAATGATCATCTGGACTTCGGGATCCGCCAGAAGCTCCTCTACCGAGCAACCGCGGATTCCGTGTTCGGCCGCTTTGGCTTTGGCGCGTTCCACGTCCAAGTCGGCGCAAGCGACGACTTCCATGGACTCGAATCTTTTGCCGTTCTGAAAATAAATGCCGCTAATATTCCCCGTACCGATAATGCCGACTTTGATTTTATCCATTCGTATCCTCTGCCCCCGGCTATTAGAGTTGATTGTCCGCCATGCCCGTATAAGCTTCCTGTGATTCGCCGGCCGGAGCCAGCCCCTTGCCTTCCGCGCACCAGTTAAAGCCCCGGCGCATTAATTCCTTCACGACGGGAATTTCCATGATGTTCGCTTGATGGCCGAGCGAATTATAATACACTCGTCCATGACCCCAACGTTTCGTCCAAACGACCGGCATATCCACTGCCTTATTCGCAGAATGCGGTCCCGGAGCAAGCGGGAACCGGGTCGTGGCTAGCACTTCGTTTGCCGGATCGACGTGCAGGTAATATTGTTCCGTCGAGACGACGAAATCCTCGATGCCCGCTACTAGAGGGCTGGAGCCGGCTTTGATCTCCACCGTATACTCCGTGCCGTCGTTGCCCGGATGGGCGATCCATTGCCCGCCGGTCATGAATTGCCAATCCGTGTTGTCGCGGAAGGAATCGCACATGCCGCCATGGCAGCCGGCCAAGCCGACGCCGCTCTGCACCGCTGCCGATACGTTATTGACCCAATCTTGCTCGATGCGTCCCATCGTCCATACTGGAACGATCAGATCAAGGCCTTTCAGCTTCTCGCCGTCAGCGAAAGCTTCCAACGTGTCCGACACCTCGACTTCGAAACCTTCTTCGACAAGCTGACCGCGGAAAATTTCCGCCACTTCCTTCGGCTGATGGCCGTCCCATCCGCCCCATACGATCAATGCCTTCTTCATCGCGATATTCCCCATTCCGCTTAATTGCCGCTTGATTTTCTTATTTTAAGTTCGGTTTGCAATTTCTCGTTGATCACGCCGTCCGTCTGATCCTTATCCGTTAATCTGGCAAGCAGCTTATCCGCGGCCAATCTTCCCATGTCGTAGAACGGGACCTTTACCGTAGTTAACGGAGGCTCCGTGAAGCTCGCCGCATCCGAGTCGTCGTATGCCACGATTTTCAGGTCGTCCGGAAGCCGACAGCCTTTTTCCCTTAATGCTTGCATCAGCCCGATCGCCATTCGATCGTTGCCGACGAAGATCGCGTCTAACCGGCCGAGATCCCGATAGACGGCTTCCGCCGCCCGTCTTCCGCTCGTGCGACTATAGTTGCCTTCGTAGAAAATCGATTCGTCCGGCTCGATTCCCGCTTCCGCAAGCGCTCTTAAGTACCCCTCATGCCTGTCTTGGCTGTTGGAATATTGCGGAGAACCGTTTAGGAAGCCGATACGCGTGCAGCCTCCGTCGATCAAATGCCGTACCGCGTCGTAGCTGCCCTGTTCGTGATCCGCCGCCACGATGCTAAGCCCCGAATGCTCGAATCGTTGGTCCATGACGCAGAACGGCAAACTTGCCTCAGCTAGGCGATGAATGCCGGCGATCTCCGAATCGATCGCGCTGGCCCCTAAGATCAGGCAAGCATCCACGCGTTGCGTTCGGTACAAGGACACGTAGTCGAACTCCGCGGCCGGGTCGCGAAACAGCAATAGGAGCCCATATCCCTTCGAGCGAACGGCTTCGCCGATGCCGCTTAGAAGCTCCGAGAAATAATAGGTGGAGAACAGATGTACTTTCGGAACATGCGGCATCACGACGCCAAGATTGCCGCTTCTCCCCCTGGCGAAGCTCGAGGCGACCGCGTTCAACTCGTAGTTCAATTGCTTGGCCGCATCCAAAACCCGCTTCTTCGTTGAATCCTTCATTGGGCCGATTCCGTTAAGTACGCGCGACACGGTTGCTTCCGATACGCCTGCCAGTCTGGCGACTTCCTTGCGATTCGTCAATGGGTAATCTTCCTGTCCGTCAATGAATAATGTACGCGTGTACATTATGGCACGAGCTTGAATGATCGTCAAGTCGCAAACCTCTCTTACGTCACGCCCGCGAAATGCCGATGATAGATTTATCAGCAGCCGATTCGGGAACATTCGACAAAGAGATAACGACATAGGGGTGCCGCAGTGGATATTCTTGTCTATTTTGCGCAGTACAGCGCCGTACTGGTCACATTCGTCTTTCTCATGAGACGGCTTTATCCTTTCATGAGTACCCGATCGCCTCGCATGCAATCCGTGATCAACGGGATCGCTTATGCAGCGATGGGCTTCGTTATCATGCAAATGCCCTTGATTATTTCGCAAGGCTTGCATATGGACGTTCGGCTCATCAGCATTCTGCTCTCCGGCATTTTCGGCGGTCCTCTATCGGGACTCATCACGACCGTGTTCCTCGCCGGCTATCGGATCTCCTTGGGAGGAGCCATTATTTTCCCCGTAGGGGCCATTCTGACGACTTACATGATCAGTTTCACGGCTTACCGATTGAAGCGGACTCACGAGAAAGGCCTCGAAAGAAACCTGTGGCTCCTCGGGTTAATCGTCGGCGTGCAGACTCTGGCTTGGGCGCTGCTTGCGCCTCCGGAAACGCAAAAGCTATTTTATGGCGATTACGCCCTTAGTTTTCTCTTATTTCATTTGTTGACTACGCCGCTTTTCTATTCTTTGATTTCATTCGAATACAAGAGATACGAAACCGAACGAAAGTTAAAGGAAAACGAAGAAAAATACCGTTCCCTCGTCGAGAATTCACCCGATCTCATCTACTGCTGCGATCTGAACGGGAAGCTGACGCAAGTCAACCATCAGATGACGGAATTTCTAAGGATGCGAACCGATGAGTTAATCGGACTTAACATAACGACTCTCATTCCCTCGGAATACGACCTCAACCTCTGGCGGCAGACGTTGGGAGAAGTTCTGGCGACCAAACAATCGAAATCGTTCGAAGGCGACCGGTTTTATCCCGGAAGCGAGCGCCAGAATTATCATTACACGCTTTCTCCAATCTTCGACCAGAACGGAATGATCGTCGAGGTGATGGGAACGGGCCATAACGTGACGAAAATGAAACAACAGCAAAAAGCGCTCATGCATTATAAGGAGCATCTCGAAGATCTCGTGGAAGAACGCACGACGGAGCTTGCGAACAAAAACGCCCAATTGGCGGTTGCGAAGGAAACCGCGGAGTCCGCCAGCCGGGCGAAGAGCGAGTTTCTCGCCAACATGAGCCACGAGATTCGCACGCCTCTGAACGCCGTCATCGGCATGGGTCATTTGCTTCGCCAATCCGAGCTAACGGAGCAGCAGCAGGACTACGTAAGCAAAACGATGCATTCGGCGGAAAACTTGCTGGCCTTGGTTAATAACGTCCTCGACTTCTCCAAGATCGAGGCGAAAAAAATGAGCATCGAGGCTGTCGAATTCGACCTGTACGAAGTGCTTAACAACGTTTCGAATCTCATCGGCTACAAAGCCTACGACAAGCAATTGAGATTGCGCTTCTCCATCCATCATGAAGTTCCGCAAATGCTCGTCGGCGATCCGCTTCGGCTAGGGCAAATCCTGACCAATCTCGCGAATAACGCCGTGAAATTCACCGACCGAGGCGAAATCGCGATCGAAGCGACGACGGTAGATGACAATAAACTGCTTACTGACGCGCAGACTGGCCTTATGCTCCGATTTTCCGTTACCGATTCGGGCATCGGCATGACGAAGGATCAGATGGACCGGCTATTCCGCGAATTTACCCAAGCCGATATGTCCACGACGCGGCAATACGGCGGCACCGGTCTCGGTCTTGCGATCAGCAAAAGTCTGGCGGAGCTCATGGGCGGAACGATCCAAGCAGAGAGCCAAGTCGGCAAAGGTAGCCGGTTCACCTTCACGGCACGTTTCGAAGTCGCGGCCCCGTACAGCCGAATGAATCCGGGGATCCCCGTTAATATGCCGGCTTCACGGCTAGACGGCAATGTTTGGCGTCCGCTTCGCATATTGCTCGTCTGTCGCGATCCCGAGATGCGGATCGTGCTGAAGACTCAGTTCGAGCAGTTCCTTTTCCTTGTCGATCTGGCCGCAACGGAAGGTGAAGCGATCGGGCTCATCCTGTCGAACAATAGATACGAGCTCGTCGTGTTGGAATGGAAGCCGACCGATCCGGGGATGGACAAAATGATCGACGACATACTGGGAGCCCACGCTCTGCCTGTGCCCAAGCTCTTGTTGGTCAGTTCCTACCATGAGCCCGTATTGCCGGAAAGCTCGCCGAATTCCGCGGTCGACAAAACGCTCTTCTATCCGATTAGCCATTCCCTGCTCTACAACGAAATCGTTGAGCTTTTCCGGCATTATTTCTCCGAGCGGTTTCGTCCGGTGCAGCCTCTAACTTCGGCCGAGCCTTATGCCTATTTGCGGCAAGCCCGAATATTGGTCGTCGAGGATAACGAGATCAATCAACAAGTGGCCAAAGAAATCCTGAAGCAAAAAGCGTCGGTCGTCGACGTTGCCGGCAACGGGCTTGCGGCGATCGAGAGAATCAAGCATACCAGCTACGACTTAATCCTCATGGACTTGCAGATGCCGGTCATGGACGGTTACGAAGCGACCTGGGAAATCAGGAAGCTGGATAATGCGTCCGACATCAAGATTATCGCGATGACCGCCGATGCCATGAAAGGGGTCAAAGAACAAGTGTTGGCGGCGGGCATGGACGCCTATGTCACCAAGCCGTTCGATCCCGTTAAGCTATTCGGAATGCTGGAACGGATTTTGCGGCAGCCTGCCGGCTCCTCTTTGAACCGCTTCGATAAGGGGGCACTCGAGGCCGGCTTGCTCTCTTTCGGCGGACTGCCTGGCTTGGATACGGCAGGAGCTCTCAAGCGCTTAGGCAATCGAACCGAAATTTACCGTGAAATCCTCGCCATGTTCGCGAGCAAGCATTCCGATGCGGTGGAGTTGATTCGGCAAGCGGCCGTAAGCGAAGACCGGGAGCTTGTATTATCGTTAACCCATACGCTATCCGGGGTTGCGGCGAATATCGGCGCGACGGAGCTTGCCGAAGCGGCCGGGCAACTGCAGAATATAGTTCGATCCGGCCAAACGCACGATCTCGCGAATCAACTCGCTCATATGGAAGCCAAGCTCAGAACCGTGCTCTTATCGATCGAGCATTTCGATGGCGCTTAACCCAGCGTTAAACGTGACCGATCTGCGTAATAACTTGATCGATGAGCCCGTATTCCTTCGCTTCCTCGGCGGTCATGAAATAATCGCGGTCGATATCCTTCGCCACCTTGTCCGGCGGTTGCCCCGTCCGTTCCGACGTGATGCGCACGATCTTCTCGCGAAGCTCCAATATTCTTCTCGCGCTAATCGCGATGTCGCTCGCCTGTCCTTGCGCGCCTCCGGAAGGCTGATGAATCATGATCTCGCTGTTCGGCAGCGCGAACCGCTTGCCCTTCGCTCCGGCTTGCAACAAGAACGATCCGAAGGAAGCGGCCATCCCCATGCAGATCGTATGCACCGGCGGTTTGATGAACTCCATCGTATCGTAGATGGCGAATCCCGCCGTCGTGGATCCGCCCGGCGAGTTGATATACAGGCTGATCTCTTTGTCCGGATCCTCCGCCGCCAGGAACAATAATTGCGCTACGACGCTATTCGACACTTGCTCGTCTATCGCCGTACCGAGGAATATGATTCTGTCTTTCAGCAAACGGGAATAGATGTCGTAGGATCTTTCTCCGCCGCTCGATTGTTCGACGACGTACGGTACGTAATTACTCATGGGTCATCCCTCTTTCTTGGCGTATTATCGATTACGACACGTAAACGAAAGAACGCGCAGCGAAGATACGGGCAAAAGAAGAAATAAAATTGGATAAATCGCGTACCCTTAGGGGGAGTTCATTCGTTTACTTTAATAAGGATACCTCTATCCATAACATGAAATAAGAAACGAAGGAGCGTGCCGTATGACCCCGAACCCTGTCATCGCCGCGACGGAAGTCGGGCTGGATCGCTCAGCCGTCGAAGGGCTCCAAGGCGCACTGAGTCGATATTGCTTAAGCTTGACGGAATCCCGTTGGGACGCCGAGGATCTGGCGCAGGAAGCTTGGCTGAAGGCTATCGATTCCGCCATCGGCCTCAACCACGCGAATCCGGAAGCCTATTTGCTTCGGATTGCCCGTAACGCTTGGATCGACCGATCAAGAAGACAATCGGCGCTGGCCAGAATGATTAGCGCCGAGCAGGCGTCGGCGAAGACCGCGAAAGCCGAGATGCCCGATCAAGGAGCGATCGTGCTCGAATCGATATTCCAAGCTTTGCTAGCGCATATGTCTCCGTTGCAAAGAACGGTATTTCTGCTGCGAGACTTGTTCGGATACTCCAGCGCGGAGTCGGCGAGCCTGCTCGGAACTTCGGAAGGGGCAATCAAGGCCGCGCTTCATCGGGCGCGTTTGACATTGCCGTCCGTTAGAGAGGCTATCGACAAGGAAATGTTAGCCGCGCCCAAGGAGGAAGGGCTCTCTGAAGTTCTTAGAGCCTTGGCTACCGCGTATCGCATCGGGGACATCGATGCCTTGCTCGCGCTTATGCAGCACAACGAGTCGGAATTCGCTCCGGCGATCGCCCTGCTGCAAAGCAGGCGCCTTCAAACGTCGTCGTCCGCATCCGCGAGACGCGGTACTTTGTCTCCGTCTATGGCGTTCGCCGCGTAAACCAAAGGGGAGGCCGCAAGACATCGCGATTCCGCGACGACTTGCGACCTCCCCTTTCCTATGACGCCAAGGCACGCCTTCTCTTACAGCTTTAGGGAATATCGACCCTTGCTTGCCTCTCGTTCAAGCTTCATTCGAATTATCTCAAGCCTTTGCTTTTCAGGAACGCATCCCACTGGGCGTCGACTTCCGCATCGACTTTCTCGATGCCGGACGCTTTCAGCTTGTCGATGAATTTCGGCAGAATCGTCGTGGGATCAACGGCTCCCGTCTCGAGCGTAACCCGATATTCCGTTTTCGCCGCTTCGATGTTCGCGATCTCGGATTTGATTTTCTCTTCGTTGACGGAGAATCCGTACGCGGCGGAAACGACGGCTTCATCGTTCAATTTAACGGTTCTTTCCCATACGTCGGGCGCTTGACCCGGTTTGAGATAGGCGTTGAATTGGTCGCCGAATACCCAGTCTCCGTTAGGAGCATATCCGGAATCTTTGATCGGCTCGATCGTGTTGTCGCCCGTTTTCGTATAGTGGGTGCCTTCGATGCCGTTGCATATCAGATTGTACAAATATTTGTCCGTGTTCAGCAGGTTAAGGAGCATAAGAGCACGCTCAGGGTTTTTCGATGTTCTGCTGATGACGTGCATCGCGCTTGCGATGCCCGTGAAGTAAGAGTCCGTGAGCGGAATATAGACGACATCATTGCCGCCGTTAATGTTCTTCTCGTCGGCTTCTCCGCCCGGTTTGGACGTGAACTCCAAGCCTACCGCAACGTTCCCTTTGGCTTTCAGGTCATTGATGTTCTGTATGATCGGAGCATCTTCGTTGATATAGCCCGCTTTATACCATTGGTGTAACGTTTTATAGAAGTCTAGTTTCTCGTTATACTGATCGATTTCTTTTATTCTCGTATAGGAAGCATCGTTTTTCTTGTACACGGCCGCGAGTCCGTCCGCGCCAACGTCATCCGGGTTCGTGTACAAGCCCCAGCTATTGGCCGCCATTCCGAGCGGAATGATACTAGGGTCGCCGTCTTTGATTTGTTTCAGGAACGGCTCCAAATCTTTGTAAGTATGAATGCTCGATACGTCGAGATTGTATTTGTCGATAAAGCGTTTTTGCACGACTAAGCTTTTCGTTTTCGCGGAAACTTGGTAGATCGGGAAGCCGTATACTTTACCGTCGTTCGCTTTCATATCCGGCCAGAATTTATCCGGAATGTTAGCGCGCGCTTGCGGCGCGTACTGCTCGATCATGGCGTCCGTCAGCTCCGTGAAGGCGCCTTTGTCGATGTTCGGTTGGTAGTTAAGCAACCAGCCTCTGGAGCTCCAAGCGATATCGAATGCTTCGCCCGCAGCCATAACCGCGTTTAATTTAGGTTCGTATTCATCGAAAGTAAGAGGTTTCAAGTCCACGGTCGCGTTGATCTTTTCCTTCAGGTATTTATTGATTTCATCGTTTACCTTCTGTTGATCCGCTCCTGGCGCGCTACCGACCGGATAGTAGAATGTCAGTTTAACTTCAGGTAGATCGGGAGCGGAGCTTTCGCTAGGACTTGCGGCCGGATCCGAGGCCGCCGGCGAGCTTGCGCTTGCCGATGGGGAAGCATTGTTATTGTTGTTCTTGGAACATGCAGCCATTAAAGAAACCACGAGCACGATGCACAAGAGCTTCATTAATCCGTTTTTTGTTTTATTCAACCTGGACACCTCCGTATTTTTTAACCCCATGCTTCTTTGTTAACCCCATACTTGTTATATCGTGATTACCTAACGATCCATTAAGCCGCTCCCCTCACCTCCCTTCAATAATGATTGTTTAAGTCCCATGCAACGGGTTGTTAGCCTTTCAGCGAACCAACAGAAATCCCTCTGACGAAATATCTCTGGAAGAAGGGGAAAATGAATAGCATCGGTCCACCCGCGACGATTGCCATGGCCATCCTGACAGACATAGTCGGGAAACTCGCGTATTTAAGCTTATCGGCCGCCGTCGCGAAGGGCGAGTTAGCTAGGAATTCCACTTTGGTAATAATTCTGACTAACAGTAACTGTAACGGAACGTATTTGTCGCTATCGATGAACAGCAGAGCGTTATACCAATCATTCCAATAGGCGAAAGCGATGAACAAGCCTAACGTGGCGAGCGCAGGCGTCGACAGCGGGAGAATGATTCGGAAGAAAATCCGGAATTCCCTGGCCCCGTCGATTTTGGCGGACTCGATAATTTCGAGCGAGATTTTGTCCAAGAAGCCCTTCATGATCAGAATGTTGAAGGGGCTTAGCAAGAGCGGAATGATCAGAGCGGCTAACGTATCATTCAAGTGAAGGTATTGCGTCATTAGGATGTAGAACGGGATCATTCCGCCGTTAAATAGCATCGTGAAAAAAACGTAGAAGGTTAACGGCCGATTGTAACGAAAGTCTTTGCGGGAGATCGGATACGCCATCAAAGCGGTCATGAGCAAAGAAATAACCGTGCCTACGACGGTAATGAATATCGTAACTCCATAAGCCCTTATGATCGTCCGCGGAACTTCGAATACGATTCGGTAAGCTTCAAAGCTGAATTGCTCCGGGATAAACCGGAAACCGTTCTGCGTAATGCTTTGTTCGGAAGAAAGGGAGATGGCGATGACCAGCACGAAGGGTACGACGATGAATCCGCAAATGAGGATGAAAAAGAGATTAATGAACCAATTCGAGGATTGCCCGGGTTTCCTGGAGCTTTCGTTCTCGGGCAACCGCAGTTCCGTAACTTCGTTCGAAGTAGTTTGAGACGTAGAAGTATTCATGGCGATCTCCTTTCATTCGATTAGAACATGGCGTTTTCTTTGTCGACCTTGCGCACGATTATATTGGCGCCTACGACCGTAACGAAACCGACAACGGACTGCAAGAAGCCTACGGCTGCCGCCGAGTTGATATCGTTCCTTAGCTTCAGGGCACGGTAAACGTAAGTATCGATGATATCGGTAGTGGCAAAGTTCAACCCTACGTTGTTCGGAACGAAATAGTGAAGCCCGAAATCTCCGCGGAATATATTGCCCAAGCTTAAGATGAACAAAATGATAATAAGGGGTTTGAGCAGCGGAAGCGTGATTCTCATCATCATCTGAAACCGCGATGCGCCGTCCAGCTTGGCCGCCTCGTAATACTCGCTGCTGATTCCCATAATTCCCGCATAATACACGAGCGTGGAGAAGCCTACGCCCTTCCACACGGCAACGATCGGCAGAATGAATAGCCATGGCTTCGTTTCGAAAAACCATTTATGGGGTTCTAAACCGATTGAAACGAAAATTTGGTTCAAGTACCCGCTCTTGCTTTCCAAGAAAGCATAGGTAACGAATCCGATCAGAGCCATCGACAGGAAGTACGGCAAGAACATCGTCGTCTGATATACCTTGATCATTCGACCGGTCAATTCATTTAACAAGAGCGCGAACGTTAATGCGACGATCGTGCCCAGTATGATGTAAACAAAGTTGTAGCCTAACGTGTTCCGGATTAGCCGATACGCGTCTTGCGATTTGAATAAGAACTTGAAATTGTCCAGCCCTACCCATTTGCTGCCGAAAATGCCCCGGTCATACCTGTAATACTTAAACGCTAGGATCAATCCTATGAGAGGCAAATAATTGATAATGAGTTTGTATAGGATTCCGGGAATCGCGAGTATGAGCAACTCTCTGTTCTTGCGTAAGTGTACGATCTCCCTTGAGACGATACCGCTTAATCCCCTTTTGCGCTTATCCATGTCTCTATCTCCTCCTTGTGATGCCAATCTTGCCACATGGCCCGGAATAAAAATACGATACAATGTTCGAAAAGGCATAAACCCGAAGCGTACAAAATTCGATTCCATGCATTATTCGCGTATACGAACCAAAAAACCCGCATTCTCGAACCCTCTACGGGTCTAAGAATACGGGTCAAGCCGCGTTTATTCTTCTAAAAAAGCATCTTTTTCATGCGGTATTCCTTCGGCGTGCTTCCGAATTTCGTTTTGAACAACCGGAAGAAGTAGCTTGAGTTCGAGTAACCGCACTTTTCCATGATTTCTTGAATCGTATATTTATCGCTCTCGAGCAATTGTTGCGCATGTTTCAAGCGAATATCGTTAATATACTCGGTAATGGACATGGACGTGCTATCTTTGAACAGCTTGCCGATATAGGCCGACGTAAGCTTCACGTTGGATGCGATCGATTGCTGGCTTAGATTCAGATCGGAATATTTCTGTTCGATCAATTCCTTTATCGTTTCCAGAATCATATCGTTGCGTTCCATCGTTGCCGGCCTTCCGATTCCGCAAATCTGGGCGCAGGCGGACAAGAGAGGAACGTACATCTCCTCCAAAGTTTCTTTCTCCTGCGATAAATTCAAGATATGATCCATATCCCTGTCCAATTGGACGATCCGGTTGCTCGATATTTCCATGGCCGTATTCTTGATAATCCAGCTTAGGTTCGATACGGCACGCAGCATATCGTCGTAATGGAACGTCGACAATATCGAGAACGCCTTCTCCAATTCGCTTCCGGCCTCGGACATTTGCCCCTTCTTCAGTGCCTCCGACAGCTTTTTCTCGATCGAATCCGGCAACGCCACTTGTTTGTTGGATAAATTCGCTTTTACTTCCTCCGACGTGATAATCGACTTGTTTCCCCTTACGATCCGGTAAGGGATAAGCTGGATAGCTTGGCTGTATGCGGACGCGAGATACGGGAATTGAGATATCGTATCGCTGATCCCGCAAGATAAAGAAAGGTTGTAGTATTGATGGATTTTGTCCTGAATTTCTTTGATAATGGGATGAACCTGCCGGAAGTCGGTTTCCCGATCGCTCTTGGAGACGATCAGAACGACGTGATCTCCCCGGATTTCGACGGCTTCGCAAGGGTAGCTCTCGGACATCATTTCCTGAGCGATGTTGAGCATCGCAAAACTGTACATTTTCTTCGTCGCGCCCGTCGTCATTCGGTCGAATTCCGGATAGTGATCGATTTGAAGCACGCAAACGATGATTTCCTTGCTTATGGATATGTTGAGGTTGTGCTTTTCTATTAGATCCTTCATATCGTTGTGGGAGAACATCTGGCTATCTGTAAGAAATTTGCGAATGTAATATTTGTTAACGATCTGCTCGGAGCTGATCTCGTGCAGCTTGTCGGATAGCTTCAAATACCGGTTGCTCATCAAAGAGAGCTCATCCCGTTCGTTGGGATCCGACTGGTCGTTGCCCGGGACGTGCAGTCGGAGCCGTTGCAGCATGTTCTCTATCGGATGGTAAAGCTTATAAGACACCCCGATGGATAAGGCGATCGCGACGACGAGGAAAATGACCGAGATCATGATAGACTGAAGCCTCGTCTGTCTGACATCCTGCATCAGCTTGTCGTAAGATTGAATATAAACGATTTTCCAATTACGCATGCCGTCATCCATGTATGTAATCATGCTTTTCTTGCCCGCCACGTTTCCGATAACGAACCCCGATTGCCGGTTCATCGCTTTTTTGTCCCCGTCTATGAGCTGTTTGACCTGCATCTGATCCTTCTCGCTCGCGACCAGATTATCGGTTCTGGACGAATACAGCCTGCCGTCGTCGTCCGCGATATAGACTTCTCCCATTTCCCGGTCGCTGCCCACGTTCATTTTCTTCAAGCTATCGAATACCCAGTCGGATTTGATATACAGAATGATCGCGGACTCGCTGCTATTGAACACGTTCAAAGAATCGGCGACAATGAACGCGAACGCGTCGATCTGCCCGGATTTCTTCTCCAGGCTGACCGGAATCAGCCTTGAATTCTTGTGCGGGCTCGAAGGATCGAACAGCCACTTCCTGATCTTCGCTTCCGTCACGCCATCGTCCAAGAGGAAAGGAGTCGTCGTTCCGTAAAGCTTATTCTGGCTATGATTGTAGACGACGATGGAATGCAGGAAGGAGGAACTCTCCAATATGGTATTCAGTCTCTGATAACCGCGAATCAAATCCATTTTGGGAAGATCGTTCTCGAACATCATCGGAATAAGGATATTATCCCGATACACGAAAATCGAAAGATGGGTAATGATTTCGTTCATATAAGAGAGGTTGTATTGAATTTGCGTAAGAACCTTTAAGTTGGATGCCTCTTGGTTCCTCTTGACCGACTTTTCCAGAATAAACGTATTCGTAATCGATAAGGCCGACATTACCAACACCATCGACAACATGATGGAGATTAGAACCCGTTGCAAATACTTTTTGGATTTATAGAGACCCAGCACCCGCATCGTAAGCCGCTCCCTCTACAGTGCAAGCTAAGTTATCCGATTTTGCTTTTCAAATTATAGAATCGCATATCGATGGCCTAACTTCTACTATGAAATATTCGAATTACTGAACTATTACAGGATTCGTCAAACGGAAATAGGCCTTTGTCGAAGTGGAGTTTTTCGACAAAAGCCGGTTAGCCGCCGACGGTTAATCTTTTCTGGGGCCGATCCGATCGAATTCGATTTCTTGCCAGCCTATCCGATAAGCCGGAGAATCAGGCCGGAGCCGGTAATCTCTCGCTTCCTCGTCGAGAAACAACGGATCCGCGATAATCGTGTTGCCGTCGTATTTTCCGTTTACGAGCGACCGCCACTCCTCCCAATCATATTCGTTGCGTTCAAGCCTATCCGGTCCCCTTGGCTTCAACTGCGCGATCTCTCCCGCCACAAGGCAAGCAGCCCCGTTTCTCCAATAGAGATTGCCATCGGCGGCCTTAAACCTCGTCTTGTCCCAATTCACAAAGTAGTAGACATATTGTCCGGAGTCGTACACGAGGTTCGACGCGATGTCTACGTCACGGTTCGCCTCCCCGACCATCTCTTGGGTACCGAACGCGGAAATCGCCCGGGGATTGTTAGCCAATAGATTATTGTAAATTCGGTTTCCGATCCCCTTGGAGAAAATCAGCATCCACAGCTTTCCTTGACCGGTGCTGTAGAGATCATTGAGCACGTTGCTCGTAACCGTGAAGTCATCGCTCGCGTCGTCTAAGTAAATTCCGAATCCGAACGAAAAGTGGATTCCGCTATGATGCAGATGGTTGCCATGAATGACGTTACCCTTCCCGGGGCCCCACGCTTCGATCATCCCTCCGTCTTGGCTATCGGTCATCACGTTAAATATTTCGTTGTACGCGATCCGATTATTTTTGGAATGCAGGAAGTCGTAGTGGTTGTCCCACGTAACCGGAATGCCATACAGCGATTCCGGCATCGTACCGAATCGTAATCCTTTGAGCGATATTCCATAGCGCGGCATGTGCGAAATCTCGTTATGTGAAATGCCGTTATCGCCGCTCTGGTAGAGCATGATCCCGCATCCGTGTCCGATCAATTCTCCCCCGCAGGTAATCCGATTGTTCGTAATCGTATGCCCTTTGTTCGTGTAAGAGTCGTCCGCGGTCTTGAAGTCCCCTTCCCCCGGAGCGTAACCCGATGCATAGACGCCTACGTAACCGACATGTGCGATCGTATTGCGATCGATCGTAACTTGACGGGCATAGCGGTCGAGGAAAATGCCGGACGAACCCGATTGGCTTATCGTACAGCCTTTAATGCTAATGTTCTCGACGCGATTAAGGTAGATGAGCGCTTCGCGGTGTTCCGCTCGCTCCGAATTACCGTCCATAATGCCGTAATCGCGAAACCCGTCCGTGCATACTAGCGTTAATCCTGACAGCTCGAAATTCCGCAACCTTCGGTCGTTATCCCTTCCGCTCAACTCGATCAACCGGGTTACCATCGGTGCCGCGATCGTCTGCCGATTCGGATCTCCGCTTTCCTTTTCGTCTTGCTCCGGCCAGTAATAGACGATTCCTCCCGGCTCGTCCAGATGGAATTGACCGGGAGCTTGAAGGAATGCTAACGATCCTTGCAAATAGTAACGGGAGCCGTGCCCGATGCCCCACGTCGCGGGAGTCTCGAATAGTAGCATTCGCGATTGTCTATCGACTTCCCTCACGGATTTCGTCTCGGAAAACCAATTCCATTCCCCTTCCCCGGGCCAAGTAAACACTTGAGCATCCTCCAAACACAACTCGTCGTGAAGATCGGCGGCGAAATATCGGATTCCCTCTTTAGACGATTCCGGGGCTGACTCATCCGTGTTGAAGTACCCCCTAGCGGGTAAACGGGCTTTACGTACCCTCCTCCCATCGGCATATAACGTTTGGAATCTGCGGCCGGGAAGCAGTTTCGCCTTCCAGATCGAATCGTCATGCCGTTCCCAACCGGTTATTAACTCCCCGCCGACCAGAATCGGTTTCTCGCCGGTTACGTTCCGATAACGAACTCTAAAGCCGTCTCGACCCGAATCCCTTTCATCGAACATAATCGTACTTCCGACCTCGTAGTAACCTCCGCCGAGGTATACGTTCGCGTCCGCGGACATTCCGCTAGCGATGCTCTCGCGAACTGCCCTTTGCGCTCGTTCTATGGTTAGGAACGGTGACCGCTCGTTACCGTGATTATCGTCGTTCCCTTGCGGCGATACGTAAAATGAAATAGCTTGCAACATACGCGAAAGCCCTCCTCGTGTTGATGACTGTTTGCGATATCTCATCCAGATTGTATATTTTCCCCTTCCATAAACCTACTGCTCATTTTGCGAAAACATGTACTAAACGTATATTCCGATACGAATTCGCTACCGGATCGTCCATACGTGCCGTTTTCAGTCCGATCCGGTCGAAAGCAAATGCATCTTGCGGCTTTCCTTTGCGATAGCTAAGATTGAGGGGAATCATAAGTTGATTTCCTATTTTCGTCGCAACTGAGGAGAGAAAACACGCATGACGACAAGCTCTTTGGACGACCTCATGCCAACCGTCAATTTCGCTAACCGTGCTACGACTCAAACCGATACCGACTGGGGAGCCCGCATCATTCCGGATTGCCAGCTGGTTTATGTCGTCTCCGGCCAGGCTGAGCTATTCATCGGCGGAAAGTCGTACACGATTCGGACGGGAGAATGCGTTTACTACGGTCCGGAATGTCCTCACGCATTGAGTGCCCCGATCGGGACGGATTACTATAGCGTCCACTTCGAATGGCGGAAAGAAACGGCAATTCCCGTTCATCCGGGGCATCATATCCTCTACGCGGATGACGCGGAACTTAGTAGCGCTACCCTCTCGCAGACTTCGATCGTCATTGTTCCTTATGGGGAAGTCACATTCCCGACGCATATGACCGTCTCCGGTTTGGAGCCGATTCTAGCGAAAATCGTCAAAGAGTACGAATTCGAGCGTCCCGGGTACGGCCTCGCTCTGCGGGGGCTTATGATGCAAGCGATCGTTCACATCTTGCGCCAGTTGCTCGACATCGGCAAACCGCCCGTTACCCGTGGGCGGATCGAGCCGGCCATCGTCGCCATGCATGACGAGCCGGGGAGAAACTGGGCCGTATCGGAGCTCGCCGCTCTCTGCGGCTACCATCCGATCCACTTCGCCAAGCTGTTCAAGGAAGAACTCGGGCTTCTTCCCAAGCACTACATTATCGGGGAACGGATCAAACTGGCGAAGCGTGCATTGCTGAACGGAGAAAAAATCGAAGCTTTATCCGAGCGTCTCGGATTCACCAGCCTTCATTATTTCAGCCACCAATTCAAACGGGTGACCGGGTTAACGCCTAGCGAGTTTCGAATGCTCGGTAGACCTTAGCTTGGCAGAGGGACTGCGATATTCACGGCAAGAACCCCTGTCGGCTAATCGCTAATAGCCGCAGGGGTTCTTTTCAGACAAACTATTCTTTCATCTGAACGACCGGCATCATCATGCCGTTATCCATTCCCATCATCCTAACGCTTCCCTCCGCCTCATCCGCCTCCGTTAACCACACTTCCGTACCGAAAGTCGGCTCCGCATAAGGCAAATGCGTTCGGCCTCGGGCCAATATTTGACGATAATTGCCTGAGTCGCCCTCATAACCGTCATGATCCCAAGGAACCCAAGAACGCGCGTTGCAATAATGGAGCACATAAGACCGGCGATATCGATCCGTTGTCCGATTCGGGTAGGAACGATGCAGCAGGTGCGAATGGAAAAACAATACGTCCCCCGGGCTAAGCGGCACCGGAATCGGAGGCGGATAATTCGCAACGACCTTAGATAGCGTATTCACTTCGTCGTCAAGATGGCTCACGTTGTGGACGTTGTGCAGATCCGCGAAAGCGTCGACCGCATGAACGTTGCCTCCCCCGACTTCGGCCGGCGGATAGACGGGTTCATGGTTAGAGCCCGGTACGACCCACAGGCAACCGTTATCCTCGTCCGCTTCTTCCAACGCGATCCAAGCTCCGATCAACGTATCCGGATGCGTCTTGATATAGCAGGAATCCTGATGCCAGCCTTGACCGCCTTTGCCCGGCGGATTGAGGAACATCATCGAT
This sequence comes from Cohnella endophytica, assembly GCF_003628305.1. GTDB lineage: Bacteria > Bacillota > Bacilli > Paenibacillales > Paenibacillaceae > Cohnella > Cohnella endophytica. The sequence continues at coordinate 235,718 of NZ_RBZM01000006.1, read as the reverse complement.
TGAAGCGCGTAGACATCCGGTCCGATTAGCGCTTCGACCGCGTCCAACACCCGCGGATGAAGCATCCCCCGCTCGGCGGCCGCTTCCAATCGGGAAAGCATATGGACCCGGGTTTGCGAGACGAACTCCGCTCTCAGCGGATCATTTTCTCCGATCTTCCTCTCGTTTTTCTTCACGTTATCGAGCCTTGTTTTCTCCGCCAGTTGGTAGAGCTCGCCGATGTCTTCTTTTGATAACAAACCTCTAACGATCAAATATCCTTTGCGATGGTATTGCGCATATTCTTTAATGCTTACCAAATATTTATCTTCGCGTTGCTTCGATTTCGGCGTATAAATAATACCCATCGGAGAACCCTCCTGCTTGATTGTCTTACTTCCATTGTGCGCGAAGAGAGGCGCTTCACTCAATGGAGGGAACCCTGCAAACGATGTGTTTATTTGATATCGTCGTTAACCAGAATATGATGGTTGGCGGGGTAGGGATTCTCCGGGTCGAGAACGGCGGTCGTATGACGGAATAGGCTGTTCTCGCAGCGATCTTTATACTCCGTGGGCGTATTCCCGCGGATGTGCTTGTACATTTTCGAAAAATGATGCTCGTCCCCGAACCCGACCCGGTAAGCGATCTGCTTCACTGTCCATTGCCCGTTCATCATGAGCTGCTCCGCGCGAAGCAATCTTCGTTCGAGCAGTGCCCTTTTCGGCGACATGCCGACGCTGGAGACGAACATTCGGGTGAAATGCTCATGCGACCACCCCGACTGTCTAGCGATCGCTTCAATCGTTAACGGTTGTTCGAGGTGCTGTTCCATGAAAGCAATCGCTCTTGCGATTGGAATCGGAAGCGGATGGGCAAGTTCCTCCAGCGCATTGTCCGCGGATGCGCACAATTCCTCCAAAGCTGCCGCGAGCAAGACGGAAAGGCGCCTCTTCCAATGAGCAAGCTGGAAATTCGCGATTCGCAGCATCTGTTTCATGAGCGATGGAAGCAAACTATTGACGCTAACGGGAAGAATCGACATGGCGGGCTCTAATAGCGTTGCGAACCTGGGATCGGCTTGGCGCAAAGCGACGTAGTCGAAGTGGAGGAAAAGGTGACGAACGTTGCGATCCCTATCGAATTCGTAACGGTGCTCCTCTTCGGGTCGAGTAAAGACGAAACACGGATAATCTAGCGGCAACGCTTTACCCTGAAGTTCATATGTAGTAGCTGTCCCTTCGGGAAAATAAACGAGCTCGTAGTCCGTAATCGTTCTGGGTCCAAGCACGCTGCCCGCTTGCGCCCACACGTCCCCTACGCTATGCACGAATGGCCATTGCTGCGCAGCCGTATCGGTCATTTTCATCCACCAACTTTCACTAGGATCGACGAGCTTCGATGATTGATGAGTTGATTGTAAAACGAGGGCGGTTTGGACGCAATCTCCGATTTCGCGAGAGCCTGCTCGGATCGAGAGCTGAGGACGCCAATAACCCTCCTGACCCGTGAAGGGGGAGAGTTGTTGGCAGTGCAATTCGGTTTGGCCGGACTGCGGCGGTTGAGCGGCTCGAAAGGTTTGGCTACTACCTCGAGCCTGTGACCTCGAACACGACCGGGAAGTGTTCTCCCTTGAGGATATCTCCCTTGTTCACGTCCACATAACTCAGCATGACGTGATTGCTCGTCGGCTCGTAGCGGGTATGCGCGGGCATGTAATGAACGGCGATCGCGCGCCGCTTAAGCTCCGAGCGATTGTTGGGACTTCCGTGCCAAGTAAGGCTGTGATGGTAGCCGACTTGGCCTTTCTTGATCTCGAACGGCACGGCCGTCGTGTCGGCGCCTTCCGGCAACAGCTCGGGATGGCGATGAACGGGCTTGAAGTCTTTGTCGCTCGTCAGATGCTTCTGATGGTTGCCCCATTTATGGCTGCCGGGAACCATCCACATGCATCCGTTCTCGATGACCGCGTCGTCGAGCGCGACCCAGGCGCTGACGAGATCCGCCGGCTGGATGATCGGCCACAGCGGATGGTCCTGATGCCAAGCCGTCGGTCCACCCGTGATCGGAGGCTTGTATTGAATCTGATCATGCCACACGCGAAGCGTGTCGGTATTGCACAATTGCGCAACTTCCTCGCAAATCGTTTTGTTGGCGGCATGACGGAAGAACGCGTCGCTGGCCATCCAGATGTTAACGATCTGAACGACTTTCTCGTTCGCGGTCATCTTCATGCCGTCATAGAGAGTATCTTCGCCTAGCAAGTTATGGTTCAATACCGGTTTCTTGACCGATTTGCCTTGCATGACATCGTCCAATTCCGCGCGTAACGCTTCGACCTCCGCATCGTTTAGGACCACGCTTCCCTTCAAAAATCCGTTTTTCGCGAATTCGGCTAATTGGCTTTCGTTCAACATCTCAATACAACTCCTCGGCTCTCGTAATGTTATGCGTTTGATACATTCATCTTACGAGGTCGAAGAAGCGCTGTATTTCCGAAAAAGCAATATTCTATTTGCGTTTTTCTTGCATGGCATAAGATTGGAATCGACCTACGATCAGTTAATCCCCGTACTCCAGACGAAATTGGATCGGAGTCCTGCCGGTTAGCTTGCGGAACGTATATACGAAGTGGCTATCGTCCTGGAAACCGACCGCCGCGGAGATATCCTTAACCGTCCGGCCGCGGTTCGCCAGCAGCAGCTCCTTGGATTTTTGAATGCGGAATTGCATCAAGTATTGGTACGGACTGATACCCCAACTTGTCCGAAATAGCTTATTCAGGTATTGCGGGCTTACGAGCAACTCCTCGGCCATTCTGTCCAGTCCCAGCCCCGGATCCCCGTAACGCTCTTCGATGAGCAAGTAGATCGGCGTCAGCCTTTCGTGCCCTTTGGACAAGGAAGACCGTCCGCTGATTTGCCCGTATTTTTTCAATTGCGTCAGGAAAACGTACACTTCGAGCGAGCCGTTAATGCCCGCGAAATCGAAGCTATAGCCGAATTTCTCGCTGTATTGCTCGTGAACGCGAGCCAGCGGGCAATCGTCGTCCCAACTGACCGGGAGCATTTGAGGAAGATCGAGCGAGGCCGTAATGGGGCTGGCAAGCGCCCCGTCGAACGTCATGAACCACGTCGACCAAACCTCGGTTTCCGCGGAATAGCTATGCGGCGTCCCCGCCTTCAACAAGATGCCTTGGTTCGGATAAAGCTTCACGGTGGAGCCGTTCACCGTGAACGATCCGCAGCCTTCCACCGTATGCAGCCAATGGTAGCTATCGAAACCGTGCTCCCGATGAATGGGCTGCTGGTGCGCGGAGAGACCGACGCTCGTCAGGTGCAGCGGCAAGCCCCGGTCCCATTCCGTCGTCACGAAATGCCTGCTGTAAGCCTCGTTCAAGCGATTCACCTAGTTTCATTTTTCTATACGTAATATGAATTATATTATATTTTAATTCGTTATCCGCTGATCTACAATAGGGTCGTAGTTGAATTATCTTATACCCTATTTACAGGAGTGGATAAGCCAATGACCTTGAAGCTTGGATTTATCGGGACGGGCGGCATCGCCAATGCTCACCTCGACAACTTGACGAAGATTGACGGCATCGAGTTGACGGCATTCTACGACTTAGACCTCGCAAGAGCGCAAAAGGCCGCGGACGTTCACGGCGGAGCGAAAGCGTTCTCTAATTTGGACGAGATGTTGGACGGGACGAAGCTGGACGGCGTCTATGTCTGCGTACCGCCTATGGCGCACGGAGACGCGGAAAATAAGCTGGTCGAACGGGGAATTCCTTTCCTCGTAGAGAAACCGCTCGGCATCGACCGGGAGCTTCCGAGATCGATCGGCGCCAAAGTAAAGGCAAGCAATCTCCTCACCTCGGTCGGCTACCACTGGAGATACAACGAATCGGCGACCTTGGCCAAACGTCTCTTGGAAAATAGTAAAGCGGGAATGGCGCTTGGATACTGGATGGGCGGCATGCCGATGGTTCCTTGGTGGAGGGTGCAGCAAGGTTCCGGGGGCCAGTTCGTCGAACAGACGACGCACATCGTGGATCTGCTCCGTTATTTGTGCGGAGAAGTCAGCGAAGTATATGCGGCTTACGCGCTGCAAGTAATGGGCGACAAAGTGGAAGGCACCGACGTGCCGGACGTGGGGACGGTAACGCTGAAGCTGGCGAACGGCATGGTCGCCACGATCTCGAATACGTGCTTACTGCCCGCCGGGCATCACGTAGGGTTGGATATTTATACGGAGAGCGGAATTCTCGAGCTGCGAGGCGACGCGTTAAACGAGATTACTTCCGCGGGACGGAGCATTCATCCGAACGTGGCCAACCCGTATTTCGTTGAAGACGAGGCTTTCGTTCATGCGCTTAGAACCGGAGACAGATCCCGCATCCTATCCGATTACGAGGATTCTCTCCGCACGCACGAGATTACGATCGCCGCCAACGAGTCCGCCGTATCCGGCCAACCGGTTCGATTATCCGAATAGAGAAGGGAGTTCTGTATCGAATGAAATATTCTTTATGCATCGGAGCTTACCCGGGCAAAGATGAAATCCATCACCTGGAGAAAATCAAAGAGCACGGCTTTCACGGTCTCGAGTATTACGCTTGGTGGAACTTGGACGATCTGAAGGGCGTAGCCAAGGAACAAGAACGTATAGGCGTCGGCATTAGCGCGACTTGCACGAAGTTCATCAGCTTGGTCGACGAATCGCTTCGGGAAGCTTATCTGGAAGGCGTCCGCCAGACGATCGAGGCGTGCCGGATTCTGAACGTCCGCTCGGTCATCTCCCAGACGGGCAACGTCTTGGACGGCGTGCCGCGCGATACGCAACGGCAAACGATGGTCGAGACGCTGAAGCGCTGCGCTCCGCTGTTCGAAGACGCCGGCATCGTGCTGGAGGTCGAACCATTGAACGGGCTGGTCGATCACGCCGGCCACTTCCTTCAACGTTCGGACGAATCGGTCGACGTCATCGATCAAGTCGGCAGCCCGAACGTGAAACTCGTGTTCGACGTTTACCACCAGCAGATTACGGAAGGCAACGTCATTCGTAACGCGACCGGCTACATCGACCGGATCAATCACTACCACATCGCGGACAATCCGGGACGCAAGCAGCCGGGCACGGGCGAGCTCAATTACGTCAACATTTTGCGCGCGATCAAGGGTACGGGATTCGAAGGTTTCGTCGGCTTGGAGTGCGGCTATACGATCGACACGGACGAAGCGATCCGTCAGTTCAAGGACGAAATTCTTTCGCAAGTCGAGTAAACGATGAGGCCCAGGCGGGTTGGATGCTCGCCTGGGCCTCGCTTTATAGAGTACTTAAATTGCCTTTGCCGCCCATAAGCCCGCGTTCAAGATGAGCTTTCGATACGCTTCGACTTTGAATGCGGAGATTTCATGCCCCGGCATGAGATAGACGACTCTGCCCAAGCCGTATTGATGCATCCATGCGGCCGGCCAACGCTCGCCTTCATGCTCATATTCCGCGAGAATGGTCGTCCGGACATAAGGATCGAAATCGAACCTGTAGGGCTCGTCGTTCACCGTGAACGGTTCGACCCTATCCATGATCCGATGGTTCGGCTCGAGAATATGGATCGGCAACGCCGTATAATCGGGATGACTCACGAAACGGCCTCCGATCATCGTCGCCAGCTCTTGATTGCGTTGCAGAGAAATGCCGTTATGTATACCCAGGAATCCGCCGCCCTTCGCGACGAACGATAACAGCGCCGCCACCCTTTCCTGCGACAGCTTTTCGTCGAGAAATTCCGTGTAAGAAATGAATAACCGATAAGGGGACAAATAGTCCTCTTTTAACATGCCGTAATCGCCGGTGCTCCTCACGTCGATCCGTTCCGCGAATATCTGCTCGATTTCCTTATCGATTCCCCCGAACGGATGCCAGATCGCATCGGAGTAGTTTCCTAAAGCCAAAGCTTGAATCCCGTTCATGGCTGAGCCCCCTATGCGCTAATGAAATAAGATACAGTCGTATCGATTATACGATAATGTCCAGTTCCCCGCCCACTCCCTCTTCAGGCGAACCGCCTCCGCCTTTCCTTGCTCCGGGCAACTCTCGCCCGGCTCTGCGTACTAGGAAGATCACCCACACGCCGCAAACGAAATTACCGGCCGCCAGAAACAACGCGAAGCCTATGCCGTCCTGGAGCGAATAGTTGAGTTGAAAGGGACAAGCAAACAACGTCATAGCGCCGAAAACGAACAAAATCGTCCAACCGTTCTTCGCGGATAACGCCAACTCCCACTTACTTCGGTTTATCGCGCTCGAACGAATCCCGCGGCATATGCCGTATAACATCAAGAGATCGATCGCGGTCGTTACGGAAGTGAGCGCCAACGCCTGAAATCCGGGCTTGTCGCCGCTCGTTAAGGAAATGGTGGATTCCATCCCTATTAGCGGGAGAACGGAGAAAAACATCAAAACGACAGCGGCCCACCGGGCGACTCCGAAATAGCGCCGTCCTTCCTTCAAGCGCGATAATCCGATCGCAACAAGCAAGTACCCGAGTACGTCCGGCAACAAATCAAAATTGTTAATGCGGAAATCAAGTAACTCCAGCGCGAGCCCCCATGCGATAATCGAGTAGGCTTTCTTCATTTCGCCTCACTCCTTTTCTCCCTGACATACGCGCGCATCTCGGCTTCCGTCGGGTACGGGAGGTAATTCGCGAACAATTCATTCGCATACTTCTGTCCCTTCGAATCCACGAAATCTTGACGGAGTAGCACGTTATAGACGTCCAGCGACCGCGGGCTTCCGTGCGGAATAAGGAACTGGTAGCTCAGATAGAGTGCATCTTTATTTTTTAGCTCCGTCGGCATTTGACCCGAAGTTTCGCTGTCGGCTCCCCACGCGTATTGGAAATCGTCCCCCAGCTCGCTAAGCCAACTGGAGGAAATATTCGTTAAGGTCATTGGTCTCGTCATTCTCACCGAAGCCCTGCCGCTATGGTCGGAACCCGAGCTCACCGAACTCATGGAAAACGGACTCGTATGACCTTCAATCGGCCTGGCTTCGCGGTAAGCGACGATGTTGCCGACGCGCTGTAATGATTCCGTTCCGTCGCTGAATGAGACGTAGACGCTATCCAAAACGATCGGGGCCAACTCCGAAGTTCTCTCTTCCATTCTCGCGACGTCGAAGTATCCCCTCAGCAAATAAATCGTCTGATGGCTGAGTTGGCTATGTACTTGGGCGGGGTAAAACCGCAGCGAGGGCAACTCGTCGGTTCGAACGCTGACCGGCTTCTTCTTGTCGTCAGTGTTGGCAACGTACAGCAGATCGAACGACACGCCCGGGTCGTACATCGTCTCGATGCGATGATTCAGGAAGCCCCCTTCCGGCAGCCTGTAGTCTCGGTAGTACGCGATGTTCCCCGCCCAACTTCCCGCAATTAATACGAACACGATCGCGTAGATGATCTTCGACCTCACTCCCGCATCCCTCCTCTTCCTGTTCCTCTATCCATGTATAACGATTGTCTGCGCAGTAAGTTACTGAAAATCAAGAAAAAAATGCCATTACAATGATAAACATCGTAACGGCAATGGATTACTTCGCGGTGCGAGGCAGCCAGCATGAACGGCTCTGCCCCCGTCGCCTTACTTCTAGAGGCGAGCCTCCATCATTTAGAGTGCTCCGAGTCCCCCCGAAGAGCCGCCGAAGTCTCGGCCAGACCGTCGACTGCTTGTTGAAGGTACCCGGACAATCCCACCTGCACGACTGCGATCTCGGACACCGTCAGGACGCTATCGCGCAAATCCGACGAAGAATCGACGAGCTGTTCGACCGAGACGACGATTTCACTCAGGCCCGCGGCAACCTCGGCTACGGCTCTGCTCCATTCCTCCGTCTGAGCGGCCAGAATGTTGCTTTCCCCGGCGATCTCGCCGAACGAAGCCGCCGCTTGCTCCGACTTGCTCTTCGTGGCATCCATCTGCTCGGCGAAGCCCTCGAAGCTGTAAGCCATGCTCTCGGTATCCGCATGAATCGATTGCATCAGAGTGCGCGCTTTGCCCGCGAAGCCTTCCGTCTGCACCGCGAGCTTGCGAATTTCTTGGGCGATGACCGAGAAGCCGTTTCCGTTCGCTCCCGCACGAGAAGCTTCGATCGAAGCGTTCAACGAAAGCAGGTTCGTCTGATAAGCTAAGCCGCTGATTCCAGACATGAAGCTCTGCGCGTCCTTCATCCGTTCGGTGATGGAAGCGACTTGTTCTCCCAACCGAGCGAGTTCGCCGTTGGTCAGCTCGAAGGAATCCGTCAGTTCGGTTACGAACCTTTTGCCGTCCTGCGCGTGGCCGTTCGTTCTCCATACGGAATCCTTGAGCGAATCCGATACGGCCAGCATCGCCTCCGAACCCGCGGCAGCTTCTTCTAGCACCGCCGAGATCGATGCGGTAGCTTCATGCTGCGATTCGATCCTTACCTGGCATCGTTCCGTCTGCGATTGAATGGACGAGGACGCCTCCCGATTGTCCTTGGATTTCTTCAGAATGTCCTGCGTCCATTCGACGACCTTTAATCCCGTGCTGCGATTTGCTTCCAGAATGCCCTGGATCCGCTCGCCCATCTGAGCCAGATAAGCTTCTACGGAACCGAACTCGTCGCCTCGTTTCTTCTTGGGCGAAGCGTAAGCCATATTCCCGTCCCTGTAAGCATGAATTCGCCTCATAAGCAGCTTGACTCCCTGATTAATCGACCTCCCGAACAGAAACGCCAGCACCAAAGTCAAGACAAGCGTAATTACCGTCAACAGGACGACATTTCGCGTACTATCCGCAAGCGTGTTATTCAGTCGGTCGGACTCCTCTCCCCTCTTCGCTTCGAACCAGATTTTCAACTCCTCGTCGATTCTCGCGGAATCCGTCATGAGCGAAGTCAACGCTTTCCTGATAACGACCGAGTTCAGAGACTCCGGAAGAAAAGCGCCGGTGAAGTTGTCGGAGAAAAGGGATTCGTAACCTTCGTTGATTTTGGCGAACCAAGACAAATAAGACCGCAACTCCTCATTAGCTTCGAATACGGAATGCAGTCCCGTCGTAGTCATCTTTATTTGCTCCAGCTTCTTCACGGAAGCTTGCGATTGTTTTTTCTCGTAACCTTCGCTTAAGAACCGATAGGCGATCGTATTCAATTCCTGATACGAATTCATTAGGCTTCCATAGCCCAGTTCCGTCCGATTCAGCGCCTCTGCCTGACCGGACTGCGTTCTCACTTGATCGTTGGAGCGCAAAATCGCAATCCCAGTCAACGCGCTAATAAGCAGCAAAGCCACCAGCAGAAGCATGAGCTTGCGGACGATCGTTAGTCTAATCAACGTGACAGCCCCCTGAACGTAGCATTCGGAACCCGATGGGTCCGAAACCATTGTACGTCCGAGGCGGAGACCGACACTACTCCGTTTGTTACCCTAATCGATAAAATAATGACCAGTCTAGCATTCGATCGATACGATCAAACCCTTCGGAACGACTTACGATAATCATGGGGCGTTACTCCGTGAACCTTGCGGAACAGCCGAGCGAAATACGAGAAGTTACCATAGTTCAATCCATCCGCGATCTCGCTAATGCTCCGGTCCGTCGTCGATAGCAGCTCTGCCGCGCTCGCCATTTTCTCCTGTAAAATATAGTCCGTCAACACCATCCCGGTTTCCTTGCGGAACAACCTGGACAAATAGGCGGGGTTCACGAAAGCCACGGACGCCAGTTGCTCGCGCGATAACTCTTCGTTAAGATGCTCGCCAATATAAGCCTTAACCTTCTGAACGACCGGACTGATGGCCAACGTTCTCGTGAACAGGCTACCGGCGGCGTTCGCGATGCAGCGAACCCACGTCTTGAACTGAACGACGGAGCGAGTCGCCACGTCTAACCCCGGACAAGACTGGTCTTCGTACAACTGCTGCGCTTGCAATCCTTTGCGGTGCATGGCGTAATAAATGACCTGAAGCAGGGCGTGATAGGACGCGGTAAGCGTCTCGACCGTCGCCGTGCCCGAGTCGATGGAATCCGTCCACTCTTCCAGCTTAACGCCCAACTCGCGTAACAAGCCTTGCTCTAGCAAGTCGGCCCAGTCCAGCATCGACTCCGTCAAGCTTGCCGTCGGTTTGGATGCGCTCTCGCCCGAGTCCCCGCTCCAGATAACCCCGTTTGCCTGACTTACATTGCGATATTCCCGGTTCAGCAGAGTCAAATAACTTTGCAAGACGTCCGTTACCGCGCACAAATCTCCGACGTAACAGGACAACCGGCAATAAAAGTAGCGATTGCACGCGTCCAAATACTCCCGGCAGCGAGTCTCGATATCTTCACGGGAAGCTTCCTGTTCACCTTGATGCAATACGACCAAAATGTTGCCACGGTGGTCTTGAATGACGTTGCCCGGAATGCCGGCCAGAAGCAACTCATCCGCCGATTTGCGCAACGCGAACTCCATGATGAGCTCGTCGCGTTCGTTCAGCGGTTTCTCCCAGCTCTCGACGCTGATTAGAATCAGACGTACGCGCTCTACTATGCTCAGTCGCATATCGTACGCGGATAGAGCTTGCGAGACAGCTTCGCGATTAGCCGACACCCGCCGCTCGAGCAGATCCTGCCAGAAACGCTCGACGAGTATCGGCTTGCGGCTGTTCCAGAGCTCCACGATTTTGTTGTACTGGTCGTCCGTATTGCTGATTCTTCTCTTCTCGGATACGCGGGAGATCGCGGTTAACAGCGTTTGCTCCAGCTCCGTATAGACGACCGGCTTAAGCAAATATTCGAAGCTGCCCAAGCTGATCGCCCGCTTGGCGTAATCGAACTCGGAATGGCACGTCAGCACGATCGTCTCCGGCTGCATGCCCCGTTCCTTCACCCATTCCATCAGCTCGAGACCGCTCGTCTCCGGCATCTCGATATCGCAGATGACGATGTCGATGTTTTTTTCCAACAACAATTGTTGCGCCATCGGGGCATGATACGCCTCATAAACCTCGTCGACGCCGATCGTCTCCCACCGCACGCCCGAAAGCAAACCCTTCACCGCGTAGATTTCATCGTCCACGATCAATACCCTTATCATTGTCCCGACTCCCTTTGGTTCGCTTTGCTGCGTGGCAGCCTTAACGTGACCAGCGTGCCTTGCGGCTTCGCGCTCTCGAATGACATCTTGACGATGCCCCTATTATAGTAGAGCTTGCAACGCCGAACGACGTTCCATAGCCCTATGCTTCCATCGCCCGGCTCAAGCTGCTGTACCTTCTCGCGAAGATGCTCCATCTGCTCCTCGGACAATCCTTTTCCGTTATCCTCGACTTCGATCTGCAGTTCGCCTTCTTCGCCATCTCCGATCGCCGAGATTTTTACCCGAATCCGGAAAGGGCTGCCCGTGCGAATCGAGAAACCGTGCACCATCGCATTCTCCACGAGAGGTTGGATAATAAGCGGAGGAATCTCGTCGGCTTCCACCCCCGGTTCCACTTCGAAATCGAATTCCAGCGTCTCGGGAAAACGATATTTCTGAATGGAGAGATAGTGGTAGATATGCTCGACTTCTTCCTTCACCGTGATCGTGGATACTTGCGTCCGCGTCGTGTACCTGAAGTAGCGAACGAGATGCAACGCCATGTTCTGGATGACTTCGAAGTCTTTGATCTGGGCGAGCTGATAAACGATATTGAGCGAATTCATGAAAAAATGCGGATGAATCTGTGCCTGCAGATGCTTAAGCTCAGCCTTCTGCGTACGAATCTGTTCCTCGTAAATATCGATTTTGAGATGCTCGATTTGCTGAGCCATCCCGTTAAACGTTTCCTTAAGCGTGATGAATTCCTGCAGTTTGTTGTCTTCCATCCGGACGCTCAGGTCCCCGGAACGGATTTTGCGCATTCCTTTGATGAATTGATGGATCGGTTTGACGATCGAATTTTGCAGGAAGAGCAAGTACATGCCTAACATGATCGCGGCTAGCATTGGAATAAGGTACGTCAGGTTGCGGAAAAAAGGGAGACCCTCCAGCAGCGTCTTCTCGGGTAACAGGAAGATCAAATCCATGTCCGCCATTCTCGAGCTCTTCGCGACTAGCAAGTACGGCTTATCCAGCTTGACGATATTGTAAGCGGCATTTCCATTGTCTAAATACGCTCCCAAGTCGAACGTCTCGAGCGCAAGACGGACGGAATCGCCGACCGTCGACAAAGGCCGGCCTTGGCCCGATACGAGCAGCGCCTCTCCTTTGCCGCTTTGCCCAAGCAGCCTCATCGGCTCCATCAACCGATTCAGGTCCACCCAAGCTCCGATATAGGAATCGTAATTCGTATCCACGACCCGAACCAACGCGTATTCCCCGTTCTGTTCGACCACGTTCCAGCCGGTTCGGGTGCTAGGATCGTTCTTAGCCAGCGTTTCCTTCAGCTTCTGCTGGATAACCTGCTTCCGGCCGTAGGTGACGGATTGCTGCTGCGCGATGAATAATTGCTCGTATTTCGTGCTATAAGCAAAAAGCACGTCGGCCGCGTCGTAATAGTTAATGTTCAGGTTTAGATCGTTCGTCGTCTGCGTCGTCGACAAATAGTACTCCCAACTATCTTTGTCATACTGACTGAGGGAGATGAGGCTTTGATCCTGTTCCGCCGTCTTATATAAATAGGTCTCGATCTCGTCGAGCACTTGATCCATGTCGTTCATATACATCGTGAGCATGTTGCGGTTGGATTGCGCGACTTGCGAGTGCACGACCTTCGTTGCATACAGATTGTTCCACAGCAGCACGATGACGAGAGGTACCGTCACGAGACCGAAACCGAGAATCAGCCTGGAACGCATCGTTGCTTGTCTCATCGTCTCACTCCTCTCCTCGCTCCGTCGCGTGGGGCCGCGGGTTACTCGTTGCTGTTTGTCGTTACTTGTGGCTGGCCAGCCATTCGTTCAACTGACGTTGCTTCTCTTCCACTACGATATCCGCTCCCGCGGCACGCAGCTTCTCCAAGTACATCGGAATGATTTTCTCCGGATCCTGGGCACCCGTGTTGAGAGCGGGCGTGAATTCCTTCTCTACCAGAATCGACGCCGCAATCTGCGTCTTCACCCCTTCGGGGTTAAACACGAAACCGAGCGCCTTCGATTTGTCCGCTTGCTCGTTGAACCTGCGATACTCTTCCCAGAGGCGGGGATTCTCGTTCGCCCACAAATAGGAATTCAATTGGTTGCCGAACATCCAAGGCTGGTTCAAGTTGTAGCCCACGTTCTTCGAGTCGACTCCCGGAGGATAATCGATGACGTCCTTGTCTTGCTTGATATAGTGGATTCCCTCTATGCCCCAATCGAGCAAGTTCAGCAAGTAAGGATCGGTGTAGAGCAGATTCAGGAACATCATCGCCTTCTCGGGGTGTTTGGCGTTGCGAGTAATCGCGAACATGGCGCTAGTCGTATCGGCCGTCGTCGTGTAAGGCTTGGTCAGCTCCACGCTCACCATCGGATAACCCGTGTCCCGCGAGGCTTGGATTTCGAAGCCGGGCTTCAGCGATTCCGCGTATGCGAACGCGTTGCCCGCCTTTACTGCGTCGTATTCGTTATCTTTGGACGTCGTCGCGTCCGCCTTCAGATAACCCGCGCGGTTCCATTGGTACATAAGCTTCGCGTACGCCATGAATTCCGGAGTTTCGGCCATGTTCTGCACTTGCGTCGATTGTCCTTCGCGCCGCAACACCCCCGGTCCTTCGCCGAGCATGTCAAACACGCCGTACTGCATCATGAAAGTCAGCGGGCTTCTATCGGCGCGCGCTTGAAGGGGGGCGACGTTAGGCTCGCGCAGCTTGATCGTTTCGAAAATCGGTCCGAAGTCGGCCAACGTGCGGACGGCAGAGAGATCGATGCCCAGCTTGTCGACGAGATCTTGTCGTAGGACAAGACCTTTACTGGAGGCGAACTCCTTGTTCGTGACGATTCCGTATATTTTGCCTTTGACTTTGCTGGCCTCGAGGATGGATGGATCAAGGATTGTGCGGATGCCCTTTCCGTATCGGTCGAGCAAGTCGTCCAAGGGCAGGTAACGGCCTTTGGCGACTTCGTCGCCGAAGCGCATCCAGCCCGCGGTGAACATAATGTCGATCTGCTCGTTGGAGGCGAACATGAGGCCGGTCTTGTCCCACCAGGCACCCATGTCGATCGTGCGAATATCGATCGTCGCATTGATTTTCTTGAGGAGGTACTCGTTTATTTTCTGCTCTACGAGCTTGATATCTTTGGGGACGTTGCCGGCAGGAAACACCATGACTAGCTTATCCGTTCCATTGTTCGCATCCTCTGCGGGCTCGAGCTCGGTTGCGGAAGTGTCGGATGTTCCGGTTGCAACTGTGGAAGCATATGCTGCTGACGGATCTGACGGACCCGACGTTTGACCGTACATCGTCGAGAAGACGACCAGGATGGCAACGACCACAAGCGATGCGATGATAATTGGAAACGCTTTCCCATTTAACTTGTTGAACATGCCAACCGGCTCCTTGTCGCGAAGTTCGATTCCTCATCATACAACGGCCCGACGGCGGCCGACTACTCCTATTGTAACTTCTAATGATAAGATTGTGACCTTCGAGAGTGATTTGGGGCGGGATTAAGGAGTGCTGGGGCAGCTGTCGGCTGGGCTGCACAAGCAAGTAACTGCCTGCTGGGAGCCCCGTTCGAGCGGGAGTTAGTTCGCCAGAGAAAGTAACTGACTGCTGTGAGTCCCGTTCGAGCACGAGTTAGTTCGCCGGAGCAAGTAACTGCATGGTAGGAGCCCCGTTCGAGCAGAAGTTAGTTTGCCGGAGCAAGTAACTGCTTGCTCGGAGCCCCGTTCGAGCAGAAGTTAGTTTGCCGGAGCAAGTAACTGCCTGCTTGGAGTCCCGTTCGAGCACGAGTTAGTTCGCCAGAGAAAGTAACTGACTGCTCGGAGCCCCGTTCGAGCGTGAGTTAGTTCGCCAAAGAAAGTAACTGCCCGCTGGGAGTCCCATTCGAACGGGAGTTAGTTCGCCAGAGAAAGTAACTGACTGCCCGGAGCCCCGTTCGAGCGCGAGTTAGTTCGCCAAAGAAAGTAACTGCCTGCTTGGAGTCCCGTTCGAGCACGAGTTAGTTCGCCGGAGCAAGTAACTATCTGCTGGGAACTTCGTTCAAGAACGAGTTAGTTCGCCAAAGAAAGTAACTGCCTGCTTGGAGTCCCGTTCGAGCGGGAGTTAGTTCGCCAGAGAAAGTAAATGCCTGCTGGGAGCCCCGTTCGAGCACGTGTTAGTTCGCCGGAGCAAGTAATTGTCTGCTTGGAGTCCCGTTCGAGCACGAGTTAGTTCGCCAGAGAAAGTAACTGCCTGCCCGGAGCCCCGTTCGAGCACGAGATAGTTCGCCAAAGAAAGTAACTGCCTGCTTGGAGTCCCGTTCGAGCACGTGTTAGTTCGCCAAAGAAAGTAACTGCCTGCTGGGAGTCCCACTCGAGCGGGAGTTAGTTCGCCGGAGCAAGTAACTGCCTGCCCGGAGCCCCGTTCGAGCACGAGATAGTTCGCCAAAGAAAGTAACTGCCTGCTTGGAGTCCCGTTCGAGCACGTGTTAGTTCGCCAAAGAAAGTAACTGCCTGCTGGGAGCCCCGTTCGAGCACGAGTTAGATTGCCAAAGAAAGTAACTCCCTGCTGGGAGCCCCTCTTGAGCGCCTGATGTTCGATTCTTTCGACTAACTACCTGCTGGGAGCCCCTATCGTACGCGAGATGTTCGATTCTTTCGAGTAACAACCTACTGAGAGCCCCTCTCGAGTGCCTGATGATCGATTCTTTCGACTAACTCCCTGCTGAGAGCCCCTCTCGAGCGCCTGATGTTCGATTCTTTCGACTAACTCCCTGCTGAGAGCCCCTCTCGAGCGCCTGATGTTCAATTCTTTCGTGCAACTACCCGCTGGGAGCCTCTCTTGAGCACCAAATATTCGATTCTTTCGAGTAACTGCCTGCTGAGAGTCCCAATCGAGCTCCAGTTAGTTGACCTAAGAGAGTAACAGAATACAAAAACCGCCAGAGCTAAGCTCTGGCGATTAATCGTGCTAAGAATTAGTTTTTGTCCAAGAAGCCGACGGCTTGGAGCAGTCGTTTCAAGGTTACCGCAGCTTCCGCTCGGGTAGCAAGGTCTTGCGGCGCGAAGGTGTCGGCCGACTTGCCTGTCATGATGCCAGCCCTGACGACCGCTTCCACGGAAGAGCGAGCCCAATCGGCAATTTTGCCGTTGTCCCGACTGAAGCTAACCGCGGAACCGGAGTTCGCCGCTTGCGCTTGAGCGACTTGCATCGCTTGAGCCAGCATGACGGCCATCTCCGCGCGCGTCACTTCTTTCTCCGGATGGAACGTTCCGTCGGTCATTCCGCGGATAATTCCATACCGTGCTGCAGTTTCCACGTAAGAAGCGTACCATGCGGTCGATTTTACGTCGGTGAAGGCCGTCTTCGCTCCGCTAGTCGTATCAAGTCCCAGTGCTCTGACGACTAACGTCGCGAATTCGGCTCTGCTTATATTTCGATTGGGCGCGAACGCGTTCGCGGATACTCCGCTCACAATTCGTTTGTTCGCCAGCAACGTGATGTCGTCGCTCGCCCAGTGCTTCGCGATATCTCCGAACGAATAATCGGATACAGCAACCGCGTAAATACTGTTCGTCGCGCTCTTCACGGTAACGACCGTATGGCCGTCCACCTTCGAGAACAATGCCGGTACCGTACGGAATCGGCCGGTAGCCGGATCGTAAACGACAACGGAAGAGCGCAAGCCGTCGATCGCCTCGTCAACGATAAACGATCTCGTAATGAAATGTTTGCCGAATTGATGAATCGGAATGGACGTGCCTCCCGACTCCAGCGCAAGCTCGAACGTTACAGGTTGACCTGAAATGCGGAAACCTGATGCCGTCGCTTTCTCTTTGATGTCCGATGCCACGGCATCCGTTACGGAGATCAGCTTAACGGTCAGAGTTGCATCCGCCGCCAATCCTTGCCCGTAACCCGCCTCTTGGAGAATATCCATAATGTTCGCCGGAAGCGAATAAGACAGCTTACCGGATTTTATCACGATTACGGCATTCGGCTGAGCGGCGCCAGCGGCTTTCAAAGCTTCCAATGTAAACTTCGCTTCTACGTCGCCTTTTGTTGCATCGAGATCGATAATAATCACTTGCTTGCCCGCGGCGATCGCTTCCTTCAGGGAAGCATCGCGATTTGAAGGTTCGACGGATGCACCGCCCTCCACGCTATCGCCGCTGCTACCAGGAGAAACTGATGCTGGGCGAAGCTCGAACGCAGATCCCATAGCGTTAAAGAGCGGCCCTACTTTCGTGTTCCGAACGATTAAATTGTCCACCTCTACCGATCCGGTAACGCTGTTGTTGACATGAACGCCCCATGTACCGGTACCGTCAATAACGTAATTGTGGATTTTCACCTTATGATTCGTATTGCCTATCGCGTAAGGCCCGTTAATGTACAGCCCTTGATACGTGCTGTCCAGCGCCGTAATATCACGGATCTGAATGTCCGCGTCGATCGGCTTATCTCCCGTGAATATCCAGATCGCACCGAAATCCTGCCCCCAGTTCGGCTCGCGACCGCCCGTGCGGAGCAGCGTATTCCGTTCGATAATCGTCGTACCGTCGAAGGCGACCGGATTAAAGCGAGTCGATATCGCGATGCCCGCTCCGAATCCGACCGTATCGGAAATCAAGTTATCTTGAACCTTGTTATTCCGACCGCCGAAAATAGCAATGTTATCCGCTAACCACGGCAATTGAATCGTATTGAAT
Organism: Cohnella endophytica; assembly: GCF_003628305.1. Classification (GTDB taxonomy): domain Bacteria; phylum Bacillota; class Bacilli; order Paenibacillales; family Paenibacillaceae; genus Cohnella; species Cohnella endophytica. Next base: position 217,910 of record NZ_RBZM01000006.1, on the reverse strand, counting down.
CTAACCGTATTCCCGCTCGTGCGGCTGTCGTTGTCCGATACGCCATCCGGCTTCTGCGACCATAGAGCGATACTGTCGTCTCCGGAGTTGCGGATGTGCGTCTGCTCGATCATCGAGTTTTTGGTGCCCGTCGAAAAATTGATTCCGTCCGCGTACGTGTCGCGAATGCGGACCCCGCCGACATATAGACCGTCCGTCGAAACGCCTTCATCGCTGCGCATCGACCAGATACCCGCCTTCGCGTGCTCGATCCAGACGTTTTGGATGATGGAACCCGTGCCGAACGTTCCGTCGAACGCCGCTTCGCGAAGCTCGTCATGCCTTGCCGTAACGCCGACGTCCATGTAGAGATCAAATACGCGTGTGTTGCTGCCTTTTACGAGGAATCCTGCTCCGTGCAACTCCGTGCGCCACATCCCTGCTCCACGGATCGTAACGTTGTCGATTGACAATGGCGTGCTTAAGTTGAATTTCCCTGCCGGAATCCACACGCCTGCAGCACCTTGTTGTTTCGCCGCGGCAATCGCTGCGTTAAAAGCAACGGTATCATCGGAATCGTCGTTCGCGGTCGCGCCGAAAGCTTGATCCGTAACCGACAAGTATCCGGCCGGCATTTCGTATGCATCCGGAGCTTGTTCAAGCTCCACGAGATCTACGACGTAGTAGCTCGCCGTATCGTCGCTATCCTTCTGCAACCGAACCGTCGCACCAGCCGGAACGTCGCCGATCAGTAAACGAGATTCGTCGAAGAATCGGTGGGCATCGCCGTCCAAGGGATTGTTGCTCCACGGATATTTGCCATAAACCCAGCTGTATTTGCTCGACAAATTGATTTTACCGCGGCTCACGCCATTGACGTACAACGAAAGCGTCTCGTCTTTTCCTTTCCCATCGGAAGAATCCGGAATGCTGTACCGAACGACGAGCGCATTCGCTTGCTTCGTCGTCTTAAACGCGACGTATTGTCCCGTCGCATCCAACCGTACCGCTTCCCGCCCGGAAGCTTCTGAAGAGAACGTCTTGAAAGTTCTGTCGTCCGCGAGCTTCGTGCCGTTTGTTGCTCCGTGCTCCGCTTCGTATGTCGTAAACGGAACAGTCGCACCGCGATAAACTTTGCTTACCGAGCTGCGAACGACGATCGCGTCGATACCGACCTGGCCCGAGTCGCCGCTATCGTATTGCAAGCCAATCGTATTCATGCCTGCCCGGAGCGAAAGGGATACTTCCAGCTCGGAGCGTCCGCTTTCCGTCGCAGAAAACCCTAAAGCGCCCGACTGTTTTACACCGTTTACATAGAGACTTAGCGTCTTCGTTTTACCCGTCGCGTTACGATATCGGATGATCGTATCATAAGCATTCGCGTTGTCGGCGTTCACGGAGAACAGCAACGAAGCATGCTCCGCGGCGAATCCCGTTGCGTAACCGCTGTTTGCCGATACGCCACCGGTCATGAATGTCTGTTTCGCCTCGTAGACCACGTCTCCTTGCACGGCTTTTAATAACCAGTGCGCCTCATCGTCCGATGACGCTACCGTAGATGAAACGGATGCTCCTGCTCCGCCTATAATGAGATACCCAGCTGCGACTGAAGCATTGCCCAGCAGTTGATAACCCGCATAGTCCTCGACTTTCCACTGGGCTTGAAGCGCTGCGCCGTCTGAGGATACCGTCGCTTTTCCACTACCGTCCAAGATTAGCAGCTTCCCGGTTAAGCGGTTGACAAACCTCTTGCGGCCATTATAGTCCTGCGGTAGCCATTGGGAGGATGTTTCGTTGGCACTTGAAGGAGCTTCCAGCACTACATTGTTGGCTCGCTCCACCAGCACTTTACCCGAAGAAGGATCCGTGATGCGTACGTAATTGTTCTCGGGCAATGCCGGAGTAACCGAGTTTACAGGTCCGTTATCCGTCGGAACGGTGATCGCTTCCTCCTGTGCCGATTCGAACTGCCATTGCACGCCTCGGCTCTCGATGGAGCGCAGCTCGTATTGCGCGTAGCCTTGCGAATCTTCCGTATGGATATAGTTATCTTCGTAGCCGGTCGCTTCGCTGCGAATCAAATAAGTGCCCGCTTCGGCCCCTTTCTCGATCGTCCATTGCGCTCTCGTATTAGTCGCGGAAGGAGTCGTAGTCGTCTCTAGATAGCTCTTCAGATGCTCGATCGAGATGAAGTTGCCAGTCGCCCGGTTCACGATCCGCTGCTTCCCGTTCTCGGTCGCGATCTGCCAATGCGATGCCGCGTTATTCGCTGCAGGCGTTCCGTAGAGCACGACATGGTTGCCGTTCTCATACAAGAATTGGCCTGAGGCTTTGTTCTTGATGCGAATGTAACCTGTCGGGAGTTCTACCGGAGGTGCTGGCATGGCTTCCAAAATCCATTGGGCGGTTCCCCAATCGGCAGGAATGTTGCTTGCTTGAGCGTATCCCTTACCGTCTTCAACGTGAATGACCGCAGCCTGGGTATCCCCGGTATTGTTTTTCCAGTTGTTATTCCAATTGTTGCTGAACACTTTCTTGTTCGTGCCTTCAACGTCCGTTACCGTCCATTGCACGCTCCCCCAGGTCGGGTCAATGTCCAAAGCTTGCAACGGATCCAGATGAGGGTCATCCGCATGCGCCGGATTATTGATATTCTGGTTCGAGATGAAATGACCTGTCGAGCGATTGGCGAGGCGCATTCCTTGCTCGCCTTGCTGGAGCGACCATACGTAGGAGTCATCGTCCGCAACCGACGGTCCGTACTTGACGATGCCGTTCGCATCTTCATACAAATACGCATTCTCCCGATAGCCATTCAATAGTCGGAAATACGCGGGGATTGGAGCCGTGTCTGCCACCGTAACGAACTCCCATTTCGGACTTCCCCAGTCTTTCGGAACGACGTTGTATTGCGCGTATTTCAATTTATTTTCCACGCTAACATACTTGCCGCTCGTATCGCCTGATTTGCTGATCAGCTTATAGCCTTGATACGTTTCGATCTGCCAATCGCCGGAGGTGGAGGCGTCCGCGAGAGCGCCAGCCTTAAGCGCATCCCTCTCTCCCTGTACGCCTTCGTCGTTCAGGTAATGGCCCGTCGCGCGGTTTTTGATCCTCTTAACGCCGTCGACGTCTTCCACCAGCCACTGCGCATACTGATCGGACGACAGAGCGTTGCCGTAACGAACGGTTCCGTTATCGTCCTCGTAGAGATAAAGCTGAAGCCAGTTATTTTTGATCCTGATGTAAGGAATGACCGGAACTTTCGGAGGAGCAGGATCTTCGAGCTGCCACTGCGCGCTGCCCCAAGTCGCTTGCGCCCAATTGTTCCCTTGAGCATAGCCATCTTGATTCTGCACGTTGATGAAGCTTCCCGCATCGACCGAACTTCTTAGCGTTATGTATCCTTCGATTTCCGCTCCCTGTCCCGTTTTGGCGTTCTCTTGCTTCCAGACGGCATTCGTATCCGGTGTCTGAATCGTCGACAGCGGCGTCGCCCCGCTGTAGTCCGTGCTCGTCACGAAATTGCCTGTTGCGAGATTACGAATGAGCATTCCTTGCGCCGTGTCCACCAAGATCCATTGGGAGCTTTTATCCGTATAAACAGGATCTCCGTATTTCACCTGGCCGTTGTCCTCGTAAAGATAAGTGCCCTTCCACTGATTCTTAATTCTTTTTGGCATCGAATCGGCAGCAGGCTCCAGGCTCCAGACCGCGCTGCCCCAGTTCTTCTGCGCCCAGCCGTTTGCCCGGACGATTCCGTCCGGTCCGTTACCCGTCCCTTGGATATTAACGACCCAAGCGGTGTCGCGGGAACTGACGATATTCACGCCGTCGGCCGAGACTTCGATCGACCATAGATCTGAGGTCCAATCGCTACCGATAGCCGAGATGCCGATCGGGTGAGTAATCGTTTCCTCCGTAATGTCCTGCGAGTTCAAGTAATGGCCGGTAGCCCTATTACGGAACGTCTTGTATCCGCCTTTATCTTCTACGAACCATTGCGAAGCCATATCGTTCAGCGCAGCCTCTCCATACTTCACCTCGCCTGTCTCTTCGTACAAATAACCGCCGTTCCATGGGTTCACGATTCTGACAGGGTCAATGTCCTCTGCCGCTTCGAACATCCATGTCGCGCTTCCCCAGTCCTTCTGCGCCCAACCGTTGCCTTGGGCGTAACCGTTTTGAATCTGGAAGTTGACGATCCATGTATTGTTCCGCGTGCTTATGATGTTTAGTTCTCCGGGTTTACCTGGTGCTCCAGACACATCCCAAGTATCCGAACCCGCAGCCGGATCCGCAGAACTCTCTAACGCTTGAGTGATCAACGCATCCGTCACGCTCTGCGAATTCAAGTAATGACCGGTTACGCGGTTCTTGAACCTTTTGTGCCCGCCGGCCACGTCCTCGATCGACCACTGGGCGCGTGGATCACTAATCGCCGGGAAGCCATATCGCACTTTCCCCTCCGAGTCTTCGAACAAGTAATAACCCTGCCAAGTATTCTTGATTCGAATGTAAGCGTCACCATTATTGCCCCCGGAAACGCCGTCCGCGCGAGCGGACAGCGGGGGGATCGCGAGAAGCAACGCAACGAAAAGCATGACGAACCTTTTCAACGAACGCATGATCCCAACCTCCTTCTATTTGGCCAAGCTAGAATTGCCATTGCCTCAGTTCTGCCTTTGGCAGCCCTGCCTAACCCTTCGTAGCTCCGTCCCCGAGACCGGAGATCAGGAACCGTTGCAGCAGAAGGAACACGACGGCGATCGGAATCGCGATCAGAATCGTTCCCGCCGCGAAAATCGTGAAGTTGTTCGCGAACTTATCGTTGATGAAGTTGTACAGGCCGACCGCCAGCGTGAACTTCTCCGGGCTGCGGATAATGATCTGCGGCGTGAGGAAGTCGAAAAACGGCGCCATGAACGTGAACAAGGCGACGACCGCGATGATCGGGGCCGCGAGCGGGATGAGAATGCGGAAAAAAATCGTCATGTAACCCGCTCCGTCCATCTTGGCCGACTCGTCCAGATCGCGCGGAATCGTGTCCAAGTAACCTTTTACAAGGAACAGGTTCATCGGCAAACCTCCGAACACGTAGATCAAAATAAGACCCGTGAACGTGTCCAGCAGATTGACGGTATTGAGCAGCAGGTAGATCGCCACCATCCCCATGAGCACCGGGAACATCTGCAGTAACAGGAACGTATAAATACTGTTTTTGCGCCCGATGAATCGAAACCTGGAAAACACGTAAGCGAGTATGGAGATGATGCTCACGGAAGCAAGCCCGTTGGCGACCGCGACGATCATCGTGTTTTTGTACCATAACAGGTAGTTGCTTCTCGGATTCGTGAACAACCATTGATAATGCTCCAAGGACAAATTGTCCGGAATAAGCTTAAGAGCGAATAGACTCGTGCCGGGATTAAGGGACATGCTGAACGCCCATACGAGAGGATACAAAATGACCGCGAACATGATAAGCACGATCAAATAAATGCCCGACATTTCCAGAGCGTTTTTCATGGAACGATTCATCTTAGTACATGCCCTCCTCTCTGAAGGACCGGGTCCTGCGGAATTGATACAAAGCGAACGCGGCTACGACGATACCCATGATGATGGATACGGCGGCGGCCATTTTGTAGTTGTTTTCTTTGAACGTCAGGCTGTACACCCAGGAGATGAGAATATCCGTGGCGCCCGAGTTCTGGCCCGATACCGGAGGACCGCCCTTGTTGAACAGGTAAATGATATTGAAATTATTGAAGTTATAAGAGTACTGCATGATAAGTAGAGGAGCCGTTGCATAGAGCACGTGCGGCATCGTGATGTAACGAAATTTCTTCCACCGGGTACCCCCGTCCACGTCCGCCGCCTCGTACCAGTCCTTCGAGATGCTTTGCAATACGCCGGTAATGAGGGTGAATACGTAAGGGAAACCTAGCCAGATTTGGATCATGATAATCGCGATGCGTGCCCAAGTCGGGTCGGACAGCCAAGGAATCGATAAACCGAAGTGGGAAAAAATGTCCCGATTAATCGCGCCGAAAGTATCGTTGAACATTGCCGTGAACACGAGCACGGTCATGAATGAAGGAACCGCCCATGGCAAAATGAGAACGGTACGGATAATGCGCTTAAACTTCACGCGGCTATCGTTGACCAAGACGGCCAGGAAAAAAGCGAGCGATATTTGCAAAGTCGTCGCGACCAGCGTCCAAACGACCGTCCATGCGACGACGGCAAGCAAGCTTTTGCTCCATACCGACTCCGTGAACAGCGCCTTGAAGTTAGCGAATCCGACCCAATCCAGCAAATGCGCGGGCGGGGAATTGTAAAGGTTATAGTTGGTGAAGGCGAGCGACACCATGAACAGCAACGGGAAAATGACGATCAGCGCCATCATGATGAAGTTCGGAACGACGACGAAATACGGGAAGCCATGCTCCCAGCTATCATGGAACGCTTGGCGCATCGAAGGCGTGCGAACGCCCTGCTGCCGCTTCGTCGCGTCTTTGTGCGCGTCTTTTAGGTTAAGGAAGTACAGGCCGAAGAACATAATGCCTACGATCAGAGATAGAAGTCCTTGCACGAGCAAACCGCGTGAATCTTCCGTCTCCGGATCGCTTCCAAGCGTGAATAATCCCTCGATGCCGTGAATAAGAGGAAACGTTAAAGCGATAATGAGGCTTAATCCGAGAATAAGAAAAATAATTCCCTTGATCCATCTTCTGTTGTACAGCTGCCCAAGCCCGGGAATCAGGGAAAGGAGCGTGGCCAAGACGGGGTTATGATTGTTGCCGTCGGGACGACCGCCGATCTGGGTTTGTTCGCCGGTAGCTTTCTTGAGGTTCATCTTCGGGTTCACCTTCCGTGGCTCCGCGGGTAAAGGAAAAGGGACCCGAGAGCCCCTTTTCCTCGCCTGCGGCTGCAGTTTCTTATTTCGCGCCGGCCATTTTCATTTTGTCGTCGACCAATTTAACCGCATCGTCAAGGGAAGCCTGCGCATCCTTGCCTTCGGTGATGAACTTAAGCGCGTTTGCCATCGGCTCCCAGACGTGGTCTAGCTCGGGTACCGTCGGGAACGGCATTCCGTATTGGATTTGGCCGGAGAAACCGGATACTAACGGATCGTTCGTCAGAACCGGGTTGTTCAGGACGTTCTTAACCGGCGGTACTTCGCCCGTTTGTTTGAAGTATTCCAGCGCGTTTTCTTCGTTCGTCAGGAACGCCGCGAAATCGGTTGCCCACTCCGGGTTCTTGGAAAACTTGGACAACATCCAACCTTTGACTCCGATGAAGGACGTCGGGTGTGCGCCGCCTTCGAGTGTAGGGAGCGGAGCAACCGCGAGGTCGTCGCCGAGCGCCTTCTTGTAGTCGTTGATCGCCCACGGTCCGTTGATGACCGCGCCGACTTTGCCTTGCGTGAACAACCCGCCGACGATGTCGCCGCTAACGCCTTTAGGCAGGTAACCGTTTTTGAACCAGCTTTGAATTAGGTTGGCACCTTTTACCGTGCCTTCTTTGTTCAAGCCGATATCGTTGATATCGTAAGTGCCATTGTTGTCTTTGAAAATGTAACCGCCGCTACCGCCGAGGAAGCCCCAAGCGAAGTAGAAGTTAGCCGCTTCGAACAGGAAGCCGTACTCTTGTTTTTTGGCGTTCGTTTTTTCTTTCATGATCGTTTCGAGATCCGCGATCGTAGCCGGAGGCGTCGGTACGAGTTTCTTGTTGTAAAACAACGCGTAAGTCTCGGTTACGAGCGGAAGACCGTACAGGGTTCCGTTCTGGCTAAGAGCCGCAAGCGCTTCGGGCGTGTAAGTGTCTTTGATCGCGTCCGTCGCTTTGACTTCTTGCACGAGACCTTTCACGACCAGGGAGCCGATACCCGGTTGGTAGAACAAGTCCGGACCTTTGCCGGCAGGACCGTCAAGCGCGAGAACGTCAGGCTGATCGTTCATCGCTACCGGTTTGATGACGATTTTGATGCCGGTTTGTTCCGTGTATTTCTTCGCCGCCGCTTCGATAACCGCGACTTTGTCCTCGGCCGTGTCCGGCCAGATCGTCAGCTCGGCCGGCTTAGGCGTTTCGCTAACTGCAGGGGATGCGTCTTCGGAGGCCGGTGAGCTCGCCGATTCGGAAGCGGATGCGGAGCTAGCAGGTGCGGAGCTGGCGCCCGCGTTGCCGTTGTCGTTCTTGCCGCCGCAAGCCGTAAGCGACATCGCGACGAGTAGCATGCTAAGCGTGAGAAGCGTCTTTTTACTCTTTAACATGTTGAAACTCCCTTCTCTTTGTGGACCCGTTAGTATGTTCGACCCCGGCCGTTGCCGCGGTTCTTGAGACTAATTGTAAGAGCGGCGGGGTACCCTCAACTACCAATCCCGTGACCTGAAAGGCTAAGATTGTGACTTGTCGCCGGTGCTGCGCGCACGAAAAAAGCGCCGCGAATTCGCGACGCTTCTGTTTATAAAAGAGCTTCCGTTCAACGTTGCCGATACGAATCAGTGAGGATACGCCGCATCGAATTCGACGCCGCACGGCCCTCCGGCCGTATTGAGCTCCAGGTCGATGGCCGAACCGTCTTCCCGGTACAGCGGGCGATAGTGATTGTTGATATGCGTCGCCGAAGCGTTCGCATAGTGACAAATAAATGCCCGGCGGAAGCGATCCTTCGTCTTGTTTCGATAGGAGCCGTGAATAAGATTGCCGTTGAAGAACAGCACGTCCCCTCTGTCCATGATCGCCGGAATCGCCTTCTCATCCTTCGGAGGTTTCACGTAGTGAGTCGTGAAAGACTCGCTCGAATCCGCGACGTCCGGACAGACGAGCTCGTAATCGCTCGTATTCGGGACCACCAATAGCCCCCCGTTCTCCTCGTCCGCCGCGTCGACCGCCGTCCAGGCGGCGATGCAGTTGCCCGGCTCGACCTGCAGATAGAAATTATCTTGGTGCAGCGCTTGCCCGCGCGACCCAGGCGGCTTGTAATAGAACATGCTTTGCGCGGCTAACGCTTCTTCTCCATACAGATCCACAAGCGCGTCCAGAACCGGCTTGTGAAGCATATAACGCTTGGCGGTCTCGTTAAATCGGTGAGGATGCATGACGCGGGGATATCGCTTCAGCGGGTCCCCGCCCTCTTCGCGAAGATCCGGTTCGAAATAACCGGGAATCGTCAGATGGCTAATTTCCTCGAAAGTCGTATCGATCTCGCGGAGGTTCTCCTCCGAGAACAAGCCTTTTACGATTAAATAACCTTCCTTCGCGAAACAAGCCAATTGCTCCTGCGTCAATGTCTTCAATGCTGCTCCCATGTCTCTCGCCCCGCTTCATCTTCGTCTTATTCCTTGACATAAGATTAGACCTTTACGTATGTTTGTTGAAGTAAGATTACTGCTGTAAACTATCGGGATTCTGCTATTCTCCATTCTGATCGGAGGTGCCCCATGCCGGAATACAATCGTCCCGCCGAATATAACGATACATCCGACGATGCCATAATCGGCGGTCATTTCGATGAAGACGACACCTATACCGCTCGCAGACCAAGCGGTATGAATGATTCATTAATCGTATTTACGCTAAGCGGGGAAGGATACTTCCGAACGCCCGCCGGGGAAAAGAGCTGTGGCGCCGGACAGCTCGTCTTGCTTCGCTCCGGAGTTCCCCACGAATACGGAACGGTCGCGGGAACGCGTTGGAACTTCGTCTGGGCACACTTCCAGAAACTACCCGAAACCGACTACCTCCCCCCCGAGGAGGTATTCGTGCACGACTTGCCGGAAGGGCATCTTCGGAATAGGGTATATCGCGCCTTCCAGAACCTGTTGCAAGATTCCCGCGATCGTTCCGGCTTCCGGCATGCGCTGTGCGAGAATTCCATTAGGGAAATCTTGTTGCTCGTAGCGCAGAGGACGAGCCATAAGCAAGACTCGCGAATCGAACACGCGCTACAGCTTCTTTCCCGATCCATGCACGAGGAACTGCGCATCCACGATCTTGCCAGATCGGTAGGTTTATCCCCCTCCCGGTTATCCCATCTGTTCAGAGAAGAAACCGGCGAGTCGATCGTAGAGTACTTGAATCACATGAGGCTCCGGCAAGCCGCCCTCCTCATGGAACACATGGGGAGAACCGCTACCGAAGCCTCGTTCGATGTCGGATTCAACAACTATAATCATTTTGCGGCTTTATTCCGCAGAGTCTATGGCGTAAGCCCGCGTAATTACGCAAAGGCGCTTCGGTCGCCTACCGGCGGTTCACCATAGGCTGCCCCCAGGAGACGGGCAGCTCGACTTCTCCAGCTTGGCTTTGATGTCCATCAGGCATCCGCACCAACGGCAAGTCGTGCCGAACTGGAAAGCCTCGCACTTGCGGCATTGCGCCATTCTACGTTCGTATTCGGACTCCGTCGCGAGCTTCACCTCTTTTACCCGAACGGTATCCCCGAACAGCTTGACGATTTCCTCCGGCGAGAGCCGCACGCTCGCGGAACAACCCTTGCAATTCGTTTCATGAGCTTCTCCGGATATCGCGGCCATCCTTAACGCACCGCAAGAACAACGACCGACTTAGCCGGGAGCTTAGCGATAAGCGTACCGCCTTCCACGCGGAATTCCTCGAATGCCGCCGGCACTACGACTTCCGGTTCGTCGAACGTATTGTGGGCGTTCATCTCCTGGGAGGTCAGCAAGGTTCCCGTCACTTGCTCCGCTTGCCTGCCTCGAATGTCGATGCGGATTTCCTCGCTAGCGGACGGATGCAGGTTGCATAAGGAAATATGCAGGACATTGTCCTCGTTAACGGAGGCGGAAGCGCTAATCTGCTCCAGCTTTTCTCCTTCGGATTCGTATAAAGGCGAGCTCAGGGTACTATCCACGAACAATGCGTCTTGATGAACGTTGTACATTTTCATGACGTGATACGTCGGCGTAACGACCATGCGGCCGCCTTCCGTTAATAAAACCGCCTGCAGCACGTTGACGATCTGAGCGATATTGGCCATCTTTACCCGGTCGTTATGCTTGTGGAAAATGTTCAGGTTAATGCCTGCGACGAGCGCGTCCCTAAGGGTGTTCTGCTGGTAAAGGAAGCCTGGATTCGTTCCCGGCTCGACGTTATACCAAGTGCCCCACTCGTCCACGATTAGCGCAACCCTTTTCTCCGGATCGTACTTCGACATAATCGTCGAATGCTTCTCGATGATCGTATCCATCTCCGCAGTCTGCTGCAGCGTTTTAAACCACATTCTCTCGTCGAATTCCGTTGAAGAACCTTTATCCGCCCAGTTGCTCGTAGGCAGCGTGTAATGGTGAAGGCTTATGCCGTCCATGAAGCGCGCGGCCATTTTCATGACCGTGTCCGTCCATTCGTATTCGTATGAACCCGCTCCGCAAGCGATCTTGAAGATCCGGTTGTCGCCGTAATCGCGCACGTACGCGGAATATTGCCGATACAGATCGGAGTAAAACTCAGGACGCATGTTGCCCCCGCACCCCCAGCTTTCATTGCCGACTCCGAAATACTTCAGGCTCCACGGCTGCTCTCTTCCGTTTTCCCTGCGTAAGTCCGCCATCGGCGATTCTCCGTCGAACGTGATGTATTCGACCCACTCCGCCATCTCGCGTACCGTACCGCTTCCAACGTTACCCGAAATATAAGGTTCGGTGCCGATCAATTCGCAGAAACGCAGAAATTCATGAGTACCGAAATGATTGTTTTCTACCACCCCGCCCCAATGGATGTTCACCATCCGTTTGCGGTTTTCCTTAGGTCCGATTCCGTCCTTCCAATTGTACGCGTCCGCGAAACAACCGCCCGGCCAACGCAAGACAGGGACTTTCAGCTCGCGCAGCGCCTCGATGACGTCAAGCCTCATGCCTTCGATATTCGGAATGGGAGAATCTTCTCCTACCCAAATCCCTTCATATACGCACCGACCTAGATGCTCGGCGAAATGCCCGTAAATGTTGCGATCGATTTTTCCTTTCGTAACGTCCGCGTTCACGATTAGCTGCGCCATTATGCGATTCCCCTTTGATTGAATAATGAATTAATAAATACATTAATTGATTAACTATAATACGAATGTCACAAGCCGACTATATCACGATAACGGGACAAAATAAACTCCCTTTTTTAGATAGGCGACCATAAAAAAAGAAACCACTCTTCGAAAAAATGGAAGTCTGGCCGCCATTTCAACGAATATCGTGGTTTCTTAGTTTCCTTCTTATCGTAAAAGTTGTTTGTTTATACCCGAAATAGTCCGTATCCATGCAGCGGGACGATCGGCTCGCGATCTACGGCCAGCCCTTCGGCGACTCCGTTCAGGGCAACGTCCACGAGCCATTTCGTGAACGGGGCCACGTTCATCTCCCGCATCTCTTCCAGGCGATAAAATCCGGCCGCATCTACTTCCACATTATCCGGAGTCGGTTCCCCGCTCATGTAGTCCATCGAGAAAGCGACGTATACGTTATGTACGCCTCGCGGCTGGTCCCTAAGCGCAACGACGCTGCGAACCCGTGCTTCCACGCCGCACTCCTCGAGAACTTCCCTTCGCACCGTCTCTTCGATCGGCTCCAACTGCTCGATATAACCTCCGGGATTCGTCCAATACCCTTTTCCCGGCTCTTGCGCCCGGCGAACGAGCAACACTCGTTCGTCTTTCATGACGAGCGCCCCGACGCCGATGCTATAATTTCCCCAATGAACGAAAGTGCATTTCGTGCATGCTCTTCTTATCGTTCCGTCGACGTCCCGGTTTTCCATCCCCGCGCCGCAAGACGAACAAAAGTTAATTTCCACCGCTGCCACCTGCTCCGATTGCCAAGTTGTCTACCTTTCTCATTTATACGCTTAATAGAACAAACAAGCAATATGAGAGATATTGGCGAGCGACCAACTGTCCATTAACGGCAATAAATGCCACTACTCCACTGATGGACCTGGGAAGGGGAATTGTGACCCTTTAAGATTCTGTCAGAACACTAACTAGCTCGTAGTTGCTTAATTCGTCGATTTAAGATTCTATCAGACCACTAAATAGCTCGCTATTGCTTGATTCGAGGAATTAAGGTTCTGCCAGACCATTAACTAGCTCGCAGCTGCTTGATTCGCCGAAATAAGGATCTGCCAGACCACTAACTACCTCGCAGCTGCTTGATTCGTCGAATTAAGATTCTGTCAGACCACTAACTAGCTCGCAGCTGTAAGAGCCCGAATATAAGGATAGCGGAACACACTTCCTTCCTTTTTTACGCTACCGCCATAGAATAACGGCCATTCTTGCCGCTATTCCGCAACGCTTCAAGGTAGGGGGTAGTACGGGTGACGCCTCCTAATTAACAATTCGTCTACGAATCCACTAAGTTAGACGCCTTGGCCACGACCGGCAGCTCGACCGATGCCTCGTATCGATCGCCCCAATATAAAGTTTGAACGGCCGTTCGTATTTCTCCTTGTTCCGCCCAATTGCCGGCTAGGTTGGGATGAACATGGTACGCGGGGAAATTCGAAGAAGAAACGTCCAGCCTAATCCGGGAACCGCTCCCCAGCCGCCATGCGATCGGCCATAGCTCGATATCGATTCGCTCGATCTTCCCGGGTTCATAAGCGATAGCCGTCGATGAACCGTTACGATAAGCTAGACTCGTAATCCCGTCCGCGATATTATAGGCTTCGCCGCTGGGATGTACTTCGCTGATCTTGACGGTAAAGGCGGTATCTTCCGCCGTCGAGCTGACGAACAAGACAACCGAGATCCGCCCCGCGATTGACAAGTTACGCGCAAGCGGCTCGGATAAGAACGTAACGACGTCCGCCCGATACCCGGGCTCCGGCTGCAGCACGCTGGCCGCCTTTGGCAAATAGGGAGAGTCGCCGTATACGGACAGCAAGCCGCTACCGCCCGCGGTCTCTACGGGATCCGCCGGATCATAAGGAAACGAAATCGACCATTCGCGTTTCTCGCGAGTCGGATCTAGGCCGCCTTCCGCGTTCAAAAAACACGAAACCGTTTCATGTCGCGGAGGCCATTCGCTCCATGTCGTCCATTGACCCGAACCGATCGTATACGCATGAACAACCCCCAGCTTGTCGGGGTAAGGCTTTCCCTTAAGCGTATAATCGAACCACTCCAACACCGCCCTCGTCCCTCCGTTTGGACCCTCGACTTCGCCATTCGGAAAAGCAAGATCGCCGTAAGGTATAAGCGAGTGTACCCATGGCCCCACGACAAGGCGGCTCCGTTCGCGAATTTCCGGCCGAAGCTGCGCGAACGACCGGAACATCGCGTCCAGCGCGATATCGAACCATCCCGCCGCCATGCAGACGGGAACGTTCACTTTGGACGGAATCGAATGAAGCTCCTCCCACAAGCCCTCCTGCCACAACGGATCTCCCGATCCGGGATTTGCCAGAAAATCGCGATACCAGTCCAGTCGTTTGCCTAACAGCTTCTCGTCCATTTCGACTTGCGGCCTGTAACGGTAAGCTTCGGCAGCGACCTCGGCAGGATCCCTGCCTCCCCAATCTACGCCCGCGTTCGATGTCGCCCAGTTCGTATAAATATCGTGCCGGAACATGCCGTTCATATAGATGAATCCGTTCTGGTCGGTGCCCAGGACCGAAATGTACAACGTCTTGACTTCGGGAGGCAGTTCATCCGCCAGCACCCATTGGTTAAAGGAAAGGTAAGAGCCTCCGTACAACCCGATGTTGCCGTCCTGCCAGGGTTGCCCCAGAATCCAATTCAACGTATCCAGCCCGTCCGACCTTTCGTTGACGAAGGGCTCCCACTCTCCCTCGGAGGCGCCGCGCCCCCTGCACTCCTGGCAAACGACCGCATAACCGTTATGCACGAGCTTCATCAAATCGGGATCGTGAATTTCCCCGCCGTCCACGTAAGGATTGCGAAGAAAAACGACCGACCACGGCCCTTCCCCTCTCGGTAGCCAAACATGGGTTTTCAATCGAACGCCGTCTCTCATCTCGACCATGAATCCAGAAACGTTAATTTCTCCAGGCTCGTTCATGTCCGCTCACCCTTCTTCATGCTTCACGATTCACGTTCGCTTACCCTTCTTGCTCGAATAGAACAAGCAGATGCATCATTTGGTTCGCTTCAAGCTGGACTTCGAACGCCTGATTATTCCGAATGGATATTCCCGCAAGAAATTGCTCTAACACATCCGTTCTGCAGGCGGCTTCAATGCTTCTTCCAGGAAAACTCAGCGTTGCATCCGCACGCCTCTCCGTACTGTTGATCAGACGAACGATGATCCCCGCTCCGCTGTCGGACGGCTTAACGTCGAACACCCGGATTTCTTCTCCGCTCATTTGAATAAATTGTCCCGCTTCTTCTTCCTTGCACGAAATGACGGGCAGGGTAAGCACCTGCGAAACGGCGCTCGTAGCCCTCTTCATCACGTTCGCAGGATCGAAGGCCGAGAAAGTAGACAATACATAGGTGAAGGTGTTGAACCCCGGCTGTCTAGCCCGGAAATTGGTGTCCCAGTAGTTGTTCATGGGCCATGCCAGCAGCAACGGATTCGCGTTCCTTGGAACGCTATGCTGCTCCTTGCCGAAGTTGAAGTCTCCGACTTGAACGAGCGGGGCATCCGGGCACGTCAGCGTCACTCCGTGCAAGCCATCGTATACGGATACGCTTTTGTCCACCGTTAGGTAATCCCTGCACACGCCCGGCAACTGCTGCTCGTCGAACTCGACGAATTGTCCCGCGGTGTCGTAGCGGCATTGCCACTTCTCCACGTTTAACGGAATCGCGAAATAGGTTCCCTCCGGCGTCGTAATGTCTTGCTTATGGAAACTTGCCCTCATCTCGATATCGGCGCGGTAGCTAAAGAACGTAAATCTCTGTTCCAAATCGTCCACGCCCGGCGCATCGTGCCGAATGACCAACGTAGCGCTATGGGCGCTTCGCTCGACGGAGATCGCCTTTAACCCGTTATACGTCATTCTTCTGGCCTTCCAATCGTGATTCCAGACGCTGATGCCTTCGTTTCCTTTGTCTACGTCCCTAGGAAAGATCGCGCTCCGATGATTCGGATGATAGCAGGGATCGACGGTTTCCTGCACGTATTGGAACAACGTCCACGGACTAGACGGATCGAGCACTTCCCACTCTTGTTCCTTGTCGTACAAACTCTTAATCCTTCCGGTTAACGGATCGAACCTGCAGATGTGGAAAGGAGACTCTATTTTCCCTTCTTCGATAACGACTTCTCTCCGCCATGGTCCTTCTCCTTCTTCCCGCACGATTCCGGGATGGGCTTCGATCAGCGAGGACGGCTCCGCCTGCCTGAGCCCCCCGAGAGGAAACTTGCGCCAACTGAAAGGAGGAAGCTCCACCGTCCCGTAGCTCACCCGACCGTGATCGATCTCGTTGTTCATCGGCACGTTTCTCAATCGGTCGGCCGCGAGATGCCGTCCCGGCGTCGAATAGCTGGAATGAACGCGAATATCGTGCGTTACGGCAACGTTAGACGGATTCAACAGCAGGATTCCTTCGGGTTCCTCGGATTGCTGCGGATTATTCGCCAGCCTCTCTAATCGCGTGCCCAGCAGATACCCGGTTAAGCTATTCGCTTGATACGCATAGTGCGCCTTATGCATCCACTGAATGTCCACGTTCGGGTGATCCGGCTCGCAGATCGAGTTAAACACGCCCCAGGTATGCTCATCGTACAGATGAATTTGCTCCCACGCCTTCTTTTTAATGTCGGCGGCGGCAGAGTCTTCTTCGGGATCGAAGGCATCCAGCAGTTCGACCGCCTTCATCCCTTGCTTCGTTCTGCGGTTTAACTTCGTCTCCTTGGCCGCGCTACCGGAGCCGAAGTTCCAATAGTCCGTCCAATCCCCCGAATGAACGCTAAGCTCCGAATCGTACCTCTTCACTTTTTCATATAGCATTTCCGGCGTGACGAAGGAAATCTTCGGTTCCCGCCCCTCCTCGTTCCACTGCTTGATCAATCCCGCCAACTCCGAATCGGGGGGATTATTATCGTAAAGCGGCAAATTCGTAGCCGTCAAATAAGCAAAGTCAAAGGGATAATCGGGATTGGATTCGAGTTTATGCAAATATTTCGACAGTCCTTCGGCCATCAAATCCGTATTCTTGGCGTTCACGTTGCAGATTTGGCTGAAGAGCGAATAATGCTCGCCGTTAAAAGTTAACAGCTTTTTTCCGTCCGGGGCTTGCCAATGGAACGCATTCGGCCTTGTTAAGGGAAATCCGCCGAAATGGATGTTGATGCCCATGATGAAAAACTCCACTCCCGCATCCAGCAATAGCTGGCTATAAGGCCAAGGCTGTCCGTTCACGTCGTGATGTATCGCCGTCTTAATCTCGATCCCGAACCGCGAGCGCAATTGCTTGACGGGGTAGAGCATCCTCGCCATTTCCTCCGCGCTGCATAACGGCGTATTGTGCATATACGAGGCGGATAGGCTCATCTGCCCGTTATGCAAGTAGCGGGTAAATCGATCTACTTGTTCGGGGCGCGCCTCCTCAAGCCAGCTCAGAACCGGGTAACTGGATTCGCAGGTCCAGCGGAATTTGTTCTCCGGAGCCCAATTCTCCGTCTCTTCGCAAAGCCGCAAAGCTTGATCGATATAGTTTTTTTGCAATTGAAGAAGGATAGGCTGCGCATGCGTGTAACCAACATCCAGATGACTGTGATGCAATACGAGCACTTCTTTGATCTTTGGCATGGTTATCCACCTTTTCGTTATGATAAATGGCCGCGGACCTCTTTAGAAACAAGAAGGACCAACGGCCATCGTTACTTCGTTAAACGTTATTTAGTTGCTTTCCACGCATCGATCTGAGCTTGCATTTCCGCCATGATTTTCTCGAGTCCGGCTTTCTTGAGCTTAACGTTCATCTTCGGAAGGATGACATCCGGATCGGCGATACCCGTGATCAAACCGGAGTAGAACTCGTCGACGACGGATGCCGTCTGAGCCAGTTCGCTCTTCACGTTCGTCGGATCGAACGAGAACCCTAGCAGCTTGGAAGGAATAGCGGCCGCATTTTTGTCGGGACCCGCAGGGAACCATTTCGGTTGCGTCGGGCTCGTGCGATAGGAGTTGAACATGTTGCCGTATTCCCATCCCGAATCGACCCAGTATCCCGCGTTATCGATTTTCTTGATCAGATCGTCTTCGACCTTCGTATAGTGCGTGCCTTCGATACCGTAGCTCATAAGATTGAACAGCTTAGCATCGGAGTAGAGCAGGTTATAAAACATCATCGCACGCGCAGGATCTTTGGAAGTTCGGGAGATCGCGGTCATCGTCGCGATAATCGAGCCCGTGCTCATGAACGGCTTGGAGAATTCCACTGCCGCCACGTTCGCCGCGTCTCCGCCGCCGAATCTCTGCGCTTGGTTCGCTGCCGAATCGGGATTGATGACCGTAAACGTGGAGGAAACGTATTTACCCGCCAGCTCATCGGAATTCGTATCCTTCAACGTTGCCGCATCCTTGCGAATAATGCCTTTGGTGTACCAGTCGCGCATCGTTTTCAAGAAGCCTTTGAATTCATCGGTTTCATACAGATTTACGACTTTGGAGGAATCGTCGTCGATACGAACGACGCCGGGATTTTTCATCGCGAAATATTCCAAGCCGAGCGTAGTGCCGTAGTTGCCCATCACATCCGTGTCGCCCTTCAGGCTGAACGCGTATTTATCCGGCTCGCCTTGCTTGACTTTCTCGAAGAACGGCGTCAAGTCATCCAGCTTCTTGAATTGATCGGCCGTGAATCCGTATTTGTCCAAGTACGATTTATTCATTAACAACCCAGGCGTTCTGGCAAGTACTTGCGTATTGATGATGGCGTACAGCTTGCCTTTCACTTTGGCCGCGTCCCATGCGGAAGGAGGTACTTGCTTAAGAATGTCGGGACCGTATTGCGGCAGCAAGTCCGTAATATCCAGGAACGCGCCTTTGTTGACGTTCTGCAAATAATCGTTCGTCCAGTTCGAGGTGAAGATCAAGTCGGCCTTCTCTCCGGAAGCGGCGATCGCTTGCATTTTCTGATCGTAGGTGCCCCAATCGACCAGTTGAATGTTCAACGTAGCGTTGATCTTCTCTTTCGTGATTTTGCTCATTTCGTCTTGTACGAGCTTAGCGTCAGGGAACACGCTTTGCGGCAAATACCAGGTAATCTCGTAAGGATCAAGCGCCGGCGCCGACTCGCTTGCCGGGGCGCTACTCTCCGCTGCGCTGCTTGCAGGAGCGCTGCTCTCCGCAGGAGTCGATCCCGCGTTGTTATCTTTGTTGCCGCAACCGCTAAGCATGAAGCTAATGGACATTACGCTAGCCAATATTGCCGTCGATAGTTTGTACCCTTTTGTTTTCATTCGCTAATCCCCCTAGTAGAGTAGTCGTGCTTCTATTATCATCCGGTTCCGGATCCGGATTGATAAACCCATAAGATAAGCCTTACCCTTTAACCGCTCCTACCGTCAAGCCCTTGATCAAATATTTCTGGAAGAAAGGGAAGGCGAACAGCATCGGCCCCGCCGCTAATATCGCGATCGCCATGCGCGAGGATTCCGCCGGAATCTCGCTGAGATCGATGCTGATGCCCGCTTGAACGCTTTTCGTTAGAAATTCTATGTTAGACATGATCCTCTGCAAATAATATTGCAACGGAATCAGTCTCTCATCTTGAATGTAGAGCATGGCCAGCCACCAATCGTTCCAGTAGGCCAGGGCGTAGAACAAGCCCACGGTGGCCAGCGCCGGTTTGGAAAGCGGAATGATGATCCTCAGGAACGTATTCAATTCCGAAGATCCGTCTATTTTCGCGGACTCCACGATCTCGAAGGGAAGGCTGTCCATGAAGCCTTTCATCAGCATCGTAAACCAAGCGCTGACGCCGTACGGAAGGATCAAAGCCCAAATCGTATTCTGAATGTGCAGGACATTGGTAGCGATAATGTAAGAAGGAACGAGTCCCGCGTTGAAGAGCAGGGTGAAGAAGACGAAAAACGTCGTGATCTTGCTATACCTGTAATCCTTGCGCGTCATGACGTAAGCAACGGAGGAGGTCAGAACCAAGCTTAGCACGGTACCTATGGCCGTCACCGTTACCGTAATGAAATAAGATTGCAGAAGCGCCTTTGGCGTCTGGAATAAATAAGAATACGCTTTGAAGGTAATGCGCTCGGGGATCAATTTGTAACCGTATCTGGCGATATCTCCGTCATAGGACAAAGACACGGACACTACGTATAACAAAGGAATGATGATCAGAATCGATACCAGGATGAAAAATAAGACGATGACCGGGTTATTTTTTCGTTCTCTCGCGACTGCTTTTTGCAATGATGCTCACCTCTTTAGAATATCGCGTTATCTTTGTTGAACCTGCGGACGATGAGATTCGTCGAGAATACGAGCACTAAACCGACGACCGCTTGGTACAAGCTGGCTGCGGAAGCCATTCCCAAATCCCCTACGACGCGCAGAGATCGGAAGACGTAAGTATCGACGACGTCCGTAGTCGAGTAGAGCATGCCCGCATCCCTCGGGATGAAGTAGAATAATCCGAAATCCGAATAGAAAATCCGGCCTACGTTAAGGATGACCAGCAGCGTAATCAAAGGGGCGATCAGCGGAATCGAAATTTTTCGGATTTGCTGGAACCGGGTAGCTCCGTCGATCGAAGCGGCTTCGTAGTAACTGGCATCGATCGAGATTAATCCGGTAAAAAAGATAATCGCCGTGTAACCTACGTTTTTCCACAAATAAGTCAGGGTCAGAATGATCGGCCAATATTTCGGCTCGCTGTACCAATCCACGGCGGTCAGGTGGAACTGTTCCATCACCTTATTGATGACCCCGAACGATGGATTAAGCAAAATGTAGCTGACGAATCCCACGACTACCCACGACAGAAAGTAGGGGAAGAACAAGATCGTTTGAAAAATTTTGACGAGCCCTCTGCCGAGCTCCGCCAGCAGCAGTCCGATTATGATCGAGAAAAAAATACCGATCGCGATGAAAGTGCCGTTCAACAAGAGCGTGTTCCGCGTAATCCTAAACGCATCTTGCGAGTTAAAGAAAAATTCGAAATTTTTGAAGCCTACCCAATCGCTGCCCCATATTCCCTTGGCGTAATTGATGTCCTTAAACGCGATGATGATGCCGTACATAGGCATGTAGTAAAAGACGAATACGACGATTAGGGCCGGCAAGCTAATGAAGAAGAGGCTTTTCGCTTTCAGAAAATGCTTCCACTCGTTTCTTATCGCCTTCATAACAGCCAAGATCTCAGCTCCTCCTTCTGCAATTGCCAACATGTGTTGTTCGTGGCTCAAGCATACCGGGCGGGGAGGACGATTGAATACTGCTCATTTTTGCGGCATTAAAAATGCACTGTAAAATATCGAAATCGAGAAATAAACACTGTAAAATTATCAAAACGGACGAAAAAAAGGGCCGTCGAATGCCGTTCGACGGTCCTTTCTTCGTAAAATCATCTTGTTTGCCTCGCCATGTACTCTCTAGGCGTCATTCCGAATTTCGCCTTGAATAGCTTGTAAAAATAGCTTTCGTTCTCCACTCCAACTCTGCGCATAATTTCCTGAATGCTTAATTTGGAGTTTTCCATCCATTCCACCGCTTTGTTTAACCGATACTGGTTGATGTATTCCGGAATCGACATTCCGAAATACTCCTTGGCGATTTTGCTCAATTTGTACGGCGACAGTCGCAACATCTCCGATAGTACGGTCGCCCCGAGCGAGGAGTCGAAATAGTTGGACTCGATGATCTCCTGAATCGTATCGACGACGACTAAGTTACCCTTCGCGCCGTATTCTTGCCCTTCGCTGCTGATCGAGCTCACGATGTCCGACAGTTGCCTCTTGAATTCCTCGATCGTCTCCTCTTCGTACAATTGCCTATCCATCCGCTTGTTATGAATCGTAATCGGTTCCTTGCGCATCTGGTTCAATTCCTGTACGGCCTTCTTCAGATGGTGCACGATTTGCATGTTCACAAGCCGAATCTCGCCGTATTCCAATTTGCCGACGCGTTGGATCAACCCGTTAAGTCGCTCATCCGCTTTCGCCTTATCCCCTCTTCTGACGGAATCGATAAACTTGCTTTCCGCCTCCAGCACCTGCTCGAGCTCGGCTCCTCTTTGCTCCGCGATGCGCGCCGGCGTAATGATCGATTGCCTCCCGAATACGAACCGATAAGAGCTATTGGCGAACGTTTCGTTGTATTGTTCCGTAATTTCCTTATAAGAATGGACCTTTTGGCCGATCGCGACGGTGAACGATAATTGGTAATGCTTCTGGATATAAGCCTGCGCTTCTTGGAGCAAGCCGACCAGGCTTTCCTCCTCTTCCGGCCGATCGCCGACATTCAGCAACAGCGTGAAGGAATCGTCCTTCATATCCACGGCTTGGGCAACGAAACTCTTGGAGAGCAGCTCCGTCGTCACGTTGGAGACGGCGAACCGGAGCAGTTCCCTCTCCGCCATGCTCTTGCTCTGCAAGAAGCGCTCGTATTCGTCGATTCGCAGTACTCCGATAAGGAAGGGCTTGTTCTTGTCCAATTCCGTATTCAAGCCGAGGACGATTTCTTGGAACTCGTCCTCGTTCAGGCTATGACTGTTAAGCAGAAGTTTCCTTAGAAAATAAAGCTTCATGATCGCCGTATTGTTCGTGGCTTCCCGATCGTACTCGTACAGTCGCTCTCTCGACCTCTGATATACCTCGGTCAAGTAGGAGAATTCGTCGCGTTTGCCGGACCTCGGACTATCGTTAGCCGGCAAACCCGAAGAGGTTTGCTCCATCAATTTCCTGACGGGGCTATAGATTCCTCGGGAGACGGAAACGGTGATGAGGATCGCTCCCGCGAATATCGCGATCGTAATGAGCACGATCGTATCCAGCAACTGCTTCAAGTTCGCATACGCGACGTTATACGGCTTCGCTTCCAGCAGCGTCCACCCCGTATTGTCCAGATGGATATACGAAACCGTGTATTTCTCTCCGTCCTTGCTTTTGATGAAATAGCCTGATTTGTCGGTTCCGGTCTTCGCGATCGATTGTTCGTAGCTTTCCTCCAAGGACCGGGCAAACGGCTTATCGGAAATAGAATGCGTCGGATCCGTTTCTATGAACCGGTTTTCGTCATCCAAAATATAGAGCTCGCTATGCGTGCTCGTATCGACTTGATTGATCGTCCGGATGTTGTCAACGAGCCAGTCCAGCTTGATGTTCAGAATGATCGCGCCGTCCATGTTGTTCTCGTTGTCCGTCGTCTCGTACATTACGTAGGTCAAGACGGAATCGGATTCCGATTTGGAACGGTCTTCCGGCTCCATTCGTCTGACGATCGCTTTAAGAGAAGGAATCGTTTTGTAGGCTTTAAGCGTTCGAACTAGCTCGTCGTCTTTATGGTAAAGGTCGCCGTAAGTGGAATAATAGATTTTCTTGTGGTTGTTGTAGATATAGATCGATTTAATGAACGGATTGTTCCCGACGATCGTGGCATTCAGCTTGTTGATGACGTTCAAATGCTCGTAAGTTTCCTCGTCGTTTAAGTACATAAGCGCTTTCACGTCGTTGTTGCTGTAAGTGGACAGCGTAAGATTGCGGATCATCGCGTTCAAATAATCGATGTTGAATTTCATTTGCGTTAATACCTTCTGGCTGTTCTTGTATTCGCTCTTGAACACGTTCCGTTCGACGTTAAAGTAAATGAGGGCGGAAAAGGAAGAGACGATGAGCAAAATAATGAACGTAATCCAAAGGAATATCCGCAAAAAATATTTTTTCGCCAGAACCGTGCGCAAGAGGTTCATCGGTTATCCCACCCTAGATCGTAATGATATGCTTTACCTCGGCAATGGAGCTGCCCTCGTGGATTTCCGCCTTGCATAATTGGCCCCATACCGATAAGCGATCTTTGTTTTCCACGAGATTCATCAGCTGAATGGCCGCTTTCCTGCCCATCTCGTAGAAAGGCTGATCGACTCCGGTAATGTCGAGCTTGAGTTTGCGGTTCAAATTCAAAGGGTCGTAAGTAACCAAGGAAACGTCTTGCGGAACGCCGAGGCCAAGCCGGTCGAGCGCGACGAGGGCCGCTTCGGCGATCTGGTCGTTCGCGGCGAAGATTGCCGTGCACGGATGCTCTTTTATTTTCTCGGCAACGCGGGAGACGAAATCGTCGAATTCTTCCTCGAAGTTCTCGTGCTCCGTCGGAATGAGCACATCCAGTTCGGGAGCGAGCTCGATACCCGAATCGAGATAAGCTTGCTTCGCCCCGAGTAACCGCTCGTTCATGGTGCTCAAATTCGAGTTGCGAATGAACAGTACCCGCCGATGTCCCCGCTCGATCAGCTTCTTGGTCAATCGGTAAGCCCCCGAGCCATTATCGCTGGCTACGAAGGGAATATCGCTACCGTTCAGATATCGATCGAGGAATACGACCTTAATTCCGCTGTTCTTCAACAGCTCGTATAATCGTTCGTTCCTTTGCGGATCCTTCTTGTCCAGAATCGGGCTCAGGATAACGCCGTCCACCCTCTTGGCGACCGCTCCTTTAACCAACGTCTCCAGCTTATCCAGACTTCTATCGTCGCTATAGCTGATCAAGTGAAAGCCGTGCCGCTGCAGCACGTCTTCGATCCCCCTAAGCGCCGTCCCCCATAAGGGATTGTCTATCCCGATAACGGAAGCCGCCACAAGTCCCGAACCGCTCTGCGACAAAGGAGAGATGACTCCATTCTCGATGAAGGTCCCCCTTCGGCTGTCTCGCTTAAGCAGCCCTTCCGCGCACAATTCCTTGATCGCTTTCTCCACCGTGTTCACGCTAGATTGATAGGCTTGAGCAAAATCGCGACTGGAAGGTAGCTTCGCTTCTCCAACCCACTCGCCTTCCAACACTCTTTTCTTGATATCGTCCTTGATCTTCGTATACGGATAACTCGACATATTATCCCTTTCTTTCCGAGAAACCTGAATAACTAGAATATATTATAGTTGTATCAACTGTGTCAATTTAATCCAGTTTTTTTGATACAGGTCGGTTTCCCTCTGTTCGTGACAATTGAGAGTAATTCCGTGCAGGAAGTCACTTTCGGCGGGAATTAATCGGTTTGGACGAGTAACTCGGTTCGGGGGAGCCACTTTCGGCGGGAATTAGTCGGTCTGGACGAGTAACTCCGTGCAGGAAGTCACTTTCGGCGGGAATTAGTCGGTTTGGGAGAGTAACTCCGTGTGGGGGAGTCACTTTCGGCGGGAGTTAGTCGGTTTGGGAGAGTAACTCGGTTCATGGGAGCCACTTTCGGCGGGAATTAGTCGGTTTGGGAGAGTAACTTCGTGTAGGGGAGTCACTTTCGGCGGGAATTAGTCGGTTTGGGAGAGCAACTCCATGTAGGGGAGTCACTTTCGGAGGGAGTTAGTCGGTTTGGGAGAGTAACTCGGTTCAGGGGAGCCACTTTCGGCGGGATTAGTCGGTTTGGGAGAGTAACTCGGTTCAGGGGAGCCACTTTCAGCGGGAATTAGTCGGTTTGGACGAGTAACTCGGTTCGGGGCAGTCACTTTCGGCGGGAGTTAGTCGGTTTGGGAGAGTATTTCCGAGAAGGTGGCACGAGCAAAAAAAACCCGCAAGCGCGAAGGTTCGCTGCTTGCAGGTCTTGCATATTTAACTCTATTACAACCGAATCTCGCGACCCAGCTCTGCCGACTCGTAGATCGCGCTTAGAATCTTGATCATATTGACGCCTTGGTCCGGCGTGATCGTCGGAGTCTCGTTACCAAGCACGCACTCGACGAAGTGTTGAATGTTCGCGGTATGCTGCGGAATCGCCGATGCGCTGAATTGCGGCTTCTGGTCGATCAACACGCCTTCGTTCTCCGTAAACAAGCTCAGCTTGTCGTTCACGAGGCTGAAGCCGCCTTCGGTTCCTCTCCACTCCAGGAACTTTTTCTCTTCCTCGATGTTGGATGCCCAACTGAACTCGATCTGCAGCGATGCGCCGTTATCGAAACGAATGAAACCGGCAGCCAAATCTTCCACGTCGAACGTTCCCGCCGGAATGTTGCCGGAAGCGTCCGGACGATCGGCGAACTTGCGGTAAGTCGAGCCCGACACCGTAACCGGCTTCGGATTTCCGCTAAGCCACATGGCCATGTCGATCATGTGTACGCCAAGGTCGATCAGCGGACCTCCACCCGACAGTTCCTTCGTCGTGAACCAGCCGCCGCGTCCCGGAATGCCCCGACGACGGATCCAACCGCAGCGTCCCATGTACAGGTCGCCAAGATCGCCCTTCTCGATGATCTTCTTCGCGAATTTCGCTTCCTCGGAGAAGCGGTTGTTCCGCATCGTCATGAGTAGCTTGCCCGAATCGCGCGCAATGTCAGCCATTTTCTGAGCTTCGATCGGATTAACCGCATCCGGCTTCTCGCAGAAAACGTGCTTGCCCTTTTGCAACGCCGCGATCGCGATTTCCGAGTGGTACAGGTTCGGCGTGCTGATGCCGACGATGTCGATCGACGGGTCCGCGATCAGCTCGCGGTAGTCGTCATACACCTTTGCGTCTGGGAAATCTTTCGCCGCCGCTTCGGCCGATGCCTTGAATGCGTCGCAGAACGCGACGATTTCCACTTCCTTATGCGACAACCAACCGGGCAAATGGGCGAATTTGAAAATTCCGCCCGTGCCGATAACTCCTACTTTAAGCGTCATTATGCGTTCCCCTTAATCGTCTCGAGCGGCTGCGCGTTCCCGTAACGAGGATATTCGCGATCGACGGGAGCGGCCCATTTCACGGCGTTGCTGATTACTTTGCGAACTTGCGGGTTGTAATAGGTCGGATACGTCTCGTGGCCCGGACGGAAGTAGAAGATTTTGCCCATGCCCCGCGTATAACAGCAGCCACTGCGGAAGACTTCTCCGCCTTCGAACCAGCTCACCATGACGAGTTCGTCCGGTTGCGGAATATCGAAATGCTCTCCGTACATCTCTTCCTGCGGAAGCTCGATGTATTCGCCGATGCCGTCCGCGATCGGATGGCCCGGATTCACTACCCAGATACGCTCCTTCTCGTCCGCCTCGCGCCATTTCAGATCGCAAGACGTTCCCATGAGCTTCTTGAATATTTTCGAAAAATGACCCGAGTGAAGCACGATCAGCCCCATGCCTTTCAGCACGCGCTGGCGTACCCGCTCCACGATGTCATCTTGAACTTCGTCATGCGCCATATGTCCCCACCAGACGAGAACGTCGGTGTCGTTCAGAACCTCGTCGGATAAACCGTGCTCCGGATCGTCCAATGTCGCTATCCGAACGTTACCCGTAACGTCCAGCCCTTCGGCGATTGCGGTATGCATACCTTGCGGATAGACGGAAGCGACTTTCTCGTTCGTTTTCTCGTGGCGGTGTTCGTTCCAAATCGTTACGTTAATCGATCGGCTCATTGTTGACTCTCCCTTAGGTTATTTTCCTCCTTCATTGTAGTGGACGCGCGTTCTCCAGGCGATTACCAATTCGATCGAATAATTACGGTATTCTGTCGTGACCTATTCGGAAATGAACGTTTATGCTACGATATCGTTACGCGATCCTGTCGCTCACCTTACCGAATAGGAGCTTTAATATGTTTCCAGAGATGCGCTATGAGCACGTCGTCTACCAGAATCCTTTTCTCGCGATGCGGATCTGGCAGATCGATTCCGATAACCTTGATCCCGAAGATATTCGCCGCAGAAAAGAACAGGACTGGCAGCAGAAACGTTATTCCGAATGGCATTACCACCCGGAAATCGAGTTCCTTCACATTCTCAAAGGCGAGCTTACGGTATTCTGCCGCGAGGAGCGGATCGTGTTGCGCGAAGGGGGCATCGGGTTATTCGGATCGTCCGAGCCGCACTTGACGATGCAGACGAAAGACGGTCATCTGAGCTATCTCGTCTTCCAGATCGATCTTCGCAAATATTGGGACCTCAGCACTTTAAATAGCATGCAGCATTTCTCCGAGGTCATCCGTCCTCTTAGTTCCTTGAACTATATTTTCGAAAATAACGAACAAGCCCGCCGTCAAACCTCTGCTCTCATGAATGAAATCTACCAAGAGATGAACGACGCCCGGATCGGTTACGAGCTCGCCGTCTCCTCCAGAATCAAGAATATTCTGCTCTTGTTGCTGCGTAACGACGATCGGATGCAGCTCAATTACAACGACAATCGCCTCCTGGGCCGCCTTCAGCCCGCGGTAGACTACGTCGAGGACAACCTGAGCGAGAAGCTTTCCGTGTCCGAAGTGAGCGCCATCGTCAATATGAGCTATACGCATTTCATCAAGACGTTCAAGAAAGCCGTAGGCATGTCTTTCACCGACTTCGTCGTCTACAAGCGAATCAAGAAAGCCGAGCAACTGCTCCTCACGAGCGACGTCAGCATCGCGGACGTCGCCGACGCGGTCGGCATCTCCAACATCGGGCACTTCTACGATATGTTCCGCCGTTACAACGAATGCTCTCCGAAGCAGTTCAAAGATCGGCTCAGGGAACCCGCGGGACAGCTGTAGCTCGCTCAAGCCGCCATTCCTCCAACGCAAAACAAGGCCGTCCCCTAGGTCATAGACCTTGGGGACGGCCTTGTTTACGTTGCGTTAGTTCGCTTCTTAATAAACCGCTTTCCATTCCGCGATATTGGAAGCATCGAATTTGAACGGATCGCCAAGCATAACTTGGGTGCCGTCGCCGTCCGCGATGACTTCTTTCTCGCCTAGCGTGCCCGCAGTCACTTTATCGCCGACTTTTCCGGTAACCGTGCCATTCACGAGCGCGTCCGCCACATAACCGGACAGGTAACCGACGTCAAGCGGATTCCACAGATACATCCAAGGGCATACGCCGCTTTCGATATACTCCGCCATCTCGCTCGGCAAGCCGAGACCGGTAAGCTGAACTTTGCCTTTCAAGCCTTTATCCGTCAACACTTTGCCGGCAGCCGCGATACCGACCGTTGTCGGAGCGATGATGCCTTTCAGGTTCGGGTACGATTTCAATAGCGCTTCGGTTTCGGATACGCTCTTGTCGCGCAAATCGTCGCCATATGCCACTTTAACCAATTTCACGTTCGCGTATTTCGGATCTTCGAGTTCTTTTTTCATCCACTCGATCCATAGGTTCTGGTTCGTCGCTTGGGAAGTCGCGCTCAAGATCGCGATCTCTCCGGAGCCGCCGATCATCTCGACCACGCCTTGGATCAACGTTCGGCCGATACGCTCGGGATCCGCTTGGTTAATGTGCACGAGACGACTTGCCGCGTTAACCGCGGAATCCAGGGAAATGACTTTAATGCCGGCTTTCATGGCTTTCTCCAATGCCGGTTGAAGCGCGTCCGGATCGTTGGCGACGATCGCGAGAGCGTCGACTTTCTGGGAGATCAGCTCTTCGATCATCGAGATTTGAGCTTCGGCCGTCGGTTGATCCGGCGCCTTCAGGATCGCTTCGTATCCGAGCTCTTCAACCGCTTTCTTGTAGCCTTCCATTTCTTTTTCGCCGTACGGGTTACCGGTATTTTTGAAAATAATAGCGAATTTCTTCTTCGCGCCGGAATCTCCGGACGGAGAAGCGGCATTGCTGGCTTGCGGACTTGCGGATGACCCCTTGTTGCCGTTGTTATTATTGTTGCCGCAGGCTGCGACGATCGTCATCAGCATGACGACGGTAAGGCAGGTTACGAGAAACTTTTTCACTTTCTTTTCCTCCCTTTTTTGGCTCTCATCTTTTATACAAAACGGTCCATAGACCGTGATGTAACGCGGTTAACTTGCAACGCTTTCGCCTTACTTCTTAAGCCTTTCGCTTAATCGCGAAGCGACTTTTCAGTTGCGGGATAGCGACCGATACGATCAGCAGCCCGCCGAGAATAATGAGCAGCATTTGCGCGGACACGTTCACGAGTCCGAGACCGTAACGCAGGAAGCCGATCAAGAACACCGCGAGAATCGCGCCGATCATCCTTCCTTTGCCGCCCGCCGTGCTGACTCCGCCGAGAACGACCATCGCGATGACTTCGAGCTCGTAGCCGGTTGCGATGTTCGGACGAGTGCTGCCCATCCGGGATGTCAGGAACAAAGCCGTAACCGCGGACATCAATCCCGCCAGCGTGAAGACGATGACCTTGATCCGATCGACCCGTACGCCTGAGAAACGGGCCGCGGTCGGATTGTTGCCGATCGCGTACACTCTTCTGCCGAACGGCGTCTTATGAAGCAGCAAACCGAAAGCGATCGCGAATACCGCGAAGACGATCAGGATGAACGGCAGCGTGCCGACGTAATCCCAGCCAAGGAACTTGAACCAGCTCGGGAATTTACCGACCGACTGATCCTTCAGCAAGATGTAGGCGATTCCCCGGTAGATGGTCATCGTCGCCAGCGTGACGATAACCGCCGAAAGCTCCTTGTATCTGACGATGAGCATACCGTTGATCCAACCGCACAGCGTGCCGACGGCCAGACAGATTATCATCGCCAGGGGCATCGGCACGCCATGGGCGTACAAGTCGCCCATCACGACCGACGACAGTGCGATAATCGAGCCGACGGAAATATCGATGTCGCCCATCATGATGATGAATACCATCGGCAGTACGATGAATGCTTTGTCGAGGAAACCCATCGTGGCGTCGCGAAGATTATCGTATTGGAAGAAATACTCGGACAAGTTGGAGTTCATCACGAACATGGCAACGATCAGGGCGACGAGCAGCCATTCCCACTGGAGGATAAAGCCCTTCGCCTTAAACTCTTTTTTGTTCGTAAGCAGTCTCTGTTCCATGGCTTAGATTTTCCTCCTCATCAGGTTATTGCGGTCGATGCCCCGCTTGACGAGCGCGTTGACCAGAACGGCGATGAGAATGATCGCGCCTTGGATGAACATTTGCCAGAACGCGGACACGTTGATCATCGGCAAAGCGTTGTTCAGAATGCCGAGCAGTATCGAACCAAGCAGAATGCCGGAAATTTTGCCTACGCCGCCCGCGATGCTTACGCCGCCGAGCACGCATGCCGCGATAACGCTGAGCTCGTAACCGGATGCCGTATCCCCTTGCGCGGAAGCGAACTTGGAAACCCACAGTACGCCAGCCAATCCGGCTAAGCCGCCCATGATCGTGTACACGAGCAACAGAATGCGGCCGGTGCGAATGCCGCTCACTTCCGCCGAGTCCGGATTGCTGCCGACCGCGTAAATCCGGCGCCCGGTCCGGGTATGACTGACGAAATAATAAGCGACGATATAGATGACGATAGCGATTAGAATCAAATTGTTAATGCCTAGAAAAGAACCGGTCGCGATCGACTTGAAGCTCGTCGGCATCTGATGGGCGCTAACCCATTTGCCGCCGCTTGCTTCGAACGTAAATCCGCGAAAGACGTTCATGATGCCAAGCGTCGCGATGATCGGCAGAATCTTCACCCAAGAGACGAGGAAGCCGATGACAAGCCCGCATCCGATGCCGATACCGACGCCGATCAATAACGCGGCGACAGGATTCAAGCCAGGGTTATGCTTAACGGTCAACGCTGAGACCATGCCCGCGAACGCGAGCGTCGCGCCGATGGACAGGTCGATTCCTCTCGTAATGATGACGAGCATCATGCCGACGGACAGTATGCTTAGAATCGCCGTATTCGTAGCGATGTCGGTCAAGTTCTCCCAGGTAAGGAAACTCGGGTTACGAAATTGAACGCCCACGGCCAGTATGACGATGAACGCGAGCAATCCGAGTTCTCTGAATTTGGCGATTAAGGCGCTTATCGTACGCCCGGTGCTTGCTTTTCCTTCTGTCGGGCTAGCCGATTGCACGTTCGCGCTCATGCTCCAGTCCCCCTTGCTGCGTGATCTCGCGATCCCGAATCGTCCATAGACGCCTGCAGGATCGCTTCTTGCGTCAAACCGTTACGATCGAGCGTTGCCGTGATCCGGCCTTCGCGCATGACCGCGACCCGATCGCACATGCCGATAATTTCCGGCATCTCCGACGAGACGAGGATAATGCCGTATCCCGCCACGGCGAGATCGCTTATCATCTCGTAGATCGCCGACTTCGCCCCGACGTCGACGCCTTTGGTCGGTTCGTCGAGAATGAGCACATCGAGCTCGGAAGCCAGCAACTTTGCGAATACGACTTTCTGCTGATTGCCTCCCGACAGCGAACTGACGAGATCGAACACGCTTTTCGCTTTGACGCTTACTTTCTCCGCGAGCCGTTTGGCGATCTCAAGTTCTTTGCGCGTATTGATCGCTCCGTTGCGCGTATAGTTCTCAAGCGTCGGCAGCGTAATATTGCGTCCGATTTCCCATTGCAGGACGAGACCTTGCTTCTGGCGATCTTCCGGCAAGTAGCCGATGCCTTGTTGTAGTGCCTCCCGCGGGCCGCGGATCTTTAGTTCCTTGCCCTTGTAGATTACCTTGCCCTTGTCGTACTTCTCGACGCCGACGAGCGTCTGGCACACTTCCGTTCGGCCCGCTCCGACGAGCCCGGTCAAGCCGAGAATCTCGCCACGCCTTAGCGTAAAGCCGATATCTCCGAAGTATCCCGTCTTGCCAAGCCCTTCGACGCGAAGCAGTTCCTCGCCGAGTTGCGCTTCCTTCTTCGGAAATAGCTGCGAGATTTCCCGTCCGACCATCGCCACGATCAGATCGGCATTCGAAATCTCGTCAACGTTCCACGTGCCGATATATTTCGAATCGCGGAATACGGTCACTTTGCTCGCCAGCCGATACATATCTTCGAAGCGGTGGGAAATAAATATGATCGAAGCGCCGTTGTCGCGAAGCCGTTCCGCGATCCGGTATAGTTCTTCGCTCTCGTTCTTCGTAAGCGCCGCAGTCGGCTCGTCCATGATGATGATCTTGGCGTCCACGGACAATGCCTTGGCGATCTCGACGATCTGTTGCTCGGCAACGCTCAGCGCGCCCATCAGCGTCTTCGGGCTGAAGCTCGCGCCGAGCTCCTTCAAGAGCCGCCCCGCTTCCTGATGCATCGCGCTCCACTTGATCCGACCCGTACCGCGTTGCACTTTCTCGTGGCCCATGAATATATTTTCCGTGACGCTAAGGTCAGGATAGTTGGTGACATGTTGGTAGATCGCCGCGATTCCCGCTTTCTGCGCGTCTGTCGGGTGGGTGAACGCCACTTTCTGCCCGTTCAGGTACATCTCGCCTTCCTCGGGGGAATGCACGCCGGTAATGACCTTGATGAAGGTCGATTTTCCCGCGCCGTTCTCTCCCATCAAGGCATGAATCTCGCCGCGCTTCAGCTTGAAATAGACGTCGTCCAGCGCCTTGACTCCGGGGAAAATTTTCGTGATGCCCTTTAATTCGAGCACGAATTCGGATTCCGCCATCGCTCGTTCTCCTCCTTGTCTATTTCTAGGTGTCTGAATCTCATAACCTAACGATACAGGCGATCGGTCGGCGTCCATAGGAGACAGATGTCGGGTTGGGGGGAGAGCCTTCGGATGATGCGGCGGAATTAATGCTGGTTAATAAATCCGTTAAAGCTTGGAAGGAAAAGGGAGTCATCTAGAGAGAGAGAGAGAGAGGGCGATGGAGCAGCGAGTAACAAAAAGTAAGTCGCAGGCAACTCACTCACCCACAACCTCGAATATTGCCAACATTTAGGGGGCCGTGATATATTCAGAGTGCCATTTGTACTAGTTATATGATCTGATAGTCATAGAATCCTATAAAGAGACATATGAAATTCGGAGAAGAATGGAGACGCTGAAAAAGTTGATAAAATGCGCTAGGTGTGGAAATGAATTGAGCGAAGAAAGTGTCTTTTGTAATAAGTGCGGGAATAAGATTGGCGTAAAGCCGAGGGGGGAATTTTTAACTAAGAAAGCAAAATGGTATATCACGACAAGCCTATCCGTAATAGCGATCGTGATTGCCGGCATTTTTTGGATAGACTCAATAAGAGCTACTCCCGTAAAAGTATTTAAGGATGCAATCGGGGATAGCAAGTACGAAGACGCTATTCTTGTTTACAATAAGGAGATCAAAGGCGATTTAGATAAAGAATCCGATATTGAAGCCTTCCTCAACTCGGATATCGAGAAAATAGCAGAAGATTTTGCCGAAGGGAAAATCGATTATCTTTTCGCCAAAAACAGGTTAGAAACCATTAGCAAAACAAATCTATTATCCGCGAAGGTTAGCGAATCCCAAAGGGAAGTAAACAACCTTAACGATTCTAGAATTGCATTTAAAAACGGTAACGAATTTTTGAAGAACGATCGTTTCGCGGACGCCCTGCACGAATTTAAAAAAGTTATCAAAAGCGATTCCAACTACACGAATGCTCAAACATTAATTAGCCAAGCTTCGACAGATTATAAAACGACATTAATCAACGATGCTGAGAAAAAAGCGTCGGAAGAACAATTCGAAGAAGCCCTAATGTCTATTAACGAAGCATTGAGCATTATTCCGGATGACTATGACCTAGTTGCGAAGAAAGCAGTTTACGATAAGAAAAACGAAGAAAAGAAAGCAGTAGAAAGAACAATAAAACTACAAAAAGCGAAAGAGCACCAAGAGGTTGTCGTGGAGAAGGCCGGAATTATTGTCCAAAGCGCGGATTACAAAGCTTTGTATCCTGACATGATACAGGTGATCGTAAAGAACCAGTTCGGAAAAACTGTAAAAAATATGATTGTCGCAAGTTTAGCGTACGATTCCAACGGTCTGCCCTTAAAAATCAAAACTCAATTCAGTTTTTCGAACGCTAATTTTGAATTTGACGGTAACGCGGAAAATGTAAATATCGTCCCGAACGGAACGTTCGGAAAAAATAATGGGTGGTCTCTTGACGAATCGCATGGAATAAAAACAGTGCTTTCTTGCGTAAAAGAAGTGGATTATTATGACGGTACGAAATGGGAAAACGAATATTACGACTACTGGCTAGAAGAATATAAGGAAAAACCTCTGCATTAAGATTTTAGCCGCCTAAATCAGGCGGCTTTATTTTATTCGTCACGCCGACTATAAAAGGAGTCCCTCCTCGGCCTTCGCCGGAGAGGAACTCCTATCTTCACTCACTTCAAGTAAAATACTTCGCGCATCGGTTTGATCGGTTCCGCGTCGGCGAAGTCGAACGAGCCTTCGACCATCTTCGAGGTGATCGCGTTCCAGCGGTTGCAAGCTTCGCTCCCGTCGATGATCCTGAACGCGGCTTCGACGTCATCGCATTCGAAACAATAGAAAAACTGGTTCCCGTTCTGGAAAATCGAATAATTCCGGATGCCCGCCCGCGAATGCTCCGACATGATCTCCGGCCAAGGGGCGAGATGCAGCGCGACGTATTCCTCGAGACATTCTTCTTTGATCTTCCACGTCCATGCGAACTTATTGCTCATTGCCATTCGACGATTCTCCTCCCCCATGCGTTCTCTCCCTGTACTTCGACGGGGTCTGCCCCGTCCATTGCTTGAACAGTTTGCCGAAATATTTGACGTCCTGGTAGCCGACCTTGCCGGACACTTCCTGCAGTTTTAACCTCGGATCGCCCAGAAGCTCCTTCGCGAGCGCCATTCGTTGTCGGGTCACGTAATCGAGAACCGTCTCGCCCGTCTGCAGCTTGAACACTTCGCTGAAGTAGGTCGGATTCATATAGACATGATCGGCGATGCGTTTGATCGTCAGCTCTTGGTCGAGCTGTTCCTTGATCCACGACTTCGCCTGTTCGACCGGCTTCGCGTTGCCGCTTTCGCGGGATTTGCGGATGTAGCCGATGACGTTGTCCGTCGCCTGTTTCACGCACATCCTCAGCTCGTGCAGGTTCGTCGCTCTCGCGACCCGCGACAGCTCGTCTTCGATTGGCGCGGCGTCGGCGATGCCCGGCACGCTTTCCAGGCCGGCCGAGTGGACGAGCACGAGCGCGTTCTGCACCGCCGCCTGCAAATACGAAGGCGAGGTCGCCCGTTCGAGCAGTTCGAACATCGCCTTCGTCTGCTCCTCCGCTTGCTCCGGACTCCCTTGTTCCACCGCCCGCTTCAGTTTCTGGGCGATCGCCGACAGGTCCTTGTCCATGGCCGCGGAACCGGAGCCGAGCTCTGGGGATGGACGATATGTCCGGTTGCCTCCGTTAAGGAAACGGTAGTTCATCAGCGCGATCGCTTGACGTTTCGCCTCCGGCAGCAAGTACAAATCCTCGATCGCATCCCCGTAGGCGACCGACACGGTGAACGGAGTAAACTTCCGGATGGCGGAACGAATGTCGGAAGCGAGCTTGTCGGCCGCTTCTTCCCAATCCGCGCCGCCTTCTAAACCTTCGACCGGAAGATGCAGCAGCAGCCAGAAATCCGACTCTCCGCCGCGCCAGCTCCATCCGCCCCGGCCGTCCGTCGCGAACTCGCCGAGCAGCTCGGCCACGATATTTTCCATCGCGTAATAATACGCCTTCCAGTCGTTCGCTCTGTAGCTGCGCGACTTTACAGGAAGGGTGTCCAGTCGTACGTCGAACAGAAGATACGAACCCTTCGGAAAATCGTCCACCCAGTACCCGAGCGTGCTGGCGTCGATGTCCATAGAAGCGATGTAGCTCAGCGTCTGCGTCTGCTTCGTATGAGCGAGCTTCTTCTCGTCGCGCTCCATCTCGCCCTGCTTATGCTTCTGGTACCGGCCTGTGTCGACGATCTTGCCGATCTCCTCCATCCGCTGGCGGAACTGTTCGCGGTCGACAGGCTTTAGCAAATAATCGACCGCACCCTCGCGAATCGCCGCCTGCAAGTAAGTGAAGTCGTCGTACCCGCTAATGAGCAGCGGATAGAAAGAATATTGTTTCTTAGCTTCCTTGATCAAGGTCAAGCCGTCCATCTCGGGCATCTTGACGTCGGTGATCAGCAGGTCGATATCGCCGTCCGCCGCCGCGAAACAATCGAGTGCTTCCAAGCCGTCTCCGGCGGTCGCGACGACTTCCCACTCCTCTCCGCAGGAGAGCACAAGCCTCTCGATGCCGCGCCGAATGCGGGCTTCGTCGTCTACGATCAACGTTTTAATCGTCTGCATTCGGGAGCTCCTCTCCTCGTGTTTTCGGAATTCGGATAATGACTTCGGTACCTTTGCCGACGATACTGTGCAATTGCAAGCCGTAATCGGTTCCGTGCATCATGACGATGCGCGAATTGACGTTGTTGAGGCCGAAATGGGCGTCGCGTCCTTCGAAAGTGATTTTCTTGAGCGATTGTTCCAGCTCGCTTAGCCTCTCCGGCTCGATGCCCGGACCGTTGTCCCGGATACGCAGCACAATGTCCCGCTTGCCCGATTTCGCGCCGAATTCCTCGCTGACCGCGATATGGATGTCGAGCGCCTTTCGGGTCTCGAGTCCGTATTTGATGGCGTTCTCGACGATCGGCTGCAGAATGAACTTCGGCGTGAAGAACGATTGCAGGTCCTTATCGGTCATTACCTGCACGATCTCGAAATGCACCCGCTCTTCGAAACGGAATTTCTGGATCGTCAAGTAGTCCCTCACGTGCTGTACTTCCTCCGCGATCGTTACCGATTTGGACTGGTTGGAGACGGAGAAGCGCAACATCCGTCCGAGCAGCGTCACCATATCGACGACTTGCTCCGTTTCCCCTTCCTCTACGGCCATGCCGATCGTCTCCAGCGTGTTGTACATGAAATGCGGGTTGATCTGCGACTGAAGCGCGTAGAGCTCGGCTTCCTTCTGCCGGATCTCGATCTGATAGTTTTTGTGAATGAGCTCTCGGATCGTGGCGATCATCGAATTGAAGCTGCGGGCCAGCGTGCCGACTTCGTCCCCGCTCTGCACCTTCAAGTCGACTTGAAGGTCGCCCATCTCGACCGTTTTCATCAGTCCGCTTAGCTTCTTCAGAGGACGAGTCATGTTGTAAGATATGACGACGGCGATCGCGGACGCCGCGATGACGATCGCTATGAACACGAAGATCGTCACATTCCGGATCAAATCAGCCCGTTGCGTCAGATCGTGCAAGGGAATGCTGTGCACGAGCACCCAGCCGATCTTCGTTTCCTGGTTGACGCTGACCAGCTTCGCCGGCTCCCCTTCGACGCTTTTGCGGAAGCTTCCGTTCAGAACGGGGTATAGGTTTTTCTCCCGATCGACCGTGCCGATCAGCGAGCGGTCCGTATGGTATACGATGCGACCGGCGGGATCCATCACCCAAAGATCGGCCCGCTCGTTCGTCTCGAAGTTGCGCACGATGTCGTCGATGAACGACAAATCGACCGCGATGAGCATCGTGCCCAGGCTTTTACGATTGTCGTCGTCGTTGATCGGCTTGCGGATGAACACGTACGGAGTATCCGTATCGAAATGCAGCTTCACGTCCGCAGGCAGCAGAATGCTAGACTTCCCGCTCGGGTCCCGGTTTGGAACGGCGTATTCGCCGATCGTTTGCGTCCAATTCGGTTCTTTGAAGCCGGCTTTGGAACTGTAGAACACCCGGTCGTTCGAGACGACGAACACGCCGAGTACGTCGGCGTTCCTCCCGTTCGTATACGTCCGGGCCAAGTAACTGTTCATGTTGTACTGGTCTTTGTTCAAATCCGACCTTTTCTCGTACGACGTCCGTCTTAAGATGCTTAAAATATTTTCCGAGTTGAACAAAATCTCCGGAAGGGTCGTCAGCTCCTGAATATGCTTTTCGATGTCCGCGTTTGCCTGGTAAAGGAACTTGGGCATGTATTCGCCGATTTGTTCCTCGACGGATCGCGCATACTGGGTGTACGACACGTAGACGAGCAGCGACATTGGAACGACCGTAAGCAGAATATAAGTGACGATCAATTTATATACGAGCGGATAATTGCGGAACTTCAGTCCGCGCCATCTTCTAAAAATCATATTGATCTACGTTATCCGGCGTAAAATCAAGCGGCTCGCCCATAATGACCATGTCCCCGTTCACCCGAATGTTCCCTACGCCTTCGACTTCCTGACCATCGGCCGGCTTTCGGCCGTTCAAATAATCGATCGCGAGCACGATCGTCAAATAGCCGAGCTTCTTCGGACTCCATAGCGTCGCGATCTGCGCGGAGCCGTCGTGCAGGAATGGACGCATCAGGTTCGGATTCGACAGGCCGACTACTTTTACTTTGCCGGCTTTGCCCGCTTCCCGCACCGCTTTGGCCGCTCCAGGAGGGCCCACTGAGGAGTTGCCGAGTATTCCGTCAAGGGACGGATAGTCGGTTAGAAGTTGCTTGGCGACGTCGTATGCCTTCTCTTTGTCGTCGTCGTTCGCCACCGTCGCGACGAGATGGAGGTCCGGGTAATATTCTTTCTGCTGGACGTGAATCCATTTCAGCCATTCGTTCAAGTTTGCCGCGGAAAAAGAACCCGTCATGATCGCATAGTTGCCCTTCTCGCCCATCGCGAGCGCCAGCGTATCGAGCAGATGCCTTCCGAGCACTTCCGGATCGACCATGTTCACGAAAAAGGTTCGGCCCTCCGGTTCCGTATCCGCGTCCCACGTAATCACCTTGATGCCCTGGTTCATCGCCTCGCGCAGCACGGGCACGAGCTTAACCGGATCGTTGGCCGAGATCGCGATGAGATCGACCTTATCCGCGATTAGCTTCTTCAAGCTCTCGATCTGCAGGTCGGCGTCCGCCGTTTTGGAGCCGGCGACGATAACGTCTACGCCGAGACTTCGCCCGGCCTCCTGCGCTCCCTCGACCGCGTACGCGAAATAATCGTTCAGCTCCGTGCCTTTGGGCACGAACGCGATCTTGAATTTCTTTGCCGGTCCGCTCGTCTCGGACGGTTGCGGTTGCGCTTGCCCGGTGGGCTGCCCCTTCTCTTTATCCATCGAGTAGATCAGCTCGTAAGGTTTGGCCGACCGGGCTTGGCAGGAAGTCGCCAGCAAGACGGCCGCGAATAGCATCGCGAGCGCCGCGATCGTCGAGAATATTCGGTACACGCCGACTCCCCCGCTTCATTCTTGTCTGCTTATCTTTCTCCTATCGTAACATAATTCATTTGCATTAATTCGCCGACCTTCGCGAAGAGCGAGCCGTTATGGCCGATCGACATCGCGCAATGATGCGTCGGCGCCTCGGCGAACCAACGGGACATGTAGGAGTCAGGGGGCAGTCGGAATTTTACCGGCGTCTGCGTGTTCCCGATTCTCATGATCGGGCCGTCCGTCGACTCCGCCTCGCTAATGATCAGCTTCAGTTGTCCGTCGCCGGTCTGCGTCACGTTCAGCGTCGTGATCGGTCCGGTCTTCACCTTTGCTTCGACCGAGACTCCTGTTCCCTGCTTTCCATGATAGAGCCCCATGCCCCTTAAGATTGGCTTGCCTTCGGCTATCGCGATGTGGAAAGGACCGTCGTGGCCGAGCAGTATCGTTCCGTCGACGTAATCGACGACGACAATCTCGGAGAAGCTGCCTCCGGTTCCAAGAATATCGCATATTTTCATAGCGACTGCCGTCTTCAGATCGCCTTCGCCGGAGCAAGGAATGCCGCGCGCCGTCAGCAAGGAATGACCCACGATAAAGCCGCCTTGCAGCTTCTCGTACTCGCCGCCCGGAGCGCCGTGATAATAGTAGCTTAACGCATCCAGGTCGAATTCGCGAACAAGCCTTTCTTGAGCCACCGCGACGCGGCACGACCACTCCAGCTGTTCCTCGCTCGGCTTCCTCGCGATCGGGTCCGAAGGCGAATCTCCGCTGATCTGGAACATTTCATGAACGGTTTCCAGCTTTTGTTTCACTTGTTCCGGAGTGACGTCCTTCAACATCCGATCCAGATCGCACATCTCCAGCACCTCGACGTGCAGTCCGGTTTGCGCTTGAATCATCGTAAAATCGCTGTACATGTCGAGCATCCCGCTATACGTATTTCCGAGGAACCCGAAACGGCTATGCTTCAGCGCGCGAGGGACGGAAGCCGCCCGAACCCATTCCTCGATCTCGCGCCAAGCTTTTATCGCCTCGGGCTTGAGGTTAGTCGTTTCATTCGTGAGGGAAATGGCGGGCGTATAGTCGAGACCGAGCATCCCGTTCACGACGCGGAAAGGAATGCGGGCGCGGTTGAACACGTTCGCGAATTCCGGAACCGGGCACGCTCCGCAATGCGCGAGCCATTCTCCGGTCGTCGATTCGTCGTAATTGATTCGGTCGGTAGGTTGGAGGTTGAGGAAAACGACCGGCGCTTGGCACAGCTGATGCACGGGCAATACGGTAGAACTCGTCGTATACGTGGCCACGTGGCAGAACACCAGATCGACGTTGTTGCCGTTCAACCATTCGCCGGCCCGCCGGCCTTCGCTCTCCGTATCGACTAATCCATAATTGTAGACCTCCCCCCATTGGGACATCCGGGTTTCAATGAATTTGCCGTATTCGATTAATCGTTCTCTAAGCCCCGGGAATTGCTCCCAGTAGGCACGCAGCCCGACGCTGTAAAGGCCGATACGCGCTTTGCGGGCTGGTTTGATTGGAGTATGGAGCGACATGTTTACCACCTCGTATTTGTATGGAATAATGGTTCTATAACAAGATTGTAAATGCTTTCATCTCTGAAAACATCCAATGATCTTGGGCAAAAATCATAGTATCTTGGGGTGGCATCATCTCGCATGAGAGAGTATCTGGAGAAAGCTTCCTACGACTGGTCCGAGGATTCCGTGCGCGTCATGGCGACGCCCTCCGCGTTCGCCAAAGCTTCACTGTATTACGTACAGGAGACCGGGTTCTTCCGCACGCTGCCTTCTTATTTCACCGAGCGAGTCAATCTTGACTCTTATTTGATTCTGTATACGCTCGGCGGAACGGGAAGCTTGGTTTACGGAGATCGAACTTACACGCTGCGACCCGGACAGCTTTTCTATATCGATTGCCGAAAATATCAGTATTATCGGACCGACAGCGACGATCTATGGGAGATGTTGTGGATTCATTTCGACGGGAGCTCCTCGCGCGCTTATTACGACAGGTTCGCGACGGCTGGCAACCCGGTCGTTGCGCTGCCTGGCGGGTCAAGAGTGCCGGATCTTCTTCGCGAGCTCGTCGAGATCCACCGGCACAAAACGATCCAAACCGAGCTCGCGGGTTCCCGGTTAATCGTCGACCTGCTTACCGAGCTTCTGCTAACGGGTCAATATCGGGAATCGTCCGATGTCGGTATGCCTTCGTTCGTGCGCGACGTAATGAACCACTACGATCGGCGTTACTCCGAGAGACTATCCTTGGAAGCCGTCGCGGCCGCTTACGCGATCGACAAGTATCACCTATCCAAAGAGTTCAAACGGCACACGGGTTTCTCCCCTAACGAATACTTGATCAATGTCCGAATCACGCGGGCCAAGGAAAGACTTCGCTTCACCGACATGCCGGTATCCGAGATCGCCGCCGACGTCGGAATCGACAACGTCAGCCACTTCATCAACCTATTCCGCGACCGCGAAACGCATACGCCGCTTGCCTATCGCAAGCTCTGGCAGCAGGGCAGGGATTGAGAGGCGGAGAACGCTGGGCGGGATGGTTGCTAGAATCGAAGTCTCTGGGAGTGCCACAACCTACTCGCCGGGGAGTCTGGTAGTTGCTTGGAAGAGCCGTAGTTGGAGTTAGTCAAACTATTTGGCTGCTGGGAGTTACTTGGGAGAGCCCGTAGTTGGAGTTAGTCAAACTATTTGGCTGCTGGGAGTTGCTGTGGAGCGCTGTAGTTTGAGTTGGTCAAACTAGTTTACTGCTGGGAGTTACTGGGGAGCGCTGTAGTTGGAGTTAGTCAAACTAATTATCTGCTGGTAGTTGCTTGGAAGAGCCGTAGTTGGAGTTAGTCAAACTATTTGGCTGTTGGGAGTTACTGGGGAGCATCGTAGTTGGAGTTAGTCAAACTATTTAGCTGCTGGGAGTTACTTGGGAGAGCTGTAGTTGGAGTTGGTCAAACTAATTATCTGCTGGGAGTTACTGGGGAGCACGTAGTTGGAGTTAATCAAACTAATTATCTGCCGGGAGTTACTGGGGAGCGCCGTAGTTGGAGTTAGTCAAACTAATTATCTGCTAGGAGTTACTGGGGAGCGCTGTAGTTTTAGTTGGTCAAACTATTCATTTGCTGGGAGTTGCTGGGGAGCATCGTAGTTGGAGTTAGTCAAACTAGTTTACTGCTGGGAGTTACCGGGGAGCGCTGTAGTTGGAGTTAGTCAAACTAATTATCTGCTGGGAGTTGCTTGGGAGTGCTGTAGTTGGAGTTAGTCAAACTATTT
The DNA here is from genome assembly GCF_003628305.1 of Cohnella endophytica. GTDB lineage: Bacteria > Bacillota > Bacilli > Paenibacillales > Paenibacillaceae > Cohnella > Cohnella endophytica. The sequence continues at coordinate 174,644 of NZ_RBZM01000006.1, read as the reverse complement.
GGCTTCTGGGAGTTACTGGGGAGCGCTGTAGTTGGAGTTGGTCAAACTAATTATCTGCAGGGAGTTACTGGGGAGCGCTGTAGTTTGAGTTGGTCAAACTATTGGGCTGCTGGGAGTTGCTGGGGAGCGCTGTAGTTGGAATAGCCCTGCAGTTAGGTTTTACCGGAATACAGCGCTTGCCGGGTCACTCCGAAGCTCTGCAATTAGGTATTACCGCACTACAGCGCTCGCAACTCCACTCCTGAGCGCTGCAGTTAGGTTTTATCGGACTACTGCGTTCGCCAAGTCACTCCAGAGCTCTGCAGTTAGGTTTTACCGGACTACAGCGCTCGCCAATCCACTCCTGAGCTCTGCAATTAGGTTTTACCGCACTACAACGCTTGCCAAGTCACTCCGGAGCTCTGCAGTTAGGTTTTACCGGACTACAGCGCTCGCCATTCCAATTCCCTTAATCCCTCTTCAGGCTCGCGCAACGGGAAATACTCCAAGCCCACGTATCCCTCGTATCCGGTAACCCGAATAGCGTCGAACACGGCAGGGTAATGGATTTCCCCGAAGTTTAATTCGTGGCGTCCCGGATTCCCGGCCGCATGGAAGTGGCCGATCCATTCGATATTCGCTTGAATCGTCGAGATCAGGTGCCCTTCCGTAATCTGCTGGTGGTAGATGTCGAACAGAACTTTAACGTGTTTGCTGCCGACCTCGCGAACGATTCCGAAGGCTTCCTCGGACGATGCCAAATAATAGCCCTGATGATCGACCAGAAGATTAAGCGGCTCGACGAGCAACGTCATGCCCTCCCGCTCCAGCAGAGGAACGCAAGCCTTCAACCCTTCGACAAGCGAACGCCGTTGCTCTTCTCTTGAAACATCCTTTAGCTCGTTACCGACTTGCGAGATTAACGCCCGGCAATCCAGCCGCTTCGCCGCCGCGATCGACTCCTCCAGCCCTTGAATGTATTCCTCGCGTTTCGAAGAATCGACGAGAGAGACGAATTTCGTGCAGAAGCACGCAATGCTAACTCCGGCCTCCCGCACGACGCGACTGACGTCGTCCAAATCTTTATCCCACCAAGTCCAGAACTCGATCGTGTCGTACCCCAGTTCCCCGATCGAACGAACGCTCTCTTCGAATCCTCTGCCGTTATAGACGGCATCCACGCACACGGATAACTTCATATTCATGCTCCTTCCCATTCATCGGATATTATTACTGTAAGAGACAGCCATGTTACGTCAGCCAATAAATCGGGATACATAAAATCGGCGTAATGATGCTGGATAAGCTCATCGCGAAACCGCTAATGCCACCCTGCGTCTCCGAGTCCCTCAATAGCCGGGCCGTACCGATTCCATGCGCCGCGGTACCGACGGCCGTTCCGATGCCGATGTCGCCGCGCACTCGCGCGAAACGCAACAATGCAGGACCCAGCATGCTTCCCAACAGCCCGGTCAGCACGGCGAACACTCCGCCGAGCTCCGGAGAGCCTCCTAGTTGGCGAGAGAGCTCGATGGCGATCGGAGACGTCGCGGATTTCGGCAGCATGGACAATACCGTATCCTTTGTGGCTCCTAGTGCCCAAGTCAGGACGGCAACGGATACGATTCCGCACAAGGAACCGATCGTCACGCCAATTACGACAGCCCGGATTTTACCCCGTAGCCGTTTCAATGATTCGTACAACGGGACGGCCAGCGCGACCGTCGCCGGACCTAGGAAGAAACCGACAATATCCCCTCCGCCTTTGTATTCCTCGTACGGAATTCCACATAACACAAGTAAAACGATCAGACCGCCCGCCGTCAAAAACAACGGGTGCAACCAATTCCATTTCCGATTCAGCAACTGAGCCGCCGCATAAAAGATTACCGTTGCCGCCACCCCAAACAAAGGCGTCGAGGTCAGTTGTTCAAGCGATGTCATCTCGTTGCCTCTCTTTCGCCAGCCACGTCGTCGTCCAACCCGTAAGCAGAAGCACGACAATCGTGCTTCCTACCAGACTAATCGAGATCGCCGCCCATTCCTCGCCGATGCGGTCGGCGAAAACAAGCACCCCGACGATCGTCGGGGCAAAGAAAATCATCATATGCTTCAGCAAAAACCGAGCAGGCTGTTCGATCCATTCCAGCTTAACCCATCCCCGCATCAAGGATACGAATAATAGAATCAGTCCGATCACGTTCGCGGGCAACGGAACACCCAGAAATTGATGAAAAACATAGCCGATGAGCTCGTATCCGAGCAATATCGCCAAGCCTAGCATGCTGCCTTCCCCTTTCGCTATCCCTCTTTTCTATCCCCCTATGCTACCACTTTGATTACGAATTTCTCAACCGGGGATAATCTTTTCGGTTCAAGATGGAATTCGGTGGTACACCAGCCCCTTGTTAGACATACTTCGACAAGAAAAAGGAATTTATATCCTTTTGTCGAATGAGTCTATCTAACTGGGGGTGAGTGTATGAATGAGAATATTGAATACAGGGAAGATACCGTAACTCCCAAAGAAATCATACGAGTTCCTGAACCGGTTCATAGAACTGGATTGGCTACCGCCTCGTTAGTGTTAGGTATAATCGGCGGAGCATTTTTCTTTTTGCTTTTTGTCGTTTCCGCTTTACCTGGAGACACAAGCGCAGCCGCAGGATCTGTTGTACTCTTAAGTTTTCTCATTTCTATTTTGGCATTGATATTCGGATTAGTCTCTATTCGAAAAAGTCCAAAAAAAGGATTCTCGATAACAGGTATTTCGATAGGCGGAAGTGTTATTGTATTGATGGCCTTGCTCTTAATCATAGGAATGGTATCTGAGTAATAGAAGATGTTACACATATTAAGAATTCCTAGTCACTCATTCGAGTGGCTTTTTGTTCATATCAATAAAAAGAATGAGACGCAACCGCATCGTCAATCGATACTGGCGAACATAGAAAATCGCCCCTCATTGAGGGGCGATAATCGCATTTTCAAACCGGAACGCCTCTATCAGCCAATCCCACCGGTCGTTATTCTGTGTCGATGCATTTCGGAAGTTTAACAGCACAATAGCGGGGTTCCGACCGTTACGATGTTTATCATCGCATGAAGGAAAAATTCTGCCATTTCTCGTCCATTTGGTCACCGATAGAATGTTTTTCATCGTAAGAAGTGTGGTTTTCTAGAAAAAAGCAAGTGTTACGATGTTTTTCATCGCATCAAGGCGAAATTCTGCCATTTCTCGTCCATTTGGTCGCCGATAGAATGTTTTTCATCGTAAGAAGTGCGGTTTACTAGAAAAAAACAATTGTTACGATGTTTTTCATCGCTTCAACGATAATGACGACGTACGCCCCCGGCGGTGCCGCCGTACAAATCTTCCGCTTGGGCGCTTAACGCAAGCTCGCGATATTGTCCGGGAAGCATTCCGTAATGTTTCTTGAACTGCTTGCACAAGTAAGAGGCATCGTTCATGCCGCATTGAAGGGCGATCGATTCCAGCGTTTCCTCGCTTCGTTGGAGAAGTAGCCTCGAATGCTTCAAACGCAAGTCCCTCAGCATCTGCATGGGCGTTAGCCCGTATTCGGCCTGAAAGACGCGATCCAGGTAATTGGGGCTTAAGCGCACGTAAGCGGCCAGTTGCTCCCGATCGAGCTTGTCCGCTAGCCGCGAAGACATATGCCCGACGAGTCGGGCATATCGGTTCCCCTCGCTCTCGTACGCTTCCGAACGTTCGACGCTTCCCGCGTTCTCCCAACCGGCCAGTATTTGCTCCGTCAATTGCAGCATACCCGACGTGAGCTTCAGATCCCTGAACGATTGCTTGCGGTTGCTCCATGCGGATTGGAGTTGAAAAAACACCTTCTCGAACTTTACGGGCTCGGGAATCGCGACGACCGGACTAACGCGATAGAGCTGCAGCAAATCAAGATGATGCGAGCAGAGGATACTCGCCTGAAGCCACAGATGGGCGCCTCGCCCATCCGCATGCTCCGTGAACGGCAAGTTAGGCGGATGAAGCATGACCTCGCCCGCTTTTACGCGGTGGAATTCCCCTCCGCTTCCCGTCCTCACGTTTCCCTCTTGAACGTAGCTGATAATCCAATGAGGAAATACGACATCGTCAAGACGCAGCCCATCGTAAGTCGAACGGCTTATGGTATGCAACTCTACGGTCCAAGGTCCTTGAACCCAATCCATCGGTTTGGCCGACATTCGCGTTCACCTCGCTAACCTGAACTTAAACGATCGGCGGGAGGTTGTATAGTCCCCAGTCGACATATTTCCTAGCAATATTCCTGAGGTACGAATCCGGTATAGGCGGACACTCCGCCCCTGGCGATAAGAGGGCCGTTGCGATATACCTGATTCGTATCCGGATTAAACGAACCGTCGACCGAATACTGTAAGACGTAACCTTTGCGAGTAGTCGTCTTGCTAAGGTTCGGCGTGCTCCTATGGAAGAGCAAGGAGTGGAATGCGACCATGCTGCCTTTTTTCAGCTCGACCGGAATGCCGGGATCTTCCCCGAAGTAGCACACCCAGCCGATATCCGTCTTCACGTGCTTCACGAAACCTTGCCGGTGGGAACCCGGCTTTACCCATATGCATCCGTTCTCGATCGTGGTATCTTCCAGAGCGAGCCAGCAGGTCAAGTAATGCACAGGACTTGTCGGGGCGTAGCCGTTATCTTGATGCCAAGGGAAATCCCGATCCGCTTCGGGCCTTTTGTATACCGATTGGTCCCAATATAGCTTCGTATCCGGGCCGAGAATCGCCGTCGTGATGTCCACGAAACGTTGATCCGCGCTAAATCGTTGCAGCCTGGGATGGCGGAAATTCAAATTCGCCGTAAAATTGATTTTCCCCGCGGTGCTGATGAAGTCTCCGTTTCGCTCTTTCTCTCTCAGCTCCCGCTCCGACTCCTCGTCGAACGCGTCGATCAACCCTCGAACGCGGTCCATCTCCTCATTACTAAACAACTCTTCGAAAATGATATAGCCTTGCTCCCCGTAGTGTTTCATTTGCTCTTCGGTAAGGATTACGGACTGGCCCGCATGAACGGTCGACATCGCGAATCGCTCCTTCGTAAAAGTGGAATTTTAACTATCCTCATTATCGATAACGGGAAACCCCTTCACAATGGAGCGATTCCACCATTCGTTGTATTTTCTACTCCTATTGGCTATTGACGCATGAATCTGAATTGCTGGGGAGTCTTCCCCTCCGCGTCCCTGAACCTGCGAACGAAAAACGAACGAAACAAGCCAGCGGCATCCCGGCCGCTGGCTTGTTTTTTCGCTATGACGTATATGACCTACACAAATTTAAATTCCCGCCGGCCGCTTCAAAATCCGTACTCCGTTGACCGGAAGCACGATCTCGCCGCTTGCGGACTCTCCTGTCTCAAGATCCGAATACGAACGGTTATCCAAGGCGACGCTCCGCTCTTCTCCGCCGAAATTCAGGAGGAACACGTAATCCGAATCCCCGTCTGTCCGAACCTGAGCGGTTACGCCTACTGGCAAATCTGAATTCAAAACGCGTGCGATTCCTGCTTCATCGACGACTTTCCGGTAGAACGCGCCCAAGAAGTCGCCTTTTAACCGCGTCGCCATATGATAAGCGCGGCCGTTGCCCAACCGGTTCAACGTAAGAGCCGGACGTCCGGCATAGAAATCGTCGGTGTAAACGCCTAGCACCTCGGCGCCTTCCGGATGTACGATCTCGCATATTTCATGGGCTTCGAACGTACCAGCCAAGCCGAGCGGATTGCCAGCCGCCATAGAAATTCCGTTCCGATCGTAATCGTACAGCCCCTCGATTTCTTCCGCCCATAGGCCGAGCGTCTTCCGAAGCGGTCCAGGGAAACCTCCGAGATGACAAAGATCGCTCTCGTTCACTACGCCAGACCAATATGTGGTCACTAGCACGCCGCCGTTTTCCACGAACGCTTCCAATTTCCGTCCCGTTTCTTCCCGGCAAAGATAGAGCATCGGAGCGACGATCAGCTTGTACGAAGAGATGTCGTCACTTGAACCGATAATATCCGTCAGTACTCCCTGTTCCCAGAAAGCGCGGTGATGGGCAATAACCGTCTCTTCGTAATGGATGCCCATGTTCCGCGGTCCAGCCGCATCTTTGACCGCCCAACGGTTATCCCAATCGAATAGGATCGCCGTCTCCGAAGGAGTCGAGGTGCCTACGATCTCCGAGATATCCGCCAGCGTTCGGCCCAGATCGGCCACATCCCGGAACACCCGCGTATTTTCATGCCCCGCGTGATCCACGACCGCGCCGTGGAATTTCTCGCTGGAGCCGCGGCTCTTGCGCCATTGGAAGTATTGCACCGAATCCGAACCATGCGCGACGGCTTGCAGCGAAGACAACCGATGCATTCCGGGGCGCTTCAGCTTGCTGACATTTTGCCAGTTCGTTGCGCTCGGCGTGCTCTCCATGAGCAGGAAAGGCTTTTGCTTAAGGGAGCGATACAAGTCATGGTAGAACGCGAACGAAGAAGCGAGTTGGCTGTCGTCCTTCTGTTCATGCCAGGTCGGATAAGCATCCCAGGAGATGACGTCTATCGTTTCCGCGAGTACGCGGTAATCCAGTCCGTCGATCATATGCATATTCGTCGTGGCCGGCAAATCGGGATTGGCCGCGCGGACGGCATCGATCTCGTGACGGCAGAAATTGGCGATCTGTTCGGACACGAAACGGCGCCAGTCGAGATTATGTCCGTGTACCATGTTCTCTCCGTGCGGAGCCGGAGACACGACTTGTTCCCAATCCGTGTAGGTGTGCGCCCAGAACGAAGTCCACCAAGCGAGGTTAAGCGCCTCTAGCGAGCCGTATTTGGCTTGCAGCCACTGGCGGAAAGCCTCTTGGCAGTAATCGCAATGGCAATCGCCGCCGAACTCGTTGGAGATGTGCCAGCCGATGACGGCAGGATGCTGTCCGTAACGTTCCGCCAACTTGCCGTTCATAATGGCGGTCTTCTCGCGATAGACAGGCGACGTGTAGCAATGGTTATGCCGCATGCCGTGCAGGTTGCGGACCCGGTTTGCCTCCACGCGCAGCACTTCGGTATACTTCTCGGACATCCAAGCCGGACGAGCTCCGCTCGGGGTCGCAAGCCACGCGTAAATCCCGTTATCCGCGAACGTATCGAGCACGTGGTCTAGCCACTCGAACGTGAACGTTCCTTCGGACGGCTCCAAAGCTGCCCAAGAGAAAATACCGACTGCCATAACGTTGCAACCGGCCAGCTTCATCAACCGGATATCCTCTTCGAACACTCGCGGGTCATGCAGCCATTGATCCGGATTATAATCCGCTCCATGCATCATTACAGGTAGCTTCCCGCTTACGGGAGGAAATTTATTAGCCATAGTAGCATCGCTCCTCAAAATATCGTCATATTCACTCATCTACATTTATCTTAGACGATAAAGCACCTATAATATAGAATAGAACCCTCCAATAATCGTACGATCTTAACATGGAAAATAGAAGATGGAGTTGATCCGCAGGCATGATGCCCTTCCTGCTCGCCGAATTCGCCAACCGGGAAACGATCCTCCCGCTATACGTAACCTGTGTCGGAAGCCACGAGCAGAAGCAGCTGAACAGACGGAACGGATACCCGGCGCACCAGCTCTTCTTATGCAGAGGCGGCAGCGGCGTTTTCCGAATCGAAGACCAGCGCGATCTGGTCATGACACCCGGCACCGTTCTCCTTCTCCCCTCCGGCGTCCCGCATGCTTATTATCCGAATCGTTCCGGCGAAGCCTGGGATCTGGGATTCGTCGCCTTCGGCGGCAAAGCCGCAATTCCTATACTGGAGCTCCTGGAACGGATTTCAATGACCGTCGTCGAGATTCCGAATTTCGAAGCGTTATGGGACCAATTGGCCTCGTTATGGCATGCGATCAGCTTGAACGGGGAGCATGCTTATTGGGAAACGTCCAAGCAAATGTACGATATGGCGGTTTCCCTGCTGGAAGGCATTACTCCGAGCAAGAAAACCGTGAACGGCCCCTCCACGGTAGCACAGCCGAATTCCGCCCTCGATGCGGCGATCCGGCTCATCCATGATCACTATAACGAGCGGCTTCTACTCGCCAACGTCGCCAGAGCGGTAGGTTATTCGGTCCAGCATTTTCACCGACTGTTCGTCGCCAGCTACGGCATGACTCCGCAGCAATATATTTTGCAGCTCCGGATGCGCAGGTCGGTTCAACTGTTTCAGGATACTCCCGGCATTCCGGTCGAGAAGGTAGCTCAACAGCTCGGGATGGAAACGAGCTACTTCATCCGCATATTCAAGCGAACTTACGGCGCGACGCCGAAACAATATATGAAAAAGTAGCTCCAAGATATTGCAGGGCAGAACGCACGACTGACCGAAAACGAAAAAACCGGCATCTCGTTAGGAAGATGTCGGTTTTTTTGCTAGCGGCAAATAGGGACGTTGTACGCGCTACGCCATCGATATTAGCAGTCGAAATCACCGCTACTTACTTCACGACCAAGACGGGGAACCGAGCATGCTGGACGACATGGTGACTGACGCTGCCCAGCACCCATTCTCTAAGAACTCCCATGCCCCGGTTGCCCATGACGAGGAGATCGAAGTTGTTTGCATGCGCATAATCCAACAGGGCAGCCGCCGGATTTCCTTCCAGCACCTGTACGCCGGCATAGGACAACGAAGCGATGGTAGTTTTAACTTTCGCAAGCAGGTCCGTTTCGTAATTGTGCAATTGCTCGTCATAGCCGGAAGGCGGAATAAATCCGTATCCTCCAACCGTGAACGGCGGCCGGTACTTTACGTAGGCAACCGTCAGCCGGGAACCCGGCTTGCTCTCGGCGAGCGCAACGGCGTGCCGCAAGGCTTTTTCCGAAGCTTTCGATCCGTCGTACGCGACCATTATGCGATGATAAATCATGTTGTTCGCTCCTTATGCGGACCCAAGCTACATCTCCGCGCCCGTTAATCCGCTTGCCATTAACAGTTGCTTAGCCTGCTCGTAGTCCTTCTGATCTCGAATGGCAAATGTGTAATCCAAATCGTCTTCCCTCTTCGTCCGGGTTTCCTCCGACATTCCGAGCCAGCAAACGCTTCCGAGAAACGCTCCAAGTCCCCGCTCTCCCGCCGCAAGCAGCCTTGCCGCGACTTGGGCGCAACGTTTGTCGTAGATCCCGTGCAATGGCGCCGGCTGGCCATGAACGATCGGAATGACCGCGTCGGCCGCCGAAGTTCGATTCCCCGCCAACCACTTCGCTGCCTCGGAAGAAAGAAACGGCATGTCACAGCCCGCGATCCACACGGTCGAATTACGCGCGAGATAGAGCGCCGAATGAATGCCTCCGAGGGGACCGCAATCCGGAAAAAAGTCCGTAATGATTCGAACCGAAGGATCCAACGTCCGGAAAAAAAGCTTCGGCGTATTCGTGACGACGATGACTTCCGCGCACAACTTCCTCATCTCGCGAACCTGTCGCTCGATCAACGTCTCTCCGCCCAGCGGAAGGAGCGCTTTCGCACCTTCCGCCAATACGGAGTTCATGCCCCCCGCCAGAATGGCTCCCGTAATAACCGTGCCGGATGAATCTCCCATCGCAATTCCCTCCCTTTCGTGGGGAAGAGCCGTTCTTGACGAGCGACCCTTGATACATGACGACCTTAACTGCCGCCCCCGATTAATCGGTAAGCCCGTTCGACTTCCTCCGGACCTGGCTCGATGACTCCTTCGAGCGGATAAGGTATGCCTAATTGCTTCCATTTATATGCGCCCATCCGGTGGTAGGGGAGCACTTCGACTTTGTCCACTCCGTCTAACTCCCGTAAAAACCGACCCAAGGCCAGCAAGTCGTCCGCCCCGTCCGTCCATCCCGGAACGAGCACCCGGCGGATCCACATTTTCGATTGGCGTCGGGAGAGATAGTCGGAGAAAGCCAGGATCCGGTCGTTTGGTTGTCCCGTCAATGCGATATGCGCTTCACGGTCCATCAGCTTCAAATCCAGAAGCACCAGGTCCGTCAAGCTGAGAAGCGTCTCCGCATGAGCCGCCTCGCAAAATCCGGAAGTATCGAGCGCCGTATGCAGCCCCCACCTTCGCTTGCATTCCCGGAACAGCTCGGCGACGAACGGGGCCTGCAGCGTCGGTTCTCCTCCCGTCACGGTTATGCCGCCTCCGGAGCGTAGGTAGTAATCGACGTAAGGCTCGATCTCCGCGAGCACCTCTCCCACGGTTACTGCCGTACCTGCATTCGGATCCCAAGAATCGGGATTATGGCAATAACGACATTGCAACGCGCAGCCTTGCATGAACAGGACGAACCGAATTCCGGGACCGTCGACCGTCCCGAACGTGTCCAGAGAATGGATTCTCCCCGTTGTCGCGACGCCCGTGCTCATGTGTGCTCATCCTTTCTCTTTTCGGTCATCCGCCGCAGTTTAGACCGAGCCGTGGAACGTCCGATTGATAACGTCAAGCTGCTGCTCGCGAGTCAGCTTAATGAAGTTGACCGCGTAACCGGACACCCGAATCGTGAGCTGCGGATACTGCTCCGGATGCTCCATGGCATCGAGCAACTGCTCGCGGTTGAACACGTTTATGTTCAGATGATGCCCGCCTTTCGCCGAGTAACCGTCGAGCAGCGATACGAGATTGCTTGCCCGGACTTCGGGCTCCTTGCCGAGAGCCTTCGGAATAATCGAGAACGTGTTCGAGATGCCGTCTAGACAGCTTTCGTACGGAAGCTTGGCGACCGAATTCAACGATGCGAGCGCTCCCTTGCGGTCGCGGCCGTGCATCGGGTTCGCGCCCGGCGCGAAAGGCTCACCGGCTTTGCGGCCATCCGGCGTGCTGCCCGTTTTTTTGCCATATACGACGTTGGACGTTATCGTCAGAACGGACATCGTAGGCGTCGCATCCCGGTAAGTGCGGTGTTTGTTAAGTTTGTCCATGAACGTCTTCGTCAACGCGACGGCGATGTCGTCCACAGCGGCTTCGTTATTCCCGTACTGCGGGTATACGCCCTCGATGACGAAGTCAACGGCCAGTCCCTTGTCGTTGCGGATCGGCTTTACCTTCGCATGCTTGATGGCGCTAAGCGAATCGGCCACGACCGACAGGCCGGCGATTCCGCATGCCATCGTGCGCAGGATATCCGTGTCGTGCAGCGCCATCTCGATCCGCTCATAGCTGTACTTGTCGTGCATGTAGTGAATTACGTTAAGCGTGTTCATGTATAGCTCCGCTAGCCAATCCAGCATCTCGTCGTAACGCGCCATGACCTCGTCGTAGCTTAACGTTTCCCCTTGCAGAGGCTCGCGCGCCGGACCGACTTGAACGCCCAGCTTCTCGTCGACGCCGCCGTTGATCGCGTACAGGAGAGCTTTGGCCAGATTGGCCCGCGCCCCGAAAAATTGCATTTGCTTGCCGATCCGCATCGCCGACACGCAGCAAGCGATACCGTAGTCGTCTCCGTAAACCGGCCTCATCAGATCGTCGTTCTCGTATTGGATGGAGCTCGTATCTACGGATACTTTGGCACAATATTGTTTGAAGCCTTGCGGCAGCTCCGTCGACCACAGCACCGTCAAGTTCGGCTCAGGCGCAGGTCCTAGATTATATAGCGTATGAAGAAAACGGAAAGAGGTACGCGTCACGCGCGTCTTGCCGTTCGTGCCCATGCCGCCGATCGACTCGGTCACCCATGTCGGGTCTCCGCTGAACAACTCGTTGTAATCGGGCGTTCGCAGGAACTTCACGAGACGCAGCTTCATGACGAGGTGGTCGATCAGTTGCTGCGCCTCGGCTTCGTTTAATACGCCTTCCCTCATGTCGCGCTCGAGGTAAACGTCTAGAAAGCTGGACACGCGACCGAGGCTCATCGCCGCTCCGTTTTGCTCCTTGATCGCCGCCAAGTAAGCGAAATACACCCATTGGACGGCTTCCTTCGCGTTTATCGCCGGCCGCGAAACGTCGTATCCGTATTCGCCGGCCATCGCCTTCAGCTCGCCCAAGCTGCGAATTTGCTCCGATAACTCCTCGCGGGCGCGAATGACTTCCTCCGACATCGCTTGGCGCTCAAGCTGCAGCAGATCGGCTTTTTTGGCGGCGACGAGCCGGTCCGTCCCGTAAAGCGCGACTCTGCGGTAGTCGCCGATAATGCGGCCGCGACCGTATGCATCAGGCAGACCGGTTACGATTCCGGCTTTGCGCGCCAGCTTCATCTCCGTCGTATAGGCATCGAACACCCCTTGGTTGTGCGTCTTGCGAATATCGGTGAACAGCCGCACGATCTCCTCCGGAAGCTTGTAACCGTAGGCTTCGCAGGCGTCCATGACCATCCGGATTCCGCCGAACGGCTGCACGGAGCGCTTGAGCGGCGCATCCGTCTGCAAGCCCACGATCTGTTCCAACTCGCGGTCGATGTAGCCCGGCCGATGGGAGGTAATCGAAGAAACCGTATCCGTATCGACGTCAAGCACGCCGCCGTTGTCCCGTTCTTGGCGCATCAGCTCCAACACGATTTCCCACAGGCGTTTCGTCTCGTCCGTCGGTTCGGCGAGGAAACGTCCATCTCCCTCGTAAGGCGTCAGATTCAAAGTCAAGAAGTCATTGACGTCGATCGCACCGTTCCATATGCCGGACTTAAATCCCCTCCATCCGTCTTGCGAACCGGCGGAGGATTCCGCGAATAAGTTGTTTTCCGTCGTGCTCATGGGATATCCCTCCTCTTAGGACGAGCGTTTATTCGAACTTTCCGTAAAAGGCGTTGCGGTACACGTCGGCCAGCTCCGTCACGAGCGGCATTCTCGGATTGGCGGTCGTGCATTGGTCCTCGAACGCACGGTCGGCCAAGCCTTCGACTTTCAATTCGAAATTGCCGGCGTCAAAACCTAGCGCCTGGAACGATTCGGGAATATCGAGCGAGCGGTTCAGCTTGCGGATCGCTTCGATCAGCGAGTTCACGGCCTCTTCCGTCGTGCGAGCAGGCAATCCCAACAGGCGAGCGATGTCCGCGTAACGCTTATCGGCAATGAAATGGTCGTATTTCGGGAACGACGCGAACTTCGTCGGCAGCTGCGCATTGTAGCGGATCACGTGCGGCAGCAGGATCGCATTCGTACGTCCGTGCGCCGTATGGTATTCTCCGCCCCACTTGTGCGCGAGGCTATGGTTAATGCCTAGGAACGCGTTCGCGAAAGCCATCCCGGCGATCGTCGAGGCATTGTGCATTTTCTCCCGAGCCTTCGGATCGGCCTGATGGTAGGACGCCTCTAAGTTCTCGAATACGAGTTGAATCGCCTTCAGCGCCAAGCCGTCCGTGTAATCGTTCGCCATGACGGATACGTACGCTTCGATGGCGTGCGTCAACACGTCCATGCCGGTGTCCGCAACCGACGTCTTCGGCAGACTGTACACGTAATCCGGATCGATGATCGCGACGTCGGGCGTCAATTCGTAATCGGCGAGCGGATACTTCGTGTTGCCTTTGTTCTTATCCGTAATGACCGCGAACGACGTCACTTCCGAACCCGTTCCCGATGTCGTCGGGATGGCTACGAATTTCGCCTTCCGGCCTAGGCGCGGGTACTTGTAGATGCGTTTGCGGATATCCAGGAACTTCATTTTCAGCGAGTCGAAGCTCGTATCGGGATATTCATAGAACAGCCACATCGCCTTCGCCGCGTCCATCGGGGAACCTCCGCCGAGAGCGATGATGCAGTCCGGCTTGAATTGCGCCATCAGCTTCGCCCCGCGTTCCACCGTATCGACCGACGGATCCGGTTCCACGTCGGAAAAGATTTCGACGGCTACCGGAGTCATCCGCTTGCGCAAGTAATACTCGACCTTTTCCGCGTAACCCAGCTTTACCATCGCGGCGTCCGTGACGATCATGACGCGGCCGATGTCCGGCATTTTCTCTAAATACTGCGTCGCGCCCCGTTCGAAGTAAATTTTCGGCGGCACCTTGAACCATTGCATGTTGAGCGTCCGATACGCCACCCTCTTCACGTTGATTAGATTGACGGCCGTGACGTTCGACGTCGTGGAATTGCTTCCGTAGGAACCGCAGCCAAGCGTAAGGGACGGCAGGTTCGTATTATAGATGTCGCCGATCGCTCCATGCGTCGAAGGAGCGTTCACTATGATACGTCCCGTCTGCAGCCGGGCGGAGAATGCGGCGATCACCGCTTCGTCCTTCGAATGGATAACCGAGGAATGCCCCATACCGCCATAGGCGACGATCTGCGCCGCTCGCTCGATACCCTGCTCCGCGGATTTCGCTTTGTAGCAGGCGAGTACGGGACTGAGCTTTTCGGCGGACAAGGGATAGTTATCTCCGACTCCGGCGAGCTCCGCGACCAGAATCTTCGTGCCTGCCGGTACGGACAGCCCCGCCATCTCGGCGATCTTGGTTGCCGGTTGGCCGACGATGACCGCGTTGACGGCGCATTTCTCGGGATTAATGACGAGACGGGAAACGGCATCGATTTCCTCTTTGTTCAGGAAATAACAGCCTTGTCGGAGCATGAGCTTCTTCGCGGCATCGTAGATCGGCTCGTCGAGGATAACCGCTTGCTCGGAAGCGCAGATCATGCCGTTATCGAACGTCTTGGACAGAATCAGATCCGTCACCGCTTGTTCCAAATCCGCCGTCCTTTCGATGATGCAAGGAACGTTGCCCGGCCCGACGCCAAGTGCCGGCTTACCCGTGCTGTACGCGGCCTTCACCATCGCGGAGCCGCCGGTGGCGAGAACTAGCGCCACGTCTTTATGGTTCATTAACAGCTGTGTTGCCTCGACGGAAGGCTGCTCGATCCATTGGATGCAGTGCTCCGGTGCGCCTGCGGCGACCGCCGCTTCCAGCAAAGTCCTCGCCGCTTCCGCGCTCGAGCGCTGCGCCGACGGATGGAATGCGAAGATGATCGGGTTGCGAGTTTTCGCCGCGATCAGCGCCTTGAACATCGTCGTGGAAGTCGGATTCGTCACCGGCGTAATGCCCGCGATGACGCCGACGGGCTCCGCCACCTTACGGTAGTTCTCGTACACGTTGTCTTCGATGACGCCGACCGTTTTCTCGTTCTTGATGCTATGGTAAATGTACTCGGTGGCGAACAGGTTTTTCGTGATTTTGTCCTCGTATACGCCGCGTCCGGTTTCTTCCGTCGCCATTTTCGCCAACGTCATATGTCTATCGAGACCGGCCAAAGCCATACGGTGAACAATCTCGTTCACTTGCTCCTGGTTAAGCTGCATATAGGCTTCAAGCGCCAATCTCGCTTGCTTTGCGAGCCGATTTACTTCATCCTGCGCGGTCGCGGGCTCCGCCTGCGCCTTTTCCTTCGTTGCCATGGGTTAGCCTCCATTCGATTCGGTTCCTAGGAACCGCTGTATTCGATTTGTTCCATGAACCGCTCCGTTGCAGGAACGACGTTCTCGTCTTCCAGTCGGAAATGCTCCGCGACGACGGTCAACACTTGAAGCATTAATCGCAACGCTTCTTCCGGCTCTACGCCTTCGCCGACGGCCTTCTCGTATTGTTCCTGGAACTGTCCGACGATCCGGCCGTCCTGCTCGAGGACGCTGGCCGGACCGATCGGGCCTCCGCAGATCGCGGCTTCGACGATGGGATATAGCGCTTTGCGCTCCTTCTCCAGATGCACCTGCCACTCCCGCATGAAGGGAACGAAGATGCCGCGTACCGTCCGATGATGCGTTTCCCAGTCGGAGTAGTCGTAGTTCGTCGGATTCCACTTCATCAAACGGCACAGTTCCAGCAATCGGACATACAGGTCGTCATGCTCGTTCTTCCATTGATCGTAGGAGCGATAGCTTTCCAGCAACGATGGTTGGTCGGCAGACATCTCGGCATCCTCCTTCGCCTATGCTTTAATGAGGGACGGTTTTGCCTCCGCCCGCTAGCTTCTTGTCTCTGGTATGCGCGAGTTTCGTCCAGACTTTGCGGAGGTAAGGCAGCAAGTAAGCGTCAAGCCCGAAGCGTCCGGCGTTGGTTCCTGCCGTGAAGACGATCATTCCAAGCAGCAGCAACCATGGGTTCGTGCTTACCGTGCCGGCGAACAGGAACAGGAAGTTAAGCATCATTCCGAAGAACGCAGCCGTTAGCGTCAAGCCCCCGACAATCAGCCCGATGCCGATCAGGAATTCGCCTAGCGGAATGAGGACGTTGATCAGCTTCACGTTCGGAAGCGCGAAATGCTCGATGAAGTACGTGTAATTCGGGAAAATGACTGCGTTCGTCGCGTGATCGGCCACCGGCTTCGCGATAGCTCCTTTAAGGAAGCCGCCGGCGTCGAAACCTCCGGTTAACTTGTGCCAGCCCGCGTCCACCCATTGCCAACCGACATATAATCTGACGAACACGAGTGCTACGGCCGCCCATACGTTTTCTTTGTACCATTTCATGACCATGATGGTCATCTCCCTCCGGGATTCGGTTTTTGTTGTTTCCTTTGTTTTCCTTACGCCTTCAGTATGCAGGGGAATGAAGAGCTTGAATGTGATGTTTATCACAATTACTGCAATTGTTAGCGCCTAAAATCCGAACTTGTTCGACCGGTCCGTCTGGTCCTCCAACGCCTCCATCATTTCTTCTTCCTCTCGGAATCGGTTTTTCAGGAACGCGTAAGCCTGCAGCAAGGAAGAAGTCACCGCCCGGACGTTCTCCGGCGTTGCCGCCACTCGCAAAGAACCGTCCAGATGATGCCCGCATGCCTCTAGCAGACGCTCCCCGAGCTCGTATTCTCGCTCCATCAGCTCGAACGAATCCGATTCGACGCCGAGGTACAATGCCGCGTGCGGGAAAAGCTCCGCATCCTCCCAGCTCTTATATTCGCTCCAATCCCTAATGAAATGTCTCACGCACTCTGTCAACAATTCCACGTCACGATTCAAACTAACGGTATCCTTATCGTTGCTCACGGCGCAGGTTTGATCGTATATTGCCTTCAACTCCTCATTCAGCACTCCGCGTTCTTGCTTTGCCCGTTCGATCGCTTGCTCCAGAAGACAATAACGAGCCTCCGGATCTGCATCGTCGTGCGGATAATTCATTCGACTATTTGCTTTTGCGTTTGCGATAATCATTAGCAACTAACTCCTCTCGATTTTAGTTTTGTGAAAAAAATCACATGAGTGGCCTGGGATGAGCGACTTTCATTGTTCTAGCGAACGAAAGTCTGGGACCTGCTGAATTGCATGATCGGTTACTCCGAAATAAGCGAACCTCGAATACATTGCGCTCTGATCCACGCTTGACCGTGCATTCCGTAGGCTATCTGCAGGTTCGATATGTACTTAATATAAACTGCTCGATTCCTATCTACTGTGACATCCATCACGATTGTTACGTTGACACGGAAACGACATAAAAGGCCGTTAGGGAAAGGGTAGTTTGATGCGGGCGGAACATTCGAAGAGATAGAGTCGGTGCGAGGATGGTGGCGGTGCGTGGAGGGGGCTTCGCCGATGTAGTACGCCGGGAGCGTACTACTGGTGCGCGCGGAGCGACTTTCGCCGATGTAGCACGCCGGGAGCGTACTACTGGTGCGCGCGGAGCGACTTTCGCCGATGTAGTACGCCGGGAGCGTACTACTGGTGCGCGCGGAGCGACTTTCGACGATGTAGTACGCCGGGAGCGTACTACTGTGCGCGCGGTGCGACTTTCGCCGATTTAAGACGCTGGGAGCGTACTAATGGTGCGAGCGGAGCGTCTTTCGGCGATTTAAGACGCTGGGAGCGTACTAAATGGCGCGCGCGGAGAGGCTTTCGCCGATTTAAGACGCTGGGAGTGTACTAATGGCGCGCGAAGAGACTTTCACCTGTGCAACGAAGCGGAAGAAGATGGCCAGCACGCGCCAGCCTACCTTCAATCCACCGTCTTAACCGGAACCTTCAATGTAACGATCGTGCCTTGACCCGGCTCCGAACGGACGAGCAGTTCGCCGGAAACCGCGCGCGCGCGCTCCTCCATGCTGAACAGTCCGACGCCCCGGGCCGATTGTTCGCGCTGAAAGCCCACACCGCGATCGGAGACGGTGGCTTCGACGTAAGAACCCTTCCCGTGCAGCGTAACGAAGGCTTCCGACACGTCTGCGTATTTGCCCACGTTCGTTAGCGCTTCCTGAACGACGCGGTAGATCGTCGTCTCCGCGAGCAGATCCGGCCTTGTCCGCAGGTCGCAATCGAACCGGACGCGAATTCCGTAATGCCGCTCGAAATTGTCGATGTACGTTCGCAGCGCCGGGACGACGCCCAAGTCGTCGAGCACCGACGGTCGAAGCTCCCATGCGAGTCCCCGCACTTCCTCCATCAATTGCGACACCTGCCGCCCGAGCGCCTCCAAGTTGGCGTCTCCTCCGTCCGGCATCATGCGATCCAGCGTTATTTTCAGAGAAAACAAGCTTTGCCCGATCCCGTCGTGCAAATCCCGGGAGAATCGCCTCCGCTCCTCCTCCTGTATCTGCATGATCTGCGTCATCATCAACTGAAGCTGCACCTCGGTTTCCTTCAACCGGGTCACCTCATGACGGATCGCCAAATACTGGTAGGGCGCGCCATTCCCGTCTACGAACGGAACGATCGTCGTATCTACCCAATAGTAACCTCCGTGTTTGGCGCGGTTTTTGATCTCTCCCCGCCATACGCGTCCCGAGGAGATCGTATCCCACAGCTCGCGCATGAACGGTTGGCCATGGTTGCCCGAGTTCACGATCCGGTGGTCGTTGCCGATCAACTCGTCTCGGGAGTAACCGGAGATCTCGCAAAACTTATCGTTAACGTATTGAATCTTGCCTTTGCGATCCGTCACGGCTACGATCGACGCTTCGTCCAACGCGAACTTGACGTCCGCCAACTGCTTAAGTGAACGCTGCAGCACTACTCGAAGTTCCGGATCGGTAATATTCGTCTCTATCTGGCTCAATAGCGGCTTCACGTTCTCGGCGATATTTTCCGAAGGGTAACGTTCCTGTCCGATTTGCTCACTCAAAATTCAGCAGCCCCTTCTTCATCGCGAATTTGACGAGATCCGGCCTCGTTCGCAAGTCCAATTTATCCATCAGATTGCTCTTATGGGACTCTACCGTCTTCACGCTGATGACGAGTTGCTCCGCGATATCGCGATTGGAGTAGCCTTGGGCGATCTTCGCCAGAATTTCCTTCTCGCGGTCGGACAAAGTACCGTAAGCTCCCGCGTGCTCGCCGCTTTTCATCTTCTCTAAGTAATCGCTCATTAGCCGCTTCGTTGCCGACGGATATAAATAAGCGTTGCCTGCGGCAACATGCTGAATCGCCGAAAGCATCTCCTCGTGGGGAGCGCTTTTGAGAATGTAGCCGGATGCGCCCGCATGTATCGCCCTGAACAAATATTCTTCGTCGTCGTGCATGGTCAAGACGAGCACGGCCGTATCGGGTACCCGCTTCTTGAGCTCTCCCGTCGCCGTCAATCCGTCCTTGCCATGCGGCATGCTTAAGTCCATGAGCACGACGTCCGGGCTAAGCTCTTCGGCTTTCCTAATCGCTTCGTCCCCGTCCGCCGCTTCACCGACGACTTCCATGCCGTGCCTGCCGTTCAGCAGCATGACCAGTCCCGAACGTACGATAGCATGATCGTCCACTACAACGATTCGAATCATTTGACTGCTCCTCCCGTCTGCGCGTTCTTATCCCTTTATTTTATCATAGCGAGCGCAGTATCGCGGGTTTGCCTACGATGATCTCGAAAATTCGTTCGCTCGCTTCAGCCACCCTTTGCCGATCCTCCGGACGATAAATACGCCTTTTCCGATCGCCGACCAACAATACGCCCCGAACGGGTCCCGCGCTTTCCGTAACGGGAGATGCGTAAGCCGATCTCAAATTCTCGGCGAGCAGCAGCGGGTATTCATGAAGCCGGCGCGTCGCCACGATCTCTACGAGTTGGAAAGTCATCGCTCTTCCGACTTTGATGACCGAACCGGAAAAGCCCTTGCCCTGCCGCTCCGTCATCTCCCTATACTTATCGTTTCCGTTGCCGGAAACCAGTTTCCAACGAAGCTCTCCGGACTGCCCTTCAGCTAATCCTATCGCGCCAAAATCGCAGCCGATATCCGATCTCAACCGGTGCAGTTCCTCTAGCATCCTTTCGTCCGAGCTCCGATCCTCCAAAGCAATCTCCCCTTCCGTACATTAAGTGTAACGGAAACTCCGTTCGGGGTAATTCGGGGAACTCCCTGATTTCGCTAGGGGGGAAAGTCCTGATTTTTACGCCGTTATCCTGCTCTTCAAGTCAAAATAAGGGAAATACCCCGAGGAATTCAGGAGTTTCCCCGATATCGTCGCGAGAACGGCTAGCGTAAGATGAAAGTATGAGCAACGATTGGAAGGGGAGAGCGGAACGATGGCTATTGTTAAAGCAATTCCGACAAACGAGAGGGTTCACTCGGAAAAACGGGCTTCTCATCCGCATGCGATAACCAGCTTCTTCTCTCCCGAGCAGTTCGGCCGCCTGGAGGAATTGATGTACCCGAAACATGCGGAAGCCGGCAGTTACTTGTTCTGGGAAGGAGAACCCACGGGCAAGCTTTACTATATTCGTTCGGGAAAAATAAAGCTAAGAAAGTCCACGGAAGACGGAAAAGACTTCATTCTCTCGATTCTGCAGGCAGGCGATATGCTGTGCGAACCGGAGGACGGAATGCGCGCCGTTCACAGCTTCAGCGCGGAAGCGATGGAGGATGCCGAGCTCGGCGTCATTCAGTGGCAGGATCTCGAAATTCTTTTGTACCGGCATGGTGACTTCGCGGTCCGGTTCATGAACTGGATGGCTCTCATGCACCGCGTGACCGATTCCAAATTCCGCGACCTGCTGCTGTTCGGCAAACCCGGCGCGCTTGCTTCAACGCTTATTCGCCTCGCCAACTCGTATGGCGTAGCATGCGCCGAAGGCATTCGAATCAACATCAAGCTGACGAATGCCGAGTTGGCCGATTTCATCGGGACTTCGCGAGAGAGCGTGAACCGAATGCTGAACGGACTGAAGGATGAA
Source organism: Cohnella endophytica (assembly GCF_003628305.1). Classification (GTDB taxonomy): domain Bacteria; phylum Bacillota; class Bacilli; order Paenibacillales; family Paenibacillaceae; genus Cohnella; species Cohnella endophytica. Next base: position 153,599 of record NZ_RBZM01000006.1, on the reverse strand, counting down.
GGCACGATCGCGATCCGCAACGGTCGCATCATTATCCTGAAGTTAAGCGATCTCCGGGGCATATGCCGCTGTCCTTCTTCCCCGGCCTGCCCGAAGGAAGTATGCCGTATCTAAAAAAAGCCTTGATCGGCCGCCAAGGCGGATGATCGAGGCTTCGTTCGCGATTATTTTCTCAGACGGCCGAGAAATCTATCCCAAACCTCGTAATCCCACTCTACCTTCCCGCTTTACCTTCCAACTCTACCTTCCGGCTCGTCCATTGTTATTTCCTCTCTCCCGCTTCGATAAATTTTCATATACGCACTCACTTATATAAATCTGTGGCCAATGAATATTCGAAAGCACAGTCACACATTTGAGTGCTTGAATATCCTAACTTTAATGATAAGCATCTGATAATGATGGTTCCAGAGGGAGTGATTATGATAAGCAATAAAATCATACTGGGAAGATCGACATCCATCTCTAAACTTTCTTACAAGGATCCGAAATATGGTTTTAGCCTACGGCTTCCTAGCTGGTGGAAGAGATTCATAGTCGTTAAAAGTAACAAACGGTTGATCGATGCCGAGTACGGCGTATTTTTCTTCTTTAAATACAAGGGAAAGGTGTATGAGGAGGTGTTGTCTCTGCTTGTTTTCCGGATGACTCGGAAGCAATGGCGTAAAAAAGGCTATGATGACTCCCCTATTATCTTCCTTGCAGAGCGAAATGGATTAATTTTTGCTTATACGGTTCCGGGAGAACTTCCTGCTGATTTTCTCAGCAAATCGAAACAGGACTACGATTATAAAAAATACGGCAGACCGATTCGCCTGCTTAAACGTATGGTGAACGAGGACGTTCCGAAAATCGTCAAAACGCTGGGGATAGAGTGATTATCTATAAAAAAGAAGGATGTTCAGTATTTAATGAACATCCTTCTCCTATATTCCGGGAGATTATTTGATTGCTTCGCGCTTATTTTCCCAAATGGAGGAAACAAGATATAGAACCAGCACTCCAACATAGAGATTCCAAATGCTCGGAATTGATGCAACAGCTACATAAAGTCCATAAGGAAGCGACCAAGCAAACACGATATACATTAAGGTCCGATTTCTAAAAAACGAATTCACTAAGCCTATACATGCGGGAAGAATCAACATCATAAACATGATTCTCACCGTACCGCTATTGGGTTCATCACCTGAATAAGGATTCCAATACAGAAAGATGAAACAAAGAATCATACATCCGACGGACGCAGCCATTCCAGAAAAGGAGATTTTCATAATCACACCTCTTTGCCGCTTGATATGAGCGGTATCGTTGCCTCGCATAATTCGTTCAATTATCATTTTCTGCCAAAGCCTTGATGTGCTCCATGACGCGAATATGAACTGCGCGGATGATATCTTGCGTCCACCAGTCAAAATACGCAGAGGGCCTCACCTTGAGATCATACCAACTATTACCGATCAAGGTCGTTGTACCGTCGCCATTGTCCTCGAGAACGAATTGGCCGCGGCGTAATTCGAGATGACCCATGATCTCCGGATCCTCCGGCTGTTTCACGATATCGAATGTCAATTTGCGACCAGGGACAAGCTCGACGATTTTCTCATCAAACACGATTCCGCCGTTAAAAACGCACTGGCGGTTCGCCCCGACGAACTCGCCTTCTGCAACCGATTGAACAGGGGCCGGCAGGCCGATCCGGAACATCCAGTATGAGGGCTTTTCCTCGATTGCCGGGAACGAAACGATATACTTCCATACCTGATCCGGACTTGCCTGAATGACGATACGGTCGGAAACCACTTTCTCCGAGGGTCCGGCGAAAGCGACGTTGATAGCCATAAAAGCTACAATAGCCCCTGCCACGCTAACGTTTAACTTGTTATTGCCCTGCCTGAATATAGCCCGGCCAGCCCAAATGCCGGACATCATAAATAGGAATATCAGCGGGGAAACTATGATTAGGCAAATGTAGCCTTCTCCCATGAAGAACGCGCTACCAAACAAGGCGATGATGAAGCTTATGAAGCCGTAACCCCAACTCGCAGATCCGGATACATCGTAATCTTTCCAAAAATACGTATTGATGATGCCCATCGCGAATGGAAGCAGAACAAATTCTGCCAAAATCACAATTCCGTCTACATCATAAAACTGTTCGAAGGTGAACGAAGTCAATTTTACAACTAAGAGCCCAACGCATTCGAAATCATAAGGCCGAGTCCGATCGCTAGTTTCCTGTTCATGCTTACAAATCATCTCCCGCTGATTGTTCTTGTCTCGATCATAACCTCCCGGACGGAATCCGTTCAGTTCTATCTTTTATGGGAGGCATATTAAGATGGGGTACTAAAAAACGTAGAACCTCTGTTCACAAGTCCTTTTGTGTCCCATTTGTTTAATGGTATAATTGAGCAAAATTTTATTAAGTGAGGTGGCTAATAAAAATGGAAACAGGTAATCGCGTAACATTGACGGTAGAAACTACAGTTCATAAGCCGGTTGGGGATGTGTGGAGTTATTGGACGGAGCCGCAGCATATAACAAAATGGTGTTTCGCTTCCGATGACTGGCATGCGCCAAATGCCGAAAATGATTTGCGGGCTGGCGGGAGCTTTGTAACCAGAATGGAAGCCAAGGATGGCAGCTTTGGATTTGATTTTGGCGGCGTTTATGATGAAGTGAGAATAAACGAGTTTATTTCTTACACGATTGGTGACGGAAGAAAAGTAGCGATTACTTTTATTAGCCAAGATAACGATACTAAAGTAATTGAAACCTTTGAAGCAGAATCCACCAACCCCATCGAAATGCAACAAGCAGGCTTTCAGGCGATTCTGGACAACTTCAAAAAATATAGCGAATCTTCTAAATAAGAACAATTCTTGATCACATTCAATTAAACCTTCCTTCCGGAAGGTTTTTTTACGCAAAAACACAAACAACCCTCGCCGCGAGAAACCTTTCGCGGCGAGGGCCGAATACGCACAGCTATGCGATTATAATCGGCTTAAAGCCATCGTCACCGCGCCTTGGGATGCATCCTCCGGAGCGGACACGCAGCGCATGTTCGGATAGGCTTCCTTCAGCCGACCTTCGAACGCGATCCGAATAAACGCGTTCTTGAGCAGCACGCTGCCCGCTAGAACGAGATTTCCCGCGCTCATGTCGAGCGTGTTCGCCACCGGGACGACCAGCTCCAGCAAAGACGCCGCGCTCTTCCGAACAATTTCCAGCGCCGAAGCATCTCCCGCTTCGCACGCTTCCGACAGCAGCGGCGCAAGCGCCGCGATGTCCTTCTTGTTCGTCTTCTTATCGTGCGCGAATCCGATCAGTTCCCGTACCGACTCCATTCCCAGCCGCCCGAATACCAAATCGGTTATGAGCGTCGGAGCGATCCGACCGTCATTTGCCTTAACGACCGCAGTCATTAGGTCGCGACCGATGCTGTAGCCGCTCCCCTCGTCGTCGATCAGATGGCCGCAACCGCCCGCGCGATGAGTGAGATCGGCTTCGTTCCTGCCGAAACAGATCGATCCGGTGCCCGCGATCAGAATCATGCCGTGGGTCGTTCCAAGCGCCCCGCACAGAGCCGTCTCCTGGTCGCCGACGATGAGCAAGCCGCCTTCGTAGCCGGATTCCCTAACGTTTGCCGTTATCCGATCATGAACCGTCGGATTGCTGACGCCGGCCGCGCCGATGCAAATCTGCACGCAATGGGCCAACCCGCCGCAGGCGTCGCCGATCTCCGCCATGATCCGCCGGAAGCTATCCCGAATGCTGATCTCGTCTTGCCCGTTATAGTTGATCGCGCCAGTAACGAAGGTACGCACCGTCTTGCCGTTCTCGTCGGCGACGGTCACGGCGGTTTTCGTTCCTCCGCCATCCAATCCGGCCACGTATTTCATCTTCCGTTCACGTCCTTATCGTTCGCCCGCAACGCTTAATCTGCCCGTCGGGACGACTTCTCCGCCCAAAATCCTGACCAAGGAAACAAGGGCGAGCGAGGTGTATTCGAAAGCGGCCAAGCCGCAGAACTCTCCTTCGAGAAGCTCCAGATCGTAGGGTTTGCCAAGCGCGACGGCCGTAACCCGAAGCCCGTTCGCGATCAAGCGGTTCGCGAGCTTCAGCTGCCCGGCGTTCTCGCGGCCGTTGTACAATCCGATGACAACGCGAGTATGCCGACCCGACTCGATCAAAGCAACGGTCCGCTCGATCTCGCCGTCATCCGGATCGATGCCGATCAAAGCGTGGGCGGCGGAGAACGCCTTGCCCATCGTCGCAGGGAAGTTCAGATCCGTACGCGCGACGCTGGAAGCGAGATCCGTCCGGTAAGGCGTGCTGCCGACGAAGAACGTGTCGGAGGCATCCCCCTTGCGAACGGGCGCTAAGCTGCCTCGCACCAAGCAAATGCTCTCTTCGCTAATCGCCGCGATCGCACGGCAGTGATCCTCGCAGCCGACGACGGACAGTTCGTCCGTCTCGACGCGCCCGTATTTCTCTTTCCAACGCAGCACTTCTTGGACTGCTTCGTCCAAGACGGACATCGCGAGCTCGCCGGAGGCGACGGCATTCTCGATCGTCTCCACCGTCTCTATGACAAGCTGCGCCGAATGGCTGACGAATACCTGATGCACGCCCGCTTGGAGCGCGCCCAGAGCTCCGTTCGCCGTGCCGTAATACTTCTTGATCGCATCCATCTCGAGGCAATCGGAAATGACGAGTCCCCGATAACCCATTTTCATCTTGAGCAGATCTGTCACGATCGCCCTCGACATCGTCGCGGGAACTCGTTCCGGCTCGATCCGCGGGTACAAAATATGCGCGATCGTTAAGCCCTCGGCTCCGGCGTCTATCGCCGCTTGGAAAGGCTTAAGCTCAAGCTCCAGCAACTCCTCCAGCGTCTTGTCTATCGTAGGCAAGCCCAGGTGCGAATCGACCGCCGTATCGCCATGCCCGGGGAAATGCTTCACCGCCGTAAGAACGCCACCGTCGCGCAAACCGTTCATCATCTGCAAGCCGTAAGTTTCCACCGTCTCCGCGGTATCCCCGTAAGCTCTAACGTTGATGACCGGATTCAGCTTATTGTTGTTAATGTCCAGCACGGGAGCAAGATTGAAATTCACGCCGAGCGCGCGCAGTTCGCGCGCCGTCAATCGTCCGGCGGCATACGCGTTCTCCGGACGCCCAGTCGAGGCGATCGCCATCGCGCCCGGCACGTTGGAGGCGTCCGCCGGAAGACGGGTCACCCGGCCTCCTTCTTGGTCGATCGAGATAAGCGCGGGATATCCCGTATGCTCCGTAATCGAGCTTTGCAGCTCGTCGCACAAGGACCGAAGCTGCTGCTTGTTCTCTATGTTATGAGAGAACAAGATGACATTCCCGATTTTGTAATCCCGGATCAGCCGTTTCAAATCCTCGGTTAGGCTGGGCGCCGGGAATCCGGCAACGATGAGCTGGCCGATCTTTTCCCTTAACGTCAGAGTTTTCATGCTTGATCTCTCCATTAATATAGATGATAGCGTTGCTTCCTAACCGCGAACGCTTTACTCTCTTCTTGAAAATGTTCAAGCAACGCGGCGACGTCTACGTTGTCGTCCCGGTAGAGACTATCCCCGCCCAACAGATCGATGAACGGACGCGAGCCTTCCTTCAGCGGCGGCAAGAAAGCGAATTGCTCGTAGTTGCGTTTGACGGCGTACATCAATGTCACCCCGGTCGCCACGGCTTGAACCGCGCGTTCGTCGGTCACGTGAAGCTGAACGCCTCCGCAATGCTCCCCTTGATGTTTGGAAGCCGTCGGCTTGAAATACGCCGGACGGAAAATCACGCCCGGAAGACGATATCCGTTCATCTCGTCCGCGAGTCGCTGCGCATCGATGAAAGGCGCTCCGATCATTTCGAATGGGAAAGTAGTCCCCCGTCCTTCCGATAGGTTCGTTCCCTCGAACAAACACGTCCCGCCATAGAGCAGCGCGGTTTGAAAGCGCGGGATGCCCAAAGAAGGCTGCACCCAGATGCGGCCCGTGTCGGGAAATACCATGCTCCTCTCCCAACCGTCGCAAGGGACGACATGCAGTCGGCATTGCCAGCCCATCTCGTCGTTAGCCATCGTGGCGATCTCTCCTGCGGTTAAACCGTAGCGTACGCTCAGAGGATAATTGCCGACGAACGAGTGAAAACCCGGCTTCAGCACGTTACCTTCTACGGTTACGCCATCCAGCGGATTGATTCGGTCAAGCACGACAAACTCCTTGCCGGCTTTCGCGCAATCTTCCAAAGCATATAACATCGTGTAGATGAATGTATAATAACGAATGCCGACGTCCTGAATGTCGTAGACGACGAGGTCGACCTCGTCCAACATTTCGGAAGTGAGACGTTTGGAATCTTTGCGGTACAAGCTATGGACCGGAACGCCCGTCTGATCGTCGATGTAAGTGTCCACCAAACCTCCGGCATCCTGATCCCCCCGAACGCCATGCTCGGGAGAAAATAGGGCTGTCAGACGGAAGCGATCGTGCAAGATCTGAATGGTCGACCGGAAGTCTTCGGCAAGCCCTGTCGGCGACGTGATCAATCCGATTCTTTTGCCTTGGAACAAATGCGCGTATTGTCCGATACGATCGATTCCGTTCAGAATCATACCAAGCCGCCCTGCAAGACGCGCATCGTTTCTTCCGGTACCATGAACGTCTCCGCGTATTGTTTCCTGGCTTCGATTCCGCGAACTCTGGCCAAATGCTTGTAATACTCCAAATACGGGAACGACTTGCTGCCCGTCACGAACCAGTGCTGGGAAACGGCTTTGACCCATAGCTCGTAAGCTTCTTCGTTGAAGTCGACGTATACGTACGGCTTATAGTCGACCGCATCCTCCCAGTTCTCCGCGTAATACAGCTTGGAGGCGAAATGGGAAGGCAGTTCCCGCTTCATGGCGGCCAGACCGGCGAAAAACCGGGCGTCGTTCACGATCCGATGAGTCGTCATATGATCCTTGTGCATGCTGTTCTTGAAGTGGGTAATGATGACGTTCGGCTTTACTTGACGGATAACGTCGCATACCCGGTAACGCATCTCTTCGCTATCTTGAAGCTCTCCGTCCGGAGTTTCGAATACGATCGCTTCGCCGCCTAGCATTTCCGCGAATTGTTCGGCTTCCCGCACCTTCTGCGCGCGGTAATCCGCAAGATCCCGGCCTGCCGGCACGCCGCGCTCACCCGCCGTCAGCGCCAACGTTACGATCCGGTCGCCCTTTAAGGAGTGGCTCGCCAATACGCCGCCAGCCGTTAATTCCATATCGCCTACGTGTCCGCCGATTCCCAATATCGTCAGTCGTTGATCGCTCATCGCAAGAGCTCCCTTCGCATCACCGCAAATTGTTTGACCGTTCGGAATCCGGCTTTCTCGTAGATTCGGATCGCCGGATTCGTGCTTCCCGTGTAGAGAGACATATATTCCGTCCCGATCTGCCGGAACGCTTCGCATAGCTTGAAGAACAAAATGCTGCCCAGTCCATGTCCTTCATGCTCGGGCAACACGCCGATTCCGGCGAAATAACCTCTACCGTTGTCCTGACGGATGACCGGACCCGCGAAACCGACGGCAGTTCCATCCTTCGCCGCAAGGACGAAAGGTACGCCTTCGGCCGCGCTTCGCGAAATTTCCTTGATCCATAGCGGATTGTTTAACCCGCCGAGCATGCGGTCCAATCCTTCGTGCTTGTTCGGATCGTATAGCTCGACTTCATAGGAGTCCGCTCTCGCCTTCTCCTCTTTCGCCCGAATCTCTTCCGGAATGGAGAAGCCCGAAAGTTCTAAGTACATGGCGTTTTCCTTCGCCCGCTCAACATAACCTCGTCGAAGCAAGAAACCGTAAAGCTCCCCTTCGAGCGGGACTCCGGGAGCATTATTGTGCTCGTGCTTCGGAGTGCCCGGTATCGTCCACGGCAGCATCATCGGGTTAAAGAACAGGACATCGGATTGTTTCTTGCCTAAATCCAAGAACCGACGCTCAATCTCGTCCAGCAGCAAACCGTAATTCTCGTCGTTCCGGAATTCGCCGGCGATCACGACGCAAGTAAGATAGCCGGCCGTATCGCCCAAGGGCAAATCCTCCCCCGTGCATCCGCATGCGAAGCCCTTCACTTGATCTTCCGAATCTAGCAGCAAGAAGGCGTTAAACTTATCGAAATAAGGATTGCCCGCGAAAATACGATCGAAGCTTTCTTCGTCGAGCTCCTTATAATCTTCTTGCACGGCTTCCAAGTTCCACAGCTCGATCGTTTGCCGCAAATAACGCCTTTCGTAAGCGCTGATCCTCAATCGTTCCACCGTACCCACCGCGCTTTCCGCTAGTATGATACTTTCCCCATGACGACGGCTCGGCTTGCGCCCGTGACGCTAGGTAAATTGTTAGGCAATCGGGCGATCGTATAATCGGCCAACAACGCGAAGGCGATCGCCTCTTTGGCGTCGCTGCTCAGGCCGATTTCTTCCTGTATCCGTACGCGAACGCCCATCGGCTCCATCTCTTGCTTCAAGAATCCGATAAGCGTCGGGTTGTAGCTCCCCCCTCCGCCTACGAGCATCTCGTCCGCCGGATTCTCGCTTCGCACGAAACGGCGATAGGCGTCGCCGATAGACCAAGCCGTCAGCTTGGTGACCGTCGCGACGAGATCTTCGGACGACAAACCATGTTCCCGCTGATAGCGAAGCAGGTCTTCGACGTAATCGGAGCCGAATCTTTCCCGGCCCGTCGATTTGGGCAACGGGGACGCGTAGTAAGGCTCTTGCTGCAGCCACCGTAGCATTGCATCGTTCACGTTGCCTTTTCTCGCAATCTCTCCGCCCGTATCCATCGTAATCGAGCCTCCATAGAGTCTCGTGACGATGCCGTCGATCAGCATGTTTCCCGGTCCCGTATCGAAAGCATACACTTGCTCGGGCGCGCAGCCCGCCGGGATTACCGTAATGTTGCCGATGCCCCCGATGTTCTGGAGCAGCAGCGTCCGGCTCTCTTCCCGGTAGAGCAAATATTCCGTGAAAGGCACGAGCGGCGCGCCTTGCCCGCCCGCGGCCATATCGGCTACGCGGAAATCCGTCACGCAGGGAATGCCCGTTCTTGCGGCAATGACCGCTCCCTCGCCGATCTGAACGGTATAACGGAGGTCGAAGCCGTCTCTAATATAAGCTTCCGGGGCGTGATAGATCGTCTGTCCGTGCGATCCGATAGACGCGATGTCTTCGGGCCGAAGTCCGGCCTTCGCGATCACGGACAACGCGGCTTGCGCATACAGTTCGCCTAGATGCGCGTTCATTCGCCCTACCCTGTCTACCGTAGCCCGGGAAGGATTGAACAGCTCGAAAATCTCGCTTCGCACGTCCAAAGGATAAGATCGATTCTCGAACGCTACGAGACTGACTTCCGGTTGTTGTCCCGCCTTGCCGGCAATCCGGACGACGGCCGCGTCGATCCCGTCCACGGACGTTCCCGACATTAGCCCGACGACATAACGCTCCCTATTTTCCAACCTAGTCCGATCGTCCATATTAGCCTTTCACCGCGCCGACGGTAACGCCTTCGAGGAAGTATTTCTGCAGGCTGAAGAACAGGACGAACATCGGCAAGGCCGAGATCGTAGCGCCCGCCATCATCGGAGCGAAGTACGTCGTGTTCGCGAAACGGAAGTTTTTCAAGCCGACTTGGATCGTCTGCATGTCCATGGTGTTGGTCACGAGGAACGGCCAGAAGAAAGTATTCCAGTTTTCCATGAACGTGAGAATCGCCATGACGGCCAAGACGGTCTTGGACAACGGGAGAATGATTCTCCAGTAAATCTGGAATTGGTTGCAGCCTTCCATCTTCGCGCTTTCGATGATTTCCTTCGGAATGGAGCCCATGAATTGCTTCGCCAAGAAAATGTTGTAGACGGACACTAAGCCCGGCAAGATCAACGCGCTATACGTGTTCTGAATGTGGAAAATGTTAACGATGAGAATATACAAGGGCACTTGCGTGACTTGGTACGGAATCATCATCGCGATAAGCAGCAAAGTAAACAGGAAAGCTCTGCCTTTGAACTGAATTTTGGAAAACGCATAACCCGCCATGCTGGCGAAAAATACGTTGGACACCGTCACGGTCCCCGCCACGATCAACGAGTTGAACAACCATCTCAGGGAATACGCGCTATAGTCGAAGAAAAACTTATAAGAAGCGAAGGAGATTTTGCTGGGAAACAGCGAATAGTTCATCGCTCCGGCTTCGACGGGATCCCCTAAGGAAGAAATGATCATGAAGTAAATCGGGAACAGCGTCGCCAAGGCGAAAATAAGCAATAACAAAGTAATCGTGCCGTTGCGAATATATTTGGTCATGCTGTTGCTTGCGTGATTTTTGAAAAGCATCTTCGGATCCCCCTTCCTTTAATATTCCACTTCTTTGCCCAGGAATTTGAATTGGACCAAGGCTACCCCGGCGATCAGAAGCGCCAATATTAACGATTGGGCTGCGGCTTTACCGAATTCGAAATATTTGAATGCGTTGTTGAAGATCAGCAAACCGACCATCGTGGTCGCGTTATCCGGGCCTCCGCCCGTCATGAGGAAAGCGTTCTGGAATACTTGGAAGGAACCGATAACACCGGTCACGAGCAGGAATAACGTCGTTGGCTTCAAGCAAGGAACGACGATGTACCGAAGCTTCTGCAGGAAAGTCGCTCCATCTAGATCGGCCGCTTCGTAATAGCTGTTGTCGATGCCTAGCAATGCGGCCAAGTAGATGATGATGCTCGTGCCATGACTGGATAGCCAAGCCATAAGAACCAAAGATAACATCGCCGTGCTACTGGAGCCGAGCCAGTTCTGGTTATCCGCGCCGACCGTGCCGATGAGCTTATTGAGAATACCCGACGGCATCGGATCGAAGATCCAAAGCCATACGACGGACAGCGCAACGCCGGATGCGACGGCAGGCAAGTAGAAAACGGCCTTAAAAGTCGTTTGCATCCATTTTTTCAACGGAAGAATCAGAATCGCCACCGCGAACGAAAGGAACAAAGCTACCGGAACGGTTAGTATCGTATAAACGATAGTCGTGCGTATGGATTTCCAGAAGAGCGAATCGCTTAACGTTTCGACGTAATTATCGAAACCGATAAAGGTGGAGCCTAACGGTTTGTATTCTTGAAAGCTGATGATGAAAGCGCTGGCGACCGGATAAGCCGTGAACAATGCGAAAATAACCAATGCGACCGCGATGAAGGTATACCCCCATCCCGCATCACCTTTAACTTTTCGTTTTTTAATGGTTTTCGTTGCTTGCATCATAAGGTAACACCTCTTTTCAACAATCAATGATTCGCGTTAAAAATAGATTTCGGATAGTCGCCCGAACCTCCGCGCAACTATCCGAACCTCGAGACTTGATTATTCTTTGACGACTCCGTCTTCGCCGAACGTGCTGATCGCCGCTTTCTTCACGGCATCATACATCGCTTGCGGAGTAATCTCGCCGGCAATCAGCGCTTGCAATTTAGGGATGATGACTTCGTCTTCCAGCTTGATCGCTTTCGCGCCCAATTCGACCGGAATGTCGGGACGGGCAGGAGCCGCATGGGAGAGCATGACTTGAACTGCGGCTACGTTGTCGGGGTTCCGGTTTACGATCATGCTTGCGGCCGCTTCTTTACCTGTTTTGGTAATGTGGGCTACGAACAGATCGTTGTTGGTCGTTGCCGCGACTTTGCCGCTTGCCAAATAGTAAGCCGCTTTAACGACGTTGGCTTTGTGTTCGGCCGTCGGCTCTTTTTTACCGCGGAAGGTGACGTAGCCGTCTACCGCAACCGTCGTTACGGGATCTTTACCCAAGAAGGACGGCACCGGAAGAACGATATACTCCGCTTTGATGCTTCCTTGTACCGCGCTGCCGTCGTTCGCTTCGATTTTGGCGTTGTTTTTGTTCGCGGAGTTCTCGAACGTAGCCAGGCCTTTACCCGTGATCATCGTTTGGCCGGTAAGGAACATGTTCCAACGTTTGCCCGCGTCTACCGAGCTCAATTCTTTCGGCATAGAACCGTCGTCGATAAGTTGGCGAACGTCTTTCAATACTTCCAGGTAGTTGTTGCTCGTGTAAGCGTATTTCAAGTCCGTCGTGAACGGCGACGGCATGCCCGCGTTTTTCACCAGAATGTTCAAGTAGTCTTTGGAAGCAACGCCTGCGGTCGCGAACACGAAACCGTAGCGGCTCGTTTTGCTTCCGTCTTTCACGACGCCTTTCTTGATGGCTTCGCGGAATTGATCGTAAGTCCAACCGTTTTTCTGAACGTCTTTATAGTCGATGCCGGCTTGCTCTAGGAATGCTTTATTGCCGCCAAGAGCATGCGCTTCCATGTAAGCAGGGAAACCGTAGATGCCGTTACCGTTCTTCATGTATTCAAGCGGCGCCGCATCGAAATCGCCGATCATTTCCGGGGTCGCGGCATCCGTGATATCCATAACCATGCCTTGCTGAACGTACTTGGAGATCCCTTCGGATCCGATGAACGCGATATCCGGCGGACTGCCCGCGTTCACTTGCGTGTCCAGCTTCTGCGTCATGTCTTCCCAGCTCGCGGGCTCTATTTTCAAAGTCAGGTTAGGGTAGAGGGCATTAAAATCTTTGGCCATTTGTTCGAAATTGTCTTGGTAAGTCGGGGAAACCGGAGGCAATAGCGCCGTGATCGTATCTTTAGCCTCGGATGTGCCCGCGCTCGAAGTCCCGCTAGGTGCCGAGTTGTTACCGTTATTGTTCGATGAACATGCTGCCAATGTCGTTACGGATAAGCTCAATGCCAATACGGATGCCAATACGCGCGAATTTCTCTTCATAAGAATAATCCTCCTCAGGATTCAGCATTATAATGTCCTGTTCCTAGCCAGTTAACCGATTTTCGTGCAACTCCGTATCGCCGCTTTCAGGTTGCCTTCGCTGTTTTCCAGCTCTTGTTCGGCTTCCTTCGCGTTCAAACCGGTAATAATCATCATGATGGCCAGCTTGCAGCTCATCGAAGCTTTCTTGAGATACTGCTCGGCAGTCTCCGAATCGACTCCCGTCGCGGTCCTTACGATGCGAACCGACCGATCATTCAGCTTGTTGTTGCTAGCTTTGAGATCTACCATGAGGTTGTTGTACGTCTTACCGAGCTTTACCATCGTGCTTGTCGTAAGCATGTTCAGTACGAGCTTCTGGGCCGTTCCCGCCTTCAATCGGGTAGAACCCATAATGGCTTCGGGTCCGACTACCGGCGCTATGCAAACATCGCAGACGCTTTCCAGCTTGGAATTCTTATTATTAACTACCCCGATCGTCGCCGCGCCGAGCTCGGCGGCTCTCTTCAGGCCGGCGATAACGAAATTCGCGCTTCCGCTCGCCGAAATCCCGATGACCGCATCCTTCTCCGTCACCCCGCAACGATCGATTAAAGCGACCCCCTCTTCCGCGTTGTCTTCGAAGCCTTCCACGGCCACTCTCAGGGCGATATCTCCGCCCGCGATATGACCCTGCACTAGCGAAGGATCGACGCCGAAGGTCGGCAGACATTCCGATGCGTCAAGCACGCCCAATCTTCCGGAAGTGCCTGCCCCGATGTAGAACATTCTTCCGCCGTTCTTGAGCAAGCGATGCAAAATATCAACCGCTTTCACGATCTGCGGAATTTCAGCCTTCACCGCGGCCGGAACCTTGGCGTCTTCCCGATTAAGCAGATTTAGCATTTCCTCCGTCGTGCATTCGTCGATCATCCGAGTGTCATTGTTAATCTCCTCCGTCGTTAATCCAGCAAGATATTCATTCATCGCCATTCTCCTACCTTGATGTCATGATGTGAGGTAATCTGACATTCTTATTTCTTAGACTCATCTTACCTGCGCCGACGCCATCTCGTCAATAGATTCTGAAATAAAATTTTATTGTAAAATTTTTATTTGTTTTTTTATTTTGTATTTAGGCATAAAAAAGACATGGTCATCATAAGATTGCCCATGTCCAGGAACAACTATTTTCTGTGTTTGCTCGCTAAGATGTTGTGAGTCTTCGTGAGATACTTCTTCACGTTCTGATATTCGGCGCTCGCGACTCCCGCGAACAGAATGTCTATCACAGTAAGCATGGCGATTCGCGATCCCATAGCGCCGCTGCGGAAAGTTAATTCGGGCGTCGAGATGCTTAGCAGAATGTCGGACTTATCCGCAAGCTCGCTCTTATTGTACTTGGTTATGGCAATCGAGGTGGCGCCGTTCTTCTTCACGACTTCCAGCGCTTCGATGATTTCTACTGTATCTCCGGAATTCGAGACGAAGATCGCCACGTCGCCTTTGCCAAGCAAAGTAGCCGCGGTAAGTTGACTATGCCCGTCCGTGTAGGCATGGCACATTTTATTAATGCGGGAAAACTTCTGTTCCCCGTCCTTGCAAACGATACCCGAAGCTCCGATACCGAAAAACACGATACGGCTGCTGGAGCGAAGCACCTTCACCGCGCGGGCAACCTCATTGCGGTTGATGACGCTGAGCGTGTCTTCGATCGACTTCATGTTGTTCAAAGAAATGTTGGAAATAATAATGGATAGATCGTCTCCGGGTTGAATATCGGTGTACTGGTCTTTCTGCTCGTCATCCCGGGATCCGAGAGATGCGGAAATGCTAACGATAAAGCTTCGGTAGCCGCTGTACCCCAGTGTCTTGCAGAAACGGAGGACGGATGCGTCGCTTGTCTTGCTGAGTTGGGCCAAGTTCTTGATCGACAGATGCGGAATATCATCCGTGTTCTCGAGTATACATTCGGCAACCAGCTTCTCTACGGGAGTCAGGCTATCCTTCATGTCCCGAATCTTGATCAATATATTATCGTTTATCGCCATGGTTTTCCTACTCGCCCCATATTATCCCGAGTGAATTTCAACTCTATCTTAAGCGGTACGTTAGGAAAATACAAGAAGAACAGACGTAACCCGCTCTCGCTCCGCTCGTTAATTTAAGAAATTTTATTTCAAAATTATATTCCATGTTGAAATTATAAACCTGATTTTTATTGTTAGATGACGTTTAAGCGTGTTATAATTCACATACATTACGTCGCAACATACGTCATAACGAATCAGAGGGTGGAATTCATGGCCAAGGACAAAATCAAGATCGCGATCATCGGTTCCGGAAGCACGTATACGCCGGAATTGATCGAAGGCATGATCAAGCGCAAAGACGTACTCCCCATCGGCGAGCTTGTGCTGATGGATATCGACGATAGAAAACTGCGCGTCGTCGGCGAGCTGTGCGAGCGAATGATTCGCGCGGCGGATATTCCGTGCAAAGTCGTCATGACCCACGAGCTGGACGAAGCTTTGGTTAACGCGGATTTCGTGCTCGGACAAATACGCGTCGGCAAGCTGCCCGCTCGGGTTCAGGACGAGAAGATCCCTCTGAAATACGATCTGATCGGCCAGGAAACTTGCGGCATCGGCGGCTTCTTCAAAGCTATGCGCACGATTCCCGTCATGCTCGAGATCGCCGAACGCATGAAGGTTCTTTGTCCCGACGCTTGGCTCATCAACTTCTCCAATCCGGCGGGCATTATCACGGAAGCGATTCTGAACCATACCGGCGTAAAAATGATGGGCTTGTGCAACGTTCCCTATAATATGTTCAAAAGCATTCGCGAATCTCTCCAGCTCGATCAGCCCCGCATTGAATATGTCGGCCTGAACCATCTCAGCTGGATTACGGCTATCGAACAAGATGGCAAAGACTACTTGAAGACGGCTTTGGACATGGGACTGAACAGCGAAACGATGAAAAACATTCCATCCAGCGGCTTTAGCAAAGAACTCATCCAGATGGTCGGCGCGATTCCTTCCTCTTACTTGGAATACTATTACTTCAAAGAAAAGAAACTGAAGATCGTCAAGGAAAGCGAGCTGTCCCGCGGAGAAAAGTGCATCCAGATCGAAGATGAACTTCTGAACATCTATTCCGACTCCGAATTGCATTCCAAACCGGAGCTGCTCTCCACCCGCGGAGGAGCCAATTATTCCGAGGTAGCCATCAGTTTGGTAGACGCTATCTATAACGATAAACAAGAAGTTCATGTCGTCAACGTTCTTAACAACGGCGCGCTTAGCTTCATGGAAGATTCCGACGCCATCGAAGTGTGCTGCGTCGTAGGCAAAGACGGAGCGAAGCCGATCAAGCTCGAGGGCTTCGACAACCAACACATTATCGATTATATGCGCATGGTGAAAGCATACGAGCGCGAGACGGTGGCCGCCGCCGTATCCGGCAGCGAAGACGCAGCCATGCGCGCGCTTCTCATGAACCCGCTCGTCGGCGATTATGACGCGGCGTACGATTGCTTCCAAGAGTTAAAAGAAGCGCATAAAGAATATTTGCCTCAGTTCTATCGCGATCAACCGTAAGCATGACGAGACGCGATTATGTTATCGGAGTAGACGGCGGCAATAGCAAAACCGATTATTTGTTATTCGATACGCAGGGCCGGTTCGTCGATCATGTCAATGCCGGGACCTGCAGCCACGAACGTTTTCCGGACGCTTACGAGAGTGCCCATCGCATCATGAACGAGAACATTAAGCTTTTGCTGGAGCGCAATCGCCTCTCGATGAACGACGTGGAAGCCGGAGCCTTCGGACTGGCCGGGGCGGATATCCCTTCCCAGAAGGATCAGCTAGGTCGAGTCGTCGAGAGGATCGGCTTTACGAATTATGCCGTCGACAACGACTCGTTCCTCGGCATTAAGGCCGCCTCCGAGAAAGGCTACGGCATTTGCTCCATCAACGGTTCGGGCACCGTTACCGGCGGAATCTCGCCGAGCGGCAGGCGTCTTCAGATCGGCGGAGTCGGCAGCGAACTGGCCGGAGACGAGGCAGGAGGTTTCTATCTCGCGAGGAAAGTGCTCCGGACCGTGTACGATTCCTTCTATAGAATGGGCGAAGACACGTCCATGGCCGACCCGGTTATGGAGCTGCTCGGAATCCCGAACCGCGAATCCTTCATGGAGCATGCGGTGGAAGGCGTTCTGAAGCGGACGCTTCCGAACACCGCGCTTATGCGGATCTTGTTCTCCGCGGCGGACGCCGGGGATGCCGCGGCGATCGGGGTTGTTAAACATACGGCACGCCAGTTGGCACGCTCCACCGCGGGTTGCATCCGAAACTTGGACTTCGGCGAGGAAGTCGACGTCGTGCTGGCCGGCTCCGTCTGGATCAAGGCGGAAAGCCCGCTCTTGTTCGACCTTTACCGGGCGGAAGTCGCCGGGCTGACGGATCGGCGGTGCAATTTCATCCGGCTGCGGATTCCTCCGGCGACCGGAGCCGCATTGTGGGCACTCGAGTTGGCCCACGGTCAGCCCGTGGATTCGGACACTCGCAGGTCGGTCATCGAGGCTGTGGAGCAGTTGGGTTAGAACTAAACGGAAGAGGCAGAGCCTAAGGTTGATTACGATCTTGGCTCTGCCTCTTTTTTCGATAGTATCCATGTCCCTAGCTCGATGTTATCCACTTCTTCACATATGTTTTCTAGCTTCCAGCGGATGCCCGATTACGGGAAACTCCCCGATTCTCAGCTTGGCACCGCCGTATGGCACGAGTTCAAGATCCACGATCGGTTGACCGTCCGAGTTCGGATGAAGAGGTGGAGTACCCGCGTTGTTGCCCTCCATTTTCCAATCGCGAATCAGCTGCCCTTTCGCTTTCAGCCGGATGGGCGAGTCGTTCACGTCGAAAGGTTGATAGGCCATATCGGACAACTCGACTTGGAATTCGTTCTCGGATAACAAGCCGTATTTCCACGGGGAACCCGGGTAGATTTCCCAATCGTGGAATTTCTCCCGTTTCGTCAACAGTTGCCAGTTCTCTTGGACCGGAAGCGCGTAGACAAGAGGACCTCTCTCCACGCTAACCGCATATAGATTGCGATTGACCGTCTTGACCGTCATCGGGAGGTTCAATGACAATCGGTCTCCGCTCCCCCAATTGCGAGTAACGTTGGCATAGCCGTTGTTGACCTGAAGCTGGACGAGCTCGCCGTTCACCGTCAGAGTAGGATCGATGCTCCATTCGGGAATTCGAAGCGTGATGCCGAACGTCGCCTGACGGCTCAGTTTCAACGAGATTTCGACCGTTTCACGGAACGGGTAGTTGCCGGTAACCTCGAGCTCCGCTGCCGCTTCGTTTGCTCCGGCATAGCCCACTTCCGTCTTCACCGTGCAAGGCGCATAGGACACCGCTACGAGTCCGCCCGCTCCGTCTTTCATCCACAAATGCGAGACGAATTTCGGCCACCCTTGGTGCATGTTCGAGGTGCAACAGCCGAAGTTAGGCTCCAGGCCGAACAAGTTGGCATCCGGGCCGTTGCTCCAAGAACGCGGTGCGACGTTGCACACGATCTGGTTGACTTGCTGATCGTATTGATGCGACGTCCAGTCCTTGGAGATCGTCGCGGGCAGCGCGTTAAACGCGACCTTCTCGAGAATGTCGCCGAACCGGCCTTCCCCGAACACTCTTGTTAGCTGTTCCATGGAAAACATGTATTCCACGACTGCGCACAGCTCGACGCCTTGGCTCGGATGCGTACCGGATAGCCACTCGTCTCCCGAGAACATGCCATGGGCTTGACCGTGGTAAGTCATCAGACTGTCGATGCCCCTATGCACGGCGTCTCTTTCCTTGGCATCTCCCGTTAGTTCGTAACGGACGCCAGGCGCCTTGATGCCCATCGCTACGTTGACTACGTGCGTCTTCCAATCCCATTGCTCGACTTTCCGCCAGAACGGGAAGTCGCGGAACACTTCGGTCCAACCCGTCGTCTGTCCGGCAACGATTGCCGCCAACTCCAAGAGAAACGAATCATTCGTCTTCCTATGCAGCCAATGGATCGTCAACAGCATCTCCATGCCGCGGGCTTCGGCCCACCCTCTTAAAGGCTGATCTTCGATCGTTTTATGCACATAACGGAAAAACGACGTCAAGAACGGGACCACCCGCGTATCTTGGGAAGCTTCCGCGTATTGCGTCATGACCTTAAGCATGATCATGTAATGCCACCAATCTTGCTCCTTGTCCACGTCGCCGTTAACCGTCTCGATTCGCTCCGGACCGAAGGAACCGTCCTCCCGCTGGCTTCCCAGCGACCATTCGACCCAGCGATTGGCCTTGGCGATCAAATGTCCGTCTTCCAACAGATAAGCAAGCGGAAGCAAGCCGTCCAAGTAATAAGGGCCACGTTCCCAGCTCTCCCCCTTGCCCCCGATCCAGCCGTTATCCGGGCCGACGTCCGCCCAATGTTCCTCGAGATGACCGGTTAAGCCGTCCGCTTGAATTCGCAATTGATCGCGAAGCCACTCGCCGGGTTTGATCGCTCCTAGCGGTAGCTCTTCGAATGCCGTATAGGTTGTTTTCATCGTCTCGCACCTCGCTTATTTGTAATATCTATTAGGATAATAAAGAGACTTGCCGCCTTGTTTTCTTTATACTTAAAAGACGAGACTGTCGTTATTGGAGGATACCGAATGTTCCGATTCATCTCTCCGCCTTTACCGCACTTCATCGTCTGCGGGGAAGACACGTATCCTGCCGGTGGTCGGCATTCCGACCGTTCCGGAATCGGCGAATTCGATCTTCTGATCGTTACGCGCGGATGCCTTTATATGGCTGAAGAGTCGGTATCGCTCACCATTCCTTCAGGTTCGTTCGCCCTGCTTCGGCCGGATCGCGCGCATCGGACGACGGAGCCTTGCCGGGAGGAAACCCATTTCTTCTGGGCACACTTCCAGACGCTCGGCAGTTGGCACGAGACGGAAGCGGAGCTTGGTCCGGACGAGCTCCGGCCGGACGACGCCTTCCGCGAAATCCACCGTTTCGCTTTTTACTTGCCCCGATCCGGGAAATTGTCGTCTCCGGACGCTGCGTACGCTTGGTTGCGCCAACTGATATCTTTGCAGACGGACTCCTCCTCGACTTCGCAATGGCGGCAACAGCTCGTCTTCCAGGAGTTGCTATTGCGCCTGCAAGATGATACGAAGCTACCCGAGAGTAGCTCCTATTTGAAGATCGCCGACGAAGCCGCCTCTTTCCTGCGCCGAAATTACAAAGAGTCGTTATCCTATAAAGCGATGTCCGAAGAGCTCCACTTTCATTTCAATTATATCGCCCTCTGCATGAAACGTGCCTACGGCTACACGCCGCTCGAGTACTTGACCCGCTATCGCGTAGAACAAGCAAAGCGGCTGCTAATCGATACGAACGAGCCTGTCGGCAGGATCGCCGAGGAAACCGGCTTCGGCTCCTTCCCTTATTTCGTCCGTTGCTTCGGCCGGCAGGTCGGGGCTACGCCCAAGGCGTTCCGAATGCGATTTCGCTCTCCTTACGGATAAAATTGGATAACTTTACTATAGCACCGATAGATCCCTTTTTCCGATATCCGAATACACACACTTATTGTCCGATCGCAACATCACCGAGGTCTTATTTTCTCAGCAATAAGAAAGGACAAGCGGAATCCGCTTGTCCTTTCTTTATATATACTTACCGATTATTCATAGGTTAAGGCTTCCGTCAGCAACAACAGCGTCAATCCTTGCCCGTACAATGTCGGGAAGATCGGTACCCGATCGTACGCCTCCACGCTCTCGAGCACGGGCGTGCCGCCGGAAACGCCATCGACCGCGCCGTTGTCGGCGATCTTGGACAGCACGGCGGCTACCGTTCGGTCTGCGCTGCTCTTCATCGCTTCGGGAACGAGTCCCATGCGGGCCGCCTTGTACAAGCCGTAAGCGATGCCGGCCGATCCCGATGTTTCTTCGTAATAGTCGGAGTGGTCCAATACGGTCGGCCATAGCCCGCTTTCGTTCTGCCGCGCGACTATCGCCTCGGCGAGCTTACGATACCTTGCATTGATCTCCTCCAGCACCCCAGGATCGCCAAGTCCGAAGTCTCCCGCTCCCTCCAGCGCCTCCAATATCATCGGAATTCCGCAAACGTTCCAGGCGTTCGCCCGATTCCATCTGGCCGCGGACATCCAATCGCCCGCTTCGCAGTTCCAACCGTGGAAGAGCAAACCCGTCTCTTCGTCCTGCAAGGCTTGAAGGTGCAGAAGCACCTGCCGAAGCGCCTCGTCCGCCATCCTGCGATCCTTTAACATCCGAGCGGTTCGCGCCAGGAACAGAACGGCCATGAAAATCGTATCGGCCCAAATCTGTTCGCGAAACGAGGCGTTCTCGGTGACCGTATGCTCGAAAGCGCCGTTCTTCGTCCGGGGAGCCTGCTCCATCATCCAATAGGCGATTTCCTCTGCTTTCGATTCGTAATACAACATTCCCTTTTTCGCGTATAACTGCGGGAAGATGGCGAAAGGCGCCATCGAATTGATGACTTTGACGGAATCGGACTGCCCCTTGTTCTTCTCCACCCAAGCCGCTACCTCTTCGATGGCGCGTTCGTCGCCCGTCACCTCCCCATACTCCGCGGCAGCGATAATTCCCACGCCGGAATTCCAATCCCACCGATCGATATTCATCGCCCAGTCCGTCCATTCATGGTCGCCCCATTCCGAAGGCTCGCCATGCATCATATAACTGTAGACTTTGCCTGCCGCCGCTTCCAAATCGCTCCTTCTCAACCTGAACATCCCCTTTTTCTATTCGACTCCGTTACCTTTACCACGCTTGATTGCGGTATTCGGTCGGCGTCAGCCCGTACTGCTTCTTAAAGCTCTCGCGAAAATGATCCTGATCCGCATAGCCGATCCTGTCGCAAATCTCGTAAATCCGGTTGCCGGGATCCAGCAATAAACGCGCCGCTTCTTCCATGCGCAGTCGGATGATCAGATGGTTGATCGTCGTGCCGGTCACGTCCTTCACGAGCAGGTTCATATATTTCTCGCTCAGTCCGACCGCCGTCGCTACGTCCGACAAAGCCAGATCCCTGCTCATGAATCGATCCTTCACATACCGAATCGCTTGCTCGACCAACTTCTTCTTTTTCAAATTGCCGGACATCTCGCCGGGAAGCAACATCTCCGATAGATGAGGCAGCTTATCCTTCGATACCTGTTCTGCGATCGCCCGCTCCCGGCGTTCTTCCCGTTCCTTGCTTATCGTCGCGGTCGCGCGAGACACGACGGTCTCAATCTCGGCCGGATCGATCGGCTTCAGCACATAGTCGAGCACCTGGAGCTTGATCGCTTTCCTGGCATGCTCGAATTCGTTCAGCCCGGAAAGTATGATGCACCGGATATCGGGCCTACGGACCTGAATGGCTTCTATCAGCTCTAATCCGTTCATCTTGGGCATCCCGATATCCGTTAACAGGAGATCCGCATCCTCGTCCTCCAGCCGATCCAATGCTTCTTTGCCGTTAGGGACGGCGCCAAGTAACGTTATGCCTAACGTCTCCCAAGGAATAGAGCGAACCAGCGTATCCCGCACGGTTTTCACGTCTTCGGCAATGAGAAGCTTATACATTCGCGAGCACCTCCGTTCTAATCCGGTAAGGAACGACGACTTCGACGCAGGTTCCCTCTTCGATATCCGCATACCGCAAGCCGTAAGCCTCGCCACAATGCAATTGGATTCTCCGATGGACGTTTAACGTGCCGTAACCTGTTTTCATGCCGCCGTTCCTGCCCTCGACCTCGCCGCCCGTATGATCCCGAAGCATGCGATTCATCCGCTCGGGATCGCAGCCTCTTCCATTGTCTTCGATGCGCAGAATGATCGCCTTGTCCTTAAGCCGGGCGGTAATGGCAATCCTGCACTCGGACGTACGCTCCGCGAACCCGTGTATAATGGCATTCTCGACTAACGGCTGCAACGTAAGATGTACGATTAGGGCCGATAAAATATCCTCCGGCACCCTGATCTCCACCTGAAGATTGTCCATCATCATCTGTTGAATATGAAGATAAGCTTCGACCATCCGCACCTCATCCCCCAAGGAAATCCAAGCTTCTCCCCGATTCAAACTGTGACGGAATACGTTGGCTAGAGAACGAACAATCTGGCTCGCTTCCCGATCTCCCGCCATAATCGCACGGCAATTGATAAGATCCAGAGTATTGTAGAGGAAATGGGGGTTAATCTGGGAATGCAACAGCTCAAGTTGAAGCTGTCGGCGTTCCATCTCTTCGACGAAGGACTTCTCGATGAGTCCATGCAGAGTAATGAGCATAGAGGAGAATTTCTGACCCAGCTCATCCACCTCGTAAATCCCCGAATTCTGCTCGGGCAGCGGCTCCTTGAATTCTAGAACCTCCGGACGATGCATCGCCGAGACCAGCCTAGTAATCGGAACGGTTACCCGCACGACGATCCTTCGAAGAATAAAGCCCGCGATCAGCAAGGCAGCGATTGCGGTTGCCGCGCCTATTGCCGATATGGCGAAGGTATATTGGCTGAAATGGCTTTCCGGAACGACCGTCAGCAGCTTCCATCCATTCGCGAATGTCTCGTACATCACCCGGTGCTGCTCGCCGTCGATTCTCGAGACCAACGACCCCTTATTTCCTTCCATTGCACGCACATACGGTAGTTCTCCTACAGGCTCTAAGAAACTGTACCGCTCACTAAAGATGACTTGATTGCTCTCATCCAGCAAGAGATGATACCCCTTCTCCAGCTGCGCATTTTCGAATACGCTTTGAATGCTCCCCGTGTCCGCTCCGATGATGACGGTGCCAATGCTCCGACCGTCTTTAATGCTAGTCTTCGTTCTCGCCGAATAGATCATGGTAGAATTGGATTGTCCCGTCCTCTGCCCCCACCACTCGGTCTGCCGTGCACCGCGTTTCAAGCTGCGATACCACTCCTGATTTTGTAAATCATCGTATTTGTAGATACCTGTCGTTGGATCGAAATGATCGGTTGCTATGTCAAATAGACCGCTTTCCGGCTCCAGAGCAACGGAAACTACGTAAGACTTCTTGGCGGCGCTGCGCGAACCAAAATCGTTAAGGAGGGATAGCAGGGACAGATTCTCCAGATTCGTCTGCAAGGCGAAATAATCTCCGACCGCTTCATAAGATTGTTGGTACCTGTTTTCGAGCAAGCCTTCTATCGATGGATTGGATAAAATAAAGGCTGCCACATTATTCATCGTATCGAATTGATACCATACGTTCCTATAGACGAATTTCATCGATTGATCTGCCATGTTGAGCGTATGATCATTCTGAACTCGAATGAGAATGTAGCTGGCTGCAGAGGCAAAAAAAGTGATGATGATGACGATCAGCGCAAAGATAGGAAGACTGAGACGTGAAAGCAATCCGGAACTCCCGTTCTTCGTTCGTTTACGCATGGTCATCCTCTCCCTCTTCCTTCACCGTTGTTATCGCAGAAGCCCCATCGGCCGGTATTCACCGTCCGAGGGGCTCCTCCATCTTAGATTGTCAGAACTTATACGTTGATTAGATTGTAAATCACCTGAGCCGCCTCAGCGCGAGTAGAGATGCCATTCGGTACGAACAAGCCCTCTGCCCGGCCGCGGATCAGCTTAAATGCTGCCGCATCCTTCACGTATGGTAAAGCCCAGGCAGAGATTCGAGATGCGTCCGTGAACGTTGCGCTTGCACCGGAAGCCATATTTCCATTTATGGACCGATACGCCTTCATCGTCATGGTCACCATTTGCTCTCGCGTCATGAGGCCGTACGGATCAAACATCGTTGCGCTCGTACCGGTGACGATTCCCGCTTCATAAGCGATCGACACCGCTTGCGCATACCATTTATCCGCAGGCACATCGGCGAATGAATTCTCGCCCGACTTCGTTAGTTTCAGCGCATTCACCAGCATCGCTGTAAATTCCGCGCGCGTGATGGAACGGCCAGGCTCGAACTTCGCAGCGCTTGTACCTTGGATGATCTGCTTAGCCGTCAATTCCTGGATCACATTGTAAGCCCAATGCTTGGTCGACAGGTCGGCGAAATCCTTCTTCACCTCAAGAACCGCATATTTACTGAAGTGCCGAATTTCCGCGATCATTTCACCGTCGTCATATTTCCCGCCGATCCATTCAAGCTGACCCTCTTCGGAGAGGAAATAGATGCCTGTCAGCTTCGGATTCATGGAAGAGTCAATCTTCAACCGGATCGTGATCGGCTGATCGAAATTCGTCAGCTTCTCGATACTTCCACTTGCCGTTGTAAGGGTTAGGCTCAACTCGTAGACGTCGCTACCATGCTTGATGGCCGCGTTAGCCAATTGCTGACCTTTGGCAAGAAGCGCCTGGGCGTCGGAAGACTTCAGCGGCTCGAGCTTCAGCGATATCGTGCTGTCTTGCAGCTCCTCTGCCGAGATTCGGCCTGCTAATTGTTGGAACAAAGCAGACGGAATTTCAAGCGCAAGCCTATCTGTCTTCACTTCAAGCTTGTTCTCCGCCAGAAGGGCCGCTGCATTCGCGGGCAGCTTAACTTCCGTCGTATTCGCCGGCACCTCGACAGTGCTTCTGCCATTGGAGCCATTCTTGAGTGAATTCGCCGGAACTGTTACTATTCCGGATGCTGAAGGCGTGACCGGTTGACCTATTCCGGTTCCCGTCGTTGGCGGCAATGACGGACCCTCGCCATCTCCACCGCTTCCTTCATTTTCATCGGGAGGCACTGGATGATGATCTATGAATTCGAAGGCGTCGTATAGCGCGGTGTTCTTCGAGTCAGCCGTTCCTTGAGTCCATTGAATAAAGTTATCTCTGCCGTTCTGATAATCCGCATCGTTGACCGCGATGTTAAATCCAATGGTATGGCCAAGCTTCGGCATTAAATCCTTGACGTACGCAGTCGGAATCTTAAATTCATAAATTGTTCTGCCCGCTGCCTCATCCCGAATCGCTTTGAAAGGAACTTGCCCGCTTACATCGCCATTCGGATTAGGCGGCGCCGAGTAGAAAATATTAACAAGGTGCGTGCCATCATCCGCCAACGCAAGACCCCACTCGACATCGTCGGAACCGTAAGGGGACTGCCGATTATTCAGAGGATCCAGACTTACCTGTACCGAGTCGTTCTTCCACATATTCGCCGCATTTTCCGATTGCTTGTGTACGTTGTCTCGGACGGATACCGCGAAATACATCCCGTCGGCAGCCCACTTGGCATACGCTACCGCCTCAAGATTATCAGGATCGTGGTGTCCTGTCGCATTCTGGTCCTTTCTGCGGAGATGAATCGGATAGGCGTCCTTCCAATCCTTCAAGTTTCCATCAACCGTCACGCCGTTTATCGACTGAATAAGGTTAAAGTCCAGCGGCATAGCCATGTCGTGGAAAATCACCTTGCCGCTCGATGTCTCCTCCACTTGCAGGTCGACATGATATTCATTGAAATCAGCGCGCTCATGATGTGTCCAGCGGAAATCCATTTGAATACGATCGCCCTTCTTCAGCCCGCTGAAGGCGCTCGAGATAACCGGAGTTAGCAGACTTCCATCAGGTCCTTTGATGCTCACTTTACCCGACTTTTCCGAGGATGATGTTCCCGTCAATTGCACAGTGACCACATCCAGCTCCTCAATCGTCTTCTTAACAGGAAGAAGCTTTACATCCAGCCCGTCCTCAACGGTCAACTGAACCTTCTTCGTGTCGAACGCTGCTCCGTCGTGCACGACTTCAAGTTCGATCTCGTAACGACCCTTAAGCGTCCCCTCCGGTACGAGCACCTGATAAGGCTGGTCTAGCGAACCTTGGGCAGGAATCGTCAAATCTCTCATGCTAGGCTCCGTTTGCGAGGACTCCCAACCATTCGGTAACTTCAAATTTACCTTTACCTGCTGCGGAGCTTCCGTGCTATTTACTAAGGAAAGATTAAGCTCAGTGGCATAGCCGGCCTCCCCGTTAACCTGAGTCGGTGTAACATTGGACAACACTCCAATGAACTTGGCCTGCTCAGAGTCGACCATCGCTGACGCGACGCCCGCGAATTCCCGCGCCAGTAAATTATAAGCATAGCTTTCCGCATGACTGCCTCGTAAGAATGCAGCCTCTGCCAGTCTGCCGTATCTATTCAGACGGAGCACCGCTGACGCGGATACCGGCATGACGCTGTAGTCGCCTTTCTTAGCATTGAACGAAGCAACTGCCGTTTGTACAGCGGCGCTGTAGTCCAAGCTGTTCGTGCCAGCACCGTCAAGCGCATACACTAATGCGACCGAAGCGCTTTCCGCTAGGTTGTATAAGGCTTCCAACGCAACATATCCAGGAGCGCTCTCCATGGAGCCGTTCTTGATCTGGCCAGCAATCTGTACCATCAGCGTGTAAATATCTTTGATTCCCTGCTCCAAACCTGCAGAATGGCTTCCATTCCCGCTAGCCGCAGCCAACTGCAGCATGATTCGCGCAATCTCGGCCGCATCGCTGTCGATAAGAGCAGCATTGCCCGTAACCCGCGTCTTGTTCAGCTTGACGATCGCTTCCTGCTTCTTGTTTTGAAGAAGCTGGGCCGCAGATTGGAACACGAAGTCCGCAGGAGCCCCTGTAAGATAGACGGGCGATCCGGACACAACGAGCTGGATACCGCCTGCGCCTACCGTTACAGGGATTTCAACGCCATTAATATCCATAACCTTCAATCCCGCTGCTCCGAACGGAAGCGTTATGGTGCTAGTAGGAGGCTTGACAGCCGGATTGTCCTTATGATCAACCTTCTTCCAAGCCGTAATCACGGGCTGTCCATCACTCAAGAACACTTCAACCGTAACGTCCGGATTCCCGGTATCCCAGGTTCCAATGTAACGAGCCTTGTCCAACGTCGTCATCAACTGGTTGACTGCCGGATAAGCAAGCTTAGGCCGCCCATTATTGTCCGTAATCCCCCAGAAGATGTCGTAATAACGATCGTCAGTTCCATCGTTCTTGTAATCGTAATATTCATAAGCCTTCACCTGGTCCGTTACCATATAATTCAGGAAGGCGCGTACGATATAATCCCGTTGGATTTCTTCCGACACGGATGGATAGCCGCTATTGGCGGTCGGCCAGCCGCCCTCAGTCAAATAGTAATCCTTCCAGCCTCCATAAGCGTTGACCAGATCCTTAACGCCATTCATAAGGTTCTGCAGGTTGCCGTCCGGCATGGAGTTATACACATACGGATGGTAAGAATAGGCGTCTGCATAATCAAATGATCCTAGCTCCAGTTCCTTCGGAAGAACGCTTAGCACACTGGAGGTGTGGTCGCCGGCGAGCAGCATCGCATCCGGATCCGCCTTCTTCATGTTGAGATAAGCGACCTTCTGCAGCTGTACGAATTCCGCAGGGAAATAAGGCTTCGAGAAAATCTCCGGCTCGTTCGGCATTTCCCATTGCCGGATCTTGCCTTTATATTTCGCAACCGTATTCGCAACGAAATCGCCCATCGCTTTCAAGGCGGATGTCGTATTCACGGTGCCGGATTGATAATTCGCATTTTTGTCGATAGCTAGTACCGTAATTTGGTTAAATCCGTACGAGAACAGCTTATCCAGTTGAGGATCGACCCTGCTATAATCGTACACGGTTGCTCCTGACGCATCCTTAACATTCTTGTCCACGTCCTCCCATGTAATGCCGGATCGGTGGTGACGGGCTCCCATCTTACGGGCTCCGTCAATTATGTCGTCCTTCCAATTCAGAGCATAGTGCGTGTTTAGTCCGAACTTGCTCTCATTATCCAGATCAAGCCCTTTTACCGGTGCGGCCTTCTTTATGACTGCAAGGCGCATTCGTTTCGATTTATCAGACTGTTTCACTCCGTCTACTTTAAAGTCGGCTGACACCTCATAGGTTCCGACAGAGTTAAGCCGCGGCTCGAAAGCGATTATATCTTTGCTTGTCGCATACTTACCAAGGCTATAGCTTTTCGTCCCGGAAGCAACAACCGCCTTGTCGCCATCCGCGCGGCGCACCGAATAGTTCATCTGGAACTCATGCGCTGCTGCTCCGGCGTCCAATGCCAAGGCGAGTCCTGGAACCTCGTCCTGCGTATAGATTCCCACGAAATTGCCGGATGGTTGAAGATCTACAACGTAAGGCGACTGTACTGGTTCAATAGAGAAATCATCAATCATGAGATTAATGCCGCCGACTACGTTCCATTGAAAGTAGCCCTTGGTGAGCGCCAGCGAGTCGGAATCCTCTCCGCTGGCGATCTCGAGACCATCTATGAACAGCTTGTGGGTGATACCGCTTACTTGCAGCTCATACTCATGCCACTCGTCTAGCAATGATTTCACGTAGTTCGCTAGATAGTAGTTACCTCCGAGCGTAGTCTTGCGCATAATAAAATATTTCGAGTTATGAGTTGCCCATTCCATCGCGTTGTTGTTCGCATCATCTATGGCGCGGTAACGGAAACGCCAAGTATTCTGCACCGCATCGCTTGTCCGTTCATATTTTACTTTGAATTTGACGATAAAATTGTCCACGTTCTGGTACATGGGAAGGTTCAGTTTAGCGCTTCCGGAACCATTCAGATTGAACACCTTGTTACCGTCCGGAAGCTCAATCACCCTCGTATTTCCGCCTACCGTCCACCCTGCGGGAACCGTGTTCGGCGTCTCGCCGTCAAAGTTGTTCGTGTACGGTGCAATCACTCCCAAGGAAACCGTAATCTCGCCGGTTTCCGGATAACGAGCAATACCGCCCTCCCCATTCTGCGCCGTTATATAATAACGGATCTGATCGGATTGGCTCGATCCCGGAATCGTCCCCGAAAAGACACCGCTTCCAATTCCGCTCGGTTGCAGCATGAGATCGAGCGCATCATTTCCATAACCGTAATGGATGATTGCTGAAGTAGAATAGGTGGCATCCGTGACGGAAAAGGTAACAGGCACGTTCGCATTGTATGGAACATCCGTCACAGGCATGTGCGCAATGGAATATTCAGCGGGTGCAGCGGCAATCGGCGCAACCGTTACTTGATCCACATTCAGATAGACAGCCGTACCTGCAGTCAGACTTTTCAGAGAAAAGCCAATCCCGCCCGCCATTAAGGAGGAATCGGTGAATACGGTCACCAATGTACCATCGATATAAAGCTTGAATTCAGACCCCTTTACCTCTACTTTATACTGATGCCAATCCGTCAGATTAAAACCCGGGATCGCAGTAGCGATATTCACCGGAGCGCCGACAATTTCGGTTGTCGAGGAATTCGGGTATTTCCATAATTCTACGAAATTGGAGTTCTTAAATTCTAGAAAGTAATAGCTCGTACTGGAGGAGTACCGGAATATCGTCCGGAAGCGATCTCCTTGCGCCTTGAACTCTAGATTGTAATCCGTGACCGTGTAAGGAAGCTGGGTCGCTTTGACTACCGCGCGTTGGGGTCCCGTTAGCGTCGTTGTACCTTTGAGCTGGGCCTCCGTTCCGTTGCCCTGAACTTGCCACGAGGTACTCCCGAATAGATCCCAGTTTCCCAAACCCCCGGCAAAGCTGTCTTCGTATAACGGAGTCGGTGCCGCCGCTTGAGTCGAAACCGGTAACACGGGCAGCAACAAAGAAACGATCAGCAGCGTGGATATGCTGCGGAGAATCTTTTTCATTCGATAACCACCTTCCATAATGGTCTAAAGACCCCCGCCATTTCAGGAAAACCATGGCGGGGGCTTTGGGATATACGAATATTATTTGCCTGATTTTGTCTTGAAGGACGCTTCCAGCTCGCTCAGGATTTGCGTACCGCCCTGAGACTTCCATTTTTCAACGAAATCGTCGAACTTCTTAATATCGCCGCCCATGATGATTTGCGTAAATGTGGCATCACGCATCGTGTTCAATTCTACCAGCTTGGCGATTTTCGTCGGAGATTCCAGGTAGTTCGAAGCATCTGTAATTTGGTATTTGTTATTGATCGCCACGCCCAACGACTCGGAGAACCGCAACGGCAGCGATTCCAGATAACGCGGCCAGCCTTTCAATCCCGGGGCAAACAGATAGCTCTGAATACCACGGTATTTCCCGTCTTTATCCTTCATCGTTGTCGGATCGACCAAATCGGTTACCGCTTTCATCGAACCGTTATCGATCTTGTAATCTTCCCCTTCGATTCCCCATACGGTCAGCATTTGGTTTTCCGGGGACAAGGATTGTTCGATTATAGCTAGTACCTTCTTCGGATCCTTCGTTTTCACGCTGATCGCGTTCATCTGGCTGAATGGAGCCCCGGCCGGAGCTACTGCCGTGCCGTCAGGACCGACAAGCGAGTCCTTCAAAGTCAAATATTTGTACTCTTCATTGGATTGATCCGGGAGAGTTCCATCAGACTTCAGATCCCCGCTTTTGATCAGCATGTTCGTTTCAATCTGCGTATCGTATCCGCCCGCCGTAGACCACCAGCCCATCCAGGAGAACAGCTTGCCGCTGTATAGCTTCGTCCGCAGCTGCTCTTCCTTGATCGTCGCGAACTCCTTGTCGATGAGGCCTTCCTTATACATTTTTTGCAGGAATAGAAGAGCTTCTTTCATTTGCGGCTCAATGTCATAATTGCTGAACTTTCCGTCCTTCTCCGTGAAGAAGCCCGGCGTCACGCCGAAAGCGCCGAAGATATTGTCAAAGGAGTTGTTCGCGAATTTCTGCTCGCCGATTTGTGCCGTATATCCGCCTAACGGAATGACATCCTTATACTTCGCTTTGATCGTTTTCAGAACGTTGTAATACTCGTCCAGCGTTTGCGGAACCTCGGCACCGATTTCCTTCAAGTAATCCTTCCGCATTACCAAATCCCAACGGTATCCTGCTCCAGGTCCGCCTTGGTACGGAATGCCATAGATTTTGCCGTTAACTTTCGCCTTCTCGAATACTTCCGGCGAAACCTCACGCATAATATTCGGCGTATCCGTCTCGTTGATAAGATCCGTAAGGTCGACAAATGCGCCTTGTTGCGCATACTTCTGGAAATCATCGGCGAAGTCGATTCTTACCACATCAGGAATATCGCCGCTTGCCATTTTCAGATTAAGCTTTGTTTTATACTGCTGGACATCCACCATTTCAGGAATGATCTTGATGTTCAGCTTCTCTTCGATCGCTTGCTTGACGACGTCTTGCGCCGGATCGTAAGGCTTGGATATATCTTGGGCCTTCAACCATTTGAGTTCGTAAGGCTCCTCTGCTTGGGGCGACGCCGGTGCTGACTCCGAGCTTGATGCCGATGGCGATGCGGAAGGAGTAAGGGAAGGGGAAGCATTGCTTGCATCATTGCCCTTGCTGCATCCGGTAACCAATAACACGCCAGCCAGTACAGCTGCAACTAAGCCATAAGACCGCTTTTTCTTTTGTTTTGACATGTACAATTGACCTCCTTGGATGAAATCCTTTTCATTTATATTTACCCTGGTGGGGATAAACCGGCGGTAACGAACAAGCGCCTAACCTTTAACCGATCCAATCAACATCCCCTGCTCGAAAAACCTTTGAATGAACGGGTAGATAACCATCATCGGCAGTGCCACGATCACGATCGCGGCCATCTGAATGCCAATCGTTGGCGGTGGCGCCGTTCCCGCTTGCTCAAGCAGTTCAGGAGGAAGACTGGAGCTGGCAATAATGGTTCGAAGCACGAGCTGTACAGGTGCTTTGTGCCAATCGGTCACATACAGCAAGGCATTGAAGAAATCGTTCCAATATACGACTAGATAGAGAAGTCCGACGGTTGCGATGACCGGCATAGACAGAGGGAGCACGATCCGCCACAATATTCTGAACTCGGAGGCTCCGTCAATCGAAGCGGATTCTCGCAAGCTCTCGGGAATGCCTTCGAAGAATGACTTCATGATGATCATGTTGAATGCGCTGTAGGCCATGATCAATATGAGGACATAGTTCGTATTCAGCAGACCCAATTGCTTGATCGTAATGTAGGTGGGGATCATCCCGCCCTTGAAGAGCATCGTGAGCACAAAATACACCATAATGATCCGCCTGCCGGGCAGTTTTTTCTCCGCCAGAGCATAGGCTGCAGTAACGGTGAGAAACAAGGCAAGCGCAACGCCTCCCACCGTGTTACGGAGCGTGTTCCCATAAGCGGTATAGATCATCGAGCCATCTTTCAATAAATATTTGTAATAGTCCAAGCTGAAGTTAGATGGGAATAGGATCATTCCGTTCTTCTCGCTGAATAGATGGTAAGGCGTAATCGAGACGGATATGACGTACCAAAAAGGAATAATAATGATTAAGGTTAGGATCGTGAGAAAAATATAGTTGGAGGCGACGAATACGGACTCCCCTCTTGTGAGCTTCATAGGATTTCTCCCCCCCTTGTCAGAAAATACCCGAATCATTGACTTTCTTGGCGATTTGGTTCGCGATAAGCACCAGCACAAATCCGATGACACCCTTGATTACATCTGCTGCGGCCGCAAGGCTAAGGTTAAACTGCTCGATTCCTACTCTGTAGATGTAAGTATCGAGAATGTCCCCCACCTCGAAAACCATCGGATTGTACAAGTTGATGATCTGATCCAATCCGGCGCTCATCACGTATCCCACTCTTAGGATGAAAATGACAATGATCGTTCCGGTTATACCCGGCAAGGTGACGTGAAGCATCTTCTTAAACCTTGTAGCTCCATCCATCGTGGCTGCTTCGTAAACCTCTGGATTAAGTCCGGCGATGGCGGCGATATAGATAATTGCTGCCCACCCCATCTCTTTAAGCGCGTCAGTTACGACAAGGATGGTCCGGAAGTAATTCGGTTCAACGAGCAGGTACGCCGGTTTTCCGCCGAAGAACTCAATGATTTTGTTGATAATACCGGTTTCTGGCGAGAGCAGGATGGTAATAATTCCCCCATATACAACCCATGACACGAATCTCGGTAAATAAACGGCGGTTTGAAGCGTCTTCTTAAACCACATCGTGCGGATTTCATTTAATGCAAGAGCTAACACAATCGGAGCCAGGAAACCGCTAATCATCTTGTACAGGCTGATGAGCAACGTATTCATGAACGCGTTGCGGAACATCTCAGACTCGAAGAGCATTTTGAAATACTTCGGTCCAACCCAATGGCTCGCCGGGAAACCTTGAATTATGTTGTAATCCATAAATGCGATTCTGATCCCGTTAAGAGGGAGGTAATCGAAAATGAAAACCCATACAAATGCGGGAAGCAGTAAAATGTATAATAATTTGTATTTCCAGATCTGCTTGAGCTTCCACCTGGGCATCGGCGCTCTTTCTTTGGTCTTCTTGGCGGCAACCAGCTCCATCTTGCTTTCCTCCTATCTTCTCTCTAGCTGTTTAGCAATCATGTAAGTGCTTCCATTAGCTAGCTTATCTGAAAAAATAGAGCCGGAAAACCGGAATGAAGGACGATAATACCCGTGAAAAGTCATATTTATCAGGTCACCTGATGAGAGAGTTGCGATCATTTTCCGTTAAGGTGATGACGCCAGCCGGCGGAACATGGAGTCGTCGAACGCCGGATCGCAGCGGCAGCGTAGAGCGTTCAACGACGTTCCCCTTGCAGTCCTTGATCTCTATCTCCCGGCTTCCACCGTCTGCTGCCAGCTCAATATACACTCCCTCGCTCCTTGTGCCGTTTATAAGAATAATTGTCTTTGGCAACTTGCGGTCGCGATCTAGCGTAACGATCGTTCGCTGATACACTGCGGCAATTAGCTTGTCGGAATCGCTCGCTTCGACGAGCGGGTACATGAGCTCAGGATGATGCGGCTCCAATCGTCCGTCCAGTAGGACGCCACGATGCTCGTTCCAGAAGCTAAGCCAATACGCAACCATCTCGACATGCTCCTCCGGCAATCGATCAAGCTTAACGGAGATTTGCGGCACCGCGAACAGCACGTTGATAAGCTGTAGCGCTGCGCTCTCCACGGGATCCTCCGGATGCCACATCAACATATCGGCGTGTGCAGCCGTATCGCCGCATAGCAGACGAATATCCAGAGTCCGGACTCTGTTCTCGAGAGAATCATTGGGGCAATCCGCCGCTCTGAACATATTGCCGTATTTGCGCATATATGGCCCCACATAGCTTTGACGAAATTCGATCATGACCTCCGGATTAATCGCTCGAAGCCGGTCCATAATATCGGACATAAGCCGATCAACCGCCTCCGGTACCGAGACGTAGTCCCTTCCCCAGCCGTATTCCTGTTTCTTCTCCTCGGGCAGATTAAAGCTATCCACAAAGTCCAGCTTGAAGCCGTCCAAATTCCATTCGTGCATCGCCCGTTCATAAATTCCGATCAAATATTCCCTGATCTCCGGAAATCTTGGGTCCACGATTCCCCAGCCCCGTGATTCGATGGTGTACAGCATCTTGTCGCGGAATCGATCCCAAGTTTTACTGTGTATCCCAACGAAGGGTACGGAATACCACAGCATATATTTCATTCCGAGGCTATGAACCCGTTCGACATGAGCCTTCATATCCGGTATCTTGTCCGTGCAGACCTCCCAATCGCCGCAGTAGGCATAACCGCGCACGCTGTTGGCCGTTTGCCAGCCGTCATCTACGATGACCGTCTCGCAGCCTAATGCTTTCGCCAACCGGCACTGTTCCTCAATCGCTTCCGGCTCGACGTCTTGATGAAAGCTGTACCAAGTTGAATACATTGGCTCACGCGCTGGGGCAGGAACCGGTGACGGAGTTAAGCCCGGGAATCCGCTCCACCACATCTGTACATCGTTCAGGCAGTCGTAATAGGCCCGATCACGATAATCTACTCGAAGCGTTGCCTCGTAATTGTCGATCGGGGATGTCGGCTCCTCGAATAAATGAATCGAACAATGAAACTCCGCCAGCTCTTCGTTGACTCCAGCCTTGCACACAACCGGATTGAGCGTATCCGAGTAGGCGAATGTCATTCGGCTTTGGCCAGTGCTGCTAAATAGACTTACGACCGGCGCCGAATTCGTAGACTTGCTTGTGTAGCCGCTAGTCCAATCCGGCGCGAGCCCACGGTTGCGATAACCGTTCGGGTGCCACACGCCGTGGATATCGACAATCGGATGCTTCCAGATCAGCCGAAATACCGGCGGCGTATCCGGCGAGTCAGCCGTAATTCGAATATGAACAAGGTCAATGCCTTCCTCGGGAGTTTCTACTTCAACAATCGACTGAAACCTGTCTCCGCTGCCTATCAGTTGATAGTGATCCTGTCTTGATTTCTGTGCAAATGGCATGTTTGTGGTACCTCCAGCATGAATTTGGGCAGCAAGAAAGAGCGCCCGACCGCAGCAACGCGCAATCCGGCATTGTTTGAATGATAGTATATCGGACGCCATCTTGGCGGATGGCATCCGATACACCCATTAAAATTCTATTGCAGATTCAGTAACCCATAGATCACTTGAGCAGCTTCTGC
Organism: Cohnella endophytica; assembly: GCF_003628305.1. Taxonomy (GTDB): domain Bacteria; phylum Bacillota; class Bacilli; order Paenibacillales; family Paenibacillaceae; genus Cohnella; species Cohnella endophytica. The sequence continues at coordinate 117,241 of NZ_RBZM01000006.1, read as the reverse complement.
GCGAGTGGAGAGGCCCTTCGGTACGAACAATCCCTCTGCCCGGCCGCGGATCAGCTCAAGCGCTGCCGCTTCCTTCACGTACGGTGTAGCCCAGGCAGAGAATTGAGATGCATCCGTAAACGTTGCGCTTGCATCGGCAGTCATATTTCCGTTGATGGACCGATACGCCTTCATCGTCATGGTCACCATTTGCTCTCGCGTAATGAGGCCGTTCGGATCAAACGTCGTTGCGCCCGTACCGGTGACGATTCCCGCTTCATAAGCGATGGACACCGCTTGCGCATACCATTTATCCGCAGGCACATCGGCGAATGAATTCTCGCCCGACTTCGTTAGCTTCAGCGCATTCACCAGCATCGCTGTAAATTCCGCGCGCGTGATAGAACGGCCAGGCTCGAACTTCGCAGCGCTTGTACCTTGGATGATCTGCTTATCCGCCAATTCCTGGATCACATTGTAAGCCCAATGATTGGTTGCAAGGTCGGCGAAATCCTTCTTCACTTCAAAAACTGCATATTTACTGAAGTGCTGGATTTCCGCGATCATTTCACCGTCGACATATTTCCCGCCGATCCATTCAAGCTGACCCTCGTCAGAGAGGTAATAGATGCCTGTAAGCTTCGGATTCATGGAAGAGTCAATCTTCAGCCGGATCGTGATCGGCTGATCGAATTTCGTCAGCTTCTTGGTACCGCCGCTTGCCGTTGTAAGAGTTAGGCTCAACTCGTATACGTCGCTGCCATGTTTGATGGCCGCGTTAGCCAATTGCTGCCCTTTGGCGAGAAGCGCCTGAGACTCGGAAGACTTCAGCGGCTCGAGCTTCAGCGATATCGTGCTGCCTTGCAGTTCTTCTGCCGAGATTTGGCCTGCTAATTGCTTGAACAAAGCAGATGGAATTTCAAGCGCAAGTTTATCTGTCTTCACTTCAAGATTGTTCTCAGCGAGAAGCGACGCTGCATTCGCGGGAATCTTAACTTCCGTCGTATTCGCAGGTACCTCGACAGTGCTTCTGCCATTGGAGCCATTCTTGAGTGAATTCGCCGGAACTGTTATTATTCCGGAAGCTGAAGGCGTGACCGGTTGATCATTTCCGGTTCCAGTCGTTGTGGGTGGTGTGTCAGTTACGGTTACATTGCAGCTTGCGGTGTAACCACCATCAACTGTCGTTACTGTTATCACCACATTTCCTGCTCCAACGGCAGTTACTTTTCCGTTGTTGTCCACGGTAGCGAACAATGGGTTGCTTGTACTCCAAGTTACCGCTTTGTTCGTTGCATCCACAGGACTTATAGTTGCCTGCAGTGTTGCAGTGTCTCCCGTTTTGAGCGACAACGTCTCTTGATCCATCGATATTCCGGTTACAGGTACGCTTACTTCTGCCGCAGTTACAGTTACTTCGCTGCTTGCTGTGTGGTCGCCGTCAGTTGTCGTTACCGTAATCACTGCTGTACCAGCTCCGACTGCAGTGACTTTCCCACTGCTGTCAACGGATGCGATCGAAGAATTGCTCGTACCCCACGTTACCGCTTTATTCGTCGCTTCCGCAGGAGTTACCGTTGCAAGCAACGTCGCTGATCCTCCTGCTGTAAGTGACACTGTGCTCGGATTCAACGATACACCGGTTACAGGTACGCTTACTTCTGCCGCAGTTACGGTTACTTCGCTGCTTGCTGTGTGGTCGCCGTCAGTTGTCGTTACCGTAATCACTGCTGTACCAGCTCCGACTGCTGTGACTTTCCCACTGCTGTCAACGGTTACGATCGAAGAATTGCTCGTACCCCACGTTACCGCTTTGTTCGTCGCTTCTGCAGGAGTTACCGTTGCAAGCAACGTCGCTGATCCTCCTGCTGTAAGTGACACTGTGCTCGGATTCAACGTTACGCCGGTCACATCAACCTTCACCGCATCTGCAACGATCGGCTTAATAAGTACTTCGTCTACGAGCAGGTTAACGGCCGGACCTACGCTTTTCAGCGCGAACCCAACCCCGCCTGCCTGAAGCGACGAGTCATTGAAGGTCGTAATCAAAGTTTCATCTATCGATAGCTTGAATACTTCCCCGTTGACTTCGATATTGTATCGATGACTTTCTGCTAGATCGAAGCCTGGAATAACCGCATTAATATCCACAGTCGTCCCAACCTGAACGGGAGTACCTGAATTCGCATATTTCCACATTGCTACAAAGTTTTTATTCTTAAACTCCAAGAAATAATAATTTGTTCCATCCACATATCGAAACATGGTTCGGAAGCTATCTGTCGTTGCAGTGAACGCAATGCTATAATTGCCCACTGTATAGGGAAGCAAGGAGGCCTTCACCATAATTCGCTGAGGTCCCGTCAGTGTTGTCGAACCCTTTAGTTGAGCATTCGTTCCGCTGCCCTGGATTTGCCAGACTAAGTTGCTATACGATTCCCAATTAATAAGTCCATTTTCAAAGCTGTCCGCCAGCAGCGGTTCGATCACTACGGTTACCGTACACTCCGCTGTGAAGGAGCCCTCTTCCGTTGTCGCGGTAATGACTGTCTTTCCCGGTGCGATTGCCGTCACTTTTCCATTCGCGCTGACCGTTGCAACATTCGTATTTTGCGATTTCCAAGTTACTGCCCTATTCGTGGCATTACCCGGCTCTAGAATTGCTTTCAAATCAGCCGTTTTTCCTGCCCCGACAGTAAGCGCAGATGCATTAAGAGACACTCCGGTTACATCGACAATGACATTAGGATCAGTATTCGTAATCGTCCAATTTGCAAAATCATAGGTTAATATTTCGCTGCCATAGCTAGCGGTGAAGATATTTGAATTCTTTTCCTGCTGCAGCCACGGCGTATCAAAGAGCTTATACGCATTATAGTCGATTGCAACTCCGTCTATCTTGTGCGTATTGTTGTATGGATCTTTCGCTCGATCAAAAGTAATGTCCATGACATGCCCGTCTAAATTCTTGTAGATGAGGCGCGGGATAGCTTCGTCGATATGCGAGCTGTCTACCGTCGTTCGCGTAAGCACAGCATTCTTGAAGCTGGCGAAGTCCGCATATTCCGAAGCGTCCGCCGTTTCCAGTACCCAGCCATTTTTGTCCGCCTGACTGCGAAGAATATTATAACTGTACGACAAAGATGCGGTCGGATGCTGCGATCCCGTAGTCTTGACCTTGTTCGCCACTTCGAACGGCGTCTGGTGGTACCAGGAATACGGTTTGATCATCTTATAGGCAAAATACATCGGCCCTGTATCGCTAAACACCCACCCGCCTTGCTCGTCCTTCGTCTTGATTGATCCTGTGTCCGGAAACATAGCGTTGAGGTAATTATCGGTTGCGTTCGGTCCGCTTAATGATTGATATACACCTACAGCCGCTTTGCCATCCTGCATAATACGATGATTCTCAGGTTGGTCATAGTTTCCAATTGTGCTCGTGCCCTGATCGACACTCATTCTAAATAAAGGATTGGGTAAATCGGAATGCCAGCGAACGACAACGGGGATATCTTCAATCCAGTTATCGACGCGATTATAAGTAACCTCCGTCCCCATACCCCAATTCGGCTTCACATACGTTGTACGGTACGTTTTCAGATTGTTACCGCTTGAATTCATCAAATTCGTCTTGCGTGAAAGATAATCCTTATCCGCTTTCCGGCCGATTTGAATCGCCATTTCCGGCGGTGTATAAGTCATACCGGGTGCATAGACCATCCCCATATATTCCAGATAAGGCCGTATGGCTGAAGGAACCATTAAATCCGACTCCCCAATGCCCTGTTGCGCGCGGTGTCCGCCGAAATACATCCACGATAAAGCCGTGTGATCTGCCGCTCTCCAAGTGAGATCGCTAGCGGAAACACTATCGCCCTTCGCTCTGTTCGATGTGGAAATAAAGGTGCCATCGATCCAATCGTTAGCCCATTCAAACCACATCACGTCCATAGCCATCTTTACCTTTTGCTTAAAATCCGGTTCATCCGTATATTGATATACGGCATTCAAGCACATATAAGTCATAAACGTATATTCCGGGCTTTCATATTCCGCCCAGCCATACTTTACGCCTTTGTCTATCATCTCTTCAATATTGGCTCTGTTTATGCTTTTCAATGTAGCCCCGGAGTTACCGTTCCCTTCATTATAAGGAAAGGTTCGAGGGTATGGTTCTGCTAGATCAACAACGTCCGGAAGGTATTGGCCTACTAAATAACCCGATACATAGTTACTGATTCTGAGATTCTCCGTTTGATTCAGCTTGGCATACTTATATCCTGCGAAATAGTCTTTCACATGTTGCTTCATCGCATCGTCGAACTTATCTCCGACCAATAGATAAGCATACATCTTGGAAACCGTCTTATACTCTTCCCAATCATGTGCCTTGAACATATCGTCCAGCTTCTTAAGGTTTTCGGATACACGTTGTCCATCGATGATCTGTGCCACATACTGGACAATATTCATTGGCAGGCTGCCTTTTGTCGACATCGTCTTGACTTTATTCCATAGCCAATCCCTACGAGTCTCAATCGTGCCGGGATAAGGCGAATAGTTGCTTTCCGCAGGCGGAAGATCGCCGATGCTGACATTTTCGAATTTCGCCTTGCTGAGTAAATTAACGCTGTGACTTGTCAATGCCAGCCCGAAGTATACCGTCTCCGGCAGATTCACGTTCTGCTGCTTGATCAGGTTCCAGTTGATCCCGTCCTCCGAATCGTAGGAAGTGATAAGATTACCCTCTCGCGTCATCTTCACCCAGTAGGGAGCTGCCGCCGTGCTCCCTTTCGTAACGGTAGAAGCTCCCCCTGATACTAAGCGATCCCCGTAAAACACTCCGTTCCCCGGCGAGACCGCCGTCATCACATGCGGAGAACCGCTCGTCATATTCCCGCGAATCATCACGCCCGCTTTAGTCCAAGCGACTGAATTTTCCATACTCGTGACATGAGCGATAATCTGACCGTCGCCCGTCCAGGGCCGATAAACATAATGGAACTCGTCAGCGTTATCAAAGATGTCCTTTCCGGAAGCCGTTACTATGAACGTATCCGTACCCTCATCATAACTCGCGCTGCCGGCGAGCTTGACAGCACCAATATCCTGGTTTCCGAACGGCTCGGGTAATCCACTGGTTGATGGGTTCGTCGTTACCGAAAGCACATTACTGGGAGCCGAAATGTTTCCCATAACGTCCCTTGCTTTAACGGTATAAATGTAGGTCGTATTCGGTGTCATCCCATTCGCGGTATAACTCGTCACATCACCGCCCACCTTACCTACCAATTGACCATTCTGGTAGATATCGTACCCGGTAACCCCAACGTTGTCCGTTGAAGCCGTCCAAGACAGGTTGACGCTCGTATCCTTAATGGCTGCAGCTGTTAAGCCGGTAGGCGCGGTAGGCGGTTCCGTATCCGCACCCCCATCGTGCGTTACTTCGTATACGGCCAAATCATCGACAACGATGGCTTCATCGGTACCGTCCGTATTGACGCGAACACCGAAGGCAATCTTAAAGCTCGTAATCAGCTTCTTCCCGCCATTAGGCTTGATCTTAAATCGATAGCCGGGGATATCGCTGTCATTTACCGTCTTAAACGCATTCGGTTCGGTATTTTTATAGGCCGCTGTTCCCGTTATGCTCGGAGTCGGCGAACCCAATGGAAAGCGCGGAACAAAAAAAGCATCGTCGTATGGACCGAACTGCAATTCGGCATTGATATTATTGGGAACGGGCTTATCGCTTGCAACGCTGCGCAAGAGCTTGTATTCAAGAACAAACTCCACCGGTTCCGTCCCAACCGGCATGCTATAGATTTCATTGATTCTCGATATGAGCTTGCCTTTCGTTAACTGAAAGTAAAAATAGCTTCCTAAATTCCCGCCCGGCGATGATGAATCGCGGAATTCAACTGCGTTATTGCCATTAATCTGCACAATTTTCTGAGATCCTCCGGTATCGGTCTTATCCATCGTAAACGGGTTTATGCCCCCGTCAAAATGAGTATCCATATCCGCTTGCAATAAGTTAACCCACACCTCTGGCACCGCATCCGCGGCATGCAACGCAGGCATATTACCGAATGCGAGAATAAAAGCAAGGAGCAAACTTACGATTTTTTTACTTTTGACTACCATTTTCGAATCAACCTCCATCATAGAATTTAGGAAATTCAGCTCCAAGAAAGCGCTTGCGAAAATTCGCTTAGAAGTTATTCCTGTCTTCCCGGTTGTTCAACTCGAATATTCAACCAAAATCGCTTTTTTTCCCGAGGTTTGAGAGAAATACAATTCCCATGTCGCATGCAGTCCCCGATATCCGAAAACCAGGAGCTGGAGGGCTCCAAGGCTAACGTGTACATGTTCTCGTCGGTATTGGACCAATACCTCAAGCAAGGGAATGCCTCGTGATCCCAATCGATCCGCAGTCCCACGTTCAAACTCGGATTATCGATTCCGGCCGTCCCTTCTTTCAACCCCATTAAAGGCACGTAACAAGCTTCGCCTTCCGACCCGCGCGGGTCGACACGAAGCAGGTTCTTCTTCGTTCCGCTTGGAAGAGTGACCGAAGCGATCTCTTCTTCGAAACGAGCGGGCGATTGTTCCTTGTTCTGCTCATAGCGATCAATATTAAACGCCACCGCCCCCTCCGGGAGAACGATCCGCGAATGCTCGTCGACTAGCGGGGCTCCGAACGCGGGATGATGCGTCCAGATGAAATGCACGGGCGCGTCGCCCGTATTCACGACCCGCTCGTCAATCCTAAGGACGCTTTCCCCTGCCTTTAACGATATCGTCTTCTCTACCGTAAGCGGAGTGTAAGGAAGGGCTAGCCGGCAACGAAGCGCAACGTCCCTCCCGTCTCCCCGATCAATGGAATATTCCCAGGGAACGCCCGCGGATTCTCCTTCCTCCCGGCGGCTTACCTCGCCGCTCCCGTTACCGAAGGATGCCCGATTCGGAAGAATTTCCTGCCAACCGCCCGGATACGGATCCGCATAGTGAATCAGTCTATTCTCTCTTAAGTCCCGACCCGCTAAAGGGCTTAATCCGGCTCGCGTTTTCATTAGCAATTCCAGATTCAGAGGTCGATAGACGAGCTCCCAGATATCGGTGCCTTTACCGACCAGAATGACGGCCTTCAGCCATTCGTTCTCCAACCGCACGGCTTGAATTCCGTCTACCGATAACTCGGTAGCGCTACAGAGAGGATTCATGACCATGTCGTTTCTTCCCCCTCACCTCGGAGCCGTCGCTTCCAGAATGACGGTCTCGTATGCGGCTAGAGTTATCCGCCCTTCGACGTTTTCTCCGCGAAGCAGGTCCTGCCACGCGATGCCCTCTGCCCAATCCCTATCCCCACGCACGTCCATCTCGATCGAGACCGGATTATGGTTCAGCATAAACAAGAACCGTCTGCCTTCATCCTCGCGCACGGTAATTTCTACGCCTTCGGGCGCATTCGGGCATAGCGGCGATACCCCTGCTTCCGAACAGATACCCAGCAGCAGCTCCCGAATGAACTTGTCCTCGGGATGAGTAGCGACGTAATAGGCTTCGCCTTGCCTATAGCGATTGCGAGTAATGGCCGGTTGTCCGGCATAATAATCGTCCAAGAACACGGCGATCGCTTCCGCCCCGTTCAAGCGAACGACCTCGCCCCACTTGTCGGTTCGGTAGCGGCTTCCGTCCGAACGTTCTATCCGGTTGCACATATCGGGCTCCAGCGCATCGACCTCCTCGACGATAATCCCGAAGACGTCGTCGATCGGACGAAGAAAGCCGCCGTACTCCACGACGTCGCACTCGTTCGTCATCCCGCTGTTGTAGCTCATGACCAGCTTGCCGCCCCGCTCCGCGAAAGCGCGCAAGTTATCCGGAACGCCTTTCTCGAACATGTACAGCATCGGAGCGATAACGACGTCGTAGCCGGATAGATCGGAGCCCGGATGAACGACGTCCACAGGAATGTTGGCTTCGTAGAGCGGTCGGTAAAATGCGGTGACGGTGTCGCGGTAATCGATATCCCGGCTCGTTTTGTTCCATTCGACCAGCCACATCAAAGAAATATCGAATAGAATGGCTACTTTGGCTTCGATACGGGTGCGGAGCACGTTATCCAGCTTCTCCAGTTCATGGCCAAGCTTCTTGATCTCCCGGAAGATCCGGTTGTCGGATTCCGTTCCGTGGCTTACGAGCGAGCTATGGTATTTCTCCACGCCGCCGCGGCTTTGCCGGAGCTGAAAATACATGATCGCTTCCGCTCCCCGGGCCACCGCTTGGTAACTCTGCAAGCTCATCATTCCCGGTCGTTTGGCCGGGTTGTACGGCTTCCAGTTCACGTTGCTGGAAGCTTGCTCCATCAGCAGGAACGGCGCATTCTTCAAGCCGCGGAAATAATCGTGCTGGAATGCCGCCCACACCGCGTAATCCTTATGCGGCGGGTAACTATCCCAGGCAATGACGTCCAGATGGGGAGCCCACTCGTGGTGAATCTGTCCTAGAAAGTCGATCGAATAGAAATTCGTGGTGATCGGGATATCGGGCGTGATCCGGGCGATCTCTTCCTTCTCGGCCAAGAAACCTTGCAAATTGCTGTCCGATAGGAATCGCTTGTAATCCAAGCTTACGCTCGTATGGCTCATGCCTCCGATCGGGGGCATGATTTGCTTCCAATCGCTTTTGGCGAGACTCCACTGCCAAAGCTGCCAGCTTTCGTTCAACCGTTCGAGCGTCCCGTATTTTTCACGTAGCCATACTCGGAATGCCTCGGCGCAATATTCGCAATAACATTGAAGGATGCATTCGTTGTTGATGTGCCACAGCGACAAGTTCGTTCTCTTCCCGTAACGTTCCGCCAGCACTTTTGCGATATTGCGTATTTCCCGGCGATACGACGGATGATTCGGACAATACGCCTGCCGGCTCCAATGCGCGACTCTTTGGCCGTCCTCGTTCACCTTTAGCATCGTAGGATCATTCTGGAACATCCAAGACGGAGGCGCCGCAGTCGGCGTAGCCAGCACGACATCGATCCCGTTCCGCTCCAGCAGATCGAATACGCGATCCAGCTTGCCGAAATCGTATATATCTTCCGAGGGCTGAATCATCCCCCAACCGAAAACGTTAATCGTTACGGCGTTGACGCCGGCCTCTTTCATCAGTACGATATCCCGTTCGATGATCTCAATCGGCCATTGCTCGGGATTGTAATCGGCTCCGTACATTACGCGAGAGCCCGTTAGCTTGTTTGTCATGTTAGCGGTCGCCTCTCCGGAATAGAGAGCAGGTACCCGGCAATATTTGCCGAATACCCGCTTTTCCTCATTCTAAGTTGTTGGGCTTACTTATTAAGAAATTCGTCGATTTGCTTTTGCAGCTCGACCTGGATTTTTTTCAAGTAACCTTCGCCTTCGGCCTTCAGCTTGTTCCAGGTGTCCGTAGGGTCCGTTACGCCGTTGAACAGCGAGGAATAGTATTTGTCCTCGATCGCGCTGTACAAGGATACTTCGTTCGCTACCGGCTCCGGATTAAAGGAGAAACCGGTCAGCTTGCTCGCGATTAGATTGTCAGCGTTGGCGTTGAATTTGTAGTGCTCGATCGATTCCGGATCGAAGCCCGCGTTCAAACGGTCCAACGTCGGGTTCCATACCCAAGCGTAAGGGAAGTAACCGTACTTGCTGTCCGGAAGCGTCTTGTATTGATCGTCGCCGACCGCTTCGTAATCTTGGCCTTCGATTCCGTAGGCGAGCAAGTCGTAGTTTTCTTTCTTCGCCGTCCAGTTCAGGAACATCATGGCGCGTTCTTTGTTCTTGCTTACCTTCGGAATGGCTTGGAAGTTCGCTTGCTTGAAGTTCGTCGTGACTTTGCCCTTCTCCAGCGGAATGAACGTTACGGCTTCGACTTCGGCGCCCGGGACGTTCTTCGGAAGGGATGACGCGATCTGTTGCGGAACGCCGAAGCTGTTCGTCGCAAGGACGGCCACGTCTCCCGATTCGAATACGGACATGACGTCCTTGATGGCCAGAATGTCGGGATGGATTAATCCTCCCTTATACAGCTCGCGAGCTTCTTCGATCCAAGACCATACCGTCGGATCCATTTGATCGAACAGGTTGTACACTTTGCCGTCGTTGTTCTTGTAGTTCAGGATAAGGCTTTGGCCGATCGCGTCGGATCTCAGAATCTCCGGATCGAATGTCATGAAGGAACGAAACGCTCCCCACGATTGATCTTTCGCTCCAGGTTGGCCGCTCGTCAGGATCGGAATGATCGACTTCTCGTTTTCTTTGACTTTTTTCGCGAAAGCGATCAGTTCCTCGTAAGATTTGATCGGAGGAATGCCGTATTTCTCCCTAAGATCTTTGCGGACCACGTACGTTCTTCCGTCGAGATGGGAATTGCCGAGCGGAAGCGCGTAGATTTTGTCTTGGAATTTGTTGGCATCGAACATTTGCTGGGAACGCACCGTGACAGCGTCTTGGCCGTATTGCGCCAGCAAGTCCTCAAGCGGTTCGTAATATCCGGCCGCGATCATTTGCTCCATGTGCAACCAAGGAGCATCGAAGATCAGGTCGACGTCCTCGCCGGAGGCGAGCATGACTTGCGTCTTGGAAGCTAGATCGGACCACGGCACGAATACGAGGTTCAGCTTTACGTTGATCGTGTCCGCCATCCTTTTCTCGGCTTCCGCGATAACCTGGTCCATATCCGCGGGGCGATCTCCCGGCAAGATGATTTTGAGCGTAACGGGATCGAGCTTATCCCCCGATGCGGGAGCCTTGCTTCCCGATGCGTCGTTCGTTGCCGAAGACCCGTTATTATTCGATTTGGAGCTGCAACCGAGTACTGCAAGCATAAGCAATAATACCGATAACCCTACTGCAAGCGTCTTTTTCATAGTATTGCGTCAACCTCCCGAGGTATGGATCTATCTATGCTTAACCGGATCCCTCCGGAACAAGCCTAACCTTTTAACGCGCCGATCGTAATGCCTTTGACGAAAAATTTCTGAATGAACGGGTACAGGAAAATGATCGGGCCGATCGTTAAGCACACCGTCGCCAACTGCACCCCGTAAGTCGGCACCGCTTGGGCGTAATTCGTACTGCCTCCGACATACGAGCTGATATTCACGTTCGAGATGATCTGGCGAATCATGATCTGCAACGGATGAAGATTGTGGTTGTCTATGAAGAGCAGCGCCAGGAAATAGTCGTTCCAATATTGAAGCGCGTAGAATAAACCTACCGTAGCGATGACCGGCTTCGAGATCGGAAGAATGATCCGGAAGAAGATGGACAAGTCGTTGGCGCCGTCGATCGTGGCGGCCTCATTGATCTCGTAAGGCAACGTCCGGAAGAACGACACCATGATGAACGCGAAGAAAGGGTTTAATAGATAGGGAAGTATCAAGGCCCATATCGTATCCTTCAGCCCCAGCGTGCTCGCGATCAGAATATAGAAGCCGACCAAACCCGCGCCGAAAACCATCGTGAAATAAGTCATGAAAGATAGAATCCGGCGATACTTCACTTTCGGGTGGGCCAACACGTAAGCGTACATCGAGGTAATCAGCAAGGCTAGGCAAGTTCCGGCGACCGTTACGGTAATCGTAACCATGTAGCTGCTCATGATCTGCTTGCCGGCCATCGTGTATTCGTAAGCATAGAGAGAAAATTCCTTAGGAAACAATTGCATGCCGTGAATTTTGATCGCGCTTTCCGCAGCGAACGAATTAATGACGACTAACCAGAACGGAACGATGCACAGGAGCGCGAATAGCGCGACGAATGCATATATGCCGATTATGAAGCTTCTTTCCAATATCGATTTATCTTCTTTCACCCGAGTGGTCATCGGTTGCCGCTCCTCCTTAGAACAATCCGGAATCCTTGTCTATTTTTTTGGCGATCTGATTGAATACGACGATCGTGATCAAGCCCATGATCGACTGGTAGAGGATAACCGCCGAGGACTTGCTGAAATCGCTCAATACCCGAAGCGCTCTATACGTATAAGTGTCGATGACGTCGGTCGTCGGGTATAAGGCGCTATTGTCGCCGATAATGCCGTAGATCATTCCGAAGTCTCCATAGAAGATTCGTCCGACGCCGAGCAATCCGAGAACGATGGCGACGCTTCTGATCAGCGGGAGCGTGATATGGACGATTTGCTGGAAACGGGTCGCCCCGTCGATCCGCGCGCTCTCGTAATACTCGCCCGAGATTCCCGTAATGGCCGCGAGGAAAATAATCGAATAGTAGCCCGCGAACTTCCATACGTAGATCACCGTCAGGATCGCAGGCCACACGTCGGCTTTGAGATACCAGTTTATTTTTTCCATCCCGTAAGCTTCGAGCGTTCTGTTCACTATGCCGTCGGTCGTATTCAGGAAAGCGAAGGCCATCATGCTGACGACCAGCCACGAAATGAAATAGGGCATGAAAATAAACGATTGCGCCAGCCTCTTGAATAACGCATGGCGAATTTCGTTCAGAAACAGCGCCAGCAGAAGAGCGATCCCGAGTCCGAATACAAGGAACAACCCGTTAATAAAAGCCGTATTAAACGTTACCTTGTACCAGTCGGCGCTCATGAAGAAAAACTTGAAGTTGTCGAACCCGACGAATTTGCTGCCCCACAATCCGTCCGCCAGTCTATATTTCTTGAAGGCGATTAGATGTCCGGATAGCGGAACGTAAGCGAATACGATCAAGAAGGCGAAGCCAGGTAGCGCTAATAGATACAAGTACTTATTTTTTCTGATCTCTTGGAGAAAACTCAACCTTCCCACCCGCTTCTGTTCGTTAGTATGTTCCTCTCATGGCTCCATCATAGGCGGATGTCCGTCCTAACGTATAGTTCTGATAACGGAAAAACGGTGCTGAAATCGGCGATTAGGAGGGTTCTTATTCCGGTTGCGAGGTCTCGGATCCGGCACGGGGCTTGAATTGGCATAAGAAAAGCGCCTCCGGGGCGAACCCCGAAGGCGCTTGAAGGCGCTTATTGGTTGGTGACGCTATCCGATGTCCCGATACTGGCTCGGCGTCATGCCGGTCGCTTTCTTGAACGTCGTAAAGAAGTTGCTCTTCGTCTGGAATCCCGATCTTTCGCCGATATCCGTAACCGTCCAATCGGTCGTTTCGAGCAGCGTTTTCACCCTATTGATTCGTTCTTCCATAATATAGTCCGAGAGCGTCGTCTCGTAGACTTCCTTGAATAGCTGCCGAATATATCGCGTGGACAACGAAACGTGCTCCGAGATTTCGTCTATCGTCAATAACGGATCGTGCAGATGCGTTTTCACGTATTCCACGATTTCGGTCACGATCTCGTCCCTCCGGCTCGACCCCTTCTTATTGCTGAGATCGTCGATGATCGCCAGAAGCTCCTGCGCTAACCATCCTTTGACTCCGCCGAGCGTATCGAACCTTTCCAGTATGCTTTCGATTCCTTCGACGTTCTCGACGGACGGCAGTTTATTGAACGTTTTGAACAGCGTATACAGGATTAGCGAAAGTTGAAATTTACTGTCCGCGTAATGCATCGTCTGCATATGCCCGAATATCTCGTCCAGGCTTGACGTGACTTCCTCCGCTTTCCCCATGCGGACTCTCTTGATGAGCTCTTCCAGCAGTTGTTCGTCGGGCAGAGGCTGGACCCGCTCCATATAAGCTTCGAAATCTTGCTCCAGATAGATTTTATCTTCCCCGGATATGAATTTAAGCATGGTCAGCTCGTAAATATGATTATAGATTCCGCGCAGATCGTCTCCGAACGCATGAACTCCGCTCGCCGCGATCGTAACGCCGATTCGCGTCCATTTCCCGATCTGCTTGGATACGTCATCCAAGATCTCAACTAGCTTGTCCATCGGCATATCCGAACCTGAAATTAACAATGCCAGATGATCTCCGCCCAGATCGACGGATACCGAATGCCGATGACGGTTCATGATCTCTTCCGCGATATTGCCTATCGCGTACTTCATCAGCTTCCGGGAAGCGAAATTGTATTGGTCCTCGAACAAGCTGTATTCGTTAATGCGAATGACGCAGAGATGAAGGCCGTCGCCTTCGAACAAAGCCGTCTGCTCCCGGAGATATTGTTCGACGGGGGCGATAAGCTTGCCTTGAACGATCCATTGCCGTAAGTATTCGAGCTTGATGACGCTCTTATGCTCCCGCATGGACGTATCCATCTTGTCTACCTGGCTTGCCAGCATTTCGATGCCGTACCGGATGACCTTATACTCTTCCCGCGGTCCTTCGTTGCTCTGGCTTTTCAATTGCAAGCCGAACTTCATCTCCAATTGATCCGCCAGCTGAGAGAAAGGCTTGTAAGTGCGCCGGGAATTCCAGAACAGGATGACCAACAGGAGGACGACGAAGGAAGCGGCGAACGTCAGCATCTTGTTCCTGAAAGAATTAAAGTCGGCCAGAATTTGATCGTACTTGGCGATCTGATAAATGATCCAGCCTTGCGGCTCGATCTGCGCGTATTGAACCGACCATAATTCGCCATCGTAGGTTTGCGCGAAGCTTCCTGTTCCTTGACCCGATTTCTTGGACAATTCGGCGTACAAATCGGCCGTTTCGCCCGAACCTAGCATGACCTGCCCGTCCCGATTCAGGATAAAAGATCTCGTGCCCGTCGAGCGGTTATCCTTCAGCAGATATTGTTGAAGCAGATCCATATCCAAGAGCATGACCAAATAGCCGAATGATAGTTGGCCGGAAGGCACCGTAGGGATGACCAGCGCCAGCTTCTTCTGCCCGTTCGTTTCGTAGATCAGGAAATTCAGGTATGACTTTCTCGGTTGCTTCACGATATCGAGCATGGTCTGATCCGAGAATCCGGCGAAGGAAGTGATTCCGAACTTTAAGTTTATGGCATGCTCCGACCGCATGTTAAACAAATAAATATTGTCGATAAACGGTTCCGTCGTCGTATAATTCGCTGCCGCCTTCATCGCGTCTACTTGGTGTTCGGGCGTCTCCGTCTTATCGGTTAACCAACGTTGGATGCTCTTGTCCTGATACATGTTCAAGCCGTAGCCGATCATCTTCTTAAACACGAACTGCGAATTCTCCTGGGCGTGCACGACTTCCGTCTGATTGGATTTATCGATTTGTTTCATCGCATAAGTAGAAAATTGACGGGAGATGACGTAGACGAAAGGAATGGATACGAGGGAAAAGAGAATGCACAACGCCAAAAAAATACGAATGTATTTTTGTCGGGGAAATAATCGCTTCATCTGTATTCCTCCTTATCCCGTTATGCCTCTTGTTGTCTTATTGTTGCTTTCCCCCGGTATCATCCGCGACGATCAGCTCCAGCCCGGCTTCTTGGCAGGCAAGCGCTAACCCTTCCGGAGGAAGCCGATCCGTCACCATCCGACGAATCGCCCCGAGCGAGGCGAATGAAGCCAATACCTTGGCTCCGAATTTGGAGTGGTCGAGTACGACGGTCGTCTCGTTGGCTTGCCGGATGGCCAGCCTCTTGATCTCCGTCTCGTAGAGATTGGAGTTACTGAATCCATGCTGTTCGTCGATCCCCGTCGCCCCCAAGAACGCGCGATCGAAAGCCATTCCGGACAGAGCCTGAGCCGCAACCGGTCCGACGAGCGACGAAGTCGACTCGCGAAGCATCCCTCCGGTGACCATCGTCTGGATTTCTTTGCCCGCCAGCTCCAAGGCCACGTTCATCGCGTTCGTGACCACGGTAATGTTTAAGCCCTTCGGGATATGCTTGGCAACCTCCAACGTCGTCGTACCTCCGTCGATGAAGATCGAATCTCCCGCTTGGATGAGCTTTGCCGCCGCTCTGCCGATCCGCTGTTTTTCCTCGATTCTAATCCCCGTCCTGTCTTGCAGGGCAACGTCCTTCCCGACGAAGATGGCTCCTCCGAACGTGCGCTTAACGGAACCTAGCGACTCCAGCTTCTCGATATCGCGCCGAATCGTCATCTCGGTCACTTGCAGGGCTTCGCTAAGCTCCGGGATCTTGATTTCTCCAAGCTCTTGAATTCGCTCCATGATTTGCAGTTGACGCGCATTTAATCCGTTATTCATCTCCGGGTTCACTCCAACTCTTCTATAATAGGGGCTTCGTCGTAGCTCCATATGTTATAAATAAACATTACATCGATTGTTTCCGAATCAAATATAGCACGTTAACGTTTCCAGAGTCTATAAAGTGTTGTTTTGTAACAAGACAAATATCGTGAACGCAAATAAGAGCAAGACACTTCGCGGTGTCTTGCCCTTACTGCCTCACAGCTTATTGGCTGGGCTTGCTTTTCTTCTGGAACCACTCGGACTTGGGCTTTCGCGGCGGGTTCGCTTTGGGCTTGGCCGGTTTCGCGTCGGCAACGGCCGTGGCGGATGCCGCTTTGGAAGATGGGTTTGGCTTCGCGGAGCGGACCTGTTTCGCGCCGGACTGTACTGGCCTCGACGGTTGGACAGGCTTCGAAGGCACGAATTCGTTCACCATCGGATAGGGATGATCCTTCACCTCGGGAATTTTCTTGCCGATGAGTTTCTCGATGGCTTTCAAATAAGGGATTTCTTCGAACTCGCAGAAGGAAATCGCCGTGCCGCTCAGTCCCGCCCTGCCCGTTCGGCCGATTCGATGAACGTAGGTTTCCGGAATGTTGGGAAGGTTGAAGTTGATGACGTGCGAGAGCTCGTCCACGTCGATCCCTCTTGCCGCGATATCCGTCGCTACCAGCACGCGCGTCGCTCCGCTCTTGAAATTGCTAAGGGAGAGTTGGCGGGAGTTCTGCGACTTATTGCCGTGAATCGCCTGCGCGGTAATATTTTCTTTGTTCAACCCTTTCGCTACGCGGTCCGCTCCGTGTTTCGTGCGGGTAAATACTAAAGCGGATACGATGGAGGGGTCCTGCAGCAGAAGATTCAATTGCTTCTGCTTATTTTCCTTGTCGACCAAATAGACCGTCTGCTCGATTCTTTCCGCCGTCGAGGAAACCGGAGTGATCTCCACCTTCACCGGATTTACGAGCAAGGTTTTGACCATCTGCGCGATCTCGGGCGGCATCGTCGCCGAGAAAAACAGCGTCTGCCTTTTGCTAGGCATCTTGGCGATGATTTTCTTCACGTCGTGAATAAAACCCATGTCGAGCATTCGATCGGCTTCATCGAGCACTAGAATTTGAACATGCTGCAAATCGATATGCTTTTGATTAATGAGATCGATAAGTCTGCCCGGCGTCGCGATGACGATATCCGCGCCTTGCTTCAGCGCTTGTTCCTGCGCTTTCTGCGACACGCCGCCCACGATCGCGGTGCAGCGCAGGGAAAGGAATTGGCTGTACGCTTCGATGTTCTCGGCGATCTGCAGGGCAAGCTCCCTTGTCGGAGTCAGGATCAAAGAACGGACGCGGCGGTGCGATCCGGATTTGCTTGGCTGTTGGCTTAGCAATTGGATAACCGGAAGGGAAAAAGCGGCCGTCTTCCCCGTTCCCGTCTGGGCGCACCCTAACAAGTCCTTGCCGGCCAAAACCGCGGGGATCGATTGCTCCTGAATGGGAGTCGGAGTCGTATAGTTTTCCTTGGTTAGCGCTTTAAGAATTTCAGGTATGAGTTTCAATTCGTTAAATGTCATAGCGTCTCCTTAAGATAAAATGCTTGAGTTCCCGATCAAGTCTTAACGAGTAAGGATAACATACGAGCGCATACATACAGAAGCAATTTTTTCTTCCAACCTCATCGTGTCCAGCCGAACTCGCGGTCATACCGCGCCGAAAGTTATCCGAAGGCGAGCTTGCAGGTGCCCGCATGACTGCCGCCAATCGCGATAAAACAACAATCTGTTCCCGGATAACCGGAGAATTTATCGCTCGCCCATCTTAGCGTAACGATGAAATACATCGTAACGCTACAATTCCCTTCAAAAAGTCAGCCTGATAGAATGAAATACATCGTAACGTAGACGAATCAGGCAGAAAATGTCCAATTATGTTCCTCATGCGATGAAAAACATCGTAACGGCAGGGTTTTTCCACGAAATTGCACACCTTACGATAAAAATCATCGTAACGTTGGCGATCACCTGTGCATCGAGAACCCCGGGGCACCGATGCTCCCAACCTCGTCATCGCTGTTTCTTAACATGCGAAGGCGGCATCCCTTTATGCTTCTTGTACAGCTTCGTAAAATAGTTGGCGTTGCCGCAACCGACCCGCTCCGCGATCTCCGTCACTTGAAGGTCCGTCTCCCGCAGCAGGCGATCAGCCTCGTTCATCCGATGACCGTTCACGTAGTCCACGAACGTACGGCCGGTGAGCTTCTTGAACGCTTTGCAAAAATGGTACGGGTTTAAGTTCACCATACGCGCGGCTTGGTTGATTGAGAGGGACTGCGAATAATGGGTTTCGATATGCTTGATCAACGGCTTGAACGGTTCCGCGATGCGGGGCTGGACGGGCTTATCAACGAGCTTCTGCGGCAAGAATCGGCGGGAGAGCAGCGCGAACAGCAGCTCGATTTTGTGTTTGGCAACGAGCTGATAGGCAGGCGCCTTGCCTTCCAATTCTTCCGTCACCTCACGAACAAGTCGTCGAGCAGGCTCCGAACTCGCATCGTCCGCCGATAACTTTACCGGAAGCACTGCTCTGCCGTCCAAATAAGGCGTTATATATCGCTCATATACCTGATCCGTATGTGGCCTGCGCATCAACGCCTCGTTGAACACGATCGCCACGTACTCGAGCTTACCTTCGATTAGACTATACCCGGTATGCAAGCCGCCGGCGGGTACGAACAACAAGTCTCCGGCAACAGCCTCGTAAGGCTTGCTTTCAATATAAAAAACCGCACTGCCGACATGCATGTCGATGATCTCGAAATGCTCGTGCCAATGAAGCCCGAGGATGCAATCTTCCTTATGCGTCACGGGCGACCCGTTACGGTGAACGCGAATCGGATAATCGTTGTCCCAACCGGAATAGCCTTCAAGCAATTCCTGCGGATAATTCATGATCTGGTACCTGCTTTCTGAACGTATCAATCAATAAAGTCTACCTGGAACAGGCGACCTGCCTCTAGATCGCGGTTACAAACAAATTCAATTTGGATGTTGCGTAATCCTTTTTATTATGTCGAATAAGCCATGCCAATCATCTTCGACGTATATGGCTCTGTTCATACTGAGTTCACTTCGGTATTGTAGGATAGACTAGCAAGAGAAAGGGGTTAAAACATGCCTAAGGTCATGGTCGTTGATGATGACTTACATATTCGCGAGTTGATTCGCTTGTATTTGGAAGACGAAGGCTTCGAGGTCGTGGAAATGAACAACGGAGCCGAAGCGTGGGATTACGCGGAAAATTATTCGGTAGATCTATTCATTCTCGATATTATGATGCCCCTTATGGATGGTTGGAAGTTATGTCAGAAGCTGCGCGAGCTTGGAAATTCCCCGATTCTGATGATCACCGCGAAAGGGGAAGCCCCGGATCGGATCAAAGGATTTCAACTCGGTACCGACGACTACTTAGTCAAACCGTTCGATCCCGTCGAACTCGTACTGCGGGTGAAAGCCCTTCTGAAACGCTACGGCGTATCGACTTCCCAAACCGTCAAGCTCGGCGACGTTCTCTTAGACCGCAAGAGCTACCAAGTCATTCGCAATAACAATCCACCGATCACGTTGCCCATGAAAGAGTTCGAGCTGCTGTACAAGCTCGGGAGTTATCCCGGACAATTGTTTACTCGCGTAAGCCTCATCGAGGATATTTGGGGAATGGACTACGACGGGGACGAGCGTACGGTAGACGTGCATATCAAGCGATTGCGGGAACGTTTCTCGGACATCGAGGCGGATTTCAAGATCGTTACGCTTCGAGGCCTCGGCTATCGGCTGGAGGTGTACCGTGATTAAGTCGTTGTACGTCAGGGTCGTCCTTATTTTCGTCGGTGCCGTCATTGCCAGCTTGATCCTATCGTTTGTCGTCGCTTCGTTGCTCTATAAGAGCCAGATTAAAAATCTGATGAACGAGAACCTCATCGCTAACGGCAAAAAAATCATCCAAGCCTATCAATCGACTCCTTCGGTGCAATTAAAGCCTTTTATGCAAGGCGTATCCGGTATTTCGAATGTTCGCTTCCAGATCTTCGATCCGAACGGCGATCCGATTCTAAGCGAGCAACAACCCTCCATGCAAGTGGATGCCGGCCAAATTAAAGAAGTCGTTTCGGGAAGCATCTTGCGCAACGCGAATGAGGGGAAGGACCATCACTCCCTCGTCGGCATCCCGTTCCAGGATCACGGGAAATCTTATGCCTTGTTTCTCACTTTGGATTCGCAGAGACTTGAAAGACTATTCCAGAACGTACTTGAAACCGTGCTCCTGTCGGTACTTATTATCGGAAGCTTATTATTTGTCGTCGCTGCCCGCTATGTCGTAAAACCGCTGCAAAGGCTGACCCATGCGACCAAACGAATGGCCAAAGGAAAATTCAATACCCGTCTGCATACCAAACGCAAAGACGAAATCGGTCAACTGACTACCAGCTTTAACGAAATGGCCGTCGAACTGGCGAATCTGGATCGGATACGGCAGGAATTCGTCACGAACGTGTCTCACGAATTCCAAACGCCGTTAACCTCGATTTCCGGTTTTACGAAAGCATTAAAACATAAAACATTAAGCGAAGAACGCCGACTTCATTATTTGACGATCATTGAAGAAGAGAGCGAACGCTTATCCCGGTTAAGCCAGAACCTCTTGCAATTATCCCATCTGCAGCTTAAAGATTCGCCCTTGAAGACGACATCTTACCGGCTGGACGAGCAACTAAGAAAAGTGATGATCACTCTCGAGCCCCTATGGTCGGCCAAAAGGATCTCGCTTGAAGTCGAGTTCGAGCAAATTCTCGTGCAAGCGGATGAAGATCAATTGAACCAAGTATGGATTAACTTGTTAGGCAATAGCCTGAAGTTCACGCCCAATGACGGAATAATACAATTAACCGCGGCGGTAGTAGGCGATCTTCTCGTCGTCGCAATTGCGGACAACGGTCCCGGAATTCCGGCGGAGGAGCGCTTGGACGTCTTCCTGCCCTTTCATAAGGCGGATAAATCCCGCGACGGCTCAGTCAAAGGAAACGGGCTCGGGCTGTCGATCGCCAAGCAAATCATCGATATCCATCATGGAGAGATCGAAATATCCGAATCTTCCATGGGAGGATGCGAATATAGAGTTCGAATTCCTATGCGCTATCGTACGAACGAGCCGTAATCGTCGTCCCCGCTCATATAATCGAAGGAATCGTAAGCCCCGGCTTGCGGTTTTTTTATTTTGTAAACGGGAGTTCATATTGAATCCATATTGGTCGGTTATAGTAGTCGAAGATAGAGAGGAGAGAAATCAGATGAGTTGGTTAAGTAAAATAAGCATTAAAAACGGGGTAGCGGTCGTTATCCTATGTATGTTGGTACTGGGGTACGGCCTGTACTCCGCTACGCAGATCAAGCAACAGACTTTTCCCGATCTGGAATTCCCCGCCGTATTGGTTCAAGCCAATTACCCCGGAGCATCTACGGAAGAAGTCGAAAAAGAGGTTACTTCGCCCGTCGAAAGCAGCTTGCTCGGGATGAAGGGTTACGACTCGTTGACGAGCACGTCGTCCGAGAATCGGGCAAGCATCTTTCTTCAATTCCCGTTCGGCACGAACATGAATACCGTCAATGCCGACGTGGAAGCCGCTCTTGCCAAACTGAACTTGCCGGATCGCGCCGAGGTCTCGGTGCAACGGCTGTCCATTAACTCCCAACCGATCTACGAAGCCGCCGTCTTCTCCGATAAAGACAATGCGCAGGCTCTTCAGCTCAAGCTCGAGAACGAAGTCGTTCCTAAGCTGCGCAAGCTCGAAGGAGTCAATTCCGTAACGTTGGGCGGCACCCAATCGGAAGAAATTCGGATTCAAGTCGACAAGGATAAAACGGCCCAAAGCGGGTTAACGTTAGATCGCATTCAGAAAGCCATTCAGTCGCTCGATTACGCGCTCCCGCTCGGAAGCGTAACGCAGAATCAAACCGCGATCCCGATTCGTTTGGTCGGCAGTCTCGATTCCCTGAAGCAAATCGAGGATTTGAAGCTGGCACCGGGCTTGAAACTGTCGGATATCGCCGAGGTTACGACGGTGTCTTCCCAGAACGAGATTACCCGGTTCAACGGAAATACGAGCTTTACGATATCGGTCATGAAAGATCAAGACGCGAATACGGCGGATGTCGCCAATCGAGTGAAGGATACGCTTGCAACCTATGAGGGAACAGGCGGTTTGGATACTCGCGTCATTTCTGACTCCGGAGCGGAAATCGAACATTCCGTATCCTCTTTGGTTAAAGAGGGACTGTTCGGAACGTTATTCTGCGTCATTATCATCTTCTTGTTCCTGCGGAACGTAAGAGCTACGCTGATTTCCATCATCTCGTTGCCGATCTCGATATTCGCGACGATCGCTTTCTTGAACGAGATGGGGTATACGCTTAATATCATGACGCTCGGAGGCATTGCCGTCTCGATCGGTAGAATCGTCGACGACAGTATCGTGGTCATCGAGAATATCTACAGGTGGCGTCAGGAGAAGGGCAGCGAAATGAAAGGCAAAGAACTTGCCTTTAAGGCTACCAAGGAAGTAATCGGCGCCGTTGCTTCGTCGACGTTGGCCACCGTAGTCGTATTCTTGCCGCTTGCTTTCGTAACGGGAATTATCGGCGAATTTTTCCGGCCTTTCTCTTACGCGGTCGTCATATCGATCGTCACTTCGCTGCTCGTATCGGTAATGCTCATTCCGGTGCTGGGCGCCAAGTTTTTCAAGAAAGCCAAAGCCCATGCCGAAGAAGGCTTCCTGCAACGGAAATTCGAGAAAATTCTTCGCGGCGCATTAAAAAGAAAGGCGCTGTCCGTCGGAACCGCGATCGTCCTGCTCGTAGGCTCGTTGGCGACGATTCCGCTGCTCGGCGTAACTTTCTTGCCTTCGACGCCCGCTCCGACCGCGCAAATCAACCTAACGCTTCCCGAGAAGAGCGGGTTGGATCAAACCGCGAAGGTCAGCGAAGACGTCGAAGCCTATGTAAAAGCATTGCCGGGAATCGTGGATTACAAGGTCGATATCGGCGGTAAAGGTGAAAATCGGTTCGCGCTGACGGGATCAAGCAATAAAGCCTCGATCAATGCGACGTTCGTCGAAGGTACGGATATCGACCCGTTGCTGGAACGCATGCAAACGGAGCTGCAACCGGTAGTAACGGCTTCCGTGGCGGATACGACGGTAGAAGTCAAATCCGGTGCCCAACAATCCGGTCCTCCGACAGGCAACGGAATCGATGTCAGCCTTTATTCCAACAATTCGGAACAATTGGCGGATGCTGCGAAACAAGTCGAACAATTACTGCTTCAGAACGCTGAGCTCAAACAAGTGACGAATAACCTCAGCGACGTCACGCCGAAATGGGTTCTGTCCCTGAACCAACATGGAATGGATGCCAATATTTCCTCCTTCCAAATCATGCAAATCGTTAACGAGCAATTACGGCCTATGAACGTGGGAACCTATGTCTTGGACGGACAAAATTTAGCGATTTCGATGTCCTACAAGCAGCAGATCGCTTCCAAGGAGCAGTTGGAGGATATCTCCATTCCGACTCCGACCGGAATCGTGAAGTTAAAGGATATCGCCGATCTGTCGGAATCTTCCGCGCCGAATAGCGTGAACCATGAAGACGGCAAAACCTTCGCGAAGATCAGCGCGGAGATCAAAGGCTCCAACACCGCCAAAGTGACGGGAGAAGTGCAGAAAGATATT
The DNA here is from genome assembly GCF_003628305.1 of Cohnella endophytica. GTDB lineage: Bacteria > Bacillota > Bacilli > Paenibacillales > Paenibacillaceae > Cohnella > Cohnella endophytica. The sequence goes on along the minus strand of NZ_RBZM01000006.1, from coordinate 93,410 downwards.
GAGAGCTTGGCGCTCCCTAGCGGCGTGGAGCTCAAATTCGGCGGCGGACTCCAGATGATCAACGAAGGATTCGCCAGCATCGGGATCGCGATCGGCGCCGCGATCGGCCTCGTATTCCTCGTCATGAGCATGACGTTCGGCGGCTTGCTTACGCCTCTCATCATCTTGTCATCGCTTTTGTTCGTGCCCGTGGGCGCATTGGGCGGATTGCTCGTAACGGGTCAATCCTTGTCCATGAGCGTGATGATCGGCTTGCTGATGCTGGTCGGTATCGTCGTCACGAACGCGGTCGTGCTTCTGGATCGCGTCGAGAAAAACCGCAAGACCGGAATGGACTTGACCGAAGCGATCGTCGAAGCCGCCAAAGTGCGGATGAGACCGATTCTGATGACCGCATGCGCGACTATACTTGCGCTCGTGCCGCTCGCTCTGTCGACGTCCGCATCCTCTAGCTTGATTTCCAGCGGACTCGCGATAACCGTCATCGGCGGACTCACGACTTCTACCTTGCTTACCTTGATCGTGTTGCCTGTCATCTACCTGATTACGGGCAAACGCCGCAAAGTCAAGGAAGTCGAGAACTTCTAATCGTTCGGAAACAATACAACGAAAAAGATGGCTCCTGAATGATCAGGGGCCATCTTTTTTCGTATCCAAGTCGGCCCACCCCTTTAGTTCCCTTTGGAGATGGCCGCGTCATGCGCTTCCGCGAATTTCTCCGGCGTCACGGCTTTGCCGAAGAGCGCCTGAATCATGTTGAGGTGGGTTTCCGCCGCGTTCGCTTTCAACTGGACGTCGGCGAACAACGTGATGCTGCTGGCTTTGTTCATTTCGTTGAACAAGTCGATGTAGAGCTGCGGAAGCTTAAGCGTCGCCGTGTCTACCTTCGTAGCCGGCATAACGCCGGCGCCGGTAACGGATTGCTCGCCCCATTTGGTGACGAAGTATTCCACGAATTTCTTGGCTTCTTCTTTCACTTTGGAGCGCTCGGAGACGAACAGGCCGACTCCGGGACCGCCTACCCAACTGTTGATATCGCCTTTGCCGCCTTCGACCGTCGGGAACTTGAAAAATCCGACGCTGTCGCGAAACTCTTGCGTAATATCTTCGTTCGTCGTGAAGTTCGGAAGCTCCCACGTGCCCATCAAGTACATGGCGGCTTTGCCGTTAAGGAACTCCGACTTCGCCTCTTCGTTGGACAAGCCGTTGAAGCCTTTAACGAAAGCGTTGTCGTCCGCCAACGCTTGCACTTCCGCGGCCGCTTTCTTTAAGCCTTCGTCCGAGAACGAGCCGAAACCGTTGATAGCGTCTTCTAGCTTTTGTTGCCCCGCGATGCGATCGGCCAAATACATATACCAAAGCGAGCCCGTCCAACGGTCCTTATTGCCGAGAGCGATCGGTGCCGTCCCCGCTTCGGACAGCGTTTTGACGACTTGCTTGAATTGTTCGTAGGTTTGCGGTATTTCTAGGTTATTCTTCGCGAAAATAACCTTGTTGTAGTAAACGGGGGCGATGTTGAATTCGAGCGGAACCGCATACGTTTTCCCGTCGATCGCATAGGCTTCCGTCGTACCGGCGACGAATTTACCGCTCAGCTCACCGCTAAGCAAGTCGTCCACCGGGGTGAAAAGCTTGCCTTCCACGTAAGGCTGCAGGAAACCCGCCGCCCAAGTAACGCCAACGTCCGGTAATTGATTAGAAGCCGATAATACCTTTAACTTGCTCTTGTATTGCTCGTTATCCAACACTTCCTGCTTGATCGTGACGTTTTTATGTTCGTTCTGATAAGCGTCGATAATTTGGTTCACGATTCTGTTCTGTCCGGCGGCTAAGCCTGCCGGCCACAAATGCATGAAGTTGATCGTTACTTTCTCTCCGCCCGCGTTGTCCGTCCCTTGGGAACTCACATTCCCTTTATTGTTTTTACCATCGCAACCGGCCATGACGAGTGTCAAGCTAAGCGTTAAAAGCAGAGCGGTCCATTTCGATTTTGTCTTGAACACGTTTACACCCCCTTTTGTACTGCTTCCACTGTTTGCAACCGCTTTACTAATCTCGCTAATATGGGGTCGTTTCTTCCTCTTCCGCGTCTCTTTGGCGATACTGTCCGGGACTAAGGGACTCTATGGAACGGAACACCTTTACGAAATATTTGGCCGTTTGGTAACCGACCCGTTCCGCGATGTCCGCAATCGGCATACGCGTGCTAACTAGAAGTTCCTTGGCCCGCTGAATTCTTTTGCGGGTTAAATATTCGCTGAATGTGAGTCCGGTCTGCTCCTTGAACAGGACGCTGAAATAACTGGCGTTCAAGTGCAAGTGCTCCGCGACTTCGCGCATCGATACGGGTTCATGGAGATGCTCTTCCAAATATCGAATCGTTTCCCTGACAGGGGGACTGTATTTCATTTCCTGCTCCCCGGCTTCCAGCAGCTTAGGATCGACGAGCTTCTCCATCCGGCCGATCCGGTGAAGGTCTTCCTCTCTCTTGAAAGCTTGCTCCACCGCCCGTACCAGCTTCGCCTTATCCAAGGGCTTCAGCAAATATTCGACGACGCCAAGCCTGAGCGCACGCTGCGCGTAGTCGAATTCGGGATGGCCGGAAATCACGATGACGACGGGCGGATAAGCCATTTCGTTCAGCTTCTCGACCAGGTCGAGCCCGCCGATCTCCGGCATCCGAATGTCGGTCACGAGCAAATTGGTCTCGTTCTTCTCCAGCCACGCGAGCGCTTCGACGCCGTTGGAGGCCGTTACGATCCTATGCTCGCCGGAAGACCATGCCTCCAACGTTTTGCGAATGCCTTGCCTCGTTCTTGGTTCATCGTCCACGATCAAGATCGTCTTCACGTTGGATTGTCCCCCCATGTTCATTCGGTATTTCGAAGCCGAACGAGGCGCCTTCGCCTTCCGTAATCCGGATATCTAAACCATTCGTAAATGATCCATAATAGAGCTTAAGCCTTGACTGTACGTTCAGAAGACCGACGCCGGTTCCCTTGGATGACAACGAACGACCTTCCGCTAACGCTTCTCTTAATGCCAGAACGGACGCTTCATCCATGCCCGGCCCGTCATCGCTTACCCACACCGCGGTATAACCCGGTTGTTTGGAAGCTTCTATGCTTAGGAGGACCTTTCCTGGCCCCGTCCTTTGCTCGATTCCGTGCAAAATGGCGTTCTCGACGAGCGGCTGCACGAGCAGCTTCGGTATCGGCACGCCTTGGCTGGCGGCATCGACGTTGATTTCCCAGGAGAGGCGGTCGACCATGCGCATCTCCATGATCTGCAAGTATCTCTCGGCATGGTCGAGCTCGTCCCGAATCGTCACCCATTCGTCCTCGTCGGGACGACTGATCACATAACGGAACAGCCCGGACATGGCCACGACGATGCGTGCCAATTCGTCTTCCCCCTTCTCCTCAAGCTCCCAATAGAACGCTTCCAAAGTGTTGAACAAAAAGTGCGGATTGATCTGAGCCTGCAGCGCTTTAAGCTCCGTTCGGCTTTGGATGATTTCCTTCTGGTAGACGACTTCGATCAGTTCGTTCAAATAAGCGACCATCTGATTATAGGTATGGTTAAGCTCGTTGATCTCCATCGTGGAAGACGTGCTTTCATTCGGCTTAAGCGAACCTAGGCGGGCTCCGCGCATCGCTTTCATCAGATTCAAGATCGGGCGCGTAATCATCGTCGACAAAATAAACGTGAAGATGAGGAACAACAAGCAACCGATGCTGCCCGCAAGCACTATGGCCGTTCGAAGAACGGCGATACCTTCGGTAGAGTAATCGACCGGCGTTAATATGGCGAGCGTCCACCCCGTCGTTGCCGACTGTTGCCGAATGGCCTTGTAAGAATCGCCGCCGATCGCGACCTCGTCATCCCCGGAAGCCAGATGAGCTTCCACTCCCGCGGCCGGCGGGAAGTCGGAGGCGATGGTATGACCGGCTTCGTCCAGCAGCACCATAGCCTCCCGCGAACCGTCTCCTTCGGTCAAGGAATCCGTCAATTCGAAATAGCTTCTTTCGATGCGTACCGTCAAATACCCGCCATGGGAGAAAGATCGGTCGATCAGTCTTACCCTGCGTATCGCGATGACCACGTCGGGGTCGGTCGGATCAAGCCCTAGCCAGACTAGCCCGCCCATCTCGCGGTCCGCTTTGCTGATCCATTCGTCGGGAATGCGGCTATTCAAGCTAACGTCATCGAGCGGGAACATTCGTCTATAATCCGTCGTGTATAGCTCTAGTGAACGTATGCCGGTCGCGTACGCTTGATAGTTTCTCGAGATTTGCTGCAAGGATTGACGCTCTCCGAAGCTCGCCCGCCTGCCGTCCAGCTCCTGCATAAGCAAGCGCTGAACCGAGTCGTTCGTCGCTACTTGGGCCGCGATCGTGTCGATCTGCCGCAGCAGCGCCTCCAGTTTCCCCGTAGCTTGGACGGCAGTTTGTTGAATATGCCTCTCCGCGCTGTTACGCAACAGCAAAGACACCCGATCGTATGTAAATATTCCTACCGAGGCCAGCACGATAATCATGACCAGCAGGAAACCTATGAAAATTTGATTGCGAAGGGTATTGTGTCTTCCGAGCTTGATCAAGCGGGTTCACGCCTTCCGTCCAAAAACTTGGTCGGTATAACTGTACCATATCTATTGAAACAGATGTAAGCCGCAAAATCGTCCGAAATCCATGTTCCCACTGGGAGCGACTAAGCTCGTTAAAGGCAAAGAACCTTGATGCGCCTAGTTATCCGGCGGCCATCAAGGTTCTTTTTTTGTCTCGCTGATTATTTCAGTTAGATTCCGGAAGTTGTCTTACCCGTCTAATGCTGACGGTACAAGTCTCTGGAACTCGAATATCGAGCTCCGTTGGTTCGGGAGCCGTAACAACGAGCGAGGAGATCTCCCCGTTTTCGGCTTTCCATTCGACATCGATGCACCCGCCTAGCGGCAGAGGCACGGTTCCCTTGGCCCAACTTAAATCGCCATTCAACGGTTCGATAATGACCTTCGCCCATCCCGGCGTGGCAGGTCGTACGCCTAACACATACGCGCCCAGAAAATAGCCGGGAGCCGCGGACCAGGCGTGGCAATGGCTACGGGTCAAATCATTCTCGTTCGCGCGGTTCATCGTCGTGTGCCCGTACATCTCCCAGCACGTCGTCGCATCGTTATCGAGCATAAACCCGAAGTTATCGCGAATGTCGTCGAGCATCCATTGCACGTTGCCGCTTTTCATTAACATTTCGTAATAGAAGAAGGACATGAACGGGCTTCCGATCGGTACGAATCCTTCCGGGGTGGCGGTCAAGTAACGTTTCAGCGTCTCCGATCGTTCCTCTTCCGCAACGCCCGCCAGCAACGCCATGACTTGCGTCTGCATGCTGAACACGGTCGAGCGGCGGCCTCCCGGATGAATGCAATCGAGATAAGCTTGGCGCTCATCGCTCCAGAGATGCCTGTTGATTGCCGATTTCATTCTAGCGGCGAATGCCTCGAATTGTTTAGACTCTTCGGGTATTCCCGCGAACTCGGCAATTGCTACCGCTTCTTCCAGCGCCTTTTTGAGCATGACGTTCTGGTGCGTAACGATGCCGTCATCCGGTTGATCGATCGGCGCCCAGTCCAGCAGGTTCCATCCCTTCATGTCCAGTAGATCGTCGGCGTTTAGATGCGTCAAATACGCTCTTAACGTCGATAAGATCGAAGGCAGCATTTCCGCCGCGAACGCGCGGTTGCCCGTATGCTCGGCGTATTCCCGGCAAGCCACGATCCAGAAGAACGTCCAGTTCGGAATGACGGACGTCCAAGCGCTAGGTACCTGGTCTCCGTATAGCGGCGTCTGAAACCCGGATCCCGGAACAAGCCGGAGGCATCGTTCCACGATGTCCGTCCCGCCGAACGTATAGTAATTGACGAGCGCTTCGTTGCGGCTATCCCCTACCCAGAAGGTCTGCTCGTAGGCCGGACAGTCGACGAACGTATCTTCCATGCAGAGTTTCGTCGTATGCTTGGAAATGTCCCATACCCGGCCCAGCTTATCGTCCGAGCACTGGAACGCGCCGATCTCTGGCGCGGGATAGTTGCTTTGCACGAGCCGGACGCCGCGGACGAGCACCGGTTTCGTAGCACCGCGGACCGTGACGATCAAATACCGGAACCCTCTTCGGACGGGAGACGCGTATCGTTGAAACCCTTCGCGCGTCACGTAACGAAGCGTATTGTCTAAGCCGAACGTATGTTGAACATATGTGTCCTTCCGATATTCGATGCCATACCAATCGACCGTAAGTCCCTCTTCGGCTTCCAGTTCGAATTCCAGGTACCCGCTCCACTCCTTGCCGAAATCGAGCATGAACTCCGTGTCTCCATTATTGAATACGGGTACAACGCCCGGGTCCGCGGAAGCGACGGCGATACGTTGCAGACTGGCGGGAACGGAATACGCTTCGGATTCGCGCTTGGCGAACTGCGGCATGAACGCATCTTCTCCATTAGCTAAGCCGTGCGGAACAGGCTCGAGCGGATAACCCGATTCCCGCAGGTCGCCGATGCTCGATAGCGGAGCGATTCGATCGGCGAAGCGGATCTTCTCCGTTTCCCACGAAGAAAGCAACGCATACTGGTCTACGTAATCGATGCAGGTATACGTAAAAGAAGGTCCGACGCGAACGAACGGAGACATCGGCTCGCCGGTCTCGGGAAGCTCCGCTTCGACAGGAGAGATCCACTCGATCTCTTTGTCCGCGTCGACTCCGAACCGGTTGCTATGGCCATGTTCCGGGCCGTACACGGTGTAGAGCAACAAATGGTCGCCTGCCGGCAATTTGGCGCGAATGCAAGCAAGAGGCGGCTCGCCTGCCAGTTCCTCTCCGGAGTAAAGCCGCTCTCCCAGCCGGACGATACCGAGGCCGCCAATGTGGAGCATGACCTTGACTTCCGCTTCTTCTCGCAAGCGAATAATCGTCGCGAAAGCGCCGCAGAATCGGATATGATTGGCATTCTCTTCGCCGGGAGCCTTCATCAAGCGGTACGCGTCGATAAAAGCCGTAAGCCGATAGGGAACGACTCTATTTAAAGAAGTCACTCGCGTAGGCAGAACGGGCTCCTCCGTCAAATACGGAATGTCCCTCGGATGGAGCCTCACCCAAGGCTCCATCCCTACCGGGCCAATAACCGTCGCCTGCTGCCAGTCGGCATCCGAATAATCGATAGACGTCCAATCTTCCGCAAGCCGTCTTCCGTCGATTCGTTCCGCGAACGCCGTCTGGCAGGACATGCGGGAAATGGCCGGGTCTTGCCCCGCATGAACGGACGTCTTCCAGTCGTCCCCCGTCTTGGCAAGCGTGATTTCGTCATTGCCGGAGAATACGTCTAATTGAGCGAGCAGCCCTCCCCGTCCCCTTATATAGGCGAAGTTAGAGACGCCGAAATGCATCGCTTGAACCGCGATCGTGTTGACTTCGCCGCGTCGAAGAAGATGCCCGACTTCATGGCCGTCATAGAAAATATCCGTCGAGAAATAACGAACGGGGCCTCTTCCGACTCTTGTACCATTGACGTACACTTCGTAACGGGAGTCCGCCGTAATCCATAATACGGCCTTAGCCGAACTTTCCAGACCGTAAGGACAGACGAACGAGGTTCTGAACCAGCGCCATTCGTTGCGCGGGCTTTCCTCGGAGCCTCCCCAAATCCAATTGCCTTTCCATGGCGTGCTCTTGGCGATGATCGACATGATCGTGCTCCTCCTGATGCTCGGAAAATTAATGCGTCACGCTGAAGTTATCGAAGTGAGTATGGGCATAGTGGGATCTGAGGCCTACTTTCCCGGTGATGAACGGATTAACGTTGTCGGTAAAATCGATTTTGGGATTGACCATATCTCCGACATAGACTTTGATGTTGTTGCCGCTGACGACTACTTTCATATGGTACCAGGTGTTGAGATTGTAGGTCCCGGCAGCGGTGTTCAAGGTGGTCCAGTTGTAATTCTGTTTGCCGAGCACGATTTGAGTGGGCGATATGCCGGCAAAGTATCCTTGGTAGAAGTCGGTTCCAAGACCGGGATCGTTGCCGGCGCCGCCCTGGGCGGGATTTTGCACCCGAACCATGATCCCGCTGTTTAAAGCATCGATCCCTTTAATATCGGCCTCGACGGTGTAATCCGACCAGCCCGTGCTTCCGAGCGTCCGTTTGCCGATATTATCGATGCTTGCTTCTCCGCTTTCGATGGCCCAGTTGCCGCCGCTCCAGTTCCAATCGGCGCTAAAGGCGGTGGCGAAGTTGTCCGTCTTCGTGAAGGACGAGTTATCCGCGCTATTAAATTGCAACGTATAGAAATCGAATTCGCCCGTTACGGTTTCGACTTTCAGGGTGTGGTTTCCTGCCGTCAGGTTCAAGCCTTTGATCGTATACGTTTGCCAGTTATCCCAGCCGCCCGTACTCGGAAGGGTAACCACGCCCGTGACGTCCGTGGAGTCTAGCCATACCCGCACTTGAGTTCCGGTATAGGTCGTTGCATATCGTAAACCTAAGTTATACGACCCGTTCGCTTTAACGTTTACATTATACTTATACCATTCTCCCGTACTGTTCCAACCGATATTGTGTCCGCCTTCGGGATTGTCGCGGATATCGACGTTATCGTTTCGGATATATTTTCCGCCCGCGTTGCCGCTTGTCGTATCGTGATAACCTACGCCTTCGCCGCCGGAATTGTAATGAACCGCCTGAATCGTGCCCGGAATTGGTTTGTACATATCGAAGATGCCGCTTCCGTTCACTTTGTTGCTGACGGCGATATAGCCGAATTGAGCTTCGTCGTCGCAGGACAAATACCCGACCTTGCCGGCTCCCAATCTCGTCGTGACCTTCGTTTCGAGCAGCATCTTATCGACGAAATACTTATAAGTCGTTCCGGATTTCTCGATGCGAATCGTATGCAATTTGGTAATGTCGAAGCCGGCCGGCAGGGGCGTATTCACTTGCGTATCCCATACCCCGTTTACCAACGTAACCGTCTCGAGCCGATTTAAATTGCCGTTTAAGATCGCGACGCCGTAGTTGCTTGCATCCACGTATCCGTATACGGCGCCGAGTTTAGGTCCCGACGTTCCCTTGGAAATTTCCTTCACGTTATATTCCGCGGTGTAGTCGCTTGCGGTCGTAAACGTATTTTCATAGTTGATATAAAATGCCGTACTTCCCTTAGCGCTCTGATACATGAAATTGTTCGTGATCCCCCAAGTGCCTCCGTTCAGATTGGAGTATCCGGTTCCTACGCTCGCTCTCTGGAATCGATCCTCGAAGTTCGGCAAAGCAGGGTTCGGCATCGCCCAATTCGTAGGCCCGTACATGACCATCTTGTCGCCGTTCCAACCGATGGCGTCGAAATTAACTTTCCGTATCGGCAAACCTCCCGGAGCACCCGTTAAATTGTGATAAACCGTATAATACGTATCCAGATCCGGTCCGATAAAAATGCTGTTGTGCCCTAAGCCTATATTGGAGCCTTCGCTGCTCAACAGTATCGGATTCGTATTATTCGGGGTAAAAGCTTGACGCGGTCCCGTCGTATTCGAGAAGGCATTTACCCGATATCCGGGGCTGAGGACATGGTTTCCGGTAGCGGTGAGATAATATGTGCCGTTTCTCTTGATAACCGTCGGGCCTTCCGTCCACTGTCCGCTCATTTGCGTACCTCCCAGAACCACATCGGTTCCGATCGACGTGGGACTGCTCATGGGAGCCGCGTGAATGCCGTCGCCGCCCGCGCTGTAGAAGGTCCAGCTGCCATTGTCGTCGATAAAGACGGACCCGTCTATGCTGTGCCCCAAGTTGCCGGTGGCGAGGGTAAACGGCCCTGTCGGGCTACTGCTGGTTAACACATAATGACCTTGGCCCTTCGGAGAAGTATACATGTAGAACGTGCCGTTCCAATAAACCACTTCGGGAGCATAACCATCGTTCGTGATGGCCTCGGCAGAACATATTCCCGCGTAGGTCCAGTTAACCGCATCGGTCGAGCTCCAGCATTTAAAACCGGTATACCCCTGTCCCGTACTCGTATAAAGATAGAACGTCCCATTGTATTTCATTACAAAAGGGTCTCCTATCCCATCGTTAGCGTTTTCGCTAGGAAGCGTCATATAGTTCGTATAGGCAAAAGCACCCGAAAAGGGAAATAATAGAGCGAATAATAAACACGCAAAGGTTACCGTCTTTCTCAATTTTCCCGACATCATTTATTCCTCCCGTATTTTCGATATCGTTTCTTGCAGACAGTCCTCCTAAATGGAAAAATCAAACCCGCCATCCCCAAAAAAGATATCGTTCATCGTTGGGGGGCGGGCCCTAATCCTCACCCCTTTACGGCCCCCGCCGTGATCCCCGCCACGATCTTCTTATTGAAGATAATGAACAGCACGAGCGGAGGGAGGGTGATAAGCAGAATGTTCGTATAGAGCAGGTTGTATTGCGACACGAATTGACTCATGAAGTTGTAGAGCGTTAGCTGTACCGTCGCGTTCTTGGAGCCCGGGAAAAAGTAGAGCGGGTTGGTGAAATCGTTGAAAATCGCTACCGACGAGGTCACGATGATCGTCGCGTTCACGGGCTTCAACAGCGGAAAAATAATTTGGAAAAACAATCGAAACCCGCCGCACCCATCGACCACGGATGCTTCGTCGATCTCCCGGGGAATCGCTCCCATGAAGCCTCGGTACAGCAACACGCCGAACGGGAACGCTAAAGCTACCTCTACCATGATGATTCCTAGCATCGTCTTGAAGAGGTGCAGCTTTTCTAGCACCCAGATCGTAGGGACGATAGCAGGAGGGATGATCAACCCCGCCAGCACGAAGAAGCTAATCCAAGGCGTAAACCGGTCGGAGCGCCTTTGCATGACGAAGCCGGCCATCGCGCACACGATCAGTAATATGGCGATTGATAAGACCGTCAACGTAGTACTGTTAATGAAGGCGTGAATCAGCATGTGATCCCGCGCTTTAATGACTTCCTTGACGTTGCTCCAGAGGTGGTTAGAGGTCGGCCAAGCCATGCTGCGCAGAGAAGCGCCTCTCTTATCCTTCATGGCATTAACGAGCACGAAATAAAGCGGAATCCAGAAAATAACGACCGAAGCCAGAACCGCTCCGGCTTCTACGCTGAAACGATTGAGTTTGCGAATCACAGGTCCACCTCTTTTCGGTTCAGGTAGAGCGACAGCGGGAAGGCGAGCAAGGACACGAAAAGGAACAAGATGACGTTACCTGCCGTTGCCAAGCCATAGAAGCCGGCTTGATATTGTTTATAGATGATGGAGGCAATAACGTCCGTTGCAAAGCCGGGACCCCCGCGGGTCATCGGCCATAGAATGTCGAAGCTGCGCAAGCCGCCGATGAACGCAAGGATGATGACCGTATTTGTAGCCGATCGGCTCAACGGAAGGATGATGTTCCAGAACTTGTTCCAGGAATTTCCTCCGTCAATCTGCAAAGCTTCGTAATAATCCTCGGGAATGGACATGATGCCCGCGATATAGATAACCGTTGCGAAGCCGACGCCTTTCCAGACGTCTACGAAGGCAACCGACAGCAACGCGATTCGCGTATCCCCCAGCCAATCCGGACCGGATATTCCTAGGGAAGCCAGCGTGGTGTTGATCAAACCCTCCGTCGGATGCATAAGCGTGCTGAAGGCGATGCCGACGGCAATCGTGCTTACCAAGGTGGGGAAAAACACGACGGATCTGAGATAGTTTTTGGTCCGTATTTTCGAAGTAAGGAAGACGCCCAGAAGCAGCCCGAATACGACCTTTAAGCCGCAGGTAACGACGGCGTAGACGAACGTGTTCTTGAAGCCGATATTGAGCGACGACTCGTAGAAGAACGTCTTGAAGTTCTGGAGCCCGGTAAAGGTCCAATCCTGTAGCGTCCAACGGGTCATGCTGAAGAAAAAGGACATGAACGTCGGCAATATGAAAATGACGAGGTAGATAATCGCCGCAGGCAGCAGGAAGTAGTAGGTGTAGGTTCTTTTCCATACCTTGTTCATTTCGATTCCCCTTGCAAATGTTTATTGGAAACCGACCCTATAAACGTCAAAAGGACAACAGCAAGATGTCCTTTTGACGTTTGTGGCTTTTACCAGCCGGCGAGTCCGAGTTGTTGCGCTTGCTTCTCTACGTCTTTGTCGTACATGGCAGCCGCGTCCGCCGCCTTCCGTTTCCCTGCACCTACCTCGACCGTAATCTGTTCAAGGCTTGGTCCCTTGATCGGAGAGACGTATTCGAGCGCCGGAGCCGTTTTGCCGGAATCGAAATAAGGGAGCATGTCTTTGACGACTTGCGGGACATTGTCCGGCATCGCAGCGCCTTTGACGACGTAAGGGCCAGTCGGTTGGGACACCGTTCCGACCGCGGCCATCCCCTCCGGGGAGGCGATGAAGGCTAGGAACTTCTTCGCCTCTTCGACGTGTTGAGAGTTTTTGTAAATATAAGCCGCCGGGGACATCCATACCGTGACTCCGTTCTTGTCCGCGTCATCGCCGGGCTGGGCGAAAAATCCGATATCGTTGATCGCCTCGGGATTGTTCTGCGCGATGGTCGGGATGATAAAGGTGAGCATCGGATAGTGTGCGCCCTTGCCTTCGGCTAGCATCTTGATACCCGAATCCAAAGTTGCGGCCAAGTAATCCTTGTTCATGTAGCCTACCGTCTCTTCAAGCTTCTGGAAGCTTCTTAATGCGGCGGGCGTTGTCGCATATTTCGCTTTATTCGCCGTATAGTCGGCCGCGAAGTTCGGAGCTTCCGCTTGCACGTTATAATAATCCGCCAACATGATGAGCTGCGAAGTCCACGTATCCTTGTAGGTTCCGATAATTGCGGTAATGCCCGCTTCCTTGATCTTCTTGTTGTTCTCCATCAATTCGGCCCAAGTCTTCGGTACGGAAAGTCCGAGTTGCGCGTAGATTTTCTTATTGTAGAACCAACCGCCGCCCATCGTTGCGTTCGTCGGAGCTCCATATTGTTTGCCGTTAAAGGTCACGGTTTGCTTGAAGGAGTCGATGACGTCGGCCTCCCAAGGCTCGTTCGTGACATCCAGGATATTCTGCTCCGGATTAAGCGCTTGCATAAGCGAACCGGAGTTGTAGAAAAAGACGTCATTCATATCTCCGGTCGATAAACGCGTCTTCACGAAGTTGTCGCCTTCGCTGCCGGCCGGACGAGTTTCCGTCTCGACCGTGATGTTCGGGTTTTTCGCTTGGAAGGCATCTACCAAAGCCTTGGCTACGCTAACCGCATCTTGCGAATTATCGACGAGCAAAGAGATCGTAACCTTCTCCTGCGGTTTGCTGGATTCGGTCTCCGCCGGCGAAGCGCTCTCGGACTGCGATGCGCTAACGGATGGCGAAGCATTGTCGTTGTTATTCGAGCCTCCGCAACCGGCCAGTAATCCGGCAAACAACAATGCGCTCGATAAAACGGTTACGTATTTTTTCGATTTTCCTGTATTCGACATTCCCATGATCAGTGTCCCCCTGAATGATTATCGATCGGCAAATCATGATAGAAACAGGGCCCGGGTTCCCATACCCTCATTATAAATCCCGCCCCGGGCAACGATCAGTGGGTCATTTCATTGTTAAGCGTCCGATTTTTTTAGATGTCGTCCCGGAATTGTCCGGGGGTAGTGCCGGTGGATTTCTTGAATACTTCCGAGAAATGCCGGTACGTATGATAGCCGATCCGCTCGCTTACTTCATTCACTTTCAGTCCCTTGCGCAGCAGCATTTTGGCCAGTTCCATCCGGTAACGGGTCAGAAATTTGATATACGTCTCGCCCGTTTCCTCCTTGAACAGAACGCTCAAGTATGCGGCATTCATGCCCACGTGCTCGGCTACCTCCTGCAGCGATAAGTCGCGGTTCACGTGCTGCACGATATAAGCGCGAGCCCGTTCGACCGCGGAGCTCTTAGGCTGTTGACCCTCGTCCAACGCTTGACCGTCCAAGAGCGCTTTCTCCATCAATTCGCGCTGACTATCCTCCCACTTCCTGCGAATCTCCTTCGTCTCGCGTTGGCTAAGGATTCTGCCCGCCGCCTTGCGCAAGGACCTTTCCACGCTCTCATCCGTAATCGGCTTCTCCAAATAATCGATAACGCCTAGCTGGATCGCCTGTTTCACGTATTCGAATTCGTTGAAGCCGCTGAATACGATGCAGCAGGTATCTTCGGCTTCGCGCATGATTTCCTGAATCAGCTGCAGGCCATCCATCCCCGGCATCCGGATGTCGGTCAGCACAATATCGGGCTTCTCTTGTCTGAAAATCTCAAGGGCGGCGACGCCGTCGCCCGCCGTCCCGACCAGTTCAACCTCTAAACCCGTCCAATCAATGAGCGTCCGCAACGCTTCGATCACGATATATTCATCGTCGAATACAACGGCTTTAAGCATGGCTTACGCCTCCTCGTTATAGGGTTTGAATCTCACTTCAACCTTCGTGCCTACGCCGGCGCCGCTCGTAATTCTGAAAGAGCTGGACGCCCCGTAGTAAAGCACTATTCGTTCTCTCACATTGGTAAGTCCGTAACCTTGTTGGGTAACCGACATATCTTCGATGCCTACCCCATCGTCCTCGACGACGAACACGAAATAATCTCCGTCTTTTCTCCCCGACACCTCGATTTTCCCGTCTCCAAGCTTGGGCTCGAGACCATGGTAGATCGCGTTTTCCACAAGAGGTTGAACGATCAGCTTCAGAATTTCGGTATTCATGATCGATTCTTCAATATTCGCGCGATAGGTAAAGCGATTGTTGTACCGAATGTTCTGGATCGTCATGTAATGTTGGATATGCTGAAGCTCCTTGAAGACGGGAATCGTCTCTTTGCCTTTATTGAGGCTGAGCTTGAAGCTCTCGGACAAGGATAGCGCCATCTGGGCAGCTTCCTCATGCTTCTTCAATCGGGCCATCCAATAGATCGAATCCAGCGTGTTATAGAGGAAATGGGGCTTGATTTGCGCCTGAAGAGAACGCAACTCGGCCTCCCTCTCCTTCAACTCCGAGTGGATAAGCCTCTCGGTCAGCTCCTCGTTCTCCGAAGAAATGCGCTTGAACGTCTCGCCGATCGTACCGACCTCGTCCTTCGAGAATTTGCCGTCGAATTCTCTTATTCCTTTGTTCCAGTCCACCATCATTTTCTTGATCTGAATGAGCGGCTTCGTGATCGTGCCCGAGATAATGACCGACAGCAGCAACGCCACTAACGCGATTGCTGTTGCGATCAGGGCGGTCGCCGTGCCGATTCGATTAGACTGCTTCAGCAGCTCCTTCTTCTGAATAAGATGCATTAACGTCCATCCCGTCGTCTGGTTCCGATACTCGCTAACCAAATAACCTTGGCCGCGCAATTTGTTCACCGTATCGGATAAGCTGCCTTCCATGACAGGCAATGCGATGGACTTGGCATCCTTATAGACCACCTTAAGCGCGCCTTGCGCGGAATCCACCGCCATGAAAGTGCCGTTATTATGAACTCCGATGAATACCCGGCTGAACATGGACTTCGATAGATTCACGATTAACAGGCCGATCGGTCTGCCGTGCGGATCCTCGGAGTCGCGGAACAGCTTAACCGTCGAGAAAACATCGGACTTGTCTCCGAGTACGTTATTGCTGAAAAATACGACTCTGCCTTTGGCATCGACGGCTTCTTTGTACCAATCCGTTTCTTCTATGTCATGCTTCTTAGTCGGCGTCTCATAGATACCCGCGTCGTCGGATCTTCCCATGCAATAGGTTTGATAATAGAGATCGATTACGCAAAGCGAATCGACGTAACGCGTGTCGTAGGAATTGCTATTGATCAGCTTTTGCAGCCTATCGATGGTCGTTGCGTTCATCTCGATCTGTTGCATGCTAGAATTGACCTTGCTGTCTCGCAGGTCGTTGCGAATTTCGTCGTTCAAGACGATAGAGCGGTTCAGGCTCACGATGTTACGGAAAATCAAATCGGCCACTTCGCTGGACGTTTGCAAGTGGTCGATATTCGTCTGTTCATTGTTAAGCGTTAGGGTATCTTTCGCGATATTGAAGGAAATATAACCGAGGAGAAACAGAGGAGATACGGACAACAGAATCATGGCGACCATGAATCGACTTCTGACTTTGCGGAATCGGAACGGGGATAACAGCATCGATGACCATCTCATGAGTCCAACGCCCGCCTTTGAAATCAAATTCTGCCTGACTTGACTTACAAGATCAGGCCACTGTAAGTACTTAATTGTATAATTTTAACGAATCGTGAAAGGAAAAAATAGTTCTAATTTCATAGAATCGCGTCCGATATTTTTGGATTCGGTTCTGGCCGCGACCAAGAATCCGAATGAGCATCGGTTCAAAAAACGGGACGAAGCAGAGGTAACTCCCCGCTTCGTCCCGTTTACGCCCAATCTTACGCGATTCCCAGCAATTCGCTTACCGTCACGAGGCTATAGCCCTGTTCGATCAGCTCCGGAACCAGAATCGAAATCGCCTCCAACGATTGGGAACGGTCCCCGAACCCGTCATGGAATAACAGGATGGCCCCCTTACGAACCCCGGCGCGCGACGATTCCAGAATATACTCGACGCCCGGAGTTTCCCAATCGCGCGAATCCGTGTTCAGAGCATGAATGATGGGATAACCGAATTGTTCGGCCACCGAAAGCAAATCGTCGCTGACATCCAGGAAAGGAGGCCGGAACGTGTTCGGTTTTGTTCCGATCGCTTCGACGATGAGTTTCTCCGCTCTTAACAGCTCCTCGAATTGCTCTTCCCTCCCGAGCTCGGGAAGATGGGGATGGGAGTAACTATGATTGCCCAGTTCATGCCCTTCCTCGTAGATTCGCTTCGCGAGATCGGGGTATTGTTCCATGTTCGTTCCTAACACGTAGAAAGTCGCTTTAGCGCCATGCTTCCGGAATACTTCTAGAAATAGAGGAGTCCACTCCGGGTTCGGTCCATCGTCGAAGGTGATCGCAAGAAGCTTGTCTTCGGTTTTTACTTCGTTATAAATCTTGGACGCCGCTCTCGCTTCCCCAGACAAGGCAAATATGCGAGAGGGGAACACATCGAATTCTTTCTTATGCGTTACCGCTAGCTTATCGCCGTCAATACGAAACTCGAAGCGCTCTTTGTAAGCCGTCTCCAATTGTCTTACCGTCATTACGAACGTGTTCTCGTCCTCCCAGGCTGCGGATGCCGAGAATCGTATTTTCCTGTTTCGGGTATTCCACTCGTTGATTGCCCAGTCGTTCTGCCCGAGTTCGACGCGGCGAACGACTCCCGATTGGACGATGTCGAGCTTATACGTTAGAGAATCGATACGTATCGTCAACTCTTGGATACAAGCTTCGTTCTGTTCCATGATGAAATGCCTCGCGATTTTCCGGTTGTCGGGGCTGACCCGATTTCCCTCCGTCTTCAAGGCAAGCGCGACGAGCTTATCGGCAAGCGCCGCATGTCCTGCTGCGTTGGCGGGCATCGCTTCTTTGCGCTCGTTAAGAGCGGGAAGCAGCGTCTCCCACACACGGTCCATCACCGGTGCCAAGTCGGTGACGGCCGCGGTGAAAGCCAGAACGGCATCCTGCTCGGGCATCACGATCGCGACTTGTCCGAACGCTCCGTCCGCTCTGTACGCGCCATGTCTGCACATCCAGAATTGATAACCATACCCTTGGGACCAATCGTTATTCGGATCGTCTCCATTGGCAATATGGCTACGCGAGGATTCCTCGATCCATGCCTCCGGCAACAGTTTCTTCCCATTCCAAATGCCTTTGTTCAAGTACAATTGCCCGAACTTCGCGATATGCTCGGTGGAGACGCTCAGACCCCAACCGCCTACCGTAACGCCCCTTGGGCAAGCTTCCCAATGGATGTCGCGAATGCCCAAAGGCTCGAATAATCGAGGCGTCAAGTAATCCATTACGGTTTGTCCCGTCGCTTGTTGAACGATCGCGGAAAGCATATAGCTTGCGCCGCTATTATAGAGAAACCGGGAACCCGGCGCTTCTAGGACCGGGGTATCCATGAATACGCGTACCCAATCTCCGTCCTCGCGCTCCATAAAACGATACACCGGATCCTCGGTCTGTCCGGTCGACATCGTCAGCAAATGCTTGACTGTCATATCGGACCAACCTGGCGAAGGCTCGGAAGGCGTTCGTTCCGGAAAGAAGGAAAGCACCCGATCGTCGACCGACAGTTTTCCTTCGGACACGGCAAATCCGACGGCCGCCGACGTAAAGCTCTTGCTGACGGAGTTGCTAAGACGTAACGATTGCGGCGTATACGGCTTCCATCCCCCTTCGGCGATGACGTGGCCGGCCCTAATGAGCATGAACGTGTGAATCTCCTGTCCGCTTTGCTCCAAGGAGTCCACGAACTCAATTAGAGCTTCGGAGGACACACCTTGCTCCTCCGGCGTGCATCTTGGCAAAGTATGCGTAGACATATGACTCGCTCCTATCGGCAGAATAACTATAGCCTAGTGGGCATGACGAATTTAGTCAATATTGGAATTCGATAAAAAGGCACTCCCGCAATTGTCGCGGGAGTGCCTCCGATTTTACTTCTAGTGAGTAATCAGATTGTAGATCACCTGCGCCGCTTCCGCTCTGGTAGTCAACGCTTTGGGAGCGAACACTCCCGCGCCTTTACCGTTGATCAGCGATAAATCGTGCGCTAAACGCGCATATTCTCTCGCCCATGAGGAAATCGAACTCGTATCCGTGAAAGGAGTCTGGCTAGTCGTATTTCCTATCGGAGCGGAGTGTTTCCATGCGTAAGCTTTCATAAGCATGGTAACCATTTCCTCCCTAGAGATCAGCCCCTCCGGATCGAAGGCATTCGAGTTACGGCCATTTACGATCCCCGCTTGATAAGCTAATGCTACCGCATCGGCATACCATGCGTTTTCCGGAACGTCGGTAAACGATTTCGTTCCCTTGTCGGTCAGCTTCAGGACATGAACGAGCAATGCCGTGAATTCTGCCCGCGTAATGTTACGATTCGGTTCAAAGCTTGCGGCATCGACGCCGTTAACGATTTGTTTGGCTGCCAATGCGGCAATGACTTGCGCTGCCCAATGGTTAGGTTGGACATCCTTAAACGTCTTTTTCAATTCAAGCGCCGCATATTTGCTGAAATGATTGACTTGAACGACTAACTCTCCATTGTCGAAATACCCTTCGACATATTCAAGCTTGCCATCATTACCGATGTAGTAAACGCCGGTAACATTAGGATCCGCTCCGGCAGCAACCTTCAGACGTAGCGTCATCGGTTCGTTAAACTTACCGAGAAGCTGCGTAGCGCCGTTATTCGTCGTAATCGAGAAATTGAACTCGTATACTTCTCCGACTGCCTTAACCTGCGCCGCCATTCGCGTGCTAGCTTGGTTCAACAACTGTTCGGTCGCCGAAGGAGAAAGCGGAGACCATGTCAAGGATATTGAGCTTCCGGCCGCATCATTCTTTGAGACGAGAGCCTCAAGCTGCTTAAACAGCGCGGAAGGAATACCGAACGAGACGTTTTCTCCTTGCAGGTTGATATTCTTGATTGCTTCGTTCCGGATAGCCGACAATGGAATCTTCACTTCCTTGGATTCCGATGAAAGCTTGACCGCTACGTTTCCTTTGGCATCGGGAATAAGCTCTGCGGAAGTTAACGCTATCGTTCCCGGGCTTACCGGTGTGACCGGCGTTTGCGGCAATGGATTATTGTTATCCGAAACCCGGATTAACCCGGCAATCGCCGCCTGCAAGGCTGCCGCCGCGGCATCTACCTCCGACTGCGCGGCTTCCGTATTCTCATTCGCGTCGACTGCGGCCGTTAACGCGGTTAGCAACGTAGCCCACGTCTCCGCGGTAAACTTCGTGCTATCCAATGCCTGCGCAGTCGTGATTACTTCGACTAGAGCCGTCTTGCTGACTTCCGGCTCGCCTACTTCAGGCTCGCTCTCGACTAGCCCGGCAATCGCCGTTTGCAAGGCCGCTGCCGCAGCATTAACCTCCGACTGCGTGGCATCGGTGTTCGTATTTACGCTTACTGCGGCCGTCAACGCGGTTTGCAGCGTAGCCCATGTCTCCGTCGTATACTGCGTGCTATCTAGTGCTTGAGCCGCCGTGATTTTAGCGACTAGGATCGTCTTGCTAACTCCCGGTTCGCCAGTTTCGGTCTCTTGTTCGACTAGACCGGCAATCGCCGAATGCAATGCCGTTGCCGCAGCATTAACTTCCGCCTGCGCGGCTTCGATATTCGCATTCACGCCGATTGCGGCCGTCAATGCGGTTTGAAGCGTAGCCCACGTCTCCGTTGTATACTGCGCTTCGCTTAACGCAAGCGCGGTTGTAATTTTATCGACCAACGTTGCTTTGCTTACCCCGTAGTAGAATTCTAGCTCCGCTACGTTAGAGCCAGATTGTCCGTTGACTGGCGCCAACCGATAGTATCTGTACGATTTATTGTTGCTTAGGGAAACTACGTTCCATCCGGCGGCAGGAGTTCCGGAGATCGTATACAGATTATCGTACCCTGTGTTCGTGCCCGAGTTAGAACCTTGAATAATTGCTCCTGCCATTAGATTCTCAAAGCCCGTGCGCGGATAAAATCTCACCGTCGTTACTTGTTTGTCATTGCCCGCTCCGAGATCCTTGCCGACGTATGCGTTATTCGCACCGGTATTGAAATACGTCGTCGTATTTCCGTCAAACGGAGCTGCCGCTTGCGTTGCCGCCTGTCCTCCCGTAACGGAACTGAAATTGCTGCCCGTTACTAACGTTAATGGCGCAACATTGGAAATCGTGATCAGCGTCTCTCCCGATACGCCGGGAGAACCGTTGGAAGTCGCCTTTACCTTCACGACTCCGTTCGCTTTGGCGAACAACACGCCGCTATTCGCATCGATGACCGCCACGTTCGTAGCCGAACCGTTCGCTGAAGTCACGCTCCAAGCAACGGTATCATCCGTTGCGTTAGTAGGTGTTACTTCGGCAACCATCCGCAGGGTACGCGAGCCGTTCAATTCCGTTACTCCTCCGACGGCGCTCACCTTAATTTCGGAAGCATCTACGACCTGATAAAATTCAATGTCGTCTATTTGTCCCCATACGGAGCTTGCCGATTGCGCGTCCACTCCGATCGTAGCCGTTCCGTTCGTGACGACAATATCGGCTACTGTATATTTCTTCCATGCAGCCCAGCCGGTATTGGCGATGTTAACCGTTTTCTTCACGTCGCCGAATCCTTCCGCATACAGCTGAAGCTTGTTGTCGCCCCCGCCTCCCGAAACCCATGCCGTTAGCTTGTAAGTTCCGTTCGCCAAACCGGTATATTGCTGAAGGACCTTGAAATCTCCGCCGCTATTGCCCATTGCGTAATGGAATGCCGCTTGGCCGGTATGCGCGTTTCCGGCATTAATCTCGATGCTGGTCGCTTCCGGATTACTTCCCGTTACCGTCCAATCGCTCATCGTTCCCGTTTCGAATCCCGGGTTTTTGACCAAATTCTGATAAGGGACGACCACGATCTTGATCGCCGCTCGTAGATTCGTATTCGCTATCGTTCCGTTAAGGGTAAAGCTGCCTACGATCCCGAGTTTGGTCGCATCGTAGGAATCCCATACAACGGCCTCGTCCTTGATCGACCCGTCGCTATATAGAACTTTAACCGTTGCCGGTAGCGTCGGAGTCGTATGTTTAGGTACCGTGCAATCCAAAGATGCGAACACATTGACTCTATTTAACGGGATCGAATCTCCCGGTAAATATTGATAAGCCTTTAGGGAATCCAGAGCATTGCCCGAAGTGTCGAACAGCGCCAAATTCGCCCAGTTGTTCGCCGGACCCGTAATCCAGGCAGGCTCCCAATAGAAGACGCCGGCTCCTTTGCCGTTCTTGACCTTGGACACCGCATTCATCGTTGCGAGCAAGTACGTTTTCTGTCCTTCCACCGTAGCGGGGAACCCGGCGATATCTACCTGCGGTTGTCCGACCAAACCTCCGGAAGCGGACACCTTGTACGGGTAGGCGGCTTCCGCTACGACAACCTGCTTGCCGTAACGCTCGGCCATATCGTCCATATTGTGCTGCAATTGATCGAAAGTGCCATGCCAGTACGGATAATAAGACATCCCGATCACATCGTATTCGACGTTCCGGCTTTTCATATTGTCGAAGAAATTTTCGTAGATTTCGTTGTTTCCGCCCTCGGCAAGATGCAGCATGATCTTAGTGTCATGGTTTGCCGGGTTCGTGTCGTGAACGGCTTTAATTCCTTCCTTCAACAAATCCGCTAAATTATCGAAGTTAGGGGTCTTGCCCGTATCCCACAAAATTCCGTTATTGATTTCATTACCGATCTGCACCATGTCCGGATAAGCGTTCTTTGCCTTTAACGAATTCAGAATATCCGCGGTGTAGTCGTATAGCGCCTTCTTCAAATCCGTAAAGCTTAAATCTTTCCAAGCGGCGGGTTTGTTCTGTTGTCCAGGATCCGCCCAGAAATCGGAATAATGGAAATCAAGCAGGAAACGCATCCCTTTGGCTTTAATTCTTTGCGCCATCGCAATGGTTTTGTCCTTATCGTTGAAATACCTCGCGTTACTGCCGGGATTGTTCCATATTCTTAAGCGGATATAGTTAACTCCGTTATCTTTCAGAATATCCAGCAGATCCTTCTGAACGCCATTGTCGTAAAACTTTACGTTAAGCGACTCCAGCTCCTGAAGCGTCGATATATCCACGCCTTTCATGAAAGGTTCCGTCTTGACGGTGACAGAAGGCCCGGTTGACGTCCAAATGTCCGAACCGTAGCTTGCTTCTACCTTAAAGGTATAAGACGTATCTTGCGACAACCCGGTCACGCGATAGTTGGTCGACGTAATGTCGGAGGCGATCAGCTTGCCGTTCTGATACACCTTATATCCCGTCACGCTGGCAGGATCGTCGATCCCGGACCAGTTCAGGCTCATTCCGGTCGGATCTACTTGCGATGCGGTCAACGTCTTCGCGGATCCCCATTTCGCAATCGAAACCGCCTCGTAGAATTCAACGTCGTCGAAGACGCCCCATTTGTTGCCGGCCGGAGTCGTGACGTCCAGACCGATCGTAATCGATGTGCTAGTCGGAACGATCTCCAAGGAATACTGGCGCCAATCGTTCCATGCGTAGTTAATCATGTCCTTATTGATCCGGGTGCCCGCGTCATCCGCGAAAAGCTGCAGCTTGTCGGCGCCCGCGGGAATCCAAGAATCTCCCGAGCTCCACGCTTTAAGCACGTAGGTTTTGCCCGGCGTCAAGTTGGATATCGTTTGCTTTAAGGAGAAGGAGGTTACTTTCGTCGTGTAGTAGCTGACCGATTTCGCGCCTCCATGGATATTACCGTTACCGTTTCCGGCGGAAACCGTTCCAGTCGTATTCGTTGGCGTCCAGCTTGCGAACGTCGCATTGGAACCCGATCCGCTGCTTGTCTCGAATCCCGGATTAAGCGCTAGATTAGCGGAACCGGACGGATTCGTCGTAATGTTTACAGAAGCTTGAATAGGAGATCCCGCAACCGAACCGTATAACTTAAACGTGCCCACTTGCTTCAGCTTGTCTAACGCTGCCTCGTTCCAATCCCAGGTCACGGCAACGCTTCCCATATCTCCATCGTTATAGACAAGAGACACCGAAGCCGGGAGGGTAGGCTTGACCTTCACGTTGGTCGTTACGCCCGCCAGCGGCATAATCGTAGCGATCTCTTTCGTCGGGAAACTTCCAGGTAAATAACGGAACGCGTCAAGCGAAGGAAGCGCATTGCCCTGAAAGTCGAAAAAGGCTTGATTATCCCAGGCGTTGCCTTCGTTAACTTTCCAGCCGGCTTGATAGACTCCCGCTTTCTTCGGTACCGGGATCCACGCCGGTTCCCAATAGAAAACGCCTAATCCCTTGCCGTTATTCACCGTGGCTACCATATTCATAACCGTTTCTAAGAACGCTTTTTGCCCGGCAGGCGTAATCGGGAACCCATTGGTATCCCCTTCCGTCTGTTTCGCGATATTTTCCCATCCGTCTCCGTCTTCCAAAGTGAAAGGATGAGCCGTCTCGGCGATGACCACTTCTTTGTTGTATTTCGCGGACAAGAAATTCATATCGTTCTTGAACGCTTTGTAAGAACCGTGCCAGTAAGGATAATAAGAGAGGCCGATGACATCGAAATCGACGTTGTTGTTATTCAGCCTATCGTAAAAAGTCGTGTAGGAACTATTCGTAGTCGTATCCGTAGAGCTCCAGCTATGCGCGACATGGATCATGATCTTGACTCGGTCGGCTCCTGCTGGAGTCGTCTCGCGTACCGCGCGGACCCCTTCCTTAATCAATTCGACCAGGTTCGCTCCCGTACCGTTTAGCGACGCGTTCGAGCTGTCGCCGGCATTGTTCTTAAGCAGCATGCCCGGGTTGATCTCGTTGCCGATCTGCACCATATCCGGGTAAGCGTTAACCGCCTCCAGCGTCTGCATGACATCCGCCGTGTAATTGTACAGCGCGCCTTTCAGGTCGGCGATCGTCGTATATTGAACCCATTCCGCCGGTTTGACCTGAGCGCCGGGATCCGCCCAGAAGTCGGAATAATGGAAATCTACCAGAAGCTTCAGACCTTTGGATTTCACCCGCTGAGCCAAGGCGACAAGATGGGTTTTATCGTTATAATAAACCCCGTTCGGGTCGGCTCCGGCTTGAACCGGGTTATTCCATACCCGCAGTCGGATATAGTTCACGCCGTGATCCTTGAGAATGTCCAGCAAATCCTTCTCGACGCCGTTGTCGAAGTATTTGCCGCCGGCATCCTCGATCGCTTGCAGCGTCGAAATATCGGCTCCCTTAATGAAGGTCCCCGGATCGGATGCGGCCGCCGCAGCTTGGTGAACACCCGCGGAAAATACGCTCGATATCAAACTTATTACAAGGGTTAAAGATAGAAACGACAATAGAAGTCTGCGATACCCTCTCATTTCATCAACTCTCCTCTGTTCATAGAATCTTTATGTAAGCTAACTTCAATAAGCGTGCTCACTAATTGTAAACGCTTCAAAATGACGATTACATGGCACTAAGGAAAGGAATAAGCACTTTTATCAACGCAAAAACGCGGCACTGCCCCCGAAGAGGTTAGCCGCGTTTCGATATTTCCCATATCCTTACTCCGCAGTAAAAGTCAGCTTATTCTAGAGTGACGACGGATAATACCCGTAAACAAGCACTAGCACATTAATAAGCGATTAGGTTATCGAAACTTACATTATTACTGAATCCTCCACGAACACCGATCGCGCCATTTTTGTAAGTGGAGTCAGACACATCGATCTTCAATGCATTGTTGACGTAAACTTGCATTCGATTTCCTGTAATGACGACCTTTAAGTTGTACCAAACGTTAGACGCAATCGTATTCGAAGCGCTGCCTAGTTGCGTATAAGAGTTATTGAACCTTCCAAGCAATACGGTGCCTCCCGTATCGATTCCCGCGCCGTATCCTTTGAATGTATCTGCACCATTTCCCGGATTTTGTACGTTCCAAAGCAGGCTTCCTTGTCCGGTCCCGTTAATTCGAACATCGGCTTGAAGCGTATAGGACTCGTTATTAACCAGCGGACTAAGTATGGATTTAGGGGCGCTGCCGGACGTCATGTTGTACGTTCCCCCGGAAAAGCTCCATGTTCCTTCGTAATTCGTCCAACCGGGATTCGTCGCGCTGCTGAAATCGTTCGCGTAAAGGAAAGGCGTTACGACAACGTTATCGAAAGTCGCGCTATTCCCGAATCCCCCGCGAAGACCGATTGTTCCTTTGGAATAAGAGGTGTCGGTCTGATCCAACTTCAGCACCCCGTCGCGGAAAACTTGAATTCGTCCGTTTGTTTTTACGATTTTGAGCTTATAATTGGTTCCCGTTGAAATCGTGGCGGACGCGCTGCCAAGGGAAGTAAAGTTATTGTTAAACTTACCGAGCCATACCGAACCGCCGGAATCAATGCCTGCCGCATATCCGATAAAATTGTCCGCTCCGGCGCTCGGCGAGGCTGCGCTAAAAATGATACTCGCTTGCCCCGCGTTATTTAGCTTCACGTCGGCTTCAACGCTGTAATTAACGAGCGATACGTAAGGGTCCACGATCGACTTATCTCCGCTGCTTGAAGAAACGGTGTAGGCACCGCCGGAAACCGTCCAAGTACCGCCGTATTTGCTCCAACCGGCATCGTTGCCATCATTGAAGTCATACGAGAACGTACTCTTCACGTTCATAAAGGCGAGTTGAATGTTATTTCCGCCCCCTGCCCGCGAAGCGGAGTTCATAATCGCGATTTCGTTGGGTCCCGTCTGATATACGCTAGCCCACAAGCTGCTTGCCCACGGGAAGGTATCGTTTTTATACCAAGTCGTTCCGTAATCATTGCTAAAAGAGAGGGTGTTTACATTAGATACGATCGCTAGTCTGCCATCACTCATGGAAAGGACATACGGAGCGCCTAATTGATCCGGGACCTGAGTTCCGATTCCGCTTGACCATGTGTAACCGTCATTTGAAGTTTTACTAAAAATGTTGCAGCCCTGCGTACCGCACACTTCCAAAGCTAAAATATATTTTCCGTTTGCCATCTTGGTCCACACCGGCATCCCCGGACGGGCCGACGAGTTGGACGGATCCCAGGCAGCGTATATTTCACTTCCCCAGGTTGCGCCCCCATCCGAGGAAATTTTTTCCGATATGATTTGGCTGTACGATGGCGATTCCGTAACGTGCTTTTCGTTAGCGTAAAATACGGCTAGACGCCCGTCCGCAAGAAAGCCCATATGAGGTTCGTATACGCCTTTGTCCGGATTACCGAGACTTCCAGGCGTTCCGTTATTCTGATCGATGGTGCTCAAATAGGACCAGTTTGCTCCAAGATTTGTACTTTTGTATACATATAATTTATAGGATTCCTGCCAACGTACCGATCGGGCGGCCAACAAAACATCGCCGTTCGGCATTTGCACCATTTGCGCGTTATCGAGATCCCTTCCGGGATCCGAGATATTGGATACAACGGTCCAAGTTGCGCCATTATTCGTGCTTTTCGAAACGCGTAGTCTCGTGCCTCCGTTAGCATCGCGCGTATAGCCGTTATTGTCGTAAATCGTATAGGCTGCCAACCAATCGCCGTTTGTTAAACGTAGCATTCGACCATACTGGGAACCGAAGGTGCCCGGAGATATTCCTCTGGCATCGGTTCCGGCATCCGTGAACGCGGATATGTTATTTACCGTAACGGTGCTAGTAGAGGTTGCCGGTCCGCCAGCCGCCGAAACCATTCCGGAACAAAGCACTAGCCATATCGCCAACGTCAGCATTGTCATTGCAAGTTTCCTCATCATTGAATCCTCCTTTTATATTCGCTTACATTTATTATTTTAGTTACGCTTACATACAGGATATAGACTAAGCTTAGGTTAATTGGATGACTCCCCGTAAATCCGTACAACAAAAAACGAGCCCGCAACCTCGATCGGTTGCGGGCTCGTTGCTTCTCTTATTCAAGTTGTCCGATACACATCTGAATGTTATGTCCTTCATTAGGGCGGGCTGCCGAATTCAACAAGAGGAACCGATTGTCGTCCAACGCATAAAGGCTTGGCCATAGATGACTTGTAAAAGGCAACGATTCAACCGTGTACCAGGACTCCCCTTCGTCCCGGCTGACGGAAATTTGTCCCGAATTCGAAGTCACCATCCAGGTGCCGTCTTGTAATTGTTCAAAATAAGGCCCGCCGTGCTGCGCGGGAATGATCGTACCGTTACCTGCTTCCCAGTGAATGCCATCGTTCGAAATTTTATAGAAGATAGCCGCAGACACGCATTGATACATGACAAGATGTACCACTTCGAAGACGACGATATAGCGGCCGTCTTGCAATCTTGTCCATACGGACATCCCCGGGCGGAGATGAGGACTCGTGGGATCCCATGCCACCCAAATTTCTTCGCCCCAAGTTCTACCGTCGTCTTCGGATATTTTTTGCGAAATGATTTGGCTGTAGTAGGGCGGCTCAATGACGTGTTTCTCGTTGGCGTACATAACGGAAAGGCGACCATCGTCTAAGCGATAGAAATGCGGTTCATAGACTCCTTTATCCGGATTGCCTAGACTCCCCGGCGAACCGTTCATTTCGTCGATCGTCGACCAGAATGCCCAAGTACGGCCTCCATCCGTGCTTTTATACACGTGCAATTGATAAGATTCATGCCATCGCACGGAACGGCAGCTCAGCAATAAGTCTCCATTGTCGAGTTCGATAAGCTGTCCATTATCTAAATCCCTCGAAGGATGACCGAGTTCGGACAGTCGCTCCCACGAATTTCCTTTATCATGACTGATTGCAAACTCCAGCTTGTTGCCGCCGCTTGCTTCATACGTATAACCGTTATTGTCGTAAATCGTATATACGGTCAGCCATGATCCATCCCGTAATAAGACCATTCGCCCATACTGGGAACCGAATTTTCCGGGATGCGAATAACGTGCGTCAAGACCCAGATCTTCAAAGGCAGGAAGCTCATGAATCAGCACGGGCTTTTCCCATTTTGCAGAAATCGTTCCTTTTGCACTCATAGCGTCATCTCCATTCAAATGGTTATGTTTGCCGGTCAAAATTCGAAATATCTCGATTTCATCATGCCGATAAGGGCTTCCGTCCCGATGATAGAGATCGTGTTGCCAGGAGCTAAAATCCAAATCCATATGCTGGATCCAATCCCAAGGCTCATGCGTCTGCGTTTTTCCGTTGACAAGCCCCCAATGGAAGCATGCGATACCTTCCTTGCGATAAAGTGGCAAATGGTCTTTTACTTCGTTTTTAAACGGCCGATGCAGCCATTCGGTTATGAACAGAGGCCGTCCGTATACTTTGAAAGCCTCGATCAGTTGTACGGAGAGCTCGATCGGACCGTAATAATGGAAGGATACGACATCTGACAACGCTACTGCCCGCTCCTCGATAGGAGTCAATTCGCCCGGACGGCATCGATCAAAGTAATCGTGGTAAAAGTCCCACGGCCCTGCCGTCAATGGCTGAACAGGGTCCATTTCGCGTGCCCAAGCGAAGGCCGCTTCCATCGCATCCATACTCTTGTTCACATTGCCATGTCCGTCCGACCCGGAATTGCCCGGCTCATTCCAGATGTCCCACGCAAGAATTCTTTTGTCGTTACGATACTTGCCTACCAGTTCTTTAACGAACCGCTCCATATCCGGCCAATTGTCCCGATTGTCCGCCATATGATAACTCGGGTCGATTGACTGTTCTTGACTTCTCGGCGGAAAACCTCCGTGATAGCCAGGCACCGGCTCGGGTTGCTTACCGAAACGCGGTTTAACGGATGCATGCTCGATTGGCCTTCTTCCGCAGTCGTCGAAAAAAATCGGCATCAACGAGATGCCATATGCTTCGATCAGATCCAGAAAGGCGTCAAAACGCGCCATAAAGCCCTCATGCTCGTACTTCCATACCTCGTACGGAAGAAGCATACGCACGCTGTTGATGCCGGTATATGCGGCGAGCGCTAATTCTTTCTCCATTGTTTTCCGAACTTTATCGTGGTTATAGGCTTGCCAAATCTCAAGGATTCCCAAGCAATTACTCGGAATGTAGTTGCATCCTACGATCCATCCGCGTTCCCGATACCAGTTCCAAGCTCTTTCTCTGGACCAAATGTCCGCCAAACTAATCCCTCCGATATACTACTTGATGCCGGTCATGGCGATTCCGCTGACAAAGAATCGTTGCGCGAATAAATAAGCCGCAAGCGTTGGAACGGACGCAAGCAACAACCCTGTAAGCACAAAACTGTAATCGGTTCCGTACTTTCCGGCGAACAAGGCGATTGCCGCCTGAATCGGCCGAAACTGCTCTGAATTCGTCAGCAACAGAGGGTACAGCAAATCGTTCCAGTTACCCATGAATATAAATACGCCGAGCGTAACGAAAGCCGGCTTGCAAAGCGGCAACATGATTCTAAAATAAATCCGAAATTCGCTAGCGCCATCTATTCTTCCCGACTCCTCCAGATCTTTGGGAAGCGTGAGGAAAAATTGACGCATCATGAAGATTCCGAAAGCATCCGCTGCCCTGGGAATAATTAACCCTTGGTAAGTGTCGATCATCCCCAGCTTATAGATGATCAGGAACAACGGCGTCATCGTAACTTGGAACGGGATCATCATGGTGCAAAGGATGAGAATAAACAGCAAATTTCTTCCCTTAAATTGCAGTCTGGCAAAAGCGTAACCGGCCATTGAATTCAGAAATAGGGCAATGGCAACCACGGAGCATGAGAACACCAGAGAATTCAGGAAATACCGGCCGAAAGGAACTTCCGACCATATTTTCGTGTAAGTGCTGAAATCATAAGTTACGGGCAGCAAGCGTTCCGGCGATCCCAGAACTTCCCCCATTGGCTTGACTGATGTGCTCGCCATCCAAATAAACGGAAATATCGTGGCCACCGCAAGAACAATCAAGAGCAACCCGATTATCCAACGGCCAAGGTCGACGCTTTGTCGTCGATTCATCGCGGATTCCACTTCATTGTTACCTCCATCATCAGAAATTTTGCTCGGACTTCCGTCCAATACGCAGGTTAGCCAACGTGACAATAAGGATAATGATGAAAAGCAAAATGGCGCTTGCAATGGCCGGCCCCATCTCGTTCGTTACGAAAGCTTTATCGTAGACATACTGTACGATCGTTTCCGTCTTAAACATGGGTCCGCCCTTAGTCGTGACATAGACCTGATCAAACACCTGAAACGAGCCGATGATGGAGGTGATGACGACGAACGCGATGGATGGCGCGATGGACGGAAGCGTAATGCGGAAGAAGGTGGCCGCTCTGCCTGCCCCGTCGATCTCAGCCGCCTCGTATAAGCTTTCCGGTACGCCTTGTAGCGCAGCAAGCAAAATAATCATCGTAAATCCAAAGCTTTTGTAGACGCTGATTAGAATGATTGCCGGCATCGCCCATGTCGGATCGTTAAACACGTCGACGACCGGCAGTCCCCACTCGCGCAAAAGCGCCGGAACGATACCGATGTTGAAATCGAACATCATTTGAATCGCCATGGCTACGATCGTCATCGAGCAAACCACGGGAAGAAAGTAGACGGTACGAAAAACGATATTAAGCCGGGATTTCTTATTGATCGCAACGGCAACCAAAATACTGATCACGATTTGCAAAGGAACGTTTCCGCAAACGAAGTAGACCGTATTCTTTAGACTGTTCCAAAAACGATCGTCGTCAAGAACCGTATGGAAGTTATCCAAGCCGATAAACTTGAAGTTTTGAAGCATGATATCGAAGCTGTATAGGCTCGAGAGCAGTGAAAACAAAAGCGGCACAATGACAAAAAGAGTCATGACGGCCACGCTAGGCAAGATGAACAAATAACCGACGGCAGACTTATTCCAAGCCAATGCCTTCCATTTCATAGATGTCTCCTTTCTCAAATAAGGAAGCGGGAAATCCGAGATTGACTCTCGGACTTCCCTTCCTTCAATTGCGAGTCGATTATCGTTCCGTAGCCAGTATTTTATCGAGATCGGCCGATGCCTGATCAAGCGTGCTTTGAATATCCGCTTTCTTCATTAAAATTTGATCGAAATACTTCTGGAATACTTCGGATAGAATTTTACCGGAATTCACGATGCCGACCAGCCACGGTTGACCGATGTTGGCCGATTCCATGAATATTTTCAAATCCGGATTTTCTTCGATAATTTCAGGATCGCTCGCAAGATCCGTACGGATCGGCGGGAATCCGATTTTGATCGCCCATTCTTTTTGCGTATCCTTTTCGAACCACCATTGCGCGAATTTATAGACGGCGTTTTTGATTTTCTCGTCTTTCGCGCCTTTGCTCGTCAAATGCATCGACAACCCGGCACCGAAAGTCACTTGTCTTGCAGGACCGGCAGGCATAAGAGCCACGCCGTAATTAACCTTAGCCGCCTTGAACTGCGGAGACATCCAAGGACCATCGAACATCATGCCCAGTTTACCGGAAGCAAACATCTTCAGATTATCGCTGTTCGGTGCCGGCGCGACTTTTTTGTTCAGCACAAGATCCGTCCAATATTTGACCGCCGCTACGGCTTCAGGCTTATTAATCATGGAAGTTTTGGTTTGGTAATCGATCACGTCGCCTCCGTTAGCCCACATCAGCTGCGGAATATATACCCATCCGGACGGAAGAGTCATGCCGTACTGCCCTTTTTTCGAATCCGTCATTTTAACCGCCCAGTCTGCCATTTCATCCCAAGTGGTCGGCGGTTTTTCCGGATCAAGTCCGGCGTTTTTCACCATGTCTTTGTTGTAATACAGCGCGTGAGCGAAGTAGTTCATCGGAAATCCGACGAAGTGGTCTTTATAATGCAACAGTTGATCGTACCCTTTCGGTAGCAACGTGGTATCGATCATACTATTAGAGTAGAAGTCGTCTACGGGAGCGATTACGCCAAGATCATAGTATTTGGCGATATTTTCCGGACCGAACGCGATAAAGTCGGGCCCTTGCCCGGAAGCGGACGAGGTCGTTAGCTTTTGATAAAGAACGTCCCAGCTCATGATCTCCATCTTCACTTCAACCTGGTCCTGCGAGCTGTTAAACTTCTTGATAAGCGCTTCTAAAACCGGGCGATCAGAGCCGGAAAATCCGTTCCAGTACGTAATGGTGACCTTACCTTCAGGTGCTTCGGACTCCGTTTGCGTCGACGCGCTTGCGCTGCTTGGCGCACTCGATTCCGCGTTGCCGGCCGATTGACTAGCATTATTGGTAGAATTGCCGTTGTTACCGCACGCGGATGCTAGCAGCAGCGTGGCGCACATTGCAACTAGCCAACTGCCTCGTTTCCATTTTTGCATGAAATTAACCCTCCTGTTTATTTATTGTAATCGCTTACTTACACTTTAAGTATAAAGCGCAGGGTAGCCTCATTCTATAATAAGCTTAGTATGAAAATTGTTGTTATCCCTTTAAGATCACTTTAACTAAGCATAACCACATCTATTAGTGTCATGTTATAATTAGTATATCTTAGTACATAAATTTGGAGGAATCGTTTCATGAGCGCCAAGCCTTTATATAGGCAAATACAGCAATATCTTCAGGAACAAATCTTATCCGGAAAGCTTCGCCCGGGCGACAGAGTTCCATCGGAGAAAGAATTGTCTCAATATTTCAAAGTCAGCCAAATTACCTCGAAACAGGCTCTCGCCGCTTTGGCCGATGCGAATATGGTTATTCGTATTAAAGGAAAAGGAACATTCGTTGCCGGACGAAGCGACACCGATCTGCTCCACTCCATACAATCCGGCTTAAAGGGAATCGTTGGCATCATTTTCCCCTCGATTCATATGCCGATAGAAAGTTTGCTGTTCTACTTCATTCAAACGTTGCTCCACGAAAGAGGGTATCAAACGCTCATACGCGTAACGGACGACACTATGCAAAAGGAAATGGAAGCCATTCGGATGTTCGGGCTTTTTGGCGTCAGAGGATATCTTATTTTTCCGGCTATCGATGAAAGTTACAACGAGGAAATTTTGAGACTGTCGTTAAATAAGTTTCCGCACGTGCTCGTGGATCGTTATTTTCCGAGTATAACGAGCAGTAGCGTCGCTTCGGATAATATTGTGGGTACGGTGAAGATGATTCACGGATTGCTCGATGCAGGGCACAAAAATATCGGATTTCTAACGCAGCAAGCTACGAACTCTAATGCGCATGAACGCATCGCCGGATTCGAGAAAGCTTTCACGGATCGCGAGCTCCCCATCGACAAAAAATTTTGGTTTTTCGCGGGTAAAGGCAGAAACGATAAAGAAACGATTGCTCGGTTGAAACGGTTCTTCGAAACGCATCCCGAGATGGATGCCGTCGTCGCCATAGATGCCGTTATCGCTACGCTTGCCTATGGCGTTTTACAGCAAATCGGCCGTACGATCCCGGACAAAATAAAACTCGTTTCTTACGATGATCCGAAATTGCCGTTCGTCCCCTTCATCAAGCAGAATATTGAAAGCATTGCGAATCATGCCGTCGATATCTTGATTCGTCAGATGGAGTCTACCTACCAAGTAGAGCGCGTCACCGTGCCGGTTCGTCTTGTCGAGGACGTCACCTACCCGCTTCCAAGGGATCTACGCGATGCGGATGGCGTTTCTTACCTTTAGATGCCTCCCTTAAATAGAAGGTTGTCCTGATTTTATATACCAGGACAACCTATGGAATGGCTTATTGCCCGAGCACAATCGAACGAATCGTCTCCAACGGTAGCTTCGGCTTTCGGTCATAGGTTAACAAGCCATTAATTTCTTGTTCCACGTCCGTGATCTGCGTATAACAGAAGCCCTGTACGAGCGGCGAACTTTGCAGCGCGCCGAAGACAGCCCTAAGCCGCTTCTCGAAATCTTCCTCGCTGGTTGCCCCGGAATACCCCCAGCCTTCCCATTCGCTGCGCCTAAAGGCAATGCCGCCAAATTCGGTTACGAGAACGGGTTCTCCGTCGTAAGCATAACCTCCAACATGCATTTCCCTTTTTTGGGGAGCATCTATTGCCCCTTCGATTGCGGCATACCGTTGCAGAAGAACGCTTTCTCTCCACTCGTAATCATGAACGGTATAGAGATCGGATTTGACATGCTCCCATCCGTCGTTCGAAATGACGGGTCTGCTCGCATCCAGCGATTTTGTCAAATGATACATAGACATTGCGTGATGTTGTTGCTGCTTATCTATTAAAATATTGGGAACGCCCCAGCTCTCGTTGATCGGCACCCAGACAACGACGCAAGGATGATTATAGTCGCGGCGGATGGCTTCCTGCCATTCCTGCGTAATCCTTTCTACATACTGTTCGGAATACGCATAGGCATTGGCCATTTCGCCCCATACGAGCAATCCTAGCGTATCGCACAAATAGAGAAAGAGCGGATCTTCGATCTTCTGATGTTTACGCGTGCCATTAAAGCCCATCGCTTTGGTCAACTCTACGTCCGCCTTCAAGGATTCGAAGCTTGGAGCTGTCAGTATCCCTTCAGGAAAATAGCCTTGATCCAGCACGAGTCTCATATAATAGGGCCTATTGTTCAGACATAGCTTACCGTGTTCGACGGATATTTTACGCATGCCGAAATAGCTTGTTACGCGATCGACGATTTGCCCATCCACTTTCAGCATAAACTCGACGTTATACAGGTTGGGATGTTCCGGTGACCACCAGCGGCCAAGTCCGTGATCATTGTAATCATGTAAAGCGATCGTTCTCGTGAAGTTAGAATGAGTGACCCGATGCTCCTCTTCCGCGACCACCTCTTCGCCGAACGTAATTCTCGTAAGTTGCGTCACGTTATCCTTCATTGCATCTAAGCCGGCAATAAAATAATGCATTTTAATTTCGTTGCGATCAATGTCCGGATCGAACTTCACTCGTTCCAAATAAGTTGCCGCCACCGCTTCCAACCAAACCGATTGCCAAATGCCCGTCGTTCTTGTATAGAAGATAATTTCGCTTTTTTCTTTCCAATACTGCTTTCCGCGAGGCAACATCATATCGCGGCTATAATCTTCGGCACGAACGACGATTTCGTTGACTCCTTCCCGCAACGCCAATCCAATATCCGCCGAAAACGGCGTATGTCCCCCCTCATGTTGGGCCACAAGCACGCCATTCACCCATACGGAGGCGCTATAATCAACTGCTCCAAAATGCAAGATAAGTCGGCGCCTCTCCCAACGATCGGGCATCTCGAAAGTTCTGCGATACCAGACGATATCATGGAAGGCCGTCTCCCCGATTCCGCTCAGCTTGCTTTGGTAACAGAACGGAACAACGATTTTCTTCGAATACGGATGCTCGTTGTGCCAACCTTCATTCATTCCGACATTGTTATCGTCGTAGTCGAAATCCCATTCCCCATTCAAACTCAACCAATCCGATCGAACAAATTGAGGCCTCGGGTATTCTGCTCTAATCGCTGTCTGTTTCAAATGCGAACCTCCACTCCAAGAATGCGTTTTCTTCATACGTTACATCTTAATGAGATTAATCAAAATATAATATACTATTCTTAGTATATTTTTGTGTTAGCCGCTAAAATTAAAGCTTTGACAACGCCTTCATTTCACCGATATGATTGTACTAACAAATTAACTTAGTATATTTATTGTGGGAGATGGCTCCTATGAGCGACAAGAAATTCTCGTTGGCAAACGACAAATCGACCCCTTTGTATAAGCAGATCGCCTTCCATTTGAGGGAGCAAATTATGTCCGGCAAGCTTCGCCCCGGCGATCGCGTACCTTCCGAGAAGGAAATCGCGAGTTATTTTAACGTCAGCCAAATTACCTCCAAACAGGCCCTATCTTTGATGAGCGACGAGAACCTCGTCATTCGGCTTAAAGGCAAAGGCACATTTGTCGCGGGGCGAAACGGCACGGATATTTTGCACTCCATCCACTCCGGCTTCAACGGCATCGTCGGCATTATTTTCCCGTCTATTACGATGCCGATAGAAAGCATGCTTTTTTTCCAAGTGCAATCCCGCCTTCATGTGAAAGGGTATCAAACGCTTATCCGGGTAACCGAAGATATTATGGAAAAAGAAGTCGAAGCGATTCGGATGTTTCATTTGTTCGGCGTGCGAGGTTTTATCGTTTTCCCCGTTATAGACGAAAATTATAACGAGGAAATTTTGAAGTTGTCCCTCAATCGATTTCCCCATGTTTTAGTCGACCGTTATTTGCCCAGCATTACGAACAGCAGCGTCACCTCGGACAATTTCAATGGAACGATGGATGTTGTCGACTACTTGCTCAGCGCCGGGCACGAGCACATCGCGCTAATTACGCAAGCAGACTCCAACTCCAATACGCGAGAGCGCGAGGCCGGCTTCGAGAAGGTTTTCCTTGAACGGGCGCTATCTATCGACAAAAAGTATTGGCTTTACCTCAAACGAAATACCAAACTGGACGACGAAGCGCTCAAAGAGAGAATCAAGTCGTTTCTCCGGACTTATCCTCAGATTACCGCGGTCATCACAATCGATACGGTTCTCGCTCGTCTCGTTTACGCTTCCGTTTATGAAATCGGCAAGCGGATCCCGGATGACATGACGCTCGTCTCCTTCGACGACCCCAAGCTGCCCTTCGTCCCGTACATTGAACAGAACATCCCGGCGATCGCGGATAAGACTGTCGAAATGATCATTCAACAGATGGAAGGCACCTACGCGCCTCGACGCGAAATCATTCCCGTAACCTTCATACGGGATGTTCGCTATCCTTCTCCGGAAGGGTTATAAGAGAAAAGCCAGAAATGAAAAGCAACCTTTATCCTCACGGCGAATGGATAAGGGTTGCTTTTTTTATTGCGTTGGGGAAGGAAGTTTCGAAATCCGTCCAAAGCGAATTTCGACTCGATGCCCGCCTGCCTCGCGCGGGGTTGAGGTAACTGCTGCAATTTCGTCCGTCCCGGTCTGATAAAGGCTTGCCCAAATGTATTGCGGGAAAGTTCCGTTCCACGGGGCAACGGGATTCAGTTCCCAGCTTGCTCCATTATCAATACTGATTGAAACATCATTCGCATTGGATGTCAGAATCAAACTGCCGTCTTTCAGAGAGGTTACATAAGGCCCCCCGGCTTGAAAGGGTACCTGCGTGCCTATTCCGGGTTCCCATTTTAAACCGTCATCCGATGTTTTCTGATAGATCTCGCAATTGTTAGTGCCGCAGACTTCATACGCGACCATGATCTTACCGTTCTTCATGGGGGTAGCGATCGACATTCCCGGTCTTGCCTCGGGATCGTCCGGAGCCCAAGCGACAAACCTCTCCTCCCCCCAGGATTTCCCGTTATCTTTCGAAACCTTTTCCGAAATCGTTTGGCTAAACGAAGGGGTTTCCGTTACATGTTTTTCATTTGCGTAAAAGACCGCTATATCTCCTTTATCCAATAGTTGAAAATACGGCTCATACAGACCCTTATCGGGATTGCCCAGACTCCCAGACGTACCCTCGTTTCGATCGATTTCGCTAACTTTTTCCCAAGTACTTCCCTTATCCGAACTTTTGAACACCGGTAATCGGTAGGATTCCTGCCACCGAACGGATCGGCATGCAAGAAGCAAATCTCCGTTCTTTAGCTTGAGTATTTGTCCATTGTCTAAATCCCTGCCCGGGTCGCTTATCGTCGATAAAGCAGTCCAGCTTCTCCCGTTGTCGTTGCTTATCGCCACTTCAAGCGACGTCCCGCCTTTTTCATCCTGGAAGTATCCTTGATTGCGATAAACCGTGTAGACGATCATCCATTCTTTTTTCGACAACCGGGTCATCCTAGCATACTCGGACCCAAAACTCCCCGGAGGAATATTGCGCGCATCCACGGAAGCACTATCGAACAGCGGATCATCATTCACGACTACGGTCTTCTCTTCCCACTCGATGTTGAAGCGTTCCGGTGGATGATCGGCTGCACGACAAGCGGTTAAAAGTATAATTGAGATAAGTACCGACAGGATTACAAGATGAATCTGTTTCCTTTGCAACGACATACGCCTCCGATTTATGACTTGATTGTGTATTCATATTCATTTTAGTCACTGATCGTAGAGGGTTATATACTAAGCTTATACTGATTATGAAGTTACTACTTAGGTAATTCTGTGAATCCCTTCGTAATGAATCATCGCTTAATCCTCCCCTAGTTTCAGCGTTTGGTGGACGCGAATGCGCGAGAGCATGACCGACAGTATGCCCAGTCCCAACAGCAGCATGAAAACGACAATCGAATAGAGACGGATGAAATCCACGGCATCGAACATAACCCGGAAAGGCGGGACCAGGCTGGCCGGGTTAAAGACGATCTGAAAGTTCGGAACGAACAATCGGCTCGCCGTGTTCCCGATCGCAACGCCGATCAAGATGGCGACTCCCGAGGTCAGAAGCTGCTCGATCGCCAACATTCCGATCAGTTGACGAAGCGATAAGCCGATGGCCCTTAAGATCCCGTTCTGCAGAGCCCGTCCTTTAAGCGACAAGATCCAATAAAGCAAAAAGCCGACAAAGCTGATCAAAATCGAAATCATAAAACCTAGCGTCAATATTCCGTTTAGTGCCATTAGGAACGGGTCGTTCTTTGCCTTGCTTAGATTTTCCCTAGTATTCACGATTCCGATCAGCGAAATCTTCGATTTCTCGATACCCTCGTAAAGTTCGGAAGTGGAATACTCAGGCTTCATCTTGAGCCATACTTGATAAGGTTCGAGCCCCAATTGAAACTGGATGCGGCTTAGGCTGCCGACGATCAGCATCGGCGAATTCTCCTTTGCATCCTCCTTGGAAGCATCGACGGAGCCAATCGGAGGGTTCGGGTTAAACGTTGGAAAATAGTCTATGATGCCAAATACGACGAACGGTTGCGGACTAACGTTATCCCATCCGACGTAGATGGTGTCGCCTTGTTTAAGCTTTTTTTGAAGCGCTAGCGTCTTGGAAATAAGCACTGCCCGTGAATCCGCGGCGATTAAGTTCATATATTCATAGAATGGATAATCAAGCAACTTATTCGGAAACCAGGAAACTCTACCGAAATCGTCGCTGTCTACCCCGATAAGCGTCGCGGTGCCTGTCTTCTCGCCGCTCTCGAAAGTCGCCTTCTCCTTCACGAATACTTTGGCCGCTTGCTCCACGCCCGGTAATTTCGTATAAGGATCAAACGAAGGTTCCAAGTAATGAACGATCTTAGGCGTTGCCGTCGATTCCGTAGATGGAGCGTTCAGCGGAGGTTTATCGTTCTGCCATTGCGTTTGCAAGACGAAATCCGCCCCGCTGCCGTAACGTATCCGGTCTTCCGTATTATTGTTTATCGTCCTCGCAGCCCCCGAGCTGAAAACGCCGATCGCGATCGTCATGATAAGGAATACCATCAAATATTGATATTGGCTGTTCGAACGCCCTACCTGAATCAGTGTGGCGTACACGGATGGGGGCCACCATTTGCGGCCGATCCAATAAACCAGTCTAAGTACGTAGGGGTACAGCCTGAGCAGCAACAATCCCGCGCCCAGGACGAATAAAGCCGGCATAACGAACTGTAGCGGGTCCACCCTGAGATCGTCGCTGTCTAAGCCCAGGCTTTTCAAATCCTTCAGACGGCTATTGAATGTCATAAGTCCATAAATGGACACTGCCAAAGCCGCCAAGTCGAGAAAAGTCTTGTGCCAGAAGGGCATCCTATTCATACGGGCAAGCTCCTGCTTGTGCCCGACAATAGACACTCGCGTGGCCAGAAATACGGGAATGAGCATCATAAGGAACGAGGCTCCCGCCGCGATGCCTCCGTAAAGATAAGC
This sequence comes from Cohnella endophytica, assembly GCF_003628305.1. GTDB lineage: Bacteria > Bacillota > Bacilli > Paenibacillales > Paenibacillaceae > Cohnella > Cohnella endophytica. The sequence goes on along the minus strand of NZ_RBZM01000006.1, from coordinate 52,928 downwards.
TTGATTGTTGAGATGAACGGGCATCTTGGAACGCTGGACAAACTCCAAGAATCCGTTGGAAGCACCAAGCACTTTCGTAAGCCCCATACCTATGAATGGTCCTGCTACCCATGCAATAACGCATAGCAACGCCCCCTCTATAGCAAAGGAAAGCATAACTTGCCATCTAGTGGCGCCTCTGCTGCGCAGAATGGCGATTTCGTTTTTCTGTCGGCTTACGATTAAATTGGACACCATGAACATATAGAAGCCGATCATGATGATTACGGGTACGTTAAGCGACCACATGAGCTTATTTAATCGCTTCGCTCGCTCGAAATATTCCGTGATGATAGGCAATGCCGGCGTGACGAATTCGCTTCTCGCGATTGTTCCCGTCACCTGCTTACGGATCTTAGTATCGGTTGCGAGATAATGATCAACGTCTCTAAGTTCCATCTTGGAATAGTCAAGAACGATAAACCAACTGCTGTTCGTGACGGAAATTCGGTTGCCCGCGATGAATTCTTGGGCAAAGAGCGAGTCATCGATCACGAAGGCGGAATTCAATTCGCTTAAGTCCGAGTTGCGAAAATAAGGGTCGTCATTTTCCTTTTTCGTGAACACGCCTACAGGCTTGAATTTAAGCGCTTTTGAATTTTTATCGTCCTTTATTAGAAATACCGTATTCAATACGGCTTTGAAATTCCCTAAAGCTTTGTCGGTTACGAGCACCTCGTAAACGCCGTCAACGGGCTGCTTGGCCGGCATTCTTCCGTCCTTGAGCATAATGTGATCTTCAAGCCCGTTAAATGCCCGAAAGCTTGTGTCTTGCGACTTTCCAGTCTCTAGCGCCATGCCCGCAGGCGTAAAGCTAAAGTATTTCGTGCTCCGCTCATGGACGAGTTCCTTAACCGGAATCCCGAAGCCCGGAGCCGCTTCGGTCGCCATGAAGCGGTCCAACTGAGTGATTATTTTAGTCCGTTTCTCATTTGTTTCTTTAGCGAATTCGATCTTGGACCAGTAAGTAACGGGGTAGACCCCCTTCTCGCTCTGACTCGCCTCGAAATCTTTGACCAGCATCCGGGATAATATCGCTTCCGAATAGATCGGCATCGTCCCGACAAGCGCAACGGTCATCAAAATACCCAAAAACATGCTGGACATAAGCCACTTATTTTGAACCATTTTACGGATGATCATGACGAATAAGGCCACTTCTTAGCCTCCCCAACACCAGGAATACGAAATCGTTTATTGAAGTACGATGACTTGGCCTTCTTCCAAACCTTTGATGATCTCCACTTCAGTGGATCCGACAATCCCCGGTTCGACGTCGATCTCTCGCAGTCGTTTGCCTTCTTCCAGTATTCTTACGAAGTTCCGTCCAAGGTAAGAGCGCAAGCCGCTGCGCGGAATTTTGATCACATGGTCGCGCTGCTGCGTAATGATTTTCACATCCGCCATCGAACCGATCTCGGCGCCCTCAGGCAACTTCGAAACTTCGATATATAAAGTTTTGGCATATTTATCCGCTAAATCTTTATTTAAGGTTTCCGGAGAAGAAGAAGGCGTTTGGACGACCTTCCCCATGACCTCGTCATCCTTCAGGGTCACGGATGCGGGCACGCCTACATCAATCTCCTTGATATCGTTGGCATTATCGACTCTAATGGCGACTCTAAGCTTGGACGGATCGGCAACTGCGACTAACGTCTGATAAGGCTCGACCATATCCCCTTCTTTAAGATCTTCTTTGAACACGACTTCTCCGTCGATATGGGAAGTCAACTGCTTACTGTTGAATTGCTTCGATAACTTCTCGTATTTGATCTGCTCGATCTCGAGCTGCAGCCCCGCGATCCTAAGGGCCTGCTTATCCGCGTTGATTGCTTGCTGATAAGTATATTTCGCGCGCTCTAGCGTCAATTGCTGTTCCTTTAATTGAACATCCAAGTCGTCTAATACGAGTTGAACCAGAACGTCCCCTTTTTTCACAATATCGCCAGGATGCACGACGATTTTACCTAACCGGCCGCCTTGCCCCCTGAACTGGGCCAAATCCGTATCCGTGGATTCGAAGGTTCCGCTCGCGTTGATCGACTTCACGATCGATCCTCTTGTTACTTTCTCGGTGCTGTAGTTTTCTTGAGCAGGCTTCACCAAAGGCGGTTTCAAAGTGCCTTCATCCTTTGGCAAGAACGAACACCCTGCTAAGGCAACGCTTAGGATAATTGTTATTCCAAGAGCCGAGGCCTGCTTAATTATGAGAGACAATTTGTCCATCCTCCAATTCGTATACTTGATCATTAAGAAAGCCTTAGTCTCAACTCACGTTGAAAACTAAGGCTTCCTTATACGCTCGGTAAAGTCACGTTATTTCAAAATTCAACAAGAGAGACGAGAACCCATCAGTTAATCGTAATCTTATCCAACGTTATCGTTGCGACGGCATTATAATAAACCCGATATTCCAACTGATGATTAAGCGTCGTATTGTTAAACGTCAAACTGAAATCCTGATATTGATTCGCGGCGGTAAATTGCTGCCTTAATATATTTTGCGAAACAACGGTCGTACCCGCCGTCGCATCCCAAACGTCGATTGCCGCCACTTGCAGATTGTTAAGCGTGTTGTTATCCACCTTCAGCCTGAAGGTAACCTTGCGATTACCAACCGGCAAGTTCGCATCGTACGGTCCATAGGACATATGGATCGCCGTATCCTGAGTAGGATTCGCTTGCCACCCATCGCTGACCGCGCGCCCAGTGGCATGGCCTACAACCGTTCCTTCGGCTTCATATTTGCCTATGCTGGTCGTTACCGTTACCTTATCGACGCTGATTTTCGCTTTAGCTTTGTACCCTACCCTGAACTCGAGCTGATGGCCGGTAACGTTAGTGAAATTCAGACTGAAATCCTGGTACGTATTCGCAGCCTTGAACTGATTCCTGTAAACGTCAAACGCCGCCAGATCTTGCCCCGTCGTACTATCGCGAACATCCAACCTTACGACATTGTCGTTAACTCCCGTAATAGAATCGATCTTCATCTTAAACGTTGCCGTGAGCTGGCCCGCCGGCAATGTCGTTACGTACGGCCCCCACAGCATGAAATCCGCGGCGTCTTGGGCAACGTTCGCCGACCAGGCGTCGCCGTCCGCCCGACCCACGCTATGATTAAACGGCGAAGTCGCATAGCTCGTATTTTCCGCCTCGTACGTCTTGACCACGGTCGATGGGTCTACGGGCAAATTGTTATACTCTCTCATGAGCTGGAAGTAGTTATCCGGCGTCACGAACACGATGTTACTATTGCCGCTGAAATTATTGACGGCATTGACGAGCATTTGATAAGATACATCCCACGGATTGGCTTGGATCGATACGAATCTCGGAGCCGTTCCGCTCCATCCGGCGATCGCGCCGTTAATTTCCGAGATGACGGTAGCCTGGGAATAACAATAGGTGGCGTTAAGCGCCTGAGTAGGCAATATATTGTTATATTGCGTAATTTGACCGCCCGCTTGCATACCCGTTAAGCCCAAGAGCGAGGGCGCATACGCGGCGAAGCTGCTGCCCACGTTCGGATTGATTCCGCCGACGATCGTATTCCACACGGTAATGACCTTCAAGCCCGATCGATTGGCATAATCGTTACTCAGCGCAACATAGTTATTCAGATAGCTTTGATTCGTCCATAAGTTCGGATACGTATAGCCAACCCCCGTAGGTCCGCCGATCAAGTTGTCATTCGGGGTTGCCGTATTGTATAAATAGTTCAACACTCCGGGCATCGCGTCCAACATGGCGGGAGACACCGTCCAACCGAGAGGGATCGTCCCTCTATTCGCGCTATCCCATAGCCACGGCGTTTTGAACCGATGCTCCAAATACTGCAAGTTATCTCCATCGCTCAGAATCAAGGATACATAAATTTTGTTGCGCAACGGAGGCTTATTCGCCAATGGCTTGACGTTCACCGTTCTGGAAGTTCCGCCGAATACAGTCAAGTTAGACGCGAAATCGCTCGCGATCGTCGTAACCCCGTATTCCGACGTCCTCGTTACGCCTTGCCCTTCATCCGGCCACCACCCCATGTACGTTCCGGTTCCGTCATGCGGCATATCCGTCAGAAACTGTCTTAGTATCGTATCTTCGGCAGGCACGGCCGGATTAAGCCATACCGCCGCAGTCCCGACCGCAGTTGCATAATCGCGCAGGAAACCTTTAATCTGCGGGTTTATCCCGGCGAGAATCTTGTGCGTCACTAACGACCAATAGTTGTTGTATAAGTACTGGTATACTTGGACCTTAGTCGTAAACATGCCGCGGAAGTCCTTGAGTATGGGCAGGCTATACGGAGCAGAGGTTAGTTTCGTTACCAATGAAGGCGAAGCGACGATTCCTTTATTAAGGGAAGCAAACGTAGTCGCTAGATTGATCGTATCCGGGACTGCTTCATCGTAGATGACGATACCGCCGATCTCGCTTTTGTACTTGGTAATGAGACTGTAGTTGTCCGTTACGTCCGTGTGTCCTATCCCTAGCGAATTCAACCAATTGTACTTTCCGTCTTCTCCCCGCACGGCATCGTCATACGTGTAAATTCGAGGCTGCGTTTTGTTGACGAGGCCTTTCAGCGTCGTGAATAAGACCGCTTCGTCTCCCAATATTTTAGGATTCGTTCCTACATCGTCTACTTTGATATACGATCCGCCCCACCAGTACACCCTGAATTCGAGAGCATGCCCCGCCGTAGCGTTATTGAAAGGCAGTTCGAATCTCTGAAACGAGTAGACGCCCGTCCATTCTTGCCTTGTAATATCCCTCGTAGCCAGAATCGCTCCGTTCGTATTATCCCGAACATCCACCGTTACCATCACCGCGTTGTTCGCGGTGTTGTTATCGATGCTTATATCAAAGAACGCCGTATTTGCTCCTACCGGTATATTCGTTGCATAAGGTCCGTAAACCATATGCTGAAGGGGAGCATCGATACCCGTTTGCACCAGCCACCCGTTCCCGTCTAAGCGCCCCGTCCCGTGACCCACTTGCGTGCCTTCCGCCTGGTACTTGAATTCCGTCGTCACATCCATCACGTCAAGCGTAGCTGCGGGAGCGGAAAACGAGGGAAGAACCTGATTCGAAGGCCAATTGATCGCAGCAGCGACATGGGACACGGATACGGAGAATTGAACGGTTGCCGCTATCAGCGTAACGATCAGCGACATCATTAACATTCTTTTCGACTTCATTAACTCTCCTCCTAATGGTTAGGTTTAAACGCAAGCGCAATCTACTTCCTCCACAAACGAAGCACTGCATTCGAGATCGATTATCTACCTCCTCTTCAAATATTATTAGCTTTAATGAAGAAGGCTTAGGGGATATGCTATAAACGCCATATCTCCTAAGCCTTCATTCAATAGAACCCGTTCAATAAAAATTACTTCTTGCCGGCCGCGACGATTTTATCCTGCGCATCCCGCAGCAAGTCGGCAATCGGTTTGTCCGTAACCATCGTCTTCGTCATCGCTTCTCCAATGGCTTGCCAAGCTTTATTCGCATCACCGCTAAAGGTCGGCAATCCGACTACGTCGCCTTGCAATCCTTTGGCGAATACATACAATTCCGGTTGAGCCGCTTTATAAGCATCGGATTCCGTGATGGACTTCAAAATCGGAGCCCTAACGCCCGCATTAGCGATATTTTGTTGAATGGTGTCGCCCATCAGTTCTTCGATAACCATAAACGCTTCTTCTTTATGCTTCGAATACTTCGGAACGCTTTGGAACGCGGCTCCGATCGTAACGTTACCCGGCGTGCCGGCAGGTCCAATCGGAAGCGGAGCAACGCCGCATTCTTTCTTCTGTTCGATACATCCCGAAATAACCCAAGGTCCATTTACTTGATAAGCGATCTGATCTTTGTCAAACGCTTGGAAGAACGTTCCTTCTTCAAGAGCGGAAACGATGCCCGGTTTGTTGTACTTGTTCATTTGACGAAGGAATTCGAATGCCTTTACGTTTTCCGGCGAATTGATAGTCGGCGCGCCTTTGCTATCAACGAAGTTTCCTCCGGCTAATTTCATAAACGCGCCAAAACGTAAGTACCCCCCAAAGTTCGGACCGCCATAAACGCCGCCGGCGGATGCTTTGCCGTGTTCGAAAATAGCTTTCGAATTCGCTAACAATTCATCCCAAGTCGCCGGAGCTTTGTCAGGATCAAGTCCCGCTTCCGCAACGATCTTTTTATTCCAATAGAGAATGTTAACGCCTGGATCCGGAGCTAATCCGTATATTTTTCCGTCGACTTCCATCGGCTTCCAAGCGGCTTCCGCAACGTTTGCTCTAATCTTAGCAGCAAGATCTTCCGGGAACGGTTCGAGATTACCCGCTAAAGCAAAACCGGGCATTTGCGTTTCTCCTACGATAATATCCGGGCCGTCATTAGCCAGGAACGCGGCCGACTCTTTTTGAATCAACGGCTCGGCCCAACCCCAATCCGGCGCTACAAGCTGAATATTTTGACTTTTAAGCTTCTCGGATAAGTATTTGAGGTTATCACGTTGCATTTCATCGTTTTTGTTGCCCGTAATTTTGCCGTCTTTCAAGTCTTGGTCATATTGTTTAAGCCGTTCTTCCGGGTCATCGTAGTTGCCGAGCATCATCGCTCCGTCCAATAGGACCGTTAACTTGACGGGGTCGGCAGGAGGCGCTTCTGAAGAAGGCGCAGCTTCGGAGGAGGCCGGCGTATCGGAAGAAGCCGGTGCGCTAGAATCCGATTTGGAATTATTATTGCTGCAAGCCGCTAACGTAAGACATGTAATGAGTGCTACAGATAGAAAAAAGGACGTTTTTCTCTTCAAGACCATTTTCATTCCCCTCTCATATTTAAGCCCAAAGTAAGTTCGAATTAAATATATCATATAATTCATTAATGCACAATACGTTATATTTATTATAACTAATCGATAATTACCCTTTTACTCCCGAATTAGCCAAGCCTTGCACGATCAACTTTTGGAAAATAAAAAACAAAAGCACGCTCGGAACCGTAAGCAATAGACTTATCGAAATCATACGGGGATAATTGGCCGTGGAGCCCGGCGCTCCGGCAAATGCCGTAAGCTTAGACAATCCGGAAGCTAGCGTTTGCAGCTTGCTGTTGTTCGTATAAAAGAAAGGAACCGCCCAATCATTCCATGTATCGATAGATACCTTAATTGCTATATATGCGAGTACAGGCTTCTGTAATGGCATTAATATTTGAAATATTAGCCTTATTGTACTGGCGCCATCTACTTTAGCCGCTTCATCCAATTCTCTCGGCACGCTCTCCAGAGCCTGCTTGACCAGGAATACGCCCAGAATATAGATGGACCCGCCATTCAAGAGGATATACACCCACCATGTATCGAATAACCCTTTACCTCCCGTAAAAATATGATTCCCCCCCGCGAATGGAAAACGGTATAGCTCCAAGTAAGTAGGCAGCAACCCGATTACGCCGGGAATCATTTGCGTAGCCAATAGCGCCATGAACAATACGCCATTTCCCTTGAAACGCAATCGCGCAAATGCATACCCCCCTAATAAAGAGGTCAGAACGGCAAAAAACGTGGCGTAAAGCGTTCGGTATATCGAGTTGACGTATAAATAACTCGTTTGTTTATCGACGGAAGAGAAGAATAGCAGCTTCAGATTGCTTAATGTAGGATGCTTTGCTATCGGTAATAGACCGATTGCCGAGGTGTTGTATTCATTTTTCGTAAACAAGCTCGCCATGAACATGAAGACTAGCGGATAAACCAATATCAACCCTCCGCCAAGCAAAATAACATGAGCGATCAAATATTGCGGCTTCAGCTGTTTCTTAATCGCGATTAGCATATCATTCCTCCTCTCTTTTTTCGCTTAATCCTTATCTCTGGATAACCTATAGTAAGAAATAGAGGCAATAAAAACGATAGAAGCCAGAATGACCGAGGATGCGCCAGCCATACCTAAGTTAAAGTTGAAGAAGCCGTCCGCGATAATCCGATAGACCAATACTTCCGTTTGACCGTAAGGGCCTCCATTGGTCAAAAAAGCGACTTGCTCGTAGATCTGAACGGCCGATATCAATCCTGTAATGACGATAAATGTCGCGATCGGTTTAACGCCGGGTATCGTGACATGGATAAATTTCGCGACTCGTCCGGCACCGTCTATTTCCGCGGCTTCGTACAAGACGGGATCGACGGATTGCAAGCCGGCTAACCAGAGAAGCGCTTGAGTGCCAACCCCCTTCCACATAGAGTAGATACAAATCTGCACGACGCCCCAAAAGACGGAAGTTTGCCACAAGATCGGCTCGAACCCTAATGCCTCTATCGCTTGATTGATAGCGCCGTTAATCGGGTTCAATAAGATGATCAACACTTGCGTCGTCGCCACCGTCGAAGTAACCACGGGAACATACCACATCGTACGGTAAATGCCTTTGCCGAATAGCGGCAAATTCATTAACAAAGCCGCGCCCAGACCGGCTATCATGGCCAACAACATGATTAGGCCGCCCATCCAAATCGAACGCAATAAATCGGAAACGTAGGATTCGTCTTGAAAAAAAAGCACGAAATTATGAAGGCCGACAAACTTCGGATGATCGTTAATTCCGATCCATTCGAAAAATCCTAAAAAGAAAGAAAAAGAAAACGGAATTCCATACATAACGACCCACCATAAGATCATCGGCCCCAAAATAATCGTTGCCGTGATCGCGTCCGCATGCCTTCTGCGAAACCGCTTCCATCCCACCGGTGCCGCAAGCTTCGAAGTCAAGGATGCACTCTTTTTCAACTTGTACTCACTCACTGTCTCACCTCATATCCTTTATTTTGGGGCCCCGTCGTATCCCGAATAACCAGCTTCGGATTCAATGTTTTTCTGAAGTAGGATGGCTGGGCAGTAGGTTCTCCGCGTCCGCCCAATAACCGCAGCAAGATTTCAGCCCCCTCGGCGCCGATCTTTTCTTCGGATTGCGAAACGTAGGATAAAACGCCTTCTTGACCCATCTCCATGTAAGGATTATCGAAAGTCAGGATAGAGATATCGTCCGGCACGCGAAGACCCATTCGTTCCGCCAACTCCGATACGCGAATCCCGAGGCGGGAATTCAACGTAATATACGCGGTAGCCATTTTTTTCTTCATCAATTGAAATAACGGATGATTTTCTTCGTCACTCTCGCTTTCTTCGATCGTAAAGTCCGCAAGAATGAGCGTCGGGTTAATCATGGATTCCTTCAGCTTCAAGGCTTGAATATACCCGTTAATCCGATCTTGAACCGTCACGGTCATAGATGGGGAATCCGAACAGATGGCAATATTCCGATGTCCAAGCTCCCACAAGTAATTCACGGCCATTTCCGCCCCTAAGCCGCCGTTGGAGTTGACGTAGCTTGTTTCGATACCGGGCAAATAGCGATCAATAAGCACGAAAGGGAAATTTTCCATTTTCAATTTGATAATATCTTCGTTGTATTGTTCCGCGTCGATCGGAAAGATCAACAAACCTTCCGCGCCTATACGAATCAGCTGTTGGATAGCTTCCTTCTCCCGAACGCCCGAGTTTTCGGTCAAATAAATAACCAACTCGCATCCGCTGGCATTCAAAACTTTATTGATTCCTTTCAATAGACGAATAGCGAAAAAATCCTCCAACTTGGGAATGATCAGCCCGATTCGTTTATTCAACATCGCGCGATCCGCGCTTGCACCGGCCCGCTCGATTGACTTGGATTCCTCGATGTTAGCCAATTCCCTCGTCCGCACAAAGCTCCCCTTCCCCGGAATCCGATGGATCCACCCCGTCTTCGCAAGCTCCCCCAAAGCGTTGGCCACCGTAATTCGACTCACCCCGTAGAGCTCCATCAGTTCCTTCTCCGAGGGGATTTGATCTTCCCCCTTAAGATCCCCCGTCAGAATCCGAGTCTTGAAATGCTCTTGAATCTGCAGATACAGCGGTACTCTGACCTCGTTAATCAAAGCAATCCCTCCCCCCTCGATAATCCGCTTCCTTCCCAGTTTCATTCGGATCCCGACAACCTTATCGTTTTGATTTCAAAAGGAGTAAAGCTAAGAGTCATTGTTCCCTTGCCTTGCGCGATCTCTTCGAGCTCACGCTCCATTAAATCAACCAAATCCGCTTTGCCGTACGGCGCTTTTACATGGAAGTCCGTCGTAAGGCTTGTTCCGGACGTTTCGTAGAGGCGAATAATAATGGCATCGCTATCCTCAGCCTTTTTTACCGTTTCGATCATGACGTGAGGCGAATCGATTTGGTAGTACGAATTGCTTTGCGCCTCATCCCCGCCGCTCGAAGAGATCCCAATGACGCGAAGCGGAACGTTTAACGCATAACCTTCTTTGTATACTTGCGCTTGCACGAAATCGCCGCCATGCGGAAGCAGGGAGTACACGAATCGATGCCGCGCTCGATCGCATGTCGGATCCGGGGCCGATGGGCTTCTTAATAAGTTAATGTCAAGCACGTTCCCCTCGGCCTTGAATCCATATTTACAATCGTTCAATAAGGCGACCCCGAAATCATGCTGCGATAAATCGATCCATTGATGGGCGCATATCTCGTCTTTCGCGCTGTCCCACGACGTATTGCGATGCGTCGGTCTCTTGATATGACCGAATTGGACATCGCAATTAACGGCATCCGTAAACACCCGAACCGGGAAGGAAGCCCGCAACATCTTTTCGTTCTCCAGCCAATCGACGGACGATTCGAAATCCACCCTTTTGCTTTGCGAAGTCAGGAGGATTTTTTGAACGAGCGTCGATTCGCCGAAACGATAGGTTTGTTCTCGGACCGCTTTCGGGCCGTCTACATAAACTTTGATGTCGGACGGCAAACCCATTTCCATCGCCTTCATTCGGGAGTAATCGGCCGGAAAGTCCCAAGCGTCCCCGTTATCATGATAGAGCGACAGCACGTTCGCCCGGCTTCCCTCGGCGACGATTTCCCGTTCCAAGCCTTTATCGAAGATGGAGAGGATACTGCCATCGGCGTGAAAGCTAATCTTTAGATACTCGTTCTCAAGCATATCGGGCGTAGCCGCAAGATTGAACTCCTCCAAAGGAGCAGCGACTGCCGTTTCGATGACTCGATAGCCCATAGAAGGAACCGTCGCCCGAATCCAGCTACCGTCAATTTGCAACCATTCTTTCCTTTCCCACGGCAAGGAATTGAAGACCGCGGCCGGCCGATCGAACGATCGCGAATCAATCCCAGCAGCCAGTCGCCCGTAATACTCGCCAATCAGCGCCTCTACCCGCGACAGCAGCTCCTCGTATCTCGCAAGAGATTCTTCATAGACGCGCGCAATGGAAGAGCCGGGCAATATATCATGAAATTGATACAAGAGCGTTTCTTTCCATATGAGCTCCAATTCATCCGCCGGGTAAGCCCTCCCGAGCGACAAGCTAATAGTAGCCGCGAACTCTAACTCCCTTAATGCCTTCTCCATTTGTCGGTTGTATTTTTTATTCCTGGCTTGACTGGTCAAAGTCCCTTGATGCTTTTCCAGGTAAAGCTCGCCCCGCCAGACTTTGTACCGCTCCGCTTGCGAATCCAGCTTTTCGAAGAAATCCAATGCCGGCTCTTGCGTCACGGGAGATAAACCTTGCAAGTTCTTTTCGCGCATCAACCGCTCTAGATGCTCTTCTCCCGGGCCGCCGCCGCCGTCGCCTATTCCAAACAACATCAAAGCGTGACCGGAAATATTTTTATCCAAATAATCCTGCTCCGTTTTAACGATCGATCTCGGCGCCGCCGGGCTGTTGTAAGTATCCTCCGGAGGCAAGTGCGTCAGCACTTTGCTGCCATCCAATCCTTCCCACATAAAAGTGTGATGAGGATGATCGTTATATTCGCTCCACGAAAGCTTCTGCGTGACCATATAAGGAACACCCGATTGCTTTAATAACTGTGGTAAGCTTGCGCTATAACCGAATATATCGGGGACCCACAAAATCTTCATCTCCCGATTGAACTCCTGAAGAAAAAACCGCTTGCCGTATAAAATTTGCCTAACGAGCGCTTCGCCGCCGGCCAGATTGGAATCGGGCTCCACCCACATCGCTCCTTGTATTTCCCAGCGCCCTTCCTCGACACGCGCTTTGATCTGGTCGTACAATTTCGGATAATATTGCTTCATCCATAAATACAGCTGCGGCTGGCTTGCGCCGAATACGTAGTCCGGATACTGCTCCATCATCCGCAAAGCGGTGGAGAATGTCCGCGCACCTTTGCGAATCGTTTCGCGAATGGGCCATAACCAAGCAAGATCGATATGCGCATGCCCAATGGCGCTGATCGATAGCGACGAATCCCCTCCTTGCTTAGCCAATTCCGGCGCAAGAATTTCCCGCGCCGCAACAATATTTTCTTCCGCCATCTCCGCAAGCACAAGCGTCGCTTCATATAATGCGTGCCGCACGCGAATTCGTCTCGCGGATTGTTCCGGGAGATGCTCTACCAACTCCAGCAGCACCTCGAAATCATAATAAAGCCGCCTGGTTTCTTCATTGCAGATCGCGATGTCCGCTTCCTTCAAAGTACCGCTGCGATAATGGCCGAACAAATCGTTGCACCCGGCATCCCCCCACAGATCGATCGACTCTCCGCCCGTTGCGCAAGAGCTTATGTGCACGACCCGTTTGCCCGGCAAACCAAGCGAATAATCGAATTCGGAATTCACATTCGTCAGTCCCTGAACCGGCGCGCCCTCGTCGTCTACCAAACAGAGCTCGCCATTGACGTCAATGAGAAGCACGACTTTTTTTCCAACCGCCGTACCAGGCATGGACCCGGTAAAACGAAACCATGCGCAATCCCACAATTCACCCCATTTATCTCCCGGTTTTAGTCCCATCTCCAATCCGCTTCTTCGCTGATCGAACGCAACCGGCTCCTTAGTTACGTAAGCCGTAACTTCCAAAGAAGCAATAGGCGTGTAAATATGTTTTTGAATCCGATTGAGTGTCGCTTTCAGTTTTTCGATCTTAATTGTTTCGTAAGGCATACGCTGCACCATCCCCATTAAGCTGATAAGACATTCGATTAGAACCCTTACTTATTATTCAATGATATAAATATATCATATATATCTGATATTTCAATTCATTTTTTCGAAAAGTATAGCATTACTCGTCAAGCCACTCCCGAAAATAAAAAAACTCTTCGCCACGCCCCTATGGGGTGACAAAGAGTTTCGCTTTATGTCGATTGAATGCTTCTTATTTGCTTGTCGGCCCTGTCGATTTACGCACGACCAGCTTCGGCTGCAAAATAATCTTACTGTATTTCCCTAGCGGAGCATCGTTATGATCCAGCAGCCCTACCAACACTTCGGCGGCCTGTTTGCCAATTTCCAGTTCGGATTGAGCGATATGCGTGTAGGCTCCCGACTCGTCGATTCCCGAAGAAGGGTCGTCGAAAGTCAGAATGGATAGATCCTCGGGAACGCGAAGATCCAACCTCTGGGCAATCGCGGCAATATGAAGGCCCAACTTCGCGTTTAACGTGATGTAAGCCGTAGCTAATTTATTCCGAATATATCGATACAAGGGATGACGGTCGTCGATGCCTTTTTTATAATCGATCGTGAATTCGGTCAAGATCAGCGTCGGATTGATCAAAGCGTTTTTCTGCTTTAACGCCTCCATATAACCCGCGATACGCCCTTCGACCGTAATCGTGGAAAGCGGAGAATCCGTTACGATGGCGATATCCCGATGTCCCAGATCCCACAAGTAAGAAACCGCCAATTGTCCTCCCAAGTAATTATCGGAGCTTACTACATTCGTCTCGACTCCCGGCAAATTCCGATCGATCAATACGAACGGATAATTTTTCATTTTCAACGCGAGAATTTCTTCGTTATAAGTTTCCGCATCGATCGGAAAAATCAGCAAACCTACCGCGCCTTTTTGAATCAGCTCCATGATCGCTTCTTTTTCCCTGTCTTTGCTATGATTCGTGAGGACGATAGCTAAATAATAGCGACTCTCGTCCAGAATTGAATTAATTCCTTGAATCAACCGAAGCGCGAAGTGGTCCTCTAACGACGGAATTAACAGGCCGATCATTTGGCGGTTGTTCGCCGATACCGATTTGAAGGCTTCCGCCGCCGGCGCCGCTTGCGGTTGAATGTCGTTTACCTCTTCCCCGGCAGAAAGGGATGGCTCGACAGGCTGGGGGACCGACTTACCTTGGACGAAGCTTCCCCTGCCCGGAATTCTGTATATCCAGCCATCCTTAGCCAACTGGGTAAGGGCATTCGCAACCGTAATCCGGCTAACGTTAAATTCCTCCATCAGTTCTTTCTCCGTAGGGATTTTGTCGCCATCCGTCAGCTTTCCGGAAGTAATCCTATCCCTAAAATGCTCCTGAATCCGCATATATAATGGTTGTCTTTCGTTACTCATCATCTTTGCCCCTATTTGCTGAAATCTATTATGTCAATTATAGCAAACCGACAACCTTAGTCAATACCCCCGCCGGATTGGGTCTAACCACCAACGAAGACCGCCTTCCCGGAAATTCCGGAAAAGCGGCCCTCAGAGAATTACGTTGCATTACACGGACTCTGTTCGTTTAACTCCACTGTCTTTCAACAATTTCATATAAAACCCTCCGACGACGCTGCGATGCTGGAAATTCAGCTGGCGGGCGGTAACCGTGTCGGTCCAGTCGGAGAAAGCGACCCGATCGGGAGTATCGTTCAACATCTTCCACAGCGGTTCGATTAACTTTATGAAATCTTCGCGTTCGGTTGCCAGGGCAGCCGACCAGATAAGCCAATCCGCTTTCGTATAGGTTTCCCGGTTATCCAACGGAGTGCCGTATTCGTTTCGCTTGCCCAAATACCACTCCACTTCCCTGCGGGTCGTCTCCTCGCCGAACAAATCGGTACCGAACACGGAGTCCCATATCAGGTTATACTTCAAACTCCATGTTCCCTCTTGCCCGAACGCAAGCTTCGAGTGATCGCCGTCGTCCGCAAGGACTTTCCACTGAGCGGCCATATCCCTTGCGACGTTCATATAACGATCGGATTCCGCCGCGTTCCCCCTATTCGCCATAAGAATGGAGTAACTCGCAACGCCCATAACGGCTTTAACGGACAAGTTGGCGTTTCGTTCCAAATGCCCGGCGAAATCGTCCGTGCAAAGCTGATTGTCCGGATCAAGACCGAATTCCGTTAAGTATTGTGTCCACTGTTCCAATAACTCCATATCCTCAAGCGCGAAATTCGATCGACCGCCACCCGCCAAACAAGCAGCCGCTGCCATAATCAGCATATTTCCGCATTCCTCGACGGGCATTTGGCCTTCCCTTGCGTTATCGCTGTATACCTGGCCATTGCCGAGCGGATACTGCCCGATGTCATGGGGAGCAAATTCGAAAGGCCAAGCTTCGCTTCGGGCATATTTGAAAATCGGCCGCATCATCGCTACCACGAGCTCCGGATTATACAGAAGGAATAACGGAACTGAAGGGTAGCTTACGTCCACGGTAGCCATGCAGCCGTTGCTGTAGCACTCTTTGGACAGAAACAACGCTTCCCCGTTCGAATCGGTTACGAGTTTATGAGCGGCGATCGCCTGCCGGTAGGACAGCGCGAGAATATCCGCGTATTTCTCCCCGCCGGCCTTCAAGCCGTCTTTCATTACCCGATCGTCGAACTCCTCGCATCGTTTCGCGAGATTCTCGTATTCCGAGAAAGCGTCGGCGATCATCTGCATGGCGTTTTTCCCGTTTCTTTTCCAATACGCCTGAAGCTTATCCCCGAAATATTCAACGGCATCAATATCGTCGTATGCGAGCACGATCAGGTTCTCCACCGTCTCCTCGCGCAATTCCCCGACTTCGAATACGATAGCCATCACAGGTTTTCCTTCGGAGACCTCGAGCGGCATTTCAATCGCTTTTCCGGCAATTACCTCTCCGGTTCTCGCGAACGATTTGCGAATCTCGGCCGAGTCGGTATGAACCGTAACGCCATCGGAGCTCCGCGCGCAGAGATAGAAATCGCCCCAGTCGATCCGCAAATCGTCTCCCGACTTGTTCAAAACCCGCTGTTGGTCGTGGCTCATCCGCTGCCAGACGATTCCTTCGTTCTTCCCTTGTTCCCAGACGACGGATTGTCGCGGATGGTCTACGCACCACTCGCCCGTAACATCGTAATAGATCTTCACGTCATGAGGGTTTCCGTCCGTCGAACGGACCTTCAAAGAAATATAGGACGCGGGACGCGACATCACATCCAGATCATCCATCAGCAACGGAGTCGTAAACCGAACGTCCAGCGCCACTCCGGAAGCTTCGAAGGTATAAGCGCTGCTGAGCGGAGTGACCGTCAACCGGGTTTGTTTCATAGCCGGCGGTTCCGTAAAGTATCTATCGGCGCTAGGTTCTACTAATCCGGCAAAGCGCCAACATTTCCCGTCGATTCGGATCAATCCGGTCATCGCTTGCCTTTGCCCCGTCCAATGGCGCGTAAAATCGTCCGTGAGACGATCGGCCGATGACCAAACGCTAAAATAAGGGTCTACCGTCACAAGCGGGACCGCAGGCGGTCGAAGCGTAGTTTGTCTTTGCGTCATGCAACAACACCCTTCCTTCTCATTCATTAGGTATGATAGGTTACCAAATCGAACGCATTTCCCATATTAGCAATCGACTCACATGCACGGCGGAGCCCTCGGCGCTTAAAGCTACCCCGATACTGTCATCCCTGGAAGGATAGACGAGCGTCGTCAGGCAAGTCTCGTCGCCGGCGAACACTTCGACAACTGAGTGGTCAACGAAAATTCGCAGCCGGATCGAATCCCCCGATCCCGCAGGAAGCTGCCCCTGAATCACGCTCTTATGCGTGCCCGGGAATAAGCTGGATCGCATTCTATCTATCGAAATCGTACCGGTAACGAAATCCGCACGGATGGTCGTTTGTTCTTCTCCATCGGCCGAGCGAAGAACCGCCATTTGAAAGGAGGAACGGTTATCGCCCGGTTCGATATCGACCTGCAGCTCCAATGCCCGCCCGCTTACTCCCGTATCCATAACCTCTCCGGTCAATAACATATTTTCGCGATGATAGCATTCTCCCCGGAGCTGCTCTAGCTCGATTACGGGACGGAACCCCAGCTTGCCGTTCGGTTTAAGCTCGGCTTGTCTCGGCAACGACAGGATGCCCGCTGCATTCATTTCGACCGGGAAATCGTTTCCTCTAGCCCCTTCGGGCAGCCATCCCCATAGGATCCGGCGTCCTAATCCATCTACGAAACCGGTCGCGGCGTAATACCCTTCCCAGCCGCCGTGATCGACGATCCCGCTGTATTCGGGAACGAATTCGTTGTCGTTACCGATCGTTCCCGTATAATAACGAACAGGTCCGTTTGGCGAGTAGATCAGAGCATAACGCTCGCCGAAACGAAATACGTGAGGACATTCCCAGAGCGCTTCGTCTCGGTCCGACCGGTAGAAATGTCCTTGGAACGTCCAGCTTTCCAGATTATCGGAAACGTAAAGCAATGCGCCTCCCTTGCCTTCCGAAGTGCCGCCCAGTACCATTTTCCAACCGTCTTGTTCCTTCCAAACGTTGGGGTCCCTCCATTCGGTTACGCGCAAGGATCCATGAATATGTGCCGGGACTATAGGATTTAACTTCGATTTCGTCCAGGTTCTCATCCCGTCCAAGCTGTGCGCCACCCATAGCTGAGCCCCTGTTGTCGCATTGCGATCCCCCGGGCCGATACTCGTGTACAATATCGTAGGAATACCTTCATCGTTAATTACGCAACAGCCCGAATAGCAGTGTTCTTCCCCCAACTCGATGGAAGGGTACAAAGCGATGGGTTCATGTGTCCAACGAACGAGATCCTTGCTTTTCGCATGCCCCCAGTGGATCGTTCCCCATTCCGGCTTATCCGGATTATGTTGATAGAACAGATGATATTCCCCTTGATAATAAATCGGTCCGTTCGGATCGTTCATCCAATTGCTTTCCGGCATGAAATGATAGATCGGCCTGTATTGCGACACCGCCTTCGCCTCCGTTCACTCCTTCACTGATGATTATATTTGATATATAAAAACCATAATAAATATAGTCATATGTATATGTCAATAATGTTTTTTCATTTAAATAAAGTAAAGGCCAACCCTTCTTCAGGTTGACCTCCTAATTTCCCGATACTATTCTTCAATGTTTGAAAATACCCGCTCAAAACCAAGTTGCGAGCGAATCAATGAATCTTCAGCCGTCATCGCTATCGTATTAGGCACAATCACTTCCTGTGCTACGACTCCTTGATAACCGATGCGCTGCAAGCTCCTCAAAAAGCCTACCAAATCAATAACGCCTTCTCCTGGGTATAATCGGTCGTTATCTAATAATTGTTCTATCGGAAGCGCCTTAGCATCGTTTATGTGCACGTACACGATTTGATTGGCCGATAATTGATCAATGTCTGCCGTAGTTAAGCCGCTAGAGTGCCAATGATAGGAATCCAGAAGTAATCCAACGTTTGAACAGCCAATCGCATCGATCAAAGCCAAAGTATCTTCCAACTTGTAGATAAACGGATGATTGAATGCCGTTCTCCAATGATGCGGACCGACGAATTCTATTCCTAGCTTGATTCCGAACCCTCCGATGATTTGCGCGCACAATCTTAAGCGGCGAATCGTTTGTATAGCAAACTCGGCAGGGGAACGATTCGTTGACGGGAGTATATAGGTGCAAAATGTTCGGCAACTCAAGGACACCGCTGCTTGGGCTTGAACCGTCAGCTTTGTCAGTCCATCAAGAAACTCCTGTTCAGAGTTACGCCACTCGACCGGCAAGTTAACTGATCCGATAACCATTCCGTTCGTCTCAAGTAACTCTTGCGCTCCCTTCAATCCATGTTCGTTGATCAAGGCCTCGGCATCAACTTCAACGGATTGAAACCCATATTTACTAGCTAACTCTATGAACTGTTTATCGGAACTCAATTCTCCAATACCCGCTCGCGTTAATCCTTTTAGCATTGCATTCACCTCCACTTGCTCAGATTAGATCCATTCAAATAACACGCCGGAGTAATTTTCTTTATCATTTCTCAGCCCCTCATATGCTTTAGGCGCTTCTTCCGGCTTAAGAATATGACTGATAAGAGGCACGATAAGCAATTTCTTCTTCGCCATTAAATCGAATACGATCCGCGAATTCCTGACTAAGGAATGCTTCAAGAAAGAATCCTGTTCAACTGGATAACGCCATTCATGCGCACCTTTGATCGAGACGCTTCCATAATTGATAAGATGAACGTAATTCAACATCTCCGTTACGTTAGTGCTATATTCACCTCGGGGACTACCTAGAAGAATCAACTCTCCGAACTTTGCAAGCAAAGGCAAATTATCAACGGCAACTTTCGGAACTCCTGTTGCCTCGATAATGGACGATGCCCCTTGGCCGTGTGTAAGCTGTAACACTGCCTCCCGTATATCTTCTCTTCCAGCATGCAACGCAGCATCAATCCCAAACGATTCCGCCATCTTCAAGCGTTGGTTGGATAGATCGATGCCAATAACGTTCGCCCCTTGCAGTTTAGCCAATTGGGAAGCCATACTCCCAATCAACCCCAATCCGGTAACGACAACATGATCTCCTAACTCGATATTCGATACCCGTACCGAAGTAAACGCCACCGTCGCCATTCTCGTGAAAGGAACCCACGTTATCGGCACATTTGACGGGGCTTTCATAAATACGCCTTTAGTAGAGACGACTTGATAAGCCGAGTGATCGCCATAATGAAAAACTAGATCGCCGCTCTTAAACTCGGTCACGCTTTTGCCCACGCCAACAATTTCACTAACCGAAGAATATCCCGGAATCCCGGGCATTCCAAACCATCCTTCATTCCCTGATAAACACGCCAACTCGGTACCTGGACTAATTAACGTATACCTCTTTTTCACAATCGCTTCAAACTCTCCAAGTTCCGGAACGGACATCGGGACTTCCCGCACCTCAACCTGCCAAGGTGCCGTAAATACGATTTGTTTATTCTTCATTTCAGTAAGCTCCTCTTTTGTTAAACTTTAACCGCCCGTACGGATATTAGAATGCGCGGCATAGAATTGACTTGGCGTAATGCCAACCGTCGCTTTAAAGGACCTACTGAATAAATGAATGCTTGAAAACCCGACTTCCTTGGCAACGGCCGTCAACGATCGATTCCCTTCGATAATTCTGAGCTTAGCTTGTTCGATACGAACGTGAGTGAGATATTTATGAATCGTGATATTAAGCTGATCCTTAAACAAAAAGGATAAATGATTAGTTGATACTCCGATATGTTTACTAATAGTGTGATTGTCCAAACCCGGGTTCGAATAATTCCGATTAATGAAATGGATGGACTTCTCGAGTAAGCCCCATCCTTTGGTAAGCTTACCTTCTTGGTTCGCCTCGCCCTCTTGTCCCAAAAAGAAAAAGTGGAGAAGTTCAATACAAAACGCTTTTTCAACCAAAAAATGATTAGGTTTCTCGTCCAGAAATACTTTCTGCAACATTAAAAATCTTCTTTTCAATTCGATACGGTCCGCTGTTCGTAAATGCGAGACGGGGACCACGTCTGCAAGCACCATCTCATTTTCTGATATTTGTTTTGTTTCCTCATCAATGAGACTGGTAACCTTCCAACGGCTTCGGGCATCATCATAATTCAGGTCGAAGTGCACGATGTATTGAATTAAGGGAACGGCCGAGGTAGTCCGAATAATATGCGGCATGAATGGAGGCATCAGGAAAATATCCCCTTCCTTCGCAAGATACTTCACCCCGTTAAGAATAAATTCCGCTTCTCCCTGTTCTATATAGGTAAACACATGGTCGAAATCGACCCATTCTCCCGAAAGAGTAGAGGACTTTACGATTTTAACCATCCTAGCGTGCGGAGAAATGGTATTCATCCATGCTTCCATCGCTCGTTCCCCCATCTTCATCCATGCTCGTGCTAATTGATAAACAAGTGCTCGTAGCCAAATCCCTACATCCTTGTTGGATTATTCTCCAAATATAACTGAAACCCTTTGAATTCTATTTTGTTCTCCTCCTCGAAAGTAATTAAACGCGTTCATTATAATTGTAGGGATCTAATCCGCCTTAATCTTTAGCTCAGAACAAGATTTTTTATCTAAAACGACGTTGACTCGAAGGAAAACGACTTTGGACTGGCCCATCAATTCTCTTCCACGCCATCCGTGTACCGGAGAGTGTACAGCAAAAGCCCAATGGAACCGGTGATTTCCCGGGTCTCTTGGGCTTTACGCAACATTTTATTTTTATAGCTTATAAAACCTCAACGCATTATTGCCGTAAAAATCTTCCCTCTCCGCAGCTGTCGAGTTAGGCAATGCGCGTTCCGCGACGTCCACGACTTGCGAGTAGGAAGCGGCCAACAAACAGACGGGCCAATCGCTCCCGTAAATAAGTCTTTTTGTTCCGAATGCTTTCAATGCATGAAGGATATACGGCTCGATATCGCTGGGAGTCCACTGCCGATGATCTGCCTCCGTCACCATGCCCGATAATTTGCAATAAATATTCGGGTTTGCCGCAATCTCATCGATCCACTTCGTCCATGGGTCCAGCGCTTTCAAGGCAATATTAGGTTTACCGATATGATTGATTACGCCCCTCAAATGCGGAACGAGTTTCACCAACTTGGCGATTGAAGGAAGCTGATGCTCCTTCACAAGCAAATCGACTGGAAAATCACGATCCGCAAGCAAGCGAAGCCCCTTAACGATTTGCGGCTGCAGGACATAATCGGGTTCTTCAATGTCCTGAAGCATGATTCGCACACCGACAAACTTGGGATGTTTCATTAATGTATTAATTTGATATTCGAAATAGTCGCTTTCGATATCCACCCATCCGACCACGCCGGCAATCGTATCGAACCGTTCAGCTAAGCCGAGAAGAAATTCCGTTTCTTCAATGGTAGCCGCTGCTTGGACGACAATCGTCTTATCGAACCCGCACTCACTTAAAATCGGCTCCAAATCACCCGGCAAAAAGTCTTTGTAGAGAATCGAAAGATCCGGAGTCAACCATCCGTAGTCGCCTCGCGAAAGTTTCCAGTAATGTTGGTGCGCATCGATTTTCATCGCCTTTCACCAGCCTATCTTACGCGATATTGTTTAAACAACTCAGGCATGATTTCGGTCGAAGCTCCCGGCATTTCGGGAAGTACGTAATGGCCGTCTTTCACGGTAGCAGGCTCTACGAAAATATGTCTGATCCACGGAATGTACTCTAGCATGATTGCGTTTTGCGTAGAGGCGACGAGATGCTGGTGGATTTGCCCCATATCCCCGACATGCGGGCAGATCGGGACATCATAAGACGCAGCGAGTCCGGCGACTTGCAACCATTCCGTAATCCCGCCGACCCGCGTAACGTCGACTTGGCAATATTCGACGGCGCCTTGGTGGATATAATCACGGAAAGCATACTTGTTATATACGTGTTCGCCCAGCGCGATCGGAACATTTAACTCGTCCGCCAACTTTTTGTGGCCCATAATGTCGTCCGGATTAAGCGGTTCTTCCAGCCAGAACAAGTCGAACTCCTCCAGCTTCTTACCCCATGTCATCGCGGTATTGATGTTCCATTGTTGGTTCACGTCGATCATGAAAATAACGTCGTCGCCGATCGCTTTGCGGACCGCTTTGCACCGATCGTAGTCCTCGCGCGGGTCCGGCTTGCCGACTTTGATTTTGACTCCGGTAAAACCTTGCTCTACGATTTCCGTAACGTCTTTCAACAACCGTTCCTTCGACCAGTTCAACCAGCCGCCGTTCGTATTATAAGCTTTAATCGGTTTAGACTTAGCGCCTCCGAGAAGCTGCCAAAGCGGCTTATTCGAAGCTTTTGCCATAATATCCCATAACGCGATATCGACCGCCGCCAGCGCCATATGGGTCACGCCCGACCGTCCGATCCAGTGCATTTTGCCGAACCGCATGTCGTCCCAGAGCTCTTTAACCATGAACGGATCTTTGCCAATAAGCAACGGAGCGTAATACTTCTCGATCGTATCCACGATCATATCGTCGCCATGCGCGCAAGTTCCCGTGTAACCGTATCCTACGAACCCTTCGTCCGTGTAGATGCGAACGCCGGATAATCCCCAATGCGTCGCAACGTTAATGGCGTCCGTAATCGGAGGCGTAATCGGTACGTGTAGGACAAAACTTTCCACTTTCGTGATTTTCATCTGATCCATCTCCCTTGCTGGTAAAGTAAAATCTATTAATAACCGAGCGATGCTCCGCCGTCTACGGGAAGAGCAACGCCGGTAACGAAACCGGATTGACTACTTGCAAGATATAACGTTGCTTGAGCGATTTCTTCGGAAGTTGCCGGCCTCCCAAGCGGATGCATGTCGTTCAAGTCCTGTATGGTCGCTATCGGATCATCCTGTTGTTGAATCCATTTATCCAGTAAAGGCGTTGTAACGCCAGCTGGACAAATGCAGTTTACGCGAACGCCATAAGGGGCATAATCCAACGCCAATGCCTTCGTCAAAGCATTCATTCCACCTTTTGTCGCCGCGTAAACGGGATTCATTTTTTGCCCGATTAACCCGTTGAGAGAGGACATATTGACGATCGAACCTCGCGTCTTCTTTAGCTCGGCGATTGAATGTTTAATCATAAAAAACACGCTTTTCAAATTCACGTTGAAGATCCGGTCCCATTCTTCTTCTTCAAACTCTTCTAAGTATTTGGGCATGATCGCTGCGGCGTTATTCACCACGCTATCGATTTGACCAAATCGCTCAATCGTCTGACGTATGAGTTCCTTAACGTCTTCTTCCTTGGAAACGTCGGTTCTTACGGCCATGACGCTTGCTCCCGAGGAGAGCAATTGTTCGGTAAGACGGGAGGCATCCGCCTCCGTCCGATTGGCGATTACAACGTTTGCCCCTTGCGCCGCGAATAAACGGACGATGGCTTCGCCTATTCCGGATGCGCCTCCGGTTACGATAGTCGTTTTCCCGGATAGAATCATGAGCACACTCTCCTTTATAATATATCGTACATGATTTATCCTAAAAAAACTTATACAAAGAACTCTCTTGTCCGTTTGTACGAGTTTTCCAGATGCCTCTTCAGAGCTTGCTCTGCCGCTTGAATGTCCTTATTTATCAGTTGCCGGACGATAAGCATATGTTCATCCCATTCGTCATGAATCAGCTTTTGACCCAGATCCTTCCGACACATCGACAAGTATCTTTGGATTTTTTCAATATACATTTCGACAAGATTTTTTAAGGATTCATTGTTACAGTATTCTAATATTAAGCCGTGTAACCCTCGGTTCATATCCGCCACAAATTGAATTCTCTCTTCGGTTTCCGCGATTTCCACGTTAGAATGTCTTTGCATTTCCGATTGCAGTTTTTCCAACTCGGAAACAGGTATTCTCGACGCGGCTTTTCTGATAGCCAAGCCTTCTAATTCCATGCGAAGCTCGAACATTTCGTCCAATTCCTGCAACGACATTTTGGCCACGTACATGCCCTTAAACGGAACGTTATCGACTAAACCTTCCGCAGCGAGTCTGGATAAAGCTTCTCGAATCGGAATGTTACTGACTTCTAGATCGCGGCCCAATTGATCGATATTGATTTTGTCGCCTGGTGCTATATCGTGGTTCAAAATACGGTCCTTCAAGAGGGAATAGATTTCGTCCGTCAGTACGTAGCGATTCAGCATTTTTTTCATTTCTTTGTACCTCTCTCATATATCGTACACGATTTATTGTAGCAAGGGTGAATCGTTTTTACAAGGATATTCCAGCAAAGATGAACTGGGGGAGCTGGTACGAACTTATAACTATATGTCGCAAAAAATATCCGGCCTGCTGACGGAGCAATTTCAACTCGGCCAGTAACTGAAACATTCCGAACTGCGCACGCTGCAAGCCCAGATCAATCCTCATTTGCTCTATAATTCGCTGGACTATATCAATTGCGTAGCTATCAATCATCGGCTGCCGGACATTTCGGACATGGTGCAGAAGCTCGTCTCTTTCTATAAGCTGGGGCTGAACAAAGGTCAGGATTACGTAAGTTTGCAGGATGAACTCGAGCATGTGAAAGCTTACGCGGCCATTCAAAATCTGAGATATCCCGATTCGATCCGTCTGATTATCGATGTGCCCGAAAAACTCCTCGACTGCCCCATCTCCAAAATTACCTTGCAGCCGATCGTGGAGAATGCTATTGTTCATGGAATTCTGGAAAGCGATGAAGAACAAGGCACCATTCTCATTTCAGTAGTGAACCAGGACGAGGCACTACAGTGGAAATTCTTCTGCCGATGAAGAAATAACCTCCGCGTAAAGGCATAATCGACTGAAGACAGTTTATAAAGAAGCCGAAAGTTGGAAGCGAAAAAGGACAAAGAAGCAGGTTACACCTGCTTCTTTGTCCTAATAAGGGGAATATATCTTTTGGTCTGCCACTCCTGGCATGATGGATCGCCACTTTTCTTAGAAGCGTTGGTTTCACTTCCTGCTCAGTAGCATTACTAGTTGTGAATATATCGGCAATTGAAAAAGCGGTTGAATGGAATTCAATCCTACTCAACCACTTTTCATCATTTTCGAAGATTATTTGCAAATATCTATTTTGTTATGAAGTTTAGAATAATCTGTGCGCATTCTGCTCTAGTTACGTTATTTCGAGGCGAGAATTTGCCGCCGCTTCCTTTCATTAAATCCAACTCGGCTGCTACATTAACATATGATTTCGCCCAAGAGCTGATCTGCGCATTGTCA
Organism: Cohnella endophytica; assembly: GCF_003628305.1. Taxonomy (GTDB): domain Bacteria; phylum Bacillota; class Bacilli; order Paenibacillales; family Paenibacillaceae; genus Cohnella; species Cohnella endophytica. The sequence continues at coordinate 27,038 of NZ_RBZM01000006.1, read as the reverse complement.
GTAAAAGAACTTTGAGCAGCTTCGCCCGCTTTTTTGCCGGATTTAATTTCGAACGCTTTAGTAATCATCACGGCCATTTCTTCACGGGAGATTAAAGCGTCAGGCGCAAACAGGTTTTCGCTTTTTCCTCTTACGATTCCAGCTTCATACGCGGCCGCCACTGCGGAAGCATACGACTTGGACGAATCCACGTCCGTAAACGCAGCTTTTCCGGAAGCTTTGAGATTTAATGCATTAACAAGCAATGATACGAATTCGGCTCGTGTCGTATTTCGGGATGGTGCAAACTCCGTTGTGCTGACCCCTGAAATGATATGTTTGGCAGACAAAATTTTGATCGCTTGATTTGCCCAATGAGAGGAAGGAACATCAACGTATATTTTATTGTATTCCAATACCCCGTATTTGCTGAAGTGTTGGATATTGGCAACGATTTCACCGCCAACGACTTCCCCTCCAACATACTCAAATTGACCGCTATCCGATATATAGTAAATACCAAGTAAGTTCTTGTCTGTATTGTTATTTACTTTCAGCTTGATTGAAATCGGTTTATTAAAGCTGCTAAGTTTAGATTCCTTACCATCCTTTGTCGTGATGGAGATCTGAAATTCATAAATATCCCCAGCTAATGTTATGCCGTCTTTATTTTTAATCAGCTTCCCGGCATCTTCTTGTGAGACTTGATCGAACTTAAAAGAGATGCTGGCATTTTTCAATTCCTCGGGGGTGACCAATCCTTCAAGCTGCTTTAATACATCGGTTGGAATTTCGATTGAAATTTTATCGTTACGCACTTCGAGTTTATTATCTCCAAGCGCGGTCGTGACGTTGGCAGGCAGCGTTACTTCTTTCTTGCCGTTTTCTAGCTCGACTTTCACTTTACCATTTTGCGAATTTTTTAAATCCTTCTCGCTAATTACTTGATTATCTTTAGACACGGGGGGAGTCGTGTCTGTCGGAGTTGTCGTGATTGGCGATGTATAAGTTTGAACACAACTGCCGGGCTGCTCAAGTTCGCCCCACCCCGTAGTTTCCCCATTTTCAGCAAGAGGTACTGATCCCTGCGTATTCGGAACATCTGCAAAACGAGCTAGATTATATCCGTCGACAAAATGGTAGGAGTAAATTTCACCATTGATCTCGTAGTTACCTTCAATATATTTCCCCGCATAAACATTTGCTGCAAGACCGGAAGCATCAGGCAGATAGATTAAGCTATCATTCATGCTATCTTCCGATAAACTCAATTTATATTCGTGGCCATCGACTAATTCATCAGCAAATTTGATTATTAAGACATTATTATAACCTTCACTGTATCGAATCAAATCGTCTATCAGAACAGTTTTACCATCTGTCACATCTTCTAACACAAAATCATCTGCGTTTATATTTTCAAAATCCACTTCAGTTTCAATGCCTTGTATATAGTCATACGGAAACTCTACTTGAATAGCGTCAAAGGTTTCGTTATTGCTTATTTTTGGAGTAAAGCTAAATAAATCATCTCCTGGGTTAAGATAATATCCCATTTGATCTTCAGTAAAATATTGCTCTCCCGATATACGATAGGCATCCAAATTCACATTGGAATAATCATAAGTAGTAAACTTTCCCCAAGGGTTTTCAGAATATTCTTTCTTGGGCACATAAACGGTATTTCCATCCGTGGCCTTGACGCACTCCGGAGCCACATTCAAATCTACTTGATAATTCTTGGAGTAATAAGGTACATTCGCATCATCATATCCGACAATATCAGTGCTAGAATCTGTATTAGAGCTTGACATTTGATGCAATAATCCATTCTGGTCTTTATATTCAACTTTGACCTTTGATGGATCCGTACTATACACGCTGGTATAAAGCTTTTTTGCGTCATGATTATAAGTAGTTTGAATCATAGTTGCTGCTGAAGCAAATAACGGGAACAGCATAATTCCTAGAATTGTAAAAGCAGTTAGTGCAGATATCTTTCTAAGCAATCCTTTCAAATGCATCTTCTCCTTATCTAATTTGGAATATTTATCCTTTACAATTTATCATGGCTATCTACTTATTGTGAAGTGTTTTTTCGACATCATTCAATAATTCTCGATATAGGTCATTTTCTGGTACAAACTTTAGTGCCGATTGCAATTGTTCCTCAGCTGCTTTATACATATCTATTTTTTGCGTTTCGTTTCCAAGTATCACATATCCTTTTGCGGATTCGTAATAAACCGTATTCGCCCATGGAATAATGGATTCTGCCTGAGTGAAGTGTTTTTGAGCCAGTGCCCACTCTTTTCCTTCAATAAGTTGCATTCCGCGTTCTTTGTTGTAGTATCCAACACACAACCAAATGAACAAAATAATAAGAGTACAACTGACACCGAACGCAACATACCCCCATTGGGAGCGGATCTTGATTCTGTACCCGACATTTTCTGCATTATCGTTCCTAAACGCCGAAGTCATGATACAAATGAATGTGCCGAAGATAAAAGGAAAACTAAAATCAAAATCAAATCCGGCATGCAAAATAAGCAAAGCTGTGATAACCATACCGCCAGAATTCCATAATGCGTCTTGCTCAGCCACGTATTTAGAAGTGGCCGATTGATAATAAAACATTGCAATCAAGCAACCAAAAAGAAAGAGTCCAATAATTCCAACATCCAGTAACAATTGCAATAAGTGATTATGCACATATTTCACATAGTAATCTTGAGAACGGTAAAGATGCATGAGTAAACTCCATCCACCGCCACCCGAACCTGTCAGCCAGTAGTCCCGAAGCATATTCAAGCTGTCATGCCAATTCAAAAAGCGATATTGAAGTTCTGAGGTTTGAGGTTGAATACTCTTCACTCTGTTCCAAAAGGCGAATTGATCCTTTCTAATTACGAAAGCTAATACTACGCCCGTAATATGCGCAACGGCAATATAAGTTAATTGGGCTCTTTTCCTGATTTGAGGGTATATGCATACCAAGACAATCAAAACCAATAGCCAAAGAATCCAAACAGATCTTGAGAAAGTTAACAACACCCCCAGGCAGTTTATCGATAGGAATAACAAATATATTTTTTTCTTGGTGGATAGGTAAAAAAGCATCGATAAGCTCAAACAAACGAGTAAAAAAATCGCTAACGAATTTGCATACTGCATTGTTGATTCGAGACGGTTGTTCCGAAACATATCAAACAAAATGCCAAGGACAGTAAGAAATGACCCGATCCAGATGAAGTGTTTGTATACACTTTCCATCCCCTTACGATCAAGCATCATAATAAACAGTGACAGGTATACTAAAATGCTCACTTTGGAGGCTTCCAGCAGAGCTTGTTCAAAGTCAGCCGCGTATAACAATGAAATCCAATAGATTGCCGCAAATAGGAATAGGATTAGGTGAAATCGATGGACTTTAATTTCATTAGTTAATAGTCCGGTAATGATAAATCCAATAATCAGAATAATGTTTGCTGTCAGATAAGAAATCCCATAAAAGTAACCTTGAAAAATAGCACCTGCCCAAAAATAACCAGAAACTATTAAAAATGGAAAACAACGCTTCACAATGCACCTCCAACAAAATCTGTTTTTACAAGTATAACCCAAATCAAGAATAGAAGAATCAATTTCTCGTGTGCTTCTAGAATCGATATTCAATACCAGAACATCTTATATCCGAAAGAAAAAAACCAGTAATAGCAAGGAATCTTGCTGTTACTGGTTTTGAATTTTATCTCAAACATATGACTTGAAATGTCTCAATTATCGGGGTAAAGAGTATCAACTATACCCGTTACTCATACTGAGGTACCTGTGGGTAACGTCTATAGCTGAGACAAAAAGGTTGCCATAACAGGCGATTTTTTGGTTATAAATGAGACCTGAAACTCATCTTTTGATTTGTTTTCACTGAACAATTTGAACATAAACATGATGATTTCATGCTCTCAACACTTCTTCAATTTTGTTGAAAATATATCCCATCATACCTTATTTCATAATAGCGGGCTTGGTACGTTTTATCCAGATGAACAGTCAGACAGCCCTTAGCTTCATTGTAATAATATTGGCTTTCGTATCCTTGGGAAGGATAAATTTGTTTAACAGTGGCTGACTTACCTTGCCACATCTGCAATGGAAGGGTTTGATAAGCTTCCGAGCTTCCCAAACGCCAGACCGCCAATAGAATACGATCATTGTTACAAGAGGATAAGCCCACACAAGCCCAAGAATTTTTGGCATTAATTCGGGTAAATCCCAGAGGCCAGAGCGGATAAGAGCTCTGAATATGCTCCCTTTCCTTTTTGTATAAAGAGACAGCTTCATGAATTAATGCTTTGTTCAAGGGATCCGCATAATTGAGATGTCCGGATAAATACAAGCTGCCGCACATGCCATTGATCATATTAAAAATAGTTTGCTCTCCGTCCTGCATAGACTGCATGTAATAACCCTGCTCCATCCGTTCTGGATGTGCTATATCCCCATGCAGCAACGGATAGGGATAAGCCCAGATCCCTAGTTGTTCAGGTAAAACAGCGGCCAAGCTGCCACCGAGAATAGATGGATATTGGGTATAATCCTCTTGATCACTAGAGCTTTGCATATGAAAATGAGACAAGACTCCATAGTCGGAACGCATGGCACCGGAACCGCAATTCTCGAGGATCAGATCAGGGTGCCGTGACCTAACCTCATCTATAAACCGATAAAAAGCCAGCACAGAATTCATAAGACTTTCTGAAGCGGATAAGCCGGCCCTTTCATCCCCTGCATTCATTCCCAAATTATAGTCATTTTTGATAAAGCGTACGCCCATAGCGACTAATCGCTCTATGACATGATGCATATAAGAGCGTACATCAGCATTCTCATAATTCAAAAACCAGCGTGCACCGCCGCCAATGCGAACCCCGTACCTTTGAATAAACCAAGCATCCGGTTTTTTGGCCAGCTCCGCTTTCTCGCCACAAACTTCCATTTCCAGCCATAATCCTGGATGCATATTTTTCAATTTTATGTACTCCAGAACTCCTTGAAGGCCATCTTCGCCAAATCTGTCATCGCTGGGGTTCCAATCACCCAATCCGTCTCCCCATGAAGCTTCTTTTCCCCCAAACCATCCGGCATCGATGCAAAAATACTCACACCCGGCCTCTGAAGCGGAATCAATTAACGGGATAAGCTTTTCCCTCGTTGGATTTCCCCACAATGTATTCATGTAGTCGTTGTAAACGATCGGACAGAGCCGTTGGTCCAAGTACTGCTGTTTCAAAATATACCTGCGATATGATGTCAATTCTTTAACGGCTGCTGTCAAGTCGCCTTTGCAGCAACCGAAAGCTACAGGGATGGAAGTAAAGCTTTCGCCGGGAGCCAGCGTTTTCGTCCATCCCCCATTTCGCTCATCCGCTCCATCGGCATGAATGAACAAGGCTCCTTTTTCGTCTGTCCACGAACCGCGATGTCCAATTTCGAACTGCCAATCGGACGAGGCTTCAATTTGAAAATACCACGTTTTGCTTGTCTCCAAATCCTCAATTATTGCCATAGGAAGATAACGTCCTGTGCTCCAAGTGCCAATGGATGAGAAATGAACGGTTGAGGAGCTTGGATGGGTAGAGGTCGGGTACAGTCCCAGCTCCTCCAAACTACCGGAACGCCATTGGCCTTCGCCATTCCAAGTCTGCAGACAATAATGCACTTTGATTTTATCGCTGTGATGCCAAGGACGACAGCCGTCGGTTGCAATTCCTTGCATACACATGGAGGATAAGTGGGTCAACACAATAGGAGCTTGACTATCATTGTATGCTGTTGTCTGCTGGCGAATAACGGATGAACCCGGAATAAGCTGCATATCTACCTGGATGCGCAAACCAAGTGTCGGATGGATGTAAGTAAATTGAACATTCTCTAAGCTCGTTTTTATATCTTTCAGTACCATCTCTGACGGGAGATTAGTCAGCCCGGATACGAGTGCAGAAGCATGTCCATAGGGTCTTCCTGCAACGGCAACCTCGAAATTGGGAAATGGCACAGCCTGCACCGGTTCCTTGGGCGTCTTCTCAGGGTTGAAGCTCAGCTGCTTAAGTCCATTCTCACTGTTAACATATCGGATGAACATGTTCTCATGCTCAATTAGTAAATCATTCTGGAGCTCGCTCATTCCAAAATCTCCTTTTCCAAATACAGCTTGTCTACTCCAAATGGCACTAAAATCCTCTCTTCTGACCAATGATCCATATCCCAAAAATGCGATGGAGTTATAAAATTCAATTGATCATCATTCTGATAATGATGAGGTCCGATCAGGTTGCGCAAAGTATTGCTGATGACTAAACGCAGCTCGCAGCTATTTCCCAACTCAGCTTTGTTAATTTCCCATTCCCATGGATCCCAGGCTCTTACTCCACATTCCACTCCATTGACCCAGAGCACTGCAGAGGCAATTGATGATTGCGAAATTCGAATACACCATTTTTCCTCTTCAGGATCTACACCATAGTCTTCTATATTCAAAAGAGTAAGCAATTCCATTCTTCCCGCATAAAAAGGGAAGCCTTGATCCGTTAAATTTCCCGCTCTTAGGCTGGAATAATCCGGTTTTACAATTAACGGAAGTCCTTCGCCGGTGAAGTAGACTTGAAACTCGCCAATCACATAGATATTCTCCATTAGCCCGCACGTATTGCCAATGAGCTCCAGCTCCAAGCTATTGTCGCCTGCAATTAATAAATCGCGGGGAATTTCATAGCAAATCCAATCTGCATCCAGCCAGGTAAGAGAAGAGCGCTGCAAATCTTGCCCATTACAGCTTATGCGATTCCCTAACTGCGCTTCCACTACGGCATAAAGCGGGATGGACAAGGCTTGATCATCAACGGCAAAATAAGCTTTGTATTGTTCGCCGCTTACTTCGGATTGTTGATTTCGCCTCCAATGAGCCAGCGATGCCGAAGCTTCCCATTGCAGATCCGCTTGATTTTTTCTAAAGAATGTATCCAGTACGACCGTGTTCAGGTCTAAGGGCTTGAACGTAAACGCAGCAGAAGCTGCTGATCTATGATTCGTTCTTTTTTTACCGGAAATAGCAGATTTAAGCTGTACCTCACATGGGACAGCTTGAATAAGCAGCGATTGCTTTGGCAGGAACACCCATTCGATTATCGTCTTATTCTCTTGATGCAGAAATGGCACTTCCAGTGTCTCACCAGTCTCTGCATTTAATTGCAGCGGTTTTACATACCCCTCAAGCTTAATCGTTACCTGTACGGGTTCGTGACTTAAATATAGATTTGCCATGAAAAACAGCTTATCATCGCCGTCGATTCTTTCATGCATCCAAATATGCCGGCTGTCTGCCCCTTCTATTACTGCGCCCTGCGGATATTCAACGGCCAGCTCGGAAACGGAAAAAGGATGTATAGCTAATCCGTTTATATCAGGCATTCCATTTCGCAGCTCTTCAAGCGCCGTAGTTGCCCAGATCTTACCGCCCTTCTCGGCAAAAAGCTGCAATAGCCGCAGCGTGGACGGACGAAACCTGGAGCAATCCGGAATAATGACGGTACGGTAAACACAACCCCCCACACGAATCCCATCCTCAGTCACTTCACCATAACGCCCCATAAAATGTTCATTTCCGAAATCGAAATCAAGATGATGATCCAACAGAAGGAGAGACAGCCTTTCAAGGTCGGCATTCTTCTGATTCACGGAATTGGCATTCAGCGGCGAGTACTCTGCAAAGGCTGATTCTATAGGGTGAAGCACCAGGAGATGAGCAACCCTTTTTCCCCGGGTGAGGGCGTAACACATTCTGGCTTGATAATCGGAAAGCACCTTGTAATCCTTCCACCACGGCTGCTGAGGCCCAATGGTCGGAGGATAATCGCGTTTCCCCTCGCCCGCAAACGAATAGGGCAGCAAATGCGGGCTGAACAAATTAATTCCATGCACCAGATGCCAATCGATCATCCATTTCTGCAGCCCGGGATCAAACCCTTGACCCGCGCAAGCAAACAATTCAGACAGGCATCTTTCTTTGCCCAATTGATGCGCAATGCTGGACACCTGCTTGGCGGAAAGGACAGTCGTATAGGAAGCCTCGCTCAATTCCATGCTGCTTTTGTGAATTTGGCGCCCCAAATGGTCCAATCCGGGGATATGCATGTATTCATATTGGCGCATGACGTCTCCAACCCACTCCATTTGATATACCAGGTTATCCTCAGCCATCAAATGTCCGGTAAAAAACAAGCCCTCGGCTTCACACCATTGATAAACAGCCTTTGCGTAATTTTCTGCGAACAGGTCCATAACCAGACGCCAATAATCGTAGCGTACCTTTTTATAAGACTCCTCTTCAATAAACAAATAATGAATCAGCGGAATCAAGTCATAGCCATAGCTGTTGTAGAAAATGGCTGCAAATCCTTCCGTCCATGGCAGTGCCGGTCGTGAAGGATCCAACCAGAGTAAAGCACAAGCCTCGTCCGAAAACACACCAGGAATCGTACCCGCAAAATCGTGGCCGACTTCGTCTTTATATCGATTATGGGTGCTTTCAATAAATGCTTGGGTGACTTGCGGATGCAATAAATCCACGTAAGAAGCTAACTCAAATCTCTCCTGCCCCAAGGGCTGTACCCACTCGTAGTAATAATTCGCAGCTTTTCCGTCTTCGGCCGGCCGACTGGCAATCAAGCGATATTCATCGTCTTCTGCCCGTTGCACAGCTTCCATGACCAAGGCCTTCGCCCGGAAGGCGCGATCCATCCTGGGAACCGCTCCCCCCGCATAGCCGCTGGGCCAGCCATTTTCGTCATAAATCCAGGCTTTCATCCCGAGCAAATCGGCTTCATCTACACAGCTTTTTACGCAGGCAAACCAATCCTCCTGCAGATACGGGGTACTCAGTCCCGACCGCGCGTGCATAAAGAAGCCGCCCATCCCCGCTTCCTGCATGGAATGGATTTGCTGAAGCAGCCGTTCCTTGGACAGCTTGCCGTTCCACGACCAAAAAGGTACAGGGCGGAAATCTACACTTGGACTATTGAATAATTGCTTGTCCATAAGAATGCTCCTTCTTCACAGCTTTACCCTTTAGTAGGAATAGCTTGCAGCAGCTCAACTTCCGGGGGAGCCGTGATATCAGATAAAATGCTTCCTTGCTCATTCATATGCCACGAAACCTGAATAACGCCATACGGTGTGTTTACCGTACCTTGGCAACGACTCATCCCCCCTACAGAATTGGGAAGAAACCGCGCTTTGCTGTATCCGGGCTCCAAAGGCTCAACGCCAATCAGATATTTTGAAATCCATTGTACGGGTGTGCTCGACCAGCTGTGGCAAAGGCTCATCCGATAGGAGCTGTAAGCCGTGTATGTTGTCAATGCCCGATGATAGTCGCTGCCTTTAGCTAAAGTTATCCCTTCCCAAAAGGTGGATGCCCCCTCTTTAAGCATCGTACCCCACACCAGCTCAATGGTGCTCCAAGCTTTCTCGTGCAAGCCAAATTGAGAGCAGCATTCGGCAAACCAATACGCCGACAAGGGAGTAACAGGATCATTTATTTCACGCTGCCGCAAAAAAGCCCGGGCGTTACCGGAAGAGACATAACCGCTTAAGATGCCTAATAATGGCGTAATAAGCGTCTCGGCTTGCAGGAATTGCGCTTCATTAATTAGCGGAAACTTCCAATCGACTTCAATTTCAAGCTCCGGAATCCATTTCATCAGCTTTTCGATATTCATGCTCGTCAGCTTGAATAAAGCATCCATGCTTATCTGCATTTCTTCGTCCGAAATCGGAATCCACTCTATTAAATTCGTCAGGTTTTTAATTAAACCGCCCGATTCTTCATCTATATTAGCTTCAATCCAACTTATATGTTTTTGCAGATCAGCTTTATTGTCTATAACAAATTGACGATCGCCCGTGTAGAAATAATACTCCCACAGATTATTAATCCACCATAACGTATAAGAGGCAATTGAATTCATCCAATAGCCATAAGGCGTACCTTTTCCGATTTCGGTAATTGACCTCTTCAGTACGGAAAGATCATCCCACAGTACATAATCCGCCTTGCCCGCAAGGTAGAAATCATAAGCCCAGTTTAACCGGTCGCGTTTGACGCCGTCCCATAAGCCGATCTGGTGGCAAATCCGATTCGTGTGAACGGATACTTCAAAAATTTGATCAATCATGGGAAGATTGGATTGAATATGGCCTTTTTGGTTTAAGGCAACCTGCAGCGCTTCGAATTGAAACTCAAGGGAGAAAGGAAGATTTATCTCGCCTAGCAGATGTATTTTATAGTAGCGGTTTCCTTGAGGCAAAGTCACAAAATCTGCCCGTGCCGGAAGTGTAAAAGCTTCTGTAATACACCCCTCATAATGCTCCAGCTCCCATAACGACTCGGCTCCATGCCAAATAACCTGAACAGGGTGATCGGAATTATTCTTGCAGTGAAACCGCGCATTGTACTCTTTGTTCAGATCCACGATTAACGAAGGTGAATTAGACAACTCCCAGGATGCGGTTTGCAGCCGCAGCTCCTGCCATTCTCTTTGCTTGCGCAAATGATAGAAGATATCTTTTACAACTCTGGTTATCTCAATTGGCCGCTGCTCCATTGTATGGATACCCTCCACACTTAGGCCTTCATTTTTTCTTTTGCTAGCCAAACCAGCTGCAGCATGAACCTCAAAATCTACTATGGATTCTGTGACAATATCTTCAAATCCCCCTCTGGCAAACCACTCCGGGCTATTCTCCAAATCGCCATAGGGTTCGTCTCCATAGACACAAACCAATGCAGCTTGTTCCCCGTTGGATTGCCATGATTCATCCGTTGGTATCCAGAAGCCGTCTCCTTGCAAATAACCCACACACCCAACTAGCCGCTCAGAAAGATGGATACTGACAGGGGATACCGGCATGATTTCGCTGCATTTGATTTCCAGCTCAATTACATGCTCTCCTTCGCTCAGGGTTTCTGGAAAAGAATCCAGTTGGATGAATGAAGCAAGCTGATCGCCGCCCTCTGCAAGCTGTCCAACGACCTGTTGATCCAATCTAACTGTAACTCCACCAGTCATAGCAAGAAACAACCGGCAATGGTTAATCTCTTTCTCTGCATAAAAGCTGGTCTTTAAGGTGACATGTAGATTCATTGCTTTTTCTTTATCCCAGATCCACCTAGGGATCTTCAAAATCTCGTCCATGGGCAGATTAGTCATCGTACAGCTCCTCTATGTTGTTTTTCTTGTGAATACCCTTATATTTCTTCAATTAAATGGGCCAAAACCGCTTGCGCATATAATCGAGCCAGAAAATCATTGGGGTGATTTACGTTATTCCCTGTTAGATCTGCATAAGACTTATGGCGAAGCAGCTCTTCATGAATTCCGGTCATATCCACTAATGCTATATCCTCGTTAGCCAATTGAAGCAATTCATTCTTATACAATGCTTGATTTCCAGCAAAAAACGTCTCCGGGTTCGCCAGAATTGGAGCAATTACAATAACCTCCACTTCAGCATTTCGGGATTTCGCTGCCTGTATCATAGCTCGGATATTAGCGGTAAATTGCTCCTTCGACACTTTATTCGTCCCATCGTTCATCCCAAAAGCAAGGATAATTAGCTCAGGCGGAGCTTCGGCTAGTAATTGGGGAAGGTTATTCACCGCCCATTCGCTGCTTACTCCGCCTACAGAAGGGTTTACCAAGTTGATCTCCGTATGGTAATGCTCTCGTAAAAACCCGGCAGCCATCTCTCCCCAAATAGGTAAATAAGGTGCTGTATTCATCATTCCGCTGGAGTTTGCCCCTTCGGAAATACTATCGCCAAACAGCATGATTTTAAGTGGAATTTGTGACTTCAATTTATGAACAGTTTTAAGCAGGCCATTCTTCGAAAAGACTGGCACAGGTCCTGCCCATTCATTATTCAAATGCTTATAAGTTACGGTAATCTGCTTATCATGAAAAAAATGCCCTTCCCTGAATAAGACATACCCGCCTCCAACCCGCTCCTGAACCCAGCCTTCTTTATTATCCTCTGGATACAACTCCTGGCTCGTGAGTAAAGGAATGCTCGACCCCTCTGGAAAAAAAAGCAAATTTCCTCGACAAATGAAATCTTTGCCCGCTTCGTATCTCGTATCCAAAGCCGCATTGCGAACCTCGACAATCTCACATGCTTCAAACAACAGGCGTCCAAAGGGAATATCCTGATCATCAAGAGCTGCCATCGGCAGTAAAGATTCATAGTACATGATATCGTTCTTCCAAATAGGCAATAAAAGCTCTTTCATCGTATAATTTCCGTAGCGCTCAACTCCCATTTCGCTTCCCCGCTTTACTCAGCTTCGTTTCTATTTTCAAGCTTTAACAGCACCGTTCAGCATCGCATTGACATAATATTTCATCCCGAATGAGAATAAAATAATCGTCGGAATACTTCCCAGTACATACGCCGCAAAGGTTAACCCTATATCCTGCCTGCCCCCGCTGGAAAGATTAACCGCAGCAACTGTAAAGGTTTGCTGCGATTGATCAAGCACAAGCAGCGGCCAAAGATAATCGTTATAAACACTGAGAAAGGTTACTAAACCGATTGTAATCAGTATGGATACACTTAGCGGCAGTGCAATTTTACGATATAGATATAATTCAGTTCCCCCATCCATTCTTGCTGCCTCAAACAATTCATTAGGGATACCCTCGAAGAATGTGCGGCAAAGCAATATGCCTAATAATTGAGAGCCTGCAACATAAGGCAGAATCAGACCCCAGAATGTATGATCCAATTTCAGCATAACGATAAGTGAATATAAGGGAACAATGGTAAGTATGCCGGGAATCATCATAACGCCAAGGAGCATAATATAAATCAGCTGTTTGCCGGGAAAGGTATGTCTGGCCATCACATATCCGGTCAGAGACCCGAATAAAAGCGATCCAAAAATCGTAACCATACAAACAAATAAAGAATGACATAAGCTGAGTTTAATCGCCTCAAAAGCAAGCTGATAATTTTCCCATTTAATTTTCGCCGGTATGCCCCAGAAATCAATCAGCACATCCAAATTGTCTTTAGCCGACAAGAAAAACAAAAGAAATAAGGGAACTAAAGTCAAGATCAGCAGAATGAGCAAAACAGCTACAACAATACCTCTAGGAAACCAGCCTAATTTCATATATGACTCCCTACCATTTCGTTTTTAAAAATTTCATATTGAGCAGAGTAAGTCCCAAAATAACTACAAATAAACATGTGCCAATTGCCGAAGCATACCCATATTCGGAGCTGGCAAATGCAGCGCCATACATGGTATAGGCCGGAATTACCGTTGCAGTCCCGGGCCCTCCATTCGTCAACACTATGACTTTCACAAAATCCTGCAAGCTTCCGATAATTGTTAGGATGATCAGCACTTTAAACTGCGGCGTCAGCATGGGAATATGAAGCTTCGTAAACACCTGCCAGCCGTTTGCACCATCTATCCGCGAAGATTCAATTACCTCATTGTTCAAGCTCCCGATAGCTGCATAAAAAATTAAAAACGATACTCCCGAAATAAACGGAAAACCCGACATTACAATCGCCCATAAAGCTGTACCGGATTCAGCCAACCAGGCTCTGGTCCATTCCGAGAGTCCGAGAAATTTCAACAATTGATTGAGCAGACCATAGCTCGGATTGTATATGGATAGCCAGAGAAGCGTTCCCACCATGCCGGGAACCAGCATATTGAGCACAAAGCCCGTACGCAGCAAATACTTGGCCCGTTTGCCTTTCAATAAATGAATCAGCTCAGCGACAATCAGTGGAGGAATAATACTTTTTAATAGATCTGTCAATGTAAAAATAAGCTGATGCGACACGCTTAGACCCATAATAGAATCAGAGAATACACGCCCAAAATTCGCAAACCCAATCCAATGGGTAGTCACCATATCCCACTTAGTGAAGGAATGAAACAAAGCGGACAAAAGCGGATAGTACATAAAAATCAGAATAAAGGCTACCGAAGGAGAAATTAATGTATAGGAAACCGCATATTTCTTCATAGAAACCACCACCGTTAAATGCATTTGTTTTTACCAAGCCTGAAGGGGCAGGCTTAAACTATAACCTACCCCATTAGTTATTTATGGATTTGTTTTTGGATCCAGATCATATTTGTTCTCAGCAATTTGCTTATCTGCAAGCTTTTGAGCGAACTTTGCTTTATTCTCGAGGAATTTCTCAACCGTTAATTTTCCTTGATAGAAATCAAGGCGATTGGCATCCGAAGCTGGCTTGTCATCGGAAACACCCTCTGAAATATTAGTCAACGCGTAGGACATATTTCCGGCAACCTTGAAGCCTGTTAAGTAATCATTCACGGCAGCAGGCAATTCAACACCCAGCACCAAGCTTGGCCCTTGTACAAATTCTCCAACCTCAAGCGTACGTTCGAATATTTTCTGAGCTACATCTTTGGAGTACAGGTATTTCATAAAATCTTTCGTGCGTTCAACCTGCTCTTGGTCTTTTTTCGCTGTTATCCCTAGCGTATGGCCTGGTACCAAGATACCTCGAGGACTGCCAGGGAACAATGGATCCTCTGCCGCAAATTTCGGAAATTTAAAGGTCCCCCATTTAAATGATTTATCCTTAAGCTTCTGCTGATCTACAAGCAAGGTACCCACCTGCCAGCTTCCGCTCCAGAACATTGCCGCTTTTTGCGAAATAAACAAGGAATATACGGAATTGTCATCCATTGTCGCATAACCTGGTTCATAGAATTGCGATAAATCCTTTAGTGTGGTCCACCATTTTTTCTCAGCTGGCCCTTGATTGTCATACTTTTTGTCTTTAATCACATTTAGCACTTTTTCAGGGTCATACACGGCACCGAAATCAAACATCGGGTTATCCGCCGAATATTTAATCGACGTATTCTTGCTATCGACTTTCTCATCATAACGAGCGTCCCCTGGCAAGATTAACAGCTCAGGGTAAACGGATTGAGCACTCCAGTCAATAAAGGCGGTATGCATCCAGCTTTCAGATGACTGGTACGGCATGGCTAACGGAATATAGCCTGCATCCTTAAGCTTCTGGCTGTCCGCCAATAAATCTTCCCATGTTTGCGGAGCTTCTAGGCCAAGCTTGTCAAAAATATCTTTATTATAGTAAAAGCCGGTTCCGACTAGATCAAATGGGACGTTAGCCACATTGCCATTGTTATCGTAAGAATTTTGATGGTAAGCCGGATCAATTCCTTCAAAAACCGTCTTTCCGTCATTATATGGATTCGGCTCATTCACAAAGTCATTTAGCTTCAATAACCAACCTTTATTGATATATTCGGTTGGATCGGGCTGAACAACCAGGTTCGTATGAACAATATCCGGGGCATTATCTCCGCCTGCTGCCATCTTGGCATCAAAATTAGTTTTATAGGCTGCATTATCTTTAATAATATCAATCTTTACTTTCGTTTCAGGGTGAAGCTTGGTATAGGCTTCGGCGGCTTCCTTCAACGCAGTGCTGTAGTAGCCCGATATGGTTGCAAGCACAACCGTTTTGGTTTCTTTCTTCTCGGCGGGCTTCGATGTTTCCGCTGCATTAGTTGCAGGTGCTACAGAAGAAGAAGAAGAAGGGACAGAGTCCTTCGTTGCTTTATTACATCCAACCATGGAAATCGCAAGTATAGCCGCTATCACAAATATTCCAATTTTTCTTTTCATACTACATCCCCTTAAATATATTTAATTTGCTATTTTAAACCGCTATCGTTTAATTTGCATGCCTCCTTGAATAAATTTAGTTAAGCGGTTTATTTAATTTAAGTTTATGGGAACCGCTTTCATTTGTCAATGCTTTGTTTAGGGAAATTAAAAAAGCTGCCCCATTTTTCATAGGACAGCTTTCATCTAGGCTTAAGGCTTCATTCCAGAGGTGTAAACGTATTCCGCACTACCAACTTATGTTTAATTACTATATTCTCCGGTTCTGTTCTGTGCGTAATTGGAATCTTCTTAAATAAGAGATTTGCGGATTGTTGAGCAATCTCATGGGTAGGAATATCAATTGCCGTTATTCCATAGTTTTCTGAGATATATGAATTATCAAAAGTAATTATGACCAGATCCTTAGGAACCTCTAACCCCAGCTCTTTTATTTTTTCAATTACACCCATTGCAGGCATGCTTGAGCCTGTAATTAGTGCCGTAGGCGGTTCAGAAAGAGCCATAAAGCCCTCGGTAGCAAGCCTGCCGCTTTCAATATTGCCTAATCCCAGAAAGACGATTGATTCATCATAAGGTATATTATAGTTGAGCAAAGCTTGGCGATACCCTGTATGCCGATCCGAGCTCACTAATAAATCCGTTGGGCCTGGGCCGATGAATGCAATGCGCCTATGACCTGCTTTAATCAATAAGAGTGTTGCCTGATAGGACGCATCTACATTGTCGACATCGACCCAGTTGCACGGCAACCCACTTGGAGCACGGCTCATCAGAACATAAGGGAAATTCATATCATTCAAATGTTGAAACGTTTTCTGGTCATTTAGCGGAAGAAAAAAAGTCAAGCCTCCGACAGAACCATTCTCCACAAGCTCCAATACCTTGGAACTGCCCATTTCGTCTTCCCACGCCAACAGAATATTGTAGCCTCTGTCGCTGGCTACTTTGCCGATGCCACTTATAATATCCATCCCTACAAAATCAACAAATTCCTGACCAGGCTTAGGAATAATAAGCCCAATGGTGTTTGTTTTCTTAGTAGCCAATTTCCGAGCTGTAGAGTTTGGTTTATAATTAAGTCGTTTGACTACACTTAGTATGCTTTGCCTTGTTTCCTCGGATAAAGAACCCGTGCCATTAATAGCAAAAGATACCGCTGCTTCAGATACGCCGGCTTCTCTTGCTACATCACGCATTTTAACCATCATCCACATCTCCTAAACCGCTTTACTAATAATTAAGATACCATTTATATTGGAAAATGGCAACTAACTCCTTACATAAACGATTACAATTAATCCATTATGAGCCTACCACAAATAACCCAGCTTGCAGCCAGCTAGGTTATTTGTGAAAACATCAAGCTTAATCTGCAAAATGCTGAATGACTTGAATTTCTTCCAGCTGTAAGCGATAACTGCCTGGATCATCCACCGAGGGCGTGCCTAGCTTGGTCACGACAATTCTGACATATCTTGCTGTTGTTGGGGTAATGTAATATTCAACTGGGAAATCGGCCGGATTGGCTCCGTTTGTAATTGTTTTAACCGTACTGTAGCTTCCACCATCCGGTTTTACCTGTATCGTAAAATCAACCGGGTAATTGGGTGATCCTCCGCCCACTGCAGCTACATAAATTCTCGGAAACAGCTTTATGTCAATCAATCTTTGATTGGAGCCCAAATCGACCTCCAAATAAATCGGGCTGCTGCTTACATTATTTGAACCATACGCGCTACTTGTGTAGCCGTAGGAACCAAATGCAGGTGCTTCAATGTTATCTGTTAATTTGTTAAGTCCCCAATCTGTTAGAACCAACGAATCGTTAGAGGTTACTGTTTTGCCAAGTGCAACATTGGGCAGATCCGATGCTCCCATGCCAGTTGTCCCTCCAGGGGATTTTTGCGTATCGATCGTGAAATTATCAAAGCTGGCATCACTTTTGACATTTACAACTCCGGCATAACCGCTCCCGAAAACCGGTGTATCCGCAGGGTCGTTATAATAAAGCTGAGGGGATGAAACATTGCCCACGAAAACTTGAATGTTTTTGCCGCTTTTTACGATTTTGAGATGAAACCAGTTTAGCGGGTTCACGCCTGTTGGTTGAGGAACGTACGCAACCTTACCTCCTATGCCTCCTTTATACATAGAGACATTGCCACTGGCATCTACAAAAACCATATATCCGCTTGTATAATAAGCATCCCCTATATTTGATTGCCCAAAGCTTACACCGACCCAACCGCCTGCCGACACACTGTTGATTTTTAAATCGGCTTCAATGACACTATCCCCATAAATCGCTTTATTATAGGTGCTATAGCCCGGATCTGAAGCCGTATTCGATTGTCTATACACGCCGCTAGAAACTGCCCAAGTTCCTGCACTCGCTGTCCAATTCGCAGCGCTCGTCTGAAAATCCTCGACAATATTATTCTGAGCCGTCAAATTATCGAAGTGCGCACCCACCAATTTAGTCACGACTCCAAAAAAACCGCTAGTGAAAGGTACACCGCTATCCGTATAATTGATTTGCGGGGTTGTTGCCGTTCCGACAAACACCTTAATATTATCTCCGCTTTTTACGACTTTTAAATGAACCCTGCCGGTCATCGGATTGTATCCAGTCGCTGTATCGCTGACCACCTGACCTGTTCCCGCTTTATACAAGCCCAAATTACCATTCGCCCGCAAAAATACAAGATAACCGCTAGCGCTCCAGGTATCATTCGCAATTGTTTTACCGAGCTGAATGCCGGCCCAGTTCCCCGTATCCGGGGCCGCTGTTATTTGGAGATCAGTCTCATAGGTTGCATCGCCGAACACGTAATTGGACGCTGCCGCGTAACCGGGATCAGCCGCCGTTGAGCTCTGCACAAGCTCGCCTCCGCTTACCGTCCATGCCCCCCCATAAGTCGTCCAATTGCCTAGCCCCGCCTGGAAATCATCTTTAACATAACCGCTGTTTAATGATGCAAAGCTAATGGGCGACAACCGGGTCGTCCAATGATAATTCGTTGGATCACCCACTGCATAGCTAAGAAATTTTTGATCGGCTGCCTTAATATGCCCGCTGGCATCTCCGCTTAAACCGCTATTGCTCGCCTTCGCAACAGGATCGCCATTCATTTGGTATTCTTTCGTAAACGTATATCCATCGGTTGAACTATACATATTCAAGTAGGAATTGGCGCTCCCCCATTGATTAGTCGTAAGGGCTACGAATTTACCAAGCGAGTCCACATATTTAATATCGGTATGATCTTCACCCGGTCCCTTATTAAGTACAACGCCTTGAAGAGATACGCTTCCCGGCCAATTGGCATCGGTTGTCGAAGCCGTTGCCAATCTAGTCTGATTCATATTATTATCGACCCAGGTATAATAAATATAGAGTGTAGTTCCATTTACCACAAACGAAACTCCTCCTGCACCATAAACCAACGGGCTGCCGTCATAAGCAATAAAAGGCTGCGGCTTCTGTGTCTCTCCTCCCCACCCGGTTCCGTTCCATTTATCAAAGGGTCCATTGGGATTGCTTGAGCGGGCAACGTATATCTGGTTGTTCACCCCGCCGCGATTGGTTGTAGAGTCATAAGCCAGATAATAATAGCCGCCAAACTTAATGATTCCAGGATCACACGTAGAAAGCGCGTCCATAGAGCCTGCAGTCGGCAAGCTGACAAGCTGATCTGCCGACCAGGTATGTCCGCCATCGGTCGAGCGCGTATAACGCAGGTAGTCCCAAGGGTAATTATTCGTTGTACTGCCTGGCGAACACGACCACATGTCGATGCTTGCATCGGCATTCACAATAAATGAAGGACCGTAACGGTAATCCGCACTCAATGAGCTGTTTGGAGTGAATATATCCCACCCGGTAGAGCTGGTTATACCTATGTTAGCTGTTTGTGAGGATGAGGCCATGGCCAAGGATGCGCTTATACCAAGCATCAAGCTTATACCAAGCACTAGAATTAAGGTTCTTAAATATCGCAAATAAACTCCTCCTCGTTAGTATTTAATAGGAATATTGAATCGCTTGAAATCTCTTCGAGTTGCAGGCGGTAGCTACTGGATTCGCCTAGAGCCGGAGTTCTCAGCTTGGTAACCAGAATTCTGACATATCTGCCTGTAGTTGCAGCAAAATTATATTCTACAGGAAAATCTGCAGGATTGGCTTGATTCGTCACCGTCTTTACAGTCGTGTAGCTTCCGCCGTCCTTTGAATTGTGAAATCAACCGGAAAATTAGGAGAGCCGCTTATATATCACCTCATTGCCAAAGTAGTCTTCAGAAAGACTTAACGCATTTAGTTATATTAAGTAAAGCGGTTAATCATTATTTAAGTTTAATGTATTCGCTTTCAAAAATCAATGCTTTTACCAATAGCAACAATGGTGTGCCAATCTGGTGCAATCTTATTTAAACACATTTGACTAACACCTAAAAATTGTGTATAAAAAGAGCAAAAAGTCTTGATATACCAACATTGTTGGCAATCAAGACTTTTCATTTTATCTCAAACATGTCCCACCATTTGTCTCATTTATAGACGTTACCCATGCAATCAGAGAACAATGAGTCTGCGGAGGAACCGCCTAAACCTTATAAGCTCTCATAGCCTTAACGATCTCTTTCACCGAAGGACGTTTGCCGTACATTAGCACGCCGACGCGATAGATTTTCGCCGACAGCCAGCCGATCGCCAGAATCGATACGAATAGAATGCCGACCGACAAGACGATCTCCCACCAAGCCGGTTCGGACAAGCCGATTCTCAGGAACATGAGGAACGGCGCGAAGAACGGAACGTATTGGCACACTTGGATCAAGATGTGGTCCGGATGCGTAAGACCGAACATCGCGACGTAGAAGCCGACGAGGGTGAGCATGGTGATCGGAAGCACCGCTTGGCCGAGATCCTCGGTGCGGCTAACGATCGAGCCGACGGCGGCGAACAAAGTCGCGTATAGGAAAAATCCCGCCAAGTAGAAGCCAATCGCGTAGACGACCAGAGTCGGATCGATCGAGCTTAAGTCGATGCCTAATTTATCGAGCGAATCTTTGTTCTGCGGACTCAGAAGGTTGATGACGAGCGCGCCGACCAGAATGACTAGCTGGAGCATGGCTACGATGAACGTGCCCAGGATCTTGCCCCACATCTGCTTCAGCGGGGAGACGCTCGTGACGATAATCTCCATGACGCGGGAGCTCTTCTCCGCCGTAATCTCGGTCGCGATCAATTGTCCGCTGATCATGACGGACATGAACAAGAGAATGATCATGACGTAAGTCAGACCGATCGCCATGCCTTGCTCCTCTTCCGTCTTGCCTTTCTCGTTGGAGAAGCTGACTTTCTGGGTTGCGAGGGAAACCGGAGTGGATAGCTGCCGCTTCTGCTCTTCGGTCATCCCGGCATCCTTGATGATTTTATCGGTCTTGATCTTCTGAAGCGCGGCCGTCAACGAGGAAGAGGTTCCGCCCGAGAAAGCGCTCTTCGAGCTATAGGTCGCTTTCGGGAAATAACCCGCCGGGATTTCGGACGGTTCATCGAATGCCAAATATCCGCTAATATCTCCTTTTTCCAGAGCATCCTTCAATTGTTGCTCCGAGCCCTTCACGGCTATGAGCTCGACGGCCGGCTCGGGCAGATGCGCGTAATAATCCTTCAACCCTTGAACGATCGCCGGCTGTTGGCCTTCCGCATAACCGACCTTCGTCGCCTTGTCTCCGCCGCCGAGCTTATCGATCAAGTAGGGGAGGTTCCCCACGACGACGAGCAGCACGGCCAGAATAACCGTCAGAATAATAAAAGCTTTGCTGCGGAGTTTATTGCGGACCGTAAATCCCAACACCGTCCATAAGCTGTTATTCATGGTTCTCACCTACCGTCTTAATGAAGATTTCGTTCAGCGTCGGTTCCAATACTTCGAAACGCTTTATCGGTCCTTGAGCCAAAGCATGCTGCAAAATACGCTGCCCCGCTTGTGGATCGTCCACCTTCAGTTCGTATCCTCCGTGCTCATGCCGCAACACGTTCACTACGCCGGCCACATTTTCGAGACCGGAGATATCGCCTTCGGAAGCGACGACGACCCTCTCCTGAGGAAATTTCTTCTTAATCTCTTTGATCGGCCCTTGAAGAACCGGATTCGATTTGTGCATGATCGTGATGTTGCGGCATAGCTCCTCGACGTGTTCCATCCGATGGGTGGAGAATACGATGCTCGTTCCCCCGTCGCGAAGCTCCTTGACCGTCGATTTCAGCAACTCCACGTTAACAGGGTCGAGACCGCTGAACGCTTCGTCCAAAATCAGAACCCGAGGATTATGGATAACTGCTGCGATGAACTGGATTTTCTGCTGATTCCCTTTGGACAGCTCTTCGACCTTCTTGTTGTAATATTCGGGTACCTGGAACTTATCCAGCCACCGTTTCAGATTCTGGTCGGCATCCTTGCGCGACATTCCGCGAAGCTGCGCCAAGTAGATGATCTGATCGCTGACCTTGATTTTCGGATACATGCCGCGTTCCTCCGGCAAGTAGCCTAGCATGCTAAGTTGCTCGTTAGAATAAGCTTTTCCCGCGTAACGGATATCTCCCTCATCGGGCAAAATAAGTCCAAGAATCATCCGCATCGTCGTCGTCTTGCCAGCGCCGTTGGCACCCAGTAATCCGTAAATCTCGCCCTGCGACACCTCGAAGCTTAGGCCGTTCACGGCCGTTTTGTCCCCAAAGTTCTTAATAATGCGTTCCACCTGCAATGCTTTCATCGTCTAGCTTCCTCCTTCCGAATCAAACAGCTTAATATATCTTCCAGTTCCATGCGCTGAATGCCTAGCACCTGGAATCCGCAAGCGCGGCAGTACTGCTCCCCTTGCTCGGGGCTATCGACTTCCAGCCGGTATAGGCCGGGTCCCGCTTCCGTCAGCCCTTGCAGACCGGGAGTTGCATCTAACTTCTCGATGCCTGGCCCCGAAGCGCTCAGCTGTACGACCAACGTGCGCCAATCGTCCAGCAAACGATCCTTCTCGTATAATCCGAGTACTTTCCCGCGATAGAGGAAAAGAATATAGTCCGCGAGTCGTCTGATTTCCTCCAGGATATGGGTAGCCAGCACGAGCGTCCGGTCTCCCGGCTCCATGTAGCGCTGGAGCTCTTCCAGCATCGTCTTCCAGGCGAATGGGTCGAGTCCGGAGGACGGTTCATCCAAGAGCAACAACTCGGGGTCGTGCGACATCGCGATCGAGAGTTCCGCTTTCCGTCGCATCCCCTTGGACATCTTAGACAACTTTACGCTGCCGTCCACGTCGAAATGCCTTAACAGCTTGCGGTATTTCTCCCAATCCCAATTCGGATACAGGCCGGACGCGAACTTCGCTTTCTCGTCCGCCGTCAGCGAGTTCTCGTGCCCGTAAGGATTCTCGGGCAAGAAGCCGACTTCCCTTTTGTAGCTCTCGTCCTCGCATCCGTTCAGCCTAACTCCGAGAGCGGTGGCCTCTCCTTCGCGAATCGGCTCCAACCCCAGAAGCGACCGGAACAAGGTGCTTTTCCCCGATCCGTTCGGCCCGACGATCGCGGTCACCATGCCGCGAGGAATCTCGATGTCCAATGGGCCGAGCGTGAACTGCTCGTTGCGCAGCTTAACCCCGCGCCATGAGATTGCCGCTTCCGTCACATTCGTCGTCATTAAGAGGAGCCCTCCTTACTATCCTTTTTCCTGCGGATCAAGTCCCGAAACAGGCCTTCCAACTCATCGAACGTGCAGTGCAGCTGCAACCCCGCTTCCAATGCGCGCTCTAACTCTTCGCTCGCGCGTTCCAGTCGGTGCTCATCGCGAACGGACGTCTCGACGCCGGCCACGAACGTCCCCGTTCCCTGACGGGTTCGGATCAGCCCTTCGTTCTCCAAATCCTGATACACTCTCCGAATCGTAATCGCGCTGCATTTCAAACCTACGGCCAACTCCCGAATCGATGGCAGCATCGTCCCTTCCTGCAGTTGCCCGCCGAGGATGAGCCCGCGAAGCTGCACTTCAATCTGATGGTAAAGAGGCTCGGGACGTTGTTCGTCTATGCGTATCGGCAGCCACACAAGCTCACCTCATTTCTATATCTATCAGGTATCGTTACAAAGCCAGCGACCTTGATCGAATTCGCTTGACCGTCGTCCGATAACCCGCCCCTGTCGCGATTGATGCCGCAACCGTCGTAACCAGGAACAATTGCCATACGTAACCGTCGTTCACGAGCTTCAACACGCTTTCGAACACGTACACCTTTTGCCAAGCGAGCAACGCACAGACGGCCGCCATAAGTGCCATATACCCGAGATAACCGATTACGTATCGTTTCCCGTCGAAGCCGAGTTCCAGCCAGACGAACAACGAGTTAACGGCGAAGGCATAAACGAGCCATGCCAATCCGCATGCGCCCCATTGCAAAGGCGTTACCGCTTCGCGCAAATGAGGGGAGACGACGTATTGAAGGAAAAAAAAGCAAGCTCCGATGATCGGCAACGAGCAACCGACTTGCAAGTATCTGATCTGAACGATGGACGCGATCGGGATCGGCATCGTGCGCCAGTGGGCGAGCCTTTTCGAATAGAAGTCGTCTCTCCACATCCCGAAGGCTGATTTGTTCATGACCGTGCCGAATACCGGCAACATCGTGACGTAAATCCAATCGATCATTCCATGGTAATATTGCGGAGCCTCGTCGCCTCCGACGAGATCGTTAATGCTAAGACTCAACACCGCTCCGATATAGAGGGCGAACAGAAACGTGAAAACGATGCCGTGTCGTTCGCGTTTCCACAAGTAAGCTCCGATATACCTTCTACCTTGCTTCCGGTCCATGGCCGTCTCCCCTCGCACACAGTGTTCATGTGTGTATATTGTTATACACACTATACAGGATGCAGGAATAGGTCGTCAAGCCCACAGGAAAAATTTTCTTGCAGCCGATATACAGGGTATAGGTATCTTTTTCGAAAGCGAGCTGACAACATGAACCTTAAGCGAATCTCTTTCGCAATCGCATTTACTCTGACCATATGCCCCCTGTCCGGCTATACCGCGAGTCCCCAGGCTATCGCCGCTGCTGCGGTTGCGACTCCCTCGACAGTAAGCAGCGGACTCCCCGTTCATACGGCTCTGGAAATCGCCGCCCAATGGAAGAAGCTTATGCAGCCTTCCTTGGATGATGATCAACCTTACGTCGTCGTTCCTCAAGCTTCCGGTACTTATTCACCGGGTTCCTTGAAAACGAGTCGGATTCAAGAGGGCGTAAACGCCGTTAACTTCTACCGCTTCCTTAGCGGTTTGCCTTACGATATCGTCTCCTCCTCCGTTCTGAATACCCAAGCTCAGTACGGCTCCGTGCTGCTCGCCTCGGAAGGCAACTTCAGCCATAAGCCCCCGAAGCCGGCGGAGATGCCCCAAGCGTTCTACGACAAAGGTTTGGCGTCCACTTCCAGCGCCAACATCTACGCATCGTTCGGCTATGACGATCCGATTATCCCTCGTTCTATCGACGCTTATATGGAAGATTCCGATAAGGGCAATCTCCCGGTGCTCGGCCATCGCAGATGGCTATTGAATCCGCAATTGCAGAACATCGGCATCGGGATGGCGGAAGGCGCGGAAGATTGGACGTATTCCGCCCTGCAAGTGTTCGATCAGAGCCGGAAAAAGAAGGTGGACTATAACTACGTCGCCTATCCCGCGCAAGGAGCTTTCCCGACGGAGGTGTTCGCTCCTTCGTATGCTTGGTCGATCAGCTTGAACATGCAGAAATTCAAGAAACCCGTCGACAAGAACGTGACGGTCTATATGAAGAGATTAAGCGATAACAAGATGTGGAGCCTCGGCTTGAAAAACCGCAAGGTTACGGAAACCGGAGCTTACTTCAACGTGGAAAACAACGGCTACGGCTCGGGTTCGGCCTTGATTTTTCGCCCGGACGGGGTGAAGGAATACAAGGCGGGCGACCGTTATACGGTTACCGTGACCGGGCTTCAGGGGATTGACGGGAAAAGCCGGATCGTCTCTTATAACGTTAATTTCGTGAGCGCCGCTAAATAGGTTATAATGGTGCAATAGCGAGCGTATGCGAAAGGAACGATAGTTTCCGATGAGAAAAGGCCATTCATCGCCCCGCCCGCGTGGCGGGGCTTTTAACAGAGGCGGCACGAGCACGCCTCCGAAGACATTCAAGGTAACGGAACCGGGAGAGTTACTCGTTTTCCTCCTGGACAAGCTCGCCCCGCAAGGACGGAATTCCGTCAAATCCCTGCTCGCCCACGGACAAATATCCGTAGACGACCGGGTAGAGAAGCTGTACAACCATCCGCTGAAGCCAGGCCAAGTCGTCACTGTCCGCAAGGATCGTACGACCGTAGCTCCCCCGCTCGTCGGCCTTAAGATCGTCTACGAAGATGACGCGGTCATCGTCGTGAACAAAGATGCCGGCCTGCTTTCCATCGCGACCGAGCAGGAAACCGAGCTGACCGCTTACCGCCAACTTACGGCGCATGTAAGGATCGCGAATCCGTCTAACCGGATTTTCGTCCTGCACCGATTGGATCGCGACACCTCGGGTCTGATGATGTTCGCCAAGAGCGAGAAAGTTCAGCAGCAGATGCAAGACAATTGGAAGGACGTCGTGAAGGAACGCACCTACGTCGCGCTAGTCGAAGGGATGGTCAAGAAAACCCAAGGCACGATTACTTCGTGGCTCAAGGAAACTTCCACGCTCAAGATGTACTCGAGCTTCACGCCGAACGACGGCCAGCATGCGGTAACCCATTATAAGGTGCTGCGCGCCAGCCGCAACTACTCCTTGCTCGAAGTCGATCTGGAAACCGGACGTAAAAATCAAATCCGCGTCCACATGCAGGATCTGGGCCATCCGATCGCCAACGACAAGAAATACGGCTCGAAGACGAAGCCGTTTTCCCGCCTCGGCCTGCATGCTCGAGTGCTCGCCTTCGAGCATCCCGTAACGGGCAAGCTTATGCGGTTCGAGACGGACGTACCAAAGCCTTTCCTTAGCCAATTCCGCGAGGAACCTAAGGCTTAAACGAACGTAAAAAAACACCCCGCGAGGACGAGGAGAGAGTTTGGATCTCTTGCCTTACGCGGGGCGTTTTGTTATGTATACGGTTTGTCGCAATGTACTCAGGTTTCACCTGACTACACACACATCATCGACGACTCGACATCCTGCAATCAGGTTTCACCTGACTACACACGCATCATCGACGACTCG
>NZ_RBZM01000005.1 GCF_003628305.1 Cohnella endophytica | reverse complement strand
GTCCCCAGCACGTTGAAATGGTTTCTCAGCGAGCTTAAAGCATCGTCCGCCAAGGAGAGGGAGCCGTTGCTGCCGGTTATCGTGTTAAATTCCAGCACGTTCGGGTCGTAGTTCACGACGACGTTCATCGTCGTGAAGCTTGAGAGCAGGCTACTTACGCCAACGGTCAAGTCGAACGGCTGTTGCCGATAGACTGCGTCGGGACCGTTTAACGTGGCAACGGTCGCATTGACGTTTTGTCCGCTGATGGCGATCAAGGCTTCACCTTTCACGCCGGAGCCGTCGTTGGCAATCGCAATGACCTTCACCGTTCCGTCCTTCGCGGCTGTTAACAATCCTCCGGCGCCGATGGTCGCCAGATCCGTTGCCGTACCGTCGGCGTTTGCGACGGACCAGATGACAGATTTGTTATCCGCGTTCACGGGCAATACCGCCTCGGACATTTGCAACGTGCCGTGCAAAGCCGTGATAGCCGTGGCTCCGCCTGCTCCCGTAATGGCAATGGAACTAACCGGATTCCAATAAGGGATAACGGTGCCGCTCAAATTGAAATTCGTAAATTCCGCAGTTTTGACAGGGATAGCCGTATTTAACTTCCTGACGAAAACGCCGACTTTGGGATTCGATAACGCGAGATCGAAAGTATCGGCCACCTGAGTCCAAGAGGTTCCGTCGCTACTGTAGTAACCCTTGTAGATCGTTCCGGTTTTTTCGATTTTCAGATAGATATCCGCAGGATACACGAGGTCATCATAGTTTTTATCCGTTTGCGCAAGATTTGGGCTGCTTTTAATTTGTGAGAACCTAATCTGATTGACGCCAGGCGTACCGTTTGCTTGACGTCCTAATGTGATCGCATTGCCGTCATCTTGATAGACGATCAATCCGGCCCACTCAAAACCGTTCTTCGCATCGAACTTCAGCTTCGTGGAGATCGTGAAGTCGCCGGCGACGGGACCTCTCAGAAGAATATTGCTTGGTTTAGATCCGCCCCAGCTGCCTTCGATTGTCGTTAATCTCATGCCATTCGCATTATTGGGTACCGTCGCCCAATCTGCCTGGCTTTCTCTCACCCATGACCATCCGCCGGCCAATAGTACGGACTGACCGATTAGGTTTATGGTTTTTTCGCCTTTTACGCCGGAAGCGTCGTTAGCTGACGCAATCACCTTCACGGCTCCGTTTTTGAGAGCGGTTAACAAGCCTCCGGCACTGATCGTAGCCTTATCCGTTGCCGTACCGTCCGTATTCACGACGGACCAAGTTACCGTTGTAACGTCCGCATTCGCAGGCGCTACCGCGGCGGACATTTGCAGCGTGCCGCTTTTCGTTGCAATCGTTGATGCGCCGCCTGCGGAGGATACGGCGATGACGGTAACTTTCGTATATTGATTGCTAATCGTGATCGTTGCTTCGCCTTTTACTTCGGTACCGTCTTTCGCCGTCGCGATGACTTTCACCGTTCCATCGTCATGCGCGGTTAACAATCCTAAAGAATCAATCGTAGCCTTGTTCGTTGCCTTCCCGTCCGTTCCCATGACAGACCAGGCGACTTGCGTAATGTCCGCTTCCGCAGGCGTTACCTCGGCAGACATTTGCAGCGTTCCGCCTTTCGTGGTAATCGACGTTGCGTTGTTCGCTCCGGTTACTGTAATGGCCGTTACGGGTACGTTCGAGCCGGCAACTACCGTAATAACGGCTTTAGCCTTCAACGCGCTGCTGGCAATCGTTCCATTTACGGTAAAGACTCCCGCTGAAGCATATTGGGAAGGGTCGATGCTGTCCCACGTAACAGGTACCATTCTCGTACTGAGATCGTTGTACACTTGTGCGACTAACGCGGGCAATACGGGAGCTTTCTTAGCGATCGTGTTTATTTCTGCATCTTTAATATTTAAAATCGTTCTTGGAACGTAATCCGTCAGTCTCTGCGTTTGTCCTCCTGCGATTACGGCGCCGCCCATGTTGTTCACAATGTGAGTAATCTCGCTTCCGGACATACCGCTTAAGAAAACAGTCGTTGCATGATGGACTTTGACGCCTGGCTTATCCGGAACTTCTATTGCGCTTTCAAGCTTAACGGGAGCATCCCTGAAGAAGGAATACACCCCTACTCCATAAGCTTCATGTTGATTCACCGAGTCCGCGACTTTATAGCCTGCATAGCCCTTAACGGTGCCAAAGTTGCTCATCCAGCTTTCTTGATCCGGAACGTCGTAAGGAATTTCGCATTGATAAAAATACATCTTGCCGCGTTCGCCGTTCCAGACAGTCTGATACTCATGGAAATGCTCTACGAAGAGTCCATATACGGTGACGTCGTTTCCGTTAACGATCATCCCATTTGTGGTTAGGTTTGAATTCCATGCGGCACCTTCGCCATGATCCGCGCGCCATACCCAGAAATGGTCGCCGATGACATGGTTGCTGTTGATTTCGATACATTCTTTGGCTAAAGCAAGAGCATCTCCGCCCACTCTGAAGTACAGGTCGTGAAGAGATGTCGGATTCGCCGAGTGATCTGACGTACTGCCTTTGGGTCCGACTTCCAACAGAACAGGCGAGCTCTTCGACCCGGCTTCGAACAGAAGTCCCGCAATTTTAACGCCATCCACATCCGCGACTTGCATGGCCACGGATCCATTGTCCGAGTGCAAAGTAGCCAATCCTAAGCCGAGAACAACGGTGTTCGGATTCGTGACTACGATCGGTTTGCTTACATGATACACGCCCGGAGTAAGCAACAGGTGCTTACCTTGGCTAAGCGCGGCATTGACATTGTCTACATTGAAAGTATCTACGTCCGCGATATAGAACTGATCGATCGGAAGGGATGTTCCGCCCGCAGGTCCGTTTGCCCAGCTGGTTCCTAACGCAGCTTGTGAAACATTCGGGACAAAAACACTGTATTTATCGGACGCGTCAAGAGTGAGGAAAGGTTTCTCCCGAATAATCGGTGTTTGATCGACGATCGTATAGGCATTTGTCGGGTAGTTCTCAACAGGATTATTCGTGTTCCCGACAAGCGTCATATTCCAGAGCGAACCTGCCCATTCACCCCAACTGTTATTTCTGGAAAACCACTGCTGTTGCGATCCAGGAACCACTCTTCCATCGATTTTGGAATCGGATAGGAAGCCGCCGCTCGCCCACCCTCCTACATCATGAAGCGACAGATTTCCTTTGACGTGCAAACGTCTCATGGA
Organism: Cohnella endophytica; assembly: GCF_003628305.1. Taxonomy (GTDB): domain Bacteria; phylum Bacillota; class Bacilli; order Paenibacillales; family Paenibacillaceae; genus Cohnella; species Cohnella endophytica. Next base: position 922,160 of record NZ_RBZM01000005.1, on the reverse strand, counting down.
TGCGGCCTGTGATACCGCATATTTCATATCCCCACCCTGTGGGGTTATCGCGAGGTTCTCAATAGAACGCCAGAAGTTTTGGGTAGCATTGTGGTTCGCCATCCAGTTGGCATCAACCGTTACCCCGCCATTGATGTTAACATCGTCGGGCATTTTCCCCAGACCCGCTACATGCGTGTAGAAGCCCACTCTAATTGCAGTGCTGTATGTGCCTGGTTTAAAGAGTAGCGCATATCTCTCAGGACCGAATTGATTGGTTTCTTGTTTCGTGAACACGTTAGTAACGATCGTTTGAATGTCCGCTGCGGGCATTGCCGGATCGAAAACATAGACGTTCTTACCGAAGTCAGGCTGCGTTAATGCAGCAACGGCAGCGGATAACGTTGACTCTACGCCACCGCTTACGGATGAGACTTTGTAGTAATATCTAGTATTAGGAGACAAGCCCGTGTCTACGAAGTTGTACGTTGTAATAGCTGCGGCGTTCACTTTATGGAATGTTCCCTCGCTGCTCGCGGAACGGTATACGTTATAGCTTGTCGCGCCTGGTATAGTCGTCCAGGCCATGCTAACCGTATTTGTCGTCGTTGTACTAATACCGAATTGATCAGGCAGCGTAGTTGCGGGGACTGCCGCTGACATTGCCGATTCTCCGTCTATGCCTACCGCCGAAATTTTATAATAATATCCAGTGTTCGCAGGCAATCCTGAATCTACAAAGCCGGTTGAGGCAATCGCCGATGCGTTGACTTTAACGAACGTACCGTTGCTCGTTTTCGATCGGTATACGTTATAGCTGTCCGCTCGGGCTACGATCGTCCAGCTCAAAGAAACGGAATTCGTCGTCGCGTCGACCGCGGGCGTTGCGGGCGCATCCGGCGCGCCTAGGGAGGTGCGGATCCTGAACTTCTCGTTTGCTCCGACGGTCGTTGCCGTATTCGCGTTTAATATTTCGGTTGCCAGATCGACCGTCACATACTTATTCGTTTTCTTCGACTTTAAAGCGACCGTTCCATCCCCTTGCGTCTCGATAATAAACTTTTCGTACGAACCGGTTGAATTGCTCATTGTCGCATTGGTCGGCAGCAGAGCATTGGTTTGAACGACGACGGAAGGCGTGCCGTCTTTATAGTCGTTCACGGTGACGTACTTGCCGTTCGGCTTTGACTGAAAACCGACCGTACCGTCGGGAGCATTACTTGTATTTACGCCGTTTACCATTAAAAACGATTCCGCTTCTCCCGCTACCAGGCTGCTTGCAGTGAGCTTTTTACCATCGGAAGTGACAATTTTTGAGTTAACGGCTGCAGTTAGATAGGAATAATCTTTAGCGACATACGCATGAGTCACGCTTGGCGGAATCATGAAAGGGCTTACAAATAAAGATAAAGCTAGAATTCCGGATAAAACTTTCTTCAGCATTTACCTAACCTCCAACGAATGAGTTAGTCATGACTTTTTCTATAATGCTGATTGACTTAAAAATAAGAGTTTTAATGCACTGTTCTTTCTATTCTTTCGATCCGAATTGTAACTAAACTTTGAAATAGTATACAAAATGTATCATTGATAACATGTCTCTACAATCCTCTTTCTGTTGGGACTTAGTAGAGTAGAGGATTAAATGTCATATGTTGTCCGTGCCGCGAATATTTCCGTTAAGCTGTTCGAAACGTGACGGTACGGTCGGAGTTGTTCGTGAAAAAGTCAGCATGTACGGTTTCGTGAAAGGAGAAGTGGAAGCCTATGCAGATGTGGATGCGGAAACAGAAGTGCGGATGCGATGCGGATGCGGAAGTCTTGTCGCTGGCCGATTGAGAATCGGACCTGGACGTCACACTTGCCGATGGGGAAGATGAATTACCTTCAGCAACTACTTGTTCCTAATATTTTTCATTTGGACAACCCCTTAACAAAATTTAGTATCGGATATATTCCATTATAGGGCGTAAGGGATTGCACGATTAGATCCCATTCTTCAGCTTCTTCTGTAAATTCTTCCTGAGTCAGCGTCGACTCCGCATTCTCTATCTCTATTATCATGAAGCGGATCGCCGATTTTGTTCATTTGCTCTAATCATTTGTATATTCTACCGATTTGAGCCGCGAACAAATGTCTTTGATGCTCCTCATACAAAAAAGAGGCGCCCGGTCAGTCGGTACGCCTCTTTCCTATTAAATCCATTAATTAGAATGAATTCGTTTGGTGGAACAGTCTAAATACAATCGTTGCTGCCTCCGCTCTGGTCGCATCGGCTTTAGGCGCAAAATTCCCGTCCGTCTTGCCGCTAATAATGCCCGCGCCATGAGTAGCTGCAACCGCATCTTTGGCATAAGCGGACAATTGGGCCTGGTCTTTGAACGGAGCCGCATCTCCGTTATTAGTAAACGGTACATTCAGGTATCGTCCCATCCTGTAGATCATGACCGCCATTTCTTCACGGGTAATGCGATCGTTCACGCCGAAGGCACCATCCTGCTTGCCGTTTACAATGCCAAGCTTTTGCGCGCTAGCTACCGCGTTTGCGTACCATGCCCCCTCCTTAACGTCGGTAAACGTCGTCGTTGCGGTTAGATCGGCCAGATCGAACGTGCCGATAAGCATTTGGATGAATTCCGCGCGCGTGACGTTACCGGTCGGGTTAAACATGCTTTTGCCCGTCCCTTCAATCGAGCCCCTAGCGGCCAGCGCATAGATGCTATCCTCTGCCCATGCGGCCTTCGCCATATCGGAGAAGGTCACCTTGACATAAGCGGCCGAATATTGGCTGAAATGCTTCGCCTTAAATTCGACGCTGCCCGTCGAAGGATTATAGATGCCGTTCTTCACGACCTCCAGCTTGCCTGCATTGTCGATATAATAAATAACGATGTTGTTCGGTTTCTCGCCAGGTTTAGGAGTGTAAGGCAAGCTTACCTGAACTTCATTGCCCTTGAAGTTGCTGAGCTTGGTTCCGTCTATGCTCAGGCTGAAATCATAGACGGGGCTTCCGTTCAGTCTCGCTTGAACGTCCGCGGGCAGTCCTGTCGCGTTGACTATCTTAACGGAAAGGCGAATCGTTCCTGCCGTCGAAGCGCCGTTCCTGCCCAGCACGTCCGTGCTGATCGTAACGACAGCTATGCCCATATCCACCTTGATAGCTTTCAAGCTCTTGTCTGCGGCTAAATCGGGCGCAGGAATGTCTACGTCTACTTCTTTGGTGCCATCCGCCAGTTTCACGTCGATCGTTACCGTATGATTCGAAGTATTCCGAATAGCCGAATTGAAATCTTCCCGCTTCACCGTTGCCGTTGCAACGCCATTGGCGTCTGTGGTCGGATTAAGTACGACTTTACCCGACACAGGAGCGGGAGACGATGACGGACTCGGCGTAGGAGCAGGAGTGGGTGTCGGCCCGGACGACGTTACAGTAACAAGCACCGATGCCGTTTTACTGCCTTCAACCGTCGTAGCCGTAATCGTAGCTTTGCCGATTTTCAGACCCGTTACCTTCCCATAGTCATCTACCGACGCGATCGATGCGTCGCTAGATGTCCAAGTCACGCCGTCGTTGGAAGCTTCCGCGGGATCAATATTGACCAAAAGCTGATAGCTGTCTCCCGCAAGCAGCTCAAGCGTATTTTTATTCAGGCTGATACCGGCCAAATGAACGATAGCGCTAGGCGCGGCATAAAAAGCGACGAAACTGTCGGCCATGCCTGCTTTCACTGTAATAGCTCGGATAACCCGTCCGGACGATACCGCGATCGGATTCATATACTGCGCGCTATCCTTGGTCGGCAATGAGCCGTCCAAGGTGTAACGGATCGTAGCGCCATCCACCGAAGACGTGAGCTTCACCAAATCCGCGCCCGACGATGCCGTGCCCGACTTACTTGCCATCGGAGCCGGAGCCTTCACGACTTGGACTTCAGTCCCGTTCGTAGGTTCGAGCGATAACCAATCGAGGTTGAAGCCGTCTCCGTTGTCTACGATACGAATCGTTTGCGTGCCTGCATCCAATTGTATGACCACGTAAACTTCCGTGTAGTTCCCCCATCCGCCGGTAGTCGGCAGAACGACCGAACCTTTCGCTTGACCGTTCGAAAGGATCGAAGAGGATACGCCGCCTTGCGCCGTCGCATAACGAAGTCTTGCTTTGTAATATCCCGCTTGCGGGACGTTAACCAGATAATCGAAAGTGGAGCCCGCCACCGTGTAACCTAGATTATTGAGCTCGCTGCCGTATTGAATGACTTGCTGGCCAGCCGTTACGAAACTCTCGGCTTCTACCTTGATCGTGCCGTCTGCGCCAGGTCCCTGCGGCATAATCGGCGAAAAGTCGATTTGCTTGAGGTCGAATGCTCCTAAGCTACCGTAAATTCGGAAGGTTTGCTCGCCTGCAGGCAGGTCTATTGAAGTCCGTGCACCGACCCAATCGCCAGAATTGTATAGATAAGGAATCACGACGGATCCGAGCGTAGCGCCCTCGCCGGATTGCAGAAGGAATCCTCCGCCGTTCGGAGACGCAACCTTCAAGGTAACTGCATATTGGCCTGCAGTCGGCACGTTGATCTTGAAGTCGGCCCAGCGGCCTGTTCCGAAGCCCAACAGTTTTCCGTTTGCCACATCGGCCGATACGCCGGATAACTGATAATAGTCGACGGCTGCGATAGGAACCGCAATGGATAACGCATCCGTATGGTTGCCGGTGCCTGTCAACATTACGCTTCCGACAAGCGGATCGCTGTTCGAAGAATCCACGTAAGCCGTCACCGGCACGGTTACCGTTAGTGGCGTGTTGACAAAGTACGCCGTATGTTGATCCCACGCGAGTTTGATTGTCGCTTCGCTTGGGTTCTCCAGCGTCACGGCGCCTATGGTGATTCCCATTTTCTCTGCCTCGATGCCTAAAGTAATGTCGGCAAGATTATTCTCGTTAAACGTACCGCCGGTCAGCTTAAGCGTTAGGATCTTGTCATTCACGTCATATGCCAGTATTTGCGGAGACACGTCAAGCGTAACCGGATCGTGTTGCGTCTCTGGGATTACACGGTCCCATTTGTATGTGGCAACCGACTTGGCCGGCAGGGTAGCGGCGATTTGCGTGCCGTCGCTTACCAATTTGAATGTTTGCGCAGTATCGGTCTGGTTAATGACGATCGTTACGATTGTTTTCCGATCCGGACTCATGAAGGCAACGTTCGTTACGTTGTTCGTCGCCGAGCCATAGTTGCTATCGATGCGGATATCGTCCGGTCTTACGAATTTCGAGAAATTGCCCAATAAATAATATTCCGGCGTCAGCCAGTAGTTGTCCGGATTACTGGAATCCTGGATGACCATCGTCGGGTCGGGCGTGCCCACCCATTGATGCGTCGCGATGTCGCTGTCGAGCATGACGACCCAAGAGTTGTAGCTCTTAGCCCAGTTGCGGAAATACTGCGCGATCCGGTCTGCGCCCGCGGTGCCCCATACTGCGCGTTCCGTCATGTAGATGTTCTTATCCGGGTACATATCGTGTAGCTGCGTCATCGATGAAGGATCGCCGGCATAATCGTGGAACGCCGTGCCGTCGATGGCAGCTCGGTTCGACGGATCCGCTAGAAGCGGTGCCGGATAGTTCATCGTGTCGTTAAAGTTATGGTCGAAGATCCAGAGCTTCACATCGAGATTGGCGGCTACCAGCTTCTCGTGAAGCAGCTTCGCAAGTGCGGCTTCCTGCTGCCATGGCATCTTGGTGCTCGGGTAATCGATTTCAAGAAGCGGCTCGTTCTGAAGCGTCATTGCCGAAATATCGATGCCTTGCTCTTTGTAAGCCTGAATAAATTTGACGTAATAGTCCGCTAGAACAGGCAAATACTCGTCCTTCACTTGGCCTTTGATCATACTGTCCGTCGTCTTCATCCAGCCTGGAGGACTCCAAGGAGAAGCGAAAAATTTCATGTCCGGATTGATGGCTTTGATTTTCTGAAGGACCGGAATGATACCGTAATCGATATCCTTCTGAATCGAGAAATGTTCGAGATCGGGATCGGTCTCGCCGGCCGGCATATCGTCATAGGTGTAGAATTGGCGCGAAGTGAAATCCGCCGTGCCGATGGTGAGACGCGTCATGCTCATGCCGATGCCCTGGTCCTGGCTCACTAGCTTCGTAAGCAATTCGGTTTGTTTGGCGTCCGACATTTTCGTGATGTTGAATATCGTCGATTCTTCCATGGAAGAGCCCATGCCCGCAACCGTCTGATAGGTTTTGTTAGGATTGATTTTGATCGTCGGGACATCGGCATCGTTGCCGACCTTCGTCAGATCGAGGTTCTCCTGCTGCTGAGTCAGCTGCCTCTCCTCGTCGCCAGGCTTCCAGAGCGGCGCATAATACCAGTTTCGATTCGCGCGTTCGCGTTCCCCCGAAATCCAGCTCTCAACGGCGTCTTCTTTGACAACGGTCTGCGGCGCTACCACACCGCCTCCGCCTCCGCTTTGCGCGGGGGCAGGACTGAACCCTTTGGAACCGAACCAGTTTAAGTTGATATTGCCTCCCGTAAACTGAAGCTTGATTTTCTGGATGCCCGCGGTTAGAGGTACGCCCGTTACAGTCTTCGTCGCCCAGTTCTGCCAGCCGCCCGTAGTCGTAACGGACAGAGTACCCAGTTCGTTACCGCTTGCGTCGAGCATTTTCAGACCGGTAGGGTCGCCGTTCACCGCATAACGGAAATCGACGTCGAAGGTTCCGCTTTGCGGAACATCGATCATGTACTCCAACCATGCTCCAGCACTCGTGTATCCGATATCTTTGCCTTTGCCGACATCGGAAGTGTCCTCCGCCTGCAAGCCGCCGGATTGGGCGATATAGTCCTCCGCTTCAACCTTCACATATGGATCCTGTTGGCCGGGTTTATCCGGAATGGCCGGTAAAGCCGGCGTTTCCGTTGCTTTGTTCAAGCCGTATCCGTAGTTAAACAGGACGTACTTCGGATCAAGATCGGACTGACCCGCCATGGGGGTCGTATACGCTTCGGTATAGAACGGCCAGCGAACCGGCAGCTTCCCCGTGAAGTCTTTATTCCCGAACAGGACATCGGCAACTCCATCGCCTTCCGTGCCGGGAAGCCAAGCTTCTACGAGTCCCGCCCAGTCGTTAAGACGGTCGCTAATCATAAGCGGTCGCCCGGAAACGAGTACAACGATGGTCGGCACCCCGGAAGCTTTAATATTATCCAACGTTGCGAGATCTTCCGCGTCTAGCTTCAGCGAATTCAGCGAGTCGCCGCTACCTTCCGCGTAAGGCGTTTCACCGATGAAAGCGATAGCGACATCATTACCTGCCGCGCCGCGGCCGCCTTTGTTATAGGTTACGGTTTTCGTGCTGCCGACTGCGTTTTGGATGCCCTTCAGAATGGTAGTACCCGGCGTCGTATTGCCTTTCGCGCCCTGCCAAGTAATAGACCAACCACCGGACTGGATTCCGATATCGTTGGCGCTCTTGCCGGCTACGAAAATCTTACTCATGTTAGATAGCTGAGATAGGATCGGCGCACCGTTTACGTTGTCGTTCTTGAGCAGGACGAGCGACTTGGCGACGGCGTCGCGCGCCAGCAAGCGGTGATCCGCCGAGCCAAAAGTCGAAGAAAGGCTCTGATCCGTCATCGGATGCTCGAACGCGCCGGATTCGAATTTCACGCGCAATATCCGTTTTACCGCATCGTCTATACGGGCTTGCGTGATTGCACCTTCGGTGACAAGCGCTTTGAGATTGGAGAGAGTGTTCTTCCAATCGGAAGGCATCATCATCATGTCAACGCCTGCGTTAACGGCAACGCGGATCTGGTTCTTCAGCCCGCTGACCGCGTTGCCGTCCCAGTCCTTCGTTATCTGTTGCACGCCGTTATAGTCCGAAATGACAAAGCCGGTAAAGCCCAGCTGTCCCTTCAGAACATCCGTGAGCAACCGCTTATTGGCATGCATCTTCAGTCCCTGGATGCTGCTGTAAGAAGCCATGACCGTCCTAACGCCTGCATCTACCGCGGCCTTGTACATCGGCAAGTCAAGCGCAAGCACTTCCGCTTCTGTCATGTTGGAAACGTTGCCCTGGTTAGTTCCGTTATCCGTCAGGCCTTCGCCCAGAAAGTGCTTCGCCGTGGCTACGACATGGTCGGTGTTTTTGAGTTGATCCTTCGTCGTGCCTTGAAGCCCTTTAATGAACGCCGCGCCCATTTGGGCTACCAGCTCTTGATTGTCTCCGAAGCCTTCATATGTACGGCCCCATTGAATGTTTTGCGGATCGGCGATCGTTGGGGCGAATGCCCAGTTCGTGCCCGCCGCTTTAATTTCCTGGGCAGTCGCAACGCCGATTTGCTCGACGAGTGCCGGATCGCCCGCCGCTCCTAGCCCGATATTGTGTGGAAACAGCGTTGCCCCGACCAAGTTGCTATTGCCATGTATAGCGTCAACCCCGTATAGGAGCGGTATTCCGAGACGCGTAGACAATGCCCCGGCTTGATAGGAGTCCACAAGAGAAGCCCATTTCTCGCGCGTGCTGTCCGATTGCTTTCCGTTCGGGAAAGAACCGCCGCCGCTCAAGACAGAGCCAAGTCGGTAGGTTTGTACATCCTCCGGTGTAACGGAAGCACGCTCCGCCTGCACCATCTGACCGATTTTTTCATCCAGTGTCATCCGTCCGAGCAAGTCGGTTATGCGGGTTTCCACAGGTAAAGAGGCGTTGAAATACGGCACGAGCGTCCCGTTAGCTTCAGCTGACGCGTGGGGTGCCGGTAAAATGCCTACGATCAAAGAACTAGTCAGTAGCATAGCCGAGATTGCAGAAAGTCTGCGCTTCAACACTTAGGTACTCCTCCTTCAGGGTCTAGTATTTTTGAAATATCGTAGCACTTTATGAAATCGTTTACATGATACATGAAATAAAAATCATTAGCAATCATCTCCATAGCACTAGAAGAAACAGCTTGTTTTGGAGGAAAAACTCGGAATTTGCAGAGGCAGTTTAAGAGCTTATTAGAACAACAATCAATAAATACGTTGATATAACTGGTTTTTTCAAAATATTAGTTCCAACATGAATCCAGGTTACGTGCGGAGGGCAACAGGACTTAATACCTGAATTTTTTTCGCATTAACGACATAATTTATGAAATCGATATCATTTTTTCTTATACTTCGATTTTTTTAGCTGTTGGTTTCCAAAAAAAAAGTCCCGACTTAATTCTTTGTCGGGACCTAACCTCTTAGATCTTCAATTTGTCGCAGGCGCTTGTGAACGATCCCATGTACGGGACGCGGACATAAAGTCATCGCTGACTTTATAGTAAGTGTATCTCACATATCCCGGCATGTTCGGGACCGGATCATCCCAAGTCGTATCCACTTGGTAATAGCGTCCGTCGATGGCGACTACGTTCCAAGCGTGCCCCCCTACCGTTGTTCCATTGTTGGCTTCGCCGACGACAAAGTAGTTTTCAATTCCGAGTTGATCGAGAAAAAGCTTGAGCGTTAGCGCATAGCCCTGGCAGACGGCCGTGTTTTTAAGAAGAACGCCATATTCCGAGTAAGAATCATCTGGTATGGTATCGTTCAAATAGTTGTCGTAGTCGTACGCGGTATTCAAAACAATGTAGTCATGTACAGCCTTTAGTTTCTGGTCATCTGTCATTGTAGGCGCGATGATCTCCTGAATGACTTGCTTAGCTTTGATCAAGGCCTCCTCATACTTATGCAGGCTGATATGATCTTCTGGTATGACGTAGGGAATTCCATCCCGCTGGGCTTCTACTAGCTGGCCAACCGACGTGACGTCCACTCTGTCGGAACCGAGCTTTACGCGATGATGGCCGTCAAGAGAGACTTGGTAAATTGCTGATTGAACATCGTCGCGATAATAGAAGGATGAGCCAACAATCAACGGATCAATGCTGCCGCCGAAACTATTTTCCGCGATCGTGAATAGTTTCTTCGGCTGGCTTCCGTCAAGCTCTGCCCGGTAGATGCTATACCCACGGTCTGAGGAAAGATAATCTACGTAATAGATCCCTTTGTCTGAAATATAGGATACCAAGCCATTCAAAACCTTCGTTAAGCCGGAGCCGTCAGCTCGAATTCGTACTATCGATTCATTTTCGCCTAACTCACTGAAGTATACATACCCGTTAGCCACATAAAATTCGGGGAATTGGAGTTTGGTGATATACTGGCTTTTCTTTTGTCCGAGCTGGGCACGATACAATTTGAAGTCGGAATCCTCATACACCATGTAGTAGATCCATCCATCCGACAATTCGAAACTCATCATGTAATCCGTATCGAATACCTGCTGATCCTTCGTCCCATCGGTCAGCACTTTGCGGATTCCGTGTCTTCCGCCGTAATAAACCCAATTGCCCGCGATTGCAAATTTGGTTGCCAATTCATAATCTCCGGATAGCCTGGTAAGGTTCGTGCCGTCGTTCTTGATTTTGTAAAGCGAATACTCTTTATCTAGGTTACAAAAGTATAACCAATCGCCTTTCATTGAAAGCGAGAGAGCATGCCCCTTAAACAGTACGATCCGCGATTTGGGATCGCTTTTTTTCACCCGCTCGATCGGCCCGCCCAGGCTGAGATACTCGCCGAGTTTGATCTCGTATCTGTATTCGTTATCCTCTTGAATGTAGCTCCCGTGGGCCATGTTCGAATCGGTCGTTGCGGGAATATACCGTTCGTCCAGCTTAGGTAGCAGCGCTGTTTTCGGCAGAACTTCTATCGTAATTATGGATTGGCCGGTGTACCCTGCTTGGTTCGTTTTTGCTGTAATGTTGACTTTTCCAGCAGCAACGCCCTTGACCGTACCCGTGGGACTGACGGTAGCAATCTTGTTGTTGCTTGAACTAAAGGCGATATTCACTTTAGGTTGGGTAGAAACCTTCAAATTCAATTGGCTTCCCACTAAAACTTGACGCTGGCTTGAGGCGAACACCAGTGCAACCTTCTGTGTGGAACTGCTTTTCGCTGTTGCTGCCCATGTCACCTGCGGAATCATGATCAATGCTGTTAAAAGGAACAAGACTGCGGTTTGCAATCGTTTTTTCAATGGGGTTGCCTCCTAGAGTGCAAAGCGTTTACTTGTGTCCTAATTTTCGACGTTATTCAATTATTTTCCTGCATATTCGTCTTGTAATCCAAAAATTGATTCTTGGGTTGAATAGGATTACACAGAAAAATGCACCTCCTAGAATGTTCTAAGAGGTGCACTGCGTTGCGAATTCTTAGACGACCAACCTGCTTGCAAGATGCGAAAGCATGTCATCCGTCATTTTGTCCAGATCGTACGCTGCCTGGAAGCCCCATTCTTCTTTGGAAGCGGAACTGTCGATTGAATCCGGCCAGCTATCCGCAATCGCTTGCCTCACCGGATCGGAATAATATCCCAGTTTAAAATCCGGAATATGTTTTCTTATTGCGGTTGCGATCATCTCCGGATCTATGCTCATAGCCGATATATTAAAGGCATTTCGATGCTTTAGGCTGGACGCATCCGCTTCCATCAACTTAATGATGGCTTCAATCGCATCCGGCATATACATCATATCCATGAAGGTGCCTTGCTTAATATAAGAAGTGTAGCTGCCTTTGGCTATGGCTTCGTAAAACATTTCTACCGCATAGTCAGTCGTTCCTCCCCCGGGCGGAGCCGTGTAGGAGATCAGACCCGGGAAGCGAAGCCCGCGAGTGTCTACGCCAAATTTATGGTAATAATAGTCGCATAATAATTCGCCCGAAACCTTGCTTACTCCGTACATCGATGTGGGTCTTTGCATCGTATCCTGCGGAGTATTGTTTTTCGGCGTCGTCGGACCGAAAGCGGCGATCGAGCTTGGCGTAAAGAGCCGACAATTCAGCGACTTGGAAACCTCCAACGCATTGAGCAGTCCCCCCATGTTCAAATGCCAAGCCAGTAGAGGTTTCGCCTCCGCGGTCGCCGACAACAATGCGGCCAGATGTATAATCGTATCTACTTGATATTTATTGGCGATGTCATGCATCGCTTGGCCATCCGTTACGTCAAGAATTTCATAAATACCCGAAGACTCATTTAATCCATCCGCTTTAATATCCGTTGCGATTACGTGATCTATATTGTAAATTTGGCGTAATCTAGCCACAAGCTCCGTTCCGATTTGTCCGGACGCTCCCGTAACCAAAATCTTATGCATAAAATAAATCTCCTTCCCTAAATCAAACCGAGCTCTTTGCCTACAGCTTCATAGACGGCTAATACTTCTTCCAGCATTTCCTTGGTGTGACCGGCCGTAGGCATATTCCTGATTCTTCCTGTCCCTTTTGGAACGGTAGGGAATACGATCGCCTTCGCATATACGCCTTTCTCATAGAGAAGTTTGCTGAATAGCTGCGTTTGTTTCTCTTCCCCTATGATACATGGAGTGATCGGAGTTTCGCTTTTGCCTGTATCGAAGCCCAGCTCGGTGAGCCCTTTTTTCAACACATTCCCGTTTTCCCATAATCGGTCCATTAACGAAGGCGTGTCCCTGATAATGTCGATTGCCGCAATAGCGGGACTAACTGCTGCCGGCGGTAATGCGGTCGAAAATAAAAACGGTTTGCTTCTAGCCTTCAGCCAATCGATTAAGTCTCGTTTGCCGGCTACATATCCCCCGACAACCCCGATCGCTTTGGAAAGCGTACCGATTTGAAAGTCCACTTGATCGGATAGACCGAAATGCTTTACCGTTCCCGCGCCCTTTCCGAGTACGCCGGAACCATGGGCATCATCCACATAAGTAATGAGATCATACCGAGCTGCAATTTCAATGATTTCCGGAAGCTTGGCAATATCCCCGTCCATGGAAAATACGCCGTCCGTAATGACCATTATTTTTTTATACAAACCCGATTCACGCGCTGCCTTAGCCTTCGCGCTCAAATCGTCCATGTCGGAATGGTAGTAACGGAGGATCTTGGCTTTGGATAATCTACAGCCTTCAATGATCGAGGCATGATTTAATTCATCGGATAAAATAGCATCGGACTGATCCATTACCGCGGATATGGCCGCCATATTGCAATTGAACCCCGACTGATAGACGACAACGGCTTCGGTCTGCTTAAATGCCTTCAGCTTTTCTTCAAGCTGGATATGGATGTCTAACGTGCCGTTTATCGTGCGGACTGCTCCTGCCCCGGCTCCGTATGTTTTCGCCGCTTGAACCGCCGCTTCAATTAATCTTGGATCAGTGGCTAACCCTAAATAGTTGTTGGACGATAAGTTAATAAATTCTTTTCCCGAAATCGTGATAATAGGAGCATTCGCTCCTTGTATGGTGTCAATCACATTGTATAAACCTTTGCTTTTTAGCTCCGCCAAATTCTCCGTCAAAAATTGCTCTAATTGTTTACTTGACAAGTTGGACCCCTCCTCGGACGCACTCTAATTTAAAACAATTCGTCATACGCTATAGTATACATACGTTTATTATAACGCACAATATGAAAGTAAGAAATCGACTTTTAGCGTTATTTACGATACGATAATTAAAAAATGATAATAGAGGGAATTATGGAACCTATACATGTTAAATTGGGCAAAAATTTAAAATCTATCCGCAATAGCAGAGGCTACAGCTTAGATAAAGTGGCTGACTTAACCGGAGTAAGCAAAGCGATGCTTGCGCAAATCGAGCGGGGAGAGTCCAACCCTTCGATTTCGATCATTTGGAAAATCGCCAACGGACTTCATCTATCTTTCACTTCATTAATTGAAGATCAAAGTCCCGCTATTTCTATTGTCTCCGCAGAAGATGTGGACCCTTTACTGGAAGCAGGCGGCGCATTTCGTTCTTATCCCCTTTTTCCCTTCAACCCTCATAAACAATTCGAGATTTACCTGGTCGAGATGGACCCGGGCTGCACGAACGAATCGGAGGCCCACAGTGCGGGAGTCGAGGAATACGTTATGATGCTGGAGGGCAGCTTGGAAATAACATTCGACGGACGCGTCTATCCTATTCATGCTAACCATTCTCTTCGGTTCGCAGCCGATCAACCCCATATTTATAAGAACAACACGCAGAGCATTGCGCGTTTCCATGCGCTCGTCTACTATCCTTGACAAATGATTAATCAGCTTGCCTCGCGCATTATTACTTGTTTTTCCTCCGCGTAGAGGACTGCAGGTTCATCTGTTCTCTATACTTCGTTACCGTTCTACGCGAGATCAGTATCCCCTCGCTATTCAATTGCAATGCGATCTGTTGGTCGGATAGCGGCGAGGCTTCCTCTTCTGTCAAGATACACTCGCGCACTCGTTCTTTAATATATATAGCCGAAACTGTCGTTCCGTCAGCGTGCTTTATGGAGGACGAGAAGAAATGCTTAAGCTCGAAAAGTCCCCATGGCGTTCGAATATACTTATGGTTAACGGTTCGGCTTATCGTCGATTCATGCACTTGTAAAGTTTCGGCGATTTGCTTCATGGACATCGGCCGAATCGAGGAGGAGCCTTTCTTGCAAAACTCCGCCTGCAGCTCGAAAATAGCGCCCGCCGTTTTCAGCAAAGTCGCCTTCCTTCGCTCGATACTATCCATTAGCTCCTTCGCGGCTTGCCAGTTTTTTTTCAAATAACGATGGACATCCTTCGAAGCCTTTTGCTCCATCAAGCTCATATAAGAATCATTTATCGTAATGGCCGGTAGCCCGCCGCTTTCAAGGGACAATTCGTATTTCCCTGCAACCTCAATAAGCTGAAGATCAGGTAAAATATATTGCGGCTTTTCCCTGACGTATAAAGCCCCTGGCTTAGGATTAAGCGAGCTGATTTTTACAATGGCAGCCTTAATATTCGCAACCTCTGTTCCGTATTTCTCCGCTAACTGCCTGAGTCTTCCTTCCGCGATGCTAAGTAAATCATCCCGGACTAGGCTCATGACGAGCTGATCATCTTCCTGCTCTTGCTCCTGATGCTGCAGTTGTAGGAGAAGGCACTCCGCTAAAGTTGAAGCCCCTACACCGTAAGGCTCTAAGCCTTGTATGACGCTTACTGCCTCGCTTACTTGCCTTAAAGAAGCGCCCTTTAACGCGGAAATTTCATCTATGGAATGCAAAAGATAGCCCTTCTCGTCCAGATTGCCGATGATCCATTTGCACAAGATCAAGACATCGGGAGAGAGCTTCATGTAGGTGACCTGCTCAAGCAATACCGATTCTAAAGTAGCCTCGCTAGAAAGGTCGGCATTAAGCCACCAATCTTGTTCAGAGCCGCCGGCATGACGAGTTGAAGGGATATCGTTAGCGTGCTGCAGCTCGATAAAGGGATTATCAAGCGACTGCTGCTGAATAAATTCATTTAAATCCAAGGAGGACATGTGCAGAATTTCCATGGATTGACGCATCTGAGACGTAAGCAGCAGCTTTTGTTCTTGCAGGGCCGTCTGCGAGATTTCCATGTCCATCCCCTCCTCCGAATTTTTATTGTAAACGCTTACCGCCATTATATTCAATGATTGATTGCAGAAGCTATAAGAAAATAAACCCTGCTCCCTTCGTCACCGAAGGAAACAGGGTAATTGTTCAAGCAAATCAAAAGCTAAAGACCCAGTACTTGCCGCTCCTCGTCCGTGAACATTCTCGAGCGAGTCAGAAAGCGTTGACCTTCCGGTCCTTCAAGCGAGAACATCCCGCCTCTGCCGGTCACCACATCGATGATGAGCTGCGTATTTTTCCAATAGTCATATTGGGCTTTGCTCATATAGAAGGGGGCGCCGCCAATATCCCCGAGCCATACGTCGCTATCGCCGAGCAGAAACTCCCCCTGTGCGTAGCACATAGGAGAGCTGCCGTCGCAGCAGCCTCCCGATTGATGGAACATGACTGGGCCATGCTTGGCCTTTACCGTTTCGATTAACGCCAGAGCGGCGTCAGTCGCGACAACCTTGCTCACTTCCGTCGTCATCGTAAGTCTCTCTTAGAAGAAGCCCAGTGCATCCGGGCTGTAGCTGACGAGCAGGTTTTTCGTTTGTTGGTAATGCGAGAGCATCATTTTGTGATTCTCGCGGCCGATACCCGAGCTCTTATATCCGCCGAAGGCTGCATGGGCAGGATACGCATGGTAGCAGTTGGTCCATACGCGGCCGGCTTGGATACCCCGACCCATCCGGTAGGCCAAGTTCATCTCCCGCGTCCATACGCCTGCGCCAAGTCCGTAAAGCGTGTCGTTGGCGATCGCCAGCGCTTCTTCCTGATCCTTGAACGTAGTGACGGAGACGACAGGTCCGAAAATTTCCTCTTGGAAAATTCTCATTTTGTTGTGACCTCTCAGCACGGTCGGCTGAATATAGTTGCCTGCGGACAGATCTCCGTCCAGTGTTGCCCGAGCTCCGCCGATTAGGCATTGCGCACCTTCCTGTGCTCCGATATCGATATAGCTCATGATTTTCTCGACTTGCTCGGTGGAGGCTTGAGCTCCGATCATCGTATCCGTATCCAGCGGGTTGCCTTGCTTGATGGCGGCGACACGTTTCAGAGCTCTTTCCATAAATTGATCGTAGATCGATTCTTGGATCAAAGCGCGTGAAGGACAGGTGCATACTTCCCCTTGATTCAGGGCGAACATCGTAAAGCCTTCGAGCGCTTTATTGAAGAAAGCATCATCGCGCGCAAGCACGTCCTCGAAGAAAATGTTAGGAGACTTTCCTCCCAGCTCTAAGGTGACAGGAATCAGGTTTTGCGAAGCATACTGCATAATTAAGCGACCGGTTGTCGTCTCGCCGGTAAAGGCGATCTTCGAAATCCGACTGCTCGAGGCCAGCGGTTTGCCGGCTTCAAGGCCGAATCCATTGACGACATTGAGTACGCCCGGAGGCAGCAAATCTTGAATAAGCTCCAACAGCACGAGTATGGATGCAGGCGTTTGTTCGGCAGGCTTCATGACGACCGCGTTTCCGGCCGCAAGAGCCGGAGCTAGCTTCCAAGTCGCCATGAGCAGCGGGAAATTCCACGGAATAATCTGACCGACGACTCCGAGCGGTTCGTTAAAATGATAAGCGACCGTATTGTCGTCCAATTGGCTAAGCGCGCCTTCCTGTGCGCGAATGGTTCCCGCGAAATAGCGGAAGTGATCGATGGCCAGCGGTAAATCTGCCGCTAACGTTTCACGAACCGGCTTGCCGTTGTCCCAGGTTTCGGCAACCGCAAGCATTTCCAAATTCGCTTCCATGCGATCGGCGATTTTATTCAATATGACAGCACGCTCCGCAACGGACGTACGGCCCCATTCATCCTTAGCCGCATGCGCCGCGTCCAATGCCAGCTCGATATCCTCCGAGGTAGAGCGCGGAACCTCGCAAAAAACACGGTTATTGACAGGCGACACATTGTCGAAGTATTGGCCCTGTACAGGCGCAACCCACTGTCCGCCGATAAAGTTCTCATAGCGTTTCTTAAACGTAACCTTTGATCCGTTTTGTCCGGGTTGTGCATAAATCATATTGCTCAGCCTCCTTAAAATGGATTACGCTAATTATATAAGCAAGAATCGTGCCAACGCAGGAATTGTCGTTAGAACAAGCTATTTTGTAAGCGCTTCAATTCGATTGTTCCTTTCTGAGACAGCCGAAGTGTTCCATTTCGGTACATTCTTATTTCCAGTTCTCCCTTAACAAAAACAACTGTGGTATGATCGGGTTAGAAATACCGAAGATGGAGGTGTTTATTTTGCTTTCAGTGGAAAATAACTTTCTATCCGAAGCGGCGGCGTTATCTTGGAAGCGCTGTCACGAACTAGGATTAAACCCGGCAGACCCTTTTGACGACGACGTCTTAACCGGAAGCCGCATACAAGCTCTCTTGAGGCAAAATGAGCAAACCATACAATACGCGGAGCAAATATTCGAACAAATGAACGTCGGCATCAAACAATCCGGCCAGATGGCGTTGCTGATCGATTCGGAAGGAACGATCATACACACGGCCGGGGATGCGGATTTCTCCCGCAAGGCAGTTACCGTACAACTGCAGGTAGGAGCCAATTGGGCGGAGCAGCGCAAAGGAACGAATGCCATCGGGGTCGCCCTTGCGGAGAAAAAACCCGTACTCGTGCATGCCGAAGAACATTATTTTAACTCTAACCATTTCTTGACCTGCGCCTCGGCTCCCGTCTTTAATTCAAGCGGCGAGTTGATCGGCATTATCAACATTAGCGGCAAACGCGAGCATTACAACGCCTATACTTCTATGCTTGCCTGTATGGCGGCATCCTCGCTGCAAAATAAAATCCTGTTGGAACAAGCCAAGAAAGAGCATCTCGTCACGCTAAGAGAGCTCAACCATACCGCGCAAATTCATCCACTCCCGTTGCTCTCTCTGAGTCGGGATAACCTTATTCTTGGCGCAAACCATGCGGCTATCAAAATAGTCGGAAGCGACGCGATCGGCAAGGAGTTTAAGCAATTGGAAGGTTTCTCGGTCGAAACCATTCACAATGAGCATCAGAAAGTGTGGCAGTCCGTCTCCATTCGCAAGCAGGCGGGGAATGAACAGCGTTTGTATACGTTTAAGGATATCGTCGGCACGTGTCCGACGATCCTTCAGAAAAAAGAGCTTGCCCGGAAAGCGGCCGCGACCGACTTCCCTATCTTATTGTTGGGCGAAAGCGGCGTGGGAAAGGAATTATTCGCGCAATCCATTCATACCGCAAGCAATCGGTCGGCGGAACCGTTCATTGCGTTGAATTGCAGCGCCATACCCGACAATCTCGTGGAGAGCGAATTGTTCGGATACGCGCGCGGCGCATTCACGGGAGCGAACAAGGATGGTAATACCGGGAAATTCGAGGCCGCGCACAAGGGAACGATTTTCCTGGACGAGATAGGCGACATGCCTCTGCGGGCTCAAGCTGCTTTATTGAGAGTGCTGCAGGAGGGCGTGATTACTCCGGTAGGCAGCACGAAGAGCAAAGCGATCGACGCAAGAGTCATTGCCGCTACGAATAAGGACCTGGCAGCGGAAGTGAAGGCCGGTCGGTTCCGGATCGATCTGTATTACCGGCTGAAGGGGATTCACATTACGCTGCCGGCATTGCGGGAAAGAAGCGATATTGTGACTTTAGCTCTCCATTTGCTCCAAAAGCACGCTTTCCCGCGTCCATCCTTAACGGAAAACGCGCAGCATAAGCTGTTAACCTACAGCTGGCCGGGCAATATCAGAGAGCTTAACGGCATCCTTATGCAGGCGGTCTTCCTAGCCGGAGGACAGGCGATCGATGCGGAGCATCTTTCATTCGAAGCAACCGATAGGGCCGTACAGGATGAATCGGACGAAGATCACCAGCTTACGTTAAAGGACGCGGAAATCACGGCGATCAAGAAGGCGCTGAAAGCCGCGGAATGGAACCTAAGCAAGGCGGCCGGGCAGTTGAAGATCGGCAGAACGACTTTATATCGTAAAATCGAGGAGTATGGCATCGCGTTATTTTAACGCCATAGATAAGTTGAAGGAGCACCCGAGAGGTGCTCCTTTGACGTTAAGGGGACGAACAACGATTTTCATCGTTATCGATAGTTCAAGCGAATATGCCCGAACAAGCCATAGGAAATGAGATCGTATCGACCCGCGGCTGGACGTCCGAACTTAGGCGCAAGTTTCCAGCAGCCGGGCCATGCGGCATTGCGCGGACGTTCCGGGTCATGATGCGGCCCTAACAGGTTTTTCAAGCTTCCGCATACCCTTACCTCGAGCCCATGCATCCCGGGATTGAGATTGCAACCGAAATGATAAGAATTGGCCCCGTCCGTTCCGACGATTCCGATGAATTCCCCGTTTAACCAGATCGACAGGATCGTCGCCTCCCGCTCCGGAAAGTCCAAGAGGAGCTCTTGCGCGGGTTTCGCTAGCTGGAAATCATACGAATACCGAACAGCTCCGCCATAGAACGGATAGCCTTGGTCGATCCAAGTTCCGATCGCCAATTCCGGCTTACGTCCTATCGTCCAACGTTCTTGCTCCGCGAACACGCCGAACTCCCCGCGGATATATACCGGCTCGATCTCCATTCGCACGTTAAAGATCGACGCTCGCAGCGTAATTACGTTAAGCCCGCTCCGGATAAAAGAAGTCAGCTCTATTTCATGGATATTCGGATCGAGCTCCGATACGGTCGATTGACTCTCGACTAGCGCATCATTACAATAAACGCGATACCAGCCGGCATGTTCGATACCTACATACGCGCTTTCCGGCAACTCGTCTCCTCGAACAAGGAATTCGTACCGTACCTCGAATCCGCTCGACTCCCCATATTGTCGATCGCGGTCCAGCAGCCTGCGTTTGAACTGAATACCGTTATCCCAAGGATTGGTGGCAAATCCGCGATGCTCGAATAGCTTCTGCGCCGCATGAAGCGTGTTGATTTCGTCGTAAGTTTTTCCGTCTACATTCAAGGTACAATAATCGATCGGCAACATGTTCAAGCTCTCCGCCAGCACATGCGAGCTATGGAGCGTAAGCGGAGACCATTCCGCGGATGGCGGTTGATCTTCAACGCGTTCGCTTCCGTTCTCCGGATCGGCCGGCATTCGATTCGTCACTTTCAGTAGAATGGAACCGGAAGAGGGTAACGTAAGAGGGACAAGCAATCGACTTCCCTCGCGGTCGAAGGGGATCGATTTAACCGTCCCGTCCCATGCATCGTAGCATTCCGCGTATTCGCCTTCGATCTTTAACGTACCTTGTTGCGCGCTCGCGCCGCTGTTGGTCAGGAAATAATAAGCGGTTCCTTCTTCATGCTCCCTACGCAGGTGAGCCATTCCGTTATAGCCGCCCGGCTCGGCCGTCTCCCACGCAAGCCTTGGCGTCAGAATCGTTCTCAATGCCTCGTCCAACCTCTGAAAGTCTTCATATTCGGACCAACCGGCTTTGTTTCGAAGTCGTGCAATACGCTTTTCATCGAGAATTCCGTCTACCCGACTCAGCTTGCCGTTCAGAGCGAGGACTCGCCCTCCGCGCTCCAATAACCGAAGAAGCAACTCCAGCGTGCTGCTCCTCATTTGAGTCATCGCGCCGGGAATAACGACGACTTCATAGTCCCTCGAACCGACGATGAATCGGTCTTCGCGGACATCCCCGCGATTGGCAATGATGAATTCATCTCCGAAATCATAGTCCCAGTGCCGATCGCATAGAAACTGGAACAGTTGAAGATCCCGCTTGAAATCGCCCGTATGGTCGGAGACCAGGCCGGGATTTCCTTGGTCAGGAGTCATCAGGTAGGCGGATGTCGTCGGATTCAAGACGAGCACCCGATTACGGGTAACTCCCGCAGATAACGTCAACGAAAGCCTGGCAAAGTAGTCGTTAAGGAGGGTGTACTCTTCCCACCAAGGCTGCCGCCAGTCGAAGGATTGCGGATGATCCCTTTTACGGGCGCCCGCGATCGTAGAATAAGTAAGATGCTGATTCATGAAGTTAATGCCGTGGACGAATAGCCAATCGCCGATTCTTCTATAGTCTTCAAAAGTCGAATCCCATCCCCCGGCTCCGTATGCTTCGCACAGCACGCGCTCCCGCGACAATTGATTGGCCGCGCTATGCGCTTCCCGAATCGTTACCATGAGATGCGACTCCGATTCGTCGTTTTTCAATAATTTCGTCATTAACATGTCGATCGCCGGCCAATGCATGTATTCGTACAGCGACATGACGGACGGAGAGCTTCTCCCCCACGGATAAGGCCAGCTATGCTCGAGGTAATGTCCCGTGTACGCAATGCCTCGCTGTTCGCACCACTCCGATAGTGGCCGTACGGAATTGGCGACCCACAGTTCCCGCAAAGTATCATAGTAATCATAACGGACTTTTTGCGCGTCGTAGGGCGCTGCCGTCAGACCCTGAACGTCCATGAAAAGCGCAGGCAAACGATCCAAGAGAGAATATCCGTTTCGCTTATTAAACTCCGCCGCGAACCAATAGCTAAAGGGCAGGAAGTTCGAGCCGCTTTGAAATAAATTGCCGGGAGAAATCTCGGGCTCGTCGGTAAAGATGGCCGGAATTGCGTTGCCGAAATCGGCCGAGAATTTATCATAATACGGTTGATAGGTCGTCCGTATAAACAACTCCGTCACTTCCGGGCGAAGAACGTCCGTATAGGCGAATCCGCCGAGCCAGCTATTAGTCTCGGGCGTGCCGATCTCGAAAACCATAAACTGCTCTCCGTACGATTCCCAACGCGAGATCGGTTCGTCCGACACTTCCTTCGTCACGATCGCGACGCCTTCGGCGGATGTCTCATACGCATAAGAGCGGATAGGATGGCCCGGTTTGTTAAGGAACGTATTACCTCCTTCGCGTGCCTGGACCCAATTTTCCTTCGTCCATTTCTTTAGAATCACCGCGTTAGCCAGGCAATCGGGAAGCTGTGACGGAATATGCCCTCCCGCGAAGCCGGAAGGATACGAATTCTCGTCATAAATATAAAGCTTAAGCTCCAGCTCTTTGGCTATCGTTAACGCCTCGCTCCAGAGCCGGAACCAATCTTCCGACAAATACTCCGTAATTAATCCCGGGCGGGGATGTACGAAAGCCCCGCCGAAGCCGTGCGATTTCAAGGCTTGAAGTTGTTCTCTCAACCGCGGTTCGCTCATCTCGTCGTTCCATACCCAGAGCGGTGCGGGTCTGTACGCCGAAGGCGGATTTTGAAACCGGGCGCTCTCAGTTCGTTCCATCTAGCTCCCACTCTCTTCTACTTTTTGATTCGCTCCCGTTCCCTGAACTCCAACGGAGTACAACCAATCCATTTCTTGAACACTTTGGAGAAATGCGCCGAGGTCGAATACCCGACTTGCTCGCTGATTTCATAGACGGGCTCGTCTCCCTTCGCAAGGCGAAGCTTGGCTTTGTCCAATCTGACTTTGGTCATGTAATCGATAAAATTGATATGCATATGCTTCTTGAATTGCTCGCTGAAATAGGTCGGATTCATCGCGTTAAGCTCGGCGACTTCGCGAAGCGTAATATCGGAGGCGTAATGAAACCCGATGTACTCCACCGCGTTGATAATGAATTTCGGTTTCTGCTGGACGCGGTGTTCTTGAATGGCCGCCGAAGCGCGGGTTAAACGGGATAAAGTGTACGACTGCAGCAGCTCCCAAGTCGGGCACATCTCCAGTTCCTTGCCGATGGTAATCCAATCGGTCATTTCCGCCGCTTCCGGCGACACCCCCATCTCCTCCATCATCGTGGATACCCGCATAAGCAGTCTGACGATTAGTTCAAGGGATGAACCGGGCATTAATTCCGCCTTTAACATATCTCCGAAAAAGGCGTTCACCTCGTGATTTAATCGCTCCGGCACCTCTGCATGCACGGAAGCGACGAGCTGGGGAAACGTGTCTTTACGTACGTTCCAATAGTGGTTCAGCCGACCCAAAGAGAGATAAGAAATGACTTTATCCGTGCCGAGAATGAGTCGGGCGCGCAAAGTATCCTGAAGCTGTTCATGAAGTAAATGAATATCCGCAAGCCGATCTCGCGTTTCGGAGAACGCGATGGTAATCGGATACGCCACGTGACGGCGAATGACTTCCAAGAGGGACTCTAGAAAAGGCAGGAGCGTTGCTGCGGCAGGCTCACTTGTCTCATTGAAATCGGATGTCGGCAAGAAGAACAAAAACCGAACCGTACCGTCCTTCGCCTGCATCGCGACTCCGTTGATCGGGGAATCCGCCAGCATCTCTTCCGAGGTTTTACGGAAAAAATAGTGGAATAGCGTTCGATCCCTTGCCGTGAGAACGTCATTCGGACTTTCGTCGACCACCAAGGCCGCCGCCGCGTAACGGTGAGTCTCGTCGCTTGCCCCGAACTGTTGCAGAATGTACGCCTCGCCTTCCTTAAACGAACCGGGAGACTTGTCGAACAATCCGTTCACGATCGTATCCTGCATGACGTTGCGCATATGCGGCGGGACGGCCGTAGCAGACGAAGCGGTCACGTCCGCGACTGCCCCGAAATCGATTTTGGCCAATACCCGATTAAGTTCTTGTTTATCGATCGGCTTCAGCAAATAATCTTCCGCGCCTTCGCGCATGGCTCGACGAACGTAATCGAACTCTCCGTAGCTGCTAATGACGACGGCGCGGGTCCGGGGAGCGACTTCCTTCAGCTCTCGCAGCAGCGTTAGACCATCCATCTTGTCCATCCGGACGTCCGTAATAACGACGTCCACCGCCGGCTCACTCCGACGGCAGAATGCCAACGCTTCCTCCCCGTCCGCACATTCGCCAACGACGCGATACTTTTCGCCGAGTTGTCCGATAAAGAACTTCAAGCCTTGCCTTATCATTTTCTCGTCATCCACGATGAGCAGGTTCATGCCCGAGTCCCTCCGATATGCGCAGCTGGCAAGGTACTTTTAAGCTCACGACAGTTCCCATTTCCGGCTTGCTGAAGATCGAAATGCCATACCCGTTCCCCCAACGCTTGCGTATTCTTTCGTGTACGTTTAATAACCCGACTCGGGAACCCGGCTCCGTCCGGCTTACGCCCGAATTCAGCGCTTGCTCGACTTCCTCGAGTCTCGCGCCCGATATGCCCGCCCCGAAATCGGTTAAATCCATAATGAGATCTTCGTCTTCCCGGGATGCCCGTAGATGGACGACGATCGGAACGCCTTCCGGGCAACCGACATAAGCGTGCTTAAAGCAATTTTCCAACAACGGCTGCAACGTCAGCTTCGGGACGAGACAGTCTCTGACCGAGGGTTCTAGCTCTATGGAAAGCTCAAGCGGTCCATTCAGTCTGATCTCGTGCAGCATCGCATATTGTTCCAACAACGATGCTTCCTTCTCCAACGTCACCATGGATTCCGTATCCGTAGCCGCGCGAAACAAGACGGCCATCGCCCTCAGCATTTTGCCCGCATCGGGCGACCCTTGCATCTCGGCCAACATTCGAATCGATTCCAAAGTGTTATACAAAAAGTGGGGATCGATCTGAGCCTGCAGAGCTTGAAGCTCCGCATCCTTCTGCGAGAGCTCGGCAAGGTACACTTTATCGATCATTTGATTCAATTCCCGCGACATCGAATTAAATACGTGGGTCAATTCGGCCATCTCGTCTTTCCCTTTAACGGCGACTTGGGTTTGAAGGAACCCTTTGGACATCCGTCTCATCGCGTTGCGCAAAGACCAAATCGGACGCAAAATATTTCGAACCAGCAGCAATGCCAAAAGGATCGCGATGACGATGCATGCGCCTGCAGCCGCCATCAATGTACGCTGAATCGGAATAATGCCTTCGCTGAGCTTGCTGAACGGGAAATAAGTGACGACCGCCCAGTCCGAATCGGAGGGAGAAGAATACGTGACCAGAATTTTTCCTTTAGGGGAATCCCGCTCCAGAGATTCGCTTTTTTTAGGCCCCAACTCGATCGGAAGCGCGTGCCACCAGTTGACCGAACCGTATAAGACGGAGTTTTGCTGCCACAGCACTACGGCCTCTTGTCCGGATAATAAAGAACTTTGCACCGTCGCGGCGAAAGTATCCATTTTCACTTCGAACACGAGAATACCCAAAAAGCGATTGGAGCCGGGCAAATTGATTTTGCGGATCAAATAAAACTCCGAGGCATTGTCGGATAAGGGAATCGGCTGCACCATCCACTGTTTCTTGCTTTCTATGACTTCCCGTTGCATTTGCTCCAATTCGGATTCATCGATGTTAGCCGCCGTTCGCTTGGATTGGAACGTCTCGCCGTTCGTTAAGCGAATAATCGCCATCTTGATATCCCTTTGCCGATCTAAAACGTTCGTATTCAGATACAAGTGGATTTTCTGGTTTTGCATATAATCGACGTAATGATCCGATTTTCCCTCGCCATCGATTCTGTCTGCCATCAACGATGTCATGCTCGAATCTTCTGCGATGCTGTCCTGCTGCATGATTTGGGCGGATAGAGCAACCAAATTCCCGAAATAAGCTTCCGCTTCATGTTGGACCAAGAGAACGCTATGCTCAACGGATTGCGCGACATGCGTTTCCATATTTCTCTTAAAAGTCGAATAGGAGACGATCGTGACAATGATCAAAGGAATAACGATCAAGAAAAAGTAGGTCGATAACAATTTTTTAGCCATATTTCCCCTCCTTGCCTCATTATAGGAGGGGATGTAAGCGAATACAACGATGATAATTCGGTTCGCTATCGCTTTTTTCGGAATAAAAAACGCGGCCTATTTCCAGACCGCGTTCTCCCTCTTATTTCCCGTTCGATTTATCGATAATGGCTTGAACTTGTTTCAGGCCGGCTTCCGGCGCTAGCTTGCCGATCAGAACTTGAGGAATAACGTCTTTGAAAAGCTTGTTCTGGGCATCCTGTCCGGCCGGGAGATGATCGACGATGAAGCCGTTCTCCGCCGCTGCCGCGTAGGCTCCCATAATGGCATCGCCTTCGGGAGGAGTATAGCCCTTCGTGCTGGGAACTACGTCTTCCTTGGACAGCATCTGGAACACTTTCTCCGAAGTTAAGAACTTGGTCAGTTTGACGGCTGCTTCCTTATGCTTCGTCGCCGACGAGACGACGACCAGATTGGCTGCCCCGCCAAGCGTCCGGCTCGGGTTAATGCCTTTCCATGCGGGTAGTACGTATGCTCCTAGCTCGACTCCCGCCGGCTTGTTGTCCGTTAAATATTTGACGAAATTTTCGGGAACGACGATGTATTGGGCTAGCTTTTGTTGAACGAACAAGGCTTGCGATTCGTCGATTCCGTTTACGAGACCGTTCGGGTCGAACACTTGATTCGTCCACATGTCTTTGAGCTTCTGCAAAGCTTCCACGAAGCCCGGGTCGGAGATTTTGACTTTGCCGGTTACGAAGTCGTCCGGCTTGACGTCCCTTGCGGTCTGGTCGATCAGCAGACGGAACCACCAATCTCCCCAGCCTACTTTATTCGTATAGGACATCGGGATTACGCCGCTCTTCTGCAGCACGGCATTGTTCGCTTCGAATTGTTCCCAAGTTGTAGGCGCTTGCAATCCGGATTTGTCGAACAACGTTTTGTTATAGATGACCGCGACGCTGATCGCGCCGAAGGGAACGGCCCAGACATGATTCGCCGCGTCCGAATCCTTCTCGAAACCGCCGTTCATGTTCTCGATCAGTACGGGATTAATCGTGTCCTTCCATGCCGTATCTTTATCATAAGCCGGAGTGTCGAAATCGCTTTTCAGATCCAGAATTTGATCCGATTTCACGAGCGGGCTCAAATTCGGATGTTGGGCGGCGAACACGTCGGGGAGATCCCCGCTGGCCGACAGCGACTTTATCTTGTTCGTGTAACCGTCGCCCGGAGCTACGTATTCGTAATCGATCTTGATTCCCGGGTTTTCTTCCTCGAACTTCTTCAAGATGTCGGGCGTGACGTAAGACCACCAAGAAATGAACTTTAACGTAATGTCTTCTTGCGGAGATGCGGCAGCGGATGCTTTCGGACTCGCTTTTTGGCTTGCTTGCGGGCTTGCATCGTTATTTCCTCCGCCGCATGCGGACAGCGCGGCGGTCAATGCGATAACCAGGCAAAGCGCAATCCCTCTTAGCTTCTTATTCATGTTACCCCTCCATGGTTTTCGCTGAGCGAATGTTTATTTAACGACCTCATTATATAACCGCTCTAATATTTGTCTATTATTCATTATTCTGGTTTATTGTTCTTTTTTCGTTAGCCTTTAACCGCGCCGTCCGTTAAAGCCCGCACGAAGTATTTCTGCAGAACGATGTACAGCAAGATGACGACGAACGTGGTAATCACCATCCCTGCGAACACCGGACCATAGCCGAAGGTGAATTTCTTGGCCGCCAATTGCGTCATCCCGACGGTGATCGTATACATTTTCGGATCGGTATTGGCGATGAGAGGCCACATATAATCTGTCCATACCGAGATAAACTGCAAGATGCACAATGTAGCGACCGTAGGCAAAGTCAGGGGAAACAAAATCCGGATAAACGTCCGCCATTCCCCGCAGCCGTCCATCCTCGCGGACTCGCTCAACTCGTTAGGAAGGGATCGAAAGGCGGCCGACATGAGTAACACTCCCAGCGGAACAGCGCCGCAAATGTAAGGTCCGATCATCCCGATGTACGTATTGATCAATCCCATATCCCGATTAATAAAAAAGACGGGCATCAACAGAACGGGGGACGGGACGAATAAGACGATCACGAACATCGCCTGCCACGTTTTCCTCCCGACGAAGTCGATCTTGGCAAACGCATAACCCGCCAATATGCAAACGGCAAGTCCGAAAATCAAGCTGCTTGCGGTAATGATCAGTGTATTCTTATAGTACAACGCGAAATTCGCTTTGTCCCATGCATCCGCATAGTTGCGCCAGACCCACTCGCGGGGCAGCGAGAATTGGCTCGCGAAAAATTCGGCGTCCCTTTTCAACGATTGCAAAACGACCCACAATAACGGATACAGAGAAGTAACGGCGAACAGAAACACGAAAGCGGTCAAAGATAGACGTTTGATCATCGGAAGCCCCCCTTTTCGCCGCTAAAGCTTCTTCGTTGAAGGAGAGCGATGAGCGCTACGAAAGCAGTCACGACAACGAAGACCAGGAAGGCGACCGCATTGGCATAACCGTAATGATTTTCCTGGAAGCCGACCTTGTAGACGAACGACGATGCGATTTGCGTCAATCCCGCCGGCCCGCCTTGGGTCATGATCCAGACGATGTCGAAAGCCCTGAAATCATTCGCGATCGAGATGACGGCTAGCAAGACGATCGTCGGAATCGTTAACGGAAATATAATGTGCCGTACGATCCGGAACCCCGAAGCTCCGTCGATTCGCGCCGCCTCCAACAGCTCGCCCGGAATCTTGATCATGGCTCCGAACAGAATGATAAGGTTAAAGGGAAGCGTTCTCCAGATCCATACAGCAATAACCGAGCCTAGCGCCGTGGACGTCCCTCCTAACCAAGTGTGCTGGAGTCCCTTCAGACCCAAATCTCCAAGCAATTGGTTTAACAATCCAATCGTCGGCTCGTAGATCAGCGACCAAATGACCGCGGAAACGGAAAGCGGGATGATGTACGGAAGGAACAAGATGACGTTAAAAGCGCGCCAGCCGAATACGCCCTTGAATAACATGTAAGCGAGAATAAACGCCAACAAAGTTGAAACGGCGAATTCTACGCCCATCAGCGTAAAGTTGTTGCTTAATGCATCGAAAAAGCTGCTATCGCGCATGGCTTCCTTATAGTTAGCCCATCCTACGAAATCCTTTAAGGGTCCAATCCCGGAATAGTCGTACAGGCTCATCCGGAATGCGATGATCAAAGGGTAAATCAGATAAAGAACGAAAAAGAAGAGAGCAGGAAATGCCATACAATATGCGATTGCCTGGCGCTTCCATCCTCCTTTCCGCGATAACGGCGATTGCCTCATGCTACATCCCTCCTTAATGTGCTCTCATCATATCGCGAGGGTGTACCTAGAACAACGAAGTGTCTTCGGAGTTCTTGCGTTATTTTCGGGTTTCATGAATTGCTTCTGGAAATGTGCGAACGGGCAATATCTTTGACTGCGATATAAAATACAAAAATGCAGGCTACCGGAGTAGCCTGCATGATGGCATTAATAAGCTAGATCTTTACTGAAGAAAGTGTTTTTTCTTTTTTCACTATGGTCTGGTCGTATCTTTCGATTTTATCGTCGAGGCGAAGCAACGTGCCCGTCATCTCTTCGATTTTCGCAGCAAGCCGATCGCGTTGAGAGATTAAGAGGTTTTTCCTAGTCTCCAGGGTGCCGTCGCCCTCTTGGAAAAGCGCAACATATTCGATCAACATTTCAACCGGAATACCTGCGCTTTGCCGCATGCATTTGACAAAATCGATCCATTTGCAGTCTTCTTCCGTGTAGGCCCTAATTCCGCTTTTACTGCGGTTCACTTGGGGAATCAGTCCGATTCGTTCATAATAGCGAAGTGTGTCCTGTGAAAGAGCAAACTTTTCGCTTACTTCCGCTATTGTCATCGACATGCCGTTCACCGCTTTCTGTTTAAGTTTCCGCGGTTATTGAAAACCAATATACGGATGAGGAATGTACGGCTCTTCGAGGAACGCCATTTCTTCGGGCGTTAACGAAATTGACAGAGCGGCTACCGCATCTTCGAGATGGGACAATTTCGTAACGCCAATAATCGGAGACGTAATCGGCTCTTTTTGCAACACCCAAGCAAGCGCGACTTGGGCACGGGGGACGCCGCGTTGATCCGCGATTGCCGCGACTCGCTCCACAACCAAACGGTCAGCATCCGAATACGGGTCATACTGGGATTTCTGCACTTGGTCGGTTTCGGAACGATGCGTCGTCTCCTGCCAATCGCGCGTTAATCTGCCTTTGGCGAGCGGGCTGTATGGCATCACGCCGATTTTTTTCGCGATTACGACTTCATCCCTTTTAGCGTACTCTTTTAGAGCCCTCCCTACAAATTCCTCGCTTGTTCCGACAGAATACATATTGGCCGTATCAAAAAAATTGATTCCGGCTTCAAGGGCTTTCTTGATAATGTGGCGGCTCCGCTCCTCGTTACTTGAAGATTAAGATTAATCCTCTAATTTACGGGTGCCGATCCATTTTACGATCTCAGGATCGCTATGGGAGAAAAACACGCTTTGCCTTGTATCCAACGAAGCAACCTTCTCCATGTCCTCCTGGCTTAATTCAAAGTCGAAAATATTGAAGTTTTCGATGATTCTTTCCTTACGGACGGATTTCGGGATCGCAACGACTCCTCTTTGCGTCAACCAACGCAAAATCACCTGTGCGACGGATTTATGATATTTCTCGGCGATGGAAGCCAATATTTCATTCTGGAACATGTTATTTCTTCCTTCTGCAAAAGGCCCCCAGGACTCGATCTGGACATGGTGCTCATTCATTATTTTCGCACTTTCGATCTGCTGGCAGAATGGATGCGTTTCAACCTGGTTTACTGCAGGAGTAATTTCATTATGAATCATAAGGTCGATCAGACGATCCATTTGGAAGTTGCTGACTCCGATCGCCTTGATCTTTCCTTCGCGATACAATTCCTCCATTGCGCGCCAAGAGCCGTATATATCGCCATATGGCTGATGGATCAGATACAAATCCAAATTATCCAATTGCAATTTCTTCAGCGATTTTTCAAATGCCTTCTTTGTGCTCTCGTAACCGGTATCCTGAACCCAGAGCTTTGTCGTGATAAACAGTTCCTCTCTGGGAACGCCGCTTCGTTTGATGGCTTTACCAACCGCTTCTTCATTCTGATAGGAGGCAGCGGTGTCAATCAAACGATAACCTGCCATTATGGCGTCATAAACACTTTGTTCACATTCATTCGCATCCGGAATCTGATATACGCCAAAACCGAGTATAGGCATCTCCACGCCATTATTCAAAATCACTTTTTGCACAATAATTCCTCCTAATAATGAACATTCATCTAAAAAAGTACGATCCTTCATTAGCTCGAATGATCCAGCACTTTGTCT
Source organism: Cohnella endophytica (assembly GCF_003628305.1). Lineage (GTDB taxonomy): Bacteria > Bacillota > Bacilli > Paenibacillales > Paenibacillaceae > Cohnella > Cohnella endophytica. Next base: position 890,647 of record NZ_RBZM01000005.1, on the reverse strand, counting down.
TAAAGAAGTTTACTCTCTGGAGTTAACTCCAAGTCAAGTCGTTGATTTACGAAAGCATCCCTCTGTAAGTTAAAAACTATACGGTTAAGCTATCCTGATACGTTAGCAGAACGGAAAAAAGCGGCTGCCCATGCAGCCGCTTTTTCCTGTCGTAACCGTTAGTTCAACGCTTAGTCTTTCAATAAGGCGCAAGTATTCTACTCCGTTAGAAATGTTTTTGCTTGTTGCTTTGGCTTCGCGTACATTTTATTGAGTACGATCGTTTGGACGATAATAAATATACCGCCGACCGCCCAATATAACGGCAAAGCTGCCGGCATCGCAAAAGAAAACACGCCCATCATGATCGGGGACAACAATCCGATGAAAGCCATTTGGTTATTTTGATTTTGCTGATATTGCGCTGAAGCGGATTGCGACACGCGGAACTGAACGTAATAAACAGCAGCGGCAATAAGCGGCAAAATCATATCCGTTTTCCCCAAGCTAAACCACAGAAAATCGTGAGCTGCGATCTCCGGGGTGCGACGAATGGCGTAATAAAATGCGAGTGTGATCGGCCATTGGAGAAGCATGGGCAAACACCCTATATTTAAGGGATTGAATTGATGCTTCTGGTAGAGCTGCATCATCTCGACTTGATGTTGCTTTTTGGACTCCGCGCTAACGTCGTCCTTATACTTGTCCTTCAGCGCGTTTAATTCCGGCTGGAGGACGGCCATCTTTTCTTTCATGGCCAATTGCTTCTTCGTTTGATTCATCATGAGCGGCATAATCGCAACTCTGATGATTAGTGTCATCAGTACGATCGATAACCCGTAGTCTCCGTGAAACGCATTCGCGAAAAATTTAATCAGGATCGAGAACGGGTAAATGAAGTAGTGATTAAATATCCCTTGCGAATCGGCATTAATCGGGTTGGATGGGGATGCTGTCGAGCATCCGCTCAGCAGAATCACGGGAATAACGCAGATCATCATAATGAGCATGGGCTTGGCCCATTTGGGGTACATCGAAATCTTTTTCACGTTTGTCCTCCCTAATTGAATGATTGAATATCAATGTGGGGAAGGACTATCGGCGTCTTCATCAGGCGCTTCTTTTCGTCTCGCGGTACGTGCTATCCATCGCTGAATACTATTGAGCTCCGGCCGTCTGATAGATACAAACAAAGACGAACCCGCGGCAGCAATATCATGACTCCAGCGTATATCTTGTATAGAAAAATAGGTGAAGGGAAGAAACACTAGGGAAGAGATGAGACCTATCGATAATGCCATTTGAACAAAGTCGAAAAAATGCTCCAGTCAAGTTCACCTCTATCCGTTCCGTTATGGAAAGATAAGGATTATTATATCATAATTCAGATCCAAAAAAATCCACAGGATAAAATGGTAAAACGTACATATGACTAATTACAATCTAAGGAAAGGAGCATAAAACATGACCGATTCGTTTAAGCCCAACGGCTCACAGCACGCCGCACCACCATCGGATGATCCGAAGAAACAAGGTAGATCCGCAGCCAAGAAGAAATCAAAGTAACTCTGATATCAATTGATGGATAGGTTGCCGGTTGACGCTTTGGATCATCCGGCAACCTCTGAATATCATTCCACAGTTGCCTTGAAAAGACTATTGATTTCCGTAGTTGAATTAGTTTGATATAATCTGCCATTGCAGATCATTGCTAGTCCCATCCGTCCACTCCGTGACAGCAGTTCCATCAGATGATCCGCCCCCCTTAAGAACTTTACCGTCGGCACGATTCTTGAATTTCCAATAACCGCCACCCGCATCGATCTTTTGCCATTGCAGGTTATTGTTTGTTATATCCGACCACTCTGAGACAACGTAACCATCGGTTCCTCCACCGCCATTAAGTACTTTACCATCGGTACGATTTTTGATTTTGAAGTAACCGTTACCTAGATCAATAACCTCCCATTGGAGATTTGTGCTTACGATATCCGACCACTCCGAAACGGTACATCCATCGGTTCCGCAACCGCCATTAAGCACTTTGCCGCTTGTACGATTTTTAATCTTGTTATAGACCGGGCCTGACGATGCAATAGAAAAGGCATCTACAAGCATATAGGTGCCGGATTTTTTGACGCCTTTAATCGTATGCGTGCCATTAGTCAGACCTGTCTTGCTATAAACAGTCTGCTGCACAAGTCTGGTCGCATTGTAGCAATTAACGGTCGCCTGGAAAACATTGTCGATATAAATGTCCACATTACCCATATCGCTATTTTTTTCAGTAATATAATTGACCCCGGTTCCCGAAAATGTGTATACAAAAGAGTCATTATTCGTCGCGGTATATCTAACATCATCTTGATAGTCGCCTACGCCTCTACCGGAGCTAAGCGACCAAGCACCCGTGTAAACGATGTTGGGATCGGAATTATTCACGGTTCCCGTGCCTCCTCCCCCCGCTGCATTTTTGACATCAGAGAGCACCTGAAGGGATGCAGCCGATACCGTTCCGTTTTCCCACATCATCATGTTGAAGGACAAAGGGACTTTGCGAGGGCTTGCGCTCTGATACCACCCTATCGATTGGGCACTGCTAATCCCGGTATTTATCGACGTATTCGCAGAATGTACGCCCCAATCCTGTTCCATCCTGAACATGGCTTGCTGTAATAATCCTTTTTGCGGTCCGCTTGTGAATATCCCATTAGCGCCCACGGGAGCACTGCCTGTTTGTACTTCCCCATGAACTTCTTCAGCAAAATAAACATCCTGAAAATCGGTAATCCTTGAAGCTACCCACGAATTGTATGAAATTAAGCGATTTGCATTCCCTGTACGCGCTGCTTGGCCCATCTGTTCAAACGGACCGGGGTAATAGATCATTCCGTCATCAAAAAACCATCCATCCAGATTTGTTCCGTAACGGTTACCCATTTCGGTAATAATGTTGATCCAATTGGTAAAGAACGTGGATCGATCGCCTGTTCCAGTCGTCGTAAATGCAGTAGGCCAATTCTGACGCTGCCAAAAATCCGTTGAATTATAGCCTAAATGACTGTCTTGCCCTGTATGATAATAAAGCATGAACTTGATTCCTACCGCATGCAGAGCCGTAGCCACATCACCGATTAAATCTCGCGCAGATGTCCGATTTCCATTACCTACTATCGTATCTAGCGAAGTAATCGGCGCGTTAAGCTCGAAAGTCCACCAGCTTGCAGACCAGATCACGTACTTCGCCCCCGTGCTCTGAACCATCGTCACAAAATCGGCGACATTAAAATCCGCCGCTTGTTGATCCAAGGATTTCTTTGCTCCCGTTTGGGGGTATCCCCAACCGCCATATTGGAACATAAGACCATAACCTGAATTGGCTAGCCAAGTGGTATCTTTCTTGAAGCTTGCAATCCGTGTCAGATAGGCGGCACGATCGGATTCGCGAATAAGTTCAAGAGATTTGATCGACATACCATGCGCAGATCCTGCAGTTCCTACAAGTTTAATCGTGCTTGTCCCGGCGGGAAGCGATATCGTACCGGCATCTAACTTGTCCCATCCGAAGTTATTCGTTGTAAAATTAAGCGTATCACCAGTACTGACAACGCTTAATCTTAAAGGGGTGGCTGCATTATTACTAAGCAGCGCCTCCACATGATAAACTCCGGCAGTAGCCAAGCTTACCGTCCACTGCATATAATCCGTCGTTCTGCCAAAAAAGTTGTTAACCCAAGCATGCTTAGGCGCACCGTAATTATCAATCGTCAAGCTTGAATTGTGCTCGGAGCCGGCTGCCATTAAATAAATGAGATTGTCGGTCGTTGCCGTTTGATTGAACACTATCGGATTTGGTCCCGCCTGCGGGATGTTTGTGTCTGCATAGGAGACTGAAGAAAAAACGGGAATAAGCGACCCGAGAAGTAAAATTGCAATCATGAATCTTGAAACGAGTTTTCTTGTCATTAATATTTCCCTCCTCTTTTGTAAAAGCGGTTTAGCGGATTCGGACTAGCTTGCGGAATTCGTTCGCGGCAATTCGGACTGTGCTTCTTCCGGGCCATCACCTCCTAACCAACATTCGGACAACTTCCAAATGGTTGCGCTTTCATAAAAAACTTGCGAAATCCCCTCCCGGCAAACGCTGGGAGGGTGAAACTGGATAACCGTTATCTGAAATGACTGGGATAATCCGTCGTAGACTCGAACTCCATCACTTCTTTACTCCTTCACCGCGCCCGACGTAATGCCGTTCGTAATGTATTTGCGCGCGAACAGGAAGATGACTACGGCAGGCATGCCAAGCACGACGAGCGCCGCGTTGAATTTACCCAGATCCGCCGGCGAGAATCCGAACAAGCCCTTCAGCGTATTGACGGCAACCGTGGCGGTCAGCACCGACTTGTCGGTCAAGAACATAAGCGGCAACAGGAAATCCTGGAACGACCACATAACCGATAACACGCCAAGATTAATCAATGCCGGAGTCGATAGCGGCAGATAAATGCGGTTGAACATCTGCAGCTTGGAAGCTCCGTCGATCGAAGCCGATTCCATCAGTTCCGGCGGCAGATTGTCGTAATAATTGCGCAACATCAGTACGGCAAATGGCAACGTGAGCACCGCTTCCGAGAAAATGACCGACCACAGCGTATTGTAAAGGTCCAAGTTTTTGAGAATGTAATAGAACGGAATCATGATGACGACGCCGGGCACCGCCAGGCAGAGAAGAACGGAGACGTACAGCGTCTCCTTGGCGAAAAACCGCAGCTTGGAAAAAGCGAAAGCGGCGAGCGAACCGACCGCCAACAATATAATCGTCGACCCGATCGCGATGAGCGTCGAGTTGCGGAATGTTCCGAGCAATGATATGCCGTTCAGATCGCTCGTAAACAAGTCTACATAGTTCCGAATGCCGTTTACTTTGAGCGAGTTGCGAATGGCTGTATAGAAAGGGAACAACCACATCAAAGCGAAGGCGTATAGAAATACGCTGATGATTCTCTTCTGCCTACGGGTAACAAGACCGATATTCATCGCCGCCCCCCCTTTCCTGCTTTCGTTCGGAAAGCGAGCAATTGCACGACCGAAATGCTCAAAGCGATCAGAAGAACGATCGCGGAAGTTGCGCATACGAATCCGATGTTCGCCCCCGCCGATCTGGCGAAAGAATAAATATATACGCTGGTGTTCTCCGTCGTGCCCGCCGGCCCTCCCTGAGTGAGCAGAAATACGCGTTCGAACTCGCGAAAGCTGCCGAGCAGCGTGGACAGAATGATCGTTTTGTGCGCGTTCTTGAGTAGAGGGAATAAAATGTTCCACATCATTCTGCCCAATCCCGCCCCGTCAATGACAGCCGCTTCCAGTATGCTGGAATCGATTGTCGTCATGTCCGCATTATAGTACATCATCGGCAGGCCGATGAGGAACACCGAGATCGAGATGACCGACATGTAAGCCAATTTCGGGTCGCTTAGCCACCTCTGCGCCATAAAATCGAGGCCGATGCCGTGGAAAAGTCCGTTCAGCGTGCCGAAACGGTATTCCAGCATGATGGAGAACACCATCGCGATTAGAGCGAGCGGCATGAACGACGGAATGAAGAATAGCGCCCCCAGAAACTTGGAACCCTTGATTCCTATGCTCAGAACGACGGAAACTACGCAACCGATCGACACGCTAATGACGATAGCCGCGGCCGCAAACGCCAGGTTGTTAACGATGGAATGAAGAAACCTGCTATCTTCTATGGCCATGCGGTAATTGTCCCAACCGACATATTTCGCGTCTCGGAACGATAACGTCTCATTGAAGAAACTAGCGTGAACGATAAAATAAAAACCGTATAACAAGAAAACCGCGAACAAGACGAGTAACGGAGCGACAAACAAATACCCGGTAGCATGTTCCCTGGCCTTGATCCTCATACGATGCGCACACTCCCTACCTGCGGGACGGAGCAGGAGCGACGGCCTATCGCCGATCGCTCCCGCAAATCCGTTGTCCGGTTATTCGTTTATTCGATTATTCGTTCGGATACTTGCCCGTATCGAATTCTTTCTGAATCGCTTTTGCCGTCTCTTCCGGCGTAACTTTGCTAATAAGCATTTTCTGCAACAGTTGTCCCGCAACGTCGGAGAACGGAGAGTTGTTGTTCCGATCTGCGCTCGGGTGATTCAGCAAGTCGGATAGCGTCTTGTAGGATTCCTGTGCCGTCGGCGTCGTCAAGAGCGACGCATCCGGAACGAAGCCTATCTTATTGGTCGAGAATGCGAACGTCGAGGCGAGCAAATCGTTGCCTTCGCCGAAGATCAGATAGTCGATCAATTGCATGGCTTCCTTAGGATGCTTGGATTTCGCCGGAATACCGAGTCCCAGATCGATGAACGAGCGGATCGACGGCGTACCGTTTGGTTCGACGCTTGGAATCGGTAAGAGACCGACGTCGTTTATGTTTACTTGATTTCCTTTACGGAAACTGTCCAGCAGCAGGTTCGCTTCCCAAGTGCCTTGGATGAAAAACGCGGCTTGGCCGGAAGTGAAAGCGTTTCGAGATGACGTATAGTCCATGTCCATCACGTCGTTTTTGTTGATAATGCCGTCCGCAAACACCTTCAGGAAGCCTGCCGCCGCTTGCGTATATTCAGGACCGTCCAGTTTCTTGCCGTTATATCGCCATTGATTGTACAAGTCGGATTGTTGTCCGGCGATCGTCCAAGCCACTTCGTCCATAATCCAGGCGTCTTTGCCGCCGACGGCGACGGACAGCTTGTCGCTTTTCGTTTCGCGAAGCTTGTCGGACACCGCTTTCCATTGTTCGTACGTCTTCGGTGCCGGCAAACCGAGCCCGTCCAGAATATCCTTGTTGTAGAACATCACCATTGAGCCGATGGATGCCATCGGAAGGAATTTTAATCCGTCCGCTTGGGACCTCGCTTGAGAGATACTGTTCTCGCTGATGACCGACTGCCAGTCCGGGCGCGTTTGCGAGATCAGGTCTTCCAGCGGGAGAAGATCGGCTTGGATTTGCTTGGGCATCGCTCCGGTTTGGACTCCGACGACGTCCAGATCTTCGCCGGTGCTGAGCGCGAGCGGCATTTTCGTCTGGAAATCTTTGCTTTCCATTACGGTAAGGTCGACCTTGATTCCAGGATGACTAGCTTCGAATTTCTCGATGACCGACTTGTAGAGATCGGCCGACGGATGCCACGTCCAGAACTTCAAAGTGACGGGATCGGCGTTGCTTGCCGGCGCGGATGCCGATGCAGGCGCGCTCGATTCGGCGGACGGAGTCGACAGAGCTGAGCTCTGCGGCTCGTTGCTATTCGACTTGCCGCACGCGGAGGCGAGCATCGAGAATGCCAAGATCGTGCTGAACAGAGCAAGTGGTTTGCGAAACTTTTCCATGGATGGATTCCCCCTCAGGCTTGTATGAAGCGCTTACAAGATAAGCCTAACATGCGCCGGGGGAGGCGCCCATGGACATTGCATAGGATTCGGCATGGAGATTTTACATAGGTTATTGGGGACGATGGAATTCGGGGATGCCCCGGTCGAGGGCGACCTGCTTGCGGAATTCATCCATTCTCGAGAGCGCCTCGCGGGTCGTAATGGCGCCGGTCATAGCTTGCTGGACCCATTTGCCCATTTCGCTTTGGCTATACCCCACGATGAATGGCGTGACTGACGGATAAGTAAGTCTATCGATGTTCGTTTTATTTTCCAAGTATTGCGGAGTAGGTTCGTTCGTCGTTACGCTTCTGAAATAAGTTCCGGTCTTCATTCCCCGATAGATCTCGTTCAATACGTCAGGCTGTGCCAGAAAACGAATAAAATCGATCGCTTCCTTCACATGCTTGCCGTTCTTGTTCACCATCATCATCGCTGCGTTCGGTCCCTCATACAGCTTAGCCTCGCTGCCTCCGACGAATAGCGGCATGAGTCCGAAATCTTGCGCCATGCCCGGATACTTTGCCTCTAAATCCGAATACAAATAGACGTCCCACGACATGACCATCGCATACTCGCCGCTGTGCAAAGCTGCAGGCAAGCCGTCCCAATTGTTGTTGGCCGAATCGTTACCGAAGTAACCCCGGACGTACATCGTTCGATACCAATCGACGACATCCCGCACGGCCGATACGTCCGCCATGTTCACCTTGTTCGTGTTTAGCGCGTCGACGAGTCCCGGCGTTCTCTCGGCGGCATAGTCAAAGCCGTATTGGGGTAAGAGAGGCCAAATGTCTTTGCTCGCCAAATACACGGGAACGATGCCGGCTTGTTTGAGTTTCTCGCAGATCGCGAAAAACTCATCTTGGGATTCCGGAACTTTCAAACCCAGTTTCTCGAATATTCGCTTGTTGTACAACGTGCCGCTTGTCGAAGCCTCCCATAGCGGCAATCCGTATAGCTTGCCATCTTTCATCAGCCGCGGGCGCACCTCGTCGGTCAAGTCAGACGCCCATGCTTCCCCGCTCATGTCGACGAAGTTACGCTCCGGACGCAAGTCGCTCAGCGCGGTGCCTCCGAAATGCATGACAATGTCCGTAATTTCGCCGATGGCGACCCGTCTGCTGATCAAAGTATCTACCGTATCGATCGGCAACGCCTGCATTTCGATCCTATTCCCGGATTGATTCTCGTACAACTCGATAGCCTTCGTCAGAATCGGCCTGACCGTCCAATCCTGATTAGCCATAAGCGTAAGCGTGACAGGCTGAGCCGAGTCGGGTATTTCGCCGGGAAGTTTCGTATTCGTCGCATCGCCGTTCGCATTGCATCCTAATAGGGGGACTAGACAGGCAATTAGGATCGCCCCGACGCACGCCCGCAATGCCGTTCTTATCACGATCCCGCTATGTCGAACCGCTTGTCGCATCCCGTTCCCGCCTTTCCTTGTATTCCTTAGGACTAAGCCCCGTTGCGTTTTTGAACACCTTGCTGAAGTAGAGACTGTCCTCGTATCCTACCTGTTCGGCGACCTGGCGGAGCGACAATTCGCTCCTGTCGTTTATGAGCGCGATCGCCTTGTCGATGCGAAGTTTCGCTAGATACTTGCCAGGTGGAACGCCGACGACCTCGCTAAATACGTTGGAGATATATGTCTTGTTATAGCCGAACACTTGCTGCAGCTTATCGCTTCCGATCGACTCCATGTAACGTTCGTCCAAATATCGTCGCACGTTGTCGATCAAATCTTTCGCCGATCGGTCCGGACGACTTCTCGACGCATGCTCGTATTCTTCTTTCATGAAACCGCAAAATTGCTCCATGACCTCGTTCAGCGTCCCGCAAGCGGATACAAGCTCATTCGCATCAAACGCCGAAACGGTAGGCGCGCCTTCCATCGTTCGTTGTGAACGGAATAGCCGTACGACGGCCGCCAGCAGACTTTCAATCGCGAGCTGACCATAGCCCTCCCTACGCCATTCCTCTTTCCAACCTATCATCGCTTTCTCGAAGGATCGATAGTCTACCGACTTCGCGATCGTTCGGCAAGCCTGTTCCAGCTCCGCCGTCAGGACGAAAGCCGATCTGTCGGGATCGCCGTGAATCCATACCCGGGATTCTCCGATACGCGTTACACGCGCTAACGCTTCCCTGAGTGCTCGTAACGAAGAAGCCATACGATCGAGGGCAACCGGTTCGGAGACGGCCAAGCAAAACTGCCTATTCGCCATCCCTTCGCTTCGTCTCCATTCCGCGAACATCTCTTCCGCCGAATCCCGGCGCAATGCTTCCGTCTCGGGTTCCGCCAAGCCCCTGACCGCGACTTTCTCGTTGGACGTCAACCCGCCGATCCACCACGCGGGAGTAACGTTCCCTGATGTGCAGAGCGCCGTCCTCAAGAGGTCTTCCTCATCTTGCCGCCATCCGCCCGAAGCCGGCGATAACTCCTCCCATTCGTCGCTTCTGTGAGTTCCCGCCCGGACGAGCAGAAGCTGATAACATGAATAGCCCGGATTCACGGATTCGGCGCCGGAATCATCCGGAAGTCTCAAAGCTTTCTTGAGATAAGCCCGCTCCGACGCCTCCTTGCGCTTCCGGAGCATGCCGGACGCCCTGGCCAGCGCCTGTTCCAGATGTTCCTCTTTCAATGGCTTAAGCAAATAGTCGTATGCGCGGGACTGTAACGCTTCCCTCGCATAATTAAAATCGCTATAACCTGACAGAACGATGCAAGGAATATCGTAACCCCGGAATTCCAACTCCTTTAACAATTGCAGACCGTCCATGACGGGCATTCGGATGTCCGTCACGATCAAATCCGGTTTCTCTGCGCTTTCTTCAATCAATTTCAAGGCCTTCCGTCCGTTAAAAGCCGTGTGAGATACGACGAAACCTTGAGGCGATGATTCGATCATATCCTTAACCATGCGGAGGATCGGCGTTTCGTCTTCGATTAGCATAACCTTGTTCATCCCTTAGCGCCTCCCCGTGATCGAGAATATCGCTCCGCCGCCCGGAGAATTGTCCGCCCTGAACTCTACTTCTCCCCCGTAGAACAAGTAAAGTCGCGCGACTACGTTGGCCAGACCGATTCCGTTGCCTTGCCTGTTCCGCATGAGATCGTTCTCGTTCTCCTCGTCCTCTTCCGCCAGTCGCTCCGTCTCTCTTCCGGGATCGTCCCTCAATTCCCCGACTTGGACGTTTATTTTCTCCAAAAGCTCCGGCGACAGGCCGATGCCGTTGTCCGCGATTGTTATCGTCCATCGCCCTTCGTTAACGATGCCTCTCACGGATAGTTTCCATGGAGGATCGATCCCCGAGAAGCCGTGATGGAATGCGTTCTCCACGAGCGGCTGCATTGTCAGACGCGGAATCGGAACGGGGCGGATGTCAGGAGCAATATCCGTCTCGATCTCAAGGATCCCTTCGTACTTGCTTTGCATCAGCGTCAAATATTGCTCTACATGTTCGATCTCGGCCCCGATGGTCGAGTCCTTTCGGTCGAATTTCATCGTGTATCGAAGCATATCGGACAGGGCGATGCATATTTCGGTCACCTTCGGATTGCCCGAGCTTTTGCCGTGAGCTGCGATGACCGTCAGCGTGTTATGCAGGAAATGAGGATTGACCTGCGCCTGCAGCGCGTTCATCTGGGCGACCATCGCGCGTTGGTTGGATTTCTCGGCTTGCCGCATCGAAATTTTCAATTCGTTAAGAAGCCCTTGGAAAGCGACGCCCAAGAGCGTAATCTCGTTGCGGGTTCTTAGCTTGGCTGGCAGCAATTCCAGCTTTGTAAGGTCTACGTTTGCCAGCGAGTCCTTCAGCCTCCTCAGCGGCCTAGTCACCCGGTTCGTGTAGAGGTAGAGCAGGAAAAGCAGCACGGTCAGTACTCCGAAGAAAATCGTGATCGAACTAAAGCGCAAAGACTCAATCGGGCGCAGAAAAGCAGACAAATCTTCGACGAGCAAAATATTCCAATCCGTCGACGTCAGCTTCGAATAGAACACCATTTGACGCGTGCCTGAATGTCGCCATTGAAAATGTCCGAACTCGCCGTTTAACGTCATCGTCAAACGCGCCCCGTCGTCGAACTTCCGTTCCTGCGCTTGAGACAAACTGCTGAACAGAATGCTGCGGTCGGAACCGAGAATGAGCACGTTGCCGAATGTCAAATCGTTCCGGAAGAAAAAGATGTTCTCCAATTCCTTGACCGCGTAACTGATTTCCACGTAACCGTATACGTTGTAATTGTCCCTCAGCGGACGGACGACGGAAACGACGCGTTCCCCGGATACCGACCAAGAGTCGGGATGAGGCGCCAAATACCGCTTGTACTCCTCCATGCCGAGATATTCCCGGAACGTCGGCATCAAGCGGATCTGCGATTTGTCGGCCTTTATGTTGTCCATTTTGTTGCTGAGATCCAAGTAATCGCCGAAACGGCTGACGAGACTGATCCTTCCCTTCAGCGGCTGAAGCGACGTGAAGGAGAGCAATGCGTTCCTGACGTCCGCGCTGATTGCCGGATGCTCGATGAAGTAGTTTCTATCGGAGTCGGACGAAATGCCTTTCATTACGCTCATGATGGAGTCCGACGCGTTTACGGAAATGGAGAGCTTGTCCATCTCCTTCAGCATATCGTCGACTTGCTCCTGCAGCTTGATCGTCGTCTGCTGCTTATTCTGGGCAAGATCGTTCATGATCAATGATTCGTTGCGATAATAATTAATGACATTGATAATCGTGAGCACGGCGAACAGGAACGCGGCGAGCGCAAGAAAAATCTTCGTCTGGTAGCTGAAAGATCCGAACATGCCGTTCACCCCGCGCGACTTCGATTAAGCGCATACATTATCTTAAATGTAGCAGATCGATGGTCGGAATGAATATGAAAATTTACATATCGGGATATGGAACATTTACAGAACGCATAAACGCTTGCCTTCCTAATGGAAGGCAAGCGACGGTAGCAACTAGCTTATTGAGCTTTATTTCAGCTTAGCTGATGGTGATTTGATCGAGGTTGATAAGGCCGTTATCGCCTGTATCGTATTTGTATTCGATCGTATTGTTTCCGGCCAGTAAGTTGAGAGATTCCGTTTTCGTTCCCCAAGCGTCCCAACTCGCCAATTGCGGTAACGCCGTTTGCCGGATTTTCACGCCATTGACGTAAATGCTGACCGTTCTCTGGGTACCGGAGCCATTAGCGTAACGTAAGGCTACATTGCGCAAGCCTTGCGAAGGCACATTAACCGTAAACTTTGTCGAGGCCCCCTGCAACTCGTAACCGGCCACGAATCCGCTGCCGAAATAATTGGCATGATCGGTCATCACCCTCGCCCCGCCTGACAATATTGTATTGTTCTCCGCTTGATAAACGAGGGATAGAGGACCCGCGGAAGTCGCTAAGCTCATCCAGTTTACGTTGAATCCGCCCGTTGCCGCGTATAATCGAAGGATTTGATTTCCCGCCGGCAAGCTGACGTTGGAGGTAACGGTAGTCCACGTCTGCCAGCCTCCGGTGTTCGGAATCGACACCATTGAAAGAACGGATCCCGCACCATCGCGCACTTGCAGTTGTCCCCCGCTGATGCCGCTTGCAACGCGTAAAGAAACAGTATAGGCGCTAGTGGATAACACGTTGACCGCATAATCCATCCAATCGCCGTTGTCAATCCAACCAACATTCAGTCCCCCGCCGGTATCGCTTGTCGTTTCCGTTTGCACTCCCCACATATAATTGTAGTTTTCCGCCTCGATCTTGCCGGGAATCGCCGCCACGTCCGGTACTGATGTGGAATTGATCGTAATTTTGTCCAGATTAACGAGTCCGTTGTCGCCCGGATCGTACTTGTAGGCGATCGTGTTGCTCCCAGCCTGCAAGCTTATCGTCTCCGTCTTCGTTGCCCACGTGTCCCAATCGGACGTAGCGGCCAGGCTCGTTTGTTGGATTTTGCTTCCGTTCACGTAAATGCTCAATGTCCTCATCGTACCGGAGCCGTTTCCGTATCTTAGATTCACATTGTAACTGCCCGCAGCGGACATTTGAACCGTAAATTGCGTTGAAGCTCCCTGTGCCTCATAACCGGCCACGAAAGCGGTGCCTGAATATCCGGTATGATCTGTCATCACCTTCGCACCGCCCGATAAAGCAGCATTCTCGGCTTCATAAACGTTAGATGACTGAGTTCCTGTCGAAGGCGTTATAGAAATCGTATACGCATCTAACGCATAGTTCCAAGGAATGATTAACTTGATCGAGTTGTTCACAACCGTAGCATCGAACGATTGCGTAACGACCGGTGCCGCAACGGGATCAATATTGTTTATCAAGGACACGACGACGTGCGCCTTGCCGTTGCTGCCGATCAGATAAGACGCCGTATCCAAGCGATTGATGTTTACATCAATGTCGCCAGTCTGGCCACCTTTGTTACCGAGCAGAATCAGCGCGGAAGCTTTCGAGGCGTCTTTGCTGGCTACCCCGTCAATGTGAGCGGACGGGGATGTGTTCACGATCGTGCCAGTCATATCCGCGTATGCTTTATAAGTCCACCATTGACCCTTCTTCTCGGAGCTCGTCGTTAACGTATCGTCGAGCAGCCCCGAGCTGCAGCAATGATCCCAGATTGCATGGTTAGCTCCGAGCACGCCAGACTTCTCGAGTCGGGCCAGGTACCATGCCGTATAGCCCGAGTTCTGCTCTTGCGACCAAATATATTCCCCGATCGTAAACCCCTGAATTTGGGTAATGCTCTTGGCCGTTAACAAGCTCTGAGCAGTCTGTACGTCCGCAACCGGATCCGCGCTGAAGTGCCAATCCAGAATATTCGGCAATACGTTATTGGATTTCGCATAATCCAACCACGAGCTAAGTTGATTGGCGTTAAAGCCGCCGTAACTCGGTCCTACGATGACCGCGTTCGGGTCGAGCGAACGTATGAGTTGCACGCCTCTCTTCCACATCTCGAAATATTGGGTGGACGTGCGATCCCAGAAATAAGCGCCATCCGGTTCATTCCAGATATCGTATCTGGCGTTCGTCATGTTGTTCGCGATTTTGTCTTGGACGAGTTGCGTCAGGAATTGGTTCCAATACGTCCAGTCCCCGTTGTCTCCCGGGAACACTTCCGGATTCAACCCGGCGAAGGAACCCCAGATGTCGCTGACCAGGATCTGATATTTGGCGCCAAGGGCGTTCGCCCGATTGTATTGATCCCGTACTTCATTAAACCTGGGCAAATACCCACTATAGCCGCCAACCGCCCATCCGCCTCCGCTCAAGCTGGCTCCGCCGCCGCGAAACAGCTTGGGCTTCAGATCCGAGAGCAAACCTCCGATGGGGGCGCTTCCATCTTGGTTCAGCCCATAAAGAAATCCTGTCCCCCTATAGGTCGGTGCGCCCAGCGACTGGCTCAGATCGACCGAAACGCTCTCCGATGCCGCATATGCTCGTTCTGACAAATCGGAAGAAAAAATTAAACCAAGAGTGAGCAAAGAAACCATGATGTAAGTTGTGCTTTTTCTCAAAGCTCTTAACATGATCTTTCATCTCCTTGTTTAAAATATTTGCGCCCGCCATCCCGACTTGCTATCAACCTGGATGGACTCGGAATCGCTTCGAATGTCGCAAATCGCTCCACCGCGTACGCGGACTTGGTACATCCGCTGTTCGAGCGGCTCGAATAGGTTCACGCTGCGCTCTTGCTGCTCATCCTCCTCCGCTGCGAATGCCACAAAGCGCAGCTCGCTCCAATCGAGGAAGGCGGTAGATAACGCTGGATTCATGTGGACCAAGATTGCCCCGGAGCGAACCAAAAGCACGACGGGTAAGTCGCCCGCGGCGATATCATGCCACGTTCCGCCCGCATAGCGCATCCCCGATTGATAGTCCACCCACTCGCCCGGCGGGAGGTAGACTCGGCGCTCTGCGGCTTCTTCAAAGAACGGCGCGACTAACAGATTGGAACCGAATAGGTACTCGTCCTCGACGAGCCAACAACCGGGATCTTCCGGATATTCCAAGAACAATGGCCGGAGCATCGGATGCCCAGCGTCGGCGCTCAGTTTGGCCTGCGTGTATACATAAGGCATCAGACTGTATTTCAAATTCACGGTCTCGCGGAACATCGCCATGAATGCTTCGCCGTATGCCCATGGCTCTTTGGGCGGAAGACCGTGACAGCGGCTGTGAGAGGTGAGCATACCGAACGGAAGCCAACGACGATAGAGGTTTTCGGGACTGCTCTTCACGAATCCCCCGATATCGTGACTCCAGAATGAAAATCCGCTCAGTCCAAGAGAAAGCCCTCCCCTTAATGTGGATGCCATCGCATTATCGGTATTTTCCGCGTCGCCTCCCCAATGTATCGGATAACGCTGACTGCCGGCCCATGCGCTTCGCGCCCAAATAATCGATTCGTTGTTCGTCTCCAGCGTCGCTTCCGAGGCAGCGCGGTTATATCGCAACGGATAAAGATTATGTTCATGAAAACCCGTCTTACCCGACGCATAAACGCCATTCATGGGAGCCGCCTCGCCGAAATCGACCTTGATCGCTCCGACGCCCATCTCAAGCAATCCCGCAAGCTTCTTTTTATACCATTTGATCGTGTCCGGATTAGAAAAGTCTAGAATCGCGTCATCGGTCGGAAGCTTTCCGTCTGCCGTCGTGACCGCCAACCCCTGATCTACGATTTCAGCGAACAATGGATTGGTAGGAGTGAAGTAAGGAAGTTGCCACAGCGAGATCCGATAACCCTGCTCCTTAAGATCCGAGATCATCCTCGCCGGATCGTCAAATCTCTTCTCCGAGAATTGGTAATTGCAGCGCCAATCTTTTTCAAACCAGCCCGTATCCAGATGAATGACGTCGCAGGGGATTCGGTTGTCGGCCAGCTTTGCCGCGACTTCGCGAACCTCTGTTTCGCTGCTATACGTAATTCTGCTCATCCAAAGTCCAAACGACCATAGCGGCGGAAGCGGACTTCTCCCAGTCAACCGGGTATATTCCGAAAGCACTTCCTTGGGAGAACCGAGGAAGATGAACAGATCAAGCTCCTCTTCGCCTGTGAATATTGAAAGCGTATCGTCATAGGAGGCTCCGAAATCGAAAGAAAGCGGAGAAGAAGCGTGCACGAACATCCCATAACCTCTGCTGCTTAAATAAAACGGAATCGGTTTATACATTCGCGGCGTCTGGACGCTGAGCGCATCCGTCGTAAACAAGTCGATGCGCTGTCCTCTTTTATCGAGCCTCGTGAACGATTCGCCCGTACCATACAGTTTTTCATCGGCCTGCAAGGAAAAGCTCGCGGCAAATCGGTTTTCCATGTCGATCGAGCTTCTTGTATAACAGAACGGCAACCCATTCGTGTTCAGTAAGGATGAAATATCCGAATAACCTCTCGTCTCCGTCAATACGCGTCCGACTTTATCTTTCACGATGATTTCCCACGGCGAGAACTGTACGGTTACCGAGCCGTGTTCGCTCGAATGGACGACGCTATCTTCCCGCCGCTCGGTATGCCAAACGGGACTCGTATTCCCCCCTTCATCGCTCAGCATGAGCGTGGACTTGGCTGGAGGAAGATGCATATGCCTTGAGCCGATCCGAAGTCGCAGCGTCCGTTCCGTTACGAAGTCGATTTCGAACACCGAAACCGGCGATTTTTCGTATTCCTCCGGAAATTCCCATGCCTGAGATTCCGCAAACGGAAAATCAATTTGATTAAACGATAGACGAGGTTTACGCAAATATCTGTTCCATCGGATCGTGCCTGTGCGATTATCCGGATCGTAATGCTCCACGCGCTCAGGAAAATAATAAGTGTCGTCAGTCGTCTCGAATGGCAATCCCATATTGGGAGGTTGGTTGAGCAAACGGCTCATGTTCGTCATTTCGATTCTATCCTTTCGCTTGAACATTCCGTATAAAGTAGGAGAGGCCAAGGAATCAAGCACCCGACCTCTCCTGCATGATGGATATCCGTTACTTATTGTAGTCTTCGAGATACTGCTTGACCTGATTTTCGGTCTCCGAAATCACTTTGTCGGAACCCACCTTTTTCATCGCGGCAACGATATCGTCAATGGCTTTCTTCGTGTCTTCCGGCGACCTTGCAGGTCCGTATGTCAGTACGTTTACTTTCGAACTTGCAATGTCGTTCGCCGTGGCCAATTCGGGCTTGATATCCGTCGTTACTAGACTGAAGGCAACGAGCGGACTGGTGACCATATTATCGATTTGGTACTTGAGCACTTCGTCGTAATTCGGGAACGCGCCTGCCGGCTTGAGCAGATATTTGCCGCGAAATGCCCATGCGCTGTAATTCGTTCCGACATAGTCGGAGTTCAGCGGTTGATAAGCATTATCTGCCGTAACTTTATAGTTTTTATCAAGTATGCCGTAGTTCACCAATCGATTGTAATCTTCATTGAAAGACAGAAGTTGCACGGCCATGAGCACGCGATCCGCATGCTTGGAACCGGCGTGAATGGCAGTTCCGTGAACGATCGAAGGCTGCGCGGCGATTTTGCCGCCCCAATCGGCGTTTGCCAGCTCCAATTTCCATTCCGGATGCGTATTGTTGACTTCCTGGTACATGGCAACCATATCGTTAAGATTACCGAATGCGACTGCTCCTCTTCCCGCTTTGAACTCTTGGGCGCGAGGGCTGTTGGTCGTCAAAGCCGATTTGGAGAAGTATCCCTTCTTTTTGTATTCCTGCATTTGATTTTCGAATGCGAGAAATTCCGGCTTGTCATACATCGAGAAGATCGTCGGATTGTCATCCGTAAAATCAAACGCCAAATTCGGCGTACCCGAGACCGGCAACCAGTGGTTCATGTTCATAAGCACTGCGTTCGCGAAATCCTTGTTGTTCGGACCTTCGTCCGCGATCGGAATGATGCCCTTTTCGTTCTTGACGATTGCCTCGCAATAGTTCAACAAATCCTGCAGGCCGTTGATCGGAGGCAGATTGTATTTCTCTCTCAAATCCCCGCGGATCATCACAGTCTCATTATCCGACGTTTTCTCGGCAAACGGGATCATGTAGAGCTTGCCGCCGACCCTCGCCTGTTTGAAAGAAGCAGCCGGAAGCTCGTCTTTTGCCTTCGGAACGTATTTGTCGATCATTTCGTCCGTAATTTCCATAAAGCCGCCTTTGGAGGCGATGTCCGCGTAGTTCTGCCAATTGCCCGTCCACACCATGTCGAAATCTTCGCCGGACGCAAAGATCAGCGGGTATTTCTGCGGAACGTCCGCCCATGGAATAATGACCGGTTCGATCGTCGTGTTGATTTCCGCCTTCAGCTTCTTATTGATTTCATCCCATACGGCTTTGGAGTCTTTCTGCTCATCGCCGATCAAATAGTACTTCAAAGTAATCGGTTCGCTCGTATCTACGTTTCCGGCAGATTCGGATGAGGATGATGTTGCTGAAGGATTCGCCGATTCCGTCTGGCTCGGCGAAGATGAGTTTTTCGCTTTAGAGCCGGAGCATCCCGCCATGACGACGCTTAATGCCAACACCGCCATGATCCCAAACATAAAACTTCGTTGCCTTCTCATTGAAAAGTCCCCCCATAGTTTGATGTATATATAAAATTGAGAAACCCTTACTTTTCTCGGGAACCCAATATTATATCGGTAATTTCCGGGTTCGATGGTTAACCTTTTACGGCTCCGATCATGACACCCTTCACAAAATATTTCTGAACGAACGGATAAACGAGCAGCACGGGAATTACCGTAACGATCGCCATCGCCATCTTTAAAGAATCGTTTGGCATATCGGTTACATGCGTTTGAATCGCGGCGGTCGACATCCCTGCCATTTCCTGTAGGACTTGCTGCTTTCTCAGAAGGTTGTACAAGTAGAATTGCAGCGGATAGTAGTTTTTGTTCTCGATAAAGAGCAACGCATTCAGAAAGTCGTTCCAGTAATTCAAGGAAACGAATAAACCCATGGAAGCCAGCGCCGGTTTCGACAAAGGCAGAATCAGCTGCGCGTAGATTCTGAAGTCTCCTGCGCCGTCGATTTTGGCCGACTCCGTCAAGGAATAAGGGATGGAATTCATAAAGGATCGAATGATAATCATGTAAATGACGTTAAACAGTCCGGGTAAAATTAAGACGAGTAAATTGTCCTTCAAATGAAGGTATTTCACGATCAGAATGTACCAAGGCACTAAACCGGCTCCGAATACGGTCGTAAAGTAAAAGTAGAAAGCAAACACATTTCGTAGTTTGAAGTCTTTCCTTTGGAGCACGTATGCGGTCATCGACAACAGAAACAAGGATGCCGCAGTCCCGATGGCCGTAATCAAAAAGGATATCCCATAAGCTTTCAGCGTTGTTGTCGGGAGCTCGAACGCCAGGCGGTAAGCGGCGAAAGAAACTTCCTTCGGAATAAGCCTGAACCCATCATGCACGATGGAGGATTCTTTCGTAATCGACCCGCTTATGACCAATAAGAACGGCAAGAAACAAAGCAGCGCAAAAAACAGAACATAAAATCGGGAGAGTATCGCGAAGAGAGTATCGGTTTTCGTTTTTTTTACGGAACGGTTCATATTCGACCGCCTTTCTTGAGCTGTTCATCCGTTCAATCAATCAAAACAAGGCACTGTCCTTAGAGAGTCGCTTCGCCGCGCTGTTCGCCAACAGCAAGACAACGAGAGAGAAAACGGACTGCATAAAGCCGGCGGCCGTCGTCATGCCGAAATCGTTCAATTGCAGAAGCGATCGTACGACAAACGTATCGATGACGTCGGTTGACGGATATAGAATCGGGTTGTTTCCTGTGATCTGGTAAAACATATTGAAATCGCCTTTGAAAATATTTCCGATATTGACCAAAGTGAGCGTAATGATATAGGGAACGAGACTAGGAATAGTTAAGTAGAAAATTTCCTGGAATTTGTTCGCTCCATCGATCTCGGACGCTTCGTACATTTCCTTTTCGATGCTCATCACCGCGGCCAAGTAGATGACCGTACCGTATCCAAGCCATTTCCACACCTGAATGGAAACGATGATATATTTCCATGCGTGGATTTTGCTGTATATGTCGATTGGATCCATATGCAGCGCTTGTAATGCCGTATTCAAAACGCCGTGTTCGAAATTGAAAATATTTAGCATGAACGCTCCGACGATGACCCAAGATAAAAAGAACGGAAAGAACAGCATCGTTTGCGTCACTCTAACGAACCATTTGGAAACGATTACAGATAAGAAAATCGCCATTCCGACCTGCAAAACGGTATTAAACACGAGAAACGCGAAGTTATAACCGATGGTATTCAACAAGACATGGATTCCTTTGCCTCCCAAAAAGAAAAACTTGAAATTGTCGAATCCCACCCAAGGGCTACCGAAGATACCTTTGGAGTAGGAATAATTTTTGAAAGCGAGTACGATTCCGGACATCGGCAAGTAGCTGAAGAGAAAAAAATAAACGACCCCAGGCAAAATCATCAGCCACAAAGTCATGTTTATTTTTTTTCGGTTCCGATTGCGCGTCATACTGAACATGGGCTCTTCTCCTTTGATGCGTCCTATTGACTGACCCCTTAAGATCGTACTTTAACTATACGGGTTCGATATTTCGAAAAAAACGTGATAAACCTATTGCGGGAGGAATAAACAACGGAGTTAGTCGAGCTTTGTCTCAAAACGCAAACACCCCCTTCATTGGAAGGAGGTGTTTGTATGGCATGGCGTTATTTCATTTCCCTAGCGGGAATTCTGATTTCAACCTTCGTTCCTCGCCCGAGTTCGCTAAAGTACTTCAATCCATACTCGCTACCGTAAAAGAGTTGAATTCTATCGTTCGTATTTTTGATTCCATAGCCCGCAGAGTCATCCGAACCGTTATGGGATAACAGTTGCCGCACTTGATCCGAAGACATCCCGATGCCGTCGTCTTCAACCGTAAAAATCAAAGTACCGTTCTCGAGTTTGCACCGGATGAGGATCTTTCCCGTCGACTCGTGCTTTTCGAGAATGCCGTGAAGAATGGAGTTTTCGATCAGCGGCTGCAGAATGATTTTTAACGTCGAGTAATGATAAACGCTCTCGTCCACATCGATTTCCAAAGCGATTTTATTGCTGAATCTCATGTTCTGAATCTGAACATAATGGGAGGCATGCGTAATCTCGTCCATCACGGGAATGAGGTCCACGCCTTTGCTGAGACTGATTCGATAAAACTTGACGAGCGAGTTCACCATTTGTGTAATCGGCGGTATTCTGTTTTTGATGGCAATGCAGTTGATTAGATCTAACGAGTTATAGAGAAAGTGAGGATTAATTTGCGCTTGAAGAGCTTTAAGCTCCGCGTTTTTGATATTCAGTCCCATTGTATATTTCTCTTCGAGCAGCTGCGAGATATTCCCGACCATTTTTCGAAAAGTGTGGATCAGAAGGCCGATTTCATCGTTGCCCGATTTAATAATGGCAACTTGGAAGTTTCCATCCTCCAGCTTCCTTATTTCTTTCGTAAGCTTAAAAATTCTCCTCAGGCTGGATCGGGAAATCAAATAGGCCACACCGTAAGCTAGAGTGGAAATCACGAGCATCAATACTAACATTTCATTTCGGATCTTGATGCTGAGCGCATAAAGGTCCGACTCGGGAACTTCCGAGACCAAATACCAAGGGGTATTGGCAATCGGATTGAATTTAACAAACGAAGTGGACTTGCCGATCTCGATTCGGTTCCATTCATTGACCGCAAGCCCTTTAAGTAACTCCCCGCTTGGAAGAACCCGATCATCCCGAAGGGAATCAGCCGCAAACACCGTATGAGATAGATTCGTAAGGTACATCTTGCTGTGGGGGGTTAAAATCGCGCCCTTCAACATGGTTTTTATTTTATCTGCCTGCAGGTCTACTTTTATAAAACCGGCAGTGTGATGAAAATTGTTGTTATCGTAGAATTTGCCGAAGTAGGAAAAGGAGGATTTATCATTGTCGATATTACTCTCCCCTGGCTCGGGCGGAACCCAGAAACGATTTTGCTTGGATGCCTCCATCTGGACATACCAATTCGCTTGCATGACAGTATTCGTACTTAAGAAGGTGTCATTGTTTTCGTCGATCATCACATTGCCATTCAAATAAAGGCTGATCTTATCCACGTTAGTCGTCTTTTGCAAATAGTGAAATTTATTGACGATCGTATTGTAATCCTTGAACCGGACTTCCGCGCTGCTGTCTTCGTGTAGATGCCTCTCGACGATGTCGTAAAAGTCTTTGTCGTACAAAACGAGATCGGTAACGGTGCCCATGTTGGCAAAGTACTTGCTCATACCGGCAACCGCTTCGTTAAATACGAGCGTCTGCGTGGCGAGCGTCTGCTCCTTTAACTGAACCGAATTTCGATGATAAGTAATAAAAGTAAATAACGATAATGGCAATAAAATCAAAATAAAAAACGTTGCCATTAATTTGATCTTGATAGACAGATGGTTAAAGTAGCTTATGGGCCTCGCAATCAGATGGTTAACCATGGTTTCGATATCCTCGGTATTCCTTGGGTTTAAGACCGGTTGCTTTTTCAAAAACTTTCGTGAAGTACTTTCCGTCCGCGTACCCGACCATCCGACCGATATCGTAAAGCTTGTGATCCGTCGTTTTCAGCAGCTCCATGGCTTTCTGAATCCGAAGATCCGTAATATACTGGGTAATCGTTTTACCTGTAGCCTGTTTAAATATCGAACTTACGTAATTAGGCGTAAGGAATAATTTCTTGGATATCGATTGAATCGATAACTCGTGGTCCTGGAATTGTTCGTTGGCGACGTTGACGATTTTAGCAATCGTATCTTGATCGTGCTTCTTGCTCTCCACATGCTGGAACACATAGTTAAGCACCTCAAGCAAATAACCTTTCAGTTCGAAAAGTGTTCGCGTGTTGGCAATCTTATTCAGTTGATAAGCTGACTTCTCGGTTTGCAACGGGATATTCCGATTGTCCGCGAATTTGGAAATCACGAGAAATAGCTTAAAGATCGCTTCTCGAATAAGAAGGGGCTCCGTGTTCTCGTGACTTTTCATTTGACTGACCACGCTCATAATCGTAAGCGACGCTTCGGCCGGTCGATGACTTCTTAAATGATCCGACAATGTCTGCAAGATCGTTTCATCAAACTGAAATACGTTCGTTGGATCAGGCGAGTAAGTCGCCATCCTGTTGTAGCCGTAGAAAAATTGCTTTTGCAAAGCCGCAGCGGCCGATTGATAAGACAGGTGTATGTTTTTTAATCCGATCGCTTTGTTACCCAAACCGATAAAAATTTGGCAAGACGCAAATTCAGTCGGTTCTTCGAAGCGGTCTAGAAACTCTTGAAGCTGGATTTGTAACGAATCGATCGATAATCGACCGTCCGTTCTAACAAAGCAGACGATATCGCTTTCCCCTTTAACGGTCGCAATGATTTCGTTGTAGTGAAGCTCAAAGAGGACACGAAGGCTCGAAAGTACGTAATGGGTGCATGATTCCGCGCTCTCATTGTCCGCGGGATACGTTCGGATCATACAAGAGAGGTATTCGCCGTTTTCAGGGAAATGGATCGCAAGCTCTTTTAGGAGCTCGCCAACTTGGCGCACGTCATAAAGACCGGTCGTGAAGCTTTGACACAAGTCCAGAAGAAGGATTTGCCGCCGCTGAATTCGTTTATGATTACTCTCCATGCATTCCGCTGCGGCCACTTTCAAAACCCCTGCTATTTCTTCGAGATTCAAAGGTTTTTCAATATAGCGGATCACCTTCAATTTGATCGCCGCCATTAAATATTCCTTATCGGAATAAGAGCTTAAAAAAACGATCTTGCAGTCCGGCAACGCCTCGTTCAGCCGAATCGAAAATTCGATGCCGTCCATTTTGGGCATTCTGACATCGCACAGAACGATATCCGGATGATAATGCTCTATGATTTCAAGCGCATTCAAACCGTTGTTTGCTTCGCGAATCTTGTTGATCCCAATCTCGTTCCAAGGCAAATAATTTACAAGAACATCTCTTGTCGTGTCTTCATCGTCAACAACTAGAGCTTTCAACATCGTTCGACCAACCCCTTGGGCAAATATCTCTCTCTATATTATTGTCGACATTCGAATATAGCGGAAGCATTAATTTGTACGCGCTTTCAATCGCGTATATTTTTACTCCTATCGTTGATTTTTCTCCTCTTTCCGATTTCTCATGACTTCGAAATTGCCCGTATATGGATTAATAAGTATGTCGAAGCTACTTATGGGCGCGGTGTGGTCTGCTATCGCATAAGAAGGAATGATAATTTGCATAAATCAAATAAAGTTAAGTTCTCGGCACTTTTTATTTTCATTGTGATCGCCATTACCTTACTGATTTATTTGCCCCCGGCCATAGGGCTTGCCGATAATTCCGACTTCAACAGGACGATGAGAGCATTTGGGCTGACTTCTATGAGTGGCATAAAGAATTGGAGCGCGGAATATCGGTATAAAATATCCAACCCGACAAGAATTGTTCAGTATTTCAAAAATATATTCCTGCCTGTAAATGACAGTCCTTCAGGATATTACTCTACGCAATTTATCTTTATTAAAATAGCTCTATTCTTTAATGCCTTAGCCAATAAACTTGTACATCGCAATCCCAACTTGTTTAACCTATTTTTTCTAACGGTCCAATTTATTATCGTTTACGCATTGGCCCTGGTTTTGTTTCTGAAGGAAAAGTGGAAAAACAATTCATATGACAATATGGCCGTTAAAATTGTTTTTGCATTTATTTTTCTGGATTGCGGCTATTTGGTATATTTTAATTCCTTTTTCGGAGAATCAACTACGCTGATTTTCCTGATTTTATCCTTTGTCCTGCTTATGTATCTTGAAAAGGATAAAAACAGCTTTTTAGTCTATATAGGCTTGATCCTGTCACTGTTTATATTTTCCGGCTCAAAACCGGCCAACTTTCCCTCCGCTTTGTTGTTGTCCGTCCCCCTCGCTTATTATGCGATCAAAAATGAAGGGACGAGGAAGAAAATCATGATCTGCGTTTCCGTAGTCGTTATGCTTTTCGCATCTTACAGCTATGTGAAGCGAGCGCCGGAATGGATGACAAAGGTTACCACGTTTCAATCGGTTTTTTTTGGCGTTTTATACAAAAATCCGGCACCGCAGCAGGCCGCTAAAGATCTGGGTTTACCGCCGGAACTGGCCAAGTTGGATTCCATAACCGCCTACATGCAACATCCCTTAAATCCCTATAGCAAACCTAATCCAAACTTTCAGTCCCTATTTTTTGACCGAATAAGTAAAATCGGAGTTTTAAAATATTATGTGACCCATCCTGCCTTATTTGCCGAAAAGCTGGATGAAAGTGCCGAGGCGGCTTTGCCTCTTAGGCCCACTTATTTAACAAACATTAATCTGTCAAACGAGCGAGCAGACTTAATGTTTGAATTTCGAATGAATGTATGGGAGCGCATCAGAAAAGGTTTTTCAGGCTTTGCTTCCGTATTTTTAGCCATTGTCTTGGTCCTGTCTGTAGCAAATTTGATTATTTTATTCAGGAAAAAGGCTGGGTTATACAGTATCTTACTGAGGTTGGCGCTTATGGGGGCCGCGGCGGGGCAATTCATTGTTCCCATTGTGAGCAACGGTAACGCGGATTTGCAGAAGCATTTGCTTTTATTTAATGTGCATTTGGATATCCTGATTTTCCTTCTGGTGTTGGACAATCTGGATTTGAAAAGCCGCGCTTTTACACGAGTTGGCATTGCCGCCACGTCTTTATTAGTTCTCACTTCCTTTTGTCCGAACAAACCTGAAACCCTAACAATGGGCAGCATTGATGGCAAACCCATCGAGTGGTATGTTTTGGAGAAAAGCAGCATTTGGGTGAAGGTTATCGCAAAAGACGCGTTATATCGTAGCGTGTATGATGAACGCTCTAACGACTATACAAAAGCCGGTATTCAACAAAGTTTGAATGCCAAAAGAGATATATGGTTTTCGCAAGACGAGTCGGATCGCATTCGAAAAACACAATATCCGGCGTTTTGTAATGAAAAAAACTCGCACCAAGCCAATGTCGGAGATCGGCCCCATTATTGGTTTTCACCCATTAAATATGTTTCTCAGGACAGTGATCGGGCATTTCGGAAAATATACTCCGCTTATTTAACATTGCCGTCTGTAGACGATGTGGAGCGGCTTTTCGATATATCTAAGACCGCTTCTGTTTTGCCAATCGATTATTGGCTTTCAACTCCTTATTACGGTAGCACCGACAAAGCGCGCATAGTTTCTTCCGATTATCAGGTATATCATCGCAGGGTGGATACTGTCCTTGGCATTCGGCCGGTCATGTGGATTAGGGTATAGCAAATTTGTTTAGAACTTTATCAACCCTAGGTAATCCTGATCTCTTGGTTGTGGATAATAGTAAATCCTTGCCGTAGCAAGGATTTACCATTATATATTTTATTAGCGTCTTTACGGAGCAATAATCTGCCACATTTGATTGTTACCGCCATTATCCGGCCATTGAATGTCCGCAGCTCCATCCGCCGTAGATTGACCAGAGATATCCAAAAGTTTGCCGCTGTTCTTATTCTTTATCTTATAATAACCATTTCCGGCATCGATCAATTGCCATAATTGATTATCACCACCAGTATCCGGCCATTGAATATTCGCTGCTCCATCTGCGGTGGATGCGCCGTTAATATCCATATACTTGCCACTGTTGACGTTTTTAATTTTCCAGTACCCTCCGGCTGCCTGCGTGAAGATCCATTTCTGATAATTCCCGCCACCATAAGTGAACTGTTGAATTGCAGCTCCATCCGCCGTGGATTGTCCCTGGACACCTAGTGCTTTTCCACTGTTACGATTAACAATTTTGTAAGTATTGCCGGATACAATACCGCTTCCACTGCCATTACCATAAAGCTCTATTTCAAAGATTCTAGCTACGCTTTCGGTAGTCTGAGTCGCTTTCGTAATATACAACCGAATATACCTGGATGAGAAGTCGGCTACATTCCTGTCAGTTACACTAGCTGTATTCCCTGTTACCGTATCCACATCTGTCCATGTATTACCATCTGAACTCTTTTGTAATTTGAAATCTCTAGTATTTCGGTCAGCTGAATCAGTACCCGCACTCGCATGCTTTACTGCCCACCGATTAATACTCTTGCTCGAACCAAGATCTAGTTTTAACCATTTATCTCCAGGTGTTGTGTTGTCAGTCCACTTTGTAGTGGTAGAATTGTCTACTGCCATCGCTGGAGTTTCACCTGATACATTTGCACTAGCGGTTGCTATCGCGTTTAGAGCTAGATTTGTAGAATTAGATGGTGGGGTAATGCCTGCAAGTGCGTTTTTCATATTGATCATTTGATTATATTGTCCTTGGTCGAAATTACCAGTTGTGCCTACGAACTGATCCCAAGTAAATGCTCCGCCTTTGGTAAGGACAGAACGAGTATAGTCGATGATCGTCGAATCAGGATTATCAACGCCACCGCCGCCCCAGCCACCGCCGAGATAATAGCATCCATGCCATTGCATTCCTCCGGTTCCCCATCTCGAAGTCGGAACTGGGGCACCTACAATGGTAGTGAAGATTTCGCCAGCAACATAATCCTGCTTCGTGCTTTGAATACCGAAACTTCCTGCATTTAATGTCACGACAGTATTCGGATTCGGAGCCTTAAGCGTATTGATGTAACGGGTTTTATCCGCATCCGGCCATTCACCGATTCCGTCAATGAACCAGCCGTCGATTTTGGTTCCCCAACGATTTGCCCATTCTTGTACAATGCCAATGGTATTGTCTCTGAATGTTTGGTTTAATACCCAATTCCCATTAGCATCAGCAAGCGTATTACTTTGAAGCATGGCTTTACGTCCGTCGGGATCCATATGCTGATCTCCGTTTGCATCGCCTACGAAATAAGCGAAAAATTTGATGCCCCTTGCATGCATAGCATCGGCAAGCTCGTTGATCAAGTCTCTGTTCGGAGACCTTGCAGGCAGACCCCAACTCGTGAGAACGCTATCATATTTGCTGTTCGGAGAAACATAATAGCCTTGTCCTTGGCCAACGGTAAACATAACCCAACTTACGCCTTCTGCAGCTACGTTATTAGCCCAGGTATTGACGTTAAACGAGTTGATTTGACTATTCCAATTACTCAAACCTCCTCCAAGGCCATTGTAATTGTATCTATAATGCTGGAAAATACCGTACTTACCGGACATAAAATCAGTTTTCGGGTTATTCGCGTCTGCCGAAGCAAAATTGCCTAAAGTACTCAACAACATGGACATTATAAGCATGAAACCAAAAAACATCTTCAATCTAGCTTTTCTCGTTAGCGTTCTCATTTTGACTCCTCCTGATTTTCTTATTTGTTTCAAAGAAAGAATATTAATGCATACGACCTCTTTTTAGGGTCGTAACATCCCCCCTCTCAATAAAACGTTTGCGAATAATTTATCATATTTTGTCGAAATGACTTCAAAAAAAAGGGTTAGGCAATCAAATCGCCTAACCCACTTGCGATTTACAAAGAATTATTATGGCGAAACAATCTGCCACATTTGATTTGTACCACCGTTGTCCGGCCATTGGATATCTTGAGCTCCATCTGCCGTAGATGCTCCGGATATATCCAGAACTTTGCCGCTGTTTCTGTTCTTAATTTTGTAGTAACCGTTACCCGCATCGATCAGCTGCCACTGTTGGTTCGTACCGCCAGTATCTGGCCACTGGATATTAGCCGCTCCATCCGCTGTTGATGCTCCATTGATATCCATGTACTTCCCGCTGTTCACATTTTTAATTTTCCAATAGCCGCCAGTCACTTGAGTAAAGACCCATTTTTGATTATTCCCACCGTTATACGGCCACTGTTGGATAATTGCCCCGTCTGCAGTCGATTGTCCCTTAACATCGAGAGCTTTACCACTGTTGAGGTTAATGATCTTATAAGTATTGCCAGAAACGATTCCACTTGGAAGCGTGACACCTCCGATATTGTTTTTCATATTGACCATTTGATTGAACTGCCCTTGATCGAAATTACCTGTTGTACCAACGAATTGATCCCAAGTAAAGGCTCCACCCTTGGAAATGACGGACTTGGTATAATTGATAATCGTCGAGTCGGGGTTATCAACACCAACACCACCCCAGCCTCCGCCGAGATAATAGCAACCATGCCATTGCATTCCTCCGGTTCCCCATCGCGAGGTCGGAACTGGTGCACCTACAATCGTAGTGAAGATCTCACCAGCAACATAATCCTGCTTAGAACTCTGAATACCAAAGTTCCCAGCATTTAAGGTTACAACAGTGTTCGGATTCGGGGCTTTAAGCGTATTAATGTAACGTGTCTTATCCGCATCTGGCCATTCCCCGATTCCGTCAATGAACCATCCGTCAATTTTGGTTCCCCAACGATTTGCCCATTCTTGTACAATGCCAATGGTATTGTCTCTGAATGTTTGGTTTAACACCCAATTACCATTACCATCAGCAAGCGTATTACTTTGAAGCATGGCTTTACGTCCGTCGGGATCCATATGTTGATCTCCGTTTGCATCGCCTACGAAATAAGCGAAGAACTTGATACCTCTCGCATGCATTGCATCGGCAAGCTCGTTGATCAAGTCTCTGTTCGGAGACCTTGCAGGCAGACCCCAATTCGTTAAAATGCTATTATATTTACTGTTTGGAGAAACATAATATCCTTGACCTTGACCAACCGTAAAGATGACCCAACTTACACCTTCTGCTGCTACATTATTAGCCCAAGTATTGACGTTAAACGAGTTGATTTGACTATTCCAATTACTCAAACCACCTCCAAGGCCATTGTAATTGTATCTATAATGCTGGAAAATACCGTACTTACCGGACATGAAATCAGTTTTGGGATTATTCGCATCTGCCGAAACAAAATTAACTAATACACTTAATAACATAGTTAACAAGAGACTAAAACTGATCGCCATTTTCAAGCTCATTTTTTTTGCTAGCGCTTTCATATTATTCCTCCTCATAGTTTAGAATTGAAAAACAAAGCATTATTGCTCAATCGAACTTTTTATTCCCCCTTTATAAATCGAATCAGCCGCCGGCCTCTCCCTCGTGGGTAGGCCGACTGCAGCGCATTTCTTTCGGCATCTGAATTCTATTTAAAGAATCGAGTTAAGCAGGTGTCAGAACAATCACAAAAATATTACAAGAATATGTAAAAGTTGATTGGCCTCAAGCCTAATCTCCAGTCGTTCTGAACTAACGACCTGCAGATCATTTAAACATTCCTCCAGTGCATTCGTCCTGAATGCTGCCTTTAATTTGCGATTTGGAAAAGAAATATTGATATCCGAAATGTGATCTATGGAATTACTTAGACGAAGAATAATTCCAGGACCTTCTTCAGCGGGCTTGACATCAAAAACTTTAACGTTTTCACTGTCGATATTTATCAAAGTTTTTTCCTGGCCAATTTTACAATCAATAACCGGGATAGAATAAATCTGAGCTATAGCACGATCTGTATTGGCTATGACTGCGGCCGGATTGAACGTTTGAAATGTCGATAAAGAGTAGGTATATGAGTTATATCCTGGTTGTCTTGCCTGAAAGTTAGTGTCCCAGTAATTGTTCATAGGCCATGCGAGCAACAGAGGCTTCTCAACCTTGGATATGGATTTCTGCTCTTTTCCAAAGTTGAAGTCTCCTACTTGTACAAGCGGTGCATCTTGACAGCTCATGGTCACACCATGGCTACCACCATAAACGGATACGCATTTATCGACCGTAATATAGTCTCTACAAACACCAGGTAACTGTTGTGCGTCTAACTCTACGAGTTTCCCTGCAGTATCATAATGGCAATTCCATGTTTGCAAGTTCAATGGGGTAACAAAATAAATGCCTTCAGGTGTTGTAATGTCCTTCTTATAGAAGGATACTTTTATTTCAATATCAGCCCGGTAACTAAAAAAGGTGAATCTTTGTTCCAATTGCTCTACACCAGGTGCATCCCATCGCATAATCAATGTGGCACTGTTGGCATTCCTTTCTACGCTACAGGACTCCAACTTTGAATAGGATTGTCTCTTAGCTTTCCAGTCGTGGTTCCATACGCTCACGCTATTGTTACCTTTCTCAATATCCCTAGGAAAAATAGCGTTACGGGTATTCGGATAATAGATAGGATCAACAGTTTCTTGAACAAACTGGAACAATGTCCACGGGCTGGACGTGTCTAGCATTTCCCAATCTTGAAGTGTATCAAATAGGCTTGTAATTCTACCTGTTAGTGGATCGAAACTGCATCTATGATAAGGCGTAACAACCTGACCCAATTGTGTCGTCACTTCTCGGCGCCAAGGGCCTTCTCCTGTCATTTCAATAGTTCCTTGATTAATTTCAATAGATTCGGACCACGGTGTTTCCTTCAAATCCTTAAAGAGGATCGTTCTCCAGGTGAATGGTGGCAGTTCAACCGTCCCATAACTCTTTCCAGGGTGAGAAGTTTCGTTGTTCATCAAAACATGACGCATTCGGTCCGCACTAAGATGTCTTCCCGCCGACCTAAAACTGGATGGTATTTGTATATCATGCGTTACAGGTACTGAAGTAGAATTGAAAAGAAGGATTCCTTCCGGCTCTTCTGATTGCAGTGAATTGATTGCCAACTTTTCCATTTGAGTATTGAGTAAATATCCAGTCAAGCTATTCGCCTGATATGCATAGTGCTTCTTATGAATGTGTTGGATATCAACGCTAAGATTATCCGGTTCTGAAATTGAATTAAATGCGCCCCAGGTGTGTTCATCGTATAAGTGAATTTGATCCCAAGCCTGTTTTTTGATTGATACGTAAGAGGCGTCTGCTTCCGGTTGAAAAGCATCAAGCAGTTCAACTGCTTTCATACCCTGCTTTGTTCGACGACTCAACTTCACTTCTTTGGCAGCGCTGCCGGAACCAAAGTTCCAATAATCCGTCCAATCCCCTGCATGTACCGGTAGCTTTAGTGCCTGCTCACGAACTCTTGCATAAAGCTGCTCAGGCGTCACAAAAGAAATGGTTTGCTCTCTTTGCTCTGCATTCCAAGTCTTGATTAGACCTGCTAATTCTCGATCCGGTGGGTTATTGTCGTAGAGAGGTAAGTTTGTTGCTGTCAAGTAAACGAAGTCAAATGGATAATCCGGGTTCGCATCGATTTTTTTCAAATATTGATCAAGACCTTCAGCCATGATGTTAGTATTCTTGGCATTGACATTACAAATTTGGCTGAAAAGAGAGTAATGTTCGCCATTAAAAGTTAACAATCTTCTATGATCCGGCGTTTCCCATTGAAACGCATTCGGCCTAGTGAGTGGCACGCCTCCAAAGTGGATATTAATGCCCATAATCAAAAATTCCACGCCTGCATCGAGCAGTAGCTGACTGTAGGACCATGGTTGACCATTCACATCATGATGAATAGCTGTCTTGATTTCGATATCAAATTGACTACGCAATTGTCTGATAGGATATAGCATTTTAGCTATCTGCTCTGCAGAGCAGAGCGGTGTGGTATGCATATACGATGCGGACACACTCATTTGACCGTTTTTCAAATAATACTTGAAGAGGTCGATTTGACTCGAATTTGCCGTTTCCAACCACTTTAGAACAGGATAACTAGATTCGCAGGTCCATCGGAATCGGTTGACTTCTGACCAATCTTCCGTCAGAGCACACATTTGAAGTGCTTCATCGATATATTTCTTTTGCATTTCTATAAGAATTGGTTGTGCATGAGTATACCCAACATCCAAATGACTATGATGTAGCACCAAAACTTCTTTAATTCTCGACATGTTTTTCTTCCTTCCTAGAACTCTAGATGTTAACCCCTCCTTAGCCCTTCAAAGAACCAGAAGTAATGCCTTCCACAAATTTCCGTTGCAATGCAAGATATAAGAAGATAATCGGTAATGAAGCCAAAAACATCATTGCGAACATTTCACCCCAATTGACCGAATATTGCCCTATAACGCGGTAAATCCCGGCAGTAATTGTGGTTCCCTTTATTGGCCCAATAATAATAAGCGGATTCAAGAAGTCATTCCAAACCCACAGCCCAATGAAGATAATTACACTTGACGTACAAGGTCCTAATAACGGAAAAATAATACGCCAGAATGTACGTAATGGACTGGAACCATCGATTGCGGCTGCTTCATCCAACTCTCTTGGAATCGTCCTAATAAATCCGGAATACATGAAAATGCCAAAGGGGACGTAGTACCCCATATAAAAAGCAATAAGTCCCGTCTTTGTGCTCATTAAATGAACCGCGATTAGCACTTTAACGACTGGAATCAATATAATTGTAGTTGGAACCATCAGCCCGAATAAAAAGAAAACGAGTAATAATCGGGATTTTTTGCTATCATTTCGAACCAAATAATAGGCCACCATAGATGAGGAAACGATAACCAC
Source organism: Cohnella endophytica (assembly GCF_003628305.1). GTDB lineage: Bacteria > Bacillota > Bacilli > Paenibacillales > Paenibacillaceae > Cohnella > Cohnella endophytica. Next base: position 856,700 of record NZ_RBZM01000005.1, on the reverse strand, counting down.
ACATACAGACAAAGCTGTAATTAAGGTACTATTCCACATGCTCGTGTAAATCAGATGATCCGGCCGCGTAAGAACGCTTCGTATATTGGCTAGCGTGAAACTCGTCGGAAATCCAAGTGGGTCCCCCATAACCTGTTTGCTATCCTTAAAAATGTTTATTAGCACCAGATATAATGGAAGAAAGAAAACTACTGTGACACAGACTGTAAACAACGCATGGGCTTTTGAAGACCATTTAAGTAACATCTAATATTCTACCTCCCTGCGTTTCAACCCAGTAACGACGACGATGGAAATAACACCGATTAGTGCAAACAACACGACAGCCATACTTGATGCATATCCCATTTGATTCTCATTAAAGGCTGTATTTATTATTTTTAATGAAATCGTTTCTGAAGTGGTTCCCGGTCCTCCATTCGTCAACACGACGACATGGTCGAACACCTTAAAGGTGGAAATCAGTAGCATGACCGTATTAATCGTAATGCCCGGTGCAAGTAACGGATATGTGATATGCCTGAATTTCTGTCTGCGATTGCAACCATCGATTTTGGCCGCTTCGTACAAATCGCTCGGAATACTTTGTAGTGTCGCAAGGAATACAACTGTACAAAACCCCATAGATTGCCACACGATAACAGCTGCGATTGAGTAGACAACAATGCTTGGATTTGCGAGCCAACTTGTTCCACTTAAACCTATATAGCCTAACAGTTTGTTCAAAACACCGTCATCCGTTAACATTATTGACCAGATAAACCCAACGACTACGGGACTCAATACTTGAGGTGTGAAAAATATTGTTCGGGATGCATTGTAAACCCAGCTTTTATAATTCACCAAGAGGGCGGATAACAATCCCATTGCATTAGCAGCAATCGTCACTATAAGAGCGATAATACAGGTTACAACGATGGCATGACCAAAGGCACTATCTTTCAATAAATCTGCATAATTTTGAAACCCGATTACCTTAAATCCCTTGAATAACGGATTGAAATTCGTAAAGCTGTAATAAATGCAGAGTACAATCGGCATGATGACAAACGTCAAGTAAATAAACAATCCATGAGATACAAAGAGAAAAAAGTTGGTAGTTTTATTATTCAGTTTCTTCACACCCCTTGATTTCAAAGAAGAAGGGAGGAGAAGAGAATCGCTTCCCTTCTCCTCATGTTTACCTTTTATGAGACTTTTATTTACTGCGAGCGCTGGTTTGTTCCCATTTGGCATCGAGTGCTGCCAATTCGGAATCCACCGATTTTCCAAGAATGATATTTTGCGCGGTTTTGTTCATTTCGTCCTTCATACCGGCAATCATCGATGCATCCCCATTTTCCCAGCTAAACGCATTAACTTTTTTTCCTTGGCCAATCAAGTCAATTACACGTTGGAACAAAGGTGAGTATTGATAGTCAACTGTTTGACCGTCTAGTGGAATCAATGCGTCCGACTTGACGATTTCAACGACGTTTTGGGCATCCGTTACAAACTCGGTCGCGAACATTTGTGCGGCCTCTGGATATTTCGTGCTGGCACTAACGGATGCAGGACCACCTACAGAATATGGAATTACGATGGATCCATCATCTGTCGGAACCGTAAACACGCCCACATCGATATCTTTTTGTGCATCCGCTGCCGCTACGAACCAAGAACCCATTGGGTACATAGCACCTTTACCTTTCAAGAAGGCATCTTGCAGTAACGAATAATCGATGCTCAATCCATCTGAGTTAAAAGATTTGGAATCGTAAAGGCTTTTCCATTTTTTAACGGCGTTCTTGAACAATGGATCAGAGAACTTCACTTCGCCATTTTTACGTTTAGTGACCCAGTCCGGATCTTGGGTAAAGACATCTGTGCTGATAATGCCATCTAGCAGGAATGTAGTAGCCCATGTATCCTTTCCTCCTCCGTTCAACAACGGAGTAAAGCCGGCTTTTTTCAATTTTGCGATAACATCTAAGAATTCAGCCCAAGTTTTTGGCTCGGTTGCGCCAGCATCTGCGAACATCTTTTTATTGTAGTAAATATACGGAATTGTCTGCGCACCCCATGGGAGCTGATATACTTTACCGTTAATTGCATTGCCTTCTGCACCAGGTACCTTACTTAAGTATTTATCATCAATTGGAAGCAAAGATTTGGAGTTCGTGAAATCTTGAACATCGATCGACATCAGAACGTCTGGAAACTGTCCACTTGCAAGCAATTGTTTAGCGTATTTCGTACGATCGAGATCCGGAGATACGATTTTGTTTATTTTAATGTTAGGATGTTTATCCGTAAATCTCTTAATAGCGCCATCCCAGAACTGAGCTGTTAAGTTAGGCGATTCGAATACGAGTACACTCAACTCTGCCGGTTGATCCTCGGGAGCAGAAGAAGCTGATTCCGAAGCGGCTGAGGAAGAAGATGGCTGAGCCTCGGCTGAAGTGGTTGCAGCTGGTTCGCTAGGTGAGTTGTTAGATGTGGAGGAATTTTTACCGCATCCAGCGACCACGATCATGACCGTCAATACTAAACTTAAAAGCATTGTTTTTTTCACTTTGTTGCCCCCTAAAGTTATGTGCTTACATATCAAATTATAAAATGGGCTCTCCGCCACCATAAGTGTATAAATTAACGCTCAACTCCAAATAATAATGCAGTTTTTAGTACTCCCGTTTTCTGAACATGAAAAAAACAGAAGAAGAGTTAGATTATCTTCTTCTGTCTCAGATGAGAGATTATGGTATCAGTGACCTCAACTATTGTTGATCTGACCCACATTGCCTTATTGTGAGGACTCCCTATCTTCTTCAAGCTGCTTTACAAAGCACTACTTCCACAGTGTTTTCTGTGCCTATTATTCTACGGAGATCAATCAACATTCCCCACGTACGTTCGTAGCCCTACCAAATCCATTTTCTTCTACATGAATTTATCCATTTAAGTGCCAAATCCTCATATGAATATTAACACTTTCTTCAGCTTGTCCGACTTCATAGATTTATTGATGTTTCACAACAAAACTATGACAATTGTTTATTGTCGTCAAAATATCATTAACTTACTTGATGAGATAACAAAAAAACGGACTCCATTATTACTATGGATTCCGTTTTTTGTATAATGAATAACAAAGTAGCTCAATTGATTGTGATCCAAACAGCAGCACCCAATCCCTTACTTACAATTTGTTCCACCTAAACCTTCATATTTTCACCTCAATTGAAGTCTTTTACAAACGTATTATTAACGAACTTCACAATATAGGCTTTAATTAATAACAAGCGAGGTTGATGCAAGTGATTTCGATGTCACCTCTAGTGACACATCGCCTTTGCCATCCCCAATTTGAATAATTGCCATACAGTGGCCGTTAAACGCTCTCCTTCGTATGCCTTTATCCGGTTCGTGACTGCTTGGGTTTCCGTTTCCGACGCCGATAACTTTTCCATTGCCTTTTACATTGAAAACAACTTCATTATCTGCCGTGGGCACAATTGTTTCATTATGATCTACGATAGATACTTTTATGATTACAATTACATTTTCTTCTGATTTGGACGCTATTTTTTCAACGTATAATTTCATCTTTTCCGGGTAACCTGTCGTCACAACGACCTTTCGTATAACCTCTACCCCATTATTTTTTCCAACAGCAATCAAGTTCCCTGGTGCATAAATTACTTTCCAATCCAGATGAGAGGTCCTATCAACAACCTTTATACCAAGGCATTCATCATTTAGGAATAATTCAACCGTTTCGCAATTGCTATAGCCCCAAACATCAATCTGTTGACCTTCTTTTCCCGGCCAGTTCCAGTGAGGAAAGATATGAACCGTCGGTTCATCAGTCCAAATTGATTTGTAATAGTAGTAGGCATCCTTCGGAAAACCGCAACTATCCATAATGCCGAAATGTGATCCGATACATGGATATTTATTAGGAACTGGTTCCCCTCGATAGTCGAATCCTGTCCATACAAAGATACCTGATATAAATGGGTAGCTAACTAAATCCTGCCACGACTTTTCATGGGAGCATGCCCACTCAGGAATGTGATCACCATAAGAAGAACAATATCCAAAGAGTGCATTATTCGTATATTCTCCCCGTGTTGTTGTGCAACTGGAACTCTCGCTACCAATCATTATTCGATCTGGATATTTCTCGTGATCCTTAATATATTGATCATTCCTCTGTCCATAGTTATAACCCATGATATCAACTGAACTTCCATAGCCACCCTCATTCCAAGCATGATTCATGCAAGCCACAGTTGGCCTAGTAGGATCGATTTTGTGAGTTATCCTGGATAAGGTGTCAAGCATACGTGTACCTACTTTTGTACCTTCCAATAATTCTTCATTTTCCAGACTCCACATAATAATAGAAGGATGATTTCGATCCCGAAATAACATGCTCTTCAAATTTTTAATACCATCTGGCGATACGTCCAACTTTCGGTTCTCATCTATTACTAACATCCCCATACTATCGCAAAGATGGAGCAGTTCTGGAGATGGCGGATGATGGACAGCTCGGTAGGCGTTGCTTCCCATCTCTTTGAGAAGACGAATTTTATATTCGGTAATTTGATCTGGCAAAGCTATTCCAACTGCTGCAAAATCCTGATGATTACAAGTTCCTTTAATAATATAAGGTTTACGGTTTAGATAAAATCCTTTGTCTGGCGTAAACTCGATCGTTCTAATGCCAATTGTTGTCTTATAGCTGTCTATTATCTTCTTTTCTGCAATTACATCAGATACAGCCACGTAAAGATATGGTCGCTCTGGCGACCACAATTCCGGGTTCGATATTATAACTCCGCTTTCAATTTCAATCGTTGTATCTCCATTAATGGTTTTATTATCGTTTGTACATCCGACTATTTTTCCGTTACAGTCTACGATTGATGTAGATAGTGTAAAGTCCATGCTAAAAGGGTTTTCATTACACACGTTAGTTCTTATGCTGACATGCGCTTCCTCTTCTTGAACGGTTGGAGTCGTAATATATGTCCCATACCGCTTAACATGCAGCCTATTCGTTTTAACAAGCCATACATGTCTATAAATACCGCATCCCTCATACCACCATCCTTCATACTCACTAGCGTCAACTTTAACAAAAATAACATTTTCCCCTTCGTCTCCATATCGCAGCAGATCTGTGAGATCATAAAAGAATCCAATATAGCCGCTTTGATGTGTGCCCATCAAATGTCCATTTACCCATACGGTGCTGTTTCGCATAACGCCTTCAAATTCTATGCCTATCTTCTTCCCAAAGTCCTCCATGTGAATGTTAAAAACTTTACGATAACAGCCTACTCCGACTGGTAAATACCCATGATTCCTATATTGCTTTTCTTTATCACCGTCATAGATGTAGCTTCCTTCCACACACCAATCATGAGGGATGTCAACTCTCGTCCATTCATCCTCGTTAATGACCGATCTTTCCCGTTCATCAAAGTCTGCAATTTTAAGCCACTCGCTTTCTTCAATGACTTGCGTATCCGTCACTCCTCCTGTCATCCCACCCTTAATCGCAAGTTTAATAGGAATGTCACCTAGATGAAACTTCCAATCCGCATCAAAGTTTTGTAGCGTTCTTGACATTTTCTCGCCTCCACAACCTAATTAAAAAAAACCTTCATCCCAAATTTTTTTGACGAAAAATTTGTCGTAAATCATCTTTATTTCAGTCATCTTTTTTGCTTTTAAGTCTCTCGAAATCTTGTGCTTCATTGTGTTGGTAACAATTCGATTAGAGCAACTCAAAAGTGTTACCATTCTTGATAATAAAGGGATTCTACTTTTCAAGATAATCGTGTAATGCCCGACCACAAATTCGCGATAAAGCTTATTCAGATAATCAATATTCAACCTAAAGCGTGGAATAATATGCTCAATTACCATGTTAGGATTATAGCCATATTGATATCCACTATTATGTACCTGAACGCACATCTCAGTATCCTCTCCTGACACTAAATTAGTTCCTGACCTGCCTGTGCTAGTCAACCATCCCTCTTCCGCTAGCTTTTTTAGAGGAAGGCTCCTTATGACTAAGCCAGCACCAAATGGAATGACTTCTGGATGCTTTTTACGCCTATAATCAATTTCATTCTTGTCTAGATGGGTACATGCAAAGGCTCTAAAAGCAGCTTCCAGAATGATTTTTTCTGTTTCATTCATATCGAACTCAATAAGTGGTACGACCGCTCCGTTGAAGGCACCAATCTTTTTATTTTTCAAAATATATTGATGCGCTTTCACAATCCAATTTTCGTCGAGAAGATTATCGTCATCAACGAAAATAATCCATTCCGTATTTGTATTCCTAACCCCCAGTAGCCTTGCATAACTGAGCCCTTGCCGCTCCTCATATAAATAGCACAAATTACTAACCTTGTTTTTATAAGTTTTAATGATTTTAGATGTTTGATCAGTTGAGTGATTATCTATAATCAAAAACTTATCTACCAACTGCCCATATTGCCGTTGATTTAAAACGCTCTCGATTGCTCTTGATATTCTGTTGACCGAATTATAGGTACACAAAATAACAGTGAACATGTTTGCGCCCCTTTAAACCGTATTTTGAATTAATGCAATCTTGTCCTGAAACAGTTGCGGCCATGATTCCAACTGAGTGCCATAAGTTTTAAGTAACGCGTAGACCCATCGATCAATTCCAAAACCTATACAGCCTGAATTCAAAAACTTATTATTCGTATCGCAAATATCAAACGGTTTACATAGTGTATTGCCCATATGATTAAATGAAGCGATTGAAAAAACTTCGCTCCCGATAGTAACAATCAGCTCATATTTCTTGTTAGCCATCAATTGATGCTGGCCTTTTGCTGTGTCCTCGGAAAAATAAAATGGGTCGCTCGCAGTTTCAATTCTACCTTCTAGGCCAAATGATTCAAAAAGCTGCCATGCTTCATCCATACATGATCGACGGATTGATTCAACAAACGCATCCGTACCAAATAAGACTATCTCGCGCATGCTGAAATTATTTAATCGATGTTTACCTAATCTCCATGTCGCTTCATGCCTTGAACACAAACCACGTGCTGTTAACACTAATGACTGACTTAATCGACTGCCCGTTAATTCTTCATAACAATGGAAGCATATAGCAGGCGACAAAGCATACTTACTAAGCCTCGTAATCTCCTCAAGACGGTCTGTTGTTTTAACACACTCAAGCACGTCCAACTTGTGTGGAATCTCAGATACTAGATGGATATTTTGAGGGAATGAGTGGATATAATTACATTTTTCAAGCGTTTGAACGGAAACCATCGCTGGATATTGTCGCAATAAAGCACCATGTCGACATGCAATTTTATAGAAATACAAATCAAGGATATCAAAAAGTAAAACAGCAAAATCACGTCGTGCAGTGCCATCTTCAGCAAAAATTATATCTACATCATCATGCAACTTTTTGTTTGAATAATTGGTAACATTACTTTGTTTATAAATCCGATGTCTAAATGTACGATGTTTCTTTTCCAAATGTAACAACGACTCAAAAGTTCTATCAATTAATGCAAAGTCGCTTTGACTTGTTAGCCCGACAACCATCTCTTGCGTATCTTCATCCAAAAAGCAGTTCGAGATCCCCTCGACACTATAAATCATTTTGGATACTAACGATTCTGCTTGCCCTAAGTCCAGAATACCTTGCGTAGCATATCTTCTTTGCATATTTTCACCTTTGTCTAGTATGAGATTACTTGTACTCATTCAACTTCTTAGTTTATTTACAATGCAATCGGTAATTCGATCAATCGTCGAAAATGATTCCATAATCAATTCTTCATCATCGAAATTGATGTCGAAGTGTTGTTCGATCAGAACGATGAGTTGAATGGTTTTCATTGAATCCACACCCATGTCATATATAGGTTCGTGAATATCAACAGGGGCTGAGTCTTTAGATTCTTCCGTAAGTTCTGCAATACTTTCCCTTAAGTAATCAATTACCTCTTCTTTTTTCCATTCTTTACTCATCCCCATACTCTCCTTAACCTGTAATTTTTCTCAAACGCTCAAGCCAGCATTCCATGGCATCCTTCTCTCGCATTTGAAGATCCTCAAGTAAGTATGTGAACTTTGTCAGTGGTTCCTTATTAAGGCTAACCATGTTCTTCATATATAAGTTCCGAATGATATTGGCTTTTTTTTCGATCTCTTCAAATGCCCCGATAATCTTTTCATTTGGTTGTTGGTATTTCTCGTCAATGTAGATAGATCTGAGAACCATTAACTTTTTGTGATCACATAAAATATGCAAGTTCCTCAATACGGGATATGCATATCCAAGAGATATTAAGTTTGATTTAATCTCCTCATATACGCTTAATCCGAATTTCTCGTTTTCAATTGGCTCTTGAATCGGTTTATAGTATCTGGATACGGGAGTTGAGTTTAAATAATTCCATATCATCTCGATGATATGGAATAAATCGAATGTGTATAATTCATCGTGATTAACACTCAGTAACTGTATCCCGTTAAAATTAGGGTCTTCAGGGAATGTCGAATGAAATGCGTTTGAGACTTCAGTAAAGGTCGCTTCGGAAAAAGAGTATTTCGTTCCAAAAAAGTCGGCAATATAGAACAGTTGCTCATCCTCGTTGTACCCATAAATAAACAAGTCATGGTTAAAGTGATGATTATGGTTGTAGGATTTGATATAAAAAGTATCGACCCCCATATATGCATACTTATTTTGATCAATGCTCTTAATTAGCAAGTCGCAAATATCCAAGTTGTTTCTAACGATCGTTTCTCTTGTCATATACTCTTTATTTATTAGTGGATAATGTTTTCTTCCAAGGGGATTATAAAATCCCGCCCACACTGTTCCATTGATGCTTACGCTTGCTACTTGTAAATGATTGTTGTATAACCAGTCTTCAAAACATTTATGTCCGGCAAGAATTGAAATAATATTCGCATGCATGGGATACGAAGTAATCACCGGATAATTCATATCTAGTTTTTTTTTCATGCGTAGTTCACTCCTCAATCTTACTTGTAAGATCAATAATGACTTTGCAATTTTCGTTCTCGATTATCTCTGGATTTTGTAGTAAGTTCATCCCCGCTTTTAAACCATTTACTAATGTGGTCACAATATCATTCAAATTTATTCTGCAAGCATAGTGGAGATCCATAATCTTGAGATAGGCTCCACCTAAATGCCCCCGGGAGCCTTTAATAGTAATAGCATTTGTAATTAAATGATCTACATCATTAATTTGAAGAGGCTCCCCTTTGCGTCCGAGCAGGATAACTCTCGCATTAGCATTCAACCTAGGGAATACCGAGGTGATATTGTGCAAAATTGCCGAAGTTTCGATAACGACATCGATTTGTTGTAATTCCCCGTCGAAAAATTCACTAATATCATAAGTTCGATCAGCCCATTTGCCTGCTAAATCCCTTCGGAAAGGATTGGGCTCGACAACATGTACTTCAGCTGCTCCAAATACTTTTCTGCATAACATAGCCGAAAAAGCACCAATAGGTCCGGCTCCAAAGATGACAACCTTCTCACCAGGTCTTAGTACTGCGTTTTCGCAACCTAGATAAGCTACAGCTGCCGGCTCAATATTCGTAGCAGCAATCCAGTCGTAGGTTGAACGAATAAATCCAGTCAAATCATGTGCTATAGATGCAGGTAAATCGACCACTGAACCAAGCAATCCATCCTTTTCTAGACCTAGCAATTCTGCATTTTTACATTGATTAAAATCACCCCTTCTGCAAACCGTGCATTGATTACACGCAATAATGGACTCGAACGCGACGATCATCCCCGGCCTGAAGTACGTTACCATTTCACCTGTTTCTATAATTTCACCCACGCCTTCATGGCCGATGACTCTTCCATTGACGGGAATCGAGAGAGGTGCCGAACAGGTGATGTATTGGGTCGCCGGATCATTTGAGGCCACATGAACATCTGTTCCGCAAATACCGATGTAATGCATCTTGACTCGAATATCATGGGGACGAAGATGACCTAAATTTCGTTCCTGAATGGATAATGTAGCATTTTTGTAAATTTGGTTAGGGGTTGGATTAGGAATTCCTTCTTTGGGAGCATAGTCGGCTTGTACTATTATGGCCTTGGTTTTCATTTCCGCTTCCACTTTCCTTTCTCTATTTTCCCCACTGATAATAAATATGCTTTAGGAATTCATACTCCAAATGAATTAATGATTCAATTCTCTGCTCTATTGAGTTTAATAACTCAAAATCAAGTGGATGTATCATCACCTTCATCAATTGAAACTTGAAGGAGATCCACCCTTTACCAATTGAATCTATTAAAGCTAAACCTTTCATCTTTTGTTCTTTTGTCAGCGAGTCAGATTCCGAAAATGTTATCCAAATATTCTGACGAATCTTCGCAATAGTAGATATGGTTAGTGCATTTCGCTTAAACCAGAGTTCCCGTTCCTTTAGCGGTAGTTCAGGAGTTTTTAGCAAATCCTCTTTCATTTGAAGAAGAGCTAATTTATTTTTCTCAAACCGGCTAAAATTTGTGACAGCAGCCCTTCTATAGATCTCATCGATTGAAGCTGCGGATTTAATTTCGAATAAATCCATATACCAAAGTTTAAACAATCCATGAACAGTGGCTGCCGCCTGCAACTCTAATATTGAAATAGATCCCATATAATCGGAAACCGGATCAATAATTTCAAAAAGCTCCGATTCTGAATCATATGAATAAACGAGAATCTGATGTGTAAAGCCAACTGAATCGAATTCAATTTCATGATTTCTCGTGAACTTTAATTTAGATTCCCGAACGGAGACAAGAACCAAACCATTATTTTCGATTAACTGAATTAGCTTCCCAACGTTTCCTGTAACCTCGCCTGTTTGAATGCCATATATGAAGCCCAAGTCGAACTTAGATAATCGTTTGCTTCCTATCAGAACACCGCCCTCATAGAGAAGGTTCCATGCTTCGAGCAACATCAATTTGTAGTTATACCCAGCCATATTAAGCCCAGTCATAATGCAGGATTCTTTGCACATTAATGCAGGTAAACTCACGATTCGGGAATGTGACACATCTAATTTCATTCATAGCCTCCGTAGAATGGGCAGTTCGTATAATCATTTTCTTATCTTTTTGAAGCGATCGGAAAACAGTTCAATGTCTTGAATGGAGACGTAAACCGGAATTTGAAAACTTTCCAATTTATTCTCACAAAAAAGTCTGATTCTTTGCTTTAATTCCATCAAATCCAAAGGTTCGTGTACATTAGCAATAACTGCAACAACTTGACCCAACCAAGGATTGGGCTGACCCTTTACAATAACATCTCTAATCTCTGGCATTTGCAGTAATACTTCTTCCACTTCCGCAGGATATACTTTTCTACCTCCAACATTTATAATCTCTGACCTTCTGCCAATAATGCGGATAAATTTACCATCAGTTACAACCTCGTCTTCTGTATTAAACCAGCCCTGTTTATCGAACGGATCCTGAGCGTTTAAATATCCTTTCATTGCCGTTTCAGACTTGATATAGAGAAGATTATCAACGATCTTTGTCTCGACCCCCTCTCCTCCAACACTCACCCATAATGATCCTCTATTCTGCGATTTAGCCCGAAGTATTCCCAACTCAGATAACCCATATGTCTGTCGTAGTTCAACATTAGGCATAGAATCAAGAATTCTTCGTAACGTACTCTCAGGCATAACTTCCGTCCCGTAAGTAATCATTTTCAAAGAGGATAGATCATAATCTTTATACTTCTTTGTCATCAGCAATAAATTCAAAAAGCTAGGTGTAGTAGGGAGTAGTTCTACTTTGAAACTCTCTATTGCAGCACAAACATCATGCTGATTTCTACTTTTCGGACAAATAATCGTTCCGCCGTTAGCCAATGTGTGGAAGAGTGTATTCAGGCCACCAATATGATCAAACAAAAGGAACGTCATTGTGCGCATAGTGTCTCGATTAGTTTTAAACTTTTCTAGAAGCTTATCTAGATCATGTAAGATTGCTTTTGGTTTGCCTGTACTGCCTGAAGAAAACAAAACGAGACCCGCGTGTGAAGTTGCTATAAGGTCATTCAGTAACTCATGATTAACGGACTGCTCAAGCGAATATGCTCGAAAAAAATTTTCATTAAAATCAATGCATTTCTGCACTTCTGCAATTGCTAAAAGATTACTCTTCAGATGTTGTACATTCCGAGATATGGGAACTATGATATTACCATTGGTAATCAACGCCAAAACGGTTCCAACCACCTCAGGCGAGTAGTCGCCTTCTATGGCCACAATTTCCCCAGACTTTATTTGCGCATTCTTGAGACATTGTTGGTTCGTATGATACTCCTCAAGAAGCATACGATAAGTAATAATTTGTTCTCCATAGATTAATGCTTCCCGATCAGCATACGTACGCATCCTTTCCACTAACCATTGGATACTCAATGTTTAACCCCCTTTCTTTTTCTGTTCCAGCACATACTCCTTCAGATATTGGAACTTTTCCAATATTGGATTTTTAATGGAATCAATATCTACTTCGATCTGAAACTCTGCTTCAATGTCAGCGAACATATTAACGATTGCCATTGAATCGAGTGCTAAATCATTTATCAAATCAGTATTCTCGTCGATACTTTCATATGTAATTTCAATCAATGAGTTTCGCAGGATTAAGGCTTTTAGACAAGTTTCAATATTAATTTGCACGATATTCTTCCTTTCAGTGAACTGTGGACTCTCCATTTTCCGAATAGATTGACCTTCCGACTTCTTCCATCCATTTCAGAAATTCTAACTCGATCGTTTTTATTTGATTAATATTTCGTAATAGTGGATCCAAATTGACAACCTCATTTGAAGATGTCTGCTTATATCTCATTAGCTTAATATTTAGGTTTTGCCAGTATATCGTGATTTGTTGCATTTGATTTTCCCCAGCTTCTTCTTGCTCTTGCTTCATCACATTCAGATTTGAATAACTATTCCAAACAAGTTTTCTAATCAATGTGATAGATGAGATTGTAAGAATATTCTTATCAATCCAGTTGCTCCGGATGTTTTGTGGCCATTCCTTTGACATAGTTAGATCTTTAGCAAACATCTCTAAAGCTTTGCCACCACTATGCCTATTGCTGAACCATTCCATCCAAGACCTCTGCTTAGTTGAAAGTTGGCCTTGTTGCTCAGCAATCATAGGTTCTCTTTTCAATTTGTCGGTTTCAAAAAATGAATTATTTCTCATCGACGCAAATGCGAATTGATGTTCGGCAGTGGGCTCTTGGAAATCATGTTCCGGTTGATTTCCAATTTCAAAGAAAAGAAGTTCTTGGTGAGTGGAGCGTCGGTATCCAGAAGGAATTAGTTCTTCTTCGTTAATCTCGCCAATGAAATCGACCATAGGGTCTACGATTAAGAATCGTTTAGAATCTTGATTCCACCCACAAATTAATATTGAGTGCTGAAATCCCGAAGCTTCTAGTCCTAACATGTTTCTGGGAAAGTAACTAAGCTTTGACGCCGTGCATAGAAAGATCACACTGTTACCTCTGGTTAGGGTAACAAGTAAATCCTTTAAGTTCCCTTTTGAAAAATTTACAAAGATGCCATAATAGAATTCCAATGCCATCTGTCTAGCATCCTTGCTTGCTAGAAGCGTTCTGAATTGATAGTTAATGTTCCAATATTCTAGTAGAATTCGGCGATAATCTTTGTTCGACATATTCAAGTAAGTAAGTATACAGGAAGTAAAACATTCTAACGGTGCCAGCTTTACAATACGATGATTATTAATTTCATTTCGAACAATAGTCATTTCATCCCCCCGTTAGTGAGTGAATACTTCCAATTTTGTTTGATGATGTTTTTCGTCCACCAACTTTTTATAAATTTCACAATCTGCAATGAGTGTTGCATGAGTCCCAGAATCGATAATCTTTCCTTGATCCATAACATAGATGACATCTGCCGACATAATCGTTTCGAGCCGATGGGATGAGATCAAGGTGGTTCTTCCTTTCATAATTTCGTTCAATTCGTTCAATACTTGGGTTTCTGTCGTGCGGTCTAATGCGGATGTTGGCTCGTCCAAAATCAAAAACCATGGTTTTTTCAAAATCAATCGAGCAATAGCTAGCCGTTGTCTCTGACCTCCGGATAATTGGAAGCCTTGATTATCAATCCGTGTATGTAAACCCTCTGGAAGCGTATCAAGTAATGACTTTAATCCTGCTCTTTGCGCTGCGTCATTAACTTCTTCTTCAGTGGAAGCTAAGTTACCTAGTGCAATATTTTCATATATTGTTCCAGCAAATATAAAGGATTCTTGAAACATCATTCCTACATGCTTCATCAATAATGATCTAGACCATTCTGTCAACGGGCGATCGAAAACCAATAACTCTCCAGATGTGATGGGTAAAAACCCCATCAGTGTTTTAAGAAGCGTTGTTTTACCGGAACCACTAGCCCCAACAATAGCAACTTTTTGCCCTGACTTTACAACTAAGTTAATTCCTTTGAGAATATGATTTCCTTCATAAATAACATGCAGATCATGGGAAATGACATCAACTTGTTTTAGCCCCGCGTTTTTCTGCGAGTACATTCCGTCTTGCTTTTCCTTAATGGCGGATTCTGTAGGAATCCTCAAGAAGTTCTCCACACGTTCCATCGCCACTTCAGAGTACTTGATATCCCCATAGTACTTGTTCACGGTCTGAATGGGACGAAGTGCATTGTTAAAATAAGTGATAGCTGCTACTAACATTCCAATGGTCAAAGTTCCATTTAGAATTTGTCTACTTCCGAATCCATAAAGTAGGACAATGATTGCGCTAATGACCATAGTACTCATTTGAGCTGAAGTCGCTCTATATATCGTTTCTTTTGTGCTTTTTGTTATCAGGCCCTTATACAGTTTTTCGTTTCTATCCCTCTCCCATGCTTCGAGACCAAAAGCTCGAATCTCCCTAGAACCCTGAATACATTCATACATAAGAGTTCCCACTTGTTCATTATTGGATCGGATGTATTGAGAAATACGAAATAACTGATTTCGAAAAATGTTGGGAATATATAGTAAAAGAGGTATGCTGACAACCACAACTAAACCTAAACGCCAATTCATATAGAAAATCATGATTATTGCGACAAGCATAGTCACCATCTGAATAAACATCTCTACGATAATACGATTAACAAAATTGGACATTGTTGCGGTATCTCCAGCAAGTAATGGTGCAAATTTACCAGGACCATTTTTTTCTATTTCAGCCAACGGAATCTTACGAAGATGATCGAGAACTACATTTCTGAGATCCAGAGTTGTACGAATATCGAGGTAACGAAAAAGGCTATCTCGAATAATATCTAGAATTGATGCAAACAGCGCACATCCAATTGATAGGGCTAACAAGGGATAAAAATAATCGGATTGCTTTCCCACCCATACTTTGTCAATGAGTTGAAGAAATATAAATGGTTGTAGCAGGGTTAACGTCATACTCAGTAATGTGCAAAGATAGGCAACGCTTGTAAGCTTCCAATTAATTCTTACTCGTGCAGCTAGCCTTAGAAATAATCTATAGCTTTGCATGCTGTTGTCTCCCTGCAAAATGATGAATTACCGGTTTTACTAGCGGCATCCATTTATGAACAGGCGTAGTATTATCAAGTGAAGGCACCATTGCGAGACTTTCATTAATAAATGGCATTTGATTCAAGTTTTCTAAATGGAATATTTTCTTTAGTTCAATGGCACTGGACATAGCCATAGCGGCAGTATCATTTTGTGCTTCTACTTTTTTTACCATCGCTTCACGTACCGCTGACATAATTTGAGGTACAATGATTTGAAAGTCATATCTCCTTGCGTTCTCTCGCGAACGGTTCGCTAAACTTTGTATCCGTACTGCTTTTTCTAATAGAAACAAGCAGCGATGAACTATTTGTTGTTGATCGATTACAGGACATTCATTGTCCCAATTACAATCAATTAAATAACCGTCTACTCCGGATTCAATAATTTCCTGGAAGCCATCCCAGTTGGAGCAAATGACCGGCAGCTCCCACATCATGGCCTCGATAAGGTTATAACCGAATGTTTCACCAGGGTCTGTTGAGAGGTTAATCAATAGATCAGATTTGCGGAAAATTGTATTTTTCTGCTCACCCACTACTGCACCAACAAAGGAAATATTATTCTCCATTTTATGACGTTGCGTAATGAGCTCCAAAGTTTGTCGATATTCTTGAATTTGATCCTCAGAGATTCCAGTAAATTCTCCTGCTATTGTCAAATGTAAGTCGGGGATCTCTTTCAACAAGAGGGCAAAAGTTTCAAGTAAGATGTCGATATTCTTTACATCTTCAATACGGCCAATAGACAACAAGCGTTTTCCATTTCTTTCGGATATTGTTGAGGCAGCTTGTTCTGGCATGCTTATACATAACGGAATAAGTTTCGCTATTTGATATTTGTCCGATATTTGCATTAATGCCTTTTTGCTTGTTTCTGTGCTTGTTAATAAAACGTCGCGCATTGTTAGGAATGGGGCAATCGCAGTCCATTGTTTCATCCAATATTCGGATCCGACAGAATGAGTAATAAATAACAAGCCTACGTCCAAACCAGCATAGTTCCGGGCCATTAGAAGATATGGAATAACAAAAGGCAAATTCATGTAGAGGGTTCGAACCCGATATTTTCGACACAATTCATCCAATCTATCAGACAATATTTGAAGCGATTTCGGTAACTGCTGTAACCAATTGTTAATTGTTCCGCCAAAAAGCTTATAGATCTGGAAAGGTGGAATTTTAACCAATTCTGCATATTCACCTAGATATTGAATCCATTGACTGTCGACAACACGCTCATTAACCCTTTTTGGCGCGCCATCAATATATCCAATTCTAATGGGTTCGAACGGTTCCTTGATCATGCACTACCCTCCATTGCTCAAATGCTTTTCTAAGTAATTCCCTAATGGATGTCTCTATTGCTTTTATAGTTTCAAGCTTGTCTAGCATATTTATCAAATCTACTTCTTTTCCCATCAAGCGTAGTCGAAATAAACTAAGCATGAAGCTTTCCCATTTATTTATTAATTCCGTTACTTTGACTTCCGCATCTTCATCATTTTGTTCTTGTGAAAAATAAGAAATAACATAGGTGTAACCGCGATATCTCTTGTATATGGCCCCTAAGTCTTCCCAGCTATGATGATAGTCCTTTAATGACCCGATAGCGTCGCATGCATTTAATCTTAGAATGAATTTTTCAACTTCTACGGCCAGATTATTCGTGATTTTCTGGTCATACTTCTCAAACACACTCGATACTCTTTCCCATTCAGGCATTTGCAACGTATTCAGGCTTAAAGATACTCCCATCATATACTGCTTACATCCGAAAGCCCTCCTCATTATTTCACTGGTGATGTTACCCTCCCAGCTAAAATAAGGGTCAACACAATGCCAATCATTATCTTTGTAGCTCTCGACGATTAACACATGCGGAAAATGCTTTTTTCCAAAAAAATTGGAATACGGCAGAAAAAATAAATCTACCATTATGAGAATCACCTTGGAGTCCATATTCTCAAGTTGGCGTTCTAAGCGACTAATATTGTTATCCCTTGATTTGTTAAGATCTAACCAGTTGATAAACGGGCTTCGGAATAATTCCTCTACCAATTCAAACATAGTGTCTTTTTGTTCATTATCCGCATATGAAACCCCATCGTTTGAAATCTTAAATGGAGAATCCCAAACGCCGAGATAGAGAAGGCGATAATCGATCCTTCCATCTTTCTCGAAAGCAAATGATATGCAATCTCTGCCACAATGAATTTGTCGTTTACTCATAAGGATTTAATAATTTCATTAGAAATGGTCTTCACTGAAGCCTCATTCATTTGAATGTTCATCGGCAATGAGATAATTTCTTCGGAAAACGATTCCGTGTTGGGGAATGAACCTTTCTCATAACCCAAATACTTAAAAGCAGGCGTCAAATGAACTGGAACAGGATACTGGACCGCAGTTAATATTCCTTTTTTTTGAAGTTGTTTTCGTAACTCATCTCTACTCTTACGATCTACTCTTACCACATATAGATGAAAAACATGGCTTTCATCCCCGCGATGTGATGGTAGAATGACAGAATCGAATTCACCCAAATAATTCTCATACATGCGCGCAGTAAGGCGACGATGTTCAGACCATTCATCTAAATATTTAAGCTTCAACTTTAACGCAATCGCTTGTATGGGATCTAATCTGCTATTAAAGCCTGGGATCTCATGTTGATAGCGTACTACGCCTCCATGGTTGCGTAACTTGTGGAGCACAGGCAGAAGGCTTTCTGAAGTGACATTGATCATTCCGCCATCTCCTAATGCACCCAGATTTTTATCTGGGTAAAAACTAAAACAACCTAATGTGCCCCAACTTCCTGCAGCTTTCCCCTTAAGCCTTGCCCCGGCAGCCTGTGCACTATCTTCCAAGATAAAGATTCCTCTCTCCGAAGCCCAAGGAATCAACTCCTTAAGGTCAACCATTTGCCCATATAGATGTACAGCTATAATTGCTTTCGTTCGGGACGTAACGCTAGCCATAACCTGTTTAATATCGATTAGAAAATCATCAGCATTACAATCTACCAGAACAGGAAGTGCACCCGTGTGATGAATTGCCTCCACAGTAGCTATAAAAGTATTGGCAACTGTGATGACTTCATCTCCCGGTCCGATACCCAAAGCTTTCAAGGCTATAAAGAGTGCATCCGTGCCATTGCCAACTCCAACTGATGCTGGAACACCTGTATATTCAGCAAATCGTTCTTCAAAGTCCGACACAACTGGACCACCAACGAACACTCCGCGTTGGCCTAGATCGCTAATGGATTTCATCCATTCTTCGCGTATGATTTCAAATTCTACTTGCGGAGAACAAAATAAGATTCCCACTTCATTGCCTCCAAACTCATTTAATCGCCTGTTTATTGATTTTATCTATAAGATCCATTGATTCTATAGCCTGATCTAGTGAAACTACGAGTTCTTCCTCCCGAAGTAAAAAACCGGCAAAAGAAGAATAAATTCGATCTGCACTTTCTTCTTTTGAATCGCTAATCGTTAACATCTGACGTGGTTTTCCCTTTTCAAGCAAGTATGCCTCTTTCGTATTATTAATTTGAAGGGTTGCCTTCTCGCCGCCGATAATCCAAATTGGCACCTCGGCATTTGATCCGAAGTTTATTTCCATAGACATAAGAATGCCATTATCCAATCGCATTGAAGCGTAAACATAGTCGTCTACGTCTCCTTGCCCCCACCTTAATACGTGTTTCCGCGCTTCTACACTCTCGATCTCTCCTAGCTGGAGACGCAACAATTGGTCTACCAAATGAACGCCCCAGTCCAGCAAGGCTCCACCACCAAATCTAGCTTCATTGCGCCAGTCGGGATAGAACGACTTTACTCCGAAAGATGCCCCCGATCCGAACATATGATGACGTCTCTCCACAAAGAGAATGCGCCCTAGCCTCTCTTCTGCTAGCATCTGCTTAACAAAGAGATAATCACTGTCGAATCTACGATTTTGGAAAACTGTCACTGCCTTCTTTTCCATTTGAGATAGTTCCAACAATTGAACTGCCTCATTCAATGATTCTGTTACTGGCTTTTCAACGATCACGTGCTTACCTTTTCGAAGTGCAGCAGAGGCAACTTCAAAATGACTATGGGGAGGAGTGGCTATCAAAACAGCATCCACAGAACTATCCAATAATTCATCCAAGTGAGCATAGGTCTGAAATCCTCTTTTAGCCGCCAATTCAAGTCGTTGTGGCGTAATATCAAAAATCCCATGAACTTCGATTTGATGTATTTTTTTCAAGATCGGAAGGTGGACCAGCTCAACAATTCGACCGAAACCGACCACACCAAGCTTTACTGTTTTCTTCATGCCTATACCTTCATCGTTTGCAACTGTTGAATAAATGAAACTAATGCCCCAACGGTACTAAATACAGAGGGATCCATATCCTCTTCTGGCAAGGCAACATCAAATGCTTCCTCAATATATACGATCAATTGCAACACCATAATGGAGTCGATATTCAAATCATCATACAACCGTTGTGACTCATCCAGCGGCTCTATAACTTGAATCTCTAAATTTTCAATAATAATCGATCTAACTCGATCCATAATTTCAACTCTATTCATCATCGCTCATACTCCCATTCTTGTATTAGCTTTCTACTCAGCTTACCTGAGGGCATTTTAGGAATTTCATTCACTAGCTCGATAATACTTGGCACCTTAAAAGACGGGATTCTTTCCATACACCATATCTTAATTTGCTCCTCTGTTATCAACCCACTGGTTACAACGATTGCTTTTACAGCCTCTCCCCATACCTTGTGCTTTTGTTTAAACACAGCAACTTCCACTACTCCAGGCATTTTCCCTATGACATTTTCAACTTCAGCAGGATTGACTTTTAGTCCTGATACGTTGATTAAATCGTCACTCCGACCAATAACATGAAGAGAACCTGAACCACTAACAAAGCCAATATCGTGTGTATTTACTTGCTGGAAATCGGAAGTCACGATAATCTCATTCAACAATGATTCTTTTTCATTGATTTCAGTAAATCGAGCAAATGACAATTGAATGTGCTTAAGAGGCTTTCCGACATCGAAAGGAGAAGAAGGACTCGTTGCAATTGATATACAACCAGTTTCTGAGGAACCATATTGATGTCTCAACTCTTTAGATACATGAGTTAGTCTGTCAAATAGCCTCTCAGGAAGGGGAGCACCTGAGCTAATTAGTTTATGAAATCGCAGTTCATCCTTACCAAGCGAATCTAGAAGTTGGAATAAGAACGGAACTCCATAGACGATGGATTTAGGATTGTTTTGAATCAAATGAAGTGCAAATTTCGGATTTTTATTCCAGATAATATGTGGTGGAGTTTCTCTGTATAGAGCCGAAAGTACTCCTGCAATCAAACCAAAAGAATGAGAAATAGGAACTAAAATGCAAGGCTGTTCTTCATCCGACAAATTAATCGCAAGATTATAATTTTCGATTTCTGTCTGAATATCCCGCCATTCGCGGGTAATTAATTTGGGTTCTCCGGTCGTTCCAGAACTATATTGCATCAAAGATGGTGGGTGAAACATTTGTTGTTCGCTTATCGTATAGATCGAATCCCATTGATCATATAACAAATAATCCGCTTGAATTTTGCGGGCAATTTCCAAAGCTGTCGACAAAGGGGTATCACCGTGTAGTAATAGGACTGCTCCATCTATCTCGCGGATATAGAGAACAGAACTAAGAATCTCGAAGGGATGTTTCAAACATACGACGAATAATAATCCTTCTCGCTTCGACGCTCCAATAAGGCTAGACAAGCCATTAAATCTCTCAAGAAAATCTCTAGGACCGAAATGTACTTTGTCAACATAGATATTCATGTTTTGCATTATTCGAATGTTATTGCCCCCCGACATATTTCATTCTAATTTCTTATTGCAGTTGGAAATGGATTCAAAGATTAATGAGGAGAAGAGAATCCGCTTCCCTTCTCCTCATTTTTACCTTTTATGAGACCATTATTTACTGCGAGCGGCAGTTTGATCCCACTTGGCATCGAGTGCTGCCAATTCGGATTCTACCGATTTTCCTAGAATGATATTTTGCGCGGTTTTGTTCATTTCGTCCTTCATACCGGCAATCATCGATGCATCCCCATTTTCCCAGCTAAACGCATTAACTTTTTTTCCTTGGCCAATCAAGTCAATTACACGCTGGAACAATGGTGAGTATTGATAGTCAACCGTTTGACCGTCTAGTGGAATCAATGCGTCCGACTTGACGATTTCAACAACGTTTTGAGCATCTGTCACAAACTCAGTTGCGAACAGTTGTGCAGCTTCAGGATACTTCGTGCTGGCACTTACGGATGCAGGGCCACCTACGGAATATGGAATGACGATGGATCCATCATCTGTCGGAACTGTAAACACGCCTACATCGATATCTTTTTGTGCATCGGCTGCTGCCACAAACCAGGAACCCATTGGATACATAGCACCTTTACCTTTTAGGAACGCATCTTGCAGTAGCGAATAATCGATGCTCAATCCATCTGAGTTAAAGGATTTAGAATCGTAGAGGCTCTTCCATTTCTTAACGGCATTCATGAATAATGGATCGGTAAATTTCACTTCGCCATTTTTACGCTTAGTAACCCAATCTGGATCTTGTGTAAAGACATCTGTGCTGATGATGCCATCCAGCAGGAACGTTGTCGCCCATGTATCTTTCCCGCCACCGTTCAACAATGGAGTAAAGCCGGCTTTTTTCAATTTTGCGATCACATCCACGAATTCAGCCCAAGTTTTCGGCTCGGTTGCGCCAGCATCTGCGAACATTTTTTTGTTGTAATAAATATACGGAATGGTTTGCGCTCCCCATGGAAGCTGATATACTTTGCCGTTAATTGCATTTCCTTCGGCACCAGGTACTTGGCTCAAGTATTTATCTTCGATTGGAAGCAAAGAGTTAGAGTTCGTGAAATCTTGTACGTCGATCGACATCAGAACGTCTGGGAATTGTCCACTTGCAAGCAATTGCTTCGCGTATTTCGTACGATCGAGATCCGGAGAAACGATTTTGTTTACTTTGATGCTTGGATGTTTGTCCGTAAATCTCTTGATAGCACCATCCCAGAACTGCGCAGTCAAGTTAGGCGATTCGAATACGAGTACATTCAACTCTGCCGGTTGATCTTCGGATTCAGTAGCAACTGATTCCGAAGCAACTGCGGAAGGAGACGCTGGTGCCTCAGCCGAAGTCGTTGCAGCAGGCTCATTTGCTGCGTTGTTAGACGAGGAGGAATTTTTACCGCATCCGGCAACTACAATCATTGCCGTCAATGCTAAAGCTAAAAGCGTTGTTTTTTTCACTTTGTTGCCCCCTAAAGTTTGTGTGCTTACATATCAAATTATAAAATGGGCTAATCCTCATCATAAGTGTACGAATTAATGCTTAACTCCAAATAATAGTGCAGTTTACATTCACTTTTTGAAGATTTAGGTAATACTGCAACCCAATTCTTCCCTCTCTTTTCGAGGACATCAAAAAGAAGTTCAGGCAAATTTCACCCAAACTTCTTTTTAGATAAATTTTTTAGATACTAACGTCTTGCTTCATATCCGACAATTTGGTTGTTCAGTGGGTCTAGGAAGACGACGATAGGACCGAGCAACTGATCATTGCTCGTCTCGAATGTAACCCTGTACACTGTAGGCGGCTCCTTTATTTCGATTTTAATCGTAACTTCGCTCCACCTTGCCGGAAGCACCTCGGCTGACTTCCAATCTCCGACTACCGTCTTCTTTTCGTTCTCTTGCAATTGGAACCAGGCTGCCTCGCGCAATTCGGCCGCGTTCACCGGCGTAAGCCCGTCCGTTACGAGCCCGGATGTCGCCGAAGCAGATGGTGTCACTTTAGCCTGTACAGACTTCCTGGATGGCGTACCGGTCGAATTCGGATCCTTGGAACTGGCGCGCTCAATGCTTTGGCCGGTACAACCCGTTAATGAGACAGCGAGTATGAGCAGTCCGATCATCACAATTCGTTTCATTATTACAACCCGAATTTCGATTCGATTTGTTGCTTCAGCTTCATCTTAATACCGCTCTCGCCGTCTTGGGTTAGATCGGATACGTCCGTACCGTCTAAGTTGAATTTACCGTTATTCATATTGATTAAGCTATATTGCCCGAAAGTATTTTTCTTGAGAAACATCACGTATTTCTTGTCCGCCTTCAATTCGCTATAGTGATCAGCCTTCACCTTTGTTTGCAACTTATCGCTCTCCGTTATCAAACCAACGGGTTCGACCGCCTTGATGCGATCAGTAACCGGGAAATCGGTCGGTTTTTTCATTATTTTACTTATTCTAATTTCCGTTAGTGTGTAAAAGTCTTGCAGAGTTCCATCGTCATAATAAGTAGCGACATGCTCTCGCTGTTCGAAGTCCAGTAAAGGCGTGCCAACTATAATTAAATCCGCGTCCTGTTCCAGCGTCCCCAATGAGTCAAACGCCTTGTAGCTCGCTGGTATGCTAACTTCTCTGATTGGGTTCGAAGATCCGTTTTCGGATGTCGTCTTAACGGAACCTTGCCCAAAAAACGCGATAACAATCATGATAGCCGTAGCGAAAAAGCCTATG
This sequence comes from Cohnella endophytica, assembly GCF_003628305.1. Taxonomy (GTDB): domain Bacteria; phylum Bacillota; class Bacilli; order Paenibacillales; family Paenibacillaceae; genus Cohnella; species Cohnella endophytica. Next base: position 832,376 of record NZ_RBZM01000005.1, on the reverse strand, counting down.
TAATAAACCCAACGTTTCATATAAATCTCCTCCCCATGTTCAATTTCCCCATTTGGATTTTAATTCGGTCTTATCGTAGTTCGTAGGTGAGAAGTTCGTAGCACCTGCGGATACCATGACGCTCGTTTCGGAGGACGGAGAATGGCCGAGAGACAACGTATGGCCGATTTCATGCGTCGTGACCGAAGAAATTGTCTGCGATGTTGTTAATCCTCCGGGTTGATTCAACTTGATCGTGTTCTCGTAAGCACTGACCGTACAATAAAGCCATGTGTCGTAATTTACGTCGGCCAGAACGATATTACCATTCGCGTCTTTTTTGTAAGCCGGAGCGAATCCCCATAAGTTGGCGTTGGAAGTTTGGCCTACGTAGTATTTATCGGGATAATTGGCTGTGCTCGTCGTCTTGCCGATACTCACTTTACTCGATATGCCCCCCCAATTGCTTCTACCGGAATCAAAAATGCTACCCCATCCATAGCTAGCCACAGAACCGTCATAATAGGCGTCTTTGATCGCCGATGCCTCTCCTCCCCAATAGGTCGTCGCCCCAGCCGGCCATGCGCCAGCCGCAAACAATGACAGAACAAGACAGACCAATAACGATGGCTTTATCGCACGATTCATTTTGACTTCTCCTTTCGTTTCATATCAGATTCGGAGCAGGAGTGGTCCTCCAAGTTCCATGAATTAAATTTATTGGAAATGAATTGGTTGATCCACTTCGATTTTCTACTATTTCTCAGATAAAAGATTCCGACTAGAAAAACCGGGGTTGTTGAGCAGATCTCTCTTGGTGTGAATGGATTGTTTCCGTATCAATAAAGGAACAAATATTTTGAATATCGTTTCATCTTGATTATCATCTTACTATTATCTGCATGTATCCTTAATAACAGAAATAATATGGTACGTTTTCAAAGGCATGCCGAAAAAAGGTTAGGCGACTAAAATCGCCTAACCCCTTCGAGATCGTAAATAATAATTATGCAGGTAGGATTTGCCACATCTGATTAGTACCGCCGATATCCGGCCACTGAATATCTGGTGCCCCATCTGCAGTAGATGCACCGGAAATATCTAGAATTTTCTCACTGTTCCGGTTCTTTATTTTATAATATCCGTTACCAGCGTCTACTAACTGCCATTGCTGATTATTACCACCATTATCTGGCCATTGAATATTTGCTGCTCCATCTGCAGTCGAAGCGCCACTGATGTCCATCAGTTTGCCACTGTTTACGCTTTTTATCTTCCAATACCCACCTGTAACCTGTGTAAATACCCACTTCTGATTATTTCCGCCACTGTAAGACCATTGTTGAATAATTGCTCCATCAGCGGTCGACTGATCCTTTACATCAAGAACCTTTCCGCTATTGCGATTGACGATCCGATACGTATTGCCTGACACTATCCCGCTTGGCGGAGGGTTGCCTGGACTGGTACTGTAGGCTATCACATCACGACTTGCTGATGCTTCAGGTTGAACTACCACTTGATCCGGACGTTTTCCTTGCTCGTCATATATAACTAACGTATTTGTTCCGGATGTATTCAGCCATGTTTCGGGGACATACACACCCGGAGCTGAAATCATCAATGGATACTTGCCCAAATTGTGACCGTTCACCCACATGGAGCCACGTGAAAGGCCTGTCGTAGTTATGCGCCAGATAGGATTTGTTCCCGTCCCTCCTGGTGGACTAGCATTAAAGGTGGTTTTAAAGAACTGCGGCCCACTAAATGTAGCTCCACCCGCCAGAGTAGACCAGCCGGTCGGAGAGTTTGGATCACCAGGTCCACCTTGTTGAACCCAGTTTTTTAATTCCGATCGATTGGAGTATTCTTCGAAATTGACCGGAGAATTTATTCCCCCTATCCCAGATGTGTTTTGTACAAGCACAGTTAAAGTATTTGCCCCCGATGCATTCCAATTATTGCTTACATTCACTTTAAACGGCACGTTCCAACCGGTATTGGTAGCGATTTGTACGCCATTGAGATAAACCCAGCTATTGTCATCTACACTGTTAAAGCTAACCTCTTTAATGCTTGAGGATCCGGCTGATGGCAATGTCGTCTGAAACCACGCGTATCCTGCTGCTCCACTAAACGGATCCCCTCCAAGCGTATAGGAGGTCCATCTAGTATCACTGCTTGATGGAGGAGTAGTTCCAACTGCGCTGCTCGTTGTCATCATCGTTTTCCAGCTTGTTAAAGCTGTCGGGGCATTGTAATTAGCAATATTCGCCGAGCCGATAATACCTAAATTAGCTCTCGGATTCAGAGAACCCCTGTATGCAAATAATTTATCTCTGCCGTTATGCGAAACAAATACCGCAATCGTATGATTGCCTGGACTTAAATTAGCCGAAAAACCAGTGGTTGACACGTTTGCAGATGGAACGACATTCCCGTCAACATAAGGAATCATGTTATTTAATGCTTTATCAAAAGTAATGGAATATGTCCCTGCAGTTTGTAAATTAGCCGTTGTACGGTACCACGCATAAGCACTGACATCTCCGTCAATCCCCATAGGCTTCGGTCCTGTTGTGCTTGAAAACCAGCCAGTAGTGTTATATCCTGTAGCAGCCTTATCAATCCCGCTCATTGTCTGCCAGGAAGACAGCGTTAATGTGCCCGGATGGGCGCCTGGTGTCGTAATAGATCCCATTGAAATTGCCGAGTCACCTGAATCATATGCTACTACCGGAAAGTTTGATGCATTCTGCCAGGTGGTTTCCGCATTGATTTGAAGACTGCCGCTTACGATATTGGCGTCGCCAACATATTGAGGACCAAGTACAACATAATTGGATCCTCCGGCATTTACAAACCACGTATTATCTGCCAAAGCATCATTAACAGCAAGAATTCTAACCTTGCTACTGCCTGTCTGGAAGCTGTAATTTGAAACACCACTTGCCGGGAAAGTTGTTTTCAAGGACATATTCCCGGATGCATCTTGGCTCAAAGCGGATGCCCCGGAAGTGATAACAGTTCCAGCAGGCACCTTGAAATACATCTCTGCCGGTGATCCTGACTGACCATATATCACGATTGTCGAAGTATTGATCTGTTGGGTGATACCCAGGATACGCGTTGGAGCTGCAGTGAGGGTTACACCCGGTATTACTTGGTAATTGGCCACGAAAGGCATAATCTCTTTTGACTTGACTGTTAATGACCCGGTTTGTGGGTAGCTTACCCCGCCATAATTCACCTTGGTCTGCTGGTCCGTACTCCCTGCATTATCTAGGAAAAGAATTCTGCCTGCATTGCTTTGACGTGCAGTGACACTAATATTTGAATTGCTAGCCGCTGTACTGTAAGTCCCGGTTGCATTGTCACTAGTCTCAAGGATGCTCTGGAAACTACGGGCAAACCAGGCAGCCCTCTTGAATTTATAGTATTCCTGCCTTAAAACACCTCCCTCACCGATTGGGGCACCATAGTCATAACTGGCTCCACTTTTATCAGCAGGATCTGAGTTAAAGTAATCAAAGTTGGACCCTCCGTGAAACATATAGTAATTGTATCCGTTTCCACCATTAGAAAGAATTTTCCAGGTGGCTCTATCTTTTGCAACAACATCATCCGGAGTTTCTCCAAATCTATCAAACCAGTTAGTCCAGAATTCAGTTGTAAACCACGGGCTTGTGCGTCCGGAACTGCTCCATGGGGTTGTCCCTCCAGGTTCAGTTCCATGGTTCAAGCCACTGAAGAAGTATGGGACTTCAAGTCCGTAGGACAGTGCCTTCGACTGGAGAAACTTGAAATATGGGTCTGAAACTCCATCTGTACCCCAACCAGTATCATGCTCATTTTCGAGCTGCACCAGTATAACGTTGCCTCCCCGATTAATCTGGTTGTTGATCACAATTGGGAATAAATGATCCCAGAAGTTAGAAACAGCTTGCTCAAATACCGCATTGTGCTGTCTTACGGTAAGTCCATCCTTAAACTGCAACCAGACTGGATAACCTCCGCTACCCCACTCGGCACAATAATACGGACCTACACGTACAATTGCGTATAAGCCTAATGATTTAGCTAGTTTTAAGAATGCGTCAAGGTCACGGTTACCTGAGAAATTGAATTGGCCCTCGACAGGCTCGTGATAGTTCCAAAACGTATATATCTCAACTGCATTCATGCCTGCGCGTTTAATACGTAATAACCTGTCTGCCCAAAGTTCTCGCGGAATTCTAGCATATTCGATTCCTGCCGATGCTATAAATGTGCGCTGACCATCGATTAAAAAGCCTTGTCCGTCAAAATTCACTCTGTTTTCAGCTGCAGCCTGAGGTTTAAATATGCTGTCATTAGCAAAACTTACTTGGGCAAAAACCAGGTTACTGAATAGAAAAGTGATAACTAAAACAAACCAATATAAATTCAACTTTTTCTTCATAAACCATGCCTCCTCGTATTATTTTCAAACATAGCTTTGGAAAACGGACTGTGTTTGGTTCAAATAAGCAATGTTAACTACTCTTTTTTACCAAGTTAAATATCTCTCCTCCTCTTAAATGGATTGGTTCTCGACATTTCCCCAGTGAAGTTCCGCAATGCGGCTGATTTCACCCCCTCTCCTCTAACAAATCAGATTACTTCTTTGCTAAATACTTTCGAATATCGAATGCTACGGCAACGACGATAATCGCACCTTTAATAATCAATTGGAAGTAAGGTCCGACTCCGATAAAAGTTAAGCCATAGTTAATGATGCCGAATATCATAACGCCTGCCATAATACCGGGAACCGTCCCAATTCCGCCGGTCGTCGATACGCCGCCGACGACGCAGGCAGCGATCGCGTCAAGCTCGTACATGTTACCGTATCCGGTCGATGCTCCTCCCGACTTTGCGGCTTCGAGTACACCTGCAAGTCCGTAGAGCGCACCCGCAATGCTATAGATCCAGAGTAGATTTCGGCCGACATTGATGCCGGAAACATGTGCCGCCTGTACGTTGCCGCCGATCGCATACATGTTCTTACCAAGTCTCGTTTTATTGAATATGACCCAACATATTACGGCGACAATAATCGCAATAATGACCAAATAGGGCAAGCTGAACGGACCGATATCGATCGTACCCGAACCCCACTTCGTAAAATCGTTGCGAAGTCCGCCTATTGGCTGGGAACTGTTCGGTGGCATATCGAAATAAAGAGAGTTCACACCGAGTACGATAACCATCGTGCCAAGCGTTGTTATAAACGGCGGAACGTGTAGCTTGGAAATAATCAGACCATTGATCAAGCCGACGAGAATTCCCGCAAATACCGCGAGCAGTACTGGAACAACAACCGGCAACTGATCCAAATCCGGAAAAAACTTACGCGGATAATCGGAAACTTGAACCATCGAAGCAGAAATAACGGCGGACAATCCGACTACGCGTCCTGCGGACAGATCGACACCGCCCGTGATCAGTACGAACGCCGCACCGAGTGCGATGATCGCCTTCGTCGCGTTCTGGTGCAAAATATTCGTTAGCGTGCTAAGCGACAAGAAAGACGGGGCGGACACCGAAATGCCGATGATGAGCACAACCAATACGACGTATATTGCATAATTCGTAAGAAACTCACTAACTCTTTTTAAGGATGTGTTCATGCCGATCCTCCCGTTCTGACTGAATATTGCGCCGCAAGATTCATGATTTCTTCTTCTGTCGCCTTTCTTCCGTCCAAGATGCCGGTTAGTCTACCTTCGCACATTACCATGATCCGATCGGACATACCCAGCAGTTCGGGCATTTCTGACGAAATCATTATGATGCTTTTCCCTTGCTCGGCTAGTTCGGCGATGATCGAATATATCTCGAATTTCGCACCGACGTCGATCCCTCGGGTCGGCTCGTCAAGCAGCAAAATATCGGGATTCGTTAGTAGCCAGCGCGCCATTAAAACCTTTTGCTGATTTCCCCCAGACAGGTAGCGGATTTGAGTTTTGGGTGACGGGGTCTTGACGCTCAACCGTTGGATGCTGCGTTCCGTATCCGTAATACGACTTCGTTCATCAAGAAGCCCATAAAGCTTTTGGTACGACTTTTGATTCGCAACAACCGTATTCTCAAGCACCGACAATACGGGAAAGATGCCGGTGACGCGGCGTTCCTCAGTCAATAGTGCCATTTTATACCGAATCGCTTCGATTGGACGTCGGATGCGGATTAGCTTGCCGTTTATTCTTATCCTCCCTGAAGAGAGAGACCTGATGCCGAACAACGCTTCGACGAGCTCGGTCCGTTGGGCACCGACAAGCCCCCCGATGCCAAGAATTTCTCCTTGTCTTAACTCGAACGATACGTTCTTGAACGACTTCGGCAGCGATGACGTGAACTGTTCTACCTGCAACAAGACATCCCCAGGAATATTATGCCGCTCAGGGTACCTGCTAGTTAAATCTCTACCGACCATTAGATTAATAATGCGGCCGGTCGTTAAGCTATTCGCTTCCCAAGTACCGATCATCTTACCGTCTCGCATTATCGTCACTTCATCGGATATTCTCAATATTTCTTCCATTTTGTGCGAGATATAGATGATGGCGACTCCGCGTTGCTTCAAGCTATCGATAATATGGAACAGATGCTCGACCTCGTTCGCGGTCAAAGACGATGTCGGCTCATCCATAACGATTACTTTCGCATTATAGGAAACCGCCTTGGCGATTTCGAGAGATTGAATTTTGGATACAGACATCCTTCCCGTTATCATCTCGGGCTGAATGTCCATACCAAGCTCCTCGAACAAACGCATCGTATCTTCGTACATTTTCTTATCGTTTACGAATCGCAATGGCCAGAATCCTCTGAGAGGGAATCTACCCAGCCACAAATTTTCCATAACACTTCGGAACGGTACGGGATAAAGCTCTTGATGGATCATCGATATTCCGCTCAGTAGCGCCGACCTCGAATTCGACAATTGCAACTTCTCTCCGTTCATTCGAATTTCGCCGCTGTCCGGTGAATAAATGCCGAACAAGCACTTCATTAGCGTTGACTTCCCCGCCCCATTCTCTCCCATCAGTGCGTGTACCGTACCCGCCCTGACGTTCAGTGAGACATTATCAAGGGCCAGCACGCCAGGAAAAGCTTTCGAAATCCCGGCTATCTCAAGCAAAAATGGTGATGCTTTCATGCTCTCACCTCCTGTTGACGGTTAATGGGAATATGGCAGGGGCGATAGACGCAAGTCTCGATCGGCACCTGCCTTATTCCTTCGAATTTAATCAGATTATTTCGCGTCGTTCATGTTGTCTTTCGTAATTTTTTTATAAGGAACCCACACAAATTTGCCATCGGTGATGTCATAGCCGGAATTGCCTTTGTTGGGTGTGTTGCCTTTTGCCAGCGCCGCGGCTAAGTTTAACGTTGCTGCCCCTTGGTTTTTGGCATCGTTCAGAACCGTTCCGAGCAGCGTACCGTCGGTCAACGCTTGAAGTGCCGGGGCGGTGGCATCAACGCCGACAACCGGAAGGAACTTGTTATCTTTGAAGTAACCTGCTGCTTTAAGCGCTTCGATCGCACCAAGCGCCATATCGTCATTGTTCGCGATGACGGCTTCGATCTTGTCGCCGTGCGCAGACAGGAAAGTCGCCATCTTGTCTTGCGCCTTAACACGATCCCACATCGCCGTGTCTTCCGCGAGCTTTTCGACTTTAATGCCTGCGTCTTCGATCGCCTTGACCGAGTATTGCGTTCGAAGCTCGGCATCTTGATGGCCCGGCTCACCTTTCAACATGATGTATTGGAGCACGCCGTCCTTGTTCTTATCCATCTCCGGATGCGCTTTCCAGTAATCTACGAGTAGCTGACCTTCCATCGTACCGGATTCCTCGGCTTTAGCACCGACGTAGTACACCTTATCCCATTTTTCCATATCTTCGGCAAGCGGCTCACGGTTGAAGAAAACGACCGGAATTTTAGCCTTTTTTGCTTTATCGATGATGACGCCGGCAGCCGTACGGTCGACTGGGTTAATGGCTATTGCATCGTACTTCTTGGAGATGAACAGATCGACTTTATCGTTCTGGGTCGGCTGTGAATTCTGGCTGTCGACGATATCGACCGTCGCTTTGCCGGTTGCGGCATCCTTGATCGCATTGCGCACACCCGTCATGAACGTATCATCGAATTTGTAGATCGCTACGCCAATGTTACTGTCTCCACCGGAACCGCCGGTATTGTCGTTGTTTTTACCACAGCCGGCAGCTACTGTTGCCAGCAATACTGTCGCGACAAGCAAAGGTACTACTTTTTTCTTCATGTTAATCTTGACCTCCTAGGTATTTTAAGATTAGGTTTACATGCTTGATTATGTAAGATCGGAGATCGAATTCGAATTCAATATCCTGCTCAAAACTATCGAAATTCTAATGAACTTGATAAGCAAAAAGAAAGCGACCCCGCTTTCAGGCCGCATTGGATTGATATTTGCAATTTTACTAATTATTTATCCATCAGTTGCTCTGCCGACGTTTGCATAATGATTGAGAATTGCTCCGGCACAATTCTGCCCGCCAGCTGCTCGACGCCGTTCTTGCAGATCACATCCCACATCCCGTACGGTAAGTAAGTCCGATCATAATAGGGCAAAATCCCTCCATTGGCGTACTTCTCGTAATCAGCCTTGAATTCATGCTTCGGAATGGTTCCCTTAAGCCCCGATGGAAGCTTGGTCACTTCCTCGATTTTCTCCAAATTTTCCGATCTAGCGAAAAACGATAATAGCATTTTGGCTTCCTTGATATGCGGCGAGTCCTTCCATACCGCCATCGTATTTCGCTCACCTCCGGAGAAGCTAGGCGGGTTTCCTGCGACAAGTGGCGGGATTGGCATGATCCCGATGGTGGTACCGTTTTTATACTTGAACACTTCATCCGCGAACGACGGGGCAGCGAACGCGAATGCGACTTTACCTTCGGCAAACAATCTAATGATATCGCTATATTTGGCCGTCATTACGTCATCATTGATCAGCTTTCTATCGATCAGTTGTTGGAACATCTCAGAAATTTGCGTCCATTTCGACCAATCGATCGCTTTGCCCGATTCCATTAATAGCGCGTTCGCGAAATAATCGAAAAACTGTCCGACCGACCAATCGTCTGTTGCCGCGAAGAAGAACGGCACGACTTCCCCGTTGCTATCTGCTTTGAGCTTTTCTGCTGCGGCAATCAGTTCGTCATAGGTCGTCGGAACGGCGATTCCATACTTCTTTAATACTCCTTTGTTATAAGTAATGCCGTCTCGTGCTTCGCTGATCGGCATAGCATACACTTTACCGGACGTATCCATCACTGTATCCCGGATCGTTTCGGTTAATCGGTGGACCCACGCTTCGGAACTTAGATCGACGACAATCTGGCCATATCGGATTTTCGACCAGCCATGCGTATCGAAGATGTCCGGCAATTGATGATCTTCCATCCGTGAGCTCATGAACTTCTCGTATTCGAAGCCTGGGAACCGCATTTTCACCTCGATGTTCGGATATTTCTTTTCGAACTCCGCTACGATGTCGTAATAAACATCCTGCACCGACAGCACAGTAACATACATCGCTACGGACAAATTGACTTTATCCCTCGACGCATCCATCATTGTCCGTTCCGACTGTTTTATTGCAGTGCTGTCACTGGATCCCAAGCAACCGGCAACCATTAACAGGAATAAGACCGACATTGCAGTTAGACATGCTTGTTTCATCCCTATTCCTCCTAAATCAAACTTCTATTTATTTTCCTTAATGATCGGCAGGGATAAAGTTACGATCGTGCCTTCTTCCCGTTCGCTCTCTACCCTTAGTCCATACTCCACGCCATATTGCAAGGTTATGCGCTGATGCACGTTGCGCAAACCTAGACCAGAGCCTTCTTCCGAATGTGGCGTGGGCATTGCCCCCCACATAATAGATTCCACCCTATGAGCTGACATTCCGACACCGTTGTCCTTAATAATAAAAATCAATTTCCCCTCGTCGGACAGGTTCACGCGAATTGAAATAAATCCTTCGTCGACCATCGGTTCAATTCCGTGCTGAATCGCGTTTTCTACGATTGGTTGAAGAATCAGCTTTAGCGATAAACAGGGCATTAACTCTTCGGGCGCAACGATTTCGTACCTGAATTTATTTTTAAAACGGATCGATTGAATGATTAAGTAGTACCTCACATGTTCCAGTTCTTCCCGAACCGTAACGATAGATTGACCCTTGCTCAAGCTCGTTCTAAAATACTTGGACAACGTTGTGATCGTGTTGACGATATCTTCGTTCTTGCCACTCCCTACCATACGAACGACGGAATTGAGTGTATTATATAAAAAGTGCGGGTTGATCTGCGCCTGTAGCACCTCGAAATCGCTCTTTCTTTTGGCTTCCTGCTCCGAACTAACCTGATCCATCAATTCCCGGATTCGCGATACCATTGTGTTGAACCTTTTAGCGAGCAATTGAATCTCACTAATCCCGTTCGTATTTGCCACGATAGAGAAATCCCCGTATTCTACGCGGGACATCGATTGTTTTAATCGTCGAATTGGCTTCGAAATTTTCAATGACAAATAGATACTGACTGAAATAATAATGGCAATGGCAAGCCCGATCAACCCAAAGATCCATGCTTTGACTTGATCATTCGTCGCCGAGTATTCTTGCTTAAACGAGACGCCGACGACCTTCCAGCCGACTGGGTTTACATTCTGTACCGTAAGCATACGCGCCTTGCCACTCCAACGGTCGTAATAGGTTCCGTAAGAATAGCTGAGAGGCACGTTAAAGTTTTCAGTTACCCCTGCCTGAGAGTCCGAGTGTCGTTCGGGATAATACACTAAGTTACCGTCTGAATCCACGATGTAAATATAGCCTTCCTTGCCTAGGCTGACCCGCCTGCTTAAGCTTGCTATTGTCTCGAAGTTCACATCCATTGCGAGTACACCATGAACAATTCGGCCCTCACGATTAATCGTAATGCCTCTGCTGATCGTCAGCACCATACGGGATTGACCGTTATCCTGTCGCTGAACATGAGGCGGAGAAAAGTTTAGCTCATCTGGATTGGATACGGCATTTTTGAACCAACTTTGCACCTTCAAATCGGCAACCGATACTTTATCCCCTTTTGGTGTGACGGCTATCCACTCTGCATCGGTGGAGAATAAAGATAGCGATACGATATCCTCCCGGGAACTGATCAATTCCTCTAGCTTCTTCCACAGTGCTGATTCTTGATCACGTGCTCCTTTGCGAATATTGTAATCAGCTAATTCAAACGTCTGTCGCATGCTACGCAAGTACGATTCGATATTGTAATTCACCTGTTCGATCAATTGTTGATTCGTAAGAGCGGCGTTCGAACGAGCGGTTTCCATGAATTTCTGATATAGGATCCATCCGACGGACAACATCAGAAGAACGATCAGCACGAAGGATACTGAAATGATAAATTGAACGTTCTTGAACTTCAGCTTCTGGATCCACTTTCTTAGAAGTCGCTTCACAGCTCCCCCCTCGCCCGGCTTCTGAAGTCCTTCGGCGACATACCCACCTGCTTCTTAAAGCTAAAGCTGAAGTAATTGGGATCGGCATAGCCGACTCTATCAGCAATCTCGAATGCTTTTAAATCGGTCGTGAGCAGCAATTCCTTTGCTGCTTCCATTCGTACGTTTAATAAATAATTGACATAGGTCAACTTCGTTTCCCGTTTGAAAATCCCGCTGAAGTATCCTGCACTAATATGCAAGTAAGAGCAGAGCTTGGCGATGGAGATATCGTTGTCTGCGTAATGTAACTTCGTGTACTCGCGTGCTTTATCCACCAGCGCGTGGTAAGTCGATTGGCGGTCACTCTCAATTCTATTCATGATCGAAGTGCATGTTTTGACGACCCAATCCTTCGCATCTTGCAGGCACTGAAATTGCAAGATTTCGTTCAACCACCCGACATCCGTATTCTGGTGCTTCTCCTGAAGCACCTTTAACATCGTCGTAACGATTTGTAACAGAAAGATTTGCGCATCGCGATACGAACAAGTCGAACCTGCGGCAATGAGCGGCGCGAATAAACTTTCCGAGATTGACTCCAATTCAACATACGAGCCAACCTTTAGACAGCGCAAGAAAGCTTGTGCCTGCAATTCATCGAATCGAACTGGTGACTTTGGTCTACTTTCGACATCTTCTATCGCAATTATCCGATTACTTCCGATCAGAATACGGTAGTCGAGTGCGGTTAATGCATCGGCGTATGCGTATTTGACTTCCGAAAGCCTATCCGTTAGGGCACCCGTCCCGATCGTGACCGTACACTTGACGTACTTCGCAACGTTACTCCGAATTTCCTCGAGGAGCACCATGCTTTCGCCACGGAATTTGTCCGGATCGGCTGCGAGGCTTATCTCATACAGCACGACACAGTCGTTATGCTGGAATACGTATGCGGACGGCTTCCCTCTGCGCGATGCGAGTTCCTCTACAATATTGCGAACGGCGAACGTCTGCAATTCAAAGTCGAGACGATCATGCGCTCTGTTCGAATCACCGGACTCCGGTTGCATAATCGGCCTGTCAAGTTGGATGACCGAAATCGTATAATAATTACCTTCGAGCTTCAAGTCGTAATGCTCCATCTTCTCGCGAATTTCCGCTGACGTAATCGTACGTGTTACTAAAGAAGTTAAGAATAGCTCCCTCAACACCGGGACGCTACGGCGATAGTACTCGTGGAGCGAGCCGACATTCGCCTTCTCCGCTAATTCCGCATCTAGCCTGTTCTTCACCTTGGCAAGTGAATCCAGTAAATCCCCCGCCGAGAATGGCTTAAGCACGTACTCTTCGATATCAAGATGAATCGCATTGCGGGCGTATTCGAACTCGTCGAACCCGGTTAGAATAATAATTTTGACCGTTGGATAAACACGCCTTAGATGCTCGGACAGTTGCAGACCGTCCATGAACGGCATACGGATATCGGTAACAATAAGGTCCGGCACGTTTCTCTCCACCATATCGAGCGCTTCGCGTCCATTTTCCGCTACATCGATGACCTGAAATCCGTTTTCCGTCCAGTCAATTTCTCTTAGAACGCCCTCTCGCACGTCGGCTTCATCGTCTACTAAAATGATTTTATACATAATGGCATGACTCCTAATAACGAAACTTTATTCATTGATCTCGAATTGCCGGTGTGCTGACGGTTATCGAAACGGTGAGGGTACCGGTAAAGCCGATCATCGATGCTGGGAAGTAGGTCTAGAAGACGGGGTTTATCGATATGGTAGGACGATTCGTTATTCCTCCCCGATTCGATTCTGAAGGTGAATTTTTCCGAAGGACTGGCGATGGCAGTGGTCTTAACGAAACAAGGTTATAAACAAGATTATATTAATTGAACGGGGAAGTGGAGGATTCTGTCGCGGTACGAGAGCGTATTCGCGCTTGGAAAAGGAAGCTTTCCGCATTATTTGATATGTGTGCTAATTTCATCCCATTTAGCATCAAGTGCCGCCAATTCCAAATCTACAGAATTACCAAGAATAATATTTTGTGCGGTTTTGTTTACTACGTCCACCATACCTGCAATCATCGCGGCATCACCGTTTTCCCAACTGAAAGCATTGACTTTATTACCAACTTTAATCAGATCAATAACTCGTTGAAACAAAGGGGAATACTGATATTCAATGGTTTGCCCATCTAGTGGAATCTCGGCATCTGACTTCACAATCGCGACGACGGTTTCCGCATCCGTAACGAATTCGGCGGCAAACATTTGCGCGGCTTCTGGGAATTTCGTAGTTGCACTGATAGATGGAGGGCCACTGACAGAATAAGGAATCACAATCGATCCATCATCCGTTGGAATTGGGAATACTCCAACATCGATATCATTTTGTGCGTCGGCGGATGCCACAAACCATGATCCCATTGGATACATGGCACCTTTACCTTTTAGAAACGCATCTTGCAATTGTAAATATCCGATGCTTAAGCCATCTGCATTAAATGATTTTGTTTCGTAGAGGCTTTTCCATTTGAGGACAGCGTTCTTAAATAGTGGATCTGAAAACTTTACCTCACCTTTTTTTCGTTTGTTGACCCAGTTCGGCTCTTTTGTAAAGACGTCTGTGCTTATGATTCCATCAAGTAGGAGGGTCGAAGCCCACGGATCCTTCGCTCCGCCGTTAAGTAACGGCGTAACGCCTGATTCCTGTAATTTTGCGACGACATTTACAAACTCTGACCACGTTTTTGGTTCGACTATGCCAGCATCAGCGAACATTTTTTTATTGTAGTAGATAAAGGGAATCGTTTGTGCCCCCCATGGCAGTTGATAAACTTTTCCATTTATAGCGTTACTCATTGCACCCGGTACTTGGCTTACATATTTTTCATCGAAAGGTAACAAGGAGTTAGAGGACAAGAATTCCTGAACATTGATCGACATCAAGACGTCTGGTAATTGCCCGGTCGCGAGTAGTTGCTTCGCGTATTTTGTACGGTCGATATCCGGAGACACGACTTTATTTATTTTGATGTTTGGGTGTTTATCCGTAAATCTCTTGATAGCGTCATCCCAATATTGTGCAGTCAAGTTTGGGGTTTCGAACACGAGCACGTTCAACTCAGCAAGCTTATCATTAGAATTTGTCGTACCTGATGAACTGGGCAAGCTAATGGATGTCGAGAATAAATCGCATCCAGCAACTACGCTAATAATCATTGAAACCAAGCCAAAAAGAATTATTTTTTTCACTTTGTTACCCCCGATTGTCAAATTCCTTTTTTGAAATCCATTGGTGACTTCCCCGTAATTCTTTTGAACTGACTATAAAAGTAATTCGGTTCCGCATACCCGATTTTTTCTGCGATATCCTTCACACTCTCGTCGGAAATCAACAATAGATTCTTAGCATTTTGAATACGGACATGATGCAAATACTCGTTAAATTGCTGTCCCAATTCGATCTTTAAGCGCTTTCCTAGATAAGGGGCCGAGATGTGAAATTGTTGCGATAACTGTTGCAAAGTCAAGCCTTCCATGTAGTGGGAATCAATAAACTTAATGACCTTCTCTACAATGTTGGTATTCCGGTTTAGTTTGAGTCTTTGCAACGTTTTAAGCAGCGTGTCCCCCAACTCCATGAATCGCGCAAATAGCTTCTCCTTGGAATCGGCATTAAACAGCGCTTCTACAGCTTTAGGAAAATGGCTAGCATGCTCCAAAATTTCGAATTCCATCTGTCGCAATTTGCTCATGCACGATAACGTGAAATCGATAAAAACAGCCCGGATTAAGTGGAGATCGGGAACCCGGATTTCTTGCAGTCGGATCCCGGTCAATCCCAGCTCCTTGAGAACGGTTTCAAAGTCATCAATTTCTAATAATTCGTTAAGGCGGATAAGGCCAAGCTCTTTGGCAAGCGCCTCTTTTTTTGACTCCGGATCCCTTTGTGTATAATCGATGACCGATGCAGACTCGACGAAATAACGGTAGTCGTACAATTCCATCGCACTTTGATAAGATCGATGGATCTCTCGCCAATACGTACAGGGTTTGCCCATAAAAGCGACAACTTGAATCTTGAGCACCAACTGAACCAGACTTGATACCTCCTCCATCCGTCTCCTAACCATGGCAATATTACGATGATTAATGCCGGCGAACAAGAAGATCGTCTGACTGTTCTGATTACCGAATACGTATATGTTTTCCGCTTCCCCAATTACTTCAAGGGCGACATTACGTATTGCAAATTCACTCAATTGTCTCTCTTCCAATAAGGGAACATTTTTTTGACGAGTAATCGTGTCCATGACAACCACTTGAAATCCGCCTTCATATAGATCGATCCCAAGCATTTCGCATTTTTCCATCACATCACGAATCGAATAATTATTCATGACGACTTGATTTAAAATATTATTTTTGATGAGCAATGCCCCTTCGAATAGTTCCCGGGATTTTTGATATTCCATGAGCAAGCTTTCCTGGATCTGTTGTAGGGAGCCAATCATCTCATCTTTATTAATCGGTTTTAACAAATAATTATCTATTCCCATTTTCATTGCCTCGCGAAGATAACGGAACTCGTCATAACCGCTAATGATTAGTACTCTCGACCGATAGTCTGCGTTTCTAATTCTGCGTAACAATTCAAGTCCAGTACAAATGTCCATTTGAATATCTGTAATGACGACATCGATGGAATTGTTCATTTGAAGGAATTGCCACGCGTCTTCGCCATCCTCAAACAAGCCAGCTATTTCAAACCCTAGGTTCTCCCAATCCAGCATGGAGCGCAATCCTTCTCGTATCAGAAGCTCATCATCGACAATGATGACTTTTCTCAGAAATAGACTCATGGACCCACCTCGTTTTTAGGGATATGAAGGATGACCTTCGTCCCTTCACCTATCTGACTTTGCACTTCCAATCCATGCGGCTCTCCAAATATTAATTGAAGTCTTGCATGCACATTCATTAAACCAACGGACGGCGTATCCTTGGTATCTGCCAGGGGTTTTTGCATTTTTAAGATTAATAAATCTAAGTCATCTGCCACCATTCCCTTACCATTGTCCTTCACGGACACCCGGATGCTGTCATACGCTTCTATAACTTGAATATGAATATCGGTTTCTTTTCCTTTGTTCATGGCATGTTTAAAAACGTTCTCGACAATGGGTTGAACCGAGAACTTGACGATCCTTTGATTCTGTAGATTCTGTGGCAGCACGATACGGAATTGGAGTTTTGGAAATCTAAACTGTTGAAGCTTTAAGTAGTATTCGATGTAATAGAGTTCCTCGTATAAGGTCACGACGGTTTCTTTATTGCGAATGTTCCATCGAAAGATTTCGCTTAACTGGTAAATCGTATCGGACAAATTTAAATTGTTTTCTTTTATAGCTTGCATACGCAATATTTCCAGCATATTGGATAAAAAATGCGGATTGACCTGAGAATGAAGTAACTGTAGTTCCGCTTCTTTGGATTTTATCTCCATCACATATTCCTTTTGAATAAATTCCGATAGCTTTAGAATCAATTGATTATAGGTTTCTTCCAAAACCGTAAATTCGTCTTGTTTTTGGATCAGAATCGGATTCACAAATTCACCTGGCGTGTACTTCCGCATATTGCGAGTGACAGTGTTAACCCGCTTCGATAACGCTCTGGAAATGTAAAAGGCAATAAAAACGTTCAAAAAAACGATAGCGACTATTGTCATCCATTGGTTCTTCTTCATTGCGAATAAACTTTGTTTCAGTTGTTTTTTGGAAATCAGCATGGTAAAGACCATGTCGTCAACCGTATTATCGACTTGGGTAACAAAGTAATCCTTTGAATCATGTTTTCTCGCATCGAGATCGATCTGACTGATATCGGCAGCGAATGAATTACCCGACATCCGAATCGTCCCATTCGAATTTTTTAGTTCAATAATGGAGTCCGCATGGAGCGGATCTCCTTCTATTTGCAGAAATCCCGTATCGATGCTCACGACTAGATTGCCGACGGTCTGTTTCATGCCCACGGTATTGGGGTCGTTCACTTTCAAAATAAAGATTAGTACTTGTTTCGTCGGACTCGCATCCACGGGATACACTTTGACGAATTCATCTTCCTTAAGCGAAATCATTGATTCGAAATTAGGTAAGAGGCTCGGATCGAAGTAACGGACGAATGCAAACTTCTGCTCATCAGAATTACGAACAAACAAAATCGAGCGTATACTCTCATCCGTGTATGCCATAGACTGCAGAAATTGTTGAATTTCCGCTTGAAGTGTTAAATCTTCAGCCTTCGTTGTCCCCTTGTAGCGCTTAATCTTCTCCAAGATGGACTCGCTTTGCGTGGAATCAAAAAACAAAGATAAGACATTAGTTCGTATTTGCTTCAATTTATGATTGTAAGCATCTTGCACAACCAGCATATCTTTGCGATCATATTCATACTCGCGTTGCTGAATGAGTCGATCAACCCGAATGATGTTTAGCTGCCCACCGATTAATATAATGAAAGATTGAATGACAATCACGGCAACAAATACCTTTGCGAATAAAGAGTAATTCAACCGTTTCAGGAAGTCTAATATGATGTATCATCCCTCCGAAGAAAGCTTGGTAAAGAAAAGAATGCCTCTTTATCGTGTGAGCCTGTTACTCACAGATCCACCGGAGACATCCTTCATTAAGATTGAGTATAACCTACAATA
This sequence comes from Cohnella endophytica, assembly GCF_003628305.1. GTDB lineage: Bacteria > Bacillota > Bacilli > Paenibacillales > Paenibacillaceae > Cohnella > Cohnella endophytica. The sequence continues at coordinate 814,134 of NZ_RBZM01000005.1, read as the reverse complement.
GTCGAAAAAACAGAGTAGAAATTAATACTTGTCTATAAAAATTAGTAAATATGGTAATCAACAAAAGTCAGATGGTAAATTCACCTTCTAGCCCCTCCTCGGGATTCGGTCCTGCCCATATCTTGAATACGCCCGATTCAATGACATATTCCATGTTTTCATAGACGTCATTATATTGTTTGACGAATAAGCTTAGCTTGATTTTGCAATATACAACTAAAATAAACCTCCCATGATTTATACCTATTAATTCTAGGCATGTATCAAATGGGAGGTTTAATCGACGTATTGAAGTACACACTTTCTATTACAATGAATTTATCTCACGTTTTAATTCGTCAATATATTCAGGCATCATAATAACACGTTGTTCCAATCGCGATTGCTCCGCTGCAAAAGCAATCAGATGACTTTGTACGGAAACATTCGCTCCGGTCAGCCCTTTTTCGTTGCCATCGCTTCGAACGAGACGCACGAAATCCCGCATAATCCCGCTGTCGCCGCCGCCATGCCCTGCCAGATCCGCCTCAATCCGAATCGTCTCTTTCTGCCGGGTAATGAAACTGGTCACTTCGATTTCGTTTTTCTCCATATCGCCTCTAATCTGCCCGTGTGTACCCATCAGCTTCACCGACCTGCCCCCTTCATACGTAAAGGCGCTCATCGTGAAGGCAACCGTCACTTCATTGGCAAATTCCAAATTGACCACCTGATGATCGACCACATTGTTGTCGCAATGATACACGCATCTGCCATAAGGGCCATCCTTCAAAGCCTGGAGCACACCCTCGTCGCTCGTGTCGTTGCTGACAACCGATCGGAGCACGGCACCTACCCAATCGTCTCTCTCGATATACATTTTAGGAGCATAGTAAGGACAATCGTCCTTAACGGGACAGCCGTCCAGGCATCGTAGAGGAGCGCCCTCCGGAGCACTTTCTTTGCGGAAATGAGTCAAAGAACCGAAGGAAGAAATTTTGACGCACTCCGAGTCTGCCAACCATTGCAAAATGTCCATATCATGGCAGCTCTTCTGCAAAATCATGGGACTCGAGGTTTCCGAATTCCTCCAGTTTCCCCTGACGAAACTGTGGGCTTGATGACGATGCTCCACGTTTTCCGTATGCTGAATCGAAACCAACCTGCCGATTCTGCCATCCGTAATGAGTTGCTTGATCGTCGCAAAAAAATCGGTGTAGCGAAGCACATGGCAAATCGAAAATACCCGGTTGTACTTCTCCGCATATTCGCCCATGATGAGGCATTCTCGAGGATCCGGCGACATCGGTTTTTCCATCAGCACATGGTATCCTTTTTCCAGCGCCTTGAGCGCAGGCTCGTAATGCATTGTATCCTGCGTGCAAATCAGAACGGCATCCGCCAGCTTCGGTCCGGCAAGTAGATCCTCCCAGCTCGAATAACAGTTCTCGTTCGAAAGCCGATGTTCCTGCCGGAAAAGCTCCCTCCGTTCAGCATCCGAATCCGCAACCGCGACGAATTGGATGTCGTCCGGGTTTTCCAGCGCATAGGGAGCGTAAGCTCCCCTCCCTCTTTGTCCTGCTCCGATTAATGCTGCCGTGATGGTTCTCATGTTTGTTTGCTCCTCTTCTATCATTTCAGTTAGCCCAGCTCGGCAAAATCTTGAAGCATAACGACGGGATCCTGCGTGCCATGCAGTTCGAATACGATCAGCTCGTTGTCGCCTTCGCGAAGAAGCGGGCCCGGGACGTACAGCGTCTTTTGCGGCCCTATTTCCCAGTAACGCCCGAGATTAAAACCGTTGACGTACGCGACTCCTTTCGTCCAACCTTCCAATTTCAAGAATGTATCGCCCGTCTCATCGACGTGGAACACACCCTTATAGAAAGTAGGCGTAAACTTCTCCTCCGGCTGCAAATCCTGAAAAACAAGCCCTGACAGATCGTCCAACGGAAGCGTATGGATTTTCCAATCATGAAGGAACATCCGCTCGAAACGGACGCCTTCGGTAATCCCTTTCGGGTCTTTCATGCCGAAGCCGTAATTGATCCGGCCCATATTTTCCACGAGCACGCTCAGCTCGGCTCCATCCGACGGAATTTCCACGACGATATCGTTTTCATGAATCTCGATCGTTTGATCGTGCGTGTTTCGCTCAGCGACACCTTGATGCACCCCATCCAGAAACAGCAGGGCTCGGTCGCGAACTTCCTGGATCGTAATCTTGTTTGACGTTCTCGGACCGGAAATGCGGGTCGTATATAAGATAAATCCGTAATCCTGCCCCAACTGCTCCATCGTTTCCGGACACCGCCGCCAGACCGGCTCGGACAACCGATTGAGCGAATCGAATAATCGCGCTTGCTGCGTCAGGCGAACTCTCCCATAATTTTTCTTGGGGGCGGCCGGGGGCAGTACCAAATCCGGTAACTCTGCGTACCTGGAGATGACTTCGCGGATCGCGTAATACTTATCCGTCCTATCGCCGGATTCGTTCAACGCCGCATGATAGTCGTAGCTGGTCACGGTCGGTTCATATTTGCCCAAATAATTGGCCCCGTTATAGAAGCCGAAATTCGTGCCGCCGTGGAACATATAGAAATTGATCGATGCGCCGGACTTCAACATCCGGTCCAGCACATCCGCCACGTCATCGTGTCCTCTCACATGGTGCTCGTCTCCCCAATGATCGAACCACCCGTTCCAATACTCCATGCACATGTTCGGTTTATCGGGCTGATATTCCTGAAGCTTGGCGAAAGCTTCTTCCGGCTGCGATCCGAAATTGACGGTAGCCAGAACCTCGGGAAGGAGCGTTCCCCCTTGAAGATTGGAATCGTCGTAACCGTCCGAAGTGAACATAAGCACATCGATTCCGCGCTCGATCATCGCTTGCTTCAAGTATTCCAGATACTGCTTGTCGTTGCCGTAGCTCCCGTATTCATTTTCGATCTGCATGGCGATTACCGGTCCGCCATTCGTACACAAAAGCGGCTTTAGCCTGGGCATCAGCTCATCGTAGTAGGCATCGATTTTGTCCAGATATGGCTTATGGTAGCAACGCAGATGCATGGAAGGATCGCGTAGCAGCCATGCAGGCAATCCGCCGAACTCCCATTCCGCGCAAATATACGGACTCGGCCTAAGAATGACGTGCAAACCCAGCTCCGCTGCCAATCGGACGAACCGCTCTACATCGGCGATGCCCGTAAAGTTGAATTGCCCTTCTTTAGGTTCATGCACGTTCCAAGCCAAGTAGGTTTCAACCGTATTAAAGCCGCAAGCCTTTAATTTCAGCAATCGATCCCGCCAATATTGCGGAACGATTCGGAAATAGTGCATGGCACCGGATAAGATACGCATCGGTTTTCCGTTATACAAAAACTGATTTCCTTCGATCGTGAACGTTGTCGCCAATTCTTGATTCTCCTTGTACATACATTTGAAGTAGCACTTCAAAATTGAAAGAAACCGCGCAGAACGCGAACGTCTGCGCGGATTTACCTTTTATAATGGATGTGATTATCGCTAGCTTATTTGCTCGCTCTCCACTCGTCCAATTGCTTTTGCTTCTCGGCGATGATTTTGTCAGCGCCCGCGCTTTTCAGCTTGTCGAGGAATTTAGGCAAATATTTGTCGGGATCGACGGATCCGGAACCTAAAGCGTAATACAACTCGCTAATGACTGCGTCAACGTTGGCCTTCTCGGACTTAACTGGCGTGAAGTCGAATACGAAACCAAGCGCATTGGAAGGTGTCGCGTTTTTGTTCAGATCGATCCACATCTTACGGAATCCCTCATCGTTACCTTGCGGGTCGCCTTCCGACAAGTAAGAGTTCGCCATGTTGCCGAATTCCCAAGCAGACCAAATTTGGAAGCCTCCGTCTTTGATCGTTTCGATACGGATGTCGCTGACTTTCTTGTAATGTTTGCCCTCTACACCCCAGATAAGCGTGTTGTATACATCTTTGTCCGTGTGAAGGAGATTGAGGAACATCATCGCTCTTTCTTTGTTCTTCGAGTTAACGGAGATCCCCGTCATTGTCGCTGCGGCTTTGTCTGTCGTAAGCAGCGGCTTAACGAACTGGTAGTCGTAAGATTCCACGTCCGGATTGAAGCCCGACATCCGCCCCGTCGATTTCATGCCTGCTGCCTCGTAATCGACGGTACCAAGATCGATTTGACCGAACTGCAAGGCATTCTTGCCTGCCTTCCGATCCGCGTTAGTATCGGTCAATGTCGGAGCTTCTTTTTTCAAGTAACCTTTCGTGTACCAGTCTCTCATCATCGTGACATATTCTTTGAATTCCGGTGATTCGAATTGATTAATAACTTTGCTGCCGTCTGCGAGATACAGACTTCCAGGCGTCAAAGTATCTCCTAATGCTTCCATGCCGAACATCGGCGGAGCTTGCTTGAACGCATCGGCATTTTGATTATATTCCCAAGGAATCAGATTCGGCTCGTTTTTCTTGATCGTATCCAGGAAAGGCGTCAAATCCGAAAGCTTCGTTACGGATTTCCAATCCAGATTGTACTTGTCCGCTAACTTTTTCTGGATCGTGTAGCCGTAACCTGCGGTGGACTGCTGGAAGGTAGGAACAGCATAAATATGGCCTTTTACTCTGGCAACATCCCAGAACATATCAGGAATACCGGCCTTCATGTCCGGATATTTTTCAAGCAATTCATCCAGCGGTGCTAAGGCGCCGTTCGCTACGTTTTGGTAATAATTGTTTGTCCAAGCGGATGTAAAAGCAAGATCGTAAACTTCGCCGGAAGCATTGATAACCTTCATTTTCTCATCGTAAGCGCCCCAATCGATGAGCTTGAGGTGAACTTTTGCGTTGATTTTCGGCTGAATCAGCTTGTTCACTGCATCTTCTACGGCTTGCAGGTCTTTTTGAGGCGTATTCGGGAAGTAATACGTCAAATCGACCGGCTCCAGTGCAGCTTCCGTCGATGGTGACGCCGTCTCAGAAGCTTGCGTTTCTGAGCTTGAAGCGCTCGATGCCGGCGCACTCGATGCCGCATTGTTGTCATTATTTTTTCCACAACCTGCGAGCACGATCGAGAAACTAAGACTTAATGCCAAAATCGATTTTGCCGTTTTCTTTGCATTCATAGCTTGACCTCCATATATTTGTTGTTTATATGCTTAACGGACCGAAGTCCGGTAAAGCCGAGCATTAAGCTTTTACGGAGCCCAAGGTTAGGCCTTTGACGAAGAACTTCTGCAAAAACGGGTAGGCGAGAATAATCGGCCCGATCGACAAGATACAAGTCGCCATCCTGGCTGTCTCGTCAGGCTGGAGCGCCGCAACTTTCTGTGTAATGGCGTTCGCTTGCAAGTAAGCGATGTTGTTCATAATGGACTGCAGAAGAAACTGAAGCGTGTATAGTTTGCCGTCCTCTATGAAGATCGCGGCCGTAAACCAGTCATTCCACAGATACACTGCCGTGAATAGGCCGATCGTCGCTAGCACCGGCGTGGATAATGGAACGACCAGCTTAAGAAAGCTGTAAAATTCACCGGCACCGTCGATCCTCGCGGATTCGATAATGGATTCCGGGACCGTTGATTTGAAGAAGTTCCGCATGATAATCACGTTAACCGACGAAACCAAGTAAGGAACGAATAGCACGAGCAGCGTATCTTTCAAGTGCATGTATTTAGAGAGAAGGATGTACCAAGGTACTAAGCCTCCATTGAACAAGAGACAAAACACAACAAGGAAGGAAACGATATTTCTGTATTTCACTTCCGGCCTTGACAAGCTATAGGCGAACATTGAAGAGATCACGAGATGCAACAGCGTTCCGATTACGGTAACGACAATGGTAACGCCATAAGCTCTGATTATAGGCGAGTTCCCGTTCAAAATATATCGATAGGCATCTAAGCTGAATTTCTCGGGAAAGAAATGGTATCCATGCTGGAAAATCGATTGCTCGTCGGATAAGGAAATGGAAAGTACGACAAGCAGCGGAGTCAGAAATAAAGCGCATATGACCATAAAACCGATATTCAGCGAAAAGTTGAAAAGCTTAAGCCTCATTTTCATCCCGTTGTCCTCCTAGAAGAGCGCGCTGTCGCGATCGTAAAGTTTGATCAAATAGTTGGATATGATTACGAGCACGAAACCGACGCACGACTGGTAAAAGCCGACGGCGGACGACATTCCGAAATCGCCCATCGTTTTTAAGGACCTGTAAACATGCGTGTCGATGACGTTGGTCGTCGGGAACAACACGCCCGACTCTTTGGTGAGGTTATAAAACATTCCCCAATCGCCGAATGCCGCGTAAAAGATTTTTCCGGCTTGCAGCAGCAGCAAAATGATTATAATCGGCGCCAACATCGGAATCGTAATCTTCATCGCTTGCTGAAATTTCGTAGCACCGTCTATTTTCGCGGCTTCGTAATACTCGGTTGAAATCCCCGCGATACCTGCGGCGAAAATAACCGCGAAGTATCCGATGTTTTTCCATACATAAGCTGCAGGTAAAATAAATCTCCAGTATTTGGGTTCCGAGTACCACTGAATCGGCTCTATTCCCCATGACGATAAGAGATTGTTGAGAATCCCTTTGTCTATGCTTAAGAACGAGAAGAGCAAATAACCGCCGACGACCCAAGACAAGAGATACGGAAGAAGCAGGATACTTTTGTACGTCCCGGCGAGAAAGCGGTTACCGATTTCGTTGATGAGAATCGCCGCCACAACCGACAATCCGAGACCTAGAATAATGAAGATAATATTATAAAAGATCGTGTTGAACGTAATTTGATACAGCGCATCCGATTGAAACAGAAACTTGAAATTGTCGAAGCCGATCCATTTGCTTTTAAAAATGCCTTTTATCGGGTTGAATTGTTCGAAAGCGATAACAACCCCAACCATCGGTAAATAGAACATGACGATAATGTAAAGCAGTCCCGGCAGCATCATGGCATAAAAGACTTTGTTTCTTAAGAGCTCTCCGATGACAGGGATCGGCTTTCTAACCACGTTTTGGATTTTCATGCGCATTCTCCTTAGCAGTGAGGCGATAATTCTTACAGCCCAATCATAAGCCGGGGTTTCGATGATCCGATACAAACAAAAACAAACATTGCACCGATTTTTAAGAAAAAAAGAACTACGAAATCCGATCGTTTCTCCAAAAAATCATGATTTCGCACGGTAGCTTCACATTTCCAATTGAGTTTCTAAATCGAATATATTACATTGAATACACTTCATTTTATAAACCGATCTACCTCTCGGCAAAGGCGGCCTTAACATCATGTACAAAAAACTACTCTTCACCTTCGTGGCGATCATCACGTCGCTGATTCTAGCGCTTTCCTCGCTGCTCTACTACAATTACAACTCTTCTTTCATTAATACCGTCAAAGGGATGAACGAGAATTTATTATCCAATATCAGCTACAGCTCCGTGTACATGGACAATATTTCACAGAAATTTTGCCAATCGCTGCTAGTCAACAGAACCATCATGGCTTTCGCCTACAGTAACGGAAGCAAAGATGAGGACATTTTGAATATTAGCAGCGCGATCCGAACGTTAAGGGAATTGACGATTCCTAACTCTTACATCCACTCGGCTTATATTTACAACCGAAAAATCGATACGATTATCGACACCAATACCTTTTACGACAGCGACGACTTTTACGATCAGGAAATCGTCCGTATTCTGGACACCGTCCGTAAGGAAAAATCGCCAAGCCTGTATCCCTTTCCGAGAAAAGTCGCGATGCCGGCAGGCTCCGACAAAAACTTCGCCAACGTGTACACCTATATTCTGTTCGATAACTTCGATTACAAGGGGAACTATGACAGCGCCATCGTCTTGAACGTCGACGCGGAGTGGCTCAGACTGACCATCGCTTCCCTCAATAAAGCAAAGAACGGCAACGACATCATCGTCGTGGATGACGGAGGCGATATCGTCAGCAACTCTTCGCCGGATCAGTTTTTGCGTAACGTATCGAACGAGCCTTATCTCCACGACGTATTGACGGCCGCGGCGCCGTCTGGAACTTACGTCGAACGGCTGGACGGCAAAAAGCACGTGATCACCTACGTTTCCTCCGACATCCTGAAGTGGAAATTCATAAGCCTGATGCCGTATGACACAGCTTTCTCGGTCGCCAAAAAGAACGGGCTAATCACCCTTATCTTTTGCCTGATCATCCTATTGCTTGGCTTATTGTTCGCCGTACTCGCTTCCAAGAAACTGTACAGGCCGCTCGGAACGCTTACGAGGGGCATCATCCAAAGGCTGGGACCGGAAAGCGCGCCCTCCAAAAACATGGACGAGTTGGGCTACTTATCCACGGCATTCACGGGGATGCTTGATAAAACGCAAGTACTTGAAAATATGAAGAGGAACGCGACGCCCGTCATTAAAAACGAGTTTATGAAAAACGTCGTTACCGGCCGCGTTGAATTACCGACCGACATAATGATCACCAAGCGGCAAGAGCTCGGAATCGATCTCGATTTTCGAAATCCTCTTTACTTGTTCATTTTGAAAATCGACTACTATAAAGACTTCGTCGACCGGCACAGCGAAAAAGATCGCTCCCTCTACCAATACGCGATCGCAAATATCGCTCGGGAAATTACGGGAGAGCGCTTCAAAAACGAGGTCGTGGAGACTGCCCACGATCAGTTCACAGTTCTGGCGGACATCGGCGATACTTCGGAGCAGCCGTCGCAGCTGACGGAAATTTTTCGCGACATCGTCGGCAAAATCCAATCGAGCGTCCAGGAGCTTCTGAACCTCTCGCTTACCGGAACGCTCAGCTCCGTCATCGATTCGCCCGATCGCATCAAAAACGCGTACGACAATGCGTTTAACTTGTCCATGTACCGGATCAAAACGGGCCATAACAGCATCATTACGCCGGAAACGTTAAAGGAAGTGGAAACGGGCTCCTTCATCTTCCCCTTGTCGAAAGAAAAGCAGCTCATCGACTCCCTTAAGTTGGGAAGCGGTGAAGCTGCCAAAGAAAACTTTCGGGAAATCATCAAGGCTATCGAGCATTCTTCTTACGACAATATCATCACGTCCGTGATCTATTTGTTTTTCTCGATTTTCAATTCCTTGAATCGAATCGCGGAAGGATCGGAATCCAAGTTCAATTCGATTTCCATCAACTTCTTCAACAAAGTGTCCGGCTTTGAGACGTTCGAAGAAATCGAACTTACGTTTTTCGAAATGTTCGACGATATCATTCGGTTGAAGGACAGCGCGAAGGACCGGAAAAAGAACGACATCGTGAATACCGCCATCGACCACATTCACGCCGACTTTGCGGACAAGAATCTCTCTTTGAACAGCTGCGCCGAATCGCTTTCCTTATCGTCCGTCTATCTCGGGAAACTGTTCAAAAAATCGACCGGCAAATCCGTCGCCGAATACATTACGATGGTCCGAATGGAGAAAATCAAGGAGCTCCTCGAGCAGAACCGCTTGCCGATGAACGAAATCCTGGAGAGGTGCGGTGTCGAGAAATCGAATTACTTCTACACGAGCTTCAAAAAGTACTTCGGCGTATCTCTATCCGAATATCGGCTGAATAACGTGAAGGTAAGCGGGGAGCGAGAGGAGTAATGGCGGGCAAAGGAGTACCTTCTTGTTTGTAGCGGCGGTATCGTAACCTGCGCTGTAAACATGGGGAGGTACTCCTTCTTTTTATGTCCAAATTCGATTAGGATTGCGGTTGTACTCGTCTCCGCCTAGTCGAACAACGGCTGCCCTTGGAATAGCGCATACACTTCCTTCATCTCTTCAGGCTCCAAGCCTTTACCGTCGCAATAAGACAGATTAGTGCGCAGCGCGGCGAGCGACGCTGTTCCCGTAAGCGTGACCTGGATGTCAGGGTTGCTCAGACTGAACCGCATCGCAGGCTCAATCAACCCTTTGGGCTCCGTCCTTCGCAGAAATGCCAATTTCTCCATCCGGGCTAAACCGTTCAATCGAATCTCCTCTTTCAGAAAAGAAGCCGGTGCATCCGCCAGTATCCCCATGCCCAGGACGCTCCCGTTGACGACGCCCAAATTCATCTCTTTGGCAAGCGGGATGACCTCATCCTTCGCCGTATTATCGAGTAACATATACCGTGCGTAAAATTGAATCGAATCGAATTTATCGGTTGCCATATATTTCAAGAGCAAAGGCAAATTCCTAGTGGTCACGCCTAAAAAACGAACTTTGCCATCCTGACGCAGCTTCTCCAGCGCCGGTAAGGTCTCGTTTACGAGGAGCTCGAAGGGCTGGGTTTCCACATCGTGAATTTGCATAATATCGATCCAATCCGTCTTTAACCTTCGCAAGCTGTCTTCCACGGAACGGATCGTCGTCTCGTAATCGTATCTCATGTCGGATCGGACTGCTTTGGACGCAAGCACAACTTGCTCTCTGCGGTCGGTAATCGCCTTGCCTATGCGGCGCTCCGATTCTCCTTTGCCGTATAGAGGAGCCGTATCGATAAAGTTGATGCCCGAATCGATCGCCTCGTGAATCATCAGTTGTACTTCGTCTTCATCCGTTGCGCCGAAATCGCCCGCAAGCGGCGCCCCGCCCAAGCCTAGCTTGGACACCTTCAACCCGGTTTTCCCGAATATCGTGTATTCCAAGTTTTTCACCTCTCCTCTGTCATTCCCCTGAGTAAGCAAACTTTTGAAAATGCGCATATCCTTCCGCTTCGCCATAAACACCCTTCGCATAGATGCCCATTCTGGGCGCCGTAAAACACAAGAAGCGATTATACATTTCCGGATAAAGAAATTCCGCTGCTAGTTCAATGCCCAAATCCACGTACGCAGTCCCGTTAAGAGAATAATGGAAGGTAAGGTTTTGGATATGCGCGTTCAATGCGACCTTTAGCCAAACGGGTTGACCCCGTTGAACCGGAAGCTTTACCATTGCAAGCACTTTTTTATTTATGGCGACGTACTGATCGATCTCCAGATAAAGTCCTTCATGCTCTTGATTTTCGTTTAGACGGCTTACATCGAAGCTTTGCCCCGATGTTTGACCAATCCCGTTCCGAATGGAGAAGAATAGAAAGGAATCCGAGTCTCTATATAGCGCGATCCCCGCTTCCTCGCCTCTGCTTTTCGGTTCAAACAACAGTTGGGTCTCCGCAACAAAACCGAAATGGCGCCAGCGCCGCGTTAAGATGAGCGTTGATCCGAGACCGTAAGGAATATAAGGTTTGCAATAAATTCGAAGTCCGGACTGCATCAATTGATATCCGTCATCTGCCGGATACCGTACCCACTCCCAGTCGGGCGACAGCTTAGCATCGGTAAAAAAATCTTCTGCCTCTTCCGAATCCTCCGTTGGCGGATTTTGTTCCAGATGAGGCATCGACACCCGATCCATCGGCTTACCCTCTTCACCAACCACAAACCATTCGTCCGCTGTCCAGCTTACGGGCTCCACGAATGTTTCCCGCCCAAGCGGACACGCGCCGCCCGGCGTTAGAGGACGGCCGCCAAGATGGAACATCCACCACTGTCCATTCGGATCTTGAACAAGCTTCCCATGACCCGCCTTTTGAATCCGTCGATCGGGATCGTTTTGCGTCAATACCGGATTATACGGACACGGTTCATAAGGCCCCCATACCGAGCGGCTTCGCGAGACTGTCGCCATATGCTCGAAGAAGGTGCCTCCCTCGGCCAGCATCAAATAATACCAACCATTGCGCTTGACGATATGGGGAGCTTCCGGAGCAGACCCGCCCGTTCCGGGCCATACCTGCTTCGCTTCGCCTATCAATCGGGAGCCGTCCGCCGCCAACTCGTGAATCCATCCGCCGCCGAATAGCAAGTACCGCTTGCCGTTATCATCGTTGAAAATGGAAGGATCGATAAAGTGATGATTGAGCATGATCGCTTCGCTATAGGGCCCTTCCGGCCGATCTGCTACGAACAATAAATTCGTACAGCGAGGCTGGCCGTGAAAATAAGGAACGACAACCCAAAATTTATTGTCATAATAAGAAATATCCGGCGCAAAAATGCCAAAGGAGTCCGGCATGCCTGTTAAATCAAGTTGACTCTTGCGGGTGATGACATGACCGATTGGCCTCCAGTGCGCCAAATCGCGGGAATGCAGCACTTGAACGCCGGGAAAATACTGAAACGTCGAGGTTACCATATAATAATCCGTTCCAACGCGCACGATCGAAGGATCGGGGTGATCTCCGGATAATACTGGATTTGCGGCTACTATTGTCGGCTCGTTCATCCCTTGGCGTCCTCCTTTTGTAACCGATAAACCTCGCTAGCATCTTGCCAACTCTTCGAAAAGCAATTGCCGGTCAGATGATGCCACTCTTCTTCCAACTGATGGTTAATGACGCGATCGGGAATCGCCAATGTCGGATCGGACTCGACGATCATTAACAAGACTTGTCCGTCGCGATAAATTCGCAAAGACACGATGCCCGCTTCCCGCATATGCTTCTCGTTCCCTGGAGCGATATTGCGGTGAAGCTGTTCGTACCGTTCGACTTGATCCGGACGAAGATGCGCCACCCTCACTTCCGTTTTCATGTTAGCTGTCATGCTCTTCCCTCCTGCGATTACGGCCGAATTCGGCTTTACTCCGTTTTCTCATTCACTTGCAACCGATAAATCCGAACCGCGTTTCCGCCGAATATGGCTTCAGTTTGAGCAACGGTCAAGCCGGGCGGCAACGCATCGCCGACCATCGCGAGCATGTCCATAAAGCTGCCCGCCTGCAAGCAAACCGGCCAATCGCTGCCGAACATCAGACGTTCCGTCCCGAACGCTTCGACGGCATGCTTGACGTATGGCGCAGCTTTTGACGCTTCTAAGCTTCCTCCGCTTCCAACTGTGGCCAGTCCCGAGATTTTGCATACCGCAAGCTCGAATTGGGCAAGCGCTAGCATTCCGCTTGCCCAAGGGTCCAGCTTGCCGCTTCCGATATCCGGGACCGCCAAGTGATTGATCACCGCCTTAAGCTTAGGCACATGTGAGAATAGTTTTGCGATGGTGGGAAGATCGTGAGGGCGAATGAGCAAATCGACCGGGAAGCCGTCTTCGGCGAGCAGCATCAAATTACGGAGCAATTGCGGATACCGACTCCAATTCCCGTCAACCGTTGCCGGAAAAGTCGGCCGGATTCCGACAAAATAAGGATCGGCGCGAAAACGCAAATAATGCTTTTCAAAATCCGCTCCGCCGATGTCGAGCCATCCGACAACCCCGAGCAGCGACTCCTCATGCCGGCACAGATCGAGCATGAAGTCGGTCTCCTCCATGGTCGGTGCCGCCTGCACGACAATCGTTCCCGCTGCACCGCACCGCTGCAGCTCCTGCTTGAGCCGATCCGGCATATAATCCTGATATAGAACGGATCCGGCGTCCGGTGTCAGCCATCCGTAATCGCCCCTCCGAAGCTGCCAATAGTGTTGGTGCGAGTCAATAATCATTGACCGCTCCGTCCTTGAATGACGCTTACCTTCTCTTCGCTCGGCCAAGGCATCTCATACGATGGAGACTGGACATACCGCTCCATGGAAAGCCGTAAGACGATGCCGGTTCCCGCAGGCAGCGATACATGAAGCCATTTGCCCTCGATCTTAAGCGTTCCGGTCACCTGGCCGGAAGCATCGACGATCTCTCCGGCGATAAACCGATGTTCGCCGAATACGCCGGCTTGCACGACAAGCTCCCGATCGTCGAACAAGCTTGTGTTGACCAAATGAACCGTAGCCGAATCCGGCGTCAGCTTCTCCACCAAGGCGGATACCCCCGGCGGCAGTCCCGGCCGTTTCGCGGCAGCGTCGAAATAGCGAACGCGGCCATGCTGCAGACCGCCGTGCGAAATGTGCATCGGTCCGCCCAGCGTCAGCTGTACGAGTCCTTCAAAGTAAAGCGGACACATTTCCTGCCAAATATGAATGGCGGAATAAACGCCTTCGTTGTAGTGCTCGGTCCAGCCGTGCGGATCGCCTTCCGGAGCGCGCATCTTGGCGAGCTGATTGCCGATCAATTCGTAATTGGCGCTTAGGATCCGCTGCGGATAATCCGGGTTGAGTCCGCGAATATACTGAAACCAAGGCTGCGTATTGCCGATATAATGTTTCGTTTCCCGACCCGTTTTCGGGTCTCTGCCGGAGAAAGCAGGCACGATAACCTCGTTCCAGTCATGGTCTCTCGGAATTCGTGCGATCCGCTCCAAATCATCATCCGCCATGGACGTCGTCCACAAATAGATCGGATATTTCGGCTGTGCATTCCGGTAATCCGTCCAGCCGCTGTCGAAATGCTTGTTCGGAACAACCCATTTGCCGTCTTGTTTTTTGCCCAGCTCCCAGTTGCGGTCGAGTTGATTCCTCGCCAGCTCCAACCCGTTCATGTCGCCGGAAAGCAACACCGCGTTCATGCAAGCGTTCGTGATCGGTTCGATTATCGTCATGAAGCCGTGCGGCCAGCGCCATCCGTAGTAACCGCCCCACCATTTGCATCCGTTGTATTCCCCGATTTCACCGGACAATCCGACATTGTCGGGGATAATACCGCCGTTTAATCGCGCCCGTTCCTTCCATGCTTCGACGTATTCGATTACCCAATTTTTCAAGCTTTTGTCCCCGGATAACAGGAAGGCGTGCGTAATCAAGCTCGTTGCGTTCAAATTCAGCGGCACGTCGCCGCGGTTCATCCGTTCGTTCATCATCGCGATCAAGTGATTGTACACTTCATCATTGGACCAAGCGCACTTGCCGCTCGCGAAATTTACGCCGGGAATATCTTCGTATGGAGCCAAATAATCGTCGAGGATGCCCCGGTGCGTGCTCCAATCTTCTTCCGTCACTTCGAAGCGGGGGCCTCGGCTGCCTGTCAGCGGAGACCGGATCAGCTTCAGCTCCTTATCGTAGTTCGGCGCCTCCAGATCGTCGCCCGTGTACATGGCGGCAAAGTTTTTCGCGCGCTGGCGGTCTTTAAGCGTGGCCGGCCCCGCCAACCCGAGGAAATACAAATACAAATATCCTTCGCCATGATGCATCCAGTCGTAATAGGCGTCGAATTCCCGATGTACTTGTCCGTATTCCGTCCACTGCCACGTGATGCCCTCCCATATTTTGCGGGCGACTTCATGCAGTTCGCTGCTTCCACCCAGTACGTAGAGGAGCGCCAAATTCATAAACCCTTCATAGGGATCATCCGATCCGTCCATGCCCGGCCAATGTTCGAACCAGATCAGCGTTCCGTCCGGATGGGTGTACCGCTCGACAAATTCTTTGGCTGCTTTGTTCAAAGTTTCAAAAAGCTGCTGCTCCTGCAAGGCCCATTGAGGCGGAGCGATCCGTTCCGAGGCGCGGACACTTATAAGCGATCCATGAGATGAAATCATTGCTCAGTTCTCCTTCCTTATACCCTGTATTCGTCTACCTCTGACCTCGATTAGCCGATTTGGAAACCGCCGTGCAATGGAATAAGAGCCCCGTTGACCCACGATGCCTGAGAACTGCACAAATACGCAACGGCATCCGCCACCTGCTGTGGCGACCCCACATCCGCTCTGAGCTTCTCGGATTCAGCAACACGATCCGCTTCGGATGGATCTTCCATAAGCTGCTTAAACCAATCATTCAGAAGCGGCGTCGCAATACCTGCCGGAAGCAAGGCATTACAGCGAATGCCGGTGTCCCGCAGATCAAGCGTAAGTCCGGTCGTCAGATGGTTCAGCGCAGCCTTAAGCGAGTCGTAAATGAAGTTGCCCGCAATATTCTTCTGGCTGTTCAATGAGCTGATGTTCACAATCGAACCTCGCGTCTCTTTCAAATACGGTAGCGCCTTCTGAACGAGAAAAAATCCCGACTTTACGTTAACGGCGAAGAGCCGGTCCCAATCCTCATGCGAGACCGCTTCGATCGGCTTATTGCATACCAAGGCGGCATTATTGATAACGAAATCAATTCTCCCCCACGCTTCAACTGCTCGCGTTACAATCGCATCCGGGGCGGCGGGATCGACCTGGTCCACTTGCACGAAGAGCGCTGTGCCGCCTCCCCGCTCAATCCCTTCCACGACTTTTCTTCCCTTCTCCGCATCGCGTCCGCATACAACGACGCGCGCGCCTTGCCCCGCCAATGACTCGGCTATCGCTTGACCGATTCCGCTGCTTGCCCCCGTCACGATCGCAACTTGATTCTGAAACTGTGTCAACTGCACCTTCTCCTTCTCAATCTCATTGACGTACAATTTACCGTTATAAGAAGTACCGCTACCCTTCACTCTACAAAAACTGACGATAACCGAAATCAATCAAATCAAACTTTCCAACAAAAAACCGACATTACGGTCACCAAAAAATACACTTTTCATAAAAATCCCGACACTGAAACCTTTCCGCTGCCGGACCCGGTGGTAAACGTCACATTTTTCAAATCATAAAGAAAAAAATCCGGAGCGACGTTTAGGGTCGCCTATCCGGATTTTTATCAGATTTCGATATTGGCTGGGAGTCATCCCGTGCACTTTCTTAAACAAGGTGAAGAAGTGGCTTCGGCTAGAGTGGCTTCGTCGGTTGTCGCAATTAATTCTGTTGCATGCGTCAGACGAATGTTATTGATATAGTCGTTCATCGAGACTTGGCGGTGCTTCTTGATCAGTTTGCCCAAATATGGAGAGGAGAAGCCCACTTCATCCGAAATCGTATTGAACGACAACGCCGGATTGGCGAAATCTCGCTGGATAATCCTATTGAAGTCTTCGAGCAAATTGACGCCTGGAAGGCAACAAATAAGATATTATGATGCTTACCATAAAACGAACAGAAGTGCGTCAGAAATGGTGAGAATAACAAATGCAACATTGCTATTTACAAAATTCAAAAAAAGCCCGATTCGATGACCGGGTCTTATGCAAGCCAAAATATTTAATTGCTTAAAGAAAGTTTACACAAAAGATTTGACAGACCCCGAATATCCAATAATGGTCTATTTAACTCTTGGTTTTTCTCCAATTTTCCATTTCATAAATAAATTTATATCTTGAATTGAATCAATAGTGTTTAAATCTTAATCCAGCATAGTTCAGCCCCCATCCTGCAACAAGGTGGGGGTTATTAGACGCTTACGTTAAGAGCAGCTAAGAAATAGAAAAAGCCCCACCATGCGGCGGATCATGATGGGGTAAAAACAATGCGATGATCGCCAATATTACTTATCAGCCGTGGTGGTGGTGGTGCTTGTGACCGGCTGCTAAGATGATAACCAGCAGAATGAAAAGCACGAGTGCAAAAGCAGCAGCTTCCATATGGTCCCCCCCCCCCCCCTATGTCTAATAAAGATGATAATTCCAATACCTATTATATGAATGGATAAGTATACCGTAAGGTTATTCGCACAGATCAATCATTAATCCGCATATATCCAATTTTCCGGGTGGCTTCGTCTCTTGGGCATTTTCTTTAATAAGCCTCAAAAAAGAAAATCCCCATCATGTGGATCATGATGGGGTAAGAATTAGGTGGTGATACACGGTGGTGATACAATTTTACTTAGTAAACTCCGCGTCCGGCTGCAAGGATAATCACCAACAGAATGAAAAGCACAAGCACGAATGCGGCAGCTCCCATTCCGCCGCCATAACCGGCACAACTGGCACCTACTCCTCCAACTCCATAGCCCATGTATATCACCTCCCGTGTTTATTGTGAATTTCATCACACCGCTAGTTTATGTAAGGATAAGCATACCGTTAGTGCGTTCGCACAGATCAAAGAATAATCCGCTTATGTTCAAAATGCTTTCGCCCGGGGGCTTCGGCTCTCGGGTGTATTTTTATTAGCCCAAATTCCCAAACGCTTGTTAATCTAATTAAGTTGAAACATCCCAAATATTACGTATCCAAAAAAAAAAGACCCCGTCCCCGGGGTCTTTTCCGCTCTTATGAACACTTACTATAGCCGCAGTTACCGCAAGTCTTGCAACCCTCTACGTTCAGCAGCGAAGCCGAGCCGCAAGATGGGCACAAATCCTTGGAAGTGTACGGAAGTTTCGTTTTCTCCGTGACGATCGGGTAATTATTAGCCGCGATCGGTTCGGTAGTTGCCGCATGCTCGCCATCGCCGAAGCCGGCATGTTGCTCGAGCGCTTGCGCGACCGCGTCCGCTATCGATTCGACGCGGTTCGGACCGAAGCCGACGGCGCCGGATCCGCCGATGCCTTTCAGATGCTTCACGAGCAATTGCACCTTGTCGCCGTGATCGCCGTAACGAAGGAAAAGCGAGCAGACGCGGCCGAGCGCTTCCGCCATCGCGAACACGTCGGAGCCGGCTTTACCGACGTTCAGGAAGATTTCTCCCGGAGTGCCGTCGATGTCGTTCACCGTAATATACGCCATTCCGAACGGCGTATTGTATTTGTAAGTCGCGCCGCGAAGGATCTTCGGACGGCTCTTGTATTGCTTGTCGAATACTTGCTTCTGTTCGGGAGTCACTGACACGTTAAGCGATGCGCTGAGCGCCTCGGCCGGAGCGACTTCCGCAACGGCGGCAGCAGTCGGAGCCGCAACTTCTTCCTTCTTCTCGTCCTTCGCCGTGCTCAGAACTTGAACGTCGCGACTGCCGTCGCGGTAGATCGTTACGCCTTTGCAACCGAGCTCGAACGCCATCTCGTACAGCTCCGCGGTTTCCTCGACCGTGAAGTCGGACGGGCAATTCGCCGTCTTGGAGATCGAGCTATCGACCCAGCGCTGAATGGCGGCTTGCGCGCGGATGTGATCCTTCGCGGACAAGTCCATCGCGGTAACGAACCACTCCGGAAGCTCTTCGCCAGGATGTGCGTCTTTCCACTCTTGGGCGATCGGCACGAGTTGCTTATCGTAACCGAGGCGGCTTTGACGGAAGAACTCGAACGCGAAGTACGGTTCGATCCCCGTAGAAGTGCCGACCATCGTTCCCGTGGAACCCGTAGGCGCCTGGGTGATGACCGTAACGTTGCGCATTCCGCGCTTGGACACCGCTTCTCCGACTTCCGGATACGTTTCGACCATGTTTTTCATGAAGCCGGATTGCAGGAACGGCTCCGCTTCGAACGCCGGGAACGATCCTTTCTCCGCCGCGATTTCCGTGGAAGCGAGATACGCCTCGCGTGCCATGAAGCCGTACAGCTTGTCTAGGAAATCCATACTTTCCGGACTTCCGTACCGGACTTCGAGACGGATCATCAGTTCGGCCAATCCCATCGTTCCGAGACCGACGCGACGTTCGTTCTGTTGGTTTTTCTTGTTCTCCGGGAAGTGATAAGGCGTTTTGTCGATGACGTTGTCCAAGAAACGGGTGGAATAACGAACGACTTTGGACAGTTCGTCCCAAGCTACGTCGTGCTTCTCCTCATCATAGAACTTGGATAGATTGATCGCCGACAGATTGCAGACGCCCCATGCCGGGAGTCCTTGCTCTCCGCACGGGTTCGTGCAGATGATCGGGTTGAAGTACCAGCTGTTGGACATCTGATTGTAATATTCCATGAACACGACGCCCGGCTCCGCGGATTTCCAAGCGCCTTCGATAATGCTATTCCACACGTCTCGCGCGCGAACGGTACGGTAATGAACGACGTTCTTGCCGAGCTTCTTCCATTTGTCCAAGTCTCCGTCCCACAACTCGTCGTACTCCGGATCCTTGGAATCCGGGAATACGAGATCCCAATTGCCGTCTTCCTTAACGGCTTTCATGAAGGCATTGCTCACGCATACCGACAAGTTCGCGTTCGTCACTTGCCCCATCGTTTGCTTCACCGTGATGAAATCTTCGACATCCGGATGCCAGTCGTTAATCATGAGCATAAGCGCGCCGCGACGGCTGCCGCCTTGCTCGATCAACCCGGTCGTGTAGCTGAACAAGCCTCCCCACGATACCGCGCCGCTGGAAGAACCGTTAACGCCTTTGACGATCGCGCGGCGAGGACGCAAAGACGATAGGTTAATGCCGACACCGCCTCCGCGCGACATGATTTCGGTCATCTCGGAAAGCGTCTGCATAATGCCTCCGCGGCTATCGTGCGGAGACGGGATTACGTAACAGTTAAACAGCGTCAATTCATCGCTGGCTCCGGCTCCCGCCGCGATCCGTCCGCCCGGAACGAGCTTCCAATCGTCAAGCAGCCAACGGAATTTCTCGGACCAATCCTTTTGCTTTTCTACTGTATCCTCGACGGAAGCCATTGCGTTCGCTAGACGCGCCCACATTTCTTCCGGGGTTTTCTCGATCGTTAAAGTCAACTTCTCTACGGTAGATTGAACTAGCTCTCCGTTGCGGAGCTTGACGGTTACGTTCTGTCCGTCGCGCGATACGACTTCCCCTACGTCTTTGGCAGGGAATTTCGGATCATCCTTAGTAAGCACGAGAACGACGTCGCCGACTTTCGTTTCGTTCGTATCGGCGTTCTTCCAAGCATAGCGATCCAAAAATATTTTCTCGCTTAGTCCTTCCAACCGTCTTGTCTGCATCGTTTTCAATCCGGTACACCCTCCCAGAAAACTTGATAAAAATCGCAATATAACACGGCTCGCAACACCGATTAGTGTATGTAAATTGTACAACATATTGTGTGCGATTGCCATAAAACCTCACAAGATTTGGTGCTTCCATAGTGTTTTTCGCATAGGCTCCGCGATCCGGCGAACGAGCTCGGAATCTCTCGAACGAAGGGGCTTCGCCCGGCTATTTCCGCTTTTGTTTTGAATCCGTTTCGTTTGCTCATACTAACGAATGGAAACCCTATTCTGCCCTTACATTACCCTGCGAAACTTCAACCGCTATTATGACGCCGGTCAAGTTATCGCCGAGGAGGAGCTACCGTTGCAAATCCCTTTCACTTCTCCCGCCGGCACCACGCCCGGCGCAGCTTCGTCCGACACCCCTCCGGCTACGGAGACGTTTCCTCCGTTAGAATCGGAGAAACAGACGGTTGCGCCCTTTAAGTCTCCCGCGAGCCTATCGCCCGATCCCGCTCCGCGCAAGCTTCATCCGTTAGTAGAGATGCATGTCGACCGCGGAGCGTTCGAAGAGCTCGAACGCCGGGTAGAACGCAACGGTCCATGGGACGACTGGTCCTTGTATCAACTCGGTCTGGAAGCGGAGGAAGCTTCGCTCGTATCGGACTTTCACGCTTTGCGTTGCCTCTCGTTGCTGCCTCATTTCGAGCCGCTTCCCCATCAAGTCGATACGGCTCGCAAAGTTTTGCACGAGATGAGAGGGCGCGCCATTCTTGCCGACGAAGTCGGTCTCGGCAAAACGATTGAAGCCGGCCTGATCCTCAAGGAATACTTGATCCGCGGCCTAGTCCGCAAGGTGCTCATCCTCGTCCCGGCTTCTTTGGTGCTGCAATGGGTGCGGGAGTTGAACGGCAAGTTCGACATCCCCGCCGTCGCGCAGAAAAAAGCGTACACCTGGAGCAACGATATCGTCGTCGCTTCCATGGATACGGCCAAACGCGAGCCCCATCGCGAGATGCTTCTTAACGAAGAATTCGACCTCATCATCGTGGACGAAGCGCACAAGCTTAAGAACAAACGGACCGGCAATTACCAATTCATTAACGAGCTTCGCAAAAAATATTGCCTTCTCCTCACCGCGACGCCGGTGCAGAACGACTTAACCGAACTTTACAATCTCATTACCTTGCTTAAGCCCGGGCAACTCGGCGGCGAAGGCGACTTCGCGGCCAATTTCGTCGCGGACCGCAGGGTTCCCAAGAACGAAGCCAAACTGCACGAAGCGCTGGGCCAAGTCATGATCCGCAATCGCCGAAGCGACGGCGGCGTCGAATTTACGAAACGGGTCGTGACGAACGTCCCTCTGCGACTATCTCCGGATGAAATGGCTCTATATGAGGGAGTCACCGACTACGTCCGTAAGCACGCGACCGCGGAGAACGGGGACCTGACGAGCATGCTCTCGCTCGTGACGCTGCAACGCGAGGTTTGCTCCAGTCGGGATGCCGTCTTCCTTACGCTTATTAACTTGTTCAAGAAAACGACGGAAGATTCGCCCTTGCGCGCCCGAATCTGGGAGCTTGTCGAGCTTATCAAGAGCATCAAGGCCAATACGAAAGCCGAGAAGACAATCGAGCTGATCCGGAGCATTAACGACAAAGTGATCGTCTTCACCGAGTATCGCGCCACTCAGGAGTATTTAATGAAATTTTTCAAGGAGCACGACATCTCGGCCATTCCATACCGGGGCGGAATGAACAGGGGCAAGAAAGACTGGATGATGGATTTGTTCCGCCGCCGCGCGCAGGTCATGATCGCGACCGAAGCGGGAGGCGAAGGCATTAACCTGCAATTCTGCCACCACGTCATCAATTTCGATCTGCCCTGGAACCCGATGAGGGTTGAACAGCGCATCGGTAGAGTCCATCGCCTTGGACAGACCGAAGACGTGCAAATCTTTAATCTGTGCACCCTCGGAACGATCGAAGAACATATCGTACACCTGCTCCACGAGAAAATCAATATGTTTGAATTGGTTATCGGAGAGCTCGACGAGATCATTCAGCAGTTCGAAAAAGAAGACTCCATCGAGCGACGGTTAGCCCAATTGGTGCTGGAATCCGCGGACGGCGAGGAGTTGCGCCAACGCATCGACGGACTAGGCGACACGCTGCTCGCCGCCAAAAATCAATTCCAACGGGAGAATGAACCATGAATGCCAAACAAGTCCAGAAGTTCGTCGTCTCCTACCTGGATTCGACCGGTTGCCAGCTGATCGAGAAAAGCCCGAGCCACGTCACCGTGAAGCTCTCGCCCGACGCCGATCGCGCGCTAACGAATCGCCCTTATTATTGGAGCTTCGTCGATCGAACCGGCTCGGAACCCGAGACGATGACGTACCGTTGGTCGTTCGAGAGTCCTTCGATGGCGGACCGCGCCGCCGCTTCGCCGATTTCCTATATCATGACGGAATCTGGCAGAATCGTGCAGGAAGACGTGTATTTCGGCTCGCGGCGACTGCTTCAGCTCTTCGAAGCCTCTCAACAGGGGGGACGTTGCGTCACGTTGTTCGAAGAACCGCCTCGCGGCCGGATGGATCCTCTCGGTTCCCAACCGTACACGGCTTGGTTGGGCGTTAACTTCAAGGTCGGTTACGAATGCGACATGAAGCGCGAAGAGCTTTACGGATGGGGAATCTCGCTCGCGACCGGAGTTATCAACGAGAAGTTTATGGACACACTGAGGGATAAGCGGCTCACCCCCCGTCTTCCTTCCAACGTCCATCTGCTGCGCAACGGCCTTTCTTTGCGCAAAGGGATGACCCAACTCGAGCAAACGATGGAGCGCAAGCTCAAGAATGGCGATTTCTCTTGGGCGGTGGAAGCCGAAGGGCGCCGTCAGGACGAACTGGAACGGATTCGGAATTACTACGAACCGATGCTGGATTCGATGGGGCATCCCGATCAGAAGGAGCAGCGGGACGCTCTCTCCGTGCGCTTCTCCCAACGGGAGGCGGAGATCGACTGGCAATACCGCCCGAAGGTCATCGTGACCGTCATGAACTGCGGTATTTTTCATCTTCCCGGCATTCATTAGAGAGCACCCCCGTCAATACGCCCGCATTCGGCAAAAATAGAACAAGAACGCTGTCCGCGGGCTGACACGATGCAACAGCCTTGGCGCCGCGCGTCCCTTACAATTAGACGACAACGGGCCATTACGCGATTTATCCCAACACCCGCAGGAGGTTCTATGAACTCTCGTTCGCTCAGTATCTGTAACTATATTCGATTCCAACGCCATTTCGATCGATTCAAGCCGTTCAAGCTAAAGCTCTTCCTTATCGCGTTAAGCGCCGCCCTAGTCGTACAAGCCGTCCATTTTCCTGCGCGGGCATTAGCGGCCGCGCCTGCGACATCGTCGCAGACTCAAGCGCCGTCCAAACTTGAAAGGCAAGTGAAAGAATGGGTCGCTTCGCTAGCTGAACAGAAACCTTTCAAGGCATGGCAAAGCGCCGATCCCCAGATCGAAGCGCTTGGGCCCGGAACGCATAGTTGGTTAGTTTTATTTACTAAAGAAGGCAAGGATATCGGGTATATGGTCGTTCATGCGGTGATGGACGGTTCGTTCCAGCTTGGGGAATACGGAGTCGGTCCTCATTCCCTGTTTTCTCCGCAAGTCCTGAAACGTTCGTTAATCGACGGCGGGCTCATGACAGCGGATCAAGCTCAACGTATGACAGCCGTCAAGCATTACGTTCACCCCTTCGCAGCGGCTTGGGAGGTCAAAATCGACGAGGATACTTACTGGCTCGACGCCAAAACCGCCGAACAGCTTCCGGTCGACAATGCCGCTTGGAACCGAATGTTTTCGCCGGACAAGCCGTTCTTCCAAGGTCCTCCGACCGGATCGCGACTCGTCGCCCATCGATTGAACGAACCCTTCGATGCATACGAGAAGCTTCCTTGGTTAACCAAGGAAGCTCCGTTTCCAGCCAATGCGACCGCCAACGTACAGAAACGTCTCGACGGCAAACAGCATCTACGTTATGTAACCGAGCCGTTCGGAGATGCGATGCTTTACGCCGTGCCGATTATCGGCTATCAGCGCTGGTCGAACGGCCGGATGGACCTGGCGATCGATATGGAAGGCACACGCTATGTTCCGATCGGCGCCCTGCTTCGCCAAGGACTCTTCTATCGATAAGTCGACGAATCAACCGAACGCACCTCCGGGTGCGTTTTGTTTCTTTTCTCGACCCGATTTCCCCACCACATCATAATACCGAGCGGCGCCACTCCGAACCATCTCGTTAACCACGGTTCGCGGCTAAGCATTCTCGGCGCGCTTTCCTCCGCATCCTCGTCTTCCGGACGTTCCATATAGCTGACGACCCGCTCCGTCACGTATTTCACGTACTCATTGCCATCCATTCTCCATCCCTCCTTGCTCCTAGCATGCCCAATACGTCGATCGTTCAATCCTCATCCCATCGTTGGCGATTCCGCTCCGATTCCAACCTTCTGCATGAGGATGCCCCGTTTGTGCCACGATAATGGGAGAAGCGGAACAATCGGAATCCGAGCATTTGAATTGGAGGGAAAAATATTGCAATCGTTATTTTCGTCGACATTATCGCGCCTAGTCCTGCTTGGAATTGGAATCGGATGCTCCTTGCTGATCCTGACCGGATGGACGAACAAGGAGCCGACTCACGCGAAGCAAGTACTGCCGATGGCCGACGTGCTTATCGATGCCGGGCATGGGGGAATCGACAGCGGTACGCATTGGAACAACGTTCTGGAGAAGGACATCAACTTGGAAATATCCCGCAAGCTTTACCTCCTCTTGAGGAGCCACGGTTTGAAGGTCATTCTGAACCGTACCGGCGATTATGCGCTAAGCGACGATAATCGGTGGCACATTACCCGCTCGCGGCACCGGAAGGACTTATCCCAACGTCGCGGATTATCCGATGAGATCGGCGCTTCCGTCTTCGTGAGCATTCATGTGAATTGGTCCCCCAAGGGAGGGAAAAGAGGCCCGCTCGTCATCCATCAATCCGAAGGCAGAAGCGCGATATTAGCCGGTTTTATCCAAACAAGCTTGAACCAACAGCAAGGCAAATACCGGTTGCCGCAAGAAGCCAAGCAATTTTATTTGCTTAACCGGGTTCAAGTGCCGAGCGTCATCGTCGAAACGGCTTTCCTTAACGATCCGGGCGACCGTTCCATGCTCACGTCCATTCCGGGACAGAACAGGCTCGCTGCCGCGATCGCCGACGGGATCATGAGCTATCGCTATTTCTGTCCGTAAGCAAGCGGTTCGGGAGAAGGCAACAGTTGCGTTATCGGTACGAACGTGGCTTGGCTCTGAAGATCGGGTATCGCGTTCTTCAATACGCCCGAAGTATACAGCCCAGGCGGACCGACATGCCCAATGACGATGCATCGTTCGTTCTTGGCCAGAAATTTTTTCAGAACGCCGATTTGATGCAACACATGATTCTGAGTGTACACGTCGTCAAGGAACACGTCGTTGTGCAGCGTTACGATTCCGACCTCCTCCGCGATTTTAGGTACGACCGTCTTAAAGGAAGTTCGGCTATCGAGGAAAAACAACCCTTGCTCCTTGCACACTTGGAGCACGACTCGCATGACGCGCGGATCGGCAGTCGCCTTGGAGCCCATATGATTGTTCATGCCGATGGCATGAGGCACGTCCGCGATCGCAGCCTGGACGCGTTTGCGGATTTCCTCGTCCGGCAAATCGGTCGTAATGGCGCCTGGCCCCAGCCAGCTGCGAAGTCCTCTCACCGGCTCCATCGGCATATGAACGATTACGTCGTGCCCCTTGCTGTAGGCGGCTTCCGCATCCTGCTTCGTCGTCGGCAGGAAAGGCATTACCGCAACCGTCAGCTTGATCGGGAGCCCGAGCATCTGCTCCGTCCCTTTCATGCCGTTACCGAAATCGTCGATGACGACCGCGATTTGCCGCTTCGCTTGATTGCCCGACAAATCTTGCGCATTAGGCGCGTTAACCCCTGCTTGCGCCGCCGTTCCTCCCAATACGAGCCCCGCTCCCATAACGAGCGTCATTTTCCATCCGGACAGGCGTTTGCTTGCTTTCATTTCATGGAGTCCTCCTTAACGAACCGAGTCGATGCCTCAAGTGCTCCCGCTCAGTATCGGTCAGGTTGGAAAATATTATGTATTGGCCGCTAACGAATCGAAAAGCGATCCCCGAAAAGCTCTAGGAATGTTACAATATTCGAGAAAGGGGAGAGACCAAATGGAATTGTTGAAACAAAAAATAATCGATGAAGGAATCGTGCTGAGCGATCAGGTGCTCAAGGTGGATTCGTTCCTCAACCATCGGATAGATCCCCCGCTTATGGCGGAGATCGGCAAAACTTTCGCGCAGCAGTTCCGGGAGAGCGGGATTACGAAAATATTGACGATCGAATCGTCGGGTATCGCGCCCGCGGTCATGGCGGGACTGGAACTAGGAGTACCGGTTATTTTCGCTCGAAAGCGGAAGTCTCTGACGCTTCAGGAGGATCTCTATACGGAGAAAGTGTATTCGTTCACGAAAAAGGAAGAAAGCGAAGTGTCCATCGCGAGGAAGTTTCTGGCGGTCGGCGACCGCGTACTGTTGATCGATGACTTTCTTGCCAACGGCGAGGCGGCTCTTGCGATGGCCAGAATCGTCCATCAAGCGCAGGGAGAAGTTGCCGGTATCGGCATCGTGATCGAGAAAGCATTCCAAGATGGCGGCAGCAAGCTTCGGGAACAAGGCTATCGCGTCGAGTCCTTGGCTCGGGTAGCCTCGCTTAGAGACGGGATCGTGTCTTTCGCGGAATAACCTTTGTTTCTGAACCCTTACACGGCTTATTGAAAATCCCCGTCCCCTTATCGAATAAGGTCGGACGGGGATTTTGCGCGTATTGGCACCTCAAGCGGAGGTGAACCGATTTAGTTTAACGCACTTCGTCGCGGCTGCGGCTGCGCATGCCAGCTAAACCGAACAAACCGAGCAGACCTAACCAGCCCCAGTTGAAGCTTCTTTTGGTCGTCGTGCTCATCGCCCTCACGGTGCTTTTCGCTCTAGGGGTCAGATTGTTCGTATTGTACGTGCTGTACGGCCGGTAAGTGTTCATCCGAGTGGAATCGTACGATCCGTAGTTGCCGTTCGAGTAGTTCCTGCTATTGTAACCCGTGCCATAATCGCCGTAATGTCCCGTAGTTCCGTACGTTCCGTAATGTCCGGTTGTTCCGGTTGTTCCCGTCGTGCCGGTAATCCCATTCCGGTTATCGACTCCGAAAATCCGGGTACCTTGGTTCATGGCATTGGTTCCGTACAGGCTTCCCGTAGGGCCTCCCGTTGTATTATCGTAATACCCGTTGCCGTGCACCCCGTGTCTTCCCGACGTCATTTCCTTGATCGTCAGGCTTGTCGGAGCAGGGGTCTTGATCGTCCCGTCCAAACTCTTGTCGGTCGCATGCCCGCTCGAGTGCTCGGCGAAAGATGGGACGGCAGCCGTCAAGGATAGTGCCGATAACAACGTCAAGCTTGACAATAACTTCTTCAAGTTAAAACCTCCTTCGATTAGTGGAATGCCTTAATAAGGTATCCTGTAGCATTCGATTTATCCGAGGGGGGTTCCGGAAATGTGCTTTTGCCTGATTTTCGCCTACTTGGGTAATTGTACTGACCATAAATGCATCCCGTCATAAACTATTTACGTGACCGGTTGTCATAATAATCGCACGGTGGTGATAGACATGGGATACCCTGTCGCAGGTGTAGGTGAAGGTTGCGGCGTAGGCTATGGCGGAGGAATGGGAGCCGCTGCATTCGCGCTCGTACTTTTCGTCCTCTTGGTAATCATCTTACGCGCTGGATTCTTTTAATTCATATTCGCTTGAAAGCCCGTTGCCTTTACTGGCAACGGGTTTTTACGTTTAATAGCAAGTCGTAAACATGGACAAGTTGATCCATTCCAAGTGTTGACTTATCCAAACCAACAAAGGAAAATGAAGGAAACCCCATCCTGATTGGAGGTCGCCAATGGAAACAATCGATCATGGCGCCGGCATTTTCGGAGGCTTACTCGTATTCATGCTCATTTTCGCCTTCGTTTGTTTCATTATCCATATCGCGCTTTGCGTTTGGGCATATCGGGATAGCCGGAGGAAAGGCAAAAGTCAGGAGTTTTCCATGCTCGTGCTTATTGCTTTATTTTTCTTTCCTATTATGGGACTCATCGTTTATTTGATTATTCGTAACGATGACGGACTCAATCTGTAGCCCGTTAACGCAAGCAGCCCGCAAGGTCATAATGACCTTGCGGGCTGCTTCATTTATATAGGAATGTCTCACTGCGTTACGCAGATGTCGCAATCGTCTAGGATACGGCTTTACCCGTGCGTTTACAAGGCTCGTTGTTGTTCCGGCATGTTTGGTAAACGCCGGTGAAGTCGAGCCTGTGGTCCGTCACTTGGAAACCGTATTCGCGGGCAAGCCGCTGCTCCAGATCGGTCAGCCAATCGTCCTTGATTTCTTCGAGAGCTCCGCAAACTTTGCAGATTAAATGGTGATGCATGTGGGCTTGACCGTCCATCCGAAGGTCGAAACGCGCCACGCCGTCGCCGAAGTTCATTTTCTGCACGATGCTCAGCTCGGCAAGAAGCTCCAAGGTCCGATATACCGTAGCCAATCCGATTTCCGGAAACCTCTGCCTTACGAGCATGAACACTTCTTCTGCGCTCAAATGGTCCTTCTCGTTCTCCAATAGAACTTCCAGCGTCATTTCCCGCTGAGGCGTTAGTTTATACCCTTTGGCCGTCAGTTGCCTGTTGATCTTATCGAGTTGTTCCGCGATATTCATACCTTGATCGACACCTCCGCTTCCTTCCGCTCTATACGGTTAGTCTACCACTCCCCTCGAATTGTATCAATACAAGCCCGGGTAAGGTTGCGAATAACGGCTATCGCGATACGTCTGTCCATAGGACGGCTGATGCTGCGCGTGCGCAGCGTTCGGTTGCTGAGCGGCTTGGGCCGGGGACACTTGCGCCTGCGGTTTTACGCAGCCTGTGGGCGGTCCGATTACGACCGTATTCGTGATCGGGGCGAGCGCTTGCTTCACCGTTGCTTCATCCAGGCAATACGTGTATGCGAGCAGGCTGGCCGGCGTTAACCGCAGCATATCGGACGCGGGAATGAACTCCGGAGTATTCGCGTCGAAGATCGCCAGCAAGTGCGTATTGTCGACCGTTGCTACTTCATAATGCCACCAACCTTGCGGTACGTTCGTCACTTGCCCGGGGTTAATCGCGTAATTGAGCAATTTCTTCGTAAACGGATTAACAATAGAGACGATCGCGGCACCCGAGATGCAATAGACTAACTCCGATGCGTTCTGATGGATATGAGGTTCGATGACATTGCCCGTGCTTAAATAAATATCCAGCAAAGACGTGTTGCCAAGCGTGTTCAACTGTTGGATGCCTAATGCGTTAATTTGGTTTCTGTCGTCTTTTTTGAAAAAGACATTGTTGCTCAAGTCGTAGGCGAACTGCGCCGACGGGGACGCAAAGTCCATGGAGGATTGGGTATAGCTCATTCGATCACGCCTCTTCTAATCGCTTGGAATGGGTGTTTGCCCTATGAATTAAGTTATGACAGCCCAGAGGAAGGGTGCGCCCATTTCCCAAACCCACTAACTTGCGCCCAAATGAGGCATTCCGCTCCGAGTTAACTCTTCAAACACACTAACTCGCACCCAAAGGAGGAATTCTGCTCCAAGATAACTCTTCAAACACACTAACTGACGCCCAAATGAGGCATTCTGCTCCAAGTTAACTCTCCAAACACACTAACTCCCGTCAAAGGAGGCTTTCTGCTCCGAGTTAGCTCTCCAAACACACTAACTCCGGCCCATATGAGGCTTTCTGCTCTCAGTTAACTCTCCAAACCCACTAACTCCCGTCAAATGAGGCATCCTGCTCCGAGTTATCTCACCCAAACACACTAACTCGCGCCAAAGGAGGCACTCTGACCCGAGTTAGCTCTCCAAACTCACTAACTCGCGCCCAAATGAGGCATTCTGCTCCGAGTTAGCTCTCCAAACGCACTAACTGTCGTCCACATGAGGCTTTCTGCTCCGAGTTAGCTCTCCAAACACACTAACTCCGGCCCATATGAGGCTTTCTGCTCTCAGTTAACTCTCCAAACCCACTAACTCGCACCTAACCTAACTTGCGCTCAAGGCAGCAAGCATGAAGATTACTCGTCCATTTCGATAAGCTAACGCCCTGTCATGCGCATTTTCAAGGGAAATATGCCCATTATTACGTATCGTTCGATTTAGAGTTGTTGTCACTTCGCTCGCGGTGGTAATCTCATGTTGAATTAACCATTTATAGGAAGAAGGAGGGAATTGATACTCGGTTAGGTATGGAATGAACGGTACATCGCGCAAGCAACGGTAAGGACAAGAAAGTTGATTTAAACTGATCAAATAATCAAAAAAAGGACGGTGTATTTCGCATGCGCACTCGTATTTCCAAGTTTCTGCATTGCTTCTCTTTGATTCTCGCCATCATTCCTGTTTTTACCGCTCACGCGGCCACGAACGCCAACGCGACTAACGTCACGACCGACTCTCTGACATTGAATTGGACGCTACAATCAGGGGAAAGCTTCGTGCAAATTTATAAAGACGGCGTTTATTTGGACTCTCGCGCAGGCCTTAACAGCTATAACGTAACGGGACTAAGCCCATGCACTACTTACTCGTTTAACGTAGTCGGAACAAGCGGTTACGGAAGCTCGTCTACGTCCGTTACGACTTTGGGCTGCCCGACGGCACCGGTCATCAGTTACACGACCACATATTCCTCCATTAGCTTAAGCTGGACTTCGTCGAACGCGGTCAGCTACGACATCTACAAGGACGGTTCTTTCGTTGCGAACACGTCCTCGACGAGCTATACGCTCGGCGCTTCTCCGAGCAGATCCTACGAAGTCAAGGTCGTGGCCAAGAATGCCACGGGTCAAACCGCTCAATCCTCCGTCTGGGCCAGCACGCCGGGCTACTCCGCATCTTGGACGGCATACAATTTGTCCGGCAACATCCGGGTAGGCGGCGCATTCACCAATACGAATACAACCTACAGCACCTCGATGTACATTACGTTGTATCGGGTAACGGGCTCCGGCGACGTCTACGTCGGAAGCACGTCCGTCTATATCCCCGCGGGTCAAACCGTCGGCGGCTGGTACCCGGTCGCCACAGGTCAGCCTCTCGGAGACTATAAAGCCGTTCTGACTTCTCCATACGCGATTACTTCGGGCATCTCGATAGGCACCTACTAAAGCGAACGATTCCAATCCCTCCGTTTGTTTCGGAGGGATTTTTTCTTTTCCCTTTAGACATAAAAGTGATCAGAAAAATTCCAAGTTACTCCTTTCGATAAGAACGGGGAGTATGGCCGGTTCTCTTCTTGAACAGTTTGACAAAGAACCCTTTGTCCTGGTAACCGGCTGCTTCCGCGATTTCGGAAACGGATAGCCGAGTCGTTCTCAGAAGCTCGCAACTGAGCTCTATACGCAGATTCTGAACGTACTGGGTGAAAGTACAACCCATCTCCTTGGTGAACAGTCGATGGAAATGCCGCTCGCTCAGACCGGACGCGATTGCGACTTGACCCGCTGTGATCGGGCCGGCAAAATGATTGCGAATGAATAAAATCGCGGTGCTAAGCACTCTTTCCGTCATCGCCGGGACATCTCTCTCCAATTCGGTAAGATGTCGCTCTATCTCCGTTGCGAGAGCAATAAACAAGCCATGCATACGAGCAACAAAACCGACCTTTCTCAGGCGGAATTCCTGATAGGCCTGGACTAGAAGCGAGCGGAATGCACCGGAGGAATCCCGGATTTGTCTCCAGACAGGCTGACCGGGGACAAGGTTAAGCAAGCAGAGCGCTTTCGGTAATTCGTCAAGCCCCGGAAATTGCCGCAGCGCTTCCGCAACCCGATTGGCCATGAAGATAAAGTTGTAAACTACCAGGGGATTCTCGGAATCGGTAGACCGGGGACGAAATACATGCGAAGTTCCCAGGGGCAAAATAAACAGATCTCCAGGGCTCACTTTAAGAGTCTCATCACCGATAAAATGAACGCCATTTCCCTCAGCGACATAACAAATTTCCGTAAACTCATGTTCGTGCAGCTGCAAAGAGTAAGATTCGGAAATCCGATTCACGTTGTAAGGCAACTCTTCGTCAAAATAAATATGAGCTGGCGTAATCTCGATAGCTTTTCTAACCATAGGAGTCCCTTTCGGAAGCAGGATTACCTTCTATATTGGCAGATTCACCTCTTTTTTGTCCAGATCGGAAAGGTATAATGAGAGAAAATCAGTCTAT
This sequence comes from Cohnella endophytica, assembly GCF_003628305.1. Classification (GTDB taxonomy): domain Bacteria; phylum Bacillota; class Bacilli; order Paenibacillales; family Paenibacillaceae; genus Cohnella; species Cohnella endophytica. Next base: position 781,213 of record NZ_RBZM01000005.1, on the reverse strand, counting down.
ATGACAGGAGGTAAAACCGATTGAAAATCGTAGGATTGAAAACGGAATATACGGTGACGCCTCTTGGCATAGACACATTGGAGCCAAGATTAAGCTGGCGGTTGGAATCCGATACCCGCGGCACGAAACAAAAATGCTATCAAATCCTTGTTTCTTCCAATCTAGAAGCCCTCTCGGCTCATGATGGCGAAGTTTGGAATACGGGCCCTATCCTTTCCGACCAATCTCACGCTATTCGGTATACGGGTAAAGGTCTGACATCCGGACAGCGTTACTATTGGAAAGTAAAAATTTGGGATCAAACCGATTCCCCGAGCGATTGGAGCGAACCGGCTTGGTGGGAAATGGGGCTATTGCAAGAGACGGACTGGCAGGGAAAATGGATTGGCGGGCCTTCGTTTCCATCGGATATTGAAGCTGCAGCGCCTTTGATACGAAAAACAGTACAGTTGGAAAAGCGAATTGCGAGCGCCAGAGCCTACATTTGCGGACTCGGTTATTATGAATTATGGATTAACGGGGCAAAAATCGGCAACAACGTATTGGACCCGGGGTTTACGAATTACGATCGACGCGCGTTTTACGTAACTCATGATATTACGACTCACTTGAGCAAAGGGATCAATAGCATAGGCGTTGAGCTGGGGCGAGGCTTTTACTCCATCCAAACCAAAAATGTGTGGAATTGGGAGCAAGCCTCTTGGAATAGCGAGCCGAAACTGCTTATCCAGGTGAATATCGCATATGAGGACGGGACAAGCCACTGGGTGGCAAGCGATGAAACTTGGCGCACGGCATCCGGGCCGAGATTGAAAAATTCGTTGTACAGCGGAGAAGTATACGATGCAAGGCTTGAAAAATCGGGTTGGACATCCACGGATTACGACGATGCCGATTGGTCTAAAGCCTCCTTGGCTACACCGCTTCCGGCGAAGCTGCAATCGCAAATCATCCCGCCGATTCAAGTCATCGAAACCGTCCGGCCAATAAGTATTAGGCACACGGAAACAGGTCATTATATTGTGGATTTCGGCATCAACATCGTCGGCTGGGTTGAATTCCGCGTTCAAGGCAATGCCGGCCAATCCTTGCAACTCCGCTATGGGGAAAAATTAAATCCGGATGATACGGTATATAACGAAAATTCGTATGTATTCGCGGAAAGCCAAACGGATCATTATATTTTATGCGGAAATGGAATTGAGATTTGGGAGCCGAGTTTCAGTTACAAAGGTTTTCGTTATGTGCAGTTGGACAATTGGCCGGAAGCTCCGGGTTTAGATAGCCTCACCGGTAAAATCGTACGTTCGTCGGTTAGAACTACAGGAAGATTTAACAGTTCAAACCCTTTATTGAATGGAATTTACGAAGCAACGAATCGTACCATCCTTAATAATCTGCACAGCATACCTACCGATACTCCGGTTTACGAGAAAAATGGCTGGACGGGGGATGCGCATCTCATCGCGGAGACCGCCAATCATAGCTTTGACCTCTTGCTCTTCTGGGAGAAGTGGATACAAGATATCCAAGATTGCCAAAAGCCGGATGGAGCGATCCCCCTCATCGTGCCTGCATCCGCGTGGGGATGGGATCATGCGCCGGTTTGGACTTCCGCATATGTTCTGATTCCATGGTATCTTTATATGCATTATGGGGATCGCAGCGTATTGGAGCAGCATTATAGCACGATGAAAGCTTATGCGGATTGGGAAATTTCCAAGCTTAATGAGGATTATACCGCGCATAGCGTGCTCGGAGACTGGGTTCCGCCCGGAAGTACAAATTGGAGCCCTCCGGAAGGATCGCGGTTGATGGCGGCGGCTTACGTATTCCATATTTTGAAGACCGTAGGTCAAATTGCCGAAGTCGTGGGAACGGAGTCGGATGCCAAGCAATACCGCTATGTGGCGAACAAGATTGCGGAGAGCTTTCATGCGACCTTTTTCAATCGCGAGAAAGGAATTTACGAAACGGAAATCGAAGCCGGTTATCGGCAAGCCTCCAATCTCATTCCGCTTGCATTCAGGCTAACTCCCGACGAAGATAAAGATCAAGTCGTTCGGCATTTCATGCATGATATCATTAACGTACGCGATAAGCATCTAAATACGGGAATCATCGGCACGAAATACATTTTGCCCGTGCTTACCGAGTTGGGATTCGGCGATATTGCCTACGCGATCGCCGATCAAAGGACTTATCCGAGCTGGGGATACTGGCTGGAGAACGGCATTCAAACGCTTTTGGAAGAATGGGAATTAAAGTCGCGATCGCAAAACCATTATATGTTCGGCACGATCGTGGAGTGGTTTTACAAATATCTCGCAGGTATTCAACCTATTACTCCAGGGTATCGATCCTTTACGGTAAAGCCGCATATCTTAGGTTCGCTCACGCAGGTTTCCGCTGAAATAGAGACGATCTACGGTCGGCTTCTTGTGTCTTGGCAGCTATTCGATGATGGAAATTATAGCTTAGAGGTAACGGTTCCCGCGAACTCGCAAGCTACAATATTCATCCCCGCGAAACATTTGGATGTCGTAACGGAAAGCGGAGTCGCTCTGAGACTTGCAGACGATGTTAAGATAGTGGAACTTGATTTTGTCGATTATGTAATCTGTGAAGTGAATTCAGGGAATTATCGTTTCCATTCTCGCATCCTACCAACAATCGTGTAATCGAAGATAGTAACCGAAAACCATAAACGGCGTTGCGGAATTTCCCGCAACGCCGCTCCCTCCTTGCTCCCCCGACAATTAGCTGTCGACTTCAGCCGTTTGGATACCCATGATTCGATTCCGGTAATCGCTCGGATGATACCCCGTAGCCTCTTTGAAAATCCTGCTGAAATGCTTCCAATCGCTATATCCCACTTGAGATGCGATATCGTAAATCTTTGCTTTGGGATCCACCAATCGTTTCTTGGCTTCGTCTACGCGAACATTCGTTAGATATTCCAGAAAGGTCGTGTTCGTTTGTACCCGGAACATGCGGCTTAGATGGCTTGGGCTAACATAGACGGCCGCGGCAACTTCGCTGATATTCAAGGATTCCGGAAATCGAGAATGGATGATGTTCCTCGCAAGCGCAACGATTCCGTATTCGGAATGCTCGGGGAGAACCGTCTCGAGCCAGCCGTTAATTTCATGCATGAACAGTTGAATAGATTGATCTTTCGTTCTCGACCACAATAAACTTTCGCTTAGTTTTGTGATGCGGTTGAATACCGGAAGACTTGCCGTCGGATAACATTTGGCCAACTGGGCATATAAAAACTGCAGCATTTCTTCCACCGCATAAATCTGAGCTGCCGCTTCGCATTCGAAAATGTGCAACAGCCCGTTTTTGAGCTCCGATAAAATGCTTCCCGCATCTCCTACTTCAATAGCGGACTGGAGCGGAGTTCTCGCGTATTTGGGTGATGAACCGGCCGCCGCCGATGCGAAACGATGGATACCGCTCTTTAGATGAATGCGGTATTGCAGCGCGCAGCAGGCTTCTTTCTCCAATAAACGAAACGGTCCCGTGCTGCCGGCCGCAGACATGCCGAAGCTTATTTCTAGCCTGATGTTGCTGGACCAGAACTCGCGAACCGCCGAGGCTAATTGATTCAGCTTCCCGCTCGCCGCTTCGGCGGTCTCGGCGCCAATTCCGATCAGCATGTTAAAGCTGTCGACGGGAGAGCTGGCCGGAATAAAATAAATATCCGTTAAGGTTTCCGCAGCTTCGTAGATCACTTTCCTGTACATCCAGAGTATCATTTCATCGTCGCCGAGCTGCGTCCGCCTTTCCGTCCCTCCCTCATCGATATCGCATGCCATAATCATTTTCGCCGGATACGCAAGCGCATCGAACTGATCCTCGCGGATAAATCGATTGCGCTTGCGGTCATTCGTGATCCGCTGGCTAATTCTTTCGAACATATCCAAGAGATCGTTCATCTTCACGGGTTTAAATAGGTAATCTTCCGCTTTAAGTCGAATGGCTTGCTGCAAGTAAGAAGAATCATTATAGCCGGTTAGCAGCACGACCGGGATTTCAGGATGGCGATATCGGATCGTTCCCGTTAAAGATAACCCGTCGATCCCAGGCATATGAATATCGGTAATGACCAGGTCGACGGGATACGAAGAAAGAATGTTCAAGGCTTCGGAGCCGTTAAGCGCGCAGTAGATTTCTCCGATATTAACGTCCGGCAATTGGGCAATTCGTGCGGCTAAGCCTTTCAGTATCGTATCCTCGTCATCGACGATCAGGATATTCATCGGGCATACCCCTCTCAATTAGACAATGTTAAGCGGGAGTTTCAAAGTGACGATCGTACCGTTGTGCAATTCGCTGCGAATATACATTTCGGCCTCTTCCTTGTAGATTAACCGAAGTCTTCGATATACGTTAAGCAAGCCGACGTTGCCCTGATTGCCCGTGCCAAGCTCCAACACGTTCCAAATTTCGTTTAACTGCTTAGAAGGGATACCTCTGCCTTCGTCAATAACGGAGATCGTCAGTTGGTCCTCTTTTCCCTTGATGCGGATCGTGATCGCAATCATTCCGAATGGATTGCTGCCATGAATGATGGCGTTCTCGACGAGAGGCTGGAATAACAAGCCCGGCAAATAAGCTTGAAGCGCATGTTCGTCGATATCGTACGTAATTTGCAATTGATCGCCGAAACGAAGCTTTTGCATGTGTAAATAGTTTTTCATAAAGGCCATTTCAACCTCCAGGGAAACCATCTCCTGATTCCGCACGGTGTGGTAACGGAACAAATCGGCCAAGGCGACAAGCCCCTCCTCCGCGGATTGCGTTCGGCCGCTTTTCGTGAGATAACGAATGGTTTCCAAAGAATTGTTCAGAAAATGAGGATTAATCTGGCTTTGGAGAGACCTGATTTCGGCCTCTTGCTCCAAAATCTTCGATTGATATACCTCATTGATCAGAACGTGAATTCGGCCGGCCATTTTGCTGATCGCTCCCCATACTCGTCCGACTTCATCGGATCGAATCGGGGGAATCGGCATCTGAAAGTCGTTTTTTTCAAGGTCCCGCAAGCTTAAGACGAGAAGTCTAAGCCTTCTTGTCATGCTGTAAGCCAGAAGAATCGCGGCAATGACAGCCACGCTCGTCCCCGCTACAATACCGGCGAAGGTCCACCATTTTACTTTGTTGATCCCCTTCGCGAGGTATTCGGCCGGAATGACGGCGATGACCTTCCAGCCCGTTTGATCGGATAGGGTATAGCTTACGAGGTGCTTCACGCCATCGACGGATACGAATTGAGAGCGTTGAGGCTTCGATAATTCGTTCTCGTCCAAGCCGAATTCCGCGTTCCATACTTCCCCTACGCTTCGATTGCCCTTGGCGTACATGATCCGGTTATGATGATCAAGAACGAAGATGCGGGTATCCGGACCGAAGTTCACGTCGAGGAGCATCGTATTGATGATTTGCAAGGAGCCGTCGACTTCGAGAAACCCGAGCACATCTTGACTGCCTTGACTGCGGATGGGTTGAACGATTTTAAATACGAACGGGGAGTCGAGCGTATCCTTTAATTTTTCGGTACCGAAAATAACGGGACCCGGATTTTTCTCGTCGATCTCCGAATACCAGGATTCTTTCTTATAGTTCCGATTGCCTAACCAGACCCCGCCTTCTCCTATATTGTAGTAAAATGCTCCGGAATTACGTGTGTAGAGCGTAATTCCCCGCACATATTGTCTTTGTTCGACGTTCAGTTGACGAATCGCATCGTTCAACTGAATGTACGTGATCAAAGGTTGAAGTTCGCCCATCGAGTCGGCTTGTCGCAGCGCCTGGCGGATAGACGCGATGTTCGGCTTGGCCAAAGCCGTCTTGGTCACGTATAGCAGTTCCCCCTGATAAGTGTCCAAATGACGGCTCGTTTGACCGATAAACTGTGGAATATAATCCCTTATTTGGTTTTCCATAGACCGACTGTAATAAGAATAAGAAACGATGCCTACCGTGGAAATCGTTCCTGAGATCAAGAGGGAATATACGACGATCAATTTAGTGGCAATGGGCCAGTTGTCGATGGTCCATTGCTTTTTTTGTTTTTTCACCGGCTCCCCCCTTGAGCTTGAACTGGACACAACGCGATATTGGTATGTATAAAGAGTTAATCACGATCGCTTTGTTTGCGCAATTTGAATTTCGCGACATGATCGGATCGTCACCCCATTCGCAAGGAATGACGTATTTTTATTCGTGTTTCTTTTCCCTAAGATTATGGTAAAGAGTCGCTAGTCGAAAGGTGGGATCGCGTGCTTTGGCAAAAAATTTGGAAACATCGGATTCTTTATTTTCTGTTTATTCCGGCCATTATTTACTTCATTACGTTTCGTTATTATCCGATGTTTCTTCAAGTACTGCTGGCGTTCAAACAATATAACCTTTCGGGCGGAATTTGGGGGAGTCCGTGGGTTGGCTGGGGAAATTTCCATCAACTCCTGCAGCATAAAGACTTTCAACGGGTGTTGCAAAATACCGTGGAAATCAGTCTTTTGCGAATCGTGTTCGGATTTTTCCCTCCGATCGTTCTAGCTATCCTGCTGTTCGATCTGGCTTCTTCCCGATTCCGTAAAATGAGTCAAACCGTGCTTTACATTCCGCACTTCTTCTCTTGGGTTATCGTATATGCGATTTCCTATGCGATGTTCGCGAATACGGGATTCCTGAACCAGATTATGCAAGGGCTAACGGGGCATACGATCCCCTTTTTGACCTCCGAGCAATGGTTTCGGCCGATTCTGATCGGTACGGGGGTTTGGAAGGATCTGGGCTGGGGAACCATTATTTATTTGGCGGGATTAACCGCGCTGGACCCCTCGCTTTATGAAGCCGCAAAGATCGACGGGGCCGGTCCGATCAAACGAATTGTTCATGTCACGCTCCCTGGCATTACCTCGATTATTGTTTTTCTATTCACGATTCAGATCGGATCGATTTTGTATGCGGGAGGAGAACAGATTCTGCTCTTCTACAATCCGGTCACTTACTCCGTAGGCGATATTATCGATACGTGGGTGTACCGTCAAGGAATCGCGCAGCTTCAATATAGCATGGCGACGGCCATGTCCCTCTTTCAGTCTTTCTTTGGCTTGTTGCTCGTCATTATAGCGAACAAGGCCGCCAAAAAATATGCCGGCACCGGGATCTGGTAGAAAGGAACGATGGTTATGAAAATGCTCCGAGACGAACGCGCGTATCAGGTTGTTTCTTACGCCGTGATCGCGCTTCTATCCCTTGCTTCGGCATATCCGATCATTTATGTGCTCTCCATGTCGCTAGTAAGCGAACAAGAGTGGGTTCAGCGCAGCGGGTTCATATTCCTCCCCTATCGCCCGACCCTACTCGCTTACGAGAGGCTGTTTAGCGGAAGCGTCTTTACAGGGGCCTTAAAAGTAAGCGTAATGAGAGCGGTTATAGGCACAGCATTCACGCTGACCATGACACTGATCGCAGCGTATGTCGTATCCCGCAAACACCTGGTTGGCAGGAAATTGTTTTTGCTTCTGATCCTGATCACCATCCTATTCAGCAGCGGATTGATTCCAACCTACTTGGTTCTGAAAAACCTTCATCTCCTCGACACTTTTTGGTCTCTTATTATACCTGGGCTGGTTGACAGTTGGAGTCTGCTAGTGCTCAAACAATTTTTCGAAGGGATTCCGAAAGAGATCGAGGAATCGGCCGAAATCGACGGTGCGGGCGATTGGACCCTATTGTCCCGCATCATTCTGCCGATGAGCAAGCCCGCGCTCGCAGCCATTGGTTTATTCATCGCCGTGGCGCATTGGAACAGTTGGTTTGACGCCTTTATTTATATCAATAATCCGCATTGGATGCCGCTGCAACTCATTATGCGTAATATGTTCGCCAACGCGAATATCGGTTCCAACTTCAATCCTACCTCTGTGTTGAATCCGGCGCAGCGGGTATCTACAGAATCTTTGAAGATGGCGGTTGCGGTTATCGGTACAGTGCCGATTTTGCTGGTTTATCCGTTCCTACAGAAGCATTTCACCAAGGGAATGTATCTGGGCGCGGTGAAAGGATAAATTCAGAAATTTGAGATGGGGGAGTAGCAAAAATGACAAGAAGGCTTGCAAGTGTATTCCTATTGGTGGCCATGATCAGTACGACAGTCTTGACGGCATGCAGCAGCAACAAATCCGGGACGACGAGTCCAAGTCCGTCGGCAGCAAGCGAAACGGCGAAGGAGTCTGCGAATCAGGAAACGGCAGGAAACGAGGATCATTCTTCCGAGAAAGTTACGATTTCCTTTATCGAGAACGGCTGGGTCAACACGCCGACGGACGACAACGATCCTTGGAGAAAGTGGATGAACGAAACCTACAACGTCGATTTCAAACTGTCCGCTTATCCCGAATCGGACTTGGAAAGCAAGCTGATGGTGCAATTCGCTTCGAACGATCCGCCGGATCTGATCTATGCCTGGGACCTCAATACGGTGAAAAAGCTGTATAAGCAAGGCGTGCTGCTGGAGGATTGGACCCCGTATTTGGACAAAATCCCGGCCTTGTCCGGCACGTTCACCGACCAATCCAAAGCGTACGTGAACGAAGGCGGCAAAATGATCGGATTGCCGACACTGCCCAATCCCAATACTTATTCGTTCAAAATCAGGCAAGACTGGCTCGACAACTTGAAGTTGCAGATGCCGACCACTCCGGAGGAACTGCTGGACGTTCTTCGCAAATTCACGCGCGATGACCCGGATCAAAATAAGAAAAACGACACCTGGGGAATCAGCTCGGCCGGTTCCGGGACCAATCTGGGCGAACTTAGCCGATTGGAGCTGATGTTCGGCAAAAGCGGCATTTTCGCTAGCAACAGCCAGGCGGAAAGCTCGATCGTCAACGGCACGCATAAAAAGATGCTGGATTTCGTCAAAACGATCGTAGACGAGAAACTCATCGATCCGGACTGGTATACGCAAGGATGGGAGCAACGCAAGCCGAAGCTGTTCTCGGGTAAAGTGGGCGTCACGTTCTATCCCGGCGTACTCGTCAACGAAGTGGAAGGCGGCAACGGGGCAACCGGGGCGACCATCGGTTGGTTCGAGAACATGCCAATGCCGAAAGCCGGGCCAGATGGCGGCAACCTCCCTCCTGGTTCGATCAACAGCGGAATCATCACGATTTCCAAGAAGGCTGCGGAAGATCCGGTGAAGCTGGAACGCATCCTAAAAATTATTGAAAACTCGACTTATCCGAATGACGGCTACTGGGCGCTGCGCTGGGGAGTCGGCGTCAACGGACAGAAAGTCATGGATGTCGAGGGCGGCGGCAAGTTCGTCAGCCTCAAAGGCGAATTGTATCGCCCGGATAACAAAGGAGCTTACGATTGGGGAACGTGGGTCGCCACAGGCCGGGACGGAGTCGTGGAGAGCACGAACGAGCAGCCGGGAGAATCGGACAAAAAGCAAATGAAGCTGGATCGCGAAACGATGCAAATGCCTTCCAATCCGAACGATATGGCGGTGCTGTCGCTCGATCCTCAGATCGTCTCCGACTTGGATACGCTGCAGAGCGAGTTCGATATCAAATATATTTTGGGCGGAACCAAGGATTATGACGGGTTCGTGAAGAAATGGCTTGCCTCCGGAGGACAGACTCTGCTCGATGAGGCGACGAAGCAATTTAAGCAAGCAGGCCTTATTCAATAGTTTCCGAATGTCTGAAGTAGGAGGATACACCTTGAAGCACAGAGACAACACGGATTTCAAAAGGTGGAGCACGGACTATAAATTGGGGTCACCGGTCATTGCAGGATCGGGTATGAAAGGTCGTTTTGACAGCCACGGCGTTGACAGTCCTTTCGTATTCTACCACGGGGACCGCTACATGATGACCTACATCGGATTCGACGGCCTCGGCTATCAGACCGCATTGGCGGAAAGCGACGATTTGATTCATTGGAGAAGTCTCGGTACGATTTTACGCCGGAACGAAGGCAACGATTGGGACAGAATCGGAGCGGCGGGAACTTGGCTTCTGAAGGAATCGGACGAGATCTCCGAACGACCCGTATTGAAGAAGGTCGACGGAAAATACTGGATGGTCTATCATTCGTACCCCGAAGAAGGGTACGAATGCGGACCGGCAGAGATTGGATTGGCTTGGACGACGGATGAGGATTTGTTGGAGTGGAACAGATTGGAACGTCCCGTATTTTCCTGGCAAGGCGGGGCGGATTGGGAAAGAGGCGGCCTGTATAAAGCATGCCTGCTCGAGCATGAAGGAACGTATTATTTGTTCTACAACGCCAAAAACGACGGAGAACGGTGGCATGAGCAGACGGGCGTCGCCATGTCGCAGGATCTGCTGCATTGGAGCCGATATGAAGGCAATCCCGTGCTTCGGAACATTCCCGGGAGCTGGCAATCGGCGTTCGTGTCGGATCCGTGTGTCGTAAAGGACGGAAACAAGTGGGTTATGTTTTACTTCGGCTTTGACGGTTCACATGCCCAGGAAGGCTTAGCGGTTTCCGATAATCTACTGGATTGGAAGCGTGCTGAGGAGCCGATTGTTCGGCATGGCGCCCCGGGAGATTTGGACGAACTCCATGCCCATAAGCCCTACGTTTTACGCCATAACGAAGTCCTTTATCATTACTACTGTGCAGTAAGGCCCGTTCGTTACGAAGATGTCATATTAGGGAACGAGTATCGAACCATCACTGTGGCCGCTTCCTCTCATATTGATACAACGGCAACCTAATCATCCTAACGTGATATGAATGACGACAATGAAAACCCGCGTCTTTATCGTATGAACGATATCGATGCGGGTTTTCAACTCAAGAAAATTCTAAATTTGCTAAACGCTCTTCCAAAATCACGCGCAGTTTATCGGGAATCCGCTCAAACTGGATCCCCTTCCCCAAAAACAAAAGCCAATCCGCATAATACGCCAGCGCTTCGACATCGGTCACATCCAGCTGCACACTAAAAATCCCACTCGACTGAAACATCCCGGTAAGGGATAAAATAATCCCCGGCGGGTGCATACGCTTAAAGCGCTGAATCCCAGTCGTATCAAGCTTCACAACAAGATTGGACTCACGTGCACCAAGCCGTTTTTTGCTTAAAATCTCATGCTCGGTTCTCTTCATCTTCTGCTCGGAAATGGCCGAATCCCGCAGCATCTCAACAGGCAGATAACGAAACTCATCCGTATCAAAATCATAAACCTCGACCAGCCACTGAGCGTTCGAGTTAAAAATATGCAGCAAAAAAACGTCCATCAACTGCGGCCAGTCAGGACTCAGCTCATAAGTCAAGCGCAAGTGCTTATCCCGCACGGCAAGCGAAATCAGTTGGTTCAGCTCCGCAGGCGCCGCATCATCGAGTTCCAAAAGATTCGGATTGGCAGGATTCGTATTCTCGAAAAGCAAAATGTTATTCAGCTCGATCAGTTCGTCTTGCTGGGTTTGCGACGCGATGCTGATGAGTTTTTCAGTGATTGAGCGGCGATTGTGCAAATAAGGCAGCTGCGAATTTTTCGAGGCGATAAAGCTGATAAAAATCGCCTTCAGCTCTTCTGGCGTGAAGCGGACGGCGGGCAGATACTGATTTTGCAGGACATGGTAGCCGCCGCCACGCCCAAGCTCGGTCGTCAGCGGAAAACCCATCGCCTGAATCTCGTTAATGTCGCGGATCGCCGTCGCGCGGGAAATCTTGAACTCCCGCTGAATCTCGGCAATCGTAAAATGCGCACGGTTATTAATGTAGCGCATGATCAGATTCACTCGTTCTGTTTTCTTCATAATTTTATTGTATCAAAAATGTAGCAATAAAGAGTATCATTTTTTGATACATTCAACCAATAGAATCAATCTTGTACAAAATAAATCCACAAGGGAGAGAACAAAATGTCTAGCTACTCCATCAAAACTATCTCGGAAAACTACAAAATGACTGCTTTTGGCGTTTCATTTGAAGACTTCAACGACTGGGCAGGCAATGCCGCAAAAACTGCAGCGAAAAAAGCTGAAATCACCGAAAACGGTAAGCTTGCCGAACTTCTCGCGCTCGCTGACGGGCAAGAATATCAAATCAACTACGTCCTCGACGGCAAAGCTTGGCGCGGCTTCGGCGTGATGGGTGAGTTCGAAGTGGATGGTGCGGTTGTCCTCGATTTCCTCGCTGGCGACTACATCGTCGTGCCTGGCACCGGTGCTGACAAAGACCGCCTTGCCGACGAAATCACAGGCAAAGTTTTCGGCGGCATGATGCAAGAAATCACAGACTACAAATATGTTGGTCCCGGTAACTCAACATTCGTCAAAACAGCTGAAAACGGTGAATTCTACGGCGAAATGTGGCTTCGTGCCAAAAAAGTCGAAGGCTAAGAAAAGGAGCACCCACATGGCAGATTACAAACTTGAACACAAAAAAACATTCACCTTGACCGCTTATGGTTTTTCAATCCGGTCGAATTTCCAAGACATGCCGGCTTTGCAAAAGGAAAAAGCTGAGTTTTGGAGCGGACTTAAAGCTGACGGGCGTTTTGACAAGCTCAAAGACGCCGCAAAAGACGATCGCGAATGGTCGGTCAACGAGGTTTATCAAGGCAAACCGTGGAATTATTTCGCGGTAGAAGCCGGAAAATCAGTGGCCGACGCCACGCGCATCATCGAGTTTCCAGAGAGCGAGTACATCGTGGTCGCAGGAAATGGCGACAAGGAAACTTTGTTTGATCAGCTGACTTATCGCGCTTTCGGCGAAGTTTTGTCCCAAGTCACTGATTATGCTTACATCGGCGGCCCAAATGCGACTTATCGCAAAGATAACGGCGACGGCACTTTCTACGGCGAATTTTGGGTGCCTGTGGTCAAAAAATAAGAAAGTCAAAGCCTCGATTATTCGGGGCTTTGTTCTAGTTCATAAACAAAAAGCTCCTGAATTGTCGCAAGGACAAATTCAAGAGCTCGATCATTGATAAGATGGTGCGGTCGAGAGGACTCGAACCTCCACGGCTGTTACACCACTAGAACCTGAATCTAGCGCGTCTGCCAATTCCGCCACGACCGCACGTTCCCAATCGGATTGGCTTCCGAGTCAGGAATTATAATTTATCATGAATGAATGCCAATTGTCAACCTCGAAAGCTGGTCTTAGTTCGCCGGTCTCGTCGCCTTATCATTCAACCCTGTCAGCAACACTTCGAAAGTTATCCGAAAAGTTTCGCTGAGCCTGCCCATCAATTGCTCGACCGTTTCATCGGAATGAATGTACGTCGCCACGATGCCATGCAAGGCGAAAAAATAAATTCTCGCGCTAAGCAACGCTCCTCCATCATCGGTCGCCGGATGCAAGCATTCCCGAACCGCGCCGGTAAGTTTACCGAACAGCTTATTCCGAACCTGGTTGATTTCCGTTTCCGGATTCGCTTCATCCACTCTGACCGATTTTACGTTAAAAAATAAAGCGTACATATTCCGGTTAGCCAAGCAGAATTCGATAAAAGCCAGACTGATCGCCTTTAACTTGCTCTCCGGCGCTCCCTGCTCGCCTAGCAATTGTTCCATTTGCTCCATGAGGCTTAGGAGCGGGGGCATGGAAAGCTGGTGAAGGAGCGCTTCTTTATCTTTGAAATAAATATAGATGGTCGTATGCGAACAACCCGCTTCCTTGGCGATCTCGCGCATGGTGACCGCATCGTAACCCCTGCTGGAGAACAGCTCTCCCGCCGCGGCAACAATGCTTTTCTTCGTCTCGTCCGATCTTAGTTCTTGTTTCGTCGCCAACAGCTTCCACCTCGTTCCGTTCCGATCGCTTCCACAATTGTAACCATCGGTTACCTATCTCGTCAATTCGATCGCTTCTTGGACATTCTGGCATCCAACCCGCCGCATACGATCGTGAATAATAAGACGAATACGATAAAGCTCATAACGCCGCCTCCTTAAAATAAACTCGTGATATCCGTAACGAGCGAGAATGCCAGCAGGATACCCAATACGGCCGAAGAGAGAGTCGCTGCTTTTCTGCGCTGCGTGTCTTCGGATTTCTTAAGCGCAGAAAGGAAGTACATCGCGAAGCCGATGACTAGAATGAGCAGCTCCAAGCCGATGGACAGCCCCTCGAACTTCCATGCGCCGAATCCCAGCAAAGGCAGATCGCCCCAATTCCCCGGCAGAAGGGGCAAGTCGGCGCGATGAACGACCAAATCCAGTATCCAGTGACTGAATACGACGGCGGCCAGAATCAAGCTCGCTCTCGCTCCCCATAATTTCCTTGCGACGAGGCCGGCCAAGATCGAAATCACCAAAGCTCCCAATAAGGAGTGTGTATAATCCGCATGGATAATTAACTTTCCATACCCCGTGCCATGCTGCGAATCGTCAATCGTCTCCTTCCCCGTCAACAACAAGGGCACGAACGCCACATCCAATAACTGCGTTCCCAACATTAATGCCCACAACGGTACCTCCGGCGCTTTCGCCCTAACTCCCGCCGCCAATCCGAAATGTCCTGCAAACATGTTTTCAGCTCCTTTATATTATAACCACTGGTTACTAACCGTTGGTTATAATATAACCAACGGTTATATTGGTGTCAATATGTAAATGAAAAAAAGAAGCCCAAGTTTACTTGGACCTCACTTCAGGGCTTTTACTTTTCTTGCGCATCGGAAATAATACCGCCTACTCCCGAATAAATATTTCGCGAAACGGTGCTGTCTCACGGGTTTTGGGCAAGCGGACTTCCATCCTATCGCCATCCGTTCTTGCGAATGCCCGAACGGAAATAATATCGCTCGGCAGCTTGATATCTTGGGCTTTCCCGGAGTATTCGATTCTCAGTTTTTTGTTGTTCGCGAATATTCTAATATGCTCGAATGAATTGTCGGGAACCGTAAATCGCACGAAAATGGTGCGCTGAGTCTCGATGAGTTCGTAATCGACCCCATCATCGGCCAATAGAGGATGTTTGTACGACTGCTGGGGCAACGAATTTTGCATGTAGCCTTTTATTGCCTTCTGCACGTATTTTTCTATATCGTTATTATGAATGCCGGTAGCTAGAGGAACCTGTTTAATTAAAGACTTCTGAAGCTCTTGCCAGTTGTTTAACGGATTATGCCCATTTTTCACTCCGATTCACTTCCCATCGACCCTTTTTTCTAACCCTTAACTTGACCCTCTTTTGACTCTTTATTTTGCGCGCTCTGTTGAAGCAGCAAATTCTTTAACCATTCCGGTATGTCGGAATCAGAGACATTAAGCATATCCAGAAAATCGGAATCGTTAAGCAAAGAACGAATGCCCGCTACCAAGTTCCGGTCTCCGCTGACGGATCCGAAACCCTGAGTGAGCTTTTGGTGGCTCTCGAAAGCCGTTGGCCAATTGTTCCCCATATTGATGCAAGAAGCGTTCTCGACCGAACCTATGCGAATCGTTCCGATGACGAATTGCGGGGATAAAAAAGAAGACAGGGTCATCACCTCCGATTACAGTGCATCCCCTTCAGTTTCTGCTAAAACGAAAACCGAATGGCGTTCGATGTAGTCCCTTCTGTCCGGAAAAATCCGTTCGCAGTGCGGATGAGGTTTCATTAGCGGTTTGGGAACCGTTATTCGGAGCGGCTGCATCATCTGGCTTATACTGGGTTTTCTCAGGACTCATGAAACGTTCTAGACCTGTTTTCGCTCCGATATTATTGCCCAGATTTAGAGAACCGCTTAGATTCTCGATATCTAATCCGTCCAATCTAAATTCTAAACTTTTTAATACCGGATGATGGATGTGCACATTCTGAATGGAAATATGCGGCGATTTCGAATCTTGTCGGTTTAAGGATTGCTCTAAACGAATAAATCTAGCTTGTAATTCCGAGAATTGAGCCGTGATTTCTCTAAGCGCCCTATCTTTGTTATCTTTTTTTTTGATATTGAACGGAAACGGAAACTTCATGGCATCCGAAAATGTTTAATCGTTTTCATATCGATTCGATCGCGATCGTTCAGTTCCGCGCGCGTATTCGTTAACGTATTGCCAAGCCCGGAAACTTTTCCAAATGCTTGATTTTGTTTGGAAGCGTGTTTGTACTTATATTGCTGATTCTGACCGGAGAAGACTCCCGACGATTCCGATATCGAGCCGATCTTAAGATCAAGAAATTGAATATGCACCATTTCGCCGCCCCCTAAAAAACATCTCCTATTTATATATATGGTTAACAGATCAAGAAGATTCAATCGGAATAGTGGTTTGCTGAACGGTCGGCTCGATCTGCATCTCGATAATAAGCAATCCTCTGTCATATTTCGCTTTAACTTGGCTTACGGACACTGGTTTCGGAAGTAAAAGGGGACGGCGAAATGTACCGAAAAAGCGTTCCCTCCGAATAATACGATTGTCGGTAACGGGATAATTACAAGGAATCTCCCCTTCGACAATCAATGTTTGTCCTTCAAGATAAATACTTATTTGCTCTGGCGACTGTAATCCCGGAACTTCGGCAAGCACCATAATATGATTGGAAGTATAGTAAATATCGATGCGCGGCCCTGTATTCGGAATAAGCTCGCCGATTTCCTGCCAAAATTGTTCTCCCAATACATCGCTGGCTTTGCTGTATAAATCATTGGGCAGATTTTGAGTGTCGCTCACAATCTCTCCTCCACAGAAGAACCCAAGTCGTCTCCGAATTTAAGGCAATTGGATGACAAGCATTTCATTTGATATTTCCAAAAACTTTCACCCAGTTGCTTTCTCCGCTAAATACCGGATTATTAGCGAATTTATACTGCGGCGTAATGAGCCCATGCAGTTGAAACAGCGTGGGCTGGCCGCATTTGGCGCAATAAGCTGCATTTTGATTGTTTAAAAAGGTGCAGCCCTTGTCTAATAATCCCGGTTCGTCCGAGCAACGATTTTGTAGCGGAGCTCCGCAATCCGTACAGTGCTTATCTTTCTCGTTAGGAAATTTATAGCAGCGAACGCAAGGATGAAGTTCTTCTTTTTTACTCACAAGCATCCCCCCTTGAATAGCCATAACCCACCATGATTCATGTTGACTTCTCTTATAGGGCTTGGGATTGAATGGAAGTCGCGGGTTCAAGTTCGGTAATCGGATTATCGATAACGTCGTTATCAAAGAGAGTCGTCGCAAAGCCCGTTTGGATGTTGCAGCCGTATAATTGACCGTTCCCGAAGTTAGTCTTCCCGTTTTGATTCCAGCCTGGCTGGGATACCTCCCCGACAGCGATTACGCTGCCTCTATTCAAAGTATTTACATTGATAGCTCCAGCTGCCAGGGATATAAAAACGGCCAATTGGTTCACCCCCGATAAAGGCCTATGTCTTTATCCTATTCAGCCCAATTCCGAGGGTTACAGGTTATGTCGATTTGCCTCCTCCAGACGGAAAAGTCTAATCGTCCTCATCGTTTTTCTGCGTGATTCGAATATTTTTCTCTCCGCTTCTCGCGTTATCGGTAATCGTTCCTTCGTTGTGAATCGGCGCATCGACGACATCATCGTCAAAAACGAGGTTAGCGACTTGGGTGATCTGATTGCTGCCCAAGTTTTTACCGAATCCATAATTGTTTTTTCGAGAGCTTCTCCACCCCAGTTGTTTGTTATCCCCTAAATCAATAGCCGAACCATTATTTAACGAATTCGCATGAATGGAATTAAAATCGATTGCGCATTGCTGCAAAGGATGGCCTGCCTCTGTCATCGTTATGCACCTTACATCTTCAATAGGCGTATCAATCACGTCTTGATCTTTCACGATGCTCACGGAATGCGAAAGCGTAGCATCGCTAAGGCTGCCAAAACCCTGATTGCTCTTACTGTAAGTCGACCAACCGATCGCTTGGTTGGTTCCGATAAAAATGCCGGAAGAATCTTCGATATTATTCACGACTAATTTATTGAAAATCACGAATGCCTTCTGGTGAGTCTGGCTCAAATCTAAACCTCCCCTAATGCACCTAGTGTTTTTATTGTATTCAGCCCAATCTTGAAGTAGCATGAATAATTACGAACAAAAAACCGCCATGCGTATTAAGCATGGCGGAGGTAAAAACGATTCTATTAATCGTTCAAATAAAGAAAAACGGAAGCAAGAACAACGACGCGATCAGACCAATACCAAAACCGGCTGCGAACCCAAAACCAAAAGGATAACCATAGGGATAACCATAAGGACGCCCGAAAAATGCGTTTGTTTGCGCTTTGACATTTTTCGTACGTTTCTTGCCGCTAGGCAAACCCGCAAGAGTTAGACCTCCATCGTCCTCCAGAAACAATTTGCCGTCCCCTATCCCTCGAAGTAATCCATAGTGGCGAGTTCCGTCATGCATGACGGCACATACGCGTCTTCCTATGTGAGGGTTAACTGTCTCTTCGCAAATTGGCGATAACGGATACAAGGAAATTCTCCTCTCCTCAGAAATTTATGACCTTACTTTCCCTAGTTCAAATGCAATATATGACTATTGTTTGTAAATGCTTGTTCTCTTGCCTACCAGTTTCTAATAATCGAAGACAAAGTTTTTACTAATGGCCATCAAATGAACAAGAAAGGAACAAATCGAATATATTTTAGAATGCCCCCCCTTACGGAGGAATCAAACACTTATGAATTATCATGACTTGCTGGCTTGGTTAGGCGAAGGAAGCGCTCATCCCGGCGGATTTGAGGCGACTAAACGGTTGCTCCGAAACATGGAGTTTCCGCGTGGCAGTCACGTGCTTGAAGTGGGATGCGGAACCGGAAGAACGGCTTGTTACTTAGCCCGATTAGGATACGACGTGACGGCGGTCGATCGGAATCCTTTAATGTTAGAGAAGGCCCGAAATCGAGCATTACGAACAGAGAGCAACGTCCGCTTTGTTTACGGCGATGCGTCCTCCCTCCCCTTTCCCGATTCCTCTTTTGATTTGGTGTTCGTAGAATCAGTAACTATCTTTACCAAGGGGGACGAGGCGATCAAGGAGTACTATCGCGTTCTAAAAACGAAAGGGCGATTGTTGGATCGGGAAATGGTTTTCGTTAGGAAAACGAAGCCGCAACAGTGTCGCGACTTTATTTCTTATTATGGGATCCGTCATGTGAGAACGGCGCGGGGATGGGAGGATTTATTTAAAACAACCCGTTTTCGCGAGGTGAAAGCCTCATTCATTCAGGCTAATCCGAAACAAGACGATGACTTCGATCCCTTGCAGGAAATAGATCCCCGATTGTTTCACAATTCATGGGCGGCAAATCTGCTCGCCAGAAATGCCCATCTGATGAATAAATATAATAAACGGATCGCTTCGGTTCTCATTTCGGCAAATAAGAACCCTCTATAGTCGATGCTTCTGAGGATGGATTCCGCTATACTTTTTGAAGGCTTTGCTAAAATAATGAGGGTCGTCGTATCCGACCTTCTCCGCGATTTCGAGAATTTTCAGATCGGTCGATTTGAGCAAGCTTTTGGCGTGTTCCATGCGAACTTTCGTAATGTATTCGGAGATCGTTTCACCAGTATCCTGTTTAAAGATCATACTGAGATAATTGGGAGTCAGATAAATTTCTTGAGAGATTTTGGCGACGCTAATGTCCCCGCTATATTTCTGATCGATAATCTCTTTTATTTTTCGGATAACTTTAGCGCTTTTCTGATTGTACTTTTTCGAGAAATATTGAGCGATAATTCCGAAGAGATTCGCCATATAGCTCTTGAGGTCAGCGATATTTTCCTTCCTGTAGATCGCATCTAGCACGACCGATCGCTCCTCCGCGATGCGATCCATGCTTTCCCCGAGACCCTGAACGGTTCTGTATGCGATGCAAGCCATTTCGAAGCATACCCCCTGCACGTAATCCACGGTCATGGACCTACCGGAACAGAGATGATCGAATATAACGTTGATCGTCTCCGCGACCCCTTCCGCATCCCCGAGCTTGATATATCCCATTAAGCGGTTTTCATGCTCGTATAAATCGGTGGGAACAATGCCTTCGTTCGGAGTATCATTCAAGATATCGATGTCGCTTATATCTAATATCGAGTTATGGCCTGTATAAAATTTGTACTGCAAAGCCAATCGTGCGTCTTCCAAGGAGGTATGGACTAGGGAAATGTTGTCGATCGGCCTACCGATTCCGATAGAAACGGATATTTTCAGGAAGTTTTTCAGACACAAAGCAATTTCTGCACTTATTTCGGTATATTTTCGATTAGAGAGCGCGCTTTGATGATAGATCTGGACAAATTCATTCTCGCTCATGCCGAAGCTTATTCCCGAGTTATAGTTGGTAACAATCTCTTCAATGATATTAGTTACTCCGAAGATTAGAAGCTGCTTATCCTCCTCGGACATCTTCTCGACCCGATTCTCGTAGTCGTCGATCTGCAGAGTGGATACCAGAAGGTTTTCGTCGGACCGAATAGGGATTTGGAAATATTGTAATTTATTCTGTATCGAGGCTTCGTTAACATATACGCCGCTAGCCAAGTTCCTCAGAAAATTATTCCGAATTAGCGGAAAATGCTCATGGATTTGCCGTTTAAGATGCGTCATCTCCGACTGTTGCTTTCGTTCAAGCTTGATCCGGTTGACTACTTTCCTAATCACTTCGTAAAGCTCGTCCACGATAACCGGCTTTAACACGTAACCCTCCGCCTTAATATCAAGCGCGGTCTTGGCATAGTTGAAATCCTGCGCTCCGCTGATCAGAACAATTCGAATATCGCTCCCCTGCTCCTCCAGCTTCATGGCCACCTCCAGCCCATCCATTAAAGGCATGCGGATATCGGTGAAGAGAATGTCGGGATGAAGCTGTTGACAAAGCTCATAGGCTTCCTGACCATCCCTGGCTTCGGCGATGACTTCGATTCCCAATTCATTCCACCGCACGATATTTTTTAATCCCTGTCTGACGATGGATTCATCATCCGCTATGATCATAGTTAACATTTAATCCCTCCATTGTTTTGACCGCGGGAAACCTCACGATGACCGTAATGCCCGAATCTTCGTTGCTGCTGAATCGGATTCCGAATTCGCCGCCGAAATAATGCTTTATCCTTTCGTTCACGTTTTTCAAGGCAAACGAGGCCGAATGGCTTCGATTGTCCACGATGGAGTTCAACTCGTCGATATCCGCCCCGGCTCCGTTATCGCTGACTCTTATTTCGATGATTGAACCGCTTTTAGTACCCGTTATCGCTATCGTTCCTTTGCCTCGTATCTTATTGATTCCATGCAAAATCGCATTTTCTACGATCGGTTGTAGAATCAACTTAACGGTCAGATTATCGAGAATGTCGCTTGCAAAGTCGATCGAGTAGTCCATTTTCTCCTGAAAACGAATTTTTTGGATGATTAAATAGCTTTCCACCTGCAGCTTTTCTTCCCGGAGAGAAATGATCGTTTCCCCCTTACTCAGGCTATATCTGAAAAAATTGGAAAGCGAAGTGACCATTGTGCTTATCCGGGTCGCATTCAGCTCTAATGCCATCCAATTCACCGAATCTAACGTGTTGTATAGGAAATGAGGGTTTATCTGAGCCTGCAACGCTTTAAGCTCCGCTTCCTTCTTCATCACCTCGCTTACATAGAGCTTATCGATGAGTTCTTTAATATCGTGAACCATCTTCGTGTAGGAATGAAAGAGATAAGCAAACTCGTCGTTCCTTTTGTATTCCAAAGTGATATCGAAATTCCCGCGCTGAACGACTCTCATCGATCTAACCAGCTTGCGGATCGGATAAGAAATATTCTCCGATAGGAACAAGGCCATCAATAAAGCTAGAATTCCGCAAATCACAATGACTGTATAGATGACCTTCTTGAAAGAGATCAATTCGCCGTTTAATTCATTCATGGGGGTTAAAGAAACGAGAGTCCAATTTAACGGTTCTATTCTTTCATAGGCTGCGAGGATATGATTCCCTATGTTCGGTTCGAATACGGTTCCTAGCAAGGAATCGTCGGAGCTTATAATTATCGATTTATTATCGTCTATGATGAAGGCCGAACTACCGACCGTCGGTTTGGATTTTTCCAAGAGGGTGTTAAAATAATCGGCTCCGATATCTACGGTTAGAACTCCACTGAATTTAATGCTCATATCGTCAAGTCCGAATAAGCGTTTCGCGATCTTTATCGTTTTGATTTTGACGGAGGAAATGCTGACCTCATCCAGCCCCACGATCGTATACTCAGCCCTGTTAGGCAATTGCTGATACCATTTCTCCTTCTCGATCATACTGAGGTCGGATACTTTATTCGTAAAGCTGTGCAGTAAATATTCAGGTCGGTTAAACAGGTATATTCTGGGGAAAAGCAGATCTTGCGCATTATTCATTACGGTATAATTCGAAAGCAGCTTGTCCAAATTCGACATCTCGCTAATAATTCCCGTAGTATCGCTTGGACGTTGCGAAGATAGAATGCCAATGAGGTCGCTATTCAAATAAATTTCGGAGGAGGTATTGTTAACGGCTTGGAACTTTTGCGTAATGTTGGAAGCGATGATCGTTAACTTTTCTTCCAGCGCACTATTGATCTTATGGGTAATAATATTCGTCGATTTATGATATACTGTCACCGAAATAATGGAAGTTGGCAGCAGGATAAGCAGGATGAAGTATAAGAGCAGCCTGCTTCTGATACTCATCGTAAAAAGAAACCGATTAAAGATTGTTGCCTTCAGCCCTCCGGACGGCATAACGGCTCTCTCCTTTGTGGACTTGGCTGAAAAAGACCAATCGTTTGCTGTTTAATATATAATACATAAATAACCAAAACGCAACGTTAAATGAATCGGATCACTAGAGGTGAGGGAATGAAAAGCAAACGCCTACAGCTTGTTTTCTCAAGCCTGTCGTTAACGTTGCTAGCTTGTTTAGGGGTAGGATGCAGCAATGGCGAGTTGTTCGAAGATCAAGCAACGGGGCAAGCAATCGATAAAACCTCCATGGATTCTCCCCCGGCTAAGATCCATATTCAATTTGCCCAATGGTCCGTTCCTTCAACGAAATTCATAGAAGAAGCGATCACTAGATTCAATGAGAACAACAATTCCAATATTCAAATCGATTTTCTGAACATCCCTCTTGATCGATATATTGAAACGCTGAACAAACTGAATGCATCCGGAAGCGGACCCGATGTATTCGAGCTGCCAAGGGAGTGGCTAAACAGTTACATTACTAAAGAATGGGTTTCCGATCTTTCTTCATCGATAAGCCCAGCGTTTATATCCTCTTTCCCGGACTGGGCAGTAAACTCCTCCAAAGAGCTTATAGACAGCCAAGGTCGCATCTATTCTCTTCCCTCCAATCAAATAACTTATAGGCTTATATACAATAAGGATTTATTTCGGGAATCGGGTCTGGATCCCGACTCTCCGCCCAGAACTTTCTCCGAGCTGGTGAAAGCAGCCCAACTCATTAGCAGCAATGAAATCGGCAGAAGCAAATACGGTATCGCGATGCCCATGGGAGAAGAATGGATGGATTTCGTTCAGCCTATGGAGGCCATAAACGGATATAGCGGTGTGCATTTTTACGATTTCAAGTCCGGAAAATACGATTTGACCGTATATAAGCCGTGGCTCAAAACCATCAAAGAGCTGAATGAAAACGGCGGCGTCTTCCCGGGAATGGAGAACATGAAGAGCAGTCAAGCCATGGCGCAATTCGCGGACGGCAACATCGGTATGATGATCGCTTCTAGCTGGCAAGCTTCCCTGCTCTTTGACCAATTTTCTCCGAAGAACGATTGGGGTATTGCTCTGCCTCCGGCGATCGATAATGCGAGAGTAGGAAAAGGCGCGATTAAAGTCGATACCGCAGGTTGGAATGTGGTCAACTCGGGCACGCCTTACCCGAAAGAGGCAGCGAAGGTGTGGGAATTTCTTTATTCCGATGAATACATAGGTCCATTGTTCGCCCACAGCAGCATGATTCCGATTATGAACAGCCAAGCCAACGACCTGGCCAAACCAACGGCCACTTCTCGTTTTCGAGAGTTCTTGCCCGGTAGCAACGATTCCGTCTATCCCGACACCCCGCTTATCTTAGAAGAATGGTCGCGAAAGAAAATCTATCGGGAAGCTGTCGCCGGAAACCAAGACGATCCATCGCTGCTCGAGGAAAGCAGTCGTCTAAATACATTGCTTGATGTTGCCGTGACCTCAATGACGATCGATATAAACCATTATTATTTCCCTGGCTTTAATCCTCTAAAGCCCATGGATCATAAATGAATCCTATCGGGCAGTTCCTCTTCGTCCCTACCGCAACGCGAATGGCACGATCGTTAAAGCGATCGTGCCATTCGCGTATTGTTGTACGGCCTTGGCCCTCCGCATACAAAGAGCATAGAATTTTACCCTCCTCCATAGATGAGTCCATTTACCCTTGCCAGGTTAGAAACCATAATAGGAACAGTAAAGGAAAGCAATCACAGAGAGAGGAAGTTCCAACGATGCTCAGACTCCGCAACCGGACGAAATCAAGGTCCTTTTTGTACGAACTGAACAAGAATAAGACCTTATTCATTATGCTAATCCCCGTACTGATCGTTCTCATAATCAATAATTATCTTCCCATGTTCGGTGTTATCTTGGCCTTCAAAGACTTTAAGATGAGCTCCGGAAACTTTGTTACTAGCCTGTTCTCGAGCGAATGGGTTGGATTTAAGAATTTCGAGTTTTTCCTCAATACCTCCTATGGCTTTTCCGTTACCCGCAATACGATTCTATTCAATGGCCTTTTCATTGTCCTGACGCTTGTAACCGCCGTTCCGACTGCTATCATGCTGAATGAGTTGAAAAGTCGCAAGCTCGCTAAATTTTATCAAACGGCCATGTTTTTACCCCAATTCATGTCATGGGTCGTCGTTTCTTTCCTTGCTTTCGCCTTCTTCAGCGTTGATACCGGATTTATTAATAAATTCATTGTCGAGCCGCTTGGGTTTGAAGGGATCCAATGGTACTCGGAACCTAAATACTGGCTCTATATTCTCCCATTGGTCACCATATGGAAAACGCTAGGATTTAACACCATTATCTATTTCGCCGGAATATCCGGCATCGATACGGAATTATACGAAGCAGCCGTTATCGATGGAGCCAATAAATGGAAGCAAGCCATTCATATCACGGTTCCTTTGCTAACGCCTTTAATGATTATCTTAACTCTATTATCGATTGGGAGAATATTTTTCGCGGACTTCGGCCTATTCTTTCAAGTCACTCAGAATTCAGGCGCACTATATCCGGTGACCCTTGTCATCGATACCTACGTGTTCAATGCCTTAAGAGTCATGGGCGATCCTAGCATGTCAACCGCAGTAGGACTTTATCAGGGTGTCGTAGGTTTAGTGCTCGTTCTTGGTTCCAATCTCATTGTTAAGAAGATAAACAAGGATCATGTATTGTTCTAATCATTCGTAAGAGGTGAACTTCCATTGACTTCGATAGCTAAAAAAAAATCCAATATTCAAAATCAAATCTCCTCGCCGACGAACATTCTCTTTCATCTTATCTTTGTTATTTTCGTAGCCTTTTGCCTTGCACCTCTGATTCTGATCTTCATGGTATCCATTACGAACGAAAGCACGTTATCTACGAACGGGTACAGCTTTTTTCCGAAGGCATTCAGTTTACAAGCTTATCAATATATTTTTAGAGACACGCAACAAATTATAAGATCCTACGGCGTTTCCTTATTCATTACGATTGCCGGCACTTTTCTCAGCGTGTTCATAATCGCTCTGTATGCCTACGTGATTTCGAGAAAGGGATTCAAATATCGAGGTTTCTTCTCTTTCTTGGTATTTTTTACAATGCTGTTTAATGGCGGACTCGTCCCGACATTCATGATCTATTCCAATGTCTTAGGCTGGAGCGATACGCTTTTTATTCTGATCTTTCCTTTGCTGGTATCGCCAATGTATGTCATCATTATGAAAACATTTTTTTCCTCCAGCATACCCGACTCTCTCGTGGAAGCCGCGAAGATCGACGGCGCAGGAGAATGGCGAATATTCTTCTCTATTATTCTAAGACTATCGACGCCCGCGCTGGCTACGATTGGCTTATTCAATACTCTTCATTACTGGAATGACTGGTTTACAGCGCTATTGTACATTACCGACGAAAAATTAATTCCTTTGCAGTTCCTTCTGTATCGGGTTCAATCTACGTTGGAATATTTAATTCAGATTTCGTCGCAATCCGGACAGGGAGCAATGACGATAGCCGATCTTCCCGGCCAAAGTGCTCGAATGGCATTATGTATCGTTACCATTGGCCCCGTTATTCTAGCTTTTCCTTTCTTTCAGAAGTATTTTGTCAAAGGTTTGACGATAGGCGCAATTAAGGGCTAATCCCATTTAGACGCTGTGTACAGGCTCTAAACGGTTAGTATATAAACATTTCATATTTTGAGGGGGATTACGATGCGCTTTAAGAAGCAGGCTTTAGCTTGGGCCATGACATCCGTATTTGCATTCAGCATGGTTCTTACGGGTTGCGGTTCCAATAACAACAAGACAAGTGCTACTGAAACGAAAGAAACAGCCAGTCAACCAGCAAGTACAACAGCAGCAGCAACTGAAACAGCAACTGAACCGGAGCCAGCGAAACTTGCGCCCGTTGAATTAAACTGGTACTTGCCGGCAGCCCCGCAGAAGGATACGAAGCTAGTTGAAAAAGCATTAAACGACTATTTGAAAGACAAGATCAACGCAACCGTACACCTTAACTTTGTCGATTGGGGAAGCTGGAAGGATAAGTTTCCTGTTCTGCTCGCGTCCGGTTCTAATGTAGATATTATGTTCACCGCAGGCTGGAGCCAATTCCCGCAAAGCGTAGCCAAAGGTTATTTCGCGGATATTACCGATATGCTCCCTAAATACGCTCCTAAAACCGTGGAGAACTTACCTAAGGTTCTTTTTGAAGGCGCTAGAGTTGCAGGAAAAATCTATGCCATCCCGACAAGCAAAGAAATCGCTCATACGAACGGCTTCGGTTACAGTACGGAGCTTGCCAAGAAGTATGGCCTGGAAGAGCAATTGAAGGCATTCCAGACCAAAATACCTACACTGGAAGATCTCGAACCCATTTTAGCTGCAGTAAAAGCACAAGACCCTAATGTTTCTCCATTAGGTGGGGTTTATAACATGAACTTTGCTATGACATTCCTGGACTTTGATCCTGTAGGCGATCAGAATATACCTGGAATGCTGTACAAGAACAAGGATACCATCGTAGTTGACGAGTACGAAACGCCTGAATATAAAGCGATATTTAATACGATGCACAAGTACTACAAAGCGGGATATATTCGTAAAGATGCTACAATCGTTAAAGATGCGACTGCGGATAGAAAAGGAAAGAAAGTTTTCTTAATCGGCGGAACGACAAAGCCGCTTGCTAATGAGGAAATTGGCGCATCTTACGGTTACGAGCTTGAACAGTTCTCGATTACGACACCGTTTATCACATCCAATGACACGCAAGGTTCAATGAATGCAGTAGTAGCCTCATCCAAAAATCCTGAACGCGCCTTAATGTTCCTTGAACTCGTAAATATGGATCCGATCGTTAACAATATCCTTAACTACGGCGTTGAAGGCACGCATTTCGTGAAAACGGATGTCGATAACGTAATTGATTTCGCACCCGGTTTAACCGGACAAAATTCCGGCTATTTCCCTAATGCCTTCTGGGAGTTCGGAAACCAATTCTTGAATCACTTCTTGGTAGGTCAGAACACTAAGAAATGGGATTTGTTCAAAGAGTATAACGATTCTGGCGTACCGAGCAAAATCCTTGGTTTTAATTTCGACGCCGAGCCTGTCAAAACGGAAATCGCCGCGGTTGCGAACGTGAGAGACGAACTGTTGCCTAGCATTGCAACGGGAACAGTGGATCCCGAAATATTCCTTCCTAAGTTCATTACACGTATGAAGCAAGCTGGCCTCGACAAGATCATTGCCGAGAAACAGAAACAAATCGATGCTTGGCTGGCAACAAAATAAAAGGAATAAAACAGACCTCCATCCACACTTTATAAGTGGGTTGGAGGTCTGTTTCTTTTTCAAAAAAAAGAAGCCATACCGAAGTAGGCTTCCTGGGTTTTATTCTTGGTCGCTTGCGTACATCAATGGATTCAACGGACTGTCGATGACGTCGCCGCCATTCAACCCGGGCATCCAATTCGCCAGATCCCGCTTTCGCGCATTCGTATCCGGCTCAAGAACCGTCGTCCCATCGGCGACATAGATGACGGTCATTACCTCTCTGGTGTTCGGAGTCGGATTGCCTGGCGCGCAATGAAGCGTCCATCCCGCATGGAACGTTCCATCACCCGCGGCCATGGCTCCATATTCGACTTGCGGCAACCCTTCCGCTTCAATGTATTCCTTGAGCGTCTTGTGCGACTGATCGGAAATCTCAAGCTTGCTAATATACCCGTGATGATAAGAGCCTGAAACGAAAGTCATCGAACCGACCTCCGACGGGATGTCGACCAACGGCATCCACAGCGTAATCGTTTTGTCTGTATCCACAGGCCAGTAGATCTGGTCCTGATGCCATGGTGTGTACCCGCCGCCCGGTTCTTTGAACAGTGCCTGGTCGTGGTACATGCGAACTCCCGATACCCCCATCAAACGAGCGGCAACCTGGGCGAATCGACGGGCAAAGACGAACGGCCTGACCGCTTCGCTTTTCTCCCACAAATTCTGGATTTGCAGGAATGCCTTCCCGTAAGTGTCCCGCTCTTCAAGCGGCCGTTTCTCCCCATTCAATCGTTGCACTTCTTCAACAATCAACGGGCGAAAGCGCTCGATAAGCGTTGGCGATGCCAGCTCCCGAAGCAGAATATGTCCGTCCCGCTCGTACTGATTAAGCTGCACATTCGATAATGTATACTCGGCATTCAACTCGTTTACGACTTGATCTTTTCCGATCATCTTCTCCACTCCTTGTTCAATGATTATCCCTATGATAGTATATTTTTCAGGAAAATGATTTTCATATTGGAGTGGAAAATGTGGATTTTTCCGATGTGAAATTTCCGATCCCACAACCTTCGACATTCGTCGATCTGTCACCGAGCGTCCACTGGGCGCAACTGCATCAGACGGTAAAATTAAGCGAATACCCGCTGCGCCGGATCTATGACTTCGAATTGCTGTACGTTCAGGAAGGCCATATCACCGCCTACCTGGGAGAGGAGGAATACGCGCTTTCTACCGGCGAGCTCTTATTCATCGGCGCTGGCGTGTCGCATCGGCTTGCAATCGGCTCCAATCGCGCATTGTTTCTCGGTATTCATTTCGATTTCTTCGATGAATTCGATATTGTCGCGGACCAGGATATTATCGTTAAGCATCCGGATGCAGATCAGGCTGAATTTTGTCGCGAAGCGGTTATCAGCGGTCAAGAACGGTATAGCACGCATCCTATCTTCGTACCTTCACCTGAGATCGTGCGGAGCATGGAGCGCGTGATTGGGGAGTTCGAGTCCGGGAAACCTGGTTATGAAGCCGTATGTAAAGGGATGATGATCGATATTCTGATTCAATTGTTACGCTCGCGTACGATGGAATCCTTCCGGATCGCATCGGCACGCGAGCGCCTCCAACCGGTTATCGACTGGATCGAGGGACATTATAGTCAGGATTGCTCGAACCAGACGCTGGCAAAGCTAATGAACCTTCATGAGGATTATCTCGGCAAGCAATTCAAAAACGTATTCAACATATCGCTGAATAAATTCGTGCAATCCATCCGACATCGCGAAGCGAAGCGGTTGCTAAGACAATCGGACCGAACGGTCGAACAGATCGGACAGACTGTCGGCTATGACGATATTCATTATTTCAGCCGTACCTTCCGCAGATGGGAAGGCATGTCTCCACGCGAGTATCGCCGAATGGGACAATTCTATTAACGCTAATACAACATCGGAAAATATACGTTATGAAACGTTTGGCCGTCATGCGGACGCGGACCGAGAAGCTTGACAGCCGAATCGAATACAGAGGATATCCGTCCCGTAATAATCGCCGGGCAATGTCCACGACTCGATCATTTAAACCGAACATGAAGAAGATCGCCCTCCACCTGGCTATGAATGCCAAGTAGAGGGCGATTGTTCTGGGGTAGCTGTTATCTTATTAAAGAGAGGTTTCTAACAGTCTGACCATTCTAAGAATGATGTTTATTAACGCCTGTTAAATGAGGTTGTAGATCGCTTGTGCCGCTTCGGCTCTCGTCGTCAAGCTTTTGGGTACGAATAGTCCGTTGCCGCGCCCCTGCAGCAGTTGAAGATCAGCGGCTTCATGGACATAAAGTTCCGCCCAACCGGAGATCCGGTCGGCGTCCGCAAACGTCTTGCCGCCCGCGATCTCCTTTGCGCCATACTTAACATGGTAAGCTTTGACCAGCATCGTCGCCATTTCTTCGCGTGTGAGCGATCCGCTCGGATCGAACGCTTCCGAGCTTTTGCCGCTCACAATCCCGGCGCCATATGCGATCGACACTGGTCCTGCATACCAGGCGGTCGGCGCCACATCGTCGAAACGGTGCTCGGCAGGCTTCGTCAATTTCAACGCGTTAACCAACAGCGCAGCGAACTCCGCCCGCGTAATCTTTCGGTCCGGCTCGAAAGTCGTCGCGCTTGTTCCATCCACGATTTGTTTGGCAGCAAGCTCCTTTACCGTCCGATTGGCCCAATGCGAGGGTAGTAAGTCGGTAAAGGTTCTATTCACTTCAAGAATCGCATATTTGCTGAAGTGGCTGATGCTCGCTTCAAAATATCCATCTCGGTAGACGCCATCGATATACGAAATTGTACCGTTGTCGGCTACGAAATAGATGCCTCCCAGACCCCTATCGATATCCGCATCGGCTTTAAGGCGAAGCGTCAACGGCTGATCGAAGGTCGAGACGACCGTGCTTGTGCCATCCGGCGTCAGAATTGACAGTTCAAAATTGTACACATCGCCGGAAAGACGGATTGCAGCATGGGAAGCCGCTTCGCTTCGGGATATCGCTTCACGTGCTTCCGTGTCTCCAAGCGGTTCCATACGCAACTGAATTTGGCTGTTCGCAAGCTGCTCCGTCGTGAGCTTCCCAAGAAGCTGATTCAATACGGCAGCTGGAATACCGAGCGACAAATTATCCTTTCTAAGTTCCAGCATCTGACTGGTTTGCAAATTAAGGAGGCTAGCCGGAAGATCTACAATATAGGAGGAGATCGGGAGCTCAATCTTGGTTTTTCCGTCAGCCACGACGATCATATCTGCTGTGACGGTCACCTTTCCACCGTCAAGTGGCGGGTTTCCACCAACCGGTGATGTTCCTTGACTCGGTTGCTCGTGGCTAGTCGTCTCGGTAAGAAGCAAATCGCCGAACTGCGCTGGATCTTTACCGCTAGCAATGCCGTCCATATATTTAATCCAGCCTTTTCTTGCAGACCCATCGCTGTCATTCACAACAACTGCGATACCGATGTCCTTCGCATCTCTGTAGGCAGCCGGCATAATCTCCGACCATGCAAAGGCAATTCGATACGCTGTTGTTTTGCTTGTTTCATCCCGCTTCACAACAACCTGACTCTGTGATAACAGCTGACCATTACTAAGATGTAGCTCTGGATAGCCGGATCGGTCAACGGAAACACCGTACGCACCTGTAATGGAATTCAAAGCTGCTGTAAACCCCAGATGCGGTCCTCCAGTAACAGGTCCAGCCGCACGGGCCGGATCTATTGCAATCTGTACACTGTCCCCATCCCATCTATCTAAATTATTGTTTTTAACCATAGAATGGATATCATCTTTTACATCAATAGCCAAATAGAGATAGTCATCATCCCATTTCACTTTACCCTTCGCACTTAAATCATCCGGACCAGTCCACTCGCCGGATGTCTGTGATTGCTGATCCAGAACGAAAGAAGCGGCATCTTCCCAATTAACAGAATCGATGGAACTGTCAATCGTGATCGGCTTCTTAGCTTTCACCGCAATCAAAGCGTTTATCGGTCGTGTTAGGGTAACGGAGTAGTCATCAGATAACTGCAAAGTAAAGATATAATCATGCAGGTTATACTTGTCAAGCGTTGGAACCGGAAAACTTACAACTCTGGATCCTTTAGAGTCGACCTTGGAAATTGTTTTTATTTGTGACCAATCGTTAGGCCCTTGGACTTTTACACTGAGATTGTTAAACGCACTGAACGAAGTATTGTTGAATTTAAAATTGATGAGGTATCCGTCAGTTGCATTGTTTAATGTTGGATAGACTTCAGTTGTATAAAGACCTAGTGTTGTCGATTTAATTTCCATAGTTGGATACCGTGTCTCACCTACAACCGGCGTAATACGAATGACATCTTTGAATTTATTGTAACTTTTCGGAACATTCAGTGTGATGGTGTCTTTGCTGCTGTTTGCTGTAAAGCTTTGACCGGATGCCACAGACCAGCCGTCCGGCAAGTCGAGCTCGAAGGTTCCCGACTCATTCTTCACGTCATCTGCACGCACAATATCAATGGATGCAGTATGATCAGGCTGAACTTCTATTTGAGCAACTCCTGATGTAAAGCCTGGTGAAGGTGTATGTTGCCATACACGAACATAATCTACTTTCATAGTACTCGGGATAACTACAGGACCTCCATAAGGAATACCAACTGCGTAGGTTAGAATCAGATACATCGGAGACGAAGTGATACCCGAAGTCAGCGTACCCACGAGAACTCCATCATAGTAATAGTTAACAATGCCAGGCTCCCAATCTGCAGCAAATGTATGCCAGCCGGTATAATCACCTGGGACGCTAAAACCTGGATTTCCGGATTCAGAGATGAAATGATAAGCCGCTTGACCTCCTAGCCCTTCCATAATGTCCATTTCCCCATCAGTTGGCCAGTTTTGTCCATCAGTCCAAAATGCAGGCCAATTCGCCATGACACCTTCACTTGCAGCAGGTGAATAAATTCTGGCTTCAAAGGCACCATAAGTAAATTGCTTTTTTCCGTTACTATGAATCATACCAGTACGGTAGGGATAGGTAGTACCGTTAATAGTAGCGGGATTAGAGATGGCGGTCAAAGATACGTAACCGCTTTCAACACTGACCTGCGCCGGATCGTATGCAGCAAACTCATAACTGTTGACTGGAAGGCTTACTTCTCCGGGCGCGCCGTACCAGCTTGGGTTCCACGTGTTATTATCTAAGCTATTCCCTTCAAACTCATCTGCAAAGACGAGGTCCCAGTTACCAGGCATACCTATCGGCTTAGGTGCATCTGGATCCGGGATAGTTCCCGGTTCAGAACCAGTTTCTGAATCCGAACTGGTGACAGAAAAGTTGTCCCCATACCCATAACCCGCATCCCCTTTCCACAAAAAGATTTGTGCGGAAGTATTACTTGCTCCAGTAGTAAAAGTGAATGTTTCCTTTTCATAGCTGGTACTGCTTGTGGAATAAGCGATTTGATCGCCTCCATAATTTATAACTCCGATAGAGACGCTGCCACTTTCCACTTTGTACCATCCGGTTATTATGTAGGTTGTATTTGGACGTAATCCGTAGATGGTTTGAATGAAGGAACTATTGCCTCCAGTACCCTCGATTCTTGCGCTATAAGCACCAGATAATGCATTGTTATTAACTACTGCAAATGTGCCAGCACCAGTCCAAGGCGATAAACTACCGGTTTCAAACCCAGGATTAACTACTAGATTAGTGCTTCCCGAGGCATATACAGGCATATAAACTGAAGATGCCAGTAAAACAAACATGAGTATTACGCAAATTAATTGTTTATACGATTTATTCACAGACATTTAACCTCCTGCCCCCTCAAATCATATAATTAAGGGATCATATAGAATGGTTTTGATTATCGCGGTTATTACCTTAAGATTTAAGTCCGTACGTAACTTAAATCTTAAGCACATGGTAGCATTTACACTTAAATTAAAGAACTGCATTAAACAACAAAAGATGATATTTTTCAATCAAAATTAATACTTCCGTTCTCTGTATATTCCATCTTTCTAACTCGTCGTATCAACGAATATACATTCCTTTCATCCGCGAAACAAATGGATTGCAAATTACCAAATCTCGTTGATAAGTCGCGTATTTTGATTTAATGATCTGTGATATTCTCCATTTGTTCAAATGATTTTTCATATATTAGAGGAAGAGAGGTGCGCTTGCCCAGAATAGGCTAATTGAGAGGAAACGTTCCGAAGATTAGCAAAACAAAATTCGAGGAGGTTATTAGACCATGAGAAAAACGATTAAGTACTTGCTAAGCACACTGACCGTTTTAGCTTTATTAAGTACAATATCAATACCTAAAATTGCATCAGCAAGCACAAATCTGATTGGTAATCCCGGGTTTGAAACGGGCAGTATATCGCCTTGGACTGGTGCTGGTATCTACACGGTCGTTAATAATAACGCGCATACCGGCACTTATAGCGCTAGAGTTGAAGGTACTGGAGGCAACAGCTCCTTTAGCCAGACCATAAGCGGATTGAGTCCGAATACGACGTACACTTTGACTGGCTGGTTTAAGGTAGCAAGCGGTAACGTCTCAATCGGGGTAAAAAATTATGGTGGCAGTCAAATCGCCTATTCGACAAGCAACACCAGCTATACGCAACAAACCATTTCATTTACAACAGGGGCAAGCAATACTTCCGCAGAAATCTTTCTGTGGAAAGGCACTGCGGGATACGGGTATGGGGATGATTTCTCCGTCACAGCACCCGATTCAACGCCAATGCCAACAGGCATATCAGGGAGCTGGAATTTGGTTTTTTCAGATGATTTTAATGGAACCACTTTGGATTCGGCGATATGGAATTCCAATTGGTTTGGAGCAACCGGACAAATTACTCCTCCGGTCAATAGTTATGAGCTAGCCGCATTCGATCCAGCACGTGTTAGTGTTGGAAGCGGATCATTATCTTTGTCCGCTATTTCTAGCCCCGTTACGATAAGTGGCACAACTTATCCCTATCGTTCCGGATTGATTAATACTAATGGACATAAACAATTTACTTATGGTGCTTTTGAAGCCCGAATCTACTTACCGGCTTCCAGTACGGGAGTCATCGCAAACTGGCCTGCATTTTGGGCGGACGGACAAAACTGGCCAACTGATGGGGAAATGGACATTATGGAAGGGCTAGGAGGTCAAGCAGCTTATCATTTCATCTCTTCATCCGGTAATCCAGGAGCAAGCGTTTCCGGCGATTATACCGGCTGGCATACGTTTGGCGCCGACTGGGAACCGGGTATTGTTAAATACTATTATGATGGAGTTCTCGTGGGCACGCTGACTTCGGGAATCACTTCGACTCCGATGTATCTAATTTTAGACTACGCTGTCGGAACGCCTTATGGCGGCCCTACGGTTATACCGAATACGATGAAGGTAGACTACGTCCGTGTATGGCAACATTAACTAGCTGACGGGCACATAAGGTAGCGAATCCGCATTTGGCGTTTGATTAGCGAAATGCGGATTCGTATAACGTAAACTAAACAATAAATTTTGATTCCAATCCAGTAGCGATCTCCGGAATCGTAATTTGTACTGTCGTTCCTATACCAGGGCGACTGTACAACGTAACTCCGTAATTTCCACCGTATTGAAGTTTGATCCTCTCATCAACATTCCGAATGCCGTAACCTACCTGAACACCATTCCGGTTAGTGATTTGATCAAGCGTATTTTTGTCTATCCCGACCCCGTTATCGATAATTCTGAATACAATCATGCCATTTTCTCGATTAGCAGCAACTTTTATCCCAATATGATCGCCATACCACGCATGAATGAGTACATTTTCCACGAACGGCTGCAAAATAAGCTTTATTGTCGTATATTTATGAACTTCGGGCTCAAAATCGTATATGACTTCTAATCTCTCGCGATATTTGATTTTCTGAATCTCCATGTAAGTCTGTACTTGCTCCAGTTCATTACTCACGTTAATAATTGTTCTTCCTTCGTTTAGAGTTAACCTATAAAATTTTGCTAGGCCCATAACCATTTGGTGCAGCTTATCCATCTCGCCAAATTGGGCCAGTCGACTAATCGAAGATAGCGTATTGTATAGAAAGTGCGGGTTGATTTGGGATTGAAGTGCTTCCAATTCGGCCTCTTTTTTTTGAAGATTGGCCACGTACACTTCTTCAATAAGCCGGTCGATATCTTTACCCATTCGATTAAATGCATTTGCGATTTGGGCGAATTCATCCTTTGAATGAAATTCGATTCGTTGGTTAAAATCTCCGGACCTTACGGCGTTCATGGATTTAACAATTCGATTTACACGGCTGGAAAAATAGCGTGAAATGAAAATGCCCATTACGAAAAGCAGCGATGCGCTTATTAGGCATACGATTATCGTGATTTGTTTGACGATTTTAGATTTTTCCAACAAAATCGAATTGGGTATAAGCGCCACTAATTTCCAATTCAAGTCCGGAATCTCTTCCTCCAATCGTAAATATTGATCGTTCTTTGCTATATTCTTCAAACTCCTCAAGGTTACGCCGTCACCGCTGTTTCCTGAAGAATTGCTGGAATATTTGAGCTGCTTTCCGCTATCATCATAAACAAACAATGAGCTCTCCGCACCGATTTTATTATGATCGACGACATCGAGTAAATCCGAGATATTTACGACCGTGCGAAATAGACCGATATTCTTGCCGCTATTGAAATCTATCCATCGCCGGATCAACGAAAATTGGTTAAAACGGGCATCCGTATCCACCTGCTCCCAGACATAATCGTATCCGAATGTGGTGACGGGGATCTGGAGATTCTTATACCAAAGCGTGTTATCCAACCTGCTGAAGTGAAGCAAGTCAAAACGATTAGGATCGTTGACATGATCGATATCCGGATCTCGATTGCCGTAAACTTCAGGTATGGCCTCATTGGAAATATAAACCTCCAACAAAACATTATACCGGTTCATCTTCATAATACTCTCTAGTGTTGGAATCAAGTAGTTCGTAGTCGTCTCGTAACTCGACCACCCCTCTTTGAGTCGTAGCAATTTTATTTGCAAATTGTAATCTTTATATAACTGCTCCGATAACCTCTTAACGTCTTCCTGTTTATAGACGATATTTTCACGAATTTGAATCAGCGTACCTTGTAAATTATTTTCCGTTTGTTGTTGAATCGCCTTCACGGAAGCGTTATAAGAAATAGATCCTACGACGATAACCGGAAGAAGACTAAATACAAAATAGGAGGCCATCAATTTATACTTTAAAGGAATGAAACGATTGGATAATATGCGCTTCATCTAGATAACCTCAACTTTTCCTTCGAAAGTCGCCCGGCGTCATACCAAAAGCTTCTCTGAATTGTCGGCTGAAATAGGTTAATTGCTTGTAACCCACAAGATCGGCAACCTCGTATATTTTGAGCTTCGGATTCCCAAGCAATTCCTGGGCCTTCTCAAGTCTTTTGCGAATAACGAAATCACTGAAGTTCTCGCCGGTTTCATCGCGGAAAATTCGCCCCAAATAGTTGGGAGAAAATGAAAGATGATTCGCGACATCTCGGAGGGTGAAATCTCGATTGATTTTCCCTTCAATAAAATGGATAATTTGAGCCACGATTTTATTGTTTTTTTTCATTTTTTTTCGGTGCAGCACTTCCGATATTTCAAAAACACTTCTCCGAAACCAAGATTTAAGCTCCTTTATTGTTTCGAAATGATAAATAACATCCAATTTAATAGGTTCGATTCCGAGTATGCTTTGTATATTTTCATTCATCGTTACGAGGAATGAATCTAGTTTCGTAATGATATGAACCACTACGTGATAAACGGACAGCTTCTTTCCCAAACTACGGATATGATCGAAAAAATCCTCAATGCAATCATCTATTTTCACCAACTCATAGTTTGACATGGCCGTAAACATGATTTGCAGCATGTAGTCTAGATTAATTTGGATGGCATCTAATTGATCGCATGTATCGGATTGTTCTATAATTCTGTCTTTTCCGTAAAAAAATTTATAAGACAACATACTTTTAGTGATTGGATAGGAAGTGGGTATGCTTTCCACTTCCACTTCAGCACCCACGGCTGCCGTAACGGTTAAAAATCCTTGCCTCATCTTTAATATAATCCGATCTAAACGAAGCCTCATATCCTTTGCATGCATTAAAGAGGCAATCCGATGATCATCAATTCTGCAAAAATAAATCATGCCTTCTTCACGGCACAAGGATTGAAGTCGATGGCATTCTTGATCGATTTTATTTTTCCGTTCTTCATCCGAATAATTACCCATTTTCCATAAAATATCGTCCAACTCAAAAATAACGATACTATAAAGTCCGCTTCCTTTTAGAATTCCCGAGCTTTTGAACATTTCGATGAGCGGCGGGGATAGGTCGGCCCCTTCCAGCCATTTTTGAAACAATTCGTTCCACATAAACGGCATGGACTGTTCTAAGGCATCGGAAATCTTTCTCTGATGTAAAGACGTATCCAAGCTATGCTTGGCCTCCTCTAGTACATGAAAGACTTCCTTGTCATCAACCGGCTTTAAGATATAGCCGAGGGCATTAAGAGAAATGGCCTGCTTGGCCGAATTGAAATCTTCATAACCGCTAATAAAAATAATCTTTATATTAGGCTGAATTTCAAACGCTTGCCTTCCTAATTCTATGCCGGACATGATCGGCATCCGTATGTCAGTAATAAGTAAATCGATAGATTGTTTGTCAAGAATACGCAAAGCTTCAAACCCGCTATTTGCCATAGCAACAACGTTCATATTTAATTTATTCCAGGGGGTAAACCGTTCTAATCCTTCTAAATCCAGAATTTCATCGTCAACTAGAAGTACGTTATACATTATGATCTCCCTTCTTCTATACTTTACGAATGAAAACGCATACAATCTTCTTTAATCTGACTATAGCACGATTTTTCCGTCATACCAACGCAAACAAGGATAACATCAAGTACGCAAAGGTACAGGACGAGTAGAATATCACCTCGTTCTGTACCTCCAGTAACAATTATTTCAGGAAAAATTATTGTTTCATTTTCGTCACGTTTTCTTGCCACTTGTCCGTGACAAATTTTAAGTACTTATCGTAACCGACTTTACTGGCCGCTTGACTTGCATCGTCCAACAAATTCCCGACTTCGGCATCGCTTTTCGCATAAATAATTTTACCGAAGTATTGTTCGTACAAATCATTCACTGCCTGAATAACTTGACCTTCCTCGGAAGTTGGGTCGGGAGTAAGATTGACGAATTGCGTTATATCAGCGGATGTTTTCCATACAACATCATTCAGTACCGTAGTCATCCAGTCTTTTTTCTCTTCCGGCATACTGTTATTGATTGCTCCTTTGGCAGGATCAACATATCCGGTGTTCCCCCAGTAATCCCAAGTCCCCAGTTTTTGCTTGTTTTTCTCTTCTTCAGAAGTCGAATTCCATTTATCGTTCATGATCGGTGCGCCATCTGCCGTTGTGTCATCGTAATATGTTCCTTGAGGTCCCCACCACAGTGTCCTTTGTCCGTCAGGGCCTGTCAGCCAATCCATAAGCGCGAATGCTTTTTCAGGATCTTTAGTCGATGTTGTGATAACGTTGACGTTCCAACCAAGGGTATTATAAGCGCTCGTAAACACTTGATCCCGATTGACCCCTTCCGCATGAAGCGGCCAAATGGCTTGGTAATCCGCTTCCGGGTCAACCGATCTAATCTTGATTCGTGCATCTCTAATGTATTCGACCATATCCGTGCCAGCAAAAACAGCGACGCGGCCTGAATTCAGTTTTTCTTTAACTTGATCAGACGTCTGAGTTAAGGCGTCCTGCGTAATTAATTTTTCGCGGAACAGTTTGCTGCCGAAAGTCAAAAATTGCTTATACACCGGATTTTTGAACATATCCGTCATCTGATTGCCATCTTGAAAAGCGCGGATGTAGATATTGTTAGGCAATACGCCAAATCCCGACATCATCATTTCCAAACCTCTAGCCTTATCATCGACTTCAAGCGGAACGACCTTCGGATATTTTTCTTTCACTAGTTTTAAGTAATCATACAAATCGTCGAAAGTTTCTAACTTAGGCGATCCAAGGCTTTTGTATATTTTTGTGTTGATGGCATAACCCGCGTTACCCGTTGGCTTATTCGTGTACCAGTTCGGGAATTGATACAATTTACCGTCAGGTGAACGCAACATATTAAGAGTCGCTTCTCCAGCATATTTCTTTAAATTCGGGTATTTGTCCAAATAATCGTCTAAGGCAAATAACTTACCTGCCTGACGAAGCTTCTCTATGTTCGAACCGCGCTCCAATAACATAATATTCGGATAGTTATCGGAAGCAACCATCGTGCTAAACTTTTGTTCAGCTGCCCCTCCCGATTGTATTGGGGTAATATTGACTTTCATATTTTCCTTGATCCATTGCGTTCCTGGATCGATACCCCAGGGATCGACAGTCATCCAATCATAATTTCCGTAAAACGTTAAATCCAAGGGCTCGCTTCCAAGTTGAAAGACTTCGCTTGTTGCCGCCGTAGAGGATTCGCTAGCGGTTTGGCTTGCTGTACTTTGTTGCTCTTTAGCGGTGTTATTTTTGGAACAACCCGAAATAATTAGCGTCATGCATAAAACGAATACTGTGAACACGATAAATTTCTTTCTTTTCAACATACTAATACCCCTCTCAAAAATATGGTTTTATGCTAACCCATTCAATGGTTAAACATTAAGAATCGTGGAGTTCAACCTTTTATGGATCCGACGAGAACTCCCTTTACGAAGTATTTTTGCAAGAAGGGATAGACCATCATAATCGGAACGGTGCTGACCACCATAGTCGCCATGCTTAATGATTTAGTCGTGATTGTTTGTTGCCGATTTAATTGCTCTAACGCGGCGGCATTTCCTCCCGAAGCTTGTTGCAGCATCTCCGAAGCGATATTAGAGTTCAAAATTTGTTGGAGAAGTGTTTGAATAGGAGTCAAATTGGCTTTGTTTATGAAGATGGTCGCTGTAAACCAGTCGTTCCAATGGTATACTGCCGTAAACAGGGATAAGGTTGCGATAACAGGTCCAGATACGGGCACAATGATGCGAAAGAACGTGCTGATCGCATTGCAACCGTCCAAAGTTGCGGATTCTTCGAGCGCGTCGGGCAACTCGTTGAAGAAAGTACGGAAAATGATCATATTCCACACACTTATAATCGAGGGAATAATCATCACCCATATGGAATTCATCATTCCCAAGTTTCGAATTAACAGGAAGTAGGGAATTAACCCTCCACTGAAATACATTGTAATGACGCAGAATACCATATAATATTTTTTGAATACGATGTTCTTCTTGGACATTCCGTAGGCAAACATTGACGTAAAAAAGATTGAAAGGAACGTTCCTATCGCCGTCCGTAAGACAGATACGATAAAAGAGTGTATGATTCGGTTATCTTGCAAAACAATTTTGAAATTTTCCAATGTAAACTCTCTTGGCCAGAAAGTCACGCCTCCCATTGAAGTGTCGGACCCGGAATTAAACGCTATGACAACCGAGTTCCAGAACGGATACAATGTAACCAAGCCAAGAAGTAGCAACGAACTGTAAATCGCCGCACTCATCGTTCTATTACTAACACTTTGCTTCATATTTGTGCCCCTTGGCTATCACTTAGGAACACCTTATCGAATCCGCTTTTCGACCGCATGAGGAGATCATCGATCGATTCAGATGGCGATACCGCTCTTAGAACTTCTTGCGAAACGGCTCCTAAGTATCCGATTTTCTGCAAACTGCCCATCATTCCCGCAAGGTCTATAACACCCTCTCCCGGGTATAATCTGTCATAGTCTGTTAATTGTTCTATTGGAAGATCGTAGGCATCATTAATATGAACATGAATGATTTGTTCCTTGTTCAGCGTAAGCAAATCTTGAGAGGTAAACCCTGTCGTATGGCAGTGATAGGTATCTACAAGAAGGCCTACATTCGGCCGTCCAATCGCGCCAATCATTAACAGGGTGTCCTTCACTGTCCAAATGAAAGGATATTTCCAATTCGTACGAAGATGATGCGGTCCAACGAATTCTAATCCCAACCGGATTTCGTAGACTTCCAGAACAGCTGCAATCACTCTCATCCTTTTGATAGTCTGCGCCATGTAGGCTGCCGGCTCTTCATCCGTAGATGGGAGAATGTAAGTACAGCAATTTCTGCAGCCCAACGCAGCAGCTGCTTCTGCCGTTACTGCGAGATCTTTCATGCTTTGACGGAACTTCGTATCGGATTCCCGCCACTCGACAGGTAATTCGATAGAGCCAATGGTTACTCCATTCTGCTCCAGCAATTCGCGAGCCGCCGGTAGTCCCCGATTATTAATCAATGCCAATGCATCGATATCTACGGCGCTAAACCCGTATCGTGCCGCTAATTTAATCAATTGTTCATCGGAGACTCCCCCGATTCCGGCTCTGGTCAATCCTCTGATCATTAGGGCTCCTCCTTATTGCCATTTATATAGTACGCCGCTATACTCGTCTTTCTTATTGCGAAGTCCTTCATAAGCGGAAGGAGCCTCGTCCGGCAGCAAGATATGGCTGATTAACGGTTCAATCTTTATTTTTTTCTGTTGCATCAACTTGAATACGATCCTCGAATTGCGAACAAGGGAATGTTTTACGAACACGTCTGGCATCAATGGATAGCGCCATTCGTGGGCCCCTTTAAAGGAAATGCAACCTAGATCATTAAGATGGATGCGATTAAGCAAATCGGTTACATTTGCCTCGCACGCCCCCCGCGGACTTCCAAGCAAAATAACTTCGCCGTATTTTCCGACGGATGAAACATGGTCCAAGGAAACACTAGGTACACCTGTTGCTTCAATAAGCGTTGAAACCCCTCTATCTGTGGTTATTCCCCTAACTTTTTCTTTCACATCGGCATTACCGGCAAGCACATGCTCTACTCCGCACTCACGAGCAATTTCCAATCGCTGCTGCGAGAGATCAATGCCGATAACCGAAGCGCCTTGTAGTGCGGCTAGTTGTGAAGCCATATTGCCTATGAGCCCAAGGCCTGTAACCATGACCATGTCTCCAAGTTCGATATTCGAAACTCTGATGCTTGTCATGGCTACTGTTGCCATTCGGACAAAGGGAACCCACGTTAAATCAATACCGTCGGGAACTTTAAGAAATACGCCGTCAACTTTCGCAACCTCGTATTCGGAGTGGGTCCCATAATGAAAGACAACATCACCGACATTGAAATCTTTCACGTCGATTCCCGTCTCAATGATTTCGCTGACCGCAGAATAACCCGGTACTGTCGGCATGGAAAACCAACTTTCATTGCCGGACAGGCATGCTAACTCCGTACCGGGACTAATCAAAGTGTAACGTTTTTTAAGCAGAACCTCGTTAGCTGAAAGCTTTGGGTTGAAATGGTTGTCCTGCAACACCTCAACTTTCCATGCCTCGCTAAACACAACCTTTTTATTTTTCACGTTCAATCTCTCCTTCTTCATTTGCGTTTACGGAATTTCATTTTTTTACCACAAACTGTTTCCCGATCTTCTAGCTAGCCTATTAGCGAAAGTCAACAGCGCAACACTAATTAAGGATTTAAACAGTCCTACGGCAGTGGCATATGAGTAACGAGAATTCATGACTCCGACTCGATAGACATAAGTATCGATAACATCCGAAACATTTCTTAATATCGGGTTTCGCGCCAACAATAAAATGTCGTCGAATCCTGCATTTAATATATTTCCTATCGCC
Source organism: Cohnella endophytica (assembly GCF_003628305.1). Taxonomy (GTDB): domain Bacteria; phylum Bacillota; class Bacilli; order Paenibacillales; family Paenibacillaceae; genus Cohnella; species Cohnella endophytica. The sequence goes on along the minus strand of NZ_RBZM01000005.1, from coordinate 737,320 downwards.
AAAATCATAAAAATGATTATAACTGGCAAAATCGATGGAATCGTAATCACAAATATTTGCCTAAACCTTCCGGCACCGTCTATTGAAGCCGCTTCGAATAATTGTGGATCGATACCGGCTATAGCGGCTAAATAAACGATCGATGCGAATCCAACGTCTTTCCAAACATTCGTCGAAATGAGAATCGTCCAAAAATAACTAGGAACAGACAACCAGTTAATCGGCTCCTGAATCAGATGTACTTCTTGTAAGAGCATGTTTAAACTTCCGTTATCCGTCGCCAGCATGGATACGACAAAACCGGACACTATGACCCAGGATAAAAAGTGAGGCAAATAGGTGACGGTTTGAATAATCCGTTTAAATGCCATGAAACGAACTTCGTTCAACATCAAAGCAAGAATTATCGGAGCGGGGAAACCAATCAACAACTTCAGCATACTGATGCAAAGAGTATTCCTTAGTACATACGAAAACTCAGGAGCATGAAAGAAGGTTTCAAATTGCTTAATGCCTACCCATGGGCTTGCAGAAAAGCCCTTAAACAAATCGTAATTTTTAAAAGCCATTAAAACCCCATACATCGGAGCATAACTGAAAATGAATACACATATGATCCCTGGAATAATCATGATTTGCGTGTCCCATTGTCTGACAAATTGCGACCAAACTGATTTCTTTTTAATTGGATTATTCGTTACCAGCGAGACCGCTTTCGATTTCATGTTTCACCTCGACGCTTTTTGATATCATTATCATAACTAGCAACATCGGGACTAACTACTCATTAAAACAACGAAAAATGTTGTTTTGCAACACAAGTATCGATTCGCTGACGAATGACGAACGTCCCTAAGCGCCGCATGCGGCTTATGCTGTTGGCAATCCGATAGTCATACCGGAATCAGTTGTTGAGTTTACCACGAGTCTGCACAAATGATTATTCTTTCGGCATACAAAAAAAACCCTTCCGAAGGAAGAGTTTGGGTTGAAGGTATGGTGCGGTCGAGAGGACTCGAACCTCCACGGCTGTTACACCACTAGAACCTGAATCTAGCGCGTCTGCCAATTCCGCCACGACCGCATATCGCCATTGCGTCAAAGTTCAACGCGACAACGAAATATATCATATCACCTCATAATAAGCTCGTCAATGCAAATATTGGACAAAATAATTACACCCTAACTGCTACAAGTTAATGACGCAAAATCCCCAGCATCCGCAGCGTATAGCCCGTGCTTCGCTCGTCTTTAAGCGGCGTGTTCCTGACATTAATTCGCAAGTTTTCTTCATTCGTTTGCGAGACCAGGGAAATCATCACGGGACGGTTAAAGAGCGGGCACCATTCGTCGAACGGATTATGAGCCCGATACTCTCCGCCGTTCACGGAGAATTCAAATATCCCCGTATCCGGCCCGCATAGAAGAAGCAATCCCGCGCCGCGTCCGTAGACTTCGAAGCTAAACTCCGCGCCTGCTTCCTCGGCCGCGAGATGTTTGGCGTCGTATCTCCAATTCACGAGTGGTTCGGGTTTATCGCTCCATTTTACGTCTAGCAGATCGTACACGTTAGTTGCATCCAACATCGCGGCAAACTCGTAATTATCCTCTCTTAATGGGGCTAGAGGATTGCATTCGCTGTAATTCGCCTCTCGCTCAGTCGTCTCGGAACCACCTAGCGCATGCTCCAGGAACCCGAATAACGCTTTCGCATACAAGGCATAACCCGCATCGTTCGGATGCACGCCGTCCGGGGCCAGTTCCTCCCATTGTCCATTGCCCGCATCGAGCCAGTCCCGTGCTTCTCGCCAGAAAGATACGGAAGGAATACCGTAATGCTTGGCGACCTCTTCGTGTACCGAGATCGAAAAAGGATCGGTTTCGGCGAGGTTGTCCTTGCTGGCCGAATAGAGGAACGCGATATCCGCCATTGGAGATCCTGTCCGGCATTGCCGGACAATCCCCTCCATGCCGCGTAGCGTTTCCGCTCTTCCTTCCTCCGACCGATCGCGATGCTGACTATCGTTAACCGCGAATTCGACGAGAAGCAGGTCTATCCCATCCGCCAATGGAACATGCGATCGAAGCCGATGGGCGCCTAGCGAGGAGTTCGTTCCCCCAACTCCCGCGTTAACGAACGTCCACCGGACGTCCGGATATTTCTCCGTGAAATAACGTTCGGTCAGCGCCCGCCAACTCGTCCGATCGGGATCGGACGCCCCGAAGCCTTCCGTGATCGACCCTCCCAGAAACGCTACTGTCGCGGATCCATTACAGCGCAGCTTTTCGCTGAAATGAGGCAGTCCCTCTCGCTCATGAACGACTTTACTATTGCCGATGTCTCTCACGCCTCCTTCACCAACCTGATCTTTTCTCCTGCTGTCGTATCGCGTTCCAGTATTCGGCTTTCGTTCCACGGATCGTGCAAGCGAAGCCTCGTGCCCGCCTCGCTGATGATTTCGACCCATCGTACTTCCCCTTGCTCGACGGCGGCGCTAACGAGAAAACCTCCGACGGCGCGCAAAGTCGAGAACTCCGCTCGCTTGTCCTTCGGCCAATTCGGGAATAGTCGGATCGAACCCGTGTAACTTTGCATTAAACATTCGTTAATGACGGCGGGAAGCGCGAAATTCTCGAACCAGATGCCCATCGGAGCCATGTAGTCGAACGGCGTCGTATCGGAATACCGTCCGCCCGATTGCAGAAGCTTATCGGTGCAGGTTCCGTTAGGCAGCATGCAATACGCGATTTGCCGTTTGAACCGCTCTAAGTCAAGCTGACCCAGCCGGGCTCCGGCCATCGGATAGAACACGAGATCGTTGCCTCCCTCGTTCCTGTGGTTTCGATAAGACTGGACGGCGATCGCGTACTCGTCCGCCGGGGAATGCAACCCGTGGTCCTCCCCCGGGAATACCGTCGAGATGCCGTTCGGCACGTTGTAGACGACTTCCGGATCCTCTCCCGCGACGGAAACAAACACCGTCCCCCGCCCGGATTCCGCCGTCGGATAAGCCGGGAACCGGCTCAGCACTTCTTTGGATTCCGCCAACAATGCCGCTTCTTCCGTTTCCTTGCCGAGCGCTTCGCATGCCTGTGCGAAAGCGCGGAATAGAAACTTCGTCAACGTCAGATCGACGAGGCAGTCGCGGTTTTGGCGAAAACCGGGCGTCAACTCGTACAGCTCGGGCACGACGGTCGGGAAAATGTGGTACAGATCGTCGCCCCACTGTTCCCCGCTCGCATCCGGACGTTTCATATAATCCACCATGAACAGCACGGCGTCCTTCATCGGCGCGAAAGCGCGATCCGCTAGAAAAGCCAAATCCATCGTGTAGAGATAGTGCCACCATAAGCTCTGCACCGTCCAAGGCGTTTCGCAAATTTCCCATCCCCAATGCGGAACCGGATAAGGCATCATCGTCATCCGCACGGGGTACGCGGAATGCGGGAAATACGCGCCCCGCATCCCGTAATACTCTTGCGCCCACTTACGGCTGACCGGCAGGATGTGATCGACCATGTTCGCGTACGCCAGATGCTTGTCGGCATGGTTGCAGGAGAAGGCGACCCAGAACGGTTGCTGCGTATTGTAATTCATATGGTAATCCCCGTGCCATTCCGCGCCGATCTTCCCGTAGCTCCAATTCGCGAATATTCCGGGACAAGATGCATCCGGTTTCACGGAGCAGTTAAAGAAGTAGAGATTGCGATACCAGACGGCTTCGAGCGTCTCGTCGGCTAACTCGACCCCCGAACGGGACCAGTATTCGTCCCACGCCGCGCTCGATTCGGATAAAACATCGTCAAACGCCAACAACCGCCCTTCCGTGAGTTCCCCGAATCCCGGTTCTTCCTCGACCTGCGGGACTGTCGAAGAAAGCCCGTGCTCCAGCTCCGCGCAGACGATCCATCCAGCCCGTAAAGACAGCCGCGCTTCCGCATCCCCCGTTCCGCGTTGCATCGATTCCGCTCCCTGCACTGACGCGGACAATCGAAACGCCCGATCCTCGGCATCGCCTTCCTTGCCGTTAACGGCATAGGGGAGCGGCTGACGGAAAGCCAATCTTCCGTTCGTTTCGTCCGTGATTGCTGAATACGCTGGCAAATCTTTAGGCGTTTCCGGATCGGGAATCAGTTTGATTCGATCGAATACCTTCATAGCCGGTTCCGCGCTATTCGAATCCTCCTTCATCGCGACCCACAACCGGTCCGACTTCTGATCGACGAACACCCGAAGCGCGGACCGGATGCCCTCCGTCAGTAAATGAACCTCGCATATACCGTTCTCGAGATGCAACTCGTGCTCGAGCACCTCTGTCTTCCGTTGGTCGAAGCCAAGGAGCAAAGAGCCGCACGGCATCGGACGCGGATAGGGGAACGCGTAGTTTTCGGCGGCCATCTTCACGTATTCGCGGTACCACTCGTCTTCGTCCAACGAAGCGTAATGGGTTGGTATCGCCTTCAGCTTCGCGAATACGTCTTCGAACGTGCCGATTTCCTCTTTATGATTTTCGGCGATCCGGATATCCCAGACGTCGTTATGTCCGAAATGAATGACGATCGCGTCCGGCCTCGTCGTGACGACGGCCCCTAAGCCCCCGTTCCCGAGCAACGCCCCTTCGAAGAAAGTGGCAGCCGGACGGTCGTAGCGTATATTATGCCGGCTTAGCCTATTTTTGACGTTCATGCGAATAGCCTCCAAAATGGCAAGCCCCCCGCTGGCGCGGAGAGCCTGCGTCTTCGATTACGGCGTTACTCTTAGAGAGTCCAGTAGCATGTAGGTGCCCGTTTTCTTTACGGCTTTGAGCGTATGGCTGCCCGAAGTCAGACCCGATATTTGATAGACGACCTGGTTGGCAATACGAGTCCCGTTGTACGTACTGACCGTAGCCTTGAACACGTTGTCTACGTAAACGTCGATGTCCCCTTGGCCTGCTTCTTTTTCCGTCAGGAACTCAATGCCCGTGCCCGTAAACGTATATTGAAAATAGTCGTTGTTCGTCTGCGTGAAGTGAACGTCGTTGTTGTAATCCCCGAATCCGCGATTGCCGTTAAGAGACCACGTACCGGCATATACGATTCCGGGATCCGTATCGTTAATCTGGATCTTGTTGCTTAAGACTTTGAATTGATCGATCAACATGTAGGTGCCCGATTTCTTGACGGCCTTGATCGTATGGCTGCCGTTCGAAAGTCCGGAGATCCGATATACCGTCTGTTGGACTTGCCGGGTCGCGTTGTAAGTATTAACCGTTCCCTTGAATGCGTTATCTACGTAGATGTCGATATCCCCTTGCGAGGAATCCTTTTCCGTGACGAGTTCGATACCCGTTCCGTTAAAAGTAAACTGCGCGTAGTCGTTATTCGTTTGCGTATAGTGCACGTCGTCCAAATAATCGCCGAATCCTCTGCTCCCGCTAATCGACCATGTCCCCGAATACGTAATCGTTCCGTCCGTATCGTTGACCGGTATCGCTGCAGGAACGCTGAACCGCAATTGGTCGAGCAGCATGTAAGTTCCCGATTTCTTCACCGCTTTCAGCGTATGGGAACCGTTTGAAAGTCCGCTGATCGCGTATACGGTCTGTTGAAGCTGGCGGGTCGCGTTATAGGTATTCACCGTTTGCTTGAAGACATTATCGACGTAGATATCGACGTTGCCTTGCGAAGAATCCTTTTCCATAATGAGCTCGATACCCGTTCCGTTAAAAGTATACTCGAAGTAATCGTTGTTCGCTTGCGTAAAATGAACGTCGTCCAGATAGTCGCCCAGTCCGCGATTAAAGCTGCGTTGCCAACTGCCCGTATACTTGATGCCGGTATCGTCGTCGTTCGCGGTCACGGAGCCGCCCGACGCCCTTACTTTCAATAGCCGCGAAGCGTGCGAAGGCAGGCTAGTCGAAGTATATCCGGTATTGAAAGAACCCAGATCCGTATGCGTCCATAGGTCGCGGACTGTCGCGGCTCCGTTCAGGCCGATATCGCTCCAGTTCACGGTAACGTTCACGGCGGAGCTGCCCAGGTTAACAAGCGCAACCGTGTACGTGCCATCCCCGTTATTCGCGTACCAAGCTTGCTGGTTGGATGCGGTCGATACCGGATGCGCCGGCCTTCCCGCTTGGTTGACGGCGATGACCTCGTCGTTCGTGAGCAAACCGATGCCGAAGCTGTCCAAGTTGGTCAAGTCGTTACCCGTGTACAGTTGCGCGGAAGACATCGCCCACAGCGTCATCGCCGTACGCCGCTCGTCCTGCGTTAATCCGTCCATTGCGCCGTTGCCGACGTTAAGCGAATCGAAGTCGTTCCAGCCTCCCGGCCCCGCGTCCCGCCACCACGTCGCGGCATCCGGGAAGAGGCGCGCGATGTTGTTCCATTCGGTCAGCTTGACTCCGGGCTGATACGCTTCGACATCCCAATCGACTCGCCAGCCGTTCGCGTATTGCTTCCACGTATCGGCGTAGTTGTGATCAAGAGCCCAACTGAGCTCGAACCAGATACCGTGCGGAGCAAGCGCCTGCGACCAGGCGGCCACATCGCCGCGCGCGTCGATCGTCGTATCGTTATGTCCCGACCCCGGCGTAACGCTGTCGAATTTCAGGAAGTCGATGCCCCATGTGCCGAATAAGTCGGCGATGGAATTAATGTATTTCTGCGCGCAAGGCTTGGAGAAGTCGATCTTATACCCGAGATTCCAATAGTCCGCGGTCGTCAGCGGCAGCACGACGATGTTTTGCATGGTGCAACCGGGAGCGTTATAGATCGGAAGATTCGCGTTGTACGCTTGGGGCGACAAGCCCGGAATCATATACAAGCCGATCTTCTGGCCATTCGCGTGCACGTAATTGATGACGTCCTGTAGCCCGTTCGGGTAAAGCGTCGAGCTCGGCACCGGTCTGCCGTAGCCGTCGATTCCGCCGTTCCAGCCCGCGTCGACGTTGATGTACTCGTAGCCGTGCGATTGCAGCGTCGCGTGCATCGCGTCGGACTGCGCTTTGAGCTGCGCGGCCGTAATCCATGAAGAATTGTTGGAATACACCTGCATGCTGTAGCTGCTCCAACCCATGTACGGCTTCGCGCCAAGACCGTTATTCGCCGCGTTGGCGACGTTCACTTGGAATTGCGGTACCGCGAACTGCATCAGCAATAATGCGATAACGACGAACCATAGCCGTACCTTACCGAACGCCAGCACCCTGATCACATCATTCAGCTCCCTTGTCGGTTGAATTGGAAAACCGGGCGCTTTAGGTTTAGTTAAAGCGCCCGGTTTTCATGCCATTTCTTATTGCTTGAACGTGGAACCGTCATATGCCTTTTGCAGAATTTCCAAGTAACGGCCCAGCTTCAAGTCGTTCAAACCTTTTACGTAACCGTCCCAATCCTTCTCGAGGTTTTTGTGTCCCGTGATGAATTGCAATGCGTTCTCGTCGATATACGTGCGGATGTTCGTCTGAAGCATGCTTGCTTCGTCGACTTCCGCCGGATCTAGCCAGATCGCCCATAGCGGGAACAAATCCTTCGGCTCGTGTCCTTGGTAGAGCAAGGTAGCTTGGTACAAACGGCGCTCGTAGTTGGCGGAATCATAGATGTCCGTTCCTTGAACGAAGCTGTCGCGATATTCTTTCGGCATATAGAAGTGGCCCATGCCGCTCCAACCCGCGTTGCGGGGAGCTTCGCCTTCGACTGCCGGAATCGTCGCGACTTGCGGTGTCACGCCTTCGCCCAGGGCGACTTCTCCGTCTTTCGGCTTCCTCCAGTCGATGCCTTCCATGCCCGACGCGGCGTTGGTCTGACCTTCCGTCGTGAACATGTAATCTACCAGCTTGATCATGGCGATCTGTGCATCTTTGCTCGCTTTGTTCGTGATCGCGAATTTCGCGCCCGGAGATACGCCTCCTCCGTCGTGCGTCGCTAGAGATACGCCGTTCGGACCGGTTAATGGCGTTACCGGATTATAATCCTTGGAGTTTTTGTTGCCGACGTCGATGTTAACGAAGATTGCCGGGTGCATGCCCGCTCCGGCGCCGAGAATTTGCGCGTCTCCGTTCTCCCCGATTTTCTTGAAAGCCTCGGCGTTCTGCGTGAACGCGCCCGGATCGATCAAGCCTTCGTCGTACAGGGATTTAATATAGGTCAAGCCTTGTCTCCATTCCTCCGTCGTCGCGGCAGAACCCACTTTGCCGTCCTTCAAGACGAGATGGTTGCGATCGTCGTCATAGACGAAAGCATTCATGAGGAACGGAACGACCCGTACGCCGAAATCTTCCGTCGATCCGCTTAACGGAACTTCGTCTTTCTTGCCGTTTCCGTTCGGATCGTCGTTCTTAAACGCTTCCAATACTTTTTTGAATTCTTCGGTCGTCTTCGGCATTTGCAGCTTCAAGTTGTCGAGCCATTTCGTGTTGATCCACATTTTATTCGGATAAGAGCAATGGAAACATTGCGTGTATGCCGGCAAACCGTAAATGTTGCCGTCCGGAGCCACGCTGAACGCTTTTAGGTCCGCGTTGCTGTCCAGAGCCGCCTGGATGTTCGGCGCGTACTCTTTAATTAGATCGTTCAACGGGATAAGTACGCCTTGTTTGCCGTACTTCAACAGATCCGCTTGCGAGAATTGATCGAGGTAAGCCGTCAGCATGTACGCGTCCGGATAATCGCCGCTCGCCAGCGAGATTTGACGTTTTTCCTTCGCGCCGTCCGAAGGAACGGTCTCGAAGTTGAATTTGATATTGAATTTCTCTTCCGCAAACTTGGTAAACTTGTTCGTTGCAAGGTCAATATTCGGCTCTTGGACGGCGAACAGTTTAACCTTGACCGGCTCGGACGATTGCTCCGAAGCCGCTCCGGATCCGGACGACGGCGCGGAAGATGAGGCGTTCCCATTGTCGTTCTTGGAGCAGGCCGCTAATACCATGCTCACCATCAGGACGAATGCTAGCATACTTACGATTCTCTTTTTCAACACTTGTTATCGCTCCCTTTTCTTCTCGTAGTTTAGGTTAAAGCGTTAGTGCGTTCCGAGTAAGCATTCGTAGCCGACGGCGCTACATGACGATCACCCCTTCCAATGGAATTGCCGGCAACCGTCGCAGGCAACGGTCACCCTTTGACCGAACCTACGAGCATGCCTTGCACGAAATGGCGTTGCACGAACGGATAAATGATCAGCACCGGCAACGTGGCCACGACGATCAACGAATATTTCAGAAGCTCCGATAGCTGCTGCCTCTCCACCTGCTTCATCGCGTCCATAACCGAGTTGCCGCTGTTGTTCTGGATAATGATGCTTCGCAGGATCAATTGAAGAGGATATTTGTCCGCGCTCTTGAGATAGATCAATGCGTCGAAATAGGCATTCCATTGGCCGACCGCGTACATAAGGACAAGTACGGCGATGATCGGTTTGGACAAAGGGACGACAACGCTCCGCATGAAACGCAGGTCGCTGCATCCGTCGATTTCGCTCGCTTCCACGAGTTCCTCGGGAATCGAGCTTTGGAAAAACGACCGGGCGATAATGACTTGCCATACCCATACCGCGTTCGGAATGATTAGCGCCCAGCGCGTATCGATCATGCCGAGCTCCCTGACGACCATGTAAGTCGGAATCAGCCCGCCGCTGAAAAGCATCGTAAACGTGACGATCATCATAATCGCGTTACGGCCGAACAACGTTTTGCGGGAAAGCGGGTAAGCAAGCATAACGGTCAACGTAACGCTGATAATGGTGCCGGCCGCCGTATAGAAGAGGGAGTTTCCGTATCCCGTCAGTACTTGCGGGTTTTTGAATAACGTCTCGTAACCCTTCAGCGAGAAGTCGACGGGCCATAACCATACCCGACCCGCCGATACGGCGGACGGACTGCTGAACGAGCTGCTGAGAATATAGATCAACGGATAGAGCACGACGATCAGCACGACGGCCAAGATCACGTACACGACGAACAGAAATGTTTTATCCGCGGAGGATTCCTTGATTTTACTAACTACGGTTGCCATGCGATCACCTCTTCGTTACCAGATGCTAGATTTGGAGAACCGTCGTGCCAGGGCGTTAACGGAGAACAATAAAAAGAGATTAATGATGGAGTTGAACAAGCCGACCGCCGTCGCGAAGCTGTAGTTGGCATTCAACAAACCGACCCGGTACACGTAGGTGGCGATGATCTCCGAGTTCGCGATGTTGAGATTGTTCTGCAGCAAATAAATTTTCTCGAAGCCGATCGCCATTACGCTGCCCACGTTCAGAATGAGGATGATCGTGATCGTCGGCAGAATTCCGGGCAGGTCGACGTTCCATATTTTCTGAAAACGGGATGCCCCGTCCACTTTGGCAGCTTCGTACAGCGTCGGATCTACCGCGGATAACGCCGCTAGATAGATGACCGCGGAGTAACCGGCTGTCTGCCAGATCTCCGACCATACGTAGATGGAGGAGAACATGCCCGGATTGCCGAGAAAGTTGACGGAATCCAAGCCCATGTGATTCAGGAATACGTTGACAAAGCCGAGCCGCGGCGCCAGGAACAGCATGATAATCGACACCATGACGACCGTGGAGATGAAGTACGGCGCGAAGGTCACGAGTTGCACGAACCGCTTGAACTTGTGATTGCGCACTTCGTTTAACATGAGCGCGAGCAGTATCGGTATCGGGAAACCCGCGAGCAGCAAGTAGAAGCTGATCAGCATCGTATTCTTGACCAGCGACCAGAACATCGGATTCTCGAAGAACAATTCAAAGTTCTTGAATCCGACCCAAGGACTGCCCCAGATGCCCTTCGTAACGTAGTAATCCTTGAAGGCGAGGACCGCGTTGAACATCGGATAATATTTGAAAATCAAAAAGAACAAAAGCGGCGGCGCGACGACGAGATACAATTGCCAATGTCTTGCGATACTCTTTCTTGCGCCGAGACGTTTGCCAGCGGCTTCCATATCGATCCCCTCCTTTTGAGACTTGCCATGATGCATGACAGCGCTTTCTACACGATCGATCATAGGGGATTTTAAGGTATCCAAGGTAGGTACAATTGCGTCTTTTAGCGTACAGAATCCCCGTTTTACGGGGGACATTTCCGCTTCCGGAGGCCATTTCTCCCCGTTATGGCCGCCCAAGGACACGACCGCGCGACGTCATGATCTCGAATGGCCGTTCCACAATGAAAACGCTACCGGTGCGTTTCGTAATAGATAGATTATTTCGGCTTGAGAAGGGGACAGGAGAAGCTCACTTGCGCGTGGACATTTTTGCGGAGGTTGGTCTGAAGTCAGGCGTAACCCACTTGCGCGTGGACTTTCTTGCGGAGATTGGTCTGTAGTCAGGTGAAACCTGCTTACGGGCGGATAATCTTACGGAGATTTGTCTGCAGTCAGGTAAAACCCAACTTCATGCGACACCATGCAGACAGTTACTCGAAATAATCGTACAACTCTCGCTCAATAGGCACTCCCCGCAGATCGTTACTCGAAAAAATCGAACATCTCTCGCTCAAGTGGCACTCAGCAGACAGTTACTCGAAACAATCGAACATCTCTCGCTCATGAGGTACTCCCAGCACACAGTTACTCGAAATAATCGTACAACTCACGCTCAAAAGGTACTCCCAGCACACAGTTACTCGAAATAATCGTACAACTCACGCACAAGAGGCACTACCAGCACACAGTTACTCGAATAAATCTAACAACTCACGCACAAGAGGCACTACCAGCACACAGTTACTCGAATAAATCTAACAACTCACGCTTAAAAGACACTCTCAGCACACAGTTACTCGATAATATCGAACACCTACCGCTCTCAGCACACAGTTACTCGAAATAATCGAACATCTGCCGCTCAAGATGCACTCTCAGTAACGAGTTACTCGAAACAATCGAACATCTGCCGCTCAAGACGCACTCTCAGAAACGAGTTACTCGAAACAATCGAACATCTCTCGCTCATGAGGTACTTTCAGCAACGAGTTACTCGAAACAATCGAACAACTCGCGCCCATGAGGCACTCTCAGCAGAAAGTAACTCGAAAAAGCTCCTAGTTAACTCTCCAAACACACTAACTCGCGCCAAAAGGAAGCATTCTGCTCACAGTTAACTCTCCAAACGCACTAACTCGCGCCTAAAGGAGGCATTCTGCTCCTAGTTAACTCTCCAAACGCACTAACTCGCGCCTAAAGGAGGCATTCTGCTCCTAGTTAACTCTCCAAACGCACTAACTCGCGCCAAAAGGAAGCATTCTGCTCACAGTTAACTCTTCAAACGCACTAACTCGCGTCAAAAGGAAGCATTCTGCTCACAGTTAACTCTTCAAACGCACTAACTCGCGCCTAAAGTCACGTAAAAAAACCGACCGCGAAGATCGCGATCGGTTTTGAATTCATTTCATAAGTTCATTCTCGCGGGCCCAAGCATCGTAGGCTTGCTGCATAATCGATACGTAGCGATCCGTTCCGAGCGACTTCAAGCGTTGAATGTAGTCGTCCCAATCCTTGTCGAGATTCTTTTCGCCGGTAATAAATTGCAATGCGCTCTGATCGATTTCGTTTTTCACGTTCGCTTGGAGCATGCTCGCTTCATCCGCGTTCGTAGGATCGAGCCAGACTAACCACATCGGGTAAAGTTCTTTCGGTTCATGTCCTTCGTACAGTTTGGTCGCCTGATACAATCTCCGCTCGTAACCGTCCGGAGAATAAATATTCATATCCTGGACCCAGCTGTCCCGATAAGTTTTGGGCATATAGAAATGCCCCATGCCTCCCCAACCCGAATTACGGGGCGGTTCCCCGACCTTGACCGGAATTCTCGTGAATTCCGCCACGCTGTCCGGGCCAAGCGCCTTCTCCCCCGCGACGGGTTTCCGCCAATCGACGCCTTCCTTGCCGACTTCGGCGTTCGCTTGCCCAATCGGAGTGTAAAGATAATCAACGATGCGGATAAGCGCGATGCGAGCTTCGGGACTCGCTTTGTCCGTAATGACGAACTTCGCTCCCGGCGTCGTGCCGGATTCATAGAACACCGCATACGAGGCATGCGGACCGTGCAGCGGGGGCGCCGGATCGTAGTCACTTCCTCTCCGGTTATCTGGCCCCGTATCCACGAAGATATCGGGGTGCATGGCCGTTCCGGCCCCGAGAATCTCGGCCCCGGCGTTCTCCCCGAGCTGCCTGAATGCATCCGCGTTCTGCGTGAATGCCCCGGGGTCGATCAAGCCTTCATCGTACAAGGATTTGACGTAGGCAAGTCCTTCCTTCCACTCCTGCTTATCTGCGGCGAGACTGACCTGGCCGTCCTTCACGTTCAAATAGGTCCGATCGTCGTCGTAGACGAATCCGTTCATGAGATAAGGCAGAACACGGACGCCGAAATCTTCCGTCGATCCGCTTAGAGGGATCTCGTCGGCGATTCCATTACCGTTCGGATCCCCGTTCTTGAAGGCGCGAAGAACGGTCCGCAATTGCTCCGTCGTCTCCGGCATGCTCAGATTCAGCTTTTTCAGCCATTTGGAATTCAACCACAATTTGTTCGGATAAGAGCAATGAAAGCAGTCGCTGAACGCGGCGAGTCCGTAAATATTGCCATCTGGCGCCGTGTTAAGCGCCTTAAGCCCGGGCTCCTTATCGAACGCCTCCTTAATATGGGGAGCATAACGGTCGATAAGATCGTTTAGCGGATAAAATATCCCTTGTTTGCCGTACCTGATGACGTCCGCCTGCGAGAATTGGTCGATATAACTCGTCAGAAGGTAAGTGTCGGGATAGTTGCCGCTAGCCAATGAAATTTGCCGTTTTTCCTTGGCACCCTCATAAGGAACCGCTTTCCATTCGAAAGACACTCCGAACTTGTCTTCGACCAATCGGGAAAAATCGTTGGTCTTCCAATCGTATGCCGCGTCCTCCTGGGCGAATACGCTGATCGGAATCGGTTTCCCGGACTTCTCTTCTATTGAATTCGATGGATCGCATGCGGTTATCGACGCGGATAACGCGATGAGCGAAATGGCGACGAACCCTGACCTGATGAGTTTCTTCAACGCGTTTCCTCCTATCACCCTTCGATGGATTGCCGATATGAGCTCGGCGACACGCCCGTCACCCGCTTAAATGCGCGGCGGAACGAATGCGAGCTGTTGTACCCGACGCGGGACGATATTTCGTCCACCGTGTAACGGTTCTCGAGCAACAGCTTGACGGCGTTGTCCATCCGGACGGTTTCCAAATAATCGGACAAGTTCGATCCGGTTACGTCCTTGAACAGCTGGGAAATGTACTTCTCCGGCCGTTCCACCTGTTCCGCGATCCGATACAAAGTCAGCTCCGAATCCGAGTAATTATCGCCGACGAAAGCTTTGATCTGTTCCACGGTTCTCGAATGGCTGTCGTTCTTGCGGCTGACGACGACGGCGCACATCGCGTCGGCGATCTCTTCGATCTCCGACTGGATCGCCCGCTTGTCCGCGGCATGAACCGAAATGATTCGATCCTTGAGCGACTCGAATACGCCGGATTCCATAAACGTCTTCTGGTCTAGCAGCTTGAGCAACGTCCCCTTGAGCTCACCAACGAGTTGGTGCCACATCTCGACGGAAAGCTCTCTTTGCTCCGTGTTCAGCGATACGACGGAGCGGACGATCCGCCTCGCTTCCTCGGATTCGCCTGCCCTGATCGTTCCTATCAGACGCAGCTCCATATCTAGCGGATAATAATAAGTGGCGCTTTCCATTCTCGTCTCGTCATACCAGACGACACCTTTCCGATTCGAATGCAGCGCGTTCTCCATCGCTTGTTTTGCCTGCTCGTAGGAAGCGTTTACCTCGGTCTCCGAGTCGAATCGCTCGCCCAGCGCGGCCGTAAACGTGATTCTGTAATCGTCGAACGCCTTACGGGACAATTGTTCGAGCAGCGTGGCAATTTCTCCACGCCCGAGCTCGATTCCCGTCTCCGCCTCGCGGGAGGCGAAGACGATGACGACGCGATCGGAGCCATAGTCGGTCGTTAACGTAAAGCCGGCGAAATCGAGCAGCGTTTGCTTCAGAATCAATCGCGCCGCGTTCAGCTCGTTTAGAATTTCGACACTGTCCATACCCGTATACCCTTGAATCTGGACGATGCACACGTAACCGGAATGACCGTAGATTCCGGTGTTCGCCTGCGCCGCGGCGGCGAATATTTCTTCCCGGGACTGCAGTTCTCCCGAGATGAGCCGCTTCAGGAAAGCGTCCCGGACGAGCGGAACCTGCCTGTGAAGCTCGGACTCGAGCCGGTTGCTATTGCGGATCATCTCCGCGATGTTCCCGTGCAGAAAATCGTAATCGTTGCGGCTCGCCGAATCCGACTCTTCCATTCCGAATTGCTCTTTCATGACGGATACGAGACGATTAATCGGCGCGCTGTTGCGATAAGCGAGCACGAGCCCGACAAGCAATCCAACCGCAAGTGCGATTCCGGTCACCGTCCATGTCATGAACTTGATTTGATTGGCGTTCTCGAGCAGCACTTGCCGAGGAATGCCCGCCTGATAGATCCAGCCGTTCGTGTCGGAACGAATCGTAATGACGAGGTCGTCGTCGTAAAATTGGCTGGTCTTGTTCTTGTCGAAGCGTTTGTCGTCCTCAAGCTTCGCCATATCCGGCATGTCGGTACCCTGAGAGGCGATCGTCCGGCCTTCGGCGTCGCTGATCAGCGACCACCCTCCATACCGGTCGGTAATGCCGGTCATTAAGCCGGCAATCGTTTTCTCGTCGATAATGACGACCGCTACCGCAGGCGACGAACCGCTGAAGCTATCAAGCGGAAACGATTGAAGGTAAGTAACGACCGAAGTCTTCGCGCCTTTATTGACGAACGGCCTCAACGGCATGATCTCGCTTCGATGGGTTTGCCCGAGTACCGTCTGTTTCCACACCGCGAGCGACTCATCCTCGTAGTGAAAATTATCGTAGAAATGCTCCGGACGAAAATATGCCGAACCCGGCGTTAGGATGACGTTATAATTCCCGAGATAAATGTAAAATTGTTCGAGAAAATCGTTCGTCTGGCCGAAAGTCAATACGCTGCGAAGCATCTTCCATATCCCGTACACGTTTGCCTGATCTACCGAGCTTTTCTCGTTCATCAGTACGTTCAAATCCGGATTAATCGCGAGTTGCCTCGTGAATCCTTCGACTTCCGCCATCCTGCGCTCCAATATCTCTTTGCTCTTCTGGAGTTGCGTGACGCCATTCTCGATCGACACCTTCTGGGTGACCGATATAGAAGTTCGATAGGACATGAATCCGGCGATACTCGGAATGATCAGAATAACGATATACGAGATCAGAAAACTTCTGAACGCGCCAGAAAACTTCTTCATCTAAGCCCCCCTCCCGTACTGTCTTGGTAGCGCTGTCATTTAGGCTATGCGTTTATTATCTTACAAAACCCGCTTCTTCGCACGTCTATTTGATAAAGGAAAAGCAACCGCGAGGATTTCCTCGCAGTCGCTTAGCGTATCGTTCCGTATTCTTACTTGCGCTCGCGCGCGATTTCCGTCAACATTCCGTCGAAAGAAACGGATTCGCCCATCGCCAAGTCCAAGCGGACGATTCGATCTTCGTAACGGAGTTTCGTTTGAAGCGGCGCATGTGCCTTAACCGTGACGCCAGTCAGCCGCCCATGCTTCCAGGTCACATCCGCTTCCGCGCCGCCTCTAGCGCGCAAGCCCGAGAATCGGCCTTGCTGCCAGCCCGCCGGAATCGCGGGTAGCACATGAATTTCGCCCGCATGGCTCTGCAACAGCATCTCCGCGATTGCCGCCGCTCCGCCGAAATTGCCGTCCGCGACGAAGATGTAAGCTTCCGCGCCGGCGATACCGGGTTTGGAGAACGTCAGCAGGTTGTCGAAGCATAGCTCCCCGATCAAATAACTTAGATGCTCGCGAGCTTTGTCTCCATCCCGCAATCTCGCCCTTCCGGCGGCGAACAGGGCTAGCGTGAATTCAACGTCTTCCAGGTTGGAGCCGCGTTGCCGATTATCGAGCGTTATCCTTGCCGCGTCCGCGAGCTCCGGCGTGAGATCCGGCGTTATTTCGCTACCGGGATACAGTCCGTACAGATGGGACAGATGCCTATGATCCGGTTGCGCTTCGCCGTAATCCTCCAGCCATTCTTGTAATTGGCCGGCGCGACCGACCGCGAGGGGAGCAAGCAAAGGCAAAGCTTGCTCCAGCTTCTCGCGGAAGGCTTCATCCGTCCCCAGCTTTCTCGAAGCTTTCGCGCAGAAAGCGAACAGCTCGCGGACGAGCATCGTGTCCATGACGGGTCCCATCGACAAAGCACGGGAAGTTTTCCCGGTCTCGTCCGGATAGAAGCTATTCTCCGGCGAATTGGCGGGACCGGTGACGAATCGTCCGTTGGCGGGATGAATGGTCATGTAATCGAGATAAAATTCGGCGGCTCCTTTTAATACCGGGTATGCCGTATCCTTAAGGAATAGATCGGCTTCGCCGTTGCCGCCGAATTCGTAGTGCTCCTGCAGCTGAGCCGCCAGCCATAACCCGCCGGTAACGTTAAGCCCCCAAGAATAATGCCAGCCCGGAGCCGTGAAGCCCCATGCATTCGTGAAAACGTGGGCGACCCAACCCTCGCAACCGTAGAAGTCTTGCGCCGCTTCCTTGCCCGCTACCGACAGACGTTCGACGAAACGCATCAAAGGCTTATGGCATTCCGCCAAATTCCCTGTCTCCGCTGGATAATAGTTCATCTGGGTGTTGACGTCCAGATGGTAA
Organism: Cohnella endophytica; assembly: GCF_003628305.1. Classification (GTDB taxonomy): domain Bacteria; phylum Bacillota; class Bacilli; order Paenibacillales; family Paenibacillaceae; genus Cohnella; species Cohnella endophytica. Next base: position 719,556 of record NZ_RBZM01000005.1, on the reverse strand, counting down.
TCGCAGCTCCAAGCCATTCGGCTGGCCTCGCCGTCGTTCCATATGCCCTGCAGGTGCATCGGCAATCTCGAATCCTCGCGCGATCCGGCAATCGTTAAATATCTGGCGTACTGGTAAAACAAAACGTATAACTGAGGATCATCGGCGCGGCTTTCTCGAAGTCGAGCTAATCTTTGGTCGGTCGGCAGCGAGGCCAGTTCGGCATCGGTAACGGCTACGCCAAGCTCGACTTCCACGCGGGCGAACAACTCCCGATAGTCGGCGACGTGCGCTTCTTTCAGACTCTCGAAGCCTGCGGTTACGACTTGCTTCGCAATGAATTCCGGCTCCTCCATCCATCGGTCATCGCTTCTCTCGTAGTCCGTCGAGGCAGCGAAGACGATGAGCGCTTCGTCCGCCTTCTCGATGATTAGTTTCCCCTCAGCGGCGCGAACGGAGCCTCCGTTAACGGCTACCTTAACGATTCCGCGGGAGAGAACTCCGCATCGGCCATCGCTATGAACGCTCTCCGTCGCGATGCCGCTAAAGAGAAGCGAATCTCCATTCTCGCTTTCTCGTACGGAGAACGATTCCGATCGGCCCTCAAGCTCGAGAGAGAACGAGAGCGCTCCCGCTTCGTCGCAGCGAAGAAGGGACGCGACGATGCCGTGGGCGTGAGAAGCGAAAATCTCCCGTTCGTATTTTACGCCCTCCGACTCGTAAGAGACCGACACGATCGCTTCTTCCAAGCTCAGCTCTCGGACGAATCGGCTCTCCGAGTGGCCGAACCGGAGCCGCATGTCGCAGAGGGCCACGTTAGTGCCGAAATTACCCTTCTCCGGCTGCAACAGTTCTCCGACCAACCGCTCCCCGCTCTCGAAATCTCCCGCGAAGAACAACTGCCTCATCCGCTCCAAATCCGCCTTTCCTCGGGAGCGGCTTGGCGTTCGCTCGGGTTTGCCGGACCAGTAGGTGGATTCGGTCATATGCCACGTTTCGGACTCTCCGCCTCCGCAGATCACGGCGCCGAGACTCCCGTTGCCGATCGGCAATCCTTGCGTCCAGGCCGTCGAAGGCCGGTCATACCATAATCTTAGTTTGTTCTTCTCGTTGTAAGCTTTCATTGTGCTCCTATTGCTCCTCTCGGACGTTGTTTAGCGAATCCGGTACTTCTTGCCTGTCTGCTCCACTCTATTCCTACTTGTGCTATTCATCCGTTATTTCACTTGTTGGTATTTCGAATTCCTTTTGTTTATCGTATCATTCATAAGAGACGTCGTATTTGATAACGCATCCATTCATTTGACGAATCATCCGGTAATCTAGAACATAGACGCAGGAATTGTTTGGAGGGAATATTCGAGATGAAGATAACAGACATGACGCCTTACGTTGGAGACTACATGCCTTACGTATACGATGGAAGCTCGAACGAGGGACTTCGTACGAGCAACGTGTATGCGATACATCTCTTTCCGGATGGTCCAGGGGAGATGGAAATCGACGGCAAAAAATACCCGATCGGCAGACGAACGCTCGTCTTCTTGCGCCCGGGTCAACCTCATGCTTTCCATATCTCTCCGAGCCAACCGCTTTCCTCCTACAATTTGTACTTCGACCTCTGGGAGAGAGATACTCCTCGTTCGCTGAACCGTATCTTCTTCCGTTATCCCGAACGCTACGAGTCTAGTACGGGAACTTCGACGCCGCCGTGCGAACAACTGGACGGTCTTCCCGGCATCTGCTCCTTGCAGGCGCATCCCCACCTGTTCGATCTCTTTCAGACGTTGGCCAAGCTATTCGAGGAACTTGTCTATTACCGAGAGGAAACGGTCAACAACCTATTCTTCTCGTGGATACTGGCGTGGTATAACGCGATTCACGGCAGGCAACCTAGCGATTATAGAATCGTCCGCCTTATCGCTAGACTCGACTCTCATCCGGAGCGGAGGGAGCCGGTAGCCGACTGGTGGAAGTCGTGCGGACTCAAACGAACGTATTTCCACGAGTTGTTCCTTCGGGAAACCGGTCTTACCCCCAAAGCCTATCAACAAAAGCAACTGATGAGACGCGCTACTCAACTGCTCCAAGAGAGCGATCTTAGCGTCACCGCGATCGCCGAGAAGCTCGGTTACACGTCCATCCATCCGTTTACCCGTCATTTCGGCGCATATTACGGCGTCAGCCCGCGTCAATTCCGAACGGATCCACGCTTGAGCAGTAAACGTTTATAACAAAAACCGCCGGACGAGACTCAAGCATCGCGCTTGCGCCTCGTCCGGCGGTATATTTCATCGTTCTTCGATAGATTCATTAGCAAAAAAACGCTAGAGCCTCCGCTCTATCTCGCGTCGAACGCATCCTTGCCCAGCCCGGAAACCGCGCACGATTGTCTAACGATCAATTCCGCTGAGAAAAGTCGATTTGCGTCCGGTCCTTCTCGATCTTCCAGCCCCGCGAAGTTTTCGCCACATTCAGTCTATCCGAACCCCGCAAAGCGATCAATATGGCGCGAATGCTTACTTCACACTAGACCGCTTTCCACGGATTCGAACGAGTAATAAGCCAAAAGAAAAAACTCTTCCTAAGAAGAGTTTCGTTTATCATGATGGTGCGGTCGAGAGGACTCGAACCTCCACGGCTGTTACACCACTAGAACCTGAATCTAGCGCGTCTGCCAATTCCGCCACGACCGCATGCATTAGACACGAGACCTATCATAGCATGGCCGGGAAAGCGAAGTCAAGATAGCGCGAAAAGTCGACTTCTCTTAATCCCGACCCTTCAATAGGACGGAGACACCGCGCTGCTACCGGGAATCGACATGCCGGGAGCGTCCAACTCTTCGGACAATTCCGCATCGTTTCCAGCATATTGCTCGCGCGGATTTGGTCCGCCCGAAGCTTGTCCGAGCGCGGACTGGACGCGGATGACTCCTTGCGACATCACGTGCCCGCTTGCTGCAGCCGAAGCCACGGCGGCGGTTTCCATGATCTGTAGATCGCTGGCGCCCAAATCGCGCGCTGCTTGTACATGATAATAGGTGCATACCTCGTTATTGGCGAACAAGGCGACTCCCAAGGCGACGAGTTGCTTCGTCATGGCGTCTAGCGCGCCTTCCTTGAAGAGGGTCCCCGTGAATCGCTCGTATCCTTGGGCGACTTCCGGCAGCAGGCCGCCAAGCTCCGCCGCATCGTTGTTGTACTGTTTCACCTTTTGTTCCATTAACGTCATTTCTTCATCCCCTTGTGGCATCCAAATCATAGAAGGCTTGTCGCGCTACCTTCTAATCTGCCACCCGGGCGGATAATTCATTCATTGGACCAATGCCGAGGTTCGGTTGCCGGTCTCATGTCGTACCCCCGCTTCACCTTAATGACTCTGCGGTTCGGTCGACGGATAAGCACGTGTTCATCGTCCCAGGCGACAACGATGCCGACGACGTCGTTAAGCTCCAATGCATCTCTCACGATTCTAACTTTTATGCCCTCCTGGCGATAGCGATCGAGTTGCTCGTCATTCATGAATATGCCTCCTCCATCCTTATATGTATTCTAAAAACCCGCCTGGACCTTAGTCCGGCGGGTTCTCTTCATCGGGACGTTCCCCTGCCTCGCAATTCCGAGATCGTTACCCGACGTGCTCTCTCGTATCGTTCGTTTCATACCAGCAATCCAGTACCTTGCTGGACATGACGCGCTTGGCAACGTATTCCGCTTGATGGGCTTCGAATCTTTCCGCCCAGGGGATTTCCATGTCTTCGCAAAGCTTTACGATCGTAAGAAGCTCGGACCAAGCCACGTAACGCTTATACCAGAAAAATTGCGGGTGTTCGATCATGTATGGATACAGGTCGTCGAACTCCGTGTGTTTGCAGTCGAGCGCTCGCTCGAAATGGACTTTGGACTCTTCCAGTTTGTTGAGGAAAAAGTCGGCCGACAAATTAACTTGATTTGCGTTTTCCATTTGCTGTTCGCCTCCCCATCTGCAGGTTAATCCTATTATACGATAATGGAAACCGATTGCGAAAGGATGCGTATAGCCCTTATATTAATCGGCAAACGTTATCGTGTTATCATCCAGCGATTGAATCTTGACCAGCGTCTCGAGCCGATGTCCCAATTCGCGCAGCGTGCGTCCTCCGGCTTGGAACGATTTCTCAAGTACGATCCCGATGCCCTTAATGCTTGCTCCGGATTGTTCGATGATCTTGATTAGCCCTCTGGCCGCATCCCCGTTCGCGATAATATCGTCGATGAACAGAACGGAATCATCCGAGCTAAGCAGATGACGGGATACGATCAGATCGGTTACGATCCCTTTCGTAAAAGAAGGAACCCGTTCGCAATACGCGTCCTGTTCTCCTAGCAGCGTTTTCTTCCTGCGAGCGAACACGAGCGGGACTCCCATAACGTAGGCGGTCGCAAAAGCGACGGGAATACCCGAGGATTCCACGGTAATGACCTTCGTAATGTTCTCCCCCGCGAATCTCGACGCGAATTCTTTGCCCATTTCCATCGTCAATTGCGGATCGACGCCATGGTTGAGCAGAGAATCCAACTTCAACACCCCGGAATTAATGACGCTCGCTTCCTTTAGTATTCTTTCTTTAAGAATCTCCATCGTCTTCCCCACCACCCGTTGTCTTTTCCGTCTAACGTACCATATCCTTTTCGCTCGCGCAACAACAGGATAATGGAGAAAGCATGGCAATAATCGGGGGAATCGCTCGCGCTCAATCCGACTAAAGTCCCGACAATCTCCGAGCCTATGCGACAAAAGCATGAATTCTATTTTAAACTTTTTTCCACCGAAACTTTTCCATGTTTTGTAATGTCTTATATCGTGTAAGCTTGTATTAGGGGGAGGGACTTATCATGCGCAAGAACTCATATCTTCGGCTCAGAATCGGAGTCGCCCTCTTGCTAAGCATCAGTCTGGCTTCTTGCAGTCCGTCTTCGCAAACGGAACAACCCGCTCCGACGACTTCTGAGCCTTCCGCGACCGCAATCGCATCGAATCAACCGGCTTCGTCCGAACCGTTCTCCGAAGAAGGAGTGCCGCCGGAAGCCTTGCTACATCGGGAGACAAGCGTCCCATCGGCATCATCTAAAGATCCTGTCGAATCGCAAGCCGCGTCGACGCACGCGGTCGAGGCTTCCAACCTTCAGCCTTCTTCGAAGGAAGCTTCTCCGCCGAACGATCCCGTTTTCCAACCTAAATCGCCTTCGCTCGCCGGCATTAAGCTTGCCGCAACCGATAAAACCGTCGTCAAGCATTACGGAATGCCCAGCGATACGTACCTTCTGCCGGACGACAACGATCGATCGATCGAAATCTGGGAATATGACGGAATGTCGGTAGGATTCGATGAGCAAGACAGGGTCGTCTACGTGGAAATCAATTCTTCCAAAACCGATACGGGAATTCGAGGGTTAGCCTTCGGCATGGACGGGAGCGAAGCCGCTCGATTGCTGGGCATTCCCGCCGATGATCGTACGAACGTACTTACCTTGCAAGTATCCGGGGGCTGGATGAAGCTCGATCTAGATCCCGATAGCAGGAAAGTATTATCGCTGAAGCTATTAGCGAAAAATATTTAATAAACGCCTTCACCCCTCGGGAGAATCCCTTGGAGCGAAGGCGTTTATTGGTTATAGGGGTTACGAATTATTGCAATTGTCCCCGTTCGGCTAACAAATGCACCGCAAGCAAGAACATCGCGTGCGACCAGGTAAGCGGAACGACCCATGCCGTATTCCCGGTGTCGCGGTCGACTTGTTCGGGGAGAAGCCCTGAAGAGGTAACGTGTTTCACCGCGAAGTCGAGCAATTTACGGGCATCCTCGTAACGGCCTTGAAGTGTCCGGTAATGGCTGAGCCACAGCGTCGTTAGAATCCATGGATTGCCGCCGATATACGTATCGTTCTCGTATCTCTTGATTCCGCCGACTATCGGCGAAGTCAAGAGGCGCTCGATTGTATCGGCCATACGGGTCATTCTCGGGCTCTCGACCGGTACGACGTTAAAGGGAACGCTTATGCCGAGCAGGCTGATATCCACGATCGGATCGAAGTCCAGTACGTGCTTCTCGTAACCTTTGTCCAACTGCTGGACGAATCCGCTCTCTCCCTGCCGACGGGCTTCATCGTAGGCCTCTCTCGATACCTTCAGATTCAAACCGCGGTAATAGGAGCCTTTGGATTCGTTCCAACATCTTTCCTCCAGCGACGAACCGATGCGGGACGCGGCAAGATCCCATTGTTCCGCCAAGTCGGATTGCCCTTTGCGCCTTGCGAAGGAAGCCGCTGCCGTTAGGCCGCCGTAGACCGCCGAAGAGGAGTAAACGTGCACCCCTTCGCGTTCTTCCCATAGATCCATGCTTGGCAAAGGCAATCCCGTTGCCGGATCCAGGAAACGAACCAAGAACGCCGCGCCCTTCTCCACCGCCGGCCACACCCGCTCGAGGAACGTTTCCTTCTCGCCGGAGTGCAAATAAAATTCCCACATTCCCCATAGCAGCGACGCGCCTTCATCGATCTGCAATCCCCAATGGGGCGCCAGGCTCCCGTCGTTATAATGGCGTTGCTGCCACGAGCCGTCGGGCTCTTGGGCCGTAATCGCCCATTCGTAGAATTTCTCCGATAGCTCGCCTAATCCGGCTTTGTTAAATGCCGTCGTCACGAACGCGGCGTCCCTTCCCCAGCTGTAGGCGTAGCCGCCGCAACGGGAGAAGTGCTCGTCGAACTCCGGAGCTGCGACGATCGTACCCGTCGCTTCGTCCGCCATGAGCTTCATCCCGAGCAAGGATCGCTCGTAGAGCGCGGCGATCGCGCCATCTTCGCTCGGACAAGGCGCGGCATTCGCCAAATATTTCGCCCAATAAGACTCCATGTCCGCGTACCATTGCCCATATTCGCGACCTTTGGCTTGCCGTAAAGCGTCCAAGGCATCATTACGGGAATGCCCGGCGGCGATATAAAGAGGAATCAGGACCGATTGTCCAGGCTCGAGCGAGGACAAGTTCCATTTCAGCGCGCCATCGGATTTCATGTCGATCCGATTGCCGTTGAGATATCCGTTCGAAGCGCCGTGCCACGAACCTTGCCCTGCTTGATAGCCGCTGCAAACTTCCGAGCTTCCGATCGCGAACGCATAGCGATGGCGGAAGTGAAGCATGGCGTCCTGATCGCCGACGAATTCCGTCGTCATATACAGGGAATTGTCCATCACATGGAACGATCCGTAATGGAACAACTCCGCGCGCAGAGCTTCTTGCCCCGTATTCGTCAAGCGATAGCCTCTTGCCATAAGAGGTTGCCCCGGAACGGCGAAATCGGTCTGTTCCACGGTAACCGGGTATTCCGGATGCGTGGATACGACGCGATAAGCGTTCGTATGCGGCACATAGTTTGCGGCATGCTGCCAACCCGCGTCAGGATCGTCGAACCAAGTTACGCCCCCCGGCGTAGTGCCCAGTCTTAGACCCGTGCGGATTTCGTCGACATGCTGCGGATAATCGATGTGCGGCCACCAGAGACGGTACAGCCTCCCGCTGCGTCCAAGAGACACCAGCATGGAGGAGTTGCCCGCGATGGCGTCCACGAGATAAGGCTTCTTGCGCAGGTGATCCTGCAATTGTTGTTCGTTCATTGTAAAGCAGCTCCTTTAAAGCCCGGAACATGCGGACGATTCTCCCGGGCCGGGTAGTCGTAACTTCACATCGCAGATCTCCTTGGCGGAGCCCTGCGCCCGAAAGCGATTCCGACCGGCGGGAGCACCCCGTCCGTTCTACTTTCGCTTCCCCCCACGGGACCGTGAATCGTCCTGTCTTTATTTTACCTGAAGTTTCGGCTTGATCAACCCTTCTGTCGAACATTACGCAACAAAGCGCGGCATTACGGAACCGCTATAACCGGAACTGCAACCACATCGCCCCAAGAGCGACAAACAAAATCGGAACGGTGAGAACAAAACCGATCTTCATATATTGACCCCAACTTATTCGCACGCCTTCTCTTCGGAGCAACTCTAGCCATAACATCGTGGCCAAAGACCCGATCGGCGTAAGCTTCGCTCCGACCGACATCCCTATCAAGCTCGCGAACGGAAGAACGTAGCCGCCATGTTCCAACCCCGATATGGAAAGCGAGGAGATCAGAACGGCGGGTAAATTGTTCATGATGGCTGCAAGCAACGAGAAAAGTGCGCCGGAACCGAAAATCATCCCCGCGAGACCCGATTCCGACACGGGTACGAGAAGATCTGAGAACCCGTCCGCCGCTCCGCGCAAATAAAGGTTATACACGATTAGATTCATCGATAGCGCGAATACGACGATGAGCCAAGGCGTTCTTCTAACGATCGATACCGAATCCGCGCTCCCCGTGGCAGCACCCGCGCCCCAGAGCAGGAGAGCCCCCCCGCAAGCTATGAAGGAAACCGGAAGATCGAGCGCTTCCGAACAGAAATATCCGATCAGAATAAGCGTCAGAACGACCCAAGATAATCTGAAAATGAGCGAATTGCGAATGACCGAGGCCGGTAAGGGGAAATCATGCTTAGACTTGGCCGACAAGGAAACGTCCTTCCTTATCGTCTTGCCGAAAGTAAGGAGCAGCACTCCGATCGTAGCCATCGAAGCCGTAACTCCCGGGAAAAGCATATTTCGGGCATAATCTCCGAACGACATGCCGAAATAATCGGCCGTCAGAATGTTCGTCAGATTGCTCACCATTAGCGTCGCGCTTGCCGTATCCGCCATCAAACCTACGGACAACAAAAACGCGATCCGCGCCCGGATCCCCATCCCGATAAGAGCGGTTACCTCGAGCACGATCGGGGTCATGATCAATACCGTGCCGTCATTGTTGAAGAAGGTCGAGATGAGGCAGGAGAACGCCGCCAAGCCTGCCATTAGCAGCAGCCTCTTTCCGTGCGTGCGTCGAACGATATGCAGCGCCGCCCATCGGAAGAAGCCGTTGTCGTCCATCGTCGCGGTCAAGATCATGATTCCGATCAGCGATAACGTCGCGTTCCATACGATATGCCAAATGTAAGCTGCGTCTTCCATGGCCAGCAAACCCGTGGCTAACAATAAAAGGGCTCCCGGAGCGGCGTATAATGCCTCGTTATGTCCTCCTGGACGCCAAATTATCAATACGAGCGTAACCGCGAAAAGAACAACCGATAATAGCAAAGTCATGAGAGATAGCTCCTGAAGTCATGCTCGTCCGTAAGCTCACATACAGTAATAGGAAGAGTCGGACGAGGGATAGGTAGGGAGGCGCCAAGAGAATGAAGCAATGGGCTCTAAGCATACAAGTCGCGTTAGTATTCATAGGAACCGTAGTCGGGGCGGGATTCGCTTCCGGCAGGGAGGTCATGCAATTTTTTACCCGTTTCGGGGTCTGGGCTCCTTATTTGATAATCGTCTCCACGTTGTTCTTCGTCTGGATCGGCGCCAAAGTCATGCTATTGGCGGCCGAACTGAAGGCCAAATCCTACGAAGACTTGAACAAATACTTATTCGGAGAGCTGACCGGCCGATGGGTAAGCCATATCATGCTGATCGTCCTGCTAGGCGTCAACGCGGTCATGCTGGCTGGGGCTGGTTCCTTGTTCTCCGAGCATTTGAACCTCAATTATCAAACCGGTTTGATCGTGACGATGTTTGCCTGTTTCATGCTGCTTCGCAAAGGGATGAACGCGATCTTGATGATCAATACGTTCGTCGTGCCGTTAATGATCGGTTTCACGGTATTCCTCATGTTCGAGACGCTGCGACAGCCGTTCTCCGGACATTGGATTACCCGTCCAAGCGAGCTTTCCCCGTGGGTAGCTTGGCTATCCCCTTTTTTATACGCCGCGTTTAACCTATCGATGTCCCAAGCCGTCCTCGTTCCGCTCGGTTCTTCGATCGGAAATGCTCGGATTTTACGGCGAGGCGCATGGATCGGAGGCATTGGCATTGGAGTGCTGCTGCTGGCCGGCCATCTCGCGATGTCCGCCCGCATGCCGAACATCGCCGAATTCGACATCCCGATGGGCGGCATCGCTCTGGAGATGGGCGCATGGCTTCATTGGATTTACGTGCTCTTGATCTTCATGGAAATTTTCACGACGCTCGTGGCGGACATATACGGACTCACGCTGCAACTCCACGAACGGACGAAATATTCTCCCTGGATAATTACGATCGCGCTCCTGCTACTGTGCTTCCTGGCTGGCCAATTCGGCTTCGGACCGTTGCTATCGACGCTGTATCCTACGTTCGGTCTGCTCAGCCTCGGGTGGTTATTCTTGATCAGCCGTAACCATGCGGAGTCGTCGCCGCCGCCATCAAATCCGCCTAACCCTCCAGCGTCACCCTCCGGGCTTCCGGAAGTCCCGTTCCGATAAGCTCGGCCACATGCCGATGGCAAGTGAACAAGATGATCTGCCTCGTCCGGGATAACTCCTCCAATACGGGAAGCGTCCTGGAAAGCCGCCGCTCGTCGAAATGCACGAACAGGTCGTCGAGCAGCAACGGAAGCGGATGCTCGGGCGACGCGGCGTCGCACAAGGCGAAACGCATCGACAAATACAGTTGCTCCTGCGTGCCACGACTCAAGAAGGAGCTATCCAACAGCTTGCGATCCTCCGTCTCCGCCAGCAGAGCTTTCGTATCTCCGGGGGCGACGATTCTTACGTAGGCCCTGTTCGTCATTTGGCTGAAGTACCTAGAAGCCCTGAGCAGCACTTCCGGTTGCTTCTCTTCCTCAAAAATCGCTTTCGTACGGACGATTAACCGGTCCGCGATGGATAGCACCGCGTACCGCCCCGCAAGCTGCTCCAGCTTGCTCTGCAGTTCCAGCACCCGTTGCCTGCTATCCTCCCGTTCCGAATCGCGCCGTTGGAGCGCGAGCTCTTGCGCCAGTCTTCCGCGCAGGTCGAGCAGTTCGGAACGACGATCTTCCCCCTCCGCCAGATTCCGCTTGCGTTCGTCGAGCAATGCCGAGAGCGATGCATCATCATGCGCGCGGAGAAGCTCTTGCAAGCGGGCTTGCGCTTCCGCATCCCGCCCCGACTCCAGCCGTAGTTGAATTTCCCTTGCTTCCTTGCGAAGTTCCCTGCAACGCTCGTCGATGCGGATGGTATGCTCCAGCTCCGCTTCCGTAGTCGCCTTCGTTTCCTCTAGCAAGGCGAAGAAGCTTGCCTCTACTTGTTCGCAGGCGCCCTCTGCCTGCTTCTCCGCGTAGATCGCATCGTCCAGCAAGCGATCGATTCGCTCAGCCTCGACCTTCAGGGAAACTTGTTTCTGCGATTCGCGGTACAGCCATTGCACAGCTTGAACGGAATGCAAGCCATGCGCGGCCTCCGTTATACTTCTTGTTCCAGCGACTCCATCAACGCCCGCCATCAGAGCTCTAACGGCCGATTCGAATTCGTGAATCGTCTTATTCAGCGCCTGCGTCCTTTCGACTATGCGCAACCGTTGCCTAAGCATCGTTTGTCCTTGCTCCGCCATGCCGAGCAATTCAGGCAAGCTATCCGGTAGCAGATGCAAGGGCAGCTTCCGATCTCCCAACCATCGTTGCCAGCGCTCGCTCAGCTCGTCCCTGCGGTTACGTCGATCAAGCGCATCTCGCTCGACAAGCTCCCGTTCCGTCCTCAGTTCCTGCATGCGTTCCTGCAATTGTTCCCTCTTGGAGGAATCGCGGTCGGACACTTCCAATCGTTCAAGCTGCTCGTGTACGAGCTCGCGAAGCTGCTGCCAGACCGCATCCTCATCTTCGGACGAGGGTTGCCCTTCGCGGAAATCCGCTCCGCTCCGCTCGGGTATAAGCAGGGCAGCGGCCGTCTCGGGATGTTGCAACAGCTGGCGCAGTCGGTCGTTGACCAGCTTTCGGCGCAGTTTAACGATAGCGATAGCTTCCTCCGCGGCTCCGTTTCCGGATCGGCCGGCGTCCGATGAATCCGAAGCCGAACCGGACGAACGGCGCGCCGCGAAGATCGCCGCACCCGCGGCCAAGAGCAGAAGCAACGCCGACAGAAGGTACGTTGGCGTCGATACACTGCCGTTTTCCGCGAATAGAAACGGGATCGTTAATCCGATCAAACCGAACAAAAGCGCGAGCGCGCCAAGCGTGAGCTTTGTTCGTCCCGTTCTTCGCGAAGAACCGGAAAACGCGTTCGACCGGGAATTTGCCGCCCGGGAAGGATGCGAATCCACCCTATTTTCCGACTTGAGCCCCGCTCTTGCCCGTTCGTATTCGCGGCGAGCGTCTTCGATCTGATGCCAAGCCTGCAGCAACGCGGATTTCGAACGCGGCGCGAAATGACCGAATTGCAACTCCTTTCCGACGGAATCGGCGAATTCCCCTGTCCGCTTCGCGCTGTCCGAAGCGAGGCGTAGTTCGGCATGGAGAACTTCTTCTTGCCTGGTAAGTCGTTGCAGTTCGTCATGCAATGCCGACGTTGCCCTGTCTTCTTCCTCCCACGCATGCTGCAGACGCCTAACCTGCTCGCGTTCTGCCGATAGTCCGCCGAACGAAAGCAGTTCCGTTTCGCCCCATTCGGGAGAAAGCCTGGAAAGCACGCTTTGCACGGTCTCGTCTAAAGTCCTGCGTTCGGCTTCCAGCTCCGACCGTTCTTCTTGCTTCGCGACGATCGCTTCGCGCATGCCATCGAGCCGTTCCCATTCCGGGGCGGCTTCGGCGAGGGAATCGTCCCAGCGGATCCGTTCCCGCTGCGAACGGATATCCGTCGCGGCGATCCGTGCTTCCTGCAATCTCGCTGCCGTCTCTAACCTTTGCCTTTTCAACTCCGGCCACAGACGAGCTCTCTCCTCGGACAATAGAGGCGTTCCCGGATCGGACAACCTGCTCCGCAGTTCTTCATCTTCCAGTAGCAAAGCTTCCCGTCTAAGCCACCATTCGCGCAGCTCGTATGCGCCTTGAAGCTTAGCGACTTGCAGCCGCGATTCCGGCAAGCTTGCCTCGAGCAACGACAATCCGCTCTCGATCGCGGACAATTGTTCTTCGGTCTCCCGATAATGCTGAACGCCGTCCCGGCTTTGACGAATCGCCGTTTCCATCGCCTTGATCTCGGCGAGCAGCCGGTTCATCTCTTGAGTCGTTCCCTTCGGCCGGTACAGCTTGTCCATATCCGTCCCGATTCGCCGGCGCGCGGCCGTTAATGCGGAGCCGCCGGCAAGTCCGGCATGGTACAAGTAATTGCCGATTTCCTCGCCTTGAAGCGAACGCAGCTCATGGAGCTCGTTCAACGACACGGAAAATAATTGCCTGAACAATCGTTCCGAGATGCCGCCGAGGAGCATTCGTTCCCACTCGGCTTGCGCAAATCTGCGTTCAAGTCCGCTTTCGTCCCTCAGCGTTAGCTCGTTACCACGTTCCGCGTAACGTTCCAGCAGCCACTCTCGGCCAGACTTCTCCGCGAGCAGTAGCCGTCCGCCGTGACGACCGCCGAAGACGGGCTCGCCCCTCTCTACCAAATCCTTGCGCGTAGGGAATCCGTACAACATGCTGCGGACAAAACGAAGAAGCGTGCTTTTGCCCGCTTCGTTTGGCCCGTAAATAACCGTAATCGGCGCCTCTAGTTCAACCTTTAATTCCCTTAAGGCGGCATACCCGTCAACTTGCAGTTCTTTTATGTACATCGAACGCTACCTCCACGCTTGCCGCTCATCCGGTCTCGTCGTTCCGCAGCATCGATACGGATAATTCCATCGCCTGATGAATCCACTGCACCCGCTCTTCATGCGTTCTCGATCGCAGCCATTCGCGAATTCTTGGCTGTCTGCGCAGAGCCTCCATCGCTTCGTCTAACAACGCTTCGGATAATTGTTCCACGTCTGCTGCCACGATTCCCGAACGCAGAAGTTCCCCCAAAAATCCTTCCTCTTCCGCCACGGTTTCGAGAGGAAGCAGTCCCCCCGTCCGGACATCGATCGATTCCGGCCAGATCCACGCCTCGGTCTCCTCCGGGGCTCCGAGCGATTCCCTCAGCTCCTCCAGCCATTCTTCGGCCACGGAAGGCTCCAGAAGCGTCTCGTGCATGTCGCCTCTGCCTTCGAGGCGAATGCGAACGATAGTCGGCCGGCGAATAGGGGCAGTTTCGCGGATCTCCTCCACGACCGTTAATAGCCGGTTTTTCAGTTCCTGCTCGCGCTCGACTCCTTCGATGGAAACGACGGCCTCCTGCCATACGACGTCCGCAAGATTTTGGAAACGCATATCGATCGAACCCGATTCAGAGACGGAGACGACATACGCCCCTTTGCCGCCGGTTTCGCGAATGCTGCGACCTTGCGTATTCCCCGGATAGACGACATGGGGATATTCGCGCAAAACCCTGCGATCGTGAACATGCCCCAGCGCCCAATAATGAAAGCCGGACGCGGATAACTCTTCCAGCTTGCAGGGAGCGTAATTATCGTGGGACGGATCTCCGTCCACGTTGGCATGCAGCAACGCCAAATGAAAAGGCGCCCCTTCCCGAAGCTTGAAACGAAGCGCCAGATTATCCGTAACCGCAGGCGTCGGATAGGATATGCCGTATACGTTAGCCGCGAGCTCTCCTGTACGGGTATGCGCGGGAAGGCACTGCACGTCTCCCGATCCGAATACGAACACGCCCGGCGGATAATCGAGCTGGGCTCGGCGTCCGCTCTCGGGATCATGGTTGCCGTGCACGATGAACACTTGGGCTCCGTTGGACGCCAGCTCTCCCAACGCCCGCTGAAGCCTAAGCTGCGCTCGCAAGGAACGGTCCGCCGCGTCGAATAAATCTCCCGCAAGCACGACGAAGTCGACTTTCTCCGTCCTGACGAGCTCGCATAATCCGTCAAGGGCGGAGAAGGTCGATTCGCGCAACCGGTCGCGTACGGCGGCCGGAACCTTGGACAGCCCCTTGAACGGGCTATCGAGATGCAAATCGGCCGCGTGCACGAAAGTAAAAGGAACGCCAGCTCCCACCTGCATCACGTCTCCTGTCGTTCGGTTTCCGGCCCCGCTTCGGTTTCGTCGCGGAAAGAAACGTAAATCCGCTTCAGCTCGTTGATGACGCGGTTAAGAGAATACGTCTTCTTCGCTTTGTTTAATCCCGCGCGTGCCATCTCGTATCGGAAAAGCGGATCGTTAATGACCGTCTCCAAAGCGTTTGCCAAAGCAACGGGATCCTCGGAAGGGACGAGCAAACCGTTCGCGCCGTCCTCGATCTGCTCAGCGATACCGCCGACGTCGGTCCCTACGAGGGCGAGCAAGCATAATGCGGCTTCCGCGAACACCGAACCGAAAGCTTCGGCGCGCGAAGGCAATACGAATACGTCGAAGAAGGGAAGCAGCTCCTCGGGGTGCAGCATGTATCCGTAGAAAATCGTATCGTCGTAGATGCCCAGATTTTGCGAAAGCTTCTCCAGCTCTTCGCGGATCGGTCCATCTCCGATAATATGGAGCACGAATTTGCTATTCCGTTTGCGGAGCTCCGCGCAGGCTCTCAGCAAAACGTCCAAACCTTTGGCCGGAACGAGCCGGCAAACGGTAACGAGTTGGGTCACTTCGTTCTCGTGGGGAACCGGCTTGAATCTCTTCTCGTCGTAGCCGTTCGGAATAATCTCCGTACGCTCAGGTTCTTGCAAGTATGTGCCGATATATTGGGAGAACGACTTGGATACCGTCATAATCCGGTCCGTCGCGTTCTCCAGCTCGCGGTAGATCGAAGTAAGGAACCGGTGCTCCGGACCGCCTTCCTTGATTTTCCCGTTGAGAATCAGCTCGCGTTCGTAGCTGGAATGAACCGTCATCAATACCGGAATATCCGGAAAAACATGCTTCATCGCCAGCGCCGCGATCGGATGGTGCGCATGGATGAGATCGTACTTTTGTCCGGAGAGCCGGAGCTTAGCCCACCAAATATAATCCTTATAGGTTTGTATATATTTATCCACGATGGCATTCCCCGCGTACGGATGCCAATCGAATGTCTTGAATTGGATAGCTTCATGTCCTTTGTTACGGATTCGCTTAGGAAGAGAGAACAGCTCCATCTCCCAGCCGATCTTGCGGAACCGCTCCCCGATATAAGGAACCATGGACGAGACGCCGCCCGGTTGTTCCGGAGGGAAAAACAGCGCCTGTAAAATGTTCATCGGCAGTTCCTCCTTCATTACGTCTTTCTAGATTGGTAACATGCAACTTTATTCTCTTGGTCTCTCAGAAAATATGATATATTAGAAACATATGTTCTGCAAGTTACAACGTCCATCCAAAGGAGTCCAACATGTTCCTGTTTACTTTGACCGCCAACGAATTAGGCCTCCTCTTCTCTTCCTCTATGGCCGTCGTCATCGTTGCGCTCATGCTGTTCATGTCCTATCGGCTATACGCGCGCAATCGCAGACAGGCTTACCGGTCGTTGCTTACTTCGCTTGCTTTCATTTTCGTTCACCACTTGTTGCAGATCTCGATGTCGATCGGCCTAACGCCCTCGACGCTTGCATTAAGCTTTATCGGGAAGCTTCTACATGTATATGCGTTTATTGTCATCAATTTCGCGATATTTGAACTCTATCACCGCCGCCGGCCTAGAACTCGCCTTTGGTTCTTCGGATTGCTTGCGATCGGCTTGCTCATATCCATCGGAGACATTCTGCCAAGCGCCGTAGGAAAAGGTAAGGATTGGCTTGCGGGCATTGAATCCACGCCGGCCCTGGATGGTTTCCTCCTCTTGTTAGGACCGCTATTCGTGCTCATGTTCGCTCCGCATATCGGTCAACAGCGTAAGTACATGACCAGCTTGATGGTCGCCTTCGCGATGCAATTAGCCGATATCTCGGGTACTTACTGGGCGCCTAACGTCCAGATTTTCAAAACGATCGCCGGATTGCTACCCGTTTTCTACTACATCCTGTTGTTTGCGATATTGTTCGAGCGCGTGGTCGAGATTCTCCAGTCCGTCTATCGCTCCTCGATTACGGACGGTCTGACGAACTTGTACAACCGCAGGTTTTTCATGGGCAGATTGGAGCAAGCTTTGAAAGCGCGACGGCCTCTCGGGGTCATCTTCTGCGATATCGACAACTTCAAGAAGCTTAACGATACGCACGGACATCACAAAGCGGACGGCGTACTGAAGCAAACGGCTTCCTTATTGATGGAAGAAACGGAAGGGGTCGGATTGGCCGGACGGTACGGCGGGGAGGAATTGGTAGCCTTCGTGGTCGGAAACGCGCAAGCCGTTCAGCAAGCCGCGGAATCCATCCGATCGCGGACGGAGCAAGAGACGATTGTTACGATCAGCGTGGGGTATAGTCTCGCCGCCGAGGGGGAGACGGCCGAATCGCTCATGAAACAGGCGGACCAAGCGATGTATCACAGTAAGACGAACGGCAAAAATAGAGTCACGGATCATGCCGACATTGACGGAGGCGGTACGCGCGAGCCGGCAAGAAAACGGCGCGGCAGCTGAAAATTCTAATTCATACTACGAGCCGAGAATTTCTCGGCTCGTTTTTTGATTCGTTGCCCCTTTGGGCGTCAATGCTCAGCTTGTTAAACAAGCACGAGCTGCTCGATTACGACGGCGACTCCGTCTTCGTTGTTCGAAACCGTCACATCGTCGGCTTCCGCCTTCACTTCCTCAGGGGAATTATTCATCGCCACGCCCCAGCCGGCGAAAGTAATCATGCCGATATCGTTATAATAATTGCCCAGCGCAAGAATTTGTTCGCGCGGAATGCCTCTCATTATTGCCAATCGCTCTAGCGCTTTGCCTTTGGATGCATGTAAATGTTGAACGTCAATGAAGTTATCCCCGCTGCGCACGAATTGCAGCTCTTGTTCCCATTCCGACCATTCCGTCTCCACGCGATCAAGCGTAAGTTTCGGTGCGTAGATCGATAGCTTAACCAATCCTTGGGGAAAGGCTTCTCCCGATTGGCGGCTAATCGGTTTGGCTTTCAGATTACGATACATTTTTTCCGCTTCTTCTTCCATCGCTTCGACGTACAAGTCGAACGCGGTATTCATGTCGAAGTGAATGCCTCGTTCTCGGCAATAAGCTACGTAACGAAGCGCTAAATCAGGTGCGATAGCGGTATCGAATAAAATCTCTCGCGTTTCGCTATCGACGACGGACGCCCCGTTATGGGTGATCATCGTTCCCTTTAACCCCAGCTCCTGGAGCACAGGAAGCGCGCTCGTAGAACCGCGGCCGGTACATAATACGATCTCGGCCCCTTGCGCCTCCGCGGAACGAACAGCCTCCCTTACGCGAGGAGTTAGCTCGTGATGGTCGTTCAACAACGTTCCGTCTACATCCAATGCGATCATTCGATAGCTCATTCTTTCCCGTCCTTTCGATAATTGCGCAGGCTTTCAAGTTCCTCTTCCGTCAGTTCTCGCCATTCGCCGGGCGCCAAGCTTGGATCAAGACGAAGCGGTCCCATCGCGACTCGTCGCAAGTACAGCACTTTTTTTCCGACGGCTTCGAACATCCTTTTTACTTGATGGAACTTCCCTTCGTGAATCTGAAGTTCGATCCAGCTTCGCGTTGACGAATATCGATTCGCTTCTTGGCTCGTTTCTCCGTCGGCCGTTACGACTTGGGCTTCTGCTTTATCCGGTACAAGCTCCATTGCCGCCAGCAATTCCTCCGCGTCCGATTCCTGAGCCGAAGTTGGCGCGGTATCCTTTGCCTTCTTCGATAACACTCGCAATTGAGCAGGCATCGTTACATAGCCGTCATCGAGAGTTACGCCTTGCAAGAACGCGGAGACATCGTCTTCCCCGACATCTCCCGCCACAAGCGCGCGATACGTCTTAGGCACATGTTTGCGAGGCGATAGTAACTCATGCGATAGCTTACCGTCGTTCGTGATGAGCAGCAAACCTTCCGTGTCTTTATCCAATCTGCCGACTGGAAAAGGAGACATCACCGTAACGTCCTCATCTAACAGATCGATGACCGTACGATCCCGATTGTCCTCGGTCGCGGAGACGACGCCCGCCGGCTTATGAAGAAGAACGTAAACGGTATCGCGATAATGTATCGTTTCTCCGTCCAACGTTACCACGTCTATACTCGGATTAATCTGCATGCCGTGATCCTTGGCTTTCGTCCCGTTCACGGTAACCGCGCCTTGCTTTATGAGCACCTTAATGGCGCTTCTCGTACCGTACCCTAAGTTACCAAGCATTTTATCTAACCGCATCGTTGCTTTCATCAACAAACCTACCTTCTTATTGCGACAATTCATGTCACGTGCACTAACTATAACAATACCATCATTTCCGGTCGATTGGACGAAAAAACTGCCAAGCAGTTCCTTCCCCATGCATCTAGTCGATTTCAGCGAAGTTCTCAAGGGTTGAGAAGAAAATTGAAAGCCAGTTAGTTCGTCGGAGAGAGTAACTGCCTGCTGAAAGTCCCGTTCGAGAGCAAGTTAGTTCGTCGGAGAGAGTAACTGCCTGATGAGTGTCCTGTTCGATAACCAGTTAGTTCTCCGGAAAGAGTAACTCCCTGCTGTGTGTCACGATCGAGAGCAAATTAGTTCGGCGTAGAGAGTAACTGCCTGCTAAGTGTACCGTTCGAGAGCAAGTTAGTTCGTCGGAGAGAGTAACTGCCTGATGAGTGTCCTGTTCGATAACCAGTTAGTTCTCCGGAAAGAGTAACTGCCTGATTGCAGTCCCTTTCGAGTACCAGTTAGTTTGTCAGAGGGAGTAACTGCCTGCTGAGTGTACCGTTCGAGAGCAAATTAGTTCGCCAGAGGGAGTAACTGCCTGATTGCAGTCCCTTTCGAGTACCAGTTAGTTTGTCAGAGGGAGTAACTGCCTGCTGAGTGTACCGTTCGAGAGCAAATTAGTTCGCCAGAGGGAGTAACTGCCTGCTGAGTGTACCGTTCGAGAGCAAGTTAGTTCGCCAGAGGGAGTAACTGCCTGCTGAGCGTACCGCTCAAGAGATAGTTAGTTCGTCGGAGAGAGTAACTGCCTGCTGAGCGTACCGTTCAAGAGATAGTTTGTTCGTCTGAGAGAGTAACAGCCAACAGAGGGTACCGTTTGATAGCCAGTTAGTTCGCCGGAGAGTGTAACTGCTTGCTGAGTGTCACGTTCGAAAGCCAGTTAGTTCGCCGGAGAGAGTAACTGCGTGCTGGCAGTCCCTTTCGAGACCCAGTTAGTTCGTAGGAGAGAGTAACTGCCTGCTGGCAGCCCCTACGAGACCGGCGGCACTTTGCCATTCAAAAAAAGCTTCCCAAGCCTTGTGGGCTTAGGAAGCTCCTCTTCTCAATACGGCGATGCTTCGTGTCCGCATCTTACCGCTTGGCGAACCGGGATGGGGGCTTTAACCGCGCCCATCGGATCCCTTTTCCCTGCCCACGAACATCCAAGCCGTCCTTCACCCGCCGTACGTATTCGGGATCGCAAGCAGCGAAATTATCGATCAACTTGCTCCGCACGATCTCCGGTGCCGAAGTCAATGCGCCTAGTAAGTCCTTTGGACATGCGATTTTTCCGGCAGGATCAGAGTTCCCATCGTTCCACGCCCCTGCTCAACCTTTCGTCGCAGAGGACGAGGGCAAACGCTTGAAAAGGAGCAGCCCTTGATTCTGACAACGCTTCCAAAGATCGACTCAAATCGTCACGCAAATGAACTAAATTCATTCCTAGCGCGATATCCCCGAACGGCCTCAGCTTCTCCAAAGCTGCCTTTATCAGTTTCGCTGCTCCCGACGGATTGCCGTTATCCCAATGGTGCAGCCCGACAGCCGCCTGAAGAAGTCCTTGAAGCAATGGGCTGCGGCCTTCTTCCAGCCACAGCTCCTCCATCACTTCATGGCACTCGAAATAGTCGCGATCCCGATTAAACAACGAAACAAAAGCGATTAACCGCGGATCGTCCATCACTCTCGCCAACCTAGCCGCATGTTTGCTCGCGACGTCCATTTTAAGAAAGGCCGCTCTTGCCCGCGCGATCTAACGCCGCTTGAATTTCCAGGCTTAGCTCCTTGAGGCCCCATACATCGTCGTGCTCCCATAACTCGTTGAACCGCATTTGGAATTGCGCCGCTTCCCTTACCCTACGGAAAAAATACAATTCCTGAATCTCGTTCAACACTTTGCGCACGATTACAGAGCTTTCCTCGAAATCCTGTTGCGCGTCCACGATTTCCTGACGGATGCTCGACATGTCGTTATCCAGTTGGAATGCCGCTTCGGCCGCTTTACGCAGACGGTCCCTTACATGAGCCGGCAATTGATCACGGTACTTATAGTTCAACGAATGCTCTATCGTCGCCCAGAAGTTCATCGCCAAAGTACGGATTTGAATCTCGGCCAATACCGGTTTCGAACCCAGAGACGTCTGAACCGGGTATTCTACGATCAAGTGATAACTTCGGTAGCCGCTTTCCTTATAATTCGTAATATAATCCTTCTCGTATACGAGCTTCAAATCCTTGCGAAGACGAATGAGTTCCGCAACCCGATAAATATCGTCCACGAATTGGCACATAATACGGATACCCGCGATATCCTCTATTCCCAGCTCGATCCGATCCAGCGGGACCGACAACTTTCTTGCTTTTTCCAGTATGCTGGATACCCGTTTAACCCGACCGGTGACGAATTCGATCGGTGCGTATTCGTCCCTTGCTTTAAGCTCCGACCTTAGCGCTTTCAGCTTGACCTTTAGCTCTTCCGTCGCTTGCTCATAGGGAAGCAAGAACTTTCCCCAGTCACGTCCGTCCATCGATATTCCTCCTAACGATGATCCGCTCCTACCGCTTGCGTGATGCGCGAGAACCCATCCTGCTTCAGCAATCGGAGTAACCCCCCGTGAATTTCCTTGAGAAGGCTTGGGCCTTTGTAGATCATGGCCGTATACACCTCGACTAAGCTCGCGCCCGCCCGGATTTTCTCGTAAGCGTCTTCCGCCGTAAAAATACCGCCCGACCCGATGATCGGAAGTTTACCTTGCGTAATCTTATAGAGGCTACGAACGATCTCGGTCGATTTGTTCGCGAGCGGCCGTCCGCTAAGTCCGCCTGCTTCTCCGGCGTTCTTATGGGTAAGCCCGTCGCGTCCGATCGTCGTATTCGTAGCGATGATACCCGACATTCCGCTTAATTGAATCGCTTCCGCCATATAAGCAAGCTGCTCCTCCGTATTGTCCGGAGCGATCTTCACCAGAATCGGCTTCGGCATTTCTCCGTGCCGTTCGGCTTGCTTCTGCATCTCGTCGCGTACGGCGTCCAGCAGGTTACGCAGCTCGTCTCCGTGCTGAAGGGCGCGCAAATCCGGCGTATTCGGCGAACTGATGTTGACGACGAAGAAGTCTCCATACGGGAACAACGTTCGTACGCATGCCCGATAATCGTCTGCCGCGTCCTCGTTTGACGTCAGTTTGTTCTTCCCGATATTAACGGCAAGCGGAATTCTGCGACCGCGAAGCTTGGACAGCCTTTCCGACATCGCATCGGCGCCATCGTTATTGAAGCCCATCCGGTTAATCAGAGCTTCATCCGGGGGAAGCCTGAATAGGCGAGGTTGATCGTTCCCGACCTGGCCCTTCGGCGTTACCGTCCCGACCTCCATGAAGGATAAGCCTACGCGCGACAAGCCGGTTACGGCTTTAGCGTTCTTATCCAGACCTGCCGCAAGCCCGATCGGATGATTAAAATGAAGTCCGAATAGATCGACGGCAAGCTCAGGCGAAGATTTCGTACCCCATACCGCGGATAAAATAGAGGGCATTCCCGGAATTTTCGCCGCGGTACCCATCCCGTCTATGATCAAGTGGTGAGCCGCTTCGGGATCCATCTTGAATAAGAAGGGTTTGGCCATTTGGTACAACAATGAATTCGACATCCTTTCATCTGACAGAAGAAAACCTTTCGGGTAACAGTTTAGCCTTTTCCAGAGGAAAAGAAAAGGGTACTTCGCCCATTCCGTATATTCTCCCGAATCCGAACATATTCCATGTAGGCCTGTCTGGTATTTCCCTCGGAAAACGATTACAATGGAGGGAGTTCGCGAATCATACGATAGAGAGGTTGATACTCATGAGCACAGCCAGAAAGAAACCACCCATCACATCACGCCCGAAACAAACTGAACAGGTGAATAAGAAGGCGCTTATATGGATTGGGGTGGCTTTTGGCGTAATCGTAGTGGCAATGACTTTGCTGCTTGCGTTTAAAGTGTGAGCCGATACAATCTTTCTTAATTTAACCAGTCATACACTTTGCGGGGGTTTGTCTCGTCCTGCGTGCTTTTCAGTCGGAATCGTTCCGGCGGAGCGCGCAGTTCGTTAGGCAAACCTCCTTTTGTTATCGTGACCGGCGTTCCCATCGGAACGAGATCGTATAATTCCTCGATATCTTCTTTTTTCATCCGCACGCAACCGTGCGATTCGTCTTTGCCGATGCTTTTGGGCTCATTCGTTCCGTGAATGCCGTAGCGCGTGTCGGACAACGTCATGCCTCTGCTGCCGAATGCTCCCGTGCCGCTGCCGTTCGGGTTTTTGACTTTTTCCGAGATCAAGAATTGACCTTCCGGCGTTTTATCGCCCCCAAGCCCGACCTCGTAGTTGCGAATCAGTACATTTCCGCTAACGACGGCAAGCCTGTGATTGGTTTTGTCGATGACGACGGTTAACGGTTGGTCGGCGAGTGGTGTCAGCTGTCCTGACGGAGTTCCATGTCCCGCTTCCGGCCCCGTATTGTCTGGCCAACTCGTCGACGTAGGAATCTTTCCGTCTCTTTTATTCAGCAATACCGCTTTCAACTCTTCGAACCACGGAGTCATGCTTTCGTTCCAGCCTGCCATCGTATTGTTCGGATAATCCGCGGCCAAAGTTTCCGGAGACGCCGGCCAGCTCCCCGTATTCTCCTTGTATCTCATCATCGCCGAACGAAGTAGTGCCTTCTCCTCTTGCATCGGTTTCCAGCGTTCCACCGTCTTGCGCAATATCGAGGAATCGTCGGGCTTGCAGTTGCACCATTTCGGATCGTACCATTGAATGCCCGCCGTTCCAGATTCCTTATCCGATACAATGGATGCAATCGGCTTCCCGCTCTTTACCCAATCGTTCCATTTGCCGAGCTTCGGTAATTCCACTAGAAGCCGCGGCTGTTTCGACGGTTTAAGCGTTAACAGTGATCCAAGTACGTTGTGACCTTCCTCATCCGGAATAGCGGCTCCTGCGACTTGATCCGGCGGAATGATGCCTGCGGGAAGCGCCGAGCTCTGGCTGCCGGTCGCCGATGCTTTAGGAGCGTCGGATACAGGGGTCGTGTCTTCGTAATAAGGCGTCGCTTCTTCCGGAGTCGAAGATGCGATATCCTCCGATGGAATCAAGGCTTTAACCGCCAGAATCGCGGCGCCCGCCAGAAGTAGAGGAATCAATAGCGCCAGCACCCATTTCCACTTGCTGCCTTTGCCCTTCGTTTTCTCTCCCGGTAGTTGCGGAGCCGGTTTCGATTCGAATGCCTCGTACACTTCCCCGGCCTGCGCGAAACAATAAGTCGCTTTCGCCGTATCTCCCTTGCCCTCATACTCTTTGCCAAGCAAATACCAAGCCATCCGGCTATCTTCGTGCTTCAACAGGTAATCCTTAAGCGGCAAAGCATCCCCGACATTGGGAACGTTATCATAGAAGTGTTTGATCTGCTCGTCAATTCGAGATTCCTTGCTCATGGGTCACCTACATTCCGAAATCATTCCGTTCCTCCTATTATCGGAACAAGAAGGCGATCTTTGAAGACATAAAAAACCGCCATTAGCTCATAACACGGCTAATAGCGGTTCTTTTTATTACGGAAGCGGGATTGTTACATAGAGGTGAAGTTGATAGTTAACCGCATTTCCGGGATAAGTTTCGACTCTCAATGTATAGGCGTTCTCACCGACACTCGGGTCTACCTTAACGGAAACCGTGTGCTCGTCATCGATACCGGGATGGAAAACGGCTTTAACGTCATTTAGATAATAACTGAAATTATTATCGTTATTGCTAAAGAGAATGTAGTTCTCGAATCCGGCTCCGCGCGAAATCATCGTTCCCCATAGCGAGAGGGCATCTGGATCTTGTACGAACGAACTCCATTCCATCCCGTATGTGACGTCTCCGCTCGTTACTTTGCCGCTAATGTCGATATCGATTCCGCGCCAAACGAATAACGAATAGAATTGATTAACGCCTAAATCCGTTATTTGGACTTGAAATAAATTCATTCCATATTGCAATCCGTTAATCTGCAAGGTCCTGTCCGAACCTTTGGAAATCGTCGCCTGCGAAAAGCTAGTCGAAACGAGATTGCCAAACAATTCGGCTTCCATATCCAATGTCACGGTAATCGAGGTCGTACTTCCTTTTACGTTCGTGTAATAATCGACCGATTTTTTTACGGTCTTGTAACCATCCGAAACGCTAACTCCGTTCAGGAAAGATCCCAGCGCCCTGTAAATATCGACTTTATAGGTCTTAGCGGTTTGATCGGGCGCCTTCACTTGAACTACGTAAGTATTAAGTCCGTATGCAAGAATACCGGTTTCCAATTGCCCGTTAGGCAATTCGAAGCCATTTAAAGTAACTTTTGCTCCTGAAGCGGTCGGCCAGAATTGAATATATGACGTCTTCATGCCGGCCGGGACATAAAATACGTATTGATAGTCCTCATTGATTTGGTCTGGGTTTGCGGTATAGGGTAGATCCCCAACCGTCCCATTAACCGTTACGCCATTCAAAGCCGTATTGCTTGACAATGCCCTATAGACGTCAAATGTATACGTTTGTTGATTGGACGAATTACCGATTTCAGCGACCGTAATCGAAATGATGCTTTTTCCCGGCTTCAAATCGAAGTAGAAAGCGTTTGAACTCCTGGGAACGGATAATGCATCTACGGTCACGCTTAGGATCGTAGAACCTTCCCTAACTTGGGGAGTCAAAATCATCATAGTCGTAGTGTTAGGCTCGTTATTCAAGACATAAGCCTGCTGACTTTCCACGATGGTGGTAACGTAACGCGGATTCGGAGATGGATAAACTTCCAAAGAAAGCAGCAACCGAGAGTCGGCATTCGGATTTTCACTCGGCTCCGTATTCGGGTTCTCGCTCGGATTGGCACTCGGGTTCGAATCGTTATTTGCTGTATTGGAAGAAGATCCTTTCGCGATTTCCGCTTCCCGTTGAGACTTTTCGTTCTCGTACTTTTGACGTTCGGCTTCGGACAAACCTTTCTCGTAGTTTTCTTGAGCTTTTTTCAGTTTCTCCTGCAGCTTATTTTTATTTTCTTCCTCTTTGTTTTTTCGTTCTTTTTCCAGCTTGTCCGCTAATTGTTTACTTAGTAACTCGGCTTCTTTTAGCTTGAGTTCCTTCATTCGTTGCAGCGCGGCTTCTTCGCTTTTTCTTTGTTCTTCTTGTTTCCGTTTTTCTTCCGCCGTAAAAGTTAGGGTTTTGGGGCTGAGATCGATCGTTACGCCGGATTGCGTTTGGATTCCCGCAATGATCCGATTGATTTGGTCTTGCGTTAGCAACCCGCTTTGGACGGCTTGCGAAGTAATCGCCCCGAGAATGTTCTCGACATTCGTTTTAACGCGATCTTGATCGTTTTGCTTTTGGGCTAACTCATCCAAGTATCGGTCCATCTTAGCGGTATTCTCCTGAATAATTTCCGCTGACGCTTGGAGAATCGCCCTTACGATATCGCCGCTTGCTTGTTTGATCAGCATTTCTAAATCCACCGCTGCAATCGTAATATTCGATCCATCGGTCTCATCGTTCGTTATTAGGGCATTCTGGGTCGGGAAAACATCGAATGAATCCGGAGTCGCGGAATTCTTCGCCTGCGTATTCACGACTCCTGCCGCTACGGTAAGACGAGTAACACCCGATTCCGGATCAACGGAAACCAACAAATGAGTTCCTCGCACGCCCATAATCGCGGTAGGAGTTTCCAATGCAAATTCATCGTCTTTGTTCGTAATGGATTTTACGTCTACCCAAGCCGTACCGCTTAGCATGCTGACTTTCGTCGTCGTCCCTTTTTTGGAGGATAGCTTGGAAAAGGTTAAAACCGTATTCGCAGAGACGCTCATTCTGTCGTCTTCGGAAGTACCATTCGCGAATTGCAATACCGCGGAACTTCCGGACGAAGTGGACAAAATATCCCCTTCGTTCAGACTCATTTTAGAGAAAACGGTAAACTCTCGCGAGCCCCCCGCTTTTTTTACTTTCACGGTGCCTTTTAATTCTTTGACAATCGCTACCCTAGAGGTCGCCGCAGAAGCAACCGAGCCGTAAACGCCTAATAAGGGTAACAGGACAATCAGCAATAGGATAACGCTGATAAGCACTTTACGCATGATGTCGCTCCTATGGAAAACTTAATTTTTTCGTGCCCACATTACAAATCGAGCCGATCGCTTATGTCCAAGGATCGGCTCGAACTTATTTACGCCTTAGATTAATGAAATACTTTATCGCGAATAACGACCGTTTGCGCAGAAGCATCCCACTGAATGTCCAAGTTATTTTCCGTAACGAAGAAACGAACCGGGATGAACAGTCGATTGTTGACGGTCAGAGTCGAAGCGTTGAGAACCAACTGCTCGCTTTTCCCGTTAACCGTCTTAGTAACGGATTTCGTGTCTTGTCCGATCGAATAGACGACGTCGCCCTTCGTCAATACGGCGGCTTTTGTCTTACTGTCATAAGACACTTTGTAACCGAGAGCTTGGCCTACGGCGCTGAGCGGCAACAGAACGGCGTTCGATTTCTGTTGGGCGGGAACATCGGATTTCACGAGACTTCCATTGAACAGCACTTTAATCGATTTATCCGTCGGCAAGTTCGCGGGCTTGGCATATTTCTGAAGCACGCGTACTTTGTTTCCGTATTCGTCCACGACGACAAGACGTCCATCGGCTAGTACGGCAACATCGGTAGGATGATTGAATTGCGCGGAGCCGGCAACTCCGTCCGCTTTCCCGAATTCGGTCGGAACGCCGGCTAGCGTCGATACCTTGCCGTCTTTTACGATACGGATCGCATGATTTAAGCTATCCGCGACGATCAAGGAACCATCGGACGTAAGCGTCAAACCTTCCGGCGCATTAAAGCGGGCTTGCGCTGTTGTCCCATCCGCATAGTCTCCAAGTACGTATGGATCTTGTTTCCCGATCTGGCCGCCGCCGGCAACCGTCGTTACTACCCCCGCAGCGAAATCGATATACCGAATGCGCTGATTGCCTCGATCGCTGACATACAGATTGCCTTTCGGGTCGATCGCGAGACCGCTCGGCTCGTTGAATTTAGCGGCGGAAATCGAACCATCCAGGTAGTCTCCCGTTTCATCAACCGCTCCTGGGAAGTATTCCACGACTCTAGTAGACGCGGCCGTCAATGTCGACACTGTTCCGTCCGGCGCGATTTTGCGAATTACGTTGTTCAAGGTGTCGGCGACGTAAACATTGCCTTTACCGTCAACCGCAACGTCGGACGGCGCGTTAAACGTCGCTTTGCTTCCCACGCCATCGTCGGATCCCAGCAAACCGTTTCCGGCTAACGTAGTCACTTTACCATCCTTAGCAATTTTCCGTATGGCATTATTGTTCGTATCCGCCACGTAAACGTTGCCTTGTCCATCGATCGCAAGACCGGATGGCGTGTCGAATGCCGCTTGGGTCAACACGTCGTCGTTATATGCGCCGATCGGCTGGTTCGATTCGTCCTCGCCCAGATTCAATCCCGCATAAGCGGATACCGAATCTACGGATATCGTACGAATAAAATGATTGCTAGAATCGGACACGAGCAACTTCCCGTCCGGTAGGGCGACTACCGATCTCGGATGATAGAAGGTTGCCTGTCCGAGAGTGCCGTTGGCATGTCCGACATCGGATTTGCCTGTCAATGTGCGCACTTCGTAAAGTCTTGAAGACTGGGTCCAGTCGGTGTTCGCGGCTGCGGACGCAAAACTTGGGGCGGAAAATGCCATTACCGAGATCATCGTTCCAATTAAAATCTTGTTTCTTATTCTATTCATCGTATTTCTCCTTTTATTCAAGCTGGGTTACCCGGAAAAACGACTTCGTATTTTATCCGTCGACCCTGATTATCAACGACGACAAAACTAAAAATCTGAGCCCACACGAAGCTCGTTACTTTCCACTTGACTTGATAATGTCCTTGGGACGTTTTCACGACGGTTAACGAATCATCGTTTTCGTCGTATAAACTAAGATCTAGGTTGGAACTGGAGTCATTCAAAACGAGATTAAGAGTGACTTGTCCCGACTGCTGCAATGTACCGGTAAAAGTAAAATCCTCTACATTCCTGTAATCAGAAACTTCGTGAAGGACAGATGATTCACCTAAAGTACCTGATATGGACGATAAAGCTAAGCTATTCGGGATTTCCCCGACATAAATCCATAATCTGAACGTTTTCCCCGTTCCGTTATGAAAAGGATCGTAAATAATCGTGACCGAATTGACGCCGTTTTCTAATCCTTGGATATAATAATAATTCGACCCTTCGGAATACCATGGCCGTTTTATTTCGGCATTGTGCCAAATGAACCGAATATCATTTGTCGTCGCGTCTAAGTTGCCCAAGAAATTATGCAAATTAAACTCCACGTCTTCCGTGCCCGTCGGTAAACCTACGAAGAATGAAGAATCTTCGGCGTAAATAGCCTGATAATACTCTGCATAGTCACGATAAATACTTGCTTCGATCCCCCCAGCATACAGGAATGCATATTCAGGTTCTCCGACCTTGATCATAAGCTCGAAACTCGATTCTCCAATGACAAGAACGAACTTATTGTAGGCATTATTTTCAACAGGAAGCGAAATTGAGTTGATACCTCCCTCAAGATCTACATTCTCCTGTTCATAATTTACTTGGAGGTAAGCATTCCGGATTCCTTCAACCAACTCTATCTTCAACGTTGTTAGATTCGTCTCGGTATTAGCTATCGATGCCGAGAATCTAGCATCATGCGATCCATAATAACCGGAGACAGGCTGAATGCTATTCTCTTGACCGTTAATCGTCCAAGATAACACGCCAGTCGGTTTTGCAGCTCTCGTAATCGTAAAGGAGTATGCATGGGTATAGTATCCCGACATATCCTCTGTCTCGTAAATAACTTGATTAACTCCAAAATTAAGCTCTATGAAAAATCCGTACATATTATTCAGTTCTACGCCGTTCACTAAAATACGAGAAGGTAGAATACTTGTTTCGTTCTCAGTGAATCCCGGCACGAGATAGATAGTCCCAATTTCCGCAGGAACGACCGCAGCGAAATTTTGATCAAGCGAAATCGATTGTTCGTCCTCGCCCTCTGGATAAAGAGTAAATGCTGCATTGGCATTCGGCCAAACAGGCTCGGATACTCCTCTTAAGACATACAATATAGAACAATTTTCGAATTCGCTTTGAAGCGGATTTGCTTTGGATACTTTAATGCTAAAGACGTTGTAACCCTCATTTGGAATAGAGATCGATTTTATTTCACCGCTAGTTGACCAAGTGGTCACGGTTGGCATAGTTTCTTCCGAATTCAAGGTCATAAGCTCGACTTTCGTTACGTCAGACCCGAAGCTAAATTGCACGTTAATCGAGGAAGCATTGGCACCCGCGTTAACGGAGTATTGCTTATAGAACGAATTGCTTCTCTTCAAGCTCAGCGATTGACTTCCGTTCGTGATACTTAATCCCGTAATGCCGTCAGGCAATGTAACCGGCGGCGTAACGATGCCACCCCCACCCGATCCCGTGCCTGGGCTAGGACTAGCAGTTTGCTGCTGTTGCTTGAGCTCCTCTTCGCGTTTCTTGTTTTCTTCCTCGAACTTCTTCCTCTCTACCTCGGCAAGCTGTTTCTCGTATTCTTCTTTTGCTTTCTTTTTCTTCAGTTCTTCTGCGGCTTTATTCGCATCTTGCGTTTTCTTCTTTTGTTCTTCCAGCTTCTTCAGCAATTCTTCTTGCTTCCGTTTGGCGTCTTCTAATTCTTTTTGCTTCTTGAGCTGATCTTCCTTTTCTTTCAGTTTCTTAAGGATTTCCGCTTGTTTGGCTTTTTCTTTGTCCGTTAGCTCAAGAGGTTGAACGTTATCCAAATTGATCTTCTTGGCTAGGTTCAAGTTGGCTTCGTCGACGATTTTCTTGATCGCGTCTTTGTTCACGATATTGTTGTCGATGGCTTTCTTTACAAGGTTGGAGATGAGGTTATCCAAATTTCTCGAGATGCGTTCGAGATCGGACAGCGTTTTGATGTCGAGCGTCGTATTCGTTTCGGCTTGGCCGCCGTTCTCGAGCAACTGTTTTTGCTTATTGATGAAATCTTCGTTTTCCTTATCGATAGCCGCCTTGGATTTGATGATCTCCTCGATAATCTTAGGAGAAACGTTCCGAATAAGGGAGTCAAGATCGACGGGGATGATATTGCCTTGAAGATCTCCGGACTGACTGTCGTCCAGCGACAGTTGCTGGCTTGGGTAGATAAAATAGGAGTTCCGCGGATCTTGACCGTTAGCCGCTTTCGGAGTGACTTGGCCTACGCCCGAAGCAATGAAAAACTTCGATTCGCCGGTAAGCGGATCGACGCCGACGAATAAATTCGTTCCGCGTACGCCCATGATGGCCGTCGGGGTCTCGAGAGTGAATTGGTCGTCTTTGTTCTTGATCGACTTGACGCTAGACCAGACGGAGCCTTTCAGCATGCTCACTTTCGTGGTCGTTCCGTTGCGGTCGGACAACTTGGAGAACGTGAGCGTCGTATTCGAAGAAACGCCCATCTGGTCATCCTCGGACGTACCGTTCGCGAATTGAAGAACGGCAGAGCCTCCTTCGCCTACGATTAGAATATCCCCCTCGTTCAGGCTCATTTTCGCGAACGCGGTGAACTCTTTGGAGCCCCCCGCTTTCTTCACCTTTACCGAACCTTTGAGTTCCTTCACGACAGCGACGCGAGAAGTTGCAGCGGATGCTCCTTGCGCAAGCGCGCCTAACAGGGGCAATAACGCCAGAATCAAAACAAGAAAACGTAATGTTTGCTTTTTCAACATGACTCTCTCCTTACTCTATTGGAATTTCATTTCTTCTTAGTCCGCCTTGCAAACGTGATTCTTCTTATTCCTTCAACCCCAGCACTTCGTATACTCTAATCGGATGGGATTTCCCCTTGAACATGCGATCTTCGCCTTCGTCGAAGCGGAAATCCTCTTTCGTCTTCTCGTACACTTGCTCGGAGACGTGAACTTGTCCCTTCTTGGTCTGCGACTCGATCCGCGCCGCTATGTTCACGTTATCCCCGATCGCGGTGTAGTCGACCCTGAGATAAGAGCCTATATTCCCGACGACGACGTTCCCTGTATGTATGCCGATTCCGACGTTGACCTCGCATTGGTACTTCTCCATAATCTGATCCCGGATGACTTTCATGCCCTGCTGAATCTCGTAGGCGGTTTTAACCGCCATCCGCTCATGCTCGGCTACGTCAAGCGGGGCGTTAAACAAGATCATGGCGGCATCGCCGATAAACTTGTCGATCGTACCCTCGTTCCGAAGCGTCGTCTCGGTAATCATATTGAACATCGTGTTCAGCGTATCGACGAGTTCCGGCGGCGTCAGCTTCTCGGACAAAGGCGTAAATCCGCGAATATCCAGGAACAAAATCGTAATCAGCTTCAGGTCTCCGCCCAGCTTAATATCGATATCTTGCGCCACAATCTGTTTGACGAGATCGGGAGATATATAACGGCCGAATTGGCGCGTAACGAAGCTTTTCTGGGCGCTGTCGAGATAGGATTTCAGGGACACGTTGGTTAGATAGGCCAGCATCATAGCTAGAAGCGCATAAACGACATTCGCATGAATGTTAGATGCCACGTATAATGCGTATTGTCCATAGAGGACGCCTGCGAATACCGCCAAGAAGATCAGAATCGAGTAAATGTTCTTTAGTCTCCACGGCAAGTAAACGAATAGGAAGAAGAGCAATGCGGCGAACAATAGCTCGGCCCAGTTAGGGGTATAAGAGACTACCGTTCCCTTGAGCAATTGATTGGCGATGTTGGCATGCGCGTAAACGAGCTTGATGTTCTTCTCGATCGGCGTCGTCGCCGTATCCTGCCCGCCGTCGCCGGATAAGCCTACCGCGGAAAATCCGATGAATACGATCGCGTCTTTAAACCGATCGGGAGGGATAACGCCGTTCAACACGTCGACAAACGAAAAAGTCGTGAAATCGTCCGTCTCCAGTTGGAAATCGATCGTTACGGTGTTCTTCGCGACGTTCTCCTTCGTTTTCTTCGGATCGGTCAAGCCGTCGTACTTGCTTAGGTCCGCTCCGGCCATTTCCGCGGCTTTGTATGCGAGCGAAGGAATGACTTCCCCGTCCGGGCCTTGGATTTTCAGCCACGTCTTGCGAATGATTCCGTCCGGGCTGACAACCCTGTTGATGTGCCCGTGTTGAACGAGATCCGTGAACATGTCGTAAGGCTTGTCCACTTTCTGGGCTTGAATCAATTGAGTTCTCTTCGCGATCGACGTGCTGAATACATCGCCCATAATGCCGACGTCGGGCAATATGACATTTGGATACTGGGACAATGCTTCCGCGAAAGCCATATCGCTATCCGGATTCTGGCTCTCCTCGCTGAACACGATATCGAACGCGATCGCCTTCGGAATGTTGCCTTCCTGGTTCAAATTCGCCAGGAACGGCGCGTACACCGCCCGATCCCAAGGAAATCTTCCCAATTCGGCCAAAGATGCGTCATCGATCGTGATGACGACGATTCTCTCGTTCTCGACATGGTCGGCGGTCTGTTTCATGGAGTAATCGAAGAGCGAGTTATCGATTTTCTGCAAAGATTCGAAATGATAGATTCCGTATGCTATGAGTAGCAACATTACGTTCAGAAGGATTGCAATTCTCTTAATTCTTTCCTTCAACCGTTATCACGCCCTATGTAAAAGATACCAATTAATCATCATTATACCTTATGCAATAGGATTTTTGTTGTATTTTGTCTAATTGATGACTATCATGACGATAGTCACAAAAACCATCGAAAAAAAGCCCTTTCCTAGGTCGTAACACCTAGAAAAGGGCTTTTCTGTTCCGCTTATGATTACATGTTGAACTTGGAATCCGCTACTTTAATGGAATCAGTCGGACAGCCGTCTGCAGCGTCTTGAAGATCGTCGTAAAGATCCTCGGGAATTTCCGTGTTGCCGTGGTTCCCGTCGCTTCCATAGATCGTTTCCGCCAAACCTTCGTCGTCGTAATCGTAAATGTCAGGAGCCGTTGCGCCGCATGCGCCACAAGCAATACATGTGTCTTTATCTACGTAGGTATACTTAGCCATGAGTTAACCTCCTAATATCAACCGAGTCGAATACATAAGTAGTCCACTACTGTTCAATATAATACAAAATCAAGCCAAGATCAAACGAAATCGCATAACGAATCGCTCTTCTTCTTACTTATTCAAAGTCGTCGCCGCCGTCTCCCTTATCTCGCAAAAAATCTTTCTGAAGCGACGTCCCCCTAAGCTTCTTGTTGCGAATGAGCGTCGAAGGATCATCCCCCAGCATGCCTGCCGTAAGAATGGCGTTTTCTCCGTATTTATCCCTCAAGGAATCCATCGCCGTCGTAAGGCGGTCTTTCTTGGGTTTTTCCTCGTACGAAAATAAATCCAGCTGCAACGGCGTTTCTTCCTTGGAAGTTAATCCCTGCAACGTAATGCCGAGCAGCCTTACGGGCTTGCTTTCTTTCCAGTGGGCGTCCATGAGCTTGCAAGCGATCCGGTATACTTCGTCGGAAGCATCTGTCGGTATATTCACTGTAGTCGATCTCGATATCGTCCGCATGTCCGGATCGCGAATCGATATCTGAATCGTCGTGCACACCATCCTTTGATGCCTTAGTCTCCGGGTCGTCTGATCGGCCAAATTCAGAAGAACGCGCCGATACTGTTCCCGTTCGGTTAAGTCGGCAGGCAACGTCGTCGTGTGACCGATCGATTTCGGAGCTTCGTGCAAGGGCTGTACCGGCGAATCGTCTATCCCGTTCGCGGCTTGCTTCATCCACGCGCCGTATATTCCGAATCGCTCGCTCAGCATACGCTCGTCCGCGCCGGCTAATTCGCCGATCGTCCGAATATTTAGCTTCAATAGTTTGTCCGCCGAACGCGCCCCGATTCCATGAAGCGTCTGGCACGGCTTGTCCCACAGAAGCCGAGGCATATCCCGCCTGCGTAAAATCGTAATCGCGTTCGGCTTGCGCATATCGGAAGCCATTTTGGCTAGCAATTTATTCGGAGCGATGCCGATCGAGCAAGGAAGCGAGAGCTCGTCTTTCACTCGGCGGGCAATCGTCTCGGCGATCTCGACGGGCGAACCGAACTGCGAACTGCCCGTAATGTCGAGGTAACATTCATCGATAGAAACGGCTTCGAGCAGAGGCGTATAATTGCCTGCGATTCGCATGAATGCTTTGCTGTATTTTCGGTATATTTCGAAATCCGGACGGATCAGGATCAGCTCCGGGCAAACGTTAAGCGCTTGACGAACGGTCACTCCCGTACGGACGCCCTTTGCCCTCGCCTCGTAAGAACTCGTTACGACGATCCCTTTGCGCAATTCCACGCTGCCGGCGACGGCAGTCGGTTTTCCTTGATACTTTTCCGGTTCTTCGGCGGCATGAACGGAACAATAGAAGGCGTTCATGTCGATATGCAAAATCACTCTGCCTTTGGCGGCAATCGCGTTATCGCCCACGTACATCCCTTCCCTTCCGTTCTTTGTCGTCGTTACTCATTATACCGAGCGGATGAACGCCGCCGCAACGCACCTTGGACTCTACATTTGATGCTAGCCGTGCTATAATAGTTTCACCTGTTTTTACCGAAGGAGGCATTCCGGTTACGCATGTCAACTCCCCTTTGCATTTTTGACACGACCTTGCGCGACGGCACGCAAGGCGAAGGTATCAGCCTAACCGCTGAAGACAAAGTGAAAATCGCGTTGAAACTCGACGCTATGGGCGTCCACTATATTGAAGGCGGCAACCCGGGCAGCAACAGCAAAGACATCGAATTTTTCCGACGCATACGAGAGTCGAAGCTGCAAGCGAAGCTGACGGCATTCGGAAGCACCCGAAGGAAAAATAGCCTCTGCGAGCAAGACATTAACCTAAAGCACTTGACCGAATCGGGAGCCAGAGCGGCTACGCTTGTCGGCAAAACTTGGGATTTCCACGTACACACGGCGCTTCAGACGACATTGGAAGAAAACCTTGCGATGATCTACGAGTCGCTAGCTTTCGTAAAAAATAGCGGTATGGAAGCTTTGTTCGACGCGGAACATTTCTTCGACGGATATAAAGCGAATCCGGATTACGCGCTCGCGGCTCTGGCTAAGGCTAAGGCTGCGGGATCGGCATGGATCGTTCTCTGCGATACGAACGGCGGCACTTTGCCGGGAGAGATTAACGAAATCGTCTCCCGCGTGGTCAGAGAGATCGACGCTCCTATCGGAATTCACACCCATAACGATTGCGAATTGGCGGTGGCCAATACGCTTGCGGCGGTCTCGGCGGGCGCCCGGCAAATCCAAGGAACGATCAACGGTTATGGGGAACGTTGCGGCAACGCGAACCTTTGCTCCATACTACCCACATTGCAATTGAAGATGGGCCATGACTGCGTAAGCGACGAACAACTCAAAACGCTTACGAACGTTGCAAGGTACGTAAGCGAAATCGCCAACGTCCATATGCCGGTGAATCAGCCGTATGTCGGCAATGCGGCATTCGCGCACAAAGGCGGCATCCATGTTTCCGCGATCATGAAAGATTCCAAAACATACGAACACATCGAGCCCCAACTGGTCGGCAACAAACAACGCGTACTCGTATCCGAGCTTGCCGGGCAGAGCAATATTTTGTCCAAAGCGCAGGAAATGGGGCTGGATGTCAATCCTGACAGCATGAAATCGCGTAACGTCATCGACCGGATTAAAGAATTGGAGCATCAAGGCTACCAATTCGAAGGCGCTGACGCTTCCTTGGAATTGTTGCTAAGAGACGCGTACGGCGGATCGGTTCAAATCTTCACCGTCGATTCCTTTAAGATCATGGTCGAGAAAACGGGCGGCCAGATGACTACGGAAGCCATCGTAAAAATCAGCGTGGCCGGCGAACAAGTCTACACCGTAGCCGAAGGTAACGGTCCCGTCAACGCGATGGACAATGCTCTGCGCAAAGCGCTCGTTCAATACTATCCGGGAATTCGCGATATACATTTGACCGACTATAAGGTGCGCGTGCTGGACGAAAAAGACGCTACGGCGGGCAAGGTGCGCGTGTTGATCGAATCTACGGACTTCAAGGATACGTGGAACACGGTCGGAGTCTCCTCAAACGTGATCGAAGCAAGCTGGGAAGCGCTGATCGACAGCATCCGGTATGCTCTGCTCGATATGGTCAAGGACGACATAGAACCCGAATTCGTTGGCGGGACGCATGGTTTAGTTAATCATTAGAAATTACGGAGAGGCTGCGGCCTCTCTTTTTTTGTCGATTTTGGACATGCAAGCGACTGACCTTGCAAACGAGCATAAAGAAATCGCCCGAGCTTCACCCGGGCGATTCGACGATAATGCGTATCAAAGCTGAAGTTACCAGCCTTTCTAGAGCACCTCTTCTAAATATTGCTCCCACTTCTTCCGGTCGATAACGCCTTCGATCCGGTGCCTAATAACGCCATTGCGATCGATGATAAAGCTGATCGGGAAAGAAAACACCTTATACTGGTCTCCGACCGTGCCCTTGGCATCCGTCAGGATCGGGAAAGGGAGTTGCTGCTCTTTAACGAAATCGTTCGCCTCCCTGAGCTTATCGAACTTCGTCGCGTTTACGGCATATAGATCCAATTTATCTTTATGTTTCTCATAGATATCCTTAAGGTCTGGCGCTTCCAATTCGCACGGATAACACCACGCGGCCCAGAAATTGACGATTAGCGCTTTATCCCTTTTGCCGCCGACTTCATAAGTCGTTGTTCCATCCAAACTGGACAACGTAAACGAAGGCGCATAACGGTTATCCTTCGGAGCCGGCTCGGATGGTATTTCGGAATCCGCGCTGCCTGCCGCTACCCCTTCCGATACATTACTCCCCAATGTCTTGCCGCCGGAAGCCTTATCGCGAGTATCCCAGATCCAAGCTGAAGCGGCGACGACCGCCACCAATACAAGTATGATTATGTTTCTTCTCATGTACGAACCAACTTTCCGATCATGTTGTTTCCTTCTATCTTACCCCATTTCTCCGCATATCGCCAAGTTTGCAGGGGCAACTTAATCTTGGTATCCGCAGGGTCATGACAGGGATAAGGGATTCACCAAAAGGAGGTATTCGCATTGTCAGCCACGACGAAATCCCGACGAAAGCTTACGGTTTCCTTTACGAGCGAAATCTCACCCCAGGACGAACAAACCCAAACAAAAGAAAAGTCGTCTAAGGGCTCACAGGGGGGACGAAAAAGCAAGATCGCGGAGTATATCGCCCTTTCTACGGTCCCGCTCGTTCTCGTACTCGGCAACTCCATGCTCGTGCCCATTCTTCCAACGCTCCAGAGCAAGCTAGGCATTTCCCAGTTCCAGAGCAGCCTGGTCATAAGCTTGTTTTCCGTAGCCGCCGCCTTAATCATCCCGATCGCCGGCTATTTATCCGATAAATTCACGCGCAAAGCGGTTATGATTCCTTCGCTTATCGTTTACGGCGGAGCCGGCGTCCTCGCGGGTTTCGCGGCCGTGTGGGATTCGTATGGCCTTTTGATCGGCGCAAGGGCTCTGCAGGGGATCGGAGCGGCCGGAACGGCACCGATCGCGATGGCGCTCGTAGGTGACCTATACAAAGACGGGGAAGAAAGCCAAGCCCTTGGATTAATCGAAGCCTCGAACGGAACAGGCAAAGTCGTCAGTCCGATTCTCGGCTCGTTGCTGGCGTTAATCGTCTGGTATGCCGCCTTTTTCGCATTTCCCGTTTTTTGTCTTCTTTCCCTGATCGCCGTTTTGTTCATGCTCAAGGAACCGAAGCGCAAGGAAAAGGCCAAACCTCTCAAGCAATACTTGCAATCGATCAAAAACATATTCGCCAAGGACGGTCGCTGGCTTCTCGCTTCGTTTTTCGGCGGCTCGCTCGCTTTGTTTATTTTGTTCGGAGTGCTGTTCTTCTTATCCAACATTTTGGAGAAACCGCCCTATTCCATCGAAGGAGTCCGCAAAGGTTTCGTGCTTGCCATTCCCTTATTCGGCATGGTCGCCACCGCTTATATTACGGGGACCAAAATCAGCAAAAACGGCATCCTCATGCGTTGGCTCATGAACATTGGCTTAGTCCTTATGGTCGTTTCGTTGGCTCTGGCCATTTGGTTAAACACGAATTTGTACGTTTTTATCGGCTTGTTGACGGTAAGCAGCATCGGAACCGGCTTATTGCTTCCCTGCTTGAACACGATGATCACCGGCGCCGTCGAGAAAGCCGAACGGGGCATGATTACTTCGCTATATAGCAGTTTGCGCTTTTTTGGCGTAGCCTTCGGCCCACCGTTGTTCGGTTGGTTAATGGATATTTCTCACCAACTCGTATTCATCGTGGTGTCCAGTTTGTCCCTGATCGCATTGGGACTTGTCTTTTTCCTGGTCAAACCGGGCAAGCAGGTTGCCTGACGCGCCTCCATCCCGCATACTGAACGCAGGGAGGCGAGCTTAGATGGTTCAACTGGTAATTATGCCCGAACGACTCGAGGAACGATTAATCGATGCCGCGCGGCAGAGATACCCGTATGAAGCGTGCGGACTCATCTATGGCACGTTGACGGACTCCGCGATACGCGCGGATAACTTCGACCTTGTTCGTAATGTCGCCGTCTACCCGGAGCGCGCATTCGTATTCGATCCGGAACAATGGATCCGCCTCTATTTCGAAGCGCAAAAAAACCAACGAGCGATCGTCGGTTTTTTCCATTCCCACCCTCAAGGTTCATCCGCACCTAGCTTGCAGGACATTCTACAATCGTTTCCTTGGGGCACTTATTGGATTGTCGGCTCAGCGTCGGCCCAGGGCGAAATCTCCGTCTATCGGATCGAATCCGATCGTCGATGGATTCGCCTGCCGGTCGAACGTTTGCCGTAATGGTCTAAGTTAATGGCGGCTCAAATAGGCATATAGCTCGCCCAAAGTCGTCACTTGCCGATCTTTAATAAGCTTAAGAAATTTGAAATATAACTTGGCGGTCATGATCGAATCGTGAAGCGCGTGATGGCGTTCCGTAACCTCGACTCCGAATCTCCCCAACACTTCGTCCAAGCCGTAATGAATCGCCTTCGGCTCCAACCATTTCGCGATCATCATCGTATCCACGATTCGGTGGGTCAAATTCACCTTCGAAGTGCGCCAAAGCGCGCAATTCAGGAATTGCTTGTCATGTCCGCTACCGTGAGCGATCAACACCCTCTTGCCCACGAAGTCCATGAAATCATGCAGCACTTGCATCAGTTCCGGCGCGTTCTCCGCCATTTCGTTCGTAATGCCGGTCAACTCGGTAATGTGCCTCGGTATTTTCCTTTTCGGGTTGACGAGCTGGTAGAACGGCTCCACATCCTCGAAATTGCCCCCCCGTATAACCACTCCGCCGATCGAAAGAATCTCATCTCCGTTATAAGGATAAAATCCGGTTGTCTCCAGATCGAAAACAACCGAATCCATTTCCGAAAGTTGCATTTCCAATGAGCTTTCTTTGCGCTGATCGCGAGACATCGAACGGATAAAGGCCATTTGCTGAGCGTTGGACGAACCGAGCATGGAGGCGATAGCCGGAGTGATCCCGCCCATCTTGTATAAATTCCACATTCTCCCCATGGAGTTCGTATCCTTAGGTTCCTTCATCGCTTTCACCTCCCGCCGAAGCGGCGCTGCAACTCCCGTTGAACCCTGCGTTGCATTTGTTTGCCGGCTTTCAATGCTTGTTTGAGTTGACCGATCGCTTCCTTCGGCAACTGATCGACGCGAATTTTACCCGTGCCCTGCAATTCGCCGTTATCCGGCGAACATGTCGTAATTAATCTCCATCTCAGAAAAACGATAAAAGCCTGCTTGGCGTCGTTCGCTTCTTCGTCCGTCAGCACGTCCGACCGGTTAAGCGCGTCGATTCTTTTTAGCGTGCTCGTTTCTCGGATACCCGCTTGAATGGCCAGGAGCCTGCAAGCGTTCACCATCGGAATGTACGCCCCGTACTTCATATCCAAACTTCCTGCGTTTTCTCCGTACCTTTCGACCAGTAATTGACCGAATACGCCGACCAGAACCTTATGCCGAATCGTATTTTCCATCATTCTTCCGGCGATAACCGGAGTGCCGAGCATATCGCCGAAAAATCGGTTTTGCAATCGCTGGGCTAATTCATGATCTCCCGCGATCGCCCTTCCGTCGGCTACGATGAGCAGGTACCTGACGTTTTCCCAACTCGGCTCCGCGAACCAAGCATCGATTTTACATTCCCACTCTTGAATCGACATGCGCCAGTTCGAATTGGAAGCAATGACTTCTCCTTCGCAAGGCGGATACCCCAGTTCGATCAACGACTCGACCATTACCTGCGACAATCGAGCGAAGTAGGAGCGATTGCTTTCTTCTTCCGATTCGTTCGCCGCTTCCGCATATACGAGACCGCTATCTTGATCGCTATACAGGGTCTGCTCGTAACGCCCTGCGCTGCCATACAGTATATACGTATAAGGCACGGGCGGAGCTGAAAACCCCGACCGTGCCAAATCGTTCTCCGCAAGCTTAAGCACCCGAGCAATCAGCGCGTCGTGAAGTCGATTTAACTCTTCGATTACTTCGTCCGCCGGAGAAGCAGATGAGAGTAATTTCGCCGCCAATCGGTTCTGTTCGCTCTCTCTAACCGACTTTAACTGCTCGATCGTCTCGGCGCCGGCGATGTCTAGCAACCGCGTCTCCCATAAGGGATTAATCATGCGGTTTCAACACCTCCTGTAATTACGCCGGTGGAAGGAATACGGTTAGACCGATGTGCCGGCTTTTTTCATTTGTTCCGGATATCCGTAGTTGCCATGTTCGCTCAGATCCAAACCGATGATTTCTTGTTCTTCCGTTACGCGGAAACCGATAACTTGTTTCACGACCCACAATACGATGAAGGAAGCGGCGAACGCGAAAGCTCCGCAGACGATAACCGATTCCGCTTGCACCCACAGTTGCCCCCAACCGCCGCCTTCGAACAAGCCTGCTTTACCGATGCCGACTTTGCCGGACAATTCTTCCGTTGCAAACAAACCATTCGCCAGCGTTCCCCAAACTCCTGCCGCTCCGTGTACGGATAACGCGAAGATCGGATCGTCGACTTTGATTTTCTCGAAAAATTTGGCGCTGAAGAATACGAGCACGCCGGCTACTAGACCGATCACTACCGCAGCCCAAGGATCTACGAACGCGCAAGATGCGGTAATGGCAACCAGACCGGCCAATGCGCCGTTAAGCATGGCCGTAATGTCGGCTTTGCCGTTAACGAGCCAGGAGATCAGCAACGCCGCTACCGCGCCGGCAGCCGCGCCCAATTGCGTATTAAACGCTACGAAGCCGAAGAAACCGTCGCCGATCGCAACCGTGCTGCCAGCGTTGAAACCGAACCAGCCCACCCACAGGATCAACACGGCCAATGCCGTGAACACTTGGTTATGTCCGAGGATTTCGTTAGCTGAACCGTCTTTATTGAACTTTCCGATCCGCGGCTTCAAGAGAATCGTTGCCGCCAGAGCGCCGATCGCGCCCGTCAAGTGAACGACCGTCGAGCCCGCGAAGTCTTGAGCTCCGTCTTTAGCCAACCAACCGCCGCCCCAGATCCAGTGAGCGACGACAGGATAAATCACGGATACGAAGAATAGCGTAAAGATAAGGTAAGCGGATAGTTTAGCGCGTTCCGCAAAGCCGCCCCATGCGATGGATAGCGATACTGCCGCGAACGCCAATTGGAAAATAAAGAATACCGAGGAAGGATAGCTATCTCCTTCCGCTGCGGCATGGCCCGGGTCGAAGAAGAAGTTGCCGAGTCCGATGAATTTGTTCAGGGATTCGGAAGCATCTCCGCCGAATGTGAAGCCGTAACCAACAGCCCAGTAGACAATAGAAGCAAGACCGAGCGTAAAGATCGTTTTACCGGCAACGTGGCCGGCATTTTTCATCCGGGTCGATCCTGCTTCGAGCAGGATAAATCCGCCTTGCATAAGCAGAACCAGAATACCGGCTAACATGACCCACAATGCATTAAGCCCGACGTTCAATTGCCCGGCTGTTGGATCATCGGCAAATGCCATTGTCGGGAACATCAAGAGAAGAGCACCCAACGCTATCAAACTTTTCTTAACCACAAAGACCACTCTCCTACATGTTATGTTTCATGACATTTCAAGAAAGGCTTAGTGTCATTATAGGGTGATCTTTATGATTTGACAATATGGTTTTCGTAAATTTATCCGAGAATATCGCCAAAAATCTAACATTAACCTTCAGATTCATTTTCAATGTTAGGATTTAGACCATTATTTATTAAAATATATGGGTAGTACCGATTAAAAAGTCCATTTCCCTTCCGAAAAACCTAACATCAATCCACCACACGTGAGTTAACGTCTCACATAGACAATAAAAGCCTATAAGGATAGGCTTAGTCGGCATAAGTATGACGTTTGACTGTACGGTTCGCCTTTCTGTATGATAGAGGCAGAAA
The DNA here is from genome assembly GCF_003628305.1 of Cohnella endophytica. Classification (GTDB taxonomy): domain Bacteria; phylum Bacillota; class Bacilli; order Paenibacillales; family Paenibacillaceae; genus Cohnella; species Cohnella endophytica. The sequence goes on along the minus strand of NZ_RBZM01000005.1, from coordinate 675,747 downwards.
TCATATGTAGAAAAGAAGGTGAGATCGATGCGGAACGGATCGATGAATGCCGGACGCCTGTACCGGATCGGAGAATTGTCTTCGTTAGCCGGGATTAGCCCTCGCACGATTGATTATTACACGGGTTTGGGACTGCTGGCGCCAGCCAAAAGATCAACGGGAAATTATCGATTATATGATGATGAAACTTTGCAACGCATACGCCGTATAGAACAGATGAAGGCTCAAAAGTTTTCCCTGGAAGAGATCCGCGAGCAATTCACCGCTTTGAACCGGGTAGCCGCAGACGAGGCGGTCACCCGCAAGCTGACCGATCTTCAGTCTCACCTTGCTCAGCTAGAACGGGAAGTCAAGGAACTGGAACCCGTGCTCGACCAAATGAAGCCGCAGCAGGCTAAGCGACTATTCCGCGCGATTACTCCGCAGACCGCAGCTTGTATCGAAGCGCTTTTGCTCCTTTTAGGGAAAAGTAATTTCATGTAATTCGTTCGGGCCTTCGAACGAAAGACATTCGCCCATTACAATGGAGGGAACACGCCATGTTGTTTTTTCATCCGATGGATTTTTTGATTATTATCGCGTTTTTATTGTCACTGTGGGCCCAATTCCGCGTTAGCAGTACGTTTAATCGATGGTCGGAAGTCCAAAACGCTAACGGAATGACGGGTTACGAAGCCGCTCGCCGGATGCTGGACCGTAACGGCCTTCAAGACGTTCCGATCGAACCCGTACCAGGCAAGCTCTCCGACCACTACGATCCGGTACATCGAGTCGTACGCTTGTCGGAGCATGTCTATTACGAAAGCTCGATCTCGGCGATATCCGTCGCCTGCCATGAAGTCGGCCACGCCATCCAGCATCAGCAGTCCTACCCGATGCTCGTAATGCGCCACCGTATGTTCCCGGTCGTTCGCTTCGCTTCCGGGTTCGCGCCGATTCTGTTAATTGCGGGATTCCTGTTGCAGTCGCTTAACTTGATCGGCTTCGGGATCATCTTTTTCTCCGCGGCCGTCGCCTTCCAACTCGTTACGCTCCCGGTCGAATTCAACGCCAGCTCCCGGGCACGCCATATCATGGTATCCGAAGGCTTCATTACGCGCGACGAAGAACGCGGAGTAGCCAAAGTATTGAATGCCGCGGCATTAACTTACGTAGCCGCCGCTTTAATCGCTATGCTGGAATTGATCAAATACATTATGATTTTCACTTCAAGCAATCGCGACTAATCCGCGAAGCGCAAATACGCAGAACAACCCCGCCGATGATCGGCGGGGTTTGTTTATCGTTATCGATCGACGATATCAGAGTGATTTGTATTGGTGCTTAAAGAAATCGATCATGAACGCATGGAACATCTGCACGACAAGAGGCAGTTTCTCCCCGGACCTGCGAATAAGTCCGATCGTACGCGTCACGTGCGGTTCGCGAATCTTTACGACTGCCGGCATCATCGAACTTGTCTCGTACATCGCCATCTCCGGCAATAGACTAACGCCCATTCCCGCGGCTACAAGCCCGCGTATGGTCCCCGCCTCCTCGCCTTCGAACCCGATATTCGGCGTAAACCCCGCCTGTCTGCAGGCCTCCATTACGATAGGGCGCAAAGAATATCCGGCATCGAAGAGAACGAACGTCTCTTCCTTCAATTCGCTAAGCTGGATGGAATCATTCTTCGCCAACCGATGCGAATCGGGAAGAATGGCGAATAACTCCTCAGTTAAGACTACCTCGCCGGTTACTTGCTCGTTCTTGTCCGGGAAGGGCGAGATAAACGCGATATCTACTTCCGCATCGACGACGTCTCGAATCAAAGAAGGGTACATCCCTTGGCGGAATCGGAATTTGACGTTCGGATGCAGCTTGCGAAATGCGGCAACAACCTGCGGAACGAGATGAATCCCTAGACTATGCGGAAAACCCAACCGTATCTCGCCGACCTCCGGATCGAGAAATTCATGAATTTCCATAACCGCACGATCTAGATCGCCAAGTAACGCCTCCGCTCTGCGAAGAAAAAGCTGGCCGACCGGCGTTAATTGAACATTACGCCCACGCTGCATGAAAAGGCGTATCCCGAGCTCTTCCTCAAGTCTGTGGATTTGCCTGCTGACGGCGGACTGGGCCACGTGAAGCTCCTCAGCCGCCTTCGTGACGTGCTGAAGGCGAGCCACTCGAACGAAATATTGCAACTGTCTAAGTTCCACCCGATAACCCCCTCCCAAGACCGCCTCTAGTGCCAAACATTGGACAATGGTATTCGATAACGATTATAATAATTACGGCAAACCTTATCAATGAAGGAGGAATATAAACATGTCCCAAGAACGTTCGGTTACTTTAAAAGGCAATCCTATCACGCTCGTTGGTCCCGTACTGCAGGCCGGAGATACCGCTCCAGACTTCACTTTAAACAAAAATCTGCTCGAAACTTCTTCGCTGCAGGATTTCTCCGGTAAAGTCAAATTAATCAGCGTCGTCCCTTCGATCGACACTGGCGTATGTGACGCGCAAACTCGCCGCTTCAACGAAGAAGCTTCCAAGCTAGGCGACAATGTCGTTATTATTACCGTAAGCGCGGATTTGCCTTTTGCGCAAGCTCGTTGGTGCGGTGCCGCGGGAGTCGATCGCGTCGTTCTCTTGTCCGATTACAAAGATAACAGCTTCGGCAAAGCTTATGGCGTATTCATCAAAGAGTTACATTTGGACATGAGAGCGATCTTCGTTCTTGACGGCGACAACAAGATCACATACGTAGAAGTGTTGAACGAAATGACCGAGCATCCGAACTACGAAGCGGCCGTCGAAGCGGTTAAAAGCTTGATCTAAGCTATCCCGTTCACGCGCAAGCTACCGCATAAAAAAGCGAGGTAAGGCAAATGCCTTCCTCGCCTTTTTTTATGTCCAATACGAAAAGTTCGTTATGTTCTGTATGAGGACAGTTTCTTGTCCAACACACCGTAAATTTCCTGTATGTTTCTATAATTAGAACCTAAATCCCCAAGCGAACCACGTGATGCGGAGTAAATGTCGACCGCGCTATTCCCTGGGCTTGTACCCACGACTTGAATCGTGATGTCCATCGTACGTCCGGACATCGACTTCTTCTCCATTACGATTTCCCCGACCGTCTGAACTTCGTGAAGAACTTTGTAGCCCTTCATTTTCTTCAGAATGGAAGTAACTTCGTCCCATGCGCGATCCTTCGAAAGCCGATAATAATGAGACTTAAGCTTTGGATCTTTGGCCTTGTCGCTCGTATGTTCATGGCTGCGGATTAATCCAATCAGCAATCGTTTCAATGCTTTCTCTCCCTCCGGTTACCCTTGGCGCTACATTCCATCTTATCACGCCTAACCCGGGCATTAAAGTCCAAGGATAGAGAAAACCCGCCTATGCCGTCCGACGTGCATGTTTCTGAACCTGCTTTGGCAGGTGGGTGCCCGCAGCGCGGCTTTTGACTTCCCTTTTCGAGGGCCTGTCAGCTACCGGGCAATCTAGAGCTCCCTGGAAACAAACATTGGTTCAAAACATTTAAGCGTCGTAACGCACAAGGCAGGAGTATTCTCATTATAAGCACGTGAGTAAGAAAAGTAAAATGGTTAGCTCTGGGTTTGCTTCTCTTCTTCCGAATCCGACTCGGAATCGTTCTCCGTTTCGGCCGCTTCCTTCATTAGCATCATTTTTTGAATCACTAGATTAAAGTTGTAGAAGGTATAGATCGCGATAATGCTTCCGAAGAAGAAAGGGATCAAGAATGTGATCCGCGTACTGAGGTACAGCACGGCAGCGGCACCGAGCGCCATAATAATCGATCTGACCGGTCGCCCGATCGTCAGGATTAGCGCGTTCTTGAGCAATTGAACCGTTTTCATATGAAAATGGGACAACAGCGAGAAGAAATGCAGTAAAGATATTAGCAATAAGATCATGAGAGCGATGAACAAGTAAGCGATCAACTGAAATCCGCTCATCTGGTTCAAGTAAACTTGGAAATCGATAATCAGAACCGCGAACAGCAAAGCATAGAACAGGCCGCCAACCATGGCCTGTACATAGTTTTGCTTGTAATTGCGGAAGAAGGTTTTGAAGAGCGGAACATCCGTATCGCCCAGAACCCATTTCCGGGCGACCGAGAACATCGCCGAGGTCGCCGGAAACAGTGTGAAAGGAGCTACGATCGCAAGCATGATAATGTTTGCTTTTAATTGATCCGCGTCTTCAACCTGGAAGAACAGGATGAGCATTAACCAAAACGGAACGGAAGTGACGAGCCACAACACATTCGTAACCGACAACCTCATGACCCACTCGGACAACCTATAAAAGCCGCCCATCATGCCCCGCATTTCCATGGGGATTCCTCCCTGATGACAATCGTCAGTTAGCTACTGGTGAAAATTGAGTGCTTAGATTTTGACGAAATCTTCGCTTTGCGAACGGGTTCCGCGATAATCGTCGCGACGTTCCGGACGTCCGCGATTCGAATCGCGATATCCTTCTCCGCTCGGACGGCTTCCGCCGCTACCGCCGTATGGCTTGCGTTGACCGCCGCCGCTGCCGTAGCTGGAACCGCTGCGACCTTGACCGCCGCCTTGACGGTACGAACCGCCAGAGCCGCCTGTGCCGCCGCTACTGCCGTAACGACGTTGTCCGCCGCTGCCGTATCCGCCGGAGCCGCTGCGATTGCCTTCGAACTTGCGCTTCTTCGAACGGATCGGATCCTCCGGTGTCAGTTCGATGTTCACGTCTTTTTTGTCGCCCGTCATTAACTTCATTGCCGCCGCAAGCAATTCGACCGAATCGTATTGCTCAAGAAGCTGCATGGCCACCCATTTGAACGGGTTGACTTCTTCTACGGAACGAACGGTATCCATAATGCGCTCGGCAAGAATCTTCTGTTTGCCTTCCATCGCCTCGGACAACGTCGGAAGGACTTTTTTGGAAATCCGGTGACGCGTTACTTTTTCGATGAAGTGCAGATGATCCGTCTCGCGATGCGTAACGAAGGACCAGGAAGTTCCTTCTTTGCCCGCGCGACCCGTACGACCGATCCGGTGAACATAGCTTTCCGGATCTTGCGGCAAGTCGAAGTTGATTACGTGAGTTACGCCGGAAACGTCTAGACCGCGAGCGGCAACGTCCGTTGCAACCAGAATATCGATGCTGCCGTCGCGGAACTTCCGCATAACGGAATCCCGTTGATTCTGGGAAAGATCGCCATGCAATCCGTCGCAAGCATATCCGCGTTTCATCAACGCTTCGGACAACTCGGCTACGCGGCGTTTCGTACGACCGAAGATGATTGCCAGTTCGGGCGGTTCCATGTCAAGCAGTCGGCACAAGCCGTCGAATTTCATGCGTTCTTGAATTTCAACGTAGAATTGCTGAATCGAGGGCGCGCTAAGCAGCTTCGATTCGACTTTGACGTGCTCCGGATCGCGTAGGAATTGTTGAGCCAATCTTTGGATGTTCGCAGGCATCGTAGCCGAGAACAGCAAAGTCTGGCGTTCGTCCGGCACGAGCTTCAGGATGGATTGAATATCTTCCATGAAGCCCATGTCGAGCATTTCGTCCGCTTCGTCCAATACGACGCTGCGTACGTCGTCGAGGCGAATCGTCTTGCGGTTAATGTGGTCTAGCAAACGACCTGGCGTACCGATAATGATTTGCGGCTTCCGCTTCAAGGAGCGGATCTGACGTGAGATGTCTTGACCGCCATATATAGCCAAGGAACGAAGTCCCTTGAAACGTCCAAGCTTCTCGATTTCTTCCGATACCTGAATCGCCAATTCGCGAGTCGGGGCCATGATCAGGGCAACAATGCGGTCTTCCGATGCTGCGATTTTGCTAATAAGCGGAATACCGAAAGCAGCTGTTTTACCTGTACCTGTCTGGGCCTGCCCGATCATATCCTTGCCGGCAATGGCAACGGGAATGGCTTTCGCTTGGATTGGGGTCGCTTCTTCAAATCCCATCTCCGATATGGCTTGAAGAACGTCGGACTCCAAACCAAACTCTGCAAATGTGCTCAAACTTTTTCAATCTCCTTCTGTGTTGGGCCTTCAACTTACGGCTTCCAAAAAAATGATCAGTTCATTATAGCACATACCCTCTTGTAAACTCCAGTCTAAGGAAAAGAGTACCAGTCGTTGAATGATCGGCTTTTCCTAGGGGAACCTAAAAAAGGAATCGTCCCATCCCTATCGCAAGGAGTGCTAACATGAAAAGGTTTGCCATAATCGGCCCCGTATTTTTGATGATTCTTAGCGCCGTCGCGGTCGGTTGCGGCTTCCAGCTCCTGCTCATTCCGGAAAAACTGCTCAGCAGCGGCGTTTCCGGCGTAGCCATGGTCATCGGCTATTTAAGCGGATGGAATATCGGCTGGTTGTATTTTGCCCTGAATGTCCCGATTTTGTTCTGGGGATATCGGGTACTTGGGAAACGATTTATATTACTGAGCGTGGTCACCGTTGTATCTACGGCGTTATCCATGCAGATCATTCCCCAGTTCGAGCTGACAGACGACCGTCTGCTCGCTTCCGTATTCGGCGGAGTGCTCGTCGGATTAGGTTCAACGGCAGCGCTGCGATTTGGAGGATCGACAGGCGGCTTTGACATCATCGCCTCCATTATATCACGTTCAAGGAACTTGCCTATCGGAATCCTTATCGTGCTCCTTAATACGATCGTCGTCGCGGCGCTAGGTTTCTTGAAGGACGATTGGAACGCCGCTCTTTATTCTATGCTGTCGATCTATTTAACGGGAAAAATAATTGATGCCGTCCACACCCCGCATCATAAAATTACCGCCTTTATCGTCACCACCCATACCCAAGAACTTGCATCGAGGCTGTTGAAAATCCCGCGAGGCGTTACGATCATTAAAACGCGCGGCGCCTTTACGAGCGAGGAACGCGATATGTTGATGACGGTTACGACCCGTTACGAGCTTGCGGAATTGCGCAAGCTCGTAACGCAAATCGACTCCAAAGCGTTCGTAAACGTCGTACAGACGATCGACGTCATCGGGGAATTTCGCAAACGTTAAACCGATCGAATATTTATCAGGGTAAATATGACCAAATTCCGCAAAATACTACAAAATACCTGTGTCTACTCCCCCCTAACTCGTTTATAATCTTGTTACAGAGCTGATGGGAGAGAGAAAATATGAATATTTTAATGGCTTTATTATTGCTGCTCAATACGACGATAGGCGGTTCGCAGCCCCACGACAAAGGAATTAGTGGATTATGGAAAACGGTTACAACAAAAGCCCAACAGCTCCAACAACAGCCTACGAATGTCTCGGATCCTGCGGATTCGAATTCCGGCGACGGATCTTCGGTACAAGGCGATCCCCAACCGAATGCCCCGGTCGTGAAAGGAATTTACGTAACGGCTTACAGCGCGGGCGGCGAGAAGATGGCTTCGCTCCTCGACTTGCTCGATCGCACCGAATTAAACACGATGGTAATAGACATTAAGGACGATCTCGGCAACATTACATACAAGACGGACAATCCGGAATTGCAAAAACTAGGTAGCCCTCAGCCGTACATCAAGGATATTCATAAGCTGATGACGACACTCGAGGAGCACAAAATTTATCCGATCGCGCGCGTTGTCGTTTTCAAAGATAGCGTGCTCGCGAAGAAACATCCGGAATTATCTTACGTTCAAAAAGACGGCACGCTTTGGCAAAATAAAAACCAAGACAAATTCGTTAATCCCTATCGCAAGGAAGTATGGGAATATAACGTCGCCATCGCCAAGGAAGCGGCCAAACTCGGCTTCAAAGAAATCCAGTTCGATTACGTCCGGTTCCCGGAAGGCTTCGAGAAAAAGGCGGATGGCCTGACATTCACGAAAAGCGAACTTAGTCGCGTCGACATCGTCGCCGGATTCGTGGAATACGCGAAGAAGGAACTCGCACCGCTCGGAGTGAGGATTTCCGTGGATATCTTCGGTTACGCCGCGTCCGTGCCCGCCGCGGAAGGCATCGGCCAAGACTTCGTCAAAATATCGAACGCCGTTAACGTAATCAGCCCGATGATCTACCCTAGCCACTACAGCACGGGTTGGTTTAAGCAGAAGGAACCCGATCTCTCTCCTTACGCTACGATCAAGGGAGCCATGGACGATACCCACAAGAAACTCGATCCGCTAGGCGATAGCAAACCGATTATTCGACCTTGGATTCAGGACTTCACGGCCAAATGGCTCGGCAAAGGACATTATATGACTTACGGCGCGGCCGAGGTCGATGCTCAAATTAAAGCTTTGCACGACAGCGGGGTTCAAGAATATCTCTTATGGAACGCAGGGAACAGATATTCGGAAGGCGCGAAGTTCTAAGGGTTAATGCCATCATACGATTAACAAAAAGCACTTGGGCGGATTGCCCAAGTGCTTTTTGTTTTCGGAGAAGCTATCGCTTTCCTGGGAAGTACGGCTCGCCTAATGCCCCCGGAGCTTTCGAGCGGCCAACCGCTCCGACGAGCACGAGGATCGTCAGTACGTATGGCAACATGTAGATGAACTCTGCCGGAATATGAGACGAGAAGTCGAACAGTTGAAGCACGTTGTTGATCGATTGGGCGAAGCCGAAGAATACGGCGGCTCCCAATGCGCCCAACGGATTCCATTTTCCGAAAATAACCGCGGCGAGAGCGATGAAGCCTTGCCCGGATATCGTGTTATGCGAGAACGTCCCGGTAGTGGTCAAGGCGATCGTAGCTCCGCCGATTCCGGCGAGCACGCCGCTCATCAATACTGCCGTATAGCGCATCCTTAGCACTTTAATGCCGACCGTGTCAGCCGCGCTAGGATGTTCGCCGACCGCGCGCAAGCGCAAGCCGAACGACGTCTTGTAGAGCATGTAGAAGATAACGCCGACCAGAATCAGAGCCAGATAAGTCGTCGGATAGGAATTGAAAATCCCATCGCCGATTATCGGGATATCGGATAAGCCGGGAATTTTCCACTTGTGGAACGTCTGATCGACGAGAGGAGTTTCGCCCGCGCCATCGAACAACAGCTTCACGAGATATAGCGTGGTACCTCCCGCGATAAAGTTGATGACGATACCGCTTACGACTTGATCCGCCCTAAAGGTGATCGTCGCCACGGCGTGAATCAGAGCGAACAAGACTCCGAACAATGCGCCGGCCAGCAATCCGATCCATGGGGACGCTGAGCCGTATCCTGCTTCTTGAGCCCGGTACGCGGATACCGCGGCCGCGAATGCTCCCGCCGTCATCAAGCCTTCGAGGCCGATATTCACGACGCCTGAGCGTTCGGATATAATGCCGCCGAGGGCTGCCAGGATAAGCGCGGTAGAGAATACGAATGCGGTATTGAGCATATGCCCGAGCGTTGCGATATCCATCTAGACCACCTCTCCTTTGCGCTTCTTGGCGGACAACCGTTTCATTAGCCAACGGATAATTCCCGGCGCTGCAACGAAGAAGATAACGGAACCGATAACGATTCGTATAATCTCCGGAGGAACGTCAGCTCCGAAGCTCATTCCGGCCGCACCGTACGATAGCGTACCGAACAGAACCGCCCCGAATAGAACGCCAACCGGATTGTTGCCGCCAAGCAAGGCGACCGCGATTCCGTCGAAGCCGTGTCCGGTCGGACTTGCGGCTATCGCTTGGTTCATGAATACCCCAAGCACTTGGAATACGCCGGCCATACCCGCGAAAGCTCCGGAAATGAACATTGCCTTAACAATGCTTTTGTTCACGTTAATGCCCGCGTATTGCGCGGCATCGGAATTGCTCCCGACTACGCGAAGCTCGTATCCTTGCTTCGTTCTAAAGAGATAGACATAGAAGAATACGACGCACAGCAACGCGAAGAACATACCCCAGTGAACGCGCGCGTCGTCAAGCAGACGCGATAACCATCCGATCGTGACTTGAGCGGAAGGATCGATCATGTAGGATCGGCCTTTGCCCGGTTCGAGCAAGAAATGGTTTACCGTATAGTTCGCCAAATGAAGCGCGATCCAGTTCAACATGATCGTGGTAATGACCTCGTTGACGCCTCTAGCCGCCTTCAGGTAGCCTGCGATCATACCCCAGATTCCGCCGATCAGCGTACCTACGATGATCGCGAACGGAGCGTGGAGGTACCATGGCATATGGAGGTTGACGCCGACGAATGTCGCGCCGGTCATACCCATGATATATTGGCCCTCGGCTCCGATGTTGAACAATCCGGTACGGAAAGCGAATGCGACCGAAAGTCCCGTGAATACGAGAGGCGTAATCGCCGTCAGCGTTTCGCCGAAATCGTAGGGATTGCCGAACACCTTGTTCAGCAACGAGCGATAAGCAAGAATCGGATCGTAACCGCCGATCAGCATGATGATCGCTCCGACGATCAACCCCAGCACGATCGCGATAAACGGGACGATCGCGGATTCTTTCGTGATGATTTTAAGAAACTTATTCAATGTTGTCCGGACCTCCCTGCGGTTGTTTATAGTCCGTCATCATCAGGCCGAGCTGTTGGTCGTTCGTCTCCGACGGTTTAACTTCCCCGACGATGCGTCCTTCATAAATAACCGCTATGCGGTCGGAGAGTTGCATGATCTCGTCCAGTTCGTAGGAAACGAGCAACACGGCTTTACCCATGTTCCGCTGCTCCACGAGACGCTTGTGAATGAATTCGATCGCTCCTACGTCAAGTCCGCGCGTCGGTTGGGCGGCGATCAATACTTCGGGATTCTTGTCGACTTCCCTTGCGATGATCGCTTTCTGTTGGTTACCGCCGGACAAAGCGCGAGCATCCGTCATGATCGAAGGCGTTCGTACGTCGAACTCCTTCACCAGTCTTTCCGCGTGTTTCTCGATGGCGCCGAAATCCAAAAATCCGTTTTTGTTGAATTGAGGCTGGTAATAAGTCTCGAGCACCATATTCTCGCGAATCGGGAAATCGAGCACCAAACCGTGCTTATGGCGATCTTCCGGTATAAGAGAGAGGCCCGCTTCGGATATTTTTCTCGGCGTCTGGCCCGAGATGATCTCGTCGCCAAGCTTAATCGATCCGCTCGTTACCGAGCGCAAGCCGGTTAACGCTTCGATCAACTCGCTTTGCCCATTGCCTTCGACTCCCGCGATACCGAGAATTTCTCCACGTTTCAAGACGAATGACGTTTCGTTAAGCGCATTGAGCCCCGAACGGCCTTTCACGACCAGGCGATCGACCTCGAGGACTGGCTCGCCCAATACGGCATCCTTTTTATCCAGCTTGAGCGACACTTCGCGACCGACCATTTTCTCAGCCAATTGGTTCGGATTCGTTCCGGCCGTCGGCAAGCTGTCAATGACCTTACCGCGGCGCACAATTGTCACCGTGTCGGCAATCGCCATAATTTCCTTAAGTTTGTGGGTGATCAAAATAATCGACTTTCCTTGCTGCACAAGGTTACGCATAATGACCAACAGTTCGCTAATCTCTTGTGGCGTCAGTACGGCCGTCGGCTCGTCGAATATGAGAATATCCGCGCCGCGATATAACGTTTTCAAGATTTCTACCCTTTGTTGCATGCCGACCGAAATATCGTCGATCTTGGCATAAGGATCGATATTCAAACCGTATTGCTTGGATAACTTGCCGATTTTCTCGTAAGCCAACTTCTTATCGACCGAAAGTCCCATCCATTTCTTGGGCTCGCTGCCAAGAATGATATTCTCCGTGACGGTAAAAGGATGCACCAGTTTGAAATGTTGATGCACCATTCCGATCCCGAGACTGATTGCTTTGTTAGGTCCGTCGATGGCTACTTCCTGCCCATTTACGAATATTTCCCCTTCTTCGGGCTGATACAGTCCGAATAAGATGTTCATCAGCGTCGACTTGCCAGCGCCGTTCTCGCCGAGAAGGGCGTGAATCTCGCCCTTGCTCAGCTTGAAGGAGACGTTGTCATTGGCGACGATGCCGGGGAAACGCTTCGTAATGTTCCGCATCTCTACAACCGTTCTCGTCTGTTCCATGAGTAGCACCCTTTATCGGTTATTGATTATTGGGCAGTCGGTACCGTGATTTCGCCGCTGATGATTTTTTGTTTGTACTCTTCTACTTTATCCAAGATTTCTTTGGATACGTTTTTGGAAGAAGTGTCAGGCAAACCAACCGCATCGTCTTTCAGACCTAGCACCGTGATTTTACCAGCAGGGAAATCGCCAGCGATCAATTCTTTGGATACCGTGTAAACCGCTTGGTCAACGCGTTTCAACATAGATGTCAACGTAACGTCGTCGCCGAACTCGATGGATTGGTCTTTATCTACGCCGATAACCCATACTTTTTTGTCAGCGGCAGCCGTTTTGTTGCGCTCTTTCGCTTCGTTGAAGACGCCGTTTCCAGTACCGCCGGCAGCGTGGAAAATGATGTCGTTTTTGTCGTTGTACAGCGAAGCCGCAGCCGCTTTACCAAGATCCGCTTTGTCGAACGCGCCAGTGTACACAACTGTAACTTTCGCATCCGGATTTACCGCTTTAACGCCCGCTACGAAACCAAGTTCGAAACGTTTGATAACCGGAATCTCGATTCCGCCTACGAATCCGATTTTGTTCGTTTTCGTCGTCAGACCCGCAACTACGCCAACGAGGAACGAACCTTCGTTCTCGGCGAACGTAATGGAAGCCACGTTAGGTGCATCTACTACGTTGTCGATGATTGCAAGCTGAGCATCAGGGTTTTTCGTAGCAGCGTCTTTAACTGCATCGCCCATCAAGAAGCCGATACCCCAAGTCAGGTTGTATTTGTCGCGAACGAATTGGTTCATGTTCGTCAAGTAGTTCGTTGCTTCTTTGCTCTCGAGGTATTTCACGCTTGCGCCTGTGTCGGCTTCCAGCTTTTTGAGACCTTCCCATGCGCCTTGGTTAAACGATTTGTCGTTTACTCCGCCTACGTCGGTAACCATAGCGATTTTGAAGCCTTTGCCGCTGTTGTCGGCGGAAGCGCTCGGGCTTGCAGGTGCGCTTGCGCTTGGGGAGCTAGCCCCGTTGTTTGTGTTGTTTTTCGCTCCGCAAGCCGTTAAAGCAAGGGAAGCGACGAGCATAATTCCTGTGAAAATCTTTGTCGATTTTTTCATTTGTGTCTCTCCTTCTGGATAATTAATGGTTATATGGTTGTACTACATAAAACCCGGAGTAACGATTGTCGTTCGATCGCCTTACAGCCGCGATACGATCTCTTTAACAAGGGAGATAAATATCGGCTTCGTGCGATTGGCCACTTCGATAACCTGCTCGTGGCTTAACGGCTCGAGCTCCTCACCGATAGCCATATCCGTGACGCAAGAGATTCCGATAACTTTCATCGCCATATGGCTTGCCACGATTACCTCGGGAACCGTCGACATCCCAACGGCATCTCCGCCCATTTTGCGCAGCATGATCAGCTCCGCGGGGGTCATGTAAGTAGGCCCCGTAATTCCGGCATAAACGCCGCGTTGCACTTGAATGCCAAGCGACTGTGCCGTCTCCGCTACGAGTTCGAGCAATTCTGGTGTGTACGCTCGGCTCATATCCGGAAATCTCGGCCCCAATGCAGGCTCGTTCGCTCCGATGAGCGGATTTGCCCCGGTCATGTTCAAATGATCGGAGATCAGCATCAAATCTCCCGCCTTGAAGTCGGGATTCATGCCTCCGCAAGCATTCGTAACGATAAGGTGGTCAACTCCCAACGCTTTCATTACGCGAACGGGGAAAGTGACCTCTTGCATGGAATAGCCCTCGTAATAATGAAACCGCCCTTGCATTGCGATAACGGTCTGATTATGGAGTCGGCCCGTTACGAGCTGGCCTGCATGCCCTTCGACGGTCGATACCGGGAAATGCGGAATCGATTCGTAAGCGATGCGAACAGCGTCTTGAATGTCGTCGGCGAGTTCGCCCAGACCGGAACCCAGAATCAATCCGATTGTCGGCTGAACGTTAATTTGTGACTGAATATAGGATTTCGCCTCTTCCATTCGCTGAAGCAACTGGCCCATTTTCAAATCACCCCCTTAAAAAAGTATACCCCATTATTACCAACTGCTTGTACGTCGTCAATACTATTTCACTTCTCCCACTAATAAAGGAGGAGGATTGACCGGATTTTCCTGAATCTGTATCGACTTGTATATTTGAGTAATGACGTCGCTTACAGACTCGCCGTTGGCATGAATCGTAGCTAAAGATTCGCCGTCTTTAACCGAATCCCCGACTTTCTTGTGAAGAAAGATTCCGACGGCCAAGTCGATGCTCGACTCCTTGGTCGCGCGCCCCGCTCCGAGGAGCATGGCCGCCAGTCCCATATTCTCTGCGGCGATCGACGATACGTATCCCGCAGCTTTCGCGGGCACCTCGAAGCGATACTTCGCCGAAGGCAACCGTTCCGGTTCGTCCACGACGGACGCATCCCCGCCCTGCGCGGACAAGAACAATTTGAACTTCTCGAGGGCATGTCCATTCGCGATGGATTGCTCCAGCATTTTACGAGCGGCTTGTTGATCGGACGCTACGCCCGCAAGGACGGCCATATGGCTGCCAAGAGTCAAGCAAAGTTCCGTAAGGTCCTCCGGACCGACTCCCCGAAGCGTATCGATTGCTTCCCGCACTTCCAAGGCATTACCGATCGCATTGCCCAAAGGCTGGCTCATGTCCGACAGTACGGCGATCGTACGGCGACCGACGCGGTTACCGATATCGACCATGCACGCCGCCAATTCTTCCGCCTCGGACAATTCTTTCATGAAAGCGCCGTCACCTGTTTTCACATCGAGCACGATCGCGTCCGCTCCGGATGCGATCTTCTTGCTCATGATCGAGCTTGCGATTAGCGGAATCGAATTCACCGTTCCGGTTACGTCGCGTAAACCATACAGCTTCTTATCGGCAGGAGTTAGATTATCGCTTTGTCCGATAACCGCCAATCCGTTGCGATTGACGAGCTCGAGAAATTGTTCGTTATCGATCTCGACATGAAATCCGGGGACGGATTCCAGTTTATCGATCGTTCCGCCGGTATGTCCGAGACCGCGTCCCGACATCTTCGCGACGGGTACGCCGATCGAGGCGACCAGCGGAGCGAGCACGAGAGTCGTTGTGTCGCCCACGCCGCCAGTACTGTGTTTATCCACCTTGATTCCGTCGATGCCGGACAAATCGATCGTTTCCCCGGAATGGACCATCGCCATCGTCAGATCGGCTCTTTCGGTAGGAGTCATTCCTTTGAAGAAAATCGCCATCGCCATCGCGGACATCTGGTAATCGGGAACCGATCCGTCCGTGTAACCGCGAATGAGGATGTTTATTTCCTCTTTAGTAAGTTCTCCGCCGTCGCGTTTTTTCGTAATTAAGTCTACCGTTCTCATTGCTTTATTACCTCCCCGTAACTCGCTATCGTCAGCATAGCCTTTAATAGCCTTGGCCAACCCCGCCGGTGACGATCGCGATGGAAGAACTCGCTCCCAGACGCGTAGCGCCGGCTTGAATGAGCTTGCGAGCGATTTCAAGATCGCGAACTCCGCCGGAAGCTTTAATTCCCATTTCCGGACCTACGACATGACGAATGAGCGCGATATCCTCTACCGTGGCGCCGCCCGTACCGAATCCTGTCGACGTCTTAACGAAATCCGCTCCCGCTTCTTTGCACAATAGCGATGCTTGGCGTTTCTCCTCATCCGTCAAGTAACACGTTTCGATAATTACTTTCAAAGGCGCCTTACCCGCGCATGCCGCGACGACGGCTTCGATATCTTGTTTTACCGCATCTACCATTCCGGACTTCAGGGCTCCGACGTTAAGCACCATGTCGATTTCCGTTGCTCCAGCCGCGATCGCATCGGAAGCTTCAACTGCCTTAATTTCCGTACGGCTAGCGCCGAGAGGGAAACCGATTACAGTAGTAAGTCCAACTTTGCTGCCCGCGAGCTCGCGGGAGGCAACGGGTACCCAGTATGGATTCACGCACACGGTCGCGAAACCGTATTGCTTCGCTTCGGAGCAAATGCGGATGACTTCCGCTTCCGTGCTTACCGCGCTTAACAGAGTGTGATCGATCATTCCTGCGATTTGTTCTGGGGTCATCATAATCATTTCTCCTGTTGTTCCAATTTTTTAAGTAATGCTTTTGCCGTGATTTGATCCGTCACAAGCGTATTGCCGTATCTGCCCTTCAACGCTCCGTAGATTGCGTTAATCTTGGAAGGTCCGCCCGCGACGAGAATCGAGTGCTCTTTGTTTTTCAAATCCGCCAACTCGATGCCGACCGTACGTTCGTCCAGACTAGGTAAGCACATCTCTCCGTTGCTGTCGTAATACCTCGAGCAGATGTCTCCGACCGCCTTTTTCTTCACGATCTCAAGTTCGTCTTCCCGGAAATAATTCGAATTGATGAGTACGGAGTCCGGAGTTAGCGAACCTGCCGTAAACACGGCGATATTCGCGCTCTTGCCCATATCCATCACGCGGCGAATGTGACGGTCCGTCATCATCGACTGCTTAACGAGAATATGATCCACGATTGCCGGCAAATACATGAAGTAAGGCATGATGTTAAATGCCTTGCCGAACAAATGAACAATTTCCGATGGAGAAATGTGCACATCCGCGTCGCTAACGCCGCCATTCAATTGAACCACGTACGAATTAATCAGGGATTTGGATTTCAGTTGCAACGCGACCTGATACATTGTCGATCCCCATGAAGCCCCGATCGTATCCCCATCTTTGACTATCTCCGTCAAGTAAGACGCGGCTGCTTGCCCAATGTACTTCTTGACGATGCTATCTTCGTAAGTCGGGGTAAAGGCGACTACGGCTTGCTTCAGTTCGAATCTTTCTTTTAGCAGGTTGCGCAGCACTTCGACATCTTCCGTCGGATCCTTAATCTCGATCGTAACGATGCCTTCCGCTTTCGCTTGCTGTAGGAGTCTCGATACCGTCGGCCTAGACACGCCAAGGGCATCCGCGATCTGATTCTGGCTATAGTCCAGTTGGTAGTAAAGTTTCGCGGCTTCGATCACCTTTTTAATTTTGTCGTTTTCCAACAAAAGTCACACCATTCAGAGAGAAAATTTTTTTGAAATTTTGTTCATACATGGTGAAATTATGTTCTTCTCCGCTATTATAATGGATAATAGGATTCCGCGCTAGAGTAAATTGCATACAAAAAGCCGATACCTGCGATCGGTGTCGACTTTTTCTTGAAACCGCTTCATTTTTGTTCGATAACGTAAGCGGATCCCTTGTTAGCGCGCTTCTTCTCAACAAGCACGATTTCGCGGATTACGGGCGGAACGACGTAATATTTGGACAGGTGCATCTCCGCTTCGTTCATTACCTCTTCATCGGAATCTCCCATTACGATGAGAACGACTTCCCGATCCGCGAGTAGAACTTCCAACTTATATAGAAACATTATCCAGGTCCCCTCGTCTCTCTATTCGCAAAAGAACTGCCCAATGGATTGTACGATCCCCTTGGGCAGTCCCTTCGCTCGGCTTTATTATTGCGCCAATCTGAGCGCTAAGTTATACAAATCCAAATTAAAGGATTTTTTCGTGGTGATGACCTTCTCGATATCCGTAGCCACGAATTCGCCTTTGATAATGCCGATCCCTTTGCCGGAATCGCCTTCTTGCAGACGTTGTACCGCAAAATCGGCCAATTGGCTGGCAAGAATCCGATCGTTGTGCGTCGGCGATCCGCCGCGTTGAATATGACCTAATACGGTAACGCGAGGTTCAATGCCGCTGAACTCGGTAATTTGTCTCGCTACCTCTTCCCCGCTGCATACTCCCTCGGCAACGATGACGATACCGTGCCGTTTGCCCTTCTGGAAGTTTTCTTTCATTCGCTCGGAAATATCCTTGATATCATGGGGAACTTCGGGTACGAGTATCGCTTCCGCTCCGCTCGCTAGTCCGGCATACAAAGCGATATCCCCGCAATGGCGTCCCATAACTTCCACGACCGACGATCTCTCGTGGGAAGTCATCGTATCGCGCAGCTTATTGATCGCGTCCACGACGATGCTTACGGCCGTATCGAAGCCGATCGTAAAGTCCGTAAACGGAATATCGTTATCTATCGTTCCGGGCAAGCCCATCGTCTTGATCCCTAGCTTGCTAAGTTTATTGGCTCCTTGATAAGAACCGTCTCCGCCGATGACGACGAGACCGTCGATCCCTTGCTCGCGAAGAACTTCGGCTCCGCGCTGTTGCCCTTCGGCGGTCATGAACTCCTTGCAGCGAGCAGTCTGCAGAATCGTGCCTCCGCGCTGGATGATATCGCCGACGCTGCGCAGATCCATCTGACGCAAATCTTGATTCAACAGCCCTTGGTACCCCCGCTGAACGCCGTAAACTTCAAGGCCGCGAAACAAGGCGCTTCTTACGACGGCGCGAACCGCCGCGTTCATTCCTTGCGAATCCCCGCCGCTCGTCAGTACGGCGATTTTCTTTACTTCACTCATGTCCGATTCCTCCCAATACTAGGTGTAACGCTACATCGCTTTTCTTATCCAATGGCTGTTCAGCCAGAAGAAAACTCGAGTCCATGGGCTCCCTTTCATAAGAAGCTTGGCCGTCCGTCTAACGTCCCGCTGATCGCGGACTTTCGGGTCGGACAAATAGAGCGCCACGAGTCCTTCCACGATCATTCGGTGAAAATGTCCGAACGGAAGCTTGTCGGCGGATTCCCGAGCCGCTCGCACCATCTGACCCATTCGGTCGTTCAACGCGCTTTGGTCCTCGTAATAGCTGCAGAAATTCAAGTCTCCGCC
The DNA here is from genome assembly GCF_003628305.1 of Cohnella endophytica. Taxonomy (GTDB): domain Bacteria; phylum Bacillota; class Bacilli; order Paenibacillales; family Paenibacillaceae; genus Cohnella; species Cohnella endophytica. The sequence continues at coordinate 656,952 of NZ_RBZM01000005.1, read as the reverse complement.
GATCCGGTCCTCCGCTTGGTCGATCAAGTAATCGAGCAAAATGTGCAATCCGCATATGGACGGAAAATAATGGTCGCGGATTTCATCCGCTTGATTGGCTCCGAGCTCTCGATCGCTGGCCGCAAGAAACAGCATGAACATACCCAATGTCGAACCCGTCGCGGCAGCGAACTCGTTCCACCTCAATTGCGGATAACGGGATGAATGCCGATCCCACCAATCGAGCAGTTCCCGTTCGCGCTGCGAATGGGCGATATGCTTGTAGACTTGCAAGTCCGCGTACAACTGGACAAGCTCGATTACATGCTTCTGAACATGCCGATAGGAAGGCAATGCCGCGATGGAGCTTCTGCATTGCGCGACAAGCGCGGCCAAGTAACCGCCGTCTTCCTGCTCATCCCTCAGCTCGTAATAATTCACGGTTTGCGCTTCCGGCGTTACGGCATCGAGCATGCTCTGATGCAGCAATCGGAAATCGTTCGGGTCCAAGGAAGTGCTGCGATCGCATAGATTGTCCAAGTAATCGCTTATCGTCTGGAGCGCCACGATTAGCGGTATCAACACATGACGTTGCTCCAGATTCGCCGCGGCGTAAACTCCTCCGCCTTCGCAATGGAACTGCTTCGTGTTCATGCTATCGAGCGCTTGTTTTCTTAATTCCGGGTCCGGAATCTCGTTTGCTCTGATCTTCCAACGCGCCAGCTCGGCGCGCACCTCGGGTAAAATGTATTTATATACCCTCTTCATTAGCGTGAACGGCCCACGAGGCGCCTTCCCCTCCAATAGGCTTTGGCTCTTCATTTCATTTTTCCTCCGCGCGGTTCTATCCGACATGCTGCTTCGATTCGCCGCCCCCAGACAAATCCTGGCTCGTGCGAAACCAAATGTTCAAATCGTTGATCCGGCTTGCCAGATCGGCAATCTCTCCGTTAATCCGACAGGATTGGATGAAGTCTTCTTCTTCGAACAGCCGTTGCTGTTGGATTCGAATCATAGCTTCAAAGCCCATGATCCGGTCCGGTATGCTGCCGCGAATCAATTCCCATCTTTCCAGTATCGCGGTTTGACAATCCAGGCTAAGCTCTTCCCATTCGCACTCCAGGCTAGGAATGGGAATTCCGTGCCTATCGCTATATTCGAACTGGCGTTCGAGCCAGCCATCGCCTATCCGCATCGTCGGTCACCCAATCTTATCTCTAGAGCCTATAAAAAAACATTATTCTTTAATTTATCATTTCAGAGCCCCGAAATCCAGCACTATTGTCCGAATTTCGTCCCCGAAAGACAATCCATATCTGCTATAATACAAGCTGATCAGACGAAATGAACTTGACGACCCATTTAAGGAGCACACTAACTATGGCTTCCAATCATGAGCCGGTCTCGTTGAGACGGCTTTTCCTGTTTTTTATTCCGATGGGCATTTCGGTATTATTAATCAATTTATCCCATGTCATCATAAACGGAACGCTAGCGAGATCGGACAACCAAGAGATCATTCTGGCCGGGTACGCTCTCGCGATGAGCTTGCTCGGCGTAACGGAAAAACCTGGCGTCTTGTTTCGACAGACCTGTTCCGCTCTCGTCCGGGACCGAATATCGTTCCGAGCCGTCCGGCAAGTCGGCTTCTACGTTTTCGGAGCTTCGCTCGTTTTCGGCGGGCTCGTCGCTTATACGCCGTTCGGGCATTGGATATTCGGAGGCGCCTACGGTGCCGATCCGATCGTCGAGCGGGAAGCGGTCCATGCTTACTATGCTTTGATGTTTTTATCCGTTTTTTCCGGCGTGCGTTGCTTGTATCAAGGTATCATTATTTACAAAATGCGGACGCGTTGGCTGACGATAGCCATGATATTCCGATTGGGCGGGATGTTCCTTCTTTCCCAATATTTCCTGCGGGTCGGCGTGGATAGCGCTTTGCAAGGCACGATCATCTTCGTATTCGGTATGATGATCGAAGCCGGCATTAGCATGTGGGAAGCTACGCGACTGCTGAAGAAAATGCCCGAGAAATCGGTCGAGTGCGAGGTTACGCGGCCGAAGGAAGTGGCGGCGTTCTATAATCCGTTGCTTTATTCGTCCTTGGTCGTCGTCTGGCTGTTACCGATTATGAACGCGCTCCTCGGCACGACGACAAGAGGAACGTTAGCCGTCGCTTCCTTCGCGGTGGCAGGCAGCCTCATGAACCTCGTTCTGGGCTTCTTTACATACTTTCACCAAATCGCGTTGCTCTTCGTCAAGACGAATCCGGCGATCGTCCGCAGATTCACGCTGTTGCTCGGCTTCGTTCCGCCAATTTTGATGATCGGCTTAGCGTTTACGCCGCTAGGACCTTGGATGTTCTACCATATTCTCGGAGTCAGAGGAGAGCTGCTGCACGCATGTATCCACGCATTGCGCGGATTTCTTCCTTTCGTATTGCTCTTCCCTTGGCTTGATACGTTAAACGGCATCGTGATGGCGCATGGAGAGACGAAGCTCATGTTCGCCTCGCAACTCGCGAACGCGGCCCTAACCGCTATCTGCATCGTGCTTCTCGTATTATTCCTGCCGGGATGGAACGGCGTGTTGGGATCTCTGGCTCAATCCTGCGGTGTATTGGCCGAATTATCGTTATTGGCTTGGCTTTTCCGGCGTCGCCATCTGTCCGGGTTCACGGGAAAATTATAAGATTAGATAGGAGCTTTACGGCATGAGTACAATGCAATCTATGCGGGGGCAACTCTTGATACTCCGATCGATGCAGTTCGCGAACTACGCGACGATGGTGTTGCTCGTTACTTTCTTCCCGCTCTACTTCGCGAGCGTCGGGTTTTCGAAGCTCCAGATCGGAGCGATCTATTCGATCGGTCCGTTCTTGTCGATTATTGCCAACTTGGCCGTAGGGTTGCTGAGCGACAGGACCAAAAATTTGCGTCGGATTCTTACCCTGGTGTATTTTATGCAAATCGTGGCGTTATCGCTGCTCATGCCCCAGAAGGAGTTCGGGATCATGGCGGGAATTATGGCGTTTTTTTATTTATTTCAGACGCCCGTCAATTCGATGCTGGATAGCGTATCCCTGTTAGCCGCCGACCAGATGAAACGAAGCTTTCCGTCCATTCGCATGTTCGGTTCGCTCGGCTATGCGCTCTGCGCGGTTCTGTTCGGCTACTTGCTGAAGAAGTACGGCTCCGACTTGACGGTCATACTGACTTTGTGCACGCTCGGTGTATCGATTGTACTCTCCCTGTCTCTTGGAAATTTCCAAGCTAGCTTGCGCAAATTCGAATTCGGCGGGCTTTGGGGACTGCTGCGCAAAAGAGAAACGGTCGCTTTCTTCGCTCTCATCATGGTCGTCTCGGTCGCTCACCGAATTAACGAAGGATTCCTCGCGATCGCTATGAGAGAAATCGGCGCCGACGATGCGGTCATCGGTTATGCTTCGCTCGCGTCCGCCGTTAGCGAAATCCCGATGTTCTTCTTGCTCGCGAAGTTCGGGCACCGTTTCCGCGAGTTGCCTTTACTCGCTATCGCGAGCTTCTTCTACGTCGTACGGCTAGGACTGCTTAGCTTTTCCAACGAACCCTGGATGATGGTCGCATTGCAGGCGATGCACTCCCTGACCTTCGCGATTTTCTACATAACGGCTCTGCGCTGCCTGCAAGCCCTCATCCCGGACGAGTACCGGTCCTCCGGTCAAGCGGTCTTCGCGGTCGTCTGGTCCGGCTTGGCCGGCCTCATCGCGGGTACGCTCGGCGGATGGTTGTACGACGCGCTCGGCTTAGCGTACGTGTTCCGTGCCGGAGCCATCTTCGCCTTGGTCGGAACCGTCGGATTTTTGATCGTCCATCTTCGCAGAGGAAGCGTATAACCATCTTCACGCGTACGAAAAAAAGACCGAACAAGGCCGTATCGCCTTTGTTCGGTCTTCCCTATTCCGTTTAGCCCGTCTCCGCCTGAGGCTCCCAGTCGGTATTCTCCGCGCGCGTCACCATTAATCTCGAGACGCGTAAATGGTCGGTCTCCTCGATCGTGAACCGGAAGCCTTCTTCCGAAATGACAAACTGGTTCTTCTTAGGCGGATTCTCGATCTGCGAGTAAATCCAGCCACCTATCGTGTCGTAATCCTCAGTAGAAATATCAAGTCCGAAGAAGCTATTCACTTCCTCGATAAGCATCATTCCGCTAATCGAAAAGGTGTTGTCGTCCCGTCTCTCCAAGTCGGGACGTTCTTCGTCGAATTCGTCCTGAATTTCTCCTACGATTTCTTCCATGATATCTTCCAGCGTAACCATACCGGAGGTGCCGCCGTATTCGTCTATCAAAATGGCGATCTGCGATTTGCGCTTCTGCATCAGCTTGAGCAACGCGCTGATCGGCATGCTCTCGGGAATGGTCGTCATCGGCCGCATCAGATCGCGGATATCGTGGATCGAATTGTCGGGTACTTTTAATAAGTCCTTGATATGAACGAAACCGATAATATTATCCTTGTCTTTCTCGCACACCGGATAACGCGTATGCATCTCGCGAAGGGCGATGCCCTTGTTTTCCTCGAACGAAAGGTTACCGTATAGACAACTCATTTCCGTTCTCGGAATCATGATTTCGCGGGCGTTCGTTTCCGCGAATTCGAATATGTTATCCACCAGCGTGAGTTCCGTCTTGTCGATCAATCCGCTCTCGTGGCTTTCCTTTACTAGGATCCGGATTTCTTCCTCCGTATGCGCGGAGTGCGATGCTTCTTTCGTGTCGATGCCGAATGGCCTCAGAAGCAAGCTTGCCGTTCCGTTAAGTACCCAGATGAATGGGCTCATTACTTTGCGGAAGAACATTAGCGGTCTAGCCGTCCATAAGGTGACGATCTCGGCTTTGCGGATGGCTACGGTTTTGGGAGCCAGTTCGCCGAGCACGATATGAAGCACCGTAATGACCGTGAAGCCGATAATGAACGAGAACGGGTGCACGAGCTTGTCGCTAAAACCCAAGGAATGGAACATCGGTTCCAGCATCCTGGCGATCGCGGGTTCCCCGATCCAACCGAGGCCTAGCGAAGCGAGCGTGATACCAAGCTGGCAAGCGGACAAATAAGCATCCAGGTTTTCCACCAGATGAGTGGCGATCTTCGCCTTCTTATGTCCTTCCTGCGCGAGCGTATCGATCCTCGAGCCTCGCACTTTAACCATGGCGAATTCCGCCGCTACGAAGAAACCGTTAAGAAACACCAACAATACGATCAAGACCAAGTCCACGCTTAATGGAAAGGGGTCACTATCCAAATCATCCCTATTCTCTCCGTCGGAGAGGATAGGTACACCTCCTTTATATATTGAAAAATGATGAAAAACTGCGTTAAGCCAACGAATTCCCGTCGATTCTAGTTGTTCTATATAGCTTAGACGGTTTGGGGCGCTCCGTCAAACGGCGATTGACCGCGTAATTCGCCGTAGTATCCATCTCTATTCGCATCAGCCTGCCACCTATGCCGGATTTTCGAACGAAAAGGCCGGATATCCCCGATTCCAATGAATTGCGAACGTTTTTTACTTTTTCTTTCGGTTCGCCCTTCTTTTCAACTGATTTTGCCGGATTTTATCCTCCATGCCTTGCTCGGTCGCCTCATAGAACACCGGAGAAGACAGCTTGTCCGGAAAATAGTTCTGATCGACGTAATGTCCGGGGAAATCGTGCGGATACTGATAACCCACATGCCCGAGTTGCTTCGAGCCGCTATAATGTCCGTCCCGAAGATGCATGGGTACCTCCGCGGATTTGAGCGCGTCGAAGGATGCCATCATCTTGCCGATCGTCACGGCGATCGCATTGGACTTGGGACTCTCGACAGCGAATAGAATCGCTTGTGCTACGATGTATTTGGCTTCGGGCCAACCTATCCGATGGTACGCTTCCATTGCGCTCACCGCTTGAACCATCGCTTGAGGATTCGCGAGCCCGATATCTTCGCTGCAAGCTACCGTCAACCGTCGCAGGAATACCATCGGATCCATGCCCAGCTTCTCTACCGCGTACAGAAACCAGAACAAGGCCGCATCACTGGAGCCCCTAACGCTCTTATGGAACGCCGATAATATATCGTACTGGGTAGACTCGTCCGCTTGAATCGAAGGCTGCCGGATCGACTCCTCGGCTACTTCCAGCGTTACCCGCACGGTTCCGTCCAGTTCGGAAGGCGTCGTAACGGCGGCTAGTTCCAGTGCGGTCAGGGCGCGGCGAATATCGCCGTTCGCCATCGAAGCGATGTGCGCGAGCGCCTCCTCTTCGATCGCGAGCTTCATGAAGCCTAATCCTCTGCCTTTGTCGGATAGCGCTCTCCGCATCGCTAGAAGGGAATGCTCTCTAGTAAGAGGCTCTAGCCTGAACAGCGTGGAACGGGACAGCAATGCTCCGTTGACTGAGTGAAACGGATTTTCCGTCGTCGCCCCGATAAAGGTGATCGTTCCCCTTTCGACGGATGGAAGCAAAGCATCTTGCCTAGCGCTGTTAAAACGGTGCACCTCGTCCAAGAACAAGGTCGTTTTGCGACCATACATGCTTTTGTTGGTTTCCGCTTGCTCGATGACTTCCCTGACGTCTTTTACGGTTGCATCCACCGCGTTCAAGCGAACGAAGTCGCCTTTCGTTTGTTTGGAGATGATATGGGCAAGCGTCGTTTTTCCGCAGCCGGGAGGACCGAATAACAAGATAGACGACACGACGTCCCCTTCGATGGCCCGCCGAAGCAATTTGCCTTGCCCGACGATATGCTCTTGCCCGATATATTCGTCCAGCGTTTCGGGCCGCATCCGATCCGCCAGCAAACGTGCCCGTGGCTCGGATTGTTCGCCAAAGCTGAATAAATCCATGCTGATTCCGCCTTTCTTCTCTCTCCATCATAGCAGAAACGCCTAAAGACAGGAAGAGAATCGGAACAAGCGTTCTCTTATAGATTTTCCATCTCCGCCTTGACGATCGCTCTTCTATCCCGGATATAAGCGCGAATGACGCCGGACTCGCCGAGAAACTCGGCGTACGGCCGCTTCCGATCTCCTTCTTCGCGAATGTATGGAGCGATCCGGCTAAGCAATCCTTCCGCGATCGGCATGAGCTTGTTTTCCGTAAACGGGCCGTCAAGCGCATTCTGCAATATCCGCTTGTATTGCTCTCTGATACTTGGATAACATAATAACTTGCGCGTCAGGCTATTATAGCCCGTTATCGAGACTAGGTCGCTTTGGACGATTCGACCGTAGCAGTTGCGCCCCCAAGTTCCCTCATAATCCCATGGAATCATTCGCAACTTTCCCGTTGGGCGGCTTCTATAGACGGCATAATTCTGTTCGAACCCGTCGTAATTTCCTGTGAGCACCGCGCCCGCCAGCCAGCGCAAATAGTTGTTCGCGTCCAGCCGCTTCTTGATAAAAGCGAAGCCGCGGACTCCGTTCAACAAATTCAATCCTTTAATGAATGTCTTGAGTCTCGCCTTCTCGGCTGAAGCACCGAATCGATACTCGTATCCCGTAAGCAGCGATGATTTCTTGCGGTTCGTTTCCGGATTGAGAATGCCGAAATCGGCTCGATTATTGATTGCGTAGAACAATGAAGATGCCCCGAGTTTCCTCCTTCGGAAGAACGGTTTTTCCACGCCCTCGATTTCCAAATATACGCCATGCGGTTTGCCGTTGAGATTCAAGAGAACGTGTTTAGTACGAGGAGCAGGCACGCCGATAAGCGGAAAAAAAGCGAACGAAAGCGCATTTCGAATCATCGAGGGATCGTCGAATTCGGCATTGTAGTGGAAGGTTCGATTATTGCTTACGACCTCGTACGATCTTTTCGGGTAGTTTCGGGTATGTCCACCCCTGTATCGGATCGATATCGGCATCGTTTTTCCATTCGTAACGATATTGCCTTTGACGTATTTGTCGTTCCATAGATTGTTCTCTAGTTGCCGGATTGCCGTTTCGCTAATGACCAGAGCTCTGACCGGTAGGGGCAATCGGTATCCGCCTTTCCGCATGCGGCGTCGATTCGTTTGGATCAGCGTATGTCGCCCCGGCATCCGCGGAAACGGCTCATGACCATGAACCAAGCCATAAAAGAAAGGCTATCCTCCCGCGAATTCTCGCCTTGGGAAAGCCTTAAGCCGATTCGATCGATTCATCTATTCAATCGTTTATTTACGGCCGCTCATGAGGTCTCCCGACCGTTGGTCCGACCGTTGGCCCGACCGTTGGCCTGTACGTTGGTCCGTACGTTGGTCCGTACGTTGGCCCGTACGTCGGCCCGCGCATTGGACCGGAATGTCCGACATGACCGCCTGAACGACCGCTTGATCTTCCTTCCGAGCGTCCGCTGCTTCTTCCTTCGGAGCGACCGCTGCTTCTTCCTTCCGAACGCCCTTCCGATTTCCCATCGGGCCTGCCTTCGATAGGTTGAGGGCTATTCCAGACCCAAATAGGTTCTCCCCAGTAGCCCCGGACGAAATGTCCATTTTGATGAATATTATTTCCAGGCGTTGGGTTGACTTCACGTTGATCGTGCGTCTCTTCCTTCTTCGTATGATTCTTCTTCCCGCCGTTAACCGTTTTCCAACATTTGCATCTACGGTGCCGACGCTTCGGACGGACTCTAGCCTTGCTATGCAATTCTATGCTCAATGAATCTGCACCTCCCATTAATGATCCATCATTCTATGATGAAAAATCCGTCACCGATAGAGACAAGCGCAGAATTGCGGTGAAAAAGGGCCAATGTATCCCCTTCCTCTGAAAATTTAAAAGGCTATACCCGGTTTATTAATGCCGGGTATAGCCTTTTATTATGGCATGCTTATTTATCCGACGGCCTCTTCAAGCGTCCGTCCAGTTTCTCGATCGCCTTCAGGATACGAGAGGATCGCGTTTCCTCGCGCTTCGCTTCGATGATCCATACAATATATTCCTTCCGATGGGAAGGAGCGAGTCCTTCGAAGAATGCGGCCGCCGCAGGGTGCTCGGCGAGCGCTGCCCTCAGATCGGCAGGCGTTTCCAACGGAACGGCAGGCACCTTGTTCGCCGATTTTCTCTCGTCCGGGCTGGAACGAGGTCTGGGGCCTGCTGCTCCGACGGGACGGAAACGCATGGCGGACCACGTGTCGTCTACGGAAACGAGCGATACGCCCTCCCAGCCTGCAGCCAGCACGGTCGACCATCCGCTGTCGCGATTGAGATCCGTCTTTATTTTCGACGTTCCTTTCGGATAGCAGAGCCACACAATGCCAGCGGGATGTACGGCCCGTAGCGCATTAGGGGCTAAACGATCGACATCCGCTACGTTAGCCGCGAATAGTTGAACGTAGACGTAAGTCCCGAAGTCGCTTTCCATCGGCACAGCTTGCTCCGAATCAAGGCCGATTTGCTCCAGAAAACCTTCCGGGGCGTTGAATACGGCAATCTTCCCTTCGCTAGGCAACCTGAGCTTTTTGACTAACGCCTCATTCATAAGGCTTGTTCACCTTCGCCAGAAGTTCCTTGAACACGACGCTGACCATGATCAACCCGGCCACGGGCGGAACGAAGGCGTTGCTGGACGGGGGTTGCTGCGCCTTGCGAATGTCTTTAGGCGCGGTATCGGGAACGATCTTCTCCGTCACGTCTACCCGGGGCTTGATCGGGAGCTCCGTGGAGAACACGACCTGTACGCCTTTCTTGATGCCCTCGTTGCGCAGCTTCTTACGAATGACGCGGGCGATCGGATCGACCGTCGTCTTCGATATGTCCGCGACCTGGAAACGGGTCGGATCCGTTTTATTCGCCGCCCCCATGCTTGAAATGATGGGAATACGGCGTTCCAAGCATTGCTTGATGAGATGGATCTTGTAGGAGATCGTATCGGAAGCGTCGACGACGTAATCGAGCGGGTACTTAAACAACTCCTCGTACGTCTCCTCCGTATAGAACATCCGCAGCGCGATCACGTCGCAATCCGGGTTGATCAGCTTGATCCGATCTCTCATAAGATCCGCTTTAGGCTGGCCTACCGTCGTCGTGAGCGCGTGAATCTGCCGATTTACGTTCGTGATATCGACGACGTCCTTATCGATCAAGACGATTCGGCCGATTCCGGACCGGGCCAGAGCTTCGGCGGCAATGCCGCCTACTCCGCCGATGCCAAGCACGGCGACTGTGCTGCCTTTAAGCACGTCCAGCCCTTCCGGCCCGATCGCGAGTTCCGTTCTCGAGAACTGATGCAACATCGGTTCGCTTGCTCCTCTCGCTTAAACCTGGCTTGTCGCCGCCGAAGCCGCTTCGTTCTCGGCCGGGGAAGCGTTTTTCGTTTGCGCTGCGATCGCTTTCGCCGACAAACGTACGTGAAGGTCGTCCAGTTGGCGCTCCGTGACCGGGGACGGCGCATCGCACAGCAAGTCCGTCGCGCTCGCGGTTTTCGGGAACGCGATCGTCTCGCGCAAGTTCGTGCGGCCGGCCAGCAGCATGATCAGGCGATCCAAGCCGAAGGCGATTCCGCCGTGAGGCGGCGTGCCGTATTCGAACGCGTCGAGGAAGAAGCCGAACTTCTCTTGCGCTTCTTCTTGGGAGAATCCGAGCGCTTTGAACATTTGCTCTTGAACTTCGCGACGGTAAATCCGCATCGATCCGCCGCCCACTTCGTAGCCGTTAAGGACGATGTCGTAGGCTTGCGCGCGAATCGCACCCGGATCGGATTCGAACAACGGAAGATCTTCGTCGCTTGGGCGGGTGAACGGATGGTGCTCGGCGACGAATCGTTTGCCTTCTTCATCCCAGCCGAGGAGCGGGAAGTCGACGACCCATAGGAATTTGTACGCTTTGTTGTCGATCAGGCCGAGATCGCGTCCGACTTTCTGACGAAGGTTGCCCATGACGTCCGCAGCTGTCTTGAGTTTGTCCGCGGAGAACGTCAGCAAGTCGCCTTCTTCTACGTTTAGGCGCTCGGTCAAAGCCGCGATTTCCTCCGGCTTGAAGAACTTCACGATCGGTCCGCGCCATTCGCCGTCCTTCACGGTAATCCAAGCGATTCCTTTGCCGCCGTAGCGCGCCGCGAACGGCTGCAGGTCGTCGAGCTCCTTGCGGCTCCAACTCGCACAGCCTTTGGCGTTCAGCGCCTTCACGACGCCGCCGGAAGCGGCTACGGATGCGAACACTTTGACTTCGCTGTCTTTTACGATGTCGGTTACGTCTTCGATCTCGAGACCGAAACGAAGATCCGGCTTGTCGGAACCGTATTTATGGATCGCGTCATGGTAAGTGAGACGTTGGAACGGAGTCGGAATTTCGACGCCGACCGTCTCGCGGAACAGACGAGCCATCAACTGCTCCATCATCGCAAGCAATTGGTCTTGGGACAAGAACGAAGTCTCGATATCGATTTGCGTGAATTCGGGTTGACGGTCCGCCCGGAGATCCTCGTCGCGGAAGCAACGCGCCACTTGGTAATAACGTTCGATTCCACCGACCATGAGCAGTTGTTTGAACAGCTGCGGCGATTGCGGCAACGCGAAGAACTCGCCCGGATGAACCCGGCTAGGAACGAGGTAGTCGCGCGCGCCTTCCGGCGTGCTTTTCGTCAGTATCGGCGTTTCGACGTCGATAAAGCCGTTGTCGTCGAGGAAGTCGCGGAATATTTTCGTCGCTTTCGAACGCAACAAGAGCGTCTTCTGCATTTCCGGACGGCGCAAATCCAAGTAGCGGTACTTCAAGCGCAACGATTCGTCTACTTCTACTCCGTCTTCGATCGGGAAAGGAGGCGTTTTGGCCGCGTTAATGATCTCGACTTCTTGCACCTGAACTTCGATTTCCCCGGTCGCGAGATTCGGGTTATACGTCGACGAATCCCGTTCGACGATCGTACCTTTGACGGCAAGCACGTATTCGTTCCGCGCGCGGCTTCCTAATTCAAGCGCTTGACCGGAAAACTCCGGATTGAATACGATTTGCACGATCCCGGAACGGTCTCGAAGGTCGATGAACAGAATGCCTCCGAAATCGCGCCAGCCTTGCACCCAGCCGTTCAGTACGACCGTTTGGCCGACGTTTTCTTTCGTTAATTTACCGCAATCGATGTTTTTGAGCATCATGAGATTTCGTTCCCCTTTTCTGGTGTGGAAATAAGTGTTTGAATCGTTTGCGCCAAAAGTTCCAGCTTCACCGCTTGTTGCTCGCCTCCGGTTATCGGCCTGAGCGAGATTTCCCCGCGGTCAAGCTCGTCGTCGCCGAGAACGGCCGCGAACTTAGCCCCGCTGCGTTCCGCCGCTTTGAACTGAGCTTTGGTCTTGCGCGCGAGATAGTCGCGTTCCGCCGATACGCCCGCGTTGCGCAGCCGTTGCACGAGAGCGGGCAACGCCTTCTCCGCACGTTCTCCTAACGCGACAAGATACACGTCCGCCCCGTTGTTCAACTCCGGCTTCACGCCTTGGCTGTCGAGCAGCAGTAGCGTCCGTTCCAAGCCGATCCCGAAGCCGACGCCAGGACGATCTTCTCCTCCGATTGCTTCCACAAGACCGTTGTACCTGCCGCCGCCTCCGATCGTATCGATAGCGCCGATGCCTTGAGCTTTGTATTCGAACGCGGTGTGCGTATAGTAATCCAAACCGCGTACGAGTCGAGGATTGATATTGTATGGAATGTCCATCTCGTCCAAGCACTCGCGCACGCGAGCGAAATGCGTTTCGCACTCCTCGTCAAGGCAGTCGAGGATGGACGGCGCGTCCGCAAACTTATCTTGATCGACTTTACAATCCAGCACGCGAAGCGGATTTCGTTCCATTCTCGCTTGGCAGTCCCCGCAAAGCGTTTCTTTTATCGGCCGGAGGAAAGCAAGCAGCTTCTCCCGAAACTCCGCGCGGACGGACGGCGTGCCGACCGAATTCAGGTCGACCGAAACGCCCGTAAGACCTAACTCGCGATAGAAGGCATACCCCAATGCGATCACCTCGGCATCGAGCGCCGGGTCGGTTGAGCCAATCGCCTCGACTCCGAATTGGTGAAACTGCCGGTAACGACCGGCTTGCGCGCGTTCATATCTGAACATCGGCCCGCTGTAGTACAACTTCGCGATGTCCGGTTCTCCGTACAGTTTGTTCTCGACGTAAGCTCTAACGACGCCGGCCGTCCCTTCCGGCCGAAGCGTCAAGCTATTCGGCGGAGTATGACGATCCAGGAACGTGTACATCTCTTTCTCCACGATGTCCGTCGTCTCGCCGACTCCCCGTTTGAATAGCTCGGTTCCTTCGAAGATCGGCGTGCGGATTTCTTGATAACGATACCGCCGGCACAAGTCTCTCGCTTTGCTCTCTACGTATTGCCACATCGCCGTCTTTGCGGGCAAGAAATCTTGCGTGCCCGATGGCTTCTGGTAACCCATAATCATTCGCTCCCTCTTCGGAAAATCAAAAAAAGCCCCCGCCCCGCGACGATCCGAAGATCGTCGGGGACGAGAGCTCGATATACATGCTCCCGCGGTGCCACCCGCCATTCAAGCCGTAAATACCTTCATCCATTATTGGGGACGCGGTCTTCTTAGGCTTGCGCTTAATCCGGTTAACGCCCGGCTACGCCGCGAAGCTAATGAGCGTTACCCCTCGTTTATAGGGTATAGCCGTTCGCATCGGGTTCTCGAGGATGTCTTTCGTCCAATCATCGCCGGAAAGCTTGCAGCCAAGTGGCTTTCCTCTCTGGGGGCGTGGGGTCGGAGTACTTCTTCCCGTCATTGAATTCAAGGCAAGATACAATTGATATTTATTGTAGTCTGTCGCAGTTAGCATGTCAAGACGAGACGAAACCCGGCACAAAGAAAATAACCTGCCGAAGATCGGCAGGTTCAATGATCATTATATTGAAAAAGGGGGTCGTCATTAGAATATTCGATTTACTTTAAGAAGGCGTGAAAAATAGATTACAGTTTCTTTACAAAAAAGACAGCGTTATCATGCTTAGCTTACTTGAGGCGAAAAACATCGTAACGGCAACGTTTCTCCCCGGAATTACGCAGCATGCGATGAAAAACATCGTTAGGGTGCTGGATTTCGGCGGAATAGGGGCTTTTGGGGTGCTCTTGCGATGAAAATCATCGTAAGGGCAATGTTTCTCCCCAAAATTACGCAACATGCGATGAAAATCATCGTAAAGGCACCGGATTTCGGCGGAATGAGGGCATTTGACGTGCTCTTGCGGTGAAAAACATCGTAAGGGCAATGTTTCTCCCCAAAATTACGCAACTTGCGATGAAAATCATCGTAAAGGCACCGGATTTCGGCGGAATGAGGGCATTTGACGTGCTCTTGCGATGAAAAACATCGTAAGGGCAATGTTTCTCCCCAAAATTACGCAACATGCGATGAAAATCATCGTATGGGAACCGGATTTCGGCGGAATGGGGGCATTTGGGGTGCTCTTGATGCAAAAAATCCCCTGATTCCGATGGGCGCATGGCCTTGCGGAACCGAGGGGATTTCATGTTGCCGCGCATAACCATTTCCCGAGGCCACTTGTTCTTAGCCCCGGCCGCCGGGCGGATGACGTCTGCCATGCGAAGCGCCCGCCGGAGACCCCGTAGAACCCAGTTCTCCGCCGAATTCCTCGCGCGTCGTGTTAGAGAAGGCCATAGCTTCCCTGCGCTCGGGCATTAAGCCTTCGCGCATCATCCATTCCATATTCGCTTCCTTACGAGATTGCCTCATGCCGCCATCCTCCGAATAGAAGAGATTGACATGTAGTGTTGCCTAATCCTGACGATTTCAATCGTTCTTGCTATCAACGATTAGCGTAACCGGTCCGTCGTTAACAAGAGAAACGTCCATCATCGCGCCGAATTTACCGGTTTCCACTTGCAAGCCTTTGGAGCGAAGCCGTTCATTGAAAGCCTCGTAGAACGATTCCGCTAACTCGGGACGCGCCGCGCCCATGAAGTTCGGACGTTTGCCCTTTCGGCAATCCCCGAATAACGTGAATTGCGACACGGAAAGGATCGCCCCTCCGACGTCTTCGACGGAAAGATTCATTTTCCCGGACTCGTCCTCGAAAATCCGCAAGCCGGCGAGCTTGTCCGCCATCCAATTCAAATCTTGCTCGTTGTCCTCTTGTCCCACTCCGACCAGAAGCAACAATCCTTTGCCGATCTCGCCGACGATTTGTCCATCAACGGCGACTTTCGCTTCCTTCACGCGTTGCAATACGACTTTCATTCCCGCTTCCCCTTCCAAGCCGTTTCATCTTCGTTGCTCTATTGCATCATCCGCTGGACGGAAAAAATATCTTTGACCCGCTTGATCTTGTCTACGACAGATTGCAGATGGTCCTTATTGCGAATGAGTATCGTCATGTGCATGATCGCCATCTTGTTCTTGTCCGAGCGGCCGGAAACGGCAGACATGTTCGTTTTGCTTTCCGATACGGCCTGCAGCACTTCATTCAGCAAGCCCCGGCGATCATGTCCGAGAATCTCGATCTCGACGCTGTAATTCGACTCGACGGTCGTTTCCCATTCGACCTCGATGACGCGAGCCGCTTCTTCGCCGTCATCCGCGGTAGGGATATTCGGACAGTCGGACCGGTGGACGGACACGCCCCGGCCTCTCGTAATATAACCAATGATGCCATCTCCCGGAACCGGGTTACAGCATCGGGCGAACCGAACGAGCAGATTATCGACGCCTTTCACGCTAACGCCGTACGTCTGTCTCCGTTTATTCGCCGACGAAGCCGGGGCCTTCATTTCCTTCACTTCGGTCGTCAATTGAATCTGCTGCGCCTCTTCGGCTTCCTTGCGCAATTTCTCGGTCAGCTTCGTGCAGATTTGGGCTGCCGTAATGCCTCCGAAACCGATCGCCGACATCATGTCTTCCATATCGTTAAACGTGAATTTTCTCGCGACTTCTTGGAGCTTGTCGTCCGTCATCCATTCGTGAGGCTCCAAGTTCAGACGCTTCAATTCCCGCTCGAGCAATTCGTGGCCCTTATCAACGCTTTCCTCGCGCTGTTCCTTCTTGAACCATTGGCGAATCTTGCTTCTGGCGTGGGAAGATTGTGCGATTTTGAGCCAATCCTGGCTTGGTCCGTAAGAATGCTTGGACGTCAGAATTTCCACGATGTCTCCGGTCTTCAGCTTGTGGTCCAGAGGTACGATCCGTCCGTTAACCTTCGCTCCGATCGTCCGGTTGCCGACTTCCGTGTGCACGCGATACGCGAAATCGAGCGGAACCGAGCCGGCAGGCAATTCGAACACTTCGCCCTTCGGCGTAAACACGAATACGAGATCGGTGAAGAAGTCCATCTTCAGCGATTCCATGAACTCGGCAGCGTCCCGTGTTTCCTGCTGCAGCTCGATGATCTCGCGGAACCAGTTCATTTTGTCCCCGAAGCTACCCGGAGCGACGCCTGCGGTATTGCCGTCTTTATAAGCCCAGTGGGCCGCGATTCCGATCTCGCTCGTCCGGTGCATATCCCACGTACGAATCTGCACTTCCGTCGGTTCTCCCGTCGATCCGACGATCGTCGTGTGCAGCGACTGGTACATGTTCGCTTTCGGCATGGCGATATAATCTTTAAAACGCCCCGGCATCGGTTTCCACAAAGTATGGATAATGCCGAGCGTCGCATAACAATCCTTCACGTTGTCCACGAGAATTCGGATCGCGAGCAGATCGTAGATTTCGTTAAACTGCTTATTGCGCGAAGACATTTTCTTATAGACGCTGTAGATGTGCTTGGGACGACCGGAAATATCGCCTTGTATGCCCATTTCCTCAAGCTTCTCGCGAATGCGATCGATAAGCTCCGTAATGTGCTGCTCCCGTTCGGTTCGTTTCATTTTCATCAGATGGGCTATACGGTAATATTGCTGGGGATTGAGAAATCGCAGGGCGATATCTTCCATCTCCCATTTAATCGAACTGATCCCCAGCCGGTGAGCGATCGGACAGAAAATTTCCAGCGTCTCGTGCGCGATGCGCCGCTGGCTCTCTTCGGATTGGAATTTGAGCGTTCTCATATTATGAAGGCGGTCCGCTAGTTTGATTAGAATAACCCGAATGTCGTTGGCCATGGCAACGAACATCTTGCGATAATTCTCGTTCTGCTGCTCTTCCTTCGATTGAAACTGAATGCGTTCCAGCTTCGTAAGTCCGTCGACAAGCCCCGCTATAATGTCGCCGAAACGGTTGCGAATATCGTCGACCGTTACGAGCGTATCTTCGACAACGTCATGAAGCAAAGCCGCCATCACCGTCGTGACGTCCATCTGCATATTCATGCAGATTTCGGCTACGGCTACCGGATGCAGGATATAAGGCTCGCCGGATTTACGAACTTGCCCGCGATGCGCTTCCTCGGCGAATTCGTAAGCGTCCCTGATTTTCTGTAAATCTTGTTCTTTCATATATGCGGTTGCTTTCTCGAGAAGCAGCTCCATGCCCATGCCGAATTCCTTTCCGCTGGCGCCTCACGCCGGAAGTTTCCCCTGAAGTTATTGCTATCATTATGCCTCTAAGCGACGGGAAACGTCAACCTAGACGCATGCCGGCGCTTCACATACAAAATATGAATTGTATAGGCTCCGCGCGACTTCCGAAAAGTCCGGAATGAATAAAGGACACCCCCGGGCCTGATTGGCCGCCGAGAATGTCCCGATTCGATTAGTAAGTGATGAGAGAGGCAATATCGATACCGGACAGTTTATCGCGACCGGTTAAGTAGCTCAGTTCGATCAGGAACGCCGCACCGACGACTTCTCCGCCCAACTTCTGGATAAGTTCGATCGAAGTCGAAATCGTGCCACCCGTTGCTAACAAGTCATCGGCGATCAGTACCTTCTGTCCCGGCAGGATAGAATCGCTGTGAATGGCTAGGCGATCATTGCCATACTCCAGGTCGTACGCCGCTTCGACCGTATCGCCCGGCAGCTTGCCGCTTTTGCGGATGGGGATGAATCCGATGCCCAGCGCGAGCGCAAGCGGTGCTCCGATAACGAACCCGCGCGCTTCGGGACCGGCGATCAGATCGATCTCCTTATCCTTCACGAGCTCCTTCAGCGCATCGATCGCCGCACGGTAAGCTGGACCGTCTTTCAACAAAGTCGTAATATCTTTAAACCGAATACCCGGTTGCGGAAAATCAGGAATGACTCGAATGTAATCTTTGAAATTCACCAATATCATACTCCTTCGTGGGATAAAACTTGAGAAAGCCTAACCGCCGTATCGGGATTACGCACGAAATGCATTATACACTTTTCGCTCTCCCTTGGCTAGAGTAGTACCTTATAACGGCATACCTGCATGTCCATCTCTTAGCCATCGTTCCAATTGTTCCGACGTCATTACGGCCAAGTTCTGGCCTTCGGCAACTTCACGTGCCCGTCGATAACGCGGGGATACATCTAACTCGCGCCTTGGCGGCTCGGCCACGATCTTACGCGAAGCTCCGTCCGCCAAAATAAAACCGAGTTCGATGAAAACTTCGTGCATCATTCTTATCGTTGCCAGTGGCCATCCGGTTTTCTGCGCCGTCTCCAACTGGAATCCGTCCGGACTTTCTAGCCATGAACCTTTCTTGCGACATAACGCGTACACTTCCCCGAATTGCTTCCGATCTGGGAAAGCCTCCACTCTGCTTGCGCGTTCGCTTGCGAGTCGACTCCCTTGCCCTGCGGAAAATACAGTGATTCGTTCCAGATCGATATTCCCGGCTATACGGCGTCTAAGCGAGCGGACATGCTCGGCATCCTGAGGCAAGCCAGCCAAAATCAAATGACGAATCCCCTCCATCGCCTGTACACCCCGTTCGGAAGTCGCGGCCATTTGCGTAAGATCGCCGGGTTCGGCTTCTAGATCGCTTCTTGCAGTCTGAGCATCCTTTTTATTCAGATCTTGGTACAAGCATACGATCGCGCCCCGGTGCCCGTACATCCCGACCGCTTCCGCATAAACCGACGGAGACGCGCAACAGACAACGGATCCCGCGACGGTAGTCTCTCTCAGATCGGAATCGAGCGCGCTCCACAAATCCCTTTCGCCGCGCCGATCATGAACGAATAGGTGCTCCGATCGATAATCTTGAAGCATCAGCTGTACTTTGCGATTACCGTTCCATTCGTTCACGGATAACTCGCCTAGAACGTCGATTCGAATGCCCGGCTCCAATCGTTCCCGGTGATTGCCCATGCCGAAAGCGACCGCGTCGATCGATCTGCCATCCTGCTCGACGGTCACTCGCAAATGCGCGCCCTCTTTGCCCATCGTGCGGCTTTCCCGGATCACGACATCCCGCATGACGACCCGCGGGGTCGGATTCCCATTGCCGAAAGGCTCCATGCTCGCAAGCTGATCCACGGCTCCGATCGTCGCTTCCCGCATCGCGATCATAAGATCGACGCGCCGCTTAGGTTGCCAATCCTCCTCGCTGATTCGTTGACCTGCGATCTCATGCAACCGCTCCGCCAACGACTCGACGAGGTTAACGGACAAGGTCATCCCCGCCGCGGCTTGATGCCCGCCGAAATGATCCAACAAATCCGCGCAATCGGTTAACGCCGCGTGCAGGTCGAATCCGTCTATCGAGCGGGCCGAGCCTTTGCATAATCCCGTGGCTGCATCGGTTGCAAGAACGATCGCCGGGCGATAATACCGTTCGACGAGCTTGGAGGCGACCAATCCCGCGATTCCCGCATTCCATCCTGCCTTCGCGAGCACGATCACGTTCCGTCCTCTCCCCGCACCTTGCGAGGACAGCTGATCTTGCCATAATTCATCCGCTTCCGCCGTAGTAATCTCGACCAGTTCTTGACGTTCTACGTTTAATCTGTCTAATTGTTCTGCCAATCGTTCCGCTTCCTCGATGTCGGCAGCGGCCAATAACCGAACCGCCGTATCGGCATGCTCTAATCTCCCTCCCGCATTAAGCCTTGGCGCAAGAGAGAATCCGACTCTACCGCTGCTCATCTCCTCGTGCTTCACGGATGCAACCTTGGAGAGCGCGCGAATACCGGGAATAGGTAGACGTCGCATCTGCTCCAATCCTAATCGGGCGATAATCCTGTTTTCTCCCACAAGCGGCATAAGATCCGCGATCGTGCCGATCGCAGCCAAATCCGCGTATTCCAGAACCGGTCGTCCCAGCATAGCGTGAGCCAGTTTGAATACGACTCCCGCTCCGCACAACCCCTTAAACGGATAAGGACAATCCTTCTGTTTAGGATTAACGAGCGCGACTGCATCTGGAAGCTTCTCCGGAGGCTCGTGATGATCGGTAACGACCACGTCTATTCCTATGGAAGCCGCATACGCGATTTGCTCGACCGCGCTAATTCCGTTATCTACCGTTACGATCAATTTCACTCCCGCTTGCGAGGCTAAATCGATCGCCGGTATATTAAGCCCGTAACCTTCCCGGCTTCTGTGAGGGATATACGTATCGAATATGGCTCCGAGCTCCGTCAGAAGCCTAATCATGAGTGCCGTCGAAGTCACGCCGTCGGCATCGTAATCCCCGTAGACGCGAATACGCTCCCCAGCCCTGATCGCCCTGGATATCCGCTCCGTTGCCGCCGACATTCCCTTCATTCCGTAGGGATCCAATAACTGATCTTCCCCGGGATGGAGAAAGTCCGAGGTTTCCCGCGAGAGCTTCCAACCCCGACCCGCGAGAACGCCCGCTACTAAACGATCGACCTTTAATCCTGCGCTTAACTCGGCGACTTCCGCAGCGTCGAGCTTCGGTAAATCCCATCTGTATTTCGACTTCAACAAACGAAGCTTCCTCCCTTCCCAAGGCTCAGAATCAAGCCATAAGCTTTGAACGAAATAAATCCGCCGGCAATTAGACGGCGGATTTATTCCTCGTTGATTCTAGTATAAAACGAATTATTGCAACAAAGAAGACAAATCTTCTTCGTGGTGGTTCGATTTGTACGGATATCCCGGATCGTAAGGTTGAACTCTGACATGAGCATCCGTTACATGAAGGAAACGCTTCGTCAATTGCCGTCGCACCCTGTTCGCGACATCCTGCCCCTCGAAGACGGTGATTCTCGGATTCACGCGTATGATGACTTCCAGCACAAGATAATGTCCCTGTTCCCTTGCTTTGACTTCGTCAACGGCAACGACGCCGTCAATGCGTTGAACGGCTTCGAGCAAGGCCTGCGCATCCGTTTCGTCCAGCGCGATCCGGTCCGACGCCCGAAGGACGTCCGTCGTCAGCTTGTAGCCCATTCGAAGAACGAAAACCGAAATAATCAGTCCTGCCGCCGGATCGAGCACGTACAAGAACGGCATATCGTACATGCCCCCGACGACCGCGCCCGACGTCCCGACTAATGCGGTCAACGAAGCGAAGACGTCCGAACGATTGTCCGCCAATCGATCACCGCGCATCCCGCAACGGCTGTCGCGGCTCTTCTTATAACGGACGAGACCTTCTCTCACGCCGATTCCGACCGCGATCACGATAACGGCGCCGACGCCCGGCGCTTCATCGACTCCGTTCGCGACAGACCGAACCGACGAAACGCCGATTTCGATTCCCGCCACGAGCAGCAATGCCGATAGTACGATAGCGGCTACCGATTCAGGCTGCTGACGGGACTGGCTCGTCGAATTCGGATTCAACCGCGCTTGCCGGATTCCCAAGTAGGAGGTAAAAGTGCTGGCGAAATCCGCCGCAGATTGGCATGCGTCCCCGAGCAAAGCTTTGCTTCCCGTAAGCCATCCGGCCGTGCCTTTCAAAATAAACAAGCCGAGCAGCCCCCACAAGGAAACCAGAGACCCGCGCTCCGCCTTAACGGAGCGTTGTTCCATAGCCAAACGAGCCACTCCTTTCTTGTTGCGTACTGCGACATACGATAGCTTGATAGCCGATGGCGTCAATCGTATCGTCTTAAGGCGTTTGCGGTTTAACCGCTGTTTTCTTAATCGGTTGCTTCTTCTTAAAGTACAGCCACAATTGGCTCGCGATGAAGATCGAAGAATACGCGCCGCTTGCCAGACCGAAGATCATGGCGAGCGAGAACAATTTAATCGATTCTCCGCCGAAGACGAACAAACAGACGGCTGCCAACAATACCGTAATTACCGTATTGATCGAACGCGCCAACGTTTGCCATATACTGTCGTTGACCAAGCGATCCAAGTCCGCGTGGGTTTTGATCTTGGCGAAGCGCAGGTTTTCCCGGATCCGGTCGAAAATAACGACCGTATCGTTGATGGAATAACCTATGATCGTCAGTACCGCCAATATGAACGGCAGATTGACCTCCAGACGGAAAATGGAGAACATGCAGACGACGAACAAAGCGTCGTATACGATCGATGCGACCGCCGCCAAGGCGAACCGCCATTCGAATCGGATGCTTAAATAAAGAACGATTCCGATACAGGCGATTGCCATGCCGAGCATTGCGTTCGTTTGTTGCTCCTTGGCGATATCGACGTCAACGATGTTGACCTCGAAGGAAGCAGCTGGATCAATCTTGGCGAGGAAGTCCGCCTTGAACGCCTTCTCCTCATCAGAGCTTAACGCATGCTTGAAGCGGACGGTTTCACGGTTTACCCCGGAAGTGTGCGAATATTCGCCGAACTTCTGATCGTCCAGGAAGGTTCTCACTTGGTCTTGGTTCAGCGACTTCGAAGTCGAAATATCGACCGACGTTCCCGCGCTGAAATCGATGCCGTAATTCAAGCCTTTAATTCCGAGCATGATCAAACCGATCAGCAGTATAACCGCGGAGACTGTCAGGAATCGACGGCTGGTGTGGACGAAGTCGAAAGTTCTTTTAGAGCGCACCGATTTCACTCTCCTTCACGCTATAATGCGATGGTTTGTTGAAGTAACCGCTCTTGATTAGCAAGGACAACAGATATCTTGGCAGGAATACGTTCGTCGCGATATTGACGACGATACTTGCGATCAGAACGATCGCGAAGCTTTTCACCATGCCGTGTCCCATGAAATAGAGCACGCTGCCGGCGATAAGCGTCGTAATATGCGCATCGATAATCGTACGGAAGCTGTTCTTCGCGCCCGCTTTAAGCGAGGAGGCGATCGTCTTGCCGTTGCGAAGCTCGTCCTTGATCCGTTCCGCCGTAATGATGTTCGAGTCGACGGCGATCCCGATTCCGAGAACGAACGCCGCGATGCCCGGCAGCGTCAATGTCGCTCCCATTAAATAGAACACTCCGAGCAGCAACCAAACGAATACGAGCAGACAGATGCTAGCCACGAGGCCCGGAATACGGTAAAGCACGAGCATGAACACCAGAATGAGCACGGAAGCGAGTCCACCTGCGAACAACGTGTCGTGCAGAGATTGCTTGCCTAGCGTAGCTCCTACGCTTTGCGTATACTTCTCCGTCAATTTGAGCGGCAAGGCGCCCAAGTTGATAATATCCGCGAGGTTTTGGGCTTCGGCGCGATCGCCTTGTCCCGTAATAACGGCAGTCCCCTCGGTCAAAGCGCTTTGAACGACCGGGTCGGATATTTTATCGTCATCCAAGAAAATCGCCAATCTTCTTTCGGCCTCGGTAGGTTTTCCGACAAGCCGCGTGGAAATTTCGGCAAGCTTGCTTTTGTCGTTGACCACGATACGAACCATCGGTTTGTTCAGGTTGTCGTATTCGACCTTAGCCGCGCCTTCTTTGAACTCGTTTCCGTACAGTTCGACTTTACAATACGAACCGTCGGCACAGCCGTCCGAACTGCGGAACTGTAGCTCCGCGGGACGTTTCATCAGATCGCGAATTTTCTCGACGGCAGCGTCGCGTTCCTGGTCGGTCGACCCCGTCGACACGGCGATTTTCAGGCGAATTCTGGTCTGCCCTTCCGTCGTTACCTCCGGCTCCGCGACATTGGTGCGGTTCGCGCGTTTTTCCAGGCTGATCGCGGTTTGTTTAAGCGCTTCCTTCGTTACCTTGCCGCCTTCCGTTAACGGATGCGCTTCGTACAGAATTTCTACTCCGCCTTTTAGATCTAGCCCTAGTTTCGTTCCGTCCAACAGGCCTGGCGTTAAATACCCCATAATCCCGAAGCTGACGAGCACTACGAGCACGAAAGACACTAAGCGTTTCATCTCTCTTGCGGTCCCCTTTCGATTCTCAATGTTCCTATTATAACTACGCGATCAAATGGAAGTCAAAAAGAAAGCCTTCTCGACATGGAGAAGACTCGTTCTCAACTATCAACGATTGCGCATATCGCCCCGATACATGTTTAATGTAATGAAATTCATGAACTGGGTCACTTTCAGAGACAATATATCGTTAACGATTTCATAGAGCGGAGGCGTGCCTTTTTTGTGGTATTTGTCGCTTACGCATTCCCACACGTCTGCTCCGCTCACATGGTCGTAACCGATTAAATGGAACTCTTCCGCTTTGCTCTGGCATAATTGCTCGATCGTCTCGTTCAATTCGGTCTCGCTTAGCTCGGTATCGGCGGTCGCTTGAATCGCTCTTTCTTCGGGTGCTGACCCGTCATGCTCTTCCACTGATGAATTCCCTCCCGGACTGACGGTAAGCGTCGCATTGTTTTTATTCTTCCAAGATAGTTTTCGATGCTCAAGTCTTAATTCCTGCCGATGGCATGAAGAAGGACAACCCGCGCATACATATGGACTAACCCATCTGAGGGAAGAGGGATCCCATTGTCATCGCGCAAGCAAAGTTTTATTCAAGGAGCCATGATCTTGCTCGCCGCCGGCCTCTTGAACCGGATACTCGGATTCGTCCCGCGTATTGCCTTGCCTCGGATGATCGGAGCGGAAGGAGTCGGATTGATCCAACTCGTCTTTCCCTTCACGATCGTCATGTTGACTTTGATCGCCGGCGGCATCCCGCTTGCCGTCGCCAAGCTTGTCGCCGAAGCCGATTCCCGCGGAGATAACCGGTCTGTCGGCACGATACTGCGGGTATCCGTCGCACTGTCGCTTGCCGTAAGTCTCTTCGCCGCCGCGATATGCTTCCTCTTATCCGACTTGATTTCGACGCGAATCATGACCGATGCCCGCGTTCATACGGCATTCTTGACGATGATCCCCGTACTTCCGTTGGTCGCGGTTTCTTCCGTATGGCGCGGATACTTCCAAGGGAAACAAAATATGATTCCTACGGCGTTGTCTCAGACGACGGAAACTCTTTTTCGGATCGCGGCCACGCTTTTGTTCGCTTGGTTATTTTTGCCGTTCGGATTGGAATACGCGGCAGCCGGCGCCGTACTGGGAATGGTGCTCGGGGAATTAGCGGGGCTTGTCGTTCTCTGGCTTCAGCTTCGGAAGGACCGCGTAAAACCGCCTAATGATACTCCTCGCGTTAAGGCTTCCCGAATCGACGAGAGTCCTTTAAAGGCCATATTGCATACCGCCATTCCGGTGACCGGAAGCAAAATGATCGGTTCGTTGTCCTATCTCCTCGAGTCGATCTTGACCGTTCGGAGCTTAGTTGTCGCCGGAGTTGCCGCGGCGGGAGCGACGGCGCAATACGGCGCCCTTCAGGGGATGGTTATTCCTTTACTGCTGTTGCCCGGAGCGCTGACTTATTCGCTGGCCGTATCCCTCGTCCCCTCTCTATCCGAAGCGGCATCGCGGGGAGATTGGGTTACGATCCACGCTCGCTTGCACCAGTCCATGAGGCTTGCCGTCGTTACGGGAGCTCCGTTCGTCGTATTGATGGGTCTGCTTGCCGGTCCGATCTGCACGTTGTTATATGGCGACGACTCGATGGCGGACATGCTGCGATGGCTTGCCCCTTTAGCCGTCTTCCTCTATATGCAAGCGCCGCTGCAAGCCGCGCTGCAAGCATTGAACCGTCCAGGGACCGCTTTGTTTAATACGTTCGCCGGCGCGGCGGTCAAGCTTGCGCTGATCATTCAATTAGCTACAAAACCGCAATTCGGAATCGTCGGAGCGATTATTGCCATAGGGGTCAATATGATACTCGTCACGTTGCTGCATTGGATCAGTGTCGCCCGACTGACGGGATTCCGGATGCATCCCCTTGACTTCCTTAAGGTTCTGCTTGCCATGATCGTTATGAGCGCCGTCGCGCTCTGGATATGGAACCATGACTTGCTTGGGGTCGACGGTCTCAATCTGGCCGTATCCGCATTGCTAGCGACGGTCGTCTATTTATTGCTGCTCGTAGCGTTAAGATTGATCGATCGGCACGACGTTACCCGTATCGGACGTTTTTTTCGGCCACGTGGTCCTAGCTGAAATTATTTTCTATCCACGTACATCTTCCCTTTATAATCGACGCTGCAGAAAAATACATGCTTGAAGTTGTCCACCTCGTAACGCTGCAGTTCGTTTTTTAGCCAGAACCGGGTTTTGCCCAGCTTCTCTAAGTTGTCGTCTTGCACTTGCCCGTCCATGATGAGAGGCAACGGCAATAGTTCGTATCGGATCTTTGGAGTGGCGCCCTCCTTGCGATAGGGGGCGTTCTCCGCCGTTTCGCCTTCGGACTGTTCGGACGATGACGAGGAGTCCTTCATGATAACCGATAATTTTCCCGTCGACTCTAATACCGCAAGCTTCACTTCCTCGATTTCGGTCACCTGGTTTTCCCTCAATTGCAACATAAGATCGTCCAAGTTATATCTTTGACGGAGCATTTCCTTACGATTTATGTGGCCGTCGCGAATTAATACGCTCGGTTTTCCGTCGATAAGCATTCGAATCGGCCTGTTCTTCAGGGAGAGGAACGCGGTCCCGATTTGAACGAGGACAAGCAGCAATATCGGCGCTACGGCCAAATAAACGGATTTATCGGTCGATTCGATTACGATGACGGCGATTTCGGCGATCATGATCGAAATGACCAAGTCGAATACCGATAACTTGCCGATTTCCCGCTTTCCCATTAACCTCATGATCACGAAAATGAAGAAATACATGAACAACGTCCGAAGCAGTATGCCCGCCAGTTCCATGTTCTCCCCTCCGTCTCGCATTATGCCCAGCCCCAATTTTCCGATCAAGGCTGCTCGGACCTTTATTGTCACCGCTCGCGCGAGCGCTCATTCCCTAACGCATCTCGGAAAATATGGTAACTCGCGAAGAACGTCCGCAAACGTTAGTGCCAAAGCCTGTACTAGGTTGCAAACCTGCGCCATAAGCTGATACAAACGAGTATTTTAAAGGAGAGATGTTCCTTGAGTTCTTTTTCACGCATATTCGGTTTACGTAATGCTTCCCCCGTGGCATCCGGGTTGTATTGGTCGGGCATCTGGCTCGCCCTCGGAGCTCTGGCCTTGTCGATTCTGTTGATGGGTTCTTCCGTAAACGAGTCCAACATGCTTCCTTGGGTATTCGGCGTGCACGGATTTTCCTCGCTTGCGGGAGGATTCGTATCGGCCAAACGTTCCGGTCACCGCGGCTGGTATTTCGGGATGGCGAACGGATTCTTATACACCTTGTTGCTAATCATGATTAGTTTCCTCGCTACGGACGCGAAATGGAGCGTTGCCGTCCTCATGTTATTTCTGATTACTTGCCTTGCGGGCGCTTTCGGAGGCATGCTAGGCGTCAATGCTAGCTCCCATCGCCGTTAGTGCAATAATAAATGCGGAATTGTGCTATAATAGTAATATTAATGCATCACGGATCGGTTCGGGGGGCGCGTCATGGTTTTGTTTCACGGCATGGCATCTGTGTCGATCAGCACCGTAATCATGATCGGAATATTACTCTCTTTCGGGACGGGCCGGCAACCGTTCGCAGCTGTTTGGTCGTTTGTTAAATCGCTCGTCGTTTCCCGCAAATACTTGTTTTTCTTCATTGCCGTACTGACTATCATTCTTTTGAATAAAAACGAACTGCAACTCGAGGATTGGATCAATGTCACCTACGATCTCACTCCGTATTTAAGCGGTTGGGAAGGAACTTGGCCGGCGTGGCTGCAATCCACGTTTCATTCCGATATTCTCACCGTAGTTTGCGGGATCTTCTATTTGATCCTTTTTCAATCGGTCACCATCGCCTCAATCGGAATTTACACACATCACAATAACATGAAGCTATACTACGCCGTCTGCATCGCTTTATTGCTCAACTATCTTGTTGCCGTCCCTTTCTACTTATTCGTACCCGTTAACGAAGTATGGTTCGTACATCCGCAAGTCAAGTTCCTCATGTTGGACGTGTTCCCGACATTCGAGCAAGAATACAGAGCCTTGTCGGGAATCAACAATTGCTTTCCCAGCTTACATACCTCGATCTCGGTTACGCTAGCTCTCATTGCCGGCAAATCCGGCATTCGTCGTTGGGCCGTCTTCTCTTGGATCAATGCGGGAGTCATTGTATTCTCGATCTTCTATCTGGGCATCCACTGGTTCACCGACATGGTCGCCGGCGTCTTGCTCGCTTGTTTCGCCTCCTACGTAGGACTCAAATTAGGCGACTGGGCAGCCCATGTCAAACGGGAAGGCACCCTCGAGCACGAGAATACGAAAGTGCTCGCCAGGTCTGCCCACAGCCCGGCGGAATAAACGAATCACTTGCGAAAAAAGCCTTGCCTGAACGGACGCTAGTCCGATTCGGCAAGGCTTTTTTTCGTATCGTTCTCTATTCGCTCTTCTCGTTTGCGCGTGCAGACACGTTGTTAATCGAAGATCGCTCGAAAGTCAATTTCGTTACGTCGTTTACCTTCAATACGATGGTGTCGTCCGAAATTTCCGCGATCGTTCCGTGCAATCCTCCGGCCGTGATGACTTTATCGCCTTTCTTCAAGGCGGTCAACATCGCACCGCGTTGTTTTTGCTTCTTTTGCTGCGGACGAATCAGCAGAAAATAAAAAATGGCGAACATCAAAATAAAGGGCGCCAGGGTAATCCAAATGCTGCTGCCTTCGGCAGCTTTATCCGCTAACCACATCTGTGTTCCCTCCTTTCCTTAGAAACCGCTATCGTTGTGTGCCATTCCGTATTTCTCGAAAAATTCGTCGCGGAATGTTCCGAGCCTGTCTTCGCGAATCGCATCCCGAACCTGTGCCATTAGCTGTACGAGGAAATGAAGATTATGTATCGTCGTCAGTCTTAACCCGAACATCTCGTCTGCCTTGATCAGATGACGAATGTACGCGCGGGAATAATTGCGGCAGGCATAACAGGTGCACTCCGGGTCTAACGGACCGAAATCGTTCGCGTATTTGGCGTTGCGGACGACCATGCGGCCTTGGCTTGTCATCAGCGTTCCGTTGCGCGCGATTCGCGTCGGCAGAACGCAGTCGAACATATCCACCCCTCGAATGCTTCCGTCAAGAAGGGCATCGGGCGAGCCGACTCCCATGAGGTAACGAGGCTTATGGCTAGGCAACAAATGAATCGTCTCTTCCAACATTTCATACATGATCGGCTTAGGTTCTCCTACGCTCAGTCCACCCATAGCATACCCCGGGAAATCCAGGGAAGTCAAATCGCGAGCGCTATTTCGGCGCAGGTCTTTGTGCATTCCGCCTTGAACGATACCGAATAAAGCTTGGTCGCCGGGACGGCCATGAGCCTTCAAGCACCTTTCCGCCCAACGGCTCGTCCGTTCGGTCGATTGCTTGACGTATTCATACTCCGCCGGGTATGGCGGACATTCGTCGAACGCCATCATGATATCGGCTCCGAGCGCGTTCTGCACATGCGTCGCGCTCTCCGGAGTGAGCGACATTCTGTCTCCGTTAATATGGGAACGGAATTCCACGCCTTCTTCCGTAATCTTGCGCATTTCGCTCAGGGAGAAAACTTGAAATCCGCCGCTATCCGTAAGAATCGGCCGATCCCAATTCATGAAGCGATGAAGACCCCCCGCAGCTTTGACCAACTCGTGTCCGGGACGCAAGAAAAGGTGGTACGTGTTGCTAAGGATAATCTCCGCTCCCAGCGCTTTTAGCTCCTCCGGGCTCATGCCCTTGACGGAAGCTTGCGTTCCGACCGGCATGAAAGTCGGAGTATCGATGACGCCATGCGGAGTATGCACTCTGCCTAATCTCGCCCCGGTCTGCGCGCAGGTTTTGATCAATTCGTATGTGACTGCCATTATGAAGTATTCCTCTCTATTGTCAGGTAATGAACATGGCGTCGCCGAAGCTGAAGAAACGGTATTCTTTCTCGATCGCTTCGCCGTATGCCTTAAGCACTTGATCTCGCCCGGCTAGCGCGCTAATGAGCATGACCAGCGTGGAACGCGGAAGATGGAAGTTCGTGATCAATGCGCCGACGATCGTGAAAACGTAACCCGGATAAATAAATATATTCGTCCAGCCGTTGCAGGCTTCGATCTCGCGGCCTTGGAAACGTTGGCCGATCGTTTCGAGCGTACGAGCGGACGTCGTTCCGACCGCCACGACCCTTCTCCCGTCCGCTCTTGCCTCGTTGAGCAGCTTCGCGCTCTCTTCGCTTACCGAGTACCATTCCGAATGCATTTCATGCTCTTCGATGGTATCCGCGGATACCGGACGGAATGTGCCTAATCCTACGTGTAGCGTGATCGGACATAACCGCACGCCCATCTCTTGCAGACGAACCAAGAAATCTTCCGTAAAATGCAAGCCTGCCGTCGGTGCGGCCGCGGAGCCTTCATTGCGCGAATATACGGTCTGATAACGCTCGCGGTCGTCTAGCCGTTCTTTAATGTAGGGCGGAAGCGGCATCTGGCCGAGCCGTTCCAGCAATTCGTTAAAGATTCCTTCGTATTCGAAACGAATGATTCGCGCGCCCATCTCGCCTTCTTCCTCTACGATCGCGGTTAACAGAGGCTTCGCGCCGTCTTGTGCAGTCGCTTTCTCCGCTTGGGGTTCATCTGCCCCGAAGGCAAGCCTAGCTCCTTTGCGAACTCTCTTTCCGGGTTTTACGAGCGTTTCCCAACGGTCCCCTTCGATTCTTCTGAGCAAGAGCAATTCCACTTTGGCTCCCGTATCCGCTTTGACGCCGAACAGACGGGCCGGGAGTACCCGCGTGTCGTTCAACACGAGGGTATCTCCCGGTTTCAAATACTCCGCTAAATCCGTGAAGGAACGGTGTTCGATGCTCCCGTCGTCGCGATGCAACACGAGGAGACGGGAGGAAGTTCTATCCGCAAGCGGAGTCTGGGCGATCAGAGACTCCGGTAATTCAAAATCGTAATCGCTAACATTCATCATTAGGCACCTTTTTCGATCGATACGTTCTTGTAATAGTATTTCAGGATGTATTGGTAGTCATACCCTTGCTCCGCGAAGGCTTTCGCGCCCCATTGGGACATGCCTAGCCCATGTCCGTAGCCTTTACCGGAGAAAACGAACAGGGGCGATGTCGTCACGGCGCGCAGGTTGCCGTTGCCGTCCATGAAGAAAGCATTCGAAGCCGGCAACGAACCGGAGGTGCCGGCTCCTCCGATCACTTGCAACGATCCGCTCTGGCTTGGCACCTCGCGTACCGTGCCGTTGCCGTCGACGATCGTATAACGTCCGGTCTCTTCTACCGAGAATAACGTGCTTTTGAGGGAATTCAACGCCCCGCGAAGATTATCGCCAGCGCCTACGTTAACGGGAACGCCGTTTGCTGCGATTTCCGTCACGCGACCCGATGGACCTCTCTTGGTAACTTCCAACGTTAATAACGGTCCCGTAATCGGCGACTTGGCGCGTTTATTCAACGCGGTCAATAGCTGATCGGGCGTCATCGGATCTTCTATCCAACTGTAATCCGAATACTCGGCTACTTTGCCGAGCTGTACGACCAATGTTCCCGTTCCGACTCTAGCTACGGGCTCAACGGTGGACACGACCTGCGGCTTGGAACGAACGGCGGTTCCTTCGCCCGTCACACGTAAGTATTTAGCGCCGCTCACGTGCGTCTGACCGCTATTCTCAAGCAGATCCGAACGGATATAGCCCGTCTGTCCCGAAGGAAGCGCGACATAATACCAATCAAGCAAGCCTTTCTGCGGACCATCGTCGGGGCTTGGAACGGCAGAGCTCAGGAACGAATTGTCGCCGCCCCAGATCTCGATCGCGTTATCCGCCGTGATGCCTCCGGAGTTCGCGGAGAACACGGCGTTAATCGCCTTTCCTCCCTGCGTCATAACCTCTCCGGCCGTTTGGTTAACGCCCTCGGTCGCGTTCGCGTTCTCGTAACCGATACCGTAATAGGCTTGACTGGTCGTCGTATCGACGACGTTGGCGATCTGGAACCCCATCCCCGAGGATAAAGCATAAGACCTCGCCGCGACCGCTTGCGCCTTCTGCGCCTCGAGCGGCCATTTCGAGCCGATCTCCGCGCCTACGACGGAGTACAAATATTGCTCGTAATCTACTTCGTTCACGACGGCGAGCGACTGGTTCAGCACGCTCATCTCCATGCTTCCGCGATAAGTTCTCTTGTTTCTTTCCGTTAGCAGGATCCCGCCGGAACCCGCCGGTTCCGCGCGCAGCACCGTGCTCGGTCCGGAAGGAATCGCATAAAGCGTTACAGGTTTGTTCGCGCTGCCGTTCAGCGTCATATCCGTGCGCAACGAGGTATAAGGCTCGACTGCGTCCGGAATACGAGCGTTCGCAAAGCCTGCGGCCGCGACCGATTGTTGCAGAGCGGACAAAGCCGTCGCGTCCTTCTCTTGTCCTACTCTCACGACGTAGCTCAACGTACCGTTCTGAGGTTTGAGTGCCGCGAAAGCATCCAAGCCCGCGTTCCCTAATTGCGCGGCGGCCGAAGCCGCCTCAGCCGCGCTAGCGTAAGAACCGGCTTCAACCGCCCAAGGTCCCGCTACGCGCGCGCTTAACAGCGTTTGCACGCCTGCCGCGACCCCGGCGTTCGTCCACTTCGTTAGGGCGGAGGAAGCCTGAGCGGCGGTCGAATAAGCGCCTTCCGTTACTTGATACACGGTTTTTCCCGACTTCGTCAATTGAGTCACGAACGCCGCGTTGGAGGATGCTTGGACTTTCTTAAGGACGGCAATCGCCGCGCCCAAGTCCGTCGTCTCCAGGAGAAGTGCCCGATAGCCGTCCATCGCGAACCTGACGCTCTGGCCGGGAGCAATCGTTCCCGCGGAAATTCCGGTCTGCGGATCGCGCCAAATCAAATTTAATCCGTTAGCGGATTGCAAGGTCGCGACCGGCGTTAACGATTGGTATTTCGTTCCTAAGTTAATAAAGAAGGCTACCCGGATCGTATCCGGCACCTTTACCGCGGCGTGAACGACCGCGCGGGTCGAGCTGGACACTAACGCCGTTAACAGCAGCAACATGAGCAATAAACGGGAATAAGAGCGCTTATCTTGTATGAACATCCGGTTCCCCTCCGTCATGGTGAATCGTGCGATATGGATTCAAATCGTTCATTGCGCGGGAAAAGTCAATCCTAGGTGCTTATAGGCCGCCGCTGTCGCGATTCTTCCGCGAGGCGTCCGTTGCAGAAACCCGATTTGCATAAGATAAGGTTCGTATACGTCTTCGATCGTCTGGCTTTCTTCCCCAATGGAAGCCGCGATCGTATCCAACCCGACCGGCCTTCCGCCGTAATTCTGAATCATGGACCGAAGCATCTTGTGATCGATGGAGTCAAGACCCATCGGGTCGACTTGAATTCTCTCCAAGGCGTCATGGGCTACCGCTTCCGTGATCATTCCGTCTCCCCTGACCTGGGCATGGTCGCGAACCCGCTTCAACAGCCGGTTCGCGATCCGCGGCGTTCCGCGGGACCGTCTCGCGATTTCCCTGGAAGCATCCCCGACTACGCCCACCCCGAATATTTCCGCGGTCCGTGTGACGATAAAAGAAAGCTCGTCCTCGGTGTAGAATTCCAAGCGGCTAACGACTCCAAACCTGTCCCTAAGCGGCGCAGACAGCAGTCCCGCTCTCGTCGTCGCCCCGATGAGCGTGAATTTCGGCAGATCTAACCGAACGGAGCGGGCGCTCGGCCCCTTGCCGATAATGAAATCCAGCGCGAAATCTTCCATCGCCGGATACAATACTTCTTCGACGGTCCGGTGAAGCCGGTGAATCTCGTCGATGAACAGGACGTCGTTTTCCTGCAGGTTCGTCAGAATCGCCGCCAAATCGCCCGGACGTTCGATTGCCGGACCGCTTGTCGTACGGATATGAACGCCCAATTCGTTGGCGATAATATTGGACAGCGTCGTTTTGCCGAGTCCCGGAGGTCCGTACAGCAAAACGTGATCAAGGGGCTCTCTCCGCATTTTCGCCGCTTCTATGTAAACCTTGAGATTGTCCTTTACTTGCGATTGGCCGATATATTCCGCTAAATAACGAGGTCGCAGGCTGTATTCCACCGCTTGGTCCTCCATCATGAGATGCGCGGTGACGATACGTTCTTCTTCCACTGTTCCAGCCTCCTTTCCCGCTTACCTAAATTATCCTTGGAACAATTGTTGAAGCGCGAGCTTGATCAAGACGTCGGGAGATTCTTCGCCGGTTACTTTATCCTTCAAGACGATCCAAGCTTTATCGAGCTCCGCATCCCGATAACCTAGTCCGGCTAGCGCTTCGCGCGCTTCTCCCCATGGAGCACTTCCGCTAGGGGTCGCCTCGTTCTGCAGTCCCGGATCGATCATCGAAGCAATCGCCCAACTCGCATCGATGGCACCGAGCTTATCCTTCAAGTCCAAAATCATTCTTTGCGCCGTTTTCCTTCCGATGCCCGGCAGCTTCGTCAAGAAATTGACGTTTTCTTGCTGAATAGCCGCCACAACCGCTTCAGGTTTGCCCCCGGCAAGCACACCCAAGGCGACCTTCGGACCGATGCCGGATACTTCCAGCAATCTGCGGAAGAGCGCCTGCTCGTCCCGCGTCGTAAAGCCGAATAGATGAATCGCGTCTTCGCGTACGTGATGGTAAATAAACAATTGCACGGGCTCTTCCGTACGCGCGAGTCCGTACGGATTGGGCGTGAATACCCGATAGCCGACGTCATGGACGTCCAGTACGACGTATTCGCTCTCCAAGTGGGCTACTTTGCCCCTAATAAAATCGATCATCAGCGCGTCACTCCGTTCATGCGTTCGTTCAATACGAGAGAATGGGCGTGACAGATCGCCACGGCGAGCGCATCCGCCACGTCGTCGGGCTTAGGAACGACGGACAACTTCAGCAGCATTTTCACCATCTCTTGCACTTGTTTCTTCTCGGCCGCGCCATATCCGACGACCGCTTGCTTGACCTGCATAGGCGTATATTCCGAGATCGGCAGCCCGCGTTGCGCGGCGGCCAGCATGAACACCCCGCGCGCTTGTCCGACGCTGAACGCGTTCGTTACGTTCTTGTTGAAGAACAATTTCTCGACCGCGACCGTATCCGGTTTATATTGATCCAGCAGGTTGCAAGAAGATTCATAGATTTGTACCAACCTGGTTTCCTGAGGCGTGCCCGCCGCAGTCTGTATGCAACCATATTGCACGGGCGTCAGCTTGTGCCCGGTCTTGTCGATGAACCCGAAACCCATAATGGCTATGCCGGGGTCGATTCCCAATACTCTCACGGTTCTTTCCCCCAGTTATAACTTGCAAGCATAATTCATTTAAGTATATCAAATGTTCGCTACCATGAGAACAGAAGGAGAACAAACTCTCTTGCCAATGTTCAAAATAGGACAAAGGACGCACAAAAAAGACGCCCCGGAGAGCGTCTTGCAATCTAATGTTTCACGGCTGCGGCGCGACTTGCGTCCTTATGCTAGCGTATTCGTTCAAAGAGGAGAGGACGCTGTTGTATTCGTCTTTGTCGGCTATGCGAATGCCGTCGGACAACTCCTTCACGCGATCCTCGCTTAAGCGGCTTTCCAGCATATCTACGTCAAGTTGGAAAAAAGTACGAACGACCTTTTCCTGCCACGGAGGACCGTCGAACAACGATAGATTCCCGTCCTTATCGATGCCCATGTACGCGGAGTCGCGGCAAGCGGGGGACAGATCGTCCACCGCTTCCACCATCGTAAGCTTGCCGCTGTTTCGGTCGAAGCTTGCCTCCCACTCCCTGTGCGCTTTTAGCAGATCGGCCGCTTCGGATGCCGCAAGCTTCCCTAGTTTCCGCGTTTCTTCTCCGCATAGATAGGTTCGGTGAAGAATCATTTCGACTTCTCCGTCCCGCTTGCTTAACTCTTTCAACGCCAAGCCCCGCGAGGACATATCGGATTCCAGGGCAGGCTTGTCCGCTTCAGATCCGGCGGGTATCGCTACGGCTTCGACTTGCTGTAATTGGTTTGCGATAACCCTCTGGGCCAGCCAGGAACCGGCCAGGGCGGCCAATAGAAATATCGCCGCGCCGGCACCCAAAGACCAGACGTGTCGGCGTTTTCTCTTCAACGTTTTTTTCAGTTCTTTCAGAATGCGAAAGCGCGACACCGGAATCCCCTTCTCTGCTCGTTTTCCTTATTGTTGCCTGGGAATTCCGGTGCTATGCGCTTATTTTACCATTTTATCCATGGAAGGCTTTCCTTGCGTCTTGGTTTGCTTGGTTTTGAAGCTGCGATTTTCACTCTTGGTTTCGTTTGGCGCTTCTTAGCTGCGGAAGATTTCGTCTGCGATTTCGTTTCCGTCTCGGTCGCTTCTCCGCCGATATCCGAACGGAAGTCCTCTTCGTTTGCCCTCAACGGGCGTAGCGGAGGCATCGCCGGCATTCCAGGCATTCCGGGCATTGTCGGAATCGGCGGAATGCCGCCGTACGCATAAGGCTGGGTCGGCATTCCGTAACCCGCGTTCGGAAGTCCTTCGGATAACGGACTGTAGCCGACAGGGATATCGCCCATCGGAACTCCGGCCAACATCGCCGGATTACCGCCATACGGTCCCGCATAAGGGCTTTGAGAGTACGGAGTCAATCCGTAAGGCATCCTTCCGTCCGCGTATCCCGTTCCCGGATATGCATCTGCATAAGGGAAAAGGCTTTCGTTACCGACATACGAGGCTGGATATACCATACTAGGTCCTCCGCAATTTTTGCAACCGGACGCAGGCATGCCCGCGACGGCTGACGGAGCCGTTGGAGTCGGAGGACTATAGGAAATATCGTAATGCGTGTACAATCCTCCGATATGCCCTTCAAGGTTGCCCACTAACGGAGCAATTCCCATCGGGTTGCCGTAACCGTGGTCATAACCCGCTGGAGCGGTTTCTGGACTGACGACAGGCTGCATTCCATAGCCATGACCGTAATTTTGACCATAGCCTTGACCATAGCCCTGACCATAACCTTGATCGTAGCCGTGACCGTAGCTTTGCCCGTAGCCCTGACCGTAACCGTAGCTTTGCCCGTAGCCCGTCTCGGCGCCGGCTTGGACAGTCGGCATCGGATAGGTCATGTAAGGCACGGTATGCTCGGGCTTGCCGTAAATCGGCTTAGTTTCGGCAATTGGTTGAATAACTACCGGTGCAGGGGCAGGGACAGGGGTAGGCGCGGGCGCGGGTAAAGGTGTGGGTACGGCAGGCGCTACCGGGGCGGGCGCAGGTTTGACTCCTGTTTCCGCTTTGACTCCGGTTCCCTGTTTGTGGCCGGTGTTCGCTTTACCCGGAATTCCGCCCTCATGCATCGATGCGCCGGATTCTCCCGCGCCGGAAGCTTCCGGAATGTTGACTACCTCTCCGGTTAGCAAAGCATTCGGATTTTTCAGCTGAGGGTTCGCTTTGATCATATCGGCCAAATGAATTCCCCACGCTTTGGATAGCTTCCAGAGCGTATCGCCCTGCTGCACGACATGCTGATGGATCACTCCCATCGCGGACTTCGGCTGGGACGGAATTTTCACCTTCATCCCGACTTCGATGACATCGGGATTGCTGATTTCCGGGTTCGCTTTAATTACTTCTTCCAGAGGCACGTTGTATTTCTTGGCGATCAAATACAGCGAATCCCCTTCCTTAACCATATGGATTTTCACGCCGTTCCCTCCTGATAATAGACATCTCCTGGGGGCGGGCGATAGCCCCCGCGCAATCCTTACATCCTATGCAGGCAATGGGCATTTGACATCCATTATCAAAGAAAAACCGGCAGCCTCGAGGCATGCCGGTTCTTATGAAAACTGTGTTAAGAGAGGTTGTTAGCCTTCATACGGCAAACTAGGATACGAACCCAGCAGCCGAACCTGACAACCGATCGCTTCGATCTCGGCGATCGCCGCGGGCAGAAGTACCGTGTCGAGCGAGAGTTCGATATCGATGTAAAAATAGTAACTTCCGAGCTTCTTCTTCGTCGGACGGGATTCGATCTTCGAAAGATTGACCCTGCGCCAAGCGAATGCCGATAACACTTGATGAAGCGCGCCCGGATAGTCCTCGGGGAGCGTAATCAAGATGCTCGTCTTCTGAAGCGGTGCATCCGGTTTCTCATACGGCGTATGCCCGACGAGCAGAAACCGAGTGAAGTTATTGTCGTGATCGGTGACGGCGGATTCGAGCACGTTCAGCTCCGTCTCCTCGGCGGCCAGCCGGGTGCCGAGCGCTGCCCAGCCTTTGCCCGGATTGTCCTTCACCATGCGGACCGCCTCTGCCGTGCTGCTCAGCGTCTCGAGCTCCGCGTGAGGCAGATTGGCGCGAATGAATTGCAAGCATTGCGCCATGGCGACGGGATGGCTCATCACTTTCTTGATCTTGCCCGGCTCCCAACCGCCGTTATCTCCCGCAAGCTCGGCAAGCGAACCGATAAGGTTCTGAACGGACGGGTACACCCATTCCGCGCGGATCGGCAGATCTACTTCGTGAACTAGCCAATCGATATGCAGGCTAACCGAACCATCGATCGTATTCTCGATCGGGATGACACTCCAATCGGTTTCCCCTCTGGCCGTCGACTGGAACACTTCGGAAATCATCTTGCAGTAAACGAAATCGACGTCCTCATGGCGGAACATGTAACGTACCGCCTCATCGGACACTGTGCCTTGCGGTAACAAGGCTACTGATTTGCGGCCGCTCATGCGCTTACCTCCGCTTCGATAAAACTTAGGAATTGACCCGGCTCCTGCGAGAAATCGGGATCGTCTTTGCCGACGACTCGTACTTGCGGTCCGTGCAAGCACGGCTCAAGCCAACGAGTCGTCACTTGGATACCTTCATCGGCCATCGCTTTACGAACAAAGGAAACCAATTGACCGTTGCCGGCAAGCTCGCTTCGCGCCAGCAGCAGAAGCGTTGGCCCCGCGCCGGACAATACCGCGCCGAGCGCGCCATGCTCCGTAGCCTCCCGGAGAATGGTTTCCATGCCCGGAATGAGCGCCGCACGGTAGGGTTGGTGCAGCCGGTCTCTCATCGCGTGCGCCAAAAGATCCAGACGCCCGGAAGCTAGCGCTGCCGTAAGCAGGGAGCTATGGGTAACGTTAAACACGGCGTCTTGCATCGGAATTTGTTCGGGCAACACATTGCGGGCCTTCTTCGTCGATAGCTCGAATTCCGGAATCGCCACGAGCACGTCCATTCCCTTCGGCGGCTCAATGCGCACGTATTCCGCTCTCGAACCGTCCCATGCGGCCGCGATAATCCCTCCGAACAAGGACGCGCCTACGTTATCGGGATGTTTCTCAAGCGCGGTCGCCATCTGGAACAGCTCGTCCTTGGATAGAACGTCGCCGATCAACGCGTTCGCGGCAAC
The DNA here is from genome assembly GCF_003628305.1 of Cohnella endophytica. GTDB lineage: Bacteria > Bacillota > Bacilli > Paenibacillales > Paenibacillaceae > Cohnella > Cohnella endophytica. The sequence continues at coordinate 617,414 of NZ_RBZM01000005.1, read as the reverse complement.
GAGCGCTCCGACGATCGCCGAAGCGCTACTGCCTAGTCCGCGCGTCAGCGGAATGTCGCTGCGAATGCCGATGTCGAGCTCCGGGAGAACGACGCCCGCTTTCTCGAACACCGATTGCGCCACGACGTAAATCAGGTTCGACTTGTCTTGAGCGATTCCGCTAAGGTTATCGCCAACTAGCGTAATGCGCGTCGACGACGCCGGAGCAATGCTCACCCATGCATATAGCGATAACGCCATGCCGAGAGAATCGAAGCCCGGGCCGAGATTCGCGGTGCTGGCAGGCACCTTGACGACGACGCGACCCTTAACGGCGTTACTATCCCTATCCGTATCATAAAGCATAATAAGGCTCCTTTAATCCTGAATTCGCAATCCGAACAGACGATAATCGTTAACCTTCTACGCGATATACGCTTTTGATCTCGCGTACGGCGGCCAAGCTTCCGAATGCCTTCAGCACGTGGTTCATGGATGCTTTGCTCGCCTCATGGGTAATAATGATAATTTCCGTGCTCGATTTATTCGGCGCGGAAGGCTGCATGACGGACTCGATGCTCACGTCGCAATCGGAGAATACTTGCGCGATCTGCGCCAGAACGCCGGCGCGATCCTCGACGTGAAGCAACAGGAAAAACTTCGAAGCGATCTGTTCGTCCGTTTTGAGCTTCATTACGTTGTAGGAGAGCTGCGCCTGGCGTCCGTTAACGCCCAGCTTCATGTTTTTGACGACGGCAACCAAGTCCGCGACGACGGAAGTAGCCGTGGGTAGTTCCCCTGCGCCGGCACCGTAGAACATCGTTTCCCCAACCGCTTCCCCGAGCACGTAAACGGCATTGAATACTCCGTTCACGGAGGCGATCGGGTGGCTTTGTTTAATCATCGTAGGCTGAACGCTAACGCTGATCGTATCGTCTTGCCGTTCCGCGATACCAAGAAGCTTCAAGACATATCCTAGACGTTTCGCGTATTGGATATCCTCTTGGGAAACTTGACTAATTCCCTTCGCGCTTACATCGTCCAAGGAAACGTTGGCTCTGAACCCGAGCGAGGACAAGATCGTCATTTTACGCGCCGCGTCGAGTCCCTCCACGTCCGAAGTAGGATCGGATTCCGCGTATCCCAGCTCTTGCGCTTCTTTCAGCACGTCCGCGTAAGCGGCTCCTTCTTGCGACATTTTCGTCAAAATATAGTTGGTCGTTCCGTTGACGATTCCCATGATCTTCGTAATGCGATCCGAGGAGAATCCTTCGATCAGCGTTCGAATGATGGGAATTCCGCCAGCCACGCTCGCTTCGTAGAGCACGTCGCAACCTTTGTCCCGTGCTTTCTGCAGAATCTCTTGGCCGTGAAGCGCCATCAAGTCCTTATTCGCCGTTACGACGTGTTTGCCCCGCTCCAGCGCTTCCAATATATATTCTTTAGACTGGGCGATTCCGCCCATGACTTCCACGATTACATCGATATCGGGGTTACGGACGATTTCCCACGGATCTTCCGTTAGTTTGGAAGCGTCGACGGAGATGCTGCGCGCCTTCGCGCGATCCTTCACCAGAATCTGGGCTATCGTAATCGGGCACCCCACCTGGTTGGACAAATCCTCCTGATGCCCTTCCACAATTCTGACGACTCCCGTGCCGACAGTACCCAACCCAAGCAAACCTACCTTAATCGGCTCCATAATCATTCCTCCGCTCCAACTGTTCCCTAATCCGATTTGATTATTTTAGCTGCGACCGACCACCGTTGCCCGCTTGACCCCGTCCAATGAACGAAGCTTCGTCAGCAGTTCCGGCAATGCTCCGTGAATTAGCGTAGTATCCATTGACACGACGACGTTAGCCATTCCCTGAAGCGGAATGGATTGCGACATCGTCAGCACGTTCCCTTCGCTTGCGGCCAGCATGCCGAGCACTTTGGAGAGCACGCCCGAACGATGCTCCAAATCCATCGAGAGAGTGGCGATCGATTCGCGGGACGTTTGCTCCATCGCGAAGACGCCGTCCTTGTACTTATAATAAGCGCTACGGCTTAGACCCACGCGTTCGGCCGCCTCATGAATCGTAGCCGCTTCGCCCCGCCGCAGTAACTCCTTGGCTTGCTCCGTCTTTAGAATGCCTTCCGGTAGCAAATCCTCGCGGACGACATAATAACGTTCCGCCATCTTGCGTCCTCCTAGGAAAGACGAATGTTTGTATATAGAGGACATTATATCGAATCGATACTCGGGCGGCAATAGGCAATCGAGCTTTCATCGAAATAAACAGAAATAACGTATAGCAAACTGAAAAAGAGGCTTTCGGCGTCGCGATTGCGACGTTCGAAAACCTCATCATGGCTAGCTTGAATAGGAACGTGACTTTATTCGTCGTCGTAGATGTAATCGTCCGCGCCGCCTTCGAAAAATTCGAACTCGAACTTGCCGATGCGAATGATGTCGCCATTCTTCGCTCCCCGCTTGCGAAGCGCGTCGTCGATGCCGTTTCCTCGTAAAATTCTCCCGAACCGCATAACCGCTTCGTAGGAATTGAACTGGGTTTTTCTCATCAGCCTCTCGATCGATTCGCTCTCGATGACGTATACTTCGTTATCCCGCGCAATCTTAAAGTCCAAGTCGCCCTTAGACTCGTATCGGTACACGATGCCTTCCGCCGCCTTAGCCAGCTTCTCGCTCTCTTCGATTTCCGAAAGTTCGGGCAACGAATCCAGCAAATCCGCGACGCGGAATAGCAATTCCTTAATCCCCTGCTTCGTCAACGAAGAGATCGGCATAATGACGATATCCGGATTGATCTCGGCGACCTTCTTGCGGAACTCCGCGAGGTTCTCTTCCGATTCCGGCATATCCATCTTGTTGGAGGCGACGATCTGCGGACGATCCGCGAGCTTCGCATTATAAAGCTTAAGCTCGTCGTTGATCTTCAGCCAATCCTCGAACGGATCCCGGCCTTCCATGCCGGACATGTCCACGACGTGGACGATAATGCGCGTACGTTCGACGTGCCGCAGGAACTCGTGTCCGAGTCCAACGCCCGTGTGAGCCCCTTCGATCAACCCAGGCAGGTCGGCCATGACGAAACTGCGTTCGTCGCCCAGATCGACGACGCCCAGATTCGGGGTAATCGTCGTAAAATGATACGCGCCGATCTTCGGTTGTGCGCCGGACACGACCGACAGCAACGTGGACTTCCCTACGCTCGGGAAGCCGACCAATCCGACATCGGCCATGACTTTGAGCTCGAGAGTAACCCAACGGGCCTGCCCCTCTTCGCCGTTCTCGGCAATGGCGGGCGCCGTATTGACCGCGCTCTTGAAGCGGATATTACCCCGTCCGCCTCTTCCGCCTTTGGCGATAACGACTTGCTGGTCATGACGCGTCAAATCCGCGATCGTCTCTCCCGTATCGTCGTCGACGACGATCGTTCCGGGGGGGACCCGCACGACCATATGGTCTGCATTGGCGCCGTGCTGAGACTTATTGCGGCCTTTCTCGCCTTTATCCGCCTTGAAGTGCTTCTGGTAGCGGAAGTCCATCAACGTGCGCAAGCCCTCGTCCACGCGGAAAATAACATGGCCGCCATGGCCGCCGTCGCCGCCCGCCGGGCCGCCTTCGGGAACGTACAATTCCCTGCGGAAGGAAACGAGTCCGTCTCCGCCGTCCCCGCCTTTAACATAAATTTTCGCTTTGTCCACAAACATGTTGAAATCACTCCGTTATGCCGGCAGAGGGAAATGGATAACCATCGTCCGCGCTTGTCGCGTTTGCTCTGCAGGCTCTTCTCCCTGATCTATTTGCCCTATGCCTTCCACGCATCGTGCCAATTCCTCGGTCACGCTATCGGCCGCGGCAAGTTCGCCTTCGTATTCGAAGGCGATCGAAAGCTCATCAGCTTGACGGTAAAACGCCATTTTTAGGACGTTCTCGCCGCCGGACGGACTTGCCGCCCTAAACCGGAACACGTTCACTAATCCGATAATCGATTTGGACAGCTTCTCCGCCGCATAGGGCATGCGATCGAGATAAAGTCCATCCTGAATGTCCACGTCGAGCCGCATCGTATCGCATACGGTACGGAAAGATAACAGGAAACTCGCAAGCTCCGTAACGCCGATCTGCGAAATCCGGCTATCCTGTTCCATCCGTGCTCTTATTCTGTCCACGACGTCGACTGCTTTATCGGGTTTGTTCAGCCTTAAATATCCGTATAGGATTTGCAGCTCGTTCATCCAATCGTGCCGATGATGGCTGAGCGTCTTTATCGCCGACGATTGCGCCCGCGTCAGCAGACGTTCGCAATGCTCCCGATGGATACGCCTCTCCATCATGACGACCAACGTCCCGATCGCCAATGTCCAAAACGCTAGAAAAATCAACGGCCACCAAGTATCCGGCCAGAGGATTACGGACGTAACGGGCAGGGCTAGCGATATCCATGCCGCAAGTCCCCACAGTGTCCGATTCCTAAACATCATGTGACTTCCCCGTTTCGTTGTTCCTATCGTTTCAAATCCCGGAAACAATGCCCACCCGTCCAGTATAACATGCTAGGATGCGCTTAACCATGACGGGCATTCGGCGGCTTTCGCGCAAAAACCCCGGCCAACGTTCATTGGCCGGGGTTCTGGATGCTCTATTAAACTTCAAGAGCAGCAGCTACAGGAGCCTGCTCAACGGGATAGACGCTAACTTTCTTGCGATCGCGTCCCCAACGTTCGAATTTTACAACGCCTTGCACAAGAGCGAAGAGCGTATCGTCTTTGCCGATGCCGACGTTGTTGCCCGGATGAATCTTAGTTCCGCGTTGGCGGAACAAGATGCTGCCAGCTGTTACGACTTGACCGTCCGCTCTCTTAGCGCCAAGGCGCTTAGAGTGGGAGTCCCGTCCGTTTCTCGTCGATCCGACCCCTTTTTTCGAGGCGAATAACTGAAGATCCAACTTCAACATGGTGTCAACCTCCTTTTTTCTCAAAGGTTTCTTTTATTTTCACGAACTTGCCGTAGGTTTCCACAATAGATTCTAAAGCGGCGACCATTCCTTCCAGCAATAACTGGACCTGATCGTTCCGAATGGGATCGGTGCTTCGGGGAGCTTCCGCCTGGAGCAGACCGGATTTCGAAATCGCGCGCGGCTCTAAGCCCGTCAATTTCTCGATCGCGTTAACCGCGCCAATCGTTACCGCCGATACGCCGGCGCAGACAATGTCCTTGCCGGGATCGTCGTACAAAGCATGCCCCGAAACGGAAAACCGTATAATAGCCTTCTCAACGTCGCGCACGATCGTTATCGTGATCATCTTGGCGCCTCGCTTATGCCTTAATGTTCTCGATCGTCACTTTCGTGTACGGTTGACGATGGCCTTGCTTGCGCTTGTAGTTTTTCTTAGGCTTGTACTTGAAGACGATGATTTTCTCGCCTTTCACGTGTTGCTCGACTTTACCCGTTACCGTCGCTCCGGAAAGGAGTGGGGATCCCGTAGTCAAACCGCCGTCTTTGGAAACGGCCAACACGCGGTCGAAAGTAATGCTTTCGCCTGCTTCTGCGGACAGTTTCTCGATGAAGATCACATCGCCCGCTTGGACTTTGTACTGTTTGCCGCCTGTTTCAATAATCGCGTACATCTGGTGCACCTCCTCATGTCTAAGACTCGCCTCGGTGGGTGTCGGTCGCTCCAGCTTCTAACGGCTGAAACGATGCCGAGCTTGATGACCCGGGAGAGAGCGGTTGTAGCCTGCAAAATCTTCAGATTGCACGCACTATGGGATTGTATCATATCGTTATCCCGATTACAACTTATTTCTCTACGAGTTATCTGACGTATATCTTGCCCTTGCCTTTGCAGGCGGCGCAAGTCTCGTAGAAATAATTCATCGCGTTGTCGCGAGCCTTCTTGCGCGTCATCTCCATCAGGCTCAGGCGCGTCCACCCGACGACCTGACACTTCGTTCGATCGCGTTTGATTCGCAGTTCCAGCTGCTGCTGGATCTGATGGCGATGTTCCTCGGTTTCCATATCGATGAAATCCACGATGATGATCCCGCCGACATCGCGCAACCGAAGCAACCTAGCAACTTCGTCCGCGGCTTCTTTGTTCGTCTGGAATACCGTTTCCTCCAGATCGATGGATCCGGTGTATTTGCCCGTATTCACGTCGATGACCGTTAACGCCTCCGTCTGCTCCCAGACGAGGTAACCGCCGCTAGGAAGCCATATTCGCGACTGAAAGGCGATATCCAGTTGTTCCTTGATCCCGTATTTATCGAATAAGGACTTGGCGTTGGCATCCCGGTATAACTGCACTTTGCTCACGAGAGCCGGCGCCGTCTGGGTGAGGTATGCTCTCGCCGCCTGCGCGCTGACCTCGTCGTCGATGATAAGCTCCTCCGTATCCGGAGTAATCACGTCGCGTACCATCCGTTCTACGAGACCGGCGTCCCGATGCAATTCCGCGGGCGCCGTCGACGCTTGGCTACGGCTCACGATGCCGTTCCAGGAACGCCGCAGCAGGTGCAAATCCTCTTCGAGAGACTCCCGGCTCTCTCCTTCGGCATTCGTGCGGAGGATAACCCCTTCCCCCTCCTCACGGATCGATTCGGCCAAATTTTTAAGCCGCAGGCGCTCCGTATCCTGCTCGATCTTCTTCGATATGCCTATGTAATCCGCTTCCGGCATGTACACGAGCCATCTTCCCGGAATGGAGAAATGCGTCGTCACTCGCGCGCCTTTTCCGCCGAGAGGTTCCTTCATAATCTGCACGAGCAGCTCATCGCCCGGCTTAAGAAGCTCGTTGATCGCCGGTTTTTCCTTTGGCTGCTTGTCCAAGTGCGGGTGAAGTACGTCGTCCACGTACAGGAAAGCGTTCTTGGCCAGCCCGATATCGACGAAAGCCGCCTGCATGCCCGGCAACACGTTAACGACCCGACCTTTGTAGAGATTGCCGATCAGCGAAGTTCCTTCCGTTCGTTCGATAGCGAATTCCGTCAGCTTTCCGTCTTCCAGCAATGCCGATTGGGTAACATTATGCGAACAATGGATAAAGAGCTGCTTCATGCATACCTCCCGAGACGACCTCTTTTCTCCATTTTACATGAAAACGTCCAAGTCCGCATTCCCGGATGTCAAACCCCCGAGAAATCCGTCGATAATCGTCTTCTCCGGAACGACGTTCGCGATTTTTCCCCGCTTCATTACGTAGACGAGATGGTATTGCTCCTTCCTAAGCAAGCCGAGAATGTAGGATAACGGGCGGTCCTCCGCGATAACGATCGGCAGGGAAAGCTTGCCCCGGTCGATGATCTTCTCGGCCCTCTCGCTTCGATGCACGAGAAACCGCAAAAAAACGAAAGGAACGTTCCGCATATACGTCCAGTTTGAGGCGACGAGGAAAAGACCCACCGCCATCAGGTTAAGCTGGAGCAGGCCGCCGTGCAGAAGAGGATAGAGCGATGCCGCCACGATTAAGCAACTAAACAACAGGCTGATTTTCGCGCTCCACAGAAGCGTCCGATGATACGGAAGTCTAAGGCTTATCCAAGCCAGCAGCATTCTTCCCCCGTCGAGCGGAAGAATCGGCAATAAATTAAAAAGGCCGATCAACGCGTTCGCTCGCACGAAATCGTCAGACCAGCCTTTGTCGATCCAGCCGAAATGACCGAGCGCATAGGCGATCCCCGCCAGCAGAACGTTCTGCGCGGGGCCGGCGACAGCCACCCACGCCTCTTCCTTCGGAGGCAGCGAACCCGATTCCTCTACCTCGAGTACCCCGCCGAAAGGAAGCAGCTTCACTTCGCGAATCGTCCACCCGAAATGCAGAGCGGCGATGAGATGGCCCAGTTCGTGCCAGATGACGATGACGAACAAGGTAAATAATTCCGTAAACCGTCCGGTCGCTATCGAAGCGATCATCACGAGCATGAACAACGGGTGAAGACGAAATCCGATTCCCCTCCACTTAATCAAAGGAAACCACATCCGCCGGATCCAGTGCTTTCCCGTTCTGCTGAACCGCGAAATAAAGCACGCCTTCCTCTTGAGCGCCTTCCGAGGAGTGCAGCTTCCCGAGCGTTTGCCCCTTCTCCACCCAATCGTTCGCTTTTACGTCGGACTTCGCCAAATTCCCGTATACGGTTACGTAGTGATTTTGATGCTGCACGATAATCGTCATGCCTCCGTCTTGGTCCGTCGACACTTGTTGCACTCGTCCCGTGTAGATGGCGACTACGTCGCTGCCGCCCGACGCCGCGACCCTGACGCCCGTCCCGTTCTGCGCATAGCTCTGTACGAGTTTCCCTTTAACAGGAAGCGAGGTGTCGGTAGGATTAAGCAGCGCCGTTACCGCTCTTGTATCCGGTTCTTCGCCCTTAAACGGGAAAAATGTCGGAGAACCTCCGAAGGTCGACCCGTACCAGGCCTCGATCGCTTGAAAATCCATATCTCGGGTTACGGAGGATACCAGCCATTCGTGCGCTTCCGCGCTCCCCGGCAATTCCAGTTTCATCCACCCCCATGCCCCGGCGAAAAAAATCAACGCGAACACCGTACGCAACGTTAATCCTTGAATTAGCTTGCTCCAATTGGAGTTCGAAGAATAAGATCCTTCCCGGTTAGATGGATTAGAGGTCGGGGATAATCCTTTCAGCCCTTGCCAGCCGGCCGGCGTACCGGACTTCAATTGCTTTTCCCGCTCTTTCCACCATAGTTCCGGATCCGAGACGTCTGCCGGCGATCCGGGCTCCGGGATTTTAACGTTAGCGACTCCCCGCGGTATCGAAGGCGCAATCGGCAGCTGCATGCGGGTTTGCGTCGTCTGAGACGGATGTTGTGCAGACCTAAGTTGTTGAGGCAACGGTTGCTGAGTCAATGTTTTAGGAGGTACGACAATCAAATCGTCGTTCGTCGTCCGAGAAGGGGTTAAAGGCGACTTGTCCGTTCCACGGTCGTTATCGCCGATAAGTTCGGCCCGTTTCGTATTTGCCGCCGCGTGTTGTTCGAGCAACTGCTGGATACGCTCCCGTCTGCGCTCCCGAACGTTGTTCCGTATAGGCATGGCAAGCCCCCCTTGTCCGCATTCTCTTATCACTGTATGGCGGACGGGCTCGAAATAGACCTCTGGCGAGTTTTGCGATCATGAAGGTATAATCGGGTTATCAAATCAAGTCGGAGGTTTTCATGACCTTATTTATTATCGTCGTTATCGCCGTCGCCGTAGCCAGCTTCGTATTTAACGGCAAACTCTCGCGAGGATCTCGCTCCGGAACCGACAACGGTTTCTATGGCGACAATACCGGCCATTCCGGCATCGGAGCGAACGCGGATTCGACGAACGGCCACAAAACCCACAACCACGCTCATCAGCATCATCATGATACGAGTCACCACGGCCATTCCTGGGACGGAGGGTCGCATACGGGAGGAAGCTTCGACAACGGCGGGAGCGGTTTCGATGGCGGGGGAGATTGAACGGCCACTGCCTCCAGTCAGGTTTTACCGAACTGCGGCGCGTGAACTCCCTCGGCCACTGCCTCCAAACAGGTTTTACCGAACTGCAGCGCGTTAACTCCCTCGGCCACTGCCTCCAGTCAGGTTTTACCGAACTGCAGCGCGTTAACTCCCTCGGCCACTGCCTCCAGTCAGGTTTTACCGGACTGCAGCTCATGAACTCCTCTGACCAGAACATCTAGTCAGGTTTTACCCAACTGTAGCACGCGACCCCCCCGGCCACTGCCTCCAGTCAGGTTTTACCGAACTGCGGCGCGTGAACTCCTTCGGCCACTGCCTCCAATCAGGTCCTACGCTATATTTAATACCCATACAGTAGGCATGCCAAAAAGCCAAAAGACCGGGAGCGAGCTCCCGGTCTTTTGGCTTTTTGTCCGACATCTTACGAGTCGATTTCGTATTTCTCTTGATTTCCCCGAATGCTGAAGATGAGACCGATCGACATCATGTTCAAGAGCAGCGAGGTTCCTCCGTAGCTGATGAACGGCAACGTAATTCCCGTTATCGGCATAAGCCCGATCATCATTCCGATGTTCTGGAAGATCTGGAAGATCATCATCGAAGCGATCCCGATAATGATGAAAGAACCTCGCAAGTCATAGCATTGATAAGCGATCAGAATCATTCGGTAGATGAAGAGGAAATACAGCAGCAGCAACACCGCCGCCCCTTGGAAGCCGAACTCCTCGCCCACTACGACGAAGATGGAATCCGAATACGTGTACGGGATAAAACTTCGTTTCTTGGATTCCCCTTGCATATATCCGTCCCCGGCCAATCCGCCCGATCCGATCGCGATCTGCGCGTATTCGGATTGGCGGCGTTCGTCCGCCGAGGCTTGTTCCGGATGAATGTAAGTGTTGATCCTCTCGTACCAATGGATTTTGTGATGATCGCTCAAATATTGGCGAATATCCGCGTTGTACGTATTAAACAAAGAAACGAACAGGATCAACCCGCCGATGACGGCCGACAACCCGATCATGACGTAACTGTACCTTATGTTACCGATCCACAGCATGCCGAGTACGATGAAAATATAGATCATCGCGTTTCCTAGATCCGGCTGGATCATAACGACCACGAACGGTATGATACTCGTTAACGCGACGTAGGAGACATCCGTGCGCATCCGAAGCGGATCGCCTTGGCGCCTGCCCATAATCGCCGCGAGGGCGATGATAAGGAAAATCTTCATCACCTCGGCCGGTTGAAACAACATGCCCCCGGGCAGCTTGAACCAACTATGAGCACCGTTGATCGACGGCGTGAACAAAACGAGTACGAGCATAATTAAACCGATGGCGTACCAGACGTACCAAATTTTCATGATCAAGCGATAATCGATCAACGTCATAATCAAGACGATTACGAAGCCCAGCGCGTAGAACACGAGCGTTTGCTTGTCCAACCCCTGGAATTTCGGATTGTTGTGCGTAGCGCTGCGTAAAAGGATGGTGCTGATTCCCATAAACAGAAAGAGAATCAGGCTCATCATCCAGTCAATTTTCTTTAATCGGTTTAGCAAGCTCCGATCATCCCATTCCCAAGAACTTCTTTACTTTGCGGAACATGCCAGCCTTCTCTTCCAATTGCGACAAAGGTACGGTCTCTCCAAGAATGCGGCGAGCGATGTTGCGATACGCGATCGAAGCTCGCGAGTTCGCGTTCATCACCGTCGGCTCGCCGGAGTTCGCGGCTTTGATGACCAACTCGTCGTCGGGAACGATTCCGATCAGATCGATCGCGAGCACTTGGCAAATATCTTCGATCTCCAGCATGTCGCCGCTTCGCATCATATTAGGACGAATTCGATTGATGATAAGTTTCGGAGAAGGGAAGTTACTTTTTTCCAGCAGTCCGATCACGCGGTCGGCGTCGCGCACGGCGGCGTTCTCCGGCGTCGTGACGACGATCGCCTGCGAAGCTCCCGCGATCGCATTGCGGAAACCTTGCTCGATTCCCGCGGGGCAATCGATAATAATATAGTCGAAATCCGGCTTCAAGCTTTCGATAATCTGACGCACTTGATCCGGAGAAATATCGTTTTTATCTTTCGTCTGCGCGGCAGGCAGCATGTATAGCTCGTCGAAGCGTTTGTCCTTGATCAACGCTTGATTCACCCTGCAGCGCCCTTCGGCAACGTCGATCAGGTCGTAGACGATCCGGTTCTCCAACCCCATGACGACGTCCAGGTTACGCAAGCCGATATCGGTGTCTACCATGCAGACTTTTTTCCCCATCATCGCAAGTGCCGTGCCCAAATTCGCGGACGTTGTCGTTTTGCCGACGCCGCCCTTCCCCGAGGTCACTACGATCGCTTCTCCCATGCTTCTACACTCCTTTGAACTGCATGACTTCCTTGCGTTGACGGCTGAGGCTGGTCATCTTGTCGATGGCCATCGTTCCGTCGCGTAAAAACGCATACTCCATCCAAGGCTCCGCCGACGTCCATTCGTCCGGCGGACGGCTGATGATCTCGGCGATACGCAGTTGAGTGGGCTTCATCAAGGACGCCGCGATGATTGCGTCGACGTCCCCATCGATACCCGCGTGCACGGCTCCTCTCAAGGCGCCCAAAATATAAACGTCCCCGGTGCATCTAATCGTGCCGCCAGGATTGACGTCCCCGAGCAACAGCAAGTGTCCGCTATACTCCAATGTCTGTCCGGATCTTACGATTCCGGTCATCGTATGGAGGCTAGTGCCCGGAATCTCAACCGGATCTGCCGCTGGTGGATCGCTTTCTATCGATTGGATAAGCAGATTTCCTTGGCGTCGAAGAATCGCGCGAATGCGCTCCTTGTCTTCTTCTTCAAGATGCCTCGCGCCTAACTTAATAAAAATATGAACGATTGGACCGGTGAATTGTTGCACGTGTTTGTCCAATTTGGCGTTAAGCTCGTCAAGCAAGTCTACGAATTCGCATTGGTCGTCCAGCAGAAAGACGAGCCCTTCTTTCGTTCCTTTGATCGTTACGTACGTTTTGCCGGTCACTTGTGTTCCGCTCCTCCCTACGGGTAATGAAATTCTGCCTTGAAGAGCCGAATTCCTGCCTAGCGCGTTTTTCAACGCTTATTCCGGGCTGTCTTCCGCCGAAGAAAGCGAAAGCTTAACAAGATATCGGCGAATCGGAACATAAAAGAGGAGCGCGATCAATAACTGGAGCAACGCCGTAGGAGCGATCTGCCAATAGAATACTTGCGCGTATTGAAGATCGGTCAAACGGAACAGCTTGTAAATAAAGTAGACGATCGAATCTAGCATTAATCCGCTAACGAGCGCGACCCAGGAGAAAAAACCGATCGTAAAGCTTTTCCGTTCGGCAAGGAGCCCCGCCAGATAACCGATCAAGCCCATACCGAAGCCGTAAGGACCGATTAAGTGGCCGTAAGCCAGCGAATCTTGAAGCAATCCGAAGCCGAGTCCGAACATAAAGGCGACATGCCTCCCTCCGAAGCCGGCAACGAAGAGCGTCAGAATAAAGCATAGATGCGGAAGCAACCGCTCGCTCCATTGCGGAGGAACGAGCCACGGTACGATGGAATTTTCGAGCACGAGAAGGATAATCGCGCAGAGGATTACCCAATTGATTCGTATCTTCACTGCCCTTCCTCCTCGGGAGGAACGACTACGAACACCTCTCTCAGATGGTCGAACTTAGTTGCGGGCGTAATAATCGCCGTATAGGTCAGACCGAAATCGCCGACTTGGCTGCTCTTGACGGTTCCGATCAGGATGCCTTTCGGGAATAAGCTTCCAAGCCCGGAAGTAATGACTTGTTCTCCATCCGCGGGTTTGTCGTGCTCGTCGATCTTGGTCATTTGCAATGCGCCGGTTTCATCATCGTATTCTATAATTCCGAATGAATCGGGGTGCCCTAGGAAAGTAGCGGATACCGGCGTTCCTTTAGAGGAGGTTGGATCCAAATCCGTAATAAGCGTAACCGTGGAAGTAAAGGTTTTGACTTTGCTGACCAAGCCGACAAGTCCTTCTACCGTACGAATGGCCATATCGGGTTTGACGCCGTCGCGCGAGCCTAAGTTGATCGTAACCGTCTTCTCGTAAGGATTGGACGTACTCCCGATGACTTGGGCGATCAGATAACGATAGTTATCCATGTTTTTCTGCCGTTCCGTAAAATTCAAATCCTTTTTCAACTGCTTATTGTCAGCTTCAAGCAAGTTGAACTTGATCTGATCCTGCGTGTATTGCGCCACCGTGCGACGCAGCTGCTCGTTTTCCTTATACACGTCGGAAAGCCGGCCGAGGTCGCGGATGAAATCCGCGACTGCTCCGACCGGCCGGTACAAAGTTCCTTGCGCAGTCCCGAAGGCGTCATTGAGGAATTTTTCCGGCCAAGTCAAGCGATTCCGGCCTAAGGAGAATCCCATGAGGGCGATAAATAAAATCAACCCGACCATGAGGATAAACAAACGCTTATTGCGCATGAAACGAAAAATCTCGCCCACCTGCTTTCCCATCCTAGACTCATAGCCGATTCGAAATAGTTAGCGGCTGGATCGGGAAGCTCCGCCTTTGGACTTGAACAGATGAATGTTCTCGAGCGCCCTGCCCGTTCCGATGGCCACGCAATCCAGCGGATTCTCGGCGACGAGAACAGGCATGCCCGTCTCGCGGGTAAGCATCTTGTCCAGATTGCGGAGCAATGCCCCTCCGCCCGTTAAGACGATGCCGCGGTCCATGATGTCCGCGGACAATTCCGGCGGGCACTTCTCCAGCGTTACTTTCACGGCGTCGATAATCGAATTCACGGTATCGGACAGCGCTTCGGTAATTTCGTCGGAAGTGATCGCCAGAGTTTTGGGCAATCCAGATACGAGATCGCGGCCGCGAATTTCGATCGATTCCACTTTATCGAGCGGCATCGCGGAGCCAATCTCCATCTTGAGCTGCTCGGAAGTTCTCTCGCCGATCATAAGATTGTATAACCGCTTAATATACGCGATGATCGCGTCATCCATCTCGTCGCCCGCGATGCGGATCGATTTGCTCGTCACGATGCCCCCGAGGGAGATGACCGCGACTTCCGTCGTGCCGCCGCCGATGTCGACGACCATGCTGCCGGTCGGCTCCCATACGGGCAAGTCCGCGCCGATCGCGGCCGCGAACGGCTCTTCGATAATATAGGCTTCGCGCGCTCCGGCTTGCTTCGTCGCGTCTTCTACGGCGCGTTTCTCGACGGCCGTGATGCCTGACGGGACGCATACCATGACGTTAGGGTGACGGGCGAAAATGGCGCGCGGCTTCTGAGCGCGGCGAATGAAGTACTTGATCATTGTTGCCGTCGTTTCGAAATCCGCGATGACTCCGTCCTTCATCGGCCGGATGGCGACGATGTTGCCCGGCGTCCGTCCGATCATTTTTTTCGCGTCGGAACCGACTGCTTCGATTTTTTTTGTATCGGTACGCAGGGCTACCACTGACGGTTCCCTGACTACGATTCCTTTGCCCTTAATGTAAACTAGCGTGTTCGCGGTGCCCAGATCGATACCTAGATCGCGTGTAAATCCTCCTACCATTCTGCTACCTCCTGCTTTGACCGCGACCGTTATGTTGAGGCCTGGATGGCGCTTCGGTCGTCGGGACAATCCATATTATTATATTACAAGCAACCCATCTCCTTCAAACTAATAAAGCGATTGTCACCGATTACCAAATGATCGAGAAGTTCGATTCCGATCAATTTTCCGGCTTCTCCCAATCGCTTCGTGAGCTGAACGTCTTCCGGGCTTGGCGTTGGATCGCCGCTCGGATGATTGTGGGCGCAAAGAATAGAAGCGCTGCTCCGCCTGATCGCCGCCCGGAATACTTCCCTCGGGTGCACGATCGAAGCGTTCAAGCTTCCGATAGACAAAGTTTGACGGCCGACGACCTGATTTTTCGAATTCATGAATAAACAGACGAAATGCTCTTCCTTGTGATGCCTTAGATCCTCCATGAGAAGATCCGCCGCATCCTGCGGGCATGAGATTTTCGCCATTTCGGGCAAATTGGATCTCGCTACCCTGCGACCAAGTTCAATCGACGCTTGCAACTGCAACGCTTTGGCCGGACCGATTCCGTGAATATGCGTAAGCTCTTCCCATTTGCTCTCCGCCAATTTCCTTAAGCCTCCGCATTCGTTCAGAATGCGCTGGGCCAGATGGACGGCAGACTCGCGGGACGATCCCGTGCGAAGGAGAATCGCCAGCAATTCGGCATGGCTTAGCGACTCCGGGCCATACTGCTGCATTCTCTCCCGCGGTCTTTCCTCGGACGGAAGCTCCCGCAAACGAAACGAACGTTGCTCCATATCGTCGACCTACCTTATCAACGTGCCGCGTCGGCCGCGGAATTGGCTTGGACGTTCAAGGAACCGTAATGCCGAATTGCTCCAACTGGACAGCGAGAAGGGAAACCGGCAAACCTACGACGTTAAAGTAACAGCCTTCGATCGAATCGACGAGCAGCGAGCCGACTTCTTGGATTCCATAAGCTCCTGCCTTGTCCATCGGCTCACCCGTTGCGATATAACGGGAGATTTGCTCGTCGGATAAGTTTCTCATCGTCACTTCGGTGATCCGATGAGCGGTCGAAGTTCGTCCGTCGGACAATCGCGCGCACGTTACTCCCGTGTATACTTGGTGAGTTCGTCCGGCCAGCTCCCGCAGCATCCGAAAGGCATCCTGCTCATCCGTAGGTTTTCCCATAACTTTACTATTCAACACAACGATCGTATCGCTGCCTACGACGATGGAAGATCGATC
This sequence comes from Cohnella endophytica, assembly GCF_003628305.1. Taxonomy (GTDB): domain Bacteria; phylum Bacillota; class Bacilli; order Paenibacillales; family Paenibacillaceae; genus Cohnella; species Cohnella endophytica. The sequence goes on along the minus strand of NZ_RBZM01000005.1, from coordinate 601,147 downwards.
CCCCGTAAGTTCGAGTTCCGCCTGTACGGCAAGGGCTTTACGAAGGGAGAGGCCTTCGACGATTCCCGCCGGAGACCAGTCGTCCGGAGTGTTTTCGTCGACGTTGCTCGGGATGATCCGGACCGGCAAGCCCAATAAAGCGATAAGCTCCTGCCTGCGAGGAGAAGCGGAAGCGAGCACTAACGTATGACTATCGAAATCGGCGTTAACCATGAGATTGCGAATCTTCCTTTCGAAACTACGTTTTACGGTATAACCAGATGGCGACGATCGCGCCTATGATGCTCAGCAAGCTGAAGTGAATGTTCAGCACCAAGCTGTACTTGATGACAGCCAAATCCGCGGCCGGAGACCAATTGACCTCTATCGTTCGAGTCAAGAAAACCAGGCTCGGGACCTCGCGAAGCCAATTGGCGACCAATGAACCCGCCAATAACCCCAAGAAAACGAACAAAAGCAAAATCCACCCGTTTTTCTTCATATTTCCCCGTCTCCCACCATTTTTTGACACCCGTCTACTTATTATACGTTTCCCGGACAAGCATCACAACGTATAAAACAAAGACAGCCCCTACGATGCAGGCCGTCCCCTTCGAAAGTCCCGATATACGGTTGCTGGCGCGAATTATCCGACTCCGGGACTTTGCAGAATGGAGCGCAGGCGATGATCCGCGAGAAGAGCTTTCATCGTTTCCGTCTGCGCGCTCCAGAGCCCGGCGCGGGAAGGTTTGCTTTGATATGCGTCCATGTGATCCATCGCCGACGTCAGAGCTTGAATGACGGTTTTCCCTTCCGTTCGGGCATCCCCCTGCAACTGATCCGCCGCGTCGATCGCGTTTCTCCACTCGCGTTCCGACTTCCGGAGAACCGCGAAATCCGCATCCTTCAGCTTCTGCGGAGAGGAATCCCGCAAGGCAAGCTCCGAGTATTGGACAAGCTTGCGGGTGAAATCGGCGCTCGCGTTCATGAATAACGCGCCTTGCGCGGATAACCGCTCCGAAGCGACTTTTATCGCTTCTCCTCCAAATGCTTTAATATACACATCCGTATCGGGTAGCTGCGCCGCTATCGATTCCGCTTCGCTCTTCGACCTCGCAGCGGCGGCGTATACGCGATATCCGTCCGAAGAGTCCGCTGCCGATGCGAGCCCCTTATCCTCCAGTTGCTTCACGGCCGTTAACATGCTGTCTTTCGTATGAAATACGCCATATTGCAGCATGTAATAGACGTTCGAATCGAGTTGGAACGTAGATCCTTCGGTTTGCGCTCCGACGGGCCGGGTTTTCTCCTTCGTCCCTGGCGCCTGCAGGGTTGCTTCGGCCGCCGCGGAGGATTCGGCTCCGATTGCTTGGTTCGCCTGCGATTTAGCCTTATTCGATATAGATGAAGCCGGAACTTCCGATTTCCCGGGAAACATCGGCTCGCCCGTAAACAAGCTCAGTACTAAGTAACCGAATAAGGCTCCAGTCGCCACGGCTGCCGCAACGGAGAGAAACACTCTTCCCCAAGAAGGGTTTCTCTCTCGACCGTCATGTTCTCGGGAGTAACGATCCGCCTCACTCGGCTCGGAATGCCTATTCATTTGCTCGTCCTTGCCGTAAATATACCGTGACCATAACCCTGCATCAGGTTCGATCTCCTCAAGATCGATGTGCGGCAACTGCGGCGTACCCGCGGAAATCGATCTTTTATCGACGGGGGAAGCTTCTTTCGGCACGACCGTCAAGTATGGCTCGTAGGAGGCGCCTTTGGATCCCGTCTTGCGAATGATCTCTTCCAACGCATGAATATCGTCTTGGTAGGGGCTATTCCATGCCGTATAATCGCGTTCGCCATGGACGCCCTCCGATTTCGACGAAGGGCGATCGCTAGATTCGGCAGACCGTTCCGGCAACGACGCTAACGGAAAAGATTCCGTCACAAGTTCAGAAATCGTATTCTCGTGCGGAATGTTCGTCGGATTCTCTTTCGGCTTCGACGGTTCGAACCGAAAGGTCATTCTAGCTTTGGATTGCATGCTGCCTCTCCCCTTGTCCCACACTCTAGTAACTTAGAATATGAGAGAAGAGAGAGAAATATGATCGCGCGCCCCGTCTTAAAACGAACTATAATTGCGCAAAAAAGCCGCCGAAATTCCGGCGGCTTCCATTGCTTCATGGCATTAACTTGAGATGACGGCTATTCCCTCTCGCGCAAAATGCGGGAAAGCTCGACGGCCGTTTTCCATATATCGCCCGCGCCCATCGTTAGTACCAGGTCACCCGGAGCGACTTTATGCGCGAGAATATCCAGCACTTCTTCCTTTGTCGGAATGTGGGCTACGTTGGAATTGCTGTTCTGGGAAATCAGCTCTACCAGCTTCCGCGAGTTGATCCCTTCGATCCTCTGTTCTCCGGCCGGAGAGTAAATATCCGTAATGATCACTTCGTCGGCGTCCGCGAATGCCCGGCTGAACGCATCCAATAAGAAATACGTACGCGTATAGCGTTGCGGCTGGAATACGGCGATAATCCGCTTCCCAGTCGTCTTGGCGGCTTGTATCGTAGCTTGGATTTCCGTAGGGTGATGGGCATAATCGTCGATGACCAGCATGTCCTTCACTTCGCCAAGCACCTGGAAACGGCGTTTGGCCCCGCGGAATTCCCGAATCGCAACGGCGATCTCGGCGAAAGGAACTCCCGCTTCGAGGCACGCGATAATCGTCGCCATAGCATTATATACGTTGTGTCGGCCCGGCACCGATAACGTAACCGAACCGAGAACTTGATCCCGATGATTAACGGTAAAGGTCGCGCAACGATCCCCAAGCTCGATGTCGGTCGCGCGGTACTCCGCGTCGTCGGCGTCGATGCCGAAAGTAAGGATTGTCCGGCCTTCGACTTGAGGAAGCAATTCGCGAATGTTGTCGTCGTCCGCGCAGACGATCGCGCAGCCGTCCGGCTTAATATTCTGAAGGAAAGATACGTAAGCTTGCTTTAATTTATTAAAGTCGCCGTCGTAATTTTCCAAATGATCGGCTTCGATGTTCGTCACGACGCCCATGGAGGATTCGTATTGAAGGAACGAACCGTCGCTCTCGTCGGCTTCCGCCACGACGAAGCGGCCTTTGCCGGCCTTCGCGTTCGTGCCGACGTTAACGATCTCCCCGCCGATAATATACGTCGGGTCTTGCCCGCAAGTCTCCATGACCAGGGCGATCATCGACGAGGTCGTCGTTTTGCCGTGCGCTCCCGCAACCGCGATTCCGCTGCGGGCGTTAAGAAGACGTGCCAGCATTTGCGCCCGATGCAGGATCGGAATATTCAGATGCTCCGCTTCCTGACGTTCGACGTTGTCTTTGGGCAACGCCGTTGAATAAACCACAAGATCAGCACCCCGGACTTGCTCGGGTTCGTGACCGATATAGATTTTTGCTCCTTTGGCAGCCAGTTTGTCGATCAATTCCTGGCGCGCCACGTCGGAACCGGATACTTGGTAGCCCATCTCCAGCATGACCCGGGCGATGGCGCTCATGCCATAGCCTCCGATACCGATAAAATGCACATGCTCAGCGGTCCGCAACAACGCTTCACCAGCCTTTTTCAGATTTCGTTCCATCGAGCAACCACGAACGGACGTCGGCGATCAAATACAAAGTGCCGGTAATCACGTTAAGCGTGTCTTCGTCCTCCGGCGATGCCGCATCCGCTTCTTGCAGAAGTTCTAGCGCACGCCGCCAATTCGGCTCAACGATGATATTCCGCGGCCGTCCGAGTTCCTCGCGCAATCGATTCGCGACAACGGCCAGATCGGCAGCGTTCATTTTTTTATGAAAATCGGGTTCCGTGATCACAAGCGTATCCACCATTGGTAGTATATGCCGCAAGGAATGCTCATGATTCTTATTCGGCATCATCGCCATCATCACATTTAAACGATCGAACTTATATACGTCCTTCAACGCATTGCTCAAAGCTTCCATGCCTTCCGGATTATGGGCTCCGTCGATCAGTACGCGAGGGTTCTCGGACACCATTTCCAGCCGGCCGGGCCACTTCGCGTTACGAAGACCTATTACAAGATCCTCGTCCTCGACGATCAACGCGTAATATTGCCGCAGCACTTCCAAAGTCATGATCGCCGTTGCGGCATTCTCTAATTGATGCGCCCCGTTCAACGTTACCGTTAACGATTGTAAGGCACGGAAAGGTCCTTGAAAAGAGAACTTTTGCTCATTTTCCGCGACGGACAACGTTTCGAACGAGAAGGCGTCGCCTAGTCGGTAAACCGTCGACTGACAGGACCGCGCCGTGTCCTTGATAATCTCGATCGTCTCCGGCTGCTTCACCGCGGTAATAACGGGAACTCCCGCTTTAATGATCCCCGCTTTCTCGCGGGCGATGTCGGCGATCGTAGGACCGAGAATGTCCATATGATCGTGGCCGACGTTCGTGATGACGCTGACGACCGGCGTGACGATGTTCGTTACGTCCAATCTACCGCCAAGACCCGTCTCCCATACAACGTAATCCGGATACGCGACCGTCCCGTAATAGAGCAGAGCCAGCGCCGTGGTCACTTCGAAGATCGTCGGAGAACCCCACTCCGTTAAGGCCATCTTCTCTGCTTCGGGTTTCAGGACATTAACCAGGCGCACGAGAATCTCGTCCTCGATATCTTGCCCGTTATATTGCAAACGATTGGAAAAAGAGGTTAAGTACGGCGAAGTAAACGTTCCAACGTCGTACCCGCTCTGTCTGATCACGCTCGTCAAGTATGCGCACACCGAACCTTTGCCGTTCGTCCCGGCAACATGGATGAACTTAAGCCTCCGCTGCGGATTGCCTAACGTCTCCATCAGCCGGGTAATCCGTTCCAGACCGGGACGAATTCCGAAAGAAGTAAGGCTCATAATCCAAGCTAAAGCTTCCTCCGCCGTACGGAAGGAATCGACGCGGGAACTGCCCTCATTCATGCCTAATTCCTCCGTCATCCTTGAAGCTCCGCGATTCTTGCCAGCACTTTGTCCCGCTTGTCGCGATAATCTTGGCCTTTCGCCCGCTCTTGTTCGACGACGTGGGCAGGCGCTTTGGCGATGTAGCCTTCATTGGACAGCTTTTTCTCCACGCGCTCCACTTCGGAATTCAAGTTGTCGACTTCCTTCGTCAACCGAGCGATCTCTTGGCTAATATCGATAAGGCCGGCCAATGGGAAGAATAGCTCGGCTCCCGTAATGACCGCCGACATCGCCTTGTCCGGAGCGGTCAGCTCCCGATCCAGCGTATACGAAGAAGTGTTGCAGAAGCGCTGAACGTAAATTTCGTTGCGCAGGAAAATAGCCTCTTCCGCCGTTCCCGTCGGTTTGAGCCAAAGCTCGATTTTCTTGCCCGGAGACACGTTTACTTCCGCACGCACGTTGCGCACGGCGCGGATCGCTTCCATGAGCAGTTCCATTTCCTTCAACGAAGCCGCCGCTTCGAAATCGGCGCGATATTCCGGCCAAGCCGCCAACATAATCGTTTCGCCCGGCTCGTGCGGCAGATGCTGCCAAATTTCCTCGGACAAATACGGCATGAACGGATGCAGCAAACGAAGCGTGCGGTCCAGCACGTAAGCGAGCACGGACTGGGTGCTCCGTTTCGCCGCCGGATCTTCTCCGTAAAGCGTAAGCTTCGAGAACTCGATGTACCAGTCGCAAAGGTCGTCCCAGATGAAGTTATAGAGCAGCCGTCCGGTTTCCCCGAACTCGTAGCCTTCCATCAGACGGGTAATGTCCCTCGCGGTTTCATTGAAGCGGTGAAGAATCCAACGGTCGGCGGTCGAGAGATCGCCCGTCAGATCGATCTGATCGTACGTAAAGCCTTCCAAGTTCATAAGCGCGAAGCGCGATGCGTTCCAGATCTTGTTCGCGAAGTTGCGAGCCTGCTCCACTTTCTCGAACCGGAATCGCAAATCCTGCCCCGGCGTGCTGCCGGTCGAGATCATAAAGCGCATCGCGTCCGCGCCGTATTGATCGATTACGTCGAGCGGATCGACGCCGTTCCCCAGCGACTTGGACATCTTGCGACCGTCCGCGTCGCGGACGAGGCCATGCATCAGCACATCCTTAAACGGAATGAGATCCGTGAATTCGAGCGCGGTGAATATCATCCGGGCGACCCAGAAATAAATGATGTCGTAACCGGTGACCAGAACGCTCGTAGGATAGTAGTTTTTCAGGTCTTCGCTATCATCCGGCCAGCCCAACGTGGAGAACGGCCAGAGCGCGGAGCTGAACCACGTATCGAGCACGTCGTTGTCTTGTTTCCACGGAGAATCCGCCAGATCCGCGCCTTCCGGCGCTTCCATTCCGACGTAGATTTCTCCCGTCGTCTCGTGATGCCAGGCCGGAATCCGGTGTCCCCACCAGAGTTGACGCGAAATACACCAATCGCGGACGTTCTCGATCCAATTCAAATAGATTTTCTCGAACCGATCCGGCACGAAATTAACGCCCTTGCCGGACTTCTGCGAATCGATCGCTTTCTCGGCGAGGGGCTTCATGTTCACGAACCACTGCGTGGACAAATACGGCTCGACTACGGCGCCGGAACGCTCGCTGTGGCCGACCTGGTGAACATGATCCTCGATTTGGATGCAGATGCCTTGCTCCTGCATGTCTTTAACGATCGCCTTGCGGCAATCGGAACGATCCAAGCCTTCGTAAGGACCGGCATGCTCGTTCATCCGGCCGCCTTCGTCCATGACCGTAATTTGTGGAAGGCCGTGGCGCGCCCCCACTTCGAAGTCGTTCGGATCGTGGGCGGGCGTAATCTTGACCGCGCCGCTGCCGAACTCCTTCTCTACGTAGTCGTCGGCGATAATCGGAATTTCCCGGTTTACGATCGGGAGCAGGATCATCTTGCCGATCAAATCCTTATAACGCTCGTCTTCCGGGTGTACCGCGACGGCCGTATCGCCCAGCATCGTCTCCGGACGCGTTGTGGCGACCGTTATATGCCCGCTGCCGTCAGCCAGCGGATATCGAAGATGATACAGATGTCCGTTAACCTCTTTATATTCGACCTCGATATCCGACAGGGCGGTACGGGCAGCGGGATCCCAGTTGATGATCCGCTTGCCTCGATAAATCAAGCCCTTGTCGTACAGGCGCACGAATACTTCGCGCACGGCTTTGTTCAACCCTTCGTCCAACGTGAAGCGCTCGCGGGAATAATCCAAGCTCAGCCCCATTTTCGCCCATTGGTTGCGAATGTTGTTCGCGTACAGTTCCTTCCAATCCCATACTTTCTCCAGGAAGGCTTCGCGGCCCAGATCATAGCGGCTCTTTCCTTCTTCGCGCAGCTTCTGTTCAACCTTCGTCTGCGTTGCGATGCCCGCATGGTCGGTACCCGGAAGCCATAACGCGTCGAAGCCTTGCATGCGCTTGAACCGGATCAAAATATCCTGCAACGTAAAATCAAGGGCATGGCCGATATGAAGCATTCCCGTTACGTTCGGCGGCGGGATGACGATCGTATATTTCGGTGCGTCGGGACGACGTCCCGCTTGGAAATACCCTTCCCGTAACCATATTTCATACCATTTGCGCTCGGCGCTAGTCGGGTCGTAAGTCGTCGGCATTTCAACGTTAGACCGTTGCTCTAATTCGGACATGAGTGACACTACCTCCAAAAGACATGAATTGAGATATGCAAGGTTCGGCTTCCTGCTTGCGGGCAACTCTCGCAATGGGCCATAAAAACGCAAAAACCTCCCGTCGCAAAGGACGAAAGGTAAACTTCCGTGGTACCACCTTCGTTCCGTCAGGAAACTTGCTCCTATACGGCACTCGCTGCGAAATAACGGTTGCGACCGTCCCGCTTTACTCCGACGTCCCGATGCGGACGGCCTTCATGCGAGAAACTCCAGGGCGACTGTAGCAGACGGATTGTCCGCGGAACCTCTCAGCGCTGCGTGCAGCGGCTCCGCTCTCTGATGGTCTGACTGCTTACTCTTCCCTATCCATGTTGATGCTTTTTATTTTACCCTTGCGCCGTTATAGAGTCAATACGGGCACGCTCGGATGCGCAAACCGGGCCCGTTCCTCTCGCGGACGAGAGAAACGGGCCCAGTCCAAACGTTGAATCAAGGAATGTACAGCACTTGCCCTTCGGACAAATACGGTTCGTGGAGCCTATTGTACAACTGCAGCTCCCTCGGTTGAACGTTATACCTGTTGGCGATCAGATCGAGCGTCTCCTCGCGCTGAACGATGCACATCCTTACCTTTCGGAACGATTGCGCCTGCACGCCGTTATTCAAGAACAACCGCGTCCATTCCAATTCGTCTCCCGAGTTCTGCGCGTCGTTCTTCGCGGCTTGCGCCCTTTCCTCCGCTTGCGCCGCCTCTTGAATTCTCAGTTCGGCTTCACGTTTGGCGCCTTTCTCTCCGAGCTGCGACAGCAATCCGACGCCGAATTGCTGAGGCGCGGCGGATTGTTGAGGTGCAACGGATTCGAGCGGCTTGCCCCCTAGCGCAACCCGCAAATCCGGCTTTTCTTCCGATTGCTGGTCCCCTTGACCATAGGAAGCTAGCGGAGGCTCCGCGTTTGCGTAATTCGATAGCGGTTCCCCTTCGGATAATCGTCGTTCCGTGACGTCTCCCCATTGGGAGGAGACGTCCGGCGGGACTTCCGACACGGCTTGCGCGACTGACTCTTCCGGTTGGCGATCGGTCTCCCTTGGCTCCTCCGAATTCTGGAACATGGACAACCAACCGTTATCCTTCGCCGAGTCGTCGAACGATGGAAGGGGATCCAGTTGTAGGCTCTCCTCGTCCTCCCTTTCTTGCACGGCTAACTCCCCGACATCTAATTCCGCTGGCATGCCGCTCGCATAAGGCGTATACGCAAACGATTGTTCATCGCCGTTCACATATCGTGATTGAGGCTGAGCTGGCGGCGATGGTTCATCCTGTCCTACCTGATGCACGACCGTAAAGCTGTCGTCTCTCCAGATCGGACTTTGGGAAGCCTGGGATTGAAGCCCCCTGAGCGCCAACACCCCCGTTACGTTCAACGATCGTGTCGACAGCAGATCGACGTCGAAATTGTCGATTTCCACGGCTAGCTCGGCTACGCTGTTAATTCGGTTCAGCGGCAACGAAATCTCGACCGGGATCCAATGTTCCAGTTGGGAAGCCTCGGCGGAATCCTGCGACCGGTACACTCCCGTCAGCAACAAATGACCGCGCAATAACACTTGATCGTCCTGAGGAAGCGCCTGCATATGGGGCACCAACTCGATTTCTTCCAGCTCATCGATTGCGGCTACATCGTCCGGCAGATGCACGCGTTCATAAATATCGAAGCGAAGCCCGTTTAACTGGTCCGTCACGACGAAGTCCTCCTTTCGGCATAAGCGCCCGGACTTTCGGTCCGGGCCTTTACAATACCCTAATTATCTATATGCCGGGGATAGGCGAGCATGCCTGAAAAAGACAAACAACCCTCCCCGAAGTTAGAGGACCGCAAGAAAAAAAGACCGCCCGAAAGGTCGATGACCTTAGGGACAGCCCTACGAATGCCGTTTTTAGAGTTTCGATAATGCCGATCTGTGCGCCTCGATCGTCATGTCGATGTCGGCCTCGCTGTGAACGATGGAGACGAACCAACCTTCGAAGGACGAAGGAGCGATATTCACGCCGTTATCGAGCAGCCTGCGGAATACGGTGCGGAAACGCTCCGTGTTCGCGGTCTTGGCGACATCGTAATTGATGACGTGCTTATCCGTGAAGAACGGACATACCATCGAGCCGACGCGGTTGATCGTCATCGGAATTCCCGTCTCGGCCGCGTTGCGTTCAAGACCGGCTTGGAGCCGAGCCGACAATCTCTCCAACAGCTGGTACGCGGATTCGTTCATCAACTTTAACGTGGAATAACCGGCCGCCATCGCCAGCGGATTGCCCGATAACGTACCTGCCTGATAGATAGGTCCTACCGGAGCCATGTGCTCCATAATTTCTCTTTTGCCGCCGTAAGCTCCTACGGGAAGTCCGCCGCCGATCACTTTGCCCAAGCAAGTCAAATCCGGCGTGACGCCGTATAAACCTTGCGCGCAGTTCAAGTGAACCCGGAAACCGGTCATGACCTCGTCGAAAATAAGCAAGCTTCCGTATTGGGAAGTCACTTCCCTCAGTCCGGACAGAAACCCGGGTAACGGCGGAACGACGCCCATGTTGCCGGCAATCGGTTCGACGATAATCGCCGCGATCTCTTCCCCGTAGCGCTCGAAAGCCAGCTTGACGGAAGCCAGGTCATTATAAGGAACCGTAAGCGTATGGGAAGCCACGCTCTCCGGAACGCCGGGGCTGTCCGGCAATCCGAGCGTAGCGACGCCGGAACCCGCTTTAATGAGCAGACTGTCCGCATGGCCGTGATAAGAGCCCTCGAACTTAAGAATCTTGCTTCGTTTCGTATAACCGCGGGCAAGCCGCAGCGCGCTCATCGTCGCCTCGGTCCCGGAATTGACCATGCGCACGATTTCGACGGACGGCACTCGTTCGCACACAAGCTCGGCCATCAGGGTCTCAAGCTCGGTCGGCGCTCCGAAACTCGTCCCTTTTTCGGCGGTCCGCTTGATCGCTTCAACGACCTCGGGGTGCGCATGACCAGCGATAAGAGGGCCCCAGCTCAGCACGTAATCGATGTACGTCTGGCCGTCGATATCGGTAATCCGGCTGCCTTCGCCGCGTTCGATAACCAAAGGCGTAAGCCCGACCGATTTGAAAGCCCGAACCGGGCTATTGACGCCGCCCGGAATGACGCGCTTCGCGCGTTCGAAAGCGGATTTGGACTTGGAATCCGTGCGGATTCGATGATTTTCGCTCATTTTCGTCACGTCCTACTATCAGAATTGGAAAAGGCTATGGTAAACTTGTTGGGACTCGCAATCGTTATAACCATTCCTTGTGGAGCAGGAGAGATACGGATGATCGAATGGCTTAAGAAGGTGTCGCTCTTCGACAACCTTAACGACGAACAATTGGAGCACATCCTTAGAATATCCCACAGGCGCACATTACCGCAGGGGACGACTCTCTTCTACGAAAAAGAGGCAGGTTCGACCTTCTACGTCGTCCTGTCCGGTTCTATCAAGCTGTTTACGAAGAGCCATGCGGGAGAAGAGAAAGTTCTCTCCCTCGTCAACGCCGGCGAAAGCTTCGGAGAGTTATCGTTGCTCGACGGACTGCCGCGTTCCGCGTCCGCTCAAACGCTGGAATCGACGACCGTGCTCGAACTTTCCTCCGAGCAATTCATGGGACTTTTGCAAGATCATTTCGATATTACGCGCGGCATCTTGGCCGAATTATGCCGCAGGCTTCGGGCGACGAACGATCACGTTAACGATCTGACTTTCCTGGATGGGCGTACCCGCGTCCTCAAGAACCTGATCGCTCTGGCCAACAAGAACGGCAAGCGCGACGGGAACCTCATTTCCATCCCGATGTCCCTCAATTACGACGAGCTTGCCCAGATGGCCGGCGTTAGCAAAGCGATTCTCTCCGAGGTCATCCGGGAATTGGAATCGCGCGGCGTCCTTCAGTTCGGCATTAACGAGTATAAGCTGAATTTGGCGAAGCTTCGAGGCTAGGCCGTCTTCGACCGAACTTACTTTTCCTGCAACCAGCGCGCGGCGTCCTTGGCGTGATACGTAATAATCAAATCCGCACCCGCGCGCTTCATGCCGATTAACGTCTCCAGCACGATCGCCCGCTCGTCGATCCACCCTTGCATCGCCGCCGCTTTGACCATGCTGTATTCCGCGCTCACGTTGTATGCCACGATGGGCAAATCATAACGATCCCTCAGCATCCTGACCACGTCCAGGTAAGCCAATGCAGGCTTAACCATAAGGAAATCCGCGCCCTCTTCCACGTCCGTCTGAGCTTCCCTTAACGCCTCGCGCGCGTTCGCGGGGTCCATTTGATACGTTTTGCGGTCTCCGAATTGCGGAGTGGAATGCGCCGCTTCCCGGAAAGGTCCGTAATAAGCGGACGAAAATTTCACGGAATAAGACATAATCGGCGTATTCTCGAAGCCGGCCTCGTCCAATCCTTGGCGGATCGCCGCCACGAAGCCGTCCATCATGTTCGACGGAGCGATGATGTCCGCGCCCGCTCTCGCTTGCGATACCGCCGTCTTCGCTAGCAATTGCAGAGATTCGTCGTTGACGATGTCCGCTCCGCATTCCGAAGTGTGAACCACACCGCAATGCCCGTGATCGGTGAATTGGCACAAGCAAGTGTCCGCGACGACGACAAGTTCGGGATACAAGGTCTTAATCTTGCGGATCGCGCGCTGAACGATTCCGTTATCCTCGAAAGCGGAGGAACCGATCGCGTCTTTATGTTCCGGCACGCCAAAAATCAGCACCGATTGAATGCCGAGTCCGACGATTTCCGCCAGTTCTTGTTCCATCGTATCCAGCGACCAATGATAGACGCCGGGCATGGATGCCATTTCTTCCTTGATCCCTTCGCCTTCCATGACGAAAATAGGCATGATGAAGTCGTTAACCCCGATACTCGTTTCCCGTACCATATTGCGCAAACCTGCCGAGTTTCTTAATCTGCGATGTCTGACCAACGGATATGACATAACTACTCATTCCCCTTTCGTATCGCGCCGTCTGTCGACAAGCGCTTCGACTAACCCATCTATCGTGTACCGTTCAGGAACGACCGTAACCTTCAAACCGTTTTCTTCGGCGGTCTTGGCTGTCACCGGACCTATGCATGCGATTTCGATTCCGCTCAACGCATCGGCCGGGTTGCTTATCCCAAGCCTTCGCAACGCTTCGAGCAGATTGACGACCGTGGACGAGCTCGTGAACGTAATGACATGGATTTCCCCGTTCGCGAGCATTTCCGGCAACCAGGGATCCCTAGGAGCGGATAACGCCGTTTCGTAGACGTCGATCTCGACCGTCCTCACGCCGCGTTCCTTTAATTCCTTCGGCAATATTTCCCGTGCCAGGTCTCCCCTAGGAAGCAGCGCTAGCTGTCCCGGCTCGATCAGTCCGTCCAAGCTGTCGAGCAAGCTTTCCGCGCGGAAGCTCTCCGGCAGAAGATCGGCTCGAACGCCTCGTGCGGCCAGCGCTTCCGCGGTCTTCGGTCCGACGGCGGCGAATTTAGCACGACTGAACTTGCGAATGTCCACCCCGTGCTTGTTCAACCATTCATAGAAGTAATCGACGCCGTTCACGCTCGTCAAAATAACCCAATCGTATTCTGCCGCTTGCCCTAAAGCAGACTCGATCGCTCGCAGCTTTTCATCCGAAGTAGGAATTCGCGTCTCGATAACCGGAAACTCGTAGGTTTCCCCGCCAAGCTCGTCGAGCTTGGCAAGCAACTCGCTCGCTTGCGAACGGGCGCGAGTAACGAGAATTCGTCGACCGAACAAGGGCTTATCCTCGATCCAAGCCAGCGTTTCCCGTTGCCGTACGACTTCTCCGACCACGATAACGGCCGGAGGCTTCAAGCCTGCTTCCTTCACTTTGACGTCGATATCCCGAAGCGTGCCGACGACAGTCCTTTGTTCCGCTCTCGTCCCCCATTGAATGAGCGCGACGGGAGTTTCCGGAGATCTGCCGTGCTTGATCAGTTGATCGCTGATGTAGGCGATTTTGGCTACGCCCATCAAGAAGACGAGCGTCCCCGTCGCGTTCGTTACTTTATCCCAATAAATCGTATGTTCGAGCTTATCCGGGCTCTCGTGTCCCGTGATGATCGAGAAGGAAGAAGCCAAATCCCGGTGCGTCACGGGTATGCCCGCGTAAGCCGGAACCGCGATCGCCGAAGTGATGCCGGGAACGATCTCGTAGGGAATGCCGTTCTTCCGCAACAATTCGGCCTCTTCGCCGACGCGGCCGAACACCGTCGGATCCCCGCCCTTCAACCGGATTACGGTCTTTCCTTGCAAAGCCAAGTCGACGAGCAGCCGGTTAATTTCCTCCTGCTTCATCGTATGCCTGTCCGGAAGTTTTCCCACGTATATCCGTTCGGCGTCCGGCCTCGCTTGATTCAGCAACTGCGGCCCGGCCAGCCGATCGAACACGACGACGTCCGAGCGCTTCAGCGCTTCGAGACCCCGAACCGTAATGAGCTTGGGATCTCCCGGTCCTGCCCCGACCAAATAAACTTTCCCCTTGTTCATCGGGTTATTCCCTCGCTTCCGCCAGAATATCGTCCGCGCCGCGGCGAAGCAATGCTTCCGCCACGCTTGAACCGACTTCCGACGAATCCGTCCCGGATACGGATTCCTTAAGCATTCGGCTTCCATCCGGGGAGGCTACCATGCCGTGAAGCACGATCGTGCCATCTATCCGCTCATCCGACTCCAACGCCGCATATGCTCCGATAGGCACTTGGCAACCGCCGTTGAGCAGCCCGAGCAAACGACGTTCGGCGGCTACCGTTCGCTCCGTACGCTTATCGTTCAGAAGGGCCAGCAGCGCCATGACTTCCGTATTATCGCCGCGGCATTCGATGGCCAGCGCGCCTTGCCCTACGGCAGGCAAGCAAATGACCGGATCGAGATATTCCGTAATCCGATCCTTCCAGCCCATTCGGTGCAAGCCCGCTGCCGCGAGGAGAATCGCGTCGAAGCCCTCTTCCTCGAGCTTGCGCAAGCGGGTATCGATATTCCCGCGGATCGATTCGATCTGCAGGTCCGGCCGATGAGCCTTCAACTGGGCGGAGCGACGCAAGCTGCTCGTCCCGATCTTCGCGCCCTGCGGCAGCTCGGCCAGGCTAAGTCCATTGCGGCTGATAATACAATCCCGGGGATCTTCCCGCTCCGGCACGGCCCCGATTACGAGACCTTCCGGCAGTTCGAAAGGCATATCCTTCATGCTATGAATGGCCAAGTCGATCTCGCCGTTCAATAGCGCTTCCTCGATTTCTTTCACGAACAATCCTTTGCCGCCGACCTTGGACAAGGTCACGTCGAGAATCCGGTCGCCGCGGGTAACGATCGGCTTGACCTCGAACGTATAGTCTAGTTGTTCCCTCGCCGACAATTCCTTCAGCTTCTGGACGGTTTGGTTCGTCTGCGTAAGCGCAAGCGCGCTCTGTCTCGACCCTACGATAATATTGCGCATATGTATCTATCCCTTCCGGTCATGTGCTCGTTGCCGCAATCGTTCGATCAGTTGCGCCTTATCCTGGCGAAGCCAGGGAGAATAACGCCATTCCTCCAGCGCGTCGTCGGATACGGCCGCCCGGAGCAGCTCCCGCCGTTCCTCCGAATTTCCGACCTCCGCTTTGACGATCGCGCGGATCGCCTTCAAAGCCTGAGTGCTCTCATTGTATTCCGGACCGTATTTGACGGCAAGTTCCGAGATAATTCGCGCCGACAACGCCGGTCCCGTCCCGGACGCGCTTGCGGTCAATACGAGATCTCCCCGACGTAATACGGCGGGAACGATAAAGTCCCCGCACTCTCCGTCGTCGGCAATATTCGCAGGAACTCCTAATTCCCTAGCCGTCTCCGCTAACCTGCGATTCACGGCCCGATTATCGGTCGCCGCGAATAGGAGAGTCGCTCCGAAGACGTCGCTATCCTCGGCTTCGCGCTCGATCCAACGCACGCGGCCCTCTGAGACCCACTGCTTCATTACGCGTGTTAGCGTCGGACTCACGACCCGTACGTCCGCACCCGCATCCAACAATCCTTGCGTCTTGCGTTCGGCAACCGCTCCGCCGCCGAAGACGACGCATACGCGCCCTTCGAGGTTAAGCATCACCGGATACCATTGCGACATTGGCGAACGCTCCTCCCACGGATGCTAGTCCATGTTCTCGATGCGAAACGAGAAAAGAAATCTAGTTATACCAATTGGTGAAAAGAAGACAACGAATTCGCGAAGAAACCGGCGATCAGCAAAGCGTATCCGAGCAAATTCCATCGGACGACTTTCGAATTATCGTCTCGGGAAGCCAACCTGCGAATTAAGTAAACGATATAGGCCGCTCCCGCCGCGAACGACAGCAGCACCTTCTCGTCTAGCAAATGCATCGGTTCGCCGTCGATAAGCAAGGCCGCGGCCCCCGTCGACAAAGACAGCAACAACAGCGGAACGCCTATCAAGCCCGCCCGGTAAGCGTACTGATCGATCCATTCCAGGCTCGGCATGCGGCTCATGACATGCGACCATTTCTTCGCCTTCAGCCGACGGTGGAGGAAGAGATACATGAGCCCCAGAACGGCCGTAACCGTCAAAATGGCGAACGAGACGGTAATGAGTCCGACGTGCACGAGCAGCAAACGCCTAGCTACTTCCCAGGGTTGAAGTACCGCGTCATGCTTCGGCCTCTCGATCAAGTTCGAAGCGAGCACGGCGAATCCGACGACGTTAACGAGCAAGACGAGTAATTCCGCGCGCATGATCCGATTGAGAATAAATGACGCGGAAACGAGCAACCAGGAGACGAAAAACAAATAATCCCTAAGCGTTAGCGTAGGCACTGAAAATCGATCGAACAGGAGCGCCATCAGAAAAGCTCCCTGCAGCACCCAAACAAAAACAAGCAGCCCTGTTCCGACTTTTCTCGCTTTCCGATTGCCGGAAGCGGCATCGGATACGAAAAAAAGCAAGCTCAGGGCATAAATATAAAGAACGGCATCGGTTAACCAATCTTGAGTTACCATCGGGGCAGCGCCTCCAGATTCCCTGGCGATTATCGAAGCGCGCCAGCCAGTTGAGACAGCAATTTGTCGATGTCCAAGACGGAGCCCGTAGCGGTTGCAGCGGCGGTTGCCGTGCCGGATGAAGATGCACCCGCATGCGACGCTTTTTTGGCTTTCTCTTCGGACTTTTCTTCCGCCCTTACGCGATCGACTTCGTCTTCGAGCGCGAACAGTTGGACGAACAATTTCATGGCTTCGTCTCCGCGCTTCTCGACGGCCGCTTCTTTAATGTGCAAGATCGGATCGTGAATAATCTGGTTCACGATGCTTTTCGTCAGCTTGCGAATGACTTTGACTTGCCTGTCGTCCAGCTCCGGAAGCTTGCGAAGCAAGCTATCGAGCGTCGTCTCCTGGATGCCGGCGGCTTTCTCCTGAAGAGCGCGGATGAGCGGGCTGACCCCTAAAGTCGCATACCATTGCTGATAAGCTTCCTGCTCGAGATCGATCATCTCTTCGATGATCGCGGCCTCCTTGCGACGCTTGGCCATATTCGTTTCGACGATGCCTTCCAGGTCGTCGATATCGTAGAGGTACACATTCGGCAAATCCCCGCAAGCCGGATCGATGTCGCGAGGCACCGCGATATCGATCAAGAACAAAGGTTTTTTCTTGCGGCCGGCCATTGCCGCTTCGATATGTTCGCGAGTAACCACGAAGCCGTTGGCTCCCGTGCTGCTGATCACGATGTCGACGTCCTTCAGTCGCCCTATGGCGGCGTCTAGCGTCATGGCCGTGCCTTCGAACTTCACGGCCAACTCTTCCGCCTTTTCCACCGTACGATTTACAACGAATACTTCCTTGGCGCCGTTAGCGTGAAGGTGCTGCGCCGTAAGCTCGCTCATCTTGCCGGCGCCGACGATCATGACCTTCTTGTCGTCGAAACGTCCGAAAATGCGTTTACCGAGTTCTACCGCGGCGTAGCTTACCGATACGGCGCTCTCTCCGACCGATGTCTCGGAATGCGCGCGTTTGGCTAGCGTGATCGCTTGTTTGAATAAACGATTGAACAACGTACCGGTTGCTTGCTGCTCTTGAGCGAGCAAGAATGCATCTTTGACTTGCCCGAGAATTTGCGTTTCTCCGATTATCATCGAATCCAAGCCGCTGGCGACCCGGAACAGATGCTCTACCGCACGATCGTCCTCGTACATGTAGATATGGGAGTTAAACTCCTTACGCGGGATCTTGAACCATTGCTCCATAAAGGCGCGGATATAATGTCCGCAAAGCTGAAGCCTGTCCACGACCGCATAGATTTCCGTCCGGTTACAGGTCGCCACGATCACACCCTCGAGAAAGCCCGTCGTTTGCTTCAACCCCTGAAGGGCGAGCGGCATCTCCTGTTCGGACAACGCAAAGCGTTCCCTCATTTCGACGGGAGCCGTGCGATAATTCAATCCGACTACGATTAGATGCATGGGTTTTCACCTGACTTTCTGCTTGGGAGTAAGGATGATCCTGTTTATCAACGATTATTATAACATAGTTGGACAGCCTCTTAGCCCTCAAATATGAAAACTTTATGAAAACGGACGCGCCGCTTTTTTCCTATTGTCGTCTTTTTGCCCCATTCGTATTCTATGCATAAGAAAAAGCCATGAGGTATGCTCCTCATGGCTTCGAGTATCGATTATTTAACGAGTTCGGCTTGTTGGATCGTCGGTTCGACGACTTGCAATTCGCCGAGTCCGCGGATTAATTTCTTCGCGTAAGTTTTCTCCGGTTTGATCACTCCGACGAGATAGTCAATTGCAGCTTGCGGATCCACGGTCTCGCCACAAGTATAGCAGTCGATCGCGGCAAAACCTTTTTCAGGATACGTGTGAATGGAGATGTGGCTCTCCGAAAGCAAGACCAGTACGGTAGCTCCTTGAGGTTCGAATTGTTTCGCTTGAACCGAGAGTACCGTTGCGCCGCATGCTTCGGCCGCTTCCACCATGTGCGATTGGAGAAGTTCCGCACTGTTCAGAATATCGATGTTTCCTCCCCATGTGTCAACCGCAACGTGTCGTCCGAAAGTCGAGTATTCCATCTTCCGGTTCCCCCTTCCTAGGAATAAAATGTGAAAATGATTTCATCCGCTAGGACCTACGTCATTCACTTGGAGGGAATTTGCTCTCACCGCATTCCTTGAGTGAATCCTGGTTCCTATTGTATTGAGTTGTCAACGAAACTAAAAATAACATCTATCCGGGGTAAATGCAACAGTTTTTTTTAGGGTTTTTACGCATGCGGCAACCCCCTGTTTTTCCGCGCCCCGTCAGGGGTTTGCGATTTCGTACACGGTCGCCTCGGCATTGCAAAACAATAGAAAAAAGAGCCTGAAAACGGCTCTTTTTGCGATGTCGAAACGTTGATAATGCCTATGCTTCCAACGTGAACAATAAACGGCTATGATACTTCAATCTCTGGTCGATTTCGCCGATTAGCCTCGGCTCCTTCGTCTGATTGCGCATGTCGAGCAACTCGTTGACGGAACCGTGCAGCCGGCTAATTTCTTCCTCGACCGAATACGAATTAAACTGGGATTCCAATCTGCCTAGCGTGTCGCAATGTTCGTACACGGTCCGCAATTGGGCATCTTTGCTTTCGACGATCCGCGCGACGCTTCCTTGAATATAATGGTACACCATCGTAAATCCGCAATAAATCCGATTGACGACCGCGTCTCCTTTGAACGATGAAACCAGCGTGCGCAAAACATTCGTCAGTTTGGGCTGCACGACCCTGCAAGTTAACATGCAGTGATACTGCCCGTTCGTTCTCTCGAAGCTAAGACGAATCGTTTCGCCGCCCGCTTCTTCCTGCAATACGACCTCTTGATTGCCGTTATCCATTACGAAAACTTGCAGTCGAAGCTGCTGGACCTCGCACATGGAAATCAGTCTCGGCATTTCGGCTTCCGTCAGTGTCAGGCTGGTATTGACATACTCCGTGGCTACCCGTTGAGCCATAAAATCTCCTCAATTCCCATTGTCTTGCGATTGTGATACGCGTTAACTAATCTTTATTATACGCGAAATCGCAAGCCGATTCCTGCGGCCCGAACGTGATATTCACGGAAAAAACATGCAAAAATCGTTTCCTCCCGCGATTCATCCGTACTTTTACGTGTTATCCTCAGTTTCCTGCGCGTTGATAAGGGGTTCGGAGGGGGTTTCTTGCGGTAATCCTGCCGCTTTCATGATTATGCTCCATAATTCGTCTCTTCCTTGTCCCGTTTCCGAGGAGAAAAGAACAAGCGGTTCATGTCCTGGCATTCCCAGTGTTTGACGGATCATTTTGACGTGTTTCGGCCATTGCGAACGGGACACTTTATCCGCTTTCGTCGCGACGACCGCCATCGGAATTTCATAATGGGAAAGCCATTCGTACATTTTCTTGTCGTCAGCGGACGGCGGGTGCCGTACGTCCACTAGTTGCAGAACCAGCTTAAGAGGATCGCGGTCCCGCAAATACCGCTCGATCATCTTGCCCCATGCTTCCCGCTCGGATTTGGACACTTTGGCATATCCGTAACCGGGAAAATCAACGAAGTAGAGTTCTCCGAGCTCTCCGTTGATTTTGTAGTAATTCAGCGTCTGCGTCTTGCCCGGCTGTTGACTCGTCCGGGCCAAGTTTTTCCTCAGCAGCATTTTGTTGATCAGGGAAGATTTCCCTACGTTCGAGCGGCCGGCCAGAGAAATTTCCGGCAATCCGTCTTCCGGATACTGGCTCGGGCCAACCGCGCTAATTACGAATTCGCTTTGTTTGATCTTCATAAAGCCTTAAGGTCTCCCATCAATGTGTTCCTAACGGCGGAGCATCCTCCGGCTCGTCGCCCGCCTGGCCCGTAATGGCCGAAGCGCCCGCTTGCAAATCCTCATCATCCTCGCCCGACTCGCCCGCCAAGCGGCCAAGCGGCTCCGATAACGCATGCGCAAGAACTTCATCCATATGCGCAACCGGCACGAACGTCATGCTCTGGCGCACGCTTTCCGGAATGTCGCGCAAATCTCGCTCGTTATCTTTCGGAAGAAGAATTTTCTTGATGCCGGCGCGATGCGCGGCAAGCGACTTCTCCTTCAAACCGCCGATCGGCAGCACGCGGCCTCGAAGCGTAATTTCCCCGGTCATGGCGACTTCGCGGGAAACCCGGCGGTTCGTGAGCGCCGAGATGAGCGCAGTCGCGAGCGTAATGCCCGCGGACGGGCCGTCTTTCGGAATCGCGCCTTCCGGAATATGCACGTGAATATCGTTCTTCTCATGGAACTGCGGATCGATTCCGAAGTCCTTGGCACGGCTTCGCGTATAGCTGAAGGCGGCTTGCGCCGATTCCTTCATGACGTCGCCTAATTGGCCCGTCAGAGTCAGTTTCCCGCTGCCCGGCATGACCGTGACTTCGATCACGAGCGTGTCTCCGCCGACCTCTGTCCATGCCAGGCCCGTAACGGCTCCGATCTGATCTTCCTGTTCGGCCATACCGTGGCGGTACTTCGGCGGTCCGAGTAATTCCTTGAGCTTCTCCTCGTCGACGACGAAAGGAGCGGCTTCGGGATTCGCCACGATCGCTTTGGCGGCTTTGCGGCATACCGAAGCGAGCTGTTGCTCCATATTGCGCACGCCCGACTCCCGCGTATAGTAACGAATGACGGACAAGATGGCGTCGGACTCCATGACGAGCTGACTCTCTTCCAAGCCGTGGTCGCGTTTCTGCTTCGGAAGCAGATGGCGTTCCGCGATTTGTTGCTTTTCCAGTTCCGTATATCCCGGAACGTGAAGCAACTCCATCCGGTCAAGAAGAGGCCTTGGAATATTGTGCACTACGTTCGCAGTCGTGACGAACATAACGTTGGAAAGGTCGAAAGGCATCTCGACGTAATGATCGCTGAAAGTCGAGTTCTGCTCCGGATCGAGCACTTCGAGTAACGCGGACGACGGGTCTCCCCGGAAATCCATCGCCATTTTGTCGATTTCGTCCAGCAGGAAAACGGGATTCGCCGACCCGGCGTTGCGCATGCCTTGCAGAATTCTTCCCGGCATCGCCCCGACGTACGTCCGGCGATGTCCGCGGATTTCCGCTTCGTCGCGCACGCCGCCAAGCGAGATCCGTACGAACTCGCGTCCTAGCGACTTCGCGATCGACTTCGCCAAGGAGGTTTTGCCGACGCCCGGAGGACCGACCAAACACAGGATCGGGCCTTTCAGCTTCTTGACGAGCTTCTGGACGGCAAGATATTCCAGCACCCGTTCCTTGGGCTTATCGAGTCCGTAATGCTCGTCGTTCAGGATTTGCTCGGCTTTGACGATGTCGAGATCGTCCTCCGTCATCTTGCTCCACGGCAGAGCGAGCAGCCATTCGACGTAAGTGCGGATAACCGCCCCTTCCGCGGACGATGCGGGCATTTTCTCCAGTCGATCGATTTCCTTCTCGACTTTGGTTTCGATTTTCTCCGGCAACTCCGCTTCGGCGAGTTGGGCTCTCAGCTCTTCGACTTCGCCCGCGCGGCCTTCCTTATCGCCGAGTTCCTTTTGGATCGCCTTCATTTGTTCGCGAAGGTAATACTCTTTCTGCGTCTTCTCCATCTGCTTCTTGACGCGTTGGCTGATCTTGCGCTCCAACTCCAGCACTTCGCGCTCGTTATTGAGGAAGTCGAGCAGCTTCTCCAGACGAGGACGGACCTCGATCGTTTCCAGTATTTCTTGCTTATCTTTTATTTTCAGCGACAGATGGCTCGTGATCACATCCGCCAACCGGCCCGGTTGATCGATATCGGAAACGGCGGCAAGCGTCTCGGGGGTCACCTTCTTGGATAGGTTGATATAGTGCTCGAACTGGCTCAGCACGGCGCGCATAAGCGCATCCAGCTCCGAGTCGTTCGTCTGGCCTTCTTGAAGCTCGCGGGCGAGCACTTCGTAATATTCGTCGTTCGGCAAATATTGCTCGATCTCGGCGCGACTGACGCCCTCCACCAGAACACGGATCGTTCCGTTCGGAAGCTTCAGCATTTGGCGAACTTTGGCGATCGTTCCGACTTGGTAAATGTCCTCTTGCGTAGGTTCTTCGATGTTGATCTCTGATTGCGAGCAGAGCAAGATCATGTGATCGTCGATCATGCATTGCTCCAACGCTTTGACGGACTTCTCCCTACCTACATCCAGATGGAGCACCATGCTGGGATATACGAGCAGCCCTCTTAGGGGCAGCAAGGGAATCGAACGGCTTTTCTGTTTGCCCGAACCCATAATTGACGCACCTCGCAGTTCTGGAACGAATTCAAACACTCCAGTCATTGTATCAAATGTATTCGCTCGCCGCAAAAAAGGGGTGTTCCGCAAAGACTGAAATCGTCCTTGAGAACACCCCTTTAACTACTGGTTCGGCAATTTCGGTCATCCTTCCGCCGTGCGGCCGCTCCCGTCGAGCGCCGTGGATTCGGCGCGCCCGCCCGCGTGAAGCACCGATCCTGCCGGAGCCGCAGCGAAGGCGTCCGCGGCGACCGGCAGCTCGCTCGATTGCCACTTCGCGTCCATCCAGATCATTTCTTCGCCGAAGACGTATCGGAACGCATCCTCCAGCCGGTCTACGGGAACGACCTTGACCCCTTCGAGGTTCTCGAAGATCGCCTGCCAGTTCTCCTTCGGAATAATGACGGTATCCGCGCCGGATTGGAACGCGGCCTCGACTTTGGCGACGACTCCTCCTACCGGCTTTACCGCGCCGTGGATGCTCACTTCGCCCGTCATGGCAATTTTGTTGTTCACCGGCTGCTTCATCATGGCGGAAGCGATCGCGACCGCCATCGCCACGCCGGCGGAAGGTCCGTCCACCGGCGTTCCTCCCGGAAAGTTGATATGCAAGTCGAAATTGTCCGGCTGGAATCCGCTTCTCTTCAGCACGGTCAGCACGTTGTCCAAAGAGCCTTTCGCCATACTCTTGCGGCGCAGCGTGCGTTGTCCGCCGCCAAGCTCCTCTTCTTCCACGACGCCCGTAATGTTTAACAAGCCTTTGCCCGGAACCGCGGGCGTCGCGGTTACTTCGATCTCCAGCAGCGCTCCCATGCTAGGTCCGTACACGGCCAATCCGTTAACGAAGCCGACCTGCGGCTTGTTCGGTACTTTGCGATCGGGACGCGGAGGTAACTGGCTGCTGTTGACGACCCATTCGACGTCGGCGCCGCTCAGTTCTTCCCGGCTTTCGGAAATGGCCAAACCCGCCGCCAATTGAATGATGTTGACGGCTTCCCTGCCGTTCGTTGCATAACGTTGCACGACTTCGAGCGCATCGGGTCGAGGTTCGAATCCGATTTTCTGGATGGCGTTCTCGGCAATCTGGGCAATCTCGCCCGGAAGCAGCGGCCGGAAGTATACTTCCATGCAACGGCTTCTAAGCGCCGGAGGAAGCTCGTTCGGCGAACGCGTCGTCGCTCCGACGAGCCGGAAATCCGCAGGTAATCCGTTCTGGAAAATATCGTGGATATACATCGGAATATTCGTGTCTTCCGCGTGGTAATAAGCACTCTCGAGGAATACCTTGCGATCCTCGAGCACCTTTAGCAGTTTATTGAGCTGGATCGGGTGGAGCTCCCCGATCTCGTCTATGAACAAGATGCCTCCGTGCGCCTTCGTTACCGCGCCCGGCTTAGGCTGCGGGATACCCGCGACGCCCATTGCCCCTGCCCCTTGGTAAATCGGATCGTGAACCGATCCGATCAACGGATCGGCGATGCCTCTTTCGTCGAAACGGGCCGTCGTCGCGTCGATCTCCGTGAACTTGGCCTCCGAGCGGAACGGAGACATCTTGTTCTTCTTCGCTTCCTCCAGAATGACCCGAGCGGCTGCCGTTTTCCCTACGCCGGGAGGTCCATATACGATTACGTGCTGCGGATTGCTGCTGCACAGAGCCGCCTTGAGCGCGCGCAAGCCTTCCTTCTGCCCGACGATATCGGTAATCGAAGCGGGCCTCGTCTTCTCCGAGAGCGGCTTCGTCAACGAAATCGATCGAAGCTTGCGCAGCTTATCCATTTCTTTGCGCGACTCCCGGTCCACCGCGCTGCGATTGTTTTTCTGATTACGCAGCAAATTCCAAAAGTAAATGCCGATGACGACGGCAAAAAACACTTGTACGAGCATAAGCACCATGCTTAAGGTCATCCTTTTCATCCTCCCCGGTCATGCCCTCGGGTAAGATAAAAAAACCGGTACCCGGGCTCTACTTGGTAGTATTGCCCGAATCCCGGCACAATTAGTCACCATGGCGCGCTTTTTCCTTCTGATTGCAGTATTCGATCGCGAAATCCCGAAAGAGCTTAACCGCGGGCGATAAATAGCGTTTATCTTTCCTTACCAGCACGACGTCGCATTTACAATCCTTGTCCTTTATGGCTATCCAATGCATGTTGGGCAGTTTTAGTCCGGCCGAAGCAGGCAGCAACGCAACCCCGAAGCCCGCTGACACAAAGCCGGCGACCGTCTGCAAATCTTCCGCGCGGTATTTGACGCTCGGTTCGAATCCGGTTCGGCGGTAAGCAAGCTCCAGCGATGCCCGAAACCCGCAGTTAGAGCTTTGTTCGATGAACGGTTCGCCTTCCAATTCCGCCAAATGCACTTGCTTGCGTCCATCCAGATGGTGTCCGGAAGGAACGACGGCGTACATTGGCCTCGTGAACAAGGGGAGTTGCGATAGGCCGATTTCGTTCGATCCCGGACAAGTCATGCCAAGATCGCTCTCTCCGGATTCCAAGGATTCGCGGATCATCTCGTGATTGCCTTGTTCTAACCGGAACCGTATGCCCGGATGAGATTGCTGGAAGGCGCGGATAAGCTGAGGCACCACTTCGCTGCCTAGAATATTCAAATAAGCTAGGGAGACGAGTCCGGTGTCCGGGTCCGCAAGCTCGGCGAGCTCCCGTTTCCCGATCCGAATCTGCTCGAGGGCGGCCTCCACCCTTCTTGCGAACAGCTTGCCGTAACGATTCAACTGAACGTTCCGCCCGCTTCGCTCGAACAATTGAACGCCGAGCTCCTCCTCTAATTTCGCCAAGGAATGGCTTAACGCCGGCTGCGTCATATTGAGCGCTTCCGCCGCCCGGGTAACGTGCTCGGAACGGGCGACGGTCAGAAAGTACTCCATTTGGTTCAGTTCCATTCGCGATCGGTAGCCTCCTATTGAACTCATGCACAAGATTAATTTATATGATGAGAACAATAAATTAGACATTATGTATTGTCAAGTTTTACAATCAATCCACGGATGGACGCATCCGATCGCCGATAGGTTGGAAGGATGGAATGAATATGAGTTTGAAAGCAGCGGATACTTCGAATTCGCATGGGGAACGCAAGGGTTTCTCTCTGTTCTTATTGTGTTTCGGGGTATTCATGATTTATTTGGACGGTACGATCGTCAATGTCGCTTTGCCGAACATCCAACGGGATCTCGGCACGGGAATGCACGAACTGCAATGGGTCATCGACGCCTATGCGATCGCGTTCGCCTGTTTACTGCTTACGGCCGGTACGATCGGAGACGCCTTAGGACATAAAAAAGTCTTTCTCGCGGGCTTAATCGGCTTCACCCTAAGTTCCGTCCTATGCGCGGTCGCTCCTTCCATAGACGTCTTGCTCATCGGACGCGCGCTGCAAGGCGCGTTCGGTTCCGTCGTTATCCCGGTATCGCTTGCGGTCATACGCGGCATGTACGACGAACCGGCGGCGCGAGCGAAAGCGATCGGCATATGGGCTGCGCTCGGGGGCGTCGCGCTCGCCGCGGGACCCGTCGCCGGAGGTTGGCTAGTCGAAGCGCAAGGCTGGCAAAGCGTATTCTGGGTCAACCTTCCGATCGGGGCGATCGTTAGTCTGGCCTTGATCGCCAAGATGAAGGCAACGCCCGCGGACGGCTCCCGATCGATCGACTGGCTTGGGCAAAGCTTGATCATTCTCTGCATTGCCGCTCTAACGTTCGGGATGATCGAAGGCAATTCGCGCGGTTGGAACGATTCGATTATTATTGGCTCATTCGCTTTGTCCGCTCTATCGTTACTGGCATTCGTCGCCTGGGAGCTTCGGCATCCCTCGCCTTTGCTGCCTTTAAGGCTTTTCCGCAACCGCATATTCCTCGCGGCATGCTTAGTCAACTTCACTGCCTTCTTCGGGTTATTCGGCGTCCTCTTCCTGCTCACGCTCTACTTGCAGAACGTGAATGGTTTGTCGGCGATCGATACGGGCGTGCGGTTCCTGGCGCTTACCGTCAGCATTATGATCGCCTCCAGCTTTGCAAGCTCGCTAGCTCAGCGTATTTCACCGAGAACGCTGGTCCCATTCGGGTCATTGCTCGCGGCCGCTGCCCTGTTCGCTATGACAGGAATCGACGCGGACAGCGGGTACGCTAGTTATGGTTGGGCTCTTGCCTTGCTAGGTATCGGGG
This sequence comes from Cohnella endophytica, assembly GCF_003628305.1. Lineage (GTDB taxonomy): Bacteria > Bacillota > Bacilli > Paenibacillales > Paenibacillaceae > Cohnella > Cohnella endophytica. The sequence goes on along the minus strand of NZ_RBZM01000005.1, from coordinate 574,027 downwards.
TTGCGATCGTCGGCACGTCGGCGACGATCGCGCTTATGACGTCGATGCCTCCGGCGAATGCCGGAGCAGCTTCGGGCATCGCCAACACGTTCCGCCAACTCAGCGCGGTCGTTGCGGTCGCCCTGTCGGGTTCGTTGATCGCGGGACCGCATAACGCCGGGGCTGTCACCGGTGCAGCGGATGCCGCCGTATCCCCGTTTATCGACGGGATGGGATCCGCGCTTTTTCTTGCGTCGGTCGTCTGCCTAGCCGGCGGCGTCATCTCCGTTTTCCTGCTTCGCAACAATTCTGCCGCTTCGCGATCGACATTGGCCGCAGCAGAGACAAATCGATCTTAGCTTGTAACGAGAAAAAGCTGTCCGCGGACTTTACGTCGCGAACAGCTTTTTTCTCCTATCTTCGATTAGCCTCGTTTAATCTCCAGCAACTCGCGAATATCGTCCTCCGACAGCGTCGAAAGCGCGGTCTCGCCCGATTGAATTACTTCGTCTATGAGATCCTTCTTCCGTTGCTGCAGCTCCAGCATCTTCTCTTCGATCGTCCCTTGAGCCACGAGCTTGATAACTTGAACGACCTTCTTCTGGCCGATGCGGTGCGCCCTGTCCGCCGCTTGTTGCTCTACCGCGGGATTCCACCATAGATCGAACAATACGACCGTATCCGCCCCCGTCAAGTTAAGTCCAGTTCCGCCCGCCTTCAAGGAGATAAGGAAAATATCTTTCGCTCCTCCGTTGAACTCGTCGCACATCGCCAACCGTTGGTCTGCCGGGGTCGAGCCGTCCAAATAGAAATAGGGCAGCTCGCGACTTTCCAGCTCTTGGCGGATGATGCCCAGCATCGAAGTGAATTGGGAGAAAATGAGCATTCGCTTACTGCTTCCTTGGCATTCCTCGATAATCTCCAGCAACTGCTCCAGCTTGCCCGAAGTTCCTTCGTAGCCTTCGAGGAACAGCGCGGGATGACAGCACAGCTGCCTCAGACGGGTGAGTCCCGCGAGTATTTTCATGCGGTTACGCTGGAACCCGCCTTCTTCGGCCAAATCCTTGACGATGTCGGACTGAAGTTTCTCCAGATAAGCTAGATAGAGCTGCTTCTGTTCCGTCGTAAGCTCGGACGGCTGAACGCTCTCGATCTTATCCGGCAGTTCCTTCAAGACTTCGCTCTTCAGCCTGCGCAGAATGAACGGCCGAACGATGCGCGCCACCTTGTCCCGGGACAGCTCGGAGAAAGATTTCTTCCCGCTGAATAATCCCGGGAATATCGCGTCGAAGATCGACCATAACTCGTCGAGCGAGTTTTCGATCGGGGTTCCCGTCAGCGCGAACCTTTGCCCCGCCCGCAGACGCCTTACCGCGTTCGAGGTCAAGGAAGCATGGTTCTTGATGGCCTGCGCTTCGTCCAGGAATAACGTGCGGAATTGTTGCTTCTCGTACCATTCGATGTCTCGGCGAAGAAGCGGATACGAAGTAATCCATACATCCGCATCCTTCATGTCGGACATGAGCTCGCTTCGCTCTTGGCGATCTCCGGCCGCGACGACCGTCCGAAGCTCCGGCGCGAACTTGTGGCATTCCCGCTCCCAGTTGTAGATCAGGGACGCTGGCGAGACGATTAACACGGGAGAAGGCTCGACGCCCTCCTCCTCGGCCGAATTTTTGCCGGATAGGATATAGGCAATGCTCTGAATCGTCTTCCCTAAGCCCATATCGTCGGCGAGAATTCCGCCCAGACGGTAGTGGGACAACGTCTTTAACCATTGAAAACCGTACTTCTGGTAATCCCTCAGCACAGGTTCCAATCCCGAAGGAATATCGAAATCCAGATTGTCGGGATTCCGCAGATTATCCCACAGCTTGCGGAGCGTCTTGCCTAGCGCAATGCCGGACGATCGCTTTCCGAATTGGTCCATCAGTTGAAAACCCCTGACGGCAGGCATCTGAATCCGGTTGCCGCTCATATCCGGCTTCTTTAAGTCGAGCTCGTCGAACAGCCGGTTGATTTCCCGGAAGCTCTCCTGCTCCAGGGACAAAAATTGCCCGCTAGGCAAACGATAATACTTTTTCTTCTCCACAAGATTACGAAGCAAATGCTGGATTTCCTGCTCTTCCATGCCTTCCATGTCAAAGGACACTTCCAGCCAGTTCGTCCCGACGTCGACGTCCAGACGCGCCTTCGGCTCGTATGCGACCGTACGCATGACCGTCTTGACGGAATCCGTCGCGAGCACTTCGACGTCATCGCCTAGCTGCGGCAATATTCCGTACAAGAAATCGTATAAGTCGTCTTCTTGGTCCAAGTACACGTCTTTGCCGTTGAACTTAAACGAAGCCCGTTCGATTAACGCCATAATGCGATTCTCCCGATCGAGATCCCGCATGAGAATGACGTCGTCCCTCGCGTTCTTCATCGCCCGTTGCGGCAAAGGCGTGATGACGATATCCCCGTATACGTATTCCAGCCGCGCAAGCAGCCTATCGTCTTCGAATTCCAAATAGAGACGTGCATTCAACGGCGGATTAACGATCCTGTCCGCGATTTGCGGCGAGATCTCCACGTTGACGAATTGCTTTAAACCGCGAACGACGCGGTCGATAAACGGCTCGATCTGATCCGAAGTGATGAGCAGACGCGTGCTTTTCTCGTAGTGGAACATTTTTTTCAAATCCGTAATCCGTTTCAATTGCTCCGGATCGGCTTTGAAGAGCAGCCCGCCTACGACGGCCACCCCGTAGTTGTCCATGAAGGTCGAATGCTTAAGTCCTTCGATTTCCAGCTGGTAGCCTTGGCTTCCCGCTTTGTTAAGCTGCGCGGCTATGGGGAGCTTCCCGTCCATTAACTCCATGCGATGAATACCGGCATGCTTATCCTCGAAGCTGATGTTCACGCGCTCGAGCAGCGGCATTATTTTCTCCCAGATGGCCGGAGGAATGACGAGCATCCTTTCTTCCCTGTAAGAATAAGAAGAGAAGGAATGGAACAGATCCTTGTACAGCTCCTCGGCGCGCATGGCTTCGATCAATAACCGGATAAACTGTTCATCGTGCTCCTTGAACACGTGCTCCGAGGGGTCGTACGAAAAATGCTTCGCAAACGACATCGAAGTGCCCGAATCGACGTTCTTCAGGAAATCTTTGATCTTCTGCACGATATACATTCTGGATAATCCGATCTTCAAAGAAACCGCGAACATAGGCTTGTTCGAGAAGCTCTTCATGATCTTGCACGCATATTCCACCTCTAGAGGCGTCGCGTCCATCAGATCGTCCTCGTACTCCTCGGGTTCGCTGTTCGCCGCCTGCCTGGACAAGACGCGGTCGTATAGAAAAATAACCTGCTTCGTCAGATGGGCGTCCTTCTCGGTTATGGCCTCATCCTCATCCGACTCCTGCCCCTCCGCATCGTCGGAGAGCTTCAATAGCACGGCTGCGATATGTTTGCAATACGCGAGCGGCGCATAGGCCGAGCATTCGCAGGAAGCCGCGATCTCGCCGGAATTATGGCTTGCGATTTCCACGCCGTAACGATTACCGTTGGTGCCTTTGACGACTGCCCGGTAACCGGATTCGCCGGGTTCCTTCTTCACGGACACGACTTGACCCGCGCGCAAATACGCTTCGCCTCTCATGAAAGAAGCCGGTCCGCATAACTCTTGAATCGTTTGCTTATCGAGCGAGAACTCTCTCGCGTCGCCTGTACGAACCATTATTCATCATCCCGCATTTCGTTCCGATTAGCTCAGAGGCATCGGAGTGTCCGTCGGAGCGGCGTAACCCTTGCTGTATTTGCTGTCGATATATTGTCTGATCTCCAAGTTCGACTTGCCTTGTTCTTTCAATTGGGCGGTTTCCATGGCGATCTGAAGGCAAACGTTGCATCTCGTGCCATGATCGTCCCATTCAATCGAGCCGTCTTCTCGCGTCTCATGAATAAAGCAATTCAAATTGCTTTCATGTCCGGCGCTTTCACCGCAGCCGCAATAACAAGGAATCCACTGTAACGTGCCCCCTAACTTGCCCGCCACTTGATAAGCGACTTGGACGGCAGTCGGTTGCTTCGCGAGGAAAGAAGGGAGTTTATCCGCCGAAGCGGTAATCTCCCTAATGTCCCCGTTCGCCGCGTGACTAATATGGCTATCCGCTTGCTTGTTCTCCTTGGCAGCGCAACCGGCGAGCACGAGCGCTCCCGCGCCAAGGACGGCAAACGTTATTTTCTTAAGCTTATCCATGTTTGCGCCCCGGAATAACGCCGGTCTCCGAATAGGACGCTACGATCTGGTCGATTTCTTTTTTCAGCTCGCTGACGAGGTCGGCTTCCGGCACTTTGCGAATCATCTCGCCGTAACGGAACAACATCCCTTCTCCCCGCGCGCCTGCGATGCCGATGTCGGCTTCCCGCGCTTCGCCCGGACCGTTAACCGCGCAACCGAGGACGGATACTTTAATCGGCACTTTCAGTTTCGACAAATATTCCTCCACCTCGTTCGCTACCGCGAACAAATCGATATCCAGCCTGCCGCAAGTCGGACAAGAGATCAGCGTCGGCGCATCCGTAATCAACCCGAATACTTTCAATAGTTCGCGAGCCGCTTTGATCTCTTCTACCGGATCCGCGCTTAACGAGATTCTCATCGTATTGCCGATTCCATGGTTGAGAAGCACCCCGAGACCCGCGGAGCTCTTGATCGTTCCGGAGAACAAAGTTCCCGCTTCGGTAATGCCGAGATGCAACGGATAACGGATCACTTCGGCCGCTTTCGTGTAGGCTTCGATAGCCATCGGAACGTCGGATGCTTTAAGAGAAACGATAATATCGTGAAAATCGAGTTCTTCGAGAATGCCGATATGGAACAAAGCGCTCTCTACCATCGCGTCGGCCGTAGGGTATCCGTACTTCTCCAGCAAATGGTTTTCCAGGGAGCCCGCGTTAACGCCGATACGAATCGGGATTCCGCGTTCCTTGCACGCTTTAACGACGGCTTCTACTTTCTCCCTGCGGCCGATGTTGCCCGGATTGATCCGGACCTTGTCGATTCCGTTCTCGATGGCTAGCAAGGCAAGCCGGTAATCGAAATGGATATCCGCGACGAGCGGGATGCTGATCCGACGCTTGATTTCTTTGATCGCTTCGGCCGCTTCTTTATTGTTAACGGTCACGCGAACGAGCTGGCAGCCCGCTTCCTCCAACCGCTTGATCTCGGCTACGGTAGCTTCGACATCCGCCGTCTTCGTCGTGCACATGCTTTGCAAGATGACTTGGTTATTGCCGCCGATCGTTAACTCCCCGACCTTCACGGCTACGGTATCGGTACGTTTGTACATAATGTTTTCTCCCCTGTATACGCCAAAGTCCACCCCGCACATGGGCGGGGTGGAACCGGCAATCTAGGCGAACTCCGCGCGGCCGAAAGGCCATCTGGCGGCTTTCGTCCTGCTCCCGTTACGCGCTCTCTTCTTTTTTCTTGCCCTTTTTCGTCGTAAGCTCGGGCGCGCTCTTGTCTTTGATGACCTTCTCGGTCACGAGACAAGTCACGACATCGTCGCGGGACGGGACTTCGTACATCACGTCGAGCATGACGCCCTCGATGATCGCACGCAATCCCCGCGCTCCCGTGTTCCGCTTGATTGCTTCGCGCGCGATTTCTTCGAGCGCGCCGCCATCGAACTCAAGCTTCACGTTATCCATCTCGAGCAGCTTCTGATACTGCTTGATAAGGGCATTTTTCGGTTCCGACAAAATACGGACCAAAGCAGGCTCATCAAGCGGTTCGAGCGTCGAGATGACCGGCAGACGGCCGACGAACTCCGGAATCAATCCGAATTTCAGCAAATCTTCCGGTTGCGCAAGGGACAAGTACTCGCCCGGCTTCATATCCTTCTGACCTTCCAGAACGGAACTGAATCCGATGACTTTCTTGCCGATACGGCGTTTGATCAACTGCTCGAGGCCATCGAACGCGCCTCCGCAGATGAACAAAATATTCGTCGTGTCGATCTGGATGAATTCTTGATGAGGATGCTTGCGTCCGCCTTGCGGAGGTACGGAAGCTACCGTTCCTTCGAGAATTTTGAGTAACGCTTGTTGAACGCCTTCGCCGGAAACGTCGCGAGTAATCGACGGATTCTCGGATTTGCGCGCTACTTTATCGATTTCATCGATATAGATAATACCGCGTTCCGCTTTCTCCACGTCATAATCGGCGGCTTGGATCAGCTTCAGCAAAATATTCTCGACGTCTTCGCCCACGTATCCGGCTTCCGTCAAGGAAGTGGCATCCGCGATCGCGAACGGAACGTTCAGAATTTTGGCCATCGTTTGGGCTAGCAGCGTTTTACCCGAACCGGTCGGTCCGACGAGCATGATGTTGCTCTTCTGGAGCTCGACGTCTTCGATCTTGGCTTGGGAATTGATGCGTTTGTAGTGGTTGTATACGGCTACGGACAACGATTTCTTCGCTTGCTCTTGGCCGATTACGTACTGATCGAGAATGTTGCGGATATCCTTCGGTTTGGGAATATCCTTCAGATCGAGCTCTTCTTCGTGTCCGAGCTCCTCTTCCACGATCTCGGTACACAATTCGATGCACTCATCGCATATATAGACGCCGGGTCCGGCTACCAACTTACGAACCTGATCCTGCGATTTGCCGCAGAACGAGCATTTTAATTGACCTTTTTCGTCGCTGAATTTAAACATGTAAACCCTCCTTAATCAACCGCTTCATCGTCCTAGGACGGAATTTCCGGGCATGCGCCCTTGGATCTTAGTGACTTATTTGCCGTCGGTCGCCAACGGAGCCGTAATGACCCTGTCGACCAAGCCGTATTGCACCGCGTCTTCCGCGCTCATGAAATTATCCCGATCGGTATCCCGCTCGATTTTCTCATAAGGCTGACCGGTACGATCGACGTAGATCTGATTAAGCTTCTGCTTCGTCTTGACGATCCAATCCGCGTGAATCTTAATATCGGATGCCTGGCCGCGAACTCCGCCGAGCGGCTGGTGGATCATGATCTCGCTGTTCGGAAGCGCGAAGCGCTTGCCTGGAGCTCCCGCCGTGAGCAACAAAGAGCCCATGCTGGCGGCCATTCCGACGCAAATCGTGGAGACGTCCGGCTTGATGAATTGCATCGTATCGAAGATTCCCATGCCGGCCGTTACGGAGCCGCCAGGGGAGTTAATGTAAAGGTGGATATCCTTCTCAGGATCTTCCGCTGCCAAGAACAGCAGTTGAGCGATAATGAGATTGGCGACATCGTCGTCAATCGCGCTTCCGAGAAAAATAATCCGGTCCTTTAAGAGCCTAGAATAGATGTCGTACGACCGCTCTCCGCGATTCGTTTGCTCGACGACCATAGGTACCAACATGTTACCAACCCCTTTTCTCATTGGACTTGAAATCTCGGTATTAGTTTAACACGTTCAAAACGGAATGTCATGTTGACGAGGCCCGGTCGGACGAACAAACCGTCGGAAGCCCGTCGAATATGTATGTAGGGTGAAAAATAAGGCACGCAGGTTAAGCGTGCCTTGACTATGTGTTCGGTAAAGCCCGTATTATTCTGCTTTGCTGTTGTCGACCAGGAATTTGACCGCTTTGCGAACTTTCAGATCCGCGCCCATGTTCTCCAGGTAGCCGTTTGCCGCGAAAATATCGCGAAGTTCTTGCGCGGGACGGTTGTACAGCTTGGACAGGTTATCCAGCTCTTCATCGACTTCCGCTTCGGATACTTCGAGGTTTTCCGCTTTCGCGATTGCTTCGAGAACGAGGTTGTTGCGAACGCGTTTCTCGGCGTCGCCTTGCATTTGCGCTTTCAGAGCGGCGGCATCTTGACCGCTGAACTGATAGTACAGATCCAAAGTCATGCCTTGTTGGCGCAGGCGGCTTTCGAAATCCTTCAGCATGTGATCGATTTCGGTATCGACCAGCACTTGAGGAACTTCGACTTCGGCGGCTTCGGTAGCTTTATCGACGATCGCCGTTTCGCGAGCGATTTCCGCGTCCTTCGCTTTGCGTTCTTGCAGCTTAGCGGACAGATCGGCTTTGTATTCGTCCAAAGTGTCGAACTCGCTGACGTCTTTGGCGAACTCGTCGTCAAGGGCAGGCAAGTTTTTGCGTTTGATTTCATGCAGCTTCACTTTGAACACGACCGCTTTGCCAGCGAGGTTCTCCGCTTGGTAATTTTCCGGGAAAGTGACATCGATGTCTTTCTCCTCGGCGATGTTCAAGCCGACGACTTGCTCCTCGAAGCCCGGAATGAACGATCCGGAGCCGAGCTCAAGCGCATAGTTCTCGCCTTTGCCGCCTTCGAACGGCACGCCGTCCAAGAAACCTTCGAAATCGATCGAAGTGTGATCGCCAAGTTGAGCAGGTCCTTCGTCAACGACGACGAGCTCCGCGTGACGCTGTTGCAGGCGCTCCAATTCGGCGGCGACTTCTTCGTCGGATACTTCCGCGTTCTCGGCAGGAACGACCAAGCCCTTGTAATCGCCAAGCTTCACTTCCGGCTTAACGGTTACTTTGGCTTTGAATTTGAAAGATTGGCCTTTGGCGAATTGCTCGACGTCCACTTCGGGACGATCGATCGGTTCGATGCCTTTTTCGTCGATCGCTTTCGTATAGGCTTCAGGAAGCAAAATATCGATGGCGTCTTGGTATAGGCTTTCGACTCCGAAGCGAGCTTCGAAAATGCCGCGCGGCACTTTGCCTTTGCGGAAGCCCGGTACGTTTACTTTCTGTACGACTTTGCGGAATGCCTTGTCCAATGCGATGGTAACTTGCTCCGCATCCACTTCAACCTCAAGAACCCCTACGTTCTTCTCTATCTTTTCCCAGTTTGCTGTCATTTTATGCTTTCCCCTCCGTAACATCTTGCCGCTTTCTGCGGCCGCTCACATAAACCACTCTATTATAGAACAACATCGCGCGCCATTCAAGGCAGAACTTCCTGCGCTAGGGCGCTTGGCGCGGATCGATCGAATATTGGCGTAACCAACGAAGTGCTTGCTCGTACCGAAAGCGCAATTCGCCCGTTATTCCGTATTGTTCCCGAATCCAGTCATCGCCATGTTGGCCGTGCAATTTTTCCATGAGCAGCTGATGCAACGCCGCTCCCCAAATATCGGCGGCGCTATCGTCATCGTCGATCATGCCCTTGTAGATCGTCGTTCCGTAAGCGATCTCCACGCATTCCTTCCACATCTCCTCGGCGAAATAGCTCAGCGTCGGATCGGAAACCTCGGCCGCGCTCCGGACCCGGTCGAGCGCCTGGTGAATGCCTTGGGGGTACTCCCCGAAAACGAGCGGAGTATCCGCCGCTTCCACCGTTAAGCTCTCGCCGTCCCTCCAGAAGGAAACGGGACCCGTTGCCCCTTGTTTCTTCAAAGCTTGCAAAGCCCGGAATTGCACCGGAGGTATGTATTCCTTCCTCGCGAGCCACTGACGCAGCGACAGCTCGATATCCGGGTGCGATACATGCATCAGTTGGGCTAGCACCAACAGTTGCTGCTCCGGATCGTCCCCATTATATAGAGAAGCTAATAATTGCGGGATATATTCGGCATCGGATTGCTGACGTTCGGCCAACCTGCTTTGAATCAAGCTGTTCTCGTCCTCATCCTCTTCCTCGTCTCCGCCGAAGGAAATCGTGCCGTCGATCGACCCGCTGACCGCTTCGGGAAACGCCGCGTCGAGCCATCCCAGCAATGCCTGCCACTCCGTATGGTGCTTCTCCGCCTCTCCTCGGCACTGCAGCAGGAATGCAAGCAAAACTTTAGCGTCTCCGTACCGCTCCGTCTCCAACATTCTCGTTAGCTGGATTTGATAATAATCCAAGGTTTTCGGAAATAAAACCAAATTGTCTTTCGTTCCGTCAGTCACGGGGTGACCCCCTCCAAATTTACCGGTTATGCTCTGGCGTTCCGTTCTCCATCGCTTATTGTCACCAGCCCCATGCGGCAAGTTCAGTCCATCGCATTATATCATGAACGGCATGCAAAATAAAAAACAGGCTGCGACACGTGCGGCCGGTTTCATTGCGTTCCGCAAGAAAATCATGCTATTATTATTGTACTACATACTATGCGGGTGTAGTTCAATGGCAGAATGCCAGCTTCCCAAGCTTGAGGCGTGGGTTCGATTCCCATCACCCGCTCCATTATGAATCTCATCGACAATTTATTCCCATCACCCGCTCCATTATGAAATCTCAAACGCATCATCCGCCGGACGTGCTAGCCGCGTTCGCGGAAGATGCGTTTTTTCGTTCATGCAGCGAAAAAAGAATTTTTTAGCTAGAAGAATTATCCTTGCGGAACAAAAACGATTGTGGTAAGATACTTTTTGCGTGTCTCAGTAGCTCAGCTGGATAGAGCAACGCCCTTCTAAGGCGTCGGTCGGGGGTTCGAATCCCTCCTGGGACGCCATTTCTAAATCCATCATCCCCGCCCGCCGGCCTGTTGCCGGCGGGCGGGTTTTCGTATAGGAGAGATACAGATGACGATCAAATCGGCCTCGCCTCGACAAGCGGCCTCCATTTCCAAGCTCGTATTGCTCGCAATCGGCAACATCGCTTATCAGTTAACGGGCGCGAATAACGATGCAGACGCTTTGGGTCGTCTCGAGGAGTTCATCGGATCGGAAGGCAATCGCTTCAGCAATTCCTGCATCCTCGTCGAGGAGCTTGACGGCAAACCCGTCGGAATGATTCTATGCTACCACGGCAAGGACGCGGATAAGCTTAACGAGCCCATTATCAGGCACCTCGAAGAAATCGGCGGAGGGAGCGAATTAACGCGAATCGATAAGGAAGCGGATGAAGACGAGTATTATATCGATGCTCTTGCCGTCGATCCCGCCTATCAAGGCCGAGGAATCGCCAAGCAATTGATCGCGGCCGCGGAAATCCGTTCCCTCTCGCTTGGCCACGACAAAATCGCGCTTAACGTTGAGCACGGAAACGAAGGCGCACACCGGCTTTACCGGAAACTAGGTTACGAAGCGGACAAAGAAATTACGATCAACCGCAAGCCTTTCAGGCATATGATCAAAAAGCTGGCTTCTACCTAAATAAGAGGCATTCCCGTTCAGGTCGCTTGCGGCCTTGTCGGGAATGCCTCTTTTCGTTGTTACGACTCGAAAGGATATCGCAAATTCCATTGCCAGCGAATGCCGTCCAACGTCCGCATGATCTCAAGCGTCTCGTCAAGCGGCATCGTCAGGCTCTCCGTTCGCCCTTCGCGCAAGCACGCCATCGCCTCCACAGCTTCGAACGCATACCCGCTACCGGAACGGCTATCCTCGTAGACGATCGGCTCTTCGCCCGCCACGCGAAGGGTCGCCGTTCGCGCCGCGAAAAATTCCGGGATATGGATTTGACCTTTCGTCCCGAGAATATAAGCTTCGTTAGGCATAGCCAATTGCACCGCCCCGTTCAACGAGGCCGTTTTCCCGCCTTCGTATTCCAGAAGCAAGGAGAACTGTTCGTCCACGCCCGTAGCTCCGATCCTAACGTTGCTGTGAACCCTGGCAGGTTGTTCTCCGAATACCATGGAAACGAACGACAAGGGATAGATGCCGACGTCCAACAACGCGCCTCCCCCCAGATTCGGATCGAGCAGCCGGCTTCCCGCTTGCCATTCGAAATCGAAGCCGAAATCCGCCTTGACCATACGAACTTCTCCGATCCGTCCTTCGGCCAACCATTGCCTGACTTGCGCAATCGCCGGCAAGTATCTCGTCCACATCGCTTCCATGAGAAAGATTTGATTTTCACGCGCGTAGGAAATCAACTCTTCGGCTTCCCCTGCGTTTATCGTAAAAGGTTTCTCGCACAATACCGCTTTGCCGGCGCGCAAGAAAATCATGGCGTTGTCCCTGTGAGCCGGATGCAACGTTCCGACGTATACGATATCGATATCCGGATCCTGGGCCAGCTCCTCCAAGCTTCCGTAAGCTTTCGCTATGCCGAACTCGCTCGCGAAGCTCTCGGCTTTCTCCAAGCTCCTTCCCGCAACCGCCGCCAAATGCGCGCCTTCCGCGTGGACAAGATCCTTCGCGAACTGTCTCGAGATCATTCCCGGACCCGCGATTCCCCATTTTATCGTCGTTGTCACATCGTCACCGTTCCTTTCCCTAAATAAGCATTCCGTTCATTATCTCACATATGCTGTGAAGTGGACATGCTTAAAGAAAGCGATCCGGCGGGTAATAGAACCTAAAACTTAAGCCCGATTCGAAGGAGGCTTCGCCATGAATAACAAGAACCGGACGACCGAGTTCGTTCGCTGCATGATATCCCGTTTCCAAGAAGACGACCTGCCTGCCTTGGCCGCCCAGCTAACCTATTACTTGATTCTCGCCTTTTTCCCTTTCCTAATTTTCGTCGTCAGCATCGTCGGATTCGCTCATCTGACCACGGAAGACTTAATGGGCGAATTGTCGCGCGTTCTGCCGTCCGATACCGCCGATGCCGTACGCTCGATCGTCGATGAAGTGACGGCGAACGAGAACGGCACCTTGCTGTCGATCGGCATGCTGGCCACGATATGGGCGGCTTCCAATGGGATGAACGCCATTATTAAAGGTCTCAACAAAGCCTACGACGAAGAGGAAACGAGACCTTTCTGGAAGGTACGGGGTTTATCCGTCGTCGCGACGATCGTGCTGGCGATCGTCATTCTTATCAGCATGCTGATGCTCGTATTCGGAAGGATCGTAGGCGAATGGCTTTTTCGCCGGCTCGATTATCCCTCCGCTTTCCCGTGGACATGGGGGTTCGTCAAGTTAGCCATCCCCCTTGTCGCCATGCTGGGCGTGTTCATGCTCCTGTATCGTCACGCACCCAACCGCCGATTGAATTGGAGCGCCGTCGTACCCGGAACGTTATTCACGACGATAGGCTGGATTATCTCATCCTTGGCATTCGCTTTCTACGTCAACCATTTCGCCAATTACACGAAAACTTACGGAAGTATCGGAGGCATTATCGTATTGCTCGTCTGGCTCTACTTGAGCTCGATAATCGTATTGCTCGGGGGCGAAGTGAACGCGACCCTCGCTTTCGCGAAGGAAGGCAAGACGAAATGCGAATCGAAAAAATTCGGCTTGCGGCTGCCGTGGCTCAACAATAAAACGGGATAACCCGATACTTATTATCGAATAACAAGATATCGACAATCAGGAGGTTCGTCTATGGGAGCATGGCTAATCTACGCGCTTTTGTCCGCGGCAACGGCGGCATTGGTCGCGATATTCGGCAAAATCGGGCTGAAGGACATCGACGCCAACTCCGCTACGGCGATCAGAGCGGTCATAATGGCGTTGTTCTTGTTAGGCGTCGTCGCCGTACAAGGGAAATTCCATCAGCTCGGGGAAATCGTCGCCCAGAAGAAGGCGATGTCCTTTATTTTGCTAAGCGGCGCATCGGGCGCGGCTTCATGGCTGTTTTATTTTCTCGCGCTGAAAGGCGGCAAAGTCGCACAGGTCGGACCGATCGACAAGCTCAGCGTCGTCTTGGCCGTCGTGCTGGCCTATTTCTTCCTCGGGGAGAAAATCTCGTGGGTGAACGCGCTCGGCGTCGCGATGATTGCCGGAGGGGCTATATTGGTTGCTTTGAAGGCATAAACGATACCTGCGACTCCCCAACTGAATAAGCCGCCTCTCCCGGGAGATCGGGAGGGCGGCTTGGGTTAGGCCGGACATTCACTTAGCGGTTATGAGGCTGCGCGGGACTGTTCTGCGCGGGATGGAAGGTGTTGTTCTTCAACGTCTCCTCCACGTACTCTTCGCCCTTCTTGGCGATTTGATTGCCTTTGTTTTTCTTGAATTTATCGGCCATAGGTTTCCTTTCACCCCCCCTCGCAAGATCATTGCAGAATGTTCATGTCCTCGATGTGCTTCTTTGTCTCTGGAGTCCCTAAACGGTATAACATTCCGTAAATGTCTTGAAGCAGCGCGATAAACGTCTCGTCCTCCGGATCGTCGCTAACCATCGGATTGCCGCTGAAGTGAAAAGCGTTGTCCTCGTCCGAATCCTGAATTTCCTCGAACAACTCTTGCAACTGATGCACTTCGTCGTCGTTGGCTTGGATGGCGAACTCGAAAGCGGCCGCCTCGCGGTCCTCCAATACTTGCCTGGCCCCTACCGCGACGTAATAAGTTTTCCTATTCGAGTCTTCCCTATCGTTATGTTCCATCGATCACGTACCTCTTTTCCCGGCGGCGCGCCGTTTGTCATGATATATTTTCTCCCGTCGGACATACATTTTATGCCTTTTTTCGCATATCCATCTTATGATCGTTTTTAGGGAGAGGAGGGTGGAGGTACATGTGTGGCATTACCGGATGGATTGATTGGAACAGCGACTTAACGACGAAGGCCAACGCGATCGAGAAAATGACGGAGACGCTCGAGTTACGGGGACCGGACGCGACGGGTACGTGGCTGTCCCGCCATTGCGCCTTCGGACATCGCCGGTTATCGGTCATGGATCCCGCAAACGGCGCGCAGCCGATGGTGCGACCCGCCAAAGGATCGGATATTCACGATTGCGTGCTCGTGTATAACGGAGAGCTGTACAATGCTCCCGAGCTTCGCAAGGAGCTCGAGTCTCTCGGTTATCGTTTCCGGACGACTTGCGATACGGAAGTTCTGCTGCTTGCTTATGTGGAATGGGGACCGAATTGTCTCGATAAGCTGAACGGCATTTTCGCCTTTGCCATATGGCAGACCGCCGAAGAAAAGCTATTCATGGCTCGCGACCGCCTTGGAGTCAAACCGCTATTTTATCGCCGCGAGGAAGGCAGATTCCTATTCGGCTCCGAGCCCAAATCGATTCTCGCGCATCCCGATGTTCCGGCGGAGATCGACGCCGAAGGGCTGGCGGAGCTGTTCGTCATCGGGCCGGCCAGAACGCCCGGACATGGCGTTTGGCGGAATTTCAACGAATTGAAGCCGGGCCATTTCCTCCAATACGACAGGAACGGAATGAAAACGTCCGCTTATTGGCGGCTCGAAAGCGCCGAGCACGCGGAAGATGTCGCGGGAACGGCCGAGAAAGTTCGCGAATTGCTCGCGGACACGGTCGAAAGGCAGCTCGTATCGGACGTTCCGATCTGCACGTTGCTGTCCGGAGGACTCGATTCCAGCGCTCTTACCGCGCTGGCTGTCGAATATTACAAGCGCACGGGGCAAGGCGACGTGCATACGTTCTCCGTCGACTACGTGGATAACGATAAACATTTCCAAGCTCACGATTTTCAGCCGAATTCGGATGCTCCTTGGATCAAGCGAATGACCGATTATTTGTCGACGGTCCATCATTCGGTTCAGTTCGATACGCCGGAGCTATTCCAAGCGCTCGAAGCCGCCGTGCTGGCCAAGGATACCCCGGGCATGGCGGATATCGACGCTTCATTGTATTTGTTCTGCCGGGAGATCAAGAAGGAAGCGACCGTCGCGATTTCCGGGGAAGCGGCCGATGAAATCTTCGGCGGTTACCCTTGGTTTCACCGCGAGGAAGCATTGAAGGCCGAGACGTTCCCTTGGTCGCTCACGACCGGTTTGCGCTCGAGCGTGTTGTCGCCGGAACTGAAAGAAAAGCTAAAACCTCAGGAATACTTGGCAGACCGCTATGCTCAAGCCGTAGCGGAAGTCCCCCATCTTCCAGGGGAAGATGAAACCCACAGAAGGATGCGGAGAATGTCGTATTTGAACATTACCCGGTTCATGCCGACTTTGCTCGATCGCAAAGACCGGATGAGCATGGCCGTCGGTCTGGAAGTGCGCGTTCCGTTCTGCGATCATAGGCTCGTCGAATACGTATGGAATATTCCTTGGGAGATCAAAGCCGCGGGCACTCGGGAGAAGGGCATTCTGAGAAAATCGTTGGAAGGCGTTCTGCCGGACGACGTACTGTATCGCAAAAAAAGTCCTTACCCGAAAACTCATAACCCGAATTATTTGACCGCGGTACGCACTCGATTGCTGGAAAGGTTGAACGATCCGTCTTGCCCGCTGCTTCCGCTGATCAACGAGAACAGGATCAGGGATCTCGCCGCGACGACGGATGCTAATTCCCATCTCCCTTGGTTCGGCCAACTCATGTCCGGACCGCAGTTGTTCGCCTATTTGCTTCAAATGGACTTCTGGCTGAGAGAGTACGAAGTGAAGCTCGTATTGTAAGTTCTTTACTACGAACGAAGAGACTATTCCAACGGGTCTGATCGACCTGCGGAATAGTCTCTTATTTACTTTCGTCGTTATTCGCCGATCAGAGTCAGCAGCTTGCGAAGAGCGTTCCCTCGATGGCTGATGGCGTTTTTCTCTTCCGGCGCCAACTCGGCCATGCTCTTGCCGCGCTCCGGCAACCAGAAGAGCGGATCGTAACCGAAGCCGCCTTCCCCCTTCGCTTCGCGAAGGATTTGCCCTTCGACCGATCCCTCCGCTTGCAGCTTGCTTTCATCCGCGGGATCGTACAGGACGAGCGCGCACATGAATCTGGCCGCGCTGAGCTGCGTAACGTCGGCTTGACCTTTTAATTCCCCCGCGTCTTCCAACCGCTTCAGTTCCCTTAGCAGTTTAGCGTTATTGTTCGCGTCGTTAGCTTCTTCTCCCGCATAACGCGCGGAATAGACGCCGGGCGCTCCATTCAGTTCGTCGACGCACAAGCCGGAATCGTCCGCCAGCACGGCGAAACCGACGATGTCCGCGACGGCCTTCGCCTTCAAGAAAGCATTGTCGGCGAACGTCTCTCCGGTTTCTTCGATGTCCGGGATTCCTTCGATGTCGTGCAAGTCTTTCACCAATATGCCAAGTTTGCCGAATGCTTCGCGAAATTCCTTGGATTTGCCGCGGTTTCGCGTCGCCAGCAGTATCGTATCTCCGGACTTGATCATGCTTTACCTCCGCCGATCCGTTCGCCAGCCGCTCCGAGCGTATCCTTCTGCATTTGAACGAGCTGTTGAATGGCTTCTTCGGCAAGCGACAGCATCTGATCTAGCTCCGCCCTCGAGAACGGCGCTTCTTCTCCGGTACCTTGTACCTCGACGAAAGCTCCCGCGCCCGTCATGACTACGTTCATGTCGACCTTCGCCTTGGAGTCTTCCTCGTAATTCAGATCGACGACCGGTTTGTCTTGAATGACTCCCACGCTGATCGAGGCGAGATAATCCGTCAACGGATATTTCTCGAACGCGTTCGTTCCCGACAGCTTGTGAATCGCAAGAGCTAACGCGATATATGCGCCCGTAATCGACGTAGTCCGGGTACCACCGTCCGCTTGGAGGACGTCACAGTCCAACGTGATCGTTCTTTCGCCCAGCGCGTGTAGGTTGACGACCGAACGAAGCGCGCGTCCGATCAAGCGTTGGATTTCCATTGTACGGCCGGTCAGCTTGCCCTTGGCGGACTCGCGTTGATTGCGGGTGTGCGTCGCGCGAGGCAGCATGGAATACTCCGCCGTTACCCAGCCCTTTCCTTGCCCCTTAAGAAACGGAGGAACCCGTTCTTCCACGGAAGCCGTGCACAGCACTTTCGTGTTGCCCGCTTCGATCAGAACGGAGCCTTCGGCGTATTTATTCGGATGAAGCGTGACCGCGAACTTCCGCAAGTCGCGAGGTTGTCTGCCATCGGATCTCATTTATTTACCTCCCAGATACTCAATCCCTCCTATTTTACCAAAGGTTGCCCGCAAAAGCACCCAACAACACATCCCGTCCGATCATCGCGTTCGGCGTATGATCCGGAAAGGCTGGGGCATTATACAGATGATGGAAAATAACGACGGAGGGGAAAAATCATGCTCGAGCAGATTAAGCAACTCTTCGACGAGTCGACGGATTTGTTTACGGAAACCCTCGATAACGGTTACTGGCCGATGGAGATCGCCTACTTCCCCGCCATGTGCGACGAAAGAATCAAGGACGGCATACTAATCCCTTACTCTTATCGGTTCGACCCGGACGAGTTCAGAAGAATGCTCCATTCCAATCCGAAATACGAACGAGCGGACAATCCGGACGAGTGGCCGAATTTGCTGCTTAAGGGTTACGCCTTGATTAAACTCGAGGAGACATGCTATTCCTTCAAATCCGATCGCACGCTTTACACGCAGCCGGACGAGACGCAGCTCGAATCTTCGCTTCAAGGCCCCCAATCCGCCTTTACCGAGGATCTCGAATTGAATGCGTACTTACTTCGCAAAAGATACAACGTTCCGACCTTGTCGGTCGAACCCTACGAGAAGGGGAGCTTGTCCCGAACCGCGATTTTCGTCGTTTACGATCGTAAGCTCGTCAATCCGAGCGTTCTGGAATTGCTGCGCAAAAGGCTTGATAAAGTTAACATAGAGCTGCTTCAGTCAACGGGCCAACTGATCAAAGAGTTAACCGACAAAAATCATCTCTTTTTCCCGACCCTCTTGCAGTCGGAACGTCCCGACAAAGTCGCCGTCATGCTTAGCCGGGGCAAGGTCGCCGTACTAATCAACGGCAGCCGGTTCGCTCTGCTTCTTCCCGTCCGTTTGTTCGATTTCATGCATGCGATGGACGACGACTACGAGTCGTTCTGGATTAGCCGCTTTCTTATCGTCATGCGTTATGTGGCCGTCTTACTAACCATTGTGCTGCCGGCGGCCTATATCGGCATCGTATCCTACAATCCGGAAATCTTCCGAATTCAACTCGCCTTTACGATAGACGGAAGTCGCGCGGGCGTTCCTTATCCCTCGTTTATCGAGGTGTTCATCATGCTGTTCATGATCGAGGCGCTCATCGAAGCGAGCATTCGGCTTCCGAAGTCCGTCGGTTCGGCCGCGACGACGGTCGGCGGTCTCATCTTAGGGCAAGCCGCCCAACAAGCGGGTCTCGTCAGCAGCATCATGATTATCGTTACCTCCGTAGTGGCCATATCCAATTACGTCATTCCGAACCATACTTTCAGCCAAGCCATTCGGCTCATGAAATATTGGTTCATCCTTATCTCCATGATCTACGGGGTAAGCGGCATCGCCGTATTATTCTTCGCTTTAATCGTCTATCTTTGCCATCTCCGCAGCTTCGGGGAGCCTTATCTCGCGTTCTATGGGGGGCAGAATGACCAGAAACCGCAAAGTGCGCAAAGGAAGAGTTGAGCGAGAATGGTTCGTTATTTCTACTACCACGTAATCTACGTCGGGCTGATCAATATCATGCTGTTCGTTCCGTATACGCTTATTCAAAATCGGTTTCACGGCGCGGTGCCTGCCATCGTCATTTCGATCTTCCTAGGGACGGCGTTGGCCTATGTAACGATCAGTCTCTATTTGAAATTTCCGGAGATGGGCCTGCCGGAAATTCTAAATACGTATTTGCCAAGAACGCTTGCTTTGACGCTAATTCTACTGACGACGGTTCTATGGTTCAGCGGCGGGATGCTCGTAATATATTCTTACTCGAGGACCATTCAACAATTTTTCAATCCCGACATGAATCCCTACCTCTTCTCGAGCCTTATGATCGCGGCGGCCATCTGGGGCGGCACCCGATGCACCCGAACCGTCCAATTCGCCCAGGAAATCGTCTTGTTCGCCTGCGCTCCCCTAATTCTCGCGTTAATCATGAAGGCGATTTTCAGTAAATGGTTGAGCTGGGACGCGATACGTATTACCGCGGGTTACGTCAAAACGATGCCTTCGTTCCTATCGCTAGCGGCGGCTATGTTCGTCTTCGCGGGCTTTAACACGCTTGCCGTATTCAACCGCTTGGTTCCCGCGGACACGAAAATCCGTTTTCGTTGGATCATTCCGGTGTTTTGCACGTTGATCATGCTCATTTCCTTTTTTGTTCCGATCGGATTTCACGGCACAGTAGGCGTAGGGCAATATGTTTACATTTGGAGCATAACCGCGGATTCGATGATCATGGAATACGGGTTCATTCAACGCGTTCTCTACGTTTTCTTGTTGCTTTTTACCGCCCTGACGCTCATGTTCGCCATGAATACGTGGCATTCGGCGGCGGAATTCCTGAAGTCTTGCCATCCCAAGCATCGGCCGAAAACCGAGCAATACCCCGTTCCCGCTTCCAACTGGTGGATTAACGCCTCCTTCGGCGGACTTACTTTGTTGTATGCCTTCTGGGCGGACGATAGTCGCAACGAGTGGACGAGCCATATTTGGCTTTATGCGCGGTTCTCCGCGGATCTATTGGCGGTAGTCGTATTCAGCTTGATTCTTCTTTTGAAATTACGACCGAAGCAGCAGAACAAACAAACCGTCCCGAAATCGGCAAGCTCGGATTCGTAGCGGCGTTATACGGGAGGAGAAGGCATGATATCGAAAAGAAAAATAATCGGAGTCTTCTTCTTGCTTGCTTCGGTAACGCTAATCCTCGGAGGCTGCGGCTTCAAGGATATCGACAAAAGGTTTTTCGTAGTGGCGATGGGCATAGATCCGGGTACTCGGAAAGACTTGATCAAGGTTACGCTGAGATTGGCCATTCCATCCTCGAAGATAGAGAGCGGCGAAGCGAAAACCGAGCTCGAATCGCTCGAAGCGCCCACGATCGCCGAAGCCATTAGACGGATTAAATCGCTCGTGGACAAGGAACTCGACTTCGGACATTGCAGGGTTATCTTATTCGGAAAGGAGACGTTGGAAAACGGCGTGCGGGAATCCACGAATTGGTTTCTTCGCAGGCGCGATATTCAGATGGTCGCATACGTAGGGATGGCGGAACCGAATGCTACCGATGTACTGCAGCTCAAGCCGCAATCGGAACGTTACCCCGGCAACTCTCTAATCTTATCGTTCGGAAGCGAAGGCACGGAATCTTCCTTCATCTTGACGGAGTATTTGTTCGATTGGACACGAAGATTGGCGGAAACCGGAACGGATGGTTTTTTGCCCGTCGTTCGTGTCGATAAAGACAAAAATTCCTACCAGATCGATAAGGTCGCTTTCCTCGACAAACAAAAGCTGCGCCTTTGCCTGAATGCGACAGAGACGCAGCTATTCAACATTTCGGCGAAAAAGTTCAGAAAATCCATCATTTCCGTCCCTATCGAGAACGTTCCGATCGTCCTTGCCCTATCCAGCGTAAGAACCCATATCGATTATAGCAAGGGGGAAATCCCCGAAATCACTTTGCGATTACGCGCAACCGGCATGTTGGAGGAAAGTCCTTCGAAATTCCTGAACGGCAACAATAGGGTAATCGAACAAAAGATTGAAAAGGCATTCAACGATCAGGTTGAAACTCTGCTCTATAAGATCCGCGATGCCGGAGTCGATCCCTACGGCTTCGGGTTGCATTACCTGTCCACTTATTTCGGAGATCATAAGATGTGGGAGCGCTGGAAAAGCGCTTATCCCACCATTAAATTTCATGTGAAGAGCCGGATCGTCATCGAGGAAACCGGGCTTGTGGAATAAAGGCTACCTACTCAACGCGTTCACGATTGCGGGACGGGTGACCGGATGATCGTAAGTCCGGTTAGCCGAATCGACCAGCGAATCGTTGCCGTTCATGGCGACCTGGACTTGGGGTTTGCCCGATGCTTCGGTAAGCGTAAGCACGAGAGCTTCCATCATCTCGGAAGGAACGGGTGACTCCGGCATCCAATCGTCGGATTTAAGCGATACTTGAACGGTGTCCGCCATATTCCCGAGCTTTTCGATCGTCATATCGGAGGTCAGCACGGCCTTTAAGGCGCTCGACGGTTTCGGACCGGCTATCAATTGCTCCAAGGCTGCCTTTGACGGATCGACTTGGCGGTTGACGAGACGGGTAACGGGGACGAAATAACCTTCTCCATCCTTGGATTGCGCCGAGAAGTAAAGCGTAACGCCCATGGAGCGGTTAATCTCGACGTTCGCCGCGGCTTCCACGTTAATTCCCAGACCGCGAGTAAGCACCGTATCCACCGGCAAGCCCGAGGCAGGCAGCGACCGAATCGGTTTGCCTCCTACGGATAACCGAGCCTTATTGATTCCCGGAAGTTCGGTAAGCGTCCATACGAGCGCTTCGATGACTTTCCGTTCTTGCGAAGCTTCGATTCCCGGTAACGGAGCCGCGAAGTCGACGGAAATCGTCTGCTGGGCTTTGTTCTCGGTAACTTTGTTAAGCTTCGTCCCTGCGGGCAGCACGGCTTGAAACCCGGGCGGGAGTTGATCGGCGAGTTGTTTGTTGACGGTCATCCAAGCGATCGCCTTCTGAACGGGAGATTCGGAAGATTTCGAATCCGCGTCCAGCTTGAGAGACATCGGCGCCAAATAACCGTTGCTATCCAGCAAGTAAACCGTGACTACGTCGTCGTTCTGCGATAACGTTCTGGTAGAGGTCCCGTTCAGCATAGCTTGTTCGATGTCGGACGGCGGCGGGTCGATGCTGGCCGATACATCCTTGTTCGCGACCGGAGTTTGGCTACAGGCGGATAGCAAGGGTAACAATAGTAGCAACGCCGGCCATTTCTTGAACCATTTTCCCCGATAAGACCTGATTTCCATGTACTTATCCTCCCTAGATATGAGAACTATGAGAATTATATGAGACGGCCGCCGTTTCTCCGCCGCTCTAATTGTAGTACTATGTATACGGGCCCTTGGGACAATTATGTATGTTTGTCCCGATCAAGTTCATGACGGAGGCCATAATGGCTTCGGAAAGAGGTGTCGTTCATGTCTCAACCGAACATGTACCGGCTAAACAGCAAAGATGTCGCGAAAGCGACGGAAGAATGGTTAACGAAACGCGGAGTTACCAAGGAACAGATCGGACAGCTAGTCATGCTGCTGCAGAAAGACTATTTTCCTGAACTTACGCTTGCGGAATGCGTCGTGAACGTAGAATCCGTGTTATCCAAACGGGAGGTCCAGAACGCCGTCCTCACCGGCATCCAACTCGACCTGCTCGCGGAGGAAGGCAAGCTTCTGCCGCCCTTGCAGGATATGATTGCTTACGATGAGGGCCTCTACGGCTGTGACGAAATATTGGCGCTTAGCATCGTGAACGTATACGGCAGCATTGGATTTACGAACTTCGGGTACGTGGATAAGTTGAAGCCCGGCGTATTGAAGAAGCTGAACGATAAAAACAGCGGAGAAATCCACACGTTTCTTGACGATATCGTAGGTGCGATCGCCGCCGCGGCATCTAGCCGTATCGCGCACCGCAAACAAGCGGAACGCGAAGCGGCTGCCGAGGAAGTTGCCCGGGAAGCGTCGCGGGAGTAAAGATAGAAACAAAAAAGCCGAATTAGTTGCTTTTGGGCAACTAGTTCGGCTTTTTTGTCCGGCTGACGGAATTTATCCGATATTGTCCGCTTCTTGATAACGAATCGACGCGATCTTGCCTTCTGAATCCGCCGCGCCCTCGATCCGTAATGCCATGCCCCGTTTGGCCATATACTCGAGATGCGCGATCGTCTCTGCCAACGCGAACCGCAAATTGTGCGTGTTGCTCCGTAACTTCTCGCCGAATAACAGCTCGCACATTTCGAATGCCGTCTTTTCCCCGCCCTTTAACATACCTGCCATTTTCGCCAGACGCCGCTCGTGATGTTCCAGCAGTTCGCCGATCCGTTCGCGATACTCCGGGAACGGGTCCCGATGTCCCGGGTAAACCATCGCGACTTCAACCGGCAACAGCAATCGCAAGCTGTCCATGAACGAACCCAGCGGATCGGGATCCCCGTTCGGCATCCATCCGATATTCGGGGTAATGCGGGGGAGCACCTGATCGCCGCATAGGAGTTTCCCTCCCTTACCCTCGTAGAACAATAAGTGTCCCGGAGCATGTCCTTCCCCGCCGAGAATGTCCCATTCGATTCCGCCCATTCGATGCGTATCCCCAACTTGCAGAAACCGAACATCCATCGGTTGAGGCGATACTTTGGCAACGAAACCGCTCATATGCTCCCTCATATCGCCGATCAGCTCTTCCGCCAACCCGTGGCGGATGAACGCTTGGGTCAACTCACTGGAGAACGTCTCGCCTTCTCCCCACAACCGAGCCGCGTTTTCTTTTGCTACCCGCGACATCCAGACCGGAGCCCCCGTCCGTCTTTGAAACCATCCCGCCATTCCGTAATGATCGGGATGATGATGGGTGAGCACGATCGAACGAATGTCTCTCCATCCGATTCCAAGTTCTTCAAGCGCGTATGTCCAGAACGTTTCGATCTCTTCCGTCCGCAGCCCCGGATCGATAAGAGTCCAACCGTTCCCGTCCTCCGATCGTTCGGGCAATAAGTAGGCATTGACCCATTTTAACGAGAAAGGAAGCGGGACTTTTACTTGCAACCACCCGTTATCCAGCTTCTTAATGGCATCCCCGAGTCCGTTCATCCGTTACGCCTCCCAAGCAGTACCCGTACGTTGTCTTCCCCGTTCCGCATCCTACGTAATCTTCGCCGAAGCTCTCCGTAAACCAGTCATCCATGAAGCTTGCTGCCCCCTGAGCGTTCTTTTCCATTCCATTATCATAACATCATTCGACACAAGTCCCAATACGATTAGGTCAATCACCGATAGATAGATGTCCTCATATGATGGTGTATTCTCGCTAGCCCCCGGGAAGGAAGCCTAGGAGAGCCTTCGCCACGACATACGCAAAGGTGGAAGGAGAACGAAACATGTCCACCCCGAAAATCGACGTCCAGGTCATCAGTTCAGGCGTACTGTCCGACGACGTCCTGATGCTGGGGGAATCCCTGATGAAGCAGTGGAAAATACCTGCCCAGCAGCATCTTGCCTTACAGTTCGGCTCGTTCCGTCACTCCGTCACCATCGTTCCCGTCCCTCGGTACGCAGGCATGCGCATTAGCCAGACGCTAGCCAGGCGCATGGGTATCTTCTCCGGTATGCCGCTCCGCATTCGGTACCAATCGGCCAGCAGGACGCTAGCGCTAGGTCCGTTGATCGGCGTATTGATCAGCCGGGATAACCCCGTGCAATCGGAGAAACCGTTCGGCGACATTACGATGTTCTGTCGTGAACTCACCGACGCATGCCGAGCACAAGGCGCCTACGTGTATTTTTTTACGCCGAACGCGATCGGATCCAACTTATCGACCGCGGAAGGATGGATATACACCAAAGGCTGGCACAAGATGCAGCTTCCGGCGCCCGATGTCGTGAACAACCGCCTTACGTCCCGCAAATTAGAAAATCGCCCGATCGTGCAGCAGTTCATGCGAGAGATCAAGAACCGTTACGGAGCCCACGTCTTCAACGAGAAATTTCTCGATAAGGCCGAAGTGTTCGACGCGCTGAAGAAAGATCCATCTTTGCAAAAATATTTACCCGAGTCCCATTCCTTGCAAAATTACACGATGCTCAAGAGCATGTGCGCCCGGTACGGCTCGGTTTTCTTGAAGCCGGTCAGAGGCAGTCTTGGCAAAGGCATTATTCGGCTATCCCGAATCGGTCCCGATAACTGGCAGGCTTCTTACGCTACCGTTAGCGGCACGAAACGGCAGTCGTTCAATAGCCTCGTCAAGTTGTTCTCCACGATCGCCGGCAAGATGAAAAGCGTGCGCTACTTGATCCAACAAGGTCTCAACCTCATCGAGATCGGCGGTCGTCCCGTTGATTTCCGAGCTTTAACGCAGAAAAACGCCAGCGGAAAATGGGTGATCACCTCGATCGTAAGCCGAACGGCGGATAGTCACCATTTCGTATCCAATCTTGCCAGGGGGGGAACGTTGTCCACGGTCAAGGAATCCGTCGCCAAGTCCAATCTTCCCGTCCAGTTTCGGGGAGACGCTTCCTCGCGCCTGTCAAGAGCGGCTCTGGACATCGCCAAGGGGGTCGACGCGCACATTCCGGCGCATTTCGGAGAGCTCGGGATCGATTTGGCCCTCGACAATGCGGGTCGCGTATGGCTTCTCGAAGTAAATTCCAAACCGTCCAAAAACGACAACACACCTCTTAAGGAAGGAAGAATCCGTCCTTCGGTACGGATGATGATCCAATATGCCCGTTACATTTCCGAATTCTAAGCCGTATCGCAACGTCGGGGGCAACGACGCGTTAGGCATACTCGTTTACGAGCGTGACGATGATCCTCCTTTCGCGGAAAGCTCGTTCATTCGGAGGCTCAACCAATTCGGATCCGCGAGAGGCATGCCTCTATTCGCTTTCGCTCCCTGGACTTGGGAAGAGCGGAACGGGTCCGTCAAAGGTTGGTCGTGGAACGACCGCGAGGGGCGATGGGAACCCGGCAGGAGAATGCTTCCCTCCGTCGTGTACGATCGGGCATGGCCCGAGACGGATGCCGAGAAGCTGCGCTATCGGCAAGCCGTGCGTCGGCTTCGCGAGTCCGTCAAGCTTGTGTTCTTGAACGGCAGATTGCCTAACAAAGGAAAAGTGTACGAATGTTTGGCCAAGAACCGGACGTTCTCCGCCTACATCCCCCCAACGGCCCTTTTTCGGGGATCCGCGTCCCTCTCCGATTGGCTGAGCAAGCATAGCCATGCCGCTTTCCTCAAGCCGATCGCGGGCAGCCAAGGAAGAAGGGTAGTTGCTATCGTTGTAGCCGAAGACGGGACTGTAAAGCTATCCGGCCGAAGGCAAGATAACCAGCCGTTCGAAGTCGAAGTCGCGAACGAAGCGACCGCGCTGCGCCGCATTGAACGTTGGATCGGCAGCCGTCCGTATATTATGCAGCCGTTCTTGGAATTGAAGGGCGACCATGGGGAGCCTTTCGATTTGCGCGCTTTGATGCAGAAAGGCGGAGACGGCCGTTGGTCGCTGACCGGCATCGCAGCGCGATGCGGATCTCCGGGCATGGTGACGGCTAATTTGCATGGAGGCGGCAAAGCATCGTCGGCGCGAACTATGCTTTCGCGCTTATTCGGGGATATTCGAGGCCGGGAGTTGTTTGAAGAGGCTACGAACATGTCGTACATGATCGCCGTCCGGTTGGAAAATGTCTTTGGGCGATTCGCCGAAATCGGCTTAGACTACGGAATCGACCGTAGCGGGAAGCTCTGGTTCCTGGAGGCCAACTCCAAGCCGGGACGCGCCGCCATGGTATCCGCGGGAGCGGAAGCCGCGAGAGCCGCAGCGGAACAACCGCTATCCTATGCCAGATCTATCCTGCTTCGACTTGCGACAACCGACACTCGACGATCGCCGCAGGGCAGAGGTTGCTCACTTGCGACAACCGACATGCAGCGATCGCTGCAGGGTAACGGTTACGCTACACCTGGGAGGGTAATTCATGAGTTTGACCATCTGTAACGTCCATTTCACACAGCAGCCGGAACGTATCGTTTGGTTCTCCAGTCCGCTTGCGAAGCTGCTCAAGCTGGGAGGACGTAAATCGGTTAACGTCAAGCTCGGCAAAGACATCGTCCCCGCCGCGGTGCGAACCATCAAGCGCACAGGTCACCATGTCTATCTATCTGCCGGTCTTAGGCGTTCCGTAAGAGTTCCAAAACCCGGTTACGTCTATCTAACCAACGACGAAGACGAGGATATTCAGCTTGGACCGTTGATTGGCGTATTGACGGACCATAACGGTAAGCGCTCGTCTTCGGCCCCGTTCGGAGAAAGAACCGGCTTCGTGAAGCAACTGCTTCAACTAGGGCAGAAGAAAGCTTATTTCTTCGCCTTCACGCCGCGCGATATTAATTGGCAGCAAGAAACGATCCACGGTTGGTTCGTCGACGGCGGAGGCGGTTGGACTCGTCGCGTCGTTCCGCTCCCCGATGTCGTGTACAACCGCCTTCCAAGCCGGCGCGCGGAGACCGGAACCGTCATGACAACGCTTCGCGAACGGTTCATCCGGAAACGGATACCGTTCTTTAACTGGAGCTTCTTCAATAAATCGGATGTCTATAGCATGCTCGACAAAGATACCGAAGCGCTGAAGCATTTGCCCGAATCCATCAACAATCCTTCACCCGAGAAAATCAAGGAATTGCTGGAGAAGCACCAATTTCTCTATTACAAACCGACGGCCGGCAGTCTCGGTATCGGTATTTACAGGCTCACTTTTCACCCTCGCAAAGGTTACTTCGTCCGGTATCGGCGCAATGGGGGCAACGTCTTGCTGCGGTTCAGCAACTTCAACAGCCTGATGAAAATGCTTCGTGCGCGGCATGGGGGCAATCTAAGCAGCTACGTCGTCCAGCAAGGTATCCGGCTAGTGGAAATCGAAAGTTGTCCGATCGACTTCCGGTTTCATATGCACAAGGACGGCAACAACGATTGGGTCGTCGCCGGCATCGGGGCCAAGAAGGCGGGACGAGGAAGCGTTACGACCCACATCAAGAACGGCGGCTCGCTCATGACGCCGGAGCAAGCGCTAAGCCGCACTTTCGGCGCAAAATCCGATGAAGTGCTGAAGGAAGCCAAGGAGGTCGCCATCCGTCTTTCCGAAGCGATCGAGAGAAACTATTCGCACACGCTGGGCGAGTTGGGCCTCGATATCGGGATCGACCGCGATGCCGCGGTATGGATGTTCGAAGCGAACGCAAAGCCGGGCAGATCGATCTTCAAACATCCTGCGCTGAAGGAGCAAGGAAAAGCCTCGCTAGAATATATTCTTGACCATTGCTTATATCTGAGCAAATTTCGCAGGAGGGATGAATCTTGAAATTACTTAAGCCCCCTCCTCCTCCAAAGTTCGAACCGATGGAAGCGACGACCGACAAGCCGGTCGTCGCGATTTTAACCATCGCAGACGATAGCCATTCGTTTCGCGGCAATCGCAGCAACTTCGCCGATCTGATCCAGACCGGCGAGCAAATGGGTTTCGTTACGTACGTCGTAACGACTAAACATTTGAAGCTCCATGCCTCGCGCGTATTAGGTTTTACTTATGTCACCGACGACGAGACTTGGGTGCAATCCTGGTTCCCTCGACCTCATGTCGTATATAACCGCATTCCCCTGCGGGAAGACGAACGGCTGCCCCGCGTAAGAAGGAAGTTAACCGCGTTGTCCAGGCAACCGGATATTCGCCTGTTCAATCGTCGTTTCTTCAACAAATGGTCTCTCTTCAAATGGCTGAACGAGAATAAGGCAACGAAATCGTTTATCCCCGAAACGAGAAAATTGACGGATGTTTCCGTACTGGCGAGCCTGCTGCGGAAACACAAAACACTTTACTTGAAGCCGGTTAGGGGCAAAGCGGGCGTTGGAATCATGACCGTTACGGTACAGCTAGAGAAGAGATCCCCGTATCGGCTGCAGATCCAGGAAGAGAAGGGAAGCAAAACCTACCCGTGCAGTACGATGAATCGGCTGTGGGATCGGATCGTAAAGCAATCCGACATTCTCGGAGAGCCCTACATCGCTCAGCAAGGCATTGCTCTCGCGGCAGTGAACGGCCGGCCGTTTGACCTCCGGGCGCTCGCTCAGAAAAACGGAGCAGGGAAATGGGAAATGTCCGGAATCGGCGCGCGAGTCGCCGGCGATTCGAGCATTACGACCCACGTACCGCGCGGAGGGAATATCGACGATCCGGAGAAGCTGCTCGTTTCGATCTTCGGCAAAGAGAAAACAAGCAAAGTGCTCTTGAAAGTACACAGAACCGCGCTCTCACTGGCGAAGCAAATCGAACGTTCATGCCATTATCGACTCTGCGAAATGTCCATGGACCTAGGCGTCGACATGACCGGGCATGTCTGGTTCTTCGAAGCAAATTCGAAGCCGATGAAATTCGACGAACCTCATATCCGCAATAAGTCGTTGGAACGAATATTCCAATACAGCCTTTACCTGCACCGCTTGAAGCAAACGTCCAAAGGAGGCGCGTCATCTTGACTTTGATAACGCGTTTCCGCTTCATCCTCTCGTCGCCGGCGCTCCCGTCACGGAGGCGAGACTCCCGATGACTAAGCCCGTGCTTGGCATCCTGACGCTTTATTTAAACAATTCCAAGAAACTCGAAGAACGACCGGTATACGAGAAGATGATCTCGGAGGGCAGAAAAATCGGGTTGTCCGTCTTCGTGTTTACGCCGCAAGACGTCGAAGATAACGAAGGCAAGATCCATGCGTTGATCTTCGATCCGGATGCGAAAAAATGGAGCCGGCGCTGGGTACGCTTCCCGAACGTCATCTATGACCGTTGCCGGATACAGAGAAGCGAACGGTTCCAGCAATTGCTGGCGTTCCGCAAACGTTATTCCCATCTCCAATTCCTTAACCGGCCGCTGCGCAATAAATGGACGGTCTATCGTACTTTGAGCAAGGTCGCGGCCTTTCGGCCGCATCTTCCGTTAACGAGAGCTTATCAATCCTCGGATGAAGTGGCTCAGATGCTCAAAAAATTTCCGACGGTTTATTTGAAGCCGATCAACGGAACCGGCGGTCGGGGCATCCTTCGGATCGATCGTTCGAGCGATGGGAATTTGCTGCTGCAAGGCCGCAACCATTCGCGGAGTATCGTGCAGCCACGTAACATTTCCAGGGGCAGTCTTTCATCTGCGCTCGGGAACTGGGATATGCACGGCGACAGCTATATCGTGCAGCAAGGATTAGACATCAAGCTGCCGAACGGGCGAATTCACGATTACCGCATGCTCGTGCAGAAGAACGGCTCCGGCGCCTGGGAAGTGACGGGCTGCGCCGGACGGGTCGGTCCGCTCCGTAGCATCACTTCCAATCTTCACGGCGGAGGAGTAGCCACCTCCATGAACTCGTTGCTCCGGCAGTGGATAGGCAACGAAGCTTCGATCGCCTCGGTTCGCGAAACGGCCGAAACTTTCGGAATCAACGTTGCCCATCACTTGGAAGCCACGTACGGAGCTTTATGCGAGCTTGCGCTCGACCTTGCGATCGACCGCAAAGGAAAAGTATGGCTCATCGAAGTCAATCCGAAACCGTCGAGGGAAGTGTTTAAGCAAGCGGGGGAACTCGAGGTGTATCGGAACGCCATCGTACGTCCGATCGAATACGCAATGTGGTTTTACCGACAGAAGAAAGAGGTGCGCAATCAGAGATCCGAAACGTCGGAGAACGTGGAGATGTTGAATCGACGGCAGCTCGTCGAATTAATCTCCGAGTACAGTCAATCATCCGGCCGACTGTATGCGCGTTATTAGAAACGAAATAGCCCCGAAGGTCCTGATTAGACTTTCGGGGCCAATTTAGATTGTTAACCACTTCGTTAGTTTTGCTTCAGAAGCCGAAGCAACTCCGGAAACGATTGGATAACGGCATCGGAGCCGTCCAATTCGCCATCGCGCCGGAAACCCGCGTAGTCGCACCCGACGACGAACAAGCCGTTGCGTTTGCCCGCTTCGACGTCGGACGAACGATCGCCGACCATCCAAGCGCTTTGGACGCCGTACGCGTCCAACAACCGGCGAACGAGATCGACTTTGGTCGCCGTGGCGAACTCGCCCGCGCTATACATCCCCTCGAACCAATCGCCTATGCCCTTGAGCGTCGGAACGCCTTTTACGTATTCCTCCAGACCGTTGCTGGCGATAAACAACCGGATGCCTCTCTCGCGAAGCTCCCTTAACGTCTCGATGACGCCGGGATACAAATGACCGCGTCCCGTCGCCAGCTCCTCCATCTCGTATTGCAGCAACAATACGTTCGCTCGCTCATGCGCTTCCGCCGATCCCTCCGGCATGACCCGCTTCCAAATATCCGAAAGCAGCATGCCCAGCGAACCGAGCAACGTGTCGATCGAAGGAAGCGGCAGCGTGTACAGTCCTTCCTCGCGAAGCGTCTCGAACACGCGTCGGTGAACCGTCTCCAGCAAAGTCTCGGTCTGGAATAACGTGCCGTCTAAATCGAATATGACCGCATCGGGCAAGATAGTGCCGTTTTCCTTGTTATCGTTCATGCGAGTCCCCCCGGAAGTTTTTATCCTATCCTACCTCATCATGCTCGCCGCGTAAAGAAAATCGGGTTGGATTGCCCGTCGCCGGAGCAGCAAAAAGCCCCCGAGTCGGGGGGCTTATCATGCTTGAAGCTATTAACGGCCGTAAGCTTTGGCATAACGCCGGATCTTCCTGAAAATGGACGGATCGCCAAGCTTCCTGAAAATATAGGGATCCGGCATCGTATTAACCTCGATGATCCATGGTTTCGCTGATTCGTCCAGTCCGACGTCGAGACCGATCTCGCATACTCTCGGAAATCTTCGCCTCAAAGCCTGTCCCGCTCGCATGCCCATTATTCGCAACGAACGGAGCTTCAAATCGGCTGCGCCCTTGCCCATATTGGCCGTTAACAGATTGGTCGGTGCCATTAGAGTTCCGCCGCTATGGTAATTGGTAACGATTTTGCGGGGAGCCGCGACTCTCCCGATGATACCCGTCGTCTCCCATGTTCTTCGCGGCGTCCATTGAACCATTACGCGAAGATCGAAACGGCGCCCCTTGTATTTCAACAATCGAATGCCTCGTTGAACCAAGTAATCCTTGCCTCCGGTACGTCTGCGAATCGCAGCGAATAGTTGGTCATACGTCTTGTAGGAAAGCGGCGTCAATCCGAGTTGAAACCGATATCGTCCATCGGCATGCTCGACTTTCATAACCCCGTTCCCATGGGTACCGACGTTCGGTTTAACGTACACCATGCCGTATTTCGCTAACATCGCCCCGAGACTCGATCGGTTCAAAGTAACGGTTGTAAGCACGAGAGGCTTTAACGATTTCTCTTGCAACAGCGCGGAAGTTTTTTTCCGCTTGCTCCCCACATGCTGCGGCAATTCGCATTCCTCCTGAATTCATATTGCCTCTTTCCGAATTCAGTGTATGTAAAGGCTTGTAATAGGGGGACAAAAACAGGCGATACTCTTCCAGGACTATCGCGACGCCCGATTGACAATCCGATGTTCCAAACTATGCTGATAATACCCGATTGACGCCGCCAACCACATCCCGCTGCACAAGTACCCCCCAACGACGTCGCTAGGATAGTGAACGCCCAAGTAGATTCGGCTTATCCCGATCGTCGCGGTCAGCAAACACCCGAACAATATCATCGCGAAGCGTCCGAACGGGTGTCGGATATGCTTCCAAAGCAAGAAACACAGAACCCCGTACAGGGTAAACGCGGCCATCGAATGACCGCTCGGAAAACTGAATCCGCTTGCCTCGGCAATTCGATGCAGCGTCGGGCGCTCCCTCCGGAACGCTAGCTTCAGCACCATGTTCAACAACGCGGAGCCGACGACGACGACTGTAAAAAACACAAGCTCAAGGCGATGCTTCAGAACAAAATACAAAAAAGCCATAGCGACCGCGGTAATGGCGACGACCGGAATTCCGGCGCCGATCGCCGTGAAAAACTTCATGAAACCCGTAAGCGAATTCGATTCCAAGCCCTGAACTTTCGCGATGACCCGATCGTCGAACCAAGCGATCGCATGCTCGCCGACCATAATCGCGATACCCGCGAATAGAAGTCCGCAAATTACGCTTAAGAGAAAGGAACGGGCGAATAATAATTTGACGTTTATCTTGATGCGAAACCCCTCCGTTATAGGACTTGCTCGGCTGCGACCGGAGTGCTTATCTTTTCTACTCGGTTGCGCCCGTTGCGTTTGGCCAAATAAAGCGCTTGGTCTGCCGCGCGGAAAAGTCCTTCCGCATTATCCGAGGCGTTCGGGAACAGGGCCACCCCGGCGGACACCGTAACGATATCCCCAGTGGGACTTTTCGTCTCCGACATCAGCTTGCAAATCCGCTCCGCATCCGCCAAAGCCGCTCCGATGTCCTCATTCGGCACGAGTACTACGAACTCCTCTCCGCCGAACCGGCAACAAATCCGATTATTGCTTAATTGACGCAGCATCATGCCCGACAAAAATTTGAGAACTTCGTCGCCCTTGTCATGTCCGAAAGTATCGTTGACCCGCTTAAAATGATCCAAATCCATCACGATGAGCGAAAAAGGCGTTCCTTCGGCGATCCAGCTCTTGAGAAAACGATCCATTGTCCTTCTATTGTGCAATCCGGTCAGAGGATCGGTCTGCGCTTCCAAGTATAGATTGTCCAATTGGGAACGGAAATGTCGGGTCGCCCTGCCGATTGCTTTGTGCAGTTCGTTGGCTTCGTAATTCAACCTATGAATGCGGGGCATTTCATCCCCCGCGCTATTCTTGGGCGACAATTGCGACGCGAACGTCGCCAGCTTGGATAACGGCGACGATAACATCCCGATCGCCCAATAGATTAAAGCCATGAATACAAGCAATGCGGGCAACATGTAAAGAACGAGCTTAACCACGAGCTTGCGGGATGCGGAAAGGACGATCTCCGTTGGCGTCTGGGCGACGATGCCCCACGACGCCGACTTGATATAGGCATAGCTGGCCAGCATGTCCACGCCTTTAGAATTAATTATTCTTTTAGACCCATTACGTCCTTGCAAGACCTCAATGATCGCTTCGTTACCTTTAACCTCCTCGCCGATCCGGCTATCGTCCGGATGGTACAGCAGATGGCTGGAAGAGCTCACGACATAAGCATAGGAACCACCTTCTTGATTAGGCGCGCTTCCTAGAAGCGTCTGGAAAATGTTCGTTTCGTGCAGCCGGATCGAACCGCCGATAAAGCCGATGTAATTGCCCGTTTCGTCGCGAAGAGGCTCGCTGACCATCACGATCAGCTTGTTAATCGCTGAACTGACATAAGGTTCCGATACGATCGGCCGTTGTTCATGAAGCGCTTGGACGACTCCGATGGAGTTGACTTTACTTCCTTTCTTGTTCGGGTCCATGTTGGACGCGTCTACGAGCAAGCCGTTTTTGTCGAAAATAAAGACGGCATTAAATTCGGAGTGACTGCGTTGGAAAAGCACCAGCTGTTCATGGAGATCCGGCCTTTCTAAATCGGTCGATAGAAACTGTCCCGTAACGGCAAGACTTGTTTTCATTCCTTCGAATAAATGATTCACGGTATCCGAGATTTTCTCGGCATACACCTGGTTTAATTGAAAGGTCATCCGAGTAAGCGATTGCTTCTCGCTTCGGTATGAAATAAACGAAGTTATGGTAAGCGTTGCCACAACCGTAATCAGAACGAGCGCGTTTACGATTGACCTAAGCTTGAATCCTCTATGTAGTTGCATACGCGCTCCCCTATCCGCCCGTTATTCTGAAAGCTATTCTCCATTCTATCCCGACAATTCGACGAAAATCTACTAAATCCTTGTCATTCATCAAAAAAAATAAGACTTTAGACCGACAAACAAACGGTCTAAAGTCACGATAAAGAGCATTATGACTATTTCTCGATCGGTTGATCTCTTTGAGCAAGCTTGCGAAGCCACTGGTTTAAGTCCACGCCGGTTAACGCCCCGACCGTCTCCGGCATCTTGGCCAACAGATCGGTTACGTAGCCCGTCACCTTGCCGGCGCCCCCGTTCGGTCCTCCGCCGCCGTCGACGATAACGATTTTCTCCGTCTTCGACAGCGGTTCCGCGATCGCCCTGGCAATCTCCGGAAACTTGTCGACGATCAGTTCGATAACGGCCGCTTCGCCGTATTTCCGCAACGCATCGGCGATTTTGTCTTTCGCTTCCGCTTCCGCGAGTCCTTTCAGTCTGATGACGTCGGCTTCTGCCGTACCTTCCGCTCTTTCCTTGTCCGCGTTCGCATTACCGGCTAAGCGAACCGATTCCGCTTCCGCCTTGGCCTTCGCTTCGATCTGGTAACGATCGCCTTCCGCCCGTTGCTCTTGAGCGAAACGCTCCGCTTCCGCCTGCTTCTTCACCGTCGCTACGAGTTCCCTCTCGCGGCGCTCGATCTCTTTGGCTTCCAGTTCGATCTGCTTCTCCCGCTCGATGACTTGGATTTGCATCTCCTCGGCTTTGACCGACTGCATCGAGCGGGCTTCTTGAAGCTTATAAGCTTGGTCGGCTTCCGCTTTCTTCATGTCTTGTTCTTGCTTGAAAACCGCTTTCTTGACTTCCATCGCTTTATTCGCCTCCGCGATGTTCGTCTCCGCCGTGAATTCCGCTTTTTTGCCGTCCTCCAACGCTTTGGACTTGGCGACTTGTTCGTCACGTAGCGCATTCGCCTTGGCGATCTCCGCGTCCCGCTTGACCGATGCGATCTGCGGCTGACCGAGAGCATCCAGATATCCGTTCTTATCCCTGACGTCACGGATCGTGAACGATACGATCTGCAAACCCATCTTGTTCAGATCGCTTGCGGCAACCTCCTGAACGTTCTTCGCGAACTCTTCCCGGTTCTTATAGACGTCTTCTACGGTCATCGTTCCTAGAATGGCTCTCAGGTGGCCCTCCATCGTCTGGGTGGCGATACTTTTGAGCTCCTCGTCCTGTTTACCCAAAAATTGCTCCGCCGCGGTGGATATCGATTCTTGGTCGCCCTTGATCTTGATTTGCGCCACGCCGTCGACCATGACGGGTACGCCGTGAACCGTGTATACTTCCGGCGTATGAATATCGAGAGTGTGCACTTGAAGGGACAGGAAAGAGGCATTCTGCACGACCGGCCAGACGAACGTGCCTCCCGCCTTGACGATTTTCATGCCATCGCGGGTGAGCGCCCCCGTCACGATCATGGCTTCATCCGCCTTTACCGTGCGATACCTGGAAGCGAATACGATAATTAATAAAAGAACAGCGATAATAATGCCTACCGGAATATACAACGTCGCGTCCATGTTTAACAAAACCATCCTCTCGTTTTCTCCATCTGTTGTTGTATCCTTAAAGCTTCTCCACTACGAAAGTACCTGCTAATTCGTCTACGATTCTCACTTCCGTGCCGTAAGGTATGTCTTGGTCCCCATTTCCTTTGGCTGGCGCGCTGGTTCTGGTACCTCCTTGCTCATATACGATCTCTCCCAGGCGTTTGGATTCGATCGAAGTAATCACCTTCGCTTCCAGTCCGATCATCATTTTCGCGGACAATGCCTCGCCTTTCTGCGCCGCATGCAACGGAATAACGACGAGGAACAATACGAGCGAAGATACGCCAAGCGCGGCAAGCAGGGACACGCTGGCAACGGGAATCGCGGTCCAATCGGTATTATGTAGCAGCATGTACCCGATTCCTCCGAACACGGTCAGGAACGTGGCGATGATCGTCGGCGATAAGAAGGGCAGTTCTCCCGTATGATATTCCAGTCCGAACAGATCCCCTACGATGGCCGACAATATCGCGTAGCCGACCCCGATGCCGAATAACGCGATCAATACGGTTTCCATTTTGGCATTCCCCCCCTTTCGTCGCAACTCGCTTCACCAAGTAATACGCTTTATGATATGGAAGGTTGCCCCTAATTTAGAAAAATAAATAATTCGTTCCTCGATAACGGCGAGGTCGTCATTCATGAGAACAATCAAAACAAGACGTATAAGCTTGCGGATTTAAGAAAAGGCTGAAAGTGCTCATACAAAGATAAAAACTCCCCGCCGAGGGAGTTTTCGCTCATTTGAAAGCTTCAATAAACCTTCTTCTGCTCCCTATCCGCTTTCAGCATCTCGACCGCTTCCTTGAACCGCAAGGAATGCACGATTTCCCGCTCGCGCAGGAACTTCAAGCTGTCCTGGATATCGACGTCGTCCGTGAAATCGATTAGCCACTGATAAGTCGTCCTCGCCTTCTCTTCCGCGGCGATGTCCTCGTAGAGATCGGCGATCGGATCTCCCTTAGTGGCAATGTATGCCGCGGTCCACGGCATGCCCGCCGCGTTGTTGTAGAACATCCCGCCGTCATGGTTCACGAAGTTCGCTCCGAGCCCCGCCGCCTCGAGCTGCTCGGGCGTCGCGTCCTTCGTAAGCTTATAGATCATCGTGGCGATCATCTCGAGATGCGCGAATTCCTCCGTTCCAATATCCGTCAGCAAACCGATAACCTTATCCGGTATCGAATACCGTTGGTTTAAGTAACGCAGAGCCGCCGATAGCTCGCCGTCGGCGCCGCCGTATTGCTCGACTAAGTAACGGGCCATTCGGGGGTCGCATTTGCTCACCCGCACCGGATATTGCAGCTTCTTCTCATAGATCCACATCCCCTCGCCTCCTCCTCACACTTGCCATGGCCACGGGGTTTCTACCCACTGCCACGGAAATCTGCTGAAGCTATGACCGAACTGCAGCAGCGGTCCATGCTTCATCTCGAACTCGGCCGCGATCTGTTGCCTCCGCTGCGCTAACTGATTAAACTGCTGCACCGCTTGCATATCCGTCGGATGGGTGTCCAAATACAATGTTAATTCCACCAACGCGAAATCCACCTTCTGAAGCTCTAGCAGCTCTCTGCAGTGGTCCTCGATGTTCCGCGTCGCCGGCTCCGGTTTCCTGCTTCTATCCTGACGTTCGTCGCGTTCATCGCGTTCGTTCCGTTCAGCCATTCGCCTTTCCCCCTTTAGCCATGCGTCTGGAAGGATACGGGCTGAAAAGCGCCGGCCACAATGTGCCGCGTTGCAACGCTTCCTCAAGCGTAAATTGCGGCAAGTTCATCGGTTGAAAATGAATATACTGATTCGGCGGAACGATATACCACTTTACGCGAATGGGCGGACAGGGATCGTTGGGGCTGACGAACGGCTTCCAATCTCTCCACTGGGCATCATACATGCGCTCTAACCTCCTCTGGCGCGGCGTATCGCTTAGCTCGCCGCTCACGCTTGCGTCTCCGTTTCTATCCTATGCCTTCCGGCGCCCGTTTCTTCCTGAAAACC
Organism: Cohnella endophytica; assembly: GCF_003628305.1. Classification (GTDB taxonomy): domain Bacteria; phylum Bacillota; class Bacilli; order Paenibacillales; family Paenibacillaceae; genus Cohnella; species Cohnella endophytica. Next base: position 535,416 of record NZ_RBZM01000005.1, on the reverse strand, counting down.
AAAAGAAGACCAAGCAGCCGATTAACGCCGCATGGTCTAACTGATTTTAGAACGTCATTGAAACTTGATTTTGAAGTCGAACAAGCCAGCCTTGCGCATCGCCGAGAATACGATAACGACGATCGGTCCAAGGAATACGCCGACGACGCCGACGAGCTCGTACCCGACATATAAGCTGATTAGAGCGGACAGCGCCCCGATACCCACGGCGTCGCCCAATATTTTCGGCTCGACGATACGTCGAACGACCGTGATGACCAGGAACAAAATCACCAATCCAATACCGGTATACATATCTCCGAGAGCGATGCGGTATATTGCCCAGGGAATAAGAGCGGAACCGACGCCTAACACCGGTAATATATCCACGACGACGATAACCAGGGCGATCGCAAGCGGATAGCCCGTACCGATTAAGAGCAATCCGATGAAAGAGAGCAAATAAGTAATGAGACTGATGAATAATTGCGCCCGCAGAAAACCGAATACCGATTGACGAAGGCTTAGCAGCACTTGTTCGACCTGCAGCTTGGATTTTTCCTCGAACAAAGAAAGGAAAGAGTTCTTCATCATCGGCAAGCTTAACGTGAACAAGTATAAGGCAACTAGAAACACGATGAAGAAAATAAAGAAATCGGGAATTCCCGAAGCGAATCCGAACAAGATACCGGACATTTTCGCCGATAGTTGGCCTAATGCCGAAGTCATATTGGACAGCCATTGTTCGAGCTGATCGGGCACCGGATTTTCTCCATTATTGGAGTATCGCTGCGCTTGATTTAGAAGTTCGCGGATGTATGTATTCGCGCTTTCGAGCATATCGGGCAGCTTGTCGAAGAAGGTCCGCAGCTCGATGATCAGTTTCATCCCGATCAGTCCCAATAAGCCGAGCAATACGGTCGTGAACAGCGTGCTCGAGATCGTCGAAGCGGTTAGCCGATTCATTTTCGCTCTGCCCATCAGTAACAAGGTTAACGGCTCCAAGAAGATTGCCGTCACGAGCGCCAGCAAGAACGGCGCGCCGACCGTAAACAACAAGTACAAGAAAACGACGGAGGCGACCATTAAAAGCAAGGTCCGAATCGGCATAGCCTTTCCCCTCTCCCGCCTCCTGTGTCCCTATGAAGTTGAATCCTCTTGGTGCCTTTCCGGAACGGCGTTGTCCACTAACGCGATTTTATTTTTGTAAATATGCACCCGCTGAACTCTCAGACGTTCCGTTTGAGCGATCTCGAATACGTAATTCTCGTGGAATACTTTTTGCCCTTTGGAAATGTCGCCCTCCAGATGATTAAACAGCCATCCGCCGATGGAATCGACTTCCTCGTCCTGGATATCCAAGCCGAGCAGATCGTTGACGTCTTCAATAAGAATACGCCCGTCCACGGAAGTTAATTCCCCTTTCACGACGACCGTCGGCAATTCGTCGTCGAATTCGTCGTGCAGCTCGCCTACGAGTTCTTCGAGAATCGTCTCGGCGGTTAGCATGCCGGCCGTTCCGCCGTATTCGTCGATGACGATCGCTACCTGCGACTTTTTGCGCTGCATCAGTTTGAGGATTTTACTTACTTCCATCGATTCGGGCACGCTGAGTATCGGTCGCAAAAATTGTTTCAGGTCATGCTCTTCGTCCGGATCCGAAGTAAGCAAATCCGTAATATGTACGAACCCGAGGATCTGGTCTTTATCTTCAAGTCCGACCGGGTAGCGGGTATGCTTCGTCGCGTACACCAGCTTCATGTTGTCCGCGAAGGAAAGGTTGGAGAATAGGCAATCCATATCCGTTCTTGGTAACATAACCTCGCGAGCGACCCGGTCGGCGAATTCGAACACGTTGTCGAACAACGTCATTTCGTCCTTGTCGATGATGCCGCTCTTGGCGCTTTGGTTCATGAGAATTCTGATTTCTTCCTCCGTATGCGCCGCTTCGTGCTCGCTTGCCGGTTCTACGCCGACTAATTTCAGGAGACGATTGGCAGTGCCGTTAAGGAACCAAATAACGGGAAGAAATATTTTATGGAATACGAGCAACGGAGCGGATAACCACAGGGATACGCCGACCGAACGCTGAATGGCCAGAGACTTCGGAGCTAATTCGCCTAGAACGATGTGCAGGAAGGTGATGATGCAGAAAGCCACGGCAAACGCGATCGTATGAATGACCGTTTCGTCGGTCACGCCGAAATCGTGAAGCAAAGGAGTGATGATCAAGTCGGCGATCGCCGGTTCTCCCACCCAACCGAGACCGAGCGACGCAAGCGTTATGCCTAGCTGCGTAGCGGACAAATAAGCATCCAATCTTTTGTTCACCTTAAGAGCGTACTTCGCGCGCGTGTTGCCTTCGTTGTTTAATTGCTGCAACCGGGTTTGCCGCACTTTTACGAGGGCGAATTCCGAAGCGACGAAGAAACCGTTCAGGAACACTAAGAACAAGACAAGAACGACGTTCCAAATAATTAAACTCCATTGAAAGTGCAATTCTATCGTGCTCCTCCTTGTTTAACGTCCGAAAATAAATGCCTATTTTGCCTATAAGCCGGCTTTTCTGACCGTGAAATCGGTACCTCGGTAATACATGTCGGCGACTAACAAATTCGGCCCGCAGCAACTAGCCGTCTCGCAGTGGCAATTGACCGCTTGTTGCATCGGATGATCCCTCCATTTGGCGAATACGTCGTCCAGCTTCTCGCCGCGAACGTTGCCGAAAGGAGGCACGGAAGCGAAGTCCGTTACGTATACGTCGCCGCTGAACATATTAACATTTACCCGATTACGGCCATCCGGATCATTGCGTACGGTAACGTTCTTCGATTCCCTTAGCCTGCGCACCAAACGCCGTTCTTCCTCGTCTTCGCTGCAGGCGAAAAACGGCAAAGTGCCGAACAACATCCACATCTCCGGATTGCGGACGTCGAGCAAGGTCTCCACTGCCTCGAACATTTCCCCCCTTGTAATGGCTGGAAGGCCGGAAGCGAAAGAGCTCGGGTACATTGGATGGACTTCATGCCGCACGCAGCCCATTTCTTCGATTAACCGATGGATTTCCGCGATAGACCGATGCGTACGGTAATTGATCATTGATTCGGCCGAAACGAACAAGCCGCCTTGAGATAGCTTGCGCGCGTTGTCGACCATTCTTTCGTACATCTTCGAAGTCGTCTCGGGGCGCACGTTCCGTCCCGTTCGGGCGAACCCAATCTGATGAAAGTCCTCCGCTTGCGTATAGTTAAAGGATATGTGCATCACGTCAAGAAAAGGAGCGATAAGCTCGTATCTCTCGAAATCCATCGTTACGTTCGAGTTTAATTGCGTCCGGATTCCCCGCTCGCGGGCATATTTCAACACGGGCAGCAAAATGTTCCTGACCGTGTCCATGCTAAAGGTTGGCTCTCCTCCGGTCATGCTGATCGTCTCTAAACGTTGCACTTCGTCGAGCCGCTTAAACAACAAATCAAGCGGTATATGAGGCGCTTCTCTCATCGTTAGGCTATCTCCGACGGCGCAATGCTCGCATCTCATATTGCACAAGTGCGTAACGGTCAATTCTACGCTCGTAAGCTCATGCCGTCCGTAGCGTTGTAAGGAGCGAATCGGATCCCATGGGTCATAAGTCGGGGAAAGTCGTGTCCAGCCTGTCGGCGGCGCATAGGGAGCCGTCGCGGCCGGTTGGGTCAATGCATGCATCGTTCATACTCCTGTCATCTGATACGTTCCTTTTATTGTACTGGTCGGGAGACATAAAAACAAACGATAAGCATGAAATAAGCTGTCCCTCCCGCGGAAATCGCAACGGGGAGGACAGCTTTCATGTCGGTCTAGGCGGGCATCGGATTGCTCTGTTCGCTGCCTAACTCGATCTTGGAGATCAGTACGCTCAAATGTTTGGACAAATCCATATCGAAAGGAACCTTCAGTTCAACGCCTTCTTCGTCGGTTATAACGCGAATAACGGGACGATGGGCGCAAGTCGAGTTAATATCGCAGACAATCGCGCTTTGCCCGGTATTCAGCTTGACTGTTAACCCGATCGGGTAAATTGCCACTTTATCGCGGAAAGCACGCAACATTAATGTATCGTACAAGGTGCCGCTCCCCGAATAAAGGGCTTCGACCGCCTGGTGAGGAAGCATCGCTTTACGATACATCCGCTGGCTCGTCATGGCATCGTAAGAATCGACGATGCCAATCCACTTGGCGTATTCATGAATCTCGTCGCCCTTGATTCCCCGCGGATAACCCGAACCGTCGATCCGCTCGTGGTGCTGATAGGCGCAATGAGCGGACAGTAAAGGGATGTTGGGCTCGTCTTTCAACAAATAAAAGCCGCGTTCCGCATGTCGCTTCATCTCTTCGAATTCGCTGTCGGAGAGCGATCCGGGCTTAAGCAGTACGTTCATCGATATTTGGGTTTTGCCGACATCATGCAGCAGCGCGCCAAGCCCCAGCGTGACAAGCTGCTCGTGGGAATATCCGTATGACATGCCCAGAAGCGTCGTATAAACGCAAACGTTCAAAGAATGCCTGTATAAATAATGATCTACGGTATGCAAGTTCATCAGCATGATCATCGCATCTTCGTTGCGCCCTAGATCGTCCAAGATCATATGCATGGTTTCCCGCATCTTACGACCGACGTACGGATACGTACCGTTTTTGTTCCGATGGGGTTGATCCACGATATCTTTGAACGCGGCGCGTATCGTTTGCATCGTGCGCCGTTGCGTCTCTTCGCTAATCAACTCCGGAACGACCAAGCCTTCCGTTCTGGCATCCTGGACGTAGAGGAAGCTGATTCCGCATTCTCCCAATCGGCGAATCAACGTAGACGTCAGTTCGACGCCTTCAGCCAGAAGAACGATGCCGTCGTCGGAAAAGATTTTTTTGGCCAGTTTCATCCCCGGCCGACTTAATGAAATCGGCACCATGCGCATTTCGTCAATACTCCCTCCCTTGTCATACGATCATAAGCGGAAAGGCAAAACTTCCCATATAGTTAACATCGGTTATATTACCTCAAGTTTGAAGAGAATGCTATAGGAAGTGTTGCATTTTCCCACAAAAATCGACAAGTTTCGGCAGTTAAGGGTTAACGCATGATGAGCAGATAGAACAAAGCCGCCACCAAGAAGCGATACCACGCGAAGTATTTCAATTTAAGCTTTTGCAGCACCTTCAAGAAGGCGACGACCACAATCCATGCCACGAAGAAGGAAACGATAAAACCGGTCAGCAGGAATCCGATATCGATCTGTCCGGAACGGAAATTGTCGATATTGCTCAAAACTTCGTATCCCGTCGCCACCGTCATGATCGGAATCGCGATGAAGAAGGAGAAATCCGCGGAAGCGCGGTAACTGACGCCGCCCAGCATCCCCGCCGCGATGGTGGAACCCGAACGGGAGAAGCCCGGCCATAATGCGGATATGCATTGCAGCACGCCGATGAGCAAAGCCTGCTTGTACGAAATGTCGTCCATCGTCTCTGCAGTGCGTTTGATCTTTCCGGAATCGTACAACGCCTCCGTAATCCACATATATATCCCCCCGGCGACGAGCGCCCACAATACCGGAGCGGTATGGAACCCGATTTCCTTAATGAAATGTCGGAAGACGAACGCGATTCCGAGCGGGGGGATGATTCCAAGCGCAACGTGGATCAGATTCAGGCGCCGTTTCGGCAACGCGTCCACCGATAAACCGCGAACGGATTGTTCCCGTCCTAATCCGAATACTTGAAGAATTTTGCGACGATAGACGATCGCGATCGCGAGAATCGCTGCGAATTGAATAACGATTTCGAACGTTTTCAGTTGTTCCGGAGCTTCTTCGAAACCTAACAATTTATTCGTGAGAATCATGTGACCCGTGGAAGAGACCGGCAAAAATTCCGTTAAACCTTCCACGATCCCGAGAATGACCGAATCGAACCAATGCAACATGTTTAACATTCACTCCTATAAATTAAAATGATGATCTTCGATATGAACTGTACGGCCTCGGATCATTCGTAACGCCATCTCGGCATTCGGCAATCCGCGACCGAATCCTCTTCGTTAAGCGCCTTGGACAGCAGGTCGCGGATGAAATCGGGCAAAAAATAACGCACGTCCCGTCCTTCCTTCAACCCGAGGTAACCGACGCCGAACGAAAACATATCCAACGTACCTACCGTATATAGGCGTTCCGGATCTAAAGGGACTCCGTTCACATAGACGGACTTCACTTTCCGATAAGGAGCTTGGGCGAGATCGGCCGTAATAGCCAAGCCGTCTACGCACAACGACCCCAGTTCCTTACCACGAAACCCGAAGCCCCGTATTTCCATCTCTTGGAACTCCGACAACAAACTTTCCTCCAACGATCGGACGATCGTTTTCCCGTCGAGTTTGATCGCGCAAGGATTAATCGGAGACGGGCAAATCGCGTGAATCGTTTCCTCCGTCACCGGTCCGGCCGGCAATCCTTCCAAGAATTGCCCGGCGTTCACCAAACCGAGCTCAGCTCCCGTCAAGCGGCGAACCGCGCCGGCAAGCAAAGTGGGCAACGGCGATTCGCGGTCGTACCGCCGATCAAGCGGTTCCTGCAACAAAGCGATCTGCCGGTTCATATCGCGCTTCGCTAGCTCGCGGAATTCTCCGACCAGATCATCTATCCCCGCGTCTTGGAGCCAATCCTCCGTTGCCTTGCTTCCTCCGGTGATCTTCCCGAGCTTCCCGTCGGCTCCGATCTCAAGCTCCAAATGTCCGACATAAGCTCCGAATTTACCCGCCGCGCAGATCGCCGTCCGTCCGACGGTTAACGGCACCTCCAATAGGTGGTGCGTATGGCCGCCTAGAATAAGGTCGATTCCCGGATTTCCCTCCGCAAGACGCTCATCGAACCGCAATCCGAGGTGGGATAACACGATAAGCACGTCCACCTCCGGTCGCAGCCGTTCTACCTCTCTCGAGACGATCTCGAACGGATCGGCTACGTTCCAGCCCAGAAGCTTATAGTAGCTCTCATACGCCGCCGTCGCCCCGATAAAACCGAGCCGGATGCCCGATTTCACGAGTTTTAAAGTGGGAACCATCCATCGCGGTTGAGCTCCGGTTTCCTTCATGGTCATATTCGCGCAGACGATCGGAACGGACGTTTCATGGAATATTCCGTTCAATTCGTCCAGCGTGTAGCTAAGTCCTTCGTTATTGCCGAACGCAACCGCGTCGTAGCCGATACGTTCGAGCAGAGCTACGTTGACGGCTGCCTTGGTGCCCTCCGTTTCCATTCGGGCGCGATCGAGAAAATCTCCGCAATCGACGACAATGAGCCGATCGGCGTCAACGGCGTCTTTCGTCTGGGCGATGTAACGGGCGATGCGGGAAGCTTCTTCGAAATGACTATGTAAATCATTCGTATGCAGCAAAGTCAACGTAACTCCGGGCCTCATCGTCGTCATCGCGCTTTCAACCCTTCGGTCAGCTGGTCGCGGTCTTCGGCCGAAAATGAGCCTTTCGCCAGTTCGGTCATCGCATAAGTTGTTGTTAAGTTAGTCTGGCCATTCAGCAAAATTACGGTCAAGGACAAATGGGTTCTCTCCTAACCGCCGATCTGCGACATCCGCCGCTCCGTCGGCACATGGCTTTGATGTTCTCCCGCTAGCAAAGCGGCCATCTCGTGATTCTCCGGCTTGATATTCATCGCTCTATGGAATAGCTCTTCCATCGCATCGGGCGACCCGATCGCGGGCTTGACGTTTAATTCGTCTACCCAATATAAGCAAGGTTTAAGATGTCCGTCCGCCGTTAACCTTAACCGGTTGCAGTTCTTGCAGAAATGTTCGCTGATCGGATGAATCAAGCCGAACGTTCCCGCTCCGCCGACGATTCTCCAGTTCTCGGAGGGCCCGCTTCCCCCAGGCCCTTCCGCGCGTTCCAATTCATACCCTAGGCGGGCTGCTTCTTCCAATACCCGCGTAAGCGGAAGGTAATGACCGCGCCAACCTGCGTCGTCGTGCCCGATCGGCATGTATTCGATAAACCGTACGTGCAACGGTTGCTCTATCGACAACTTCAGGAAACGACCGATCTCATCCTCGTTTACTCCCTTGAGCAGCACGCAGTTCAGCTTGATCGGATTCAGGCCGGCCTCGGCGGCAGCTTCGATGCCTTCCCATACTTTGTCGAGATTCCCGCGCCGGGCAATGAACTTAAAGCGCGCGCCGTCCATAGTATCCAGGCTGACGTTGACGCGCGTAAGTCCGGCTTGCTTTAATCCGGCCGCTTGCGGCGCAAGCAACAGACCGTTCGTCGTTAGAGAAATATCTTCAACGCCCGGAAGCTCCGCGATTCCCGCGACCAGTTCGTTCAAGCCGGGCCTTACGAGCGGTTCGCCGCCGGTAATCCTGAATTTACGAATGCCGAGTTTCGCCGCGGCCGAAGCCACTTCAAGGATGTGAGAATAGGACAAAAGCTTATCTTGCTCCATGAAAGTCATGCCCTCCTCGGGCATGCAATATAAGCAACGGAGGTTGCACCGGTCAGTAACGGATATACGCAAGTACGTATGCTCTCTACCGAAACAGTCGAATAACCGCGACATTACGCAACCCTCCCAGACCCTCTCTAATGTCCCTCTAGCATAACATTTTCGGGGTTGATATGGTATGCTTGACGAAAGGAATGTTTAAGGTTTCACGGAAGGAAGTTGTGCTTAACGATGGCTAATAGATGGACGATAGCCCTATTCGCGGGGCTTGCCGAGCGGTTTGGAACCCGCTCTTTGCAACCTTCATGGGAGCATGAATCGTTGACTGCGGGGCAGTTGAAACGATTGTTGGCCGAGCAATTCCCCGAGCATGCCGACCTGCTCGCGATATGTTTCGTGGCGCGCAATCAAGCATACGCCAATGACGAGGCCATCGTCGAATCCGCGGACGAACTCGCCTTATTACCCCCGGTGTCCGGAGGCTCCGGCGATTCCGATGAACTTGATCCGGTATCCGGGAGCATTCCGCGTTATTGGATATCGGACAAGCCCCTGGATACGGGAGAAGCCTTAGCGAGAGTGTATCACCCCGATCACGGCGCCGCGATCGCATTCGTCGGAACGACTAGGGAATGGACGCAAGGTAAACGAACGGTCACTTTGCAATACGAAGCTTACGTCCCGATGGCCGAATCCGCGCTGGCGCGCATCGGGGACGAGATCGGCGAGAGATGGCCCGGCACGTTGTGCGCGATCGCCCATCGGATCGGAACGGTAGGCATCGGCGAGATCAGCGTCGTTATCGCCGTATCCTCCGCGCATCGCGCGGATGCTTACGACGCTAGCCGCTATGCGATCGAACGGCTTAAACAAGTGGTGCCGATATGGAAAAAAGAAGTCTACGAGGACGGTACGGAATGGAAGGGGCATCAGCTGGGCCCATGGGATCCGACAACCTCTCTCGAATGATCGCGAAACGGGAAAGGATGACTACGATGGGCGCAGACGCTCGTTATGCGAGGCAAGTTCGTTATCCGGCAATCGGGGAACATGGACAAGCCAGGCTTCTGGCGGCTTCCGTCGCGATCGTCGGCGTCGGAGCCCTCGGTTGCGTTACCGCGAACCATCTGACTCGTGCAGGTATAGGCAAGCTGACGCTGATCGATAGGGACATCGTCGACCGTAGCAACCTGCAACGTCAGATGTTGTACGATGAGAGCGACGCCGATGCCGGCATGCCCAAAGCGATCGCGGCAGCGAATCGGCTGAAGGCGATTAACGGCGACATCGAGATATATCCTCACGTGGCGGATCTGTCTTCGTTTAATGCGGAAATGCTCCTTGCGGGAGCAGATCTCGTCATCGACGGCTCCGACAACTTCGGCGTTCGATACCTGATTAACGAATATAGCGTAAAACTCGGCGTGCCGTGGATCTACGGGGGGGCGGTAGGCGCTTCCGGAATGACGCTAACGGTCATTCCGGGATCTACGCCGTGTTTATGCTGCCTGTTCCCGGAACCGCCTCCCGGGGGAACGCTGGATACTTGCGAGACGGCCGGCGTACTCTCGCCGATTATCGATACGATCGCCTCGGTACAAGCCATGGAAGCCATCAAGCTGTTAATCGGCCAACCTGAAGCTTTGCACGGCTCGTTGATGCAGATCGACCTCTGGCAGCACCAATGGCATTCCTTGTCCGTGGACGGCGCGCGTAAGCCGAACTGCCCGGTATGCGGCCTAAGGCGTTTCGATGCGCTTGACGGAGACGCCCCGCTCGAAGCGATGACGGCTTCCCTCTGCGGACGGAATACCGTACAAGTGACTCCGTCCCGCCAACTTACGCTGGATCTCGGGACGTTACAAAATCGTCTGGTCAAAGCAGGCCGCAGCGAATTGAATCCCTATTCTTTGCGTCTGCATCTGCCGGACGGCATTTCGTTCTTGCTATTCGCGGACGGACGCGCCCTTGTCATGGGCACCGACGAGCCGATGATCGCCCGCCGCGTCTATGCGGATCTAATGGGCGAGTGAAATCGGCTCAATCTTGTCCCGCGAAAATCCAGCCGACTTTTATGATACCGCTTCCAACATGCCGGAATAGTTAGTCCCGCTCCCGATTGCCGTCATTTTTTATTGTTTTTATCTAACTATTTTTGTTGTTGCACGAATTAGCAATAGTTGGTAGCATAGAAATTAAGAAAATTTAATCTAATTTCGTCGTATTATCGAATATCCTGTCGAGGTGTCAGATGAGAGTCCACATAACAGACGTGCGATCGGGAGACCAATTATCCGAGGATATCTTCAACTCTTTCGGACTGAACGTCCTTTCCAAAGGGACGATTCTTAACGACAGAGAGATATCGAGAATGTATCAGCACCAGATTGATTTTATCGAGATTCAACGGCGCCCGGGAACGGCTCCGGCTGAGACGGAGAAAGAAGATAAACCGAACTCGAATTATAATCCTTTGCTCCGCCCGCTGTATCACGACGCGGTCGCCGGCGCCGAGCAATTATTCACGCGCGCTTTGGAAGAGGGAAAAATATACGAAGACGACGTTAAGGAAAGCTTCCAGCCGCTAGTCGATAATTTCCGCGCGGAACGTGACGTTGTTTCGTTGCTGCTGATGCTGAATAGCCAAGATGATTACACGTACCAGCATTCGGTGCAAGTAGGTATGTTGAGCTATTACATCGCCCGCTGGCTGGGTTGGAACGAAGAAGAAACGGTAAGGGCGGGCAAGGCGGGTTTCCTTCACGACGTAGGCAAATGTAAAATCGCCGACGCCATCTTGAACAAACCCTATAAGTTAACCGACGACGAATACGATGAGATCAAAAGCCATCCGCAATACGGATACGAGATTCTCAAAAATTCTTTCGATGACCCCGGGATCGCCCTTGCCGCGTTGCAACATCATGAGAGAATCGACGGAAAGGGATATCCGCTCGGCCTGACGGGAGATAAAATCCATCCGTTAGCCAAAATCGTAGCCGTAGCCGACGTATACAGCGCTATGATTTCTTCGAGGGTATACAGCGACAAGAAAGACTTGCTGCAGGTTTTGCGCGAATTGTTCGATCTCAGTTTCACTGAACTCGATCCCGAAATTACGCACACTTTCATCCGCCATATGATTCCGAATTTCATCGGCAAGAGGGTCGAGCTTTCTTCCGGAGAGTCGGGAACGATCGTAATGTCGAACCCAACCGACTTCTTCCGTCCTCTCGTGCAGGTTGACGAACAATTCATCGATCTTTCCGTCAAACGCGACTTGGAAATCAAACAGGTATTCATGTAAAGGATCGACATAAGACCGACCAACAAGAAAAGCGCCTAAGGCGCTTTTTCTTTTTGTTATCCTGCCCGGATTATGTTTTGGGTTTTCTATGCCGAAGCAACTCGGAAACGGTAACCATCTTAAAGCCTCGCTTCTTTAGTTCCGGTAATATCGTTCGCAGCGCTTGAACGGTTTGCGTGGATCCGTCCACGTGATCGTGCAGCAGAACGATGTCGCCGTTGCGCGCATTGTTCAGAACCTTGTTCACGATCCGGGACACGCCGGGAGCTAGCCAGTCTTGCGTATCCTGATGCCAGGACCATAGAATAACCGTATACCCGTTTTTCCTCACCGTATCCACGACCGTATCGGTGTAGAAGCCGCCGGGAGGTCTAAACCATTGACAGTTCTGTCCGGTTAAATCGATGATTTGGTTTTGGGCTTGCTCGAGCTCCTCGACGATTCTTTTCCTGCTGACTCCTTTCGTAAAATACAGATGGCTATACGTATGGTTGGCAACCTCATGTCCTTCCAATGCTTCCCGTCTAACGACTTCGGGGAACCGCTCCATTCGTTTCCCGACGACGAAAAAGGTTGACTTCGCGCCGTTCTCCGCTAACAAGTCCAATATTTCCGGCGTCGTCTTCGGATTCGGCCCGTCGTCGAAAGTAAGCGCGATGAGTTTCTCCTCCATAGGCACTTCCCAGACGATATCCTGATGCGCTTCGTAATACTTTCTCGATTTGTGGACCGGCTGGTTCTCGTTGGAGAATCCGCACGTCCACACGAGACTGGCTGCCATTATAGCCAGGAGTACGGGCTTCCATTTCCGCGTCACGTCATAACCTCCAACAGACTTGATTGTCATCCTGTAGGTTGCGGATTCGAAGCGGAAAACATGCGTTTCATAGTCATTTGAAGAAATAAACGAAAAAAACCCGGCTCGCCCTGTTCAGGGCGAGCCGGGTTTCCTTATTGCGCTTAGTAAGCTTAGCCGATACTGCCTTCCATCTCGAACTTGATGAGACGGTTCATTTCTACCGCGTACTCCATCGGAAGTTCTTTCGTGAACGGTTCGATGAAGCCCATGACGATCATTTGCGTCGCTTCGGCATCCGTCAATCCGCGGCTCATCAGATAGAACAATTGATCTTCCGATACCTTGGATACGGTAGCTTCATGCTCGAGCGTAATGTTGTCGTTCATGATTTCATTGTAAGGAATCGTATCACTCGTCGATTGGTCGTCGAGGATAAGGGTATCGCACTTGATGTTCGCTTTCGCGCCTTCGGCGTTGCGACCGAAGGAAGCAAGACCGCGGTACGTGACTTTGCCGCCGTGCTTGGAGATCGACTTGGATACGATCGTGGAGCTCGTATCCGGCGCCAAATGGATCATTTTCGCTCCGGCATCTTGGTGCTGGCCTTTGCCCGCTACCGCGATGGACAAAACCATGCCTTTCGCTCCGCGACCTTTCAGAACGACCGCAGGATATTTCATCGTCAGCTTGGAGCCGATGTTGCCGTCGACCCACTCCATCGTCGCATTCTCTTCGGCGACGGCGCGTTTGGTGACGAGGTTATAGATATTCGGAGCCCAGTTCTGGATCGTCGTGTAACGGACGCGAGCGTCCTTCTTCACGATAATCTCGACGACCGCGCTATGCAGGGAGTTCGTGCTGTAGACCGGAGCCGTGCAGCCTTCGACGTAGTGAACGGAGCTGCCTTCGTCGGCAATGATCAGCGTACGCTCGAATTGTCCCATATTCTCGGAGTTGATGCGGAAGTACGCTTGAAGAGGCACCGTGCATTGAACGCCCTTCGGAACGTAGATGAAGCTTCCCCCGGACCATACCGCGCTATTCAGCGCCGCGAACTTGTTGTCCGCCGGCGGAATGACCGTACCGAAATATTCTTTGAAAATTTCCGGATGCTCGCGGATCGCGGAATCGGTATCCATGAAGATAACGCCTTGCTTCTCCAGATCCTCTTGCATGCTGTGGTATACGACTTCGGATTCGTACTGCGCGGATACGCCCGCGAGGAACTTCTGTTCCGCCTCGGGGATACCTAGTTTATCGAACGTAGCTTTGATTTCTTCCGGCACTTCTTCCCACGTTTTCCCTTGTTTCTCGGAAGGTTTAACGTAGTATTGGATGTCTTCGAAATCCAGATCGTCCATGTTGCCGCCCCACTTCGGCATTTCCATCTTGCGGAATTGCTCCAGCGATTTCAGGCGGAATTTCAGCATCCATTCCGGTTCGCCCTTCATCTCGGAAATCGTGCGGACGATTTCTTCGGTCAGACCTTTACCGGATTGGAAAATGGCTTTGTGCTCGTCTCGGAACCCGTATTTATATTCTTCCATTTCGGGCATTTGCTTCGCCAAGTTCATCAACCTCCTCGTTTATTCTTCAATGCCTTCGTGCTTGCCGTGTCCGTGTTCGACGCCTTTGCGAAGCGCGTTCCAAGCTAACGTAGCGCACTTGATTCTTGCCGGAAATTTATTGACGCCAGATAAAGCCTCGACGTCTTCGTAATCTTCGAAATCGACCGTTTCGCCTTTCATCATCGCGGAAAATTTGTCCGCGAGCTCCAGCGCTTCCTCGCTCGTCTTACCCATGACCGCTTCCGTCATCATCGATGCGGAAGACATGCTGATCGAGCAGCCTTCCCCCGTGAACTTGACGTTACGGACGATGTTGTCCTCGAGCTGGAGCTGCAAGGAAATGCGATCGCCGCATGTCGGATTGTTCAGGTTGACCGTAACGGAGTCTTGCTCGAGCTCTCCGCGGTTCCGCGGCGTTTTGTAATGATCCATGATGACGCGGCGGTACAAATCATCTAATTGGCTCATAACCGAAAAACTCCTTTGTCTTCACCAGCGATTCGGCCAGCCGGTCGACATCGTGCTCGGTATTGTACAGATAGAAGCTCGCCCTTGCCGTCGCGCTCACTTTCAGCCATTTCATAAGCGGCTGCGCGCAATGATGACCGGCTCGGACGGCAATGCCTTCCGTATCGAGCACCGTCGCTACGTCGTGAGGGTGAACGTCTCCAAGATTAAAGGTAACAAGGCCTACTCTGTCTTCGAGAGGACCGTAAATCGTCAAGCCTTCAATAACGGATAAACGTTCCATCGCGTATTGGGTGAGTTTTTGCTCGTGATGATGGATATTATCGAGACCGACCTGCTCTAGAAAATCGATGGCCGCTCCGAGTCCGACTGCGCCGGCGATCATAGGAGTGCCGCCTTCGAACTTCCAAGGCAACTCTTTCCAAGTCGAATCGTACAGATCGACGAAATCGATCATCTCGCCCCCGAATTCGATCGGCTCCATGTTCTCGAGCAGCTTCGCTTTCCCATAGAGTGCCCCGATTCCGGTCGGACCGCACATCTTGTGCCCCGAAAAAGCGTAAAAATCGACGTCCAGCGCTTGTACGTCCACTTTCATGTGAGGCGTGCTCTGAGCACCGTCCACGACGATGATCGCACCGTTCTTGTGCGCGATCTCGGCGATTCGGGCGATCGGGTTGACCGTGCCGAGGACGTTGGAAGCATAGGTGATCGCGACGATTCTCGTCTTCTCGGTCACGGTCGCTTCAACGTCCGCTAGCGTGATCGTACCGTCGGGTTGCAATGGAATGTACTTCAGCGTCGCTCCAGTCGCCTTAGCGGCTTGTTGCCATGGAATCAGGTTGCTGTGATGCTCCATCTGGGTAATGACGATCTCGTCGCCCTCACGGAGCTTCTGGCGTGCGTATCCAGATGCAACGAGATTCAACGCGGTCGTCGTGCCCCGAGTAAAAATAATCTGCCTCGAAGCCGGCGCGTTCAGGAACCGGGCGACCTTCTCCCGGGCTCCTTCGTAAGCGTCCGTCGCGCGCGAGCCGAGGGTGTGAACGCCGCGATGAACGTTGGCGTTGTCCCACTCGTAATAGCGCTTGACGGCTTCGATAACCGACCGCGGCTTCTGAGTCGTCGCCGCGTTATCTAGGTATACGAGCGGATGTCCGTTAATATCCTGATGAAGAATCGGAAATTCCGCTTTTAGTGCGATGGGATCCAGCATGTTTAGCCCAGCTTTCTTTCGAGGATGCGGTGCAATTGCTCGCGCAGCCCTTCCAGCGGGATTTCGGAAACGACCGGATCCAGGAATCCGTGGATAATGAGGCGCTCCGCTTCTTTACGGGAAATTCCCCGCGACATCAGATAGTACACTTGGTCGGCGTTGACTTGGCCTACGCTGGCCGCATGGCCCGCTTTAACGTCGTCTTCGTCGATCAGAAGAATCGGGTTGGCGTCTCCGCGAGCTTTCGGGCTAAGCATCAGAACTTTCTCCGTTTGCTGTCCGTTCGCTTTCGTAGCGCCTTTCTCGATCTTCGTGATTCCGTTGATGATCGCCGTTGCTTCTTCTTTCATGACGGCGCGCGTAATCATATCGCTCTCGGTAGAACGGCCGAAGTGTACCGCTTGAGTCGTAAGGCTCATGCGTTGGCTTCCCGTGCCGATGGAAATGATTTTGGAGTCGGATGTCGAGCCGTTGCCTTTAAGCACCGATTTCGTATCCGTGATGGAATTGCCGTTATGCAAGTCCCCGATAATCCACTCGATGCGGGCATCGTTGTCGAGCACCGCGCGGCGGTAAGAGATATCGATCGCGCTCGCGTCCAACTGATGAACGGCCGCGTATTGAACGAAAGAGCCTGCTTTGGCGAATACTTCTACAGCACTGTTATGAAGCAGCGTAGCGGACGTTTCTCCAAGGTTGGATGCGACTTGCTCGACGAACGAGAAGCGGCTGTTCGTTTCCGCGACGACGAGTACGTGCGGCATGAACGTCGCTTCCGCATCGTCCGCGAACAAGAGCGCTTGAATCGGCGCGTCGATTACGACGTTGCGCGGTACATACAGGAATACGCCGCCGTTCCATAAAGCGGCATGAACTGCCGCAAGCTTATGCTCTTCCTTCGCGTAATCCGTCATGAAGTACTTGCGGAACAACTCTTCATGGTTACGGGCGGCGTCTTCCAGACTCGTCAGAATAACGCCTTGCGCCTTCAGTTCTTCGGAAAGCTGCGTAAAAACGACCGAGGAATTGTGCTGTACGATCAACGCGCCGCCGGATTGTTCAGGCAGCAGCGCCGTAATGACCGCAGGCAGATCGGAAATGGAAGAAACGTTTTGTCCCGGACGATTCGTGCCGTATTGATCCAATGTCCAACGCGTAAGCGGAAGCTTCTCCGGCTTCGGCAGGTTGATTTCCGTAGCGAGTTGTCCGGCTTCTTCGCGCGAGGCGACTAGCCATGCAGGCTCGTTCTTGCTGCGGGAAATCGCCGCTGCCGCTTCGCGGCCGAAAGAGGTGGTTGGTGTGCTCATCAATGCTGTACCCCCTTCTTAAGCTTGGCCGACGGTCTCGTCGACGATGCCCAGTTCTTCTTTAACCCAATCGTAGCCTTCTGCTTCCAGACGGTGAGCAAGCTCGGGTCCGCCGGATTTCACGATGCGGCCTTGCATCATGACGTGCACGAAATCGGGAGTGATATAGTTCAGCAAACGCTGGTAGTGAGTGATGATCAGGAATCCGCGGTCTTCGGAACGCATCGCGTTCACGCCTTCGGCAACGATGCGAAGAGCATCGATGTCGAGACCGGAATCGATCTCGTCGAGAATGACGAGCTTCGGCTCGAGCAGCATCATTTGAAGAATCTCGTTGCGTTTTTTCTCGCCGCCGGAGAAGCCTTCGTTCAGGTAACGGTGCATGAACTCGGGATTCATCTCTAGCTCTTTCATCTTGCCTTCCATTTGGCGCACGAATTTAATGAGGGAAATCTCGTTGCCTTCGCCGCGACGCGCGTTGATCGCGCTGCGCAAGAAGTCCGCGTTCGTGACACCCGTAATTTCGCTAGGATATTGCATCGCTAGGAACAAACCCGCGCGAGCGCGCTCGTCTACTCCCATTTCCAATACGTCTTCGCCGTTAAGCGTAACGGATCCATCGGTTACTTCATATTTCGGATGGCCCATGAGCGCGGATGCCAGCGTGCTTTTGCCGGTACCGTTGGGGCCCATGATCGCATGAACTTCTCCGCCCTTGATTTGCAGATCGATGCCTTTAAGAATCTCTTTGCCCTCTATGGACGACTTCAGGCCTTGAATTTCGAATTGTGTAGACATTCCCTTACCTCCAGGTTTCTATGAGGATCGTTCAATAAATATCGATCCTTATTTATAATCATTTTAATTTGATTCTCACTGATTCTCAATAACAATTTTATGTAACCTTCGTGAAAAAAGCAAACCGGGCCTTTATCCGCTAGGGAGGAGAGGTCCGGAATGGGCAATTGCTAGCCTTGTATTCGCTTACGCACTTCGTTGGCGCGTTGCTCGAACTCGAGATCGTCTAATACCGGTTTCTTCGGCGCCGAACGAACGTCTTCGATCATCAGCCAAGATTTGCATCCGCCGTAGCTCTCGCGCATCGGAATCGTTTGAGGCGTCTCCAGCTTGTAGACTCGCAAGATCAACACGTGAAGCGGCTTCGTTTTTTTCCACTTCAGCCTCTCCTCCGCGTAATCCTCCGTCCAAATATGCAAATCTTCAAGTCTTCGCAAAGTCTCCGAATCGGAAACTTCTATATCATCCACGACTTCGGCGTAAGACGTAATAGGCACTTGCCCGGAGGCGCTCACAACTTCGGCTTGCTCGAGGTTAACCCATTCGCTCGCTTCCTGCTTCACCAGATGCGGCCGCTGGTGTTCGAACGAAGGAAACAAGTAGAAGTCCGGGCTTTCCAGCCTGAATTCTTTCGTTTCCTCGGATATACCGCCTTTACGCAGGACGATGACCTGACGGCCTTCCTCCAGCGCCTTGACGGCGACCGCCCATTCTCTTAACGCGATCGGATTGTCCATCTGTACGTTTCTCTCCCTTACTCCTAACGCTAAGGCTTATGGCTTCATTATAACATAGTTAGGACTGAGGCAGGTCGACGCTCATCTCGAGTTCGGGGAGGTATTCGAGCTTTGCGATCGGCCGCGTGAGAAACATGAGTTTCTCGTCCCGGGAAATCGGGCCTATCGAGACCGTATGATTAATAATGCTTTCTTCCGACCATTCGGCACGAATAATATTTCCTTTTTCGTCCTCGATGCCGAAAGTACTTTGTTCGAACGGATTCGCTCCTTCAGGGTCAAAGTGGATGACTGTTTTATCTTTCATATACTCGATGGAGGTAATCAGAAGATTTCCGGCTTCCCCTTGAGGCAGGATGAGCGGGTCGTCTTCGGTCGGCTGCGACGTTAACGTCGTTCTGAATTGCTTGTTCGCAACGTCGGACGTCAAATAATTTCTGAAAAAAGGTTTAAGAACGAGCTGTTTCGCTCCTTCCATAACGGCGAAGTAAGAAGGCCACACATCGCCGGACACGGTGTTTGAGGTCAAAGAATAGTAGCCCGAATCGGTTCCGTAAATGTTGCCTTGATCATCTGACAGCTCGACGCCGAACCCGACGTGCTCGCCTAAATACTTTTTTTCGAGGTTGAACCGATAGCGAAGCTGCGTGGATACGGGCGACAAGCTGATCCGGTCCAGAGAGATCGAGCCTATTTCGGACTTTTTTTGAATGTCCGTATCCACGTTAACGATATCGTTTGTTTTCTCGACACGGCTATCGATCCTCCACTCGCCGTCCTTCTCTCCGATATGTTTCACCATAAAAGTTAAGTCGAAGGTGCTTGGCCTATAATCCGTAAGCGCATGCGCGACCGCTCCTTCGTATTCGCCGGCTTTGATTTTTCTTTTCTCGAAGCGATACGTAGAATAAGAGTTCGAAGCTTCATCGGTGCTTCCGATCGTGAGACCGTCTATCCAAAGCGAAGTCTTGACGCCTGAAGCGTCGAAATCCTCTGCGGATCGCAACGTATACCGGAAGCGTAGCATATTTCCGTCGTATACGACGTCACTGACCGTTAAAGTTATGCCTTGATCTGTTACACTGACTTCGCGGACCGGACTCGATCGGTCGGAGTGCAACGCCTCCACGAAAGACGTTCCCCAGGCGGAAGACCGGACTCCGGGATCCGCTGAATTCGAGGGCTTCCCGAACGCGCCGATCCCTTCCGAAGAAAACAACGACGTCCCCGCGATTGCAAGTACCATAACGAGCAAGGAAGCCGCGGCTACATTGAAAATTCTAATTCGCTTGCTTCTTCGCTCCATCTCCTCTCTCTTCGGCAACCGATTCAACGTCATCTCGATACGGTCGTTCACGATGCCTGGCAACGGGCTGTTCGCCCCTTCGTCACCTTTTCTTCTGAGCATGCTTTCCATCTCACCGTAATTCATAGTCGATCCCGCCTCTCTCCTCGGACACGTTTAACCTTTTCGCCAGTTGCCGCCTTGCACGGTGCAACCTGGATTTCAGCGTTCCTTCCGATACTTCCATCGTTTCCGCGATTCTGCCGAGCGGCATGTCGGCGAAATAATGCAATTTGACCAGTGTTCTAAGAGGCTCTCCCAAGCGATCGACGGCACTTTGCAAATCCCAATCGGGCAACGCGGTCGCAACCCCCTGCTCCGGAAGATTGTCCATCGGAGAAACCTTCTTCTTTATGCGATAGATCGTCTGGCATTCGCGAATCAGGATTCTGAACATCCATGTGCGGAAATAGGCTTGCTCCCTTAATTTCGTTATACCTTTGTAAGCTTTCAATATTGCTTCCTGAATCGCGTCGGCGCAATCATTGTCGTTGTTCAGCAACGAACGAGCCATCCCGTAGAGCTCATTCTGCATAGCTCGGACAAGCCTCGCAAACGCGTCCCGGTCGCCGGAGCACGCAAGCTGTACGTCCGTATTCCAAGCTAATTCCGTTTCGGGCACTTGAACGCCTCCGTTCTGTCATTTCGTGGTTATATAGGTTAGATGCGGAAACAGTACGTTCGGTTCATTTTATTTATTGAGTTACTCCAAGCTAGTTGTACGTTAGTCTGATCAAAATACAACTCGTCGGATGTACGATTCCGCGTCTGTAGCTCGACCAATCCCAACTACAGCTCGCCGCATGAGAGTTTTCGCAGCTGTAGTTCGACCAATCCAAACTACAGCTCGCCGCATGAGAGATTCCGCGCATGTAGTTCGACCAATCCAAACTACAGCTCGCCGAACGAGAGATTCCGCGGCAATAGTTCGACTAATCCCAACTGCAACTCGACGGATGAACATTTCCGAAGCTTATAGTCCGACCAATCCAAACTACAGCTCGCAGTGCCTATTACTTCTCTCACGCGAGCCCCCTCCAAATAGCGCCGCCCCCCGACGACCGCAGCACCTTTTCCCGTCAATAAAACGTTTCCATTTGCCCATATTATATCGTATAATTGAATTACTTAATTTGAAGGCCCTGTTGCCCGTCGATTGACGAAAGGCACAACCTCGGAGCGCTCGTTCGTTCCCCGGTTGCGCCTTTTTTTTCGTTATCACGCGGTAAACAAGCGCCTACTTCCCACCCAAAGGAGATCTCCCATGCTAAAAGAAGCGATCTACCATCGTCCGAAAAACAATTGGTCTTATGCTTATGATCTCGAGACGATTCACGTGCGCATTCGCACGAAACGAAACGACGTCGATCGGATAATGCTCATCTTCGGCGACAAATACAACTGGCATGCCATCGGCCATCAAGAACTTGCCATGAAAGTATTCGCGAGCGACGAACTGTTCGATTACTGGCAAGCCGAGGTCAAACCGACGTTCCGCAGGCTCAAATACGGGTTTAAGCTGCAGTCCGGAAAAGAGTCGATTTGGATGAACGAGCAAGGCTTTCATGACGAGGAGCCCGCCAACATTTATTTGTATTTCGAATATCCGTTCCTCAATCCGGCGGACGTGTTCTCGCCTCCAGCTTGGGTGAAGGACGCGGTATTTTATCAAATTTTCCCCGAGAGATTCGCGAACGGCGATCCCTCTATCGATCCGGGTAACGCTGAGCCATGGGGCGGCGAACCTACGACGTCGAATTTCTTCGGCGGCGATCTGCAAGGGGTTATCGACAACCTCGACCATATCGAGAAACTCGGCATTAACGCGATTTACTTCAACCCGTTATTCGAAGCGCCAACGAACCACAAATACGACACGATCGATTATTTGAAGATCGACCCCCAATTCGGCACGAACGCGAAAATGAAGGAGCTTGTGGAAGCCTGCCATGCTCGCGGGATCAAGGTGTTGCTGGACGCCGTGTTCAATCATAGCGGCAACCGTTTCCCGCCTTTCCTCGACGTAAAGGAAAAAGGAGCGGCCTCCAAATACTCGGAATGGTTCCACGTGAAAGATTTCCCGATCGAAGTCAAGGACGGGATCCCTACGTACGATGCGTTCGCTTTCGAGCCGCATATGCCCAAGCTGAATACGGAGAACGCTGAAGTTCAAGCCTATCTGCTCGAAGTCGCCCGCTACTGGATCGAAGAGATCGGAGTCGACGGCTGGCGCCTGGACGTCGCCAACGAAGTCGATCATCGGTTCTGGAGAAAATTCCGCGACGTCGTGAAGAAGGCGAATCCGGATGCGTACATTCTCGGCGAAATCTGGCACGATTCCCAGCCTTGGCTCGGCGGCGACCAATTCGATGCGGTCATGAACTATCCGCTCACGGAAGCGATGCTCGATTACGCGGTAAGGGGAACGCGCGACGGAAAGCAATTCGCGGACTTGGCAGGCTATCTGCTCGCCGCTTACCCGCAGCAAGCGACCGAAGCCGCGTTTAACCTGCTCGGCAGCCATGATACCCCCCGGTTGCTCACGCTCAGCAAAGGCGACAAGCGTCGGATGAAGCTGGCAACGGCGATTCAGTTTACGCTTGCGGGAACGCCGTGCATCTACTATGGCGACGAAGTCGGCCTCTCCGGCGGACAGGATCCGGGCTGCCGGAAGTGCATGGAATGGGACGAGTCCAAGCAGGATCGCGAACTGTTCGATTTCTTCGCGACATTAGTGAAGCTGCGTCGCGACCATCGCGCTCTCCGCGACGGAACGTTCGAATTGCAATATGCCGAACCCGGCAGTAAGTTGCTGGCTTATGCCCGCGAAGCGGAAGGAGAGCGTTTCCTCGTCATCCTGAACGCGGGCAAACGCAAAGCTACGGCGACCGTTCCGGCGGAGAAGGATTCCTCCGTGCCGATCATTGCACTAGGCGACGGCGATATCGCTCTGAAGGGTCATAAACTGCGCGTGTCGCTTCCTCCTCTTAGTTACGCGATCGTTAAACTCGTCTAACCTCAAGCAAAGAAAGCTGTTCCAAATCCGCGATGTTCTCGGAATCTTGGGGCAGCTTTTTTGGCGAACGAACAAGCCCGCCTGGCTGCTGCCAAGGCGGGCTTGAATGTTTCTTCGACGTTTCCCTCTCTCCCGAAGGGGGGGTCAGGAGCGGGCAACTCGGATCGGTTCAAAATTCCATTTAAGGCTTCAACACGACGGTCGTGTAAGGCGGTAGCTCCAATGTCGAGCCATCCAGACTGGCCCCGTCGTTCGTTGCTAGGCTTAACTTAGTAAAAAAGGTTTTCTGCGTTGCGCTCGTTTGAAGTTCAACCGTTTGCGACCGGCTCGACAGATTATGAACGACCAGCGCTTGTAGTCCGTCAGCCGAACGCACGTAGGATGCGATCGCGGAATTGCCTGTTTCGTAAGAAGCGATCGTTCCGCTTCGCAATGCCGGCTCCGAAGCTCGCCAGGACAGCAGTTGGCGATAGAGATTCAGAAGCGAGCGGGGGGACTCGTCTTCCGCTTCTACCGACACCGTGCCGTCGCCGCGATACTGGGAAGCTTCCCAAGTCGTCTCCTCGGGCGAACCCGGCTTGATCTTCCATGGGAACGGTTCACGAATGCGTTCGTCCGGTTTCGTACCTGTCATGCCAAGCTCTTCGCCATAGTAGATAAAAGGTCTTCCCGGCAAGGTAAGCAACATGGCTGCGGCCATGCGCGCATGATTCTCGTTGCCGTTCAGCGCAGTCATCGTCCGGGGTTGATCGTGATTAGACAAGAACGGTGCATCCATGAACTTGCCAGCGGACGATCTGGAGAACAGATCATGAATTCGGGATAACGTAAACCCGATATCTTGCGAGTTCTCCGTATCCGCCGAACCTAGCAATTGCTTTGCCAGATCGAAATTGAAAGCGGAGCTCAATGCCTCGTTAAGATAAGGAGCGACGACCGCCGCCGAGTCCCATACTTCGCCGACTAAATAGGCGTCCGGGTTAACCTCGTTCAGCCCTTGGCGGAATTCCTGCCACCAAGCGACGTTCTTGGCTTTGATCGCGGGCGAGTTAATGGTCGAACCGAAATCTCCGTAGATGTGCTTAGCCGCGTCCAGACGAAATCCGTCCACGCCTTGCTTCAACCAATATTGGCCGATCGCGATCAATTCCTTGCGAACTCAATTCCTTGCGAACTTCCGGATTGTCGAAATTCAAATCCGGCATCCCTTCCCAGAAAACGCCGAGATATTGGTCTTCGCCCCGGGAATGCCAAGGATTCGAGCCCGTAGCTCCGTCGGAAGGCGACGCTCCGCCTTCGCGCGCGCTGGCCCAAGTGTACCAATCGCGGTATTTGCTTTTTTTGCCTTTCGCGGAATCGACGAACCATGGGTGCTCTACGCTCGTATGATTCACGACCAGATCCATGAGGATGGCTATGCCCCGCTTGTGGGCTTCCTCGACCAGTCGTTTGAAATCATCCGGCGTACCATAGTCGGCGTTGATTCCGTAATAATCTGTAACGTCGTAACCGTGATAGCTCGGGGACGGTTGAATCGGCATCAGCCAGATCCCGTCCACGCCTAGTTTCTTTAGGTAATCGAGCTTCGACGTCACGCCGTTCAGATCTCCGATACCGTCGCCGTCCGAATCCGCGAACGATCTGACGAAAATCTCGTAATACGCGTTGCTCGGCCCCGATGCCTGGACGATGCCCGTTTCCGGCTTCGACACCTGTTGAGATGCTGTTGCGGAAGGCATTGTTGGATTCGAAGAATCCGCATTCTGACCGTTGCCGCCGTTATCGCAACCGACGAGCAACATCCCAAGCGCCGCAACCGAGGCTAATAGCAGGCAAACCTTACGGGAGCGCGTCTTCGCGTATACCGTCATCCTTTATTCGCTCCCGAAGTCAGTCCTTCCACGATGAAACGTTGCATCATCATGAATAGGATCGTAATCGGCAAGGCAACAAGAACGCAACCTGCCGCGAACATCGTGAAGTTCGCCGTCCGGAAGTTCGTGGCGAGATCCCACAAACCGACCGCGACCGTCCATTGCTCGCGCGAGCGAAGCAGAAATCTGGCCAATACGAAGTCGACCCACGCGCCGGTAAAGATCATTAGCGAAGTGTAGATGAGAATCGGCTTGCACAACGGCAGCATAATCCGCGTAAATACGGTCATATGGCTCGCTCCGTCGATGTGCGCGGACTCTTCCAAGCTCCGCGGAATCGTATCGAAGAAACCTTTTACGATAAACGTGCCCCCGATGGGAGCGCCGCAGGAATAAACGAGAATAAGAGCGGTATGCGTATCCAGCAAGTTAAATTGGTAGAAGAGCAGGAATACCGCGACAAGAGACATGAAGTTAGGAAACATGGTAAGCACTAAAATCGTCGATAGCGCCGTACGACGCGCTTTGAAGCGGAATCTAGACAATACGTAAGCAACCATCGTCGTTCCCAGCGTACCGAAAATCGTGCTATAAATGGCGATCTTCAACGTATTCCGATACCAACGTCCGAACACGAAGCTTTTGTCGTTAAACAGCGCGCTGAAGTGTTCCGTCGTGAATCGTTCCGGAAGGAAATGCGGGCTGTAGATCGACCCTCCCGGACGGAACGCGGATACGACGATCCATACCGCCGGGTATAGACAAATGATCGAAATAACGACGAGAAGGACATAGCTGACGAATAGCTTGATTCGGGTTCTCGAATTCCTCATTGCACCATGTCCTCCTCTTTGAACGATTTTGTCTGGCGATAGGTTAAGATCGAGATCGTCGCGATAATGACGAATATAATTATTCCGATCGCCGCGGCGAAATTGTATTTATTGTTATTGTAGGTCAGGCCAAAGAGCCAAGTCACAAGCAAATCGGTATGGCCAGCGAATTGATACTTGCCGTTCGCCGGTCCGCCGCCGGTTAGCAGGAAAATGGCATTGAAGTTATTGATGTTCCCGGCGAATTGGGTAATGAGCACCGGCGCGGTTACGAATAACACCCGCGGCATCGTGATTTTCCAGAACTTCTGAATCGCAGAAGCCCCGTCAACGTCCGCGGCCTCGTACAAGTCGCGCGGAATCGTCGTCAGTACGCCGAGCATCAGCACCATCGTGACCGGAATCCCGAACCACGAATTGATCAGTACGACCGTGAACTTCGCCCACCGAGGATCGGACAACCATCCGATCTTGTCGATTCCGAAGAACGCTAGGTATTGATTGATCGGTCCGAACTCTCCATTGAACAAGTTATTCATGATCAAGGCAGAACACAGTTGCGGAATGGCGTACGGAATGATGAAGATCATTCTCCACATTTTCTTGAATCGGATGCCCGGCTGTTGAATAAGCATCGCGACGAGCATGCCCCCGAAATAAGTCGTAGCGGTAGCCATGACCGCCCACTCGATCGTCCACAGTAAGACATTCCAGAACGTATAGCTCCAAGTTTTGAACGTAAGAAGATCGCTAAAGGTTTTGAATCCGACCCAGTCGACTAACGTCTTGGGAGGAATGTGAGTCGGTGCCGAATAGTTCGTGAACGCGATCATGATGCCGAAAATAATCGGCATGACGGTCAGGAACAAGACTCCTAGCGTCGGCAAAGTCAGCATCGACACGTGGAAATTCCGGTCGAACAGCGATTTCGCGGTCTGTCCGAACTTCGGGACTTTCCCGCCTACTTCGCGCAGCTTTGCAACGCGGGAGGCATCGCGTATCGTTTGAACGTAAAATAAAACGAAGATCGCGAATACGAGGAGAATGATCAATCCTTCGACCAGCAGTTTGATCGAATGATCGCCTTGTACGACCTGATACACTTTGCCTACTTTAACGCGAGTTTGGGCTTTCTCCCCGAGCGTTACGATTCCCCATACGGCACGGTACAAATGATTGATAAAATACCATAATCCGAGAGCATTGATCGCTAGGAACACGAGCCCCTTGATCAGTTGTCGATTATAGATTTGCCCAAGTCCTGGAGCAACGAGCGACAAAGCGGAAGCCTTCAGACTCATTCCACGCATCTACCGTTCTCCCCCTTCCGCAGAAAAAAATAAAGAGATCACCCGCCCGCATGGACGGGTGATCCGTAGACTCGATAAATTATTTCGTAGCCGCGTTGGCTTCTTGAATTTGTTTCACTGCGTTGTCGAGTGCCTCTTTCGGATCTTTGTTATTATCCCAGATGTCCGTCAGTGCCGCTTGACCCGCACCCCATACGTTGCCCATTTCCGGGATGGCCGGCATCGGGTAGGAGTTCTTGAATTGCTCGAGAATGCCCACTACGAGCGGATCCGCAGTTACTGCAGGATCTGCGGCTGCTTCGTTGTTCGAAGGCAAGAATCCGAGTTCCGAGTAGTACAACAATTGGTTTTCTTTCGTCGATGCGAAACGCGCGAACAATTTGGCTGCGTTCGGATATTTCGTGAACGAGCTAACCGCGAAGCCTTTAACGCCGGAGAACGATACGTTCGCTTTGCCATCGATCGTTGGTAACGGAGCGATTCCGAAGTCGATACCTTCTTTTTTCAGATCGGCGATCGCCCACGGACCGTTGATGTCCAGCGCGAGCTTGCCGCTTGTGAACAATCCTTTTTTCACGTCGAAAGTAGCATCCGCCGCTTTCATTGGAAGAATCGATTTCAGCTTTTGGAACATTTGAGCACCTTTGATCGCGCCTTCGTTGTTCAAGCCGATATCGTTCGCGTCGGAACCGTTCTTGCCAAAGACGTAACCGCCCGGCGTAGCAAGGAATTGGTACGCGTAGTAGAAGTTCGTGATTTCCCACATCATGGCGTACTGTCCGTTTTTATTGAAGGTTTTCGCGAACTCGATCACTTCGTCGTAAGATTTAGGCGGCTCGGGAATTAATTTTTTGTTATAGAAGAGCGCGTACGTCTCTACGGAACGCGGATAACCGTACAGCACGTCTTGGAAAGTGAATGCTTTGACGGAAGCTTCGGAGTTCTCCGAAGTCGTCACGTCTTGGAAGTAATCGTTCTCGAGCAAGAGACCTGCGGAAACCGCTTTGCCCAAGTTATCGTGGGGGAAGATCACGACGTCCGCTCCGACGCCGGCAGGACCGTCGTTGATTAGCTTGTTGACTTGATCGGGCTCGTTGACTTCTTCGACTTTTACCGGAATGTTGTACTGTTCGGTGAAAGCCTTCGCGACTTTATCCATATTCTCGCGGAATTCTTTGGATTCCCATACGACTAGAGTTGCTCCGTCTTCGGCTTTCAGATCGTCTGCGGGAGCTTCGGCGGATTCGCTTGCGCTTTCCGTAGCCGCAGGCGCGCTCGCGCTTTGGGAAGATGACGCTTCGTTGTTGTTTTTACTACCGCATGCCGTTAGAGCGAATACCGTCGTAAAGGCAAGGGACATGAGCAAAGCTTTCGATTTGTTCATAAAACTGAAGAACCCCTCTCTAGAATCAATAATGTTAGCGCTCTCTCCTAGTGCCGCAATGTTTGCCGATTCCTATCGATACTCGCCAAGGTTGTGCAAACGTTTGTACAAAACTTCGTACAACCGGTCGTTTCTGGCTGTATCCCGGCAATAACTAGATCTTTCGAAGAATGTAAGCGCTTTTGAAGATAACTTTATGATAATCGATTTCCGAGAAAAGTAAATCGTTTGCACAGATTATATAACTCCAAATTTCAAATAAAACAACCTACATCCTCTATAATTCTCTCGATATCTAATCCTTACTCAACTTGTGATGGTGTGCCATGTGTGGCACAATGAAACCACGCAATTGCGCAACGTTTGCATCCATTATTTATGCAAATTCTAAGTACAAGCTCGTCGAATTCGGATACAATGAAATCATTATGATTCATAAAGGAAGAGATTTAAGATGACCGTTACAATTAAAGACGTAGCCAAAAAAGCCGGTGTATCCGCTTCCACGGTTTCCAGAGTCATTGCGGAGCACCCTAGAATTAGCGCAGAAACAAGCAGGAAAGTAAAAGCGATCATGGAGGAGCTCGGCTATCATCCGAACCTGATGGCGAAAAGTCTCGTCTCCAGAACGACCCGAACGATCGCGGTCATCTTGCCTAAGCCCGCGGAAGAGCTGCTTCTGAACTTCTTCTTCTACGAACTCATTAGAGGCGTGCTCGCACAATTGACAAGAGCAGGCTATGATCTCTTAATGGCAGGCGGCAGCAACGAACAGGAAGAACTAGAAACGGTGACGCGGCTAGTCCGCGGCGGACGTATCGACGGACTTCTTCTCCTCTATTCGCGTTCTTCCGATCCGATCATTACGTTCCTTCGTAAGGAAAAGTTTCCGTTCGCGCTTATCGGTCGCAGTCTCGATTACGAGGACGTGCCTTCCGTGGATAACGATAACGTGCAAGCCGCCTACGATGCGACGAAGCATTTGATCGCCCAAGGCCAGAAGAGAATCGGTTTCGTTAGCGGTCCTACAAAGCTGGCCATGACGCAAGACCGCATGAACGGGTATTACAAAGCGATGGCGGAAGCGGGCTTGCCTTTCAAGCAGAGTTGGGTCGTCGAAGGCGAATTCCTGCTCGAGAGCGGCTATCGCGCGATGGCCTCCATCATGACGCAACCGGAGCCTCCGACCGCGCTCATCGTCATCGACGATGTTGTCGCGTTCGGCGTTCTGAAGGGACTTGCCGAGCTTGGCTACCGCATTCCGCAGGACGTGGCGATCGTAAGTTTTAATAACATCGCCCTGTCGGAGCTCACGATGCCGCCGATCTCCAGCGTCGACGTCGGCACCTACCAGCTAGGTTATACCGCTTCTCAGATGGTTCTGCGCATGATTCAACAAGAAGAGATCACGGCCCGCCAGATTATTCCGCATCGTCTCGTCGTCCGGGAATCGTCGCTTCGGACTGTTTCGTTAGCCTAATCCTATCCATAAGAACGATCACGATAACAGGAAGACCAACGCGCTTGAAGCGCCTTCGGTCCTCCTGTTTTTTCGCCGTCCGGATCATTGGAAATGCCTTACTTTAAACCATGCGGAAAGTGCTTTATACTTACATCTAGATCAATTCTCGAATAATACAACTTCACCTATCGGATAACCCTGTGGAGGCGACATATTATGAGCAACTATCATCCATTAACGGAAGCCGAAGCGATCGAGATCGCTCGATCGATTTCCGGCATTTTCGAACAGGAAGGGGAACTGCTAAGCCGCGAGATCGGCGACGGGAATCTTAACCTTGTCTTTCATGTGAGCCAACCGTCTAGCGGTCGCAGCTTGATCGTGAAGCAGGCGCTCCCTTACGCCAAGGTCGTGGGAGAATCCTGGCCATTAACGCTAGATCGAGCGAGAATCGAGAGCGAAGCGCTCATGATCGAGGAAAGGCTTGCTCCCGGTCTCGTGCCGAAGGTCTATCATACGGATAACGAGCTTGCCCTGACGATTATGGAAGACTTGAGCAGTCACAAGATTATGCGCCAAGGCCTGATCGAAGGCGGCATATATCCTCAGTTCGCGGAAGATATCTCCGATTTCTTGGCGAGAACGCTGTTCTTCACTTCCGATCTCGGGATGAATCAGCAAGAGAAAAAGCTGCTCGTACGCTCCTTCGCCAATCCCGAGCTTTGCAAGATCACGGAGGAACTGATCTTCGATCATCCCTATACGAACGCGGACACGAATAGCTTCGATTCGCATCTTCAAGCCGATGCCGAACAGTTATGGTCCGATGCTACGTTGCACTTCGAGGTCGCTCTGCTCAGGGAGAAATTCCTTACGCATGCGCAAGCGCTCTTACACGGCGATCTTCATACCGGCAGCATATTCATCACGCCTGAATCGACCAAAGTCATCGATCCCGAATTCGCCTATTTCGGCCCGATGGGATTCGATATCGGCGCGGTTCTGGCAAACTTGTTGCTTCATTACGCATCCCAGGAGCACTGGTCCGCGGAAGTGTCCGCGCGCCAAGAACGGAGGCAATATCTGCTCGAAACCGTTCGCCGGATTTGGGTATCGTTCGAAAGTAAATTCCGCGCGTTATGGGACGGACATGGAACGGATCGTATTTTCGGGACGGCCGGTTACCAAGACGACTACATGCAGCGTTTGCTTCAAGATACGTTCGGATTTACCGGAGCCAAGATGGTACGCCGCATCGTAGGTTTGGCTCACGTGGCCGATATCGATCGCATTCCGAATGATGAAACGCGCGCTAAAGCGCAAAGGTTGGCGTTATCGATCGGCACGGCATTAATCAAACAAAATCGTCAAGCTACTTCCATCGATCAATTGATCGATATCGCGGAGACCGCAAATAATACGCGAGTTTGAGTTCAGGAGGAGCATCACAATGAGCAATGAACGGCAACAAGAACGATCAGAGGTATTGCAATCCCTCCGTTGGGAGAATGACGCGTTATCGCTATTAGATCAGCGGCTTCTGCCTGAAGAAACGATCTATTTGCGTTTATCGACTCCGCGTGAGGTGTGGGAAGCCATTCGCGAGCTTAAAGTAAGAGGAGCTCCGGCGATCGGCATCGCCGCCGCATACGGCGTCGTTCTCGGCGCTAGAGAGCATTCCGGCACTCAGGATTCTTGGCTACCCGAGGTTATACGGCATGCCGAATATTTGGCCACGTCGAGACCTACGGCCGTTAATTTGTTCTGGGCGCTGGACCGCATGAAAGCCAAGGCGAAGACTCTGTCGGATACCGGAACCCCGACATCCGAAGCCGTTCAAGCTTTGCTCGACGAAGCTCGGCTTATTCAAGCGGAAGACGAATCGACGAACCGCTTGATCGGCGAGCACGCGCTCGCTTTATTCGAAGACGGAATGGGCGTATTAACCCACTGCAACGCCGGCGGTCTTGCCACCGCCAAATATGGGACGGCGCTGGCTCCGTTCTACTTGGCATTGGAACAAGGCATTCATCTTAAAGTGTTCGCCGACGAGACTCGCCCCGTGCTTCAAGGCGCCAGACTCACCGCCTTTGAGCTTCAACAAGCCGGCGTGGATGTCACGCTTATCTGCGATAATATGGCTGGACACGTCATGTCCAAAGGTTGGATTCAGGCCGTCATCGTAGGCACGGACCGCGTCGCCGCCAACGGCGACGTTGCTAACAAGATTGGCACGTACAGCGTCGCCGTTCTCGCCAAGGCGCACAACATTCCGTTCTACGTAGCTTGTCCTTTATCGACGATCGACTTGTCGACGCCAACAGGCGCCGACATTCCGATCGAAGAACGCCATTCGGATGAAGTGACTTTCGGATTCGGGAAGCGCACGGCTCCTCAAGGCGTTGCCGTCTATAATCCCGCGTTCGACATTACTCCGAACGAGCTCGTCACGGCGATCATTACGGAGAAGGGCATTATCAGAGCGCCATACAACGACAATCTGAAGCAATTGTTCGACCGTTGATTCGTCCCTGCCGGAAAACATCGGAGGCCGTTCAAGAAGTCGCTTGCGCCATGAGTCCAAGCGCTTCTTGGCCGCTCATTCCAACGTGAATCCCTATGGCTTGCGCGGCATCGGTGACGGATTCGAGCGGAGCCTCCAACAATTGCTCGAATGTCCTTACGCCAACGGCGCGTCCCGCGACGATATTACGATCCTTCAACTTCGTATTCAGCAGTTGAACGTCCAAGGCGCCGCACATAATATAACCGTCGCCGACCGAAATGGACAGCAATGTCGTCTTCGGAAGCAATACTTCGACGCCGACCGCCGACCAACCCTCGAACTGCATCGGAACGACCCTAACCATGCCTATCACCTCCCTGCCCTTGCACTGGCATAGGTTAATGCCATATAGCTTATGCGCCTTTCGATTCATTTTTCAGGGCTATTCTACCTAAAATTCGACATTGGGCGTTCGCCACGTGTTATAGTAGGAATTACGACATAGTATTCATGGACTACGGTTCACGCACTACCGAACAAAGAGAACAAGCAAGGGTTTGAAACAAGAAATACGATGGAGGCATCAACATGGATCGCCCAACTTATAATTCCGATGGCTCCTATACTTTTCAAGTCGAGATTCGTGTCTCCTCCACTAGCCATGGTGACGCGCTTCAACAATTAACGCGCGCATTGAAAGACGCCGATCTTGCGGAATTCCGCATATTATCCGAACGTTCGCCCGAAGGGAACGGAACGAAAAAAGCCGCCGTCAAGCCGATCATCGCGCAGCCCGATCCGCTCGAGCTTCGAATTCGCCAATATATCGAGAGCAATAAGCTCATTCGCCTGAATATTAACAAGGGACGCGGCGTGAAAATCAGCATGCCTTGCCGGGTCATCAACTTCGATTCCGCCACTCAATTGCTCACCGCCTATCACGTGGACGAGAAGCAAGTGTATACCGTCAAGCTGAACGAAATCGACGATTTCTTAGAGTAAGATCGTCCAAAAAGTAAATAAACCTCCGACGTTTCCGCCTTTAAGCGGAAACGTCGGAGGTTTATTTGTTGCGTGCTTAATCCTAAGCCGCTTCTAGGAAACGGTTCCTGCAGCGCGAATCGGATAGACGGGAAGCGCGGTACGATTATGCTTCTCCCTAAGCAGTCTCTGGGTTTTCTCGCTATCGAGCGGCGGACTGCCGAAATATCCCTGCATCTCATCGCAACGGTGGGAGCGCAGGAAATGAACTTGATCCTCCGTCTCAACCCCTTCGGCGATAACTTGAAGCTGCAGATTATGCGCCATGGCGATGATCGCAGCGACGATCGCCGCATCGTTCGGATCTTGATGGATGTCCCTTACGAATGAACGGTCGATCTTCAATCGGGCGATCGGAAGATTTTTCAAATAGTGGAACGAGCTATATCCGGTCCCGAAATCGTCAATGCTGATGTTAACGCCAATGTCCGTTAGCTCTTTCAAGCATTGCGAGGCTCGTTCAACGTCCATTGTCATGCTCTCCGTGATCTCGAGTTCCAAATACCGCGGCTCAAGCCCCGTCTGATTTAATATATCCGCTACCTTGCCGGTTAGATTGCGCTCCGAGAATTGCCTCATGGACAAGTTCACCGATACCGGGATCCGGGCCATCCCCTCTTCTTGCCATTCCTTGTTCTGACGGCATGCTTCTTCGAGCACCCATTCGCCCAAAGGCACGATGATCCCGCTCTCTTCCGCGGCAGGAATAAATTCTCCCGGCGGAACGAGGCCTTTCTCCGGATGATTCCAGCGAATTAACGCTTCCATTCCCACGATTTGTCCGGACGCCAGATCGTATTGAGGTTGATAATAGAGTAAAAATTCCTTGTTATGTAGCGCCTTGCGCATCTCATGCTGAATCGTCAGCTTATGTAGAGCAACATGGTCCATATCTCCGGAATGGAGCATGTAATCGTCTTTCCCGTTTTCTTTCACTCGCTGTAGCGCCATATCCGCTCGTTTCTGTATCGCGGTCGCGTCTTCGGGGCCGCCATTGTATACCGCGACGCCGATACTGACCGTAATATGAACCGGGATGCCGCCGAGCTCGAACGGTTCCACCAGCACGGCCATCATTTCGTCCAGACGAGCGTTCAAGTCTTCATCGCCGCTTGAACAATCCAGACAAGCGGCGAATTCGTCGCCTTCCATTCTCGCAAGCTCTCCGGGTTCGTTAAGAATGCGACTTAACCGCTCCGCGATCTGCAGCAACAGCATGTCGCCGAAATCCCTTCCGAATGAAGCGTTCACGAGCTTAAAACGGTCTACGTCCATATAACAAACTGCCAGTCGTCCGCTTCCGTCTCTTGCCGAATCCAACTTTTCCTGCAAACGGTTCGTAAAAAACCTTCGATTCGGCAACCCCGTCATATCATCGTAGTAAGCCATGTAGCGGATCCGCTCCACGGAGCGCTTGCGATCGCTGATGTCTTGGATGAACGCAAGTATGCCGATGGCTTTGTTTCTTCGAATCAAAGGCGAAGTATGGATATTCAGATCGATCGAATGACCAAGCTTGTGAATAATCTTGATTTCCTGCGAACATTTCTCTCCGTTAAGCGTACGGAGGAACATGTGTCGGGTAACTTCGTGAGAACTGGAATCTACCAACGCAGTGAACAACATCCCGTTCATATCCGACTTGCTAAATCCGACAAGATCGGATGGATCGCGATTGATATCGATGAAACGACCCTGCCTGTCGATTATCGCGAAAGAAATCGGACTGTTGTTGTATAATGAGTCTAATAATTCCATTTGGTAGGAAGGGCCGGTTGTTGGTGTCCGGTATTTATTGCGGGCGAACCACCAGCCCAACGAAGCGGCGCTTGAGGCCAAAACTGCTCCGGCGGCTACTCCCGCCAGCCAAAGTCCATTGTCGGACCATCCGTTCACTAGACTTCGTCCTTCCTCCACTTTGGGAAATCGTTCTAAAGTCTCATTTATCTTCATTATAAAACAATCTTTGCCGATGTATAGCTTTTTCCCACTTA
Source organism: Cohnella endophytica (assembly GCF_003628305.1). GTDB lineage: Bacteria > Bacillota > Bacilli > Paenibacillales > Paenibacillaceae > Cohnella > Cohnella endophytica. The sequence continues at coordinate 499,986 of NZ_RBZM01000005.1, read as the reverse complement.
TACGGTTAACATTCGGGTAACATACACGCAAATAAGGGAGAGGCAGGATTTTGTAAATTGTTTCCGAGAGCGGCTTTTACTTCCGGCGTGCCGCGAAGGCGAGGCTGATCCAACCGGCGATAAACGCGACGCCTCCGATAGGCGTAATCGCTCCGAGCACTTTAACTCCGCTCAAAGCAAGCACGTACAAGCTACCCGAGAACAGTACGATCCCTATCGTCAGCAGTCTCGCAGCCCATAGCGCCGGCTTGTTGGCGGGCATTCTTTCAAGCAGTATCGCAATGAATAGAATGCCTATGGAGTGAAACATTTGATATTGAACCCCGGTTTTATAGACATCTAGATCGTCTGCGCTGATCCGATTTTCCAGCATATGCGCGCCGAACGCTCCGATCGCGACGGACAACATCGCAGCGATGGCCCCGATTTTCACGTACTTGTTCATGCGATTCACTTCCTTGTTCGAGTATTTGACTTAGGCATTATTAATCATAACGTTTAGAAGGAGTAAAGTCATGAACGATCAACGCGGCAATGATGAACAATTTGTAAACAAGCCGGTCTACGTCCCGACAAACGAGCCTTCGGGCAAGCCTGTCAGGCACAGCGGACTTGGCGTCGCTTCTTTCATTCTGGCCCTAGTCAGCATCGTCGCATTCATCGGCGTATCCATCGGCCTCTTGATCTTGCTAGCGAAGCAGGTCGACCTCGGCGCTTTATTCGACGGCAACGGGGAACTTACGATGACCGAAGAAGAACTCGCGGACAAAATCGGCCCCCTCCTCGGCTACTTGTTCATGTATCCATTCATTATCATCATTAATCTTATCGGGCTTATCCTCGGTATTATCGGGCTCTCCAAGTCCGGTTTCAAAAAAGTATTCGCCGTTATCGGAACCGTATTAAACGGCTTGGCCTTGCTCGCGATGGTCGTTCTCGTTATCGTAGCGATCGCTCAGAGAGGCTTGTAACATCTATATCTCGTCGGCGACTTCGAGAAAAGAACATAAAAGTGGCGGCTCCGCATCATGCGGAAACCGCCACTTCGCTTTATTTCACGGCTCCCGCCGTTATTCCGTTCGCGATCTGCCGCTGGAAGAAAATATACACGAGAAGCACGGGAACGATCGTCACGAGCAACGCGGCGAACAATGGCCCCCACTCCGTCCGGTATTGCATCTCGGCTTGCATGACTCCGATTTCCACCGGGAGCGTATATTGCGTCGGGTCGTTCACGAGAATCGTCCCGACGATGTACTCGTTCCAGATATTCAAGACGTTGACGATCGCGATCGTAATCAAGCCCGGTTGGGACAAGGGCAGCATGACCCGGAAAAACGTACCGTAATACGACGCCCCGTCCACGATGGACGCTTCCTCCAATTCCTTCGGCAACGCCCTGAAGAAACCGACGAGCACGAAGATGCCGAACGCCAGCACGCTCGAAGCGTAGACGACGATTAAACCGATCTTCGTATTGATGAGATGCATCGAGTTCATCAGGAAGAACAGGGGAATCAAAGCCAATACGAACGGAATCATCATCGAAGAGATATAGAGCAAGTAGAGCGAATTGCTGCCTCTGAATTTGTACCGTGCTAGCACGTATGAAGTTGTGGCGGACAATAAGAGTCCAAGACCGGTTGAGCCGACCGTTACGATCATGGAGTTCACGAAGTACGTGCCGAAATTGTACTTGCTCCACACGTAAGAGAAATTCGACCAGAGCAGCGGGAATTCCGGTAGCGACCAAGGTTTATTACGGAAAAATTGCTCATTGTTCTTTAACGCGTCAAGTAACGTCCATAGCAACGGATAGATCACGGATATGCCCCAGACGATCAAAAAAGCATAGAAGATCGCCTTTACGACCGGGTTCTTAAGGCCTGCGTTCATCTAGATGCCCCCTTTTAGCTCATCTCGACGGCTTCATGACGCATGAGCCGTTGAAGAATGATCGTCGTAATTAGCGACAATACCAGAATAACGAACCCGATCGATGCCCCGTAACCGAAGTGATATTGGCGGAACGCCATCTGGTACAAATACGAGCCCATAACCTGAGTACTATTGTCCGGTCCGCCTTCGGTCATGATCCATACGATAACGAACGAGCCGTTCAACGTCGTCATCATGATGTTTAAGATCGAAACCTTAATCTGTTCCCATACGAGAGGCATCGTGATATTGCGGAATTGTTTCCACTGACTCGCGCCTTCGATGCTAGCCGCTTCGTAGTAGGAAGCTGGGACATTCTGAATCGCCGCGATCAGCAAAATCATATAGAATCCGATTCCCGCCCAGATCGCCGGAGGCAAGAGCATCCAGATCGTGTGTTCCGTAAATCCCAGCCAAGTGATCGTCACTTGTTCTTTCGTGAACAGGGACAAGAACGCATTGAGAAAACCGATTTGCGGATTGTATATGAAGTTCCACAGCACGCCGATAACGACGACGGAAATTACGTTCGGAATGAAGAAAATCGACCGAAAAAAGCCGGCCAGCTTAAAGCCGAAACGGGTAAGCGCAACCGCGAAGAAAGTCGCGATGACCATAATGCCGATCACCTTGCCCGCGACGAGGAAATAATCGTTGCCGATGGCCCTCCAGATAATCGGATCGTGGAACATTTCCTTGAAGTTATCGAAGCCGATAAACTTTTTTTTGTTCGACATCCCGGACCAATCGTAGAAGGAATAATACAGCCCTTGCAGGACGGGGTAAATCGTGAACACGACAAAAAACACAAGCGTCGGGATGATGAATGATGCGATAAATACGTTGCGCTGCCACCTTGCCGTCCCTGAATTCATACTGCCCTACCATCCCTCCGGATAAATTCGCGGAGGATGATCGAAGCGTTGCCCCGATCACCCTCCGCTTAAGCTTGTTCAGACGATTTATTTACCGACTTTTTTAACGACGTCGGTTACGCGTTTGACCCATTCTTCAGGCGTGATCTTACTGATCGTAAGAGCATCCGTCGCATCCATCATCGCCTTATCCACGTCGGCGTTGTATGTGATGGTAGGTATAACAACGGTGTTCGGATCCGTCAAATATTTCGCCGCGTCTTTCACGAAGTTCGGCGCGTTAGAGCTGCTGATGTCGCCTTTGATATTGGAAGGCGCGCCGCTCAGCTCTGCCCATTGGGAAGCTTGCGCTTTGGAGAAGATGAATTGCATGAAAGCTTTAGCGGCGTCTTTGTTTTTGGCGTTCTTCGCGATCGCTACGGTAGCGGTGGAAGTGTTGGCAACGACCTTGCCGCCCGCGTCCTGGGTGACGGACGGAATGAAGCCGAAGTCGAAGCCTTGCGGAATGTCTTTGGACATTTCGTTCGGCAGCCACAGACCGTTCGGGATGAACGCGTCTTTGTTCTGCAAGAATAGCATTTGCGAATCGGTATGGTTGATCTGGATGGATGCCTTATCGATGAAACCTTTGTCGCGCAATGTAACGATTTTATTCAAGGCGGCAAGTACAGCAGGGCTTTCGTATGCTTCTACTTTGTTGGCCGCCATGTCTTGAAGAATCGTAAAATCGTTGTTGTTGGCCGATACGATCGCAGGATATAGAATCGAGCCATTGATATAGTAAGGATATTTACCCGTGTGAATAAAAGGAGTCATTCCGCTTGCTTTGATTTTGTCGCTTACGTCAAGGAAAGATTGGAAGTCGGTCGGTTCGGTCCAACCTTTTTCTTTGAACAGCGCCTTGTTCCAGAACACGCCCCATGAATTAAGAACGAGCGGAATGTTGTATACTTTCCCGTCGAATTGTTGTGCGGGCTGCGCCAAGATGTCGGTGATGAGATCGCCGTCGATGTTCTTGGCGTCTTTCAGCCAGTCGGTCAAATCCTCGAGTTGGCCGTCTTCTACCATTTGGCGATCGTTCAGGCCTGCTCCGTCGATGTATACGAAATCGGGCGGAGTGCCTCCGATCCAGCGCGGCTTCATTTGGTCGTTGATTTTCGGTCCGCCGGATTCTTTCACGTTAAGCTCGGGATTCGCCGCTTTGAAATCGGCGATGACTTTTTTCCACCATTTATCGCCGTAACCGCCGACGAAGTATTGAATTTCGAAATCGCCCTTTAGCTTGACCGTGTTGTCCGTCGATTCGGACGCCGGAGCGCTAGCCGACTCAGTTGCGGCCGGTGTCGACGCGGAAGGAGATTCCGAAGGAGATGCCGACGGGGACGCATTGTTGTTCTTCGAGCCGCAACCCGCAAGCGATAAAGCTGCGACGATGGCCGCGATGCCGAGCACTGTAAACTTTTTGTTCGATTTCATTAAAACAAACCCTCCCACGAATGATGTTTTACGCTTTTTCTGAATTCATAATCGAATCCTAGCGCTTGATTTCATCATAAGTTGAGAGGGCTGAAGTCTCTATCGAATATCTTCCATGAATTCTTTGTTTTCTTCCTAATCCGAAATCGGACGATAATCTAGTATTTTACCGTCCGCTCTTCGACTCCGCGAATTGTTGCAGCAGATCCAATGCCTGCTGCGGAGACGTATGCCCGTATAGAACGGCGTCACCCATTTTCCTTGCGTAATCCAATACCGCTTGCCAAGACGGCTCTTGCACGGGATAGAACTTGGCTTTGCTCAGCGCCTTCAAATTCTGCTTCATGCCCTCGTCGCGGCCGGCAAGTTGCTCGCCGACCGTCGTCGTAACGGGGAGGAAACCTTCGCGCTTGACCATCTCCTCGTAGGACGAATCGTCATACAGGAAATCGAGAAACTTGGCCAAAGCCTCTTTGTCCGTATGATCCGTCCTGAACGAGACCAGCACGTCGTGAACGCCGAAAGTGATCGGGGGCTCTCCGTCCTTGACCGGAATCGGTCCGACTCCCCATTTCAGATCGGGGAACTCCTTGGGGACGACCGAAGCGAAGTAATTGCCCGATATCATCATTCCCAGCTCGCCGTTCCCCAGAATGCGCTGCTTCTCGTCCCTCGTCGTGACGGTCGGTTCGGGATCGGTAAGCCCTTTGTCGAATAATTCCTTCAAAAAGGTTAAGCCCTCGACGTTGTCTGGCGAATTGATCGTCCATTGCCCGCCCTTGATCCAAGTTCCGCCGGAACCATAGAACACGTAAGATAGGGACGCCTGCGTCTCGTTATCCGTCAAGTCGACGCCGAATCCGCTCGCCGCCCCGGTCGCTTTGATCTTTCGCGCGTCTTCCATGAGCTCGGACCACGTTCGAGGCGGAGCCGCAATGCCGGCTTTCTTGAATAGTTCCTTGTTGTAATAGAGTTGTCTGATCGTAGCTACGTAAGGGATCGCATACTGCGTACCGTTCATTTGATCCATGTTCAGAAGATTAGGTTGGAGCTTGCTCTCGAGCTCCGGGGAAATAATGTCCTTGAAGTCGTTTAACAATCCGTCCTTGGCGAAATGCGCGTAGACGTTCGTATTCAGAAGATCCGGAGGCTGGTTCTTGCTGATCATCGTCGTATAGATCCCGTCGAGTATGTCCCAGTTCGCCACCTGCAGTTCGACGTGGATCAGCGGATTTTTTAACTCGAACTCTTTTACGAGCTTCTCCAATATCGGTTTCGTCTCCGAACTGTACTCGGCGGCGACGAATCGAATGAGTGCCCTCTTCTCCTTGGGAGACGGAACGGGCTCCGAGTCGGACTTCATGCACGAAGCAAGCGTGAACATAACGAGTAACGCGGCGGCAACCGCGACGAAACGCCGTAACTTGCGGGCCATGGGTTGCATAAGCAGCACGAATCCTTCCATTGAAAAGTTATTTATTGTTGATGAACGGAAACAAGAGCTTCTGGTTTTCCGGGGTGTACATATTCAGCTTCGTGATCACGTTCGATTCGATGTAAGTCGCGGGCGCTACTTTTTTCCGGTCTATGAGCCTCAATGCCGTCTTGACTCCCAAGTACCCCATGTTGAACGGCTTCTGCACGATCGCGGCATTTAACGTGCCGGACTCTAGGAGTTGGATTTCATCCACGGAGCTGTCGAATCCGATCAGATGGATGACGTCCGCTTTCTGCTGCTCTTCCAGCAGCTTGGCGACGCCCAATGTCGCCGATTCGTTCAGCGTAATAAACGTATTAAAAGGCTTGTCCTGAATGAGCAGCCGTTTGGCGATTGCGTATGCCTTATCTTCGGAATTCCCGGCATAATAGATTTCGTTCGCGCTTTCCTTGTTGCCTGCCAGCGATTGCTTAAGTCCCTCCAGCCGTTGTTGCGAGATTTGGGATTCCGGTGCGTCGCTAATGATCGCGATGATCGGACGGTTGTTCGTCTCGGTCAAGGACGTCTCCCCCGCCAGCCGTCCGGCTTCGACGTGGTCATTGGACACGACGACGGGAGCTGGTTTCATGTCCGGCGGCGTATCGATGACGACAAGCCTAATGCCGGCCGAGCGAACCTTGGCCAGAATTCCGGGCATTCGATCGTCGATCAGGGGCGCAACTACGATCGCATCCGGCTTCCGGTCGATCTCTTGTTCCAGAATTCGAATCTGATCATTGACGTCGCCTTCCTGAAGCGGACCTGCGACGGTGAGCTCCGCTCCCATTTCCTTGGCGGCCGCTTCCGCTCCTTTGTTGACCGCTTGCCAGAAATCCTGTCTCACGTTCAAAGACTTCAGGATAACGGTAACGTGCCGATCGTGATGGGCGGCACCGAAAATCATTTTATAGTATAGGGACGAATACAGCGCGACCGTGAACAAAATCAGGAACAGCGCGATCGTCCAACGTTGCTTGCGCATGGCCGTACCCCCTATTCGAGTTTGGGGATCGTAATCGTAACGCACGTACCGACTTCGATCTCGCTGCGAATTTGTATACCGTACTCATGTCCGAAATAAAGCTTGATTCGTTCGTTAACGTTGCGAATTCCGATTCCCTTGTCGCCTTCATGGCTCTGCCGCAACCGATTCAACTGCTCCGGCGTCATTCCGAACCCGTTATCCTCGACTTCGAAGACGATCTGATCGTTGTTCAGCCTGCCGCGGATCGTAATAAGACCGTCCTCGATCCCGTATCTGTTGCGAATGCCGTGGTAAATCGCGTTTTCCACGAACGGCTGCAACAGGATCTTAAGCGTCTTATACGGCAATATCGCTTCGTCGATATCGAGCGCGTAATCGAGCTCGTCGTTATATCTCATTTTCTGGATTAGCAAATAGTTGTTGATATGTTCGATCTCGACTCGAATCGGTACGAGCTCCTGATCCTTCGTAATGCTTGCCCGGAACAGCTTGGCAAGCGCGGAGGTCATGAGCACGACCTCTTCGTGCTGTTTCTGTTCCGCCATCCATACGATCGAATCGAGCGTATTGTACAGGAAATGAGGATTGATCTGCGACTGCAACAGCAGGAGTTCGCTCTTGCGCTTGCTCTCCTGGTTATGGATCATTTCCTCCATCAGGAACTTCGTTCGGCTTACCATCATATTGAACGAACGGCCCAACTGTCCGATCTCGTTCATCTGCCCGATCTCGGTCTGAATATCGAAGTTCCCTTTCTCCACTTGCTTCATGTCCGATTGCAGCTCTTTGATCGGCTTGGTCAAGCGGTGCGACAGCCAGACGGAGATCAATAACGAGATCATCAAGCCGCATAAAGAATAGAGCACGATGGAATTTCGCAAATCGGACGTGCTTGCGATCAGATCGTCCGAATAGGCGACGCCCGCGATCTTCCAACCGAAATTCGTATCCTGAACGGAATAGATGCGTTTGCCGTCCGCGTCATTGGCGACGAAGGAACTGCCGCTGGAAGCTTGAATCACTTCCGAGATGAGTTCCGTTCTCAGCTTGCTATCGATCAGCTGTTGCTGCGGATGGTAGACGATATTACCGGCCCCGTCTACGATGAATAAATATCCTTTCTTGCCTAGGTTAATATTGCTGCAGATGTCATTGATGACGCTTAAGTTCAGGTCCACGAGGAACACGCCTTCCGCCGTGATTCCGTCCGTGCTTTTCAGCTCTCTGCTTAACGAAACCACCCATCTATACTCGTTCCGGATAATGTTCTGCACGTGGGGTGCCGAGATAACCGACTTGCCGCCGGCTGCCTTGGCCGTCTTGTACCAAACCTGCTCTTGAAGCCGGGCGTTCGGGTTCAAGCTCGTGATCCGCCGATCGGAGACGAAACGTCCGTTATAACCGAACACCATAATTGAAGCGATGTCCGTGCGAGTGTATAGAATCGATTGGAACAAATCCGATATTCGCTTCTCGTACGTCCGGCGATCCTCCGAGCTAATGAAGCTATTATCGGATATGTAATATTTCACGTCTTTGTTCGTCATTGCGAGCAAGGATATATTTTCCATGTTGTCGACGTACGACTGGATGTTCATATTGACCTGCTTGATGATTTCCTCGATGTATCCTTTAGAATTGCTCTGGACGGCGTTGACGGACACTTGATAGCTTACGAGACTCGTGAGTACGATCGCGGCAAGAATGAGCAAAGAGAAAGCCAAGGAAATATTCGATTGGATGCTCTTCAGCGGGAAGAGGGGCACGCGCAGCTTTCGTTCTTTGGACATCTTAGGCACCGTTCTCCTTTAGCAGCTTCTCGCGGTAATCCTTCGGCGTAGCTCCCGCGTGTTTCTTGAACAATATGCTGAAGTAGTTCGGATCCTTGTAGCCCACCTGCTCGGCGATTTCGTAAAACTTCAAAGAAGTATGGTGAAGCAATTCTTTGGCTTTGCCGATGCGTACCCCGGTTAAATATTCAATGAACGTCTCCCCGGTATGTTGTTTGAACAAGAGGCTGAAATAACTCGTGCTCATGAGAACGTGGCGGCAGAGATCCTGCAGCGACATCTTCTCGTTCATATAATTCGTCCGGATGTATTCGACCGCGCGATGAATTTGCATATTCGTGAAATGATTGCGGTTGTCCGCGACGGTCGTAACTACGGAACGCACGATATCCTTTAACCAAAGCTCAACCTCGTCCAGCGTCTTGAACCGGTAAATCTCCATCAATCTCATCTGCCATTCGAGCGATGTTTCTTTATCGTCGACAATGAGCTCTTGAACCGTATTCATTAAAGTAAGAACGACCTTCTGCAATTGCAGGAAACAAGGCTCAACGGAAGTAAACGAGGTTTTGAGCTCGACCACGCCGTTCTCGATCAATTCGAAAGCTTCCTGAAGAGAACCGCTTCGAATCGCGGAAGCCAGCTTCCGATCCCAATCCAGGTTTGGGGATACGAACGAGGGCTTGCCTTCCAGGTCTAGAATACTCAATATCCGATTCTTGCCAAGGAGGAACCGATAATCTAGTACCGACAATGCGCTCTTATAGGACGTAGGCAATTGCTCCAGATGCTCCACAGCGCTTCCGATTCCGATCGTTACCGTGAACTTCAAGTATTTCTCGATATGATAACGGACTCTTTCCGCCAAAGAGAAAGCCCTCTCGTTGAGCATGCCCTCATTCTCGCAGCCCGACAAGATCGCGACCATCTTCTCTTCCCGCGTACGGAAGAACATGCTTTCTCCCTGCTCGTACTCTAGCGTTTCTTTGAAAATATCGAATGCGGCGAAGCGCAGAAACTCGGCATCGTGTTCGTAGGAATGAAGCTCGCGATCGCCGAAATCGTCGATATCGACGACCATGACGAGATGCAACGGGGCTACCGGCTTCAGCCCGAAGTAGGCGAACCTCTCCGCGATTTCCGCTCTGCCGAGGCCGACGGCGACAAGGCGCTCAAGGAAACGTTCCTTAAGCAACGGAAGACTCTGGCTAAGCTGGCTGTTCAGGCGACCGAGATCTTCCCGATGCTTCGTCTCCTCGTCCATCTCTCCCTTGACGCGATCGAGAAGACCGCGAATTTCTTTCGCCGTAATCGGTTTCAGGATAAAATCCGACACTTTAAGCCTAATCGCTTGTTGCGCGTATTCGAACTCGTCGAACCCCGTTAGAATGATCAATTTGATATAGGGATATTGCGCCGATATTAGCCCCGCGAGCTCTAAACCGTCCATGAAGGGCATACTGATGTCCGAGATCACGAGTTCCGGCTTATGTTGCTCTACGACTTCCCAAGCTTCCCGTCCGTTCGCGTAGTCGCCGATCAGCTCGAAGCCGTGATCGTTCCAAGCGATCGTATTTTTCAACCCGACCCGAACAACCGCTTCATCATCGACGATGATTACTTTATACATCCGTAATCCCCCAATTAAACCCGAAAGTGTAAGCGCTATAATATATGATTATGACTTATAATTCACCTGCTTACAAAGGTTAATTAAAGGAGTCATGCGTTCTCGCGTGGAATAGGAAAGAAGGAATGAATACCCACTTGCGACGGATGTCACCTTAGAAAGAAGGTTTGAAATTGAGCTTCTATTCGAAGTTTTTGCGCCAACTTTTCGTCAATTACGTCGTGGGCTCGGCGATCGCAGTGCTTGGCGTCGGAAGTCTGTTCATCTTCTCGTCTCTTCAGATTCCCCTCGTCGAAACTTGGCGGCTTGCCGGAATTTTATTTTTCTCGTTGCTCGTCATGCTTAGTTGCGAAAGGGTCGTCTTGCGTCGGCATTTAAGACCGATCCGTTCGACGTTCGAAAGCGGACCACTGACGTTGTCTCAGCTTCAGTCGAGTTACCTGCAGACCCACCGATTCCCGATTCTCGCCGTTCAGAGGATTTTCGGCCCGCATCTGCTTGGCCTCTCGATTCCCGGCATTTGCTTGGCCTTTGCTTCCATCCGCCAAGGCTGGATCGATATTCCCTACTATTACATAGGGTTTGCCGGCATCGGCGCGGTGCTCATCGCTTCACTCCACGCAATGATCGAATTTTTCCTTAACGTTCAGGCCATCCGGCCGATGCTTGACCATATTCATCGGACAGCGAAAGAACGCTTCGATGCCGATCTGTCCTTGGACGGCCGCGTGCTCGTCTCGATTCAGAAGAAGTTTCAGCTCAGCGCCTTCCTGATCGGCACGTTTCCGCTGTTTTTGTTCGCCCTTGCCGGGCAAATTCGCTTCCAGAACCTATCGGGGGACAAAAGCGTCGAATATTGGAAGTGGGCGGCGATCATTCTCGTCGTAGGCGTCGCTTTCTCCTCGCTGGGCGCCTGGTTGCTGTCTCGGGACATTCAGACGCCGATCCGCAATCTGTACGAATTGATGGGCGGAGTCAAGGAAGGCAACTTCGACAATCGCGCTCCCGACCTGTATTCCGATGAGTTCTCTAAGCTAGTATCCGGCTTTAATCACATGCTGGACGGATTGAAAACCCGGGAGAAGCTGAACGAACAGCTGCTTCAGAGTTACTTCACGACTTTGGCGGCCGCCTTGGACGCGCGCGATCCTTATACCGCCGGCCATTCGGAGCGCGTAGCGCAATATTCGGTGCGGATCGGCAGGCTAGCCGGAATGGATCCCTCGGACTTGGAGACGTTGCGCAAAACCGCTTTACTGCACGATATCGGCAAAATCGGGGTACGGGATGCGGTATTGCTGAAGGAAGGCAAGCTGACGGACGAGGAATTCGATCTTATCAAGCTTCATCCGGTGCTCGGCGAGAAAATCCTGCTGCAGATCGAACCCGCCGAAGCGATGGCCAAGCTGCTCCCCGGCGTACGTTCACACCATGAGCAATATAACGGCAGGGGTTATCCCGACGGCTTAGCCGGAGAAGCTATCCCTTATCCGGGGCGCGTTATCGCGATCGCCGATGCTTACGATGCCATGACGTCTGATCGCCCTTATCGGAAAGGCATGTCCCCCGAACGGGCGCTCGGCATTTTGGAAAACGGCGGCGGAGATCAGTGGGATCCTCACCTTACTCGTTTATTCGTGGAATGGGCGAAGTGCGAGTTGCTGCCGGTCGACAGGGCATATGCCGAAGTAGCAGCAAGCACGGAAGCTCCGACAAACATGGGAACGGAAAAAGCCTAGAATTAAGGAGCCGTTAAGCTTCCATTCACTTGTTCTTCAGCTTGGCTAGGTAAGATGAACTTACCCCAATGCAAGATAGATTGTTCGGCCCCGCAGAAATGCGGGTTGTTTTTTTATTTGGGACGAAAGGTTACTTTCTTTACGGCAGGCTTGAACTTTATTTGCATTAAGTTTCCTGCTTATTACGATCTCCTGCCCGAAATGGGGCTCGGTATATGGAGTTACTGCTCGAGACGAACTAACTGTTGCTTAAAAGGGACTCTAAGCACACAGTTACTGCTTGAGACGAACTAACTCTTTCTAGATAGGGACTCTCAGCACACAGTTACTGCTCGAGACGAACTAACTCTTTCTAGACAGGGACTCTCAGCACACAGTTACTGCTCGAGACGAACTAACTCTTTCTAGATAGGGACTCTCAGCATACAGTTACTGCTCGAGACGAACTAACTCTTTCTAGACAGGGACTCTCAGCACACAGTTACTGCTCGAGACGAACTAACTCTTTCTAGACAGGGACTCTCAGCACGGAGTTACTTCTCGAGACGAACTAACTGCTGCTTGAATGGGACTCTCAGCACTGAGTTACTTCTCGAGACGAGCTAACTCCTGCTTAAAAGGAACATTCAGCACGGTGTTACTACTCGGGACGTACTAACTCTTTCTTTAAGGGACTCTCAGCACGGAGTTACTTCTCGAGACGAGCTAACTCCTGCTTTAAAGGGACTCTCAGCACGGAGTTACTTCTCGAGACGTACTAACTCTTTCTTTAAAGGGACTCTGAGCACGGAGTTACTTCTCGAGGAGAGCTAACGGCTGCTTGAAAGGAACACTCAGCACGGTGTTACTGCTCGGGACGTACTAACTCTTTCTTTAAGGGACTCTCAGCACTGAGTTACTTCTCGAGACGAGCTAACTCCTGCTTTAAAGGGACTCTCAGCACGGAGTTACTTCTCGAGACAGGGTAACTCCTGCTTGAAATGGACTTTCAGCACGGAGTTACTTCTCGAGACAGGCTAACTGCTGCTTAAAAGGAACTCTCAGCACGGAGTTACTGTTCGAGACAAGCTAACTCCTGCTTGAAAGGGACTTTCAGCACGGAGTTACTTCTCGAGACAGGCTAACTCCTGCTTAAAAGGAACTCTCAGCACGGAGTTACTTCTCGAGACGCACTAAAATAGCCGCCTCTGTCGTCCATTACGGACTGCGAGGCGGCTCTTTAGGCGAATTGCCGAGTGGCGTGCGTTATTTCAGGACGAAGCTCGTCCGGCTATGGCCTTCTTTAGTCTTGCTGACTTCGAGTACGGCAGGGAAAGCTTGCTTCAACTCCTGCACGTGGGAGATGACTCCGATCATCCGTCCGGCACGCTGAAGATCGATTAGCGTCGCGATCGCTTTGCCTAGCGAATCCTCGTCCAGCGATCCGAAACCTTCGTCGATGAACATCATTTCGATCGATACCCCGCCCTGATAGGCTTGAATAACGTCCGTCATCCCGAGGGCAAGGCAGAGGGATGCGTTGAATTTCTCTCCGCCGGACATCGACTTAACGTCGCGATTCTGGCCCGTATAGGCATCGAATACGTCGAGGCCAAGACCGCTTTGCTTGCCCCGCGTTTCCAGCCGATCGCTGCGTTGCAGAAGAAATTGCCCGTTGGACAAGTCGTTCAGCCGCGCGTTCGCCGCGTTCAGAATCTGCTCCAGGAATTCGATGAGGATGTAGCGCTCGAACGAAATTTTGAGCGGATTGTCCCCTTTAAGCATCTGATAGATGTCGGCCACCTGTTGCTGCTTCTGCTCGAGCTCCCGGAACTGCTCGGCCGTTTTCTCGAGCGCGGCGAGCAAGCGCTGCGCTTCTTGTTTGTATCCGAGAGCAGCGTGCAACGATGCCGAAATCCGCTCCAGCATGCTCTTCAGCTCGGCGATTTTCTCTTCGAGCACGACCGGCACAGGACGCTCGCGTCCCGCAAGCTCCCGTTCCAGATCCGCGATTTGCTGCTGCAAGGTTGCCGACAAAGACTTGAACTGCTCGATAATCCGCTTGCGTTCGACCCGTTCCGCTTCCGCAAGCTTGGAGGCGCGATAGCCTTCGACGGTCTCGAAGCCCGCGCGATGCGTCTCTTCTTCGAACTTCAGGCGCGAGTCGGCGGAGAGTTTCTCCCCTTCCGCCAACTGGCTAGCCGCTTGCGCGGCATTCGTCCTCTCTTCTACAAGGCGAGCTTGACTGCTCTGAAGCTGACGTTGCGCTTCCTGCCAAGCGATCTGCAAACGGCCCGCGAATGCCGTCTGTTCGGCGATTCTGGCAGACAGCAGATCCGGCGTCCGCAGCGGTTCCGGGATTCGCGCCAGCTCGCTGTCCAGAAGCGTCGCCTTCGCGCTTCGGTCGACCGTAATCCGGTGCTGCTCCTGAAGCAATCGCTCGCGCTCGGATTGAAGCTGTTCGATCAGATGATCCTGCTTCTCCGCTTCTTGCCGGTATTCCGACACTTTCTCCGCTTGCTGCTTCAGTTGATCGGTCTCGATCCGAAGCTGCTTGCCTTCCGCTTCCGCGATCGCCAGCTGTTCCAGAAACGGCAGCCCCGTGAGGGCGTACTCTTCCATCAAGGCCTTCCGCTCCGCTATGCCGACGCCCGTCGCCGCCGCTTGCGCCTTTGCTTCGCTAAGCTCCTGTTCGGCTGCGCGAAGCTTGTCCTTCGCGGCCTGAAGTCCCTCACGCGAAGGAATGCCGGCGGTTCCGGATGATGCTTTGTTCGGGTGATCTTCGCTACCGCATACCGGGCATGGCATGCCGTCATGCAGGTGCGCGGAAAGCAAACCCGCCTGCCCTTCGAGCCAAGAAGTCTCCAACCGGTCATGCTCGGCTCGAAGCGCTAGCGCTGCGCGCTCCCGCTCGGCTTCTTGCTTGGCGCTATCCGCCAAGCGTCTGTCCAGTTCCGCTAGTTCCTTTAGTAGCTTATACTTGTTCTTCATACGCTCATATTGCTCAAGCTTGCCGGGAAGCTTAGATGCTTCTAGCTCGGCCGTCTTCAACCGTTCGGCTAACGCGCGTTTCTGCTGTCGGAGCTCTTCAACCCGACGCTCCGCTGCTTCGCGCTTCGCGAAGATCGAGCGCTCCTCCGCGGCGAGGCGATCGGCTTCGATTCTCCGCTCCTCCAGCGTCTGCACGATCGGCATCAGCTCGGCTAAACGCGCCAGCTCCAGATCCGCTTCCTTGCGCTCCGCTTCGCGGGCCTCCTCGACGCGATACCGCTCTTCCGCTACGGCATGGGCTCGCTCCGCCTCCGCAACGTCCAAGCGCTTGCGTTCCAGTTGCCCGCGTTTCAGTTCCGAGTGGCGTATCGCCGCCAGCGCGTGCTCCTCGTAAGGCTCGATCCTGGTGGCCAATTCCGCCAGGCGAACGAGCTCCTCGCTCGCCTTAATCTCCGCCTTCCGTTCATCCAACTGCGCGGCTTGCCGCCTTTTCTCCGCGAGCTGCAAGAACTTAGCTTCCATCGCCAGCGCCTCTCGAAACTCCGTCTCGAGTACGTTCAGCTTGTCCGAGAACGAGGCTCTCTCCCGCTCGATGTCGCCGGCCTGCCGCTCGTAGTAACCGATCTCGATTTCCAAACCCTCGCTTACTTGCGCCATGCCGATATACTCTTGCCGTAAAGTCGCCGTAAGAACGCTATCCTCCCGTTGAGGCAGCGTCTCTTGAGCTTGTTTAACGTATACGTCCTGCGTAGCTTTCGCTTGCTTCAACGCGTCCTGAAGCTCGCGATTATTCCGTTGGAACCGGTCCTCCAGCTTCTGGTACAATCCCGTCCGGAATATCCGTCGCAGGATTTCTTCTTTATTTTCCGTATCGGACGTGAGCAGTTTGCGAAATTCCCCTTGCGGAAGCATAACGATCTGGCTGAATTGCTCCCTTGTCAGCCCGATGACGGACTCCATCTTGATGTTCACGTCGGAAACGGTAAAACGGTCCACGCAAGGCACTTCGGTACCCGTCGTCGTCTCGTACAGTTCGGCTTTTCCGCCGGTTTCGTTCTTGTTCGTTCCTCTCCGGTGCGCCATCTGGCGAAATACGCGATACGTTCGTTGGCCTACCGAAAAATGATAGTCTACCGAAGTATGTATTTCATCGTCCGCGAAATGGCTCCTGAGCATACGCGTCTCCGAGCGGTCTTCCCCGCTTGCGCTACCGTATAAGGCGAAGCAAATCGCATCGAAGATCGACGTTTTTCCCGCGCCGGTGTTGCCGGAGATAACGAATAAACGACGATCCTCCAGCAGTCCGAAATCGATCGTCTCCGTGTCCCGATAAGGCCCGAAGGCGGTCATGCTTAGACGAATCGGTCTCATACGGCACCTCCCTCTTCCCGAAGGACGTCCGAATAGGCGTCGACGAACAGACGTTGTTTCTCTTCGGTTAACGGCACGCCTTTCACCTCGCGATAGAACGCGGCGAACAGCGCCACGGGATCTGCTTCTTTTCTGGAAGGTGTCGCAATGCCCGCTTCGTTAGATTCCCCAATCGCCGAAGTCGCCGTTCTTCGCTCAACGTGAAGCGCGTTCGGATAAGTCGCTCGGACCTTTTCCATCGGGAATAGAACCGGATCGTCGTTCAGCAACGTCACGAACACATAATCCTCGTTAGGCGTTTGCCGTTCGATCTCCTCGATCGGAGCGGCGACGCGGCGCATGTCCCTGCGTGGCTTTAAGTCTCTCTTCTCGACGGTTATCGCTCCGGAACCATCGATGTCCACGATTAAGAAGCCTTTGCGATGCGTCTCCTCCGAGATCGAATATTTGAGCGGCGAACCCGCGTACCGAATCGTCTCGTTCGCCACATGGTGCGCTTGGTGCAGATGACCGAGGGCCGTGTAGTGGAAGCTTCGGAAATGCTCGGAGTTCACGTACTCCGCGCCGCCGATGGATAGCGGCCTCTCGGACTGGCTCGTATTCTCCTCCGGCCTCGCCCCCGGAGTCACGAAGGCATGCCCGACGAACACTTGCCTCGCGGCCTTATCCATGTCCGCTTCGATCCGTCCGACAATAGCCTTCATCGCGTCGTCATGGGAACGAATATCCTCGTCCCCGTAGATGAATCTGACTTGCCCCGGATCAGCATACGGCACAAGATGGAAGTGCACCTCGCCGAATTCGTCACGAAGAACGACCGGTTTAGTCACGGGCTTCAGTTGCCCCGCCAAGTGCAGCCCCCGCGCTTCCATGATCGCCGTTCCGAAGGCGAGTCGATCCGGGCTATCGTGGTTGCCGGAGATCGCGAGCAGCGGCGTATCGAGTCCGATCACGATTTTCTCGAACAGCTCGTCTAGCAACTCTACCGCCTCCGTCGGGGGAATCGCACGGTCATACAAGTCTCCGGCGATGACAACCGCATCGGGCTTCTCCTTTTCTACCGCGTCTATTAATTGCTCCAACACGGAGCGCTGATCCTCCGTCATATAGACTCCCTGCACAAGTTTACCTAGATGCCAATCCGCCGTATGTATGAATTTCATGGGGCTAGACCCTCCCGTTCCGTCAAATCTCGCTTGATTATTCTATTTTAATCGATTCTCGCTCATTGTGGGAGCTAGCGGATGTTGGCAATTCAAAATGTACCGTATCCGCCGTGCGTAATGCGCACATCGTTTGGCCGCGCTTGAATATATTGAGTAATACATCCTTACAAAAACAAAGCGATAGGGGGTTGCCCATGAATCATCCCTCATTTATTTTATCCCGGGAAGACTGGTCGCTTCACCGCAAAGGATATCAGGATCAAGCACGCCACCAACAGAAAGTCCGGGACGCGATCAAGCAGAACTTGCCCGATCTCGTTTCGGAAGAGAATATCGTCATGTCCGATGGGCGCCAAATTATTAAAATACCGATTCGCAGTCTTGATGAATACCATTTCGTGTACAACACGAACAAGAAAAAACACGTCGGCCAAGGGAACGGCGACAGCCAAGTCGGAGACGTGCTCGGGGTCGATCCGACGCCGGCGAACGGCAAAGGGGAAGGCGCGGGCTCGGAACCTGGCGACGACGTGATCGAAGCCGAGATCTCCATCGCTGAGCTGGAGACGATGCTGTTCGAGGAACTGGAGCTGCCTTATCTCAAGAAGAAGGATAAGCAGCAGATCGAGGTCAAAGACGTGCGGTTTACCGACGTGCGGCGCAAGGGGATCATGTCCAACATCGACAAAAAACGGACGATTCTCGAAAACCTGCGGCGCAATTCGCGCGACGGACGTTCCGAGATCGGCGGAATCAGTCCGGACGACCTTCGCTTCAAAACCTGGGAGGAAATCGTCAAGCCGCAGAACAACGCGGTTATTTTGGCGATGATGGATACTTCCGGTTCCTTGGGTGTCGCAAAATTAACTATAGATTTTGGAGGTGGAATTATGAAAGCTCCTCTCTTCATCGTCTCTAAAGAAGATTGGTCATTACACCGTAAAGGCTACCAGGATCAAGCGAGACATCAACAAAAAGTCCGCGAGGCTATTAAGCAAAATCTCCCCGATTTGGTTTCCGAAGAAAACATTATCGGTTCCAATGGTCGGCAAATCATCAAGGTTCCTATTCGAAGCTTAGATGAATATCACTTCGTTTATAACAATGGAAAATTGAAGAATGTAGGACAAGGTAACGGTGATTCCCAGGTGGGCGATGTATTAGGGATAGATCCAACCGATGAGAAAAAGACAGGAACAGGGAAAGGTGCCGGCGATCAGCCGGGTATGGATTATTTCGAAGCAGAAATCGATATCACAGAATTGGAACAAATGCTCTTCGAAGAACTTGAACTCCCTAACTTCGAGAACAAGAGAAAAAAAGAACTAACCCAAAACGAACTCATCTATAATGATGTCCGTAAAAAAGGAATCGCCTCCAATATTGATAAGAAAAGGACCTTACTTGAAAACCTCCGACGAAATTCCCGTCAAGGCATTTCCTCCTTCGGAGGGATTTCTCCTGACGATCTTCGATACCGGACTTGGAACGAAGTTACCCGACCAAAATCCAGTGCGGTAATCTTCGCCATTATGGACACGTCCGGAAGTATGGGGAGTTATGAAAAGTATGTGGCCCGAAGTTTTTTCTTCTGGGCAACGCGGTTTCTTCGTTCAAAGTACGAGAAAGTAGAAATCGTATTTATCGCACATCACACCGAAGCGAAAGAAGTCACGGAAGAGGAGTTTTTTACTCGCGGCGAAAGCGGCGGGACGATTTGTTCTTCGGCGTATATGAAAGCTCTCGAGATCATTGATTCCCGTTACCCCTTGCCCGACTATAACATCTATCCCATTCATTTCTCCGATGGCGACAATCTTACTTCGGATAACGAACGGTGTACTCGACTAATTAGTGAGTTAATGAAGAAGTCAAACATGTTTGGTTACGGTGAGGTTAATCAATATAACCGATCCAGTACGTTGATGGCAGCCTACAAGCACATTGAAAATCCGAAGTTTATGTATTATGTCATTAAAGAGAAAAACGAGGTGTATCAGGCTTTGAAGCGGTTTTTTTACAAGTCAAAGTAATTAATGTCGAAATTTACGATTGGAGTCATTTGTCAAATATTTTGTGTAAACTATCTTAACGCTTCCCCTCGAGGGGGGGGATTTATTACAGACTGTCCGATGCGATCCGGATAGAAAACGGAGAGCTGCAGCAGCATTTGACCCCAGTATTGAACACGGCCTGTCCATTAGTGTGTGACATCCATTGTCGCTAGATAAAGCATTTTTAGCAACGATTCATCCGTCGGAAAAATGCTTTTCTCTTTCGTCACTTTGCGATGCTGGCGAAGTTAACTCTCGATGATATTGGTTGTGTAAATGAACTTGCGGATCTCAGGCGGATACTTGAAAAAGGTCGCGAGTTCGTCCCAGTTACTGCCCCAAGAGCGAATGATGAGCGGGTACTTACTGCCCCAAGTCTCCTCAAAGCGATCGAGTCCGACTAATACCATTTCCTCTGCTGCCGCTTTATATATCGACTTAAGGTCAGCCGTCACCTTCTTCAGATTCTTGTAAGAGACTTAACGGATGGAGGTACGGATCTGGTGAATGATGCACTTCTAGATGTCCGTCTTCGTATAGCAAGCTTGGATGGCTTGGGTGAAACCAGTTAGATTGTCTACACAGATAATCATTAAGGACGCTTAGCCAGAACTTGGCGGATACATTCTCACCAATGAGGATCCTGCACGCTACGGTTCTTTAGGTTACGCCGTGCAAGAACTGGGTGAACGCCTGCTCTATTGTCCCATAGATTCAATCGAGTAGGTAGGAGCGGCAAGCCCCTGAACCTCTCACTCCACCGTACATGCGGGTCCGCATAAGGTGGTTCCTTTAGGTTGGCGAGTTTCAAGGTAACGGGTTGTCAGACTGAACAGCCCTTGGTCGCTCCATTAGGAGCGGTTGAGGGCGTTGATTATGTTTCGGGACATTTCCCAACATCCGCGCCTAGAGTTTGCCATCATTCTTGCCGCCCATTCCGGAACGCCTAGGGCACGTAAGTTTCGGAGTCTAGATTTCGGTAACTTCCTCTGTTTCCATAAACACATCCATTCGTCGAGTCGTTCGCAGTGTGTTTGGGCGGATGCCAAACGGAAGTAGCCAATCCACCCCATTAGATAGCGGTTAAGTTCTTTCAAGCGGCTTTCCATTGAGATCCCCCGAGTACGCGAGGATATCTCTCTTACGCGTTTCCTTCTGCTGTTCCAGTTTCTTTGGAGCGATTCGAATCGCTGCACCTTTGTTCATTAGAAAGCTGAAGCCAAGAAACTTGCGGTTCAAAGGTCGGTCTACAGCGATTTTGTCCCGATTGACTTTCAGTCTGATCCTTCCCATCTACAAAGCGGACTACCAACTCAATCACACCCTCGCCAGCACGTTTACTTCGGACGAAGATGTTGCAATTGTCCGCATAGCGTGCTAAGTTCAGCCCTCGTTCCATTAGTTCTTTGTCCAAGTCGTGAGCAAAATGTTCGCTAAGAGCGGACTGAGCGGACCGCCTTGCGGCGTTCCTTCCTGCGTCTCTTGCCTCATCCCGTCGACCATTCCCTCGGCATTTAAAAAAGCTCGAATCAACTTTAAGACAAGCTTGTCCGAAACTTTTCTTGCTACCCTTGCCATGGGGATGTTTTGATTTACGCGGTGGTTGGTAGAAGACGGCCTTAGTTTGTTCTTATCGTGCCGTCAGCCCAATCAGAACACGACATGCGGATTTCCCGGATCGGGCTCCCCAGAGTCGTTCTCAGATCTGCTCGTTAGATCGTTGGATGAAGTAACTTTGGCTCCGGGAGACTGAACCATTCTCTGCCTCTCAAGTAAGACCAGAATAGCCGATGTCTTTGACTTCTTCGGGACCGAATCCATTCCCTTAATTTATCCATCATCTCGACCAAACTTTTACAGTAAAAAATGTGACATAATAAGGTCAATTAAACCCTTCATTATGCCACACTTTAAAAATTCAAATTCATTTCTGATGATTTACGCCATGCTGTAGGGTGTCTAAATCGAGAGATGAGGATCGAGTATCTGAGCCAAATTTTAGGGCTACCCTCATTGAAATAACATACATCTATCTTCAATTGCTGCCTGAAGACTTAGGGAGATTCCTAACCAAAAAAATACATTCCCTCTTCAAGGTCTTCTATTTCTTTCCCGAGAGTAAATTAGGTTGAGATTTCTTACTCAAGATATTAACGATTTCATTGCGTGCAAGAGCAGCATCGCTACGCATCGCCGGAGACGAGGGAAATCTCCGTCCATCTGATGGACAAGACGATGGCGGAAGCGATTGACCAGCAAAGAACGACAGACGAAGACTGATCTGCTATCAAGTCAGCATCCGGACGCAAAGCGCCTTCAGCTTCGGAGCCAATTCGTTCAGCTTTAGCAAACCCGCAGCGTTCGACTCGATCTGTTCCCGAACGACATCGGGCGAATCGACGCCCTCGAGATAACGCCCCAAATAATGAACGAATAAATCCAGCTTGTGAAGGCGCATCAGCAGCGGCACCGCTTCGGCCTCGTCCGATGACAGACGGGCCGTTTCACGCATGCCGCCGAGCAGCGCCTCCATATCGTCGATACTTGCATCAATGGAGATCAAGCCCGATAGCAGCACCGCCGGTTCCATCGCGCGAACATCCCTAGTGCATATCTCGAAGTCAAGGAAGGCCGCCACCCGGTCCGGTCTTTCGGGAAGAACGAGAATATTCGATGGGTTGATATCCCCGTGAATCAGTTGATGCGGCAACGCGCGAAGTGCAGGTGTTGTACGCAAGCAAGTTTCCCATGCCTCGTATAGGACTCGTAGTCCCTCGCGCAAGTGCTCGAAGCCTTCCGGCGGTCGGTTGCAGAACGCCTGCACTCGTTCCGGGCTACACGCCGGATGCGCCGCTTCCAACTCATAACTCGGAAAATAGGCAGGGGATTCGTTCATAACAACGTCATTAAGCACCTGCATAAGCCGGCCGGTCTGCCTTCCCGTATCGGCCACAACGCTCATGCTTGTCGGCCGCACCCCCTCTATATAGTAAAACAAGCAGGCATATTTCCCCGATCCGTCGGGCAGCTTTACATAGGTGGTTCCATCCGTTGAGAGCACGGGTATCGGCGTCCGGAACGGAAGTTGGCGTCTCGCCACCTCTATCAGAGCCGCATGTTCGAAACGGATTTTTGCAGCATCCCGGTGCGCGTCGTAAACGCGAAGCACCCATCTTCGCCCCTCCATTTCGACGAATCTCGTCGTGTTGTTCCAGCCCGTCTCTCCTTCGGACACGTGCCAAGATCTTCCCGGAATATACCGGGCTAACAGCTCGTCCCACATCTCTAATCGGTGTCCCCTTCCTTATGTACACTTCGCTCTATCGCCGCTCCTTCTTTTTCGATGAAAGTCAGAGCCCCCAGAACGCCACTCCAATCATACTGCTATTAGGAACTCACGGACGGATCCTACCGCATGGTTACGCCCGCTTGAAAAACATTGGATAATATGTGCCTATTTTATTTTGAAGGTTTCTACTCGTAAATAGGTTTGATTGATTTTGTTTAAAAAATAGATTGTGAATGTAAACTGCAACAATGTCAGACTTGTCACTCCCTAGTCATGTAGTCGCAAAAATCAGAAAAGATTCTGCATGCATGTCTTTGCACTTGCACCTTCGAGCATAAAAACCTCGCAACTGCAAAACAAACTGATAAGCACGCTAGCAATTGTGGACTTCAGATTTCCATGATCGCATTTGAGTGGAAAAAGTGCCCCCTGCTTCCACGTTATATACGTGATCATCACTTAGATCTCACCTTTAACGGTTATCGTAACCATGCCATTATTAGTGTTTTGGCTGATAAAGGATTACGAATTAGGCTCCATGAGTGTCAGAAATCCCAAATTAAAAAAGAACTTCGCCAACGAACTTTACGGGTTTCGCTTTTTCCAGATATAGAATTCGCAAAAAGAGGTAGCCACAAATATTATTTCTTGAATATTACCCACAACCTAGCTGAAGGCAGGATATGAGGCGATCTTCTGATCTTAATAAGTAAAGCCCCAAAATCAGGGTTTGCCAACAATCTAAACAGATCACACGGACCATCCCTTATCTTCGCTTCCTTTACTATTAATGCTCAAGTAACTGCTTCCATTTGATAATTTCTATACTATCTGGAAATTTTGAATTCAAGGAACAAACTGCCATCTCATAGTCATTTCCTATGAAATACTGCCGGAATCGCCAGTCTTCAGCGTCTGTCAATGAGTGAAAAAGTACCACACTATTGGTTATTTCCACTGAAAATGAATTCAGTGAAATGGAAAGTCCCATTCCTTTAGCCTTAATATAACTTTCTTTAACAGTCCACAGCTTATAAAAATACACAAGCATTTGATCAGCGGGTTGATCTCGTAGTTTTTCTACTTCTGATTTGGATAAAAAATGATCAACAATTGTAATGTCAATTGGTACTACTCTCTCAATATCTATACCTACTGGCCGATCATCAAACACTGCAACTATCCATTTGCCTGAATGGGATACATTAAAATGATAGGCAGGAAACTCAGGTAAAAAAGGTTTATTATAGTTGTTTTTCAAAATAACAATGTCCTCAATTAACAAACCCCATAATCTTAATAAATAATACCGAACCATTAACTCACTGAATATGGAAAGAATACGATCTTGTCTGTTACGCAACTTTATAGTTTTCTCCTGTCTTTCTATACTTACAAATGTAAGTAACTTTTCAATATCAATTTCACAATCTTCGATACTTGTAGCAACTATTTTCATCGAATTTCTCCGCATTGAAATAATAGAAATTGTCTAGGGAGAGTAAGACCTCTCCCTATTAAATTATTAATTTTAAAATACGCCCAATTTTAGCTGGTTAATACTTGTATTCTGAAATTGTTCAGTCGTTATTAACGTTATATTTTGCAATTTCTAGAAGGTTATTTTTAAATCCATGGAAGAGATTTATCATTTTCTTCTTGCAAAATTCTTGTTCATGATAAGTAATTCGAAAATGCATACAGCCGTTAAATGTGTAACCATAAACTGAAATTGGATCAAATAACTCCTCATCTCGATTAGTTAGATAGCCCCTTTCGTGGCTAAATGAAGAAAGCTTTATTTCTGTTTCAAAACTATTCTCATTACCGAGATCACCGACATAATTGAAGTTAACCTGGTGTCTATTATTAAAATTCAATTCTTTCGTGAGGGCTCTAGGTGATAAGTACTTCAAAATTCCATATCCAATACCTTTATGAGGTATTCCTCTTAATGTGTTTTTAACTAATTTAAGTTTACTTCCCAGATCTCCGCATCCATTGAATTGAAAAACAACTGGATACATCGAGGTGAACCAGCCAATTGTTCTTGAAACATTGATGCCATGAAATAATTCCTCCCGCCCATGACTTTCTAATTCAATAACCACTGACATACTATCTGACAATTCAGCGATACTAAGACCTAGCGCTGTTAGCAACAAATCATCTACCTCTGTATTATAAGCACGATGTGACTTCTTCAAAATTAGATCAGATTCTTCAACAGTAAAACTTAGCTGTAAAACATTCGAATCGATTACTTTACGTTTAGTAATCAAACGATCAGGCTTAATTGGTTTGACTTTCGTAGATTCTATTTTTCTCCAGTATTCAATTTCGTTTAACAGTTGTTGACTCGTAGCATATTCCCTTAAACAACTAGCCCAACTTTTAATAGATGATGTTTTTTGTGGAAATTTGATTATTTCGTTTCTTTTAGCTTGATTGTAACCTGAAATGAAATCTTCAGTTAAAATACGAGCCGACACGCCATCAACTAATAGATGATGAATAGTTAAGAATAAATGATCTC
This sequence comes from Cohnella endophytica, assembly GCF_003628305.1. Taxonomy (GTDB): domain Bacteria; phylum Bacillota; class Bacilli; order Paenibacillales; family Paenibacillaceae; genus Cohnella; species Cohnella endophytica. The sequence goes on along the minus strand of NZ_RBZM01000005.1, from coordinate 474,690 downwards.
CGTCAATAGTATGAAAAAGGCCAATCACCATTGATGGTCCATGCTCCAAATCTAATTTTGATTGTAATTTGTTGCAAATACCTTGAACGTGAAGTATTTGATTATCATTGATTTCCGATAGATCAAACTCTTCGATAAAAAATTCATTTTGGCCGTTTGTCTCGTCTAAACCGTTGCACCATTGAACAATCTCTTTTTGATTTCGTTTAAAAATCATCCGCAATGAGTCGTGATGACTGATCAGAGATTTAAATACCAGCCCGACTAAATTTTTATTAAAACCTTGTTTGCAATAAAGCATTAATGCAAGATTAAGATCAGGTGCAAGCCCCCGTTCTTGTAAATACCATTGTTGTGCTGGGGTTGTTGAAACCTCTCCTTCAATTGAAGGATGGAGAACTGAAGTGATTTTCCTTTCTAGTTCCGGTACTAAGGTGGTGATTGTAGGAAAACGTAAAAGCTTTTTCACCTCCAAAAGCCATCCATTTTGGTGTAAATGTGAGACAATCTGTATTGCTTTAATAGAGTCCCCTCCTAATACAAAAAAATTATCATAAATTCCAACCCGATCAGTATGAAGTACCTTTTGCCATATAGAAGCCAGAAGTACTTCTATTTCTGTAACTGGTGCTACAAATTCGCGTGAATCTAGAATATTTTGCCGTACATCAGGCAGGGCTTTACGGTCAAGCTTACCATTTGAATTCAACGGCATTCGCTCAATAAATGTAATGTATTTCGGCACCATATATGATGGCAAACTTGCCCCCAGGTGCAAACGCAGTTCGTCTATCTTCACCTCTGATTCTGCCACGAAGTACGCGCACAATTCCCTATCCACGCCCACCTCATGCGCTACTACTGCTGCTTCTTTCACAGCCTCGTGCGCGATAAGCCGGTTCTCTATCTCCCCAAGCTCGACCCGGTATCCCCGAATCTTTACCTGATGGTCTATTCGTCCCAGATGCTCGATGGTTCCGTCAGGTAGCCAACGCGCCAAATCCCCGGTTCGATACAACCGCTCCCCAGGTCTAAAAGGATTCTCCACAAACTTCTCCGCTGATAAAGCAGGAAGATTTAAGTATCCTCTCGCCAATCCTGCGCCCCCGATAAACAACTCACCCGCAACCCCGATCGGTTGCAGTTCGAGGCTCTTGTTCACAATGTAGACTTGGGTATTGGCAATCGGCGTTCCCACCGTTATCCGATTCGAATCCACAATCTCCGCACTCGTGGACCATACCGTCGTTTCCGTCGGTCCGTACATGTTGAAGATGCGGGCATCCGTCAGCGACCGGAGCTTGTCCGTCAAGACAGGGGGAAGTCCTTCCCCGCCAAGCAATATCAGACGGATTTCACGCAATTGTTGTACAGCACATTCATCCTCGAGCAACAACCGCATCAAGGAGGGGGTCATCTGTACCGTTTCCGCTCGATGCTCACGAATCAATTTTGCTATCTGCTGCGGATTTTTCCGTTCCTCATCCGATGCAAGAATAACGGTCATTCCGCTACACAGAGCAACCCAACTCTCAAGTACAAAGGGATCGAACGTAAACGTCGTCAAGGACAAGAGGCGATTCGTTTCAGCCAGTGGAAGACTCTCCATCATTCCTGTTATAAAGTTAATGACGGACCGATGCTCCAACAAGACCCCTTTCGGCTTGCCTGTCGATCCGGACGTGTAGATACAATAAGCCAAGTTATCGGCGTTTCCACACCGCTGCAGTGGAACGATTGCATCCCTATCGGTCGCAATAGAAGCGATTGGCAGCACAAGACCGCCGAACGGAATCTTGGTATCAGGTTCAGGATGAATAAGCAAAATCTTTGTTTTACTATCATCCAGCATGTACACAATTCGTTCTTCGGGAAAATCGGGATCGATCGTCAAATAACCAGCGTCGGACTTTAGTATGCCAAGCATCCCAATGATCATATCAGGCGAACGTGTTGCCATAATCCCAACGATTTGATTCGATCCAGCACCATGCTCGATAAGAACCTTGGCAATCGCATTTGCTCTCTCGTCGATCTCCCGGTACGTTAATTCTCGATCTTCGAATACAACGGCTACACGGTTTGGTGTTCGCTTCGCCTGATCCTCGAATAGCTCATGGATCATTCGGTCTTCAGGATATTCAATCTGTGAATCGTTAAAGGCCGTTAGAATATTCCATTTTTCTATGCCCGTGAGAAGATCGATTTCACCTAACCGTAAATTCGGTTGTTCTGTAATTTGCTCCAGAAGTTGCAGCCAGTGTCCAGTCCAACGCCTAATTGTTTCCATATCGAAAAGCGATGTGCTGTATTCCCATGTAAACAACAACCCATTTGTCTGCTCCTCTACTTGCAAAGTCAGATCAAATTTCGCGACCGTATGATCCCACTTGTACGGTATCAACTTCAATTCGTCCAACATAAACTCTGCGCGTTCCATATTATGCAAAGCGAACAAAACGTTAAAGACCGGGGTGTGACTCAGATCGCGACATAACTCGAGTTTCTCTACTAGTGCCTCGAAAGGTATGTCCTGGTGATCGAATGCCTCGAGTACCGTTTCCCTGATTTCTTGAAGGAATGAACAAAATGTCTTATTGGCATGCGGATATCCATTTATCACCACCGTGTTAGCGAACATACCTACCATGTTATGAACATCTGCATGTAACCGCCCCGCGACTGGAGATCCAACGATGATGTCATCCTGTCCACTATAGCGTGACAACAGTGTTTGGTAAGCCGCAAGCAATACCATATAAAGTGTTGTGTTGCTCTCTTGCGCTAAGCGCTCCAATTTTTGCTTCAATTCGGAGTCTGCACGCATTTCCAAAATATTTCCCATGAAGTTCTGTATTGATGGTCGAGGCCGATCCGTCGGCAAATGCAGGACTGGTAGTTCTCCTGCTAGAGATTCTAACCAGTGCGCTTCCCGCTTGGCATACTCCTCGCGTTTCATCAGACTATTTTGCCAGTTTGAGAAGTCTTTATATTGGATCCGCTGCGCGGACAATACCATGCCGCTATAGAGAGCGTTTATCTCCCTTATCAATACGTTCCTAGTAACACCGTCAGAGATTATATGATGCATATCCACCGCCAGAAGATGTTGATCTTCGGCCACCTGCATGACGCCTAAGCGCAACAGAGGCGCTTCATCCAGGTTAAATGGTTGCACGAAAGCTGCTATCCACTTGTCAGCTTCTGATTCCTTACCAGACGTATGCGACATCGTAAACGGAACTTGCTCTAATATCTGTTGTTTCGGCTCTCCTTCGATCAGGATGAATCTAGTCCTCAAAGATTCGTGTCGAGCAATCAGTTCACGGAAGGCATATTCCAGACGCTCACGATTCAGCTTTCCCGCCAAAGTGAACACGGAAGGCATATTATAGGCTGTTGCATTCAGGTCCATCTGCTGAAGCACATACATTTGTTTTTGTGCTGACGATAAGGTGTAATACTCTTGATTTGGGGCTGGCTCGATACTACTATTTTCCGCATTAATATCATTTGACTGTATCCACTCTGCAAGCTGCCTCACCGTCGGAAGGCGAAACAGTTCCCGTAGCGGCACTGAAGTCCCCAATTCCCGATGCATACGTGATATAAGCGTCATCGCTTTCAGCGAATTGCCGCCAAGTTCGAAGAAATTGTCGTTGCACCCTACTCGATCCACCTTTAATATGTCCTCCCAAAGGAATGCGAGTTTGGTTTCGAGTTCGCTACGAGGTGCTGAAAAGCCATTCTCGATATTCAAAGCTTCCGTAGCTTGCAGGATAGGCAATCGAATAAGATCTTCATTCGTAACACAGGCAAGGGGTCCATAATAGGAATCATGTAGCAACTGATTTTTGTTTACCAAGTTTATTTCCCAGGTATTTCTCTGGATAAACTCATTTTTAACCCCTGAATCCTTCATTAGCTGAGACAATTGTAAGTTTTCGTTTCCTAATCTTAATGGCGCCTGGGTGAGAAAATCCTTCTGTGTAAAGCTTTCAGCATCGTAGTATTGAATATGCTTCACTTCATCTGGTATTTGATGCAAAGGCACATAGTAATGAGAGCACCCTAGCTCATCTCGAGTTTTTTTCCAACCACTGCGTTCGATAAACTCCAAAAATGGTTTGTTCTTTTCTGTTAGGATGTACGATGCTTCTAGCGCTTCCATCCCCTCTTCAATGCATATCCGTTTTATTTCGATCAGAACCGCATTCTCGACGTTTCTGCCCAATACTCTGCAGCTTAACAGGAAGGTGTCAATTACCAGGACACTATGTTTCCGTTTGAGTATCACGAGCCCAACGATTCCGTAATCCCCGAAGCGGTCGCGGACCTCTACGATAAGACATCGATAGTCAGAATGTGAGAGCAATTGGCGAAGTTCGCTCTCTGTTCGGCGAATAGTACTCAAATTGAATTGGTTTGTCCGTTGCGTCAATTCCGCTGCACGTTCAAGCTCCTCCTCAGTCAGAAGTGGCCTCATATCCATCTGTAAATCCAACCCAGATAAAAATTCATCAATCGAAAAAGAGGAATCCTGCACTTCCTTCCGTCTTCTTTCTGATGCATACATCTCGGTGCGTTGTTTGGCTTCTTTTGTAACGTTCAATCGATCAAACGCCCACACATGTTTTAAAAATGAAGGGATTTGATCTGAGTCGTATGGCAATTGAAGTGTCAATACTTCCGGGCAATGCATCATCATTTCGCTGCATTCCATCGCACTATCATCCACAAATACGAAGCTGTCTATACCGACATTCAATTCAAGAGCAAGATCACGTACATTTATGGACTTAGACTGCCAATTGATCTTCCAGGCAGCAAAGTCTTCTTTTTTCAAAATCATACCCGGATTGTTGTCGAACACCTCCCATACATCCAGTTCATTGTTTTTGCTGCTAAGTGCCAGAATCATCCCCTCATTTTTCCTATCGAGCATAAATCGCTGTAAAACCTCATAAGGACCCTCGATACTTACGCCCAAAGCCCCATCTTCTCCGCAAATACCCTTCCATAGTGTTTGATCGCAGTCGAGAACGATTACTTTGAACTGTGAAATATTGTTCCAAGCCACCCATTGACGAGCAATTGCCGTCCCCATTGCCGCGTAATACTCATCGCTGAACGGAGCATGCCCCAGTCTATCCTTCACCACATCAAAAATCTCATGAATCCCATACATATTAGCCAATTCGTTGAAATCAATCGTGTATACGTTCCGAATTTCTGCCAACTCTATTTTCCACCGCTCGTTCAATTGACCGAGTCGGCGCTTAACTGCATCGCTTAGAGACAAGTATGGTGAGATCGGGAATAGGCCAACGAAATAAGGAACTGGCTTATATTTTTCCCGAATCGCAGTAACGAGCTGTGCGTAGGTATTATCCAATTGCTCCAGTTGGTGATCTTCGGTTGTCAGGTCATCGCGCAACCAATCCTCAAAGCGGATCAACAGCACGTTTGCCCCCTTGTTCCCTGACAAAAGACTGGAAGTATCGAGAATTTCTTGAAATATTTGATTGTATGCCGCAAAACGCAAATTTACAGGAAGGTCGAACTCGTTCGTCCAATATTTCACGTAATCCTCTATTAGTTCTGCTGTGAACGTTGCACTTATCGCAAGGCACTCGTTGTTTTCCGAAACGTTCAGCCACCGCTTCGAAGACAAGACCGCTTCCTCCTCAGCGGAGAACAGGCAAATTTGGGCAATCGGAATCGTCGGATTCCTAACAATAGTGCGAATAAGCTCTTCAAAATGACTCATCAGTTGCCTCATACTGGCTTCCGTGAATAATTCCACGTTGTACTGCAAATCAAATTGCATTACCGCAGAATCTTTCTGCTCGAGATGTATATCCATCTTGAAGTCCAATGAGCTAGCTTGATTGTTAAGCGGAAATGGAGTAATCTGCAATCCTCTCAAAACCATATGCTCGACATTGTTTTCTTGATGAAAATTGAGCATGGTATCAAATATCGGATTTCTGGCAGGATCGGTTATCATGTTCAACCCATCGACCATATTGTCAAACGGATAATCTTGATGTTCGTATGCGTCCAGTAAATCTGCTGACGCATGTTCAACAAATTCCGTGAAAGATTGTTCAGCTTTTACTTTGAATCGGATTGGCAGGAAGTTGATAAACATACCGATCTGCTTTTCCAAATCAGCATGATTTCTGCCCGCAACTGTGGAGCCGATCATAATATCGTCTTGTGCGCTGTATTTGCAGAGTAAAACGGCATATAGCGACAGCAGCAACGTATTCATCGTAACATTGTACTGCCGAGCCATCTCCTGTATACGACTCACGTCCTCTTTGACCATCGTCAGCGATATGGTATTCCCTTTAAACGATCTTATCTTTCCACGATGGAAATCCAACGGCATTTGTAAAATCGGTAACCGTTTATTCAAACGTGTATGCCAGTACTCTCTCAGTTTGAAAAATGCCTCGGATTCATGCCATCTTCGTTCCCATTGCGCGAAATCTTTGTACTGGATCCGTAACGGAGGCAACATTAAATCGTTATACAACGCACTAAACTCTTTCACCAGAATACTCATCGTAACCCCGTCAGAGATGATGTGATGAAAGTCCATCGCAAGCAAATGTCGGTCCGTTAGCGCCAACACCCCGACACGTAAGAGCGGCGCAATATGAAGATCAAACGGGCGCACGAAGGACTGTACCCAATTCGCCGCTTCCTCTTCCGTCCCGACCGCGAAAGATATCGCAAAAGGAACGTCTTCAAGCACCTGCTGAACCGGCTCCCCCTCCGTTAGGACAAATCGAGTACGCAATGGTTCGTGCCTAGCGATCAGTTTGCGGAACGCCTCTTCCAGACGCACGCGGTCGAGCATCCCCTCCAGCGTCAGCACCACCGGCATGTTGTAGGCCGTTGCTTTCGGGTCCATCTGCTGCAGAACAATCATCCGTTTCTGTGCCGATGATATCGTGTAATACTCCTGCCGCCCAGTAGGCTCAATCCTTGCGTACTCTGAGGGGATCGCATTGGCTTCAATCCACGCTGCCAGTTTCTGTACAGTTGGATTACTGAACAGTTCCCGCAGCGGCACTATTGTCCCTAACTCGCTTTGAATGCGCGAAACGAGTGTCATCGCCTTCAACGAATGACCGCCTATTTCGAAGAAGTGATCGGTTATACCAACCTTCTCAATGGCCAGCACATCCTGCCAAAGGGCAATTATACGCTCTTCCGTTTCCGTAGTGGATACCGCATTCTCTACCGCACCGGGAACATGCTCCGGCGCGGAAAGCGCATTACGGTCAAGCTTACCGTTCGAAGTCAGTGGCATTCGCTCAATTGGCGCGATGAATGTCGGCACCATGTAAGACGACAGTGTCGACGCCAGGTGCGTACGTAGTTCATCTATATTGACAGGTGTCCCTGCCACATAGTAAGCGCACAATACGGAGTCTCCACTCTTATCCGCGCGGGCTACAACAACCGCCTCTTTGACAGCATCGTGCTCCAAGAGTCGGCTTTCTATCTCTCCAAGTTCGATCCGATAACCACGTATCTTTACCTGATGGTCAATGCGTCCCAGATGCTCAATGTTTCCGTCAGGTAGCCACCGCGCTAGGTCTCCAGTTTTATACATCCGCTCCCCAGGCTTAAATGGGTTCACCACAAACTGTTCCGCCGTCAATTCAGGTAGATTGAGGTATCCTCTCGCTAATCCTGCACCGCCGATACACAACTCCCCCGCAACCCCAATCGGTTGCAGGCGAAGGCAATCGTTCACAATGTAGACTTTGGTGTTCGCAATCGGCGTGCCCACACTTACCTGCTTTGGATCCACGATCTCGGCGCCTGTCGACCATACCGTCGTTTCTGTTGGGCCATACATGTTAAAGATTCTGGCGTCGGTTAGCGACCGAAGATTTTCCGCCATTTGAAGGGGAAGCCCTTCCCCACCAAGCAGTATAAAGCGCAGTTCACGTAAATACTGCGCGGCAATTTCATCCTCAAGCATCACCCTCATCAAAGAGGGTGTCATCTGTACCGTTTCTGCTTCATGATCACGAATCAATTTTGCGATTAGCTGTGGACTTTTTCGATCTTCTTCGGACGAAAGGATTACGGTAATGCCTGAGCACAGGGCAAGCCAGCTCTCCAGTACAAAGATATCGAACGTAAACGTCGTCAAAGTCAACAAGCGTTTCGTTTCGGTTAGAGGGAGACGCTTCGCCATCCCGGTTATGAAGTTCACAACAGAGCAATGCTCAAGCAAGACCCCTTTGGGTCTGCCAGTAGAACCAGACGTATAGATGCAATATGCGAGGCTATCGGCCTTTCCATATCGCGGTGTTCGAGCTGTCGCCTCTACATCAGTTGCAATAGAAGCGACCGGCAGTACTAAGCCGTCGAACACAATTTTTCTCTCCAGCTCTGGATGAACAAGCAGAATTTCGGAACCACTGTCTTCCAGCATGTATGTGATTCGCTCCGCAGGAAAGTCGGGATCGATGGGTAAGTACGCAGCTCCGGCCTTCAATACACCAAGCATCCCAATGATCATTTCGGGTGAGCGTTTTGCCATAATCCCGACGATGCGGTCCGGACCAGCACCTTGCTCGGCGAGAACTCGTGCAACAACATCGCCTTTCGCATCAAGTTCTGCATATGTCAAACTCTGACCTTCGAATACAACGGCAACACGATCAGGCGTGCGTTCTACCTGCTCCTCGAATAACTCGTGAACCGTCTTATTGTTAGGATAGTCGGCTGCGGTCTGATTAAAGCCCACGAGAAGTTGCTGCGTCTCCCATTCTGTCAACAAGTTAATCTCACTTAACTTGATGTCCGGATTTTGTGCGACTTGTTCCAAAAGGCGCAACCAATGCTGTGCCCAACGCTGAATCGTTTCTCTTTCAAAGAGTGCTATGTTATATTCCCATGCAATTTGCAGCGTATCAGTCGATTCCAGCAACGTCAGTGTCAAGTCAAACTTCGATACGGTGTGCTGTTGAAACTGGCTGAGTTTTAGACCTTCTAAATTAAACTCATTGATTGGTATATTTTGCATTGCAAACATGACGTCGAATAGGGGGTTGCGGCCAGCATCACGCTGCACATCCAATTTCTCCATCAGCACGTGTAGAGGCACATCTTGATTCTCAAATGCCCGTAATGTTGTATCCTTGATCTGCTCCAAGAAAGCCCGAAATGTCATCTCGCTTTGTGGGCGACCACGAAGAACCAACGTATTGACAAACATGCCGACGACAGACTCCAGATCCGTATGCGACCTGCCTGCGGTCGGCGATCCAACGAGGATGTCATCCTGCCCGCTATATCGCGACAATAGCGTCTGGAATGCAGCCAGCAGCACCATATAAAGCGTTGCTCCGCTTTGATGCCCCAATTCCTTTAGCATCCGTGTTAACCGCGCATCCCCCACAACCGTCTCGATATCACCGTCAAAAGTCTGAAGCGAAGGACGCGGTCGATCAGTGGGTAGCTGTAACACGGGCAGTTCCCCAGCTAAAGCATCTAACCAGTAAGTCTCCCACTTGGCGTATGCTTCGGTTTCGATCAACTTGTTTTGCCAGACCGCATAGTCTTTGTATTGGATCCGCATCTCAGGTAATTCTAATCCGTTATAAATCGCATTTAACTCGCTTACCAAGATATTCATGGAGGCACCATCAGAGATAATATGGTGCATATCCACCGCCATCAAATGTTTCTCCTCGTCCACCTTCATGACACCAACACGCAGCAATGGTGGTTCACTCAAATCAAATGGTTGTACGAAAGACGTAATCCAATCGCCAATCATGGCCTCGCTACCAGACTTATACGAAATCGTTAACGATACGTCTTCCACGATCTGTTGTTTTGGTTCCCCTTCAACAAGGATGAACTTTGTCCGAAATGATTCATGGCGGTTGATCAGATGACGAAATGCATGCTCCAGATGCTCTAGATTCAGTTGCCCCTCTAGCATCCAAATTGAAGACATATTATAGGCTACTGCATTCGGATCTATTTGCTTCAGCACATACATCTGTTTTTGCGATGACGTAAGCGGATAATACTCTTGAATCGTGGTTGGCTCGATTCTACTGATTACAGGAATTACTTCGTTCGACTCAATACAAGCGGCAAACTCCCGCAGCGTCGGATACCGGAACAAATCTCCTAGGGGAACTTTTAAACTCAAGGACTGCTGAATGAGTCCTATAAGCATCATTGCTTTCAACGAATGGCCGCCAATTTCAAAGAAATTGGCGTTAATACCGACTCGTTGCACTCCAAGCACTTCACACCAAAGTACGGAGAGACTTTTTTCCATCTCCGTAGCCGGTTTTTCATATACATCGGATTCGAATTGACGAATTGGTCTTAGGAGTGCCTTGTGATCTATTTTACTGTTTCGAGTTAATGGTATTTTCTCAAGCGGAATAAAGAATGTCGGTACCATATACGAAGGCAACTTTACCATTAAATGTGCACGAAGATCGTCAACACTGACGGGGAATTCCTTGATGTAATACGCGCATAGCATTTTGTCACCGTCAATGTCTTCATAAACATCAACGACAACCTCTTTAATCGATGCATGTTCTAGGAAACGGCTCTCGATTTCTCCCAACTCAATGCGGTAACCCCGCATCTTGACCTGTTGATCAATCCTACCTAAATACTCGAGTTTGCCGTCCGGCAACCAACGTGCCAAATCGCCTGTTCGGTACATCCGTTCGCCAAAGGAATTTTCAATAAACTTAGTGGTTGTCAAATCCGGACGATTCAAATAACCACGCGCAAGTCCTCTTCCGGAAATGCAAAGTTCACCTGGAATGCCGATCGGTAGAATCCGATTTGATTGGTTTACAATGTGCACAGAAGTTCCTGGGATTGGGTGTCCGATTGTTGGTTTTTGTCCAGCCTGTACGTCTCGTAGTATCGTTGATGTGACACTGCTTTCTGTAGGGCCATATTCGTTTGCTACTTCTACATCCTGCATTTTTGCCTTGCTACGGACAATCAATTTTTCCGGTAGCGAGTCCCCTCCCACTGTCACTAACCGTAAGGACAATTGTTCCGGTTTGATCATCTCTAGAAGCTGAGAATAAAAACCCGGAGTACAACAAAGCTGAGCTACCTTTAATAATTCAAGTGAATTACTAACAACATTTGGATCGATTACTTCGTCATCGGAAAGAAGCAACACTGACGCTCCGGCCAACAATGGAGAAAAAGTATGTAAAATCGAAGCGTCGAACGTAAATGAATACAATGGAAGAACAATGTCTCCACTTGATAAGCCGTATTCTGCACTGTGCCAATGCAAGTTGTTGGCAATGCTCCGATGCTCCACCATAACGCCTTTGGGTTGTCCAGTGGTACCTGATGTATAGATCACATACGCCAAATGAGATGGAAACGAAGTAGCGGGAAGGTTCTCTTCTAGTCCATCCCCCCATTCGAAAGAATCCATTTGGATAGTCGTTCCCGAATACGGCGTTATTTGTTTCGAACTTGTATTTGTCAATAAGATATCTACATTGCTGTCATCTAACATAAACTTTATGCGTTCTTGCGGATAACTAGGATCAATCGGAAGATAGGCTCCCCCAGCTTTCCATATGCCTAATATACCTACAAGTATTTCCCAAGAGCGATGCATTACTACTCCTACGATAACTTCTGGCCCGACACCCTTTTCTTGCAATATCTTTGCCAGCAGATTCGCCTTTGCATTCAGTTCACAGAATGTTAATCGTCGGTCCTCGAACAACACAGCCACTTCGTCTGGAGTTTGTTCCACTCGCTTTTCGAATAGTTCGTAAACTGTCCATTCTAGTGAGGCTTCTGACAAAACATTGTTAAACTCAGCCAACTGACGCTTTTCCTCTTCTGGCAGCAGGTCGATATCAGCAATTAACACATCTGAGCTCTCAGTAACCTCATTCAGAAGTTGCAACCAATGCTCAGTCCAGCGATCAATTGTACTCCGGTCAAATAGTGATGTGCTGTATTCCCACTTAAACTTTATTCCTAGTTCCTGCTCCTCGGCTTGAAGCGTTAAGTCAAACTTAGCGGTTAATTGCTTATGATTGTATGGTTGCAACTTCAGCCCGTCCAACGTAATCTCTACACGGTCAAAATTCTGCCAAACAAACATTACGTCAAACACAGGATTGCGGCTCGGATCTCTTTGCACACCAAGATTTTCAACCAGTGCCTCGAACGGTACTTCTTGGCGCTCATAAGCCCCAAGAGTTTTCTCCCTGATCTCATCCAAAAACGCCCGGAATGTCTTGTCAGCCTGCGGGTTAGCCCTAATAGCTAACGTGTTGACAAACATACCGGCGACATGATCGAGGTCTGCATGTAATCGACCAGCGATTGGTGAACCTACGATGATGTCCTCCTGACCACTGTGACGCGATATAAGGGTTTGAAATGCAGCGAGCAAAACCATATATAGCGTAGACCCGCTCTCCTTCGCCAGTCTATCTAGCTTCCACTTAAGATCAGCGTCAATGACCGACTCCACAACGTCTCCCAAGTAGCTTTGAACGGCTGGACGTGGCCTATCTGTCGGTAACTGTAGCACTGGTAGTTCGTCTCCCAACTGCTCTAGCCAGTACCTCTCCTGATCGTGATAAACTTCGGTTTTCATTCGCTCGTTTTGCCATACCGAAAAGTCTTTATACTGGATTCTCAATTGCGGTAGCTCTTCCCCGTCGTAAATTGCGCTAAGCTCTCTTGCCAAGAGATTAATAGTCATACCATCTGCGATGATATGGTGAAAATCCACCGCCAGAAGATGCCGATCCTCCGCAATTGTCATCATACCGACTCGCAAAAGCGGTGCCTCACTCATGTCAAAAGGTTGTATAAAAGCTTGCACCCAATCTGACACTTCTGAAGTCGTTCTGTTTGCATAGTTCAACTTAAAATGTACATGTTCCATCACTTGTTGCATTGGTATTCCATCCAAAAGGACAAACCGGGTACGTAATGATTCGTGCTGAGAAATTAAAATTTGGAAAGCCTGCTCAAGACGTGCATGGTCGAGCTTACCCTCAAGAATCCATACCACTGGAATATTGTAGGTAGTTGCTTCAACGTTCATTTGCTGCAGTACATACATTCTTTTCTGCGCAGACGAGAGTGGATAATACTTTTGAATCGGAGACGGTTCAATATTTGAATGGGAAAAGAACGTAGCATTCGCTTCGATCCACACTGTAATTTCTTTTACAGTTGAATATCGGAAGATTTCCCGAAGCGGCACATCCGCTCCAAGTTCACGATGAATTCGGGACACCATTTGCATTGCCTTTAGAGAATGACCACCTAACTCAAAGAAGTTGTCGGTCGTTCCAACTCGCTCAACACCAAGCACTTCCTGCCAAAGGCTCACGAGGCGCTCCTCCATTGGCGTACTAGGCTCCGTATAAATTTCGACACGGGTCGCAGGTTCCATATCAGGTAGTGCGTTGCGATCAAGTTTGCCATTGGAAGTCAGGGGCATTTGCTCCATCGGCGTGAAATATGTCGGCACCATGTAAGATGGTAGCGTTGCCGCCAGATGCCTGCGCAGATCATCGATTTTCAACTCAGATTCTGCCATAAAGTACGTGCACAATACCTTCTCTTCACCTATAACACGAGCCACCACTGCCACTTCTTTCACAGCCACGTGCTCCATAAGCCGGCTCTCTATCTCTCCAAGCTCAATCCGATATCCTCGTATCTTTACCTGATGGTCAATTCGCCCTAGATGTTCGATTGTTCCGTCAGGCAACCAGCGCGCTAAGTCTCCTGTTCGGTACAACCGCTCATCAGGCTTAAACGGATTTTCAATAAACTTCTCCGCTGTTAAATCAAGAAGATTCAAGTATCCTCTCGCCAATCCTGCACCGCCGATACAAAGCTCTCCCGCAACCCCAATCGGCTGTAGTTGCAAGCTTTCATTCACAATGTATACTTGGGTATTGGCAATCGGCGTACCCACGCTTATCCGCTTCGGATCCAAGATCTCTGCACGCGTCGACCATACTGTCGTTTCCGTTGGTCCATACATGTTGAAAATTCGCGCTTCCGTTACCGATCGAAGTTTTTCCACCAGTATCATGGGCAGCCCTTCTCCACCAAGCAATATCAAGCGGAGTTCACGCAAGTGTTGCGCAGCAAATTCATCCTCTAGCAAGAGTCGCATCAAGGAGGGAGTCATCTGTACTATTTCCGTTTCATGATCGCGAATTAATCTTGCTATCAGCTGAGGATTCTTCCGCTCTTCCTCCGACGAAAGAATGACGGTAATTCCGGAGCACAGGGCAAGCCAACTCTCGAGCACAAAGATATCAAACGTGAACGTGGTCAAAGACAAAAGACGTTTCGTGTCGGCTAATGGGAAATGCTTCATCATACCTGTTATGAAATTCACGACAGAGCGATGCTCCAACAAAACCCCTTTCGGCCTACCAGTAGAACCGGACGTATAGATGCAATAGGCTAGATTGTTAGCGTTCCCGTAACGCGACAGACGAACCGCTACATCCGCTTCAGTCTCAATAGAAGCGATCGGCAACATGAGCCCTTCAAATGAAAACTCAATCTCCGGTTCCGGATGAACAAGAAGAATCGTGGCTTTACTGTCTTCCAACATGTGTACAATTCGTTCTGCTGGGAAATCTGGCTCGATGGGTAAGTAAGCAGCTCCCGCCTTCAATATGCCCAACATCCCGATGATCATTTCAGTCGAGCGCTTTGCCATAATCCCGATGATGCAGTCCGGTCCAACACTTTGCTTAGCGAGAATCCGTGCAATGGCTTCAGCTTTCTCATCAAGTTCACGATACGTCAAACACTGGCCTTCGAATACAATTGCCACGCGATCAGGCGTTTGTTTCGCTTGATTTTCGAACAGTTCGTGGATTAGTTTGTCTTCAGGATAGTCGACCTTGGTATTGTTAAATGCCGTTAGAAGACTTGTTCTCTCTATATCCGAAAGTAAATCAATCTCACCAATTGGGGTTTCGGGTGAGTCTACAATTTGTTCCAACACCCGCAAATAACTTGTAGCCATCCTTTGGATCGTTTGCGATTGAAACAAGTCCGTGCAATAGCTGATATCGAAGTTGAGCTCCTTTTCATTTTCTATTACCTGAAACCCAACATCGAATTTCGCCATGTGATCGTCCAACTCGAAGGGAACAATTTTCTTTCCCTTCAGGTAAATTTCCGACCATTGATTCTGCATCACAAACATCACGTCGAATATTGGATGACGTGCGATATCCCGTGGTAGAGCAAGCTCTTGGACAAGTTGTTGAAAAGCTATGTTCTGGTGATCGAACGCAAATAAACAAACGTCTCTCAGTTCCTTCAGATACGTTAGGAACGGAATTTTATGCTTTGGGTTGCTTCGAATGGGTAGCATATTTACGAACATTCCGACCATATCTTCGGTTCCCGGCACAAGACGACCAGCAGTAGGTGTACCTACTACGATGTCCTCAGTTCCCCCGAACCTGGCAAAGAGGACCTTAAAAGCGGCAAGCAGCACCATAAAGATCGTCGTATTCGATTCCTCAGCCAGCTTCTTCAATTGATGCATTAAAAAAGATCCGGATTGAAATCTAAATCGTGCTCCCGCAAAGCTTTGTATCGCAGGACGTGGATAATCCGAAGGTAAATTTAAGACGGGGATCCCGTCACGGAACATTTCGAGCCATTCATTAAGCTGATCTTGATACTCGTCCGATTGAACCCTGCTTTGTTGCCATATCGAATAATCCTTATATTGCAGGAATGGAGTTGATAACTCCTTTCCTTCATACAATTGAACAAGCTCCGAAAGTAATATCGAGATGGACGTTGCATCCGCGACAATATGATGTATATCAAACAATAATAATCGTCGACCATCCGAATCCTTCACAAGACAAACCCTGAAGAGAGGGGCCGTTGACAGATCAAATGGTTTAACAAATGATCTATAATGCGAATCCAAATCCTTCTCATTACTCAGCAGTTCTGTAAGTACAACGTTCACATCCGGATGAATTAGCTGAACAGGCGTATCACCACCATTCATTGAAAACGAGGTTCGTAACGATTGATGGCGCTTAATAAGCTTCTGAAGTATCGCCAGGATACGACTGTTATCCACATTGTCTGGAAGCTCAATACCGAACGGTATATTGTAAGACGTAGAATTCGGATGCATCCGACTCATCATAAACACACGAAGTTGATCAGTCGTCAGTGGGACCTCATTCGTCAAAAGGACGGGGGTAATAGGCACCATACTTACAGGCTCCGCCTCATCAACATAAGCGGCGAGCTCACGAATCGTCTGAAGACGGAACACCTCACGAATCGGAACTTCCACCTGATAATCGCGCCGGATTGAAGTAACGAGTAGTGCTGCCTTTAGAGAGTCGCCGCCAAGTGTGAAGAACGACTCGTCTACGCCGATCCGTTCGAATTGCAGTAGGCCTCGCCATATTGTCAAAAGTTTACGTTCCGTTGAACTTATTGGCCCTGCGACCTGTCTTCCGCGCTCTGCCTGAAGCAATTGCCTATTGATTTGTTCTTCAATCTCGGCATATTGCCCATTCTGATATCGCATCGCAAGCACGTAACGTTGCATTTTGCCGCTAGTAGTCTTCGGAATCCGCCGAATGGGAATGACTGCATGCGGTTTAATTCCAAAAACTGCATTGATATGTTGCTTGAGTTGAAATGCCAGCGGAGTGAATAATTCTAGTTCTCCGTGCCAGAACACAAATAAGACGAGCAACTCCGTTGCCGTCGACTCTAACCTAACTCCGCATGCAGCAATGCGGCCAAGCGTGATGCCGTCATTCTCTTCGGCCACGCGCTCAATATCGTGTGGATACACATTCTGTCCGTTTATAAATAAAATATCTTTTGACCTTCCGGTGATATAAATACGGCCATTGCGTATTAATCCCAAATCACCAGTCTTCAACCACCCATCCGACGTGAAAGCCTGACGAGAAGCTTCATCATTACCGAAATACCCTCTCGTCACGTTATCGCCATGAAGTTGAATATGTCCAATGGTGTTTTCTATTAATTCCAGATCTTCATCGTCACAAATCCGTACATGACACTCATTAAGCGGTATCCCCAGATCTACAAACGACACACCATGACGATTTCTCGCCTTCAATGAGCGAATCTGATCACCCACCGCTAAATAACGGCGATCCAATAATAGCGGGTCAGCCCACTCATTTAGCGGTGCCATAGAAACCGTTAGTGTCGCTTCCGCCATTCCGTACGAAGGAACGATCGAGGTATTCGACAGCCCAAAGAGCTGAAGCCTCTTCATGAACCGCACAGACAACGAATGATCGATCGGTTCCGCGCCGTTAAGGATCATTCGGATGCCGGATAGATCCCAGTTTTCAGATTTTGCGTGTTGTTCATTAAACATCTGAAGAAAATATTGATAGCCGAAATTCGGAGAAGATAGAACGGTTGCCTTATACTGCTGTGCGGTAGTTAGCCAAAGAATCGGATTTCGTATGAACCGGGATGTTGGCATTAAAATTTGTGAAACCCCTGCAATGAGGGGCGTAAGATGAAATCCAATTAAACCGAAATCGTGCGTTAGCGGAAGCCAACTCAGTGTGCGATCAAGCTTACTGAGATGAGTGCTCGTGATGATCGACCGTGTATTAACTAACAAATTCCGGTGTGACACTATAACACCTTTCGGGTCGCCTGTGGATCCGGAAGAATATTGTATGAGGGCAATGTCATCTAATTTCGCCTTTATTATTACCCCGTCTTCCAGTATTTCCAAATATTCTTCTGCAATTGTTAGTGAGTCTTGCCAGAGTTTAATGGTACTCTCCCCAGAAGGCTCTATCCCTCGCGTAACTCGTTCCATAATAGGTGCCAATCTTTGCTCAGTCATGACTCGAGGGTAACCGAGTTGTTTCCAGATGTTCAAAAGTTTGCGTTTTCGATCGTCGTTTGTTCCGACTGTGACAGGCACTGGAATAATGCTTCCAAGCACACACGCCCAAAATGTATATAGAAACAACTCAACATTTTCAAGTTGCAAAATGATCTTATCTCCCGGCTGAATGCCTTGAGCCTGTAATCCGAATAAGTAGCGGCGGGAACGCTCGAATAGTTGCTTATAGGACAGCTGGGTTATGGTCTCATCATCGGAGATTATTGTAATTCCGCTTGCTTTCTGGGATTGCATTTCCAGGATATCGATTAAATCAATTGTTGGTGGCATTAACCTTTACACCCTTTTCTATGTATTCCTGGCCATTGAAAATATTAGTTCGGCTTTTGCTACAGTTTCGTCCCTAACGCGAATTGTTGCTTCGACCATGCCTTGTGCACTAAACCATTTGATGGACACGCACTCGATCCTCAGCTGATCTCCTGGAACAACTGGGTTGACGAACCTCGATTTTACAGCAGTTAGTAGAAAGCTAGCTGTGTCATCAATGTGGATCGAAGGGCTTAGCTTCCCTAATAAAATAGCGCTTTGCGCCATTGATTCGATGAGCAAAACGCCAGGATAAATTGTTTTATCCGGAAAATGACCAGGTATCATCCATTCATTACCTGTTATGTTTTTCCGGCATATTATTCTTTCTCCGGGCACAAGTGCTTCTACAACATCAATGAAAAGAAAAGGATACGATTGAGGAAGCAACTGACGCACCTCATCGTATGTGTATAACGGTTTCATTAGTGAGTCTCCTTGTCGTGACGATAATCAAAAGATCAATCATAGTAATGTTTCAAGTCGCTCTAACCAAAAGAGCACTGGAAGATCCGAACGTATCCTGGCTTGTAAGCAAAATATTTGAACCTGACATCTCCAAATTTCGTTTGGTAGAACTAAGTCCTGACAAGACATTCAAATGCTCAGTGTTTGGACTAAGGTTGACCGTAGGAGGCACGACCCCCCTTGTCATTACCCCAACTGCACTCAGAAGTTGGAACAATCCCGCTGCACCAAAAGTTTCTCCCAATGTTTCCTTCACGGTCATGATTGGCAGTTGATACTCAGAAAAAATATTATTAAGCGCAGTAGCTTCTGCCCGATCCTGGGGATTGCATCCATTGGCACTTGCAATGATTAATCGGATCTCTTCTTTTTTTAGACCAGATTTTTGCAGAACTTGTGTAATCGATCTTTCTAAGGCATTCGCCCGCCGTTCAGGACGTATGTCAGTTGAAAATGAGCTGCCCCATGAGACTAACTCGCCATATATATGCGCACCTCGAGCTTCAGCTTCTGACCTAGACTCAAGTACAGCGACAGCTGAGCCCTCTCCAGGCACGATACCTGAACTATTTGAATTAAATGGAACTCCTGCCGTGTCTGTTTCCTTGCCGGGTAACAATCCACTGTTTTCATAAATCCATAGTACCCTTGAGTTTAACTCCTCTACCCCACCGACTATTACACTTGTAGCCCGCTTATTGCGAAGCAAATTCATAGCATAACCGAGGGCGTCGATTCCAGCGTTTTGGCCGGTCGAGATCGTAGTATTGCAAGCACGAGAACGAATCCGTATCGCCAGATAAGAAGCAGGAGAATTTGCAAGTCCGTTCGGAGCTTCCATTGGGCTCACATATTTCGGACCCTCTGTAATTGTTGTGTGGTCAAAAACTACAGACGTTTTCACACCTGCAAAATTACTTCCTACGACTAGGCCTAACTGATCAGGTGCCGGCATTTGATCTTCTGACCAAGCGTCTCTGACAGCAAGTAAAGCTGCCCCCATTAAATACTTTGCACTTAGTGGCATGTACTGAAGTCCTTTTTTACCAAGAAGCTCTTCTGGATTCCAATTCTGAATAGGTATGCCGCTTACATTTTCCAAGGTAAAGAACTCATTGAGATAATTATTTAACTTCACACGCCCATTATGAACGTTCTCTAATGCGTCCCAAACATTTTCAGGGTGGCTACCAAATGCAGAAATAACCCCGAGACCTGTAATAACGATCGAATCGTGAGTGTCATTCATTTATCTATTCTCCCAAGTACAATAATGGATATGTTACCCCCAAAAGCAAATGAGCTACTGACAGCAACTTCGACACGAGAAAACATGGGTTCATTGGGAACTATGTTTTGAACGCATTCTTCGTCAGGTACTTCGTAATTAATGGTAGGCGGAATTATTGAATTATATATCGACAATGCACAGGCAGCTGCTTCAATGGCACTTGCCGCACCCATCGTATGACCAAGCATCGATTTAAGGGAACTAACCGGTATGGAGTCGATTAGCTCCCCGAATATTTTCCGAAGCGCCTTGGACTCAGTGGAGTCGTTTGCCTTAGTGCCAGTTCCATGCGCACTAACGTATGAAACATCTTCGGCTTTCACATTTGCGTCTGATAGTGCACGCTCAGTTGCTAAGATAGCTCCCAGTCCATCCGGATGAGGTGCTGTAGGATGGTGCGCATCGCAAGAAAGTCCATAACCTAAAAATTCAGCATAAATACGTGCACCGCGTTTTGAAGCCTTCTCTTGTTCCTCAAGGACCAATACTGCAGCCCCTTCGCTAACCATCATGCCCTTCCTGTTTTTATCAAATGGTTGGCAACGGTCAGGAGCAATTGCCCCAAGTCGGTGAAAAGTTGTGTAACAAAAACGTGATAAAGCATCAGAGCCACCGACCAAAACAATATCAGCCATACCGTCCTTTATTAGATCGGCTCCCCAGCTGATAGCGTAATTTCCTGCAGCACACGCTGTAGGGACCGTTAAATTCGGCCCTTCAAATCCCAATTCTGTCGCAACGGCAGCGGAAATATATGATATAGGGAAGTTCCGTATGTAATCAGGAGGTAACTTTGTTCCTTGTTTTTGGCGCCTGTCATGATCCTGTTCGATGATTGATCCATTACCAATAGTTGTTCCAATACAAACACCACTACGTTCCGTCAAGTATTCTTCTGAATGGAAAGCTGCATCTTCGATTGCCATTTTTGCAGCCGCGACAGCCAGTTGAGTTGTACGTGGGGCTGCTAATGGATCTAACAATCGCATATAGCTAGATGGATCTACATCTCTAACTTCCCCGCCGTTATGGACTTCGAACATTGAAGTGTCGAACCCTTCTATACGAGATGTACCAATACGGCCCTCACTGATAGCGGACCAAAATTTTTCTTTGCCCGATCCAACCGGAGTCAATACGCCGATCCCAGTGATTACAACTCGTTTGTTCATCTACCTCCTCCAACCTGACCGTTGCTTTCCATAATCTCTTTAACTGTGGCAACTAGTTGGTTAAATGTTGTCATTTGATGTAGATAGCTCTCTTCTATATCGATCCGATATTTCTTTTCTAGTCGAGCGACAATTTCAATAATCATCATGGAATCGACTCCCAAATCACTAATAAAGTTTTCATCATCTGTGAAATCATCAATTTCTATCGTTTCAGCAATAATGACACGAAGCTCATTTATTAATTGTTCTTGATTCATAGAATAATCTCTCCTCTTTTCAATACATACAGTTAGGCGCTTAATCCGCCGTCTATGGTAATCACACTTCCTGTAACGTAACTTGCTTGTTTTGATAATAAAAAACGAATGACATTAGAAACTTCCTCCGCAGTACCAGGTCGACCGACAGGAATTTGCGGTAAAATCTGTTCTCTTTGATCTTTTGGGATTTCTCCCCACAATTCCGTATGAATGAATCCTGGGGCAACAGCATTCACCGTAATCCCGAATTTTGCAACTTCTTTGGCTAAAGACTTTACAAATCCAATTTGTCCAGCTTTAGTGGCAGAGTAATTTGTTTGACCAGATACACCGATTTGACCACTAATCGAGCTTACACATACGATTCGACCTGACTTTTGCTTTATGAAGTCGAAGATGGCCGCACGCGCATAATTGAAGGTACCTTTCAAATTGACAGAGTAGGTAGTATCCCAGTCCTCCTCAGACATCATAAAAAGAAGTTTATCTCGAGTAATGCCAGCGTTAAGAACAAGCCCGTCAAGCCCGCCTAAAGTTTCCTTACATTGTTTGATGACTTGCCGAGCTTCCTCAAATTGTTGGACGTCTGCCTGAAATCCAACGTAGTTCCCTTGGAATGCCGATAGCTCGTTATATAGTTGTTCCGCCTGTTCTTTACCATTTCGATAAGTAAAAGCGACATTGGCACCTGCCTCTGCTAAAGAGAGGACCGTAGAACGTCCAATTCCCCTAGTCCCACCAGTGACTAAAAAATTCTGTCCATTTAACAAATTGTCTGGCCCTCCCCTTTGATGCGCTGACGTCGTCTTCTTAGAAGTAACATATTAGCTAAACGAGCCCCACCGACCATAACGCCACTATAACCGTGCCCATTTCGAGTCCAACCCCCAACCAAAAAAAGGTTTTTGATTGGTGTAACTTGGTTAACTCCGTTTTCTAACAATTGATCAACCGTTTTAGCCGACCCATATATCGCACCTTTGTAATGTCCGGTATACCGTTCTACTGTCATTGGAGTGGCTAATTCCGCATATTCTATTTTTTGCTTCACACCAGGATAGTAATGATCCATCCGGTTTATCAGACTCTTTAATGACTCTTCTTTTTTTGTTTCATACTCCCGCTCATCTAAATCGCACCAATCATCATAATTACTCAAAGTGAAAATCGAAACAGTAGACTTCCCTTGATCTCTGTAACCTTTTATTATATTTTCATAATAAGTTACACAAAATGGAAGCCGTTCTTCACGAGTGTGAAGCAAGTCGTCGGCGAGTGTTTTATAATCGTTGGTTTCATGAATAAATATTTCATGTGCCTCTTCTCCGTAATCATGTCTTAGATCTCCATTTAAGATGAGATATGCTTGCACAGTAGAACAGCTTGGTTCAACTTTTCTTATCTTTTCGGCATAATCCACTGGAAGTTTATCAAAACCGACCATATCTCTGAAAGTCTGTTGTAGGTCAGCATTTGAAACGATGTAATGACCTTTAAACTCCTCCCCCTTGTCGGTCACAACTCCGATTGCCACTCCATCTTCCGTTATTATTTTGTTTACTTTGCGCCGGTTTAAAATATGTCCACCATTTGATATAATCAAATCCCTTAGTAAGTTTGAAATCGATTGTGATCTATCAGTTGGGTAATACCCCCCATAAAGATGGTACTCAACCCATCCATTAACGAAATAAATAGCGGATAATTCATCGGGTGGTGAGCCAAAGTAGCCCCATAATGCGGAAATTTTCATTTGTAGTTGGGGAGATTGAATGAACTCATCAAGCATTTGTTTCAGCGTATAATTTTTGTATTTTCGAAATATTGTAGAATTTACTGGTAACCCCCTCCGCATACTTCGGAGTTCATCGTTTAATTTGATAAACTCATTAATGAGTGCTTTCAAACCATTAGCATCTTCATGATGTTGTTCAATAAGTTCTCGAAGCATTTGCTGATAATTTGAACCCGCCGAAAAACTTCCATTAGGGTAAACACAGCGATATAAGATCTCAGTTTTTTCAAGACGTAATCTATCATATATTCCAAGTTCTTGGAGCACATCATGTAACTGCCCCCCTTCTGCACAATCACTCATCGCATGGAGGGAGACATCGAATTCCCATTTTTTTCGACGAAAAGACGTAGCGAAACCACCCGTTATCGTATGCTTTTCCAAAATCGCTACCTTCACACCAGCTTTCGCCATATAGGCGGCGCAGACCAAACTACCCAGCCCTGATCCAATAAATATCGCATCATATTTTTCCAACAACTCAACGACCCTTCTCTTAATAATTTCTCACTATAAGATCTCTTATCCGAGCGATATCCTCTGGCATTACTGGTTTAAGCAGCAAATCAAACATTAATTGTCGAATATCTTCAGAAAATGTTGAAGATGCTGTGGTGAAAACAATCTTGGTATCTTGCTTAATTCGTTTGAGTTCTTTTGCTATCGTTAACCCCTTAATATGAGGCATCTCATTGTCAAGAAATACTAAATCAGGATTCAAAATAGTAATCTGTTCTAAAGCATCCTTTGAATTATGAAAAAGCCCTATTACATGAAAAGGCTGAGTCGTTGAAACAAAGCGATTCATCATCTCTAAAATTGGCACTTCATCCTCGATGATCATTACTCGAATCATCTGACTACCCCCATATTTGAAACATTTATTGACATGATTCTATTTTATACTGCTGAAAACAAATTTTTCCATAAGAGAAAATGTCGGTAAATGTCACTATCTGTCGAACAAAAGAAAACAATATTTATTCTTCACTTATGCTTCATCATTTTGCACTCAGCTGAATGGAGTAGATTGCCACTATAGAATTCGATTACTTTTTCATAAAAAGAAGCAAAGTTCAAGGTACGATGAATATTCTCGTTAGGCTTCCAAGTTTGCATCGCATGGAGAAGTACAAGATACAGCTCGTCTTGTAATTCATCAACTGTCGTGCCCGTTAAAAATAAGCGCCGAGCCATGACAGGCAGCCCTTTGATAATGAATTGGTATAAATATCGCTCGGTTAATTTATTTAAATAATCGTGCCACATTTCGCTTTACCCCTCCGCTTCAATCCCGCCGTATTGATACGTCCCCCGATAGAACGTTTCGCGGTCTAAGATACGTTTGACCTGAACGTCTGTAAATCGTTTCTCCTGACGAGTCAAGAATCCGTCCGCATTAAGCTGAACCGCGAGCCGCGACAACGACCATCGTGGAAAACAATCCCGAAGTTCAAACAGTCGCCGAACGACAACTGCTTGCTCTGGGTCAATCACAATCACTTTGCCGCCCCGTTTGGCAGTGTATCCATACGCCACACCGCCGCCCGCATACCCGCCTTGTTCGGCTTTTTTCTTCCTTCCGCGCATGAGCTTCATCGCGATTTCAAGCCGTTGATAACCGTCGAGCAGTTCCAACATGCCATTGACCAGAAAGTCGTTCGGGTCATGGGCGTAGATGCTGTAGTTCGGCTGTTCAATGGCAGTGACATCAACTATATGGCGTTTCAGTTCCCGCTGAATAAGTACCTTCGCCATATCCGAACGCCACAGCCGCGACGTGTTCAGCACAACAACCGCCGACACCCTCTGACCTTTCAAATCAGCAAGAATTTCTTGCAACCCTTCACTTTCGACGGTCAGCCCTTCTTCATCGACTGCAGCGCCGCTAATGCCTTTGTCCGCGTACACCTGCAACAGTTCCAAATCGTTCTGCTGACAGTGCCGCTCAATTTCCTCCACTTGATAGGCCAGGCTATATCCTTCTTTGGCTTGTCCATATGTGGATACCCGGACATAGCCGACGACTTTCTCCCTCAAGAAAATCCCCTCCCACCACAGTAATTGTAATTAATGTCTCGTTCACCCGTTTTCTGCGGATAACTTGTAGAACGCAAAAAGAACACCGATTGACACCGCCGAAGCGATGAAAACAAGTGTTCTAAGATGGATGTTTTATAAGATGAGAAGTTGCTAACAGCGATACTCTGCCTTCGCGCCCTCATTATTGCACAACCTATCGCCAATGGTCAACCACAATTTTTATGTTGGCTACACTATGCTTAGCACGATCATTTTCAAAACATTTCCTGAAACGCGAGTCATCGCATCTTCCAGTTGAAGCAGTCGACCGAAATTGTTATTTACATCCTTGTCCCATTCGTTCATCCGTTGCAGCATTCGAGCCTGACGGACGAATTCCATTTCAAATGGTTCCTTTACCTGTGCATCCGACTTCAATCCGTAATACTGGCGAATATGTTCTCGTTCCCAGTCCTCAAGTCGCTCCCACGTAATCGTTTCGTATTCTCCGGTTATTAACCGCCCTTTGTTGCCAAGCGCATTTTGAATCCCCTTCAACTTATCTGGTTGTTTTGGTCCAGTGCTTTTACCGCCATGCATCCGACATCGACTGTTTTTCATCGGGATATTGATGCAACGTGTTCCCTTTCGTCTTTGCACCGCAGAAGGCAGTCTGACCTTTCATCATGTTTGCGAACCTCCGTTTTTGTACCTGCATAGGGTTTGTGGATGAAAAAATACCGCTTGCACATTTTTCACAAGCGGCTGCTGGATACTGTATTCAAATGATCGGCAACTCTTATTTTTTCTTCATCATCTCGATATACGTGTAGACTTTCATGCCTTTATATTCGCCAGCGGTTATTTCAATTTGGGCTTTCCCTCCGCTTCGGCTGATAATCGTTACAGACGTTCCGTTCGGTATCGATATGACTTCACCCTTGTTCATCATCTGCTGAATCGCTTCTTCGTTACCTGCATTTGCATAGATCGTCAACTCGTCCATTTTTGCCTTTGTGATCGCCGACAATGCCCCGCCGCCTTTTGAGTTAATGACCGCATTCTCACCCGCGTTTACCAAACCGGAGGATGGCGCAAACGGCGCTTTTTGCCCATTCCCTTTCTCCATGAAGTTCAGTCCAACGACGACCACTATGCCGATTAACACAAACACGCCTAAACAGCCGAGACATCTTGTAGAAACGTGCCTTGCGATTTCGTAGTTGTGTTCGCGCCTATTCCATTCTGACTCGCATTCTTCTGTATCTTCTACACCCTTTCGACAACGGATATAGACAAAAGCATACAAGATAATGGCACTTATTAGTATCTTAAATAAAGATACTTTTCTATCAATTACGCCCCCACCTATCATTGTCTACACTCGTGTTAGAGGTGTTGTCAGTGGCAGATATTCGTAGTTTGGTAGGCTCCAGAATCCGCGATTGCCGGAAAGCGAGGGGCTTTCTCAAGATCAGCTTGCCGAGTTGTGTGGGTTTCATTATTCCTATATTGGGGGCGTAGAGCGAGGAGAGCGCAACATATCTCTTGAAAACTTGGCGAAGATCGCTGTAGCGCTGGAACTGGAACCGAAAGTGTTCTTTGAGTTTGATGCTCCCTTTCAACAACCTGCATCCGATAAGAAGGATGCGGCGCTTCAAGAAGTGCTTGCCATTCTAAAGGCGAAAGATGTTCGACATATTCAGATGACGAAGAAGTTGCTCGTCGAGATATTCAAGACATTTCCCCGCCAATGAGAACAAGTCGGTTAGCCGGCTTGTTTTTATTTTCACAGTAGCTTAATCGCGAATACCGTTCTCACGTTCCAGCCTTGCATCTGCGACGGTTTGTAACCTGACTCGGTACATTTTACCCTCGCGGGGGTGACGTGTCGCATTAACCGTTTCTCGCGGGTCGTTGGCAATCGGCTCTAACATTCCGTAAATAAGAAAAACCACATGGGAGTTGTTACGCTCGCATGTGGTCGAAACGGTTATTTATACAATACGAATAACTCTAAGATTACTAATATTATCGATATTACAATTGATGTTTTTTTGTATCTTTTTGAAACAAAGACTAATATGAAAATTAATAATCCCAGAAAAATACCCTTCATTATTCCAGCAGTCAATAATATTATTAGAATGGTTGTCGCAGTAAATATTGCTTGATTGATTCTTTTCATTTATCAAACCATCCTTCGAACCAAGTTCCATCCCAGAAACTCCTTCCCCACGAACCCTTTACTTCTATTGATGAATTCCCTTTCGTGTCAATAACATAATTCTTAGAGTTACCGTTGCTATCAGTTCGCCATATTATTGTAGTTGTAGTACCTATGTCATTTCCTCCTGGAATTACTAGACCAGCTGCTGAAGCTGATCCAACCCCAGCCCAATAACCTCCTCCTGAAGCAAAACTCACTACCGCACCAATGACCATTTTACCTAACTGAGCATTCCAGTATTGAGCACCGTTCACAGTATTCTGCTGATACCAGTACGTGTATCCTTTTTGTTGCTCGTAGATAACGTCACCATTCGCTGCAAGACCAATGGTCGTGTACTCCTTAGTTCTTTCGTCTTGAAACGTATGAGATAGATATGGTAGATCGGTTGACTTCAATACTTTCTTTTGGTCCTCTAAAGATAATGTTTTCTTTGCCAATGCTCTTTGTTCTTCGGCTATTTTACTTGCATCTTTCATTCCAGCTTTATCATTATTCTTCTTAGCTGTTTCATAATCTATTTTTGCTTGACTAATTTTAATATTAATATTAAATAGATTGGTATTTTGACCAATTGCATCATGACCACTTGGATCCCAAAATCTCAGTGGATTGTTAAAAACATACGTATACAAATTCAACGTCAGCGGATTATTTATCTGCCCCTCATACGTATCCTCATTAATAAAGCGCCCCATGCTTGGATCATAGTAACGAGCCCGAAGATAGTACAATCCGGTTTCCTTGTCGTAAATCTCTCCAGCATATTTGAATTCATTCGCAACCTCTTCGGTTTGTTGCGTGATATTCCCCCACTCGTCATACTCATAGGAATTGACGACTTTTCCGCTGGTGTCGATCATCTGTATGACATCACCATGACCGTTATACAAATAATAATAATCCTTATTCGTGGTTACATCCTTCTTGACCAGCAGCCTGTCTCCACGGACATAGTTCGCCGTAGCAACATTGCTCGAATTTACCTCGGAAATGACCTCTTGATTTGCATTGTATCGATATTGTTTGATAGTTGATCCTGTCGTCTTTCGATAACGGAGGCCGTCTGGTGAATAATCAAAGGTTGTTGACACACTACCTTTTGTTGTACTGGTTAATGTGTTGAATAAATCGTATTGATAACTTGTTTCGTCGAAATTAAAGGGCAAATCTCTCGTATCACTTAATGTCTGACGATTACCCTTAAGATTATACGTGTAGGCTGCAGTTGTACCATCCCAACGTGTAATACTATTCAATCGATTAAGTTTATCATACGTGTAGGAATTAGTCTTTGTGGTTTGATTAATCAAGATCTGAGAAATCGTTTCAATATTTCCATTATTATCATAGGTATAATTATATGACGACAATAGAGTAGTGCCTTTTTTATTCGTCATTGAGCTAATCCGATTCAGATTGTCATACACATACTCTGTACTTAGAATTGAGCCGTCAGTCAATGGCGGATAGGAGAGAGACTTTATCTGTCCATTCGGGTAATACAAATACTTGACATTACCAGCATCTGTATTGTCTAATGCCAACTGTCCATTGGTTTGAACTTTATCCAATCTAAGTCGATCATACTTAAATTGAGTAGTGAAGTTCGTTGATGCACCCCCCAAAATGTTATATTGAATAATCCGGTTGTTCTTATCATAACTAATACCAAGAATAGATGAATATGAACTGTTGGCCCCTTGCACTTCAATCAACGTTATTCGTTTTAAATAATCGATTTGAGTTGTCAACGAAGATGACTTAACACCATTATTATACGCTTCTTGCGTATCCAGCAAAATACCATTACTACCAATAATCGATTTGTTTTGTTGTGTGACCGATCCTGCCCCCGTTGCAGTGAGTAAGGTCGGTCGATTCTGTTCATCATATTGGTAAGCAAACAGAGTCCCATTTCGATCGGTCCTTTGCTGCAACAGACCCAAGTCATTGTATAGATAAGATTCTGTGTTGGACGAAGGATCTGATTTGGAAATCAGCCCACCCACTTCATTATAAGACTTTGTGCTGATCACTTTCGGAGTATCGGATTCATAACTTTGTACAGTCGTATTTGTGATTTGACCACTTGCATTGTAGGGGTATTTTGTAATTTGTCCAAGTGCATCCTTGACTTCGCTCAACCGATTCAGCGCATCATACGTATATTTCGTGGTCACACCCTCACTATTCAAATTCTTTTTGGGATCTGTATACGTAATTAGATTTCCTGCGATGTCATAAGTGTACAACTCAGTCAATGGAACCGTTTGATTGGGCCAATCCTTATACACCCTATTCACGAGCAACTGTCCCCATTGATCAAAGTCCTGCTCAACATAGCTGGACTTCAAGTTGTTTAGAGACTGATTGTTCCGATAAGCAGGGATATCCGTTGCCGCTATGAAATAATGAATTCCTTTGTGTAATTTCAAATTGCTCTCTGATACATATAAATTACCGAACGTATCCTTCGCTTCTTTTTGCGCGCCCCAAGCATCGTAAACAACTGTCGTTGTATTGTTCATCGGGTCAATTGCATATACTGCTCTGGTCAAATCGTCAAGACGATATTGTGTAATCTGAGCAATGCCATTGTTAGATTGCTGTGAATAACGTAGAAAGCCGAGTCCATCATAATAGTCATTTTGGTTCGATAACTGAGTCATCGCGTTGTTAGACACTTGAGTATACTTGCGTTTGGAACTGACAAGCAGAGAGTTAACGGAGGCATTCTCAGCATCTGCCCCTGATGGTACAAGAGAATTTACATAGCTTATTTCATCCACGACATCGTAACTAGCACCATTGGCATTGGTAAATCTCGGGTACTTAATTTGGGTAGGACGTCCAAGCGCATCGTAAAGGTAAGATGTAACCTTGCCATTACCGTTTGTATCGCTCTCCAATAGTCCTGTTCCCATAGTATAAGCCATTGTTTTCTTAACGACCTGTGTCACATTTTCTCCGGTAGTGCTCTTCGTAGTAAAATAGCTTCTGATTTCACTTGGATAGGCATAATTGGTAGTAACATCAAAAATCGTTTCGCTAATTGACGTCTTTCCATCGCCTAAGCTTTGCGTTGTTTTAATCTTATTAATTTTGCCCACTATATTCGAGTTTGGATCCGTACAGTTGGAAGTTAGCCCATTGCTATCCAGTGCTTCATAACAATAATTCGTCACTTCTCCTTTAGCGTTCGAATAACTCTTTAACCGTCCATTCGAATAATAATCGTATTGTTCTTTTAGGAGGATATTGTTGTTTTGATACCCACTTCTTGTTTTCAAGAAATAATACGTAGGATCGTACGTATATGAGGTAGTATATTTACTTTTGATTGTCGCATCATTATATTGTACCTGCGTCAACGGAGCTGTTTCGCCCTGGACCCCTCCCCAATCTGAGTATTGTTTACTCATATATAGTACATTTGGAGAGGAATCGCTGTCGCTGCTGTACTCCCTGCTTTCAATAGCTGTCGGCATACTCGTGTAAGTAGGATCGAATGCAACATAGTTGATCACTTTGCGTTCACCATTGGAGGCACGGTTTGAGGTGGAGGTAACCTGCCCTTGGTTATTAAAATTTGTAGTTGTGGCCATTCCACTGGTTAATGACGTACTCTGTATCGTTTGGGTTGTCGCATAGACAAAGCTGCTTGGGTTATAGTAGGGATTGGCTGGGTCATATCCCGTGTAATCCCCAGTATAACTATAATTTACGTGATTAAAATCACCACTTGCGATGTAGTTCTTCTTAACTTGGTTGTTCCTGGAAGTTGCTCTGTACTCTTCTCCAAATCCACTGCTACCCAATCTGCGAGTGACTTTTTCAAATTGATAGTTTGTGTAAGAGATAGTATCGTTTATTGATTGAAGAGGATGTAAACTAACCCAACCTGCATAGCTTGAATCGACCGAATTATTATAATCGAATTTATTGTTTTGAAAGTTGTGATAGTTAAATTGGGTGAGAGAATAATCTTGTTTTTGTATATACCATAAGAAAGGAGCGTATCCGTCGGGATTCCCATTAAAGGTGCAATTACCTCGGCTTTTCATATAAGTCACGGTTTGACTTACATTCCCGTTTAAATCCTTAACGGATACAATAATTTTCTCCCCATTGAAAGAAGAATCGGAATCTCTTAAAGTTGTATCGTAAGTAAAGGTGATGACTCTACCAAGTGAATCGGTAATAGATGAAATCACCTTATTGGTCTGATCGTCATAGGTTTGTCGATCCGTATGCTGAAAGGTTATGGTGTTATTGTATCGATCAACGATCCCAAGGAGTCGACCATCCGCTGCAAAATACTCTCTCTTTTTATTTGCGTATTCAAGATAATAGGAAGAGCTGGATTGACCATTGTTAAATAAACCTTGTGTATCTTGCACAAGCTTCATATCTTTGCCCTGGTAACCAATTAAGTGTGTAAAGTTATCCGGATTATTACTAGCATTGAAATCTATACGATAAACAGCTCCATCACCCTTGTGGTAATAAAGATATCCCCCTTCAGCTACTTGAATGGATGGGAATTGAAAAGCCCAGCCAGTGCCAAGATCATACCTGGAAAGCAAGTAATTTGCCTTTTTCAAATTACCCGAAATCCCAAATGTCATTTGGTAAGTGTATGCGTAATTGCTTTGATTAATAACACCGATATTCAAATCCAATCCGTCTCTTCCCGGCAGATTAATTTCAGTCTCCTTCCACACCAACTTTCCGGAAGATGGATCGATCATCTCACTTGTTCCGTTCCCATCCGAGTATTGTGGCTTAGTCGTTTGATTAATCTGCATCTGGGTAATTAAGCCGTTGTATATGCTGTTTGTATCCTGCGTATACATTGCAAAAAGTTGCTCACGTGAACTGATGGATTGCTCTAGAAGGCCGTCAGATGTGTATACTGGGTCCATTACAGATTGCTCATATTCATCATCTTGAATCACCGAAGGCGAACCACTGCTGGTCGCTATAGACGTATTTTTTCTCTCATCTAGATCCCTAAGGCCATTTGTTTCATAACTTTTAATAGATTGTTCCAATATACTTCCATTACTACTATTTGCTGCTTCCAGAATTTCTATCTTTTCTGCAGTATTTATAGTTCTTTTTTCGAAAAGTTGTTCGGCCTTTGGATTACTACGAAGGAGTTCCTTCAATTTACTCTCTTTTTCTGTCTTCAAGCTTGCTTCAATTTCATCCCATGTCTGTCTATTATCCCTTTTTTGATCAATCAATCCGCGTGGACTAGTCAGCCATTCATTTCCCAGTAGATCCGATAAATAAATGTCTTCTTCAGTCGCACCACCGAGGATAAGTTCCTCTAGATCTTTTTTGCTATAAACAAATTGATTTTGCTTGAGAAGTCGTTTGCCGATATTTTCCAGGGCCTTTAGATTAATTTTCTCCAGCTTTTGCGACCAGTCAGATTCATACACGGCTCCACTGACTGAGTTTGATTGTATAACGGGAGGGACAATTGCCAAAGGATCTTGTGTTTGCTTAATGTCCTGTTCTATTTGTTTCTCCAGCTGATTATTATCTTTTGCCCATGCCCCATTAGAGAAAAGCATAGAAAACACTAACAGTAATGAGGCAGTTTTTGAGATCATTTTTTTCATATTCCAAGCTCCTAACTGGATTAAAGTATCAACATTTAAGCATTGTTACATACCCCATACCCACACCGTGCCGTCCTGTTTGATGGACAGACTGACTTAAAACAGCCGTACCGCTACCACATTGCTTAACCCGGTAAGTTGAACTGGGGTTGTCCGTTGAGTCATGGTCCCGTAACCCAATTGACCGCTAGCGTTGGCCCCCCAAGCCCACAGTCATATCCGCACTCCGTGGCAATTTTCAATTCAAGACTACCTGAGTAGTAACGATGATGAGAGCCTAGTATTCTGAGCGAATACAGGTACTTCGATACTTGTAATAATTAAAGTGATTACTGAAATGGAGAGCATAATTATTAATTTTTTGTTTATTAATTTCATTGGTCAGTCTTCCTTTCTGATTTTGTATTCCAGTAAGAATAAAATTAAGGCATTGTTTTTGTAATTTTTTTAAGGTTACCATTTGAATCATATACAAAGTTTATCCTTACATCCGAAGTATAAAAAGAAGTATAAACAATAGATGCTAATCTTCCAGAATTATCATAATTATAAATAATTATTTTTGATACAATTATAGGTGTAGTTGAATAATTTCCTACACCAACTCCCAGTTGTCCATAGCTGTTATTGCCCCACGCATAAACCGTTCCGTTTTGTTTTATCGCTGTGGAAAATGCCGACCCTACTTTTATTTTAACTATGTTCGTTAAGCCATTGACTTGTAATGGACTTAACCTCTTCTCAGTTGTTCCGTCTCCCAACTGGCCATAATCGTTAGCACCCCACGACCAAACAGTTCCGTCTTGCTTGAGGGCTAGAGAATGATCACTAAAAGTAGCAACAGAAACAACGTTCATTAATCCATTAACTTGTACTGGAAAAAAAATTGTTCTATCGTTTGTACCGATACCCAATTGGCCATAATAGTTCTCACCCCAAGACCAAACAGTGCCATCATTTTTGATAGCCATTGAATGAATTTGTCCTGCTGCCACCGCCACTATATTCGACAAATTTAGCAACTGGACGGGTATTGATTTGTCAGTATAAGTCCCATTGCCTAATTGTCCATATTTGTTAGAACCCCATGACCATACTGTACCGTCTTGTTTAAGCGCAATTGAATGATCTCGTCCTAATGCAATAGCTTTGACATTCGTTAATCCACTGACTTGTTTTGGGACATTACTATCAGCAAAAGTACCATTACCTAACTTCCCGTAATTGTTATAACCCCAAGCCCATAATGTTCCATCTTGTTTGATTGCAAATGAAACATTTGACCTTGCAGCGATTGCCACAACGCTATCTAAGCCCTTAACTTGAACAGGTACATTTTTACCAATAAACGAGCCATCGCCCATTTCTCCGTACATACCTGAGCCCCAAGCCCACACGGTTCCATCTTGTTTTAATGCTAAAGAATGTTCATTACCCGCCGCAACAGCGATAACATCTGTCAGATTTTTAACTTGAACAGGAGTAGCTCTATTGACCATTGAACCATCCCCCAGTTGTCCTCTGGAGTTATTCCCCCATGCAAATACTGTTCCATCACTTTTTATATTCAATACATGAGCATTCCCATCTTCCAGGACAGGTATCGTTGTTGTCGGATCGATAATAATAGGGTATTGTAAGCCTTGATCATTTAGCGCAATTTTAATATTCGCATTATTCCCCTTTTGCATTATGGATACTTTCAACCTATCGTACTGTTTTCCCTTTCCTGAAGCATCCATCACCCATAATTGTGGAATTTGAAAAGCTACTTCACCATTCTTGTTAATAAAATCAATTGATCCGTCCGGATTCATTT
This sequence comes from Cohnella endophytica, assembly GCF_003628305.1. Classification (GTDB taxonomy): domain Bacteria; phylum Bacillota; class Bacilli; order Paenibacillales; family Paenibacillaceae; genus Cohnella; species Cohnella endophytica. The sequence continues at coordinate 439,672 of NZ_RBZM01000005.1, read as the reverse complement.
TATAGCCCACATTTTTCATTACTACTTCAAATGAGTAAGTCTTTGGAGCAGTATTATTTGCTAAATTGATATACATTTTTAGCTGATCATTTTCCACTTGATACTGTAAATCAGTACTCTTCCATGCGTTTTTGTAGGTTATTTTATTTCCATCAATAGACCCAACTACACTGTTCATACCTTTCGCATAGTATGTTACAGAATCATCGGATACAGACAATGTAACCGATTGTTTGTGGCTCTTATTATTCAATCTCACTTTAAATTTATTGGCCAGCATACTATGTGTATAGTTAGGGTCACTGCTATCTTCTCGAATGGTCGTATCAATCTCTTTCAAGGCTTGTGCGTCAAAATAATTCAGTGAGTATGTAGAAGAGGTTACAGTGGTCGTACCGTCTTCATTGAGAAATGTTTTACTGTATTGGGTTCGTTCATCGACAAGTTCTACCTTTTGTGTAAAATCGTCTTCTTTCTGATCACCTTCATTTACATTGCTTTTTGACGCACTAGCTATTGATGATACGGACCCCAAAAAAATGCTTGTGATTAGCATAATAATTAATATCGATTTGAATCTTGAGTTTACTTTCACTATTCAACAACCTCCATTAGTATTTTTTGTCAAAGTTTAGAATAATTCAAAAGGGAATTTTTGTATACGGGTCTATTTTGTCGAATTTTGTTATATAATTACCAAATTACAGACAAGCCGATTCGATTCAACTTTTTCAATCATTCTTGATAGGTAAAAAGGCTGCGGATCCATGTAATCAGCTGATCGTATGCGAACGATAGACGCTTTCGGAACTATGGCTCCCTGCCGTAATCCATCTTACATTGGAAAACGAGAAGACCGAGAACGGTGTAGTTGAATTGGTTTTACTGTTATTGCCTAATTGGTCATATGTCCTGAATCCGTGACACCAGCCTCCCCCTCATTAAGAGGGTTATATGTAAATAATGTTAATTAGAGGTTTTTCTATTCATTTGGAGTTGTAAGTTCCGATACGGGAACAAGCCTCGTATCGTCGCGAACAAGACCTGGACACTGGCTGTTGAGATCCCCCTGATTCAAGTAAAAGCATTATATACACGCCGAGCAACGGAAAACCACGGACTGTTGCAGCCGAAGTTGAATTGAATGCTACGAGCATGACGAACGAAACGTATAGCCATGTAAATGATATTCTGAATGACCGTTCGAATTCTCCGGTATTGCACATTGCTACGGATGGGAGAATCCCCTTCGCGTAGACTCTCTTGACCAATAAATCGAAGAAGGTTGTAGGCAAAAAGACTAAATCGTTGGTTGAAAATATGTCGGCGGGCAGTCGCTCTAAATCCAGTTCAGATTTGATTTCACTGTGGAATTGTTCGCTCGTTCCATGATCACGATAAAGCACTATAACCAACTAAGACACACAACGAAGTGAAGTCCAGTAGATGATCACTTTAATGTCTGGAAATAAAAGCACTTGTCCATCCAGATCAATGTTTCGATGGATCACATGAAACACCTGACGAAGATCGCGATCGAATCCCTATTCGGGGAACTCCATGAATCCGATGTATTCGATCTTGCCTTTTCTTTACTCGTATGCGATACCTGTCACTACAGACGCGCAGATTTTTTGGCACTGTATTGCCAGCGTCCATTCGTACCAGAAGCGGCAGATCTGTCGCACGTTTTGCATTAGCGATGCTTTGTTCCAAGAACAGAGCCGTCCCTTTCTGTACTACCATCGTGAAGTTCCACATGGACGCCATAACCCTCTCGGCCCAAGTAAGCAAAGAGATTTTAATGTTCTTAAGGGAAGTTCCTATAGCGAAACACACAGTGTCTGACTCGTTTCGCACAAAGAAGGAGCTGAAGTATTCGCGAGAATCCGTGGTGTGGTTTCTCGTTGAACATACAAAACCTTCCCGTACTTTCCTCGCTATCTTCTGCACTCCGTAGACAGTTCAGCTTCTAAGCGACGTAAGTAGTAACCAAACTCTCCACTAATGGGCCTGCGAAAAAAAAGCAAATAAAGGGTTACCCCGGCGATATGGCTTTGCTAGCGGGGCAACCCCTATTACGAAATGCAAATTAAATGAGGTCGGATTTTTGCAGCAGTCTTTGAATGATCACCGGGACTTCAGCCCTTGTCATATAAGCCTTTGGAGCTAGCAGTGCGCCGTTTCTTCCCGAAACGATTCCGGCTTGCATGCATTCGGCGATGCTGTTTTGCGCCCAGTTTGATATGTCTGACGCATATCGTAATGATTAGATATAAGGTCGAACAAACCAAAGAGGAAAGGAGGAGAAAAACGATCTTTCTGACGGGGACGGTTGTTTGAGCGGCGGCCCCTTGAGATGCTTCTGATATGCTCCGGTATACCCTTGCGGCTTCACCGCTATCCTTTGCCGCGAGCTCCCTTGCGGGATATTCTGCTGTCGTTGCCCTTCGCGCGAACGCATCGTTTTCATCTCTCCTTTAAGTTCAGCCCTTCCGCAAGCCGTTGCAACCGCCTGCGTACTATGGCTTCTGCTGACTCCTGCAGATTCAGCGCGGCGTTTCCTCCGCGGTTACGAAATAACTTCGCGTAAATTCCGCAGGCCTCCCCAGATAAGAACGTCATCTTTCCGCCCGAGTTCGCCCAATTTTGCGGCCATAGTCTTTGGCAGCTTAGGATTTCGTCATGTCTTGGTGACTCATCCGGTTATGACCGCCTCAAATTGGATTCGTGTACCTCGAGCCGTGCTTTTGCCTCCGGCTTCCTTCAGATTCCGCCTCGCGACGGACACAGAAGGATACCATGATGGAGATTGATGTTCCGATGCCGGGTCAGCCTGTGCGAGAGAGACCATTAATTAAGAAGGGTGGGATTATCGAGCGGAATTTAGATTTCAGCTCAGGTACGTATAATGAGCAGCTTAACTATATTATTGCTTTGGGTAGAACTTTCGAGTAATAATATCTAAATGCCAACGGCAGCTAAATGAAATGACGGATTCTGTTGTTTTTACGGCTAGACGGAACAGTAGCGGTCATGGAGGAGAAAATAAAGCCCTTGACTGCTGCTGTTTTATTGAACTATAGTATCCGTTAGTTGAATGACTCAAGGTCGATTTCCGATAGCTTCCTGGTGACCTTATTCCACGCATTCGGCTTATTTATGTCCTGAAAACTCACCATAGATCTTTTTCATTCTTTCAAGGTGTGGTTTCAATTGCCGTAGCATATCCACTTTAACAGGTTCCATATGCTCTTGGTAAATTGCCTGATCTGAGGCTTCTTTTAATGACGAAATTGTATTTTCTAATGCACGAAGCTCCGTCGCCAGTGAGCGTAAGGATTCTCTGGTCCTGGTGTCTATCGTTTTAGGGTTAGACTTCCAATACGAGTAGCTTATACTGTATAACGGACGTCAAACATTCGCTTGAAAAGCAAGAAAAAACATGTCCTGCTGCTCATCTGTCGTCATTAACGTATTATTAATTGAAAGCTTAGGGGCAGCATTGTTTGTGTAGATATCGCAAAATTCAATGAGTGTTAACAGTTGCTCATTAATTTCTTCCGCTTGTACCTTAGCCTTATCAATCAATTGCCGAATCTTAGCAGGATCTTCATTTTCCTTCGACACGCTGATTGCCATCAGCGTGTCAGCAAGTGGAATCGTAGAAGAGGCGTGCTTCACTATATAGACAAACCCCGAATCGTTCTTCAGACGATAAAGTGAATTAAGGTTGTTGTACTTGTCCTCTAACGATCTGCATTCGCTTTCCTCAAACACTTTTCCTAACCGCACAATGTCCGCCTCCCCTATAGCTACAGTCTATTAAATTGGGAGGAACGACTCCAGTTTAATTAGAGGGCCTAGGAGTTTAAAAATGCTAATGTGACTTTCGTTTGTATTTCGTCAAGCTAAATTCCCCAAAATAATCGTGCATTTTACCCTATCATTACCGCGAAGATTTTGGATCGGATAATCCGTCAAAATCCGGGTTCAGTTAACTTCCGATAAAGCTCTAAGCATCCTTAAGAGAACAACCTTCAAAATCAAAGAAATATTCAATTGTGACATGTTCTTTATTAAAAGTCACCTTATTGATCAATTCATGCAAAACCTTTCTCATCCTTTCCTCCGTTAATTCAAGGCGGCAAAAGTCTTTTAATAGATGCACATACTTTGCACTCTTTTCAGTCTCAGTATTTAGGTTTTCAAGTTGTCTTCTTGATACTTCGATCTCATCATTCAATGCTTCGATTTGGCGTTTCTTATTGATCATCTCGTTTTGATACGTTTTTTCTTCGAATAGCTCTCTTTGTTTGAAGAAATCTAATTGCTCTTTCTTAAGTTTTTCTTGTTTATTTGTTCTCGAAACGATTTCCTGGTTTAGGCGTTGCATCTCAAATTCATGGTTTACGGTTACTGAAAACAGTTCAGAAGGGATCGTTTCTAATTTTCTTCTTATCGTTTTAACTATTGTTCCTTCTAGCTCATCCGCATTGATATTGGCCTGACTGCATTTATTCCGTCCGTATTTGTGATAAGTTTTACAGATATAGTAACGGTACGTCTTACCCTTATGACTTCGCTTTTGGCAAACCATTCCCTGTCCACATTCCCCGCAAAACAAAATACCGGTTAACGGATGATAAGCTCGTCTAGGTGTTCTGTGATGGCTTTTGGACAAAAGAATCTGTTGCGCTTGATAAAACACATGTTTATCAACAATTGCATCATGTGCATTCTCTACGATTTGCCATTCATCCTTTGAGATCCTAAGCTGAATTTTCTTCTTTGACATTTTCCCGTTTTCTTCATATTCCCGTTTCAATTTGTTGCGACGCGTTCCATGAATGACCGACCCTATATAAGCTTGATTTCTTATTATCCTGTTAATGGCTTCACGACTCCACATAAAACCATTCTTAGTTTGAATACCCTGATTATTTAGGTGCTCCGCGACCTTAAACGTACCCAGACCGTGGTTAACATATAGATCAAAGATCAATCTAGGAATCGGACTCCATTCTTCGTCGATTTCCAATTTTTTGTTCTCGGGATTAACAAAATAGCCGAGGGGAGGCTCTCCTCCCCATTGCCCCCTCCTCGCCTTCTGTTTCCGCGCGCTGCTAACGCGAGATGATATCTTTTTGCTTTCTTGCTCGGAGAGAACGGAGAGAATATCAAAGGTGATATTGTCCTTGTTCAACGAATCGTAATTGTCGTTAATAGCAACTACGCGAACCCCGTATTGTTCGAACATCCCGATAATCGCGGGATTTTCTTGTTTATCTCTGCCTACCCGGCTGACTTCCTTAAACACCAGTAGCTTAAACTTGTTCTCACGTGCATCCCTTATTGCTTGTTTCATTTCAGCTCGATCAAACACGCTTGTGTAGTATCCAGACACGGCCACATCACGATAGATAAGACAATCAGAAGTATCATAAGTACCGTCTAGCCTACTTATATACTCCTGACATTGACTCACCTGATTTTCAATCGACTCACCCTGTCTATCCGTGCTCACCCGTGCATAGATAGCGCACTTGATTTTTTGTGAGGTAAACATTTTACTCTTACCCCCTACTTCTGAACTTCTTTATCCAAGTGACTGCTTTTATTAATCTTCTTACATCTAATCATTTGAGTATTGGCAGGCAAAGGGTCAAACCACAGCATTGTCGCTTCAATTCCATCAAGCAGCTTATTACAAACAACAACTTTTCCTTTGAAGCGAATCGTAATTTGTTGCCGAAACGGGTCTACTGATAAAACTTCAGCCAATTTCACATTCGTTTCATCGATATTAAACCAACGTTCTTTTACAGCAATTCGGCATGAATAAGCTTCATCAAGAAATTCAATGCCTTTTTTTGAAATCAGAGCAAAACCGTGCATCATGTCACCGCCTCATGAGAATAAGAACATATGTTCTTATTCTCATGATTCCCTGACCAATTAAAAATAACCGCCTTGTTGACGGTTATTTTGTTATCTTTGATTTTCATCCGGAGGGCTACTTGTGTTCACACTGCTTTGCTTAATTAATTCCACCTTTACGACAAGACCCAATTCCACAAAAGCAAAATCGATTATTTTTTGCACAAGCCACTCACCGACAGGCTGCTCACCATCAACTTCATGTACAGTAAAGGGCATCTATCCAATCACCCCATAACTCGTTTACATATCTCTATGTAGATGGGTCTTTGTCCAATTCACCATTTTGTTCACGTTCATTCCAGATTTATTGCTTACCTAACTTAAGCAAATCGCGCTAATCGATTGGCGGTTTAGGTGTATCCTCAGTTGTCTTTTCTTCAGTTTGTAAAGCATTAAACATTGAATTTGAATTATTGATGGCTGTGCGCGAAAATAAAGATTTTGTAATGCATCAACTGCTTTCATTAAATGCTCAGAAAACGATCTCTGAGGTTATTGTAGAATTCATGGAGCACTTGAATTTGAATGTAAAGTTAGATGGAATAACTGAACGAACCGCAAAAAATTACTATTTTTTTTTGAAACCTTTTCACAACTTCATTTTGAATAACTACGCTACATTAGATATTCATAAACTCGATATAACCATATTTAAGTTATATTTAAAAACATGTAAATCCTTTAAAAACGCTGAAAAAGTAACTCCCTCTACGAGCAATACTTATTTAAAATTCATTCGCAAAATGATGTATTTTGCTATGGATCAAGGATACTTGTTTGTTAAAGATGGAGAGAGACATATTAAAAATAAATTTCGATGGGAGAAAATCGACAGAGAACCCAAGTGTATTCCCGATAATCTGGTCAAAGAAGTATTGAGAGCATCTACCTTTACAAAGAACCCATATCGTAACCATGCAATTGTCTGTACACTACTATCAACCGGTGCTCGGGTTGATGAGTTGGTAAAGTTAAAAGTCAGCGACATAAACTTTGAACGAAACAATGTCAAGCTTACTGGTAAATATAATAAAACCCGGTATGTAACATTGTATCCTCTCCCCCGCAAGATTCTGCTTAGTTATCTTGATTTACGCCAGGTTCAAGAAAACTCGGATCAACCTTTGTTTACAACACTTTATATGAAAGAAGAAAAACAAATAACCAAATCAGCAGTTCAAAAAATGATACAAAAATTATTCATTGATGTTGGTCACCCGCATGCATATAGCACGCATGGTTTTCGACATACTTTTGCCGTTAACTGCCTTAAGGCAGGAATGAAAATCGAATATATTGCTGAATTACTAGGACATAAACATATTGAAACAACGATGATATATACTAAGATGCTTCAAGAAGATCTATTAATTGAGGTTCAGAAATACCCGATACCTCTAGAAAAAGTGTTATTCAAACTATTTGGGATCGATGAAACATGAACCCACTTGTAATAGAGATTGATGACTCTCTCCTTTCTTCGAATCTCGCAGAAAAGACGAAAAGAAGTTATCGTATTCGTTTATATGAATTCGCAGAATATTTATCTAGATTAATTGATGAACCCATTGAAAATGTAAATCTATCGATGATTTACTATATGCAATATGATAATGACAACAAAATTTATGATCAGATTGATTCAACAATACTAGATGATTTTTTTGAGGCACACCTCTTTAAAGGTTACTTTTGGTTAGCTTCCATGAAATCAGCTCTTAGTACGTTATTCAAACATCTTAGTTTAACGAGTAACTTCGAAAATGTGATAGCATCGATTGAATTTAAACTTGAAGACCATAAGCCAGAACCGAAAATCAAGCGTGTTTTAAATCGTCAGGAAATTTTAAAGCTAGTAATGTGTATTATCAAATATAGCGACAACGTAGAATTGGACTGCCTCTTATTCGTCACTTTACTCTCTACCGGTTGTAGAATTAATGAAATCCTTAACTTAAAACGGAGAGACATTCATTCAGAAAACAATGTTTTTTTCTAAAAAAAACAAAAAATAAGCGTAGCATGTATGTTGTTACAAAGATTGGTTTAACACGCGCAATTGAAATTTATTGTCAACGGAACAACATAAATTCAGATGATTATATTTTCACTACTACAATTCGAAATAAAATTAAGCCTATTTCACAGCAACGTGCAAATAATATGCTGCGCTTCTACCTCGAAAAAGCCGGAATCCCACCAGCAAGAATTCATGATACACGGAGATCTTTTGCAACTGTTATGTATGAAAATGGGACTGACATCGATGTTATAAGACAATTACTCAATCATCAAACAATCAACTCCACAAAGATCTACATTGAAGATAATTATGTTCGAAACGCTACAATACAAATACCTATTCATGACACGCTATTTGCTTATGTGAGAACGTTGCGTACAGAGCCATTGCGTTGAAATCATCAATTGCAAAGAGGTGCATAAATCAGATGCATCTCCTTGCTGTTTATCGTAGTGCCTTGAATACACTCGACTTACTCAGTTGAAAGACCTTCAATACACTGCTCCCCCTCTGCTCTCTCATGCCTTAAAGAACGAATAATGTTTTAAACGACTACTCGGACCTTTACATTTCATTCATGATTGATAATTCCTCATAATCATCAACTACTCCCAGGCGTTTTAGATATTCTGTGCCTCCATCCACACCAACTTTGCCACAACTGCAAGTTTTGATGTCATAAACATCAACAGACTCTATAGTATCAAGACAATGCTTGAATCGAATTATATTCCGAATTATTTTGAATTTCATTCACTAACCATCCCTTCAAAGACTGTAAGTGCTGAACGTACAAGCACCTTCATCCATAATCTATCGCAAAGGAAACGTGGAACGTCATTAGATTTTCTCAAGCCCAACAACCGCTTACATCATTAACTTGTCATAAATTATGAATACTCCGGAGCAAATTGAGCCATCGTTCCGGTAAGTGAGAGCCACCTCTCCGGCATTTTTGAGCCACCCTTCCGGTGACGAGAGCCACCCGTATTAACCTCTTGCTAGAATGACTTTATACGTCGTCGGAAGACTAGCGCAAATCATTCGTGAGGAGCCATTCCTGTAATGAAGTAATTTGAGCTTTGAGCAAAAAAGCGCCACTCGGTATACTGAGAATCGTTCCGTCCAAAGAACATATCCCAATTACGAAAGAGGCGCTCATCATGAAGTATAAGTTGAAGCAGAAGCAGAATCAACGTATCACGCGAATTAACGAATCAACACTGGTTGTCGGAGCAGATATTGGCAAGAAGGTTCATGTAGCTCGCGCAGTAGACTTTCGCGGGATCGAACTCGGTAAAGAATGTGTCTTCAACAATGACGCAGAAGGACTGACGAAGCTATCGGCGTGGATGAAGGAGCTCGGGCAAGCACACGACAAGACCGAAATCGTGTTTGGCATCGAGCCTACCGGACACTACTGGTTTCCGCTCGCAGCTTTCTTGCAAGAGCAAGGCATTCAAGTCGTTGTCGTCAATCCGTCTCATGTGAACAAGACGAAAGAGCTTGAGGATAATTCGCCGACGGAAAGCGACTACAAAGACGCGAAGGTCATCGCCGAATTGATCCGGAACGGGAAGTACTCCGAACCGAAACTGCCGACGAAGGAGTACGCAGACTTGCGCATTCTGATGAATCTTCGGGAGAAAGTGTCGGCGAGTCTAACGCAAGTGAAGGGTCGCATCGGCAACTGGTTTGACCAGTTCTTCCCGGAGTATTCCCGCGTCTTGAAAGACTGGGACGGGAAAGCATCGCTGATGACCATGCGCGCATTCCCTTTGCCCGCTGATCTCGTCGCCAAGGGAGCCAGAGACGTCCTGGCCCACTGAAAGAAGGAAGTGAAGCGCGGTGTAGGGATCAAGCGAGCAGAAGAACTGCATGTCGCCGCTACCACTTCCATCGGGCTGACGGAGGGAACGGTTGCAGCACGAATGGAACTCAGCACGCTCCGGTAATGAAGACCTCACTTTCTTAATTTCGGGAGCTGCCGCATGCTGGTGGCTCCTACCACCGGAAGGGTGGCTCATTTTTCCCGGAGAACTGGCTCAACTATCACCGGAATGATGGCTCTAATTCACCGGAATATTCAAAATATATAGTCCATCGCCACTGTTATCTAACCAATACCACCTTATTGCACGATTGATCGTCATTTCCCCCACTAATAACATTTGCCTCCCCAAATTTCTTTAGTTAATTACGACACATACTGGAGGTGAACTGGTCTTGAAGGGGCCGCTTTTATTTTTCTAAAGAAGATTGGTCCCTGCACTGTAAAGGATATCAGGATCAAGCCGGAATCAGCAAAATCTAATTTTGTTCATCCGATTTGCACAAGAAATATCGGAATTGGGGATAAAAAAATGATGAGTAATATTCTACTCATCATTCTCGTTTATAATCAAAAACTGTTAAAAATTCACCAGCTTCTTTCATTTATATTTATAAGTTAATAATTGATATCAACTTTGATTTTTAGTCATCATACGATAATTCATTTATTGCAAGGTGCTGCATAAACGCCGCACTAGTATATGAGGCATACTCGTGATAATTGTCCCCTTTTTCAATATCTGCAAAATCACATACGGATTTAATCGATAAAACCTTTGGTGTTGGCCCTATGCCGTTGTATGCTGCAAAAAATACTCCATATGTTTCCATTTCTAAACCTAATAACTTTCTATGTTGTGTATCAATTAATTCTTTTACTACAGAACTATCCTGTATTACTGAAGATCCTGTTGCAATTGGGCCTACATGCATTTGCAACATATCTGTAGGTTTTTTAAATTTCCAATTTTCTCTTATTTTATAGAGAATATCATTAAAATTTTTATTAAGTTTTTCTTTTAATTTGACATCTAGAGGTAATTGGTGAGGCGCCGCTTGAAAAAGCCTACCTTTATCTCCATTTTCTCTAACTTTTCCGCTACCATAATCCCAACTTTCTGAAGCGATTAGTATATCTCCAAGATTAACTCCTTGATGTTTGTTTCCCGCGGCAATCCCGACCATTATTAAGTATTTGGGAGTAAAGTTGTAGATAAGTTTTGATGACAGTACAGCAGCAGCGGTCATTCCCATTTGATGTTGCATCGCAAGTACAACTCTAACTTTTCGATCCGCATTTTGAAACTGGGTAATGCTATACTCGGTAGGATCCCCTTTAATGCGCACATCCTCCCATTTCGAACTTAGTTCTCGTACACTTTCAAATTCCTGCTTTATCGCTGTAATGATGGCTAGATCAAAGTCATATCGCCTATCTTGAAGCATGTCGGCTCTGCAGTCGATCATATATTCAAGCTTGTTCTTTAATTTGTCTATCCACTCTGTAGTAACACTATTTACTTCCAATACAAAATACATATATTGCATAAAGAGATTAGAATGTTGTTTCAGAGAATCAGGTGATGATGTAATTCCAATAATCTCCAAAGGCTTTATTATCTTATCTGATTCAATTAGTTCTTCTAGTAATGTAATACCACCATTTGTATTTATTTCACCTCCAATTTTTAAAGGCAACTGAATATCAAGTAGCATTAAATCATATCTAACAGTATGAAGTGCAGATCGCGCCTCTTTTAAATCCAAACACACTTTTACCTCAACGGAGGGGTAATCATTAATTAAAGACATTATATTTTTAATTTTTGTAGAATCATCGTCAACTAACAATACTTTTAACAAATTACTTCCCCGCCTTTTCAGCAAAATATGAAAGTAGCTCTGTCTTCCAGTTTGAAAATGAGGCATTAAAATAGACAAGACCTAAATATGTCTCTGGGAAATCCTCTTTCAACATGACATGCAACTGATTAACATCAATTGCATCGGTTCCTTCCCCAAATACTCCGAATTGGGTTACTACTATTGTTGGAATTTTTAAATCTCTTCTATACATTTCTTCAAGGATATCTCTTCCTGCATAATGCCTAAAAGTATTTAAGCGGCCAAAAGAATTTTCCCTATCAAATGTAGGCATACTCATATCCAGCAAAATAAAATCTATCTCCAGGGTCAACATTGCTTTCATTCCGCTTTGATATGATTTTTTCCAATTTACTATAAAATGAGGCATATTGGTCGAAAAAAATTCCATTATCAGACTAGCCTTGTGTTCATCATCTTCAACCAAAAGAATGTTCATGAGAATTCTCCTTAGTAATGCCTAATAAGGTCTTATTATTAAACATTAACATAACTCTAAATTTGCTATCGTCTACAACATCTATTCCAATAAAGGCTTGAATTTCGAGAATATATGTAAATATTTTAGATATCTTTATGAACCCTGTGCCACCCTCTTTTGCAGAATAGTCCTTGATGTAGTCTTCATTGGCGATATTAGTAATAATTTTTTGAATATTTTCTTTTAATTTTATTATGTCCATATCACTAGATAGATTATTTTTCATTTCAATAATCATCTCTGATGTTTTATCATTCTCGATTATTGATATATCAACTTCTAAATCCGTTAAATTATGAAATCCGGAGTGTTGAACAGCGTTATTAAACAATATACTTAGAATATCTATGAGATAGGTAAACACAGTGCCAGAGAACACTGACCCACTCACTATCTCGGATGTAATTTTTATTTCTTTATATAGTGGGTTTAGCATTTCATAAGTTTCAATGAAGGTATCGACTAAGAGGTTGGCATCAAAATCACTATCATCCTTATTTTTCGATATTTTAAACCAATTTGATATTTTATCTAATTGGTTTTGGGCATCAACTCTACAGTTAGTTATTTTACTATGGAACTCTCTATGTATCTTCTCCGATAAAGATAATTTGTACTGCAAGTCATTAATTTTCCGTTCAAGAAGTTGAATGCAATTAATGAAGTAAAAACCAATTTCATCTTTAATTTTTGTTCTTAGAAGCGTTAAATTCTCTTCAGTCATCCTCCAGAGAAAAACTATAATAATATCGAAAAAATCTTCGCTATTCTTTACTGCCGAACTATAAAAAATTTCGTAAATGTTTCTCACAACTGCATCACTTAAAACATAGTTGAAAAAGCCTTTAACAGGTTTAATTTCAGTTAATATCCGAATCCATTCTGTATTTATTTCATAAATTTTCGAATCTATTTTCTTTGAAAAATCTTCAAGTACAATTCTTATTTGCTCTGTTTCCTCTTCGGTCAACTCGTTTAAAGTCTCACCCCAAAATGGATTAAGCTCATAACGCTCCGACTGGTGATTCCTTTTAGATAGAATCAAATTTTGATTCTCAAATGGGCTTCTCATTTCATTCATTAAAGCACCGTGACGAATCCTAGTACTTAGTGTTGCATCTAATCCATATTTATTGTTGAAAACAAATTGGTTACGAATATCGATTAATGCTTCTTTAAAAAATAAATAACTTAAATTTTCTTGATCTTTGTTTACCTTACCAAGTCCAAATATATCCTTGACATCTGAAAACTGTGTAATATCTATTCCTTTCAAATTTCGACTTGAAATACTAATATATCTCTCATATGCCTCTCTATACATGGAATCCTGGTCTTTTTTTATTCCATTGACATTAATATCGATTCTACTTTCATCTATTACTTTCACTTTATTGCTGATACGCAATTTCTGATTGATTTGACTTAGCTCTCTTACATACTCGTTTTCGTTTTCAGGATCAATGCTAATAAGTACTTGAAGAATATTTGTTCTTTCTCGGAGAACTTCTTCTTCGGTTTGAAACACCAAAACTAGTGATCCTATTATTTCTAAACTGCAAACATATCGTAAAAAGTAAATAAGTCTCCCCGTAGAGCAATTACTAGTAATACTATTTAATTGACTTGGTCTATCCACGCCGCAACAATCCAGATAATTAGATACAGATGGAAATACTGAACTATAATTACCCCGAGCGAACCTTTGCATTAGAATTGGTAAATCTATTAACTTTTTTATACTCTTATCGCGTGTTCTACGTAACAAGTGCGCTAAGTTACTGATATCCATTCTTAATGTTAGATTCCTATCGGATAAAAAAGTATTAACAAAAAGCTGCAATGCTTCCAGATGATCGTCATTTTGAAGATAGACATTATATAGCTCAACAGTTATCTTTTCTAAAAGATATCTGCCTACATGTTCATTAATTTGTTGGGATGCCTCTGATATATCTATTAATTTTTCTACGACAACCGATTTATCATACTTTTTATTGACAATTTCAGATATTATTGCATACCTCTGAAGACGCAATAATGGAATTGTTTTTTTTACTTTAGTCTCTTCAGAATTATCTGATAAAAGATAATGCTTAAACAACATTATTGTAGATGATTCAAAAGATAAAGTTCTGCTGACTTTGTTTAAAAAAGTTTCCTGGTTAGCCGTTGAGAGATAAGCTAAACAAAATCGAGGATTCACAATACAAGAATTTAATTGTTCAAGAATAATATAGCTTTGTTTTAGTTCATACTCATATCTCGATGACATAAAGCGATTGAGCGAATATCTCAATTCGCTTTTCAACATTAATATAGTATATTTTGATAAATTTCTTTGAACTTCTATTTGATTTTCTTTCTTTGTATATGCTAAAAATAGGTTTTTAACTAACGCCTCTTTTATGGATATATCAGGTAAATCTTCCACTTTAAAATCTAGGTACATCATTGACTTTGCGCAAATTTCAAATAACGCAAAACTTGGTTCTTTTTCAATGAGTTGTTTACTTCTATTTAAACAAACTTCATAATTCCCACTTGTATATAAATCTGTTATTTCGATCATTTCAATATCAGTTTGTCGTAATTTTAAAGGTATCGATGCGTCTAAATATCTAAGTATATTATCCCACCTTCTATCGTCAAGCGCAGAATAAAACAAAGGTAATATTTTAATAAGAAATACTTTAATTTCATTCATTTCTTGATTGTTTCCACTTATGAGTTGAATTTGCTGACAAACACCAAGAAGAGTTTCATATATGTCTATTATTGAAGAATTACCCTCTAAAAATAATATGTTAATTAAATCACTAACTGTATATTCATAAGGGTTTGCTAATTTAAAATTGAGGTATGAAGATAAGATATTAATATTTGAATATTGAGTTGCGATAATTCTATTGTAGTATTGAGTTAACGAAATATTCTTTTCTGCCTTATAACTATAAAAATCCGCCAACAAGGCAATAATAATGTCAGGGTTTAAAGAGTTAATTGAATTTAAAAATTCTTTGTTTTTTTCAATGCCACCGACATATTCTTGAAGTAGAAACTCGATTTCTAACCCCCAAATGGAGTACCCAAAATTCTCATTAAGAGATTTAAGTGTCTCCAAAGCAGTTGTATAATCTCCTAGAATAAAGCATTTCTCAATTATTCTTTTATGTTCAAGGTATTTTGATAATATATGTATTTGACTTTTAATTTTCGAGAATGACCAATACAGTTCTTTTTTTAATGAGTCTCCTAGATAAGATAAATCGCTTTTTTTTAATTCCCCATAAGTAGAAGGAGGTTCTCCAAAAATTTTACCCTCCAACTGATTCTTGCTGACAAAGCTTTGTAACTCATTCATCTGACTGAGAGTAAGTCTTTTCTTTATTTTGTAAATAAGTAATCCAGATTCATATTGTCCTTTAAGAATTGCCAGTTTTAAATTATTCAGATAATTTTCATTACTCATTTTGTGACCCCTTTAGAAAAAAATCCAGATTCTTACTAGTAATATTGTACCAAAAAAGGAGGTCGACAAATACCCACACGTAATGTCGAAATTTTTTATGATAAATGGACTACTATTGAAGTGAAAAGCAAGCATTCGAAGTGTTAATAAATATACAAGTTGCTAAAAGGGCTCAATATTCGGAATTCAGTAAATTGAATTAGCGCAGTGCCACATTCAAATATATCGGAAATTGAATTATATACCTTCCTGTTGCAGTATTCTGAAAATCCCCTGTTCTAATTCAGAGCCATGCAATACCCTCACCGACATACTAACTTAAATGGTTACTTATGCCATACCCATATCGATGGGCTCCTTCGAGAAATATTGCGCGCGTTCGTTTTTCTTCTGGATGAGCCGATTCTTGCGTCGTCAGTACGAGAAGGTCGACATCGTGTTCATCGCGCACCATACGGAAGCGAAAGAAGTGACCGAAGAGGAGTTTTTCACGCGCGGCGAGAGCGGCGGCACGATCTGCTCGTCCGCTTACATTAAAGCTTTGGAAATCATCGATAGCCGTTATCCTCCGTCACTATATAATATCTACCCCTTCCACTTCTCCGACGGCGACAACCTGACGAGCGACAACGAGCGGTGCGTGCGACTCATCAAGGAACTGCTGGAACGCTCGAACATTTTCGGTTACGGCGAGGTCAACCAATACAACCGGAGTAGCACGCTTATGTCGGCTTACAAGCATCTGGAGCATCAGCAGTTTTTGTATTATGTGATTAAGGAGAAAGCGGAAATCTATAATGCTCTCAAGACGTTCTTCCGTAAACGGGAAGACGCGGTTTAACCAAAAAGCGATCGCCTCCCCGATGGGAGCGATCGCTTTCTATTCGTCAATCGCATCGTTACACGATCTCGGCACGGATATGAAGGGATTGATAACCGCGAAAAATAATGGATTGTTTCCATTGGGGCTGGCCGATAATTTCCGGTTTAATCAGGCGTGTCACTAGCTTTCGGAGGGCAATCTCGCCTTCCAGCTTAGCCAGCGGAGCCCCCAAACAAAAATGCGGGCCAGATGAAAAAGACAAATGCTTGCAATCGGTACGAACGATATTGAAATCCTCCGGCTCATGGATGACAGAAGGGTCACGGTTTGCGCCGGCGAGCGCGATCATTACGACCTCACCTTGCTGCATCGCTTGACCGGCAAACACGAGCGCATCGCTAACGACCCGGTAGGCCATCAGTATGGGCGGTTGATAACGAAGAATTTCTTCCAGCGCAGCAGGAAACAATGCGGGGTTGCCTCGCAACATATTGTACATCTCGGGGTGATCCAAGAGCAGTTTATATCCGTTCGTAATTAGATTGCCCGATGTATCATGACCGGCAAACACAAGCAGCATGCAGGTGGCGACCATCTCTTCCGTAGTTAGCTGATCATACTTTTCTTTGGCCTCAATCAGCCTGCTGATCAAGTCATCCTGGGGGTGCGCCTTTCTGGTTTCTATTAGCGCCTCAAAGTATCGTTTTGCATCCTCGATATCTTTCGTCATGCTATCCATATTATCAATAGAAGGATTAAAGTCCATAAACCGGAAGAACGCGTCCGACCATTTCCGAAAAAAAACCCGGTCCTCCTTCGGCATACCGAGTAACTCGGCGATTACAAATGCCGGAAGCATGTACGAATAATCGCGGATTAGATCGAGTTGCGGCTTTGCTCGGCAATCATCCAGCAATTCGTCCGCGATGCTCTCGATGATCGAGCCCTGTTTCTGGACCATCCGCGGCGTAAACGCTTTGTTCACCAGATTGCGGAGTCTTGTATGATCGGGAGCGTCGCGAAACAGCATCATGTTTCGCATGAGCCCGATTTCAGGCGGGCTGTTCTCGGAACGAACGGTTTGATGACCGGACGTGTCGGCATTTTTAGCTTCCCGAACAAAACGCGCGTCTTTCAGTAGCGCCTCCGCTTCTTTATAGCCTGTCACAAGCCACATCGGTAGACCAAACAAATCCGTCATTAGCACAGGGTGCCGCTGCCTTGCTTCCCTGAAGACGGCATATGGATTCTCTATGAAATTCGCTGCAAAACCAGCCATATCATGTCTCTCCTCTGTATAGGAATAATCTATTCTATTTCTTTCGTAACCGTAATATGAACTTGCTTTCGTAGCCCGCGATCTGTTCTTTTTCTAAATACGGACTTCCCTTGGCCAATTTCTTTAGGAAATCTTTACCTAAAAGGCTGCAACACTTTGGACAATTTCTTCGTCATTGGTTGTGCAAATAACAACAGACGAAGCGAGTGTGGGGAAAAATGAAAAAAATCAGCATAGTATTCCTTTGTATGACATTCTTATTCGCGACGATGACCGAATCCGTCTTTGCGAACAAAATCATTGCCCCTGCTACCAAACAAGCGAAGGGTAAAGGATTCAGCCTCGAAATTCCCGTCGACTGGGTAGCGAAAAGCGCCAGCGACGGCGCCATTGCCTTTACGAAAGCAAATAACCTATACGTAGGGAAGGTTGAATTGCTCGGCTATACGAAAGGACAATCGGATAGCAGCCTGCTCCCGAATTATGGAACGGCGAGCAACGTAAAAACCGTAAAAGAGCTTGCGCTACCGGCCATTCAAGCAACGGTAACCTATAAGCCGGACCCTGCCAAGAAAACGCAAGTCAGCGATTTGCATTATATTCTTAAGGATGAAGCCCATAAAATAGCTTACGATCTCGTTTTTCGGTCGAGTGCCGTCGCTGAATCCAGCGCGTTAAACGTGGCGAAAAGCTTTAAGTTATCCAACCCTGTATCTTTCTCCCTGAAATCGGGCCAGAAGGAGATGGTCACCCGTTCAAAAGAAGGGATAACCGAGAAAGTCGAAGTGATTCCTTATACTTTGAATCCTTCAGGCATTTCCTTTAAGTTGGATACCGTTTTTAATGCTCCTTCCGTCGATACGGGCAACAAAAAGGTTACGTTCACCAAACCGATCGGGGCGAAAAGCAGTTTGATCATATCCTTGCAGGTCCTAGATGGAACGAAGCTAGATCAAGTCATGACGGCTCTGAATTCGGAATTTACGAAAGCCGGATATAAAAAAACGGGGAAAGTCGATCTGAACGAAAAAGGTTCCTTACCCGCTACCCTGGTCAACTTCAGCTCCAAAACGTCGTATGCCGGCTATACCCTCTATCCGCTCGATAAGGGCTTCCTAGTCATCAAACATGTATATCCGCTTGATGCGGGCGACGGCGCTGGCAGCATGCTCAATTCCCTTCGGGCTTCGTTAAAGCTATAAAAACAGAGATATCCTGGTAGCGGTTCTTTTGAACGCTTCCAGGATATTTTCATTTCTTAGTCTATATACAAATCCGCAAAATCAATTTTTCAATAGTTGTTCTACATCGAGCATAACGAGCAAGCGACCGTTCCCTATGTTCGTTACTCCTCGCAAATACTTAGATTCGACGCGGCCCACAAGCTCCGCGGGGGCATAGATGTCATCCGGATCGATGTCCATGACATCGTTCGCGGAATCGACGAATATGCCTACTTCCATCCCATTAAAAGCAACTACGATAATTCTTGTTTGGCTTGTCATGCCGGTATCTTCCAAGCCGAACATTCGGCGAAGGCTAATAATCGGAACGATTACCCCGCGCATATTCGCGACGCCTTTCACAAAGTCGCTCGTATTCGGAACTCGTGTAATGGGCATCGGCCTCTCGATCGTTCTAACCCGCTCGACTTCGATTCCATATTCCTTGTTTTCCAACGCAAATACGATAACCTTCATTTCTTTGCCCCCATTGTTATTGAAAAAATGCGTCCGTATCGATGATAAGCGCGACTTGACCGTCGCCGAGAATCGTCGCGCCGGATACAACGTCGGTGCCGGCCAAAAACTTCCCCAGCGATTTCAACACGATTTCCTGTTGCCCGATAAATTCGTCTACTTCGATCGCAAGCAGCTTGTCCGCTTTACGAGCGACAACCATATTGACGTTATCGTTGTATAATCGAACCTCTCCGGGAATCTTGAAATGGTCTAAAAGCGAAATAACAGGAATAATGCTATTCCGATAACAAATCGTTCGGATGCCGTGTACGCTGCGAACCTGATCCATGCGCACGGAAGTCGTTTCAACGATCATAGAAAGCGGAATCGCGTATTTCTCGGAATCGGTTTGAACGAGCAGCGCCGTAATGATCGATATCGTCAGCGGCAATTGGACGGAAAATTTCGTTCCTATGCCGCGTCTCGATTCGACCCTAACATGGCCGCCAAGCGACTCGACTTTCGTTTTGACGACGTCTAAGCCTACGCCGCGACCGGAAAGATCGGACACCTGCCCGGCGGTGCTAAAACCGGAAGCAAACAATAAAGAATAGATGTCTTCCTCGGATAAATTCGAAGCTTGATCCTGCGTAACCAACCCGTTCTGGATGGCTTTGGCCAGTACGGCCTCTCCGTTTATGCCGCCGCCGTCGTCTTCTATTTCAATGAATACAAGGTTTCCGCTATGAAAAGCACGCAAATGTATGGTGCCGGTTGCGGATTTTCCCGCGGCAATTCGATCAGCCGTCCGCTCGATCCCATGGTCCGCCGAGTTTCGAAGCAAATGAACGAGGGGATCCCCGATTTCATCCGCGACCGTCCGATCTAGTTCGGTTTCCACGCCGGTCATGATCAATTCGATTTTTTTGTCCAACGTCTTGGCGGCATCCCGAATCATCCGAGGAAATCTGTTAAAGACCGTATCAATCGGTACCATACGCAACTTCATCACGATATCTTGCAGAGAGTTGCTAACGAGCGACATATGTTCGACGGTTTCGGTCAACTCGGTCCGTCGAATTTCCGAAGCGAGTTGTTCCAGTCGGACGCGGTCGATTAGCATTTCGCCGAATAAATTGATCAAGGCGTCAAGACGATCGAGGTCTACGCGAATGCTGCGGCTTGCCGTCGCAACGGCGGCGGAGACGTTTACCGCCGTAACCGGTTTGTCAAGATTTCCGATTCGGGCGGGCTTCGCCGTCTCGGCGGGAATTTCCTTCGCAATCGTCGTTTCTTGATGCTGACCCTTTAGTTCAATTAGCGTTCCCCGAGTGATTCGAGAAACCTTAACGGCTTCGATTTCGGACACGTTGCCGATCATGGTTTGCAGCACATCTTCGTTCACCTTGGAGATAATAACAACGAAGAATGACCGGTCGAACATCTCCTGCTCGATTTCCTCGACCGATGGGGTCGACTTTATCACTTCCCCGTGCTTTTCGAGCAATTGAAACACCATATAGGCTCGCGCTGCCTTTAAGAGACTATCTCCCCGAATTACGACCTCCGTAAAGTAAACGCCGAAACCAGCTTCAAGAGAACGAATAAGAACGGAATATTGATACTCGTCCACATCGAATGGCGAATGCGATAATTCGGCCTTCTCCTCTTCCCCCGAGGCATGCTGTTCCCGACTTTCTCCATTCGCGATCAGCTTCAGCGACTGTAGGTTTGCCGCAACTTCGGCTCTTCCCGTCCCGCCCTGAACGATGTCCTGTACCATCGCTTGCAAAGCGTCGTTGCTTTTAAACAACTCATCGATAATGTAAGGTTCCAGTTCCAACTGCTTATTGCGCACCCTATCAAGCACATTTTCCATCTGATGCGTAAGAGACGCCAAATCCTCGTATCCCATCGTAGCGGACATCCCTTTGAGCGTATGCGCTGAGCGAAAGATGGAATGGACGATGTCAAGATCGTCGGGGTTTTGTTCCAGGCTAAGCAGGTTCGCGTTGATGGATTGCAAATGCTCCAACGATTCATCGATGAATATCGATAAGTATTGATCTACGTTCACGTTAACACCTCCCGCTAGACGATTGATTTACCCGAATGTCCGAATTGAAGAAGGAAAAGTTGTTTTTTCCGTTGTACTTTTCGCAATAGAGAGCCATATCTGCATTCTTAAGCAATGAAGTCATATCTTTACCGTCATCGGGATACACGCTAATGCCCATGCTCATGGAAACCAAGAGTTGTTGGCCTTCCAGTTGAACCGGCTCCTTTACACATGACATCAAACCGATCGCAACTTCGTTTGCGTCGGACCGATGATGGATCGGCAACACGAGAGTAAATTCATCCCCGCCGATTCGCGCAAGGAATCCATTGCCGTTTAGTTGCCGATTGATCCTGCTTGAGACGTATTGCAGAAAACTGTCGCCGGCCGCATGCCCCAACGAGTCGTTAATATTTTTGAAATTATCGAGATCGATCATGAAGATCGCATAAATATTGCCGGCATTAGCCTTATTCAACGTCGTTCTTAAATGCTCTTGAAAATGATTCCGATTAGGCAGTCCGGTTAACGTATCGTAATAGGCCAATTTTCTATTTTTCTCGTGTAAGATCAGAAATCGCCCGCTCATTTTTTTAGCTACGGCATAAATGATTCCGAACGAAACAACGAAAACGAACGCCATCATTGCCAGGATCTGATTTATCGTCTTTTCGCGCACGGACGTGTTAATTACGATAGTTAACACTCTATTTTTGGAAAGAGGTAGATAAAATTTCTTATAGCTTTGGCCTTTCATCCGAAATGAAACCGCCTCTCCTCCTTCCCTGGTTAATCTATCCTTACTCAGAATCGATTGATCTTCTTTTAACTTCATCTCATGCTTGCCGTATAGAATAGGCAAATCTCTTTGCGGTTCAATCACCGTCAGCGTTGCTTGGTTAAGGTAAGGTTCGATATTAAGCACGGCTATTTCGACGATATCATCTGAGCCTTTGATCATATCGTCGATTAATCCGTTCGAACCGAACGAGTCGATGAAGGTTTGCACGTTTGCCGCCGAGACATACGGGTTAATGATAAAATCGGTTGTGCCGTCGTAATAATAGGCATAAAGAAACTGCTCGCTGTAAAGCACGGATTTCGTCAGAGGTCCCGCCCAGAAATCGGGAGCCTTAAAGCCTTCGTTGACTTCCACGGGCTTATGCTCGAACAACTGTTGAAATGCTTTGAACCAATACCCCCAACCCTTGCTGCTCAAGCCTACTTCCTCGGGATCCGTTGATTTGCCGACGACAATATCTTCATCTATCCGGACAAATAGGGAGATGTCGGACAACCCCCATTCCTCCTTGAGTTTGAATAGTTCGGACTCCGTAATCGTCGACGCGGTTCTTCCCTGCAATTGCTTGGCAATCGCCTTGGAGACGGAATACATGCGAAGGTCGACAAGTTGCTCATAGGCATCCGCCGATTTGTCCGCTGCTTCGATGGCGCTTGTAATCAGCCCCGTGACGGACGATATCTCCTCCCGCTGTCCTACTTTGAATTTATTTTCAATCAAATAGAAAATGACGAGAAAGGTAGACAGACCGATCAAAGTAAAAGCTACTCCTAATTTGATAAAGATTTCGAGGAGAGATTCAGACTCTTTTTTGACCATTGAATACTCTCTCCTTAAGCTAGAGCCTTCATCACTGATTCCAGTACTCTTTCCTTCTGAAAGGGTTTGACGACAAAATCTTTAGCCCCTGAATAAATCGCCTCGAGCACCATGCCTTGTTGCCCCATCGCCGAACACATAACGACTTTTACAAGCGGGTTTATTTTTATTAGTTCCTTTAACGCCGCGATACCATCCATTTCCGGCATTGTAATATCCATGGTTACAAGGTCAGGCGTGCATTTCAAATAATGATGGACCGCATCTTCGCCATTGATCGCCTCGGCTATGATTTCATGCCCGCCTTCGGTTAAAATATTTTTGAGTACCATTCTCATAAATGCAGCATCGTCAACGACCATAATTTTAGCCATCGTTCTCTCTCCTAAATAAACTTAGTTCATACTGCGACCTGATTGTTTTTTTCAAGGGAAATGTAAATCTCGACCGTGCCGATTTCCGTCGAAATCGGCACGGCCATAAATTTGCTTCGGGAATGAATGATCGTGAACCCTTCTTGAATGATGGGATGCGTAATATTCACATCGATTCCTAATTCCGATAGTTCGATTGCAATGCCGCTCACGATCCAATTTCCGAACTCCTGCAATGCGCTCCAACACATGTCGTCTAATTGGCCGATTTCTAAACCTCCCATCATTCGGCCGATTAGGCTTTTGACCGTATCTAAATTCATCGTGCAGATGACTTGCCCGTCCATTTGACCCACGAGTTGGATGATGACTCCGATGTCCTTGCCTATATAAGATTCTTGCTGTTCCTGTTGACGAAGCGGTTGTGCGTTCAGCCCTAGATATCCCTTAAGAACATTTTCTCCGACTTTTGTAATGACTTCGAATTCATTGAGCATGTATGCCTCCATAAGATTAACGTTAGTACGGGTTGCGTCGAACACTAGAACTCTTTAGCTACAACAGACCGACCGTCGGTTTGTTGTAGCTAAACGAGCATTGACTTTTTCTCTATTCCTTCTATTTTGACTAATGCCTCGACTGCGCGTCTCCAGAACTGCGTTCCGGATCCGTTTATCAAGATGCTTGCCGCCCGTTCCGTCGTCATCGCAGGCCGATAAGAACGGTTAGTCGTCATGGCGTCATAAGCATCGGCCACTCCGACGATTTTAGACCAAATCGGGATCTGATCATCATATAGCCCTCTAGGGTAACCTTTCCCATCAGGGCGTTCATGATGATATAAAACGATCTCGATGATCACCTGTTTTTCGTCTTCCTTGATCAACGGGTAGTTGTGATATATTCCTCTGAGCAGTTCTTCTCCGATTACGGGGTGCCGCTTCATGATCGAATATTCTTCTTCGGTCAATGCGCCTAACTTATTTAATACGACGTCCGGAATACCGATTTTGCCGATGTCATGGAGTAAGCCTCCCAGGTAGATCGATCGTTGAATTTTGGGGTCCACGCCAAGCTCTATCGCGATTTTATTCGCGTACATGGCAACGCGTTCGCTATGGCCGGCGGTATAAGCGTCCCGCTTTTCCAATGATAGCGCAAACGCGGTTAACACCTGGTTATTCGCCACGGACAATTTACCGTTAAGCTCTTGCGATTCATTCATCGTTTCCACGATTTTATCCCTTTGCGATATGCCGATCGATCGCATTCCGAATCGTAGAATAACGAAGATCAGCAGAAAGGCTTGGGAAGATAACCTCCAGTAAAAACCGTTCTCCAATTGAGGCAGCAATCGGTTCACGAACAGAAAAGTACTGATGGAGAACGCATCCATCCAAACGAATTCAAAAGCTTTTTGTCGCCAGCGCTTCCCCTTCCAAGAGACGCTATATAACAAATGATAAGAAACGATCGTAACCAACTGAGTAGCGAATAGAGCAAGCATTATGCTTACGTATAATCCTATAAAAGGACTAACTAAAACGAGCTTTTTTGTCGTAATAAAAACAGGAATCATTACCGAGACTTGAAGAGCAAAAACAAGGAAGTTTTTGAAATAAAGCGGCTGCTGCTTTTTCTCATGCGAATAAATATACACGGTTAAATAGATCAAAATGGAATAGCCTAACAGCGGCAAACCCCCAACCCAAAGGCTTGCTAACCACGCGAACAGATGGCCGTCTTCCCGAAACTTGATCTTCAGGCTTGCATTCATAAAATAATAAATCGAGTAAGAAAAGAAATTAATGAATCCAAAGGCCACTAAAGTTGTGATATTCCAGAGAACCATCGAGGAGATTACTCCTATCTCATATTATTACTCGATTGATCATAATTAAGAGACTTTAAACTCGGCCGTAAGCTCCTGCAGCTCTTGCATCATTTTGGTTAGACGTTGGGCGGAGACGGAAATTTCGGTCATAGTCGCTTGTTGCTCTTGGCAAGATGCCGCCATAGTCTGAGAGTTCCCCGCGGCTTCCGCCCCGATTTTGGACAGCTCTTCGACCGTAGCCGTGACTTCCTCTGAGCCGGCCGACATCTGTTCGGAGGAGGAAGAGATTTCCTGGATCTGCGTAACCATCGAACGAATGTCGTTCAAGATCGAATTAAAAGAATCTCCCGCCTGATTCACTAGCGTTGTCCCCTTGCTAACGTTCTCCGACCCGACTTGAATGGATTGTACGGCTTCCGATGTGACGGATTGAATTTCCTCGATTAAATTTCTGATCTCTTCCGCGGATGATCTGCTTTGTTCCGCAAGCTTGCGAATTTCTTGGGCGACGACCGAGAATCCACGTCCATGTTCTCCCGCCCTGGCCGCTTCGATTCCGGCATTTAAGGATAATAGATTCGTTTGCGAGCTGATTTCCTGGATAACCGAAATGATTCGCCCTATTTTCGTCGCGCGTCCGCTTAATTTCTCTACGAGTTGCGCCGTATCGTTTACGGATTGATTCGCGACATTCATATCCAGTACGGCCTGCTGTATAATCTCATTGCCGTTGACGGCCTTATTCGAGGTTTGTTGAGAAACTTCCCAAACGACCGAACAAGATTCCGCGACCCTTTGTATACCGGTCGAAAGCTCTTCCATCGAACGAGCTGTTTCTTTGGAACCTACCATTTGGGTTTCCGCCCCGGCGGCTACATCTTCGATCCCCGACGAGATGGAATCCGCAGCGATGCTAGACTGCTCTGCGCTAGCCGCCAACTGTTGCGACGTATGGGTGACGGAAAGGGCATGTTTCGACACTTTGGAGATCATACCTCGAAGCAGCAATGCGGTACGGTTTAGATTTGCCATCATCTGCCCGAACTCGTCCTCGGTTGTAACAGGGATGGAATAGGTTAAATCTCCCTTGGCCAAAAAAGACGACATCTGATTTACTTTACTGATTTGATTCGTGATGTTGCGAGTGATCAAGTAAATTACGCTTACGATCAACACGATGCCAATCAAGCTTATAATGGCGAGTTTTAGTAGCAATGCATTAATGGGGCCGACCAATTCTTTTTCCGGAAGAGCCATGGCCAGAATCCAATTCGTTCCCGGCATCTCCTCGAAGTGAATGTCCACGACTCCTTCATTTCCCTTATAACTTGCCATTCCGGCCTTTTTCTCCAGCAGGATTTTCCCCAAATTCGCAAGATTAGTATCAGGGTCTTCTTGAAGCTTTACTTTCATGATCTTATCGGCATCCGGCCCCGCAAGATAAGTCCCGTTTCGGTCTATTAGGAAAGCCCAGCCGGTTTTCCCGATTTTGGTGTCCGTAACGATCTCTTTCATTTTCGTTAAAATGATGTCCCCGGTCGTTACCCCGATGAATTGGTCTTGCTCGTTATACATGGGAACGGTCGCCGTAACCATATCTACTCCGCGGACATCGTCAAGATAGGGATCGGAGAATAGCACTCCCTTTTTGTGGGCTACGGACA
Organism: Cohnella endophytica; assembly: GCF_003628305.1. Taxonomy (GTDB): domain Bacteria; phylum Bacillota; class Bacilli; order Paenibacillales; family Paenibacillaceae; genus Cohnella; species Cohnella endophytica. Next base: position 412,700 of record NZ_RBZM01000005.1, on the reverse strand, counting down.
TATAGAAGTCTTGATTCGGATAATCAAATTTAGGGTCGTTATATTCCTCGGACATGGCGATCTCGTTATCTTTCCAGTAGGCATAGGTCGAGAAATATTTCTGGCGCGAATCATATGCGTGCGGCTCTAAGAAAATCCCCACGCCGAACGTATCTTTATTCGTCAACAAAATATTATAGGTAAAATCATGGTACTGCTCCAAGGAGAACTCGCGATAATTGCGTTCAACCATCTTGGCGAAAATCTCGGGAATTTTACTCGATGCCGTTAATCTGTCTTGGATCTTATATTCGAGTTTACCTAGTTGCTCCTCTATTCCGGCTTGAGTTTTCACCACGATAATGTTGCGAGAATACACATAGGCCATTGATACGACGGAAACGAAAATGAGAATAATCAACGGCAGCATTACGAGTAAGGTTTTTGCTCTTACGCTCTTGAATTTCACGATCGGCCACTTCACCACGTACACCTCATTCTATAATTTTGAAAAATTATATTGCCGTTTCATAATATATACTCATAGTTTACCGTCAGTCAAGTAATTATGAATTTTCAGACAATTTAGATCGGAGAAATGCATCCGCATTGAAATTAGATGCTTCTCTTTGTTTATTTGGATATAATTCCCTTTATATAATTTTGATAAACTTCTTCCATCGTCATCTCCAGCGAGCTTGAACTTTCAAAAAAACTCCATCTGCTCATAATTCCAATGTAAATAATGACGAAGTCCTCCGCGATTCTTTCTGCGGTTACGCGTTTGCTTATTAGATCATGACTCTGGGCAAGCTCGAAATATTTAATCAATGTTTCTTTCAAGTTTCTAAACACTTCGGAAAGCATCGTGCGATACTTCGTGCTTATTGTTCCGAGATGAATGATATTTTGCGTAAGAATGGGCGTTCTATGGAGGTTTACGGCCATAGCCACGATAGCTTTCACAAGCTTGGAGAGGAAATCCCCGTCCAACGGGTAATCGTTTAACCGCTCATTGAGCACGGTTAGCTGGTTTATATCTACCTCGTACAAAATCTCCTCTTTTGATTTAAAATGAGAAAAAAAGGTTGTTTTTGTAACGCCTGCGTTTTGGGCGATCAAATCCACCGATACGTTTTGGTAATCACGTTGGCAAAAAAGCTGTAATGCCGATTCAATCAACAAGTTTCGATTATATTCCTTATTCCTATCTCTTCTCATTCATTCACCCCGCTTATTAATCTACCGCTGTGGTTATATTTATTCAATATCGTATCATCCCCTAATTAAGTACAAGTATATACTAATTATTACATATTTAATGCAAAAAAGAGATCAGCTCTCCATTATCCCGCCGCTCGTCATATTTTATTTGCTATCTGAAGGCTTGATAGTGTTTAATTTTAGTAGAGTTATGCGGAGAGGGGACATTGGTCTGCGCTATCTGAAAACGGAAATTCGGCAGCCGTTCGAATTTTTGTCCGCCGGACAGTTTAATGCCCTGCAACCCTGGACGCACGCACGCCGCGAAATCGACAGCTTTGAGATCATCATCGGTGCGAAGGGAACGCTTCACATCCAGCAACAAGAAGAGCGGTATGCGGTGGAGCCGGGTTCCGTTCTGCTCTTGCTCCCGGGCGAAACGCATTTCGGCTATCAACCTAGCAGCGGCGGGCTTATGTTTTATTGGCTTCATTTTCTATGCCCCGGTATTCCTCGAATTTGCGGGGAAGACGATTGGGAAAAAGTTAAACGTTTATCGCATACTAACGAATATCTCTCGGCTAAGAACGATTCCGTCTATTTGCCCGTCTTCTTTCGATGCGGCAATCTCGACAGAATCGAAATCTTGTTTAATCAACTCCAGCATCTCGCCAACTCCAAGCTCCGTCATCGGTACGCCCTGCACTATCTGGCTACTTCGCTGTTTTTGGAATTGGCGGAGCAAGCCGAATCGGGAGACGAGGAACGATCTACCCTCATGCCCGACCCGCTCGTCGCCGATATCGTAGAATGGATCCGCGTTCATGCCGCCGAGCCTCTAACCGTTTCTTCGATCGCCGATCAATACGGCTATAACCGCGATTACCTTTCCAGATTGTTTAAGAAAACGATGGGAATGAATTTGCAAGAATACATCCTCGTACAAAAGCTGTCCAAAGCGAAATCGCTGCTTTCCGGTTCCAACCGCACCGTCAAGCAAATCGCTCTTGAAGTGGGCATTCCCGACGAGAAATACTTTATTCGCCTGTTTCGCAAATACGAGCATTTAACGCCCACGGGTTACCGCAACGCTTATTATCGCAAGCATATGAATATTAATTAAAAGCTCAACGCAGCAGGAACCCTTCCCCTAGCGGATCGGACGGATCATAGACGAATTCGCAAGAACCGATCAGTCTTGCGCGGGCGCGAAGTTCCCATTCGAGTTTTCGCGCTCCGTTTATTTCTTCTACTCCGAGAACGATGCCTTCTACCCAGCCTCCCGATAACCCGTGAAAACGTAGCGGCACGCCGAGTATCGGATTGCGTCCGTGAATGGCGGCAAGGGCCGCGACCACTGCTCCGCCTTCAGGCGCCCTTAGAAGCTTTCCGTCCCGTGCGGCGACTGCGAGAATAAAGCTGTTCTCCTCCTTCTGATCCACGGCAAGCAGCACTTTCCGCGAAGATCCGTCAGCATTACGCATCGATTGTTCGAGCTTTGCCGCGTTTGCCGCCCGAAGGGGAACATCCGTGACGGAAGAGTCAAGGACATTGTACTGTCGATTGAAATGATCGACTCCCCTTATCGTTCGGCAGTGAAATTCTTCCGATTCGGCGCTTACTTTTATCGTTCCCTCAGCCGTTTCCCACCCGATTTCGTCCGTCCGTCGGAATACCCCCATCTCGCTCAAAGCTTCCGAAGCGCAAAGCGCGTCCCATTCGTCCGTCCGGCACGGCCCTTCCGCATCATAAACGATGAGACCGGCATCTGCGCGCGAGGAGGCGGTCACGACCCCGACGCGAAGCGCGGCATGGCCTCTCGGTTCCCGTTGGATCCATCGAACGGGCGAGTTTTCCGCGTGCCATAACCGTTCCGCTCTTGCCGTTATCGTTTCCGTGACGCCCAAGCTCGCGAAGTCGGTAATGATCCGCAAAGGCCAACCGGCGACGTGAATATCGAGCGAACGGACCATTTTCGTAAAATTCATCCTTCCTTCTCCCCCTCGTCTAATGTTCGTCCTGAGGTACGAATAGAAAGCCTTCGTTCAGCGGATCTTCCTCGTCGGAATAAAACGTGTGCATGCCCATAAGCCACGCCGAGCCCGTAATTTCGGTAACGACGGCAGGTAAGCTTCCTACCTTCGTCTGTTCAAGCACCCGTCCTCTGAAAACGGAACCGACGATGCTCTCGTGCACGAACGGCTTGTTCAGCCCGATTGCTCCTTGCGCGTATAAAGCAGCTAGCTTCGCGGACGTCCCCGTGCCGCACGGCGAACGGTCGATACCGCCCGGAGGCACGACGACCGCGTTGCGCAAATCGGAATCCTGATGTACCGGATCCGAATAAAATTCGACGTGCGTCACGCCGCGGATATGAGGAAATTCGGGGTGTTCCACGACGACGACGCGATTGATCTCCTTGCGGATTCTCACGGCTTTATCTACGATTTCCGCGGCATTGGATGGCTCGAGCGGCAACCCGAGTCTTCTGGCATCGACGATCGCGTAAAAATTGCCTCCGTATGCGATATCGCACTGCACCTCTCCAAGCTGCGGAACGTATACGTTGACCATGCTATGAAGAAACGCCGGGACGTTGCGAAACGTGACAGAAATCGCAGTTCCATTTATAACCGCAACCTCCGCCGTCACAAGTCCTGCGGGAGTGTCCAGTCGGATAACCGTAATCGGCTCCCGGACGGGAACGAGCCCGCATTCGACCAACGCCGTGCAAAATCCGATCGTATCGTGTCCGCACATGGGCAAATAACCGCCGGTTTCGATAAAGATAACGCCGACGTCGGCATCCGGATGGCACGGAGCGACAAGACAAGCTCCGGACATGACTTCATGTCCTCTCGGTTCGTTCATGAGCAACCGGCGGACGCCGTCGTGGAGATTTTTCATATCGAGCATTTTGTCGGCCATCGTCGCGCCTTCCAACTGCGGCAAACCGCTGATTACTGTTCGCGTAGGATTACCTCCAGTATGCGTGTCAATGGTACGGTACGCCCGAGTGGCTTTCATAACCGATATCCTCCTTTTTGTCATTGAAGCGATCGAATCGAAGCGGCGCTGCCGGAATGCAAGTCGTCGCCGCACCCGTTAACAACTCCCCCATCAGCTTGCCGGTAACGGCAGCTAAACTGATTCCGTCTCCTTCATGGCCCGCGGCGATGAAAAATCCGGGAAGACCATCGACCTCCGAGACGATCGGCAAATGATCCGGCGTCCACGGACGCAAGCCCGCGTATGTACGGATCAGTTGAAAATCCGCCATCGCGGGGTAAAATCGAATCGCTCGCCTGGCCATGCAGCTGATCACTTCCGGTCGAACCGACGTGTCGAATCCGACGAACTCCCTGCTGGAGCCGATCAAGAAGTTTTGGCTTTCGGTAGGCTCGAATACGAGCGCTACTCCGTATTTCTCGGTCATCGGATCAACTTTGCGCGAGCCTCCGAATTTGGACATTAAATAACCGAATTCCATCACTTTACGAATACCGACGGGCTGTCCGCGGGAGGCAACGATCAAATGTCCTTTGCGTGGAAAAACCGGGATCTCGAGCCCCACCATTCTCCCTATCATTGGAGCCCAGCATCCCGCGGCATTGACGATTTTAGACGTTAGCCAGCTTCCTTTGTCCGTTTCGACCGAATACCCTCCTTCCACGGGGGCGATGCTTTGAACGGTTGTGTGCAGATGGACGCGCGCGCCGAGGCGTTCCGCTTCTTCTGCCAGCGCATAGGTCAGAGAGTATGGATTGACCGTAGAGTCCGAGGCGCACTCGAGACCGCCCGGCAAATCGTCGGCAAAATAACGGGACTCCTGGCGTATATCGGAGCGATCTAGCATCCGGAACGGCAATCCGAGCGCGGCTTGCCTCGAGACCCAGTCGCGCGCCGCCTCCATCTCCTCTTCCGTCTCGCAGACGAAGATGCTCCCGGGAGCCCGATATTCGAATCGCTGGGGCAACGATTTCGCAAGAGACGCAATAATGCGCTGGCTTTCGACCGACATAAGACTGTCGAAACCGGGATCCTTGTCGATGACGAGAATGTTGCCGTCGCATCTCGAAGAAGTTCCTTGCGCCGCTTCGCCCCGCTCGAGTACCGCAACGGACAATCCCTCCTTGATCGCGAAATAAGCAACGGACATGCCAATGATGCCTCCCCCGATAATCAGCACGTCCGTGTTTTTCTTTAACGTCATCCGTTTCACCTCGAGGATTAAAATATTATTTACACGTCGATTTTACAGTGTAATAATTAGTTTACACATTGCACATGGAGGAAATCGACATGAGTCATTCGTTTAGCTCCATTATAGGAGTAAGCCCAGTGCTGCAAGCCACGATCGATGTGTCACGGCGACTTGCGCGAACCTCCTCGACCGTTCTGCTGACGGGGGAGTCCGGAGTCGGAAAGGAACTGTTCGCGTCGGCCATCCATTCGCTGCGAGAAGGAGCGAATTCCCCTTTCGTCGCGGTCAATTGCGCCGCGATCATGGAGAGCCTTGCCGAGAGCGAATTGTTCGGTTACGAGAAGGGCGCCTTTTCCGGAGCCGATCCGCGCGGCAAACCAGGTAAAATCGAGCTTGCCAGGGGCGGAACGCTCTTTCTCGACGAGATCGGAGATATGCCTCTCGCGTTACAGGCCAAGCTGCTTCGCATTCTCGAAGACCGCGAATATTATCCCGTCGGCGGAACCCGATCATTGTCCGTCGATTGCCGATTTATCGCCGCTACGAACAAAGACTTGGCTCGGCTCGCGGAAGCCGGAAAGTTCCGGGAAGACTTGTATTACAGGCTCGACGTCATCTCCTTGGACATCCCGCCCCTCCGCCGTCGCGCGGACGATATTCCGCTGCTGGCGGAAACCTTTTTGCGCCGATTCGGCATTGTCGAGCCCATGCCAGCGCAACTGATAACCGCGCTAACGGATTATTCATGGCCGGGAAACGTCCGAGAGCTTCGAAACGCGATGGAGCGGTTGAGCGTTTTCGCCGAGGATGGAAAACCGCGCGCGGAGCATTTGCCTGCCGCCGTTTTGCGCGCGACCGGGGCGGATACGAAGCCGACGGAAAGTCTCGTCGAATGCTCGCCGCTGCCGATCGACGGTACGTTGCCCGAGTGGCTGGCCGATTGCGAACGCAAGTATATCGAAGCGGCGCTAGCGGAAACGGGCGACAACAAACAAGCGGCCGCCCACAGGCTCGGCATCTCGCGCATGACGCTCTACAATAAACTTAGCTTGCTACTTGGCCGGAGCTCATCGGACTAAAGCCTTCGCAACTCCTTCGGAAAGCCCGTCAATTGTTCCGTAATGCCTTGATCGTTTACGTATAAGTCGTCTTCGATTCGCACGCCGCCGATTCCAGGCACGTAAATGCCCGGTTCGATCGTAAAAAGCATTCCCTGGACGATTGGACGGTTGTTCCAGCCGTGGATGGACGGAGGCTCGTGAATGTCCACTCCCAGCCCGTGACCGACGCGGTGAGGAAAATAGGAGCCATACCCTTGTTGATCTATCCAAGAACGGGCAGCCTTGTCGACAGACGAGAGCGGCTCTTCCGGACGTACCGCGGCGATCGCCCTGCGATTCGCTTCCTTGACGGTTTCATACATGCGTTCTTGCTCCGCCGAACCTTCTCCGACGATAAAAGTCCTCGTCATATCGGACAAGTATCCATGGCAACTCGCTCCCATGTCGACCAGAAGGAATTCACCCTCGCTAATGGCATGTAGTCCCGTTTCCCCGTGGGGATACGCCGAGCGAATGCCGCCTAACACGGTAGTCGCGAACGCGTTGCCTGCTCCCCCTTTAAGCCGAATTTGACGGTCGATTTCCTCCGCCAGCTCCCGCTCTTTCATTCCTCTTATGAATGTCGTTAATGCCGCTTCCAACGCGGCATCTGCGATTGACGCCGCTTCTTTCGCGAAGTCGGCTTCCTCCCGTGTTTTTCTCCCCCTCATCTCGCGAATTTCGTCTCCGATGTCCACGAATTCCGCTTCTTGCCATGACGCGAATAGTTCCTCTGCCAATTTCCAGGACACCGCGTCTTTTTCGATCCCCATGCATACGGGTTCGGTTTTACACGAATTCCTTAAGAGCTCCAAAGGAGGCTTGCCGTCCGGAATCGGGACAAGGCGGTCGACCCCAATCGCGCCTTCGGATTTCAGCGCGTCCAATTCGGGAACGAACAACGTCGTTTCACCGCCATCTGCAATCCAAAGCGCCAAAAACCTCTCCATTGGATCGGACCGAAACCCCGTCAAATAAGCGATCGAGGACGGCATCGTTACGATAGCCGCATCAATCGCGTTCGCTTCCAGCCAGCCCCGCAGTCGCTTCATTCTATGCCCGTAAGGCAAGGTCATTTTGTCTCCCACCCCCTTCATCGTCTGCAAACGAAGTCGCTCGCAGCGTTTGATAGTATGCAAAATTCATGCCAAAGCTTGCGGTGGCACGAATTTTGCATCATTTTAATCGTCAGTCGAGATTTTACTAGGGGGCTACCGTACATGGGTAACACGCCTTTCATCGTTTGCCGTTGCGAGGAAGTCACGTTGGAACAAATCATCGAAGTTATTGAACGCTATCATTGTTCTTCAAGGGAAACCAAGCTTCGCACGCGCGCCGGAATGGGGATTTGCGGAGGACGAACGTGCCGACCGCTTATCGACAGATTGACCGGACAAATGGATGCGGAAAAAGCAGCATATTCTCTCCCTCTTAAGGTTCAACCCCCGGTTCGGCCGATTTCTTTCGGGGAATGGGGGAGGGGCTCGTGAGCTACGGTAGAATCGAAAACCATCCGATACTCGGTCCGTTGCCTGAAACGCGCAGGGTTTGCTTCCTGTTCGATGGCCGGCCGATCGAAGCTCGGGAAGGCGAAAGTATCGCTGCCGCTTTGTTGGCTAATGGAATACGAACGCTAAGAGCTCACGAAGAACAGGGGACGCCAAGGGGAATCTATTGCAACATCGGCCACTGCATGGAATGCAGGATTACGATAGAAGGTGTTTCGGGCTTCCGCGCATGTCTATCGCTAGCATCCGACGGTTTGGACGTCTGTTCCGGCATCGTCCTTCCAACTCCTTTCCAGCCGGCAAAATTACGGGAAGGGGATGCCTACGAATGATAGATCGTTTAGACTTGATCGTTATCGGGGCAGGACCCGCCGGATTATCGGCCGCGATCGCCTCCGCCCGTTGCGGTTTACGCGTGCTCGTCTTGGATGAATTCCCGAGGCCGGGAGGACGACTGCTTGGACAATTGCATCAAGAGCCGGACGGATTTTGGTGGAACGGCATTAAAGAGGCGCAACAACTCGTTCGTCAAGCCTCCGAGAATAGCGTCGACATTCGTACCGGCGTTTCCGTCACCGCGCTGGAACAAATCGGGCAAACGGGATGGAAAATATGGACGAATAGAGGACCGTTCAGCGCCAAGCACGTTCTGATAGCGACGGGAGCCGCGGAATCGGCGTGTCCGTTGCCTGGCTGGACTCTGCCCGGCGTTATGTCCATCGGAGCGGCGCAAGTTATGACGAACGTGCAGCGCGTCCGCGTTGGTAACCGCGGCGTCGTCGTCGGCATGAACGTGCTCTCGATGGCCATCGTTTCCGAATTGCGTTTAGCCGGCATTGAGCTCGCAGCGATCGTTCTCCCGCCTAAAAATCCGTTAAACGTCCGCGCATCCGATCCGGGCGATGTACTTCGCTCTCTACTGCGCTTCGCTCATTTGGCTCCGAACGCTTTGTTTCGGTTCGGCGCCTCGTTTCTCGGAAACTCGCTTATGCAGCGAATGGCTCTGAAGTTATATCCGCGAAGAGGAATACGAATGTGGAACACTCCGCTGCAGTTGCGTCGATCCGCCGTCGAAATCGTCGGAGGGTCTTGCGTTGAAGGCGTACGGATCGCAGACATCGACTCCGAAGGCGTGCCGATCCCCGGCACGGAACGATTGATCGAGGCCGACTTCGTCTGCATCGCCGGAGGACTGTATCCGCTCGCCGAGCTCGCCGCCGTTGCAGGCTGTCCTTTTCGATACGCGCCGGAACTTGGCGGACATGTCCCCGCCCACGACGAAAGTATGCGAACTCCGCTTCAGGGACTCTATGTCGCAGGCAACATAACCGGTGTCGAAAGCGCGAAAGTCGCCATAGCCCAAGGCCAAGTGGCCGGTCTATCGATCGCGATCGATTCCGGCGTTCCCGATTCCCCCACCGAAACCGAGCTGCAAACCGCAATGCACAGAGTCAAGCAAATGCGTCGGGATGCACTCATTCAATTCGATCCCGACATTACGGCCTGTCGGAATCGAATGTATGGCACGAACGATGCCATCGGCTAACGCGCAATACGGGCCAGAGCAGAAATCCTTTGCTCTGGCCCGTATTTTTTTTAGCTATTAAACAAAGCCGATATTTCCGTTGCGCTCAGCGCCCGGTTGTAAATCCGGAAGTCGTCGAGTCCGCCGTTCAGGTAAGCATCTCCCGAGTACTGCGAACGCCCTAGGTAGTTTAAATTCGTGTTCCCGAGGCTCGACGGTTTAAGCGTCATGCTCGCGTTCGTCGCCACTTGTACGCCATCCACGTACAACGTGCCTGTCGTCCCGCTTAACGTCACCGCGACGTGTTTCCATACGCCCGTCGGAAACGCCGTCGACGTCGAGATCTGCTGTTCTCCGCCGCTACCGCTCGTCGTAATCGAGAACCTCAGCCCTGCGCCCCCCGGCCTCGGGGTCAGAAACATGTTCGTCGAAGTTCCCGTCCCGAAGTCGAATATCCGGGTCCAGTTCGACGTGTTGTTCACTTTGACCCAGGACGCGATCGTAAAGTCGTTTAACCCGCTGACGATGCCGGTCGGCAAGCTACCGTAACCGTTCGTTCCGTTAAAGTTTACGGAGTTCGCCGCATGACCCGCTGCCCAAGTAATGCCCCCGCTGAGCGTCGCGGTTTTGCCGTTGCCCGAAGCGTCGGCCCCCGTCGTTCCGCTCGTCTCGTTGAACAAGTATTGCGCGACTACGTCGGTCGGAGGCGTCGTTCCGCCTAGATTGATTGTGAACGACTTCGTAACCGGCGTGCTCATCGTATCGTAATCCCTCAACTGAACGGTAAACGTGTAGCTGTTTTGCGGCGCGCTACTCGAGACCGTCCCACTGATCGTACCCTTGAACCGGTCCAGCGTCAGTCCCGGAGGCAGCGTTCCGACCGTTACGTTCCAATCGTAGAAAGGCACGCCGCCCTTGGCGGTAAGCGTCTGCGAATACGCCGAGCCCTTCGTTCCGTTAGGCAAAGATGACGTGACGATCGAAGGCGCAAGGAACGGCGTCAAGTTCTTGTTCAGCTTCCAGCCCGCTTTTTCCGCGATCAGCAACGTGAGCTTCGTCAGCATCCAGCGCTTCGAAGGGAAGAAATGGGTCCTCCCTCCGTTTTGTCCGCTCAGTCGATCCCAGTATTGTTGGTCCGCGGGAATGTGATAACTGCTGTCGAGAGGAACCGCGTTGCCTTGATAGGAGACGATGGATGAATCCGTCCCTCCGGCTGCTTTATAAGCGGCTACGCCGGCCCAATCCGAGCTGAACACCAGTCCGTGCCCGAATTCGTGCATGATGACCGAGTAAACGTCGGTCGCGCAACTCGTCGTGCAAGTGGACGAGTCGTTCTGGGTCAAATACCATTCGTCGTCATTCAAAGACGTTTGAGCGGAAAAATTCGGGAAGAAGTCGAGAACCGTACCGATCGAACGATGGATCGGTCCTGGCACCTGCACGCCGTTCCGCTTACGGTATAACCCGTTCGCCGACGGCCAACCCGTCGAATACGGATCGTTTAAACCACGGAGAATAATCCATTCGCCGTTGTACGCGACATTGTTCGTTATATTCGTATTCCCGTTAAAGTTATCGTTGGGCACGTGATTCGTTTCCGCTCCCGTCGCAACCGTGTCGAACGAAGCCATGTCGAAGAAATAAAACCAATCCTTGATTGCCCGCTCGGCTGCCGCCTTGATACCCGGGTCGCTGAAATATTTCGTAATCGTATCGAAGCGATAATCGAACAGCAGCGGTAACGTACTTTCGGCATTGTCATCCTGATCGGTCACGCGGATCGGGATCGTCTGCGTACGGTTTGCTCCGCCGTTTTCCAGAATGTTCAGCGACAACGTGTAATTTTCGATTTCTCCGTTGCCTCCGACGCGGTCCGGATGAATTTCCAGTTTGAAATCCTTTTGTTCGGAAGAACTGGCAAACGTCAAGGTCTTGGACGCGCCCGTTGCCGATACCGTGCTCGGCAAATCCATCATTAACCGCGAGCTGCCCTTGGCGTTTAAGGTAATCGTTACCGGGTAGGAAGCGGTGACCGGAGGTTTGACCGTCAATTTAATGTACGGATTTGCCAAATAACCTTGCCAATCGACGAGCTCGATTCCGTTCGCGTTTACTTCCCGGCCAAACATGTCGATTACCGACGCCTCGTTTGCCGCCGACGCGGACGCTGTCTGAAGCTTATTTTTGCCGGCGATAGGCACGCAAGTAATTAAGAGGGCGCACAGCGCTAACCACAATATTTTTTTCACCAGGATTCCGCCTTTCGCATGGAATGTCTAGCTATTGAAAAGCGCGGTAATTTCGGAAGCGCTCAGCGCCCGGTTGTAAATCCGGAAGTCATCGAGTCCGCCGTTCAGGTAAGCATCCCCCGAGTACTGCGAACGCCCTAGGTAGTTCAGATTCGTGTTCCCGAGGCTCGACGGTTTAAGCGTCATACTCGCGTTCGTCGCCACTTGCACGCCGTCCACGTACAACGTGCCAGTCGTACCGCTTAACGTCACCGCGACGTGTTTCCATACGCCCGTCGGGAACGCCGTCGTCGTCGAGATCTGCTGTTCTCCGCCGCTGCCGCTCGTCGTAATCGAGAATCTCAGCCCTGCGCCCCCCGGCCGCGGGGTCAGAAACATACTCGTCGAAGTTCCCGTCCCGAAGTCGAATATCCGGGTCCAGTTCGACGTGTTGTTCACTTTGACCCAGGTCGCGATCGTAAAATCGTTTAGCCCGCTGACGATGCCGGTCGGCAAGCTGCCGTATCCGTTCGTTCCGTTAAAGTTTACGGAGTTCGCCGCATGACCCGCTGCCCAAGTGATGCCTCCGCTGAGCGTCGCGGTTTTGCCGTTGCCCGAAGCGTCGGCCCCGGTCGTTCCGCTCGTTTCGTTGAACAAATATTGCGCGACCACGTCGGTAGGAGGCGTCGTTCCTCCTAAATTGATAGTGAACGACTTCGTAACCGGCGTGCTTTTCACATCGTAATCTCTCAACTGAACGGTAAACGTGTAGCTGTTTTGAGGCGCGCTGCTCGAGACCGTCCCACTGATCGTGCCTTTGAATCGGTCCAGCGTCAGTCCCGGAGGCAGCGTTCCGCCCGTTACGTTCCAATCGTAGAAAGGCACGCCGCCCTTGGCGGTAAGCGTCTGCGAATACGCCGAGCCCTTCGTTCCGTTAGGCAGAGTTGACGTGACGATCGAAGGCGCAAGGAACGGCGTCAAGTTCTTGTTCAGCTTCCAGCCCGCGTTTTCCGCGATTAACAGCGACAGCTTCGTCATCATCCATCTTTTCGGCAAGAACAGATGATTGCGTCCGCCGCTTTGACCGCTGAGACGGTCCCAATATAACGGATTGGAATCCGAAATATGATAGCTGCTATCGAGCGGTACCGCGTTGCCTTGATAGGCGATGACTTCCGCGTCGTTAGTCCCGTTGCTCGCGACGTACGCCGCCATGCCGGGCCATGCGCTGTGATAGGCGACCGCGTGTCCGAACTCGTGCGCGACCAGTCCGAGCACGTCCGTCTGGCAGTTCGACGTACAGGAAGCCCCCGGCATTTGCGATAAATAGTAGTCCTCGTCGTTCAAGGAAGTAAACGGAGTAAAGCCGTCGTAAAAGTCCATAATCATGGCCAGAGACCGCGGAATCGGACCCGGCACCTGGACTCCTCCGCGCTTATGGTATTTGCCGTTGGTAGCAGGGAACCCGGTTGAATAAGGATCGTTGATCCCCCTCAGGAATACCCACATGCCGTTATAAGCTGCGTTGTTCGTGACCGTAATCGGATTCAGCCAGTTATCCCCGGGCAACGTAATGTTCTCGGCGCCGGATTGGACCGTATCGTAAGGCGTTTCGTCGAAAAAGTAAAACCAGTCCTTTATCGCCTGCTCCGTCGCGGCCTTCACGCCGGCGTTGTTGAAAATACCCGTGATCGTGTCGAAGCGGTAGTCGAAATTAAGCGGCATAGACGGCTGCGCGTTATCGTCTTGATCGAGCACGCGTATCGGGATCGTCTGCTTGTTCGACGTACCGTTGTTTTGCACGACCTGCAGGGTCAACGTATAGTTCTCGATTTCCCCGTTGCCGCCGACTCGGTCGGGGTGAATTTCCAGATCGAAATCTTGGGTCGTCGACGAATTGGCGAACGTAAGCGTTTTGGCAGCTCCCGTCGCGGACATCGTGCTCGGGTTGTTCATCATGAGTCGCGAAGTTCCTTGCGTAGTCAAATTAATCGTTACGGGGAAAACCGCGCTCGTTGGCGGTTTGACCGTAAGCTTGACGTAGGGATTCGCGATATACCCCTGCCAATCCACTAGGTCGATGCCGTTGTCGTTCACCGTTCTCCCGAAAATATCGACGACCTCGGCGATATTCGTAGCCGCATCTGCCTGGTTTCGCGGTACGAAAGTCAATAGCCCGAACATAAGAACGAAGCTTAAAGCAGCGATCAATCCTTTTCTAACCTGAATTTCCGCCTTTCCGCGAATAGCTTTCGCATCGTAATGTTTCATTACTTGAGCCTCCTCTTTTCTAAAATAAAAACGAAAGTCAATCATGGCTTACCCTGAAGACGACCCGCTTTACTATTCAAGCATGGGAACCACCTCCTTCAGCAAAAATGGATGGATCCGCGAATCCGCGACCGGACAAACGCGGAATGCGGAAGGCAACAAGCGTTCTTCTTCCCTATATTTCGCGACGGTACGTCTGGAAACGTTAACTCCTTCCTTGCGTAACAAAGCCGCGAGCTGCAAGTCCGTAAACGGGTTGCCTTTGTCCTCCTTGGCGATCAATGCCCGGATCCTGTGTTTGACCGAACGGGAGGAAACCTCATCTATTCCAACCCCGTTCAGTCCCGTCGAGAAAAAAAGACTTAAAGGCATTACTCCGTGCGGCGTATCCACGTATTTATCGCGAATGGTTCGACTGACCGTCGATAAATGAAACCCGGTAGACGCGGCAATTTGCTCAAGTTTGAGCGGTTTGATCGCCGCAGGCCCCTCCATCAAGAACGGCCTCTGGGCATCGGCAATAGCGACGATAACGGATCTAAGCGCGCGTCCCCGGAAACGAAGCATATCGTCCAATCGGTCCGCCTCTTTTCTTTTTACAGTCGCCCAATTTCGCCACTCGGCCGAACCGTCGTGAGCTTCCCCAAACAAACGGTGAAATTTCACTCGAAAAGGCCAAGCTTCGCGAACGGAAAAATCAGATTCCCCTCGGATTCCGGAAAGCCTCGCCTCCGGAAAAACAAAAGGGGTGTCGGCAACCGTAAACGCGAGTCCTGGACGAGGATTCAACGAGCGCAAATAGCGGATGGCTTGATCCGTCTGCGATTCCGTCATTCCCAAAGCTTTTCCGATCGCCTTCCTACGCCCTTTCGCTATGTTGCTTAAATGTTCCCGAATCACTCTCTCTATCCCGGGCGGAGCCGAACGATCCCGGGAAACCTGAAGTATCAGACATTCCTCCAAGGATCTCGCTGCCGCTCCAGCCGGCTCCAACGATTGGAGCAACCGCAATCCCAATTGGGCAACTTCAAGAGAAAAACCCCCGAGATTGGCCGCTTCGTCCAATGGGATGTCCAAATATCCCGACTCGTTCAAGTTTCCGGCCAAATAAGCCGCAACCCGTTTTACGCCGATCGGCGCATCGTCTAACCTCAATTGGAAGAGCAACTTTTGCTCAAGGGTTTCCACCGACTTGCGATTGGAATGGATATTCGGGAAATCTCGCGCCGAATCCGTATCGCGTTCATTCGTTTTTCTCCTTCTTCGCATTCGCGGCTCTTCCATGAATTCCAGCTCGATCAGCGGATTATCTTGTTCGACGTCCCTTAAATAAGCGAACAATTCGATCGCCGGCATTTGCAAAAGCTTCAGAGATTGCCGAAGCTCCGGCGCGAGCGCGCATCGCAATTGCGGCAACAAGGACATCGACATCGCCTGGTTCATATGCGGTCTCCTCCCCTATGCGATTCCTGGATGATTAGCGATATTGAATCGAGCAAGTTTTAAGATGGGTGTAGAATTCAAGGGCGGATTGGCCTTGTTCCCTCGTGTGGGAGCTGGAGCTTTTCATTCCTCCGAACGGAGCCTGATATTCGACTCCTCCCGTCTCCTGATTCACCCGTACCATTCCCGCTTCCGCCTCTTCCAGAAACCGGAATGCGTCCGACAAGTTTTTCGTGAATACAGAAGCGCTTAGACCGAAAACGGTGCGATTAACCAGTTCGATGGCTTCGTCGGTATTGTCCGCGGGCAATATGACGGCCAAAGGGCCGAACACTTCTTCTTGAACGAGCGCATGATCGGCGGATACGC
The DNA here is from genome assembly GCF_003628305.1 of Cohnella endophytica. GTDB lineage: Bacteria > Bacillota > Bacilli > Paenibacillales > Paenibacillaceae > Cohnella > Cohnella endophytica. Next base: position 396,870 of record NZ_RBZM01000005.1, on the reverse strand, counting down.
CTTCCACGAGGAGCGGCCGAATATAATAGCCTTCGCCGTTCCCTTCCGCCTCCGGCGCGATTGCTACGGTTCGTGCTTCCGACAATGCCGTGTCTACATATTGATTGACGGATTTGAATTGTTCTTTGGAGGCAACGGGACCGAGGAAAGCCCGTTCGTCCCTCGCATTTGCCATACGAAGATTGGAAGTAGCCTTGGCTATCCTCTCCGCGAATTCGTCGTAGATTGTCCGATCGACGATAATCCGGCTTGTCGCCGTGCACTTTTGTCCCGCGGAACGAAATGCTCCGCTCACGATGGCGGGAACGGCGATGTCGAGATCCGCGTCGCGCAGAACGACGGCGGCATTCTTGCCCCCCATCTCCGTCTGGAACTTCAAATTTCTCGCCGCGCTGGCGGCGGCAACGCGTAACCCCGTCCCCGTCGAGCCCGTAAAGCTTATCGCGTCGATCCGCGCTTCTTCCAATAAAGCATTGCCGATGACGCTCCCTTTGCCGATAATCAAGTTCACCGTGCCTTCCGGTAATCGCGCAGCGGACCATATTTCAGCCATTTTGACGGCTGTCAGACAGGCATGTTCCGCGGGTTTCCATACGACGGCGTTGCCGCAGATCAAAGCGGGAGCGATTTTCCAGATGGGGATCGCGACCGGAAAATTCCAAGGCGTAACGATTGCCGCGACCCCGACCGGGACGCGTACGGAGTACTGCTTAACATGCGATTGGGACGAAGGAATCATCTGGCCGTTCGCTCGAACCCCTTCCCCCGCGTAATAACGCAGCAAGTTCACGCCCCTCGCCACTTCCCCCCGCATCTCGGCAATCGGTTTCCCCATCTCGCTGCTCGCCAGATTCGCCAATTCGGACGAGTGCAATTCAAGCAGATTAGCCATTCGATAAAGGCACTCGCCCCTTTCGGCCCCTGTCATCGCCGCCCACTTGGGCTGCGAGCGTCGTGCGGCGTCGACCGCGGATAACAATTCGGCTCTGCCCGACAAATGAATGATTCCGACCGTTTCGGCGACATCGGACGGGTTGCGAACTTCTATAACGCCCGCAGCCGGTTCAGACCACTCTCCGCCAATCCAGTTTTTCGTTTCCATATCGATTCGCTCCCCGTCTTTGCTTGGTATAAGGAAACGACGGAAGGACCCCCTGCCGTCGTCTTGTTCAGCGCTTCTTTCAAAGCCGGTTATTCGCTCAAGGCGTATTCGAAAGCTTCCCGTATTTCTGCCTGTTCCGCTTCCGTAAGCGGCAACCGGGGCGGCCGTGTTTGACCCATGGGCCGTCCGGCCAATTCCATGCCGTATTTGATTGCCTGAACAAGGCGGGGGCTTGCGTCCCAATGGAATAACGGTAAAAGTTTGCGGTAAATTTTTAATGCCTCTTCTAATTTGCCTTCCTGGGCCAACTTAAACATTTTCAAGCTCGCTGCCGGCAGAACGTTCGTAAGTCCCGCGATCCAACCGGACGCTCCGAGCAATCCCCCCTCCATCGCCAGGTCGTCCACGCCGACGAAGATTGTGAGGTCGGTTAATCTTTGAATATCATGTACTCTTCGGATATCTCCCGAGAACTCTTTAACGGCTACGACATGATCGATCGCGGAAAGCTTTTGCAAAAACGCAGGTTTCATGTCCGTCGGGTAATCGTGCGGATTGTTATATACGATGATCGGCAGCCCTACCGCCGAAAGAGATTCATAGTGATGGAACACTTCCGTTTCGGAAGGCCTATAGTTGATAGGCGGTAGCGCCATAATGCCCTTGGCGCCGGCTTGTTTGGCGTGCTGTGCCCATTGCACGGCCATTTGAGTCGAAGGCGCTGCCGTACCGACGACGACCGGCACGCGCCCCGCCGCCGCATCGATTACGGTCTCGACAACCCGTTTGCGCTCATCCGGAGACAAGGACGCGTATTCGCCTACCGAACCGGTCGGGACGATTCCGTCAACGCCTTCTTCGATCAGCCAATCCACGTGATTTCGCAAGCGAGGCAAATCCAACTCCAGATTCTCATCGAAAGGGGTAATGATAGCGACGTAAACGCCGGAAAAACGATTCATACGATTTCCTCCTCGTCATATCGCGGGTTGTTCCGCGGAAGTTATAAAGCGATCAATTGTTTGGGGCTCGAAGTAAGCACTTCGACGCCGCCTGCCGTGATCAGGACGTCGTCTTCGATACGAACGCCGCCGAAGCCCGGAATATAAATGCCCGGCTCGACGGTAAGCACGTTTCCAGGCTCGAGCACGGAGTCGCTTTCCTTGGAAAGCCTGACTTGCTCGTGTATTTCCAATCCGATGCCGTGTCCGAGGCCATGACCGAAATAAGAGCCGAACCCTCGGGAATCGATAATATCCCTGCCGAGAGCGTCTCCCTGTTTGCCGTTCATACCTGGCCGCAAACCGCGTATCGCCGCCTCGTTGGCATCAAGAACCGCGGCGTAGACGGACAAGTGCCGTTCGTTAGGCTCTCCGACGAATACCGTTCTCGTGACGTCCGACATATATCCGTTCACGATCGCTCCAAAATCGAGCGTCACGAATTCACCCCGTCCGACTTCTTTGTCGCTAGCGACGCCATGCGGCAACGCCGACCGGTAACCGGATGCGACGATAATGCCCGGCCATCCGCAATCGGCGCCGAGCAGCCGCATCCGGTACTCCAATTCCGCCGCTATTCTTCTTTCCGATACCCCTGGCCGAATAACGTTTAATACTTCGGCGAAAGCAACATCCGAGATACGCGCTGCTTCCCTAAGCGTCTTCACTTCATCTTCATCCTTGACATTTCGCAGCTTCTCCACGATATCTTCCGTAGGAACGCATTCGATGTCAGCCATAGCCGCCTGAAGTGCATGAGCTTGGCTGAGACTCAAATGCTTAGCCTCTACTCCCAGAGAACGAATACCGAGACTGCGCGCATAATCCGCGATCGATTCGAAGGGTTCCATTCCGTGAAGAGCTACCGTTAAAGCCGCCGCTTGATCCGTTGCTTGCGATAAATAACGGAAATCCGTCATAAGCAACGCTTCTTCTTGGCTTACGAGGACATAACCTGAAGTACCGGTAAATGCGGAAACGTATCTCCGATTCGGGCCGTGCGAAATCAAGATCGCATCGAAACCCTTCTCTTGGACGACCGACCGTAACCGCGATATTCTTGCTCTTGTCATCCGCAACGCCCCCTCCTTAGCCTTTGATCCCGGTAAGCGTAATGCCTTCGATAAAATAGCGCTGGGCGAGGAAAAAGAGCAGAATGATCGGAGCGACCATCGTTGCCGACGCGGCCATCAAGTAACCCCATTGCGCGTTATACAGCCCTTTGAAAGAAGCCAACCCGAGCGCCATCGTATATTTTTTTTCCGAGCTAAGATACAAGGTCGGCTCTAGAAATTGGTTCCACACGTCGTTGAACGAGAACACCGTAATGACGAGAAGCGCCGGTTTGGAAAGCGGCAAGATAATGTGCCATAGCACGGTCAGCGGATTGGCTCCATCCATATAAGCTGCCTCGTCCAGCTCGCGCGGAATGGTCATGAAAAATTGCCTCATCAGAAAAATCGCGAACACGCCTTGGCCGGTGTATACTCCCGCGCCAAACCACGAAGGCAACGACAACGGGATGAAGGAATCCAACGCTCCCAACTCGCGCCAAAACACGAACATCGGGATCAACGTCGCGGCTCCAGGTAGCATGCCCGTCGCGAGAAGCACGCCGAATACGATATTTTTCCCCGGCCATCTTAGCCTTGCGAACGTATAAGCGGAAATCATCGTCGTTACGAGCACGCCGCTTACCGTAAGCACTTCGAGAATCATCGTATTCAGAAAAAAACGCTTGAAAGGAACGGCCGTCAGCGCCTCCGGGTAGTTGCTCCAACGAAAGGGCTCCGGGATCCATTCGGGAGGAAAAATGAAAATTTGCGCGTTATCCATCAAAGAGCTTCTAACAAGCCATATCAAAGGCAGAATCATAAGCAAACTAAGCACGATGAGCGTAAAATACGTGAAAACGTTGGATTTCCCGATCATTTTCATGCGCGTGGATTTTTGCGGTTTCGCAAACGCCGTGCTTATTTGGCTCGCCATTATTTTCCGCCCCCTTCGTAATACACCCATTTACGGGAGGTCCGGAACGTAATCAGCGTAAGCGCGACGATAATAACGAACAAAATCCAAGACAATGCGGAGGCGTACCCGATTTTCGTTTCCGTGAAGGCGATACGGTAAAGGTAGACGACGTAAAGCAAAGTCGCGTTATTAGGACCGCCCTGCGTCATGACGTACACGCTGTCGAAGCTTTGGAACGCCCCGATCTGCATCATGACCATATTGAAAAATATCGTCGGCGTCATCGAAGGCAGGGTAACATGGAAAAACTTGCGCCAAGCGCCCCCTCCATCCACCTCGACCGCCTCATACAGATGGGTAGGAACGGATTGCAAACCGGCCAAAAAAATGATCATATAGTTTCCGACGCCCCATACGCTCATGAGCGCGATCGAAGGAATCGCCGTTTCTTCGGCGTATATCCATTGGCTGCCCGGCAACCCGAAATATTCGAAAATCGAGTTAAGCAACCCGAAATCGGGATTGAATAACCACAGCCACAGCATCGTCCCCGCGATCCGTGGAACGATGGAGGGTAAAAAAAAGATCGTACGGAAAACGGACAGTCCCTTCACTTTGCGATTAAGCAGCATCGCCAACCCGAAAGCGGCGAGTATCGCGACCGGCACGGTGGCTAAGACGTAATATACCGTTACGAAAAGCGATTTCGTGAACACCGGATCCTTCGTTAAGATCGTCTCGTAATTGTTTAAGCCGACGAATGAAGATTGTCCTCCGATATGCCAATCGGTCATGCTAAAAACAAAAGAGGCGACGATGGGACCAATGGCGAAAAACAGCAATCCGAGAGTGACCGGAAGCGCGAGTAGCATGCCCCAGCGGCGTTCCATCCTAAGCAGTCCGGACTTGTTGCGTCTCATCTTTCGCTCCCTCCTTCCGGGAATACGCTAAATCTCGATTGCCCGAGGACGGAACGGCCGCGGACATGGCCTCGCCCCGAACCGCCCTCAAGCGGTAACAATCCCGTTGTTATTCGTCCGGATATTTGCCCTTAATGAGCGGTTGGATTTGCGCTTGCAACTCGTCAAGAGCCGCCTGTGCCGTCTTCTTGTTCGTCCAAATCAAATCGAGACCCGGGGCAAGCTTGCTGTTGATTTCCGGCCAGTTTTTAAGTTTCGTCGAAGGCGATTTGACCGCGTATCCTTTGGTGTATTCGATTCCCGCTTGCAAAAACTCCGGAGGATGGGCCGGGTTGTCGGTCCACAGCTTGATCGCCGCTTCGTCCGTGTAATATTTTTCTTCCGTCGGCATCCAAAGCCCCGTTTTGTACAAGTCGACCTGCTCCGGATTGTTATGGTACAAATAAAACTCGAGAGCTTCGGCAGGGTGCTTCGTCGTATTGAAGACGACCGTCGTTCCCGCGAGAATAACCGTTTTCGGTTCTTTCAGCTTCGGTAGAACTCCGATGCCGTAGTGAAGCTTTGTGTTGTTCGTTAAATCAAGCAGCGCCCAAGTTCCGTCGAGCACCATCGCGACTTTGCGCGTTTGCAGGCGGACATGGTTATCCGGCATGTTTTGCTGTTGGATCAAATTCGGAGAAACATGGTTAACGTAAATCAAATCCTGAAGCTTCTGGAACACTTCGACGGCTTCCGGCTTGTTAAGCGCGTAATTCATGCCGGATTCGTCCAATATCCCTGCTCCGTTGCTCTCGAGAAGCGGCCCGTAAGTACCGCGGTCGGTACCGAAGGAGAAACCGTAAGTATCGATGTTTTTCGCATCGAAGCCGGGATCGTCGGGATGTTTGCCTTTTTTGTCCTTCGTTAACTTCTTGGCGACGGAGACGAATTCGTCCCATGTCCACGCTTTGGCCGGATCGGCCGGCGGTAGGGGAATTCCCTCTTCCGCGAAAATATCTTTGTTATAGTAGAGCACCATGACTTCTAGCGCGGTGAAGTTGGCTACAGCCTTGCCCGGCTCGGTGTACAGGTAGGAGGCTTTCAATTTGTTTTGTAGCTCTGGGTATTGGCCGTAATATTGGCTGAAATCGAGTAATCTGCCTTCGCTTCCCCATTGATTCGTTAAGCCGTCTCCTAAATAAGCGACGTCGGGCAACTCGTTGGCCGCCATCAGCGTGTTCATCTTCGTGTTGTAATCTCCGGGAACGTGCTCGCCCGTTACTTGAATGTACGGATGGGAATCGTTAAACGCCTTGATCATGTTCTCCATCGCTTTTTTCTCATCCGTGCTGCCCCAATACATGAACTTAAGCTTAACGACTTCCTTCGGCGATTCGCTGGCTTCGGATGCGCTAGGGCTGGCATCGGATGCGCTCGGGCTCGTTTCTTCGGTCGGCTGAGAGCTGCTAGCGGAAGGCTTCGTTTCATCATTGCCGTTCTTCGAGCTGCAGGCGGTTATTCCGACAAGCACGGCAGCTAACAGTAAGGAAAGCCACCTTTGTTTGCGATTACCTAGCATGCTTTGATCCCCTCTCAATGCGAAAATGATGTTTCCAAACTCTATTATCAAGCGTTTGCGATCTCGTATATATAAGGTTGCACCTTGTTCTCTTTGTTTTGGTTCGATTGTTTTCGATACGCGAATAAGAGAAACGATATCCCCTTAGCTCAGAGATACCGTTTCCGAAATTCCGAAGGCGTCCAGCCCGTATTTTTCTTAAAGGCGATGCTGAAATAATTCGTATCGCCGTATCCGACCGCTTCCGCGATTTGGGAAACCTTCTGCGTCGGATCCAATAGAAGCTCGCGGGCCCTTTCGAATCGAACGCGATTCAAAAAATCGGCGAAGCTTTCCCCCGTCACTTGCTTGAATCGCGAGCTGACGTACTTCGGGCTAAGATGCAAATACTCGGCAAGACCGTTTAGACTCGAGTCTTCGTGCAAATGGTCCCGGATCCAATGCCGCGCATCCTCGAATATTTTCGGAACCGCGGATTCTTTGGATTCCCGGATCCACTTGCAGACCTGCACGAAATAATCGGTGACGAAAGCGACGATCTCGCTCCCGGTCGTCATTCGCGACACTTCAAGAAGCGGGTCTTGGCGGTATCGAAAGTTACCGTCTGTCAATTGGCTGCTTTGCACGACGCGCATGACGTAGAGTACGAGCTGAGTAGCCATTAATTTCACTTGACGCGAAGGCATTCCGGCGAATAACACCGACCATTCTTGTAAAATCGTCAGGATGGCTCCGTCGTTTCCTGCCCGAATTTCCGACAGCAATATCAATTCTTTGTCCAGCAAGGTTCGATTCGTCGTCTCGGCAACTTGTACGCCTTCATACGGAATAATCTGCCCGCTCCCTACCCATCCTTTGTGTTCCGCGGCGTGCAAGGCTTCGCGATAGGCCTCGGGCACCCATTTCAACTCGGAGACAGAACGGCTCACCCCGATCGTTACCGGCACGCCCAAGTAATTCTTGACGACCGAACGAATACTTTTCGCGACTTCCGTTGCCGTTTCCCTGCCGACGGAAGAAAGCACGAATAACACGCGATCGTAAGACGTCGCCGCCCCGTGCGCATGAGCGTAAGTTTGAGCGGCTTCGAAAGTAAGCTTGGCGAAAGCTACTCCATACAACTGACGATCCTCCATAGTCGATACCCGCTCCGGAATCGCATCCATCTCGCAGCAAAGAACCACGAACGAAGGCGTTGCTTCAGCGAGCGGTGCCCTAGCCGCGCGAAGCGCTTCGATTGCATCGCTACACGGTCTTCTTTGCAGCAACAAATCGAGTAAAGCATATTCCTGCGTCATATACCGTTCTTGATTTTTCCTGGTGTCGTGGCTCTCGCTGAACCGTCTCCGTCTCGAAATCCGTTCCTCCGCCCGAAGCAACCCGGAGGTCAGCTCCTCTTTCGTAATCGGCTTCAACATATAATCGGCCGTTTCCAGCGTGATCGCTTCGCGGACAAAAGCCATGGAGTTGTATCCGGTCAAAAACAACAGTTGCGTTTCTTCGTCCTTTTCCCGAATGCGGCGAGCGACCTCAAGCCCGCTTAAGTCCGGCAGGTTAATATCGAGCAAGACGATATCCGGTTTGAGCTCTTCATAGAGACGAAGCGCTGTTTCACCGTCTTCCGCTGCCCCGACGGCTTCAATCGGCAATCCCGTTTGTGCGATTTGATGCTTTAGACCTTCGCGTATATGGTATTCGTCGTCAACGATCAGCAATCGCCACATGGGCTTTCCCTCCTTCGGATTTCGCTTCGCGGATCGGAACGCTTAAAGTAACCGTCGTGTATTTGCCATATTCGCTCGCGATTTGCACCCCGAATTCGGGTCCATAATGCCTGAGTCTATCGTGCACGTTTCTTAATCCGAAACCGATCGCCTTCCCTTCATTGGACGCGCCGTTCAACACGCTCCGAATTTCCGAAAGCCTTTCCTCGGGAATGCCGTTGCCATCGTCGCTGATCGAAAACCGCAAGCGTCCTTCTTCCTTAACGCCGGACAACATGAGATACACGACCTCTTTTTTCATTTTTATCCCGTGGTAAATAGCGTTTTCGACGATGGGCTGGAAGATGAGTTTCGGTACGTAATAAGAAAGAACTTCTTCGTCGATTTCGGAAATCCATTCGAACTTATCCTTGAACCGGAACTGCTGAACGCGCACGTACGCGCTCGCATGATCCGCTTCGTCGGCAACTCGGATTTCTTCGCTTCCTTGACTGAGCGCGATTCTGAAAAACTTCCCGATCGCTCCGATCACTTCGGACATTTCATTCTGGCCGTTCGCAAGGGAAAGCCCTTTGAGCGATTCCAAGGTGTTATATAAAAAGTGGGGATTAATTTGCGCCTGCAAGGCACGGAATTCCGCTTCTTTCCTTGAGAGAAGAGCTTCCAACACTTGATCGTTAAGTTGTTGGTTTTCTCTATGCATTCGCAAGAACCTTTCGCCGATTTGACCGACTTCGTCCATGGGGTCGAACGGAGCGTGGGCCGGAACGACTCCGGTAGTCGAACCCATCAGGCTTCTCAGACTGCGGAGAGGCCTGCGTATCGTGTTGCTCAAGCGATAGGCGATCACCCATCCGATGACGAGTACCGCGAGAAAAGTTTCGATCGTCCATTTGCCGATTTGGTTGGCGTCCCGGAACAGCGTGTCCGAATCCGCTACGTGCAGTAGCGTCCACTTATTCGTCTCGAGCGGAGCGTAGGAAATCATCGCCCGTTTTCCGTTCCAATCCGTCCAGCTCTTATCTTGCGTCGGTGTTCGAATCGCGGATTCGGCAACCTCTCGCAGCGCCCGTGAATCCGCTTGCGCTTTTTCGGGCATCCAGTAAATCGGGTTTCCTCCGCTGTCCACGATCCAAAATTGCGACTTCTCATCGGGCTTCAAAATCGATATTCCGCTGAAAAAGTTCGATTTCTCGATTTCGAGCATTAAAAACCCGAGATCTTCGTAGTTCCCTTCCGTGCGCCGAAGAAGCTTTCCCACGTAAAGATGCTCCTGGTCAACGGAAGATCCGTTAATATCTTTGAAAGGGGAACCGTCGTGCCACATGATGCGATTGTTCCGGCTAAGTCGATCGTAATAGATTCTGGCTTCTTGTAAGGTAGGAAGTCCCCCGAAGCGGATTGAATCGTTCCCTTGATAGAACGATTGAAATTCACCGCCGCTAGGGGCGTACACGAGGGTGGAGATAATATAAGGCTTCGTCTGCGTCTGCGCCCGGATGATCTTGTTCAATCGTTCCACGTTACGCAAATAATCGTAATCATCCGCCGGGCGCAATTGTAAAATCGTTTGTACTTCGGGGTTGCCGAGAATGGCGTTGGTCAAATCGTTGAGGTCGGAAATCGTTCGGTTCAAAAAATTTCCGCTCATTTGCCGCGATTGCGTCGCGTGTTCCTCCGCTTTATTGACGAGGGAGTGGACAGCGATCCGGTAAAAGGTAAACGTAAGGACGCACATAGGGACGATCGTGAGCAGCAATGTGAGCATGAGAAATTTGCCTCTAATCGTACGAATCTTCCATGTTCGTCCCCGGTGTCCGCTCATCGATCGCCCGTGCCCCTTCCGAATTAGGGATAAGTCGAATTCAGCAATCGCGTTCCCGGATCCATACCGCCATTTCGCCTTCCTCGCGATTAGCCCAAGCATAATAAGGAATTAATCGGACTTTCGTTTTTGTTTTTTCGAAACGCCTCGTCGTGTATAAATCGGAAGAAATACCCGCAAGCTCCGTTCTCCAAGCATCTTTCGACTCGATGACGTAAATGCCTCCAAGCAGATCCGCATCGAATTGTCCGTTAAATGCCGCGTCCGAGGACAACTGCAAGTCGCGAAGATTAGCGCCGTTGTCGGCTTCTTCCAAACAATAGACGACCGGACCGCGCTGAACCGCCACTTTGCCGTTGGCTTCCCGTAGCTCGGGATGCGACCTGATCAATTCGGCGCTCATATCCATGACGAGCTCCACTCGGTCGCCTTCATTCCATACTCGCCGGATTTTGATATATCCCTTCCCATCCGCTGCGACTGCATCGATTGTGGTTCCGTTTAACCGAACGGACGTCTCTCGAGACCAAGCCGGCAACCGAAGAGCAAGCGTGAATTCCGTCGAACTTTCCATTTGGACATCGATGCTGACGCTTCCCTTCCATGGATAATCCGTTTGTTGATGAACGGCTATTTTCTTCCCGTTGAACTGCTGCGCCGTTCGGCTTCCGATGTAGAGATGAACGTACAATTCTTCTTCATTCGTCGAATAGATATAGTTCCCGAGGGATGCGATAAACCTCGCGATGTTCGGCGGACAACAAGCGCAACCGAACCAAGGCTGACGGCGCGTCTTCGCCCCCGGAATGTCATCTCTCTGCCCGCTGATGACCGGCCAAACCTCAAGCGGATTGACGTAAAAATAGCTTCGACCGTCAAGCGATATACCGCTTAGCAAGCCGTTGTACAAAATCCTTTCCATGACGTCGGCATACCGCGAATCTCCTTCGATTTGCAATAAGCGGTGTCCCCAATTCAGCAAGCCGATCGAGGCGCAAGTCTCCGCGTAAGCTCGTTCATTCGGCAAATCGTAATCGAAAGAAAACGCCTCGTAATAATCCGAAGAACCTATGCCCCCCGTTATGTACATTCTGCTCTGAACGACATTGTCCCATAGTTTTTTGACGGCCGCGAGCAGCGATTCGTCACCGTATTCGTCGGCGATATCCGTCGCTCCGGCGAATAAATAGACGGCGCGAACGGCGTGTCCATCCGCTGTCGTCTGCTCTCTAATCGGCGCATGCGACTGAAAATAGTTCATCGGACGCCGGTCCACGCGTTCTTTTCTCCCCTTGCCTCGCCTCGCGTCCAACTCGACATCGAAGTATTTGGGATCTTGGCCCCGCTCCTCGACGAAAAACTTGGACATTTCCAAATAAGACGTTTTTCCGGTCAGTTTATACAGCTTTACGAGAGCAAGTTCGATTTCCGGATGGCCGCAATAGCCCGCTAGCTGATCTTCCCGCGACCCGAACGTCGCGACGATATGATCGGCGAATTTGCACAATATATCGAGCACCTTGGGCTTGCCCGTCGCCTCGTAATACGCGACAGCCGCTTCGATGAAATGTCCGGCGTTGTACATTTCGTGGTCGTCCCGAACGTTTTCCCATTGCTCGCCGGGTTTTTGAAGCTGATAATACGTGCCGATATATCCGTTTTGCATCTGCGCGCGACCGATCAGATCGATCGCTTCGTCCGCCAGCTTCTCCAAGGTCTCGTCCCGCTTCTGCTGCAGCACGAAGCCGACCGTCTCCAGCCATTTCGCCAAGTCGCTGTCTTGGAACACGTAGCCGTGGTGGCCGCCTTCCTTGCCTTCCGCGGCAGCTCGAAAATTAGCGATCGTACCGCTTGGTTCGGCTCCCTCCACGAGATCGTTCAACGCATTCCATTGATAAGGCACGACGATATCTCGGACGAGGCTTTGCCTCGGCTGCCAAAACCGATCTTCGATCGACGTCTGCGCGATTCCGGCGGGTCTCATTTTCCTCACGGACACTCTCTCCTCTCGTACTCTACACTTCCAAAGTACCATGCGCCGGAGAGCGATGTCAGTCCGTCAAAACAACACAAAAGGTAGATAAATCCGACTTGCTTGGGAGTTCTTCGCCCGCGGCGTGAGAGGCGGGCTAATAATAAAAGCGATCGCCCCCCCTATGGGAGCGATCGCTTTCTCGTAACCTTCATCAAACCGTTCTATAACCGTGTACCTGCAAGCCCCGAACGCCCGGTTTATACTTAAAGCAGCTACCGGCCAGAGGTTCTTTGCTCAGCTGTTCCTCGCTTAATCCCTCTCTAGCCGAGGTGATGAACAGTTCGTCCAGCTGTTCCCCGCCGAAGCAGCAGGAAGTCACTTGGGAGACGGGCAGCTCGATTTTTTCCAATTGCTCGCCCGTAGACGGATTCCAACGAGTAATGCAGTAACCTCCCCAATGGGCAACCCAGATCATTCCTTCGGCGTCCACGCACATCCCGTCCGGAACGCCTTGATCCTTGGGTATAGTTACGATAGCTTTGCGATGACCGAGCTTACCCGAGCTTGCCTCGTAATCCATGCGATGGACCTCATGCGTCCCCGTATCGATATAATACATTGCCTGATCATCCGGACTCCATCCGACTCCGTTAGAACAGCTTATGTCCGTGAATATCTTGCGAACGGTACCGTCTTTCTCCAAGCAATAGAAGGCTCCCGCTGCGTTCTCGCCCTTGACCGACATCGTGCCCGCCCAGAAACGGCCCGAGGAATCGCATTTACCGTCGTTAAACCTGTTATCCGGCAACTCGCTCTCGGGATCTACGATTTTCGCAAGCTGCTTTGTGTTACGGTCCAAGAAGTAGAAACCATCCTGCATCGCGCATACGAATCGTCCATCGTCGGCAGGAACGGCTGCGCCGATCATCCGGTCTAATTGAATGAGATCCTGATCCCCCGTGCGAGGATTATAGAAGCGGATTTGCTTCTCGATAATGTCGACCCAGTAATAAATGTTCTCGTCCTTCAGCCATACCGGCCCTTCGCCGAGCGTGGATATCGTTCCTTCTATTAACGCTGGTTCTCTCTTCATTCCCGCACCTCCGAAATTGTCTCTCCCATTGAACCCCGATTAATTCCCCTTCGCTTCCTGCACCTTCAACTGCTTGCCCTTGACCGTAGTGTTCTTCATGACCTCCAGGACATGCGGCCCTTTCCCGTTCAAGATTTCTATGAAAGTTACGCTGTCCTGAATCGTAATGATACCGATATCCTCCGCGGTTACCCCATCGATTCGGGCTAAAGTTCCCACGAAGTCCACCGCTCTCAGCTTCTTATTTTTCCCGCCGTTAAAATATAGCTTCATGATGCCTTTGTTAAGCCGTTCGTTCTTTTCCTTCCTGATCGTAGGCTGAACGCTAAGCTTTTTCTCGAAGGCAGGCTGCCGCAGTTCTACTTCGTCCTTAGAAGGCATTTTCCTTCTCGGAAGCTCGAATCCGACGTAACCTTCGATGTTTGACAGGAATTTTCCTTCTCCCGGAGTGGAGAGGCTGATGGCTTTCCCGGCCTTGCCCGCGCGGCCTGTCCGGCCGGTCCGGTGAACGTAGCTTTCGGCATCCTGCGGGAGATCGTAGTTAATGACGTGCGTGATGTTATCGATATCGATCCCGCGTGCCGCAACGTCCGTCGCGATCAAATATCTGAACAAGCCTTTTCTATACTCATTCATGATTTTGAAGCGGTCATCTTGCTCCATGCCTCCGTGTATTTTGCCGCATCTTAGACCAAGGGTGTCCAACTGCCGATAAACCTTGTCCACTTGCTCTTGGGTTCTACCGAAAATAATGCAGCTATCCGGATTCTCGACGACGAGCAGATTCAGGAGCAGCTTGGGCTTATCCCCTTCTTTCACCTCGATTACGGAGTGATCGATCAGCTCATTCGTTACTCCGACCTTTGACTCGATCTCGATATCCACTGGATTCCTCATGATGGAATGACAGAGCTTCTCCACGTCCTTCGGCAGCGTCGCCGAGAACAATAAGGTGACCCTTTCGGCCGGAAGCGTCTTGATGATTTTCTCCACTTGCTCGATGAACCCCATATTCAGCATCTCGTCCGCTTCGTCGATGACCAAATAACGAATTTGCTCGACGTCGAGCGTCCCCCTGTCGATGTGATCCATCACGCGACCCGGCGTGCCTACGATAACATGCGTTTTTTGCCTCAGTTGGGCGGTTTGTTTCGCGAAGGACTCCTTTCCATATAGGGAAGTCGCTTTAATCCGCTTAAATCTCCCGATATTCGTAATATCCTCGTTGACCTGCACGGCCAGTTCTCGCGTAGGCGTCAGAATAAGCGCCTGCGGCTTGTTCTCTTCCCACTCCACCAATTCGCAGACGGGTATCCCGAACGCGGCCGTTTTGCCGCTTCCCGTTCGGGACTTCACGGTAAGATCCTTCTTCTCTAACGCGGTCGGAATGACTTTGCTCTGTACTTCGGTTGGCTTCTCGTAACCCAGACCGTTAAGCGCCCGGATGATTTCTTGGCTTAATTTATAGTCGTTAAAGCTAATCTCGCTCATGGATATACCCCTCTAAGTCGTCTGCTCTCGGCTCTTATGAATACGAGTTAATCTTAGTTCATAGGGAGACAGGAAGCAACGGCTATCTAATCGCACCTGTCGAATAATGGTGATAAAAAATATTCGTCCCCCGCTAAAATACGACAACATCATTTCGATACATATTGTATCATTATCTTCAATTAGAATCTTACCCTAGAGGTGACAGTATGTCTTCTCATCCCGAATCCCCTCTGAAAATTTTATATACGGAGCCATCCGCCACGATTCGTCTGACGAATCGTCTTAGCGGCCAAATTAAGGCGTTGCCTCCCGGCAAGCGTATCGTCGTCGTCTGCATCGGCACAGACCGAAGTACCGGCGACTCGCTCGGTCCGCTTACGGGATCGCTGTTAAGCAAATATCGCTCAAGCTTGTTCGAGCTATACGGAACGTTGGAGCATCCCGTTCATGCTATGAACTTGGACGATACTTTGGCTAAGATCTCCCGCGATTGCGACGATCCGTACGTGATTGCCATCGACGCCTGCCTTGGCACGGTTTCGGGTATCGGTACGGTGTTCGTAGGAGACGGACCTCTTCGCCCCGGCGCCGGCGTTAACAAACAGCTGTCTCCCGTCGGCAACATACATGTTTCCGGCATCGTCAACATCGGCGGCCTGCTTGGTTATCACGTGTTGCAGAATACCAGGCTCCATCTCGTCATGAGCATGGCCAATCTCATCTCGCGAAGCTTGTTCGTCGCGATTACGCTAGCCTCCAATATCAAAGAAGAAGCGCCCTCCTTAAATCGGGGGGCGCTGTGAAAACTTATCGTTCGCTCTTGCATGCATCCATAGAATCCAGCTTGTTGCCTTCGTAATCGAATAACGTCAGGTTCGACCAATTGTTGGGGTGCCCGACGGACCATTCCTCTTGCGAAGGAATCCAAGCCGGCTCCCACCAATGGAAACCCGCGCCCATTCCGTCCGGCGTATCCCGGATGATCGCGATAAAATCGCGCAAATACGCTGCTTGTCCTTCGACCGTCGCCGGATAGCCCGCATGCAGCTGATCTTCCCGCTCTACGATGAATGCCCGGCCCTCGGCCTTGTTCAACGTCCATGGGTACGCCGTTTCGACGACGACGATCGGCTTGCGGAACCGTTCGGACGTAGCCTTCAGATTGCGCCGCAAATCTTCCAAAGTTCCGTGCCACCAAGGATAGAACGATTGGCCGATGACATCGTATTCGACGCCGAGGTTCTCGAACCGCTCGAAGAACTTCCGGGTGGACGGCCAATCTCCGCCCCGGTCGATATGGATCATGACCTCGCTTTCCGGAATCGTCTCCCGAACGGCGGCAACTCCCACCTGCACGAGCGCCGCGAAACGCCCCCACTGCTCGTCCGTGTCGTGCTCTCCGTCCACTCGTCCGTCGTTCCACAGCATGCCCGGCGTGATCTCATTGCCGACTTGAACCATGTCGGGCGAAGTCCCTTGATCCCTTAGAGCCGATAATACTACTACCGTATACTCGCTAACCGCCCGCAGCAGGCCATCGAAATCCAAACCCTCCCACGCCTTAGGCTTCCATTGGTTCGCAGGGTCCGCCCAACGGTCCGAATAATGAAAGTCCAGCAGGAAGTGCATGCCCGAAGCTTTGATTCTCTTCGCCATCGCAAGCGTACGTTCTAGGTCGCAGAATCCCCCCGCCGGCTCGTTCCAGATCCGCAGGCGTACGGAGTTAACGCCGCTCTCTTGCGCGATCGACAGAATATCTTTACGTTCTCCGTTCTCGTAATAACTACCTCCGCCCGCTTCGATCTCGTCGACGAACGAAAGATCCATTCCTTTTAGAAACTGATTTGGCATTTCTCCCGTTCCTCCCCTCTATTCCTTAACCGAACCCATAACCAACCCTTTTACGAAAAACCGCTGCAAGAACGGATAGACGATCAGAATGGGGAGCGCCCCGATGAAAATCTGCGCCGCGTTAATCGTTTTCTGACTAAGCAGATCGAACTCTTCCTTGCTGAAGCTCATCGAGCTCAAGTCCCGCGAGACGATTACCGTCTGCAAATACGTCGCAAGCGGATATTGTTCCTTTTTGCTTAAATATAGCAAGCCGTCGAACCACGAATTCCAATGCCACACCATCGCGAACAAACCCAGCGTCGCGAGCGCCGGAAGCGACAACGGCAAGTAGATGCGGAACAGGATGCCGAATTGCCCGGACCCGTCGATCAACGCGGCTTCCTCAAGCTCCTTCGGAATGCCCCGGAAGAAGTTCATGAGCAGGATCGTAAGCCATACGTTGACTGCGCCCGGCAAGATGAGTACCCAGAACGAGTCCATGAGATGAAGCTTCTGAATGACGATATAGAACGGAATGAGACCTCCGTTGAAGATCATCGTGAAGATGAAAAGCCAGGCATAGATGGAACGGCCTTTGAACTGCACGTTTTCTTTGGATAAGGCGTACGCCGCTAGACAAGCGACGAACAAAATGAGAAGCGTGCCGATTACGGTCCGTTTGACCGCGATCAACAACGAACCTAGGAACACGGGATTGTCGATTGTCTTCTTATAAGCTTCAACCGAGAAATTTACCGGCCATAAGCCCACAAGGTTGCCGTCCGCCGCCGCTTTCGCGCTGAACGAGACGGCGAATACGTGCACTAACGGTACGATGCACATTAGGGCAAGGAGGAGCAAGATCGTCGTGTTGATTACGTTAAAAACCCGGTAGGATGCCGTTTTGTGATACATGTCTCGATTCCTCCTTCTTTAGAAAACTCGGTAATTCGCCCATTTGTAGGCCAACCGGTACGAGATGACGATCAGGATCATGCTGATGACCGATTTGAAAAGACCTACCGCGGTCGCGAAACCGAAATTTCCGTCATTGATGGCGGTTCGGTACACGAACGTATCGATAATGTCCCCTTTGTCATAGACGAGGGAGTTATACAGGTTGAATATTTGGTCGAAACCCGCGTTCAGGATGTTGCCTAGCGACAATGTTCCCACGACGATCGCCATCGGAACGAGCGATGGAATCGTAATGTACCTCGTTTGCTTCCATCTGGACGCCCCGTCCACTTCTGCCGCCTCGTACAGAGAAGGGTTGATGCCCGCTAACGCCGCAAGGAATACGATCGTGCTGTATCCGAACTCCTTCCATACCTCCGAAGCCACGATCGTGACCCGGAACCAATCGCCGTCCATCAGGAACGGGATCGGG
This sequence comes from Cohnella endophytica, assembly GCF_003628305.1. Lineage (GTDB taxonomy): Bacteria > Bacillota > Bacilli > Paenibacillales > Paenibacillaceae > Cohnella > Cohnella endophytica. The sequence continues at coordinate 378,984 of NZ_RBZM01000005.1, read as the reverse complement.
CCGATGCCGAAGCTGCCTAAGACGCGGTTGACGAGCCCTCCGTCCGTCGACAAGAAATTCACGAGAATGCCGCCTAGAATGACCCACGATAGAAAATGGGGCAAGTATACGAGCGTTTGAATGGAACGATTGAGAAAACGTTGACGCACTTCGTTAAGCAGAATCGCGAACGTGAAAGGTACGGCTAGGTTGAACACGATCTTGCTGACCGCGATGATAAACGTATTCATGATGACTTGAATGCTATCTTCCCTCTCGAATAACGCGCGGAAGTGGTCCAAGCCGATCCAAGCCGATTTGCTGAATCCAAGCCATGGCTTATAATCCATGAAGGCCATCGTAACGCCGGCCATCGGCAAGAAGTTGAATACGATCAGAAATACAAGCGCCGGCAAAACCATAAGGTGGAATGGCCAAGTCCGTCTGAGATAACCCATTATGATGCCTCCTTATGCAATATAGACGAATTATAGCAAAGCCACTTTCGGCGCAGTATCCAACAAACCCAACATTGATGGCATTATTGCAACCTCTTTGCGGATGGTTAACGGGTCGCGCGCGGACATGGCAAAAAGGCAGCCGGAAACCGGCTGCCCCTGTGCTCATTATTACTTCGTCGTCGCGTACCAGTCGTTGACTTCCTTCGTAATCTGATCGCCGCCGGAGGACTTCCAATTGGCGACGAATTTATCGAATTCGTCCACGCCTTTTTTGCCGTAGATAATTTCGTTGTACGCTTGAAGCTCGATTTTCTTCAAATAATCCTGTTTCGAAGACATCGTAGGCGTCGATGGACCCGTGAACATGTCGCTGATGCTAATGCCCGGTTGGGACAACAGGACTTTGGCCGCTGCCGGCGTTTCCGGTCCGTAGTTGTTCTTCACTTCTTTCTCTAGGCGTGTTTCAGGCTCTTTGCCGTCCGCCAGCGCGAGAAGGGACTTCATCTGGGCATCCGGAATGCGGGCGCCGTCTTTGACTAACCAATAGCGGTTAATGTTAACTTCCCCGCCCGGAATTTTATCCAAGTAAACCGGGTTGCCGCTTGCGTCTAGATCGTAATCGTATCCTTTGAACACGCCGAGATCCCACTGACTGCCCTTGGCCGGATCGGCCAGGTGCTCGAACAGGTAGTTCTGATACGTGAACAGCGCTTCCGGATTTTTCATGTCTTTGTTGATCAACGTAACTCCCGAAGTGAAGTTCGTACCGTGACGTCCAGCTTTGCCGTCCGGACCCGTCGGGATTGCGTAAGGCTTCCATACTGCCGTTGGTACGTTTTTCGCCGTATCGAGAAGCGGCCATCCGCTCATCCAATAAGGTCCAGGAATGATACCCGCCGTACCCGCAACCGCAGGCTCGGACGTCTTGTTCTCATCCCATAACGCGGCTTCCGCCGGGATATAACCTTTGTCGCGCCATAGTTTGATCGTCTCGAGCGCTTGCTTCGACGCAGGATTGATGGAACCCCACTCCAAGCTTCCGTCCGCGGCTACGTTCCATTGACCCGGAACCGTGCCGTAAGCTCCGAAGATCCAAGACGGATCGCCCATCCAGGTGTTCATCGTCGTCTTGAAGCCGATGGACAACGGTACGACTTTGTCCGGCTTCAAGCCGTCCGGATTCTGGTTCTTGAACGCATCCATGATCTTCTCTAGATCCGCGAGCGTCTTAGGTCCTTCCAGGTTCAGCTTGTCGAGCCAATCTTGGCGAATCCAGAGCAGGTAATCGTGGTTGTAGGCGTAGTCGAGTACCGGTATACCCATTTTCTTGCCGTCGCGCATGTAGGGATTCCATACTCCGGGATCGAGCTCCATCGCCTTTTTCCAAGTGTCGTTCGCGTATTTGTCGAACAATTCGCCGACATCTTGGAACATTCCCGTGTCGATCAAGTCTTGCGCCAATTGCGCATCGCCGATCGTGACCGTGTCCGGCATTTTCTGGCCGGAAGACATCGACAACCGCATTTTCGTTACGAAGGCGTTGTTCGTATCCGTAACGGACCAAAGCGAATTGATCTTGATGCCGAGCGTATCGAGCGCCCACTTCGTGGAAACGTTGTTCTCGATCGTCTCGCCGTTCTTGAATTTCAACGCCGGATCGACGCCCCAGACGGTCGAAATCTCGACCGGCGGATCATATTTCTCTTTATAAGGACTTGTGGATTCTTCGGTTCCCGATTCCGATGCGGAAGCGCTTGCGGGAGCGCTGGCGCTAGGCGAAGCCGCGTTTTTGTTGCCGTTGTTGCTGGAGCATGCGGAAGCGAACGTCGCGACGAGAGCGAACGTAAGCGCGAGCATCCATCCTTTGCGCGTATGGGCTTTCATATTTTTCCCCCTCAAGGTTGTGTATAATGCCTTCACGGTTCATTATAGGGGAGTGCCCGTACCCGGCCTATGTCGCACATCCAACATTTCTGCACCTTTGCCAACCTGTTATTGATCGCGGAATTCGTTCGGCGTCATTCCGTAGTGCTTTTTGAACATTTTGCTGAAATATTGCGGATTCTGGTAGCCGAGCTCTGTCGTAATCTCGTAAATTTTCTTGTTCGAATGCTTGAGCAAATACAAGGCTTTCTCCATCCGAATACGGATTATATAGTCTCCAAGGCTCTCGCCCGTCTCGATTTTATAGATTTTCGACAAATAAACGGGATGAAGGAACACCTTGTCAGCGATCGTCTTCACCGAAGTCTCTTGTCCCGAGTCGCCCATGACTAGCTCCTGCACTTGCTTCACGATGTGGCTCTTCGTATAGTGATCGTTCTCCGATAGCTCCTGCATCAGCTTATCCAGCATATCCGTCGCCCATGCCCTCAGCTTATCCGTCGAATGGACGGATGACGGGTCGAGCAGCGGATCCAATCCCGCCTCGTTGATCTGGTGTATGAATACGCCTTGCTTGTGAGCGATATATAAATACGCGTTCGTCATGGACAGCAAAGCTTCGTAAAGATGCTCCCGCGACACGGACATTTTGTCGAGCGAATCGAATACCTCGTTGATCTTGTCCCTGGCCGCCTCCCATTGCTTCGATTCAAGAAGATGAATGAGCGTCGGCGGACGGTAGAGGCTTTCCAGCGACTTGACCGACACTTGCTCGGCCGTCAGATTCTCCTGATAGATGGCCGCTGCCGGAAGATGGCTTTTGCCGTGCTGGAATGCCGTCGTCAACGCGCTTCGATAGGCGGAACTCAGTTCCTCCGGAAACACGAACCAGTGAGTAACCACGGTCGAGATGTCCCCTTTGAGAAAAGTGCGCACTTGATGGTGGAAGTCGTTCACGAAAGGTTCTAGCTGCGCTTTCGTCGGAATGTCCCCTCCGGCACCGGATGCCGCCACTTCCTCCCGTAGCGTGGCAAGAAGCACCAGGCAATCGTGAGGGGCTTTGCTATGCCAGATCCGATACTTGGAAGCAAACACCTCTTCGGCGATATTGCCGACCGCGTATTCCATCAACGAGAAAGAGTGCGCGTCGTAGTCTCTGAATTGCTTCCCAAGCTGGACGAGCATCATGAACGCCATATCGCCGACCTTCAGCGGAATTTCGTATTGCTCGAGCTTTCTCTCGATCGTGCTTCGAGAGCCTTGCTTTCCGAGCGTCAAGTCGCGCATCAGATTATCTTTCAGCTGAGAACGATCGGACTTCAACTCGTAGAGGATCCGATGCCGCTCTTCGGAATCCTCCCATTCGTCGCGCAAAGAATCGATCGCGTTGGCGACGCTGGTCATGAACTCGTTGTCGTTCACCGGCTTCAAAATATAGTCGAACACTTGCAGTTGAATCGCCCGCTTCGCGTATTCGAAGTCGGAGTGTCCCGTCAGGAGCAGGCTGCGAACGTTCGGCCAACGTTTGGCGACCGTCTGGACGAGCTCGAGCCCGTCCATCTCGGGCATCCGAATATCCGTCACCAGAATATCGATCTCCTGTTCCTCCAGAATGCGCAACGCTTCGGCTCCCGAGGAAGCCCGATAGACGGCGCGCATATTCAATTGCTCCCACGGGATCGTCATCGCCAAGCTTTCCGTGACGTAGGATTCGTCATCCACGAGCAATATTTCAATCATGCCGGTTCCTCCTTCTCTTGGTTGTTCGAGCTCTGGTGGCGCCAATTCAAGACGACCCGCAAGCCTCCCAGCTCGGATGGGCCGATCTCGATCCCCGCTCCCTCGCCGTATCTAAGCTGCAACCTTTGGTTCACGTTCCATAATCCGCAGCCCGTTTTCTCGCTCATCGGTTCTTCCAACTCGCGCGCGAGATTTATGCGGCCTTCTTCGTTTAATCCTTTGCCGTTATCCTCCACGACGATTCGAAACCAGCCCTCCTCCTCGGAGACCCCGATCTGGATAATTCCTTCTCCCGACTTCTCCTCGATTCCGTGCAGCACCGCGTTCTCGACGAGCGGCTGAATGACGAGCGGCGGTATTTCGATTTTCCTGAGCCTTGGAGGAAGCTCCACCGTGAAATCGAGCCGGTTTCTTCTCAGCTTCTGAATTTCAAGATAGCTGCCGACGAAATCCAGTTCGTCGGATAAGGACACGAAATCCCGCTCCTGCCTCGTCGTATATCGGTAATAGCTGGACAAATTCTGGGACATCGCCACGACCGCTTCGTGATTTTTCATTTTGGCCATGCTGGAGATGAAAGAGAAGCAATTATAGAAAAAGTGCGGGTTTATCTGCGATTGGAGCTGTTTCAGCCTCGCTTCCCTCACGTGAATCTGCTCCAGGTATACCTTCTCGAACAGCTCCTGGATTTGTACGACCATGGAGTTGAAGCGCATGAACACGAAGCTGAATTCGTTGTTGCCCTTCGGCTTCAGTCGTACGGAGTAATCCTCGTACTTCAGCTTCTGGAAACTGCCGACGAGTTGTTTAAGCGGCGATTGCACCTGCGCATACAAGACGTATGCGAGCACGAAGCTCATGAGCAGCAAGGAGCCGACAGTGAAGTAAAACATCCGGTTCGTCTGCACGATCGGCCCGATGACGTCGGATAGCGGAATATAGTCGATCAAGTACCATTCCGTCGTATCGGAATGTTGCGTATTTACCAAGTAATTAACTCCGTTCAGCTTGACGGTCTGATTGACGACGTCCATCGCATGCTCCTCTTCGAGTTGGACGACAAGCTCTTCCGCGACGGCGCGATTAGCCGAGCTGTTGTAGATTACCCCGGTATCCTTCTTATAGAAGAACGGATTGCGCCTGCCGTCGCTCTTGAACTTGTCGAGCATATCGACGATATTCCGGCTGCCGAATCGTACTTCGATAATGAGATTGGACTCCTGAGGCCGGTTAAAGGAGCTGAACGGAGCGACCGAGAACATTGAGAAAATGTATTGCCCCTTGCCGTCCCCTTGCACCTGCCAGCCTTGTTTCATCCGGCGCTTAAGCTCGGCATCGTCGTAAGCTTTCACGGCGTTCGAGGACACGACCCGATTCAGGATCGGCGAATAAATATAAAGCGAGCTCTGCCAGTTCGAGGAATTTTCTTGAATGCTGAGCTTGCGCTGAATCCGGTTGATTAACGTGATCATATCCAACGTCAACGAAGGTCCGGGACTCTCGAACGTATCCCGCAGATCGGAAATATCCGGGTCGTGGATCAATAAATTCGGCCACAAGGAGATCGATTCGATGTTGACGTTCACCTGGTTCTGGAAGAACAATAGCCTATTCGCGTTCGAGTCGTTCAGCTCGTCCCGCAACACTTCGGTGCTCGTCCGGTTGGAGAAAAAATAAAGCCCCATGATCGGCAGCAGCATAACGACGAAAATAAGGACGATTTTGGTGAACAGATTGATTTTCGGCATCTTAAGGATCGTCTCCGTTTCGTATTAGGAAAAGCAGGAAAGAGGTTGCCCTGTAATCAGGAACAACCTCTTGCTTAAATGATTTTATTATACGCGTTTCCCAAGCGGAGAGATAGGATGCATTTGCAACATTTCCGCACTTATCGCAAGCTTCGAGACAAACAACTAGTCTATGAAAAATTGAATACCTATCCGCGCGAAAATAATCGACCTCGCGTCAGGCGCAAACTTTGAGAGATACAAATAACCCGGCTGAGTGACGTCTTCCGTGAGGTAGGCCGATTGGTTGCTGCCGGGACGGCGGTTTTGGTTTAAGCCGTGAATGATCTTTTTTGCCGGCACGATGCCGAAAGGGTGTCCATAGTAGCTGTCATCCCCGATCTTGACCACATTCTCGCCACGCCACTCCGGCGTATCGGGGGAGAAATCGGGATTGTTGAAATAAAGAAGGTCACCTGGGTATGAATCCTTAATTCCCGTTTGCGTGTTTAACCCCAAATTATCGTCGGTTTCCCAGTCATAAAGAAGCAAACCGGAGAAGAGATTGTTGAAATCGGTCTCGCGGATCGAATCGAGCACTCCCTTATATAGAACGATTACGGAGGCGGTCGAGCATTCGGTGGCGTATTTGCTGCCGTTCGCGAAAATATCCCGGATTCCCGCAGCGGGCGTACTGTCGTCCTTGATCCGAAATCCGCCTTCATCCGTTAATTTCCACAGTCGCTCGTTGCACTGGGCCTTATCGAAGTTTGCAAACCTCAATCCGCTATTGCTTAAAGTATCGGCGGCGGCAACGATGGCGGCCCTTAGTGCCATTTCGAACCGCAAGTACTGAACGGACGGATAAGAGTAGGCGACTGAACTTTTCTTTTTCAGCTCATAAATTTTGATTGCAACAGGGGACCATGAGGTAGTATCCACGGTTGTCTGCTCGTCAGAAATCGTGATGATCTTAACCCACCTCCTGTTTATCTGTAGAGAGTATGCCGATGCGAGGATAGAAATGAATTGGGCAGAAATGTTAAAAACAGGATTGAGACGATTATTTATAGAAATAAATAGACATGGACATGAACTGGAAACCTATCTTATTTCAATACAGCATTCGTATTACCGGAAACCGGTGGGATGCCGAGGATTTGACTCAGGAAGCCATGATTAAATTGCTAGAGGCTGTCCGCGCAAAGCCGGATAGGCCCATAACCAGGGCATTCCTTTATCGAATTGCGATGAATGCTTGGATTGACGTTCAGAGGAAACAAACAATCCGCACCGTGCCTTATGGTCAAAGCCATGAAGAGGCGGCTTCGGATGGTTTGTTGTCCAGCCGGGAGTTGTTGGAGCAACTCGCGGAACGTCTGCCGCCCATAATGGCCGTTCTCCTATTGCTGATGGACGTGTTTGACTTTACTGCAAAAGAAACCGCGGAATTCGTGCGAATGAGGGAGTCCACCGTTCAAGTAACGTTAGGGCGTGCGCGTATGAAGCTCAAGCAATTGGCGCAGTTTGACCTCTCTGATCAACCGGCAACGAGTAGGAGTAAGGTTAAGAATTACCCGATGGATATGGATGCGTTGGTTGACGCTTTTCGCAGACGCGACCCTATCGCTATCTACCGTTCCTATCTCGGGTTAACCCAAGAAGGAATTCTTCTTACCCACTTTCGGACATTGGATACGCGATTGCATTTTACGTTCAGAGATCCCGACGGCAACTTGTTCAGGATCGTATCGAATTAATTTCAAGTTATTGTTTGGTTTTATTCGAATCTCCCGTTTATTCGATCGAGAGGATAAAATAATTGAAAGGATGTGAACGAGGTCGTGCGCGTTCATCGGACGCTTGAAAGGCGTGGAAGTTAAAAGCTGACTTAAGGGGAGTAGCCATATGAAAAACGTAAGCCGCATCGATACCGTGTTTGTTCCCGTAACCAATGTGGGCAAATCGGAAGAATGGTACCTGAAAATGTTTCAATTTCGAATCGTATATCGCTCCAATGACGGCCAGTATGTCGGATTTCGGTTCGATCAAGAAGGTCCGCTTCAATGCGGGCTAACGATTTACAAATGCGAAGCAATCCCGGAGCAGAAACATATTCCGTTTAATTTCTACGTCTCCGACGTCGAAGAAATGCATCGAATGTTGAAGGAAAGTAACGTCTGGGTGTCCGATATTCATGAGGGCGAAGGGATGAAGTTCTTCGACTTTGCCGACCCGGACGGCAATGTGCTCGGTGCCGTTACTTTTTAATGACTAGATAAGATAACGCAACAAAGACGCAGCGTCAGTCTAAGACTTCATTTACAAGTCTTACGGCTGCCGCTGCGTCTCTTTGGTCTTTCAATCAAACCTTATAAGGATAGATCAGTTCAAGAACCCTTCCAGCGCGATCGTCGGCTTCATGTCCGCTTGCCAAGCTCCCATGTTGTAGCCTCCGTTATACCCCGGCGTCGCTTCTGGTTCCCAATAGAAGACGCCCAGGCCTTTACCCCCGGATATATTCCGGATCTTCGTCTTGATATCGGAGACGAAGCTCTTCGCGGCGGCAGGCTGATTGTAATCCATGCCGATTTCGGTGATCATGACGCTTTTGCCATATCTGGAGATCATGTTGTTCGCATTGCTGATCGTTTGGGTGACTTTCGTCGACCAATCGGAACTGGTCGGATAGAGCGACATGCCGATGATATCGAAGGTCGCTCCGTTGCTGATCAGTCCTCCGATATTCCAGACGAACAAAGAGTTGTCATACCCGTTGGACAGATGTACGATCGTTTTCGTTCCGCTGAAAATCGATTTGACCGCGTTATTGCCCGTATTAACGAGCCACGCGTAATTCTGCATACTGAGCGACGCTTTGCCGTCATCCCAGAGCATGCCGTTGTTCGTTTCGTTACCGATCTGTACCCAGTCCGGCGTAACGCCCTTGCCCTGCATTGCGGTCATGACGTCTCTCGTATAGTTATAAACGGCATCCATCAATTGCTGGAACGTATAGTTTTTCCAAGCGGCCGGCTTCGTTTGCTTACCGGGGTCTGCCCATGAATCGCTATAATGCAGCGTGAGCATGACGCTCATGCCCGCATTCTTGGCACGCAAGGCCAACGCCGCGGCGCGATCCTTGTTCATATACCCGTTCCCGTAATCGCTGGATGGATTGACGAATACGCGAATTCTTACGGAATTGATCTGGTAGTCATTCTTCAGGATGTCGAGGATATCCCGTTGCACGCCGTTCTTGTCTTTCCACTTGGTGCCTTGCGCTTCCATCCCGGCCACCCAGCTGATGTCGGCTCCTTTGGCGAAAGCGGGCGCAGCTTCAGCCGTTCGCGGAGATGCGGCAGGACCGAGCAACAACGATACGACCAGTAATGCGGTAACGAACAAACCGATTCCCTTCTTCAGCATTTCAATTCTCCTTTGCTTCTTCGAATTCAGTATCGTTTCTCCACCGCTATACCGTTCCGTCGTCCCTCCTTTCCTCTCTTCAAAAAAAACGGCGTAGCCTCGAAATCCCGCGTCATCCGTACAAGCTACAGAATCTAGGTTTCGTGACTACCCCGTTTGGTATTGACTTTAACGTCGTTATCGCAGCAAATTGTACAACAGCTGTGCCGCTTCCGCCCGCGTCGTCGCCGATTGCGGCGCGAAGCGATTGTTTCCTTGTCCTTGGAACAAACCTAAGGCTTGAGCTTGGCTCACCTGAACGCCGGCCCAAGAAGCGATTCGATCCGCATCGGCAAAAGCGATTGAGCTCTCTGGCATGCTATCCCTTTCGTTCAGGTAACGGTATGCCCTCATTGCCATGACCGCCATCTCCTGACGGCTAATCCATTCATTCGGTCCGAATCGGTTGCCTTCCAAGCCTTTGACGATGCCAGCCGCTTGGGCTGCCCCCACTTCTCCAGCAAACCATGCATCCGACGCCACGTCCGCGAACGGTTGAGATGAACCGGCCTTAGGCTGTTTCAGTTTCAACGCGCGTGCCAGCATGGCGGCGAACTCGGCGCGCGTTATTTTTTTCGCCGGATCGAAGCGTTGCGCACCTGTCCCCTTCATGTAAAGCTTAGCCGCCAAAACATCCACGGCCTTGTATGCCCAGTGCGAAGCCGTTACGTCCGCGAACGGAACATGCAATTCGAGGACGGCATACGCGCTGAAATGATGGACTTTGGCCGTAATGAAGCCGTCTTTCCAAACGCCTCCAACGTACTCGATATTACCGTCGCCGGAAACGAAGTATACGCCTGCCCGATCGGAGAAGGCTTCGGCTCCTATCGCGAAGCGGAGCGTGATCGGTTCAGCGAATTCGGTCAATGCATTGGCAGAACCGTTATTTCCGACAAGGGATAACGTGAAATCGTAGACGTTACCGATGGAGCGAATGTCGGCGTTCGTTTTCTCCTTGGCACGATCCAACAGATCTTTCGCGGACGAAAGCTGCTTGAAGCTCACGGAAACATAGCCGTCCTGAACGTTCCCGCTTTTTTTCAATTCCGCAATTACGACAGCCGGAATGTCGATGACGAGGTTTGACGTTCTGAAACTAATTGAATGATCTCCTAACGCTTCCAGTGCGGAAGCCGGCAGACGAATCTCGGTTACGTCGGTCGGAATAGCGACGACCGCGCTTCCGTCAACGAAGCTTGCCAGGGCATCCGATTTAACGGTCCAAACTTTGCCGTTCGTTGCCGTTGTTCCGCCGTTTGAACCGGACAAGGTCGTCGCCTGAACGGAAGGCCCGTTCGAGGTCCAGATCGACGAGTCCTCGCTGGCTTCGACTTTGAACGAATACGCCGTATTCGGCGTCAAATCCGCGATAACCGCGTTCGTACCCGTAACGGTTTTGAGCAGCAAGCCGTCGCGGTAAATTTTGTATGCCGCGGCGGACGATGGATCGGCTAAACCCGACCAACTGAGCTTCAAGCTATTGCTAGATACTTCGGACGCTAGCAAGCTAGCGGAAGAAGTCCATACCGGAACGCTCGTTTGCTCGAAAAATTCAAAGGAATCGATCCATCCCCAAATATTCGCCGCCGTATCGACCTCGATTCCGAGCGTTGCTTTTCCGCCCTTAACGTGGATGTTCTCGATCGAATACGTTCCCCAGACGTTCCATCCTTTATTGACGATCTTCTCGGAAACGAGCCGGTCCCCGCCGTATCCAACGGCATACAAGTTAACCGAATTATCCTCGCCGTCCGGATCTTGCCCGGACACTTTGGCTTTCAGCGTATACGTCCCATCCCGCAACCCTTCCACGGTTTGGAAGAGCTTGAAGCCATAAGCGGATTCGGACCAATAGTTAACGGCACGCTGGCCGCTCTGCGCATTGCCCGGTTGGTTTTTGACGATCGCAGCCCCTGCGGTGCCCGTTAAGTCCCATCCCGGAATGTCCGCAGCATTCGCTGGAGGCGTCTCGAAGCCCGGATTGACGAGTAAATTGCGGTAAGCCGTGACCGTAATGTCCTGTCTGGCGGTCATTCCAGTGCCGGCGACCGTGCCCGAAACCGTAAACGTACCGACCCGGCTCAAACGATCTTGACTGATGGCCGACCACGTTACCGATGCTGTCTCGATGCTTCCTTCGTTGAAGAGCACGCCGACGGTTGCCGGGAGCTGGGAGGCAACCGTTGCTGCCGGTTCGTTCGCGGATACCGTAAGGCCATCAAGGGGCATGACCCGCACGGCTGCTATCTCCGGAAGCTGGTTCGCGTTGAACTTGAATGCATTCAAGGAAGACAGCGCATTGCCATGGGCGTCGAACATTGCCTGGTTATCCCATGCGTTGCCTTCTTTGACTTTCCAGCCCGCTTGATAATCGCCATTCGAGTCTTTAGGCACGGGAATCCAAGCCGGTTCCCAGTAAAACGCTCCGACGCCTTTACCGCCTGTCGTATGCGCGACCGTATTCATGACCATAGTGAATTCGGCCGCTTGTCCCTCGGGGGTTGCCGGAAAACCCGCCTTTTCCGCATCCGAAGCCTTCGCGATGTTGCCCCAGCCGTCTCCGTCTTCCAACGTTTGCGGGTGTGCCGTTTCGACGACGACGAGTTCTTTGCCGAAACGCGTTGCCAGATCGTTCAAGTTGTCCTTTAATTGTTTGAACGTACCGTGCCAATAGGGGTAGAACGAAAGTCCGATCACGTCGTAATCGACGTTGCGCGCTTTCATCGCGTCGAAGAAGCTGCGGAACTTCCCGTTATCGCCGCCTTCGGCAAGATGAAGCATGATCTTGACTTCTTTGCCGTCCGGGGTCGTGTCCCGTACGGCTTTGATCCCATTGCCGAGCAATTGCGCCAGCTTATTGTAATTGCTGATCGAGCCGTCAGGCAGCATCATCCCGGGGTTGATCTCGTTGCCGATCTGCACCATGTCCGGGTAAGCGTTCTCCTCCTTCAACGTGTTCATGACATTGGCCGTATACGAATAGACAGCGGCGTTCAGATCGTCGAAGCTAAGATCGGCCCAAGCCGCGGGTTTGACCTGGCTGCCCGGATCCGCCCAGAAATCCGAATAGTGGAAGTCGAGCAGCAGCTTGAATCCAGCCGTCTTTACCCTTTTCGCCATCGCGATCGTATGCGCCTTGTCGTTATATCCTCCCGCTTGTACAGGATCGTTCCAGAGACGAAGGCGTACGTAATTGACGCCGTTGTCCTTCAAGATCTCAAGCAGGTCACGCTGCTTTCCGTTCTGGTAGTACTTGCCTCCCGCGTCCTCGATCGCCTGTAGCGTGGAGATATCGGCGCCTTTAATGAAATCGCTCGCCGGCGTATGCGGAGTGTTCACGGTCGCCGTCGGTCCATTGTTGCTCCATAAGGAAGCCGCGTTACCCGCCTCGACCTTAAACGAGTAGGAAGCTCCCGGCGATAAATCGGTCGCCTGATACCTCGAAGCATTAGCAGGCAACGTAACCTTTACTTGCCCGTTCTGTAGGATGCGATAACCGGTTACGCCGACATCGTCCGTTGCTCCGGACCATGAAAGCACTACGCCTCTCGAGGTAAGGGACGATGCCGTCAGCGCAGCTTCCGACGTCCAAGAGGGGACAGCGCCCGAAGCGGCAGCGGTCGTTATCGTTGCCGATGGACCGGTCGTGCTCCATGCCTTTCCGCCATAACTAGCCTCGACCTTGAACGTATAGGACGTAGATGGCGTCAACTGGTCGACGAACAACGTCGTGCCCGTCGACGTTCCGCGCACGACACCTGCCTGATCGATCACCCTGTAAGACGTCACGTTCCCGGCATCGTTAACCCCCGACCATGCCAATGTTACCGAACTCGCGCCGATAGCCGTTGCTTCAACCTGTTTGTCGGCGCCCCACGTCGGGGAGGCTTGGACGAGATGGAAATCGACGTCGTCCAGCACGCCCCAAGCTTTCGAGGCGCCTTCGACTTCGATTCCGATCGTCGCCGTATCGGAAGCGATGACGATATCTTTGAAGATAATGTTACTCCAATTGCCGTAACCGGAATGCGTCGTCTTCTCGGAGTATTCCGTAACCCCGTTCTGGGTCACGAATAACCGAATGTCTCCCGCTCCCGAATCCCCCATCTCCCACGCGCCGAGCTGGTATACTCCCGGTACGAGACCGGTTATCGACTTGGAAACCGTAAATTGATAGGCAACGTCGGCATAATGCTTTAAGTATCTTGTGCCGGTATGAGAGTTAGTCCCCTCGCTGCTGATCGAACCCGCTCCCGCGGTACCCGAATATTGCCAGTCATTAGTGTTGGCGAAATCCCAACTTTCCTCGAAGCTCGGATTCGCAACCAAATTAACGGAACCGGCCGCGAATGCCGAACGAGGCGTTCCGATCGCCGATGTGATTACCGAAAACACGAGAATTGCCGATAATAAGACCGATAACGCTTTTCTCCCGATTTTCCCGTAAGCTATCATCCTAATTCCCTCCCATTTAAATGCTGACACTCTTCTACTTGTCTCTATGGACATTATTGTAGGAAGATCATCCTTAGGAAGGTAGAGTACGGAAAGAACATTTCTGCACCTTTCGCAAGCATTTGCATTCAAAACCTACCCAAGCTGCCTCTAAAAGCTTGCGACATTCGCCCGGCATGCCAAAAAGCCCGCGAATCGCGGACTTGCGCGATTCGCGGGCTCTCGTGATGAAGCAGCTACCCTTGGGAAGGAGAAGCTTTTCTTGCAGCGGGACGATTGACGATAACGATGCCTCCGACGACTAGCGCAAGCGCCGCCCAAACGAACAAATGAAGTTCCTCGCCCAGCAAGGCAGCCGACAGGAACACGCCGAATACCGGGATCAAGAACAAATACATCGAGATGCTACCGACCTTGTTGTACTTCATTACCGTATTCCACAGCACGAAACCCAGCGCCGAAAGCACGGCGAGATAGAGCAACATCCATGTGGCCTTACCCGTAAAGGAGAACGGCATCAATCCGGCCCCGCAAGCGCCGATAACCAACAAGGCAATCCCGCCTAAGAGCATCTGGTATGCGGTCATATATAAAATATCGAGATGTTCGGACTCCTTCTTCGACAGCACGTTTCCGAGCCCTCCGAAGAACATCGCAAGCAACAAACAAAGCTCCGCCGCGCCGAATTGAATCGATAAGTCTCCTTTGCTCACGCCGACTAGAATGACTCCGGCGAAGCCGACGGTAAGTCCGGCTACTTTACGCATCGTGATCCGATCCCCGGAATACATGAAATGCGCCAATAGGATTTGGAAAAAAGACGTCGTACCCGCGATGATCGAGCCTTGGACGCCCGTCGAGCCGCTCATTCCATAGTAGAAGAAAACATATTGAAGCAGCGTTTGGAACAGACCGATGCGTCCAACTTTCGACAGAGAGCCACGTTGGTAGCCGATCGGTCTTCCGAGCAATTTCATGAACAGTAAAATCAGGAGCGCCGCAAGCGTGAATCGGTACCCCGCGAACAAAATTTGCCCGAATACGTCGCTTTTTCCGATATCGAGTTCCTCGTAGCTTAATTTGACGAATGGAAAAGCGCTTCCCCACAGGAACGTCGCTCCCGCGGCCGCGGCCATGATTCCTAGCGGATGGGTAAATATTTTCTCTGTCGTAAGCTTCATTTCATGCTTCCCCTGTCTGTCTGCCATAATATCTAGTACGCAGACCATTATAAAGGGAGTCAGAACAAAGCGGAATCCTTTTAGGAACAATGCAATAAATTGGACGCATTCGATTCGGTCGCGCTATCGCGAAAAAACAGCCCAACGCCTCGCTTGCGCGAGTGCGATGAGCTGTTTCCGGATCCTACCGTTTACCCTTTGTGCGAAATGCCCGTTCCACCGCCGGATGAGCCGCCTTCCAACTCCCTCTCCTTGCGAAGGATCTCGGCCATCGACGTATTCAGCGCCGCTTGCGGTCCCGGGAAATGTTTCCGGTAATAGAGGAGGTCCATCGCGACCAGCAAGACGATCATTCCCGCCAGGGCGTATCCCGCCATCTCGTTCGGCGGAATGACCATGATTACCGAAATGAATATGATCCACACGATCGCGAGAGAGCCGAGTAGATCGCTGTATTTGCCCAAGTGCCAAGGACCAAGATGCTTGCTCTGGAATTTCCCTTGCGCCTTCGCGATCATTTTCAGCGCGATCGGGATGCCGTACGCGACATACAAACCGACCACGCTAACCGCCGTCATGAATGCGATGGTCGTATGCGTAGTGCCCGGATTCGATTTCTTGATGATGTAATCCACGAGCGCGAGCAGGAACGAGAGAATGACCGCCAGCCAGATCGCTTTCGCCGGTGTGCGGAACTTCTTCGAAATTTCCGCCCATTGCTTGCTGAGCGGCATTCCTTTATCGCGGGAAAAAGCATACATCATTCGCGAGAAGGAAGTGATCGAAGACAAGCCGCAGAACCACATCGCCGCTACGACTAGCCATAACATGACCCTGCCGAAGTCTCCGCCGAGCGCTTCCCGGATGACATAGATGAAGGCGTTATCCGAACCCGCCGCGGCTCCCGCGTCTTTAATGGACAGCGTGACGAACGCGAGCATGATAAACCCGAACACGAACGAATAAGCAACCGACGTGAAAATTCCCCAAGGAGCACGCACGCGCGGATTCACCGTTTCCTCGATCGTATGGGCGGACGCGTCGAAGCCCGTGAACGTCCACTGCGCCTGCAATAAACCGATCAGGAACGCGAACATGTACGGCTTATCGGAGAACGTCTGCCCGACGTGGAACAAATAATCTACGCTGTTCAAGCTACCCTTGGAGAAGAAAGCGAGAGATGCGACCAGCACGGCGACGACCCCGATATGGTACCACGCGGAGAAGTCGTTAAACTTGGCGACGATGCGGATCCCAATATGGTTTAGAATGCCGTGCGTGAGCAGTATGACTCCGAAGCAGATTAGAATCGTCGTTTCCGTGGACGTATATCCGAATACGTCGGAGAGCAACGGATCGGCGAACAACGAGACGGAGTAATCGATACCCGCGACGATCCCGATCTGGCCGATCAGATTGATCCACGCGGTATACCAGCCCCAACGCTTGTTCTTCAGGATGGAAGCCCAGTGATAGAGAGCTCCCGCAGTCGGAATCGCCGAAGCGAGCTCTGCCATTGAAGCGGCTACGATCATGACGAACAAAGCCACGAGCGGCCAACCGAAGCCCATCATGCCAGGTCCGCCGTAAGTCAATCCATGGCCGTACAAGGAAACCGCTCCGGTAAGAATCGAAATAATGGAGAACGAAATCGCGAAGTTGGAAAAACCGCCCATGCTGCGTAGGAGCTCCTGCGCGTAACCGAACTTATTCAAGTCCTGTTTGTCTTTTTCATGGTGATGGGTTTGAGTGCTCATCCCTTTACCCTCCTCGGTATTTTCACGACGGATCAGTTCATGCGTCTTTGCACCGGGCGTTACTTCCCGATGAAGCTTTCGTGTTTGCTTTCGTCGAAATTGCGAACGTTATTGCCCGCAAGACGAACGATCCACAGAGCGAACAAGCACGTGACCAAGATCAAAGCGATGCCGAAACCTAGCTCCATCTTCCCCACCTCCTCCATACCGACTGTCTTCTCGCGCTACATCTCCAGATTTATACCGCTTGTTTTCTGCTCTAGCATTTTATGTACAAGAGTACCGATGTAGGCGCCCGCTTCCACCGGAGGAGTACCTCCGGAATGGATGTTGGAGATGACCGTGCGGTCGCTTTCCACCGTTCCTTTGCGCGGCCGGTAGCAAATATAGGCGCTCATCGATTTCGAAGAGACGAGGCCCGGTCTTTCTCCGATCAACAGCACGAACGCGTCCGGTTGCAGCAATTCCCCGATCTGATCCATGACCGCGACTCTTCCGCCTCGGACGAAGAACGAAGTCCCCGCCCGAAGTCCGTAGGCATCAAGCGAGTCCAGCAACGCTGGATACACGTCCGCCAAGTTCGCGTCGATTGCATTGGCGCTTAATCCGTCGGAGACGACGATCTGTACTTGAGGCTGCGGTTTGCACGATTGGCGAATCATCGAGACTCCCGCTTCGGTGACGATTCTTCCCATGTCCGGTCGCTTCAAGTAATTTTCCGTATTTTCGTAGCGCGTCTCCACCGCGAACAAGCCGAAGCGCTCGAGCAAAGCAGCATTCGCTTCCCCGTAGATCGAATCGATCGCCGCCGCATGATCCCTGCGGAACTTCAACATTTCCTTCGTGAGCGGCCTCGTCCCCGTACGCCACACGCCGATGCGGGCAGGCGTGCTTTCTACGAGCTCGGTCAGTCCTTCCGCCCATCTGGGCAGGGGAACTTTAATCGTAGGAATCTCCGTCTCCCCGTCGATTGGCGTCATCGGCTCCATCCTCTCGGCCATGGGGGGCGGTAGCGTGTCCGCCAGCTTTTTCTCGAGCTCCGCCATGACGCGGTCGACGAATTGCTCCAATTGAAACGATGAGTTCATTCCCGTTCTCCTCCTTGCCGCGCTTTCAAAGGAATAGCGTCGGATCGCCAGCCTGCGAAGTCAGTTTCCCGTTCTCCATGATGCCCATGCGGTTTAACCAACGTTCGAACTCGGGAGCCGGGCGAAGACGCATCGTCTCTCGCAACGTCGCGATGTCATGGTAACTGGTAGACTGGTAATTCAGCATGCAATCGTCGGCCATCGGAGCGCCGATGATGTAATTCACCCCCGCGGCGGCTAGCAGCACGGCGAGATTGTCCATATCGTTCTGGTCGGCTTTCATATGGTTCGTGTAACAAACGTCCACTCCCATCGGAAGCTGCTGCAGCTTGCCCATGAAATGGTCCTCCAAACCGGCCCGGATGACCTGCTTGCTATCGTACAAATATTCCGGACCGATGAAACCGACGACCGTGTTAACGATAAAAGGCTTATACTTCCGCGCAAGTCCGTAACAGCGAGCTTCGAGCGTCACTTGGTCGATCCCGTGATGCGCCTCCGCGGATAACTCTGAGCCCTGCCCCGTCTCGAAATACCACAGGTTCGGCCCCGTACCGGTACCTTCCCGGCGGACCAGCTCGTCGGCTTCGTCCAACATCGCTACGTCGATGCCGAACGCGCGGTTGCCGTCCTCCGTTCCCGCGAGACTCTGAAACACCATATCGGCGGGCGCGCCTTGACGGATTGCCTTCATCTGCGTCTTGATGTGGGCCAGCACGCAGTTCTGCGTAGGTATATTCCATTTTTCCATCCCTTCCTTCGTCGCGTTCAAGATGTTCTTGACGCTATCCGCCGAATCGATGACGGGATTGATCCCGATAACCGCATCGCCGATCCCGTAGCTGAGCGCTTCGTAGAGGGAAGCCATGATTCCGGGCACGCTGTCCGTCGGATGATTGGGTTGGGCCCTGCCGGACAACACCCCGCGTTGACCGATCGAAATGTTGCAATGCGTGACGACTTCGATCTTGCCCGCTGCCTGCACGAGATCGAGATTGCTCATCAGCTTCGCCGCCGCGGCCACCATCTCGCTCGTCAACCCCCTCGACAATCTCCGGATCCGATCGTTATCCGTATCCTGACGCAACAAATACTCTCTTAGCTCCGCGATCGACCAATTGCGAATTTCGCCGAATATTTTCTCGTTGACGGCTTCTTCGATCACGCGGGATACTTCGTCGGTTTCCGGGGGAAGCAACGGATTGTTGCGGAGATCGGCCAAAGTCAGATCGGACAGAATGAGCTTGGCCGCGATCCGTTCCTTGGCATCCTCCGCCGCAATACCCGCTAGCTGGTCGCCCGACTTTTCCTCGTTCGCCTTCGCGAGCACTTCCTTTAAGCTCTTGAACTGATAGGTTCTGCCCAGCACGGTCGTCGCCAGCTTCAACCTTCCTTCACCCTTTCCCGCTATCGAAAGCGAGCGTCTTCACCACGACGGGGATCATCATCCCCGAGATCGGCTCTCCCAAATCGATATAATCCCCATGCTCTACCCGAATCTGATCGATGCACAACACTCTCGTCCGTTCTCCGCACCGTCTCTGGAGCGCTTGACCGAAAGCCTGCGCCATGTCGCGTTCGCAGATGACCGCAAGTACTCCGCAATGAGGAAAATAACGCGAATATTGCTCATGAAGCCGTTCGGCGAGTAATTGCATGAAAGCATAACCCGGCGCTGATCGGCCGGTGTCGATCGCGATCGCGAAAGGAGGAGACGACTCCCGATCGTACAAAGCCGCTCCCGTCCGCATCGTATCCGCCAATAATTCCGTAAGCCTGGACGGCTGTTCCCTGAGCGCCTCCCCGATCTCCGTTTTCAAAACCGGCAAGTTGCGGATCGGGAGCAGCTTCGCGTCCATGAAAACGGTCGCGCCGCTGATTTCGGTGCTTTGCATTCCCGCTCCGATTACGGTCGCCCTTACTGTCTCTTCAGGCAGAGCAATACGAATCGTCGTGTAATTTTCCATGCAGGCTTTGAGCGAATGGGCGAGCAAGGGACCCATATCTTGATACAGCGCCGTTTCGGCAAGGGTCTCCGGCGATTTGCCGTTCATCAGTTCCCCGACTCCCCCGGATACGCGCCATTCCTCGATCGCCGGACTCGCGGCAAGCGGTTGACCGAGCCGAAGCAAGCGGGCTTCCTCGCCGGTTCCGTCTCCCGTCAAATCCTCGAGCATCGCTCGGCACAGCTTAAGGCTTATTTCGCGGAGCCGTCCGAATGGAATCGTCGCTCCGGTTTGTAAAGCATACCCGTTAGCCTCTAACCAAGGGCGGATGGACGGGGAAATGAAGAGCAAGGTACCTTGCCGGTCCAATTGAATCAATTTTCCGCCGATGCGATAGGTGACCGTGGCGACGGCTTTCCCCCGCCGGAAGATCGCGACGTTCGCCGTCCCCCCGCCGACGTCGATGTTCGCGACCGCGCCTTTCGTCCGAAGCGACCGCAGATCAGCCCCGGCTCCTTTCCCCGCGAGTATTCCCTCCAAGTCCGCCCCCGCGGTCGCGACGACGAAATCGCCGGCTTGTTCGGCAAGCAGATGAACGATTCGGCTAGCATTCCGCTTCGTCGCCGTTTCTCCGGTTATGATGACCGCTCCCGATTTCAAATCGGACTTGGCGACGCCGGACTTCTGAAGCTCTCCGGAAAGCAATCCCCATACACGCTCCGCGTCGATCTCGTCCGTTCCGATAAGCGGCGTATCATAGATCGGGCTCGCGTACAACAACTCGCGTTCGGCGATTTCGTAACGGGGCAAGCTTAGCGCTCCCGATGTTCGCGCCAGCTTTAACCGGCTGACGATCAATTTCGTCGTGCTCGTTCCGACATCGATTCCCGCGCTCGTAATCCACGAAGATTCCATTCCGTTAATACCGTTCATCCCATTCATTCGCTCAACCGTTTCCGGCTAATCCGGATAACCGTTCCGAGCGACCTTCGAGAATATGCTCCGCGACCTGTTGCAAAGAAAGGCGGCTCTTCATGCTGGCTCCTCGCATTTTCCGATACGCTCCTTCCTCGTCCAAAGCATAGGCCTTCATGACGATGCCTTTCGCTTTCTCTACCAACTTCCTGTCTTCGATCGATTGCTTGAGCTGGGATAAGGCTTCCTTCATCTCGTCCATGCGTTCCTTCTGGCTAAGCGCGATCTCGATCGCCGGGATCAAGTTTTCCTCCGTCACCGGCTTGAGGAGATACGCCGTCACGCCGGACTGGCGCGCTTCTTCGACCGTTTCCTTCTGGCTATAAGCAGTCAGCATGACGATCGCGGGCTCGTGAAACTTGCGGATCAATCGCGCGGCTTTAATCCCGTTCATTCGCGGCATCTTCACGTCCATGAGAATCAGATCCGGCTTGCGGCAGGCCGCAAGCTCGATGGCCTCTTGCCCGTTCCTGGCTTCTCCGATAACGGAATAGCCGTGCTCCTCCAGCATCTCACGTATGTCCATGCGGATGATCGGATCGTCATCCACGAGCGCGATCGTCGGTTTCATGATCGCTCAGCCTCCTTCATCTTCCGCTTCCGCCGGATAATAGGCGACGGGAAAAGCGATTCGAACGTTCGTGCCCCGTTCGTCGGATACGATGCTGATATGGCCGTCCAAGTTTTCTTCGATGAGCGTTTCCGCGATTTTCAAGCCGAGATGCGTCCCGCCGCCTTCGGGTTCGGCGCTGGCGTCGATACCGCAACCATTGTCCGTAACCTGAACGTCGATAACGAGTCCCGTGTTCCTTATCGAGATGACGATTTCCCCTTGCGAACGTTCCCCGAACGCATGCAAGACGCAGTTTTGGATCAATTCGTTTAACACGAGCGCAAGCGTCGTCGCTACGTCCGATCGCAGATGGAGCTCGTCCCCTGTCAGCCGCACCTTCACCGTTTGGTCGGGTTTCGCCGACGACGATAAGATCGTTCGCGAGATTCGGTCGACCACGTCGTTAAAATGAATCGTATCCAGCCCTTCGTAAGCCAGCATCTCGTGAATGACGGCGATGCTGTTGATCCGGTTAATGCTGTCGCGGTACACCCTGGCGACTTCGGCCAGCTTCGTTCTGCGCATCTGAAGCCTCAATAGACTGGAGACGGTTTGCAAATTATTTTTGACCCTATGGTGAATTTCTTTAATGACGGCGGATTTGATCATGAGCTGTTTCTCTTTATCCTTAAGCTCCGAGATGTCGCGGATGAGCAGGAGTCCTCCGACCTTTCTGCCCGCGCGATAGATGGCGACTGCTTTCAACTCGAACGCAAGCTTGCCGTTCTGCAGCTCCCGGCACAGGAATCCCGTCGGCTCGAATACGTTTCGCCACTGCTCGCGGTCGAAGAACAAGCGCGTAATCTCGTCGCCGATCGCAATGCCAGGCTTGCCCATCTCATGAAGCAGCGTTCTTGCCCGGGGATTTACGTACGTCAATCGTTCTTTGTCGTCGAAAAGGATGATCCCCTCATGCATAAGGGATTGAACTCTACCTTCGGACATGGCCATCGCGAGCAAAGTTTCGCTAAGTTGCTCGGTCGTTTCCACCAATCGCTCCACGTTGCGTTCCTGCTCCACCTTCTCTGAAATGTCCTGTTCCATAATGAGCGCGCCGATGATCTTGCCCTGCCGGTTCGCGATCGGAGACACGTTCTGTTGCATCGCGATTTGCTCTTGGGAAATGCCGCGGGAACCGACGACGGCTTCGCCCGAGATCAGACTGAACATCACGGCGGGTTCGTTGCGGGCGTAAGCATGCTGACCGATGACGGAAGTTCGGTACAGAGATGGAGCAGTAGCGGGTTGCGCCTGCGCGACAACAAGGGCCGAACCTTTGTCCGGCAAAGGACAATCGATGAACACGTCCGCTTGGGACACATCCGCGATCAATTGCAAGTGACGCGCCAGAGCCTCGATCGTTTCCGCATCCTGCGCGCTAAGCAAGGTGTGCTCAAGACAAAGTTCCTTAATCGTTCCCATCGGCATCCCCCACCGTTATGAATTTGCTATGGATATGTCTATTGTGGCATAGGAGCGTGAGGTACGTTGTCGGATTCGGCTGTCGTTTCTTTACTTATTTTGCGGGCGGGCGAATTGCTCGAGCAGCGCACGAAGTCGTTCTATGCCGATGGAGGAGTGCGCGGAAGTCAGCGCGATCTCGCCTTGCGGCAATGCTTGTCTAAGCAGCGCGACCGCGCGGTCCGCGTTCGCTGAAGGATGATCCGTCTTGGTCACCGCGCCGATCGCGGGAATCGGGAACCCTCCGGCGAAACCTGGAGGGAAACCGTTTCTGTCGCGCGTGGCGTCCTGAACGAGCAAAACGGCAGATGCTTGGTGGGATGTGGCCATAAGCGAACGGTAGAAAAGCGGATTTTCCATATATTCGCCGGGCGTATCGATTAACCCGTCGTAGTAGATTAAGCTCTGCGTCTTCGCCACTTGTCCGGGCGAATCCGCTAACGCCTTGATTAGCGACGATTTGCCGGAGCCGACCGCCCCGATGAGCATGATTCTGCCCATCGGCTAAGACCTCGTGAGCGCCGCGATCGAGAACTGCAGCTTCTCTCTCAGAAACGTATTGACCGCCGCTAGCGCCATCTCAACGGCGGATACTTCGCCGGTTATGACGAGCGACCCCGTGAAGCGATCCAAATAACCGATGCCGACGTCGGCCGCTTTCGTGGCGACGTCCGCCGCGATAATCGCCGTTTCCGTCGGCGTCAACGTAAGGATGCCGATCGCGTTGCGCTCGTCGATTCCGAGCTTCGTATACAGTATCGGGTCCGGGTTCGCGATGACGTGGCATAAGGTCAATTGCTTGCCCGGAACGTACTCTTGGATTACCCGCTGCTTCTGCTGCTCTTCCAAGCCGTTTCCTCCTCGTCCGGTTTCTCCGGCATCACGTCGAAGCTGTCCACGATGCCGACGATCATCGCGTCGATCGGCACCATTCTGCCGCCGAACAAGATTCTCGCCGGACTGCCCCGGGATACGATCACCTTCTCTCCGACGCCCGCTCCGATGCGGTCCGCGGCGATGACGTGCTGCCCGGCGTCCGCGTTGCGGAAGTCGATCGGCTGAATGACCATGAGCTTCAGGTTATCCATCCCTTCCTCCTTCTGCGTTGCCCATACGCTGCCGATTACCCTGCCCAGGAACATGTCACACGCCTCCTTCGTCGGCGTAACGGATCGTTATACCGCGATCCTTCAGCATATCTCTCGCGAGAGGAGAAACGATCGTCTTCTTGGAAACGACCAGTTCGCCGAAAGTAGGGACAATGCCCTTGAGCTTGTCGCTCACCCATTGAGCGCTGACGAGTTTGCCTTCGAACGCGAGGCGCGACGGATCGTTATCGGCATCGGATCGAACTGGATTGTCCGTTTCCGTCTGTGGATGCGGCTCTGCCATAGCGACTGTTTCTACCATCTCCGATCGCTTGCGGCTTGAGACAAGTCGTTCGACGACAAGCTCGGCCAGCCGTTTCTGCGGAGCCAATTCCACTCCGTACATACGCAGTTCCTGCTTGTAATAAGAAAACAAATGAACAAACGGTTGCGGCAGGGAGATCGTCTTTAACGTTCGGCGGTCGGACCGCTTCAATCCGGGACTGTCCTCGCCGACGAGCACGAACTTCCCTTGAACGAGCGAGGCGAATACGATCTCTGCCTTGATCGTTCCCTTCATTCCGAGAGCCACCCTCGCGGCGTTATCCAGATCGATTTCCGGAATGACGATTCCGTCGTAATCTCCCGGGACCTCAAGCGGAGCGGGAGCGAATTCGTCGGCGGCCAGAATCCGTCCGGCACCGCCGCACTCGAGCTTATGCATGCCAAGCCAGCCCGAGGTTTCTCCGTCCAAAAATAAAATGTCGTGGCATACCCCGTGATTGCGCAAATGGATAAAATGATCGGTGTAAGCCTCATGCGCCGTGCTGTCGCAAAAAATATAGAGAACTTTCGGTTTCGGCCGCTGCCTGTCGGCGTCCCGCTTCCAAACCTCGAACAGCTCGAGGACGACCGATTTTACGAGCGGCTTGATCTCATCGTCCATCTTCACCGCAGCCCTCCTTTGAACAAATCCGCGATACGCATGTTGATTCCGACCAGTCGAACCCTATCTCCCGTACGAAGCGCGGCCGCATTGGCTTCATCCGTATCGATATGAAAGTCGAGCGAGAACCGGGGGCTTATCCGGGCGACCGCATCCGCGAAAATAATCGGCCGGTCCCCGAGCGTCTGCAGAAGCAACCGATCTCCCGGCTGAACGGACAATTCCTGCGCTTCTTCGGGCGACAGATGGACATGGTTACGCGCCACGATCAAGCCTTCCTCAAGCGAAATCGTTCCGGCCGGCCCGGCGAGCACGATCCCCGGCGTACCCCGAATGTCGCCCGAAAGCCGAACCGCCGGGGATACCCCCAACCGATAACCATCCGTTTGCGAGATCTCCGCTTGAGAAGAACCGCGAGCCGGTCCCAGAATCCGTACGCTAGGTATCGCCCCTTTCGGTCCGATCAGCGTCACCGTTTCTTGCGCCGCGAATTGGCCCTTCTGGGACAATTCCCTAAGGGGCTTTAACTCGTATCCGGTTCCGAATAGCGCCTCGACGTGTTCCGGCGACAGATGAACGTGGCGATTCGACACGCCGACCGGAATAAGCGAGGTACGAGAGACCGGCACCCCGGGGGTACGACGAAGCCCGATTCGCCTATCCTTCAGGAAATCCGCTGCCGCGGGAGTTACCCGATCGCCCTCTGCTAGCGGAAAAGGATTCGGAAGTCCATGCCCTTTGCCTAACATCGCCCTCAGGCTCTTTTCCGTAATCAGCGCCATTACGCCGCTTATCCTTCAAGCTTCGGAAGAATCGACTCGATATCGGAGTGCGGCCTTGGTATGACGTGTACCGACACGAGCTCTCCGATCTTCTCCGCCGCTGCGGCTCCCGCATCTGTGGCGGCCTTGACCGCTCCGACGTCTCCGCGAACCATGACGGTTACGAGCCCTCCTCCGACGTGCACCTTCCCTATCAGCTTTACGTTTGCCGCCTTGACCATGGCGTCCGCAGCTTCGATCGAGCCCACCAAACCTTTCGTTTCGATCATCCCAAGCGCCGTCAATTCTCCTGCCATTTCCCATTCCTCCTTATTGTGGTTGCATTTCGGCCAATACTTGTTTCACGATCTTAGTAACTTCTTCCCTCGTAATGCCGCCTTTGCCATAAATGTCGCCTAACGTCGCGACTACCCTCTCTTCCGCCTTCTGAGCAAGAGGGGGTTGGTCATCCGGTTCGGGCATTTCCCGAATCCCGAAAGCTACCCGTTTCACGTTAAGAAGATGTTGAGGCCCGATGTTGTCCGACGTGATGTTGCTTCCGAACGAGCCGCAGCCTAGCGTCATCGAGGGGAATATCCCGGTCGTCGCGCCGATGCCGCCGAACGTCGTTCCGCTGTTCACGACGATCCGCGAAGCGGGCTTCTCCAAGCCGAACGCTTCGATGATCTCCAGATCCTCGCAATGAATGCCAAGCGTATGGCCCATTCCTCCTTGCTCCAAGAGCTCGATGCACAGTCGACAACCCTCTTGCCAATCTCGAACCGTGTAGAGCGCTAGAACGGGACACAGCTTCTCGTTGGAATACGGATGCTCCGGTCCGACTAGGGATTCCTCCGCAATGAGAACCCGTACGTGGTCCTGGATCTCGATACCCGCCAACTCCGCGATCGCGCGCGGAGATTTCCCGACGACCTTCGGGTTCATCCCTTTGCCGGCCATGAGAATCGCGCCGACTTTCTCGTTATCCCGTTCGTTCAGGAAATAGGCGCCCTGTCGCTCCAGTTCTCCCATAAGCTCTCGCTTAATCGGTTCGTCCACGACGAGCGCCTGCTCCGAAGCGCAGATCGTGCCGTTATCGAACGTCTTGCTTTGCACGATTCGCGCGACGGCTTGCCGCAGATCGGCGCTTCGGTGAATATACACAGGAACGTTGCCCGGTCCTACCCCGTACGCCGGCTTGCCCGAGCTGTATGCGGCTTTGACCATGGCCGTTCCGCCCGTGGCGAGAATAACGTCCGTCAGCTTGTGTCTCATCAGTTCCTGCGTTGCTTCCAAGGATGGCCGCGTCAAGCAGTGTATGAGGCCAAGCGGTGCACCCGCATGTTCGGCCGCGTCGCGCATCGCGTTCGCAGCTTCAAGGGAACAACGCAGAGCGGACGGATGCGGGCTAATGACGATGGCGTTGCGTGCCTTTAAGGCGATCATGCACTTAAATAGGACCGTAGACGTCGGATTCGTCGAAGGTATGATCGCGGCTACGACGCCCATCGGCTGCACGATTTCCCATACCCGCTTTTGCTCGTCTTTGCGGACGATGCCGACGGTCCGCATATTACGGATAGCTTGATAGACGTCATGGGCTACGAACAGGTTTTTCGCCTTCTTGTCCGCCGGAACGCCGAAGCCCGTCTCCTCCACCGCCAGAGTCCCCAACCTCTCGGCTTCCTTTTCCGCGGTTATGGCCATTCGGGACACGATCTCGTCGATCTGCGATTGCGTCATTTTCTCCAGCAGCTTCTGTGCTTGCTTCGCTTCCTTCAACGCGTTTCTCGCTTCCTGGATGCCCTGCAAATCTCCGTCCAGCATCATTCCACCACGCCGCCCCTTTCCTCGTTATCCCGTTCGGTCAGGAGCTTAAGCAAGAGAGCTTTTTTCGCGGTCCCGATCTCTTTCGCCGATAAAGGAAAATCGGGTATTTGCCGCGCGAGAACGCGAAGCTGCGATACCGTTCGCTTGCCCAGCTCTGCCAATTCAGGTTCATTAGGGCCGTTCTCAAGTGTGATCTGGATCTTCTCTTCGAAAGAGTTATCCGTTGTCGGCTTGGGAAGCTTGGACCGTACCATGGCATACACGGAAGCATCCGGCCGGGCGATGACGTGGGTTGCCAACAATATGCCGACTTTCTTGGCCGCCTCCGCTCCGGCTTCAACCGCCGTCTTCACCGAAGACACGTCGCCAAGAACGTAAATCGTCACGATGCCGGCATCCGCCTTCTCGTAAGCGGTCACTTGTACGTCGGCCGTCTTCGCCGCCGCGTCCGCGGCAGCGAATAATGCGGGAATTCCTCGCGTCTCGATCATTCCTAATGCTTTCGTCGGGTCGGCCATTTCTTGTCACCGCCTCATTTCTTCGGATAAAGAGCCACATCGGACACCGCTTGGGCGAAAGCTTCCGCCGCCGCACTGCAAGCCGATTGACTGCCCGTCAGCAGCCCGCCGCCGAAATTCGTCTCCGTAGGCGGACCGTAAAATTGGCACAACCGCACGTCCGCCGCTTTCAGCGCGGCATCCAGCCCGAACACGGCTTCGAGCGGCGGCGCTATCAAATAAGCGAGTGGTTCGCCTTCGGGAATACCCGCCACATGGGACAAATAAGATCCCGTTCGCGAAATCACGTGAGCATAATACGCATGCGATTGCTCTTCGTTCAACGCGTAGAAGCATGCGCCGCTTTCCATCAGCCCGAGAGCCGCGTCCAACCCGCTTCTTACTTCCGCCGGCGTCTCCCCTCCGATAATGCCGATGAACTCTCCGGACAGAGGGCCCGAAGCATGTCCTGAGCCCGCATAGAATGAACGGGCATATACGACCTCTACCGCCGCCTTTTTCGTCGCTTCGTCCACCGCCGTATAACCCACGTCATCTACGGTCGACGTGAATAAGCCTAAGCTGCGGATATGCGGTCGAAGCTTTAGCTGAATCGCCAGTCCCGCGTCCACGTTCGGAATGATCCTCACGGCTAACGGAACTCCCCTGATCGGTTGACGGTTCACTCCCTTCACCTCTTCGCTTCTCGGAATCGATCGTCTGTCGCGGCACGACAAAAAGGTGCCCAGGCTCAAGAACGATACTCGTTCTCTATCCTAGGCACCATTGCCTACCCTGCTATTCTTTTTGGGGCTTGATTACTTATAAGTCTAATGCAAGCCCCTTTGGAGATCAAGAAGATTCATTCCCCAGAAAACGATAGAAAACGGCACGTTTCGCGCTCACCCTCCACTCCCCGCACTCATTTAGCTTGACTAACTCCAACTACAGCGCTCATCCTCCACTCCCCGCACTCATTTAGCTTGACTAACTCCAACTACGGCGCCCACCTTCCACTCTCCGCACTCATTTAATTTGACCAACTCCAACTACAGCGCTCAATATTAATTTCCTTTCAATACAAAAAGTCCCCGTTCCAACGCAATTAGCGTTGAAACGGGGACTTGGCAAATGAATTTAGTTATTAACCTTGGCGACCGTATAACGGTTCTCCGGAATCGGCAGCTCAAGGTTGCCGCGAAGCGTATCGGACTCGTATTCGGTGCGGTAGATGCCCCGCTCTTGCAGCAACGGAACGACGCGTTCGACGAAGTCGCTCAGAGCGTCCGGAGTCGAGGCGTAAATGATGAAGCCGTCGGCGGCTTCCTCCTCGTGCCAACGCTGAAGCAGGTTGGCGACTTTCTCCGCCGTCCCGATGAATTCGCTGCGCGGCGTCGCCGAGCGGATCGCCACCTCGCGAAGCGTCAGCCCCTGCTCGCGGGCGATCTGTTTGATCTTGTCCGTTCCGCTGCGGAAGCTGTTCGTGCCCAAGTCCCCGAGCTCAGGGAACGGCTCGTCGAGCGGGTACTGCGAGAAATCATGATGCTCGAAAAACCGTCCCAAATATTCCAAAGCTTTGTCGATCGTCACCAAATTCGCGTACTCCAAATATTTGCGCTCCGCATCTTCCTCCGTCTCCCCGATGATCGGCCCGATGCCCGGGAAGATCGCGATGTCGTCGCGAGAAC
The DNA here is from genome assembly GCF_003628305.1 of Cohnella endophytica. Lineage (GTDB taxonomy): Bacteria > Bacillota > Bacilli > Paenibacillales > Paenibacillaceae > Cohnella > Cohnella endophytica. The sequence continues at coordinate 349,436 of NZ_RBZM01000005.1, read as the reverse complement.
GTCCCAATGCGACCGCGCGATCCTTCACATCCTTATAAAAAGCTTTCGCCTCTTCGATGTTCTCGTGACCGGTGAACACGGCATCCGCGCTCTTCGCCGCCAATTTCCTGCCGCTCTCGGACGAGCCCGCTTGGAAGATTACCGGATGCCCTTGCTTGGAACGCGCGATATTGAGCGGTCCTTGCACGGAGAAATACTCTCCCTTATGATCCAGCCGGTGCATCTTGGACGGATCGAAGAACACGCCGCTTTCCTTGTTCCGCTCGAACGCGTCGTCTTCCCACGAATCCCATAACCCGCGGGACACTTCCAAAAATTCCTCCGCGATCTTGTAGCGTTCGTCATGCGTCGGATGCTCCGGCTTACCGTAGTTTTTCGCGGAGCCTTCGAGTGGAGAAGTTACGACATTCCAACCCGCGCGGCCTCCGCTTATGTGATCGAGCGAACCGAACTGGCGAGACACGGTGAACGGCTCGCTATACGAAGTCGACAACGTGCCGACGAGACCAATGTTGCTCGTGACCGCGGCGAGCGCCGACAAAATCGTGATCGGCTCGAACCGGTTCAGAAAGTGGGGAATCGACTTCTCGTTAATATACAAGCCGTCGGCGATGAAGACGAGATCGAACTTGCCCGCCTCCGCGACCCGGGCTTGCTTCTTGTAAAATTCGAAGTTCACGCTGGCATCGACGGGAACTTCCGGATGCCGCCATGCCGACACGTTGCCGCCAACCCCGTGGATGATCGTTCCGAGCTTCAATTTTTTGCTTCTAGCCATTCGAATTCCTCCTTTAGGATGAACGCTTGATTGGTTAAGAGTGCAATAACGCCGTTCCCCTTAAATGCAGCCGGTAGCTCTTCACCAAGATGTCCCCGTTCTGGAACTCCTTGTCGTAAGCCCGTTCGAAGCCAAGCCGTTCGTAGAGTCGGACCGCCGAATCCATCATGTCCGAAGTGTGAAGATGAAGCGTGTCGGCCCCGCCTTCCAACGCCAATCTGGCGCTGGCGCGAATCAATTCCGTCGCAATGCCGAGTCCGCGAGCTTGGGTCGATACTCCGAGCAAACGAATTATCGGGTTATGAATTTCCAACTGCGGAGCGCCGTATGCCGTCTCGGAGGAGTCATATAGAAACACGCTTCCGACGATATCCCCATCCACCTCGGCGACTAGCCGATCTCTCGTCGTAGGGGCGTCGATTGCATGGAGAAAACTTTCCTTGTATTGCACCCAACGCTCCGAGGAGAGCGTATTCTCGTATTGCCCGTAAGCATCCAGCAACACCCGTATGATCGCTTCCCTATCGCTGTCCGCGGCCTGGCGTATGATGACTTTCCGATCCGTCATATCCTCCACCTGCTTTCGCTCTCGTTTTGTTTCGATCTTTATTCCGTTAGGCCGACATGCTTAGTCTCAGCTTTCTTAATGCGATCGATTTGCCCCAGATGATGATGAACGTGCGAGATGAACCCCTTAATGATCGTGGCCAGAGTTACCGTCTCGCCTTTGAAATTCACGCCCGTTTTGTTCCAATCCTCGGCGGTTAACCTGCGGAACGTCAAGCTATTGTAAATGAGCAAGCTGCGGAAAATACCCAGGACGTCCGAAGCGTTTCCTTCGTTCGCCTTCTGGCCGGCTACCCAAGAATCTTGGCCGAACGCGGGCAGACGAACTTCCGAGCCGGACAAAATCTCGCGCAAGCGGAATGAGACGACGATGTTATGGTCCGCCAGATGCGTTAGTACCTCCGTTACGCTCCATTGCTTCTCCGAAGGCTTCCATCGGAGTTGGTCTTCGGACAATCCTTCTATCGCTTGATGCAGCTGTTCGTAAGTATGCAAATACGAGTCGATATCGACCGGAGCTTCATGTTGGCTCATTGGATTGCCTCCTTCTTAATTAAAGCGAATTTGTTGATTTCGTTGGGGAGAACCGCGATAGCGAAAATAAATCAATGTCGCGCCCCCAACTTCCCAGCTCGATCCGGTCCGCCAACAGTTCTCCGACGGCGCTTGCGAACTTGAAGCCGTGCCCGGAAAATCCGCCGGCGAGTAGCACGTTCGGATGTTCGGGATGGGCGTCGATCAGGAAGTCCTCATCGGGCGTGATCTCGTATTTACACGCGACCCCGCGTATGAGTTCTCCGGCGGCGCCCGGCAAGAACGCCTCTAGCGCCGCTCGCAAATCCGCCTCGTCGTCGGGATAAGCCCCGAAAGGCTCAAGCGGTTCCCCCGGTTGCCAGGGAACGCCTCCGTCGTGCCGGCCGATCTTGACCCCTGCGCCGCCGATGCTGGGAAAACCGTAATAGCCCCCGCTAGCGTCGCCGTACGTAAATCCGGGAAAAGACCCGGCATCGAAAGAATCGTTTTCCGGCCGGAACCATCCGACAACCTTGCGTACCGCCCTAACCGGGACGTCGATCAAGGAAGCGAACGACCGATACCATGCACCCGCGGTAAGTACGACTTGGTCCGCGATGTATGACTCTTCTCCCGTTGTGACTGTCACGAAAGCTTTTTCCGGCCGGATGCCGGTGACAAATGTATTCGTAAGCAAACGGGCTCCCGCTTCCACGGCTAATTTCCGATAAGCGGTTATGCATTTCTCGCTGTACAAATATCCGGCATCCGGTTCGAACATCGCCCGATAATGGTCGGGAACGACAACTCCTGGCCAACGTTCCCGGATATCGCGAGCGGTCAGGTCTTCGATTCTCACGCCGTAGTTCGCGGCATCCGGGAATCGTCCTTCGTACGAGTAAACGTTCGGATCCGCGATATTAAGCACGCCCGATCGCTCCAACAGCTTTTCTCCCGTTGCGGCTTCAAGTTCGCGCCAACGTTCGTCAGCCCTTAGCGCGAGCTTCACGTACGTCGGACCGCCGCTGTAAGCGTGCCGGATCAACCGAGGCTCGCCGTGGTGGCTACCCATCGCATGCGGCGGATCGAAAGCGTCGATCAAAAGGGTTTTTAAGCCGCGTCGCGCTAATTCGTATCCGGCGCTCATTCCCATCGATCCCGCGCCTACGACGATGACATCGTATTGTTGCCGCATCGTCATTTCCTCCTATTGGCTTCCCGTGCTCAAGATCGCGTCCGAACTCGAATCATCCGGGTGCGAACCGTAAAGTTGCTCTAAGGCATCGACCGCCAGCGCGGAGAAAAACTCTGCAGCAATCGGCAGCGACCGCTCGTCAACGTCGAATGCGGGATGATGCCATTCCTGCGGCCCCGACGTACCCAAGAAGAAAAAGATGCCCGGGGTTTCCCTCAGGTAGAAAGCGAAATCTTCTCCCGCCGGGGAAGGCTTCGGCTCTACGATCGTCAAGCCGAGCGCGGCGGCCGTCTTGGCCGACCTTTCGGCCCATTTCGGATCGTTGACGACGGCGGGAGGTCCGACCAACCATTTGATCTTCGTCTCGGTTCCGAGTGCCGTCCCGACGCCGGTCACGATCTGTTCGAAACGTTCGCGCACCTTTAAGCGCACTTTCTCATCGAACGTTCTTAATGTCCCGTCGAATACGGCTTTCTCGGCGATAACGTTCCATGCCGTTCCGCTATTCAGCCTCGTAACGCTGATGACCGCGCTCTCCAAAGCGCTGACGTTGCGGCTGACGATCGACTGAAGCGCGGTAATGATATGGGCCGAAGCCACGATCGGATCGATACCGGCTTCGGGCACGGCAGCGTGAGTTCCGCGGCCTTCAACCTCTACGACGAAGCCGTCCGCCGCGGCCATGATAGGCCCGGATTTGATGCCGATCGTACCGACGGGCAAATCCGGCTTGTTATGCAAGCCGAATATCGCTTCGACGTCTTCCAAGGCGCCGCTCGCGATGACCTGCGAAGCGCCTTTAGCCTTCTCTTCCGCTGGCTGGAACAGGAATCTCACCGTACCCGGAAGCTCGTGCTCGCGTTGCTTAAGCAGTAACGCCGCTCCTAGCGCGGCCGCGGTATGGAAATCGTGGCCGCAAGCATGCATCTTGCCCTGAATTCGCGAAGCGAACGGAAGTCCCGTCTCCTCCTGAATCGGGAGCGCGTCGATATCCGCGCGGATGGCGATAACCGGCCCTCCGCGCGTTCCTCCGACCTCGGCCACGACGCCGGTCGCGAGCGGGTATTGCTCGGCGATTCGGATTCCCGCTTCGCCGAGCCAGCCCCGGATTGCCGCCGTCGTCTCGAATTCCTCGTGGGAAAGCTCCGGATTCTCGTGCAATCGCCGCCTGATCTCAATCAGCTTTCGTTCGAGCCGCTTCGCCGTTAAATCGCCCATTTTCGCTCCTCCTTCTCTATTTGTGGATCGCTCGTAACTTATCTCGTTATACCGTTTGTTCCTCGAAAGCTTCTTTTAACAATTGGAACGATCTTACCCGTTTCGCGAAATCCGGGATGATCGTCGTAAAGATCAGTTCGTCGGCGTCGTACAAGTCTCTTAACTCAAGCAATCTCTTGCGGACGGTTTCCTTCGTTCCCCGAGTAATATCCGCATCACGAACTTCCGCGGTATACGTCTCGCCGGCTTGCCTCGCGAACTCCTCCGCTTGTTCCAGCGAACCTACGTTAACCGTTTTGCCGCTGGCAAGCGTTACGCGAACGCTCTTGAAATGGCCTGCGATTTCGTTTGCTTCCTCCTCCGTATCGGAGGCAATGACGGATAGCGCCAGAATGGAAATCGGTTCCCGCCCCGTCTCGCGGTTGAAATGCTCTCGGTACGTATCGAACGCGGCCTTCGCCGCTTCCGGATCGTTGTTAATGAACAACGCGAACACGTAAGGATAACCTCTCTCGGCCGCTAAGCGAGCGCTCGAAAGACTCGTTCCGAGCAAATAGATTTCCGCAGGTTGCACCGGCAACGGATTCGCTTGCAAGCCCGCGAGCGGATGTTCTTCGTCCAGCTGACCATGTAGCAGCTTCTCGAGTTCGAGCAATTTATCGCCGAGCGTATCCGCTTCGCCGAGTCCCTTCTGCAGCGCCTTCGTCGAACGAGGAAGCCCGCCTGGCGCGCGACCGATACCCAAATCTACCCTTCCCGGGGCCAACGAAGCGAGCACGTTGAAGTTCTCCGCCACTTTGTAAGGGCTGTAATGCTGCAGCATAACGCCTCCGGAACCGATGCGGATCCGTTCCGTACGCGCGAGTAGATGGGAGATGAGCACTTCGGGGGAAGCTCCCGCCATCTGCGGCGAATCGTGGTGCTCCGATACCCAGAATCGGTCGAAGCCTAGAGATTCCGCGAGCTGCGCCAGCTTGATCGTATTGTTCAGCGCCTCGGAAGGCGTCTGGCCGGGAAAAACGATGCTTTGGTCCAATATACCGAATTTTAATGCCATCTATGATTCACTCCGTTCGGTTAAATAGAATAAGCGCTCTCGGACGTATATCTCGCCAGAAACTGTTTCGTCCTCTCCTCCTTGGGGACGTTGAAAATGACGTTAGGCGGACCTTCCTCGACGATGACGCCGCCCTCCATGAAGACGACATGATTGGCCACGTCCTGAGCGAAGGCCATTTCATGAGTGACGATGATCATCGTAATTCCTTCCTTGGCGATCTTGCGGATAACCCCCAGCACTTCGCCGACAAGCTCCGGATCGAGGGCGGAGGTCGGTTCGTCGAATAGAATGACTTCCGGATTAAGCGCTAGAGCCCGGGCGATGCCAACGCGTTGCTGCTGACCTCCGGATAACTGGCTCGGATACGAGTCCAATTTATCGCCTAACCCCACTTTCTCCAGCAGCTCTACGCTCCTCTTTCTCGCTTCCTCTTTCGGTATCTTTTGAACGACGACGAGCCCTTCCATCACGTTCTCCAGAGCGGTCTTATGGCGAAAAAGATTGTACTGCTGGAAAACCATCGCGCTTTTCTGGCGCAAAGCGTGAATGTCTTTTTTATGGGGTTTCTTGAAATGAACGGAGAATTCGTCGATCGAGATTTCCCCGTCGCTGGGTTTCTCCAAGTAATTGATGCATCTCAGCAACGTTGTTTTTCCCGAGCCGCTCGGTCCGACGATCGCTACGACCTCCCCTTTGCGGATGGTCAGGTCGATTCCCTTTAGCACCTCGTTGCGACCGAATGACTTCGTTATTCGCTTCAGATGGATCATGCGACACCTCCGCGGTTGTAGACGTTAATTCTTTTCTCGAGCAATGCGGTCCCTCTTTCGATCAAGACCGTCAAGCCCCAGAAGAGAAGCGCCGCGGCCAAATAAGCCTCGGGAAACTTCCAGTTGGTCGAAGCTACGATCTGCGCCTTGGCGTTGATATCGACGACCGAAACGGTAAAAGCGAGCGTAGAACCGTGCAACATTCCGATGAGCGAATTCGATAGATTCGGGAGCGCGGCGGCGAACGCTTGCGGGAATACGATTCGGCGAAGCGCTTGGAATGTCGTCATGCCTACGGAATAAGCGGCTTCGAGCTGTCCTTTGTTTACTGCCAGCAATCCGGAACGGATGACCTCCGCCAAGTAAGCTCCGGCCGTGATCGAGAAGGCGATATAAGCGAATCCGATCATCGGAATCGATACGGAGTTAAACGACCACCCGAACTTGTCGGACAAATGATCTAACAACATCGATAATCCGATATAGACGATCAGCAGATGGGTCAACATCGGAGTTCCGCGCACGAACGTTACGTAGGCGGTGCCTATTTGGCTAAGCACCGGCACTTTGTACATTCTCGATAAGGTGACGATCAAGCCAATGACGAACCCGCAGCTTACGGAGACGGCCGTAATATAAAGCGTGGTCGGAAGGGCGGGAAGCAAATCCAAGAACGCCGTCCAAATAAACGAGAAGTCCCATTTCATACGCCGGCGCCTCCTTTGCTTAACGCGATGTCCGGATCCAGTGTGCGGTTCAGCCATTTTCGGCCCATCGGTACTTTATCTTCTTTCGCGATCGGAGCTTCATGTTTCAGTAATCTCCGCTCCGCGAAGTTGAACATTTTCTCCAGGAAGAAGCTAAGAATGAAGTAGACTATGGCCAGCGCGAGATAACTTTCGAGCATGTGCCTTGAAACCGTGAATAGCGTCTGCGCTTTCCCCGTAAGCTCCATGACGCCCAACGTGAACGCTAAAGATGTATCTTTGAGCGTCGCGATAATGAGATTCGCTAAGATCGGAATCGAGATCGCGAGGGCTTGCGGAAATACGATGCGGGTGAACGCTTGGTATCCGGTCATGCCGACCGCGTATGCGGCTTCCACTTGCCCCCTATCCACCGCGGATACCGCGGCGCGAATGCCTTCGGAAAAATAGGCCCCGCTATGCAAGCCGTACGCCAGGATAACGAAGATCAACACCGGGACTTTCGTTACGTCGATCGATACGAGCTTCAGCAGCTCCGGCAACAAGTAATAGATCAAGAATAACTGGATCAAGATCGGCGTTCCCCGGAAAAATGAAGCATACACTTGGGAAAACCGCTGCAGCACCGGGACTTTGTATAATCGGGGAAGGGCGACGAGAAGTCCGACGCCCATTCCTACGACTATGGATCCGAACACGATAAGGAGAGAGATTCTGATGAAGGGCAGCAGCTTCAGGAAGTACTCGTATACGTAAGCGATATCGAATGGCGTACCCATAACCCGTCTTCATCCTTTCTTGTAGCGAACCTATTTCTCCGACTCGGTGGCATCGAAACCTAGCCATTGTTCGCTGAGTTTCTTAAGCGTTCCGTCTGCTTTCAGCTCGACGATCGCTTTGTCTACCGCATCTGCGAGAGCCTGTTGCTCCGGATCGTTCTTGCGGAAAAGGAACAGGATGTCGGATTCGCTTAGCTCTTTGCCGACAGTTTTCAGCTTGCCCGCCGTATCCAGAAGCGGAAGCACGAAATCCGCGGCAATGGTCGCGTCTACCCGACCGGAAGAGATTTGCTGAGCGATGTCGTTGGCGCCGCCGTTGGAATAGACGATCTTAAGCGCATTGTCGTGCGTCTTGTTATAGTTCTCGAGAATGGTGGCTTCGGCGCTTGTTGCGGTCGTGTAGAACTTCTTGCCTTTCAGATCGTCAAGCGTCTCGATCGGATCGTTGTTGTTTTTGGATACAACGATTTTGTTTTTCCAGTGCGCGTAAGGTTCTTTGTTGAATAGGTACTTCGCTTCGCGCTCCGGGTTTTTCTCGAACTCATGTGCGGCCATGTCGATTTTCTTCGTTTCCAGGCTGAGCAGGATGTTAGTGAAATCAAGCACTTGAAGCTCGAATTCGTACTCGGGCAGTCGCTTGTCGATTTCGCGTACGAGTTCGACGTCGAATCCCGTTAGCTTGCCGCTCTCGTCGAGGAAAGCGACCTTCGGAAACTGGTTGCCGGTTCCTACGATGATTTTCTTGACCTCTTTCGGCGCTTCGGAGCTAGCCGAAGTGGACTCGCTTGGCGACGCGTCCGAGGAGGATGCCGCCGGTTCCTTGGATGGGGAGTTGCTTGCGTTGCTGGCGTTGTTGTTTTTGCTACCGCATGCGGCAACCGTTAAGACGAGAATTAGGGCGATTGCTAGTAACGTTAATTTTTTCATGAGATGATCCCTCCACATTTCTTTTTATTAAACTCATAATTCCTAGCGGTTAAGTAAGAATTAATGTTGTGTTTAACAATATCACCATGCGGCAGCTTTGGATAATAGAGAAGTTCTATGGATCAATAGTAAAAAACGATAGGGAGATTGGCCCATGGGCAACGTGAACTTGCTCTCGCAAGGGGATCAATGCTGTACGAGAGTTTGATTCTAAAGGATGAATTCTGACCACTAGTCAAGTTTGGGCACGATTGGCGCGGCCAAAAGCGGAAACGGGTTCCGCTATTTCGATGGTTCGGGGGATTCCAGAGCGCATAACGGAACAGGGTTCCGCTATTTCGATGGTTTGAGGGAATCTAGGGCGCATAACGGAACAGGGTTCTGTTATTTCGGCGGTTCGGGGTAATCTGGGGCGTATAGCGGAACGAGGTTCCGCTATTTCGATGGTTCGGGGGAATCTAGGGCGCATAACGGAACAGGGTTCCGCTATTTCGATGGTTCGGGGGAATCTTGGGCGCATAACGGAACGAGGTTCCGTTAATTCGGCGGTTCGGGGGAATCTAGGGCGTATAGCGGAACGAGGTTCCGTTATTTCGATGGATTAGATGTGTTGGTGGCGCTTAGCGGAACTGGGTGCCGTTACTTCAACGGTTGGAGTAACTTCGAGGCACTTAGGGTTCCGGGAGAACCTTACTTCGGCGAGTCGAGCAACCTCGAAGCAATTAGTGGTGCGGGAGAACCTTACTTCGGCAAGTCGGGCAATTTCGAATCAATTAGTGGTGCGGGAGAACCTTACTTCGGCGAGTCGAGCAATTTCGAGGCACTTAGGGTTCCGGAGATCCATACATCGTCGAGTCGAGCAACTTCGAAGCAATTAGTGGTCTGGGAGAACCTTACTTCTGCGAGTCGAGCAACTTCGAGGCAATTAGTGGTCTGGGAGAACCTTACTTCGGCGAGTCGAGCAACTTCGAATCAATTAGTGGTCCGCAAGAACCTTACTTCGGCGAGTCGAGCAACCTCGAAGCAATTAGTGGTGCGGGAGAGCCTTACTTCGGCGAGTCGGGCAATTTCGAATCAATTAGTGGTGCGGGAGAACCTTACTTCGGCGAGTCGAGCAATTTCGAGGCACTTAGGGTTCCGGGAGAACCTTACTTTGGCGAGTCGAGCAATTTCGTGGCATTTAGTGGTCTGGGAGAACCTTACTTCTGCGAGTCGAGCAACTTCGAAGCAATTAGTGGTCTGGGAGAACCTTACTTCGGCGAGTCTGGCAACTTCGAAGCAATTAGTAGTCTGGGAGAACCTTACATCTGCAAGTCGAGCAACCTCGAAGCAATTAGTGGTCTGGGAGAACCTTACTTCGGCGAGTCAAGTAACTTCGAAGCAATTAGTGGTCTGGGAGAACCTAATATCGGCGAGTCAAGTAACTTCGAATCAATTAGTGGTCCGGGAGAACCTTACAACGGCGAGTCGAGCAACTTCTATGCAATTAGTGGTCTGGGAGAACCTTACTTCGGCGAATCGAGCAACCTCGAAGCAATTAGTGGTCCGTGAGAACCTTACAACGGCGAGTCGAGCAACTTCAATGCAATTAGTGGTCTGGGAGAACCTAATATCGGCAAGTCGAGCAACTTCGAAGCAATTAGTGGTCTGGGAGAACCTAATATCGGCGAGTCGAGCAACTTCAGAAAGGTCGTGATAAACGAGCAAGCAAAAACCGCCCAAGTCTCATAGACGAGGGCGGCTCGCTATTTTCAATTACGGAGTTTGGATGTTCTCTTTGGAACGGATACCGATCCATGTAATCTCTTCCGCCAGCTCCTCCGCCGCGTTCGTCAAACGATCGCGCAGCTCTTCGGAAAGTTCGAACCCGCCGCCTTCCAGGCGCTGTACCCACGCATCGATCGCGTATACGCCTCCGAGAATGTTCCTGCTTCCGAGCACGGACAACACCGGTTTCAGCGCATAGTCCAAGCTTAGCAAGTGAGCGATCGTTCCACCGATGAACAAAGGAAGCGTCGCTTTGCCTTTCAAGCCCGTCTGAGGAAGCAGATCGAGGAAAGCTTTCAAGACTCCGGTGAAAGAGGCTTTATAGACCGGGCTGGCGATTACGACGCCGCTGGCCGATTCTACCAAAGCTAGGGCCGCCAATATTTCTTCGTTTTTGAAGTCGGCGTGGAGCAATGCTTCCGCAGGCAGATCCGCTACCCGGACATGGCTGACTTTGATCCCTTTCTCGTTCCATTTGCCTTCTACGAATTCTACCAGTCCGTTCAAGCGGGACCCGGGCGTCGGACTACCGTGGATAATAACAATGTGGCTCATCGTAATTCCTCCTATTGGCGGTTAAGTTGTTTGCCGATTTCGATTATGGCATTCAGGAATTGTACGTGCTCCCCGAGGTTGGAGATCAGATTCGTCTGCAAGGAAATCCCGTCCGTCTCCGGAACGCGCAGAGGAATAAGCTTACCTTCGGAAATTTCTTGCTTCGCGCATAATTCGGGCAAAAAAGATATGCCCGCCTTACGGATAACCAGCTTCTTGGCCATCTCGGAATTGTCGGTCTGGATCTGGATGTTAGGCGGCTTGTCGAGATTCTCGAACACCCGATGGATTCTCAGCCAATCAAGGGCCCCGCATTCGAAGAACACGAGCGGCTGCTCGGCGATCTCTTCGACCGTCAGAAGCTCCGCGCCGACGAACGGGTGGCCTTCGTAAGCGTACAAAGTAATCGGGTCCTCGTACAGTTTCACGGAGTGCAAGTTGGGGTGGTTCACGTTCCGGACAAAACCGATATCGACCTCTTTGTTCAACACCTTGTTTACGATATCGTCGGTCACTCCGGTAACGATCTTGAAGCGGGTATCGGGAAACCTGCTTTTGAGTCCGGGCAGCAGTTCGGGAATCGTATAGTTGGATACCGATACCGTGCAGCCGATCCGAAACTCTTGAGGCAACGATTTTTTCCGGTGAACGTGCAGCTTGCCCTTCTGATAAGTCAACAGAAGCTGCTGGGCATAGGGCAAGAACCGTTTGCCTTCCTCCGTAATCTGAATCTGCTTGCCTTGCCGGTCGAACAGCCTGCAATCGAGCTCCCTTTCGAGCGATTGTATTCGCGCCGTCACCGATGGTTGGGATAAGTATAACGCTTCCGCGGCTTTATTGAAACTTCCGCAATGGATAACGTATACGAATGCCTCGATGTTCTCTATGTTAACAGGAAACACCCCCCGGCTATTCACAATGTTTTATTATCCAATAGGATAACTCGGATTTAAAATAAAGTAAAGCTATGTTTTCAGCTTCACTTGTCTTTTCCCCCATGGAGAACACGATCTACTACCTTACGACGACGTAAGCGAACCTTGAAGGAATCGGACAAAAACCTGGATTGTCCGCGTTCAGCACACCCGAGTACGTCGGATCCCTCTTGGCCAATTCCGCATAATAACTGCCTATGATATGATTGCCGGGAATCGAGCCGTTGTGGAAGGTGATCGTCTCCGGCGCGGTAATATGCTCGTAGTAATAAATCTTATCCCTTCTAGGAAGCTTATAGACCGTAGGAGGCAAATGCGTGACCACATCGAATCGGTTGTTAACGCGGTAACTCTTATCGCCTACGATAGCCTTGTAAGCCTGCGAGAACGTCGGATCTCCCACCCTAGGCGAACCGTAAGTATAGACGATCGGCTCGGAATGGCTCGAATTCACCGCAAGGTCCATCGCGCACAGCGTCGCTAACGCGCCTCCGAGGCTATGACCCGTCACGTAAATCGCTTTTTCGTTCGGCAATTCGTCCAAAGCGTCCAGAATCTTATCGCGCGCGGAATAATAGATGTTCGAAAACCCCCGATGGGTTTGACCGGCATCTCGCACGCATTTGAACTTCGATTGACTGGCTACGGCGTCGGATATCCAGTCCGTCGTCGAACTCGTGCCCCGGAAGGCGACGATGATTCGGTCATCGGATTCCAAAATGAATCCGAATCTCTCCGATACTCCCGCGAGTGATTTCGCGCGAATTTCTTGTACGAGCTTGAATCCCTCCGGGACGACGAATTGACCTTTCGGGTCGCTATAACAAGCATAGGTTTGGCTACAGACGGCAGCCAAGAAGATGGCTGTCCGGCTATCGTATCCGCTCATGCGATGGCTCCTCCTCCGCTTCTCTTCCGATACATTATGTCGGAAGGGAAGCCGGAGGTGCTTATGCCCTGCGGAAAAGTTGAAGCGACTCGCTTAACGATACTCTTTCGGGATACGACGGGCGACTTTCGTGCGAATCGCCGCGCGAATGACGCGATCGCGAAGCAACTCCACGACTTTCTGGTCGAACACGCTTGGCACGATATAGTATTTGTCCAGCTTATCGTCGGTGATAACGGACGCGATCGCCTCCGCCGCCGCGAGCTTCATCTCTTCGTTGATGACGCTGGCCCGACAGTCCAGAGCCGCACGGAAAATGCCGGGAAAGCACAACACATTGTTGATCTGATTCGGGAAATCCGAACGGCCTGTCGCCATAACCGCGACGATATCCTCGATCTCTCCCGGCATGATCTCGGGTTTCGGATTCGCCATCGCGAAGACGATCGGCTTAGGCGCCATACCCAGCACGTGCTCTCTCTTCAGCAAGCCGGCCGCGGATACCCCAACGAATACGTCCGCTCCTTGCAACGCATCGCTTAGCCCCCCCTGAACTCGGTTCGGATTCGTGCGTAGCGCGTAAGCGTCCTTCACGGGGTTAGAATAGGCCTCGCCCGCCACGAGTATGCCTTCTTTATCTACTCCGATAAGCTCTTTAATGCCTGCCGCAAGCAAAATCTCGCTAATCGCGACTCCTGCCGCGCCGATTCCGCATACGACCGCTTTTACTTCCGAAATAGGCTTGCCTACGATTTTCAGCGCGTTAATTAGCCCGGCGTAAGTAACGACCGCAGTTCCGTGCTGATCGTCGTGGAATACGGGAATGTCCAACTCTTCCTTCAGACGCTGCTCGATCTCGAAGCATCTCGGAGAAGCAATATCCTCTAAGTTAATGCCTCCGAACGAAGGAGAAATCTGCTTGATCGTCCGAATAATCTCCTCCGTATCCTGAGTGTCGAGACAAATAGGGAAAGCGTCAACGCCCGCAAGCTGCTTGAATAGCATCGCTTTGCCTTCCATGACGGGCATCGCGGCTCTCGGACCTATGTCTCCGAGTCCCAACACCGCCGTCCCGTCGGAGACGACCGCTACCGTATTGCGCTTGATCGTAAGCGAATACGCATTGTCCGGATCTTCGTAGATCGCCATGCATACGCGCGCTACGTCCGGAGTATACACGCGCGATAGATCGTCGCGGTTATGTATCGTTACCTTGGGCGTGACTTCGATTTTGCCTCCGAGGTGCAATAGAAAAGTTCTGTCGGACGTGTTAACCAGACGAATGCCGGGGATTCTCTGAATGGCGTCCGTTATTTTCGCGACGTCGCCCGCATCGGTAACGTTAACGGTAATATCCCGAGTGCTGCTCTCATGTCCGATATGAATCGTGTCGATCGCGATAATGTCTCCGCCCATGCTCGTGATGATATTCGCGACGAGCCCGAAATTCATGCGAGCCGTATCGATGTCCAGCCGCAGAATGACGCTATTCCCGCCTAACCCTTGCGCGTTGTTTGTCGCCATGTCCCGCATCCTCTCATATACAGATAATAATAATATCAACCAAATCAAGACCGTTCACACGGGAGGCTCGGCTTTGAAACCGAACACGAGATGATCATGACATATGCTTCAGGTTTGCGCAACTTTGACGTGTAGGTAAATTCAGTAAATAGAAATAAATGATTACCCCCGAAAAAAACCGTTCGCCCTCCGCAGGAAACATTCGGAGAACGAACGGATAATATTACTCGATCATAGTCAATTCCACGACCGTGTCGCGTTCGTCAGGCAACGGATACGTCAGTACTTCCGGTTGAGCGAAGTTGAAGAACGCGTCGTCCGGGTACAGGGCCGTGTTCCACGGACGGGAGACGAATACCTCGGAACCGTCCGACAGCAACCTTGCTTTCCCGATCCGTCCGGCTAAGCCCGCCAAGTTAATCGGTCCGACGCTCTCCTCGAACAAATGGGCGTATAGCTTGTTCCCCTTGCTGGTAAATCGGCCCCACTCGGGTTTCGGCAAGTCGGCTTGACCGCATCCATAGATGCTCGCGCCGTTGCGGGCCATCCACTTCCCGACTTCCGCCAGGATGGCGAGGGATTCGTCCGGAATTTCCCCTTCCGCGTTCGGCCCTACGTTCAGCAGCAAATTGCCGTTCTTGCTTACGCACTCGACGAGCTTGCGGATAATCGTCTTGGCCGACTTATAGGTTTTGTCGGAAGATCCGTAGCCCCAATTGTTATTAAGCGTTATGCAGGCTTCCCACGGAATGGAATTTCCTTCGTCGTCGGTTACCCCGCTCGGCGGGATGATCTGTTCCGGCGAAGCGAAATCCCCGGAAAAGAAGCTTGGGTTTTTCGTATAGATGCTGCCGCCCCCCTCTCCGCTTGCCTCGAGACGGTTATCAACAAGGATGTGCGGTTGAAGGGAACGGATCGTCTCCATCAGCTCGGTCGCCCGCCACTTCTCGGCCTTCATCTCATCGTAAGAGAAGTCGAACCACATGACGTCAAGCTTGCCGTAGTCGGTCAGCAACTCGCGGACTTGTCCATGCATGTAATCGAGGTACCGTCCGAAATTGTCCGGATCGCGTTTGTACGTTTCGTCGTCGCGCATCGGATGGTGCGTATCGCCGTAGGCCGGGTAATCGGGATGGTGCCAGTCGATAAGCGAGTAATACAATCCGACCTTGAGTCCTTCCGCGCGGAAAGCTTCCAAGAACTCGCTAACGAGATCTCTTCCCGCCTTCGTCTTCGTGGACTTATAGTCCGTCAGCTTGCTATCGAACAAGCAGAAGCCATCATGATGCTTAGCCGTCAACACGGCGTATTTCATCCCGGCGGCTTTCGCCGCTCTCGCCCATTCGCGAGGCTCGTATCGTTGCGGATTAAAATCGTCGAAATATTGCTGATAATCCTCCACTGTGATCCGTTCCGCGTTCCTTACCCATTCCCCTCTGGCGGGAATCGCGTACAAACCCCAATGAATGAACATGCCGAAGCGATCCTTCAAGAACCATTCGGTTCTGGCGGTTCTTTGTTCGATATAAGTTTGTCCCATCTCGTAAGCGCCTCCATTAATTCGGATATCCTCAGTCTAGCAACGATTTGCTATAATCGGAATGCAGGCGATTAGCTTACATGGGGATCGAATTAACCATTTGAGGTGAACTTAGTGGCGCGGTTTCATCCGGATTCAGCTTATATCGACGACCTGTTGCGCAACTTGCGGGTTCATCTTGTGGAAGCGCATTTCACCCAATGCTCGCCGGAATGGCGCGAGTTGAATTATATCCCGGATTATAATAAGTTTTATTTTATTTGCGAAGGAGACGGTTGGGTAAAGATCGGCGGGGAAGAGTTTTACCCCGTTGCCGGTCAATTGTGCCTCATGCCCGCGCATGTCGAACAATCCTACTCGACCATCAGCGACGATCCTTTCCGAAAATATTGGTGCCATTTTATCGCCTCGTTGGGGGAACTCGATTTGTTCCAGTGGCTGGAGGTTCCGTTCTGCATGGACATTCGGGACAACGCGCGAATGCTCGGCTTATTCCGAGAACTCGTCGAGCTGCACAAGAACGCCGATTTCATTTCCCGCATCAGGGAGAAGGCGATCTTGCTCGAGCTGATTGCCCATTTCCTGACGGAAGCCGATCCGCATATCCGCGTCGTGCCGGGCAGGGCCGAAGACGTAGATCGGCTAAACCGAATAGAACGATTCATCGACAACAGGCTAGCGGAGCATATCACTTTGGAACAGCTCGCGAAGCATGTCCATCTTCATCCGAACTACTTGGTACGTTATTTCAACAAACATTTCGCGGTATCTCCGCTTAAATATTTAAACCGCAAAAGAATGCAGAAAGCCAAAACGCTGCTAGGAACGACTTCGTTATCGATTAAAGAAGTCGCCGAGCTCGTAGGTTACCCGGACACGAATCATTTCGCCAAAGCTTTCCGTAAAGAAAGCAGCTTCAGTCCGACGGAATATCGGCTGCAAGCTGCTTCGAGATTGCCTTAATATCGATTCTCTCGTTCCGAAAAAAACCGATCCCCTGAATTCGGGAGATCGGCGGGTTGTGCGTCTATTACGCTTTATCCTCGGAAGGCTTCGGCGCAGGTTTGTTCTTCCGCTTCAGATGGTTCTGGTACGAAGCCTCGAGCAAACGGTTCATTCCTTCGGCGAACTCCTCGTCGGACGGGGACTTGTCGATCTTGGAATCCGGGAAACGGATATCCTTAATCTCCCAGTTGTTCGTCGCTAGATTGTGCTTGAAGCCCTTGGACAACAGGTATTTGCGTCTGTTGTCCTTATATTCCGGAGCCTTCGGTTGTTCCGGTCGACGCGCGGTCGGTTCCGGAGCTTCTTCAGGTTCGACGATCGGAGCCGGCTTGATGCCGCGGGCTTCGTCCGCTTTTCGTTTCTCGTGTTCCGCCAAGGAAATCGGCTTCGGAGGCTTGTTGCCCTTCATCCAGTCGAGATCGTAGCGCATTCTCGAATTTATGACGTAAAGCGATTTTCCCTTGATGTTTTCTTTCGGAATTTCATCGTACAGTTCCGTGCGTTTCTTGAAGCCTTCGATGACGCGTTTGATCTGTTCCTTCTCCACGTCGATCGGAACGACCTCGTTGCCGGGCATATAGACGTCGCACATCACGTGCTTGAACAGGAACTGTCCGAGCTCGGAGTCGAAGTAATTCGAAAATGTGACAGCTATTTCTTTTTTGTTGACCGTAATGGTTTGGTTCAAGGTGATCCCCCTCATGACTACTAAAGCTCGCTAACGCTTATTATATCCGATTCCGGGCGAAAGAGCAGTAGATACTGTAACATCATGCGGAAGAAACGTCAAATTTACGGAATGAAAACGATTTTCCCGGTGCTTTGCCGACTTTCCATGTAACGATGGGCTTCCGCTCCATCGCGCAGGGCGAATTGCTTCGGTCGTTCTATTTTCAGCTTGCGTTCCGCCATATCCGCGAACAGAGAAGCCGCCCGTCTAATACGTTCCTCCCTAGTCGTCACGTGGTTCCACAAATCGCCTCCGGTCAACGTCGAGGAGGTATCCATCAACATGCGCGGATCGATAGGCGGAGGATCGCCTCCGGCCATACCGTAGAACACGACCGCTCCCTTCGCCTTCACGGCCGCGAAGCTATCCAACAGAGTCGAACCTACGGAGTCATATGCGACGTTCAGACCGTCGCGTCCGACCGACCATTCCTGTGCCTTGCTCACCCAACTTCCGTCGTTTCCGTATAGCAATGTTTCGTCCGCGCCTGCGTCCATGGCCACTTGGCGTTTGGCATCGCTCGACGTGAGTCCCAGCACCCTAGCCCCTTTATTCTTGCAAAGCTGGATTAGCAATTGCCCGACTCCTCCGGCTGCAGCATGGACTAGAACTTCCTCGCCCGCGCGTACGGGATAGCTGTCGTTGACCAGATAATGCGCGGTCAATCCCTGCAACAGCACGGATGCGGCTTGTTCGAACGAGATGTCCGGCGGTAACGGAATCACGCGGTCGGCGCTAACGGCAACGAGTTCCGCATTCGCGTGAGGGGCGTCGGCGAAGCCAACGCGATCCCCCACCCGAATGCCTTCGACGCCTTCGCCTACCTGTTCAACTATACCCGCTCCTTCGTATCCCAGTATCCAAGGCGCTTGTCCCGCCAGATGATAATTTCCCCGGCGACGATAAATATCCGCGAAGTTCAGGCCGATCGCTCGCATACGAACGATTATGGACCCGGCAACTAACACTGGATCCGCCACCTCGCTCATATGCAGAACTTCGGGTCCGCCGAATTCGCGAAAAACCAAAGCTTTCATCTCATTCACTCCAAATGGTCAGGTTATTCGTCTATTAAAGCATAGCCTGCATCCGTATTGCCAATTCGATGACAATAAATCTGCCACTCTTTTAAGGTTTTCGCGACGTCGATGTGATAAGGTAGATTCGTAGATTTATCAATTTCTCCTTAACGGCGGGTGCATCTTGAAAACTTTTCTTCAACTCAACACGATTTTCCTAAGCATGATCATGGAAGCCATCCCGTTCGTGCTGCTTGGCGTGCTTATCTCGGGAGTCATCCAATCTTTCATCTCTGAACGATGGATCGCCCGCATTATGCCGCGAAACCGATTTCTAGCCTCCCTGTTCGGATGCAGCGTCGGCATCTTGTTCCCTTCGTGCGAATGCGGCATCGTGCCGATCACCCGAAGGTTGCTGAACAAGGGGGTTCCCTTAAACGCGGGAATCGCGTTTATGCTGACCGGACCGATCATTAATCCGATCGTCTTGTTCGCTACATATATCGCCTTCGGCAACGATTGGCATGTTGTCTTGATCCGTTCCGGAATGGCTTTCGCGGTAGCTCTTGCCGTCTCAATGTGCGTGGCGATCCTTTTCCCGGTCGTTCCGCTCCGCGTTAACGAGCAGCAAGTGGCGGCCACGGCCGAACATTCACCGACGGTCACGGTCAAGCAAGATCCGCTCCTTCCGCGTCTGGGCCATGTGCTTCTGCATTCCGTCGACGAATTTTTCTCCGTGGGTAAATATCTCGTATTAGGCGCCTTCATAGCGGCTAGCATGCAGACGTTTATACCGACGTCGTCTTTACTGCATCTCGGAAGTAATCCCCTCATGTCATCTCTCGTCATGATCGGGCTGGCCTTCACGATGTCGCTCTGCTCGGAAGCGGATGCCTTTATCGCCTCCTCCTTCCGCAGCACGTTCTCGATGGGTTCGATCTCCGCCTTTCTCGTATACGGGCCGATGATCGACATCAAGAACACGTTGATGTTGCTCGCCGCGTTCCGCGGTAAATTCGTCTTCGCTTTGATCGCGCTCGTAACCGTATTTACGCTAATCGGTTCCTTAATCGTCGGGAGGTTCGTCTAATGATCCGATTTTACATCTTGTTCGGCTTCGCTCTCATGTTCTCTCTCATTCATTTTCAGGGCCAGTTAAACAAATATATAAATACCCGCTATGCTTACTTGTCGGTCAGCGCCATCGTGTTGCTCCTCTTGCTCAGCGCTATCGAGGTCGTTCGCATGTATCGGATCGAGCAAGCGGAGAAAAAGAGACTTCAGACCGCTGCCGAACCTAATGATGAGCATCACGAACACGATCACGATCACCATCATGAACATGATCTCAATCACTCGCATAACCATGACCACGATCACTTCGGCCACTCCCATGGGTCATCCAACAGATGGAAAAGAGCGATCGGATACGTCATCCTGAGCTTCCCGATCTTCACGGGTATTTTCTTGCCCGTTCAGACGCTGGATTCCAGTTTCGTCAAAGCGAAAGGCTTCTCCTTCCCTTCGATGGATGATTCCATGTCGGATAAGAATCCGGGCCAGCATCAATTCCTCAAACCGGATTCAAGCGTGTTCTATGGGAAAGAAGGCTACGAAAAGGTTAAAAACAAGGAGTTGGCGGAATTCGCCGGACTAAGGGAGATCCTGCTCGACGATGTGTCGTATATGAAGGGAATGGAGGTTATTTATAACTTTCCGGGAGATTTCATGAACAGGACGATTTCATTCGACGGCTTTGCTTACAAAGGAGAACAAGTAGACGGAGAACACTACTTCGTCTTCCGGTTCGGCTTCATCCACTGCGCGGCCGATTCCGGCGTGTTCGGAATGCTGGTCGAATTCCCCGGCGGCACGAAGCTGCACGACGACGATTGGGTTCACGTGACGGGCAAGCTGACATCCGAGCTCTATCAACCTTTCAAGCAGACGATCCCCGTGCTTCGGGTTACGTCTTGGAATTCGATCCCCGCTCCCAAAGATCCATACGTATACCGGACGAATTAACTTCAAGGAGGCATCATCCCATGAATCTAGACAACATAACCGTACTCGACTTCGAGACTAGCGGACTCGATCCATCGCGCGACCGCGTCATCGAGATGGCCGCCATTCGCTGCTATGGCGGAGAGATCGTGAGTCAATTCAGTACGCTAATCCGCTTCGATGGCGTCCTCCCTCCCAAGATTACCGAAATAACGGGAATTACTTCCGGCGATCTCGTAAACGGAATGGACGAAGAAACCGCGTTTCGGATTCTTAATCGATTGCTTGGAGACAGCATTATCGTCGCCCATAACGCGATGTTCGATTTAAGCTTTCTTCATCACACCTTGCTAAGGTTAGCGAACCGGTCCTTTTCCAATTCGTTTCTCGATACGCTGACGATCGCCCGCGAACGCCATACATACCCGCATAACCTCAAAGAAATGTGCGACCGTTACGGCATCGTCCTGGACGGAGCCCACCGATCTCTGAACGATGTTATCGCTTGCTGGAAGCTGCTCGAGAAGATGAACGAGGAACGAAGCGTCGCCGACCATCTCAACGTACTCGGTTACATGAAGAAGTTCGGGATTCCCAAGTGGTATCCCCAGCATGCGAATATCGTGCCGGTCGAGATCAAGTACGCTTGAGGTCATTTCAAAAAAGAGAGCTGTTCCATTGGTCGTTGTCGACCGATGGGACAGCTCTCTTTTTAATAACGTTGAATGAGTTCCAGGAAGGCTCGTCCATACTTCTCGTATTTTGCGTCGCCGATTCCTTTAACCGACTTCATCGCGCGTTCCGTCTTCGGCATCGCGTCGCACATCTCCCGCAAAGTCGCATCGTGGAAAATAACGAACGGCGGCAGGTTCGCATCGTCGGCAATCCGCTTGCGCAGCCTTCTCAATTCGTCGAACAGCTCAGGATTGGCCACATAACCACTTCCGGACGAAGAGCCGGAGCCTCCCGATCTCGAAGACCGACTGCCGCTCCGCGAGACGGGAGCTTGTTCCGGTTCGACCTTGTAGTAAACCTCGGTTTCCCCTCGCATTACGCCAAGTACCTTCTCCGTCAATTGCACGACCGGGTAAGCCGAATCCGTCATTCGCAAATAACCGTCCGCTACTAGCGCATGAATAAGCTGCGTGAGCTGCTTCTCCGGAATCTGCTTCAACATGCCGTACGAACGCAACCTGTCGAAGTTGAATTGGCGTATTTTCGCATCGTTGGCGCCACGGAGAACTTTGGCGGTCAGCGTAACTCCGAAGCGTTGCTTCATCTCGGAAATGCAGGCGAAGACTAGCTTCGCCTCTCCCGTAACGTCTCTCCGCTCGCGCGTATCCGTACAGTTGGCGCACATTCCGCAAGGCTGCGCGTTGTCCTCGCCGAAGTATCGAACGATCGATTGCTGCAAGCACTCCCCGGTATGCGAATACTGGACCATCTCGTTCAACAGGCGATAATCGTTCGTTTTCCTTTCGTCGCCCGCTTCGCTCTGATCGATGAAAAATTTCTGCGTCACGACGTCCTGCGGCGAGAATAGAAGCACGCATTCGCCCGGATCTCCGTCGCGGCCCGCCCTCCCGGCTTCCTGATAATACGCCTCAAGGTTTTTCGGCATATTGTTATGGATGACAAAGCGGACGTTGGACTTGTCGATCCCCATCCCGAACGCGTTCGTCGCGACGATGATTTGAAGATCGTCCTTCTGGAACGCATCCTGAGTAATCGCCCGCTCCTCTTCCGGAAGTCCGGCATGATACTTCCCGACCGGAACCCCTAACGAACGGACGAACGAATACACGCTCTCCACCTCGCGACGGGTCGACGCGTAGATGATGCCCGCCTGATCCTTATGTTCACGGATGAAGCGCGCAACGTAATCCCGCTTGTCGGCATTCTTGACGACGGACAGCGATAGATTGTCCCGGGCGTAACCGGTCGTCACCCTAACGGGCTCACGCAACCTCAGCCGCTCAACGATATCGTCCTTTACAACGTCCGTGGCTGTCGCCGTGAAAGCGGCCATGACCGGTCTCGGTTCGATATCTCTGAGCAATCTCGTAATCGTCATGTAACTAGGACGGAAATCATGCCCCCATTGGGATACGCAGTGCGCTTCGTCTACCGCGATAAGCGGGACTTCGAGCTTGCGCACGAGCTCGCGGAAGTATTCCGATTCGAGCCGTTCCGGGGCGACGTACAGCAGCTTGTAATGGCCGGCCGCAACGTTGCGCATCCGCTCGTTCGTTTCTTTGACCGACAAAGAGCTATTAATGAATGTAGCCTCGATGCCGGCGGAATTCAGCGCATCCACTTGGTCCTTCATAAGCGAGATAAGCGGGGAAACGACGAGCGTAACTCCGGGAAGCAGAATAGCCGGAATTTGATAACAAATCGATTTGCCCGCTCCGGTAGGCATGATCCCCAGTACGTCTTTGCCGGACATTATCGCTTCGATCAGCGTATTCTGTCCCGTTCGAAATCGGTCGTAACCGTAATATGTCTTTAAGGCTTCTATAGCCGCCGGATTCATCCGTCAACCCCCTTGCCGGGGAAGCCAACTTGAGACTTCGCCAGTATAATAAATGCGCAGGACGTGCAAGGCTCGCGTACAAACCGTGTACAGCAGTTTACGATCCTTTTCTTTGCCGTAACGCGCCTCGGAAGCATCCCAGACGAGCACGGCGTCGAATTCGATACCCTTCGCCAAATAGGACGGCAACACGGACACGCCTTTCGGCAATTCCGCGGCGCCTCCCGTAATGAGCGTGACGGGCACTTCGTCGGGCAATCGCTCTTTCAACAGCGCCACGGCATTGCCGGTTTCGTGCGCCGTCTTCGTAATGACGCCGATCGTGCCGTAACCGCGACCCAGCATCTCCTCGATATCGAGCGCAATCCGTTCGCCTAATCGGCCGCCATCGTCGCAAGCCACGACGATCGGCGATTCCCCGCTACGATGAAACGGCGTAATGCTTGCCGCGTCTTCCGGTGCCAGAATACCTTTAGTATACTCCACGATCTCCTCCGTGGAACGATAACTCGTTGTCAGCCGCAGCACGGACGTCACTTCCGGAGACATAAGACGGGTCCATCCCCCGAAGCCGCCGCTTTCTTGGGACTGGACGTAGATTGCTTGATTGAAATCGCCAAGCACCGTTAATCTTGCCCTCGGATACCGGCGACGCAAATAAGCCGCTTGGAAGGGCGAGTAATCCTGCGCTTCGTCCACGAATACGTACTGGATGTCTCCCTCTACCTTGCGGAAGCCTTCCATCGCCTCCGAAATATACATAAGCGGAGTCGCGTCCTCATGATCCATCGTTTTGCGTCCGATCGTATCTTCGATTCGTTGCAGCATCCATTCCCATCCTTGCGGCAGCTTCCCGTCCGGAGAGCATGAAGCGAACAGCGAACGGCTCTCGAATAACTCCCGATAGATCGCGACCGCATCGATAAACCGATAACTCTTAACCGCCTTGACCAGCGGAGCGACGGCATCTTCGGCAACCCGCCTGCGAAGACGTTCTCCCATCTGTTCTTCATCGTCGAAAGCCTCGTCATGGAACCCGCCGCGACGACGAACGTCTACGTAGGCACGCTGAATATCCTCGCCGTCGACGAGTTCGGCCGCTTCTTCCACCCAGGCTTCGCCGATCTGCGAATCTACCCACTGTCGAATCCGTTCCAGAAGCCATCTCCTAACGGTCGCCGCCCTCGTGCCGAAACCGTCCGAAGCGCGGATCCCGTAAAATTGCTCGGATATTTCCGCGGCGGAGGCGATCGTCATCGCGCGGAATCTTAACGGGCGAAATCGGACTCCCTCTTGCTCGAGCCGTTTCAAATACCTTTCGACCGTAATGAAGAAGTGCTCGGAACCCTTGTATCGGACCGAACGCTCGCGCGCTTCCCCTTCGGGAGTCCCTTCCGCGGCGGCCAGCGCTTCCGTCTGAGCGAACAAGTCCTCGACCTCGTAACGCCGCCCGAGACGTGCCTCGATCAACTCGCGGAACGTCATCTGACGCATGTTGGCTTCCCCTAGATCGGGCAATACGCGCGATATATATCCTTTGAACACCGGATTCGGAGAGAACAAAATAATCTGGTCCGGCCCTAACGTTTCGCGGAAACGATATAACAAATAAGCGACCCGTTGCAGCGCCGCGGACGTCTTGCCGCTACCCGCGGCGCCTTGCACGACGAGCAGCTTATGCTTCTCGTCCCGAATGATTCCGTTCTGCTCCTTCTGAATCGTGGCTACGATGCTCTTCATCGACGTATCCGAGCCCTCGGACAAGACGGCTTGCAGAATTTCGTCCCCAACCGTCTCCGAAGTATCGAACATATGCTTGAGTTGCCCGCCTCGTATAACGAATTGACGTTTTAGCAAGAGCTCGCCTTTCATCTCCCCGTCCGGGATGCGATACGCGGCGGGACCCGGTTCGTGGTCATAGAACAGACTGGAGATCGGAGCGCGCCAATCGTACACGTAGAAGGTATCTCCGTCTTCGCCTACTAAGGAAGAACGTCCGATATAGATGACTTCCGGGCCGGAGCCTTGCTCCGCGAAGTCGATTCGCGCGAAATACGGAGAATCGAACTGCTTGGTTAATCGCTCGACCGCTTCGGATGCGACCTTATGGCTTCGCTCGCGTTCCGCCAGCAATTCAACCTGTTGCATGATGCTGCTCCACGTCTCGCCGACTTCCGTCGAATCGGAGAAATTCATCCGCACGTCATCCCAGAATTCTTGGCGGAACCCGACGACGTCTTCCCGGCGATCTCCGAGTAAGGCCAGCTCCTTGCGCATCCGCTTGCCGACCTGCTCGAGCACGACGAGCAGCCTCATCTCCTCTTCTTCGCGAGGCGTAATCGATTCGTTCTGCACCTTCTCCACTCCCAACAGTAAATCTTCGTATTCTATGTTGTATCATGCTCATTCCCCGAGCGCAACCATCCCGCCTCAATTCCTTTGCGCTTCGGGCACGGGAAAAGCCCCGCTCGACAATCCGTCGCGCGGGGCTTACAAACGTTTATTCAGGCCGTTTCTCTACCCATTACATTAATCTATTGCGCTACGCAACGATCTATCGCTTCCACTAAAGTCGCTTCGACGTGATCCGCGATCGACTTCAAAGCGTCGTCTCCCAGCACCCCGATGAGCACTGTCGGCTTCGGTAAACCGATGCGGGTCTTCCCTTCGATCCCGTAAACGACGATCTTGCAAGGCAGGAAATAACCCGCAAGCTCGTTCAACCCGAGAATGTTCGCCGCTTCCGCGGGATTGCACACTTCCAACACTCTATACTCTCCCGCGATCGCTTGCCCTTTCTCCCGCAGCTTCGCCGCGAGGTCGAAATGCCAGAGTACGCCGAATTTCCGCTCCGCAAGCTCGCGTTCAAGCATGACAATCGTGTCGTCCAAGCTTTGGCTGGATTCGACGGTGTAATGAAATTCCATGCGGCATATGTCCTCCCATCGCGTTACCGAATCAGCTTGCCCGACCATGAGACAATGCCGCCTTGCAGGTGGCCGATCTTCTCGATTCCGTAACCGCGAATGATCGAACCCGCCCGCTTGCTTCTCATTCCGCTACGGCAATACAGTAAAATTTCTTGATCCTTGGGCAACTTGCTAAGATAGCCCTTCAATCCCGACAGAGGCAAATTCACAGCCCCCGGCAAATGGCCTGAGTGGAATTCCGCCGGCTCGCGAACGTCGACGAGCATCGGTTCTGGCTTTTCCCTCAACTTATCGCCGAATTGCTCGGCGGTATAGTTCGCCATACCGCCCGCGGATTTGCGTCCGCGAACGATGAGCATCGCGATCGCGACGATTAGCAAAAGACCGACAACGGTTGTCGTATTCATCGTGCGCATCTCCCTTCGTCTTCATTCGCGGATACCGAAATCGTCAGCGACTTTTAACGAGAAGCTCGATCGCTTGTTTGACCATCCGTTTCGTATCCCCGCCCGTTTGATTTTCTTCGATGATGCACTGTTCCAAATTTTCGGCCACGATGGTCGCGATCGCTTTGTCGGCCGCGCTGCGAACGGCGGATAACTGGGTAATGACATCTTTGCAGTCTTTGCGTTCTTCCATCAGCCGCAGTACGCCTCGAACTTGACCTTCCAACCTCCGCAGCCGTTTTTTGATCTCATCGTTGTATTCGTACGCCATTCTCGCTCCGCCTCCTTGCGTCGTTATCGTTTTATATACCTAGATAGGTATAGTATAGACCAAAAAATAAGGACGTGCATCTTCCGCCTTTAGATAAACAAGTTCACTTTCGCATTCGTCGCGTCTCCGAGATAAGCGGCTACGCCCGCGTATTCCATGCCGTCGATCAGCTCTTCCTGCTGCAACCCGAGCAAATCCATCGTCATCGTGCACGCCACGAGCTTGACGCCTTGCTCTTGCGCGAGCTCGATCAACTGAGGTAAGGTCAGCGCATTATGTTTCTTTAAAACGTGCTTGATCATTTTCGGACCCATCCCGAGCATATTCATGTTGGACAAGCCGAGCTTGTTCGCTCCTCTCGGCATCATCCAGCCGAACATTTTCTCGAGCATGCCTTTATTCGTTTTCACGACTTCTTCCTTACGCATCGTGTTCAATCCCCAGAAGGTGAAGAAGATCGTCACGTCGTGATCGTATGCAGCCGCCCCGTTCGCGATAATGAACGCCGCTATCGCTTTGTCCAAATCGCCGCTGAACAGGACGATCGTCGATTTTTCTCTTTCCATTTCGTTGCATCCTCCCTAATCTTATTTAGATAAAATATCGAGCCATATTTTTACGACTGTTGCTACGATCAGCGCGATCAGAATCCATTGCAGCGCCTTCGTGTTCATTTTTTTGCTGATCATTGCTCCTAGCGGAGCCGCAATCAAGCTCGCGATAACCATGATGATCGATGGGTCGACCAGGATGTGTCCGCCCATGACCTTGCCGGCGGTCGTCCCGATCGACGAGATGAACGTTATGGCCAGAGACGAAGCGATCGCTACCCGCGTCGGAATTTTCAGGATGACGAGCATAACCGGAACGGTGATGAACGCCCCTGCGGCTCCAACGATCCCGGAGACGATGCCGATAATGCCGGCTAATGCGAACGCAACGACCTTGTTAAATTCGAGCTTGCTATAGTCGCCGTTGTCCTTGCCTTTTTTCGGAAGGAACATCATGATCGCGGCGATCAGCGCAAGGATCGCATAAGTCAAATTGATCGCGGAGTCGGACAGGAACTTGGAGCCGTAGCCGCCCGCGAAGCTGCCGATCACGATCGCCACGCCCATGTACAGGACAAGCTTGCCGTTGATGAGCCCTCCCTTGCGGAAGGCGAACATGCCGGACAGCGTGGCGAAAAACACTTGCACGGCGCTAATGGCCGATACTTCCTGCGCGGTATACGCAATGAAGCCGAAAGCGGGTGGAATGTAGAGCAGCATCGGATATTTAATGATCGAACCCCCGATGCCGACCATGCCCGAAATCATCGAACCTATGAATCCGATCGCGAACAACAGAACGATTAAACCGAACTCCATATGCATGACGCGCTATTCCCCCTTGTGTGATAGCGGAAGACTTGACCTCCGCTTACCCTTTCTTGATGACAAACCTGTGCACGCCGTCTTTCTCTTCATGCGAAACCCATTCGTTCTTCGACGATTTCACCCAAGCTTGAAAATCGTTCAAAGCACCTTTGTCCGTAGCGAAAAGCTCCATGAATTGTCCCGATTGCATGGCGTCCAGCGCCTTTTTCCCTCTTACGATCGGCATCGGGCACGCTAGCCCTTTCGCGTCTACTTGTACATCGATTTTCATTGTTTTCGTCCTCCTTATTTGTCGTGAACCGCGCAGCGGTTCGGTCCGATTTCCATGTCGCGTTGCTCGTCGTCGTTCGGCACGATGCGGCCCATGTTCGTCTGTCTGATCTCTTGATAAGCGTTCGGCTGCGACGGCAAATTCGTCGTGACCGTCTTCCTGAACTCTTCGTCGCTTGCGATGTTAAGTCCCGGATTCGACTCGTACAGATCACCCAGGCGAGCCGCTACCCGGCCGCCTTCTCCCAGCTCGCTCGTCTTGCCGAAATGGGCAGGCAGCACGAGCAAATCGCCGGAAAGCTCTTTGTACGTCGAATACAACGTTTTTCTCAAGTCGTCGGCCCAAGAGCCGGCGTTGCCCGCAAGATCGGGTCGGCCGATCGATTCGACGAATAAAATGTCGCCGCTCAGCAAATATTGATTGTCGATGACGATCGAGGTGCTGCCGATCGTATGCCCCGGGGAGTATACAGGACGAATGGAAAGCTCCGTGCGTCCGACCGTGATCCGGCTTTGTTCGTCAAGCGGATGATATTCGAATACGACTTCGTCGGCGTCCTTGGGCGGTAGCCAGTACGTTCCTCCGCTCTGCTCGGCGAGCTTGCGTCCGCCGGAAATATGATCCGCGTGCAAGTGCGTGTCAAGCGTATGCTTGATGACCGCGCCTTTGGACTTCGCGAATTTTTCGAACACGTCGGTCATCCTCAGCGTATCGACGACGGCCGCTTCGCCTTCGGACACTACCATATAGGACAAGCAACCTTTACCCATCCGTACGAACTGGTACAGTTCGCCGCCGTCCTTCAGGTCGCCGACCTTAACCGGCTCCAAGTATTCGCTCCAAGCTTTCATGCCGCCTTGGAGATAACGTACGCCTTCGATGCCGGCTTCTCCAAGCTGCTCCGCCACAAATATAGACGAGCCTTCCTTCGCGCAGACGACGAGAATGTCGCGGTCTTTCGGAAGCTTAGGCAACACTTCCTCGACGCCGTCGATCAGATCGAAGTAAGGAACGTTTAGGCTACCCACGATTCCGCCTTCGATTTTCCAATCGTCGTAATCGGACGTGTTGCGAACGTCGAGTATAAATAGAGGCTTGCTCTCGATAATCGCTCTCGTTACTTCCCTTGCCGTTATCGCGTTTGCTTTCGTCGTTGTGGTCATCGTTATTTCTCCTCCTTCGGCCCGTTCCATTCTGACATGCCCGGTACGACATTCGTTACGTTAAAACCCTTCTCGTTCAGGTGGAGACAGGCGTAATTGCTGCGCTTGCCCGTGCGGCATACGACGTAGATTTCGGATTCCTTCGACAACTCTCCATGTTTGTTATCCAATTCGCCAAGCGGTATCGATACTGCTCCGAGAATGTGCCCGAATCCGTACTCCGCGGGCTCCCGTACGTCAAGGACAACGATCGCGTCTTTGGCGTCCAGCTTCGCGATCAATTCCTCGTTGTTGATCGATCGGCCGTATGTCGCGTCCTCTTTCTCCTCTTCCGCCGACGCTTTGCGAACGAAGTGCCTTAGAACAGCCCCTTCGTGCAACGTGCCGAGATAATAATGGCCCGTATTCTTCGCCCAGCCTTGAATGTCCGCCAAAGAGCCTTTATCCGTCGCTTGCATTTCGATGACCTCGCCGGGTTTCAACCCGTCCATCGCTTTTTTCGTCCTGACGATCGGCATCGGACAAGCCAAGCCTTTGCAATCCAGTACCTGATTCGCGCTAAAAGTCGTCATTTTGTTGTTTCCTCCTTATTGGGTTGAAATCGCTCCCGACCAAGCGGACATGCCGCCGTCCATATTCATGACTTTCGAGAATCCTAGGCTCGCCAGATATTCGCAAGCGCTCGCGCTTCGTTTGCCGCTACGGCAAACGCAAACGATCTCGCGGTTCTTATCGATCTCGAAAGTCCTAACGTCTAATTGGTCCAGAGGGATCAGCTTCGCGCCCGGGATATGACCTTCCATGTATTCGCCTACTGAACGAACATCTATCATCTGGACCTCTTCTCGTCCGATCCATTGTTCGACCGTCTCCGGCTTAACGTTCGTCCAACCTTTCGTCTGCATCCTGTGTGCACCTCTCCATTCATTTTCATATACCCAATAGGGTATGTTTAATTGCACGCATATACCGTATGGGGTATGTTGAATATCATAAACGGCGTGCTCACTTTTGTCAACATACCCCCTAGGGTTTGATTCAATTAAGAATAATCGGATAGCGCAGCACGAATTGTCACACTCTCCGCGAATCACACATATACATAGGTTGGTAAAATCTTCGAATCCGACAGGGGGCTTGGCTCGGTATGCAACGAGATGAGGAACGGGTTGAACTGGAAAACGCCATCGCCGACATCACGGATATCGCCGAACGATTCGGGCTCGACTTCTATCCGATGCGCTACGAGATTTGCCCGTCCGATATCATTTACACGTTCGGGGCGTACGGAATGCCGACCCGTTTCAGCCATTGGAGCTTCGGAAAGACGTTTAACCGGATGAAAATGCAGTACGATCTCGGCTTAAGCAAAATTTATGAACTCGTCATCAACTCCAATCCTTGCTACGCCTTCCTTCTCGACGGTAACTCGCTCGTCCAGAACAAGCTGATCGTCGCTCACGTGCTCGCTCACTGCGACTTCTTCAAGAATAATGCCCGCTTCTCCGCTTCCAACCGCAACATGGTGGAGAGCATGTCCGCCGCCGCCGAACGGATTAGCCAATACGAAATCGAATACGGCGCTTCCGAGGTCGAACGTTTCCTGGATGCGGTCATGGCGATTCAAGAACACGTCGACCCCTCGATTCACAAGCCTCAGGGCTTAGATAAGAAACGCCGTACGCAGCTGCTCAGCAAACTGGACAAAGCCAACGATCGCCAGTCCGCACGACCCTCTTCCCCATACGAGGACTTGTGGAATTTGGAAAACTACGAGAAAGGCAATTCAGGCAATGCCCCTGCGGAGGAAACCGTCGACCCGCGCAAATTCCCTTCTTCTCCGGAGAAGGATATTGTTTGGTTCGTTCAGGAGTTCTCCCCCCATTTGGAGGATTGGCAGCGCGACATTATGAGCATTCTACGCGAGGAAATGCTCTACTTCTGGCCGCAGATCGAAACGAAAATCATGAACGAAGGCTGGGCTTCCTACTGGCACCAGAAAATCATGAGGGAGCTCCCGCTGACTAGCGATGAGACGATCGAGTACGCGAAGCTGAATTCCGCCGTCGTTCAGCCTTCGCGACATTCGCTGAATCCTTATTATTTGGGATTAAAAATATTCGAGGATATCGAGAAACGATTCGGACAAGAAAAAATATTCGAGGTACGCGAAGTGGATTCCGATCCTTCCTTCCTTCGCAATTATTTAACGAAGGAACTAACGGAGGAATTGGACCTGTATATCTTCGAGAAAAAGGGCCAAGAGTGGAAAATTACCGAGAAAGCGTGGGAAAAAATACGCGATCAAATGGTGTTCTCGCGCGTAAACGGGGGGTTTCCTTATCTTGTCGTGACGGACGGGGACTATCAACGAAACGGCGAGCTCTATGTCTTGCATCGGTACGAGGGAACGGAATTAGACTTGAAATACGTAGAACGTACCCTTCCGTATCTCGTTCAGCTATGGGGGAAGAACGTACATCTGGAAACGATATGTGACGACAAAAAAATACTGTTCAGCTGCGATGGCAAGAAAACGACGCGCAAACCCGCTTAAACTCGCTGCGACAAGAGAAGGGCAATTCGCTAAGCAAGCGAATTGCCCTTCTTCGTAATTCCATAGCGCCATAATACGTAAAAAATTACTCCCGTTCGATCAAGCGCATTAACATAACCACGATCTCTGCTCGCGTCGCGTTAGATCCGGGCATGAACGTTGCATTCGGGTAACCTTTGATCACGCCATTGGACGACAACACTTCCACGCTGTCCGCCGCCCATGACGGAATCTGATCCTCGAATGACTTGCGGTTACCCGCATCCGCATTCATCCGATAAGCATTCTGGAACAACACCGCAACTTCTGCACGCGTAACGAATGAACTGCCTTTGACATAATGCTTGCCATTATGCGCTGACCCGGTTACTAAGCCGTTCGCGTATGCGGCGGCAATGTAAGGCCTGCTCCATTCGGCCAGTTCGTTCCAATCGGCGAAGTACGCCGCCGCTGCGTCCAGATCAGACTGATTGCCAATAGTGAATTTCCGGGCTCTTACAAGCATCGCGATCGCTTCCTCTCTTCGCGTATGGCTGTTCGGAGCGAATACTTCCGGTGTCCGGCCGGCAACAATGCCCATCTTGTAAGCTTTTTCAATGGCCGCTTCAGCCCAAGGTACTTCTGCATGCACATCCTTGAAAGTGGACTTAGGCGGATTTCCATTGTCCGTCGAGCCGTCGGTTTGTCCGGTACCCGCTTGTCCGCCGCCCGTCTGCCCTCCAGGCGTGCCTCCTGGACCCGCTCCCGTTCCCGTTCCCGGGTTAGCTGGCGCGTCGCCCTTAATAACCGTGACGTCGTCTTGGGCAAAGTTGCCTACATAATCGATCGCCGTTAGGGTGAGATAAGCTTCCGTGTCCGCATCCAACGTACCGCTCATGCTAAACTTGCCCGCATCGTCAGCCGTCGTGCGACTTCCCCGA
Source organism: Cohnella endophytica (assembly GCF_003628305.1). Taxonomy (GTDB): domain Bacteria; phylum Bacillota; class Bacilli; order Paenibacillales; family Paenibacillaceae; genus Cohnella; species Cohnella endophytica. The sequence continues at coordinate 316,481 of NZ_RBZM01000005.1, read as the reverse complement.
CTGTCCAACACGGTCGCATTCGGCACCGTACTCCCTTGAATCTGATAGCGACCCTCAGAATCGGTCACAATCTTGCCATCCGGCCCTGTTTCGACGAACAAAGCCGGCGGAAGACGGTTGTAACGTACGGCCAGTCCGTACTCCGATACGTCGCCCTGATCATTCTCAGCCACGATCCGTATTAAGCTTGAACCTATATCTCCGTCTAAAGAGATCGGCACCGAAATCTGATTTTCATAATCGCCACTGGTATAAATCCGATAAACGTTCGGTATATTCGTGACTTCATTTATCGTCCCGTCGCTTTGCCAAACCGTGAACTTCGCGTTCAGGTTCTGGGATTGTCCGTCCTCGGCGCTTACGTAAGTGGTCGCGACATCCAGCTTGAAGCCGCCGTTCACAGTAAGCACGTTACCCATCAACAAATCGCTCGCGATCGCGCCCGAATTCGATGCGACATGAATGACTGGCGTCTTAACCAGCGGCACGTCTACAACGGTTGAAACCGTGGAAGCACCATAGATAAAAGACGCATTGGAGGCAGCGGGGTCGACGCTTGCATATGGCGTCACCGCCAGCTTGTAGCTGTTGCCCGGCTCCATGCCGCCGAAATCAAGATTGAATGTGCCGCCCACCGCATCGTCGGCCGAGATTTGATACTCGATCGGTCTGCCCGCATGCGCAATTCGGTTACCCGTCGGATTGCCGTCGCTGTCGACTTCATCCGTATACTTCAGAGGCGACATGACCGCGTTGCCATCGGCATCGTACAAGCGAACCAGATAACCGTCCGCATTGGAGACGGCGCTCCAGGTTGCATGGATCGTGCCGCCGCCGCCCGCCGATACCAATACCGCGCTTACCGAGTCGGGTGCAAGCGGGTTGACGACGTTCATAACTTGCTTCGCGTTCATGCTCGCATACGGAATCGTCCTTGACGCGTCGCTCTTCGGCGTTCCGATCAGCGTCACCCTCGGGTAATACTGACCGCTTTGCAAGTAGCTTAAGTCTTCCGCCGTAAAAACGTAGCTGCCGCTAACGGCTCTGTCCGTCACTTGCAAGGCATCGATATCGACCGTATGGATTAGCACTCCTGCGCTAGTATCGGTCGGATCATCGCCGTTGTCCGTCGACAAACGAACTTCAACCCGATAATCTTCCGTCGCGGTATCGAGACCTGTCAGATCCCAGCTTGCCGAACGGGCGACTGCGTTATATGTTGTACCGACGATCTTCGGAACCGGCGTAACGGCAATAACCGAACTGTCAAAAGGCTGACTGGACGAAATTGTCCAATCGCCGGTTTGTGCGCCCAAGCGAATCATAATCGTGTTATCGGACACGACCGCGGCATTTGCATTCGGATCATTATAGAAAGGCGTTCCGTCATTCAATGTTACGGGATACGTCAAGCCATACGGGTTGCCATCGGGGTCCAAGATGCTAATATCATCAGGATCGGCGGATACGAGTACGGCATAGTCATCCGTCAATCCCGCCGGGAACGTCACCGTATGAACCTTGCCCGAGCCATTCGTCGATATTGTCGGCGTAAGCGCAAACGACCTGAATTGACGACTAGGCGCGTCGCTCGAAGCGACCAACTTCACGTTGGAGAAAGAGTTTATCTGCCCGACCGCACTACCGTTCTCGTCGAACACGGTTTGCCCCGCCTGCTCTGTCTGCATTGAACTCAGGCTCCGTCTCCCTACGCTGACAGAGCCACTTCCGAACGCATAGTTCACCTTGAACCCGAGACCGATCACGCTGAACGTCGCATAGGCGTTCGTATTACTAAGGCCAACATCGCTGTTGAGCAACGTATACGGACCGATGGAGAACAGCCCTATGTCGAATTCCGGCACTTGCAGGCGACCACGAAGTTGCCCGTTCAAATTAAAGCTACCGCCTCTGGAATACGTGAGGTTGGCATTGCCGCCTGCCAGAATAACCGAGAAATTCTTCAGAATATTGGCGGCGACTTCCATTTGATACGATACAGACGTATTGGTCAAGTAGATCCCTGCTTGGAACTTGTCGAAGATTTCCATCTTAAGCAGCTTCGGCTTCCCGGACAGGCTGATCTGGGAAGGCCCGATCGCCAGCTGTACGTCAGAGAATTCGAGCAGACCTTTGCCGGGAAGCAAACTCCCGACTTCAAGATCGCCATTGATCAGAATCAAGATGGGGGCGACGCCCTTATAATTGCCGGTGATCGTGTCCGCTAGACCCGAGACCCCGCCGCCGACTCTTGTTAACTTCGCGATAGGCAGCGCGGGCGTAACCGGAATGCCGTCGCTTAATCCGACGACGATCTTGATCGTGTCCGGAATAAACTGACCGTTCGCGCCGTTCTTCTTTAGGCTCATTTCCGCCGCGAAATTCGCCAGCTTCGCGTCCATGTCAAAGGCTACGGAGTACTTGTTCTCGAACGTATCGATCGAACCTTCGGCCGTTGCGCTCAATCCGAAGCCGCCGAGCAGCTTTTTGGACATATCGTTACCGGTTGTAAAGGAACCATCCGCCTTAACCCCTTGGAAGTTCAAGCTTCCTTGACCGTCGACCCCGTATTGAAGCCGGTCGATATTGAGACCGATTCCCACGTTGCCGCTACCCGGCAGTGCCATTCCAAAGTACACTTTGCCATCGAACATAATCGCATTGCCTGTCAGCGTAGCTCCGGTAATTTTAGCCGTCATTCCGCTGCCTAGGACTGTCAATTGGTTCCGATTCTCGAATGCGACCTCGACATTCTGCTTGTCAGGGTCCAGTAAATCCCCATCCGAGTCTTTCGCATACTCGCTCACGTACTCGATGCCCTTCTCAAGCTCGATCGAACCATCGGATGCCGACAGGAGACTGAACGTGCCTGCGACCAGGTTAACTTTGTCCATCGTGATCTTGACACTGCCGTCGGCATCGTCGCGAACCCGAAGCTTGCTCTGTCCGGTTGGCAAATAACTCGTCAGCCCGCCGTTGATGATCGTCGTTCCGCTAAATTGATATTCGCCCGTCACGGTCGCGCTTGCCGTGAAACTGCCCTTCATCATAACGATCGGCTTGCGATCCCCGAGTTGTTGCGTCAATTCCTTCTCGCTTTCCGCAACGATGACGGAATGATTGAATTGCTTGTCGGATACAATCGCCATATTCCCGAACTTGGTATGACTCAAATTCTGAGCGGTTGCGATCGTGACCGATCGCTGTACGCCATTGATAGAGACATAGTAAGTGACATCCGTACTGTTGGATCGCATGCTAGCAGGTACGCTGACGACCAGCGAAGCGGATGTCGTTCCGGACACGGTTGCCGGCGTTGTCGGATTAGGCGAAGTGCCGAGGAACACCTCTCCGCGGCCGTCCATATTCGTACCGTATACGACAATGGAATTGAATACGCCCGCCAGCTTGGAATTCGGCGCGATGGATGCCATTGTTTTGATTTTGACTGCACCGGGAATTAATTCTACATTCATCGAATCGAATATCAATTCGACGGACTGGGTGGAGCTCTTCGTGACGGCCGGGCACGTATAGACGCTCTTCGTCTGGTCTTGCGCGTCGGTCCTCACGAAGATACACGGATATACGGTCTTGATGCTCGGATTAACCGAATCGCGATACATCACTTGCGGCTTGTAGATCTTGCTCGGGTCGTTCGGCGGTGCAAAGGTGAACGTAATTGCTTCATTAACATTGACCTTGACCGAATAATTCGAGAATTGTGCGGAGCTACTCGTGAAAACGGGAATCGAAATATTATCGAAATTGACGACCGCTTTGAGCGTCGCGCCGGCCACTAATGGAGCCGTTGAGGTATAGGGCTTGATGCTAAAATCGATCCTTGAAGCATAGGGATCAGTCGCTCTTCCCTGCTTGATGAGCGTGCTCGTGTTCTCGAACACTCGCCAGATCTGAATGCTGGATACAAATTTCGTCGGATCCGTGTTCACGATCTGTAAATTGATCGTATCGCCCGCATAATAAGCTTCGAGATCCTGAGTCGCTTGCGCGCCGCTGTTATTCTTAACTTCTGCTTCGATAGGATTCGAAACGATCCGCTCGACGAGAACCGTGACGATCGCATCTGTGAACGGCATCGCAAACGAATAAGTGCCATTTCCATTATCCGTCATCGGTAATACGACATTTAACAGCTCGGATCGCACTTCGATCCCGGTAACCTTGTATATCCGATGATCATAGCTGCCTGGATTAACAGTAATGATGTCGCCCGAATGATCCGTCGCTGATGCCCTCGCCGTCGCCTGCACGAGTGTGACACCTCCAGACAACGTCGGCAATACGACGCCCGGGATCGTTGCTCGCACCACGATGTTATGAGCAGCTCGGCCATCCGTCGATGTCACTGTTAAGAAGGCAGGTTCGTTCGGCATCGTGAAGGTATAGCGGAACTGATAGCTAGTCGTATTAAACAAGGTATTCTTCACAGGCGTCGTTTTGGAAGTTTGTTTACCCACGAGCTGTACGCCCGCCGGAATCAGCCCAAGAGACGAAGTCTTCATCAATAATTCGTCGCCTGGAAGGAAGTAAAAGTAGTTACCGTATTCATAGGGGTACGCGTTTCTTGAATTCGGCTGAATCGCATATTCGATCGTCGGACTCGTAAAACCTACCAAATTGCGGATATCGATTCGTAGAGCGGTGGCGGTATCTACCGTCACCGTAATCGTTCTGACGGCCGACAACGAGTTCTTGTTGATTGTAAGCTTCAAGCTCCACGGATGATTCTGGGCAACGCCGCTCGAAACCGCTTGTATGCTTTTAAGCATATTGTTGCCTTGATTGTCTAAGACGCGGATACTCTTCACCATGGCTGCCGTAAGCGGTGCGGATGGATCCGCCGTATCGATAGAATTGTTCACCAGCGTAATGCTGTAATCGTCCTCCGCGGCGACGGATAAACCCAGTGAAGGAATGAGAGTGTTGCCTGAATAAGCTTGGAAGTCGACCGTATTGTTCAAGCTGATCTTAACCGTATCGGTAATCGCCGTTGCCGGCCAAGCGACGATAATCGTCAATGTATCGTTAGGCAAGCTTGTCGTCGACACTTGTACCGTGAATGTTCCCGTGCCTAGGTTGGCAATGCTGATCGCATTGTACGCTCCCGCTGTCGCGTTGAATTGATATCCGGATACGGCGGTAAGCACGTACTTGGTCTTATAGCTCGTCCCGATCGCGAATATCCCGCCTGCAGGATTATAAGAGCTTCCGTTATCGGATGACCATCCGATGCTCGCGGTCGCATGATTGAAAACATTGCTTCCGTTCGTCTGCGCGGATCCCGTCAGCGGAGCCGCCGTTCCGATCGAGATGTCCGACGGCACGATGTTTACGGGTGCCGTAACCGGCCACGTGACAATTACCGTCAGCGTATCGTTGGACGAGCTTGCCGTCGATACCGTCGCGGCGAACGTGCCCGTGCCCAGATTCGCGATGCGACCTGCGAGATCTCTAGCTCCGTTCTTCCCGTATACGCCAGCAGTCGAATCGAACGCGTAGCCAGCCGAAGCTGAAAGTACGTATTTCGACTTATAGCTCGTAATCGCGGCGAATATGCCGCTAGCAGTCGCATAAGTCGTTCCGCCATCTCCCGACCAAGTAACGACCGCGGTTGCATGCGTAAACGCATTCGTTCCGTTCGCCTGCACCGCGCCCGTTACCGGAGCGACAGTTCCGATCGTCAGATCCGAAGACGAGATAGTTGCCGCGCCCGTCGCCGGCCATGTCACCACGATCGTCAACGTGTCGTTCGCCGCATCCGCCGAAGACACGTCGGCGCTGAAGGAGCCCGCGCCAAGGTTCGCAATCGCAACGGAGTTATAGGCATCAGCCGCCTGATCGAATCGATAGCCGCTTGCCGAAGTCAACACATACTTCGTCTTATAGACCGTATTCGGCGCAAGAAGGCCGCCAGCCGCTACATAATTCGCACCGCCATCGCTTGACCATGTGACGTTAGCGGTCGCATGAGCGAATGCGTTCGCCCCATCCGCCATGTTCTGGCCGGCCACTGGGGCAAGCGTCCCGATACCAAGATCGGCAACGGCGATCGTTGCGGTGGCTGTTGCCGGCCAAGTCACCGTAATCGTCAAGGTGTCGTTAGCCGTACTCGTCGTCGATACTTGAGCCGCAAACGTTCCGGTGCCCAAATTTGCAATCGCAATTCCGTTGTATGCACCAGCCGTCGAATCGAAAATATATCCCGTATCCGCGGTCAATACGTACTTCGACCTATAAGCTTTTCCGGGCGCGAACGTACCGCCCGCCGCAGCATAAGTGGCGCCATTGTCATTCGACCACGTCACGCTTGCGCTTGTATGCGGTAATGTATTCGTGCCGTTCATTATACTTTGCCCGGATACCGGAGCAGCCGTTCCGATCGACAACCCCGCCGCTGCAACAGTCGTTTGCGGCACTGCGGCCGTCTTCGGCCAAGTGATTTCCATCGTTAACTTGTCATTCGATGCACCGGATACGACCGCGGTATAGGAGCCCGAACCAAGATTGGCGATGCGACTCGTCAACGCCTTCGCGCCGCTTGCTCCGTATACTCCAGCTGCGGGGTCGAAAGAATAGCCGGCGGCCGCTGCGAGCACGTATTGCGTCTTATAAGTCGTTTCGTATGCATAGGTCCCGCTTGCCGCATTGTAACTCGTCCCGTTGTCGGCGGACCACTTGATCGTAGGCGATGCGTGACTGAACGTATTTGCTCCGTTCGTCATGGATGCTTCCGCAACCGGCGCTAACGTACCGACCGAGATATCGCTTGGCACGATAATTCCCGTCTGCGGCCAGATCACGTCGATGTACAAATCAACTCCGTCAGGACTGGTGACGTTGAACGTACCCGTGCCTAGGTTCGCAATCCGGCTTGATAAGTCTCTTGCTCCGCCTTTTCTGTACGCGCTTGGCGTGTCGAAGGCATAACCATTCGCCGCGAGGAGTTCATATCCTGTTCGATATGTCGTTCCGGAGACGAATGGATCGCCTACCGAAAGCGCCTTGGAGTAATTTGACGTATACCACTCCACATAATCGATCGCTCCGCGTGTGAATATGTTCGTTCCATCCGCCACGACGGCGAATGGCGCCGGTGCGGCGGTTCCGATCAGGATGTCGGCAGCATCGATGATGGCCTGTCCCGTTGCGTTTGCGGTCGATCCCCACATCACGACAAGGGTCAAGGTGTCATTAGCGCGCACTGTCGTATTGACGAGCGCCCCAGCCAAAAAGCCCGTACCCAGATTGACAATCCGGCTCGCCAGGGATTTCGAACCGTCCTGGTAGATTCGACTCGTATTGTCAAATGCGTACCCTGCGTCAGCCGTAATCACATATTTCGTGTAATAATTCGTGCTGGGTGCAAACGTACCGCTCGCCGGACTGAAGGATCCGCCGGTAGCAGACCAGGTGATGACTGTAGAGGCATGATTGAACGTATTTGCGCCATCTGCAATCGCTGCACCTTTCACCGGAGCAATCGTACCAATTGAGATGTCTGAGGGCTCAATCGTTGCATTCGGCCACGTAACCACGACGGTTAACGTATCGTTTAACGTGAACGCCTGACTTACGGTCGCCGTGAACGTCCCCGAACCCAGATTGGCGATCCTGCTCGACAAGTCTTGCGCCCCGCCCTTTTGATACGCTCCTGCGGCAGCATCGAATACATGGTTCAAATCCGCCGTGAACACATAACGAGTATGATAGATCTTACTTTGCGCAAAAGTTCCGCTGGCTGCAGCATAGTTGGTTCCGTCCGTGGACCATTTTACATCCGTTACCGTTCCGCCGCCGAACTCGATCGTTCCGTTGGCTATGCTCGCACCGTTGAGCGGCGCAACCGTTCCGATCGAAATTTCAGCCGCGGCAACAGCGGTTTCCGCCGATGCGGTGAGCGGTAGAATCGTAAATAAAAGTGCAATCGATAGGAACGTCGATACTAGCTTCGTAGCGATTCTTGTTCTCATGTACGCTCGCAATCTATTCATGTTGTCCTCCTCTTGATAGAACTAGGCCAATTTTATATAAGATGCGACAAAAGCACATCTATAGAAAGTTATAGACGCGAATATAAACGCTCACGATGTCGGAAAAAGTCGTATTTCCTCTTGCGAACAAATGAGTAAATAAAAGCACGAAGTGCAACTAGCATAAGCAGTGAAAACCTCCTAAGCAGTTTTCTAAAGGTCCACCGCATTGGCAGGGATCCAAAATTGCCGCTACTCATGCCTATCATTTGCTATACTGCAATCAACGACGTCTTTGGCGTTCTTAGACGCTGGAGACGATTTGCGGAGACGATACAGACAATGATAAGCAAGAGACTTATAAATCTGTATCGTAAACAAAAGCCCCGAATAACCTGCACGGTGCAGGATCATCGGGGCGTGCTTCGCCACTCTAATTGAAATATTGTATGGAGCTTAGCTTCGGTAGGCCAACCAAACCTTTTTGTACAATTACTTCATATAAAATCAGGCTTTGAATCACCGATATACTTCACTTTGTGCGATAAATCGTATAAAACTCAATCTTCGTCGGTCAAACTCAGCCAATTTGTATGATTCATCGTACAAAATCCGAAAATCCGGTGCTGTCCAAACATATTTTGTGTGAAAAATCGTACAATATGCCCCGACCACATTAAAAGCAGAGTTTCTAGTTCAAAACATATTACAAATTAATAAATTTGCAGGCGCAGCTCTCTAATGAGAGAGTCTGCGCCGTGAGATGACAAGCTATCTGGAAACGTCTATCAGCTTAAGATCGATGTTGCGGCATACGGTCAGCATTCTAAGAATCATCGCTACCGCCTGCTCGCGAGTCGAATAGGCTTTCGGATAAAACATGCCGTCTCCCGCACCTATAACAATATCCGCTTCGGCCATCTGGTCGATAGATTGACGCGCCCAACTGTCGCTCGTGTCCGAGAAATAGGTGTTGCCGGTAGTCTGACCGAAAACGATCAACCGTGCCAGGATTGCTGAAATTTCCCCGCGAGTAATTTGCCGGTCAGGCTTGAATGACCCGTCGCCCATACCTTGAATAACGCCAGCGGCTGTCAAAGCGTCAATTGCCGATCCAGCCCAGTGATCTTTCGTATCGGAGAACATCGTGCCCGAATAGCTAGTCGTGTCAAAATATAAAGCATTCGCCACCATCGCGACAAACTCGGCGCGAGTAATATTATCGCTTCCGTGAAAGTTTCCGTCAGGTCTTCCTTGGATTATACCCAATTGCCGAGCGACTTGAATCGCTTCGGAACTCCAATGGTCAGCCGGGACATCCAAAAACGGCTTTAGTGCAGTCCGGTTAAGAGCAGCTTGATCCGCTTCCTTGACCTTCTGAACATTCGTGATTTTATCATTGAGAATAGGTCCATCGGATGCAGGCGGTGGCGTAGCCTTATCGTTTGCTCTCGTAACCGTCACAGTATACATTTGTGTCGTCGTGCCGTCCTGTGCCGTCACTGTAATCGTAATCGGGTTGTCCCCCACGCTCAGGCTAATCGCTCCAGATGCAACGCCGCTCGGCACGGGTATGCCGTTAACTTTTACCGTCGCGGTGCTGTCGCTTACCGTTGGCGTTACCGTGATACTGCTCACGCCGTTCGGCACGCTGGCCGTGTAACTTGTCGTGCCCGACGTAAATATCGAACTTAAGCTGCCGCTCGACAACGTCAAACTGTTCAAGTTCGCATTGTGACTTCTGCTGTCGCTGCTACTGCCGCCGCTGACAGTTGCCGAGGCTCTCGTAACCGTCACAGTGTATGTCTTCGTCGTCGTGCCGTCCTGTGCCATCACCTCAATCGTAATCGAGTTGCTCCCCACGTTCAGGCTGATCGCACCAGATGCCGATCCGCTCGTCACGACCGTGCCGTTAACCTTCATCGTGGCGGTGCTGTCGCTAACTATCGGCGTTACTGCGATGCTGCTCACGCTATTCGCCACGCTTGCCGTGTAGCTCGCTGTGCCCGACGCAAACGCCGGGCTTAAGCTGCCGCTCGACAGCGTCAAGTTGTTCAAGCTCGCGTTGCTGTACGGCGCTCGCGTGACCGTCACGGTGTACGTCTTTGTCGTCGTACCGTCCTGCGCCGTCGCTACGACCGATATCGTGTTGCTCCCCACGCTCAGGCTGATCGCTCCCGATGCCGATCCGCTCGATACGACCGTGCCGTTAACCTTCACCGTGGCGGTGCTATCGCTCACTGTTGGCGTTACCGTTATGCTGCTCACGCTGTTCGCCACGCTGGACGTGTAGCTTATCGTACCCGATGCAAATACCGGGCTTAAGCTGCCGCTCGACAGCGTCAAGTCGCTCAAATTCGCATTGCTGTTCGAAGCTCGCGTCACCGTCACGGTATACGTCTTCGTTGTCGTGCCATCCTCCGCCGTCACCAATACCGTAATCGGGGCATTGCTCCCGACAGCCAGGTTGATCGCTCCCGATGTCGAGCCGTTCGTCACGGGAACGCCGTTGACCTTCACCTTCGCGGTACTGTCACTCACTGCCGGCGTTACCGTAATGCTGCTCACGCTGTTCGCCACGTTGGCCGTGTAGCCTATCGTGCCTGATACAAACGCCGGGCTTAAGCTGCCGCTCGATAACGATAAGCTGTTCAAGTTCGCATCGTGGGATTGACCCACTTTTCGAATCACATTATTATTCGTATCCGCTATGATTAGATTTCCACTGCTGTCAATAGCTAATCCAGATGGACCGTACAATTCGGCCGACGTCGCCGCTCCCCCATCTCCCGAATAGCCATTTGACCCATTTCCCGCCACCGTGCTGATGATGCCTGTCGATTGATCTACTTTCCGAATTAGAGGATTACTCCCCTCCGCTATATACATATTATCGCTGCCATCAAAAGCTAATCCAGATGGAGAGTACAATTGGGCCAAAGTCGCCGCTCCCTCGTCTCCCGAATAGCCACTAACCCCCGTGCCCGCCACTGTGTTGATGTTTCCCGTTAATTTATCTACTTTTCGGATTCTGGCGCCACGATTATCAGCAATATACAAATTCCCCAAGCTGTCAAAAGCTAACCCGTACGGGAAATCCACTTGAGCGGACGTCGCCGCTCCCCCGTCTCCTCCAGAGCCTCTGACCCCATTTCCTACCAACGTGCTGATGTTCCCCGTCAATTTATCCACTTTCCGAATTCTGAAGTTATTCGCATCTACGATATACAGATCACCCACGCTGTCAGTAGCTACTCTGTATGGCATACTCACTTGGGCAGACGTCGCCGCTCCCCCATCTCCCGAATAGCCGGCGACCCCATTGCCCACCAACGTGCTTACGATGCCCGACGGATCTACTTTCCGAATTCGATGATTACCCGTATCCGCAATATACAGATTCCCGTCACTGTCAATGGCTACTCCTCTCGGGCCATTCAATTGGGCAGACGTCGCCAATCCTCCGTCTCCCGAATAGCCAAATGACCCGTTGCCCGCCACCGTGCTGATGTTCCCCGTCGATTTATCTACTTTTCGAATCCGATGATTAGCCGCATCCGCTATATACAGATTCCCGCTGCTGTCAATAGCTACTGCCCAAGGGACTCTCAATTGAGCCGACGTCGCTGCTCCTCCGTCTCCCGAATAGCCCCCAGACCCATTGCCCGCCACCGTGCTGATGATGTCGCTGCCACTGCCGCCACTGCCAGTTGGTGAGGCTCGCGTCGCCGTCACCGTGTACGTCTTCGTCGTGCCATCCTGCGCCGTCACCGCGATCGTAATCGGATTGCCCCCCGCCCCAACGCTCAGGCTGATCGTTCCCGATGCCGAACCGCTCGTCACAGTCGTTCCATTAACCACCACTGTCGCGGTGCTGTCGCTTACCGTCGGCGTTACCGTAATGCTGCTTACGCTGTTCGCCACACTTGCCACGTAGCTCGTCGTGCCCGACGCAAACGTCGGGCTTAAGCTGCCGTTCGACAACGCCAAACCGCTCAAGCTCGCGTTGCTGCTTATCGCTCGTGTCAGGGTATACGTTTTCACCGTTCCATCCTCTGCCGTCACCACGAGTGTAATGGTGTCCCCCACGCTCAGGTTTATGGCACTCGATGCCGATCCGCTCGTCACGGGCGTGCCATTAACGGTAACCGTTGCGTAACTGTCTCTTACTGTCGGCGTTACCGTGATGCTGCTCACGGCGTTCGGCACGCTTGCCGTATAACTTGTCGTAGCTGGATTAAATGCCGGACTTATACTCCCGTTCGATAACGTCAAGCCGCTCAAGCTTGCATCGTTGGATGGGCCTACTCTTCGTATCCTTTGGTTATTCGAATCCGCGATATACAGATTCCCGTTACTGCCGATTGCGATTGCATAAGGGTAGTTCAACTGGGCAGACGTCGCCGATCCTAAGTCTCCCGAAAAGCCGGCTGACCCATTGCCCGCCACCGTGCTGATTTTCCCTGTTGACATATCCACTTTCCGAATGCTGTGGTTACCCCTATCTGCTATAAACAAATTACCGATGTTATCAATAGCGATTCCCCTTGGGACATTCAATTGGGCTGCCGTCGCCAATCCTCCGTCACCCGAATAGCCGGTTGACCCTTTGCCCGCCACCGTGCTGATGTACCCTGTCGCCTTGTCCACTTTCCGAATGCGATTGTTGCCCGCGTCCGCGATATACAGATTCCCGTCGCCGTCAATTGCCACTCCCGACGGGTAGTACAATTCGCCTGCCGTCGCCAACCCTCCGTCACTTACTCCGTCTCCCCAACCCCAACTGGCGGGGTCACCGTTGCCCGCTACCGTGGTGATCGTGCCCGAGGTGTCTACTTTTCGAACACAATTGTTAGCCGAGTCCGCGATATACAGATTCCCGATGCCGTCAATTGCCACTCCTAACGGTTGAGACAATTGTGCCGACGTCGCCGATCCTCCGTCGCCCGAAAAGCCTGCAGATCCATTGCCCGCCACCGTGCTGATGTTCCCTGTCAGCTTGTCCACTTTCCGAATTCTGCTATTAGACATATCCGCTATGTACAGATTATCGGAGCTGTCAAATGCTATTCCATAAGGGATGCCCAATTGGGCAGCCGTTGCCAATCCTCCATCCCCCGAAAAGCCGGGAAACCCAGTGCCCGCGACCGTAGTGATGATGCCCGAAGACGCATCTATTTTCCGAATCCGATAATTTTGCGAATCCGCAATATACACAGTCCCGGTGCTATCAATAGCTACTCCGTAAGGATTGTAAATGCCGGTCGACGTCGCGGCTCCCCCGTCTCCCGAGAAGCCCATCGCCCCCGTACCCGCCACCGTAACGATAATGTTTCGGCTAGCGGCATAGACCTTTCCCCCGAACCCTTCAGGCAGAGGTGTCATCATGAACAGAAATACCAATATATAGGTCGTAACCTGTTTAATCTTCTGCATGCTTGTTCCCCCTATTAGAAAATACCAAGGGTAATTCTATATAAAAAGCGACAAACGTACATCTATAGAAAGTTATAGATTCGACAAAATACCCTCTATTTGTCAAAAGAAGTCGTAGTTTTTCCTGATTAAATACAAATAGACTGTCACCGATTTCCAAATGAAATCAGCAACAGCCTAGTGTTCGTGAGACAGATTGATGAGCTAATTTAATAGTTGAAGTTCCCTTGCCTTTTTGATTGCTTGTACTCTTTTATTGACTTGCAGTTTCCCATAAATGTTATTCGCATGGCTCTTTACGGTTCCTTCCGTAATGTCCAAATCCAATGCGATTTGTTTATTGGACAATCCTTCAGCCATGAGACGAATAATCTCCAGCTCGCGACTCGTTAGCAATTCGACCAGAGTCTCCTCTAATTGATCTGCATTCGCAATTGAATCCCCATGGCTCTCTAATTGCCATAACCTTTGATAAACCATTCGTGAAAATATCATTTCGAGCACTTCTAATCGCTCCGCCGTAAAAGCATCGCAAATTAAATTATTTTCCAAATACAAAACCCCGCTCCGGTGATCCGCATAACGAACAGGCAAACAGAGAATCGATCTAGGCTGCTTTTCTTGGATGTAAGGATCTGTTGCAAACAGACTCTGGCTTGCTTCGCCAAGAACAACAGACTCCCTCGTTCTCATGACGAATTCAACCACCGAAGCAGCATACTCGCCTATGCTATCTATGGAAGTAACCCGTTCACGGTTGATCTCTTGCTGAGCCTCTATGACGCATTTCCCCTGCTTGCTGAGTAGGACAAGCCCTTTCTCGGCGCCGGCATTACGGATAGACAACTGAAGGAAGGTATCCAGCAACTCCGATTCTGCCAGATCCCCGGATTTGATTTTATGAGCTTGCCGAAGTACCGCCATATCCAGATCTCTTCCTAGTTCAGCATGGGAATTGCTGTTTGCCTGCTGCTTTTCCTTCACTGTACTTCTATCGGGACCTTTAGCTTCGCCCCATTCTTTGAATGAAAGTGCGGCAAGGGCTGGATAGCGTGCTTGCAAGCGATTTACCTTCCCGGTTGCTCCCCACCTGAAGTAAGCCTCGCAAGCATTCCGCAAATATACTTCAGCCAATGGATGATTGTTCAATGCTAGATGAAAGTTAGCTGCCAGTTCCGCGGCAATCGCTTCATCTCGTGGATAGCCCTTTTCTTGAGCCCATTGAATGGCTTGATCATACAGCTTCGCTGCCTTCGCATGATCGTGATTTAGACGCGCCCATTCCGCCAGCATCAGCTTATATTTGGACATGGTGCTCTCCGGAACGACCTTTGTCCATAACTTCATCCGAGCCAGCAATTTATTTATAACTTTACGATAGCTGCTTTTTACAGAATCCGAAGCGCCGGGATATTCAGCTATGATTGCCAAAGCATGATAGAAACAGTGTCTCTGATTGAAAGACAGCACGCTGTGATTCTCGATTTTTACGGATGCTTCAGCCAGAGCCACAGCTTCTGAATAATGGGCATATAAATAATAAACCTCAAGCTTGCAAGTGTAATAGAAATAGAGATTTGATTTATACGTTTCGTTGACGATTTCTTCACGATGCAGTTCGCCCTCATCGAAATGCTCGCTATTGAAAGTTATTTTCGAATCGGTGGCGCTTTGTAAAATATGTACGTATTGCTTGGTTAGGTAAAGCACCCTTAGGGTCATAACGTCCAGCGCTCGAACCCCTTTTTCCGCGTATACATGACATAGTTGATGCAAATATCGTAGATCTTCACTGCCCGAAATCAATTGCGAAGATATCGCGTAACCTGCATAAACCAGATCTCCGCCTTCCAAGCTTAACTGTCCCGCTTTTTGAAAATAACGGTCCGATTGCCGAGGCTGCAAGAATTGTAAAATCAATCCCATGATGCAATGCATTTTTCCTTGTAATAAGACACGATCTATTTTCTCCGAATGATGGAAGGCAACCTCAACTAAACGCAAGGCCGGTTTATAGAGCTTTAATCCGAAGCACAAAGCGATCGCATAAGAACCGAGCGCAATTGAAAAAGCTTCCGAATTTCCATGCTTTAACGACATTCGTACATATTTGGCAAGCACAATGGCAGACAATTTCTCATTGACAATAAACAGAATGGACGATGAGGCCATGACAATATCCGCAAGCGCTTGCTGCCTGGGATCGTGACTCATCGGCAATCCCTTTAAAAGACCCCGTTTTCTCGCAAGCCGTAATTGCGTCTTCGTAACCTCTGTCAGGATGGAGAGACTCGAAGAATTCGAAGGGATATGCAAACCAAATTCCGCCATCGCTTTAAGAGCAATACGACAAGCTTCACTCTCTCTTTTGCGAAAAGCAAACATCGTAATCTGGATGACGTAGATCTTGGCCCGATCCGCCGGATTGTTCACATATAGCAGCAACTGATCCAGTTCAGCCTCCGCTTGCTCAAAATAACCGCAAAAATAGTGGCATTCCGAGCTTTCAAGCAAGAGATTCGAATACAGTGCATCCTGCCGGGACCATCCTTCGCCCTCAACCAATCGTGTCCCCTTCTTCAAAAGTTCCAATGCCTGGCCATATGCAGCGGAAGCTTTCGCCCTTTTTCCCGCTTGAAGGTTAAGCTGAGCCAATTGATCCATTTCCGCAGGATCAGTCATATACTCACTGCCTGCATTCAAATGATGTACGAGTTCGAACAAAAGATCGCCGGCGTTGTCCGGATGAAGAAACTGCAGCATCGAACGGCCGATTTTTAAGTGAATCCGCTTTTTTTCATCATGCGGCAGCAGCTCGTAAGCAGCTTCCTGTACTTGATCATGCTGGAACCTATAACGGTTTTCTTCGGCCACTATCAATCCTCCGCTTACCGCCGGCAGCAAGTCTTGTTCCGTATGCGTGCTGGATTTCCCATAGAGGGTTGAAAGCATCATAAGATCAAAAGAGCTCCCCAGACAGCCCGCCAACCCCAGAATATGCCGAGTTTCCTCCGGAAGCGTTTCAAATCTTTTCATAATCAGATCAATGACATCATGAAACCCTTCAAGTTGCCCAATCCCCTCAAGATTCCAAGTCCAACGCTGCTGATTAGGGTTAAAAGAGAGGAGACTTTGATCATAGTACGTTTGCAGCATTTGTGTGATATAAAAGGGATTTCCTGCTGATTGCCGATTAAGGACCTCCGCCAACGGTTTTACTTCGCTTGCATCGTCATGCAGCATGTCCGCGACATATCGGACAACATCCGAATGCCCAAGTGCACGGATATTCATAAAATGACTGCCGGTATCCAAGGAATCGGAAGGTTCGAGAAATAACGTTCTGAACGCGTGGCTCTCATCAAGTTCATCATCCCGATACGTTCCGATAATCAACGCACAATTAAGCGATGCATGGTTCCATAAATCCCGGAGCAGTTGAATCGAGGCCGAATCCGCCCATTGTAAATCTTCTAACCCGATCACGAGTGGATGCAGTTCGTCTGCAAAGGCCTTGATCAGATTGCCAAAAAGCATCCGAAATCGGTTTGTCGCTTCCAATGGAGACAAATTCTCGACCGGCCGCTGCTCTCCGATAATCCAGGTTAACTCGGGAATCACTTGTGTAAGCACACTCCCGCTTTGCCCTAAAGCTGTTAACAGCTTCGTTTTCAATCGCGCATGCTGATCTGCCCCGCCCGCCAAAATCTGCCGAATCAGATCCGATAAAGCCGTAACGAGCGCGGCATACGGCTTGGATTCCTGATGCGGTTCATATTTGCCTAAGACCACATAGCCCTTATTTTGTATCACGTGCTTTTGAAGGGCTTTGACGAGCATGGATTTACCGCTTCCAGCACGGCCGCCAATGAATAATAGCGCTTTGGAGCCTGAACAGGAGCACTCATACGAATCCTTAAGCTGCTGCCATTCAAGATCCCGGCCATAAAGCCGATCAGGCAACCGAAATCGGCCGCGTACATCAACTTCTCCCAATAGAAAGGGATCAATCGCTCCTTTCTCGATCCATTGATCGGAGCATTTGTTCAGATCGTCATGGAGACCGTACACGCTTTGATAGCGATCTTCGACTGATTTGGAAAGAAGCTTCATGACAAGGTCATTCAACACTTGCGGAATACCGGGGTTAACCGTGCGCGGAGGAACTGGCAGCATGGCCATGTGGGCATAGATCCAATCACTAACCGTATTTGCTTTTAACGGAAGTTCTCCCGTTAGCAGCTCATAGAAAAGAATGCCTACTACATACAAATCACTGCGTAGATCCACTTTCCGTTTCATGCGGCCCGTATGTTCTGGAGAAATGTAGGCAAGCTCTTCATTGGAAGCGCTATGCTGCAGTTCCCGCCTAAGCATCAATTGCCCGTCTTCGAAGCTAATCAATAAATTTTCCGTGGTAATTGAGAAGAAACCAACCTCGTTCTGATTCCGCTCTCGAAGCATCTCCATGACTTGTAAAGCTATGGAAAAAAATTGTTGGATAGTCATCGCATTGGCATTAATAAACGATCTTAGCGTCAGTTCATTTGCCTCATTCAAGCCCTTAAATCCCCCATGTCCATAGTGCTGAGTGTGTTTTTCTAATAAATCTATTCTATCTCTTTTGGTAAAAAAGTGCATCTTGCATCTTTTTGTAAGCACAGCAGAAGAGGCTGCCATAAGTCATGAAATGGACAGGCAATTCGCCAGTGAGCGAATTGCCTTTTTTCGTTATGTATGCGTAGGAAGGACCGGATTTGTCTAACCTTAAGGTATACAGAAAGGAGCGAATCGCCATGACAACTTCATCCCAACCTCCGGTAGCGCAATCCCAGACGCCGACGCCGCAGCGTCCAACGTCTTTTCCACCGCAGCACCAGAATCGGCAGCCCGGAATCGAGCTCAACATGAACCCCGCGCCCGAAGCGGAGTCGCCGATCTACAAACCTGCCGGTAAGCTGATGGGCAAGGTGGCCATCGTTAGCGGAGGAGACAGCGGAATCGGACGAGCCGTATCGATTATCTACGCCAAGGAAGGCGCAGACGTAGCCGTCATCTACTTGAACGAAGACCCTGATGCCGACGAGACGATGAAGCAGATCTCCGCCGAGGGGCAGCGATGCTTGCTTCTGCGCGGAGACATCGGAAAGCCCGAATTTTGCAAGCAAGCCGTAAATCAGACCTTAGAAGCATTCGGCCGTTTGGATATCGTCGTGAATAACGCCGCCGAGCAGCACCCGCAAGACAAATTGGAGCAGATTACCCCTCAGCAGTTGGAGCGGACGTTCCGTACGAACGTGTTCGGAATGTTCTATCTCACTCAAGCCGCGCTGCCGCATATGTCCGCAGGAGCGACGGTCATTAACACGGCTTCGATCACGGCTTACCGCGGAAGTCCTGCGTTGCTCGATTATTCCGCAACCAAAGGCGCCATCGTCTCATTCACTCGATCCTTAGCCATGAACGTCATCGGACAAGGCATTCGCGTGAATGCCGTCGCTCCAGGTCCGATATGGACGCCGCTAATACCCTCGACTTTCGATGCCCAGAAGGTCGCGAATTTCGGTTCCGATACCCCGATGAAACGTGCCGGACAGCCCGATGAACTTGCTCCCGCTTATGTGTACTTAGCTAGTGAGGACTCGTCCTATATGGCGGGACAGGTACTGCACGTAAACGGCGGGGAAGTCGTGAACGGGTAAACTTGCTTCCCATTACACGACGGCCCCGCCGTCGTTGGTACGATTATACGTGCGCTACTGTTAGTTTTACCGATGTAAAGTCCGTTCTGTAATAGCGTATGAGCACGGCTGATCCGAGGGCGACGAGGAAGGTATATAACGCAAGCCACGCCCCGGTGCTTCCCCAGTCGAAGACCGTCACGAATAAATAAGTGAGCGGAACGAACATGAATATGCTGAGGACAAATGAAGACCTCATTAAGAACGTCGTGTCCCCGATGCCTCTTAATCCGCCTGCATAGAAGTTGTAGAATCCGTCGAAGATCTGCAAGTAAGCGGAAACTTTAATCAGATGCGCCGCCAATTCGTACACTCCCGGGTCGTTGCTGTACAGCTTCGCGATCGGAACGGACCAGATCATCTCCACCGTTCCGAGCGCGACCAGGAAGATCGTACCCAAGATCGCGGCGTTCGTTCCCGCCGCCTTCGCTTCTTTCGGCCTTTGCTTGCCAAGCTCCTGACCAACCAAGATCGTTGCGGTCGAACCGAACGCGAACGCGGGCATGAAGCCGAACGACATGATGCTGAGCGCGACCTCGTTAGCCGCGGCGGCAAGATCCCCAAGCGTCAGAACGAACATCGTGAAGATGTACATGGACACGCTCATCGAGAATTCTTGCAAGCCTAATTTCCCGCTTTCTCGGGAAATCAGCTTCAGTTCTTTCCAATCCGGTTCTTGCAGCTTTCTTGTCTGATACCGTTTGTGCATCGGACCTAAGAATACGATGAGACAGATTAACAATTGCACCGCTTCGCCGATCAATAAAGCATAACCTGCGCCTATAATCCCCATATCCGGCAATCCCCAATGACCGTACGTTAGCCCGTAAGTAAGCCCGACCATGAGAACGTTGGCCAAAATCGAGACGATCATCGACGTGCGCGTATCGCCTACTCCCCGGAAGAAACCATGGAACACGAAGCTGATGATCCCGAAAGCCATCGCATAGAAGCGGAGTTCCAGGTATTCCCCTCCCGTTGAGATCAGCTCCGAAGAACCTCCAGTCAACTTAAGAACCGCTCCGCTCGCCAGCCAGCCCGCCAAGGTTATGATTACCCCTACACCAACGCTAACGAAAAGCGCGAGATACATCCTTTGCATCCCTTTGCGCATTTCCTTGGCTCCGAAGTTCTGCGCGACAAGATAGTTAACCGAATGGCCGATCCCCGAAAAGATCGCAAACACGTTGTACATAATAATATTGGATACGCCGACTACGGCAATGATTACGAATCCAAGATCTCCGACGAGTATCAAGTTGATCGTTCCCGTTAAAGTCTGCGTCGCGAAAGCGAACAACGACGGGAGCGCCAGCATTAAAATGCCGATCCAACTCTTGAAAAGCTTCATGGTGTCAAACCATCCCCACTGACTAAGATGTCCCCATTCTGCCTGAGTTGCGTACTTAAGTCAATGAACGGAAAGGTGAAGTCTTTGTGCAATTGTGCTCTATTTACATTACCGTTTAATCGCGTATATTCTTAGCCGTCGGTAATCGGCCGTCCATGCGCCGTCTTGGTAGAGCGAATGATGTTGCTTTCTCATCCGGTCGGACGCGTCGCGAATCCATTGCTCCTTTTCCGATTCGCCGGCTTGGGGGAACATCGCATGTCCGAACATCCTCAGCCAGCCTTTCATTCCCTCTTCGCCTTCCTCAAGACGCGTCGGACGATCGAAGTGAATCGCGTTCCTGATTTCTAGTCCGTATTTCTCAAGCAACGAACAATATTCCCCCATCTTCGGAAAATACCAAGGCATGACAAACGCATCTTCCCGACCATACTCGCCTAAAGTTTCTTTCATTGCTTCAATAATCGTTTGCACATTCCCGTATCCGCCCAGTTCAACGACCAGCCTCCCTCCGGCTTCGAGACCGCTCGTCAAACTTTCGGCCGCACCTTCGGCATCCTTCATCCAATGCAATGCCGCATTGCTAAACACGGCGTCATACGGCTTCTTCGCTCGCCATTTCGTGACGTCCGAGCATTCGAAAGTAAGTTGGGGATATTTGTCGCGCGCTCTCTCGACCATTTCCGGGGAAATATCAACGCCATGCACATCAGCCCCTGAGGCTGCGATTCGAGCAGCCAGGTCCCCCGTGCCGCATCCGAAATCGATAATCCTTTCCCCGCTTCGCGGCTTCAGCCATGAGATAAGTTCCTCGCCGAACAGCGAGACGAATCCCATCGACTCATCGTATGTCCCCGCCTCCCAGTGAACCTTTTGATTTGCATCGTTGGACCTTGTCATTGCCATCCCTCCTTGTATGGTTTGCTCATAAGGCAGATATACCACGCAAGGGTATATAGGTGAAATATATAAAATCTATACATTATATAGTTGTTGTCTATAAAGAGATGATCTCATTATTAAAAACCAAAAAACCAAACCTCGGCGGTTTGGCGGGCACTCCATCTGATTGCGCTTACTTTTTCCAAAACAACGATGGCTTCGGAAATGCTTTGTACGCTTCTTTCTGTTCTTTGGCTAAGTGCTCAACCTTGCCTACGTTGGCCTCCGAGACGGTCGCGAATTTGCTATCCTTAGTCACTGGATGCTCGAAATAAACCTTTCGCGCCTTAGGATCAAATGATTTAACGTGATTCATGTTGACTATGTTCGTCCTGTCCAGACGTTCGAAGCCTAAATCCTTGAATAAGATAAGCAATTCATCCAATGTCGTGGGATAGAAAAACATGCCGTCCTTCGTATAGAACTCGGGACCATCCGCAGTTGGCTTAATCGAGATGAGATCGGCAATGTTAATCGTGCATGGATTCCCGTCGCGGTCCAATAAGCGGATTTGATCGTTCATGTTTTCTTCCCCTTTGCTGTTATTGTGTCTTTTTCAACTCTTCTGGAATTTCTGGACGGTGAATCATAAAGAGACTCGCCGTACTTACAAATACAGCAGCTACCAATACTAAGATCTTCGAAATCATGACTGCAAAATCCCGCTTCATATTCCCACCTCCTTATTAGGTATTAATAAAGTAAGTGACTGAAAAAAAACAGCTAGAGTTACAGTTGATGACACGATTATAACACTGGAAAGCACTATAATCGTAGCAACAATTTTTAATAAAGGAAAGTACTTGCTGTCGATACGCGCGTGATTAGCAATATTAGCTGGCGCATAAATAAGTACGATGATAAGGCTAATTACGCTTAGTAGAACAAAATAATTGTGCGAGAGTTCGATCTGAGTGGAGACGAAGATAATTATAGTTGAAACAATCGAACAAGTAATGGAATTTTTAAAATGATAACCGCCTGAAAAAAACCTTAACACGGAAAATGCGATAAGTCCCATGAGTGCTAAAAAAACCGAATCTGTACAAATTGCAAGTACAAGCACAAGGACAAGCGTAATGAGATTATTCAATAGTGCTTCGATTGAAAACTTCATTACTTCCACGCTTGCCGTTTGATTAGGTTCCAGATTCTTTATCTTTATTGCAAGCTTTAATGCCATGTTCTCAATCATTCCGCTCATCCCTCCTAACAGTTAGATATAACAATACAACCAGAGTACTAAGTAAAATTATAGAGACTAACAAGTAAGGAGGTTTACTAATCGTAATAAACAAAAAGTTAGCAACGAACACAACAAAAATTGCGATAATTAAAAAGAAAATAAAAACTTTGTTTTCTTTTATGTAGGTTCTTCCGTTTTTCAATCTACTTTTATTTTCTACGAAACTAAAGCCACCCTTATTACTCCAGATGACTAGTGAAAATACCAGCATAAGAAAAGCAGATGAAACTTGCAGGATATACCCATCATCAGTATTCATTAAGTCAGTTAATATTCCCGTATGCAAGTACAAACCCGCAGTCATCCATTGGACCATAAAATTAATAATGTATCCTGTTATTACAACAACCGTGGCGTTAAATAAATGAACCCTAAGAAAAAACATCACGAATAATATAATAAAGATAGCTTGAACTAAAGATGAGGTAGCCTGCAAAAATTCAGTTTGCAGAGAGTTGGATACAAGACTTAGTACTACAGAGAATACACCGAACTTTAGGATGTTCTCTCTTATGTTAAATCTAAATAGAACAAAAATAAAAAAGAAAAATGATAAATTTTCTAGAGTAGAGAAAAACATGAAACCAGCAAATTTCATTGTGTTAGAGCCTCCGCGCATATGTTTCATGTACATAAGTTCAACTTTACAATTCTATTTTATCATTATTCTTAGAAAACGCATCCATATTTTCTTACATAATTAACGAAATAATACTCCATATTCCCTATGTTTAATGGTATAAAGGAATTACTCTAAGAAATATTTGGGAGAGAAAAGTTGTCATGCAGGAATTTATTACATTCTTAAAACTTGATCTCCTAGTTTCGCAGCCTCAATTTTTTGTGTATTGGTTATTTTGTTTCTCTTTTCTCGATCCTTTACCGAAAAATTTATATAAAAGATTGGGTATTATTACCTTATTACATTCCGTATATACCGACTCATTAATTCTTATACTTCCTGCTCCCTTGATTATTATAAATACGCTTTTGGCAGGAACAGTACTATTATTTTTCGTCTTCAGGGAACTTAGCACTAAAAAGAAATTAGTCCTTCTGTTCTTTACCTTGTTTTTTGGAATTTTAATGGATTTAATTCTAACCGCAATCGCAATATATATCTTTAAGATCCCTTCGCACGAGAATATGCTCAAAGATAATCTCTACCTGATGATTACGATCATTTTTCCACAATTAATTATTACGTCTATTGCTAGTTATTTTATTCGTAATAAAAAACTGCTTTCAGCAAATCGTTTATTTTCCGCCCTAATAGGAATTGAAAAGAATATTATTTCTAAGTTGATTATTTTGATTGTTTTTCAATTTATTATTTTGGCGATTCTTCAATATTTTCAATTGTTCCCTAATGAAGATCACCATTACCTTAATTCCATTTTGATATACGTCCTTATTTTCATCAGTATACTTGCCCTCGTCTCCATGTTCCGTCTGCTTCTCCGAACAAGAGAACAAGCAGCCAGGATGACGCAAGAGGTTTATGTTGAAGAAATCAATGATATGTTCACCTCTATACGTGGACAAAGACATGATTTTCTGAACCATGTGCAAGTTATTCATACGATGTCTCAGATGGGAAAGAATGATCAACTCAGAACATATGTGGCAGCACTAGTAAAGGAAACTCGCGACGTAAGCGACATTGCGTATCATTCTTTGCCGGCTCTGGCAGCATTCGCCAAAGCGAAAACGACTGTCGCAATTGGTAAAGGCATAAAGTTCACTTGCGATCTACCTGACAATTGGAACTATCATGAAACAACCGTCAAAGTTATCGATATCATTAAAATTATCGGTAATCTCGTTGATAACGCTTTCGATGTGTCAGACAGTATTTCACCAGAACTACGGGAAGTCCATGCAACTATCCGACTGGAAGGGACATCTATCATAGAACTTATCGTTTCAAACCACGGTCCCGTCATTCTAGACCATGATAAAGAACGTATTTTCGACCCTGGTTATACTTCGAAAGGTGAAAGCCACTCCGGCCTCGGACTTGCCATCGTGCAAGAACGAGTCAAACATTACAATGGAAAATTGGAACTACACTCAGACATAAAAAAAGAACAAACAATAGGTACAACTACATTTCGAATTTCTCTCCCTCAGACATCTGTTTGAGCGCATTAGAATTTTGATTATCAGGATTTGAGGAGCGAGGAAGGTATCATGGACGAGTTTCTTAATTTTATAAAGCTCGATATTTTAATTGCTCAACCGCAAACTTTTCTCTGCTTGTTGTTTTGCTTTTCTTTTTTAGATCCACTGCCTGCTAAGCTGTACAAAAGAATTGCGATTATCTCTATCACCCACTCAATCTACACCGACATTCTTATTCTGTATCTGCCGTTGTCTCTGCATTTAATCAATTCACTATCGGTAGGCGCAATCCTGCTTTTTGTCGTATTCAAAGAAATACCCATTAAAAAGAAACTATACCTCTTATTATTTTGGTTCGCTGTCGGTATTATAATGGATTTGATCTCCAGCTCTTTAATGATCTATATATCCGGAAGCGTCACCCACGCCGAACTGATCCGCGAAAATGTATTCGATATCATGATGTGTGTGTACCCGGAGTTATTGGTTCTGTTCGTC
Organism: Cohnella endophytica; assembly: GCF_003628305.1. Taxonomy (GTDB): domain Bacteria; phylum Bacillota; class Bacilli; order Paenibacillales; family Paenibacillaceae; genus Cohnella; species Cohnella endophytica. Next base: position 291,149 of record NZ_RBZM01000005.1, on the reverse strand, counting down.
ATCTCTTGGTTTATACGGAACAGAAACAATTACTCTACTAAGAAACTATTCTCGATCGTCTTGAATGACGACCGTAAGACGTTAACAAACGTAATTTTGCTTATTTGCTTTCAATTTTGCCTGCTTGGATCGATACAACTGATCTTATCGACGAGTGATAGTTATAACCCTTTTCTTAACGGTAGTCTGATTCTAATCACGATTACCGTAAGCGTCCTGGCCCTCGTTTCCATCATCCGCCTGCTCGTCCGCACAAGGGAGCAAGTGGCCCGGATGACGCAAGAGGTGTACGTGGAAGAGATTAACGATATGTTTACGTCTATACGCGGGCAAAGGCACGACTTTCTTAACCATATGCAGGTCATGCATACGATGTCGCAAATGGGCAAGAACGAGCAGTTAAATACCTATATCAGTGAATTGGTCAAGGAAACCCGCTCGGTGAGCGATATTGTCCACCATTCTTCGCCGGCTCTGGCTGCTTTCGCGCAATCGAAGACGACGGTCGCAATAGGCAAGGGCATCGGGTTCACTTGCGAACTGCCTGACAATTGGAATATGCAAGAAACGACCGTCAAGGTTATCGATATTATCAAGATTATCGGAAATCTCGTAGACAACGCCTTCGACGAGACCGAGACGCTTCCGCAAAATCAACGGCAGGTTCATGCTTCGATACGCATAGACGAACGAAATCGTATTGAACTCCTGGTGTCGAACAGAGGACGTCATCTATCCGATAAAGACAAAGATCGAATGTTCGCTCCCGGTTATACTTCCAAAGGCAACGATCACTCCGGCCTTGGACTTGCCATCGTTCAGGAGCGAGTCAAGCATTATAATGGCAGCCTTGAAGTCCAATCCGAAGAAAATCCAGTTCAAGCTGTCGGCACGACTATATTCAGAATTACTCTGCCACAAGCGCAAACATAATTTGTACACCTAAAGTAAATCGAGGAGCGTAGCCCTAAGATGAATGACATCATAAACTTTATAAAACTAGATATCTTTGGGTCGCAACCGCAAATTTTCGTTTATTGGTTGTTTTGCCTCTCTTTTCTTGACCCCGTGCCCCCAAAACTAATGAAACGTCTTTTCTTTATCGCTGTCATTCATTCCGTCTATACGGATTTGATGATCTTAGTGCTCCCTTCGTATGTTCATATTATTAATTCACTCTTGATTGGATTGTTCTTGTTATTCGTATTCTTCAGAGATGTCAGCACGAAGAAAAAACTCATCGTCTACTTATTCATCATGATATTTGCCATCGCGATGGATCTCTTGTTAACGGGGATTATGGTCTATGGCTATGGAGTAGACACTCGTGAAGAAATGGTTACGTCAAAGTATTTCGAATTGCTATCCGTGCTTTATCCGCTATTAAGCGTGATTTTTATGGCTTCCTGGATCATACGCCGACGCAAGCAATTCCCTGGCAAAAAAATATTCGCAATTTTCGTCGAGTTGGAAAGAAGTACGATAACCGCAGTGCTAGCGCTCATTTTACTGCAATTCTTTCTACTGGGTACGCTGCAAATCGTACAAATAATGCCGGAAAGATATGATGTACCTCTTAATTCCACCTTGATCTATGCTACTATCGTTATCAGCCTGCTCTCTCTCGTCACGATTATCCGTCTGCTCGTCCGAACAAGGGAGCAAGCGGTCCGGATGACGCAAGAGGTGTACGTGGAAGAGATTAACGATATGTTTACGTCTATCCGCGGACAAAGGCACGACTTTCTTAATCATGTTCAGGTTATACATACGATGGTGCATATGGGGAAAACGGAGCAGTTGAAATCGTACGTAAATGATTTAGTGAAGGAGACGCGCTCCGTCAGCGACATCGTTCATCATTCTTCTCCAGCCTTGGCGGCTTTCGCGCAAGCGAAGACGACGGTCGCCATTGGCAAGGGCATAGCGTTCACTTGCGAACTGCCCGATAATTGGAACATGCACGAAACGACCGTTAAGGTTATCGATATTATCAAGATCATCGGAAATCTCGTAGACAACGCCTTCGACGAGACCGAGATCCTTCCGCAGGATCAACGACAAGTCCATGCGTCGATTCGAATAGACGAACAGAAACGCATTGAACTTCTGGTATCGAACAGAGGGCGCCACATTTCCGATAATGACAAAGATCGAATCTTCGCTCCCGGTTATACTTCCAAAGGCAAGGATCACACCGGCCTTGGCCTGGCCATCGTTCAAGAACGAGTTAAGCATTATAAAGGCAGCCTTGAGATTCTGTCGAAAGAGAACGAGTTACAACCGCTCGGAACGACCCAATTCCGAATCACTCTCCCGAAGACATCTGTATAAAATCTCCTCTATGCCCACATTCTTTGCCTTTACGAAGAAACCGCTCTCTCGGAAAATAAGGTGAACGACTTATTCTCATAGAGTCCCGCGATCCCAAGCGGAAACTCTATCACCGGGAGAGTGACAGATGAAAGGTCATGCAACGCGTCTATGCATCGTGATGCTGCTCTTCGTCGTCGGATTCATCTCGATTCCGATGCAAGAAGGCCACGCAGGCAATGAGATCAAAGTATTCTACAACGGCAGCCGTATTGTTTTCTCCTCGCAACCTGTTCAACTCGGCGGCAATACATACGTCGAGACCCGTCCGTTCATCCAGTCTCTCGGCTTGCAAGTCGCCTGGACCAGCAAGACGAAATTCAAGCTTACCAAACCCCAAACAACGATCGAAATGGAATTAAACAACAGTTCGGCAACCATCAACGGCAGCAAAATAACGTTATCCGCCGTACCGACGCTCAGAGGTTCGAAGCTGTTCCTCCCCGTTCGGCCAATAGCGACAATTCTTAATCTAACTCTGAATTGGAACGCCGCTACCAAAACAGTAGAGCTTGCATCGAGAACGACAACGACGACGCCCCCTACGCCGTCCGTTCCAAGTTCATCCTATCGAATAATCGGCTATTATCCCTCTTGGGCGCTCTATCAGAATTATGATGTCTCGCAGATCGGTTCAACGGGCTTGACCCACTTAAACTATGCTTTCGCAAATATTAAGAATGGTCAGGTCGTACTTGGCGACCCTGCCGCGGATCAAACCAATTTCGATCGGCTAACCAAGCTCAAAAAAGCGAAACCGGGTTTGAAGACGCTCATCAGCGTGGGCGGATGGGGTTGGTCCGGCCAGTTCTCGGACGTCGCCGCGTCGATCTATTCACGCAATCTATTCGCCGATAGCGTTGTTAGCTTCATCCGTAAATATGGTTTCGACGGAGTCGATATCGACTGGGAATACCCCGTTGCCGGAGGGTTGTCCAGCAACAAGGTTCGACCTGAGGATAAAACGAACTTCACGATGCTACTGAAAGCGATCCGCGACAAGCTGAATGCCGCGGGAACGAACGATGGCAAGAAATACTTGCTCACGATCGCGGTCGGCGTATCCGAGGATAACATTCGCAACATCGAGACGGCGAAGTTAAATTCCCTTGTCGATTGGATCAACTTGATGACCTATGACTATCATGGCAACTGGGACCAGGTTAGCGGACACCAAGCGCCCCTCTACGCCGATCTCAACGATGCTGGAAGCTCGAAGGGGAATATCGATTACGCGGTTAACACTTACTTGAAAGCCGGGGCTTCCGCTAAAAAGTTAATCGTAGGTATTCCATTCTACGGGCGGAGTTGGACAGGATGCGGCCAGTCGAATCACGGCCTGGATCAGAGTTGCAAAGGCGTTGCGGACGGCGTCATAGCGGACGGCATTCACGAATACGGAAACTTGATATCAAAGGGATGGATTAATGGGCAGGGGTATGTCCGGTACTGGGATAACAACGCGAAAGTTCCTTGGTTGTTTAACTCTTCGACCGGAACGATGATCTCGTACGAAGATCCCGAATCCATCACCTACAAGGCAGCCTACATTAAGGCCAAAGGACTTGGAGGAGCGATGGCTTGGGAGCTAAGCCAAGATTCCAAGAACGCGCTGCTTAACAAACTCGTTCAAGCATTGAAATAATGTATTAAATTAGAATTGCAACGCGGAGAGGCAGCACAATAGCGATAGGCTATTGTGCTGCCTCTTTATCTATTCAATCTATTATTCTCCCACGAACCGATTCGTCAACGAGCCGAGCTTCTCGATCTCGATCGTAACGACGTCCCCCGGCTTCAGATAGATTTGTTTCTCCGGCGGATAACCGAGCACGACCCCTTCCGGCGTTCCGGTGAGAATAACGTCTCCAGGTTCCAGCGTGAGATGCTGCGAAATATAACTTACGATCTCGTCGCAAGCGAAGATCATATCCGATGTGTTGGACTGCTGGCGTACTTCCCCGTTGACGGTCGATTTAATGTTCAACCGATTCGGATCGCCCACCTCGTCCGCCGTAACCAAATACGGTCCGAGCGGGCTGAAATCATCGCCGATCTTGCCAAGCATCCACTGCGGCGTGCGCATCTGCAAGTCCCGAGCCGACAAGTCGTTGACGCAGCAGTAGCCGAACACATGATCCAACGCGTCTTCTTTCGACACGTACTTCGCTTTTTTCCCGATGACGATAACAAGCTCGGCCTCGTAATCCAGTTTATTCGTAACGCGAGGTATCGCGATGTCGCGGCCATGGGCGGTAAGGGTGTTCTGGAATTTATTGAAGAGGATCGGGAATTCCGGAATAGGCGCGTTCGTCTCTTCCGCATGTTTGCGGTAGTTCAGTCCGACGCAGATCATTTTTTTCGGATCCGTGACGCACGGACCGAACTCGAGATCGGATTCCCGCAGCCATGCCGCGCTACTCGCGGAAGTAGATGCGACGAGGTCGGAGATCGCGCCGAGAGCGGAAACGCCTTCCTCGATGACGGACATAACCGAATCGGGAACGCAAGCACCAGCTTCCTTAGCGGCTTCCGCTACGTCCAACACTCCCTTTTCCGTCTTTACTCCAAGCGATGTTACGCCTTGCTTTACGAATGTAAGAAGTTTCATAAGTACGATTCCTCCGTTAACGGGATAATAGGAACTAAATTGTAATCAACAATCATGGCTATGCGTTTTTGCCGAAAGTGACGCCGCCGTCGATGTAGAACGGGGAACCCATCATGAACTTCGACTCGTCCGAAGCGAGGAACAAAGCCGCCTGGGCGACATCGTGCGGACGCCCCAGATCGCCGCTCAGTTGACGCGTCTTCAAGGACGCGATCGCCGTTTCGGGATCGTCATACGACGTTCTTAAGTAGTTCTCTACGAAAGGCGTAAGAATCGTTCCCGGCAACAACGCGTTCACACGAATGTTATATGCCGCATAATCGACCTGCATCGATTTCGTAAGCGCGAGAACGGCCCCCTTCGTCGCCGCGTAGGAAGCGCGCTTGGCTAATCCGATCTCGGCGATGCACGAGGACATGTTAATAATCGATCCTTCGCGTTGTTCGATCATAAGAGGGATCACAAACTTGGAAGGCAAGTATACTCCGCGTATGTTCACGTTGATCACGCGATCCCATGCTTCCGGCTCGATCTCGTGAAGCACGCCAACCCCGCTGATGCCCGCATTGTTAAAGAGCACATCGATACGGCCGTATTCGAGCTTAATCTCCTCTACCATCGCGGATACTTGTTCGGGTTTCGTCACGTCGGCGCCGATGAATATCGCTTCGCCGCCTGCATCTCGAATCATTTTGACCGTTTCCTCGCCCTTGACGGCATCAAGATCGTTGACAACGACACGAGCCCCTTCTTTCGCGAACAACAGCGCGGAGCTCTGGCCGATTCCCGATCCCGCGCCGGTAATCAAAGCGACTTTATTCGCTAATCTTGCCATATCTAATCTCAGCTCTCTTCCTTAGTGAATGGATAAAGACAGACTAAGTCTCTTCGCTAGCGCTTGTACTTCCCCGATTGCCTTATCTCGGGTTTCATTCCATTTGTGAACAGCGATCGAAGCGCTTACGGCAGCCACCGCGCTTCCGTCGGAAGCCAAGATCGGCGCGGCGACGCAGCAGAAACCCATGACGGATTCCTGTTCCTCGATCGAATAACCGGCCATTCTTATCGCTTTCAATTGGGGGGCGAGCCGAGTTAACGATGTTATCGTATTCGGCGTAAGCTCCTCTAACGGGTCGTGCAACGTTCGTTCGAGCGCGCCTTCCGGACTCCACGCAAGCAACGCTTTGCCCAGCGCCGTCGCATGCGCGGGAAATCTCATCCCGGGTTCGGACACGATCCGCACCCGGGAAGGCATCTCGACCTTCTCCAAGTAAAAAACTTGGTCTCCGTCCAGCTTGGCGAGTTGAATCGTTTCCTGCAATGAATCCCTAGTCTTGGCCGCTTCTTCGAGAAACCGTTCCTTTAGGTCGAATTGTTCTAAAAACGCATGCCCAAGACTCCCGAGAACATGCCCGAGGATATAGGCGTCGTTCTGTCCTTTGCCGACCCAGCCAAGCTGCTCCAACGTATGAAGCAGCACGAACATCGAGCTTTTGTGAATGCCCAAACGATTGGACAAATCCATTAATTTCAGCTTGCCGGGCTCCTTGGCTATCTGTTCCAGGATGAGATGGGTTTTCTCGACGGCGGGAGCCCAATATTTCCGTTGATTGATAGTATCTCCTCCGGTTAGTTTAATATAATAAACCATAGTTTATTATGATCTACCGTAAGTTTATTCCCCTTTCCGAATTTCGTCAAGACAAAGAGACTATCCCCAAGGTCATTCTCGCCTTGGGAATAGTCTCGCGGTATGTGATCGGATCGGGTAAATAAATCTTATCTGTTAAGTAGACTGCCCACGTAACGCAGCAATTCATTCGCGCACACGGGACAGTAATGGTGCTCGTCAATGAGACGCTTTGTTACTTCGTTGATGCGCTTTAGCTGGCTCTCGTCGGGCGTCTTCGTCGAGGTCGTGATTTTGACGATGTCCTTCAAGTCCGTGAACAGCTTTTTCTCGATCGCTTCGCGAAGGCGGTCATGCATGCTGTAGTCGAACTTCTTGCCTTTACGCGAATAGGCCGAGATCCGGATCAGGATTTCTTCGCGGAAAGCTTTCTTCGCGTTCTCGGACACTCCGATCTGCTCCTCGATCGAGCGCATGAGCCTCTCGTCCGGGTCCATTTCTTCGCCGGTCAGAGGATCTTTGATTTTCGCCCAATTGCAATACGCTTCGATGTTATCGAGGTAATTCTCGAATAAAGTTCGCGCGGACTCCTCGAAGGAATACACGAAAGCCTTCTGGATTTCTTTCTTCGCCAGATTGTCGTATTCCTTGCGCGCGACGGAGATGAAGTTCAAATACTTCTCCCGTTCCTCCCGCGTAATCGAAGGATGCTGGTCGAGTCCGTCTTTCAAAGCGCGCAGAACGTCCAAGGCGTTAATGCACGGCAAATCATGTTTAATGAGCGCGCTTGAGATCCGGTTAATGACGTAGCGGGGATCTATTCCGGACATCCCCTCTTCCACGAACTCGTTTTGCATCTCCTTCAGGTCGGCTTCCTTATAACCTTCCACCTCTTCGCCGTCGTACATTCGCATTTTTTTGACCAAGTCCATGCCTTGTTTCTTCGATTCCTTCAATCGGGTCAATATGGAGAAAATAGCGGCGGCTCGCAACGCGTGCGGAGCGATATGCACATGGCTCATATCGGATTGGCCGATCAGCTTCGTATATATTTTCTCTTCCGCGGATACCTTCAGATTGTAAGGAACCGGCATAACGATCATTCTGGATTGTAGCGCTTCGTTTTTCTTGTTGGAAATGAACGCCTTATACTCCGATTCGTTGGTGTGCGCCACGATCATCTCGTCGGCGCTGATCAACGCGAACCGTCCAGCCTTGAAATTCCCCTCCTGGGTCAGCGATAGTAGATTCCATAGGAACTTCTCGTCGCATTTCAACATTTCCTGGAATTCCATCAATCCCCGGTTCGCCTTGTTCAACTCCCCGTCGAATCGATACGCGCGCGGGTCCGACTCCGAGCCGTACTCCGTAATCGTCGAGAAATCGATGCTCCCCGTCAAGTCCGCGATATCCTGCGACTTAGGGTCCGACGGGCTGAACGTGCCGATGCCGACGCGGTTTTTCTCCGATATGAGCACGCGTTCAATCGGTACCTGCTCGATATCGTCATCGAACTCGGTACGCAAACGCATCTGGCAGGAAGGGCATAGATCGCCTTCGATTCGCACGCCAAGCTCCTTCTCGACCTCCGAGCGCAGCTCATTGGGAATCAGATGCAACGGGTCCTCCTGCATCGGGCAGCCTTTAATCGCATATACGGCGCCTCGCGGCGAACGCGAGTATTGTTCCAGCCCTTTCTTGAGCAAGGTGACGATCGTCGATTTCCCTCCGCTGACCGGTCCCATCAGCAGCAATATCCTTTTGCGCACGTCAAGCCGTCTCGCCGCCGAGTGGAAATATTCCTCCACGAGCTTCTCCATCGTCTGGTCGAGGCCGAAAATCTCGGAGTTGAAAAACTTATATTTTTTACTACCTCCCCGCTCCTCGACACCGTGGGAAACGATCATATCGTACACCCGGGCGTGAGCGGTCATCGCCGGAGTATTATCGCGGCGAAGTAGATCGATGTAATCCCGAAACGTCCCCGACCAGCTAAGCTTCTCGCTCTCGGCCCGATACTCTGAGATCCGACTGAAGATGTCCATGCCGCTTCCTCCTCGCTACCTTCTCTACTCTTGACCTGACGTAATACATACTTATGCGGGGAGACGGACGAATTTGACCTGACATTGTTCAGACACGCTCTAATTCGCGGGAAGCATTATGCTATAATGACGATAATTCAATGCTTCCCGCAACTTGAAGGAGGGAAACCGGTTGGCCGTCAAACTAGAAACCGAGCTGTATCCGCCGGTCAAAGGCTTTTTCGAAGAGCGAGGTTACGAAGTCAAAGCAGAAATTAGGGGCTGCGATCTTGTCGCCTATCGGGCGGACCGAACGGATCCGATTATCGTTGAAATGAAAAAAACGTTCACCCTGCCGCTGCTGCTCCAAGGCGCGGACCGGCAGAAAACCGGTGCCGAGGTGTGGCTAGCCGTGGAACGCAACCGGACGAAAAAGGGCGCCCACAACCAGCGTTTCGCCGAGATCGCCGCGTTGTGCCGAAGGCTGAACCTCGGATTTCTCACGATCACGTTCTACCGCACCAAGAAACCCGTTATCGACGTTTGGTGCGAGCCCGTATCCTCCCATGCCGGCACGGCTTCCCCGATCGCGTCGGAACGGCTTACTCCTTACTCTGTCGCTCCGATCCCGGGAGGCCGCAAGAAAGCCAAAGCCGCGAAGCTGATGCAGGAATTCAACGCGCGAAGCGGCGACTACAACGTCGGCGGCAGCACGAAGCGCAAGCTCATTACCGCGTATCGGGAAAGGGCGATTCAATGCGCCCTTGCACTGGACTGCCATGGACCTTCCGCGCCAAGAACCGTTCGCGATCTAACCCACTGCCCAACCGCGGCCTCCATGCTAAGAAGCAACTATTACGGTTGGTTCGCGCGCGTAGCGAAAGGAATCTACGATTTAACGCCAGCAGGACGCAGCGCGTTGGGCGAATACGCGGGAGTGACGCAAGTCTGGGCGAAACAATTTCCTTGGGCGGAGAAATACGTCCAACGGGAGCTCGAAACGGAACCGGAAGGAGTCATGGTTTAATGCGCGAACAAGAAATCGAAATCGGAACGATCGACGCCTTCGGCGAATTGCCTGCGGAAATTACGCTGGAGCATACGCCTTATTGGCTTGTCCGGACGTCCGCGGGTGAATATCGCCTGCTGCTCGCCGTATGTCCTCATGCCGGAGGAGACATACGCCCGTTGAACGGCATGCTGATCTGTCCTTTGCATTTCTGGACGTTCGATTCCGAAACCGGAAAATGCCTGAACGATCCGGACGAAAGACTGATGCAGCGGACCGTCCTCGTCAGGGACGGGCGATTGTTCGCTATCGGCGATCTTGTTTGACGCGTGGCTAACTTCTCGACCATCGTCCCGTGAATTCTCCCACGCTCTCCGCAAGCCTTTCGATCCCGAGCTTCATCTGCCGTTCGTCGGCGTACGCGTGCGTAATCCGAATCGTGTTCATTCGGGGGTCCTTGGCGTAATAAGGCGCTCCCGGTTGGAAAATCAGTCCCTTCAGCCACGCCCCGCGCAATAAGGCTTCGCCATCTACTCCGGCGGGCAGATTCATCCATAGATGCAATCCCCCTCGCGGCTCGACCCACGTCATATCCGGTATACCCCTTTGCCCTAACAACTCCGTCAGCCGCCTCATCCGTTCTCTGCATTGCACCCTCAACATTTCGTGTAAGGGCTCTAATGGCAACTCCTCGATCAGGCGCGACAAAGCTCTCTGTTCCAGTTCGCTAATCGCGGTCTCTTTGTCCGTATATCCCTTTTGACCCTGTCTTGACTGAGTATTCCGGCGCTCCGGCGCCCCGATGATCCAACCGATTCTCAGCCCCGCGATTAACCCCGGAGGCAATTGACCTATCGATAACACTCCGGCCTCGGTTCTCTTTGGCCGCCTCTTCCCTTCCGGTTCGTAGAGTAACGATTCCTGCCGATCATCCGTGACGAGCCATACGCCGGCCTCCTGGCACCTTTCCTGGCAAGCCAGCTTATTCTCCGGACTCCAATTTGCGCCTTCCGGATCGGTACAAGACGGAGCGACATACACTAATTTGGGTCGATGCCGGTACAAAGCCGTCGTTAAAGCTTCGGGATCCAAACCCCGCCGATCGCCCGCGACGGCGACTACGTTCATTCCCGCCTTACGAAAAATTTGAAGCGCCGTTCGGGAGGTTAATCTCTCCGTCAATACCGTGTCTCCCGCGACTAGCAAATGTCCGACGATCCAAGCGATCGAACCGTCCGCTCCGTTCGTCATGGTCAAGAGGCTGCCGTTGCCTCCCGTCCTCTCCTTCAGAAAACCTTGAGCAAGCTGCGTCTTGAGCTTCTCTTCCCCGTGAGGCTCCGCCTTCCTTTCAATCGCTCCCAATCGTTCCGTAGCGGTTAGAGCCGCCGCGGCTTCCACACGCTCCTCCCAATCCGTCGCGGAAACCAACCCATCTTTAGGCCATCCGCCCATCCAATTGATTATGGAACTCAAGGCGATCCCCTCCCTTGACGATCTCGGCCTCGGTTCATTTATATGTCCGACGAAGCAAAAAAACGACCTCGCGAGAGCAAGGCCGTTTCGTTTCACGGTTGTTCACAACATTTTGCGTTTTCTTTTTTAAAGGGGTTGGTTATAATAAGTGTAGTCAAGCGGAGGTGTGGAATATGTTTCTAGTGGAAACGGCTGAAAAAGCGGCAACTAAACTATTCGGAATGTCCAATCAATTTTGGATCGTAATCCTTGTACTCGTACTGTTCGTGGCTGCCATCTTGACGTCTTCCTATAACGAAGATAAGACGAAAGGGCTGTAATAGCGGCCGAAGAGCCGGAATCCTACTTGGTTAGTCGGATCCGGCTTTTCTTTACGAATTATCCATAACAAAAAAACCGTCCCCTGGAGGGGGACGGTTTTTTTGTGCCGGTTATGTTTACAGCCCGTGCATATCTTTCACGCAAGAAGCGCACACATAGCGCTCCTTGAAATCTCCGACGCCTTCCATCGAAGAACAGAAAACGCAACGAGGCCGATAACGTTCCAGAATGATATGATCTCCTTGGACCAGGATCTCAACCGGATCCCCTTCATTCATTTGATATCGTTTACGCAACGATTTCGGTAGTACGATACGTCCTAATTGGTCTACCTTGCGAACTACGCCTGCAGGTTTCAATGCAGTACCTCCATTCATACGCTATTCTAGCTAGTTATCTCGAAACCTTTTAGCCACTCTATAGCGTTCTATAAAAAGTTGTAATACCCTTCCCAGTATCCGATTTGCTTAAGATCGTGCAATAATTCGACAAAGAATTGACGAAAAACAGAAGAAATTGTCGATTTATGTAATCAAGATAAAGGAAAGTCGTTTTGCCGCAACGCTTCGAATACAAGAATCGCAGCCGAATTCGCTAGATTCAGAGACCGGACCTTGTCCGTCATCGGAATTCGCATGCACGTTTCCGCATGCTCGTCGAGCAAAGCCTGCGGCAAGCCGGCCGTCTCTTTCCCGAATACGAAGAAATCGCCATCCCGGAATTCAAAGTCCGTGTATCTCTTCGTCACCCTTGTGCTCGCGAAAAAAAATCTTCCTCCGGGATTCGCCGCTTTTACTTCCTCGAAGGAATCGTAATACGTAATATTTACCGCATACCAATAATCCAAGCCCGCGCGCTTCAACACCTTGTCGTCCGTAGAAAATCCGAGCGGACGTACGAGATGAAGATGGGTTCCCGTCGCGGCGCACGTTCTCGCGATGTTGCCCGTGTTCGCCGGAATTTCCGGATTAACGAGCACGATGTGAAAAGACAATGCCATGACCTCCTAGATGCTACGTTGCTTATCTAGAATAGCAAAAGTTCCGCAAAATGAAAAATAGCGGCTTCGCGCCGCTATTTCCAACGATCGTAATAGAGCTCGATTATTGCGCGTTGCGGTTCTGGAAATCGCGCATAAAGTCGGCGAGCGCGCGAACGCTCTCGAGCGGAACCGCATTGTAGATCGAAGCGCGCAAACCTCCGACGCTGCGGTGTCCTTTCAAGCCGACGAAGCCTTGAGCTTCCGATTCTTTAATGAATTGCGCTTCCAGTTCCTTGCTCTGCATCGTGAACGTTACGTTCATGAGCGAGCGGCTTCCCAGCTCGGCGAAACCTTTGTAGAACCCGTTGCTGCCGTCGATCGTGTCGTAAAGCAATGCGGCCTTCTCGCGATTGATCGCTTCCATGCCCGCGGCTCCGCCGTTCGACTTTATCCATTTGAGCACTTCGCCCATCATGTAGATCGCGAATGTCGGAGGCGTGTTGTATAAGGAATCGTTCTTGGCGTGCGTATCGTATCTGAGCATTGTAGGAACAGTAGTAGAAGGCTTGGCGACAAGCTCTTCGCGGATGATGACGATCGTTACGCCCGAAGGTCCAAGGTTTTTCTGCGCACCAGCGTAGATTACCGCGAACTTGGAGACGTCGATCGGACGGCAAAGGATATCGCTCGACATATCGCCGATAAGAGGAACGTTTCCCGTGTCCGGGAATTCCGACCATTGGGTGCCTTCGATCGTTTCGTTAGAAGTAATGTGCAAATACGCCGAATCGGGAGCGTAATTCAATTCGCCGATCGAGGGTATCCGTTTATAAGAATCGGATTCCGAGGAAGCCGCGATCGCCGTTTCTCCGAACAGCTTCGCTTCTTGGATCGCTTTCGTCGCCCAGCTGCCCGTTGCGACGAACGAAGCTGTCGCGCCCGGACGAAGCAAGTTCATCGGAATCATCGCGAATTGCGTGCTTGCTCCGCCTTGAAGGAACAAGACTTTGTATCCTTCCGGAATGGAAAGCAACTCTCGAAGCAAAGATTCCGTTTCGAAATGAACCTTCTCGTAGATTGCGCCGCGATGGGACATTTCCATCAAGGACATGCCGCTATTCTCGAATTCGACGAATTGTCCTTGGACTTTCTGCAATACATCCAACGGCAGCGCCGCCGGACCGGCATTGAAGTTATAAGCGCGGTTAGCCATTTCGTTCCCACCTTATCCTGATTTCATAATAGGCTTATCATATCAGAGCATTACTCGGAAGAGCAACCATCAACTGCCCTTAATGCACGTAAAAATATCAAAATTCCGAACGAAAGCGGTATCAATGATGAATAATTTTCGTCTTTTCCTCGGTTTACGATTGCCGCAAGGCCCTTCGGAGGCTCTAACGAACAAAATGGCAGGTCTCACCGAGTCGGGAATCGTCTTTCGCCGCTGGACGCATCCGGCAGACCTGCACGTCACGCTGCATTTTCTTGGCGACACGCCGGAATCGAGCGTCGCCGCCATCGACGCCTTGACGGCCGAAACCGCGGCCGCAACGGCTCCATTCGCGCTAACGCTGACGGAGGCGGGCACCTTCGGCCCGCCGTCTGCGCCGCGCGTATTATGGTGCGGCTTGGCCGAGTCGGCCGGCGCACCACAAGAAGGCGCGCTAGCCGCGCTGCACGCGGCGCTTGGCGCGCACCTTGCCGCCTCCGGCTTCGCGACGGAGGCGAGGCCGTTCCGCGCGCACGTGACGCTTGCGCGCGGGGGCGCCGCCGGGAGCGATCCGGCGGCGCTTATGGCGGCATGGCGAGCCGTAGCCGACGCCGCGCCCGAGAGCTTGTCGTGGACGGCGGACGATGTCACGCTGTACAAAACCCATCTTGGCCGACAGCCAAGCTATGAAGCCATCGGCTGCTATGCCTTTGGATCGAATGATGACTCCAAAGGAAAAAACGCAAGCTCCGCGACTAGCGCGGAGTTTGCGTAGGAAAGACATTCATTATTTCATTAAACGCGTAAATACGATAAGCCGCTTCAAGTGCTCCTTTTTTTTCCGGTCGAATTTCCCCGTGCACGTAATCAAATTCAGCCTGGCCTCGTCGGTTTTACCGAAAATACGCGCGATCGGCGCATCGGCGGTATTATAGGCTTCAACGGAAACGACGCTGAATACCAGATAATTCCCGGCCGAATTCGATATAATCACGGGATGCCCGGGCTTTAGCTTTTTCAAGCCGTAGAAAACCGCAGGCCCCGTGTAATTATCGACATGCCCGGCAATTACGGCATTGCCGATCTGTCCCGGTTTGACCGTCCGCAGCACTCCGACGCGCTCCGGCGATCGGGGGACGTCCATTTGTCCGTTGCGTAACACCCCGACGGGATCTACGCGCGACTTAATGTTGACGGATGGAATCAGAATGGTGTTTGGCAAGATCGGTTTGGACTCAGGTTGCTTCACTTGTTTGAGCTCTGACTGCTTGATTGAATTGGCAAGCGGCCTGGGCGAAGGCATTTCCGCCTTCTCGGTAATTCGTTCCGTTTTGAAAGGACGGCTATCGAGAACTTCGGGCGGATCCGACCGGGAATGAATGGAGCTATCCGACATTTCCGGGTCGGGTGGTTTAACTTCTTGCCCGCATCCGCCGCACACGAAAAGTAACATTGTCAGGACGAAAAAAAACCGTATCTGGTTCATCTTCCTATCCCCAATGCAACAAAAAGAGGGAAATTCCCTCTTTTCGTCGGATTATTCGCTAATTCCGCCGTAACCGGTTTTCGGCAATACTTTCGGCGTAGTTTCTGCTTTCGCCTTAAATTTATTTCCCTTCAGCATTTTCCCTTTTTCCACGCTTTTCGCATGTAGTTTTCCTTTATGCACGCTTTTCGCGTGTACTTTTCCTTTATGCACGCCCTTCATATGCGTCGTTTTATGATGCTTTTGATGCTTGTGATGCTGATCCTTCACTGGAGCAGCAGACGCCGCCGTCGCACCCGTAAGAAAAATACACGCTGCAAGAAGAGCAATACTGGCTTTTTTCATTCGGTTTATTACCTCCTTTGATTGTGCGGAGTAAGGCTCCACCTGTATTAAAGTGTTCCGAACACCGCCGTTTCATAAGAGGATTATGTTGGTCATTTTTGAACTTTCTAAGAGTGACCTTCGTTATGCCGCTTTAGCAGCGTGTTTCTGCCGACGCGGTGCGTATGCGCGCGGAGCAGGCTCGCCTTCACGAGCTCCTTCTCGATGCCAAGCTCGGCTGCCGTCGTTGGCCCTCCTACATCCCTTAATCGCGCTCGTAACGAGTCGGATGAGGGTAGAGCATCAAGCGCTTCGACTAACCCCGGTACCCCCGTAAGCTCCACGTCCGGGCGCCACTCCGAGTATTTCTCCGCGATGATGGCGCAAGCTACGCCCACCTTCGCTCCATGCAACAATTGCTTGGATTTACGGCGCAATAGCTCCATCTCCCAATCATGCGACAGATGGTGCTCCGCCCCGGAGGCCGGATGGGATGCCCCGAACAATAGCATCGCTAACCCGGACAGCAGCAACGCTTCCATCAGGCGCTTTACTCCTTCTTCACTGCCCGCGGAGATGGACTCCTGAGCATCCTCGCACCACTGGAGCGTTTCCCGCGTAAGTGCCGCGGTTGCCGGGCAATAGGCTTCCCCGCCTACCGCATGCGAAAACTTCCAATCGAATAACGAAGTATGCTTGCCGATCATGTCCCCGAATCCGGCTGCGACCATAGTTTGCGGAGCCTTCCCGTAGATGTCCGGATCCGCGAATAAGGCGACCGGCGCGCCGGTATAGATCGTTTGCTTAAAGCCCCTTAGAATGATCGGCGCACCCGCCGAAGTGAAGCCGTCCACCGACGGGGCCGTAGGTACCGAAACAAACGGTTTTCCTACCCTCGAAGAAACGAAGCGCACGATATCGTGCAATGTCCCGGAACCAAGCACCACGTATGCGTCCACGGTGATCGGAATATCCACCATCACTTGAACGATCGCTTGCTCGTCCGCAACAACGTCACCCTGTTCGTCCGAGCGAACCTTACATAGCTCCGTTTGAATTCCAGCTTCATGAAGTTTCTTCCTTAGTCGTTCGCCGAACAAGTTATAAATTACCTCATCCGAAACAATGCCTACCGTCTGCCATTTCTTGCTTTTCGAATAAGTCGCCGCTCTGCCTAGAGCGCCTGGTTCCGTATCGATAAGTTCAATGGAAATGTCATGATGGTGGCCGCAACCGCAATTTTTCGCCGCTTCTCTTACTTTTCTAAGAAGATCGCTCATGAAACCCCTCCTGCATACCCTTATTTTTCTCCCATTATACCTCTCGTTCTGCCTTTATTTCCTTAAAACGCGCAAAAAAGCTCCCCGCGAAGGGAGCTTTATGAACCGAACGGATTAGCAATCGAAGTAGAGGCCATACTCATGAGGATGAATGCGGATGGCTACTGCTTTTGCTTCAGCGCGTTTAACGTTAACGTAGTTCTCGATAAATTCTTTCGTGAAGACTCCGCCTTCGGTCAAGAACTCGGAATCGGCTTCCAGAGCGTCAAGCGCTTCGTCCAACGTTCCAGGGACGCTGCGGATTTCTTTCTTCTGCTCGTCGGACAGCTCGTAGATGTTCGTATCGAATGGTCCATAGCCGAGGGCGGATGGATCGATTTTGCGTTTGATTCCGTCCAGACCTGCCATCAGCATCGCCGCGAAAGCAAGGTAAGGGTTAGCCGTGGAATCCGGCGTACGGAATTCGATGCGGCAGCCTTTAGGCGTAACCGCCGCAACCGGGATACGAACAGCCGCGGAACGGTTACCTTTGGAGTAAACCAAGTTAACCGGAGCTTCGTAGCCAGGAACAAGACGTTTGAACGAGTTCGTAGACGGGTTCGTGATCGCGATCAGCGCAGGTGCATGGTGGAGAATACCGCCGATGTAATGCAACGCCAATTCGCTCAGATTCGCGTAAGCGCCTTTCTCGTAGAACAAAGGCTCGCTGCCGTTGAAAATCGAGGAGTGAACGTGCATTCCGCTACCGTTGTCTCCGAATAGAGGCTTTGGCATGAAAGTTGCGACTTTGCCGTATTGGCGAGCAACGTTGTGCACGATATATTTGTACTTCATCAGATTGTCCGCTGTAGTCGTAAGCGTATCGAAACGGAAGTTGATTTCCGCTTGGCCGGCCGTCGCCACTTCATGGTGATGACGTTCAACTCGCAGGCCCGCTTCTTGCATCAGACGAACCATTTCGCTACGGATGTCTTGTTGGGAATCAACTGGAGCAACCGGAACGTATCCGCCTTTAACGCCGATTTTGAAACCAAGGTTTCCGCCTTCTTCTTTACGGTTCGTGTTCCACGCCGCTTCTTCGGAATCTACGAAGAAGGAAGAAGAATTCATCGTGGATTCATAACGAACATCGTCGAAGATGAAGAATTCGGACTCGGGAGCGAAGAAAGCAGTCGTTCCGACGCCCGTCGTTTGCAAATATTCTTCCGCTTTGTGAGCGATCGAACGAGGGTCGCGCTCATAACGTGCGCCATCCGGCGTGTGGATATTACAAATTACAATTAATGTCGCATGAGCCGTGAAAGGATCCACATATACCGAATCCGTATCCGGCATCATAACCATATCGGATTCTTCAATGCCACGGAAGCCCGTGATTGACGAACCGTCGAATGCCACACCGTTGACGAAAGTTTCCGCATCTACTTCGGGTGCAGGCAATGTAATGTGATGTGCGCGACCTGCAAGGTCGATAAAACGGAAATCTACGAACTCGATGTTCTTTTCCTTGATCAAATCCAATACTTGTTGTACTGACATGTGAATTTCCTCCCCATTTCCGAACATTAAGTGTGTGAAACCGATCTATTGTTCAAGTTTTCACTGAACTTATGAAGTTATTATAAAACTCCTCCATAAAAAGCGTCAATACTTATGTAAGGTATTTTTTGTGGCTGTGTCAGCATTGCTCACAACTTCATTAAAAGTTCATAAATTCCGATTTTCGCCCGCCCACTCTGCTCTCTCGGGTTTTTGGCAGTAGCGATTCTCCTCATTCTTCTGTTAGCGCTTTCTCGTTTTATTCGAAAACCTAACATGGAAACGCAAAAACAACGTATCGATCGCTCACGGGGATAAGCGGTCGATCCGTTGTTTTTGAATCGCACTTTTATTTACTCCAAGTAGTAAACGCTTCTGCAGGAGCTTTCTCCGTGTCGAATCGTTTGCCTAAAAGCGGAGCCAATTGTTCCAGCTCCTTGAGCAAATTCGCGAACTGGTCGGGGAACAACGATTGTACGCCGTCTCCCGTAGCCGAATTGTCGGGGTCTGTATGCATCTCGATAATCAGACCGTTCGCTCCGGCGGCTACCGATGCCTTGGTCATCGTCTCTACGAGCTCGCGACGGCCTGTCGCGTGACTTGGATCGGCGATTACGGGCAAGTGCGATAGCTGCTGAATAACTGGGATAGCAGCTAAGTCGAACGTATTGCGGGTATATGTCTCGAACGTGCGAATTCCACGCTCGCATAACATCACGTTTGGATTGCCGCCTGCGAGGATGTATTCCGCCGCATTCAGCCACTCGTCGTATGTGGAACTGAATCCGCGCTTAAGCAATACGGGATTCTGAATCGTGCCCAGCTTGCGAAGAAGATCGAAATTCTGCATGTTCCGCGTGCCGACCTGCATGATGTCCGCATATTCCGCGCACACGTCGACGAACTCGGGAGCCATAACTTCGGTAATCGTCAGAAGACCGTATTTCTCGCCGGCGTCCTTCATCCATTTCAAGCCTTCGATGCCGATTCCTTGGAAGCTGTAAGGACCCGTACGCGGCTTAAACGCGCCACCGCGAAGCACTTGACCTCCGGCAGCTTTGACCAGGCGAGCGATCTCGTCGATCTGTTCCGGCGTTTCCACCGCGCATGGACCGCCCATGACGATAAGATCGTCTCCGCCGATCTTAACGCCTTTGACTTCGATTACCGTATTGTCGGGATGGAAGTCGCGGCTAGCCAATTTGTAAGACTTGGAAATCTTGATTACGTTCTCTACGCCCTTCATGGAGCGAATATGCTCGGCCAGAGATGGCTCCGCTTTGCCGATAATGCCAATGACGGTACGGTCAGTACCGCGGGATACGTGCGCTTGCACGCCTGATTGCTCAATATGGCGGACGATTTCCGCAATCCGTTCTTCGGCGATGTTAGGGGAAGTAATAACGATCATGATGCTCACACTCCTGATTGAATTAACGCGTATCCGCTTCGACGCTTATACGCTTTTCAGCACTAAAGTAAATATAACGGATAAGCACATTCTCGTCAAGCCCGAATCGCTAAAGACTTCGGCGATAGGAACGAGCTTTCCCATCGCAATTAAAAAAAGACCGGGCAGTTAAACCGCCCGGTCCCCAAACCTTATTAAACTTATTTCACCAAGTTATAGATGACTTGCGCGGCTTCGGCGCGGGTCGTTACGCCTTTCGGCGCGAATTGGCCCGGCGCGCGTCCGTTGACCAGTTTCAGGTCGGCCGCAGCTTTAACATAATTGGCCGCCCAAGAAGAGACGCTATTCATGTCTTTGAATGGCGAATCTGTATATTGGCCGAGTTTTTTGCCCGTTTTCACTTCGTATGCCTGCATCAGCATCGTCACCATTTCCTCGCGGGTGATTTTGCCGTTCGGATCGAAGGTCGTCGGGCTCTTGCCTTTGACGATTCCGGCTTGGAAAGCGATGGCGACCGATTTGGCATACCAGGCATTCGTCGGAACGTCGACAAACTTGATTGGAGCTTCTTTCGTCAGCTTGAGCGCATTCACGAGCAGCGTCGCGAATTCCGCGCGGGTGACCAGACGGTTAGGCTCATAAGTCGACGGACTTGTTCCGTTCACGATTTGTTTCGCGGCCAATTCCACAATGGCGTTATACGCCCAGAACTTCGCAGGAACGTCTACGAACGCCTTCGTGACTTCGAGCGCCGCGTATTTGCTGAAGTGGTTGATTGACGCAGTCATTTCGCCATTGCCGTACACCCCGCCAACGTACTCAAGCGCTCCGCCGTCGGAGATGTTGAACACGCCGGTTTTGGGAGAATTAAAGTTTGCATCGGCTTTGAACCGAATCATCATCGGTTGATCGAACTGCGTTAGAGAAACGGTTTTCCCGCCAGCGGAAGTCATCGACAAGCCGAAATCTACCACTTGGCCGGCAAGCTTGATTGCAGCGTAAGACGATTTCTCTGTCTTAGCGATCAGAGCGTTCGCGTCCGCTGTAGAAAGCGGCGCCAGCTTGAGCGTAATGACGCTGTCTTTCAAATCGGCCGTCGACATTTTTTCCGCTAATTGCTTGAACACAGCGGATGGGATTTCGAGACTGAAACCATCCGTATGCACGACGAATTTGTTCGAAGACAGCAACTCGCTTGCATTGGAAGGCAGCTTCAGTTCCGTTGTACCCGCAGGAAGATCGATCGTTACTTTTCCTTGCACGGCATGAGACAGTTGATCCGCCGTTACCGTTACGCTTGTTCCGGTATTGCCGCCGGTATCACCGCCACCGCCACCGCCGCCTCCGCTGTTCGTCCCGGCAACGTCCACGACCGACTTCACTCCGGCCGTTTCAACTTTGGAAGCCATCTGACTATCGACGAGTTTGACATCCTTGAACTCGATCGAAGCTTTCCCTGTTTCCTTGGCCTTAAAGGTAACAGTAACGAAGGTCACATCTCCGTCATCTCCGGGAGTCGCCCCCGTTTTCGTATGAGCGAACTTGATATGGCCGCCCGCTTCATCGACGATGGGAACAGAGAATCCTTTGATGTCGGATTTCATGTCTACATAAATAAGCCTGCTGGCGTCATAGTCCAAATTAATTTCGTACCCGTATACATCATTGAGGTGCTGCCCTTTAACGGCAACCTCTATTTGATCGCCCTTTGACGGTTTGTCATTCGAGATGGCTAGAGAGTATGAAGGAGCCGCTGCCTGCGCGATGAAGGATGGCAGGAAAGATACAACCAGCAATACGGCCAAGCCGTAGGAAAGCATTTTGCGTACCATTGGTTATTATGCTCCTTTCGCACAAGATTGGCGGAGGAAGCGATCTTGCCTTCCCCCGCAATCTTATACGGAATGCTTATTTAGATACCTTGAGTGATCTTTCTTGCAACCATGGACAAGTCGACGATGTCGATAATGCCGTCGTTGTTGATATCCGCGATCTTAATAAAGTTCCAATTCGGATCTGCGGAAGTTTTGCCATAATGCATCGCTACGATAGCCAAATCACCGATACTAATAATGCCATCGCCGTTCAAATCTTCCTTCATTCTCGGAACGACCGAATCCGAGAATGTTTGCACCGCAGTCGTCAGAGCCGCGATCGCTTGATCGACTTGCTGCTGCGTGGCGTTGTCATTGCTTGCTACAGCTTTAGCGCTGTCGATCGCCGTTTTCAATGCCGCTTTCGACTCTGCCGAGTATTGACCGTATTTCGTACCGACAACTGCCGCATCGTAACGGTTCTGCGCATCGGTAATCAATGCGTTCAATACATCTTTGTGAGCTGCCACGAACACTTTGAAGGTCAAGGAGGTCGAGTCGAGCTTCGTCTCCGTACCATTGCCGATCGCTACGACCGCTTTGGATACGGTAATGGTTGCGTCGGCGGATTCGGTGAGCGCTTTGGCCGTAAATTGCAGCTTCAGCAAATCGCCGTCCGCGTTAACGCCTTTGTTTTCTCCTAAGCTAGCAACGACGAACCGGACTTCTCCGTTAGATTCGGTCTGATCCGCGATAACCAATCCGTCCTTAACCGGAGTAGCGGAAACGAAAGTTACCTTAGTTGGATCGTACTGGACAACCAAATCTTGCGCATAGATCGTGCCGTCTACGTTTTTCAGTCCGTAAGTCACATCGAACGGAGTGCCGCTAACGACTTGTCCGGAACCCGATAGTACGACTTTGGTCGATTGCAGCGTCGCGCTTACGGTAACCGTACTTGATGCGGTAAATCCGCCATCGACGGTCGTAACTGTAATCGTTGCTGAGCCTGCTGCAATCGGCGTTACTTTACCTGTGTTATCTACCGTTGCAACAGCCGTGTTGCTGGATTTCCAAGTGACGGCAGTGTTCGTTGCGTTGCTTGGGTTAACCGTTGCGTTCAGCTTCACCGGCGTTCCGCCGGCTTTGAGGCTGAGCGTCGATTGATCCAATTTGACGCTTGTCACCGCTACGTCGCTCGCGCCGACTTTTTTCAATTCTTTCGTATCCCGAACGCGCAGGCGATCGCCTCCGCTGAATTTGCCGGATAGGCCGACAGCTTCAAGCGTATCTCCGACTTTCAGCTTCGGAATCGGTCCGCTTTGGTTGATGATATAACCGTCCACGAATACGAGTACGTCGCCGGAACCGTCGTTGACGATATAGGAGGTGTCATCCGGAATCGAAGTCACCTTACCGGTAACTTTGACCAACTGACCCTGATATTCGTCGCTAACCGACTGCTTCGTACTTACCGCTTTCGGCTCAACAGGCGTCCCCGAGCTTACTTTTACGATACTGTTGTCAAACTTGTCGAACTCGATTTCCGTATTGTTCTCGAAAATTTTAATATGACCGTATACGCGTACCTCATCGCCGAGCTTCAAGCTGCCTACCGGCACTTCGTTAAATGCCATAATACCGCCGGTAGCATCTTGAACGTATGCCGAGTCGAAGAATACACCGGCCGCCGTCGTCACTTTACCTTGGATGAGCACTTGCGTGCCGTCCGGAAGCTTGCGAGCATCCGCGATGTTCGTCACCTTCGGTTCAAGGTGCGACAGCCAGTTCACTACGTTCAGCGCAAACGGATCGTTGCCTTTCGGGCTAAACGTCTGATCCATTTGCTTGTCGTTGAAGATGTTCATCCCCGATACGACAACGCGTCCTTTGCCTACTGTCTCGGAAGCGATAAGCGGAATAGCGGATCCGCCGGTCACATCGGTCAGCGCGGGTCCGGTTTTACCTTTGGACGTCTGTACGTTGTATTGCGCGCTTCCCGCCTTAATGGTTGGGGAATCTTGGAACGTCGTTTCGTTACCTCTTACAAGAACCGTAACCGTATCGCTGTTCGTAAGGGCGACTTTTCCGCCGGAACCGTCGTTCTTGGCAAGGCTCGAGCCGCTGTAGTACTCGATAGTCGATACGAAATCGGTCAGGTTGTTGCTAACCGGAGTCGGATGCGCCCGAACGGAGAAGTTCGAGGTGAGCGGCGTTGCCCAGAAGTTGCCGTAAGCCGTCTCGTCGAACACGCCGTCGTCGTTCACCATCAGGGTAGAACCGACGCCCGACAGAATGGAGTTCAAGTTTTGGTTCGAACCGCCAAAGTTGCTTTTCTCGGTAAGAAGCAGTGATCCTCCGTTCGCGACAAACTTGTTGATCGCCGCGATCTCGGATGCGCCGTATGCCGTAGAAGGATGGGAAATATACAGTACGGTTGCGTTGCTGAGTACCGCGTCGGTAATCGGCAATGCATTCTCGGCAACCGTGTATCCTTGCTGTCTCATCATTACAGTGAACAGCTTCATATTATCCTTGTACGTTCCGGCATCTTTGGTCGAATTTTCATTTTGTTTGGATGCATCGATCAAGACCGTTTTTCCGAGCGGCGCTTTGATGCTGAACGCTTGCTCGTATTTGTTATCTCCGAGATCGTTGTCCGACGAGGAGAGTACAACGACGATCTTGTGTTCCCCGGCGACCGGAGCCGCCCACGTAACCGATGCGGTTGCGGAAGCATTCGATTTGAGCGAAGCAATCGCGGCATCCCCGATGAAATGGCTCGCATCTACTTGATCGTAATAGAAGTGAGCTGTTACGTTCGTTACGTCTACTGTACCGAGGTTGCTGATTCCCGCTTGCAGATTGGCGGAGAATCCTCCTACGATCGCTCCGTCCGTTGCCGATACGTCGCTGACTTTAACCGACACCGGCTCTACCGGCGACCAGATTGGCGAAGAGTACACTCTGTCGCCGTCTTTTTGCGTTACGCGTACGACGAACCATTGCTGGCCGCCCGCAACGTTGACGTTCGGTTTCCAGTTAAACGATGTCGAATCCGAAGTCGGCGTATACGTGTCGATAACTCTTCCGCCGTTCGTAACCAGTTCGACTTTCGCGATATTGTCGTTGGACGTCGTTTTCAGGAAGCTGTATTTCGGATTGCTCTTTTGCTCCAGCACGGGGTCGCTGCCGGTAATGTTAAACTGCAGATCTTTCGTATCCACCGTCGAACCCATATACCAGCCACTAGCCGTAACGTCCAGCTTGGCGTTAGGATCTTCGGTGAAGTAGACGTGCATTTTTTTCATCGCATCCAGCAAAGATTCCTGAGTCAAATCTTTCGCTACGATAACGGTGCGCTGCTTCGTTTGGCCCCATGTCGCATCATGGTTGTCTTCGCCGTAAGTCGGCGATACGTGCCAACCCAAATCGAGCGCGTTGAAAAACTTGTCTTGCGCGTTCGCATAGGAATAGTTACCGGAACCGTTCCCTACCTCAAGCATCGTGAAGAGGCGATCCACGTTTTTATCGTAAGGAATGAAATTATCGAACGCGTTGGCCGACATTGCCGGGTGGTTAAATTGAGCGACGACATCGTCGTACGTCAGCACCCATGCGTAATAATTTTGCAGCTTTTGGTACTGGCCTCCGTTTTGCACGCGGTCAATGAAGTTCGTCGTTCCGAATACGTTGGAATGTCCCCATGTCGTCGAGGTCATTTCGAACGCCGGGAATACGACGAAGCTTCCGTTTTTCGTGTATTGGTTCGCCAAGTCTTTCGTTAGCTGCCAATCCGAACCGCCTTTGCGTTCCGGCATGCCCTTATGATCTACGGTGTCCGTGCCGACCAATTTCGCATCGATATCGTGCGAGTGGTCGGAGAAGGCGAACCAATCGTAGTCATGCGCCAAAGCCGCTTTCAAAGCGTCTTCCGGAGCGCCCGCCGCGTCATGCGAAATGTTCGTATGGTTGTGCGTCGTACCGCGATAGTGATTGCCGCCCGTAAATCTCGGCAAAACCTTAAACGTCCAGCTGTAGGTCGACGGATTGCCGAGCTTGTCCTTCGACGTCACTTTTACGGTGTGCTCGCCTTCCGTCAAGTCGTCGCTAGTCGTCAACGTCAACTTAATTCCGCTTTCCGTCACGACGGCTTTCGAAGTGAAATTGACATTGTCGATAGAGATCGTAGCGGTAGCGGCGTCGACGCCGTTCGGATCGTCCATGCTGACGGAGATGACTGGATGTTTCGTCTCCAATTGATCCCCGACTAGCGGAAGCGGATTGGAGTATTCCGGCCCGTCTTTATCTTGAACGATATCGATGGCGATCGGTGCTGCCGCCGTGCCGACGGATTTCGTTTTGCCGCCGCCGACCGCTTCGATATAATACAGAAGCTTGCCGGTCGGCATGCTGCCTTTCAAAATTTTACCGTTATAATTGAGTCCGTCCGCGGATGCCATCGGTACCGCCGTATAGGAGGAGCCTCCTTGGCCTTTGTACCAGATCGTTACGGTGTCCGCGAATTTGGCGCTCGCTTTGAAGCTCGCGTCAACGCCGGTGTAAGCTTTAAGCAGCGGCGTGTGATCCAATTGCAATTCTCCGCGAATATCGGAAGCATTGCGAGGCAGAACGTAATACCCGCTCGTATACGGAGAAGTCAATTTGTATTGTCCTACGATCCCCGTAAAGGTGTACGTTTCGCCCAACGTCACGGCGCCGCCGGCGACGTCGATGCCGGAAGTCGGCACGATGCGAACGTTAGCGGAGTTGCCCGCTTCATCGGCTACCGTAATGTTATACTCCGGTCCGGAAGTCGGCACATTCGCGACTTTCCCCGTGAAAGTAACCAACTTGCCTTCCAAAGGCTCCGCTTTCGCATACGCATTCAAAGAGTCCAGCGTAACCGCGGCTGCCGTAAGAGGGGTGGCCGTGCCCAGATCCGTCACGGAAACGGCGACGAATTGAGCCGTACTTGCCGTAAAGGCGACGGTGCCCGCCACTCTTACTTTGTGTCCCGGTTGAATGGCGAAGGTCGGATCTTTGGCGCCGATGACGCTGATACCGCCCGTTGCATCCTGAATATAGAAGCTAGTTTTTTCGGTGCCAAGCGCTTTATTCCCGGAAGTCACGACGCCCTCGACGGTGGTCGCGTATCCGATATTCAGCAGAAGACCGTTCGCATCGTTCGTGCGAAGCTGCCCGATCGGAACGACCGCGCCCGCGTTCGGCGTTTTGTCTACCCGCGAATAGACGCTTTCTTTCTGGGAAGCATCCGTGTACGTCACGTAAACCGATTGGTTCGGGTTGGTGATAGTAGTATTGAATGAACCATCCGCACCCGAAGTCGTTTGTCCCGCAACCGTAACGTTGCCGCCGTTTTCCACATATACCTTAACCGTTGTCGAAGCCGGAACTGAACCGGCAGCGCCTGTTACAGCCGTATTCGTCAAGCCGATTTTCGAAGCATCCGGAGAAAGCATGGATTTGGTGTTCCTGAATTTAACTTCTTCCGGATTCGCCGTGCTATTCGGCGCGTTGATAACGAAATCCTTGGAAACGTCTTTGGAGAAAAAGCCGTTGCCCAAGCCGAAAGCTGCTCTTGGTTCGGAACCCACATCCGTCTTGCGAAGCAATGTTCCTCCACCGATCATGGACGAATAGTAAGGAGTTCCCCAGTGATCGGTTTTCGTCGCAAAGCTTGTGTTCGTTCCGTTGCCGTAAGCCACGATATCGATCGCGTTCGGATCGTCTTGGCTCGATAAACCGGTCGTCGAATTCGCGAGAGCGAGAATTCCGCCCGCGGATCCGCTCGGGTTCAACGTAGTCGTTTGATCCGGCGTGATCGGAAGATCGGCGCCAGTCGTGCCTGAAGCGCCTCCGACAAGATAATATCCATGCGCTTTAATCGTACCGGTCAACTTGGTGCCAGCGCCAAAGCTCGTACCTGTCGCCGATACATAGATGAGCGCCCATTGATTGTTAAAGTTGATATCGCGGTCCGTATTGTTGTAAAGCTCGAAAAGTTTGTTTTTGTAGAAAGCGCCGCTATTGCCGCCATTCGCGTAAATCTGGCTAATGACGACGTCGCCCGGTTGGAATGCTCCTCCCGAGACGGTCAAACTAACGCTTGCTTTATCGCTTTCCAACTTGCCGTTTTCTTTGGCGGCTACATTAACCGTCGTTTTATTGCCGGAATTCGAAAGAGTTGCGCTGAACGAACCGTTCGCGGCAGCCGTTGTCGTCCCTGCAAGCGAATTGTCGGCGAAATAAACGTTAACAACCGCGTTGTTGGGAACAGCGCCCGCAACCCCGGTCACCGTGGAAGCGTTTACGAACGTGATTTTGCTGGCGTCCGGTTTCGCCGATTTTTGAACCGATACGTTTACTTTGTCGCTTGCGTCTTTGCCTTTCTCCGTAGCGGACACCTGCACGGACGCATTCTGGCCCGGATTGCCGAACGTAAGAGCAAAGGAGCCGTCGCTCAAAGCGGTTGTCGAACCCGCTAGCGAGTTGTCTTGAAAGTAGACGTTAACCGTCGAGCCGCCAGTTACCGCTCCCGCCGCGCCCGTAAGCGTTGTATAGTCATCGCGGAGCGTAATCAAGCTTGCCGTTGGGTTTGCGGACTTCTCCGATGGAGGAGGAGTTTCGGTCCCGCCGCCGCTTAAAGCCGGTTCTACCGGACTGGACGAATTGCGGATTTTCGGCGTCGCGGTCACGACGAAGTCCGTTTTGTTATCGTCATTATCCCAACCGTTACCTTCGCCGCTTGTCAGAACAGGATCGTTTCCTAAGTTCGTTTTGCGCATGAGCGCCGTTGTTGACGAAGGCGCCGCCGTTGGACCGGAACCTTCATACCCGGTCGCTGTCGTTCCGTATCCGACAACGTCTACCGCGTTCGGATCGGTAACGCCGGTGATCCCCGTCGTCACTTTAGCCAGGGCCACTTTACCCGCCGTTCCCGACAAGTTGATCGTACCGGTCATGTCCTCGGTCACGGGGAGATTCGGTCCGCCGGCCGTCGTTACCAGCTTGATCAAATAGTATCCGTGCGCTTTTATCGATTGCCCGGATGGAATGGCGTTTTGTTGCGTAAACGCGCCAGTCGCGGATGCATATTGGATGGACCAGCCGTCTAGAGCGACATTGCCGTCCGTTGGATTGTATAGTTCAACATAATCGCTGCCGTAAAGATTAGTTGCGCCGTTGCCGCCGAATATTCCACTAATGACGACATGATTGGCCGCGGCGGCTTTCGCCGCAGGGAGCCATCCGTTTGGCAAAATGATTGTTGTCAGCATAATCGCTGTCATCGCAAGGCTGTACCACTTCTTATGCTTGCTTACCAAACTAGACATTCGATGTGACCTCCCATGATCGTTTTCTTGCACCAAACATCCAACAAATGATAAAATAACAAACAGCTTCACCTTGGCATGGTAAAATAAGCCATCGCTAAAGAAGCTCGCCAAGCCGTCTATCAATGCTCCCCGCCAAAGGTCATTTGATAGCGGCTTCTTTCGTTCCATCGAACATCGACATCCCCGTGCGACCCGTGCTCGCTAAGCAACACCCCCCTAACTGTGAACATTTGTAAATACATCTGTGATCATTATGTGAAGATAACTTCACTATAAGAGATGGAATTCGGTTTGTAAATTACATTTTACATAGTTAACATTTCTAAATTTATCCAATAAATATCGAGGCAATGAAAACATTTCCTTGGAGTATTTCACATAATTTCAGGATCGACAAAAAAAAAGAAATCGCTTTTATTAAAATGGATTTCCGCCATTTACAAAAAGCGATTTCTTTGGGTTTTCATCGATTTCGATACTAGCTCGCAGGAACCACGGTAAAGGTGCATTGCCCTTTGCCTGGCCCTAAATTAAAGGTATAGGTTCCCGGATTCGGGTTGTTAATAAGAAAAATATTATCTCCGGGCTTAAGCGAATTGTCTACGTCCAACTCCGCAGACGTTAATTTCCAATCCTCCCCGGAATTCGCAGGCACATGAAAGATGGCTTTAATCATCGTTCCCGACTTAAATTGAGTATTCCGGGGCGACAAGCCGGCACTGGTCACTTCGATCGTCGCCACTTGCAAGTCGTTCTGCTCGTCATAGGTTGCGGCCTTCGACTGCGGCAGCCCGATTTGCGCGGATAGGATGCGATCCTTCTGCGTCGTAATCAGAAGCGCGACTACGACAACTCCGACGCCAAGCGCAACGGCTCCGGCATATCCAGGTTTATTTTTCGCCTGCGAAGAAAGCTTCTTGGAGGCTGCTTTCTTGGGCTTATCGGACGCTGTTTCTTGATTCGTCTTCCACTCGCCGAATTTTAGCAGCAAATACATTAGAACGATATAGATCGTATCGGCAATCAATATCGGTTTATCGCTTGCGAATACCATCTTTCCGATAGCCGCCCCCAGCAGCGCGCCAAGCACTCCGGCCAGGGCGGCATTCAAGCCGATCTTCCTTTTGAACAAGAGACCTACTGTCGCCGTGGCAACGGCAGCGAACAAAATACCGAATCCCATGGAGAGGTAGAGATCGTAATCAAAAGTTTGAGCGAAAATAAATCCGAAAGCCATGCTTGCCGTAAAGGATAAAAACGTTCCGACAAATGCACGAGCGAATTCGTCCATGCGTTCATTCCGTCGCGCGATAAAGAAAAGGTTATATCCCGCAAACAAAGCTATAACGATCATACTTCCGTAATTAAGCAACAAGATATGAACCTCCTTTAATCGAATATAAGCCTACGTTATAACTTAGAAGCGAAGTTCCAATCCGGATACACATAAGGAACGTTGGAAACGTGGGCAGGCTCGATTTGATCGACATCGATCTTGATCACTTTTAATTCGTGGAAGGTCGTCGAATCGATCGTACCTGTTACCGTAATCCAACTATCGTTTTCGAACTGGCTCGCATCCGGCGAATCGACGATGATTCCGTAAGGGGAAATATCGGCGATACAGTGAGTCATGGCCATTCTGCCGATGATGAATTGGGACTCAGGCATCCCGTCTTCGCGGTATACGAATCCGGTAATTTTAATGGTCTTGCCTTTGAAATTATCGGCGAATGTATTCATGGCCTGCAATTTCTCGATAAACCATTCGTCTTTCATCTCGATTACATTTTGTTGGTAGAGCACCATGCCCAATTTCGCGTAATCCTTATTGTAAGGTTCCGTTTTAAACAAACTTCTTATCGCGGGATCCTCATTGCCTTCAAGCTCCACCAGTTCTGCGGGAGCTGAGCCTCCGTTAACGGATACGCCGCCTAAATTCATGCCCCGCTGATTAGCGAGCGATCCGGCAAGCGCTTTGTTCGGAAGAAGGGAGCCCAGCAACAGTGGCAAAAGAAACATTCCATAAATAAGAACGTTTTTCCACAACGAACGAGAAGGCTCGTGGCTGTGGTGATCGTCATCTTCGTGGCCATGACCGTGGTCATGATCATGATCATGTCCGCAATTGCAGACGATAACTTCCCGCTTCAACGAAATAAAGGAGATGTAAAACTGGAACAGAGATACGACCAGCAATCCGATACCCGCTATCTTCAAATAAATGGTCAGCTTCGGCGTAACGTACAGCAGAATATCGCCCGTCAACACCAAGTAACCGATCAAGCTAGCGAAGCCGAGCAAAATGATGGCCCGTAAAAAATTGTGTACATCCGCAATGCCGATTTTTTTCATGCGCTCACCTTCTCATCATGGCGTCCTATCCTGCTTTTATTTAAATAACGTCATTTCCAAAATGATCGTTCCCACGTAGACGAAAACAAACACCAAAATGCTCATCAATACGACGAACCTCGTTTTGAAAACGGCCAGCATCATCAGAAGTCCCTTTAGATTCAACATCGGCCCGAAAACCATAAACGCGACGAGCGAACCTTTCGAGAATGTGGTCATGAACGATTGAGCGACGAACGCATCGGACGTGGAACAAAGCGAAAGAATAAAGCCTAAGCCCATCATGATCAAATTAGAGCTACCTTGACCTTGTCCCAAAGCGACCAAGCTGCTCTGAGCGACGAAGGTTTGCAAAAGACCTACGAGCACGGAACCGAATATCAAATATTTGCCCATGTCGAAAAATTCGCTAACCGTATGCCCCATCAATTCGACGATTTTGTTTGGACGCGGATGGCGATGATCGTTATGTCCATGCACATGAACATGCTCATGCGGTTCGGAATGATGATGCGAATGCGAATGAGCCTGAACACTCGGGTTCGAATTGCCTTTAAGCTGGTCTTTGTTCACGAAACGATAGACGATCAAACCGATGACAAGCGCAACGGCGAATGCCAGTCCCATCCGGGCATACGCGATTTCCGGTCGTGAACGAAAAGCGGTCAAAGTTGACAAGAAAACGACCGGATTCAAGATCGGGCCAACGAGAATAAACGTCGTCGCCGCGTACAGAGGCATGCCTTTTTTGATCAATTTCCGTATGGCGGGAACCATTCCGCACTCGCACAAAGGGAAAATGATTCCCAACACGCTGGCGGTAATAATCCCGAGTATCGGATTTTTCGGAATGACCCGTTGAATCATTTGATCGGATACGAATACTTGAATCAACGCGGATATGAACACGCCGATCAAAATGAATGGCATGGCTTCCAAAATAATGCTGATAAAGACGCTTTTGAAAATTTGCAGCTTCGGATTGTTTAAGATCGTTCCGGGAGCGTTCGCCGAAAAGAAGTACAACAGCAATATTAACGCCAAACCAAGACCGGCTATCGTATTGCTGTTCCAGTTATTCGGCTTCTTCTCGGTAGCCGTATTAGCCAATACTTATCCCACCTTGTTTTTGCGTTGTAGGCATCTACGCTATCAACCGTTCAAATAGCCAAATTCCGCCCAATAGAAGCGCTACAGAAGATCCGAAAACAACCGCGCGTCTAGAAAATTTCCAACGGTGCATCATATATAAGAGCGGCAGAAGGAGCGCTACGATCGTAATTTGAAC
This sequence comes from Cohnella endophytica, assembly GCF_003628305.1. Classification (GTDB taxonomy): domain Bacteria; phylum Bacillota; class Bacilli; order Paenibacillales; family Paenibacillaceae; genus Cohnella; species Cohnella endophytica. The sequence goes on along the minus strand of NZ_RBZM01000005.1, from coordinate 258,655 downwards.
GGCTTCGATCCCAAGGTTAAAGCTGATGAGATTAATGCCCAGCTCCGATCTTGGAATATCCATTTCCTTCAAAATATCGGCAAAACCCATTCCGTGAATCAATCCGAAAGCGAAGGTCACCATCCAGCGTTTCTTCACGTTCTTGCTGAATATGTTATCCGCTGCAACGTAACAAATACTAAGCGCGATCATCGGCTCGACGATAATGGGCGAAACGTTGATCCATCCTAGAACCGTCATCGTAAGCGTAGCGCTATGCGCGATCGTAAATGCGGTGATCATCGTAGCATATTGCTTAAATGTCTGTCTGGCGATGAGCAACGAGAACAAGAAGAGCAAATGATCGTATCCGGACAAAATGTGATTCATGCCCAATTTGAAAAAGGAAAACCAGCCCGAAGTCGAGGAACTTACCACTCCCACTCCTGTTCCCGTTTGACTTTCTTGATGAGCCTGAAGATCCGGTTTGAATCCTTCGTACTCGTCGCCTGTGACCAGCATTAGCCACGAGCGATCAGTTCCGCTTAGCGCGGCCGTGCTTTTCATGTCGCCATAATTTATCGTAAGCAAGTTAACGTAATTCGTTTTCTTATCGTTTACATACAGATCATCCGACAACGCAATCGTATCCGAAGCGGATACCGACGGATAAAGAGCTTTGAAGATAACCTTCGTCGCGTCGCCTTTTCTGTCCAAAATAAAGCTTTCTACTTGAGTCCAGGGGATTTCTTTATTATTGATGCTAAGCTTCACATGGTCTCTGATCAAATTGACCATATGATCCTTGATCGCGTCGAATTCTTCCTGCTCCAGCATATAGTTTTTGTTCGTATCCCCGCCGATTAATTCGATAACGGACAATTCATCCAACGCGTAGACGAGTTCCGTCTGCGTTTTGGTCATCGTTATCGTGGAGTAAGCGGCACTATAAGCATGAGCTTGAGCAGATTGCTGTTTAAATGGTGCAACCGCAATGAATATGACTATTAACAAGCAAGCAAATACGCGAAACAAGGATTGCGGCTTATTCAAAATTTATCCCCTCCTGATTGTACAATAACATCTTAGAAGGAAAAGACGCCATCCTAATAAGAATGGCATCTTATCCAAAATTCGTATTATCGTTGCAACAGACTATAAATCACTTGTGCTGCCTCGGCTCGCGTCGATACGCCTTTCGGCACGAACATGCCTGCCGAGCGGCCGTTGATCAGCTTAAGCGCCGCGGCTTCCTTCACGTACGCAACTGCCCAGGACGAGATTTGCGCTTCGTCCGTGAACGTTACGCTTGCTCCGGTCGGGGTTTTGCCGTCTAGAAGCTTGTACGCTTGCATCATCATCGTAACCATTTCTTCCCGCGTGATTTTGCCGTTCGGCTCGAACGTCGTTTCGCTCTTGCCTTTGACGATTCCCGCGTTGTAAGCAATAGAGATTGCTTCCGCGTACCACTTACCCGCCGCGACATCGGTGAATTTGCTGGTGCCCGATTTGGTCAAACCCAATGCTTTCACGAGCATCGCGGTAAATTCCGCGCGCGTGATCGCACGTTCAGGTTCGAATGCAGTCGCGCTCGTGCCGTTCACCAATTGTTTCATCGCCAGCTCTTGAACGACATTGTAGGCCCAATATTTCGCCGGCAGATCAACGAAGTTCTTCTTCACTTCAAGCAATGCATACTTACTGAAGTGATTGATCTGCGCGACCATTTCTCCGTTGCTATATTCTCCTCCGATGTATTCTAATTTACCATCATCGGAAATATAGAAGATTCCGGTCAATTTCGGGTTTACCGATGGATCGACCTTCAACCGGATCGTGATCAGTTGAGTAAACTGCGTCAGTTTCTCCGTTTTACCGTCCGCCGTAGTGATTGTAAGACTGAATTCATACACTTCGCCTACCGCTTTGATCGCGTTGTTGGAAGCATCGGCTCCTTTGCCGATAAGTGCATTCGCTTCCGTTGTCGCCAACGGTTCGAATTTCAGCGAGATCGTACTGTCTTTCTGCTCGGAAGCGGATAGCTTGCTTTCGAGTTGCTTGATCAGATCGGATGGGATGTTCAAGCTGAGCTTATCCGATTTGATTTCGAGAGTGTTTCCTTTCAACTGGTCTGCGACAGTGACCGCCAATTTTACTTCCTTCGTACCGGCCGGTACATCGACTGTTGCTTTACCTTTGCCGTCTGCAACCAGCTTTTCGGCAGATACGTTCACCGTCCCTGGTGTCGGTTCAGGAGTCGGTTCAGGATCTGGCGTTGGCTTTGGCGTCGGACCAGGATTTCCATCTCCGGGATTGCTGTTTGTTACGGTTATCGTGCTTGTTGCCGTCTTCTGACCGTCAACCGTTGTCACGGTTATTATGGCCGTCCCTGCCGACACAGCCGTCACGATACCGTTACTATTAATAGATGCAATGTCCGGTTTGTCCGAACTCCACGTCACTGATTTGTCAGTTGCGTTTGCAGGCGTAAATATCGGCAAGAGTCCGTAATTCACTCCGCCTACCGTCAGATTGACCGCGGAATTGTTCAATGAAACTCCGGTTACCCGAACGATCGGCGCGACCACATGTACGGTTGCGCTGGCCGTAAAACTGCCTTCTGCTGTCTTCACCGTAATCGTTGCCGTTCCCGCGCCAACTGCAGTCACTTTGCCGTTGACCACTGATGCGATTGTTGCATCGCTCGTCAACCACGTTACCGTTTGGTTTGTCGCTTCGTCCGGTTTAACCGACTCCGTAAGTTGATAATCATCGTCGCCGACCGTCATATTGAAGTCCGATACGCTCAACGTTACGCCGGTGACGCTAACCGGAACCGCGCTTACATTAACCGTTGCGCTTGCTGTAAAATCGCCATCTGCCGTCTTCACCGTGATCGTTGCCGTCCCTGGCGTTACAGCCGTTACGACACCGTTGGTGTTAACTGTTGCAATCCCAGGCTTATCCGAACTCCAAGTAACTGTTTTGTCCGTTGCATTAGAAGGCGTAAATATCGGTGAAAGCTCATATTCCGCTCCGCCAACAGCAAGATTAATCGTGGAAGTATTCAACGAAACACCGGTTACAGGTACGATAACCGCACTTACGGTAACCGTTGCGCTAGCCGTGAAATTGCCGTCTGCCGTCTTCACCGTGATCGTCGCAGTTCCCGGTGCTACCGCCGTAACGACGCCGTTTACGCTAACAGCTGCAATCCCAGGCATATCCGAACTCCAAGTAACCGTTTTGTCCGTTGCATTAGCAGGCGTAAATATCGGTAAGAGTCCGTAGTCCGTTCCGCCAACCGTCAGATTAAACGAGGAAGCGTTCAGTGATACTCCGGTTACAGGTACGATAACCGCACTTACGGTAACCGTTGCGCTAGCCGTAAAATTGCCGTCTGCCGTCTTCACCGTGATCGTTGCCGTTCCTGGCGTTACAGCCGTTACGACACCGTTCGTGTTAACAGTTGCAATCCCAGGCTTATCCGAACTCCAAGTAACCGTTTTGTCCGTTGCATTAGTAGGCGTAAATATCGGTAAGAGTCCGTAGTCCGTTCCGCCAACCGTCAGATTAAACGCGGAAGCGTTCAGTGATACTCCGGTTACAGGTACGATAACCGCACTTACGGTAACCGTTGCGCTAGCCGTAAAATTGCCATCTGCAGTCTTCACCGTGATCGTTGCCGTTCCTGGCGCTACCGCTGTCACTTTACCGTTGTTCACTGTCGCGATGTTCGAATCGCTTGTCGACCACGTTACCGTTTGGTTTGTCGCTCCGGCCGGTTTAACCGATTCCGTAAGTTGATAATCGTCGTCGCCGACCGTCATATTAAAGTTGGTGGCGCTCAGCGATACTCCGGTGACGCTTACCGGCGTCGCGCTTACGGTAACCGTTGCGCTGGCCGTAAAGTTTCCGTCTACCGTTTTCACCGTGATCGTTGCCGTTCCTGGCGCTACAGCCGTTACGACACCGTTAGCGTTAACAGTTGCAATAGCTGGCTTGTCCGAATTCCACGTTACGGTTTTGTCCGTCGCATCCGTTGGAGCTACGTTAGACAACAGCGTGTAGCTGCTTCCGCCGACCGCTAGATTAAAGGCCGATGTGTTCAACGTTACTTCAGTGACACGAATGTCGCCTTGAGTAAAGGTTAACAGCTTAATCGCGCCAGGAAGAACGTCTCCTTTTGCCTTCACCCGTACCTGAACGCTGAAATTGCCGTTTAGATTCGGAGCTCCCCCTGGGTTATATGATACCCATCCGGCATTGTTGATGTTGTACTCCATCGTGGAATTGATTCCGGTAATCACCTTGCTCACATCATCCGCGCTTACGTTCGGAGCAGGTGACAACGGAATACCGTTAATAACAACATCATCAAGTCTATTTGTTCCGGCTGAACTGAAATTACCACCACCAGTAGAAGCAGTAGATGTATTGAGCCATCTGACATGTACATTCGATTGATTATTTGCCGATGCTGGCAGTGATGCGTTATTCAATACGCCGCTATTCGTCCAAGTTGCGTTAGCAACGACAATAGAAGCATTCGGCACATCAAACCACGTCGTCCCATTCAAACTATATTGCAGTTTAAAATCTCTAGGTCCGCTTGCAGAACCATACATTTTGGATGAAACCTCGATATACGAATAGTCTGTCGTATCGAATGTTGCTTCCCAATACGAGGGTACCGGTATCCAGGAAGTTCCTGCTATTGCTCCAACCGCGGATCCGGATGCCCCTCCCGAATAGGCTGGATTTGCCGGAATAGCTCCTGTAAGCGTAACGGTTTTAATTCCCTTATTCGCTGGGGAACCACCGGAAGCAAATTCATTTTTCGCTTCAAAATCCCATTTTGCCACAATGGCAGGGACTTTTATTTTAGCACCATCAGCCGTTAGGTCTGTCCATCCGATAATTTTGTTATTTCCGTCAACGGATACGATGTAGATATGTTGTCCGGCCGTCACATAGATGTCCTGATTCGCTAACAACTGCTTAGAATAATCAGTCGCTAACTCCCCGGATGCAGGTCTATAGCGGGAATTTAATTGTCCAACGGCGTATTTTAGATTACCTGCAGCTACCGTTGTTAATTTAGTTCCTAAAGTATCCCCGACTGCCAACGTAAACCCGCTTAAATCCGATGCCGGAGTGTTGAAATAGAGATTTTTTATTTGACCCTCGAGCACGTCAGCATAAGCCTTGAACCGAATTTGTACGTTGTGCTCGCCGCTAAAAGTCGGAGGACTCGCGGGAACAAATGTGATCCAGCTCGTATTGTCGATATTGTATTCCATTGTCGGCATGGAGGCCAATGGAATTGCAGAATCGTTGCTCACGATAGTAGAGTTTGAAATATCAGCTCTAACATTTGGCGCAGTCGGAATCACATTAATCGTTGCCGATGCTTTCATTCCGCCATCCGTGGAATCAGCCGAAATGATTGCGGTTCCCAACCCTACTGGTGTAACGACTCCGTTCGTTACTTTCGCAACAGATTCATTGCTTGAAGTCCAAGCAAAAGACGAATAGGTCGCATTCGAGGGTTGAACGGAAGCGGTGAGAGTAAACGACGGATCTCCTAATGTCATGACCTTCGAATCGGAGCTTATGGTAATGCCGGTCACCGGAACAAGCGCGTTCGTTTTCTTCAGTTCCGATGTGTCGCGCACACGAATACGCGTGCCTCCGGAGTAACCTCCGCTTATTCCAATGACTGCAATTTTGTCGCCTATCGCAAGCTCCGGAACCGGAATTCCGCTCTGGCTCGCAATATAACCGTCTACGAAAACGGTAACCGGTCCGGATCCGTCATTAATAATAAACGAGGAGCTATCCGGAATGCCGACAACGGTTCCAAACACCTTAACTAACTGTCCCATGTTGGCTGCCGAAACTGAGGCTGCCGTGGACACGCTCTTTGGTTGAACCGGTGAACCCGAGCTGAGTTTAACGATACTATTCGCGAATTTATCGAATATTAACTCGAAATTGTCTTCAAAAACTTGGATATGTCCATAGATGCGAATGGTATCACCGAGTTTTAAAGATCCCGGCGGCACTTCATTAAACGCCATTATTCCGCCAGTATCATCTTGCACATATGCGGCATCGTAGAATCCTCCGGCAGCGGAGGTCACTTTACCTTGAACGACAACGGCAGTATCTACGGCTTTTGTACGTGCCTCGCCGATCGATATGACCTTTGGTTCGCGGTGGGCGAGCCAACTGATCGTGTTTAATGCAAACTGAGTATTGTCGTTAGTTCCTTTCAACTGAATATCGTTAAACAAGTTCATTCCGGCAACGATTAATCTGCCATCGTTAATTTTCTCCGCTGCGACCAAAGGAATTTTCGAACCGCCGGATGCACCGGAGCCTACTTTGTAGTTAAACACGCCAGCAGGAGCGCTCTGTTGGAACGACGATTCATTCCCTCGCACTAAAATTGAAATATCACTATTTTCAACGAGTGCCTCTTTGACGTCGGCTCCGTTGTTTCGAGCTAAGCTCGTTCCGCTATAGAAATCTAGTCCACTGACAAAGTCGGTCAAATAGTTATCCAAAGGAACAGGATGTGCCTTTACTTTGTATTCATTTGCAAGAGGCGGGTTATAGAAGTTTCCGTATGCTGTGTCATCATAAACCACATCTTTGTTAAATAAGATCTTTGAGCCTATTCCCGATAATAAAGAGTTTAACGCTTGATTATTGCTATTTTCCGAAAGGTAAATCGACCCGCCGCTAGTCACAAAATCTTTAACTGCGGTAGTTTCCGTAGTCGAATAGGTTGATGCGGGATGTGTAATCACTAGTATTTTCGCGCCGGCTAATGTTGCTGCCGTGATGTCCGCTCCCGTATTCTCTACTACTGTATACCCCTCTTTGCGAAGTAGTGTAGTAAGAGTTTGCAAATTATTAACGTATGTCCCCGTATCTTTTGATGAATTTTCATTCTTATGCGAAGCATCGATTACGATTTTTATCCCCAAAGAAGGTTTAATAGTAAAAGATTGCTTGAATTTATTCGTTCCTAAGTCGTTACCGTCTCCGGCAGTCAGCACGACCGTGATATCGTGAGGCCCTTCAATAGGTTCTGACCATATGACTTCCGCTGTTGTGGATTTATTTTTTTGCAGGGAATCGATCATCACTTCCCCGATTTTATTGCCTAATGTAGGATCATCCATGTAGAAACTTGCTTTTAAATTGCCCACATTGACGACGCCCATATTACTAATACCAGCCGTTAATTTAACCGGAACGCCTCCGGTAATGGCTCCGCCTTCCGCAACTACGCTAGTTACTTTAACGTTCAACGGATCGGTCGGTGTCCATATCGGCGCCGAAAACAATTTATCGTTATCTTTCTGAGTGACGCGAACGACAAACCATTGCTGTCCGCCGCTCACGGTGATCTCATCCGGTTTCCAGTTATACGTTGTTACGTTTTGGCTTGATAAATCAATAGAATCGATGACTCTTCCGCCATTCGTGACTAGTTCGATTTTCGAGATGTTGTCGTTTTGGGTGATGGATGGTAACAAATAGTTATACTTGGGATCGTTTCTATTCTCTAATACCGGATCGCTTACGTTAATATCGAATTTTAGCGTCTTCGTATCCGTAATAGAACCCATATACCATCCGCTAGCCATCACATCCATCTTGGCATTCGGATCCTCGCTCATATACACATGCATATTACGCATTGAGTCCAAAAGAGATTCTTGAGTTAAATCATCCGCAACGATAACCGTGCGTTTTTTCGTTTGGCCCCATGTCGCGTCATGGTTATCTTCGCCATAAGTAGGAGCAACATGCCAGCCTATATCAAGCGCAGTGAAGTATTTATTTTGCGTATTCGAGTATGAATATTGTCCAGAACCGTTACCCACTTCAAGCAAAGTGAAAAGTTTATCTAATGTTTTATTGTAAGGAATAAAATTGTTAAAGGAAGGATCCGGCGCGTTTGGATGGTTAAACTGCGCCACGATGTTGTCATATGTCATCGTCCATGCGTAATAATTTTGTAGATTCTGATAAGTTCCGTCATTTTGCATGCGATCGATAAAGTTATCCGTTCCGAAAACGTTGGAATGCCCCCAGGTCGTCGATGTCATTTCGAATGCTGGAAATACGACAAACTTTCCTGGATTCTTTTGATTATAGAGCGCGGCCAAGTCTTTTGTCGTCTTCCAATCGATGCCGCCCGTTCGTTCCGGCATTCCGTTATGATCTTTAGTATCCGAACAAACTGCCTTTTTGGTATTGGGGTCAATTGGGCAAGCGTCAATATCATGGGAATGATCGGAGAAAGCGAAATAATCGTAATCATATTTCATCGCTTCCGTTAAAGCCTTCTCCGGAGTTCCTTGAGCGTCATGGGAAATATTCGTATGGTTATGCGTCGTACCCCGGTAATGATTCCCTCCAACAAACCTCTTCGCCACTTTAAACTGCCACGAGTAGGGTAGTGAATGATTTCCTAACGAATCATCCGCTTCAACCGCAACCGTATGCACGCCTTCCGTCAAATCGGTAGTAAGGGTCAGCTTTATCTGATTATCTGTTATTGTCGCCTTATTCGTGACGTCGGTGCCATCAAGTTTGATTTTCGCAGTCGAGATGTTTACACCGCTTAAATCAAACATCGATACGGAAATAACGGGATGTTTTGTTTCTATTTCATCACTATTGGCAGGGGACGGATTTGAGAACGTCGGCCCTTCCGTGTCTGTTCCCGCAAGCAATGTGAACGGTCCGGCCTTCAAGCTTTTGCCGTCACCTTGCGCTACGATTTCGTAAACCATTCCTCCTTCCGAAGGAACCATTTCTGCCGAAATTATACCGTTGTAATTCAGATTGTCTGCGGAATCCATAGGAATCGGAGCCCGGTAAGTCGCCTCGCCTATAGCTTTATAAAATATATTCACAGAATCTGCGTTTTTGACTATTGCCGAGAATGGGAGACTAATGCCCGTTAGAAGTTTATCCATCGGGATATGCGATATCGTAAGCTCTCCTCTAATATCAGTAGCGCTTCTCGGCATTAAGTAATAACCACTTGTATATGGAGTATAATCTTTCGATTGTCCGAGAATACCCGTGAAAGTATAACTAGAGTCCTTTTCGACTACTTGGCTCACATCTAATCCTGTAGAACCAACTAATTTTACAACAACCGCATTATTGCTTGCATCGGTAACTGTAATCGTGCTGTCAGGAGTCGACGGTACGACGCTCGTAACTTTACCGTAGAATTTAACCAATTTTCCTTCTAAAGGTTCAGCCGTAGAAAACGATAATAAATCGGTTATATTCACCATTTGAGTCGCAGGTAAAGAATCTTGTCCTAGATCAGTAATCGAGCTTGCCAGGAATCGCGATTGACCTTTGGCAAACATCAAACGGCCGGATACTTGATATTTATTTCCTTTTTTAATGCCGCTGGAAGCAACTACGTTGAAAACGTTGATCCCGCCGGTTACATCTTGCATATAAAAGCTGGTTTTATCCGTACCTAGAATCTTATCATCTACAGTTGCCACTCCAGTAATCGTAGCCGATTTACCTATATTGAGCGGCAATCCATCTTTATCATTTAGTAAAAGCTGTTGAATGGTTACAGCATTTAGATTTATTGTTCCAGTCGCGTTGGGAAAGGCGTTGTTTCTAGGATTAGCTGTAACTAAAACAAAATCGTTTTTATTCGATTTGCTGTCCCAACCATTGCCGTCTCCGGAGTAATCCGGATTCGCGCCTGAGTTCATTTTACGAGTAATCGCTAGAGTCGTTGGAGTCGTTTCGGCTGTTGATGTTCCCGTTCCATCAAAAGAATCATTCCCTGTTCCGTAACCAACAAAATCAATTACATTCGGGTCTGTTTTTACGGTAATAGCAACGGTACTTTTAACCAATGCAATTTTTCCACCGGCTGCAGCGGGTGCAATACTAGTATTGCTTAGATCAGGAGTTGGCAGTTCCACGTTCATATTAACCTGCGATTGACCACTTATTAAATAGTAACCATTAGCAGGTATAGTACCGCTTAATGGATAAGCTGAATAAGACGTTCCAGTCGCAGAGGCAACTTGAATCGAATATCCAGCTAAGCTTACAGAAGCATTAGTTGGATTGTAGAGCTCAATGTATTTGTTTTTATAAGTGCCTTTAGTCGCTGTAGGAAAAACTTGGCTTATCACAACATGGGTCGACATCGCCCCTGCCGCTGCCGCTTGCTTCACATTTCCTACCGATAAGCTTGCAGGAAACATCAATGTGATTAATAGGATGACCGTCATTGATAGATTAAACCACTTCTTTTGCTTTCTCATCGAATTAAACATATGATTCTTCCCTCTCTCAACAAACTAAATTGATAGCGTTTTCATGCATTTGAAAAAACTGTCATAAATTAGTGAACAACTGTAAAATATGTACTTTTACATCTGTGCTACATAATAAATATATGGCATTAGTTCTACGTTGTAAACCAAAAATCGACAGAAAAATAGAAATTTATTTCAATGAAGTCGTCATTAAATTTCAACATTTTTTAAAATTCTTTTGTTAGATTAAAAAGGCGAAGATGCCATGATCGTTCTGACATCTCCGCCCCAATTAACGTTTACTTCTTCAAGATAGGAAACAAGCTATAAATCACTTTCGCAGCCTCTGCCCGCATTGTTACGCCTTTCGGTACGAACATGCCCGCCGAGCGGCCGTTGATCAGCTTAATTGCCGAGAAAGCAATACCCAGGCGTTGTAATCCGCCTGGGTATGCGTGGTAATCCGATAGTATTGCTTATTGTCCGAGAATATTAGAAAGCATGCGGACAATTACCGCTACGGACTCAGAGCGGGTTGCAAACCCGTTCGGTTCGAATTGACCGTTACCCACTCCGTTTACGATACCTGCCGTAGCGAAGGCATTTACCGCATCCGAGTACCACGAAGTCGATACATCGGTAAAGAGCGAAGATTTCGGCGTAACGAATTTCGTCAAACGGGAAAGCATCGATACCATCTCGGCGCGGGAAATATTTTGATCCGGATGGAACGTGCCATCAGGATAACCCTTTACTACCCCTGCACTTACAAGCGCGTTGATAGAGTCTTTTGCCCACGAGTTTTGCGTATCCGAGAAGGACGTTGAGCTCGTAGCAGACAAACCGAAGGCTCTAGCGAGGAGGGTAGCGAACTCAGCGCGCGTGACACGCTGATTCGGATGGAACGAACCATCCGTATAGCCACTAACAATACCCAGCTGCGTAGCGCGATTAATGACATCCGTGCTCCAGGAAGTTGCAGGTACGTCCGAGAATGATTTTACAGGGAGCGTTAAAGAGTTGCTCCAATTTGTCAGCAAGGAATCCGATTTCACCGTATCCAAAAGAACTGGACGAAGTGCCGTAGGAATAGTCGGAAGTTGCGGTTCCACAGGCGGTGTTACCACTGGTGGAGTAACCACTGGTGGAGTCACGACTGGCGGTGTTACCACAGTGCCACCATCCGAAGAAACGATCGTGACATTGAAAGTCGCTGTCTTGCCCCCAAATGTAACGGTAACGGTTTTAGTTCCTGCAGTTCCGCTATCAAATCCGCTGATATTGGACGATGTGATTTCAACAGGAGCGCTCGTTCCGTTATTGTAAGTTCCTGTGACAACCAATCCTGCAAGATCCAAGCTTTCTCCAACATTAAATTGCGTTTTTGTAGGTGGAGTTTCCACTGCTATGCTTGTTAACGAGATGTTCAAGATCGTGACATCGAAAGTCGCTGTCTTGCCCCCGACTGTAACGGTAACGGTGTTAGTTCCGGCAGTTCCGCTATCAAATCCGCTGATATTGGACGATGTGATTGTTAGAGTAGCACTCGATTCGTCATCGTACGTTCCCGTGACAACCAATCCTGTAAGAACCAAACTTTCTCCAATATAATATTGCGTTTTTGTAGGTAGAGTTCCCACTGTTATGCCTGTTAACGAGATGTTCAAGATCGTGACATCGAAAGTCGCTGTCTTGCCCCCGACTGTAACGGTAACGGTTTTAGTTCCGGCAGTTCCGTTATCAAATCCGCTGATATTGGACGATGTGATTGTTAGAGTATCACTCGATTCGTCATCGTACGTTCCCGTGACAACCAATCCTGCAAGATCCAAACTTTCTCCAACTTTATATTGCGTTTTTGTAGGTGGAGTTTCCACTGCTATGCTTATTAACGAGACGTTCGTGATCGTGACATTGAAAGTCGTTGTCTTGCCCCCAACTGTAATGGTAACGGTTTTAGTTCCTGCAGTTCCGCTATCAAATCCGCTGATATTGGACGATGTGATTGCAACAGGAGCGCTCGTTCCGTTATTGTACGTTCCTTTGACAACCAATCCTGCAAGATCCAAGCTTTCTCCAATTTTATATTGCGTTTTTGTAGGTTGAGCTGTCACGGCTATGCTTGTTAACGGGATGTTCGCGATCTCGGAACGGTCTCTGACTCGGATTCTCGGGTGCATGTCCGAATCGCTGAAAACCTCCCCGATCGAAGCCAGGCCGACGACGGATACTCTCGCTCCGTCCGTAATGAACGGAAGAGTCGTTCCGCTCGTGATATATCCGTTAATGAATACAGTCGCAGGGCCTGTACCGTCATCGATCGTAAATTGGTCGATGATTCCATTCGGCTCTTTGATGACATTCGACACGACGCCCTCTGTTCTCACCAAAAGTCCGGTATTGTCGGATAACATGGATGCCGCTGTCGTGAGATTAGTAGGAGCGAGCTTATTGATAGTTGAATTAAGAACAGTGAATTTTTTGTTGGTGACGTTCAACTGTACTTCGCCTTGATAATGCGAGATCGTACCTGCAAACCTTGCTTTTTGTCCTTCCAGTATGCCTGAGGCAACCGGGAATAGATTGATACCGCCCGTTGCGTCCTGCGCATAAATAGAGTCGAAGAAACCTTTGTTTGTAGTTGGACCTGCGACTTGAGTATTTACCTCACTCGTCGTAGTTGCTTCAATTATGACATCCGTTCCATCCGGCAAGTTCTTGGCGTCGGCAATGCTTGTGACTTTAATCGGATTGACCAATTTATAAAGATTATCCATTAAATTGTAATTGACATACGGCAACGTCGCTGCATTTTCTAAAGTTACCTGTATTTCGAAGTTACTCATAAATGATCCGCCGGCAACAACGACAAGAGAAGTTGTACCATTCGAATGCGTGACAGTTTCAGATGCCGCCAGCAGTTTTTCTTCGGGGTTTGTTGCTACCTTGCTGTTTGGATTTACATATTTAGGTATATAAAGCCCTTGAGAATTGCTTATTCCCTTGTCCGTTTTATACGTTGTGGTTCCTATAAGGACCGATACGTAGGGAAAAGTAGGATGTTCCGGCGTCGTCCCATATCCAAAGTTGTCATTGTCGTTTTCAGACGAATAAGTGGTTGGGAAGCCAAAAACAAGCGGGCTGACCGTTGCCGGCAGCGTTGAGGTTCTCTCGCCGGTCGTTGGATCTACTGCGTAAATTGTTGAGCCTGAGTATTGGCTGTAGGTCTGTCCTTCAACGACGCCATCCAGCAACGGATTAGCCATATTGAACTCAGTCGGATACAAACGATAGGCTTGACCTCCGTTTTTAACTTCGTCCAACACCTCATCGTCTCCTGCGCGCAGCGTGGATCCGATGGCTGCCAGGACGTCATTCTGCAGCTCGGCCATATGTTTCTTTGGTGAAGTCGGATCCGCGTTTGAGGCTTCTCCGAAGTCTGCGATACTTCCGAATACAAGCGTATTACCGTTTTCCGAGAATGCTTTCAACGCCGCGATTTCCGCTACCGTATAGTTTGTCGGAATAGGCCATGGAGCTACGTTTTTTCTAGTAGGAGCATTCAAAATGATCATTTTGTATTTAGGATTGTTGGTAGCGGCGATTAATTCCGACGGCGTGTTCAACTGTACAACCCTCACGCTGTTTGTCCCCGCGAGAGTCATCATATTGGCCATGGAATTCGGATAGCTTCCTCCGCTGACATACTCATTGCCGTGTGCTGCGTCAAGCCCGACATACAATACGGAGTTAATATCTACAACCTTCATTGTGCTGGTCGTCGTATAAGTTTTATCGTCACCGTTCACCGTAATTACGGCACTGATCGTGACGGTTTTGGTTCCAGGAGTCGTCGGTGTATAGCTAAATACATGCGAAGCGACACCGAAGGATGCGATGCTTGTGCCAAGAGTAACCGTTTTGTTGGCAGCAGTATCTCCGTCTACGGTATATGAAATAGACTTAAGTGTGACGGGTGCACTTTCATTATTGAAGAAGTCTGTTGTTAAATTTAACGCCTCAGTTGTAACAGGCATGACCGAGCTGTTGCTTACCGAGGTGATTCCGACCTTCGGTGATGAACCAAGCCAAATCGGTGCGGTGACGGCTACAAAGCCTTGATTGTCCGTGATGATCGCGAAGTAATAACCGGCAGAAGGCGCCGTCATCGAATAAGTGTAATTAACGTTACTGGTTCCGACAGGGTAAGTCTGCTTATTTACAATTTTCCCTCCGGCGCTTATCAACTGGACGGATGCGATATTACTGTTCTCTGTGCCAGGCTTTTTATTGGTTGCTGTTACCGTAATGTTTGCGTTAGCAGGGGGAGAATTCAAAATAGCGCCCATGCTGTAGGTGTTCGTCCCGTCATTCAGATGATAGGTGACATCCAAATCCCTATTTTCCGTCGACCATACTGAACGATCTCTCAACGCCTGATAAATTCCACTCAGTGTAAAATCGTTCGTGTAAACGACCGTCGCAGCGGTATTGGATGTTCCCCAGCCCTTTTTATGATTATCGCCGTTGTTTGTCGGGGCTACATGCCAGCCTTTATCTAAAGCCAAAATAAACTGGTCGACAGACCGGAAGTATCCGCCGGAGCCGATGGCGCCTTCGCCATTGCCTGCTTCAACAAGAGAAACTTTATTGTCAATCGCATTGTCAAAATAACCAAAATTTGCAAAGTTGCCGAATGTAGCTCCGGGATGATTTAACTGTGTAATGGAGCCCGGCGTACCCTTAAGCATTTGATAATAGGCTTGAAGGCCACCATCATTTACTTTGTTATTTAAAGTAGCGTTGTTGCGGCTGACAAAACCAGTTGTGTTAAACGTATTTATGTGTCCCGGGCCGCCGGACCATGTCATCTCATAACCGTAATCGGTCACGAAATTAGGAGTGGCTGCGTCTGTCGCCGCCTTTTTGCCGTTAGTCCAAGCGACGTTGGCTGCGTTGTAATTGTTAATATTGGGATCCAAAGCGACATTGTAAGATGCAGTATCGAAAGAGTTGGAGTGGTCTGTTACGATAAAGAAATCAAATTTGCCCTGGTCTCTCGCATAAATGTACGCCTCATCCAAGGTTCCTTGACCGTCAGAGTTCAACGTATGCGCATGAAGTGATCCGTAATAGTTCTTTTCCCCGCCGACAGCTTTCTTGGCCGTATAAGCGAAGTTTGAAAGATCGCTGTCCAAATAATTGGCAAGGGTTGCCTTAGCAGCTATTCTTACCGGGAAGAAAGTGGGATCCAATGTGATAGGTGCTGTGTAGGTTTGATCGGCTGTACCCACCAGAGTCCCGTCTGTGGAAGTAAAAGAGTTTCTATAGATAGAATAAATAATCGTTGAACCCGGCGTAGCCGATGATAAAGTAATTGGAGTTGTGGTAGAAATTGCACCGCTTCCTGGGCTTGCGATTACATCAGCGGTCTTGCTTTGCGTATAAATAAAAGTTTGAGCCGCCGTTGTATACGAGCCGTCTGAAGCCGTTGCCGTAATCGTCGCCTTTCCGCTTTGGAATGCGTCGACTGTAATATCAACAGAATTTCCAGTAGTTGTTACAGGAGAACCTCCATTTAAGGTATACGTTATTGTCGCTCCTGTTGTTACTGTGGCAAGTGTCACCTTGGAATTAAGCGGCACTGCTGTTCCGGTAGGTTTACTAGTGGTCAAGAATTCAACGGTCGGTGCTGCAGCAGCGACGATATCGGCAGTGTTTGTGGAAAGCAGATGTGGTCCGTTGAAAGGAGCAGCGCTGTTATAATTCGCAATGGCTTTTGTAATGTTGACATAACTTCCTGCTGTACTCGCAGTACCATTGCTGCGCAAGGTTTTCGTCACGCCTGCTTGGCTTACGGTGTGATTATATAAGGTTCCCGTAATGGTTCCAGCGATAGTATCCAGTTTGACCGTATCGAAAGAGACCAGCATTCCCTCATAGGTTCTGTCCGCAAGCTGACTGAACATAATTTTGATCGGAGTTGGAAGAGTTGGATTGCTCTTACGTACAACGACATTCGCTACCGCATCGTCCGGAACAATCTCCATCAAGCCGTTATACGACGATGTTTTCCCATAGACATAGATTTCTTTGCCCACATAGGAGGAGAAGTTTGCGCCGGATTTATAGATAACGATACCGCTGCCGACATTCATCCCGTCCTGAATGTACAAGGTCGTATTCCCGTTCAAGTACGTGCCGATGCCTTTGACCCAGACATATTGCCCATCAGCAAGCGTTTTGGCATTTGCATTCGATGAGATGGTCTGTTGATTAAAGGATAATGTAACGGCATCGGACGGCAGAAGCCCCGGCGACTTCGCTACAGCCTTAACGACAAACGGGTTTGTTCCTGTAAAGCCGCCTTCGGAAAGAGCTGTGAAAGGCGCCGTGTATAATTTGGTGGAGCCGCCCGCTGTTGTCGCCGGAGCCGTACCGTCTGTTGTGTAGAAAATTTGCGCGGTCGCATCTGTATTGGACAAAGTGATCGGTGTCACATCCAATATGGCGCCAGCTGTATCTGGTGTTGCGGTTACCGCAGGCGTAGTCAACGCCGGATCCTTGGTTCCGTAGAGTTGAATGTTGTTGATATTGCTAGTACCGGTTAAAGCTATTGTGCCACCGTTTTGGGAAACTTCAGATCTTTGAATGATACGGATAAATAACTTATCTTGATTGGCTGCCCCTGCCGGCAAAACCATACCAAATTGCTCAAGAGCTGTGCTCTCGATTTTAACGGAATAGTTTTTGTTTGTCGTGCTGTTGGTTCCAACAATTGTCCCAAATTCGTTCCAGACTGTTCCGTCCGTGCTCCACTCTGTATTAAAATCACGAGGACCAGTACTGGAAGAACGTGCGCCAAAATTAAAAATCAGATCCTTAAATCCGGCGGTGGACGTCTTGATATACCAATATCCTATATCCGTCTGCCCCTTGAAACCTACGGTAGATTCTGCGTAATTGATGGATGAAGAACCATAGGTAAATCCTGAAGTTTTTTGAGTATTACTAATAAATAATTGCAAAGTTGATTGGGAAGAATCCGGTGCTGTCATGAAATAACCGCTTGTTGCTCCAAATGTTCCATTCGCAGAAGTTACTTGTCCTGCAGTGGTGTAGCTCCAAGTCGCAACATCCGTTTTCCCGACAGTAGTTTGCGGCGGATTTTCAACGGATTTGTTGACGTCGATTGCAGCGGATACGGTTGCCGCCGGTAATATCGGCAAAATGCTGCTGAGTACTAATGAAAACGACATGACAATACTAATCAGTGATTTCTTAAATGATCTCATGTCCTCGCTCCTTGTTGAATGATTTATTGTAAAATATTCGCATGAAATGAAAGGATCCGAAGAGCCAGCTGGATAGCGATTTGACCTCCCCTTTGTCTCGCTGCCTCCTCGATGGTTTCATTTGTGCTCATATTTTCACAAACAGTAAGTATGGATAGAGCCTCTAAACCATTAGCGGTTTCGTTCAACTTATAAATGGGAGCTGTCGTAAAATCCAAAACCTTAGAGTCTTGGCTTATCCTATATTTTTTATCAATTAAATAATGATCGTCAGTGGTAGTTACACAGTTTTGCACTTGTATATTCGTTTCTCTTAGAATCGCTTCTGTATTTTGAAGCATTTTTCCTGAGGCATCATAGCATTTTCCATTTTCATAGGCTTTATTTATTAATACTATCGAACCAATCGGCAAGCCTGGATCGTTGGTAATGCAATCCCCAAAATAAACAACACGCTTTATTTGATTTTTCAAACAAAGCTCGGTTAAATAAGCCATTGTTGATGTTTTACCGATACCAGCAGATAAAACAATGATGGGGACATTATTAAATGTTCCTGTTAGACCCACTTGCCCTCTTGTTTCCGTGAAAATCTCTACATGGTCCAAGTAGTGAGCCGCAATCATTTTCACTCTGTAGGGATCGTCGGTAAGGAAACAAAGGTCTGGTAGAATAAATTGAAATCTATCCAGTAATTTCATATCCGTTCGACAAGCCATAGTCCGCCTAGTATAAGGGCCACCGCGGAACACGCAACAACCACGTGTCTCGAGTGCTTCCAGCGATAAAGAAGAGCTAACGCGGGCAACACCATGGCAACGATGGTCACCTGAACGGTTTCAATCCCGACATTAAAACTGATCAGATTCACCGCCAATTCGCTCTTCGGAATGTTCATTTCCTTCAAGATGTCCGCAAAACCCATCCCATGGATCAGCCCGAAGAAAAAGGTCAAAACCCACCGGTAGCTGACTTTCTTGCGAATCAAATTGTCCAAAGCGACATAACAAATGCTCAGCGCAATAAGCGGCTCCACAATACGAGAGGAGATATCGATCACACCAGTGACGGTCAAGGCCAAGGTAATACTATGCGCAATCGTGAACGCTGTGATCGTCCCCGAGTACTGCTTGAACGTTTGCCTTGCGATGAGCAGGGAGAATAAGAACAAAAGGTGGTCGTATCCCGATAAAATATGATTCATCCCCAGCACGAAAAAAGACAGCCAGCCGTCCGTCACTCTTGATGAAGCTGCCTCCTCGGGCTGTTGCTGCTGAGGTGACTCATCGCCTGACTGCAAACCGGAAAAATCATTTTCCGTCATTTGCAGCGACCAGGTCCGGTTGCTGCCCGCGAGTGCCGCTGTACTTTTCTGGGCTCCATAATAAATCGACAGCAGGTTTACGTAATTGCTCTTTGTGTCATTCATATACAATTTATCGGTCAGCTGGATAGACTGGGTTGCCGTTACCGCCGGGAAGGAGGCTTGCAGAACCGCCTTTTTGCGGTGCATACTGAAACTCTCAATTTGGGTCCACTCCGCGCTTTCTCCGTTTATTTTCAAAACGACGCTGCTCTGCAGAATCGCTAGCATCTTCTGACTCACTGCAGCGAATTCCTCTGAATCGAGCGTTCCGTCATCGTTTGTATCGCCCCCCACAAGCTCTATGACCGATAAGTCATCGAGTGCATAAATAAACTCCGTCTTCGATTTATAAAATTCCAAAGTCGAGAAGGTCGCGCTGTAGCCATGAGCATCTGCTCGATGCTCAAATGACAGAAGTACTAGCAGCGCCATAAAAATTGACAGAAAGAAACGCCCTCGCCAAACCGCCATGTTTGCCCTCCTTTTCTGTTTCTGCTTCTAGTTCTGCAGAAATCGGTAGTAATACTGTCCAGCTATTTACGAGGGTCCCAGATATATTTCCCGGTTCTATCGATATATCCAATCCTGTCATCGGACAAGCTTACTTTTGCAATTCCATTTCTAAATTCTCCGGCTATATTGCGTTTTAAATAATTATCCTCGACTTTCGTAACAACCGGATCAATACTAAGTTTCCCTTCCTTATTCATATACCCGCCAGCCCCATCAGCAATAGGAACTAATCCTTCTGAAATCAGTGTCTCTTCATAGTTATCATTTAAAGTCGGGCCAATTTTATATGCTCCGGATTGATCTATATATCCTATTGAATATTCGTTGATGCTGTCGCCCACGCATACCTTTGCAAGCCCTTCTGAAAAACGATATGCCCTTGCATATTTAGGTTCTATCTTCATATTGCCCTTTGTATCAATATATCCGTACTCAACAGTGGACCGTTCCTTATTCTCCACTCCTACGGCTGCTAAACCTTCCGAGAAGCTTTTGCCGGAAATATATTTACTCGCGTCAATTATTACTCTTCCTGTCTTGTCGATATACTCGTAATAATTCTTATCGTTCTTTACCAAAGCTAAGCCATCTGAAAAGCTATAAGCTTCATTATATTGATATGGAATGATAATTTTCCCATAACGATCAATATACCCATACTTTTCAGTTGGCTCATCTTGCACTAATATCATACCTTCACTTTGCGTCTGCAAACCTCTTCCGTTGAACAGCATAGAAGCGATATTCATATCAAGAGGTAATGTGTGTAGAACTTTCCCTGTTCTATCCAGGATGTAGTAAGTAAGATCATACGTCATTTCATCTACTATAACCGCACCGGCCACATCTTCATTAAACGCGGTTATAGATGAATATTCCGGCTTTACTACCATTTTTCCGGCATTATCGATGGCGCCATATTTTACACTATCATCTTCCTTTGAATCATTGCTGCCATCTGGACTATCTTTTATTTGAACGATGCCGATACCATCATGAAAATCATCGGCCCATGCATAAGTCGGTTCTACGACGATCTTCCCTTTTTTATTTATGTAGCCCCATTTTCCATCGACTTGTATAGGGTATAACATTGCTTTTGCGTCGCTCTTCTTGTTTGCAATGATTATCGTCGCTAAAATAATGAAAATGATGAATAAAGCCCCTATGATGATTACTCTTTTTTTCATTTATCTGTTGTCCTTTCCTAATCAACACGCCTCTTTACATACAAAACATTATGATGCTAACGTATTTTGCGATGAAATAATAGAAATGTTAAAAAATATGAAAAAAATATGAAACTCATTCAGCGATGCTGCGTAATAATCATTAAGCGTGCTGAATTAGCACAGCTCTTTTGTGAATGGGAAAAAACCCAAACACAAAAAAAACTCCCGAGCCGTTATCCATGCGCCCGCCAAAGCCAATGGATAACGGCCTTACTATTTTCCTGACCATTCTTCCTTCTTACCATCATCATGAAAAGTTGTGCCAAAGTCTCATTCAACCTTCTAACGCCCTTGAATTCCTCCTTAGAAAACTTTCCATTTTTTCAACACTTAATTGAACAAATGTAAAAAACATAAATAGCAAATGTAATAACTACCTACAATATAACGGACAAGGATTGCCTTGTAAACTAAAACTATTTCATTTTAGAAATGCGCTACACACACAAATGAAAACGCTTTATTAACACTCGCTTTACAGTGCGCTTACGAATCATGCGATTAGAGACCTTGACGACTATTTCTAACGTTATTTTTTACAATTCGTAACATTGAATTGTGAAATAATGACAACTCCCCCATCAGTTACTCTCTAAAATTTAATATTCCGATCATAAAATAAAAAAAAGCCGCGAGGCTTCCGCCACCGCGACTTTTTTATTCTCCCAAACGTATAGAATCTAGTTTCGCCCGATTCGCTTTCCGCTTCTCTTTGCGTTTGGCTTTAAAAGCGTTCAAGCTATACCGAATCGGGAAGTAACAGAGTAAACCGAGAATGATCCCATCGACGATTCCGCCAACGATGAGCTTCAAATTCGTTAACAGCAAATGATTAACCCACTCCGGAAATATAGGGAATTGAATCGAAAGATGCTTCGGTAGAATCCAGCCTCCGACTTTGGAGTTGGGGTACATCATCGGGATGTAGATGACCTTGCCGAAGACGAAACCGATTAATGCCGCAGGCAAGTTGCCTCTAAGCAGGTAACACAAAGGAAAGATAAGGACGAAAGCGAACCCCAATGTCGGCAAGGTAAACATCTCGATGGCGAGACCGATCGCAAAACCCATCGCGACGATGGAAGCTCCGCCCTTAGCCCGGATCAACATCATATATTTGTACTTCAGCCAACGGCGTAACTTTTGAAGACGTTGCATGGGTTGCTCCTTCCTTGGAATGAAACCGCGAATCTTTTGTGCTAGGAGTTACCCTCGGCCGCTTTGATTTTTACGTTCGGTAACAGTTTATTCGGATTCACCGTACGTTGGATCGGCCAAGTGTCCGGATTGTTCGAATCGAATTGCTCCAAATAGGCGATAACTTCCTTCGTAAGCGCGGTAGGCGTCGACGCCCCGGAAGTTACGGCGACACGTTCGAGTCCCATAAGCCATTCCTGCTCGATCTCGGATACGTCCGCTACCCGGTAAGCGGGCACTCCCGCGATTTCCTGGGATACTTGAGCCAAGCGGTTAGAGTTGTTGCTCCGGGGATCCCCTACGACGATGCAGAGTTGTGCCTCACCGGCTTGTTCGGCTACCGCTTCCTGCCTAACTTGCGTAGCTAGGCATATTTCGTTGTGAATTTCCGCTGTCGGGAAGGCGGCAAGCAGCAGCGCCATTAAATGTTTGATGTCCCACTGGGACATCGTTGTTTGGTTCGTAATGATAATACGTAAAGTATCCAATTTCAGTTTCAAAATATCTTCTTCACGTTCAATCAGATGAACATGACCCGGCGCGATCCCGATCGCGCCTTCCGGTTCGGGGTGGTTTTTTTTCCCGATATAGATGACCTCGTAGCCTTCGCTTACCTTCTCCCGAATGAGATCGTGCGTCTTCGTTACGTCCGGGCAGGTAGCATCAACGACGGTCAATCCTTTCTCCTTAGCTCTTCTCCGAACTTCCGGGGATACTCCGTGCGCCGTGAAAATAACGGTGCCTTGTTCGATTTTCTCCAGAATTTCCATCCGATCGCTACCGTCCAACGTAATGATGCCCTCATCCTTGAACGCTTCGGTCACGTGGCTATTATGAACGATCATTCCCAATATATAGATCGGCCGAGGGAGATTTAGGTTGCGGGCAGTCTGCAAAGCGAGCACCATCGCATCCACTACTCCATAGCAGTAGCCCCTCGGGGATATTTTTACGACTTCCATCTCTAACGCCTGCTTTCTCGCCCGTATTCCGATCGATATATCGAGAGTGCCGGGCGTTTCATCTCTTTTGTCTATTATAGCTTATTACATGTACCGATAAAAGGAGACCGGCAAGCAAAAGACGGCAAGATCGTCCCGTTGCGCAGGACGTCTTGCCGCCTTCAAGCCTATCCCTCTATGCAAGTTCTTTTTTCGCTATTATCGGCAGCCACAACGTGAACACGGTGCCTTCTCCAAGGCGTGTCATCACCTCGAACTTGCCGTGATGAAGATCGGCGATCCATTTCGCTATGGATAGCCCCAGTCCGGTACCCGACGTTTCTCCCCGGGACACATCGACGCGATAAAAACGTTCGAAGATATGCGGGACTTCTTCCGCTCCGATTCCGATTCCGGTATCGGCGACCGATAAACCCACGGAATTGCCCGATTTCGTGGCGTACAGCCTTACGCTGCCCGCAGGAGTGTATTTAAAGCCGTTCTCGATCAGTATAAAGAGCAGTTGCAACAAATAATCGCGATTCCCCCACACTTCAACGTCTTCAAGAGCGTCGATCGGCCCGACATGCCATTCCGCTTTGCGGGGCAGGAACGCCGCGCGACGAGCCGCTTCTTCCGCCAAAGCTTTCAAGGGCACGCTCTCCATCTCGACGGAGTATCCCGCATCGGCTCTAGCCAGCGCAAGGAGATCGTTAACCAAGCCGCTCATCCTACGAGCTTCGTCCGCGATATCCCGGATCGATTCCAGGGACATTTCGCGTTTCTCTTCTTCCGACAACACGTGTTTACCTTCACGGACGTCTTCCGTTTCCTCTATTCCATCGCCGAAGCGTTCGTCCGCCTGCCAAATTTTCTCCAACAAATCCACGTTGCCCCTAATCGTTGTAAGAGGGGTCCTAAGCTCATGGGACGCATCCGACACGAACCGGCGTTGAGCCGTGTTAGAGTCTTCCAATGTCTTGTAGGCGCATTCCAGCCCCGTCAGCATTCCGTTCAGCGTATCGGTCAACCTGCCGATCTCGTCGTTCGCCTTCTCGCGTGGAATGCGAATTCCAAGCTCCAAGCCGCTCTGAATGCGCTCGGCCGCTTGAGTCACTCGGTTGATCGGTTGCAAAGCTTTGCGAGAGAGGAACATGCCTAACAGGAAGGCGGCGATGACGCCGGCGACTCCGGAGAACCATATGATTGTCCGCAGTCTTGAAAGCAAGAGCATCTCTGAACGGGAAAAGACACCGGTCTGAAGCAGAGCGACGACATTATCTTGATATTTGTACGCAGTTTCCATGATCAAGAATGGCGCTCCCTCCACCTCGACGTTGACGAAACGGGAATTGTAATGGATCTCGTCTTGCCTGGAGTGGGGGAACGTAAGCTCGTCGCGTTGCGGGCTTGGCCGCATGTTGTTCGATTTCGTGCTAACCGTACCTTGAACAGAACCCATATAATTAACGACTTGGATATAAATATTGCTGAATGTAATGCCTCTCGGAGGGACTAGGCTGACCTGCAGCTCGTTGTCGCGCGTCAATCCCATTTCGGTCGCTCTGGATACCTGCTTCAGTTGATCCTTTAATTCGCCCATCGTGTTCCGTTGTACGATACCGTAAATGATAATTCCGAATGCGATCAGCGCGACCGCAAGCAATCCCGAATACCACAGCGTCAATCTCAGCCGGATGGACATCTCAGCTGTCTCCCTTCAGCACGTAGCCGGCGCCTCTCACGGTTTGGATCAACCGTTTCTCGCCGCTCTCCTCCAGCTTCTGCCTAAGCATCGCGACGTAGACCTCGAGCACGTTGGACTCCCCGCTATAATCGTAACCCCATATCCGTTCCATGATCAGATCCCTGGACAGGACTCGTTTCGGATTTTGCATGAACAGGTGCAGTAAGTCGAATTCCTTGGCCGTTAATTCGATCCGACGGTCGCCTCGCAGCGTCTCGCGTCCATCTACGTCGAGCAGCAGATCGTCATATCGGAAATAGCCGATATCGTCGGTCTTGTCGGAACGTCTACGCAACAGCGCGCGCACGCGCGCCATCAATTCCTCTAAGGCGAAAGGCTTCACCAAATAATCGTCCGCGCCCATATCCAAGCCTTTAACTCTGTCCGTTACTTCATCCTTGGCCGTAAGCATGAGAACCGGCGACGTAATTCCCGCTTCGCGCAGCCGCCGGCATACTTCCCAGCCGTCCATCCTCGGCATCATCACGTCCAAGATCACGAGATCGACCTGCCTCTGGCTGAGCAACTTCAGTCCTTCCGCGCCGTCGGGCGCGGTCGTAATCTCAAACCCCTCGAACGCCAAGCTGCGCCGAAGCAGTGCCGTAATTTTCTCATCGTCGTCAATGACCGCGATATGGGGTCTCATAGGGCTCGTCCTCCTCTTACAACGAAGAGCGGGATAACCAATTCGTTCGGTTTCCCGCTCCACTGCGCTTCTCTATTCGGTATCTTTTATTGCTTGTTGGTATATTCGTTTTTGTCGCCGATTTCGACGGTGACTTCGATCTTCTTACCGCTGCGGATGACGTCGAGCGTCACTTTATCGCCAACCTTGCTCTTCTGAATCTCGGCGATTAAGGTATCAG
Source organism: Cohnella endophytica (assembly GCF_003628305.1). Classification (GTDB taxonomy): domain Bacteria; phylum Bacillota; class Bacilli; order Paenibacillales; family Paenibacillaceae; genus Cohnella; species Cohnella endophytica. The sequence continues at coordinate 233,182 of NZ_RBZM01000005.1, read as the reverse complement.
TGGTCGCGTAATCTTTGCCATTCATACCCGTAATGACATCATATTGACGCAAGTCGCCCTTGTAAGCCGGAGTATTGAACATAATCTCCGTAACGAACGCGCCTTTCGTATTCTCGTCGATCTCCAGACGCTGCGCGATATCTTTAGTTAGATTCGTCAGGGTAGCGCCGATGAACGGAGAAGGCTTAACCGGTATTTTGGTATTATTCTTCAAGTTCTCGAGAACGGACTGGATCGTGCTCGTCGGGATCGCGAAACCGATTCCTTGCGCTTGGGAGCTAACGGCGGTGTTAATCCCGATTACCTCGCCTTGCAAGTTCAGGAGCGGTCCGCCGGAGTTCCCCGGATTGATCGAAGCGTCCGTCTGCAGCAAATGCTCGTAATTGCGGGTGCCGCTCGTATCGTCGATTTTGATCTTACGCTCGTTGGAGCTCAGAACGCCTACGGTAACCGTATGCTCGAAGCCGTACGGATTCCCGATCGCGACTACCCAGTCTCCCATGTTCAGATTACTGGAATCGCCCAATTTCAAGGTGGGGAAGTCGGTGCCTTCGATTTTCAAAACCGCTAGATCGAGATCAAAGCTGGAACCGAGCAATTTGGCCGTGTAAGGCTTATCGTGACCCTCAAGCGTAACTTTGATCTCGCTCGCCCCGTTAATAACATGTTGGTTCGTCAAGATATAACCGGTGGAGTCGAAAATAAAGCCCGATCCCATGCCGCTTGGCTGTAATTCACCTTGTGTTCCACCGTTGCCGCTATTCCCGCCATTATTGCCGCTACCGTTATCCCCGAAAAATTGGCGGAAGAAATCGTCGTCCCAAAGGCTACTTCCGCCTTGTTGTTGCGCCGCGTAAGTCTCGATCTTCACGACCGCCGGAGAGGATTGCTCGAAGATCTTAGCGATGTTATTAGGCCGGACGACATCTCCCGCGTTGCTTACCGTGCTGCTCGCCGGTTTGACGGCTGCGTCCTGGACGATCGAACTTCCGCCGAACGTAGTGTTGCTGAACCAATTCCCCTTATCGGACGCATACATTAATCCGCCGACGACGATGACCCCTGCCATGAAAGCCGCGAAAATTGCCCGGAACGACGAACGACGCGGAGGCTTAGCCCCCCAATCATTACGCGCCGGTCCTCCCGAAACGGTGAACGGACGATATTCTTTCGTTGCGGACGGCGTTACGTCTACGGTTCTAGACGGCTCAGGTCCGTAAGACGGCTGAGTAGGCCCGTATGGACCGAATGTATAAGGCTCGGATTCCCTGCGCACATCCGCGTACGGGTCGTCCCTCTTCTCCTGATCGTATGTGAAGCCCTGCAGTTCTTCCGGTTTTTTGTCGTGATCTTCCATATATTATGCCTCCTTGCGCCGCACTAGGCTAGCGCCGTTCTTCATTTCATATTTGTATCCTAAACCAGTTTCCTTAAAACTATCTTAAACGGAAATGAAGACGAAGTAAAAGCGCCCACAAAAACGTACTTCCTATGCAATCATGAAGAAACGGCACTTGCGTGCCGCTTCGGTTATGCCGGATATAGGGCTTCCACTTCGTTTAGCTTTCGCTTGGCTTGCTCGATCCATCGCGATTCGATCTCGTCGTCGGGATCTACGGGGGAGGAGAATTGATCCATGAAGGCCCCGAGAGCACGAGGTTGTGCTTCGTGATCCTCCCCTTCGTTGTATAAATGCTTTAACACATAGGGTTCGCCGAATTGAATCTGCGTATCGCTTCGCGGGGCTTCGCTATCTAGATTGCCTACCGTCACCTCGAACGGGAGCCGCAACCAAACCTTATTCGCATCGTCGAGCGCGCAGTCGAATGAGCCGTGATCGTAGTCCCAATTTCCGCCGAGCGTAAAACCGTGCCCCTGTAGCGCGTCCTTAGATTCCAAATAGTCGGTTACTTGCGTGGTCAACGTGGAAGAGAGGTTATGCATATCGGGGAAACCCCCTTTTTTTTCTTACTAGAATATCCCTTCGCGCGACATTTATCCTTCTTTGGCCCAACCTTTTCGATGCGCAAATATGGCAAGCTGAGTGCGATCTTCCAATTCGCATTTCATCAATAAATTGCTAACGTGCGTCTTGACCGTTTTAATGCTGATATGCAGTTCGTCGCCGATATCTTTATTTGTCCTGCCTTCCGCAATCAATAACAGCACTTCGCGCTCCCGCTCGGTCAACCCTTCCACGTCGGGGCTCGCGGACCGCTTGCGCAGCCCTCTAGTTAACGCTTGGGATACATCGCCGCTCATGACCGGCATATTCTTGACCGCCCCTTGCATCGCATAGATCAATTCTTCTGCCGAGACGGTTTTGAGCACATAGCTGACGGCTCCCGCTTCGATCGCCACTACGACTTTTTCGTCTTCGAGGAAGCTCGTCAAGATGATGATCCGAAAACCGGGGTAATGTTCAAGTAATGCCCGCGTAGCCTCGACGCCGTTCATTCCCGGCATCATCAGATCCATGAGCACGATCTGCGGCAAATCTCCACCGTAGCCTCCGTTTCTTAAAGTCTCGATCGCATCTAAGCCACTGCTCGCTTCTCCGATGACTTCAAACCGGGAATCCAGAGATAAATACGTTCGCAATCCCATTCGAACCATTTCGTGATCGTCAACGATAAGTACCTTCCATGGGGCAACCGACAGTTCCGACATCCGTATCCGCTCCTTGTTTCTAATGAGGTCGACTCCTGGTCGGCCTTTATTCGCCGAATTTAGGGAACCATACGCGCACACGCGTACCGGCACCCGGTTTCGTGACGATTTCAGCTTCGCCTCCAAGCTTCTGCGCCCGTTCGCGCATCGTGAACAACCCATATGCACCTTCGCGTACCTGCTCTCCCCTGAAGCCTGTACCGTTATCTTCTATAGATAAGGAAATTTGCTTGTCCGTTTCACCTAACATAAGACGGACGGTTTTGGCCTCCGCATGTTTGACTACGTTGGCCATCGCTTCTTGGATAACGAGGAATAGTTGATGTTCCTTCGCCTCGGATAACCGTCCACGTAATTGGATCTCCAACGTTCCCTGTAATCCGTTTTGCCTGCAGTAATCCGGAAACCAACGGTTTAAGGCTTCTTCCAACGTTTTTCCTTGCAGCTCCATCGGCCTTAACTGAGCGATCAATCCGCGCATCTGACGTTGCGCCGTGGAAGACATTCCGATGAGCTGCTCCATCACCTTCTCCGCATGCTCCCGATCCCGTTCCAGCAGCTTCGGTAACGAAGACGCGGACATGTGAAGCGCGAACAGCTGCTGACTCACGGAATCGTGAAGGTCTCGCGCCAGCCGCTTTCTCTCTTCCAGCACGGCAGCCTCATGCGAAGTCGCTTCCTCCATGACGTCTTTTTCTCCAAGCTGTTGAAGCAGCTTAAGACGCGATTCCAACTGTCCGAGCATCTCATTAAACTCTCGATTCACGCCCGCGAACGCGTCTCCTTCGACGACCGGCAGCCTTGAATCCCAATTCCCCGCCGAAGCCTGCTTCATCGCGAGAAGCATTTGCTCCAGCTTTCGCTGGGTGCGTTGCCCGACCCAATAAGTCAATCCGATTTGTCCTAGGACGATGACGAACGTCCACCCGAACCAAGTTTCCAACCGCGGGGGATTATACATCAAGCCGACCCAACCGTAATAGACGACGGTTAACAAAATCAGCGTCATGAGACCGGAATGGATGGCCGCCTCCCACTTGCTCGTTCGGACTCGCTTGATCATCCCGTTAACCTACCTTCGTAACGCGTACGTCGCCGATTAAACTACTAACGACGAGCACCACGCGTTTATCGGAGTCCGCATAGCCGGGAGTCGAGACGGACATTTGGTTGAACAATCCTCCCCGCTTCTCTTCGAGTACCTTCACGTCACCGATCAAGCAACTGGAGATGACCCGGATCCCTATGCCGATATCGTTCGGGACATACACCTTCACGTCGCCGATAAACGAAGAGATATTGATCTTGGTCTCGCCGAACGGGATCTGGGCTTTCGTTAGATCCAACGTCGTATCTCCGATAAAATGCGATATGTTCATCGGGCGCAATTCCCAGTAATCGCTGCCGAAGTGCGCGTCCCCGATGAAACGGCTGTGATTGTCGCGATCTGAATGGTTCCAATCGCGATCGTTCCACCAACCGTGCCGATCATGATGACGATCATGGCCTTCATTCGATTTTCTATCGACGAAATCGGAATTGTTCGGCTGCTGCGAAAATGTTTTGTCTAAAGAAATTTTCGGTTGCTTAGGACGCTCGAATTCATCCCATTCCGGCGGCGCGGGAGGGGGTCCGGATGGCGATGGCGGCACCGGAGGGACGATCGGGTTCCATCTCTCCCTATTCCTTTCGCGGCGTCTCCGCCTGCCGGAACGACCGTTACCGCGTAAAATAAAACAAATACCGAAGATAATAATCGCAACGGGCGCTATCATCCGCACGACATCGGAGAGATCCTTATGGAACCACATCAGGTTTCGTCCGAGGAAATAGAAGCCTGCCGCTATCGTAATGCCGTTCCAACAAACCCCTCCCTTATGTTGGAGCAACAATCCTTGCAAGCCTACGACGATCAATATGATCGGCCAGTACGTCGAGAAGATTTCCCCGATGCTCAAATCCGTAATTCCCAATTGGTTGCACAAATAAATAACGCCGACCGCCACGATAAGGGTTCCCCATAACATGCGGTGTACGATCGATGAATGCATGGCCTTTTCCTCCAATGATTGCTAACGTCTTATCCTGTTACCAGTATAACGAAACCGTCGCCAGGGACAACAGCGGCGGGGGACGTAACTTCGCATCGGTCTCCAGACCGAGGCGCATTGATTCTCCATACGAATACATGTCAATTATTATTACATTATCCGTTGACTTAGGTAACTCCCCACTATATAATGAGTTCGAATTTATTCGACGCATGTGAGATATTGACGAGAGATTAGGTGATAAAAGGATGGATATCGAGCAATTATCACGTGGCACGGATACGATCTGGGTTGTCCTTACCGCTGCGATGATCCTGCTGATGGAAGGCGGATTCGCCCTTCTGGAAGCCGGATTCGTCCGCCAGAAAAACGCCGTCAGCATCATAATGAAAGTATTCGTCGACATCGCGTTCGGAGCGCTCGTGTTCTACGCCATCGGATTCGCTTTCATGTACGGAAAAGACGAAGCCAGCTTAATTGGCCTAAGCGGATTTTTTATGGGAGGAGACCTGACACATCTTTCCTTGAATATTTCCCACGATACGTATTGGCTGTTCCAGTGCGCGTTCGTAATCGCGGTTATCTCTATCGTTTCCGGCGCAGTTGCGGAACGTATCCATTTTCGAGCTTATATCTTATATACGATTTTCATGACCGGGTTGATCTATCCGATCTCGGGCCACTGGATATGGTCGTCCAACGGATGGCTGGCCAAGCTCGGAATGATCGACTTTGCCGGATCGGCAGCCATTCATGCGCTAGGCGGCTTCGCAGCTCTTGCCGCGGCTTTATTCATCGGTCCCCGAATCGGCAGATTCGGTCCGGACGGGAAAATCAATATCGTCCCTCCATCCAATCTCCCGCTCGCGTCCGTCGGCGCCTTCATCCTTTGGTTCGGCTGGTTCGGCTTCAATTCGGGCAGCACGCTTAGCGCAACCAACGACAATATCGGCCACATTGCCGTAACGACTATGCTGGCCTCCGCGGCCGGTTGCGCGACATGTATTCTGTTCACGATGTTCCGTTACCGGAAAGCGGACCCTCCGATGGTCATCAACGGTGCATTGGCGGGGCTTGTCGGTATCACCGCGGGCTGCGCCTTCGTCTCCGATGCCGCGGCGATCCTGATCGGCTCGGTTTCCGGAATCGCCATGGTACTCGCTAGCGAATGGCTGGAGAATCGCGGTGTCGACGCCCCCGTCGGAGCCTTCGCCGTACACGGGATTAGCGGAAGCATCGGTACGATCGCGGTCGGGTTGTTCGCTATGCCTGGTACTTCCGCTTACTCCGGACTCCTCTACGGGGGCGGCTGGCATTTGCTCGGCGTCCAAGCTCTCGGACTACTCGTCGTTGCCGTATGGGGCTTCATCTTGACCTGGCTCGTTCTTAAGCTCATCCGGAAGTTTCAGCCCGTGCGCGTTTCGCGGGACGAAGAGCTGGTCGGATTGGATATCGGCATTCATGGCGTTCCCGCCTACAGCCAAGAACACGATTTCCTCGATATCGAGAAGCTTAGAAACAGTTAAATCCGCAATTGCAAATAGCAGCCGCAAGGGCTGCTTTTTTATATTTTCTATTCGGTTATCCATCGAGGTGATCTGGAATCTCGGCCGGGACGGAACCGCTAAACATCGCTTGATAATTAGACACTTCAAGGCGAAGCGTTCTCGCCTTCTCTAACGGTCTCTTTACGTAATGAATATATTCAAGAGCAAGATGATGGTCCGGTTTCTTGCCCGATAACATCCGGCGAAACGCGGACATGGAACGATAAGCTTGCTCCTCGAGACTTCTACGTCGTTCGTACCGCTCTACCATTTGTTCGATTTCCGCGATTTCCTGTTCTCGCTTAGCGATGAGCGCCGCCAACAAGGAGTGGATTTCCGCGGTTTTTCGCCGGGAAACCGCCTCCCCCGGGAGCGAAGGCACTGCCTCTGTCATCCCCGATCACCTGCCTGGAATTTAATCATGCTACCGTAATGTCTATTCCGACGACCCCGTATGCCGAACCATCTCCGCGTTTCAGAGGCATGGATACCGTCAAGCAAGGTTTCTTCGTAATTGCGGATATATACACTTCCGAGACAAACGTCTCTCCGTCCATCGCGTGCTTCCACCACTCGCGCCCCCTGGCGTTAAGCAAGCCGGCGGCCGGCTCCGAATATACGAAGGAACCGTCGCTCCGATTGGACCAGACCGCTTCCATTCCTTTCGTACGATCGAGCCAGCTTCCAAGGAGTTTACGATGAGTCTCTTCCGTCATTCCGGCAAGCTCGGGATCGGCTATTATAGCGCGCAACAGATCGATCCATCTCGTCGTATCTGCCGCTACCGACCCCATCCACAACCTGCCGCCCGCGGTTTGGACCGCTTCGACAAGCTCGTCGGAAGATTCTTTCAGTTGCTTGGATACCCGTCCTAGATTGCCGATCTCCGCACGTTGCCGCTTATTCTGCTCTAGCGTGTTATCCACGCTGCCGATCGTCAATCCCACGGATTCGACGACTTCTTCCAGCATTCCGTTCGCGGCCGTCGTCCGTTCCGTTTGCTCGATCGCGAATTCCAAAGTTTTACTTACATGCTGATCTACTTGGAGAAAAGAGTTGAAGATCACGTCCATCTTTTCGCGGGTTTTATTCATTTCCGCAAGTCCCAGAGAAACGGATTTTTTCTCCTGATCGACCGAACCGACCACTTGGCGAATACCTTCGCCGATATTTTGTACGATACCGGTAGAACGTTTGACGGCTTGCCCGCTCTGTTCCGCGAGCTTCCGGATTTCTTGGGCTACGATCGAGAACCCTCGACCGTGCTCCCCCGCATGAGCCGCCTCGATTGCCGCGTTTAACGCCAACAAAGACGTCTGGGTTACGATTTCTTGAATGAAAGCGTTGATTTCCGTAATCTTTGAAGCCTGGGCAATCAGCTCGTTGACGCGTTCTTCCATCGCTCCGTGATTTTTGGAAAGGTCGTTCATCACTTCGTCCGTATGGTTGAGGGATCGGCATACTTCAACGACGACGTCTCTCGTAACCCGGCTTTGCGAGCTGAGCTCTTCCGTTGCGCCTCGAATTTCCTGCGAAGCCGCGGACACTTCTTGAAGCGCGGAGAAAGCTTCCTCCAACCGGTACATTGCCGTCTTGCTGTTGTTCCGAAGATGCTCCTCTTGTTCCGAAGAACGATTGGCGATCGAGTTCAGTTGCCCCATACTCGATTCCACTTCCGACACGGCGGCTTGAAGTCGGTCAGAGATAACGACGGCCTCTTCGATCAAGTGACGAAGCGCATCGGGTTTCCCCGCATCCTGAGAATTCCCTTTCGACGATGGGCCTTCCGATTGAATCGGACGAGCAATCCGAAGCTTGCGAATTTGTTCCCCATTTTTCTTAAGCCAATGCTGCCATTGCGCCATCTCTCACCACTCCAACCCCATCATTTGTCGAGTTGCGTTAGTTTTCCTAACATTATAACTCGCAAATATGCAAAAAGAAAGAGACCCTTGGGGTCCCTCTCTAAAAAACGCGATTTTTAGTTAACTTTCTTCCCACAACTCATCCAGTCAACATTAACGATTGGATTGATTGTTACTTTTCTGGGCGGCTTTATTCGCCGCGCCGGAGCTTCCGTTTTCGGAAGCGAATTCCGTCTGGAAGGCGTTATTGTTTCCCGATTTTTGTTTTTTGTTTTTACCCACTGTTTTCCTCACCTCCACCCCTAGGATGGACAGAGAGGAATTCGATTATGTATATCTGTTGTCGTCTTCGAATCGAGTTTTAATTTTTGCTTTGCTGCGGTGAATCCGGGCTTTTACGGTGCCGACGGGCAATTGCAGCACGGTCGCGATTTCGGCATCCTTCAACCCGTAATAGAACTTATACAGAAGCAGCGTACGCGTTACAGGATCCAACTGCCCTAACAGATCGGACAGTTCCATCATCGATTCCGGGTCATAATCCGATCTCGTGCTGGCAATCTCTACTCCCGGATGATCGTCGATTCTTTCGTGGCGCCTTGCCCGATTCGCGTTCGAGGCTAGGTTGGATGCGATGGCTTTGGCCCAAGGAATCAGCTTCTCTTTGTGACGTAGCGTGGATTTCTTCTCCAGGATCCGTACCCAAGCTTCCTGTACCACATCGACCGCATCGTTCTTATGCCATAGCTTATGGCGAACGACTTTAAGCATTTGGGAATACAGTTCGCCTAACACTTCATCTTCTGACCAGAACGCTTCCGGAATATTAGAATCACGGAGGAAATTCATGTATCCAGCCACTCCTAAAAGGATGCATATTTGAAGTATTTATATTCTATCATAAACGCAATAAAAAGAGAATATTTACCATTTAATAGTAAATATCCGACATGTAATTATTAGAAGAGCTCATAAACAAAGCGCCCATAAGCAGTTAATGTTTATGGGCGCTTTTATAATAATATGCAATTATTTTTAATCGATGCGTTTGGATGTAATTTCGCCTGTAATTCGTTCCACGAATTGTTCGACCGATTGCGCTCCGAGATCCCCTTCGCCACGGCGGCGAACGGATACGGTGCCGTTAAGGGATTCGTTTTCTCCGATAACGAGCATATACGGTACTTTCTCTAACTGGGCTTCGCGAATTTTATATCCCAGCTTTTCATTGCGCAAGTCGGATTCGACGCGAACTCCGGCGCGTTGCAGTTTCTCTTGGACTTCTTTTACGTAAGGCTCGTAGACCGGATTGACCGGGATCAGCTTCGCCTGCACCGGCGATAACCAGAGAGGAAGCGCGCCCGCGAAGTTCTCCAGCAAGAACGCGGTCATGCGCTCCATCGTGCTGATGATGCCGCGGTGGATGACGACCGGGCGATGCTTTTTCCCGTCGTCGCCGACATACTCCAACTGGAAGCGCTCAGGCAATAGGACGTCGATCTGCGCGGTGGACAAAGTCTCTTCTTTGCCGAGAGCGGTTTTGATCTGCACGTCGAGCTTCGGTCCATAGAATGCGGCTTCGCCTTCCGCTTCGAAGAACGGCAAGTCCAGCTCTTCTGCGACTTCGCGCAGCATCCGCTGCGTCGTCTCCCACATTTCGTCGTCCGGCCAGTACTTTTCCGTGTCCTTCGGATCGCGGTAAGAGAGGCGGAAACGATATTCCTTGATACCGAAGTCTTCGTACACTTGGCGAATCAAGTTCACGACGCGGGTGAATTCTTCTTTGATCTGATCCAGACGGCAGAAAATGTGGGCGTCGTTCAACGTCATGGCCCGTACGCGATGCAAGCCCGTCAAGGCTCCCGACATCTCGTAGCGATGCATCGTTCCGAGCTCCGCCACGCGTACCGGAAGATCGCGATAGCTGCGCATCTCGCTCTTGTACACCATCATATGGTGAGGGCAGTTCATTGGACGCAGTACCAGTTCTTCGTTATCCAGCACCATCTTAGGGAACATGTCTTCCTGATAGTGCTCCCAGTGGCCCGATGTCTTATACAAGTCTACGTTCGCGAGCACCGGAGTATAGACGTGCGTATAGCCCAATTTTTCTTCCAGATCGACGATATAGCGCTCCAACGTTTGACGAACCTTCGCGCCGTAGGGAAGCCAGATCGGCAAGCCCTGACCGACTTCGCGGGAGAACGTAAACATTTTGAGCTCGCGGCCCAATTTGCGGTGATCCCGTTTCTTCGCTTCTTCGAGGAAATGCAGATGCTCGTCGAGCTCCGCTTTTTTGGCGAACGCCGTGCCGTAGATTCTCTGCAGCATCTTGTTCTTGCTGTCTCCGCGCCAGTAAGCGCCGGCAACGCTAAGCAGCTTAAACGACTTGATGCGGCCGGTCGAGGGCAGATGCGGGCCGCGGCAAAGGTCGAAAAATTCGCCTTGGTCGTAGATCGTGATCGCCGCGTCTTCCGGCAAATTGTTGATTAACTCGATTTTGTAAGGATCTGCGATTTCCTCGAAAATGCGCAAAGCCTCCTCGCGACTCACTTCGCGTCTGGAGATCGTTAAGTTTTCCTTGACGATTTTGTCCATTTCCTTCTCGATCAGAACGAGATCTTCCGAAGATATCGGTTGCTCCATATCGATATCGTAATAGAAACCGTCTTCGATGACGGGTCCGATTCCGAGCTTAACCTTATCTCCGCCGTAGATGCGTTTAATCGCTTGAGCCAACAAATGCGCGGTGCTGTGACGCATAACTTCGAGCCCGTCGGCGTTATCCAACGTAATGATTTCCAAGGCTACTTCGCCCGATAATGGCGTATTCAAGTCCACCACTTTACCGTCTACTTTGCCTGCGACCGCGACCTTCTTCAAGCCGGGGCTAATCGAGAACGCGACGTCTTCGACCGACACGCCGGCATCGTACGAGCGAACCGCGCCATCCGGCAATTTTACTTGAACAGACATTCCGAATACCTCCTAATCGTATTTTGGGAAACAAAAAAACACCTCGTCCCGAAAGGGACGGGTGCTCTGTGCGGCCCGTGGTTCCACCCTCCATTAACCGATACAGCGTACTCGGTCCTCTGGCATGAGATATCGGTCATGATCCGGCTAGGAATACTAACGCGAAGTATCTAAACTTCGCGAATTCATCCCGGCTGCTCGAAAGGGGTCAATGCAAGTCGGTTGCGGAAGGAACTTTCAGCCTAGGTTCCTCTCTCTGGTCCGTCCATCTCCGGCATCGTTGGCTTTCTCAACGCTTGGGGTTTGTGGATTGATATCGATCATTATATCGAGCTTAAGCGGGTGCAGTCAAGTGGCACCGAAATATCTTATCTAATGAGCGGGCAAGCCGGGATACACCGCCGCGCGGTCCCCGAATATACCCATGATCGTTCGGATTACCTGGGATTCCGGCTCGGGCGTGTGGATATAGAGCTGTCGTGGAGAAGCCGCCAACAGTCGGCTTACGACCCTGCTTTCTTCCTCCTGTTCTTCTTCGCCAAAGCTTTCCATTGCGTCGCTTTTATCGTCGGAAGCGTCTTGCTCGAGCGGACGCATCTCTTCGTCCAACAACCGGAAGGCATGACCGCCGCCATGGAGCACATGCACGGTCGAAGTTTTCGCCTCCTGCCATTCCACCATCGTTTTCAAGAGCGACATGAACTCCTGGTATTGCTTCTCCATCAGTCTTTCCTCGATCGCCGTTTCCGCCGCCTCTTGCACTTCGGCACGGTACTCGGATAAGCGGAATCGAAGGAAGCCATCCAGGTGAATTCGCTCATTATCCTCCAGATAATGGGAGAACCGAATTGCGAGCTTCTGAAGTCGGCGTTCCCTGCCCCGTCCCATCCAGTTCTCCCCGATTTCAGGCTCCCCGTCGAGCAAGGAGACGGCTTCTCCGATGAGAGCATCGGTTTCCACCTCGTCCTTAAGGCCGAACCGCGAACGGAACATGCCGCGAAGCAACGAAGGCTCTTGATCGGATAGCGTATATTCCGCAAGCACGCGACCCACCCTGTCGCAATAGCTTTTTTTGTCTTGTGGTCCGGGTCCCAAAGGAAATTGGCAGCGTATCATTCCGTCTTCCTGACATAACTCCCACTGCACGCTGTCCACGGGATTTTCCGTTCCTACGAGCGTTCGGTTGAGCATGCCTGCAAGACGTTCCAGCGAAGGGTAATCATTCCCGTGTTTCACGACGAATTCCACCTTCTTCAACTCCTCACCTCCAACCTCCGAGCTTGATACTTACTATATGGTGACCCAAAAAAGGATATACGATGGCTTATTGGATATGGTATATTTTATGAAGTTTGATTGTGAAAGGAAGTCCTTATGCCTTTGCCCTCGCTCGAAATTAATCAAGCCCGTTGGAATCGCCTGCTCCTTAAGAGCTACTGGGCCGTCCTGATCATCTCCGTCCTATTGGAATGCTCGTTCTTACTCGTCACGCAACTCCCTGCGGGAGAGTTCATCCCCTCCTATATCGTAAGGCCGACGGCGATCATGGCTTTCATCGTCGTGCTCGCGGAAATCGGAGTCCGTTATTTGCCTAAGCACCACGACTACGTGTTGATTACTTCGGCCACGTTTCTTACGGTCACGATCACGGCCATCCATTCCTCATTGGAGTATCTCCTGTTCTTTCTTTTTTTCCCCATCATGATCAGCATTTTTTATTTCCAATATAAAAAGTTGCTCTTCGCTATTTTTAATACCGTTATCTCCTTGCTGTTCTTGCACGCTTTTAATTCCGATATCCACCAGAGAGTTTCTTATGTCGGCGTACTGACGATGGCTTCCATTCTGCTCGTCTATAGCGGGATCGCGTTCGGAGTACTGGCCCGAGGCAGAGAACTTCTGAAGCATCTTCACACTTCCTACGAATCCAACCAAGAATTGCTAGTCCGAACGATCTTGATGGACAAGCTGGCGAAGACGGATGCGCTAACCGACACCTATAACCATATGGCTTATCACGAATTTACCGATCATCTCGTCGTACAAGCGGACAATGACCGAATTTCCCTTTACTTGGCCGTCATGGATATCGATAATTTCAAAAAGGTAAACGACACTTACGGCCATAAAGCCGGAGACGAAGTATTGCGCAGCGTCGCCTCGATCGCCCGGTCCAAGGCCGGCATTAACGACATCGTCGCCCGATACGGAGGGGAAGAATTCGTCCTGTTATTCACGGAGAAGAGCTTTCAAGACGCGTTCGACCTTGCCGAGGAAATCCGGCAAGCCATCGCCGCGACAAGTCATGAAGCGATCCATGGGCTTAACGTAACGGTTAGCATCGGACTGAACGCCTATTCGCCAGGCATGGGCAAAGAAGTTTTGTTCCAAGGTGCCGACGCGGCCCTGTACGATGCGAAGCATTCCGGAAAGAACCGCACCGCACTGGCCGCAAGCGTGTACAACAATTCGAATTTCAAGGCTTAGTACGATAAAAAGCAAAGGAACTGCCGAATCGGCGGTTCCTTTGCTTTTTAGGTATCGAAGGTTATGGGGTAATTAGTTCTGCATGACGAAATCGTGAGCTACCGTATCGTTCTCATGATAAACCTTAAGGGTGCGGTATTTCGTATCCCGTTGCGCGGGAATTTTGCCTGCTTCGCGGATGATCTGCAACGTAGAGCTAATATTTACCTTGTGCGTCGTTCCCGCGGCGGAGACGACGTTCTCCTCGATCATCGTGCTGCCGAAATCGTTGCATCCGTAAGATAACGATAGCTTGCCGATCTCCGGCCCCATCGTAACCCATGAAGATTGGAAGTTAGAAATGTTGTCGAGCGCGATACGGCTTATCGCCAGCGTCTTCAAGTATTCCTCCGGCGTTGCTTTAACGCGCTTCATGTTCGTATTCTCCGGCTGGAACGTCCATGGAATAAATGCCAAGAAGCCGGTGGAAGGATAGCCGTTGCCGATGCACTCGTCTTGCGCTTCGCGAACGCGGAGCAAATGCAAAGCTCGCTCTTCCATCGATTCGCCGAAACCGATAACCATTGTCGCCGTCGTATTCATGCCGATCTTATGGGCGGTCGTCATGACGTCCATCCAGTCGCGCCAAGTGCCCTTGAGACGGCTGATCTTCTGGCGCGTCCGATCGTCGAGAATCTCCGCTCCTCCGCCGGGAAGCGAATCCAATCCGGCTTCGTGAAGCTGACGCACGACATCCTCCAGAGGAATATTGCCGGCAACGACCTGCATCTTGCGAATTTCCGCGGGCGAGAACGAATGCATCGTTATCTGCGGGAATCGCACCTTGATCGCGCGCAGCAAATCCAAATAATAGCTAAAGGGCAAGTCCGGATTCGTGCCACCCTGCATAAGAATTTCGGTTCCTCCGACATCGATCGTCTCCTGGATTTTCTGGAAGATCAGATCGTCGGAGAGCACGTAGCCTTCCTTGGAACCCGGCGCTCGATAGAACGCGCAGAAGCGGCAATACACGTCGCATATATTCGTGTAATTGACGTTACGGCCGACGACGAACGTCGTAATCGGTTCGGGATGTTTACGTTGCATCAGCAAGTTCGCCGTATGTCCCATCTTCTCTATTTCATCGCTCTCGAACAACGCAACAATATCTTCCATTTGGAGTCTGTTGCCTTGCAGAGCACCCTCTAATATCCGGTCCACTTGATTCATATCGGACCCTCCTTCGTACATGACTTAAGTCCTTGTCTTCCGATTGTTCCATCGTAACACAAAAACACCGCGGTAGTCACCTTAAGAGGCGACTAACCCGCGGCGATGCTGGATTCTGACTTTCGTTTCCTGGAACATCTCTCTTTCGTGCTCGTGAAGCAGAACGTTCGGCCGTGCGAAATAGAATCCTTGCCCCATGTCCACGTCTAGCTTGAACAGCATGTCCGCTTCTTCTTCGCGTTCTACGCCCTCGGCCACGATCTCGCAATTCATCTCGCGCGCGGCCGTTACGATCGCCCGAAGCAACGATTCCTTAACCGCGAACCTGTCCACGTGCTGTATGAAGGCCCGGTCGATCTTGATCAGCTCCGGAACGAGCTCCCCGATCCACTGCAGGCTTGAATATCCCGATCCCGCATCGTCGACGGCAAACCGGAAACCGTGCTTCCGATAGGTGCGCAAGATTTCGATCATCGCGTTCATGTTCGTAATCTGATGGCGCTCCGTTATCTCGAAATAGACTTGTTGCGGGCTTAGCGGCGGATGCCTCTCCAGACATTGCAGCACGTGCGTCAAGAACAACGGATGCGTCAGCGTAACGGCCGTCACGTTCAGGAACACGGGTTCCCTGATCTTACGGGAGGCGATTTCTTCCAATGCGCGCTTGACGACGAGAAATTCAAGTCGGCTTAGCAGCCGCGTCTGGGCAGCGAACTGGAATAACTCGTCCGGCGAATGCAACGCCGTTCCTTCGGGTCCGCGAGTCAATATCTCCCATCCGTAGACGTCGCCGCTCGTTAGGTTCATGATCGGCTGCGCCAGGACGTTGATGGAGCCCTTCTCTAGCAGATGCTCCATTTGTCCGCGCAGGGCTTCCATCTTAGGCGTGATGACGCCTGTCGCTATCGCCAATGCCGCTTGGTAGCTTTCCTCCAGCACGCGTTCGGCGGTAAGCTCTTTGCATGCGTATCCGACCGGAACGGAAGCGGAAACGATCTTGAGGCAGTGTCTCCACTCCGGAAGACTGCCTGCCAATCCGATCTCGAGATCGTTGCGTATCCGGTCTACTTGCTGTTTCAACACCGGCGGAACGAAAGATCCGCGATCCTTCGCTTCCAAATTTTCCGTTATGAGAATAAAATCCATTTTTTCGAACTGATCGATTGCGATAACTTGCGGATCGCCGATGACTTTCGTCGCCGAGTAGCGCAAATGTCTGCGGCAGCTTTCCTGCAAGCGTAATTTCGCATCCTCCGGCACCTCTTCATGCAGAGGGGAGAAATCCAAGCGAAATACGGTTAAATAACATTCCGCGTTTTGTTTCAACTTTCTATTTAGCAAGGAAACGACGGGACGGCGTAATGTGAAATCCGGGGGGAAATATTTCAAGGAGCGATCCGGGAGCAATAACTTGAAGGTAAGTAATAACCGATCGGTCAGCGTTCGGATATTCACGATCCATCCTCCTTGTGTAGACTATGGCTAGATTGCCATTATTGTAGCATGTTTTTAGGGCTTGTAATAGATAAATATACCAAAAAACCGCAAGAATTCTGAATATTCTCGCGGTTTTTTGATTATTTATTCAATTTGTGTCGAAGATACCGCATCGGAAAATTTCCCCAATGCTTCCAGCAATAACGAACGAGGACATGCGATGTTCACCCGCAAATATCCTTCGCCTTGTTTACCGAATACGGAACCTTCGCTAAAAGCGACACCGGCGACTTCGAACATCAAACGTTTCAACTCTTGCGGCTTCGTCGAGATCGCCGTGCAATCCATCCAGACGAGGTATGTACCTTCCGGTTTGATGACTTTAACCTGAGGAAGACGTTGACCGACCAATTCAAGCAACGCGTTCAAATTGCCTTCCAGATAGACGAGCAATTGTTCAAGCCATTCCTCGCCGTGCGTATAGCTGCTCTCGACCGCCGTAAGACCGAAGTAGCTTTCCATATGGATGGACAGCGTCTTAAGCAACGCATTGTATTTCCTGCGGATCTCCTCGTTCGGAATAATCACGTTAGCTGCTTGCAGGCCGGCAAGATTAAACGTTTTGCTTGGCGCGATGCAGGTTACGGAATGTTGTGCGAACTTCTCCGACAAAGAAGCGTAAGGAGTATGCTTATGTCCGCCGAACACGAGATCGTGATGGATCTCGTCCGCTACGACGAACACGTTGTAGGTCTCGCAGATTTGTCCGATTCGTTCAAGCTCCTCCCGCTTCCAGACGCGTCCGCCGGGATTGTGAGGAGAACAAAGAAGCATCAGCTTGGCTCCGGCTTTCGCTTGTTGTTCCAACAACTCGTAATCCACCCGATATTGGCCGTCCTCAAGGATCAGCGCATTGTCGACGACGTTACGTCCGTTCATCTTAATAACGTCGTAGAACGGGTAATACACTGGAGATTGAAGGATGACGCCGTCTCCCGGTTCCGTTAATACTTGTACCAGCAAGCTTAATGCGGGAACGACGCCGGGACTCGAAGTGATCCAATCTTGCTCGATTTTCCATCCGTGACGTTTGGAGAGCCAGCCGATTATCGCATCGTAGTAACCTTGATTGCGTACGGTATAACCGTAGATTCCCTGCTCGGCTCGGGCAACGATCGCTTCCACGACTTCCTTGGGCGGTTCGAAATCCATGTCCGCCACCCAGAGCGGCAAAATATCCGGGCGACCGAACAGCTTCTCGGATTGGTCCCATTTATAGGAAGCCGTGCCGGTCCGGGGCATTCTTTTGTCGAAATCATATTGAGTTGACATAACGCGTACCTCCTGCTGTTCGATTAGCCGTTAATTTCGCGTTCGGCGGCTTCGATCGCTTGCCCAAGATCGTTCTTGATATCGTCGACATGCTCGATTCCTACGGAGAAGCGAAGTAGACGATCGTCGACTCCTACCGCTTGGCGAATCTCCACGGGAATATCGGCGTGAGTCTGAATGGCCGGGTACGTCATGAGCGACTCCGCTCCGCCAAGACTCTCCGCGAAAGCAATAAGCCGAATATGGCGAAGGATCGGCTCGATCGTCCGGGCATCCTTCATCTTAAAGGAAAAAATGCCCGTATTGCCCGAAGATTGCGCCTTCTGGGTATCATGCCCCGGATGATGAGGCAATGCGGGATAGTACACTTCTTCGACGGACGGATGGGTTTTTAACCACGTCGCGAGCTCCGTCGCGTTATATTGATGACGCTCCATGCGAAGCGCCAATGTTTTCATGCCTCTCATGAGCAGCCAAGAATCCTGCGGACCGAGTACCGCTCCGATCGAGTTGTGAAGAAACGCGATATCGGCGGAAAGCTTCTCGCCTTTGGTAACGATCAACCCGGCAAGCACGTCGTTATGGCCGCCCAAGTATTTGGTCGCGCTGTGGACGACGATGTCCGCTCCTAGCTCCAACGGGCGCTGAAAGAACGGCGTAAGGAGCGTATTGTCGACAATCGTCAGCAATGCGTTATGCTTAGCCCAGCCCGCTACCTTCGCGATATCCGTTACCATCATAAGCGGATTCGTAGGCGTTTCGATCAGAATCGCTTTCGTGTTCGGCTTACGGTGCGACTCCAACGCATCCAAGTCGTTCGTGTCCACGTAAGAAGCGGTTACGCCGAACCTAGTCATGATTTTCTCCAACAAACGGTAAGTGCCGCCGTACAAATCCAGCGATACGAGCAAGTGATCGCCTTGGCTGAACAATGCGAACACGACTTGCAGAGCCGCCATTCCGGAACTGCAAGCGAAGCCCGCGTCCCCGCTCTCCAGGTCCGCGGCTGCCGCTTCCAGAACGGAGCGTGTAGGGCTCTTGGTCCGCGCGTAATCGAATCCCGTGCTCTGGCCTAGCCGTGGATGACGGAATGCCGTCGCTTGATAGACGGGGAAGCTGACCGCCCCGGTTTCCGGATCGTTCTGCGATCCGATTTGCGCTAATCGACTCTCGATATTCAAATGTTCCATGATTCCTCCCAAATTAACGGCTTCGCCGAAGTGCTAGCGCAACTTGATTTTATTCGCTTTGCCGAGCTCGAACGGCGTTTCTTGATAAACAAAATAGTTCAACCAATTAGAGAACAACAGGTTGGCATGCGCCCTCCAAGTCGATACCGGTAATTTCGAAGGATCGTTGTCCGGGTAATAATTTTTGGGAATGTCGATCCGAAGACCCTTCGCCTTGTCGCGATCGTACTCCCACTTCAAGGATTGCGGATCGTATTCGGAATGTCCCGTGACGAAAATCTGCTTGCCATCCGAGGATGCCGCGATGTATACGCCGGCTTCCTCGGACTCCGACAGAATCTCCAGGCCGGCCGCATTCTCGACATCCTCTCTCAGCACTCCCGTATGACGGGACTGCGGGACGGAGAACTGCTCGTCGAACCCGCGCAGCAGCTTCGTGTTCGGCTTCGTTACGGTGTGCGGGAACACTCCGAACATCTTCTCCTCGAGCGGATATTTCGGCACGCCGAAGTGATGATACAAGCCGGCTTGCGCGCCCCAACAGATGTGGAACGTCGAAGTAACGTTGCTTACCGTCCAATCCATAATTTCTTGCAATTCTTCCCAGTAAGTGACTTCCTCGAACGGAAGATGCTCTACGGGAGCGCCCGTTATGATGAAGCCGTCGTACTGTTCGTCCTTGATCTCGTCGAACGTTTTATAGAAGCTTTCCAGGTGTTCCGCGGAAGTATTCTTCGAGATGTGCGTCTTCGGGTGCAGCAGCACCGCTTCCAGCTGCAGCGGGGTGTTCCCGATCAGTCGAAGTAGCTGGGTTTCCGTCGTTTCTTTGGTCGGCATCAAATTCAGTATCGCTATTCGCAAGGGGCGTATATCCTGATGGTAAGCGACGCTTTCATCCATCACGAAAATATTTTCCTCCGCGAGCACTTCCTTGGCCGGTAAATGGTCTGGTACTTTGATCGGCATGTTCTTTCCTCCTCTTAGAGTGCGAATTAAGCAAAATAAAAACGACCCAAAATGAGATAGGGTCGTGTCGAAATCGTACGCGCGCCCCTCTCATCTGTCAGAAACGATACGTTTCCGCAAGATTTAGCACCGTGCGCATAAAATCTACGTCGGTTGCCGGGCTTCATAGGGCTAGTCCCTCCGCCTGCTCTTGATAAGATGGCAATACCTATTCGGTTGTGGGTAAAACTATCTTTAATGTACCCGAAAAACGGGGGGGAGTCAAGATGTGACATGCCCGTATTGGCGAACCTTTTACCGCTTCGGTTATCGCTTATTTTCTCCTTGAAAGGTACCGAGGTGAGGATTATACTTAACACGTCAATGACGACTGTATATTTAAGTCGCGATTCGAACATAAAGGGGGGAACCGGACATGGAAGGCGATAATCCCAGGCCCATGGAGCAAAAAATGATTAACGCAGGACTCACTCCCGCAACGGGGACGATTACCTTGTCCGGCTTCCTCGGCTAAGTTTTCTCTTACTGGCGGACTGCGTCCTGCATGAACCTTAACGGACATGCAAAGGAGCAACTCCCATGAAAATCAGATTGGTTAATAACGGCGTATTTACGCCGATCGACAATGTCGAAGAAACGCTTATTCCGCCGAAAGACGGCTTCTATTGGATCGATGCCGACTTGGAGGACCTTGCCGTACTCCAACCCCTGTTCGGACTTCACGATCTCGCCGTCGAGGATTGCTTGACGGAAGAAGAGCAACGTCCTAAGCTCGAGATTTACGAGAACCAATATTTCCTCGTCATTAACAGCATCCGTTTCGACGATGAAGAAATTTTCTTGCGCGCCTTGAACTTATTCCTTGGCCGTCATTATTTAATTACCGTTACCCGGCAGAAAATCAACGAGCTTCGTAGCGTCAAGCCTATTCTTTGGGAGCAGGAAGTCGATTCTGCCGACCGTTTCCTATACCACCTCGTCGACATCGTCGTCGATAACTACCTCACGGTCGGAGATCGGATAGAGGCGAGAATCGAAAGCCTCGAAGAAGACATCCTCATGCATACCAAGAAGTCCCATCTTACGGAGATCATCGGTCTTCGAAGCGAAATCCTATGGTTGAAGAAGGTGCTCGGACCGCAACGCGAGCTTATCGCCACGTTGAACAAGAAGGACCTTCGTCTCATCGACAATCAATTGCAGAAATACTTCGGAGACATCTACGAGAACGCGGTTAAAATTTACGAGACGTTCGAAACTTACCGCGATCTGATGGGGAACTTACGAGAAGCCTACCAGTCGAGCCTTGCCAACCGGGCGAACGAAATCATGCGCGTGTTCACGGCGCTCACGACCATATTCATGCCTTTGACGTTCATAACGGGAATATATGGAATGAACTTCGACTTTATTCCCGGCATGCACTACCATATGGGTTCTGTCGTTCTCCTGACCCTCATGGCCGTCATCGGCTGCGGAATGTTCTACTTCTTCCGCAAGAAGGATTGGTTATGAACGCTGGCGCGGACCGGCGTAGCCCTATCCTGCCGCATCCAAGGGACTGACCTCGGGAATCCGAGGTCGGTCCTCTTTAGTTGGCGTTCCCTTTCGCGTACTTTGATTACATCGCCGCTCGATTCGTACGGCGGTAACGGATCCGCGCCATCCGAAGCTTCTCGTATTGCTTCTCCGTTTCTTCTTCGTTCGTTACCGTCTCGCCGTACACCTTTCGTAACAGCGGCTTCAGGTAACGGTCCCCGAGTTGTCCGATCGCAGTCTCGATTTGCGAGGCTTCTTCCGCATCCAACCCGACCAGTTCCTTCTCGACGATAGGAAGCACGTCGTATCCTTCCTCGTCCAGCCGCTCGATTCTTTCCACCAGCTTACGGCGGGGGCAGCTCAATTCCCGTTCCAGCT
The DNA here is from genome assembly GCF_003628305.1 of Cohnella endophytica. Lineage (GTDB taxonomy): Bacteria > Bacillota > Bacilli > Paenibacillales > Paenibacillaceae > Cohnella > Cohnella endophytica. The sequence goes on along the minus strand of NZ_RBZM01000005.1, from coordinate 211,535 downwards.
CCTCAAGCGTACGACCGTCGCGAATGCCTTGAAGCAAAGATCTCTTCTCCTTGACGACGGACAGCGCTTTGCCGTATTTCTCCTCCTTCACCTGGAACAACCATGAAGATAATTGATCTTCGCCGACCGCGCCGGGCACCCACGAATCCAACGGATAAACGTGGTTTCTTGGCAACTCCTTCAACAACGCAATGATCTCGTTTCCGTATCGTTCAACCTTTACTTTGCCGAAGCCAGGAATTTGCTCCAGCTCTTCGAGATTCTGCGGCAGGAATACGGCCAACATTTGCAGTTCGCGATTCGTCGCCACGATATAAGCCGACTTCTTCTCCTCTTGCGCCTTAGCTCTTCTCCACGTTCTTAACGCGGAGACAATCTCCTCGGCATCGCACGAATCCGCATAGCATTGCAACACTTGAATAAGCGGCGCGCGTTTCTCCCAGAACGGAGTTTCCTCCAGCATGCCGTCCAGAAGAGGTCTAAAGCCTTCCTTCATCTTGACCGCGACGCCGTGACGGAACGCGGCGAGCAGCTCTTCCCAGCTCATGCCTTCGTACCACAGTTGTTCCACCGATGAGGATTCGTGCCCGATTAACCGCCAGCCCGCGCTCCAAATCCCTTGCAGCTCCCCGATAAACACGTGCGCCCTTTCCTCCGTTTGTCCCGTTACCCGTTCGAACTGATTCAAAAATACGACCTGCATGATGAATCCTCCCTTAGCCGCCCTGCGCGGCGAATCGTTGGTCGTTCAAGATGCATACCCGGCCGAAAACGCAGAAAAGCACCTCCCGCCGATGGCGATGAGGTGCTTCCTCTATCGTGCAAACATGAACAAGTTAACCTTATCAAAATTTTCCAGGTTAGGCAAGACCCTTTCGATCCTTTATAATGGGGGAAGCAACCACGTCAAGGAGGACTTATACCGATGAGCATGAAGGATTTCGACTTCTTGTCGGACTCGACCGAACAGACGACGACCCGCTTCGTCACGTTCGTCACCCCGGGCTTGAAGAGATTCGATCTTGCGATCCTATCGACCAACCGATTCTACGGCAAGAAGCTCGTTACGGACATGATGTTCGGGCGCAGCGCCGTGCTCGGTCCGGACGATCTCGAAGAAGAAGGCGTTCTGGAATCCGTCTTCAAAATAAACGAAGAAGAAGCCGCCGAATTGGCGGAATTTCTCACGCTCGTACTCGGGGCCGTGAATTTCACCGACTAAACGACGGCCGGGACGGACATTCTATTGGAAATTACCCATCCGATTGGAGGTTTCCACCCTGTTCCCGTTTCGCTCGGAGAAAAAACAACGGACTAACGACCTGGCGACGGTCGAGTCCAGACGCAACGATCTCCTCGCCGAGGAATTTCCCGAAGGTCCCTACGGAGCGCCGATATTGACGGAAACCTTAGGCAAAAACACGCCATGGCGTGAAGACCAGCGGCCCCCTAACCCGTTCAGCTTCGAGAATCGCGAGCTGCACGCGGGCATGGACCGGGGGTATCCGGGAGATCACGATACCCATAGCGAAGGCGACGGAACCGATTTGTCTTAGTCGGTCCCGTTTAACGCAGGCAGCCCCCGATCCGGACATTCCGGAATCGGGGGCTGCCTGTTCGCTTTATTCGCAAATTTTGCGGTGCGTTCTTGCGCCTTGGTGGTTCGCTTCCATGGAAATGGCCAAATCCAGCTGCGTTTTGGCTTGTTCGTAACGCCCGAGGCCGATCAACCCTAGCCCCATCATATAACGGCAATGGATCTCGTTTCGCTTGTTCAGATCGTCTTCGAATACCAGGAAATCCGGGAGCGATACGGCGAAGTAATCGAATTTGACCTCGTCCCGCAGATGCTTCTCTCCGTAATCGATCAGCTTATTGAATCTACGGTTCGCTTCTTTCTCGTTGCCGAGCTTTAACCAAGCCATCCCCTGATAGAAAATCATATCGGGCGGCTGGTCGTTATAGTACGTCGCGCTGGCAGGTTCATCGAGACCTTGGGAGGCTTCGACGAAATATTTAACCGCTTCTTCCTGCCGGTTCAACCCTAAATACGCGCATCCCAAGTAGTAATGGACGTTGTTCTCTTGCGCGCCCGAAAGCTTGCCTTCTCCAAGGTTATCCGGATAGACGAGCGCTTCGCGGAGTAGCGTTATCGCCTGCTCGAAGCGACCTTCGTCCATCTCGCGTTTCGCCCATTCGACGCGGGCCAACACGTGCTGGCCGGTCGCCTTGCCCTCCCCGCCCTCCCAAGGATGGAAGTTGCGCGAAGCCAGCGCTTGAACGGCTTCCTCATGGCAGCCGACCGCGTTCAATAGCGAAACGCGCTCCAGATACAGATCGTCCCGCCTGTCCACGAGCTCCCGATGCCGCTCCAGCTTCTCGAGGCGGGTTTCCGCCGCGAAGCCGAGCTTCTTATACAACTGGTCAAGCTCGTAAAATACGCGCGCGTCCTGCATCCCGCAATCGAAGGCTTTCTCGAGCGAGCGAAGAGCGCCTTCGACGTCGCCGAGCTTGTTGTAATACGCAAGTGCCAAATTCCGATGAGCGGTCGCGAAGCCCGCGTCGCTCGAGCAAGAAACTTCCCAGTGGGCGATTGCGTCCTTGTGACGCTTCTTATCGTACATCCAGTTACCCAAGTAATAGCGGGCTCTGCCGTCGTTCCCGTCGGCGCGAACCGCGCTCTCCAGGACGAGCAGGTCGAAGAGGTTGTTCGGGAAGCAATAATCCGGTTTCGCCGATTTTCCTGCTTTCCGATGGGCTACGGCAGCCTCCGAACGACCGGCTCGCTCATGCAAGTAGCCTAGCGCGTAATGCACCATCGGGTAGGCTTCATCCCCTTCGATCCGCGCGATCCGCCCAAGCACGGCGATCGCTTCCTCGTAAAGCCCCGCTTCCGCATAGTCCGCCGCCAAGTTCAAGTAATTATGCGGATCGTTCCGCATCAACCGGGCCAACTCCGCCGCAGTCGCTTCCGAACGCGTTCGATCGCCGAGCTCGGCTTGCGCCAGAGCGAGCTCCCAAGCGGATCCGAAGTCCGCAACGTCGAGGCGTAACGTCTCTTTCGAGTACGAAGCCGCTTCCGAAGCTCTTCCCAGCTTGCGCAGCATTGCAGCATGAAGGTGTCGGGACTTATAGTTGCGAGAGTTGCGAATTAAGGAACGTTCGGTCAGCTCGAGCGCCTCCGAGTAAGCCCCTTTCCCGCAAGCGATGCGAGCCAGTGAGAAATAACCCGCGTCTTGCCACGCTACCGACCAGACCGATTTGTAGAAAGCGGCGAACGCTTCCTCTTCGCGGCCTTGCAGCTTCAGCGCCACGCCGAGCTGATAGAGCGCCTCGCTGTCGTAAGGATTCGGATTACGCCAAGCGAGCGACTTGACCGCCGTCCGGAAATGTCCTTCCGCCTCGGAGAACAACCCGCGCCTAAGCAGTAGCGTTCCATATGCGACGTTAATCCGGATATCCGACGGGTCGCGCTTCAAGCCTTCGAGATAATAAGCTTCCGGTTCGAACGTCGCGTGACGGTATTGTTCAAGATGCAGCCCCGCCAAATAAAGCTGCTCCGCCGTCCGCAGCTCAGCGGGCTCCGGAAGCGGCTTCGCGGCGTCCGGAACCTGCTCGACCGACGGCATCGCCGGCCGGTAAGAGACCAGCGCGCGCCCTGCCGCATCGCGAATGACGACGGTCAGCTCGTGCGCCTTGTCCGCCTCGTCGATCGATACGATCGACTTAAATGTCGACGTCGGCGACAAGTCGACCGTCGTCTTCAAGTACTCGCGATGTTTGCCTCGAAGTTCGATGACGGCGCCCGCAAATACGGAAGTCGCGTATGCCATTACGGTCGCCTGTCTGCTCGCTTCATCGACCTCGAGGTTGACGGCCGCGTCGATCGTGGCGTTCTTGACGACGCCGATTTCTTTGTAAGGCATAAAGTATTGCTTAAAGGATTTCTCCTCGTAAGGCTGCAGCCAAGTGAAATCCGGCTGGTTATCGGTGAACACGCCCGTCATTAGCTCGATATACGGGCCGTCCTCGTCGGTTAAGTTGCGATCCCATGCTTGGCCGAATTCGCCGTTACCCCACGTCCATTGCTTCTTGCCGGGCGAAATATGGTGATTTGCCACGTGTAACAAGCCGGCTTGAACCCCGTGATCGTATCCGCCGACGAAGTCGTAGTCGGACTTGTAGGCCATATAAGAAGTCGGAACGGGAATATTGCGGTAACGCGAAATATCGACTCCGGCGGAATAGTCCATTTTGTAGTACGTGCCCGTGGCGATCGGAAACCGGGATACGTCCCTCTTCCCATGGTCGAAGACGGCGGTTACGTCGGGAGGGAACACGGACTGCGTATGGTCGTTGACGGCCACCGCCGGATTCGCCCACCACAAGAACGTCTGGGAAACCGGAGTACGGTTGTAAAGCTGCGCTGATATTTCCAGATACGCCTTGCCGGGAAATAGCGTGAAGCCCGCCGTCACCTTCGTGCCGTACATCCGGTCGATCTCGCTTACCCATACCGTCGCGCTGCCGTCCTCGTTCTCGGTAAGCCGGTATTCCACGGGTCCGTAAGTGTTCGGTCGGTGGTGCTGCGGCCAGTTGAACTCGATCCCGCCGGAGATCCAGGGTCCCGCCAAGCCGACGAGCGCGGGCTTAATTACGCGATTGTAATAGACAAAATCGTAATCGTTCGTCTTGTCGAGCGCCCGGTAAATCCGACCTCCGAGCTCCGGCATGATCTCGATTCGCACGTATTCGTTCTCTAAGACGACGATCTTATAGCTTTGAAGCTTTTTCTCGTCCTCGATTCTATCGACGACGGGATGCGGATAGACTCTCCCTGAACTTCCTTGATAGACACGTTTCTCCAGAAACATCGGATTGCGGTCCGGCTCGCCGATGCCGTAAGTCGGAATCGAGGCGACTTCTTCCCTTATTCTAACGGCTGTTGCCTTTACCTTGCGCTGCTGCGTCAACTGGGTATCCCCCTTCGTATCGGATACTTTCACTTTACTCCGTAAAATCACTTGAACCAATCGACGGAATTCGGTTTATAATGGAGGATATTCGGATTTTATACTTGGATAACACCCGTTAAGTATGAATTTCTAATATTATAATGAACGATTCTCTGATTTCGATCGAGGTGCATAGAGTTGGAAGAGCCACGCAAGCCGGAAGGTTTTCCCGAGGAAAAGCTATACGTACTGCCTGATTATCTATCCGAAGAGTTGCTGCGACACCCGTTGGCGAGAGGCTTGTACGTCAGCGACATCGGGTTTTTCCCGAGAGCGGCATACCATTACCGGGAACGGCCCGAGGGCTGCGACAGCACGATCTTCATTTACTGCTACTCCGGGGAAGGCTGGATTGAGTTGGAAGGGCGATCGCAATCCGTAAGCGAAAGTACGCTAATCGTTATTCCGGCAGGTACGCCGCACCGGTACGGCGCGTCCCTCCGCGACCCTTGGAGCATCTATTGGTTTCACCTGAAAGGCGACTATGCCGCCGATTACGTCAGCCTGTACGGCCTCGACGCGGGTCCCTTGCGGTTGCCGCCAAGCGTGCAAGCCGATTGGACGGAAAGCTTCGGACGCGTTTATTCCATGCTGACGGACAAGCCTTACTCCATGCCCGTACAGGTGCACGTCTCGCAGACGATCGGACAGCTGCTCGGACGAATCGGATTAGGCGTCGGCGGCTCCGCCCGGGACAGAAAGCGGGAGCTCGATCTTGAGCGCGCGATCCGCTACTTGAACGATCGGCTCGCGGATACCGTTAAGCTCCCCGAGTTGGCCATGCATACCGGACTTTCCAAGCAGCATTTGATTTATTTGTTCAATCAGGAGACAGGTTTCCCTCCGATCGAATATTTCCTGCGGATGAAAATGCAAAAGGCCGGTCAGCTTCTCAGCTTGACCGGCCTATCGGTGAAGGAAATCGCCGCCTCCGTCGGCATACCCGATCCCTACTATTTCTCGAGGTTGTTCAAGAAACGAATGGGCGTCCCGCCGACGGAATACCGTAGCGCTCCGAAGGGATAGAAGGTTTACAATCGCTTCAATCGCAGCATCGAGCTCCCGTAATCCCCTCTTAGAGAAAGCGGATACCCTGCATTCATGAGCGTGGAGCCATGACGGACGATCGGTTCGCCACCGTCGAGACTAACTTGGTAGGACGCGCCGGGCTCGAGCCCTTGCAGGCGAAGCCTTCTCTCCTCCGCGCCGAAGTGTTGGGATTGCAGGAACGAGAAGACGACGGATTCCAGGCCGTCCCGGCTCACGTATTGGTAAGCGGCGAGGTTAGATCTGCCTAGCGGCTCCAGCCGATAGAGGTCTCCCTCCAGGACGACGTGCCGAATGTCCTTATACAGCTCGACGAATCCGCGCGCTTCCTCCATCTCCTCGTCGGTCCACTTTCCGATGTTCGCCCCGATGCCGAGTCCTCCCATCATGGAGCTATGGAACCGATAAGAGAGCGGTAAGCTCCTGCCGTTAAAGCCGTTCGGAGACTCCGTCACCCAGCACATCATGACCGACGGACTGTATGCGTACGAGAAGCCTTCTTGGATCGCCAACCGGTCGCGCGCGTCGGTATTGTCGCTGATCCAAGCCTGGTCCGCGTATCTGAGAATGCCCAAGTCGATTCTGGCGCCGCCCCCCGCGCATGTCTCGAACTCGACGTCCGGGAACCGGATCCTCAGCTCCGCCCATATTTCGTAGAGGTGATCTACGTGCTTTTGCCAAACAGGCAAACCTTCTTCGCCCGTTCCGGGCTCCGTCACCGAGCGGTTCATGTCCCATTTGATAAACTTGATCTCATAGGCGGAGAGCAACTCTGTCATGAACCCGAGTACGAACGCCTTGACTTCGGGAAGGCCGAGATTGAGCAAATGCTGATTGCGTAGCTGCGTGCCTTCCCGCGTCGGAAACCGATAGATCCATTCCGGATGGTTCCGGTACAGGTCGCTATCGGGATTGACCGACTCCGGTTCGACCCACAGGCCGAATTCCATGCCGAGTCCTTTGACCTCGTCGATAAGAGCCCGAAGACCGTTCGGGAACTTCCGAGGATTGACTTGCCAGTCTCCCAGCCCCGCCCGGTCGCTGTTACGGGCGCCGAACCAGCCGTCGTCCACGACGAACCTCTCGACTCCGAGCTTCGCGGCGTGGCGGGCCAGCTTGATCTGTTCCTCCGCCTGCACGTCGAACTCGGTCGCTTCCCAGGAATTGTACAGCACCTTTCTCGGCTGTCGCGCCGGGAAAATATGCCCGCGCTCGTACCCGTGAAGAAGCCGGCTCATTCCCCCGAAGCCTCCGCTCGAGAAGCCTCCCGCGAAGACGGGAGACGTGTACGTCTCCCCCGGAGCGATGACGAACGCCCCATCGAAATCATTCACTCCGCCGACGACGCGCACGTGTCCGAACGTCGACTTCTCCGCGACGATTTTCCAGTTGCCGCTCCATCCGAGTGCGCCGAACCAGACCCTGCCGTTCGTCTCGTCGGACCGGCCGTCGTCGATGGCGAACCACGGATTGGCGTGAGGACCGGTGAAGCCCCTTCTCGATTCGATCGTTTTCTTCCCTTCTGTCAGGATGGAGGAGCGAAGCTGATACTCACCCGCCCATCGACCCGCTACATGAGTCATTCGATATTCCGGCAGCGCTTGAATCGACCAGACGGCGGCCATCACCTGCTCGATCCGCACGGGAAGCGCTTCTTCGTTACGGATGCGAATGAAGCGTTCGATGATATCGTGCTCCGCGTACGCCTTATAGTGAACGTCGACCCGGAAAGCATAATGACGATCTGCAAGCCGTATCTTCAATTCATCGTCCCCGACAAGTTCATACCCCGCATAATCGAGCTTCAAATCCCGAACGCCGTCTCCGAATTCGACCTTTAAGCCCGGCTCGGCGTAGTGGCTTCCGCCCCAACCCCCGAATTCCTCCGTCTCACGATCCACGTCCGCGTCGAACGAGCTGTGATGTCTCCCCTTGAGCAGGAAATCGCATTCCGATGCCTCAACGGGCTCTCCCCAGTACAGATGCTGCACCGTTCCTTTCTCGTTAACGCCGAACAAATAAGAGGAGCGTTGAGTGCGGATTTCGAACAGGCGCTGTCGTTCCAAATAAGCGATAGACAAAGCTGCCACTCCTTTTTTTCTCTATCCTTTGATCGCCCCGGCGGCGATCCCTTTAATGATGAACCGTTGCATGAACAAGAAGAATACGACGATCGGAATCATGCCCATAACCGCGTAAGCGAAGGCGAGATTCAAGTCGCTGCTGTACTGTCCGAAGAAAAAATATTGCTGAAGCGGAATCGTGCGATAGTGCTTGTCTTGCAAATACAACAGCGGTATAAGGAAATCGTTCCAAATATACAGCACGTTCAGCACGAACACAGTCGCCGTCACCGGCTTCAACAAAGGCATCACGATCCGGACGAAAATGCCCGGCGTCGAGCAGCCGTCGATCCGCGCGGCTTCCTCGATTTCCCGCGAGATGCCTCGCACGAAGCCGGTAAAGAACAGTACGCCAGTCTGAACGCCGAAGCCGCCGTATATGAGCATGATTCCCCAATGGTTATTGATCAGATGAAGCGATTTGCCTAATTTGTATAGAGGAAGCATCGTCACCTGGAACGGCACCATTATCCCGGAAAGGAACAGCAAAAAAACGAAGTTGTAAAATGGCTTGTTGCCCCTTGCCACGGCATAGCCGCTTAACGCGGAAACGACAATGATGAGCGTTACCGACAGTAAAGTAATGATCAGGCTGTTCGTAAGGGCAGTCGGGTATTTCGATGTTTCCCAAGCATGGACGAAATTCGAGAAGTTAAGGCTTGGCGGGAGCGCGTAAAAGGAATCGAACGATTGCTTAGCCGTCTTCAACGCCATCAGCAAAGCCACGTAAAGCGGAAACAAGAAGACAATCGCCATAAGGGCGACCACCCCGAGTACGATGATTCGGGTTCCCTTCATTACAGATCCACCTCCCGTTTTCTAAAGATGGACACCTGCACGACCGTTACGATGACAAGTATGACGAAAAAAATCATCGACAACGCCATGCCGTAGCCGGCCTTGAACGACGAGAACGCGGTTTTGTAAACAAACGTAGTAATGACTTCCGTGGCGAATCCCGGACCCCCGTTGGTCGTTACGAGCACAAGGTCGAACACCTTAAGGGAACCGGTCAGCACGAGCAGCATATTAATCGTGATGGAGGGGGCGAGCAGAGGCAGCGTCACGTTTCGAAGCACATGGAATGCGCCCGCTCCGTCGATCCTTGCGCTTTCAAGCAGCTCTCCCGGTATGCCCTGAAGGCCCGCGATATAGATGATCATAGGGGATCCGATGCCCTGCCAGACGGCGATAACGATCAAACCGAACAACGCGTAGTCTGGATTTCCGAGCGGACTCGTGACGTCCAAGCCGAAATAAGCGAGCAGTTTAGGAAAACCTTGACTATAGTTGTAGCTCCATACGAACCCCGCAAGCACGACCGAGATGATGCTCGGCAGGAAAAATACCGTACGGAACAGATTTTTCAAGGGCAAGTAGCTATCGAGTAACAACGCGAATAGCAAAGCCAAAATATTGACGAGAATCGTAAGGATGATCGCATATTTAAACGTGTTTCCAAGGGCCGTCCACATGTCGGGGTCTCGGACCGCATGCACGTAATTATCCCAGCCGATATAAGTCAACTTGCGAGAAATCCCGTCCCAATTCGTAAAAGAATAGCGTCCCCCCGTGATCAGGGGCACGATGACGGCAAGCGTGAACAAGAGCACGCCCGGAATCAGGAATAACACGTACCAGAATTCGCGTCTTATCGTTCTTTTGAGCAGTTCCATGGGCCGTACCCCCTTCTCGACCGAAAAGGCATAGGCCTCGCCTATGCCTCTCGAATCGTCATGCGATGTCGTTATTTATGGTTTTTCGCGATCCAATCGTCCAGGTCCTTAATGATTTGATCCGGAGTCGCTTTTTTGAAAAACACTTTTTGCACGTATTGCGTGAACTGCGAAGACCAATCGATCGACGTCGTAATGTACATTTGCGAATTGTATAATTGGCCATTGTCGAAATAAGGTTGAAGCTCGCTGACCGCCGGTGCGATATCGGCTATCGCGCCTTTCACGTAACTGAGCGTGTTCGTGTTTTTCACCCATGCGTCGCCGCCTTCTTTGCTGGACATGAACGCCAGGAATTTCAGCGCGGCGTCCTTATGCTCCGAATTGCTATTGACGGCGAGCGAGGCGTCCGGATTGAACTCGAGCTTGTTGAGGCTTTCGTCGTTGCTGAACGGATACGGGAAGTAACCCATGCCCGTATCGTACAGCGCCTGGTTTTTCTTCTGGATGTCGGCGAGCGGCCAAGTTCCCATGTACATCATGGCGGCCTCTTCCTTCGCGAACAAATCTACCGCGCCGTTGTAATCCACGCCCAGCTGGTCCTTGTTGCCGTATTTGTACATATCGAGAGCGTGCGCGATAGACGTCTTCGTCGCCGGATTATCGGCGAATTTCGCTTCGCCCTTCTCCAGCTTATCGAAGAAGTCCGTCTGCTTGTCGACGAGTACCGTGTTGCTCGGGAAGTCGCGGCCTATCCACATGCCGAGCGGCCATCCGTCTTTCCAGCCGAGGGCGAACGGCGTTTTGCCGGAGTCTTTGATCTTCTGCGCAGCCGCGATCAATGCGTCGTACGTTCTCGGAATTTCGATGCCGAGGTCGGCGAATATTTTCTTGTTATAGAACACCGCGATCGGTCCGGCGTTCAACGGCATAATGTAGTTTTTACCGTCGGTCGCCTGCTCCTGGAGCACGTTCGGCTCGAAATTCGACATGAAGTCCTTGCCCGTGAGATCTTCCAGGTAACCTCCGTCGTGGAACAGCTTCGTTTGGCTGCCGGCGTTTAACGTGAACACGTCGACGATATCTCCGCCGGCCATCTTCGTCTTGAGCAACGTATAGAAATCGTCATATTTCACGGGTTGAACGTCGACCTTGATGTTCGGATTCGCCGCTTCGAACTGCTCGACGATTTTGGCGACGCCGTCGGTCACGTCGCTTTTGAAATGCATGAACGAGATCGTGACCGGCCCCGCTTCTTCCGATGCGCTTGCCGAAGCGCTAGCCGTGCTCGGCTCATCGCTAGCGGATGCGGACGCGGAAGGGCTATCTGCTTCTTTATTGTTGCCGTTGCTTCCGCAAGCGGACAGCAGCATCGTCAGCAGCGCGGCGGTTAGGCCGAGTCCTAGTTTCTTTTTCATTTCCATTTCCCCTTTGTCTCGAGTATCGATACGGAACGAGCGTCCTCGTTCTGAACCTAATGTACCGTCTCGGCAGTAACCCGCGGAATAAAATAAATAGTCGATACGATGTTCAATTTTTTGCGTGCGGTTTTTCCGGTGCATGAGATTCCCGATATTCCGAGGGGGTAAGACCGGTAAATTTCTTGAATACCTGGCTGAAATACCGCTGATTCTCGTATCCTACCAGCTCCGAGATGTCGCTGATTTTCCGATCGGACTCCAACAGCTCGCATGCCTTCTCCATCCGCTTGCGCGTGACGTACTCGATGAAATTCTCGCCCGTTACCGTCTTGAACTGTTTGCTCAAATAGCTTGGATCGATATGAAAGCGGGTCGCCACGTCGATCAAGCTCACGTCCTCGAAATAATGACGTTCCAAATACGCCGCGACCTCGCGAATCGGATTGACCGATTCGGACGATGCCCGATTTCCGATATGTTCTTCGATCGCCGCAGACAACGCTTCGACGAACGTTCGTAGCCCTTTGTCGCTCAAGATGCCGTCGATCTCGTGCAGTTGAAACACGCCCGGATAGGCTTGGTCTATTCCTTTCAACTCGCTCCCGGCGATATCGACGAGTTTGCGGATTTCTCTTTGACCGTCGCGAATCGTCATTCCCTGCGTCGCATCGGCCTTCCGTAGAAACTCGCCTAGCAGCTTGCGCACGGAGGTTGCTTTACCCGCCGCCATCGCCTGCTGAAGCACCTTCGCCTCGAAGCCGTTCAGCACTTCGAATGCGCTCCCCGTCTCGCGTGAACCGTCATCCGCTACCATGGAATATCCCATTGCGCCCAGCGGGTTATCCCTCAGCCTCTCGTTCGCTTCTTCGAACGCTTCCGGTAATTGGTCGAGCCTCGCGCGCAAGGAGCTAAGCCCCGCGACGACGGCCGAATCCAACATACGGCTAACAGCTTCGTGAAAAGGAACGAGAAGCTGCCTGATTCGTTCGCATCCGTAGTCTGAATCGGGGAAAAGCACGCATAACCTCGTTTTATCGTCCGATTTGTATACGAGAGGCTGGTCGTCTCCCATGATTTCGCGCAGCATGTTCTCGACGCTGTACATTAGCAGATCGGAGTTGCCGTGGAATTTGGTCGCGGATAGCTCGCGGAACCGGCGGAGCCTGCAAACGGCCAGCCGATAGCCGGACTGCCCAGGAGCGGGGAGCAGGTCCGCCGCTTGGGCCACGATATCGGACGCGTTCGCGATACGTCGCGCCGTTACATGCTGAAGGAACGTCTCGGTCCTCAGCATGCGCATTTCGCTCGCGAACTTTCGCCTCTCTTGCGCGCTCAAGTGATCGCGGCTCGCCTCCATCGCTTTGATCATCGCGTTCTTCAGATCGGACAGCGACACCGGCTTCAGCACGTATTCGCACGCTTGGAAGGTTACGGCCGCTTTCATGTACTCGAATTGGGAATGGCCGCTAATGACGATGACTTTGATCTCGTTATGCCGATGATACAGCGTCTCGAGAAACCGCTGTCCGTTCATGACCGGCATGTTCATATCCGTAACGATAATCTGGGGCTTGCTGATCGGAATGAGCTCCAGCGCTTCCGCGCCGTTGCGGGCTTCCACTACGACTTCCGCGCCTAGCGCCAACTCGTCGATCATCTTGCTGACCGATTTCCGTCCCCAAGGTTCATCGTCCACGACCATGACTTTAAGCATGCTCTTCGCCCCCTTTTCGATAGGGAATCCGGATACGGATCGTCGTTCCCGCGCCCGATCCGCTATCAAGCTCCAAGCCGTACGATTCCCCGTACACTAAACGTAACCGCTCGTGCACGTTTTTTAAGCCGATCGAGATGCCCGCGAATACCTCGGACGACCTCGTCTCGAGACCATTTCTCAAGGCCGCGAGCTTCGCTGCATCGATGCCCGGACCATTGTCCCGAACGGAGAGAACCAACGTATCGTTATCGGCTGTTGCCTGCACCCGAATAAGCAGTTGTCGCTCCTCCGGTCCTCCCAAGGCGTGGACGACGACGTTCTCGATAATCGGCTGCATAACGAACCGAATTACGGGTGCGTCCATCAGCTCGGCGGGCACGTCGAATTCCGTCTGAAGCGAATCCTCGAACCGGAATTGCTGAATATATAAATAGTTGCTTATATGCGCAAGCTCTTGCCCGATGGTAGATTCCATGTTCCCTTCGTAGAAGCTGTACCGGAACATATCGCCGAGCGCCCGACACATTTCGTGGATGTCGTAATCTCCGCCCAAGACGGCTTTGCCGCCGATCGTCTGCAAAGTATTGTACAGAAAGTGAGGATTAATCTGCATTTGCAGGGCAAGCAATTGGGCTTCCTTGTTCCGAAGCTGCATTTGGTATCTCATCTCGATCAGCTCGCGAATTTTCTCCGTCATGAAGTTGAAATTGCGAGTCAACTCCGAAATATCGTCGCGATACCGATTCGGCTGTTCCAGCGTCACGTGAAAATTGCCGTGCCGGACTTTCTTCATCGCCTGGCCGAGCTGTTGGATCGGCCTAGTCAAATATTGCTGCGCGAGCAACGACAAGAGCGAGATGCACGCCATCGCGAATAGGAACGCGCCGATCGTGATTCGCAGCGTATTCGTGCGATGCCGCGACAGCTCGTCGTTCGGATAGACGATCGAGAGGGATAAATTCCCGTTGTCGAGATAAGACGTGCCGACGAGCAGATCCTTATCCTTCACGAACCGGATTAACTTCGGATTATTTTTGGCCTTCGAGTCGGGCAACGCGTATCCCGGGACGATATTGGCATATTTATCGTTCGTCTCGTAGAAGGTTTCCCCGCCTGAATTTTGCAGCGTGATCACGTTCGGTTCGCGATTGTTCGCTTCGATGATTTTTTTCAGCTCCTTCTTCTGAATATAGAAGACGAGCGAACCGATCTTACGGTGGTAAAAGGGTTCGTATATCGTTATCGCGTAGACGAAAAAGTCCTGGCTCAGGATATCGTCGGAGTAAGTGAACGACAATGAGTGCTGGAACGGCAAATCGAGCATGTCCCCGAAATGGGGAATGCTCTGGTTGAATGGGATCGAATCGTAGCTCGCCGCTCTCGACCAATAATCCCTCAGTTCGTTGTCCTTCCCGAATACCATGATTTTGATGATCGCGTCCTTGTTCTTGTTGGTGACGAGCAGATAGTAGTTTTTCAGCTCTCCCCCGACTTTGAAGTCATCGTCGGTAACGTTTCCGCCATGCTCCATGAAGTTAAGGATACGGCTGAAGCCGTATACCTGAAGGGCGGAAGACGAAATATCGCGAAAATATTGATTAAGAAAACCGGACAAATATTCCGCGTTCTGGTCGGTGCTCTTATACATCGTCCGCTCTAAAGACCTCGTGCTGGACTCGTAAAAGAGGAAGGACAGCACGAGCATCGGAATCAGGGATATGAGCACGCTGCTCCAGACGATCTTCGTCCGTATGCTCCGATTGACGAACAACCATTTAATCATGCTAGTCTCCCCGGCCTCTCCTTTATCGTACGGTTAGTTCCAAGTACCACCTGTATCGCCCTCCGGCTTCGACCGTGGCTGCCTCGTCCCCGCTTATCGCATAGGCAAGATCGTCCATTCGTCCGGTGGCGGGCTCAATCGCGAAATGATAATGACCGCCATAGCCGCCGTAATTGGCCCAGATCGCCAAATAGGGTACCCGCTCCGCAGGAAAACGGAACTCGACGGCTTCGCCTGATACCGGATCGCTTAGTTCGGCCCATCCGCGCTTCAGCTTATCCGTAAAATAGTATTTTTCCGCATACGATCCCTCCGGCGGTTCGATGACGCTTAAATCTACGCCAACCTCCGGGATGGGCCAGGGTCGTCTGTCCCCGAATCGGCCAAGCCTAAAGTCTGCCGAATAAGAAACCTCGATTTCTCTCAATTCCTCCGGGACGCGCAAGCGCATCCCTTCTTGGGCGCGAAAGAGCGGATGTGCCGCCCAGAGGAACGAAAACGGAGAAGCTGATTTATTGGTCAACGTATAATCGATTCGTAACGTATTTTCCGATGAGAAAGTATAAATCTTGTCCAACGAATAAGGAAAGCGCTCTCCATTTACGCTGCAACGCAGCTCTTTTCCCTCGGCTTCTGCCCTCCATGCGAGTGACCATACTTCCCCGTGATCAGGAACCGATATGCCTTCCCATGGGTCTTGGGGATATACGCAAGCGTTAATGCCCGGGAACATCTCGTCCCATCCGCTCTCGTCCGAATCTCCGAACGGAGAGGCATAGCCGCGATTGCCGAGCCGCTTGCCGCTGCTCCAGAGCCATTCCCGCCCCGTCGCCCGGTTCAGGAGGGACACGGCTTTCGCTCCAAGCGCCGGAACCACGGTCACGGATAACTTGGAGGTGCCGCCCGTCCAAGCTTCAAAGCCTGATTCGTCCTTCTTCTCCCAACTCTCCAACCTTATCCCCCGCTTTGCCCGGATTGGGCCGCATGATAGCAACGCCTTGAGGCGTTTAAGAATTATAACGCCCGGACCGTTTTCGCACAATTCAATATTTCGGCTAAGGGATGTTTAATTTTTTGTTCTCTCTAACCCTTGCAAAAAAAACATCCCGTGAACGCAAGCGCTCCCGGGATGGTTCTAACCTACATAGCGAAAATATCCAAATCCTCCGCCGGATGTCCCTCCAGCAACTTCGTTAATCCGCCGAACTCCAACTCCTCGAACTTACGGATCGCGGATGCCCGGCTCAGCTTCCACAAACAATTTGCCAATTCGCACTCGACGGGAACGTCGAGCTTGATCGTCGCCAAGCTTCTGGAGAGATGCAACATATCGATATCGTTCTCGATCTTCGTTCTAATCCCCTTAGTCAGCGACTCCAAGTTGCTTAGAATGCCTTCGATCGACCCGTAATCCTGCAACAGCTTTAGGGCCGTCTTCTCTCCGATCCCCTTGACTCCGGGGTAATTGTCGCTTACGTCCCCCATGAGTCCCTTCATATCGATCACTTGCGGCGGCGTGAGCTGTTTGTCGCTTAGCAACAATTCGAGGTCGTAGACCGCGTAGTTCAGCTTGCCCTTCTTCATGATGGCGACCTTCACTTTATCAGTCACCAGTTGCAGCATATCGTGGTCGCCCGTCAGAATAACCACGTTCGAATGTTCGCCGAAACGTCTCGACAGCGTTCCGATGCAATCGTCCGCTTCATAACCGACGATGCCGACGTTCTGGATGCCCATCTCGGCGACGACCTCTTTTACGAGATCGAATTGAGGAATCAGCTCCAACGGCGCATCCGGGCGATTTTGTTTGTATTGGTCGTAGTGCTCGGTACGAAACGTCGATTTCCCCATATCCCAGCAGCAAATCGTATGAGTCGGCTTAAACGTGTTGATCGCGTCGAAAAAATATTGAATGAATCCGTATACGGCATTGGTAGGCAGCCCTGCGCTCGTCTTGCGAATGTAACCCGTATACGAGGTCGCGTAATAAGCCCGGAACAACAGCGCCATTCCGTCCACGAGCAGAATCGTATTCTCGTTGTTATCGTTAGCGTGCATTCTCATCTCTCCCTTCTATTCGGATCCAACCGGCTCTGTAGAGCCGATGAATCCGCCGATCCGTTGCGCCGCGTCCAGCAATACGCTCTCCGACTCCACCAGCGCGAGCCGGACGTAACCTTCTCCGAGCGCGCCGAACGCGTTGCCGGGTATCGAAGCGACACCCGTGGAGGCGAGCAACGATTGCGAGAAAGCTCGCGAAGACCAGCCGGCCGGAACCTGGGCCCACAAGAACATCGTTGCGTTGGGCAAAAGTACGTCCCAGCCTTGCTCCCTTAACGCGCCCACGAAAGCGTCTCTGCGACTCTCGTACAAACCGGCGATCGGCTTCGGCGAATTCATGTCCATCTCGAGCGCCGCGATTCCCGCCGCTTGCGTGCCGAGAAATACGCCGAAATCGATGTTGTTCTTTAATTCTCTTAAAGCGGACAGCGCTTCTTTGTTACCGACCGCGAAACCGAGTCTAGTGCCCGCAAGATGGAACGACTTGGACATCGAGTGGAATTCGATCGCGATATCCGCTGCCCCCGGAATTTCCATCACGCTCGGAGGGCGAATTCCGTCGAACGCCATTTCGCTGTACGCGTTATCGTGGACGAGCAATACGCCGTGGCGGCGTGCCGTATGGACCGCGCGTTCGAAGAAGGCCAAGTCCGCCGTAACGGACAACGGGTTGCTCGGATAGTTCAGGATCATGAATTTGACTTTGTCCCATACCGCTTGAGGTATCGCTTCGAAATCGGGCAAATATCCATTCTCCGCCATCAAAGGCAATGGAATCGCCTCGACCCCGGCAACCGCAAGACCCGCACCGTACACCGGGTAACCCGGATCGGGAAGCAACGCCGCGTCTCCCGGATTGCTGATCGCGAGCGGCAGATGCGCCAGCCCGTCCTGAGTCCCCATCAGCGAGAGAATTTCGCTCGTAGGATCCAACCGGACTCCGAAGCGGCGATCGAACCATCGCGCGACCGTCTCGCGGAAAGCCAACGTTCCGTCCGTTCCCGGATAGCTGTAACTATCCTCGCGCAAGCTAGCTTCAGCCAACGCAGACCTAAGGAGCTCGTGCGGAGGCTGGTCAGGACTGCCGATATCCAGATTGATGACGGATAGTCCTCGCGACCGGGCTTCCCGTTTCCATCCGGCAACCTCCGCGAATATCGCCGAGCCCAGACGATCCAATCTTGCCGATCTAAAGCGCGGGCCGCTCATCGCCCGAACCACATCGGACCGACATCGGCTTCCCGGAATCCGATAGAAATTCTTTTGCCGTCCGTAAGGATAGGGCGTTTTATCAGCATTCCGTTCGAGGAGAGCAACTTAATCTTGTCAGCTTCCGTCATTCCCGGAAGCTTGTCCTTCAGACCCTGCTCGCGGTAGGCGTCGCCCGAAGTATTGAACCATTTCATAATCGGCAAGCCGCTCAGCTTAATGAGCCGCCCTAACTCTTCAGCGCTTGGAGGCGTTTCGCGAATCTCGTGCAAATCCAATTCATAACCATGCTCGCGCAGAGCTTTAATCGCACCCTTACAAGTACTGCAGGTCGATAAATGATACATTTTCAACGGCTCGCTCACTTCGTTCTGCTCCTCGTCCATTATAATCAATTGCCGCTCCAACCTCTGCATGTCCTCGGGCAATACCGCTTCAAGGCGCATCGGCTCTCCGGTTACCGGATGGTCGAAGCCTAATCGGGCTGCGTGCAACGCTTGTCTCCCGATCGTTCCGGACAGTTTCTCCGCAAGACCGGAGCCCGTCCATCTCTCGTCCGTATAATAGCTATCCCCGATAATCGGACACCCGATCGAAGTCATATGGACCCGGATCTGATGCGTTCTACCCGTGCCGAGGCGGATATCGACCGCGCTCGCCTGACCCTCCATATAAGTCCGCGAGACGCGAAAGAAGGTTTGAGAAGGTTGTCCGTCTTCGCGAACGACGCGCCGATGGGGATCTTCGGTCTGTCTACCGATCGGGGCGTTAATCTCGCCTTCCGGTTCGGACGGTGTACCGTATACGTAAGTGCGGTATTCCTTGATCACTGTTCCTTCCATCATCTGCGCGGACAATTGCTGCTGGGCTAACGGGTGCTTGGCGATGACGACCAGGCCGGAAGTGTGCTCGTCCAATCGGTGTACCGGGCGGAAACGAATACGTTCTCCCCGCTCCTGCCAATAATGCATGACCCCGTTAGCGAGCGTGTTCAAATAATGTCCGGTTGTCGGATGAACGATGACTCCCGCCGGTTTATTCAAGACGAGCAGGTGATCGTCTTCGAATACGATATCCAATTCCATCGGCTGGGGAAGAATCGTCTCCGATATTTCCTCCTCCATCCTCAAGCTGATCACGTCGCCTTCGGATATTCGATGATTCGGCCACACCTTCTCGCCGTTCACGGATAATCCTTCATCCGACGTCTTTAACTTCACCATCAACCGCCGCGAGATGCCGATCCGGTTACGGAGCACGTCTCTGAGCTTGCGCCCTTCGTCCGACTTGTTCGCGACGATCTCGATCGGCGCGTAATATTCGGCTTTGTTTTGATCTTCTGTCGTATGGTTTGATTCCGTCATTCCGTCGTTGTCCTCCGGCGAAACACTTGCGCGCCTCGTTCATATTCCACGTCGATCGTTTCCAGTCTAGCGTTGGCCGCGCGTGCGGCGGCGAAGAAATAGTCGGACAGACGGTTCAAGTATTTGCGTACCTCGTCCGGGCATGCCTGTTCGGCGGCCAGCGTAACGACTCTTCTCTCCGCGCGGCGGCAGACGGTCCTGCATACGTGCAGCAAAGCTGCCTGCTCGCTTCCTCCCGGCAGAATGAATCTCGCGATCGGGGGGGTCTCCGCTTCGTAAGCATCGATCCAGCTTTCCAATCGTTCCGTCATTTCAGGTTTCACTTTCATCTTCTCGGACTCCGGAACGGCGTAAGATAGATCCGATCCGCAATCGAACAGCTCATGCTGGATAAGCAAAAGTTGTTGCAGCATGTCTACCCATTCACCTACTGCTTCTCGAGAGATAACGGAAACCGCCTGACCGACGAAGCAATTCAATTCGTCGATCGTCCCGTAGGCTTCCACCCGCGCATCGTCCTTCGTCACGCGTCCGCCTCCGATGACCGAAGTCTTGCCTTCGTCGCCCGTTCGGGTATATATTTTCATTCGTTAGGAACCCCCTTCGCTTGGTTGATCCGATAACCTTTCACTTCGGTTGCCATTCCCGAAGTCATTCGATAGAATACCTTACTTTCTTCCGTCAGCCTCCGGTTAGCCTTGGACAGCCTGCGGGCATACGACAGCTCGCGAGCGCTTACGCTCAATCCGCCGAACGCCTCCTCCGTCACGACGATCAATTTGCCTTCGAAGGAGAAAATCGCTTTAAGCGCTTGTTCCCAAGCCGCTTCGATCCGATCTTCGGCTTCCGGTTGCCTATCGTCGATTCGGTAATACAAGCCTCTTAACCAACCCGATAGACTGTCCAAAAGTAGCACGCGGCGGTCCGCCCGGAATATATTCGATTCCAGATTAATCGAGTTCAATTTGTTCGCCAGCATGTCGTCCGCATCCGATTCCGCCCAGAGAAAGGAAGCGTCGTTTCGCGACGAACAAGCTAACGAATCCGTCCTATTTTCGTTTCCGGGAAAAGGGGAGCAGCTCAAACGAATGCCTTCATGGCCGACGGTTCTCGCCAATTCCTCCGCGAAAACCGACTTCCCGCTCCCGATTCCGCCGGTAATGGTCCACAGCATGTGCTCTCCCCTTTCCGCATTCAAGTGTAAAAAAGAGGCCGGCGAATTTCACCGAACCTCCTCCCGACTCAAGAGAACCTGTTTCATATATTCGTTAATTTTCTGATCCAGTCGACGGCTAAGTTCCATCACGGAATCGGCGATGAAGGAATGCTCTTGCAGGAAAGTTTCCGTCATTTCCTTGCGCAGCCGGTCGATTTCTTCCGTCAAATCCGCCATCCGATTCGGTTTCAAAGAGATGATGGGTGTTTCGGCACGATTGGAAGATAAATATGGATGTTCTGCCGCGGCCATGTGACGCCCCCTTCTCATGTCGAAAATCGATACTCAGCGGGTTGAAAACCATGGTTATTATAGCAGAACATTTTGTAATTGAACATCTCTTTTGTAAAATTAACCGTCTTGTTCCAAAGATCTGAGAAATGTCCCAATTCGATCCAATGCTTCCGTCAATTGAGTTACCGATGTGGCGTAACAACAACGAAGGAAACCTTCCCCGCCTTTGCCGAACACATGGCCCGGAACCGCAGCTACGTTTGCTTCCAGAAGCAGCCGTTCCGCGAATTGCTCGGACGTCATTCCGGTCGCTTGAATCGAAGGAAACGCGTAAAAAGCGCCTTGCGGTTCATGGCATTCCAGTCCCATTTCGCGGAAGCCCTTCACAACGAGCCTGCGTCTCTGGTTGTAAGATTCCATCATGCGGTCTTTTTCTTCCATCCCGCTCTTGGTCAACGATTCGATCCCTGCGACTTGCGCCATAGTGGATGCGCACATGATCGTATATTGATGGATCTTCAGCATCGCGCTAATGATGTCGCGGTGTCCGCACGCGTATCCCAAACGCCAACCGGTCATCGCGAATGCTTTGGAGAAACCGCTGACGAGCAACGTCCGGTCTTTCATACCCGGAAGCGCGGCGAAGCTGACGTGCTTACCTCCGGTAAAAGTGAGTTCGGCGTAGATTTCGTCGGAAATGACGATCAGGTCGTGTTCCTCGACGATTTTGGCGATCGGGAGCATTTCCTCGTACGTCATGATTGCGCCGGTCGGATTGCTAGGATAACAAAGGATGAGTACTTTCGACTTCGGCGTGATCGCCGCCCTCAGGCTTTCTTCGGTCAGCTTAAACTGGTCCTTCGCGAAAGTCTCGATCCCGACGGGAATGCCGCCGAGCAAAGTCGTAATCGGCGAATAAGGAAGATAGCTCGGCTCGGGAACGAGAACTTCGTCTCCCGGCTCGATGAGTGCGCGCAGCGCCAGATCGATGCCTTCGCTGCCTCCGACCGTGACGATCATCTCGTTCGCCGGTTCGTATGTCAATTGAAATTGATTGGATAAGTACTGTCCGATCGACTCGCGAAGCTCTAGAAGTCCCGCGTTCGGGGAATATTGCGTTTTTCCTTTTTCCAGGGAGTGGACGGCCGCATCTCTGACGCGCCACGGCGTAACGAAATCGGGCTCGCCGACGCCTAGCGAAATAATGTCTTTGTCTTTGCTGGCGTTTACCAAATCGAAGAAACGACGGATTCCCGACGGCGGAATCGCGCGCGCGTGGGCGGCCAAATAACTATTCATTCCGCCGCTCCGTTGCAGGGGTGCCTGTGCCTGAGGGACAAGCGGCTTTTCCTGGTCTTTTATCATCGGTCATCATCTCTTTCTTCGCGATTGGGCTCATAGATTTGCTTCTATTGGTAATTTAAGGCGATACAAGAAGGCGGTGATCGTCCTCGAACTCTTCGAAAATAATGCCGTCCTGTTTATATTTCTTAAGGATGAAAAAGCTCTTGGTGGAGATGACCGATTCAATGGTGGACAGCTTGTTGGATACGAAAGAAGCGACTTCTTTCAAGTTTTTTCCTTCGATTTCGACCAGCAGGTCGTAAGCGCCGGACATCAAGTAAACCGATTTTACTTCCGGATATAAGTAAATGCGTTCCGCGATGCTTTCGAAGCCGCGCCCTCTCTCGGGAGTGCACTCCACTTCGATTAGCGCCGTCACTTTCTCGTCGTCGACTTTGCTCCAATTCACGACTGTCGCGTACTTCACGATAACGTGGTCCTTTTCCATTTCCGCGATCGCGGCGGAGACGTCTTCTTCCTTGGCTCCGAGCATCGTAGCGATCGTCGCGGCGGACAAACGGGCATCTTCCTTAAGCAAATCCAAGATGCTTAATTTGAAATCGTTCATCATGATCCCTCCTGAATTACTCTTCATCATACATCAAATACAGGCTGCGTGAAAAGTTAAATAAGGCAACTTTCAAAAAATCCCCGCATCGGCTATGTCTGCCGATCGGGGAATGAAGAACGGGAATATCGAAGGCGCGGATCAGTCTGTTACTGGTAGGCCGGCATCGCATTACCGCTTGCCGAGGCTTGCGCCATATTCGCGTTCGCGGCTTGGGTTTGCTGCACGAACTGATTCGTTTGCTGTTGAATCTGCTGATATTGCTTTAATTGCTTGTCCACTTCCGGCTTGATGACGGGGGACGACGCGTTATACATATTGGCGCTTTGCATCGCCATATAGAGCTCGCCTTGCATCGTTAGCGTGGTGTTGAGCAGTTGCGTGAACATCTGACGGATTTCCGGACATACGGATTCGGTAGCCGCCGTGGCGTACTCCCTCGTAACGCGCTTCAGATCGGACAATACCGTATACGCCATGTCCGCTTCGGGTAAAATCGGTTGATTAAGCATATTGACCTCCTTAGGCTTGTGGCTGGGCAGGCGCCATCGACTGATGTTGCTGGACGGCGCTAAGCAAAGTGTTGTAATGCTGCGTATGAACGTCGATCATATGCGAGCAGGCTTGTTGAACTTGCAC
The DNA here is from genome assembly GCF_003628305.1 of Cohnella endophytica. Taxonomy (GTDB): domain Bacteria; phylum Bacillota; class Bacilli; order Paenibacillales; family Paenibacillaceae; genus Cohnella; species Cohnella endophytica. Next base: position 188,118 of record NZ_RBZM01000005.1, on the reverse strand, counting down.
GTTCGTAATGGTAGCGGCCGCGATCGCGCACTGCTTGATCAATAAATCCTCGTTGGACATGGAATCGGCGATATATTCCAATTCTTTGCCGGTCATGGCTTGCATCATCTGCGGAAATCCCCTCCTGTTCAAGCGTTTGGCCATCGAGATCTAGTCTGCGATGAAGCCGAGCAGGTTATTCGCGCTTATATCGAAAAACGAGGGCAGTCCCGAAGATCATGTAGCTGATCTTCGGGACTGCCCTCGTTACATTCAGAAGATTCCCATGCTGAGATAACGTTCTCCCGTATCCGGAGCGATGCAGAGAACGCGTTTACCGGCTCCCAGCTTGCGGGCGACCCGCAGAGCCGCCCACACGGACGCACCGGAAGATGGACCCACCAGCAGGCCTTCCGATCTGGCCAGCCGTCTCGTCGTCTCTAGAGCGTCTTCGTCCGTCACTTGAATAATCTCGTCGTACACCGTTGTATTCAGAATGCTTGGCACGAAACCCGGGCTAGTCCCGACGAGCTTGTGCGGCCCGGGTTGGCCTCCGGACAGGACGGGAGAACCTGCTGGTTCGACTACCGCGACATGCAGGCCGGGAAGCTTCGCCTTAAGCGTTTCGCCCGTACCCGTAATCGTACCGCCGGTTCCAGCCGTTGCGACGAACGCGTCTAATCTTCCATCCATCTGCTCGAAAATTTCGATTGCGGTCGTCGAACGGTGAATATCCGGATTCGCGGCGTTCTCGAATTGATTGGGCATATAGCTGCCCGGATTTTCCTGCAATAACTCGCGCGCTTTGGCGATCGATCCCGGCATGCGTTCCGCGGCCGGGGTCAATACGACTTCCGCGCCGTATCCCCGAACAAGGGCGATACGTTCCGCTGTCATATTATCCGGCATGACCAGAATGAGGCGATATCCTTTGGCCGCCGCGTACATCGCCAAGCCGATGCCCGTGTTGCCGCTTGTCGGCTCCACGATCGTGCTGCCGGGGCCGATTATTCCGCGCGCTTCCGCGTCGATGAGCAAACCGGAGGCGGCGCGGTCTTTGACGCTTCCGCTCGGGTTCATTTTCTCCAGCTTTACGTATACTTCAGCGTCGTCCGGACCTGCTAGTCTCTGCAGCCGAATCGCCGGAGTGTCGCCGATCAGCTCGATGACCGATCGTACCATTCTCGTCATTTCTCGTTGCCCTCCGTGGGCTCCAAGCTTAAACGACGCACGACCTGGTGCCGATGCGCATCTCCCAAAATCTGTTGAACGGCGAAGCACGAAGGACATACATACATCGTCAGCGTAAACGGAGCTTCGATTACCGCATCTCCGCCCAACGTTTCGGACGTTCTATGCCGGAATTGATTGGCCGAGATCAGCAGTTCGCCGGATTCGACCATGTACTCCCTGCATACCGGGCATTCGGGCACTAATTCCTGCTCGTTCAGCAGTTGTTCGACCGTTTCCTCGAATTGCTGCAGCTCGTCGTTCGGTTCGACCAAAGTCTCCTCGTCGACCCAGCTCAGGTCCTCGTCATCGATCGAAATAACGGTAGCCTGATCCTCTCCCGCATCGTCTTCCTCGTCATCGTATTCATCCTCATCTTCGCCGATGTTCAGCTTAAGCGTACGGTAACCGTCAAGCTCGTTATCGCATACCGGACAATACTTTTCCGGCTCTTGGCCTTCTTCCTGAATAATCTCACTTTGGCACCATGGACAGATTACGACGGCCATATGATTTTTACGCCTCCCTCATCATGTAGATAACTCCGATAACTACGAACAGTACGGCCAACGCGAAAAGCGTGCCCCATAAATATTTCATTCCTTTGTCCTCCGTTATGTGACGGCAGCGCCAATAATATAAGAAAGCGAAACCGAGATCACCATCGCCAGTAATCCGACCGCGCGGTTATCCTTCTCGATCTCTTCGTCGATTCGGAACACCGGCGTCAAAAACTCGAATAAAAAGTAGGCCACCAACAGGAGCACGAAGCCTACCGCCGCCCATAATAAGCTATGATAGATCGAATCCTTGGCCTCGATGGAGAAGCGAAAAATATTGCATATTCCGAATATTTTTCCGCTTGTCGCCATGGCCACGGATAGATTGCCCTTACGAATCTCGCTCCAGCCGTCGTATTTCGTTACCCACTCGAATGCCGCGAGAAATACGATCAACGCCAATATTCCAACCGAGAAATACGCTATCATCGCCGGAAAAGGGTGAGACAATAAGGAATCTACCATTCCGTCCATGAGTGATGACCTCCCGTTAGTGAAGCTCGGCCACGGATACCCCCGCGCCGCCTTCCCCGAATTGGCCTAGCCGATAGCTCTTCACGTGCTTATGGCGTCGCAGGAATTCCTGAACTCCCGTTCGCAACGCTCCGGTTCCCTTACCATGGATAATGTACACTTGGCCGAGGTTGGACAGAAATGCTTCGTCTAGGAATCGATCTACTTCCATGATCGCCTCGTCCAGCATCATCCCTCGCAAATCCAACTCCGTGCGAACGTTCTCGTCACGAGAACGCTTGACGATCGTCGCCTGAGCGATCGGGGCTTTACTCGATGCGGACTTTCGCATCGGTTCAAGATCCGCTAAAGCTACTTTCATCTTGAGAATGCCAAGCTGAACCATCGCTTCGGAGCCGCCGATCAATTCCACGACATGCCCCTTCTGGCCGCCCAGACTGAGCACTTTCACTTCATCTCCCGACTCGATCTTGCCCTGCTTGGCGCCGGAAGAACGATTCGGCTTCGCGACAGGCGACGGCACGGCGTCTTCCAACCTGCGCCGAGCTTCGATCAACTTGTGTTCCTTCACCGAAGCGCCCTCTTCCAAAGCCAGTCGACGAAGATCCCCAATGATTTCTTCCGCCTCGCGCTTCGCTTTGGAGATCGCTTGCCGCGCTTCCTCTCGCGCGTTCTCCAACAACTTCGCCTTTTGCTCTTGCAGCTTAAACCGTTCCTCTTCCATATCGGATTGCAATTTCTCCACTTCCCGGCGCATCCTCTCGGCGAGTTGACGTTCGGATTGAGCCTGCAGGCGATCTTGCTCCAAGGAAGCGATCATCGAATCGACTTTGAGCTCGTCTTCGCTTACCTCTCCGCGGGCATGGTCGATAATGCTCTTCGGAAGTCCTAACCGTTCCGCGATCGCGAACGCGTTGCTTCGGCCCGGAACGCCGACGAGCAAACGATAAGTCGGCCGAAGCGTGGCCACGTCGAATTCCATGCTTGCGTTGATGATCCCTTCGCGATTGTACGCATAAGCTTTCAACTCGCTGTAATGCGTCGTCGCGATGAGCCGACACCCCAGCTTCTGCAGATGCTCCAGTATGGCGATCGCAAGCGCGGAGCCTTCCGCCGGATCCGTGCCCGCTCCTAATTCGTCGAGCAGGACGAGGCTTCTGCGCGTCACTTGGTTCAGCATCGAGATTAAATTCGTCATATGGCTCGAGAACGTGCTTAAGCTTTGTTCGATGCTTTGCTCGTCGCCGATATCGGCGTAGATGCCATCGAATACGCACAGCTTGCTTCCGTCTTCCGCGGGAATGAATAAACCGGACATCGCCATTAGGCTAAGCAGCCCGATCGTCTTCAAGGAGACGGTCTTACCGCCCGTGTTCGGTCCGGTCACGATGATCGAGGTGTACGTTTCCCCTAGCTCGATGTCGATCGGAACCGCTTGCTTGAACTCGATGAGGGGGTGACGGGCTTTATGCAGCAGCAGTTTGCCTTCGTCGTTCATTTCCGGAAGCGTCGCATGGAGCGCATGAGCCAGTGACGCCTTGGCGAAAATAAAATCGATCATCCCGAGGAGTTCCGCGTCGCCCGTCAACAAATCGGCGCGTTCTCCGACCTGTTCGGTCAGCTTGCGAAGAATGCGTTCCACTTCGTTCTGTTCCTTGATCTTAAGTTCCCGCAACTTGTTGTTCATCTGCACGACCGCTTCCGGCTCGATGAACAAAGTAGCTCCGCTTCCGGATTGATCGTGCACGATCCCCCCGAAATGCGCGCGGTACTCTTGTTTTACGGGAATGACGTACCTGTCGTTTCGCATCGTGATCAATGCGTCCTGCAACATTTTCTGCACGGATGAAGATCGGACTAAGCTTTCTAACTTCTCCCTCGCCCTGCCCGCGTTGATTCGAATATCCCTGCGGACCGAAGCCAGCTCGGGACTAGCCGAATCCAGCACTTCGCCTTGCTCGTCGATGCAGCGGCGGATATCGTCCTCCAACGCTTTGTAATCCGTTAACGGCTCGCACAAATCGGCTAGCAGCGGCAATGCGGTTTCTTCCCCGGCCAACGCGATAAACCGGTTAAGCCTGCGGGAACCCATAATGAATTGGGCAACTTCCATAAGTTCCGGCGGCTGCAGAATGCCTTGCAGCTTCGCCCGATACAGGGAAGAACGAATATCCGTTATTCCTCCGAAAGGAGCCGTGCCTTTCAGCGCGACCGCACGCGAAGCTTCATCGGTCGCAGCCAGTCGGCGTTGCACGACGGAAAGCTCGCGGGATGGGGAAAGCTTCTCCGCTTCTTCTCTGCCTAAGCTTGTCGAAGTCAGTCCGATCAGCCTCTGCACGATTTTATCGTATTCCAATGTATGTAAGGCCTTGTCGTTCACGGCGGAATTCATCTCCTTCGCCCTCTATTATAGCCGAATCGTTTGATCTTGCGAAACCTTCCACTCATACGGGTTTAAATCTAAGGGCACACTACCGGATAAGGAGGTCGATAAAATGAATTTTCTTGGAACAGTCGTTCGCTTTATCGTCTCGGCCATCGTATTAATGGTGGTGGGATGGTTGGTACCCCAGTTCTCCGTGGGAGGCTTCTGGAGCGCTCTCATGCTTGCGGTCGTAATCGCCGTTCTGGGGTGGGTTATCGAAGGGATTTTCGGCAAAAGGGTCACGCCGTTCGGCCGCGGCATCGTCGGGTTCCTATCGAGCGCGCTAGTGATCTGGTTAGCCCAATTCGTAGTGGGCCATGTTCACGTATCCGTAGTCGGCGCCCTAATGGCTGCGCTCGTAATCGGGATCATCGACTTGTTCATTCCCGTATCCACTCCTTATGAAGCGATGCACCGCCGCCGGGATTAAACGGGACTAAAAGATCTGGCTGGCGAGAAACGCGACGATATCCTTTTTTCCGTTCCGCGGAAGGGGTTGTCATCGCGTTTTTCGCGTTGATTGGTACGATCCGCCGAATTAAGGTTCTACCAGACCACTAACTATCCCGCATGAGCACGATCCGCAGAAATAAGGTTCCGTCAGACCACTAACTATCCCGCATGAGCCCCATCCGCCGAAATAAGGTTCTGACAGACCACTAACTATCCCGCATGAGCCCCATCCGCCGAAATAAGGTTCTGACAGACCACTAACTATCCCGCATGAGCCCCATCCGCCGAAATAAGGTTCTGGCAGACCACTAACTATCCCGCATGAGCCCCATCCGCCGAAATAAGGTTCTGACAGACCACTAACTATCCCGCATGAGCCCCATCCGCCGAAATAAGGTTCTACCAGACCACTAACTATCCCGCATGAGCACGATCCGCAGAAATAAGGTTCCGTCAGACCACTAACTATCCCGCATGAGCACGATCCGCCGAATAAGGTTCTGCCAGACCACTAACTACTCCGCATGAGCCCAATCCGCCGAAATAAGGTTCTTCCAGACCACTGTTGGTTTTTTCGGCAATGAGAGCCGGCGGGTCGCTGAAAGGAAGCTGCTGTTAATTTCATTTTTCCGCCACGGTTGGCTCGTTCCGCCTTACCTTACCTATGGTACAATATGGGCTGACGGGAGCTAATCTCGCTTGCGGGAGATTCGAAGCGTCCGTAAATCAAAAGTCCGGAGGGATAAGGAAATGCAAAGAAAACTCGCTTTACTACTTACGTTAACAGCATTGGTGCTGGCGCTAGCGGCATGCGGCGGCAACAAGAACGATACAGCATCGGAAAGTCCGGCCGGCTCGCCCGCCGAGGAAACGGCTTCGCAGGAAATCGTCATCAACGCGACGACATGGGCATTCGACAAAACCGAATACGATATGCCTAAAGACACGCCCGTTAAGCTGACGCTTAACAACACCAAAGGCGCTCACGGAATCGAAATCGTCGGACAGGGCATCGAAATTCGCGGCAATAAATCGAAAGTCGTCACTTTGCCTGCGGGCACGTATGAGATCCACTGCAGCATTATGTGCGGCAGCGGCCACAAGCAAATGATCTCGAAGCTTGTCGTAAGCTAATCGAATGATCGACAAAGCGGTTCGCCCGGCTCGAATGAGCGAAGGGCGAACCGCTTTTTTTGTCGTTCTTCGGTATGGCTTACGTGTGTTCCAGCAAATCGATCCACTCATTGTACTCGTTCTGAAGCTTCGCGTAGTCAACGCCCAGCGCATCGTGCTCCCGCTTCAACTCCGCTAGCTCGGATTCTAGACGTTCGCTCCGCTTCGCCAGCTCGCGCAATTCCTCTTGCGAAGCGGCTTCGACTTCCGCCTCGCGGGCTGGTGCTGCCGCCGCTTCCGCGAGCGCAGCCTCCAATTCTCGCTCTGCCCGTTCCGCGGCCGCGCGCAATGCCACGCCCGCATCGCTCAACTCGGCGATACGATCTTCCAACGCCGCCGCGCGATTGTCCGCGGCTATCCGATCTTGCTGCGCGGACGCGAGTCGAGCTTGCATTTCTTGCATCGAGTCGCTCCACGCTTTCTCCCATGCATCCCGCTCGCCGATTTGCCGCGCGAGCTCGTCGCGCTCTTGCTCGGCTTTCTCGATCGCCGCGGACAGCGCGCTTTGCCGCTCGGACGTCTGCTCTTCGACTTCCTGCAGCATTTCCTGCTGTTCGATGACGGTTCGGCGTTGATCTTCGGCGACTTTGGCCCAATGCTCCACGTCGCTTTCGAGCTGGCCGGTTATCCGTTTCCACTCGATTTCCTGAGTCGCCAACTTGTTTCGTTCGGTACTAATCGTCTCAAGCTCGGACTTCACCAGCTCGAGCTCCTCCGAATAAATGGCTTCGATATCGTTTGTTTCAGAGTTCGCTTTGTTTTTGATCTCTTGAATTTCTGCATCCTTCTTCTCGACGATGGACTTGAGTTCTGCCGTTCTCCGTTGATCCGACTGTTCCAGTTCGTTGATTCGCTTTAGATCCAGCTCTCGGATTTCGTCTGCTCTGGCATTTTCGGCTAATGCTAGATCTTCGGCGCGTCCGGCTTTCTCCGCGCGTAATTCAGCGGCCAGCGTTTCCAATTCGGCGGAATACGCTTCTAATTCTTCCGCATGCCTGCTCGATAATGTCTCAATCTCGGAAACGTGCACGCTAACTTGCTCCGATAGCCGAGTCAGCAGTTCTGCCCGCTCCACTTCGAATTGATCGACAAGCTCGGCGGTTTCCGTCTTGGCGTTCTCCAGCTCGCTAACCGCTTGAATGCGCATTTGCTCTAACTGTTGCTCGTTAAGAGCTTTGGCCGCTTCGAGCTCTTGCGCAGCTTGCGATTTCACCCGCTGGTACGCTTGGTTGGCTTCCGTCTTGATTCTTTGCAGCTCGTTCGCGGCTTGTTCTTTCAAGAGCGCAAGCTGGCGAGCGGATTCCGCCTGCAGCTGTTCGCGTTCCTTCTCCGCGTCCGACCCGGCGCTATCGAGCCGATCCTGTGCATCGATACGCTCCAGCTCTAACTGCTCCGCGGCCTTTGCGATCGCCTGTTCTAGCTCCAGCGCGGCTTGCGCCTGAACCGACTGCAACTGTTGCGCGGCATGTTCCTTCGCGCCTTCAAGCTCCACTGCCGCGATCGCTCGAACTTCCTCAACCTCCAACGTCGCGAAAGCTTTTGCTTCTTCCAATTCAAGAGTTGCCTGCGCTTGAGCCTGTTCGCGTTCTTGAACCGCTTGAAGCCGGACGCCTTCCAACTCTTGTGCAGCCTGCTTCTTCATGTTATCCAAATCCAGCGAGGCTTGAGTACGCACGCGCTCCAGCTCTCGAGCAACTTCTTCCGCTTGCTCTTGAGCCCTTCCCAGCTCTTCGCCCGCTATCGTCTGCGCTAGCTCCAGATCTTGCGCAGCTTGAGCCCGCATGTTTTCAAATTCATGGGCAGCCTGAGCACGTACGCTTTCCAATTCATGAGTAGCTTCCAAACGTACTTGATCTAGTTCTTGCGCCGCGTGAACTCGTTCTCTCGCCAGTTCTTCCGCGATTGTTTCTGCTTGCGCCTGTGCTTTCCCTAGCTCTTCCGCGGCTTGAGCTTTGGTTCTCGACAGCTCCTCGGCAGATTGCGCGAGCGAGCTTTCCAGCTCCCGCGCTGCCTGCGCCCTAACTTTCTCTAGTTCTTTTGTCGCTTGGGCGCGCGCAAGCCCTAGATCCTCTTCTGCCCGGTCCTGAAGCTTAGCCAACTCTTGGGCTGCCAGCGATTTCGCGGATGCCAAGCGTTGCTCGGACTGCGCCTTCAAAGTTTCGATTTCCTCAAGCGCAAGAGTCTGTACGGAGTTGAGTTCCTCTTCCGAGCGAGCCTTGACAGCCGCTAACTCTTCCTCGGCCGAGGCTCTTACGGAAGCCAGCTCCTGCACAGTATCCTCTTGAAGCCCTTCGAGTTCCTCGATCCGTTTCTTGTAACCGACTTCTTCCTTAAGCAGCTGCTCGCTTTCCCTGCGCACCCGCAGCAGCTCTTCTCCCATATTGACCGCGGCTAGCACCGCTAGCTTCGGCAGATCCAAGCGGGGCGACCCGCTATTGATTTTACTCATTTGCTCGTTGACCAGTGCGGCTACCCGTTTCATATACTCCGTGCTGGTGTGGCCCGTTAGCGTATATTGCGTTCCATATATGTCAACGGTCACACGCGTTTTGTCGTTAGCGTTCACAGCGTGATCCTCCCATTGCGTTCATTGTTATGTAACCTTATTGATGTCCATTCGTTCGCTTTTCGCATTCGAGAATTAAGATAGAAAAGCAGCGAACCATCTTCCGCCAAGCGGCGTCTTGATGTATTCGCTGCCTCTGAGCCCGTTTCCTGCCTGAGTTTTTGCTATTTACGAAGTTCCGCGCCGAAAGATTGTTCCAATTGAGTCAAAACCCGGTTATGGGTTTCGATAACTTCCTCGTCCGTCAACGTACGTTCCGCATGACGGTAGACGAGCGCTATCGCAATGCTCTTCTTATCGCTCGCAATCCGATCGCCCATATAGACGTCGAATACTTTCACGGACTCCAACAATTCGCCTGCGGAGGCTTCGATCGCCGCCGTCAAAGCGCCGCCTGTTACGTTGCGTTCGACCACGACCGCAATGTCCCTCTCGATAGCCGGATAACGCGGAAGCGTACGGTATTCGATGCGACGGTCCGCGTATTCGTAGATCGGCGCAAGCTCGATTTCGGCGACATAGGTATCGGGAAGATCGAATTCTCGCTGGACATCGGGATGCAGTTGACCGACGTAACCGATCGTTTCCGTACCGCGTTCCGTATGAATCCCGATCGACGCCGTACGTCCGGGATGGAAGCCTTCAGGCTGCGCGGCAAAGTAAGAGATCCGTCCGGCAAGCCCCAGACGTTCGAACGCTTTCTCCAAATAACCTTTCGCGTCGTAGAAGTCGACGGCTTCGGCCGTCCGGTTCCAACTTGCCGTGCGGCGGTTGCCGCTCAGCAGCAAGGACAGGCGAGGCTTCTCCTGCGGTAACCGCGTTAGAGCCTCCTCGTCCGTATGGTAAACGTTGCCGATCTCGAACAACGCGATATCGTTATTTTTGCGAGTAAGATTATAAGCGGCCGCTTCGATCAAGCTCGGCAATAGAGTCGTGCGCAGCACGCTCCGCTCTTCGCTCATCGGCATCGCAAGCGGAATCGGTTTCGCTTCGCCCGATAGCTCTCCGAATAATCCGGTGCGTTTCTCCGACGTTACGGAGTAGCATACCGCTTCGTGCACGCCCGCGCCCGTCAAGATCTGGCGCAGTTCTCTGCGTATTTCCTGCGACTTCGTCAGCTTGCCCGCCGTCGTCGGTCCTTCGATCAGCGTCGTCGGAATCTCGTCGTAGCCATGCAGGCGAGCGACTTCCTCGACGAGATCGACATCGCGGCTAATGTCTCCGCGACGAGAAGGTACCGTAACCAGCCAAGCGCCATCTCCCTTCGCTTCAGCCGGGAATTGCAGACGGGAGAGGATCGTCTTGACTTCCAAAGAAGAGAGCTCCGTCCCGAGCATTCCGTTCACGCGGTCGAGCGATAATTCCACTTGAACCGTCGCCGGCGAAGAAACTTCCGCCTCCGCGATTCCTTCGGTTACGTGTCCTCCCGCGTACCGAGCGATCAGCCCGGCCGCGCGATCGAGCGCCGAACGTACGCGGCCCGCGTCGACTTCCTTCTCGAAACGCGCCGAAGCTTCGGACCGCAAGCCCAGTTGACGCGAAGTGCGGCGAACCGTGCCTCCATCGAACTTCGCCGATTCCAACAAGATTTCCGTCGTCTCTTCGGACACTTCCGAATTCAAACCGCCCATTACGCCAGCTAGAGCGATCGCCTTCTCCGCGTCCGCGATCACCAGCATTTGCGGCTCGAGCTTGCGTTCTTGACCGTCAAGCGTGACTAGCGTTTCGCCTTCGCGAGCAAGGCGGACATCTACCTTGCCGCCGGCTACTTTCGCCGCGTCGAACGCATGTAGCGGCTGGCCGTACTCCAGCATGACATAATTCGTGATGTCCACGATGTTGTTGATCGGGCGAACTCCGGCGGCGATCAAGCGATTTTGTATCCATTGGGGAGCCGGAGCGATCTTGACTCCTTTGATGTAGCGAGCCGTATAGAGCGAGCAAAACTCATCCGCGGTAATTCCTACCCGTACATGGTCGGAAGTTACGTCGCTGGCCGGATGAATGTCTTTCTCCGGCTCCGGAAGCTCCAGAGGACGACCGGTCAATGCCGCGACCTCGTAAGCCACTCCAAGCATGCTCAAGCAATCCGAACGGTTAGGCGTCAGGTCCAATTCCAAAATGGAATCGTTCAAGGCAAGGACGTCCAGAATATCGCGCCCGATTTCGGTATCCGAAGGCAATACGAGAATGCCTTCTTGTTGTTCCTTAGGCAGCAGCTTGTCGTTGATTCCGAGCTCGCGCGCGGAACAGATCATGCCTTGCGACTCCACGCCGCGAAGCTTTGCCCGCTTAATGTCCAGTCCGCCGGGGAGCTTGGCGCCGACCATTGCGACCGGCACCTTCATGTCGGCACCGATATTCGCCGCTCCGCACACGATTTGCAGTTCCTCGCCGGTACCTACGTCTACTTTGCAGACGCTTAGCTTATCCGCATCCGGATGCTTCTCGCGCGAGGTCACGTAACCGACCACGACGCCGCTAACTCCCGCGTTGCGGGAAGGAACGGAGTCGATCTCGATTCCTCCGCGCGTCATCATTTCCGCCAATTGTTGAGCGTCAATGCCGCTCAGATCGATATAATCGGATAACCACCGATAAGATATGTTCATGGGAAACTCCCCTCATTTTATCCATAGTAATGGGCCCGTCGCCCTTCGTTCGTGTAAGCTCTGCCGTGCGACGTCGTCACATTTTCGCGAATTGATTCAAGAATTTAGTATCGTTCCCGTAGAAATGGCGGATATCGTCGATGTCGTATTTCAACAGCGCGATCCGCTCCACGCCCATGCCGAAAGCGAAGCCGGTCACTTCGTTCGGGTCGTAGCCGCCGTGCTCGAGCACCTTCGGATGTACCATGCCGCAGCCGAGAATCTCGATCCAACCGGTGTGCTTGCACATCCGGCAGCCACTGCCGCCGCATTGGGCGCAAGTAACGTCGACTTCGGCGCTCGGTTCCGTGAACGGGAAGAAGCTCGGACGCAGCCGAATTTGCATTTGCGGGCCGTACATTTCTTGCACGAACTGCAACAAAGTACCTTTAAGATCGCTCATCCGAATGTTCGGTCCGATCACGAGCCCCTCGATCTGGTGGAACATGAACGAATGCGTCGCGTCGTCGTCATCGCGGCGATAAACCTTACCAGGGCAGATGACCTTCACCGGCGTCTTGCCGTTCATCGCTTTCATCGTGCGGATTTGCACCGGCGACGTGTGCGTGCGAAGCAGGATCTCGTCCGTAATATAGAAGGAATCTTGCATATCCCGAGCCGGATGGTTCTTCGGCAGGTTCAACGCCTCGAAATTGAAATAATCCGTTTCGACTTCGGGTCCTTCCGCGATCGTGTAGCCCATTCCGATAAAAATATCTTCGATCTCCTGCGCGACTTTATTCAACGGATGAACGGAACCCGTGCCCACCTCTTTGCCCGGCAACGTAACGTCGATCGTCTCCGCTTGCAGACGATGTGCGGTTGCCGCGCGATCGAAGCCTTCTTGTTTCTCCGCGATGACGGCCTCGATGGCCGCACGAACTTCGTTGCCCACTTGCCCGATTACGGGACGCTCTTCGGCACTAAGCGCGCCCATGCCGCGCAAAATTTCCGTCAACTGCCCTTTCTTGCCTAAGTACTGTACGCGAAGATCGTTTAAGCTTGCAGCGTCGGCGACGCCTTGCAATTGCTCCAGCGCCTCGACCCGAAGCGCTTCTAATCTTTGTTTCATACCCAATCTCTCCTTATCGCGTTTAAATACAAAAAAGGCCTTCTCTCCCGTAAGGGACGAAAAGACCGTGGTACCACCCTTTATCGGAATGCCGTTGCGTCGCATAAGTGACTTGCCGACGCCCTTGCGCTCATGCGCCGGACATTCCCTCATCATGCGGCGTAACGGGCCGCGAGCCGGTTCCCCCTACTGACGCGACGGTTAAGTCGGACGTTCAGAGGACTGCTCCGGAGAGAATTTCGGCAGCCTGTGTTCTTAGGAACGCTCCCAGTCCATGGCGTTCCCTCCCTGAAAGAAGGCACTGCTTACTTGTCTCCATCAATGCATTTTGATTTATCCTCTATTATAGGGCAAGCGAAACTCAGTAGCAAGCCGGAATGGCCGCGTATTCGCCCGATTTCGAAGGTATTTGCCGATTCAGTCGAAGGAACGATTCCTTACTCTTCTTGATAACCTTCTGCTCGTAGCCTCGGACTTTGATCCAGCCTGCATTTACTGCAGGTATTTTTATGGAAGTTTCCGTTTTTCGCTCCCCAACCTGCATTTCATACATGTCAATTTGCTTATTTCGCTCTAATTTTACCTTTTCCCCAAAATCGCCTGTACGATTTGCAGGTTGGTAGTACCATTTCGCCGAAATAAGAATTCCCACTGTACTTTTTGCAGGTTGCACTGCGTCCATCTAGGGCTGAAGGGATACATCGAAAAAAACGACCGTCCGGCATGGAGGCCGAACGATCGTTTTGTAGTATCCGTTATGCCCGTTTCCGGAACAAAACTACCAGCAGAGCCAGCAAGCCTGCCGCGAGTCCCGCGATCGATAGCGACAGAGTCAGCGTATCGCGACCTTCGTCGCCGTGCTCTTCCTCTGTAGCCGCGGACACGCCGTGGCCATGGCCATCGCCGGCTACCTTAGCGGTAACCGTCGTAACGGATGCCGGCTTGTCGGCGTCGGCAGCTCCGGTCCATTCGACGACTTCGCCGTCCGAATACGTCTGATAGGCTTTCCATACGAGTTCCTTCGCATCGTCGGCCACTTTACCTTGCATCCGGAATTCCGCGAACTCCGTAGCTCCGATTCCCGCCGAGTCCGCTTTCCACGTGATGCTGACGACTTTATCGCCGGCGCCCTTCTCGAATGCGTACGTCCAGCCCGGCTTCGCCTCGACGCGGCTTACGTCCGCGCCTTCCGGAATCGCGACCTTCACCTGAGTCGTCGCCGCGTCTTTCTCGGACGGAACGCGAACCGTGAACACTTGATAGGAGCCCGCGGGTACTTCCTTCGGTTGAACCGTGACGTGCGCGCTGGCAATGCCCGCGAACGCAACCGTCAATAATAGAACGAGAACGAGAGAAATGCTTTTTTTCATGGGAATGAATCCGACCTTTCCTGTACGGGTTAGTTGATATTCCCAAGTATAGCCCGTATCGTACCGGCCCGCATGACTCGAAAGAGTCATATCGGGGCCAGGTTTGTGACGATCTCGCGAACGCCATCCTCTTGAAGCCTAATCCGTCTCCACCATGCCCCGTTCGTAAGCGTAGCGGGTTAATTGTACCCGGTTATCTAAGTGAAGTTTCTGCAAAATGTTTTTGAGATGATTTTTGACGGTGTGCTCGGACAGGTTGAGCGATGCGGCCACTTCGCGGTTCGTCTGTCCGCGGGCGACTTCCTGCAAAATCTCCTTTTCCCTGGGAGTCAGCAGCTCGCCATCGCTTTCCTTTTCTCTGGCAACCGTCCCGACGTTGGCTTTCCTCGAAGAGAACTCCCTAAGGATGGACATCGCGATATCCGGATTAAGCGGCGTTTCGTCTAGCGCGACCGCTCGCAAATAATCTCTCCATGCGGACGGATTCAAGTTTTTGAGGAGGTACCCTTGCGCCCCCTTCTTCAGTGCTTCGAATAGGTGCGCCGCATCGTCGGATACCGTAACCATGACGATCTTCACGGCGGGGTTCGCGTTCTTGATCGATTTCACCGCTTCCAGTCCGCCCATCCCCGGCATCTGGATATCCATGAGAACGAGATCGGGAATAAGCCGGACCGATTGTTCGATCGCTTCCTCGCCGCTGGAAGCTTCCCCGACGATTTCGAAATCGGACATCGCGGACACGATCGTGCGCATGCCTTCGCGCGCGTGCCTATGATCGTCCGCCAATAAGACGCGTACTTTACCGCTCATTGCGCTCCTCCTCCCCGCTTGCTTAACTCGACGACCGTTCGGTTCCCCCGGCGCTCCGCCAGGAAAGCCCAACCGATCCCCTTGGCGCGATCTCTGACCATACGCAACCCGAATCTTCCGGGCGCGTCCAACGGGTCGCATGCAAAACCGATGCCGTCGTCCTCGACCGCGCAACGGAAACCGCCGAAGTCGTCCTTTTCGCCGATCACGAATACTTGAGTCGCTTTCGCATGCTTGCGGACGTTCATCAACGCCTCTCTAACGCAGGCGTGAAGCTCCACTTTTTCTTTATCCGACAAACTCCCGTCCGGAATGCTCCAATTGAAATCCGCCCGCGCTTCCGTAATCCCCGCAGTTTCCCCTAACAATTCACGCAACGGCACCACCCACGCTGCCGCTGCGGGAGAAGGCGGCTGCCGCAAATTCGCGATCGCCTGCCGCACGTCCTCGTGCATGACCCGAACCGTTTCCCTTAAGCCATCGGCCAACGATTTTACCGGTCCTTCGACCTTCAATTCATCCAATTGATCCAGCTTGACCGCCAGCAAGAACAACGACTGCGAGATTCCGTCGTGCAGCTCCCTCGCCAGCCGTTCCCGTTCTTCCAACGCGGCGTTCGCTCCCTTCTCCCGTTGAAGTTCGCGCTGGGATTGTTCGAGACGCGAGAACAAGCTTCTTACCACGGTGAGCGTCACCGCAAGCACGATAAACGGAGCGAGGAAGTTGCCGAGATCCATCGACAAATAAGGCAACAGGAACGCATGGCGTACGTATTCCCATAGTCCGATCGTTAACGTCGGAATCAACAGAATGAGCCATTTGAGGCGCCTGCCTTGATTGCGGTTCTCCATCGTATCTCCTCCTTGCTCCATCAATCGTGGATTGCTTAGTAGATCCTGTATGTCGTTTCCACGACGCGCTCGTTGTCGTCGGCATCCGTTACCCTAACCTGCATCTCCCATTGTCCGGCGAACGGAAGAAACGGTCCGGTCGCCTGATAAGTCGATTTCTTATAATCCGGGAAAGCGTCGAGTTCTTCGTCATTGTAAGCTTCAAGAGGCACATCGATGAAACCCATGTCTTTTTTGCCGAGCGGCAGCATGCGAAGTTGAACCTTCTTCGGTACGCCTTCGCCGACGCTCTCGGGCAACCATATTTTCAAGTTGAACTCGTTATCGCCCGGCGCGTTAGGCGTAACCCTTAACGTCACGTGCATTTCCGTGCCCATGCGGTGGAAATTCAACGGCTCGTTCGATGGAAGGGGCGTCTGATAAGTCAACACCCCGACGCTAAGCACGATCGCGGCCAATAAGCCAGCATCGATCTTCAGCAAATATCCGCGAGGGAGTTCGCCTTTGCCGAGACGCAGACGGATTAAGAAAGCGGTGATCGCGACCAGTACGGAAATCGCGGCTTTGGCGATCAGCCAGTCCCCCCACGGCGTATAGAACAAATAATCCAGCTTCGGCAGGAAGGCTAACGTGGACAAAATTCCCGTTACCCATAACGCCAAGAAAGAGATCAACGCCCACTTGGAGAAAACGACGGCGAACCTTCCCGCTTCGGGCCGCTCCTTGAACCAGATCGCAAGCAGCAGTATCAATCCTCCGCCCCAGAGCGAAGCGGCGGCAAGATGCACGAAATCCAAACCGACCGTATAAACCAATGGTTCGAACGCCGCGGCATGACCCGACCACGCTTCGATGAACAAGGCGACGGCAGCCCAGAACAATCTAGCTTGGAAACCTAGCGACGGCAACAGCGGCGCGGCCAAGGCAAGCAAGACTTCCGCCAAATACAACTTCCCGATCGTCGTCTCCGTCAATATCCGCCCCCATTCGGAGATGGGTTCTCCCTGGGCCAAGTCCTGAAGACCGAACACGACGTACGCAAGCGTCGCGATCAAAGCGAACTTGCCCGCCAAGCCGATCGTTCGGTTGTGAGTCTCCCTCACGACTTCCGGGACTTTCCGCCGCAAGCTCCATAGCGCGAGGCCAGCTACCGCAAGCAACCCGGCGTAATACAGGATTCTAGTAGCGTACAGCAGGAAAGATTGTTGGGTTAAACCGGCACTACCGTGATTGTGGGAATGTCCGACCTGCTTATGCGGATCTAATTGGCTCGCGTCCGGCAGCGGGGCGGGATTGCCCACGGTGAAGACGTACGCCCCCGATACGGGATGCCCATCCGCCGATATGACGGAATAGCTAACCGTATAATGTCCTTCGCCAAGCTTCGGCAAGGCGATGCGAATGGTTTTACCTCCGTCTAACGACTCCGGCTTGCCTTTCGCGATGTCGCGGGAAGATTCGTTCAGCACCTGCAGCTTCGTTCCGCCGCTATCCAGTCTCTCGTTAAACGTAAGCTCGACCGTGGACGGACTCGCTTCCATTTTCGCGTTCGCTTTCGGCGAGGTTTGCACGAGTTCGGCATGCGCATCCGCTTGGCCGGCCGAGCTTAATAGGTAGAACAATCCCAAAGCGAACAACATGGCCAAGCGATATATTTTCTTATGAGTTTTTGCGCTTATGCGATTCGATAAATTCATGACGACTGCCTCCTGCTCTCTCTTCTAGCGCTAGCCGTTTGCAACAACATTTGATTCTATCGTACCCGAACGGGAGTGCCCGTTCAACTTAACGACGTCGGTTCACGAAGAATACATTTTTTCAAGAAACAAAAAAACCGCATGATGCGATGACTCGCAAATGCGGCTGCTTATCTATTCCCCCGAATCTTGCTCATGCGGGCGTTTCCTTGTGATCCAGCTTTACCTTGCCCCCATCGAACAGAGCGACGAATCGTTCCGGAGGCACGGGACGGGAGTAGTAAAAACCTTGAGCCTCCTGGCACTTTAATTGCTTCAGGAACGCGGCCTGGCCGGCGCTCTCGACTCCTTCGGCCGTTACTTTCAAGTTCAGGTTACGGGCCATCTCCGAGATCCCCGAAACGATCGCCGCGTCATTGCGGTCGGTCAGCAAGTCGTTCACGAACGAGCGGTCGATCTTCAGCTTATCGATCGGGAACCGCTTCAAATAATAGAGAGAGCTGTATCCGGTTCCGAAGTCGTCGATGCTGATCCGTACCCCAAGCGCCTTCAACCGCTCCAACATTTCCGTAGCGAAAGTAACGTCCGCCATGATGCTTTCCGTAATCTCAAGCTCGAGCCATTGCGACTCCAACCCCGTCTCTTCCAACACTTTGGCAATCCGTTGACATAGGTCATGCTGACGGAATTGGCGTATCGATAAATTAACCGACATGACGATCGGAGGAATGCCTTGAGCTTGCCAGCTCTTCATCTGGCTGCAAGCTTGGCGGAGCACCCATTCTCCGAGCGGAAGAATGAACCCGTTCTCTTCGCAGAGCGGAATGAATTCCGAAGGAGGTATTTCTCCGCGCAGGGGATGACTCCACCGGAGCAGCGCCTCGGCGCCGACCAAGTGCTCGTGCTCCAGATCGACCAATGGCTGGTAAGCGAGATGAAACTGCCCCAACTCCAAGGCGATTCGCAAGTCGTTCTCGAGCAACAGCTTTTCCTTCGCCTTCAAGTTCATCTTCAGTTCGTATCTCTTCCAGCTATTGCGCGACTCCTTGGCGCTATACATCGCCGTATCCGCATTCTGCAGCAAGAGATCGAGCGAGTTGCCGTCATCCGGATAGAGGGCCATGCCTACGCTGCTCGTAATGTGGAAAGCGGATAAACCGACTTTGATCGGCAATTCGAACAGCTCGACGAGGCGTTGCGCGGCTTTTTCCGCTTTTGCCACTTCGTCGATGTTGCTCAGCAATAAAGCAAATTCGTCTCCGCCTAACCGGAACACGTTCTCCGGTTTCTCCGCGAATTTCGTCAGCCTCTCGGAAACGGAAATTAGCAGGCGATCCCCGAATGAATGTCCCATCGAATCGTTAATCGTTTTGAAGCGATCCACATCTAGCCATAACAGCGCAAACCGGTTCCCGGCATGCACGGAATGCGCCATCTCCGCTTTCACCCGTTCAGCGAATAGGCGCCGGTTGGAAAGCCCCGTAAGTTCATCGTGAAAAGCCAAATAGTTGATGCGCGCCTCGGTTTTCTTTTGCCGCTTGTAAGGTTCCTCGATCAGAACGAAATAAATTCCTTGCAGCAAGAAATAATAGCCGATCAGCTTAAACGCTTCTCCGAACAAATTTTGTAGCGAACCGATCTCGGATCCCATCGAACTCTCGATTTTGGAGAAAAACAGCCAAATTAGCGCTTGAACGATCGTAAGCATCGAAGCCGGTCTCTCTACGCGGTGGCGGTAGAAAACGACGACGATCGCGATTGCGTAAAGAATCAGTGTCGTTACTTGTTGCACGGGTGCCAGGCGATCGATAACAGATCGGTTCCATCCATCGATTTCGAAAACGACGATGGCGATGATGGCGACGATTCCGACTACGGGAATAATCGCGTATAACCGTGCTCTTCGCTTAACGATCGAATTATTCAATGAAAACACGATAAGAATCCCTAACGCGCCGACCAACTGCGAGATCCAATTGAATAGAATGCTCGGGGTTGATTCGCTGGCGGGATCGTATAGAGGCATTCCCTCCGAACTGATCGCGTGAAGCAAATCCAGCAATCCAACCCCCGCGAACAGGGCGGCCATAGTGAGTCGTTGCCTGCACAGCGTAGGAACGAATATCATTAAGCCGAGGATTAAAATAGCGAAGCAGATCGAGAAAGCCAAGGACTCTAGAATGATATGCGCCGCATGACGATTAATCGGAGCGAATACTTCGAATAACTCTTGATTTCCCCACTGTATGCAACCAAACACGGCAGCCGCCGCGATAACCATCCACATCGTTTTCCATTCGGCGCGATTAATCGACATTCAAGTGCCTCCGACGAAATACCTAATCTAGGTAGAAAGACTCTAAATCCCTCTCTAACCTTTCCACGCGGAACTTCCATTTCCTGCTTCTTGGAAAATAAATCCGACAATCTTTCGACATTATTCGCCTATTTTCTTGTCGGATGATGAATGGCAACGCCGGATTCGCGCAAGCTCTCCGCGATCCGCTTCGCATGCTCCGCCGCATAGGGCGCGTCTCCGTGAAGGCATATCGTCTCGCAACGGCCAGCCAAGGCAAGCGATACCGCTTGGCGGGCAACCGCCTCCGCATCCGAGAGCACGGAGCCGGGGACATTCCTGGGCAGCAGCTTCCCATCGCCCGTATACGCCCGGTCCGCGAATCCTTCGGACACGAATCGGATGCCGATTTTGTTTGCCGCTTCATGCAGGCAACTTCCGCTCAGCCCATAAATGGACAAGGCGGGGTTTAGAGAACGGACGGCGTTCGCGATGGATAAAGCCAACTCATCGTTTCCGGCGGCCATATGATAGAGCGCTCCGTGCAGCTTGACATGACTCAACTCGCCGCCGGCCGCCCGGACGAATGCCTGCAGAGCTCCCGCCTGATAGAGCACGAAGTCTGCAGCCTCCTCCGGAGTTACCTTCATCTCGCGGCGTCCGAAGCCCAAACGATCCGGCAAGCCGGGATGGGCTCCGATCGCGACGTTCTTCGCCATGCAAGACGCTACCGTCGCACGCATAATATGGGGATCGCCCGCATGGAATCCGCAGGCGATATTCGCAGAGGTCACATCGTCCAAAAGCTTCGTATCCGCTCCCCATTCGTAGGCTCCGAAGCCTTCGCCCATATCCGCGTTCAAGTCGATCGTAATCATCCTTGCGTACCTCCCTCACTTTCCTAGCCGCGGGCGCGAATCCGCACCCCGGCCTTTAATATCGCGATATCCCGCTCCCTATGCCTTAACGCGCGCTCCGCAGTTATTAAGTCCACGAACTCGAACGTAAGCAGGTCTCCCGGCGCGGCTTGCGCGAGCAAGGGAATATCCGCGCGAATGACATGCGCGATGATCGGATATCCGCCCGTCGGTTGACACCCTGCAGTCAGAATGATCGGTTGTCCGCTCGGCGGAACTTGGATCGTTCCCGGCACGACGCCGCGCGATTCGAGCTCATCCTCGAACTCCCGTTTTAACGGATGGCCGGATAATCGCATCCCCATTCGATCCGAAGAAGCATCGACTTTGAAGGGTTCCTCGAAAAGCGTTGCCTTCGACTCCTTAGCGAATTGTTCCCATTCCGCGCCCAAGAGCACCCGAATCGTAAGTTGGAGCGGTTTCCGCAACGGTTGGACAGCGAATGGAAGACTTTCCTCCCAACCTTTCGCGCTCCAATCGGTTTCGCTCCAGCGCAGGCCGCTATCGTCCGCCTTGCTTCCGAGCTTTTTCATCAGTTCGCGGGAAAGAGGAGATAGCGGCATAACGCCGATCGTATCTCCCGCGATCAAAGCTCTGCCGAAGCCTCCGCCTATCCGAGCCCTTGGATCCGTACTGCGGCTTCCTAGCACTAGCGGCGCGTCGAAGCCTCCGGCGATCGCGACGTAAGCCCGACATCCGGTCAAAACCGACCCGAAATCGATTCGCGTCCCGCCGCGCAACAATATCGGTTTATTTAGCGGTAAGCCGGCTCCGTCCACGGTTGCGCGCAGATCCGCTCCGCATATCGCGATCAAGATATCGCTTTCGACGAGATAACTGCCTCCGATCAAGGTCAATTCCAGAACGGCGGCAGCTTCTTCGTTGCCTAACAGAAGGTTGGCTTTGCGCATAGACGTCTCGTCCATCGCGCCGCCGACCGACACCCCGTAAGCTTGCCATCCCGTTCGCCCGAGATCTTGGATCGTCGTTAACAGTCCCGGCTTGATCACGCTTAAAGCGCTGTTGCTTATCCGCTCTCCGCTACCGCTGTCATGTGCGAACGCAGGCGTGGGTTCATTCGGAACGACCGGTATTTCCGCATCCGCCGATACGGGAATGAACTTAACCGTGTCCCCTTGCGCGAGCAGGAACGGGCGCTCCGCTTCCGGTCTGAACAACGGGACGGGCGTTCTGCCGATGATCTGCCAGCCTCCCGGCGACGAGACGGAGTACACGCCCGTCCGGTTGCCGGCAATTCCGACCGAGCCTGCCTGCACCGACATGCGAGGCGTGTCGCGCCGCGGCTGAGCCAACGAATCGTGCAAACCGCTCAAGTAAGGGAATCCCGGCGCGAAACCGATCATCGCGACCTCGTACCTCGTTTCCGCGTGACGGTCTACGAATTGCTCTATCGACAACCCGCTTCTTCGGGCGCACTCGGCAAGATCGGGACCCGCATCTCCGCCGTAGATGACAGGAAGCTCTACATGCCTCAGCCGATGCTGCTTCAAGCCCTTTATTCCTTGCAGAAGCCGAACGGCTTCTTCCGCCGCCTTACCCATATCGTATTCGCCCGACTTCATATAGAAAGCAATCGTCCGCGAAGCCGGGACCACCTCTTGCAACCAAGGTAAGATTAGCTCGGCAAGTGCCCGCGCCATGCCTGCGACGGTCGAGGATTCGACCTGCTCCTTCCATCGCAAAAGGAAAGCACGATCGCCTAGCTGCTGAATGTCGATAGCAGATTGGTTCATGGAACCGCCCCCTTTCTCAACTTCCGTTTGCATGCTTTTCGAAATACGCGTTACAATCAATATATCGGTAAGAAAGGAATGGTTCAGAAGTGGAAACTTACGATTTGGCGGAGCTCAGCGTCGCTCAGGGCCCGTTGACATGGAATCTCGTTTTCTCGCGCGCCAAGCTAATGATCGTATCGGAATACGGCTCGCGCTTATGGTATATCGACATCGACGGCATGACCGACGTTGCGCTGTTGAAACGATTCGCGGAATCGCATGAAATCGAAGTCGAGGTCAAATCGACGACGATCGGAGGACGGCATTTGGAAGGCAAAGGATTTTTCCATCCGAACCCGCAGCACCGCGCCGCCGCCATTCGCGGAGACGGACAGTTGGAAGGGTACGGGCAAGAATAGCGGCTATCGCAATCAAACCGAAGGCAGGAGGCTGAGTCGCATCATGAAAGGTTGGATCGGCGGATTAGCCAAGCTGCGCTGGGCGATCGTGATCGCCTGGCTCGCGGCGGCTACCCTCTCCTTCTTCTATTTACCCGACTTGCAAGCGATCGTACGCAACACCGAACAGAAGTTTCTGCCGGCCAGCGCCGAGTCGGTGCAAGCGACGCATCTCATGCAACGGATCAATCCCTCTTCGCGTTCGCTCTCGAACGCGGTTATCGTTCTCTCTCGCGATAAAGGGTTAAGCACCGCGGACCTCGAATGGATGGACGACTTGCTTCGACGAATCGATTCGGACAAAGAGGAGCTTAAAATCATAAGCGTGCTCTCCGCCGCAACTCAGCCGGAGCTCGCGGAACGGCTTCGAAGCCATGACGGCACGACGATTCTCGCGGTCGTCAATCTGCCGCGCGCGGATTTCGACGAAGAGACGAAAATCGCGCTTAATAAAATCAAGCAGTTGCTCGAAAGCGTGCCTAACGGCGCCCAAGCCCGGCTTACGGGCACGGCGATGCTCTCTCAGGACTTCCAACAATCCTCGGAAAACGGACTTCGCCGCACGGAGGCTTTAACCGTCGGCATCGTGTTGCTGATTCTGTTGATCGTTTTCCGCTCGCCCGTCACTCCGCTCATTCCTTTGGTCACGATCGGAATCAGTTTCATCCTATCCAGAGGCTTGATCGGGTTCGCGGCTCGATTCGGCGTTCCCGTATCCCATTTTACGGAATCTTTCCTCATTGCCGTATTGTTCGGCGCAGGGACGGACTATTGCATTCTCCTGCTTCAGCGATACCGAGAGGAATTACGTTCGCAAAGCGATGGCAATCGAGCAGTCGCCTTAACCAAAGCCATGAGCGGAGTAACGAGAACGATTCTGTATTCGGCAAGCACGGTATTCGCCGCTTTCGTCCTTATCGGTTTTGCCGAATTCGGCTTATACCGTTCCGCCGTAGGCGTCGCTATCGGCATGGTCGTAACGGTAGCCGCCGCATTAACCTTAACGCCTGCTTTGATCCTTCTGTTCGGTCATTGGATCTCCGGAAATAAACGAGTCTCGCCGGATCATGCCGAAAAAGAATCCCGAGTATGGGCGAAGCTCTCTTCATTATGTTCGAGGAAATCGGGGCTTGTCCTGCTCTCTTCCTTCATCCTTCTTCTGCCCTTGTCTCTGCTTTTCCAAGGCAAACGTTCCTTCGACGACATCTCGGAGATTAATCCGCAGTCGGATTCCGTTCAAGGCTTCCGCCAAGTGGAGAAAGCGTTCGGCATCGGCGAAGCCTTTCCGGTTACCGTCGTCGTCACTTCGATGTTATCGATGCGCTCTTCGTCCGGTCTTGCCGCGCTGGAGCAAGCAAGCGCTACGCTTGCCGCCGCCGAAGGGGTAAGCGAAGTAAGAAGCGCCGTTCGGCCCTTAGGCCGCAAGCCGGAACAGTTGACCGTCCCGGGGCAACTTAAAGCACCGAACGTCGGAGACATCGTACAAGCGATCATGAACGAACAACAAACTCTCATCGAGGGTCTCAAGACGATCGCGCTCGGCGCCGTACCGCTTAGCCATGGCTGGATCGGCATCGTTCCCGCCGTTCGGTTGTGGGAAGACGGATTGAGCAAGCTCGTCCTGTCGCAACTTGGAGGACTCAAGCGCATTTCCGGCCCCGAAGGAAGAAACGAGGGGACGAAACCGATTTCCGCGGAACGTCAAGCGGCCATGGATTATTATATCTCTCCCGACGGCCATACGACGAAGTTCGAGCTTATCTTGAGCACGAATCCATACTCCGCCGCATCGATGGACGCGATCCCGGTAATCGCAGGTCAGCTGCGCGATAGCTTGGATGCAACGGCGCTTACGGATCCGCAAGTATTCGTCACCGGAGTGTCCGCCAAGTATAACGAGCTCCGCGGGATTTCCTACGTCGATTTTATCCGAACCGCCGCGCTCGTATTAATCGGCATTTTCGCCGTTCTGGTTTTGATGCTGCGCTCGATCATAGCGCCGCTGTATGTCTTGCTTTCGCTAGGGATTAATTACTTCGTTACGATGGGCATTACGGAGTTTGTATTCGTGAAGGCGTTGGGGTTCCCGGGTCTTTCCTGGACGGTGTCGTTTTTCGTCTTCCTCGTAATCGTGGCGCTTGGGGTCGATTACAGCATCTTCTTAATGGCGAGGTACAAGGAAGAATACAGACCTGGTCATAACGCGGCCGCCATGGCCAAAGCGATGCGCACGACGGGAGGAGTCATCGGCTCGGCCGCCGTCATTATGGCAGGGACGTTCGGCGCGCTAAGCTTCTCGGGCGTGGACACGCTCGTTCAGATCGGCATCGGCACACTCATCGGACTGTTGCTATACGCGACGATCTTCATGACGCTCGTCGTACCGGCATTCTCGTTCTTACTCGGCGAACTCAACTGGTGGCCGTTCAAACGCGATTCTTCCCTCTAGGTAACGCATGAACGCTTCCAGTTCCAATTGCTGCAGCCATTCGAGCAAGTTCCGCGTATACTCCTCGCCGATGTGATTCGTCTGAATGGCGATCGCTTCGATGAACAAATAAGGGTTCCAACTACCCTGAGCGACAATCTGTCCGAACACTTTATTCAACGGGCCTGGAGGGTTCCGCTGCTGCCGGAGAAAGCTTGCCGCCCTAGATTGAAGTCCATGGAACGCGGGGTGGTCTCCCGCCATTCGAAACCAAATCTTGGCGTTGCCGAAATCTCCTTCGCGTCTGTGCACGATGCCATGAAGCGCGGCGCTCGTCGGGCTATTCATGGGCTCGACGATACGGTGCGCGGCGGCTAAGCTGTCGTTCCATAGGTGAAGCGCCGCTTTCCAAGCTCTGGCGGACGACCAACCATCCGGGCGATCATTCGCCATTTCCGATTCCGAGAGCGCGGCAATCTCCTCGTCCACCCCGGGATGCCAAATATAATCCGGCACGAGTGAAGGTAGGCTCTTGCGTTTCATCAAGCGGACAAGCAATCGATTGCGATTATCCATCCTGACTTCTCCTCCATAAAATACCATCATTTTACAAAACAATAGCTTATATAGCGGTTTTTGTCGAGCTTTTTCGAACGAACGCCCAAACCAAACAAGGAGCTAGCCCTCGTCGTCGCGCGGACGATAGGGCTAGCTCCTTGTTCAAGGTTGCATGAGAATCGGTTATTGTTTGTTGTACACTTCGGGAGTCGTCATCTTGTCGTAGAACTCCGTGAATTGATCGCGTTTCGCCGAAGCGCGCCATCCCATCGCCGAACGCGGGTGCTCGTCGAGCGTTCCGGTGATCATGTCGGGGATCAGATAACCCCATTCGTCTTTCTCGCGAAGCTTGATCATATGCTTCTCGATCATGCCGAGAACTGGACGAAGGCTGTATTCCGGACGAGTCAGCTTGGCGAGCAGCAGCTCGGTAGGCGTGTTGCCCGCGGCGCGGCCCATTCCGTATACGGATGCATCCAAGAATTCAACGCCAAGTTGAGCGGCCGTGAGCGTATTGGCGAACGCAAGCTGAAGATTATTGTGGGTATGAACGCCAAGGCGTTTGTTCTTCAGCGAGCGGCGGAACTTCTCCACCAGGAAGCGCATATCGTCAGGATCCAAGCTTCCGAAAGAATCCACGATGTAGACGACGTCGATCGGGCTTTCGTTGATCATGGCGAGCGCCTCGTTCAACTCGTTGTCCATAACGCCTGAGAGCGCCATAATGTTGATCGTCGTCTCGTAACCGCGCTCGTGGAACAAGGTTGCCAGTTCGATGGCTTTAGCCGTGTCGCGAGCATAGCAGGCCACGCGAATCAGATCCAGCATGGAATCGCTGCGGAGCAGCACGTCCGCTTCATCCACCCGTCCAACGTCGACTAGGGCGGAGAGCTTCGTATTTTTCTTTTCTTTAATAACTTTGCGCAAGAAGTCGTCGTCCAAGAATCTCCAAGGACCTTCCGTGCCTTCGCTCTTCAGCAGCTTCGGAGAGTTCTTATAGCCGATTTCCATGTACTCGACGCCTGCGGCGTTTAAGGATTCGTACAAATCCTGGACGAACTCCACGCTGAAATCCCAATTGTTAACGAGCCCTCCGTCGCGGATGGTGCAATCCACGATTTTGCAGTGATTCGTCTTGCTATGTACCGTCATATCCTTGAATTCTCCTTTTTTAAGCAACCTTGCGTCGTAGTCGAAACATAATGATTATTAGTTTACATCAAACCGATTATCTTTGCCACCTCTAAACATCCGCTAAGACAACCGATAGACGATATCTTCGCCTTCGCAGTCGATTTTTAGGCTTCTGCCTTCCAGAAACCACACGTCCTTGCTCTCCATATAGAAGGTAATCAATTCCGCGACCGTCGTCACGGCCGCATCCAGCGGAGTATCCCTCGTAATGCCGAACGCGAAAGGCTTCTCCCCGCCGCTAACGTAACGCACGAATACCCGAACGGATTCTCCGTCCCCGATTCCCCATTCCCCTTTGAAGCAAGACAGCGCGGAAGGCGTAACGATCAATTCCATATCCAACACCTCATTGTTCCATTTTGGGTACTCTTACATTTTACATCCAATCCGGCAATAAAGAAACGAGCCATCTTCATCGAAGAAGGCCCGTTTCTACGCATTTATATGATTTCCTCTGAATCAAGGCCACAAGCGATTCATACGTTCGTTGCCTTAAGGCATCATGCGTCCGCGGGAAGTAATGTAGAGATGGTACCACTCCTCGCGGGTCAGTACGACTTTGGCGGCATCGCCGCACGCGACG
The DNA here is from genome assembly GCF_003628305.1 of Cohnella endophytica. Classification (GTDB taxonomy): domain Bacteria; phylum Bacillota; class Bacilli; order Paenibacillales; family Paenibacillaceae; genus Cohnella; species Cohnella endophytica. The sequence continues at coordinate 160,634 of NZ_RBZM01000005.1, read as the reverse complement.
ATCCGCTGCGGATTGGCCGTGCCGATGACCGGTTGGATACGGGCAGGATGTCGCATTAGGAACGCAAGCACGATCGCTTCCTTCGTCGCTTCCTTCTCTTCCGCCAACTTGGCGACCATGGCCGCAGTCTCTTGAACCGCTTGGCTCTCGTTCGAAATATCCTTGCCGCTATATAAGCCCTTGGCCAACGGAGCCCATGATTGGAGCTGCACGTTGTTCAACCTGCAGTATTCGATCGTCCCTTCCGGGAAGCTACTCAACTTGCCCGCTTCTTGATTGACGTGAACGACCGAATCCAGCCAATCCAGCTTGAGCAAGCTCATTTCCAACTGATTCGCCACTAACGGCTCGTCCAAGCTAGCTTGCAGCAGATTCATTTGCGCGGCACTCATATTGGAGACGCCTAGGCTTCCGACTTTGCCTGAGGATTTCAGAAGTCCGAACGCTTCCGCTACTTCTTCCGGCTCGGCGAGCGGATCCGGGCGATGCAGCAGCAAGACTTCGATTTTCTCGACGCCCAGACGGGAAAGAATACCGTCTACGCTGGACACGATATGCTCCTTGGAGAAATCGAAACGCGTCCGCGGATAATCCTCGGTTCCAAGTCGAATGCCGCACTTGGATTGAATCAGAATCTTGTCGCGAAGCTCGGGACGTTCCTTCAGCACCTCTCCGAATACTTTCTCCGATTTGCCGAACCCGTAAATGTTGGCATGATCGAACATATTGATGCCGATCGACATCGCCGCGTCTATCGCGTCGTGGGCTTGCTTAATGTCTTCCTTCGTCAAGGGATTGGAATTCCAGCCGCCTCCAAGACCCATGCAGCCCAGAACGAGCTGGCTGGCGGAGAAGCCGTGTTTATTCAAAGGGATCGTTTGGCTCATGATCGAGTACCTCCTAATAAAGTTCTTTGCGCGTTCCGTTTCAAGCCCATTATAACGAAGTCGGACTTTCCGCGTAAGAACTATACTAAAGCGTACTAAGTAACTATCGCTTTCCCCGGATTAAACGAAACGCCCCGGAGCCGTCCCATAGTGTTGCTTGAACAATTTTACGAAGTAGCTCTTGTTATCGTAGCCAAGCTGCAGAGCGATTTTCTCGACGGTATGTCCCGATTCCCCGAGCAGCTCTTTCGCTTTCTCCATCTTGAGGCGGGTCACGTATTCGATGAAGTTTTCTCCGCTCTCTTTCTTGAACAGACGGCTAAAATAACTCGGATTGAGGTGAAGATGATCGGCGACTTCCTCAAGCGTAATTTTTCTGTGCAATTGCAGTTGTACGTAACGCTGGGCATCGACGATTTCCGTCTTCTTGCTTTTCTTGGAGATTTGCTCGGCTTCGGCGACGGCTTCCTTCATGAAGAGCAACAACCAGTCTCTGACCTCGCTTACGTTCAGCATCCGTCCAAGGTCGTGCTGGGCCTTTTCCTTGTCGAAGTAGCGACTGAACTTGAGCTTCAGCCTCATGTCGAGCGCCAGCTTCCAGACGAATTGCTTCACATCGGAAGGCGGGAATTTGCCGCTTCTGACAAGAGAGAAGAACGAGTCCACGACGGACTCCGACTCCGATCCTCCGTTGTTCTCGATGAGCAATCGGTTCAATCGTTCCGCGACATCGGAATAATGCTGGAACAAGTCCTGTTCCGTCGCCGATGCCTGGCGTTGTTGGATTTCGGAGTATTTCAGAACGACCGGTTTATGGGAATAGAACAATTCGTCCGTTTCAAGCAAAGCCGCGGTTTGCCTCTTCAGCTCCGAACCGCCGGACACCATCTCGCCGACGAGCACGGACAGCTCGATCTTCAAATATTTGGAGAAAGCCTGCTGGATGACGTTAGAGATGCGCACCACTTTCTCGAAAGGGTTCACGACCAGCTCCTTGCGGCATGCGCATAGGAGAAAAAAGGTTTGGGAGGAATAGCCGACGAACATTAAATTCTGTTCTTCCCGAAGCAGCTCCTCCGCCGCGTTCTCCGCGATGAACTTGACCATCTCTTCGTTATTGTAGCGAATGATCGCATCGTGATAACGATGAATCCGGCAGCATACGGGAATGAAGTGACCCTGCTTGGCGTTTAAGCCGAATTCCTGAAGCTGCTCGAAAAGCTTGCCATCTTCGGACACCGGATACGAAAGCAAATCCCTTAGCCACTTTTCTTTTCTCGCGGATTGGCTCTTATGGGCCTGATCGTGCAAGCGATCGACCTGAAGCTTCAATCGTCGCTCGTCGTCGATACCTCTTTTGGCCTTGCCGATGAGCTCCTGCATGCTTTCCAGCGTCAACGTTTCTTTTAGCACGTAATCCTGTACTCCGAGCTGAACCGCTTGTTGGGCGTACAGAAATTCATCGTGGCAAGATAAAATGACGAACCGAGATTTCGTCGCCTTCGCCTGTAGCTCCCGAATGAACGCCAAACCGTCCATTCCGGGCATGCCGATGTCGGTGACGATGAGATCCGGCACCGCTTCTTTGCAATGTCCAAGCGCGTCGTACGCGTTCGTGAACGCGCCCGCCAATTCGAAGCCCATCTCTCCCCATGGGACCAATTGCTTCAAAAATTCAAGCACCGCTACGTCGTCATCCACCAGAATGGCTTGGTGCATCCCCATTCCCCTCTCTAGCATTCAGCGGGATTTTCAATAAAATCGATAGTCCGGAGCCCGGCGTACTATCCAGCTCCATGGCGAACATCTCGCCGTATATGATTTGCAGCCGCTCGCTCACGTTTTTCAACCCGATTCCGGACATCGGAGTTCCGCTCTTGATTTCCTTTAGCTTCTCCTCTGATATCCCGACTCCGGTATCTTTAATCTCGATAAGCAGGAAAAAAGCATTTTTCCATGCCGAGATCGAGATTTCTCCCTGTTTCTGTTTCAGACCATGAATGTAAGCGTTCTCGATCAGGGGTTGAAGCGTGAACCTGGGAATCGATTCGAGCAGGGAATCGGATGCAAGATTAACCGTGAGCGTGACTCCTTCGTGGTGCCTGAAATTCATGAGCTGCATATAATGTTCAACCGTGCCGACTTCCTCGTGAAGCGGTACGAATTCATTGTTCCGGTTAATGGTCATCCTCAGCAATGTCGACAAAGAGCCGATAATGCCTCCGATTTCGTGTTCGCCCTTCAGAATCGCCCTCATTCGGATAGAGTTAAGCGTATTGAATAGAAAATGAGGATTGATCTGGGCTTGCAGCAATTCGAGTTCGGCCATGCGCTTCCGGTTCTGCTCCCACTCGATCTGACGGATCATCTCCTCGAACCGATCGAGCATCTTGTCGAAAGCCGAGCCCAGGTGTCCGATCTCGTCTCGCCCTTGCACGTTGGAACGTTCTTCCAGAAACCCTTTTTCCACCTTGGAAGCCGTCCGCGCCACCCTCATAATCGGTTTGGTCCATTGATTCAGGAAGTAGAGAAGCACGATCGCGAAAATCATGAAGAACACGATCTGCAATATAAACACGTAATTAAACACGTTGCCTATCTTGCTCGTAACGGAATGATAAGGCGTCAAACTCCGCATGCTCCATCCGGCGAAAGGCAAAGGATGGCTGACCGATAAGTACTCTAGACCGTTCCACATCACGACATTGCCCGTGCTTGACTCCTTGAACGTCAGGCCGATCTGGTCGGCGTTCGTGTGCGAAATGATTTTACCGTCCTCATCCAGAAGCATCATCACTTGGTCGGCGGCGTATTTGGAAAAAATCTGACTGAATTGCATCTCGGGCTTGCTCATAATGATATAGGCGTTGGGGCTATGATTGTACAGCTGAAACGTGCGCACGATCGTCACCAAATTCGGGGTCTTCTCGGCATCCGCTTTGACGTAGTTGCGTTGCGTACCTAGCCAAGAAGTCGTATTGGTCGGCTCCTTCGACAATTTCTTAAGCCAGGGTTCTTCATACATAGAAGCTAAATCGTTCTTGTAAGTCGAATAGTTAGTAAAATATAGTCCGTTCGGAAGCAAGATCGTTACATACGTCTGCCCGCCGAAAAACGTGATGCGCTCCAGCTTCTCCGCGATTTGCTTAAAGGAGAAAAAGTCCACCGTTCCGGTATTGTCCTTCTTGTACTTGGTCCATGCCACTCGTAAATCCGTGATCATCTCGCTGTCGTATTGAATGGAGTTGAAGGCGTTGATCATATCCTTCATAAGGTTGGATTCGTAGAGCTCCGCTACTTCCAGCGATTGCTCAGACTTGGCGACCGCCTTGTTCTTCAACTCGTTCTTGGTGTAGAGTCCCGTCAGCACCAGCGTGAGGACGGTCGGAAGCACGAGGCATAAGAGCGAGGTGATCATAAGCTTCTGTCTCCAACTAAATACAGGAAATCGCATTCCCGTAACCCCCAATCCGCAGCGGCAATGAAAAAAGGGGATGCCGTACAGGCATCCTCCTCGTCATTATAAAATTGTTGTTACTTATTTGCATCAATAATTTTCTGGAGATTCGTCTTGATGCTCGCGATCGTCGAATCGATATCGGATACTCCAAGCATATATTTATCCGCTTCCGCGATATAAGCTTTCTCCAAATCGCCCGCATAAGATACGGTAATCGGAGGAACCGGCAATTTCGTAACGCTAAGCGTATTGATGAGCGACGCTTTGTCGATCATGTCCGGAGATTTGGTAGCCGAAACGATCTGATCGACTTCCGAAGCCAAGTCTGCTTTCTTCCATGCGGACAATTGCTTCGTTAACGACATGCCTTCCGTGGACAAGTACCGCAGGAACTTATACGATTCTTCCTTGTGCTTCGACTTCGAGGAAATGACGAGCGGATCCGCTCCGCCGTAAGAATAGATTTCGTCGCCTTTGTTGTTCGTCGGCCATGGAGCGAACGCCGAGACGAACGTCGCAGGGATTTTGTCCGTGCCGCCCGCTTCGGAAACCATCCAAGGACCGGTCGGCAGCATAACTCCGCGTTGTTGGAAATATTGGTCGCGGTAAGGGATCTTCTGCGTGATGACGTCTTGGTAAGGAGTCGCGGACTTATCCGTCTTCTCCATCGCATAACGAAGTTCCAAAGAGCTCTTCATGAGAGGGTTGTCGGCGTTCAGGTTCAATCCGTCGTCCTTCATGATGCCTTGATCTTGAGAAGAACTGTACAAGTTCAGCAAGAAGTAGTCTTTCCACTCGTGGAAATGGGCGCCATAAGTCTTGGTCGGGCCATCGCCCTTCGTCAGCTTCTTCGCGTAGTCGCGGAATTCGTCCCATGTCCAGCTAGTCGGAACCGCAAGACCCGCTTCATCGAGCTTCGCTTTGTTGAGCAAGATGAACCAAGGGCCGAATTTGCCCGGCAAGGAGTATCTTTTGCCTTCGTACTTCTGTTGCTCCGCTTTATACTCGTCCTCGTATTTCACGCCTTCTTTAGCAAGGTAATCATCTACCGGTTCCAGCATGCCGTTGGAAGCGCGTTGCGCGAACGCGGGCGCCGAGTTAAGCGTGAAGACGTCGAATGTGTCTCCGGAAGCGTACATGAGATCGATTTTTTTGATCGATTCATTGGAATCGTTCTCCACGAGCGGCGTGTAATCGACGTGGATTTCCGGGTATTTCTGCTCGAACGCGTCGATCGCGGGTTGGTACACAGAAGCTTTCTCCCAGCCTAGGAACTTGATCGTAACCGGCTCTTTGTTAGCCGAAGGACTTGCGCTCTGGGAAGCGCTCTCCGAAGGGCTTGGAGAATTGGAAGCATTGTTGCCTCCGTTATTGTTGTTGCCGCAGGCGGACAATACGCTTGTTGCGATTACTGCGGTTGAGACGATCGATAACCATTTTCTTTTCATACCGTAAACCCTCCCTATATGTTGAAAGCACTTTTATTTACAATCTAAAATTATCATTTTTGGTTTAGCCGCCAGAGCGCCTATTTTTACTTATTCGAAAATATTTTTACCCTTTTACCCCGCCGAGCGCGACGCCTTCGATAACTTGCTTCTGGCCGACGATGAAGATCACGATTAGCGGAATGATCGCGGATACCGTTCCCGCCATGATCAGGGAGTAGAAAGCGCCGCTCTCCGTCGCGAACTTCTGGATGCCGATCTGAACCGTCGCGAGCTTGTCGCTGCGCAGGAAGATGAGCGGATTCGCGTAGTCGTTCCAAGTCCAGATAAACCGCAGTATACCATAGGTTGCAAGCGCTGGTCTTACTAGAGGAAGCGCGATTCCCATGAACAAGCGGGGGTGTCCGGCGCCGTCCATTCTTCCCGCGTCCAGATAATCTTTATGGATACCCATGAAAAACTGTCGAAGCATGAAAGTACCGAGCGCACTGAACGAGCCAATGATAATCAAGCCCGTGTGACTGTCGAACAAGTGCAGCCATTTGAAAATCAAAAACTGCGGCACGAGGATCGATGCGCTGGGAACCATGAACGTCATGAGTACGATGACGAACAAAAAGTTTTTGCCGCGGAATTCCAGATGCGAGAAGCCGTAAGCGGCCATGCTGGAGACGAGGAGCGATAAAAGCGTCGTAAGAACCGTTACTTTGATCGTGTTCCAATAATACAGCGCGAATGGATGCTCTCCGGACCAAACGTCCTTATAGTTCTCATAAGCGTTCCAATGCTTCGGTATCCAGTCGATCGGATATTTGAATACGTCGATCTCGGGCTTGAACGATGCCGAAATCATCCACACGAACGGCAAGATGAAGGCGATGCCGACGAAGGCAAGCAGGATCGTCGCGATCCATTTGCCGATTTTATTTTGTTTATCCATATGCCACCTCGATTCTAGTCTTTTGCTTTAGTAGTTCACCCAGCGTTTTTGGACGTTCAACTGCACGAGAGTAATGAGAAGCACGCATCCGAACAGGAACCAGGCGATCGCCGATGCGTATCCCGTCTTCAAGTTCTCGAACGCTGTCGTGTACAAGTAATAAGTAATGACGGAAGTCGAATAAGCGGGTTTCCCTTCCGTGAGCACTTTAATGATGTCGAACGATTTGAACGTGCTGATGAGACCGGTCACGAGCAAGAAGAAAGTCGTCGGCGAGACGAGCGGAAACGTGATCTTCATGAACCTCGTCCAAGAACCGGCACCGTCGATGTCCGCGGATTCGTACAAATCCCTCGGAATCGATTGCAACGCCGCCAAGTAAACGATCAAGCAAAAACCGATTCCGATCCACACCAGAATGATCATGACCGAAGGCAGGGCGTAATGAATATCCGCGAGCCACAAGGGCGGATTCTTCACGCCGATCGCCAGCAGGAACTGGTTAATCGGACCGTAGGACGGATGGAACAATAGCTGGAACACGATCGCCACGGCGACGATGCTGGAGATGTAAGGCAGGAAAAAGATCACCTTGAAAAAGCTCTTAAAAAAAACGAAGCGATCGATGACGACCGCGATAATAAGCGAAAGCACCAATTGAATCGGAACGACGAGCAGCAAAATAAGATTATTCTTCATGGAAATGCGAAAGACGTTGTCGTCGAACAGCATTGAGTAATTCTTGAAGCCGACGAATTTGATTTTGTCGAAGCCTGCAATGAAGCTCCAGTCCGTAAAGCTAAGGACAAGCGATAGGAGAGTCGGTATGATCGTTAGCACCGTGAGTCCGATGAATAGCGGGCCCACGAATATATAACCCGCCAGATTCTCTTTCCGAGCGCCCCGAGCCGGCTCCACCTGCTTAATTGTCGTGTTGTCCATCCCATACACCCCGTCAGATAGATTTGATCTAACTGTTATGGTACAGAAAAACGGTCTTGCGGATAAGGAATGAAAATGACCGATTTGAAAATATCTTTACCTGTCAGACAAGTTGAGCTTAGCCCCTAAACGAAGCAAAAAAGCCCATCCCTGCCGCGGGATGAGCTTACGATACGTAACAAGTTATACTTTATGTCTTAGCCGGTTCGAATAGGTCGGGTTAGAGAGCTCTTGAATCGGATTCGCCGACTTCCCTGGCGTTTCAACGGAAGACAACCGTTCGCTCAATTCGGCGAACCATTGTTCGTCTCGCGTCGCAAGGGCGATATCGATTAGGCTTCGGATCGCCTCCGGTTCCTCCAATGAGATCGGAGGAAGTTTCCTGAGCCAATGGACGAGCGCCGTTGCCGGCTGTCCCACCGATTGCTCGTTATCCGAACGCACGACGAACAACTGAGCAAGCTGCTGCGCTTCGTCCAATGACTCGATAAAGCCATGCACGAACTCCCCGTTCCTTGTTTTCGCCTGTACCCAATCGCTTACCTCGAATTTCATTTACGACACCACCTGTCCGGGAAATTGAACTTCTGCGGAAATTAACTGTAACAGAACCTATTACATTTAACTCTTACTGTAATATTATCCGTTACAGTTGACGATGTCAAGGGATGTATTCCATAGATGCTGCAAGGCTTGGCAGACATGCCGGGAATTGCAAAAACACCTTCAATCCACGAATAATGGAATGAAGGTGTTTATTTCATTTATACAACGAAATTTGATTGTAAGTTGGTTGCGGGGGCAGGATTTGAACCTGCGGCCTTCGGGTTATGAGCCCGACGAGCTACCGGGCTGCTCCACCCCGCGAAAGTATAACTGAGCACGGCGATCAATTACGTCGACCGGAGTTCCTATACTATAGCAAACCTCACCGAAAAGCAAGGTATTTATTCGGGAAAAATGTTAACATTAAAAAATATTGATCCTAAAAGGTCCTAAACTTCAAGAAAAGCGGGTTTTATTAGATGGCGCAAAGTAATAACCGGTCTTACCGTTTCAGTGAATCTCCCTTGTGGGAGCTGCAACGTTCTTATTACGAAGAGCAGGGAATCAAGGCTTGGCAAAGCGAAGAAGTCCCGCAATACATCACTAGCAATCCGACTATTGCGGCTGCATACGCAGAAATTATTTTCGGGTTTCTTCAAGATAGAGCCCAAGCCGGTCAGATCTCGGAGCCCGTAACGATCGTTGAGCTTGGATCGGGATCGGGCCGTCTGGCGTTTCAAGTTCTTAAGGAACTGTGCGAGCTCAAGGAATATGCCGGAATTCCTCTGCCTTCTTTTCGTTACGTGATGAGCGATTTAGCCGTTAATAATATTGCTTACTGGGAACGTCACCCTGGCCTTCTCCCCTACACTGAGCAGGGAATTCTGGATTTCGCTCATTTCGATGCCGTTAAGGATACGGAACTGCGCTTGTTGCGGTCCGGCGTCCGTATTCAAGCAGGGGATTTACGCCAGCCTTTACTCGTCATCGCAAATTATTTTTTCGATAGTATCCCGCAAGAATTGATTTACGTGGAAGAACGCAAAGTTTACGAATGCAAAGTTACCCTTCGTTATCCGGAACAATCTTCGAAGCTTAGCGCATCCGAAATATTAGGGCAAACGACTGTCGAGTACGATTATGTCCGGTCTGACGAATTCGAACGGGTATCGTACCCGTACCGCGATATTATTGAGCTATATAAAGAAAAGCTCGAGGATTCCCATATCCTCTTGCCAGCGATTGGGATAGGTTGTTTGGAAAGATTAGCCGCGTTATCGCAACAGGGATTTCTATTGCTCACCGCCGATAAAGGAGACCATCGATTAGAAAAGTGGGAATTCTCCGAGCCGCCTAAGATCATACATCACGGTAGCTTTTCGTTAACCGCCAATTATCATGCGATTCAAGCTTTTTTCGAGCTCAAAGGAGCTCAGACGCTCTTCCCTTCACATCATCATAACGATTTGAATATAGGCTGCGTTCTTTTGCTCCAACACCCGATGAGCTACGCCAATACGAGATTGGCCTATCGGAGATCCGTGGATCGTTTTGGACCCGATGATTTTTTCAGCATGAAGCTATGGTTTGACGGACAGTTGGATCGCATGGAGCTACGCCAAATCCTTGCGGTCTGGCGATTGGGCCGCTACGACGCGGAGTGGTTCCTGCAAAGCCGTAAGCGCATTTCTGTTGTGCTACCGACGAGTACCGAAGACGACATGGACGATCTTCGCAGCGGAATTCGCATCATGTGGAACTCTTTCTACTCCATGGGAGGGAAGCTTGATTTAGCTTTGGAGTGCGGAATGGTACTCTATCAGATGGATTTATTCGAAGATGCGTTGGAGTTCTTCGAACGTTCCGTGGGCCGGACGGAGTCTTGCGCGAGCGCGGATGTTCTCTATAACTTGGCTGTTTGTTCTTATGAGGTCGGGAATTCGGACGCCGGATTGGACTATGCGAAAAGAGTATTAGTCTTGCAACCCGACCATGAAGGAGCTAACGCGCTTCGAGTGCTTCTTGAAGTTTAATGAGGAGCTGCTTTGCGGCAAGCTCCTCCAATTTAGTTCCTCTCTAGCGGAGACTAATCCTTCATTAGCTGCTAACCGAAGGAGAACTCGTTTTGCGCGCTTCTCGAAGCATCAACAATCCGATTAACAAGGATGCAACGCCAATAATGACTAGCAGCGCTCCGATCTCCAGACTGTAGGCTGTCAGCGATCCATTCCGAAATGCCATTCCACGGATTAATCGGTTAAGCCAGTTCATCGGCAACGCCCATGCGGTGACCTGAAAAAACTTCGGGAACGCAAGCGGGGTCAATTGAATCCCGGTAGCTAGAAACGACGGATATAAGACAAGGCTTGTTCTTGAACCCACTTTGGAAGCATCTTTGGCCGTATACCCAATCAATATCCCCATAAGAGACAAGGCAAAAGAATAAACCAGCAATGGGATAATAAAAAGATAAGGCTCCGCTTCAAACCGCATATTTCCTACTTGCTTTAGTAGTCCATAACTAAGGAGTAAAGAAGATGTACTCAGAACAGCATACGGTGCGCTGCGAACCCAGAGCTGAACAGGCGACATGCCGTTTGCAAGCAACTTCCCTTCTTTGCGAAGACGAGGCGCAATCGATCCGGCTGCGCTAGTTGTCATCATTAGCACGATGATATTCACGAATCCAAGAACCATAAAACCGACATAACTTGTCGTCGGATTAAACAGCATTCGCTGTTGGAGAGATAACGGAGAGATAAGCCCTTTGGCAGTTTCCGCATCCATTCCGCTTTGCCCCAGGCGTGTCATGGAAAGAGTCGTATTTTCCGTTGCGAGGATCTCCTGTATTGCGGTTCGGATCCCCGTTAGCCCTGAGGGCATCGTGTTATCCATAAGAATCCCGATATTCGAAGACTTCCCTTGCAGCTTACGCAACTCCAGTTGATTAGGAAGCATAATGACCGCTACAGCCTTCTCGTTCGCAAGCAAGGTGTCGGGGTCCATTCGGCTCGCGATTACATTCGTGACCTTCATATACTGGGACGCGTTAAATTTCGCAATCAGTTGTCGCGAGTAAGCGCTGTGGTCCTCGTCAATAACGACAATCGGCGATTTGTTGATTTGGTTTTTCGAGAACATTAACCCAAAAAACAATGCCGCAATCAGCGGGCCGATAAAAATCGCAATAAGGTACTTGCTGCCAGCTAAGTACTTCCACTCCTCAGTCAGCGATTTCATCAAAGTCCACCTCCGCAGTCATACCCGGAAGAAGATCGGAGTTTGAATCGACGGATATTCTGACAAGAAACATGCTTAAATCAGCCTGCCCTCTCTCGCGCGTCATGCGCAAGCTGGCAAATTGAGGAGCGGCCGAAATCGAAGCGACTATGCCCTTAACCTGGGCAGGACGATTCAAATACGGAAAATGAACATTGACGCTTTTATTGACCTCAAGCTTCTGAATTTCCCCTTCTTGAACATAAAGGTCAGCATAATAGTTACTCTTCTGCACAACAGCAACCGGCATTCCCTGCGTGAGCTTATCTCCCGGTTTTACAATGATTCTGCTAATCCATCCAGCATCCGGAGAAGGCACGTCCACTTCGGCTCCTTCTTCCGACTTCACCTTGAATAGAACTTCTCCCTGTTTGATGGGATCGCCTGGAGCAGCGTTGATTTTGACGATTGTCCCCGGACTTTGGTCATACACGATCGTCCTCTGCTCCGCCTCAAGCACGCCTTGTTTTCTGCTCTCCGCTTGACTAACCGCATCTTTGCCTTTAGCGGCAAGAAGCGCCCCTCCCGCAATAACCACGACCGCAATTCCAATGTACAAACCTACTTTAAGTTTCATTGTTCGATCTCTCCTTCTCTCCGTTTTTAAATATGATGATCGTAATATATTATAATCATCATATTTTAAACCGGTCAATGGCCCTTAAGAAAATTGACACCCTTTATTATGATGACTATAATATTTTAAAACGGAATTATACGTATCGGAGTGATTACGATGCCTTATCCTGAAGGCCATAAACAAAAAGTTAGAGGCAAGATCATCGAAAGCGCCGCTCAAGCTTTTCGTACGAATGGAATTCGCGACATAAGCGTCCCTTTCATTATGAAAGGAGCCGGACTGACTCATGGAGGGTTCTACTCGCATTTTGACAACAAAGAACAACTTGTCGGCGAAGCCTGCCGTTATGCTATCAACGATACGATTGCGCTTCTGCAGAAAGCCGCTGACCAGGAGAAACAAGAACCTCAAATCAATGCCATCATTGGTTACTATTTAAGCCCGTATCACCGTGACAAAACCGAGATGGGCTGTATCCTTCCTGCCCTTTCCAGTGAAATTTCCCGTTCCTCGGATGAGATCCGGCAGGTGTTCACCCGCGAGCTTGAACGCATGATCGAATTTATTTCCAATGCGGCACAAGTAGACTCGGCCACAGGTAGCGCACTGCTTAGTACGATGGTTGGAACGCTAGTACTGGCACGATCCGTTAGTGATTCTAAACTCAGCGACAGCCTTCTCTCCGCAGGCAAGCAGCAAATCAAAGGGTTAATTAAGAGCTATGTTGCAACCGAGCTTTGAGGCGCAAAATCAAAAAAGCGGCATCTCTGCCGCCCTACGGGGAAAAGGAGCATGTATAGTGATCCCCCCTTTTTATCTATTCAACAACAATAGAAAAAGAACAATCATGAGAATGACGCACACGGCGTAAAACCCGCTAAGGCGAGCCAACTTCATACCGGTGCGTGCGAAGTACCCGTTGTTTTCCTCGCGATTGCTTTTCGAATGTCCGATCAAAAACGTAGCGATGACTCCCGCACCTATGACGAGAACGACGACTGCCAATTGCCAATACAAGTGTTTTCCTCCTTCGGCGTACTCCGTTTAATTATTATACTTAGCGGTCCAATTCATTACACCAGCCAATTCCCCACGTATATTTACCGGCCAATTTCATTATTTACCCGTAGGAAAGTCAACGCCGATTTTTTTAAGTCATGCGAGTGGTATGATAAAATGCGTATGGACAGGTTAGTATGACGAGTCAAGGGGATTGGAATATGTGGAAGCCCGATCGAAACAGCAAGAAAGCACTTTATGAGCAGATTGCCGACCATCTAGAGCAAAGAATATCGTATGGCGAGTTTCCCCCTGGCAGCTTGCTGCCTTCCGAGAGGAAACTCGCCGAACAACTGGGCGTGAATCGAAGCACGGTTGTGTTGGCTTTCGCGGAGCTTCGATCCTTGGGAATTATCGAGAGCCGTACAGGAAGCGGAACACGTGTTAGTACGAGCAAATGGGAAGCGACCCCCAAACATACGCCGAATTGGAGCCGTTTTGCCGAAGGTGGAAGCTTCCTCCCTAACCCGCCTTTCATGAGACGGATTAGGGAAGCGTTGATTCAGCAACCCGATTTAATCGATTTTGCGAGCGGAGAACTCGCCGCGGATTTGGCGCCGACAATTGAACTCGCTCAATTGATGAAAGAACATAAATACACCTCTTATTTGGGCTACGATAACCCTCAAGGATCCACCCTTTTAAGACAAGAATTGGTTGATTATTTGCAGCGTTATCGGGGCATACGGACCACCGAATCGTCCATTCTCATCACATCCGGCTCCCAGCAATCCTTGTATCTCATTACTCAATGCCTGCTGTCCCCCGGGGATGCTGTAGCCGTAGAAGATCCCTCCTACTGTTATTCCCTTCCCATGTTTCAATCGGCTGGACTACGTTTGTTTCGTCTTCCCGTCGACGAGCATGGCATTCAGCCTGATGACGTTCGTTCGTTGTACAAGAAACATCGGATCAAGATGGTGTTTTTGAATCCGAATTTCCACAATCCTACGGGAACAGTGCTTTGCGAGGAGCGCCGTCAACAGCTGCGCGATGTAACCAGCGAACTGGGACTTCCGATCGTTGAAGATGACCCTTTCAGTTTGACCGCATATGACGGGCTTCCTCCCAAACCACTTAAAGCGTTGGATGACATCGGATCGATCCTCTATATCGGCTCTTTTTCCAAAATCGCTGCGTCCGGCTTGCGAATAGGCTGGATGGTGGCGCCAAACTCCATCGTTAGTAGATTAGCCGATGCACGACAGCAAATGGATTTCGGTCTAAGCATCATTCCGCAACAAGTAGCAGGACAGTTTATCGGTTCCCATTACTTTGAACCGCATCTCGATCGTTTGCGTATGGAGTTGCGATTCAAACGGGATTTGCTTATCGAAGCATTGGAGAAAGAGCTTCCTGGTCAGATCCATTACAAGGTTCCCGATGGAGGCTTGCACTTATGGTGTAAATTATTTAAGAAAATGAATGATAGCAAGCTGCTTGAAGAGTCCATAAAGAGAGGCGTCGTGTTTGTTCCAGGCAGCGTCTATGGGTCGGACTCGGATTTCGTCCGATTCACCTTCGCCAGACCCAAAACCGAAGACATAGGTCGTGGAATTTCACTATTCAGCGAAGCTTACCGGGAACTGAACGGCTAGTCGAAAATGCATGGAAACACCCACAGGAATCATGCCCGTGGGTGTCCGTATTACTCCCCGTCCTTGATCATGTATGCTCCCCCGAGGGTTACCACTGCAACTCCTCCGAACATTAAGACAAATAATAACGTCATACAAATGACATCAAACATATTGACCACTCTCCCCCTAAACAAGTCCCAGTTCATATGCATTGGGCCATTGAAGATCATAACTTGTTCTCAAGTCTCTGTGACCATCCAATTCATTCATGAGCAAACCGACCAATTTGGCCTATCAAACAAATAAAAAACCGCCCAACAATGGGCGGCGTTCTTACTTGAAGAGACGGCTTATCTTTAATTAGACTTATGGGAAGGCACTCCCTTATTTGCTCCGTACTGAGCTTGAAGTTGTCGCGTCCGGAAGACGAACGGGGCGACCGCGAGCGACAAGACCAGAAGCGCCATTCCGGCGAAAGTCGTCACTCCGTAACTCTGTACCCATTGGGGTCCGTTCGATACTTTATCGAATAACCAACCTCCCGCGATCGGACCGATGAAGCCCGCGATTCCCGTGAGCGCCGAGAACACGGCAACATACATCGGTCTTTCCGATTTCGGAGAATCTCCGATCAAGAAGTTGAAGACAAGCAGGTTATAACCCGCGAATCCGAATCCCAGAAGCGCATGTACGACGATCAGAATAAGAATCGCAGGCAGTATCGCCATGCCCGCCCATACGGCGCAAGAAGCCGCGATTAGCGGGAACGTCCAGAGCAGCAACGTGTTGGTGGAGTATCGGCTATTCAGTACGCCCCAATAATAATAGCTGACCATCATTACGATATTTTGCAGCATGATAATCAACGTCACTTTGCTCGTGCTCATATCCATGATCTCAAGCATGATGTAAGAGAAAAGCGGGATAACGACATTTTGCAGCAGGATAAAAGTAGAGATAAACAATGTAGCCGAAAGAAAGCGACGATCCGCGAAAGGCCTGACGAACATCCTCATGGATCTTCCGCTTTCCGAGGGCTGGAACGGAGGATTCGGATATCTCGACAACGCCCATCCGTTCCAGAAGACGCACGCCGCGCTGATCGCGAATAGGACGGTAAAACCTTTCGGTCCCGGCAACCATTCCATCAACTGGCCGCCCGCGAACAAAGTCAGGCAGACGACAGCCCAATGGATCGTATTGCGAATGCCGAAATATTTGCCCCTTATCGCCGTCGGCACGACGTCGGCCATTAACGACGTCCAGATGACCCCGCCCGCTTGTCCCGAGATCATCGACACGAACCAAACGGCAATATACACCGGAATCCAAGCATCGTTCGCAAAGGCGAGCGGGATCAGCCCCGTTGCCACCCATAACGTACGATGAACGACGCCGAATAAAGTCACGTAAAAACGACGGTTCTGCCAAGACTGCATGGCGAAGGCGATAATGATCTGGATGAGAAGCGCAAACGGCGGAATGGCAAGCACTAGCCCGATATGGAAAGCCGTAAATCCTAAATAGGTCAAATAAACGGTCTGCAGCGGACCGCCAAGCAAGTTCCCCAGTATATTCGCCGGAATTCCTTCGATTAAAGAGATCCGCAAGCTTCTCCGGTTTTCCGACATCCCCTGCCGGCGTATCGCTAATGACTGCTTAAATCCTCTGAGCAATGTGCCCATCGCTTGTTCCCCCATGTTGAACCGGTTCCGTTCCCCTGCCTTTAATCCACCGACGCCGCATCGCTAATATATTCGAGAAGCGCTCGAACCATAACTCCGGTACCGCCCTTGGTCTCGAACCCTCGATCGCTCCACATCCAGGCCGTACCGCCGATGTCCAAATGAATCCACGGCACCTCTTCGGCGAACGAGCCGATGAACATCGCCCCGGCGATGGCTCCGGCCCAAGTGCCTCCGTGATTTTTCAGATCGGCGACATCGCTTTTCAACAATCGTTTGTATTCCGGGTACGTGGGTAACGGCCATACGTATTCCCCTACGCGTCGAGCGGATTGAAGGAACGTCTGAAGCATCGTTTCTTCATTCGAGAACGCCCCCGTCGTTATGTCCCCTAGCGCATGCATAACGGCTCCGGTTAGGGTAGCAACGTCGATTAGTCGCGTCGCGCCTTCCTTGATCGCCGTCGTCAATCCGTCCGCGAGCACGATTCTTCCTTCGGCGTCGGTATTCAACACTTCCACCGTCTTGCCGCTGTACGTCGTAATCACGTCCCCGGGCTTGAACGCACTCCCCGACGGCATATTCTCCGCTGCGGGAATGACCGCGACGATGTTCAGTGCCGGCTTCCTCTCGCCTACAGCCCACATCGTGCCCATAATGGCCGCAGCTCCTCCCATGTCGGAGATCATCTCCTCCATGCCTAACGCGGCTTTGATGGAGATTCCGCCCGTATCGAAGGTTACGCCTTTGCCGACGATTCCCAATGTTTCCTGGGAATCCGGATTGCCGCGATGGCGGATGACGATCATCCGAGGAGCGTTAACGCTCCCCTTGCCGACGGCGAGCAGTCCGCCCATCCCTTCGGCGGCGGCTTCCGATTCGTCGTAAATCCGGTAATCGAGTCCATAACGCTCCGCTAACAAGCGCGCCTCGTCCGCCAGCTTCGCCGGAGTAAGCAAATTCGCCGGCTCATTCGTCAGTTCCCGCGCGTAACATACGGCGTTAGCCGACCCATATCCCATGCGCAAGCCATCATCCCATTCGGGCCGGGGCGTTCCTTGGGGCAATACGAACTCGATATGCTCCAGCAAGGACTGGGCTCTACCGGAATTCGAACGACTGTTTCTCCGATACAAGCCGAGCAGCAAGCCTTCCATGATCGCAGCCGCAGCCGCTTGCGGTTCATGACCGGGAATCGCTTGCGTAACGCCTTGCGGAACCAAGAGGACGGCCTTTTTCATTCGATAATCCACCATAACCGTACCCGCGTTCCCTAGCGCATCCCTTAGCGCTTTCATCGTGTACGGGCCGGTCTCTGTGCCCAAGAATAACGCATATCTCTGCGGAAGAAGCCCAAGCGTAGGGATGATCGCCGTTTCTCCAGGCTTGCCTAGAAAAACGTTCCTTTTCGCCAGATCCCGCAAATTACGATCGATCTCCGGATGCAGCAGAAGCCGATCGTCAGTCGTCGCGGAATGATCCGCAAGCACGATGATAACGTCGGCAGCCTGTTCCTTTTCATTCGTGACTTTATCCGTCAATCCCCATTGAAGAGGCCAATCCGTCCATAACATGCCTAATGTCCCACCCTAAGAGAAAATCTCGTCCTCCCCAGATTCTACTCTTTTCCTTCGACATATGGCAAATACAAAAGAAATTCCGTTCCCTCGTCCAATTGACTATCGACGTGTATCGTTCCGCCGTGATTGCGAATAATTCGATAACTTACCGATAGACCTAAGCCCGTCCCGGCTTCTTTGGTCGTGAAGAAAGGATCGAACAGCCGGTTAAGAGTCGCCCTCTGCATTCCTTTTCCGTTATCTCTAATCGTGATGAGCGCGTACTTGCCTTCCTTGCGGGAGGTAATCACGATCCGTCCTTTGCGTTGATCGTCCGTCTCGACGATTGCATCAAGCGCATTCTTGATCATATTCAACAAAACTTGCTTAATCTGCTTCACGTCCACCGCAATGGTGAGGAACGGATCGTAAATCTCATGCTGGATCTCGACACCCTTCATGAGTGCTTCGCTGTCAGAGAGGAGAACCGTTTCCTTTAACAATAAACCGACCAATATTTGCTGTTTCATCGGCGCCGACGGTTTGGAAGAGTTCAGAAATTCGTAAATGATATCGTTCGCCCTGTCGATCTCCGATAGGATGATCCTTCCGTATTCCTGCTTTCCGACTTCCTTCAAATAAGGATTCAACAACTGGATGAAGCCTCTGATCGAAGTTAGGGGATTACGAATCTCATGGGCGATAGCCGCGGCGATTTTACCGAGCATGGCCAATTTGTCATTCTGAAAGGCGGCTTGTTCGATCTGCTTATATTCCGATACATCTTTGACGCTGACCAGATAGTCGCCGTCCAGCTCTTCGATTTGCGATATGCTTACTAAGAGGAAACGTCCGTTCGCGTCCTGAAATTCTCCACGGAATTTTCGGTAGCGCACCATTTCCTTGTACATCCTCAAAAAACTTCTTCGGATCGTTAGTTGAAGATTGGCATGGAAAAACAATTGATACAAGGAGCTCCCGATCAACGATCTTCTCGGAGCCTGCAG
The DNA here is from genome assembly GCF_003628305.1 of Cohnella endophytica. Lineage (GTDB taxonomy): Bacteria > Bacillota > Bacilli > Paenibacillales > Paenibacillaceae > Cohnella > Cohnella endophytica. The sequence goes on along the minus strand of NZ_RBZM01000005.1, from coordinate 141,662 downwards.
CATCTTCGACATCGGAACGTTCAGAAACCGCAGATTACCCGCTCCGTCGAACAAGGCGACTCCCGTGTCCATATGCTGAAGTACCGTCTCGAACGTATTGGGGCGATTTTCTTCCATCGAAGCGGAGTGAATGGCGCTCGCGCTAGCCAGAAGCCGCTCCGTTTCGGCTTGTTCTTTCGCTGCCGCGGCACGGTCCGACAGACGCAAAGAAAATAACAGCTCGGTAACAAACAAAAGAGACCGGTGAACGAACGTCATCCGATCCTCTGATTCCGCATAGGAAAGCAGCAGTTTAACGCTTTCTTCGTGATGCTCAAGTATCGTTTCGGCCGGTAACCCGCGGAGTTCCTGCAACAAATATTCCGTATCCGGTCGAACATTGTGGTTTCCGCTTTGAACAAACTCAGCAAGCATCGGAAAATAGCGCGTTCTCCACCCGTCCATTCGAGTATTCCCCCGTCACCAAAGCTCGTTCTCGCAAGACAAAGATGAAATCAATCAAATCATATCCATTTATTAGGAGTACTGTCAACGGGAGATGTTGTCGAGCTATGGCGAACGTTTCTATTTGTCTTGATTATCCTTACCGTTGCGACCGCCTTTCCGTTGATCTTCTCGGCCGTCTTTGTCGGATTGATGCCGTTTGACCTCATGCTTGTTTTTATGATCGCCGTCTTTTTTCTTGTCTTTGTTCTTATTGCGGTCTTTTTTTTTGTCGTCGTTCTTTTTGTCATCGTTCTTTTTGTCGTCGTTCTTATTTTCGCTCTTTTTGTCTTCGTTCTTTTTGTCTTCGTTCTTAATGTCATCGTTCTTTTTCGAGTTTTCTCCTCCGTGCTTGCCTCCTTGCGTGTCCAAACCCGGTCGCTTATCTTCGTTGCCTTGTTTTTTGTCGTCGTTTTTATCTTTCTTATCTTTCTTATCCTTTTTATCCTTTTTATCTTCGTTATCGTTGCCGTTAACCGGCTTGATCTCGTATTTCTTCATCACTTGCTTAACGCCGCCCCAAGATTGGGCAATGTCTTTAAGCGATTCCTTCTTAAGCTCGTCGAGAGATACATCGTGACCCCCGCGGCGGGAGGCAATCCAGAAAGCCATTTTACCTGAGGAGATGCCGTTGGTCTCCGCTTCCTTCCTTATTTTCTCGGGTACCGAGATCAACGTAACTTCAAGCTTAGCAAGCGTGTCGTCCTTGGCGGCCTCATTCAAGATTGCGGCCATCTTTGTCGTTACGTCTTGCTCCCATTGCTTCCCTGGCGCTCTTACGGCTACGCTGGCGATCACGATATCCCGATCGTCTGAAGCCAAGAAATGCTGGGCCACCAAATTGGCCGCAAGATCGTTCATGACCGCTTCCAAATTCCTGCCTTTATATTTCAATCCGGAGACGATCGTCTCCGCGTCCGCGTTCACCGCGCGAAGCTCTCTTACTCTTTCCTTGGCGTCCAGTCCAAGCTCGATGCTCGGATTGATGTCCATCGACACGTATGCGACGACCGGCGGCGTACGGAACATCAAGAAACCGAACAATACGAGCAAGACGACCGATACCAATGCGCCGGTTTGCAACAATCGCTGACGAATTCTTGGAATTGCCCGGTGCAAGAGATAATCCCCGACTTCCGTGCCGATCTCGTACTGGGCCTGTCGCTTCGCCCTTACGAACTGTCCGTCCGGCGTCAACAAAACGGCCGTTTTCTTATCCAATGCCATTACCGTTCCGCGATTCATGATGTTTCCCCCTTTCCGCCACGATCCAACCCGATATATTCTTGTAAATAGGGATAAGTCCCGTAAGCGATTAAACCGACGGCGATTAAATATTTGCGATGGCGTTCGGCGGTTTTTCTCGAGATGGCTTCAGCCTCGCATAGCTCTTTGATCGGCAATTGCTTTTTCTCGCGAACGAAACGAATTAATCGCTCGTCCTCCGCCAGCCTTCGTCCTATCCGAAGCAAGGCTTCCCTGGAATCTTGATGGCGCGGCGAATGATCGGCCAAATCTCCGAAAGTAATCCCGAACTCCGCAAGTTCTTCGGTTAATGCCAGGATTTCCGCTTTTCGTTCGTCCGCCGTCCGTTCCCGATCGTAGGCTTCCATGGCTTGCGCCGTTTCCACCCGATTAATCGGTCCGTCGCCTTCTTCCGTTTCCTGCTCGAACGCGCTATAAGGAACGACCGCCGAATGCTTGCTTTCCTGCCGGACGTAATCGATCAATCGCCGTTGAATGACCGTTTCCGCGAAGCCCAAAAACAACCTGCCGCCCTCCGGCGAAAATCCGGTTATCGCTTCGTTAAAAGCGGCAAGCGCCACGCTATAGGCGTCATCCTGCTTCGGATCGACGTAGCGGCGATAAAATCGGCTGGTTGTCTTGACTATGTATGGATGATATCGACGAATAAGCTCATTGCGCAACGATTCGTCTCCCTGCTGAATTCGCTCGACTAGGCGCTCCGGTTCATCCCCCTCGTTCGGGGAACGCGAAGGACGATTAGGCGAGTTCAGCCATTTCTTCAATAGTACGAGCAGCACCCGCTCACCCCACATTTATACTATTCGTTTCCCGTCTCGATTTTCGGGGGGTGTCCCCGCAAATAAAAACAAAGACTGCCCCAAGCAGAAAAAATTCTACTTAAGGCAATCCTAGGTTGTTCGCGCATTCCTATGCCCTACCCGGTCAGGCGATTAGATCGCGTTTCCCGGAGCTCGTTTCATTTTTAACTTATGACGCCTTTGGCTTAATACCATCAAACGCTTCTTCAGCTGTTGTTCCCACTCTTGATCTTGGATTTCCTTCGCGAACGTGAGCAGATCGAGCGACATGTCGATCTGGTTCTGCACGATGAGTACCGGGTCCTCCTCTTCGTTGTTCACGCAATTCTCGTGAAGAGCTTTGTCGGACTCGTCTACGTAGTCGTGGAAGTCGACTTCAGATGCTCCGTCGCCATGCGCGTATTCGGCCAATATCTCGTACTCGTTCTCCACCATGTAATGTACTTCGATCCGATGGCACACCGGGCAGAATAAAATCGGTACGTTGTGAATCCGCGTCCGGTAATGCTTAAGCGTACCCTTCGTTCCAATCATGCTGGCTCCGCAACAAAAGCTCATCGCCTTCCCCTCCTTCACGTCGGCAGTGTTATTCTTCTCACTATATTCTCTACCCATAAACACAATTCCTGCCACATGACCATCGTAAGAGTCCAAAAAACTCCCCGGAACATTCGTTCCGAGGAGCCTTCTTGTCTTGCTGGCCTGCGTTGCTTATTATTTCGCGACGAGGTTTTTGTCTCCGGCTTTCCAGTTCATCGGGCACAACCCGCCGGATTGCAGAGCTTGCAGCACGCGAAGCGTTTCTTCGACGCTGCGACCTACGTCGTTATGGTTAACGACTTGGTATTTCAATTCGCCGTCCGGATCGATGATGAACAAGCCGCGCAGAGCAACGCCTTCTTCTTCGATCAGAACGCCGTAATCGCGAGCGACTTGTTTCGTGATGTCCGCGCCGAGCGGATGGTTCAATTGGCCGAGACCGTTGTCGTTCTTAGGCGTATTGATCCAAGCGCGGTGGCTGTGGATACTGTCGACGCTGACGCCGAGCAATTCCGTGTTCAAGCCTTTGAAAACCTCGCTAGCTTCGGAGAGAGCCGTGATTTCCGTTGGGCACACGAATGTGAAGTCCAATGGATAGAAGTACAATACGAGCCATTTGCCCTTATAATCGGACAAGGATACTTTACCGAAATCTTTGCCGTCACCGTTCGCCGTTTCCAATGTGAAGTCCGGTGCAGGACGACCTACCAAACGCTCTGCCATGTGTAATTACCTCCTGGAAGCCCGACCTTGTCGCCAGTGCTTTCTGTTCGTTAGCCACGTTAAAAATGGTACCATTCGTGGACAACGTAGTCAAGATGATAACTATTCCTTTTTTATAATAATTATAATTTAACGCGTCATTGCGGCAATGATCAGGTCGCCCATTGCGGTCGTACCGATCGCTTTGCTCTTATCGACGGCGATATCGCCCGTGCGATGGCCCGCATCAAGGACGTTTTTGACTGCGGTTTCGATCAGCGTAGCCGCTTCTTCGTATCCGAACGTCAAACGGAACATGAGCGCGACCGACAGAATCGTCGCGATCGGGTTCGAGATGCCTTGGCCCGCAATATCCGGCGCGGATCCGTGTACCGGCTCGTACAATCCGAAGCTGCCTTCGCCGAGTGAAGCCGAGCTTAGCATGCCGATCGATCCGGTCAACATAGCCGCTTCGTCGCTCAAAATATCTCCGAACATGTTCTCCGTTACGATAACGTCGAAGCTCGAAGGACGGCGAAGCAATTGCATCGCGCAGTTGTCGACCAATACATGCTCGACTTCAACGTCCGCATACTCGGGAGCGATGCGGTTAACCGTTTCTCTCCACAGGCGGGAAGTTTCGAGAACGTTAGCTTTATCTACGGAAGCAAGACGTTTGCTGCGTTTCTGCGCGACTTCGAACGCTTGACGTACGATACGTTCGATTTCCGTAACGTTATATACGCAAGTGTCGACCGCTTCTTCGCCTTGCGCGCCTTCCCGGCGGAATTTCTCGCCGAAATAGATGCCGCCCGTCAGCTCGCGTACGACGATCAGATCCGTGCCTTCCAGTACTTCCGGTTTCAGCGTCGATGCGTCCTTCAGGCAGTCGAATACGACAGCAGGACGGATGTTGGAGAACAAGCCCAATGCTTTGCGAATGCCAAGCAACCCCGTTTCCGGGCGAAGTTCTTTCGAATTGTTATCCCATTTCGGCCCGCCTACCGCGCCAAGCAATACGGCATCGGCGTTACGGCACATTTCGAGCGTGTCTTGCGGCAACGGCGTGCCTCTCTCGTCGATGGCGATTCCGCCGAACAAGCCGTGCTCGAGCTCGAATTGGTAACCGAACAGTTCTTCCGTGCGTTTCAATACTTTTACCGCTTCCGCTACGACTTCGGGACCGATTCCGTCTCCTGCGATGACGGCGATTTTTTTGATTTCTGGCATAATGATCGTTCACTCCAATTTTGGATTTAGTGTAGTTGTCCGTTGAGACCTTCTCTCAATTGTAATACACTTGCACCCATTGGCAAAATAGATAAAAACTATTGGTTCGATAGGTAGGGACTATGGAAGGGGCGATCCTAATCCTTACGTTGTCGCCTGAGTGTCCAAAATGCCAAGAGACCGCCTTGGACTTTGGATCCATTGGACGGCCTCTTCGCATAATCGCTAATTGTATTATTATTTCACCAGCACGGTTTCCATCGCTTGCGACAATCGCTTCATGCCAGCAACGGTGCCTTCGAAATCGTTATGCGTAAAGTTCATGCGCATTCTGTTCCTAGGGGAATTGTCCTCCGCGAAGAAAGAAACGCCCGGCACGAACGCGACCCCAAGATCGACGGCTGTCTTAAGCAACTCACCCGTGTCTACCGATTCCGGAAGCTCCAGCCAGAAGAACATGCCGCCCTTCGGTTCGTTCCACGTAACGCCAGGCCATTGCTGTTGCTTGAGCTGATCGGCCATCTGACGCATGCGAATTTCGTATTCCTTGCGGACGAATTCGATGTGACCGTCGAGATCGAAGTGCTCCATCAATTGATAGAGCGTCTGCTGGTCGAGCGAGCTCGAATGCAAGTCCGCGGCCTGCTTCGCCCTGGCCATGTGGCGGATAATATCCGGATCCGCCATGACCCAGCCGGTGCGCAGCGCCGGGGCAACCGTCTTCGAGAACGTGCTCGTATAGACGACGCATGAGCCGGCCGGATGCTGATCGAGCGAGAAGATCGAAGGATAAGTAACCGACGCGTCGCCGAATTTGAGCTCTCCGTAGGGATCGTCTTCGAGAATGAGGGAATCGCTCTCGCGGCATAGTTTCAATACGCCTTGGCGTCGCTCCAAGCTCCAAGCCTGGCCCGTCGGATTGGAGAACGTCGGAATGACGTAGACAAGCTTGGGCCGATATTGCTTCAGCTTCGACTCCAAGTCCTCCAATACCATGCCGTCTTCGTCCGTTTCCACGGATACGAGAGTCGCGCCGTAAGAACGAAACACTTGCAATGCGGACAAATAGGTCGGCTTCTCCACGAGAATGACATCCCCCGCGTCGATATAGATCCGGGAAAGCAAATCGATTGCTTGCTGCGAACCCGTAGTTAAGAGCATATCGTCGGGCGTGACGGTAATTCCCTTTCGGCCCATCCACTTGCAGATACTTTCCCTTAGCGGCAAGTAGCCTTCCGTCAAGCCGTATTGCAACGCTTTATTGCCTGCCGCGAGCACTCTATCGAACGCTTCGCCGATAGCCGCGACCGGGAAATGCTCCTCCGCGGGCAGTCCGCCCGCGAACGAGATGATCGATTTCTTCTGCGTCAGCTTCAAGATTTCGCGAACCGCGGAAGAGGAGAATGTGTCCAGCCTTGTAGAAAAACGATAGTTCATCTGAGCGCTCCCCATTTCAATTAGATCAGCGTAACGTTATCGCGACGATTGCGGGCAGGCGCGTTGCGTTTGTCGACTAGCCTGTTCAAGGCATCCACGTATGCGCGAGCGCTTGCTTCCAAGATGTCCGTGCTCACCCCGCGGCCTTGCGCGGACGAATCTCCTTGCTTGAGCACGACGTGCACTTCTCCGAGCGCGTCCGTGCCGTCCGTAACGGACTTGATCGTGTAGTCGTCTAGCTCGACTTCTTCGCCGGTCAGCTTATCGATCGCTTGATAGATGGCGTCTACGGTACCGTTGCCATCGGACTCTTGCTTCACGATGCCTTTCTGCGTTTTCAGCGTAACTGTCGCGCTCGGCGTCGCGTGGCTGTCGAACGATACGACGAGCTGTTCCAACGCGAACACTTCCGGCGTTTCGATGATCTTCTCTTCGATCAGCGCGCGAATATCTTCGTCCGTCACGTTTTTCTTGCGGTCCGCGACATCCTTGAACTTGCCGAACGCGGCGTTCACTTGATCTTCCGTGAGGTGCTCGTAACCGAGATCGATCAGCTTCTCGCGGAACGCATGGCGTCCGGAATGCTTGCCGAGCACGAGTTTGCTGTCCCTCAGGCCGATCGTATCCGGAGAAATGATCTCGTAAGTCGTTTTCTCCTTCAACATGCCGTCTTGGTGGATTCCGGATTCGTGCGCGAACGCGTTAGCCCCGACGATCGCTTTGTTGCCCGGAACGACCATGCCGGTCAGTTTGCTGACAAGGCGGCTTGTGCGCGCGATTTCCTTCAGGTTAAGGGAAGTCGTCGCTTGGAAATAATCCGCGCGAGTAGCCAGCGCAAGCGCCACTTCTTCGAGCGCCGTGTTGCCCGCGCGTTCGCCGATGCCGTTGATCGTGCCTTCGATTTGGTCGGCGCCGTTCAAGATTGCGGCCAGCGAATTCGCCGTCGCCATGCCGAGATCGTCATGACAGTGCGCGGACAGTTGGATGTTCTCGATTCCCTGCACGTTTTCTTTTAACGTTTTGAAAATATTGCCGAACTCGGCAGGATTCAAGTAACCGACCGTATCCGGAATGTTCACGACCGATACGCCTTCGCGTACGGCCAGCGACGTGACTTCGCATAGGAAGTCCAGCTCCGTGCGGCCGGCGTCCTCCGCCGAGAACTCGACTCTGCTGAAATATTTTTTGGCGTAACGGATTGCTTTCTCCGCCGTTTCCAATACCTGCTCTTTCTCCATGCGAAGCTTGTGCTTGCGATGGATCGGGGACGTAGCGAGGAAAATGTGAATCGCCGGGTCTTCGGCGCCCTTCAGCGCTTCGTACACCGCGTCGATATCCTTCTCGACGGAACGGGCAAGTCCCATGACCGATGCGTTCTTGATCGCGCGCGCGACCGCGTTGACGGCGGCCAAATCTCCGGGCGATGCCGCCGGGAAGCCGGCTTCGATGCGATCGACGCCCAGTTTCTCGAGCTGCAAAGCGATTTCCACTTTTTCTTGCGTGTTCAGGTTAACGCCGGGAGACTGCTCACCATCGCGTAACGTCGTGTCGAAAATATAAATTTTTCTCATGGCTGATCTGTTCGCACCTCCTGAAACCTACCGTGACTTTGTTCCTCATTATAACATACCGATTGTCGGCATTTAACAAAAACCCCGGCTGGCTATGCCGGGGTTTCGTATCGCTTGTCCGTTATTTATTTCTTGATCCAGTGCATCATTCCGCGAAGTTGAGCGCCGACCACTTCGATCGGGTGCTCCGCTTCGTTGCGGCGGGTAGCCGTCAGGAACGCACGTCCGGACAGGTTTTCAAGGATGAAGTCGCGAGCGAATTTACCTTGTTGGATATCTTCGAGAACGCGTTTCATTTCTTTTTTCGTTTCGTCCGTTACGACGCGAGGTCCGGTAACGTAGTCGCCGTATTCAGCCGTGTTCGAGATGGAACTGCGCATGGAGGACAAGCCGCCTTCGTACATCATGTCGACGATCAGCTTCAACTCGTGCAAGCACTCGAAGTAAGCCATTTCAGGAGCGTATCCCGCTTCGACAAGCGTTTCGAAACCTGCTTTAACGAGAGCGGTTGCGCCGCCGCACAATACGGCTTGTTCGCCGAACAAGTCGGTTTCCGTTTCTTCGCGGAACGAAGTTTCGATAACTCCCGCGCGCGTGCAGCCGATGCCTTTAGCATAAGCCATACCGATTTCGAAAGCTTTGCCCGTTCCGTTCTGGTGGATCGCGATCAGTCCCGGTACGCCGAAGCCTTCGACGTAAGTACGACGAACCATGTGGCCCGGGGATTTAGGAGCAACCAGCAAGACGTCAGCGTCAGCAGGAGCTACGATTTGTCCGAAATGTACGTTAAAACCGTGGGAGAACATGAGAGCTGCGCCTTTTTTGAGGTTAGGCTCGATTTCGTTCTTATATACGCTAGCTTGGGTCTCGTCCGGCATCAAGATTTGAACGACGTCCGCTTTGCGAGTCGCGTCGCCAACGGAAAGAACTTCGAAACCGTCATTGCGCGCGCTGTCTGCGGATTTGCCTTCGCGAAGACCGATGATAACGTTCAGACCGCTGTCGCGAAGGTTTTGCGCTTGCGCATGACCTTGGCTACCGTAGCCGATTACCGCGATTGTTTTGCCTTTAAGAACGCTGAGATCAGCGTCTTTCTCGTGAAAAAGATTAACTGCCATGGGATTGTGTTCCTCCTTAAAATGGTTGATAAAACGAATATGTCGACCCTCGAAGCGGGCGTTCCAAGGGTGGCGCTAACGCGCCATCGCGCCGTCGTACTAAAGTCCGACGTTCCCCTCGAACCCCCGCTTCGATCGGGCGTTTATTTCTATAATGTTACTTCGTCATAAGGTGAGCCGTTTCTTACTTGACGCCTCTGTTCATTGCCGTGACGCCCGTCCGCGACAATTCGCGAATGCCGTAGGGCTTGAGCAGCTCGATCATCGCATCGATTTTCTCGGAATCGCCAACGACTTGAACGATCAAGGACACTGGACCGATATCCACGACCGCTGCGCGGAAAGTTTCCACGATGCCGAGAATTTCGGGGCGGACGGAAGGCTCCGCGCCGATCTTGATCAACCCGAGTTCCCGGCCGACCATCGGAGCTGCGCTGATGTCGATAACCTTGATCACGTCGATCAGCTTGTACAATTGCTTCTGGATTTGCTCCAACGTATGATCGTCGCCCGCAGTGACGATGACCATACGGGATAATCCCGGTTCCTCCGACGCGCCGACGGTAATGCTCTCGATATTGAACCCGCGGCGGCCGAATAGGCCCGATACCCGTTGCAGAACTCCCGGCTGGTCGTTAACTAATATCGCTATCGTAAATTTACGGTTCATTCGGAATCCCCCATGATCATCTGATCGATCGTGCTTCCTTGGGTAACCATCGGATACACGTTCTCATGCTTGCGGACAACGAATTCGACGACCGCAGGCCCCGGATGATTCAATGCTTCTTCCCATACGCTGCGCGCGTCTTCTTTGTTCGAAGCGCGGAACCCTTTTACTCCGTAGGCCTCGGCAAGCTTCACGAAATCCGGGCTACCCGAAAGGTCGATATGGCTGTAACGGTTATCGTAGATGAGCTCTTGCCATTGGCGAACCATTCCGAGCACTTGGTTGTTAATGATAACAACTTTAACCGGAATGTTGTTGATCGCGCAGATCGCAAGCTCTTGGGCGCACATCTGCATGCCGCCGTCTCCGTTGATCGATACGACCGTTCTGCCGGGATTGCCCATCTGTGCGCCGATCGCCGACGGGAATCCGAAGCCCATCGTTCCGAGTCCGCCCGAGGTTACCCAAGAACGCGGTTGCTTGAACGGATAGTATTGCGCCGCCCACATCTGATGCTGACCGACGTCGGTCGTCACGATCGCGTCGCCGTTCGTCGTCTCGTGAATCATCTGAATGACCCATTGAGGCTTCAACTCGGTATCGGAATCGATATACTTGAACGGCTTCTCCGCGGACCATTCGGCGATTTGTTTGCGCCAGGCATCGGCTTTCCCCGCGTACTTCGCGATGGCGTTCGCCTGCTGAAGCACCGCCTTTACGTCTCCGACGATCGGAATGTCCGTAGGCACGTTCTTGCCGATCTCCGCCGGATCGATATCGATGTGGACGATCTTCGCATGTGGCGCGAAACCTTTCAGCTTGCCCGTCACGCGATCGTCGAAACGAGCGCCGATATTAATGAGCAAGTCGGCCGATTGAATCGCCGTATTCGCCGTCCATGTTCCGTGCATTCCCGGCATTCCCATGTGCAGCTCGTGGCCGCTTGGGAAACCGCCCAATCCAAGCAATGTCGTCGTAGTCGGAATGCCCGTCTTCGTGATGAACTCGTAAAGCTCCTCGTGGGCTCCCGAGTATACGACGCCGCCGCCGGCTAGAATAACCGGTTTCTCGGCTTTCTCGATCGCTCGGATCATTTTCTCCACTTGTTGCTTATTCGGTTGAACCGTCGGGTTGTACCCGCGAAGATTAACTTGGGTTACGGGTTGGAACAACGTTTTTTCCGCGGAAACGTCTTTCGGAATATCGATGAGCACCGGACCTTTCCGTCCGCTGTTCGCAATATGGAAGGCTTCGTGAATGACTCGAGGCAGATCCTCGGCCTTACGTACCAGATAGCTGTGTTTCGTAATCGGCATCGTGATCCCTACGATATCCGCTTCTTGGAAAGCATCCGTACCGATCAGGGTCGTCGCTACGTTACCCGTGATGACGACTAGCGGTACTGAATCCATATATGCAGTTGCGATACCCGTGACCAAGTTGGTCGCGCCCGGTCCCGAAGTCGCGATACATACACCCACTTTGCCGGTAGAACGCGCATAACCGTCCGCGGCGTGAATGGCACCTTGTTCGTGTCTCGTCAACAGATGCTGGAAATCCGAAAAGCCGTGCATGGCATCGTAGATGAACAGTACCGCGCCGCCCGGATAACCGAAGACGCACTCTGCTCCCTCCAGCAATAAACTGCGAAGCAGTATTTCAGATCCCGTGATCACCTCGGGCTTGCTCCACTTCTCGATCAATTCTTCCTTGGACTTCATTTGAACACCTTGAGCACTCATCTTTTTTCCTCCTTTCAACAAATCAAAAAGCCTTTCATCCCGACGCCAATATGGCTATCAAGGGACGAAAGGCTGTTGCTTCCGCGGTACCACCCGAGTTTGCCGCGCATCTCGCGATGACGGCCTTATAAAGTATGAGTTCCAAAAAATCAAGGAACGTTCATACTCTAAGCGCAATAACGTGCGCTAATCCGATTCACCCTATTACGCCGTTTAGGCGGTTCAGGCGAACAGCTCCGAGGAGACTTCGCTTACAGGGGTTAAGGTATCGGTTTCAGCAGGTCCGATACTCTCTGCGCATAAGAGCCCTATCGCTTTATCCTCATCACGGCTATTTGCTTTGCAGTCGATTTAGACATTATTATATTCTTCGCTAAGGCATTCGTCAATACACATCTTAGCCGTTACCGATCAAATTACTTTCTCATACGTTGTACAATCGGCAACCGTTCGTAATCCGGGCCGAGCGACTTCGTAAGGGGGAGGTGCCCTGTTTGATACGTTGGAGACAACCGCGGGACGATAAGGGCATCGTCGAGCTTGTCCGCACGCAATTGGTTCCGATTTCCCCATGGCAACATCCCCGGGACAGCCGCTTGCACTATGAGATCGCGCGACGCATGCGCAGAGGAGCCACTCTCGTCGTCGCCGAAACCCGCAGGAGTTCGCCGTTCGGCTTTCTTCATATGGAATTTCGCGGCACGGTTCTATTCATCGATCTGCTTGCCGTCGATTCCTCCCGTCAGAACAAACATTGGGGAACCGCGCTCATGCGCCGGGCAGAGCAATACGGGCGCAAGAAAGGCTGCACCACGTCGCGGATATTCGTGGATGAGGGCAACTATCGCGCTCTCCGCTTTTACGCCAGACTCGGTTATACGACGATACGTACGATCGATGCGCTCAAAGTGATCGAAGTCGCCAAGCCTCTGTACAACTGAAAATAACGACAAAGAACAGCGGACCGATGCCCATCGGTCCGCTGTTCCCGTTACTTTCTAGATTACCACCATCCGCCGTCAAAGCCGTCATAACCGTAACCGCCGTAACCGTATCCGTCCCCATAACCGTAACCGCCATCAACAGCCAACACATCGAACAAGACCAACGGAAGAATCAATTTAATTTGCGCTTTCTCACCTTTTGGTTGCTCCAACGCAACTCGGTTGCCTTGGATTCGAACTAACTTGCCGGAAGCAACGGATCCGTCTTTGCGAACGGCATAGATTTGTTTGCCGATAAAATGGCTTGCCTGCGATCGAGTAATTCGCGACATTACCCAACACTCCTTCCTTGGTGTTCATTGGTTGCGAAACGCGAAAGACGACAATCGGATATCGGGTTTGATCAACGTCTCCGTTGTCCTGTTAATGTATGGCTTGCACGCTTGTCGTGCATGTACATCTGTCCCTCAGCGGGAAAATGGGGCTTGCCGGCCATACGGGATACTCATGTATTTTGCAGGTCATCCAACGAGACTTGTTCGTTCGTCGGAAGTCATGTATCATACTAACCAAAGCTGGTCGCGAAGCACGCGCCGTTCATCCGGAACTCTCCGGGCGAGCGGCGTTTTTTTATTGATAAGGAGGAATGGATATGGCTGTTGCGAGTAGGGATGCTTCTTTTGAAGTTGCCTATGGGGAGTGGATGGCCGGGCATACGAGGAAGAGCTCGGGGGAACGGAAACGAAAGTTAACGAAGGGTCTGAATCACGCGCAGAAATCGTTCATCGCCAAGGTGTGGTGGCCGAACTTCTTCTCTTTTAACGCCCTGCACCCGGAGTACGAGGTTACGGATTTTAAGGATGGGTTTCGTTATTTGGACTTCGCATGGGCGATGCCGGGCATTAATGTCGCGATAGAGATCGACGGATTCGGTCCCCATTGGCGGAACGTTGACCGATGGAAATTCGCCGACAATCTCTTTCGCCAAAATCATCTCGTGCTCGACGGTTGGATCGTTTTGCGCTTCTCCTACGACGATATCGCCGAACATCCCCGCAGATGCCAGCAACTCCTTATGCATGCAGCCGGCAAGTGGGGGATTGATAAGTCTTCCGTCACCCTTGATATCGATGATCCTGTCGACCGGGCAATCGTAGCCTATGCGGAGCGAAACCGTTCCCCTTTCTCGCCGACTTCCGCCGCAAAGGAACTCGGATGGCATAGGACAACAATCAACCGACACATCGTCGGTTTGACCAAGTCAGGTTACTTGAATGCTGCTTCCTCCGGAAAGAAACGAACGACGCGTTATGTTCTTGGAAAAGGAGTAAAGTAGCGGAGTGCATCTTATTCGCCGCATCCAACACACTTTCACTCACCGAAGTAGCGGAGTGCATCTTATTCGCCGCATTCACCACACTCTCACTCACCGAAGTAGCGGAGTGCATCTTATTCGCCGCATTCACCACACTCTCACTCACCGAAGTAGCGGAGTGCATCTTATTCGCCGCATCCACCACATTCTAACTCACCGAAGAAGCAGAGTGCATCTTATTCGCCGCATCCAACACACTTTCACTCACCGAAGTAGCGGAGTACATCTTATTCGGCGCATTCTGCACTCTCCCATGCCTCCCCAACCGATCATCACCGCAGAAAACAAAAAAAGCCCCAGTTGCCCGGGGCTTGTCCGAACGCGAGGCCGAAGCCTACGCGTTGATTTTTTCTTTGGCTGCGCCGGCAAGGGAGTTGAACGCGCCGATGTCGTTCACTGCCAGGTCGGCAAGCATTTTGCGGTTTACTTCGATACCGGCCAATTTCAGGCCGTGCATCATTTTGCTGTAAGACAAGCCGTTCTGGCGAGCCGCAGCGTTAATACGCACGATCCACAATTTGCGGAAGTTCCGTTTCGTCTGACGACGGTCACGGTATGCGTACATAAGGGATTTCATTACTTGTTCTTTAGCTTTCTTAAACAGGCGATGTTTCGCGCCCCAGTAACCTTTTGCTAACTTCAACATTCTATTGCGACGACGGCGCGTGACGAATCCGCCCTTGACTCTTGCCATGATTCATTACCTCCCGGAAGTGTTCATATAACGAATTATCGATAGTTTATTTCAGGTTTGCGAGTTGTTGCTGCATGCGGCGAACGTCGCCTTGCGCTACCAATGGTTGGCCTGCCAATACGCGCTTAGCGCGACCGGATTTGTGGGACAACAAGTGGTTTTTGTAAGCTTTGAACCGTTTTACTTTACCGGTTCCGGTAATTTTGAAGCGATCTTTCAAGCTGCTATGAGTTTTCATCTTAGGCATGAATTGTATCCTCCTGTCAGTGGGCTTTCGGAGCCAAAATCATAATCATGCTGCGGCCTTCCAGCTTAGGCATGCGCTCAACAACACAAATTTCTGCTACTTCGTTCGCGACCCGCTCCAAGATCTTCTGTCCGAGCTTGGCATGCGTAATTTCGCGACCGCGGAACCGCACGGAGCATTTCACCTTGTCGCCTTCGTTCAAAAATTTCACAACATTGCGAAACTTCGTTTGATAGTCGTGCTCTTCGATGTTCGCACGAAACCAAACTTCTTTGAGGTCGACGATTTTCTGATTCTTCCGAGCTTCCTTTTCTTTCTTCTGCTGCTCATAACGGAATTTGCCGTAGTCCATGATGCGACACACAGGCGGTTTGGCCTGAGGCGCAACGTTAACTAAGTCGAGATTCGCGTCAATGGCCATCTGCATAGCTTCACGAAAAGGTTTGATCCCGATTTGTTCGCCTTCTGGGCCGACTAGTCGGACTTCCTTCGCCCGGATTTCCTCGTTGATCTGATGATCCTTGCTAATAATGTTCCACCTCCGAAATAAACTCTTATTATTGAATGGTTGAGACAACATAAAAAAATACGAGTCGCATCGACCCGCATCCTAGTCCAAACGTATCGGCCACGCGAACAATCCATCGTCCGCATTTCCCGTATCGTCGGCTACGCAAACCCGTCAGCCGAAGCCAATCAGGTGAGAAGCGGGTGCTTCTGCTTGCGCGTGCTGAATAATTCTTAAATCAGTCACAACGATCACTATATCATGCTCCGCGCAGGAAGTCAACGCGTACCCTGCAAAAAATGAAAAGAGGGTTTCCCCGGGCCATTCCCGGGGAAACTCCGAGCTTCCTTACATTTGTTTCCCTTGCACTTCTTCCAAGCGAAGCACGCGGGTGTGCTGAGTATGGCTCCATGTTTTGTTGTTCTGCGTAAAGAAAGCATAGAACGTAATCGGCCACCACGTGAAGAAGAAGATCGGGAACGTAATCAGCCTAAAGTACACGCGCCAGTTCACTTTCTCGAGCAACATCGCCAGCGGTACCTGCATGTAAATGTACAGAGATATAGGAACGGCCAGCCATACCGGCGCGAGCGAGTAGATGGAAACGAAATGCGGAGCTCCCGGCAGCAAGACGTCGAACCACAACGTAGCCGTCAGCAGGAAACCGATCAAGAAGTTATAAGCGTTAAAGACATAGAGCGCGGCATCGATCTTGACCATGCTGCGTTCCTTGATTCCTTGCCATAACAGCGGAAACATGTAACGACGGGTAACATCGAAATGCCCTTGCATCCAACGAAGACGTTGGCGGGAAGAAGCTTTGAACGTAATCGGCTTCTCGTCATACACGCGCGCGTCGTAGTTGAACTTCGGATAGATGTCGCGCTGGATGCAACGGATCGTGAATTCCAAATCCTCGACCAGGCTCGTTGCCCCCCAACCCATTTCTTTCAGCAGCTTCGTCTCGAAGCACATCCCCGTTCCGCCCAGGAAATTGGATAACCCTAAATTGTATCGCGGCATCTGCCACAGGCGGTTGCAGAACCAATAGTTAATCCCGTTAGCTGCGCTAACCCAGGAATCATGCGGGTTTTTCGTGTCCAAATAACCTTGGATGACTCTGTTGCCGTTGCACAGGTCCTCGTTCATGTATTGAAGGAAGTCCGTCGCGACGAGATTGTCGGCATCGAACATTACGATCGCATCGTATTGCTTCGGATGTTTCCACAATTCCTTCAGCATCCATTCGATCGCGAAGCCTTTGCCTCGTTGGTTCGGGTTCGATCTTTCGCACGCGTGCACGCCTTCGTACTTGCGAACGATATTCGCCGTACCGTCGGTGCAATTATCGCAGATGACGAAAATATCGAACAGCTCGCGCGGGTAGTCCATTTTGAGCAAATTCTCGATTAATGCGCCTACGACCGTTTCTTCGTTATGGGCGGCAACCAGCATCGCGAACGATTTGGTCGGCTTATGCGTGATCCGCTCCCTCTTGCGATACCACCCGAAGAAAGACAAAATCACCTGATACGCGCCAATGATGAAAAACAACACTTGAACGACCAAAAGAAAATCGTTAAACATATTCAGTTGTACCCCCTAGATCCCTTTTTTCTTTTTCTCTGTTTAGTTTCTTTTTCTCTGTTTGGTTTCTTCTCCGACACTTTCTCGATCAACCTTTTTTACCCTTGCGACTCCTCCCTGAAAAGAGAACTTCTTGATTTTCTTCGGAATGCTTCTTTTTGTCAAAAGGTTATAATACCCGTATTCGCGACTGACGGCCCTCATCGGCGATTAACTGTGGGATAGCTGCGCATGTAATCGAGATTTCTCCGCTTTAGCTCCCCTTTCCGGCGATTTGCATGCCTTTTCTATCCGTGGACCTATCCCATGTTCACAATAAGTTTACGAATGGGAAGCGGACAATGTTGCGGATTCCATCTTCGTCGACGATTCTATGCTCGTCATAAGCTCCCGGAAAATCCCCTCCCATGACCGCGTACGCGCCTCGAGCAAACCCGTAGCGGATAATCTGGCTCGCAAGGCGGGGTCGCGGTACAAACGCTCCAGGCTTCCGGCGAAAGCCTCCGAACTGCCGGGATCGCAGAGAAGACCGTTGATTCCATCCCGGATCGTATCCGGAACCGCCCCGCCGGCGGCTCCGATGACCGGCAAACCGCAGGCCATTGCCTCCAATACGACGTTGCCGAAAGTCTCCGTCGCCGAGGGGAATATCATAACGTCCGAAGCTGCCATCCACAGCCGTAGCCGATCTTGGGGGACCGAGCCGAGAAATCGAGCCCGGATCCCTAACCGCTCGGTTAACGACTTCATCTCTCGGGAAGCAGGACCATCGCCCGCGACGACGAACTCGATATCGGCCCCGGTTGATTCGGACATGCGAGCGACGGCTTCCGCAGCGACTTCCGGTTGCTTCTCCGGAGCTATTCGCCCGGCGTACAAAATGACGAATTTCGCGTTCGACAATCCTACCTCCGTCAGAAAATTCTTACGATCTTCGAGCGGATAGAACCGACGGATATCGACTCCCCGACTCCAGATTTCGAGCCCTTCCCACCCGTCTTGACGGCATTCTTCCAGCACGGAGCTCGAAGGAACGTAGATTTTTCCGCAAGGCTTGTGAAACCAATGCAAATATCTCCATAGAAGTTTGCCCATCCATTGTAAATTGTAAAACGGCAAATACCGCGCGAAATGCGTATGATGAGACGCGACGAGAGGAATGCCGTGTTTAATCGCCAGGCGACGGCCGACCACTCCCGTACCGAAAGGGGTCGCGACATGCACGACCGTGGGGTTGAAGCTCAGGAACTTGCGCTCGACGCTACCGGTCTGCGGCACTGCCAGCCTGCATTCGGGATACAGGAAAAACGGAAGGCTGATCAACCTTTCCGCGACCTGGGATACATGTTTTTCCCTGCGCGGTCTTGAAGGAGCGAACACCATACACTCAACGCCTTGCTTGCGCAAATAATCGATCCATCTCCCTAACGTCTTAGCTACGCCGTTAACCTCCGGTTCGTACGTATCGGTAAATAAAGCCAATCGCATTTCCGCCATACGCATTCCCTCCTCGCCCGTTTCCTTTATTTTACGGAACGGACATTAACGGGATATCAACCATGCGTTAATACTGGCGTGACAATGGAGCTGTATGCTAGAGACAGGAAGACCAAATCGGCCCCGGAGCCGACCGGCCCCACGGCCAGAGGAGAGCGATCATGAGTCGAATCTACCGCTTGCTTCAGGAAGTCGAACGCCCCTTATTCCTGCACGTCAACATTCGTTGGAACCGCTCGACGTTAAATTTGCTCTTTCACGTATTGTCGCTCATCGCGGGGGCTACGTTCAGTCTTTGCCTATCGTTAGCCGCCGGAATATTCGCGCCCCAGCCTTGGAGTCACGCCGGTTGGTTGGCGTTCGCGGCGGTCGTGCTCAGCCATATTCCCGTCGCCATCGCCAAACGAAGCGCACCGCGCTTACGTCCCTATCAGGTGTTCCCGCAAACTAACACGAATAGGCGTCCGTTGAAGGACCCCTCCTTCCCGTCCGGTCATACCACGGCCGCTTTCGCTATGCTTACGCCATGGATGCTCGCCGAGCCCAAGCTCATCCCCATACTCCTGCCGGTCGGAATAGGCGTTGCCTTATCGCGAATCTACTTCGGCCTTCATTTCCCAAGCGACACGGTTGTCGGTGCGCTGTTAGGCAGCTCTACCGTGCTCCTTCTCTCCGTTTGGATTTAACCCGCTCAAAAAATAACGCGTTTGCCCTCCCCGGGCAAACGCGATTTACATAACGGCCCTACCCGGCTCTCACCCGGGTAGGGCCGTTCATTGTTCTATTCGTCCGACTCCGAATCCTCGTCTTCGTCATCGCCGGCTTCGTAATTTTTCGTCGTCCCTCTTCTTAATTGAGCTGCCAGATCCTCTGCCACGAGGCGACGATGCTCCTCCTGCACTTTAGGCCCGACTACCGCTTCCAGCCTATAAATCGGCATGCCCTTAGCGACAAATTTACTCTCGTATTCGGTTAGAACAAGATCGTCCCGAAGGCTCTGTCGATGCAAATCAAGCGAGATGTTGCGCATTTGAATCTCGGCTGCGGAGAAGCTGTTGAGCGAGAATTCGAATAGGCTCAAAGAATCCGTCTTGAAGTGGATTTCTCCTATATCATTTAGCGCTTCTTTATACATCATCAGAAAACGCGGATGCGTCAGCCTCCGTTTGCCATGTTTCGACTTCGGCCAAGGATCGCTAAAGTTCAAATAAACGCGCTCCAGCTCGCCGGGCTCGAACATTTTGTCCAGAAATTCCACGTTCCCGCGCACTAGCGCTAAGTTCGGTACCTCGTCCATTCCTTTTTCGTCTTTCCACAGCTTTCGCGCTTTCTCGCTGCCTCGTTTCAGCAATTCGTCGTACATATCCATCCCGATATAATTGATATTAGGGTTATTGCCGCTTAAACGGCTGATGAATTGCCCTTTGCCCATGCCGCATTCGATATGGATCGGGTTTTCGTTGCCGAAGAACTCGTGCCAACGCCCTCTTAGCTTCTGAGGCTCCAATACTACGAGATCCGGTTGCTTCTCCAAGCTTTCCCGAATATTTTTTTTGCCGCGAAGTCGCATTTCTTAATCCTCCCACAACACTGCGTCGTTAATCGTCAATGACTCTTATTGTGCCTAATGTGTCGTCCGTTGTAAAGAGAGAACGTCCTGCCCGTAAAAAAACAAGACAGGCCTACGACCTGTCTTGTTCCGCTGCGTCAATACGCGCCTATTGTTCGATCGGTCAGCCGTGAGCGCCGGCTTCTGCGCCCGAAGTCGAGGCTGGGCCTTGCGTTTTGTCTCCGCCCAAAGCAAATACCATTACTTTAGGTTTCGTGCCGCCGGATGTCGTTACTACGTACTGTTTGCCGTCCTTAGTAAAGATGGAGGGAGCCGACATGATGTTATCGCCGATCGTTTGGAACTCCCAAATGATTTTGCCGGATTTAATATCCAGCGCGCGGAACTTACCGTTTAACTCGCCATAGAACGCGATTCCGGTTGCCGTGCTCGTGAATCCACCGCGCATCTGATCGTCCGTATCGTATTGATAAGCGATTTTGCCCGTATTCATATCGATTGCGGTTACCGTTCCGTAAGGCACGATATCCGCGGGAGCTTCCGCAATCGTCGTTCCGAACGGAGAGGTTTTTTCTGCTCCTTTTTTCTCGGCTACAATCTTGCTCGGAGCTTCGATTCCCGGAATTAGAACGTAATTGGAATCCGGATCATAGGTTTCAGCCGCGAAGTTTTGTCCGCCGTATACGCCAGGATAGATCAATACGCCTTCCGGCGTCGGATTCGGATGATCGATCTTCTTGGCGAATTTAACGCCGTCGTAAATCCTCTCGCCCGTAGCGGCATCCAGCGCCCACCATTGCCCGGATTTACCGCCATGAACGACAACCTTGCGTTCGGCTCCATTGATCTTCGCTTTAATCAGCATCGGAGTAGAAGCGGCGTCATAGTCCCAGAGGTCATGGCTGATCTCTTGCTCTGCCCAGATCAATTTGCCGTTGCTGCTATCCAAGGCAACTACAGAATCCGTGTAAGGATTCGCGCCAGGTCGATCCGCTCCGTAGAAATCCGGTGCCGGGTTACCTGTACCGAAATACATGATTCCCGTTTCTTCGTCGATCGTGACCGGACACCACACCGCGCCGCCGCCGTTATAGATGGCCGTCTTCAACCAATCTTGGCCTTTAGGCGGAACCGTCCAGAACGGAGCATCCCAAGCCGGAGTTAAATCGCTAGCTTTATAAGCCATAACGAAGCCTCGTACGCCGTTATCGCCGCCGCTGCTTCCGATATAGAGGTTACCTTTGTAGTATACGGGGGCCGTTGTCTCATAATATCCGTTAGCTACCGTTACGCCATCGACCGCATCGGCGATTTTGATGGCCTTGGTTGTTTTACCCGTTTTAGCATCGATAGCGATCAGGCGGTTGTCCAAGGTCAGCATGAACACTTGACCCTCGGCTACCGCAACGCCACGGTTTGCTACAATGTATAGGTTTTTGGAATTTTCCATCAGCTCGGCATCAGGCGCCCAATGCCAAATTTGTTTACCCGTCGTCGCTTCGAACGCGAACACATGGTTCTTGGAGGTCGTCGCGTATAACACGCCATCCACCACTACCGTAAAATTCTGATTGCCGTTTGGAATAGCAGCATCCAAATCCTTGAAATTCGCCGACCAAACGACCCCCAAATCTTTAACGTTATCTTTCGTGATCTCTGCGTAAGGGACATGGCGCGTGCTGGCCAAGTCGAAGTGAACGTTCGGAAAATTCGCGGACTGACCGGCTTGAGTCGGCGACGCGGAAGCGGAAGGAGATACGGAGGCGGATGGAGACGTAATGTTATTGCCGTTATTGCCGTTATTGCTGCAAGCGCTCAAGGCAAAGGCTGCCATGACTAATGCGGTTGCAACAGATACGATTTTCTTCACAACGTAGTTCCCCCTTGTTTCGAATAGGAATTGCCTAAAGTCAAAGTTCCCAATTTTATACTGAACCATGCACGAACGGACAAATCCCTCTATCAACGTAGAGGTTAGAGGAATAGGTATCCTCGTTCCGGGGTATTTTATTGATCATCGCTTATCCAACTCAGGAGGGTCATACGAAGATGAATAAGAAAAAAGGTCTATTTCTCGCGCTTGTCGCATTGGCAACCCTATCCGCGCTGAGCGCGTGCGGCAGCAAGAATAATGCAAATAACGTATCGCCTTCCCCAAGCGCTCCCGCGCCTTCCGGAACGACTGCGGCGGGCGGAACGCAAGAAATCACTCTTCATGCGAAAAACTGGGTATTCGATCAAACGGAAATCAAAGTCAAAAAGGGCGATGCCGTTAAGGTGACTTTAGTTAACGATGAAGGGGCGCACGGATTGGCAATCGAAGATTTTGGCGTCAATATCAAGAACGGGCAAACCGCGGAGTTCACGGCCGACAAAACGGGGACCTTCGAGTATCATTGCAGCATTCAATGCGGTCAAGGACACGACAACATGACCGGCAATCTTATCGTCGAATAACAAAGGGATTGGAAGCCGTCTTAGCGACAGCTTTCAATCCCTTTTTCGTCAACTAATTTAGGGGAGCGATTCCGACAGGATCGCTTTTGCTTGGAGCTGGAATCCAGGAGGATGGAACGGAGTCCCCTACTTTTATCTCCGTATCGGAAAATCTACTCATTGCCGTTTGGTAAAACAACGGCGATTTGTCCCATTCGGCTTTGGCGATCTTCAGAACGAACGAGCCGTCTTCTTGAGGCAAGCTGATCGTATACGCCACGGAAGGATCTATGGACAAGCCGATCGCCTGCGCCCAATAAAGCGCGCCCTTAGCCGGTTTGCTTACCAATGTCGGCGGTTGATCGACGATCGTTGTCCCCGTCTCCGGAAGAATGATGTCCGTATTCACGCTTGTACCTTCCGGGAACCGATACACCCTCCCTTCCGGAAGCGTATACTGAACATCTCCGACATGAACGTTCAAATACAAGTCCTCGTCATCCTCGGGAAAATAATACAGCCTGTACTCTCCCTTTTCGTTCGCGGGTTCGGAACGCGACCAGCCTTCGCCCTTATCCCTCGTAAAGCTGACCATAGCGCCTTTGACCGGTTTTCCTTGCGCATCCTTCACGACGCCTTGAATAACATACTTATCCAAGGTTGTTTTCGGATAAGTAAATCCTTCTTCGACAACGGCGCGTGCGTGGACTTCTACCTGATCCGCCTTGTCGGGATCCGCTTTAACTTCCGTTACTTGGATCGGATAGTAAACGTCGATTCGGCCGGACGCCGACTTCAATGCTTCTTTGGTCGAGCTTCCGACCGCTTTCCCCTCTACCGTTGCTTGCTCCGCGTTCGATACTTGTAACGGAATGCTTTGCGGGATGCTCCGATCTACCAGTACCTCGAATAAGCCGTTCTCATCCGTCGTCATATTGCGTTTGCCCGCTATTCCGACCACAACGCCTGAAACCGGCTTCCCGTCGGATAGCACTTTGCCCTTTACCGGCAGTAATTGAGAGTTATCCATTTTCCAAGTAACGACGGGTAACGTAGTTTGATCCATTTGAATCGTTACCTGAGAAGGTGCTTCCTCTGCCGTTTCCGTTGCCGTTGCCGTTGACGGCTGCGTCGGCTCTGTATTCTCGTTGTTGTTCGTACATCCGGCTAGCAGCGTACCTACCACCGCAACTCCTGTTAGCAGGATTAGCGTAAGTCGTTTTTTCATAACAATTACTCCTTTTTTAGCAAACAAGGCAGACCAGCAGGTCTGCCTTGTTTGCTAATCCTAATTATACCCTTTTAGGTTGCCGATCAACCGTGAGCGCCTGCTTCCGCACCCTCGGTAGGGGCAGTGCCTTGCGTTTTGTCTCCGCCTAAAGCAAATACCATTACTTTAGGTTTCGTACCGCCAGAAGTCATCGCAATATACTCTTTGCCATCTACCGTAAATATAGAAGGCGCGGACATGATGTTATCGCCGATCGTTTGGAATTCCCAAATGATTTTGCCGGATTTAATGTCAAGAGCGCGGAACTTACCATTCAACTCGCCGTAGAAAGCAATTCCCGTTGCGGTACTTGTAAAGCCGCCGCGCATTTGATCGTCGGTATCATATTGGTAAGCAATTTTACCCGTGTTCATGTCGATAGCCGTCACCGTACCGTAAGGAATAATATCGGCAGGCGTTTCGGCGATTGTCGTTCCGAATGGCGAAACTTTTTCCTCGCCGTCTTTTTGCCCTACAGCCATGCTAGGGGCTTCGATTCCAGGGATCAGAACATAGTTAGACTCTGGATCGTACGTTTCCGGAGCATAGTTCTGTCCGCCATACACGCCCGGATAGATTAATACGCCTTCCGGAGTCGGTTCCGGATGATCGATTTTTTTGGCAAATTGAACGCCGTCGTAGATTCTCTCGCCCGTAGCGGCATCTAGCGCCCACCATTGCCCGGATTTACCGCCGTGAACGACTACCTTGCGTTCAGCACCGTTAATCGTCGCTTTGATCAACATCGGAGTCGATGCGGCGTCATAGTCCCATAGATCATGGCTGATCTCTTGCTCTGCCCAGATCAATTTGCCGTTGCTGCTATCCAAGGCAACTACAGAATCCGTGTATGGATTCGCTCCAGGACGATCCGCTCCGTAGAAATCCGGTGCCGGGTTACCCGTACCGAAATACATGATTCCCGTTTCTTCGTCGATCGTGATCGGACACCACACCGCGCCGCCGCCGTTATAGATGGCAGTCTTCAACCAATCCTGGCCTTTCGGCGGAACCGTCCAGAACGGAGTATCCCAAGCCGGAGACAAATCGCTTGCTTTATAAGCCATAACGAAACCGCGTACGCCGTTATCTCCGCCGCTGCTTCCGATATAGAGATTACCCTTGTAGTAGACGGGAGCCGTCGTCTCATAATAACCGTTAGCTACCGTTACGCCATCGACCGCATCGGCGATTTTGATGGCCTTGGTTGTTTTACCCGTTTTAGCGTCAATAGCGATCAAACGGTTATCCAAGGTTAGCATGAACACTTGACCCTCGGCTACCGCAACGCCACGGTTTGCTACGATGTATAGGTTTTTGGAATTTTCCATCAATTCTGCATCGGGAGCCCAGTGCCATAATTGCTTGCCCGTTGTCGCTTCGAAAGCGAACACATGGTTCTTGGAGGTCGTAACGTACAACACGCCGTCTACGACCATCGTGAAGTTTTGGTTGCCGTTTGGAATCGTAGAATCTAGTTGTTTGAAATCGGCGGACCAGATTACGCCAAGCTCGTTAACGTTTTCTTTCGTGATTTCCGTGAAAGGAACGTGTCGCGTACTCGCCAAGTCAAAATGGACGTTCGGAAAATTTTCGAAGGTGCCCGTTCCCGTCGACGCGGATGCGGACGGAGATGCGGATGGAGATGCCGAAGCCGATGGGGACGCTTCGTTGTTATTCGAGCTTGAACAAGCGGATAACGCAAGACTTGTTGCCAGAATCGCGCTTGCAACCGTTAATGATTTCTTACTCAATGATGATTCCCCCTAATGAAATTTAATTACGCTAAGTACATCCAATCAAACCTTCCTAGGCATACGAATGGGAGCCGCCAAGGAATTTAATACTTCGGACACTTTAATCTTACTACTAAGGTACTTCTCGTTAAGTAATATACGCCTCACATTTAGGATAGTCAATAATACTTTAATATAACTTTGACAATGCTTTTGAACTGGAGTAGAATGTTTCATCGGACGCTTAACATTCTTACTACTAAGTTATTTAATATCAGGAGGTATTCCAAATCATGAAACTTAGAACTAGTATTTTCTTCACTATCGTTGCATTGGCCGCCATGCTTGCTCTAACCGCTTGCGGAAGTAACAACTCCAAGAATAACAATAGTTCGCCGGCTGCCAGCGCTCCTGCGGCTTCGGAAGGCGCGGAAGGCGGACAAACAATAGAAGCAACGATTGACGCAAGCAACTGGAAATTCGACGTTACCGAAGTTAAAGCAAAAGTAGGCGACACGCTTAAATTGACAATGAAAAGCTCCGAAGGCAACCACGGTATTCTCATTGAAGATTTAGGCGGAGTGAAAATCAAAAACGGCGAAACCGTAGAAATCAAACTCGACAAAGCCGGCACGTTCGAATATCACTGCAACATCATGTGCGGTCAAGGTCATGACAATATGACTGGAAATATTATCGTAGAGTAATCTTTCTTTAAACCAATAAAGGGATCGTCAACTGTCCGATCGGACGGTTGGCGATCCCTTTATGACGTGGTTACCTCAAGTTTATTCTTTCCTGATACTAATTAGTTTACCGTAGACTTGCTCCAGAAAAGCAATTTCCGCATCCGTAAGAACGCCGAAAATAGCATCGAAGGTTCGATCGCGACCCTCTTCCAAGGATTCAAGACGCATTCGGCCTTCATCGCTAATTTCCAACATGATTGCCCTCCGGTCCCGCTGTCCGTCCCGGGACCTGCGAATTAACCCTTGCGCAAGCAATTTATCGGAGATCGCCGTTATCCCCCCGGAAGTAATCGATAAATCATTGACTAATTGTTTGGATTGCTGGGGGCCTTCTAAATTCAAAGTGTACAGCACAAGGAACTGCGCATAGGATAAATCCGATGTATTGTTCCGATTCCACTCGGATTCCCACATTCGCATATGGATCATGAACTTTTTTGAGTAGGACTCAAGCAGCTCTTTTCTGTTAATCATCCGTATTACGCTCCTCTAACGACATATGTACATAACTGTTCGACACCATTGCATCTATTTCCTTGAATGATATCACAAACTAGCGCCGGAATTAAAAAACGCCCGGGTAAACACCCGAGCGGAAAGATTACATGGTTTTATTCCAATCAAAGCGTTGATCGGCGAAGCATCGAATAAGAAAACAACAAATAGATCATTGTAAGAAGTGACAATCCCGATGCCGCTTCTATCGCGGTCACGTCTCCTAACCAATCTCCTATGACAGTCCAACGATCGTAGAAGCTCAGAAGAAAAAGACTAACTGTCATAATAATGAAGATCGCTAAAAAGAACGTATACAGCCCCGTCTTGCCGAATCTTCGATGAATGCTAGAGATTGCAAAACCTAGAAAGAACAAATGGAGCATCGTAGCCGCTTGTATCCAGATCTGCCCGATTCCGTTGCTATCGCTAACATAAGGCAAGTTAAAGAAATGCAGTTTCATTCCCCACCCACCGGTCAATTCGCTTTCGATATAACCCAATGCCCACAGGATAATCGCGGAGCCGACGCTTATTATCGCTATCGTTGCGAGAGTACCCAGGAAATAATCCTTTCTCCTCACGCTATAACTAATCGCGAACGGGAAGGTTTGCGCCACGCTGGCGATTCCCGCAACTAACATATAAATATGAATAGAGGCCAGACCTCCCGTGTAAATCTCCACCCCCGACGTACTCCCGATAATAAGATTCACGCTAAAGCTAATCATTAAGATTACCCAAGGGAGAATGATCCACCCCCATTTATCTTGCAGATGAATTTTCATAATTCCCGGCAATCGATTCATAGCGATATCTCCGCCTTTCTGTCCCATTTGCCATTCGTGAGATGGACGATCATTTGCTGCAAAGATACCGGCGCGATCTCTAACCCGATTTCCGCGGCTTGCCGATGTTCTTGGGCCGAAAGCTCCCCTAACAGGGTAACCGAGGCTAACCCCCCGAACGGTTCC
The DNA here is from genome assembly GCF_003628305.1 of Cohnella endophytica. Lineage (GTDB taxonomy): Bacteria > Bacillota > Bacilli > Paenibacillales > Paenibacillaceae > Cohnella > Cohnella endophytica. Next base: position 114,021 of record NZ_RBZM01000005.1, on the reverse strand, counting down.
CGGTTAATTACGTCCTTACCCGCTGTGAAAGTATCCACTTTCGAAGCGGTTCCGATAATTGTTGACGCCCTACCGCGAAGGGCATCCGCTTCCTCGTCAATAATGATCTTGCCTTTATCTATGACCAGAACGTGTTCTAACATTTGGCTGACCTCATCAATAAGGTGGGTGGATAACACGATCGTGCGAGGGTGCAAAGCATAATCTTCGAGTAGTCTGTTGTAAAATAAGCTTCTTGCCACGGCATCCAGCCCTAAATATGGCTCGTCGAATATCGTAAGCGGGGCACGGCTGGCTAAGCCGACGATAATCCCGACAGCGGATAACATTCCTCTTGATAATTTCTTGACTCTGCGTTTCAACGGGAGCTGGAACTCCAAGACTAGAGAGTCGGCGAAATCTTGATCCCAGTTCGGGAATAAGGAGGAAGCAATGCTCATGACATCGATAACGCGATAATTATCCGGATATTTCTGGCTCTCCTTAACGAAACAGATTCGGTTCAATACACGCGCGTTCTCATAGGGAGCTTCGCCGAATACTTTCAGTTCTCCGCTAGTGGCGAACAATTGCGCCGTGATCATGTGCATAATCGTCGTCTTGCCTGCTCCGTTCCGTCCTAGCAACCCGTAAATTTTATTTTCCTCGAGCTTAAAGCTGACGTTGTCGACCGCATTGACTTTGCCGTAAGCCTTCGTTAACCCTTGGAGTTCGACGACCGTGCTCATTGTTCTTTATCCCCTCTCCGAATCATTTCGGTTAATTGTTCGGCCGATATGCCAAGCTTACCCGCTTCCTTGACCATGGAGACGACGTATTGCTCGTAAAATTGTTCCTTGCGTTTCTCCATGATTTTCGTTCTGACACCCGTTGCCACGAACATTCCGATCCCTCTTTTCTTATACAAAATTTCTTGATCGACGAGTAGATTGACTCCCTTTAATACGGTTGCCGGGTTGATCTGGTAAAATGCCGCGAACTGGTTCGTCGATGGAACCTGCGACTCTTCGGGAAGATTTCCTTCAATGATGTCGTTCTCGATGCGTTCCGCGATTTGCACGAAGAGGGGGCGGCTTTCGTCCATCGATAATGTCATTTCCTCACCACCACGTTAGTCGGTTAGTTACTCATGTAATTAACTATATAACCAAAACATTCTTTGTCTACAGCAATCTTGTCGAAAATAAAAAAAGGGCTGCCGCTAGTTGCGGCAACCCCAATTATCGTATGTACTCTTCCATATCGGTCAGATCGGCATTTCTTTCCCGGTGTAATCGACGAAGCGGAACCGGGCACCCGGGACCGTATGGCGTTCGATCAGATCGAGAATTCCTCGAGCGGGCAAACGCGGATCGGTCGGCGCATTGCTTCCACCCATATCCGTTCTCATCCAGCCGGGATGTACGCCGAGCACTTGAATATCGCGTTCCTTCAAATAAACATGTAGTTGCTCGGAGAACATATTCAAAGCCGTCTTCGAGATTGCGTAAGGATAATCTCCCGGATAGGCGTTCGAGATGCTTCCCGCTTCGGAGGAAATATTGATGATGGCAGCTTGCGTTTCGGTTAGTAAAGGCAGGAAATGTTTGACGACTCTCATAGGGCCGTACAAATTAATCTCGAACGTCTTCGCCACTTCATCCATATCCAGAAGCTCGATCGGCGTATTCCGGGCTGTGAGAATCGCGGCGTTGTTCACGATGGCTCCGAGCGTTCTGCCTTCATGTTGCAAACTCGCAGCGAGTTCGGCAATGCCTTTCTCGTCCGTCACGTCGAGGCGAGTCAACGTAAGTCGTTCGCCATGCTTGTCTCCCAATAGCTTCAATCCTGAATGATCTTCATCCGGGTTGCGTACGCCGGCGATGACGGAATGCCCTCTTTCTAGCGCTTCCGCGGCGATTTCATAGCCCAATCCCCGATTGGCGCCCGTTATCAACACATTCATGCGATCTCCTCCTCTAGCTTACTTCTTATCGTTCTCGAGCAGTTCGACCAACACCTTCAGGTCTTTGAAAGTATCGATATACGCGTATCTGCCGCCCTCGTATTCCCCTTTCTGTTGAAGGGAGAAGCCTTTGCGGTCAAGCAGTTCTATTTTCTCCTTCATGCCTTCGATAACGAAAGCGATATGGTGCGGGCCTTCTCCGTGCTCGTTCAGGTAATTTCTCCAAGTGCTAGGGTGCTCGTCCGGCTCGATGAGCTCCAACTGCAGCGAGCCCATATCGAAGAAAGCCAGTTTCGCGCGCGCTACGCTCGGCTCGCCGTTATATTCGGTCTGGGCTTTGTCCAACGTATCCGTTAGAAAGGCTTCAGGCTGAGGAACTCCGAAAAATTCCGAGTACGCTTTGCTTGTTTTCTCGATATCGTTAACGAGAATTCCGATTTGCGTAATGAAGTGATTGCCGAGAAGTCCTGACATTGTCATTACCACCTTTGATTTTATTGGGGCATCCGGTTAAATCTTACGACAAGAATTCCTCACGATAAGTTGGCAGTCCAGCTTTATTTCCTTGAACTCTGCCGTGGAGCCTTCGATTCGGGCGATCAAATTCGAAGTCAACTGCTCAAGCATATCTCCGAAATTCACCCGGATCGTCGTTAGCGCAGGATGATGCCTCTCGCTAAGCGCATGATCGTCGAAGCCGATAACGGAAATGTCTTCCGGTACGCGCACTCCGTGCTCTTTGAATGCCCGAATCGCGCCGAACGCGACGCTATCGTTGGCCGCGATGATGGCCGTAGGCAGATCGCCCTTACGTTCAAGCAAGACGGTCGCCGCATCATAGCCGCCGTTTTCGTGAAAGCTCCCCGCCAGTACCCACGACGGATTGACGGACAGTCCGCGAGACGCCATCGCCGCCTGATATCCCTCGAATTTGGTTTGGCCGGACAAGCGATTTCGATCGCCGTTAATGACGCCGATATCCGTATGTCCCAATTCCGCCAAATAATCGACCGCTTGTCGCATCCCCGAATCGTTATCGAAATTGGCGACCAACCGGTTGGACTCCGGAAGTCCCGGCGGCTCTTGGTCGACGACTCCGACAATAAAGCCCTCCGAGATCAGATCTTCGATAATAGGCTCTCGATCCGACGCACCTATGAATATGCCCCCGTCGATTCTCCGTTGGAAAAAAATCTCACGTACGCTCCTGACCGTCTCTTCGTCGTGCGCGTCGCGAATAAGGTTAGTCAGCACGTAATAGCCGCATGCCGAGGCATTCTCGATGACGCTCACGATGAGCATATTGGTCAGAATATCTCCTGAGACTTTTCCCGGTCCGATGAGGAACAAGCCGATCGTCCGTGCTCGTTTACCAGCCAATACTTGGGCGGAGACATTCGGATAATAGTTATATTGCCGAATGACTTCCATGACTTTGTCGCGGGTTTGTTCGGGGACGTTGGCATAGTTGTTGACGACTCTGCTGACCGTGCTCCTGGACACACCCGCCAACCGGGCGATTTCCTCGCTCTTTATATCCTTTTTCTTCAATTACGGTTAGACCTCTTTCGTGAACGCGCGTTTACAAGCTTATCATACACAGGAATCCTTCTTGTGTAAACGCGCGTTTATAATATACCTGTGCGCAACTTACTCCACTTAAGTCGCTAAAAAGGCAGGATTCCCGCCCTCGGGAATCCTGCCTTCACTTTCCTATGCTAACGCCTAACGGCTCAGTTGACCGGTTTGCTCTCTTCAATATAATGATCCGAGATAAGATGATTCAGCTTCTTCTTCGCGGAAACCTCGATGTCGTGGTTGTTGTGGAACTTGATGCCTGCCAACGCCATCGCTTCCTTCATCGTTAATTCAATCTTAATCGTATCGTCCCCTTGAGGAATGCGTACGGTTGAATTCATTACAATCACCTCTCCAATCGGTTAATTTAATGGTTGCACCTAGCCTGCCCGAAATATGGAAATGGTATGAATTGGTCTGCGACGTAATCGAGTGATGTTAGATTTATTTGTTGATTTGGCGCACTTTCAATATAACATACCATGTCAGGTGTTGCAAGTAAAAAGGGTATCGTAATCGCCCGTTTATCGATGTTGATTTCGTATCGATAGCTCGGTAATCGATCGCTTGCCGGGATGGGAACGACAACCCTCGCATTTTGGCTTTATTTTCGCTACAATTATACCGACTTAAGTAAAGGACGGATGCAATGATGGCAACGATAGATCTATCGAACGAAAAGGCTCGGTTATGGGCGGACAAAAGATTTCATACGTGGAACTTCGAGATGCGGGAGCAATTCGGCGAGAAAATATTCAAGGTCATGCTGGACGCGGGCTTTACTTGCCCGAACCGTGACGGTTCGATCGCGGCGGGCGGCTGCACGTTCTGCAGCACGAGAGGCTCCGGAGACTTCGCCGGCAGCCGGCGCAACGACCTCGTCTCGCAGTTCAACCAGATTCGTGACCGCCAGCACTTAAAGTGGCACGAAGCGAAATATATCGGTTACTTCCAAGCCTATACGAATACTTACGCCCCCGTAGAAACGCTTCGTGAATATTATGAAGTCATTCTCGAGCAACCCGGAGTGGTCGGCTTGTCGATCGCGACCCGGCCCGATTGCTTGCCGGACGACGTGATCGATTATTTGGCCGAATTGAACGAGCGCACGTATTTATGGATAGAAATGGGCTTGCAAACGATTCACGAATCGACCTCGGAACTCATCAATCGGGCTCATGATACCGATTGTTTTGTTGAGGCGGTACAACGCTTAAGGGCGAGAGGCATTCGCGTTTGCGCTCATATTATCCACGGGCTTCCCGGGGAAACCCGCGAGATGATGCTGGATACCGTGAAAGCCGTCGCCGGCATGGACGTGCAAGGGATCAAAATCCACCTTCTGCACCTGATGCGCAAAACCCCGATGGTCCGCCAGTGGCGAGACGGCTTGCTCAGATTCCTCGATCAAGACGAATACGTGTCCCTCGTCGTCGATTCCTTGGAGCTACTCCCGCCGGAGATGATCGTTCACCGCCTCACCGGCGACGCGCCGAGGGATTTGCTGATCGGCCCGATGTGGAGCTTGCGCAAATGGGAAGTTCTCAACGCTATCGATGCCGAATTGGTTCGCCGCGACAGCTGGCAGGGTAAAGCATGGAAGGGCGTGTAAGATGGGATTCCTATCCGTCTTGAGCCAAGCCCAGCGCTGGGTGAAGGAACGTACCCTACCCGGGGATATTGCCGTGGACGCCACGGCCGGCAACGGATCCGACACTTTGTTCCTGGCACGAACAGTCGGCCCGAAGGGCACCGTGTTCGCATTCGACATTCAAGCCGAAGCGCTCGAGAGCACTCGCCGCAGGCTTGAATCCGAAGCCATGCAGGAAGAACTCGCGACGGTCGCGCTCGTGCGCGAAGGACACGAAAACATGTCGGAAGCTATCCCGGTCGAACGGCATGGCCGGATCGCGGCCGTCATGTTTAATCTCGGATACTTGCCCGGCGCCGAATCCGACGTCATTACGCACCCTGCCAGTACGTTGGCCGCCTTGGAATCCGCGTTACGCATGCTTCGCCCGGGAGGAATCGTAACCGTAGTCGTTTACCCCGGACACGAAGGCGGTCAAACGGAAGCGGACGCCGTATCTTCGTGGGCTGAAGCGGTATCTCCCGCCATCGCGCAAACGGTCGTCTATCGCTTTCCGCAAAAGCTCTATTCTCCCTATCTAATCGCCTTGAACAAAAAATAGGAGGTTATCGCTCATGGCCGTGAGTAAAATCGAGCATGTTGGCATAGTCGTTACTTCATTGGAAGTATCCATTCCGTTCTACGAGAAAGTCGTCGGTTTGAAGCACACGGAAACGTTAACGCATACGAACGGCGTGATCCGGTTGGCGTTCCTCTCCTTCGCTTCCTCTTCCGAGACCGAGATCGAGCTGATCGAAGGATATACGGGAGAAGTCGCCCGCGAAGGCCGCGTGCATCACGTCGCCTTTACGGTAGACGATATCGAGGAAGAGTACCGCCGTATTGGCACGCTTGACGTCGCAGGCGTAGACGATGAAATTACCACGCTGCCGAACGGTAGCCGTTACTTCTTCTTTAACGGTCCGGACGGCGAGTCCATCGAATTTTTCCAAACGACCCGAGGAGGCGCGAACTAAGATGAGCACACAACCCTATCCGTTACATTTCAAACCTGAATTCAAAGAAAGAGTATGGGGTGGACGGGCGCTGGAGAAATTCGGCTTCGACGTCCCTCCGGGAGCCATCGGCGAAGGATGGATGATCGCGGATCACCCGAACGGCGTATCGCACGTTACGAACGGAGCGTTCGCGGGCAAAGGACTTGACGAGATTCGCGAATCCGTCGGCGCGGAATGGTTCGGTACGAAGGGCGGCGGTTCCGGAACCGGACGTTTCCCTCTCTTGATCAAGTTGCTTGATTGCAACGACGACTTGTCGATTCAAGTGCATCCGAACGATCACTATGGCAAGCTGCCCAAAGGCGAACTCGGCAAAACGGAAATGTGGTACGTGCTCGACGCCAAGCCGGACGCCAAAATCATCTACGGGTTGAAGCCGGGAGTCGATCGCGCGAAAATGGCGAGCGCGATCGAAGAAGGACGCATCATGGATACGCTGCAGGAAGTATCCGTGAAAGCAGGAGATACGTTCTACATCCCCGCAGGAACCGTGCACGCTCTGTGCGCCGGAGTCCTCGTCGCGGAAATCCAGCAGAACTCGGACACGACTTACCGGCTGTACGACTACGACCGCCCGGGACTGGACGGCAAGCCTCGCGAATTACATATCGAAGATTCCCTGAACGTAACCGCCTATGAAGGCTCCGGAGCCGCGCGCATGACTACGGACGGCGCGAAGCCGGGCGAGTGGCTGACGCTTGCCTCGTCGCCTTATTTCAAGACGGACAAAGGCGTCGTCCGAGGACAGTGGACGTTGTCCACCTCCGAAGAAAGCTTCGTCATCCTGATCGTCTGCGAGGGCTCGGGGAGCATCGGTTGGCCAAGCGGCCTGGTCGATGCCCAAGCCGGCGACTGTTTCCTGCTCCCCGCCAACTTGGGGCAATACACGCTGGACGGTTCGATGACCGTGCTTCGCAGCCTCGTGCCTTAAGAGGAAATCGACATCGTTTGTCGAATTAAGTGTGCAGGTTGTCCGAAAGATTAGAAGCTTGCTACTCCGAAAGGACGGATCGTCGTGCGAAAAGGATTGATTTTATCTGGGCTTGGAGTCGCCGTATGGGCCGTGCCCACTCTCTTCTTCGCCCTATTCGGGAAATGGGTCGTATTGGAAGTCGGGGAAGCCTACTTCGGTTCTTCGTTGTTTCTGCTCGAAATGCTCACTTTCCTGCTTTTGATCGGGATCGCCTTGATCGTAAGGCTCCGGTTGCTGCGCGAACGGGGCTCCGCAACCCATTTCGGATTCGTGGCCGCCGTCATCGGATTGTTGCTCAATACGTATACCGCTTGGCATAGGGATTCGGTTTTCCCTTCTTTCACGGAAGGTCAGCACCAAGCTTATACCGTTTGGATGTCATTGGCTTACGCGCTGACGCTTATCGTTCCGGCGGTCGTGGACCGTCTCGTTAAGGAAACGCATGCAACGCCGCTGGATAACCCGGAAGCGCCTAACGACAATGAAGTTAAGACCGAAGCGGAGCAACCGTCGCTTCCGTTCGAAGCACCTCCGACCAGCGAAGGCCACGAAAGATGACGACTTCCGCCGAGCAGCACAAGAGCGAGGCGCCGAAAAGCGTCTCGTGCGGGATCATTACCGTGTCCGACACGCGCACGCCGGAGACGGACAAGAGCGGACAGCTTATCCGGCGATTGCTTGAGGAACAAGGACATACGGTGACGGAATACGCGATCGTCAAAGATGAGTACGAGCAGATTAAAAAGCTCGTTCGCGGCGCTGCAGCCGATCCGAACGTGGACGTCCTGCTTCTTAACGGCGGAACGGGTATCGCCGGCAGGGACACGACCTACGAGGCGGTACGCGGCGAGCTAAGCAAGGAAATGCCGGGTTTCGGCGAGATTTTCCGCTTTCTGAGCTTCACCGAAGATATCGGCTCGGCGGCGATTCTATCCCGCGCGATCGCGGGCACGATCGAGAAGACGGCCGTCTTCTCGATGCCGGGTTCGACCGGCGCCGTACGCCTGGCGATGACGCGATTGATCGTGCCGGAGCTCGGACATGTCGTTCGCGAGCTTCGTAAGGATTAGACCGTCCCTTAATAAACAAAACAACCTCCGATCTCCCGCTGACATGAAGCGGGGTCGGAGGTTGTTTGCTTTACCGGTTTAAGAAATGCGCCGAAATGAAATCAACCGCAAGACGTTGCTGATCTCCGGTGACAACATGGCCGGAGAAAGGATACGGAACGATCGTTTTCTCGCAATCGACCCGATTAAACGCCGCGTAGATCGTCTCGGGCATCGTTACCGGATCTTTTAAGCCTACCGTGACGAAAAGTGGAATCCGAATGCGATGCGCCAGATTCATATTATCGAAGTAGCTTAATGTCTCGAGCACCGTATCCAGTTGTTCCGGGTTACGCTCGATGAACGCGGCGGCCTCGGATAACGAGCTCGAGGAATTCAATATCCCGAAATCCATCTGGCACATGTTCGGAATATGCGCCACCGCGATCGCGGCTTTGTCCGACAAGGCGGCGGCGATCATCGCCAGACCGCCTCCTTGGCTCGCGCCCGATGCGCAGATACGCTCCGCATCGACTTCGGGCTGCTCACTCGCCCAATCCAATGCTTTTAACGCATCGATGGTTATCGCTTTGTAATAGAAGGAGTCCTTATCCAGAATGCCCTGGGTGATCCACCCTTTGGTCATTCCGTAATCCTGCGGCATCAGGTTGCCCGTTTCCCCCGATTGGCCCCGAACGTCAATGGCGAATACGGCGATTCCCATCAGCAAGTATGCGGCATACTCTTCGGGATATCCTTTGCTGCCCGTGTAACCATGATAGAGAACGACGCATGGCAACTTCTCCTCTTGCCGGAACTTGGGAAGCAAATACCAGCCGTGAATCGGAGTCGCATCGTAACCCTGGTATTCTACTTTGCAGGCTTTCATGTAGGCGTAAGGCGTTTCCGTTAACGTTCTCTTGGCATATAGGGGCTTGTCCGCGAATTGCTCCAACGTTAGATCCCAATAATCGTCCAAATCGGGTCTGGCGGTTAAGGGAGGAAGCAGGTTTTCTAGCTCTTCGATTCTCCTGGAGATCGCGTTGCTCGTCATTTCAGTATCGCCTCGATAGCCGATAACTCGTCTGCCGTAAAGTCCAAGCGCTGAAGCATGGCGACGTTATCGTCAAGCTGGCTTACCTTGCTTGCTCCGACCAACACGCTTGTCACTCGCTCGCCGCGAAGTACCCAAGCAAGCGCCATCTGCGCGAGCGATTGGCCGCGGGACAACGCAAGTTCGTTCAGCTTGCGAACTTTGTCCAGCTTCTCGGGCGTAATACTGCCTTCGTTCAGGAATACGGACGCGCCCGCAGCGCGGGAGTCCTGCGGAATGCCGCCCAGATATTTGTTCGTCAGCAAACCTTGTTCGAGCGGGGAGAACACGATGGAGCCGACGCCGCCTTCTTCGAGCACGTCTTGCAATCCGTCCTCGATCCAACGATCGAACATGCTGTAGCGAGGTTGATGAATCAACAAAGGCGTACCGAGCTCCTTCAGAATGCGAATGGCTTCCTTCGCTTCCGGAGCGCGGTAGTTCGATACCCCCACGTACAGCGCTTTGCCGGAACGAACGATTTGATCCAAAGCCATCATCGTCTCTTCGAGAGGCGTTTCCGGATCCGGACGATGGTGATAGAAAATATCGACGTAATCGAGACCCATGCGGGCAAGGCTTTGATCCAAGCTGGAGATCAAGTATTTGCGGGAGCCGAAATCTCCGTATGGCCCGGCCCACATGCCGTAGCCGGCTTTCGTGGAGATGACCAGCTCGTCGCGGTAAGGCTTCATGTCCGTCGCTAACAGGCGTCCAAACATTTCTTCCGCGGAGCCCGGAGGCGGTCCGTAGTTGTTCGCCAAGTCGAAATGGGTAATGCCCAAGTCGAAAGCGTGTCTGACGAGCGCGCGGCCGTTCTCGAAAGAATCGATGCCGCCGAAGTTATGCCATAGTCCGAGCGATACCGCCGGAATTTTCAGGCCGGAACGTCCGACCCGATTGTATTTCATTGTAGCGTAACGATCGGATTTTGCTTGATAGACCATGTCCCCAACACCTCTCGACTTATGATTTAATGGCTGCCGCTTGCCCGTCGGGCTGCGGCAGTGCGACTAACTGAGGACCCGCTTCTTCTCCGGAGTAGAGGAATACGAGCACCGAAGGGTTGGAACGATCCACGCGGCCTTCGTTCACCCAAGTTCCGTAATCGAACGGCAAACGGTCCAAAGTTCCTTTTTTCTGCAGCTCCCGTTCTTCCATCCCGAGCTTCTCGGCCGCATCTTTGAGAGCGGCCGTCCAATCCCTTTTCTCCAACCGTCCGTCGTCCCACCACAACTTGCGAGGCTTGTACTTATGCTGCAAATAGTAGTCGATCTTCAGCAAGCCATGCGCGACGTCGAGATCAAGCTCGGGTCTCGCGTCCTCGGTAAGGAAAGCCCATAATCGGGAGAACAGATCCTCCAATTGATGGCCGATCCGGCTCCATCCCCTTGCTTCCCAGAAATCGCCGAACGCTTGGAAAAAGTCGAACGGCGACGGATACGCCTGATGGATCAAATATTCCATCGTCCGATCCATTCTGTGGGCGTTCCAGAATTTCTCCAGCACGTCTTCCACCCGCTTGATCCGCACGATGTCGCTGAACGGCATCAGATCGTTGCCCAGCATCTCGTATGGCGCTCGCTCCGAATAGATATAGCCGAATTTCGAAGCGTCGTTACGAAGTCCGGTGCCCCTCAGCATCTTGAGGAAGCCCAGTTGAAGCTCCTCCGGACGCAGCGCGAACACGTCGTTAAACGTTTTGCGGAACGTATCGTAATCCTCATGAGGAAGACCCGCGATCAAGTCCAGATGCTGGTCGATCTTCCCGCTCCCCTTCACTTTCTCTACCGTGCGGGAAAGCTTGGCGAAATTCTGCCGCCGCTGAACGGCGATATTCGTCGGGTCGTTCGTCGATTGAACGCCGATCTCGAAGCGGAATACGCCCGGCGGCGCGTGTTCCGCCAGAAAATCCAACACCTCGGGACGCATGATGTCCGCCGTGATCTCGAACTGGAACACGCAGCCCCTATGGTTATCGATGAGAAACTGGAACACTTCCATCGCGTAATCCCGCTTGATGTTAAACGTCCGGTCCACGAACTTAATGAGCTTAGCTCCGTTATCGATCAAGTAAGTAAGCTCGGCTTTTACCCATTCGATATCGAAATATCTGACGCCGACCTCGATGCTCGACAAGCAAAACTGGCAGCTGAACGGACAACCCCGGCTCGTCTCGAAATAAACGACCCTGTTGCGCATCGGCACGAGGTCTTCCTTGAACCGGTACGGAGTCGGAATCGTATTCAGGTCGAGCTTAGGCCGCGACGGGGTAATGACGACTTGGTCGCCCTTACGGTAGGCCATGCCGAATACGAAATGATATTTTTGCTCGCCCGCGACTTGCCGAAGCAAATCCCTGAACGTCTCCTCGCCTTCGCCCATGATGATGAAATCGACGGACGAAAGACGGTTCATCCAATACTCGGTGTCGTAAGAAACCTCGGGACCGCCAAGCATGATTTTCGTTTCGGGCAACACTTTGCGGAGCATGTCGACGATGACGATCGTCTCTTCGATATTCCATATATAACAAGAAAAACCGATGACGTCGGGTTTCTTCGCGTACAAATCGGCCGCAACGTTCATCGCCGGGTCTTTAATCGTATATTCGGCTATTTCCACGTCGAACTCGCCCTGAGCGTAGGCTTTCAAATATCTCAGAGCGAGCGAGGTGTGAATGTATTTCGCGTTTAGCGTCGTTAAGACGACTTTCATGACTGATTTCCTTTCAACTCGCAGAATTCTTCTCCTCTATATTGTAGCGGAAATGAATCCTGGGGGAAACCTCTGAACGCGGGCGAAGAGGAGCAACTGCTACTTTTTGGCGTAATTGATCCAAACCGTCGTTTGCTCCAGCGTTAATATTGTCAACGTAACTTGCCATGATTTCGTATTGACTTTGTACATTTGCGCGCCGCCGCCCGCTTCCAGGTCTTGTTCGATAATTTCTAATCCTTGATCCTTCAGGATTTGACGGTAGCGCTCTCCCGTTTCTTCTATAGATTCGTCTACATTATATCGGATGTGGTAATAGCGCTCTCCTTTGTGGATGCCGGGACCCGTTTGACTTGACGTCACGTTCTGGGCGTTATCCAAAACGGGAAATTCATTGGGCGCTTCCGGAGAAGGGGCGGCGCTTTCCTGTTTTGTCTCCTCCTGTTGGGGAAGATGATTCTGGCTGTTAATCGAACCTAAAGCATTCTCATTTTTGCCTCCGCCGCAGCCGGAGACGGCTGCGGTCATAAGGACGCCTACCAAGAGTACACAAGCAAATCTAGTTGTTCTCATGCAAACGCACCTTCTCCTTCTACATGGAATGACTGCTTCCGATCAGCTTAGCCTTCTGAAGCATCCGCTGAACGATAGTCGCGGTTTCCGCTCTAGTGATGTCGCCGTAAGGCATTAGTCGTTGACCGGAGCCGATAACTAGCGCGCTCTTCGCGGCCGCGGCGACCGCGTTCCTCGCCCAAGCGGCAACGTCTGAGCCATCGGAATACCGGGATAGAACAGCATCCGCATCAGTAGCGCTAATGTTCGTGTCCAAGCCAACTAGCTTCATCGCCCTTGTGATTATCGAGATGGCTTCCTGGCGGGTAATCGTCCTCATTGCGCGGAACGTTCCGTCTTTGTATCCATCGACGATCCCGTACTCCTGTGCTTTGGCTACCGCTCCCACGTACCAATTACCAGCCGTCACATCCGAAAAAGAGGAAACTTTCCCGTTATCGGCCAGCCCTAATGCCCGCACGACGATTGCCGCGAACTCCGCGCGGGTAATGGCCGCATCCGGCCGGTAATGCGTGTCGTCGGTTCCGTACACGACCATCCGCGAAGCTAAGTCTTTCACTGCATCTTCTGCCCAATGTCTATCGATGTCCGCAAACGTCATGGGACTATCTAAGAGGATGTATGTGCTATTCGTCAAGCTGTGGAACACGGCGTAATTTAACCCATCACGCGATGCGAAGTTGGTCGGTACGGGGCGGATTGTTCCGTCCGTCTCGAGCGCTGCGGCGGTCGTGATCTTACGAGGGTCTGCGCCGTTAGGAAGCGGAATTTCACGCTTCACGTAAGCGCTGAACTTGTTTGCGTTCGCCGTTTTACCGTTGAACGAGGCGTCCACCGTATAATCCACGGGGAAACCAACGACTGTATACTGGCCTTTGCTCATCGCGGCCTTTGCCAATCGCTTGATGATATCAGCATCTCCCTTGGAGATGCTCACATGGACGAAGATTTCCGACGGCTTGGCGGTATCTCCCAGTTGCTTCGCCAAGGAATCGATCCGAATTTCCGATGCAGGAAGCGTATAGTTCCCGATCGGCGATTGCAGCTCCAACACGGCCTGCTTTTTTTCCAATGCTTGCACGGCATCCCCGGTCAAAACCACCGTCACTTTGTCCGAACTAGCCGCTACCGGAAAACCGATTATCGGCCTGTTTCCCGCGCCGGCGAGTAGCGCAGCCAATCGGGACGTATCCACCGTCACCGTATACGCGGACTTTTCGCCTTCTTGCGAAGTACCGGCTGCGGCAATTTGCTCATACGCTTTGCCGTCGATAAAAATTCGGAAGCGCGCCGCATCGTTGGACGTTCCGCTTCCCCCTCCCGGCGCCGGCAGCTCGGAAATCGTAAACGCGATTCGTTTGGTAAGCTCATTCCCGGCATGGTCCATCACTTTGAAGTCAACGACATGGGAACCCGGCGAGGTTACCTGAAACGAACCGTTCGCTCCGCTTGCCTTTTGCGCTTCGCCGTCATCCAGTTGATAAGTGACATAACGAACGCCCGACTCGTCATCGGATCCGCCGAATTGAATCGTTACGGGCTGCGTATAGGTCGCGCCGTTCGTTACGCCGTTTACGTCGAGACTTGGCGCGACTTTATCCGTGGGATTTAATCCGACATGCAAATCCGTCACCGGAGGAGGAACCTGCACGGCGCGGCTAATAACGGTTTGGAATCCGGGACGGCTCACGATCACCCGATATTCCCCTGCCGCCGTGTCCCACGCATATCGGCCGTCTTCCCCGGTCAATTGTGGATTGGTTGCCGGCGAAAGCTTTCCGGGATAATCATTCTCGCTCATGTTAACCCATTCGCCCAACGCAGGATCGTTGTATTGCAGAACGACCTCGGCTCCGGGCAGAGGCCAAACCTTCTCGTCTCCTCGCGCAGCATTGTAAACAATCCCGCTCGGATCGATTAATTCGATGTTGAATTGGACTTTTTTTCCGCATTGAGGAATCATTTCGATCAATAAAGGAGAAGCCGTTAATCCCGATTGCTGCGGGTTAAATACATAGGACCATGCGGCGCCGGGAATCGGGTTCATAAAACCTGAATACGTCAATCCGTTAGCATCCGTCGCTTTGAACGCGACTTCCGTCGTACACGAATCAAAGGCGACTTGAAACGCAAGAGTAGCGGATCTAATGGCTACCGGAATTCCGTTACTTCGATAGGCTTGAATTCCTTTCATCGTAACATTGGACGGCACGGTAGGCGTCAATGCTTCAATCTGATACGTAGCGCTTGCAAACGGTTCGGAAGAGCCCTCCAGATAAGCATACACCGATAATTGATGAGTTCCTTCTTCGGTAGGCTTCACTTTCCATGTCGTTTGCGCCCCTTTACCCGAGGGAACGTTGCCGACAGGATGGACGGCGTCGTCGTCAACAAGACTCAACCCCGATCCGGGTATAAGCTTAAGCGTTACGTTAGCAAGGTCGCTTCCCGAATTGTTTAAGGAAGCTTGCAACTGGAAAGGAACGGTTGACCATTCCGAATAAGACAAACTTTGTCTGCCGTTGAGCACTAAAGTTGGATTGCTTCCGGTTACATTAAATCCCTCGACCGGAGTGGGAACCTTAGACGTAAATACGTTAAGCGGCGTTTGGTAGCCTAGTTGCCCATAGAAGTTATTTCCCCATGTCCACAGGGTTCCGTCGTTTTTGATGGCTATCGTATGGGCATCCACCGTACCAATGGAGACGATACCGTCTATCCGATCCGGCTTTACGGCCCATAAACGATCCTGGTAAGTATTTTCGCCGAGTTGGCCGCTGCTGTTTAACCCCCAAACCCGCAGCGTGTTGTCGTTTAGCAAAGCAATCGTATGCATTCCTCCTGCCGCAATGGAGACGACTCCGTTCAGCGCTTGTTGGGGATTTAGGCTGTTAAGTACCTGAACGGGGTCACGGCTGGAAGTCGTTGTTCCGTTTCCGAGTTGTCCGGAAGAGTTCCATCCCCACGTTACTACCGTCCCGTCTTCATACAACGCGACGGTATGACCGTAGCCCGCCGATATGGCGCTCACGGGGTTCAAGTCAGGCACCCGTTGGGGAATAAGGTTAGCCATGTTGGGACCCGTATCGTAGCCTAGCTGCCCCTTATCGTTGTTCCCCCAAGTCCATACCGATCCATCGCCTTTCAGAGCTACGGAATAACTGTAGCCCGCCGCAATGGCGACGACATCGCTTAAGTTTTTCACTTGCACGGGCGAGCGAACCGTCGTCGTAGTTCCGTCTCCGAGTTGACCGTAATCGTTCCTTCCCCAGGCCCAGACCGTACCGTCTTTTTTGAGGGCGACGGTATGGCCGTAACCCGCCGCAACGGCGCCGACATTGTTCAGGTTGGGGACTTGTACGGGAACGGAACTATAATATCCATTCGCGTTGCCGAGTTGGCCGTAATCGTTGCTCCCCCATGCCCAGAGCGTTCCGTCTTTTTTCAGGGCAAAAGATTGTTCGGCACGGGCTGCAACCGCGACAATCTCGCACAACGCGATCGCTCTCACAGGGGAGATGCTGTTATTGAACGAACCGTTTCCAAGTTGACCGACCGACTGGTTTTGCCCCCATGCCCATACGGTTCCGTCTTCGCGTAACGCAACGGTATGACCGCTCCCTCCAGCAACCATCGGCTTCGTCGTAAAATTAGAAGCGCAGTCGGAATCCTGGGCAACTGCGAGGTTCGGAAAAGAGGAGAAGAACATAGACAACAAAACGACGAGCGATAAGACGCTTTTGATCCGTTTCGGAAAACGAGTTTTCAAGGCAATCCCCCCCTAAAGAATGACTGAAATTGCCGGTTTCTTCAGCCGTATTTTTCTAATCGTACCATCGCGCGAAATCCAAAAAAATTAACCGAAAGTCGTAATATAGTAGTAGCGAAGTAGAAAGTACGGCATTAGGGCGCAACAAAAAGACACAGTCCCGGCAGGGCGGTAATGAATGCCTACCTAAACGTGTCTTCAAGTTTTGCTTATTGATTTCCCTTAAATATGTTTAACAATTGCACGCGATTTTTGACATGCAGCTTTCTAAAAACGTTGGAAATATGCTTTTTCACCGTTGCTTCGCTGAGACAAAGCCGTCCGGCGATTTCCAGGTTAGAGTCTCCTTTTATCAATAGCTCGACAACTTCTTTTTCCCGCATAGACAAAAGCAGCAGTCGTTCATCCTCATCGTCTTGTTCCTTCGGAAGGCCGAACGCAGCAATCATTTTATTCAAGTATTGTTGAAGCTTTTCTCCTCTTGTATCCAAGACGAAATACGGGGTTGGCTTCTGATCGTCGTAATCGAAGTGAACGATATTTTTTGCTTTCTCGAGCCCCAGGCTTTGAAAAATGGCGTGAAAAAAAGGAATAACCGGGGAGGTCGTTACGACAAAACCGGCGGACAGCATGTAACTGATGAAAGTTAACCCGGCAGCCTGTCGCATGGATACATCGGCGTAGTCTCGGACGTCGATCGACGCAACGAAATAACCGGCTTTGGAATCGCTTGGAGTCCTAAGCTCTTTGAGTCTGGATTCGGATAGATTGGAGAAATACGCAGAGGATAGAGGTTTAGATTTTAAGTATTCCAACGTTTGTTCATGGATCGGTATAATGACCGACATGCCGCATATTTCGTCTTGAGAATCCCGGATCAGCTTAACGCTTCCCCGGTCCAAATCGTATAATTCCCGTAAGCTAACATGCTTCCAGCATTTTAGGCTTTCTTCGGCCGTTATGACATAATCGAATCGTTCGTTCATCTCCAGGTTCGCATGTTTAATGAGTACGTCCTTGACGCAGCGCAGGCGACTTTCCATATACCGCTCGGCTTCGGCCCAATTCGAGGGTTCAAGCGGTTCCAATCGATAAGAAACGGATTGTTGATAGAAGAGCGTTCGGATCAACTGATCCCCGGTATAATAAACCCACTCCGCGCTCTCCCAAGCAACCTGCTTTTTCTGGATCGATTGCTTCAGATTGAGGTAATAATGCAAAATACATCGCTTCCATAATTTGTCGTAATATTCCGGCCTTCGCAGACGCAATCCATGGCCTATGGCATCCCGCAACAAATCGTGCAGCATCCAACCTCGGTCTAACCTTCTGATAAAAGAATATCCCGTCAGCTTCAAAAATTGTTCCGTCGTAATTTGCTTCTCCATGATGAAGCTCAGTAGTTCCTGATTAAAGTGCCTTAGAACGGCCGCCGCCTCTACCAATTCCCGCATATCGTGATGCGGAACCTCTTTTAACCAAGTTTCCAAGACGCGGGAAAAGACATCTTGACCCTCGGCAAACGCGGATTTCCGCGAGCTTTTGGCCAATGTAGTCGATACGAGCAGAGACAAGGTCAAGGGATGCCCTCTTGTTTGCGACCAAATGCTGCGAATCTTCTCGATCTGCTTAATTCCCGAACGATCCAGGTATTGTTTGACGGCTTCGTAATCCAGATCGGCAAGCGGCATACTGTATATCAGCTGCCGCCATGCGGGCGAAGATTGCCATATTCCCTGCAACGGAAACCTGCCGGATATTATCACAAGGATGTTAGAGCCAAGATGGGCTACGAACTCGTCTCTTAGCCAAAGCTGCATTTCCCCAAACTCTTCAAAAGTATCCAAGGCGAGAACGATCCTACCCTGCTCGGAGGCTTTCTGAATCGCATTCAGGCAAAACTCCTTCAGCAAGCTGGCATCCGTTCGCGTTTTTTGTATGATAGGTTCAGGATAGCGAAGCAAGCGTAAAAGATGCAGGCAAAATACTGCGGGATTCTGCGAGAAACTATGGCCGTCCAGCAAGAGGAACTTGACTAGCGCTTTCTCGGAAAGTCGCCGAAATTCGTCCAGTAAATAGCTTTTCCCCACTCCGCCTGTACCGTACAGATTAACGATTCGTCTATCTGAGGGACCAGCTACCAATCGTTCAAGGAACGTCTGGACTTCCTGATCTCGACCTACGAGATAATGCTGTTCTACTCGATCAATTTCGCTTGCTATACTGTGAGGTCGTTCCTCCATCGACATAACGTCCGGTCACTTCCCCTCCATGTGAGAGTTATAGCTCCTGGTAATAACTTCAATTAGAAAGGGGTAAATCCCTTTTTTCGCAGTCGTTTTCCCGCTTTCACTTACTGACGAAAGCCAAAAAGCGCCGGTCCGCATGACCGGCGCTTTCTTTTTTCGCTTTTAGCTCTTCGTTTATGCTTCTAAACCGTCATTCTTGATGACGTCCTGAATGAAATAATAGCTATCCTTCGGATGACGCTCAAGCGTCTCGTAGTTCGTATACACGATGCCGAACCGCTTGCGGTAGCCTTCCGCCCACTCGAAGTTATCGAGCAACGACCATGCGAAGTAACCCTTAAGAGGCACTCCGGATTCGATCAGGCGGTGGCACTGAATAAAGTGCTTCTTGAAGTATTCCTTCCGAAGCTCGTCATGCACGCGATTGTCTTCGGTTAGAACGTCTTCATAGCAAGCGCCGTTCTCCGTAATGTAGATCGGCGTATCGCCGTACTCTTCATGAGCCCAAGACAATACTTTGTAAAGACCGTCCGCATACACGTTCCAGTCCATATACGTTTTATCGAAGCCGATTTGCACTTCTTCGCAGTCGAACAGCCCTTCGTCTTTCTTGTAACGTCCGAAGCCGCCGCTATAGAAGTTCACGCCGATGAAATCGATCTTCTGCGAGATCGCCTCCATATCGCCCGGCAAGATCGGAACGGATGCGCCCTTCGTCTTGAACCAGTCGACCATGAACTGCGGATAAGTCCCCTTAAACGTCGGTTCCATGAACCACTCGTTATTGTACGCCCTGTTCCGGCGCGCGGCTTCCGCGTCTTCCGGCTTCGTCGTATACGGCTCGAACCAATACAGGTTATGCGTCGTGCCGATCTCGCCTTGAATGCCGAGCGCGCGGAACTTCTTGACCGCTTCGCCGTGCGCGACCATGCAGTGATGGGCGACGTTGATCGCGAGCTGCAAATCCGTGTTACCCGGGGCATGGGCGCCGATATAGTTGGACAAGAAAGACACGCACCAGGTTTCGTTGAACGTAATCCATTGCTTGATCTTGCCGTCGAAGGCTTTGAATACGACTTCCGCATAGTTCACGAACGCGTCGATCGTATCGCGGTTATCCCAGCCGCCCTTGTCTTGCAAGGCTTGCGGGAGATCCCAGTGGTACAGCGTTACGCAGGGCTCGATACCCGCCGCGATCAACGCGTCTACGACCCGGCGATAGTAATCCAAGCCTTTCTCGTTGACTTCGCCCGTCCCTTGCGGAAAAATACGCGGCCATGCGATCGAGAAACGGTACGCCTTAACGCCCAATTTCTTCAGAAGAGCGATATCTTCTTCGTAACGGTGGTAGCTATCGCACGCGACGTCGCCGTTATCGTCGTTAAATACTTTGCCGGAAGTATGGGAGAAAGTATCCCAGATCGATAAGCCTCGTCCGTCTTCTTGATAAGCTCCTTCGATCTGATAGGATGCCGTAGCGGTCCCCCAGACGAAATCCTTCGGAAAATCGATTTTTGCCAAAATAAACCCCTCCACGCATGTTTTGATCCGTTATAGAAAACGATTTCTAAACTTTTATATTCGTCACGGATCGCATCTATTCCTGCCTAGCGTGGATAGGGAAAACCGTTTATTTTTTCCCAGCTGCCAACAGCGAGCGGGCCTTCGCCTCCAATTGGTCCCGGAATTGCTTCACGGCGGGAATATCCTTCTGCTCTCCGTTTTTGTCTTTAACGAACAAAGCGTCCTTGGACTCGGCAGCGATCTGAAGCAGCTGCTCGGTCAGCTGTCCGATTACCGTACCTCCATGGTCCGCCGCCATTTGTTCGTATTGCTTCTTCACTTCGGGCAACAGATGAAACGTCTCGTAATCGAATATCGGCGTATTATCCAAGCCGATCAAATACATGCTCAAATAATTGACGAAGCGATCTTCGACCTTGGTTCTCTCGGGCGTGTCCGGAAAGGTTACTACGTAGCTCTCCGCCGCTAGCGCTCGGTCTTCCAATTCATCCAACGAGATGATTAGGCCGCCATCGCCCGCGGATGCGTTATCGGACTCCAGGGCCAGAACTCCGAGATAAGCTTTCATAGCCGTTGACGTCGTTTGATCCCCGTACGTCAAGAGCTTCCCGTAATCCACGATCGGGAAAAAGTATCCTTCCGACGTCTCCAGCTTGTAACCCCCGGCGATCGTCGTCTTCAAGAGCTGCTTAAACGAATCGTCCGTCAAAGCGTCGATCTGCTGCTCGTCGATCGGCCATAACAGCGAAGAAAGCTTCCGTTGGACGTTGTCCGCATCGAATTTTTTCTCTAGTTCAGGCAGGTTTTTTACGTAGTAGCTTTCCAACGCGCGCATCATTTCATCCGCTTGCTCTTGCCGTACCTGGCCGATCCCCTTTTTCAGCGAAGCGACCAGTTTGTCGGCGGAAGGATTCGAAGAAGCAAGCTGCCGGAATTCGTTAAGGATCGTCGGGCTTTGGTCTTGGCTGGGCGACGGTGACGAGGACTCCGACGGGGATGCCTTGGAGGGCGAAGGAAAAGCGGACTCCGTCGGGCTGTCGGATCCGGTATTATTGACTCCGCAACCGCCGAGAACTAGAGTTAACGCGGTTAGGATCACGATTGAATTAGAGCGAAATGTCATCGTAACAACCTCCTTATCTAATAGTAAAACGATACGATCAGGGGTTATGTTGCATGGGTTAAGCCCGCTCGATTGTGACAATGCGGAAGCCATGAAGAGAGATAATAATTCGACGTAACGTTCTTTTTCACCTTTACAAGCCGTATATAGAAGACGCTGTGCGAGATTTGCGATACAATAAAACGATATTCCAGAGACAGAGAGGGAGAAACTACAGATGCCTTACCGCCTTATCGCCATGGATTTAGACGACACGTTATTGACAGACGAGCTTACCGTATCCGAAGCGACGCGCCAAGCGATGACCGCAGCAATCGCCCAAGGAGCTCACCTGACGATCGCGACGGGCAGAATGTTCGACTCCGCCCAGAAAATCGCCAGGCAAGTTGGACTTAACGTCCCTATTATTACTTACCAAGGTTCGCTCATTAAGAACCTGCTTGACGAGGAAGTTTTGTACGAGCGTTCCGTTCCTGTCGAAGTCGCCCTCGAATTGAACGACTATTGCCAGACGAACAGCCTTCACTTGCAGAGCTATATCGACGATAAGCTCTACGTTTCCGAAGACAACGATAAAATCAAAGGTTACGCCGCACAATCCAAAATTCCGTACACGATCGAAGCCGATTTCTCGCGCATCGTAGCAAGCGATCGGCAGACGAAGCTGCTCATTATCGACGAGCCCGCGAAGCTCGACGCGTTGCTGCCGGAATTGAAGGCCCGGTTCGGCAGCCGGGTGCACTTGACGAAATCGAAGCCGAACTACCTCGAGTTCATGCACCCGGAAGGCACGAAAGGACACGCGCTACGTTTCCTTGCCGCGCATTACGGCATTCCGATGGAAGAGACGATCGCGATGGGCGACGCCATGAACGACCACGAGATGGTCCAAGCAGCCGGACTCGGCGTGGCAATGGAGAACGCCGTTCCCGCGCTGAAGGAAATCGCCGACTTCGTGACGCTTAGCAACAACAACGATGGCGTCGCTCACGTGCTCGAGAAGTTCGTTTTGAACGCTTAAGGGCCTAAGTATCGACGAACTAGCAAGCGATAAATCTAACAAAAGAGCCGTCCGTTCAGTCATTTTCACATGACCTAAACGGACGGCTCCTTTTTCTCTAGCGAATTACTGAGATAACGCATTGCGCGTAGCCAAAATATACTTTGAAGTATCCAGCGGATTAACGCCTCGTCTGGTCCGCTCGGCATGCACGTCGGACGGACTATCCTGATAGCCGTCGAAGTATGTCGTCAGCGTGCCGCGCCCTTTCGTCATCGAACCCAACCGTGCCGGAAAATCAAGCGAGGTTGCGACTGGAAGTCTGCCTTCCAGCTCGATGCGGCCTTGGCGGGTCTCGGGCGCTTCGAACTCCCCTCGCATCGTCGCGAGCTCGCTCATCAGCTTGCCGCCGTACTCCTCGGGAGCGGTCAAGCGGAAACGGAGCATCGGTTCGAGCAGCTTCGTTCCCGTATGAACGAGCCCATCCATAATGCCCATCGGGGTCGCCACGACGAAGTCGAGAGGGTGCGTATGCCATACGTGATGCTCGCCTTCGATTAACGTCACCTTCAGATCGGTGACGGGCCAGCCCTTCAGCCCTTGCTCGAGCGCCTCCGGTACCCGTCTAGCTACCTCGTTCTGATAGCTATCGAGCAGTCTCTCCGAACGAACCGTCGAACGATAGTTCAAGCCGCTTCCGCGCGCTGCCGGCTCGATGACGAACCGCAGAATCGCCCAGCATGGCTTCGGCATCGTATAGGCGACGAATCCTTCAGCCGTCTGTACCGGCGTTTCCTTGTAAATAACCGAAGGCGCCCCGAACGTAACCGAGAGGCCGAATCGGCTAAGCAGCATTTGACCGAGCACCTCGACTTGAATCGGCCCCATAACGCGGACATGCAGTTCCCTGTCCTCTTGCAGCCATTGCACGTCCAGATGGGGGTCTTCGTCCGCCAATTCTTGGAACGCCGCGACGACCGCAGGATACTCCGCATCGTTCCGCCAATGTGCTTGAACCGTAAGCAACGGTTCGGCGATTCGCCTTTCTCCCGGCACGCCAGCCGCTTCCCCGATGATGTCCCCGATCCTTACCCGGCTCCATCCGCACACGACGGCGATATCTCCCGCGTTCAGAACGCCGACGTCCTCGCTGCGTTGTCCGTCCATTTTCCGAATTTGGGTGACCTTCTCTTGGATATCAAGCCCCCGGTGATGAACCGTGTCCCGGTTGCGCAACGTTCCGCCATACAATCTAACGTAGGCCAAGCGCCCCATCACCGGATCCTTGTCCAGCTTGAAAACGACCCCGGACAGCGGTGCGTTCGCTTCGCCCTTCGGAGGCGGCAATAGATCGACGATCGCATCCATCAGCTGTCCAATGCCGATTCCCCGATTGGACGCGCCGAACAGGATCGGAAACAGCCGCCCCTCCCTTACGCTATCGGTAAGAACCGGGAGCAGCTCGGCATCCGCGACCGTCCCCCGGTCGAGATAAAGCTGCAGCAAACCGTCGTCCTGCTCGGCTACCTTCTCGGCCAAGCGTACACCGGCCTTCGTCCTCATCTGCGAGTTCGAGGTCCGGGACTCTTCCAACGACAATAGATTAACCGCGCCCTCGAACTCCGCTTCGAGACCTTGCCAAGCCTGAATCGGAATCGCGTCCGCGGACAGTAACCTGCAAATATCGTCGATCACTCGATCCGGATCCGCGCCCACCCGGTCCATCTTGTTCACATACAGAAGCGTAGGAATCCGTAAATCCCTTAACGCTTGCCAGATGACCTCGGTCTGGGCTTGCACGCCTTCGACCGCGGACAGGATCAACACCGCTCCGTCCATGACTCTAAGAGAGCGCTCCACTTCAGAAAGGAAATCGACATGCCCCGGCGTGTCCACCAGGTTAACCTCGGTGCCGTTCCACCCGAATCGGGTAACGGCGGCACGAACCGATATTCCCCGCGCGCGTTCTACTTCCAGCCAATCCGTCTGAGCCGTCCCCTCGTCGACGCTGCCCAGTGAACGAATCCTGCCGCTTCGATACAAGATTTGTTCGGTCGTCGTCGTCTTGCCCGCGTCGACATGGGCGAATATGCCGACGTTGCGCAAAGCCTTTCCAGGCGAGTCCGATCTAGACGCCAAGCTGTTTCTCCAGCTTCAACGTTTTGACAGTACCTTCGGGACGCAGGACAAGCTCCTGATCCACGATTTCGTAGCCCATGTTCTGATAGAGCACGAGGTTGTTCTGAACCGACTGACGGACCTTGCATCTGCTTACGTTAAGGCCTTTGGAAATCGCGTGACGCTCGATCCATTGGACAAGCTTACGGGCATGTCCCCTTCTGCGGCGATTCGGAACGACGGATAAACGGAAGAAATAAATGACGTCGCCTTCGATCTTGAAGCGAACCATCGCGGTAGCCGTATCGTCTTCGAATAGAATCGCGGCGGACTCGCTTTGCGATCGCAACGCTTCTTCGATCGCTTCTTCGGTTTCCTGCAGCGCGCTGGAAGGCGGTATCGCCGTCCTGTATTCCTCGAACGCGATCATCATTAAGGAATAGACCGTGTCCGCATCTTCCGGAGTCGCTTCGCGAATATGTATTTCGGGATCCTTGCGCAGCTTAAGCTGCGGTTTCGGTTGGCTCTCCGCCGTTTCATCGGATTGTACGGCTGCCTCTTCGCCTACGTCGTTCCCGTCCGCTTCGGAAGTCGTTACTTCTTCCGCTTCCGATTCCGCTGTCGAGACGGCACCGGCGGATTTGAAATAGTCGCGAGTCGATTTCAAGAAAAACAGCATCATGAGGATAAGCGACAGCATGAGTTGAATTTGACCGATGATAGAAGAGATCAGTACGACGAACGACAAGAGCAGGGAAGGAACCAGCCTTTTCTTGCGAACGAAATAAATCATGAGCAACAAAGCGGCAAAACCCGCGAACAAGATTCCGTACGGCGGAGTAGCCCCGTCTTTGTTGGCGTAGTTGATGACGGAAGGAATGATGATTAAATCGATCGCTACCAAAATGTAAAGGATAATGTTCATGACTTTAATGCTGATTGGCTTGAGCAAAATTAGTCCTCCCTATTCGCTGTCCCAGATGCGTGATCGAGAATGGTTAGCGATTCCTGTAATTCGATTATTATACCAAAAAAACCAGCCCCGCGGTTAGCTTTCCCGCGTCGGCTGGTTCCTACCCTACTTACGAATGATGCGATTATCGGGTACCGCGTCTTCTTGCGAAGCTCCCTTCCATACATAGGTCGCCGTCGTCTTAGAGGGAACGGCCGTTTCTAGTTGCCTGCCTTCCGTTAAAATCCTGACGGTCTGTTCTCGAGCAGTCCGATTCACGACGACGATAGCCGTCGAGCCGTCCGGATTGCGAAAAGCCGCATTCGTGACGGTATCTTCGGAGCCGTAAGGCGTTCCGAGCAGACGCGCGCCCGGCCGGACGAATCTGGCAAACTGGGCGGTCAAATATAGCTCCGGCGTCGCCCATATGCGGTCAGGGTTCGATGCATCTTGGACGAGCAAGGTGGGATCCGGCGTGCCGACCCATTGGTGTCTGCCGAACTTGCTGTCCAACATCGTTACCCAGGCATTATAGCTTGAAGCGCCTTCCCTGAAATATCGGATAAGCCTGTCCGCGCCTTTCGTCCCCCACAAAGAACGTTCGGTGAGATGGATCGAATGGCGAGGATAAGCGCTACCGAGCTCCCGCATGACCGATGGTTCGCCCTCGTAATCGTGCAAGGCGATTCCGTCAACCGCCCTATACGCGGAACTATCGTTCAGTATCGGAGCCGCGTATTCCCAGGCATCGCTGAAATTATGATCGAAAATCCAGATGGCCGTGTCCAACCCGCGCGCGTCCAATTCCTTCCTTAAGGCGAGCGCCAGCTCCCGTTGACGCTCGGGCGTCATGCGGCAGCTCGGATAATCGATCTCCAGCAGCGGTTCATTCTGCAACGTAATCGCATGAAGCGTAATTCCCTCCGCGGCGTACGCTTCGATCGCCATACGAAAGTATTTGGCCAATGTATCCGTGTATTGTCGTCCC
Source organism: Cohnella endophytica (assembly GCF_003628305.1). Taxonomy (GTDB): domain Bacteria; phylum Bacillota; class Bacilli; order Paenibacillales; family Paenibacillaceae; genus Cohnella; species Cohnella endophytica. Next base: position 87,720 of record NZ_RBZM01000005.1, on the reverse strand, counting down.
TCCTTCAACATACCGCGCTTCAGGTCTCCGGAAGTCTTCATCCAGGCCGGGGGCGACCAAGATGAGGCAAAGAATTTCAATTCCGGCGAGATCTCTTTCATACGTCGGAGAGTAGAGACGATGCCGAGCTCGATATCTTTTCGAATGGAGAAGTGCTCTAATTCGAAGTCGCTCCCTCCTTCTTCGATATCGTCATAAGTATAGAAGGGCTGCCCGGTAAAGTCCGAAGTGCCGAGCGTGACCCGCACCAAACTAAAGCCCGCCCCCCGCTCGGGATCCAGCAATAGCGCCATAACGTCTTCCCGTGCCCGCTCCGACATTCGTCTCAAGTTAAAGACGGTGCTCTCTTCCATCGAAATCCCGATGCCGAGCATCTCCTGCCGCTGGATTCCCGGATCGATCGGAATCGTCGTCCCGCATGCGCTAGCGGAAGGAGCCGAGAAAGGAATGTCCGGCATTCGGCTCAGCGCGTAACGGATTTCTTCCGGACGGCTGAACCATTGCCGGCTGCCGGGATTTTGCTCCGAGCTCCACCAGACCTCTGCCATGCCGTTGTATTCACTGTCGTGCCTTATTATTGTCAAAGCAGGTTCTCTCCTTCGCCCGAATATTGAAATAAAAGAGAGAGAACGACTGGTCGACCGTCGTCTCTCTCCCTTCATCGAAACGTACCCTTATTGGATGCCTTTTTCGTCTAGGTAAGCATTGGTTTGCTTCTGAACGTAAGCCAGCAACTCATCGATTCCGGCTTTTTTGAGCTTCTCGCGATAAGTGGCCAACGCTTTCTCCGGATCGGAGACAAGTCCCATCATCAAGGGTTGACCGTATTGCTGGAACACTTGGTTAACGGCCGTCACCTGGGTTTTCACTTCTTGATAATCCATCAGCACCGGTGCGAAAATATTGGGCTTACTCTCGGCTTTGAACTCCTCGTTCAGCTTATCAAGGCCATCCCAACCGCCTTCTTCGCTGCGCATGTTAGGCTCGTAACGCCAGCCCCAGCTGGCGATGTCGTACTTGGTTACGACTTTCGGATCTTGGCCTTTAGCCGGAACGACGATATGCTTGCCGTCGCCGAGATCGTCATAATGCAAGCCCGCGATTCCATAAGTCATCAAGTTAAAATATTTCGGATCGTTGCGCAGCTTGTCGAGCACCATCAGCGAACGCTCGGGATTCGCCGCGCTTTTCGGAATCGCCATGCCGTTGTTGATCGACAGGTTCGGAGTCGCGTAATTATGGAAACGAGTGAAAGGGAAATATCCCAGTTGGATATCCGGATTGGACTTCTTCAGATCGTTGATAAAACCACCGGCGCCCGCCGGGTTACGCCAATAGACGGCTCCGTTGCCTGTCTTGATTCCGTCGCCGGCTTCTTGCTGGTCGGAAAGCGTATTGGAAGACCAGAAGCCTTTCTGCGCCCAAGTCTTCATTCGTTTTACCCAATCCTCGAACTCTTGAGTGAACGGGTAGGCGACGATATCGCGCGGCGTATCGTAGGACTTCGCGACGATGAGGCCGCTGTCTCCGCCGATTTGCTTGAAGTCGAAGTTGCTAAGGAATAAATAAAATTGCTCGTTCCATGCTTTGCCGTTAATCGGAATCACTTTCGGTTTAGCTTTCTTGACGCCGTCCAAATAAGCTTCGATCGAATTCAAGTCCGTGATCTCCGGAAGGTTCAGCTGTTGGCGCCAGTCTTCGCGATAGACGATCCCGTCCGGCGTATATTCCGGGAAAGTGCTTGGCACGGCGAATATGCTTTCCCCTACGCTAACGTCGTCCCAATCTTGCTTAGGAACCGTATTCCAAGTTTCGGGCGCGTAAGTAGGCAGCAAATCCTTCAGATCCATGAATGCGCCCTTCTTGGCGAATTTGTAATAATCCGCCCAGCTAGAAGCGAAGATCATGTCGATTTTCTCGCCGGAAGTGAGCAGCAGATTGTATTTCGTCTGCCAATCCGTCCAAGAAGTGAAATTCAGTTTTACCGTCGTATTCAGATCTTGCTCCAGCATCTTGTTCCATTCCGCGACGACCTTTTCGGTATCTTTGTGCGCGTCTCCGAGCAAGTACCAGTTAAGCGTTACTTTCTTGGAAATATCCGGTTTGTTAGCTTCGCTAGCCGCAGGCGACGTATTTCCGCTGGCCGATGCGTTTGGCGAGGCGGATCCGGACGCGCTAGGTTTATTGTTGTCTTTGCTGCAGCCTGCTAGCGTAGTAGCCAGTAACAAAGCGGCAAGCATCCCTATTCCCGCTTTTTTTCTCTTCGTCTGTGCCATGATACATTGACTCCTCCCATAGTAACAGTCAAATTTATATGTTAGCCGGCGTCCCGGTTCTAACCTTTGATAGCTCCGATCGTGAGCCCCTTGACGAAGAAACGCTGCACGAAAGGATACAAGAAAATAATCGGGCCGGTAACGACTACCGCGGCGGCCATTTTGAGCGTTTCCGCGGGCGGCTTCATATCGGCGGACAAATTGCCCGCGATATTCGTTTTGAGGACGGCCGCGCTTGCCAATATTTTGTATAACAGAAACTGCAGGGGGTACTTGTCTCCGGACGTAATGAACAAATTGGCGCTGAACCAATCGTTCCAATAGGCTAAAGCCATGAACAAACCTATCGTGGCAAGTCCGGGAGTCGATAAGGGCAAAATCAGCTTGCGATAGATCGTAAAATCTCCCGCCCCGTCGATTTTGGCGGATTCGACGATGGATTCCGGAATCGACTTAATGAAATTTTTCATCAATATGATATTCCATGCCCCGACCAACGCCGGGAGCACGAGAGAGAGATAGCTGTCCTTCAGATCTAGATAACGCACGATGAGGATGTACCATGGGATCAACCCTCCGCTAAACAACGTCGTGAAGTAAATGAAAAACGACAGCTGGTTGCGGTAAAGGAAATCTTTGCGGGATAGGACGTAACCCGTCATCGAAGTAAGGAACAGACCGACCAGCGTTCCGCAGAGCGTGATCAGAATCGTCACTTGGTACGCCTTTAGAATTTGTCCGGGTTCGCTGAACACGGCTTTGTAGGCCAATAGGGTAAAATCGTTCGGAATAAGCTTGAATCCGTCAGCGAGAATTTCCGTCTCGGCCGTGAAGGACCCGGAAATAATGAGCAAGAAAGGAAGCAGACAGAGCAGGCTGATCAACGTAAGGATCAGATAACCCGCAACATTGAATACCTGTGTCGATCGTTCCGTTTTCATCGGGTTATCCTCCTAGAATAGAGCGTAATCTTCGCGCGTTTTGCGAATGATATAGTTGACGGTCAGTACCAACGCAAGCCCGAAAAAGGATTGATACAAGCCGGCGGCCGTCCCCATTCCGATATCGAAGTTGACTGCGAGGGAACGGTAGACGTATGTATCGATAATGTCGGTGGACTCGAACAGCATGCCATTGTTGCCTATGATTTGATAGAACAGATCGAATTGGCCTTTAAGGATCCCGCCGAGGCTAAGCAGGATAAGGAGCACGAAAGTCGGCACAAGCATCGGGATCGTTATGCTGCGTATGCGCTGGAATATATTCGCTCCGTCGATCTTGGCCGCTTCGTAATATTCGTCGCCGATGCTCATGATCGCGGCCAAATAAATAATCGTTCCGTAGCCGAGCCCTTTCCAAATGCTGAAGAACACGATGATATATTTCCACGGCGATGTGTGCATATAGAAATCATAGCCCGGTAAACCGAGCTGCTGCAGCAGCGTGTTGATAACCCCGTTCTCCGAGTTGAAGAGGTTAAAGACGAACGCCCCCACGAGCACGAATGAAATGAAATAAGGCAGGAACATGACGGACTGAGTCGTCTTCTTGAAAAGCTTCCCCGGAATTTCCGCCAAAAAGATAGCGCATACAAGTTGAAGTAAATTGCCTAGAAGAATAAATGCCAGATTGTAAAGCACCGTATTCTTGGTCAGCGACCACAAAGAGCCCGACTCGACGAGAAACCTGAAGTTCTGCCATCCGATGAATTCGCTTCCAAACAGTCCGCCCTCGAAGCTGAAATTGGTGAAGGCGTAATAGATGCCCACCATTGGAAGATAAGCGAATACCGAGAAGAAGATCAGCGTAGGAGCAATCATCAAGAACATCACCCTATTGTGAACCAGCTCCGCTACCAATCGACGCATATGCGACACCCCCGATAAAAGTAATCGATTTCTTTTTTCTCACTCAGATCTTTCCTTACGACTCTAACTCCCCCCTTACAAAACAAGGGTTTTCCTACCCACCCAGATTATCTGTTGTTGAAATCGATTTCATTTTGAATTATATTAGAACTACGGATGTGTTGTCAAACAAATATTTTTCTCGAGGCAGATGAAAAATGGATATCAAAATTATTGACGTGGCGGTCAAGGCCGGCGTATCCGCCGCGACGGTTTCCCGTGTTCTGAACGGAAACGCCAGCGTCAAAACAAGAACGCGGGAAAAGGTAGAAAGGGCGATCGTAGAGCTAGGTTATCACCCCAACGCGGTAGCCAAAAATCTGCGTTCCCAGAAATCGATGACGATCGGGATTATCGTTCCGGACGTCAATGCTTCGTATTACACCGAAATGATCAAGGGAATCGAGAATATGGCTTATTCCCGTAAATACAAAGTCATCATTTGCGACGCGGAGAATGACCGGGACAAGGAACTCGCCTATCTAAATCTGCTGCTTAGCAGAACGGTCGACGGAATGATCTTGGCCACTCCGTCTTTAACGGACGACGAGATCAGCGGCTTCTCCGACAAGGGCTACAGCGTCGCGCTAGTCGGCAGGCGGATCGAGCATGATAAGGTTCCGTGCATTTTCACCGATAACGTGAAGTTCTCGAAGGAAGTCGTCTATCATCTTGTCGGACAAGGCTACCGGGACATCGTCTTCCTAAGCGGATACGCGGAGACGGTCGACAGCTACGAACGGCTGGAAGGTTATCTTAAAGGACTGAAAGAGCACCAAATTCCGTTCAGGCCGGAATTGGTGGAGAACGGCAATTTCAACGAAACGGGCGGTTACGAGGCGATGATCCGACTGTTCGACAAGAAACTGACGTTTACCGCCGTTTATGCTGCCAATGATGAGATGGCATTAGGCGTCTACAGGGCTTGCCGGGAACGGGGAATCCGGATTCCCGAGCAATTGGCCATCGTCGGCGTCGATAACAACCGCGTCAGCAAATATTTGAATCCGACGCTCAGCACGGTAAACCAACCCAAGTATGCCATGGGAGCGGTAATCGCGGAGAAACTGATCGACCAGATGAACGATGACGAATTCAGCGACGTAAAAATATTTAAGGTCGATTCGGAGCTCATTGTTCGCGGTTCTTCGGATTGTCGTCTTAGCGGTTAATGCGCACGGCGCAGTCTCCATAGCAAAAGTGCCCGCCGCCAGAAGTTGGCTGCGGGCACTTTCAGCTATCCTTCGTAACTTAGAAGGATGGTATCGGATCCGTTGTCGAGCTTGCGAAGTAGAGATCATCCACGTAATAGACGCCAGTGTTCCATTCTCCTATGCGGATTTCCTTGATAGCGGCTTTATTGATCCCCGTGACGGAACCGAGCGGCAACGAAATTTTCGTCCATTGATTCTGAACCGAGCTCGACGTCGTCCAGCCGTTCCATGTCGCGTTCGCGCTGTCGACGATCGTAACCCGGATCGTGTTGGACCCCTGCGTATCTTTGATGAAGAAATTGAGCAGGCTTTGCCCCGTAGCGTCGACGCTTCCTCCCGCCTGCGGCGTAATTTTCACGCTATTGGATGTCGTTCCCGGATCCCCGGAAGCGCTGACCGTCAGTTTAACGCTCTTCGCTCCGCCTGTGTTGGCGCTGCTCGGATCGGACGCGACGGTCGCTCCCGTCCCCGCGGAGAACCCCGTTCCCGCTTCGAAATTCTGGAACCAGATCGCGGTGCTGACCGGTGGCTGCTGGGAGAACGCCGGTACCGGATCGGAAGCCGCGCCGGCAAAATAGAGATCATCCACGTAGTAGACGCCTGAGTTCCATTCCCCTATGCGGATTTCCTTGATAGCGGCTTTATTGATCCCCGTGACGGAACCGAGCGGCAACGAAATTTTCGTCCATTGATTCTGAACGGAGCTCGACGTCGTCCAGCCGTTCCATGTCGCGTTCGCGCTGTCGACGATCGTAACCCGGATCGTGTTGGCCCCCTGCGTATCCTTGATGAAGAAATTGAGCAGGCTTTGCCCCGTAGCGTCGACGCTTCCTCCCGTTTGCGGCGTAATTTTCACGCTGTTGGACGCCGTTCCCGGTTCCCCTGAAGCGCTGACCGTCAGTTTAACGCTCTTCGCTCCGCCTGTGTTGGCGCTGCTCGGATCGGACGCGACAGTCGCTCCAGTCCCCGCGGAGAACCCCGTTCCCGCCTCGAAATTCTGGAACCAGATCGCCGTGCTAACCGGCGGTTGCGTGGAACCATTCGACAAAAGCACGCGGAAGTCTTGAATGCTCCACCAGGCAGGTCCGCTGCCGATTTGCGTCACTTTGATGTACCTTGCGGTGCTTTGCGCCAGATTGATCGTCGTTGCTGTCTGGGCCCCGGCGCCCGAGGCTACCGCGGTCCCCCAATTGCTGCCGTCGTTGGACAAATACAGCTGATACTGAATCGGATAATCCCCCGCGGATAAATCCGCATTGTCCAGAACCACTTGGTTAAACGTCTTCTGCCCTTTCATATCGACGACGAACCACATGCCGGACGTTTGGGCCGTCCCGCTCGACCAACGGGTCGATAGAAGATCGTCAAGCGCTTTGCCGGGATTCTCGATCCCATTGGATGCGGAAGCCGTAGCCGTCCACCCCGACCTGTCCAGCATGCCCGCTGGAATTGGCTGTGCGGGCCCGATGGACTGCCGAACCGTTTCGGCAATGACGGCGGCTCCTCTCTCGTTAGGATGGACGGCATCCGGAAAATAGAGCTGCATATTCTGGGTCGCTTCGTTCACGTGAATGACCGGGACGGCGGGAGACATCTCGGATGCCGCCTGCAACTGCTTGGGCACGACTTGATTCTGCATCACGGCGGAGTCGATGCCGTAAGCGTTGGCGCCGTACACGTAAGGACTAAGATTGAGATAGACGGTCGGATGGGAAGGCAACTGCCGGTAATGATCGATTAGCGCTTTCGTATCCGCGACGAATTCGCTGCCGTGCGCCTGCCAGTTCCATGACTTCGTGTCGTTCGTGCCGAGTTGAATAACGACGATGTCCGGATTCCAGTTCGAGCTGTCGCTATAAGCTTGAGTATTCCAATAAGGGGAGTCTCCGTACTTCAGCATCGTCGTTCCGCTGACTCCGTAATTGCGTACTTCATAGCCCGCGCCAAGTAAAGTTTGAAGCCTTGCCGGGTAGCTCTGCGTGGATGGATTGCTGACGCCGGCGCCCGCCGTGATGCTGTCTCCGACCGCGGCTACCTTAATCGGAGATGCCGCATGAACCCGTTCGCTTCCTCGCGCCCACAATGAAGCGCTTACAAACAATAAAGCCGTCAGTAACATATACAACATTTTTCTCACGATAATCCCGCCTTTGTTTGAGATGAATGATAACGAGTTCCGACGGAAGCCGTTCTTGGAAGGGATCTTCCGCCGGATTGTTCAAGTGTCGTGCCTAGGTGTGCTAGAAGTTACGATAATACAGGTTGTAAAGCTTGTAGAGAGCCGTCGCCGCTTCCGCTCTCGTCAAGGAAGAATTCGGGCGCAAATACCCGTTGCTTCCTTGGAAGATTCCCGCGGAAAGCAAGCTTTCGACGCTTGGGCGGGCGTAATCGGAAATCGTCGCTTTGTCCTTATAACTCTGCACGATTTGCGCGGAACCCTCCGCGATTTCCCCGTTCGCCGCGCTCATTGCGCGCGCCATCATCACCATCATTTCCTGACGAGTGACGATCGAATTCGGTTTGAACTCACCTCCTCCCGTGCCGTTCACGATACCAAGCGCCTTCGCCGCATGAACGGCCTCGTCGTAATAGGAGCCGGACTTCACGTCGGTGAACGAGGAAGTTCGCTCCGCTTGCAAATTCAGCGCTCTCATGATCGACACGACCGCATCCGCCCTCGTGATCGCCGCAGCCGGCGCGAATTTAGATGAGCCCGTGCCGTTAACGATTCCCTTGGAAGCAAGCGATTCGATCGCTTGTAACGCCCACCCGTAACGCTCGAGATCCCCGAACGTCTTCGTCGCGTTGACAATCGCGTAGCGGCTGAAATGGTGGGTCGTAAATCTCATTTGGCCGGATAGTTTATCGTAATGACCGCTAGTTACCGGTTCCGCTTTCTGTCCATCCTCCGACAGATGCCGGAAGGTCAGTCGCTCCGGATGGAGAATCTCTTCCGCCGAAGGCCTATACGCCATCCGGAAGGAAACCGAGCTGCTCTTGCTATTCCAAGTCACCGGATTTCCGTCGATAGCCGCGTTAAGCGAAATGACCGGATGATTGCCGACCGCTTCCGCGACGGACGCGGTCGCTCCCTCGAGATCCCCTAAAGCGACGGTCACGGAGAGGATTTGGGCACCCTCGGCTCCGTAGCCCGCGAACATATCTCCCGGCAATGTCAACTGACCCATCGGGGTAGTTACTTCGATGCTGAGCTTTCCTTCGCCTATCAAATAATGCGCGGGCAATCGGATCTCGTAAGCCCTTGCTCCTGCTTCCGCCTTTATCTCGAATGAGATCGTTCGGCGCCCGTCCGCATTCGGGACGGCGGCATCGATCGCTTTACGAACGGCATCCGAATCCGGCTGCAGGACCGCCTTTTGAGTTGCCGCTACTCCGTTGCCCGTCCCGGAGGAAGCTCCCGGACCCGGCGCGTCCGTCTTCCGTTCGACGAGAATCGCGCCGTCTCCCGGTACCGCTTCATAAGACACGAACGCGCCCCCGCCCTCTTTTATCGGCTGCAACGCAATCGCTACGCCGTTGCTGGTTACGATAACATCGTTCCAATCCGTCGGTACTGTCGTGCGCAAGGTTAGCGGTTCATCGTACGCCGACTGATCCAACGTCCCGGATATTGTCACCTTAAAGCTCCGATCATTGATCCGATAGGTGTCTACGACAGCGTTCTGACGTTCTTTCAAATACTTGCCGACTTCGGCAAGCGTGCCGTTCCATACCGCGTCGGATCTTTCCTTCACGTAGGCATAGTGATTGTCGTACAAACCGAGATTCGGAGACGACCAGCCTTCACCGTTATTTCCGTGACCGGTCAGAATCAGCCAATTGGCTTTGGCGATTCCGAAATCCAGCCAGTCGTTCAGTTGCTTGACTGTCGTGGAGCTTTCCGGCAGCATGCTGTACAAGCTATAGTACTTCTTCGTATCCGGCGCATTGCCGGCATTGTTGCCTCCCTGACGCGCCACGACGTACTGCTTGGAGGCCTCCTGAACGACGGCATCGTTAAACGCGTTGTACGGCAAGGCTAGCGCCTGCGGGACATGTCCCGTATTCGCGGCGATCGCGTCCGCGGAGGCGTTCAACTCGGTCTTCATTTCCTGTGGAGTCAATGTCGTCAGATTTCGATGGGTATCGGTATGGCTGGCGACATCGAAGTAACCTTCGTCGAGAAGCTTCTTCCATTGCTCCCACGTTCCCGTTGAAGCGCCCATATCGTTATAGCCGTCCCGTATCCAGCCGCTGATTAACGCGAGCGTCCCTACAAGGCCGTATTTCTTGTGCAGTTCCGCGAACCGCAATACGGAATCGTAGATCCCGTCATCGTAAACGATCGTATAAGCCGCGGCTTTGCAATCTTTCCACTGGCAAACGGTCGTTTCTCCGGCTTCGCCGACTTGCCCCTTCACGGCTTTGGCTACCGTATTCGCGATGGCCCAAGCTCCCGCGGCGTTCGGATGCACTTTATCCGGAAAGGAAAAGCCCAGGTCCGACGTCGCCGCATAAACGTCGATGACGGTCGCGCCCGCCTCCTGCGCAGCGCGCTTAATCAACGGAATTACTCCGCTTCTAAGGACGGATCCTACGATGCCGTATGCCGCGTTCGGATCTTCGTTAAACACCTGAGGCGGAAGATTGACGAATACTTGCGGATGGCTCGGCAGCGACCGGTACGCCCCGATCATCTCCTTGTAGTCCGCCAAGAAGCTGTTTTCTCCGTTTTTCCAGTTCCAGGACTTCGTATCGTTAGTACCGAGTTGGATGATCACGATGTCCGGAGCGTAATTTTTGCTGGCTTCGAACGCAGTCTCGTTCCAATAAGGCTGATCGCCCGACTTGAGCAACGTCCGTCCGCTGACCCCGAAATTTTTCACCGCGTAGCCGTTGCCTAGAAGCGACTGAAGCTGCGCGGGATAACTCGTCGTGCCGGGAAAGTCCAATCCGGCTCCGGCCGTAATGCTGTCTCCGATCGCCGCCACCTTGATCTGCCCCGACGGAAGCGGCTTCTCGGGAATCGTCTCCGTATAAGTGGACGGAATCTCGTCGGAAGGATATTCCGCGAAGTACAAGTCGTCAAAATAGTACGTTCCGGGATTCCATTCGGCCAGACGGATCTCCTTCAGCTTCCGAATATCCGCGGACGTCTTGCTCAGCGGAATATAAACCTTGGTCCACTGCCCTTTCACGGATGCGACGTCCGTCCAATTGTCGGTCGACACCGTTCCGTCCGTATCCAGGAATGTCACATGTATCGTGTTGGAGCCCTGCATATCTTTCACGTAAAAAACAAGATAGTTAAAATCCGATGCATCGACGGAGGAAAGGCCGCCTTGCGGCACGATGTTGACGGATTGGCCGTTCGCTCCCGGCGAGCCGCCGTCGCCCTTCACCTCCAGCTTAACGCTGCCATGCCCGCCCGGATTGACTCCGAACGTCCGATCTACGGTCGCGACCGCATTCATTCCTTGAGTCACCGACGCATTCTCTTCTTCGAACGACTGGAACCAGCCGCTGCTTCCGACCGGGTACGCAGGCGGCTTCGAATCGCTCTTATAGGTTGAGACGTAAGCGTCGTCCACGAGCAGACGATCGTTGGCCTGCAATTCGATTCTTAATTCCGTAATGGCCATTGTATTCAAGCGCCTCGCGGAGAGCGGGACCCCTTGCGCCCCTTCAAGCGATACGCTTAGGCGGGTCCAAACGTCTTTGACCGTGTTCTCCGCCGTTCGGGTCGTCCAGACGCGTCCGTCCGCATCCGCGAGAGTTACGGTTAACTGCCGATTTCCCGTGGTGTCCTTGGCATAGAAATTAAGCACGTTGTAAACCGATAGATTCGCGTTGATCGCTCCGCCTTGCGGCACGAAAGCCGCATAGGCTCCTTCGGCGTTGCTTCCGGCCTCGATTTTCAAGCTTTTCGCCGCGCCGCCTTCCGGACTGTCCATCGCCGATTCAAGCGTAACGCGATGATCGGAAGCCATGAACCCTTTTCCCGACTCGAAGCTCTGGAACCATTCGGAGATGCCGACCGGATGAGGCGTCGAGCCCGTCGCGATTCGGTTGTACCGGTTATAACGTTCGGCGAGCACGTCCGTTACCTGCTTTGGCGTTTTTCTATCCATATGGTATAGACCCATCGTCTGCAAGCCGGTAATATTCGTATACCAGTTATACGCGGTCCACCAGGCCGCCCCGCTCAGTAATCCCGACGAGTTGGCCGAGCCGTCCTCGCTAACGGTTGCCGTCCTCGCGAAGGCGTTAAAAGTTCCCGTGAACAGCTTGAGCTGCTTCGTGTCCGAAGGACTTTCGTCTCCCGACCAGTAACCGTACTCCGTCGCGATGATCGGCTTGTCGGGATATAGAGCGTGTATTCTCTCGATCTCTTCCTGCGTTTCGGAATCGGTATTGGCACCGTAGAACGCGCCGAAATACATCGTCATTCCGATGACGTCCGCCGCCGAATGGGAGTGGTCGCTCTCTCCTTTGTACGGATTGGCCACGGCGGACTGCCCGACCAGACGCGTGCCGTCGATCGCATGGGCGGTATCCCTCAACTCCGCGATGTAGTTCACTCTTTGGAGCTGTCCGGCCGATTCGTTGCTTACTCCGTCGAACCATACGGAAGGACGATTATAGTTGCTGTAGATCATCTCCTCCAGCATCTGCTTCGCCTGACCGCGCTGGCGCTGCAAGTCGAATGCTTCCCCGCTGAACCAATATGCCGGTATTTCCTGCCATACCGCCAATCCGATCCGGTCGGAATACAAGTAGGTCGGCAAAGCATGCGGAAAATGTCCCGTTCGGATGAAATTAGCCTTCAGATCCTCCTTAATCTTGATCAGATCGCCGTAACGGGTCGCCGAATCCAGAGAAGGTCCTTTGTCGGCGCTGTCTTCCGTATATCCGACTCCCGCAAGGAAAGGAGCCAGTTCTCCGTTCAGTTTGATCTGAACGCCATCCGTATCGAGCGTCCGAATTCCGAATTGCGTATAGAAAGTATCGCGTACCTCGCCTCCCGAAATCTGCTCGACCTTCAAGACGTACAAATTCGGATGCGCCGGACTCCACAGCTTCGGTTCCGGGACTCGAATTCGAGCCGTATCGATCGCCTGCTCTCCCGATGCGACCGACAAACTCGCGGTTGCCGTCGCCACGGCAATCCGGCCTGCCAAATCGGAAGCATACTCGCTTAGCTTGTTGCCATCCGTGATATTAGCTTCATAGACGGTGTATTTAAGAGAGACCTGCTCGTTTGCAGCGCTCGTATTATCCAGAAACGCGCGTAACATAAGGTCCCCGTCCGTATTCAACGTCCGAACGTCGCCGCGAACGACGTATACGTCCGGAAGAAACTCCAAATACACATCCCGAAGAATACCCGTATAGTTGAACCAATCCGACTTCGCGTAAGGCAAGATCTCCCCGTTCGCGAAAGTATCCCATTTCGGATTATCCACGCGAACGACGATGACGTTGTCTCCGCCATAACGAAGAGCGCTTCCGACGTCGAGCGCAAAAGGCGTATATCCGCCCTGATGCCCGCCGACATATTGGCCGTTAATCCACACGTCCGCGAAATAGTTGACGCCCAGGAAAGAAAGTCGCGCGGGTTTCCCCGACAAAGAATCGTCTACGATAAAATGCTTGCGGTAATAGACTCCGTCCTGATAACCGGACTTATCTTCCTTATTCTCCGGACCGTTCAACGATTCGTAAGTCCCGATCTCGTCTTCCGGCATCGGAAGCATCTTGGTAGTCCAGCCCGAGTCGTCGAAGCCCGTTTCCTGCCTTCCATCCGCTTCCGTCTCCAACGCTTCGAGCCGCTCCGCGGTTCTCGGCGTTGCCGAGAGCTTCGAATCGAGCTTCGCTCGTTGCTTTTTCCAAGCTCCGTTCAAGGTCAAGTAGGCGCGATCCTTCTGCTTCTCGAAAGAACCGAGAGGCAGTCCGTTCATGAACGGCATCGCTTCGCCATCCACGTCCTTGAGCGACAGCTGCGTGTAACCCGCATTAGGGAAATCGTCGGTCGCGCTCTTGCCCAAATAAAATTCGTCGAAATAATAGACTCCGGCCTTTTGGGGAGTGATCGTTATCCTCGCAAGGCGAGAAAAGCCGAAATTCTCCGTCTTGTCGAGCGGCACCGATATCCGGGTCCAAACTCCCGCCGAAGTTTGCCCGTTTGGCGTTCCCTCGATCGTCTTGCCGTTTCCGTCCGTCAACTGGACTCGCGGCGTCTGCCCTCCATGCTCGTCGCGCAAGTAGAAAATGAGGTGGCTGAAATTCGTGGCATCGATTTCCGGGACATAGTCGTAAGGCTTGGTTTTGTCGATCGACGAACCTAGCGCTTGCGGCCTGATCGTCAAACCGTTGGTCGCCGGGTCTCCGGAATCTGCGGAAAGCACCGCCTTGAGACTGAAAGAACCATAGGCACTGGCCGATTGTTCCGCGTTTACGGAAGTCTGAACTCCACTTCCGGCGGTTAAGCCGTACTTCCCATCCTGCCCCTTCGTTTCGAAGCTCTGATACCACAGCGAGCCGATGTTCTCGTTCTCGCCGATGAACCCGGGCAAAATGTCGTCTTCGCCGCGCGCGAAATAAATATCGTCGATATAATAGCTGCCTTCATTGTATTGTCCGATGTCAACCGCTACGATTTTGGACAGATCGACGCTTGTCGCTCCCTCCAGAGGCAAAATCATTTTCACCCATTTGTTCTTGACGGACGAGGTAGCGCCCCATTTGTCCAGCACTCCGCCATCCGCGTCCAGAAGCCGGATTTCAGCTCCATTGCTGCCATTCGTGTCCTTGATATAAAACATCAAATAGTTATACCCCGATGCATCGAATACGGTTCCGTGCTTGGGCTTCGCCCTAAGATAAGTATTGTTGACGTACGGCCAGCCGGAAGCTCCCGTCGTAAGCAGCACGCTTGTCGTTTCCGCCGCGTTTGCCGTATCCGCAGCGGTCGTTACCGTTGCTCCGCTACCTGCCGCAAATCCCGTTCCGTCTTCGAAATCGTTAAATAGCGCCGTAGAATCCGGGACGTAGGCAGGCGAAGCATCGGATTCGCTCTGCGCCAAATAGAGATCGTCATAATAATAGACGTTTCCGTAACCCCAATAAGTGCCTAACTGAATTTCGGTCAGCCGGGAGAAATCGAGCTTCGTCCGATCCAATCGGACGATCATCTTCACCCATTGGTTGGACAAAGTTTTGACCGAATCCACGGATGCCGTATCCCAAATCGCGCCGTCGGCATCCTTGAATACCGCATGAACGTTGGATCCCGCTCCTGCCGTCGTGTCTTTGATATAGAAGATAAGGTAATTGTAAGGAGAAGCATCCGCATAGACCTCGCCCGTTTTTTTGGCGCCGTCCTGCGGCGTAATACGCGCGCCGTATATTCCGGTATTCCACGCGCCGTTAGCTTCCTCCCCTTGATCGTCCAAATACGTTTGCTGCTTGACCCTCAAGCTCCCTCCGCTAGAGGAATAAGCCGTCGGACTTGCCGTAGTAGAGGCAGTCGTCGCGCTGCCTTGTCCCGCTAGCCCGTAAGTACCGTCTTGTCCCGGCTCTTCGAAGCTTTGGAACATCATCGGCTCGGCAGGCATATCCGGGCCGCTTGGCGGATAAGCCGGCGGAAGATCGCTTGCCGACTTGGCAAAATAGAGCTCGTCGAAATAATATTGGTTCCCCCACCCCCAGTATTCGCCCAGAGAGACGGATACGAGGCGGGAAAAGTCGATTTGGGACTTGTCCAGCGGAATGGACAACCGCGTCCATTCATTCTTCACGGAAACAATTCCATCCGTGGGCGCGTTCCATGCGCGGCCGTCCGCGTCTTTGAAAACCACGTTGGGATTGTGCTCGTCCGCATCGAGAATATAAAAGCTAAAATATGCGTATTCGGAAGCGTCATACACCATAGCGTGCGTAGCTTCATCCATTTCGAGCGCGTCTTCGTGCGGTACCGCCGTAAACCCATAGACGCCCGTATCCCAAGCTCCTCCTTCCGGATTGTTCTCATTAGTCTGAATCAGGCGAACGCTCTTCTTGCTGTCTTCGGACGCGGTTTTACTACTTACGGCCGCCGCACTGGAAGCGCTTCCCACCGAAGCGATGCCATACTTGCCCGAAGTTCCCGGCAATTCGAAATTCTGAAACCATTTCACAGTCTGTTGCGCCGGATTGTCATCCTGCGCGTATGCTGCGCCGCTGCCAAAGCCGGCAAGCACCGAAGAAACGAACAACGCCATTACTAAAACCGCGGTTGAAATTTTGCCCGGCTTCCCGGGCCGGATCCATCCCTGCATCGTACTGCCCCTCTCTTGATTCGAATCGCTTATTTCTGTCCGACCATAAAATGAAATCGATTTCATTTTCATCGAAAAAAACTCCGTAGTCCTGATAACACGTATTGGAATCAATAAGAGTTACTAGGAAAACGGAGTCGACCAGTAAAATGAAATCGATTTCAATTTTCATTATAAGCAGTTGGAATAGTCATGTCAATTCCTTACCGCTCGGTTTCGGCTTTTTAATCGGGAGCTTGCCGCGAAGAAGATTCGCGAACGACGAGTTCGGATTGGACGATCATGATTCTCTCTCCATCATCCGGCTGATCGTTCAACTTGCCGATCAATTTTATCGTAAGTAGCTCGCCTAATTGAAACTTGGGTTGGTTTACCGTGCTTAAGCTAGGGATGATATATTGGGTAATCCGATTGTTATCCACCCCGACGATCGCCATCTTATGCGGAATGGCAATTCCGAGTTCCCGGCAAGCTTTGCTTACTCCGAGCGCCATTTCGTCATTCGCGGCGTACACCGCCGTAAACGGGATTCCTTTCAGAATCAATCTCTTAAACGCTTCGTAACCTCCTTCTTCGCTGAAATTACCGTTCTCGATCAGTTCCGGACGGAAGGGAACCATTCTTTCCTTCAGCGCTTTCATATAACCTTCCAACCGCTCATAGCTGTCCATTACGTCGGGATAACCGTTAATATAAGCGATATGCCGATGCCCGTTATCAAGCAAATGATTGACGACGTCCGAAGAGAATTGAACATTATCCGTCAAGCAACAAGGAATGTTGTCGTGAGCGATCCTTCTGCCGATCAGTCCGATGCACTGCCCCTTATCCGCCAGTTCTATTAACACTTCATCGCCCAAGGAAGACGACGCAAGAATCAATGCGTCTACCGTACGGTTCATCAATAATCCGAGATAATCGCGTTCCTTCTCCGGATTATTGTCGGCATCGCAAATAATCACTTTATATCCCAACGTATAAGCGGTATTCTGCACCCCTTTGATGATCTCCGCAAAGTAGGCGACGTTAATATCCTGAACGATGACTCCGATCGTCCGCGTTCTCTGGGAACGAAGATGCTTGGCGGCCGCGTTCGGATAGTAATTCAGTTCTTCTACCGCCTTCATGACCCGCTCGGTTGTTTTTTTCGTCACTAGGCTGCTATTGTTCAATACTCTCGATACCGTAGCCGGCGATACGCCTGAACGCTTGGCCACGTCAATCAATTTATGATCCATAAATCCCGATTCATCTCCCGAAAATGCCTCTTCAAAAATTATAGGATTAATGACCCATGAATACAAGTAAAATCCGGCGCGTCTACTCCCTTGCCTTAACAAAGAAGCGCTCCCCGAGGAGCGCTTCTTCAAGTTCACTGACCGGCAAGCACTTGGTACCAAACCCCGCGTTTGGAGTACAGCGTTTCCTTAACCCGATCCCAGCCTCCGAGATAATCGATCGTGAACAGATCCCGCGGCACCGGGAATTGCGAGTCCAAGCTGGAAGCAAGTTCTTCCCGCACCGGCCGAAATCCATGTTCGGCGAACAGCTTCTGCGCGGCGTCGGAATACAAATACTCGATGAAGGCATCCGCCACTTCCCTTACGCCGTGCCGGTCGGCGTTGCGATCGACGACGGCGGCCGGATTCTCGATCAAGATCGTGCTCGGCGGAACGACGATATCGTACTTCACGCCCTGCGCGATCCTCGCGAGCAATTCGTTCTCGTAGGTGACGATTACGTCGCCGACTCCGTATTCGAAGGCCGCCATCGATGCCCGTCCGCTCTTGTCCATCGATTCGATGTTGCGGTGGACGTCTTCGAGGAACTTCTTGGCCGCTGCCGGATCTTTATGTCCGGTCGCCAGCTCCGACTTCTTCAAACCCGCTCCATAGATCGCGTTGATGTCCCATTGCGCGCCTCCGGACGTTTTCGGGTTCGGATACAGCACCTTGACCCCCGGTTTTGTCAGATCGTCGAAGTCCCGTATGCCGAGCGGATTGCCCGCTCTCGTTCCCATGACGACGATCGAACGCGTAATCATGCCCTTGGTGGCATTGTTCGACCAGTCCGGACGGACGAGTCCGGCTTTCATCAGCTTCCGAATATCCCCTTCCAGAGCAAGCAACGTAACGTCGGCCTCGAATCCGCCTATAATCGCTCTCGCTTGAGTGCCGGAAGCTTCGTAAGATTCCTGAAAAGCCACCGTCTGGCCCGTCTTCGCTTTCCACTCGGCTTTAAACGCCGGAATAATATCCTGAAGGGCGTCCTTGGCGACGGAATACGCGCCGATCACGAGCGTAACGTCGCCTGCCGGTTTCGTTCCCGTCCCGACAACCTTATTGTTCTCTCCGGTCCCGCAACCGGATAAGGATAACGCTAGGATGATACAAACAAGCCATGCGGCAATCGCCAACCTAGGTTTACGTTTTCCCGTTCTCATCGCTGTCCTCCCGCGGTGCCCTCGAAGGCTCCCGCTCTTACCCTTAAATATGAACCGGCATCGGATCTTCCTTCAGCTTGTTCTCCATCACCCAGCTATCGTTGTCGTTAAACAAGTATGCGCGATGGATCAGCACTTGAACCTCGTCTCCCGGATGCAGGATTTCCTTCTCCAAGGATCGATAGGTCACGAGGCGCGCTGCGCCTAGCTCCACCTCTACCAGCCACTCGCTCCCGCGAAAATGCACATGGCGGACGCGTCCCTTCGCCGTGGCGGACAACAGTTCGAAATCGGACGGTTTACCGACTTCCACGTACTCCGGACGAATCAAAGCTTTCGTTCCAGGCCAAGCAGCCGCTTCTCCGAAGCCCAGCAGGGACGATACGTCATCGACGATCGTGGATTCGCCGATGAAGCTGGCGACGAACGGGGATTGCGGATTTTTATAAATTTCCCAAGGAGAGCCCTTCTGCTCCAGGCGTCCTTTGTTGATGATCATGATTTGGTCGGCAACCTCAATCGCCTCGTCTTGGTCATGCGTAACGAAAATCGAGGTGATGCCGAGACGATCGATCATGTCCCGCAGCCATGAACGCAGCTCGTGGCGAATCTTGGCGTCGATCGCCGCGAACGGCTCGTCGAGCAAGAGAAGCTGCGGCTCCGGAGCTAATGCTCTCGCGAACGCGACGCGTTGGCGTTGACCGCCTGACAGCTGATGCGGATAACGCTTCTCGAAGCCGGAAAGTCCCGTTAGTTCGACTAGTTCGGCTACGCGGGCTTTGATTTTTTCCTTGGACCATTTCTTGACCTCGAGGCCGAACGCGATGTTGCCTTCGACGGTCATATGCTTGAACAGCGCGTAGTTCTGGAATACGAAACCGATGCCCCGCTCTTGGGGAGGCAGATCGTTAACGCGTTTGCCGTGGAATAGGATCTCGCCTTCGTCGACGGATTCCAGTCCGGCCAGCATCCGCAGGATCGAAGTTTTACCGCCGCCGCTCGGTCCGAGCAAACCGATCAGCTGACCTTTCTCGATCTCGAAGTTCACGTCTTTGACCGCTTGGAATTCACCGAATTTCTTGTTCAATCCGCTGACTTCAATATGCATATCAATGCACTTCCCTTCTCGATTTGGCCCATTCCATGAGCAATAACAAGGTGACCGAGCCCGCAGCCAGCACTAACGCGATCGAATTGGCGGCGGTAAGATTAAAATTCTCGACGTCTTGGTAGACAAGCGTTGTAGCGGTTTGCGTTTTGTTGATGATATTGCCGGAAACGACGAGCACCGCTCCGAATTCCCCTAATGCCCGAGCTACGGTGAGCACTACGCCATATACGACGCACCATTGAATGGACGGCCAGGTTACGCGCCAGAATGTCGTCCACGCGCTCGCTCCGAGCGTTGAAGCCGCTTCTTCCTGGGCGCTGCCGATTTCCTGCAATACCGGCATGACTTCCCGGACGATTAAGGGGAACGTAACGAACAAGGTCGCGATGATCATTCCGGGCAAGGCGTACACGATCGATATGCCGGCTTTGCCGAATAATGCGCCAAGCGCGGTGTCCGGACCTAGCAGCAGCACGATCATGAGCCCGCCGATTACCGGAGATACGGCAAAAGGCAAGTCGACGATGCTGTTCAGAAGTTGCTTTATTTTTTGACCGAGCCAGGTTGCCCTGACCAGATAGAGGGAAAGCATTACACCGAAGAAGGCATTAATGACGGTTACGATAATGACGATCGTTAAGGTCATGAATAACGCGTGCAACGTCTCCGGACGGGATAACCCGTGGGTGAATCCGTTCCATCCGTCATTGAAAGCCCCCATCGTAATTCTTACGAGCGGCACGACGAGCAATAATGCGAATACCGCTACGGTCAGCCCGATCCATAGTCTTCTCATCCGCCCTTCCTCCTCATCTGAACGTAATTGACCGTCCATAGAATCAGGAAGGAGAAGGTCAGCAGCAACACGCTTACGGCGGTCGCTCCGACGGTATTATCGCTTTCGATTTCTCCGAAAATATAGACCGAAGCAATCAGCGTCTTACCCGGTATATTGCCGGCAACGAGCACCACGGCGCCGAATTCGGCCAATGCTCTGGAGAACGCGAGCATCGCTCCGCTAAGGATGCCCGGCAGCATGTTCGGCAAGATCACCCGCCAGAACGTCGCGGCTTTGGTTGCGCCAAGCATATATGCGGCTTCTTCCTCCGCCGCGTCCATTTCCTCCAGCAACGGTTGAACCGCGCGAATGACGAACGGGAACGTCACGAACACCATCGCGATGATGATCGCCGGCTGGTGGAACAAGATCGTGAATCCGAGCTTCTCCGACAATTGTCCGACGAAGCTGCGCGGTCCCAACAACAGCAAGATCATCAAGCCGGCGACGGCCGTAGGCAGAGCGAACGGCAAATCCACCAAGCTGTTCAGCAGACGGCGTCCCGGAAACCGGTAACGGATCAATACCCATGCGGACATCGTTCCGACGAGGATGTTGACGACCGTGGCGATAAGAGCCATCCGAATCGTCAACAGCACGGCTTTCCAAGCTAACGGCTCCGTGATGTTGCTGGCGAAATCAGACCAACCCGACGACAAAGACTGACCATAAATCCCTAGAATAGGAAAGATAATCAGTACCATAAAATAAAGCATGACGGCGCTGCGAAATCCCCAGCTCCACCATCGACCCTGCAGCATGGAACTCACGTTGTCGTGTACCTCCCGAAGCTTTAAGAGCATTATATAATATAAAACCTATTAAATTAGTGGGTATTATCACTTTACCAGAAATCGGAACGCTCCGTCAATGAAAAAGCGCATGGTCAGAAGCCTTTTTATTACAAATTCTAATGTAACCTATTCGTATGGCTTATGGGTTGTGAACTGTCGATTGGGCTCGAAACCTCGGACAGGGTATAATTAGGGGAAAATGATAGGAGGGGATTGTCCATGTTGGTTAAAGAAACGCTGCGTACGGCCAAGAGGGACGAGATGATCGACATCACCCGGCAAGTCGCTTCCCTTGTATCCAAACAGGGGATTCGCGAGGGCATTATCGTCGTTTATTGTCCGCATACGACGGCCGGCATCGCGATCAACGAAAATGCGGATCCCGACGTGAAGCTCGACGTTCTCATGCGCTTGGACGAAGTATATCCTTGGAATCATCCTCAATACCGGCATGGTGAGGGCAATACGGCATCTCACTTAAAGGCGATTACGACCGGCACTTCGCAGACGGTCATCGTAACCGGGGGCAAGTTGCTGCTCGGGCGCTGGCAAGGCATCTATTTCTGCGAGTTCGACGGACCTCGACAGCGAGAATATTACGTAAAGTTTATGGAGGGGTGACGAGGGCGGGGAACGGGAATGCTCCTCGTCTACAAACGAACCTACTCGCCATCGACGAAATAGCGTTCCTCGCCGATCTCGAGCAGGGCCTGTCCCTGCGTAATATCGGTGACCCACGCTTGAAACCGTTCCGCATCGCCGGCTTCGGGCAGGCAGTGCACCCTAACGCGATCCGTGAACGCCACCTCGCCGACTCTGAAGCCCCGGCCTCTCAGTTCGTTCTCCAGCTTGCCGTACCAAGTGTAGTCCACGTCTACGATCACTTCGCGATGTAACACGTGTACGATCGTCTCCGCCGCGTCGATCCCGGCGACCGCTCCGTCCGTATACGCGCGCACCAATCCGCCTGCGCCCAACATAATTCCGCCGAAATACCGGGTTACGACGACAGCTACGTTTTTCAAACCTCGGTTTTTGATCACTTCCAGAATCGGCTTCCCCGCCGTGCCGCTGGGCTCCCCGTCGTCCAACGCTTTCTGGAATTGGTCGCGCTCCCCGATGAGATAAGCCGAACAATTATGAGTGGCGTCCCAATACTTCTTCTTCAACTCTTCTATGAAAGCCATCGCTTCTTCTTCGGATTCCACGGGTTTCGCATGTCCGATGAAACGGGATTTCTTGATGACGATTTCCTGGTTACCGTACCTGCGTACGGTCGAATAACGGGATAACAATGGCGATTTTCCTTTCCGGTCAAACAAATCCGCAGTTTCGAACGTCTATATGATAACATAAAGTCTAGCGCTGGCGCAGACGTTCGGGCGAAGGCGTCCGGGTGCAAGTATATGGTAATCATGCTATAATTATGCGTGGGTTTATCGGGGGTTCTGGAGGGTTGGACATGTTCGCCAAGCGTTTAAAACAAATGAGGAAAAAGCGTAAATTAACGATGCAGGAAGTGGCCGATTTCGTCGGAGTCGCTAAGAGCACGTATGCGGGATACGAATCCGGCTATCGGCAGCCGACGATCGAGTCTATCCAGACGATTTCCCGGAAGCTGCGAACGTCGGCTGATTATTTGCTCGGGCTTACCGACTATCCGGAGATGCCGATCGAACCGAACCATAACGCCAAGGAATACTTAAACTACGAACGGTTGCACTGGGACGGCGTCCCCTTGGAGCAGGACGACTTGGACTTGATTCGCAATTTGCTCGAACGCGTTTTGCAGGGCCGAGCGGCTCCCTCTCCCAAGAAGGACGACTCATCCTCCCAATAGTCGCTGAACAGTCGCTTGCGCCTCTGTCTGAAGTTCCTTCTTCCGTTCCTCGTAGGCTTGCTTCCACTCTTCGATTTTCTGCTCCGATACCGATTCGCCGATTGCTTGATCGCTTAATTGTTCGAACGATGCATCGCATGCGGATTCCGCCGCGGACAGCTCCTTCGTCCATTGATCGCTCCAAGCCTTAACGGCATACGGATTATTGCGATCCGTTTGTTTCATCCCCTCTTCCGCGCCTTTCTCCGCTTCTTTCATTCGATCGGCGCACGTGGCTTGCGCCTTCGCCATTTCTTGTTCGTATTTCCGTTCCGAGCTTAACGGCGTCCCGACAACGACGCTGTCCGGCAATTCGTCATCGGCCGATTCGGGCTTCTGGTTAGAGTCGGCGATATTACCGTTGAAAGGCGTCTCGGGCTGTTGACCTGGTTCGTTGTCGGCATTAGGCCGCGATACTGATCCCTCATCCGCGCTAGGCGTTTGGTAGTTCTCCTCAGAACTTGGCTCGCCGGATTTCCCGGATTCTCCGGGCGGATCAACTTCCTCGCCATACGCTGGAATTCCCGATTGCGTCTCGTATCTCCCTCCCGATTCCGCCGCGGATTCCGGTATCGATTCCGATGCGGATACCTGCGAAGTCGCCCGTTCCGATAAACGGTCCGGCATACGTTTCTCCCCGGTTGCGTATGCGATAAAACTTCGATTCGCGGATTCCTTCCAATATAAGCCTCCCCACGCAATCAGCAGGACAACGATTAACGAAGCCAAGCCCGTAAGGACGGGGTCGAGTTTGCGTAGCTTGCGCAAGCCCCATATTCCGCGCCTGCGTCTGCTTCTCTTCCGTTTTTTGGCCATGTTTTTTCCATCATCCTTCCTATCGAAAATAGAGCCAGCCTTCTCTCCCGATAAGAAAGAAGGCTGGCTCGCGCTTAGAATCCTAGAACATCCGTAATAATCGCGTTAACCGTTTTTCTGACCTGATCCTGTGCCTCCTTGATCGCATTCTGCTTGTCGGTTTTATTCGCGTCCGTATCGTTGATCCGTTTTACGGCATCGTTGCCTGCCGCGGAAGCATCCACGACGTAACGCAGCTTCGCCAGCGCGCCCTTAGCTTTGCGCGCTTTCGCTTCGATCCCTGCCAGCTTCTCTTTCAAATCCTTGATGATTTGATCCATGTCCTCGACTTTTCCGACCGTCACTTCCTGCCGGAAGATGACTTGGGTAGGGCGCCCATGCGAACTCACGATCGCCGCCTGAATGACCGCTTTGCCGCTGGCCAATTTACTCGGAATCGTAACCGTACCGTTCGTTTCCACTTTGACGTCCTTGCTTCCGGAAACCTTGCTCCATTTCAGAGAAGAGGAGGGCAGTTGGACGCCCCATACAGACAGACTATAATCCTGGCGTTTGCCGTTCGAAGAAACTTTCACCGACGGTACCGCTTCGGAACGGAATAGCGCGACGATTAAGGCGTTATCCGCTCTTTCTTCGTTCTTGAGCTTGGATTGGAAGTTGGACATTGTCGCCCGCAAATCCGATGCTTTAACGCCGATGTTGCCCAAAGCCTCGCTCAGACCATAGTTCTCGCGGTCTGCCAGCACTATTCCCATCGCTTCGTTCAGAATCGCGGTCCGGGCTCCGGCGTCGTCGACCAAGGCGGCTAGATTTTTAGGTTTCAACTTCGCCATGAGATCGCGTACCGTACCTTCCACTCCTCCGCGATTTTCACTGTCGCCGAAGAGGAACACGAGTACATCGTCAACCTTTAAGCTTTTCGCGCCTCCCGCTGCCCCGATTGCCTTCAACGTCGCTTCATAATCCGGGTTGGCCAATAACGCTTCCAGATTGGAAGCTTGCGAATCGTATTGGAGCTTGCCGATATCCTGGAATAGCTTGAACAAGTCCGTTCTCAGCTTCGTCGAATTTGCGTCTCCAGGAAGCTTCGCGGAGATCGGCTTCCAAATCGGATCGATCAGCTTCAGGTTCGCGGAGACGTTTAACCCCGCGATCTCGTCTCTAAGCTTCCGTACGGCTTGCGCATCCGAAGGATCACCCGCGGCGAGAGCCGCCCACAGCTTCTCTTTCCGCGCAAGATAAGCTTCTACGGGGAACACTTCGCCTCCGATCGATTTCAACGTTACTTCTTGAACGAAAATGGTTTTGCCCTTACCGGTAACGGGGTTCACCAGCTCCGCCTGAACGATCGCGGTCGCGGTTTCGACTTTGCGCGGAATGGTGATCGTCCCGGCAGCGTCGACTTTGACGTCGGAACTTCCCGACACTTTCGTCCAGCGAAGCGCGGAGTCCGGAAGCTCGACTCCGAACGTCTTCAAGACGAATCGTTGAGTAAGTCCGTCCTCGCTTACGTCCGCAACCCCTGTCGTCTCGGAACGGATCAAGGCAACCGTCAAGGCACGTCCCGCGGCTTCTCCGTTCGACAGCTTCGCTTGAATGCCGAGAACTGTTGCCAGTATCGCTTGAGGCGGGATTCCAAGCCCTTGCAGCGCCGCGCTCAACTTATAGCTTTTCGTCTGGACGAACAGCTCGCCCATCGCTTGTTGCGCGAGCTCCGCCAAACCTTGTTGGCTGCCGAGCAAGCTCAGCAACTCCTCCGGCGATAACGCGGCTATCCGATCTCGTACGGCACCTTCCACGCCTCCAAGCTCGACTCCGTCTCCGAATAGGAAAACGAGCAAATCGTCCGCAGCGAGATTCTTCACCCCTCCCGCTACTCCGATCGCCTTCAGCAACGCCCGGAATTCCGGATTCGTCAGCACGGCCTCCAGTTCGGACTCGTGAGGATCGTACGAGATCGCACCGATCGCTTGAACGAGCCGGAACAGCGTTCCCTTGGCTTGCTCCTTATCGATGGTAGCCGGCAGCTTGGCCGCGATCGCTTTCCAGAGCGGATCAAGGAGCGCCGAACCTGTCTCGGCATCCCACGAAGCGATCTCGTCCCGCACGGCCCGAACCGCTTCCGCGTCTGCGGGATCTCCGGCCAAGAGCGCCGCCCGCAATTTGCTCAAGCGTTCCAGAAGCGATGCGACCGGGAATTTCGTCTGCTCCCCGTCATCCGCTCTTAACGTGATGCCTTGTTCGAAGATCACCTTCGCGGATCCGCCGTAAGGATTAATGAGGCTCGTCCGAATAACCGCCGAGCCTTTATCCGCTGCGAGAGGAATCGTCACGACGCCATTTTGCGCCACGCTGACTTCCGGATCCCCGGATACCTTCGTCCATTTCAAAGCCAAGGCTGGCACCTCGATACCGAATATCGATAGCTGATAAGATTGCGTACGGCCATCATCCCTCGTTTGCACTTTGGCTGTCGCCGCCGTGCGAAGATAAGCAACGGTCATCGCGTTAATGGCCGGCTCGTCCTTCTGAAGCCTGCCCAGAAAACCGAATACCATCGTTTGCACGTCTTGCGGCGTAACGCCCAAATTGGCCAGCACTGCGCTGAATTTATACGACCCGGTCTCGCCCAACAATTGCCCCATGCCTTGAAGAAGTACCGTCGTCATACCTTGCTTATCCCCTAACAGCATAAACAATTCGATTGCCGACTTACCGGCCATAATATCCGCGACCGTTCCTTCTACGCCTTTTAATCCCGCGCCGTCGCCGAACAGGAACTCGACCAGATCCTCCATGCTGATGCCCCCGATTCCGGCGGCCTCCGCGATCGCTTTCAATGTGGCGCGGTACTCGGGATTGACGCGGATCGCTTCCAAGCTTTCCCACTGGGGATCGTACGGAACGGAACCGACCGCTTTGAACAAGCGGAACAGACTCGTTTTCATCGCCGCCTTATCGACGGTATTCGGAAGTTTGGCTGCTATCTTGTTCCAGATCGGATCAAGCAGTCGCGCATCGGTCGCATCGTTCAAACCGGCGATCTCGTTCTGCAGGTTCAATACGTCCTGATAATCCGCCGGATCTCCTGCCGCAAGCGCGGCATGAATGGCGTTAAGCTTCCCGATGAACGCGCCGGAGGGAAGTCCCGTCATCGTTGCCTGCACCTTCGCCGGCAGCGAAGCTGCATCCGAATCCGGCTGCGACAACTGACCCGGAATTTGCTCAGGCAACGCCTCCGCCGCATAAGCGAATTCGGACAAACCCAGTTTCTCCGCCAGCCCTTTGCGGCTGAGCGGCAATCCTCCCAGTGAAGAGGCAATCAAGGATAAGGCTAGCGTGGATAATATCGCTTTCGTCTTTAACGTCATTAGGGACACCTCTATCGTAGGATTGTTTGGTTACTATTGCAGCACGGGAACCTGTTGCTTCACGCCTTGGCTCAAGCTGGGACGTCCGACGGAATAGTACACGAAATCGGTGCCCAACAAATGTTCTTCCTTGAACACGTTACGTCCGTCGATTAAAATCGGTTGGCTTAGCGCCGACTGCAGTCGACCGAGATCGACTTCGGAGAACTCCTCCCATTCCGTCAATAGACACAGGGCATCCGCCCCGCGGGCCGTATCCAGCGCCTCGTCGCACCAGACGACGTCGGACTTGCCGAAGAGAGTCCGGAAGTTCGCCGTCGCGATCGGATCGTATGCTCTGACATTCACGTCGTTGTCCACCAAATGCTGAATAATATCCAGCGCGGGAGAATCCCGCACGTCGTCGGTATTCGGCTTGAATGCCAGTCCCCAGATCGCGACCGTCTTCCCCTTTAACTCGCCGCCGAATATCGTTTCCAGCTTGCGGATCACGTTGAACCTCTGATCTTGGTTCACCTCCACTACCGAACGCAGCAGCTTAAACTCGTAGTCAACGTTGCCGGCGATCTGAATGAGCGCTCTCGTATCCTTCGGGAAACAAGAGCCCCCGTATCCGATTCCGGCTTTGAGGAACGATGGGCCGATCCGATTGTCGTACCCCATGCCTTCCGCCACCTGCGTTACGTCCGCGCCGACCTTCTCGCAAATATTGGCAATCTCGTTAATAAAGGAAATCTTCGTGGCAAGAAACGCGTTGGACGCGTACTTAATCATCTCCGCGCTGCGAATGTCTGTGACGACGATCCGTTCCGTAAGCGGGCGATGCAATAACGCCATCGTCGCCGCCGCGCTAGGCGACTCCGCTCCGATTACGATCCTGTCGGGATGTAGCGTATCCTCGATCGCCGAACCTTCCCGCAGGAATTCCGGCAACGAAATGCTGTCGAACCGCTTGCTCGTCCGTGCCCTGATCAGCTTTCCGATCCGCTCGTTCGTCCCCACCGGCACGGTGCTCTTCACGGCGACGATCTTGTAGCCGTTCATCGCGTCCGCGATTTCCAGTGCGGCTTGGTCGATGTACGCCAGATTCGCCTCCCCGCTCGGGAGCGGAGGCGTACCGACCGCGAGAATGATCAATTCCGAGAGGCGCACGGCCTCCGCAAGATCGGTCGTGAACGAAAGGCGACCCGCGGAACGATTCGCCGAGGCCAACTCTTTTAAGCCCGGCTCATAGATCGGGATGCCTCCGGCGTTCAAGGTGTCGATCTTGCCCGGATCCTTGTCCACGCAGATCACTTGATTGCCTAACTCCGCGTAGCAGACGCCCGACACGAGTCCGACGTAACCGGTTCCGATAACCGTAATGTTCATTCCCGACACTCCCTTTTTCCTCCGTTTATACGGCGCAAATATCCATGATTTCGTTCCAATCGAAGGCAAGCCGGACAATGTCTTCCTCGATGAGCTCCGTGCCGGTCTGCACTTCGATAATGTCCATCTCCGTCTCCGCGAGCAGGCTATGCCTGCTTTCCTTGGAGATGACGAGAACATCGCCCGACTGAATCGGGAAATAACGGCCGTTCAGCGCCATGACCCCCCGCCCGGACACGACCGTCCATACCTCGTCCCGGAGCTGGTGATACTGATAGCTGAGATTGCTGCCGGAAGCGACGCATATTCTTTTCGTTAATACTTCCTTCCCATCCGGGTATTTGTAATAATCGAGCACGCGATAGCGCCCCCAGCGCCGTTCTTCGTACATAGGACGCTGATCGGAATGCTTCATGACTTCTTTAATGAGCGGGCTGGCCGCTTTGTCGGACACCAATATCCCGTCCGGGCTAGCCGCTACGATGACGTTCGGAAGATTCAGCAGCGTGATCGGGATGTCCAGCTCGTTAATGACGTGGGTGTTGCCCGAATCCCCGGCGATAATCGCTTTGCCGATAACCGGCGTCTCGATTTCCTCCGTCAGCGTATTCCACGTGCCGAGATCCTTCCAATCGCCTTCGTACGGAAGCGCCACGACATGATTGGACCTCTCCACGATCTCGTAGTCGAAGCTGATCTTCGGAAGCCTGCCGTACTGCTTCGACATTTCTTCGTATTGAATCGGAAGGTCGTAAGAAATCAGAATATTAATGAGAAAATCGAGCTTGAACGCGAAAACCCCGCAGTTCCAAAGCGCTGCCCGTTCGATCATGGCGGCGGCTTCTTCCTCGCGGGGTTTCTCTTTGAAGCTGTTTACTCTCAAGTAGGACTTATCGGTTACGGCATTACCTTCAGGCTCCGCATTCGGCACGATATATCCGTATTTCTCGGAGGGAAACGTCGGCTTGACGCCCATAAGAGCCAGGTTCGCTCCCGATTCGTTCAGCACGCGATCGAGCTCCTTCGTCCGATGGAAGAAAGATTCGTCGACGTACGGATCGACCGGCATGACGACGACGGTCTCGTTCAGGCTCACTCCTTGCATCGAATACAAGTAAGTCGCGGCAAGCGCGATGGCCGGGAACGTATCTCTCCTCTCCGGTTCGACGACGATCTCGACATCGCTTCCGAGCTGGCTACGAATCATCTCGACTTGGGATTTGCTTGTCGCGATGCAGGCATGCGAGCCTAGCCCTGCGGAATTAATCTGCCGCCATACCCGCTCTACCATCGACTCCCGGTCGCCTTCGTCGTTCTTAAGCACCTTAAGGAATTGCTTGGAACGAGACTCGTTCGACAGCGGCCATAAGCGTTTGCCCGAGCCTCCGGACAACAGTACGATTTTCATTGCGATTCCCCCAATCGAGCGGATGCGATTCCCTTTGTCCACGTATTGTAATAGTTGGAGTTCTTGCCGTACGAATTGTCGAGCAGCACGTTGGGCTTGTCCATTAAGCACGAAAGGATGTGCCCATGAAGCCTGGAAGTCTGAACGCTTCGGTACCCGCTGAACCTTCGGACCGCCTTGCTCACGAGATAATCGCTGTATTTGCCCCAGATCGCCTGTACGGGCAAAGGTAGCGTCCCGCTCCGCTTCTTCAGCATCTTGCCGATCATGCCGATCGACTTCCTCTCGACTTTGTTGTACAAGGAGCCCCAGTCCAAATAATCGCCCCCCGCCCGCTCCAGCCGATCTTGGTTTCCCGTCTTCTCGATATCCGTGCGGAAGAAACAGAGCAGCTCCTTCTCCGGGCGGCTTCGCGGCAAGATCGGCCAGAGTTGATGCGCCATGTCCGGAGATAGGTAGACGGAGCAGCGATTGAACTTGCGGCTAGCCATCTCGTAGGAATGGGGATCGCGCACGTACAGATGAACGTCGTTATGGCGATTGAAGATTTCCGCCGTTCGGTCGAATTCCGCCTCCTCCTTATAGTGAATCGTCTGCGGCAATATCACGATCCGGTTGCGAGGGTAGCCGGCAACGACTTTCTCCCTGAACTTCTGGTGCGTCGGATACAGATCGCCGAAGTTGCCGCCTCCTTGCAAGACGATGATCTGATCGGCGGGGATGTTCAGCCCGTCAGGAAAATCAAGCACGCTATAACGTCCTCTCACGCGGATCCGATTCGCCTTGAAGAAGGCTTCCGCTCCCTTCATGATCAACAGGTCCCCTCCGTTGTTGTAGACCGGATAATCCAAATACTGAATGTCCGAGCCCGGCGGAATCGTCTCCAGAATGCGCAATAACTGGTCTTTCAATAAATCCATGGGATGAACGCTAACCTCGGTCGGCATGATCGCTGGCTCCTTTATTTCTTTTTTTCTCCTTCATGCGTTCAGCGAGGAAACGAAAATCGTTCCGATCGAACAACATGCCCTTCAGCGGCACGCGAAAAACGATTCTCATCGACGCTAACGTCAATGCCAACCGAATGACGGCGCCGATTAACAACGCGATCGCGATGCCGTTTAATCCGTAAGCCGGGGTGAGCAAGAAAAGTAAAGCTACGGTGATGACAAGGGCGATCGACTGCCTAAGCAATACGAGGCCGGGCCTTCCCATCGCGTTGAAAGACGACGCCAGTATCCAAGAGCCTCCGCCGAGAATGCATTCGAAACATAATACGTAAAACGCGGTACTGGCTTCGAGGAACGGCGCTCCGAAGAGAATTCCCATCAGGAAACGGCCGATGAACATCGTCGGGACGACGACGACCGTCATCAATAGCAAAGATAGCCGGAACGCTCTTCCTACCGTTGCGATGATCCGATCATTGTCCATGCCCGTAACCTTCGGAAAAATGACGTTCGTAATCGCCATCTGCACCACGTTATACACGCGAGAGAGAGCAAAGACGACCGTGTACAGTCCAAGATCCCTTGCCGTCAGCATGGAGAGGATGACGAGCTTGTCGAACTGCGAATATAACGTGCCAAGCAGCTCGACGCCGAATACTTTGCTGCCGTAACCGAATAGCGCCCTGGCCGCCTTCAGATCCTTAAAACCTTGGATTCTTTCGATCCGAATATCCTCCGCCATGCTGAACAGCGCCCAGGAAACGACGAGTACGCTCGTCGCCGCGAATACGAGGGCGGAATCGCGCAAGCTCAAGTTCCCGACCGCCCAGAGGGCGACCAACCCCACCAGGTTGCACAGCGGAACGAACAACCTCACTCCGTTATATACCGCGAACTTCCCTTTGCTCTGGGCCAGCGCCGAGACGAGGTTGATCACGAGCAGCACCGGCAGCATCGAAGCCGTGTACCAGCGGGTTATCGCGATCACTTCCGGGGGATAATTCCCTAGCCAGGTCGGAAGGCCGATCCAAGCGACGGTGCCGACGACCGCGCTGACGGGAATCTGAAACAGGAAACTCGCCCTGACGAGATGCTCCGCCTCGCCTTTCAAATGCTTCAAGTTATAGATCAGGGAGGTCGGCAATCCGAACCCGACCACTCCCGCGAGCAGCGTAGGCCAGAATACGATGGCCGATAGCTCTCCCTTGCCGTCGACGCCGTACATGCGGGCCGTCACGATCGAGGTAAGCGTGACGACGACCATGACCAGAAAATTGGTCGCGCTGGTCCGGAATATCGTCTGAACGAGACCGTTGCCTCTCCAAGCCCGGTGAATCGCCGCCAATTGTGCCATGTCTTCTTTCAGCTCCTACTGTTATAACGAAGAATTCCGACGAGCGAACCGTTGCGGTAATAGATCTTGAACACTTGCCGGATAAACCTTTTCGTGCGGAAGATTAAAAGCAAGGACGCGGCGGCCGCTTGCATCATCCGAATCGTATGCTTCGCTATGGATTTCAAGCCTTTGTCCTGCATTCTGACCGCATCGCTCACGCCTTGCCAGAAAATCCGCTTCATGAACCATTTCTTCGTCGTTCGTTCCTTCGGGATTTTGTGCTTGACGAGCGCGTACGAGGAATAGAAAACTTTGTACTTCGAGCGAATTCTCGCGATCAGCTCGCTCTCCTCGCTCGATAACAGATTGCCGCCGACTCTCCCGAGATCTTCGCGGAACGGTTCGAAACAATCGAAGACGCTTTTCCGGAACGCCACGTTCGCGCCGTAAGGAATCGCGGGCGCCGGCATTTCTTTCACGCCGTTCGTATAATCGAGAATCGTGAACACGGCGCGATATTCATCGGGTATCCAGTCCGGCTCGCCCGATTCCCAGATCGGATCGATCTTGCCTCCGACGCAACCGATCGCTTCGTCTCTCTCGAACACGTCCACGATATGCTGTACCCAGCGGCTGGAAGCCAGGGCATCGTCGTCCAAGAACAGGATAAATTCGCCATTGGCTTCGCGTATCGCTCTGTTGCGGGCGACGGATAAGCCGAGCTTGTCTTCGAATACGTAACGAATGCGATCTCCGTGAATCCGGCGTAAGGCTTGCACCGCTTCCGCGGTATTGTCCGTAGAACGGTTATCGACGACGATAATCTCGATTTGGTTCTTGTCGAAGCTTTGCGTCAGAACGCTCACGATCGCCTCTCCCGTATCCTTGGCGCGGTTATGGGTACAGATCGCTACCGTAACCTTCATCGCTCGTCACCCTCCTTGATATACGTTTTTCATCCGCTCGGCGATCGCGCTCCACTCCAACTCTTCGAGCGCTTCTTCGTATTTCGGTTTCTTCCGTCTCCCCTTCGCGTTCAGCGCCGTCTTCATCGCGTTCGTAAGTCCGTTGCTTTCGGCCGGATCGTATCGGACGACCATGCCGTCTTTGAAGTACTCGTCGATGAACTCGTTATCCGGCATGACGATCAGCTTCCGGAAGGACAAACCTAGAATCGCGGACCCCGAGGTCGTGATTTCCTTGTACGGCATCGCCATGACGTCCGCAGCGCGAATCAAATCCGCGACTTCCTCGTTCGGAATGAAGCGAAGGTCCAAGACGATATTTTCCGTGTCCGTCATCCGTCGCAAATAAGCTGCCATCTTGTCGTCCGCTTTGCCCGCTACGATCAAATACGCATCCTTCGTCTTGACCGCGTTAAAGGCTTCGACGAGATCCTCGACGCCCTTGTACGCTTTAATGGCCCCGAGGAACAAAATAACGTCGGCGTCCTCGCCGATGCCGTAAGCTTTGCGCACATCCTTTCCCTTCGACTTGTACACGCCGACGTAGTGTCCGTGCTTAACGACGAACAGCTTGCGTTCCGGAACGCCGAATTCCTTCATCGCTTTGCGCTTGATCGACTCGGACGCCACGACAAGCTTGGCGCAGTAACGGCAAATCTGCGCGCGGGCTAGTCGCTCCAGTCGAGGATGCTTGACCTGATGGGGATACAAATTGTGAATCGTCCATACGGTTTGAACGCCGATGAGCTTCAAATACAGCAGCGTCAGCAAGAGGATCGCCGTTCTCGCCATGAATACGAGAGCATTCCGGTGCTGATAGGCATGATGGATCCAATGTACGTGGACGATGTCCCCGCGCCTTGCCCGTCCGACCTTGAGCATCAGCTTGCCATGCTTCAGATCCTCGATCTTCATCCCCGCTCCGCCGAGCGAATCGGAGAGCAAATCGCTGTAGAAATTCAGCTCGCTGGATTTCGGCCACATCCATACTTTCATTGCAGGCTCCTTCCCCGACCCGATCGGTCGTTTATTTCGTTCTGCGAATCCAATCGTCCGAAACGTTAAGCTCCCGGATCGCTTTCGCGGGCGTGCCGCCGGCCAATACGTTAGCCGGGATATCCCGCGTAACGACGCTGCCCGCTGCGATGACGGAATTGTTGCCGATCGTTACGCCGGGCAATATGACGACGCCCCTACCGATCCAGACGTTAGCCCCGACGAAAATAGGCTTGCTCATCGAGCGGTCGTCGCGATCGACGGGATGAAAGTTCGTATCGATCAAGTTCACCATCGGTCCGATAATCGTGTCGTCGCCGATATGAATCGACTTCGTGCAGCCGATATCCAGGCCATAATTAAAAAACACATTGTTGCCGATGCGCAATTTGGCGCCTTTGGCTACTGAAATGGACGAAGGAAACTGCTTGGCGTAGAAGGAGACGTTGCGCCCGACGACCAGTTCGCCCTTGTTCCGGACTTTCAGCGTTCCCGAGATCCGGCCCAATCTCCCCGCCGAGTCGGCTTTGATCGCCAGAATCGCGGCTCCCTTAAGCACGGCGACGAGCTTGCCGAAAGTAAACCGTCCGTAGGATACGCTCATCCTCGTACTCCCGCCGCCTCCGGCGACAGCCCTCGTTCCGTCAGCAAGCCGTACGTCGACTCGACCTTCCGCGCGATCGCCTTCATGTTGAACTCTTTCATCACGCTAACGTATCCTCGCAAGGCCAACTCCTCATGGTTCTCCGCTCTCTCGTAGATGCGGCGGATCGCCAAATACAGAGCATTGACGTCACCGTCCTTCACGATGATGCCCCCCCTCGTCTCCCGGACGATCTCCGGTGCGCCGCCCGAATTCGATACGATGACCGGCGTCTGCGCAAGCAGCGACTCGATGATGACCCTGCCGAACGGCTCGTTCAAGGAAAAATTGATCGTCAGATCGCACGTTTGCATGACGTCGATCGGCTTGTTGCTATATCCGTAGAAAACGACGTTCTCCTCCAAGCCATATTTCGCGACTTTACTTACCAAGTCCTCATAATAGTTATCCGATCCGTCGACGGATGCGTCTCCCACGATCAGAAGCTTCCAGTTATAACGTTTGTCGTCGGCCATCTTCTTGACGGCTTCGATGACGAGATCATATCTTTTCCACTCCACGATCCGTCCGAACGTCCCGATGACCAGCGTATCGTCTTCCATGAAGCTTCTGGTTTTCGGAGCCGACGTCGACTCGGGATCGATGCCGTTATAAATAATCGTCTTGTTGCCGCCCCGCAGCGAATCGGCCACAAAGTTCGAGATACAGATGACCCGGTCGAAGAAACGCGGCAACACGTAATTAAACATCCGCAAATGCGTATAATCCCGGTGGTGCCATACCAGCTTGCACTTCGCCAAGTATTTCAACGGGGCCACGTACCAGGGCGCGCGCCACCCGTTGGCATGCACGATCTCGATCCGCTTCTGCTTCACGAACGCTTTGATCCGTAGCACGGTTTCCCAGTAACCGAAACCGAACTTCTCTTTGATGCTGTTCAGGCGGAGCGGAAAATGCTCGTACTCGGTCCGAATTTCCGGGAGATAGGAGGCGCCTGCGGGACACAACAAGTAAATCCGGTACCTGGACGTATCCAAGTAATTGATCAAGTGGATAAGGCTCTGTTCCGCTCCCCCCTTTTTATCCGCATGGGTAACGAATAAGACGTTCGTTTTTCCGTTAACCATTCACATCACCTGCTTCATCGGATAAGTAGGGCTGATCGACGCGATAAACCCGTTTAACGCTTCTTTATGGTTGTAGTGCTTACGCAAATACTGCTGCGAAGACTCCAACATCGCTTTCGCCGCCATCGGGTTATCCAAGAGGCGCTTAATCTTCCTGTGGAACTCCTCGGGCGAGTCCGCCACGGCGATATGCTCGTCCTCTACGAGGCCCGTTCCCTCGCAGCCGATCGAAGTCGAAATGACCGGCAAGCCGTGCTGGATCGCCTCGATCGTCTTCAGCTTCACTCCCGCGCCGTTCTGCATCGGGTTGACGAACAGATAACCCTCCTCGTAGATTTCATCCAAGCTCTCTGGCGTATCGTGCACGATGACGTTCGTCAGATCGTACTGCTCCAGCCAACTTAAGCTCATCCGCTTGCTGTTGCCCGCCACGACGAATTCGTATCCCGGCTCCCGGAGCATGAGAGGATGAACGTTGGCCAAATACCACTCGATCGCCTCCCTGTTGTTCGGCATGAACAACGAGCCGATGAACACGATCCGCTTGCTCCGAAAAGCATTCGAGCCGAACTTCCCCATCGTGACGGGGGGCGGCAAGAACAAACTCTTGGCAGACGGATCCTTGCTTCTGAAGCTCTCGAACTCCTTACTGGAAATAAACAGGTATTTGTCGATTTTATTCCTCATCATCTTCTGCAGCCGTTCGAATTTCCGGCTTTCCATGCGGTAATACAGCTTATGAAGCAAGTTGCGGGTACTTCTTGCGAGCGCCTTGAAGTACGCCGCCTCGTCATTGTGAACTCTCAGGATCGCGCTGTCCGGCCGGATCTTCGGATGCTCCAGTATCGGATAGACGTAATCGCCTTCGAGAAGCACGTAATCGTAATCGCCTTCGAGGTCAAGATTCCGCAGCCCGATCCTCGAGCTCGCCTGCATCGGAATGGCGTGAAGCATATCCTTAAGGCTGCTGCTTCTTGGGCAAAGCTTGATGTCCCCGACATATCCGCTAACGTATTTCATATCCGCGTCGGAGGGCTTCTCCTTGCCGCAGACGACGAGCTCGATCGTCCACCCTAGCTCCGACAACGCTTTGATTCTTCCCCATGTATCGACTCTCGCGCCATGATTGGCCGGATAGGGGAAATCGCTACACACGATAAGTATTTTCATTGGTCGCCACCCTCGGCTCATTGGAATCGTTCGTTTCGTTGCGGCCCAGATAGAAGCTAATAAAGGCGAACAACAGCCAGATTTCGTACTTGATCTCGAGCGCCACGAAGAGCAGCGAGAATAAAATAAATACGAGAGCCAAAAACAGGATCGAGCTCGATTTCACCTTGGCGATCAAATTGCGGGCCATGACGTAGAAAAACCCGAGCGAGAAAATACCGCCGAACATGACCCACTGGAAAAAACCCGATTTGACGCCCAGGTTCCGGTCCGAGTTCGAATACTGGAGCAGCTCGCCGGCGTTGATCTGGCTAATGCCGAACAAGTTGTAATAAAAACGGGACATGACCTCGATCGCGTCGTTGACGTATTTGTCGAAGTACAGCAAATACGCGCCCGTACCGACGCCCAGAGGATTGTGCAGCACGGTCGTCAGCGCAATCAGGATCGTCCCCATCCGGGTATAGGACGATGTGTAATTCTCGATGTCGTTGGTGAACGAACTGATCAAGCCCCCGGAGAAGTACACGATGAACAAGTACATCGCCGCGACGACCCCGACGACCAGCACGAAGTTCCGCTTTTTCCGGAAATCCAGAAACTTGACCATCGTGACGAGAAGCGTTAGCAGCATGACGATCAAGAAACCCTTCGAGCCCGTAACGAATAGGTAAAACAAAAAGAAACTCGCGGCATAGGCAAAGGACATCGTCTTGGCGAACCCGTTCAAATAGCGAGATAAATAGACGAGAATCGCGGCATATACGACAACGATCGACCCCGTCGTGCTGCTCTCCGACGTGAGCAAGCGCACTCGCCAATAGGGATTGTTCCCCGCATGCAAAGAAGCGAACGCATGGGGGATGCTCATCAATTCCATGATCATGATGACCGCCAGCAACGTAACGACCGCGAAGAAGCAGCCATATAACGTCTTGTAGCTTCCGATCTTGGAGAAAACGAGCTGCATGTGCCGGATATAGAAAAGGATCAGGACGAAATATACGAGCACCTTGATCGCTTTCCCGAGCAGATTCTCGGTACCTAAGGCATAGCTTCCTTGCAAAAATTCATAGAGCACGTAAGCGATGCTTACGAAGCTCAGATAGATAATGATGGCGAGCATATACTTCTGCAGCTTCGTGCCCAGCATGACTCTCTTGTACTTGGCCAGCATCGCAATCTCGCAGAAGATGAAAAGCGGGAAAAGCAAAATAACGGGAGATCTGCCGATTTCGCCGATGACGTTCACGAGAGGGAAATCCTGATAGACGGTCAGAACAAGCAATGCGACAAGGTAGAACGATAACAACCTAGACATAGTTTTTCGCTTCCGCGGAAAAGGTTCCGCCT
The DNA here is from genome assembly GCF_003628305.1 of Cohnella endophytica. GTDB lineage: Bacteria > Bacillota > Bacilli > Paenibacillales > Paenibacillaceae > Cohnella > Cohnella endophytica. The sequence continues at coordinate 49,472 of NZ_RBZM01000005.1, read as the reverse complement.
GGATTGTCGACGGTCGCTTCGTATAGCCGTTCGATCTGCTTGTTCATCCTGTCCGAGTGGAACTTCGCTTCGAAGATCCTTCCGCCGGCTTGTCCCATCTGCGCGAGCTTGACCTTATCCAGCGACTTCACGATTCCGGCCAGTTCCTCTTTGTCGTCGAAATCGAACACGTACCCGTTCACGCCATGCTCGACGATCTCCGGCAAAGCGCCTCGATTGCTGGCAATGACCGGTTTCTTGTTGCGCAACGCCTCGATCGCCACGATGCCGAAGCCTTCCCAGCGAGAAGGAACGATGACCGCGTCGCACGCGCTCATGTAACGGTCGATATCCGAGTTGCGAATCCACCCGAGCTTTACCGCATTGTCCGGGTACGCGTAGTCGCGCTGCTGCAGTACGGAGTCTCCCGCCAAATAGAGGCGCACGTCCTCGAACCGGTGCTCGTTGAATACTTCGAGCAGCAGATCGAACCCTTTCTGCCGATCGAAGCGTCCGACGAACAACAGGTTGATTTTATCGGCCCGCACGACGAACGGAATCGCATCGGCTTGTACAGCGGCATCCGAAACCCCGTTATACACGACGACCGATTTCTTGGCGGACAAGCCGTAACGCATCGCCATCTCGTATTCATGCTGGGATATATGGATGATCACGTCCGTTCGGAGCGACATCGCCTTCTCTATCCAAGCGTACAGCCGTCTTTTCCACGGTACCGTATCCATCAGGAACGACCAGCCGTGAGAACAATACACGACGACCGGCCGTTTCCGTTTGAATAAAAACAACGTCCGCAGGAAAAGCCCCGCGAACGTTCCATGGACATGCACGATATCCGGATCGATTTCCTTGACCGTCTTCCGAATCGAGCTCATCGCTTTGAGAAAATAGCTCGGCTTCCGCTTGTAGGGATACATAAGCAGCCTCTCCGGGCTAATGCGCAGCGAATCCCGATCGGAGTTGAATTCGGAGACGAGGAGATAAATATCGTGGTTATCCGATTGATATTTCAACACTTCGTTCAGATGGGTCTCGATACCGCCCTTCGTGTATTCCGATAGATGTAGAATCCTGGACATGTTCTCGCCCCCGTTTGATGAATTAGGATGCGCCCTTGGAGGTTAGGACGGTGACGACGGTACGGAACAGGATTCCGATATCGAACCAGATCGATTTCTTCTTGATATAAGAGAGATCCAGCTCGACCATCTCCTTGAACCCGATATTGTTCCTTCCGCTTACTTGCCAGAGCCCCGTGCAGCCCGGGGTTACGGATAAGCGTTGTTTATCGTATTTCGTATACTGCGATACCTCCATCGGAGAAGACGGCCGCGGACCGACGAGCGACATGTCGCCTTTTAACACGTTAATGAATTGCGGCAGCTCGTCGATGCTCGTCTTGCGGATGAACTTCCCGATTCTCGTGATTCGCGGGTCGTCTTTGATCTTGAACATCGCTCCGCTAATGAAATTGCGGTCCATGACATCCTTTAGCTTCGCTTCGGCATCGACGCACATCGAGCGGAATTTATAAATTCGGAACGGCTTCTCGTCCTTGCCGATCCTCGTTTGGCTGAAAAATACGGAACCCTTAGGCTCCTCCCACTTAATCGCGATAGCAATGACGACGAACAGCGGACTGAGCAACATCAAGCCGAATAGCGAACCTACGATGTCGATGGCGCGTTTCAAAACGCCATGCAAAGAAAATTCCCTGCGATCGATTTGCTCGATTCCCGCTTTGGAGTAATATTCCGACACGTCCAACACAGCCTCATCTCGATATCGCGGAGACATTATCACTCACTCCTTCCGGCTATTAATTGTTTGCCTAACTCGCGTTCCATGATCTCCCCCAATTCGGACATTAGCTGATGCCTCAATTCGTTGTTGCGAAGCGCAAAATCGATCGTCGTCATAATAAAGCCGAGCTTCTCGCCCACGTCATAGCGAATGCCTTGGAAATCGTAGGCATAGACGCCTTTGGCCTCGTTTAATTTCTGAATCGCGTCGGTAAGCTGGATTTCTCCGCCCGCGCCTTTTTCATGCCGGCCCAAATATTCGAAAATATCCGGAGTCAGAACGTAGCGACCCATGATGGCGAGATTGGATGGAGCAAAGCCTTTCGGCGGCTTCTCCACGAATCGGTTGACCTCGTACAGATTATCGATTCTGGCACCCGGATCAACGATACCGTAACGATCCGTCTGGTCTACGCCTACCGTCTGAACGCCGATGACGGAGCGGCCTGTCCGCTCGTATTGGTCGATCAACTGTTTCGTGCACGGAACTTCCGCTTCCACGATGTCGTCGCCGAGCAGTACCGCGAACGGTTCGTCCCCGATAAAATTGCGCGCGCACCAGACGGCATGGCCTAATCCCTTCGCTTCTTTTTGCCGGATATAGTGGAGATTGACGTTGGAAGATTTCCTGACCTTTTCCAGAATGTCTATTTTCCCTTTGGCCTCCAAAATATGCTCAAGTTCGAACGCGATATCGAAATGGTCTTCTATCGCCCGTTTCCCTTTACCTGTAACGACGATAATGTCTTCGACCCCCGATTCGATCGCTTCCTCTACGATGTACTGAATCGTAGGCTTATCGAGAATGGGGAGCATTTCCTTGGGCATCGCTTTCGTGGCGGGCAAGAAACGAGTGCCGAGTCCTGCTGCGGGGATGATCGCTTTTCTCACTTTTGGCATTTTGGTTTCACCCTATCCTATTGTTTTTTTGTCTCTATTACTTTTCTAAAAAGGTTCAAAAGTTCGGTTTTCCTTACTAGGGCATTTAACCCGTCCTCACGTCATACCCTTGACGATTAACGTCTAAGGTCGGCTGACCCACAGCATGACCGAGTGCCTCCGGTGATAGAGGTGCAGGAGACATTACCTACCTTTGGAATTGAATAGCGTAGAGGAGCTTGCCGATATTACGCTTCGCTTTTCTCGCCGTAATAGTAATAATAGGAATCGGAATGCTTCCGATTGACGTTGTTAAGCACGACGCCGATTAATTTCGCCTTCACGTGATCCAAGGACGCCTTCGCCTTCGCGGCGATATCTTTCTTCACTTTGCCCGAATCCACGACGAGTACGACCCCGTCGCTCTGCGCGGCGACGATCTGGGCGTCCGTTACGAATAAGATCGGAGGCGTATCGATGACGATCACGTCGTAAGTCTTCTTGGTCGCTTCCAGCAACGCGGCCATTCGTCTCGACGATAGGAGCTCTGAGGGATTGGGAGGCGTAGGACCGGCGGGTATGAACCACAGGTTGTCGGTGTTCGTCATCTGAACGACGTCGCTTAATTCCTTCTGTTGAAATAAAGCGGTCGTTAGTCCGATACGGTTGGATTTGCCGAAAATATGATGCTGCGTCGGCTTGCGCATATCGGCATCGATGAGCAATACTCTTTTGTTCGACTGAGCGAACGCAACGGCGATATTGGCGCTCGTCGTGCTCTTTCCTTCGTTCGGCTTTGAAGAAGTCACCATGATGATCTGCATCGACTGATCAATCGCCGAATATTCGATGTTCGTTCTAAGCATCCGATAGCCTTCGGAGATCGGAGATTTCGGATTCGTCTCCGTAATCAAGTTCCATTTAGGCGTCGACCGAGACATGATTTTCCCTCCCTGCCTTGTTCCTGAGCGGTGATTGATTGTTACCATTGTCGATGGCATCGCGTTCCTTGAACCGCGGAATCGAAGTCAAAACCGGCACTCCCAAGAGGGCGTGAATATCTTCTTCCGTCTTGATCGTGTCGTCCAAGTAATCGAGCAAGAACGCGACCCCGATACCCAGCATAAGCGCCAGCATGAACGCGACGGCAATGTTGAGCTTCGGATTCGGAGCGACTGGACCATGCGACTCTTGAGGATCGGCGAAGTTCAGGATCGAGACGTTATCGACCTTCATCAGCGTCGGAACCATTTTCTGAAAGACCACCGCGACGGCGTTCGCGGCTTTGGCTGCTTTCTCGTAGGAATCGTCCCGGACGGACACGGACATAACTTGCGTCTCGTTCACCGAACTAACGCTGACCTTGGAAATCAGCTCGCCGTACGACATCTTTAACTCGGGGTAATCTTCGGCGACTTTTTTCATGATGCGAGGTGTTCTAATAATTTCTTTATAGGTTTTGATAAGCCCGATCGTGGAGTTGATAGAGCCGACGTCGATGCTCGGAAGTAGCGAGCTGCTGTCCTTGTACTGATTCACGATCAGCTTCGCGGATGCCGCGTATTGCGGCGTGATGTAGTAGTAGGAATACATGCCGATTGCTAGACAGCTTGCGATAATCATCAGAACGATTAATAACAATCTTCTTTTGATGATGATCCAATAGTGTTTGAGCTCCAATGCGTCTCCCCCATTACTCGTTATGAAGTATTTTTATTAATTATTATTCAAAACGCGACCATTAGGACAAAAACATTGAACAAGAAATATCAGCCAACGCAACGTTTGGGATTTCAAATTCGTATTCTTTATGAATACATGAGATTGAATAATATTCGTTTCGCGAACACGAGGACAAGCGTATTAAGTCGTCTCGGCTTGTACAGCGTTCATAAAGGCATCGACCGTTCCGCCGTTCATGACGAAATCCATCATCTCTGCGGAGTCGGCCGCGTGTCCCCTCATCTTCAACAGTAACGACACGAGTACGGCCATATCCACGGGTTCGTTCCGGGGGAGATATCCGGTGAACATCAAGTAATCGACGATCGATCTCGACTCTCCTAGTCCCTCTTGGTTCAGGAAAGACGGGTCTTCCGACAGCATCCTCAAAAATGTCTTTAAGCGGATTTGTTTCTGTTCGCGACACGTTTCGTTGTTCATCCATGCACTCCTCCATTACCAAGTTTTGCTCCGACTAAAAATAGCTTGCAACAACTCGACGCGGAATACAACCTTCATTAGGAGGTTTTAATGTTAGGGTTTCGGTGGTTTTGAATTAAGTATGACATAGAAAATCGAAAACCATGAGGGAATAAAGACATGGTCGCGATTAGACATTCCTGCTCATTTTCTATGCGATTTCCAATCGGTTTTCGTTCGAATTCAAGGTACAATTCGTCGTTGTCTTAAAATGGAAGCGCTTCAAACCCAACCATTTCCGATCGTACTTTTGACCTCCCCGCAAGTGCGAGTCACGATTCCTCTCGCGCCTTGTAAACTCAAGGCTTTCTACTATTTTTTACAATAAAAAATCAAGAAGCGCTCCCTGGCTTGCCCTGTCCTGCGATACGAAAAATAGGGACTATAGGCCAGTTAATTCAAAACCTCATGACAAATATGCCCAGATTCCATGTAAACGCCCGATTTCATCGTAAATCCGCTTATCTTTGGAAGCGCTTAAATGTGTTTGCAGGCGATAATCCTCGTACTGATCTTTAGCTATCGAAGAATTCATACGCTAAATATTACCAAAACATCGAAAATAGCCGTTTCACCCGAACCCATACTCAACTAAAACGATGGGCTATCGAGTGAATACAGCTCATTTAAGTCCTCTTCGTATATCTTTAGAATCAGAGACCTGCTCCTAATTCCCGTCTTACGGGCGATAAAAAAAGGAGAACAATCGGGATATTGAAGATTTGGAAGGAACTTGGACCTTAGGTTGCATCCCGAAATCGCGATTGTCAGCGACGCACTGCGCATTGGCGAAATAATAGTCCGCCCATGGCTCCCCCATTCGCCGGCCGATCGCCTCGTAAGCTTCCCGCAGACGAAATCCCCTGCGCTCCGGATGATGCGCGTCCGACGAGATTACATGAACGAGCCCGCTCTTGCACAGCGACCAAGCCGTCTTCTCGATCTGCTTTCCGAATCCGCCAAGCAAGGAATGGGTCGTAACTTGAGCACAAGCGCCTCTATCGACGAGACGCGCAAGCCGATCGGAAGACTTCACGATTTCCGCGTTGCGTTCCGGATGCGCGATTATGGGCGTGAGATTCATAACTCTAAGCTCGTGGATGAGCTCTTCCATCTTGGTAGGGATATGATTGGAGGGCATCTCGATCAGAACGTACATCGATCCCGCCAAAGATAACAATTCTCCCCGCTGCCAAGCGTCGAGCAGATCTTCGTGAACCCGTATCTCTTGACCGGGCGCAATCGATAACGGTATGCCTGATGCGACCAAGCGCTCGTTAGCGAGACGAGTTAGTTCCTGCACTTCGCTCGCGAAGTTCGTATAACGCCCGTTCGCATGATGCGGAGTGGCGATCAATGTCGTAATGCCTTCCGACACCGCCGCGCGTGCCAGATTCAACGTCGCTTCCCAGCTGTCGGCTCCGTCGTCGATGCCGGGCAGAATGTGCGTATGAATATCGATCATGGCGTTTCCACTCCCTTCTATCGAACAATGGGGTCAAACCTCCCTTTTCAGGCGGCTTGACCCCATTCTATCATACGATGGTATATGCAGGTCGAATTACAAATCTATCATTTTGTATGACATAGATCTACTATCGAAGCGCTCACTTCTCTTGTGTTTGGTTTATTCGGGCAAGTTGAAAGGCTGTCTCTCAAATAGATAATCTACTTGAGGGACAGCCCCGTAATTCATTCGTGTTATTTATTCAATAAATTGTAAATCACTTGAGCCGCTTCCGCTCTGTTCGTAATGCCTTGGGGTTCAAACTTGCCCTCGGAGCGTCCTTTAATCAATTGCAATCCCGCTGCCGCTTGTACATATTCTAGAGCCCACGGCGAAACTTTGGATTCGTCTTTGAACGAAATGCCGGCATTTAACGCCGATTTGCCGTTAACGACCTCGTATGCCCGCATCAGCATGGTGACCATTTCCTCGCGGGTAATCTGGCCGTTCGGGTTGAATAGGGTGTCGTTCTTGCCTTTGACAATGCCTGCTTTGACCGCAATGGATATCGCTTCGGCATACCAATCGTTCGTCTTCACATCGGTAAATTTCAATTCTGCCTTTTCCGTAAGCTTAAGCGCTCTAACCAGCATCGCCGTAAACTCCGCGCGCGTTACGTTGCGTCCCGGCTCGAACTTCGTAGCGCTCGTGCCGTTCAGGATGTCCTTCGACGCCAATTCTTTAATTACGTTTGCCGCCCAATGGCTGGCAGGCACGTCGGCGAAAGACTTCGTAACTTCAAGAACCGCATATTTGCTGAAGTGGCTAATCTGAGCGACCATCTCGCCGTTAACATACTGCCCACCGATGAACTCTAAAGTTCCGTTGTCGGAAATATAATAGATTCCGACCCATTTCGGGTTCAAGGTTGGGTCTACTTTTAAGCGAATCGTGATCGGTTTGTCGAACTTGGTAATATTCGATGTCACGCCGTCCTTCGTGACGATTGACAAACTAAAGTCGTAGACTTCGCCCGAAAGCTTAATTTGCTTGGAAGAATCCCCTTTAGCAAGAAGCTCCTTCGCATCGGGTTCGGACAATGGAGTTACTTTTAATTCGATCCGACTGTCCTTTAGCGCCTCCGATGAAACTTTGCCGGTCAATTGTCGCAGCAATTCCGTCGGAATATCCAAAGTCAGTTTTTCCGTTTGAATCACCAATTGATTCTGTCCGAGCAACTCGGTCGTGTTGTAAGGCATCACAATGGTTTCTTTGTCTCCCGTAACGGAAACCGTTACTTTACCGTTCGCTGCCGATTTTGTGATATCTTCGCTTTTCACGACATACTTTTGGTTATTGCCGTTATTACCGTTATTATCGTTGTTCCCGTTGTCAACGCCACCGCTCTGCTTGAAAGTGACAATTATTGTGTGGTTGTGAGTTACGTTGGTAAAGGTGTAACTACCGTTCACCGTTATTTCCGTACCATCTATCTTCACCTTATCGATGGCGTAACCGCTGTCTGGCGTGAACGTAAAGGTCTTGTTTGTTCCTTCATTGACCACTATGCTGCCGTTCGGGCTGATCGAGCCGTTTGTACCCGCACTTGCTGTGATGGTGTGGGTATTCGGCGTAATCGCTTTGAAAGTGACATTTATCGAGTGATTGCCAACTACGTTTGTAAATGTGTAGCTACCGCTCACCGTTACATCCGTACCATCTACATTCACCTTGTCGATGGTATAGCCATTGTCCGACGTGAACGTAAAGCTCTTATTGGTTCCCTCAGTGACCACAACGCTGCCTGTCGGGCTGATCGAGCCGTTTGTACCCGCACTTGCTGTGATGGTGTGGGTATTCGGCGGAATCGCTTTGAAAGTGACATTTATCGAGTGATTGCCAACTACGTTTGTAAATGTGTAGCTACCGCTCACCGTTACATCCGTACCATCTACATTCACCTTGTCGATGGTATAGCCATTGTCCGACGTGAACGTAAAGGTCTTATCGGTACCCTCATTGACCAAAACGATGCCGTCCGGGCTGATCGAACCGTTTGTACCCGCACTTGCCGAGATGGTGTGGGTATTCGGCGGAATCGCTTTGAAAGTGATATTTATCGTGTGGTTGCCAACTATGTTTGTAAATGTGTAGCTACCGCTCACCGTTACATCCGTTCCATCTACATTCACCTTGTCGATGGTATAGCCATTGTCCGACGTGAACGTAAAGGTCTTGTTGGTTCCCTCAGTGACCACAACGCTGCCGTTCGGGCTGATCGAACCGTTTGTACCCGCGCTCGCCGTAATGGTGTGGGTATTCGGTGGAATCAACTTGAATGTGACAATTATTGCATGGTCTTTAGTAACATTTTCGAATGTGTAGCTGCCGCTCACCGTTACATCCGTACCATCTACATTCACCGTATCGATTTCATAGCCGTTGTCCGGTGTGAACGTAATGGTCTTATCGGTACCCTCATTAACCAAAATGATGCCGTCCGGGCTAATCGAACCGTGTGTACCCGCACTTGCCGTGATGGTGTGGGTATTCGGCGGAATTGCTTTGAAAGTGACCTCTATCGTGTGGTTCTTGATGACTTTCGTAAAGGTGTAGCTGCCGCTCGCCGTTACATCCGTACCATCTACTTTCACCGTGTCGATGGCATAGCCTTCATCGGGATCAAATGTAAAGACCTGATCCGCACTATCATTTACCGGCACCATTCCGCTTGGGCTAATCGAACCGTTTTCACCCGCGCTTGCCAAAATGGTGTGTCTTTTGAAAGTCACATTTATCGAGTGGTTTTCATTTACATTAATAAATGTGTATTCAGTTCCGTCCACCGCTACGTTCATATCATCTACAGTCAATTTGTCGATGACATAGCCGTTGGCTGGCGTAAAGACAAAGGTTTGGTCTTCATCCTCATTTACAAAAACGCTGCCGCTCGGATCGATTGTACCATTCGTGCCAGCTGATGAGGTTATCGTAAACCTTGTCGCGGTTAAACCTTTTGTGAACAGTTTTACTTCATCGCTTGTGTAGCTAGTCGTGCCGTCATTGGCCGAAAATTTTACTGTGTAGGTTCCAGCGGCCGGATAATTTAACTTATCGAAGATTGCCGTGTAATTCCGAAGCACAAGTCCCGTACCCGCGGGCATAATGCCCTCACCTATTGCGTCATATTCGTAGGTAGGTCCATAAGCTTCTTTTGTTGGCACATACATAGAAACGGGCACCGGATCGCCGACTGCAATACCGTCTCTATAAATTTGATAAGTCACGCCGTCTTTTACCTTGTTTAAGTTTGTCGTTAAATTTGCTGCGACAACTGCATTTACAGTAGTTGAAGCTGCCGTCACAGCTATCACGTTGGAAGCAACGGCTGTGTAGTTGTTGCTGGAAATAGGCGCGATGCCGATTTTGTCTATATTCGGCGCATTTGTGTTACTCGTTAAACTGGTATCGCCAACTAGCTTAATTATATTGTTTCCTGCATTCAGCGGTACCGTCACCATGATCGGAACCACTTCCGGGAAATCATAGTTATAACTGATGCCTTGCGTAATAAATTTATAAGCGTTACCGCCGTTTACAGATATCGAAAGACCCCTTTGAACTGTACCGTTTCTCGCTGTCGTTGTAGCATAATACACCACGATATTGTAGTCGCCGCTGCTGGCCACATTTGTTGTTATCTGCAGTGGCTTAGTATTGGTTAAGGAGCCCGCTAATTTGCCCCCTGAAGAAGTGGAGCCTGAGGCGGCCTTATCTGTACCTCCATTTGTATAGATGGCATTCGTATTGCCGCCCGGCTCGGCTTCTGCATAAGTCGTCGTCTGATCCGAAACGGTTACGATGTACTTAGCCGAAATGCCGCTGGCTGTGTTGGTTGCCGTCACGATGGCAACTCCAGCATTTGCCGCAACGACCGAGACAGTAGAATCAAATTGCTGGGATTTTGTTCCTTGAGCGTTGGTATTGTCTGTCAGCATCGTCAAAATTGCGGCATTACCCGTCTGCGGCGTTCCTAACGTAACTACATTTGTACCAATCAAATCGGTTACTGTCCAGGTAATCGACTTGTCGGTTGCCGTAGCAGGAACAGTGGTTGCTGCCAAAGTCGTTTTGTTTGTAGACGCAGGTAAAATTGTTGTGCTTGGATTCAAGTCCAAGCCCACCGCACCCAAGGGATAAGCCATATTGCCCGACGGCTTTGTACCGGTACTCGATATCCCTTTACCTATTTGCGCAAGCGAAATCGTTTGAACCGGGATTTTAGTAACTTTGCTCATTGCCACTTGTAATACGGCAAGGGCGTTAGTCACATCATCCTGTGTCGCTACTAAGCTAATATTAACCTCGTTAGCAGTCGCAAGCGCTGTCTGTAGATCAGCCCAATCCTGCGTTGAATCGAAGTTATCTGCCGTATATTGCGATGCGGTGTTTATAGCCGCTGCTAGCGCGGTCTTGTCAATCGTGCTTAAATTCAATGCCTTGCTCGGATCGATAGCTCTAATCGCCTCATTTAAAGCGATTGCCGCAAAGTACGCCGTATCCTTGCTAATATTCGTTGTAGAATAACCCGAATATTTGGCCTTTACGCCCAATGCGTTGATTTGAGCTCTCTGGAAGCTTTCTTGCATTCCTTCCCAATTCGGACTGTTGGTTTTTTTCACAAATCCTCCGCCAGAGGTTTTGTCGCCCGTATAAGCCGATATAGATTTGGCAGCCGTTAATACCGCGGCAAGATTTGCATCTCCGCTGTTGTCAGCACCGGATGCGGCGACTACGTTAACGGTTACTGCAATCGACGGTACGCTTGGGTTTACCATGCTTTTACCCGTTATCGTAACCGTACCCGATCCGCGTGCGATGACCAAACCGTTCTTATCTACCATCGCAACATTCTGATTGCTTGACGTCCACATGATTCTTTTGTCGTAAGCGTTGCTAGGCTGAACGTAAGCAGTAAGTTGAAGTCTGTTTGTACCCGTGACTTTCCCCATATCGCTAGCCGTAGTGTTGGGTCCGTAAATGGTCGCCGTCGTCGGGTTAATCATAGTCAGACCCGTCGGAACGGTGCTTACGTCCGCAACCTTAACCTTTAAGGTTTGCGTAACACCCGCATCCTGTGAACTTTTCGCTGTGACGGTTACGTTAGCAACCTTGTTCGTGCCCGTGCCGACCGCTTTAATGGTTGCCGTATTGCTGTTGCCCGATACCGTTACAATGCTGCTATCGGACGATGTCCATGTGAGGGTATCATCAGGGTTACCGGCAATAGTCGCCGTGACTGCGCCCGTGTCAGTTCCGCCTGTTCCATTATAGATCAGCGTCGTAGAATATTTATCAAACGTGATTTCGGAAACATGATTGGTCAAATCCGTCGTATCGTTCATGACCATGTATCTCGTGTCTTTTGCTGCGTCAAAAATAAGTTTTCCGCCGTTAATTGCGTAATTCACTGCAGCGCCCAGTGTTTTGTCCGGGTTTACGATTTGAATAACGGGCATTCCGGTCGTCCACGGGTTTACTAGAGCTATTTTTCCCGCGCGTTTGCTGAATAAATCTACATAAGGAATCGTCTGCGTGTTTGCGTCGAAGGTACTGGATACTTCAACGTTACCCTTTGCGCCGAGCCTTTCGAAAGTCACGGATTTTGATTTGTCCCAATTCGGAAATGCCATGATCGTACTTGGCACTTTCGTAGTGGTGTTGCTTTGCATTAGCATGGAATTTAAGCCTTCCATTGCTCCTACGGTTTCAACCGCGCCGCCGCTTCCATAATAGCTAAGGTTGCTTGTTCTAAGCTTCGCACTTAGCGCGGTCTTAAATTTGGAGAGCAAATCCGCTGCCGGCCAGCCTGCCCTTGCAACGATCGGATACACCTTAGGGAAACCGTTGTTCTGGCTGCTCCAACCGGCGAATCCGGCTGCAGCCCATGAATTCATGTATTCAATGGTATTATTAACCTTCTGCAATAGCTCTTTGTCGCCGTCCAATAATTGTACATTTTCAAACGGGAATACGACGCCCTCAAGCTCAACGGGCTGGTCTCCCGGCTCAATCATATCCACGTGTGCCTGATTGGGCGACTGATAGTCGGTGGCGAGCAATGTCGGAACGAAGTTGCTATTCTTGGCTGCATTAAATATACCTTTCGGAAGCATAGCTTCCGGATAGAAGGTGTGGTCCGCGAGATCTTGCCATCTGTCGAGATTGGCTTGGCTTTCGCTCATCTCCGAACCATGATCGATTAGAAATCCCGACATGAACTTAATCGCTCCAACGTCCAAATCCGGAGTAATATCGGCAGCATCACCCTCGTGAATGGAGGAACCGATAACGGAATAGTGATACTGCCCATTTCCATCGTCCGTTTTCAAAACGTAAGAGTCATAAAAAGTAAGTAAATCCTTTAGATGAGGATAAAGCACATTCTTGAGGTACTCGTCGTCCAATGTGTACTGATAGTAAGCAATCATCAATATGGACGCAAACATCCCGTTCGACTTTTGATCTGTGGAACTGACACTGAAGCCGTAGGATTTGGTACCGGCTTTCGTGCTTAGATTCGGTTGATTGCTTGCCATCAAATGGAACGGCGATAGGGTTCTTACATGCGTAGCGCCGTCAAAGCCTTGTCCCGCGGCAATATTATGGTTCCAAGGAAGTTCATAGGAAATAACCCTGTTGTATGGAACCGCGGTCTCCATTCTGTTGGTTGTCCCCGAAGCATAATAGTGCGCTTGTTGATTGTAGTTAAGGAAGTACCTGCCGCCCCAGCCCATGTTATCCGCGGGGATCCATTCTCCGTACATCGATCCCGGAAGGTTTTGCGGATTTACTTTTCCGTTCGCGCTTGTCGGTCTGCTTGAGCTACCTAGAATATAAAGCGAGCTGTAATAATACTGATTCAACGCGAAATCGTTAAACTGTACGTAGCTCTTGAGATAGTAGTCTTTCCACCAGTTCAAGTGATCCGTTTTCAGTTGATCGATATCGCTTTTCGAGGTGTATGCCGAAATACCGGCTACGGCGTCTTGTTGAACGCCGGTTACGCTCTTTATTGCGTTATACGTGCCGCTGCTGCTTGCGAAGTAAGTCACGACATATACCGTTTCGTTGGCTTCTACGGTAAAATCGCCAGACTCGCCAAGCGAATTATAATACTTTCCTTTATTGCTGTCGTAATAGTCTTTTGCCTCTATTTTTTCTGCCGTATTGGTCAGTGCAGCGCCCACTACCGTTGTGGCGGTGCCCATTCTGCTTCTGAAATTGGACGTATTGCCGTTAACGCCCGCATTGGAATCCCTTGTTGTCCAAAGGACAGGATTCGTTCCGGATGTATCAATGCCTCCGGTATAAGGATATGTGCTGTTGGCGTCCGTTAGATCGGTCGCGCTTGCGCTTGCATATGCGCTTGCAGGAACCCACTGCTTCGCGTTAAGCGTTACGGCACCGTTCCCGGTATTTGTGATTTCGCTTACGAACACATTGTCGGTGTCCGCAGTCCACGAGTTCATTTGGATCGTCGCGTCATATCCTTCATTGTTTTTAACTTGCATGGTTGTCGTAACTTGCGCGTTAATGATGTCCTGCTTCATGTTGAAAGTCGACGATGCAGCGCTGCCTGCCGCAGTCGTAGACCCGATATAAAGGCCGCCGCCAGATAAGATGCCCTGGTTGTCTTTGATCGAGCTGCCTTGGGCATGAAGCGTTCCCCAAAAATCGTTCTTGCCGAAATAAAACTGCTGAGAGGTGGTGGAAACGCCAGCGGCAATCGCGCCAATGTCTCCGTTGCCCATGAGTTGTCCCGTTGTGTAACCGCCCTTATTCAGGTCGCTGATTTTAAGCGGACTTGTGACCATACCGTAGATGCCTGACAGGATGCCCTGAAGGTTAGACCAGTCATCCTGATTTAAATGGTCGATAACCGCCTGAGGTGCCGTAAAGCTTGGATTCGCTTTTGCAATGTTGGTACCCGGCACTAACCCCGTTAAGTTCGCCGCAACTAAAGCGCTTACAAGCATTGGGGATAATATTTTTCGGATACCTTTAATTCTCGCTGTCTTCATAAAGCTCCTCCTCCAAATGTATTCCTCTCAAAACCATCGCTGTATACAACAATTCCCATTGTTTGTAGCTCCCCTTTTCCTTGTGAACTGATTCGTGGCAGCGCTTTCAAGTGAATTTTAGCATAGGGACAAATTGTTTTGTATGACATAGATCTACTATCGAAGCGCTCATTTCTCTTCTTCTTGGTTATAAATCACTAGCTCCGAAGAAACTCTGGCGGATCAACGGGGATCGTTTTCGTAGGAACGGCAACTGTTCTGCAACGATCCATACAACGCAAAAAAACTGCCGAAAAGGATCGGCAGTTTCCAGATAACGAATTCAGTGATTACAAACGAGCTTCCAGCGCCTTCTTCTGCTCTTCGAAGCCCGGTTTGCCGAGCAGCGCGAACATGTTTTTCTTGTAAGCTTCGACGCCCGGTTGGTCGAATGGATTCACTCCGAGGAGATAGCCGCTAACGCCGCAAGCGATCTCGAAGAAATACACCATGTATCCGAACGTATAGGGACTCATATCCGGCAAGTTGACGATCAGGTTCGGTACGTTGCCGTCCGTATGCGCGAGCAACGTCCCGAGGAACGCTTTCTTATTGACGAAGTCGAGCGTCTCGCCGGCCAGGAAGTTCAAGCCGTCCAAGTCGTCTTCGTTTTTCTCGATCGTGATTTGATGCTCCACTTTACCCACCTGCAGCACCGTTTCGAAAATAATCCGATTGCCCTCTTGGATGAATTGACCCATGGAGTGCAGATCCGTGGAGAAATCGACGGAAGCCGGGTAAATCCCTTTGTAATCTTTGCCTTCGCTTTCGCCGTACAGCTGTTTCCACCACTCCGACACGAAGTGAAGTCCCGGCTCGTAGTTAACGAGAATTTCAATCGCTTTACCTTTACGGTACAGCGCGTTACGAACTGCGGCGTATTGATACGCTTGGTTCTCGCTCAAGTTCGGATTATTGTACTTCGTAGCGGCATCCTGCGCGCCCTTCATCATCGATTCGATGTCGATTCCGGCCGTTGCGATCGGCAGCAAGCCTACGGCGGTCAGCACGGAATAACGTCCGCCAACGTCGTCCGGAATAACGAACGATTCATAGCCTTCCTCCGTCGCGAGTACTTTCAACGCGCCGCGCGCTTTGTCGGTTGTCGCGTAGATCCGTTTGCGGGCTTCTTCTTTGCCGTACTTGTTCTCCAGCGCTTCGCGGAAAATACGGAATGCGATCGCCGGCTCCGTCGTCGTGCCGGATTTGGAAATGACGTTGATGGACCAATCTTTGCCTTCAAGCGCTTGAAGCAGATGAGTCACGTACGTCGAGCTTATGTTGTTGCCCGCGTAAAAAATTTGCGGAGTTTTGCGTTGTTCCTTCGACAACGTGTTGTAGAAGGAGTGTTGCAGCATTTCGATCGCCGCGCGCGCGCCGAGATACGATCCGCCGATACCGATGACGATAAGCGCCTCGGAGTCGGATTGGATTCGAGCGGCAGCCTTCTGAATGCGGGAGAATTCTTCCTTGTCGTAATCGAACGGCAGGTTAATCCAGCCCAGATAGTCGGATCCTGCGCCCGTTCCGTTATGTAATTGCTCGTGCGCCAGCTTAACCGCCGGAGCCAGGTTGTCGATCTCGTGCTGTCCGACGAACTGTAGCGCCTTGGAATAGTCGAACTGAATATTGCTGCTCATGGCCATCTCCCTTTCGCGACCTCTGCGGTCTTTACACATTAGCTATAGAATACTGAATTAAGCGGCTCGACACAAGCAACGTTCAATGAAGGTTTGATGAAGATTGCGCAAGAAGGCCGAAATACCGCCTTTGTAGGCTTCTACTTAAATGAAAGAGCCAACCGACGTATTCTCGGCTAGCTCCTTCTTTGAATGCCTTTATTTTTGGCGTAGATGCCAGGTTACGCTCCGGAAATCCCCGTGTCCCGGAGGAATACCCAAGCCCCAACTCATAAGCTGATCTCCGCCAACGGTTTGCACGGATCCTTCAACGGCATAATCGCTATCCGGATCCAAGCCTTTTAACCTTAGCCTTCCTAATTGCTCATGCGGCTCGGCCAACACCCGGTAATAGGATACATAAGCTTCGCTGCGATCTTCCGATACGATCATCCAAGCCGCGTCGTTGCCCTCGAAAGGGCTCTTCAATCTATACAATTCGCCGAATTGAATTAATCCGCGGAGCTCCTTGTATCGCTGAACCTGTCGCTTAACCTCCGCTTTCTCCTCATCCGGCATAGCGGTCAGATCCAGCTCGTATCCGAAATTGCCGGACATGGCGACATCGCCGCGCATCGTAAGCGAGGATATCCGGTGTACCTGATGGTTAGGAACGGCCGAGACGTGCGCGCCCATCGAACTGATCGGATAGATAAGGCTAGTCCCGTATTGGATTTTCAAACGACACACGGCATCGGAATTGTCGCTTGTCCAGATCTGCGGCATATAATAGAGCATCCCCGGATCGAATCTGCCCCCTCCGCCGGAGCAACCCTCGAACAGAACGTCAGGATGCTGCGATATGACGGTTTCCATGACGCGATACAAACCAAGCATATACCGATGAGCGGTCTCCGACTGACGTTCCGGAGGCAGCGTCGCCGAACCGATTTCCGTCATATGGCGGTTCATGTCCCATTTCACGTAAGAGATCGGCGCGGAGGATAGGATTCCGTTCATGCTCTCAATCAGGTACTGACATACTTCCTCCCTGGACAAGTCCAGGATAAGCTGATTACGCCCTTCCGTGCGGCGGCGCCCCACTACGTGCAGACACCAATCCGGGTGAGCCCGATACAATTCGCTATCGACCGATACCATTTCCGGTTCGAACCAAAGACCGAACCGCAACCCTAAACCGTTCACGTCCCGTGCCAAAGCATCCAATCCGCCCGGAAGTTTCCGACGGTTGACGAACCAATCGCCGAGCGAAGACTTGTCGTCGTCCCGCTTGCCGAACCAACCGTCGTCGAGCACGAACAGCTCGATCCCCAGATAGCTGGCTTCTTGCGCGATCCCCATGATTTTCTCGGCATTGAAATCGAAATACGTACCTTCCCAATTGTTCACCAGCACCGGTCTTGCGCGATCGCGGTACGTTCCTCTGCATAGTCGGGTGCGATACAATCGGTGATAAGCGCGCGACATGCCGCCCAAGCCCTTGTCCGAATAAACCAGCACCGCTTCCGGAGTTTGGAATGACTCGCCTGCCTCGAGCCGCCATTTGAATCCGAACGGATTGATTCCCATCGATACGCGCGTCGAGCGGAACTGATCCACCTCCGCATGGGCCGCGAAGTTCCCGCTGTACACCAAGCTAAATCCGTATACGTCTCCTTGGTCTTCGTCCGCGTTAGGCGCAAGCAGCGCAATGAAAGGATTTTGATGGTGCGAGCTTGCTCCCCTGCTGCTTCCCGCGACCTGAGTTCCGGACCGCAATCTGCCTCTCTCCACGTTCCGTTCCCTGGCCCATGATCCGGGCAACTGCAGCAAATCGAAATCGGAATGGCCGAAATCCACGCTCATGCTTAATGCACGCGTTATATTTAACGGCTTGGGTCCGACATTGATCAATCTTGCCGATCTTGCGATCGCGTCGTGATCCCGGAAGACGGTATAGGATAGAACGACGCGCAAGCCCGAGGCGGTATCCCGTAGTTCGAGTTCCAACGTCCGCGCCTCGTCGTCATTCTCGGTATAGGTAGAAGGAAGTCCCTCCAGTCGGGACTTGCCCGAATAGATGCGGTGCTTCTCGTAGATCAGTTCCGTTGCCGTAGTACCGTTCGCCATTTCCGCTTGGTAAGCCGGATGACGGTAATCGCCCGTACCGTAGCCGGGATATTCTTGAGGCAGCGTATCGAAGGAAAAGTGCGGATCATCCTTAAACGGCGTCGGAGAAAAGCCCGTCGGGATTAGGGAATGCTCCCTTTCCTCCCACCGATAGCTTCGGAGCTTCCGTCCCCAGTAAATATGAGTCGGATACAACCCTCTCGTTAGCTTAATCACGTAACTCGTATTCGGCGTACTTAAATGGAATAGCTTCTGATTTTCGTCGAACCGTATCTTCATTATGAAATCCTCCGTTAACCCTTTACCGCGCCGTCCGCCATTCCTTTAATGAAATACTTTTGCAGGAATAAATAAGTAAGCGTAAGCGGCATCATCCCGATCAAGCAGCCTGCCGCAACCCAGTTGATATTGCTATGGAATTGGGATATGAACATCGATAACGCGACGGGAATCGTCTGCACGTTCGGCTTCTGCAAGAAGAATACGGAAAATTGATAATCGTTCCATACTTGCACGCCAATGACGATTACGATTGTCGCTACGATCGGTTTAAGCAGCGGTAGAATGATCCGGAAGAAGATCGCATAGCGGCTGCAGCCGTCGATAAGTCCCGCTTCGTCCAGCTCCTTGGGCACGTTCCCCATAAAGCCGGTCAACAAAAAAATCGTAAGCGGCAACGAGAAGGTAACTTGAATGAGTATCGTTGCCCAATAATGATTCATTCCTCCGATGTCGACTACGAACTTATAGAGGGGAACCAAGATCGTTAATGCGGGAACGATAAGGCACGAAATGCTTAATCCGTAGACGAAGCTGTTCCACTTGGTGCGGTGCCTGGCAAGCGGATAAGCCGCGAAAGCCCCTAGCAGCACGACAAGTACGATTGTGAACACCGTAACGATCAAATTGCTCATGATGGCTTTGTCGATATGCGCCTTGTTCCATGCGTTGGCAAAGTTATCCCAATAGAACGTATCTGCCGGCTGCCATTTGCTGCTTGTATCCTTCGAAGGCTTAAAGGATAGATTGATCAGCAAATAAAACGGAATCAAATGGACAACGAGAATGAACAGCATAAATCCGCTCTGGAGCGTCCTCTTCACATGCGCACTTCCTTCCTGCGAAGGATGAACAACATGGATAAGCTTATGATGCAGATCATGACGAACATCACGTTTCCGAGCGCGGCTGCATATCCGGCATCCTGCCTAGCGAAGTATAGGTTGTACATCATCGTAGACAAGGATTGGGAAGCGTAACCCGGCCCGCCGTTCGTCATCGCGACGATGATATCGAACAGCTTCAGTCCGCCGATAATGTTCAGAACGACGTTAACCGTAATCGCCGGCGCCAACAACGGCCATGTTACGTTGCGGAATCTTCCCCACCAGCGCGCTCCGTCCATCTGCGCCGCCTCGTAATAATCTTTGGGAATGGATTGAAGACCGCCCAAGTAGATGATCATTGCAATCCCCATATACTGATAAGTATTAATCGCGGTAATAATCTTCACCGCGCGAGGGCCGTTCGCGAGCCAATCTAACGGTTCTTTGCCGAACAGCTTCATAATATCGTTAAGCGCACCGCCGTCATATTGAAAGAAGAAATAAAAAATATAACCCATAATGAGCGGACTAATAATGACGGGTAAGTAGACTACCGTCCTCATCAGCCCTTTGCCCCTGATTTTCTGATCCAAGAACAACGCGTACGCGAGTCCGAGCAAATTTTGGAGAACCGTGCTTCCGAGTCCGTAGATCAACGTATTCTTCATCGTGGTCTTGATCTTCTTATCGTGCAA
The DNA here is from genome assembly GCF_003628305.1 of Cohnella endophytica. Taxonomy (GTDB): domain Bacteria; phylum Bacillota; class Bacilli; order Paenibacillales; family Paenibacillaceae; genus Cohnella; species Cohnella endophytica. The sequence continues at coordinate 29,469 of NZ_RBZM01000005.1, read as the reverse complement.
CATCAAAGTATACTTCTTTACTCCCGCCCATGTGGAATGCTGCGAATAGCCATCCCAGTTCGTAAACGAGATTTGAACCCCTTTGGCTAGCGGGTAGAGAATAAATATTCCGAAGAGGATAAGCGCGGGTACATACATCAAGTTCAACGAAGTCGCGGATTGAAAAAACCTGCGAAATAAATTGCTTTTCGTTCTCGCTCCTTGCGGAGTGGCTGGCATCGGTCGTGAAGACTGCATCATTCTCTACCTCCTGTCTAAGCTATCGTCACGTTGCTCGAAGCCAATTTGTCCGTTAAGGCAGGATAGCCCGCGGCAAGCTGGCTGCCGTCGGGCTATCTTGGCCTTCACTAGCTTTGCTGAAATTCGATTGTTATTGGGCAGCGCGCAGACGATCGAATTCTTGCTTCATGTTCTCGGAGAACTCGCTGACCGTTATTCCTCCGGCAAGCAGATCTTGACCGTTCTTGCACATAACGTCCCACATGCCGTTCGGCAAATAAACGCGGTCATAGTAAGGGAATACAGGAGTGCTCGCGTATTGTTGGAAGTCGGCCGTCAGATCGCCGGCATTGATTTCTACGCCCTTCAGTCCTGGCGGAAGCGCATTAGCGGTAGCCACCTTCGCGACGTTCTCCGGTTTAGCGAAGTAAGCCACGAACTTCTTGGCCGCTTCTTGGTTCGGAGAATCTTTCCACACGCCCCAAGTCGTTTTCTCGCCGCCGGCGAAAGTCGGCTTATCGCCTGCTTCTACGGACGGAATCGGCATCAAGCCGCCTTTAACGTTCGGATTCGTTTTCTTCGCTTCTTCGATCAGGAATGGACCATAGAAGCCGAAAGCGACTTTTCCTTCTGCGAATGCTTTCGCGGAATCGTCGTATTTAGAAGTCAGTACGTCTTTGTTCAAGTAACCTTTTTTCTGCAGATCCAAGAACATTTGCGGCAACTTATCGAATTGCTTCCAATCGAACGTGCCGTCGAGATATTGACTAGCGAAGTTCGTCTGCGGGCTGATGAACGACGGAGTCGCCATGAAATCGAAGAACTGACCGACCGGCCAGGAATCCGCGCCGCCGATATGGATCGGAATGACTTGGCCGTTGCTCTTCGTCTTGATGATTTCCGCAGCGGCAAGAAGTTCGTCCCATGTCGTCGGAACTTTAACGCCGTATTTATCCAAAACTTCTTTGTTATAGACCGGTCCGGATTTATCCTGATCGATCGGAAGAGCGTATACTTTGCCCGAATCGTCGGTAACGACCGGTTTGATAGAATCGTCGATCTGAGGAACCCAAGCCTCGTCTCTCAAGTCTGCCAAGTATTCGCCGTAACGAACTTTAGCCCATCCGTGAGTGGAAAATACGTCCGGCAACGCGTTGGAGGCCATTTTCACTTTCATGATGTTCTCGTAGTCCGCTCCGGGAGCGCTGAAATCGACTTTGATATTCGGATTTTCTTCATGGAACTGCTTGGCGATATCTTCGAGCACCGTTGCAGGTTCTCCGACGATATTCGTCATCACCGTGAGAGTAACTTCTTTCTGGTCGGCCGCGCTTGGCGAAGCCGATTCGGAAGCACTAGCCGATGAAGAAGCCGTCGCGCTTGGCGAAGCGTTGTTCTCTTTGTTGTTGGAACCGCATGCCGACAGCGTCCAGGCGGTCAGCAGCAGAATGGATAGCATCAGCAACCCTTTTGACCTTTTCATGTACATCCCCCTAATGAATGATGTGAGGCTCTTGCCTACAGACCTAATCATAGATTTTTTGGTTACGCTTTATAATGATGCAATTCTACGATGAAAGCGCTCTTTTCTACACTTCCTTCCGATGGCATTGACCCTGGTAGGCCAGGAGGCTATCTTATTAATAAGAAAGGAAGATGGGGATGAAGCTCTTTCAGACTTTGCGATTTAAGCTAACGGTGCTTTACCTGGTATTCATCGTGTCTCCGTTCGTCATATCCGCGTTCGCGCTTCCGTACTATATCCAAGGGTTGCTGTCCAGGGAGACGCATCAATTAACAAGTGGCACGTTAAACGCGCTCTCTCGGAATATCGAAACGTATTTGGACGATTTGGACCGCTTGTCCACTTCCCCGTACCTCAGCGATGACGTGATGTCCGCTTTGAAATTGAAAGCGAACGATCGTTATGAAACGGCTAACGCTTATACGAGACTTAAGACGGACCGTGCGCTAACCGGAACTTTGCCGAATTATCTGATCAACACGCGACCCGATATTTTAAACACGATCATCATTCCCAAGACCGGTCCGGCTTACTTGACGAGCAAAGGGAATCGTACCAAATTGGTGGAGGATTTCCGCTTTCAAGACGAATCTTGGTATAAAGAAGCGCTCCAAAACGACGGCAAAGTCGCCTTTATCAGTTCTCATTCGCAGGACTATTTGGTCAATCCTCAAGCCTCGCAAGTCTTTTCGGTTGCTCGCTTAATTAAGGATCCCGATACGCGTAAGCCTGTAGCCGTCATCCTTGCGGACGCGGACAGAAAGATATTGGAGAAGATCGCTAAGGATACGGCCTTTAACGTGTCGTCGACGATCGTCATATTGGATCAAAATCAACGAGTGCTCTATTCCAATCATTCTTTACCGTCGGAGCTTCAAGCCCATTTATCCGATTTTAAAAACAAGGATAGTTATGAAAGCGCCTTCTATACGGGGATATCGCAGAAAGTCAGTCCCGCCGATTGGAGAATCGTCGTGTTCCTCTCCAACGAAGAATTGAAATCCAAAACGCGCTGGATCTATATTATCGCCTTCCTGTTGTCTGCCGCCGCGCTGTTCGTAACTTTGGGCGTTTTCCTCTATTTCAACCGATGGATCGTCAAGCCGTTCAATAAAATGAACCTGATCATGAACAAAGTCAAGAAAGGCGATATGTCCGACCGATTCGTTACGCGAGGTCAGGATGAAATCGCGCAGCTGGGCTTCTCACTCAATAACATGGTTTCGCGATTGGACGAACTCATCAACGAGGAGTATCGGACGAAGCTGGCGCAGAAAAACGCCGAATACCGAGCACTTCAATCGCAGATCCAGCCGCATTTTTTATACAATACGTTAAATGGTTTTATCGGACTCAATCGCGAAGGACAAACCAAGCAATTGGAAAATGCAATCCTGTCCTTAAGCGCGATGATGCGATATAGTCTCGAAGATAACCAGCAATCGACGATCGAAAAGGAATTCCAATTCATCGAAAAGTATTGCCTGCTGCAAAAGGTCCGTTTCGAGGAAAAGCTGACTTTTCGAATTCATTATGACGATAGCGTGTCTAAGATCCCGATTCCTAAGCTGCTCATTCAACCTTTGGTCGAGAATGCGATCATACACGGCGCGGAACCGGATGATAAAGCGAATACCATTACGCTAACCGCGAGCATGACCGATCAAGAGAACATCCGCTACGTGGATATTACCGTAACGGACGACGGTATCGGTTTTGACGCGGAAGCCCTCCGAGGGACTGCTCACGTCGGTCTCTCTAACGTGATGACGCGACTTCAGATGAATTATCCGGATGCTTCCTTTACCGTGAAAAGCCGGGTCGGTGACGGCACTACGATTAACATAAGAATACTGCTAGGAGGAGTGAGCTTATGAACGTATTACTCGCAGATGATGAAAGACTCGTTCGCTCCAGCTTAAGAAGCATGCTTGAAGAATTAAACGTACCGATTCGAATAGTCGGTGAAGCGCAGAACGGAGAGCAAATGCTAGAGATGGTGCGCGCCCACTCGCCCGATCTTATCTTCGTTGATATCCGAATGCCTAAGCTGGACGGCCTAGAAGCGATTCGCCGGGGCAAGCTAATCACTCCTGACGCAAGTTGGGTCATTCTGACCGGTTTCTCCGAGTTCAAATACGCCCAAGACGCGCTCCGTCTGGGAGCAAGCAATTATCTGCTTAAACCGGCGGAACCGGAAGAATTGGAGAAATGCGTTCTCAAAGCAATGAAAGAGCAACATAAAACCTCCGATTATTTGAATTACGAATTCGAGCACTGGATGTCGGCCCAGCTTCGTTCATCGGGCTCGGAAAACGGGATTGTAGACGACGGGGCTTATAAAGGCTATAAATTCGCCAGCTTGACGCTAATCCCCCATGTTTCCGAATCCAAATCCGAATGGACGGAAAGCTTGCAAAAACTCGCCTATGAAATTCAAGAATCGATTTCTAAACAGACTGGATTCAAGGATTCCCGGAGCGGCATAGCGAGCTTGAGAGGGGATGCCTTGACCTGCTTCTGGGCATTCCCTTTGTCGGATAGCCGCGACGAGGAACGACTGACCGCGATCCTCGAACGCCAGACCGTTTCGATCTTAAGCCGCTTCGGGGAACTTCCCGTTCATCTACTGCAAACGGGACTTTGCAACGACTCTGCAACGCTTCTTCGGGAAATGGACGAGTTACGCGCACTTTCTCCTCTTCGCGTATTTTTTCCGTTCCGTTCTTCCTGCATTAGGATCGAAGACTTACGACGGCAGTCCGTCTCCCCGCATGCTCGAGACGTCGCGGATCAACTTATCCAATTGTCCGAACTGTACCATCGGAAAGACTACGTCGGTTATTTGCAGAAGATCGCGTCTTTGAAGAAAATAAAGTCTTCCGCTCTATTCGAGGATCGGAATTGCTTCAAACACGCCTGTCGTTTTATCGCGGCATCCATCGGCTCGGAAGAACAAGAGGCTCTATCTGCCGACCATTGGTATCACGCATTGCAGCGTCACGGGGATGCGATGCTCTCCGCGCCGGACGGGGCGGGTCCTCCGGAAAGAACGGATATCGTCCAACGCGTCATGGACTATGTCGACAAACATTATATGGACGAGATTGCGATCGGATCTCTGGCCGGCGAGCTTAACGTAACTCCGAACTATTTAAGCACGCTGTTCCATAAAAGGAATGGCGTTACTTTTGTCAAATACTTAACGAATACCCGAATGCTCAAAGCCAAAGAATTACTCGTCATGAAGCCCGATCTGAAGGTGCAGGAAGTAGCCCAAGCCGTTGGATATTTCAGCTCCCGACATTTCACCAAACTATTTTTAGAACATTTTAAATGTTATCCTTCCGATATTCGCGAAAGAAACGGATAATAGAAAGTATCGGTACGAATCGCGGTTATTCTTAACGAGACTGCTAATGCGACAAACAAGGAGACGATAGGATGAAATCAATCGGATTTATTGGACTTGGTACGATGGGCGAGCCGATGGCCGCGAACCTGCTTCGCAAAGGATACCCGGTTACCGTGTTTAACCGTACGCCAGGGAAGGAAGGGCAATTGGTCGAGTTGGGCGCAGACGTCGTCCTCTCGCCGCTGGAAGTCGCCAAACGCTCCGACGTCGTCATCACAATGATCAGCAACGATCAAGCGATCGAAGAAGTGTACTTCGGAACAGACGGCATACTGAAGGAGCTTAAACCCGGTACGACGATCATCGACAGCAGCACGATTTCACCAACGCTGGCGATGCGGCTAGCCTCGGAAGTCGCGGATCGCTTCTGTGATTTCATCGATGCTCCGGTAACCGGCAGCAAACCCGCGGCGATCGACGGCACGTTGCTCTTCATGGCCGGAGGGGACAAGCAGACGATCTTGGACCATCAGGACATCCTTCTCTCCATGGGCAAAGAAGTCATCTACATGGGCGAGAACGGAAGCGGCGCGAACGCCAAGCTCGCCCATAACACGATCGTCGGGATTAACGCCGCGGGATTGATCGAGGGCATGGCCATCGCAGCCAAGAGCGGAATCGACGTTTCCTCGTTCCTTCGCGTCGTTCAATCCGGAGGAGCAGCCAGCAAACAAGCCGATCTCAAAGGCCGAAAAATCATCGACCGCGATTTCAGCGTTCAATTCTCGCTCTCGCTCATGCTTAAGGATCTTCGTCTCTCCTCCGTTCTCACGGATTCGCTCGGAGTCTCGACGCCGATGCTCGAAGCCGCCAAGAGCTTGTTCCAGCTCGGACAATCCGCCGGCTACGGCGAGTCCGATCTCTCGGCGTTGGCTCACATCTACGAGAATTGGATCGGCAAGAAAATCGGCGAGCCGGTCGCCTCTTCGACGGCGGACAATAAAAACGCCGAACGCAGGAAAAAAGCGCGGCTGCCGCTAGATATTCCGCTGATGATGTCCATCTATCAATGGGAAGGCGACGGAGGCTTCAGCGGCCAATCGGTTAACGGCTACTTGCGTGATCTATCGGAAGACGGCATTCAGATCGAATCGGAAACTCCTCTCGAGAAGGATATGTTCATCGTCATCCACTTCCTTCAAGAGTCCGAGCTTCCGCCGATGACCGGCCGGATCATACGCATCGAACGCAAGAACGGCATGTTCAAGTATGGCTGCATGCTAACCGCGTTACCGTTATACCAACGTCTGCAACTGCAGGAATATATCGCGAGCAAATCGCAGTAACGAATCGTTCATCGCTTAAAGAAGCTAAAAAGGCAGGTCCCCGATCGGGGACCTGCCTTTTGGGCATTTCAAGTAGGTTTAGTCGAGATACGAGCAAATATAGTCCGTAACCGTCTTGACCTTAAGCTTGAAGCTGGAGTTAGCGGGAACTTCGAATTTCGTCGGCTCGGAAATCTCGAGCCATTCGTCGTTGCCCGGCAGCAGAACGGAAAGCTCTCCCGCTTGGATGTCCATGATTTCCTTAACGCCTGTACCGAATTCGTATTCGCCCGGCAGCATGATGCCGAGGGTAACCTTGGTGCCGTCTTCGAACAACACCGCGCGGCTTGTTACTTTGCCTTCGAAATAAACATTGGCTAACTTCACTACGGATACGTTATTGAATTGCGACATCGGTTTCTCCAGCTCCCCTATTAGGTGTAACGATTATACAAGCTTCTTGAATTGAGCTACGACGTTGTCGACCGTGAAGCCGTACTCCTGGATTACGCGGTCTCCAGGCGCGGAAGCGCCGAAAGTGCTGATGCCGATAACGGCGCCGTTGTCGCCGACGTAACGCTCCCAGCCGAACGGATGAGCCATCTCGATCGCGAGACGCGCTTTGATCGACTTCGGCAATACGCTTTCCTTGTAAGCAGCGTCTTGCTTCTCGAATAGATCGAAGCTCGGCAAGCTTACGACGCGAACGTGAACGCCCTGCTCGGCCAATGCTTTCTGGGAAGCGACTGCGAGTTGTACCTCGGAGCCCGTTGCGATAAGAATCCCTTGCGGTTGGCCGTTAGCTGCTTCGGACACGACGTAACCGCCTTTGGAGATCGTATTGCGAGCATCGGAAGTACCTTCGAGAATCGGCAAGTTCTGGCGCGTAAGCACCAAAGCTACCGGGTTGTGTTTGTTCTGCAATGCATAAGCCCAAGCCGCAGAGGTTTCGTTGCCGTCGGCAGGACGAATGACCGTCAGGTTAGGGATAATGCGGATAGACGCGAGTTGTTCGATCGGTTCATGAGTCGGGCCGTCTTCGCCGACCGCGATGCTATCGTGAGTCAGGACGTACACGACCGGAAGGCCCATGATCGCGGCCAGACGAACGGCAGGGCGAAGGTAATCGGTAAATACGAAGAACGTGCCTCCGAATACTTTCAAGCCTCCGTGCAGCATAATTCCGTTCATAGCCGCGGCCATTCCGAATTCGCGAACCCCGAAGTAAATGTTGCGACCCTCGTAGTTGCCCGGCTTAAATACGGATAAGCCTTTCAGATGCGTCATCGTGGAGCTTTCCAAGTCGGCGGATCCGCCAACGAGGAACGGTACGTTCTTGGCCAAGCCGTTTAATGCGTTACCGGAAGCAACGCGAGTCGAGAGAGGCTTATCGGATGTGGAATAAGCGGGAAGATCCGCATCCCATCCGCTTGGCAAATCGCCGGATAGCGCGCCTTCGAATTGAGCCGCAAGCTCCGGGTGAGCGGCTTTGTATTTCGCGAATTGCTCTTCCCATGCCGAGTACGCTTGCTCTCCGGCTTTCTTCACTTCGGCGAAATGAGCGCGCACTTCTTCCGGCACGAAAAATTCCTCGTGATCCCACTCGTAGAAGCTTTTAGTCAGCTTCGTTTCGTCCGCTCCGAGCGGGGAACCGTGCGGACCGGCGTGGCCGCCTTTGCCGCCTTTGTTCGGAGAGCCGTAGCCGATAACCGTCTTGACTTCGATCAGCGTCGGTTTGTTGCTTTCCGCTTGAGCCGCTTCGATCGCTTTCGCCAATGCTTCGAGGTCGTTGCCGTCCTCGACGCGCAGATATTGCCAGCCGTAACCTTCGAAACGTTTGCTTACGCTCTCGGAGAAGGAGAGGCTAAGCTCGCCGTCGAGCGAAATATCGTTGGAATCGTACAGAACGACGAGTTTCCCGAGACCCATATGGCCGGCCATCGAAGCCGCTTCATGAGAAATCCCTTCCATCAGATCGCCGTCTCCGCAGATGGAGTAAGTATAGTGGTTAATTACGTTGAAGCCGTCGCGATTGTAAGTAGAAGCCAATTGAACTTCGGCCAGAGCCATACCTACGGCCATCGCGATACCTTGGCCGAGCGGTCCCGTCGTAGCGTCTACGCCGGCCGTATGTCCGAACTCCGGATGACCCGGCGTCAAGGAGCCCCATTGACGGAAGTTTTTCAATTCTTCAAGCGGCAAATCGTATCCGCTCAGGTGCAATAAGGAGTACAACAGCATGGAACCGTGTCCCGCCGACAGCACGAAGCGGTCGCGGTCGATCCATTGCGGTTGGGAAGGATTGTGCTTCATCGTTTTCGCGAACAGTTGGTAGCCCATCGGGGCTGCGCCCATCGGCATGCCGGGATGCCCGGACTTGGCTTTCTCGATAGCATCGATGGAAAGCGTGCGGACGGTTGTCACCGATAATTGGTCGATTGCTTTAGTGCTGACAGTCATTAAAAAGTACCCTCCTTGAGTCTATTCACGTACGATTCGGAATCTTAGACCGACGATCGTACAGTTCTAACACATTTTCGGTAATCTGTACATTGTAACACGGTGATAATGGGATTTCCATTTACACGAAAGCCACGGTTTTATTCTGATACACGAGCAATCGGTCTTCCACATGCCATTTCACTGCGCGCGCGAGTACGATTCTCTCGATATGGCGGCCCATCCGCTTCAGCTCGTTGACGTTGTCGCTGTGGCTGACGCGCTGAACGTCTTGCTCGATAATCGGTCCGCCGTCCAATTCCTCCGTCACGTAGTGAGCCGTTGCTCCGATCAGCTTAACTCCGCGATTGTACGCTTGCTGGTAGGGCTTTCCTCCGACGAATGCCGGCAAGAAGGAATGATGGATATTAATAATGCGATTATGATATTGTTCGATGAATTTCGGAGATACGATCTGCATGTACCGCGCCAGCACGATCAGATCGATTTTGCCCGCCGTCAGTTCTTTTTGCTTCTGTTCGGCTTCGGCTTTCGTATCCGCTGTAACCGGAATATGATGATAAGGAATGCCGAAGGACTCGACCAACGACCTCATATCGTCGTGATTGCTGATAACCATGCTGATCTCCGCATCCAGATCGCCGGCTTGCCACTGCCACAGTAATTCGAGCAGGCAATGATCTTCCTTCGAGACGAAGATCGCGATTCTTTTGCGCCGCGCCGCGCGGAAAATGCTCCATCTCATCGAGAAGCGGTCCGCGATTCGATTGAAATCCTCTTGCAAGGATGGCAAACGCACCTCCAGCTCCTGCAGATCGAATTCGATCCGCATGAAGAACATGCCGCCTTCCGGATCCATCGTATATTGGTCCGATTGCACGATATTCGCGCCCTGCTCGTACAGGAATTGCGACACCGCCGCCACGATCCCCGCCTTGTCGGGGCAGGAAATCAGCATGCGCGCGCGAATGCTCTTATCGTCCGAGCGCTTGTTTTCTTGCGGCTGATAACTGTGACTCATGATTGTTCCTCTTCCTCTCTATGCTCGTCTTACCCTTTTGTTCTTATAAGTCGGACAACCAGTCCGGACCTGCCAGGAAACCAAGCAACCTTTGATTGATGGCTTCCTCGCTGTATTCGCCGGATAGCACCCGATTTTCGATCAGCATGTCGTAGAGGCGTTCCATCGGTTCCCTTGGATCCGCCTTTCTAGCTTTCGCATCCGATTTGAGCAACTCCCAAGTGTTCAATACGTAAAGACGGGAGTCGATCCCGATTTTATCGAAATAATGGTGCAGTCGTTCCACGTCCACTAAGAACTCGCCGCCGAACCGCTCTTCCGTGTCCCCGCGCAGCATCGCGATTTCCGCTTCGTACATCGGACGTTCGTTCTTTTCCTCTTTCCCGATCCATGGCGTCTCCAGGATAAAAGGCTTGTCCTTCAGCAATTCATGTCCGACTACCCCTGCAATGCCTTGGTAACCGATCCACCCGGAACCGATCGGAGCATGACGGTCTTTGGCCGCGCCTAGCGGATTTTTGCTATCGTTGACGTGAACGACCGCGATCCGGTCAAGACCGACGATCTCGTCGAACTTGCGGAGGACGCCGTCGATATCGCCGACGATATCGTAACCGGCATCGTGGATATGGCAAGTGTCCATGCAAACCGTTAGACGGTGATTCAATTGCACCCGCTCGATAATCTTCGCCAATTCCTCGAAGCTGCGGCCGATTTCGGTTCCTTTGCCGGCCATCGTCTCCAGCGCGATATTGACGTCGGTTTCCTTCGTTCCCTCGAGCACCTCGTTCAAGCCTTCGGCGATTCGGGCGATACCGTATTCCGCGTCCTTGTCCGTATAAGCGCCCGGATGGAGGACGATGTTCTTCACGCCGATCTTGTGTGTACGGCGAATTTCTTCCTGCAGGAATTCCACGGCGAGCCGATAAGTATCTTCCTTATAAGAACCCAAATTAACGATATACGGCGCATGCACGACGATCTCGTCGATCCCGTTCGCGACCATGACCTCTTTGCCTTGAGGAATGTACAAATCCTCGATCGGTTTCCTCCGCGTATTTTGCGGCGCTCCCGTGTAAATCATGAACGTACCGGATCCGTAAGTGATTGCTTCGTTTGCCGCCGTTAGCAATCCTTTGTCGGAAAAAGAAACGTGCGATCCAATTTTCAACATGTCATTTTGCTCCTTTCGCGTTCCGATCCGTACCCCGAAATTCCATTAGGGGCTTGTTCTCGCAATTATTCCACTATTGTATCGCGAACGTCGAAATAAATCTAGAAATGCGATATAATTTCACTTGAGGTGATAGCTATGAAATCAGCGCCGGATTGGTTTATGTATTTCATCGGGTTTTGGACGATCGTGCTTATTTTAGCGATGTCCGTCGGCGGATTTTTCATGTTCCGCAAATTCTTGAAGGTGCTTCCGCAGAGAGACGGGAAGTCGAAGCTCGATTGGCAGAATTACTGGGTTGAACGCAGCCGCGATCTCTGGACGGACGAGTCCAAAGACATGCTACATAAGCTCGTGTCCCCCGTTCCCGGCCCGTTTCGGGATATCGCAAGCCATTCCATCGCGGCCAAAATCGGTCAACTTGCTGTAGAGAGCGGCGCCAATGAGGTCACGAACGACCACTGCATCGAAGGGTATATTAGGGCGACTCCGCCTCGCGACCACCGTAGCCTAAAGGATTTCCTGGAGAAAAATAATATCGATTATACCGCGTACAACCACTTGCTGAAGTAGGCTTCGAACTCCCGCTTTCCGCGAAGCCCGCAAGAAAAACGAAACCTTTGCCGGTTTTTCTCGTCTAACCTCGTAGGAGGTGTAAGTCCATATGAAGAAAAACAACAAAACGGCGATGGTGATGAGCGCAGCCGTGCTTACCCTGGTTCTCATGGGAACGGCCTGCAGCAACAATAACAACGCGACGACCTCGTCTCCATCCGCAAGCCCTAGCGTGACTGCCAGTCCGCAGTCTAGCCAAGATCCGGCTACGGAGAACGCAAGCCCGTCCGCGTCCCCGGAGATTCAATCCGGCACCGGCAAATACACGGGCCTTCAGGACAACCATACGATCGAGATTACGACCGACCAGGGGCCGACCGCTTATCAAGTCAGCCCGGAGATCGCGGACAAAGTTGACCCTTGGGGTATGGATACGCCGGTTAAATTCGAATACACAACCGAACATACGGATGCAAACGGCGAGAAGTTCGATCAGTTGACGATCGTCTCGATCGATAAGCAATAAGCGATGATGTGAGGAGGGGCGCAATGCGCCTATTATTGTGCGGAGGAACGGGTTTCATCGGAAAAGCTTTAACGTTGGCGTTATTGTCCCGAGGCGACGAAGTGTGGATCGTGACGAGGAAGAAGCCTTTAAAGCCCCCGTTCGATCCCGCCCTCCCCCATCCTCAATACGTAACCTGGGCGGAGTGGCTGAGCAACCCGATCTTGCTGGGCGAGTTCGACGGTATTATCAATCTTACCGGAGAATCGATCAACCAAAGATGGACAGCGAAAGCGAAAGAGCGAATCCAATCGTCGAGGACGAAGGCTGCGGATTCGATCGCCGAAGCCGTTCGGGCCATGGACAAACCGCCCGGAGTCGTTATTAACGCTTCCGGAATTTCCCTTTACGGACATTCCGGCGAACGGATTTTCGACGAGAATTCGCCGGCTCGGCCGGCAGATTTCCTTGGCGAAACGGTCGTCAAATGGGAAGCCGCGGCGGACCGAATTCCGGTCGGCCGACTGGTAAAGCTGCGGATCGGTCTCGTCTGCGCCCGCGAAGACGGCGCGTTCCCTCTCATCGCCCTACCTTATAAAATGTTCATGGGTGGACGAATCGGCAATGGGAAGCAAGGCCTTCCATGGATACATCTGCAAGACATGGTCGCGCTCATTCTCTTCTGCCTAGACACTCCGTCGATCAGCGGCCCGGTCAATTCCGTCGCGCCCGAACCGGTATCCAACGACGAGTTCGGACGAATGCTCGGTCGGGTCATGAAACGCCCGCACTGGTTTCCCGTTCCCTCGTTTCTACTTAGAACGGCGCTCGGAGAGATGAGTACGCTCGTAGTAACCGGACAGAAAGCCATGCCGCTAAAGTTGATCGAACATGGATTCCGATTTGCGTTCCCGAAGCTTGAAGAAGCTCTTATAGACGTATCGTCAAAGTGACCCGCTTGCGGGTCGCTTTTTTCGTTCCCCCGATAACTTGCGACGCGACACTGGGATTAGCTCTCCTTTGATTGGGGTACTTTAGGATTAAAGGAAGGGATGTGTTAACAATGAAGCAGATGACCAAAAAAGTAGCTTTCTTGCTGGCCGACGAGTTCGAGGATTCCGAAATGAGCCAGCCGTTCGATGCTTTGATCGAGAACGGAACGGAAGGCGTAATTATAAGCAAAGAAAAAGAAGCCGAGCTTAAAGGCAAGAACGGTACCGTGTCTTACGTTTCGCATCTTGCGGCAAGGGATGCCCAAGCTGGGGATTATGAAGCAGTCGTAATTCCGGGCGGGAAATCTCCTTCTCATTTACGCGACGACGAGAGCGTCCTTCGCTTTGTTAAGGAAGCGGAAAAACTGGGAATTCCGATTGCGGCCATCTGCCACGGCCCGCAGGTTCTCGCTTCCGCAGGACTGTTACAGGGCAAGACATTAACTTCATTCCCCGGCATATCGGAGGAGATGATCCAAGCCGGCGGAACGTTCGTCGACCGTGAAGTCGTCGAGGACGGCAACCTGATAACCTCTCGCAAGCCGGAAGACGAGCCGGCCTTCATTGACGCTATTATTCGGAAAATCGGCGTCAGCGCTTATTAAACCCTCGTTTGCCAGCCAACTCTAAGATGACGTCACGGTCGGACCGCGGCGTTATCTTAGAGTTGGTTTCCCCAAGCTTCACCCGTCCGAGCGTTGAAACCGATACTCCGAAACAGCCAACGTCAAGCAATCTCCCGTCTGCAGCGCATAAAGCTCGTAAGGAGCCATCGGTTTATCGTTCAGTCTGCTTCCGTTGCGCGAACCGAGATCCTTTACTTTCCATTGATCGGATACGCGGATGAGCTCCACGTGCGCTCGAGATATTCCGGTCGACTCGTCGACATGCTGCGCGACATCCGCGGATCTTCCGATGACGAGCGATTGACCGCTTAAGGGGATCCGACTGTTCGGATGCATCTTATTCATGAGCACATATTGAACATCCGCTCTCGATTCGCGATCGCGATTTAGTAAAGCCGTCTCATGGCTCGAACCGGATACCCAAGTCGTCTCTCCCGGCAACGCTCCTTTCGCCGCCTCCTCCGCTTGTTGGAACAGCGGGGGTTGGACCGCTTCCATTCTCGGGATGCTCGGAAATCTTGGCCCTTGCACCGGAAGCGGTCCTTCATTCCAACTAGGATCGTCCCGCATGTTCGTCAGCTTCGCTTCCGGGCGTCCACTATGTCTGCTTGGGACTCCGTTCCATAACCAAGCGACGGTAGCACCGATGCCAAGAGTCAAACAGAGACATAACATTAAGAGGAGTCCGCCGGGACGTTCCAAGTATAAGAACCTCCAGCTAACCGCAGAGGCAAATACCGAAATACATACAATCACGATGCGCCACCTTGAAATATCCAGCGGTTTATTGAGCTCTTCGTCAACCGTAGCTGCTGATAGTTGATCTTCGACCCCCCTCCACGAATAATCCGGCGCTTCCCCCCACATTTCGGAGACGGGACGTAAATCGCCGGAATCCGGATGGAATAAATTCCAGGGCCGGTTTTTTCTGATCTCCTGGGATTCGGCATCGGTTTCCGGAATACGCCTAATATCTTGAAGTGACGCCGAAAGCGGCACTTTCGATAATTCCGAGTCATTCGAGGATACCGCTTCCCTGCCCGAAGAAGTGCCGGATAAGTATTGTCTCGCGTACCTGCTCAAGCTGATCGGTATAAAGCCAGGACTGGCAACAAGCCTCAGTACGGCTTGCATCGTCAGACCTTCGGGCTCCTTGACCTTCATCATCCATCGAATGATGAGCCGCTCCAAGTCATCCGCCCGGCGGAGAGTCGGCATATCGACCGGCAAATAGGTGAACTTCAAGTCGTTCCATCCTTCTCCGACGAAAATGAATTCATCCTGCAGCCTGATCCGATCGGCGTCCAGCAAATATAGTCTGCATTCCTCCAGCGCTTCACCTAGTCTGCATAATGCTCCCATCATCTCGGACATCGACCAATCCGCAGTTCTCGTCGCTTCGGAAAGCATTCGCGTCCCGGACAATGCATAGCGCAAGGATACCCGGCCGTCGACCTCCTCGATATCGAGCGGAAGTAGACACGGTATCTCGCATCGCTTCATCATCTGAAGCTGGGTTTCATTCAGATCCTCCCTTGTTAGCGAAGGCTCCCGCTCTACGATCATAAAATGTCCGCGCCTCTGTTCGAACCTAACCGCCAAAGTTTCCATGCTTTATCCCTATCCTTTCCAAAGTAAGGTGACGAATCCGGGTGCCACAGCAAGCATGAAAGGGAATTGAACGCCCCTTCCTCCTGCGAGCGGGTGGCTCCCCCAAGGCCACTTCAGCTTTCCTCCCCATATTCGTATTCCCGGTAATCGAAGCAACATCAGAACGCATGCGATTCCTCCGGCGTACAGAATCGATAACATAACCAACCATGCCGTTAACGAAGCCCCTGCCCACATGCCGAATGCCCCAAACCATTTGACGTCTCCTCCCCCCATTCCGCCCAATCGATTCATCGCGTAGAGAGGGACGAAACCGGCTAGAGCACCTGTAATCGCCCAACCCAAGCCCAATATTCCGTGCGCGAAGGTTTGATATAATAACCCGCTTCCCGCGAATACTACGGTCAATTCATTCGGGATGCGCATGTTGCGCACATCTGTCCAACAAGCCGTAACCAACAATAGTCCGACGACCGTTATCTCCCATCCGTTCACTGTTCGGCCTCCCCGGTAACCGCGCTTTTCTTGCCCGCGACTTCGAAATCTCGTTTCCACAGGCCTCCCGAATGATTCGCGACTTGCAGATTCCATTGTCCGGGAGTCGTCCTCCCCGACACGTGCCATGTCCATGATACGAGCCCAGAGCCATCCGCCATCGCCGACCCTAGATGCTTAGCTTGACTTAGTCCGCTCTTATACACGATGGACAAGTCTACGGTCGTGCCCGGCTTCGTGCGAATGACCAGAGTCGCTTTGCGACCGGGTCTGACCGGATTCGGCTCCAAGGAAACGAACGAAACTTCGAAAGCCTCCCCCTCGCCTTCTTTATCCAACCTAGACGCCGACGGACTTCCGCCAATCCAAACGCGCTCGCGAGCTGAACTCCGGAGAACTAGGCTACGTCCAATAAACGGGACCTTCATCGGAAGCTTATATTCCGCTTCGATGGTTAAGTAAGCTTGAGCGCGATCATCTCCATCCGGCAATACAACGGAAGTAAGGCGAATCCGCGAATCTTCCAACACGTTCTCATCGACGAACGGCTTCATTAACTGTCCGAATGCCAGCCGAACCGCTTGCTGCTCTAACGACAACGAACCGTTGGACGCTTGCTCCGCCCATTCCTTCATCGGCGAAGGTAGCCACTTTCCGTATTTGCCGACGGTTTCTCCAACGCTTAACCACTTTTCGTTCCATTTCTCGGCTTGTTGGCCGACTTTCGTTTCCTTAGCCTGTTCAATCCCAAGAGAAACGGGATACCAAGCGGACGCCGCTTGCCTTGCCGTCTGAGATAGCGCTCCGTGAAAGGCCATGGAGATGATCGCGGTCTGAATCATGAAGACCAGAAAAAGCACGAATATCAAGAAAACCGGCATCACCAGCGCCGTCTCGAGCGTCACGCTCCCATGCGCAGCCGCGAGTCTTCTTCTATTGATAGGAGCTATCCGCAGCATAAGTCGCTTCATAACGGTTCCCCTTTATCGATCCTCCGAGATGGCCAAACTTCCCTAGGATCTTAAGCAAGCCTGGGAAAAACCATAACCGAACCGAGGCGGTCACTTCCCCGCTGGCGTATGTATACGCTCCACGAAAATCCAAATCGGTAGCATGCTCGATTACCGCTATCGTTCTCGCCAACTGATTAGCCGAGCCTCCATTCGATAGCAAAAATATCCTCAAATAATCCTCGTATCGGGTATCGACCTTCAAATACTTGGACAATTGGACTTTGCCGTTCTCGACGAGACTAGTCAGATCGAGTACCGCTTTCGTAATTCCGTACACCAGCGCCGCGGCCAGCACGAGAAGCGGATGTCCCAACGATCGGCATTCGATTAATCCCTCCATCGTTCGAATCGCCAAACGAAAAGCAAAGATTTCGCTATATGCTGCCGCGATATTACCAGCGGGATTATTCAACCCGTACAAGATGTACTCCGTTTCCTGCATATGGATATCTAGCGAAGTTTCGCCGCCTCGTAGCATCTCCTTTACGAGCGATGGGTGGTAATAAGATAAGCGGGACATCGCGTATTCGGAAAAATAAAGCTGGTCCCTCGCTCCCGTCATGGAGCCCAACAGAGCATCCATCAAACCGCTTGAAGCGTCGAGCGCCTTATCCCTGCCATCGGATGGATCGCTTGGTCTGCCGGTAACCGCCTTCTCATCCTCCCCTTTGTTCCATTCCCTATTGACTTGGTAAAGGCCGTGTATCTGATCGAAAAAAGCCTTTTCTTCGTCGGAACCGGTAATCCCCGTTAAAGTTCCGAGAAAATTGGTTGCACCCGTCCAAGCCGATTGCGCCTTCTTCTCCTCTTGCTTTCGTTCCTTGTCTTGTGAACGATGAGCGGTCAAGCGTTCCTCTCGCTGATGAACGACAGATCCATCGGCGCCAAACGTCCGCACGTATTCGGAAAATCGTTGCTGAAGTTTATCGGTTTCCTCCCACAACTCTTGCTCTCTTCCCGTTGAACCGGGTACCGTGGATGCCATTCCCGCAAATGATGCCGTCTCGTCGGCCAGCTTATCTCCCTGCGTCATCTGCATATTAATCTCCGAAGCGAACTCATCCATGAACAGCGGCTCTAAGATAAGTTCCTCCGCCGAATTACGCAGTTGTTCCATCGATTCAATTTGCTCCGTTCCTACCGACTGCTCTCCATCCGACATATCTTCGGCGGGGGATGCCTTAGGAAGACTTTTCGCTTGGGCGATGATCGCTTTCATCTCGTCATTGGCTACCTCGGCTTTGGACAAAGCCGTCCTAGCCTCTTCTCCTGCAGCCAAGGACCTCAGGCGTATATTGTCCGAATCGTTGCTTAAAGCCTTCGCCAATGCAAACGCTCCCGACTCATAAGCGGCGATTATCGCTTCGTAACGCGGGCCCTTCTCTATTACGGTCTCCTCCTTGTTATCTTCGCTTTTCTTTTGGACGCTCTCCTGCTTCCGCTTCTTCTCTTCTTCCGTTAATCGTTGAACCTCCCTACTCGCATCATCTTCTTGCCGCTTGCTTACATAGTCCTCATATTGTTCCGCTACTTCTACTATCGTACCTACGTCTCCCGCCGGTTTGCCGGCATGCGAAGTCGCCGGAGGGTATGGCACTTTTTTCTCAATTAGCTTCATTACCGTTTTCCCGAGGTTCGTCTGCGCGGCTAACGCGTCATCCAAAGCAGATTCGCGTCTATCGTAGGCTTTGCGCATAGCTTCTAACAGGTTTACGGTTTGAACCGCCTCTTTCATCCCGTTCGATACGCCTCGAAAACGTTCTGTCAACTCGATCGCGAGGTCGATCGGTGCTTTATATTTCATTTCCTCGAGGATCTGTCTGCGGAACACCCCGTGATCGGCTAACGGACGGCTTTCCGTGACTTCCGTCTCCCCCCATTCGACATCCAAATACGAAAAATCCCCCTCGGCATGCTTGGCGACGTTCCCTTCCAACGTCTGGCGAAACAATTCGTTCGCAGGTTCTCCTCCCCTTATGAATAAACCGTATCTCTCGTACAGGAGCGGATCATAGGAAGAAAGAGTCGATCGGATCCCGGACTTCGCCGCTAGCTCGGCTTGCTTACGAAAAGCCGCGATTCGCGCGAAATCAATAAGCAGTGCGGACAGAAGAACGAACGCCGCGGTCGCGGCAACGAAATAAATCGTAACGGTACCCGATGTCGATTTCTTCACCGCTAATCTCCCGAAGACTCGCCTTAAGCCCCATTTCCGCAGCTGTTCCATTCTTTCCCCTCTCTTTCCCACGCTTCATCAACCGCGTTTCTTAAGGACGTCGCCCGCCTTATCGCGATATTCGGTTTCCCCTCCCGGCGCTTCTTTCATCTTGGAAGCGTAATATCGAATCAAATTAAACGAGCGCAGGAATTCCGCGGGTTCGACAATCAAAGCGGAAGATTTAGCTCCCGCACGCTCATCGCCTCTTAACCATGCAAGCGGAGCCGGCAACCATCCGATCTCCACTCGCGCTTCGATCTCGCGTTTGATTCCGATATTGAGATAACTTAACTTACCCGCTCCAAGCAAGCGTTTCGACGCCGATTCGAACGCTCCCCTGCGAAGCTTGTCCGCCGGCGATGCCCCCGTAGTTCCTTCCATTCCCGGAATTACATCAACTTGCGTCGCCCCGCTCTCACCCCCGAGTCCGAATAGGCCCAGAACCAGTCCGTCATCCGCAAGGCGCCAGTATAACCCGTCGTATCGCCCTTCCGGATACGCGCCCGTCAAAGTTTCCTTCGCCGAATTCGACCAATTGAAGGCTGTTCTCTCAGCCGTAACCGAAACGCCATAATAGAGAAGCGCGCGTTGCGAAATAAATAACGAGAAAAGCAGCACGATCAAAGTCATCAAAAATACCCACGGGAAAATCATGGATGCTTCAAGCGTAACCGTTCCGGTATCATCGCCCCATAATCGAAGTCGCTTGGACCTGAATATCGTCATCGATTTAATCCTTGAAGAGCGAATCTGATTTACCTTCAATGGAGTCCATTAAATTGCCGATAAATTCTAGAATCCAATCCTTAAAGAATATGGCTACTATGATCAATACCGCCGCGATCAGAACAAGCTCCAGCGTGCCTAAGCCTTCCTCGTCGCGCCATAGCGCTCCTAACGCCTTAACTCCGTTCTTCAACACATAACCGATCATCTTCCTCATCCTTTCGCTTGAGTCTTATGTCTACATCATCAATACCGTCGGCGCTCCGACAAGCACCATAATTATCATAAAAATAATCGTCAGGGGGAACGCCATTCGCGTAGAGGCTTGCTCCCCCAGCGTTCGGGCAATCGTCTTTCTTTTCTCCCACATCTGTCTTGTCAATTCCCGTAAAGCCGGAACGAATTCCCCTCCGCCTCTTCGGGCATTAATCAGAATCGTCGTTGCGAATCGCTGTACTTCGGGAACTGCGCATCTGCGCCCCATCTCTTCCAACGCAACCGCCAAGTTTTCTCCCCGCTTCAATCCTTCGAGCGCGGCCTTCAATTCTCTGTACAATGGATTATCGCTGTTTGCTTTTTGCTCGGCGGCCCTCGCTAGAGCCTTCATGACGTTCTCTCCCGCGTTCACCATCAATAAAAGCTTGCTCAGTAATTCGGGCAATTCCATAAGGATCGCGTGTCTTCTCGCAATTACTTTATTGGACAACTCTTTCGCGCGAAGCATGGGAAGGCAAGCGCCGAGTAATATTCCGAAAAACAATAATGTCGGATTCCGCGCTAACAGCGCCAATACCCCCGTGCCCATGAGCGCCAGGTAGCCCAAGCCGAAGCTTTCGGCCGCCCAATTCGTGAACATTTCCGACGTGCACTTACCCCCGTTTAATAACGACAAGGCGAGTCTTTGCCTGTGCAATAGTGGAAATACCTTCGCGCCAACCCACTTCAACTTCATGAGCGCAACAAAAGGATCGATATGAAATCGGAATGATCTCCATTCCACTCGGGTTATCCGCGCCCGTATCGTTAACCAGACGTATATCGCGAAAATGATCAAGCAACACGGTACCAACAAAACGCCGCTCATAATCGGATATCCATGATCCGAAAGATCCAGCGGCAACAGCCCAACAATAAGAACAAACAGACGGTCAAAACTACGATTCCCATCCCCTTATGTAGGGGCTGCATATAATCTCCCGCCATGACTTGCAGAATTCCTACGAAAGCAAAGGGCATCCCGATCATGATCCGCGATTCGAATTTTTTCTGGGCGATTAGCACTTCTACCTCGAGTTCCACCTCCAGCTTTTCGCTTATTAAATACGAAGTTCTGCGCACGACCTCGACCAGATCTCCTCCCGTTTTTTTGCAAATGCGAATGACGTCCGAGAAATTCGTCACTTCCTCCAGCTCCGACCGCCTGGCGAAGTCCTGCAATCCGATCTCAATCGGTTCGCCATTAAGAAGCCGGTTAGCTATTGCTCTTAACTCCGCCAACAAATCGGATTGCTCTTCTCCGATGAGCAGGACCAAATCCTGCTCCAGCGACATAAAAGCATTCTCTACGGATCTTCCAGCCGAGAGAAGAGACGACAATGCCTGAAGAGCCTCTTTGAATTGCCGCCTCAGCTTATCCCTCCGTTTACGGCCTAATGCCCGCGCATAATAACGCGGATAGAAAAGTCCCAGCGAAGCCGTCGCTATTCCAACGAACGCATAACCGTACAGAAGCCACGCCGCCGCAAAACAACTCCCGCATCCGATCGTTATCGCCCAGCTTTTCTCTAACCCGCTTAAGCGATAAAACCGATAATCGGTCACCTCATCCCCTCCTTGGCCAAGCCTGCGTGAGACAGCTTCCGTATGTCTTGTAGAGAATCCGATCTCTGCAAGCTCCCGATAATTCGGCCATCGCGCTCTCCCGCTTCCACGAAACGGAATAACGTGCGAAGCTCGATTTCTTCCCCGAGCATCCCCGTCACTTCGCAAATCTCGGTAACCCGCCGACTGGAATCGCGGAAGCGGCTTATATGAATGATGACATCTATCGCGGAGGAGATTTGTTTACGGACGACGCTTACGGGCAACTCGGCACCGCTTAATACCATCGTCTCTAATCTGGAAAGCATGTCCTTGGCTCCATTCGAGTGTCCCGTCGATAAGCTCCCTTCATGGCCGGTATTCATCGCCTGCAGCATATCGAGCGCTTCCGCGCCTCGCACCTCGCCGACTATGATTCGATTCGGACGCATCCTCAACGAAGCGCGAATCAATTCTCGAATGCCGATCTCGCCTTTGCCCTCGCTGTTCGCGTTCCGCGTTTCCAACGAGACGAGATTCGACACCCCTCTGATTTGCAGTTCGGCCGCATCCTCGATCGTAATGACGCGTTCGTCCGGCGGGATCCATTGGGACAACGCGTTAAGAAAGGTGGTCTTACCCGAACCTGTTCCTCCGCTAATAAAAAGATTGTATTTCGCGACTACCAATTGCCGGAGGAAAACAGCGGCTTCTTGAGAAATCGCCTCCTTATCGATCAGGTTCTCCATCGTAAGCGGTTGATGGGGAAACCTTCGAATCGTCATCGTCGGTCCTTTCAGGGCGATCGGCGGAAGAACCACATGAACCCTCGAGCCGTCCGGCAATCGGGCATCCACGATAGGCGACGCCTCGTTAACGATGCGGTTGACCCTGCCGACGATACTCTGGATCAGATCCTCCAACCGATCGGCGCTCTCGAAACCGATCGGCGCTTGCTTGAGCTCCCCGTTCCGCTCGATATAGATGTCGTCATGGGAATTGATCATGATTTCCGTTATTTCTTTGTCCTCGAGCAGTGGTTGCAAGGCATCCAATCCGCGGAAGGAATGGAATAGTCGAGATACTGCTCCTTTTCGTTCCGTGGCCGTCATCAACCGAGACCTCTGTCTTCGGAAAAGCTCGTTCTCGATCAATTGTCGCAACTGCTCGTCGCTGACCGAACTATCCCATGACAAACGAGATTTAACCGCTTCCCTCAGCTCAGCCAGTTCCTCTAACGTAAGACCGTTGGCCGCCATTCCCTTCCTCCCTTGTTCGTCTAGAAGCGGACTCTGACTTCGGTGCCTCAACCGCGCTTCCGAATCCGATTTCTTGGAGCAACCGCTCGATCGCCCCCGAGAAAACGGGCGCCGACATATATTTGCCGGGCTGATCGACCGTTTTCCACTGCGGAATATAGGGCAATCTTGCCGTGGGCTTGCCGCCAGGCAATGGCCAACGGTTCACGAGTCCATCCCCGTACGCCTTGTTCCATACGAATATGCACTTATCCAGCCAGTTCTCGTTATGTCTGTGCCAGTAACGAAGCAGCTTCTCGTTCTTAAGAAGCGACTGCGCATCATCTAGCGTCAACCAGACGATACTATCGCTAAGCAGCATCAGTTCCCGATGCCAATCACCCGCTCCCGAGTCCGGATCCACGACAATCAAGTCATACCTGCCGGATCTTCGCAAATGACCCAGTAATTCGGCCAACGCCTCCGTGGACATAGCTAACCGTTCTCCGGGATGTTCGGGTGCATCGAGAAAATCGGTTCGCAATTGCGGTTGATGCCGGCACAATTGTTCCAGTGCCGGTTCCAACTGATCGGAGTGCGCCTGCATCGCATACAGCAATCGCGATAGGCTATCCGGCTCGCCCCTCCCGAACAATAGAGAAGTTGCGTTCAAAGCTTCAAGGTTGAAGTAGAAAGTCCGAAGTCCCCGCTCTCCCGCTTGACGAATCGCGTTTAACGCGACCGTAGTTTTTCCCGTGCCCCCGGATGCGGAGAACACCGTCAATACATGCCCGCCGCTGCGGATCGACGGAGCCGTGCCCATAGACATCGCCTTCCGTATGCTCGACAGAATCGCGGGCAGAGGTTGAAATTGAGCGACTTCCTGCCACTCCTCTTGGGTATCGTCCCCTTTCTCCTCGACTAGCGCGATAACTTTGCCGGTTTTGTCTCCGGGCATAATAGATTCCCGCAACAATTCCGGAACGCCGATCAGCAAATCCGCGTCTCGGTTATCTTGAATTTCCCTTCGTAGCGCGCTCCCATGCGTATACACTGCGATGTCCCAATTCGGCTCTTCCCCGCGTAGAAATTCCGCAAGCTTAGCGGCATATTCGCGCTGTGGAACTGCCAGGATTACTCTTTTCGCCATCTTTATCCCTCCTGTCGGAAAACAAAAAAACCGCAAACCCTGACGGCTAAACGTCAGAATTTGCGGTGCTTCCGCTTATTGATTATGAATGTATCGATAAGATATCATGACATTCCCGATACGTCAACCCAATTTTTTCAATTTCATCCCTTAATCCTTATCCACCAAATCGCGTTGCAAATAAGCTTCAAGCTCGTTCGTGATTTCATAGGTCGTCTGAGCCAGATCGTAATTCTCGAATGCATGCTCGCACCAAGAGCGATAACCCATCTCTTGGTCGTAGTGATTAAGGTGCATGGCAATAACGTCTTCCGCCAGGCCCCGTTTCCGCTCACGTTCCTCTACGGTGCGCCGATCGGCGTACAGAAATATACGAATGACCTTGTCCCCGTATATTCGCTTAAGAATCCCTGCTCCTTCATGATTAAGGATCAGGTAAATCGAATCATTGTGATTCAGTTTCCGTTCGATATCCAACCCTCTGATCCCATAGAACTGTCCGTCGATCTCGACGCTCTCGAGAAACTCCCCGTGATGCTCCATAGATCTGTATTCGTCATGCGTGATGAAATGATAATCTTGCCCGTTCACTTCTCCTTGCCTCGGCTGACGCGTTACGAAGGAAATGACCTTCTCCATGCCGAACGTCTGGCCCACCGCTTCCGCGACCGATTTCCTGCCTGAGCCGTCCGGCCCCGTAAAGACGATAATCTTGTTCCGTTCGTTCAATTCATACACCAATCCAACCCTCTCCTTCCCCTGAAAAAGATGAGTTCCTTATAATATGCAGAATTATCCGATAATTATCAATTATAGAAGATAGGCTTGCTTTACGTCAACAAACAGTCTGATTTAAGCCGATTATCGTTCATTTCCTCCCGAAATCAGCGATTTTCAATAATCCGGGCAGCTCATTCTCAAGGCCGGCCACATTTTCCCATAATTAAGATAAGCTTAAAATCCAACTCCTGTACAAGCCCCGTGCTATACTTCCCTCAGTCACCTAGAACACTTACAGGAGGTAACATCCATGAAGAACAGCATTAAAAAAGTAATCCTGAGCGCAGCATGCTTCATGCTCATCGCGACTGGAACCGGTATTGCCAGCCAACAATCCGCGCATGCGGCTACATCGACTGCTACCGTTCAAAATAAAGCAGTAACCGCAAGTTCCACGTCCGCTAAGAAAAAAGCCGCCATTATCTCGTTCGCCAAAAGCTTACAAGGTAAAGTAACGTATAAATTCGGCGTAAATAACCCAAGCAAGCTCATTTTCGACTGCTCTTCCTTCACGAAATACGTGTTCGCCAAACAAGGCATCTCCCTCAAATGGGGAACGGCTTACCAAAGCAAACAAGGCACGTATGTCGCCAAGAAAAATCTTCAACCCGGCGATTTAGTCTTCCTAAGCGTTAGCACGCCAGGTAAAATCAATCACGTCGGAATCTACATCGGCGGCGGTAAATTCATTCATAACACCATCGGCAAATCGTTTAACGGCATTCTCATCAGCGACTTGAACTCGAGCACTTACTCTAAGCGTTACATCACAGCGCGCAGAGTCGGCTAAGCCAATGAACCCCCGCACATTCATGCGGGGGCATTTTTACTTTATTCGGCTTTTTTAGTTTTAAACGCTTCCGCGATCGCTCCGATGCTGCCCAACGTATCCGCAGCGCTTACAGGCAAGAAAATCTTATTCGCCGGTCCTTTGGCAATCTCGCTCAGCGCTTCGAACGACTTATATGCCAGAACTTTCTCGTCCAATCCCGCCTCCCTTAGAAGCCCGATCCTCGCTTTTTCCGCCTCGGCTACCGCTTGAATCGCTTTCGCCTGCCCCAGCGCTTCTAATTCTTGCGCTTGCCTGAACCCCTCGGCTTGACGAATGCGCGCTTCCTTCTCGCCTTCCGCTTTCAGTATCTTACTTTGTTTATCGCCTTCCGAACGTAAGATCAAGTCTTGCTTCGCGGCTTCGGCCTCCAAGACGATCGCCCTTTTGCTTCGTTCCGCCTTCATTTGTTTGTCCATCGCCTCTTGAATATCCGTCGGAGGCTTAATATCCAGCACTTCTACCCGCTCGATCCGAACGCCCCATTTCTCCGTCGCTTCGTCCAATGCCAATCGGATGTTCGAAGAAATTCTTTCGCGCCCCGACAAGGTCTCATCCAGTTCCATATTCCCGATAATCTGCCTCATGGTGGCCGTCGTGATATTCCTTACCCCGTATACGTAATCTGAAATTCCGTAGGTCGCTAAATCCGGAGCCACGATCTGATAAAAAATAATGGTGTCGATATGTACTTGCACGTTGTCCTTCGTAATTACGGTTTGCGGCGGTACGTTCGCTTGTTGAATTCGGAGGTCGTGATAGACCCGCACGTTATCGATGAACGGAACGAGAATGTTCACGCCCGGCGTCAACAATCGATTGAATTTACCCAATCGCTCCACCACGCCCACTCTTTGCTGCGGAATTATTTTGACGGACAATACGACGATAAAAATAATTAAGATGACGACAACAATTACGAAGATCATTCCGGCTTACCTCCCCATTTTTGAACCTCGAGCACCGTAGTCCCTCGGCTTATGACTCTTACGATTTCTTCCTTATCCAAGCTTTCGATTGACGACGCGCTCCAGGTCTCATTGCCGACTTTTACGATACCCGGCTTACCCGGGACGATCGGCTCCACGACTATCCCATCCTTGCCTACCAACTCATGGATCGCATCCCTGTATCCCGTAGATTGCCGAATCCTTTTCGTCAGCGGCTTGGTAAAAACGGTAAGTACCAAGGCGGCGATTCCACCCGCTAATGCTTGCGCGATTATGCTGTCCGGAACGAAAAACGCGACGACGGCTGCAACTAAAGCTCCGATCCCCAGCCACAGTAAATAAAACGTCAACGTAAGCATTTCCGCGATGATGAGCACTCCCGCGGCTATAAGCCAGATCGCCCAGCTTTCCATCGCACTCGTCCCCTTTCCCCCTTATATGATTGTACGACAATAATTTTACCTTATGACACAAAAAAAAGCTCTCCCGGAAATTCATTCCGAGATGAGCTTTTAGCTTTAGCGTTAGTGAATGCTTTTTTTCTCGATGTTGCCCCCCAGCACGTCCGCCACATTCTGAACGGAAATAAACGCTCTAGGATCGATCTCATGAACGACCGATTTTAACTTCGCGATTTCTAACCTTGTTACTACGCAAAAAATCAACTGCGTATCCTCTTTGGTATATCCGCCTTTGGCGTAGATTAAAGTCGTATTTCTACCCAACCTGTCCATGATCGCCTCGGATATTTCTTCATATTCGCCCGAGATAATCGTAGCCGATTTGGATTCGTCTAAGCCTTCGACCACGATATCCATCACTTTCGCCGCTATGTAGAAAGTAAAAATGGAGTACATGGCGGAATCCGCCCCGAAGACGAAACCCGCTACGATAAAAATAAAAACGTTTATGAACATGACGATCTGACCGACGGGCAAACGGAACTTTTTCGAGAATAGAATGGCCACGATCTCGGAGCCGTCCAGCGCCCCGCCGAATCGAATAACGATACCTATTCCTAGCCCCAGGATGACACCGCCATACAGTACCGCTAGTATTTTCTCGCTCGTAAAGGGCTCTACGCTGTGCAACAATGCCGTAGCCACCGACATGACTCCGACCCCGTACAGCGTGGAGACCGCGAATGTTTTCCCGATCATCTTGTAACCGATAAACAAGAAAGGCAGGTTGATGATAAAAATAAAAATGCCGAGCGCCACATGCGACACTTCCGACAATACAATCGATATCCCCGTAATTCCTCCATCGATTATTTCGTTCGGAACTAAGAATATCTCCAGTGCCACTGCCATTAATACGGCCCCGACCGTTAAAAAAACAAACTTCTTTATGTAATCGGCCATTGTCATTTTTTTGTGGGCTCTTGCCATCTGGATTGCTCCCTCCTTGGAGAAATACGGCTTTACGCCCCTGTATTGTGCGCCAATCGTAACGCGTTTAGACGCAAAAAAAATGACCCCCGATAACAATCGGAAGCCACTTACAAATTGATTATTAGAAAAGACAAGCCTCGGCGAGGAGTTCATAAGAGCGAAGCCTTTTCCCGTAATCCGGAATCATCGTTACGATAATAAATTCCTGAACGCCATAGGAGAGGGATAATTGCTCCAACTTGCTTTTTAGGCTTTGGGGGGTCCCTACCAGAAGCTTGCGGTTCGAAACTCCGTTCTCCGCGGTAGCGTCATCTTGTCGGAACAGCGTCGTGCCCGAAGCGGCCAGTCTTCGAGCTTCTTCCTCTGTCTCCGCGCAAACGACGCCGACGGCTACGATAGCGCGCGAGACTGTTGAATGCGCCGATGGAATAAAAGCGGCGCGATAAGCTTCTAACACTTCTTCCCCGTGTACTTCGCTCATGAACTGGCCGAATACGTAACCCGTGCCGAACTCCGCCGCGTACGCCGCGCTTTTCTTGTTCGTGCCCAATAACCACAAATCCGGCGGTACCGGCGGGGTTGGACGGGCAGCTATCGGTCTCTCATCGTATTTGTACTTGCCCTGCAACAGCTTAGAGACGCCGTCAAGCAGTTCCGGCATTTTCCCGACGTTCTCCAAGAAGTTGCCGCTTAGGGCGAGACTTACTTCGCCTGCCCCGCCCGGTGCTCTGCCGAGTCCAAGATCCACGCGCCCGGGGTATAAGCTCGCAAGCATATGGAAGGATTCGGCGACTTTCAACGGCTTATAATGAGGCAATAATAGCGCGCCGGAGCCAATTCGAATGCGCTGCGTTCTTGCCCCGATATGCGATAGAAGCACCTCCGTCGAGGTACACGCCAATCCGGGCATATCATGATGTTCAGCTACCCAATATCGACTGTATCCTAGCCTTTCAGCTGTTTGAGCCAGTTCCACCGCTTGCCCTAAAGCAATTGTCGCATCGGCTTGATTGAATACGGGTACGAGATCCAACACGCTGAGTTGGATGCTTCTTTCAGTCATGGCGTTCGACTCCTTTCAAACTCCGTTCTTCTATCGATTGAACCATTAATCCTTGTAAGATGCAAAAAAGCACCCTCGCGGGTGCTTCTTCTGTTTGTCCAGCCTGGCAACGTCCTACTCTCCCAGGACCCTGCGGTCCAAGTACCATCGGCGCTGGAGGTCTTAACGGTCGTGTTCGGGATGGGTACGCGTGGAACCCCTCCGCAATTGCTACCAGACCAGATCAAATACATCAAGGCTTGCGCCTTGAAAACTGGATGCGAAACAAAGCTTAGAAGAAAGGTGAATGTATCATTTGTCTTACTGTAGTCAATTCGTTTAGGATAAGCCCTCGACCGATTAGTACTCGTCAGCTCCACACGTTACCGCGCTTCCACCCCGAGCCTATCAACCTCGTGTTCTTCAAGGGGTCTTACGAATTGGGAAATCTCATCTTGAGGCAGGC
>NZ_RBZM01000004.1 GCF_003628305.1 Cohnella endophytica | reverse complement strand
ATTGACCCAGTTGGGGCTATGTATCATCTGTGGCCAACCATTCCATTCCCCCATCTCTGGCCAGTCAAAACCTGCACTCATACTTAACAAGTGATCAATTGTAATACGTTGTTTCCGATCGTCCTTATCCTGTTGAAGCGATGGAAAGTAATTAACAATAGGTGTATTAAGATCTGGAAGCAATCCCTGTTCGAAAGCAATTCCAATTAAGCATGAGGTAATACTCTTCGTGCATGAGTTAACTTTGTGAAGTTTAGTTTTAGATTTATTGTTTCTAAAATATTGAAGTACAATATCTTGACCTGAGCTCATCAAACAGCTTTCAATTTTCTCCTTTTCTAGAAAACTAACAAATGATTTTAAGCTTTCTTTATTTATTTTATTCTGATATGGAATTTCCATCATTGAAATGTTTGCTCCTATTAGTTATTATCAGCATTTCTGCTAACGTTCGTATATTCACGACGTCCCACCACCTTAAAGGAGCGAAGCGACTGGCCGCGATGCGGTTAGGTGGTGGGATGTGTCCGGCTGACTCTACTTCCCTGCTACTGCCAATTGCATCTCCGAATCCACATCTAACTTCTGCCGGACCGAGGAGCGGATGCCCCGAAGCGTGAACATGGTGTTAGGTGATGTCCGGGACTTCCTCGAATTCACTGTATATTCGTCTTTTAATAAAGTAATTAATAAGTATTCCCAAGACTGAAGTTCATCATTAATAAAACACATTTATAATATATAAAATAGAAACGATTATAAATATAACTCCTGATATTCTTGTAATTACTATTCCAGTTGTTCCAGGTTCAATAGTGTCAAAAGTAACATTATCTTTACTTATTCTGAATTTATATTGTGATATTCTCCAAAAAAATCTTGGATATATTAATGAGAGTACTCCAAGGATTAAAGCAATAACTGAAAAAAGTGTTACACTCATTTCAAAATCTCCTTATCGTGATGTTGGGTTTGTTCTGATGTTTCCCGGATTTCACCTAACGTTCTTGTGTTCACGACGTCCCACCGACTTTAGGCGACGGAGTCGCCGGGCGCGATGCGCTTAGTCGGTGCGGATGTGTATGGCTGAATCTGCTTCTCTGCTGCTGCCAATTACTTCTCCGATTCCACTTCTAACTCCTGCCGGACCGAGGGGCGAATGCCCCGAAGCGTGAACACGAAGTTATAGGATGTCAGCGTCTTCACTGAAGTACTTGCAAGTCACTAAAAATGTTCCGCATTCAAAATGTTTTCAAATTGCTTAAGTGTTCCTTCATTCATTTCATTAAATCCCAGATTGTTTCCTTTAATAACATGACTAATATACTGTGTAGTGATAAGTTGGTCTCTACAATAGATTTGAATTGATTTATTTAAGTTCTTCGTTGTGATCTGCTCTAATTTGTCCTTGTTCTTAAATTCAATATATAATCCTCGAGTTCCTTTGTTTTCAGAATCTAAAAACGATACAACCTTTATTGTAGTCAAATCTAAATTGGTTAAGATAATTTCTTTGTTTTCGTCCTTAAACAAAATAATCGGCTCTTTATTCTTACTTTGACAACTAACCAAAAGTATGAAAACAAAAATAACAGTGAAAACTTGAATCACTTTCTTCATCAAGACACACCACCCACTTTTGTTTTTTCGATTTTACGGTGTTACGCTGATTTCCTATAACGTTCTTGTGTTCACGACGTCTCACCGACTTAAGGCGACGACGTCGCCGGCCGCGATGCGGTTAGTCGGTGCAGACGTGTCCGGCTGAATTTACTACACTGTCGATCGCTACGGCCGGACCGAGGGGCGAATGCCCCGACGCGTGAATGTGGTGTTATGCGAAGGATGATTCTTCTTGAATAAACATGCAATTCAATTAATTAATTATTAATCTTAAAATCTATTACAATCTTTGAATTTGGCAAATAATATAGAGTATATTCTTTACCGATAATAAAGTCGTCATCCAGAGAGGCAATATAATGGGTATAACGATCAGTATCTAGATAAATAAAACGAGAATTATCAATACGTTCAAAATTATCTTCAACCGTACCAATAATAATTTTCGGTTTAGAGTTAAGGAGAATTAGTAAATCCTTCGTATTATTCAAGACTGGTTTATATACAACAATTGAAACAAAGATAACAATTGAAATCTTAATTATCCAAATTAATAGTTGTCTGATGTCTGTTATTTGTTTTTTGGGTTTAATATGGCTTAATAATATGAATGGAACTAATAATAAAATACTTATTGACTCAATAACAAAGACATTCTTTACACTGTCTATTATTAGATATGGTACGAAAGAAAATAAGAGATATAAAATAGCCATTATAAAAAATAAATTCTTTATTATTTTGAGGAACCTTTTCATCTCGAGCCTGCTTTCTATGTATTACTTGTAAGTAATCATCTTTCGCATAACGTTCTTGTGTTCACGACGTCCCACCGACTTAAGGCAACGAAGTCGTCGGCGCGATGCGCTTAGTCGGTGCGGATGTGTCCGGCTGATTTCGCTTCCCTACTACTGCTAAGTACTTCTTCGAATCCTCATCTAACTCCTACCGGACCAAGGGGCGAATGCCCCGACGCGTGAACATGGTGTTATCTGATGGCTCCCAATACATGAATTACAATCAATTTTTATAAAAAAAGAAAGAGAGAATTTCTTCTCTCCTTACCTGATTAAAAAGACAACCATCCATATGTTCGAAAATCATGTGGTACAGGTCTATAGTATTCTTCGTTTAAGATATTACGTTTGAATTTCATTCTAAATCTTTTTTGAGTGAGTTTTCGGATCCATTTAACTTCATGATTATAAACGTGTTTGGTTATTCTGTGATTTCGATATTCATTGAGGTTCTTAAGCCTTGGATCGAAATCTCTCTTAAACCTAATCTGTCCATTCAAATACTTATAATGCAGTTCCAATTCCCATGCTTTTACTTCATCATCATTAAACAATAAGATCCCTGGTAATTGCTTTAGATTTACCCGTTAAAAGGGTATTGGGCAACGTACCTAGAGATCTACAACATAAGGAGGTATCATAGAATAACCTCACTTCCTAAATTATTTGTTTCTATCTTACAACAAATAAATGTATTTGAAAAATTTTGCACTTGGGGGCTTTCAGATAACGTTCTTGTGTTCACGACGTCCCACCGACTTAAGGCGACAACGTCGCCGGCTGCGCGAATGCGCAGTTAGTCGGTGCGGATGTGTCCGGCTGATTCTGCTTCCCTGCTGCTTCCAATTACTTCTGCGAACCCACATCTAACTCCTGCCGGACCGAGGCGGCTCGTCCGCCGATGCGTGAACATGGTGTTAGCTGAAGTTGACCGCATCTTTGAATTGCAATCAAAATACTTAAACTTAAATATTTACTTCATCCCAGTTTTTTATGACATATCCAAACTGACATATGATAATAATTAAATAGCCTACATTTACTGACAAATAAATTTTTTGTCTTCTTAGTTTTATCTTGTATTCAAAATTGTGGATTTCATTATTTCTAAATGAATTTCTGATAATAGTGTGTGATTTCATTAATAATGAAAATTCAATTATCCCCATTACACTCCATAACAAAGTGAATACTAATAACAATGCATTTAGAAGGGACAAAAGCATCCCTACTCCCACATCTGTAATCTTTATGAATTTATAGATTAGATGGATTAGCAATGTTGCGAAAAATATTCCGAACCCTAAGTAACTAAATATCGGTTTAGTATCGTTTTTAATGTTTCTCACGCCTTTGGTCAATTTCAGCTAACGTGCGTGTATTCACGACGCCCCACCGACTTAAGGCGACAAAGTCGCCGGGCGCAATGCGCTTAGTCGGTACGGATGTGTCCGGCTGATTCCGCTTCGTCGCAACTGAAAATCCCTCCCTGAATCCACATCTAACTTCTGCCGGACCGAGGGCCGAATGGCCCGAAGCGTGAATATGATGTTATACGAAGCATTGGCCTTCTTGAATTACATAACAAATTATTAATTACTTTCAGTACACTCTTTTATTAATTCCTTGATGTGTTTCAGAAGATCTTCTTCTACCTCAATTGCCTTAATTCTTTTTCCATCAACAATAATATCTAGGTACACCCAAAAAATTATTAATTGGTCGGATTTCATTAAATACTCAAAATCCATCAAACCATCAGCAACTGGTTCATCATTAGCATTAAAGATCATAATGCCTGAATACCTGTCTAGTGAGCCATCTAGATAATTTAGATCTTCTCCTTCTACACAACTGTCTGACCAATCAAAGCGGAGCTCACCAGTAAACTTGTAATAATAAAATAAATCTTTAACTAATTGATCTTCAACGAACTTCCGAAGTTCGTTTCCCATAGTTATAGACATTCCCATGTCATGATAATCAGGTTTCATATGCATCTTCTCTCTTAAAAAATAATTGCCACTGTTTCGTATAACGTTTCCGTGTTCACGACGCGGCCCAGCCTTAGATAGCTCCTATCTTAGGCTGGGTCGTGTGTTGTCTGAGCTTCTTCCATGATTATACATCGGACAACCGAGGGGCGTAAGCCCCGATGCGTGAACACATTGTTATAGGATGTCAGCGCCTTCTTCGAAAAATCTTCATCAGTTTTCTTGAATTATCGTTTCTCGTTAGTTGAGTGACTAAGCAAGAGCTGCCATGTTACATTGCTGGCAGCCCGTGATCGATGGTCCTAACCTTGTTTCACTTCTCAACGTATTCCTCTATAGGAAGTCCTGCATCTTTCCAAGCATTCGTTCCACCTTCAAGAATGTATATGTTCGTATATCCCATGTCCTTGAGGGTTTTAGCACCAAATGAGGCTATGGCTCCGACATTGCAAGCTGTAATAATTGGTCTTGTACGGTCCTGTAAACGTTGGTCGCGATATTTTTCAAGATTTTGGTCGGCTCTGGCTGCCAGCATTCCGACCGAAATTGGAACAGCCCCTGATATCATTCCTGTCTGACGAATGTTCCATGCATCCCGAACATCAATAATTAAAGTATCTGGATTGTCTTTTAACATTTTTTGTGCCTCTTCTGGGGCAATCAACTGAATGTCTTCTCTTGCCTCATTGACTAACTGAGCGAAGGTTTTTGTCATTTATCCACCTCATTCTTACAAGTTAAATACTACATTATCTATATGCTGATTATGGAATACATGAACCTTCATCTTTCACGAAATCATGTTTCGTTTTCAAAGATATTCAGACTTTCTCGCGAAATACTTGCATCCACAAAACTGCCCGTTAGTTAAATATCTGCAAGAATCCAATTTACTATTATTGCTAAAGTTTTTTATGATTTGCGATGATTTCCTATAACGTTTCCGTGTTCACGACGTCCCACCACCTTAAGCGAACGTAGTGAGCGGCCGTGATGCGGTTAGGTAGTGCGGATGTGTCCCGGCAATTACTGCTCTGACTTAACTCCCGGGACCGAGGCGGCTTGTCCGCCGATGCGTGAACATTTTGTTAGGCGATGTCGACGCTTCTTTGAATCACCATCAAATATCTTTTATTTATTCAGACCGCAACACACATTTAAGTATTGGTGGATACATTGTCCCAATCTTCATCTTCATAATTAACCAACCAATTTAAAGAATAGTGACGCTCATACACAACACCTGGTTCTAGTCCTGATGGAATAGGCTGATTCCGTAACTGAGCTTCTCTTGTCGCCCAATGGTATCTAAAATAAAGATCCGTTTGATCAAGAATTTCACTTTTGGATCGAACCGTAGAATTAGAAAAAAAATCAACTCTTCCTCGGTCTACTATTGTAGAAACTGCAAAAGGAACATCACAAATAGTTGATGGAAATTCTAGACTATTTACATACTTGAGACTCCACAATAAGACCCATAATGATTCATATCTCCAAGTAAACTTAGCTCGCTCTTTTTCTGTGCATTCCGTCAATTTTATAAAAGTCTCTTCCTCAAGTGTAAAATGTTCCTCAACACAATATTCCTTGGCTTTCATATGAACAATGTCCGATTCTAAGCCTTCCCCTTTTGCAGCAACTAAAGCTAAACAAATTGCACGATTACATATTTCATCTATTGTTCTTAAAGTTACGTTTTTCTCCGTTTCGATTATGGGCAAATGTTTTATGTACGGAATGTTATAACGTCTTAAAATATCAATTGATTTACTTTTTCTTCTTTCCGCCTGGCTAGAAAATATCATCTTACATCTCCCCAATATAATGAGATTTTCGTGAAGTGCTGTTTCGTCGGTTTCGCCAAACGTTCATGTGTTCACGACGTCCCACCGACTTAAGGCGACGGTGTCGCCGGGCGCGATGCGATTAGTCGGTGCGGATGTGTCCGGCCAACGCTTCCCCGAAATCCCGCTGCCGGACCGAGGGGGCTTGTCCCCCGATGCGTGAACATGGTGTTATCTGATGCCACTGCCTTCTAAGAAAAACGATAAAAGCACTTTTCAATAGAATTGACAAATATAGAATAATAAACAATAATTAATTGTTAAAAATTAACTAAGTAGAGGTATTTTTTATGTTATTAAATCCAGTTGTTTCTCTAAGTGATCAAATCGCAATAATAATTGGTTTGTTTGCCGGCCTTTCAGGTGTAATTGTAACAGCGGTTGGAATAGTTATTGCTGGCTATACATTAAGGCGTAAAGATCCCAGTAAAACTCCCGATGGTAAAAATAAAAGGCTTTATAATTTATTAACTTATAATTTTGTTCTATTATTAAGTCCTATTATTACCACTATGATGGTAATTTTTTATGCAATGCAAGGTGAGATAAATCAAGATAAACTTTTTTATCTTAAGACAGATGCTATTCTTCAAATCTTTCTTTTAGGTTTACCTTTCATTCTCAACTTGGTGGCAGTATTTACGTTTCTAAGTGCTCACAACAAAGATAAACCCAATCGAAAATATTTATTTGAATCGATACTCTGTGGATTAATTTCTGTTTTTTGCATCATCTTTTTCTCCATAGTAGATCGATCTAATTTACCCATTTCAATATTAGCAATCTTATGTTTTGCTCAACTTTGTTTTGGTCTTCTTCAAAGTTGGCTATTGATTCGAAAAGAATAGTTTTTAATATTGTAGCAGTGGTTTCAGATAACGTTGTTGTGTTCACGACGTCCCACCGACTTAAGGTGACAACGTCGCCGGCTGCGCGAATGCGTAGTTAGTCGGTGCGGATGTGTCCGGCTGATTCCGCTTCCCTGCTGTTGCCAATTACTTCTCTGAATCCACATCTAACTCCTGCCGGACCGAGGGCCGAATGGCCCGAAGCGTGAACATGGTGTTATCTGAAGCTACTCGGCATCCTTGAATTTACTAAACTCATCTTTCACGCCTTGCATTTGAGTGATATGACGGTTGGCATGCTGACATAAAAAATAAATATACTGATATACATCAATCTTTCCTAAATCATTTACTGTCATTGTCGTCTTATATAATATTCCTTCACCGTTCGGTATTTCGTTAAGTATTTCTTTACATTCATTTATCTGCTCTTCTAATATTGCTCTAACTTCAATTAAAGTCTTTTCGCCCTTCGGTTCCATATGCTCAGGTCGTATCCATGCAAAAGATTTATGCTCTGAAATCTTCTCAAGTTCCCCTAAGTTATATTGATAATTAGATATGGCTTGAATCATATCGACTTTCAATGAATGTTCTATTGCCTTTTTCTTACCTTTACGAATCAGTATTAATAAAAAATGATTAGTTAATGTAACGTGTTCTAAGATTTGCTCAATACTCCATCCAAAATTGGGTCTGAAACTTAGCAATTCTGGACTTAAATTAAACCATGCATAGTAATCATTCAAAGTTCGTGAAAGTTCCTGATCAATGAACTCTATGGTACGCTTTACCGTCATTGTTCTTCCCGCCTTCGAGTAGTTTCAGATAACGTTCTTGTGTTCACGACGTCCCACCGACTTAAGGCGACGTAGTCGCTAGGCGAGATGCGATTAGTCGGTGCGGATGTGTCCGGCTGAATCTACTTCCCTGCTGCTGCCAATTTCTTCTCCGAGCTCACATCTAACTCCTGCCGGACCGAGGGCCGAATGGCCCGAAGCGTGAACATGGTGTTATGTGAAGTTGTCTCTTCTTTGAAAAACATTCAAAATATCTTATTTGCATTATCCATTATTCCGTTAATTTCAATTACTTTAACTACTCCGACTTTCCTACTGCCTTCCATAAAGTATCCTTTGACTCCAAGTTTAATTCGATTATTATGTATTTCCTTCCTCATCTCAGGTATTAATATCCACATTCTAGCAGTTCCAATTCCATTTACTGATTCAATGTCATTAATAAGTACATTTCCATCTTCATCTTCGAATTCAGGGTGAATCATATAAATACCGGTGGTTCCTATATCGTCACCATCATATGAAAAATCACAACGGTATCCTTGAAATGGAAGTATCTTTCTTCCGCCTTCTTCTCTTGAATAAAAACGATATTCAATACGAAAATCATGGAGATGTTTCCTAACCACTTCATAGGGAGTCCACATAATAACTCCTCCGATTTCACTTCAGCATTTAGGCAATTTCACATAACGTTCTTGTGTTCACGACGTCCCACCACCTTAAGGTCACGAAGTCGCCGGGCGCGATGCGCTTAGTCGGTGCGGATGTGTCCGGCTGAATATGCTTCCTTGCTGCTGCCACAACACCGAATCCACTTCTAACTTCAGTCCGGACCGAGGGGCGAATGCCCCGATGCGTGAATATTGTGTTAGGTGATGTTGCTGACCTCGTCGAAATTCTCAACAAATTATTTAATCTCATTTAATAGATAATCATTTAATTCACTTATTTGGTCAGTTACAAATTCAATTTTTTGATTTTTTTGTTTTATTAAAACATATAGAGGTGTTTGCAATACTTTAATTCTAATATCCGGGATTCCAAGACCTGGGATTCCAGAGCTTCGACCACTTATTCTATGATTAGGATCCTTCAATCCTTCAATCTGAAATCCACTACTTGCTGTATTGTCATAGACAATAAGAGTATATTGAGTCTTCACAAATAAATTACTTACTGTAACAAAAACAAAAAAGCTTAAAAAAATTGCTACACCAATATAATACAAATATTTATTAATTGAATTTTTCATAGGTTCTTCCTTTGTTTTTTATGATTTCAGCAATTTCACCTAACGTTCATGTGTTCACGACGTCCCACCACCTTAAGCCCGTAGGGCGGCCGCGATGCGGTTAGGTGGTGCGGATGTGTCCGGCTGATTCCACTTCCCTGCTACTGCCAATTACTTCTCCGAAACCTCATCTAACTCCTGCCGGACCGAGGCGGCTTGTCCGCCGATGCGTGAACATGGTGTTAGGTGATGTTGGCCACTTCATTGATTAAGCTTGATACATCGTTATTGTCAGTCCTAATTCCCCCATTATTTCAATTCCAAGTTCAACTATTATTTCTCTATCAGGGAATAGTTCTTTAACCCTTAAATTCCAGAAGAATTGCAATATTTTTGCGAACTCATCAATAATTTCTTCGTTTTGAACTGATATATCACTAGACATCAAAAAGAAGTCACCAATTGACCAACTATTCACAAACATTTCGACTTTCCTTCTATCATTATTAAACTGCTGCCGCAGACCTGAAATGTTGCCATTATAAAATTGAGATACAAAAATACAGTCTTCATCTTCAATTATTTCTGGCCACAATACGCTAGCAACTGAGATATGTTGTTCAATTGTACAAGTGTTTGAAGCATTATTCATAAGTGTAATTCCCATAATGTTATTAAATTTATTGAGGATTTGATTGTTCGCGATGCTACTATGAAAAATCATAAGACACCTCTTCAATGATCTACTTTCCAAGGTTCTGGCCAATTTCACCTAACGTTCGTGTATTCACGACGCCCCACCACCTTAAGCCACGAAGTGGCGGCCGCGATGCGGTTAGGTGGTGCGGGTGTGTCCGGCTGAAATGCCTTCTTGAAATCCCTCGGCCGGACCAAGGGGCGAATGCCCCGCAGCGTGAATATGATGTTAGACGATGGTGATGACTTCTCGAGTTGCTACATATCTTTATATATCACTTCTGAAAAATCTAATTTCGGAATTATATATTCAAATTTCGGATCTAATCGATTATCATGTTCATTCCAAAAATAAGTTTGACCAATTTTATGAATTATTTTTCTTTCTAGATCGTTCCGTGTTACGAGATTTGTTGGAAGATCATTAATTGTTATTTGAAATCCTTTATTAGGAAATAGTTCAACTTTACATGTGTCCTCGAAATTAATATTTTGAATAGGGACACAAGCCTTGTATACTTCCCCGAAATATGTCTTCCAGTGAAGTCTAGGAATACATCTTCCAAATCCCCAACCCAAATAACTATTACTATTAATTTCATTACTATAGAGGTGACAACTCCCATACCAAGCATCTAA
Organism: Cohnella endophytica; assembly: GCF_003628305.1. Taxonomy (GTDB): domain Bacteria; phylum Bacillota; class Bacilli; order Paenibacillales; family Paenibacillaceae; genus Cohnella; species Cohnella endophytica. The sequence goes on along the minus strand of NZ_RBZM01000004.1, from coordinate 800,066 downwards.
ATCTTTGCACAACTCCATCCAGATGTTTTCGATAATTTGAAATTCCTTTTGATTATTTAGTAGACTGATCCCGTCGTCAAAATGAATCCATATCGTATTAAATATTAAAGTAGGATCTGAAGATAAACTTTCAGGACATTTTGTCCATGTGATATAAATACTAAAGATTTGTTTCACTTTGTAAAGCCAAGCATATCCCCCATATAGATACTCGCCTGGCACTTTATCAAAAAATTCTGAGGGGCTATCTATCGAGAACTTCCCTTTATTTTTACTTGAATAATACTCAGATTTTGTTGGTTGAAACTTTTTAGGCAACATTTTCAGTTTCTCGATAATTAGTTCTGCAATTTCATGAGTTCCTAAAAATTTAGTAGTTGTTAAATCTAAACCTAGAGTCTGAGTTCTTTCCTTCATATAACTCCCTCCAATCATCACTTTCGTCTAACGTTCGTGTGTTCACGACGTCCAACTCCCTTAAGCCCGGAGGGCGGCCGCGATGCGGTTAGGGAGTTGGATGTGTCCGGCTGATTCCGCTTCCCTGTTGCTGCCAAATACTTCTCCGAGTTCACATCTAACTCCTGCCGGACCGAGGGTCGAATGGCCCGAAGCGTGAACTCGGTGTCATATGACGTACCCCACTTCATCGAAATACAAATTATTTCTCGATCTTAATTTACTTCGTCCTTTTTAGCATATACCAGGATACATAGTCCCAGCAGTTCACCATGATCCCACATCTTTACCCAAGGATATGTATCGGTAGGTATTATGAATGTTCTTGTTTCCAGTGGCTTTATAATACTCATATCACATGTTATTCCTGATGACTCAGTTGCAGCATGAATGCTTATATCTCTACCTGTGTCATTGTAATATTCAAATTTCAATTCTTTCCCTCCCTATAAATAAAGAGTATGATTCCAATGCCTAAGGAAGCTTATGTAAAAATGAACTTAGCCCGTTGGGGTATGTCATATAACGTTCTTGTGTTCACGACGTCCAACTCCCTTAAGCCCAAAGGGCGGCCGCGATGCGGTTAGGGAGTTGGATGTGTCCGGCTGATTCCACTTCCCTGCAACTGCCAATTACTTCTCCGAATCCTCATCTGACTCCAGCCGGACCGTGGGGCGAATGCCCCGAAGCGTGAACATGGTGTTATGTGATGCCTCCGTCTTCTATGAGTTACTCAAGAATCGTTAATAAATATCTCTCTAAAAACTTAATTAATAAATATCAGGATCATTTGTGATTTTTGATTCTAAATAGATAGTTAATGATAAAGATATTATTGATATTATTATTACTAATACTAAATTTGTAATTACACTTAAGATTAAATACAGAGGAATGAAGATTGTAAATGCTTGTAGAAAAGAAACCTTTGTCATTGTTTTAATTGGAAGCTTGTCAGATTTACTGTATCCAACAAATAATGAATATCTAAAAGCCGTTCTAAAAAAACTTAATATAAAGCTTCCAGCAATAATTAAGAGCAAGTTTAGGACATTAAAATTTATACCTAGCATGTTTCACCTGATCTCATATTATTTGATCTCGGAGTTTCACATAACGTTGTTGTATTCGCGACGTCCATTCCCCATAGATATCTCTTATCTCAGGGGAATGGATGTATCTGCCTGAGTCTTCTTCTTCGAAAACACCTCAAGCAGATCAAGGGCCGAATGGCCCGTAGTACTATAACTTCTTCGAGTTATACTAACAAATCTGTTGTAATATGATTCACCATTCTCTCCATTCCTCGGTAATATCTTGACCATCTTCAATTTCTAATCCTGTTAGTCTTGCCGCCTTGTCTATGAATTCTGCCAATTCTTCACGTTCCATCGTTTCTATAAAATAGTCATTCTCATCATTCAATTCATTGATGGCAATTACAATTCCTTCTACAGCCTTCATAATCTTCACTTGATTTTTAGTTGGTTGTAGTAATAATAAATTGTTTAAGTAATCGTCGAGAACTTTATCACACATAAATAATCGCTCTTCATTAAAAAGGTCATCACCGTAATCTATCATTCTTTGATTCCATAGTTTTGTTGGTTTGTCTTTAAATAAATCATTTAACGACGTCATTGATATATCCCTCTTTTTCTCTGCATTTTGTTTTATTGGTTTTGAACATAGGGTTTATGGTATTTCACATAACGTTCTTGTGTTCACGACGTCCCACCACCTTAAGCCCGAAGGGCGGCCGCGATGCGGTTAGGTGGTGCGGATGTGTCCGGCTGATTATTCTTCCCTGTTACTGCCAATTACTTCTCCGAATCCACATCTGACTCCGACCGGACCGAGGGTCGAATGCCCCGAAGCGTGAACATGGTGTTATCAGAAGTTAGTGTCCTCTCGAGCCGCTTTCACATGTTCTTCAGCTAGTTTCTTTAATTGATAATTCCGATGTTCTAAAAACTTCTTCATATATTTCTTAAGTATAAGTCTTTCAACTGCTTTACCAATAATCCCAAATGGGGCTTCAAAATTCAATGTATCCGTCATTAAGGTCTTTCCATCTATTTGTTTGAATTCGTGTACATGCCTTAAGCTCTTAAACGCTCCTTTTTGCATTTCATCAACAAATATATATGGTTCTTTATAATCTGTAATTTTTGAGGTCAGTCTTTGTCGTACTAAAAAATGAGTTGCTTCAAATGTTACGGTTTGACCTGATCCAATGAGTCCTGTTGTAATCCCCATAATTGCTTTTTCTTTTGTGTGTTTCCAGACTGTTTGTGTATGTATTTCAATATCCCTTGATAAGTCAAAACAAACCTGAATAGGAGCAGAAATCTCTATGTGAGTCTTTACAGTAATCAAATGGTTTCCGCCCTTCATGCACTTAAAAGCACTTACACTAATTTCTGATAACGTTCTTGTGTTCACGACGTCCAATTCCCTTAAGCCCAAAGGGCGGCCACGATGCGGTTAGGGAGTTGGATGTGTCCGGCTGATTCCACTTTCCTGCAACTGCCAATTACTTCTCCGAATCCTCATCTGACTCCAGCCGGACCGTGGGGCGAATGCCCCGAAGCGTGAACATGGTGTTATAGGATGTCAGCGACTTCTTCGAGTATACTTAAAGTTGGTTTTTCAAAATCATTATTCAATCATCGCTCATTTATGGTTTGAGACCGGTTTGTAATACTTCAAAATACTCTTTCAAAACAATACTGAAATCCGAATCAAGTGATAGCTTCTCGAAGTACTTCCAAAGGATCATCTCTTCGGTTTCAATATTTACTACCTCATATTCCATTTGACTTGATTCCCATACAGTTATCTGACCAAGGCAATTTTCTGATTCATGAATTACTCCTGTAGATGGGTTAGGAATATGACTTTCGTCTAATTTATGCTTCACAAATTCAGTAGAAATAAATTCTTTGTTCAATAATTCAATACTGCATTCAACCCATTGTTTGAACTTATTTCTTACCATTAACCAGGCCTCCCGCAGGAAATGCTGTAAATAAAAGAACTTTACGATTTTCGCTGATTTCCTCTAACGTTCTTGTGTTCACGACGTCCAACTCCCTTAAGCCAGAAGGGCGGCCGCGATGCGGTTAGGGAGTTGGATGTGTCCGGCTAAATCAGCATCCCTGCTATTGTCAAATACTTCTCCGAACACACATCTGACTCCTGCCGGACCGAGGGCCGAATGGCCCGATGCGTGAACATGGTGTTATGCGAAGGCACTTTCTTCTATGAATTACTTCCAAAATTGATACCACTTCTTTTTCTTAGTTTTAATTTGATTAATCATTGCATTTCTATATTCCTGCCATTCAATTAATCCTTTTTCGGGATTTAGATCTAAATTTAATATTCCTTCAGATCCTTCGACGGCTTTCCATCCTGTCCTTTTGTGAATTGATCTTAGGGCTTCTATTGCTCCTTGATTGCCTCTAATATGTAACATAAATGAAGTGACATTGTCTTCTTCTGGCATATTAAATTCAATTGAGTAATCAGTTCTTTCAAGAACTCCCCAGGTAGGATCTGTAAAATCAAGATCAGGAAAAATCTCTACTAAAATAGAAGCAACTTCATTATAGTTGCCCATCGATTCAATTACATCTTCATTAAGATCTTCCAATTCTTTGATTGCATTTGGAAACTTCATAAATGAGACATCCCAACTCATAATAAGTTAATCCTTCTTTCTTTGAACGTACTTAAAGTGCTTTCGCATAACATTCGTGTGTTCACGACGTCCCACCGACTTAAGGCGACGAAGTCGCCGGGCGCGATGCGCTTAGTCGGTGCGGATGTGTCCGGCTGATTCCGCTTCCCTGCTGCTGACAAATACTTCTCCGAACCAACATCTAACTCCTGCCGGACCGAGGGGCGTATGCCCCGAAGCGTGAACATGGTGTTATCTGAAGTATCAAGACTTCCTTGAAATATCCACTAAAGTTCTATGAAGTAATATCCAAATGCATTTATGATTTCTGTCTCTTTGAAGTTATGAATTCTTTGGTTTCTTCCATAATTCAAATGTTGGTGTCCATGCAATAATAATTGTGGTTTATATTTACTAATAAATTCAACAAAGCATTCAAATCCCCTGTGGCATAAGTCTTCCCCATCACCAATCTTATATGCTGGAGCATGCGTTACTAAAATATCAATTCCTTTAGTCAACCAAAGTCTTGGTCTTAATTTTGTGATTCTCCATTTCATTTGTCTTTCTGAGTATTGATGTTCTCCGGGGCTATATCGGTAACTTCCTCCAAGTCCCATAATTCTAATTCCTTTATAGATGACGATCTTGTCGTCTATGCATTCGCAACCATCTGGCGGATTTGCTTTGTATTTGGTATCGTGGTTTCCATGCACGTAAAACAAAGGAGCATTAATCATGCTCACTAAAAATGATAGATATTCCGATTTAAGATCGCCGCACGATATAATAATGTCTACGTTCTTAAATTTCTTTGGTTCAAAATGATCCCATATGTATTTCGATTCTTCGTCGGAGACAACCAAAATTCTTGTCATTTGTATTCCTCCGGTTTAGAACTTTGTGCACTTCTTGATATTTCAGATAACGTTCTTGTGTTCACGACGTCCCACCGACTTAAGGCGACGAAGTCGCCGGGCGCGATGCGCTTAGTCGGTGCGGATGTGTCCGGCTGATTTCGCTTCACTGCTACTGCCAATTACTTCTCCGAATCCTCATCTATCTCCTGCCGGACCGAGGGCCGAATGGCCCGAAGCGTGAACATGGTGTTATCTGAAGTAATCGTCTCCCTGAAATACATCAAAACAAGTCTTTCAATCTATCTCTTAATATTGTTTCGGCTTTATCAAAATCATTCAAATAGGTTCCAAAACTTTCAGTCTTCAATAATTCAAATCCAGTTTTCAAATATAATCCAATAGCTTTATAGCTCCAGGTCTGTGTATGTAAATATACTTCGTTGTCCCCTTCAGTTTTCAACAATACTTCTAAGCACTTATAGACTAAAGGTTTACTTAGTCCTAATCCTTGATATTCTGGCTTAACTGCAAGCCAGTGTATGGATGGATTTCTTCTGTCTTGAGTGTAATTCCACCAAGCAGTTATGGTAGCTATATATTGACCTGCGGAGTCTTTAATGAAGATTACTCGTTCCCTTATCTCATCAGGATAGGTTAAATATTCATTTCGAAAGTAATTTATAGCTTCATCAACATATTGAAATTCTCCAACAGAGGTTTCTATCTCTGCCCATTTAACTTCGTCTCCATCCCTATAAAGGGTAAATGAAAATTCGTTAGGTAATAGCGAATAGGGAATCGACATTCCTGCTTTACGTTTCATTATTATATTTAAATATGGAAGCGACTTATCCAACAATCAAATCACCTTTGTTTTTATTATGTTTAGGCTTTACGATTATTTCAGATAACGTGCTTGTATTCACGACGCCCCACCGACTTAAGGCAGCGAAGCTGCCGGCTGCGCTTGCGCAGTTAGTCGGTGCGGGTGTGTCCGGCTGATTCAACATCCTTGCTACTGCCTATTACTTCTTCGAATCCACATCTAACTCCTGCCGGACCAAGGCGCGAATGCCCCGATGCGTGAATATGGTGTTATCTGATGTCATAAGCCTTCTTCGAGTACCCTAGGAATTACATGTTTATTTAAATAGTCTCTAATATGATTAGGGATTATATTTGTTTCAATTAAATTGATCCAAATTATATAGAGTGCATTCTTGAGTATTGTTATTAGGTCTTTAGTTTCTTTGTTAAATCTCTTAAAACTACTCTTTTGTTTTTCACTTAATGAATCTAATAAACTATTAACTTCACGTTCATCAATTTCGTATCCTAAATTATGAGCGTACGCATTTCTCAATTTGTTTATCCTATTTATTGAAGGCATTTCTTCTAAAGGAAGGAGTCCTAACGCAAAAACTAGTCTTGTAATTTCAGTGAATTTAATTCTATCGCCAATGATTTCAGGATGCTTTAAGTTATTGGTCAACAATATTCTTAACTCATGTTCAATATATAAATGCGCCCTAAGAATAATTTGAAAATAATTCTCGCCTTCAGTATCTCTAATAAATTTATTATACTGTGCTTCAAACCTTTGAGAGATATCTTCTAGTTGGTTAATTATTTCGTCTTCACTTTTATCACCCATGGAATACCCTCTCTATCTTGCTTATGATTTCAGATAACGTTCCTGTGTTCACGACGTCCCACCGACTTAAGGCGACGAAGTCGCCGGGCGCGATGCGCTTAGTCGGTGCGGATGTGTCCGGCTGATTCCGCTTCCCTGCTACTGCCAATTGCATCTCCGAATCTACATCTAACTCCTGCCGGACCGAGGGCCGAATGGCCCGAAGCGTGAACATGGTGTTATCGGATGTCCACGACTTCATGAAAAACTCACAAGGGATTATCGTTATCATAGGAAAATCGGATTGAAATTATCATGCTACTCTGTATAAATTCCAAAAATATTATTTGAAAATTCCCCAGCAGCAAAAGTTATAGTCTGCCCTACAACTATCACATTCCAAATTGAAAAATTAAATGATTGATTATATAACGGATCCTTCACTTCAATTGTTTGCTTTGTATTGATCCATTCCTGTTTAAAGATATCAATTCCATCAAGGATAAATGAATCATTTGAAGTGCTTCCGCGAAACTTCCACACTTATATCACTTCCAATCATTATCATCACAATCTCTTAATAATACATCTCTTTCTATAAAAAGAGTCAAATCAATTAGATGAAGATCTAACTGTTTCATTATGAGTGTATATAAGTGGTTTTGGTTGATCTCGTGGATTTCCGATAACGTTCTTGTGTTCACGACGTCCCACCGACTTAAGGCGACGAAGTCGCCGGGCGCGATGCGCTTAGTCGGTGCGGATGTATCCGGCTGAATTCGCTTCCCTGCTACTGCCAATTGCATCCTCGAAATCACATCTGACTTCTGCCGGACCGAGGGGCGAATGCCCCGAAGCGTGAACATGGTGTTATACGACGTATCTGCCTTCACAGAATCAACTAACAGAATCTACTTACTATTCTCTAAGCAATCTGAATGATTCTAGCATTCTGACACAATGGATAATTGCTTGTAAATTCCAGGATCGCATTATTCATTTCTTTAAATGAATCACCATAAAAATATAATGCTGTTTCAGTATTCCCTTGCCAGTATCTTTGGACTTCTCCATCATATCTTACTAGTTTTGAAAGTTCTGCTAATACAATATTTGAATCGCATTCTGCATATACTTCGTCCGGAAGGTTAGTGCCATCTAGGTATATGCCTAATCCCTCTTTTTGGCCAAGATTTATTTGTTCATTTGTGCTTTCTTTAGATAAATGTGACCCTTTAGGAGCACCTAATTTCTCGAGCATTTCAATAATTTCCATATTTATTTGTTCTTCATTATTACCTTGATAAATCAGAAATTCAATATTACAAAATACTATTTCACCAGATTCCGCTTGCATTGTACCTCCACCAATAACTTCACCATATTTGTTCTTTCGTAAGAACTCATCAATAGGGTCCTCATAATATTCACCTCTATCGATCGGCATGATCTTGTCATTTAACTGGATTACAAATATAGAACCTGTTTTTTCTTTCTTTCCAAATAACTTTTTAAACATATACTATCTCCTTTGTATTGAATTTCGCTCTGCAGATATGTCGTATAACGTTCTTGTGTTCACGACGTCCCACCGACTTAAGGCGACGGAGTCGCCGGGCGCGATGCGCTTAGTCAGTGCGGATGTGTCCGGCTGAATTCGCTTCCCTGCTGCTGAATTACTCCAGTCGAATCCGCTGCCTTACCCCGGCCGGACCGAGGGGCGAATGCCCCGAAGCGTGAACATGGTGTTATATGAAGGTTCAGACTCCAGCGAATTTCTATCAAATTCTTGTCGTCCAATTTATTTCAAAATCATTATTTTTAGTCGCCTTTGCTTCTTCAATTGAACTATGAACTGTATCTCCAATGACATTAAATCTGTTGTCACAAGCAAATAAATAAAACTCACTTTTCCCTTTATAATTACAGACTGCAAGATACGAGATTTCAATTTCATTACCATCTTCATCAATTATGTATCCATAAGAACCCTTATTAGATAATTCAACAATCTCAGCTCCATCAAGTTCTGTCTTAATGAAGTCCTTTAATTGACTGTAAAGGTACCCTACAATGTATTCTCGCCTAGTCATTTCATTTATGTCCTGATTATTTGACAAATCATTAATTCCATTATTGATTAAATTCCATAATAGTGTTCCTTCGAAATCATGATATGGATGAGACAAATTTCCACCTTCTTTTTGTGGGTTTGCTCTTCTGGACTTTCATATAACGTTCTTGTGTTCACGACGTCCCACCGACTTAAGGCGACAACGTCGCCGGCTGCGCGAATGCGCAGTTAGTCGGTGCGGATGTGTCCGGCTGATTCTGCTTCCCTGCTGCTTCCAATTACTTCTGCGAACCCACATCTAACTCCTGCCGGACCGAGGCGGCTCGTCCGCCGATGCGTGAACATGGTGTTAGCTGAAGTTGACCGCATCTTTGAATTGCAATCAAAATACTTAAACTTAAATATTTACTTCATCCCAGTTTTTTATGACATATCCAAACTGACATATGATAATAATTAAATAGCCTACATTTACTGACAAATAAATTTTTTGTCTTCTTAGTTTTATCTTGTATTCAAAATTGTGGATTTCATTATTTCTAAATGAATTTCTGATAATAGTGTGTGATTTCATTAATAATGAAAATTCAATTATCCCCATTACACTCCATAACAAAGTGAATACTAATAACAATGCATTTAGAAGGGACAAAAGCATCCCTACTCCCACATCTGTAATCTTTATGAATTTATAGATTAGATGGATTAGCAATGTTGCGAAAAATATTCCGAACCCTAAGTAACTAAATATCGGTTTAGTATCGTTTTTAATGTTTCTCACGCCTTTGGTCAATTTCAGCTAACGTTCTTGTGTTCACGACGTCCCACCGACTTAAGGCGACGAAGTCGCCGGGTGCGATGCGCTTAGTCGGTGCGGATGTGTCCGGCTGATTCCACTTCCCTGCAGCTGCCAATTGCTTCTCTGAATCTACATCTAACTCCTGCCGGACCGAGGGCCGAATGGCCCGATGCGTGAACATGGTGTTATATGATGGGGATGCCATCTTTGAACTACTATCAAAATCTATTCAAATTTATTCTTTATTAGTTTGTTTACTTCTTTAATTCTATCATCAGTTAGATATGCAATTAGGCAATCTTGTCCCAAAACTGAAAGTACAATTTTATTATTTGTATCGTTTCTTATTAATTGATTGAATTTATCGAAAATATCGCTGTCTAACCAATCATTATCGATCTTTAGATCCCAGTTGATTTGTTTCTCATTGTACTGGAAGGATACCCACGCTTCTTCATTCTCAATATCAACAAAATCATTAATGTTACGTATATCAAGACCAGTCATATTCATTAATCTTTCAATAATTACTTTATAATCACCGTGATCTTCAATACATTCAGTATCTAAATGCCAAATATCATTCGAGACGACAATAAATTGTTCATCTCTGAATATCTCTCCACCTAAACTAATCATTAATAACTGATATGGCTCTTCTTCATATTCTACTTGAGAGAATTCTTCAAGCAATAACTCAGGCTCAATGCCTTCATTTATTCTGAATCCAAGTTCAGATAGTTTTTTGAGTTGATCCTCAAAAGATATGGCTTTCTTCTTAAAAAGTCTGAACAATTGAAGCACCTTCTTCTTTATGTTTTGGATTTGCATCCCTTTCATATAACGTTCTTGTATTCACGACGCCCCACCACCTTAAGGTCACGAAGTGACCGGCCGCGATGCGGTTAGGTGGTGCGGGTGTGTCCGGCTGATTCCGCTTCCATGCTACTGCCAATTGCATCCCCGAATCCTCTTCTTACTCCGGTCCGGACCGAGGGGCGAATGCCCCGAAGCGTGAATACGGTGTTAGATGAAGTTACAGACATCATTGAAATACTAAATATTATTCATGAATTGGTTCATTATTTATTCGTATCAGTTGACCCTTATTATTAAATGTTACTAAATCATAGCTTCTTATGGTTTCCCAGTATTCCTTTTCAATCTCTTTCTTCTCCGATCCTTTGATTGATGAGATTTCTAATATGTATTTTCCATTCATCTCTTCTTTCCCTATGACTGTTCGTGTAGTTTCTGTTAGTTGTCTCTGATTTGAATTACATCCAGTAAATAAAATTAGGATAATAATGGTAATAACGACAAAGCGAGAGTTTATTTGCATGTTAACACCGCTCTTCAAGTTTATCGATTTCTTAAAGCACTTCTGTAATTTCATCTAACGTTCTTGTATTCACGACGCCCCACCGGCTTAAGGACCGAAGGTCCGGCTGCGCTTGCGCAGTTAGTCGGTGCGGGTGTGTTCGCCTGATTCTACCCACAGCAATTCTACTTCGGGCGAACCGAGGCAGCTTGTCTGCCCAAGCGTGAATACGGTGTTAGAGGATGTTCCCGCTTCTTTGATAAAACTACAAACGAGTTCTTGGGTCTATAAACAAATGTTTATAATCACTAGATCTTCAAATACGCTCGTGACCTTCAAATACGCTCGTGACAAATACGCTTTTGCCCTAGACCTCATATTACGTTCTTGATCTAAAAATACGTTTTTTTCCTAGGCCTCATACTACGTTTTTGATTTACAAATATGCCTTAATCTACTTTATATCCAGGTCTCTCGAGTAGGTACTTGATGCTTCAGAACTCAAGATGCTCTCTTCCAGATATTAGGTACAATGTAGCACGAATAACTAAAAAAGAGAATACGTGATTCGTATCCTCTACTTCGAACGTATTTGAACTCGGGAATTTCCTCTAACGTTCATGTGTTCACGACGTCCAACTCCCTTAAGCCCGAAGGGCGGCCGCGATGCGGTTAGGGAGTTGGATGTGTCCGGCTGATTCCGCTTCCCTGCTACTGCCAATTACTTCTCCGAATACTCATCTAACTCCTGCCGGACCGAGGGGGCTTGTCCCCCGAAGCGTGAACATGGTGTTATAGGATGTCAGCGCCTTCTTGAATTTACTACATTGCATTTGTAATTATTCATTTGTTATTCTATCAAGCTCTTTACGTAACTTCGAATGCTCCTTATCTGGTAAAAAAAGATCATAAACTACTATTGACAGCAAAAACATTTGAGATAGCCCCGAATATAGAAGTATTCCAGAGGAAAACAAATTGTTTATACTAATCTTTGCTGATATTCTTTCAAATTCTGAATTACTCAAAATCTTATTATTTTTTAGTACTTCGATTATATCTGAAACTGTATCCGTATTCTTAGTAAAATGCATTGCCATACCAGTAAGAATGCAAGTCATTACCCCGAAAAGCACACCGAGCTTACCTATATTTTTCTTTATATTCTTTTTTCTTGATAGGTATGTAAATGCCTTGGATCGTTGTTCCCTAATAAAAGAGTTCCAAGTTTCTTCATTGTAACTGTCTCTAAAATATTTAGATTGTTGCTCTAATTTTGTTTTTACTTCATCTATCCGTTTATCAAAATAAATTCTACTTATAACTCCTGAGAGAACTAGTAAAAAAACGATCACTGAGAAAATAATCAAGCCCACCATAAGACTTCACCTCTGTACTTCAATCTCTGAGGGAAAGATTCCCCGCAGCTTGCTGCACCAGTTACTTAGATTTTGATTAAGGTTTGCGCTGATTTCCTATAACGTTCTTGTGTTCACGACGTCTCACCGACTTAAGGCGACAAAGTCGCCGGGCGCGATGCGCTTAGTCGGTGCGGATGTGTCCGGCTGAACTCACTTCCCCGGAGCTGAAATGCCTCTTCGAACCCACATCTATCTTCTGCCGGACCGAGGGCCGAATGGCCCGAAGCGTGAACATGGTGTTAGGCGATGTGCCACTTGAGTTACCTACAAAAATAAAAGGTGTTATATATTCTCATTCTTTATGAAGAATCCTTCAGGGTAGTATTCATCCTCCGTTGAATCAACATCGGGATACTTAGTAAATACTGTTTGGAACTGATCGTTTTCCATTAAATAATTTATTACTTCATATATTCTTTCCTTACTTCCGATATCAATTAATACCATATCGCTTGACCAAAAATAGTTTCCATTCATAAACTCTCCTGTTTCTTTATTCTTCTCTCTTAAAGTCAATATGTTCTTATATGTAAAGAAGCTCGCTATCCACTTCATTCGGTTCGAAAAGACTACAATTACGTCAGTATTTACATCCCCAATATCCCATTGTCCATCAGCCCATTGTTCTGCTTCTATCCATATATATCTATTTAGGTCTCTTATTTAAACTCCCACCTTCAGCAATTATTGTTTTAGAGTTTTTGGTTTAATCAAGTCTTCGCATTTCGCCTAACGTTCTTGTGTTCACGACGTCCCACCGACTTAAGGCGACGAAGTCGCCGGGCGCGACGCGCTTAGTCGGTGCGGATGTGTCCGGCTGATTCCGCTTCTTTGCTACTGCCAATTACTTCTCTGAATTCACATCTAGCTCCTGCCGGACCGAGGGCCGAATGGCCCGAAGCGTGAACATGGTGTTATACGAAGTCACTTCTTCCTTGATTGATCTACAATTCCTTAATCCCTAATATGACTTTATCATTACTATGATTTATGAAATATTGAATTGTATATGTTGTTTGTCTATCTAATTTAGTTTTCTTATACAGGTAATAGATGTCATCTTCTGATTGAATCTGATAGGGTAATATACTTTTACTAATTCTAGCCCCATCAGATAACTTGAAATCAGTAATTATTAAAGTCTCTGAAATGGTTTGCTTTGAAATGTAATTATTGATATCTTCCTGAATTTGATATCCCATTGAAATACACATTAAGATAAGAAATAACAAGACAAGTATTCTTGAAATACGTAAACTGTTTGTAATTAAGCGAAACTTAAATGCTCTTTTTGTCTTTAAATCTTTAATCTTATATTGGATTATAAAAATAACCAAAACTGATAACATCAAAATAAAAACGATTGGAAAACCAAAAAACGAATGATAAAGGTAATGAATAAAATATGATTTCTGATTGCTTCCATTGTAAAAAATGGAGACGGTTGATTTAATCCCAATCCATATCAATAATAGTACTAATTCAGAAAAAACTAACCACATTATTGTTCTCCTGATCTTAAAAGATTTAAGTGATTTCGTATAACGTTCATGTGTTCACGACGTCCCACCGACTTAAGGCGACGAAGCCGCCGGGCGCGATGCGCTTAGTCGGTGCGGATGTGTCCGGTTGATTCCACTTCTCTGCTTCTGCCAATTGCATCCCCGAAACAACATCGGACTCCTGCCGGACCAAGGGGCGAATGCCCCGAAGCGTGAACATGGTGTTATACGACGATTCGTTCCGCCTGATTAACCTTCAACGTTGTGTTGACTTGATGAATAATATTATTTGAGCAATTAATCCTGATATTAATAATATTATTAATGGTACTGCAATAAAAAAATTAGCCCAGTATAACTCTTCTGGATCTCTATTATTATTACCATAATATTCCACATTAACATATCGATATACAAAATATTGAAAGAAGAAAATGATTATTCCTGAATTCATTACACTTAAAATAAAGAATCTTTGATTTCTACTTGAATCTTGTAAATAATTTAGATATACCATCAAAATGGGAAAGACAAATGTGATACCCAGGGTTATTAATAACTTAGTAAGATCCCCAACCATGAGACTTAAAAGAATTATTAATAGATAACAAAAGAAAATCACCAAGTTTAATGTTACTTTGTTCTTGAAGAAGACTTGATTCATCAACAAATTTATCACGCCTTTCAGCTTTAACGAATTGTCGAATAACGTTTCAGTATTCACGACGTCGAAAGACTTAAGGTGCAGATTGGGACATGCGAAGCTGTCTTTCGAACCGGCTGCGCATCGCGCAGTTAGTCTTGTAGATGTGTTCGCCTGAATTTACTTCCAGCGCATACTTCTGGCGAATCGAGAGCCGACTGGCTCGAAGCGTGAATACGTTGTTATATGATGTTGGACCCTTCGTCTCATGCTTGCCTAACTCTTAAGTAACTTCCGGGCTCGAACCCGTTCTGAAAAAGTAAATCCCACCTCTACCTAGCTCAAAACATGTAACAACCGCTCGCCATCTTCTTCTCGATTACTTCTTCGAATCGTCTTCATGCTTTCACTTCATTGCCAATCTCGCTGTTCTCTAGACACCGACAATCTCTGCCTCTTGTTCCACTCTCAAAACCAATTCTCTTGCCCTTACTTCCAGGCACCTTCTGTTCCCTCAAAATAATAGGTCTTAACATTCTACTTTCAGGCACCTTTTCCCGCAAAACAATATGTCTTGACCCTCTACTTTCAGGCACCTGTTCCTACAATGACATTCATTAATTAATTTTTTTTCAAAATATCAGTTTAGTTTTCATTCATCTTTCTTTGCCTTTATTGCCAACCACGCTGTTCCTAGATCCCTCGAAACCTGAATTCACTTCATGTTCTTCTCTGATTTAAGATGGCTCTTCAATAGTTCGCAAACCCTTATCATTAATTCGCTGTCGCTTCGGGTCCAATTTCATATAACGTTCTTGTGTTCACGACGCCCCACCACCTTAAGCCCCAAAGGGGCGGCCGCAATGCGGTTAGGTGGTGCGGGTGTGTCCGGCTGAATAAACTTCCTCGCTACTGCCAATTGCATCATTGAATTCACATCTGACTCCGGCCGGACCGAGGGGCGAATGCCCCGAAGCGTGAATACGGTGTTATGTGAAGTTGACTCTACTTAGAAAAACTTTCAAAGCCCTGTTGCCTGATATATCCATTTTCTTTCAGTCTGATAAATATATAAGTGTCTTACTTTACTATTTTTCTTATCAAATTTTATTTCCCCATATGGAGGCCCGCAGGCACAATCATCCCTTATTCTCCAATAATATAGTGATTTAATTTTGTATTTAGAGATCACAACAAAATGATCATTGAAGAGATTTTCTTCATCTAGATAAATATTATCTAGATCCAAGTTTTGAAAGTCTTCTTTAGAAGTCACTATATACCAATCTTCTGATAAAACATTCTTTCCTTGTTCATATGAATCTAATAATTCTGTATTAAATTTATAGATTAAAGGATTCCAAATAACCAGTCCAAGAACTAAAATGACTATTATTGAGAGGAGTAAATAGAGTATTCTGATCTTCATTGTTCTCTCCCCTTTAGTCAATTTCACATAACGTTTTGTGTTCACGACGCCCCACCACCTTAAGTCCCGAAGGGACGGCCGCGATGCGGTTAGGTGGTGCGGGTGTGTCCGGCTGATTCATCATCCTTGCTACTGCCTATTACTTCTCTGAATCCTCATCTAACTCCTGCCGGACCAAGGGGCGAATGCCCCGATGCGTGAATATGGTGTTATGTGATGTCTCTCCTACTTCTGCGCAGTTCTTGAACTTCGGTTTAACAAATACGTTCTTGGCCTTCGCAATTATAATAAATTATTTCATTTCTTTACTCCCCTGCAGGAGAGATTTCACATAACGTTGTTGTGTTCACGACGTCCCACCACCTTAAGCCCCAACGGGGCGGCCGCGACGCGGTTAGGTGGTGCGGATGTGTCCGGCTGATTCCGCTTCCCTGCTGCTGCAAATACTTCTCCGAATCCTCATCTAACTCCTGCCGGACCGAGGGGCGAATGCCCCGAAGCGTGAACATGGTGTTAGGCGAAGTGCCCTCTTCATTGAAATATCATATCCGTATCTTTGTTTCTTAATATTAGTTCAAGACTTGCCTTAGTAGATAAATCATCAAAATGTGTATGTCCTTCATTGGTATCTATTAATGATTTACAGATTAATTCAGCAAGCCTTAGCCCCAATGAATTACAACTCATAAGTATAATTTGGCCTTCAGATCGTATTGAATACAGTTCTTTAAATTTCCATGATTTCTTTCAATTTATCTGATCTTGTTTCTTCCTTGATCTCTAACGAATACAACTCAGTGTGTTTTAATTTTGTTGCTTTATTCCTTATTTCGATGCAATCACTAAAGGAAATTGGATTACTCGTCCCATGGAAAAAAACTATATCTGATTCATTATTAGACGATCTTTGAAGATAAATAATCATGCTCTTTTCTCTTTGAATTAGATTAAAGAAAGCACCCAAATAATAAAGCGCTTTGCTGTCTCCATAAAGATTTATTTGTGTATCAGGGTATACATTATTCTCAATCCCAATGCTTCCCTGCTGAATAATTGCAATCTTAACAATTCTCCGGTTGAAATTTAAACTCTTTACCTTTATATCTATAAAAATCACTCCTTTGGTATTGCACTTAGGGCATTTCGCCTAACGTTTCAGTATTCACGACGTCGAAAGACTTAAGGTACTGATAGGTACATGCGAAGCTGATCATCGAACCGGCTGCGCATCGCGCAGTTAGTCTTGTAGATGTGTTCGCCTGAATTTACTTCTAGCGCATACCTCTGGCGAACCGAGAGCCGAATGGCTCGAAGCGTGAATACGTTGTTATATGATGTTGGACTCTTCATCTCATGCTTGCCTAACCCTTAAGTGCCTTCCGGGCTCGAACCCGCTCTGAAATAGTAAATCCCACCTCTACCTATCTCAAAACATGTAACACCCGCTAGCCATCTTCTTCCCGATTACTTCCTCGAATCGCCTTCATGCTTCCACTTCATTGCCAATCTCGCTGTTCTCTAGACACCGACAATTTCTGCCTCTTGATCCACTCTCACAACCAATTCTCTTGATCTTACTTCCAGGCACCTTTTCCCTCAAAACAATTTGTATTGACCCTCTACTTGCAGGCATCTGTTCCCTCAAAATAATATGTCATAACATTCTACTTTCAGGCACCTGCTCCCTCAAAATAATATGTCTTGACCCTCTACTTTCAGGCACCTGTTCCCACAATAACATTCAATAATTAATTTTTTTCAAAATATAGTTTTGATTTCATTCATCATTCTTTGTCTCTTTTGCCAACCACGCTGTTCCTAGATCCCTCGAAACCTGAATTCACTTCATGTTCTTCTCTGATTTAAGATGGCTCTTCAATAGTTCGCAAACCCTTATCTTTAATTCGCTGTCGCTTCGGGTCCAATTTCATATAACATCTCTTCTGCGAACTTCGCGAATATCTTTATTTGAGCCTGGTTTGTGTGGTTCGTGAATATCGCAAATAAGAAGTGAATTCTGTACATGTATGTCATCTTACTTCTCATTTTGCTCTTCAACTTGCTCTTCAACTTGCTTCTCATCTTGCTTGCAACCCGTCACCAAAGCCCCCAAACCAACTCCCAGATAAACCCTTAATCCTGGGATGACTCTACTATTCGATCTAGCGGGCTCATAATCCTCCTTACGTCTTTCACGGCCACGTGGGTATAGATTTCCGTCGTACGGGTGCTTTTGTGGCCGAGGAATTCTTGGATGTAACGAATGTCGATGCCGTCTTCCAACAGATGAGTGGCAAATGAATGCCGAAGAGCGTGAACGCTGACTTCTTTGTTGATCGATGCCGCTTTAAGAGCCTGCTCGAATACTTTCTGTACGGTTCTTTCCGTGAGATGACTTCCGGGTTGTTGACCAGGGAATAGCCACCCTTCCGGTCTAGAGTCTTCGATATACGATTGGATTACGGTTAACGCCAGATCCGACAACACCGTCAGCCTATCCTTTCTTCCTTTTCCTTGTCGAATATGCAATGTCTTGCGCTCCCGATCGATATCCCCGAGCCGCAGCCGGACAACCTCACCGACTCGCAAGCCGGAGGAATAGATCAAATAGAAGATCGCCTGATGCTTCCGATTTTGAATGAAGGACAGCAGCTTCATCACCTCCCGCTTCCCCAGCACGTTCGGGAGTTTCTTTTCCTTCTTCGGACGGACGTAGGAATAGCTTCCTTCCAATGAATCGCACACTTCCTCGAGATAAAATTTCACTCCGCTGATCGCTTGGTTTACATAGTCATGGGATAGCTTCCGACTCAGCAAAAAGTAACTAAATTGCGACACGATATCCAGAACCGATAACTCTGGGTGCTCGCGGTAATAACGATATAGCCGGCTGACATGTCCGCAATAGGCTTTAATCGTTCTCGGGCTATATCCGCGTAGCTTCAATTGATACACAAGCAAGCTCTCCGTATACGAATTCCAAGACGAACGCTCGAAATCGACGGTCTTCCGTCCGACTTTACCTTTCTTATTCGAGTTCTTACCCTCGCTAATTTCCCCGGACAATAGGTGACACTCTTCCTGCAAAGCCAACTCCACCAGGTAATCGATATCGCAGAACAACACCACGAATCTCTCCACGTTCAACAGCGTATACGGAATCGTCCATGCGCGTAATTCCGGATTCCATCGGCATCCCTTGATCTGACGCAACCGGGCAACCCATTCCTTAACATTTGGAAATTCGAAGACCAGTTCCGCCTCGCTGCGCTTATACAAACGTACCTTCATTGAAAGCTCCCCTTTCTTAGCCTTTTATCCCTTCGAACTCCTCAATCGCATCGAACAATAAAAAAGAGGCTCCTCCCGCCGCATGGATGGGAATAGCCTCACGATACTTTCGGAGTCAGCCTAGCTTCGAATATTAGATTTACTTGTTTATCCGATCTTATCATTCCTATCGACCGCTGTAAATTTCTATTTTCTCATAATATTCCAATTGACCCCCGGCATTCCGTAATCGCCCCATAACAAAACCTCTATTTACAATCACATGAGATTAGCCTAACCTATCGGTAAATAGATGATTCAGTTGATCATAAGGGGAGTCACTTTAGTAAGGGAGGCCGTTCGATGAAGTCGCTGAATATCGTGTTCACGGAAAAACAAAAGGTAGAAGTATTGACGGAAGAGTTCCAGGCCGAGCTTGGGCGGACGGAGATTTTATGCAAAGCGATCAGTTCGCTTGTCAGCACGGGGACGGAACTACAATGTTTGCGAGGCGTATTCGATACGGGTACCAACTGGGAAGATTGGGTGAAATATCCCTTCCATCCCGGGTACTCCATGGTGGCTGAAGTGCTCGAGGTCGGCATGGATGTCGAAGGAATAAGGAAAGGCGACCGGGTATTCGTTATCCAATCCCATAATCAATTTTTTAAGACGGAAGCCAGATCCGCATATGTTCTTCCGGAAGGTACTAGCGCCGAGCAAGGCACCTGGCTCAGTCTTGCGATTACGACGCAGCTTGGCGCGAGGAGAACGGAGCTTGCGCTCGGAGAAACCGTGGGAATCATCGGACTCGGGCTACTCGGACAATTGGTTACCCAATATCTCTATTTATCCGGTGCCAAAGAAATATACGCGATCGATCCTGCCGAGAGTCGACAGCGAATGCTTCGGCCACGCCCGGGCATCATTTCTTTACCTATGGATGCCAACAATGCCATCGAAGAAATCAAGAGAAGGACGAACGGTCGAATGCTTGACGTCGTCCTAGACGTGACAGGCCACCCGTCCGTCTTAGCCCATGCCACTCGGCTCGTCAAACCCCTTGGGCGCGTCATTCTGCTAGGGGATACTTCGACCCCGTCTCAACAAGAGATGGGTCGCAACGTTGTATCCAACTCCGTTTCCATCCAAGGCATACATGCGAGTATGGATTACAAGGGCTGGAACCATCCCGCCATGTCCGATCTATTCTTAAGTTATCTCTCCCAAGGAAGAATGGAAGTCGATTCATTGATTACCCATCGTTACTCCCCTATTGATGCCGCGAGCGTCTATGAATCCTTGGTCAATAACCGCAGCTCGGCCATGGGCGTTCTTTTCGACTGGACGAGGCTCATCTAGAAAGAAGAAGAAACCCCGGTCTCCGGGGTTTCTTTACTTCCTTAACGATTCTCCGCGCCGATAACCCTTAGTAGTTCCTGCAGCTCTTTTACGATGTACTTGGGTTGATACTCATCGGATAAGCGATCGTTTTTCCTGTTATAGTAGCAGAAATCGATGTCCGCATTCCTTGCTCCATGATAATCGTCCGTCAAGGAATCGCCGACAAATAGCACTTCTTCGTTGCCGAGCCCAAGCTCGCGAAGAGAAATATCGAATATTTCTTTGCTAGGCTTCCGAACGCCCGCTTCGTCGGACACGACGATGGATTGAAACGTCTCGTATATATTACCGACGGCGAGTCTTTTCCTTTGCGCAACGCTTATTCCATTTGAAATAATACCTAGCTTATATTTGGGTTTCAAGTAATGAAGAACGTCTTCGGCGCCGTCCTCGAAATAACAAGTGTTGCAGAAGTAATCCCAATACGTCCGGGAGAGATGTTCATGCTGGGTTGAATGCAGGTTAAGCGAATCGCGGAACGAGCTGATCAGCACCTCTTCGATGGAGGCGTGAGGTCCTATTTTATTCACGAAATTCATCCAATGCTTGAAGTTGTGCTTCGTATACGATTCCCAGAATGCTTCCCATTTTGCCTCTTCGTTGACGAATAATCGATGATCGCGTAACGTTTTCTTCATGGAATCCAGTTCGCTTAAAGAATAATTCAACAACGTATTGTCCAAGTCGAAAATAATCGCTTTATACATACTGTCCATCCTCGGTCTGTTTATGGCGTTACATTACGATGTATCAACATTTGCATATCATTAAATGGTTTCCGTCCGGATCTTTGAAGTTAAACCAATGACCGTTTTCGATTGCGGTCGTAATAGGTACGTTTTTGGATTGCATGTATTCATAAGCTTCTTCGATGTTCAGCGTATTGAAATGAAAGGCCGGCACTTTGAATACATGATTTTCCGAATAAATCTTGCTGTCCAGAACGATGTTCATTCCTTGCAT
The DNA here is from genome assembly GCF_003628305.1 of Cohnella endophytica. GTDB lineage: Bacteria > Bacillota > Bacilli > Paenibacillales > Paenibacillaceae > Cohnella > Cohnella endophytica. Next base: position 778,606 of record NZ_RBZM01000004.1, on the reverse strand, counting down.
GGGGATAACGTATAGATGTCCGGATATTATGCCCCCGTCATTCGGTAAACCTAGAATCTCGCAATACCAATCTCGAGCTTGTTCGATATGGCTGACCGGAATAAAAATCGCACCGACTAGATTTTGAATGGGGTTCATCCTAGTAACCTCCGATTAATCGTTATTATCCTGCCAGACTTAGCTATTCTCTGCTTCTTTATATATTCGATCTCCCCTGGCCCTCATTCCTTCATTTCGGACTTGCAATTTCTTTCTCCATGCAATAAAACAATGAAGTTCTTCCGTCGAAATAAACTTCGCCCCTCGTCTCGAACCCTAGCTTATGATAGAAAAGCACCGCTTTTTCATTGGCGCCGAATACGTCTAGACGAATCGATCCGTATTTTTGCTCGCTGCAGCGATCATACGCGAATTGCATGAGAGTCTTTGCTATTCCGAGCCCTTGGTATGTTGGCTTTACGGCTAATCTATGAATGACCGCAAATCTACCCTCCTTATCTTTCCAATCGACAGTCTGATACTCTTGAAAATCTTGATCGTCGAACGAGACTACGCCGACGATTTCCTGATTATACTTCGCTATGTAGATACTATTGTTTCTAAGATCTTCCTCAATGTTTCCCTGATTCGGGTAATGATCATTCCACTGGTGAATATTTTGCTTTTCCAAATCAATCATGCATTGTTGATAAATCTCGAAAATTAGGTGAATATCCGTTGGATTCGGTCGAGTAATCTGGATCATGAATTCTCCTTCGATCTCGATGAGTTGTGAATTAATTCACATGAATTTGTAAATATTCTACTTGATTTACGATTACCCGGTCAATAAGTATATTCAATCGACGATCCGCTTCGAGAAATCTTCCCATTTCCCGGCGCTTCCGTTACAGTAGAGTAGTCGAAGATCTCATCTCATGCCGAACAACGCGGGAGGCTTTTCCTACAATGCAACTGGCAACCGAACAACAAATCCAACCTCGGAGCACTTCTGTCTCCTACCGTCGCCGGCACTTGATTTTCGCGGTCGCGACGATTCTGTATTGGTCGACTTTATATATATATGTCCCGATATTAAGCCCTTATCTTAAGGATCGCGGTTTATCTATGGGGTGGATCGGGTTTATTCTGGGTAGCTATGGATTGACCCAAGTGATTACGCGACTGCCGCTTGGTTTGTTCTCGGACGTAATCAATCGACGCAAGCCTTTTCTTCTGATCGGGATGATTGCCGGTTTGATTAGCTGCATACTGTTCATGCTGCCGGGGACTTGGGGCGGGCCTCTGGCGGGCAGGTTGATGGCGGGGTTGTGCGCGGCGGCATGGGTTCCTTTTACGGTGCTATATGCTTCGTATTATCCAACCCATCAGACGCACCAAGCGATGGGGACTTTAAGCTTCCTGACCGTATTCGGCCAGCTTGCGGGAATGAGCGTGAGCGGATGGCTCGCTTCGGCAGGCGGGTGGAATTATGCGTTCCTATGTGGTATCGCCATTGCGGCCGTCGGAATGGTCGTTTCTTTGTTCGTCTATGAACCCAAACCCGCCATCCCCTTAGATTCCAAGGACAAAGCAATTAATTCGGAACATACCGATACTGCCCTTCGCGTCTCCAAAAAAACAATGCTATTCCGCGTGCTTCGATCCACTCTGCTATGGAAAGTGGCGATTCTTTCGTTGCTCGCGCATGGCATCTTGTTCATTACGATGTTCGGTTTCACGCCGCTTCAAGCGATCGAGCTTGGCGCCAGCGAGGCCCAGCTAACGGGTATCGTCGTCTCCTTCATGATCCCGCACGCTCTTGTCTCCTTGTGGAGCGGGCGTTTCTTGGCGCCCCGCTTCGGTACGCGAAAGATTGTCATCGTCGGCTTTCTCGCGGCGGCCTTGTTCACCGCCGCGATCCCGTTTAGTCCGAATCTAGGTTGGCTGGCCGTGACTCAGATGTTCAACGGGATCGCCCAGGCGCTATACTTCCCGCTGCTGCTCAGTCTGTCGATTCGCAACTTCGTCCCAGCCGAACGTGCGACGGCGATGGGCTTCTACCAATCCACCTATTCCATGGGCATGTTCCTCGGTCCCTATTTGGCCGGAGGCTTGAACGCCTTGGGCGGCTTACAAGCCGGTTTCCTCTTCGGGGCAGCCTTAGGAATCACCGCCGCTATCCTTTCTCTCAATAAAGAGATCGATTCCTAGTCATCCGCGCTGGCATTAGCGATTGGCGAAGCCCCACAGCCCCACGGCCAAAGCTATCGCGAACGCGACGAAACCATAATCTCTTAAGCGCCAACTCATCTTAACCGAGTGGGTCGGACGGCTGTCTTCGCCGACTCCTCTGCTCTCAAGCGCTAACGACACCTCGTCCCCAAGCCGGAATAACGCAAGGAGAAAAGGAATGGCCACATCCCGAAGTTTTCTCCCGAACGCGATCGGATTGCGGGATGCCGTCTTGCCGCGGGCAAGGAATATCCTTACGAACCGCTCCCACAGCTCCAATAACACCGGCACGAATCTCATCATCAGGGTTACGATAAGAATCAATCTCCGGGCTCCTCGGAGAGAGCGACCTTTTATCGTCACCAGTTGCTCTAGCGATCTCCGCAAAGCCAAAGGCGACATGACGAGCGGAATCGCCAATCCTAGCAATAGGACAAGCATCGTTCGTAGGAAAGGAAACAACATCTCCGCAAAAGCTCCCCATTCGACAATCGCACCATTCCCGCCCGTCCCCCATGCGAATAACAGCGAGGCGAAAATAGAGAACATGGCGTAATTCACGATCAGTCCCTGCCATCGCTTGAGCGATATATGGCCGCCAACGAGTAAAGACGCAACAACGCCTGCCCCCACGGCTAAGGAAATCCAATCCCCGAGAAACAATAGTCCTGTCGAAAGGCACACATAGGCCAACCACACCGACCGCGGATCAAAGCCTGCCAAACGATGTTTCCAGCCTCTATCCGCGGATTTGGGCATTTGCTTAACCGTGAAATCGGCACTCCCCGCAACCGCTAAATCTAGCGAATCTGGAGGCCAAGACGCTGCGATCGCCGCCGCAGCATGCGCCGGATGCCACGCTTGTTCGGGAGACACTCCGTTGCTCCAAAGTAGATGAGCCATTTGCAGCCATTCAGGCACGGTCATTCCGGTCTCTTCGAGCCATTGGGGATGCTCTAGCAGTTGTTCTCGGCTGCACAAGCGTAAAGATCCATCCGAATGAAGCAACAAGACTTGATCCGCGAGAGCTAATGCCCAATCGGAATCGTGCGAGACGAGTACGATACCTTTGCCGCTCGACTTGATCTTACGGAGCTGGCTGGCTACATCCTCGTGGCCCGCTCCATCCAAACCGGCAGTAGGTTCATCCAGCAACAGCCAAGGAGCCGGACTTACGAACACGGAAGCAAGGGCTGTTCTGCGCCGTTCGCCGCCGCTCATCCGATAAGGATCCCGTTCCACCCAGGAATCGTCCCATCCGACGGCTTTCATAGCTGTCGAAGTTTTCTCCGATCGCTCTTCGACGGATAGGGGATAGGGTCTAAGAGAGTAGTTCATTTCCTCGCCTACGCTTCTTGCGAACAAGCCGTCTTCCGCAGACTGGCAGGCATAGCCGTATTGAAGAAGGGCATTCTCGTTCAATCGTGCTTTGCCCGTCCAGCTTTGAGTCCACAACGACTCCGAACCGTAGGAGACTTGCAGCTTCTCCGCAGGTCGTAAACCCGCCAGCTTCTCTAGCAAGGTTGTCTTGCCTACGCCATTCGGGCCCATTAATACGGTTACCGTACCCGGCTCCAGCTTCAGACCGGATGTTCGCGCCGCGTTCTCGCTTTCGTCGCCAAGCCTCCAACGTATTCCATCTAGGAGTAGAGGCACGGGCTGGGACAGTTTATATCGCTCTTTTGTTTTCTTTGTCCGCGGCATTCCCCATCACCTTTCTCCATTCTTCCGACGTAACCGGCAACGGATCGTTTAACTTGCCTAGCTTTCTTAGCTCGATCGCCAAAGTCGCCAAATACGGCAATCTTAACCCCGCCCTGAGGCAAGGGGATACCGGGGAAGGATCGGCAGCCGGGACTCCAACCGCCTCTCCATATAGAAAATCGCGTGCCCGTCCATCGAAGAACACTGTCCCTTCGCGCAGAGCCACGACTCTAGCTTCCGGAACCAACTCTTCTAGCCGTTGAGTCACCCACACGATCGCCGTTCCTTCCCGATGAAGCCCACGAACCATTCGCAGCACCGAGTCGCGATTCGACTCGTCGAGCATAGACGTGACTTCGTCCAGCACGACGAGAGCCGCATCTGCCACTGAAGCCGTTGCCGCCGCGATCGCGGCAAGCTGCTGCTGACCTCCGGACAGCCTTGACCAGGGCTCGTCGGCCAATTCGCTCAAGCCCGCCCGTTCCAACGCGCGTTCCGCTTGCGCGGCGATCTCTTGTCCCTCGATCCCCCGCCATTCTAACGCGAACACGATTTCTTCGCGTGGCGTCTCTCCGAACAATTGCGCTTTCGGTTGCTGCAAGACGATCGGACTGCCTCTCTCGCCGGCGAATCCTCGTTCCAGCTCTCCTACCGCCCCGAAAGTATGTAAGCCCGCAAGCAATCTGACGAGCGTAGACTTCCCGCTTCCGTTTACTCCGACGACGTTCAGCCATTCGCCCGCGGAGATCGATAGCGTGATATTTTCAAGACGGACTTGAGCCTCGTCGAGCTCGTTCTCTCCATATACGGACACGTCCTTAAGCGTCATTCGCTCGGCGGAACGTTTCTTCATTTTTCGAATTCCCTCTTTTCAAATCGATCTAAGGCATGCTACAATCGCAATTGTTAACCAACATCATGAATACAGGTTAACATTCAGGAGGCTATTTGACAATGTCCAATCAAGAAAGAGAAACCGCTACATCTGTGAAATCCAAGCAAGCCATTTCCTCATCGCTTTCCGGTGCTGCTAACACGAACTGGATTCGAGGCGTCGTATTCATCGCGCTATTCGGCGCTTTGTTTATCGTCGCTACCCTGATCAAAATTCCTCTGGGCTTCACCCAAGTGCCGATCACGCTCGGTACGTTCGCCATTATGCTCGCGGGCGGTTTGCTCGGCGCCGTTTATGGCTTCTGGAGTATTTTCCTCGTCGTTGCGCTTACCGCTACTGGACTTCCGTTAATCGGCGGAGCAGGCGGCATCGCCAAGTTAACAGGACCTACCGCCGGCTACATATGGATGTACCCGATCGCCGCGCTACTCATCGGTCTCGTCAGCGACGCTTTATTCGCGAAAAGCAAGAAGCTTACGCGCACGCAGCAAATCATGCTTTTGCTCGCCGTGTTCGGGTTCGGTTCGTTGCTGCTTTACACGAGCGGTGTCCCATGGCTCGCCCATTCGGTCAATAGCGACAAATACAATACGTTGCAGGGCGCACTAAGAAATGGACTCTATCCCTTCTTGCCAGGCGATGCGATCAAAGCCGTCGTGGCCACCCTCGTTGTCTTAGCCGTTCGTCCGGTTCTTCCGGCCATCCGCGCAAGAAAGCAATAGAAATATCCCGTATAAGACAGGGCTTCCGATTATCGCGGAAGCCCTTCTTTTCGTTTCAGGACGAAGATACAAACAGGGTCCCTCCCGCTCGCATAAAGTGGAAGAATTCAGAGATTCATCCGCCTTTGAAGGAGCGTGTCCCATCCCTATGGCAAGCGGTCGCCTAGACTTGTTTATCGCCAAGCTTCCCGTCCATACCGTCGTGCTCACCCTCAACAGCTCCGATTCCGCATCGGAATTGCTTGCCATTCCCCGCAATACGCCAATAACCCTTAAGCGAGGCACGATCAAGCAAGATATCCAGCTTCAATTTTTGGAAGGAAGAGAATGCTTTGCCGACTTCATGGAGATGAACTACGCTCTAGCCAAGCAATTTCAACTCACTGCTCTGCGTAGATATTTACTTACCTACAATCAAGGCGATCATTCGCTTATCCTCAAGCCCGCTCCGCTTAGCGAGACCCGTTCCTTGTTGACGACAAGCACGCTCGGACCCGGCTTACTCTCCGTCGGCTACGAATTGCTGGCGCGGCTTGGCATTCCCGAGAAGCAAGGTTCGATTATTAAAGTGCGATATGGTCGGAACATCGCCCCGCTTCGTCTTCACGTTCCCGCTAATCTTTCCGACGAACGGTTACGTTTGCCCGCTCTTTGGCTTCAGAAATGGAGGCTAGGCGCGAATCAGCAACATATTCTTCAATTCGATCAGCGGAACTTCACTTTGAGCTTGACTCCGACCCCGAACGGCATCCGTTAACCATCCGACGCCATCAACTGCATGCGAAAGGCCACGCGTAAGCGTGGCCTCTTGGTTTTTGGCGAATCAATCGCACTCTTCGGGATCTTCAGCCGGCTTCGCCGCTTCGACGTCGATCTTCTCCGCCACCGAATCGCGAATAACGGAAACGATAGATTGCAACAAGTAGTTTACGTCTACTTGGCTTTGCTGGAATTGCTGAACGATCGGGATATTATCGAGCTCGTCTTGGATCGCGTCGATCTCCGCCTCGATTTTCTCGACCATAGCCGGGTTCTTGAACGTATTCTGGAAGGCGACGAGCTCCTTCTGCTTCTTCTTGATCGTCGTGATCAGCCCTTGCACGCGTTCGTGCGTTTGAATCAGCTTCTCCGAACGTTGATATAACTCGACTTCTTCCGTAGTCGTGATCAATTGGGCGAGTTCTTTCGTTCTTGCCAAAATATCTTCGCGAATGATTAGATCCCGGTTATCGAAAATCGGTACCGAGCATCCATCCTCGTGATTGTGGTCGTGATCATGATCGTGCGCTTGTCCAGACATTGAATAATTTCCTCCGTTCGAATCTGTTGCGATTGCCGGGTTAACCGACTTGTTCGGCCAAGGCCGGTTCCGTTACGACTTCCGCTTTCACGTACCAAGACTGGGCCGCCGTCACTCGTACTTGTACGAACTGCCCGATCCATTCCTTGTTTCCTTCAAAATGTATGAGCTTATTCGAACGGCTGCGTCCGGATAAGATGTTGGCATTGTTCTTGCTCTCGCCTTCTACGAGCACCTCGATCACCTGTCCGACGAGCGAAGTATGATGCTCGTGCGATAACTGGCCGATCAACTCGTTCAGGCGCGCAAGTCGCTTCTTCTTCACCGCTTCGGTTACGTCGTCCGCCATTTCGAACGCCGGAGTTCCTTCGCGCGGGGAATACGAGTACGTATAGGCCGAAGTGATTCCCGCTTCGCGCATGAGCGTAAGCGTCTCTTCGAACTGTTCCTCCGTTTCCCCCGGGAAACCTACGATTACGTCCGTAGTAAGGACGGCACCCGGAATCTCGGCGCGTATGCGTCGTGCGAGCTCCAGGTAACGCTCGCGCGAATACTTGCGGCTCATCCGTTTCAGAACTTCCGTGCTGCCGGATTGCACCGGCAGATGGATATGCTCTACGAGATTGCCGCCTTTGGCGAGCACTTCGATCAGATGATCGTCGAAATCGCGCGGGTGCGACGTCGTAAAACGGATACGCGGGATATCGATCAGACGAAGGTCGTCCATCAGATCGCCGAAGCGATAGTCGCGGTCCGTGAAATCTTTGCCGTAGGCGTTCACGTTCTGGCCGAGCAGCGTAATATCCTTAAAGCCTTGCCGCGCCAGATCGCGAACCTCGGCGATGACGTCCTCCGGCAGCCTGCTGCGTTCCTTGCCGCGAGTATAAGGCACGATGCAATACGTGCAGAACTTATCGCAGCCATACATGATATTCACCCAAGCGCGTAGACCTTCGGTCCGCTTCTTAGGTAAATTCTCGATGATGTCGCCTTCCTTCGACCAGACGTCGATGACCATCTCTTTGCCGAAGTGCGCTTCCCGCAACAAGTGCGGAAGACGATGAATATTATGCGTTCCGAAAATAAGGTCCACATGCGGATGCTTCTGCATGATGCGATTCACGACGGAAGCTTCCTGCGACATGCATCCGCAGACGCCGAGAATGACTTCCGGGCGTTGCAGCTTCAGAACCTTCATATGTCCGAGCTCGCCGAACACTTTGTCTTCCGCGTTCTCCCTGACGGCGCACGTGTTAAAAAGAATCACGTCGGCAATTTTGCGGTCTTCCGTCGGCTCGTAACCCATTTCCTCGAACAAGCCCCGCATCACTTCGGTATCGTGCTCGTTCATCTGGCAGCCGTACGTTTGGATTAAGTATTTTTTTCCGTACCCAAGGGTCTTCAATTCGTCCGTAACGGCATTGTCATAGTGGACTTGTATGTCTTCTTTGCCCCGCTGCTTCTCTTGCCGGTAATCGGGCTCGGAGACGATATGAATGTCACGCCCGTTCAGGCGGATCGTTTTGCCGTTGTGGTCCTCGGAAATGACTTTGGCACCGGAGAAATCGAAGTATTTGCTAAAATCCTTGGATTCTTTGGCCATTTCCCTTCCCCCTACTCGCGATTATTCCGCAACTAGTTAATCTTTCGTATTATAGCATGAACCTGCTGGCTTAAGCTATGACTCTACGATCTCGGCGACATCGCCTGTCTTGACTCCAGCTGCGTTGCCTTCGTCGGTATCGATATGCATATCGAGCGCGAATTGATCGGATACTCGAGCCAGAACCTGTTCGAACACGAGACCTCTCTCGCCGCCCACGCGCACCTTAAGCAACTGCTTATCCTGAATGCCCCAACGCTCGGCGTCCGACGTATGGAAATGAATATGACGGGCAGCCACGATAACGCCTTGGTCTACGGTCACTTCTCCGACCGGCCCTACGATTCGAATGCCGGGAGTTCCTTCGATACTTCCGGATTCGCGCACCGGAGGCATTAGGCCTAACGCGAATGCGTCCGTGCGCGACACTTCGAGCTGGGTTGCCTTGCGAGCAGGCCCGAGAATGCGAACTTTAGCGAAAGATCCTTTCGGACCGTGCACGGCTACCGTTTCGTTGGCGGCGAATTGCCCGGGCTGCGAGAGCGGTTTGAACTCGGTGAGAGCGGCTCCTTTCCCGAACAAAACCTCCACGTGCTCCTGAGTCAGATGAATATGTCGCGCCGATACGCCGACGGGAACTTGTTTGCTCATCGTAACACAACCTTTCCTACGTTTTCCTATTCCAAGTATAACGCCAAGAGGCGCACGGGACAAACCCGCGCGCCTCTTGATTCGACCGTTTATTTGAATTCTGTCAACAATTTGTCGAAGTCTTGACGGGACAGCTTCAAATCCTGTTTGGAAAGCGCTTCTTGCTTGAAGCCGACGGCCAGATCCTCGTACGACTTGCGCTCTTTGTTCTGGTAGATCAGACCCGTTACCATGCCGTTCGTTTCCATGATCTTGGTCATGGCCGCGATGCGGTTGGACGGATCGTAATCCGGGAACTGCTCCAGATTCACGATGTTTTCCTTGAACCAGTCGTACGTGTTCACTTTGTTGAACGTAACGCAAGGGCTGAATACGTTAATGAGCGAGAAGCCCTTATGGTTAAGGCCGGCTTCGATCAACGCGGTCAACTGCTTCAAGTCGCTGGAGAACGACTGGGCGACGAATGTCGCGCCCGCGGACAAAGCGATCTCGAGCGGCGACAACGTGGACTCGATCGAGCCTTCCGGAGTCGACTTCGTCTTGAAGCCTTCCGCGCTGCGCGGGGACGTTTGTCCTTTGGTCAACCCGTAAATCTGGTTGTCCATGACGATATACGTCACGTCGAGGTTACGGCGAATCGCATGGACCGTATGTCCCATGCCGATCGCGAAGCCGTCTCCGTCGCCGCCGGACGCGATAACCGTAAGCTCGCGGTTCGCGAGCTTAACGCCTTGCGCGATCGGGAGCGAGCGGCCATGAATGCCGTGCAGCCCGTACGCGTTAATGTAACCGGAAATCCGACCCGAGCAGCCGATACCGGAGATGACCGCGAGTTGTTCCGGCTCGAGGCCGACGTTAGCCGCCGCGCGTTGGATCGCCGCCTGTACGGAGAAGTCGCCGCAGCCCGGGCACCAGTTCGGCTTTACATTGTTGCGAAACTCTTTGAACGTAGCCATCTCTTAGATCAACTCCTTGCAGGCTTTGTGAATTTCCGAAGGCAAGAACGGCGTTCCGTCATATTTAAGCAGGTTACGGATTTTATCGTGATATCCGATGTTTTGTTTGATCAAGTTAGCGAGCTGGCCCGTCGCGTTGTTCTCGAGAACGACGATTTGTTTCGCCGCCGCAAGGTGAGGCTCCAGCATCTCGGACGGGAACGGGAACATCTGACGTACCATCACGTGGTTTGTGGAGATTCCTTCGGCCGTTAGACGCTCGCGCGCTTCTTCGATCGTGCCGCCAGTAGACCCCATCGCAATAATTAGCAGATCCGGGTTCTCGTTAGGCGCGATCGCTTTGATCGCGTTCGTAACGCGCAGGTCGCGAATCTTGCCTAAGCGTTTGTCCATCATCTTCTCGCGGTTGAGCGCATTTTCCGACGGTCTGCCTTCTTGGTCGTGCTCGACTCCCGTCACATGGTGAATGCCGTGCTTAGCGCCCGGCAGCACGCGCGGGGAGATGCCGTCATCGGTCAGCTCGTAACGTTTGAACAAACGATTGTCTTCGTTAGGCGGCAGTTCTTCCGTAATCAGCTTGCCCCGTTCGATGACGATCTTGTCGTAGTCGAGCGCTTCGGACGTTTGCTTGCCGAGAGACAATTGCAAGTCCGTCGCGATGATGACCGGGATTTGATATTTTTCCGCGATGTTAAAGCTTTCGATCATATCGTAGAAGCATTCCTCGATCGTGCTCGGAGCGACGACCAGCTTCGGAATTTCTCCGTGCGTGCCGTAGATGAGCGCGTTAATGTCGGATTGCTCCTGTTTCGTCGGCAAGCCCGTGGACGGACCGCCCCGCTGCGTATCGACGATTACGAGAGGCGTTTCCGTCATGCCGGAGAGGCCGATCGCTTCCATCATGAGCGCAAGCCCGGGACCCGCGGAAGCCGTCATCGTACGAACGCCGGCGTAGTTCGCGCCGATCGCCATCGTTACCGCGGCGATTTCGTCCTCCGTCTGAACGACCGTACCGCCGAACTTAGGAAGTTTTTTGATCAAGTATTCCATAATCTCCGAGGCCGGGGTAATCGGATAAGCGGACATGAGTCGGCATCCTGCAGCTACGCTCCCAAGAGCTAGCGCTTCGTTACCGATCATGAACAGCTTCTGCTTGCCGTCGGCGTCCTCGAGCTTGAACTCATCGAGAGGTCCGCCCGCTTGCTCGAGCACGAATTCCGCTCCGCGGCGCACCGCTTCGACGTTTTTCTCTACGATAGCCGGACCTTTACGACCGAATTCTTCTTCTACCGCTTTATTAAACACTTCCATAGGTAAGCCTAACAGGCCCCAGGAAGCACCGGATGCAACCATATTTTTCATGAGGGAGGTGCCTAATTCTTCTGCAATGGCTGTAATCGGTACCGCGAAAAGCCGTGCTTGGACGCCCTCGGGAATCGTGGGCGAGAATTTCGCGTCGGCGACGACGATTCCGCCCGGACGAAGCTCTCCTGCGTTCAGATCGATGCTTTCCTGGTCGAATGCGACTAGAATGTCCAGGTCATCGGATATCGCTCGAATCGGCTTCGTGCTGATGCGGATTTTGTTGTTCGTGTGTCCGCCTTTAATCCGCGAGGAAAAGTGTCGGTACCCATACAGGTAGTAGCCCAGCCGGTTTAACGCAGTGGAGAAAATACGGTCCGTACTTTCCACGCCTTCCCCTTGCTGGCCGCCAATTTTCCATGACAGTTGACTGATCACAGTGCCCATCTCCTCTTAATCTCTGGTTCGTCAATTTTCGACAGAAATAGCCTATATTATTTTTTATTATCGTAATAAATATTATGTTTAACGAACGTAAATTGCAAGACATATTCGAACAATGGAAATATAGTTCTTTGCGATCAGATCGATGCCGGCATGAGATCGTTTGCGTGCGAACAATTCAACCCTTTAGATTTTTTGTAAAATATCGGATTGCGTTTGCTCCCATAAACCCGATGACTTGCGTCTCCGAGTAGCGTTTTAGTAACGCATCGGCGAGATCCGGATACTGTCCCGGGTGCGTCAAACCTTGTACGTGGCGCGAGATTCCGTCAAAATCCGAGCCGAACGCGATATGATCGGCGCCCCCGAGCGAGCAGACGTGCTCCACGTGGCGAAGAAGATCGTCGATAGAAGCAGGCTCGGTCGCCGTCACGAACCAAGGCACGAAGGTCAGCCCGATAATGCCATGCGCGGAGACAATCGCATCAATCTGTTCGTCCGTCAGGTTGCGCGGGTTGTCGACGATCGAGCGAGCATTGGAATGGGACGCGAAAAAAGGACGAGAGGCTCGCTCCGCCACATCCCAGAAGCCCTTGTCGGATAAATGGGACACATCTACTAGGATACCCAGATTTTCGCATTCCGTAACCAACTGCTTGCCTGCTTTCGTTAGTCCCGCTCCCCGTGGTTCAAGCGCACCGTCGCATGCCCAATTGGCATGGTTCCATGTCGGTCCCAACAAGCGCAAACCCAAGCGGTACAACAAACGCAGCGCCCACAGTTGGCCTTTCAGTCCGTCGGCACCTTCAAGGGAGAGTAACGCTCCGATCTTATTTTCTTGCCGCGCGTTCTCGATATCCCCGGATCGGCGAATCAGCTTCATGCCATTGGTTGCAAGCACTTTGCTCCAGAATAACTCTGCTCCGAGGAACAAGGACTCCGGATTCGAAGGAATCGCGTCCGGCAAGTACAAAGCGAACACCTGAAGCGCGACGCCGCCTTTCTCTAATCTAGCGGGCGTCGCGTCGAAAGCCTCGTCCGCTTCCGTAGCCGTCCACTTTCGCTCCGGCTTCTCTAGCAATTTACTTAGCACGTCGACGTGAAGATCCGCGACTCTCATTTGTTAGCCCCCTTCGCGTTCATTCGCTCGTTCGCTTGACAGAGAACGGCACAAAAAAACCTGCCGCAACGATGCCTTCGCCCGGTAACGCATTAGCGCTACTTGCGATTCGCATCCTGTAACAGGTCATATGAATCCTACTGTTCTTTACCTCGGTTCGACGATCAACTTGATTGCCGTCCGATCTTCTCCATCGATCACGATATCCGTAAAAGCCGGGATGCAGATCAGATCCACGCCGCTTGGCGCTACGAAGCCCCGGGCGATCGCGACGGCTTTCACCGCTTGGTTGAGTGCCCCGGCGCCAATCGCTTGCAGTTCGGCGGCCCCGCGTTCGCGGAGAACGCCAGCCAGTGCGCCTGCTACGGAATTTGGATTGGACTTTGCGGAAACCTTTAATACTTCCATGACCAGTACCTCCTCTTATGACAACCCGGTTCTTTATTGGTTGCATCGGGGTTTCAACGGAATCCATGGTTGGGCCCACTTAGGCATACTTATTCGGTAACCCAACCGATAATTCCTTCTTTTCCCGAGAGGGATGGTCATGAAAGCTTCATTTTATGGCGTAATTTTCTATACGGCGATCCAAGAGTCCTCGTCCACGGAAATATTCTGGATTTTGACCGCTTTTCCTGTCGTTTCGTCAATGTCCACGAACACGCCGTTCAGCGTCCATTTTCCTTCCGCTACCGTAAATCTTCCCGGCATTCCGGTTATGAAACGGCGCAATACCGTTTCCTTATCCATCCCTAACACGCCGTCGCGCGGGCCGGTCATTCCCGAATCCGTTAAGTAAGCCGTACCTTCCGGTAAGATCCGCGCATCGTTGGTCTGCACATGCGTGTGAGTGCCGACGACCAAGGACGCGTAACCGTCCAAGTGCCAGCCCATGGCGATTTTCTCGCTCGTCGCTTCCGCATGGAAATCGACGAGTACGCATTTCGTATGGCGATGAAGCTCCTCGATATCTTCATCGGCGGTCCGGAACGGACATTCCGCCGGCGGCAGGAATGTGCGTCCGATCAGGTTCACGACGCCCAGCTCTTTGCCGTTGCCTCTAACGATCATGCTGCCTCGTCCCGGCGTACCTGGCGGTAAGTTGGACGGGCGCACGATGCGCGGCTCGTCGTCGATGAATTCGAAGATTTCGCGGTTATCCCACGTATGATTGCCCATCGTAATGCCGTGAACGCCCCAGTCGAATAATTCGCGCGCGATCGCCGCGTTGATTCCTCGTCCGCCCGCGGCATTTTCGCCGTTCGCGATAATGATGTGGGGATTGTATTTGTCCTTCAACCACGGCAACAACCGTTTGACGGTATCTCTGCCGACATTGCCGACGATATCGCCGATAAATACGATTTTCATGTTCTCTCAACTCGCCTTCCTTGTGAAAAAGGGAAAAGTGGCTGCATTTTGCCGCAGCCACTTTTCATCCTTCCCTGCTTTTCGTGATTTATTTCTTTATTTCGCGTATTCCACCGCGCGGGTTTCACGGATGACAGTTACCTTGATGTGGCCCGGATAGTCCAGTTCACCCTCGATTTTCTTCGTAATATCCCGGGCTAAGCGGAACGCCTCGGTATCGTCGATTTTCTCGGGCTGCACCATGACGCGAACTTCGCGTCCGGCTTGAATCGCGTACGACTTCTCGACGCCATCGAACGATTCGGAGATGGCCTCCAGCTTCTCGAGCCGGCGGATGTAAGTCTCCAGAGTTTCGCGGCGAGCTCCCGGACGGGCGGCGCTAAGCGCGTCGGCCGCTCCGACGAGCATCGCGATGACGGATGTCGCCTCCACGTCGCCGTGGTGGGATGCGATACTGTTGATGACGACGGGGTGTTCTTTGTACTTCTTGCCCAATTCCACGCCGATCTCGACATGCGAGCCTTCCACTTCGTGGTCGAGCGCTTTGCCGATATCATGGAGTAAACCAGCGCGTTTCGCAAGCGTAATGTCTTCTCCCAGTTCGCCGGCCATCAAACCGGTTAAGTAGGCGACTTCCATCGAGTGCTTCAACACGTTCTGGCCGTAGCTCGTCCGGAATTTCAGACGGCCAAGGATTTTGATCAGATCCGGATGCAGACCATGCACGCCCACTTCGAAAGTGGCTTGCTCGCCATACTCGCGAATCCGTTCGTCAACTTCCTTACGGGACTTCTCCACCATTTCCTCGATGCGGGCCGGATGAATCCGTCCGTCCGCGACAAGTTTCTCAAGCGAAGTACGAGCGATCTCGCGGCGAATCGGATCGAAGCCCGACAGTATAACCGCTTCAGGCGTATCATCGATAATGAGGTCTATACCCGTTAAAGTCTCAAGAGCACGGATGTTACGGCCTTCACGACCGATAATGCGTCCCTTCATCTCTTCGTTAGGCAACGTGACGACGGATACCGTCGTCTCCGCCACGTGATCCGCGGCGCAACGTTGAATCGCGAGCGAGATAATATCGCGGGCTTTCTTGTCGCCCTCTTCTTTCGCCTGATGCTCGATTTCTTTGATCATTTGAGCCGTTTCGTGACGCACTTCCTGTTCGACGTTCGACAAGATCATTTGCTTGGCATCTTCCGTCGACAGGTTGGAAATGCGCTCCAACTCGGTCATTTGTTGCTTTTGCAGCAACTCGATCTGGCCCTGAATTTCTTCGATGCGTTTCTCTTTGTTGGCGACTTGCTCCTCTTTGCGTTCCAACGCTTCTAGCTTGCGATCCAGCGACTCTTCCTTCTGCAATAGCCGCCTTTCCAGGCGTTGAATTTCGTTGCGGCGTTCGCGAATATCGCGTTCCGCTTCGTTACGGAGCTTATGCACCTCGTCTTTGGCTTCCAGCACCGTTTCTTTGCGAACGGCTTCCGATTCTTTTTTGGCAGTTTCGACAATTTGAATGGCAGCCGCTTCGGCGCTAGAGATTTTGGCTTCCGCAATGGATTTGCGTGCGACATAACCGATCCCAAAGCAAAGGACGCCAACAACGAGAACGATCAAGACCCAGATCCACGACTGGAGTTCCATGGTCTCACCTCCTCGTTGCATCACCAAGGCAACCGCTTGGGGACACTTATTCAATTGATTTTCCGGTTTCTAAACCGTTTGATTACATGTGAGCAAAGCATAATGGTCGAAAAAACGCGTACCGAATCGTTTTTTGGAAGGAAAAACGATTTCGGTTGGGAAGATGGAATACAGATTCATTTTATCTTTTGCGAAATTAGATTGTCAAGCAAGGTTCTCCGCCAGCACTCCTTTAATGGACAAGGGGTTCATTAATCTTCCATAGAAATGGAATCGTAACCGTATCCTTCGTCATCATCCCCGTCGGATTCGGCATCCCCTGCCTCCGCAATCGCTTGCTGCACGGCTGTTCGGGCGATGCCGGAAGGGTAGCCTCGGCGCATAAGCAAGGCCAACAATTTCATCTTCCGTTCCCTGTCGTTTCCTTTCGTGCTTGGCCACTTTTTGCGCGCTAACGACAACGCCGCCGATTCCTCTACTTGACTGTCCAGCTCTTCCAATGCCCGATCCACGTCCGCGCGACCGACGCCTCGTTGCATCAGCTCCTGGCGGATGAGCATCCGCCCCTTCCGCTGACCGCTTGCGCGTTGTTCCGCGAATCGCTTCGCGTAAGCCGCATCGTCCACGAACCTTCGCGCTTGCAGACGTTCTACGCACGCCGCAATGATCTCCGCCTCGTAGCCTTTTCGTTTCAGCGCCCGGGACAGCTCCGCCGTCGTCCTAGCCTTCGTCTCCAGCATGTACAGCGCGGAACGATACGCCTCTTCCTTCTGTTCCTCTTGCTTCAGTTTCTCGTATTCCGCCGCATCCAACCGACGGCCCTTCAGCAGCCGCCAGCCGACGAGCGTATCCTCGTGAACCGTCACGACCGCTTCAGCATTGTACTTGGCCGTCTTCGCGCCCGAGATCAGAGCGTCGACCTCGTCGTTCCAGTCAAGCGAAAGCTGGCTGACGTCGTCGGATACCGATCCGGCAGCTTTCGCTTCTCCGGGAACTTCCATTCGTCGGCCGAATTCCGGACTCGCATCGAAATCACTCTCCGAATCCTCAAATCCCTCGCCGTTCTCATCCAACTCCAGCTTGAGATAGATCCGATACATATGGGCTTTCCTCGTATGGGCCTCGATCGCTTCCACGACCGCTCCAAGCACCGGGTAAGGCAACGCAGCGGCCGCCCCTTCTTCTGAGCTCTTCTTGGCTTTATAAGGCTTCCTGGACTTGTACACCGCTTCTCAGCAGCCTCCTTCCCGCCAAAACACAAAGAGCGGCATCATATGCCGCCTTTCGTGTTGGATCTATTTGAATTCCAGCTTAAATTTCTTCGCCGAACTCCGTATCTTCTTCATCGTCGTTGTCCGCGAAAGAAGGCGTACCGGCCGCTCCAAGCGAAGAGGTGAGCAGAGCTTCACGGATTTGTTTCTCGATTCTATCGGACACTTCAGGGTTATCCTTCAAGTACTGCTTCGCATTCTCGCGGCCTTGGCCCAGTCGTTCGCTATTATAAGAGAACCATGCGCCGCTCTTCTGGATAATATCCTGCTCCGCTCCGATATCGATGATGCTGCCGACTTTGGAGATTCCCTCGCCGTACATGATATCGACGTCCGCTTGCTTAAACGGAGGCGCTACTTTGTTCTTCACGACTTTGATTTTCGTGCGGTTACCGACAACGTCGTTGCCTTGCTTGATCGCTTCTACGCGACGCACGTCAAGACGAACGCTCGCATAGAACTTCAGCGCGCGGCCGCCTGGAGTCGTCTCCGGGTTACCGAACATAACGCCGATTTTCTCGCGCAGTTGGTTAATGAAGATAGCAAGACATTTCGACTTGCTGAGCGCGCCGGAAAGCTTGCGCATCGCTTGGGACATCAACCGGGCTTGCAAACCGACGAAGGAGTCCCCCATGTCGCCTTCGATTTCCGCTTTAGGCACTAACGCCGCTACGGAGTCGACGACGATAATATCGACGGCGCCGCTGCGTACGAGCGCTTCGGCGATTTCAAGCGCCTGTTCGCCCGTATCCGGTTGGGAGAGCAATAGCTCGTCGATATTTACGCCAAGGCTTCTTGCGTACGCCGGGTCAAGCGCATGCTCCGCATCGATAAATGCGGCCGTGCCGCCAACGCGTTGCACCTCGGCGATTGCATGAAGGGAAACCGTTGTTTTACCGGAGGATTCCGGTCCGTATACTTCTATGATCCGCCCGCGCGGATATCCGCCTATGCCAAGCGCTATGTCTAGTGCCAATACTCCGCTGGAAACCGTCTCTACTTGCATCTTAGCGTTCTCTCCGAGTTTCATAACGGAGCCTTTACCGAATTGCTTCTCAATCTGGCGCAAGGCCATGTCTAATGCGGCGCGACGATCCGACAACACACCCACATCCTTTTCTTTGATAGTTTTATCATACCGTGTTTCTATGAGTTTGCCAAGCTTTTTGAGAACATTTGTTCGATTTTTTTATGAAAAAAGAACCGCAGCAAAGTAATCTTCGCTACGGTTCTTCCGCAACTTTCATGACAACCTTATCATAACTCCATAAAATTGACAAGTATCGACAATTTTATGTCACATTATTGAGGAATGAGACTTATTTCTGATAGGTAACGCATCCGATCAACCATTAAATAGCACCATTCGCCTTAAGCCTGCCTCGTCTGCCCACTTAACTCGGATAAACCGCGCAATTCGCTACAAGCCTGCCTCCCGAGTTAGTTAGTGGTCTGACAGAACCTTACTTCGCCGAATCGAGCAGCTACAGGACAGTTAGTGGTCTGGCAGATCCTTAATTCGCCGAATCGAGCCACTCCGAGGCAGTTAGTGGTCTGACAGAACCTTAATTCGACGAATCGAGCAGCTTCGAGACAGTTAGTGGTCTGACAGAACCTTAATTCGCCGAATCAAGTTACTTCGAGACAATTAGTGGTCTGACAGAAGCTTACTTAGACAAATCGAGCAGCTACGAGTTAGTTAGTGATCCGGCAGATCCTTAATTCGCCGAATCGAGCTGCTCCGAGACAGTTAGTGGTCTGACAGAACCTTACTTCGACGAATCGAGCAGCTACGGGAAAATAGAGTGCTCGAAACGAGTATATTAGATTAGGTGAATCGCTTCCTGAGCCAAAGGGATATCGACAAAAGCGAAGCAACGCGCACATGACTAATGCCTAACGCTACCCTATTTACCCAAACGTCGAAGCCTACCTTAACCCTGCCCCATAAGCGATTGCCAGAGCATGTAGAGCGCCCGTTTCGCGGCGCGAAGGCGGATGCCTTCCCTATCGCCGGATAGCTGCAGCTTCTCCACGCGCGTCTCCCGCCCCCGCTCGGCCAAGCCGACGTAAACGAGGCCGACGGGCTTCTCCTCCGCGGCAGCCGGACCGGCGTTGCCGGTAATCGACAGCGCGAAGTCCGAATCGGCGACGGCGCGCATGCCCTCCGCCATCGCGACGGCGGTCTCCGCGCTGATCGCTCCCGGCGCGTCCAAGCCTTCCAGCAACGCTTCGGGCACGCCGAGCTGCCGCATTTTCATCGCGTTGCTATAAGTTACGATGCCTCCGAGATAGACGACAGCGCTCCCCGGAATCGTCGTGATCAGCTCGGACACCAAACCGCCCGTGCAGCTTTCCGCCAGCGTCAGCGTCAATTGCCGCCTCGTGAGCTCGCGCACGACCGTCGCCTCGAGGGTCAGATCCTCCTCCGCGTACAAATACGCCGAAGTTCTGCCGCGAATCGCGTTTAACGTCCCTTCGAGCTTCCGGGCGGCTTCCTCCGCGTCCGTCGCTTTCGTGGATACGCGGATCGCGACCTCCCCTTCCTTCGCGTAAGGTGCGATGGTAGGGTCCTGCTGCTCACGGATCAAATCGATCAACAGATCCTCCAAGCCCGATTCTCCGATGCCGGCGAACTTGAGCATGACCGAATGCAAGGCGAACGATTGTCCGAGCCGTTCCTTAAGCCACGCCGAGCCGTCGTTATCGAACATCGGCTTCATCTCGCGCGGCGGCCCCGGCAACAATAAGTAATGGGTGCCGTCCGCGCTCAACGCATTACCGACCGCAAGCCCCGTATCATTACGTAGCGGAGTCGCCCCTTCGATCAGCAGCGCCTGGCGGCGGTTGCTCTCGATGAAAGCACCGCCGCGACCGGCGAACATCTTCATGATTTTGTCCATGGAAGGCTCATGCAACTCGATCCCGCGCCCCAAATACTCGGCGAGGGCATCGCGCGTCAGATCGTCCAGCGTCGGTCCCAGACCGCCCGTAAAAACAAGCAGGTCCGCCCTGCCGCGAGCGATTCCGATCGCGTGCATCAACCGTTCCTTGTTGTCGCCCACCACGGTCTGGTAATAAACATCAATGCCCAGCTCTGCCAAACCTCTCGACAGATACTGGGCGTTCGTGTTTACGATTTGACCGAGGAGGAGCTCCGTGCCGACAGCGATAATCTCTGCTCTCATGCTATGTAACGCACCTCGCACCTCGATATATGTAACTCAAAGCTTACCGCTCGACGCTGCTCGACTTCGTCAACGTCCCCGAAACAGAATTAGTCCGAAACCGGAATCAAGTTTTTGTTCTTCACGAAATAGTCGATGCCGGAATAAACCGTGATAAGCACAGAGGCCCAAATGACGACCCAATCAATGCGCAGATCGATAAAGTTAAAGGGGAAGTTGTTGAGCAACAGCACGATGATCATCGTAATCTGAACCGCCGTCTTCCATTTGCCCCATTTACTCGCGGCCAAAACCGCGCCTTCCAGCAAGGCGACCTGCCTAAGCCCGGTAACCGCCCATTCTCGGCTTATAATAATGATGGCAACCCACGCGCCCAGCTTCTCCATCTGCACGAGCGCGATCAGAACCGCAGCCATCAGCAACTTGTCCGCGAGCGGATCAAGCAACTTGCCGAGATTCGTCACGATCTTGCGCTTACGGGCGATATAACCGTCGAGCCCGTCGGTGCTTGCCGCGATAATGAACAACAGCAAAGCGAAAACTTGATTATAGGAAATCGAATAGCTTCCGATCGTGAGTGGTTCGATGTTTAGTTTAACCAACAGAAAAATCGTTACGATCGGTACTAGAAAAATTCTGGCAAGCGTGATCCGATTGGCGAGGTTCACGCGATTCCCTCCCCTGACAAATCATACTCATACGCATGGGTAATTCTAACCTTGCTAATCTCGCCGATTTGCACCGGGCAGTTCGAGATGAACACTTCTCCGTCCACTTCGGGAGCATCGTATTGACTGCGGCCGATATAGACATCGCTGCGACCGTCATAGCGCTCCACCAGGACATCAATCGTACGGCCTACATACTTCGAGGCATTGCCGCCCGCGACTTCGCGCTGAATTTCCATCAGCGTGTTGGCACGGTATTGCTTCACTTCGTCGGTCAACTGATCCGGCAACCGGTTAGCCGGCGTATCTTCCTCTTGCGAGTAAGCGAACACGCCCAAGCGGTCGAATTTCATCTCGCGGACGAAATCGCACAACCGCTCGAAGTCCTCCTCGGTTTCTCCCGGGAACCCGACGATCATCGAAGTGCGCAAGGCCACGTCCGGAATGCGGGCGCGGATTTTGCCAACCAATTCTCTGACGTCGCGTTGGCGACCGGGTCTGCGCATTCTCTTCAAGATCGAATCCTCGCTATGCTGCAAGGGCATGTCGATATAATCGCACACTTTAGGATTCGTGGCGATCGTCTCGATCAATTCGTCCGTGAAGAAGCCAGGATACGCATAATGCAAGCGAACCCACTCGATGCCCGGCACTTCGCTAACCCGGTTCAATAGATCGGGTAGCTTAAAACCTTCGTACAAGTCCGTCCCGTAGTTCGTAGAGTCTTGGGCGATCAAGCTGATTTCCTTTACGCCTTGATCGGCAAGCATTTTCGCTTCCGCGACGATCGATTCGATCGAACGGCTACGGAACTTGCCGCGCATAATCGGAATACTGCAGAAGGTACAAGCGTTGTCGCAGCCTTCCGCGATTTTGACGTAGGCCGTGTGGCGCGGCGTGGACAGCAGGCGTGGAAGCGTTTCTTCATAGTTAAAGACGGGGTTCCCTACGTAGACCGGCTTGCGTCCGCGAAGCGCCTCGTCGATAATTTCGTTAATCTTATGGAAGTCTCCCGTTCCGACGATTCCGTCGATCTCGGGCATTTCTTCCATTAATTCTTTTTTGTAACGCTGGGTAAGGCAACCCGAGACGATTAATGCCTTCAATCGGGCCGTATCCTTAAGCTCCGCCAGATTCAGAATCGTATTGACCGACTCTTCCTTGGCGGCATCTATGAACCCGCACGTATTAACGATAACGACAGTCGCGTCTTCCGGTTTGTCGACGAGGGTAAATCCTCGCTGATTAATAAGTCCCGACATAATCTCGGAA
The DNA here is from genome assembly GCF_003628305.1 of Cohnella endophytica. Classification (GTDB taxonomy): domain Bacteria; phylum Bacillota; class Bacilli; order Paenibacillales; family Paenibacillaceae; genus Cohnella; species Cohnella endophytica. The sequence continues at coordinate 756,281 of NZ_RBZM01000004.1, read as the reverse complement.
TCGACCAAATTTTTCTCGCAGCCAAGTGTGACGACGCTGACTCTCTCTATCATGGATGACTTCCTCCAAACGTTCGTCCGTTGTTATCCACAACAGTATAAACGAACCCCCTATACGTGTCAAAAAGGAAGGCGTCTTACCGGTAGTTGCTAAATTGAAGCTCCAGAGGCAACCCGGCGCCCCTTAACAAGGCCATAACGGCTTGAAGATCGTCTTTGCTCTTGCCCGTAATGCGAAGTTGATCGCCTTGGATCATGCTTTTTACTTTCAGCTTGGAATCGCGAATCAAGATATTCATCTTCTTCGCGTTCTCTTGGTCGATTCCCTGCTTCATCTTAATGTTCTGGCGGACGGTTCCGCCGGAAGCGGCCTCGATCTTGCCGTATTCCATGTTCAAGATCGGTACGCCGCGTTTGATCAGCTTCGATTGGAGAATATCCACGACGCTCTTCAGCTTGTAGTCGCTGTCCGAATGCACGACGAGTTGATCGTCCTCCAGCGTGATGTTGCTTTTGCTTCCCTTGAAGTCGAAGCGCGTTTCGATTTCCTTCAGCGCTTGTGTCACCGCGTTATTCACTTCTTGCAAGTCCACTTTCGAGACGACGTCGAACGAGTATTCCGATGCCATACGATCCTCTTCCCTTCATCTATTACCCATTTATCTCTATATTATAGCATGAGAGCCCCCCCGGAATAAAACAAAAGCCCTCCGTAGGAGGACTAAGGGTAGAGCTCATCTGTTACTGTGCGGTATCGGTCGTGCCGGACGGAGGCGTGAAAATGTATTTGCTCGATCCCGGCTTATTGCCGTCGTCGACGATCGCATCTTCCACGGAAATTTCCACATGATCCGTGCGGCCGACGTTCACGTAGATCGGCGCCGTCAGTTCAAAGTTAAGCTTGATCGGTTCTTTGATGGATTTCGTGTACAGTACTTTGCCTTTTTTGTTGTTTTCCCGAACTTCGATCCAGCAGTCGCCTGTCACATTGACGATCAATTGATGGCCGGCGCCGACGGAAACGTCGTAATAATTGATGCTGTTCTTCGTTTCCTTGAGCGTCAAGGTAGCCGTGCTCACGGGCGGAGGCGGAGTCGCGGTCTCGATCGGCGTTCCGCTCGGGACGATGCTGGACGTCGGAGAAGGCGTGGTCGTATCCGAAGTGATCGGCGGGTTCGGGTTAAGCTCCTTCGTTCCCGCATCCTTATTATTGGATAAGTAAATATAAATTACGGCAGCGATTAGAATGGGAAAAGCCCACATTAGCAAGGAAACGGCGAATTTGCCCCACCGATCGTTGTGCTGCACGCTTCTCCTTGAAGGCTTCATTCGTGGTTCCACCTTGACGCTTTCCGTCGAAGGCGGTTGCGGAAGTTCCTTCTGATACAGCCGCAGTACTTCTTCCGCATCCAGACCGACCGTTTCCGCATAAGTTTTCACGAACGCGCGAACGTAGAAAGAACCCGGGAGCACCTTGTATTCTCCCGTCTCGATCGCTTCCAAATATCTTTTGCGTATTTTCGTGTACTCTTGAATATCTTCCAGCGTATAGCCGCGCTGCTCTCTCGCTTTGCGCAGCAAGGCGCCCAAATCGGACATGCCTTTCACCTCCCGGTTTCATGGTGTTGGCGGTATGTAGGGTACAAGCATTAGAATTCGTCGCTTAATCCGGCTGTCGTGAAGTTCTCGTACGAGATTTCTTCGTCCGGCGTATTCCGCAATTCAATGATGCAATCGAATAAATCGTAATCGAATTGCGATTCCCGCACGAAAATATCGGGGTGCTCGATGACTTTCGTCGAAGGCATGGCCATGAGTTCTTGAAGCAGCGCATAGTGTTTTTCGTTGGACCGAATTGTGCTGACGATTCCGTCGATGATGAAGACGTTATTCGGATTCATTTCTTCGTCGGATAGCTGGCTGCGGACGGTTTGGCGAAGTAAAGTCGACGATACGAATGCCCATCGCTTGTTCGAGCATACGCTTCCTGCGATGATCGATTCCGTCTTCCCGACCCTTGGCATTCCTCTTAATCCGATCGTTTGGTTCCCTTCCCTTTTGAACAACTCTCCGAGGAAATCGACCAGTAAACCCAACTCGTCGCGCGTAAAACGGAACGTCTTCCGATCATCGGAATCGCGTTCGATATATCGACCGTGACGAACCGCCAAAATGTCGGTCAACCGAGGCGGGCGTAACGTGTTCACGGTAATATTTTCGACTTTGCGAAGCATTTTGCCCAATAACTCGATTTTTTCTTCGTCGTCGGTTTGCAATAACATCCCGCGCGTTCTATCTTCCACTCCGTTGATCGTGAGAATATTCACTTCGAGCATCCCAAGCAATGAAGCGATATCGCCAAGCAATCCGGGGCGATTTTTGTGGATCTTATATTCCATGTACCATTGTTTGGGTTCCATCTTGCACCTCATTCTAATAACGAAAAATAATACGGATCATTGCGCTGCTTTTGACGGATTAGCCCACTTTTCTACTCTACCTTTGTTTATTCTACAACGCTCACCATTATCCTGCAAAATAAAACTAATTATTACTCCAAAAGTCCTATACGATTCATCGACGATGGACAGAAAGCCTCCGAATGGAGGCTTTCCCTTAGCATGGGCTAATTAGCTATTATGTCCCGCCAGCTTGACCATGAGACGAGCCATCGTTTTGCGGTCGGATTCGTCCCCTACGTCCCATAATTCCTTAAGCACGCGCTCTTCGTTATTCTTCGGATCGACCTTCGTGTCAAGAAACTCGCCGATTTCATATGCGAGTTTCGAAATGGCATCTTCATCGATGCCGAGATTTTTGGCCGCCTCTACGCGGTCGCCTAAAAACTTTTTCCAAGTATCGAAATTGCTGAGTACGGACATAGAACAGCCTCCTGACAGGATTAGGTTTAACCTCAACGCTAATATGTCCGCAATCGACCGAACGTATGCGAAAACGCGAAATTACGTAGTTCATGATGCCCATTAACCCTTACATGTGCCAGCCGCCGTTGATCCCGATCGTTTGACCGGTCACGTATCCCGCCGAGTCCGACGCTAGATAGCGCACAAGCTGTGCAATCTCGGCGACTTGTCCTAATCTTCCGAGCGGAATTTCCCGGCATAACGTCTCGCGGTCCTCCGCATTCAGCGCGGCCAGCATGTCGGTGTCCACCGCTCCCGGGCTGACCGCGTTAACGGTCAAACCCGACGATGCCAACTCCTTGGCCGCGGACTTGGCGAACGCGTTAAGCCCTCCCTTCGAAGCGGCATACGCCGCCTCGCCGGAAGCGCCGACCGATCCCCAGATGCTGGACAGGAGCACGATCCTTCCCCATCTTTGCCATCGCATGGCGGGAGAGAAAGCACGGACGAGCTCGAAAGCGCCTTTGAGATTTACGTTCATGACGTTATCCCAGATCGACTCTTCCGTATCGTCGATCAATCCGTAGTGGGCGATTCCCGCGCAATGGACGACGATATTCGGCGCCCAGCCGAGCTCGTCCAATCGTTGCTTTAAGGTAGCCGCAGAAGCCGTCGCGCGGAGATCCGCTCGCAGGACGACCGCTTGCACGCCGTGGCCGCGGCATTCGCTTGCGACGGCTTCGGCCGCCTCGGCCGCCGCGAAGTATTGGATGGCGACGTCGGCGCCATCCGCGGCAAGCTGGCGCGCGACGGCCGCGCCGATGCCGCGGGAAGCGCCCGTCACGAGCGCGACGCGTTTCAAGCGTTCCCGCTCCGCACGATAGAGATAGCGCGGCGGTCGGGGTTCGCATGTTCCTTAAGGCGCGCGTTGACTTCCTCCAGCGTAAGGCTCTCGTACACTTCGACCAACGTGAACAAGTCTCCGCCCAGATGGCGATACCGCGTAAATTCGCTCGCGATCGACTCGGGACTATTCATCATGCGCAGGAACGATCCGATTCTCTTCCTCCGCGTCCTCTCGAAGATTTCGGGAGCGATCCCGTCGCGAGCGGCCGCATACAGTGCGTCGCTTACGCGCGATACCAATTCATCCGGATCCCTCGTCTCCCCGCCGATCATCGAGAAGGAGTAACCGGGTCCCGTATTGTACTCGTGACCGAAGCCGTCCGAAATCAGATTGTCGTCGTATAGCTGCTGATAGAGCGCGGAACTGGAACCGAGCAAAGCCTCGAGCATGAGCTTGCTGGCCAGCTCGCGGCGAACTGCATCTCCGCCTTCCGTCTGCTCCTCCTTAAACCCGAACAAGCATTTCGGCAACGACACGGGTAGCTGTAGTTCCTTCTTCTCGGTTGTTACCTCGTCCGGTTCAGGTTCAAACAGCCGCTTGATCTCGCCCCCCGGAGGGAACGTTTTGCCCGCTTGGTCCCGCTTCACTTGCTCCAGCGTTTCCTTAGGATCGACTCCTCCGACGACGAATAACGTCATGTTCGTCGGATGGTAGAACGTATGATAACAATCGTAGAGCATTTCCTTCGTAATGGAACGAACGGATTCCGCAGTCCCGGCAATATCGATATGCACCGGATGCTTGCTGTACATCGCTTCGATCAAGCCGAAGTACACCCGCCAATCCGGATTGTCCTTGTACATGTCGATTTCCTGGACGATGATCCCCTTCTCCTTCTCCACGTTCTCGTCGGTAAAGTAAGGATTCTGGACGAAATGCAGCAACGTATCGAGGTTCGCCGCCACTTCGTGAGTCGCCGTGAACAAATATACGGTCCGATCAAAGCTCGTATAGGCATTGGCGGATGCGCCTTGAGATGCGAATGTGGAGAAAATATCCCCTTCCGGCTCCTCGAACATCTTGTGCTCGAGAAAATGCGCGATGCCGTCCGGCACTTTGATCGGCTGCCCTCCGGGCGGAATGAAGTGGTTATCCACGGACCCGTAACGCGTCGTGAACGTCGCGTACGTCTTCGTGAACCCCGGCTTCGGCAACACGAACACCTCTAGTCCATTATCCAGCTTCTCGTGCCAGATCGTCTCTTGGAGCTTCGGATACGATGTTTCAGCCATGCTTAAGCCTCCCCTTTCCGGTCGCGCAGGAAGTAAATGGTATCCAGCTCGACGCTTTGCGCGACCGCGGTTACCATCTCCGGGGTCACGGCCTGAATCTCGGCGATAAAGCTGTCTCCGGTGCGCTCCACTCCGGAGAGCACGTTGCTGAAGTCGAATCCGATCCTCTCGAAGGCGGAATCCTGCAATTCGCGCAATTGATTGACGATCATCGCTTGCGTGCGTTTCAAATCCTCAATCGCGAAGTCGCCGGCCTTCATCGCATCGAGCTGCTCGCGAATGATTTTCACCGCACGCTCGTAATTGACGATTTCGACGCCGGATTGCAACGTCATGATGCCTTTATGGCCATCGAGCCGGGAAGAAGCGTAATAGGCCAGACTCGCTTTTTCCCTGACGTTCACGAACAGCTTGGAATGCGGGAAACCTCCGAGCAATCCGTTATAGACGAGCAAAGCCGCGTATTGATCGCTTCCGTAAGTCGAACCGACCCGCAAACCCATATTGAGCTTGCCTTGGCCGACGTCCAGCTTCTCGACGATCGTCTGCACTTCGCTTCTGGCCGCGCGCAGCTGCGGCGGGGAATACGTCGACGGAGAACCTTCGGGCAGCGCGAACGATCGGGCAACGAAATCTTGCACTTCATCCAAGGTCGTATCCCCGGATACATAAAGATCGAAGGAAGCTTCTTGGAGCCATTGCCGATAAGCGGCATGCAGCGATTCCGCGTTCAGATCGGCGAGCTGCTCTTTACGGCCGAGCGCCGGAAGGCGATAGGGCTCATCCTTGCACATTTCCTCGACGCAACGTTCGGCGGCGTAACGGATTTTGTCGTTGATCATCGCGTCGATCCGCTTGCTTACCGTCGTTTTTTCCGCCTCCGCGTATTTGTTGCGGAACTTCCCGTTTTCCAGCGCTGGCGCCGTCAGCACCTCTCCGAGGAAGGACAAGGCTTCGCCAAGCAACGATTCCGTAACGGACACGAACCGGTCGTTAATGATATCCAGTCGGAATTGAACGATCTGATGATCGCCCCTCTTATACAGATCGAATCCGAAACCCGCCCCGTACAGCTCGTCGAGCCGTTCGCGGAACTGGATCGTCTCGGGATACGATTTCGTCCCTCTGCGTAACACGAACGGCGTTAGCGCGACGGACGTCAACCGTTCTTCGGTTAAAGGAACGCCCGCGAACAAGGAAACGGCGAACGTTTTAAATCTTTTCGTCGGCAATACGTGAAGGCGCATACGCCCCCAAGTGCCCCTTTGGAATTGTTCGGACATTCTCTCAAGCCCCTTTAGCTTTGATCGCTTCGCTAGCGTCCATCGTAACATTTCAGCCCCATTCTAACCGATCGGACGAACAGGAAGCAAATGTTGGAAATCCAGGCTTGGCCGAAAATAGAGACAACCAACCGGAAGCGCCGCGGCGCATCGGTTGGTTGCTCGGACAACGGCGAATCTTGCGAATTATCTGCAGAAAATATGCTTGCCGATCGTTTTGTATTGGGGACGCGTCCATATCCATTTGGAAGTAGCGGTCTCCGGATTAAAGTAGTACAAGCAGCCGTCGCTCGGATCCCAACCGCTCATGGCGTCCTTGACCGCTTTCTTGGCTTTGTCGTTCGGCTCGAGATTAATTTGCCCGTCGGCGACGGCGGTGAATGCGCCAGGCTGATAGATGACTCCCGACACGCTGTTGGGGAATTCCGCCGACTTGACCCGGTTAAGGATAACCGCGGCGACCGCCACCTGTCCTTCATAGGGCTCGCCTCGCGATTCTCCGTATACCGCGTTGGCCATGATCTTCAGATCCTGGGCCGTGAACCCCATATTGTTGGAAGCCGGGAGATTGGTATCGTTCGACGTGCCTCCTCCTCCACCGCCGTTATTTGCGGCATTGCCGTTATTGTTGCCCGTCTGCGGCAAATCTTCGGCGGTAGGCTTCCAATTTTTCGTCGCTTCCCATAACTTCAGCTTCGTTTTCGCCCCGACGATTCCGTCCGACTTCATTCCGAACTTCCATTGGAACCATGTGACCGCGTTTTTCGTGCTTGGGCCGAAATCTCCGTCGACCTTGCCATTGAAATAGCCCAGCGCTTTCAGCCTTCCTTGGAGCTCGTAAATATCTTTGCCGGAAGCTCCTTCCTTGAGAATGGCGCTGCTGAACGTTTCCCGGCTCTGGTGAGTGTGCTGTATCGTATAGAGCCCAAGCAAGCCGAATACGACGCACACGGTTAAAGTTACGAGACGATAACTCACTTAAGGTCACGCCTTTCCTAGTCGATGATGTGTCTTCGACATTTAGTATGATTAACGGGAAAGGCTCTTATACCCATTTTCGCAACCCGATGGAATAGGATGGCGCGCAAAAAAGCCCGTTACTCCCCAAAGGGGCAACGGGCTTCCTATTACATTAGGCTTTAGGACGGAATCCTCTGATGGTATTGTTCCATCGTCATGAGCACCTCGCGCGGCTTGCTGCCCTCGTAAGGGCCGACGACCCCTTTGGCTTCCATCGAGTCGATCAAGCGGGCAGCGCGCGTGTAACCGATTCTCATGCGCCTCTGAAGCAAGGAAACGGAGGCTTGCTTCGCTTCGAGCACGATCTGTACCGCTTGGTCGAACAGCTCGTCCAGAATTTCCTCCGCAGCGTCGTTGCCCGACTCGTCGATTTCCGGCACGAGATCTTCGATGTACTCCGCCTCAGCTTGTCCGCGGCAATAACCTACGATGGATTCGACCTCGCCATCGGAGAGGAACGCGCCTTGGACGCGAATCGGTTTGGACGCGCCCATCGGCAGGAAGAGCATGTCTCCGCGGCCGAGCAACTTCTCGGCTCCGACCATGTCCAAGATCGTCCGGGAATCGACCTGGGAAGAAACGCCGAATGCGATCCGGCTCGGGATGTTCGCTTTGATGACGCCGGTAATGACGTCGACCGAAGGCCGCTGCGTCGCGATGATCAAGTGGATCCCCGAAGCGCGAGCCATCTGGGCTAGACGGCAGATCGCGTCTTCCACGTCGCCGGCGGCGACCATCATCAAATCCGCCAACTCGTCGACGATAACGACGATGTACGGAAGTACGGCGTCCGGATTGTTGCCGCTCATCATAAGAGCGTTATAGCCTTCGATGTTGCGCGTTGCGGATTTCGAGAATTTCTCGTAACGCTTCTCCATCTCCACTACGATTTTCTTCAAGGCAAGCGATGCCCTTCTCGGATCCGTCACGACCGGCGCAAGTAAGTGCGGAATGCCGTTATAGACGTTCAATTCGACCATCTTAGGGTCGATCATGAGGAATTTCACTTCGTCGGGCTTCGCTTTGTAGAGCAAGCTCGTAATGATACCGTTAATACATACCGATTTACCCGACCCTGTCGCGCCGGCAACGAGCAAATGCGGCATTCTCGCGAGGTTCCCTACGATCGGTTGACCTGAGATGTCCCGACCGAAAGCGATCGTCAGCTTGGCGGCCGACTCTTGGAACGGTTGAGTCTCCAGCACTTCTCTTAGCGTCACGACGCTAACTTCGTTGTTGGGCACCTCGATACCGATCGCGGCTTTGCCCGGAATCGGCGCTTCCATCCGAATGTCCTTCGCGGCTAGAGCCAGCGCGATATCATCGGTCAAGCTGACGATCCGGCTTACTTTAACGCCGACGTCCGGTTGCAGTTCGTATCGCGTAACGGCAGGCCCTCTTGCCACGTCAAGCACTTTCGCACGCACGCCAAAGCTTTCCAAAGTCGCTTCTAGCTTCCGTGCGGTATTCATATAATCCGCGGGATTGCCCGATTTGCCTCCGCCGGCGGGCTTGTCGAGCAAGTTCACGTTCGGCAAGCGGTAAGGCTTCTGAACTTTGCGCGGCGGGGTCGGCTTAGGCGCTGCGGCCGCCGTCGCTTCCGATGACGTTCCCGCGGAAGCTCCCAAATCTAATTCGACATCCACGTCCGCGTCAGCATCGAGTTCCGGGGTTTGATCCTTATGTATGCTTTCGGTAACGTCCGAATCGAGCTCTAAAGGCAACGCCTGCTGCTCGACCTCCGAATCCTCGTCCCATTCGTAATCCGGATACCCTTGAGCGGTGAAATCCGTAAACCGAGGAGCGATCGGTTGTTCGGCTTCCTCGACGTCGTCTTCCACGATCTCCGCGTCGACGACGCGGGGTTGCAATGTTTGGTGCAGAGGCTCAGATGGCCGCGAGCGAATGTTCGTCACGGGCGGAGTCGTCGTCCCGCGTCCGTTATAAGCAATCGGTTCGTCGTCATCCCAATGGTCTTCCTGCGCCGCGTTGGAATCCCGCTCGGGCTGACCATGGAAGAGCTGGAAGAACAACGGCGTTCTTCTGCGATTCGGGCTCGGAATGAGCGAAGGCTCGTCCATGCCGTCATCGTCCGGAATCGTCGGCATGGCTGCGATATCCGGTTGCGCGATCGGTCGGTTCGCCCTGCCGCCCGTTCTAGTAACGGGAATCGCCCTTGCCGAAAGCAGTCTGCGCCCGGAGGAAAGCCTTGCCGCGAGTACCGGCATCATCCGCTTCAGGAATAGACGAATCGTGCGTCCGATTTCAACGTATGATCTGTTCGTTACGAGCATGATCGAAATGGCGATCTCGATAATCAGCACTAATTTGGCGCCGTAATACCCGAACAACCAATACAGCACCGAATATTGCAGGGCACCTACGATTCCGCCCCCTACGTCGACGTTAAACACCTTGACGTTTCCTGCGACCGGAGCTGCCCAGAGCATTTCCTTCAGTTGCGACATCGTCTGGGAGACGATACTGGACGAAGTAACTTCGCCGATCATTCCTAAGCTATTGTCGATAGCGGCCATCGCGCTCCATAAGGTAGCGACGAGGGAGACTAGGACGAACCCGGATCGTCTGGACGTCCAGCCTTTCGGCCAGCTTCTCTTCACCATCACGTATAAACCGACCCATATGCCGGCTAAAGCCAGTAGGTAATAATGCTTGCCTAGAAGGAAGCCGAAAAGCTTCGATAACGAGCGTCCGACAGCCGCTTCGCCGGAGATGGCGATGACGGAAATCGTGATCAACACGATGCCGTAGACTTCGTATTTCAGGCTCGTTCCGAACGAAGGCCGTTTCTTTTTGCGCTTGGCCAAATTTGCCACCTCCCGGTTCAACATTATACCACAGTTGACGGGAGGTTGGCAGATGAACCCCGTCCTACATGCCGTAGTCCGCTTGTCCTGTTTGGATCGGCAGCGATCCGGAAGGCTGATAACAGATCAATTGACCCGGCGCGTATTCCGGCTGCAAATAACAATCGAGCGGCGCATAAAGCAGACGTACAATTCGTCCAATGCCAGGCCCAACCGGTTGCAGTTGCAGCGATACGCCTTGGTACGTCACTTCGAAGAATGGTCCGGGCTCGGCTTGAATCCCGCCCAGCACGAGCTCAAGAGGCATCGTCGTATAGAGCGTCATTCGCCTCGCCCCTCTTCTCCGGCGCTAGTTTTGCGGACTTGTATCCGGTGATTCAGCTCGCGCAAAGCATCCCCTAGACCTCCAACGGCATCGATCAGGCCATGCTTGACCGCATCGCTGCCGATAACCGTCGTACCGATATCCCGCGTAAGCTCTCCCATCTTGAACATTAATTGCTTGAATACGTCCTCCGATATTCGCGAATGCCGGGTAACGAACCGCGTAACCCTCTCCTGCATTTTCTCCAAGTATTCGAACGTTTGCGGCACTCCGATGACAAGTCCATTCATGCGGATCGGGTGAATCGTCATCGTCGCGGTTTCGGCGATCAGGGAATAATCCGCCGAAACCGCGATCGGCACGCCGATCGAATGCCCTCCGCCGAGCACGATGGTGACGGTCGGCTTCGTCATGGACGCGATGATCTCGGCAATCGCAAGTCCCGCTTCCACGTCTCCCCCTACCGTATTTAGCACGATAAGCAGCCCTTCGACTTTGGCATTCTGCTCGGCAGCGACTAATTGCGGAATGACATGCTCGTATTTCGTCGTTTTATTTTGCGGGGGAAGCATGAGATGGCCTTCGATTTGTCCGATGATCGTTAAGCAGAAAATGTTGCTCTCTGCCGTAGGGACGGACGTCTGACCCAATTGGACGACAGCTTCCGTAGTTGCCGCGATTTTACGTCCTTCATCCCCGGGCAAAGTCTGGGGCGGTTGCGCGGGCTGACCCGGCTGTCCCGGTTGTCCCGGTTGCGGCGGCTGAGGCGGTTGTTCTGAAGCGATATTCTCGAACGCGGACGTGATTGCTTCTGTCATGTTGAGGCCTCCTATCGTATGCCGGTTTGACATAGTATGGGCGATCCCCCTCACTTTATCCTCGAACGCGCGGTCCGATCCCAATATAAAAAACCGTTTCCACCCGGCTTTGCGGTAGGAAACGGTTTTAGATGAGTGTGGGATATTCGCTGTTACACTTCCATGATGATCGGCAAGATCATCGGTCTTCTTTTCGTTTGTTCGTACAAGAAACGACCGAGCGCGTCTTTGACGTTCGTCTTCAGCGAAGCCCATTCGTTTACGTTCTCGTTCATAAGTTTGTGCAGCGTGCTCGTTACGATGCGGTTGGCTTCCTCTAGCAGGCCTTCCGATTCGCGGACGTACACGAAACCGCGGGAGATGATGTCCGGACCGGACATGATCGTTCCGTCTTGTTTGCTGAGCGTGACAACGACGACAAGAATTCCGTCTTGCGATAGCAACTTACGATCGCGAAGGACGATATTACCGACATCGCCGACGCCCAGTCCGTCGATCAACACGTTGCCGGCAGGAATTTTGCCTGCTTTGCGCGCGACGCCGCCCTGAATTTCGACTGTATCTCCGTTGTCGAGCAAGAAGATGTTTTCTTTCGGAATGCCTACGGACTCTCCAAGCCATCCGTGATGGCGAAGCATCCGATATTCGCCGTGAATCGGAATGAAATATTCCGGACGCATCAGGTTCAACATGAGCTTAAGCTCTTCTTGGCTGCCGTGACCGGATACGTGCACGCCGGATACGGATCCAGGTCCGTAAATGACGTAAGCGCCCAACCGCATCAATTCATCGACGGTCCGACCGACATAACGCTCGTTGCCCGGAATCGGAGTCGCGGCGATAATGACGGTATCTCCCGGCAGAATGTCTACTTTGCGATGCGTAGAACGAGCCATTCTTGTAAGCGCGGACATCGGCTCGCCTTGGCTACCCGTCGACAAAATAACGACGCGATCCGCGGGAAGCTTGTTCACCTCTTCAGGTTCGATCAGCATGCCTTCCGGAATATTCAGGTAACCGAGCTCGGAAGCGATGTTGACGACGTTTACCATGCTTCTGCCGATAACCGTCATTTTGCGGCGCGTTTCCGCGGCCGCGTTGATCACTTGTTGAATGCGGTGTACGTTCGACGCGAATGTGGCAACGACGACGCGTTGTTTCGCGGATCGGAACAACGATTCGAATTCTTTGCCGATGTTGCTCTCGGAAGGCGTATAACCTGCGCGCTCCGCATTGGTGCTGTCGGACAGCAGGGCTAATACGCCGCGGCTTCCGATTTCCGCCATCCTCTGCAGATCGGCGAATTGGTCGTTGACCGGCGTATGGTCGAACTTGAAGTCGCCCGTGTGGACAACGTTGCCTTCCGGCGTTTCCAAGCAGACTCCGACGGAGTCGGGAATGCTGTGGTTCGTACGGAAGAAGCTCGCTTTAATCGTTCCGAAAGTTAACTCCGTATCCTCGTTGATCAGATGGCGTTTCGTATCGCCCAGCAAGCCAGCCTCTTTCAGCTTGTTCTCTACGAGACCTAACGTAAGCTTCGTGCCGTAGATCGGAACGTTGAGTTGCTTCAAGACGTAAGGCAATCCGCCGATATGGTCCTCGTGACCATGCGTCAGAAGAATGGCGCGCACTTTATCGCGATTCTCCAACAAGTAACTAATATCCGGGATTACGACGTCGATTCCGAGCATCTCTTCTTCCGGGAACTTCAATCCAGAGTCCACGACCACGATGTCGTTTCCATACTGGATGCAATACATATTCTTTCCGATTTCGCCAACGCCGCCGAGAGCGAAAATAAGCAATTTATCTTGGTTGTTTTTCTTTGACACTTCTAGTACCTCCTACTAGATCCATTCGACGCACCCGATCGATATGAAATTTTCAATTTGCTAAAATTTTATTAGCCGCACCCAATCACTCTCAACCATTATACATGAAGCAATTCAGGAAAAACAAGATCGTCCCCATTATCTTTCCCCGCGGGGACAAACGGATTCGCGCTTCGCGACATAACAAAAACCGACGCCGTAGGACGTCGGTTCTCGTATCCGGGACTGGGCGACCGACGACATTTCCTTAAGCTAGCCTTCGATTAGATTGCGCAGGAACTGGGTTTCCGCATCGGTTGCCGGCACTAGCGGCAAGCGAACGCCGCCGACGGACAAGCCGCGCCGTTCGAGCGCGTACTTCACGGCAACCGGATTAGGAACCGGATGCGGACAATTAAACAGCCCGTTAAATACCGGGTAAAGCTGCGCATTCAACTCTTGCGCCTCTTTCACTTGACCGTCCAAATAAGCCCCGATCAATTGTTTCATTCGCGCTCCGATAAGATGACTCGCAACGCTGATGATCCCGTATGCGCCGACGGAAAGAGCCGGCAGCGTTACCGCATCGTCTCCGCTGTACAACACGAAGCCTTCAGGCGCGCCGCTGACGATTTCCGTCATCTGGCCCATCGAAGCGCACTCTTTGGTCGCGACGATGTTCGGAATTTGCGCCAAACGAAGCGTCGTTTCCGTCGAAATACTTACGACGGTTCGCGAAGGAACGTTATAAATGATGATGGGAAGCGAAGTCGCTTCGGCGATCGTCCGGAAGTGTTGATAAATGCCTTCCTGCGTCGGCCTATTGTAGTAAGGTGCGACCAGCAGGATTCCATCCACTCCCGCTTCCTCCGCTTTCTTCGTCAAGTGCACGGAATGCGCGGTTTCGTTGCTTCCCGATCCGGCGATGATTTTACAGCGGCCGGCCGCATGTTTAACCGCGAAGCGGAAGAGCTCGACTTTCTCGTCGTCCGTTAATGTGGGAGATTCTCCGGTCGTTCCGGAAACGACCAGACTGTCGGACTTCTGCTCGTCGATCAAGTAATCGATTAAGCGTCCCGTCGCTTCCCAGTCAATATTCAAATGCTCGTCGAAAGGAGTTACCATTGCTGTAATTAAACGACCGAAACTCATTGCGATTGCCTCCTCTATATTTCCCTGGCCGGCGTGAGATGCAGCCCGAATGCGGTGTGTAAAGACTGCAACGCCTCAGCCAATTGATGTTCGGATATAAGCACCCAGATAGTAGTATTCGAATCCGCGGATTGAAGAATCGGGATCCCGGCGTTCGTCAACGCTTCCACGATTACGGCCATTACTCCCGGTTCCCCGTTCATGCCGCCTCCGATGACGGACACTTTAGCGCATCCGTCGCGCACGGTAGGCTCGAATCCGAGTTCCCGAAGCAGCCCTATCGCGGTCTGCGAATCGTTCGCCAATACCGTATAATGAACGCCCGTTGGCATCACGTTAATAAAATCGACGCTAATTCCGTGCGACGCCATCGCGCGAAAGACGCGCAATTGCACGTCGGCCGGGCCATCGCGGTTGATTACGGCCAATTGCGTCACTCCGCGCACATGCGCAAGTCCCGTAACGGTTTTGTCGAACCAAATGCCTTGTGTACGAAGCACCTGCGCATGCGTGACAAGCGTTCCTTCCCCGTCGGAAAAGGTAGAGCGCACGCGAACCGGAATGCCGGCTTTCATCGCGATTTCGACCGCCCTAGGATGGATGACCTTAGCGCCGTTTTGCGCCATGTTGCAGATTTCCTCGTAGCTAACCGCCGACAACGGTCTTGCGTCGTTCACCCACCGAGGATCCGCGGTCAATATCCCGTCGACGTCCGTATAGATGTCGACGATTCTCGCGTTCAAGGCGGCCCCGAGTGCCGTTGCCGAAGTATCGCTTCCCCCCCGGCCGAGCGTCGTCGCCTCGCCATCCGGCGTCATGCCTTGAAATCCGGCGACGATCACGACTTTCCCTTCGGACAAATGCATGTTCAACCGTTCGGTCTTGATCTCCGTAATGCGGGCCGAACCGTAACGTCCATCCGTAAAGATGCCTGCCTGTCCTCCGGTTAACGCGACCGCGGCTATCCCTTCCGCGCATAACAGGCTGCACAGCAAGGTAGCCGAGATAATCTCGCCGCATGAAAGCAACAAATCCCTTTCTCTCTGCGGCAGTGCATCGCCGTTTAGACGCGCGAGCTCAAGCAGGGAATCCGTCGCGTAAGGCTCGCCGCTCCTGCCCATGGCGGAAACGACGACGACGAGATGAGTCCCCGCTTCAAGCTCGCGGTTAATATGACGGAGGACGTGGCGCCGACTCTGCTCGTCGGACAGCGACGTCCCTCCGAATTTTTGCACGATCAGGTCCATCTCGTCTTCCTCCGCTTCATTCGTAGAATGGATATGAGGAAAGAAAAGCAAGATTGGCTACCGCGAAAAAGTGGATGAAAATTAAGATTGCTGAGGAATTGCGATATACTCGGCAATCTGAACCGCATTCCATGCGGCGCCTTTAAGCAGATTGTCGGAGACGATCCACATGTTCAACGCGCGAGGATTCGCGAGATCGCGACGAACGCGCCCAACGAAAGTTTCATTCTTGCCTGCCGCATCCGTTGCGAGCGGGTACAGCTGATTCGAAGGATCGTCGACGAGCACGAGTCCTTGAGAATCGGACAATAACGACTTAATCTCATTGACGTCGAAATCTTTCTTTAGCTCGACGTACACGGATTCAGAGTGACCGTACGCCACGGGAACGCGAACGCAAGTCGCCGTAACTTCCAACTCGTCGTCATCCATGATTTTTTTCGTCTCGCGAATCATCTTCATTTCTTCCAAGGTAAAACCGTTGTCTTGGAATTTGTCGATTTGCGGGATGACGTTAAAAGCGATCTGATGCTTCACCGGCAAAGAAGAAACCGGTAGAATCGCCGGATTCGCGGCGTTCCCCGCAAGCACTTCGCTTGACTGTCTCAACATCTCGGTAACGGCGGAAGCGCCGGCGCCGGATACCGCCTGATAAGTAGATACGATAATCCGGGAAATGCCGTAACGATCGTAGATAGGCTTCAATGCGGCGACCATCTGGATCGTGGAGCAGTTAGGATTGGCGATAATGCCTTTGTGTTCGCTGATTTTGTCGATATTCACTTCCGGAACGACAAGTGGCGTTTCCGGATCCATGCGATAAGCGTTCGTATTATCTATGCATATTGCGCCATGCTCGACCGCATGCGGGATCAATGCTTTACTAACTTCTCCGCCGGCGCTGAACAAGGCGATATCAATACCGCGAAAGCTTTCGGGAGTTGCTTCTTCAATCGTAATCGTTTGGTCCTTGAACTGGACTGTAGATCCAGCCGATCGAGCGGAAGAAAGCAGCTTTATACTGGCTATCGGGAAGTTTCGTTGTTCGAGGAGTCTTCTGATTTGTACCCCAACGGCGCCGGTCGCTCCCACGACAGCGACATGAAATAGCTGCTGCGTCGACATTTGGATTTGCTCCCCTCGGCGTAATGCAAATTTATCTCAAGCGTATAAGAAACGCTCAACGAGCAAAGGTTGCAACTGTTTGCCTTGTAACGCCGCTTCGCAGGTTTCCGGGATTAAGTCCATTCTCGCCACGAGGGAATTCGGTTTGGCGACGGGATTGTCTTGGCCGAAAGGCACGAAATAGACGTTCTTCATGATCAGAAGCTTCGCTATGTTCGCTGCGTTGAGCCCTAATCCGTCGTTCGTCGATATGGCGAGCACGAGCGGGCGCTGATTGCGCATTTGCGCTTTCGCGGCCATCAAGACAGGACCGTCCGTCATTGCGTTAGCCAATTTGCTCGTCGTATTGCCGGTGCATGGCGCGATCGTTAGTACGTCCAGAAGCTTGGAAGGGCCAAGAGGCTCTGCATCCACTAATGAGGATATAATCTTATTGCCGGTTATCGAACGCAAGGTATCTTGCCAGTGGTTTGACGTTCCGAACCGCGTGTCCGTCGTCATGATCGTAGACGACACGATAGGAATCACGTTGGCTCCCGCGTCCACGAACCGCTGGATTTGCGGCATGACTTCCTCTAGCGTGCAATGTGATCCGGATAACGCGTATCCGACGGTAATTCCCTGCCAACTCATGGTTGATTCCCCCGTAATCGGACGTCTTCCAGAATGATCTGGGTTAGACTGTTCGCGATGATTCGTCCTGCCGTCTTCGGCGCCACGATCCCGGGTAATCCGGGAGCGAGCAACGCCTTGATTCCTCTCTTCTCGGCGAAACGGAAATCCGTTCCTCCGGGCTTGGAGGCCAGGTCGATAATACATGCGCGCAGGGGAAGTTGGGCGATCACTTGTGCTGTGACTATCATAGTCGGAATTGTATTAAAAATCAAGTCGATATTCCCCGCATGACGCGCTAAATCAGGCATATAGAAAGGCTCGAAACCCATCTCGAAAGCACGTGCGAACGTCTCGTCGCGGCGCACTCCGACTTTGACATGCGCCCCTAACGCTTGCAGCGTTCGAGCCATCGTAAACCCCGTTCTTCCAAGGCCGAGTACGATGGAATTCGATCCGTGAATCGTGATATCCGTATTCTCTATCGCCATCATGAGGGCGCCTTCCGCCGTCGGAATCGAATTGTAGATGGCAACGTCGTCCCGTTCGAACAGCTCGATCAGATCCAAGTGATGCTTATCGCACAGTTTTCGCAGGAATGGCTTAGCCATGCCCGTAATTACCTTGCAGTCTTTGGGGATCGCGGCGAGATGGGCATCCGTCAACTTCAACTCTTGGTCGGTGAACAATGCGGATATGATGCCCTCGTCATCGGTGCCGACGGCCGGCAACACCAATGCATTCGCTTCGCTTAGAATTTCCGGCACCCACTCGGCTTTAACGACTCCGCTAAAAGGCGTATCCAGTCTATCGAAACCCGCGATCGTCACAGAAGCATCCAATTCCGTAAGCCGTCGAATGACTTCCAACTGCCGAGCATCCCCGCCCGCTAGAACAATCTGAATTCCCGTAAGGATCTTAGCCCCCTCCTTTCAGCTTTCGCACATAGCACATCGTATGCATAAGCCCAGTCCAGGGTGCCGACGATAGGCTGTGGCCTTATCCCATAGGCAGTTTGCTTCGGGATGCTCTTACCTTCATCGTCCTTCGTCGATATCCCCTTCGCTCAGGAGTTACTGGGCCGTCGCATTCCTTTTGCCGATATCCCCTTCGCTCAATTGGAAAATCCCTAGTCCGGAGAAACCGAACTACAACTCACCTAATCCTTATTCTTGACCTTGCAGTTAGGTAATACCTAACTAGAGCCCTTTAAAACCTCGATTTTCACCGTCTAGTCCGGTGTAACAGGACTACGACAATCCAAGTCCATTGAATTGAAACCGCAGTCAGGTAGTTCCTGACTGCAGTTCTCTTGGTAAAACTATTGCAGAAGGTTCTTTAAATAGAAGGTAAACAAACCTCCTCCTGAGCCAAGGGGATATCGTGAAAAAGCGCACGATAGTAGGAATGTCAAATCAGTTATCCATACGTTGGGAGCACTGAGGTACATTGTAGTTGGAGTTAGTCAAATAAACCGTCTGCTGAGAGCACCCGTGGTACATCGTAGTTGGAGTTAGTCAAATAAACCGTCTGCTGAGAGCACCCGTGGTACATCGTAGTTGGAGTTAGTCAAATAAACCGTCTGCTGAGAGCACCCGTGGAACATCGTAGTTGGAGTTAGTCAAATAAACCACCTGCTGAGAGCACCTGAAGCACATCGTAGTTGGAGTTAGTCAAATAAACCGTCTGCTGAGAGCACTTGAGGCACATCGTAGTTGGAGTTAGTACAACTAATTGTCTGGGGAGAGTCAGCGAAACAGACTCCTGAGCGAAGGGGATATCGAGAAAAAAGCAACCGAGATGTCCGCTCGTATTGACGCGGAAACCCGGTTGCTTCGTGAAAACATGTAAAATGGCCGTTTACTTGCCCGTATGACCGAAGCCGCCTTCGCCCCGAACCGTATCGGATAGCTCCGACACTTCCTCGAGCGAGACTTGCGGCACGCGTTGGAACACCATCTGGGCGATTCGCTCGCCGCGTTCGATCGTGAACGGTTGTTGGCCCAAGTTAATGAGCAACACCTTCACTTCGCCTCGATAGTCCGCGTCGATCGTTCCCGGAGAGTTTAAGCAAGTAATGCCATGCTTGAACGCCAACCCGCTGCGCGGTCTGATCTGCGCTTCAAGCTCGCGAGGCATTGCCATCGCGAAGCCCGTCGGGATGAGCGCGCGCTCTCCCGGGGCCAGAACGAATGGCTCGGCGACCGCCGCGTGCAGATCGAAACCTGCCGCCCATTCCGACATCTGGCGGGGAAGCGCTACGTCCTCATTCCCCGGCAGTCTCTTCAGTTGAATTGGATACAATGAATTCCCTCCCGATTCCCGACAAAACCTTCTCGTTCGCTCCGACAAGCGCAACCGCGCACGGCTCCGCCATCATTGCGGTCATTATTTCGTTCAAGTCTTCCAATTGTACTCGGTCGATCCGTTCCAGCATTTCGTCCAACGTATAATGGCGACCGAGCATGAGCTCGTTCTTACCCAGACGGTTCATGCGGCTGCTGGTGCTTTCCAAGCTCAGGATCAAGTTGCCCTTGAGTTGTTCCTTGCCGCGAAACAGCTCCTCTTCGCTCAAACCCTTGGCGGCGACATCGTTCAACAGTTCCATCGTAATGTCGTAGACGTCCTTGGTTTGTTTCGGCGCCGTTCCCGCGTATACCGTAAACAGCCCGCTATCCGCGTAAGAGGTATGATAGGAATACACCGAGTAGGCCAATCCCCTTTTCTCCCTTACCTCTTGGAACAGGTGGGAGCTCATGCCGCCCCCGATCGAGTTGTTGAGCAAGATCATCGCGTACAAATTCGGAGCTTTCATCGATAAGCCGGGAAAAGTCAGGCAAAGATGGTTTTGCTCCGTTTTCTTGCGGTGAAACAATGCCTTGGAATGGAAGCTCGGAACTTCTAACTCCGCGTCCGTCCCCGTAACGTCGAAACCTCCGAAGTGTTTCTCCAACAGCTCGAGCACTTCTTCTCCTACGTTGCCCGCGAGGCTGATGACCGTGTTGTCGATCCGATAACGCTGGCCCATGTAACCGCGCAAATCGGCGGAGCCCATCGCGTTCAGACGTTCGGCCGTGCCGAGAATGGAATAGGCGAGCGGATGATCGTGGTAGGCCGCCCGCGTCGCCAGATCGTGCACCGTATCGTCCGGAGTGTCCTCGTACATCGAGATTTCTTCGAGGATAACGTTTTTCTCCTTCGCGAGTTCGGCATCCGCCATCTGCGATTCGAAAAACATATCCGACAAAATATCAACGGCGATCGGCAGATGCTGATCAAGAACTTTGGCGTAATAGCAAGTATACTCTTTGGACGTGAACGCGTTCACGTTGCCCCCGATACCGTCGAAGCGGTCGGCGATATCTTTGGCGCTATGGCGGTTCGTCCCCTTAAACAACATGTGTTCGATAAAATGGGAGATTCCGTTGTTATTCAAATCCTCATAACGGGAACCGGTTTTGACCCAGATGCCGAACGCAACCGACCGATAGGTCGGAATCGATTCGATCAGGACGCGCAGCCCATTTTTGAGTATGTATTTTTTCATCCGATTTCCCCCTTCGCATTATGCCTAATGAACAGTGATACCACTATATCAAATTACGACATCCGTCACAACCGATCTTCCAAGCGCTCGGAGGAGAGGGTATCCGATACCGTACCGAGCGTGTAGCCCTTCGCTCTGATCACCTTGATCATCCCTTTTAACGCCTTCTGGGAAGCCGGGGTCGGGTGCATGAGGATGAGCGTTCCGGGCGCGACTTTACGGGACACCTTGTCGATAACGGTCGAAGGATCGGGTTTCATCCAATCGATCGTATCAAGCGTCCATAATACCGTTCTTAAACCGAACTCGGAAGCGACTTGAACGGTATTGTCGTTGAAATAACCCGAGGGAGGCGCGAACCAAACGTTATTGACGCCCAGCTTATCGAGCAACGCCTCCGTCTTTGCGATTTCCTCTCGTTGGCGCTCCGCGCCTAACTTGCTCATGTCCGGATGCGTATAAGCATGGTTGGAGACTTCGTGGCCTTGAGCGATAATCAGCTTGGCCGTGTCCATATGTTTCGCTAGCCAAGTTCCATCGAAGAAAAACGTCGCTTTTACGCCCGTCTCTTTCAGAGTATCGAGCATCGGAAGCAAGTATTCATCCCCCCAAGCAACGTTGATCATAAAAGAGACCATCGGCTTGGCAGAATTGCCCCGGTAGATCGGTTCGACGGGCAGATCCTTCAGGGTAATCCGAGGCTTGACCGCGCGGTAAACCCATGGGAAGCCGCGTCCTCCCGGAGCAGCCCCGATGACCTTCGCTTTAAGATAGGTTGCCTGCACGTCGACGATCCGTCCGTCGTAGCTGGGTACGGCTTTCCAGACGCGGTCGATTACCGCGTCGATCGGTGCTTGATTGTGCTTCGCGGCCTCGGATTGGATATATCCGAGGAGCTGGTCTTCCGATTTCGCTTTCGTTGCGGAAACCGAAGGCTGGTCGTGAGGTTTAACGGCGTGTACGTATGCGCTAAGCGGCCCGTATGTTCCCGCCAACAAAATCGACGATAAGACCAGCATCATCGCTGCCGCTAATCCCGAAGGTATTTTCCTCTTCAATCCGCTCACCCCGTCTTGTCCCGATTCCCTGCCTCATCCTATGCCAAGATGATGGGCAATATGAGTGAGCATCCCAAGGAAGCCGCCGATTTATGCAAAAAAAGACAAAAGAAAAAAGAGACCTTCCTAATGGAGTCTCTTTCGTCCAACTTATTTGATTGTTGCCCGGATTAAACCGAAGGAACCTGTTCCGAATTCAACAACGCTTTGCGGGATAGGTTAACCCGGCCCATGTTGTCGATCTCAGTTACCTTCACCGTGATCTGGTCTCCGATGTTCACGACGTCTTCCACCTTGGCCACGCGATCGTTGGAAAGCTGGCTAATGTGGATCAGGCCGTCTTTGTTCGGCAGAATTTCCACGAAACATCCGAATTTCTCGATCCGCTTGACCGTGCCGGTATACACTTCGCCGACGACGACTTCCTTCACGATGCCTTCGATGATACCGCGGGCTTTTTGGTTCGCCGCCTCGTCGGTAGATGCGATATAGACGGTACCGTCTTGCTCGATATCGATTTTTACGCCGGTTTCTTCAATGATTTTATTGATGATTTTACCGCCGGAGCCGATAACGTCGCGGATTTTGTCCGGATTGATTTTGAGCGAGATGATCTTCGGCGCGTATTTGCTAAGCGATTTACGCGGCTCTTGGATCGTCTCGAGCATTTTGCCCAAGATGAACATGCGGCCTTCTTTCGCTTGTTGAAGCGCCTCCGTAAGAATCTGACGGTCGATCCCGTCGATCTTGATATCCATTTGGATCGCCGTAATTCCCGCTGCCGTTCCCGCGACCTTGAAGTCCATATCGCCCAAGTGATCTTCCATCCCTTGGATGTCCGTCAAAATCGAAGTGTGGTCGCCGTCTTTGATCAAGCCCATCGCCACGCCGGCAACAGGTGCTTTGATCGGTACGCCCGCATCCATCATGGCTAGCGTGCTCGCGCAAATGCTCGCCTGGGAGGTCGAACCGTTAGATTCCAATACTTCGGATACGAGACGAATCGTGTAAGGGAACTCGACTTCCGAAGGAAGAACTTTCAGCAGCGCGCGTTCGCCGAGCGCTCCGTGTCCGATTTCGCGACGTCCTGGCGGACGAAGCGGACGAGCTTCCCCGACGGAAAACGGCGGGAAGTTATAGTGATGCATGAACCGTTTCGATTCCTGCGGACTGATGCCGTCCAGAATCTGAACTTCGCCTAACGGTCCAAGCGTACAGATGCTAAGCGCTTGCGTTTGACCGCGCGTGAACAATCCGGAACCGTGCGTACGCGGAAGAATCGACGTATCGCTGGAGATCGGGCGAATTTCGGCCAATCCCCGACCGTCCGGACGAACCTTATCGTGCGTGATCAGACGACGGACTTCATTCTTGACGATATCGTACAATACTTCCTTGACGTCCTTCAGCTTGCTAGGCGTCTCGGCATAGACGTTACCGAAATGCTCGACCGTCTCGCCGTTGATCGCGTCGATCGCTTCTTGGCGCGCATGCTTCTCGGCGATGCTTACGGCTTGTACCAAACGTTCTTGCGCGTAAGCTTTCACTTCCGCTTCCACGTCGGCGTCTACGCTGTGCAGCTTGACCGCCATTTTGGGTTGACCGGCTACGGCTACCAATTGATCGATCGTATCCACGATTTTCTTGATCTCGTCATGTCCGAACATGATCGCTTCGAGCATATCCGTCTCGGACACTTCGTTCGCTTCCGCTTCGACCATCATGATCGCGTCGCGCGTTCCGGCTACGACTACGTACAAATCCGAAGCTTCTTCCTGCGCTTGAGTCGGGTTCACGACGAATTGTCCGTCCACGCGACCTACGATGACGCCGCCGACCGGTCCGTTAAACGGCACGTTCGAGATCGACAAAGCCGCCGACGTTCCGATCATAGCCGCGATTTCCGGCGAGCAATCTTGATCTACGCTCATTACGAGGTTCACGATCTGAACGTCGTTACGGAAGCCTTCCGAGAATAGCGGGCGAATCGGACGGTCCGTCAAACGGCTGGCCAGAATCGCTTTCTCGCTCGGACGTCCTTCGCGTTTAATAAATCCTCCGGGAATTTTACCGACCGCATACAACCGTTCTTCATAGTTAACGGTAAGCGGAAAGAAATCCAAGTCCTTGGGCTCGTTAGAAGCCGTTACGGTCGACAAAACGACCGTATCGCCGTAACGAACGACGACGGCTCCATTCGCTTGCTTAGCCAATCGTCCCGTTTCCAGAGCGAATGAACGGCCTCCAAGCTGCATCTCCACGCGTTGTTCCAAACAAATACCCTCCTCATTGTGACAGCTGAACCCATCACGAACTTTATGTACATTCGACACTATTCCCATTATTTCCTGCCAACCTATTACTTAGGCATGCACCGGGAGAATCATATCCCTAATATGGGAAAAAGCAACCTGATGCCGGCGAGGGCGTTATGCCCCTTCCGGCGTAGCCAGGTTGCTTTCTTGCGAGTAAAACGATTAACGGCGTAGTCCCAATTTCGCGATCAGGGCGCTGTACCGGCTAACGTCTTTGTTTTTCAAGTATGCTAGCAACTTACGACGTTGACCAACCATCTTGAGCAAACCACGACGGGAGTGATGATCTTTCTTGTGCTCCCTAAAGTGAGTCGTCAGATTGTTGATGTTTTGCGTAAGGATAGCGATCTGGACTTCCGGGGAACCCGTGTCCGTAGCATGTGTCTTATGCTCTTCGATCAATTCTTGTTTGCGTTCTTGTGTCAATGCCATCCTTGTCCACCTCCTTCATCATAATCGCCATTAGCCAAGCAGGCGTCGGTGATCTCGCTTTGCCAAGCTAAGGTTAGAGTATGCCGATTTCCGGGCGCAGGGCCCATCAACGGCAACGTCATATAGTATAGCATAATCTCTGATGTACTTACAATGGCAAAGTCTTCGAGAAAATTTCTTTCGCTTGCGCGGAGTCGCTGGAAATTTGCGCGACTAGCTGATCGATAGATTCGAACTTCTTCTCCGAGCGCAAGAACGTATGGAACGTAAGCGCCAACGCGCTCCCGTAGAGATCCCCGTCGAAGTCGAAAAGATGCGCTTCGAGCTTTAGAGCGCCTCCCGGAGCATCGAAGGTCGGACGGAATCCAACGTTAAGCACGCCGTTATAATGTCCTACGCTCGAACCGGTATCGGACAATACGTCGATATGAATGGCGTAAACGCCCAAACGCGGAATCACGTATGGCTGCTCCGGAAGCAAATTCGCGGTTGGGTAACCTAGCAATCTGCCTCTCGCGTCGCCATGTACGACCGTTCCTTTAATAAGGTACGGCCGGCCAAGCAGACGGGAAGCATCCGTGCACTCGCCGGCTTCCAACCGATCGCGAATGCGGGTGCTGCTCACTTTGCCTTCCTCGAGGTAGACGGGATCGATCGCTTGAACTTCGACCGCCCCCCCGCTGAACAGACGCAACGCTTCCGCGTTGCCTTCGCCTTTATGCCCGAACGCGAAGTCGAAGCCTACCGTTGTCGCCTTGACGTTAAGCGGAAGAATGAACGACTTCACGAACTGTTCCGCCGTCACTTCCGAGAACGCCCGGTCGAAGTGGATAATATAAGCGGCTTCCACTCCGAGCTCGGCAAGCAAAGCCAGCTTGTCTCCGAGCGGCGTGAGCACCGTCCGGTATTGCGATCCTTGTCCTAGAACGACGCGAGGATGAGGATCGAAGGTCATGACCGCCGGCACGAGTCCTTGACGGCGCGCCAATGCGACCGCTTGCCGAACGACCTCCTGATGCCCGAGATGAACTCCGTCGAAGAAGCCGATCGCAAGCGAAATCCCCTGCTCCTTCGTAGCGCCTTCCGGAAGAGCTCCCGTTACGTTCTCTGCAGATAAATCAAACCGTTCCACCTGATGCCGACCTCCTGCTCAATCGGACGGGCTTTCACTCTGATGATCCCCCGCCGCGATAAACACTTTAACCGGACGGACGATTGCCCTATTCTCGTCTACCGAGAACATGCCGAGAAATACGCCGTCCGCACGGTATAGCTTTAATATCCCTTCGCGATCCGGGGGCGGTTGCAGCCTGTCGGCGGAAATCGCTTTACCCTGAACCGCATAGGTTGACTCCGGCATAACGGCGGTCGAGGATGGAATCTCCGTTAACAACGCATCCGGAGATAAAACCTTCTTCCGCAGCTCGCCGCTTGCGAGCATGGCCGGAATTTGCTCCAGCGTCACGCAATGTTCCTCCAAGATACCCGCGCTTTCCGTGCGCACGAGCTCGGACATGACCGCGGGAACTCCCAGTTTACGTCCGATATCCACGCATAACGTGCGAATATATGTCCCTTTGGAACACGTTACCGAGAAAGTAAGCTCCGGTTGTTCCACGCCTGCCACGGCTTGGATCACGTCGATCGAGTATATGCTGACGCGCCTAGACGGACGCTCCACGGTAACGCCTTCCCTGGCTAGCTCGTACAAACGTTTGCCGTCGATCTTAACCGCGGATACCATCGGAGGGATCTGGTCGATATCGCCGACGAACGCAAGCGCCGCTTCGATCATCGCGGGCTCCGTGAGGAAGGAGGCATCCTTCCTTTCGATCACTTCGCCGCTTAAATCCTCGGTATCCGTGGCGATCCCGAATCGAAGCGTGGCACGATAGGTTTTGGGCATCTCCTGCAAATACTCGACGAAGCGGGTAGAACGACCGATGCAAAGAGGTAACACGCCCGTAACCGCGGGATCGAGCGTCCCCGTATGGCCGATCCTGCGTTCCTTGAGCAAACCGCGGGCTTTCGCCACGACGTCGTGGGAGGTCCATCCCGCCGGCTTCCAGATCGCCAGCACGCCTTCCCAGCTTTGTTCCTTATTCTTGCTCATTGCTCATCCAACGCTTTCTGTACGTATTCGACGACTTGACGAATGACTTCGGGAAGAGGTTCGGTAAGCCTGCAACCCGCGGCCCGGACATGTCCGCCGCCGCCGAAATGCTGGGCTACCGCGGCTACGTTCACTTTACCCGCCGAACGGAGACTAACCTTCACCGACGCCGTACCGTTTTGCTTGAACAACATGCCGACCTCGACGCCTTCGACGTTCCGCGGATAATTGACCAAGCCTTCCAAATCCTCGTTCGTCGCACCCGATTCCTCTAGATCCTCGGAAGTGACCCACAACCAAGAGATCCGCTGATCCGATGAATATGCGAGACGCGATAGGCCCCGTTGAATGATTTGCAATTGGCCCGGCGTCATTCTCTCCAACAACAGCTCGGCTAGCTCAGGTCCGTTTACTCCGGCTTCCAATAATCGGGAAGCGATGGACAGAACGAACGGGCTTGTATTGGAATACCGGAAACCGCCCGTATCCGTCAACAATCCCGTGTAGATGGCCGTCGCTATGTCTACGTCCAACGATTGGCCGAGTTCTTCTGTTAATTCGAACAAAATTTCGGCGGTAGCCGCCGCGTGAAACTTCATTAAGTTCACGCGGCCGAAACCGTCGTTCGTCGGGTGGTGGTCGATGTTGAGCAGCTCCGCGTCCTCGGCGAACCAAGATTTCGTCCTGCCTACCCGCGAGTAATCCGCGCAATCGACGCAAATCACGTTGCGGAATTGACGCGGCGGTGCGCTATCGTCGCCTTCCATCGTCAATACGTCGGAGCTATTCCATAGAAAACGAAGCCGAGAAGGCACGGGGCCTTCGTTCAGCATCGTGTATTTCTTGCCGAGCTTCTCCAACAGCCAGCCTGTGGCAACCGTGGAGCTGATCGCATCGCCGTCGGGTTGCACATGGGAGACGATCAAGAAATCGTCCCTCTCCCGAATGAAAGCGGCCGCTTCCTTTAAAGCGTTAGCCCACATGCCCGTTTCCCCCTTGCCCATTCCGAGCTTATGACCCCAAGGAGTCTTTGTTAAGCTGCTGCAACAAGCCTTCGATATGGCTGCCGTAAGCGATCGAGCTGTCGAATTTGAATTCCATTACCGGAGTATGGCGCAGCTTGACGCGGCGTCCGAGCTCCGAGCGCAGGAATCCGTTCGCCCGGCCGATCGCTTTCAGCGTTTCTTCTTTCTGTTCTTCGCTTCCCAGAATGCTGATATACACTCTGGCAAGGGATAGATCGTTCGTGACGTCCACGCCGGTCACGGTAATGAAACCGATCCGGGGATCTTTCAGCTCCGTCTGAATGATGGAGCTGATCTCTTTCTTGATCTGTTCGCCGACCCGTCCGACCCGGAATTTGGCCATGCTGATCCCACCTTAATATGCTTGCTTGGCTTGCCTTGCTAATGCGGCTTCGCGACGATTAACGTTCAACCGACTCCATAACGAACGCTTCGATAACGTCGCCTTGTTGAAGATCGTTGAACTTATCGAGAGTAATCCCGCACTCATAGCCTTCCGAAACTTCCTTCGCGTCATCCTTGAAACGTTTGAGGGAATCGATTTTACCCGTGTAAATAACGATTCCGCCGCGAGTGAGGCGCGCTTCCGAGTTGCGGGCGATTTTGCCGTCCGTGATCATACAGCCGGCGATCGTGCCGACCTTCGTGACTTTGAACGTCTCGCGAACTTCCGCGTGACCGGTAATGCGCTCCTTGTAGACCGGATCGAGCATACCTTTCATCGCGTATTCGATTTCTTCGATGACTTTGTAAATAATCGAATGCAAGCGAACGTCCACTTTTTCTTGCTCGGCCGTCATTTGAGCGCGCGGCTCAGGACGAACGTTGAAGCCGACTACGATAGCGGACGAAGCGGAAGCGAGCACGATATCGGATTCCGTGATCGCGCCTACGCCGCTGTAAATCGTGCGAACGCGAACGCCTTCGATTTCGATTTTCTCGAGCGAGCCTTTAAGCGCTTCGAGCGAGCCTTGAACGTCCGCTTTGAGGATGACGTTAAGCTCCTTGATGTCGCCTTCTTTGATTTTGCTGAACAGATCTTCGAGGGTAACCGTTTGGTTCGCTTTAATCTGCGATTGACGAGTTTTGATCGAACGCTTGTCGGCGATTTCGCGCGCTTTGCGCTCGTCTTCGAACACCATGAACGGATCGCCCGCTTGCGGCACTTCCGTCAAACCCGTAATCTCGACCGGCGTCGATGGTCCCGCTTCTTTGATTCTGCGTCCGCGGTCGTTCGTCATCGCGCGGATCCGTCCGAAGCAGTCGCCCGCCACGAAGGCGTCGCCCACTTTAAGCGTACCGTTCTGCACGAGAATACGCGCAACAGGTCCTTTTCCTTTGTCGAGCTCGGCTTCCATGACCGTACCGCGCGCCCGTTTGTCCGGGTTCGCTTTGTAGTCGTTCACTTCGGCCACGAGAAGAATCATCTCGAGCAAGCCGTCCAAGTTCAAGCGTTGTTTTGCGGATACTTCGACGAAAATCGTATCTCCGCCCCACTCTTCTTGAACAAGACCATACTCGGTCAATTCTTGTTTTACTTTATCCGGATTCGCGCCCGGCTTGTCGATTTTGTTCACTGCGACGATAATCGGCACGTTCGCGGCTTTCGCATGCGCGATCGCTTCGACGGTTTGCGGCATAACGCCGTCATCCGCCGCGACAACGAGAATCGTAATATCCGTAACTTGAGCTCCGCGGGCACGCATGGTCGTAAATGCTTCGTGACCGGGAGTATCGAGGAATGTGATTTTCTTATTGTTGATTTCGACTTGGTACGCGCCGATATGCTGCGTGATGCCCCCTGCTTCGCCGCTTGCGACTTTCGTCTCGCGGATCGCATCGAGGAGCGTCGTTTTACCGTGGTCGACGTGACCCATGATTGTAACGACCGGCGGACGGGAAATCAGTTCATCCGGGTTATCGTTCTCTTCGATCGTCTCGAACTGAGTATCCTCGACAACGATTTTCACTTCGACTTCGACGCCGTACTCGCCTACGACGAGAAGAACGGTATCCAGGTCAAGATCTTGGTTGATCGTTGCCATAACGCCCATCATGAGCAATTTCTTGATCACTTCGGAAGCATCTTTGTGGAGCAATTTCGCCAGTTCGCCGACCGTCATGTTACCGCGAACGATAACTTTTTTCGGCGTATTGTCGATTTTCTCGCGAGGCGGTTGAGAACCTTTGCGCGCGTTTTTGCCGCCTTTGCCTCTCGGTCCTCTAAAGTTGCCTCTGCCGTCGTCGAAACGGCTGTTGTTGTCTTTACGTTTGCCTGCAGCACCCGGACCGCCAGCGCGATTGAACTCGCCTTCGCGTCCTTTAGGAGCATCCGCGCGTCCGCCCGGACGACCGCTATCGCCCGGACGACCTCCGCGCGCGCCTGCTGCTGCCGGCGCTGGACTGCGTCCCGCGCCAACGCCTTGGCCTGGACGGCTTGTCGACGCGCTGCTAGCGCCGCCGCCGAAGCCTCCGCCTTGAGGACGGCTGCCGGCATATCCGCCGCCTTGACCGCCTTGGCCTTGCGGACGGTTATATCCGCCGCCACCTTGACCGCCTTGACCTTGCGGACGGTTGTACCCGCCGCCTTGGCCGCCTTGACCTTGCGGACGGCTATATCCGCCGCCTTGACCGCCCTGACCGCCTTGGCCTTGCGGACGGTTATATCCGCCACCCTGACCGCCTTGGCCTTGCGGACGACTATATCCGCCGCCTTGACCGCCCTGACCGCCTTGACCTTGCGGACGGCTATATCCGCCGCCCTGACCGCCTTGGCCTTGCGGACGGTTGTATCCGCCGCCCTGACCGCCTTGGCCTTGCGGACGGTTATATCCACCGCCTTGACCGCCTTGACCTTGCGGACGGTTGTATCCGCCGCCTTGGCCTTGCGGACGGTTGCCGCCTTCGCGATTGTATCCGCCTTGGCCTTGCGGACGGTTGTATCCGCCGCCTTGGCTTCCTTGGCCTTGCGAAGACGAAGCAGCTGGCGCCGACGATTGGGTCGGTGCGGGCGTCGAATTCACGGCAGGCGTCGAAGCCGCGGACGTTGTCGGAGCCGAAGCTGCCGGAGCCGCAGGCGTTGGAGCAGGTGCCGAAGCCGGTGCCGCTTGCGCGGGAGCAGCAGGACGGGATTGTTGTGCCGGAGCGCTCTGACTAGGCGCGTTGGAAGAAACGTTGCCCGATTGCGGACGACGATCACCCGCAGGCGCAGCGTTCGTATTCGCAGGCTTGGAAGCTTGCGCCATCTTGGCCGCCGCGTTCGCTTTCACGTCGCGGAAGAACTTCTCTACCGCTCCGGTCATGCCGTCTTCCATAACGCTCATATGGTTATTGACCGGCATGTTTTGTCTTTTCAATATCGTAATGATTTCTTTGCTGCTCATGTTGAGCTGCTTCGCATATTCGTAAACCCTGAGTTTATCTTTGTTATCCGTATTATCTTGCTTACTCAATATTCTCCACCTCCGAATGATGAACCCAACCGACGGCTAACATGTCGGCGAAACCCCGATCCGTTACCGCGAAAAGCACGCGTTCTGGTTTGCCTACGGCAGATCCCAGCTCGAAACGGGTAAAACCGATTAATAACGGCACTCCATAGCTATTGCATTTATCTTTGATCTTTTTCGTCGTATTATCCGAGGCATCGCCGGCGAGCAAGACGAGCTTAGCTTCGCCCGATCGAACCGCTTTGAGCACGACTTCTTCTCCGCTGATCAGCTTGCCTGCCCTCGTCGCGAGCCCCAATCGGGACAAAACCTTATTCCCCGTCGTCATCGTCGTCCACTAGCTCCTTGCTTGCCTGGAACTCGTCTTCGACCTGGATGAAGTCCGATTCCAGACGATCGTATATATCCGCGCTAACTGGCGTCTTCAAAGCCCGCTCGAACGCCTTCGACTTTTTCGCCAGTTTGAAGCAAGCGACTTTGCCGCACAGATAGGCGCCCCGGCCGGGCTTCTTGCCGGTAAGGTCGATTGAGATTTCCCCCAGCGGAGAACGCACGATCCGAATCAATTCCTTCTTGGGCATCATCTGCTGACAGGCGACGCATTTACGCTGCGGAATTTTTCTCGGTCTCATGGCGATCCTCCTCAGTCGATCGATACGCTGTCCTGATGCATAGTCGCGCCGGTCGATTTCGGACGTCCATACTCTTGTTCGGCCTGCGTCTCGCTCTTGATATCGATTTTCCAACCGGTCAGCTTCGCAGCCAAACGGGCATTCTGTCCTTTAATTCCGATCGCGAGGGAAAGCTGATAGTCAGGCACGATCACTCGCGCCATCTTCTCGGCTTCGAACACGATCACTTCAAGTACTTTGGACGGGCTGAGCGCGTTCGCCACGTACTCGTCGATCGACTCCGACCATCTCACGATGTCGATTTTCTCGCCTTTTAACTCGGTGACGATGGATTGCACCCGAATTCCACGTTGTCCTACGCAGGAACCGACCGGATCCACTTCTTCGTTACGCGAGTAGACGGCGATTTTGGAACGGAACCCGGCTTCGCGGGCAACCGAACGAATTTCGACCGTACCGTCGAAGATTTCCGGAACTTCAAGCTCGAACAACCGTTTGAGCAGCCCCGGATGAGTGCGGGATAAAATGATTTGCGGGCCTTTGCTCGTGTTCTCTACTTTCGTAATGAACGATTTAACGCGGTCCCCTTGCTTAAACTTGTCGGTAGGCATCAATTCGGTTAACGGCAACGCCGCTTCCACTTTGCCGAGATCGACGTACAGATTGCGCAAATCCATCCGTTGCACGATACCCGTTACGATATCCTGCTCCTTATCCACGAATGCGTGGTAGATGAGTCCGCGTTCCGCTTCGCGAATGCGTTGCGTAACGACTTGCTTAGCCGTTTGGGCGGCAATGCGTCCGAAATCGCGAGGCGTAACTTCGATCTCGGCGATATCGTCCAATTGGTAATGCGGATTGATCGCCCTGGATGCTTCCAGGGAAATGTCCATGCGCGGATCCAGCACTTCTTCCACGATCGTCTTACGAGCGTATACTTTAATTTGCCCCGTTGTCCGATTAATGTCTACGCGAACGTTCTGAGCCGTATTAAAATTACGCTTGTAGCTGGAGATAAGTGCCGCTTCGATAGCCTCGATCAGGACGTCCTTGCTAATGCCCTTCTCGCGCTCGATTTCGGACAGCGCTTCGATAAACTCCATGCTCATGTCTAACCGATTCCTCCTTGATTGCGCGATTAATCGCTAACGCAAGCGTTGCGATTCGCTTTCACTATAGGGTTTAGAAAACGATGGCCAATCTTGCGGAGGCCACTTTATCGTAAGGGATGGCATGTTTGCGGCGTCCGATCGACACGGTTAACGTCGTGCCGTCGAAGCTCTCCAGCCTTCCTTCAAACTCTTTGGCTCCGTCGAGCTTCTCGTACGTCGTCAAGAAAACGTGTTTACCTACCGCTTTCGTAACGTCTTCCGCCTTCTTGAGCGGTCTTTCGGCGCCCGGCGAGCTCACTTCCAAGAAATACGCTTCTTCTATCGGGTCCAGCTCATCCAGTTTCGTGCTTATGAACTCGGACACGATGCCGCAATCGTCGATATCGATGCCGCCTTCTTTGTCCACGTAAACTCGCAAAAACCAGTTGCTGCCTTCCTTCACGTATTCCACGTCCACCAGTTCGAACCCGTTCTCTTCCATAAAGGAAGTCGCGAAGTTCTCCACGATGGACTTGATTTGCGTTGAATTCAAATGGGTTGACCTCCCGATCCTTCAAATGGATTGCCTCCGCTCGTCGTAACGCAAAATAGCCGCAGACAAAACGGAAAGAGTGGGTTTCCCCACTCTTCTGCAGACAGTGATATCCACATGATTACCAAAATTAATATAACATAACCTGAAAGCGGCTGGCAACCACAACTTTCCTCTCTTAGCGCCCGAATGCCTAGAATAGCATGAGCTGATTCGATTCGGGAAGCCCGCGGAATGCCCCTAGTCCCGACAGTACCTCGACGATCGTCTTACTCGCCTTGGAACGCTGTTGGAAATCTTCGACGGACAGGAAATCCCCTTCTTCTTTGGAAGCGGCAATGTTGCGCGCCGCGTTCTCCCCGACGCCGGCGATCGCCCCGAAAGGCGGAATCAGGCTGTCTCCGTCCACGATAAACTTCGTCGCTTCCGAACGGTACAGTTCGATGGATTTGAACTTGAAGCCGCGCGCGGTCATCTCGAGACCCATCTCGAGAATCGAGATCATGTTCTTCTCCTTGGTCGTCGCTTGGAAGCCTTTCTCCTCGATTTCGAGCAGCATCTTAAGAATGGCGTCGTAGCCTTGGCAGAACAGCTCCACGTCGAAGTCGCCGGCGCGAACGGTAAAGTAAGTCGCGTAATAATGGATCGGATAATACAACTTGAAAAACGCGGTCCGAACCGCGGATATAACGTATGCGGCGGCATGGGCTTTCGGGAACATATACTCGATGCGAAGGCAAGAATCGATGTACCATTGCGGTACCTTGCACCGTTTCATCTCGTCGATCCACTCGGGCGTAAGCCCCTTCCCTTTCCGTACGCTTTCCGTGATCTTGAACGCGAGCGATGCGTCCATACCCGCCTTATAAATAAGAAACAACATAATATCGTCACGGCAACCGATTACCGTCTTGATCGTACACGTGTTGTTCTTGATGAGCTCTTGCGCGTTGCCGAGCCATACGCCCGTACCGTGCGACAGTCCGGAGATTTGGAGCAAGTCGGCGAAGGATGCCGGTTTCGTCTCCTCGAGCATCTGCCGAACGAACCGCGTCCCCATCTCCGGAACGCCGAAGGTGGCGACGGGGGAACGAATCTGCTGCGGGGAGACGCCCAGAGCCTCCACCGAGTTGAACAGGCTCATGACCTTCGGGTCGTTCATCGGGATCGTCGTCGGATCTACGCCCGTCAAGTCTTGCAGCATCCGCATCATCGTCGGGTCGTCATGCCCGAGAATATCGAGCTTGAGCAAGTTCGCGTCGAAAGCGTGATAATCAAAATGGGTCGTTTTCCACTCCGAGTTTTTATCGTCCGCCGGGAATTGCACCGGCGTAATATCTTCCACTTCCATGTAATCCGGAACGACGACGATACCTCCGGGATGCTGGCCGGTACTGCGCTTGACGCCCGTGCAACCGGAAGCGAGCCGATTCAATTCCGCGCCGCGCCAAGATTTGCCGTGTTCTTCCTCGTACTTCTTCGTGAAACCGAACGCAGTTTTTTCCGCAACCGTACCGATGGTGCCGGCGCGGAAGACGCTTTTCTCGCTGAAAAGAACCTTCGTATAGTTGTGCGCCTGCGGTTGGTATTCGCCCGAGAAGTTCAAGTCGATATCGGGAACCTTATCGCCTTTGAAGCCGAGGAACGTCTCGAACGGTATATCCTGTCCTTCCCCGCGCATGATCGTTCCGCAGTTCGGGCACGTCTTGTCCGGCAGATCGAATCCGCTCGGCACGCTGCCGTCGAGGAACCACTCGCTATGCTTGCACTCCGCGTTCTTGCACAGATAATGCGCCGGCAAGGGATTAACCTCGGATATTCCGAGGAACGTCGCGACGACCGAGGAACCAACGGAACCCCGGGAACCGACGAGGTAGCCGTCGCTGTTCGACTTCTTCACGAGCCGCTCGGATATTAGGTAGTTGGCGGAGAAGCCGTATTTAATGATCGGTATAAGCTCTTTTTCTAGCCTGGCCGTTACGACTTCGGGAAGCTCTTCGCCATAGAAGCCGCGAGCCGTGTCGTAACAAGTTTTACGGATCTCTTCGTCGGCGCCTTCGATAATCGGAGTGTACAGCTCGTCCGGGAACAGCTTGATTTCCTCGAATCGGTCGGCGAGCTCCGACGTATTCTGGATGACGACCTCGCGCGCTTTGTCCGCGCCGAGAAATTGGAACGCCTCCAGCATCTCGGCAGTCGTGCGGAAGTGGGCGTCCGGCTTACGCTGATCCTTGAGCGGACTGAAGCCCGTGATGCCGTGAATCGTAATGTCGCGGAAAATTTTCTCGCGCGGAAGCAAGTAATGCACGTTGCCGGTAGCGATGACGGGCTTCGTCAATTTCTCGCCGATTCGAACGATCCTACGCAACGCCTCTTCGAGATCCGCTCGGCTGGATACGAGTCCTTTATCGAGCAGATGCATATAGAAATCGAGCGGTTGAATCTCCAGCACGTCATAGAATTCCGCGACTTCTTCCGCTTCTTCCTGCGATTTGTTAAGCACGGTTTCGAACAGCTCGCCCTTCTCGCATCCAGAAATAACGAGCAGCCCCTCCCGGAGCTCGACCAACTTGCTCTTCGGGATGCAAGCGACGCGGTTGATATAATCCGTATGGGAAAGCGAAATGAGCTTAAACAGGTTTTTCTTGCCGACCGCGTTCAGCGCATAGATGCCGCAATGGAACGGGCGGGTCGTTTTCCAACTGGTCTCGTTAACTTCATTCAACAGGTGAAGCTCCGTCACGCCCCGCGAGAGTGCTTCTTTAAGTAAACCGTTGAGTATACCGCCGAGCGCGATTGTATCGTCGATCGCCCGGTGATGATTATCGAGCGACACTTTGTACAAGTTCGCCAACGTATTCAAGCGGTGGTTTTTCATCGTCGGATGCAGGAATCGCGCCAGTTCGAGCGTATCGAGCGCGGGATTGGCGAGCGGCGGAAGCCCGTGCTGCTTGCACGCATGCTGAATGAAGCCGATATCGAACCTCGCGTTATGCGCGACGAGGACGGCATCCCCGACGAATTCGATAAACTCCTTCAGCTTCGGCTCGAGCTCCGGCGCATCCTTGACCATGTCGTCGTTAATGTTCGTGAGTTGCTGGATATTGTATGGGATCGGCTCATGCGGGTTAACGAACGTCTCGAACCGTCCGGTTTCCTGGCCGTTCACCATCTTGATACCCGCCAGCTCGATGATCTTGTTGTTCGTGACCGATAATCCGGTCGTCTCGATATCGAACACGACGTACTCGGCATCGGCCAAGCTTTGCTCCCGCGGCTGAATAACCATCGGCACCGCATCGTTAACGACGTTCGCTTCCACTCCGTACATGATCTTGATGCCGTGCTTCTTGCCTGCTTTGGCCGCGTCCGGGAAACATTGCACGTTCGCGTGATCGGTTACCGCGATCGCTTTATGCCCCCACTTGGCAGCCGTCTTGACGTAGAGGTCTACCGGCGTGACCGCGTCCATCGTGCTCATCGTCGTATGCAGATGGAATTCGACCCGCTTCTCTTCGGCCGTATCCTTCGGCTCTGGCGGGGATAAGATTTCACGAATGTCGTTCGGAAACATGACGAGTTCAGGCGGATTAAGGAAACGGTCGTATTCGATTTTGCCCCGCAGCTTCACCCATTTGCCGTTGGCAAGCAAGCTGAGCATCTTAATATCTTCTTTGTTCTTGCCGAACACTTTGATCGCCAAAGAATCCGTAAAGTCGGTGACCGAGAACTGGAACAGCGTGCTGCCCGTCCGCAGTTCTTTCGTATCCAAGCCGAAGACGGCGCCCTGTATGGTCACCTTTTTCTCTTCCTCGCGGATTTCTTGAATCGGTATGGCCGGTTCCTTAATCTCGTAGCCGTGCGCCAGCACCTGAGGAGGTTCGCCCTCTTCGACTTGCGACTCTTCCCTTGCGCTGGCCATCAGTTGCTCGATTTGCTCGCGGTTTTCCTGTTCGATTTTTTGCGTGAACTCCGTATAGGTTTCCGGCTTCGTTTCTCCTACGGCGAGCTTGATCCGGCATTGTCGCTGGAACCGTTCCTCGAAAAACTTCGCAGCCTGCGTATCGATCTCCTTTTTTCGCGCAAGCCCTAAGTTCGTCTCGTTCAACAACGTAATCGTAATCACGTCGCCTTCGACGCTAAGATCGGCTTTGGCGAGCCATCCGTTAACGGACACGACCTCCTGCTGCATCCATTCCACGAATACCGGCCAATATTCCTGCACCAATTGATCCGTCGATACGTTCTGACCGTAACGGATAATTTTCCTTATGTCTGCCAGATGTCCTAGCTTGGCCTTAACACGTTCGATAAACCCTACGTATATGGATCTAGGAAGCAACGCTTCCTTGCCGATATAGATCGTCCATTCCTTGCGGGAACGGCTGATTTCCACTTTCTCGATGTGCCCGTCCCGAAAATGCTGACCGAGCCACTCGGTCGGCAATTCCGCCTGCTGCAGCAGGACCTCGAACCGTTTTCTTTGATCTTCCGTCGGCTGCATGTGCACATTCCTCTCCAAGTCCGATAAATACAAAAGCTTCCGCGAGAAGGGGTCGGCGCCGACTGCGCCGAAAGCCCCTCTTCCATCAGAAGCCGAATCTGCTCTTTCTATTATTCTACCTGAACGTCCCCCCTGCATTCAATAGAAAGGATTAGCAGAGAGGCGAAAGCCGGCAACGCTTTCCCGTTTTCCGTCATGGTTTACGGCTTGTATGCGCTCAAAAAAATGCAATCCAAGCCAGAAAAATAGCCTAACCGTCGCGAAACAACGATTAGGCTATTAACGATTGCGTCTTGGCGATCAGTAAGCTCTCGCGAATACGACCGTATGCTCGGCTGCATCTCCGCAAACGAGACATTTCGATTTTTTCTCGGCAGGCTCGAACGGAATGTTCCTGCTCGTCGCGCCCGTTTCTTCCTTGACTTGGCTTTCGCAAGCATCGGAACCGCACCAGCCGGCTAGCGCG
The DNA here is from genome assembly GCF_003628305.1 of Cohnella endophytica. Lineage (GTDB taxonomy): Bacteria > Bacillota > Bacilli > Paenibacillales > Paenibacillaceae > Cohnella > Cohnella endophytica. The sequence continues at coordinate 717,873 of NZ_RBZM01000004.1, read as the reverse complement.
AAGCCGCGCTTCTCTTCCATCGCCGCTTTGTACTCGTCGAGCGTATCGACGGAGAAGAAATTGTCCTCGCGGAACGCCTTGGCACGAGCGAACATATCGTCGTGGATTTGCGCCAGCAGCGCTTCCACTTCGGCTACCAGGTTGTCCAACGCGACCGATTTCTTCTCTCCGCTTACCCGGGAGACGAGCACGCATTGGCCGTTCTCCAGGTCGCGAGGTCCAAGCTCAAGGCGAATCGGAATTCCGCGCATCTCATATTCGTTGAATTTCCAGCCCGGAGACACATCGGAACGGTCGTCGACGCGCACGCGAATACCGGCTGCTTTAAGCTGAGCGTAAAGCTCGTCCGTCTTCGCGATAACGACGTCGCGCGTCTTAGGCGGGCCGATCGGAATCATGACCACTTGCGTCGCCGCTACTTTTGGCGGCAGAACGAGACCGCGATCGTCGCCGTGTACCATGATAAGAGCGCCGATAAGGCGCGTGCTTACGCCCCATGAAGTCGTATGGCAGAACTGTTGCGTGTTCTCCCGGTCCAAATATTTGATGTCGAACGCGACGGCGAACTTCGTTCCGAGATAATGCGATGTTCCCGCTTGTACGGCACGTCCGTCTTTCATCATCGCTTCGATGGAATACGTGTCCACGGCGCCGGCGAACCGTTCGGAAGGCGTCTTCTGCCCCTTGATGACCGGAATGGCCAACACGTTCTCTACGAAATCCGTATAGACGTCCAGCATCTGCATCGTCTCGCGACGGGCATCCGCCTCGTCTTCATGCGCCGTATGGCCTTCCTGCCATAGAAACTCGCTTGTCCGCAGGAACGGCAACGTTCTTTTCTCCCAACGGACGACGTTCGCCCATTGGTTGATGAGAAGCGGAAGATCGCGGTAGGAGTTGATCCACTTCGCGTACATATGCCCGAACATCGTCTCGGAAGTCGGACGGATGGCGAGCTTCTCTTCCAATTGCTCACCGCCCGCTTCGGTTACGAACGGCAGCTCTGGGTTAAAGCCCTCGACGTGTTCCTTTTCTTTCATGAAGAAGCTTTCGGGAATGAACAGCGGGAAGTACGCGTTACGGTGTCCGGTATCCTTGAATCTGCGGTCCAGCTCCTTCTGCATGTTCTCCCATAGCTCGTACCCGTCAGGACGGAAAATGATGCAGCCGCGGACAGGCGAATAGTCCATTAATTCCGCTTTCTTGATAACGTCGATATACCAACGGGAAAAGTCCTCGCTCTGAGGCGTAATTTCCGTGACGAATCCTTTATCCTTAGACATGTGGCTCTCCAGCTCCTGACAACCCTTAATTATCTTACCAATCCTACGATATCGTTATAAGTGACCACGATCATGAGCAGCATGAGCATGGCGAAACCGATCAGATGTACCATGCTTTCCCGGTTAGGATCGATCGGCCTTCCCCGCACCGCCTCCAAGCCGAGGAACAGCAGACGGCTTCCGTCGAGCGCCGGGATCGGCAACAGGTTGAATATTCCCAGGTAAAGGCTTAGCACTGCCGCCCACGACGTGAGCTGGGCGATTCCTTGCTTGGCGATTTCCACTGTGACTTGTGTCGTCTTCACCGGGCCGCCGAGATCGTCGAGCTTGAATTCCCCGAAGATGAGCTTACGGAAGCCTTCGAATATTCGCCCGGTCATGTCCACCATCGTCGTGCCGGCGAACTTGATCGTCTCGCCGACACCCGGCTTGCGCAACTCGCCCGATGGGTAGATGCCGATTTTACCGGTTTTGGCGTCGGGGGTCACTTTTATCGGCACTTCGACGCCTGCCCGATCGACGATCCAGTTCATCGGCTTACCGGCGGAGGCATTGATCTTATCGACGAACGCGTTCAGATCTCCGAACACCGGCTCTCCGTTAATCGTCTTTACCCAATCGCCTTTATGCAAGCCCGATTGCTCCGCCGGCGCCCCGGACACGATGTCCGAGATAAGCACCTTGTTGGAATTTTCGACCGGAACTCCTTGAAGCACCAAATACAATCCGAATAACACGAACGCCAGAATAAAGTTCATGACCGGTCCCGCGACGATCGACAGCGCTCGTTTGCCTACCGGCTTGTGGCCGAATTGGCGGTCGAGCGGAGCGATCTGCGTCTCGCGGCCTCTGGCGATGATCAGCGCCTGCGGGTGAACGGAATACCGTTCGTGCTCCCCGTCGACGTCGAGTACGATAAATAAATCTTTCTCCAAGTCGAGCGATTTCACTTCTCCGCGCATAACGCCGGTACGGTCGTCCAAGCGATCCAGGTACACGCGAGTTACGAGATCGTCTTTAATCCGCACGGCTACCGTCTGGCCCGGCTGGACTTCGACGATTTCGGGATCCTCTCCCGCCATTCGCACGAATCCGCCGATCGGAAGCAACCTTAAAGTGTAACGGGTTTCCCCGCGTTTGATGGAAAATAGCTTAGGCCCGAACCCGATCGCGAACTCGCGCACCAAGATGCCTGCCCTGCGAGCGAAATAGTAATGACCCCATTCATGCAGCGAGACCAACAAGAAGAACATAAGCACGGTCAGTAGAGCGACCTGTATATTTTCCATCCTTCCAACCCCTTCTAACGCGATTTAGAACGTATACGCTGATCTGTATCCATGTCTAAATCGTTTAGATACAAACGTGATACATACGTATTCCCCCGTCATGCGACGAGGAAGCCGATATCGTGAGCGAACGGCTGTCCTTAGATTAACATTATTCTCCGAGCCGTTACAAGAGAATACCCCTTGCGCATTATTCCGTCTCCGCCGCCTCTTTCCTTGCCCAAGCATCCGTCTCCAGAATCGCTTCCAGGCTTGGCGCCGCTTGCGTAGCATGCTTTGCCAACACGTTGCCTATGATGTCCTCGATGGCGAGAAACGGGATTTCTCCGCGTAAGAAACGAGCCACCGCGATTTCGTTAGCGGCATTGAATACGGTCGTCGCCGTTCCTCCGCTGCGACCGGCTTCGAAAGCCAATCGAAGGCATGGATATCGCTCGAAATCCATCGGTTTGAAATGGAGTGAGCCTTGCTTAAGCAAGTCCAACGGCGAAGCCGGGGAAGCCACTCGTTTCGGGTACGTAAGCGCGTATTGGATCGGCACCCGCATATCGGGATTTCCGAGCTGCGCCATTACGCTCGTATCGACGAATTCCACCATCGAATGCACAATGCTCTCGGGATGCAAGACGACGTCGATCTGATCGTAAGGGAGCCCGAACAGCCAGTGCGCCTCGATAACCTCAAGCCCTTTGTTCGCCATCGTGGCCGAATCGATCGTCACCTTCGCTCCCATGCTCCAGTTCGGATGCTTCAGGGCATCCGCGACGGATACGTTCCTCAGCTCTTCCCGGCCAAGATGGCGGAAGCTGCCGCCCGAGGCGGTCAGCAAGAGACGTTTGATTGCTTTTCCGTCTTCGCCGTTCAAGCATTGGAAGATCGCCGAATGCTCGCTATCGACGGGTAAGATCGACACGCCTCTGCTTTTCGCGCGGTCCATGACGAGGTGTCCCGCCGTTACGAGCGTTTCCTTGTTGGCGAGCCCGATATCGGCTCCGGCTTCAATAGCCGCAAGCGTCGATGTCAGTCCGAGACTGCCGACGAGCGCGCATACGACGTAATCCGCACCGGAGTTACCGGCGATTTCCGTTAATCCGGCTTCGCCGGACAATACCCGCACGCCGGCGGGCACTTCGGCGCGAACGCGCTCCGCGAGCGTTTCGTTCGCGGCGGATACCCACTTCGGCTTAAAAGCATGAACTTGTTCGAGCAGCAGCTCGATATTGTTTCCGGCCGCCAGACCTACGACTTCGAAGTCGTCCGGCAACCGGGAAATCACGTCGAGCGTCTGCGTTCCGATCGAGCCCGTACTGCCGAGCACGGCGATTTTTCTCATCATTGAACCTCCGCTTGCCCCTATGTATGTATGAATTGATTCCTCTATAGCGTTAATAAACCTAGCAGATGGACGAGCGGAAACACGATCAACCAGCTATCCGTCCGATCCAGCACTCCTCCATGTCCGGGCAGCAATTGTCCCGAATCCTTTACGCCGCGGAAGCGTTTGTATGCGGACTGCACCAAGTCGCCAAGTTGCCCGGCAACCGCTGCCGTTAATCCGATAAGCGCTGCTTGTCCGTATCCGAGCCATTCCGGCTGGCAATAGGCGAAGATAAGACCCGCGATAACCGCGATCAAGAGTCCGCCAAGCGCGCCTTCGATCGTCTTGTTCGGGCTGATCGCCGGCCAGAGCTTCGTTCTGCCGATCGCTTTGCCGACGAAGTACGCTCCGGCGTCCGACGACCAGATGCAAGCGAACGTGAGCGCCGACCAGAAAATGCCGTGCTCAAGGTCCCGAGTCAGAGCCATATAGTGAAATCCCGCGCCAACGTAAACGATACCCAGGAATAAGATGCTCACATGCTCCAATTGGATTCGGTTTTTACTGAATACCGTTCCGCTAAGCAGGATAAACATAACGACCCAAGTCACTGTCGTGAACGAAGGCGTATCCCATCCGAACGGCATGCGGGGAAGCGTGACGAGCAGCACGGCGACGAAGCCGATCCATACGTCCGCTCTCAACCACGCTTGCCCGTTTAACCGCACGTATTCCCAATATCCGATTAGCGCGAGCAGGAGTAGCAAGGAAGTATAGTACCAGCCGCCAGCGATAAGCAGGCCGATGAACGCCGCCCCGGCGACTACGCCGGTAATAATTCGTTGACCCATGCCCTTATAGCCCTCCGTAACGTCGCGCGCGCTGCTGATATTCGCGAATCGCGTCATATAAATGTTGATCGCTGAACTCCGGCCAATACACTTCCGTAAACCAGAATTCGCTATACGCAAGCTGCCATAGCATGAAATTGCTCAACCGAAGCTCTCCGCTCGTCCGGATCAACAAATCCGGATCCGGCAAGCCGCTCGATAATAGCCCTTGCTCGAATTCTGCTTCTCCGATCGTTTCCGGATCAAGCTGTCCCGCCGCGACTTTTCTGGCCAATAATTTGGCGGATTCGACCATCTCGAGCCGGCTTCCATAATTCAGCGCGAAATTCAAAATAAGTCCGGTATTGTTCGCGGTCTGGCGAATGGCTTCTTCAATCGCCGATAGCGTATGATCGGGAAGCAAATCGCGGTTGCCCATCATTTTGACTTGCACGTTATTCTCGATCAATTCTCCTAACTCAAGAGAGAGGAATTCCTGCGGCAACTTCATTAGAAATTCGACTTCCGCTTTCGGGCGCTTCCAATTTTCCGTAGAAAAAGCATACAAGGTCAGCACCTTCACGCCCGCGCGATCTGCGGCTTTCGTGATGCGCTTGATCGCCTTCATCCCGTTGTGATGCCCCGCGATACGCGGAAGTCCCCTAGCTTTAGCCCAACGGCCGTTACCGTCCATAATGATGGCGACGTGCTCCGGTATATTATCCCCGCTCGGGATTTCCTCGCTCTTAAGCTGCGAATGCTGCATATCTTGTTCCGTAAACATGCCGGACCTTAGCTTGCGGAACCAGCTGCCGATCAAACCCATGGTTCTTCCCCCTAACGGCGAGCGGCGATGCCCCGCCTGCTAAACAAAAGAGAATAAACCCCACCTTTCGGAGGGGCCTTGCAAGCTCGAATCAAACTTCCATGATCTCTTTTTCTTTAGCGACCAGGATTTTATCCACTTCGGCGACGAAACGGTCCGTAATCTTCTGAATGTCATCTTGATGACGACGGGATTCGTCTTCCGAAATTTCGCCTTTTTCTTTTTTCTTGATTTCGTCGTTCGCGTCGCGACGAATGTTGCGGATCGCGACCTTTGCTTCCTCGCCGAATTTCTTCGTCGATTTGGCTAAGTCTCCGCGGCGCTCTTCCGTCAGCGGCGGAATGTTAAGACGAATGATCGTGCCGTCGTTCGCGGGCGTCAAGCCCAGATCCGACTTTTGGATCGCTTTCTCGATGGCGCCTAGAGCCGTTTTGTCCCATGGCGTAATGATAAGCGTACGGGAATCCGGCGTATTGATGGAACCCATCTGATTGACGGGCGTCGGAGTTCCGTAATAATCTACTTGCACGCGATCCAGCATAGCGGCTGAAGCGCGGCCTGCCCGTAACGTTAAGAGGTCGCGTTTAAGCGCCCCCAGAGCTTTCTCCATACGGTCTTCTGCGTCTTTCTTGATCGATTGCGGCATTAGTCGATTGTCCCCTTTACGATCGTGCCGATTTTCTCGCCCATGACGGCACGTTTGATATTACCTTCCTCGGTAATCGCGAATACGAGAAGCGGGATATTGTTATCCATGCACAACGAGGAGGCTGTCGAATCCATGACGCCCAAGTTTTTGTTCAATACGTCGAGATACGTCAGTTGCTCGTACTTCTCCGCTGAAGCGTCCTTGAAAGGATCAGCGCTATATACTCCGTCTACTTTGTTCTTCGCCATCAAGATGACTTCGGCTTCGATCTCCGCCGCGCGGAGCGCTGCCGTCGTATCCGTCGAGAAAAACGGATTGCCCGTTCCCGCGGCGAATATAACGACGCGGCCTTTCTCGAGATGACGGATCGCGCGCCTACGAATGTAAGGCTCGGCGATCTGCTGCATGGCGATCGACGTCTGAACCCGGCTCGGTACGTCCATTTGCTCCAACGCGTCTTGAAGCGCCAGAGAATTCATGACGGTTGCTAACATGCCCATGTAATCGGCCGTAGCGCGGTCGATTCCCTTCTGGCTGCCGGCGATTCCACGCCAAATGTTGCCGCCTCCGCAGACGATCGCGACTTCGACTCCAAGCGCGATAACTTCCTTAATCTGCTCGGCGATCGACAAGATGGTCGTCGCGTCAATGCCGTAACCGTTCGGACCGGATAAAGATTCTCCGCTCACCTTTAATACTACACGTTTATAGACGGGACGTTCCAAGGTTTTGTACCTCCAACCTGTCAGATGGTTAAAAAAGAGGGAACACGCCGTGTTCCCAAGAGGGTGATGCTAATCTTATTGTTTAACTTGCGCCATTACTTCTTCAACGAAGTTATCTACTTTTTTCTCCAAGCCTTCGCCGAGCTCGTAACGAACGAATCTGCGGATGGAGATTTTCTCGCCGATAGTGGCGATTTTCTCGTTCAACAGCGTTGTGATCGTTTTGTCTTGATCCTTCACGAACACTTGCTCCATGAGGCAGTTTTCCTCATAGTATTTGTTCATGCGGCCTTCGACCATTTTGTCGACGATTTTTTCCGGTTTACCTTCGTTAAGCGCTTGGTTGCGAAGGATTTCTTTTTCTTTATCCAGTTCCGCTTGGGATACTTCTTCGCGGCTAAGGAATTTAGGATTGGCTGCCGCGATTTGCATCGCGATGTCTTTAACGAACGCGCGGAATTGATCCGTCTTGCCGACGAAGTCGGTTTCGCAGTTTACTTCTACGAGAACGCCGATACGGCCGCCCGCGTGGATGTAAGACTCAACGACACCTTCGGTAGCAACGCGATCGCCTTTTTTCGCTGCTGCGGAAAGGCCTTTCTCGCGAAGCAGCTCGGCTGCTTTCGTCAAATCGCCGTTCGCTTCCTCCAACGCTTTCTTGCAATCCAACATGCCCGCTCCGGTTCTTTCGCGGAGTGTTTTTACGTCTGCTGCGTTAATTGCCACGTGATTTCCTCCTAATGTTAGGCCCTCTCCGACATCGGTTTATGAGGGCGCTATATGGTTTTTTGGAAAAAAAGGGCGGTGAGAAGGTTCTCTTCTGACCACCCTTTGGTTGTACGTGTATGTTCCCGTTACGATTAAGCCGTTGTTTCTTCGCCTTGGCGGGATTCAACGATTGCGTCAGCCATTTTAGCTGTCAAGAGCTTAACTGCACGGATCGCGTCATCGTTACCAGGGATAACATAATCGATTTCGTCCGGATCGCAGTTTGTATCAACGATACCTACGATTGGAATTCCCAATTTGCGTGCTTCGGCTACAGCGATACGCTCTTTACGAGGATCGATGATGAACAAAGCATCAGGAAGCTTGCGCATATTTTTAATGCCGCCGAGGAATTTCTCGAGGCGCTCTTTCTCTTTGCGGAGAATGATAACTTCTTTCTTAGGCAACACTTCGAAAGTGCCATCCTGTTCCCATTTGTCCAATTGGTGCAAACGGTCCGTACGCTTCTGGATTGTGGAGAAGTTAGTCAAAGTACCGCCCAACCAACGTTGGTTGATGTAGTATTGACCGGAACGCTCAGCTTCTTCCTTAACGGAATCTTGAGCTTGTTTTTTCGTTCCAACGAACAGCATAGTGCCGCCGTTTTCGCCGAGTTGACGTACGAAGTTGTATGCCTCGTCAACTTTTTTAACCGTTTTTTGCAAATCGATAATGTAAATTCCGTTACGCTCGGTAAAGATGTACTTGTCCATCTTCGGGTTCCAACGACGTGTTTGGTGACCGAAGTGCACGCCTGCTTCAAGCAGTTGTTTCATCGAAATAACAGCCATGGTTTTTGTACCTCCTAGTGGTTTTTGGTGATTCTCCGCCGCTCTTCGCCGTTTCCGCCAAAACTCCCCGAATGATCGGGTAAGCACCGTTGTCGGAATTGAAAAGCGTGTGTTTTTTACACCGAAAAATAATATACCATAATGATAACCGTCATGCAATGGCGGATTGCAATGATCTTGCATTTTTTTGGGAGCCAAGGCGTTTCCGTATCTTATTTCTTTCGTGCGAGTTCGTCCATAATCTGCTGATAAGTCGGCTTACCGACGAAAATCGCGTTACCGACGTTCATCTTTTTAGAGATCGGCTTGGCGTGTTTAATGAAACCGTTGACGTCGCCGATCAATCCGAGCTTCTTAAGATCATTCGCTACTTCGGTGAGCGTCATGCCTGGACTGACGTATAACGTCAACTTCTCCTCCGAGGACGACGAGGATGGCTGTTCATCTTTCTGATCCGGCTTTTCCGAAGCTTCGGGCGAAGAGGAAGGCGACGGCGTCGGAGATGGCGAAGAAGATGGCGAAGGAGACGCCTCGGACTGTTCCGTTCCTTTCGATTCCTTTGCGGCTTGCTTAAGCTTGGCATCCAGTTCATTTTGCGTTAGGAGCACAAGTCCTTCCTTGACGGCTTCCTCGTTTAACCGCTCGCGCGAGATCGGCGTTGCTTCGACTTGTTTAACTTGATCCTTGGCCAACAGAATGAGCTGGAGCATCGACGCGCCGATGACGATTCCGATTCCAAGGCCCATGAGCCAACTCCTGTATTTATGCATTCAGCTGTTCCTCCCTGCGCGCCAGCTGCAAGATCAGCTGTACTTCACCCTTGTTCAATCCGAGCGCTTTGGCGATTTGCTCTACGGATCTTCCTTTGTCGTGCATGGCGAACAGTTCGGCATATCTGCCTCGCAGCGTCGGCGGCGGAAGTTCGATCGTTTGTTCTCCGGCCGCAGTTTCCTCGGCTCCGGCTTTGACTTGGGCTGAACTTAAATGCAGTTCATCTGTCGGCGTCATGCCGGACAAGGAATGGTTTCTTTCGGAAGAGGCGACAGGAATAGCCGGAAGCTCAAGCGTGGATGCTCCGGCGCTCGAACTAGACGAGGATCCCGCTGGAGATAATTTGGAGAGACCGATCGAGGGCGAATGAAGCGCTTGTTCCGACCAGCTTTTCATTTGATGTTCCATATCGACGATACGTCGGCTTAATCTGTTGACGGTCTCATCTTGCTCCGCCTTGAATTTGGCGACCGCATCGACCAATTCCCGGTTCTCGTCTTCTAAATCTTCCAACAATTGATTATACGCCGCTTCGCTAACGAATCCGGACTCTTTTCCGCGATTTGCTCCGGATTTGGGCATCATCCACGCATATCCGGCAATCGCGATCCCAAGCATTACGATAACAAACCAAGGACTACTCACGTGCACGCACCTCTCTTGCTGAAAGATCAGCCCATGAAATCGATATGCTTCCCTTTATAAGGGTGCTCGGGAGTTTTGTTTTCCTCCGCGGCGGCTTCATCGGCTTTTCTTTTAGTGGATGTTGCTTGTTTGTTCTTTTGGCGAGGCTGTCGCTCCGAGATCGTCCCGTTCGAAGCCGACTCCGTCTTCGCGCTGCGGCGAGCTTGCTGCTCCGCCGCTTTCGCTTCATGTTGGCCGAGCAAAGTTTGCTCGGTTGCGGGTCGTTGCTGTTGCTGATGCTGCAAGGGCGCCATTTCCATCGTTCGGGGAAGCGATGTCTGCAAATCGATAGATTTGTAACTCACGGCAACCGACCTCCGGAATTGTTAATTATAAGTACGGAACCATCATAATATCGCCCTCGGAGAATCGCAAGCTGACGTGCTGGGAAGCATCTTTAATGAATCTCGTATATCTGCCGATGACGATCTTCGTTCCGCCCCATAACGTATGTAAGGCGTCCACTCTAGCCGTCGTCGCGTCTTCGAGCGTCTTCTCTATTTCGAGAATGCGTTCCTTGCTATTCGCGAGTTCTTCCTGGGCGAGGCGTTTAGTCGAAGTCAACTTGATTCTGAGCGCCAGTTTATCGGGGGACAGTTGGCCGATAGCAGCCATCTGATCCAACATAGCAAGCGCTTTCTCCGTTTTCTCCGAGTTTTCCGCCAATTGACGCATCGAGGTTCTGAGATCGCCAAGCTCTTGACGAAGCTCCGGACGCACGCCCACTTCGATAACCGTAGCGGTGGACATCGAGTTGCCGATCATCCGCGCCGTAACGCGGTCGCCCGCTTGAACGTTACCGCCGACGATTAGCCCTTTCGCTCCCAAGCATTTGACCGATCTCCCCGCTCTTATATTGGAGTGCATAATGCTTTGCGTGACGAGGATGTCTTCTCCGGCAATAACGTTGCCTTCTTGAATGAATGAACAACGAACGTTTTGGCCGGCTTTAACGAAACCTTTATTGCTTCCGATAATGCCGCCGGCAATCTCGATCGAACCATCGGACTCGACTTCGGCGCCTTCTATTCCTCCAGTAACGCGTATGTCTCCGGATGCCCTGACTCTAAATCCGGTCAATATATTTCCGCGGACGACAACCGTACCTACAAAATCGATATTGCCTATGTTATAATCCACGTCGCCGTTCACTTCGAACACGGGGAATACGTTCAGCTTATCTTTATCGGTTTTCGTCACGAGACCGTCGATCGCCGCGTACATGCCGATTTTCTCCGGATTGACGACGACGTTTTTGCCGACTTTGAATTGAACGTCCTTCCCTTCCTTCGGAGCGACGTCCTCGCCGGTTACCGCCTTGCCGGCGACTCCAGGCTGCGCGGGTATTCGCTCCGCGATGAGTTGACCGGACTTCACGTTAGCCAGTTGCGTGACTTCCTTATAATCGACGCTGCCGTCTTCTCTTTCCACGGGGCGCTTGTCGTCCGACTTATCGCCGCCCATCAGAACGTTAACATATCCGTCGGTTCCCGGGATAGCCGGCTTTCCAACGGCGACGATATTTTGCGTAAAATAAAAGTCTTGCGGCCTTTGCGAGATTAAATACAGCGTGTCCGTCTGAAGCCCGTATTTCACTCCCTGCGAGAGAAGAAACTGCTCCAATTCACGAGAAGTTATTTTCAATTCGCCTTCAACGCGCTTGAAGACCAAGTAGGCTTGCATCTTATCTTCGGAAATCGTTACTTGCAAACTTTCGGCCAATGGCAAGCTTCCATGATCAGGCATCATCAACGCCCCTTTTTTTATCCATTATGGAGCAATTGCTCCCGTTGCTTCGATAGCGCGCCCCTCAATCTCAGAATTGCTTTGGAATGAAGCTGCGAGATTCGCGAAGGCGACAGGCACATGACTTCCGCTATTTCGCTTAACGAAAGATCTTCATAATAGAACAGCGAAACGACGGTTCTCTCTTTTTCCGTGAGCTTCTCGATCCCGAACTTAAGAGAGTCCTTCAAATACGTTTCGTGCACCTTGGATTCCGGATTAACCGCTTTGTCGTCCACAAGAAGCGTGAGTCTCGTTTCGGACTCCTCCTCGCGGATCGGATCCTCCAGAGAAAATACTGCGGCAACCGCCACTTCCTGGAGCATCTGCTGAAATTCTTTATCGCTAATATTCAAATAGGCGCATATTTCGTCATCCGAAGCAGACCGCAAATGCTTCTGTTCCAGTACCGCATAGGCGTCCTCCATTTTTTTCGCTTTATCGCGGACGGAACGCGGTACCCAATCCCCTTGCCTGAGCCCGTCGATAATGGAGCCGCGGATTCTCCAAGACGCATACGTCTCGAATTGTAGGCCTCGGCGATAATCGAACTTCTCGATGGCATCGATCAAGCCCATCGCTCCGTTGCTTGCCAAGTCGTCTTTCGTTACGTTCTTCGGTAAGCCAACCGCCATTCGGCTGGACACATAGTCCACGAGCGGCAAATAGTGCTCGATCAGTCGTTTTCTCGCATCCGGATCCTCGTCCTCTTTCCAACGTTGCCATAAATCTTGATGGGATAACCGGGAACGGGTTTGATCGACCATTGTAGCTTCACCTTCCTTATTCGTCGGTCAGACGACGAATCGCCTGAACCACTTCCTCCGGATTCGGATTGTCCAACGACACTACCCGTTTAGGCTGAAGCGGCTGAAAACCTTTGACAGGTTCCCCTTTTCCGTCCGCCCATTGCTCCTTCATCAGCTCCGACAAAGACTCTCCCTCGTCGGGAGTCGTCAAATCCAATTTCGTGCCGCGTTCGTCGTCTACGGATTCGGGATCCGAGATTGGAACCTTTGCTGCCGGGTTCATCAACTGACCTAAAACGATTCTTAGGACGAACGCCAATGCCGCAAATGCGAGAAAAGCGTACAAACTGCGTGTCAACGTCGTTCCGATCGGGTTATTCGACAAGGAAAACATGAAGGTTAATATTGCGCCGAACCCGCCGAATCCGACATTTAAGCGCCAGGAACCTACCATTTTAAATCTCCTTTACTCCATGCTGCACGCTGCGGATGCTGAACACTCCGTTGTCCGTATTCAACTCCACCGTCCGTCCGTAATTGCCGCCCGTATCCTCGGCGACGACGGCGATATGGTAATGCTCCAGCATTTGCTTCGTCGCTTCGACGTTGCGGGGCCCGATGCGCATCGTATCGGTTCCGCCCATGAAAGCGAACATTTGCGCTCCTCCGGCCATCTTGGCGACCAAACGCCTCGTCACCGCTCCTTTGCTCATCATGCGCTTCAAGAGCTCGGGAACCGCCGTGTCCGCATACTTCGCGATATTCAGTTGTCCCTCTCGGGCGATGTCGGAGGAAGGCAACATAATATGCGCCATGCCGCCTATCCGGAGCTGCGGGTCGAACAAGGTTAATCCAACGCAAGAACCTAACCCCGTCGTTTTGAGAATCGCTCCGCTTTCGCCCATGTTCAGATCAGCCATGCCTACTTTGATAAAGGTGCCTTCGGTCATATTAGATCGGCACTCCCAACGCGCGGAAGAGCTTATCGAAAGATTCCGGATCGGGAATCAGGAAGAAATGGCCTTCCGCTTCTTGTTGCCCTTCCAAGAAAGTCGTATCGATAAGCAGCGCATCGTCGCCCATCGTGCCGAATTGAAGCATCCCGTAACTCAATATCGCGCCGGCCATATCGACCGCGAGCGACGGAACCGTCGGGGACATGCGCAATCCCGTGAAATCGGCCAAAGAGGACAAGTAAGAGCCGGCCAGTATATTACCGATCTCGTTCAGCGCCGATAGTTCTAATTCGCTATAATCGTCGTTCTCGGCAGCGTTAAAACCGAGCAGCCCTTGCAGGATACGTCTAGCCGGTTCCCGATTAATGATAAAGAACATATTGCCGGGCGCATCGCCTTCAACGCGTAAGAAGATGGCGATAACGACGGCCTCAGAGCCCCCGACACGTTCGGCGATCGCTTCGAACGGAAGTAAGCTCACTGTCGGAACCGCCATATCTACGGGTTTGTTAAGTAAAGTCGATAGGGCGGTCGCGGCATTTCCAGCGCCGATGTTGCCTACTTCCCGAAGCACGTCCATCTTAAAATCAGCGTCGTTCTTGAAAAGGCTCACGGCGCTATTCTCCGAACTGTTCTAATTGGATGATTTCGTTGCGGTTAAGAACCTCTATCAGGTTCAAGAGAATCAAGAGACGGCTTTCTCCTACTTTAGCGACGCCGCTAATGTATTTCGCCTTAATTCCGCCGAGCACTTCGGGCGGATTCTCGATCGCGTCGCTCATGACGTCGAGAACGTCGTTGGCGGAATCTACGATAAACCCGACTTCCAACTCGTTCGCGGCGACGATAATGATCCGCGAACTGTCCGTGTGCTCCGTTTCGTCAATTCCGAAACGTCCTCGCAAATCGATGACCGGAATGACGATGCCGCGCAGATTAATAACGCCCTTTACGAACGCCGGCGTCTTCGGCACGCGGGTAATGGGAACCATACGCTCGATCGTGCGAACCTTGTCGACTTCGATCCCGTACTCTTCTTGCGCCAGCGTGAAGACGATGACTTTCAATTCTTCTGCCATGGATGATTCCTCCTAAGTTCCGGTAGTTTATTTAATCAGTGCGTTCGGATCTACGATCAATGCGACTTGTCCGTCTCCGAGTATCGTTGCTCCCGACACGACGCCCAAGTTGCCGGCCAAATATTTGCCTAGCGGTTTTAAGACGATCTCGCTTTGCCCGATGAACTCTTCCACCAGAACGGCTGCCAGCTTATCCCCTTTGCGGATGACGAGCATTTCCGTTTCCGTCTCGTCCTCGTCGTTATAAGCCGGGGAATCTACCAAATGCGCCAGAGAAACGACCGGGATAATCGTTTGTCGGTAGTCGATGATGCGGTTGCCGTGCAGCGTACGAATATCCGAGCGTTTGATCGATCCCGTTTCTACGATCGAAGAAAGCGGGAACGCGTATTTCTCGTTGCCTAGTTTAATGAGCATGGCCGCGATTATCGAGAGCGTAAGCGGAAGTTGAATCGAAAACTTCGTGCCAGAACCAAGCTTCGACGTAACCGCAACGTGACCGCCCAAGGAAGCGATTTTGGATTTTACGACATCGAGGCCAACGCCCCGGCCGGATATATCCGATACTTTGTCCGCCGTGCTGAAGCCGGCCGCGAAGATAAGCATATTCACTTCGTCGTCGCTCAAATTTTTCGCTTCTTCAGCCGTCACCACGCCGCGCTTGATCGCCGTTTCCAGCACTTTAGGACGATTGATGCCTTTACCGTCTTCTTCGATTTCGATGAATACGTGGTTGCCGCTATGATAAGCACGCAGATGCACGGTACCGACTTCCGACTTGCCTAGCTTTACCCTCTCCGAGATCGATTCGATCCCGTGATCGACCGCATTGCGAATCAAGTGGACGAGCGGATCGCCGATCTCGTCGATTACGGTCCGATCCAGCTCCGTCTCGGCGCCGACGACGATCAAATCTACCTTCTTGTCCAGCGACTTCGCTAAATCCCGAACCATCCGCGGGAAACGGTTAAAGACGCTCTCGACCGGGACCATCCGCAGCTTAAGCACGATATTCTGCAAATCCGCGCTTACTCTCGCCATATGCTCTACCGTCTCGGTCAGATCGTTACGTCGAACTTCGGAGGCGAGTTGCTCTAGGCGTACGCGATCGATGAGCAATTCGCTGAACAAGTTCATCAACGAATCAAGCCGCTCGATATCGACCCGGATCGTTCTCGGGCTCGCGTTGCCAGAGGTCGGCGCTGTAGCGGCCGCCGCGCGAACCGGAGCGCTCTCTTTGGACGTTACAGTCGAAGACGCGATGACCGGAGCTTCGGCAGCTGCGGTCTCCTGCTTCGCGGATTTGATCTGATTGGCTTGCTCGTGGGATTTCGTCAGCTCGGCGAGCGACTCCCGATCGACCGCGGTCAGGGACACCGAATCGATCTCGGATACGCGGGAAATCTGGTCGCGGAGTGACTCTTCTTCTGCTTGCGTTATGTAATAGACAGAGAAACCACGGTCGAATTGCTCTTGCTCGATTTCTTGCACGGACGGAAAAGCTTTGACCACTTCCCCGTTTCGCTCCAACACGTCGAATACCATGTAAGCGCGAGCCGCTTTGAGTAAACAATCTTCACGTACGCTCACTTCGATGTAATACGCTCTGTGCCCGCTCTCCAAGGATTGGCTGATGACCGACAACTGGTATTGATCCAGCAGTAGTTGCGCGGATACGGTGGAGGCTGTGGCTGCGGTTTTGGCTTTCGCGGAAGATTTGCCTTCTACGTCGCCTTTAACGATCGCCTTCAGTATCTGCACGAGTTCTTCAACGTCGCCTTTACCCGTACCGCCGTTAATGATGTCTTGAACCATTGCTTCTAACGCGTCCAAACATTTGAACAAAGTGTCGAAAATATGTCCGTTCATGCTTAACTTGCTGTTACGAACGAGATCGAGCACGTTCTCCATATCATGCGTCAGAGCCGCGAGATCTTCGAAGCCCATCGTCGCGGACATGCCTTTCAGCGTATGCGCCGAACGGAAAATGACCTGAACGATGCTAATATCCTCCGGTTGTTGCTCCAGCCGAAGCATATTTTCGTTCAACGACTGCAGGTGATCATTGGATTCATCGATAAATATGGACATGTATTGATTCATTTCCACTGGCCGGACACCTCCTTGTTGGGTGAGCTTGCAGCGATGCTTTTATCATTTGCGGAACTTTACTTCTTGAACGAGTACCGAAGCGATTTCTTGTAACGGAAGCTGATGTGAAACGGCGCCTAGCTCTACTGCGGAGCGAGGCATGCCGTATACGACGCACGTTTGTTCCGCTTCCGCGATCGTCGTCAGAGCTCCGTCCGTCTGGAGCGCCTTCATCCCTTTCGCTCCGTCGCTGCCCATTCCCGTCATCAGAACGACGTGCCGTTTCAGCTGGGAATGTCCGATCAGCGATTCGAACATGACGTCGACCGAAGGCATATGGCCGCTGCGCGGACCTTCGTCCGACAGCCGAATCCGGTATTTACCGGATAGTTCCTTCGCCAAGGACATATGCCTGCCGCCCGGCGCGATGTAGGCTGTTCCCGTCTCGATCGTTTCGCCGTCCGACGCCTCGCGGACATGGATGCTGCAAAATTGATCCAGCCGCTGAGCCAGCGAATTCGTGAATTTAGGCGGCATATGCTGAACGACTAGTATCGGAGCCGGGAAATCCCCGGGGATTCCGGTCAACACCTCATGCAGTGCACGAGGGCCTCCGGTCGAAGTTCCGATCGCGACAATATGCGTAAACGCGGTCGAAGTCTTAGGACGTTGCGTTGTCGCAGGAGGCGAGGTCGGGGCTGCCTCGGGTTTGCCCGCATCTACCGGATTCTTAAGCGGCCGCTTTACCTCTGCGGGCGGAACTCCCTTTGGCTCTGGCCGCTTTAAACCTGAAGCCAACCCGGCCGTGCGCGATTCCGGCAGTTTGTCCCCCGCGATTTTTCGTTCTGCCGGTTTAGTCTTCGGTCGATCGATTTCCCCGCTTAAGCCTTCCGTAGAAGTTTTCTTTATCCGATTGTCCGTCTGGAATGACGACGCGCCGCTTGCCATCGATTTCGCCGGCGAATCCGGCTTGGCGGGCTTTCTCGGCAAAGAATCGTTGGCGATTGGCTTGAGTTTCTCCTTGCCTGCGCTACCTTCATTGCCGACTAACGGCAACTGATCGGGAATGTTCTCTGGATCGGGAAGCGAAGTCGCAGTCGAAGCATCGGGTTCGGATGTCCGTGTCGGCGGTTGTGTCGGTTCCGCTTTTTCTTCGACGGCCGGCAGAAACCGGAATGGCTTCTTGTTCATCGTCTCGCGCGCGATATGCAGCTTCTCTAACAACTGCTCCCTGACTTGCCCGATATCCAGCTTAACGGCTCCGTCAGGCTTACGAATGAAGTCTACGGCACCGTATTGAAGCGCCTTGATCGTGTCGCGGGTTCCGTTGTCCGTTACCGCGGATAACATAATGACCGGGGTCGCTTGTACGGTCATAATACGTTGCAGGGCTTCAAGACCATTCATCCGCGGCATTTCCAAATCCATGGTGATAATGTCCGGCTTTAACCCCAAAGCCATCTCTACGGCTTGTTGTCCGTCTGATGCGGTTGCAAGCACTTTAAAGGCGCCGTCCGCATCGATGACATCGCTGAATACCTTACGCATAAATGGAGAATCGTCTACGATCAGTACTTTGAATTCCGACATTTCGGCGACCCTCCCTGCTTTTCTGGTTGTGTTTGCGGTTTCGCGTAAGTCATTCCATAAGTCTAATCCGTAGTTAACTTAACTCCATAACTTCTTCATACGTTGCAAAAATCCGGACAAACCTTTGGCGGATGATGGCTCGCGATCTTCAAGAACTACCTTGGAAGCGATTCGGTCAATCCCCTTCATGGCCTCGCTATTCGGAAAAGCGATAGATAAAGGCGTCTGTTGCTTTACCGCCTTCATGACGCTGGAATCGTCCGGGATGAAGCCTAGCAATGGGATATCCACCCCTAAGTATTTGCTCGCGACTTGCCGAATGTTATCCGCCGTTTGATGTCCTTCCCTGTTGTCCGTCACTCTGTTCACGACGAGGCGGAACGAGATTTGGTGTCCCATCGACTTAAGCATCTTGATCAACGCGTAAGCGTCCGTAATCGAAGTAGGTTCGGGAGTCGTCACGACGATCGTTTCTTCGGCCGCCGTTATGAATCTCACGGTTTCTTTGGACAACCCGGCTCCCGTATCGAAAAGAATGAAATCGACGTGGCCGTGCAGCTTGCCGATTTGATCCGAGAAGTATTCGAGTTCTCGCTCGCTCAGGCGAACCAAATCTTGAAATCCCGACCCTCCGGCTATAAACTGCAAGCCCCCGGGCCCGATCTGGATAATTTCCCAGATCGATTTCTCGCCTTTGAGCAAGTGGATCAAATTGTATTTCGCGGGGGTTCCGAGAAGTACGTCTATATTCGCGAAGCTAATGTCCGCATCGAATATGAGAACGCTGTAACCCCGATTCTGCAACGCCATCGCGAAGTTCAGACTGAAGTTGGATTTGCCTACGCCGCCCTTGCCGCTCGTGATCGTAATGACTTTCGTCGTGCGGGCGGATTGCAGATCCTTGGAATGCACCATATGCCGCAAGGCTTGCGCTTGATCAATCATGTCCCGGCTCCCCCAGTAGGCGGTTCACGAGATCCTCGGGATCGAACGGCCGAATATCGTCCGGTACCGCTTGTCCGCAAGTATAGTAAGAAATGCTGAAATCGAATTGCTTGACGAGATTGACGACCGCGCCGAACGAGTCCGTCTCGTCGAATTTGGTGAGCAGCATTTGAGTGACGCCATACTTCGCGAATTGAGAGGCGACCGCCTTCATATCGCCGTATTTGTGCGTCATGCTGAGCACGAGTACCGTTTCCGTATTTTCGCCCGGAGCCAGCAGGCTGTTCACTTCCGAGACGAACAACTCGTTCCGATAGTTGCGGCCCGCGGTATCCATGAATAACAGATCCCGATCGCTTAGCTTACCGTAGGCGCGCGCTAACTCGCTCGGGGAAAATACGACTTCAAGCGGAACGTTCAAAATGTCGGCATACGTTCTCAATTGATCGACCGCGGCGATTCGATAAGTATCGGCCGTAATAAACCCCACGCTGCGTCGATGATTAAAAGATTGTTCCGCAGCCAATTTGGCGATCGTAGTCGTTTTGCCGACGCCCGTCGGCCCTACGAAGTGAACGATTCGCGTCTCCGGCTGAATTCCTTCTCCTTTGGTTCCCTGAATCCAAGAAAGGAGCACCTCCCGAGCAGCCTCGTACGCCGCGTTGCTATCGTCATCTTCGTTGTTATCAAGCTTGGCGTTGACGGTTTCCGCGAACTGTTCCACGTAACCGGGCTCGACTCCTTGCTCGGCTAAGCGTCTGCTTAATTTCATAACGGAGTCAGGCATCGTTCGGAACGTCTGCTGCTTGGACAGCTTCGTCATCATCTCCTTCATGGAACGAATCTCCTGAAGAAGGGAAGAGTTTTCATCGGCAGGCGCGGATGGCTTGCTTTCCCTGGATTCCAGCGCATGGACGGCGGCCGCTAAAGTTGCGGCTTGCGTATCGCCGCGCTGATGCATTGGAAAGCTTTCTCTTGCGTTCGGATCCGCCTCGCGCTCTTGTAAGGCTACCACTTGCTCTAGATTGCTCTGAAATGGACTCGTCGTTGTTCCGTTTCCCAAACCCGATTCTCGCGGAAGCTCTTGGACAGGGGCCGGCGACCTCCCGCTATCCGCGAACGGAGGTTGCGAGTACCGTTGCCTAATCGCAGTCGGAGGCAACAACGGGGACGTCGGCTCTTGATCTTGCATAGTCTGCAAAACGGGACTAACCGGCCTTTTCTCTATAGGTCGGGATGGTAATTGCGGGCGTGCCGCCGGCTTCTTCGCGATCTCGTCGATCGCTGCGATAACTTCAACGCGTTTTTTGCGGAACATACCAAGAAATCCGCCTACGCGGATTTCTTTCGTATTCAAGATGACGGCGTCCGACCCGAGCTCGCTTCGTATCATTTGCACGGCTTCGGGCAAATCGTCGACTATGTATCTTTTTACCTTCATGCGCTCACCACCCCAACGCTTTGGACTTCAATGCTTGGCTCCAGCTCGCTGTACGAGATGACCGGTATATCTTGCATGCTTCGTTCCAGAAGCTGGCGCAAATACATTCGAATCGTCGGAGAAGTAAGAATGATCGGCTGCTGTCCGGATTGGACGAGCCGGGTAACTTGCTCCGTAAGCCGTTGGTAAATCGCCTGGGAGGAGGAAGGATCCATGGCCAGGTAACTGCCTTGATCCGATTGCTGTACCGCCTCCGCGATTTTTTTCTCGACCGCCGGACTCACGGTTATGACCTTAAGCGGCTCGGACGAATTCGCGTATTGTTGCGTAATTTGACGCGAAAGGCTTTGTCTTACGTATTCGGTCAGTACTTCCGGATCTTTCGTGAACTTGCCGTAATCGGCCAAGGTCTCGAATATCGTGACCAGGTCGCGGATCGAGATTTTTTCTTTCAGCAGCTTGGACAATACCTTCTGTATATCGCCGACTCCGAGAATCGATGGGATCAGCTCTTCGACCAAAGCCGGATACGTCTCTTTGACGCTCTCGACGAGCGCTTTCGTTTCTTGACGCCCGATCAATTCGTGAGCGTATTTCTTGATGATCTCGGTTAGATGAGTAGCTACGACAGACGGCGGGTCGACGACCGTATAACCGGCCATTTCCGCGCGTTCCTTCGTCGCTTCGTCAATCCATAGCGCAGGCAATCCGAATGCCGGCTCCTGCGTCTCGATTCCGGTTACGGAATCGTCGTCGAATCCCGGGCTCATCGCTAAGTAGTGATGAATTAATAGTTCGCCGCGGGCAACCGTATTTCCTTTCATTTTTATGACATATTCGTTCGGTTTTAGTTGAATATTGTCGCGAATTCGGATAACGGGAACGATTAAGCCCATTTCCAGGGCGCATTGCCGTCGAATCATGATAATTCTGTCGAGCAAATCTCCGCCTTGCTGCGTATCCGCAAGCGGGATAAGCCCGTATCCGAATTCGAATTCGATCGGATCGACCTGCAACAAGCTGATGACGCTCTCCGGACTGCGGACCTCTTCGATTTGCTTCTCCTCCACGAGCAACTCTTCCGCTTGTTGCTTTCGGTTCAGATTGCTCTGCAGGCGATAACCCGCGAATGTGAGAATGGCCGCGTAAGGCAAAGTGCTAAGCAAAGGGATCGGCGTTGCGATTCCAAGCAATGCGACCGTGCCTGCAACGATGTAAAGCAATTTCGGATAACGGAGAAGTTGACGGCTCATATCGTCGGCCATATTGCCGTCGGATGCCGCTCTCGTCACGATAATACCCGCCGCGGTACTGATTAAGAGCGCGGGAATTTGGCTGACGAGACCGTCGCCGATCGTAAGAATGGAATACTTCTGCAGAGAAGTCATCGCATCGAAACCATGTACGGCCATCCCGATGATGAAACCGGCGATCAAGTTGATGAGTACGATGATGATAGACGCGATCGCGTCTCCCTTGACGAACTTGCTGGCTCCGTCCATCGCGCCGTAGAAATCGGCTTCCTTTTCGATTTTCTCGCGGCGTTCGCGAGCTTGTTGTTCGTTTATGAGTCCGGCGTTCAAATCCGCGTCGATACTCATCTGCTTGCCGGGCATCGCGTCGAGGGTAAACCTTGCGCCAACCTCGGCGACACGCTCGGAACCTTTCGTAATAACGATGAACTGCACGACGACCAGAATAAGGAAAACGACGAACCCGATCGCGATCTGTCCTCCGGCGACGAATCTACCGAACGTCTCGACGACGTGGCCCGCATCCGCTTTGGAAAGGACTAACCGTGTCGTGGACACGTTGAGCGCTAATCGAAAGATCGTCGTAAGAAGAAGCATAGTCGGGAAAATCGAAAAGTGAAGCGCATCTTTGGTGTTCATCGCGATTAGCAAAATCATGATCGCGACGGAAATGTTAATGATGAGCAAAATATCCAAAAGCCCTTTGGGAATCGGAACGACCATCATCAGGACAATGCCGATGACGCCAACAAGTATGCTTAAGTCCCGAGCTTTCATGATCCGTCCCTCCCTATCGATACGATACGTCCTCTTATGTACTCATTCGCGATGACGTGCTTCCACCTTCTGTTGTCCGTCACCGTCGGCCTTTAAGGCGATATACGTATGCCAGAACTTCCGCGACCGCTTGGAAGAGATCTCCGGGGACGCTTTCCCCTACTTCCGTCCTCTCGAACAGCGCGCGGGCGAGCGGCTTGTTTTCCATCGTGATAACGTCGTTCTGTTTGGCGATTTCCCGAATGCGAAGCGCGAGATAATCTTGCCCTTTGGCAATGACCGTCGGCGCGTCCATTTTCGCGGGGTCGTACTTCAATGCGACGGCGAAGTGGGTCGGGTTCGTGATGATGACGTCCGCTTTCGGAACTTCCTGCATCATCCGCATGAGTGCCATACGACGTTGGCGTTCCCTGATCTTTCCTTTGATCAGCGGATCGCCTTCCGCGTTCTTGTGCTCGTCCTTTATATCTTGCTTACTCATTTTCAGGTTTTTCTCGAACTCGTAACGCTGATACATGAAATCCGCGATCGCTAGTACGAACAGAAGCGCCGCGACGAATATTCCTAGACGTACGGCTAGACTCGTAACGAATGCGAATATATCTTGCACGGGCATATTCGCTAATTCTAAAAACCGTTTCTTCTCGGACCATAACACCGAATATACGATGATTCCTACCGAGAACAATTTCAACGAGCTCTTGAGCATTTCGACGATCGAACGAACTCCGAATATGTTTTTGGCACCGTTAAGCGGGTTAAGCTTGCTTAATTTCGGCTTCAAAGGCTCTAGCGTAAATAGCCAACCAATCTGAACGTAGTAGCTGGAAAACGCGACCAGCAAGACGATCAAGAAGATAGGCGCAAGCAGGATAAGGATCTGCACCGCATAATGACCGAACATCGACAGTACGTTCTGCTCCGTAACTTCCATCGTTAATCGGTGCAAAAAAACATCTCCGAACATGGACAGCAGCTGTTTTTGCAAAAACGGACCGAGAACGAGCAAGCAGCAGATGCAAGCGAGCAAGATCAGCGAGCTCGGAATTTCCGCGCTTTTCGCGACTTGCCCTTTCTTGCGGCTGTCTTGGCGTTTCTTCGGCGTAGCTTTTTCCGTTTTCTCGCCGGCAAACAGCTGTAGATCCATTATCAAGCGATTGCGGGGCATGACACCTCCTCCTCTTTCGGTGCGCCTAGAATCTAGGAGGGCGATTTCAAGATCGTGAACAGCTTCTCTAACGCTTTGAACATGTGATCGAATACCATTTGGAACAATGCGCTGAATCCCGGAAGCAACAGGACCAGCAGAGCCAACCCGATCAAGATTTTGGTCGGAAGCCCGATAACGAACACGTTATACTGCGGAGCTGTTCTGGCCAGCAACGCCAGACCGAAATCCGTCAAGAACATCGTCACGATAATCGGTGCGGCTATTTGCACCGCCAACAAAAACGTATCCGCGAACGTTCTCGTCAGGAATTCCGTTACTTGACCTCCGTAATAAATCTGAAACAGCTGATTATCGAGCGGAAGCCATTTGTAGCTGTCCATGATCGCGGATATCAGATAATGATGTCCGTTCAAAGATAAGAAGACGAGCATCATCAGCATAAACTTGAAGTTTCCCATTATCGGAGCCGTAACTCCAGTAATCGGATCTACGATGTTCGCCATTCCGAACCCCATTTGCATATCCATCATGGCCCCGGAAGTTTGAACGACGGTAAAAAACAAATAGGAAGTATAACCGATGATGAGCCCTGCGAATATTTCGCGTAAAACGATCAATATGTACGTGGCATCCATCGTAACCTTCGTATCGAACCCGACGGTCAGAAACACGATCAAAGAGATAAAAAAAGCGAGACCCACTTTGACCGTTCTTGGGATAACGCGGGACGAAAAGATCGGCGCTACCACAAAAAACGAGGTTATTCGACAAAAAACAAGCATAAAACCGGGGAGCACCTGCATGATCAGTTCCATTCGGCGTCACCCAATGTAATTCGCCAGATTGCCGAGCAGGTGGCTCGTGAAATCTATCATTGTATTCAATATCCAAGGACCGAACAGCAACAGTGCCAAGAACACGGCTATGATCTTCGGTACGAAAGCGAGCGTCTGCTCTTGGATTTGGGTCGTTGCCTGGAAAATACTGACGAGCAATCCGACAGTCAACCCGATCCCCAGCATCGGCGCGCTGACCTTCAGCACGGTGTATAAGGCTTGTCCTGCCAATCCGATTACGAATTCGGCGCTCATGTGCTCCCCCCTGCGTTACGATGAAGCTTCGTCAAGTATTAAAGCTGGTCAACAGCGATTTCACGACAAGGTACCAACCGTCGACAAGCACGAAGAG
This sequence comes from Cohnella endophytica, assembly GCF_003628305.1. Taxonomy (GTDB): domain Bacteria; phylum Bacillota; class Bacilli; order Paenibacillales; family Paenibacillaceae; genus Cohnella; species Cohnella endophytica. The sequence continues at coordinate 692,914 of NZ_RBZM01000004.1, read as the reverse complement.
CAATATCTTGAACGGAAGCGAAATCATGACGGGCGGCAGCATCATCATCCCCATCGCCATCAACGTGCTGGCGACGACCATATCGATGACCAAAAAAGGAATAAAGATCATGAAGCCCATTTGGAATGCCGTTTTCAATTCGCTAATGGCGTAAGCCGGAACGAGAACGGTGATCGGGATATCCTGATAAGTCGCCGGTTTTTCTGTTTTCGTGTAGTTCATGAACAATAACAAGTCTTTGGGACGAGTATGCTTGTACATGAATTCCTTCATCGGTATCGACGCATTCTGAAGCGCTTCCGTCTGGCTGATCTCGCTCGCGAGATAGGGCTTTAATGCCGTATCGTTCACCTGCGAGAAAGTTGGCGCCATGACGAACATTGTCATGAACAACGCTAGCCCGACGATCACTTGGTTAGGCGGCATTTGTTGCGTGCCTAGCGATGTTCGAACGAAGCCGAGCACGATGACGATTCGGGTAAAGCTGGTCATGAGCACGAGAATGGCCGGAGCCAAGCTCAATACCGTAATGAGCAACAGCATCGATAATGCGGAAGCTCCTACGGGCTCCTTGCCGTCGCCTAGCTGAATTCCGATGATCGGTTCGGCGTAAGCCGACGCACTGAAACTGATTAGAAAAGCTTGAATCGCAACGAAACTATAAAGGAGTTTTTTTCTCATGGCTTATCTGTCCGATCTCCGGAACGGCTATCCTCCAGCAACTGTTCAACCCGCTGCTTTCTTTCCGAGAGCTGGCGAAGCCGGGTTTCCAACGTTTTCTCGAAACTTACGTCGCCGGTCGCTTGCGCGGAGGATGTATCGTCGTTATACGGATTACTGCGTCCAGTCAATTTGCGAAGCCACTCGGGCAGCGCGACTCCTGCGCTAGCCGTAGCGGAATCATGCTCCGCTAACAGAGAGGCTACGACTTCGGGCTCCGTGATCGACTCGAGCAGAGTAACGTCGTCGCCGACGCCGAGCACGTAAATCCGACCGTTCCACTCCACGACTTGCATCGATTTGTTCGTCCCAAGAGAAAACCCTCCCAAAGAACGAAGCGACCGATTCATTCCCCATCCGCGATTGCGTTTGGCGAAAAACCGCAAGAGCAAAACGATCAGCCCGACGATAACCGCGAGGACGAACAACACCCAAATCAATTCCCATGCCGAGGTGTTCTCCGCTATCGGAGTATCCTCGACAAGCCCATAAGTTCGCATGAATCTTCAACGCTCCTTGCTATGTCTAACCCCGTATTAGCCTAAAGTTTTTTTGATCGCTTCGATTACGCGGTCTGCTTGAAACGGCTTGACGATGAAATCTTTAGCTCCGGCTTGAATTGCGTCGATTACCATCGCTTGTTGACCCATAGCGGAACACATGATGACTTTCGCGTTCGTATCCAACTTGCGAATTTCCTTCAGTGCGGTAATGCCGTCCATTTCCGGCATCGTAATATCCATAGTAATAAGATCCGGATTCAGTTCCTTATACTTCTCGATTGCTTGCGCGCCGTCTTGTGCTTCTCCAACAACCTCGTAACCATTTTTCGTCAAAATGTCTCTGATCATCATACGCATGAAAGCTGCGTCATCTACGATGAGTATGCGATTTGCCATTTCAATTTCCTCCCGATGAGCTTATTGGATTTTTTGTACCCGATCCCATTGGCTTACGATGTCCGTTACGCGAACGCCGAAATTCTCGTCGATAACTACGACCTCGCCTTTGGCAATCAATTTGTTGTTCACTAAGATGTCTACGGGCTCGCCGGCCAACTTGTCCAACTCGATAATCGAGCCTTGGGACAGCTCCAAAATATCCTTGATCTGTTTTTGGGTACGGCCTAATTCTACCGTGACCTTGAGAGGAATGTCGAGAAGTAGATTTAAATTTGTTTCTTCCCCGTTTGCATAAGTCGAACCTTGGAAATTCGCGAACTGGACCGGGTTCACGTTCACGTTCCTATTCAATCCTCCTAGCGTCTGCGGTTGGGGAGGCATGGACGCAGCATAACTTGGCGGTGCGGAAGCCATCGGAGGCGCCTGATGCACAGGCGGCGCGGGAGGCGTCGGTGCCGAGTATGCCGGCTGCGCGACGGGCGCTTGCTGCGCGGCGGGCTGCGCTGCCGCTGGCGGAGCGGATGTTTCCGAAACGCCCCCCATCAACGAACTCACTAATTCCTTCGCGAACGATACGGCAATCAACTGCATGATGGACGAATCTATCAAATCCCCGATACGAAGACGGAACGAGATTTTGACGAACACTTCCTCATGCGGAATATTGCTTATACCGGAATTGTTAGGTACGTCCATGATGTCGATGCCCGGCGGCGAAATATTGACCATTCGGTTGAAAATCGTCGACATGGAAGTCGCGGACGAACCCATCATTTGGTTCATCGCTTCCTGAACGGCGCTAATATGAATTTCGTTCAGCTCTTCGGAAGTAACGTTGCCATCTCCCCCGAGCATTAAATCGGCGATCACTTGCGCGTCGTGCGATTTAATAACGAGAGAGTTGATACCTTCAAACCCCTCTACGTAGCTTACGTGAACCGCAACGTGCGGTCTGGGAAATTCCGCTTCGAACTGTTCGCGCGCGATCGCGGAGACGGTCGGAGTCGTGATGTCGACCTTCTTGCCAAGCAAAGTAGACAACGCCGTCGCGGCGCTTCCGAACGTAATGTTGCCGATTTCTCCTAAGGCATCTTGCTCTAGCGGAGTCAAGAAGTCGTCGATGGTTTTCACGCCGCCGGAAGATGCATTCCCGGAATCGGTATCGCCGCCTGAGGACTGACGCAATAAAGCGTCGATCTCTTCTTGGGATAAGTAATCTTTACTCGTCATGGATTTCATCCACTCCTTCGTTGACGATTTCATGAATTTGAATCGCCATTTTATCACGCACGGTGCCTGGGCTGGCGATAAATTTCACGTTCTCTCCAACCCTTATTTCCAATCCTTCGTTCGTCGGCTTATGTAAGGCAATTACGTCCCCGACCGCTAGGTTGAGGAACTCATGTACCGAGATTCGGGAGGAACCTAACTCGGCTATGATCGGCAACTTCGCTTTGTTCAATCGCTGCTCGAGCATTTGCTGCTCTTCCGGCGCCCTCGTTTTCTTCTGCGATACGAACCAGTGATGCACGGACAATCTCGGCATTATCGGTTCGATGACGACGTGAGGAATACAAAGGTTGATCATGCCCGTAGTCTCGCCGATCTTCGTGCTCAAGGAAATGAGGGCGATCGTTTCGTTCGGTGAAGCGATCTGCATGAACTGCGGATTCGTTTCCAACGCTTCGAGCCGAGGCTGTATGTCGATAATCGTTCGCCATGCTTCCTGCAAGCTTTCCAGCGCCCTGCTGAATATTTTTTCCATGATTATCGTTTCGATTTCCGTTAAACTGCCTATTTTGCCGGGCGCGCTGCCACCGCCTCCAAGCAGTCTATCAAGCATTGCGAAAGCGACGTTGGGGTGCACCTCTAGAACCATTCGCCCTTCAAGCGGCTCCGCTTCGAAAATGTTCAGTATCGTCATCTTCGGAATGGAGCGGATGAATTCGTCGTAAGGCAGTTGTTCTACCTGAACGACGTTAATTTGGACGAACGTTCGAAGTTGTGCGGAGAAATAAGTTGTCAAAAAGCGAGCGAAATTCTCGTGAATTCGGGTTAAGCTTCGAATGTGATCCTTGGAAAAGCGGGTCGCGCGTTTGAAGTCGTATGCGCGAACCTTTTTCTGAGTATCCTCTTTCTTTAGCTCTTCCGCATCCATTTCTCCCGAAGAGAGCGCCGCCAATAACGCGTCGATCTCATTCTGCGAAAGTACGTCTACCAAATCTCTCACCCCTTTCTTAGGCGTCGTCGGAACGATGGCTCCGACTCCGGACTATGGTGCTTTCTATCGGTCGTATTCGTTTTCCCTAAGTTAAATGCGCGTCATGATGAAGCCTTTAACGCCGACTTTCAAGAGCTTGCCTTCGGACAAGACCACGTTAATGGAGTTGATAAGTCCTGCCGTAAGCTGGTCTTTGCCTTTCGTTCCATTCATATCATCAGGGGTCATCACCCATAATGCGCGGTTAACGATCGGTTTAACTACGTCTTCTTTGATTTTGTCGAACTCGTCTTTGGCTTTCTCGTTGTCGAACTGGAACGAGAAGCTGATCTGAACGACGTAATCCGTGTCCGCTAGATTCGTTTTGATATCGATTAATTCGGATGTCACTTTGACTAATTCATCCGCAGATATCGGCTCAACTTGCACATTGCCGGCAACATCTTTCGCCGCTTGGTCGGGATCGGTCGTCTTTTTGTCCCCGAACAAATTGGTCCAGAAGTAAAACGTGGCGCCGACAATCAACGTAATCGCCAATAATAGCGAAACGAGCCATGGCAACAATTTTCTCATGACGTAGCTCCCTCCGATTGCGCGTCCGTTGGCCGGCTTACAGCCGCCAGAACGCCGATACTGCGTAAGTAATGCCGGATTGACCGGATTACATCCGAAGAATTTTCGAGTACAATGAATTTTTTTCCCGTCGTAAGCGAGATGATCGTGTCCGGCGTTTCTTCCACCGTCTCGATCAATAAAGCATTGAGATGAAACTTGCTGCCGTTTAGGCGAGTGACTTGAATCATGCGAGGGTCCTCCCCAATCTGCCGGAAGGAGAGCTATGCCGCTCTCCTCTGGCAGTCGTTCAATTACCTTTTCAAGTTAACGACTTCTTGAAGAATTTCATCGGATGTCGTGATGATTCTCGAGTTCGCTTGGAACCCGCGTTGGGCGACGATCATTTCGGTGAATTCGTTCGTCAGGTCAACGTTGGACATCTCGAGTTGTCCGGAAACGATCGAACCGGTACCCGTTTCCAAATTCGCGGCTTCACCGATCGTCAGTTCGCCTCCGGCGTTCGCGTTCGGAGTCATCCGATAAAGATTTCCTCCGACTTTCTCGAGACCGCCCGGATTAACGACTTTGGCGACTCCGATCTTGAAGTCGGTCGGCGTTGCCAGTCCCTCTTGGTCGATGGAAATAATCGTTCCGTCCTGGGAGATCGAGAACGCCGTTACCGCTTCGTCCAGCACGATTGGCGCGCCGTCTGAGGAAAGAACGAACATTCCGTCCGCGTTAACGAGTTGACGGTTAGCGTCCAGAGTGAAGTTACCGGCACGCGTCAAGTATTGCGGACCGCCGTCCGCGGGACTTACGACGAAGAAGCCGTCGCCATCGATCCGAAGATCAGTGGAAACCGATGTCGTCATCGCGCTGCCCGCGGTATGAACCGTATCGATCGATGCGACCGCTACGCCTAGACCGACTTGCTTCGCGTTTACGCCACCTTTCTCGCCTTCTACGGGGGCGGTTACGCCGGACATCGATTGGCTTAAAATGTCTTTGAACATGACGCGTCCTGCTTTGAAGCCGACCGTATTAACGTTGGCGATGTTGTTGCCGATGACGTCGAGCTTCGTTTGAAAACCGCGCATACCGGATACGCCGGAATACATAGAACGTAACATGTATTGCCTACCTCCATTGGTTGTTGGATTAACGCCGCTTCAATCGGTCCGCGGCGTTGGGGCTTCCTGAGTAGGACCAGCCCTGCAATGCCTTAGCTCACGACGACTGCGCTATCGATCTGGGTAAAAATATGTTCTTTCATCGAATTGCCGTCCATCGCGGTTACAACGGTTCTATTCGGTACGTTCACGATCATCGCGATATCCCGGAACAACACCAATGAATCCTTGGCGCCTTTCGCGGCTGCCTGATCGACTGCGTTTGCGATGCGCGCAACTTGGTCCGGAAGCAATTGGATGCCCCTTTGTTGCAAGCGCTGTTCAGCATGGTGGCTGAACTTCAACTGCTGGTTGTTAAGGATATCCCGGAACGAAGTTTGCTCCGAAGGCATGGATGGATTACGTACGCCATTTCGGTTGCCTTGGATCGGTACCGTTATTCCCGTTGAGAGTTGCCCAACGAGCATCCGGTCACTCATTTCCAGGCCCCCCCGTTCCGCTTTCGTCAGTCGGCTCGGCGATCGAAATGATTTTATCCAACCTCACTTCTTCGGTTCCCGCTTTCAAATATTGAACGCCGTCACGCCACATTACGGAACTTACCGTGCCGTATTTCTCGACAATGATTGGGCCCGAATCATCCAACCAGGATACTTCTTTGCCGATTAGACCCGCGGACATTCCCGCCGATTGCCTGAGATTAGTCAACTCCTTGGACATGTTCATCGTTTGTTCCAATGAGGAGAATTGCGCCATCTGCGAAATAAATTCTTTATCTTGCATCGGCTGCATCGGGTCTTGGTTGCGTAACTGCGTAACCAGAATCTGCAGGAATTGATCCTTGCCTAACTCCTTGACCGGCTTCCTTGCGGCGGCTTGGACGTTTTGCGAAGAATAATAAGGCCAAATGTTCGAAGTTCCTACTACGTCAGCCACGGGATTCACCTCCTTTGTACGGTATTATGCCGTGGTGCTGATCGAACCTCCGAATCCGAAATCTTTGAGACTGGAAGTACGCTCCATCTCGGCAGCGAATAAGGCAGAATCCTCAAGGGCTTCTCCTTTACCGCGACCGTTGCCTCCTTGGCCGTTACCGGAACTCGAGTGGCGTTGCTCTTGTTGCATGAACGAAGTACTCGCCGAAGACGATTGTTGCACGACCTCCAGACGTTCGACTTGCAAGCCTTGACCGCTCAACGAGGTCTTGAGTTGCGCCATTTGATTCTCCAGCATGTCTTTAGCCATCGCGTTATCCGTCATGAATTGGGCTGTAAGCTGCCCGTTATGCATCACGATGCGAATATCGACTTGTCCAAGATGCTCGGGCGTAAGCGAAAGCTTCGCTTCCGACGTCCCGTTTCCTAGCGTCAGCTGGAATTGCTTCACGAGGAACTTCTCGACTTGTTCGGCGAATTGCTGAACGGGCACTTGCGCCGGCAAAGTCGCTTTCATCGCGGAAGAATCGGCTTTGCTTACCGAATCGTTGGCCAAGTAAGTCCATACCGGTTGCGATTCGGATTGATTCGCTTCCTTCGCCGTAGCAACGGCCGGAACAACCGCGTTCGCCTTATTCTCCGTCCTCGTATCTTCCGTACCTTCGACGTTAAATCTCCAGATCGGATCGCGGAGCGCTTGGATTGGACGCCGCTGCTCTTGTACGACCACGGCCGCTTGTCCGAACGTTTCCTTGGGAACCGCCTTACCGTTTCCGGCATCTTTAACGTCTTTAGGCGTAACCGATGCCTGCGATTCGTCGGCTTTAGTTACTTGAACGGGCTGCGTCGAAGCGGAAGGCATTCCGGCATTCGCATCCAGAACCGCTTGAAGCTTAGCCGTGAAGTTAGCGGCGGCGGATGCACCTTCCTTACCGGAAGCGACTGCCTTGGAAAGCTGTTGAAGAGTCTCGCGCAAAGCGCTGATTACGTTCGAAGCAACGGATGGCTTAACTTCAGGCGTATCCGTTTCCGCAATGGCGCCAACGGCTTGCCCAGCCTCGGTTTCCGGTTTAATCGCGATCGGATTCGTTTGCTGCAAGACGGATTGAAAAGCAGCCAACAACGAAGCCAACTGATCCTGAGTATCGGAAGTCAAAGAATCCGAGCCATCCTTCTCCAACTGCTGCAATTGCTCGATTAGCTTCGTCAGCATTTCCAGCAAATCTTGAGCGGGTTCTGCCGTAGCATCCTCTCCCAATTGACCGAGCAAACCGGTAAGAGCTATCGGTAAGGATAGTCCGCCGTTCGTTGGCGTAGGAGCGCTCTTGCCATCGATCGCTTGAACGAGAGCACCCGCGAATCCGCTGCCGGATACGGCGCTCGAAGCGCTGCTTGCATTAGCGGAGACGGTTTTGCCTATGGGCGTCGAATTAGAAGAAATCGTCATGTTCATTTTTTTCACCTCCTTTCGAATAGAAGGGTTATGAAACGTCCGATTAAGGATTTGCGGTCGGCATTAACTTGGTAACAAGGGCAGCCGTTTTCTTCTTGTCGAGATCCGACATCGACGCCAATACGTTCGAGCGGGCGGAATCGTCGAGCAAGCTTAGGATACGAAGCGCCTTATCCTGATTCGTGCTTGCCATTTGCAAGAGCAGCGTCGCCGCGTTAGCCGGCTTCATCGCCGAGAAAGTACGATTGAGTTCCGCGTTATCCAGCTCGGACGTTTTTTTGCCCGTTTGGAGCTCCAGTTCTTTAATTCGCGATTGGAGCGCCGCGATTTCCCGGCTATCGACCGTGTCCGCGTCTTTCAACTTCATGGATACTTCCGCGGCCTTCTTCGGCGTCATTCGTTCGAGAACTTTGCCGCGCAGCGTATCCGACATTGCGCCGAGAACGAGAGCCGATTCGTCGGTCGTCATGCTCTCGAGGATCGGCGCCGCCTTGCTTGGCGTCATCTTGCCGTACATATCCGCCAACGACGTGATTCGAGCACGGTAAGCGTCGCTGGTAATCGTTTTGTCGGAATTGTCTTTCGTTAGCTCGTCTACTTTGGCTTTCAATTCCTCGATCTGCTTTTTCTGCTGCGTCGTTTCTTCCGTCGCCTGCTTCAACGCCGTCTCACGATCGGTCAACAATGCGTTCAACTCGTCGACCTTCGTCTTGGCGTTGCTAACCGTAAGCTCTGCATCCGTCTTGCCTGCGGTCTGCTCGGTTTTGGCCGGGGCCGGCAGCATCGATTTCACGATCGGAATCTTATGACCGAATTCCAACGCCGAATTGCGCCAATCCGCGTTGAACATAAGAAGCAATACGCCGAGCAACACGGCTGTAAATAAGATCGGTGTTACAAAAAAGAGAAATCGCTCGAAGCCGCTGTAACTGCTTTTTTCTACATCCGCGCCCGCCACGATTGTCCCTCCCTTCCGCTGCGATTCGTTCACGTTTATCCGCCTTAACCCCTAGATGCCGCGGCGGCCCGCACGATCGCGATTTCATCCAGTTCGTTCTGTTCCTTGGCCAGCTGTTCGCTTCTGAATCTCTCGAACGCCCGGTCCCTTGTGTTCAACCATACTTTTTCGTCGACCATCTTATCCGTAAGATGGCCTTGTCGCTTCCTGACGACTTGTTCGGCGGTTTGCACGCCTTCGTGTTGCTTGCGTATGCGCACGTCGACGATCTCGATGTAACGTTGTACGACCAGCAGGTCGGTCAGCGGCGTAGGTTGCATTGCCGTAGCCTGCAACGAGGTTTCCAGCTCTCGGCGTTCGTCCTGCAACTGTTTGAGTTGCTCTTCCTCTTGCCGTAGCTTGCCAAGCGACGCGGCGTACTCCCACTCCGCCATCGACTTCTCGCTGCCCTTGAGATCAACGATTTTCTGCAACGGATATCGGAATCTCATGATTGCTTATTCTCATCTCCTGAAGAAATCGATGATCAATCGCTCTTGTGCGTCATGCAAGGTTACTTTTTCGTTCGTTTTCTGCTGGGTGTAGGTTTTGAATAAATCGTAATATTGAATGGCCTTGTCTATCTCGGCGTTAGAGCCGCGTTGATAGGCCCCGATATTGATCAAGTCTTCCGAATCGCGGTATACGGCTAGCAGCCTCTTTAACTGTTCGGCGGCGCTCTGCTGATCGTCTGAAATGATGTCTTTCATGACGCGGCTAACGCTGGACAGGACGTCGATCGCAGGAAAATGGCCTTTATTGGCCAGGTTCCGATGAAGCACGATATGACCGTCCAGTATGCCTCTGACCGCATCGGCGATCGGCTCATTCATGTCGTCTCCGTCTACCAGCACCGTGTAGAACGCCGTTATCGAGCCCGTAGGACCTGTTCCCGCGCGTTCCAACAACTTAGGCAACGCCGCGAACACGGACGGCGTGTAACCACGCGTAGCAGGCGGTTCGCCGATGGCAAGCCCGACTTCGCGCATCGCCATGGCGTAACGGGTAACCGAGTCCATCATGAGCATGACGTTCATGCCCCGATCGCGGAAATATTCCGCGATCGTCGTGGCGATCAAAGCTCCCTTGATACGAATCAACGCGGGTTGGTCCGAAGTGGCGACGATGACGACGGATCTCGCGAGCCCCTCGGGCCCGAGATCCTTCTCGACGAACTCCAGCACCTCGCGTCCGCGCTCGCCGACAAGCGCGATAACGTTGACGTCCGCTGCGGTATTCCGCGCGACCATGCCTAGCAACGTGCTTTTCCCGACGCCCGAACCGGCGAAGATGCCTACCCGTTGCCCTTGGCCCACCGTTAGCAGGCCGTCGATTGCCCTCACGCCGACTCCGAGAGGAGTTTTGACCCGCGGGCGCTGCAAAGGATTCCCCGGAGAGTTATTCGTCGAGTAATGCGGCATGCGCGCCGGCAGGCTCGTTCCGTCCAAAGGTTTTCCAAGCCCGTCTAGAACTTTGCCTAGCAGTTCCGAGCCTACTTGAACCGTTAAAGGTCCTCCCGTCGCGACCACGTCGCATCCGGGCCCAACGGAGTCAAGTTCGCCCAATGGCATGAGGAGAACCCGGTTGTTGCGAAACCCGACCACTTCGGCCAACACGGGCTTACCGCCCTTCGAAGGGTGGATCGAGCACACGTCTCCGATGCTGGCGTCCGGCCCTTCCGACTCCACCGTTAAACCGATGATCTGAATGACCTTGCCGTTAACCCTGACCGGATCCATCCGGTCTAACGTTTCCGTATAGCGATGAATATCAAGGTGCGGCATCGCGTTTCCCCTCCTCGGCGCCGTGGGCGGCAACTTTAAGCAGTTGCTCCCGGATCGCTTCCAGCTGGGTATCTACGCGAGCGTCGATGCTGCCGAACGCCGAACGAACGATGCATCCGCCTTCTTGGACGGAAGAATCCGGGACGATCTGCAACTCGGCCTGAGAATCCAAGAAGTGACTGAGCTCTTCTTTGGCGGCTTGCACGAACGCGAACTGAGAAGGAGATACGCAGAGCGTGATGACGCCTTGCTCTTTCCTGCGCGACAGCGCCTTCTCGAAAAGCTTCATTGCCATTTCCGGAGCTTTCGCCAGCTTGCGGTTCAAGATTTTCTCCGCAATGGAGCAACTCAACTCAACGAGAAACGTTTCCCCTTCCGTAATGACCGATGCTTTAGCCGCATAAGCTTCTTCAACGATCGCCTGAGCTTCCTGCATACGCGCTTCCCAGTTCCGCTTTACATCCTCTTCCGCCTGCAACGTTCCGCTCCGATGTCCATCCTCGAAGCCTTGACGGTTCGATTCCTCGCGGTGCAAATGATCCTCGTCCCGTTGGGACTGCCACCATGCTTCCGTTTCCCGTTGCGCCGTCGCGCGAATTTCCGCGGCTTCGGCTTGCGCCTGAATCAGAATTTGTTGGGCGGTGTGCTCCGCATCGGCCAAAATTCGCTCTTTCAACGTTTGAGTTTCGACGTCAATCGCCGAATTTCCTTCGCTATCGACATCCCCGTCCGAAATATTATGCGGAGGGGGAGAAAGCATACGGATAAGCTCTAGTCTCTTTAGATCATCCAAGGAAACGACGTGAGAGGATTTGATGAGATTAGACAATAATATCGTCTCCTCCGCCGCGAGCGATGATGATCTCTCCGGCTTCTTCCAGTCTGCGGATCGTCGCTACGATGCGAGTCTGCGCTTCTTCGACGTCGCGCAACCGAACGGGCCCCATGTATTCCATTTCTTCCTTGAACGTTTCCGCCATCCGCTTGGACATGTTCCTGAAGATCGATTCGCGAACTTCCTCGCTTGCCACTTTAAGCGCCAATTGAAGATCTGCCGTTTCGATGTCGCGAATGATGCGTTGAATGGAACGATTGTCCAGATTGACGATGTCCTCGAACACGAACATCCGCTTTTTGATTTCCTCCGCCAATTCCGGATCCTGGATCTCGAGCGAATCGAGGATCGTCCTCTCCGTTCCGCGATCGACGCCGTTGAGGATTTTGACGATGGACTCGATACCCCCAGCGTTCGTGTAATCCTGCGTAACCGTCGAGGACAGCTTCTGTTCTAGCACCCTCTCGACTTGCGCGATGACGTCCGGCGACGTGCTGTCCATCAACGCGATCCGCCGTGCCACTTCGGCTTGCTTCTCTTGAGGCAAGGACGAAAGTACCGAAGACGATTGCTCCGGTTGCAGATACGAGAGCACCAAGGCGATCGTCTGGGAGTTCTCGTTCTGAATGAAGTTCAGGATTTGTTGCGGTTCCGCTTTGCGGGCGAAATCGAACGGGCGAACCTGGAGCGTCGCGGTCAAACGATTGAGAATGTCCATCGCCTTCTGAGAGCCGAGAGCTTTCTCCAATATTTCTTTGGCGTATGTAATGCCGCCTTGCGTGATGAATTCCTGAGCGACGCATATCTGATGGAATTCGCTAAGAATCATTTCTTTCTCGCCGCCGTCCACTTTGCGGACGTTCGCGATTTCCAGCGTTAATTGCTCGATCTCATCATCTCGCAAATGCTTGAACACTTGCGCGGACACTTCCGGCCCGAGCGTGATGAGCAGGATGGCCGCTTTCTGTCTACCGGACAACTGAACTCCCTTTGCCAATACTGCCACCTCTATTCATCCACTAGCCAAGTCCGGAGAAGATTGACGAATTCGTCCGGCTTGCGTTTGGCCAAGCTTTCCAACTGCTTGCGCACTTGACTCTCGTTCGCGACGTTGTCGATATCGATCGTCGGCAATTCCGCTTTCGGCATGGCTTCCAGCTCCGCGGCTTCGCGCGCTGCTTTCCGTCTGCGATATACGTAGTATCCGCCTCCGCCGAGCAATGCCAACGCGAGCAGGCCGGCTCCGGCGAGCAAGAAGGAGGAATTAGATGCGCCACCGCTCGTCCCCGCGTTCGCGGTGAACGACTGGGATATTACCGATACTCTTTTGTTCAATTCGTCGTCGGACAAATCCAATCCCGATTGGGAAAGCAACACTCTTGCGCTGCTGAGGAGCACGCCTTTGATTTCCGTCAGCTTCTCGGGAGTCATGTTCGAAGAATCCAAACCGACATTGATCGAAATGTCCTTCACTTTGTAAGGTCCGTAGTCGATATTATTAGTAATGCGGTTTACTTCCAAATTCACGGTGCTGGATACTTTCTCCGACGAGGAAGCTCCGGAGCTTCCACCGCCCGGATAGTTGGCGATGTCCGTGGAGCCCGTTCCGGCGACTCCGCTAGTCTGGCCGTCTTGGCCCGTGTAGGTTTCGCTGGAATCTTGCCTGCTGATCTCGATCCCTTTGTTGTCGTTATCCGGCAAAGGCTGCACGAGGTTTTCCGTCGATTGCTTCTTATCGAAGTTCAACGAAGAAACGACGCTAACGACCATGTTGTCCATGCCGACGATCGGACTCAAGAAGTTCGCGATGTTTTTCTTCAGCGTGTTCTCTACGTCCGTCTGGATCGCGATTTGATTCTCGTACACTCCGCCGAGCGATTGCGAGCCGCCGCTCATTTTTGCCGACGGCGTCAAGTCTCCCGTGCTGCTGCTGATCGTAACATCTTCGACAGCGAGCTTAGGAACCGCGGACTTTACGAGATTATAGTAGCTATCGATTTCTTCCTGCTTCGGCCGGAAACCCGGCTTAAAGGTAATCACGACAGCCGCGTTCGCTTTGCTTTTATCGGAATCGTTCAGGAAGACGGTGTCTTCCGGCAACGTAACGATCGCTTTCACCCGCGATATCCCCTGCTTGCTCATCAGCAATTGCTGAACCTCTCCGTTCAAAGCGTTCAAATACTTAACCTTGAACTCCTGGTCCGTAATGCCGATCGATGATGAGGATTCGCTCATCTTCGCGAAGCTTCCGACCGATCCGCTTAAAATCAAGCCCTGCGAACCGATAGCCACCTTCACTTTTGTCGCGGACGCGCTCGGTACCGAGATGCTTTGCCCGCTGTCGCCTAGCTTGTAGCTAATTCCGTTTCCGTCCAAATATTCCATGATCGCCGCCGCATCGGTAGTATCCAAGTTCTGGAATGCCAATTCGTACTGCGTCCGGGTAAACAAGTAAGTAAATAAAATAATCGCAAATAACAGTAAGGCCGCTGTTGAAGCGAGAACCCACTTTTGCATTTTGCTGTACTGGTTCCAGAAACCTTCCAGTTTCCCACGAACCTGCGCCCACTTCTCGTTCACGATTTCACCTCACCTGCGGTTGCACAACGGTGAAGCGATAAAGCATCGCTTCGTGCCGTTGCGTTTTGCTTCAACGCTTTACCTATCTAGATTTGCGTACGCATGATTTCCTGATAAGCCTCGATAACCTTGTTTCTGATTTGAGCCGTCAAATTCAAACTCAGCTCGGCTTGTTGCGTAGCAATCATGACTTTATTCTCGTCGACTTCGCCGATCAGGAATTGATCGGTCACCGTATGTACGTTTTGTTCCTGCGCGGCCACGCTATCGATGGCATTTTTCAGGAAGGACGCAAAACTCTCCGTGGCTTCCGCCGGAGTCGTCTTTGTTTGAGCTCCGTTAATTGGGGGTACTAACCCTATAGGTGAGATAGATGGAATATTGATCATCCGTTGTTCCTCGCTTTCATGCTAAATTAGGTCCGCCAATAATGTCTTAGCGGCCCATTTCAAGAGCTTTCATGAACATCGCTTTCCTTGCGTTCAGCGCCGTTACGTTAGCTTCGTAAGAACGGGAAGCCGCCAATAAGTCTACTTGTTCTTTCAGCATATCAACGTTGGGCATATAAACCATTCCGTTGGCGTCCGCATCGGGATGCGTCGGATTATAAACTTGTTTAAATGGAGTCGAATCTTCTTTGATCTGAGTAATCTGTACGCCCTGCGCGGACGATCCGTTTAACTTCTCCGCGAATACGTCTTGAAATTTCGGCTGAACCGCTCCCATAACGACCATCTTGCGACGGTATGGCACGGCTTGGCCGTTCACCACGCCCGCGCGCGTCGTTTCGGCGTTGGCGATGTTCGCCGAGATAACATCCATTCTAAGGCGCTGCGCCGTTAATGCCGAAGCGCTAATATCGAACCCTCCGAGCTTCATCCGTTACGCGCCCCCTTTAATTCCGATGTTCATCATTTTGACTTGATGGCTGAATTGCTGAGCCAACAAGTTATACCGAAGCTGATTTTCCGCTAACAGGGACATCTCTTTATCGATGTCTACGTTATTCCGATCATTGTTGATCGATGTGGATTCGTCAATGATCACCTGCGGCGTAGGCGAAGGATAGGAGGAATTAATCGGAATATGGCGCGAATTCGTCATTTTACCTGCCAGAACCGGGGTGCCGTTAGTTCCGATCGCTTGCGACAAGTATTCTTCGAATGCGACGTCCGACCTTTTGAAATACGGGGTATCTACGTTCGCGATATTGTTGGATAGAACGCGTTGTCTTAACGAAGCGGCGTTTATTGCGCTTTCCAGGCGTTGAAATGCTGCGCCACCTAATACTTGCATATTATGGGTCTCTCCTCGCCGACATGAAGTTTTCGTCAGTTCATCTCCGAAATTATTCCACGTTAAAGTCTCATATTCCTGCTTGATACGACATAAATTTACGCGTTTCTACAAATTAAACTGCGCGGTACGACAAATTAAACTGCGCGGTACGACAAATTAAACTGCGCGGTACGACAAATTAAAATTTTCTAAGAACATCATCTACGACATACGGTGTTGTGACAATAAGAAAAAAGCCCTAATCTTTTCAAGAAAGATTGGGCTTTTATGACAATATACCGAAGACTCATTTAGTTTCTGCGGTGCTCCAGCTCGATCAATAACTGGCCGTTCAGGATCCGAATATACGTCCCTTTCATGCCCAGCGATCGCGTTTCGATGACGCCGGCGCTCTCGAGTTTCCGCAACGCATTTACGATGACAGACCTAGTGATGCCTGCCCTGTCCGCAATCTTGGAAGCAACGAGCAAGCCTTCCTTGCCTTCCAGTTCCTCGAATATTTGCTCAACGGCTTCCATTTCGCTGAACGACAATGAATTGACGGCCACGGATACGATCGCCTTGCTTCTCGCTTCCGTCTCCCTCTCTTCGGCTCTTTCCCGCAGAATCTCCATTCCTATTATCGTAGACCCATATTCGGCTAAAATCAGGTCGTCATCCCCGAAAGATTGATTTTCTCTGGATAGGACTAAAGTCCCTAATCTGTCTCCTCCGCCGATGATGGGAACGATCGTCACAATTTCGCCATTAAAAGCAGCTTCGACGGGGATTAAAATTTCCTCATCCGAGGATACGTTCGCGGCCGTTTCCGTTATGCGCAGGAGGCGATCGTTCGTCTCTGACGGGAACCTGAGCTCGTCGGACGGTTCCTTGCGCAACCACGTCTCGGGAAACCCGGACGCGTGCGCGGAACCGAGCACTTTCCCCCTGCGACTAAGCACGAACACGTTTCCACGCATCGTTTCCCGCAATCCTTCCGCCATTTCGCGGAAATTAAGCGGTTTGCCCGCCGCTTCCTGAAGCAATTTATTGAGCGTACGGGTTTTCGTCAACAATGTCATGATATTTACTTCCCCCTATTGCAACAAACGACAAGCAAGCTTCTCCGCCTTTCGGCGGGATACTTCCATTATAGAATATATTGACTCAAATCGCGATTGCTGGCAATGCTCGCCAGTTTTTCCCGCACGTACTCCGGAGTGATCAGCATCTCTTCCAACTGCAGCTCGGGCGCTTCGAAGCTCAGATCCTCCAGCAGCTTCTCCAAGAGCGTGTGCAGCCTGCGGGCACCAATATTCTCGGTATTATGGTTGACCTCTTGAGCCATTCTCGCAAGCTCGGAGATGGCCGCTTCCGTGAAGGTAACGGCAATGCCTTCCGTTTGCAGAAGCGCGGTGTATTGCTTGGTAAGCGCGTTCTCCGGCTCGGTAAGGATGCGCACGAAATCTTCGTCCGTCAAGCTGCTCAGTTCGACGCGAATCGGGAACCGGCCCTGAAGCTCCGGAATGAGATCAGAAGGCTTGGCGATGTGGAAGGCTCCTGCGGCAACGAACAACACGTAATCCGTCTTCACCGGACCGTATTTGGTCATGATCGTCGAACCTTCGACGATCGGGAGTATATCTCGTTGAACCCCTTCGCGCGACACGTCGGGTCCTTGGCCTCTTCCGCTGCTGGCGATCTTGTCGATCTCGTCGATAAAAATAATGCCGGATTGCTCCGCGCGACGCACCGACTCGGAAATGACGTCGTCCATGTCGATCAGTTTGTTCGCTTCTTCGACGATCAGCACCTTACGGGCTTCTTTCACCGTCAGACGGCGCTTCTTGCGGCGCTTCGGAAGAAATTGGCCAAGCATCTCCTGCATGTTGCCCATCTGATCTTGACCGGGGCCACCAAGCATATCCAACATGTTCGGACTGTTGTCTTCCACGTCGATCTCGATCGTTTCGTTTTCCAGTTGACCCGCGTCCAGCTTCGCCTTCGTGTCTTTTCGTTTATCGTTCAAGCTAGGATCGACTGGCTCCGGTTCGTCGCTCGGCGTGGTCATGCCTCCGAACAACATTTCCAACGGATTTTTCTGCGACTTCGGTTTGGCCGGGGAGGGCACGAGCAGGGCGGCCAGACGTTCGTTCGCGGCTTTCTCGGCCTTGTCCTTCACTTTCTCCGTGCGTTCTTCCTTAACCATCCGAATCGAGGTCTCGACTAAATCGCGGACCATGGATTCGACATCCCGGCCGACATAGCCGACTTCGGTGAATTTGGTCGCTTCGACTTTAATGAAAGGCGCGTGCACCAGCTTCGCCAGCCGGCGCGCGATCTCCGTTTTCCCGACGCCGGTAGGTCCGATCATCAATATATTTTTCGGTACGATCTCGTCTCGGATTTCTTCCGGCAATCGGCTGCGACGATAACGATTGCGCAAGGCGACGGCAACGGAACGTTTGGCTGGTTTCTGACCGACAATGTATTTATCCAACTCCGCCACGATCTGACGGGGCGTCAACGAATCGTTCATGCGACCCTCTCCCTTGAACTTATCGAATAGTATCATCCTATTTCCTCGACTATGATATTGTTATTCGTGAAGACGCAAATCTCCGCCGCGGTCTCCAGCGCCGCCCGCGCGATCTGATTCGCTTCCATTCCGGGCGCGTGGCGTTTCAGGGCTCTGGCAGCGGCGAGCGCGAAGCTTCCGCCCGATCCGATCGCAAGGATCCCGTCATCCGGCTCGATGACTTCTCCGTTGCCGGACAATAAGAGCATCCCCGTAGCGTCTACGACGATCATCATCGCTTCCAGCCGGCGAAGCACCCGATCGGAGCGCCAATCCTTCGCAAGCTCGACTGCCGCGCGCTGCAGGTTGCCATGATGCTCTTCAAGCTTGCCTTCGAATTTCTCGAATAGCGTAATCGCGTCGGCAACCGACCCGGCGAATCCCGCCACCACTTGGTTGCGATAAAGCCTGCGCACTTTTTTGGCGGTATTTTTCATGACCATGCTATTCCCGAACGTGACTTGGCCATCGCCTGCGATCGCGCCTTTGCCGTTATGGCGTACCGCGCATATCGTCGTCGCGTGAAAACTCATATCCATGGATGTATCCTCCCCGTACGATTGTTGGTAAAGTCGCAAAAGCAGCGGCTAATGACTTATACGCAGCCGCTGCTCGATCGGTTACAAACTCGAACTTTGTTTCAATTCCTCGCTTAACGCGTCGATACTCTCGAGAGCTCTGGCCGCGATGGCATCGTTCTTTTCCTTCTTGCTTCTTACTCGATGCCCCAGCGGCGGGAATAACCCGAAATTCGCGTTCATCGGCTGGAAATGCTTAAAGTCCGCGGTCGTAATGTAATGGGCCATGCTTCCTAATGTCGTATGCTCGGGCAAAACAAGCGGCTCCAGTCCTTTGACTAGTCTTCCCGCGTTCAATCCGGATATCAAGCCCGAAGCGGCCGATTCCACATAGCCCTCCACGCCCGTCATCTGGCCCGCGAAGAACAGGGTCTCGCGGTCCCGGAACTGATAAGTCGGATGCAACAGCTTCGGCGAATTGATGAACGTATTGCGATGCATGACGCCGTATCGGACGAATTCCGCGTTCTCGAGCCCCGGGATGAGCGAGAATACCCGTTTCTGCTCTCCCCATTTGAGGTGAGTTTGGAAGCCGACCAAATTATACAACGTTCCCGCGGCGTTATCTTGCCGCAACTGGATAACCGCGTGGGATTTCGTTCCCGTTCGCGGGTCGACAAGTCCGACCGGCTTCATCGGACCGAATAGCATCGTTTGTTTGCCGCGCTTCGCCATCACTTCGATCGGCATGCAGCCCTCGAAGTACATATCCTTCTCGAAGTCTTTGACCGCCGCGGTTTCCGCCGTTACGAGCGCATCGTAAAAGACGTCGTACTCGGCTTCCGTCATCGGGCAATTCAAATACGCGGCCTCGCCTTTATCGTACCGGGAAGCCAAAAATACTTTGTCGAGGTCGATCGAGTCTTTCTCGATGATCGGCGCCGCCGCATCGAAGAAATAAAAATACTCTTCTCCCATCAATCGCTTAATGCTCTCGGAAAGCTCGGGAGAGGTCAGAGGGCCGGTCGCGATCACGACGACGCCATCCTTCGGAATCTCGGAAACCTCTTCGTTCACGACCGTGATCAGCGGATGCTCGCGCAACCGTTTGGTCACCTCGGCGGAGAAACCGTCGCGATCGACCGCGAGCGCTCCTCCGGCGGGAACGGCATGTTGATCGGCGCAGGAAAGGATTAACGAATCCAGCCTGCGCATTTCTTCTTTCAGCACGCCTACGGCGTTCGCGAGTCCATTCGCTCTTAAGCTGTTGCTGCAAACCAATTCCGCGAATTCCGCGGTATGGTGGGCCGGCGTACTTTTGACGGGGCGCATCTCGTATAAAGTGACGGGCACGCCTTGCTTGGCGATTTGCCACGCGGCTTCGCTCCCGGCCAAACCTGCGCCGATGACCGTCACGGATTGAACTTCATTCAAAGCGATAAACCTCCTAAGCTGTCATAACCTTTTTATTCCGCTGCTTCTTCCGCTTCCTCCGCGCTTTCGGAATGATCGCATGCCGTGCAATGAAGCTGAACTTCGCCCTTTACTCGTTTCTCGACCATTAAGCCTCCGCAGCTAGGGCATGGTTTCGATACCGGCTTATCCCACGAGACGTAATCGCACTCGGGATAGAGGTTGCAGCCATAGAAAATTCTGCCTTTTTTGCTTCGTCTCTCGACGATAACCCCTTTGGCGCATTTCGGGCAACCGACTCCCGTATCCTTGATAATCGGCTTCGTATTCCGGCAGTTCGGGAACCCCGAGCAGGCCAAGAATTTGCCGAAGCGTCCCATTTTGTACACCATTGGGCTTCCGCATTTATCGCAAATCTCATCGGACGGTTCGTCCTTGATTTCGATTTCCTTCATTTCTTCCTCGGCGAAATTCAAACGAACCTCGAACGATTTGTAGAAGTCACCGATAACGTTAACCCAATCCTGGGTTCCTTCTTCCACGTGGTCCAAGTCGCCTTCCATGTTGGCGGTGAACTCCGCGTCGAGAATCTCCGGGAAAAATTCCTCCATCAATTGGATGACGAGCTCGCCCAATTCGGTCGGGATGAATTTCTTCTCTTCCATGGCGACGTAATTGCGCTTCTGAATCGTTTCCAGCGTCGGCGCGTACGTGCTCGGACGGCCGATCCCCTGTTCTTCCAGCGTTCTTACCAACCTTGCTTCCGTATAACGGGGAGGCGGCTGCGTGAAATGCTGCTTCGGATCGATCTGCGTGGAGTTCACGCCTTCTCCGGTCGCAAGCGCCGGAAGCAAGCGGTCTTCATCCGTCGTACCGTCATCGTTGCCTTCCACGTACACTTTCATGAAGCCGGGAAACTTCAGCTTGGAGCCGTTCGCGCGGAACACGACCGGACCGTTGCTCATATCCACGGTCATCGTATCGAGTACTGCGGAGGACATCTGGCTGGCGACGAAACGCTCCCAGATGAGCTTATACAAACGGAGCTGATCCTTCGAGGTGAACGCTTTGACGGATTCCGGATCCCGCAACACCGAGGTCGGACGGATCGCTTCATGCGCGTCTTGGGCTCCGGCGCTCTTTTTCTTATATTCGCGGGGAGTTTCCGGATAAAACGTACTCCCGTATTTGCCTTCGATGAATTCCTTCGCTTCTTCTTGAGCGATGGGAGAAATGCGCGTGGAGTCCGTACGCATGTAAGTGATAAGACCGACGGTGCCCTCTTTGCCGAGATCGACGCCCTCATACAGTTGCTGAGCGATCTGCATCGTCTTGGAAGCGCGGAAATTCAGCTTGCGCGCCGCTTCCTGTTGCAAAGAGCTCGTAATAAACGGAGGAGACGGATTGCGTTGCCGCTCCTTCTCTTTCACGTCGCCTACGACGAACGAATCTCCGCCCATTAAGGCCAATACTTCCTTAACCTCGGCTTCGCTCGTCAGCTCTTTTTTCTCGCCGTTAACCGAATGGAACTTCGCCTCGAAGACGTTTTTCCCCTT
Organism: Cohnella endophytica; assembly: GCF_003628305.1. GTDB lineage: Bacteria > Bacillota > Bacilli > Paenibacillales > Paenibacillaceae > Cohnella > Cohnella endophytica. Next base: position 671,459 of record NZ_RBZM01000004.1, on the reverse strand, counting down.
CAGCAGATGGGCGGTAATGCTCCAGTATTCTTCTGGCACGAAAGCGTTAATCTCGTTCTCGCGATCGTAGATCAGTTTGACCGCGACCGATTGCACGCGACCCGCGCTTAATCCTTTTTTGACTTTCTTCCATAATAATGGACTGATCTTGTAACCTACCAGACGGTCGAGAACCCGCCTAGCTTGCTGGGCGTTCACCAGATCCATATCGATAGGGCGAGGATTCTTGAAAGCATCCTTCACCGCTTGTTTCGTGATTTCGTTAAAAACGACGCGGCAAGCGTCTTTCTCGTCTATTTCCAAATAATGCGCCAAATGCCACGCGATCGCTTCTCCTTCGCGGTCCGGGTCAGCCGCGAGATATACTTTTTTAACTTTTTTGCTGGCGTCCCTAAGTTCCTTAAGAACGCTCCCCTTGCCGCGGATCGTGATGTATTTCGGCTGGAAATCGTTCTCCACCTCTACGCCGATCTGACTCTTGGGCAAATCGCGTATGTGCCCCATGGACGCTTTGACGATAAATTTACTTCCCAAATATTTTCCGATCGTCTTGGCTTTTGCCGGTGATTCTACGATTACGAGTGAATCCGCCACGTCCATTCCTCCTCTCCTACGGTCGACAAGTCCTACTGTCTATTCGCATATGTCTTCATTAAAGGACATGATATACAGAACCGGGTTGTTGATGAATCCGTCTTTTTATTAGTAAAGATAGCAGAACGGAGTGTAAATGTCCAAACGTCATCCCGGATTGTACCGCAAGGTCGTCGATAGAACAAGGCTGTTCAAGTAAAATCTCGTAGATCGCGAGCTCCTCGCCGGTCAGCGGATCCGGCTCGCCCGACCTCTTGGAATTGCTCGGATCATCAGGTTCGGCGCTTGATTGGAAGGGGAGCCGGTACTTATACATCTCGAAAATATCGGTCTCGTCCAAAACCGGATGCGCTCCCTTTCTAAAATATTCGAGCGCTCCCAAGCTTCGCGGAGACGTTGCCTGTCCGGGTACGACGAAGATATCGCGGTCGTACCCGAGCGCAAGATCGGCCGTTATCAACGCGCCGCTGCGTCGGGCGGCTTCCACGACGATGACGCCATAGCTTAGCCCGGCGATAATTCGATTCCGCAATGGGAACAGTCCGGGCCTCAAGACCGTATCCGGCGGGCTTTCCGATAGAATAAGGCCATTTTCGGAAATATCCCGGTACAACGCTTTGTTCTCCGGCGGGTAACAATAATCGACGCTTCCCGCCAGCACCGCTATCGTCCCGTATCGTCCGCGTACCGCGCCCGAATGAGCTGCGGCATCAATGCCTCTCGCCAAGCCGCTAACGACCGTCATGCGTCTCGAGCACCCCTTAGCGACGTCTTCCGCCATCTTTCGTCCGTATCCCGTCGCCAGTCTAGTGCCGACGATGGCGATTGCCGGATGATGCGCTAACCTTAAATCCCCCTTATAATAGAGCACCCATGGCGGATCCGAAATTTGTCGAAGCAACTCGGGATATTCGTCGTCCAAGTAAGTAACGATGCTCAGTCGGAGTGCCGCATGCCTTCGTTTTCTCCGATTTTCCGCCTCCTCGGTCAGATTGGCGACGATCGCGGCCGATTGCTTCGCGAACAAACCCATGTCCCTCCAATCCTGCGCCAGCAGGCGATTCGCGCGACTTAACGAGCCTTCGCCCCTCGTTGCGCCGTACAACAGGATCGTCGCGATCGATATTCTGCCCACGCCGTCCGTTTCGTGCAAAGCGATTAGCGCATCCCGTCCGATTCCCGTCAAACGCGCTTCCTCCAAGGAAACCGTCCTGACCGTTTCCTTCTGATGTTGGCCCGAGTCGCCGTCTTCGTACACTCCCATAATTAGATCTCTCCTCTTATTTCGTTCCGATAACCCGGCCGCGATGGGGGAAGATTAACGCAAAAAAGCCTCCCACTCCCTCGTTAGAGGGGGCAGAAGGCTGCTTGCCTTGCCGGTTCGTGACTTCCGATTCGACGGAATTCGCGCTTATCTTCTATGACTTTACTGTACCATTAAGCTTTGCATTTTTCCAGCATGCCTTTTTCTTCGAGCACGGAGATCAAAGTCGCGCCCATGTCGGAAGGCGTCGGAGCAACGCGAACGCCGCAAGCTTCCAGCACCGAAATTTTCTCGGCAGCCGTTCCTTTGCCGCCGGAGATGATCGCGCCGGCATGTCCCATCCGTTTGCCGGCAGGAGCCGTAGCACCGCCGATGAAACCGACGACAGGTTTCGTCATGTTCGCTTTGATCCATTCCGCCGCTTCTTCTTCCGCGGTTCCGCCGATTTCGCCGATCATGATGACCGCGTAAGTATCGGGATCTTCGTTGAACAGCTTAAGAATGTCGATGAACTCGGAGCCTTTGACCGGGTCTCCGCCGATACCGACCGCGGACGATTGGCCGATGCCGTTCGTCGTAAGCTGGTGAACCGCCTCGTAAGTAAGCGTCCCCGAACGGGATACGACGCCTACGTGGCCTTTTTTGTGGATATAACCCGGCATGATGCCGATTTTGATCTCGTCCGGAGTAATAACGCCGGGGCAGTTCGGTCCGATCAAACGCGTTTTCTTGCCTTCCATGAAGCGCTTGACTTTAACCATGTCGAGCACCGGAATGCCTTCTGTGATACAGATGACGAGATCAAGCTCGGCTTCTACCGCTTCCATGATGGAGTCGGCCGCGAATGGCGGAGCGACATAAATAACGGATGCGGTAGCGCCTGTAGCGGCAACCGCTTCTTTGACTGTATTGAAAATCGGCAACGTGACTTTCGTTCCGTTCTCCAGATCGAAATCGATCGTTTGGCCGCCTTTGCCCGGCGTTACGCCTCCGACCATTTGCGTGCCGTATTCCAAAGCACCTTTGGCATGGAAAGATCCCGTTGCGCCCGTGATGCCTTGGGTGATCACCTTGGTGTTCTTATCGATCAAAATACTCATGATTTATACACTCCCCGGTAGGTTCTCCCTAATCATTTCACGAGCGACACGATTTTTTGCGCGCCGTCCGACATCGAATCCGCAGCCACGATGTTCAGGCCGGATCCGTTCAATATTTCTTTGCCTAATGTCACGTTGGTGCCTTCCAGACGAACGACGAGAGGCTTGTCTAGACCAAGCTCGCGCGCTGCCGAAACGACGCCCTCCGCGATAATGTCGCACTTCATGATACCGCCGAAGATATTAACGAAAATCCCTTTGACGTTCACGTCGGAAAGGATGATCTTGAACGCTTCGGTAACTTTCTCCTTCGTTGCGCCGCCGCCGACGTCAAGGAAGTTAGCGGGCTCGCCGCCGAAATATTTGATGATATCCATCGTTGCCATCGCAAGGCCGGCGCCGTTAACCATGCAACCGATGTTGCCGTCGAGAGCGATGTAAGACAGATCGAATTTGGAAGCTTGAATTTCTTTCGCGTCTTCTTCGTCCAGGTCGCGCAGTTCCACGATGTCCTTATGACGGAACAAGGCGTTGGAGTCGAAGTTCAGCTTGGCATCGAGCGCCATAACGTCGCCGGAGCCCGTTACGACAAGCGGATTGATCTCCGCGATGGAGCAATCCTTTTCTTCGAAAGCTTTGTACAGAGCGAGCATAAACTTGACCGCTTTGTTGATCAGCTCGCCCGGAATCTTAATATCGTACGCCAATTGGCGGGCTTGGAATACTTGCAGTCCGACCGCAGGGTCTACGACGACTTTTACGATTTTCTCCGGGGAATGAGCGGCTACTTCTTCGATATCCATGCCGCCTTCTTCGGAGCCCATCATGACGACGCGTCCGGTTCCCCGGTCGACGACGACGCCGATGTAGTATTCTTTCTTGATGTCGCAGCCTTCTTCGATCAGCAGGCGTTTGATTTCTTTGCCTTCAGGACCGGTTTGGTGCGTGACCAATACTTTGCCGAGCAATTCTTTCGCGTAAGCCGCGACGTCGTCCACGCTCTTAGCGATTTTTACTCCGCCTGCTTTACCGCGTCCGCCCGCGTGGATTTGAGCTTTAACCACGGTAACCGAGCTTCCGAGTTCTTTCGCCGCGCTTACGGCTTCTTCGACGGTAAACGCCACTTTGCCGCGCGGCACGTTAACGCCATACTGCCTCAAGACTTCCTTGCCTTGATATTCATGAATATTCATGACCCTGGCATCCTCCCGTTGTGCGCATTAATATCGAGTGCGGCTGATCGCTTGTAGATAACCGGCGCAGCCGTCACAGGTGACTTTCTTTTAGCGATCGCTTCATCGCCCGTAGTTGTCACACAAACGAATTTATGTAACAAAACCTTCACTATTGTATCACTAAATGATTCAGGCTTCCTCTCTTTTTCATCAATTTATTAGTCTGATTTGGCAATGGTTTCATCTCAATTCGATATGGAAACAAGGCAAACACATATAGCTTTTGCTATTTGTCTCGTTTCTATCCCAACCCTGCCGATTAGATCCGATTATTGGAATAGCGTCGCATATCTTTGATCCAGCAACCAAATATTCGCTGCGCGTCCTTCGTCATCGAATATTGCCGAGCATATCATCGTGGACATCATTACTTCCGGAGTTTGCGCTTGTCCCGCCGGCATTTGATTTAACCAGTTACCGTTTTTCGAATCATAAATATAATCCAGATTATGCGGGCCCGATTCGATTGCGTGTTTACTCCCGTACAGCTTTTTCATTTCTTCCTTCGACATGCCGATTTTTGCGCCCCTCGCTGTAACGAAGACGTCCTTCGATTCGGGCTTGAAGACTAACCCCGCTACGGCGTCCTCACGATAATAGACGGATATGCCTGAATCGTAATCGAATGAATTCGGCATCCCGCCGGTTGTTCTGGAACCAAGCACCTTTTCAACCTCGGATTTCTTGTCGCCATAGCATATTGTTTTCTTATCGCTTTGTCTGATCGCGCACATGTCGTCTTTCGAAAAAAAATCCGACTTAAAAACGCTCCCCCCTGAGCATCCTGCCAAAGACATTACCGTTAATAAAGCGGGTACGATAATCCTCAACAATTTCATTCCGATTCCCCCTCGTCTAGCATAGGCTAATTTTTCCATTATACTATGGATGCCTATGAATGGGAGCCACTTGTGTTGACAACGCATTTCCCCGGAGCTATGATTTATTTAATCGAAAGACTTGGAGAGGAAGCACCTTTCCCGCGTGTTATTTCAACCTGCGGAGAGAGGTGCTTTTTCGTGTACGTCAAAATATTAAGCGCAAGCGTGTTAGGCATTGAAGGCCGTATGATCGAAGTGGAAGTGAATATTTGCTCTGGGCTTCCGCAAGTAGCCGTGGTCGGCTTACCCGACACCGCGGTGCGGGAATCCGTCGAACGCGTGCGGGCCGCGATCCAGAACGGCGGAATGAAGTTCCCGATGGACCGGATCACGATTAACTTGGCGCCCGCCGATCTTCGCAAGGAAGGCAGCGCCTTCGATCTCGCCATCGCCGCGGGGATCTTGTGCGCGAGCGGGCAAGTCGATCCGATGCTGCTCGAGGATACGCTGTTTATCGGAGAACTGTCGCTTAACGGCACGATAAGGAATGTCCCGGGCGTACTTCCGATGACCGAGTTGGCGAGGAGCACCGGCATTCGGCGCATCGTCGTGCCGCGAGCAGCCGTGGCCGAAGCTTCACTCCTGCCCGGAATCGAAGTATTCGGCATCTCGTCGCTCGTCGAATGGATTAACGGTTTCACCGACGATGATGATGCACCTTCCGATTCTCGGCAAGAAATCGGCAGACATTCACGTCGGATGAGTAAAAATCAGGCTAACGGCGCTCCGAACGAGGGAGAACTTGATCTTTCCGACGTCATCGGGCAGGAGAAGGGGAAACGCGCCCTGCTTATCGCGGCTAGCGGAATGCATAATTTGCTGTTCGTCGGGCCTCCCGGCACCGGCAAAACGATGCTATGCCGAAGGCTCCCCACGCTCATGCCTCCGCTAGACGACGAAGAAGCGCTCGCCGTCACGAAAATTTACAGCGTTTGCGGCAAGCTCGGCAATGCCCCTTCAGGCCTTATTCGCCACCGCGCTTTTCGGGCTCCCCACCACACGATATCGGCCGCCGGCCTCATCGGCGGAGGCTCGATTCCGAAACCCGGCGAGGTGACGCTGGCCCATCATGGCATTTTGTTCCTGGACGAGATGCCCGAATTTTCTCGGATTTGCTTGGAGGCGTTACGGCAACCGCTCGAGGATCGCGAGGTCACGATCGGACGTGCCAGGGGCGTCTGCCGGTTTCCTGCCCGCTTCATGCTTGCGGCATCGATGAACCCCTGTCCGTGCGGATATAACGGCGGCGGCCCGGGCGATCGTCCTTGCACGTGTACCCCTACCGCTATTACCAGGTACCGGGCGCGCATGTCCGGCCCGCTTGCCGATAGGTTGGATCTTCAAGTAGAGCTGCCTCGTCAGACGATCAAACCGGGATCGACGTCCGGAATGACGTCAGCGGAAGCTCGGCATATCGTCAAGTCCGCCGCCGATCGTCAAAAAGCCCGTTACGCCAAACACGGGTTACATTGGAACAGCCAGCTCCACGGTCCGCTGTTAAGCCGATACGCCAGATTGTCTTCGGACGCCGAGATGTTGCTCCAGCAAGTGTACGAGCAACTCGGACTCAGCTTCCGCGCCCATGATCGCATCTTGAAAATGTCCCGCACGATTGCGGATTTGGCGGACAGGGAAGCTATCCGCTCTGAGGATGTCGCGGAGGCGATCAGTTATCGGTTCTTGGATCAGGCCGCGGAATAAAAGGAAAAGCAAGGAAACTAGTCGTTTCCTTGCCCGATGTCGATATTGATCATTTCAAGAAGCCCGGCCGGAAGTTGGAACTCCTGGTTCCGAATGACGATACGCTTAGAGCCATCGTTTGCGCGTTCTTCGCCATCGCGGGTTTCCTTGATTTCGGCGATCTCGTTATGCAATCTTTCCATTTGCTTATCCAACGCCGCCGCCGAATCCGCCGCCCCCTTCAACTCTTGAAGCAGTCTCGGCGGAACGGACGCGTTGTACTTGTAAAATATTTTATGCTCGAGGCTTGCCCAGAAATCCATCGCGATCGTCCGGATTTGCACCTCTACGCATACTTGCTCCTGCCTATCGGACATATAAACGGGAACTTCCACGATCATGTGCAAGCTCTGGTAACCGTTGGGCTTAGGATTCTCGATGTAATCCTTCACTTCCACGATTGTAAGGTCCGACTGGCTGCGCAGCATCTCGCTAATCCGGTAAATGTCGGTGACGAACGAACAAGTGATCCTTAGGCCGGCGATATCCTTGATATGAGTCCTAATGCTCGAAAAAGAAATATCGCAGCCTTTGCGGTGAATTTTGGTCAAGATACTCTCGGGCGTCTTCAACCGGGATTTCGTATGCTCGATCGGGTTATAGTCGTGCAGGAATTGAAATTCTTCCTTAAGAATTTCTATTTTCGTCTCCAGAGAATCCAGCGCGAACTTGTACATCATCATAAAGCGGGTAATTTCATCCTTGAATCTTTTGAATTGTTCCATCGGAAGCGGTAGGTTGCTCAGAAAAAATCACCCTTATCATTGTCTTGTTTATTTACCGAGTAAAATGCTGGCGTACGGCGAATCGATCGGAAGCAAGATGACCGGCTCGTTGTTCAGCGTCGTAACGTAGCTTTGCAACGTACGATAAAATTTGTAAAATTCCGGGTTCTTGCCATAAGCCTCATTATAGATTTGCGCCGCTTGCTGCTCGCCTTGGGCGATTACTTTCTTCGCGTCGGCCTCGGCTTGAGCGAGCAATTCCGTGGCGGTGCGGTCGGCTTTGGACGTGATTTTGCGCGACTCCTCGTCGCCCTCCGACAAATAACGGGCAGCGATCGACTGCCGGTCCGAGATCATCCGGTTGTAGACGCTCTGCTTGTTTCCTTCCGGCAGATCGGTCCGTTTAATGCGTACGTCGATGACCTCTATGCCGTAGCTATCCCTAACCAGAGCATCCGCTACGTCCTTCGTGATCTCGTCGTTAATATTTCCTCGCTCGGTATTCTCGCTTATTATCGTATCATAATTGACCTCGGAAAGCTTGCGACGGACGGAGTTAAATACGGCTTCGTCGATCCGCTGCACTCCCGTGCTCACGGATTGCGCGGTTTTCAGGAAATTTTGCGGGTTCTTAATTCTCCATACCGTGTAATTATCCACGATGATCGGTTTCTTATCCTTCGTCAGTATCGTCGTTGGGTTGCTTTCGTACGTCATCTGGTATTTCGGCAGCTGGGAGGTACTCTCGATGAACGGGATTTTGAAATAAAGCCCCGGACTTTCCTCTACCCTTACCGCTTCGCCGAACTTTAGGACGACCTTAAATTCTCCTTCTTTCACGATAAACAAAGATCCGAACAAAAGTATAAGGAATACGATGGCGCCTACGGTGCCGTATATGAATTTTCTGCTCATGGATTGCTACCTCCTTGCGTCGTACCGGATCCGCTTGAGCCGGAAGCCGAACCCGAAGCGCTGCTTGAAGTTTGGCTCGAATTGCGCAACAGCTCGTTAATCGGCAAATATTTCACGGTGTCGCTTTTCGAATCCGAGATGAATATTTTCGCCTTAGGCAATATTTTCTCCAGCGTCTCCATGATCAAACGGCTTTCGGTTACTCCCGGATTTTTGGCGTATTCTGCGTAAATCGCGTTAAACTGCGCCACGTCCCCTTCCGCGTTCAGTATTCTGGACTTCTTTACGCCTTCCGCGTTTTCGAGCAATGCTTGCGCTTCGCCTCGGGCTTTCGGAATTTTATCGTTCTCGTATTTGTTCGCGTTGTTGATTTTCGTGTTTTTCTCTTCCCTGGCGTTCGTGACGTTACGAAACGCTTCTTCGACCTGTCCGCTCGGCGGTTCTATATCCTGGAACTTGATATCTATGATCTGCATGCCCGTTTGGTACTTCCCTTGCAACTCGATCAGAATTTCTCTGACTTTGTCCTGGATCTCGGTTTTCCCGTCCGTAATCGCATAATCAAGCTTCTCCGAACCGATGACGGAACGAATGGAAGAACTTGCTGCGTTGCGGAGGAATTGCTCCGGATTATCGATATTGTATAAGTACTGTTGGATGTTGCTTATTTTCCACTGGACGACGGCGTCCGCGGATACGATGTTCTCGTCTCCCGTAATCATCATCGCTTCTTCCTCGATCGGAGTGACGATATCTCCGTCTTGACGATAGCCTATGTAAATCCGTTGAGTCAGCTCGGCCGGCACGACAATGACTTGCTGAATCGGATACGGCCACTTGAAATGCAAACCCGCCGTCGACTCTCCCGTGTATTTGCCGAACGTCAGAATCGCCGCTCTTTCCTGTTCTTGCACAGTGTAAAAAGAAGAATACGCGATAATCGCGACGAACAAGGCCGCGACTCCGATGGCGATTTTCTTGAACAATCCAGGCGGTATGTCGATTTGGTTATTGCGTTGTTTCGGTATTTTGATCAGTTCCATTCCGGCTTGCGCCCCCTTTGAGGTCATTATGTTAACTTAACTCTTGTTACGCGTTCGGGGGCAATTTCGTTTCATAAATATTCCAGAGGCTGGTGGAGGTCCTTTGCGTTCGATAGGTAATTTTCTTTCGGAATTCGGCCCATAGCACGCTGTGAAGTGTACGTTTAAGTATTTCGATCTGGCTCAATGAATAGGGGTTAGAGGAAAATGGGTGGTACTTTTTAGTTGAGGACATAGAAAAATCGAGCGGTTAGTGGAAAGAGGGATAGTTATTTCGGTTGGATACGGGGAGTTTGGCTGATGTGCGGAACTGGAGTATGTAAATTTAGTTGGAGAATGTCGGGTAAATTTGTACTATGACGGAACGCAAGTGTTTTGGGTACACCTGTCTCTAAAAGGCTCCTTCAATGTGTTTAAGTTCCTGGACCGCGCCATCAAGCGCAAATGTGACGGCCACGACGTCGAAGCGAACCGATTGATGTTCGGCGCGACGCGATTTCAAGTAGATGGACGCGAGTTCGCGGACTTGGCGGCATTTGCGCGGGGTCATCGCTTCGAGCGCGGTGCCGAATCGGGTCGGATTCGTTCGCGAACGTACCTCAACAATAACTAGCGTCGCGCCGTCTTGGGCGATCAGGTCCAGTTCCCCGGAACGACAACGCCAATTACGCTCGATTAGAACGTATCCCAATTGCCGTAAATAGTCTGCCGCGGAATCTTCTCCCGCCCTGCCTACCTCGGCTCTCCGGCTCAGCGGAGACGAGGAGGCAGCTTGAAGTCGATCATCTTCCACAAGCGCTCGCCTCCTTCTCTAATCGCTATTTCAACGAGTCGCCCGGCAGCGTTCCCGCGCGACGATCCGAACGGTATACGAAGCTAAGAACTTCCGCTACCAACTGATACAACTCGGACGGGATTTCTTGATTAAGATCCAGCTTGGAGAGCACTTCGACGAGCGAGGAATCCTCCTGCATCGGAATCCCGTTCTCTTGCGCGCGCCGCATGATCTCGTCCGCAATGACTCCTTGTCCTTTAGCAATGACTGTCGGAGCCGAGCCTTGCTCCGGCTCGTACTTGAGCGCTACCGCTTTTTTGGGAATATGCCGTTTGTTATTGCTTGCTTCATTCATGCGCGATAGTCTACTCCCTTATACGGTTTGGCGGCATAAGCGCTTGCTACAGCGGCAGTCGCAGCGGTCTGGGCGCCTACGGTTTGCGCGGCCGCCGCGACCGAACCGAGCTTCCATTGCGGGAGCGGCGAAGCGGAAAGCGACAGGAGTTGGAAGCCCGCCGTCGACATACCCGATACCAGTTCGTCCCTCGCCTGTTCGATGAGATCCGACATACCCGGGAAGTCGCTAAGCAGCTTCAGGGAGACGATCCGGTCGACGACCTGCACGTCGACGAGCGTATCTCCGAGATTACGCATCCGAAGATCGAAGAGCAAATGGCAATTGTCGGTGTCCCATTCTCCTTTGCGGCTTCGGCGAGTCTGCACGTGCACGGTAGCCGTCGTCTCGCCGTCCGATCCCTTCATCGGGATGAACATCGTCATGTGACTGAACGGCGCCGGAGAATTCCGGTCCGAGGAGAGCAGAAGCTGTTGGCCGGTCACTTGATTGGCCAACGTTTGCGCCGCCTCCCGCAGTGCCGGGGGCGCTTCGTCATGCGACGCAAGGGCGAGCAACGCGCCCTTGAGCGTCTCCGCGGCCGCATGCCGCGCCTCCTGCCCGGCGGCCTCCGCCCCCCCGGGCGCCACCCCCGCGGCTCCGCCCGCGTCAAGCCCGGCGTTCCCGCCGGGCAACCGCGCCTCGGCGGCGTGCAGGAGCTGGCGCTCATGCCCGACGCCGAGCCATTGCAGGAAGCGGCCGATCCACGGCCCCGCTTCCTGCTTAACTGCCGCCGCCGGCTGAGCCCCGGCGGCGGTCTCTCCCGCGGCGCGGCGGCCATCCGCGGCCGCGCTCTCGGCAGCGACGGCGCGCGTAGCCGCCTTCGCCGCCTGCTCCGGCACCGCTGCAGCCAGTCCGGCTGCCGGCGGTGCCATGCCTTGCGCAGCCGCGCGAGGCGCGCTAGGCTGCGCCTCGGCCTTGCCAGCCGCCCCCTCGGTTGCGGCAGGCAACGTCCCTTCCGCCCGCGCGCCCTGTACAAGCTGGCTTACGGGCGGTGCTTGTTTCCCTGCCTCCGCCGGTTGCTTCGCGACCGCCTCGCCTGCCGTTTTATTCCCAGGAGCAACGCCGCTCCCTTCACCCTCATCGGGCACTTTCGCAAAGGCTGAAGCCGGCAACGACTGCGTTCCGGTCAATTCCGACTCGCCCTCGGCAACCAATGCCGCGCCTTGCGCGAGCAGGCTTTGCAGCTTCTGACCCAGAGCGGCGGCATCCTGCGAGGGAGCCTTCGCTCCTCCCAGCCAGCTATCTACCGCGGCGCGCAGATTTGCCAATTCCTCATGTATCGGCTGACCGAATAGCGCTTGTTTCAGCGACGACAGCGTCGTCTCCGTAGGCTTCAGTCCGCGCCGGAAAGCGACGTCCGCCGAGCTCGCCCAAGAGGCTGCGTCGACGCCGGCCGGCTTTAGCGCGGCCGCCGTTTGGAAAAACGACGCCGCTTCTTTTCCAATCGGATAGCCGTCCCTTTTTAATCCGCGCAACAGCTCCATGGACCATTTTTGCTCCGGCAGTCCGAACGACTTCAGTAAGTCCTTCGACAACGTCTCGTACGGCATCGCATCCGAAGCGTCCGGAAGAGGCTTCAGAGCCAAAAGACCTCCGTTTACGTTCGGCTGTACCTGAAGAAGCATGCTTTTCCCGACCGGCATGTCCGCTTCCAACTTGGCTTTTACTTGAACTCCGTTTATATTCACTATCGCTTCTTGGTTTTCCAAGAGCTCCATCAGCACGCCTCTAACGATCTGACCGATCCTTAGCTCCAGAGAACGCGCGTCCGTCGGCTGGGCGTCGCCCATCATCGCCCTTATCATCGGACCAATATTCATGCTCATTACGCATTCCCTCCCGCTCGAACCTTCTACCTTATGTATCGGCAAACCGATCGATCCCGTTGAATGATAAAGCCCTCATAATCTTAGAACAAGACTTGTTGCTCCGCGAAAAGATTACCGAGAAAACTTCTGCGATGATGCGGCGTCGGTCCTAGCTCCAGTAACGCCTCCCGGTGAACCTTCGTCGCGTAGCCTTTATGCCCCGCGATCCCGTATCCGGGATACAGCTTATCCCATACTTCCGCGCATAAGCGATCCCTCGTTACCTTGGCGATAATCGATGCCGCCGCGATCGATTGGCTTAAGCTATCGCCTTTAATGATCGCGGTTTGACCGATCGATAGATCGACCGATTCCGCATCGACAAGCAGATGCTCGGGACGTACCGTTAGTCCCTCGACCGCTTGCTTCATCGCTAACCGCGACGCTTGCCTAATATTGATTTCGTCGATAACCGATGCTTCGACGCGCGCCACCGACCACGCGATCGCTTCTTCCCGGATCTGATCGTACAGTCTGTCCCTTTTTTTCTCGCTGAGCTGCTTAGAATCGTTCACCTCTTCAAGCACTAATCCGACCGGCAAAATAACCGCCGCCGCCACGACATCCCCGAACAAGCAGCCTCTGCCGACCTCGTCCACGCCGGCGATTGCCGTCAAACCCCGCGACCAAAGGTCCGACTCATAAGCGAGCCGATTAATTTCTTTGACTTCTATGATTTCATTCGTTTCGTCCATTTCCGTCTTGCCTCCCAAATCCGATCCATTTCCCTATTTTCCGACATGGCAGAACTAATGCCAAGCTTTTTTCGCGATTTCCATTATTCGCCTTTCGCGGCTCCCCAAGAACCGTCGATAAAACGTCTGCGAATGTCCGGCGTCGGCAAAATACAACTGTCTTCCTTGCCGAACCAACGATAGCGGCGCTTCGCCACGAAGCCGTAAACCCCGTTCCTTAAGAAAGGAGGGACTACGATTAACGCATAAAGCAGCGGCCATAATCCGCCTAGTCTGCGTACGACTTTGAGCGCCGCGCTAGATTTCGTATAAAAACGCCCATTATCGATCATGACGAACGTATCCATGTTTTGCACGGCCATTCCGCCTTCTTGCAGCAGCCTTTGTCCAATATCCGATTGAAGCGAAGCAAAACGAAACTTCGCTTCGGGGTCGCGTGCGATGATGAATCTCGCGATGCCTTGGCACAAGTTGCACACCCCGTCGATCAACAATAACGCGGACTGCCCGGACAATTCTTTGGCCGTCAGGGCGTTTGGAGCGTACGAGCCGTCGGTTCGTTGTTTCTTTATCTCCGAATCCGCATCTCCGGTGCTCCTCGCCATACTCCTCAGCTCCGTTCGAATGCATTTCGTTTATACGTAACTTAACATATTTCCGGGCGCGGCAACACACAAAAACGACTCCCCGCGAATGTCTCCATCCGGGAAGCCGTTTCTTATTCCAACTGTAATGCTTTTTCTATTTTCTATGCTTCCGGACTTTCCAAAGTCATTCTGCCGAGCTTGCCGGAGCGCAAGTCCCTAAGCAGCAAAGTCGAGGCTTTATCGTAGTCGACGTGTCCGCCGCTCACGATACAGCCTCTTCGCCTTCCGATGCTTTCAAGTACGTCTACGGCCGCCTGCATATCGGGTAGTTCCTTCGGCAGTTCATCGAGCCCGTAACGTTCCTTCAACACCGGTCCGTAGTTCTCGACGAGCACCTTCAGGACGAAACAAGCGACCTCGTCGATGTGCAGAACGTCTTCCTTGATCGCGCCCGTTGCCGCAAGCCGGAAGCCGGCAATCGGATCGTCGAACTTCGGCCACAAGATGCCCGGCGTATCTAGAAGCTCTAGATCCCCTCCGAAGCGAATCCACTGCTGTCCCTTCGTCACGCCCGGACGGTCGCCGGTCAGCGCTATGCTTTTTCCGGCCAGCCTATTGATTAGAGTGGACTTGCCCACGTTCGGAATTCCGACGATTAGCGCGCGCATCGGGCGCGGCTTCATCCCTTTGCTGATTTGCTTTTGGATTTTTTCCTCCAGCAATTCCTTCGCTTTGTTGACCAAATCCTTGACACCGGTGCCCGCGTTCGCGTCGATCGCGTGAGTCGCAAGTCCCTTCGAACGGAAGTAACGAGCCCATTCCGCCGTCTTGTCCGGATCGGCCAAATCCGCTTTGTTCAGCAGCACTAGCCTTGGCTTCGAGCTGGTAATTTCGTCGACCATCGGATTTCGGCTCGATTGCGGAATTCGGGCATCGAGCAATTCGAACACGACGTCGATGAGCTTAAGCTTCTCTTCGATCTGTCGCTTCGCGCGGGTCATATGCCCGGGAAACCATTGAATCGTCATTTTCTTTCACCTCCAAAACAAACGCGAGGGGTTCCCCCCTCGCTCTCGCCGTTCCCGCTAATGTTTCACGAAGCTGAAGTTTTTGAGCGGCCAGAAGATCAGGTCCGCGCGACCGACGATCCGATCCTGCGGAATATAGCCGATCATGCGGCTGTCTTCGCTGTTCGAGCGGTTGTCGCCCATAACGAACACGGTACCTTCGGGTACGACCCCGTCCGGAAACTCGTTATTCGGGAAGAAGCCGTCGGGGCGATAATTGTATTTCTCGCCTTTGGCGTGAGCTTCCGCATAGGCGCCCTGCAAGTATTTTTCCTCGATCGCTTTTCCGTTTATGTATACCGTATCCTCTTCGACCTTCACGGTGTCGCCCGGCACGCCGATGACCCGTTTAATGAAATCGCGGCCTTCGTCCGGCACGTGGAATACGATAACCTCCCCGCGCTTCGGCGAGCGGATGTCGTACACGATTTTGTTGACGATGATGCGTTCGCGATTCCAGAAGTTCGGCTGCATAGAGGGTCCGTCCACGATAAACGGACTAACGAGAAACCACCGGATGACGAATACGAGTATGCCGGCGATCGCTAATGCTTTGATCCATTCCGTCACTTCGTTGCCGGAGCGTGACTTGCCCGGTTTCTTCGGTCCGTCCGAGCCCGGGGCTTCCGGTTGATCGGCTTGCGGGTTTCCGTTAGGCGAATTATCCAACTGGGCATCCGAAGCGAACTCCGAATGATCCGACGCCGATTCGTTGGGTAGGTTATTCCGATTTTGTTCCATTCGCGATCGCCTCTAGCTTTCTATTTAGAAATGCAAAAAGGAGAGCTTGAACGTTGCCAAGCCCTCCTCTGACGCCGATTATCGAATTTCTTTAATACGCGCTGCTTTACCGCGAAGGTTACGCAGGTAGTACAGTTTCGCGCGGCGAACTTTACCGCGACGAGCGACTTCGATTTTCTCAAGACGCGGGGAATGTACTGGGAAAGCACGTTCTACGCCGACGCCGTAAGAAATTTTGCGTACCGTGAATGTTTCGCTAATACCGCCGCCGCGACGTTTGATTACAACGCCTTCGAACAACTGTACGCGCTCACGGGAACCCTCGACGACTTTCACGTGTACTTTAAGCGTATCGCCCGGACGGAAGTTAGGAACGTCCTTGCGCAATTGCTCTTGTGTAATCGCTTGAATCAGGTTACTCATAGAGTTTTCACTCCTTCCATAACAGACGTTCGTACCCCGCTCCCCGAATGCTTTCACCCGGATCTTGGCGTGCAGAGGACCGTCCTACTTGTGTCGCACCGTTTGTCCTCTCCGAGCGGAGAAGAAAGACAAAACAACATTTGAAATTTTATCATATCCGCGTGCGGAATACAACCATTACTTCCTATCTTCGTCCTTCTGCGCACGTTCTATACGTGCCTGCTTAAGCCACTTGCGTTCCTCCGGCGTTAACTCCGCCTGCTCCAACAATTCCGGGCGCCGCTCCAGCGTTCGTTCCAGCGATTGACGTCTCCGCCATTTGCCGATTTCCGCGTGATGACCGGATAACAGCGCATCGGGAACTTTCCAGCCTCGGAACTCAGCGGGACGCGTATAGTGCGGATATTCCAAGAGACCGTCGCTGAACGAATCCGTGACCGCGGACAGCTCGTTGCCGAGTACGCCGGGCAGCAGCCTGACGACCGAGTCGACGACGACCATGGCGGGAAGCTCCCCCCCCGTTAGGACATAGTCCCCGACCGACAGCTCGTCCGTCACGAGAAACTCGCGTATGCGCTCGTCGTAGCCCTCGTAGTGGCCGCAAATGAAGATCAAGTGCGACTCCTCGGACAACTCCCGTGCGATCTCCTGAGAGAACGTCTTCCCCTGGGGACACATGAGGATAACTCGCGGTTTCTTTCCTTCGGCCGTTAGCTCGGCTTGTTGCTCGAGAACGTGTTCGACCGCTCCGAATATGGGCTCCGCCTTGAGCACCATGCCTCCGCCTCCGCCATACGGCATATCGTCCACCGTATTGTGCTTGTTATTCGAGAAGTCGCGGAAATTAACGGTGTTCAGCGAGACGATCCCCTTATCGCGGGCCTTGCCGAGAATGCTCGAACCGAACACGCCGTCGAACATTTCCGGGAATAATGTCATTACGTCGATCCGCATGTCTAGAGCAACCCTTCCATCAGGTGCACTTTGATCTTGCGAGCGGATACGTCTACATTCAGCACGACGTCGTCGATGACCGGCAGAAGCAGCTCCTTGCCCTTCGCCATCTTGACTACCCATATATCGTTCGCGCCCGGCGACAAAATATCCGTGACGGTACCGAGTATTTCGCCCTCTTCGGTCTCGACCTCGCAGCCCACGATATCGCGCACGTAATATTCGCCTTCGTCTAACGGCACGCGTTCTTCGTCGGAAACCTTCATTTCCCAGCCTTTATATTTTTCCACTTGGTTGATGTTATCGAAGCCCTTGATCTTGACGACGTACATCTTCTTCTGTTCGCGCGCGGAAACGATCTCGACCGTAATCGGATCTCCGGATTCCGGCGGGACCATCATCAGTTTATTGCCCGGCTTAAACCGGACTTCCGGGAAATCCGTCTGCGGCCAAATTTTCAATTCCCCTTTGATGCCATGCGTATTCACTACTTTACCTATGTTGAGCAAGCGCCCGTCGGACATGGATGTAACTCCCTTCAACTCTTCAAGCCACAATCTTCTTTCTTCATCATAAAGCACCCGGGACGTTTTTCGCAAACCTATGTATGATGTCCTCCGATTATGCGGACTTAAAGGCGACGCATATGAAAAAAGCCGCACCATGCTTGAGCACGATACGACTCTTTACCGATTATTCCGAAACTATGTCCACGATGACGCGCTTCCGCTCCTTGACGGCGGCGGAAGAGACTACCGTACGCAGCGCTTTCGCGATGCGTCCCTGCTTGCCGATTACTTTACCGACATCGTCGGGATGAACGGAAAGCTCGTACACCAGGCCTCTCGCGTCTTCCTTGACCTGAATTTGCACGTCTTCCGGATGATCCACCAAAGCTCGGGCGATAACCCGAATCAATTGTTCCATGGCTCAGCCCTCCGGTAATTGACGATTACTTCTGGAGCTTGGATTCGTGGAATTTCTTCATAACGCCGGCTGTGCTCAGAAGGTTGCGAACTGTATCGGACGCTTGCGCGCCGTTTTGCAGCCATTTCAAAGCTTTTTCCTCGTCGATTTGTACTTGAACCGGTTGAGCAACCGGATTGTACACGCCGATTTCTTCAATAAAACGACCATCGCGCGGGGAACGGGAATCCGATACGACTACGCGATAAAACGGAGCTTTATGAGCGCCGATACGTTTCAAACGAATGCGAACTGACATTGACTTTCACCTCCTTGAAAAAAATGCGATGCCTATTCGATGTCCTAAGCGGAACTTAGAACGGGAACTTCATGCCTTTGCCGCCGCCGAGCATGTTTTTCAGGCCCTTCATGCCGCCCTTCGGTCCTTTCGGACCCATCATGCCGGAGAACTGTTTCATCATCTTCTTCATGTCCTCGAATTGCTTCAGGAGACGGTTCACGTCGGCCAGCGTCGTTCCGCTTCCCGCGGCGATCCGCTTGCGACGGCTGTAGTTGATGATGTCGGGTTTTTTCTTCTCCGCCTTCGTCATCGACTTGGCGATCGCTTCGGTGCGGGCGATCTGCTTCTCGTCGATCTTGAAATTCGGATTGTTCTTGAGCTTGCCCATGCCGGGCATCATATCGAGCAATTGCTCGAGCGGGCCCATCTTGCGGACTTGCTCCATTTGCTCCAGGAAGTCGTCGAAAGTAAAGTCCGCGGTGCGCATCTTGCGCTCCATTTCCTTCGCTTTCTCCGCATCCATGTTCGTCTGGGCTTTCTCGATCAGGGATAACATATCTCCCATTCCGAGAATCCGCGAAGCCATCCGATCCGGATGGAACGCCTCCAACTGATCGATTCGTTCGCCCGTGGACGCGAATTTGATCGGGCAACCGGTAACGGCTTTGACGGACAAGGCGGCTCCGCCGCGGGTATCGCCATCGAGCTTCGTCAGGACGACGCCCGTGAGCGCAAGCTGTTCGTGGAAGCTCTGGGCTACGTTAACGGCTTCTTGACCGGTCATCGCGTCGACGACAAGCAAAACTTCGTCGGGGTTTACCGCGGTGTGAATATCTTTGATCTCTTGCATCAGCTCGGCATCGATCTGCAAGCGGCCGGCGGTATCGATCAGAACATAATCGTGTCCTTGATCTTTGGCCTGCTGGACGCCCTTCTTGGCGATCTCGACGGGACTGACCTGATCGCCGAGCGTAAATACCGGAACGTCGATCTGTCCTCCGAGCACTTGTAATTGCTTGATCGCGGCCGGACGGTAAATATCGCCCGCGACGAGCAACGGCTTATGGCTCTGCGATTGCAACAGCTTGGCCAGCTTGCCGGTTAGCGTCGTTTTACCGGCGCCTTGCAAACCCGCCATCAGGATGACCGTCGGAGGCTTGTTCGCCTTCGCCAGCTTCGACTGCGTGCCGCCCATGAGCTCGGTCAGTTCCTTATTGACGATGTCGATGATGACCATCGCGGGGGTGAAGCTCTTGACGACCTCTTGCCCTAGTGCCTTCTCTTTCACCTTGGCGATGAAGTCCTTGACGACTTTGAAGTTAACGTCCGCTTCCAGCATGGCGAGGCGAACCTCGCGCATCGCGTCGTTGACGTCGTCCTCCGTTACTTTACCTCGGCCCTTCAGCTTGCCGAACACGTTCTGCAGCCGGGTCGATAATCCTTCGAAAGCCATTTCCCATCCCTCCTTCGGAACGGTTGTTCATTCATATCTATCGATTGTGTTATTCCGCGTTACGCAGCTTGGCGGCGGTTTCCGTTAGCGACTCGCGCCATTCGTTCGGAAGGCCGGCGATTTGCGTTTCCAGTAAGTCAATGCCCGCATGCAACCGTTCGTGGCGGTCGATGAGCTTCAGCTTGGATTCGTAATCCTCCAACACCTGCTCCGCCCGCTTCAAATGCTCGTACACCGCTTGCCTGCTAATCCGGAAATCTGCGGCGATCTCGCCTAACGTATAATCATCGTGAAAATAACATTTCAGGAACGTTTGCTGTTTGTCGGTTAACAAAGGTCCGTAAAAATCGTACAACGCATTGATTCGGTTCGTTTTCTCAAGCGCGTTCTCCCCGTGCACAATGGCTGCTCCCTTCATTCCCCAGCGGCCGCTTCCGCGCTTCCGACGATCCGGCCCGCGCTCGCTTAATCCGCTAATTCATTGTCAAGGAAAAACCCTTTACAATATCGGTGCTTCAACCATATTACCCAATCGCCGATAGGATGTCAAGGGAAAACACTTAACACTAAATACTTAATAAGTTGAACCTGAAAATAACCACGGTATTACTCAGTACTTAGACGCTTTTGGTTCTCTTTTTTCACGTAAAGCTCAATTCCTAAAATAATTATTACTAATATTGCTGAAACGGAAACAATAATTCAATATACTATTGTTAATTCACCGACGGGTGGGAGGACAGGCGATGAAAAAAGAAGATCAGGTCCTGATGGGTTTCAGGGACTTATATAACAAGATAGTTTGGCTTAATAAAAATAAGATGGAAGATAGTCTTAAGGGTTATACGTCCTCTGAAGTACACTGCATCGAGTATATTGAAAAAAATGCGGATTCCAACGTGACAAAACTCGCGGAGTCCTTTTATATGACTCGCGGCGCCATAAGTAAATTAACTCAGAAGCTCATAAAAAAAGGCCTTATCGAGAGCTACCAGAAATCGGATAACAAGAAAGAAATCTATTTTAGGCTTACCGCGCAAGGGAAAGTAATTGATAAAATCCATGAGGACCTGCACAAAGAGTTTCAAGAGCGGGATAAAGCCGTATTCGAGCAGGTAACCGAGGAACAATTCGACAGTATGCTAAGCTTCGTGGAAAAGTATAGCAGGCATTTGGATGCAGTAATAAAGAAACAGGGTCTAGACATGAAGTCGGAATAACTTTGAATCATCAATTTGAAACCACAGGCAGCCCAACTCTTTGGAGAACAGGCTGCTTTTTTATTGCAGCCATTTTGTTGACAAGGAAACAAAGTCGAGATACGATGATTATGTTTCCAAGGAATCAAAATTCAAAATCGCAACTTCTGAGGGGAGAATTTAATGTTCAAATTTGGATCGAGCAATAAACAGAACACAGAACAAACCGTAGATAAACACGCTTTAATATTCGGTCTTATCTCCGTGTTTCTTTGCGGAATAGGCTTCAGTATCATAGCACCTGTCGTCCCATTCTTAGTACAGCCTTATATTAGCAATCCGGGAGAACAAGCTATAGTCGTTACGCTGCTGACCTCTGTTTATGCATTCTGTGTGTTTTTCGCGGCTCCCGTACTTGGAGCTTTGAGCGACAAATATGGCCGCCGCCCCTTACTCTTAGTATGCCTTTTGGGTTCCGCGATCGGGTATATCGTTTTTGGCATAGGAGGAGCTCTGTGGGTACTATTTGCCGGGCGCATAATAGAAGGCATAACAGGCGGGAGCATTGGCACCATCTTCGCCTATTTCGCCGACATCATTCCTCCAGAACAGAGAACCAAATACTTTGGATGGGTGAGTGCGGTTGTAGGCGTAGGCACAGTCATTGGTCCGACTCTAGGCGGGTTGCTTGCCAAGTTCGGTTATTCCGTACCCCTGTATTTTGGAGCATTCATAACTTTATTGAATGTCGTTTATGGATTCTATTTTATGCCCGAGAGCCTTAGTAAGAATAATAGACTGAAAGAGATTACCTTTGTAAGACTGAATCCATTTACCCAGCTCGCAAACCTTCTTTCCATGAAAAACTTAAAAAGGCTGCTTGTCTCAGCGTTCTTGCTTTGGATACCGAACGGATCTTTACAGGCCGTTTTTTCACAATTTACGATGGATACTTTCAGTTGGAAACCTGCGCTAATCGGACTTATGTTTTCGATCATGGGCATCCAAGACATCGTTTCACAAGGCTTCATCATGCCGAAGCTTTTGATAAAACTCAGCGATAAACAGATAGCGATGCTTGGAATGGTTGCGGAGATTATAGGTTACGGACTTATCGCAGCCTCGGCTTTGTTCTCGTTCTTCCCTCTTTTTATCGCCGGTATGTTTATATTTGGATTTGGCGATTCGATCTTCGGGCCTTCATTCAACGGAATGCTTTCCAAGTCCGTCGATTCTAGCGAACAAGGAAGGATTCAAGGAGGCAGCCAATCTATTCAGGCTTTAGCCAGAATGATCGGGCCAATCATCGGAGGGCAAATCTATGTATCGCTTGGTCATTCCGCACCTGCTTTTATGGGCATGATCCTTATAGCAGCTGCAATACCGGTTCTATATAAGAGAAAGCATGTAAAGATATAAACCGAGGATATTAGACTTCCAACAAATCTTCCAACCGGAATCCCGTAATTTTCGCGATTTCCCCGAGCGCGGTATCCCGCTCCTCCGCGACGATATGATGAATCCGGATTTTCATCGCCAATAAAATCTCGTTTTTGCTTTTTCCCTTGACCGCCATAATGAACGGGAACCCGAATTTCTCCGTATATTCACGGTTGTAAGCGGCGAACTCCTCGTATTCTTCATGCGTCAGCTGACTCAGTCCCGCTCCTTGCTGTTCGGCAGCGGAATATTCCGTCACTTCCAATCGGGTCGCCAGATCGGGATGCCCGCGGAACAATGCCAATATCGTTTCCTCCGGGGCTTCCTTGACGATACCGATCATCCGATCATGGAGCTGTTTGCGGGTTTTGAACGGGCGGTGCTCCCAAGCGCCTTCCGCTACCCATGGCGCATTCTCGAAAATACCCCCAAGAACTTCGATAAATTGATCTTTGCTCATCTTGCTAATCACGAGCATCGGAATGCCCGGTTTCGTTCTCATGACTTAATCCTCCCTTGTATAGCAGCCCGATGGACGGAACGGACGATTTCGCCGTAGCCGGTACATCTGCATAGGTTACCCGATAATGCTTCTCGTTTTCCTCCGCGGTAAGCTCTTCGTTGGCCTCGACTTCGATCTCACCGCTAAGATCGGCCCATGTCGGAATCATATACGTATCTAGATTTCGGGTCAACTGATGGATTTCTACGGTCTCTGCGCTGAAATCCATATGGGCGTTCGCCGCGAGTTGACCGAATTGCTTGCAAATTTGACGCATCTCATCCGACGCCAGATCGCTCTTCCTTGTTGCCCCCTTACTTAATCAAACCCGCACAACATCGCCGCGCTTCTTCGAAATCTTGCCGCGTATCGATGTCTAATAACATTAGTCCGCTAGATGCCTGCACCACCTCCCCCCTGTATCGGGGAGAAGACAGCAACTTACGCGCTCCAGCATCTCCTTCGAGCTCGCTTAATGCTTTATACATCGAAGGAGCGAACAGCACCGGAGGAACCGCGATTGCATCGCCGGCGCAGGCGACGAAATCCAATCGGCGATCGTCTTGATAGGTTTGAATTAAGCCGTCAATCAAATCAGGCGTAATAAAAGGTTGATCGGCTAGAGCGATAATGATCGCATCCGGGTGTACCTCCGCCGCCAGAACATCGCTTAAACCGGCGCGAAGCGAATATGACATTCCGTAGGCGGCGTCTGGACAAGGAACGATTCTGAGCGACGGATCATCGGCTTCATCGTCCGGGAGCCAGCTCCGTTCTTCACGTACGTCTTGCTCTTTGACGACGACGGAGATCGATCCGATCCGCTTGTTTGCGCGCATCGCCTCCAGCGCGAACGAGCCCAGCTTTTTACCGGGAGCAAGTTCCATGCGTAGCTTCGGTATGAACATCCTCTTGCTCGCTCCAGCAGCCAAGTACATTCCCGCGACTCGCAATGGTGCTCACTCTCCGATCCTTCATTCGTTCTTTTCTTGTCGCAATGAGCTGAGCCACTATGCTTACGGCGATTTCCTCCGGCCCTTCCGCTCCGATGTCGAGGCCTACGGGCGCGGATACGAGAGTAAACTCGCTCTTCGTTAATCCTTCAAGCAAATGACCGATACGACTCTTGGAGCCCATTATTCCGAGAAAGGCAGGTCGGATCGGCAGCACGCATTCCAGCATCTCCCGATCCTTGCGAAGTTGATGACCGCAGATGAGCACATAATCCTCCGAGCCAAGCCGGAGCGAATCCATGATTTCTTCCCGCGATCCCACGGCGATCTCGGCATCCGGATACCTCTCGGAATTGGCCACTGAAGCTCTCCAATCTCCGATCGCGATACGGAAGCCGACCTGGCCGGCCAGTCTCGCGATCGGCAAGGTGCCTTCGTCCGCTCCGAAAACGAACAGTCTCGCACGCGGTCTGAATACGGTAGAAAACAATGATTCGCTCCCTTGCTTCGTTTGCTTCGTTTGCTTCGTTTGCCCGCGATCCTGAGCCAAAGGGATACCGTCGAAAAGACGCGGCACGAGCTCGTATTCGAGCTTCCTCCTTGCGGAGGAATAGCGAAGCCATTCGACCTCCCTGCCGGATTCGACAATCCGATAAGCATCGGCGAGCATCGACATACAATCGGAGCCAAGCGGCTCCAGCAGTATCCGAAGCATGCCACCGCATCCGATGGCCTCTCCCCAGATCGCATCCTCTTCGGGCTGCAAATTATAAGTAACAATCTCGGCTTCGTCAGAGATAAGGAGTTGTTCGGATCTGAGTTGAAGATCGGCCTCCAAGCAGCCCGAGCTTAAGCATCCGATCTTCCCCCCATCCGGAAGCAACAGCATCGTCGCGCCCGGCTTGCGATAGGAATGTCCTTGCGCGTGAACGAGGGTCGCAAGCACGGCAGGTTTTCCGACGCGATGCGCATAGGACAAGACGGCGTATCCATCCATTGCGTTCTCTCCTCGATTAGCCGATTCTGTTCAACAAACCGCGAAGCGCGCGATCCGACTCCTTTAACACGCGTTTGCGGTCGATCGTCTTAACGATTTTGCCCCTCATAACGATTTCTCCATCGATCATCACGGTATCCACGTCTCCCCGGGTAGCCGCATAGACGACTCTGGAAAACCAATCCGCGTCATAGGACGGATAAGCATGGAAATCTTCCAGGTCTAGAATCTGAAGATCGGCTAGCTTACCGACTTCGATGCTTCCGATTTCTTCCTCCATTCCGAGCACCTCGGCTCCGCCCATCGTCGCCATTCGCAGCACCGTCCTCGCGTCCATGACCGTAGGGCCGTGCTGAATTTTTTGGATAAAAGCGGTCAAGCGCATTTCTTGGAACATATCGAGATTGTTGTTGCATGGAGCTCCGTCGGCACCAATGCCGACGGGGATGCCCTCCCGCATCAATTCCGGCACTTGGGCGATCCCCGAAGCCAACTTCATGTTGGAGCCGGGACAATGCGTCACCTTAACGCCGCGTTCGCGTATAATCCGTTTCTCTTCGTCGTCGAGCCAAATGCTATGGGCGAGAATAAGATTCGGACGCGCCAAACCGATATGATCCAAGTAAACAACGTTTCGCATGCCTCGCTCGGCTTCCACCAATGCGATCTCGTCTTTATTTTCCGAAGCGTGCGTATGCACCTTAACATTATATTGCTCCGATAAGTCCCTTACTCCTACGAGCAGCTCCTCTGTGCAAGAGACGACGAATCGCGGACAGAACGCGTATTGGATGCGTCCGTTAGCCGCGCCGTGCCAGCGTTCGAGCAGATCGACGCTTTGCCGGAGCGACGTCTCCGTGACCTCCTGCAACGCTAGCGGGACTTCCGTCCCATAATCCATCATCACTTTGCCGGACAATGCACGCAAACCGCTTTCCTCGATCGCCCGAAAAGCCGCATCCGTATGATGAACGGTTTCCATGTCCAGAATCGTCGTTGTACCGCTTCGGATGAGCTCCCCGATTCCTAGCAAAGCAGAGTAGTATACCGAGTCTTCGTTGTGCGCGGCTTCGAGAGGCCATATTTTCTGGCGGAGCCAGTCGATTAACGCCAAATCGTCCGCCCGTCCCCGAAACAAAGTCTGGCACAAGTGAATATGAGTTTGCACGAATCCGGGAAGCAACACCTTGCCCCCGGCGTCGATGATTTCGTCCGCTTCGAACTCTAGTTCGCTCCCGATCGCCATAATGACGTTACCCGCGATTGCCACGTCGCCTTCGAGCACCTCGTTGTTGTCGTTCATTGTCATGATTACCGCATTTCGAATCAATTTCGTCTTCATGCTTATCCGCCCTCTCCAAGTTGCATGTGCCTACTTTCTAACCGTTTGCGATCGAACAAGTACGATTCGCGATTCAATAATGCCAGAACCTTCCAAGCTTGATGCCAAGTCCCGCCGATCCGCATTCGCTCGATAAAGCTTGCTCGTCCGTTATACACATGGACGTTCCTCCCCTTGCAAGCTAATCTTGGCAAATGGCCCTCCCTAAACGATTATGTGAATTATAAGTAAATATATATAACATAATATAGCTGTTAATGATCGTTTGCAATTATAATGTAATATATTATTACATAGAATGCTTGTTGTAAGAAAAGGATACATTACTACGCTCCACGCCGGGCAGCGCGGACGACCACTTACTTAGACCTTAAGGGTCCGGATTGTCCAAAGCCTCATTTCATGTTGTACGTGCGAGCTTGATCAACGTATTACGGAATTTATGGTTAGATTACATAACATATGAGTTGATTTTTAGCAAAAATACATTTTTCCGGAGGAACGACAAAAAAGCCCTGTCGACACGAGGTCGATAAGGGCGTTTCCGTATTACGGGTTAGGAGCGGCGTTCATTCTTTAACATTTCTGTTCGTTCAATTGAGTATTTTTCTTATGGATTTTTGCTGGATTTCCGACCGCTAATGAATAGGGTGGCATACTTCTGGTAACAACGCTATTCGGCCCAATCACCGAGTCGCGACCGATCGTGACCGCACCTAGAATAACGGCTCCGGCACAGACGACTACGTTTTCTTCTAAGATAGCATGTAATCTTTTATTTGAATTTATATCTTTAAACTTGGCTCCGATCGTTACATTTTGCATAATTTTGCAATTCGGACCTATTTCGGCTGTTTCACCTATAAAAACGCCCCCATGAACGATCTCTGCCGTGCGATGGATTTTTGCGCCAGGTCCAATTGCCGTACCCGATAAGATATGATTAAAAGAAGTTACTACCGAAGCCATTCTTTTGAAATTGCGATTCCAGAAAAAATAAGCGATTTTATGAATGTTCGTGCCTCGATACCCGGGATCATGACTAAATCTGAATACGCTACGCGCAATTCTCATTAATCTCGACATTGTTCTTCCGCCCTATTATGAAATATGATCTACTCCTATCATTTTACATAAATTAGGGAATTCGGCAACTTTAATGTGATATGCTGAGCAATTTATCATAAATAACCTATATCTCGACCTAATGAGCCTTCTAAAAAGCGAGAAAATAGGGAAATCAGAACGCAGAAACGACGGGATATCCGTGTTTATTCCACGATACCCCGTCGTTTGCAGTTTGAAGCTTTTCAATATCGAAATCTAGCCCGATGAATGGCAATGCGAATTATTCTTAATCGTTTTCTTTGTTGCCATTGTCCTCGGTTCCGGCCATGCCGGCGAATAAGGCATGCACGAATTGATCGGCGTCGAATTGCTGGAGGTCGTCCATCTGCTCGCCCAATCCGACGAACTTCACCGGAAGCGACAATTCGTTGCGGATCGCGATCACGATGCCGCCTTTGGCCGTTCCGTCGAGCTTCGTGAGCACGAGTCCGGTGACCCCGCTTTTCTCTCCGAATAGCTTCGCCTGCTGAAGCGCGTTCTGTCCAGTCGTCGCGTCGAGCACGAGCAGCGTTTCATGCGGCGCGCCCGGAATTTCGCGTTGGATGACCCGATGGATTTTGGCTAGCTCCTCCATCAGGTTGTTTTTGTTCTGCAAGCGTCCTGCCGTATCGCAGATCAGGATGTCGACGTTTTGTTTTTTGGCCGCTTGTACGGCATCGAACATAACGGCCGCCGGATCGGAGCCCGACTCTTGCCTAATCACGTCAACGCCGACGCGCCCGCCCCAAACTTCCAGTTGCTCGATGGCGCCGGCCCGGAACGTATCTCCCGCGGCTAGCAGTACCTTCTTACCCTGTTGCTTGTATCGCCAAGCGAGCTTGCCGATCGTCGTCGTTTTCCCGACACCGTTAACGCCAACGAATAAGATCACCGTAATCCCGTCGGCGTTCTCTTTCATGCCGACTTCATCGCCGGAGCCTTGCAGCATTCCTACGAGCTTCTCCGAGAGGATCGGACGGAGCTCGGACGGCTCCTCGATCTTGCGCTTCTTCACTTCCGCGCGCAGCTCGTCGATCAATCCCATGACCGTGTTGACGCCAACGTCGGCGCCGATTAGGATCTCTTCGAGCTCCTCGAAAAATTCCTCGTCGATTTTCTTGCGGCGGCTGAACAACTCCTCCACCTTGCCGACGAACGCATCGCGCGTCTTCGCCAGCCCGTCGCGGAACTTGCTCGTTACCGCTTCGGTCTTCGAAGCGATGCTTTCCCGCAATCTCTTAAAAAAACTCATGCTCGATTCCTCCAACCTATCTCTCTATCGCAACTACATAATATATGCAAGCTTGTTAGCTACTTCCGCGGATTTAGCGGCCTCGGAGGGCCTTATTTCCACTCTTGGTGCTACTTTTGCGGAATTAGCGGTCTCGGAGGGCCTTATTTCGGCTCACTGAGCTACTTCCACGGATTAGCGGTCTCGGAGGGCCTTATTTCAGCTCACGGAGTCACTTCCGCGGAATTAGCGGCCTCGGAGAGCGCTAAGCCGTGGCCGTCATCTCTTCCGTTTCCTCCAGGCGGACGGATACGAGCTTCGATACGCCGCCCTCTTCCATCGTTACCCCGTAGAGCACGTCGGCTTCCTCCATCGTCCCTTTGCGGTGGGTAACGACGATGAATTGCGTCGAATCCGAGAATTCGCGCATGTACTGCGCATAACGGGCAACGTTCGCCTCGTCGAGCGCCGCTTCGACTTCATCGAGTACGCAGAACGGCACGGGCTTGACGTTAAGAATCGCGAATAGCAACGCGATCGCCGTCAGCGCGCGCTCGCCCCCGGACAGAAGCTGCAGGTTCGTCAGCTTCTTGCCCGGCGGTTGGGCGACGATGTCGATGCCCGTATCGAGCGGACGATCCGGCTCGACGAGCACGAGATCGGCTCGACCGCCGCCGAACATCCGGGAGAATACGACGACGAAATGCTTGCGGATTTCCTCGAATGTCGTGCGGAACCGCTTAGACATCTCTTCGTCCATCTCGCGAATAATGCCATGCAGCTTCGTCTTCGCTTCGATCAAATCGTTCTCTTGCTCCGAGAGGAAATCGAATCGCTCGGATACCCTTTTGTATTCCTCGATAGCTCCCAAGTTCACGTCGCCGAGCGAGGAGATTTTGCGTTTCATGTCGCGAACTTCGTTCTGGGTTGCGACGATGTCTTCCGGCATCGGATAGCGCGCTTTGGCGAGCTCGAATCCGATCTCGTATTCCTCGGTCAGCTTGCGCAGCAAGTTGTCGAGTTCGACATCCATCCGGTTGACCGCGATCTCGGCTTGGCGCATGCCTTCTTCGACGTTCCGCAATTTCGCGCGCTGATCCTTCGTCTCGCCTTCCTTGCGCTCGAGCTCGCGGTGTTTCTCCGCGCGGTCCGCTCTCTTGAACTCGATGTTTTCCGTGAATTGCTTCTTCTGAATGCGGAGCTCGTTCAGACGTTCGCGATGCTCGACCGACTCTTGCTCGGTACGCGCGGATTCCGCCTCGTTATGCTCGAGCGATTCCCTGAATTGCTTGCGTTCCGCCGTGAGACGGGCAATGTCGGCGCGATGGCGTGCCGATTGCTCGTCAAGCGCGCTGCGATCCTGCTCCATCCGCGCGATGGAAATCTTGATCTCAGTGAGCGCCGCTTGCAATTCTTCCTTGGCCGACGCGCTCTTGCGGCGCAATTCCTCCGCTTCAAGCATTCGTTCTTGAATGCGCTGCTCTTCTGCCGTCAGAGTCGCAAGCCGAGCTTCCGCCTCTTCCTTGCTCGTACGCAGACCGCCTGCTTCCGCTTCGAAAGCCGCTTTCTCTAAGTGCAAGGCCGCATGCTGCTCGGCGATAAGCTTCTCGTCCTGTTTCAGTTGCGCGCTTTCTCCGGCCGTCTGCTGCTCCCGCAGCCGCTCTTGCTCCCCTTGGTCGCGGAGTTGTTCGATATTTTGAGCCGTCTGGGCCAATTCTTTCCTTAAGTCGTCAGCTAACGCCTTCGCTTGTTCCCTTGCGACTTCCGCTTCCTTGATTTCCCGTTCAAGCTCCTCGAGCTGCCGTTGGCGACCTAGTAAGCTGGACGACTTCTTCTGCAGGCTACCTCCCGTCATCGATCCCCCGGCGTTAACGACATCGCCGTCGCGAGTAACTACGCGGTAACGGTATTGCAGTCTGGATGCGATCCGGTTCGCCAACTCCAGTGACTCGGCGATAAGCACGTTGCCGAGCATGCTGCTGACGATCGCGGCATATTTCGGTTCGGATCCGACGAGTTCGGAACCCACGCCGATAAAGCCTTCGGCTTGCTCCAAGACGCGGCGATCGCTATCCGACAAACTCCTTGGTCGAATAACGTCGAGCGGCAAGAACGTGGCCCGCCCCGATTGCCGTTGTTTCAAATAAGCGATCGCCGTTCGCGAGCTTTTCTCGTCTTCCATGACGATATGCTGCAAAGCCGCTCCGAGCGCGGTTTCGATCGCGACTTCCAGATGCCCCGGAACGCTGACCAACTCCGCTACCGCGCCATGCACGCCATGCAGATTTCCGCGTTTGGACGCTTTAAGCACTTCCCGAACGCCGTGTTGGAAGCCGTCGTAATCGTTCTGTAGCTCCTTGATCGTATCGCGACGCGAGACTAGCGCATCCTTCTTCTGCTCGCAGCGGCGCACCGATGCTTGCGCTTCCTCCAGCTTGCGCTGCAGTTCGCCCGATCGTGCGCCTTCCGCCACGTACCGGTCGCGCACCTCGGCGAGCGTGCGCGTCACTTCGGCGATTCGCTCTTCGAGGCGCTCGCGTTTTCCCTGCAGCGCTTCCGTCTGCTCGAGAAGCTTCGCTTCCTCTTCCGCGATCCGCGCGACGCGGCGCTCCAACGCTTCCCGCTGGCCGTCGCCGTAACGGATATCGTTCCGGGCCTGCGCCATCGCGTTTAACGTGTCGAACAGCTCCGCTTTCAGACGCTCTTCGACTTCCGTGCTTCCGTCCGCGAGAGCGAGCCGATCTTCCTCGTCCGCCAGCTTCGCGGAAGAAGCGGATAACTCCGCCTCCAATACCGAGCGTTTATTCCGCAGATCGGCTTCTTCCGCCGTCGCTTGCGCGAATCGCTCTTCCGCGGAAGCCAGCGATTGCTGCAACCCTTCGCGAGTGCGGGTCAAATGTCCGCGGCGTTCGTTCAACAGCTCGACGTAACCTTCCGATTTCTCGGTTTCTTCGCTGCAGCGAAGCAGCTCGTCCTGCAATCTCTCGAGCAGCTCTTCGAGCTGAACGAGAGCTTGCCGTTCCTCTTCCAGAATCGCGTCATGCTTGCTTACGAACGTAGACAAGCCCAACTGCTCTTCGCGCAACGCCGTCAGACGTTCGTTCGTCTGAGTCCAAGACGTGTGCACGCCTTCGATCTGATGAACGTATAACGCGATTTCTTTATTTTTCAATTCCTCTTTTAACTTCTTGTAGGCTTCGGCTTTCTCCGATTGCTCCTTGAGCGGGTCGATCTGGACCTTCAGCTCGCTGACGAGGTCATGGATCCGCAGCAAGTTGTTTTCCGTATCTTCGAGCTTCTTCTGGGCTTCCTTCTTACGGCTCTTATACTTGACGATCCCGGAAGCCTCTTCGAAAATGCCGCGGCGGTCCTCGGAACGCGTACTCAAGATTTCTTCGATACGGCCTTGTCCGATGATCGAATATGCCTCGCGGCCGATCCCCGTGTCCATGAACAACTCGGTAATATCCTTAAGCCGGCAAGGTTGCTTATTGATTAAGTACTCGCTTTCCCCGTTCCGGTGAACGCGACGGGTAACCGTTACCTCGCTGAAGTCCAGCGGTAACACCTTATCCATATTATCCAGCGTCAAGGAAACCTCGCCGAAATTAACCGCTTTACGGGAATCGCTGCCCGCGAAAATAATGTCCTGCATGTTGCCGCCGCGAAGAGACTTCGCGCTCTGTTCCCCGAGTACCCAGCGGATACCGTCGGAAATGTTGCTCTTACCGCTGCCGTTCGGTCCGACGACCGCTGTAATTCCACGCACGAATTCCAATTCGGTACGATCGGCGAAAGACTTGAACCCAGTCAGCTCGATTCTTTTCAAAAACATAAGGACAAATACTCCTCTCGAGTCGTTCTCTTAACCGGGAAACGGCTTGGGAAAAGTCGTAAGCGCCTGCGATGCCGCCCTTTGCTCCGCTTCCTTCTTCGAACGTCCGGATCCCTGCCCGAGACGCTGATTGCCGATGGAGACGACCGATACGAACTCACGGTCATGCGCGGGACCTTTCTCTTCCACGATCGTGTAATCCAGCGCTCCCATCGAAAGCTGTTGGATCTTTTCTTGCAGTTCGGTTTTGTAATCCTTAAGCGGAGCTTGCCCGTCGACCGGCAATTGCTCGAACATGTGCCGTTCCAGAAAATTGCGCGCGGCTTCCAACCCCTGATCCAAGTACAGAGCTCCTAAGAACGCTTCGAAAGCGTCCGCAAGCAACGACGGCCGCGTACGACCGCCGGTTTGC
The DNA here is from genome assembly GCF_003628305.1 of Cohnella endophytica. Lineage (GTDB taxonomy): Bacteria > Bacillota > Bacilli > Paenibacillales > Paenibacillaceae > Cohnella > Cohnella endophytica. The sequence continues at coordinate 638,777 of NZ_RBZM01000004.1, read as the reverse complement.
TCCTCCCCTTTGCCCAGCAGCACGACCTGCCCGAATTCGAGCGCCTCGGCAAAACGGACAAGCGACGGTTCGCAGACGATACTCGCCCGCAACCGGGTCATTTCCCCTTCGGGAGAATCCGGATAACGACGGTACAAATATTCCGACACGGTCAACTGAAGCACCGCGTCTCCGAGAAACTCGAGCCTCTCGTTGTGCGCGATCCGCGCCCCTCGCTGCTCGTTAACGTAAGACGTATGCGTGAACGCTTGTCTAAGCAACGCGGAATTGCGAAAAGTCACGTTGATGCGTTCTTGCAATCGCTGTAAACCATCCTGCATGATTTCCCACCTCGAGTTGCGCCCGATGTCCCGCATAAACAACCGACGCAGACAGCATATGCCGCCTGCGTCGACGTTCACGCGCTTATTAGGCTTCGTATTTACGCATAATGATCGTTGCGTTGTGACCGCCGAATCCGAAGGAGTTCGACAATGCCACTTGCACGTCCGCTTCCCGCGGAGTGTTCGGAACGAAATCGAGATCAAGCTCCGGATCTTGATTGTCCAAGTTAGCCGTTGGAGGAATGATTCCCTTCTCCAACGTCAACGCGAGTACAACCGCTTCCACGCCGCCGGCTGCGCCGAGCAAATGCCCCGTCATCGACTTCGTCGAGCTGACCGCGAGCTTATAAGCGTGATCTCCGAATACTTTTTTCACGGCTAACGTTTCGGACTTGTCGCCGACCGGCGTCGATGTCCCGTGCGCGTTAATATAATCTATCGCGTTCGGATCGATGCCCGCATCTTTGAGCGCTTTGCTCATGCTGCGCGCCGCGCCTTCCGGATCGGGTTCGGTCATGTGGAACGCGTCGCCGCTCATGCCGTATCCGATTACTTCGGCGTAGATATGCGCGCCGCGAGCTACTGCATGCTCAAGCGATTCCAGAATCACTACTCCGGAACCCTCTCCCATGACGAACCCGTCGCGATCCACGTCGAACGGACGGCTTGCTTTCTCCGGCTCGTCGTTGCGGGTGCTCATCGCTCTCATCGAGCAGAAACCCGCCATGCCGATCGGACGAATCGTCGCTTCCGCGCCGCCGCAGATCATAACGTCCACGTCGCCGCGTTGAATCATTTTGAAGCTATCTCCGATGGAGTGAGTTCCCGTCGCGCAGGCCGACACGACAGCCGTGTTCGGTCCTTTGGCGCCCGTGGTGATCGAGATTTGGCCGCTGGCCATGTTCGCGATCATCATCGGAATGAAGAACGGACTAACGCGTCGCGGGCCTTTCTCCATCAAGATCGTATGCTGGTCTTCCCATGTGCCCAGTCCGCCGATTCCCGATCCTACGATAACGCCAACCCGTTCAGGGTCGACATTCTCGCCGATGAGGAGCTTGGCGTCCTCGACCGCGAGCTTGCTCGCGGCGACTCCGAATTGCACGAAGCGGTCCATTTTGCGGGATTCTTTTTTGTCGATATATGCACCAGGATCGAAATCCTTGATTTCTGCGGCAATCTTCGTTGTATACTCGCTCGTATCGAAAGCTTCGATCGAGCTGATGCCAGACTTTCCGTTCAACAGATTGTTCCAGAACGTTGGCAAATCCGAACCTAGGGACGTAACGACCCCCATACCTGTGACGACAACACGCTGTGTCAAAACCTATTCACCTCTTCAGGGTATTCATCCCCGCTTCGGAGCGTGAAGCGGCGCCTTAAATGTGCAGAAGTCCCGTCGCGATAACGGGACCCGGTCGATCATTACGCATGAGATTGTATGTATTTTACGACTTCTCCCACCGTTGTGATCTTCTCTGCATCCTCGTCTGAAATCTCCAAGTCGAATTCGTCTTCGAGTTCCATAACGAGTTCTACCACATCGAGAGAGTCAGCGCCTAAGTCGTCTTTGAAGGATGCTTCGGCTGTTACCTCTGCCTCTTCAACACCTAGGCGTTCGATAACGATGCGTTTTACACGTTCTTGTACATCGGACATCCGGTTCACCTCCCTTAACGTATTATACGTGAATCATGGACAAAAAGCCATACCGCCTAACCAACCTACATGTACATTCCGCCGTCGACGTGAATCGTTTGGCCGGTCATGTATGAGGCGGCATCGGAGGCTAAATAAATGACGGCCGCCGCGATGTCCTCGGGACGGCCCATGCGGGCCAGAGGGATTTCTCCCAACATTTTCTCGCGAAGATCCGCGGGGATTTTGTCCGTCATATCCGACTCGATGAAACCGGGCGCGACGACGTTAGCCGTGATTCCGCGCGAAGCCAGCTCCTTGGCTACCGATTTCGTCATGCCGATTACTCCGGCTTTGGAAGCGACGTAGTTCGCTTGTCCCGCGTTTCCGAGAACTCCTACTACGGAAGAGATGTTGATAATCCTTCCGGAGCGTTGTTTCATCATCGGGCGCGTTACGGCTTTGACGCCGTTGAATACGCCTTTCAGATTCGTCTCGATGACTTCGTCGAATTCCGATTCCTTCATTCTCATAATGAGGTTGTCTCGGGTAATGCCCGCGTTATTCACGAGAATATCCAGCTTGCCGAACGCTTCGAGCGTCTTGGCAACCATCTCTTCGAATTCCGCCGACTTGCCGACGTTCGCCTTAATGACGATCGCTTTGCGTCCGAGCGCTTCCACGGCTTTCGCCGTCTCCGCCGCAGCGGCTTCGCTGCCCGAGTAGTTGATCGCCACGTCGGCCCCGGCTTCCGCGAGCGCAATCGCGATCGCGCGACCGATACCGCGTGACGCCCCGGTTACGAGAGCGCTTTTTCCGTTTAGATCCCACATCGCCATTATCGGTTCACCCTCTCGATCATTGTCGCAGTTTCGAACTCATTGCGCAACCGCGGCAGCCGCGGACGCGCTGTTGACCGAAATGACCTGCGCGGATTTGTCGATTTTCTTGATTAAACCGGCTAGAACGGTGCCTGAACCGATCTCGACGAACGTATCGACGCCTTCGCCGATCAAGTATTTCACCGTATCTTCCCATTGAACCGGAGATACGACCTGTTGCACGAGCAAGTTCCGAAGCTCGTCGCCGGACGTGACCGGTTGGGCGTGTACATTGGCGATTACCGGAACAGCCGCGTCGTTGAACGCGACTTTGGCGAGCTCCGCCGCCAAGTTATCGGCCGCCGGCTGCATGAGCGACGAATGGAAAGGTCCGCTCACGTCCAGCGGAATGACCCGCTTGGCGCCCGCTTCCTTGCCGCGTTCGCCGACCGCGGCTACGCCCTCGGCGGACCCGGAAACGACGATCTGGCCCGGACAGTTAACGTTGGCCAGTTCCACAAGGCCGCCTGTCGCGGTAATATCCGCGCATAACGCTTGCAACGTTTCGCGTTCAGCGCCGAGTACGGCCGCCATCGCGCCTTGGCCGCTAGGCACGGCCTGCTCCATGAACTGGCCGCGCGCGCGGACGAGCCGCAGCGCGTCTTCGAAAGCGAGTACGCCCGCCGCTACGAGCGCGCTATATTCGCCGAGCGAATGACCCGCCACGTAGTCCGGCTTGATGCCTTGCGCCTTGTACATCTCGAGCAAGGCCACGCTCGTCGCAAGCAATGCCGGTTGCGTGTTCGCCGTCTGGCGAAGCTGCTCGTCCGGTCCTTCGAACGCGAGCTTCGTCAACGGAAAACCGAGCACCTCGTCCGCCCGATCGAAGATCGCGCGGGACGCATCGTTGCTTTCGTACGCGTCTTTCCCCATGCCTACCGCTTGAGCGCCTTGGCCGGGAAACACAAATGCGATTTTACCCAAATCATTCTCTCCTCTGCTTACCAGATCAATACCGAAGCGCCCCAAGTAAGTCCGCCGCCAAAGCCGACGAGCACCAAGCAGTCGCCTTCGTTCACTCTGCCTTCCTCGACCGCTTCCGCCAATGCGAGCGGAATCGATGCCGCGGACATGTTTCCGTAACGATCCAGATTGATCATGGCTTTATCTTCGGATAAGTTCAGCCGCTCGAGCGCGGATTGGATGATACGAATATTGGCTTGATGAGGAATAAGAAGATCGATGTCCGCTTTCGTATAACCGGCGTGAGCCAATGCTTCCTCGGCCGCGCTCCCCATGACGCGCACGGCGAACTTGAACACGTCGCGTCCGTTCATTTCGATAAAATGACGCTTTTCGTTCACCGACTGCTCGGACGACGGCAAGCGCGATCCGCCACCGCAAATGCGAAGAAGATCTCCGCCGGCTCCATCGGCTCCCAGCTTGAACGACTTAAAGCCCCGTCCTTCCGGCACTTGACCGAGAACGACCGCGCCAGCGCCGTCGCCGAACAAAATCGACGTGTTGCGATCGGTGTAGTCCGTAATTCTCGATAAGCATTCCGCGCCTACAACGAGAACGTGCTTGTACATTCCCATCTTTATGAATCCGGTCGCGTTCGCCAAGCCGTAGATAAATCCGGAGCAAGCGGCGGATAGATCGAAAGCGGCCGCGTTCTTAGCGCCGAGCTTTTCTTGCAGCAGGCACGCCGTGGACGGGAAAAACATGTCCGGCGTAATGGTTGCCACGATGATCAGATCGATCTGGTCCGCGGTAAGCCCCGCCGCTTGAAGTGCTTGGAGCGACGCCTCGTAAGCAAGATCCGATGTCGCTTGCTCGGGAGCGGCGATTCTTCTTTCGCGCATACCCGTCCGGCTAACGATCCATTCGTCGTTCGTATCTACCATTTTCTCAAGATCCTGATTCGTTAAGCGGCGTTCGGGAACGTATTTGCCCGTTCCGAGAATGCCTACGGAAATCTCATTCATGGGTCTCTCTCACTTTCCGCTGAATTCGTCGACGATTGCCGCGATCAGTCTGTTGCCGATTGCCGTGCGGGTTTGCCTGATCGCCGTCTTCATCGCCTTGGCGTCCGAAGAGCCATGCCCTTTGACGACCAACCCGTTAATGCCGAGCAACGGCGCTCCATTGTATTCATTGTAATCCATTTTGTCTCTTACGCGGCGAAAACTTGGTTTAAGCATGCCTGCAGCCAACTTGGAAGTAAAAGTCGACATTAATTCCCCGCGAAGTAGCGTAAATATCGCGGATGCCGCGCCTTCGATCGACTTGAGCATGATGTTCCCCGAGAAGCCGTCGCATACGAGAATATCGCACGGCCGTTCCAGCACGTCTCGGGATTCCACGTTGCCGACGAAATTAATCGGAGCCTGCTCGAGCATTTCGAATGCGGTCTTCGTCAACTCGTTCCCTTTGGACGCTTCGGTGCCTACGTTAAGCAAGCCTACGCGCGGTTCGCGGATGCCATGCACCTTATTACGGTACAAGCTTCCCATGAGCGCGTATTGAACGAGGTGCTCCGGTTTGGCGTCCATGTTGGCTCCCATATCGAGAGCCAGTATTCCTACGTTATCGAGCGTTGGGAATATCGCGGCCAAGCCCGGACGTTCGATTCCTTTCAGTCTTCCGACGACGAGCAGCCCCGTGGCCATAAGCGCGCCGGTATTCCCGGCGGAGATCATCGCGTCGGCTTTGCCTTCCTTCACCAAACGTCCGGCCACGACCATCGAGGAATCCGTTTTGCGCCGTACGGCTTTAACCGGCTCGTCCTCGCTGCCGATTACTTCGAGCGCGCTTTCGATCGTAATGCTGCTAGGAGCTTTTGGTCCCAGTAGAGGTTGAAGCACTTCCGGATCGCCGACCAGAATCAAATGCGTATCCGGCCATTCGGCAGCCGCTGACAAAGCGCTTTCGACCTGAGCGTGCGGCGCGTTGTCGCCGCCCATGGCATCTATGGCAATCCGCATGAGCTACACTCCTTTATGATTTCGATTCTCCCGCGGATCTATAAATAATAAAGTTCCCTTGAAACACCATTTCCTCGCCTACATATGTAAACACTTCTACTTTTGCTTTGCCTTTAAGTTCCCCGCTCGTTCTAACGTATGCTTTCGCAATACATTTTTCTCCCAAACGCGCTGGACGCACGAAACGAATATCGGCCGAAGCCGTTAACGCGATTTCATCGTTGATGACCGCGACGGCAAGCGAATTCGCTTGCGCGAATACGTGATGTCCCCGGGCGATGCCCGAACGGGAAAATACGTGCTCATCGCTGATCTCGAACAAGGAAATCCCGCTTTTGTCCAATTGCAAGTCGAGAATATCCCCGATCACTTCATGCAAAGGCAACGAACGCACGGAATCGTAAGAACGTTCGGCCATAAGCTTTAGTCTTTCCCTAAGCTCGGGTATAGCCAATTCAAGCCTGTCCAGACGGATCGTCTGGATGCTGACCTTAAGCTGCCGCGTCAGTTCCCGGTCGGTGAGAAATGGGTTCTCGTCCAAAAGCCTGCTTAACTGCTGATGACGCTGACGTTTAGGAAGCCGTTCCATACCCACCACCGCGCTTTCCTGTTTAGAAATAAGCTTTTCGAGCTTAATATTTGTAGATAACCTTTAATACCTGGTGCCAAAAAGAGTATAAAGAAAAACGCGCCGGTATGCAACGAACGCATGAAACGGCATCACGGACTGCATGCAGCCGAATGCGTTTCCCCGTCGTGAACCCTGACGCGTCTAAGCTTTATTGCTTGATGATTTCGCGCGATTTGTAAGTACCGCACACTTTGCATACGCGGTGCGAAATTTTCAACTCTCCGCATTGCTCGCATTTCACCATACCAGGAACTACCAACTTAAAGTGCGTCCGGCGTTTGTGTTTGCGGGCTTTCGATGTCTTCGCAAAAGGGACTGCCATTGCTGCCACCTCCTTATCAGGTCCGAGTCGCTTTCGGCTAAGGAAGCCTTGGGCTAATCATTCTGAGATTTAAACCAATCCTGAAGCGCAGCCATACGGGGATCGATCTTCTCCGTATTGCAACCGCACGATTGTTCATTCAGGTTACTTCCGCATTCCGGGCACAACCCCTTGCAATCTTCCTTGCAGAGAGGCGCATACGGTAATTGGACCACGAACTCTTCCGCCAAGAACGGCACGAGGTCGATCCGCTCTTCCGATACCGGTACGGCATCATCGTCTTCACTCATCTGAGCTTCCGCTTCTTCGTCTTCATCGATGATCCTGAACTGCTCCTCGAAAGGAACGCGGACATTTTCCTCGATTTGATCCAAGCAACGCGAGCACTGCATGCGAACGTCGCATGAGAGCTGTCCGGATACGAGGATCCGATCGTTCGCGGCTTGCGCGACTAGATCGTATTCGACCGGCGTTAGCAGCTTGAATTCCGGACTGTCCCGGAACAAATCCGTTAAGTCGAGAGTGCCTTGTGCCTTCATCGACTCTTGTCGGGCTACAAGTTCTTGTACTTTCAGCAACAATGAGATCACTCCAAACAAACAAAAATTATTATATCGAGTTTGAACGGCCTTTGTCAACAATATCAGAGAGTTTTCGGGCAATCTTCTCTTGCGAACGCTTCGCGTGTTATATTGTGGCAAACATTAATTTTCCCATTTCCGGGTCAGGAGGCCGCCATGTCGACAGTAGGCGTCATAGTAGAGTATAACCCATTGCACAACGGACATCTCTATCATTTGCAGCAATCCAAGAAAATAACGGGTGCGGATAGCGTCGTCGCGGTCATGAGCGGCAACTTCCTGCAGCGCGGCGAACCGGCGTTAGCCGATAAATGGGCGCGCGCGGAGATGGCCCTTCGGGCCGGATGCGATCTCGTGCTGGAATTGCCCGTCGCGTATAGCTCGCAACCCGCGCAATGGTTCGCTCATGGTTCCATAGCGATTCTGGACGCGACCGGAATCGTGGATTCCATCTGCTTTGGAAGCGAAAGCGGGGACTTGGAATCGCTGCAACTGCTCGCTTCGTTGCTTGCCGACGAACCCGAAGATTTTGCCCCGTTCCTGGCCGCCGAGCTCAAGTCCGGCCTTCCCTATCCGTCCGCGTTCACGGCCGCCGCAACGGTCTATTTGCGGCTTCGCGGAATGGACGAGCACGCTTCGTCGCTGTCTCAGCCTAACCACACGTTGGGCCTTCATTATTTAATCGCTCTGCGCAAAATAAACAGCGACATCGCGCCCTACACGGTTCGCCGGGAGAAATCCGAATACGGTCAAGACGATATTACCGACATCCGGATTGCCAGCGCAACCGCTCTTCGTAAGCTCCTGCTTGGCGAAGAAGGCTCGCTTGACGCCTTGTCTCCTTACGTACCTGACACGACATTGGACATTTTACGTCGCGAAATATCGGCCGGACGGGCTCCGATTCATTGGGAAAGCTTCGCCCGCCCACTCTACCATGAGCTATTCCGTCAGGACGAAGCGCGAATCGCCGAGTACGCGGAAGTGACCGAAGGGCTGGAACATCGAATCAAGAAAGCTCTTCCCGGCTTGTCCGAACTTACCGTGTCGGAGCTGCTTCAGTCCTTGAAAACGAAGAGATATACCCGAACGAAGCTTCAAAGAACACTCCTGCGAATTCTGCTGGGTCACCGCAAAGAATTGATCGCCCCCGATCGATTAGCGGATGGAATAGAGTATATTCGGGTGCTCGGATTTAATGAACGCGGCAGAACGCTGCTGCACGAGATGCGCAAAAAAGCGAAAGTACCCGTCATCGACTCCGCCGCGAGGGGAGCCTGGCCTTATTTGGCGCTGGATGCCCAAGCCTCCGCCGTATACGCCCTCGCTTTCCGCTCCTCCGAATCGTCCTTAGCCTACCGGGACTACACCCAACCTCCGATACGTCTCTGACTCGGTTGCCTCCATCCCTGGACAAGATGGTCTATCAAGCCTCTTCCCGGCGTACATTGTAATGTGTTCGTACGAGGAGGCATCACTCAATGGACAACCCTGCGGTCAAAAAAAATCCCGTCTTCTTATCCCTGGTTTTGGGCGCGGCTGCGTTGTCCGTGGTCGTCGGCATCGTTCATTCGCCCGGCGAGGCGTTTAGCGCTTCGCTATCGGGCTTGCAGATCTGGTGGCAGAACGTCTTTCCCGGTCTTCTCCCGCCTCTCATATTGGCCGAGCTATTGGCAGCTTCCGGGCTTCTGCACGGCATCTCTACGCTCGCGGAACCGCTCACGCGCGGTCTGTTCCGCCTGCCCGGCTCGGCGGGCTGGGCGATTGCCTTCGGTTGGGCGGCCGGCATTCCCGCGGGGGCCAAAGAAACGGCACGCCTTCGCGATAACGGATTAATTCAAGATGATGAAATCGATACCGTACTGCTCGTCTCCCATCTGCCCAACCCTTTCCTCGTCGTTCTCGTGATCGGCTGCGGCTTCCTTCAATCCCCGGAGCTCGGGTGGTCTATCGCGATCGGGCTATGGACTTCAGCGCTCATCGCCGGTTATTGGTGGGCGCGCATCGGGAAACCGAGGAAACCTAAGGTTCCCCACATCCCGGTTACCCAAACGCGCGCATTGCTGGTGCGCGCATTACGCGCCTCAGCCGACGCGCGCAAAGAGGATGGCCGTCCGCTCGGCAAGCAACTAGCGGATTCGGTTACGAACGCGGTCGGCACGCTGATGACGTTGGGAGGCCTCATGATTATGAGCGCCGTCGTCATCCGTCTCGTTCAGCTATTCATTCCCGGCAACGACCTATGGCTTGCCTTTCCCGGCTTCTATGAGATGAATCTCGGCGCATACGAAAGCAGCCGCTCCGCTCTGTTCTCCTCCGCTCCGGCGCAGGGCGCGGCGCTCATTGCCTGCGTGTTAGCCTGGAGCGGCTGGAGCGGCTTGCTGCAGGCTCGTGCGGCCTTCGGTTCGGGAGCGTTCCCTTGGCTCAAAGTCATCGCCAGCCGACTTCTGCACGGAGCCATCGCGTTGGTCGTCACCTATTTTGTCGCTTCGGCCGCATCGTCCGTTTCGTTCAAAAATCTCGCTCTCGGCCCTTGGTCCGTCCGTTGGCCGGCAACGGAAGCCTGGGTAGCGGAAGGACCGATGCCAAGCGGTTGGGGACACTTGACCCAGAATCTCGCAATCGCGCTCGTCAGCTTCGGAATTTTCTTGCTTCTCGCGTTGCTCGCGGCGATCATCCGTCCAAAACCGCCAAAGCCACATAAGAGCCCCCCATCTTCCCAACCTCCGATGGAATGAATGGGCGCCAATTTTCATGATGGTCGTATCTGAGTCGCGCAATTCCTGCAGGTCTGCAGGAATTGCGCGCTATTTCGGTTGTACCCTCACCATTTCCTGCAAAAGTGCAGCTTTCTGACCCGAATCGGATTAAAATTGGATTGTCCCTTAATAATTCCTGCACATTCGCAGGAACTTATTATTTGGGGACAATCCTGTGACGAAAACCTGTACATCTGCATCTTTCGCGGTGCGTAGCCCATTCGTTCTTCTGCAAGTGATCTAGTTAGTAACCAATAATCGAAATAAAAAGAAGCCAACAATAAAACCGTTGGCTTCTTTTCTCGTGTCTCAAGTCCCACCTTACTTAGAGGACTCGTCAGGCGGAACGTATTTACCTTGGAGCGCGACTTCGACGGCCGGCGGAACCAAATCGTGCACGGGGCCATTAAACTTGGCGATCTCTTTGACGATGCTCGAACTCAAATAAGAATATTTCGGGTTCGTCATCATGAATACCGTTTCGATGCCTTCGTCCAACTGGCGGTTCGTGGAGGCCATCTGCAGCTCGTATTCGAAATCCGTCACGGACCGAATTCCCCGTACGATGACTTGGGCCTGCCGAGAGCGCATATATCGAACGAGCAAATCTCGGAAGCTATCGATCTCGACGTTAGGCAGATCGCGCGTCACCTCCGCGAGCAGCTCTTTTCTTTCTTGCACGCTGAATAGCGGCGATTTGACCGTGTTGTTCAGCACCGCTACGATTACGCGATCGAACTGCTTGGCCGCACGCCGAATGATGTCCAAATGGCCGAACGTAACGGGATCGAAGCTCCCCGGATATACGGCAATACGAAATTCATGTCCGATTCGGGTCTGCTGAGGACTCATCTTCGGTTGCCTCCTCTCGGATCGAGGTTGGGCTATGCTCCGCCTCGTCTTCTGTCTGAAATCGGTAGATCGACAAAGCGATCTCGCCATAGGTCGCGTATCTTTTCCGTTGAAAACCGCCGAAAACCTCGGTATACGCGACGTCCGGATGATGCTCTATGACCGCAACGGCATCGTTGGCCACAAGACCTCTCGAAGCCATCTCTTTCAATAATTCATCGCAATCCCGCAACGCATAGGGCGGATCCAGGAAAATAAGATCGAACGGTTTACCCGCGCGTTCCAGAAGCTTAAGCGCCCTTCGCGCATCGTTCCGATACACTTCGGCCTGCTCCGCTAATTTCGTCGATGCCAGATTGCTACGGATTACCTCGATGCTCTGCGTTTGCGAATCGATAAATACCGCGGAGCCGGCACCGCGGCTTAAGGCTTCGATTCCCAATCCGCCCGTTCCGGCAAAAAGATCCAGCACGCGTTCTCCATCGAAATAAGGACCGATCATGCTAAATAGCGATTCCTTAACCTTGTCCGTCGTCGGACGCGTATTGTTGCCAGGCACCGCTTTAAGCCGATGTCCTTTGGCCTGTCCTGAAATGACTCGCAATTTCTCAACCCCATCATGCAGCGCCTTATCACCTTAAAGACGTAAGCTTTATGTACGTTAACTGGTGTTATGTTACCACAATCTTCGGCGATTCAAAAGCATATTCCAGCCGCCTCTTCACAAGCTTAGGACGTTCGCTAATTTTTTTCCATCGAAACGTATATTTTCCTCGGCTAAGGTCACAATGATATTACCGGCACCGAGAGGTGTCGGGGACAACCGCGGAGAAGACTTACGTTTCCCCATAAGCTCTTCGTCCGGTTTCTCCTCTCCCATGAAGGCCCTCGTCGCGAGACGGGGGTCGACTTTTTATGTAATCCCGATTTTGGCGTTTGCCTAGTCACGGGAAAAGATATTATTTCTGTTATACTAACGTTAACTGGGGGGCTGAAATTGACCAAAAAAGATGAACAATTTATTGAAGTAGCCATTAAATTAGCTCTACAAGCCAGAAAAGATGGAAATGAACCATTTGGTGCGATTTTAGTGAAAAATAACGAAATCGTCATGTATGGAGAAAATAAAATAAATAGTAATTGCGATCCTACGCATCATGCCGAAATTGGGCTCATACGCACCTATTGCTCTGAAAATAATATTTTTGATCTTAGCGAATACACGCTGTATACCAGCTGCGAACCCTGCGTAATGTGTACGGGAGCTATGGTGTGGTCTCATTTAGGGAAAATAGTCTATAGCGTTTCACATGATCAACTAGCTGAAATCGCTGGTAGCAATATCATGATTTCTTGTAAGGAAGTTATTGAAAGAAGCCCTCATAAACCAGTCGTAGTTGAACTAGTATTAAATGACGAAGGGTTAAAAGTATTTGAGGGGTACACATTTTCTAATTAGGTTACCGTTTTAAGGTTGAGCGATCTTCGGTTCGATCGTTTTAAATCCCTTATCATCATTCCACATGGCCTCAAATTCAGCTGCGAATGATTTGGCAACTTCTTCTTTTCTGATGACCATAAGCACTTCATCGTTCGTCGTACTCGCAGCCTTGGAATAATTAAATGAACCTGTTGTTGCGATTTTGTTATCTGCCACGACCATTTTTAGGTGCATCAAGCCACTGTGTTTATTGATCTTCATCGGTACACCGGCGCTTCCTAGTAACTTTAATGCTTCCGTTTGCGTTTTACCGCCTGATTGCTGTTTGTCGGTTATTAGACGGATCTTAACGCCACGCTTTTTAGCGTTCTTGATCGCATCGACGATATCCGGATAGGTGAGACTGTAGATCGCGACATCTAACGTAGACTTAGCCGAATCTATTACACTTATCAGTAACTTTTCCGGATGTTGGTCGGACTTTGTGAATGCCCATTCGAGATCTGTCCCACCTACATTGGAATTCTGAGTTGTTGGATTTACATAAGTAGAACACCCTATTAATGAGAGAGTAATAGCTGGGATGATTATGAGCTTCTTTATGTGCATGATTTCCTCCTGAGGTCGTTTGTGCCATTTTACCTCATGGAAATGGAAGAGAAAAGCCCGAGTGCCGAAGCCCCCGGGCTGCAAGTGAAAGTGAGCTTTAGTTGCATTATTATCTACATTTCGGAGTAAATTTTGGTATATTTTTAGTTAAAAAAATTAAACACTGAAATTCTCCCACATATCGCCAAATTGAGTCGATTGGTGTAAAATGATGTCATTCATGTTCAAGCCAATCCCCCAGCCGATGGGGAATATTAAAGGTGATATCTTGAAAATTACTTTGCGGCACCCATCAGGCGTTACCAAGAGAATTAAGTTGGGCTTTTCGTGGACATTGTTCTTTTTCGGATTGTGGGTTCCGATATTCCGGGGCGATTTTAGGAATTTATTAAGGATCTGGCTTCTTGGGATCGTAACTTTGAGCATCTATTATTGGGTTGCTTGCTGGACATATAACTCGCGCTATACAAAAGGATTGCTTGAAAAGGGATACCTGCCATCGGATGAGTCTGCAAGAGCTGAACTCGTTAGACGGAATATTATTTCAGCTGCCCCACCGATTGCCATGTAAATATTAAGTTCAAACAAAAAGAGCAGTAGGTCCCTACTGTTCTTTTTGTTTTTTTCCCGTGTATACCCGCCCGAGACCCAAAGCCCACGGGCTGATAAAAAAATACTCCTGTTAAGGAGTACTTTGTCAATCCGTTTATTCGATTGTAAATTTACCTTCCCCGATGCGGGAAGTGTCCTTAAAGATCGCAATCTCATACTCACCCGGTTCCAATTCATCGTCTTCGGATGTTTGAAATTCGGAACTATATGAGCTCCAGTCAGGATCAACATCCACGTCCCAACTATCAAGCAACTGACTATTTGACGCTTTATATAAATGTACGCCTAGTGACCTCGTTCCGAATTTATCAGATGATTCAAAAGCAAGTGTAATGTTCTCGTTAATTTTAAACGTACTTCGTTCGTTTACTAACAAATCATCTTTATGTTCGGACCAATCGCCGAATTTGATTTCTGCAATCTTGCTTTCTGCCCCACAGCCGGCTAACAAAAAGCATACTACCAATGAAATGAACAAAAATCTTTTCATTTAGTCACCCCGATATTCTAATAATTTCCATCGATCATATTATACTAGAATATAGGAAAACGACAATACTAGGTTTATTACGACAATAACTTACATCCAATGAACGCTTCACGACGTCACGCCGACTATCGATAAACCGTACCACACGAAATCTTCATATTCGGAGCGTACGTTAACCACGAGCTCTCTCCAAATTCTTGAGACAATAATAACTCAGCTTCATATTGTCTTCCTGCCTCGTCAGCAGACAACCCTCTCCTAATTAAATTATTCAAAACTTCGTTAATATCGCCTGGGACTTGACCGAATCCATCTTCTCTTAGAGATTGATATAGTTTTTTCTTAATCAATAAATCCATGTTTTGATCCAAAAAAATTAACTCTATCACTCACTCGACAATCTATATTCTTTATACCTAATTGGCTTAGAAGTATTGGCACATTCATTCCGATATTCCCGTCTTTCCCATTCTGCTTAGCATCTTCTTCAAACAATCTCTGAAGAATTCCTAATGGTATTACCTTCGATTGATCTAGCCCATCGAAATGAAAATTGGCCATATTCGCAATCCAGTGGGGCTCAAAGCATATGATTTTCCCACTATTCACAACGCTTTGAATCATCTTCTTCAGAATAGTTGTTGGTTCAGTCATATGCAGTAAAAAAGCATGACACATGGCAATGTCATACTCGCAGTTAATATTTGCTTCTTCAATGTCAGCTGCAATGAACTCAGTTTGATACGGAAGGTTAACGAATAATCCCTCTGCCTTCGCAATCAAATCCTTACCTTTGTCCAATCCGGTATAGGTAGAGCCCTCCGGCAGCATTGGAAGCAGTTTAAGACCGAGATATCCATAACCGCAGCCATAATCGATTATTTTTACGGGTTCGCTAATCTTCCATACCTTTTGAATTAGGAACTCAAGATAATCATCATTGTAATATAGCCATCGAGTATTTCTGAGGTACTCTACTTGATTGTCCCAAAAGTAATCAGACATGTATTTCTCCTTTCACTCTATCCTGCACTTAATAATAAATACTTCATCGCTCTTCTTTATGGTTTCTTCTTCGCTGTCATTAACATTAAATTGATTGTCGTTGGAACCTAGAATAATCGAGATAATTCCTAACGATGTTTCTTTCCCTTTTTTTATATATAAATTGGGATATACCTTGAAATTACGAACACTTGAATCAGCAGTTGGTTGAGTAATTGAATTACTCAATACGCTTAAATCTCTGTTTTGTCTTAACGTTATTGTCCATAATGGTTTTGTAGATTCTGTAGTCCTATTAAAGATATATAGTCTATTTTCTTTTTCGCTCTTACTCAGATATGTTTGAAGATCAAGTATTTTTTCTTTATATTGTCCATTCAAGTAATGATCAAGCCAAAATTCAATACTAATAGGCTCACTTATATGTCCCAATGTGTATATTATTGTAGAGTTAGCGCCTGAAGCACCCATTATTGAAAATTCTCTACTGGATGAGTCCAAAGGTTTCATAACCAAAAAAACAGTTTCACTGTTCCCATTTGAACTATCTTTTAATTGAAATAAAACCAAAACGAATACGATTAAGAGAAGTTTAAAGTATTTCATTTTTCCTCCTCGAATAAGTGGATTCGCCTACTCATGGACCTATTTTCAACAACTCTTCTCTCGCCTTTATTAGCCACGGATGTACTAACTTTAGTTTCGAACGTTGTTCCCAAATGTGGTTCAAATAAATAAGTACTCCTTCATTAAGTTTATGATTGTTAATTTTATTTCTAATTTCAATTAAATAAGGATGATCTCCAGGAAGATCCCATGATATCTTGTCGGAAATGAAAAGCACCTTATCCAACATGCTCGATTGCGGTTTCAAAGTCGTGTGACACTCAATTGCGTCTAATATCTCTTGATCATTCATATGAAATATATCCTTGGCCATAGCACTCGATAATTTCTGATGTACGATTCGTGCATACTTATATTCATCTTCAAGTAATTCAATTCCAAGTTCTTTTGCCATACTCAACATTTCCTTCACTGGAACGACATTACTGATGTCATGTAATAATGCTGCATATTCGGCTTTTATAGGATCTACACCATAAAGCTCTGCAATTCTCCTCGCTTCATATGCAACGGTAAGGGTATGTTCCAAAGTTTCATTATCGTTATGGGCAATAAAAAAAGAATGAATATCATCTTTCAAATGATCGGAAAGATTCAAATCTAACAAATACGGTTTGAAAATGGCATTCATTTTTATCCCGCCTTCGAATTAATGTCTGTGCTTATGCCCAATGCGTAAATATGGTGTTACCTGAAGTCAATGTCTTCTGAAACAATTAGTTGAAACGTACAACTATAGCGAAGACAAGGACTGACAGTCCAGCTAAACCTAAAATTACAAATAGAATTTTGACTATTAATCCCATTTCCTCATTTTCAATAGCTAACTTGTGTTCTTCGCTTATATCGAAATTTTCTTGTAGCCATTTTTTATTGTATTTCTCATTTGCCTTACTGTAAGTCCACTCCCACACGATTTCCTTTTTCTTCATTACAAATTCTCCAGTACCCGAATAATTCCAGTTATCGAAATAACCCACAAACAAAATAAGAATGTCTTTGAATCTAGAATACTTATCCAACAGAAATAACGTATATTGATCAAGATTATTTTGTCTTATTAAACTCTTTTCGATTTGACCTATTTGTCTATTGTCTAAAAAAATCAGTAGATGAACATAATGCTTTTTTGTTACCTCATAGATTTTGATGCTTTCATCCCTGAATTTCACTTCATAAAAGCTAAGCAAAAGTTCTTTTCCGATATTTTGCATTGCACCGATAATATTCTTATTCGTATCTTTAACCAAACACGCAGCAGTTGTTTGGTCACTCCAAAGCCACTTAAATGGTATTGAATTTTTAGTTCATTCATTAATTGAAAATGAGTACTATACAATACTTCTCCATTTGAACTCATCGTTGTTGAGAAATATTTTGAAGTTGTCGGCATCTTGATACTACAAACGGGTTCACCGTGTTCTTCTACCTCAATGATCTTATTAGCATTTGCTTTGATTTGATTCAAATTAATGATCATATACACAATCCTTATCCATGAGTCTCTATAGTTTTCATGAATTTATATTGATCTCATAAGTTTATTTATTGATATTATACATATCCCTTAGTTTCTGGTTAATGTCATCTAGCGATCTTTGAATTGATCCCATCCTTTTTATGCCCGAATATTGATTTCCAATAATTCCAGCTAGTCCAATTATAAGCACGATGATTATTAGTAAAACCATTAAGTCTTCCCGCCCTTTAATTGCTTTTGATTTTGTGTATCTTTCAAATAAGTTCTTGTATATACGGTGTTAATTGAAGTCGCCGGCATCTTGAAATACAATCAATTGCTTTAAGCTGAACTTGTCATATTTAAATACCATAGAGCTGATTTATGAAATCTTTTGAATATGTCGTCAATCCATCCAGTTCCTTCTTCACGATCCAAGTGCTTATTGTCTATTAGCCATTTCGCAATTTCATTTATTTCAATTTCTAAAAATTGTTTTTGGATAGAATCTAGTTTATCTAGCCAAGGTTTTTTCGGTGAACTTCCTTCTGCATTATCAAGCCATAAAATTATCTCATGTGCATTCTTTTTATCTTCATATCCTTTTTCTCTAATAAAGTGCATGAGAATGTAATTAATAGCTTTATAACAGCCTTGATTATTTCTAACTTGATAGCTTTTTAAATAAGAAAAAACTTCTGAATTTTCCTGGCCAACGAATGATAATATCTTCTTAAAATCCTTTAAATTGTGATGGAATCCCCTTGAACCGTTAAGTTGCAAAAGAAATATTAAAGCTTTATTTTGAAAATCAATTTGAGATGTTGCAAAAAACTTACTACGCTTTTCTATTACCCAAATGCTCTCGAATATATTTGAATTTGGACTAACTGGTGTATTGATTAAATAAGACAACAAAGATACGAACTCAAAAGTAGAAAATGATAACTTAGATTCAAAACCGTCAATAAAATGCTTAATTTGCATGGTAGAACCATCAATTGTTGAAGAAAGTATTCCGCCCCAGATTATATCGTACATCTTAATAAGACGTCCGATCAGATATTTACTTGATTGATCATTTAAATCAATTGTTGAATCCTGTAACATGAAATACGCCCGTTTAAAATTATTGTTCTGTTCATTGCCAGGTTCATTTAGTTGATTGATTTTTACCCATGATTCAATCCACTTGTTTATTTTTTGAAAATCATCTTCAGGTACACCAAGATTATTGGCAAATTCCTTTGATTGATTCATTTCATTATTCCAATAATTCAACTTGTCGCTCGACAATAAATTCCAGTCCCCTTGTCGTTAAGTCATCAAAATGCATTAAATTGTACTTAAAGATTACTTTGAATCCTCGTCTAACTTTTGCCGACCGAGGGGCACATGCCCCGAAGCTTGAACATGGTATTATCTGATGATAAACCCAACCCTCATAAACTCTAACAAACCTTCCAGCCATTTAGTACTTTGAATTGAACTAATTCTGGTTGTAGATGCATTATTCTCATCCCTTTAGGGTTAGCTTTCGGGAATTTCAGCTAACGTTCTGGTGTTCACTGACGACTCACCACCTTAAGGTCATTGACCACCTTAAGGTCCGATAGACCGCCTGCGATGCGGTTAAGTTATGCGGATATGTCCGGCTAATGCCGTTTCTCTATTGTTGCCAATTACTTCTTAGAATCTGCATCTAGCTACTTCCGGATCGAGGAGCGATTGCCGCGAAGTGTGAACATGACGTTACATGACGTGATTGCCTTCTCAAGTTCACTATTATTCATTAGAAATGCCGACAAATTGTCGGCATTTTTTTTTCAAATCTATATGTTGTTCCAAATATGAACGAAATGAGTTGCTTCTGCATCTAATGAGAGAAGTAAATCTTGATTATTTTCTGTCGCTGCCGGGTACAACATACATTTCTTAATATTTAATATGCAATTAATTGCATTTGGAACATCATTAGATTTAGTTGATGCAGCCATTAATGATAGAGTTGGGATTGCTGAACGCTTTTCTAACTTTTCTGAGGCATCTTTAAAATAAAGTTTAATTAAGTGTGGTTGTCCATTTATTAATAACCCAAGCTCCGGGGTTGCTCGTACCGCTAAATCTCCTGAAGCCCAAAATGCTTTGCCAGGATCAAACCATTCAATACTTTTCTTTCTTACAAACCTCTTATATTGCTTAACAGTTTCTGTATATTGATTCTTTTTTCTTATATGAACCTTTTCAATGACATGATCTAAATATGAGATGTTCAAATTGTCTTCGTGAATTGCTTTGATAGCTTCTCTTAGTTCTCTCCAGTAATCAAATGCAGGATGATATTCACCTTGCTCTTTAATCTTTCTAACAGCACTAACTTTAGATGGACTTTGCTTTAAAGTAAAATCGATAAATTGAGTTAGACTTATGTTTATTTCGGACATACTTCCACCTCCCTCAGTTGGTAATATATATAAATATTACCACATAAAAATATGGTGCGAAAGTATGTTCTTGTTTTGAACATAAAATCATGTTGTATAACATTTTTATTTTCACAACGTCCCACCACCCTAAAGGAGCAAAGTGACTGGCCACGACGCAGTTGGGTGGTGCGGATGTGTCCGGCTGAATCTACTTCCCTGATACTACATTTTGCATCCCCAAATCCACTTCTAACTCCCGCCGGACCGAGGACCGGATGTCTTGAAACTTGAATATGGTGTTATTCTTAGTTGTGCTCTTCCTTTTAAAACCATCAAGAATATACGATCTATTCTACATTCCTTACTCCAAAAGGGACATGAACCGATGGAGCAATTCTTGCGACACCTTCAATATGTCCTACCTGATCATCGAAGAAAATATGCGGCTTAAATATCTTTAAAACTCTATCTTTATCAATTCCTCCTAAGAAAAATGCTTCATCAATTCGAATTTCAAATTGCCTAAGTGTTGAGATAACACGCTCATGAGCAGGTGCATTTCTTGCGGTTGCGATTGCTACTCTAATCTTAGGTTTATAATTAACGTTTTCAATCAACTTATCTATCTCTCTTTTTTGAAGTTTTGAAATTTCAAGAAAAAAACGGAGTAATGGTCCAGCAGGTAAAGGCTCCCCTGCCTGTAAGCGCTCATGCTGATGAAAAAGATCTAAAGCTCCCTGCTGAAACACAGCTTCGGCAGAGTCATCGGCGATAATTCCATCAAAGTCAAATGCAATCCTGAGTTCCTCATCTTCATCATCATCAATGAAATCTGTTGGGTATACACATCCTGCTGGAAGCCCTAATGCAACAGCACGTTTTACATCTTGAATATTTCCTGATAAAAATAAAGAAGCATTAAATGCATCCATGTAGAGAAATGGATCATTACCCGTGACAAAAACTGCACGACTAATTGGAAGTCTATAATGTTCAATTGATTTAAAAACACGGAGGCCAGTATCTGGATCATTTCGTGATAATAAAACTACTTCAACGGGTTGATCACTTGCTTCTATTCCATTCATTCTTAGTAATCTCTTTATAAGAGGAAAGGCAACTCCCTTCCCTAATACTACTTTTTCATTTTCCCTTTGATATTTCCTATAGTTCTCTTCTCCATTTTCTCTAAAGACTGAGTCAGATTCGGTTAAATCAAATAATGCACTAGAGGCTATTGCAATAACAAATTTATTTTGTATTTGATATCCCAATTAGATTTCTCCTTTCTCTTAGCACATTTTCGTATAACGTTCTTGCATTCACGACGTCCCACCGTCTTAAGGCGACAGACTCGCCGGGCACGATGCGCTTAGTCGGTGCGGATGTGTCCGGTTGATTACGCTTCCCTACTACTGTCAAAAACCTCTCCGAATCCTCTTTTTAACTCCGGTCGGACCGAGGGGCGCATGTCCCGATACATGAATGTGGTGTTGTTAAATCTGCTCCCTGCTACTGTCAATTACTTCTCCGAACCCACATCTAACTCCTGCCGGACCGAGGGCCGAATGACCCGAAGCGTGAACATGGTGTTATATGCTGTCGAGGCCATCTTTGAATAATCCTACAAATCTCTAGTTCTTAACACGAATTATATATGCACTTTTATTTTTGTTATTATTTATAAATCTACCTACAGTTTCATCAACAAAGGAAATTAATGCTGACATATACGTGGATAATTCTGAAAGTATTTTTTCGATGTCTTGTCTAGATTTATTTCCAAAGATCAAATTTATAGATAATTCATCAGCAAAAATTAACTCTGTCTCTTTTCTAGTATTTCCAGTAGAGATTATTCTTGTAAAGAAGTCTTCTAGTTGATTGTAGTCTTCTTCAAAACTTTCAATATCATAATGGAAGAAATTGTCCCTTATTGGCTTTACAATTTGATTTACAAAAGAAGATTTCCAGGGGGTACACGACTCAATAATTAATTTATAGTTATTAATAGTATTATCTGAAAGTTCTTGAATGAATGCTTGAATTTCAGGCTTATTTTTCCCTCTACTTATATACTTAGCAGCTTCTCTGTAATGAGAAGCTGCTAAACGAAAATAATAAATAAATTCACCACTCTTTGCTTTCTTAGTACAATCAAGGTAATCAATTAACGATCTATGAACATAAAACAAATCGTTTCTAATAAGAGTGAGTTTAAGTATCCAACTCGATAGCTTATTATCCGGGCTGAACAGTTTCTTTAGTTTGAATACTAATTCATTTTGCATTGAAAAGAATAACTCCTTTATTTATGTTTGCCTCTATTGTATATAGCGTTCTTGTGTTCACAACATCCCACCGACTTAAGGCGACGAAGTCGCCGGGCGCGATGTGCTTAGTCGTTGCGGATGTGTCCGGCTGATTACGCTTCCCTGCTGCTGAAAATTACTAACTCCAGCCGGACCGAGGGGCGAATGCACCGAAGCGTGAACATATTGTTATGTGATGTGACCGAATTCCTCGAATCGCTTACTCCTAATTATTAAATACTATATCTTTAATTGTTTCTGGCTTCCAATAATAATACTGTTTAATCTCATTTTTATCTAGTTCAATAATATCTTCCTTAGTGAATGGTTGTTCCAGTAATTCTCTAGTCAGAATGAAATAATTACACTCTATAAAAAGTCTGAAATCATCTTTCAATTCATTTTTTTCTAAAAAATGAAACTCATTGCCTATGCTATATCTTGCAATAGCTACAAAAGGGAAATACGCATTGATAAAAAAATGAAACTCACCTTTTTTTGAGTTTAGCACAAAGTAATAATAATTCGTCCCTGTGAGATCAAGATCTTCCCAATCTATTTCCCCCCTCTTAAAATTGTATAAAGAATACTATAAATACCTCTCACATCATGCGCTTCAAGGTAGTTCTGATTGTTTGTAAATCCAGTGATGCCTTTAGGTAATGGCAGAATTGCTTTCATTCAAGTCGTCCTCTTAATTAGTATTTCGGTCATTCACATAACGTTCTTGTGTTCACGACGTCCAACTCCCTTTAGTCCGAAGGGCGGCCGCGATGCAGTTAGGGAGTTGGATGTGTCTGGCTGAATGTGCTTCCCTGCAACTGTCCATTGCATCTTCGAATCCTCATCTAACTTCTGCTGGACCGAGGGGCGAATGCCCCGATACGTGAACATGGTGTTATACGAAGTCACTTCTTCTTTGATTGATTTATAATTCCTTAATTCCTAATATGACTTTATCATTACTATGATTTATGAAATAGTGAATTGTATATGTTGTTTGTCTATATAATTTATTTTTCGTATAAAGGTAATAGATGTCTCCTTCCGATTGAATCTGATAAGGTAATACACTTTTACTAATTCTAGCCCCATCAGATAACTTGAAATCAGAAATTATTAGAGTCTTTGAAATGGTTTGCTTTGAAATGTAATGATTGAAATCTTCCTGAATTTGATATCCTATTGAAATGCACATTAAGATTAGAAAAAACAAGACAAGTATTCTTGAAATGCGCAAACTATTAGTAATTAGGCGAATCTTAAATGCTCTTTTTGTCTTTAACTCTTTAATCTTATTGTGGATTATAAAAATAACCAGAACTGATAACATCAAAATAAAAACTATTGGAAAGCCAAAAAACGAATGATAAAGGTAATGAACAAAATATGAATTCTGGTTGCTTTCATTGTAAAAAATGGAGACGGTTGATTTAATCCCAATCCATATCAATAATAATCCTAATTCAGAAATAACTAACCACATTATTGTTCTCCTGATCTTAAAAGATTTAAGTGATTTCATATTACTTAATATCCACGAACTTCATGAATCATATGAATATTCGCGAAATTTGTAAAATTATCCTGCAAGAATATCCAAAGGAAAAGGCCCGCTCATCAGAGCAGGCCTTTAAATATCGATTCAAGCCATATGATATCAACAACGGAGAAATTCCAGTTCTTCAGCCGTCAGTTTCATTCTTCTTTTTTCCCTTAGGAGTCTTGGACGCTGATTTCCTTACCAAGGGATATCTTCTTTTCGCTCGCATGGCTGTTTCGCCGGTACCGGGTCTCTTCTTATCTGCGCATGGCTCGCACATCGTCGTCGTCAGAAGGGGACCGCCGCAGTAGATACAAACTCCGGCTTCCTTGCGACGGGCGCGTAGCAGGCGCATGGCAAGAGCAGGATCATTCATTTCTTTTCACCTCGTTAGATTTAATCATGACTAGTCTCTTCCTTTTAGCCGTAGACTTTGCATGATTATGGCAACAATTTCATGTACAGATCGTATTAACTTTCAGCTGCATTTGCAAAAGCATGTTCCCCATACTCACGTTTGTAGACAACCGCCCAGTCATTCATTAGGCAACTGCATACAATGGGTTCAAACCTATTCTAAGGAGTTGTTGTTTTTGTATCATCCAAGTCAGATTAGCCCATCGCAGATGAGTCCCAACCAAATACTAACAGTATCAAATGTAGATCCTTACGTCGTGGAAGCGCTCAGGCGTTTAATCGGGCGCTGCGTATTGTTAGAAACGACTCGCGGAGCTATCGAAGGTACAATAGTTGATGTTAAACCTGATCATGTGCTTTTGCAATTGCATTCCCGCCAAGCTTGCGTTCGCATTGCGGAGATCGTATGGACGATGCCTTTATAAGACCGATGGAACTGCTGAGGCAGTTCCATTTTCATTTTTCACTTACCATGGCGCAAGTCGAATCCCGACTTATCGAATTACATACTGGTCAAATACCTTCGCAAATGGCCCCCGTCCGAATAATATGATGCAAACCATTCCGGAGGGAGGAATTACACCATGGCGTTATTTCCGGACTTCCCCCAGTTTTTGCCTCCAACTCCTTTTATTCCGCCGATCCCGCCGGTCCCTCCAATTCCGCCAACAGCACCGGCAATACCTCCTACGCCGCCTGTTCCAGCTCATAGGAAGTCAAAATAGTATTATTATTCTCCTCTCCCCTGAAGGCCCTCGTCACTAGACGGGGGTCGACTTATTTTTCTAGCCCTAACGCGTCGATATTTCGTTGCCGGTTTTGTCGTTTCTTCTATCCTTCCTCTCGTCGTTAGTGTAAACTATTGGAAAAGCTAAGAATTTTACGCTGTCGGAATGATCCAACTTCGCTTTATGAAACGATCTTTAAGGAGATAATAAATTGAAAAAGAGCCTAACATCATTATTCATCGTACTTATGGCCGTATTCGTTCTTGCCATCCCGGTGGCAGATGCCAAAAAAGTGTATAATCCTCATCACGGGCCCACGCATAATGTCAAAAGTTATACGAAGAAAAACGGTACTCACGTAAAGTCTTACAAAAGAACGAACCCGAATCACACTAAAAAAGATAACCTCTTTGTCGATCGCTAAGATAAGCTAGCAAGGAAAAATGGTGGTGCAGATAACTTTCCTGCGCCACCATTTTTCCGTTTTGGACGACCGCTGCTCGTGCAAGTTATCCTCAACATGGTGGTTTCCGGTCTCGATGACAAAGAGGCGCTACTCGACCGCGAGAAGGCGACAACGCCTCCTGAACGATCTCTTAGCACCCCTTTATCCAACCATCCGCACGGCTACTCCGTCCGTACTAATGAATGCGGCTTGTCCGTAACGGTCGTATTGCCATTCGTTCATTTTCGCCAATCCTCCGGATCCGTTTGATCCCATTATACCATGGATATCATCCGAGAATCATGACGTTACGCGCGAGACGAATGACTTTCTCCTAACAATTCCAATACGTCTCGCTTAAGAGTGACGAAAGCCGGATCCGTCCATACTTCCGCCCTGCGAGGACGTTCGAACGGAACATCAAGTTCTCTCAACACGGTTGCCGGAGCCGGCGATAACACGTAGATGCGATCCGAGAGCATCAAAGCTTCCTCGATGCTATGGGTTACGAACAACACCGATCTCCTGTCCGCTTCCCATAGATCCAGAAGCCAGCGCTGCATTTCCGCCCGGGTCAAGGCATCTAGCGCCGCGAACGGCTCGTCTAGACACATTACGTTCCGTCGCATGAGCAGCGCCCGCAAGAACGAAACCCTCTGCTGCATGCCCCCGGATAACAAATGCGGGTATTCCTTCGCGACGCCCCCGAGATGGATGCGATCGAGCCAAGCCACCGCTTGCTCCTTCGCTTCCTTCTTCGAAGTTCCCGCCGTAACGAGCGCCGAGGAAATATTGTCCGCCACCGACAGCCAAGGGAACAACGCCGCTTGCTGAGGCATGTAACTGATTAACCCTCTTTTGCCGGTCACGTCGTTGCCGTCGATGTTGATCCGGCCGCCATCCGGCCGTTCGACGCCGCCGATCAACCTGAACAAGGTCGACTTCCCGCTTCCCGACGGTCCGATCAAGCTCACGAATTCCCCAGCGTTTACCCGGATCGAGATATCGTTCAAGACCGGAACGGTCTCTTTGCCCCGCCTATAAGCCTTCGAGATGTTCCTAAGCTCCAGCATCGGATTATTCCCGTTATTCGACGGATTCATTTGGAAGCCCCCTTCCACTCGCCCTGCGATCGCGGACGCCAACGAATGACGAGCCGCTCCGCGATAACCGCGGCATAATAGAATACAAGGCTTAGCGCCACGACGCAGACGATGGAGCCGAAGACGCCCGGTTGATTGAATCCGTTGGATTTAAACTTCAAGTAATATCCGATGCCTTTGTTTGCCCCGAGCCATTCCGCGACGATCGCCGAAGAGACGACATAAGTACATGCAATACGCAATCCGGAAAATAAATAAGGCAGAGACGCCGGAAATTCCAATCGTTTCAACCGTTCCCAGCGGGAAGCCCCGATCATGCCCAAGTACTCTCTGAGTTGTGGCTCCGCCTGGCTCAGTCCGACGAGAATCGATAAGGCGATCGGAAAAAAGCAAACAAGCACAAGCAATATTAGCTTAGGCGTCCAACCGAAACCGAACCAGATCATCAATAGCGGCCCGAGCGCGATCAGCGGCACGTTCTGTGAAAGAACGAGCAGCGGCGAGAAGGCTTCCCGCAACAAGGGAACGACGTGCAGAACGATCGCCACGACGATCGCCACGACAAGTCCGAGCCCGAGGCCGACGATCGCCAGATACGCGGTGGCCAGCACGTGCTTCCAGAGCAAGGCCGAATCTTCGTACATGGACAACGCGATATTCCAAGGCGTAGGGAGCGTATACGTTTCGATCCCGAATCCGACGCATATCGTTTGCCATAGCCCAAGAAACACAATGAGGGTAACGACCGGCAACGCTACCGTTCTTACCGTTCTATTGCCCATCTGGATATTTTTGCAGCTGCCGCGCGATCGACGCGTTTTGTTTCGAATCGACGACTAGTTTGATCTGCGACATGACGGACGGGCTGCCTCGCTCGAACATCGCATCGTTCATCTTTTTGACGATATCGATCAATTGGTCAAGATCCCCCTCCATCGTCGTCTCCAGCGGACCGACGCGATAAGCAACGCCGGATTCCTTGATGATCTCGATCGCCCGGTCAACATAAGGAATAACGTCTTCCCCGGGATTCACCTTCGGTAAAATTTGAATGCTTAGCAGCGCTTGAGCCATAATTATCGCCTCTCCTTTTGTTCCTATCGTAGGTTATTATTTCGGCAAAAATTCCGTCGTGAACATATCGTCGTAATTCAAATCTTTTTTCATCAAACCGTTCTGCTTTAACCAATCTCCGTAGCCGGACCACACTTCCCGCTTCTGTTCGCCCCACCGGGGAGCATCATCCTTGTATTTGGGGCTCAGCCACTTCTGGCTCGCCTTGACGAGATCCGCGTTGATTTCCGGCTCCGCCTTGATCAATACTTCAGCCGCCTCATCCGGATGTTCGATCGCATAGTTATAGCCTTCCGATGCGCCGGCCAAGAATGCGCGAACGATATCCGGCTTATCCTTGATCATCTTCTCGTTCGTTAACAGCAACGGCGTATAATAGTCCAATTGTTTGCTGTAATCGGTCAGATACACCATGTTCACGGGTTCCTTGCGAAGCTCCGCCTCGATTCCCGTCCAACCGTAGAAAATCCATTCGAAGTCGATCCCCTTCTTCACCGCGGTAAAGAAGTCAGCCGTGCCGGCGCTGACGAAATTGACTTTGCTAACGTTGGCTTTCTGTACGTTCATCATGGATTCGATAACGGCTTGCTCGGCAGGAGAACCCCATCCACCATAAGATTTGCCTTCGAAATCCTTCGGTTCCTTAATGTTCCTGTCAACCGGAGACGCGAATCCGGAAGTATTATGCTGAATAATCGGCGCGATGGACACGAGAGGCAAGCCCTGTTCCCTGGCCAGAATCATGCTTTCCTGGGCGCCCACTCCGAATTCGGCCGTATTGTTCGCCACCAGCGCGCTCGCGCCCGCTTCCGGCGGCTGGATCAAGTTAACCTTGAGTCCGTGTTTTTCCCACAACCCCATGTCTCTCGCCACGTAAAGACCCGTATGGTTCGTATTCGGCGTCCAGTCCAGCACCAACGTTACTTCCTGTAGTGCTCCGGCGGAAGCCGATGCGCTTGCCGGCTGGGACGACTGGCCGGAAGCGTTCGAAGCCTCCTTGTTCCCGCAGCCCGCCAACAGCAAACCCGCGAGCAGCGTTAATGCCAAACCTTTAACCGTTTTGTTCCTTTTCTTCATCTTACTCTCCCTCTCAACTTCCGATATGGATGCGAAGGGGTTCCAAGCTATCAAAAAACGCCCCCCGATTCCGGAGGGCGTCCTAAATATACGGACGAACGACACGACGGCTATCCGTCGTGCTCCCACCTTCCTACGCTGGTACTAACCAGATCAGGTTATAAGGGTCTGCATCTTTAATGGGATGCACTCTCAGCCGGCCTTGCTCCAGCTCCCCCGGGGCTTATTCAATTGCAGGTTACCCGCTTCACACTTCCCTTATTATAACAAAGCATCCGCGGTTGTCTATGCTACGAACAAATCTCGCAGCACTTTTTTCTCCTCTTCGCCCGGATGGATCCGGGCGACGGTCTCGATTCGCCTTCAATTCGCCTATCTGAACATCGTATATAGCTTAATCAGATGCAGCATGTTATTCGGGTCGATTTTCTGCGCGATGATGAAGTTGACGAGTTGATCCTCTTGCGTTTCCGTTACCGGTTCGTTCAAGATTTTGGCGAACGTTTTTACCCAACGACGTACTTTGGTCCGATCTTGAAGATCGTATTTCGTTACGCCCTCAAGCAGACCTTTGATTTTTTCTTTGGTCGCCGGATTTTTCATTTTCACTTTTACGCGCTCTACGAATTCCGCCTTGATACCGAAGTTTTGCCAGCTTGGGCTCAAAGAGAATCACGCTCCTTCCGGCCGCTATTCGGTACATCATATGCCGCCTGCGTATCCGGAATGACAAGAAGAAGCGCCCAACTCCGCTCCGCGTCGCGCATCGCGCTTGCTTAATCGAGCGGTTCCGCGTGCTGTTTGGCTTCTCGCGCGAGAAAATCCCTAAGTCCCGCGTACTGCTGAGACGACCAGAACGGCTCGCTGGCCGTCAATTCCGCCGCGTCGTCTCTCGCCTGCTCGAGCACTTCGAAATCGTTAAGCAAGTTCGCCAGCCGGAACTCCGGCATCCCGCTCTGCTTCGTTCCGAAAAATTCTCCCGGCCCCCGAATCTCCAAGTCTCGCCGCGAAATCTCGAAACCGTCGTCGGTATCTGTCATCGCCCGCATTCTCTCTTGTCCGTTCTCCGACTTCGGATCCGCGATAAGGATGCAGTAGGACTGGTGCTCGCCGCGTCCGACCCTGCCTCTGAGCTGGTGGAGTTGCGATAAACCGAACCGGTCGGCATCCATGACGATCATCAGCGTGGCGTTCGGCACGTCGACTCCGACCTCGATTACCGTCGTGGAGACGAGCACGGTCGTTTCTCCGGCAGCGAATAACGCCATCGTCGCCTCTTTCTCGGCGGCGGACATCCGGCCGTGCAACAACCCGATCGTCATGTCCGGCAGCGCCTGAGTGAGCTGCACATGCAGATCGATCGCGTTCTGAACGTCAAGCTTCTCGGATTCTTCGATCAAAGGACAAATAAAGAACGTCTGCCTTCCCTGCTCCGCTTCCTTACGAATAAAACCGAGCACGCGATCCATCATTCCATGCTTAACCGAGTACGTCTTGATCGGCTTGCGCCCTTTCGGGCGTTCGCGAATCGTCGACACGTCCATATCGCCGAACACGGTAATCGCAAGCGTGCGCGGGATCGGCGTGGCCGTCATCGTCAACACGTCCGGGTTCATCCCCTTCCGGCGCAAAATGCTCCGTTGATTAACGCCGAAACGATGCTGCTCGTCCATGACGACAAGTCCAAGACTTCTGAAGAAAACGTCCTCTTGAATGAGCGCGTGAGTGCCGACGACGATATCCAGAAGCCCCATCTGCAACGAAGCGATCAAATCCCTCCGTTTGCGGTCGGTTAAACTCCCCGTCAACAATCCCACTTGGATGCCGTACGGTTCGAACAGCTTCCCGAGAGACCTTGCATGCTGCTCCGCCAATATTTCCGTCGGTACCATAATCGCCCCTTGATGGCCCGCTCTTATCGTCGCGTACAGACTAACGGCGGCTACGACGGTTTTGCCCGCGCCGACATCCCCTTGCAGCAATCGATTCATCGCGAAGGGTTGCTTCATATCGTGCAAGATTTCATTGATGACTTGCTTCTGCGAATTCGTCAGCTCGAATGGCAGCGCACCTACGAACTGGCGAATTTCGTCGTTGTTGACGGGATGAACGATGCCGTCAGGCTGTTTCATATGCATCGCGCGATAAGCTTGGAGCTTCAATTGGAACAAGAAAAGCTCCTCGTACACCATTCTGCGTCTAGCTTCCTGCCCTTCCCGAGTATTCTCGGGATGGTGGATGCGCGCGATCGCTTCCCTCCGGGGAATCAGCGCATGCCGCTGAAGAAGCTCCTCGGGCAGAATCTCGGGAATATGCTCGCCGAACTGCGTCATCGCGCGTTCGATCAGCTTGCGAATCGTCGACTGCGTGATGCTTCCGCCAACCGAGTAAACCGGTTGAAGCGTGCCCGTCTTCGCCGCGCCGCGATCGGGAAATTCGGAGTCCGCCACCGTAAGGTGCCGCCTACGTTGATCCCATTTTCCCGTCAACGTAATCTCGCGGCCGATCGTGAGTTGATCCTTGAGGAACGTGCGATTGAACCACACCGCGGTAACAAGCGTCGAGCCGACAGTGACGCGGCTGATTAACCGCGATTTACCTCCGTACCGCTGCAAGTAAGGCATCGAGGCGATCGTACCCTGAACGGTAATGCGTTCCCCGTCCTTCACTTCGCTTATGTCGCGTATCCGATAATCCTCGTAACGAAAAGGATAATATTCGATCAAGTGTCCGACCGATAAAATGCCTAAGGCGTGGAGCTCCTCCGCTTTCTGAGGGCCCACGCCTTGAATCTTGGTCAATGGCAGTTGAAACAATCGTATTTGTGCCGACATTGGACTACCTCTCGGGGAAAACGAACAATCCGATTGTTCCCGGACCCGCATGCGTACCTATGACCGGGCCGATATCCGTCTCGTTGAATGTTCGAACGTTCAATTGCTGCTTCAATAGCTCGGTGATTTCCGCCGAGCCTGACGTGAACCCCGGCGTCGTCGCAATGGTCAGGTTGACCGGCCTATCGCCCAGATCCTCATGCAGAACCTCCGCGATACGGGCCATCGCCCGCTTCTGGCCTCTGACTTTATCGTAGGGAAAGACGACTCCCTCTTTATCTATGGATAAGATCGGTTTAATGTTGAGCAGCGAACCGAGCACGGCCGAAGCCTTGCCAATTCGGCCGCCTTTCTGCAAGTATTCGAGCGTGTCCACCAAGAAAAAGAGCCTCAGTTCCTCGCGCATGCGCCCTACTTCCGCGATAATTTCTTCCTTCGACGCACCCGCTTGTGCCATCTCGGCGGCGATGACGACCAGTTGCCCGTACCCGTAGGATGCCGATTTGGAATCGATGACCGTAACGTCAGCGTCGTCTTCGAGCATCGATTGCGCGATCGTCGCCGACTGATAAGTCCCGCTTAGCGCTCCCGAGAGGTGGATCGAGATGACGGAATGTCCCTCTTCCGTTAGACGCTTGAAATGCTCCAGATAGTCGGCCGGAGACGGCTGCGAAGTCGTCGGCAGCCCATTAAAGGACGTCAGCTTCTCGTAAAACTGGGCCGGTTGCAGCGTAATGTTGTCCAGAAAGCTGTCGTTGCCGAAGTTCACCTTGAGGGGTACCATCGCGATGCCAAGCTTTTCTCTCGTCGCGGGCGGTATGTCCGCGGTGCTATCCGTGACTAGAACGATCGATGCCATTACTCGTACCCTCCCATCGCTTGAATTGGTTGTTAAGGTTCGACCGCGAACAAGTACGTATACAACGGTTGGCCGCCTTCATGCGTTTCGACTTCCACGTTAGGGAAGATTTCCGCCAACCACGTCTCCAACGCCTCGGTCTGATCCGGATCCGCGTCTTCGCCGGTCAGAATCGTCAAGATTTCTCCGCCCGACACGAGCAGCTCCGACAAGAGCGCCTCGCACGCTTCGATCTGGGACGGAGCGGAAGCCACGATCGTCTTATCCTTGATTCCGATGAAATGCCCTTGCCTGATCTGCAAGCCGTCCATCTCCGTATCTCTGACCGCCTGCGTCACTTGCCCGGTGACTACGCGTTCGAACGCTTTCGTCATTCGCTCGGCATTCGCCGCTTCGCCGTCCGTTTCTTGGAAGGCGAGCATCGCCGCCATGCCTTGCGGCAACGTCCGGGTAGGCAGTACCGTGACCGGTCGTTCCGCGAGTTCGGCAGCTTGCTTAGCCGCCATAATAATGTTCGGGTTGTTAGGCAACAGGAACACATGATGAGCGGATAAGGAAGCTATCGCCCCGAGCAAATCCTCCGTGCTCGGATTCATGCTCTGACCGCCAGATAGAACGATATCTACGCCAAGGCTGCGGAACAGCTCTGCGTTCCCTTCTCCCACGCTAACGGCTACGACGCCATATTCGGCCATTTCGTAGACGTCTGGATTCGGCACGCTCTCGGGTGAGGCTGTCACCGAAGGCAGGTTCACGACGCCGGGAAGTGCGTAGTCGACGTTCTTCGCTCCCGAAGCCGGTGCCTCGGGAATGCCAAAGAAGGGAATCGAGGTCGGCGTTACCGGATGAGACTCCGTTTGTTGGGCTAACAGGTCTTTGTGCTGTTCTTGCATATTCAAGATATGAATGTGCGTAATCGCCCCATGCGTCAGCGCGTAATTCATAACGTCTCCCGGACGTCGAGAATGTACGTGCACCTTTACGATGTCATCGTCCTCGATCAAAATGATCGAATCGCCGTCCCGTTCCAACGCTTGGCGGAACGAACGCTCCGGGAACGGAGACGAATTCGAAGCCCGTTGGATAAAAAACTCCATATCGTAAGGAAAGGCGATGCTTTCCGTCGTAATCTTAGATTGAGCCGTTACGTTCGCCGTGCCAGCGTTGCGAACCGGCGTAGCCGTAACAGCCGGAGCTGCGGCCGCCGAAGACGCGCGAACGGAAGCCGACGGAGCCTTCGCGAGTTGCGGGACGTCCCCGGTCGCGAATTGACCGCCGCCCAAATAGGCCGCGAACCCCTCGTATAAGTAAACGAGTCCTTGCCCGCCCGAGTCGACGACGCCGACTTGCTTCAAGACGGGTAACATTTCCTGCGTGCGAGCAAGCGTCTCCTGCGCTTTCGCAAGTACGTCGTGCATCCATTCCGTCAAATCGGTGACCCTGCGAGCCGAAGTAAGCCCGTGGCGCGCAGCCTCCCTTGCAACGGTCAGAATCGTACCTTCGACCGGTTTAACGACCGCCTTGTAAGCGGTATCAACACCTTGTTGCAGAGCATTCGCGAACAATGGCACCGTCAGCTCTTTCTGACCCGTAACAGCCCGCGAGAATCCGCGGAACAATTGGGACAGAATTACGCCCGAATTGCCTCTTGCGCCCATCAGAAGGCCTTTGGACAGCACTTCCGCCGCCCGTCCGACTTCATCCGACGGTTTATGGTTTAATTCGGCCACTCCGGCCGACATCGTCAAATTCATGTTCGTGCCCGTATCGCCATCCGGCACGGGAAATACGTTCAGGGCATTGACCCTGTCCACGTTGCCGGATAAACGTTCCGCGCCGGCCATAATCATGGCCGTCCATTCCGTACCGTTCAAGAAGCGCTTACTCAATGATGGTTTCCCCTTCCTAATAAGCTACTTCAACACTCGCACTCCTTGAACATTTACATTCACTACGTCTACCTTAAGACCCACGACTTCTTCCAAAACGTATTTAACTTTGGATTGGATGTTATGTGCGACTTCGGAAATCTTAGTCCCATAGCTGACGATGACGTATAAATCCAAGTGGACCTTCTCGCCTTCGTGGCGCACTTCGACGCCCCGTGACAGATTCTCGCGGCCAAGCAGCTCCGCGATGCCATCCTTCAATCCCTTGCGGGAGGCCATGCCGACGAGTCCATAACAATCCAATGCCGCAGAGCCGGCGATCACAGCGATGACTTGATCGGCTACATCAATCTTTCCGTTCTCCGAGACGAGTTGCAGAGGCATGGAAATTCACTCCTTTATGCCATTATTATGGACCATACCTCATTGTACTATAAAAAAAGGGGAGAATGAAGCCGTTTTCTAGGTAATTCTCACGATTATAGGGGAAACGCTCGTTAAGTCGTCTTTTTCCGTTGCATCCCTATGCTTGCTGTGCTAATATAGTGAAGTATTTGTATGGACGTGGCAGGGAGGTGTATTTTTAGTGGCTCGTAAATGTTATATCACAGGGAAAAAACCCGGTTCCGGAAACAACAAATCTCACGCGAATAACACTACCCGCCGTTCTTGGGGGGTTAACGTACAAAAAGTGCGCATTCTGGTGAACGGTAAACCGAAACGCGTATATGTGAGCGCCCGTGCTTTGAAGTCCGGAGCAGTAACACGCGTATAATGTACGAAGCTTAATCAGCCATGAAGAAAAACCGTCAGGTCATCCTGACGGTTCTTTTTTTGCGTCTCGCCATGCCCGCAAGGCGTCAATTTTTGTGAAATGTATTGAGAATCGCTTTGACGAAGCCACCCAAAAATTTCGGCAGCTTGATGGTGTAAAACTTCATCGTCCCATCCCTCCTCCGCAGGCTGAACCCTTGCCGGCTTCTTCGGTCGAAGCCGCTACTGATTCCAATGTATGCGCCTGCGGATTTGTCCTATGCCAGACGAGCGCATAAGATGGGCATGAATCGTCGACTGCTTGTTTACCTCAAGGAAGCGATTGCCGCAGCCCGGTCCGAATGGTTAAAAATATACGTTCCCGCCACGAGCGAATTCGCGCCGGCTTCTTTTACGAGCTTAGCGGTATCGGCGTTGATGCCTCCGTCGACTTGAATAAAGACGTCGCTTCGGCCGTGTTTCTCGAGCATTTCCCGCAATTGGCGAAGCTTCGGCAGCATGGAAGGCAAGAACGACTGCCCTCCGAAGCCGGGGTTGATCGTCATAATGAGAACGAGGTCGATGTCGTCAAGAATATACTCGAGCACCGACAGCGGCGTATGCGGATTAAGCGCTACGCCGGCTTTCATGCCGAGCTCGCGAATTTCCGCAAGCGTGCGATGAAGATGCACGCAAGCTTCGGCATGCACGGTAATCCGGTCGGCTCCCGCCGCGGCCAAAGCCGGGAAAAGCGATTGCGGATTCTCGACCATGAGATGGGCGTCGAAAAACAGCTTCGTAACCGGTCTGATCATCGATACGATCGGAGGGCCGAACGTCAGGTTCGGCACGAAATGTCCGTCCATAATATCGATATGTACCCAATCCGCTCCAGCGGCATCGATGCTGCGAACCTCGTCTCCGAGCGAAGCGAAGTCCGAGGCGAGAATCGAAGGTGCAATAATTGTCATGTTAGTACCTCCGCTTTGTTTCTTTCCATTCTGTCATGAATCCGACGTAATTATCGTAACGGCTTGTCGCGACAAGCCCTTGCTCTTTCGCTTGGAGAACCGCGCAATGCGGTTCGTGCGTATGCGTACAACCGCGGAACTTGCAGGAGTGGGATAACTCCCTGAATTCCCGGAAGCAAGACCCGATCTCGTCGATGCCGAGCTCGGCGAAATCCAGTTGGCTAAATCCAGGTGTATCTGCCATATAGCCGCCGCCCGGAATCGGCACAAGCTCGACGTGCCGAGTCGTGTGCTTACCCCTTCCAAGCTTATCGCTAATCTCGTTCGTCTCCAGCTTCAAACCGGGAACGAGCGCGTTAACGAGAGAAGATTTGCCGACGCCGGATTGGCCCGCAAGCATATTAATATGCCCCGCTAGCGCCGTTCTTAGATCGTCTAATCCCTCTCCTTCATGCGCGCTCGTCAACAGCACCTGATAGCCGATCGACGTGTACAATGCCCGCGCCGCCTCCACCGTACGACGAATTTGCTCGCCCGCTTCCCCTTCGGGAATGCGGTCGAGCTTCGTCAGCACGATCAAGGCATCCATCCGCGCATGCTCGACGTGCACGAGAAATTTGTCTAGCAAGATTAAACTAAGCTCCGGCCGCACGACGGAAAATACGAGCACGGCCAAGTCGGCGTTCGCAATCTGCGGACGAATAAGCTCCGAGGAACGCGGCAAAATCTGTTCCACCGTTCCTTCCCCGTTCTCCGTCTCGCTGTATACGACGCGATCCCCGACGAGCGGGGATTCTCCCCGTTTCTTGAAGATTCCTCTTCCCCGGCACTGAACCGGGGTCGCGATCTCTTCGTCCTGCACGTAATAATAACCGCTCAACGCTTTTACGATTAAGCCCTCGGGCATTGGACGATTCTCCTTCTCCTAGCCCGAAAAG
The DNA here is from genome assembly GCF_003628305.1 of Cohnella endophytica. Classification (GTDB taxonomy): domain Bacteria; phylum Bacillota; class Bacilli; order Paenibacillales; family Paenibacillaceae; genus Cohnella; species Cohnella endophytica. The sequence goes on along the minus strand of NZ_RBZM01000004.1, from coordinate 602,251 downwards.
GCTCTAGTCTCGATGTCTACGCTATTTGGTCTTACGGGTTAACGACTTCGCCGTTACCTGCGTCTCCGCCCGTTCCGTCTCCCGTGCCGGCTCCGTTGCCGTCGCCGTTACCGTCTCCCGGAACTATCGGATCGGGATCCGTAGTTACCGGTACGACGAGATACGGAACCGTTTCCTGCTGCAGGAACTGGTCGTCCCTGTAGATCCGGATTAATCCGTCCTTGGTCGGGGACAAAATCAACGTGATCGGAATCGAAGTCGTAGCTGTAATCTTCTTCGTGCCGCCGTCTTTGTTGTCTCCGGTTGCATCGGAATATTCGATGCGGATTTTGCTCGACTTGCCAGCCACGGCCGGAGAAACCGTGATGTTCAGCTTCTGCTCCCGGGAATCCTCCGGATAGCCGCTACTGATCCAAATCGAGATTTCCGTATCCTTCGTCACCTTTTCGTTTTTATCCGCAGGGAACTGTTTAAATACTTTCCCTTTCGGCGAATAATCCCGTTCGTAATAAATTTTGTCCGCGCCGATCTTCAGATTGTTCTTCTCTAAGATCGCCTTCGCTTCCGCTTCCGTCTTACCCATCAAGTCAGGCATCGGGAAAGCTTCCTCGCCTTTGCTCACCGTTAACGTAATCTTCGTATCGGCCGCGGTAGGATCGAACTTCGCGTCCGCTGCCGGGAATTGATCCAGTACCGTTCCCGGTTCGCTGACGTCGTATTTCTCGCTTGGAAGAATATTGTTTTTGTCCACGCCCATTTGCACTAATACCGCGCTGGCGTCCTCGAACGATTGACCCAACAAGTTCGGCATGGCGGGCAAATCTTTCGCCTTGCCGACCGTCAATTCGATCGCCGACCCTTCCTTGATTTTCATGTCGGGATCCTTATCTTGCTTAAGCACGATGCCGACCTTGGCCGGGTCGTCCGTTTCCTCGTACTGAATCGGATCCGCTACCGTAAAGCCGACTGAAGTCAGCTTTTCCTTGGCGATTTCCAACTGCTGCCCCACGACGTTCGGAACGAGTACGTCACTCGGCATCTGATCTTTCAGAGCCGATATCGCCCAGATCAGCACGCCGATCAATACGATGGCAAGCACGCCAAGGGCGGTAGGAACGATCCATTTGCGCTTGCGTTCCTGCAGACCGTCCGAGTTCCATCTTTCTTCGTTCGTACTCACTTTGACCGCCGGCGCTTCTATCGTATTCCTCATGTCCGGACGGATCGCCGGAATGACCTTCGTCTGGTCCGCCGCGTCTTCCTCGTCGCTGGAATAATAAACCGCCGGCTCGTTTTTCCGATTAGGCTGCAGGCAAGTTTCCAGATCGGCTTGCATTTCCTTGGCCGACTGATAACGCTCCTGCGGGTTTTTGCGCATCGCCCGGAGAATAATGTTCTCCACGCTTTGCGGAATATAAGGATTGACCTTGCGAGGCTGCTCGAAAGGCTCCTGGAGATGCTTAAGCGCTACGCTGATCGGACTCTCGCCCAGAAACGGCAAACGCCCCGTCATCATCTGGTACAGCACGATTCCGAGAGAGTACAGGTCGGACTTCTCGCCCGTCGCCACTCCTTTGGCGTGCTCGGGGGAGAAATAGTGCACGGATCCGATAACGGAACCCGTCTGCGTAATCGTCGAAGACGTTACGGCCCGAGCGATTCCGAAATCCGTCACTTTAACCCTGCCGTTATTGCCGATCAGAATGTTATGCGGTTTAATATCGCGATGGATGATTTGGTTATGATGGGCGTGTTCCAGCGCGTCGCAGATTTGCGCCGTGATTCTAACGGCTTCTTCCGCCTGCAAGGGCGCCCTGTCGCGAATGATTTCGTTCAAATTGGCGCCGTCGATATATTCCATGACGATATAATGGGTATCTTCGACTTGTCCTACGTCATAAATGCTTACGATATTCGGATGCGACAACGATGCCGCGGCTTGCGCTTCGCGGCGGAACCGCTTCACGAAATCATCGTCGTGCGTAAATTGTTGACGCAGCACCTTGACGGCCACGTATCGGTTCAATAATAAGTCCTTTGCTTTGTAGACAAGCGCCATACCGCCGCCGCCGACGCGAGCCAGCAGTTCGTAACGCCCGCTTAGCGTAAGTCCGATCATGCTGTTTCCCCTCCCGCGGCATTCGCCCAGTCGTCGTCCGTCACAAGGACGACGGTAATATTATCGTCTCCGCCCGCGGCCATCGCGAGGTCGACGAGCTTCTGGGCATGTTGTTCCAACGGATCCTTCGCTTCCCCCAAAGTCGCTTGGACGATGTCGGGCTCGACTAATCCGCTCAGACCGTCGCTGCACAATAGCAACACGTCGCCGTTCTGCCAGACGATCTCTTGAACGTCGGCTTCCACGGACCGGTCGGTCCCTAGCGCTCGAGTCAATACGTTGCGTCTAGGATGATGAGCCGCTTCTTCCGGGCTTAATTGTCCGGATTTGGTCAATTCGTTGACGAGCGTGTGGTCCTCGGTCAACAACTCGAGTCGACCTTCCCGAAGACGGTAAGCCCTGCTGTCCCCGATGTGGCCGATCAATCCGGCATTTCCGTCCAGCAGCGCAACGACGACCGTCGTTCCCATGTTATGGTACTGTTCGTTCATGGAAGCCGTATCGTACACGACTTGGTTGGCTTTGCGAATCATCTCTTTCAGGATAACCGCGCCGCCTTGAACGGTAATCGCTCCCCCCGCGCCTTGCAGGGACTGAACCAAGCTGTCCACGGCTAGCGCGCTCGCCACGTCGCCGGCCAAATGTCCGCCCATCCCGTCCGCCACGATGGCGGCGGTAATGCCTCCGGCCAAATGTCCGCTCCAGGCTTTATCCTCGTTCACTTGTCTTACCTTGCCGACATGACTCCGTAATACCGTCTTCACAAAGATCACCCCGTCGTCGTCTCCATATGCTTCGCGCGAAGCTGTCCGCATGCGGCCGCGATATCGTGGCCTTGTTCCCTGCGGATCGTTACGTTTACGTTTTTCTTCTGCAAGATACGTTGGAATTCGAAGATGTCGTCGCGCGGCGTTCTCACGTAATTGCGCTCGGGCACGTAGTTAACCGGAATCAGGTTCACGTGGCATAACATGCCTTGCAGCACGTCCGCAAGCTCTTCTGCATGCTCGGGACGATCGTTTACGCCGCCGATAAGCGCGTATTCGAACGTAATCCGCCGACCCGTTTTCTCGAGGTAATATTTGCAGGCGTTCATGACGTCCGCGAACGGGAAACGACGGTTAACCGGCATCAACTTCGAGCGAAGCGCGTCGTTCGGAGCATGAATCGAAATCGCCAGATTAATCTGCGTATCCTCGTCGGCGAACTTGATCATGCTCGGCACGATACCGCTGGTCGACACGGTAATATGCCTTGCTCCGATGTTAAGCCCTTTCGGATGGATCATCGTCCGCAGGAATTGCATCGTCGCGTCGTAATTCTCGAACGGTTCGCCGATCCCCATAATAACGATGCTCGACACGCGTTCGTTAAGAGGGTCCAGAATTCTTTGGGACTGGACGACTTGAGCGATAATCTCGCCCGCCGTCAGGCTTCGTTTCAGTCCGCCCAGCGTAGAAGCGCAGAACGTGCAACCGACGCGGCAACCGACCTGCGTCGTTACGCATACGCTGTTCCCGTAATTGTGGCGCATGATGACCGTCTCGATGGCATGGTCGTCCTGAAGGCCGAACAAAAACTTCACCGTGCCGTCCTTGGATTCGAACTTCGCGATCTCGGTGAGCGTCACGAAATTGAAGCTGTCGACTAGCTTATCCCTCAGCGGCTTCGGCAAATTCGACATTTCTTCGAACGAGCCGACCCGTTTGACGTATAGCCAATCGAATATTTGTCCCGCTCGGAAAGCAGGCTCTCCCTGCTCTTTAATCCATTCTTGGATTTGTTCCAGCGTGTAGTCGTAAATAAAAGGTTTAATTTGTTCGTTTTCCATATTCGTCACCACCATTCTTGCTATTTTACCATAAAATCAACGTAATTTCTTCCGCATTCGAGCGATGAAAAACCCGTCGCTGCCGAACATCTGAGGCAGCAGTTGAAGCATGCCCTCGAACCCGTCCGGCAAATTGCCGCTCTCGCGAAGAGGCGCGAGCACCTCTTCCGGCCATACCGGATCCAACGCGTATTCGGGATGGTTAATCAGGAACGCCCGAACGACATCCTCGTTTTCCTCGGAAGCGATCGTGCACGTGCTGTACACGAGCGCGCCGCCGGGCTTCACCATAGATTGCGCTTGCTCCAACAGCTTGCCCTGGAGCTGCGCCAGGCTCGCGATATCGTCTTCCGTCTTGTTCCACTTGATCTCCGGCTTGCGCCGGATGACGCCGAGTCCGGAGCACGGGGCGTCCAACAATACGACGTCGCACGATTCCGGCGCGATTCGTTCGGACAACCCGAGCGCGTCTCCTGTCGTAGTCTCTACGATCGATAATCCCAAGCGATCCGCTTGCTGCCGGATGAGCGCCTCCTTATGAGGATGCACGTCGTTCGCGATGACGACGCCTTCGTTGCGCATCCGCTCCGCCATGTGCGTACTCTTGCCCCCGGGAGCCGCGCAACAATCGAGCACCCGCATTCCCGGTTTCGGATCGGCGACCGCCGCGACGAGCATGGAGCTCTCGTCCTGAATCGAGATAAAACCTTGCCGGTACCAGTCCGTATGACCCAGGTTCCCCGCTTTGATCGCGACGATGCCGGCTTCGGCTAACGCCGAAGGCAACACTTCCATGCCCGCGTCGGTCATGCCCGAGACGATTTGTTCGCGCGTCCCGCGAAGCGGATTGACCCGCGCCGAAGCTCGGGGATGCTCGTTACCCGCCGCGCACATGTTTTCCGTTGCCCGTTCGCCGAAACGCTCCACCCAACGCTCCACCAACCATAGCGGATGGCTCTGGTTAAGCGAAATCCGTTCCGCGGCGGATAATTCCGCCGGCAAGACCGTATCGAAGCCGTCCCGCAGTAGCCCGCGCAAGACGCCGTTGACGAGACCGCCGATTCCGGCATGTCCCCGCTTTTTGGCGATGCGAACCGCTTCGTCCACGACCGCGTGCGCCGGGACGCGGGACAACCAGCGCAACTGATAGTAACTCAGCCGCAGCAAGCTGCGTACCCAGGGCTCGACCTTGCGAGGCCACCCTTTTACCCGCTTGCCTAACTCGTAATCGATCGTATTCAGCCGCTGGATCGTCCCGTACACAAGCTCGGTCGCCAGCGCCGCGTCCGGCCGCGACAATTCGGCCGCGTTCAGCGCCTGATTAAGCTCCAATCCGCTATATGCGCCGCGGGTTTCCACGTTATGAAGCACGCTCATGGCGACTTCCCGCGCGCCTTGCGGTTTCCCGCCCGGTATTCGTTTCGGTGTATTCATCTTTCGCATCCTTATCCGTCTATCTTTGTATTATGCATATTGTTCCATGAAATCATAAAAAAAGCCCGGGGTTACCCGAGCACCTTACCGGGAGCCAATCGCGCGCCCTTGGCGAATTCGGCCGCCGCCAGCGCCTTCTTGCCCGCCGGCTGCACTTCCGTCAACACGATGCTGCCGTCGCCCGTGCGCACCCGAATACCGAACGCGCCGGATTCGAGCACGGACCCCGGCAACAACGAAGTCCATTCCGGACGCATCATCGTATCCGATCCTTGGGGAATGCGGCAACTCCATACTTTAAACACTTCTCCGTCTAGATACGTGAAGCCGCTCGCCATCGGATTCAGACCTCTCACCCGGTTAAACAGCTTGCGAGCGTCTTGGGACCAGATTAGCTTCTCGTCTTCGCGGGTCAAATTGGGCGCGTAAGTCGCTTCGTCGTTGTTCTGCGGCGTACGGCCCGCCGTCCCGTCCGCGATGCGGGGAAGCCACTCGGTCAGCAGCTTCGCTCCGGCGACGCTCAGCTTGCCGAACATCGAGCCCGCCGTATCTTCGTCGGTAATCGGAACCTCTACCTTGGCGATCATATCGCCGGTGTCCAAACCTTCCGCCATGTACATCAGCGTCACGCCCGTAACCGTCTCGCCGTCGATGATCGAGCGTTGGATCGGAGCGCCTCCCCGATAACGGGGCAGCAACGAACCATGCACGTTAATGCACCCTAGACGAGGCAATTCCAAAATCGCCTTCGGCAAAATTTGTCCGTAAGCGGCCGTAACGATAATATCCGGCGCGATCGTCGTCACTGCGGCTACGCCTTCAGGCGAACGAAGCTTCTCGGGCTGCAGCACTTCCAAGCCGCGCTCCAGCGCGAACGCCTTCACCGGAGTCGGAGTCAACTCGCGCTTGCGCCCTTTCGGGCGATCCGGCTGCGTAACGACAGCCGCGATCTCGTAGCCTTGCTCCAACAACGTCTGTAACGAGGCAACCGCGAAATCCGGCGTCCCCATGAACAATATTTTCATGCTATTCTCCATCCTGCTCTTGCTCTTCGCGTTTGCGGGCTTCGTATACCGATTCGGCCGAGTCGATGAACAATACTCCGTTTAGGTGATCGACCTCATGCTGGAATGCCCTGGACAAAAATTCCGTGCTCTCGTATTGTATCGGATTGCCGTTGCGGTCCTGTCCCCGAATGATAATATGATTAGCCCGGCGAACGTCTCCCTGAAGACCCGGAATGCTAAGGCAGCCTTCCGGCCCCAATTGCTCGCCTTCCGAGAAGACGATTTCCGGGTTCACCAACTCGATGAGCTCATGTTCATCCCCGACATCCACGACGATAACGCGCTTCAAGATTCCCACCTGCGGGGCGGCCAAACCGACTCCGTCGGCATCGTACATCGTATCCGCCATGTCGTCCAGCAACTTATGCAGATTGGCATTGAATTTCGTCACTTCCTGCGCTCTTTCCCTCAGCACAGCATCAGGGTGTTTCACGATTAATCGAATGGACATAACGGCAACTCCCTTTTCGTTCCAAATAGCTCGGCTAGAGCATCATCTGCGGATCCACGTCGACGCTGATTTGCACGCCGCCGCGTTTCGCCGCTTCTCCTATTTCGCCGAGAACCCGCGATACGAGCAAGCTCGCATCGACGTCTCCCCGATATTTTACCATACATTGAAAACGGTAGCGATCTTTCAATCGGGCGATCGGCGAAGAAACCGGACCGAGCACCTCCAAAGCCGAAGCCCCGGTGGAGTCGAATTCCTTGCGAATGCCCAATTCCATCGCTCGCTCGCGAAGGCCGGAAGCGAACTGCCCTCCGATCGACAGCAGCATCGCCGCCGATTCGTGCGAGAACGTCACTCCGATAAGGCGGCCATACGGCGGATAACCCAACTGCTTGCGCAGCAACAACGCTCTCTCGACGAAACCTTGGTAATCGTGGCCTTGAACGGACGTGATCGATTCGTGTTCCGGATCGTACGTCTGGATGATGACTTCTCCCGGCAGTTCGTGCCGGCCCGCCCTGCCCGCCACCTGCGTCAGAAGTTGGAACGTTCTCTCCGGCGCACGGAAATCCGGTAGCCGAAGCGCCGAGTCCGCCGCCAACACGCCGACAAGCGTAACGTAAGGGAAATCGAGCCCTTTGGCGACCATCTGCGTGCCTAGCAACACGTCCGCGCGGCGTTCCCGGAATTCCGTCAGCCAGCGCTCGTGAGAACCTTTCTCCGTCGTCGTGTCCACGTCCATCCGAATGACGCGAATGCCCGGGAACGCTTCGGCCAACGCTTCCTCGACTTTCTGCGTCCCCGTGCCGAAGAAGCGGATGTGCGGGCTCTCGCAGCTTGGGCACGTCTTGGGCTCCGCCTCGGAATAACCGCAATAATGGCAGCGCAAATTCGACGAGCCCCTATGGTATGTCAGCGAGATTTCGCAGTGCGGACAAGCGGCCGTGTACCCGCAAGACCGGCACATGACGAACGTCGCGTAACCTCGCCGGTTCAAGAGAAGCACGATCTGTTCTTGCTTCTCGAGGCGGTCCTTGATCGCCGCGGCGAGCGAACGGCTGAACATCGCGCGATTGCCGAGCTTAAGCTCCTCGCGCATATCTACGATTTGAACGCCGGGCAGCGGCCGATTAGCCACCCTTTCCGGCAAGCCGATATAGCCGATTTTCCCGAGACCGGATTGCGAACCGCCCCGCGTATGAGCGGCGGCTTCGTAAGTCTCGAGCGCCGGCGTAGCGGAGCCCAGAACAACCGCCGCGCCATGCAGGCGGGCTCTCTCGATCGCCACTTCGCGCGCATGGTATCTCGGACTTTCCTCTTGTTTATAGGAAGTTTCGTGTTCTTCGTCGATGACGATCAGACCGATACTCGAGAACGGAGCGAATATCGCGGATCTCGCGCCGACCGCCACTTGGGCCCGGCCTTCCCGGATTTTGCGCCATTCGTCGTAACGTTCGCCGTTGGATAACCGGCTATGCAGCACCGCAACGAGAGCGCCGAACCGGCTCTTGAACCGTTCTACCAATTGAGCCGTAAGCGCGATCTCCGGCACGAGCACGATCGCTTCGCGCCCAAGCTCCAAGCATCGTTGGATCGCTTGCAGATACACTTCCGTTTTGCCGCTGCCGGTAACTCCGTGGAGCAAGAACGCCTCCGAGGACCGCTCGTTGAGCGCGTCCACGATCGGAGCCAAGGCGGTTGCCTGCTTCGGGGTCAGCACCATCGGATTGGAAGCCGTAAAATCCCGATCGGCGTAAGGATCGCGCTCTTCCGTGACGGAGCGGATCTCGAGCAAACCTCGCTCCTCCAAGGATCGAATGGTCGCAGACGTCGTCGAAGCTTCTGCGGCTAATCTGGCAACCGCGATCGGATCGTTATTTTCCGCCAAGTAGCGTACGACCTCACGTTGCTTGCTCGCTCTGGCCGGAATCTCTTCGACCGCTTTCAACAACGTTTCGGCGTCCGCCGGAAACACGGTATACACCGTTTTTCCGGACGATTTATCTTCTACCCGCTGCCGTTCCTCCAGTCGTCCTTGCCGCAGCCATCTCTTCAGCGCTGCCCCTTGCTCCGGATATTGTTGCAGCAACATGGCCAACTTCAACGGTTTGCCCTTCCTTAGCGCAAGCAAGAGACCGCCACTCCGGGCGGTCTCCTCGTCGGACCACTGGGCTCCAGCGGCCGGAAACACGTATTTCTCCGAGCGTCCCTTCAGAGCTGCCGGAAGCATCGCCTGAAGTGAAACCGTCAGCGGACACAGCCATCTTCGGCTCATCCATTCGCCAAGCTCCACGAGCTCCGGCGACAATGGCGGGAGCGCATCCAGCACTTCCTCGATCGGCTTCAGCTTCGCTAGTTCGACGTCGGCGTCCTCCGCGAGACCGATGACGATCCCTTGCAGCTTGCGCGGCCCGAATGGCACCGCAACTCGGCTCCCGATCTCTACCCAACCTTGCAGGCGTTCCGGGATCGTATAGTCGAACGCGCGATCCGTATCGCGGCTAGGCACGTCGACAATGACTCGAGCAATCGTCATTTTATCGCCTCACTCCCGTCCCCGGACGGACGATTCGAGGCGATGCCGGCTTGAGCCAGATCGAGAATACGCTCCGCAACCGCCCTTTTGGACATGCGCGGCAACTTCTCCGCCAGCCCTTGCGAGCCATAGACGGTAACGATATTCGTATCCGAGCCGAAGCCCGCGCCTTCCGCGGTCACGTCGTTGGCTACGATCAGATCGCACTTCTTGCGCTTCAGCTTGTCCAGCGCGTGCTTCTCCACGTCCGTCGTCTCGGCCGCGAAGCCGATTACGAAAGGTTTCGTCGCAGCCGCGCCGCCTCTAACCTCCCGCCATTCCCCGATTTCCAGCAAAATATCCGGATTCGGCACGAGCTCGAGCGTAAGGGACTCCGCCGTTTTTTTCATCTTGCTCGCCGCTTGGCGAGCAGGCCGGTAGTCAGCGACCGCGGCCGCCTTGATTACGAGGTCCGCTTCCGACAACCGCTCCATGACCGCTTCGCGCATTTCAAGGGCTGAATCGACCTTCACGACGCGAACGCCGTGCGGAGGCGCTTCGTCCGTCTTGCCGCAAACAAGCGTAACAGATGCTCCCCTGTCGCGCGCCGCTTCAGCGATCGCGAATCCCATCTTGCCCGATGAATCGTTCGTAATGTACCTCACGGGATCGATTCTTTCGACCGTCCCTCCCGCGGTTACGACCACGTTCTTCCCGGCCAGCGGCTTCGGTCCGACCAGCATCGCGACGATCGCCTCGACGATCTCGTCCGGTTCCGCGAGCCTGCCCTTGCCAACGTAGCCGCACGCCAATTGGCCCGTCCCCGGCTCCACGAACGTGACGCCTCGGGAAGCTAACTTATTTACGTTCTCGACGACCGCGGGATGTTCCCACATATGCACGTTCATCGCCGGCGCGATCAATAGAGGCGCCGTAATCGCCAGCAGCGTCGTGCTGACCATATCGTCGGCCAATCCGTTCGCCAGCTTGGAGAGCATGTTCGCCGTCGCCGGGGCGACGACCGCCAAGTCCGCGGAATCCGCCCAATCGATGTGCTGGACGATCGAAGCGTCGCGTTCGTCGAATACGTCCGTGGCGACGGGATGACGCGTGAGCGTCTGCAGCGTGAGCGGGGTAATGAACTGCGTCGCCCCTTGCGTCATCATCGCCCTGACTTCGGCCCCAAGGCCGACCAACCGGCTGCACAGAGTCGCCGATTTGTAAGCCGCGATTCCGCCCGTAACGCCCAGTAATATCGTTTTGCCCGCTAGCGGTTTGTTCATCGTTTCCCCTCCTAGAACAATCTAGCCACAAGCCGTTATTTCTATCTGATCGTAGAAAAAAAACAACCGCGCGGGTTGTCCTTCCTTCCGAGAGTTATTCTATTCATCTAGATCGAATAACCGCTCTATTGTTGCCTTAAGCGGATCTTACACGATCGGTTTCAAGTGCTCGACTTTGATCGCATCGTGATAGATTTCTTCGAGGGCGACGCCGACGAACTTATGAGACTTGGGAGCGCCGAGATTGCACATGACGCCTTCGCGAAGATTACGGGCTCTTTTGGAAGCCGCAACGACGAGCGTGTATTTGCTGTCTACTTTTTTGACCAATTCATCAATGGATGGATATAGCATGGTTTTTCACCTCTTTCAGACGTTGTCCGCGGTTTCGACGTTCTCGAGCTGCTGGAACAGCTCGCCCAAGAACCTTTCGCGCTTGCAATGCTCCGCCGTAATAATGGAGCTTATCCGGTTGCACGCCTGATCGATCTCGTCATTCACGACTGCGTAATCGTAATGGTGCAGCAGGTTCATCTCTTCTACGGCTACGGACAACCGATGGTCGATCGTCGCTTGGGATTCGGTCCCCCTGCCTACGATTCGTTGCTTCAATTCGTTCAAGGAAGGAGGCATAAGGAAAATGAATACGCCCTCGGAAAATTTCTCTCTTACCTTGAGCGCTCCCTGAACTTCGATCTCCAGAATAATATCTTTACCTTCGGACAGCGTCTTCTCCACGAAATCGCGCGGCGTACCGTAATAGTTGCCGACGTATTCCGCATGCTCGAGAAGCGCGTCGTTCTCGATCATTAGATGAAACTGCTCGCGGGATTTGAAGAAATAATTGACTCCGTCCTGTTCGCCTTCCCGCGGTGAACGGGTCGTCGCCGAAACCGAATAAACCAGCTCGGGCAGCTTGCGGCGCAATTCGGCGCATACGGTGCCTTTGCCGACTCCCGAAGGGCCGGATAAAACGAATAAAATGCCTCTGTTCATGGTGATCCCCAATTCATTCATCGTGTTCGTCGTCTTTGGTAGACAACCGGTGCGCAACCGTTTCTGGCTGGACTGCCGACAAAATCACATGATCGCTGTCGGTAATAATGACGGCGCGGGTGCGACGACCGTAAGTCGCGTCGATCAGCATATGCCGGTCGCGCGCTTCCTGGATAATTCTCTTAATCGGAGCCGATTCCGGACTGACGATGGAAATAATCCGATTCGCAGATACGATGTTGCCAAATCCGATATTAATCAGCTTGATCGCCATGGTTAGCACTTTCCCTCCGGCATTCCTACCAAACGGCATGCATGCGGACAACCTAATTCGCTTCCATTGTTGCCGAAAGCGGCTGGCCGCATACTGCCGGCTTGAAAATGCCTAAACTGTTACTCAACGATTTATTGCTATATTGTACTTCAAATCCCCTAGTGGGACAAGAGGATGAAGCAGGTTAGTTAACGGAAGTCAAATGAGCGCTCTTCTTCTTGACGTATTCGGTCAAGGATACGGTCATTTCGTACGCCATAAAAGGAGTCATCAAGTAGATTCCGTTGAAATGCTCCATCGCCACGTCCAGCAATTCCTCCGCGATTTTCACGCCCTCCGCCCGACCGACCGGACCTTCCAATCCGCTCATCCGTTCGCGGACGGAATCGGAAAGCTGAATGCCGGGAACTTCGTTATGCAAGTATTCGGCGTTCCTGCCGCTTGCGAGCGGGAAGATGCCTAGGAAGATCGGAACGGATAAGTGCTTTGTCATTTCCGCGATGCGAACGATGAGCTCGGGATCGTAGACGGGCTGCGTCATGATGTAGTCCGCCCCGGCCGAGATTTTGCGCTCTAACCGTTGGATCGCTTTATCCAGATGCTTCACGTTCGGGTTAAAGGCGGCGCCTACGATGAACTTGGCTTTCTGCTTCAACGGTTTGCCGGAGAAGGCAATGCCTTCGTTCAATTGTTTGATCATTCGGATGATTTCGAACGACGTCAGGTCGTACACCGAGCTCGAGCCCGGCAGGTCTCCGAATTTGGCGGGATCGCCCGTTACGGCGAGAACGTGGTCGATGCCTAGAGCGTCGAAGCCCATCATATGCGACTGCGTTCCGATCAGGTTCCGGTCGCGGCAAGCGATATGCGCGAGCGGCCGGATTCCGACGCGTTCCTTCAGCAAGGCGGCAAGCGCCATATTGCTCATCCGGGTAACGGCGAGCGAATTGTCCGCCATCGTAAGCGCGTCGGCATTGGCTTCTTTGAGCGCTTGGGCTCCGGCCATGAACTTGGCGATATCCAGATCGCGAGGAGGATCAAGCTCTACGATGACCGTATGGCGTTCGCGAACGAGATCGACGATGCTCGGTTCTAGTTCCGTAGGCGGAATGTCCGACTGCGGCTCCGAAAGGTCCGACGCGACGTCGATTGACTGGCGGACTTCCGGGGCTTCCGCAGGAGCCTTGGCAATCTGAACCGGAGAATAATTTTGCAGTGCTTTGGCAATCGCGGCGATATGCTCCGGCGTAGTTCCGCAACAACCGCCGATGAGGCGCGCTCCCGCGTCGGCGAATCTGATCGCGGACGAAGCGAAATATTCCGGCGTGGCGGAATACACGACTTTGCCGTCCACGTAATCCGGAATGCCCGCGTTAGGGAACACGCTAAGCGGCAATCCGAGATCCCGAGGCAGCGTCTCGACTGCTCTCAGGATGCCGTTCGGACCGCTGCGGCAGTTAAAGCCGACGACGTCCGCCCCTTCTCCCTTGAGCCTGCGGAAAGCTTCGGGCAACGGAATGCCGTCGTGCGTCCGCTCCGCGTCCTCGACCGCGAATTGGCAAATGACGCTAATATCGCTTTTCTTCCTAATAATCGATAGCGCGAGAGACAGCTCTTCCAAATCGAAAAAGGTTTCCAGCAACAAACCGTCGACGCCCGCCGCGAGCAACGCTCCTACTTGCTCTTCGAAATCCCGTTTTACCGTCGCGGTTCGTACGTTTTTGCCCGCTCCGCCGCGTACGGCCCCGATCGAGCCGACGACGTACGCTTCTTGCCCGACGGCGCGACGCGCGATCGCGACGCCCGCCGCGTTGATTTCTTCCGTTTTTTTCTCCAGTCCGTAGCGGGACAATTTATTATGTTGCGCGGAATACGTATTGGTCTCGATAATCTCCGCTCCGGCGTTCGCGTACCGGCGATGCACGTCGGCGATCACGTCGGGCTTGAGCAGGTTGAATTCCTCGAACGATACCCCGACGGGCAAGCCGAGTTGGTACAAATAAGTTGCCATCGCACCGTCGCCGACCCGGGGCTTAAGAGCTAGCGCCGTGCGCAAATCCGGTTTCATGAAGCTTCCCCATCCATTCCATCGATAAAGTATTCTTAATGTAGCACAATTCCGCCCCGGGGAAAATGGAAAAACCCGATTCATTCTATCGGAAGAAGCGGATATTCTTCGTCGTTTACTTTTCACATTGCATATGTTATTCTCTATTTCGATAGATGTGGAAATATACGCCGAGTCCCGAGGTGTGAAAACGATGATCGAAGAAAACGTCGAAATGCAGCAAGCGGTGAAGGTTTATAAAGCGCTTGGGGAGCCGACTAGGCTTAAGATCGCCCTACTCCTGACAGAGGAGCGGAATCTGTGCTGTTCCGATATCGGAAGCAAGCTGGAATCGGTCGCCGGTTCTACGCTGTCGCATCATCTGAAGCAATTGACCGACTGCGGTCTGCTTTCTCTCCGCAAAGACGGAACGTATATTTACTATAGCGTGAATCGCGAAATGGCGGAAAAATACGCGCCTTATTTGCTCGCATGATTTTTTTGCGCCATATTTCGATGCATCTAGAAATATAGAATAAGTGGAGCGGAGTGAAGGAGCTTGCATATGTCGAATTCTTGGAAAATTTACATGTTGGCCATCGTTAGTTTTTTAGTGGGAACGTCGGAATATATTATCGCGGGTATCTTGGATAAAGTCGCTTCGGACGTTGGTGTATCGGTTGCCGCAGCGGGTCAGCTCATCACCGTATTCTCGCTCGCTTACGCTTTCGGAACGCCGGTTCTTATGGCTCTTACCGCACGCGTGGAAAGAAGAAAATTGATGCTTGCGGCGCTTGGATTGTTCGTCGTCGGCAACGTATTGTCGGTGTTCTCTTCGAGTTACCTGCTTCTAATGGGAGCCAGAGTCGTGCTTGCGCTCAGCACCGGCGTATTCGTCGTCGTGGCGTTGACGGTCGCGGCCAAAATGGCGGAGCCCGGCAAACAAGGAAGCGCGATCGCCACGCTGGTCATGGGCTTCAGCACTTCATTGATCATAGGAGTTCCGGTCGGTCGGGTCATTGCGGCCTCGTATGATTGGACCCTCCTATTCGCGGCCATCGGCGTTCTCGGCTTGCTGGCCATGCTCGCGATTTTCAAATCGATCCCGAAATCGGAAGGCGAAGCTCCGGTACCGATCCGGGCGCAAGCGAACATCCTGAAAAGTCCGCGAATCGCTCTTGCTTTGTCGGTCACCTTCTTCTGGATATTCGGCTATTCCATCGTATATACGTATATTTCTCCCTATCTGCTTACGGTTACGGGCATGAGCGAACGCACGGTAAGCATCGCCCTCTTCGCCTTCGGTGTCGCGAGTCTCGTCGGTTCTAAGTTCGGCGGATTCAGCACCGACAAATGGGGCGTCGGGCGAACGTTAATCGGCGGAATGCTTCTGCATACGGGAGTCTTATTCCTGCTGGCGTCATTCTCGCAAGCCGCCTGGATCGTATTCCCGCTTCTGATGTTATGGGCATTCTCCGCATGGTCGTCCGGCCCTACCCAACAATACTATTTGCTTAGCTTGGCGCCCGAAGCGTCCGGCATCATGTTAAGCCTGAACTCTTCCGTGCTGCAGCTTGCCATGGCAGCGGGCGCCGGAGTCGGCGGCTTCGTCGTGAACAACTCGAGCTTAACGGCCATCGGTTGGGTCGGAGCTGTAGGCGTCGGAGTCGCCGCCGCATTATCCGCCGTCTCGCTAGGCGTTACCGCCAACTACGTCGCGCGACGGTCGCGCCTTGCCGTATCCGAGCCGGAAGTCTGCCCGTCGTAATTTTATTACGGTTAGGGGTTAGTCGCTATGTGTTTATGTTTTTACTTCCCTGCGGGATCAAACCTCCGCCGCGCTACCGCACAAGTTAGTCGTGTTGATCGAGTAACTTCCCTCGACGGGGCACTCTTTGGCGGAAGTTAGTCGGTTTGAGCGAGTAACTTCACACATAGGGCAACACTTTGGCGGAAGTTAGTCGGTTTGATCGAGTAACTCCACACATAGGGCAACACTTTGGCGGAAGTTAGTCGGTTTGATCGAGTAACTCCACTCATGGGCAACACTTTAGCGGAAGTTAGTCGGTTTGAAAGAGTAACTTCCCCTTAAGGAGCACCATTTGGCGTGAGTTAGTCCGTTTGAGCGAGTAACTCCCTCTCAAGGAGCACCATTAGACGAGAGTTAGTCGGTTTGAACGAGTAACTCCACTCACGGGGCAACACTTTAGCGGAAATTAGTTGGTTTGAACGAGTAACTTCCCCTGAAGAAGCACCATTTGGCGAGAGTTAGTCGGTTTCAGCGAGTAACTCCACCCCATGGGGCAACACTTTGGCGGAAGTTAGTCGGTTTGAGCGAGTAATTCCCTCTCAATGAGCACCATTAGGCGAGAGTTAGTCGGTTTCAGCGAGTAACTCCACCCATGGAGCAACACTTTGGCGGAAGTTAGTCGGTTTGAGCTCGAAAAAGTCGGTCATCTCGCCCAAGAGAGATACTCTCAGCTGGGAGTTACTCGAAATATTCGAACATCTCGCCCTCGAGAGGATCTCTGAGAAGGGAGTTACTCGAAAAAATCGAACATTTCGCCCTCGAGAGGGGCTCTGAGCTGGGAGTTACTCGAAGAAATCGAACATTTCGCCCACGAGAGGGGCTCCCAGCAGAGAGTTACTCGAAGAATCGAACATCTCGCGCACGAGAGGGGCTCTGAGCTGGGAGTTACTCGAAGAAATCGAACATTTCGCCCAAGAGAGATACTCTCAGCTGGGAGTTACTCGAAAGAATCGACCATTTCGCACACTAGAGAGACTCTCAGTTGGGAATTACTCGAAAAAATCGAACATCTCGCTCTCGAGAGGGGCTCTGAGCAGGGAGTTACGATTACAAGCAGCCTCCGGATTCAACAAAAAAAGCCGACTGAGTTGCACAATCAACTCAGTCGGCTTTTTCTCTTGAACGCTATTTCCTCTTCCTTTCCCCGTTCAGTCCACCGAGCCAGTGTACACGGCCGCAGCCGGGCCTGTCATATAGATGCGGTTATTGTCCTCGTTCCAGTCGATCGACAAATCCCCGCCGGCGAGCGAGATCGTCGCCTTACGATCCGTCAGTCCGTTCAGCACGGACGAGACGAGCGTCGCGCAAGCGCCGGTGCCACATGCAAGCGTCGGCCCCGCTCCGCGCTCCCATACGCGCATGTCGACTTGCTCGCGCGAGTTGACGGTCGCGAATTCGACGTTGATCTTGCGCGGGAACAACGGATGCTTCTCGAGCTTAGGCCCCCATGCGGCCAGATCGAAATTCGCCGCGTCGTCCACGTAGATGACGCAATGCGGATTGCCCATGGAAACCGCGGTGAACTTGAACTCGCGACCGTCGACCACTACGCTATGGCCGAGAACCGGATTCGCGTCGATCGTCGTGGGAACGTCCAGTCCGTTCAGAATCGGTTGTCCCATGTCCACGGTTACCCAGGCGGCTTGCCCGCATTCCGTCGTAATCCGAACCGGTTGCACGCCCGCTCCGATCGTCTCGATCGTCAGTTCCGTTTTGTCCGTCAAACCGTTATCGTACACGTATTTCGCGACGCAACGGATCGCGTTGCCGCATTGCTCCGCTTCCGATCCGTCGGAATTGATGATTCTCATCTTGAAGTCCGCGTTATCGGACGGCAGTATATATACCAACCCGTCGGCTCCGATACCGAAGAAACGGTTACACAACCTTACGGCCAGCTCAGCCGCATTATCCGGAAGCGCCCGCTCCCCGGCGACGACGATGAA
The DNA here is from genome assembly GCF_003628305.1 of Cohnella endophytica. Lineage (GTDB taxonomy): Bacteria > Bacillota > Bacilli > Paenibacillales > Paenibacillaceae > Cohnella > Cohnella endophytica. The sequence goes on along the minus strand of NZ_RBZM01000004.1, from coordinate 584,478 downwards.
GTCGTTGCCTAATCCATGCATTTTCGTAAATTCCATATCGACTTGCCTCCCGCGATAGACTCGCCTTATCTAAACCTCTGATCTCATCATAATGCTCTTTGAACGGGATGAGCATATAGCAATTCTCCGTTTGTTTGCACTATTCGACGATCGTTCGGTTAGATCAGCCTTCGATGCGCAAGCAATCCAATGCTTTTTTAGCTCTGTCGCGCGCTTCCTGAACGGAATCTCCCGTCGATAGCGCGACCGCCAAGCGACGACCGACCTTCGTAACGGGTTTGCCGAAGGCGCGGAGCTGCGTATGCGGGACGGACAGCGCCTCTCCGATCCCTTCGATCCGGTAATCCTCCAATTCGGCTTCCGCTTTCAGCGGTCTGCTGGCGCCCGGAGCGGACACGTAGATTTCCGGAATCGGATACCCTAGAATCGCCCGGACGTGCAGCGCGAATTCGGATAAGTTCTGACTGACTAGCGTGACTAACCCCGTATCGTGCGGACGAGGCGACACCTCGCTGAAATATACCTTGTCCTTCGCCAAGAAGAGCTCCACGCCGAAAATTCCCGCGCCTCCAAGGGCATCCGTAATGACGCCGGCGATTCTTTTGGCTTCGGCGAGCTGGTCTTCCGTCATTTCGTGCGGTTGCCAGGACTCGATATAGTCTCCGTCCTTCTGAACGTGGCCGATCGGAGGACAGAACAACGTGCCGTTGACCGAACGAACCGTAAGCAACGTGATCTCGGATTCGAATGTAATGAATTCCTCGACGATAACCCTGCCTTGCTGAACGCGCCCGCCTTCCATCGCGATCGTCCAGGAACGATCCAGCTCGGCCTCGGAACGGCATACGCTTTGCCCTTTGCCCGAAGAACTCATGAGCGGCTTAACTACGCATGGAAATCCCATTTCCCGGGCAGCTTTCGCGAATTGCTCGTACGTGTCGGCGAAACGATATCCCGCCGTCGGCAAGCCTAACGTCTCGGATGCCATACGCCGGATGCCTTCCCGGTCCATCGTCAGTTGGGCAGCGCGCGCCGTAGGAATGACACGATAGCCTTCCTCCTCCAACTTCACCAGCTCGACCGTCGCGATCGCCTCGATCTCGGGCACGATCAGATCGGGCTTCTCCTTCTCGATCACGTCGCGGAGCGCTTGCCGGTCCAACATATCGATCACGTAGCTGCGGTGTGCGACCTGCATCGCGGGCGCATTCGCGTACCGATCGACGGCAATGGTTTCGACCCCGAGCCGTTGCGCTTCGATAACGACCTCTTTGCCCAATTCTCCGGATCCAAGCAGGAGCAGCTTCTTGCTTATGTACATCATCGATTCCTCCAAATTCGCTATTTTCAATACCGTCCATTATACACGATGAAATAACGCCGGGCAGTCGGTTACTTCTTCGCCGCAGGTATCGTCAGCTCCGCCAAGGGCCGAGCAAGCTCCCTCCAAAGTTCGGGTACGTATTCTGCCCGATCGACGTATACGGCTTGCAAATATCCGCTGACGTTCGTTACGCGGTCTTGAACGAGAATCTCGTGAATTTCGGAAGCTTTGCCCGGCACGGCTCCATCCGTCGTCTTCCGGAATCGGTCTAACGGCAGGAACATGTCCGGGCTTTTTCTGTATGAACAACGGTCCGGGTATCGCGGCGCGCTCCCCGAATCGTATTTGGACAGCTTTACGTCCCCGGCATGATCCGCGATTAAGCGCTGCGCGTCCAGTTTCAGCACCGCAAAGCTTTCCTCGGGCTCCCTTCGCGCGTACGTATCGATCATCTTCCTGCAATCCGCCAACGTCGGCCAGAAAAACACGTGCCTGTCCAGGCAATGCCGGAATGCCTCCAGCGTCGTGCCGGGAGCCATCATCTTCTCGGGAATTCGCAGATGGGCATTGATGGTCATCTGAATTGCCGGCATGCCCTCTTCTCCCCCGTAATCGACGTTAAACGGCTTTAAGCGGCGTTCTCCCGAGTTGTCCGGATGAATGCGGTAGCTGGACATCAATGCGTCAAAACGCGCTATTCCCGGCAAATTGCCGACTCTCGTAAAATGAAATAAAGACTTCCTTCCGCTCGGTTTCGTTATCGCTGCCGCTGGGTCAACCGCATGATCCATTATTGTTCGATTCCTCTTCCGCCGGTAAATTAATGTTCCGCATCTTAGCTAGCCTAGGCAGATACATGCATTCTATTCACTCGGTAAAAGCTTGAAGTTCCGCCCATTTATTCGCCATGAAAAAGACGCCGACGGATTCGCCAGCGCCTTGCTTTGCCTTTTGCGGAATCGAACGTTAGTTTACCTGGCCGCGGACGGGGGTACCGAAGTCCCTCTGTAAGTGATATTGCGGCCTTTTTTCTGCTTCGAGGTTCCGAGCACGCTGCCGATCCCCATCGCGAACGTCGGGATGCCCGCGGCGACGATAACGAGCGCCCAATCGCGGAAATCGAGCGGAACGGTCTTGAACACCGGCTGAAGCGGCTGCACGTACAATACTCCTAACATCAATATGAGCGAAGACAAGACGGCAAAAACGAGAAATTTGTTTTCGAGCAGCTTGCGATGGAAAATCGATCTGGAGCTGCGGCAATCGAATACGTGGATGAGCTGGGCCATGACGAGAGTCGCGAAAGCAACGGTCTGCGCATGGATGAGCTGATCGGAATGGCCCGCTCTCTGATTCAGCGCCATGACGAATGCCGCCAACGTGCACACGCCGATCAAGATGCCGCGGCTGATAATTTTCCATCCAAGCCGGCGGGCGAAAATATTTTCTTTGGCGGAACGCGGTTTATGCTGCATCAGATCGCTTTCCGCTTGATCGACGCCAAGCGCCATGGCAGGCAATCCGTCGGTTACGAGATTGACCCAGAGGATCTGGATCGGAACGAGCGGTAATGGCAGCCCCGCCATCATCGCCATGAACATCGTCATGATCTCCCCGACGTTGGAGGCGAGCAAATAACGGATGAACTTGCGAATGTTCTCGTAAATTCCCCGTCCTTCCTCGACGGCGGCGACGATGCTGGAGAAATTGTCGTCGGCGAGCACGAGCGCAGAGGCTTCCTTCGTTACGTCGGTTCCGGAAATCCCCATCGCGATGCCGATATCCGCGGCTTTAACGGCCGGAGCATCGTTGACTCCATCGCCCGTCATCGCCACCACGTGTCCGCGCCGTTGCAGAGCTTGGACGATTCTCAGCTTATGCTCTGGAGAAACGCGTGCGTACACGTTCACGTCGTCCGCGATTTTCTCCAGCTCTTCGTCGTTCATGGCCGACAGCTCCGCGCCCGTAAGCACGCGTCCTTCTCGTCCGATAATGCCGAGCGTCTTGGCGATCGCTTCGGCCGTCGTCCCGTGGTCTCCCGTAATCATGACGGTTTTGATGCCGGCTTGACGGCATTTGTAGATCGCTTCCTTCACTTCCTTGCGCGGCGGATCCATCATCCCAGTCAACCCGATAAAGATCAATCCGTTCTCCGCTTGCTCGGTGCTCGCGCACTCGTCGTAAGACTTCACTTCCCGGAACGCGAGTCCCAACACCCGCAGCGAATCTCTCGCCATCGCCTCGTTCGCGGACAGTACTTTCTGTTTCAACGTGCCGGTAAAAGGGACGACTTGATCGTTCCACAACACGTACGCGCATTGCTCGACGAGCATGTCCGGCGCGCCTTTCGTGCACACCAGTTTGCCGCCCTGATGCGACATAAGCACGGACATCCGTTTCCGTTCGGCGTCGAAAGGGAATTCCTTCACTCTTGTATACAAGCTCTGCAGCGTCGATTTCGTCAATCCGGTTTTGGCCGCAAGCACGAGCAGCGCGCCTTCCGTCGGATCGCCTTTGATTTTCCATTCCAACGGCTCTCCCGCCGTCGTATCCGGTTTACCCGGCTTGCGTTTCTTCGGATCCTCGTTCTTCTCTTGCTGCGTCAGCTCCGAATTATTGCAGAGGGCGGCGATCTGAGTCAGCCTGCGAAGCGAAGAGTCGCCTTTGGCGTCGATGCTCTTGCCGCCTTCCCGAAGCAATCCGATCGGCTCGTAACCTTCGCCCGTCACTTCGATCGAACGTCCTCCCAGCCACACTTGCGTCACCGTCATTTTATTTTGCGTTAGCGTACCCGTTTTGTCCGAGCAAATAACGGAGGCGCACCCGAGCGTCTCCACGGACGGCAGCTTTCGCACGATTGCCCGGCGCTTGATCATTCGTTGAACGCCGAGCGCAAGCGCGATCGTCACGATCGCGGGAAGACCTTCCGGGATGGCCGCAACAGCCAGACTCACGCCCGCAAGGAACATATCGTAGATTGGCTGGCCATGCAAAATCCCTGCCAGCACGACGACAACGGTCAAGATAATCGAGACGATGATGAGGATTTTGCCGAGTTGCTCCAAGCGATGTTGAAGCGGCGTATCCGCCTCATCCGTCTGTTGGATCAGATCCGCGATTTTCCCCATTTCCGTCTGCATGCCCGTAACGGTAACGATCCCTTTAGCCGTTCCCCGCGTAACCATCGTTCCTAGATACCCGCAATTTTTGCGATCGCCAAGCGGAAGATCGGCGGCCGATAGGCTGACGGCTTCCTTGACGACCGGAACCGATTCGCCCGTTAGCGCCGCTTCGTCCACGGAGCACTCGTTGCACTCGATGAACCGCATGTCCGCCGGTACCCGGTCGCCGCTCTCTAGCAGCACGACGTCTCCCGCAACCAGACCGCGAGCCGGGATCATTAACAACTCTCCGCCTCGAATGACTTTCGCGTTCGGAGCGGATAGCTCCTTAAGCGCTCTAAGAGAACGTTCCGCGCGGAATTCCTGATAGAATCCTAGAATTCCGTTAATTAAAATAATCGCGACGATCGTCAACGCGTCGAGCATCTCTCCGAGCAAGCCGGAGATTACTGTCGCTCCCAACAGTACAAGCACCATGAAATCCTTGAACTGATTAAACAACAGCTTAAGGGGAGATTCCCCGCGTTTCTCCGCCAGCTCGTTCGGCCCTTGAGTCTGCAGCCTTTCGCCCGCTTCCTCCGGCGCAAGCCCATTGTTCAGATCGGTACCCAGCGCCTCCAGCAGCTGTCCCTCGCTTAGCTGGTGCCATGCCTTTCCTTCCACGGTAGCCATCCCCTTCCGTCATATCCGCTTTTATGACCTATATGTATTCAGACAAGCCGGGAAATATCCCGCCGGTTGTCCAAGTCGCGGATCGGTCTATGGCAATTGCTCGGGATGCAAAAAAATGATGAGGTGCGTTAGGCAAAATCATTCATTTCGCTCGACAGCTCATTCTTTGCTATCGCATATTTACGTCATAAAGAGCTAGTTGAAGTAACTATGAAACAAAACAGTATTAAGAGCCATTTGGAACGTTAAAGCGAAAATATGCCGTCTATTTCTTCCTGTAACGGCCCTTTTGACCTTTAATGACCCATTTCTAGCCCTGTTGAGTGTTCATGCGACGACGTAACGGTCTTATCGGGCGGTAAAAGCGGTCTTCGAATGTCAAATGGCATACTAACAGCCATAAGCACCGTTAAAGGCGATTCCTCCTCCTATCGGAAGCTCGATACCCGGTCCCGAAAGCTTTCCCTTTGCGGAGATGTATGGCATCATAGGAAGACAGAAAATCACGCATCACGGAGATGCGACAGGAGAAACAGCTATGTCATTGGACGGAATCGTCACCCGCGCGCTCGTACACGAGCTGCAAGCTTGCGTCAAAGCGCGAATTCATAAAATTTATCAACCAACGGATAACGAACTCATCTTGCATATCCGCGGACAAGGCGTCAACGGAAAACTGTTGCTGTCCGCTCACCCTTCGATGCCCCGCATCCATTGGACGGAACAAACTTGGGCGAATCCCCAGGAGCCACCGATGTTCTGCATGTTGCTTCGCAAATACTGCGAGGGGGGCGTTATCGAAGCCATTCGCCAGATCGGACTGGAACGGATCGTCGAGATCGACGTGCGCCACCGCGACGAGCTTGGGGATTCCTCCTTCAAGACGATCGTGCTCGAGATCATGGGACGCCACAGCAACCTGATTCTGCTCGACCCGGTTACCGGCGTCATCCATGATGGCATTCGTCACGTCACTCCCGCCATTAGCAGTTATCGCGTCGTGCTGCCCGGAAGCGCCTACGTTTCCCCTCCGTCGCAAGACAAAGTTAACCCATTGGAGCCGTCATCCGGTGAAATGTTGGATACTTTGATCGTTAACGTTCCCGACAACAACGAGGATCCTAACGCCGTCGCTTCCGCGCTGCTAGGAACCTTTACCGGCTTCAGTCCGCTAATCGCCAAAGAAATCGCATACCGCGCGACGCATCAAGGCTTGGAAGTAAGGGCGATTTTCGACGATATCGTTAATCAAGCTTTGCGTCAGCAATACGAGCCGAATCTCGTGCTTCAAGAAGACGGCAAAGCTTTGTTCTCGGCCATCTCCCTCACACACGCGCAAGGGGAAGTCCAATCGTTCGCTTCCATGCACGCATGCTTAGAAGCGTTCTATCGCGACAAAGCGTCGCGAGACCTCGTCCGTCAGCGCACGAGCGACTTGAACCGTTTTCTCGTCAACGAGATTGCCAAGAACGAGAAGAAACTGCTGAAGCTCAAGGAGACGCTGGAGGAAGCGGACGAAGCCGACCTCGTTCGTCGCAACGGTGAGCTTCTGACGGCCCATCTGCACGCTTTCAAACGTGGCGACAAATCCGTGGACGTCGTCGACTATTACGAGGAAGAGCAACCGACGCGGACGATCGCCGTCGATCCGCTGCTCGCTCCGAACGAGAACGCCCAACGTTATTTCCGCAAATACAACAAATTAAAAAACAGCCGCGCGGTCGTCATGGAGCAGATGGACGGGACGAAGACGGAGCTCGAATATTTGGCTTCCGTGCTTCAAGGCTTGGAGTCGGCTACGCCGAACGATATCGGAGAAATTCGCGAGGAGCTTATCGAACAAGGTTACATCCGGGAGCGCGGAATCAAGAAGGGCATGAAGAAGAAAAAGAAGGACACCCCCGCCATTCTTTGTTATACGTCTAGCGAAGGTATCCCGATTTACGTCGGCAAAAACAACACGCAGAACGACTACGTGACGAACCGGCTCGCGATGTCCTCCGACACATGGCTGCATACGAAGGACATTCCCGGCTCGCACGTCTTGATCCGAAGCGCGGAATTCGGCGAAACTACTTTGCTCGAAGCGGCCGTCTTAGCCGCATATTACAGCAAAGCCAGGGCATCGAGCGGCGTGCCCGTCGATTACACCCGCATACGCCATGTTCGCAAGCCAAGCGGCGCTAAGCCCGGCTTCGTCATATACGACAACCAGAAGACGCTTTACGTAACGCCGGACGAAACGGCCATCCAACAAATGCCCTCAACGGTAAAATAACGCAAACAGCGGTTCCTGCCCCTAGGGAGGAACCGCTGTTTTTTATTGGCCCCGCTAATGTTTTCGTTACTTCTGTAAGCCTCGAAGCAATCGAATTGCGACCGCCGAATCCACCGATCGGTTGCCGATTTCACCGTGATAGGCGATCCCGTCCTTGACTCCGTGGAAATCGGAGCCTCCCGTTATGAGTTTCCCCCGGCTTGCCGCCCATTCCGCGTAGCGCGATTCCGTCTCCGAATCGTGGTCGGAATGATACGCTTCCAATCCGTCGGCTTCCCCGTCCAGCAAGCTCAACACTAACTCGTCGTTTCCATAGATGCCGGGGTGGGCGACGATAGCTATGCCCCCCGCTTCATGGATCCAGCGAATCGCTTCGCTCGGCCCGATACGCTCGGGACTTGCGTACGCCGGCTGACCTTCCCCGAGCCAGCGGTCGAAAGCTTCGCGGAGATCGGCCACGTATCCTTTGTCGACCATCGCTTGCGCGATGTGCGGCCGGCCAACGGAGCGTCCCTTGCGATCGCTCTTGTCGGCGCCGGCTGCAGTCTTTAGTTCCTCCATGCTGACAGGCATGCCTAACCGATCTAACAGCGCGAGAATTCGTTCGTTTCTACCGTTACGAACATTTCGCAATGACTTTAACCTCTCGAGCCATTCCGGATCGTCCAGCTTAAATCCATAACCTAGAACGTGAATGTCTTTGCCGGCGACCCCGGTACTCAATTCGACGCCGGGAACGACGAGTATTCCCAGTCTTGCGCCAGCCTCCATCGCTTCCGGAATGCCGGAGATCGTATCGTGATCCGTAATCGCGATTGCCGCCAGACCGGCTTCGCGGGCCATGCGTACGTTGTCCTCCGGCCGCTGCAACCCATCCGAAGCGATCGTATGGGTATGCAAATCCGCCCTTTTATCCCCGTTATTCATGAGAAAGCTCCTTTAGATCATGCAAAAGCGTGGTAGCCGGTATCGACAATAGCGATGAACGCAGACGAACGGAGAAAAATTGCCTCCGGAAGCTGACGTTTTTAATTTTTACCGGCTTAAGCAGCCCCAGAGTAATCTCGTGCTTGATCGTCCACATAGATAAGATAGATAAACCTAGCCCGGCTTCCACTGCCGATTTAATCGCGCCCGTGCTGCCGAACTCGCTTATTATGCGCAATTGCGTATCGGAGACGCCATGCCGGAGCAACTCGTCCTCCATGATCTGGCGGGTACCCGACCCCTTCTCCCTTAACACCAGCGGCTCGCTAATGACTTCGCCGAGCGTAACCTCGTCTCGGGACGCGAAGGGATGTCCCGTCGGTACGACTAATATCAATTCGTCATCCATAACCGGTTGCGCTTCGATGCCCGGAACGTCGCAAGGCGCTTCGATCAGACCGAATTCGAGTCCTTGGTGGGCGACCGCCTCGATAATTTCGGTCGTGTTCATGACCTTCATGACGACCGATACTTCAGGGAACCTTCTCAGGAACGAGCCTAGCAGCCCCGGCAAAACATATTCGCCCATCGTTAAGCTCGCAGCGAATTGTAGACGACCTTTCAAGTCCCCGATGAATCGGATCATCATTTCGTCCGTCTCTTGCATAAGCTCGACCGCTTTCCGCGCTTGGGGCAGTAAACGATGTCCCGCTTCCGTCAATTCCAGTTTCTTCGTCGTCCTGTTCAATAGCTTCGTGCCGAATCGTTCTTCGAGTGCCTGAACTTGCATCGTTACGGCAGGCTGCGTCATATGAAGCGTTTGCGCCGCCGCCGAGAAACTTCCCCGCTCCGCCACGGTGTAGAAAATATGTAATTGATGCACGTTTAACGCCATGCCGGTACCGCCTTCCGTCCGCTATTCTCTCCGGATTATACCACACGCGGCGAGGTTTCGTCGTTCCGTTTCGCCTCGCACGAACAGCCGGCGGGAAGGTTCTCTTCCGGGCCGGCTGCTCGTTCGTATTCGGGTCTAATCTATCTGCGTTTGCGATTATTCTTGATCAAGGTCATGCGGCGGGAATGCCTAAGCCACGAGTAATACGTCTTCAGATCGCGCAATTCCATCGTCTCCGACATTCTACCCAGAAAAGTAACGACGATCATCTTATGCAATGGATTGCCCAGCAGATCGGTATCCGTCTCGCTAATCGCGAACTCCGCTACGAATACGAGATCGTCGTCGATCGTGTATACGTCTTGTTCGTTGCGATAATAAGAAACGATCCGGTCTTCTTTTAGGCACTCCCACATATACTCAGCAATGTCGGAATAACCGGTCCTTTCGCTTTCGACCCGGTCGGTCCAACGCGTGCGAGCATGGTTGGTAATAATGATGTCGCATACTTTCTTGTCCCCTAGGATGACATGAAAGGGCTCATAAGTATTCCATCGTTCGGTATGTTTATCCTTCACCGGGCTATCCCCTTCCCGATTCTAGGTACTATGAACCAAATAATCCCATATAAATAGGGAGTTAAGTACATTTTACAGCATTTATTCCCGAGGATTCAACAAAAAATTAAAAAGCCTCCTTTCATCCCACGATTTGGTTAATATTATTTATATCACTTATATAGCAGAAAAGTCTCCTATTATTTAGGAGACTTTTCTTTATGATCGAATTATTTTTACCGCAAGCGATCAGAGACCGTAAAAACGGGTTTTGTCGGGTACGTTTTTCTCGTACTCCGTCTTGATTTCGTTGCGGTAGGAGCGTTCGATTTTGCGGACGAAGGGTAGACGCTGCAAGTTGCGAACGGCTTCCTCCGCCACGTCGGCGTTCATATACATTACGGCGTATTGCATTTTACGGGACAAATAATGCAGCGTGCCGTATTTGTCCAATCCTCTGGCCGCTTTCGGATCACTGAACCATACGATATAACCTGTCCGTTCGGCAAACATGTCTAACCTCCTCAATCCGTTCGTTTATCCGCAGCCGCCGCTTCCGCAAGAGCAACTGCCTCCGTTGCCGCAACCCGATGCCTTCGGATTCGGATCGTTGTCCGGAACCTTAATGCTTTGGGATACGGCATGCGCAAGCGTTCTGGATATATCGTTAAGCAAATAATCCAGCGAGCTTTCCGCGGCTTTATATTGGCGCACGCATTCCACCTGGTCAAGCCGGCTCTCGATGGCGTAAACCTCGTCCAGAGCCGCGTTGTAATCCGGATGAAACCTGCCGAACCTCTCGCACTCGGCGAACTTCTCTTTCGCTTTGGCGAATTGCTTGGTCAGTACTTGCACCTCGGCATCTTGATGCACTTGATCTTTCCAATAAACGTATTCCGCGGCGAAGGCGGAATTTTTAAGCGAATCCCCCAGCTCGAAGGCGCGGGATAAGAGTAATGCCATGTCGGCAGGCTCGTTCTCCATCACACCTTGTCCCGCCGCAGGGAGGGTTTGCGTCATGCTGGCCATCGGCCTCACCTCACCTTTCGGCTTTGCCATACCCAACAATCATAACACAAATTGCTCGACATCGGTCAATCGGTTTCAAGCGCGTCCAATGACGGAAGCACGATCATCATATCCGTAAATTGCTCGGCGTTCACGAATGCCTGCTCGGATTTATCCAGCCTCGTCCCGATTTCGCAATCGTCGGACTGCCACCTTCCGCTCACCGTCCATCGGTCGCCATCCTCGCGCAATCCATTCGGGACGAACGTACGGGCGCTGCCGTCAACCTCCAACCGGACTAACGCTTCCCATTCGATCGCCCGCTGAATCATTTTCTTCCTCGTCGTAGCGTGATAAGCTCGGGGCTTCATGATCCAAGCGGCAGGGATTTCCGATAAGCCCGGAAATAACGACTCCGCGTCAGGCCATACGGGATCTGCCTCGTAAACGCCAACGGCGTCGGGGGCGTACACCCACCCCGAATCGGATTTCGTTTCCTCCGGATGATTCTCGTTCTTGTCCGAAGCCGGGGAAGAAATCACCTGAATGCGATCGGGAGGCGGGTAACCGATCTGTCTTAGCTTCGCCGATAGGACGGAATAGGATTCGGAGAGAACGATAAAATCGCGGTCCCCTATTTTCTCCAGCAACATGTCCGCGATGTCCGGATCGCGCATAATCGCGTCGGCAACCGTAGCGTCCTCCGTCCTTAGCAGCATCGCTTCGGCGAACTTGATTTTACCGAGCGGGGCAAACCAATCGGCCAACGAATCGGCCACGGGCTCCGGCAACGGAGCCCTGGATGCTTGCTCCAGGAGTTCGGTAACCGATCGAAGCACGTAACCTGCATTATATGCGCGTGCGCAGGCGTTGCGGCTTAGGCGGTAAATGCATATCGCGTCCGACGTAACCGGATCGGCGATATCCGCCAGCATCCAACGAAGCTTCAGCTTGGCATCCGGCGGCACGAACAGTTCTCCGTCGGGTTGGACGAACAATTCCTCGAACGCGTCTATTGCTCCCGCTTCACCCGATTGGGAAAGCTTAGGCTCGTTGTCGAGTCTTTTCCGATAAACCGCCTCTCCGGCGCAATCTCCTCGCTCCAACCAACCGAATGCTTCCATGAGACCGAGCCACTCCAGACCGAATCGCTCCCCATTTCGATTGCCGTCGTCAATGACAAGCCGGGATTCCCGGAACCATACTCCCGGCTCCAGCGCTCTTACTGCCGAGGCGATCAATTGCAGCCCTGCGTCCGCTTTCCCATACCTGGTAAGAAGAATATCGTACAACCTGGCATCCGCTTCCGCGGGAGACAACGCCAACCAATTCTCCATGCCGGATGGCGCAACCTTGATTTCGTTGTCCGATCTCATCAGCGCTTTCAAATGCAAACCAATATCTAGGGCGATAGCCGCTTGAGGAGCAAGTTGATCGGCATGAGGATAAGTAAGGTTCAGACACCTGATCGCATCGGCCGGAAATCGCAACTCTCCCGTAAACTTGGCGACCGTAGGGCGATGCAACGAGCCTTTGCCTGTCCAGGTCAAAGGTTGACGGCGCAACGTTTGCCATGCCGACAGTAACTCCATAGAAAGAGGCAAAGGAAGGGCGGATGAAGTAACCGTCACATCGGCAGCTTCGTCAGGAGCAAGAGGCTCTCCCCCTAGCGGAAGCAATAACGGTTGCCAGAGCGTAACGGTGTCCTCCGGCAAATAAAGCAGCTGATCTCCCCAAGCCTTGCGAACGGCAAAAATAATCCCGCTTCTCCGAAGCTTCGCGAGGGCGACTCTCACTTCGGATCCCGCGAAAGCCGACGACCGGCCTAACGATTTGATCAAATTTACCGGTTCGAACGGCTTTGACGCGAATCGTTCCACAAGGTTATTCAGAACTGCTCTTTGGTCGGTATCGAGGTAAGATCGAAGCCATGCCTCCGCCCATTCCCGACATCGCAAAATATCCTCAAGGTATTGCCCATCTTCGAGGCGTTCCCGTACGACCGGATCCGTTTCGATGAGCGCGCGAATAGACTCGGGTAACCGCAGAAGCGATTGCGCAACGTTCATATTCTCGTCTCCTCCCCTTGCCAACGATCGACGGAATAAGGGTACCCCTGCTCCAACAAAAACCGGCCGCGATTACGCGAAAACTCCACCTCGTCCGTCCCTTCGCTGACGAGCGAATAGAACGAGGCTTCGGTTCCGTTCCGTTTCGGCCTCAGAATGCGACCTAACCTCTGAGCTTCCTCTTGCCTGGATCCATAACTCCCCGACACTTGGATCGCGATCGCCGCATCCGGAAGATCGACCGCGAAATTGGCGACTTTGGACACGAGCAGCACATCGATCTCGCCATCGTTAAACCGGTCGAACAACCTTTTGCGGCTTCTATGAGGCATCGCTCCGGTAATAAGCGGGAGCGACAATTCCTTGGACAAAGCGTGCAGTTGGTCCAAATATTGTCCGATGACCAACGTCGGCGTACCGATATGCCTTCTTAGCAGCGCCTTAACGACTTCCGCTTTGACGGGGTTCTCGCCGGCGATACGGTGTCGGCTTCGCTTTGGCGCAGCCGTATAGTCGGAAGCGGTCCGCGAGTCGAGCGGCACTCTCACTTCCGTGCAAGACGCCCGGGCGATCCAGCCTTGGCTCTCCATCGTCTTCCACGGCATCTCGTAACGCTTCGGCCCGATCAAAGCAAAGGCGTCTCCCTCTCGCCCGTCTTCCCGGACTAGCGTCGCGGTCAGTCCGAGTCTTCTCGTCGCTTGGATGTCGGCCGTAATGCGAAATACCGGAGCCGGCAGCAAATGTACTTCGTCGTAAATTATCAATCCCCAGTCGCGATTAACGAACAATTGCAGATGAGGATACGACTCCTCCTTAGAACGCCTATGCGTGAGCACCTGGTAAGTCGCGACGGTAACCGGCTTGACGTTTTTCGCGCGCCCCGTATATTCTCCGACATCCGCTTCCGTCAAGGTCGTATTCTTAAGAAGCTCCGCGATCCATTGCGAGACGGACACTCCGTTCGGCGTCAGAATGAGCGTTTCGCACCGCAGTCTGGCCAAGGCGGCCAGCCCTACCCAAGTTTTGCCCGCGCCGCACGGGAGCACGACGATTCCGCTTCCTCCATCCATCGCCGCTTCTCCGAGCAGCGCTTCTACCGCATCCGCTTGGTAATCCCTAACGATCACCGGTCCCCCCGAGGCGGTTTCCGTGCGCAATTCAATCTCCAAGCGTTCGCCGGCATGGAATCCCGCTTCGTCCTTGACCGGATAACCTCTCGCTGCCAGTTCGCGCTTTACCGTGCCTCGACATTCCGACGCTACGAGGGCGATCGTATCCGACGACTCTGTCTCCGGCAATGTACCCAATATCGGGCCGATCGTCTCCATCCCGCGCAACCGATCCATGAGCTCCGGCGTCGCCGCAATGAGTTTTAATCCGCCGTCTCCGGTAACGAGACGAATTTGCCCGTAACGGTCCATATACGTGCGGATGAGGTCCTCTATTTGCTTTGGAAGCGGGTTACGCGAACATAACGCGAGACTTTGAAGCACCCGCTCGGAGCTCCAGCCCGCGGCTGCCGCGTTCCACAAAGTAACCGGTGTAAACCGGTAAGTATGCCATGCACCCGGACGCTTATGGAGCTCGGCGATTTCCCGGAGAAACTTTCTCGTTTCCTCATGGTCGGGGTGGCGCTCGTCCAGAAGCAACGTACCGTCCGATTGTACCCATAACGGTTTGGGCAACGTCATGATCAGCCTCTCCCTTTCGACTGCTCGCCGGCAGCTCTATGCCTGCTAAATACCTGCTAGTTTACAGCCTTCCCTTAAGGAATTCGTTCATGCAATCGGACGAAAAAGGTTCATTTCCCGATTGCGTCGGAAAATGAACCTTATTGATTAAGAATATTAGATTAGTCGTCCAAGGCCGAATCGTCCGCGATCGCGATGAGCAGCTTGGCCGCGTTCAGCATCGCTCGTTCATCCAGATCGAAGCGCGGATGGTGGTGGGGGGCGGAGCTTCCGTCGGACGCTCCCGCGCCGACAAAGAAAAAGCAACCCGGCCTCTGCTCCAAATAGTAAGAGAAATCTTCTCCCGCCATGATCCGCTCGCAAGGACCTTCGAACGTATCCGGCAACAACTCGGAGATGATCCGAAGCACTCGCGAGGCTTCCTTGTCGTCGTTTACGACGGGCGGATAACCTTCAAAATATTCGAAGCGATAATCGCAACCGTGCATCTCGCATGTATGCTTAACGATGCTTTCCAACCGTTCGCGAACGGCAGCCCTCATTTCCTTATTAAAGGAACGTACCGTACCGCTTAACTTGCAGCGTTCGGCGATGACGTTGTTGGCCGTCCCCGAGTTCAACTTGCCGACCGACAACACCGCGGCGTCGAGCGGATTCACGCTGCGCGAGACGATCGTCTGGAGCGCAACGACGAGCGAGGCTCCGACGACGAGCGCGTCCCTGCTCTCGTGGGGCAAGCCGCCGTGCCCCCCGCGTCCGATAATTTCGAGCTCGAATTCATCCGGCGTCGCCATGAACGGTCCCGGGCGCGTCGTTGCCGTACCGTAAGGCAGCGGCGACCAGAGATGAACGCCGTATATCGCGTCCACGCCTTCCAGCGCGCCATCCGCGATCATGCTCACCGCGCCGCCGGGCAATACTTCCTCTCCCGGTTGAAACAGGAATACTCGCTTACCCGAGGTGCGATCTCTATGAAGGCTGTAGTAACGGGCAATCCCGAGCATTTGCGCGGTATGTCCGTCGTGACCGCAGGCGTGCATGACGCCCTCCACGGCGGAACGGTATTCGCAGTCCTTGGCGTCTTGAATCGCCAGCGCGTCGATATCCGCGCGAAGCGCGATCGTTCGTCCAGGCAACGCCCCGACCAGCGTAGCGACAATCCCCGTGCCCGCCATGCCCCTGCGAACTTCCAATCCCCACTCTTCCAGCAACTTGGCGATCATGCCGGACGTTTCGTATTCTTGAAACGATAGCTCAGGATTTCGATGTAAATGCCGGCGCCAGCTAACCATGTCCCCGTATAAAGTCTGCAGCGTCTGTTCATTGACATTCAAGGCGGCGCCTCCTTCCGGAAATGCGTTTATTTGTATTATTGTATCAGAAACGTCTCCGCTCCGTAACCTCGCTTCTTTCCGTTCAGGAGATAAATGTCAATGAACGTTCGAAATCGAGGTCGTCCGCGGGCTTGCAGAAGGTTCGCAAACCGACTATCATGGAAGGGGACAAAGCTTGATTGGACCTCGATCACGCAATGACAAACCGCAGACGTCACGGACGCTGCCTGTCGGTTCGCACCTACAAAGGGAGGATTATTCATGTTACTCGACAATACAGGATTAAATGGAGTACGCAGCGACCTCGGTCATTTCGACGAATCCGGAGACAAGCTCGGCTTCGTACGCTGGCAATGGGAATACCGCCGCGCTACATACGATTTGAAGCTTCACGACCGCGCGAACAGCCAAGACTACTTCTTGCGGATTACGACGAGAGCCATCGAAGGCAAGCTCGAGAATCCGGACGCGATTCTGGAAGTGGAAGCCGTCTACATCGGGCGCGCCACGTTCCCGCACGGTCTGGACTACGAATCGAAAATTCCGGAACCGATCTTGAATGCCGCTACGCAACGCGCTCAGGAATTAAAAAAGCTGCTATCGTAGCGTCTCGGGGGAATGCGGGATGAAGACTCCGGAGAGCGGCCAGCGGGGCACGCCAGATTTTCTGTTGCTTATAATGACGCTTCTGCTCGTCGGTTTCGGTTTGATCATGGTGTTCAGCGCAAGCTCCAGCATGGCGGTTACCAAGTCCGCTTACAACAACGATGCGCTTTATTTCGTGAAGCGACAGTTGATGTGGGTCGGGCTTGGCACTTGCGTTATGCTCGTGCTGATGAATATCCATTATCAGAAATACAAGAAACTGTTCCTTTTGTTCTTCGTCGGGTCGATGATCCTGCTATTCCTTGTTCCGATCTTCGGCGTTATGAAGAACGGCGCCAGAAGCTGGGTATTCGGCGTCCAGCCTACCGAGTTCGCCAAGCTGGCCATCATTCTTTACTTAGCCGCGATTATCGCGAAGAAGGACGAGAAGTTCCGCGACTTCAAGCGCGGGTTGCTCCCCGTCATGATCGTCGTCGGCTTTTTTGCGTTCCTGATCATGCTTCAGCCGGATTTCGGTTCCTGCGCCATCCTCGTCATGTGCGCGGCCGCGATCGTTATCGCGGGCGGTTCCAACCTGAAGCACATCGTGCTCTCGTCCGGAGTCCTGCTCGGCTTGGCCGCGCTCGGGACAAGCTTGTACTTTCTGATCCATCCCGGAGCGGACTTCGGCTACCGGGGAAGCCGATTCACGGCATTCCTGGATCCGCTGGCCGACGAGCAAGGAACCGGGTATCATATGGTGCGATCGCTTGAAGCTTTCGGTCACGGGGGTTTGACGGGAACCGGCTTAGGGAACAGCGTGCAGAAGCTATTTTATCTCCCGTACGCCTACAACGACTTTATATTCGCGGTCATCGGCGAGGAGCTCGGCTTTATCGGCACGACGATATTTATCTTGATGTACGTCGTCTTCCTGTGGAGAGCGTTGATCGTCTCGCTTAGATGTCCCGATATTTACGGCACTTTAGTCGGCATAGGCATTGTCTCGCTTATCGCCATTCAAGCGCTCATCAACATGGGGGGCGTTAGCGGGGCGATTCCGGTCACCGGGGTAACGCTTCCCTTTATCAGCTACGGCGGTTCCTCCATGCTCACCTTGCTAACGGGCATGGGCGTATTGCTTAGCATCTCGAGGGAGTACAACCGGGTCGAGAAGGAACCGGCGTCACCGCGGCCGAGAATAATCAAACATTAACAAAAAACCGATCGACAAGCCCAAGGGCCTGCTCGATCGGTTTTTTCGTTGCCGCATGAAACGCTCTTATTTCACACGGTGCGCTTCTTCGGTTTCTTCGTCTTTGAAAGCAACGCCTTCGACTTTAACGTTCACTTCGACGACGTTTAGTCCCGTCATATTCTCAACCGCTTCTCGGACATTATCCTGCAGTCTGCGTCCAACCTCTTGAATCGGAATGCCGTATTGCACGACGATACGCAGATCGATCGCCGCTTCCACTTGTCCTACTTCGACGGACACGCCCTTTTGCGCGTTGCGTCCGCTAAGCCGCTTGGCCAAGCCTTCCGAAATCCCGCCCGACATGGCGGCAACTCCGGGCGTTTCCAATGCCGCTAGTCCGGCAATCGTAGCGACGACATCGTCAGAAATCCGAATTAATCCTTGTTGCAACTCTTCCGTCATGGCGGCTCACTCTCCCGAACCTAGTATGTATACATTGTAATGGAAGACTACGCCAGAAGCAACCGTAAGCGTTGCCAGCGCAAGGTTTCCGAGCCGGCGTTTACTTCGACCTGCTTATTGGATATAGTAAGAACTGTAAATCCGAGCTTGCAATTCTCGACGACACGGGGTGGGTTTTTTGCTGAAAAAGTTGTTTTTCCCGCTGCTGATAATAACCTTTGCGCTAAGCGCCATTTCCCACTTCATGAAATGGGGAGCCGCGATCGAATTCGCCTTGGCAGGTATCGCGATCTTATTCGCCGCCGGCCTGCTTGGCAAAGCGACGGAATCCGTTGCCCATTACGCGGGACAGCGACTCGGAGGATTCTTAAACGCCACGTTCGGCAACGCCGCCGAGCTTATTATCGCGATTTTCCTAATCAAGGAAGGCTTGTTCGACATCGTCAAAGCCAGCTTGACCGGGGCGATCATCGGCAATCTGTTGCTCGTGCTCGGGGCTAGCGCTTTTATCGGCGGCTTGAAGTTCAAGGAACAGAAATTCAACGTCCACCTGGCCGGACAGAACGCCTCCCTGACTTTGCTCGGCATCATCGCTCTCTTCATACCCGCGATTTTCGTGAAGACAGAGCATATTTCCGATCGCGATACGATGACGATCAGTATCGTAGTAGCCGCGTTCCTTATTTTCGCCTACCTCGGCTGGCTCGTCTATTCCATGGTTACCCACAAAGATCTGCTGGAAGATCATGAGGACACGCAAGCGGATCACGGAGAGAGCCCGGCATGGTCGCGCAATAAATCCATCTTGCTGCTGCTCGTCGCAACCGTCATGGTTGCGTTCATAAGCGAATGGCTCGTGCATACGCTCGATACGTTCTCGGCGAAGTTCGGCTTGTCCGAATTGTTCGTCGGCGCGTTCGTCGTCGCCATCGTCGGCAATGCGGCCGAACATAGCGCCGCCGTCATGCTTGCCCTGAAAAACAAGATGGGAGCCGCCGTCGAGATCGCCGTCGGAAGCAGCCTGCAGATCGCCTTGTTCGTCGCTCCCGTTCTCGTATTCATCAGCCTCTTATTCGGCAAAGAGATGAACCTGATCTTCTCGACGATCGAACTAGCCGCCATCGGCGTGTCCGTCTTGATCGCCACTTCGATCTCGAGGGATGGCGCAACGACCTGGTTCGAGGGAAAGCTGCTCCTGATCGTCTATGCCATCCTGGGCGTTTCCTTCTACTTCGTATAAGTTGCACGCAGATTCCCTTCGTACCTAAGTCCAATATTGTTATGAAAAAAGTAGCACCCGGAAGGGTGCTACTCTGCTTTACGTTCCAATGCCTCGTATAAAATCGCCAGATTGCGTTCTAACTGGCTGATCAGCAATTTGCCTGCGCCTTCTTCGACTAAACCCGTTCTTACCGCGAAATCAACCGCTCTCGAGAAGCCGTACATCTGGGTGTCCAGAACTTCCTCATATAGCGGGCATTTGCGGGTCGTCAAGTGTTCCATCTGGATGGCGATCAACTTCTCGATCTTGTCGGCATCCTCCTGAAGCAGACGTAAAGCCTTCTCGTTCAGATCGACGATTGTTTCCGATGCTGCCATTTCCACTCCCCCTGTGCCCAAACTCCCATTCGACGGCGAGCGGCTGCGTCCGTTAGCGGTGTCACATGCCGGCCGTATCAAGCTATCACTTTTATATTAGACGATATTGACCAGAAGTACAAGGATGCGCGATCCCAAATATGCAAAAACACCCCGCCTTGAAGGACGGGATGTCAGCTTTGCTTTATTTACGGATTAAACGTTATTCTACTACCTTAACGTTCAAGTTATGTTTGGCGAAAATATCGCCCAGTTCTTTCTTCGCTTCTTCGGCATCCGGACCATGAACGTGAAGCTCGTAGGAAAGATTGCCGACCAGCGTCGTAAACAAGCCTAGGATACTTTTGACGTCAATGTACTTATTTTCCGCTTGAAGCACGATGGAAGAACGGTATTTATTCGCCGCTTGGGACAATTCTACAATAGCCGCATTATTAGACATGGTATCCCCTCCTAAAAATATACGATACAATCTCTTCCACATCATACCTTGTTCCACCAAATTCACGCAAGAGGGTGAAAGGATTATTTCAAGGAATCCGGGTTTAACCCTTCCAGCTCGGGAATGACGAATAGGCCGTCTTTGCGGATCAGCACGTCGTCGAAATACACTTCTCCACCGCCGTATTCGGGCCGCTGGATCAGAACGAGATCCCAATGGATCGAAGAACGATTGCCGTTATCGGTAACGTCATAAGCTTGACCCGGCGTAAAGTGCAGGCTTCCGGCGATTTTCTCGTCGAACAGCGTATCCTTCATCGGGTGCAAAATAAACGGATTAAAGCCCAAGCTGAACTCGCCGATATGGCGGGCTCCGTCATCGCTATCGAGCAATGCGTTAATCCGCTCCGTATCGTTCGCCGTCGCTTCGACGATCTTGCCGTCCTTGAACGTGAACTTGATATTCTCGTAAGTGAAGCCGTTGTATACGCTAGGCGTATTGTAGGCGATCGTTCCGTTTACGGAATCGCGTACCGGGCATGAGTAAACTTCCCCATCCGGAATATTGCGCTCTCCGGAGCACTTCTGGGCTCCGATTCCTTTAATGGAGAAAGTAAGATCCGTGCCGGGGGATACGATTCTTACTTTGTCCGTCCGGCTCATCAGCTTCTGCAAAGGATCCATCGCCAGATCCATCTTGGCGTAATCCAAATTGCATACGTCGAAATAAAAGTCCTCGAAAGCTTCCGTGCTCATGTTGGCGGATTGAGCCATCGAGCTGTTCGGATAACGGAGAATGACCCATTTCGTTTTCTTGACCCGTTGCTCCATATGTACGGGATGGCGATGAATGCGATCGTAAGCTTTCATCTTGTCCGCGGCCACGTCCGCGAGCTCGTTCACGTTCTCTCCGGCACGGATGCCGATGTAACCGTCCATCCGTTTCATTCTATCTAGATCGTAAGCAGCCCAAGTCGCAAGCTGCTCCTCGTTGGCGTGATTAAGCAACGTCCGCGTGACGGAACGGTCTTCGATTTCCACGAACGGATTGCCGCCTAAGCGTGCTACCTCTTCGATTAAGCATTTCAGCAGCTCGCGCTCGGAACCGATCATCTCGATGAGCACGTTGTCTCCCGGTTGTACCTTCACGGAGTACCCCGCCAGATTGGCGGCTAATTTCTGAAGTCGTGAGTCCCGCATTGTCGTCCAACTCTCCTTAGTCCACAATTACTGTTACTTCCCTATTGTAACATCTTCGGGCTAACGGAGGAAATTCGTTTGCGATACTCGCTTCTCTTTGTAAGGCTTGCCATCCCATCGATAGGCGAGCACCGTCTCCTCCCTCATCTGCTTGGGGAACCAACTCTTCGGATCGGCGGTCCAATAACAGACCGTTTCCACGGACAAAGTAGATATCGCCGCCTGCAATCGCTTGTCGGCTGCGTTTAGGATTAGCTCTGCCTTCGCGGAATTGTTTTTCGTCAAACTCGCGTCCGCACGCAAATTGCTTAGCTCTTCCTTCAGCCCGTCGGCGACGCGAGCCTTGGCTACGGAATCCTCCAATCGGATTCGCAAGCGAATCGGTCGGGCGGCGACCGGTTTCTCGGCGTAAGTAATGACGGTCGACTTGCCGTTCAGTGCATCCAATATTTGAAGCGGTCGGTATGCCGTCTCTTGTTGCTTCGACTGGCTGACGGAAGCCGTGGCGGGCGGGTTTTTCCAGAGCAGCTTGAGCTGTCCGTGTCCGCTAACCTCTCCCTCGTAAGCGGCTTTGCTTCCGACGGTTCCATGCGGGTCGATGACGGATAATTCCCCGTCGAACGCGTAGTTCTCTACTCCGGATAAAGCGGAAGCAGACAGGGCGAACGCTTTATCCGGCGACAGGGCTGTCGAAGAAGTCATGCACCCCTGCAAGCCGAGAAACAGGATTGTAACCGAGGAGATCGCGGCAATCGGTTTCATGCCGATTATACGATTCATAGACATCTCGTTCCCTCCTTTTGTACCGTATCGTGTCCCCTTTTGCCCTGGATATGCAAAAAAAAAAGAAGCATGCCCGCTCGCAAAGATCGGGCATGCTTCTGCTATTCCGAATCCGACTATCCGACTACGATGCAGTTCCGTCCATGATGCTTCGCTTCGTACAAGGCCATATCCGCTTTGTAAAACAAAGATTCTACGCTAACCTTATCGTCGGCAATCGCCCATTCCGAGATACCGCAGCTTACCGTTACTTGCGGATTCGTCTCGGATTCGACGCGATGGCGGATCCTCTCCGCTACTCGTTCGGTCTGATCCAGTCCGAGAAGCGGCAAATAAATCGCGAGCTCCTCCCCGCCCCATCTTGCGGCGATGTCGCTGTCGCGGATCGAAGTGCGTATGATTCCGCTTACTTGAATAAGGATATCGTCACCGACTTGATGTCCGTAAGTATCGTTGATTTTCTTAAAATGATCGATATCGACGACGATAAGCGAGCCGGATGTATCCCGAAGCTGTTTACGTCCGATTCGCTCATTCAAATAATGACGGGCGTACAATCCGGTTAGATTATCGGTGATGACCATTCTCCGTACTTCCGCATGCAAAGTCGCGTTAGACATGGCAAGTCCCAAGTGAGCGGACAAAACTTGCAGCAGCTTATAATTATCATAGGAGAAATGATTCGCCTCGTTCTTCGCGATCATTACCGCTCCGATTACGTCACCGTTAAGAAGAAGCGGGGACGCGAGAAGCGATCGGGAGGCGGTAACGTCCATAAGCTGGGAAGCTACGGGAGTCGCCGAACAATAATCGGACAAGATGATCGGTTCCTTGGTTGCCCACATTACCCCGCAGAAACCGTAATCCTTCGAATAGGTTTCCCCGATCATCTCCGCCACGTTGGCGGACATGACGATAAATTCCTGAACGAGGGGGTCGAATTGCAGGATGCAACAGAAGTCGGACTTGAATATCGACAAAAGCTCGGCCGATGCGAACTGCATCGTATCCGACAGCTTCAGGCTGCTGTTCAACCGATGGGTCAGTTCGTTGATGAGCCGCAGCTCGCCGACCATCACGTTCGCTTGCTCGTGTAGCTTCGCTTTCTCGAAGGCCGCGCCTGCCGCTCCCGCCAGCATCGTCAAGAAGCTGATGTCCGCTTCATCGAACTCATTCTCCGGCAAGTCGAGTCTCAGCACGCCGTAAACGCCTTGCTTGCCGGACAGCGGCAACGCCAGTTGATGGCGCCCGGCAACCCGTTCTTCCCGGATGCGTCCGTCCAAGAACGCGGATTTGCACAGATCCATGTCGTTCAGATGGAAGGCCAGCGGTTTGACTTTCTCGTTCGGGCTATTATAGTCCTGGGAAAGGAACAGATCCGCTTTGCAGATCGGATAAAGCTCCTCCAAACTATCCAGCACCTCGGAAAGCACGTTCTCAACGTCGATATGATCGTTTAAACGCCGCAAGACTTCGAATAAGATGTCTCTGCGGCTTTCTTCTTTTTTGGAGAGCTTTCGTTCCCTTAACAAGCCGCCCACGAACAAATTCTCGAAATGGCGGTAAATGCAACTGCGAATATGTAGAGCCGCAGCTTGGAGCAGCTTCAGGTCGCCGGCTTGCGCCGTACCCGCCGGAAGCAGGCATGCGACGATCGCGCATGGAATTCCGGTAGTGCGGGTAAAGATCGGAACCGCGATCGAATCGAATGCCTTCAGCTTCGCAACCAGATGCTCTTCCGCTCGCGTTAACGTAGGACGGCAAGTTTCAAGCGCGATGCCGGCCGCGGTATGGCCGATATCGTTCGCATCCCAAGATACGAAATAAGGATCGCTCTCCTCCGTATGCCCGACCGCGGAAATTCTCGTTCCGTCCGGATGGAGCAGCGCAACGTGACCGCTGAGCCAAGGAAAACCGTCTACTTCCTCTAGCCAGTCCGTAAAGCTGCTCGCCAGCATGAGATGGATGTAAGGTAGATCGGCTTCGGTTAAATCCTGCTTCTGCAGCCAACTCGGCAGCTGTTGACGGGTGCGGGATGGATTCTCGTAATCCTCTTGCGCGTCTAGTTGCTGCTGCGTCTTCCTCTTATTGACCATTCCCGACACCTCCGCCCCCGATGTCATCTCTTTCCTTAACTATACAATGAAACAGTGAATTTTGCACTAGGTTCATAGAAGTCCTAAAGTCCTATGGAAAATTTTTTACTTCTTTCTCTTCTATCGCACTTTAGCGAGGTCATTATTCGAAAACCCGTTGCTCATCTCATAACCATCTTGACAATTACGGTCAGTTTCTTATAATATAACTTGTTGAATACTGGGCTTAGCTCTTGTGACACCCTCTCGGACGAACCGCCAGCGGGCTGCGGCTGAACATCCCTACTGGAACCGAATCTCTCGGTTATGGCGAAATCCGCGCAATGAAACCCATTTTCAAAACAAATTTCTTTTTGAAAAAGGAGCTTTCTAACTCATGTCAAGATATACAGGCCCTAAGTTCAAGTTAAGTCGCCGTCTCGGAATTTCCCTGAGCGGAACCGGTAAAGAATTGAAACGCGCTTTCCCTCCGGGTCAGCACGGTGCTAACACTCGTCGCAAAATCAGCGGCTACGGCATGCAATTGCAAGAAAAACAAAAGCTTCGTCACATGTACGGCTTGAACGAGAAGCAATTCCGCAACTTGTTCGACCGCGCTTCGAAGCAACAAGGTATCGCAGGGGAGAACTTCATGTTCTTGCTCGAAAGCCGTCTTGATAACCTCGTATACCGTTTGGGCTGGGCGAACTCGCGTTATGGTTCCCGCCAATTGGTATCCCACGGTCACGTAACGGTAAACGGCAAGAAAGTGGATATCGCTTCCTACACCGTACAAGTAGGCGACGTAATCGGCCTTCGCGAGCGTTCCCGCTCCCTGAAATCGATTAAAGAAGCTTCCGAAGCTCGTCACCACCTGCCAGGCTACGTGGACTACAACGCTAACGATATGGTCGGTAAGTATGTTCGCCTTCCAGATCGCGGCGAGTTGTCCCAAGACATCGACGTTAAACAAATCGTCGAGTTCTACAGCCGTTAATCGCAGTCTCCGAAACCACTCCGTCATCCGGCGGAGTGGTTTTCTTTTTTATGTTGACATTGATAATGAGAATTAATATCATCTAACTGAGCGTAAAAACACGTGAGAAAGCCGGTTGGACGATGAAAAAAATCAAGTACTGCTGCAGAAATTTCAAACACGGCTCCAAGGCGGTATACAAATCGCTAAAGACCGAATTTCCCGATATGAAGCAAAAGAAAAAAGACTGCCTTGGCGAATGCAGGCTGTGCACGAAGCAGTGTATGGTTCTCATCGGCAAAACCGAGATCGTCCTTGCTCCTTCGCCCGAGGCTCTGTACGAGAAATTAAAGAGCCGGATAGGATGACCCGAGCATTTATGGTACAATTCGGGTATGTCCTATAGAAACTACGAAGGAGCGAAGGCCAAATGTTGAATGACTCCCTAAGCAAAGCATTAAACGATCAGTTAAATTACGAGCTGTATTCCGCTCACGTTTACTTGGCCATCGCCGCCTACTGTTCCGGCGAAAGCCTGGACGGATTCGCCAATTTCTTCATGGTTCAAGCCGAAGAAGAAAAATTCCACGCGATGAAAATCTATAAGTATTTGAACGACCGGGGAAAACGAGTTACGATGGCCGGCATGGATACGCCGCTCAACGAATACAAATCGACGCTGGACGCTTTCGAGCACGCTTTCGAGCACGAGCAAGAAGTGACGCGCCGCATTTACCACCTGTCCGATCTCGCGATGAACGACCGCGAACATGCGACGATTCAATTCCTCAAATGGTTCATCGACGAGCAAGTCGAAGAAGAATCCATGTTCGACACCATCATCAATAAGTTGAAGCGCATTGACAAGGACAGCAACGCCTTCTTCATGATGGATGCGGAATTCGCACTTAGAACGTTTACGCCTCCAGCGCTTTAAGGCGCGTACGGTAATAAGAACAATACAAAACCGGCCGAAGTCTTCGACTTCCGGGCCGGTTTTTTTGGGCTTCTTGCGGCATTCCCGATGGATGGAGGTCAAGCCATGGGTAAATGTGCTATAATAATTCTGTTTGTTGAAGGAGGCATTCTAAACTTATGACCAATACTAAAACCCCCCCTTCCGAGCCGATCCCTAGAGGCGAAGGCTTCAAGACGGCGGGGAAAATCGCAGGCTTTACCGTGTTATGGCTCATCTTGTTCGGCGTACTGGCCGGGCTTGTAGGGGCTGGCGCGGTAACGGGGTTTATCGCTTCTCTAGTTCATGACGATCCGATTCGTCCACGCAGCCTGATCGAAGAAAAAATCGACGAGAACGCGATAACCGGATTCGTATACTTTAACGATGGCACTCCTATCGGACAATTGCGCTCCGAAGAAGACCGCCGTCCCGTCAAGTTCGAGCAAATTCCGCAAACGATCATCGATGCGGTCGTCTCGATCGAAGACAAAAACTTCTTCACTCACCACGGCGTAGATACGAACGGACTGCTGCGCGCGGTAAAACAGCAATTGCTGAACGAAAGCGTGCAGACGGGCGGAAGCACGATCACCCAGCAAGTGGCCAGAAGGGTTTTCCTGAGCCTCGATCAGACGTCCAGCCGGAAAGCGAAGGAAATATTCCTGTCGCTGCGCCTGGAGCGTTTTATGAGCAAAGAAGAAATCATCACGGCCTATTTGAATAAAATTCCTTACGGCAACGGTTCCAACGGATACCAAGTCTACGGCATCAAGGCGGCGGCCAAGGGGATCTTCGGCATCGAATCCTTAGACAAGCTGAATATCGCCCAAGCGGCCTATCTTGCGGGAGTTCCGCAGCTTCCTTCGCTGTATTCCGCGTTTAACGGCAAAGGCGATTTTAACGAGAAAAACTTCAACCGCGCCGTCCAGCGCCAGAAGCTCGTCTTGAGCCGCATGCTCGACGAGAAAAAAATTACGCAAGCCCAGTACGAAGAGGCGCTGTCCTTCGACTTGTACAAGTCGCTGGCCAAAACGTCCGAGAAAGCTTATAACACGTATCCCTACCTCATGTTGGAGGTAGAACGACAAGCAGCCGAAATCCTCGTTCTGAAAGAGAATCCGACTCTGACCGCCGCGGATCTCAAGAAAAAAGAAAATGCGTCGTTGATCGAGGACGCTCGCGGGCAACTGTTGCGGGGCGGCTATAAAATCAAAACGACGATCGACAAAAAAGTATACAATATCATGCACGAAATCGCCGAAAACCCGAAAAACTTCTCCCCCGACAATCCCGTTAAAGGCGTGGAACAAATCGCGGCGGTCATGATCGATCAGAAGACGGGCGCGATACTGGGCATGCTCGAAGGACGCGACTTCCATATCGAGCAAATGAACTTCGCCACGCAGATGACGCGTCAACCCGGCTCGGCCATGAAACCGATCGCCGCGTATTTGCCGGCGATCGACAAAGGGCTCATCCAACCCGCCAGCATTTTGGACGATTCGCCGATCATCTTGAAGAACGGCGGCGGGGGTTACCACATTCCGAAAAACTCGAACGGATATTATTCGGGATTGGTTACCGCGCGCCAAGCGCTGAACAGCTCTTACAATATCCCGGCGCTTAAGATCTTCTTGGATAAGCTAGGCATCAAAGAATCGTGGGATTTCGTACGTTCGCTCGGAATCACGACATTGGTCAAAGAAGACGACGGCGCTCAAACGGGCGTTATCGGAGGCTTGAAATACGGCGTAACCGTCGAGGAATTAACGAACGCATACTCCGCGATCGGTAACAAGGGAGTATTCAACGACGCTTATTTGATCGACGAGATTTTGGACCCGAATTATAAGCCGATCTATAAGCACGAAGCGGATCCTAAGCGTATTGTCTCCGAGCAATCCGCCTACCTAATGACGGACATGCTTCGCACGGTCGTAACGAACGGTACGGCAACGAAGACGCTTCAATCCAAATTTAAACACTTCGGCAAAATCCCGGTCGTCGGCAAAACCGGTACGACCCAAAATTATGGCGACGTCTGGTTCCAAGGCTACACGCCGGATATCACCTTGGGCGTATGGTCCGGATACGAGCAAGTCATTCACACGCTATCCGAAGACGGCAAGAACCGCGCCAAGACGGTGTGGGCGCAGATCATGGACGGCGTCATCGACGCGAAGCCGGAACTGTTCCCGACGAAGTCGTTCGATATGCCTGACGGAATCGTATCGATGACCGTATCCAGCGTTAGCGGCAAGCTGCCTACCGAGCTTACGAAACAGGCGGGCAGGCTGGTCACCGATATTTTCAACCGCAAATTCATTCCGACCGAAGAAGACGACGCGCTCGTGAAAGTAAAGTATATTTCTTACAACGGCGTTAACTACTTACCTCAAGCGGATACGCCGGAAGACTTGCTTCGGGAATCCGTCATGGTGGTCAGGGAAACGCCGCTCGATACGCTCATGGAAGAACTGCAAGCGAAGCTTGGGCAAGTGTCGGCTCAATCGCGCAAGGCGCTCTCGTATTACTTGCCGCGAGACGCGGCCCAAAGCGCGCCTTCCAAGATCGATCCGCGCGTGGACGACGGAGCCGTCCCTAGCGCGCCGGCACGCGTTACCGTCGAGAACTTGAACAATCTGGCCAGAATTACCTTTACGCCGTCTCTTCAGGCCGACGTGGCCGGATACAGGCTCTATCGGTCGACGAACGGCGGACCTTACCAGAAAGTCGAAGCCTCCATCCCGGCAGGCGACGAACCGAAATTCGTCAATTACATTAGCTCCAGCCAGGTATACAGCTATTACGTCACCGCAGTCGACGTGGCCGGCAACGAATCGGCGCCAAGCGAGAAGATTTCTTCGGAATCCGGTCAAGGCACGGATCCTTACTTCCCGATCGAGAATCCGGACGATGGCACGGGATCGCCGGGCGATCCTAACGGAGGAACGAATAACCGCAATCCGTCCGTACCGAGCGGGTTAAGCGCCCAAGCATCGGAAATCGGTGTCTCCCTCGCCTGGAACGCCAACCCGGGCGGCGAAGGCGTTTCTAAGTATCAGGTATGGTACAGCACGACCGAGAAAGGCAAATACAAGCTTCTAGGCACGGCTGAAACGACGTCGTTCGAGTACATCGCTCCGCTCTCGGCAGGTTGGTATCGAGTTACGGCCGTCAGCGCGTCCGGCGAGTCCTCTCCTTCCGTTTCCGTGGAAGTGAAGACCGGCGGTTGACGCGAGACAAATCGAACAATAGGAAGAAGCCCCCTTCTTCGTCCTCATGGACGAGACGGGGGCTTCTTCTATTCTTGAGAAGAATTCTGATTAGTCTTCGATCGTCGACAAGTCGCCCGTAGGCAAGTTAAGTTCCCATGCCTTCAGTACGCGGCGCATGATTTTGCCGCTGCGCGTTTTGGGAAGCTTATCTTTGAACTCGATCTCGCGAGGCGAGGCATGCGCGGATAAGCCTTCTTTGACGAACTTGGAGATATCCGCTTTGAGCTCATCCGACGGCGAGAAGCCTTCCCGGAGGGAAATGAAAGCCTTAATGATCTCTCCCCGCAGCGGGTCGGGCTTGCCGATAACGCCGGCTTCCGCAACCGCCGGATGCTCGACCAGCTTGCTCTCCACTTCGAAAGGACCGACTCGTTCGCCCGACGTGTTAATGACGTCGTCGATCCGGCCTTGGAACCAGAAGTAACCTTCATCGTCACGATAAGCGGAATCCCCGGATACGTACCATCCCGGGATGTGGAAATACTCCGCGTATTTCGTCGGGTTGTTCCAGATCTTGCGCATCATGGACGGCCACGGCGTTTTAATCGCAAGGTTACCCATACGGAACGGCGGCAGTTCGTTGCCTTGATCGTCGATGATCGCGGCTTCGATGCCCGGTACGGGACGCCCCATCGAGCCGGGTTTGATGTCCATGCTCGGATAGTTGCAGATCAGCTGTCCGCCGGTTTCCGTCATCCACCACGTATCGTGAATGCGTTGTCCGTACACTTTGTCCCCCCAACGCACGACTTCCGGGTTAAGCGGCTCGCCGACGCTTAGTACGTGACGAAGGCTGGACAGGTCGAAAGACTTCACGACGTCGTCTCCCGCGCCCATCAACATGCGGAATGCCGTCGGTGCGCTGTACCAGACGGTTACTTTATATTTTTGAATCGTAGAATACCAATCTTGAGGACTGAATCTTCCGCCGCGCACGACATTGGTTACGCCATTCAGCCATGGGGCGAATATTCCGTACGAGGTGCCCGTTACCCAGCCCGGGTCGGCCGTGCACCAGTAAACGTCGTCTTCCCGCAAGTCGAGTACTACGCGTCCCGTATGATAATGCTGAAGCATCGCGTTATGAACATGGAATACGCCTTTAGGCTTGCCCGTCGAACCCGAGGTGTAATGAAGGATAAGTCCGTCTTCGCGGTCAACATACGTCAGCTCCGCTTGTTCGGAAGCCTCTTCCATCGCCGCTCTGAAATCCACGACCCCGTTTCCGGCTTCCACGTTATCGCCTAGAACGATAACATGCTTCAAGTCCGGCAATTCGGCGCGCGGCACCCTTCCGAGAAGCGCAGGCGTCGTAATGATCGCGACGGCTCCGCTATCCTGCAGACGATCCCTGACCGCAGTTTCCATGAACGCTTCGAACAATGGCCCGACGACCGCGCCGACTTTCAGCGTCCCGAACAAGCTGAAATAAAGCTCGGGCGTACGCGGCATGAAAATA
Source organism: Cohnella endophytica (assembly GCF_003628305.1). Lineage (GTDB taxonomy): Bacteria > Bacillota > Bacilli > Paenibacillales > Paenibacillaceae > Cohnella > Cohnella endophytica. The sequence goes on along the minus strand of NZ_RBZM01000004.1, from coordinate 553,587 downwards.
AACACCCGATCGCCTTTAACTACGCCAAGGCTTCGAAGCACGTTGGCGAAACGATTCGACTGACGCGACAATTCCGCGAAAGTATAGCTCTCGTCGCGCTGGGCATCGCTGTAAAGGAGCGCGATTTTATCGCCGCGTCCATCGTCCACATGGCGATCGATCGCCTCGTATGCCATATTGACCTTGCCTGTCGAAGCCCAAGCAAATTGATTCTCGACTTCTGACCAGTTAAAGCTTTTGACCGCTTCTTCATAAGACGCCATGTTGGACGTCGTGGCCGTTGCGGCTAATTTCTCGTCCGATTGAAATGTCACGATCCATCACCTTCCTATTGGAATGCCGGCATCCGATCCCGAATGCGCTTTCATGATCATGAGGAAAAGCAGTCCTCAACCAAAGTCATTATAACATAGTGTGCGGAAACCCGTCATAGGGGGAAAGGACTTTTTCGGCTAAGGAGGGGCAATATTGCCTAACAAGTTCCAATCGCGTGCCTAAGGAACCGGATTTGATGATATAATGGACATCAAGTTCGAGTACGGCAAATTGAAGGGGGGAACCGGCATGCAGCATACGAAAACCCACGTTCGACACTCCTTGGATCGGGGCGGCCGATTCCTGATCGTCGAAGGGCCCGTACCTCCGGAATCCTTACGCAATATGACGCTCCATCCTAGCCTGGATGCTTTCCGTAGGCCGAAGGAACAACATCAAGCTTTGATCGAGATCGCCGAGCTTCCCGAAGGGCGAATTATCGTCGCCCGCGACGGCGACGTCGTCGTCGGATACGTGACTTTCCATTACCCGGACGAGATGGAGCGTTGGTCGGAAGGCGGAATGGTCGACCTGGTCGAATTGGGAGCGATCGAAGTCGCCGACGACTATCGTAACCTCGGATTCGGCAAATTGCTGATCTCTACCGCGTTCGAGAATGGGCAATTGGACGATATTATCGTATTTACGACCGAGTATTATTGGCACTGGGATTTGGAGTCCAGCGGCCTGAACGTATGGGAATACCGCGAGATGATGGAAAAGCTGATGAAATCGGTCGGCATGGTCTGGTTCGCGACCGACGACCCGGAAATTTGCGCCCATCCCGCCAACTGTCTCATGGTAAGAATCGGCAAGGACGTCCCGCTCTCGTCCGTCGAGCAATTCGACCGGGTACGGTTCCGTCAACGTTTCATGTATTAGCGAAAGGCAGGCGACCTCCACTGACTTCCAACGATTCCAGAACGATATGGATACAAACTTCCGATTCCGCGCGTTACAGATTCTCGGACGAACATCCGTTTCATCCGGTGAGGCTCGCGTTGACGGAAAGCCTTCTGCGAGGCGAACGGGCGTTGGACAACGCGCAGATAGCCTTTCCCGTCTCTATGGAAGAAGCCGAACGGGTTGTCCGGAGTATTCACAGAGCCGACTATATCGAAGCCGTGGAGGCGCTTAGCGCGAGCGCTCCCGGCGAGGACGCGGATCGCAAAGCAAACGCTTACGGGCTCGCCCGCGACGGGGACACCCCTTACTTTCACGGGATGCACGAAGCCTCCTTGTCCGTGGCGGCAGGATCCATCGCCGCGGCCGACGCGGTCATGTCGGGAAGCGTCGACCGGGCTCTTCATCTAGCCGGAGGATTGCATCACGCATTCCCGGACCGGGCTTCCGGCTTCTGCGTATACAACGATGCGGCAGCCGCGATCTCGTATTTGCGCGACGTCTACGACGCACGCGTCCTCTATATCGATACCGACGTTCATCATGGAGACGGGGTTCAATGGTTTTTTTACACGGACCCTAACGTTTTTACGCTTTCGATCCACGAAACGGGCAAATTTTTGTTTCCGGGCAGCGGCTTCCCCCACGAACGGGGAGATTCTTCGGGTTACGGCGCCTGCTTAAACGTATCCATGGAACCTTACACGGAGGACGAGTCTTGGCTCGAGTGCTTTAGCGAGGCTGTCGAACGCGCGGCTCTCGCCTTCAAACCGGATATTATCGTCAGCCAACACGGGTGCGATGCCCACGCCTATGATCCGCTCGCCCATATTCATTGCAGCATGCGCATTTATCGCGAGATGCCGCGGATCATTCATGAACTCGCGGATCGTTATACTTCGGGCAAATGGGTCGCTTTGGGCGGAGGCGGCTACGACCACTGGAGAGTCGTTCCGAGAGCTTGGAGCTTGCTGTGGCTGGAGATGAACGCTCATCCTTTGCTAGCCTCCATCGACTCCGAGCCTGACGGAGGCTTACTTCCGGAAGGATGGAGCGATATTCTAACGAATATGAAGCCGGAAGAAACTCTTCCGGTCACGTGGCTCGATAACGTTACCGCTTGGGCGCCAATGCCGCGAAGGGCGGAGATTACGGCAAAGAACAGGGCGATGCTCGAGATCGCCCTGCAGCATATCGGGTAACTCATACGGACATAACAAAGAGACCGTCGCAGGCATTTGCCCGCAACGGTCTTTTTGTTATTCGAATTACAACGCCTTTACCATTTCTTCCACGATCGCGAAGGACCGGTTGGCCGCTTCAATCGTGAATTCGGCAAAATTCACGTGAGCCGAACCGTCCGCCTTATCGGACATCGAACGAATAACGACGTACGGAATATCGTTCATGTGGCAGACTTGGGCGACCGATGCGCCCTCCATCTCCGTGCAAGCGCCGCCGAGTTCTTCGTAGAGCTGCTTGACGGCGGAGCGATCCGCGATGAATTGATCGCCGGATAGCACCTTTCCCGTCACGCATCGGCCGGGAAACACCTTCTCGCCGGATAGTTCGGCAAGCGCAACGAGACGCGCGTCCGCGGCGTATTCCGACACGTCCTGATAAGGAATCGTTCCGCGCGGAAATCCAAGAGCCGTCACGTCAACGTCATGCTGCAAGCTGCTGGAGGAGACGACGATGTCCCCGATGTTCAATGCCGGATCCACAGCGCCCGCTACCCCCGTGAAAATAACGGCATCCGCGCCGAAACGGTCGATTAGGATTTGAGTACATACCGCCGAGTTTACTTTGCCGACCCCGGAACGGGTCAGCACGACCTTCTTGCCGTGAAAATCGCCTCGGTGATAGACGATTCCCCCATGTTTTTCCGTTTGCTTATTTTCCAATCGCGCCAATACAAGCTCGATCTCTTCCTGCATGGCGCCAATGATTCCGATCGTACCGAAAGCCATACCCGTTCATCCCCTTCTGTATTTAACTCATAAAGAAGCCCCGCCGCGGCCGATCTGGCACCGAAGCAGGGCTGTCTATTCGCGAAAGTTGCGTGCTAACCGTTGTTTCGCGGTCCGGTTACGGAGCGGCGAACGATCAGCTCATGCGGCAAAATAACCGTTCCGTTCTCTACGGCTTCCTTCTTCATCAGCTTCGTCAGCAGCCTCATCGACACCGCTCCGATGTCGTACATCGGTTGCGCGACCGTCGTCAAGAGCGGACGAACCATCGAGGAGATCCGGCTGTTATCCACGCTGATGACGGAAATGTCGTTCGGAACGTTCAGGTTCGCGTCTTGAATGCAATGGATCGCTCCGATCGCCATCTCGTCCGTTGCGGAGAAAACGGCAGTCGGACGCTCGGTCAGAGTGAGGAAATACTGCATGGCGTCGATGCCGGACTCGTATTTATAATTCCCGACCCTAACGTATTCCTCGCGGTAAGGAAGCCCCGCTTGATCAAGAGCGCGCTTGTAGCCTTGGTAACGGGCATAACCGTTGGCAGGATCCTGCAAAGTACCGCTGATCATCGCGATCGCTTTGTGGCCTTCCTCGATCAGACGGTTAACCGCGTCGAAAGCCGCGGCTTCATGGTCGATATCGACGGAAGGGATCGTGCCCTTCTCGTCTTTCGTCGCGCAAAGCACGATCGGCACGTTGGAAGTTTTGAAAGCTTGAATATGCTCGTCCGTTACGGCTCCGCCCATGAATAGCAAACCGTCGACTTGCTTCTCCAGCAACGTGTTGATAACGCGGATTTCCTTGTCCTTGCGCTTGTCCGCGTTACTAAGAATAATATTGTAGTGGTACATGTTCGCGATGTCTTCGATCCCGCGCGCCACCTCCGCGAAAATCGCGTTAGCGATATCGGGAATAACGACCCCTACGGTCGTCGTTTTCTTGCTGGCGAGTCCGCGAGCGACCGCATTCGGCCGATAACCGAGACGTTCTATCGCTTCATATACTTTTTTCCGCGTTTGCGGCTTTACGTTCGGGTTGTTATTGACTACGCGCGATACTGTCGCCATCGATACGCCAGCTTCGCGCGCCACGTCGTAAATGGTTACCGTCACAATAATTCGCTCCAATGTTCGTGACTGGAAAACAATTGACCGTCCAGTCATGGATTATTAAGGTAATCATACGACAAAACCGCATGTTTAGCAATCTAACATGGGGTTTATTAAGCGCATGAGGTCGAGATTAGAGATTGCTTGCGGAAGGAACGAGCTTTTCCGACAAAAAAGCGTAAGTAATATGCCAATGCGACGTATTCCAAACCGGTTGACCGTCTTTTACTAGAATCGCTTGCGGGGAAGCGTGCTTGATATCGAGTTGCTCCGCGATCGCGTTGCTGACCGGACGATCCTCGATAACGTGAACGATCGCGTAATCGACCTGCTCCGCCTTGCGGTCTTCGATAAAGTGCGTGAACTCTTCGTGCGCGCCCGCGCTGACCGAACAGCTCGTGCTATGCTTGAATACGAGCAACGGCTTAGCGGCCGAACCCTTGAGCGCTTGTTCCCATTGCTCTATGGTCGTCAATTGTTGTACGTTTGCCATTTGATTCAGCCTCCTCAAAAAAAGTCGTAAGATCATCGTAGCAGAAATAGGCGTCCTTCGCAAAAAAAGACGAGGGCGGTCGCCCCCGTCTTAGGCGCTAGAATATGTATTGGGCGCTTAATTGCGATAACCGATTCTCTAAGTCCGCCTTCCATGCTTCATCTTTGAGAGAATCGGCGAGCAGCAGCAAATCGAGCAGCTGATTCACTCTTTCCTCCGTGACTTCGGCAATAGCGGCGGCATGCAACCTATCCGAGCGATTTAGCGCTTGCGACAATACCCCTGCCCACTCGTGTACCTGATCGAACGAGATGCTATGGGCGACCGGTCTAGCTCCTAGCTGGCCTACCAACTTGCCGACGTCTTCCTTGACGCCCGGGAACACGTCGTTCCTGCCGCACATGTGGCAATTGTATACGGGGACGTTGTTGATATTTACTTTTTTGGCGAAAATGACGGTACGGAGCATGAGCGTCATGTCTCCTCCGCAGGGACAGTGTTTAAGCAACGGGATTCTCTCCTTATGAGCAAAGAGCTTTCCCTGATTTATTCGCTCCCCGGCCTAGGGAATCCTGCATTACCTAACGGTGTAATTTCTGGAACTCCGCCTACCTATTAAGTAATATACGATAAGCACGAGCAAGCCCGCGACGGCCGCTCCGATCCCGTCGTGCAGCAAGTCCTGAGGATCCGGCGTGCGCATCGGCACGAACGACTGGTGCCATTCGTCGGTAATCCCATAGAGCAAGCAGAGGACAACGTTCAACAAGAATCCCGGCCATGTGGCCGCCCTCTTCCCCATCGCCAGCGCGAAGGACAAGCCTAACGCGAAATAAGCGACGTAATGCATCGGGTTGAAATCCGTTAAGGCCGGCAACCATTTCTGTAACCAAGGAAGAACCGTATCCAGTTGGTCGCCGCTTCTGGACGAAGTAATAAAAATCGTCAGCATGCAGATGACCGCGGGAGCATATCTCCATTTCGAATTCAATCTCATTTTTCCTCCTCCTGCTCCTCCGCGCCGGCGTGAACCGTAATCTCTATTCTGGTACAATGGAGTCTAGTTTCCGTAAAGACGTTGAATGGAGGATATGTGATTATGACCGCAAACAAAAGAGTCGTATGTCTGCTAGACGACGAGTTCGAAGATTTGGAGCTCTGGTATCCGGTTTACCGTCTTCGCGAAGAAGGCGCCGAGGTACTGTACGCCGGTCCGGAAAAAGGGCGCAAGCACATCGGCAAGTACGGCGTGCCCGCGGTGGCGGATATCGGCTACGAAGAGCTTAACGCGGACCTTTTCGACGGACTGCTCGTCCCGGGCGGATGGGCTCCGGATAAAATCCGCAGAGATGCCCGCGTGCTGGACTTCGTACGTCGCATGAACGATGCCGGCAAGCCGATCGGACAAATCTGTCACGCCGGCTGGGTTCTCATCTCCGCCAAAATATTGGAAGGCAGGACCGTAACCTCAACGCCGGGTATACGCGACGATATGGAGAACGCCGGATCCACGTGGCTGGACGAAGCGGTCGTCGTCGACGGTAACATCGTCTCCGCCCGGAGACCGCCCGATCTTCCCCCTTACGCCAAAGCGTTCTGCGATTTGCTCTTCGGACGTTAAACCAAATGCCTCCCTGCCTCCGCCAAGAATTCGTTTCTTCCGGGCGGCGCGGAGGCATTTCATATTACCTTAGATTATAGCAGCGATTGTACGTTCCCCGGAGCAAGCGCCGCTTCCGCATGGAATTGGCTTGCCAATGCGCGCACTTCCGACGCCGTCTTGCAGCGGAACATCTCTTCGAGCAGCTTGCGACTATCCGCAGCCTTCGTTCGCAGCAGGCCATCCTTAACGGGCAGGATCGCTTGCGCGGATAAGCTCAACTCCTCGATACCAAGACCTAACCAGATCGGTAAAGCATTGACGTCGCCCGCGATTTCCCCGCAGATGCTGACCGGAATTCCTTGCGATTTGGCCGCGTTCGTCACGGCGCGGATCATCCGCAAGATGGCCGGATGATAGGGCTCGTATAGATGGCTGATCTGCTCGTTCATGCGATCGACGGCTAACGTGAATTGAATGAGGTCGTTCGTTCCGATACTGAAAAACGCCGCTTCCTCGGCTAATAAATCCGCGATGGCCACGGCCGCGGGCACTTCGATCATAATGCCGGCTTGGATGTCGGCATCATAAGGAATGCCTTCCGCTGCCAGTTCGCGTTTCGCCTCGGAAAGCACCGCGTTCGCATCCCTTACCTCGTCTATGGAGGTAATAAGCGGATACATAATCCGCACGTCGCCGTATTCGGACGCACGCAGAATCGCTCTGAGCTGGATTTTGAACAAATCCTTGCGCTCCAAGCTGAACCGAATCGCCCGGAAACCGAGGAACGGGTTTTCTTCCTCCGGCAGCTCGTAATAATCCAGCTGTTTGTCTCCGCCGATATCCAGCGTTCGGATGATCAAGGTTTCCCCTCTTAGCTTCTGGACTACCGCTCGATACACTTCGAATTGCTCATCTTCCGTTGGAAATCGGCTCCGATCCATGTACAGAAACTCCGTCCGGAACAGTCCGACCCCTTCCGCCCCGTTGGCAAGAGCCGCATCCAGCTCTTTCAGCGAACTGATATTTGCGGCTAGCGTCAGAGGAACGCCGTCCTGAGATAGAGAAGGCACCTCTACGAGCTTGAGCAACTGCTCCTTGACGACGTTCTGACGCTTACGCATATCCGTATAGCGGGATACGGTTTCCGACGAAGGATCGACCTGCAGCATCCCCGAACCGCCATCGATAATGAGCAAGTCTCCCGTCGCGATCGGTTGCTCCAGCTTGCCTTCGACGCCCATGACCATCGGAATTCCGAACGCTCTCGCCATGATCGCGGAATGCGAGGTAGGACTGCCTACCATCGTGACGATCCCGAGTACGAGCTCCGGCTTCAGATGAACCAGCTGCGAAGGAGACAGCTCGCGCACGACGAGCACGAACGGCTGCGTGTCCTCCGGCAAAGCGATATCCGGAGCGCCAAGCAAATGCTTAAGCAGACGGTTGCCTACGTCTTTGATATCCAAGGCGCGCTCTTTCATATATTCGTCGTCCAACAAATCGAACATCGTAACGAAGTGATCGATCGCTTCCTTGACGGCCACTTCCGCGACTTTATATTGACGCTGAATAATGCCCTGGATCTCGTTCATGAACACCGGATCTTCCAGAATGGCCAGATGGGCGTCGAATATGCTCGCTTCCTCCGAGCCTACGACCTCGTCAAGCTCCGTCCTCATCTGATTGATCTCGGTCTTGGAGCGCCGAATCCCCTCGTAAAGCCGCTCGAATTCTTTGGCCAAGTCCGCCACGTCGATTTTCTGATCCGGCAACTCCCACTCCCAATGCGGCAAAACGAACGCTTTGCCGATGGCGATTCCCTGCGATGCCCCCAACGCCTGAATCATTTCTCCGCCCCCTTGTTCTCTCTCTCTTTCACAACGACCGACATGACGGCAGCCTGGCCTTTCTTGACCGCCTTATACGGCGCGAACCTCCAAGACTTCACGATGTCCGGATTCGTGATGACCATCGGAGTCGCCAACGATTTGGCATGTTTTTTCAAGGTAGGGATATGGAACTTCAGGAGCGGCTGTCCCGGAGTTACCTCGTCTCCCATCTTTACGAGAATCGTAAAGCCTTTGCCTCCAAGATGAGAGGTGTCTATGCCGACGTGCAGCAACACCTCCAGTCCATCCTTCGTCGATAAACCGATTGCATGCAAGGAGGGATGGATGTGAATGATCGTTCCATGAACGGGCGCTACGAGTTCCCCTTTGTCCGGAATAAACGCGACCCCTCGCCCGACAAGCCGTTGCGCGAAGATCGGATCGTCTACCTCTTCGAGAGGAATCATGCGACCTTGCAAGGGGGAATGGAATTGTATTTGCTGGACGTCTGTCTGGATATGTTTATTGATTTCTTCCCGGATCAGCTCCGAGAAGGTTCCGAAGACGACCTGCACGTGCCCGCCCCCAAGGCGGATAACTCCAGCTGCTCCCAGGTGACGCAGCGACTGCACATCGACCCGTCGATCGTCTTCCAAGGTTAAGCGCAAGCGGGTGATGCACGCTTCGAGCCTGACGACGTTCTCCTTCCCGCCCAGCGACTGCAAAATAAGGGGAGCCCGGTAGGGGATATCTCCCGCCCAATCGTCCAGCCGCGTCGCGTCTTCGCGTCCCGGAGTCGCCAATTGGAACCTGCGAATACTCCATCTGAACATCACGTAATACAGCAGACCGACAACGAGGCCGATCGGAATAAGCAGCCATCCCTTTTGAGCCAGCGGCATGTTGACCAAGAACTCCAGGGCTCCCGCGGAAAAGGTAAAACCGTGATGAATATCGAGCTCGTACACGAGCCACATGATTCCCCCGGAGATTAGCGCATGCACGATAAAGAGGTACGGCGCGACGAACAGAAACGCGAACTCTACCGGTTCCGTGACTCCCGTCAAAAAAGAACTCAAAGCGGCAATCCGGAATTGCTTCCTCGTCTTCGGCTTCAAATCTTCACGGGCTTCGTGAATGATCGCGAACGCGACCGCCGGCAGGGCGAACATCATGATCGGGTACAATCCCGCCATGAATATGCCCGCATTCGGATCGCCGGCGAAGAAACGCGGCATATCCCCGAAATAGACGGAACCGTTAGCATCGGAATACTGCCCGACCTGGAACCAGAAAACGTGGTTCAGCAGATGGTGCAACCCGAACGCGACAAGAATCCGATGCAGGAACCCATACAAGAACACGCCAAAGCCGCCAGCGGAATAAACGAGCGTGCCCGCCGATTCCGCCCAGCCTCTTAACCCTTCGCCGACGCCGATCATGATCCAAGAAAAGAGGAGCGAAACGACGCTCATGAATAGCGGAACGAAACGCGAGCCTCCGAAAAACTGCAAAAATTCGGGAAGCTGGAACGACTTGAACCGATCGTGCGCCCATCCGGAAATGATGCCAATGACCGCGCCGGCGAACATCGAGGGTTGAACGCCGTTCGGGTCGTATGTATACGTAACGATATGAAAAATAAACATGCCGGTTAACGCCGCCATGCCCGCCGTCGCGGTCTGATTGGACAAGCCCAGCGCGATCCCGATCGCGAAGACGTAAGGGATGTATTCGAAGATGGCCATTCCCGCCGCGTGTAGAATGTCCGGCACTTGCGGCCAGCCGAAGGAGTCCCACGGCAGGCGCGCCAACATCAGGAAGATGGCAGCCGCGGGAAGTACCGTCATCGGGAGCATCATGGCTCGGCCGAGCCTCTGGAGATAGCCGATTCCGTACAAGTTTTTCCCCTCCTTTCCGATGAAAAAATGAAAGCGAGAAGGAAATAAAAAGATGACCAAGGGATGGGACGACGATGTATCTCCTTCCAGCCGCTTCCTCTCCGCCCATTGCCTGATGAGACTTTCAAGGTGGCAATGAGCTCCAAGAGGCGGACGTAAACTCTTACAGGAGATACATCTTGGTCCCTTTTATGGTCATCTATTTACTTCCTTCAAATCCTGATTTTTCATTGCCGATTTTTTTAAGACGCAGGTTTACCCTGCGGGAGAAGAATCGAATCTTCGACTTTGATGCAGCGGTCCATGATGATCCGAAGGCCGCCTTCGGTCGCGATGGACGCGGCTTCCTCGTTGGAGATGCCGAGTTGGAGCCAAAGTACTTTCGCGCCGACTTCGACGGCTTCCTTGGCGATCGGCGGAGTATGCTCCGGTCTGCGAAAGACGTTCACGATGTCGATCGGTTCCGGAACGTCCTTCAGGGAAGGATAGCTTTTCTCGCCGAGGATCGACGTCGCGTTCGGGTTAACCGGAATGATGCGGTAGCCTTTGGCTTGCATCGCCTCGGACACCATATAAGACGTCTTGCTAGGGTCGTCGGACAAACCGACGACGGCGATCGTATCGGCGCCGATCAAAATTTGCTTGATTTCATCTCTTGACGGGTGAACGTATGCCATTGGATGAACCTCCCTTGATTGGGGCGAATTTGATTTCGGTTTAGTCTGCCCACTCGACTTGGGCGCCAAGCGCCTTCAAATGATCGAAATAGATCGGATAAGATTTGGCCACGTGATGCGCATCCTTAATGCGGATAGGCTGCGCCGAACGCAAGCCCACGATCGTAAGCGCCATGATTACCCGGTGATCGAAGTGAGCGTCGATCTCGACGCCGCCTTCCACGCCTTCCGGACGGCCGTGGACGATGATCTCGTCCCGCTTCTCTTCTACCCGCGCCCCCGCTTTGCGCAGCTCGGCCAAGTAGTCGGTAATGCGATCGCATTCCTTGTAACGCAAGTTCTCCACGTTGTAGAAACGGGAAGTGCCTTCGGCGAAGACGGCTGCCGCCACCATGGCGAGCACGCCGTCGGTAAATTCGTCGCCGTCGAACTCTCCTGCAGTCAGACGGCCGTTTCCTTGCACGTGAACGATGCCGTTCTCGTGCGTCAACGGAACGTTCATCGCGCGCAATACGTCGACGACCGCGCGCTCGCCTTGTTTGCTGTTCTCCATCAAACGATGGACGACGACGTCGGATTCCGTAACCGCCGCAGCGGCCAAGATCGCCGCCGAGCCGGGGTAGTCTCCTTGAACCGTATAGGTCTGCGCTTTATATTTCTGCTTGCCCGGAATTTTGTAATGCATCAGGTCTTCGGATGCATCGACGACGATTCCCGCTTGGGCGAGCACCTCGAGCGTCTGACCGATAACGACCTTGGATTTCAGGTCGTGAAGCACTTCGATTTCGCTATCTTCTTCTAATAGCGGGGTCAAGAACAAGAGCGCGCTGAGGAACTGGGAGCTCACGTTACCCGATACTTGAATTTTGCCGCCGCGCGGATTCCCGCCTTTGATCGTCATCGGCAGACGACCGTTGTTGTGCTCGATCGTAACGCCCATGCTCTCAAGCGCGACGATCAGATCGTCATGCGGACGTTTGCCAAGCGATTCCGGGTAAGCATTGACGAAATGAACTTCCGGCAGCAGCGCCGCGATGGCCATGACGAAACGCAATACGGCGCCCGCATTGCCTACGTTAAGCTCGTTCGCGGCTTTTGGATGGCGACCGAAGCCGGTAATGACGATTTTCTCCTCGTCCTCTTCGACGATCGCTCCCAGATCGCGGATGCAACGACGCATCGCTTCTCCGTCTTCGCTGTGCGCGGGGTAAAGGATCGTGCTCGTGCCTTCCGCTAGCGCGGAAACGAGTAAATAACGAGTCGTATAATTTTTGGAGGATAAAGCTTGAATTTCACCGTTGAGTTTGCCGGTTGGGGTAACGATCATATCCATTCCTAAACACGCTCCTTGTCGATAACGATTATGTATTCATGAGGTTGCCCAATGCGACGCCAATGGCGGTCAATCCGAAGCCGCCGATATAAGTCGCGGCGATATACGTTCTTAACGTTCCCTTAGCTCCCTTTGCGGATAAATCGGCTTTCTGCACGTTTAATGTCGAGTACGTCGTCAACCCGCCTAGAATGCCGATTCCCGAGAAAGCGTATGCGGCGAAATCCGTTTGTTCCAGATGAGTCCCGATCAACATTCCCATCGCGAAGGAGCCTGCCAAATTCACGGTTAAAGTACCGTAATAACCCGGCTTAAGCTTCGCGGCCGCAGAACGGCTGACGCCGTAGCGCAATAACGTCCCGATCGAACCCCCGATGCCGACGAGGCAAGCCGTCCATATGCCGTTCATGCCGACCTGCCCCTTCCCCATTCCAAGCCTCTTGAGGCAAGCCACCAGCCGCCTAGCCCGCTGATTAGCGCGTATGCGGCAGCGAATGCGTATGCTCCGTTATCGCATAGCTGCCACAACTGCCCGTTAAACGAGCTGAACGTCGTGTAAGCGCCAAGAAATCCGACGCCCAGTACGTCTCCCAGCCAGGCCGGTGCATTTCCTCCCGAAACTTTGCCCGTCAGAAGACCGAGCAGCAAGGAGCCCGACAAGTTAATAACCAGCGTGGCCCATGGGAAAGGAGTTCCTTCCGCATGCTGCGGAAACAGGAACCCAAGCTCGAAGCGGAACAAGGCTCCTAGAAATCCCGCAACGGCGATACCGATCGCGATTCTCATCAATTCCCCGCCTTACGTTGACATCGCTATGCGCAGTTTCTTATGATGAACTTATATTCCATTGAAAAGAAGGTTGACCTCAGATGAGCGAACACGCGACGATTTCCGTCGAACAACTTAAATCCCGGCTGGATGCCGGAGAACGAATTCATCTAATTGACGTACGGGAAGAGGAAGAAGTGGCTCAGGGCATGATTTCCGGAGCGATTCACCTGCCTCTCGGTCAAGTTCCGCAGCAATTAAACGCGATTCCGAAAGAAGAGGAAGTCGTCTTCATCTGCCGCAGCGGCTATCGCAGCGATCAAGCCTGCCAGTACTTGTCCTCGCTCGGATATAAAGGCGTAACGAACATGATCGGCGGCATGCTCGCCTGGTCGCAGCTTCCTTAAGATTGCTCGGGCAAACCAACCATTAACGAATCCGCTACCTCCGAAGGCGATCGGTCGGACGTATCCACGCTCGCATGCGCGAAATCGTAGGCATGGCGCCTCGATTCCAGCAAACTGGTAACCCGTTCCTCCGCATCGCCTTCGAGCAGCGGCCTCGTTCCCGCGGCGGCCGCGCTCGTTACGCGCCGTATCAAGCTTTCTTTATCGGCCGTAAGCGCCACAACCCAACCTCCGGATAACAGGATGCTCCGATTCCTCTCGCGAAGTACGGCTCCCCCTCCGGTCGCCACCACTTGCTTATCCTTCTCCAGCACCCGTTCCAGAACCTTCGTTTCCCAATCCCGGAATGCCGGCTCTCCGTCTTCGGCGAATATTTGCCTGATAGGCTTACCCGCCAATCTCTCGATTTCTTCGTCCGTGTCTATGCTCTCCCAGCCAAGACGCTCGGATAGGATTCGGCTGACCGTCGATTTGCCGGTCCCCATGAAGCCCACAATGATAATGTTGCGGCTAGAGCCGTTTCCGTTCAACGCAAGCTCCCCATTTCTTGTTTATTACGTTTTATCTATCATAGCATATCGCATTTCAGGTATAAAACGAGCAGTTTTTCCGTAACTTTGATAGTGTACGAACATGTCGTCAAAGGTGATGTTATGCTTGGATAAAACACGGGTCTACCTGCCGGCCGAACAACCGCTGCGCCGGCTACTCGATCCCTCGCACCCGCTGTGCAGGGAGGATGTGCTTTGGGCGCTCGGCTTCATTAAGAAAAAAGTGGCCGATAGAGCGCCCGAATGGTCGGGGCTCGATCGGCCACAGCTGCTTGCCCATTTTACCTGTTTCGCGGATATGGCTTTGTTGCTCCTTCACCGGCGAAGTCCGAGCGGTCACGATACCGCCTGCTTTCGCCGGATGTTAAGCGAGCTTGCCCCGCGCGACTGAATTAAGAGTTCATCCAGTTATGATGGAACGTGCCTTCTTTGTCCAGACGTTTGAACGTATGGGCTCCGAAGTAGTCGCGTTGCGCTTGAAGCAAGTTAGCCGGCAGACGCTCCGAACGGTAGCTATCGTAATAAGCGATCGCGCTGGCGAACGAAGGAACTGGTATGCCGTATGCGATTGCCGTGGAAACGACTTCGCGCCATGCGTCTTGGTACGATTCGACGACGCCTTTGAAATACTCGTCGAGCAACAGGTTGCGAAGTTCCGGCTCGCGGTCGTACGCGTCCATGATGTTTTGCAGGAAACGCGCGCGAATGATGCAGCCGCCGCGGAAGATCTTCGCGATAGCGCCGTAACGCAAATTCCAGCCGTACTCATCTGAAGCGGCACGCATTTGCGCGAAGCCTTGCGCGTAGGAGCAAATTTTGCTCGCGAACAGCGCTTTGCGGACGCTCTCGATGAACGCGGTTTTATCGCCTTGGAACGGTTTCGTTTGCGGTCCTTTGAGCACTTTGCTGGCGGCTACGCGTTCTTCTTTCATAGCCGACAAGAAACGGGAGAATACCGATTCCGTGATGATGGACAAAGGTACGCCGAGATCGAGCGCGCTTTGGCTCGTCCATTTGCCGGTTCCTTTTTGTCCCGCGGAATCCAGAATAACGTCGACCATCGGTTTGCCGGTCTCCGCATCCTTCTGCGCGAAAATATCGGTCGTGATCTCGATCAGGTAGCTATCCAGCTCGCCTTTGTTCCACTCGCCGAAGATGTCGTGCAACTCGTCCGTGGACACGCCTACGACGTCCTTAAGCAATTGGTAAGCTTCGCAAATCAGCTGCATGTCGCCGTATTCGATTCCGTTGTGCACCATTTTAACGTAGTGCCCCGCGCCATCCGGTCCGATATATGTACAACATGGATCGCCATTGACTTTCGCGGAAATGCCCGTCAAGATCGGCTCGACCAAACGGTAAGCTTCTTCAGGTCCGCCCGGCATGATAGACGGGCCTTTCAACGCGCCTTCTTCGCCGCCGGATACGCCCGTTCCGATAAAATGGAAGCCTTGCGCCGTCAAATCTTTGCTGCGACGTTGGGTATCCGGGAAAAATGCGTTACCGCCATCGATAATGATATCTCCTTGATCCAGATGCGGAACGAGCGATTCGATCGTCGCGTCCGTACCTGCGCCCGCTTGCACCATAATCAGAATTTTACGAGGTTTCTCGAGCGAGTTCACGAATTCTTCCACGGAAAACGTGCCTACGAGATTTTTGCCTTGTCCATCCGTAGCGAGCAGATCGTCGGTTTTTTCTCTCGAGCGGTTATATACCGCAACCGTAAATCCGCGGCTCTCGATATTCAGGGCCAGGTTGCGTCCCATGACGGCTAAGCCGACAACGCCAATGTTTGCTTTCGACATAATGTTCTTCATCCCCTGTTACAAAATTTTCACAATAAAACTATTGTACTCTTTTTGCGACCAGAAGAAAACCACCATTTCCAATGCCGATAATCGCCTAAAAATTGCTTGCTTTTTTCTTTAACTTAATATTTAATAGTAAATATAAATAATAAAGGGAGTGTTAATTATGGCAGCAAGCAATTGGGCACTTGATAAATCTCACAGCGGAATTTCCTTCAGCGTCCGTCACATGATGATCACGAACGTACGCGGCAACTTTAACGAATTCGACGCAACCGTCTCCGCGGATCCCGCGAACTTGGCCGATCTGGAAGCGACGCTTACGATCGACGTCAACAGCATCAGCACGAAAGACGAAGGACGCGACGGCCACTTGAAATCACCGGACTTCTTTAATGCCGAGCAGTTCCCGCAAATTACGTTCAAGAAAACCTCGATCGAAACCAAAGGCGGCGAAGACTATGCGCTAACCGGAGATCTTACGATCGCCGGCGTAACGAAATCCGTTACGTTAAACGCGGAAATTTCCGGTCCTGCCAAAGATCCGTGGGGCAACGTAAAATTGGGCGTAGCGGCCGACGGCGTTATCCACCGTTCGGAATTCGGATTAACTTGGAATGCCGCGCTTGAAACGGGCGGCCTGCTCGTAGGCGACGCTATCAAAGTTCACATCGAATTGGAATTCGCTCAAGCGAACTAATCTATTCCTAAATAAAGAGGAGACCCTTAAAGACTAGGGTCTCCTCTTGTTTCATATATGGGTTTACGCGCTGGTTAAAGTTCCAATAGAAGCATCTCGGTACGCATAGCCTTGAGCTTTTCCTTGCTGGACTCGATCGCTTCGGTCCAATCGTTCGCGATCGCCTCGTGAAGAACGGCGAGTTCGTAATCGACCTCAAGGCGTAGCACGCCCGCTCGCAGCTCGGCTCTTTTTGATTTGAAGGCCTGCACCATGTCTTCTATCGTAACTTGAGGCCGCTTTTGAAAAATAATCCGATGTTCCATGCCGGACACCTCCACGAGACGGATAATTTCGCCGAACATGATATTCTCGATTCTAAGCACTTGACGGTCGTGAATTCTCTTTACGACAGCGTGACCTCGGGTATCGTTGATAAGCTTCTCGATCCATTGCGACAGCTTCTCGTCCTTGACCAAATAATCTCCGACCATTTTGTAGCGGCCCAGCACTCTGAGGAACCTAAGCTTCAGCAATTTACGGCCCGTTCTTACGGATACGATGAACTGATGCTCGCTCTCGTTCCAATACAGGGAATAGCCTTCCTGAATGAGTTCCCGGATCAAATTCTGAATCTGGCGACGTTCGAATCGTAGCTCTAGGTTGCAATACTCCACCTCATGGCTGCGGTTCACGGCCATCCCCCCCTCCTGCATTAATCGCATGGCTTGAGATATTGACCGAATTGTCTGAATATTGTGGCTTACTACTATCTTATACTCCATCTTATGTTATGGCAACTTGGTTTCTTGACTATTTTCCTTCCTATTTTTTACGCAATCCGGTGCCGTTCATCCCAATATTGCGTACATGCGGACGAGAATGTTAAACTCTCGTGAAAGGAGAGTTCTCATATGACCCAATCGACAAATACTTTAGCCGAGTTTCAAGGTTTCGAGGACCGGGATTTCGCGGTATTCGAGATCGCCGGACTGGAAGCGCGGATGGAAGCGCTCATCGAGAACGTCCGGCCGAAATTCCACCTCATCGGCCAAGAGATCATCCCTTCGCTCGAGTCGATGTGCGAGGAAGAGATGTTCGTCCACGTGGCCAAGCATGCGCGCAGAACCGTTAACCCTCCGAACGACAGTTGGGTCGCCTTCGCCAATAATAAGCGCGGTTATAAAGCCTACCCGCATTTTCAGATCGGCTTATGGTCAAGCCACGTCTTCGTGCAGTTCGCCATTATTTATGAATGTCCGAATAAGGACGCCTTCGCGGAGCGCGCCTTGAACGAGTTGGAATCCATACGCCGCTCCGTTCCCGCCGGCTTCGTCTGGTCTAAGGACCATATGGTTCCTACGGGGCTCGTGCATGGGCAAATGACGAATGACGAACTGGCCGAATTGTTTACCAGACTTAAAACCGTCAAAGCCGCTGAGCTTACGTGCGGCATTCATATCCGGCGCGGCGATCCGATTCTATCCGATGCCGATGCTTTCTTGAGCAAAACAAAGGAAACGTTCAAGACGTTGTTGCCTTTGTATCGCATGGCATTCGCCTGAGCGAAGGGGATAGCGATTCCGCAATAATAGCGTACAACAAAAGCCGTTCAAGGGAATATCCCTTGAACGGCTTTGTGCATGAACCCGATTTATTGCGCGATTCCCGCGTCGACCGCCTTCACGGCGGATTTACGTTGTTTGGCCGATTTGCGGAAGTACAGCAATTCGTAAATGCAAGGCACGATGACCAGCGTCAGCACCGTCGAAATGACGAGGCCTCCGATAACGACGATGGCAAGGCTTTTGGAGACGATGCTTCCGCTTTCCGCGGAACTGAAGACGAGGGGCAGCATCGCACCGACCGTCGCGATCGCGGTCATCAGAATCGGACGCATACGAATGCCGGCCGCTTCGAGAAGCGCTTCGCGAATCGTCATGTTCTTGTCGACTTCGTTATGCTTCACGCGGTCGATCAAGACGATCGCGTTCGTAACGACGATACCGATGAGCATAACGACGCCGAAGATGGCGGTGAAGTCCGGCGTAATCCCGGAGACGATCAGACCAAGCACCGAACCGATCGGAATAAAGAAGATCGAGCTGAGAATCGCCAGTGGCGCTTTGATCGTCTTGAACGTGAATACCATAACCAGATAAACGATCCCGATGGACACGAGCGCCATCATCAATAGGCTCATGATGTCCGCCGACTGGTCGGCGGATGCGCCGCCTACGTTCAGCTTCACGCCTTCAGGCAGCTTCACTTCCTTCATCTGCTTACTGATCTCGGAACCGACTTTGGACAGTTGGGACGGTTCGACGGAAGCCGATACGCGAACGTAGCTTTTGCCGTCCTTATGGAAGAACGTCGTCGCTTGCTCCGCTTTCACCCATTTGGCGATGCTGGATACCGGTTTCGGTCCTGCGTCCGTCATAATGGTAAGCGCGGACAAATCGCTCTCCGATGTCGGTTTCAAAGCCGGTTGCAGCATAACCGAGATGTCTTGATCGTCAATCGTCAGCGAACCTACCGGCACCGGATTGAGCATGCCTTGAAGTTGCATGGCGACATCGCCGCCCTTGGCCGTCGTAGGATCGATCTCCAAGGTGTATACCGTTTTCTTCTCTTGTTGGTTGCTTTCGACTTTCAGAACGTCTTTGATCGGTTTGATCTTGGCCATGACTTCCTCGGCCGTCTTGCCGATCGTCTCGAGATTATCCCCCGTTATGTCGACGATGACTTGAGTCGAGCTTCCGCCGCCGGAAAGGAAAGTTCCCGTCCCCGTATTCAGCGTCGCCCCTGGATAGTTCGCGGCTTCCGCTTTAACGGCTTCGATCACTTTCTCGGCATCCGCGCCTTTTTTCATTTTCAGCATGTAAGACACGAGCGTCGGAGATTGTACCGAGGCGTATTTCGCGGCTTCCGCGCTATTCCCGTTACTCATCGTGACCCATTCGACGTCGTCGCGATTCATGAGGAACGATTCCAGCTTACTGCCGCTATCCAGCACTTGGATGATCGGCGTATCCGGCTTGTATTCCAAGCTCACGTTCAGGTTCTCCGCGCTGGACGAATCGATCGCGCCCTTAGGCATCGCAATGTACGTTCCAATGGAACCGAAGAGCAGAAGGATCGCTCCAATGATCGGAATCCATTTGAAACGCAAGTTCCATTCGAGCAAGCGAACGAACCGCTTGGAAGGTTGATGTTCCTTGATTTTCGATTTTTTGAGCATACCGGAGCTCATGAGCGGGATGATCGTCAATGCTACGAGCAACGAGGATAGCATCGCGTAGGTCATCGTCAGGGCGAACGGAAGCAAGAAAGATTGCAGACCGCCTCTTAGCAAGCTCATCGGCAAGAAAATACAAATCGTCGCGAGAGTGGACGCCGTAATTGCCCGAGATACTTCTTTGGTCGCGTCGATTACGAGATCGCGCGAGAACTTCTCTTGCTGCAGACGGCGGAAAATATTCTCGATAACGACGATACTATCGTCGACGAGACGTCCGACGGCAACCGCGACACCGCCGAGCGTAAGAATGTTAAGCGTAATGCCCGACATATCGAGCAAATAAAGCGTCATCGCGAGCGATAGCGGAATCGAGACGATCGTAACCAGCGTCGCGCGAATGTTGCGCATGAAGATCAGGATGACGATCGTTGCCAGCAAGGCACCGATTAATACTTCGCGGATCATGCTGTCTACGGAATGAACCACTTGCTCGGACGTGCTGATGTAGACGATCATGTTGACGGATTTGTTCTCGCCATTGTATTTCTTGACGATGTCTTCTACCGCGCCGCCGACTTTGACCGCATTGGAATTGGCGCCTTTGGAGATGACGAAATTGAGCGCGTCTTTGCCGTTCATATGGAACAGCGTTTCTTTTGCGTCATCGTAAGTAACCGTCGCTACGTCCGCGAGCTTAACGCCTTGCGCGACGGGAAGACGTTTCAAGGCTTCGACGTCGCTCAGCGCGGCGGAGACGTTCAAGTTCACGACCTGGCCGCCAAGCGTACTCTCGCCGACGGAAGCGGAAGCTTCGCGTCCTTGCAGTACGCCGTACAGCGATTGCAGCGGAACGCCCTTCTCGGCAAGCTTGGCCAGGTCGGGTACGATATTGACTTTCGGCTGGGACTTCCCGGACATCTGAACGCTGCCGACGCCGTCGATCGCTTCGAATTCGCCAAGCACTTGCTGTTCTAGCGCATCCTTCCGCGCATCCGTCAATCCGTCTTCGAAGGTTAGAGTTACGAATGAGATCGGAATCATCGAAGTATTGAATTGCACGACGTAAGGCGGAGACACGTTAGCTGGAAGCCGAACCGCGTTAACGGCTTTCTCGACTTCCGCCTTCGCTTCCTTCATGTTCGTATTCGAATCGAAATTCAGGTTTACTTGGGAGAAGCCGTCTCCCGAGTTCGTAAAGACGTTTGTCTTGCCTTTAATAGCCGCCAACGATTTCTCCAACGGCCCAGTTACGGAGCGGTCCATCGAAGACGCGTCGTAACCCGGCCCGATTACCGATACGGTAACTTGCGGGTTGTCGGCTTCGGGCAGAAACTCCCTCGGCAACTTCGTATAACTGAGAATCCCCATCCCTAAAACCATGATGACAATGATGATCATTGCCGCTTTGTTGCGGAATGCGCCGTTAATTAAACTTTTCACTCGAAAAAATTCCCCTTCCACACCTTTGATTGTTCTGTGTCTCAAGCATAACGGATTCCTTGGCATTGTGAGAAACGACTGCAGACCGGACTTCAACCTAGACTAAAGTCTGATGCCACTTCCTGCCGAAGTCTGCTTTTGGAAATCATTCCCTTCTTATCATAAAGGGGATTTATGAACGGAATATGAACTGCTGAGTCAAATTGATAGAACGTAAAAAAACCGAAGCGATGGGCTCCGGTTTTCTGCATTCCTTTATGAAGGGTGTCGGTTATCGGTTATGCGTGCGCCTTCTGACGGACTTTGCTACGGAATTGAGCCAGCAATCCGAGCGCGGCGATGGATAATGCGCCCGAGACGACGAACGGCAACCATGAGGTAGCGCCGAGCAACGCCGCTCCCAGCAATGGCCCGACGATTCGGCCCAAGCTATCCATCGAGGAGCTAAGCCCGGAGGCGATGCCTTGTCCGACCGTCGTCTTCTGTGTGATAAGCGAAGTAACGCAAGGCTTAATAAGCGAATTGCCGATTCCGAACACGCATAGGTACACGGTCGCAATGACCCAACTCGAAGCGGTCAAGAGCAAGAAGAAACCGATCGCGGAGATGACCAACCCGATGGCAATGTAACGGGTTTCCTGACCGTTCTTCACCTTCCTGCGTACGAAGCCGCCTTGCACGAGCGCTCCCGCCAATCCGCAGAAAAAGAACATCATTCCGATCTGCAGCGGGGTAACGCCGAATTTGTCGATGCCGAACAGTTGAAGAGTCGCTTCCAGAATGGCGAGCGAGAACGTAACGAAAAATGCGAGCACGTACAGCGATTTAAGCGGCCCCTGGAACGCGGTCCAGCGAGATACTCTCTTTGCCGAATCCTGGGATGCCCGGCGTTCCGCCGGCAAAGATTCGGGAAGCTTGAACCATGCGGCCACGAAAACGAGGAACGAAAGCGCGGCGGCGGCATAGAACGGGGTATGGATCTGAATTTCGCTCAAGAACCCGCCGAATCCGGGTCCGAAAGTGAAACCGAGTCCGATGCTCATCCCGACGACCGCCATTCCTTTCGTGCGTTCCTTCTCGGTCGTTATGTCCGCGACGTAGGCTACGATGCATGAGACGACCGCCCCCGAGAACAGACCGCCCAATATACGGGAAGCGTACATGATCGCCAAGTTATCGCCAGATAATCCGAACAAGAGGAAGCTGATACTGAATCCGAGAACGCCCGTCATGATGACCGGCCGGCGCCCGATACGCTCGGACAGTCCTCCCCATACGGGACTGAGCAGGAAAGACATGAGGGAATAAATCGCGAGCATCGCCCCCGTGTGCCAGTTCGCCGATTCTTTGCTGGCTTCCGTCACTAATTGAGGCAATACGGGAATAATGATGCCGAATCCGATAAAAATCGTAAAGAGCATAAGTCCAACGATAGCTAATTTGCTTTTCACGGAAATTGTCTCTCCTCTGTCATTTGCGTTGCGAAACTGATCTAAATCTCGATTCGATGAAATAATCGTAGCATATCGGGGGCTTCGTTCCAAATCCGTTCTGTTGACGTTTTGGTGACAAGTTGGGCAACATCGCTCGCATGGAGGACACATTGTTCCTACGGCGGTTGATTTCCCCCCTATTTTTGTTATACTCATGCTTGTTTGAACTAAGCGTTCAAACCTATCCGACGTATGTTCGAGAAAGGCAGGGAACTCCATATGGATCATAATCGTACTCCGTTATTCGACGCGCTGCGTTCCCACGCGAAGCAGAATCCCGTGCAATTCCACATTCCAGGTCATAAGAAAGGCGTGGGAATGGATCCCGAGTACCGCGACTTTATCGGCCAGAACGTTCTAGATATCGACTTGATCAACATCGCTCCGCTTGATGACTTGCATCAACCGATCGGCGTTATTCTTGAAGCCCAGCAGCTTGCCGCCGACGCCTTCGGCGCGGATGCTACTTACTTCTCGGTTCAAGGAACAAGCACCGCCATCATGACGATGATCTTATCCGTATGCGGTCACGGCGATAAAATCATTATCCCGCGCAACGTACATAAATCGATTTTGTCCGCGATCATTTTCGCCGGAGCTCGTCCCGTGTTTCTCTCGCCCGTTCGCGATACGAACCTTGGGATCGACCACGGCGTCACGACTCGCTCCGTTCGCAGGGCGCTTGAACGCCACCCCGACGCAGCCGCGGTGCTCGTTATCAACCCGACCTATTACGGTGTATGCACGCATTTGAAAGAAATCGTCGACCTAGTACATGAATACGACATTCCTGTGCTCGTAGACGAGGCCCACGGTGCGCTGATTCATTTTTCGGAAAACTTGCCACTATCCGCCATGCAAGCAGGAGCCGACATGGCCGCTACGAGCATTCACAAGCTCGGAGGGTCGATGACCCAGAGCTCCATCCTGAATATTCGCAAGGGCCTGGTCAATCCCCAACGCGTTCAGACGATTCTGAGCTTGCTCATGACCACTTCGACTTCCTATCCGTTGCTCGCTTCCTTGGACACCGCTAGACGCCAGCTTGCCATGCACGGCAAAGAAATTGCGGAAAGAACGCTGAGACTGGCCTTGAAAGCCCGCGAGGCGGTTAACCGGATCGAAGGTTTGTACAGCTTCGGCGAAGAAATTCTTGGCGATGAAGCGACGTACGATTACGATCCGACTAAGTTGGCCATTCACGTTCGTCATCTGGGCATTACCGGTTACGACGCGGAAAATTGGTTGCGCGAGCATTACCGTCTCGAAGTCGAGCTTAGCGATATGTACAACATTTTGTGCTTGATCACGCCGGGCGACAACGAGGAGTCGATCGGCATACTCATAGAAGCACTGCAAGCGATGGCCGATGCCTACCATGCGGATGACAAAGAAATTCCGGAGGTCGTAGTCAAAATTCCGGAAATTCCCCACCTGGCATTAACTCCAAGGGACGCGTTCTACGGAGAAACGGAGCTCGTTCCTTTCAGGGAATCCGCCGGCCGGATTATCGCCGAGTTCATCTACGTATACCCTCCGGGTATTCCGATCTTGCTGCCGGGCGAAGTGATCTCCCAGGAGAATATCGATTATATCGCAGATCATTTGGAAGTCGGTCTCCCCGTTAAAGGTCCGGAAGACAGGTCCGTAACGAACGTCAAAGTAATTATGGAAGAAACGGCAATCTCGTAACTTTCTTGCGCCTGTTCCCTATGGGAATAGGCGCTTTTTCGATCCGCTGACGGCGGCGTCCCGACTGTTGCTGGAACCCGTTGCCAACCGATCGGGGAAATGCTATCATGGGCGTGGAGGTGGAACCCGATGAGTCAAAGCGCTTACATATCTCTCGTGCAAGGCTCTGCCGTAGCCGAGATCGACTTGAACGGCGTAAAGGAGCAACTGGGCCATTACAAGGAGCAGATGACTTTAACCGGCCGACAGCTGGGCTGGGATTACGCGGAAGCAGCATTCCCTTACAGCATCGAGAGTAAGCCTGAAGCACAGGATCAATGGTTCTATCTGAAGGGAATTAATCCTCTTTATCGGTACATCGTCGTCGGTACGGGTACCCGCGAAGAAGACGGATCTATCGTCCCTTACATCCATCTCGTCCTTCCTAACGATTCTACGCATGGCGACAAAGCCAAGGCGAATGAATTGTGCAAATGGATCGGCAAACAACTACAGGCGGAAGTTAAAATGTTCAACGGGCGGACGATCTACTTTAATCCACGCAAATAATAACCAAACTTAAAAGCAGCAGTCGGGTCCGCTTTGCGGGGACTCGACTGCTGCTTTCGTTCTTGCGACGTTATTGCCGGCTTGATTACCCGTTATCGTTCTCAAGGGCAGCAAGCTCTTCATATACCTTCATGACCGTTTCCCATTCTTGATCGTCTTCGATGTTGACGAGGATTTCGTCCTCGCCCTCTTCTTCGACGCGGAAAATGACGCCGTCATCTTCTGGATCGTTACGGTCCAACAAAACGGCATATGCACGATCATTGGATTCGAATGTATACACGAGAACCATCTCGTGTTCGTTGCCGTCTTCGTCCGTTACGATAAATACGGCTTCGTCGTGGTCATGTTCGCAATTCTCGTCGTGGACATGATCGCTCATGGCGAACCTCCGTTCAATCGGTTGAATTTACCTACTCACGTATCGTAACATTTCCGTTATCGGGGGTCAAACGAAAAACGCCCGTTCCGGCTTGCGGGAACGGGCGTTAAGTGGATCCTCTGGATTATTTGGAAGTAATCGTCTTCTCGGCCACGACCTGGAACGAGGATTCTCCGGCGGGCTTCATCCAGAAACGGAGAGTGTACAACCCGGCAGAGTCAAAGATGTAGGAAATATCTTTCATCGTAATCCAGTAGTTGTCCTTGCCGTCCGGAAAATCGTCGTCGCCGGATTTGCGCGTCTCGACAAGCGTTTCGTCTCCGTAGGGGTCCGCGATCGTAAGCTTCAACGCGCTGATATCGACTTTTAACGAGTCGACTTGAATAAACGTATTGAATTTCACTTTCTTGCCTTGCGGAACGTCGCCGAAGATGGAACCGTCATTTTTGCTCGTAAGCATGTTGACGTTAGGCTTGTATATCACGACTTTGTTATCGTCCTTGATCACGATCGCTTGGAGCTTGTCGGATACGATGTCGGTCGAAATATACGTCTTGTTATCCACGGCAACCACGCCGGAGGACTCGGACTTCTTATTTATCCATAAGCGCAACTTCTGCGTAGCGGAATCGGCGGCATAAGCCACGCTACCGAAAATCAAACTAAAAGCTAATGTTAATAGAACGAGTTTACGGACCTTCATCATCAGCATCCTCCGTCTTCACCGACTCACTTACTTGTCTGTATTGGGTTATACCGACGGTCGAGCGGAAAGTTGCGCAGGAAATGAAAAATTTTTCATGTCGCAATCTGACGAAGTATGCGCTTGCCTGGGAAATGAAAGTTTCCATGCCTTATTGCCCGCTTGCGCTTCTTAAGGCTTGCGTCCCGGCAGCGTTAACACGCACGGTACGCCGTTGCCTGACGCTCCAGGAATTCTCATTTTCGCTAAATAGTCCAAGCCGCGTTTGCATGGCGTTTTGCAAACCGCGCACGTGTCGGACGTTACGATTTTCATTTGAGGCCGTTGTCGCTCAGAGTGTACCTTCTTTTTTTTCTTCGCCGCCTTCGCCATCGTGATCTTCCTTTCGCTTCGCGCATCGGAGAGAATAACTCCCTCACAGCCTATGCGCCAAGCGCCCATACCGCCACAATGGTCCGATAGCTTTTTTCAGTGGCCTTCTACCTTAACGAGGTAAATTATGGTACATTGGGTAAAGTGATTTACGTCAAACAATGTCATCCATGTTTAGGGGGTT
This sequence comes from Cohnella endophytica, assembly GCF_003628305.1. Classification (GTDB taxonomy): domain Bacteria; phylum Bacillota; class Bacilli; order Paenibacillales; family Paenibacillaceae; genus Cohnella; species Cohnella endophytica. The sequence continues at coordinate 527,182 of NZ_RBZM01000004.1, read as the reverse complement.
TCGAATTGAAAATTCAGATGTTGGGTACGGGAAGCGCCTTCGCCAAAGCCTTCAACAACAATAACGCATTGCTTAAAGCGAATGGCCGCAACCTACTGGTCGACTGCGGGATTACCGCCCCCAAAGCGCTTCACGAGCTTGGTTACAACTTCGGCGAGATCGACGCCGTATTGCTAACGCACATCCATGCCGACCATATCGGGGGAATGGAAGAGTTCGCTTTTCAATCGAAATTCGTTTTCGGCCGCAAGCCGATCCTATATATCGCGGATACGTTAATCGATACGTTATGGGAGCATTCCTTAAGAGGAGGCCTTCAGCAAGACCCCGCCGATACGTTATCCGATTACTTCGACGTTCGTCCTCTCGCGGCGGACACGACTCATGAGCTCCTGCCCGGCTTAAGCGTAGAATTGATGCTAACTCCGCATATTCCGAACAAGCCTAGCTATTCGTTGCTGTTTAACGATACCTTTTTCTATTCTGCGGACATGGTTTTCGATCCGGACTTGCTTCATTCTCTCGTTCATGACCGGGGAGTTCAGGCGCTGTTCCACGATTGCCAGTTGCACCCTCCGGGCGTCGTACATGCGTCTTTGCCGCAGCTTTTGACTTTGCCGTTGCCCATTCAAGAGCGTACGTTCCTAATGCATTACGGGGACGACCAACCGGAGTTCGTCGGACGTACCGGAGCGATGCGATTTGTCGAACAGCATCGGGTATATGAGTGGGACGGATTAACTTTTGCCTAACGATAAGGTAAAATGGGATGTAGACAAAGCATGAAAGGACGACATCGCATTGTTAACTACGTTTATCATCGGCGGCATTATCGCGGCCCTGCTTATTTGGGTCGTACTTTGGGCCACTAAGAAAGCCTACTCCCGCAAATGGGATGAAGAAGAATAAATCGCTCCCGGGGTGACGTTCGGCCGTATGGCATGAAGTCACCCTTTTGATATACGTATCCGTTTATTCGTCTTGCCCGGGAGTATTCGTCGTATTCTCGTTCCGGCTATTCCCCCATAACGAGAACGCCGCCCAAGTAAAGCGTTTGTCGTAATTCATGGAGTCCTTCTTCACGAATCGGGCGACTGCAACCAGAACTCCTCCGATTAAGCCGAATAGCCCGACCAACCATATGAACAGCAAAACCGCTTCTCTCATGGTCCGCTCCTCCCGCTAATTACCGCTACTACCATGTGTACGTTTCCATAACGAGAAACATCACCATTCGCCGGGAATAAAGGGCACGAAAGCTAGGCGTACAATAAACTAAAATAATTTTAGGAAAAGTGTTGACTTCGCATTCCCAACTTGGTATGATATCTCTTGTCGCCGCTGAAATACGAACACTAAAACAAACATGATCTGATAGCTCAGCTGGGAGAGCACCATCTTGACAGGGTGGGGGTCACAGGTTCGATCCCTGTTCAGATCACCATACATAAGCGACCGAGAGCCTTAGAACTATAGGGCTCTCTTTTTTATTCTCTTTCCTGCGTACTTTTGACCCGGAAACTCAATCCCTGAAGCGTTCCATGAAAAGCATTAGCTTATCCTCGTAATTATCCGTTGCTCCGTAACTCTTTCCTTTCAACTATATCTCTCCCCTCCTACTCGCTTTTTGTAAAAACCCTGTACAGCTACCTTAGGTTTACTCCGCCTTTTAATTAGCACCTCTATTATCTACTTCGCATTTAATATAGGGTAGCTAAAAGAAATGAGGCGATAATGCGTGGTAAGTGTAAAAGCTATTCCCCAACCTGATTTGGTTTTGATAAGTTGGACAAGAAACCCTCTGGTTCCCGGTTCTGCTCGTAGGATTATTGCTGCTAGAGTCATCGGAAATGCTCGACCGTGTACGGCTGATTTGAAACACAATGCATTGCTTAGCACAGCCTTAGCATGCCTATTAGACCATGATGTTGGTTTCAAAATTGTGTTTAGTAAAAGGACTTCCACTATCAGCGGATTCTTATTGTTGCAACGTAATAGATAAATCCAGGTAAGATGAGATGGCGGGTATTTGTTAGATCTGCTTAATATCCGTCCCCCCCCATACAAAGCGGCGTATTCGGCTTCCCTAGAATAAAAAGCAAACCTTAAGCAAATGATTATTGATGTTGAACCCCCTCAAAGGAGACTTTCCTATGACCGAAAGAAACATCGATGATCTAGAAAATCACACTTACGAAGAACAAATTGCAGAGCTTGCGGCTGACATGGCCAATGACCCCGAACAGTCCGACAATCTTCAAGAGATTATGGAAGAAGAATTCCGGACAAATCCCGATTGAAACTCTCCCATCATAGTAATAACAAAGAGCCCGGCTAATTAAAGCTAGGCTCTTTGTTATTGATCAATTTATGAAGGAAGTTTCCAGAGTTTGTCGAATTATGACTTAAAGTATTTTAAGTAGAATAAAAATGATCAAGCGAACAAGAATTCTATTTTTTAAAATAGGAGGCACTTCATTTGAAATACATAGCAGTAACAAATGGTAATCTTGAACTCGAGTGTTCTTCATGCGGGATGAAACACATCGTCCTTAAAGGTAACTTTGCAGAAGCATCTTTTGGTTATGAGCTGTCGCCAAAGGTACTATGCAGTTGTGGCGATGACGCAGCTGCTCGAGTTGATGGGAAAGCTAAGAGAAGCGGCTTTTTAATTTTATTTTTTTTGTTTCTTCCACTTCTATTATTACTCAGCCAGATCATTCGAGCACTCCTAGGAAGCATTTCTTAATCTATCGAGAGGGCTGACTTAACTAACGTTTGATCAACAGAATACTTACGATTCAATCCTTCTTAATATTATCCGCGAAGCATTCTTCCCACGATAGACAATCGCAATCCAAGCTCTTCGCCAAGATCGTCCGCATTTTCGTCATCTGATTGATTTTCGATTCAAGCTCCTCCTGTTTCTTCCGTGCCATGACCTTCCATCGCTCAGATGGCGGAACGTTGGAATCGAATCCGTCTAGAAGTTGCTTAATCTCCTGGATTTGAAATCCGGCGCTCTGAGCAAGCTTAATCGTATCTAATCGGCCAAGAATGTCTTCCGAATACACCCTTCTGCCGCTTTGTCGCGCTGGAGGCGGAATCAAACCGATCTCTTCATAATACCGCAGAGCCGAAGTCGCAGTACCGCTCTTCTCGGCCACTTCACCAATGGATAACATTCACAAGTCCCCCTTGACTTCAAGTTAACTTGAAGTGATAAGCTTCAACAAGAATACACGAACAAACGAATTAAGACAACGGGGAGGTATTATGTTACTCATCGCTTCAATCATTTTTGTAATTACTTTGCTATTTGTTATTTGGCAGCCGAAAGGTCTGAACATCGGTTGGTCCGCGAGCGGCGGCGCCGTTTTAGCTCTCTTATGCGGAGTCGTGAACCTTCAAGATGTTTGGAACGTTACGCAGATCGTATGGAATGCGACTTTAGCTTTTGTTGCGGTAATCCTTATTTCGTTGATACTGGATGCAATCGGATTATTCGAATGGGCGGCTCTTCATATGGCCCGTTTCGCCAAAGGAAACGGAAGACGAATGTTCGTTTATGTCGTAATGCTCGGCGCAGCCGTTGCCGCCTTTTTCGCCAATGACGGCGCGGCGCTAATATTGACCCCGATCGTCCTGGCCATGGTTCGCGCGTTGAAATTCGACGAACGAATGATCATTCCGTACGTCATGGCAAGCGGGTTCATTTCCGACACCGCTTCATTGCCATTAGTCGTGAGCAATCTAGTAAACATCGTCTCATCCGACTTCTTCGGGATTGGATTCGTTGAGTATGCAAGTCGTATGATAGTCCCTACGCTCATCTCGATCGGTGCAAGCTTAATCGTTCTCTACCTCTATTTCGGCAAAAGAATCCCAGCCCAATACGATCTATCTCAATTGAAGAAACCGAACGAGGCGATAAAGGACATCCGATTGTTCAAGATCTCCTGGGTCATATTAGCGATACTTCTAGTGGCCTATTTAACAAGCGAGATCACTCGCGTTCCCGTCTCCCTCATTGCCGGAATCGCGGCTATCGTATTTATGGCTATGGCCAGAAAAAGCAAAGCGATTCATTCCTGGAAGCTTGTACGAGGAGCTCCCTGGGCAGTGGTCATCTTCTCCATCGGGATGTATGTTGTCGTATACGGGTTGCGTAACGTCGGCATGACGGGTAAGTTAAGCGACTTATTCCAGTTCGTCAGCGAGCAAGGTAATTTTCTCGCGACGATCGGCGCAGGATTTATCGCCGCAATACTGTCTTCCGTAATGAATAATATGCCTACCGTGATGATTAACGCCCTAGCCATTCAGGGAACGGATACGGATAGCATTGTTAGAGAGTCATTCATTTATGCCAATGTAATCGGCTCCGACTTGGGACCGAAAATTACCCCGATCGGTTCTCTCGCTACGCTCCTTTGGCTACATGTCTTGTCTAACAAAGGCGTTAAGATCACTTGGGGATCCTATTTCAAAACGGGAATTATCATCACGATTCCGGTTCTGCTTATTACTCTTACCGGACTGTTCTTCTGGCTCAAAATTATCGCTTAATCAATCCAACCAGCAAAGGGGCAATAATAAACGATGAATAAACCGCTTGTTTATTTCTTATGTACGGGCAATTCTTGCCGCAGTCAAATGGCGGACGGCTTTATGAACGCGATCGGTGGCGACCGTTACGAAGTTAAAAGCGCGGGATTGGAAGCTCACGGACTAAATCCGCGGGCCGTAAAAGTAATGAAGGAAGTCGGAATAGACATCAGTCGGAATACCTCGGATGTCATAGACCCGGAAATTTTGAACAAGGCTACTTATGTAATAACATTATGCGGGCATGCGGATGAACATTGTCCGATAATTATTAATCCTAATGTCGTGAAATGGCACTGGGGCTTTGATGACCCGGCCAAAGCAACCGGAACTGAAGACGAGATCATGGAGAAGTTTCGGAACGTTCGCGATGCAATTCGATCGCGGATTGAAGATTTCATTAAATCCGGGGAATAGTCGCGGCAACGTAGGGTCGAACCGGCCGTTATGGGTAAATGCGGATTATTGATTAATCTGTGCGAATGCACTGGCGGTATGTTTATCCCCACATATGATGTCTGTGTGATCAACAGTCACAAAAAAACTCTGGTGGTGATTTACATGGGCTATGGAGTTGGCGGAGTTGGCGCTGGATCCTGCGCTGGTTACGGCGGAATGCAAGCTGCTGCATTTGTACTTGTTCTTTTCATTTTGCTGGTAATCATTCTGCGTGCTGGAACTGGAATCTACTAAGATAATTCGCGTTCGCCGCTTTAGTTTTACCCCATCATGAGCCGCCTCATGATGGGGCTTTTTTTATTTGTCCGAGAGGCTAATCAAATCTTGTCTACGCCAAAGAGAACCCGGAAGCCTCTACATAATCGATACCGTTGGCCGTTATTCGGTAGAGATAGGCGATTGGATCCGTGGTCGATAAATTTTTAATAAACCCTTTATCTATCCAGTACATGAGCGCCATGTAAAAATCGTTATCCAGCATTTCCTCGTCATGGTACCGGCGCTGATGCTTCTTTTCGATAAAATGATGGTTATATAATTCCGTTAGCACCTGATTTCGGTATTCCATTCTGTTAACACCTGTCAAAACTTCACCCCCTCCACATAACAACAATTCGACAAAATCAACATTCTCCTTCGATAGTCACCTAGGCAAATGCTGATCATTGACCGATCTGTGTGAATGTACCTGTCCATCAATTTATCTTAACATAAGCTAATGTGTGATGAAATATCACAATAAATAAACGGCGGTGATTGACATGGGTTGTGAAATCAGCGGTGTTGGCTCGTGCGGCGGCTACGGCGGAATGGGAGCTGCAGCATTCGTGCTTGTGCTTTTTATTCTTTTGGTGATTATTCTTAAAGCCGGTTATTAATTTGTTGCCAACCCGTCATCTTTCATAAGAATGACGGGTTTTTACTATTCCATAAGGCGGTGTATCAGTGAATCTTTCGGTAGTCGCTTTAATCGTGCTCGTAATTTTTATCGTTTTAGTCTTCATACTTATCGGAAAAACTTTCATGGATGTGTCTAATCGACTAGGATTATGAATTCCATTTACGACCCTTATCAGGATTCCTCGCCCGTCTATCGGTGCCTCTCTATGCCAAGCTCCCACGAGCTTGGCGTTTTTTTCGTGCAACCTTTTCCAATCTCTTCGCGTCTATGGGGGTGCAAATAGGAAAACAATACAAATTGGAGGGATAATGATGAGAAAAACATGGAGCAAACCTTTTATGCTCATCTTGCTTGCTGCTATGTTCGCCTTAAGCGTCAGCAGTTCTGCATTCGCGCATGAAAATAACGGTAAGGGGAACAACGCTAAGAACTCAGGCCTGGATGCCGCAACCGCCGTCACCATGATCGTGAAAGGGCTTGATCTGAATATCGACAACCTCAGATTCATTAAGGAACCTAAAGCCAGCGATTATTATACGAAAGTGAAGGATACGTCCGCTTACGCGAAATATTTTATCATCGCCCAATACAACGGATTGGAATTACCGAAGGATATTAATCCTTCCGCCAAGGTTACGAGGGAACAATTCGCCAAATGGTTATTCGGAGCTTTAAGCCATAAGCAAGATAATGTATGGATCCAAATCTACGTTAATATCGCAGATGCCGGTCAAGTGACGAAAGGTTATATGGATAGCATCCAAAAGCTGTTGATCGCCAAAATCGCGACATTGGACGGCAAACAAAAGTTTTATCCGAAAATCCATATCACCCGCACGCAGGCGACTTCCATGATCGACAAAACGGTAAAGTACATCGCGGCGACAAAACCGACCGAACCGCAACCTGAAACACCGGTCCTTACGGACGCTAAGTTAACCGTAGAAAAAGAAACGGACGCGGTCCTAAAAGTGACCTTGTCCGCGCTTGCACCGCATCCAGGCTACGGAATCGAGATTACGGGCATTCAATTCGCGAACGGCCAGGCCATCATTCAGTACAAAGCCATACAGCCCGATCCGAACAAAATGTATGCCCAAGTGATCACCGAGCTGAAAACCGTTACTTATGTTTCGTCCGCCTTTAAGCCGGTATTGAGTCCGTTATCCGCTTCCGTCAAATAAGGGCGTAAAACAGCTCGAGGAGGCGCAAAACCATCTGCGCTGAATCCTACTGAAGCTTCTCCCATCATCGACCGCAATTTCGCGACTAAATGCTCCGCAACGGATGGATCGTACCACGAGATCCATCCGTTTTTTTCATAACGAGATTTTAAGTCAAGCGCCGCGCTTCGCTTCCCTCCGCTGCCATCGCCTCGAAAATAATCGTCTACGACGACTCTCGGAACGGCTTCCGCAAGCCGCTCGGCAAAGTCCGCCGAATGCGGTAATATCGGGGATACCGCCGCCTGGATGTCGATTCCGGCTTCTCTCAGCCGCCTTAGGGCGGACCATCTGGATGCTAGCGGCGGAGCCGACGGGGTCAGTTCTCGTCTGACTTCCTCCAGATCCGTTTCGACGGTCATGCTAACCCTCAGCTTCCCCTTCAAACGTTGCAAAACGTCGATATCTCGGGTGACCAGAGCGCTTCTCGTCTGCAGCAGCACGAACGCCGGCGGTTCGTCCGCCATCGCCTCCAATAACGCCCTCGTAACCCCGAGAGTCGCTTCCAACGGCTGATAAGGGTCCGTCGCCGACGAGAAGAACACGGTTACGGGCCCTTTTTGGTTCGCTCTGGCCAATTCGACCCTGAACTTGGAGGGATCTGCCTTCCTTGGCTCCGCCCAGCTCCCCCACGGTTGTCCGCGGAATAAACCGACCGGCATGCGGCGCACATAACAATAAGAGCAACCGAACGAACATCCCACATAAGGATTCAATGTATGAGAATACCCTTGCAAATAACCGGAGGTCGGCGTGAGCCATTTCGCGTTCCCGGTCACGGCTTCAACTCCTCCGGCTCCGGAAGGCGCCAGTCGATCTCGTCAATGCCGATTCCGTTGAGGAACTCGTTGCAGCGCGTGAACGGCTTACTCCCCCAGAACCCCCCGTAAGCGGCCAAGGGGCTCGGATGTACCGAGTTCAGCACGAAATGTCTCTCCGTATCGATGAAACGTCCTTTATCCTGCGCCGGCTTGCCCCATAACACGAATGCAATAGGCGTCTCCCGCTCGTTCAATAGGCCGACGACCCGATCGGTGAACTTCTCCCAACCTAGTTTGCGATGGGAGTTAGCCTCCCCTTCTCGGACGGTCAGAACGTTATTAAGAAGCAGAACGCCTTGTTTAGCCCAATGTTCCAAGCACCCGTCGCCGGGTACCGGGCAACCGACATCGTCGCCAAGCTCCTTGAAAATATTGCGAAGGGACGGGGGCAGTTTCACGCCAGGTTGTACGGAGAAACTTAAACCATGAGCTTGTCCGGCTCCATGATACGGATCCTGTCCTAGAATTACGACCTTCACTTTCTCGTAAGGCGTAAGCTCGAGCGCTCGGAACACTTCCGAACGCGGAGGATATACCGTCGCCTCGCGATATTCCTCTTCCACGCGAGCGATCAACTCCCGGTAATAGGTTTTCTCGCGTTCTTCTCCGAGCATGCGCCCCCATTCCCCGTCCAGCTTATCGAGTTCCATAGAACTTCCCCCCCCCCACTTCTGTACACTTATTATAACAAACACTTAATATTAACGAGAAAACAAAAAACCTCTTCGCCGCATCCGATCGAGTCGGGTGTCGCTAAAGAGGTTGCAAATTCAAAGTGGTGCCGAGAACCGGGGTCGAACCGGTACGGTAGTCACCTACCGCAGGATTTTAAGTCCTGTGCGTCTGCCAATTCCGCCATCCCGGCATAAGGGACCCCACCGGCAATGATTAATTGCGCTAAGGTAGGATATGTAATGTCGTACTATGTATTCCGTAAAGTTAGCTTGTTGAAATGGCTTGGTGGGCCTTGAGGGACTCGAACCCCCGACCAATCGGTTATGAGCCGACCGCTCTAACCAACTGAGCTAAAGGCCCCCGTCTCGGTCCAGAGAAGAGATAAGGTTGGTTGCGGGGGCAGGATTTGAACCTGCGGCCTTCGGGTTATGAGCCCGACGAGCTACCGGGCTGCTCCACCCCGCGTCGTTTTTATCAATGAAGCCTTTATTGGCGACAAGTAATAATATACTATAAATCACATCGGCACGTCAACAACTTTATTCTGTTTTTCCCTCGATTTCCGATTTTTTCTCCGTTTCGGACGTTTGCGCTTTCGCCATCTCCGCTAATTTCTGCATTAAAATGTGTTGCGGCATGTGCATGAGATGCTCGAGCGGCACCTTCATATAATCCGCTAACTTAACCGCGGTGTCCGCGGACAACGGCATTCTACGCATGAACGATTCCTCCTCTTTCGTTAACCTAGAAATCAGCTTAGCATAGGAGGGTTCCGCTTGCCAATACCGAGAGGCGAGCGTTTTTTGTTTAGGGCAAATAACGGACGCCGTATTTTCCTTTGCGGGAACGGAATACTTCGATTTCTTGCGGCACGTCTACGCCGAACACCCAACTGTCGTGCTCCATCCGTTGGACGAGACAACCCGCTTGGAATTTGCTATCGTACAGCCTTGACCAATATACCCATTTCATTGTCGATCCCTCCGCAATGTAGGATTCCAGTAAGAGCGTGGATGAACATAGGATGCGCGGCTTTGCCGATTTTGAACCCTGATTTCCGCGCAAAAAGAAACCGAACCGCTCAGGTTCGAGCGGTTCGGTCATGACACTTATATTTCCTTCTCAACCGCTTATCTTTCCTTATCAGCCCTCGCCAGCGGCTTCCATTACGGCCTGCTTATCGATGGATATACCTCCGCCGCCGCCATAGACATCGTCGAAGATGCCATCGATTGGCCCTTTCGGATTCGCCTTGATTTTTTGAAGCAGGTCGTTTCCTTTCGTTTCCCATTGCGCAAGCGCTTCTTTCACCGATTTCTTGCCTTGGATGACATCCGAGTAAGCTCTCGAGCCTAGCTCCGTAACCTTATCCAAATTCGGTTTTTCGCGATACAGCTTCTGTTCGGCCGCGGACGATTGCAACAAAGGAGCCGGCTTCATCGTCATAAACGCGTTCAGGTTATAGCTCATTCCTTCCCGAACCTTCACGAACTCTTTGCGCGCGGACATCTCGTACGTGCTGCGGGACTTAAGCTTCGCCCATTCCTTGCCGTTCATGAACTTAACGAATTCCCATGCGTCATCGGGGTTCGCTGCATTGGCGTTGATACCGGCAAGGTTATTCAGATAAATATTTCCGCCGATGCCTTCATGACCCGGATGGAAAGGCACCGTTACGACGTCCCAATCCAATTTATTGATTTTGAGTTTATCGGCGTTATCGTTCAATTGTTGGATCTGGTTAATCATATCGTAATTTCCGATCGTCATGGCTACTTTGTTGTTCAAGAACAATTGGCCTTGGAACGGATTGCGGATCGAATCTTTCGCCGGTTCTTCGTACATCGCTTGCATGTCTTCTTGGTGCGGGGTTACGTGATCCTTGTACAGATCCGTAACCGACTTCCATACCGCTTCCCATTGCGGGGTATTCACGGTCATCGTCTCGCCTTTCGCGTCGAACATTTTCAATTGAAGCGGGGCCGCGAAGTTCTGGACATCCCAAAAGTTATCGCCCGCTCCCCATTGATTGAAGGTGAAGCCGAAGACGGAGTCTTTGCCGCTTCCGGATTTCATCCGTTTCGCGAGATTAAAGACGTCGTCCCAACTCATGCCGTCTTTCGGGAATTCTACGCCCTGCTTCGTAAATAGCGTCTTGTTATAGAACAAGGCAGCAGGCGTAAACGTCGGCGTCAAGCCGTAGATGAAGTTGTTTCCTTGATCTTTAATGCCCTCTATAACCGTCGGAACGAAATCGTTTACGTCGATTTTGTCTTCCTTAAGCAAAGGATCAAGCTGCTTGAGCAAGTTCTCGTTAACCAATTGGCCGAGCATGCCCAAGTCGAAGATCATGACGTCCACCGGATTCGTGCCGGTCATGATCGCCTTCACTTTCTCCAACGGATCCGGCTGTTCTTGCTGTTTGGATTGATCCTCGAACTGTTGTTCCGAATAATCGATCGCCGGCACGATTTCGATCTCGATATTGCTGTCGTGAGTTATTTCGAAAATGTCGGTAAATTGTTGGCGGAACCACGAATCGTCCTGTTTGGTACCATACATCGTGCCGATGCGAAGCGTTCGTTTGACGTCGGCGTCTTTCCCCTTGCTCGTGCTGCAAGCCGCCAATGTTGGAATCAATAAAGATAAAGTAAGTCCGGTTAGCACCCATTTGCGTGCGCGTTTCGATGTCTTGATCATGCGGTTTGATCCCCTTCCAATGATTTCGGTTTCGTAATGACGATCTTGTCGCCGTCGAACTCCATAGTCGCCTTGTCTCCGATAGATAGAGCCTGCAAGTATTCCTTAGGAATCTGCAGTCGACCAACCCGGTCTACGACGATGTAAGCTTCGTGAATTTCTTCCGCGCTTTGCCCCTCGGACAACGGAAGAGACAGATCGAGGTTCGGATTGCGTTTAATGAACTCCGTGCTCGTCAAACCGTCCCGTATCGCGACGACCCGATCCACCTTGCCGGCAAGCGACAAATCATGCGTAACGATCACGATCGTAAGCCCTAATTCCTTGTTGAACTTGCGGAAAATATCCATAATGACGTCCGATGTGCGGGAATCGACGGATCCCGTCGGTTCGTCCGCGAGCAGCAGCTGCGGCCGGTTCGCGAGCGAGATGGCGATGGCCACCCGCTGCTGCTCCCCGCCCGACAGCTGTTGAAGCTTGTTGTGCATTCTTTCCTTAAGCCCGACCCATTCCAACAATTGCTTGGCGTAAGCCCGGTCCAGCTTCCCGGAGAACATCATTGGCATCTCGACGTTTTCTAGCGCCGTCAAGAACGGCAGCAAGTTTCGCGCGTTGTTCTGCCAGATGAAGCCGACCGTATCCCGTTTGTACTTCACGAGATCTTCGTCGTCCACCTTGAGAAGATTCCATGGGCCTACCTGTACTTGACCCGCGGAAGGACGGTCCAGACCTCCAAGAATGTTCAAGAGAGTCGATTTCCCGCTTCCGCTGTTGCCAATGATCGCCATCATTTCGCCCGGCTTGACGCTAAGGTTCAATCCTTGGAGGGCGACGACTTCCAGATCGTCGGCTTTGTAAATTTTGACGAGCCCTTCGCATTGAATCATCGTTTACCGCTCCTCTCCGAGCTTGACGGCCTGATGAACCTTCAGCCGCCGAATATGCGTGATGAGAAGCGCGACGCCTATGCTCATCATGACCGCAACGACGATATACAGCCTCATCGTATCCGATGCCGCGAAAACGACCCGGAATGGCGGCACTTGGTTCGCGGAATTATCCGTGGTCTGCAGGAACGGCAGAAACAGAATGCTCGTGAGCTTTCCGATGCCGATCCCGAGGCCGATCGACAATCCCGCCGTAAATACTTGCTCCAGCAGCAGCATGCCGGTCAACTGCTTGCGCGAAAGTCCCATCGCCCGCAATATCCCGATCTGCACGACCCTCCGCGAGAGATTGAAAAACCAGAACAACACGTAACCCGACAACGAGACGATGATCGTGACCAGGAAGCCTAAGCTCAGAATGCCGAACACGCCTCCCCGGGCAGGGTGCTTGCTTTGCGTAACGAGCTCGCTGCGCATGTCGTCGATGGAAGCCAGTTCGATCCCTTTATCCTGCAACACAGGGATGATCGGCGCGGTTTTGGCGTCGGGGTCCATTTTCAACCATACGTCGTAAGGAATTAGCGGCACCTGATCGTAGATGTAATCCAGGTTGGCGATCAGGAAAGGCGCTTGATCCGGATACAAGCTAGGCCAGTAAGGCAAAATGTCGAGAATGACGAAATCGATTTTCTGATCTTGAATGACCGTCGATACGCTATCCCCGCGTTTCAAGTCGAACTTTTTGGCTACGTTGGACGAAATAAGCGCGCCTTCCGGCACCTGACCCATCCAGGCCAAATATTTGTAAGGATTGATGGTGTACATATCTTTGCGCAGCCATCCGACCCGGGCGAAGTCGACGTTGTCGATGCCCATGATCGTCGTTTGTCCCGCCGTCTTGCCGGATATCGTCAAGCTGCTCTTCGTCTGCAGCACCCTGGCAGCTTGCTTCACTCCGGGCAAAGTACGGAAAATCTCGAACGGAGGTTCGTTGTAATTAATCTTCGTCGGAGTCGGATTCGATCCTTGACCTCCGCCGGAGCCTCCCGAACCGCCGCTGCCGGAACCACCGCCGCCGGAACCGCCTTGCGACTTTTTCGGGGCCTTAAATTCCGCATTGCCTTCCCATACGGTTTTGACGACGACGTCGGATCCGTATTTGTACATGATCCTCTCCTCCGAATTCAAACCGATCGTACGGGCGGCCGAAGAGTTGTATACGCCGAGCCCGAGCGTAAGGATGAGCAAGATCATGAGCGGATAATACGATTTGGACGAACGTGATAATTGCGTGAGCGTCAGATAGAACGGTACGGGCAAAATCTTTTTCCAGATCAAGTTAAACAGCTTCAACAGTAACGGGAACAGCCTTAGGAAAACTAGCCCCCCTGCGAAAATGCTGATCGCCGGCACGAAGAACAGGAACGGCTGAACGTTTAGCTGATCCGTCGTTACGCCTGTCTGGAACGAAACCATCTGGCGTTCGTTGAACAAATACCAGCCGTAACCCGCAACTCCGAGTAACGCTACGTCGAGAAACCATTTCTGCCAGAACGGCTGACGGTCTCCCCGGGCCATCTGCCGCTTGTAATCCACGATGGAAGTTCGCGTGAACACGAGGGCGGGAATGACCGCCGCTCCGATCGCCACGATGACCGCGGCGACTCCCGCCAATACGCTGTCCGTCGAGAAGCCGACGGGAATCGCCTTACGGTCGACGAATTCGAGGAAGCCGCTCGCCGAACCGATGCTCTTGGCCATGAACCAGCCTATGAACGGCCCGACCAACAATGCGACGATTCCGAGCAAGGCACCTTCCAGCAAGAACAGCAGGAATACCTGCCTCGTGCTCGCTCCGCGGCTTCGAAGCACCGCGATATCGGAGCGTTGCTTCTCGAGCGCTTGCTGCGTATTCATCGTAATGAAGTAAAATACCATCGCGATCATAGGCGCCGCCAAAGTGAACAACAGCGTCTGAAGCTGAATGCTGCTTCTCCGGAATTCGCTGAGCATATCGGCGAACGAAAGCTCGAGATGCGTGTCTTTCAGCTTCTTGTAAACCTCGATATCGACGCGGTTCAATTTGTTGGTGAGCGGAGTCAACTGACTCGTCTTGATCTCCCGCAAATCGTAGGCCGAATACCAAGCCGCCATCTGTACCGGAATATGTTGCTTCACCGCCAGATCCTCGACGAATGCGTTATCCGCGATGTACAGATTGTTCATGATGCCTTCCAGCCCTTGGTACCAATAATCGCTGTTGTCGTCGATTGCCTTGAAGGAGCCGACGATCTGAACCCTAAGCGTCAGGTCCAAGCCTCCATATATCGGGTAGAGCAACACGTCTCCGACATGGAGGTCGTTGCGGAACATCGCCTCTTCCATCATGACCGCTTGGAGCGTACCGTCCGATTCGGCCCGGTCGGCGAACCACTTGCCGCCCGCCACTTCGACCTGATCCTTCAGACCGCTGTATGCGGATAACGTAAGCTTGCGAGTACGGCTCGCGTCGACCTTCTTCGGGTCCTCGGGAGACACTTCGCCGCTGCGCAACGACAAACTGCGTTGGCTTACTTGAACAGGGAACCCGATGTTGGACGGAACTTCCTCGCCGATATACTTATCGACTTCCTTGAAGCTGTCCATGTCCGTCTTCCCGTCCGTTGATTGGTACCGAATCAGCAACGATCCCGCAGGGAGTCCTTCGCTATTGTCCTTCAGCGACTGGGAGACGACGCGCTTCAAGGCGCCGTCCGCGTACATCGGAATGCTCGTCGTGAAAGCTACCGCGACGAGCAATCCGGCAAGCGTGCTTAGCGTCATCCAACGGGTGTTCCACATTTTGCGGAAGAGAAACCGAATAAGTGCATTCATCGTTTAACGACCTACGACTTTCTGCCCCGGCGTCAATCCGCTCACGATTTCCGCGTCCGTCGAAGTTTGCTGTCCGACCTCCACGTCCACTTCGCGCTTAGTTCCGTCGGCTTCGACGACCTGAACATACGTGCGGGCACCGATCGTACGCAGCGCGGCTAACGGAATAACGGTCGCGTTTTCTTTACGGTTCACGACGATGGAAACCGACAGCGGCGTGCCTCTCGTAACCGTCTTCGGCAAGTTGGCTACTTCGACCAGCAAGTATTTGTTGAGGCTTTCGACGGCGCTGCCGCCTTGACCGTTGCCGTTTCCATTTCCGTTTCCGTTCTGGTTGTCGGATGGAATGGGAAGTTGCTTGATAGTGCCTTTGAGTTGCCCGGCGTTATTAATATCGACGCGAACTTCCATGCCGAGGGCGATTTTCTCCAGATCGTCTTTGGACAAAGTAGCGGCTGCGATTAAGCTGCTCGGGTTGGCGACGACGCAGATCGTGTCGTATGCTTTGATCGAAGCCCCTTCCTGGACGGACACGGACGCGATCGTACCCGAGAACGGCGCGGTCAATACGGCTTTGTTGATATCTTCCTGCATATCGACCAGCACTTGCTTCGATTCCTCGAAGCTCAGCATTTGCTGCTCGAACTCGATCGGATCCATCTCGTCGCGTTTGCGAAGCGTATCCTTCATCGCCAGTTCCGTTTTCTTGAAAGCAAGCGTCTGGTTCTTTAAAGTTTTCTTCATATCGTCGACGTCGAGCTCGGCGATCGCCTGACCCGCTTCGACCTTGTCACCGGTTTGTATGTATAATTTCTTCAGGCGCTTGCCTTCCAGCGTAAAGTATAACGTTTTTTCTTGCGTGGACATCATCCTACCCGAGCCTTGTACCGTCGTTTCTAACGTCTTCGTCGTCACGTCGTATTTGGGCTTCTCCGAAATTTTCGGCAATTGAATCGCGGACAAGTCCTCTTCCACCGGTTCGCTCGGAAGCATGCTGCAGCCGGCAAGCGCGAAGGAAAGCACTAGCGAGGCCGCCGCTACCGAAGTTTTGCGGCGTTTTCGTTTGAGCGCTTCCCGTTTACTTTCCGACGAATACGCCATCCACCATTTCATAGACATGGTCTGCTACCTCCATAATTGTTGGATCATGTGTCGTCATGCAGATCGACACGTTCTCGGTCGCGACGATTTCCTTGAACACTTGCATGACCTGCGCGGCCATCTGGCTGTCCAATTCCGCCGTCGGCTCATCCGCGAGCAGCAAGCTGGGTTTGTGGGCAATCGCCTTTGCGATCGCGACCCTCTGTTGCTCTCCTCCGGACAACTCGAAAGGACGGTGATGCATCCTCTTCGATAAGCCGACCAGATCGAGACAGGAAATAATTCTTGCCTTCCATTCCCCCCGGGGCGTATTCGCCATCCGAAGAGACAATTCGACATTCTCGTAAGCGGACAATAGAGGCATCAAGGCATAGGCTTGGAAAATAAACCCGATATCCTTTCGGCGCACTTCGGTGCGCTTGTCGTCGTCCCATTTGTGAAACGGTCGGCCTTTGAAGTGAATTTCGCCCTCCGTCGGCGTATCCAGCCCGCCCATTAAATTCATCAACGTCGTCTTGCCGGAGCCCGATCTCCCCCTGAGCATGACCAGTTGCTGCGGATACAGGTCAAGATTGATGCCCTTAAGCACGCGGATTTTCTGGCTGCCGACATCGAAGGAACGTTCCACGTTGCTAACGGTCAACAACGGCTCCGACCGGATTTCTCTCTTATCCGAATCCGCATTCCGCTCCGCGGCTTCCTTATCGTCCGGGGCCTTCTCCGCCGTAGAGCCTCGACCCAACCATGACAACATGTCATTTCCTCCTTTTCCAATCTATTCATTGATTATAACGAGGCTTTGTAAAGAAAAGTTACGGAAAAATGAAACCTTTATCATTTTTTTAGAAGAAAACTCATAAAACAAAAGCGTTACTTCGACAACGGGTTTCGACATTTCACCATTTTTTCGTTCAGCCCTTTATAAGCACCGCCTCTTTTGTGTATTATTAGAAGATATACTTGCTACTGTGAGGAAGGTTGGTCCGCTTGGAAACAAAGACGTCGTCATCGAACTTTATCAAGAACATCGTAGCCGAGGATCTCTCGTCGGGAAAAGTGAAGGAAGTCATCACCCGCTTCCCCCCCGAGCCTAACGGTTACCTGCATATCGGCCATGCCAAATCGATCTGCCTGAACTTCGAGCTCGCCGACGAATTCAAGGGCAAGACGAATCTGCGGTTCGACGATACGAACCCTGTCAAAGAAGACGTAGAGTACGTCGAATCCATCAAACAAGACGTGCAATGGCTCGGCTTCGAGTGGGACGGACTGTTCTTCGCTTCGGACTATTTCGGAGAAATGTACGAAAGGGCATTGTTGCTCATTCGCAAAGGGTTGGCTTACGTGGACGATCAGACCGCCGACCAAATCCGCGAGACGAGAGGAACGCTGACCGCTCCCGGACAAGAAAGTCCATACCGGAACAGGACGGTCGAGGAAAATCTCGATTTGTTCGGCAGAATGAAGGATGGTGAATTCGCGGACGGACAGAAGGTGCTGCGCGCCAAGATCGACATGGCTTCGCCTAACGTCAACTTGCGCGATCCGATCCTTTACCGCGTCGTCCACGCGTTTCATCACAACACCGGAGACAAATGGTGCATCTATCCGATGTACGCCTTCGCCCATCCGCTGGAAGACGCGATCGAGGGCGTCACGCATTCGATCTGCACGCTCGAATTCGAAGATCAACGTCCGTTCTACGACTGGGTAATCCGCGAGAGCGAAATGAAGTGGGTTCCTCGCCAATACGAATTCGCCCGTCTGAATCTAACGAACACCGTCATGAGCAAAAGAAAACTGAAACAACTCGTGGACGAAAAAGCGGTGGACGGTTGGGACGATCCGCGCATGCCGACGATCTCCGGACTTCGGCGCAAAGGCTATACGCCCGAAGCGATCCGGGCTTTCTGCCGGGAGATCGGCGTCGCGAAGAGCTACGGCATCGTCGACGAACGGATGCTGGAGCATTTCATCCGCGAGGATCTGAAGCTTAAAGCGCTTCGTACGATGGCCGTGCTGCAACCGCTCAAGGTCGTCATCACGAACTATCCCGAAGGTCAAGTCGAATGGCTGGACGCCGAGAACAATTCCGAGAACCCGGACATGGGACATCGTCAAATTCCGTTCTCCAGGGAAATCTACATCGAGCGCGACGATTTCATGGATAATCCTCCGCCGAAATATTTCCGCCTGTTCCCGGGCAACGAAGTGCGCTTGAAACACGCATACTTCATTAAGTGCGAGGAAGTCGTTCTCGACTCGGAAGGAAATGTCGTCGAGCTTCGCTGCACCTACGATCCAGAGACGAAGAGCGGCTCCGGTTTTGCCGGGCGCAAAGTCAAAGGCACGATCCATTGGGTCGAAGCGACGCATGCCGTCCCTGCTCAATTCCGTCTCTACGAGCCGCTGATTACCGATGAGGAGGAAGAAGAAGGTCAATCGTTCCTCGACCATCTCAACCCGAACTCGCTTGAAACGCTCGAAGGCTTCGTCGAGCAAGGAATGAAAGAATCCGTCGGCGGAGACAAGTATCAATTTTTCCGTCATGGGTATTTTAACGTTGATCCTAAAGATTCGACGGCCGGGCATCCGGTATTTAACCGGATCGTTTCGTTAAAGAGCTCGTTCACGGTTTAATCGTTTCATAAGAGCTCCTGCACCCTGAATCGGGGAGTGCGGGAGCCTTTTGCTTAAGAGGAGGCTTACTTAGTGAATATCAATTTAACGCGGGGCATGGGCAGTGCCGGTATTGGACTGCTTCTCCTGTTCGCCGTCGGATGCGGCAATGGAAACAACGGAAACACGGCTTCGGGTACGACATCCCCGCCCCCCGCTACTTCCGCGTCTCCTTCGGCATCCGCATCGTCCCCCTCTTCGACTCCCGCCGAGTCTCCTTCCTCGCCGGTTGAAGCGGATGTGATCGGCGCAACGATCAAAGCGATGACTCTGGAACAAAAAATCGGGCAAATGTTGCTCGTCGGCGTCGAAGGAACTTCAATTGACGATTCCGCGAAAAAAATGTTAACCGAACAATTCGTCGGAGGCGTTATTTTTTATAAAAATAATTTCTCCGATCTCGAAGGCTCCGTACGTTTCGTTAACGACCTCAAAAAGGCGAATTTCAGCAATCCCGCTCCCCTCTTCATTAGCGTCGATCAAGAAGGAGGCAAAGTGAGCCGTTTGCCGAAGGAATTCGTCGCCATGCCCGACGCGGCGAAGGTCGGCAAGACTGGAAAACCGGAATTGGCCGAGCAAATGGGGGCACTGCTAGCGCAACAATTGAAGCTCGTAGGATTTAACGTGGATTTCGCGCCCGTGCTGGATATAAACAGCAATCCTAAAAACCCCGTCATCGGCACTCGATCGTTCGGGAATAAAGCTGACCTGGTCACCAAGATGGGAATCGCCGAAATGAACGGTTTGCGCGATGGAGGCACAGTCGCCGTAGTTAAGCATTTTCCCGGCCACGGAGACACTTCCGTCGACTCCCATCTGGATTTGCCCGTCGTCAACAAAACGACCGAACAATTGAAGAAGCTGGAATGGATCCCCTTCCAGGCTGCGATCGACGATAAAGCGGATGCCGTCATGGTCGCGCATATCTTATTCCCGAAAATCGATCCGAATGCCCCCGCCTCCTTCTCCAAGAAGATCATCGGCGATCAGCTTCGCGGAACGCTCGGCTATGACGGCGTCGTCATTACCGACGACATGACGATGGGCGCTATCGCCGACCACTACGGCATAGCGGACTCCGCGGTGAAATCCATCGAGGCGGGCAGCGACATTATCCTCGTGGCACATGGTTACGATACGGAGAAAAAGGTGTACGACAAGTTGCTTCAAGCGGTCAAGTCCGGTCAAATAGATGAGTCTCGGATCGACCAGAGCGTTCGGCGCATTCTTGCGTTGAAAAATAAATACAGGCTATCCGATATGCCCGTTCCGATTCCGAGCGTCGACGATTTGCCGAACTCCGACATTCGCGATTGGCTCGCGCAATTGAAGTAACTTTACGGGCAGACCCGGTCTCGTCTTCTGTGCGCCCATTATCCCTCTCGCTCAGGTCCGCGATTGGCAACGCTTCGGAAGTCCTATGGCCATTATCCCCGTGGCTCAGTTTCGTTGATAAGCCTATAACCGTATTGCTATCGCCATTATCCCGCTCGCTCAGGTCGATTGTGGTTACATCGGGCAGGGGACTTTACGATGAATAACAGAACCCTCCTGAACGACGGGGATAATGGACATAGCGATTCGAAAAGAGAGGATCAACGAGTCACCCTGAGCAAAGGGGATAATGGATATAGCGATTCGAAAAGAGAGGATCAACGAGTCACCCTGAGCGAAGGGGATTATGGACATAGCGATTCGAAAAGAGAGGATCAGCGAGTCACCCTGAGCGAAGGGGATTATGGACATAGATAGCGAAAAGGGGCTGACGCAAACGCGATTATCGCGTCAAGACAGCCCCTCTTTTTACATGTCTATCGAACTTCCACTTTCCCATTACGATAGATCATAGCCGCAACCAGGAAAGCGACGGCTCCCCATGCGCCTAATATACCGATCCCCATCCAAAACTCTCCCGTACCGATTCCGTTGCCGTATACCATTCCATCCCTCATTCCGTTGACGAAATACGTGAGAGGCAGCACTTTCGACACCGGTTGCAGCCAATCGGGAAAACCGTTCGTCGGGAAAAATATCCCGCTTAGGAACATCATCAGGAAACTCGCGATGTTCGCCACTCCCATGTAAGCTTCCAAAGTTTTGCTGAATGACGAGAATAAATAGCCAAGCGCATTAAATGCTAGAGCTCCTACGAAAAATGCGATTACGAGCGTCGGGATGTCGACGTGAAGATGTGCCCCGAAACCGAATATTCCGATTGCCGATAAAATGCAGATTTGCACGAAGGCGAGGACGAAACGTACGAGCATCCCTGCGACACCGTACAGCCCCATTTTCACCGGAGTTAGTCTCAACCTTCTAAGCAGCCCTTTTCGCCGCATCTCCACCATTTCCACCATGCCGAACAATCCGCCTTGCGCGATCGATAACGCGATCATACCCGTCATGAGGAAGTCCACATAGCTTAAATCATCGTTTCCGTTGGAGATAGAATCCATATTTAACTTAAAGGTCGGTTGAACGCCGGCAACGGAGAAATTCGTTTGTTGGATGAACTGGTCCAGTATGCCCGATATGGCTTGCGTAGTGGCACTCTTCTCGTTTTCTTTATTTACGATCAGTTTGACTGCCGTCGCGTCCTCCGTCGCGGGAAGCACGATTACCGCCTCGACGTCTTTATCCTTGATCCAGGTATCCGCCTGCTCCTGGCTGACCGGCTGATCCGACTTCCACTTGAACACCGGAACCTGGCGAAGATGATCCTCCAACATGTCGGCCGTAGCGTTCGCGCTCGGCTTGACGACGGCGATATCCGCCTTGAATTCCTTACTGCCGCCGCCCCCGAATATGATCATGAACAGCACCATCAAAATAATAGGGAAAAATAAATTCCAGAACCAAACCTGTTTCTCTCGAAACATCATCTTGATCTGCGCTCCGAACAGCTTGCCTAGCTGCTTGCTCTTGCTCATCTTAATCCCTCCATTCCTTGCCGGTGAAGGCGATGAATACGTCTTCCAAGCTCATTTCCCGAATCGATACCTGTTCCACTCTATAACCTTGCTCCTTCGTAAATCCGAACAAGCCATACAGCGTTTCCTCGGGCTGAACCGACCAAAGCTTTAATGAAGAGCCTTCCCGAAGCGTCCGAACGACGGTCGACTCTCCCATCGCCATCCGTTCCGTTTCCTTAGCCGCTTCTTCCCCATCCTGGAACGTCAGACGTACTTCTCGTTCTTTAGTAAGCCGCTCAATTAACGCGGCAGGGGTATCCAACGTCACGATACGCCCTTGATCTACGATGCATACCCGATCGCTCAGCTTCTCCGCTTCTTCCATGTAATGCGTCGTCAAGATCGTCGTCTTGCCAAGCTCCTTCAGTTTGAGAACGATGTCCCATATATTGCGGCGAGCTTGAGGGTCCAAACCCGTAGTCGGTTCATCCAAGAAAATAATACTGGGATCGCTGATCATCGCGAGCCCGATCGCAAGCCTTTGACGCTGTCCTCCGGAAAGCGACTTCACTCTCTTGCTCCGATGGTCGCTTAAGTTGATCATCTCCAGCACTTCTTCCGTACTCTTAGGCTTAGGATAGAAAGAAGCGAACAGCTCCAAATTTTCTTTCACCGTCAGCAAGTCGAACATCGCGCCAGACTGAGGTTGAACGCCGATCATGAGCTTAATGGCAAACGCGTCTTTATCCCAAGTTAACCCCGCGATGGAAATCGACCCTCCATCCGGCGGTTGCAAACCTTCGACCATCTCGAGAGTCGTCGTTTTCCCGGCGCCGTTGGGACCGATAATCGTGAACACCTCGCCCGCCTCGACGGAAAAGCTGATTCCGTCCACCGCTTTAACCGTTCCGAAAGATTTCTTCAAGTTTCTCGCTTCTAATAAGGACATAAATTCCTCTCCTTTATTTTCCAGACCTGACTTAACAATCACATTGTAACCGAAGAGGCTTAAAGCCTCGACGGTCTTGCGCATGCTTTTCGCCTCGGTCTTAAGACCGAGAGATGTCGGAAAATAATATAAGAGGCCATCCCTGCTGCAGTGACGCTGCGGGATAACCTCTTAATTCTTACATAAATCTATTTTTTGTATCTGTAGTTGTTCTCGGCTCTCAATCGCTCTTTCATGATACGCTCGCGCTCGAACGTTCGAGCAATGTCCTCGTTGATTCGCGATGCGCATGACGGACATAGATGACCCTTCCGGATCTCGGAAGAACAAAGGTCGCATTGATCCGTCAGGTTAGGATAATCGTATATTTTGAGTTTGCCTTTTCTGATCCATGATCGGACTTTCTGGACGGACAACGAAACGCCGGCAGCCAATTGTTGGGTTGTTGCCATACGGTCTCGCAGCAAGTACTTTTCGATTGCCGACATTTGATCGTCCACGAGAATAGAGCAGTTAGTACAAAGGTTACGAACGTTTTTCTGAAAAACATTGCCGCATTCCGGGCAGTGGGCCACTAATAGTTCATATGACATAAGAAGACCCCTTCTCTGGTTCCATTGCACCAATATTAGCATAGGTCTTCGAATATTTCATTATAATTTATACATTAAAAAACCGTCCCCTGTTACGAGAACGGTCTTATTATTGGCCTTACTGCCTTACTTACCGAAAGCTAGAGGATCTTCTCGCCATGATTGCAAGAGGCTAACGTCGGAAGCGCTGATTGCCCCTCTGCGAAGAGCTTCGTCGACCAGAGCCGAGTAATTGGACAACGTCCGCAGCTCGATTCCTTCTTCCCGGAACGCTTCCTCCGCTTTGGCGAATTGGTAGGTGAATATCGCCAGAACGCTCTGAACGTCTCCTCCTGCTTCGATGACCGCAAGTGCCGCCTTGAGCGAGCTGCCGCCCGTAGAAATCAAGTCCTCGATCACGACGACTTTCTGTCCTTCTTTGATAAGCCCCTCGATTTGGTTTTGTTTCCCGTGACCTTTGGCCTTATCGCGAATGTAAGCCATAGGGAGGTTGAGCTTTTGCGCGACCCAGGCAGCATGGGGAATACCCGCCGTTGCGGTTCCCGCTATGACTTCGGTATCGGGGAAATGCTCGCGAATTACGGCAGCGAAGCCTTCGGCGATCGCATCGCGGATAGCCGGGAAGCTCATCGTCAGGCGGTTGTCGCAATAAATGGGGGAAATGATACCGGAAGTCCAAGTAAAGGGCTCGTTAGGCCTAAGATTTACCGCTCCGATCTCCAATAGGTTGCCAGCGATCTCGGCCGGCAATTGTTCCAAGCTTAATTTACTCATTATTCGGTCATCTCCTTCAAAATATTATCCAGCGCTGTCGCCGGGTCGTTCGCCGCGGTAATCGGACGCCCGATAACGAGATAGTCGGTGCCGATTCCGACCGCTTCGCTCGGCGTCGTGATACGGGTTTGATCGCCTGCGTCGGAGCCTTTGGGGCGTATGCCGGGCGTAACCGTTATAAACCCGGTTCCGCATGCAGCTTTGATCGCCGCGACCTCAAGAGGGGATGCGACGACGCCTTGAAGCCCGGCTTCTTTCGCCAGTCCGGCATATCGTACGACTGCTTGTTCTATCGAACCTGCAATGCCGATCTGCTCGTTCAATACGAATTGACTCGTGCTCGTCAGCTGCGTAACGGCGATTACGATCGGAGCTTGTTGCGCTCCCCCTGCTTCAACCGCTTCCCGTACGCCTTCCGCAGCCGCCCTCATCATCGCGAGGCCGCCAGCTCCATGAACATTAAACAGGTCCACGCCCAGCCGCGTAATACTGCGAGCACCGCCTCGGACGGTGTTCGGAATATCATGCATCTTCAAGTCGAGGAAAATACGGAATCCGCGAGATTTCAGTTCGCGAACGATGGATGGCCCGGCGGCGAAGAACAGCTCCATGCCTACCTTCACCCAAATCCCCGACCCTTGAAGTCGATCGGCAAGCGCCAACGCCGCGGCGGCATCGGGCTTGTCAAGCGCAACCATAATTTTGCTAGCGGCTTCTACGCGACTCAATACTGACATGGTTTTGCCTCCTATCGGTTCATGTTCATATAGAAGCCCGATCCCCTCGTTGCTCGGGGACCGGGCGGCTTTCATCGATTAAGCTTGGAATGCGGGCATCGGCTCGCTGGAGAAGCGGAGCGCTTGCAGCATGTTGAGCAGCGCGTTTACCGTATCTAGCGATGTCAGGCACACGACGCCGTTCTCGACCGCTTCGCGGCGAATGCGGAAGCCGTCGCGCTCTGGCTCCTTGCCTTTCGTCAGCGTATTGACGACGAATTGCGCTTGGCCCGTGCGAATCAAGTCAAGAATGTTCGGCGATCCGTCGGATAGTTTGTTGATGCGGCGCACTTTAAGTCCTGCCGCTTCCAGCGCATCCGCCGTTCCGCCCGTAGCCATCAGTTTGTAACCGAGGGCATAGAAGCCTTTCAGGATTTGGATCGCTTCATCCTTGTCTTTATCGGCGACGGTGGCGATGATAGCTCCCGAGTTCGGAATTTTCATTCCGGAACCGACCAATCCTTTGTAGAGAGCCTTCGCATAATAACGATCTCGTCCCATGACCTCGCCCGTCGATTTCATTTCCGGAGTCAACGTCGGGTCTACGCGGCGAAGCTTGGCGAAGGAGAACACCGGAACTTTGACCGAGACGAAATCGTCTTCCGGCCAGAGACCCTCTTGGTAACCGAGTTCGGTTAACTTTTTACCTAGGATCGCTTGGGTTGCCAAGTTCGCCATCGGAATTTTCGTAACTTTGCTCAAGAACGGAACCGTACGCGACGAACGAGGGTTAACCTCGATCACGTACACTTTTTCTTGCCATACGACGAACTGGATATTCACGAGCCCGATCGTTTTCAGTTCTTTGGCGATCTTGATCGTAATATCGATCGCTTGTTGCTTGATATCGTCGGATAACGATTGCGGAGGATACACGGCGATGGAGTCGCCGGAGTGTACCCCTGCGCGTTCTACGTGTTCCATGATGCCAGGAATAAGGACCGTTTCGCCATCGCAGATCGCATCTACTTCGATTTCCTTGCCCAGCATGTAGCGGTCGATCAGTACGGGATGCTCCGGATTGATCGTCACGGCGATTTCCATATAAGCGAGCAGTTCTTCGTCGGAGTACACGATTTCCATCGCCCGACCGCCGAGTACGTAAGAAGGACGAACGAGAACCGGATATCCGAGTTCTTGCGCCGCGCCTACTGCTTCTCCTACGGAAGTAACAGTCGTACCTTTCGGTTGCGGAATGCTCAACTTGCTAAGCAAAGCTTCGAACTTCTTGCGGTTCTCGGCTTCGTCGATGCTCTCCAGGGACGTTCCAAGGATGCGTACGCCCGCTTTGGAGAGCGGAGCAGCCAGGTTGATCGCCGTTTGTCCGCCGAATTGTACGATAACGCCGATTGGCTTCTCTTCTTCGATGACGTTCATAACGTCTTCGAAGAACAATGGCTCGAAGTATAGACGGTCGGAAGTGCTGAAGTCGGTGGATACCGTCTCCGGGTTGTTATTGATGATGACGGCTTCGTATCCGGCATTGCGGATCGCCCATACCGCGTGTACGGTCGAGTAATCGAATTCGATCCCTTGGCCGATCCGGATCGGACCTGAACCGAGCACGATGATTTTTTCCTTCGCGCTTGGAATGACTTCGTTCTCCGTCTCGTAAGTCGAGTAATAATATGGCGTCGTCGCTTCGAATTCCGCGGCGCATGTATCTACCATCTTGTAGACCGGCTTAAGTCCCTGAGCCAGACGATGAGCGCGTACGTCCGCTTCCTTCGTCAGAGCGCTGTTCGGATGACCTTCGTTGCGCAATTCGGCGATGGCACGGTCCGTGAACCCGTTTCTCTTCGCTTTGTACAAGGTTTCGGGCGTCAACGCCGGTTCGCGGCGAATGACGTCTTCGAATTGAACGATACGCTCGATCTTATCCAAGAACCACCAATCGATGTTCGTAAGATCTTGGATATGCTGCAGCGTCCAACCGCGGCGGAAAGCTTCGGCGACGAGGAAGATCCGCTCGTCGTCGGGTTTAACCAGACGCGCCGTCAGAATCTCGTTGGACAGCTCGTTCGCGCCCTTGAGATAAATGCGGTGAACGCCGATTTCCAATGAGCGCACGGCTTTATGGATCGATTCTTCGAACGTGCGGCCGATGGCCATGACTTCTCCGGTCGCTTTCATCTGCGTGCCGAGCTTGCGGTTCGCGGACGTGAATTTGTCGAACGGCCAGCGAGGGATTTTCGACACGATATAATCGAGCGTCGGCTCGAAGCATGCATATGTTTGTCCGGTAACCGGGTTAACGATCTCGTCCAGCGTGTAGCCGACGGCGATCTTAGCGGCCATCTTCGCGATCGGATAGCCTGTCGCTTTGGATGCGAGCGCCGACGAGCGGCTAACGCGCGGGTTAACTTCGATGACGTAATATTGATAGCTTTGCGGATCAAGCGCGAATTGCACGTTACAGCCGCCCTCGATGTTAAGGGCGCGAATGATTTTGAGCGAAGCCGAACGAAGCATTTGGTACTCGCGGTCGGACAACGTTTGGCTTGGCGCCACGACGATGCTGTCGCCGGTATGAACGCCGACGGGGTCGAAGTTCTCCATGTTGCAGACGACGATGCAGTTGTCGTTCGCGTCCCGCATGACTTCATACTCGACTTCTTTCATGCCGGCGATCGATCTCTCGATCAGGCACTGGCCGATCGGGCTATAACGAATTCCGTTCGCGACGGTTTCGCGCAGCTCTTCTTCGTTGGCGACGATGCCGCCGCCCGTACCGCCCAGCGTGTACGCCGGACGAACGATGACCGGGTAACCCAGTCCGTTCGCGAAATCAACCGCCGCTTCGACCGTCGTAACGATGTCGCTTTCCGGTACCGGTTGCTCCAACTCGCGCATTAATTCGCGGAACAGGTCGCGGTCTTCGGCACGCTCGATCGCATCCAATTGCGTACCGAGCAGTTTCACGTTTTCTTGCTGCAGGACGCCCGCGCGAGCGAGTTCTACGGCCATATTCAGGCCCGTTTGTCCGCCGAGCGTAGGCAACAATCCGTCCGGTCGCTCTTGGCGAATGATTTGGGAGACGAACTCCAGGTTAATCGGTTCGATATATACTTTATCCGCGATATTCGTATCGGTCATGATCGTAGCCGGATTGCTGTTGATCAGCACGACTTCGATGCCTTCTTCTTTTAAGGCTTGGCAGGCTTGAGTTCCCGCATAGTCGAATTCCGCCGCTTGCCCGATGACGATAGGTCCGGAGCCGATTACGAGAATTTTCTTGAGGTCATTATTTCTGGGCATATTGCAGCTCTCCTCTCAGCGTCTCCGACAATTGCGCTTGGCGTGGACGTTCCGGGTTGGCGATCTTGTTGTCGCGAATCATTTGCAGGAAGCGATCGAATAAGTAGCTATTGTCGTAAGGCCCCGGAGCCGCTTCCGGGTGGTATTGAACCGTGAAGGCCGGATAACGCTTATGCTTCAAACCTTCGATCGTTTTATCGTTGTTGTTGATATGCGTCACTTCCAGTTCCGTTCCGGCAATCGATTCCTCGACGACCGTGTAGCCATGGTTCTGGGAAGTGATGAAGCAACGTCCGGATTCCAATTCTTTAACCGGATGGTTTCCGCCGCGGTGGCCGAACTTCAACTTGCCGGTATCCGCTCCGCAAGCGAGCGCGAATAGTTGGTGTCCGAGGCAGATGCCGAAGATCGGATATTCGCCGAGCAGCTCGCGGATCGTATTGACCGCATGAGGCACGTCTTTCGGATCCCCAGGGCCGTTGGACAACTGAATGCCGTCCGGAGAAAGCTTGCGAATGTCTTCCGCCTTCGTATCTTGAGGCACGACGACGACGTCGCAACCGCGTTTCGTCAGCTCGCGCAGAATGCCGCTCTTCGCGCCGTAATCGATCAGCACGATGCGTTCTTTCTCGCCGGGGCTGGAGAACAGCGTCTTCGTCGACGTGCGGGCTACTTGATCCCGAAGCAGGGAAGAAGCGTCAAGACGTTCTTTGAGCTCTTCCACGCGCTCGTTGCCTGTCGACAGAACGCCTTTCATCGTGCCGTGCTGGCGGAGAATACGAGTGAGCATGCGCGTATCGATATCGCTGATTCCGATAATGCCGTATTCTTTCAACAATTGGTCGATCGTATATTGCGCCCTCCAGTTGCTAGGCACCGTCTCGTGGCGACGAACCACGAAGCCGTGGATATAGGGGCGAATGCTTTCGAAGTCATCGCGGTTAATGCCGTAGTTCCCGATCAGCGGGAACGTCATCGTAACGATCTGTCCGCAGTAGGACGGGTCGGACAATACTTCCTGATAGCCGGTGATTCCGGTGTTGAACACCACTTCACCGACGGATCCGCCTTCAGCGCCGAAACTTTGGCCCGTGAACAACGTGCCGTCTTCCAACAATAATCTTGCTTGCATCCCAATCACTCCTTAGCGGTTAATGCCGTTCTCTTCTGTCCATACAACCTTGCCGCCAACCATCGTAAGCGCCGGCCAGCCATGCAGCTTCCAGCCCGTAAACGGAGTGTTGCGACCTTTCGTGAGGAACGTAGCGGGATCGACTTCCCGTTCGTTATCCAAGTCGATAAGTATAAGATCGGCGGGTGCGCCGGTATCGATATTGCCATAAGGCAAGCGGAAAACCCTTGCCGGATCGCTGGTCATTCTCCGGAGCAAGAAGTCCAAGCTCCAGCGTCCCGTGCGGACGAATTTCGTATAAAGCAGCGGGAAAGCCGTCTCGAAGCCGACGATTCCGAACGGCGCTCTCTCCATGCCGCGCGCTTTCTCTTCTTCGCTGTGCGGAGCGTGGTCGGTTACGATCATGTCGATCGTTCCGTCTTCCAACGCCGCGATGCAGGCTTCAACGTCTTTCGGCGTACGAAGCGGAGGATTCATTTTCCAATTGGCGTCCATGCTGTCCGGAATGTGTTCGTCCGATAGAAGCAGATGATGCGGGCACACTTCGGCGGTTACGCGAACGCCTACGGACTTGCCAAGGCGGATCAGCCTGATCGACTGTTCGGTGCTGACGTGGCAGA
Organism: Cohnella endophytica; assembly: GCF_003628305.1. Taxonomy (GTDB): domain Bacteria; phylum Bacillota; class Bacilli; order Paenibacillales; family Paenibacillaceae; genus Cohnella; species Cohnella endophytica. Next base: position 497,240 of record NZ_RBZM01000004.1, on the reverse strand, counting down.
TGTGGTAATGAACCCCGGTCGCCTCCGACAGCAATATATCCCTGCCGACATGGATCGCTTCGGATTCGTTCGGAATCCCCTTAAGCCCGTGCTTGCGGGAAAATTCGCCTTCCGACACCGCCGCGCCTTCGACGAGCGAATCGTCTTCGCAATGGGCGATAATCGGCATGTCTAGCGACTTGGCCAACGCCATCGCGTTCTTCATCATTTGCGCGTTTTGCACGCCGACGCCGTCATCCGTAAAACCGATCGCTCCGGCTTCTTTCAGAGCGGGGAAGTCGGTCAGATCGCGGCCGAGCTCGTTCTTCGTGATCGCCGCGTAAGGAAGAACCCTGACTACGCCTTCGGTCGCCGCTTTGTCCAGTACGAACCGGATCGTCTCCGGCGTATCCATGACCGGGCGCGTGTTCGGCATCGGAGCGATCGTCGTGAATCCGCCTTTGGCCGCCGACTCCGTTCCGCTTGCTATCGTTTCCTTATATTCGAATCCCGGCTCGCGCAAGTGCACGTGCATATCGATCAACCCAGGCGCAATTAGCTTGCCCTTCGCATCGATGACTTGTGCACCCGCCGTTTCTGGCAAAGTTCCCTGGCGCCATTCGGCGATCACTCCGTTGTCCACGCGAACGTGCGCAAGCTCGGATTCGCCGGTTTCCGGATTTAATCTTTTGGCGTTTACGATCCATGTAGCCATATTAACCGTTGCCTCCTCTGCTGTTGTGTAAGCCGTGACGTTATCTTCCGATTTCCGCTTCTCTTGGATGCAGGATCGTAACGCAGTCGCCGTCGTCGATCTCGCTCAGCGAAACGTCGATCTTCTCGTGCCGAGAGGTCGGTACGTTCTTGCCCACGTAATCGGGCCTGATCGGAAGCTCGCGATGGCCTCGATCCACGAGTACGGCCAGTTGGATCGATTGCGGCCTCCCGCAGTCCATCAAAGCATCCAGCGCGGCGCGAATCGTTCGCCCGGTGTAGAGCACGTCGTCGACCAGGATGATCCGTTTGTCTTTGACCAGAAGCTTGAGCTCTTCGTCCGGCAAGCCGCCCGCGGCCTCCGCGGAAGTCGGACGATCGTCGCGGTAGCGAGTAATATCCAACTCGCCTACGGAGATCGGATGTCCTTCGATATCGAAGATGCGCTCCGCCACGCGGCGAGCGAGATAGACCCCCCTCGTCCGAATGCCGATCAGCACGCAGCCTTGAATACCTTTGTTCTTCTCCACCATCTCGTGAGCGATCCGGGTAAGCGCCCGCCTGATGGCGGATTCATCCATGATGACGCGGGAGTCCAACATCTCGATCCCTCCTTCACGCGTTACTTGCACAAAAAAACCTCCTTGCGTCATACGCAAGGAGGATTCAGTCAATTGAGGATATCGACAGGCGTACGCCGAGAAACCTGTCCAAAGCGCATAGAGATGCTGCGGGACATGATCAATCGTACAACCTGGATATGTGTCAACTCTGCGCCACCTTGCCAGTCTCTCAGGACTGAGTTAAAGGTACCCATTCATTAACAATGATTATCCCATGTTCGACATGAAGTGTCAAGGAATTCGAGCTGATTTTTCCCGATTAAAATTCGAATTGGACGTCCGTTAAACGGCGTTTAATTTCGTCGATTACGCGCGCTTCTTCGGCCTCGCCTTGAGCGATAAACGTAACGGAGAAGCGAACGAATTTGCCAGCGTCTTCCCATGGCACGGTGGAGATCAATTTCTCGCGGATCAAATACTGCGAGAAATCCTCGGCGGATTCGAAGCGTTGGCCGCCTACGATGCCTTTCGGCGCTTCGACGTAAAGGAAGAAGGAGCCTTTCGGTTTTTCCGCTTGAAAGCCGATTTCGTTCAATGCGGCGACAAGCATGTTGTGGCGGCGTGAATATTTGGCCGAGATCTCTTCGGTTATTTGCGGGTTGGCGAGACCGAAAGCAGCCGCTTTCTGGATGGCGATAAATTGGCCGGAGTCGTTGTTATCCTTCACGTCCCCGAAAGCTTTAACGATAAGCGGGTTGCCGGCGATGAAGCCGATCCTCCAGCCCGTCATGTTGTAAGACTTGGACAGAGAGTGCAATTCCACTCCCACGTCTTTCGCTCCCGGTACGGACAAGAAGCTGAACGGTTTGGCGCCGTCATAAGTAAGAGCGGCGTAAGGAGCATCGTGCACGACGACGACGTTGTATTTTTTGGCCCAGGCGACGACCCGCTCGAAAAACTCGACCGTAGCCGCGGCGCCCGTAGGGTTATTCGGATAGTTCAAGTAAAGCAATTTCGCGCGGCGCGCGATGTCCTCCGGAATGGCGTCGATGTCGGGAAGGAAGTTGTTTTCCTTCGTCAGCTTGATATTGTACACTTCGCCGCCGAGGTATTTCGTGTGCGTGCCCATTACCGGGTAGCCTGGCACCGTCATAATCGTTACGTCGCCCGGGTTGATAAATACCGAAGGCAACATGGCAAGCGCGGGCTTGGAGCCGATCGTGTGCAACACTTCCGTCTCCGCATCGATTCCGTCGACGGAGAACACTTCCTTTAAATATTTGGCCGCGGCTTCCTTAAATTCCGCGATCCCATTGTCCGCGTAGCCGCGGTTCTCGGGCTTGGCCGCTTCTTCGGCCAGCTTCGCGACGATGCCCGCGTCCGCCATTTCGTCTGGCTCGCCTACGCCCATATCGATCAGCTCAACGTCCGGGTGCGCTTTGCGCGCGGCCGCTTTAGCTCTTTTGATTTTCTCGAATTTATAGATGTTCGTATCTTTGCCGTAGTCGGCTCCGCCGATTCGGCTTGCGAATTGCTCTTGAATGAAGGTCGATTGGTATTGTTCCACGCTCACGTCTAGACACTCCTTAAGAAATCCTAAGATTTATGGACTATGTCTCAAACTATGACGGAAACGAACTTTTATCACCATGGATTTTTACGCACATCATTTGCAGAAATCGCCGCGCGGATATCCGGCGGCGATCTCGAGTTTAACGCGTTTTTAAGATGTTCAATGCATGTTCCATATCTTCCGGGATCGGTACCGTGAATTCCATGTACTCTCCGCTTCGCGGATGAACGAAACCTAGGATGCCTGCATGCAGCGCTTGTCCGTTCATTCCCAGCGTTCTTCCGCTCTTCCCTCCGTATACCGGATCTCCGACAAGCGGGAATCCGATGTACTTCATGTGAACGCGAATTTGATGCGTACGTCCCGTTTGGAGCTTCAATTCAAGCAAAGTGTATTCGTCGAACCGCTCCGTGACCGCAAAGTGGGTAATCGCGTGTTTGCTGTTCTTTTCGGTGACGACATAAAGCTTGCGATCGTGATTCGCGCGTCCGATCGGCGCGTCTATCGTTCCTTTGTCATGCTGCATCACGCCGTATACGAGAGCCGAGTATTTGCGCGTGACCGTATGTTCCTTCAATTGCTCGGCTAACGAGGTGTGAGCCAAATCGTTCTTCGCGACCATTAGCAAGCCGGATGTGTCCTTGTCGATCCGGTGCACGATGCCCGGCCTCATGACGCCGTTAATTCCGGATAGGTCTTTGCAATGATGCAGCAGCGCGTTTACGACCGTGCCGCTCGGATGGCCCGCCGCGGGATGTACGACCATGCCGCGGGGTTTATTGATAACGATGACATCGCTGTCTTCGAATACGACTTCCAGCGGGATATTTTCCGGTAAAGCTTCCAGCGGCTCGGGCTCCGGTAAAACGACCACGATGCGATCGCCCGCAGCTAGCTTGGTATTCGGTTTTACGACATTGCCGTTAACCGTTATCGCGCCCGTTCGGATCCATTCCTGCGCTTGAGAGCGGGAAACGGATTTGTCCGCTAACGCTTCAGCTAAATGCTTGTCCAGACGTTCGCCGGATTGTTCATTCTCTATTTGCCATTCGAAGCGTCCATCGACGTCTTCTTGCTCCGCTAGTTCAGACGGATTGTTGTTCTCGGGGTTGTTCACCATTGCCATTCGTTTTATTCTCCTGTTTCATGGCCAGCAGCGCATCCAATATCACGAGCGCGACACCGATGCAAATCGCGGAGTCGGCAAGGTTGAATATCGGAAACGTGTAAGAACCAAAGTTGAGTTGCAAGAAATCCACTACCTCGCCGAATAGCGCGCGATCCAAGAAGTTACCTACGGCACCGCCCAATATCATGGACAGCGCGAACATCAGCAGCATGCTTCCCGTGCGGTACGAGCGGTGCAAGTACCATAATATGCCCACTACGACGACAACCGTAATGATGAGGAAAAACCAACGCTGCTCCTGCAGCATGCCGAAAGCGGCGCCCCTGTTGCGGATATGGGAAATAATAAAGAAATCGCCCAGCACCGAAATCCTTTCCTTATCCTGCTCGATATTGTGACTAACGATTTTTTTGCTCACGTAATCGATTAGAAAAACAACAATAGCTACCACATAATAGGCCCATACTGGCCAAATTCGACGTTGCATCCGTTTATCCGCCTCTCGTCCGTTTCTCCTGCGTGTTGATTTTATCACATTGCGCCAAGCACCGTCCACGAGGCGCAAGTAAAAAACGACAGAACCCCCATACTTGTCCTCCGATAAGAACACGTAAAACCCGATTCCCATGAGTAAACTACAAGCATTCAATCGATGAGAGGAGTGGGCATTATGACGATTCCGATCAATCAGGAAAGGATCCAGGCGCTCAGAAGAAGATTATTGCAAGAGCGGAGCGAATTGGAGGAACGGGTAAACGACAATGGACACTTCGGCCTTGCCGCATCTTTTCGCGACTCTACGGGCGAGCTCTCCGGGATAGATAACCACCCCGGCGACGCCGGGACCGAAATGTTCGAACGAAGCAAGGATATTGCACTTCTGGAGAAAGAAGCTTTCCGGCTGGAACGCGTCGATGCCGCATTACAGCGGATGGATACCGGCGAATACGGGCATTGTGTCGCGTGCGGCAAGTTTATTCCGATCGAACGGTTGGAAGCCCTCCCGACGGCGATTTATTGTTTGGAGCATGAACCCCGCCAGGAAACCTCGAATAACAGGCCGGTCGAAGAAGAGTTTCTTACTCCTCCCTTCGGTCGCACCAGTCTGGATGAGCGGGAAGGCCAGAACGGCTTCGACGGCGAGGATGCCTGGCAGATCGTCGAGTCGTGGGGAACGTCGAACAGTCCTGCCATGGCCGAAGGAAACAACGTTTCCGACTACGATGCCATGGCCATCGAAGCAGATGAGAACGACGGATTCGTCGAACCTCTCGAAAGCTTCCTTGCGACGGATATTACAGGTCACAATGTTACGGTCGTGCGCAACCGCGCCTACCACAAATACATGGCGAACCACGAAGGCGATCCTCTATTGGAGCCCGACGAAGTCATGGACGAATTTTGAATTAGCTTGATTTTCAGCTTGATTTAGCGCTCCTCTTCAAGCCCATTGCCATTCTCTTCTACGATTGGCGGTGGGCTTAATGAGGATTTATTTCCAATTGCCTTTGAACGATTCGTACGATATCGGCGATATAATCCCCTACGATCGGCAAGTTCAGCGCTCCAAGAAATTGCAGAACGTACACGATGGTCGCCGCGAAAAAAGTAAATCCGATCGTGATGCCGACGCCTCGTGCCAATCCGGCGACGACGTTTCTCCAGATCAGCGACCATGGATGTTGCGATAAATTGACGTAATCCTTAATCCTCGATTTTTCCAAGTCGAGCGATATTCTTTCCAGCGTTTCGGTCACGTAAGTGAGCGTACCTCTGATTTCTCTCGCTTCGTCGGCAAGCCGCTCCGGAGAGTTCGCGGGGACTTTCGGTTTTTTGTTGACGATGCGTCCGCTCGGATTTCTACGTTTGGAATTGTCGCCCATTGCCGCACACCCCTTCAGGCGTCTTTTCCTATACATACCCTTTGCCAACCGAAAACAAAACGAGCTCTCCCGGGGGATTCGGCATAACCGTCCAACCGGGGGAAGAGCTCGTTCTTTCGATTTCTTTATTAGGTTTCGCTTTAAGCCGCGTTATTTATGCTTATGCCAAGATCGCGACTCCGATCGTCTTCTCACCCGCTTGCACGGATTCCGCTCCTGCAGCGCGTCCGAAGGATACATCGTTAACTAGCACGTTTTCCCTCAGCACGTGATCGAAAGCGCGTAATGCGGCTTCCAGATCGGCGTCGACGTCGAGAACGAGATCGATTCGTTTCTCGATCGGCAAGTCAAGCTTCTTCCGCGTATCCTGTACCGCGCGGATCACTTCGCGAACCCAGCCCTCTTGCTCGAGTTCCGGCGTGATTTCGGTGTTCAGCGCAACCGTAAGGCCGCTTCCGGTTGCCGATGCAAAGCCTGTTTTCGCTTCTTTCTCGACCAGGATTTCCTCGAGATCGACCGTCAAGGCTTCTCCTTCCGGAGTCACGAAGTCGAATTTGCCGGAATGGACGACATTCCGGGTTTCCTCGCTGGACATTCCTTTGAACGCGTTTTGGATCGGACCGACGTTTTTGCCGTATTTTTTGCCCGCTACCTTCAGGTTCAGCTTCAGGTTGAAGTTAACGAAGCCTCCGTCGTCGTTTACGACCGTGATTTTCTTCACGTTGATCTCGTCCTTGACGATATCCTCGTAACCCTCTAGTCCGAAGCTCTCGCTTAAGGAAACTAGCAGCTCGGATAGCGGCTGGCGCGTCTTCAAGCTCGATTCGTTGCGGATATTGCGCGCCAATTCGACCATATTGCGCACCGCGCCCATTTCTCTTTCCAACCCGGAATCGATCGCCGAGGAGTCGGATTGCGGGAAATCAGCGAGATGAACGCTGCCTTCGCCGCCGAGATTACCGTAAATATCTTCGGATACGAACGGTGCGTAAGGAGCGATAAGCTTGGACAAGGAGAGCAGAACTTCACCCAACGTTTGATAGGCCGCAAGCTTGTCGTCCGTAAGCCCGCTTCCCCAGAAACGGTCGCGAGAACGGCGAACGTACCAGTTCGATAGCTCGTCGATGAACGTTTCGATACCTTTGGCCGGATTCAGGAAGTCGTTAGCTTCCAGCCCCTTCGCGACGTCCGCGATTAAGGAATTCAAACGGGAAAGGATCCAACGGTCCAACTTGTTGTCGGAATTCACCTTCGCGTGCTCGGACGGGACGTAACCGTCGATCGAAGCGTACAGCGCGTAGAATGCATGCGTATTAACTAATGTATCTACGACCTTGGATTTGGCTTCGGCTACGATGCCTTTGGAGAAACGTTTGCTATTCCAAGGCGCGCTATCCGCGAGCAACGACCAGCGGAACGCATCCGTCCCGAACTCGTCGATGATCTCCCAAGGGTCGATGACGTTGCCTTTGGATTTGCTCATTTTTTGCCCGTTCTCGTCTAAGACGTGCCCGGTAGAGATGACAGACTTATAAGGCGATTTGCCGTTGTACAACGTCGATACCGCTAGCAAGCTGAAGAACCAACCGCGGGTTTGATCGATGCCTTCGCAAATAAAGTCCGCCGGATATTGCTCCTGGAATTTCGCTTCGTCACCGAATGGATGGAAGTATTGCGCGAACGGCATCGATCCGCTGTCGAACCAGACGTCGATGACTTCGGAAGCGCGGTTCATGACCCCGCCGCATTCGCATCGCAAGTGAATGGCATCCACGTAAGGCTTATGCAATTCGATCGTTTCCGGAACGTCCTCGACCGCTAGCGCGCGAAGCTCGGCGATGCTGTGCGGGGATTTTTCCTTGCCGCACGATTCGCAGGTCCATACGTTTAGTGGCGTACCCCAGTAACGGTTGCGGCTGATGTTCCAGTCGACCAGATCTTCGAGGAACTTCCCGAAGCGGCCATCCCGCAAATGCTCCGGGTACCACTGGATCGTTTTATTGTTCTCGATCAATTGATCTTTGACGGCGGTCGTCTTGATGAACCAGCTTTCCGTCGCGTAATAGAGCAGCGGCGTTTTGCAACGCCAGCAGAACGGATAGCTATGTTCCATTCTCTCTTTATGGAACAGCAGCCCGCGCTCCGACAGCATCTTGACGATGTCGATATCGCAATCCTTCACGAAACGGCCTGCCAGATCCGTTACCTCGGCCATATATTTGCCTTCGTTGTTCACGACCATCAGCATCGGAATGTTATGCTGGCGGGCTACGCGGTAATCGTCTTCCCCGTGGGCCGGGGAAATATGGACGATCCCCGTTCCGCTGGAATCGGTAACGTATTCCGCGTCGATGATGCGATAAGCGTTGTCTACCTTCACGTAAGGGAATAGCGGCTCATAAGTCAACCCGACGAGATCCTGTCCTTTTACCGTACCCAGCGTCTCGTATTCGCCTTTCATGACTTTCTCGGTCAAGGCCGAAGCGACGATGTAAGTTTCGCCTTCTTGGCGGACTCGCGCGTATTCGATATTCGGGTTAACGGCTAGCGCTACGTTCGCGGGTAAAGTCCAAGGCGTCGTCGTCCAAGCGAGTACGAATTCGCCGTTTTCCTTCAGCTTGAATTTCGCCGTCGCTGTCAAGTCTTTCACGTCTTCGTAGCCTTGGGCGACTTCATGGGAGCTTAGCGTCGTCTGGCAGCATGGGCAATACGGACTCACGCGATGACCGCGATATAACAAACCTTTATCGTGAATCGTCGCGAGCACGTGCCATACGCTTTGGATATAATTGTTGTCCAAAGTAATATAAGGATCGTCCAGATCGGTCCAGTAGGCGATCGCTTCCGTCAATTCGCGCCACTGACGCTCGTATTCGAACACGCTTTCCTTGCACTTTTTGATAAAAGACTCCACGCCATAGTTCTCGATCTCTTGCTTGCCGGATATGCCCAGCTGTTTTTCGACGCCGAGTTCGACCGGCAATCCATGGGTATCCCATCCGGCTTTGCGGATGACGCGGTAACCGGACATCGTTTTATAGCGGCTGACGAAGTCCTTGATTACGCGGCCTAAGACGTGCCCGATATGCGGTTTTCCATTAGCTGTAGGGGGGCCTTCGTAGAACACGAAGTTCGGCTTGCCTTCGCGGTTCTCGATCGATTTGCGGAACGTATCCTCTTGTCTCCATTGTTCCAATATCCGCTGCTCGCGGGATCTTGCCTTTTCCTTGACGTCGACGCGCTGCATCGTTCCTCATCCTTTCAATTCCATAATAAAAACCCCGTCCCTAATAAAGGGACGAGGTTAGCTCGCGTTACCACCCTTGTTCCGCCAACGCTTCCGATCGTGGGAAGGCGGCGACAACTCGCAACGCACCTACAGGCGGCGGGAAAATTCCCGTTTCCTGGCTTAGTGCGCGTTCCCTGTAACGGTGGACATCCGGCTTCGCTTATTATCCGTTCGGATCGATTATCCAGTCGACGGAATTCGGCAAGGCATCTCGGGGAGGATATTCGGCACGCTCTTCTCGTTGGCTCGCAGCAACCGCCAACTCTCTGGACTTCGGACGCGCGCTTACTCATTCCCGTCTGCGACTTGAAGATGTAAATTTCGTATATCCTTGTTATACTTTTTGCCGCGGCATTTGTCAAACTCCGCTGCTCGCTGATAGCAAAAAAAGATCCCGAAGGATCTTTTAAGCTTCGATTCCTCTTGGCTCGCGGTTTTCCAGCGTATCCCATCCGTCTTGGGTCAAGAGCTCCATCTGGGTCTCGATCAAGGCGCGGAAACGAGCGCGATAGATCGTCGCTTGCTTCTTCAGCTCCTCGACTTCGAGCGCGACTTTGCGGGATTTGGACAAAGCGTCGTTAATGATGCGATCGGCGTTTTTCTCCGCTTCCTTCACGATCAACTGCGCTTCCTTCTTCGCGTTGCCTCTCAACTCGTCGGCAGCTTCTTGAGCGACGATAATCGTCTTGCTCAGCGTTTCTTCGATATTGGAGAAATGCCCCAGCTTGTCCTGCGAAGCAGCCACCATATTTTGCAGCTCTTTATTCTCGCGGATCATCGCTTCGTAATCTTTGATAATCTGATCGAGGAATTCGTTTACTTGATCTTCGTCGTATCCGCGAAGTCGGCGAGCAAATTCTTTGTTATGAATATCCAATGGCGTCAATGGCATTGGCGCACCTCCTAAGTCATGATTTCCAAGAAGCTTGTTCACTGAGTGAATTCGACGGAGGCACGAAAAATCCTGCAATGATTCTACACAAATTTACCGACTCTCACCCGAATTCTGCCGCTTTTCGACATTCCTTCGACTTCAAGCACCTTAAATCTCCCGAATCCCTTCATCGAAACGACGTCTCCCTGTTTGAGCGCATGGGATGGATCCTCTACGGGTTTCCAGCTTACCCGGCATCGTCCCGCCTTGATCGGCGCGAGTATTTTCGTCCGGCTTAACCGGAACACGTCGCTGGCTACGCCATCTAGGCGTAACGAAGCTACCGAGAGCACTTGTTCTTCCATCTCGGGCTTCACGACCCGCAACGCGGACAGCGGGAGCACGGAGACGGTCACGTCGACCCTATGGGCCTGCTTCATATGTCCGATCAGAAAATCGCCTATTCCTTTGACGATAAGCGCGTGGCAGCCGTCATCGGTTACGTGCAAATCCCCGATTTTCTCCCGTTTAATTCCGAGACCGAGAAGCGCTCCCAAGTAATCGCCATGATCAAGCTCGGATATGCGCCGGTCGTCCGACGTGATTTCCAGAACGTCGATCCCGATATCCTCGTCATCCAACGGCTTATAGTCCGGTGCGATAATCGCCCTCTGGCGTTCCGCGCCGGCGCTTCCGCCGTTCAACAGCACTTGGGCGTCGGGATGACGGTTGGCTAACGAAAATAAAATATGCGCCTGGCGCGGGTCGAGAAAATCCGTCAGCTTCGTCTCATGACGTTCTGCGGCTCGTTCGACCCATTCCCAGGCGCGATCCACGAATGCTTTTTCATCCGGGTGAAAGTGCTCGTATATCTCTTTATGCGACATAAGTATCCTCTTTATTGAACGACTAGGCTAAGTACTGCGATTAATCCTTGCGCTACGAACCACAAAGAGAAAAACGCGATAATCGGCGAAATATCCAAGACGCCGCCGATCGGGGGAATTAAGCGCCGAAACGGCTTCAAGTAAGGCTCGACCAGCTTGCCTAACAATTCTCCGACATAGCTTTCCCGTACGGAAGGCAACCAGGACATAAGCACGTAAATGATGAGCATGTAACGGTAGATGTTGTACAACAACCAAACGTATTTTTCTACTTGATCCAACCTGGTGTCACCTCATTTTAGGGTAGTCGGAGGCTTCCTCGGACAACATCTCCGTTATCGAACCCGATATTTCCACCGAATCCGGCGTGCAAAGAAAAATATCCGATCCAAGCTTAGAGATATGGCCGCCAAGCGCATATACGGTGCCGCTTAAGAAATCGACGATCCGAATGGCTTGGTCCCTTCTCACGCGCTGAAGATTTACGACGACGGAGCGACGCGATTTCAACTGATCCGCGATATCCTGGGCCTCGTCATAAGAACGGGGTTCGGTTAGCACGACCCTGGCGTTCTTCTGGGAATGAATGCTTACGACGTTATTCTTTCCTGATTGTTTACGCGAATCGAAAGCGGGGGTTTCAATTTCTTGCTCTTCCGTTCCTACGAATCTGTCGCGATCTTGGTCGAGGTTTTGCTCATGCTCTTCCTGCAAACCCAAATAATTCAGAAATTTATTCATCACGCCCATCACTACCCCTCCCCTATTTCTTCTTTCCCTACTAGCACGGTTCCCAAACGCACCATCGTCGCGCCTTCTTCCACGGCGATTTCGAAGTCGTTGGACATTCCCATCGAGAGTTCCGTAATCGGCTCGTCCGTAAGCTCCATACAGTTAAGCTCGTCCCGCAATGCTCTTAGAGCACGGAACACGGGTCTGGTCGCATGCGGCTCGCTCTCGTAAGGAGCCATTGTCATTAGACCGATCGGCCGAATGCGATTCATTTTCCGAAGATCGGCTAGAAATGATCGTACTTGCTCCGGGGCTAAGCCATGCTTCGACTCCTCGCCCGACACGTTGACTTGCAACAAACAAGGCACCTGAATATCCAGCTTCTCCGCGCGACCTTGGATCGCTTCGGCTAACGACATTCGGTCCAGGGAATGAATGTAATCGAATTTCCCAACGACATCTTTAACCTTATTCGTCTGTAATGAGCCTATGTAATGAAAAAGAGCTTGTCCTTGCAACGCATCCCATTTGGCTTTGGCGTCCGGCCAACGATTTTCACCGATATGGGTTATGCCCTCCCGCACGGCCGCCTCCGCGGTCGCAACGGAAACGTATTTCGTTACGGCGATAATTCGAACGTCGCCGCGTTGCCTGCCGCTTCTTAAACAAGCCTGTTCCAGCCGCGCTTCAACGTCATGCAGACGATTCCGCAGGGTCATGAAACGATCACCTCGATTTCCTGCCTAACCAGCTCATCATCCGACCCGTAGCTCCATTCTCCTTGCGATGGGAAAACAACAAGTCCGTTCGACAGCCAGTGCACCATGAAGACATTTCGATGCGGCTCGGCATAATTCCTGCTTTTATCATAAGTTGTCGGTTCAAATGTTTCAAGTCGAGATAGGCTCGGCCTTCCCGATCGCTTGATTTGACGGCTTCCGACGCGTTCCATAAGGGATCTCTCTCGCGTATCGAATCCACGATCGGACGAACATGAGTTAACACGGATTCGTCCACTTCGTAGCAGCAGCCTTCGATCGATGGTCCGATCGCGGCCCATAGGTTTTCCGGCAGACTACCGAATTCGGCTCGCATTTTCTCGACCGTAACGGCGGCTATATCCGCAACCGTCCCTTTCCATCCTGCGTGGGCTAGTCCCATGCTTTTCGTAACCGGATCGTAAAAATAGAGCGGAACGCAGTCCGCGAAAAACATCGCGAGAAACACGTTTGGAACGTTCGTGATGATCGCATCCGTATTCGGCAATGCGCTCTCCCGGTTATTGCGGCCGCTCCCGATATCGTTTTCCTTAATTACGCGCACCTCGATACCGTGCACCTGTTCCGCGCACGTAAACGCCTCGAAAGGCCACGCGATTTGATCTGTTAACCTTATCCGATTGCCGATGACTGCTGCAGGGTCATCTCCGACATGAAGCGCGACATTCCCCGTCTGCCTTGACGTGAATCCGGCGCTTAGCCCGGTCTCTTCGCACCATTTTCCTAACATGAATAACGGCTGACCTTCTAAGTCTTCGCGGAGTTGAAAGGGTTCCATTGCATGCACCTCCGCCACCAGTTTACCATAGCTCAACTACGATCGGAAGAAAGGCGCCTTGGCGCGCTATCTCCCGACGTGTTGTTCCCCGTCTTCCAGCCGGTACACCTTGGCGTCATCGAGCCTCACCAACACAACGTCGGTTCCGATTTTGACGATATTCCTCCACGGGATGACGACGTCGTTCCCGCCTCCGAACATACCGAATAGTCGAGTAGATGTAGGCACGACGATGGCGTCGATTCTTCCTTGGCGCAAATCCAGCTCCAGATCGCTCACTTGGCCGAGCTTCTTCCCATCCACGATGTTAATAACGTCCTTCGTCTGAAAATCGGATATTTTCAACCTTCTCGCCCCCAGTCCGCCGGGCATTCGTACCCTAGTATTAACTATATGAGCCAGTCTGGAAAAATGTACGGCTCGGTTCGTCGCGATCCCGAATATATTCGAGCCTTGTCCAGTTTCCGGTCAGTCTTGGACGCCTATGTCCATTATCCCCTTCACTCAGGTTGGTGGTGGCCAATCCCCTCATTTTCCTCCTATAGCCATTATCCCGTTCGCTCAGTTTGAGCTAGCCTAATCCCTCAATTTCCTCTTATGACCATTATCCCGTTCGCTCAGTTCGAGCTAGCCTAATCCCTCACTTTCCTCTTATGACTATTATCCCGTTCGCTCAGTAATTGTACCTCAAGACCGCACCATTATTTACAACTTTTTCCTCGAAAATGCTTGACCAAATCTCAGTGCTCCTTTACAATAAAAGAGAACAAATGTTCTCATATAAGGCGGTGAGAATTGCGTGACCCACTCCTATTCATTTGAACAGTTTTGCGATAAATACAACAATGAAGAAGTTTGCACGCAGGCTCTATTTTCCGCCCGATGGCCGGATGGATTCCGTTGTCCACATTGCGATACCTCCTATTTTTATATCATCAGATCCCGCAGATTACCGCTTTTCGAGTGCGCGAATTGTCATACTCAAACTTCCCTAATCTCAGGAACGATAATGGAAGGAACCCGCACTCCCTTGCGCTTGTGGTTTCAGGCGCTTTACTTGCATGCGGCCCCGCATGGCATAAGCGCAACACGATTAGCTTCCATTATCGGAACGACCTACAAAACCGCCTGGCTCATCTGCCACAAGATTCGTCATGCGATGAGCACGTCCGACTCGTCAACGCTTCTTACCGGCATCGTAAAGGTTAACTGGGGCGTATACGGCAAGCCCTACAATCCGACCGTCTATCGCCATCCGCAAGAACAACCTTTACTCGCCGGAGTCTCGGTCGGCTCCGATGGTCATATGAATTACCTTAAGATCAAACAAGTGCCCGACGAGCATCTTGTTTACGATAGAATCGTACCTTCAGGCGGCCATCAATTCGTTCAACAGCATGTCGATCCCTCGCGAGAGAATTTGTCCGTGGTCATATTGAAATTCAGTATACATAGACACAGGGATATCATTCGGCTATGCAAACAAGCAGCATGCTGGATTAACGATACTTTTAACGGCATCGGACCCAAACATCTTCAATCTTATCTCGACCAATTCTGTTTTGACTTCATCCAGAAGCATCGGAATAATGATCGTTTCGAAGTTTTATTAACTTGGTGTGCAATTACCCCGACCTTGAAATACCCTACCCTCATTCGTCGCAAAAATGATGCATCCCAGCACAAACGCAGTTATCTCGAACAATTGAAGAACGCGAGTTAAATTCAATGTATTTTTGATTTGTTCGAATGCGATATCCGAAATCATTATCCTCGAAAATTGGCTAATGGGTTAATAAAAATTAAATTTGCTCACACATATTCTGAAGTTACGCACTTTTCCTGATCGAGGGGGATAATGGACATAGCGGAGTAGAAGACACGAGGACCTGGCAAGACCATTCAAGTTAATGATCTTCTACGGTTGTTCTCATCATTTCTTTTTCGCTGAATCCTCTAACATCGAGTATTGGATCAAGCGCACTGAGTTGAACTGAGATGAAATAAGCTTCATTGAGCTGCATTGAGCTGAACTAAGCTGAACTGAGCGAAGGGGATAATGGACATAGGAGATTTGAGTGAGGACCCTGGAAAACGAATTGGCCAAGAAAAGGTTTTTTTGAAGGGATCGGCAATCGGCATGAAAAAGAGGATGAATCATCGATTCATCCTCTTAGCGGCGAGTTTATGTTTTGACGTGTTTTTGCATTTGTTGAATGGCCGATTTCTCGAGACGGGATACTTGAGCTTGCGAGATGCCGATTTCGTCGGCGACTTCCATTTGGGTTTTACCCTCGAAGAAGCGCATGGATAAAATCATTTTTTCACGATCGTTTAATTTTCTCATCGCTTCGCGCAAGGCGATTTCTTCGATCCATTGAATATCCTTGTTGCGCTCGTCGCTGATCTGATCCATAACGAAAATGGGATCCCCGCCGTCATGGTAAATCGGTTCGAATAACGACACCGGATCTTGAATCGCATCGAGCGCGAATACGATATCCTCCTTCGGCACGTTCAAAACCTGGGAGATTTCCAATATGGTCGGTTCGCGCGAGTGCAGGTTGGTCAGTTGGTCTCTTACTTGCAACGCTTTGTACGCGATATCCCGCAAGCTACGGGACACGCGAATCGGATTGTTGTCCCTTAAGTAACGTCGGATTTCGCCGATGATCATCGGTACGGCGTATGTCGAGAACCGAACGTTTTGGCCGAGATCGAAATTATCGATGGCTTTCATGAGGCCGATGCATCCGACTTGGAATAAATCATCGACGAACTCTCCGCGGTTGTTAAACCTTTGAATGACACTGAGCACCAAACGCAAATTGCCATTTACCAATTTTTCTCGGGCGGCGATTTCTCCTCGGGTTTGCAGAGCAAGAAATAGCTCCCTCATTTCGGCGTTAGTTAGAACGGGCAGCTTTGAGGTGTCCACTCCACAAATCTCCACTTTGTTGCGGGTCAAGGCAATCCCTCCCGGGGAGCAGCATTAATGTAAAGTATCTCCGGGAAGGGGCATTTTATTCCCCCGTTGGAAAAGCTCGAATTTTCTCGCAACTTCTACACCATTTTGTTAAATTCCTTACGAAGTCGCTTAATAATACGTTTTTCGAGCCTCGAAATATAGGATTGGGATATCCCGAGCAAGTCGGCAACATCCTTCTGAGTCTTCTCTTCCCCGTCTGCCAAGCCGAATCGCAGCTCCATAATCGTACGTTCTCTCTCGCTGAGTTTGTCGAGTGCTTTATGCAATAATTTGCGATCTACCTGTTCTTCGATGTTACGATAAATCGTATCGTTTTCCGTCCCGAGCACATCGGAAAGCAACAGCTCGTTGCCATCCCAATCGATATTTAGCGGCTCGTCGAATGAAACTTCGGTTCTTGTTTTGCTGTTGCGCCTTAAGTACATAAGGATCTCATTCTCGATGCAACGCGAAGCATACGTAGCCAACTTTATTTTTTTATCGGGATCGAACGTGTTGACCGCTTTAATAAGTCCGATTGCCCCGATCGATACGAGATCCTCAATATGGATGCCCGTGTTCTCGAATTTGCGAGCGATGTAGACGACAAGACGCAAATTACGCTCGATAAGCATCGCGCGGATTGCGGCATCGCCGGTAGATAGTCTCTCCAGCAAGTATTCCTCTTCTTCTCGGCTCAGCGGCGGCGGGAGAGCTTCGCTCCCACCGATGTAATGGACTTCCTCGCTCTTCCAACCTAACCAGAATAACAGGCGATACAACGATAACTGGGACCTTAATTTCAAGTTTACGATCATTTCTGCTAACCTCCTGTCAAGCGGGTTGTGATGGAGCCGACGGTGCGTTGCCGGCTTGAGCCATGTCGGGGTGGACGATGGCGCGATAAGTTCCTTCGGATGACAACGTGCCTCCATCCAAGCCGATAAGTACACGACTCACTTGCAGAGGGGGATGTCCTTCCCGCGACAGCAGGACAAGATCGGGCTTAACCGCCAGCATAAGACGAGTGCCTCCGTTGACCGTACGATAGGGGATAAGCCGGAATCGTTTGCTCCATGATTCATATTCGGATGAGCTTGCGTCCATCTCGGTGAGCAACACGTCCGGAGCCACGCTCTTGAGTCGTTCCGACCAGCCTGAAGGCAATTGTTCCTTCCATACGCTCGCTTCCAGGATCATTACAGGTATGCGAGTCAAAGGTTCGTATAACCGGTTGCCGGTGTCTAGCAATCCTTTTACCGGCCAACAGCCATCTTCCACTCTAATTTCGATATCCCAGAACAACTGCTCGAGCTCTTGGCGCTTGGCGCGCGTCTCGGATGTACTTCGGTATAACCATAGGGAGAGCAGAAAGGCGATAACGTAGATGACGAGCTGCATCTGCCATTTGAGGAAGATCGCGCCATCGGACGCGGTCTTCATTACGTCCCAAGGAGAATCGAAGGATCGAAGCAAAAAAGAGATTCCGATGACTCCTCCGAGCGTCGCGAAATTAACCAAGTAAAAAGTTCCGAAGTTCCGCAGGTACAGCTTGGGATCTCCATACCCGAAAGTAAGCAGCACCATGAGGAGCGATACCAATACCTTAACCCAGAAAGAATAGAGGTATGGAATATCGGCCATAAACATTGCCGCAGCGTAGAGCGCCCCTAGAGACGCGGCGGAGAAAAGACGTTTACGCGGCGGTCTTAGATGCCGGACTTTAGCCGTCGCAAGAAGCACGGCAGCATCGACGGCCAGATTGTCAAAAAAAACAAGATCGACGTATACGACCATGGGAATCCCCCCATCCTTGATCGCCCGGTAAGGTTTTCGATGAGCATCCGGGATGGATGAACCCAGTATAATCGCTTTCAAATTCGGAGTCTGTCTAATCTTGCCGACCTTCCAAACCTTTTTTTGTCGACATGAAAAAAGAACTCCGGCCCACAAATGTGGACCGGAGTTCTTATCGAAATAGCTATTCGAATTAACGATCGCCGCGCGGACGATTGCGTAAAAACGCTGGAATGTCCAGTTGGTCGCTCGACAAGCTCTGATTGCCGAACGGACGAAGATTGTTGCCGGACGCACGGTTATCGTTCGCGCTGGTCGGCTCCGCTTGAACTTGCGGTTGCGGTGTAGACGTCGGTACTTGACGACGTGCCGCATTCCGATGTTCGAAACCTGTCGCGATTACGGTAACTTTGATCTCGTCCTTCATGTTATCGTCGATGCTTGCGCCGAAAATCATATTCACTTCCGGATCGGAAGCGGAAATGACGATCTCGGCAGCTTCATTGACTTCAAATAAGCTCAGGTTAGAGCCGCCCGTAATATTCATGATAATGCCGCGAGCGCCTTCGATCGAAGTCTCGAGCAATGGGCTCATGATTGCTTTGCGAGCCGCATCCATCGCGCGGTTCTCGCCCGTCGCCGTTCCGATTCCCATGAGAGCGGAACCGCGCTCCGTCATGATCGTCTTCACGTCGGCGAAATCGAGGTTGATAAGTCCCGGAACGGCGATCAAGTCGGAAATCCCTTGAACCGCTTGGCGCAATACGTTATCCGCTTCGCGGAAAGCTTCCATCATCGGCGTCTTCTTGTCGACGATCTCTAGCAACCTATCGTTAGGAATAACGATAAGCGTGTCTACTTTTTCCTTCAGCGCTTCGATTCCGAGATCGGCTTGCGCAGAACGCTTACGTCCTTCGAAGGTGAACGGACGAGTAACGACGCCCACGGTGAGCGCGCCGCATTCTTTGGCTAATTCCGCGATAACGGGAGCAGCGCCCGTTCCGGTGCCTCCGCCCATACCGGCCGTAACGAATACCATGTCTGCGTTTTTCAACGTATTGGTAATGAACTCACGTGATTCCTCGGCCGCTTTCTTACCCACCTCTGGGTTAGCGCCTGCCCCGAGACCGCGGGTAAGCTTGTCCCCGATTTGCAGCTTTTGTTCGGATTTCGTTAAGTGCAAGGCTTGCGCGTCCGTGTTCACGGTAATGAACTCGACGCCCTTAACGCCATTCTCAATCATGCGGTTTACAGCGTTACTGCCGCCGCCACCGACTCCGATGACTTTGATTTTCGCAAGTGGTTCCATTTCAAAATCAAACTCCAACATAATTTGCTAACTCCTCCTTGCTTCGCATGAATGGTTCCTAATAAGCGGCGGCTTAAATGAATTCCTTGAACATGTTCTTGAACCATTCAACAATGCCAGGCTTGGGAGCCGAACTCGCGCTTCCGGCCGCTTTCGCTTTCGGTGCCCGTTTGGCTCCCGCTGCGCCGCGCGTACGAACGTATTTGGTTACGTATTGAATCATGCCGACCCCGCTGCTAAAAGAGGGATCTCTTACGCCGATGTAATCCGGCACGGCGATCCTCACGTTCGACTCCAATTCGATCTGAGCCAACGGAAGCACGCTAGGCAATGAAACGGAACCGCCCGTAAGTACATAACCGTTGATTTTGTCGTGGTAACCGAGACGTTTGACCTCTTGGCGGATCATTTGGAAAATTTCTTGCATGCGAGGCTCGATGATGTTCGCGAGATCGAGCTGCGAGAATTCCTTTTCCATATTGCTTCCGACTCTCATAACCTTGAATTTCAAATCTTCCGCCGAGTCGTCCGTACGGGCGCACCCGTACTTCAGCTTGATTTTCTCCGCGTGCTCCGTTTGCGTCTTGAGACCGTAACAAATATCGCTCGTTACGTAATCTCCGCCGATCGGGAGCGTTGAAACAGCGGCAAGGCTGCCTCCTTCGAAAATCGCAAGCGTAGTCGAACCCGCTCCGATATCCGCAAGCACGGTTCCCATTTGTTTCTCGTCTTTAGTCAGAGCCATCATACCCGACGCCAGCGACATCAAGATTAGGCCGGAAATACGCAGGCCTGCCTTCTCTACGCATCTCATCAAGTTATGTACTGCTGCCTTGGTACCGGTAATAATCGTACATTCGACTTCAAGCCGAACTCCGATCATGCCGCGCGGATCTTGAATATCCGCCAGACCGTCTACTAAAAATTGTTTGGGAACTAGACCGATGATTTCCCGTTCAGGCGGCAAAGCAACCACTTTGGCCGCTTGCAAAACACGTTCGATATCTTCTTCGCCGATCTCGCGATCTTCGTTGGAGACGGCTACGACGCCGTGATTGCTCTGCAAAGCGATATGATTGCCGGAGATCCCGACGTAAACCTCGCTAATTCCAATGCCCACCATGCGCTCGGCATGATCAACGGCATTGCGGATGGACTGCACGGTTTGGTCAATATCGACAATGGCGCCTTTGCGGATTCCATCGGAATCTGCGGATCCTACGCCAATGATGTTAATGGCCCCGTTGCTGATCTCCCCGATAATCACCCGGATCTTGGACGTTCCTATATCCAGGCTGACGATGAGGTCGTTATTGCTCAACCGGTGGCACCTCCCGTAAATCGATGAAAGTAGCTGCGTACTAGGGATGCTTCCTCTACTAATTCCACATCCACGAGGTTTTCCCTCTTTTTTCTACAATTTTTTTAAGGATCGTTATTGTACTAGATTAGGCACTCTAATGATATACCCAATTCGCCCATAAATGAAATTCTAGCATTCTTTTGGTTTATTGAGTAGAGTCCTTTTCCTTAACTTTATCGGCAGCCTGCGCTCCATCCGTAACATTTTCCGCGGAATAAGGCAAATAACTGTCCGCTTCCAACATTATTATCTTGCCTGGCTCGCGGTTTTGCACGATATCGCTAAGATAAGAAATTTTATCCGGTAAAAAATCGATCGTTGTCACGACTTCGAATCGGGAACGAGTGAACAGCTTAATCCGATTAGGATAAGCGGTCGACGGATCGGGATGGATCTCCGACAAATCCGCCAGCAAATAACTTGGCAGCCCGCTCAGCGCCGTGCACAACGCCGCTAAATTCGGATCGTCCGACTTCCAGTCCGAGAGAATCGGCTTGTCCAACATTTTGCCTTCGGGCAGCGGCAGTACGACCCCATTGGCCAGCACCGCGGACACTTTGCCGTCGGGTGCCAGTTGAATCGCCACTTGCGGATACTCTTTCACTTCCACTCGGAGAACTCCCGGAAAATTCTTAATGATAGTCAGGCTCTGCACCGGCTTTAATCCGGCCATCCTGGCTTTAAGCTTACCGATGCTCGGGAAGAAAAACGAATCTCCCACGGCCACGCCCAGTTCGCCGGTTACTTCTTCATGAGTTAAAAAGGTCGTGCCCGTTACTTGGATTTCCGATATTTTAGATAGCGGGGAACGGAAAAACAGGGCGACAAGCACGATCGCGACAAGAGCGACCAAAATGGTCAGCAACCTCTTGTTGCGGCGCGTTCGCGGAATCGCTCCATCGCGCTTAAGCGCTGGAATTCTATCGGCCATCGTCCATCCCTCCCTTGTCCATATCCGATTCACAAAAATCCCCGGCGCGGAAGAAGGCTTCTGCGGCGGGGAACGTATCTCCGTTAGCTGTAAACCTTGCTAGATTGCACTTCTCGAGAAATATTGCCTCCGATGAGACGGAACATCTCTTCGATCCTGTCGTATCCGCGGTCGATGTGGTGCACTTGCTCCACGACCGTCCGGCCTTGCGCGGCCAAGCCCGCGATTACGAGCGCGGCGCCTGCCCTCAAATCCGTCGCTTCGACCGTCGTCCCGTACAATTGCGGAACTCCGCGAATAAAGGCATTGTTCAGATCTACCCGAATGTCGGCTCCCATGCGGCATAATTCGTCGACGTGCTTGAACCGCCCTTCGAAGATCGTCTCCTTTATGACGCTGACGCCATCCGATAGCGCAAGCAACGTCATAACCTGAGCTTGCAGATCCGTAGGGAATGCGGGGTAAGGAGACGTCACGATGCGGTCTACCGCGACCGATCGCTTGTAAGCGCCGACCCTCATTATATCATTGCCAACCTCGATTTGAACACCGGCTCGGCGCAGGACGTGAATCAAGGAGGTCAGGTGCGTCGGATTCGTATTTTCCAGCGTGACTTCTCCCCGGGTAGCCGCCGCGGCAACCATGACCGTACCGGTAACGATCCGGTCGGGTATCACTTCGAAGTCGCAGCCTTTTAAAGAATCTACGCCGTCTATCGTCATCGTATCCGTACCCGCCCCGCTGACCCGGGCTCCCATCGTATTCAAGAAATGCTGCAAATCCTGAATCTCGGGCTCCCTAGCGGCTCCGATAATCGTCGTTCTACCTTGCGCCAAAACGGCGGCCATCATGATATTCTCAGTGGCTCCGACGCTAGGAAAATCCAAGCTGATTTCGGCGCCTTTCAGGCGTCGGGCCGTGCAGACGATTCTGCTGCCCTTCTCTTCGACATGCGCTCCTAATGCTTCTAGTCCGCGCAAGTGTAAATCGATCTTTCTTTCGCCGATGGCGCAACCGCCCGGCTGATAGAGCTGAACTTCCCCGAAGCGCGCGAGCAACGGTCCCATCAAAAACACGGAAGAGCGCATTTTCCGCATAAGCGTCTCCGGAATGTGAGAGGAAGTCGCTACCGCCGAATCGACCGTTACCACCGTATCCTGATGTCGGGCATTACACCCGAGATCGCGCAAAATATCCAGCATGACTTCAATGTCTAGCAGCCGGGGAACGTTGCGGATCGTAACTTTTCCTTCCGCGAGCAAGCTGGCAGCCAAAATCGGCAAAGCAGCATTTTTGGCTCCGTGGATACGAATGGTGCCCGAAAGCGGCTGTCCGCCTTCAATCACCAAATTGTCCAAGGGTTTCACCTCCGGATTACCGCTCACCCAACATGAGTACCTCCGGTACGAGCTCGATGCCGTAAGCTTCCGCGATCGTTCGTTGAACTCGTCGGATGAGGGCGAGGACGTCCTCAGCTCTAGCGCCGCCATGGTTGACTATGAAATTCGCGTGCACGGTAGAAACTTCCGCGGCTCCTTCCCGCATTCCCTTTAATCCGGCCGATTCGATCAGCCTCGCGGCATGATCGTTCGGCGGATTGCGGAATACGCTGCCCGCGCATGCCATCTGCAGCGGTTGGGTCCGACGGCGACGATCTTTGTACGTCGCCAGCGCGGCGGCAATCTCCTTGCGGTCTCCCTCTTCCAGACGGAATACCGCACGGGTCACGATCCCGCGCCGTTCCTGCAAAATGGAGTGGCGATAAGAAAACGCCATCTCATCTTTCCCGAGCTCCGCGCGACTTCCGTCATCCCAGACGACGTCGGCTGACTGTAAGATACGTGATATGTCCGAACCGTGGGCTCCGGCGTTCATGTACACGGCGCCGCCTACCGTTCCCGGAATTCCTCCCGCGAATTCCAATCCGGTAAGGCCTTGTTTGCCGGCCATGACCGACAGCTTGATGAACGAATACGATGCGCCCGCGAACACCGTCCCGCCATCGAAACGCACTTCGTCGAAACCGTCGCCCAACTTAATGACGGCTCCTCGAACCCCTTTATCCGACACCAGCGTATTGGAGCCCCTTCCGAGCATGCACCAGGGCACGTCATAGCCGCGCAATAGCCGCAATGACGTTGCGAGTTCCTCATCGTTATTCGGGACGAGAAATAAATCCGCAGGCCCGCCGATCTTCCAAGTCGTATATCCGGCGAGCGGTTCATTCGTCCGTACTTCGCCAATTCCCGCTTGTTTAAGCTCAGCGACCAATTGCTGCATGGCGTTATCCTCCTAACAAGTCCTTCAGGGCTGCGCGTTGCCGTCGTTACCGTTGCCCCCGGTTCGACCGTCACGATCACGCTGTATCTTATGACGGCTGGGCGGGGGTGGTGACAAACGCCTAGTTCCGGCAAGCCAGCCCGAATATGCGATTTATTTTCTCTTGCTTTGTATGCGCAAGATTTGTTCGTAGATGGATGAAGCCGAACGAGGCATGCCTAATCCTTTGGAGGCGCGCGCCATTTGTTTCCTGCGTTCGGAGTCGGACATGATCGCGCTAATGTCGCGATGCAGCGCCTCTCCGGTTAAATGTTTCTCTAAGATCATGATCGCCGCTCCCGCGTCGGCAAGACTGCGAGCATTCGCTTCCTGATGATTGTTCGTCACGTTGGGCGAAGGAATCAGGATTGACGGAATGCCGAGAGAGGTCACTTCCGCGAGGAAGGATGCACCCGCGCGGCCCACGAACAACGAAGAGGCAGCAAGCACGTCAGGCATATTCTTGATGTAGGGTATGACATGCACGCGGCCGGAAGCCTCCGGCAACCGACGTTTGATCTCGGCTTCCACGTCCTTGTAGAATCTCTCGCCAGTCACGAACACTAGATGCGTCCCCGGCAGCTTGCCGAGTAACGGAGCCGCCTGGATGACAGCTTCGTTCAACGCCCGCGCTCCGCCGCTGCCGCCTACCGCGAGTATGAACGGCGTTCCCGGCAAGAGGCCGAGAGAAGCAAAGCCTTTGTCGCGATCCGCGTTCGACACGCGGGTAGCGGTCGGGTTGCCCGTATATTCCACGTCGTTGCATTTATTGAAAAAAGGGACGGATTCCGCGAAACTAACCGCTACGCCATCGACGTAACGGCTCAGAAACTTGTTCGTCAGCCCGGGAACGACGTTCTGCTCATGGATGAGCGTCGGAATGCCGAGCTTGGAGGCTGCGTAAACGACAGGCCCGCACACATATCCCCCGGTGCCCACGACGACGTCGGGCTTGAATTTCTTAAGCAATTGTTTGGAGCGACGCACGCCTTGATAGAATCTCATGACGGTTCGCACGTTTTCCCAAGACAGGGAACGTCGAAAGCCGGTAATCTCTACCGCTTCGAACGGAATGCCCTGTTCCGGAACGATCCGGCTTTCCAAGCCGCGACTCGTGCCGATGTACAGGGTGGACGAGTCCGGTTGTCTTTCCGTTATTTCGCGGCCGATGGCGAGAGCGGGATAAATATGCCCGCCCGTGCCTCCGCCGGTTAATACGACACGCATGAACGTCACCTCGAATAACGGGATAGATTAAGCAAAATACCGAGCGCCGTCAGCAGCAGCGTGAGCGACGAGCCCCCATAGCTGACGAGCGGCAGGGTGACGCCGGTAATCGGCAGCAAACCGATGACGACGCCGATATTGATGAGCACCTGAACGGCGAAAATACCGACGATCCCCGTAGCAAGCAAGCTGCCGAAAGGATCGGATATCGTAATCGCCGTTCTCATGCCGCGCCAGATTAGCAACAAGAATAATAGAATCAGCAGGGAGCCGCCGATAAAGCCCAATTCCTCGGCGAGGATGGAAAAAATAAAATCGGTTTGCGGCTCCGGCAAATAATTATATTTTTGTCGGCTCATCCCAAGACCTAGACCGACAAGTCCGCCGGGCCCGATCGCGTATAGCGATTGGATCGATTGATAACCCGCCCCTTGAGGATCTTGCCAGGGATCCAGGAAAGCCGTAATTCGCAATAGTCGATAAGGAGCCGCCGCGATCAGCCCGCCGAGTCCCAGCAAGCCGAGCATCGCCAAGCCGCCGAGATGGGAAATTCGCGCGCCCGCCACGTAGATGGCAAGCAGCGAAGCTCCGATCATAACCGTTCCCGTTCCCAAATCCGGCTGCAGCATGATCAGGGCGAAAGCCGCGCCGATAATACTTAACGGCGGAAGCAGCCCTTTCGTAAACTGGGTGATCTGGTTTTGACGCTCCGAGAGCATCTTGGCGATAAAAATAATCATGGCCAGTTTCATGAACTCCGACGGCTGTATGCCGAGCGAGCCGATCCCTAGCCAACTTCGGGCGCCTCCGCGAACGACGCCTAACCCGGGAACAAGCACGATGACGAGCATGCCGAAGCAAATCAGCAATGCCGGCACCGCCCATTTCTTCCAGAACGTATACTCCACGTTCATCGTTACGAACATCGCGACAACGCCTAGCACGGCGAATATTAACTGCCGCTTCACATAGTAGTACGAATCGCCGTAATCATGAAAAGCCGCGACGGCGCTCGCGCTATACACCATCACGACTCCGATGGCCAGTATGCCGAGCGTAGCGGCGATCATCCAAACATCGGGAACGGAACGGGTTTTGGCCATGAACCGGACACCTCACGGTTTGCAGAAGTGGGGACGAGCCCCCTTCTACAACGTATGCGCCGATTGCTTAAAAATGCGGCCCCGAACCTCATAGGACGGAAACATGTCCCAACTCGCGCAAGCGGGAGACAGGAGAACGATGTCTCCCGGCTCCGCCATGGCGGCGGCTTCCTCTACGGCTCGACGGAGCGTGCTCTCGGCGTCCTTATCAGGTTCGACGATTTTCACGCTCGTTAAACCGGACATAGCCGCGACCCGGCCCAGCTTTTCCCTCGTCTCGCCAAGCGCCGCCAAACCCTTCAGGCGGTCGCGGAAAATCGGAAGCAGCTCCATGTAGTCGGAACCGCGATCCAATCCGCCCGCCACCAAGATGAGCGGAGCTGGCAATGACAAAATCGACATCGTCGTAGCCATCGGGTTCGTCGCCTTGGAATCGTTGTAGAACTTTACTCCGCCGAACGTTCCGACGTATTCCAATCTGTGCTCCACTCCGCGAAAATCGCGCAAAGGCTGCGCCAGACGTTCCGGCTCGGCTCCCGCCGCGAGCGCGATGGCGATGGCCGCCAGAGCGTTCGCCGCGTTATGGCGTCCGGGAATGCCCAGTTCGTCGACGCGTAGAATTCGACGTTCTTCGCCGTCGGCGGCGCGATGAACGATCCATCTCTCCGCTTCGGACTCGACTTCTCCTTCGGCGGGCTTAACGTTCTCGTAGGGAGGCTCGACCATGACGCCAACGGGTAAAGATCTAGTGACGGAAAACGGCATCGAGCTGCCTTTGAAGTTCTTCGCCAACCGTCGGCACGTTTCGTCATCCTCGTTGTAGATCGCGACGTCCTCATCCGATTGGTTCTCGAACAATTTCGCCTTGGAGTCGACATAATCCTCCATCGTGCCGTGATAATCGAGATGCGTTTCGGCAACATTGAGCAGGCAGGCGATTCGCGGACGGAAATCCGTCGTCCCCTTCAATTGAAAGCTGCTGAGCTCGGCGACCAGCCAACCGTCCGCGGCAACCTCCCGCGCGGCCTCGCTAAGCGGTCTGCCGATGTTGCCTGCGACGAGCGGCTTCAGTCCCGCGGCCTCGAGCAGAACGCCGGTCAGCGTCGTCGTCGTCGTTTTACCGTTCGAACCGGTTATGCCGATGATCGGCGCCGGAGACAGATGCCATGCGACCTCGACCTCGGTCGCGACCTCGACGCCTAGCCGTTCGGCATCGACGATCGGAGGCGCGGAATAAGGAATGCCCGGATTTTTGACCAACAGGGCCGTATCCTTCGTTACCAGTCCGTCCGGATGATGCCCGCACACAACAGAAATGCCCAAAGCCGTCAATTCGTCGGCTTCAGGGCATTGTTCCCGCTCTTTCTTGTCGTTGACGACGACGTCCGCTCCGATGCCATGGAACAGTTTGGCTGCGGCCACGCCGCTTCTAGCCAGGCCGAGAACGACGACGTGCCGCCCCCGGTATGATGTCAGTTGCCTCATCCGCTATTGCCCCTTTTTAGCTTGCCTTATACAGCAACAATCCCGCGCCCGCCAGCAATAGGCCAACGAACCAGAACGTCGTGACGACCCGCCATTCGGACCAGCCCGACAGTTCGAAATGATGATGAATCGGACTCATCTTGAATACCCGTTTGCCCCGCGTCTTGAACGAAGCGACTTGAATGATGACGGATAACATTTCGAGTACGAAAACGCCTCCGATAACGATCAGCAATAGCTCCGTTTTCGTCAGGATGGCTACGGCCGCGATTCCGCCTCCAAGACCTAACGAGCCGGTGTCGCCCATGAAAATTTTCGCCGGATGCGCGTTGTACACGAGGAACCCGAGCACGGCTCCGACGACCGCGGCGCTGAATACGGCCGATTGCGGTTGCGTCGCTTCCAGCGCGATAATCGCGAACGCGCCGAATGCCAAGGCGCTTGTCCCCGACAACAGTCCGTCTAGCCCGTCCGTAAAGTTGACGGCGTTCGTAGAGCCCAAAAACATGATGACGACGAGAACGTAATAAGCCCAGCCCAAGTCGTAGGACCAACCGGTGCCCGGTACGCTAACGACCGTGCTATGATCCATCCGGTATAGCAAAAAGCAGAAGATGGCGGCGAACAGAAGCTGACCGAACAGCTTTTGCTTCGCGGTTAAACCGAGCGAACGCTTGAATACGATCTTGATATAATCGTCCAGAAAACCTACCAATCCGAATCCGAGGCATGCCGTGATGAGCGCCCAATATTCCAAACCTCTGTCGGCGAACTTCAGAAACGCGAGCGTCAGGGCGACGAGTATGATAATCCCGCCCATCGTAGGCGTTCCCGTTTTTTTCAGATGAGACTCCGGTCCGTCCACGCGGACCGTTTGCCCGAACTTCAGTCTGCGCAGCAGCGGAATGAACAGAGGCCCGAATAGTACCGCAAGCACGAAGGAGACGCCGAGCGTCCAAAAAATCGAAGTATAGTCCATTTCGTTATCCTCTGGCTCCTTTCTGCAATATCGTTACGATTTCTTCCATTTTCATTCCCCTTGAAGCTTTCACCAGGACGAGATCGTCCGTATCGAGCCGGTCGAGCAGCTCATCCGCCAACGCCTCTTTGTCCGTAAAGTATCTCGCCCGGCCCGCGGCAAAATTCGCGAGAGCCGCCCGGTACGTATCATTAGACAGCGGTCCGTAGAAAAGTACCTCGTCGGCTTTCGTTTCGTTAAGGTAGCTTCCGATTTCGGCATGCATTTCCGCTTCGTTCGGGCCAAGCTCTAACATGTCTCCGAGCACGATCCATTTGCGACGGTACCCGGACAGCTCGGCCACGAGGTTAATGGCGGCCCTGACGGACGTCGGACTGGCGTTATACGCGTCGTTAAGGATGACTGCCCCGTTCTTCGCCGCGCTGCGCTCTATCCGCATCCCGGTTAGCTTCACCGACTTCAAGCCTTCTCCGATTGCGGCGAACGACAGGCCGAACAGCCTGCCGACCGCGATCGCCGCCAGCGCGTTGACCGCATTGTGCCTGCCGGGCACCGGCAACTCGAACGCCTTCTCCTCTTCGTCCGCTCCCATTGTCCCGCCGATCGTGAATTTCGTGCTTTCGGCGTTCGCCCGAATGTATCGGGCGATCCAATCGTTGCCCGTATTCTCGCCGAACGTTACCGTGCGGATCGTCTTGATCAGGGGCTTGGCGGCAAGCTCCTCGACGAGCAACGGTTCGTCGCCGTAATAGACGAGCGTGCCGCCCGGCTTCAAGCCGTCGACGATCTCCAGTTTGGCGCGGGCGATATTCCTGCGCGACCCCAACTGAAGCAAATGAGACTCGCCTACGTTCGTAACGACGGCGATATCGGGCGTACCAAGCGACGACAGCAATGAAATCTCGCCTTCGCCGCTCATTCCCAACTCCAGCACGAGCGCTTGCGTATGCTTGGGAGCGCTAAGCACGGTCAGCGGCAACCCGATATGGTTATTGTAATTTCCTTCCGTCTTATGTACGCGGAACTCGGTAGACAGTACGGAAGAAATCAAGTCCTTGGTCGTGGTCTTGCCGTTGCTTCCCGTGACCGCGACGATCTTCGCTTCGAGCGTGCGCAAGTATCCGACCGCCAACGCTTGCAGTGCCGCCAACGTATCATCGACGATAACGAGCGGTAGATCGATTCCGTTCGGAACCCGCACGCCGCCGTCCCATAATGCGGCGGAAGCTCCCGCATCCCGCGCCGCGCGGACGTAATCGTGCCCATCGAACCGGTCTCCCCGCAGCGGAACGAACAATTGTCCCGGCGCGATCCGGCGCGTATCCGTAGAGACGCCCGACAGCACGAGTCTTTCGCCGTCGTTTGTTAAACCGATTATGCTTGACGCGCCGCTCCACTCCGCGACTTCGCGAATCGTTGCCTGCATCACTTGTTTCGACTCCTTATCGCTTCTTTCGCCACGAGACGGTCATCGAAATCATGCGTAACGTCTCCGATGATTTGATACGTTTCGTGCCCTTTCCCCGCAATCAATACTACATCGCCGGGGCTTGCCATTTCAACCGCTTTTTCGATCGCGGAGCGTCTATTGGGCTCCAGTTCGTAGCGTTCGGGCGCAACACCCGCGTCTTTCAAGCCCGCTTCAATATCTTGCAGGATAGCCAGCGGATCCTCCGAACGCGGATTGTCGCTCGTCACGATAAGTTTGTCCGCAAGCTCCGAAGCGATGCGTCCCATCAGCGGGCGCTTCGTCTTATCGCGATCGCCGCCGCAGCCGAATACGCAGATCACTTCGCCTTTGGCAAGCTCCTTTACGGCGTTCAATACGTTCTCCAAACCGTCCGGCGTATGCGCGTAATCGACGATGACGGCATAATCCTGATCTTCGTCGACCGGTTCCACGCGGCCGGGAACGCCCGGAATCCGCTCGAGACTGCGTATCGCGTCGTCCAATCCGATTCCCTCGCATATCGCCACTCCAAGCGCGGCAAGCGAATTATAGACGTTAAACTTGCCTACCAAACGCAAGCTCACTTGCCGATTCCCGAGAAACGTCTCGAGGGCAAAAGTCGTTCCCATCGACGTAATTTTCACTTCGGAAGCTTTAATATCCGCGGCATTGTCGATGCCGTAAGTCAGCACTTCCGCGGACGTTAGCTTGGCGAACCGTTTCGTAGCGTCGTCGTCCGCGTTCAAGACGGCATAATTGCGCTCTCCCGGATTATTGGAATACGTGTTGCCGAGGCGGGAGAAGAACAACCCTTTTGCCGCTTCATAAGCTTCCATCGTACCGTGATAATCAAGGTGATCCTGAGTTAAATTCGTGAATACGGCGGTCCGGAACCGGGTACCTTTCACTCTTCCCTGTTCGAGCGCATGCGAGGAAACCTCCATGACGCATCGTTCCGTTCCGGCATCCGCCATCGACCGGAAAATGCGCTGCAGCTCCAGCACGTCAGGAGTCGTACCCGACATCGGAACGCTTTGGCCCGCATAACGAGTCTCGATCGTGCCGATAACGCCAGCGGATACGCCCGCGTCCGCCCATATCTGTTCGATCAAATACGTCGTCGTCGTTTTCCCGTTCGTTCCGGTAATTCCGACGGGTCGAAGCGCGTGCGACGGTTTGCCGTAGAAATAATCCGCCAGCACGGCGAGCGCCTGTCTTGTATCCGGTACGACGAGTTGCGCGATAGGCAACGGCAATTCTCTCGTCGTGACGAGCGCGGACGCGCCCGCGGCGACGGCTTGAGGGGCGTAGTCGTGCCCGTCGACCGTATGGCCGGGCAAGCAGAAAAACAAATTGCCCGGCTTCGCTTTTCTTGAATCGGCCTCCAAGCTAAGCACGCGGACGGACGGATCGCCGATGATCCGGGATAACAGCAATTGTTGCGACAATTCGGCTAAGTTCATAGGTGGCGTCCTCCTGACGATGACAAGTTCACATGCGTTTCTTTGTGATCATTTGTACAATGTACACTCATTATGGTCCAATGGCTCCCCTTCATTCAAGAGGAATGAGCAAACTTTAATCCTGCGCGCCTAGATAGATGCGGATAACCGAGCCTTGCTCGACGCGCGCGCCGGCGGCCGGCGCTTGGCGAAGGACCGTCGTTCCGCTGCCCGAAGCCGCCAGTTGGAAGTTCGAATTCATGTCCTCGTAGAGGTCCGATACCGTTTTGCCGACCAGATTCGGAACGGTGACGATTCTCGTCTCGTTGGCGTTCGGCTTGAATTTTTTGTCCACTTGGGTCGTTCGCGGCTGAATCCCCATGTAGGGTAACGCATCCGCCATAATATTGCGGACTACCGGCGCGGCGACGACGCCTCCGAACTGGATGCCTTGCGGATTGTCGACGGCTACGTAAACGACGAGCTGCGGGTCGTCCGCCGGCGCGAATCCTATGAACGATACGATATGCTCGTTCGCGGAGTAGCGGCCGTTGATGACCTTCTGCGCGGTCCCGGTTTTGCCTCCGACCCGGTAGCCGTCCAAGAACGCTTTGCCGCCCGTTCCTTCGGCCACCACTTTTTCGAGCGCTTCGCGTACCGTCTTGGATGTTTCCGGGGATATGACTTGCCTGACGAGCGTCGGTTTCGTTTCCTCCAGAATCGTCCCCGTTTCCGGCTGTATCCAGGATTTGGACACGAAAGGCTTATATAGCTTACCTCCGTTGATCGCTGCCGAGACTGCCGTAATCTGCTGGATCGGCGTTACCGATACCCCCTGTCCGAAAGAAGTCGTAGCTAGCTCCACCGGACCTACTTGCTTCGGCTTGAACAAAATCCCGTTCTCCTCGCCTTTCAGGTCGATGCCGGTTTTATTGCCGAAGCCGAAAGCGTTAATGTACGAGAACAACTTATCCTTGCCCAGCCTTTGACCGAGCGCTACGAATCCGGGGTTGCATGAATTCTCGACCACTTCGAGGAACGTCTGGCTTCCGTGACCTCCTTTTTTCCAGCACCGCAGCTTCGCTCCTGCCACTTCGATGGAGCCGGGATCATAAAAATGCTCGTGCTCGAGATCGACTTTGCCTTCCTGAATAGCCGCCGCGAGCGTGATGATCTTGAACGTGGAACCGGGCTCGTAGGTCATCCAGATCGGAAGGTTGCGATTGTAGACTTCGGAAGATACCTCTTGATACTTATCCGGTTCGAACGTCGGACGGCTGCCCATCGCCAATATTTCACCCGTTTTCGGGTTCATGGCAATGGCGATGACGTCGTTCGCCTGATAATGAAGCATCGCTTGATCCAATTCGCGCTCGACGATCGATTGGATCGTTTTGTCGATCGTCAATTCCAAGGAAAGCCCATCTTGCGGGGGAACGAATTTATCGGACGACTGCGGCATTTTGCGGCCGGCCGCGTCCACCAAAGACGACACGCTTCCCTTCAACCCGGTCAACCTTTGATCGTACTGCAGCTCCAAGCCCGTTAAACCCTGATTGTAGCTTCCCGTGAAACCGAGCACGTGCGCGGCTAAGTTGCCATAAGGGTAATAGCGCTTGTTATCCTCCGAGACGACGATGCCCGGAAGTCCTAACGCGGCGACAGCTTGCGCCTTCTCCGTCGTCAGCTTGCGTCCGCCGGGCTTTAATTCCACGCTCGACTGTCGCTTCGTAAGCTTCTCGAGCAGCATGGCCTCGGACATGCCTAACGGTCCCGACAGCTGGCGGGCCGTATCCTTAGCGTCTTTGATTTGTACCGGTATCGCGTAGATCGTCGGAGAGCTGATGTTATACGCGAGTCTGGTCCCGTTACGGTCGAGAATTTCCCCGCGCTTCGCTTGAAAAGGAATATCCCTTCTCCAGGAATCCTCCGCTTTCTTGGTAATTTCCGCGCCTGCGATCAGTTGTACGTAGCCTAACCGAACGATCAACGCGAGAAACGCGACAACCGAGAATATTAGCGCGACGTACAGCCTTTTGCGAACCGTTACCTTCGATGTCTTCAACAAAAAACCCCCTTTACCGGGAACGTCTGGACGTGCTTTCGCCTAGTTCCAGACTATTCCCGGCGCAAGCGGGTTAGAACAAGCCTTCTTATTCGGGAGGCGCGACATTCTGCTGCGATGGATCCGGCGTCGTGACGGGCCCGTTCTGCGGCGCCAACTTGATATGAAGCGTCCACTTGCCATCGGTCTTGACGGCTTTCTGGCTAACGACGTAGCCTTGTCCTTCCACCGTGCAAACGACCTTGAGCAGCGAACACATCTCGAGCGCGTCCCTGAGCGACAACCCCGTTAGATCGGGAACGTTGCCGGGTTTCGTATCGGTCAATAGGTAGATTCTTTGCGATGCCGGCAGGACGCTTTCCGCTTTCGGCAATTGCTGAAGCACCTTCGTTCCGCTTCCGAGCACCCCGATAGGGAAACGAGTGGATTTCAACCGCTCCTGCGCCTGGGCGACGGTCATGCCCGTCACGTCCGGCACGGAGGCGGTAACTTCCTCCGGTTTCGCGGTACCGGCGGCTGCCTTCGTGTCGGTATCGTCCGTCGTCTCCAAATTCGGCTCGATGCCGAGATGATGAAGCGACTTGCCCATGATTTCTTTGAAAACCGGCCCTGCTATCGAACCGCCCCCGGCATTGTCGACTTGCGGTTCGTCGACGACGACGTACAGCACGACCTTCGGTTTCTCGACGGGCGCGTATCCGATAAAAGAGACGACATACCTATCTTTGGAATACTCGCTTTTACCCGTGGCGGGATTTCTGACGACCTTCTGCGCCGTTCCCGTCTTCCCGGCAATGCGGTAACCGGGAATATATGCGCTCTTCCCCGTTCCGATCAACTTGTCGCTAACGACCGTTTCGAGATATTCGCCCACCTTGCGGGATGTATCTGCGGAAATTACCTGGCGTACGACTTGCGGTTCCGTCACTGTTTTCTCGCCCGTGGTCGGATCGCTGATCGACTTTACGATATGCGGAACCAATAGCTTGCCGCCGTTCGCGACGGCCGCTACCGCGGCAACCTGCTGGATCGGCGTGACGAGCACGCTGCCTTGTCCGAACGTTGCCCGCGCGACGTCGCTGGGCCATTGGAGATTAACCGAGCGGGAAATCTCGTTCGGCAATTCGATGCCCGTCTTCTGGCCGAAGCCGAAATCGTTAATATACTTGACTAGTTTTTCTTTGCCTAGAAACTCATAACCGAGCTTAACGAACGCCACGTTACTGGAGTGCTTAAGCCCGTCCAAGTAAGAAATCGGGCCCCATCCCGACCAGTTGTGGTCATGAATCGTGCTGACGTTCTTATAGCTGACGCTGCCGGACATATAGATATCGTCGGGCTTGAAGATTCCTTCCTGGACGGCCGCGGCCAACGTTACGATCTTGAACGTAGATCCCGGCTCGTACAGAGACTGGATGGCGTTGTTCTTGAAAGCCGCTTGATCCTTCGACTTCTCCCAGTAAACATTCGGATCGTAATTCGGGAAACTGGCCATCCCCAGAATTTCCATCGTATCCGGGTCGGCCGCGATCGCCGTGGCGCTGATCGGTTTGGTTTTCTCGTAAACCGTCTTGAGCGCTTCCTCGATATAGAACTGAATATCCTTATCGATCGTAAGCGTCACGCTATTACCGTCCACCGCTTGCTTATACTCGACTTGGCCGTTAGGCAATTGGGTTCTGGAACCGTCTTTCTGGTATTTAATGAATCCGGGAGTTCCGCTTAACTGATCATTCAGCTTTTTCTCCAGCCCCTCGATCGCTATGCCGTCCTTGTTCTCATATCCGAGAATTTGGGAAGCAAGCGAACCGTTCGGATAATAACGCTTCTGTTCGTCTATGAAATAGAGGCCGACGTTGCTGGTTTTGGTTATTTTGCGAAGCTCGTCGCGGAAGGCCGACAGCCGGTCCATGACCGGTTTGTCGATCTTCCAGCCTTCCGGCCGAATTTCCTTCTGGGCGAGGTACTCGCCGTTTTCCTTCTTCGCGGTAATCATTTCCCGAAGCTTGGCTTCCTCCGTGCCCAGAACGATATGCAGCTTGGACACGATCCGGTCGGTCAGTTTCCATTCCGGATGCTTCTTCTCCAGCTCCGCGATCTGCTTAGGACCGACGGCGACGGTATAAGCGACCGCGTCCGCGGCAAGTACCTTGCCATCCCTGTCGAGCAGTTTGCCGCGTTCCTGCGTAATCGTCTCTTTCGTCATCCAAGTTTTCATCGCTTGCGCGGTCCAGTAATCGGCTTTCACGATCTGTACCACATATATTCTTACGATTAAACCGACAAAAAGGAGGGTGAATAACCCTCCCGTCAGCAGCGTCCGCAGCTTTATCCTTTTCGTCATAGCCGGGCCCTCAACTTTCCCCGAACCGCCTAATGCTTCGATGCTACGGCGCTCCGGTCGTCCTTCACCTTCACCTTAACCTTATTATCCGTTTGTCTTTCGAATCCATGCTCTTCGGCCCATTTGGTTATCCTGCTCGAAGCGCTAAGCTGGTCGATCTGCTGTTGAAGTTCTTTGGCTTTTTCCGTCGCTTGCGTGTAGGCTTTGGTCGACGCTTGTACTTGCCCGTTGATCTGATAGATTTGCGCGTAGCGGAAAATAACGAAACCCGCGACGAAAACGACGAGCGCGATCGAGAACAAATAAAGCAGCTTCTCGCCGATCGGAATCGACCGGCGCTTCGTTACTTTTGATTTGATCGACTGTTGTTGTTGTTGTTGGCGTACTGCCGGTTGCGCCCTTTGTTCCTCGACGCGCTCAGGACGAAGCGCCAGATTGCCGTAATATGCCATAATTCCTGTTCCCCTTTCGAATATCTATTTCTCTTGCAATATATCAAGCTCGGTTATCCGAGCTTCTCAGCGATTCTTAATTTGGAAGAGCGAGCCCGCGGGTTCGCTTCCAGTTCCTCTTCCGATGGCAAGATCGGCTTGCGCGGCGTCAACTTCAATCGCCCGTCTCCGCCTCCGCAAACGCAGATCGGAAAATCGGGAGGACAGCTGCAGCTTGCGACTTCTTTGGCGAATGCCGTCTTGCATATCCGGTCTTCGAGCGAATGGAACGTGATGACCGCGACCCGTCCTTCGGGCTTCAGGCAGTCGATCGTCTGCTCCAGCGCTTCCCTGAACGCCCCAAGCTCGTCGTTGACGGCGATGCGAAGGGCTTGAAAGGAACGCTTGGCCGGATGCGGGCCCGTGCGACGCGTTGCCGCCGGGATCGATGATTTGATAATCTCGGCCAATTGCGCCGTCGTCTCGATCGGACTTTTTTCTCTAAGCTTCACGATGTTCGCCGCGATCTTGCGGGCGAATTTCTCTTCGCCGTAGTCCCTGAGAATATTGGAGATTTCCCGCTCTTCCCACTCGTTGACGATTTCCTTCGCCGTGAGCGACTCGTCGCGATCCATCCGCATATCCAGCTCTGCGTCCAGGTTATAGCTGAAGCCGCGATCGGCTTCGTCGAGCTGCGGGCTGGATACGCCTAAGTCGAACAGCACGCCGTCCACTTGGGGCACGCCGTTCGACTCGGGTACGCCGGCTTGACGCAACGCCATTTTCAGATGCCGAAAGTTGCTCTTCACCAACGTGACGATATTTCCGTACGCGGCAAGCCGTGTACGGGCATTCGCGAGGGCGGCTTCGTCCTGGTCCAGCGCGATCAATCTCCCTTGCGGCCCGAGTTGCGATGCGATGAGCTCGCTATGCCCCGCGCCGCCGAGCGTACAATCGACATAAATGCCGTCCGGACGGATGTTTAAGCCTTTTACGGATTCCTCTTTCAATACGGTCACATGGTGAAACATCGTAGCTGCCTCCCGGTACCCGGTAACGGGTCCGTCTTTCTTGTTTATGTAGGTTTGAAGATGTTGTTAGCGGCTTAGAAGTTAAAATCGAAATCGACCAGCTTCTCGGCGATCTCGTTAAAGGAATCGGCGGATTGCCGGGAGTATTCTTCCCAGGTCGCTTTATCCCAGATTTCCACGCGGCTGGATACGCCGATCACGGTGCATTCCTTATCCAACTTGGCATACTCGCGCAGATGATTCGGTACGTTTACCCTTCCCTGTTTATCCCACTCGCATTCGGACGCGCCGGAGAAGAGAAGCCGGGAGAACGCCCTGGCATTAGCCGCCATCGAGGGCAGGCTTTTCATTTTCTGTTCAAGCAAGGTCCACTCTTCGCGTGGGTAGACGAATAAGCATCCGTCCAGTCCGCGGGTTACGATAAAGTCCGTGCCGAGAGCTTCGCGGAATTTCGCCGGGATAATGATGCGTCCCTTATCATCGATACTATGCTGAAATTCCCCTAAAAACATAAGCTCCCTTCACCTCCTCCAACTTTCCCCACTTTCCACCACTCTGAACCACTTATGATGATTATTCGTGGCATAAAATAAAAATCCTGCCTCGTGGACAGGATTTTCGAAAAAATATTTCACGGGATTAATGACCCCATGCTTACGATTGTTCATCTTTCGACGTCTCCGGCGACGCTTCCGGATCCGATTCGACGCTGGCGGGAGCAGACGATACGGCGTTCTCCGGCACAGCGGGCGAAATGCGCGGAGCGTTTAAAGTCTTACGCCTTTCCTCCGCTAATTTTTTTCGCTCGGCCGTACGTTTGCGAAGGATGAAATAGGTCGGAACACCAATGACCAATATGACGATCAACACGGGTAATATCGCGGCGACAACGATGAGTAAGCCTTCTCCGAACTGCCGCAGAACCTTAACGCTTCCTCCCAGCGCATCCCCGATCCGGTCTCCGAAGCTTTTGCCCGGTTCCTCCTTTTTCTCTTCCTTGACCTCGACAAGGCCCGTACTTTGATAGAGACGCAGGTTGATCGTCGAGAAGGCTACGTTCTGGTCGAGAAAACGAGTGCGTCCTTTGATTTGTTCGATCTCTTCCTGCACTCTCGCGAGTTCGTTCGAGAATCGTACCAAATCGTCCGTTTTCGTCGCTTTGTCCATGAACGACAGCAGACGGGTTTCTACGACCTGCTTCGCTTTCAGTCTCGCATCCAGATCGACGTATTCCTCGGTTACGTCGTTACCTTCCACCTCGCGTTCGTATTTCAGGTTTTTGATCCGTTGCAGCTTCTCCAGAAAAGGGGAGAATCCTTCGGAAGGCACTTTAATTACGTAAGTTGCCCCCACCTCGTCCGCGTTGCGGCTATCGGAGAATTGCAGGACGTAAGCTCCGCCCAAATGAATCAGGTTCGTCAATTGCTCCTCCGCGGACTTGAACTCCTCGACCTTCATGACGAGGTTGGCCCGATAGATGACTTTCCGGCCGAAACCCGCGTTCGCGTCGGCGATCTGTCCGATGCCTCCCCCTCCGACCGTATTCAAGTCGACGCTCGCGGAGGCGACCGGCGCCGAAGACGACTCCGCAAGTTGCTCCGCCCCGGCTTGACTCTTAGCCTCCGAGAAAGCCGCGGCGTTCGACCTGGGCGCTTCTGCCGCCATCGCGTTCGACCTGTCTTCCGACTTCGCGGCAGCCCCGCTATTCGCGTTGTCGCTGCTGCTGCTTCCGCATGCCGTCAAGCCCATCGCAAGTACCGTAACTAGCGCGAACAACATCATAGAACGCAAACTACGACCCCATCGTCTTTTCATCTCGAGCTCCCCCTTTTAGGTTTCTGATACTCTAGACGTAACCGAATAGGGAAATGTTACCTAAAGTGCCGCGAACAAGAAAAATCCCGTTCGCGAAAACGCGAGCGGGATTTTTCTACTCTCTTGATGATTCTTGGTTCGGTTAGTGCGATGCCCAGCTGTCCAAATATGCCTTCTGTTCATCGGACAACGTATCGATGTTAATTCCGAGAGATTGCAATTTCGTGCGTGCGACGAGCTCGTCAAGCTCGTAAGGGACGTTGACGACCTTACTGCCCATAGCTTCGTAATTCTCGTTTACGTAACGCAGCGCGATCGCTTGAAGCGCGAACGTCATATCCATGATTTCCGCCGGATGGCCGTCTCCGGCCGCAAGGTTTACTAAACGTCCTTCGGCGAGGACGTAAATCTTGCGTCCGTCCTTGAGCACGTATTCTTCGATGTTGCGGCGTACGACGCGCTTCGATACCGATAGCGCCGCCAACTCGACCAAGTTAACCTCGACGTCGAAATGACCTGCGTTGGACAATATAGCGCCGTCCTTCATGTTCGCGATATGCTCTCCGCGAATAACGTCTTTGTTGCCCGTCACCGTCACGAAGAACTCTCCGACTTTTGCGGCTTCCTCCATAGACATGACCGTGAACCCGTCCATGTACGCTTCGACCGCGCGGATCGCGTCTACCTCAGTAACGACGACGTTGGCGCCTAAGCCTTTCGCGCGCATCGCCACGCCTTTGCCGCACCAGCCATAGCCGTTCACGACGACCGTTTTGCCCGCGACGACAAGGTTAGTCGTCCGGTTGATGCCGTCCCACACGGATTGACCCGTTCCGTAACGATTGTCGAATAAGTATTTGCAATAAGCATCGTTAACGGCGACCATCGGGAATTTCAGCGAACCGTCTTTCTCCATTGCCTTTAGGCGAAGAATGCCGGTCGTCGTCTCTTCCGCCCCGCCGCGCACTTGCGCCAGCAAGTCTTGGCGTTCGGAGTGCAAGATCGACACGAGATCTCCGCCGTCGTCGATAATCAGATCCGGTTTCGTCTCGAGCGTTTTCACCATCAGGTCTTTGTATTCTTGCGGGTCCGGATTGTACTTGGCATATACCGTGATTCCGTCCTCTACGAGAGCCGCGCAAACGTCGTCTTGCGTGGACAACGGGTTGCTGCCCGTAATGACGACTTCCGCTCCGCCCGCTTGGACGACTTTAGCCAAATAGGCCGTTTTCGCTTCCAAGTGAAGGGAGATCGCCACTCGCAAACCTTTAAAAGGCTGATCGCGCTCGAATTCCTTGCGGATTTGATTCAAGACCGGCATATGGGCTTGAACCCAATCGATCTTAAGCTTGCCTTCGGGTGCCAGGGATGGGTCTCGCACGATGCTATTCAATGCGGTTTTCATTTATGATTCCTCCAATAGTAGGTTCTAGTGAGCGGATACCGCCAAGCCTTCAACCAATCTTTGTCCGCCGGTTACGTCAAATGGAACGTTGGCCCATATGGCTAGCCAGTCCGCGCCGTATCTGTTCCAATAATGAATGGTTCCGTACACTCTCTCCTGAGGTTTATCCATTGGACAGAGCGATGAGCGTATGCGATCCCATTGCTTCAACGACGCTTCGTGCTGCTTGGCGATCGCGTCTACCGACCTCGATTCCAAGAAAGAGATTTGCTGAACGATTTTATCCCGATTGCTGGCCGCAAGCATGGCAAGACCAGGCTGCAGCGACGAGACCGTATTCATGATCGGCTCGTACAGGGCCATGAATCTGCTTTTGACGTCCTGGAATTGTTCTTCCAGATGCCATTTGTCTTGCCGCGAGAGCCATTCGGCTTTTCTTTCGCTCCAATCCGCGATCGCTTGCTCGGGAGTCAGCGAATATTTGTCCAACAGCTTCGTAATCGTCGGTTCGAGATACGTGAACGATTGACGCGGAACGAGAATCGGCATCGACATGCCGAAAGCCTCGAATGCAGGTCCGAGGATGCCCCAATAGGCGATTTCGGACGGCCCTAATACCGCGGCAAGCACCGGAAGAACGTAATCTTGCATGAGCGGTCGCGTGAGCGCGTTCGTGCTGAGCAAGTCGGGCGAGCTGCCCGTCATTTCCAGCAACTGTTCGCTAGATAAGGCGACGTTGCCCCTGCGGTCTACGAAACGTCCCTGCTCTTTATGAAGCAATAGCCGGCCTTGTTCATGATGAAGGAATAAGTTCGCTCCGCCTTCGGCCGTTTCCGCTTGAAGGGCGAAGCCATGGCTTTGCACTTGTTCTTCCCCGGCTTTCAAGGAAGCTTCCAATTCGTCGTTGCGTACGACGAGTTCCCGGAACATCGGGCTTTCCAGCGACCTCAGCCGAGCATCGTCCGCATCGAGCAATACGAGCCCTTGATTTCCGAACCAGTCGGCCAGCAATCTCGCGAAAGCGAGACTCAAAGAAGGCGCGTCCGCGACGTGGCTCCGCAGACGCTCCAGCAACGCCGGCTTGAATTCGGAATCCGGCAACTGCGAAGCCAGTTCCAAGAGCGAAGCTTCCCATTGCGCGGTAGAAAGCGTCGTCCTGCTTACAGCCAAACGCGGGCCTTCCGGACGTTCGATCCGGATTCGCCGAATCCCGCCTCCCGCGGATTGAATGTTTACGTGATTCGCTTCGTCGAAGTCATGGTCTTCCCCGGCAATCCAGAAAATCGGAACGACCGGACGGCCAAGCTTCCGCTCGGCGTCTTTCGCGGACTGAATAACGGACAACGCTTTGTAGTAGATCAAGAGAGCGCCGCCGAACAAGCCGGCTTGCTGGCCCCCTACGACGACCAAGCTACCCGGCTGTTCCAGCTTTTCTAACGATCTGGTCACTTCTTCATAATGTGGCAATTGCCCTTGGTAGAGACGTAAAGCATTGGCGACTTCCTTCAAATTCGCTCTGGAGGAGGCGGAGCGATCCAAACGGGCTGCCCGCTCCTCCCAATGCCGATCCTCCGATGGATGTTGTCCGAACAATTGTAGAACGGCGGGATCACCTATGCGATAACGTTCCGCTATGGAACTACGATTGGGTTCGTGTAGGGATGTAATATTCAAAGGGATAATTCCCCCAATCTGTCGTTGTGATATCAAATTGATTGTACACAACGCCGGAATTCACGTCAAAAGGTTAATCGAAGGAATGGAAGTCATCGAGCGGATAGTCGGTTATGTAACAGGAGGGGAAGTGGCGGAGGAATGCGTCAGACTCCGTCGCGTCTTTCGCGACAGAAAAAAGCAATTTACGCTTTAACGGCGGGAAAAACAAGTTCGAAAAACATTAATAAAACATACAACGGAACCATTAGAAAAAAAGACAATCGCCAGACCGCCCTGAACAGCTTGCCGGCATCAACTTTGCCCCTTATCCGATTCTGAGCATTGCCGATAAGCCCGCCGCCGATCAGTAATAGAAGGATTAGGAAAAAAAGGCCGAAGCTGGTGTGCAGCCTGCGATTCAGCAGCTCCGCTACGCATCCGATAAGGAAAGCATTCGTCAAGTCCATCGCAAGCCGAAAAGCGCTCTTGCGGTCGCCTCCGCGCGTGGAAGCGACGAAGTAGACAAGCAGAAACGGGATAACCGGCACGGTCGCCAGAAATGCGTAAGCCGAAACCAAAGCTTTCCAGATGGAGCTGAGCATGGGTGACCTCTCCCCTAATTTAATGAACGGCTTTCACAAGCGCCGTCACGGCTTCGTTCCACGGCGCGGTTCGTCCTTGGCTTGCCGCCATGCGGATTATCGCGCCATTGATGGAATCGATCTCGGTTTCCCTGCGAGCCCGAATGTCCTGCAGCATCGAGGATTCGTTGCCGCTAGTCGCAGCGCACACGCGCTTCACCGCATTCCATAGCTCTTCCTCGTCGCCGGGCAATCCTCGAACGCTCAACAAGCCGAAAGTCTCCCGGAACAAATTTCTCATGGCGTCCAATCTGGCAGGCGTTTCGATGAGTTCGCCGTTGCGTATGCGCAAAATCGCCGTAAGCGGATTGATTACCGCGTTTACGAGCAATTTGCGCAATATTGCCGCTTCCAACTGTTTCGACAAAAAAACGGAAAATCCTGCCCGCTTCAACAGACGTTTCAGTGCCGATGATTGGAGGCGATGCGAGGTTTCGTCCTCCAAGAGGATTTCTCCCTTGCCGGTATGGCGGACGGTCGTCGTATCGATCCGTAAAGCCGCTTCCGTCGTAATCGCCGTAATAAGCTTCCTCCCTGGGAGGACCTGCTCTATCAACTCGCGGTGGCCGATACCATTCTGAAGCAGGACCAACGTTCCGCCGATCGGCACGGCGATGGCGAGCCGAGCAAGAAGAGTCGGAGTCAGCGCGGTCTGCTTAACCGCCAACAATACGATTCCTTGTTCGTCCGTGACCGCCGAATCGATCGGGTCCGCTTGGATTTCTACCCGCTCCTCCCTTTCACCGGATTCGTTCTGTATCGTAAGCCCATGTCTATCTAGCGACTCGGCTTGTACCCTAGTTCTCGTCCATAGCTTGCAATCGCATCCCGATGCTTTGAGCCTTCCCGCGAGAAGCAAACCAAGCGAACCTCCTCCTAGCACGATTATTTCGTTCATAGATCCGACATCCTCTTTTCGATTTATTGTATAAAGAACAGTATACTTCCCGAATCGCCAAAGCAAAACCCGCGAGGATAATCCTCGCGGGTTTTGCTTTACGGTCTATTCGATTCTTTCGAGATTGCCGTTCGCGTCCATCTTGAAACGCGCGCGGTCTTCTTCTACTTCTTCTGTCAGAAACGCAAGACGCCTTGCCCGATCCATAATGCGAATAAGCGCTTTATAATCGTCGTTAACGACTTGGTAATCCGTCTGGACTTCGTTGACTTCCTTGGAAAGCCGTTCGTTTACCTCTCGGAACTCGTTCAGGCGGTCTTCCTTCTCTTTCAACTCTTTTTCAAGATGACGAATTTGCCTGCTCATCTCTTGAACGGTCCCTTTCCATTGGCGCAAGTACCGAATAATCGCTTCTAGCGACAACGATTCCGCGGATAACAGCTCGGATTTGACGCTTTCGCCCTCGTCGATGGTTAAACGGTCCGCGCTAGAAATCGTGGAGATGCCTTGCTTCTTGAGATAATTCCGTTTCTGACGT
The DNA here is from genome assembly GCF_003628305.1 of Cohnella endophytica. GTDB lineage: Bacteria > Bacillota > Bacilli > Paenibacillales > Paenibacillaceae > Cohnella > Cohnella endophytica. The sequence goes on along the minus strand of NZ_RBZM01000004.1, from coordinate 452,863 downwards.
TGTTGCTTGGCTAACCCTATCGCTTCGTCATATCTTTTGCGAACGCAACTATTCCATCGAAAACCGCAAGCCGCGGAAGTTCGGGCGATTCGCTGTCCGACCTCCTCGAAAGCGGATAATTGGGTACTGCCTTCGCGGATGTGGCGCAACGTAACTTCCGCCAATATCAAGTCGTCATCCGGACTCCATGCGTCTTGTCTCACAGCCGTCATGGGTGCCCTTCCCTCCTTAAGAATCACGTATATTTTGTTGCTTTGTTCATTTCTATGCCCGCATTAGAATTCATAGAATCTATCGGATACTTCTATTTATATCCATATTTCGATCCACTATACCTTTTACCGCCAAAACGCTATGCTAACGATCGGAATACATAACCGCCCGAGAGTCGGGAACAATATACGCAGCGTTCGAAAAGTTTGCCGATTCGTCACGACTTGTTGGGTTTACACGCTTTTCTCCAACCGTTATAATATGCTGTAGAAATCGTCTTGTGTGTATGAGAGGGGAATATCAACGATGGCACGAATGTTTAGAGTGCTCGGCTTCTGGACACTGGTAATTGCCCTTATGGCGTTTGCAGGCGACATGTATGAATTCGCTTTATTGTTCTTCGTGCAAACGGCCGTTTTCTTCTTGTTCGGGTATTTGAACTTCACCGAACGCACTTACATGCTCATGTTCTGGGGCTACATGGTTGTCGCCTTCCTCGGCTTCACGTATTGGAGCGTATTCGAGATGGGAATGCCGGTTTAATCCGCATGCAATGTCCGGCTACATAAGCAAAGAGGCTGTCTTCCGCGTCTAGCGCGACGGAAGGCAGCCTTTTTGCTTGCACGAAAAACTATTTAATTAAGATCTGCACCTTAAACAGTTCGCTCATTCCGTCCGATAGCAAGAGCTGCCGGATCGCCCGGTTGCGTCGAACGACGGGATGAAACGGATCCGTCTCCGCATGCGCGCTCAGTTTTCCCAATATCCCGGATTCGACGAGAAATTTCTTTTGCGTCCCGTACCATCTTTCCTCCCAGCCCGATCGTTCCGCTATGCGGCGAATATGGCTGAAATTCACGTGCGCTGTCATGTCCTGTTCCCCCGGGAACGCGTAAGGATCGTTGTGAGCGCGATGTTCGCGATAACAGAGCAACGTGCCGTCCATGCGGTGCGGGGACAACAGTTCCTCCGTCTCGTCTCCGTAATCGATGAATACAAGCATTCCGCGATCTACCCGCTCGGCGACCTTATGCACCCAATCGGCGGCATCTAAGCAGATCTCGAACGTCTGGCCTTCCGCTGGATTCGCCCCGTATTTCTCCGTCCATTCCTCAAGGCGGGGATTCGCCGTATCCAGAAGGCAAGGAATGAAGCCCTGTTCCTCGCGCCATGTAACTCCCCACTCCCTTAAGCGCCCCTCACGCCTAATAACGCGATGTACCGGAAATGCATCCAAAAGTTCGTTGCCTAGGACGAATATCGGATCGCCGCCGATCGACGTCGACAAGATCTCCTCGTCACCGTCCTCTTCTCCGATTACTCGGGCTACCCCCGCTTCCGCATAAGGGGCTAATATTTCGGAAGCTTGTCGCCGATGCTCCGGGTTTCCGTCGACTACCGTCAGCGCAAACTCCGCCGCCCGCGATCGTTCCGGAATCGAGGTTCGGTTTTCCTCTCCCCAAGCGTCAAGCATTTGTTTGCTCAGTCTGCCGGTGCCTCCGCCCCAATCGAATACGCGAAAGTTCCGATGCTCCGGAAACCATGACTTCGCCATTCGCGAGAGCTCGGAAGCAAGTTGTTCCCCCATTAATTCCCCGACGTAAGCGCTCGTATAGAAGTCGCCCTCGCGTCCGACGCGGGACGTACCCGAACGATAATAACCAAAATCGGGATGATAGAGACAAAGCGTCATATAATGATGGAAGGGGATGGCGGACAACCGGCGTCCGTCGTTCGTCGTCCCTTCCATCGAGCTAGTCAGGATCTGTTGTCTGATCACGGGAACCAGAGGCGTATCCGGTATCGCGGCATTCATCTTCGCTGCACCTTCCCCCACGAATATCGTCATATTATAATAACATAGGATCATACGGCGCGAGGCCGCATCGCATCACGAGAGGAGGGATCACGATGCGTCGCTTGATACTGGCCGTATTGACGGCTTCGGCTATCGTGTTGCTTCTATCGCGCGGTAGCGCATTATTCCCCGTATACGCGGAACCGTTGCCGGAGGATACGAGAAAGCTATTGGAAAAAAGCTTGTCCGTTGTCGAACTGGATCGGGAGATCGAGCGAATATCGGGATTGCAGAGCAAGACGCAGGACGAAATCGATAGTAACGAGAAACTTCTCGCCCGGCAAGAGATCGCGATCGCCGCGCAAAGGGAAAAGGCCGGCCGGGTACTCCGATCCTACTATATGGGTTACAAGGATTTCTGGTTATCCGCCATACTTAACGCGAACTCGCTTCCCGATCTCATCCGCGTCTGGGATACGATGGACATGATCATGGAATCCGACCACAAGACGATGGACGGTTACACCGCCGAATATCGTAAAATCCAAAAAGGGTACGCCCAGTTGAAGAGCGATAAGGATGACTTAGCCGCAGTTGAGAAGCAACTAGTCGAGCAACGAGCCCGTATTGTTGCGTTGCAGAAGGAAGTCGATTCCGCGCTCGCCTCCAGCGGAGACTCCGACATGTTGCGTCGCCTTATGGATGAACTTCAAGCTTATTGGAAAAACGTCGGGCTATACGAAGTAAAGCAGCATTTCCGCGCGCTTGCCGACGCCATGCGCAACTTGCCCGACTATGTAAAAGATACGCCCGGCATCATTCAAACGAGCGGACTCAAAGCGAAGCTGACGCTTACGGACGCGCAACTGAACGAATTTCTGCGCAAGCAAGATTCCCGCTTCAACGACTTCGCCTTCAAATTCGATCACGGATTGCTGACGATGGAAGGCGACAACGGAAATATCAAAGTGACCATCCAAGGCCATTATACGGTCGAAGACGAACCGGAGAACGCCATTCGATTCCATGTCGATTCTTTGATCTTTAACGGCTTAACTTTGCCGGATACGACGAGAGCGGACTTGGAAAGGGAATTCGACCTCGGCTTCTATCCGCAGAAGCTCATTAAATACGTCAAAGCCAAGAGCGTGGAGATGGACGAAGGCCGCTTAGTCGTTCAGCTATCCATCGGCGGCTAGAGGCGCGTTCCACTCGGTTATCCATTGCTGGAGCGTCGCTTCGCCATTAAATAACCTTTCCCACAACCCGCTTAGGCGCTGCAATCGAACCGTGACGTCGGGTCCGAGAATGAGCGGCGCTTGATTCGGAAAACCCTGGCCGGTTCTGCCCGGCAGCAGATTATTCAGCTTTCGATCGCTATCGTAGAAGGATCGGAATACCGGAAGCCGATTACGCTGTTCCAGTCTATCCAATTGCGCTTGTTCGCCCGTCATGCCGGCGATCCAGCGATAAGCGGCTTCTTCGTTATCAGAATCGGCGGATATCACGAAGCTCCGTCCGCGAGGCCATATCCACGGTAATCTCCAAGACTGATGATCCAATTCCAGCGAATCGATTCCCGAACGCGAATCGGCAAGCTCGTCCGCTGCCGTCGAATAAGGTACGACGGCCACGAGGGTCGTTCCTTCTTTCATCAATCCGAATGCCTCATCGGTTTCAACAGACCGTATACTGGCTCTATGGCGTTCAAGAAGAGATAAAGGCAGCTCGAACGGCGCCCCTTCCCAGGGCTTCCCTGCCTTCTCCAGCAGTTCGTCGCTTCTATGACCGCCGGCGTTCTCAAGCCAAGCCAGCAACGCGAACGGCTCGCTTCCGTCGATGGCGAGCCACGACGCCGGTACCGCTGATTGTTCGCTTTTCTCGGCAGCGACCGACCACTGCTCGACCGTAAGCGGAAGAACGACATCTTCTCCAAGCCATTCCCGCAGCAATTTCATATTCCATACGAGTACGTAAGGATCCATATCGAGAGGGACTCCCCATAAATAGCCGTTCCACTTCAACGGCGCCGTAAGGGCATCGAATTGCTCGGCCAACGCTTTGCCCACGAATGCCGCATCCGCCGGCAGCAAATAACCCGAGGACGCGAACTCCTTCACCCACTCGTTGTTCAGAAGCATAATATCCATGGAGTCTTTCATTTCGGAAGATTGCTTATATTCCGAATACGCTTGACCGGGGTCGACTCTTGTTAATTCCACCGTAATATCGGGGTTCGCTTGAACGAACCGGGCATTCTCGTTCTTTATTTCATTGAATTCCGCCGGATCCATGGCGACTTCGATTTTCAAATAGGAAATTTCCCGGATATCGGCAGGCTCGACGGTCGCATGCGTCTCTTCTTCAGGTATGGGAACGACCGAAGACGCCGGAGAAGGCGCTTTCGCCCAAGGCGATAATATTACGGCCATCATGCATAGCAACAGGAATACCAAGGCCGATTTACGTCGTGCCACAGCCCTCACCTTTTTCTTGTAAACGTTAACAATACGCTTTATTTATGATAACAGGACATCGTGCGGCTGTCTCCCTTTTTCGGGAAGCGCTTTTTCGTTTACACTGGATATACTCGTACTAGGGTTGAAAGGAAAGTGTCGCACATGGAAATTCAACGAATGATCGGCTTGGAAATGATCTTGCCAGAAGGAAAGCCGCCGGGGTTTTACGCGCACATCGTCAAAGGTATCGCCGACAGTTCTCCACCGTATGACCGCTTCAAAGAATTGCTGATTTACGAATCGGAAGCGCAACTTCCTCAAGCTCTTGAGGTGTTAGAGCACTATCGCGTCCCTTCAGAACACGTCGCATTGCTGCTGTTGCCCGCGGATTTAATCGAACAAGGCGATCTCTACGAGGATTATGCGATCGTAACGCGTAACGGCAACGCGTTTATCGATCTATCGCTGACGGCCGTATTCGCCCTGAACGCGGCAAAGCCGGAGGCGGAAGCCGCTCCGGCTTTGCTGCAATTGAAGGAACATCTCGTCGCTAGCCTAACCGTTGACGGCGAGAAGCTTCATCTTGTGGATCGGCAGCTCGCTGAGCTCGCGGAAAGGATCGCGAAGGCGTATGGCTGCGGACTACGATGGTTGTACGAATGAGTTACAGTCTTTCCGTCGCAAGCTGCGCTAGCTTCGAACGCTCGCCCTTCTCCAACGTGACGTGGCCGCTAATGCCTTCTTCCTTAAAACGCTCCACCAAATAAGTCAAACCGTTGCTTTGGGAGTCCAAGTAAGGATGATCGATCTGCTCCGGATCTCCGAGCAGCACGATCTTGCTGTTTTCCCCGACGCGGGAAACGATCGTTTTCACTTCGTGTTTGCTTAAATTTTGCGCTTCGTCGATGATGATGAACTGGCCGGGAATCGAACGGCCGCGAATGTAAGTGAGCGCCTCTACCTGAATGCTGCCCATTCCCATTAATATTTTGTCTAGATCTCCGGATTTTTTCGTGTCGAACAAAAACTCCAGATTATCGTAGATCGGTTGCATCCACGGCCGCAGCTTCTCTTCCTTCTCGCCAGGCAAATATCCGATATCCTTCCCCATCGGTACGACCGGACGGGCGATCAGCAGCTTCTTAAAGCGGTGCTCGTCTTCGACTTTCATCAATCCGGCTGCAAGCGTAATCAGCGTTTTCCCCGTACCCGCCCTGCCCGTGAGCGTGACCAGCGGAATGTCGTCGTTAAGCAACAATTCGAGGGCCATGCGCTGTTGCGCGTTGCGAGCCGTAATTCCCCAAACCGGATCGTTGCTGACATGAAGCGGCTCCAGCCGGCGGCCGTCCGACGTGACCTTAAGCAACGCGGACTTGGAAGTTCCAAGTTCATCCCGCAAGATCACGAATTCGTTCGGATGTAGCGTCACCTTAATGCCGAGCTGATTAACGCCTAGCGATCTTGTAGAATAAAATTCGTCGATGACCGAAGGATGCACGTGCAAATTCATGTGCCCCGTATATTGATCGGATACCGATACCGTTTGATCCGTCAAGTAATCCTGGGCGATGATGCCCAGTACGTCGGCTTTCACGCGAACGAGCACGTCCTTGCTGACGATAATGACAGGGCGGGGATCTTCGCTTTCCAACTCCTCCATATGATAATTCAACGCCACCGCGAGAATCCGGTTGTCGTTCGTCATTTCCCCGAACAACTCCTGCACTTTCACGAACCGGCGATGATTCATTTCAACCTTCAATAATCCTCCGTTTGGCAACGGAACGCCATTGTGCAGCTGTCCCAACGCCCGCATGGCGTCTAGTTCGCGAGAGATGTTCCGCGCATTGCGTCCGATTTCGTCGGCCAGTCTCTTCTTGGAGTCGATTTCTTCCAGAACGACGGAGGGAATAATGACTTCGTTGTCTTCGAAAGCAAACAAGGAGAGCGGATCATGCAGTAGCACATTCGTATCGATCACGTAAATTTTTCGCATGGGGCGTTCCCTCCCGGTTCGGCGATTTTGGGCTACTCTTTCGCAAGGGCTGCAGCTTTTCTCCATAATGAGGCTTACATAGCGATCGAACGACTGGGAACAATAGCTTTACCGAACGCTTTTTCCTGCGGTTGCCGATTCGGTTACGATCCGGTTAGGACGAACTCTTGTTTCGGCGATTGCGGGCATCCCTCCAGATTAGGGTGGTGAAACGAAATGAAGCATTATAGAATGATCGCTTACGGCGCCGCTGCTTTGATGTTGTTCGCGCAGACATTAGGCACCGTAGGCTGTGGTAAAAATACGGCATCGCCTGCCCCCACGGATTATCGCATAACCGCGAAATCAGCCGGGACGAAGGCTAACAAAGCTCTTGGCAATCCGAAGCAAGTCGCCGCCCACCTCGAGTCGCTTGCTCGCGGAATCAAAGGCGTCAAAGGCGCGAACTGCGTCGTATTCGGCAAATATGCGATCGTAGGAATCGACGTCGACGAGAAAATGGAACGCTCGCAAGTCGGAACGATCAAATATTCCGTCGCGGAGGCTTTCCGCAAAGATCCTTACGGCATCGACGCGATCGTGACGGCGGATATAGACATGGCCCAGAGAGTTCGGGAGATTCGGGCCGACGTGAAGAGCGGGCATCCGATTTCCGGTTTCGCGGAAGAGCTCTCCGATATCGTCGGACGGCTTATCCCCCAAATTCCGCGCAATATCGTGCCGCCGAAAAAAGCTGAAAACACGGGTACGCGCACATTAAACAAGCTCCAAAAGTGACAAAAAGCCCAGTGAAAATTCACTGGGCTTCGTTCATGGCGACATCGTCCCGGTTGCCCAGGCCGATTGCCTCTTTATGGTCGCAAGTGTGGTTCATTACGTTCGGAGCCTCGGCAAAAGAGAAATTCGTTCCTTTCATCCGCAGCCCCCCTTAAGAAGTGGTAGTGCTACGTTCATTATAGCATAGGAACGGAACGTTTCCAACGCTTCTAGCCTATGCGTATTTTCGGTTTGCGCCTACTTCGAATCGGCAGAAGCGGACGGCGAGCTCGTCGGTACCGCAACAGGGCGTCCATCCGGATTCATCTCTTCCGCTAACGCCTTTTTGGCTACCGCGAGTTTGTCCTCGTCCAAATAAACGTAAGGACTCTTCCATGTTCCCGTAAGCGGGATAAAGCGAATATCCGAACGATTAATGCCCAAATACGTCTTGATAATATTTTCGATCTGCGCGCTCGGGATATCCGTTCTCATATTGTTCCCCAATGCGTCAAGGAGACTGTCGACCTTGGTCACGCTGCTGAACGATTTCATTCGGTCCGTTATGGCCCCTAGCACTTGGTTCTGCCTTTCGTTCCGCTCGAAGTCGCTCGATGCCGCCGTTCCGCGGTTGGATTTCCGATAACGGACGAAGCCGAGAGCTTGTTCGCCGTTAAGCTCTTGTTCGCCCTTCTTAAGATCGATATTCGTATCGTCGACCGAGTCGACGTAACGCATGTCTTTATCGACCGTAACCTTTACTCCGCCAAGCGCGTCCACCACGTCCACGAACCCGTGGAAATCGATGACTGCCGTGTAGTCGATAGAAATACCCGTGAACTTGGAAAGCATTTGACGCGTCTCGTCCCTTGCGTATCCGCGGGCATATTCCGTCGCCTTATCGCCCTCCAAGGCGGTATCCTTGCGGCCTTGAGAATAAAAAGCCGCATAATAGCCGTTTACTTTGCGTTCCTTGTAGCCGTCCAGCTTCAAATCGCTATCGCGGGGAATGGACACGACGGTCGCCGTTTTGGTTTTGGGATTAAACGCAGCCACCATCATCACGTCGGTATTCATGCTTCCCGTCTCCGTGCGGGTATCCAATCCGAGAAGCACGAGCGCGATCGGTTTTTCCTGCGCCCGCTCGCCTTTCTTGACCTCGACGGTGCCTTGCCCGTCGTCCTGCTTGGCGATCTTGGTCAAGTTAGGCTTCCAAGACCCGTAATAGAGATATACGGCATAACTCGCCAATGCTAGGATGATCACGGCAACGACGATGAGTATCAGCCTTCCCCAACGCAATTTCTTGCCCGGCGGCTTGGATGCTTTGGGCGATGGCGGAAGGCGATTGCCCGAACGCGATCGCAAAGGTGTATCCTGGCTCAAACCGATTCCTCCTCGTCCTCTGTGTCGTAATCCTCGTCCGTATCGTTCGGTTGCCCGAACATATCCCGGTTTAACTGCTCTACCGCTTCGCGATCGAACCACACCGTTCTCGACGATCCGTCCGTCTTCGTATAGGTCACGTGAACTTTGCCCGCGTCCGTCGAACTGACATCGTACGACGCCAATTCATGATCATCCGACAAAATCTGCGCAAAAAAGAGAAGCGTTTCCTTCGCCGCTTCATCATCGGGACGAGCGGATAGAATCCACTTCATCTGCAACCAATAGAACAACGCATCCATTAAAGACACGGCCGTCTCCCCTCTCCAAGGAAAGCTGTTGTGCGCGAATACGGGTTATATTATTGCGGATCCGCCGGTTTCGCGGGCAGACCGCTAGTTTTCTTCTCGCGATAGGCTTTGCGTTTATCGTAGAGCTGGCGCATTCTAAGTAGCCCCATCATGGCGACGGCAACGGCCATGCATTGGATGATCGGAAGCTTATCCAACTGAAGCAGGAGCAGGATCAAGCAGCCGAGAGCAAGCACGACGTGCACGAGTATTTCCTTAAGTAGCGGGAGCTTCCCCGTCCGGAAGACGGTATTAAAAATATAAAGCGTACAGGCGACAATGAGCAGATAGGAAATGATTTGGTGATCGTGAAACCACTGCTGCATGCGGAACCCTCCCTTACGATGCGATAATGAGCGGCCCGGCTAGGCCGCCCATTGATCGTCATCCTTTGTAACGTTCGCGATTATACTCCGGCTTCGGCTACGCGGCGCTGTTTTTCGTATCTGTCGCGCTCGCTTTTGTTCAAAACCTTTTTGCGAAGACGAATGCTCTTAGGCGTAATTTCGCACAGCTCGTCGTCGTTCAAATATTCGAGCGCTTCTTCGAGCGACATGAGGCGAGGCGATTTCAGCTTTACCGTCTCTTCTTTGTTCGCTGTCCGAATATTGTTCAACGCTTTTTCTTTACAGATGTTAACGATGATGTCGGTATCGCGGGTATGCTCGCCGACGATCATGCCTTCGTATACGTCCATGCCCGGCTCGAGGAACAAAATTCCGCGATCTTCTACGGACATCATACCATACATCGTCGTTTTTCCTGTTTCGCTCGCGATCAGAACGCCTTGGTGACGTCCGCCGACTTGGCCGCCGATTAACGGGCCGTAGCTGTCGAACGCGTGGTTCATAACGCCGTATCCGCGAGTAAGCGTAAGGAAGTTCGTACGGTATCCGATCAATCCGCGTGCCGGAATCAAGAATTCCAAGCGAACTTGGCCCGTACCGTTATTGATCATGTTCACCATTTCCGCTTTACGCGTTCCAAGGCTTTCCATGACCGCGCCCATGCTTTCCTCGGGCACGTCGATCAGAAGACGCTCGATCGGCTCGCTCTTCACGCCGTCAACCATTTTGAGAATAACTTCGGGTTTGGAAACTTGAATCTCGAAGCCTTCGCGGCGCATGTTCTCGATCAGAATACCGAGATGCAGCTCGCCGCGTCCGCTGACTACGAAAGCATCGGGGCTGTCGGTTTCGTCTACGCGCAAGCTTACGTCCGTCTCGATTTCTTTGAAGAGGCGCTCGCGCAGCTTACGGGAAGTTACCCATTTGCCTTCGCGTCCGACGAACGGGCTATTGTTTACGAGGAACGTCATTTGCAATGTCGGTTCGTCAATGGCCAGTACCGGCAAAGCTTCCGGATTGGCGGGATCCGCGATCGTTTCCCCGATGTTGATTTCTTTCAGACCCGCGATCGCGACGATGTCGCCGGCAGCCGCTTCTTCGACTTCGACCCGTTTCAACCCTTGGAAGCCGAACAGCTTCTCGATGCGTGCCTGCTTGACTTGGCCCTCGCGGTTAATAACGGCAACGGATTGGCCCTGGCTGATGCGTCCGCGGTTTACGCGGCCGATCGCGATGCGTCCCATGTATTCGTTATAGTCCAGCAAGGTGACAAGGAATTGCAAAGGTTCGTCCGGATTTTCTTTCGGAGAAGGAACTTGATCGAGAATCATCTCGTACAATGGCTCCATCGTCGATTGCAGATCATCAGGCGTATTGCCCGCGATACCGTTCAATCCGGAAGCATATACGACCGGGAATTCCAATTGATCGTCGGAAGCTTCCAATTCGATGAACAGCTCGAGCACTTCGTCGATAACTTCCGTAGGACGCGCCGCCGGGCGGTCGATTTTGTTCAGAACGACGACGGGGGTCAATCCTTGTTGCAACGCTTTGCGCAATACGAATTTGGTTTGCGGCATACAGCCTTCGAAAGCGTCAACGACAAGCAGAACGCCGTCGACCATCTTCATGATCCGCTCGACTTCTCCGCCGAAATCGGCATGTCCGGGAGTATCGACGATGTTGATCAAGTGATCCTTGTATTGAACGGCGGTGTTCTTGGCAAGAATCGTTATCCCGCGCTCCCGCTCTAGATCGTTGGAATCCATCGCGCGGTCTTGCAATTGTTCGTTCTCGCGGAACGTACCCGATTGGCGAAGCAGTTGATCGACTAGCGTTGTTTTCCCATGGTCAACGTGGGCAATGATTGCGATGTTGCGAATTTTGTCTCTTGGAAACATATTTCCACTCCTCGTTTATCTCTGATCCCCTAAAACGGCGATAACCGCATATGATTAGGGTTCTCTAAATCCACAAAACAAAACGCCGACTCGAGGCCGACGTTAATGAATATCACCGGTACGACTGACTCAGCGACACAAAATGTGGCTGGTCCTCATCCCTTATATTATACGCTACGCAATACGAAAAGCAACAAATTTGTGAATTGCTCGCTATTTACCAACTACGCGGGCGTCGAAGCATTAGCCATGCGCCGAATCCGATCAACGCGGCGGCGAGCAAGTAAATGCCCCATGTCCATAATAAAGTAATTCCGAACAAAACGATCGATATTGCGGCAAGCCCCACCGCGGCCGTCCATACCTGCTTCGAACGGTCATTGCCGAACACGTAATATTCGTACAAGCCGACAGCGATCGCGAAAGGAAACAGTGGCCATAAATACTTCATCAAGCCCCATCCGAACCAGTTGCCGATGAGCAGCAGAACGGAGACTACGGTTAAGCTTCCCGCGGGAATAAGCGCGACGGAAGGCACCATGCGACCGAAATAAAGAACATGAAGCAATACGCCGGGAATAAGGATAAACAATGGCCAGAACACGGCGCCGATAAAAGCAAAAACACCTAATTTGCCCAATAAAATGATCAATCCAACAGCCGCGACCCCAATCCCGACTGTTGCGGATTGTCTGTTCACGATGGTTCCCCCAGTTCATTCCAATCTCTGAACGCCGCCGTCCCGATACGGAACGTGACATCTTTTTCTTTAGTTTACTGGAAGTCCGCTGAAAAAACTAGTTCATGGAAGCAAAATTTTGCTAAAGCCGAGTCGAAATCACGAACCTTTCATCCGGCTTCTGCTTCTAAACAACAGCGCAAGAACGAGAAGAGCCGCAACCGCAAAAAAAGGAATCAGCCGCTCGTAATCGGGGGTTAGCATCTCGCTGTACTTTTTAATGCCAGGGTCTCCAAGCAGCATCTCGGTAGCCGTATAACCCAACAGGCCTCCGCCAAGGTATAGCAAGCCCGGAAATCGGTCCAGCACTTTCATGATGAACGAACTTCCCCAAATAATGATCGGAATACTCATGACGATTCCGATAACGAGCATGATCGTATCCCCGTTCGCTACCGCCGCCACGGCCAGAACGTTATCGAGACTCATGACGAAATCGGCTACGACGATCGTCCAGATCGCCCCGGCCAACGTCGCCGCCGCTTTGGCATGCGACGTTTTCTCCTTGTTGTCCAAGAGCAGTTGCATAGCGATAACGAATAGCAATATCGCTCCCACCGTTTGTATATACGGAATGTGGAGCAACTGAATGGCGCCAAGAGTCAGCACGCAGCGCAACACGATGGCTGCGACGGCTCCCCACCAGACCGCCCTTCTTCGCTGGTCGGCCTGCAGTCTTCTCCCCGCCATCGCGATGACGATCGCGTTATCTCCGCTTAACAATAGATTGATCATGACGATTTCGAGAAAAACGAGCAATGTTTCCATTATTCCCATATGCGGACACCCCCTCATACCAGTTTTATGTACAAGCGCCGACGGATATGTAAAAGCAATTTTTTTGAATCGAATGTTAAATTCGGACGTATTATCGCTTAGCATCGGGTCAAACAGAAAGTAAGATCATAGGGGGATTCATTATGGAAATATTCGGATGGGATTTGTTGGGCTTGGATTTCTGGTCGATCTTGCTGACGATTGTTTTCATCGACCTGTTGCTTGCCGGGGACAATGCCATCGTCATCGGTCTGGCGGCAAGGAATTTACCGAAGGAAATGCAAAAAAGCGCCGTTCTCTGGGGAACGGCAGGGGCCGTCGTTATTCGGGTCGTGGCGACGATGCTCGTCGTCTCCTTGCTGAAAATTCCATTCTTGCTTGCGATCGGCGGCATCTTGCTTCTATGGATCGCTTACAAATTGCTCGTGCAGGGCGATGCGCATGACGAAGTCAAACCGGGTTCTACGTTATGGGCGGCGGTCAGGACGATCATTATCGCGGACGCGGCCATGGGGCTCGATAACGTCATCGCGGTCGCCGGCGCGGCTCACGGAGATTATTTTCTTGTCGTGCTCGGTCTGCTCATAAGCATCCCGATCGTCGTCTGGGGCAGCACGCTGTTCATTAAAGTCATCGGGAAATTTCCGGTCATCATCTATTTAGGCTCCGGCGTACTGGCCTATACGGCCGCTAAGATGATTACGCACGCCGAGGAATTCGACGGCTACTTTGACGGCAACCCGGTTCTCGCGTGGACTTTCATAGCGACCCTGGTCGTTCTCGTCATCGTTGCAGGCGTCTGGACGAACGCAATTCGCGCGCGCCGCATCCAAACGCAAAAGCAAACGACTTCGCCGAAACTCGCAACGAAAAAAAGCCGGGAAACGCATTAATGCGTTTCTCGGCTTTGCTTTTGACCTTCTACGGATCATCAGAACCACGCGTCTTCCTTTTGCGCTTCCGTCGTTTCTTGGCCGTCTTCCTTCAACACCAACACTTCCGTACCTGCTACGGCCTCATCGATTAGCCGCTCGAACTCTTCGCCCAAATGGGCTTCCACTTTTTCTACAAGCTTCAGGTTCGGGTTAATGGCCGGAGACTTCGGCACGAATAGCGTACAGCAATCCTCGAACGGCAGAATCGACGTCGAGAAGGTGTCTATTTGTTCCGCGATCGTAATAATATCTTGCTTGTCCATCATAACGAGCGGTCGCAGCAATGGAAGGGCGGCCGATCGCCCGATAACGTTCATGCTACCCAGCGTTTGACTCGCTACCTGCCCGAGGCTATCGCCCGTCACGATGGCAAGCGCCCCGTTCTCCTCCGCCAGACGCTCGGTAATCTTCAGCATGCTCCGGCGCATCAATGTAATAATCAAGCTGTCTTGACCGGCCTGGGCTAGCTTAGTTTGAATTTCGGTGAACGGCACGAGATGCAGCTTGATTTTACCGCCGTAATAAGCAAGCCGCTTTGCCAGCGTAATGACCTTCTCCTTCGCTTGCTCGCTCGTGAAAGGATAACTGTGGAAATGAACCGCCTCGACTTTGAGTCCTTTGCGCATGGACATCCAGCCGGCAACGGGACTGTCGATCCCTCCGGACAGGAGAAGCATCGCCTTGCCGTTCATGCCGAGCGGGAAGCCGCCTGCTCCTTTAATAACCTCGCAGTAGACATACGCGCTCAAATGCTGGATATCGACCTTTAACTCGACTTCCGGGTTTCTCACGTCCACTTTAAGTCCCGGCGAATTGCGCAGCACATGCGCGCCTACCAGGTGGTTCATCTCCAAAGAATCGTGGGGATATTGCTTCCAACCGCGCTTGACCGATACTTTGAAGGTTGCGGGAGCCGGAGCGATGCTTTGCATCAAGCCGAGCGCGCATTCGCGAATCGCCTCCAAGTCATGTTTGGTGCTGATGACCGGACTGAACGTCATGATGCCGAAGATGTCCTTTAACCGCTCGGACACTTTCTCGTAGCTCTCTCCGTTCAAATGAATATAGACTCTCGCGTATCCGCGCACGTATTCTAAGGCAGGCATTGCCTTTAGTGCCATTTGTATTTGCGTAAGCAGCATCGTCTCGAAGCGATTGCGGTTGCGGCCCTTGATCGTAATTTCGCCGAACCGAACCAATATAAGGTCGTATTTCATTTGTCGTTCCTTTCCAGCGGCTTAAGCTTCGCCACGACCGTTCTCAGGCGCTCTCCGAGAACGGCGACGTCTTCCTCCGTATGCTCGTCACCGAAGCTGATCCGGATGCTTCCGGACGCCCGGTCGGCATCGAAGCCCATGGCCAAAAGCACTTTGCTGGGACGCAGGCTTTTGGACGAGCAGGCGGATTGGCTCGAAACGAGGATACTGTGCTTTTCCAACATATGAATGATGACTTCCGGCCTCATCCCCGGATAGCTTATATTCAGGACGTGCGGCGCCGTAATCTCCCTTTCCCCTTCGCCATTCGCTCCGTTAACGACGAGCTCGGGAATTTCGCTTACGATGCTGAGCAATTGGCGTCTCAGCAAATACATCTTCTCGCGTCGCGAATCCATGCTCTCCGATGCGAGCCTTAAGGCTTGCGACATCGCGACGATACCCGGTACGTTATGCGTACCCGAACGAACGCCCGATTCCTGGGAGCCGCCGTTAAGAAGCGGAGTCAAATCTATGCCCTCCTTAACGAGAAGGAATCCCATCCCTTTGGGGCCGCCGAATTTGTGGGCGGAACCCGAATAAAGGTGCACTCCATCGTTCGCCCAGTCGAAGGGCACTCTTCCGATCGCCTGAATTCCGTCGACATGGAATTTGACGTGGGGAAAAGCCGCGATCGCTTGACCGATCTCGCGGATCGGCTGAATGGTACCCGTCTCGTTGTTCACGTGCATGACGCTGACGAGCACCGTATCCTTGTCTATAGCCGAGACGAGGTCCTTCGGATTAACCCTGCCTAGCCGATCTACCGGTAAAATCGTCAACCGTACTCCGGCAGCTTCGAGTTGCTTCGCGCATTCGGTTACGGATGCGTGCTCGACCGCCGAGACGATCATATGCTTCGCGGTTCGGGCCGCTTGATTAATGAGCCCTTTGATCGCCAGATTGTTGCTTTCCGTGCCGCCCGAAGTAAAGATGACCTCATTGGGCTTCGCCCCCATTCGTTCCGCTACGCTCGAGCGCGCTCTGTCGACTAGCTTCATGGCTTCCGCGCCTGACCTATGTAGGGCGGACGCATTGGCGTAATGCAGCTTCATGAGCTCGGTCATCGTCTCGACGACTGTCGGCCACATCGGGGTCGAGGCGCAATGGTCATAATAATAATTTTTCATTCCGGTTCCCCATTCTTCCCATTCTATAATCGTTCATAAGAAAAGACGGGTACCGGCCTGAGGCCTCCCGTCTTGATCCCGTTGCTCGTTGAGATTAGGCTGATGTCCGATTGCGGTTAGCCGCTCCACCTTGCGGATGCGTTCAGTACCTTGCGAACATAGTTTTGCGTCTCCGAAGGCAATTTATCCATCTGCTCGGCTAGCTGTTGATCGTTCGCGATTCCTAAGCGATCGACGCGACCGGGACCCGCATTATAAGCGGCTAACGCCGTAGACACGTTTCCGTCGTACTTGCGAAGCAAGTAGGACAGGAGTCTAGTTCCGCCGTCGATATTTTGCGCCGGATCGAAGGAATCCCTAACGCCTAGCCCTTGGGCGGTATCGTCCATCAATTGCATGAGTCCTTTGGCGCCGGCGGAAGAAACCGCATCCCGATTGAAGGATGACTCCGATTGTATGACGCCTTTGATCAGCGCGGGATTTACTCCGTATTTGGAGCCCGCGGCGGATATTAAATCATCGTATGCCGAGGACGAACCGCTATCGTCGCTTAAATCTCCTCTCCAGGAAACCGATGACGAATTCAAAGAAAATAACGGGTTTAACGCATTCGTATCCGAAATAAGCTGGCCGGTCGATAATTGCGAAGAAGAATCGAACGACAACTGACTTAACAGCATTTCGAAAAGTCCGGACGATTCGTCCGTCTTATTGGTCGAAGATCGGCTATTGAGCGGATTCAATTCCGTCGACCATTGCGTGAGAAGCATTTGCTTCAATAGGCGTGGATCCGTCGTTACGTTCACTTCGGTTAGCTCCCGTATGTCAAATTGTTGTTGTCTTTATTGTACAACAAAAACCGACAAAGCGGCTAGTCCCGACCTCAAACGCGCGAACTCGTCCATAAGTCCCATTTTCCGTCTAGGTCAATCTTTCGGTTGGAACGTCAGACAACAAGTAACGGATGAGGTAGGCGCTGTGTCCCGATGCGAATGAAACTCCTCGGCGAACTCTTCGTTCCAACGATGATTGGCATGCGAATCCACTTCAATGGCGATTTCTTTCGCTCCGCAACGATTGCCTTCCCCCCAGAACGAACAATTGCTGACGCTGCATGCGACTCCGTTCGGCATTCAAATCACCCCCCTGTCCTATTGTGTACCTCGCGCAAGGAGGTATACGGACAGAGGGGTGGGGGTTGCAGGCATAAATGGTTTTGTTATTTGGATTGGCTTTGCATGCGACGATGCGTTAAATAATCGCTTTCGTAGTAAGACAAGTCGTCGCGAAGTTCTTCGTATATGCGGGAAATGCTCAAGATGATGTCTCTTGCGGTACGTACCGGTTTGACGCGGAAACGGATCGCGTCTTGTCCCGTGTATGCGTAGCGCCCGTCTTCCGAGTAGCATTCGTTTTTCGGATAGAAAAAGGAATTAACGCCGTGATGGTATACGTCGTATAGCGCACGCTCAGCCAGATCGTTATCTAAGTTCGGGCGTCTAAGCACGGCGCCCAGCTTCTCGTAAGCCACCTCCGAGAACACGAGCAAATGCCGCAGATCGGACAATAGCCCGCTGTAAAAGCATTCGCTATCCGCATCGTCGGACTGAACGAGCTGTTCGAGGGAGTGATGGTTCAGAAATTGTTCGATTGGATCGATCGCCGCTTTTAGTTTATCTCGGCTAGATTCGGCTAACGCCTTAATATTGGTGGCTGGCATGGATTGTTCCCCTTTCCATTTTGCACAAAGAAATTCCTCGGGTAAGTTGGTGGGTGTAAAGCTAAATAGTCCCGCTTTTATGTCGCGAAACCTTCATTATCGTATCATAAAACTTGGTGGAACGGTACTGGCAAGGATAAAAAGGCCTCCGTATATTTTTCGCGCCTCCCTTTCATTCTAATAACATGTACTCCCTGCCGAAAGGGGATGTCAAAGGAGTGGTGCGTTTTGCGTCGGAATACGCTGTTAGGCATGTTGTTTACGCTCGCCGTTCTGCTGTTCGCGATTCCTCTCGTCCCCTCGGTCACGAAGCATTCCCGGCCTTCTCCCTCGCGGGTCGCGGAACCGCCGCCTCATCCGCAGACCGAAGCCAGGTTCAAGCACAAGCTCGTTCAGCAAGATATGCAAGCAACCGAGCTACTGTCCCGGGCTCAGGTGAACCGAGACGTTCGCAACTTTCTTCGAGGTAAAGCAAAGCCTGATTCGGACCGGACTTTGCGAACGCTCATGCGCACTCATCCCGAGATCCATTATGCGGAATGGGCCAATAACGGCAAGAAGCGGCAATTGACTGCATCGGCGGTCAAGCCCGGATTGTTGAAGGCCGCCGAATCGCACTTGGCATTAGCACGATCGAAGCCATCGAATAAAAAAGACGACAGCGGTTTTGCTGGCTACTCGTCTCCGATATTCGACTATGGCGGCAAAAGCTACTACGTGCTATCTCAGCATGAAGAGACTAACGGGGGCAAGCAATCCGTCGTCGCTCTGGTATCTTCCGACGTCATCCAGGCGGTAGAGCGCCATCAACGACGTAACCTTCGTCTCGTTCCTTATCCTCCCGAAGGAAGATACAGGATCGAATCCGTAACGCCGGGATCGAATAACGAGACAACCGTTCGAACCGGAGAAGATAACGGCAACGCCAGTCACTATGCGGTGGATGAGATCGTCGTCAAGTTCCGGCAGCCGTTGAAGGATCGTCAGTTGCTGCAGCTTCGCAAGCATCTCGAATTATCGGTCGTGAGGCATACCCGCCAAACGTATGTGTTCCGTTCCAAAAAGCTAAAGACGGAAGAGCTGAAAAAGTATTTCGCCGATAATTGGAACCCGGAATTCGTCGAGCCGCACTACCTCTATTTAACCAATGAATTACAGCGAAATGGCAGCTCGGGGATTCGTCCGGAAAAGAGCGGAGCGACAGCCGATACGGCATTCGATGCATCCGACGAGAAACCCATCATTCCCAACGATACGCTCTATTCCGAGTATCAATGGAATTTACCCGAAATCGCCACGGAAAACGGATGGAATTTATCGAAAGGAAGCAAGGATATTATCGTGGCCGTAGTGGATACGGGGGTCCAAGCGGATCATCCGGACTTGAAGGGCAGGCTCGTCGGCGGCACGAACATCGTCGACCCTTCCAAACCGCCCGATGACGATGTCGGGCACGGTACGCACGTCGCGGGCATTATCGCCGCGGAGGTGAACAATAACGAAGGCGTCGCCGGCATGACCTGGTACACGAAAATCATGCCGGTGAAGGTGCTTGACAGTACCGGAGCCGGATCTACCTATTCGGTTGCCGAGGGCATTATATGGGCGACGGATCACGGCGCGCATGTCATCAATATGAGCTTGGGCAACTATGCGCAAGCGGATTTCTTGCATGATGCACTGAAATACGCCTACGATCACGGCGTTATCCTTGTCGCGGCAAGCGGCAACGACAATACCGATCGCCCGGGTTATCCCGCCGCTTATCCCGAAGTCATTGCCGTCTCCGCCACCGATCCCGACGAGTCGCGGGCTGAATATTCCAACTTTGGAGACTATATCGATGTCGCCGCGCCCGGCACTTCCATCCCGAGCACGTATCCCGGAAGCCGGTATGCCTCCTTATCCGGAACTTCGATGGCATCGCCACACGTTGCCGCGTTAGCATCCTTGGTTCGATCGGCTAATCCTAATCTCACGAACGCCGAAGTCATGGACCTGCTGAACCGCACGGCCAAAGACTTGGGCAAAAAGGGCAAAGACGTCGATTACGGCAACGGACAGATCGACGTGCGCGCCGCCTTGCGGAGTGCGAGCAGCACGAATGTTTCCCTGCAGCTCTACCCTCAGCAAGTACGGCGTCAGCTTGAGGCATTGAAGGAGAAGGTTAGATAAAATCTACGATATGCTCGCAAAAAAGCCATCCCTCTCGGGATGGCTTTTTCATTTTCGTTAGTTATAACCGGAAAGCTTGCCGTAAGCCGGGTTCTGTACTTCACGTGGTAATAACGGGCAGCGCGTGGCAACCCTCCCACTTGTTGAAGCGACAATCATCTTTCTAGGCCGCACATTGCTATACGGCTCAAGCGACCAACCCGAACGCACCCCGGGCAAGGGCTGGCGTTGCCGCCCGCGTTCTCCTCGGTCTTGCTCCAAATGGGGTTTACCAGGAGCAAAGTCGCCAGTGCTCCTCGTGGTCTCTTACACCACGGTTCCATCCTTGCCTGATCTGCCTAAGCAGCCATCGGCGGTCCATTTCTGTGGCCCTGATCCTTCAGCTCGCGCTGACTGGACGTTATCCAGCATCCTGCCCTGCGGAGCCCGGACTTTCCTCTCGTGGCGCGAAGCCACCAGCGATTGTCTGTCAAGCTTTCCGGTTAGCAACGACTAGTATAACGCGAATCTCCTTCGCTGGCAAACGGAAATGCATGGCGATGAATCCAAATTCGTCGTAAAGTGATCACAAACTTGCAACTACCTCAGTTTAAAAGGTTCCGTATCGATCGTCGAGGCGAATACTTCCGTCTCGTACCCTTTGGACTTCAACTGCTCCGCCAACCACTTCGCGACGTTCGGCTTCATGATTTTCTCCGCATGATGGCCGGGGTCGATAATCGACAATCCCGCGGCCAGAGCGTCTTGCGCCGTATGGAAATCGATATCTCCGGTTACTAGAACGTCCGCGCCGGCGAATAAAGCATGGCGAACGTATTTAGCACCCGCTCCGCCCAATACCGCGACTTTCCGAATCGGTTTCGCGCCGTCGCCGACCATGCGCACGAACGGGACTCCGAAAGCCGTCTTCACGCGCTCAGCGAATTGATCCAGGCTCTCCGGCGCAGGCAACGTGCCGACCCTCCCCAGACCGAACGATCGTCCTTTCAAGTCCATCGCGTACAGATCGTAAGCAACCTCTTCGTACGGATGAGCCTTAAGCATTGCGGAGATCACTTTCTTCCGGACGCTTGAAGGGACGATCGTTTCCAAGCGGATTTCCTTCGTTTCGGTTAACTTGCCTTGCTTTCCGATGAACGGTTTGCTGCCTTCGCGCGGCAAAAACGTCCCCGTTCCTTCAATATTGAAGCTGCAGTCGCTGTAATTGCCGATCCATCCGGCGCCCGCGGCGAACACCGCCGACCGTACTTTCTCGTGATGGGTTTCCGGTACGAACACGACTAGCTTGAACAAGCGATCCGTATGGACTTCCTCCAGCACGTCCCGCCCTTTAAGCTCAAGCGCTTCCGCCATTAGGTCGTTAATGCCGCCTTCCGCCGTATCGAGATTCGTATGGGAAATATAAACCGCGATATCTTTGCGCAACAAGCTGGCGGCTAGCGCTCCGGCAGGCGTGTCCGTGCGCAAATGGGCTAGCGGCCTGTAAATGACCGCATGATGGGCGATGATGAGCTCGGCGCCTAATTGTGCGGCTTCCTCGACGACCGCCGGCGTTACGTCCAGCGACACGAGCACTTTATGGACTTCCTTCGCGACGGAACCGACCTGCAATCCGATTTTGTCGTCCGGGACGGCGTAATGCTTCGGAGCGAGACGCTCCATTAATTGGACGATGGTTTCGCCGCGGGCAAACATGACAGCACCTCCCGGATCTCGCGAACGTCTTCTTCCCATTCGCGGGCTTTCTCGGCGGCTTCTGGGGCCGTCGCATGGCTTAGCTGTAAAATGACTCTTTCCCGTTTCAATATTTCCTGTTCCCACTTGCGATGGAAGGCTTCCGAGGGATTTCTTAGCAGAAGCGGTCCCATTTCATGCATAAGCACGGACGAAATCCGTTCGAGAGCAGGCGCGAGCAGGTTCTGATCGTATAGACTTTCGTTCGAGGAACGCGCTTCCGATTGATCGTGAACGAGCACGGCGCGCATTAAGGTGTAGATGACGCCGTCTTCTTCCAGCAGCATCTCGCGATCCAGCACGTAATGATGGCTTACAAGCCATCGCCTAACGGCGTCTTCGGCGACGTGCGGCGATAGCACTAACGTTGTCACGCCATCTAAACGATTGCCCGCTTGATCGAGAATTCTCGCCATTAGACTCCCGCCCATACCCGCGATCGTAACCGTATCGACTTCGCCGGGAGATAATACGGCAAGCCCGTCCCCCATTCTTACGGAGACGATATCGGCCAAGCCCGCCTCCGCGACTTGCTTTTTGGCCGCATCCACCGGTCCTTCGTGGACATCTCCGGCTACCGCGTAACTAATCCGGTTTTGCTGAGCCAGATAAACCGGAAGCAGCGCGTGATCCGTCCCGATATCGGCGAAACGGGCTCCTTGCGGAACCCACTCGGCGAGCGCCGACAGTCGGCGGGACAGCTTCAGCCCTGCTCCGTTATCGTTCATTGTTTTCTCATCCTTCATCCTTAAGCAACCCATTCCATCCATTGTTTTCTTAGTCGGAACATTCCGACGCCTGCCACTACGATTTTAATCAAGATTTCGAGCTGAATCCAATTCGCGTGAATACCGTACAGTGCCGAATACACTTCGGGCATGAACCATAGCACGAGACCCGTCGCGAACAACGCGGCCCCTGCCGATTTGAATCGAACGTGCAAATACCAGCTTAACCAAGTGAATAGCAGGGCGGCTGGAATCCAGAACACTTGCACCTCAAGCAGCGTGGGATGCGGAGCATGCTCCGCCAGCAACAATGAATAGAGCACGATTGCCGACAACCACCCGATGCCGTGCACGAACGAGGAACGAAGGATAATGCCGCAGCAGATCCAGATCGCCGCGCATATGCCTGCGAGCCATAACGTTCCGGAGTCGTTCGTCCATCCGTTGATCTTGACGATTCCGAAGCCGACGCCCGCTAGAAAAGCCATACCGGCACCTATAGCCAAGCGTCCGCGCACCGGATCTTTTTCCTTGTAACGCGCTCCTACTAAGGTAAAAGCCGCCGTAACGACGGCCGTCAGCCCTATTTGCAATAGCACGGGAAACACGCTAAAATAAAGTACAACAAAACAAATCAAGGCAAAACTTCCAAATGCAAGAAACCAGTTTTTGCCCGAAGCTTGCCCGATTTTCTTCACGGCGGTACCTATCGGACTTAGCGGACGCTCATTCAGATCTTCCAAATAAATGTTTTGCAAGAAGTCGCAATATCGCTCCGGCAGTAGCTTGTTCCGGCGCCAGGATTCAATTTCTTTGACTATTAGATCGCGCTTCGCTTCATCCAGAGCCGCCATGCCGAAGGGCCTCCTTAACGCAATTTGAACAAAAAGACCTTCAACCATGACGGCAAAGGTCTCTGTATCGTACGAATCCTAATGTTTTTATTTATTCTAGAAAATCTTTCAAACGTTTGCTCCGGCTTGGATGACGAAGCTTACGAAGAGCTTTCGCTTCGATCTGGCGGATACGCTCGCGCGTAACGCCGAACACCTTGCCGACCTCTTCCAACGTACGGGTACGACCATCGTCCAGTCCGAAGCGCAGGCGCAATACATTCTCTTCGCGTTCGGTCAGCGTATCCAACACGTCTTCCAATTGTTCCTTCAATAGTTCGTACGCGGCCGCGTCGGCCGGAGCTAATGCTTCTTGATCTTCGATGAAGTCGCCCAAGTGGGAGTCGTCTTCTTCTCCGATCGGCGTTTCCAACGATACCGGCTCTTGCGCGATTTTCATGATTTCGCGGACTTTATCCACGCTCAATTCCATCTGCTCCGCAATTTCCTCCGGTGTAGGCTCTCTTCCCAACTCCTGCAATAACTGACGCGAGACGCGAATAAGCTTGTTGATCGTCTCCACCATATGCACGGGAATCCGAATCGTCCGAGCTTGGTCCGCGATCGCGCGCGTGATGGCTTGGCGAATCCACCAAGTCGCATAAGTACTGAACTTGAAGCCTTTGTCGTGGTCGAATTTCTCGACGGCTTTCAAGAGTCCCATATTGCCCTCCTGAATCAAGTCCAAGAACAGCATTCCGCGGCCTACATAACGCTTGGCGATACTTACGACCAGACGAAGGTTGGCTTCCGCCAGCCTTTTTTTGGCTTCTTCGCCGTCCGGTCCGCCGATCTCGATCTTCTTCGCGAGTTCGACTTCATCGTCCGCGCCGAGCAACGGCACCCTGCCGATTTCCTTCAAGTACATCCGCACGGGGTCGTTGATCTTAATGCCCGGCGGAAGCGAGAGATCGTCGTCGAAATTGAATTCGTCGCGTTCTTCCTCTTCCCCGTTGCCGTGTCCGTGCCGTTCGCGGCCCAACTCGTCGTGATCGTTGGACACTTCGATGCCGATATCGGCCAATTGTTCGAAAAACTCGTCGATTTGCTCGGGATCTTGATCGAATGGAGACAGCTTCTCCATGATGTCTTTATAGGTCAAGGTAGATTTTTTCTTACCTTGTTCTATGAGCTGAGCTTTGACCTGTTCAAGCGTCGATTCCGTTTCAAGTCCGGTGTGTTGATCGTTAGCCATTACCGACTCCCTCCTCCCTGAATAGCTCGCGCGTCAATATTGCTTGCGCTGCTTTTCCAGGGCGATAATCTCTATACCCATTTGTGTTGCGCGTGCGAAATCGCCTGCTCGTTGAGCGCGATTCAATTCTTCGGTCAATCGTTCGACTTCCCGCGCGATTGAAGCGCGACCGATCGTGCGAATGCAATCTTCCAGTTCCCGTTCGCCAAACGGGATATCTATTAATGCGATGGAACTGGCCGTTCGTTCCAGACGGTCGTCCTGCAGAACCGCGACGAACCTGCCGACATCAGGATCATTATTACGGGCGTAAAAAGCATATAAATAAGCAGCCAAAGCTGCGTGATCCTCAACGTGAAAACGATCGCCGAGCCTTTGCTCCACGAGCAGCGCCGTTTCCTTGTCCTGCATCATCCAAGAGAGCAATTGACGTTCCGCGTTTACGTGCGCGGCGCCGAGCGGCGGATTCTTAGGTGCGGATCTCTTTTCATTCCATACATTATTCCACGATCCCGCAGGAATATCCCCTGCGTTTCCCAATTTCTCTTGCTGCCTATACTCCAAGCTCTCCTGCTTGAGCGTATCGAGCGACACTCCGAATTCCTGTGCAAGCTCTTTGAGCAGCAACTCCCGTTCCGTTGGAGAATCCCGTCTTGCCACGATGCGGACGGCATCGCGCAAATACCTAATCCTTCCATCTTCTTCTAGGAGTATATGGGATTTCCTTAAATATATAAGCTGAAATTTGACCGCGGAAACCGCTCCCTCGATAAATTCCCGAACGAAAGGCTCCGATCCGTGGGCCGAGATGTACTCGTCCGGATCCATCCGGTTCGGAAGAACGCTTACCCGGACGCGGAATCCGGCTTCTTCCAGCAGGGGTATGCTTTTGTGCGCGGCTGCTTGTCCGGCGTTATCGCCGTCGTAACATAAGATCACTTCGTCGGCGAATCGCTTCAGAAGCGCCGCATGCTCTCCCGTTAATGCCGTACCCATCGTAGCGACGCCGTTATGAACGCCGGCGGACCATGCTTTGATGACGTCGACGTAACCTTCGAACAAGACGACTTGTCTCGCGCGGCGTATGGCCGATCGCGCTTCGTGCAGCCGATAAAGCGTCTTGCTCTTGTTGAACAACGGAGTTTCGGGAGAATTCAAGTATTTGGGTTGACCGTCGGACAATAGCCTTCCCGCGAACGCGATGATGTTACCGCTCGCGTCATGAATCGGAAACATGATCCGATCCCGGAACCGGTCGACGTAACCTCCGGTTTCTTGTCTTCTCGACAGCAAACCGCCGGCTTCCATCTCTTCGGGGGAGTATCCTTTGCGTTCCAACGCTAAGGTCAATGTGTCCCATCTTGCCGGCGCGTATCCAAGCCCGAACTCCTCGATTAATGCATCGTTGAATCCGCGTCCCGTCAAATACTCTTTGGCCGTCTTGGCCGCTTCCGTGTTCAAGAGAAGATAATGATACAATTTCGAGCTGTATTCATGGGCTTCGTGAAGAACTTTTTTCTCCTTCTGAAAAGCGGAAGGCTCCTCCGGATTAACGGTCGTCCACGTAATGGGAATGCCAGCATCTTCGGCTAGCGCTTTGACCGCCTCGGGGAAAGATTCTCCTTCCATCTCCATGACGAACTTAATGACGTTGCCTCCTTTGCCGCAGCCGTAGCAATGGAAAATTTGCTTCTCCGGCGTTACCGTAAAGGAAGGCGATTTCTCGGAATGAAAGGGGCATAATCCCTTCAAGTATTTACCGTTCTTGGTGAGATGAACGTATTTGCCTACCGTTTCCGCAATGTCATGGCGCTGCAACACTTCATCGATAACCGATTGGGGTATCATTCCGTAACTCAAGATCTACCACCTTATCTTCCCAGTGCGCTCGGCCTTGGGCGACATTTCGCTGACAGGGCCGATTTCTTGCACGTAATACAATTCGCTAAAGGTCGGGATTCTCCTGCAACCCGCCCAGAAGTCTTGTCAGTTTTTGTTGAAACCGATCGCGATCCTCCTTGGTGAACGCCCGCGGACCTTTCGTCCGCATGCCTCCGCGTCGCATTCGGGCGGAGAAATGACGTTGTTCAAGCAATTCTTCGATATCCGACTCCCCAATCATCTTGCCCCTCGGTGTCAATACGGCCGCTCCGCGAGCAAGCCCCAACGCCGCCAACCCGTAATCCCCTGTGACCAGAATATCGCTTCCCTTAAGCACGTTGGCGATATAGAGATCCGCCGCTTGATCGCTGGCGTCAACGGTCACGACATCCACGGATGGTTCCGGTACCAACACGTGCGCGTGACTGGATACAAGCAAAGCCGTAGCCCCGCAACTTCTTACCGTTCTGGCGATTTCCGCCTTAACCGGACAGGCATCGCCGTCCACCACGACCCGATTGCGTGGGACAATCATCGACATCACCGCACGATTCACCCAAAGTTTGCCGTTATATTATATACGCTAGACGGATTCAAAATCCTGCATTTCCTTCATCAATTTTTATGTTCCCCATTACTTCCCATTTGAAACTCGTCCTGTGTCCGGATACAGGAAAATCCCCCCAATTTCCCTTTCTCTCTTATACGAAATAGCGCGTTCATAGGTTACAAGGAGTTCAAATCTCCTAAAAACCAACAAATTTCGACATTTTCGATTTTCAACAGAATACACCATATCCGATTATAACACCAATAATTCGGGTAAATCGTTCATAAAATGCTCACATAATCGCAAAACACGTTATCTGCAAAAGAGGTGTAGGTCGTTTTTCCTGTATTTATTCATATAATTAGTTCTTATTACCTGCGATAATAATACTACATCCTTTTGTTTGCAACAGCTTCTACTCACCATCATCGACGATTTCTCTATCATCTATTCGCAAGTAGGAGGCATTGCTTTGAAAATCCTTTTACTATCCGGCGGAGCCGGCAAGCGGCTATGGCCTCTGTCGAGCGAAATCCTGCCGAAGCCTTTCATGAAAATTATCCGGAACCCTTCCGGCGGCTCCGTATCCATGTTACAGCGCACCTGGGGCATTCTCGCTCGCAAGTTCGGTCCGGACAATATATTCGTCGTAGCGAATCGCCATCATCAAGCCGTTCTGGAAGATCAGCTCGGTCCGAAGGCCTCTCTTATTCTCGAGCCCGCACAGAGAGATACTTTCCCCGCGATTTCGCTTGCCGCGTCTTATTTAGCTCATCATGTCGGAGCTAATCCGGACGAAACGGTTATCGTGTTGCCCGTGGACGCCTACACCGAGCCTTCGTTTTACGACCTTTTGACCGACTTGGATAGGCTGATCGCCGCGGATAAAGCACGCATCGGCCTAATCGGCGTCAAGCCTACCCATCCGTCGGAGAAGTTCGGATACGTAATCCCGCTTCCCGCGCCGGAAGCTTCCTATTATTATGTCGGAGGCTTCCACGAGAAGCCGGACAGGCAGTCCGCGCTAGCTTTCATGCAACGCAATGCGTTGTGGAACGGAGGCGTATTCGCCTTCAAGCTGAATGAAATGCGTCAGATCGTCCTCGACCATAACTTGCCTTGGAGCTATGAAGAACTATACGACCGCTACGATGCCTTTCCAAGGATCAGCTTCGATTACATGGTCGTCGAGCCTGAAAAGAACATCTTATGCGTCGCGTACGAGGGGAAATGGACGGATTTGGGCACATGGAGCGATATGGTGAACGCGTTCGAGCCGGATAACGGAAATAATGTCATACAGGATGACAACTGCCTCGACACCTATGTCATCAACCAGCTAAGCATTCCTATCATTGTCACGGGAATTAGCAATGCGATCATCGCCGCAGGGCCCGACGGTATTCTGATCAGCGATAAGAACGCCACGCACACGATTAAACCTCTAGTCGAACGCCTCTCCCCCGATTCCTCCGAGCAAGGAGAGTCGGAGCTATGAGTACGAACGCCAATGAAATCGATGTCACTGTGATCAGCCGTCTCGGCGATGTTCTTCTTCGTCGGAACGCGATTACGGAGCAGCAGTTGGAGGAAGCCCTAAGATACCAAAGAAGGTTCGGCGGCCGGCTAGGCGATATCTTGATCGAATTGGGCTTTCTTTCTCGGGACAGCCTTGCTCTCGTTACGCAAGATCTGCCCGAAAAGGAGCGGTTGGGCGACCTTCTCGTCCGAGAAGGACATCTTACGCCCGATCAGTTGCATCAAGCACTCGCTTTCCAAGCCAAGAGCGGCGGTAAGCTCGGCGACATCCTGCTCTCTTTGCGCTTCATGGAGGCCGAAGCCTTGTATCGCGCAATTGCCAATCAATTTCGCATAGGACGTATCGGAAGCCATTGGAATTTCGATTTTTCGATCAAGATTTCCGAGCAACTTGCCCGCGAGTGCGAAGCGGTCGTGATTTACGGGCATTATAACCGATTTACGGTAGCGGTCTCCGAGCCGTTATCCGACGAAATGTCTAAGAAACTCGTATCCGAGCTTGGCAAACCGATTGAACAAGTGCTTGCCACGCGCGACGAAATGGAGAAACTTTGGTCTCTCGTCTATGAAACCGAAATGATCGGAGAAAGCATAGACAAGCTCGCCAAAGAGCAACCCCATAACTCGGCGAGCGTAACTTTTACGAAACCGCAACTGATTTCGTTCATCGTCGCATTCGCGCTCTTCGTCGTCGGCTTGGCGCTGAATTTCATGACTACCGTAATTATCGTAAGCGTGATCGTTCAGGTCTTTTATTTTCTTATGACGGCGTTAAAGTTTCTTATCGTCATGTACGGCTCAAGGACGAACGTTCAATCCCGTTTCTCCGATGAACTCGTGGGACGGCTCGACGAGCGGGAGCTGCCGTTATATACGATACTCGTTCCGATGTACAAGGAAAGCGAAGTTATTCCTTCTCTGATACGCAACTTGGACAAACTGGATT
This sequence comes from Cohnella endophytica, assembly GCF_003628305.1. Taxonomy (GTDB): domain Bacteria; phylum Bacillota; class Bacilli; order Paenibacillales; family Paenibacillaceae; genus Cohnella; species Cohnella endophytica. The sequence goes on along the minus strand of NZ_RBZM01000004.1, from coordinate 423,459 downwards.
ACCCGAAAGCGAAGCTGGACATCCGCTTGCTGATCGAAGAGGACGATACGGATGCCCAACGAATGCTCCATGACATGGATCTTCCGTCTTACTATACGACCTTGATCGTGCCCGATAGCTTGCCTAAGACGAAACCCAAAGCTTGTAATTACGGCTTGATCCGGGCCAGAGGGGAATACGTCGTGATCTATGACGCCGAAGACCGTCCCGATCCGGATCAATTGAAAAAGGTCATCTTAACGTTTCGGGACAGTCCCGCAACGACGGCGTGCGTGCAAGCTAAACTGAACTATTTTAATAGCAGGCAGAACTTGTTGACGAAGTGGTTTACACAAGAATACAGCATGTGGTTCGAACTGCTGCTGCCCGGCATCATGAAGCTCGGAATTCCGGTTCCGCTAGGCGGAACGTCCAACCATTTCAAGACCGACGTCCTTAAAAAGCTGAACGCATGGGACCCCTACAACGTCACGGAAGATGCGGATCTCGGCGTTCGTCTGTACAAAGAAGGTTATTCGACCGCGATCGTAGACTCCCGCACATGGGAAGAAGCCAATAGCCGCTTCGGCAATTGGATCCGTCAACGTTCGCGCTGGATCAAAGGTTATATGCAAACTTGGCTCGTGCACATGAGAAACCCGATAAAATTATACAAAGAGCTTGGCTTCAAAGGATTCGTCGGCTTTCAGGTCATGCTGCTGGCATCGCCCGCCATTCCTTTGCTTAACCCGTTGTTCTGGCTGCTTATCGTCCTGTGGTACGGCTGGAAGCCCGATTTCATCATGCAGCTGTTTCCCGGACCGATCTACTATATGGCCGCAATCGAATTCATGCTGGGCAATTTCTTCTTTATTTTCAGCAGCATCGTCGGAGTTTATTGGATCGTCAGCGATACGGAGAACAAAGGACAGGACCTCATTCCCTATAGCTTGGTTCGGTACACGCTGTTGCTCCCGCTGTATTGGGTCATGATGAGCATCGCTTCTTACAAAGCCGCGTGGCAACTCATTACGAAACCCTTCTATTGGGAGAAAACGATCCATGGCTTGGACCACGCGGAATCCGAATCCGCGTGAGGAATTTTTATCCGATGATGCCGATGACTACGAAACGTTATGATTAACCCGATACAATCTCCAATAATCGTCGAACTGTTTCAATAGCGTGGCCCATGGCGCCCCTTCCTCGTAGAGGCGGGGGTATTCCCGGTTTACCGCGTCCAACGTCAGCACCGCTTGCGGATTCGGGACTAGAATGAGTTCGACCGCACTACCCTGCGGATCCTCAAGCATCCTCCGGAAATCCCGATCGCTCGTGATCACGAATTTCCGGGGACGATCGCTGCCCATAATGATGCGGAAACTGCTGAACGAATCGGTCAGCGTCATGCTGTCGGGATAATTCTCGTTCAAATATCGGCTCGCGGCTTGTCCTGCCTGCTGTTCGTCGTAAAGCTTCCCCCTTCGAAAAGCCTCGTACTCGTCGGATGCGACCGCCGGATTGTTCATCATGGCCAACAGAACCCAAGCGCTAACGAGCATGGCCGCGGCATAACCCGCGAACGCGGTTTTGCGAAATTTCGCCTGACTGAGTTCATAAGGGATCCATGCCGCGACGACCGGAAGCGGGTACATGAAGTATCGGATCCATGCGGCCGAACTCCCTTTTACCAACAAGCCGTATTGCATCGCGCTTAACGAGACGATCAAAATCAGAAGGACGAGAAAATCTTTCCTCAACAGGCGTTTTTCCGCAACGCGCAAGGCAACGATTGCTAGCAGCGGGAGGCTAAAATAGGCGTTTTTCTTCATGACGAATACGGCCGCGGCGATCGGATCGCCGACGAGCGAAGCGAACTCCGGATTGCTCTTGATCAGCTCCGCTTGCCCAAGATTGCTATAGGAAGAGTTCAGAAAATAAAAGCCGTTGCCCATAATCGTATAATTATAGAAAATCCAACAGCACACGGAGAATACGAACGGAGTAAGGACGACGATCCAAGCCGCTTCGAGCTTCGTCCACTTGTAGCGCCTGCCGCTTCCCTCCGCTTTATTCCGATAAATGCCTACCGCGATTACCATGGCTACGCCGGCGGCAAGCGTAATCGCCTCGTAGCGCATCCAGAAAGCCAAACCCAACGCGAGAGACACGACGATGAGAGATCGAACGTTGCCGTCCTTGAGCCATAGCGCAAGATGGACAACGATCGCTTGAATAAAATAAATGAACATGACTTCGGTAAGTCCGTTCGCTCCATAGTAGAAAATATAGGGATTCAGCGAATAGAGCGCGACGAGCGCCAGGCTCCGCCACTTGCCGAGGCCGTAATCCAAGGCGATTCTCATCAGGACCGCCGCGGACGATGCCGCGAACAAGCTGCTGACGAGCACGGCGGCAATACCCGAAGAAGCAAGCAACGGGAAGAACGGATTAAACAGCAAAGGAATCATTTCCAACAGGCTCGGCAACGGTCCCCATACGAAGCCGATGTTAGCCAATGCCGGGTTCCGGCTATACAGGACGTAAAATGCGTTCGCGACGCGGCTTGATGCGTCTCCCGACATAAATCCGTAAATATGAGCCAAATAATAGCCGAAAACGAATTCCAACGCGAAGACGGTAGCGGCGACCGCGATCACGAACTTTTTTCCCATCCTGAGAACGGGCAAGCAACATCACCTCCAAGTCTCTCTAGTTGAGTTTTCCCAGTATTATTACCCAGTTCGAAGGGAAACCATGCAGGTAGAGACCTAGGAAAGTCCGTCGGAAGTGCTCATCACGGAGTTACTTCGCGAGACGAACTAACTGATGCTCGATTGTGGCTCTCGGTAGGGAATTACCTCGCGAGACGAACTAACTACTGTTCGATTGGGGCTCTCAGCACGGAGTTACTTCGCGAGACGAACTAACTACCGTTCGATTGGGGCTCTTAGCACGGAGTTACTTCGCGAGACGAACTAACTGCTACTCGAATGGAGCTCTCGGCACGGAGTTACTTCGCGAGACAAACTAACTGATGCTCGAATGGAACTCTCGGCACGGAGTTACTTCGCGAGACGAACTAACTGATGCTCGAATGGAGCTCTCGGCACGGAATTACTTCGCGAGACAAACTAACTGATGCTCGATAGGGGCTCTCGGTACGGATTTTCTGCCTGCTGGTAGCGTTGTTACTTAGGTCTCCGTAATACGCGCAAAAAGAGAACCTCGCGGTTCTCTTCTTGTGCGTAAATGATTTTTGAATGGACCCGTTCGGTATCCGTGCAATCAGCGCTGAAAATGCTCCAAAATCAAGCTCGCCGTTTCCTCTACGGCTTTGTTGGACACGTCGATGACGATGCAGCCGATTTTGTCCATGACCGCTTTCGCGTGATCCAGCTCCTTCAGAATCCGCTCGGACGTCGCGTAAGGCGCCGAGTCCGGCAGGCCTAACGCTTTCAAACGTTCCTTGCGGATCGCGTTGAGCGAATTCGGATCGATCGTCAGTCCGATTACTTTGTGAGGAGACGCCAAATATAATTCTTTAGGGGGAACGAGCTCCGGGATCAGCGGAACGTTAGCTACCTTAAACGTCTTGTGCGCGAGCACCATGGATAGCGGGGTTTTGGACGTTCTGGAGACGCCCACAAGCACGATGTCCGCCTTCAGAATGCCGGTCACGTCCCTGGCGTCATCGTAGCGCACCGCGAATTCGACCGCTTCCACCTTGCGGAAATAATCCGCGTCCAGCACGTGGTTTAATCCGGGTTCATGACGGGACTCGTGGCCTAGCGTCCGCTCCAAGCTATCGATCAGCGGACCGAGCAAATCGATCGCCGTCAATTTCGCCTGTTTCGCCCTTTCGACCATGTAATCTCGCAAGAACGGAATAACCAGCGTGTATAACACGATGCTGTTATCCAATTGCGCCGCGGTAACCAAAGCGTCGATGCCTTCGCGCGTCTGGATAAACGCGGCACGCCGGATCTGCACGGACAACGGGTGAAACTGGGCGGCCGCGGCCCTGACCGCCAGCTCGCCCGTATCTCCTGCGGAATCGGACACGACGTATACGGTCACGCTTGAGGGTGACATATCGCCAACTCCTTCCGTTAAATGCTTAACTTGCTTCATTCGGTTTCATTAGCCATTTCCAATATGTCGTAAACGCCTGGAATCAGCCCGTAAGCTTGGAGAAATCCGCGAACTGCTTCACGTCGTCCGCGACTAACGACAACAGCGCCAAGCGATTGCGACGCAACGCTTCGTCTTCGGCCATTACCATAACCGCTTCGAAAAACTCCGCGATCGGCTTGCTCAAGGACGACAGCGCCGACAACGCCTCCGTCAGATTCGCTTGAGCGGTAGCGTTTAGCATGACGCCGTGCGCTTTCTGCCAAGCTTCGTACAGCCGCTCTTCCGCCGCATCGGCGAACAGCTTCGCGTCCACTTGTTTGGAATCGGATTTGGCAGCCAGGTTGCACACCCGATTAAATGCCTCTACCGCCGGACGGAAGTCCGATTTATCGCCATCCGCATGGACGGCTTGCAAAGCTTGCGCCCGAAGCAACGTACGCCGAATATCTTTGACCCCCGCGCCGAGGACCGCATCCACGACGTCGTAACGGATCGATTGATCGGACAGCAGGTTTTTGATCCGAAGCGCGAAAAATTCGTTCATGTCCTTGGAAATATCGAACGCATCGCGCTTCAAGCCGCGTTCCGCTTGCACGTCGAGAGCGATTCGGAACAACTCGTCGAGCGTGATCTCCATTTCGTGAGCCAGGAGCGTATTCACGATACCTGCCGCTTGACGACGCAAGGCGTATGGATCCTGCGAACCCGTCGGAATAATGCCGATCGAGAAGCAACCCGCGATCGTATCGAGCTTGTCGGCGATGCCGACGATCGCGCCGACGATCGAAGCCGCAGGGCGGTCGCCCGCGTTCCGAGGAGAATAGTGCTCGTTGATCGCCTTCGCGACCGTTTCCCGCTCGCCGGCCTTACGGGCGTAATCTTCGCCCATGATGCCTTGGAGCTCGGGAAACTCGTATACCATCTGCGACACGAGATCGAATTTGCAAATATCCGCCGTACGGTCTACGTCGTCTAGCGTTTCCGCGTCAACGCGCAGCTGACGGGCGATCTGATCGGCGACTTTGCGAACGCGACGCACTTTGTCGGCTACAGTGCCTAGTTCTTCGTGATACACGACGTTCTCCAGCTTCGCGAGCGCGCTTGCGATGACCAGCTTCTTGTCTTCCTCGTAGAAAAACTTCGCATCTGACAGCCTGGCGCGGAGCACCTTCTCGTTACCTCTGGATACGACGTCTAGCGATACGTTATCGCCGTTGCGAACCGTTACGAAGTGCGGAAGCAGCTTGCCCTCACCGTCGAGCACAGGGAAGTACCGTTGATGCTCGCGCATCGAAGTAATCAACACTTCTTGCGGGATGTTCAGGAACGACGGGTCGAACGAACCGGTCAGCACGGTCGGCGTTTCGACGAGGAACAGTACTTCTTCCAACAAGTCGTCCTTCACCGCGATATTCCAGCCACGTTCCGTGGACAGGCTTTGAATGCCGGCGACAATCGCTTGCTCCCGTTGTTCTACGTCCACGATTACATGCTGCGCGAGCAATCGCTCCGCGTAAACGGCAGGCTCCTCGATCGTCGTCTCTCCACCCAGGAACCGGTGTCCTCGCGTAACGTTGCCGGACTTGACGCCGGTAATCTCGAACGGTACGACTTCGTTCCCATGAAGCGCGACGAGCCAACGGATCGGACGAACGTAACGGAGCTCGTAGCTGCCCCATCTCATATTTTTAGGGAAAGTAAGCGAAGTAACGAGCGCCGGCAACGCCTCGGACAACAAGGAAGCCGTCTCTACTCCGATACTGCTTTTCGTGGCGAAAATATATTCGATGTTCGCGACTTCGCGAATGAACAGCGAGTCCGGCTCGACGCCTTGGCTGCGCGCGAAACCGAGCGCGGGTTTGCTCCAGCCGCTGTTCTCGTCGTACGCGATTTTGCGGGACGGACCTTTGACTTCCTCGCTTACGTCTTCTTGTTTGTCGGCCAGCCCGGACACGAGCACCGCAAGCCTGCGCGGCGTCGCGTAAGCTTTTACTTCCGCGAAGTCCAATCGGCTATCCGAAAGCCATTTCTCCGTCTTGTCCTTCAATTGCTCCATGGCCGCGCGCACGAAGCGGGCAGGCACCTCTTCCAATCCGATCTCCAGCAATAAGTCCTTAGCCATTGTTCGCCGCTCCTTTCTTCAGCAGAGGGAATTCAAGACGTTCCCGCTCCTGCAGGAACGTAGCCGCCACTTGGCGAGCCAGGTTACGAACTCTCGTAATGTAACCCGTGCGCTCCGTTACGCTGATCGCGCCTCTTGCATCCAACAGGTTAAACGTGTGAGAGCATTTCAGCACGTAGTCGTACGCCGGGAAAACAAGGTTTTCGTCCATCGCCCGTTTTGCTTCCGCCTCGTAGGTGGAGAACAGTTGGAACAGCATTGCCGTATCCGACACCTCGAACGTGTACTTCGAATGCTCGTATTCCGGATGCTTGAAGACGTCGCCGTAAGAGACGCCCTGTACCCACTCCAGATCGAAAACGTTCTCCTTGTCCTGGATGTAGGAAGCGAGCCGCTCCATCCCGTAAGTGATTTCCACCGCGACCGGATGGCAATCGATGCCTCCTACTTGCTGGAAGTACGTGAACTGAGTCACTTCCATGCCGTCCAGCCACACTTCCCAACCAAGCCCCCAAGCTCCTAACGTTGGAGATTCCCAGTTATCCTCGACGAAACGAATATCATGATGTAGCGGATCGATGCCTAGCTTCTTCAAGCTTTCCAAATACAGCTCCTGGATGTTATCCGGAGACGGCTTCATGATAACTTGGAACTGATGATGCTGGTACAGTCGGTTCGGGTTCTCGCCGTAACGGCCGTCCGCCGGCCTTCTGGAAGGCTCCACGTAAGCTACGTTCCACGGCTCAGGTCCGATCGCGCGAAGGAACGTCATCGGATTCATCGTACCCGCACCCTTCTCCGTGTCGTACGGCTGAACGACGATGCAGTTCTGTTCCGCCCAAAATTGCTGCAGCGTTAACGTCATTTGTTGAAAATTCATTCTTTTTCGCTCCTTTGGCGAGTGTCTTTACAACATAAAAAGCCCCTGTCCCTACGTCTGCCTGAACAGACATAGGGACGGGAGCTGAGCATTCCCGCGGTTCCACCCTACTTGGCTTCCCGATTGCGTCCGGCATCATAGCGCCGGTACACGGAAGCCCTCCTCAAAGTTGCGAAATCTCTCCAGAGCGCCCTTCGCCGATCCGTGTCCTCCGGGCTTGCACCATTCCCGGCTCGCTGAGCTTGCTAACGGTATTCGGTTACTTTCTCCTTCGCAGAGACAATAACGATTATGATGCCATTCTAAACCACAGCGCCGCAGCCTGTCAAACCGCCCCGTCTCCGGTTTCCGGATCGGGACGCTTCGTGCGCTCCCCGAGCATGTCGGAGTATTTGTCCATCTGCTCCAGGAAATGCCGCGACTTCAGGTTCAAGTTCAAATGCGTGTCCATCCAGCGCTTCAAAGCGAGCTGTACCTGGCGTTTGGAGCTTTCCCGTACGGCGATATTGCCGAGCCTCCGCATATCGAGAGCCGCGAACACTCGAAGCAACCGCCAGACGCCATCCTCCAGCTCCAGTGCCGAAGGATCCCGATGCTTGCAGAGATAACATAAAGCGCCGCCTGCCGTCGAACTAAAACGAAACGATCCGTCCTGTCTCCCGCAGCTCACGCATTCGTCCAGCATCGGAGAGTAGCCCGCCGCTTGAACGACCTTCATTTCATATGCCCGAAGCACGATCTGCGGGTCTTTACCTTCGGCAAGCGCGACTTGGCATGCCATTAACTGATGGTACAAATACGCCGCGGCTTCGTCGTCGTTAATGGCCCGATCCGTCAGTTCCGCCGCGTAAGACGCGTAAGCAGGACCTTCCAAGCCTTCCCTCAGCTCATGAAACGAACGAATGATCTCGCCGCTGTTCAGGGAACCGAGCGAGCCGGTCTTGTAGTAGGAATAGTCTCCGTATGTAAAAAGCTGCGCGAGCGAGCCGTAACGGCTCTTCAGCTTCTTGGCCCCGCGCACGACAATGCCCTGCTTGCCGTAACTCGGCGTAAGCAGGGTGATGATTTTATTACCTTCGCCGTAATCGGTGCTGCGGATGACCAACCCTTCGACCCGATATAACAACGGTCATCATTCCTCGTCCTCTACGCTGTTCTCTTCGTCTTCCGTCCCGGCAGTCGCGCCGAGCTCGGAGTTCCCGAGATTGCGTACCTCATTATAAAGCAAATAAGCTTCGATATCGCCGGTTTGCGTAAACACGTGCCACGTGAAATCCCGCACAGCGCCTCATCCTCTCCGGGCGAAAATGAATTGCATCTTCACGGATTAGGATGTCTCGCGGGAAGCCACGATATGCCTGACACTTTTTATTCGATACGCGGGCGTATGAATTCCTAGTACGCTATTCTTCCCTGTAACCGAGCGTCTTCAGCAGCGAATCGCGATTGCGCCAGTCCTTGTTGACCTTTACCCATAACTCGAGGAAAATCTTGGAGCCGAGCAGCCGCTCCATATCAAGCCTCGCAAGCTTGCCGACTTCCTTGAGCAACGCGCCGCTCTTGCCGATAATAATTCCTTTTTGGGAGTCGCGTTCGACGAAAATAACCGCTCCGATGTTCACGAGTCCGTTAGGCGCCACGCTCATGCTCTCGATCTCGACCGCGATCGAATGCGGTACTTCCTCGCGGGTAAGCTGCAACAACTTCTCGCGAATGAGCTCCGCGCACACGAATTGCTCGGGATGATCGGTAAGCTGGTCCGCGGGATAATACATCGGACCTTCTTTCAAGTAACGCGATACTTGTTCGAGCAACGCATTTACGTTATTCCCGTTCAAAGCCGATACGGGCACGATTTCCGCGAAATCCATTTGTTTGCGGAATTTATCGATGACCGGCAGCATTGCTTCGGGATGGATTTTATCGATTTTGTTCAGCACGAGGAAAACAGGCGTATCTTTGACCTTCTTGAGCTGTTCGATAATGTAGCGGTCGCCGCCGCCGAGTTCTTCGGTGACGTCCGTAAGGAACAGGATCGCTTCCACCTCGTTCAAAGCGCTCTCCGCGGCTTTCACCATATAATTACCCAGCTTGGAGTTCGGCTTGTGAATGCCTGGCGTATCCAAGAAGACGATTTGCACGTCGTCCGTCGTATAGACGCCATGGATTTTGTTCCGCGTCGTCTGTGGCTTATCCGACATGATCGCGATCTTCTGTCCGATAACTTGGTTCATTAACGTAGATTTGCCTACGTTCGGTCGGCCGACGATCGCCACGAAGCCCGATTTAAAGCCTTTTTTCTGCATGTGCTAATCTCCTTCAATCTAGTCCGTTCATTTGTTCAAGTCCCGGGATGTAAACGCTCCCGGAAGCAATTCCGACACGGTCGTTACACGGTGTTCACCTTGCATGTTCCCTAAGATCACGGTCATATCCGGATCGCAGAGCTCGGCCAGCACTTGACGGCAGACGCCGCAAGGCGTAACCGGAAGATCGGTATCCGCGATGACGGCTATCGCCTTGAATTCTCCCGCTTGACGACCGTCCGCGATGGCGCGGTGCAGAGCCGTGCGCTCCGCGCAATTCGTCGGGCTGTAAGCCGCGTTCTCCACGTTGCATCCCTTGTGCATTTGTCCGTCCGAATCGATGAGGACGGCGCCCACGCCGAATCCCGAGTAAGGTACGTAAGCTTTGGCGCGCGCTTCCTTCGCCGCTTCCAACAATTGCTCGATCGAGTAAGAAAGTCCATTGAATCCCATTAAAATAGCCCCCAGTAGTTGTAATTATTTACGAAAAGTATCCCATAGCGGCGGTCCGAGCACGATCACTCCGACGATCACTGCGAAAAGCGACGTTACTAGTACCGCCCCTGCCGCCGTATCTTTGGCGGCTTTCGCGAGCGGATGCATGCCCGGCGAAGCCATGTCGACTACCCGCTCGATCGCGGTATTGAATAACTCCGCTACCCATACTACGGCGATCGCTGCGGATAACCATAACCAATCCTCTCGCCCGACCTGCAACCAGAAACCCGCGGCTACGACGGCGATCGCCGCGGCGAAATGAAATTGCATATGGCGTTCGCCGCGCAGAGCCGCGTAGATTCCGGCTATCGCGCAGCGGAATGAATGAATCTCCCGCGAACGCCAGCCGCTCATCGCGTTAAGCCGGCTTCCTGCAGCACCAGCTCTTGCTTGGCGAACATTTCCTTCTCTTGCGCTTCGTCCGCGTGGTCGTGCCCGACAACGTGCAAGAAACCGTGAACGAACAGGAAGCCGAGCTCTCGCTCGAAGCTATGTCCATACTCTTCCGCCTGGGCTTCCGCGCGCGGAATCGAGATGACGATGTCGCCGAGCAATTCGGAATACGGGCTCGCGGCTTGCGCCTCGTCCGTCCATTCCCCGTCTCCTTCTTCGCTTTCTTCGGAGGCTTCGTATTCTCCCTCGTAACGGATTTCCGGCTCTTCGCCTTCGATCAAGGAAAAGCTAAGCACGTCGGTCGGTTTGTCCAATCCGCGATATTGACGGTTCAGCTCGCGGATTCCTTCATCGTCCGTCAGCGTCAAGGTAACGATTCCCTCCGTTACCTGTTCCTTCTCGCCCGCGATGCGAAGCAGCTTCTCGAGCAGCGCCATCCATTGCTCCTCGCGCTCCCCCGCGCCGCCTTCACGCTCATCGATCCACTCCAGCTGTAAGCTCATGTTTGATCTCCTTCGTTTCTTTCAATTTTTTCATTTCTTTATCGTCGGGATACTCGATTCGCGAATGGAACATGCCGATGACCGTTTCCTTGAGCGTCTCCGCGATCTTGTCCAATTCGCGCAACGTCAGATCGCATTCGTTGAACTGATTATCGTCTAGCCTGTCCTTGATAATCTTCCCGATAATGTCCTCGATCTGCTCGACCTTCGGATGATTCAACGAGCGGACGGCGGCTTCAACGCAGTCGGCAATGCCTACGATCGCGGCCTCTTTGGATTGCGCCTTAGGGCCCGGATAACGATAATCGTCTTCCGTCCATTCGTTCTCGACGCCCTGCTCCTGAGCCTGCTTCACCGCTTTGTAGTAAAAGTACTTCAGGAACGTCGTGCCGTGATGTTGCTCGGCGATATCCCTGATCGGCTTTGGCAGCTTATGGGCTTTCAGCATATCCGCTCCATCCTTGGCATGCGCGATTATGATCGATGCGCTGACCTTCGGGTCGAGCTTATCGTGCGGATTTCCCGAAGCATTCTGGTTCTCGATAAAGTAGAGCGGTCTTTTCGTCTTACCGACATCATGATAGAACGATCCGACCCTGCAGAGCAAGCCGTTGGCCCCGACCGATTCGGCGGCGGCTTCCGAGAGGTTGCCCACCATCAGGCTGTGATGGTAAGTTCCGGGCGTTTCCGTCAGCAGCTTGCGCAGCAACGGATGATTCGGATTGGACAGCTCCACGAGCTTCAGCGCGGACAGTATGCCGAACGTGACTTCGAAGAACGGCATCAAACCGATAACGAGCACGGCCGTTAGCAGCCCGCTGGACAACATGAAAATAACCGATTGGACAAGCGCGGTGCGACTTGGCTCCGGGCTGACCAGCATGAGGGCCAGAACGGCAACCGAACCGAACAGGCTGACCATGATTCCCGCCTTAAGGATGGAGGAACGCTGGCTCGCCCGATGAATGGATAACACGGCAGTGAACGAAACGACTGCCGCGACGAACCCGTAATGGAAGTCGAAAATATGCTCCTGCTCCACGTTCAAGATCATGCTGGCCATCAATGTGAACAGGAAGGAGCTGACGAGCCCCAAATGCACGTCCAGCAACAACGTAACGAGCATGCTCCCCATCGCGATCGGAGCCAAATACCCGACGTAAGGCCAGTCCGAGCTGTGCGTCAAGGCGACGAGGTGCATGAACAATAAGTTAAGCGCGAAAATCAGCAGCAGCATGACCCACTGAACGTTCGTGCGTTTCAGCGACGATGCCGAAGATGCGGCTGTCAATTCGCCGTAGCCATATAGCGCCAAGGTGAAAATAATCGCGAACAATAACACGCCCAATTGCGGCAAATAGTTTTTGCGTTCCTTAAGCAGACCGAGGGAGTCGAGCTTCTCGTACAGGTTCTGCGTGATCACCTGCCCCGCTTTGACCACGATATCCCCTTGCTTGATCAAGACGGGCTGCGTATTCTGCTTTGCCTCGACCTTCGCTTCTTCCGTGGCTTGCTTATCGTAAAACTTATTGGGCAGTATCGCGATCCGCGCCAGCTCCTGCACGATTTCCCGCTCCGTCTTAAGCGACAACGAGCTCGCGTTGACGAACTCGGCTACTTTCGTTCGAGCCGTTTCCGCTTGCGTCAGTGACTCTCCGGTCAGCTTTCGTACGATATCTTTTCCGACGGGACGCATTTCCTGCAATTGCGTCGCAGTCAGCCTAGGAATCTTGTAGAAGGTTTCTTCGGGAATCGCGTACGATTGGGACTGCACGACTTTCTGCATTTCCGCCAACAAGCCCTCGGAATACGTCTCCGAGCCTTTATTCGCGGCTACGAAGTTCTCTACATATTGTTGCACGCGCTCGGGAATGACCCTGCGGAAAATATCGACCTTGTCGGTTTCCGTTATCTGATCGTCCAGGTTAAGCTCTTCAATTCGCGTGAAGAGATCGTCGATCAACGCTTCGTTCCGCAATGCCACGATCGAATAGATCGGAGCGACCTTCTCGGCGGCTTCTTCCTGCGCTTGCAACGTCGCCTTTTCGTCCAGCTCTTGGCGGGGAGCGCGTATGTCCTTCTCGCTCTTGCCGTTCAGCGTAATGTCGTACGTCTCCGGAACGAGCCGGGGAGCTACGCTGAAATAAAACAAAAATACAAAAAGCAGGAGCAGGAGCCAGCGCATCGCCGCGCTTTGCTTCCATCCTGCCGCTGCCCCCGATAAGGTAAGCGGATTGCTTGGCTGGCCGTTGATCTTCCGACTCATCCGGCGCTCCCCTCCCTTATTGTTATTGTTCGCTATGGTCGTTATAAGCCAAAATGATTTTTTGGACGAGGGCGTGCCTCACGACGTCTTGATCCGTAAAGTACACCATGCCGATTTCTTCGATTTCCCTTAGAATGCGTTCCGCTTCGATCAAACCGGATTTTTTTCCTTTCGGCAAATCGATCTGGGTCACGTCGCCCGTAATGACCATTCGTGAGCCGAAACCTAGCCGCGTCAGGAACATTTTCATTTGTTCCGGCGTCGTGTTCTGGGCTTCGTCGAGAATGACGAACGAATCGTCCAGCGTCCGTCCCCGCATGTAGGCGAGCGGAGCGATTTCGATTTGCCCGCGTTCCATCGCCTTCGCGACGCCTTCCAAGCCGAGCGCATCGTTCAAAGCGTCGTATAACGGTCGCAAATATGGGTCGACCTTCTCTTGCAGATCGCCCGGAAGGAACCCTAGGCTCTCTCCCGCCTCGACCGCCGGCCGAGTCAGCATGATCCGCTTAACTCTGCCTTCCTTCAAAGCCGCTACGGCGCACATGACGGCGAGGTAGGTTTTCCCGGTCCCTGCCGGTCCGATGCCGAAGACGATGTCCTTCTTGCGGATCGTCGTAACGTAATGCCGCTGTCCGAGCGTCTTCGGAATGACGGGCTTGCCGCGGAACGTCGCCGTGATTTCCCCTTTGAACAAGGAAAGGAGCTCGTCCGCTTTCATTTCTCGCGACAGTTCCAATGCGTAACGGACGTCGCGTTCGTTCAGTTGGAGCCCGCCCTGGACGAGTTGGATCAGCGTCTCGAACAGCTGCTCCAGCGAGCGTACCTCATCTTGCGGTCCTTCAATATAGATTTCCGCATCCCTGGAATGGATAAGCGATACGGTTTCCTTCTCGATTAGTCGCAGGAATTTGTCCTGGGGACCGAATACCGCCAAGCCTTCGGCCGCGTTACGTAACGGGATTGTCGTGTATTGTTTCAGTTCCGTCAAAAAAACTCATTCCCCCTAATCGAAGACGCTTATCCTATTGGACGTTCCATCTCTATGGATTGTTCTACTTCAAATAAAACGGTTAACATCACTTTACCATTCTCGGTATGTTCATGCAAAATGTTTTCCGCTTTAATCGTCGCATCCTGTCCCCATTTGACTTTTATTTCGGCGCGCGCCTGTGCAAGCCCCGCTTCCTTTGCCTCGGTCGGGGTCAGTTCGGACTCGATCTCCGTGACTTCCAGTTCATGCTCCGTCATCGTGCCGAACGGCAGCATCCGGTTCCACAATCGTGTGCGTTGAACCGACGTTCTCGTCAGAGAGCTACCGTATTCTTCTCCTTTGTACCCCGATATTTGCAATGCCCTGTTGCCGATGATCAAATATTTTCGGTCCTGAGAAACGCCGGTGAAATTTTTCGTTTTCGTCGCGAGCGGAGACGCAATGCGGTACTCGTGCCAGACGAGTCCCATCACTTTGCCTTTGGAAACGACCGTCTTGAAGTTTGTTTCGTCGCCGATAATGCCCGAGATCAGCACGTCTCCTTTGCGTACCCTATCGTTGCGCTCTACCTTCGGACGCCCGCTCTCCGCGACGATGCGGGTTATGACCGCATCCGTCTTCGCCACGAGATGCCTCGGCCCTTCCAGCGGCTTCTTGTCCGGCTTGGTCGAATCGATGACCGTAATCGTTATCGACGTCCCCCGCTTGTCCACCCCGACCCACGCCGCATCGGGCAAACGCAACGCTAGCCTCTGGGAGAGCGATGCTGCGTCTTGCATCCGGAACGACCATTGCATCGAGTAAATGCCCTCCGCCTTTGCGGCTTGGAGGATTTTTTCTTCCGGAATCGCGGAATTACCTTCCACCTTCACGTTCCAGATGAAAGTAGAGAGGATAAAGAGCGCCGCCACGAACACGATCATGCCGACCGCGAACGTCTTCCTTCTGGACAGACGCTCCATGCGAAAAGGCAAGCCGTGCTTGGACAAAATCCGAGTACGACTGCCGTTTAGGCGCAACAGCGGCTTCAACTTGAAGAAATCGGGAACCGACACCCCGAAATTCAGCTCGCCCGACTTCGTGAACGAAATATTCCAAAGCGATATTCCTTCTTTAGTCGCAGCGTTAAGGAATGATTCCGGCTCACCCCCGATGAGCTTGACCCATACGTAACCGCGCAACATCGCAACCCAAGATCCTTTCATACCCGCTCTCCCCCCGCCCATCCTGAATCATCGGCCTACCGCCGCGGCCGCCGCCCGGTCTTCAGCCGGGCGGTTTTCCTTTGGCGCGCAGCTGCACGCCCAAGATATTCCCTTCGACGAACACTTCCTCGGCGCCGATATTGCGAATAATCAAATTTTGGCCCGTCACTTCCATTTCTCCGTTATCCATGGCCAAGCGAAGGTTATCCGGAGAGAAGTGAAGAATCCCGCGGTGATTTTCCACCGTTACCTGAAGGCCCCCGATCATCGTGATGCGCGGCAAGTCCAGCACCACATCCTGCGGCAGGTCGAGAATCGTCGCGGTCCATTTGCGCAGCTTCCGACTTACACGCACCATTGGGCGGTCCTCCCTCCTATAGGGTAAACATATGCGCGTAATGCTCCCTTTATGAAGCGGCGGGCGGTCAAGCCTCGATTCGAAACAAACCTCTAATCGAAAAAGGGACTGCCCGAAAGGCGTAAAACGCCTTTCGGGCAGTCCCTGATCGATAGAGCATCGATGATTAATCTAAGTCCGCGGAATTATCTCCGATACGGTTTTTTCGCGCGCGGAGGACCGAGAATTTCCGCCCACATGACGGCGCGGGCGATTTCCGACCGCGATAAGGCCGCGGCGCCTACGCGCTGCGTTTCGACCGTCCTCGCAGCCGCTGCGTTCGCTTTAGGTTGCGACGTCCCGGCAACCGCCGAAGGCCCCAATTCAGGCGCGTAGGGGTCGACATGGGCCTCGGCGAGCCGTATCGGCGCCTCCCGCTTCGATTGGTCCGGCTTGGCCGCGGGCCTTGACGCAAGAGGATTAGGCTCTTGGCGTTGCTGAGGCTGCGGACGCTGTTGGATTGGCCGCTGCAGGGGTTGTTGCGACGGGTGCGACGATTGATTCGGTTCATGCGGCTGCCGCGGATTCGCAGATGTTCTGGGATGTCCGGAGCCGCCGAAGTCCGGCATTCTGTTCGGCTTTCGTTCGATCGGCGATTTGCGGAAGAACATCGAATAAAAAATGCCGACGACGACAATTACGAAATAGAAATTGTGCGTCAAGAACGAGATTAACTGCTCCATGCGTTACCCTCCTCGCTTAGGCAAGTTCATCGTAGGGGAGGCATGCGGTCACGGCTTCGGAAATCCGTCGTCGTTATGCTTGCCGATGGAGCCTCTCATCTGCGTATCCGCTTCGATGTTTTTCAAATTCATGTAATCCATAACGCCGATCTTGCCGCTCTTGAGCGCTTCGGCCATGGCCAGAGGTACCTCGGACTCCGCCTCGACAACTTTGGCTTGCATCTCCACGACGCGCGCTTTCATCTCTTGCTCGTGCGCGACGGCCATAGCGCGGCGTTCCTCCGCCTTCGCCTGGGCGATTCTCTTGTCGGCCTCGGCTTGCTCGGTTTGAAGGTTCGCTCCGATATTTTTGCCTACGTCTACGTCGGCGATATCGATCGACAGGATTTCGAATGCGGTGCCCGCGTCCAAACCTTTGCTAAGAACGGTTTTGGAGATCAAATCGGGATGTTCCAACACGTCCTTATGGGATTCGGACGCGCCGTTCGTACTGACGATTCCTTCCGCGACGCGGGCAAGAATCGTTTCTTCTCCGGCGCCCCCGACAAGGCGGTCGATATTGGCACGAACCGTAACGCGAGCCTTAACTTTGACTTCGATCCCGTTTTTGGCGACCGCGGATACGACCGGCGTTTCGATGACTTTCGGATTAACGCTCATTTGCACGGCTTGCAGCACGTCCCGGCCCGCAAGATCGATTGCGGCGGCCCGTTCGAATACGAGCGGAATATCCGCGCGTTGCGCCGCGATCAACGCATTGACGACGCGGTCGACGTTTCCCCCCGCGAGAAAATGGCTTTCCAATTGGTTAATGTTCAAGCCGAGCCCCGCTTTAGTCGCTTTGATCATCGGATTGACGATCCGGCTTGGAGTCACGCGCCGCAAACGCATCGCTACCAGCGTGATGATGCTGATTCTTACGCCCGAAGCGAGCGCCGAGATCCATAGCATGAAGGGAAAAAAGCTCATGAACACCGACACCGCGATGACTGCCAAAGCGATAATTACGAGTAACTGAACGTCCGTGTTATTCATTGTATACCTCCGACAAATTAGTGGCCGTGCGACTTCCATAACTTATAATTCCGAATTACGGCGATCTTAGATTTCTTTTACGAGAATCCGCGTTCCGTCTACCGATACGACTCGTACCGGCTTTCCTGCTTCGATGAACTCGCCGGAAGTGATAACGTCAAGCCGTTGTCCTCCGAAATCCGCGACGCCCGAAGGTCGCAGCATCGATGTCGTAGTCCCCTCCTGGCCGATCCATTGCTCGCGGGATACTTGGGGAACGAAGCCTTTTTCCGTCGTGAGTTGTTCCTTCAGGATAAACTTGTTCCATATTCCCCGCTTGCGGAATATGTAGGCGACTACGGAGACGATCACCGCGGCGACGATCACCGCAATGCCTAACGATCTAAGTGCATTACCCGTGTCGTACGCGCCCATCGTAATCCCGGTAATCAACGCCGCGATTCCGAGTATGCCCAGAATGCCGAAGCTCGGAATGAACGCCTCCAGAACAAGTAAGCCGATTCCGATAATAAAGACGACCATCGCCTCCATTCCCGCGAAGCCCGCGATCGATTGGCCGAAGAAGTACAGGCTGAACGCCAGCAAGCCGACGATTCCCGGTATCCCGAAGCCGGGAACGAAAAACTCGATGGCGACTCCGGCGATTCCGATAATAAGCAGCAAAGTGCTAACGCCCGATCCCGTAACGACTTCCGCCACCCGTTCGGCGAATGAAGGCTTGAACTCCACGACCGGCCGATCGGACAAGCCTTTCCAAGCGATAACTTCCTCGACCGTCTTGGAAATATTGTCCGCATATCCGACTTTTAATGCTTGTTCGGCGCTCAAGGACAAAATCTGGCCTTTTTCCTTCGTCTCCCCGATCGCTTTGAGCTCGATGACCCGGCTCGGATCCACCATGGCAACCGCGATATTCCGGTCGCGGCCGTTAATCTGCGCCGCGGAAGCCATCTCCTCGCTCCAGAATGAAACGAGCTTCGGATTATCCACCGCATTGCCGTTGCCGTCCACGATCATGGCGGCTCCGATCGTCGTTCCCGGCGCCATCGAGATGCCGCCCGCGCTTAGCGCGAGGTAGGCGCCAGCCGAAGCGGCCTTACCCGAGACGTAGGCGACCGTCGGTACTTTGCTCTCGCGAATGCGCTTACCGATTTCCTCGGCGGTAGCCAGCTTGCCCCCCGGCGTATCGATATCGAGCACGACGAGCGAGGCTTTAACTTTTTCCGCGTCCGCTAAGGCGCGATCCAGAAATGAAGCCAAACCGCTTTGTACGGTCTGCTGCAAAGGAACTACGTACACCGATCCTTCGGACGGAGCGGAAGCCGCTTGCGCGCTCCCCGTCAATGCGCCCAAAAGAGGGATTGCCGCTAGCAGGAACAGCACCGCAAGCCTTAGCGCGCTTGACCGACCGTTCCGGCTTAGGCGGTATGCATCCATTGGAATCAAATCCATTCCTCCCAAGCTGTTTTTTTCCAACTTACAGTAATATACGGTTTACCGCAAGTATCGTTTCATTTCGCGTCGGTTATTTCCTTATTTATGAGGAAATAAGCTCAAATAAAGCAAAAAGCACTCCCTATTCGGGAGTGCCTGTCGTTCGTCGGAATTATTGCAGAGATTGTTGGACGATCGCATTGACGAGTTTACCGTCCGCGATCCCCTTAACCTTGGGCATAAGGGCACCCATCAATTTCCCTAGGTCTGCTTTAGAAGAAGCACCGGTCTCTTGCATGGTCTGTACAACAATAGCTTTGATTTCTTCTTCGGTAAGCTGTCGCGGGAGATATTCGGAGATGATCTCAATTTCTGCTTTAACGTTGGCTACGAGGTCTTCCCGACCGCCTCTTTCGAAGTCTAGTTGGGAATCGCGTCGCTGCTTGAGTTCACGGCTCAATATATTAAGCGTTTCGTTATCGTCAAGCGGGCGGCGCAGCTCGATTTCTTGGTTTTTGATCGATGCGCGAACCATGCGAATCGTTTGCAGACGGAATTTATTCCCGTCCCTCATCGCTTGCTTCATGTCTTCGTTCAACCGTTCCGCAAGATTCATGAGTGCGGATTCCTCCTAGAACTTCCGTTTGCGCGCAGCTTCGGATTTCAACTTACGCTTAACGCTCGGTTTTTCGTAATGTTTACGTTTCTTCACTTCCGCGAGAACGCCGTCTTTGGCAATGGAACGCTTAAAGCGGCGGAGTGCAGCGTCGATTGTTTCATTTTTTCGTACTTTTGTTTCGGCCACCTGTTTTCCCTCCCTCCGCAACAGACCCAACACGGTTATCAAACTATATTATATGTGATGAGGAAAGGGAGTGTCAACTTACGCTCGACGAAAAAATACGAATCGTCCGGCACTAAGTTTTTCCTTTGCGCATCCGATGACGAACTAGTCGATCGAGGGCTTTTCCGATGGATTCAAGGAACCTAATTTCTCTCCTCCGAGAATATGCCAATGGATGTGGAACACGAGTTGACCGGCATCCCTTCCGCAATTGTTGATTAGACGATATCCGCTTTCGGCCAAACCGGCTTCTGCGGCGACTTTTTGCGCGGCGAGCAACGTCTGCCCCAGGAGCGCGGCGTCTTCCGCTTCGCAATCGTTCATCGTGGCGATATGCTTCTTCGGAATGACGAGCAAATGGACGGGAGCTTGGGGCTGAATATCGTGAAAGGCGAGGACTTGATCGTCTTCGTACGCTTTACGGGCCGGAATCGTTCCTTCGACGATTTTACAGAATAGGCAGTCGGACATAATGGCACTCCTTCGAATCGATATGCATTTATCATAACCGATCGGCTCATCATTCGTCCAACCTACAAGCTTACGGAACAGACGGAAAAGGCCTGCAGCGCGTGCAGGCCTGTTAACGATATGCGCGGGAGATTACCAGTAGTAGGGCAGCAACGAGATCGCGGCCAGTCCTGCGAGCGGAAGCACGAGCCTGTCGAATCTTCGCGGACGGTATGGGGAAAACGGTCCGAACGGAGAAAACGGCGGGTAGGGGCCGAACGCCCTCATCAGATCCACGCTTCCCGGAACCGCGAGACACAGCCATTCGTCGTCCACATGCTCCACGATCCCGTCATAGCAGTACCCGTCCGCGGCTTTGACTTCCACGTATCGGTGCATGTGGGACTCGCACTGGCTTTTGGTTATCTTATGCGTCGAAGGCTTCGTCATCGGCTGCATCGCGACATATTGCGGCGCGGCATATTGCGGCGTGACATATTGCGGTGCGATATATTGCGGCGCAACGGGCTGAGGCGCAACAGGTTGAGGCGCGGCAGGCAACGTCGCGATAGGTTGGTTAGGTTTTTTCGCTTGCTGCGTTGCAGCCTGAGCCGGTTTGTTTTTTTCCATGAGCATTCCCTCCTTGGGCGCTTTTCCCAACATCATATGCCGAGATGGGCGAATGGCTACAAGGAGGTGCAACAAATGGGCGCGAGAACGCGCCCATTTGGAATTCTTTTATTTAGCGGAAAAACTCCGCTGCAACGCTTCGCCCGCTTTAACCGCGCTAGCTACCCATTCGTTCTTCGTCGCCATGGACCGGTATCCCGCTTCCCCGGTCAACGGACGGAATTCCCCCAACGCTTCCTGCATCTCCGCGGCGGCGTCTCGCGCTTGGATCAATACCTCGGTTTCTTCCGCATTAAGGGAACCTTCGCGCTCCCCTATCGTCGCCAAACGTCCTTCCGAGCCCATAAGCGAGCTTATCGTCGAGAAAAACGGCTTGCCGGCTTCCTCCGACGATTGGCCCGACGAGCGGCTCGTCGCTTCTCCGAACAAAGCCGCCGCCTCTCCCGCGGCAACTTCCGCTTCTCCGAGCATCCGGACCGAACGAATTCGCTCGGCTTCGGTTTTGGCGTTCAACAACCCGTCGGCGCCGTCATGAAGCCTTTCGGCGAATAAGAGCGCGAAGTTGTAACGCTGGGTTAAAGCTTGTCCCTGATCCGTCTTTCGCGCTTGATCGGTCAGTAAGTATTTCGAATAAAAAATAATAATTAAAGTTAGCATCACCATCATGATCAGAAACAAGATGGGAACCGTATAGGATCGCTTTACTTCGACGTTATCCGTCATCGGATTTCCTCCCGCGCTGCCGATCGATTCGGCAGATGTTGAATTAAACCAGGCGCACCACGTGGCCGCCTTCGAAAAAGTATACATAAGCTTCCTTAACCGGTTTGCCCGCGATATTCCGGACCGCTTCGCCGTATTTCTCGACCTGGAACCGATGATTCTCCGCCGCCTCCATAGCGGTCGAGCCCGCTAACCGGTCCGTCTTGTAATCTACGAGTACGAGCCCGTCTTCTTCCTCGAACAAGCAATCGATTACCCCTTGGATAACGACCGTCTCGCCGGATCCGGCTTCGATTGCGGCCGGATAAGCTTCCGCCGCCTCCATCCCGTAGGTAAAAGGGACTTCCCTCCATACCCTCGAAGCTCTGCAAAGCCGATCGTATAATGCGGTTCCGCAAAAAGCGGCCAAGGCGGAAGCCTCGATGCCCTCGCATTGCTCCGCGGTCAGAATTCGACGTTCGACTAGATCGGCAAGCATGTCGTCGATACGGAGCAAGTCCATTCCCGCTTGCAGGGGCAAATGCTGCATGGCCAAGTGGAAGGCAGTGCCTCGTTCGGCAGCGGTCAGCTTCCGCGCACTCATGAATCCCGGTCGGCGGAGGCGGAACGTCGCGGCAGGAGCATCGCTCATGATGCCGTTCGCCGTTTCCGCCGCGTCCGCGACATCCTCCTGCGGCAAACCTTCATCCGCCATTCGCGTCGATGGATCTTCAGGCGTATCCTGGAATGGGGAAGCTGCATCCATTCGCGCTAACATCGGCTGAGGAATACGGTTTTTCAGCGCCGTTATAGAAGTCTTGGCCGCGACTTGGGTCGCGCCGACATTGTTGTATTCCCAAGATAATATCCGGTCGATAAGGGCCGAAGCCGCCGAAGTCTCCGCTTCTACGGGTTCGCCTTTTAACACCGCGTCCCAACGCTTCGCGTCATCGTGCTCCGCTCGCGTTTCCGATGAGACTTGACGGGTATATTCGACCGCCGGAACGATCCGGCAAATCCATCTTCGCTCAGCGTCGTCGAGTTCGCTCGCGATAACGGCCGCAGGTCCCAGCCAATCGAAATACTTGCTCGCGGCGGCGACGGAATGGTTAGGAAGACTCGTCTCCGCCATAGCGGCGGTTTCCGTCCATTGCTCCCAAGTTTTCGCGGCGTCTTTGCTAACCCCGACGAGATAAAGCTTCTCCTTCGGCCTCGTCAACGCAACGTAGAGCACGCGCATTTCTTCCGCGAGCATCTCCGCGGCCAGCTTGCGTCTTATCGCGAGCTGCGGAAGCGTCGGATACGTTACGCGAGTATCCTCTTCCACGACCCGCGGGCCGAAGCCGAGCTTCTTATGCTTCAGGAATGCCCCGTTCAGATCCCGGCGATTGAAGTTTCTGCCTAATCCCGCGGCGAATACGACCGGGAATTCCAGCCCCTTACTTCGGTGAATGGACACGATCCGCACGACGTTCTCGCTCTCGCCGAGCGCGCGGGCGGCTCCGAGATCCGCTCCCGTATCCCTCATCCTGCCAAGAAATCTAAGGAACCGGAATAATCCTCGAAAACGGGAGGAACGTTCGTATTGCACGGCGCGATTAACGAGCGCGCGCAAGTTGGCTTGGCGTTGTCCGCCTCCGGGCAATCCGCCCACGTAATCGTAATAGCCCGTTTCGCGATATAGCTTCCAGAGCAGGTCGCCGAGCGGTTCTCTTCGCGCGTAATCGCGCCATTGCTCCAATTGGTTCACGAAGCCGCTTAAGGCCTCGCGAAATCCATCTTCTTCGCTTTCGTCCGCCGATGCATCAGCTCTATCTACCGCGGCATTAACCGCCTCCCAGAACGTGCCGGAACGTCTCGCAAGGCGAATACGGGCCAATTGCTCGGCCGTGAAGCCTCCGATCGGAGAGCGAAGCACCCCGGCCAGCGGAATATCCTGATGCGGGTTGTCGATGACCGACAGCAACGACAGCATAATATCGACTTCCGTAGCCGCGAAATAGCCGGTCGCCAAATCCGCGTAAGCCGGTATGCCCGCCGCCTTCAGCTCGTCGAGGAATGCCGGCGCTAGCGCCGTGACCGCCCTGAGCAAGATGACGATGTCCCGATATTGCGCCGGACGGTACAGCTTGGCTTTGCCGTCGTATACGGCGAACGCCTTGCCTTCTTCATCGTCCGCTCCCATAAGCTTGCGGATCTCGGCGGCGATGCATCTCGCTTCCAACTGCGCCGATTCGAGATCCTCCGACTCGGTTTCATCGGACGGGTTTTCTCCCGCCGAGGAAGCATCGTCCGCTCCATCGGCCGATACGGAGTCCGTTACTCCCGTCTTGCCCGTTGCGGGACTCGCATTATCTTCGACGGGCTTCGCGGCATCTAGCAAAATCAACTCGGCCGCATACGGATTCGGTTGTCCGGATTCGGGATACCCTTCCCCGTAGATCAGCTCGGCGCGAGAATCGTAATTCATCTCGCCTACGGGCTCTCGCATAATGAGCCGGAATACGTGGTTAACCGCGTTTACGATTTCCCTGCGGCTACGGAAATTGCGCGCCAGATCGATGCGCAAACCGTCGGAATTATCGGAGACGTCCGCGACCGTTTCGGTCTCCGACGCTCGCGTCCCGGTACCTTCGCTCCCGATGAGATCCGAATAGGCTTCATAGGTTTTATACTTGTTCAAGAACAAACCCGGTTCCGCCAGTCGAAAACGATAGATGCTCTGTTTCACGTCTCCGACCATGAATACGTTCCCCGGTTTGCTTCTGGCGATCAAGGAAACGATCGCTTCCTGGACTTCGTTCGTATCCTGATATTCGTCCAAATAAATTTCCGAGAATCGCTCGCGGAAGCTTAGCGCGGCCAACGAGGGAACGCTCGCGTCAGGCGTGGAGACCGGGTCGCGCAGAATGCGCAACGCGTAATGCTCCAGATCGCCGAAGTCGAGCAATCCCTTCGCCCGCTTCGCTTGTTCGTAACGTTCGCCGAAAGCGATGGCGAGCTCCGCCAGTCGTTCCATGTCGGGAGCGAGCGCCCGTAATTCTTCCGCGTATTGGGCGGGCGAGCGAATAAGCCATTCTTCGGATAGCTTGCCCGCCGTTTTCTTGGCCGCGTCGCGGATGCTTTTGACTCGATCGATCAAAGCGGGATCGTATTCGTCGCCTTTGCACGGCTTCAGCCTACCGAACGAGATGTTCGCGACGGCCGCCTGCCAGTCCTCCCAGCCGCCGTTCGCGAACGCTTCCGCAGCGTTCTCCAGTCCGTCGATATCCGCGAACAGCGTATCGATGTAAGGCTCCGGCCCTCCCGGCTCATGCGCGGTTCGCAGCGCGCCGCGCAATAGATGGAGCATCCCTTCCAGCAAAAGCATGGCATCCTGGCGAAGCGTATTCACCCAGAGCGAACGGAGCAGCGCTTCCGCGTCGGCTTGACCGAACTCACCCGCCCTTTGCCTGAGCCAATGCTCCGGCCAAGGATGACTGCCGGCGAATTCGTGCAGCTCCAATACGAGACGGTGAAGCGGTTCGTCGCTTCTCTCGCCGCCGAACCGATCGGCGAGAGCCGCTAGTCCTCCCGCCTCGCCTTCGCTTTCGTAACGTTCCTCGAACAGCTCGTCCAGGGTATCCATGCGGAGTAGTTCGGCTTCGGTCTCGTTCGCCATGCGGAAGCCGGGATCGAGCTCGATGAGCGGAGCGTACCGCTCCACGACTTCCAAGCAGAAGGAATGGAGCGTCGTTACCGCCGCCCTGGGCAGGAGCGCGATCTGCCTCCGCAAATGCTTGGAGTCCGGATCGTTCTCTAGAGCCTCCTCCAACGCGTGGCGAATTCTCTCTTTCATCTCCGCCGCGGCGGCTTTCGTGAACGTCGCCACGAGCATTGCGTCCACGTTCAGCGGACGGTTCTCGTCCGCGATTCGCGAGATCATCCTCTCGACGAGCACGGCCGTCTTGCCCGATCCCGCCGCGGCGGCGACGAGCAAGTTGGAACCGTCCGCCGAGATCGCGGCCCATTGCTCGTCCGTCCAGCGGCTGCCTTCCGGTTTCGCCGGCCAACGATTAATTTGATGCATTGGGATTCCCTCCTTGCGCGCCGTCCGCGAGCCGTCTCCACAGCTCCTCGCGACTGCCCGATTTGCTTAACGCTTGATAGGCGTTGCCTTCCACTTGACTGTCGAAATGGCATACCGGCCGGAAATCGCAGAACGTGCATGGACTGCGTTTGTCGAGCCGATAGGGAGCGATCGCGACGTCTCCGTCGACGATCCGTTTGCCGATCCGGCGAATTTGCCTGCGCACGGACCCTCTTAGCACTTCCCACTCGCTCTGATTCGCGACCTGCGAGCGCGCGGAGAAAGACCCGTCCTTCTTGAATTCGACGGGCACGACCGCGGACTTGCTGTTCTGGTTCAACGATTCGTCCATCAGCTTAACGGACTCGCCGTCGGACAGCAGCAGTCCCTGCATGCGGTATTGACGGAACAAAGCATTCCTTGCTTCGTCTTTAGGCAATCCATTCGGCGTAAGAAGCAGCGGATTCTGCACGTGGAAATACAGCACGCCCGCCGGTTTGGCCGCTTGTCCGAGCCAGTGCGGGGCATGCGAGACGACGACGTCCAAATAGGTGAGCATTTGCAACGACAGTCCGTGAGCGACCTCGTCCAGCTTCAGCTTCATCGCGCTGGATTTATAGTCCAGTATCCGCAGCAACAAACCGGACGAAGAGTGGGCCGCGTCCACGCGGTCGATCTTACCCGCGATATCCATCCAACGTCCTCCGTCCAGCTCAAGCGACAGTGGCGGGAGAAGACCGTTCGGACCGAAGCTCATCTCCAGCCCGACGGGTTTGAAAGCCGACAGCGCCGCGTGTTCGCCCAGAACGGACGATGCTTGCTTGACGATGTCCCGCAGCTTGCGCGCCATGACTTGGTGCCGGTTGGACGATAACAGAATTTGGGATTGGATACGGGGCAACAGCTTATCCACCGCCGCTGCCGCTTCGCTTTGCCAGCGGGCGGCGTCGACGCCTGCTGGACCTTCCGCGAACATCTTCTCCGTCGTCTGGCGAAGAGCCGCGTGGAAAAGCTGTCCGATATCCGGAGAGTCGACGCGGAACAATCTGCGCTCCTGAAGCCGCAACCCATGAGCGGCGAAATGCTGGAACGGGCAAGCGATGAACCGTTCCATACGCGAGACGCTCGCGAGCAGCCGTTCCCCGTAGAGCAAACGGCTTGTCTCCGGTTCCAGCGGCTTCTCTTCGTTGGAATAGTTCAAAGAGGAAAGGAGCGATACTAATTTCTTGTTCCAATCCCGGTTGCCGATGAGCCAGTCGTATACCGACCACCAGCCTGCGGTCACGGCTTCCCCTTGACGCCAACTCCTTAATCTTGCCAGAAGGTGGGTCATCGCTCTTCCCGGATGATCCGCGTATTCGAGTTGCTCTTCCTCGGATTGCGTTTCCTGCGGCTCTGGCGCAACCGACCGGACGGGAATGCCCGGGAATCTCTTCTTGAGCTTGCCGATCCACTCCGAAGGCAGCAACCCGCCTCCTTCTTCGTCGGCGACCGGATAACTGATCCAGAGATGCTCGGACGCGGTCGTCAACGTCAAATAAGCGAGGAATTGCTCGTCCAGCAATCTCCGCCGCGAGCCGGGCGCAAGCGACAGTCCCGTCGCGGCCAACCGGTCCCTCTCCTCTTCCGCGATCAAGCCGTTCTCCGAAATTCGCATCGGCAGAACCCCATCGTTGGCGCCGAGCAAATAAACGATCCGAACGCGATCCGAACGCGTTCTCTCCGGACTTCCGATCAGCACGCCGTCAAGCGAAGGGGGAACGGCCCCGAGCTTCAGCTCCTCCAAGCCGGAATCCACCATCCCGGCGAACAGAAGCGAATCCGGCTCTTGCTCGCCCATCAACTCTACCAATTGGTCTAGTAGCGTCATTACCGCATCCCATAGCGGCCTATGCAGCGCCATTTTACCCGGCTTGCCCGAGGCGCCGTCTTCCGCGCTCCAACTTTCCAGCATGTCCGCCGCGCCGGTGCGCTCGAGAAAACCGAATAAGCTCTCGCAAAGCCCCCTTACGGTCGTCGCCTCTTGCATCCCTTCCTGCAGTTCCCGCAACGGACCGATTAGCGCATCGCGCACCTCGATCAGCCTTCTCATCGCATCGTCCGCTTCGTTGGCGACCGTCTCGTCTTCGAGATCGCCGCGGAATAGCGGCAGCCAAACCTGCGCGGAGTGCCAACGCCAGCCGTCGATTCCGGCGGCGAGCGTATAATTTTCCAATCTATCGATTTCGTCGCGCGTTACCCGTCTTTCCGGCGTTCCCAGCAAATCCGTCTTCGCGCAACGAAACACGGCTTCCGCTTTCCATCCGCCGGTCACGCATTCCAATGCGGAACGAATGAACTCGACGAGCGGATGATGCGAAACGCCGGCTTTGCCGTCCAAATAATAAGGAATTCCGTAATCCCCGAACACGGAAGCGAGCAAATCCGCGTAATCGTCCATTTTCCTTACGAAGATGGCCATATCCCGCCATCTTCCGCCTTGCTCCCTGACGCGAAGCCGCATATCCCTCGCCACGGCTTCCGCTTCCGCCCTGCGATTAGCCGCGGCATGCAAGGAAAGCCCGCAGTCCGGATGGTCCGGTCGCATCAGCGAAACATCCCCGTTCCACCGAACGCGATTGCTCCAATTGCATTCGAGAAACGCGAGCAGCGGGTTCCGTTCGAAGCGCGGCGCGATAACCGGATGAACGAGAACCGGCGCTTCGAGCTTCGCTCCGGCCGATTGCGCCAGTTCGCACAACTGGGAGGAAGTCTCCGCGGTAGGATGGAACAATTCGAGCTCGTCCGGCCGCTCCCCTGCGCCGTATGGACGGTCCAAGCATAACGCCACGTTAACCCGCTTCGTCTTGCGCAGAAGGGCTTCCAATACGGCGTATTCGCTAGGGGTAAAGCCGTGGAATCCGTCCACCCAGATTTCGGCACCCTCGAGAGAGATTGCCGACGGCGTTCCCTTCGCGAGCCAGCTAAGCATATCCTCTCCGTCGAGCCAATGACCCGCGAGCTCCCGCTCCATCTCGGAGTAAATCAGGGAAAGATCGTGAAGCTTGTCAGCCAGCAAGGCGGAATGCGGATCGCTCGCCGTTCGCCTTGCGGCCGCGTTCGCCTGCTCGGTCAGCTTATCGCCGTCTATGCCGTATCTTTTCATTTCCGTCAATAAATCGTTGATGCGCGCGATGAGCCCGGACTCGGACTTTCCTCCTCGGAATAAGCGCAAACTCTCTCTCCGAGCTTCGAGTACTTTATGCAACAACATCGCTTTGCCGTTATCGTGAATCGGAACGACCGCGGAACCTCCCGTCTCCTGCATGACGCGGAACGCTAGCCGACGGAAACTAAGCACCTGGGCGCGCATGAAGCCGTTCATTCCGGGCGTCGTCGCCATCGCGTACTCCGCTTGGAACGTCGCCTGTTCCGGAACTAGCAATATCAAGGGGGATCCAAGCGCGTCTTCCCGCAGCTTTTCTCTTATTTCATCCAAGACGAGACGCGTCTTTCCGCTTCCCGAACGTCCCGTTATGAGCCGAAGCGACATGCGGCATTCCTCCGATCGTGTGCTGCTTAAACTCCACCCATTGTAACATACGGCCCGTCCATGCGCACAGACGTTCGCCGATCCAAAAAAAGATAACGAAGAGAATGCGTAGTATTTCCTCATCCAAATAAAGGTTTTATAGTTGGATCTATCGAATACTCTTTCATTCATTTCTCAATTGCCGGGAGGTTTCAATGAAGTATCTTCGCGTATTACGACAACTCGTTATTTTGATCGCTAGTCTAACTCTCATCGCTTCCTGCCTAGCGCCCGCCGCTTTCGCCGAGAAATTCGCCCCCGCCAAAAGCGCGTTCTCGGAACAATGGAGAACCGGGCTCGGGGCTTCGGTAATAGGCGACCCTTACATCGGCGCCGAACAGATCGCCTATGTACCTACCTCCGACGGCAACCTGGTCGCCGTCCGAAAAGACGGATCGATTGCGTGGCGGTATCCGATCGCCGTGTCCAGAAACGCGGGAACGGTCCAAATCGCGCAAGCCGCCGACGGGACCCTGTACGTTGGCTCGGGCGGAAACGTCTACTCGATTACTTCCGACGGAAGCAAGAAATGGGAATACGAGTCGACGAGCGATTATTTTACTGCCATGGTCGTTCAAGATAGCGGATATGTGCATTTACTGTCGTCTCACATCCTGATTAATTTGAACCCGTCGGGAATAGAAGAAAGCCGGAAAGCTATCGTAAGTTCGTTGTGGAGTCAGAAGGTCGGCGGAGCGACGAAAGTATTCGCGGTCACCCAAGACTTGAAGCCTATTTTCAGTTCCAATAAACTTACGTCGAATCGAACCTTCCTCGTCGGAGAATTGCTCGATAACGGCAATTATCGCTGGCAACAAAAGCTGGACAATATAACCGAGTACTTGAAGGCGATAAGCGACGAAAAAGGAAATATTTACTTTTCCGGTATCATAGGCAGTTCGGACTCGCCGCAGACTTTTATGACGGCAAACGATGAACTCAAAGCCACCTCGGCCATCTATTCGGTGAATGCCGGTGGCGCGAAGAAGCTGCGGGAAATCCCAAGCTCCGCAAATAGTCTCGCTCTCGGAATGGACGGCACGCTTTACGTCGCCTCCTTCTCGGGGACGGTGTACGCGCTCGATGCGACGGGGGCGGAGAAGTGGAAATACGTTTTTAACGACCAACCCGGAGTCTATGCCTCCTATAACGTCTACCCCAGGCCCGAAGGCGGATTGGTCATTCCGGTCGCGCTGTTCCGGCCCGATGGGACGGACAACACTCGCGTGTCCGCGCTGATTTCCGATCAATTGGCCGTCGTGGATTCGGGTGGCCTATTGACCCGCTCATACGATAATCCGGGTTATCTCCAAGCCGCCTATCCGACGGACAAAACGCTGTATTTTAAAACTTACGACGGATTGCTGTCCGTGTCCTACGATCTTCGGTCCGTCGCTCTATATACTGGGGAGGCGGGAAATTACTATGCCTATTCGCCGCAAGAGGACGGCTACTTCCTCATTGGCTCCGCTCAAGGGTCGCTAACGAAAGCGAACGATCGACCGAACGGGCCATCCAGACTCACCGGGATAGCGGTAAAGCCGAATCTGGCGATTTCGCTCAGGCCGGGCGACCGGATAACGTTAAGCACGGAACAGCTATATTCGGACGGCAGACGGATTACGCTTGGCAATGAAGCCCGATACGCAAGCTCCAACGAATCCGTCGTACAAGTAGACGGCGTTACGGGACAAGTGCTTGGAGTCAATTCCGGGACAGCGACGATAACCGCGACCTACAAGACATTCAAAGCTTCCTTAACGTTGACCGTGTCGAAAGGAAAACCTCTTACCGCGACGATTAAAACCACCGAACGAAAATGGCAATTCGATTCCGCGGACTTTCTCGTTCCCCTAGCCGTCGCCGACTCTACCGGGAACGCATTCTCGGTTTCCGTCAAAGGACAAGTCAAAGCCTTTGGTCCCGAAGGAAACGCGCTTTGGACATACGAAGCGGGACAAACGGTCAATTCGCCGCCGGTTTACGGTTCAGACCATGCGCTGTACATAGGCACCGCGGACGGAAAATTTATTAAACTCGATTCGGATAAGGGAACGGAAATTAAAACTCACGCGCTGGGAGGTAGCCACGGTTCGACGGCCATCGACCGGAACGGAACCGTATATGCCGCGTTTAATCCCCCAGTTCAAAAAATAACAAATCAGAAAGACACGTCCGTTTCCAAGCTGTATTCCATCGATGCAAATAATGCTCTGAAATGGACCTCAAGCTTGACGGGCCGCGTAGATAACGCGATGAGCTTCTCGCCTGACGGCACCGTACTCTACGTCATCGCCAAACAATATAGCTATCAAACGAATAGCGGATCCTCGCCGCAATCGGTTGTGACCGCAGGTACCTTATACGCTCTGGATGCTTCGAACGGCTCCGTTCGCTGGAAATACGAACCGGATACCGCCCAGATGGGCTATTTCGAACCGGTCGTCTCCGATGACGGATCGATTGCCGTAGCGTTAAGCGATGGAATCATCGTCCAATTGGACGCAAGCGGCAAGCTTATCAAGCGTACGAATTTGAAGCGTTCCCTATCTTCCGCCCCTATCTCGCGAGGAAACGAGCTATTCGTGCCCGCCTATAACGACGTTTTGGTCATTAAGACGAACGGAACGTTGTCCCGTACGATCGATGCCAAGGCGGTGACCGCCTTGCTCAAACTGGACGACGGATTCCTGGCCTGGAGCAATATCGGCGTTATTCCGCTGGGAAATAAAATTCAGGACAAGCATTCCGTAAGCAAGTTTCGTTATGACGGTACCCTCCAATGGACGACGGATGAATTCGGCCTGAATTACGCTTTATCGGCATCGTTAGGCGACGATCGGATACTGTTAGTTTCTTCCACCGAGAAAAACTTGGCCGTGTATCGATTTAATTCTTCGGTCGCCGAGTCAAAAGACAGTCCCTTCTCGGATATGATCAAGCATTGGGCAAGGAAGGAAGTGTCGATGTTGGCCGAGGCGGGAATTGTCGCAGGCTTTCAAGACGGCACGTTTCGGCCAAACGCTCCCGTCAGTCGCGAGCAATTCGCGAAGATGCTCGCGCAAGCCGCGGGAGCAAAACCGATGCTAGCCGCTAAGCCATCGTTCCAAGACGTCCCTGCAAGCAAATGGTCCTTTCCGTATATCGAGGCTTCCGCTAACGGTGGCTGGTTTAAGCCTTTAGCTTACGGCGACAAGTTCGAGCCCGCCAAAAACATTACTCGCGTCGAAGCGGCCATCTGGACGGCCATAGCTTTGAAATTAAAGGAATCTCCCGCTAGCATAGCAGGATTAAAAGATCGTGCCGAAATTCGAATCGCGCCGGGTTTAGTCGGAGGAGTCGTGTCGACGGGTCTCATGTCGGGCACGCCCGACGGAAAGTTCAAACCAGCCGAATCGATGACCCGCGCGGAAGCAGCCGTATTGATTCAACGAGTAATCGACTACAAAAATAAACAAGTCGAATAACGAACGACGAAAAAAGAGCCTTGCGCGCCATCGCAAGGCTCTTCTGCGTAATCATTATGAAATATTCATATACCATTTGCTGCCGTCGTCGTATTTGAATATCGCCGCATCCGACCATAGCTCGATATAGGAGACGTTTTTCCAACGCCTGCGAAAATCCAGGTCGTCCTTCATCGCTTTCATGCGGGTATTGAATCGGCTACGGCTGCTTAGAGCTTTGGCTCTATTTTCCAGCGGTACCGCGCGCTTCCCGAACAAAATGACTTCGTGTACCATGTTCAACCCTCCGTTTCCATGCCTATGCATTAAACATAATCCAGAGGCGTTAGGAATGTTCCCGAAAAGAGAGATGAACATGCTTCCTTTTTGCTAACATTTTCTTAACAAAAATTTTAGGCTTCCCGATATCGGTTGTTCGTTGACTACAGCTCCTTGCGGCTTCGCACTTCGAATATGCCGAACTTCAAGTAATGGCCTTCCTCGACGCCCGCCAATTGCGGATGATCCTTGCCTGCTCCGTTCCATTCGATGCGTCGGATGATTTTACCCGCGTCCTTCGCCGCCTCTTGAATCGTCTCCAGGAACAGCTCCGGCCGAACGTGATAGGAGCAGCTCGCGGTAACGAGATAGCCGCCTTCGTTAAGCAGCTTCATCGCTTGCAGGTTAATATCCTTGTACCCTCTGCAAGCCGCTTCCACCGCTCTCTTCGTCTTCGCGAAAGCCGGGGGATCCAGAATAATGACGTCCCAGGTACGGCCTTCCGCGACCAACGGCTTCGAAGTGTCTACTTTGGCGCCGGATGCCTTGGCGTTCGCTCTTGCCTGACGCTCGTCCCTTCCCGCGACTTGCTTGCGCAAGTATTCGAAAGCGTCGGCCGCCACGAATTCGACGCGGTCCGTAAATCCGTTGATTTCGACGTTGTGGCGCGCCGTCTCCAGCGCATGCTCGGAAATGTCGAGGCAGGTCACCTTCTTGGCGCCATAGTCGCATGCATGCAGCGTAAAGCTTCCCGTATGCGCGAAGCATTCCAGCACGGTCGCCCCGTCCCAATAGGGGAACGTTACGAGCCCGCCGTTGGCGTTGACGGGAACGAGCACGCCGACGCCTTCCTCCGTATCCCGTTGCTCCAGTTTGATGCCGCTGCGCTCTCCCCAGCCTTGGATAAGCGGCTTGATCGAAGCCCGATTCTCGCGTTGGTCGAAGAAATAGCCGGTTTTCTGTCCGCCTACGATATCGACTTGCACCTTTAGTCCGTTTTCTGTCATTTCGATCAGTCTCGGACAGTCGCCGTACAACACACCGGTCCGCTCTTCCAAGCCTTCTAAAGTACGCACTCCTACGTCGCTTCGCTCGTAAATGCCGCGAGGCGCGAATACGTCGATCAAAGCGGCGAGCCAGGCTTCTTTCGCGACTTCCATTCCGAGAGTAAGTACCTGTACGACCAGCACGTCGTTAAAACGGTCGACGACGAGTCCGGGAACGAAATCGGCTTCCCCATACACGAGACGGCATGACGTGCCGTCGCTAACGAAACGTCTGCGATGGGACGCGGCCCGTTCGAAACGCCGACGGAAAAATTCGGCGTCCATCCGCTCCAAAGCACCGTAAGCGACGATCCGAACCGTAATCTGCGAATTCGGATTCCAATAGCCCGTCCCTAGCAGTTGTCCGCGATGATCGCGAACCTCCACGAGATCTCCGGGCGTTGCTTCGCCCTCCGTTTTGCCGATCTCGTTCGCGAAAATCCAGGGGTGTCCTTCCTCCAGACGGGGACGCCTGCTTTTATTTAACCATACCGATGCTTGGTTGCTCATCGTGCTTCACTCCTTCTCCGATCATAAACTTGTCCTTCTTATGCATAGTCATTAGGGGAGGTGCGCCCTATGATATCCGGTTTATTAATTCCGTCTCTGCTTGGCTTCGCGTTGCTGTTATCGGGAATGAAAGCGATGGAGACATCCCTGCAGCAGTGGGCCGACAACAAGCTGTCCACGTGGATCGCCCGATCTACAGCTACGCCTCTTCGGGGCTTCGCCGTCGGCACGACGGCTTCGGCGCTATTGCAAAGCAGCTCCGCCGTTACCGTCTTAACGATCGGTTTCGTCAACGCGGGTTGGCTCTCGTTGTCCCGAAGCTTCGGCATTATTCTAGGGACGAACGTCGGCACTTGCTTCACGACGGAACTGATGAGCTTGCGATTGCATCGCTACGGCGTTCCCTTGTTGGCCGTCGCCTTATTCGGCTGGGTTCTCACGTTCCTGTTGAACGAATGGCGCGATGCCTCGAGAGCTCCGAAGCGCGTATTGCCATTGCGTTATTTATCCGTGGCATTCGGCGGATTCGCGTTGCTGCTCATCGGCTTCAAACTGCTCCAAGGAATCGGCCCGGCCATGCAGGACAACGGCTATTTCGACTTGCTTATGCGCCACACCAACGAGAATTTGCTCTGGGGAGTGCTAGGAGGAGCGGCCTTGACCGCGCTCGTCCATTCCAGCTCCGCCGTAATCGCCATGAGCATGGGCCTCGCCGCCACGGGCGTTCTTTCCCCCGACGCCGGCATCGCGATCGTGCTCGGCGCGAACATCGGAACTTGTTTTACGGGTTTGGTCGCCTCGCTTGGCGGAGGAGCCGGAGGTCGCTTCGTCGCGTTGTCCCAGCTTGCCTTGAACGCCGGCGGGGCTCTGCTTTTCTACCCGTTAATCGGCTTGCTTCATGCCGCTTCCGCGACGCTCGCTCCGAGCGATCCTTCGGCGCAGGTCGCCCACGCGCAAACTCTGTTTAACGTCGCTTGCTCCTTGATCGCTCTTCCGATTGCCTATTTGCCTAAGTTCCGTTAACGATCGCAACTCCCGAGCTGCTTCCGATTCGATGAGCTCCGGCCTGCAGCAAGGCAATTGCCATTGCCGCATCACGAACGCCCCCCGATGCTTTAACGCCCGTCGTGGGGGACAATTCCGCGCGGAGGAGCCTAACGTCGGCTTCCGTAGCGCCCGTTACCCCGTATCCCGTCGAAGTCTGAACGTAGTCCGCACCGGCCGTTTCCGCGATGCGGGCGGCCAGCTTCTTCTGCTCGTCCGTCAAACTTCCCGTTTCCAGGATGACCTTGATCAACGCGCCGCCTTGAACGGCAAGAACGACCGCCGCGATATCCCGTTCGACCGCCTCGTGATCCCCATCCTTGAGCTTCCCGGCAGATAGGACCATGTCGATCTCCGAAGCCCCGTCGTCAAGGGCGGCCGCAGCCTCGAACGCTTTCGACCTCGTCGCTTGCGCGCCGATCGGAAATCCGACCACGGCACTCACTTTGACGTTCGTTCCGCTTAAACGCTCCCGGCAAAGCCGAACCCAGCCTCCGTTAACGCATAGGCTATGAAACCCAAAGCTTACGGCTTCTTCGCAGTGCTTGGTAAGCTGGTCGGCGCCTACGCTAGGCGTTACGACCGTATAGTCGATCCTCGCCGCCAACGATTCGGAAGGCCGCCACAAAGGCAGCGATAATTGTTCAGGCATGAGGCTCACCTCATCGAAGTTCGATTTTCCCCGCACGTCGCTACCAAGCAAGACCGAGCTTAGCGAGCCCCAGGCGAAGTACTTCGTCGTTGTTGTCGTACCCGGCGTCGAGTTGCTGTCTCCATGCTTCGAACGGCTCGTACCAAGCTACTCCGGAGATTTCCTCATCTTGAGCCTTCAACGTGCCTTCGATCGCTTCCGTTAAGTAATAGTGAACTTCCTTCTGGACCGTACCAAGCTGTGCGTGCTCGTACTCGTAAGCAATGACGAGCAACGGCTCGACGATCCGGCATTCGATCCCCGTTTCTTCCGCGATTTCCCGCAGCGCGGTTTGCTCGACCGTTTCCCCCGGCTCCATTTTCCCCTTGGCCAACGTCATCCGTCCGAATCGGTCTTCGATCAATTGGATTTCCAGCTTGCCGTCGCGCCGCCGATAGACGACTCCCCCGGCCGATATTTCCTTTGCCATGTCACCTTCTCCTCTCGCAGTCCCGCCGATTATCCGTCCTATGTACGAGAAAAAGATTTCACCGATGGCGGCAGCCGCGCTATCCGCCATCCGATGAAATCTTCGCTCTCGACCTCTAAGCTTGCAGGGCTACCGGACGAATGCCGGAATCCAGCACTTCCAGCAGTTCCCCTTGGCATTCGTTAACGCCGGAACCCGTAATCCGTACGCGGCAAAGTTTGCCGATTAGGGAAGGGTCGCCGCCGAAAACGACTTGGATATAGTTATCGGTGTAGCCCGATACGAGTCCTTTGCCTTCCGCGCCTTTCGCTTCCCGCTCCGGAATGACGTCCAGTTCGCGACCGACCCATTCGCGGCCGTAAGCGGCTTGCATCCGTTCGGACAAGTCGATAAGCTGATGCACGCGATCGTGCTTCACTTCTTCGTCCACTTGTTCGTCCATGCGCGCAGCCGGCGTCCCGGTCCGCTTGGAGTAAGGGAAAACGTGCATTTCAGCGAACTTCATTTGTTCCATGAACTTGAAGCCATTCTCGAACTGCTCCTGCGTTTCCCCTGGGAATCCGACGATGACGTCCGTCGTGATCGCGACGCCAGGCATCGCTTCCTGCAGCAAGCGAATTTTCTCGGCGAATTCGGCCGTCGTATATTTACGGCGCATCCGTTTCAGAATGGCGTCGTCTCCCGCCTGCAGCGGGATGTGCAGATGGCGGCACATTTTAGGCGAGCTGTTCAAGATCGCGATCATTTTCTCGTCGATCTGGCTCGCTTCGATGGAACTGATCCGAATGCGCTCCAGTCCGTCGATCTTATCGAGATCCGCAAGCAGATCGGCTAACCTGTAATTTTCCAGGTCGTCGCCGTATCCGCCGGTATGAATACCGGTCAGGACGATTTCCTTGTAGCCCGACTCAACGAGCTGGCGCGCTTGGTTCAACACGCTCTCGGGCTTGCGACTGCGGGACAGCCCGCGAGACCAAGGAATGATGCAGAAGGTGCAGAAATTGTTGCAGCCTTCTTGGATTTTCAGAAACGCGCGCGTTCGTTCGGAGAAGTCCGGGACGTCCAGCTCTTCGAACTCGCGCGTCTTCATGATGTTCCGTACGGCGTTCATCGGTTTGCGGTCAATCTGAATATCCGTAATGAA
This sequence comes from Cohnella endophytica, assembly GCF_003628305.1. Classification (GTDB taxonomy): domain Bacteria; phylum Bacillota; class Bacilli; order Paenibacillales; family Paenibacillaceae; genus Cohnella; species Cohnella endophytica. The sequence goes on along the minus strand of NZ_RBZM01000004.1, from coordinate 385,774 downwards.
GCTCATCAGCTTCTCGCGGTCTTGCGTTCCGACGACGAGATCGACGCCGGGAATGGCCATGATCTCGGCGGGCGAGGTTTGCGCGTAGCAGCCCGTTACCGCGATAATGGCATCCGGGTTGCGGCGCACGGCGCGGCGAATAATCTGCCTGCTCTTCTTGTCCCCCGTATTCGTTACCGTGCATGTATTGATCAAATAAACGTCCGCTGTCTGTTCGAAGTCGACTTGCTCGTAGCCTTCGTTCTTGAACAGCTGCCAGATCGCTTCGGTATCGTAGAAATTGACTTTACAGCCCAGCGTATAAAATGCCACGTTCGGCATCTCAGATTCCTCCTAATTCTCCGGACTCATAGGCAAGACATGCGAGCGCATATAACGCCGCCGTCTCCGTCCGCAATATTCTCGTTCCGAGACCGACGAGCTTCGCGCCCGACGATGCCGCCTGATCCGCCTCTTGCTGCGTAAAGCCGCCTTCTGGCCCCACGACGATCAGGATGCGCGGTTCCGCCGAATCGGGCAAACTCGCCTTGAAGCCGGACAATATATCCTTTAATCCGCCTCCGGAACGGCCTTCTTCCTCGTAACAGAACAATACAAGTTCATATTCGGCGAATAGGGCCAGCATCGCTTTCCACGTAGCTACCGCCTCGATTGACGGAATAATGCTACGATGGCTCTGCTCGGCCGCTTCCTTGGCGATCTTGCGCCAGCGGTCGATCCGTTTCGCTTCCTTCCGTTCGTCGTATTGCACGACGGTACGATGGGAAAGGAATGGCCGAAACGCGGCCGCTCCCGCTTCGGCTCCCTTCTGAATGACGGTTTCCAGCTTGTCGCCTTTGGGCAAGCTTTGGGCAACCGTCACCTTCCAAGCCATCTCGGCCCGGCGGGATAATGTTTCGATAATATCCGCTTTCACGGTTTCTTTGTCGATCGACGTAATTTTGGCAAGCACGTCCCGCCCGCATCCGTCGCAAGCGATGAAGCAATCGCCGGGCTTCGATCTCATGACGGCGGCCGCATGCCGGGCGTCATCGCCTTCAAGCATGACGGACTGCTGTCCCATCAACGCCGGCGGCACAAAATAACGCTGCATTTCCGATGCCTCCTGCCTATGCTCCATCCTTCATCATAACGCGTTATCGCGGCCTTCGCTACCTCGCATTATTGGCATTTCCGCCGTTTAGCCGAAAATACTTCCTCCTGCTGCTCCGAACAGTACATCGAGGACCCGCACCATGCCGTGCACGATCGGGGTGCTTAAACTCAGAACCGGTCCGATCGTTACGCTGCGCAGCGGAGGAATGAAGATGATCAGTAAAAACAGAAACGTCGTCCATTGCGCCATTTCCTGTATTTTGATTCGAGTTCGGATAGGCAAAAATTCTTCCAAAACTCTGTATCCGTCCAAAGGCGGAATCGGGATAAGGTTAAATAATAACAAAGTCAAGTTGATCGTGACCCAATATTGCATGAAAATAATCATTTGTTCGGAAATCGTGTGAATTACCTTTAACGCGCTTAGCAAATCCAAGACGAACAACATCAGGAAAGCCAGCAACAAATTGCTGATAGGGCCCGCCACGGATACGAGAATGCTCATGAGACGGGGGTTCTTGAACCTGCTGCGGCGAACCGGAACGGGTTTCGCCCATCCGAATCCTCCGATAAGCAGGAACAGCATTCCGATCCAGTCCAAATGGGCGATCGGATTCAACGTTACCCGGCCTTCGCGGTAAGCCGTATCGTCGCCGAATTTCCAAGCCGTCCACGCATGCGCGAATTCGTGCACGGTAAACGCGACCAGCATCGTTACGATGATTACGGGAAGGTATTCAATCGGAAACCAGAAAAAGTTCACTCGCCGTCCCCCTTCGGTTTGCCTGCAACGAACGCGACCCATTCCTCTTGACGCAGTACGTCGACGATCTCGAAGCCCGCTGCCAGCAGCCCTGCTTCCACGATCATTTCCTTGTTCTTGTAAATGCCGGACGTAATATAGATTCCGCCGGGCTTAAGTACTTCCATAACATCGCCGATGAACAACAGGATGATCTCGGCCAAGATGTTGGCGACCACGATGTCGACCGGCGGGTTTACGCCGTTCTCGGAACGGTTATCGCCTTCGTGCAAGATGCCGAGCAAGTCGCTTAGCTTCACTTCGACTTCCTCTTGGTAACCGTTAAGCGCGATATTTTCTTCCGCGCATTTTACGGCGACCGGATCCAGGTCGAGCGCAAGGACCTTCGACGCGCCAAGCTTCATCGCGCCGATGGCAAGAACGCCCGAACCCGTGCCTACGTCTATAACCTGCTCCCCGCCTTGAATGGCGTTATCCAGCGCCTTCAAGCACAGCGAAGTCGTCGGATGCGTGCCCGTACCGAAAGCCATGCCGGGATCCAATTCGATGATCAGTTCTTGGTCGTTAGCAGGCTCGTATTCTTCCCAAGTCGGTTTAATGGTCAGCCGTTCCGTAATCGCGATCGGCTTGAAGTATTGCTTCCATGCATCGGCCCAATCGTCCTCGTGCACGTCGCCCAAGGCGATCGTGAATTCCCCTGCGTCGTACCCGAACTCCGGCAATCCTTGCAGAAGCGTCTTTAGTTCGGCAGCGATCGGTTCCATTTTCGTATCTTCCGAGAAGTAAGCTTTGAACACTGCGTACCCCGGTCGAATATCGTTAAGCGGCGTGTCGTACACCTCGCCGTACTTGGTATCCCGCGGTGCGTCCGCGTCCCATGCCTCTTCTACGGAAACTCCTCCCGCTCCGAGCTCCGTTAAATAATGCGTAACCATCTCCTGAGACGATTCCGTCGCCAGGACGGTTAATTCATGCCAGCGCAAATCCGTTCCTCCCCTGGTGCAATCGGCCGTTTCGGCCGCTCAATGCTTCTCATTATACACGTCCTGATTTGCGGGAGCAAAAACAATCATGTCCGTACGATCGCGTTACGGCGCAAAAAAAGCGCGCATCGCGAATTCTCCGCGATGCGCGCTAATGCTTAAGGCTCTAACATCCGGCCGCCGGCTTCCGCAATGACGGCCCGAGCTTGCTCCGCGGCATCGCCCGGCACGTTGGCGGAAAACGTGAATTCCAGCGGCGCTTGCGTGGAAGCCGCTAGTCCGCTTTCCTCCGCGAACTCCGTCCGGGTATCGCTCAACGCCGCGCGCGTCCTTTCCAACCTGAACCGGTCGCCTCTAAGCGAAGCGAGCTTCTTGATTACCGATTCGGCTTGATCCTGGGTCGCGAAGCCGGCCTGCATGGACTCCATGTCCACTCGCCTCACTCTCCTTCGGAAGAGGTAACGCGCCGATCGGCTTCGGCCGCTCTCTTCTGCGCTTCTTTATCGTCGCTGTCCGCAAGCTCGTCGGCGAACTCCACGTCTTCGGCGGATACGACTGGCAAATGCTTATGTTGTTGATCGTCGGTCAATTGATTTCCTCCTCTAAGAGAGAGCCGCTCATACGCATACGGCATTGTTATAGATTTCTCCCTCTCGGACTCGCTTATTCACCCAAATAAAACCGTCCGGCGTATAGCCGGACGGTTCTGATTCGAAGCTATGTTATCGGCGATCAATCGCCTAGAATGGCGCGTTTCATGCGTTCGAAGATCGATTTGCTGTGCTCATGCGTCGATTCGCCGCTCTTGGAAGCGAAGTCGCGCAGCAACTCGCGCTGCTCTTCGCTCAACTGCGTCGGGGTCACGATCGTGACTTTGACTTGTTGGTCGCCCTGTCCGTATCCGCGGAGCTTCGGAACGCCCTTGCCCTTTAGACGGAAATAAGTTCCGGTCTGCGTGCCGGCGGGAACCTTCAACTTTACCTTCTCCGTCAGAGTAGGAATCTCGATCTCGTCGCCTAATGCCGCCTGGGTAAAGGTTAACGGAATTTCGCAGAAAATATCGTCGCCTTCGCGCTCGAAGAAATCATGCGATTTCACTCGCAGTAAGATGTACAAATCTCCCGAAGGTCCGCCGCGAACGCCGCCTTCCCCTTCTCCGCTTACGCGCAGTTGGGCGCCTTCGTCTACGCCGGCAGGAATCTTGACGTGGATCTTGCGTTGTTTCTTCACTTGGCCGCTGCCCGAGCAAGTACCGCAACGTTCCTTGATAACCGTCCCCCGTCCCGAACAGGCAGAGCACGCACGTCGGTTGACGATACGGCCGAATGGCGTGTTCTGCGCCACTTCTTGCTGTCCCGAGCCGTGGCACACCGAACAAGTCTCCGGCTTAGTGCCCGGTTTCGCTCCGTTGCCGTGGCAAGTGTCGCAAGTCTCGGTACGTGGAATGGTAATATCCATTTCTTTGCCGAATACCGCTTCTTTGAATTCGATCGTCATCGTATATTGCAGATCGTTGCCGCGTTGCGGGGCGTTCGGATCTCTCCGTCCGCCGCCTCCGCCGCCGAAAAACATATCGAATATATCGCCGAACCCGCCTCCGAAGTCCGCTCCGCCTCCGCCAAATCCGGCGTTCGGATCCTGATGGCCGAATTGGTCGTAACGCGCCCGTTGCTGGTCGTCGCTAAGAACGTCGTATGCTTCCTTGACTTCCTTGAATTTGGTTTCCGCGTCGGACGCTTTGTTTACGTCCGGATGGTATTGGCGGGCAAGCTTGCGATAAGCCTTCTTAACGTCGTCCGCGGAGGCATTTTTCGGAACCTCCAGAACTTCGTAATAATCCCTTTTGTTCGACACTTCCCCACCTCCTCATGAAGGAAAGTCAAAATGATTCCGCAAGGGCGGAAATCACTTTGACTTTCGGTTTTATGCTGGGTAAACTCTTATTTCTTGTCTTCGTCCACGACTTCGTAGTCGGCGTCGACGACATTATCTTTCGGAGCCGCGCCGCCTGCTTCCGCAGAAGCGCCTTCGGCGCCGCCTTGGGCTTGAGCCGCCTGCTCGTAGAGCTTCACGGAAAGCTGCTGCACGATTTCGGTCAACTCTTCGGTCGCTTTCGTAATCTCCTCAAGGTTATCGGAAGCCAACGCGCCCGTCAACTTTTCTTTCGCCGCGTTCGCTTTGTCGATCTCGCCCACGTCGACTTTGTCGCCGAGGTCTTTGATCGTTTTGTCTACGCTATAAATCAATTGATCCGCGCTGTTCTTCGCTTCGACGAGATCGCGGCGCGCTTTGTCTTCTTCGGCGTGCAATTCGGCGTCGCGTTGCATGCGCTCGACTTCTTCCTTGCTCAAACCGCCGGAGGAAGTGATCGTGATTTTCTGGCTTTTGCCCGTTCCTTTATCAAGAGCCGATACGTTAACGATACCGTTGGCATCGATGTCGAACGTTACTTCGATTTGCGGAACTCCGCGCGGTGCGGCCGGGATGTCGCTAAGAATGAAGCGTCCGAGCGTTTTATTGTCTTTCGCCATCGCGCGCTCGCCTTGCAGCACGTGAATTTCTACTTGCGTCTGCATATCCGCGTAAGTGGAGTATACTTGGGATTTGCTTGTCGGGATCGTCGTGTTGCGATCGATCATTTTGGTCAATACGCCGCCGGCGGTTTCGATACCGAGGGACAATGGCGTAACGTCGAGCAGGACGACGTCTTTGACTTCGCCGGTCAGAACGCCCGCTTGAACGGCGGCTCCGAGAGCAACGACTTCGTCGGGGTTAACGCCCTTGTGCGGATCTTTGCCCGTCAATTTTTTGATCGCTTCCACTACGGCAGGAATACGAGTAGATCCTCCGACCAATACGACTCTGTCGATGTTCGCGGGAGTCATTCCGGCGTCGGACAAAGCTTGGCGAGTCGGTCCCATCGTGCGCTCTACGAGGCCCGCCGTCAATTCGTCGAATTTGGAACGGCTAAGCGTAAGCTCCAAATGCTGCGGAACTCCGTCAACGACCGTAATGAACGGCAAGGAAATCGTCGTGGACACGACGCCGGAAAGTTCTTTTTTCGCTTTTTCGGCCGCATCTTTGAGACGTTGTACCGCTGCTTTGTCTTTCAACAGGTCGATGCCGTGCTCTTTCTTGAATTCGTTGGAAAGCCATTCCATTACGATTTGGTCGAAGTCGTCTCCGCCCAGATGATTGTCGCCGCTCGTCGCTTTAACTTCGAAGAAGCCGTCGCCAAGCTCGAGAATACTGACGTCGAACGTACCGCCGCCCAAGTCGAATACGAGGATCGTTTGGTCTTCTTGTTTCTCGAAGCCATAAGCAAGCGCTGCCGCAGTCGGCTCGTTCACGATGCGAAGAACTTCAAGGCCGGCAATGTTGCCCGCGTCTTTGGTCGCTTGGCGCTGGCTATCGTTGAAATACGCGGGAACGGTAATGACCGCTTGCGTTACGGGCTGGCCTAGGTAAGCTTCGGCGTCCGCTTTCAGCTTCTGCAGGATGATCGCCGAAATCTCCGGAGCGGAGTAGGCTTTGCCTTCGATCGTTTCCTTGTGGCTCGTTCCCATGTGGCGCTTGATGGAGCTGACCGTGCGGTCCGGGTTCGTGATGGCTTGGCGTTTGGCCGTCTCGCCGACGACGCGCTCGCCGTCTTTCTTGAAGCCGACGACCGAGGGGGTCGTGCGGTTGCCTTCCGGATTCGGGATGACGACGGCTTCGCCGCCCTCCATTACCGCTACGCAAGAGTTGGTTGTTCCTAAGTCGATTCCGATTACTTTACTCATAACTGTATGTTCCTCCTTTATATAAGTGCGCTTGAATTGGGTTAGGTACGTTGGTTCCGGTTGTTATTTCTTAAGCTTTATCCGCTGACTTTAACCATCGCGGGACGAATGACTTTGTCTTTCAACAAATAACCGGTTTGAATGGCCTCGACGACGATCCCTTCGTCATACTCGTCGCTCTCGACCTGCATGACCGCTTGATGAAGCTCGGGATCGAACGGTTGGCCGACCGCGTCCATCGGTTTTAGTCCTTCGGCTTCCAACACTTGGAACAGCTGCCGGTAAATCATATCGACGCCTTTGGAGAATGAACCGTTTTCGGCGACCTCGCCGCCGGTTTGCAACGCGCGTTCGAAATTGTCCATAACGGGTAGCAGTTGGGTAATCAGCTTTAGCGACGCATATTGCGCAAGCTCTTCTTTTTCCTTCAATGTACGCCGACGGAAATTATCGAAATCGGCTTGTGCCCGCAAATAACGGCTATGATTATCGTCCGCTAGGCGTTGAAGCTCGGCGATCGCGGCGTTGGATTCGTCGATCGGTTCCGCGGAAGGCTGATCGCCATGCTCGGAGACTGCTTCGTTCGCTTCGGAACCCGTCTCGCTCGATTCCAACATTTCTTCTTGATGTTCGTCCATATTCAACGGCTCCTTCGTTTCTTTCGTACTACTCATGTCGGATTCACCTCCTTACCGTGCCACCCGTAAAAGGGGGCTATGCAACTCGTTACTTATACCAACGGGACATCAGATTGGCGATATCCTTGGATAAATAATTCAATAAGCTAATGACTTTGCCGTACTCCATTCTTGTCGGTCCCAAGATACCGATCGTGCCGAGCGACTGTCCGTCGTACGAATAGGTCGCGGTAATCAGGCTGCAATGGTTAATCGCTTCTAACGCGTTTTCCGTGCCGATTTTCACTTGTATGCCGCCTGGGTTGGATTGGAACAACTGCATCAGCAATTGCGTCTCTTCGAGCATGCCGAGAATGTTCTTCGCCTTGTCGACGTCCTTGAATTCAGGCTGCGTCAACATGTTGGATGCGCCGCTCAAGTACACCTTCGGTTCTTGTTCTTCCGTGATCGTCTCCTCTAGCAACGTTAGGATGCCCTCGCATTGCTCGACGTAACGGCTAAGCTCCTTGGCGATCTCGCTGTGCAGGACGGATTTCACTTTGTAGAAAGGGACTCCCGCCAGCTTGTCGTTCAGCATGTTTACGATCTTGGCCATATCGTCCATGTCGATGCCTTCCGGGATCGTGATCGTACGATGCTCGACATGTCCGGTATTCGCCACGATAATCGCGACGGCCGATACGTCGTTAATCGGCACGAGTTGGAAATGTTTAAGCGTCGTGCTGAACATTTCCGGTCCGAGAACGATCGACGTATAATTCGTAAGCTGGGATAGAATCGTCGCCGCATGTTCGATGACGCCTTCCCAATGGTTCATTTTTTCCGCGAAAAACGTACGAAGCTTCTTCGCGTCCTGATCCCCCACGCCATTCAAGGTGACCAGGTGGTCCACGTAATAACGATAGCCTTTAATGGATGGAATTCGTCCGGCCGAGGTGTGCGGCTGCTCAAGCAGCCCTAATTCCTCTAAATCCGCCATCTCGTTGCGGATCGTAGCCGGGCTGAAGGTCACGTCGCCGCGCTTGGAAATGCTGCGAGACCCTACCGGTTCCGCAGAACGGATATAGTCGTCTACAATCGCGTTCAGTATCATTCTTTGGCGTTCGCTCAGCATCCGAATTCCCCCTTCATGGCGTTCGTTTTCCGTTATCGTTAGCACTCCGTTTCGATGAGTGCTAACGGCTAATACAAAAATACCAAACCAAGCGCGGACCTGTCAAGGATGTTCCGGCTCGATTTGGCTTGTTCCGTCAGATTTGGGCGAAAGTCAATTGCTCCTCGATCGGCGTAGGCTCGACGATTCTTACGACCGCGATTTCGTCGCAAGCGTGCTGTTTCGGGCAATTTACGCAATCGGTCCATACTTTTTCCGGAAAAATTTCTTTGTCCACGATGATGAAGCCGTTTTTCTGGAAAAAGGACGACTCGTAAGTTAGCGCCATTACTTTCGGTATGCCTTGAGCTTTGGCTTCGGCCATCAGCGCGTCGACGAGACGGCTGCCGATGCCTTGGCCCTTATATCCTTCGACGATGCCGAGCGAACGAATTTCCACCAAATCGCTGCCCAAGCGGCACAATGAACCGCAGCCGATGAGACGTTCTCCGTCTTGGGCCACGATAAAAGTATCGATGTTGCGGGCAAGCGCCTCGCGGGAACGGGGCAGCATAATTCCTTTGGCTGCGTATCCCTGTATCAGTTCATGAAGCGCCTCTACATCCTCCGGAAGCGCTTTGCGGCACACGACCGACATGTTCATTCCTTCTCTCATGCAATAAATATGTATGAATAAATATACAACATAACGAATGAACTCTCAAGGGACATTTCGCTCCCCCGAAAAGGATCGTTTATCGCCTAGATCGGAAACTTTGTCCGCGCCCTTCCCGAAATTGGCATACAATAGATGTACGAAAATCATACGATTTAAAGAAGGAAGGGATTCATTCATGTCCGAAAATAATGTAGCGCGACACGTTCTCGAAACGTCCATCGCGGATTTCATAAGTCAAAAGGCGCTTGGCGATCGTTCGCTGGCCCAACTGGACGAAGCCGGGTTAAACTGGAGCCCCGAGCCCGAGAGCAACAGCGTCGTGGTAATCGTCAAGCATATGTCCGGCAACATGGTATCCCGCTGGACGGAATTCTTGACGAGCGACGGAGAGAAGCCGAACCGGAACCGGGACGACGAGTTCGTGGACGACTTGGAGTCGCGCGAGCAGTTGCTCGAAATATGGGAGCAAGGGTGGTCCGTCCTATTCGGCGCATTGGAAGCCTTAAAACCGGAAGACTTGCTACGCGAAGTAAAGATTCGCGGTCAAGCCCATACGGTACTGCAGGCCATTCATCGCCAAATTTCCCATTACGGATATCACATCGGACAGATCGTTTATGCAGCCAAAGCTTACAAATCCGAAGGTTGGCAAACCCTGAGCATCGCGAAGGGCAAATCGGGCGCCTTTAACGATCGGATGAAAAAGGAGCCGCCCCAATAGGTCAATGAGGACCTGAAGGACGGCTCCCGCCGGTTAACTTTATGGCTGCTGCTGAACTGCAAGACCGGTGTAAGCCTGGCAAGCAACAAGTCGGCTTGATTGGGAGTCGCAAGCAACTTGCAGGCTTCCCGCACACATTTCGCGGACTGCAAGTTAAATTTCTTTACTTGCTGACCTCCATGCACCCATTTCCCGAGCTGCAAGTTAAATTTCTTTACTTGCAGACTTCCATACATCCATTTCCCGGGCTGCAAGTTAAATTTCTTTACTTGCAGAATTCCATACACCCATTTCCCGGGCTGCAAGTTAAATTTCTTTACTTGCAGACTTCCATACACTCATTTCCCGGGCTGCAAGTTAAGTTTCTTTACTTGCAGGCTTCCCGCACACATTTCCCGAGCTGCAAGTTAATTTTCTTTACTTGCTGACTTCCATGCACTCATTTCCCGGGCTGCAAGTTAATTTTCTTTACTTGCAGACCACATCGTACGCACATTTTCGAGGTAGCCTGTTTTATCGTCCCCGTATATACGACTTAGATAAACGCTCCGAACACTTCGTTGCCGAGCAGAATGCCTTGAGCGGTTAACCGATAACCCTCCGGCGAACCGACTTTCTCGAGCAGCCCTTGCGCCACTAGCTTTCGTAGCGCCGGTCCGAACGTCTCTTCCAATGAAGCGCCGGCGAACTGGCGCGCGAAGCTATGTTCCGCAACGCCTTCCTCTAGCCGTAATCCGACCATCATGAAATCGCCCATCGCTTCTTCCAAGCTTACTTCGTTGATCTCCAATCGGGGCAAAGCTTTGTTCGCGGCGTCGATATAAGGTTGAACGCCTTTGATATTCATATGGCGCACGCCCAACGCGTAACCGTGAGCCCCGGCTCCAAGACCGTAATACGGCTCGTTGTGCCAATAGGTCGTATTATGTTTGCTCTCGTATCCCGGTCTCGCGAAATTGCTGATCTCGTAATGGCGGTACCCGGCTTCGCCGAGCCGCTCCATGAGATGCTCGTACATCGCAAGCTCGTCTTCTTCTTCGGGCAGAGGCAATTCGTCTCGTTGATACAACCTGTGGAACAGCGTATTCTCCTCCACCTTCAAGCCGTACAACGAATAATGCGGCAAATCCAGCTCCAATGCCTTGGTCACGCTGTCTTTCAGTTGTTGCAGCGATTGGTTCGGCAAGCCGAACATTAAGTCGATCGACAGATTCGTAAATCCGGCAGCCTTGGCGTTCGCGATGCTCTGGATGACATCTTGCGCCGCATGGATTCTGCCGATTCTCTCGAGCAAGCCGTCGTCGAACGTCTGAGCGCCGAAGCTGATCCGGTTTACGCCGCCTTCGCGCATCGCCGCGAGCTTCTCCATGTCCGTAGTCCCCGGGTTCGCTTCCATCGTGAATTCTACGTCGTCCGCGAGCGGGAAATGCCGTTTTACCGACGCAAGGAACCGCGCCATCTGGATCGGGTTAAGCACGGTCGGCGTACCGCCGCCCACGAAAACCGTATCGATTACCGTCGGCGGCAACGCCTCGACCGTCAGCTTCATTTCGTTCTCCAAAGCGTCCAAATAAGCGTCGATCGGTTGGCCCGCGGCCACGTAAGAGTTGAAATCGCAATAAAAGCACTTGTTCGTGCAGAAAGGGATATGAATGTACAGCGCCCGGGGCGTCCATGTATGGAGCGGCGGCCTGTTTATCGTCTCGTTCGGTTCGTTCACGTTGGTCGTCCTCGTTTCGGTTGCGGAATTCCGCTATCTGAATGGGTTCCGATATAACGCAACGGACCGCCCCCGCTTGTAACGGGAAAACGGTCCGTATCGGAAACTCTCGGTTTAGTCGTTGTCCAGCTTCAAGACGGCCATGAACGCCTCTTGAGGCACCTCGACGTTACCGACTTGCTTCATCCGTTTTTTACCTTCTTTTTGCTTATCGAGCAATTTCCGTTTACGGGAAATATCGCCCCCGTAACATTTCGCGAGCACGTTCTTGCGCATCGCCTTGATCGATTCGCGGGCAACGATCTTCTGCCCGATCGCCGCTTGAATCGGCACCTCGAACATCTGGCGCGGGATCAGCTCTTTAAGCTTCTCGCAAATGACACGGCCGCGATTATAGGCTCTATCCTTATGAACGATAAAGGAAAGCGCGTCGACCTTCTCCGCGTTCAGCAAAATGTCCATTTTGACGAGAGTAGATTGACGGTACCCCGTTAACTCGTAGTCGAAGGAAGCATAACCTTTCGTGCTGGACTTCAGCTGGTCGAAGAAGTCGTATACGATTTCCGCGAGAGGCATGTCGTATTTCAGAGTTACGCGGTTCGTGTCCAAATACTGCATGTCGATAAATTCTCCGCGTTTCCCTTGGCATAGCTCCATAATCGCTCCCACGAAATCGTTAGGCACGATAATGGATGCTTTCACGTAAGGCTCTTCCACGAAGTCGATTTTGCCCGCTTCCGGATAATCGGCCGGATTGGAAATTTCCATGATGTCGCCGTTCGTCTGCGTGACTTTGTAAATAACGCTCGGCGCCGTCGTGATCAACGGAATGTTGAATTCGCGCTCGATGCGCTCCTGGATAATCTCCATATGAAGCATGCCAAGGAATCCGCAGCGGAAACCGAATCCGAGCGCTTGGGAAGATTCCGGCTCGTAACGAAGCGAAGCATCGTTAAGCTCAAGTTTCTCCAACGCGTCGCGCAAGTCGTTATAATCAGTCGTCTCGATCGGATACAAGCCGCAGAATACCATCGGATTAACCCGACGGTAGCCCGGCAGCGCTTCCGCGGTAGGATTCCTCATGTCGGTGATCGTATCCCCTACGCGCGTATCCTTCACGTTGCGGATCGATGCGGTCACGAAGCCTACGTCTCCCGGCCCCAATTCGGTTACCGCGGTAGGACGCGGCATAAACGTACCGACTTCGATGACGTCGAAGTTCGCGCCCGTTGCCATGAACTTCATGCGCGTTCCCGCGCGAATCGTTCCGTCCACGATCCGGATGTAACAGATAACCCCTTTGTACGGGTCGTAATGGGAATCGAAAATGAGCGCTTTAAGCGGTTTGTTGCGATCTCCGGAAGGCGCGGGTATTTTCTGCACGACCTGTTCCAGAATTTCTTTGATTCCGATCCCGTTCTTGGCGGAAGCCAGCACGGCGTCGCTCGTGTCGAGACCGATAACGTCCTCGACTTCCTTCTTAACCCGCTCCGGATCCGCGCTCGGTAAATCGATCTTGTTGATGACCGGCACGATCTCCAGGTTGTTGTCCAGGGCCAAGTAGACGTTGGCGAGCGTCTGCGCCTCGATGCCTTGAGCGGCATCGACGACGAGCAGCGCGCCTTCGCATGCCGCCAAGCTCCGGGAAACCTCGTACGTAAAGTCTACGTGTCCCGGAGTGTCGATTAGATGCAGCATGTACGTTTCGCCGTCGTCGGCTTTGTATAACAAACGAACGGCTTGCAATTTAATGGTGATGCCCCGTTCGCGTTCGAGATCCATCGAATCCAATACCTGATCTTGCATCTCGCGGGAAGTCAGCGTGCCCGTATATTCCAATATGCGGTCGGCCAGCGTCGATTTGCCGTGGTCGATGTGCGCGATAATGCAGAAATTGCGAATGTGAGTCTGTTTAAAAGTAAGTTCAGCCATTCCAATGAGTACCCCCAGCCGGTTCCATGCGTCAGTTGACGATCACTTCATTATAACAGCGGATCCTCGGGGCATCAATGAGCATGCCGACTAACCTTTCGTTCATTGTTCTCGCGGCTTCTCGATCGTCACGCCTTCCACGTGCCGTTTGCCCATCAGATGGCGCTTCTTGCGGTTTTCCACCGTCTCGAAAACGATGTCCAGATCGTAATCCTCGCCAGGATAGAGATGCTTTTTGTCGATGAATTTGCGAATTCGCTTATGATTCACCGTAATTTTCTCTTTCTGTACTTGAACGATCAGGTTCCCCCGTTCGTCGGGCAGACGATAGACGACGCCCGGCTTGCGCAGATGGGGGATGAACACGACGTCCCCGATCGCCCACAGCTTCGGCTGAACTTCCTCGGGATTCGCAGGTCTCTTTGCTTTGCGGTCCACGTAGCGCTGATCGCGTCCCGAAGGTCGGGAATGCTTCTTCTCCGCTTCCGAAAGCTGTGGGACTCGCGCTTGGCCGCCTCCCTGCTTTAAGGTATCGGCGATTGTCCTGGCGCGATCGATAATGGCGGTGCCGATTCCCAGCTTCGCCGCGATGACGAAGGCGTAGCTATTCCCGGCTTCGCCCATGTCAAGCCGGTATAGCGGGCTCAGCGTATTCTCGTCGAACGCCATCCTCGCGTTACGGAAACCTTCCGTCACCCGGGCGTACTCCTTGATTTCATTGAAATGCGTCGTCGCCATCAGGACAGCCCCCCGGCGATACAGTTCCTCTAGCACCGCGATCGACAGGCCCACGCCTTCCCCCGGATCGGTGCCCGTAGCCAGCTCATCCAGCAGCACTAAAGTCGAACCTCCGGAATGCGCCAAAATATCGATAACATTGCGCAGATGAGAGGAAAACGTGCTCAGCGACGAGTCCATGCTCTGATCGTCCCCGATATCGACCTCTACGGTGCGAAACACGCAGACGCGACTCCCTTGCGCCGCCGGAATGAGCAAGCCGGATTGCGCCATAAGGGTCAGCAGGCCGACCGTCTTCAACGCCACCGTCTTCCCGCCCGTATTCGGGCCCGTAATCAATAGCGCCCGAAAACCGTCCCCGAGCCGAATATCGAGCGGCACCGGATTCGACCGAAGCAGCGGATGCCTCGCTTCGCGGAGATCGATGATACCGGCATCGTTTAATTCCGGCGCGTTCCCGCCGATCGCCAGCCCCCATTTCGCCTTGGCGAACAGGAAATCATAGTGGCCGACGGCTTCAAGATTAACGGACAGCTCGGACGCATAGGCTTCCGCTTCTCCGGTCAAATGGGCTAGTATTCTCGATTCCTCGCGGTTCTCCTCGACTCTGAGTTCGCTTAATTCCATCTGCAAGCCCGCAGCTTCCGTCGGCTCGACGAACACTGTCTGCCCGCTGGACGATTCGTCGAGTACCGTTCCGGGCAATCTTTTGCGGTATTCTTTTTTGACAGGCAGAACGTATCGTCCCCCGCGTTGGCTGACCAGCCGTTCCTGCAAAATATCGGAATACCTGGACAGCATGCCTTCGAGCCTTTTCTGCAGCTTCTCCTCCGCGGCGCGGATTTTTTTGCGCAACTTA
Source organism: Cohnella endophytica (assembly GCF_003628305.1). Taxonomy (GTDB): domain Bacteria; phylum Bacillota; class Bacilli; order Paenibacillales; family Paenibacillaceae; genus Cohnella; species Cohnella endophytica. The sequence goes on along the minus strand of NZ_RBZM01000004.1, from coordinate 370,771 downwards.
TGAAGCTCCGAGCTGGCCGTGTCCACGATGCGCCCGCGATCGACGCAGGCTTCGATCGCTTCCCGCAACGGCTTTAAATCGTGCATGGACGCCCCGTAGGCAGAGACGACCGACGCCTCTCCCTTCTTCGAGACCATATATTGCCGAAGCTGCTCGCAGCTTCTGGCGAATTGAGCCATGAACCCGAACTCCTGCTCCGACATGACGTAGCCGGTTCCCAGCAAACCCATCAGCGCCTCCATGCCTTCCAGCGACGGCAACGGCGGATGGCCTCCTTTTGCTAACAAGCCGCAGGCTTCTCTAACCTCCGCGAGCTTGTTTACGATCACTCTTTTATCCTGAAGCGGATGCAGCCTCTCGATGTGGCGCAGGCCAAGATAAGTGACGGCATAACCTCTCAGCAAATCGATTACCCGGTTGTATTCCAATTTGTTCAATGCGTGCTGTCTCAAAGTTAATTCCTCCCGAATCGCGTTTTCTGAATCGCTGCAAAAAAAACAGGCCGCGAAAACATGCGCCATCGGCGCAAGCTCGCGGCCTGCCGGAAATCCTCGGGAATGAAGGACAATGAAACGGAAAACGGGCAGGTTCGCCGACGTCCGTTAAATCGCGCAAAAAAACCGTACCCTGAATGAGCACGGTTGATCTCCCCGAAAAGCTTTCTTCGCAAGGGCGGTCTTGACCGGTTCTTCACTGGTTATCAGTGCCGCGCGAAGCAACGAACGAAATAAACCCTCCCTAGGACGGTTTACGCTACTTTCTCGTTACATTTATGCGCGACGTATCGGATAATTCAGTTCAGAACCGCTACCAACATTAAAATTTCCCCTTAGAAGCTTAATGATTTAAGTCTAAGCGACCTTATGCTCATCGTCAAGCCCGATCCTGCCGGTTAACCGCCGGTCGCGGATCTCTTTTCTCCCGCCTGCTTTTTTTGCTTTTGAGCGAGCGACGCATCCGCTTCGTATCGTTTTCTTTCCGTCTTATCGATCTGGACAACTCTGCCGTCATGAACCGTAATTTGAATGTTTCCGAACTTCAAGCTGTTGATGCTGTCGTTAATGTACCGCAGCAACGCATGATCAACGAGCGGCGAATCCGCCATAGCGCATCCCTCCCAAATAATTCGCGTTCGATCGCCGAAGAGACCTTCCTATTTTCCGGACTGGGCGCTCGGAAAGGGAAAGTCTCCATCGGTATGGTCGACATATAAATATAATCCAATAAGTTTACTTGGTTTTTTATACCCTTAAATTATCACGACAGCCCCGTTGGTGTCAACCTAATCTTTCCGAATTAACCCAGAACCCGGTCGAACAGCGATACGACGATGCGAATTCCGTTGCGGGACAAATCATGCAGCACCTCGCCCGTCTTGCCGGACACTCGGTCCACGATCGGTTCCCGATCGTCGCGAGGAATGGCGACCCCTTCGTCGTAAGGGTTCTCCGCGTCCGAGTTCGCGCCGGCGACTGATTTCGTTTCCGAAGGCGCGGTTTTAGGTCCTTTCTGACCGTTATCCGTTACCGGCAGCGTCCAGTCTCCCGAATTCGCGGTCGTCTCTTCGCCCGCAGCCGGATTGCCCGTCGACATCGGACCGTTCACGTCCGCGATGCCCTTGGACGATAGCTCCATTCCGTATAAAATCGCGAATCCGATAATGCCCGCGAATATGAGCAATTTGAATGTATCCCGACGCATCGCTTTACCTTCTTCCTATTTGGTTTGCGCGTTCGCTTTGATCGCCTTCTGCCCGTCCCAATAAATGCCCGCGATCGTCTTGGCCAGGATGTCCGCCGTCCTGTAACACTCCTCCAGCGTATTATCCACGCCGCCGATCTCGATCAGCACGCTGTCGGGCGCTACGGATTGATTATATTCCCCGTTCCCGTTGGCCGCCGTCTTGCCCCATACGCCTCGCGATAAACCGGGGTAATCCTTCTCCAACTTCTCATGGATGCTATTCGCGAACGCTTCGTTCTCCCGCCAATCCGGATTTTTGTGACCGATGATGAAATACACTTGAGCATAGTCTTTCCCTTTGATGGTCGCCGTCGTTTTTTTGCGCCTTTGGGAATCCCTATGAATGTCGAAGAAAAATTTCAGCTGTTTGTTCGACGCCAAAGCGGCTCGAACGGTTTGCAAAGAATATTTATACGAATAATTCCAATTATATCCTTTAACCGCCGATGCATAATCCTCGGACGATTGCACGGTGCCCAAGCCGAGGGATTCAAGCTGTTTGGCCAGCCTTTTGCCGACAAGCGTCACGTTAACCGTATCCGAATTGGCGTCCTTGTTGCCCGGCTTCAGTTCCGGATACCAAGACTCCCGATTGTGCGAATGATAGATGAATACGACCTTCCGTCCTGCCGTCGTCTGGGAATCGATCGCGTCGGGTTTGACGGGATCGTCTTCCTGCCGGGGCGTATCGATCTCGGGAGTCGCTTTTTCTTCGGTCGGGCTCGTCCCTCCATCTCGCTCGGGAGCTTGGGTCGCGTTTATGTCAGGCGTTTCGCCGCCGTCCGGAGTTACGCCATCTTGCGTGAAGTCCTCTTCGCTCGGTCCGCGGTCCTCAGGCGCTTCCGGTTCGCCGGAGCCAGGACGAAGAAGCACGGAGCGGTCCCGATCCATCCCCGGCATCTCCAAGGCTAGCAGGCTCTTCGGATCGTTAGGATTCATGTCGGTCATGAATCGAAGCAGGAATGCGGCCATGCGGCTGGCCTGGAACGGAGATTTCTCCGAAGATTTCATCTGGGGGAGCTCCATGCTGAGCAACGTTTGAAAAAATTGTCCCGACAGGGATGCCGCCAATCCTTTCATCGACCGCACGGGAGAGTCAGCTAGCTTTTGCTGCAGCATCCCTCCAAAACCCAGCAAGACGAACAGCGCCATGGAGCATACGCTTAGTAGGAAGTAAGCCCGTCCCGTCACCAGTATTCGTCGCCATTTCGACCGCAACTGCGGCCACTTCAGAGATCCGACGTTACGCTTCATGCTCGTCCTCCCCGGAGCTCTTGGTATGCGCAAGCCCCATCTCTTTTTTTCCTCAGGTATCCCATCATATGAGTCAGCGCGAATTGATAGAACCTCGGAAGTTTGCTAGAGTTGCAGAAAACGCGTAAAAAAGAACGGCGTGCTGCCGTTCTTGGGAGTGATGCCGTTTCTATGTAAATAGTCCAAGAGTTCGGTTTGATAGAAAGAATCCCACGTCGATTTGCGGAGTACGATATCGTCGGGGGATCGGACAAGGTTGCGATACTTGCCCGTACTAGAAAAGAAAGGCTGTCCGCAATTCTCATTTACGGGACAGCCCTTCCGACGACTTGGCGATTTAGTGGGTATAAGCGGCGACATTGCTCGTATCGACGGCTTCGTGAAGCGCGGCGTTCAAGCCGCTCGCGATGACGTTCGCGATATCCTCCATGAATTTGTCGATATCCTTGGGCGTAACGAGCAGGTCGTGCCCAAGCGGGCTGAGCACCTCCTTGACCAATTGCAATCGCTCCGACTCCTCCATTTTCCCGAAGACGCCGAACAAGGGATCGGTATTGGTCGTGTGCTGTTTCATGTGCTCGAATACGAGGTCCATCGTATTGTTCACGATCGTGGAAGCATAAACGACGGTCGGAACTCCGATGCCGATGCACGGCACGCCGAGAATGTCTTTCGTCAAGCCTTTACGTTTGTTGCCGATGCCCGAGCCGGGATGGATACCGGTATCCGCGATCTGGATCGTCGTATTGACGCGCTCCAGCGACTTCGCCGCCAAAGCATCCACGGCGATGATGAGATCCGGCTTAGCCTGCGCGACGATGCCTTGGACGATATCGCTCGATTCGATGCCTGTCGTTCCCAGCACGCCTGGAGCGACGGCGCTGACCGGACGGTAACCCGGACTGACCTGATCGGGCATCAGCTCGAAGAAATGGCGAGTCACCATCGTATTCTCCACGACGATCGGTCCCAGCGCGTCCGGAGTTACGTTCCAGTTACCCAAGCCTACGATCAGCACGCTGCTCTTCGGACCTATGCCGATTCGGCTCATGAACGCCTCGAATTCTTTGGCGAACTTCGTCGCGACCTTATCCTGCAGCGTCGTATCTCCCTGGCGCAGCTCCGGCACCTCCAGCGTGACGTAATGCCCGATCATTTTGCCGACTTGTTGGGCCGCTTGATCGGTCTTGATCTCCATCCTGGAAACGGTAATTCCGTCCGCGGTTTCCGTTTCGGCCCAAACCCCGGGTATTGCCGCATCCTTCTGCCCCTGCGTCGCGTTCTCATGGGCTTCCAGCGCCAAATCCGTACGTGCCTGGTATAACGCCAATTCCTTATCCATCGGGTGAAAACAGACCCCTTTCGTTTACGGATTCTGATGGGAAATCAACTTGCATTTTGCCCCCTTGCATGATAGAATGTTACAAGTTGTGTGGAGAAATACTTCTGTTTTTGCTGGAGGTGAAAAGAATGCCAAACATCAAATCCGCCATTAAACGCACTAAAACGAACGAAGCACGTCGTCTTCGCAATGCTTCGGCTAAATCCTCCCTTCGTACCGCTGTTAAGCAAGCCGACGCAGCAGTCGTAGGAACGGACGTTAACGCTGCCAAAGCAGCTTACGGCGCGGCTCAGAAGAAACTGGACAAAGCGGCAACCAAAGGGCTCATTCACAAAAATGCAGCTGCCCGCAAAAAATCCCGTCTGGCCAAAAAACTCAACGCATTGTCCGCGCAAGCTTAAGTCTTGTGCCTGACGCATATGCGGCCGCCCCGTTTTCGGACCCGGCAGCCGAAAAAGCCATCCCAAGCAGTTTACCTGCTTGTAGGATGGCTTTTTTTGTTGCTTTTCATGAATTGAAGGCGGGAACGGCGTAATCAGCTCGCGCCTCTCGAACTCGTCTTGAGAAGGAACAGCTCGAGGCCGAGCGCCTTGTCGACCCGCCCGGTTTTCATCGCGAAGTCGAGGTCGGCCAGCTCCGATAGCAACGTCGCAAGTCGTTCTTGGCTGAATTTGCGGGCTTGCTCGCCCGTAATCTTAACCGCGTACGGATGCAATCCGATCTGCGCGGCCATCTGTTGCTGCGAATAACCTTGATTGCCGAGTTCCTTCACGTACAGCATATTGCGGAATTGACGGACTAATAGCGCCGTCAGCTTTATCGGTTCTTCCCTTTGCTTAAGCAGATCGTAATAAAGCGCGATCGCCGCTTCCGTCCGCAACGCCGCGAGCTCTTCGGTCAGCTTGAAAACGTTCTGCTCCGTCGCCATCGGCACGAGCGAGGTCACCGCGTCCAACGTCACGGAACCGCCGGTTCCCGCATGCAAACAGAGCTTGTCCGCTTCGGCGGCAAGCGCGTGCATATCGGACCCTACGCGCCGCAGCAGCTCTTCCGCGGCAGGCCGGGCCATTGTCCGGCCTTGATTCGTCGCCCGCTTCAGCAGCCATTGCAGCAGCTCTTCCGCCTGCAACGGGCTAAAGGCGATCGCCGAATCGTTCGCCTTCGCGTTCTTGACTAGTTTCTTACGCTCGTCCAGCTTCTCGTTGGGTACCATAAAGACGAGCACCGTCGTCTCGGACGGCTGCGCCATATAAGCAAGCAACCGCTCCGGTCGATGCTCGACCCGCGCCGATTCTTTGCCCGATGCGAACAAAACTTGGTCCCGAACGAGGATTAGCTTGCTCGGTACGAGGAATGGAAGCATCTCCGCTTCGTCGACGATGTCGTCCACCGGAGTTTCCGCGGTATCGAACCGCACCACGCCCATCTCCCTGTGATCGGGTTGGACAAGCTGTTCCAGCAATCGTTCGATGAATTCGTTCATCACGTAGGATTCGGTTCCGTAACAGACGTACACCGGAGAGATCTGGCCCGTCTTGATCGACCTAAATGCCTGTTTAACGTCCATGGCCGCTCCGCCTTTCGTTTCAAGTCGTTTCTTCATTGTACAACAAAAAAACAAAGAGATCACACCTTTCGCAAGGCGCGATCCCTTTGTCCTCGGACATCTATATCAACGTTCGTAGGCCGGCCCATGGTGCCGTGCGCGAACGACCGCGACGATAGTCCAATGACGATCGCCAACACTCTCCGTACACTATACGCGATTGCGCGGAAAAGGTGCGAATCTTTTTAGCGTTTGGTTTCTTTGCCCGTTGTCGTGTCGAACTCCCACTGGGACGGGGTCCCCTCCGCATCGGTGTAGGTGAAATAGAGAACGGCGCTGTCGTCGCTCCAGCTCAGCAAACCGATCTTGCCGTCCCTTTTCTGGGAAGAGTAGAACAGGCTGTTGTCTTCCTTCTTGATGACCTGGAAAGTGCCGTCTCCTTCGATCGCAACTCCCTGCCACTTACCGTCTGGAGATTCGGACAACGTAGCCGGGATAGCGGTCAAGCCATTGCTCGTAATGCCGGGTTTCGCAAGTTCGGGCGCCGGCGACGATGATGCGCTTGGCTGTTCCGCGATCGAAAATTGACTTCCGCCGGACTTAGCGTCGAGCTTTGAAGGTGCTTTATCGGCTCCGGCAAGCGCGGAGCTCGGCGTCGGGGATTCCGGGATGGACTGGCTGAGTCCCGTAACCTTTTGTTGCTCTTCGGCGGCCAAGCCGGCTTCGTCCTTCATTTTGTCGGCGGCTTCCGACTTCATCAGAGAACGGTTTGCCGCCTGCGGCGCGTTGCTATCGAGGTCTGACGCCATCGAACTTTGCTCGGAAGAAGCGTCGTTGTGGCTGTTTCCGGTTAATAACCATTTGTCAGGCTGTCCGAATAAGAGCAAGCCGGCGACGATCCCCGCAGCGACGACTCCCGAGATTTTGCCGTACAGGTGCCGCGTTGGACGTTGCGATCTTGTTACCTTAGGCGCATCTTCCTTGACCGCCGACTCCCGGGCATGATCTCCGCCGTCGGCGTCGCTAGCCGCGTGCAAACGTTCCAGCTCCGGCATGATCGCATCTACGAGACTGAACTTCGGAACGACGCGAGGCAGCTGTTCTAGCTCGCTGGAAAGCTTCTGCAACCTGACCAACATGGCGGCGCAATCCGGGCATTGACCTGTATGATCCATCATGAGCGACGTTTCTTGTTGATCCAGATCGCCGTCAATGTAACGCTGCATGAGTTCCATCACCTCTTGGCAATTCATCCCCGGACACCACCTTTCTGATAATCGTGAAGTAGAATTTGCAATTGTTGTCGGGCTCTAAATAAGTATGATTTCACGGTATTAAGCGGCAGATTCAATGAATCCGCGATTTCGTTATACGAAAAATCCTGTAAATAACGCAGCACGACGACGGTCCGATGATGCTCGGGCAGCTTGCCGATCGCTTCGCGTATCTCCTCCGCGGCGTATGCGGAAAGAACCTCGGTCTCGACGTTGTCTCCCGCCTGAAAAACCATTTCATGCTCGTCGATTGATACCGATGGCTTTTTGCGCCGAAATTTATCGATGCAAATATTCGTTACGATCCGTTGCACCCAAGTGCGAAATTGAGCCTTTTCCTCATAGGAATCGATTTTAGTGTAAATACGGATAAGCGCATCCTGGGAAGCGTCCATCGCGTCTTGCTCGTTATTCAGCAAATAATACGCGGTACGATACACTTGATTCTCAATTTCGCGGAGTAGCGTAACGAGAGCTTCTCGGTCGCCCGCTTGTGCGGCTTTGATCAGAGCCGGCTCCACCACAGAAGATCCTCCTCCCCTGCACCTTCACAGACGCATGCGTCCGATGAAAGGTTGCAATCCCTTTAAGGGAATTTCCGGTAATATGTTATCACTAACTTTTAGTCTAGCAAAAATGAGAAGAAAGTCATAATGTTTTATGTTGGAACTATGGAACCGAATGCTTAAAGCACCTGTCTAATAGGTTGGAGGTGTAAGGATGGGTATGGGTTCCGAATATTTAAAGCATATGGATTCCGTGAACGAGACGGAGCTTCGGCTGCTTATGGACCGCTACGGGGACGATGTCTGGAAATACGCCTACGTCATTACCCGCGACAGGGAGCAAGCCAGGGATATCGCGCAAGAGGTTTTCATTAAAGCGCATTACGGCATCCGTTCTTTCCGAGGTCAATCCTCGATCAAAACTTGGCTGCTCGCGATTACCCGGAATCTATCATTGAATTACGTATCATCCGGCTATTTCCGCAAAATCTTGCTGTTCGGCATCGTAAAATCGCGCCAAGCCGTTCCTTCCGCAGAGTCTGCCTATATGGGCGAGCGAACGGCCGGGGAAATCTGGGAGGTCATCCTGTGCCTGCCGAACAAGCTGCACGAAGTTCTCGTACTGGATTTGGAGCACGAGCTTCCGGTACGCGAGATCGCTCAGCTTCTCGGGCTTCCGGAAGGAACGGTGAAGTCCAGGCTTCATCGCGCCCGCAAATCGGTCGAGTCTACAATGAAAGGGTGGGAGCAATGACTGCGCAGAAACCGGAATGGTATCGGGAGGCTCAAGGCGGTCTCGGCAAAGGTACGTTTACCGAAGAAATGAAACGCGAGGTCGTTCGGGTAATCGAAAATAAGCCAGCGGACATTCGGACAAAAAGATCGGCTTGGCGGCTCGGCGGCGCCGTACTAGCGGCGATCGTTGTCGGCATGGCCATTCTGCTGCCTATGCTTACGAATACCGGCGATCAGTCTTCCCTCGCATCCCCACCCTCCTCGATCTTCGGCACGAACGATCCAGGCCCTGCGGGAAGCGATAACCCTTCAAGCACGGGGCAGGCGACGAACGACGAACGGATCCCTCTCGTCTATGAAGATCCGGCTAAATCGTTGGGGGATTATCCCGTGGAAGTCGACCGGATCGAAGGCGTCCGAATCGCCAAATCATCGGTAATCGTCAAACGAGTGATCAAAGTTGACGGACTGGGCAACTATTACGTATACGCTAAGCAAGAGGGGGATTCGCAATTGTACGCGGGTATGGGAATCGTCGCCGGCGGCCAAGAGACGTCCGACCTTTACGAGATCGGTACCGCGGGCGAACTGACCTATTTGAACGACGTCGAAATTACGAAGAGCAATCTGTTCGGTTCGTTTCACCTTCGTCTCTATGCCTCATGCGGCGCGAATTGCGTAACGAACAATTGGTTCCATTTCGAGGATTCGATGCCTGGAGTTCCGATCAGCGATTTCCGCCTGAACGCCTTCGTTCAGGAGGCGGATCTCGACGGGGACGGAAATACGGAAGCCGTCGCCGCGGTATCGTCGACGATCGGCAAAGCGATCGTCTACAAGTTGATCGACGGCAAGGTTCGATTCGTCGACATGAACTTAGCCCTCCATGCCGAGCACCCGAGCACGGTCGTCTACGACGGCGAGCGGCAAATTTTCCGCGTAATCCGGGATACGGGCGAACAGCAATACAGCTACGTTAAAGGAACGGATTCCGTAGAAATCGTAAAACAACCGATAACGGCTTCGAAATGGATAACGAATTCGGACGCATACGACGGTACTCCGGCGATTTCGTTGCCGGTCGGCGACGGGGAAACGGAAGCGCATTGGTTTCAGGCTCCGCGGGAGGATTTCGGCCTTTATTTGCCCGATGCGATTAAAAAAGTCCAGTTCGAGGACGGATATCAATTCCAAGCCGCTGACGGGCTCAGCTATATTGATCTGCGGAATCCCGATGAAACGCCTCTGCCTGTTCTGAGAAAAGAAAAAGATCTCGAAACCTATTCCGATTACCTCGGTTCCGAGTTCTGGGGCGACAATAAGACGATTCGATTCGATTACTTCGCTTACGAACCCGATAAAGAGCATGGGACGATCATCGTCATTCGTTCCCCTTCGAAGGATGCCGAGCTCCATTCCTTATTACTCGCGGTCGCAACGACCGTTCGTTATTCGCCCAACGGCTAGATTACTTGCCGCCTTCGATACTATTGGACCGGGCGGCTTATTTTCACTTCTCACGAAGCGTTCTTCGGCTCATCTCTCCGTTCGGCTTAATGCGATATTGAATCTCGCCGTTCAGGTCCGTTCGCCACACTCGGCTGCCCGTCTCGTATAACCTCTCAAGCACGCCGCCGTTCGGATGTCCGTACGAATTGCGCTCGCCTACGGAGATAACCGTCTCTATCGGAACCCAATAGTCGAGCCAAGATTGGGTCGTCGACGTTTTGCTTCCGTGGTGCCCGGCTTTCAGAACGTCGACTTGATGAATACCAGTTTGGGATCCGCGACTTACGTCCGCCAGTCTCTCCGCTACGACGGTTTCCTCTTCCCCGTCCGCTTCCAGATCGCCGGGAAGCAGGAACGTCCGTCCGTACATCGTCAACAGCATCGTTACGCTGCGTTTGTTTTGTTCGTCCCATACTTCCGGCGTGCTCCAATCTCCATCGTCCGCCATCGGATACAGCACGCGAATTGCCGTCGACTTGTCGATCTTCCAATCCAACTGCGCATGGACGGCGTAACACGGAATATGTTTAGCCGCGGCGAGACTTAGCAGAGATACCGCGACGGGCGAATCTTTGATCGTCCCGTTGAATAACAATGCGCGAACCGGTATGTTGCTCAGGATCGCTTCAGCGCCTCCGATATGGTCTGCATCCAAGTGCGTGAGCACCAACGCGTCCAGATGTCCGATCCCCCGCTTCAGAAGCAAGGGGACGATCAGCTTGCGACCGATCTCGTAGGGATCGCTGCGCACCCGCCACTCCTCTCCCGGCTTGCGGAAGCTTACCGTGCCTCCGGCGTCGACGAGAATATGTTTGCCCTGTCCTGTGCGAATAAGGATGCTGTCACCTTGACCGACGTTCAAGAACGAAACGGTTGCTTGCCGATTCAACCTTTCCGGTTGGATGCCCCAAAGCAGCCATAGAATTACCGTGCAAGCGAATGCGAGCATCCTGATAGCGGAGCCGTGCGTGCGAGCGGCAGATTTCGTCACCGTGAAGCCAACGCCGTCCACCGGCTGCGTCATATCCGAATCCCTAGCCGCGGCTTCGGATGCTCGTTTCTCCCACCACTCTCGATTTTTCGACAAGGCCGATCGTCTTTTAAATGCATATAGGCTTCTACCCATTAGGGCATAAGCCGCGAAAACCCAAAGCAACGAAGGTTGCGGCCATACCGTTCGCAAGCCGATAAATCCGTTCAGCCAATCGACGCTCGCGAACGTTAATTGATTACCCAACGTCGCCAACTTGGCCGGTACGATACCAAGAGGAAGCCAGATTCCGCCCAGCGCGATCGATGCCATCCCTAACGGCATGACGAGGCAACTGATGAACGGTACTAGAACGAAATTCGCAGGCAAAGAGAGCAGATGAACCGCATGAAAATAGTAGATCGTCACCGGAAAAGAGATGAATTGCGCGGTAAGCGCCACGGCGACAGGTCCTTTAAGCCATGTCCAGGGGATCGGCAGCGCTTCATTGACCGCTGGGACGAACAAGATAAGCCCCGCAGTTACGAGAAACGAGAGCTGAAAGCTAACGTCTTCGATGAGTAGGGGATTCCATGCGAGCATCGCTATTGCCGCGGCAAGCAACAAATGAAGGCCGTCCTTCAACTCGTTGCGCCTGGCCAGCCACAATGCGAGCATCGCCATCAAACATGCGCGAACCGCGGAAGGCGATGCGCCGGTAATCAGCATGTATAGCGGCATTGCCGCGATAGTTAGGGCAAGCGTGCGCTCGCGGGTGAATCTTAGCATCGCTCCGAACTTAAGCAGAATGTATACGATTACTCCTACGTGAAGTCCGGATATTGCCAGCACATGCGTCAACCCGATTCTGGCGAAGCCATCGTATTGGCGGGGATCAAGATCCGAACGCAGCCCGATGACCAATCCTTTCATATAACCGGCATCGCCGTACGGGTAAAGCTTGTCCATGATCGCGCCGATTCCGTCGCGCCATTGATCCATGATACGGAGAGGCCGCATCGTCCAGGGAACGGAAGAACCGGTAAACTCGACCGAGCTTAACCCCTTCGCGATCAACTGCCATTTTATGCCCATTTTGCTCAAATAGCTCCGATAGTCGAAATCGCCGAAGTTGCCCGCTTCCCCCGGCAAAGTTAACGTCCCGCTTATACGTACGCCGTCTCCCCTTCGCCATGCGGATGCAACGGTCCGATCTTCTTGCTTGCTTAGTTTGACGCGCACGAGAAAAGTGCCGGAACGATCCGCAGCCTTGAACTTGAACAGGGCAAGATCGCCATCTACTTCGACATCCGAAGAAATATTGCCGGTAAGTTCGATTGCTCCCCCATCCTCGACTTGAATGGCCATCGCCTTTTCAAGTCCCGCATCGAGCCTATGCTCGACCCATAGCCTTTCCCCGAATGCCAAGAGGATCGCGGCCGCGCATAACAAAACGATCCGGGGTCTTGCCCAGCCTAAGATGTGCATACCGGCAAGAAACAGTAGAAAAGCGAATATCACGATAAACGCTCTCGCTTCCTGCAAGAGCGACAGCAGAGCGGTGCCGGCGATCCAGCTGCATGCAATGGCTACTAAAGGCCTTTCGTTCATAGTCCCCCTCCTTGAATCAAGTTGAACCGCATAGATTCCGGATCTACAACAGAAAAAACCCCTCCAACGGGCGACTGCCCGCGGAGAGGTTCTTCCTCTCGCGATTATTAACGATGGGTAGGAGGACTAAAGCCGTCTTGAACTTCAGTATCCGCAGGAGGAGCATAATTGGCGATTTGCCTGAATATCAATCCCCGTTGCTCCATCAATCCCGCGACTTTGCCATGATCCTTCGGATAAAGGCGATAATACACGATTTCCGCAATACCGCTATTCGCCAGCATGTTCGCGCATGTCCAGCACGGCTGATCCGTCACGTAGACGACCGACCCTTCCCGGTCGACGCGATCCGTGAACAACAGAAGGTTCTGCTCGGCATGGATCGTCCGAATACACCGTTGCTTCTTGATCATTCCGCCATTCGGCTCGTCGCCGGCCGTCGGCTCGAATTCCTCGACGATCATGCAACCGGCTTCGGAACAATCCTGTACGCCCATAGGCGCACCGTTGTATGCCGTCCCCAGCAGCTTTTTCCCTTGAACGAGAACGGTGCCGACATGCCGTCGGGGGCATCTGGATCGGGTCGAAACCATAAAAGCGATATCCATAAAATACGTGTCCCAGTCCTTGCGCAGGGCCGTCATCTTCCATTACCTCCGGTCAGGCTCTTGTATGCCGATTACTGCTGGCTAGCTACCAGCGCTTGATCCAGGTCGTTCAAAATATCTTTGATGCCTTCCGTGCCGACCGAGAGACGAATCATACCCGGTTGAACGCCCGCGCCGATTTGCTCTTCCTCGCTCAGTTGCTGATGCGTCGTGCTCGCCGGGTGAATAATGAGGGACTTCGAATCGCCCACGTTCGCCAGATGCGAGAACAGCTTCACCGCGTTAATGACTTTCTTGCCGGCTTCGACGCCGCCTTTAATGCCGAAAGTCAGAATCGCGCCTTGGCCGTTCGGCAAATAACGTTGTCCGAGAGCATAAGAAGGATGGCTTTCCAAGCCCGCATAACTCACCCACTCGACGGCCGGATGGCTCTCGAGGAATTTCGCGACCGCCAAGGTATTGCTGCTATGACGCTCCATGCGAAGGTGCAATGTTTCCAATCCTTGCAGGAACATGAAGGAGTTAAATGGCGCAAGCGCCGCGCCCATGTCGCGAAGGAGCTGTACGCGCATTTTGATAATGTACGCGACCGGGCCTACCGCGTCCGCGTATACGACGCCGTGGTAGCTCGGATCCGGTTCGGTCAAACCTGGGAACTTGCCGCTTGCTTTCCAGTCGAACTTACCGCCGTCGACGACGATACCGCCGATAGACGTTCCGTGTCCGCCGATGAATTTCGTTGCCGAGTGCAAGACGATATCCGCGCCGTGATCGAGCGGTCGGCATAAGAACGGAGTCGCGAACGTGCTATCCACGATCAACGGGATTCCGTTGTCGTGCGCGATAGCGGCGACGGCGGCGATATCGAGAATATCTCCCCGCGGATTGCCGATCGTCTCCGCGAATACCGCTTTCGTCTTCGGCGTGATCGCCGCGCGGAAATTTTCGGGATTCGACGGGTCAACGAATTTGACGTTAATGCCCAGCTTGGGCAACGTAATCGCGAACAGGTTGTAGGTACCGCCGTACAAGCTCGCGGAGGATACGATTTCATCGCCGGCTCCGGCGATGTTCAAGATGGAATATGTAATGGCCGCTTGTCCGGAACCTACCGCCAATGCTGCGGCTCCGCCTTCCAACGCGGCTACGCGTTGCTCGAATACGTCCGATGTCGGGTTCATAATACGAGTATAAATGTTACCGAATTCCTTGAGCGCAAACAAATTCGCGGCATGTTCCGTGTCGCGGAAGCCGTAAGAAGTCGTTTGGTAGATCGGTACCGCGCGGGACATCGTGGTTGGATCAATCTGCTGGCCGCCGTGTACGGCAAGCGTTTCCAATGAATATTCGTTGCTCATTCAATGAACCTCCCAAATGGTAAAGAAATAGTTATCCCTCTTATTCTCTCATATTTGTAGGGATTGTCAAAGCATGCGACGGGAATTAGTTCCTTTGGACAACCTCTATGGAATCGGCTATCTTCTCGTACACTTTGCTTCCTATTCCTTTCACCTTCATCAGTTCCTTGACGTTCCGAAAACCTCCATGCTGGTCCCGGTAAGCAATTATCGCTTTGGCTTTGGCTGGGCCGATTCCCGGCAAAGTATCAAGCTGGGATTCAGTCGCGGAGTTAATGTCCATTAATCGAGACGCCGGTGCAATCTGTTGTTGCGGTTGCTGGGACTGAATTTGCTCCTGCGCCTGCTGTTGGGGTTGCTGGGATTGGGATTGCCCCTGCACCTGCTCCTGCGGTTGCTGGGGATCGGTCTGCGATTGCGAGTGTACGGGTCCTCCCGAGGCTTCCCCGGAGGGCGGTGCGATTTCGTTTGCGTTTGCGGTTGCGTTTACCGATGCGCGTGCAATATTATCCGTAAGTTGTCCGGATTTCCCGGCCGAAGGCTCGGGAGATAGACTTGCGATGGCAGTCGTCAACGCTTCGTTAACCGGCGTCCAACCCGGGATTGATGTTTTAGTACCTTGAATAATAAAAGCAAAGGCTAGCAGCGTCGCCGCGACCGCGAGCATGCTAAATGCGACGATTTGATTGATGGATCGTTTCGTACCTCTCGGCATCTTCGAGTCATCCTCTCTAATGAATAGTTTACCTAAAGAAAAAGCGTCATGACGCCCAAGCACTCTTTCATACAATGGGATGTATAGTTCGCATTGGGAGGGACAACGTGATGAAAATCGGTTTCATTGGTGCCGGAAGCATGGGAAGCTTATTAGTGGGAGCGTTCGTACGCGCCGGAGCCATGCAACCTGACGACATATGCGTCAGTACTCGAACCTCCGGTAAAGCAGTTCGACTTGCCGACGAATATCCCGGGATGCGCGTAGCCTCTTCGAACAATGAAGCGGCTTCCGGCGCGGATTATTTATTTTTATGCATTAAACCGATGGACTTCCGCGGGGTGCTGGACGAGATCTCATCCACGTTAACGCCGGAGCAGATCGTCATCTCTATCACGAGTCCCGTGAAAATTTCTTCTTTGGAGGAACTGCTTCCCTGTAAAATAGCCAAGATCATCCCCAGCGTCGTGAATGCCGTAGGAAGCGGGGCGTCTTTGTTCATGTGGGGCACCCGGTTAACGGAAGCGGATCGCGTCGCTTTGTGGGATCTATTCACTGCGATCAGCCGACCGATCGTCGTCCCGGAGGAGGAAGTCCGCGTCGCCTCGGACATATCGAGCTGCGGACCTGCATTCCTCGCCAACTTACTGGAACAGTTCATCGATGCGGCCGTCATGTCGACCGGAATGGAAAGGGAAACCGCGACAGCGCTCGCTTGCGAGATGATGCTAGGAACCTCGCGTCTCCTGCTCGAATTGCCCTGCACGCCCGCCGAGCTTCAGAGTAAAGTGTCCGTCCCCGGCGGCATCACCGCGGCGGCGCTCGAAGTATTAAGCCAGTCTACGCGGGGCGTCTTCCTTCAAGTACTGGGCACGACTCACGAGAAGTTCGCCGAAGACTTGGACCGCGTCGACTCCTCCCTGTTTCCAAGGTAACTACCTTAGGTTGCAATAATAGGCGTTCCACTCCGGCGGCTTTGGCCGCCTTGTTTGAATTGTATTCGCTTCTCACTCATTTAGTTTGACTAACTCCAACTACTGCGCTCCCTAGCTATTCTCGGCACAAATTTAGTTTGACTAACTCCAGCTACAGCGCCCCAAGTTACTCCCAGCACGCGTTTAGTTTGACTAACTCCATCTACCGCGCTCCAAGTTACTCCCGGCACTAATTTAGTTTGACTAACTCCAACTACTGCGCTCCCAAGTTACTCCCGGCACTCATTTAATTTGACCAACTCCAACTACAGCTTCCCAAGCTACTCCCCCCACACATTTAGATTGACTAATTCCAACTACAGCGCCCCAAGCTACTCCCGGCACTCATTTAGTTTGACTAACTCCATCTACAGCGCCCCAAGTTACTCCCAGCACTTATTTAGTTTGACCAACTCCAACTACAGTGCTACCAAGCTACTCCCGGCACTCATTTAGTTTGACTAACTCCAACTACAACGCTCCTACAACCGTGGAACGATCCCCCTCCTTCCAGCGCCCTGCTCTTTCGCTGTAGCTACCTTCGACCTAGCAAGTATTCCTTTGCAAGGGGTAACAGCTCATATTTATGAACTCGTTGGGTTGAGGTGCCTACGGCTTTCATAAGGTTCTTCTCGATGAGACGGGTTATCACGTTATAGGCTCGTCTGTAATCACACTTCAGACAATACTTCACGTCCTCTAGGCGAATAGCGCGCTTCAGATGAAAACCATACCTGATCACCTCGCGTTCATATACCGTCAATTCTTCCATGAACCTACTTCCGGAAACACTCGAATACTTTCCGATAATTTCGTAAAACACCCGCCTACACATATCGGGCTGCTTATCCAGTTGATCCCTGCTGAACGGCATATAGAGGACCTGTGACAGCCCCATTGATCTTATTCGCGTCTTCTCGAAATCGAAGCGGTCTCTCGTGATCTTCTCGGCATGAACGACGAAGCCGTCGCATTCGAAGGCGATTTCTAGAGGCTCATAATAAACATCGATATAGATCTTCACGCCGTTGGAACCCACCATCTCTTGTTCCAAAATAACTCCATCGTAGGACTGCAGAGCCGGCCATACGACGACTTCGAGCAGCTTTCTCGTACCTTCCAAATTTCTATTCAACATCTCGAGCCTCTGCCCGCTCGCGGAGTCGCGCTGGATCGCGAGGAATCTTTCGAACGTTTCATCGAATAAACCTGAACCCGCCGTCGTTCCCATTCCCATTCCCATTCCCATTCCCTCCCGTTCAAATATCAAACAAGAAAAAAAAAAAAAACGCCACCTATCCCGCAAAGGGGACAAGCGGCGTGTGCTTCACGCTGCAATTACCTATTCAATTCGTTCGCCATTTCATAACAGGGCCTAATTGGGAGAAGTGAGAGTTCGCCACGATGTTGACTAATTTGCCTTTGAACACATTGGTCGCCAACTCGCTAGCCCTGCTTAGTTCGCCTCGATGTTGACCAATTGCCCTTGAACTCTCATTTGTCGCCACGATATTCACCTATTTGCCTTCGAACTCTCATTGTCCGCCAACTCGCTAACCCTGCTTAAATCGCTTAATTCGCCACAATGTTGACTAGCTTGCCTTTGACCGCGATGACTTTGCGAACCGTCTTGCCGGCGAGCAATTCCTTCACTTTCTCGGATTCGAGCGCAAGCGCCTGCATGTCCGCTTCGTCGAGGTCCGCCGGAATGTTCAGGCGATCGGCGATTTTGCCGCTTACTTGCACGACGATCTCGACCTCGGCATCGACCGTAAGCGATACGTCGTATTGCGGCCAAGCGACGTAGGACACGGAACCCTCGTAGCCAAGCTTCTCCCACAGCTCTTCCGCGATATGCGGAGCGATCGGAGACAGCATTTGCACGAAATGCGCCATCGCTTCTTTCGGCAACACATCCGACTTGTAGGCTTCGTTGACGAAGATCATCATCTGGCTGATCGCCGTGTTAAACCGCAAAGCCTCGTAGTCTTCGCCGACCTTCTTTAGGCTCTTGTGCCACGTGCGGCGGAAAGACTCGTCGCCCGGCACTTCTTGAATCTTCGCATTCAATTCGCCTGTATTGTCGTCGACGAACAATCTCCAGACGCGGGCCAGGAATCTGTACACGCCTTCTACGCCGTTCGTGTTCCAAGGCTTCGTCGCCTCCAAAGGCCCCATGAACATCTCGTACACGCGAAGCGTATCCGCCCCGAACTCGCCTACGATATCGTCCGGATTAATGACGTTGCCGCGGGACTTCGACATTTTCTCGTTGTTCATGCCCAAGATCATGCCTTGGTTCACAAGCTTATGGAACGGCTCTTTCGTGTTCACCACGCCAAGATCGTACAATACCTTATGCCAGAAACGGGCGTACAGCAAGTGAAGCACCGCGTGCTCCGCGCCTCCGATGTACAGGTCTACCGGCAGCCATTCCTTCTGCTTCTCAGGTGAACAAATCACCTCGGAGTTATGCGGATCGATGAAACGCAAGTAGTACCAGCAGCTGCCGGCCCATTGCGGCATCGTGTTCGTCTCGCGGCGAGCTTTTTTACCGTTGCGCGGATCGATTACGTTAACCCACTCGGTCACGTTAGCGAGCGGTGACTCGCCCGTGCCCGAAGGCTGAATCGCCTCAACGTCCGGCAGCAGCAAAGGAAGATCCTCTTCCGGGATCGTATCCATCGTGCCGTCCTCGTAATGCAGCACCGGAATCGGCTCGCCCCAGTAACGTTGGCGGCTGAACAACCAGTCACGCAAGCGGTAAGTGACTTTGCCTTTTCCTTTGCCGTCCTTCTCGAGACGAGCGATCATAGCGGCAATCGCTTCGACCGTGCCCAATCCGTTCAGGAAATCGGAATTGATCAACTTACCGTCGCCCGTGTAAGCTTCCGCAACAACGTCTCCGCCCGCGACCACTTCAACGATCGGCAATTCGAATTTCTTCGCGAATTCCCAATCCCGCTCGTCATGGCCCGGAACGGCCATAATGGCGCCCGTGCCGTATCCGCCGAGCACGTAATCCGCGATCCAGATCGGCAATTTGGCTCCATTCACCGGATTAATCGCGTAAGCGCCCGTGAATACGCCGCTCTTGTCCTTCGCCAAATCCGTACGTTCCAGATCGCTCTTGCGCGCGGCTTGCTCGACGTAAGCCTCGACCGCGGCTTTCTGCTCCGCTGACGCGATCGCGCCGACCAATTCGTGCTCCGGCGCCAAGACGCAATAGGTCGCGCCGTATAGCGTATCGGGACGAGTCGTGAACACCGTCAACGCCGAATCGTGACCGTCGATCGCGAAAGTCACTTCCGCTCCCGTCGACTTGCCGATCCAGTTGCGTTGCATATCCTTAATGCTCTCGGACCAATCCAGTTCCTCGAGATCCTCGAGCAGCCGTTCCGCGTACTCGGTAATCTTAAGCATCCATTGGCGCATCGGCTTGCGGATGACCGGATGTCCTCCGCGCTCGCTCAGTCCGTCGATGACTTCTTCGTTCGCGAGTACCGTACCGAGCGCGGGACACCAGTTAACCGGAACTTCCGCGACGTAGGCCAAGCCTTTCTTATACAATTGGATGAAAATCCATTGCGTCCACTTATAGTAGTCCGGATCCGTCGTGCTGAACTCGCGCTCCCAGTCGTAGGAGAAGCCCAGCGACTTGATCTGGCGGCGGAAGTTGTCGATGTTCTCCACCGTGATCTCCCGCGGATGGCGACCAGTCTGCAACGCATATTGTTCCGCCGGCAATCCGAACGCGTCCCAGCCCATCGGGTGCAGGACGTTAAAGCCCTTCATACGCTTGAAGCGGCTGACGATATCGGTCGCGGTATAACCTTCCGGGTGACCGACGTGCAGTCCTGCTCCGGATGGATAAGGAAACATGTCGAGCGCGTAGAACTTTTTCTTGCCCTCGTCTTCCGTCGTGCGGAACGTCTTGTTCTCGTCCCAATACTTTTGCCATTTCGGCTCGATTTTCAGCGGTTGATAGCCTTGCCCTTGTTCGTGAGACATGTCCGTTAACTCCCTTGTGTTCGTTCTAATTGTCCAATCCTGCGCCAAGACAAACAAAAAACTCCCGCCCCTAGCGATGTCGCTAGGGACGAGAGATTGGATTCCCGTGGTACCACCCTAGTTGGCAAGCCTCCTGCTTGGAGAACTGCCCACTCGTGCCTCGTAACGAGAGGTAATCGCCTAGCTTATCGAATAACTTCCCTTGGAAGCTTTCGTTCGGCTCGGGGCTCCAAGGCGAGTTCGTCGTTCGCGTTAACCGGCTTGCACCTTCCGCCGGCTCTCTAGTTAACGCGTTGCGAGTACTGCTCCTTATCTCAGCCAAAGTATGCCATGATTATAGCCAATTCACGCGAATGCTGTCAAGCGAACGGCACCCTCTAGCGCTGAGAAATCCCATTCCAGAACAGGCCGATGATTTCCTTGGCCATTTCCGCTCCGGAGACGGGACGATCTCCGATAAACTCCCGGTTCCCGATCATGAGCAGCGCGGAGAACGCGTGCGATAAGATCATCGGATTGCCTTGCGCGATTTGGCCTTGCTCCATCGCTTCGCGGAACGACTCGGCGAGCACCATGTGAATGGAATTCTCGGCCGTACGAATAGCCTGCCTCTGTTCCTCCGTCAAGAAAGGCATCGCCTCCCGCATCAAACTCTCGAATTCCACGTGCGATCTCGACATTTTCGACAGGGCGATCTGTTCCAGTCTCGTCTTCATGTCCGAGTGCGCTTGAATGTGTTTCAACGTATAGGAACATATCCTCGACATCATTTCCGTTACGGATGTCGTGAAGAGGACGGCTTTATTCTCGAAATAATAATAGACGGACGCTTTGGTCACTCCGGCTCGTTCGGCGATCATGTTTATTGAAACGGGCTCGTAGCCTAGCTCCATGAAAAGAAGAGATGCGGTATTCAGCACTTTGTCGCGCATCGACGGCTGATCCGATCTGGTCTTCGGTCTTCCCGGAGAACGTTTATCCTGGGATGTTGTCATCCAAGTCCTCCCCTTTCTCTAACATCGAAGTTGCATAATTAACCTTCCGGTATATATAATTAAAAGGTCCACATTAAAATTATATCCAATAGTTAACCCGTTTCATAGAAATTATGTTTTGGAGGGAGTAAAACGATGCACAAAAGAAGAGGATTTGGCAAATGGGTTGCCGGTAAAAAGGGGAAATGGGTCACTCTAATCGTATGGATCGTAGCCGCCGGGTTGCTCGGCGCATTGCTGCCGTCCGTTAATAAGGAAGAAAACAACGCCGCTCCGAACTTAACCAACGCTAGGCCTTCCGTGCAAGCCGATGCGATCGCGGCAAAGGAATTCCCGAGCGGAGCGGACGTTCCCGCGCTCATCGTCTGGTATAGGCAGAGCGGAATAACGGATGCGGACCTAGGTAACATCCAGAAGCTCGCGGAGCGGTTGACAGCATCTCCCGTTCCTCACCAGACATCCGTACCTCCTCTACACCAGTTGCCGTCTCAGGCGTTGAAGGGCGAGTTGTCCGAGAACGGCAAGTCGATCGTTACGCCGGTGTTCTTCGCCAAAAACGCGGACGCCGACCAGTTGAGGGAAGGCTTAACCGTGATGAAAGATCAGGTTAAGGAATTGTTCGGCGCAGATCCTTTTGCCGCCGCGAAGGACGCCGCCGATCAACTCGTCGCCCGCGTCACGGGACCCGTCGGAATTCAAGTCGACGCGACCGGCTTGTTCAAGAACGCCGATTTTTCGTTAATGCTCGGAACCGTTTTGCTCGTGCTCGTTTTGCTGCTCCTGATCTATCGCTCGCCGATACTGGCTTTCCTGCCGTTAATCGCGGTCGGGTTCGCCTACGGCGTCATAAATCCGATACTCGGTTGGATGGCGCACGAAGGATGGATCGTCGTCGACTCGCAAGCGATCTCCATCATGACCGTGCTGCTGTTCGGCGCGGGAACCGACTACTGCCTGTTCCTGATCTCGCGTTTCCGTCAGTTGCTGAAAGAAGAGCCAGACAAAGGCAAAGCCTTGCTCGCCGCCATCACCGGTTCCTCCGGAGCGATTGCCATGAGCGGCTTGACGGTCGTTCTCTCTCTATTGGCGCTGCTCGTCGCGGAATTCGGCGCATTCCATCGGTTCGCGGCTCCGTTCAGCATCGCGATATTGATCATGGGAATCGCCAGCTTAACGCTAGTTCCCGCCCTGTTAGCCATTATCGGACGCGCTTCCTTTTACCCGTTCGTGCCTCGCACGCCAGAGATGCAAAGAGAACGCGCCGTTCGCCAAGGCAAACCCCTTCCTACGGTTGATCCGAAGGCACCGCGTAATTGGGTAGGGAAAACCGTTGTCGGCAAGCCGTGGTGGATCGTCGCCATTTGCATCGTCCTGCTCGGCGGTTTCGCGGCGTTCACGACGCAAATCAAATACACTTACGACATTCTTTCCTCGTTCCCGAAGGAAATGGAATCTAGGGAAGGCTTCGCGACGATCGGCGAACAATTCTCGCCCGGGGAGCTTGCTCCCGCGAAAGTCATCGTAGATACGCAAGGCAAGGCGATCGATCTCGCACAAACCTTGAGCAGCCTCCCGTTTATTAGCCAAGTAGCCAAACCGCAGACGGGTAGCGAGAACCCGCAGATCATCAATTACGAGGTTCAATTCAACCTGAATCCGTATTCGCTCGAAGCGATGGCGCGCATTCCCGATCTCAAAGCAGCGGTTGCCGGCGCTCTAAGCCAAGCGGGCATAGAGGCTCCGAACGACCATGTGTGGATCGGGGGAGCGACTTCCGAACAGCACGACACGAAACTAACGGGCGAGAGAGATACAAGGATGATCATTCCGATCGTAATCGGACTGATCACGTTGCTCCTTCTCCTCTACCTTAGTTCCATCGTGGCCACGATCTATTTGGTGCTAACGGTTATCCTGTCGTATTTCTCGGCGCTCGGACTCGGTTGGATCATCGTTCATTACGTAATGGGGGCGGACGCCATACAAGGCGCCATCCCGTTATACTCATTCGTGTTCTTGGTCGCTCTCGGCGAAGACTATAACATCTTCATGATCTCGAGCATCTGGCAGAAGAGAAAACATATGCCGTTAATACAAGCGATCAAAGAAGGCGTAGGAGATACGGGAGCCGTCATCACCTCCGCGGGTCTTATCCTCGCGGGAACGTTCGCCGTGCTGTCCACGTTGCCTATTCAAGTACTCGTCCAGTTCGGAATGATTACGGCGATCGGCGTATTGTTGGATACGTTCGTCGTTCGTCCGTTCCTCGTGCCCGCTATAACTCTTCTGCTCGGCCGTTGGGCTTTCTGGCCGGGCAAGCATGAACCGGTAACGGAACAGTCCCGGACTTAACGCCCGAAATACAAACGGGGCAACCCTTGAAGTCGACCGGACTTCAGGGGTTGCCCCGTTATTCGTATGCGATTAGGATTGCGGCTTGCGGGCAACGAAGAACAACCTTTCCGATCGGGCGTCAGGCGGTTGCTCCCACTTGAAGTCGGCGCAACGGTGAAGCAGCTCGAAGCCCGCTTCGACGAGTTGATCGGCGATCCATTCGGGATCGTACGCCCGCTGGACGTGCGATTCCTCGAATCGGCTATACAACGCCCCGCTTCCGCCTTTCGATCCCGGCTCCTCCTGAATGAAAAAAGTTAACGAGTGCTCGATTTCCATGCGATCCGAATCGTAATCGCACGTCCATAAATACGCGACGTCCTTCTCGTCGTAAACGAAAGGCTGCTCGTCCGCATATCGCTCCAATTGTCTTGGAGCGTGCACATCGAACAGGAATAACCCGCCAGGGCCGAGTCCTTCGTAAGTGTGACGAATCGTCGAGGCGATGTCTTCCGGCTCGGTCAAGTAATTCAAGCAATCGCAGAAGCTGATGACGGCATCTGCGGGCTGTGGCAGATCCCAATCCCTCATATCCTGCTGCAGCCATCGAATCGTTCCCGGCTCGTCGCGCGAACCGCCGCGGCTAGCGGGCTCGTCCCACTTGCTGCGGGCGACCGATAGCATCTCCGAGGAAATGTCGATGCCGAACACGCTAAATCCCGAACGCGCTAACGGGATCGTCAGATTGCCCGTACCGCAGCCCAGATCGACGACCGTTTTCGGTATCCCATATTTGTCCCAGCAACGGCGAGCGAAGCTCATCCAGTCGGAATAGGGCATCTCTTCCATCAGACGGTCATAAACTGCCGCGAATTGCCGGTACGTTCGCATTATGGTTTCTCCTATTCCCCTGATTCTTCTTCGGTCTTAATCAACCGCGTCCAGTTGCCATCCTGCTTCACGAGCCCTTCCTTCATCAGCTTGCCGAGCGCTCTCTTGAACGCGGACTTGCTCAGTTGGAACCGGCGTTGAATATCATCCGCGCTCGTCTGGTCGGAATAAGGCATCGCACTGCCAGGCCGTTCCTTGAGGAACGCCAGAATGCGATCCGCGTCTTCAAGACGTCCGACTTCCTTCGTAGCCCGAAGACTCAAGGAAACGCGGCCGTCCTCGCGCACTTGCGTAACCCGTGCGTTGAACTTCTGTCCGATGCGCAGCGGATGGTTCATCGAGGCGTCGTTAATGTAGCCGAGCGCCCCGAAGCCGAGCACGCCGCCGTCTACTAGCGTGAATACGCCGTCCCGGAACACGTCGGTCACCCAACCTTCGCGCGATTGGTTCAACCACGAGGTCGGCGCGCGGAATACGTGCGGCGCGAAATCGTCGATCTTGGCTAAGCGAGCGAGCATGCGCCCTTCTTTGTCTTGCTTCATGACCACGAACAATTCGTCGCCGGTTTGCGGCCACACATTCTTACGCTCCGGAGGAAACTGCTTCAGCGGAAGCAAAAGTTGCCGGCCGATGCCCATCTCCAAGAAAAAGCCGAAGTTCGGGTGGAAATCCGCCACCGTAAGCTTCGCCATTTCTCCGAGCGTGATCAGCGGCTTGCGCAGCGTGGCCGTTACCCGTTCCTTGTCGTCATGGAACAGAAACACTTCGATCTCCGTATCGATGTCCGGTTTAATGCCCACGGCTTCTCCGTAAGGCAGATGAACCTCGGGCCCCTCATCCGGGCCGAATCCGAGAAACCAGCCATAAGGGGATATTTCCCTGCGAACCCACAGTCGTTGCAAGGTTCCGGCCGTTAAATTCATACGATCTCAACTGCCTTCGCGTCGGACCATAACCGTTCCAGGTGATAGAATTCCCTCTCGTCGCGGTGGAACACGTGGGCGACGACGTCTCCCATATCCACGAGTACCCAGCGAGCGGTATCCGCGCCTTCCATGCGTACCCTCTTGCCGAGCAACTCCGCGCTCTTGCGGATTTCGGTCGCGATCGACAATACCTGAGTATCCGAATTCCCGTGACAGATGACGAAATAATCCGCGATCAACGATATGCCTTGCAAATTCAGCGCGACTACGTCATGCGCTTTTTTCTCTTCCGCCGCGACGAGCACCGTTTTCAATAATTGTTCTGAGCTTCCTGCCATGTCTCAGCCTCCGTTTTCTATAAGTTCGTTTCGTTTATTTTAGTTGCGCGATCAAGTCGTTACGCGCGATTACGGTTTGCGGGAAAATCCTTTTCCCGCGCTGAATCAGTACTTCGATCGTGGAGTCGAAGGCGGCGACCAGCGCTTTCTCCAGACTTTGCTTTGCTAACTCGCGTAAGCGATCCACGCCGGGGAAGTCCCTGCCGGGCTCGATATAATCCGCAAGGCAGACGATTTTGTCCAGCTGGGTCATCCCCTCGCGACCGGATGTGTGATAGCGTATCGCATCCAATACCTCGACGTCTTCGATGCCATGCTCGGTTCGAACCGCCCAAGCGCCGACATGCGCATGCCACAGCTCCTTATCGTGAACGAGCAGTTCCGGCGGCAAACGGTTTTCCCGGATGACCGCTTCCATGCGATCGATCGCCCAAGCTTTGGAATAATCGTGCAGCAATGCGGCAAGCTCCGACTTGGCGGAATCTCCTCCGTATCGCTTGGCCAGCTTGATCGCCGTCTCGACGACGCCTAACGTATGCTTCCAACGTTTGTCCGGCATTTGCGCGCGGGTCGCTTCCCTTAGCATTTCAAGATTCATATAAGCCATCCCTTTGAATGATCTCGATTACCGAGTCCGGAAGCATGTACCGGATGGAACGTCCACTCTTCAGCCTGCGCCGGATATCGGAAGAGGATATACCCATGGGAGGCATTGCCGCCCGCAGCAATTTCCTTCTGATGAAAGACGGGAGACGCGAGTCGTCGGAGGGCTGATCGGGCCGCTCCAGTCCGATGAATGTCACCCGCTCCGCCAGCTCTTCGATACGTCGCCAATTCGGCAAATCCTTCACCATATCGGAGCCTACGATCCAATAAAACATGATTTCCGGCTCGCGTTCCTGCAAGGAAGTTACCGTGTCAATCGTATAGGAAGAACCTGCGCGCCGCAATTCGATATCTTCGACGCGCATTGCCGGATTGCCGGCGATAGCCGTATCCAGCATGAGACGCCGTTGATCGGCATTCGCGCTAGGCTGAGGCTTATGCGGGGGGGCCGCCGTCGGAATCAACCACACTTCGTCTAGCCCGACAGCTTCTCTCGCGGCTTCCGCCGCGATGAGATGGCCGTGATGAATCGGGTCGAAGGTACCTCCGAGCAGACCGATTTTACGCATGGGACCCCGCCTTTCCGTTCATCATTTGCGCGGAAGCACGATTTGCTTATGATCTTTGGATTCCTTATACAATACGATCGTCTTGCCGATAACCTGAGCGAGCTCGGAACCGGATTTCTCCGCGAGTTCGGCTCCGATTTCGCGCGGATCGTCGGTACAGTTCGTGAGTACGGATACTTTAATCAGCTCGCGCACTTCGATCGCTTCTTCGATATGGCGTATCAAGTGATCGTTCGTTCCGCCCTTGCCGACTTGGAAAATCGGCGTTAAGTGATGCGCCATCGATCTGAGGTGGCGTTTTTGTTTGCCTGTTAACATGTGTTTTCCTGCTTTCATAGGTCGCGGACTCCTGAGCCCGCGAACTCTTATTGATTAAACGACGCCATTACCGCTTCCCGCATCGCGGCGACCGGGGCCGGCTGGCCGGTCCAATATTCGAAGGCATATGCGCCTTGATAGATGAACATGCCTAATCCGCCATGAATACGGCAGCCGAGTTGTTCGGCTTGACGGAGGAAAGCGGTTTTGAGCGGGTTATAGATTAAATCGCTTGCGACCGAACCGGGCTTCAGCCACGACGGATCCAAAGGCACCGCGTCCACGTTAGGAGACATGCCGACGGAAGTCGTATTGATTACGACGTCCGCGGACGCGCAAGCCGCCTGCAGTTCCTCCCAAGGAATCGCCGAGATGCGATAGTCGGGCGAGAACGCGGAAGCCACTTCGAAAGCTTTCGCTTCCGTTCGGTTCGCGAGCAGAATCGCCTTCGGACCTTCTTGCGCCAACGCCCACAAAATGCCTCGGGAAGCGCCTCCCGCACCCAAGACGACGATCGTCTTGCCCGCGAGATCCGGTTCCGCTTCCTCTTTCAAGGAACGTACGTAACCGATGCCGTCCGTATTGTAGCCGATCAGACGTCCGCCGTCGTTGACGATCGTATTGACCGCTCCCGCCGCCTTGGCACCTTCGCTGATCTCGTCCAGATGCGCCATGACTTCGATTTTATGCGGAATCGTGACGTTTAAGCCCTTGAATCCGAGACCTCGAACGCCCGCTATCGCTTGCGCCAACTGCTCCGGTTTAACGTGAAACGCCGCATAGGCGCCGTTCACGCCCGTTTCCCCGAAAGCGCGGTTAAGCATGATCGGGGATTTGGAGTGGCGCACCGGATCTCCGATGACACCGAATAACGCGGTATGGCTATCCAATCGTTGCATCGATGGTTTCTCCTCTCCCGAAGAGACGCTTGCTATAGAATACTCTCGCGAAGCATCACTTTGATTCCGCGCGGAGCGTGAACGTCGACGGTACTGCCCGATTTGCCGTTCGTCTGGATCCAACCGAGGCCGGAAATGAAAACGTCCTGCTGCGAATTCGGCGGAATTCTTAGCCGGTGTCGCGTCCAAGCGGGCATCGTCTCCAGATCTTCCTGGTTCGGAGGACTGAGCATGACGCCGCGATGTTGCTCGTACAATTCATCCGCGCGTTCCAGCTTCGTCCGGTGAACGTCAAGGCCGCCCGACAAATAGACGGTGAACGACTGCCGTTCTCCTTCTACGAAATCGAACCGGGCAAGCGCGCCGATAAACAAGGTCTGCTTCTCGTTCAATTGATAGGTCAGCGGCTTCAACGGCTTATCCGGAAGCAACGCGGCCAGATCCTTGCGGGGAACGATTTCCGACATTCTCCACGCGTAGACGATTCCCGGCGTGTCGATGATGCTCTTGCCATCATCAAGGGGAATATGAACCGCGTCGAGCGTCGTTCCCGGATACCGGGAAACCGTGAGCTCTCGCTTCAAGTCGCTGTAATCCGAGATCAGTCGGTTTATGAGCGTGCTCTTGCCCACGTTAGTCGCTCCGACGACATAGACGTCGCGGCCTTGCCTGTAAGAGTTGACCGCTTCGACGACGCGGTCGAATCCGATATTGCGCCGCGCGCTGCACAGCACGACGTCGGCGACCTTAAGTCCTTCCTCGCGCGCCTGCTTCTGTACCCAGTTCCGCAACCGGTTCCAGTTCGTCACGGGCGGAAGCAGATCGATTTTGTTGACGACGAGCAACACCGGATTATTACCGACGAAACGTTGTAACCCCGAGATCAAGCTGCCTTGGAAATCGAACAAGTCTACGATATGGACGACTAGGCTGTCGGTGGATGCGATACCGCCTAGGAGCTTCAGGAATTCGTCCTGGTCGACCGTTACCGACGATGCTTCATTATAGTTCTTGATGCGGAAGCAGCGCTGGCATACGGCTTCTTCCTTGTCGATGGAAGAGGCGGGCACGAATCCCGGCTTCTTCGGATCTTCGCTCTGAAGCGGAATTCCGCATCCGGCGCAGCGCGGAGGCTTAATTTGTTGTTGCGTCATGTTAGCGTCCTCCCTTATCCGGCCATAGCCCTTTTTTACGCAGTCTTGCCAAGGCGATTTTCTCGATTTTGCGATTGATCTGAGTCGCCCATCCTTCTTCTTTAGGGGCGATCGGCGTAACCAATATCGTATGCA
Organism: Cohnella endophytica; assembly: GCF_003628305.1. Lineage (GTDB taxonomy): Bacteria > Bacillota > Bacilli > Paenibacillales > Paenibacillaceae > Cohnella > Cohnella endophytica. The sequence goes on along the minus strand of NZ_RBZM01000004.1, from coordinate 341,450 downwards.
ATCCGGCGCGACGCCCGCCCAATACGTCCGTCAACATCTGATCCCCGACGACGACGGCTTGATCCGGCTGCAGCTCCATGAGCTTCAAAGCCCTCCGGAAAGAGCCGCCAGCAGGCTTACGAGCCGCGGGAATGAACGGAATGCCAAGAGGCGTCGCAAAATTGCCCACTCTCGTTTCATTGTTATTGGATAAAATGACGACTTTAAAACCCCGGTCTTTCACTACATCCAACCAGCCAACAAGCTGGGGAGTAGCGAGCGGAGTTTTGGCGCTTACGAGGGTATTATCGAGATCGGTTATGATCCCTTGAACTCCCCGTTTATGCAATTCATCCAAATCAATATCAAATACGGTATTCACGATTTGATCGGGAAGCAAACGCTTGAACATCAATAAAGTTAACTCCTGTCCCTCTATGGCTAATCTTCCTCAAAATATACCACACCCCACCCTGCCTTGCAAAAGAAAAGGGAAGCCCGATTAGCCCGGGCTCCCCCTTACCGGCAAACCGGACATACCCGGCTGCCTTGCGCACTCCCTATGATTCCCTATAAAGCTTTGCGTATTTTGGTCGCCGCTTCCGTAAATTCATGCAATAACTGAGGATTGCCCGTATCGTGTCCATAGCGCGCTTGCTCGAAGCTCGTTAACGCCCCGTCGAATTCCAACGTCAGGGAAGAAAATTTGTCGCTCCAGCGCTCGAACGTCTCCCGGATCGTCTCATGCTTTTCCCTCCGCATGCCTTGACGTTGCATGAAGACCAGCAATCTCTCCATCTCGCGGACGACGCGTTGGTTCGGCGTATGGCCCCGGCTGCGGATTCGGTCCCACAATCTCCGGGCACGGTTGTTGCGATAACTGACGAATACCAATCCGAGAATGATCAGGATGACGCCGACCGCTCCGGCCGGTACGATCCAATCGTTATTGCGGTCCGACACGCTCGTATCCACCGGGGTTGCGTTAGTGTCCGTTTCGGTCTCGGGTTGGGACACTTCCCCTTGGGGCAGCGGCTGCGGAACGGTGAACCCTGAAGTCGGTTCGAACGGAATCCAACCGTAGCCTTCGAAGTATACTTCCGCCCACGAATGCGCGTCGGCGTTACGGACGGTGTAAGTGCCGGCACCGGATGGATCCGGCGTTGCAATCGGTCCGCCAAAACGCTCCCGCTCCGACCTCGAAGGATCGTAGCCGGTCGCGTATCCCTTCACCCATCGCGTAGGCAGTCCGATCGAACGCGCCATTACGACGAACGAAGTCGAGAAGTAGTCGCAATAGCCTTCCTTGATCTCGAACAGGAACGCGTCGACGAAGTCTCCGTTCGTCCGGTTCGTCTGCCTGGTTAAATCCGGTTTATTCGTATAAGGAAAAGTTTCTTTCAGATAACTCTCGAGTTCCTTCGCTTTATCGTAATCGTTCGTTAACCCCGCCGTTTTTTCTTTGGCGAGCTCGCGTACCCGATCGGGCAGCGAATCCGGCAATTGTAAATACGGGGCAACGTCGATGCTCGAAGGCGCGGGAGCGCCCTGGAGACCTTTAACGTCGAGTACGGCCACTTGAGAGACGATCGAATAGCTTTCGACTCTTGCCGACTTGGTCCAACGTGCCTCCCACTCCTCCGGATTCCATTTCAAACCGGCGTTATTGTCGCTCTTAAGTTCCGAGACGGAGGATACGGGGCCGGCGCCGAACAGCACCGGGATCTTGTCTTTCCGGAGCACGGTCACCGTCTGGACGACTTCTACCGTCTTCACGCCCGGCGCGCGAGGCGGATCGAGCTCGAGATCGGTTGCAGCGCCGACGGCCAACGGGACAAGCCGGGCATCCTTCGTATCCGCCCAACCTTTCCCGGTGTATATCGACTTCGACTCTCCGCGCCAATAGCTGCTTTGTGAGGTCGTAATCGTCATGACCGGCGAGTAATCGAACTGGAAGCTACCTCCGATTTTCCGGTCATCGCGACTATAGCCGGATAAGGAAGACCCTTTGGTGCTTGGCGTTACGCTAACCTTCTGTACTCCTCCTTCGCCCGAGAAAGCAGGTACCTCCCGGCCTTGCGCTTCCGTCCATATCGTATAAGGATCCTCTAGAATTACCGGCGCTCGCGGCACGAAAATACCGGCTAACAGCACGATCGTGATAATAACGACGGCAGGGAATGCGATGTCGAGAGGCCGTTCAGCCAATGCCTCCCAGCTGTCCGGGTGACGCACTTGCAATTGCCTAAGGTGCAGGACGACCAACCAAGCGAGTCCCGCGGTCACGATCCATGCGATATTATGCCAAAGCTCCAACGGGAAAAAGGAATCCACGGCCGCCATGCCGGCAATCGATAGGACGAAGATGGCAATCGCTCCAGCACGCCGCGACCCGATCCACGATAGCACGTGTACGAGCGCTACGACTCCGATTCCGATCTCGAAAAACGGATGAAGCTGATCGACGTGGAACGTTAGGAAACTTCTGACTTGTTCCCACGATCGCCATTTTTCGGGCCAACCGCCCCATTGGATCGGCATTTTCCATTGAATCATGCCTAGCAATGCAATGCCTTGCACGATTAACCGTAGGCCGATTAACCGAGTGAACAGCAACTCGACGACCGCGGTAACGGCCAAAACGCCATAGACGATGGCATAAGTTTCTTCCCACCATAAGTCGGAAAAGCACTGGATCAATTGCAAGACGATGATGATCACCAGCAGGCGATGCAGCCGCTCCAGCACGACCCTTCTCCAGAATTGTCCGTTAAGCAGAGTACGAAGAGTCATGCGGACAAACCTCCCCCAAGAGCCTGAGGCAGATGATCCAACTGGGAAACGGAGCTGAATTCCCATTGTTTGCTCTGACATAACGCTTGCCATTGCTGTAATTTAGCCGATTCGTCTATCGACATATGTTTGTCCGAAATATGAATAATGCTAGGGATCATTCTTCTGCTTTCCAGAGCTTTCATGGCCGCGACCGTCTGATCGTCCTTGGAAGAACCGACAATGACGACATGAATGCCGGGTTCGAACCTCTCCGACACTTGAGCCAATACGTCTCCGAGCGATTGCTTGCCATCCGCCTCTACGTCAACGAGATGCTGAAGCACTTCGTCTCGGGTTACGGGCGTCCGGCCTTCGCCGAACCACCGGGAGACGGCTCCCGAGGAAACGAAACCTATCGGCATTCTCTTGGCGATCGTTAGTTCTAACAAAGATGCCGCTACGGAAACCGCAAGCTCGAATTGCTCCGGCGCCGAATAAGAAGAAGAGTTGCGATCCAGGACGAACAAGACGCGCGGGAGCGCTTCCCTCTCGAATTCCTTGGACTTCCATTGCCCGGTCTTAGCCGTGGCGTTCCAATGGATCCGCGAAAGACGATCCCCGTGGATGTATTCCCTGACGCCGTCGATTTGCGTCGTCTCCCTTGCCCACAACGACGTGAACGTATGCTGGAACACTCCGCGTTGCGAGCGTCTGAACAAACGCCAATCTTTCAGCGGCACGGTTCTCGGAAGCACTTGAATGTTCATAGGTTGAGAGAACGAACCGCGATGCTCGAACAATCCGAAAATATCGCGAGTAGAGCAGTCGGTGTTCTGAAACTGGTATCTCCCCCTGCGCAAAGGCGCGGTCTCGAAGTGCACCTCTCCCCTGCGCCGGTAATCCGGCACGAAGGACATTTCGTATAATTGCGCTTCGCCTCCCGAGGATCGCACGAGCTTTTCTCTCACGATGACGTACGGAAGCGGCCAGAATCCGGGAATGACCATGCGAAGCTTAACCTGGAGCCGCATGCCGGCGGTCAGCGTCGTCGCGCTGCCTTCCCCCGCATCCGTGTATCGCAGGCCCAGAACGCCTCCGATGCCGCTCCATCTTCCAAGCATGAGATAGAGGGCTAGCGCATTTAGAATCATAAACAGCATAAGAGACGTCTTGCCGCCTTGAAATAACACATAGAAAAACGAAGACGCGTATAGCGCTGCGCTAAACCACCAAGCGCGCGGGACATGCAGCCGAGCCATGATTAACGCTCCATTCCAACGGGTACGGGCAGTAACCGAAGCACGTCCTGCAATACCTGCTGCGTAGTCGTGCCTTGCATGCGGGCTTCGGAACGCAGATGCAGCCTATGGCCGAGCACCAACGGCGCCATCGCCTTTACGTCATCGGGAAGCACGAATGAGCGGTGATTCAGGAACGCGTAGGCTTTCGCCGCGGAAGACAATGCGACGGCCGCGCGCGGACTTGCGCCGAGAATGACCGCGGAATGCTGACGCGTACCCCGGATCAAGGAAATCAAATAATCCGCCACGCTAGTCTCCAGGTGGATTCCTTCCGCCAATCGCTGCATTTGGGCGACGTCGTCCACGGTAGCGACCGCTTGTAAAGATTCAGCGGCTCTGCCGGAGCCCGGCTCTAGAACGAGCCTTTTCTCCGATGCCTCGTCGGGATACCCTAATTTGATTTTCATTAAGAAACGGTCCAATTGAGCTTCGGGCAAACTATAAGTACCTTCGAATTCGATCGGGTTCTGGGTCGCGAACAACATGAAAGGATGAGGGAGAATATGCGTCTCGCCGTCTACGGATACTCGTCTTTCTTCCATCGCTTCCAATAAAGCGGATTGCGTTTTGGTAGTCGCCCGGTTAATCTCGTCCGCCAGCAGCATGTTCGCCATGACCGGTCCAGGCCGGAAAACGAATTGCTCCAGCTTCGGATGGTAAATGGAAACTCCCGTAATATCGGTCGGAAGTAGATCCGGATTACATTGAATTCGGTGGAAAACCCCGCCGATCGACATGGCCAGCGCTTTGACCATTTGGGTTTTTCCGGTACCGGGAACGTCCTCTATCAGCACGTGCCCTCCCGCTAGCATCGCGGTCAACATTAAAGCGATTTCATCTTTTTTACCATAAATGCATGATTCCATATTACGCCTGATTTGATCTAGTTGCTGCATCGCGGCATGATGGTCCATTCTCGTTCCTCCTATGGAATCTACTTAGTTGGGTTGTTTTTAGATAGTCCTCCGCTTATTATACCGGAATTTGGATGTCGTCGTAAATTTTAGTTTCTTCCAAAAAACCATAGAGAAACAGCCAAACCCGGAAGAATTTGGCTGTCGGTCAAAAATAGTTTACGTATTTTAATTGTTAGTTCCGCGTTTATCCCTTAGGCCGTGCGACTAATGCCGCTAAGAACGAGAATACGATCGCCGCGGAAATGCCGGCGCTCGTAATGCTGAATATCCCCGTGATTACGCCGATCCAGCCGACGTTCTGAAGCTCCGTTAACGATCCATGGACGAGAGCGTTTCCGAAGCTCGTTATCGGCACCGTCGCTCCGGCGCCCGCGAAATCGATGAGCGGATCGTACCAGCCGACGGCATCCAATAAAGCGCCCGTAACGACCAACAAAGACATCGTATGGGCAGGAGTCAGCTTCGCGACGTCGAACAACAGCTGTCCGACGACGCATATGCCGCCGCCCACGACGAATGCCCAAACAAAAGGCATCATGCGCAAAACCTCCTTCTTAATGAGCCGGATTTGGCGATTCTATGGCAACGGCATGCGCGATGCAGGGGATGCTTTCCCCTTGCTGGTAGGTCAGCGGACTATGCAAAGCTCCGGTTGCGACTACGAGAATCCGGCGTAACTCGCCTTTTTGGATCCGTTTAAGCAGATGACCGTAAGTGACGATCGCCGAACATGCGCATCCACTTGCGCCTGCTTGTACTTTCTGTTTCTCGACGTCGAAAATCATAAGCGCGCAATCAAGGAACTTCGTTTGCTCCATCTGCACCCCGTTACGGCGCAACATCTCGTTCGCGAGCGGATGGCCTACGCTCGCCAAGTCGCCGGTCACGATCAAGTCGTAATATCCCGGCTCCCTACCCGTATCCTGCAGGTGGCCTTGGATCGTGTCGACGGCCGCAGGGGTCATCGCGGCCCCCATATTGAACGGATCTTTAATTCCCAGGTCCATGACTTTGCCGATCGTCGCCGCCGTAACGACCGGGCCTTTCCCTTCCTTCGCGACAATCGACGCGCCCGCTCCCGTAACCGTAAATTGGGCGGTCGGCGGTTTCTGCGAGCCGTATTCCGTCGGATATCGGAATTGTTTCTCGACCGTGCAATTATGACTGCTCGTACCCGCCATCGCGTAATTACCCGCTCCGGCACCGACGATCAGCGAAGCGATCGCCAGCGACTCCATCGACGTGGAGCATGCGCCGAACACGCCGAGAAAAGGGGTTCCCAACGTTCGAGCGGCGAAAGTGTTGCTAATGATTTGGTTCATTAAATCTCCGCCGATATAGAAGCTCAATTGCTCTTTCTTCAGCCCGGCATGTTGCAACGCGATATCCGTTGCTTGTTCCAGCATTAGCCTTTCGGCTTTCTCCCAAGTGGGCTGACCCATCTCCAAATCCGGATGTACGAGGTCGAACTCCGAAGCGAGCGGACCTTCGCCTTCTTCCGGGCCTGCGACGGTTCCTGTCGCTATAATGACGGGCGGCTTGGGAAATACCCATGAGCGTTTACCCTGTAGTATCATGCCAAGCCCCGATTCCGAAAATCCAATAGATGATGCCCACGACGAATGCCGCCACGACCCCGAAAACGATAACGGAGCCCGCCAGCTTAAACATATTCGCTCCTACTCCCAGCACCAAACCTTCGCTCTTATGCTCGATCGCCGCGGATGCCATGGAATTGGCGAATCCCGTTACGGGAACGGCAGTCCCGGCCCCGGCCCACTGGGCGATTTTGTCGTAGACGCCCATGCTGGTCAGAATGACGGAGAACAAGATCATGATCGCGACCGTCGGATTGCCGGCATCGCGCGACGACATGTGAAATGCCGCCATGAAAAATTTCTGTACGCCCTCGCCGATCGTGCAGATCACGCCCCCGACCAAAAAGGCTTTCAAGCAATTGGTCCAAACGGACCGGACCGGCCCCCTTGCCTTGGCGAAGGCTTGATACTCTTTGGATGACATGGACACCGGCTTATAAGCTCCCGCGCCGCTTCCCGCGCCTTTCACTGCCATAGTCGCACCTCCATGGAAAATGAACATAAACTTATCGTGTTCATTATTTCCCGCGGGTTCCAAAAAAATGCCGATCCAAGAACATTTGCACATGCGCATATATTGATACTTTGAGTTAAAAAAGGAGCCGGCATCATTTTCCTAGTGACAGGCACGGATAGGCGCAAACCCACATACAATGATAATGCTCCTTATCCGCAAGCCGAACCTACTACCGGAGGTGGCCTACCCGTGCCCGGTTTTATCACTTCGATCGCCCTATTCATCAAGCAGCTCTCCTTGCTTGTCTCTTACGTGAAGAACAACGCTTTTCCCCAGCCGCTGACCGACGAAGAAGAAGCTCTTCACCTGCAACGGCTAGCGGAGGGCAATCCCGTCTCGCGCAATCTGCTCATCGAGCATAACCTGCGTCTGGTCGCCCATATCGTCAAGAAATTCGACAACACCGGAGAAGATCTGGAAGACCTGATTTCCATAGGCACGATCGGTCTCATTAAAGCCATCGAGAGCTTCCAGCCGAACAAAGGTACGAAGCTCGCCACGTTCGCCGCTCGTTGCATCGAGAACGAAATACTTATGCATCTGAGATCGCTGAAGAAAACACGCAAAGACGTCTCCCTCCACGACCCCATCGGAACGGACAAGGAAGGCAACGAAATCACCCTGCAGGATATTCTGGGGACGGAACCGGACGAGGTCGTCGAAAAGGTTCAACTGAAAATAGAGAAAAGCAAAATATATCGCAATCTGGATATTCTAGACGAGCGAGAGCAAGAAGTCATTCGGGGAAGGTTCGGATTGGACGGCGGCGGAGACGAGCGGACGCAGCGGGAGATCGCGCGGGAGCTTGGCATATCGAGGTCGTATGTATCCCGTATCGAGAAAAGGGCGTTAATGAAACTTTATCATGAGTTTTATAAGGCGAAGCGTTAACGGCAAAAAACGATGGAGCTCCTGTTTAGATCAGCCGATCTAAGCGGAGCTCCATCGTTTCTTAGTTCAAGACATTCACTTGACGATCACGAAATAAGTGCTCGGCCCCGAAGCATCGCCGTTATTGCCGAGCGACACGGTGGAGCCGCTTGCAAAGCTTTTTTTATACAGGCTGTAGGTCAGTCCGGCATCGGTCGTCACGTCTTGGCCGGTGTCCGTCCACGACGACATCCAAGAAGGCTTGGCGGAAATCGCGTCGTTGTGCGCGATATAGACGTCGCTCGCGGCGTTCACCTTGAAACTGGCCAACGTAGTTCCCGTGTAGGACTTCGAGTCATTCGCCGGCCTGATCCAATCGCTTCCGGCAACGCTTGAAGGCATCGACGTAAACAATGTCGTTCGGTCTCCATAGACCAAATCCCCGTTCCGAATGTTGCTTCGGATAGACCAATTCGCCGCGTTGGACGCGTCGTTCACCGTCAGATTGCTGACAAGAGGGCCAGTCGCATTTTTCATGATGACGAAATAGTTACTCGGTCCCGAAGCGTCTCCGTTATTGCCGAGAGACACGGTGGAGCCGCTTGCGTAGTTTTTCTTGTACAGGCTGTAGGTCAGTCCGGCATCGGACGTTACGTCTTGTCCGGTGTCCGTCCACGACGACATCCAGGAAGGCTTTACGGCAATCGCGTCGTTGTGGGCGACATAGACATCGCTAGAGGCGTTCACCTTGAAGCTCGCGAGCGTCGTTCCCGTATAGGACTTGGAGTCGTTCGCCGGCCTGATCCAATCGCTTCCGGCCATGCTCGAAGGCATCGACGCAAACAAGTTAGCTCGGTCCCCGTAAACCAAATCCCCAATCCGAATGTTGCTACGGACGGACCAATTCGCCGCGTTGGCGATGTCGTTTACCGTCAGGTTACTGACGAGTGCAGAAGCGGAGACGGGCAACATGCCGTTCATGAACTTCTCCAAATTCGTGTAGCCGTCGTTGTTGAAATCTCCGTTACTCGTCTGATTGAGATTGCCGAAGTTAGAGATTTCCCAGGCGTCCGGCATGCCGTCGTTATCGGTGTCCGTACATGGCGTGCCGCCCGCTATCGTCGGATATCCGCCGACTTGACTTTCGTTCGTAATAATAAAGTTAATACCGGTATTTGTCTGATACTGATTAATTAACCGCGTATCGACGCTGTCTCTCGCGGGAACCCACGCACCGTCGCATGAAATCCGCTGCGATGCGCCTACGGTCGGAAGAATGCTATCTTCGATATTGCCGACAGGCTCCGCCGCAATCGGATAGGTCGTGTTGGGCAATGGCGTAGTACGTTTCCAAGAGGCGGGGATTGCCGCGCCGGTCTCCGGTTCGTTCTCCCAAGCGATCTTGCTAGTCAACAGCCACTGGTTGCCGCTCGGATTCGTTTGGTTCCAGCCGACGTTGCCCGACAAATAGATGGAAGGATCGCCATGCGCGGTATTGTTGTCATAGGGTACGGCTTGAGGAAAAGCTTGGATTTCGTGAGGGTAGAAGTTGCTCTCGTACGTCGTAACGCCGTATAGAGGTCCTTTCTTATACTTGTTCCCGATGAAATCCACCGAAATCCCGCCGCCGACCTGAGCGAGATAAAAACTCTGATTGTACGTGATGTTGTTGACGACGCGGCTTGATTTGGTCTTCAAGAGCGGATTGCGATGGGTATCGTTCATGATCAGATTATGATGCATGTCGATATCGGTTTCCGTATCCTGCCCTCCCTCTCCTCCGGCAAGCAAGCCGGTAGAGTGAGGATATAGCCCTTCCGCCATAATATTATACTGGCTGGTAACGTTCTTGGTGGAAATGTTGGCGCTCTTCCATACGCCGATCCCCTCGTCTTGATTCCAGCTCACGGAGATATGATCCAAAATAATATTGTTGCCGTTGTAAATTTCGATCGCTCCGCCACTGTCGTCGCCGTTCGCATTGTATCCTTTGCGAAGCCTCAAATATCGGATAATGACGTTAGCGTCTTGTCCGACGACGCCGACCATGATCATATTGTCCGACATATTCGTGCCTTTGATCAAGATCCCGCCGCCGGGAGCCGTCTGCCCGGCTATCGTCAAATTCGGGTTCGTGATTAAGATCGTGCTCATAAGGTTAATCGTGCCTCCGACCGTAAAGACGCATGTCCGCGGACCGGAGGCGGTAGCGCATGCCCGTAAGCTACCGGGTCCGGAATCGTTTAAATTGGTCACCTTGATGACGGCTCCTCCGCGACCACCGGCGGAGATCGCGCCGCCGCCTTGCGCCCCCGGAAAAGCCGGAACGGCGGTCGAAGCTTTGGAGATAGGAACGTCGATGATGCCAATCATCAGAGAGAAAACAAGCGCCGAAACCAGAACCGTTGCCCAAAAACCCGATAATCTGCGAGTACTGCCCCCATGACGATTCAATTTCGTTTCCTTTAACATCAATACACTCTCCTTAACGAGGAATTAGAGGATGGATGATCAGCCCCTACGCAATCTAGTCGCCGCCCATCCCCTCACGCCATCAGTTTAGAGATGTCAAGGAAAATCCGATATATAAGATTTCCTCGATCCGTATGGCGATCCATCGATCTTTGTTTGCGCTTACACTTTCTCCGATCTCCCCGACTTTTCCGCCTTGCTCATCGCCCTAATGATCTTTATCCCTTCGATAATTTCACCAGCTGAGACGGTTTGCTCCGATCTTTCCCCCTGGATAGCCCGGTAGAAAGCCTCCCATTGATATTGTCCGACGGCGCCCGGCAGAGACGCTCTCTCCACGTGGAAAGGCTCGTCTTTCGTTTGGGTGACCAGCATCATTTCGCTTTCGAAGTTATCTCCATTCTCGTCGAACCGCTTCGGGAGGATATTCCGGTAGACGGTTCCTTTTTCGTAATTGACGATCAAGGCATACTTATAGGCTTGGCCGTCGTCGACGCAGAAGGAAGCGAAAATATTGCCGATCGCGCCGTTCTTGAATTTGATGCCGAGTTGGGCATTGTCCGGCGTAGGTCGTTCGGTGAAGAGCCTGGAATGCATCACTTGAACCTGATCCGCTTCTCCGAACAATCTGACGATATCGTTAATCAAATAAATGCCGATTCGATAAATAGGAGCAACCGGGCATTGTTCTGAATCGTCGTACCATGTCCCCGTAAATCTCTCCCGGTAATCGCACCAGACTTCCGCCCTGCATGCGACGGGCTGCCCAAGCTCATATCGCTCATGCCATTGTTTAAGAAGCTGTAGATCGGAGGGTAACCAAGGAGAAGGCGAATTCAGATGAATGACCCTGCCTAGTCTTTCCGCCTTCTTTAATATTCCTATTCCTTGCTCCACATCAAGCTCGAAGGGCTTGGTCGTGATCACGTCTTTTCCGGCGGAAATGATTCGATCAATCAATGCGGCGCGTCCAACGGGCGGTGTGAACAACCCAATTGCGCGAATTTCTTCGTCACCGAGCAACTCGTCAAGGCTGGCAAATGCCCGTACTCCGTATTTGATCGCGTAACTTCTGGTTTTATCCGCATCCAGATCGCATACCCCCGCCAGCTCGAACCATTTGGCGCCTGCTTTTGATGTCAGCTCGGCGATAATCGCGGAACCGAAATTCAAACCTACGACTCCGATTTTTACTTTTCCCATCGCCCAACCTCCGTCTTTGACTTCCCTTAATAACCCGAAACATTGTTAAATTTCGGCAGTTGTAGCTTCACGATCGTCCCTTCGCCGACATCGCTCGCGATACTGATTCCATAGGCATTTCCGAAAAATAGCCGTATTCGATTGTGGACGTTCAATAAACCATATCCGACGGACTGCTTGACGAAGATGCCGTCAATCACATCTTGTTCCATCCCGGGACCGTTGTCGGAGACCAGAAATTCAATGCTGTCGCCCTCGAGACGGCCGGATATGACGATCAGCCCCCGTCCTTCTATCATTCTTTCGATTCCATGATGAATGGCGTTCTCGACGATCGGTTGCAAAATCAGCTTAATCATATCGTAGGAATAGATTTCTTCTTCCACGTCGTATCTGACTTCGAAACCGTTGTCGTGCATCACGCTTTGGATTTCCAGATAAGCCTGCGTATTCCGTAATTCGTCGCGAATCGAGATGACGTTTTTGCCGTTGTTTAACGTTGTCCGATAAAATCTGGATATGGAGTTCGCGATATCGCTAATATCTTTGGCATGAATCATCTTCGCCTTCCAGTTAATCAAGGAGAGCGCGTTATATAAAAAATGCGGGTTAATCTGGGCTTGAAGCGCTTTAAATTCCGCCTCTTTCTGCGTGATTTCGCTTCGGTAGACGTCGTCGATCAAGTTATTGATCCGCTTAAGCATCACCCTGAACCGGTTGATCAGCTCTCCGATTTCATCCGACGAGTCACTGGACACTTCCACTTGCAAGTCTCCGTTCTGTACCCGCAGCATCATCCGATTAAGCCATGCGATTCTTTTGACGAAGGTATTGGAGAACAGCCAAATGATCAGAATCAACACGACGAGGCAAATACCGGCAATCAGAACCGTCGCTTCGATAATATCGCGCCCGTGCACCGGCATGAGCTTTTGCGGCGTATAGAAATAGATCGACCAGCCTGATTCCGGCATTTCGCTTCGGATGAAGCGATACGTCTCGCCGTTGAACGTCATCTTGTGCGAGATCGTATCCGGAAGTTCGCTTCCATTCAGCGCATACTTTGAATCTATGAACGTATTACGCGCATATACGGTATTCCCGTGCTTATCCAGAACCGTTATGCCGTATTGGTCCGTGATCGATTCGGCCAAGCCTTGTAACAATTTGCCTACGTTGATTTCCATATAGAGCACGCCCAGATCCGTTGCACTATTATTTATGCTTACGATTTTGCGCACGGCAAAAACCCGCCCGCCGTCATCGTACAAAGAAGGTTTCGTAAGCGCTTCCTTAAACCAGGACGAATCGCTTACTCGGGCGCTGGAACGGGTAAATTGGCCATATTCCGGAATATCCTTGTTGCAGTAGATCATAATTTTGTCGATATCGCCATTCAAGTAAAGAATATCCGACAGCGTCGGTCCCAGATAGTGGGTCATATCGTCATATAACAGAAACATGTCGGAATAATCGTTTTTCAATATGCGCTGAATCCGCTTGTTGATGCCGATAAAATCGGCAACGCTTTCATATTGCTTGACTTTATTGTCGATATTGCTGGCCGATTGCGTCAGGGAGACGCGCCACTTATTCTCCACCTGCACTTCGAGCGCGAACTTGGCTCTTTCGAACGAATAAATGCCAAGGATCATAATCGGAATCACGACTACGAGCGAATAGGAAAGAAATAGCTTATGCTTGAAACGCAAATTTTTGAAATAGCGCATAAACGGCTTCATCTTATTCGACCTTTTCCCGATATTTTGCCGGGCTGTCTCCGTAACAATTTTTGAAAATCATGCAAAAATAGGACGTGTCCTGATACCCTACGCATTTGCCGATGTCCGCGATCTTGCGGTTCGTTCCTTTGAGCAGCTCCTCCGCTTTTTTCAGCCTGCAGGAGGTAATATATTTCATTAAGCTGTAACCGGTTTGCTCTTTGAATAGGCTGTTCAAATAATCCGCCGACAAATACACTTCAGCCGCGACCGCCTCTACGCCGATCGGTCGCATGTAATTGTCGTGTATAAATTTAACGGCACTCATGACCGCCTTGTTGATTCCGTTTTCTGGCGACTTGCTTACTTGCAGTATTTCTGAAGGAATAGAAAGCAATCGATCGGTGTCATCGCGTTTCAAAGCATTGCGATAACCGTCCAGCAAGCGAAGGGTCCGCTCCTTTTCCGCTTTCTCTCGCGCGCACAATTCGAAAACGCTACGGATCGCATCCAGAAACTCTTGATCCTGCACCGGCTTCAAAACATAATGATGAACGTGCAGTTCCAGCGCTTTTCTCGCGTATTCGAATTCTCCGTAAGCGCTGAAAATGACGATTTTTACGTCCGGCTTGATGATTCTCGTTTGTTCGGCAAGAGTCAGTCCATCCATGAACGGCATGCGAATGTCCGTAAACAAAATGTCCAGATCGTGATTCCTGATATAGTCAAGAGCCTTGTTTCCGTTTTCCGCTTCGGCCACTTCCAAGTCGAGACGATACTCATGAATTAGAAATTTGATTCCCGTTCTCTCGATTTTCTGATCATCCACGATAAGGATCTTATGCATGCTGCTCCTCCCGATCAGAAGATTATTCTTTCACGCTGCCGAGCGTAATACCCGTAATAAAATACTTTTGAATAAAGGGATACGCTAGTAAGACGGGTATCGACGTAACTAACACTTCCGCGGCTCTGAGCGTACTTTGCGATACCGTCTTTAATACGTCCAGATCGGTAATGTCTCTAACCCGCCGGCCGGGCTCGATGACGTTCATCTGAATATAGGTCTGCAACGGATAACGGTCGGGGCTGTTAATGTAGATCAAACCGTCGAACCAAGCGTTCCAATGATACACGATGGTAAAAAGAGTGAGCGTCATCAGACACGGTACGGACAACGGCAGCGCAATTCTAAGGAAATAGGTGAGATGTCCTCCGCCATCCAAAAAAGAGCTTTCTTCCAGCTCCTTGGGAAGACCTCTTAAAAAATTCAATAAAATGACGATGTTGAAAATTTGTACGGCTCCCGGCAAAATTAGCGCCCAGATGCTGTCCATCAACCCCGTCGATCTGACGACTAGAAACGTGGGAATCAACCCGCCGCTCACGAACATCGTGACAACGAAATACCACACGTATACGGTACGCGATTTAAAACGCCGATCTTCCTTCGACAGCGGATACGCCGTAATGGCGGTAATGATCATATAAATGACGACGCCGAGCAGAACCCGTTTCGCCGAGATACCGAAGGCTGTCATAAATCGAGAACCGCTTGCGACAAAGTTATAGGAATTCATGGTGAAGTCGACCGGCCAGAACGTAACTTTCCCTTCCGCTACCGATGCGCTTGAGCTTAAAGAAACAGCCAATATATGAATATATGGAAATAAGCATAGCAAGGATATTAGGAATAGTATAGTCATATTTAAATAGTCAAATGTGATTTTCCCTGCAGACCTTTTCATTTACATACACCTTCGTTCGCTTAGAAGATTCGATAATTGGCAAATTTCGAAGCTAACGCATACGACACCGAGACCATAACGAGGGATACGCATGATTTGAACAATCCGATCGCTGTTCCGATATCGTATTTTGCGCCCAGAAGTCCGATTCGATAGTTGAAAGTATCGATAATATCGCCGCTTTGAAACACGACCGGATTATACAACACGAAAATTTGTTCGAATCCGGCATTCAAAATATCGCCCAAGCTTAAAGTTCCGAGCAGAACGATAATCGGCATCATTCCGGGAAGCGTGACGTGCAGCGTTTGTTTCCAACGGTTCGCTCCGTCAATGACGGCAGCCTCGTACAAAGCAGGGTTAATGCTGGTCAACGCAGCCAAGTAAATGATCGTATTGAACCCGGTAGATTTCCACAAATCCGTAATGACCAGCATATAAGGGAAGACGCGATTATCTCCAAGAAAGAAAACAGGCTGAAAATGAAGCGATGCCAGCATTTGATTGATCATTCCGTCGGAAGATAAGATGTCGCTAATAATCCCGCCCAAGATGACCCAGGATAGAAAATAAGGCAGATAGGTCACCGTTTGGACGGCTCTCTTGAGCCAGGCTTTGCCTACTTCGTTCAGAAGAATGGCGAATAGGATCGGCGCGACCGTGCCCGCCACGATCTTCATAGAGGCAATGAACACGGTATTCCATAACACGCGGGGAAACTCGGGCATGCCGAACACGTATTTGAAATTGTCGATTCCGATGAACGGCGAAGCGAAGTAGCCTCCGCTCGCGAACCTTGCGATATTGAATTTCTGGAAAGCCAGCACCAAGCCAGCCATCGGCCAATAACTATAAATAAATACAAGCACGACTCCCGGCAAGAGCATAAAGTGCAGCGGAATGTTCCGCTTCATATCGACCGCACGAGAAATTTCAGCCACCTCCGCCATATCTTCGAGGCAAGGGATGAACAGGCATACCTTGCCTCTCCGGTTCATTCCGCTTCCTTACTTCTTATTAGCGGTATACCAAGCGTTCGCTTCCTGGGTCATCTTGTCTCCGCCGAGCTTGTACCAATCTTCCACGAATTTATCGTATTCGTTTACGTCCGACCCCATGATGATTTTCACCAAAACGTCGTTAAACCTCACGTCGAGCGCATCCTTATTCTCGATCATGGCCGGAGTCAGCGTTCCCGTAAATTTATCGTATAGAAGCCGGCCGTCCTTCTCGTATTCCAGATGATGCCTAATCGATCCGCCAGGACCGTACATCGCGAAATAAGGCCAATTGTCGAGCGTTCCGTTATTCATATAATCGACGACTTTATCGTAGGCGTCTTTCTCGATGGTCGTTAACGATGACGTGATCTTAGTCTCCAGAGCTTTATTGATGTTCACGTACTTATTGTCCTCTTGCCTTGGCATCAGCTGCTGCACGACCGTATATTTCCAAATGCTACGATTTGTTTGCGCGTCGATATTGTATTTGGCATAGTCCGCATTCGGACCGAACAGTTTCTCGGTAGCAAGATTCAGCATTTTGATGACCGCTTCCGGATGCTCCGCGTTTTTCCTAACGACGAACCGATTCAAAATTTCCAGTCCCGGAACCGGCATTTTGGCTTGCCGATCGTCGGCCGATACGATGGCGTACGCTTTCCAATCCGACTTCGGATCCGCCTGCTTCAGAGATCGCAACGGGTAATCGGGAAAATAGTATTCTCCATAGATCAGACCGTATTTGCCTTGTGCGGTATCTTCTTCGAGCTGTTCTCCCTTTTTTAAAGCGAATTCCTTTGGAATCAGTTTGTTCTTGTACATATCCTGGAGCATTTTCAAAGCCGGCTTCATGACGTCCGCCTGCGTTTTGCCGTATACGAGTTTCCCGCTTGCATCTTCCACCCAAGAATTAGGGTAAGCGTGGAATCCATAGAAGATCGGATCCAAGTTGTAATAACCGTCCGGTTCCGTGCCGTCTCCCGATACGTACAAACCTGTCGTATCGGCTTTGTTGTTCCCGTCCGGATCTTGCGTTGCGAAGGCATTAGCGATCGCAACGACATCGTCCATCGTCTTGGGCTCGGGCAAGCTAAGTTTTACGCGCCAATCTTCCCTGACCCACAGCACCAACGACGCATCGATAGGATCGTGCCACCTCGGGATGGAATACATCCTGCCGTTTCGTTTACTGCCTTCCAATGTGCGTCCGCCGTCGCGAGTCATTAAGTCTTTCACAAGAGGCGAGGCATATTTCTCGTAGACGTCCGTCAAATCTGCCAGTTGCCCCTGATCCACGAGTTGATCGAACATCGTAGAGTCGCCGGGCAAAGCGAATATATCGGGCAAATCTCCGGAAGCGACCATTAAAGTCAGCTTATCTACGTTATCGCTTCCCCATAGCACGTTGACATCAATGCCGAGCTCGTCTGCGTAAGTTTTGATCCATATATTGTTGCTCGGAGATTCTCCCGGCAAAAACTTGGCGTTGCCTGCGATCAGGGTGTTCACCGCAGTCATCTTGATCGGCGGATCGTATTTGCCGAACGGATCAGCGTCTACCGCAACCGTCCCCGTTGAGGCGGAAGAACTTGACGATGGCGCATCGGATTGCGATTGCGGCGTTGTTGAGGCATTATCGTTGTTTCCCGAACAGCCCGCAAGCGTTAATGAGGTCAACGCAACAACGGTTGCTAATACGTAGGCTACTCTTTTCATGGATCCATCCCCCATAAGATTCGATTGTGTCCAACTCGCTATCTCCTGATCTTATTGTAAGGAGGACGAAGCTTTGATGAAATATCAGTTTTCCTAGATCTATATAAGATTACATATGAATCTCTTTATACCGCAAAAAAAGTCGAAGCTCATCTTGAGAGCTTCGACTTTTTTTGTTTCCGTAAAAACTAATTTTTAGGATTGGCACCATATCGATTATTGTTTTTCTGGCTATCTTGACATGAAAATACTAGCAATACGATGAAACCGATTATGGGAACCAAACTAATTAAAAGCCACCATGCGCTTCTTCCGGTATCATGTAATCTACGAAATGAAACAGCTAAAGAAGGCAGCAGAATAGCCAAGGAATAGATTCCCGTCAAAAATGAGGATAGATTAGCGACTGACTCGATTGTTGCAAGGACGATGGAAACGATGGCACTGAAAAGAGCAAACATCCAGTATTCCTTACGTCTAGCTCTCCCTTGAAATCCTACGTAATTCTTTAACGCCTTCAAGTACCATACCATGTTTATACTTCCCCCAATGAGGCATTTGTTTTGTTTACGGTATCGAATATAACATTAAAAGAATGCCCCCAAATACAATCAAATTATTCCATCATCCTGCCCGGCACCGGGCGACTATTACCCGATAACGTTGCATATATTCCCATATTAATTATCGTTGTCCGATGACGTGAAATGACAGTCATGCATGACCTAAAGTGACTTTTTCGTGACTGGCAAACCTGTAATCCCGTGTTAAGCTTTACAGGTAAACGCGCGATCAGGAGGAATTTGGAAAAAATGTCGAACTCTAAAGAAGATGTTAAATCTGAATGAGTTACTATTTCATGAAAGGGGTTAATGAATTGTCTCTAAATGGATATTCGGGTCTTAACGAAGACTGGCTTAACGCACTTGTATTCATCCATGTTTTATCCGCGATTATCGGAATCGGGCCTACCTATTTCGCCCACGTCTTGCTGCGCAGGGGGCAAAATTTCGGACAGCTTCGCAACTCGATCGGATTGTTGCCCAAGCTGGAGAAATTCCCGAAACTTCTCGGCTCCGTCGCCGTCTTAAGCGGGCTGCTTCTCGCCTGGCTCGGAGACTATGGCTTCAAGGAGCTATGGATTTACGGCTCGATCGCGATTTACGTGCTTATTCAGATCGTCGTAATCGCGTTCATGTCCCCTGCCGCCCAGAAATTGAGCGTTAAAGTTCTCGCCGCCACGGATACTGCGGAGCAATCGGTATCGCCCGAGCTTGCCGCAGAAATTGCGAAGGTCAACAAGATTAATTATGTAGCCACTAGCCTCGGAGTCCTCCTCTTCTTATTCATGTTTTTTAAGCCGACTCTGTAACTTACTTACCGCTAGCCTTGAAGCCATCCCGGAAGTCGGGATGGCTTTTTAATTGGAAACCCTAATCGATTTTTCCACACTGACAAATGACCGCGGGAAGACTATAATAACAAAGGTACGGATTTTTATTATCGGAATGTCTTAGAGGTGCATGAAGTGACTATAATCGTATACGATCTGGAGATGACGGTTCGCCGTAAAAAAGGCCAGATCGCCGAAATAATCGAGATCGGCGCGGCCAGAGTCGGCGTTGTCGACGGCGTCCCCCAAATTATCGATACTTTCCAATCGTTCGTTAAACCCGCGATCGTTCCTCAACTATCCGCCGACACGACGACGTTTACCGGGATAACCCAGGATGACGTAAACAGTGCGGGTTCGCTCTCTCAAGTATTGCGGGCCTATGCGGATTGGATGGGCACGGAAGAATACTTCTTATGCGCATGGGGACCGGATGACCTCCGTCAACTCGTACAAGAGTGCCGTCAACATCAGATCCCGACGGATTGGATCGTCAATCATAACAATTTGCAAAAAATGCTATCCAAGATCTACAAGCTGGAGAAGCATCAACAGATGGGCTTGAAGCCCGCGCTCGAAATGCTGGAAATTCCATTCGCGGGCTCCCACCATCGCGCGATGGACGACGCGATCAATACGGCGCACATCCTCGTCAAGCTTTTCGATCAATTCCAGTTTAAGCGCAACAAGCTTAGCGACGAAGCGAGAATCGAGAGCGAGGTCGTCTACAAAACCGACCACTACGAGAATCTCCCCTTCGCCGGTCTTGCGAACCTATTCCCCGAGCAAAACAAATAACCTCTTGGCCGTTAGGCCTTGAGGTTATTTGGATTTAAGCAGCCGCAATGACGGTTGATTCAGCATAATAATCGCCGATATGCGCGTGCAGTCTTCTAGTCAACTCGTCCGCTACAGTGGTATAATCAAGGATAAGACATTCCGATTTAACCGAAAGCGAGGGGCTATTGTTGGCTAACAAAAAAATGCGTTCAGACATGATTACCAAAGGCTTCGACCGCGCTCCGCACCGCAGCTTGCTGCGAGCGGCAGGCGTTAAAGAAGAAGATTTCGGCAAACCTCTTATCGCGGTATGCAATTCTTACATCGACATCGTTCCCGGACACATTCACTTGCAGGAATTCGGCAAAATCGTCAAGGATGCGATTCGCGAAGCCGGCGGCGTGCCTTTCGAGTTTAATACGATCGGCGTCGACGACGGCATCGCGATGGGCCATATCGGCATGAGATACTCTCTGGCAAGCCGCGAGATTATCGCCGACTCCGTCGAGACGATGGTTAATGCCCACTGGTTCGATGGCATGGTATGTATCCCGAACTGCGACAAAATCACGCCCGGAATGATGATGGCCGCGCTTCGCGTCAACATCCCGACGCTGTTCGTCAGCGGCGGACCGATGAAAGCCGGCCGTACGAGCGATGGTCGCGCGATCTCGCTCACTTCCGTATTCGAAGGCGTTGGCGCGTTCATGACCGGCAAGATCGACGAGAAGAGCCTTACCGAGCTTGAACAATACGGTTGCCCGACATGCGGTTCTTGCTCCGGTATGTTCACGGCCAACTCCATGAACTGCCTCGCCGAAGTGCTTGGTCTCGCGCTGCCGGGTAATGGCACGATCCTGGCCGTCGCTCCGGAACGCCGCGATTTCGTCAGACAATCCGCAAGACAATTGATGGAGCTCGTTAAGCTGGATATCAAGCCTCGCGATATCGTGACCATCGACTCGATCGACAACGCGTTCGCGCTCGATATGGCGATGGGCGGCTCCACGAATACCGTTCTTCACACGCTAGCTTTAGCGCATGAAGCCGGCATCGATTATCCGATCGAGCGAATTAACGAAGTAGCGAAACGCGTACCTTATTTGTCCAAGCTCGCTCCGGCTTCCGATCACCATATCGAAGATTTGCACAATGCAGGCGGCGTTAGCGCTATCATCAACGAGCTCTTCAAGAAGGAAGGCGCTCTGAAAGGCGACGTTCTGACCGTATCGGCCAAGACGTTGCGCGAGAACGTCGAAGGTGCCGAGATTACGGATCATTCCGTCATCCGTCCGATCGACGATCCGCATTCCAAAGAAGGCGGATTATCCGTCCTCTTCGGTAACTTGGCACCGGGCGGCTCGATCATCAAAGTCGGCGCAGTCGACAAATCGGTCGGCGGCTATCACCGCGGTCCGGCCATCTGCTTCGATTCCCAAGAGGAAGTTCTTCAAGGGCTAGCGGAAGGCAAAGTCAAAGAAGGCCACGTCGTAGTAATCCGCTACGAAGGACCTAAAGGCGGACCGGGCATGCCCGAGATGCTTGCTCCGACTTCCCAGATCGTCGGCATGGGCCTTGGAACCAAAGTCGGTCTTATCACCGACGGACGTTTCTCCGGCGCATCCCGCGGCATCGCCATCGGACATATTTCGCCGGAGGCGGCGGAAGGCGGCCCGATCGCATTCGTCGAGGACGGAGACATTATCGAGCTGGATATGAACAATCGTTCGATTACCCTCGAAGTGAGCGATGCCGAGATGGATCGCCGCCGTTCCGAATGGAAAGGCTTCGAGCCGAAGATCAAACGTGGCTATCTTGCCCGTTACTCCGCAATGGTAACCAACGCCAGCATGGGCGGCGTCATGAAAATGTAAATCTAGAAATCATACAAAAGAACCGTCCCTCGCAGGGACGGTTCTTTTGGGCTATGCGATATTCTTAAGGCTTCTATACGAGCTTGCCGATCGTGCTTTCTTCGAAATCAGCAAGCTCGACTTCGCGATCCGCGCTAATACTCGCCGCGCTCTCGATCTCGGCGGAATTTTTGTTTGCCGGCCTGCGTTTGCGGGGACTTGACTCGTCGGCCCAGCTTAGCAACATTTCCCGGGGCATAACGATCATCCGCGGGTTCATCGTATCGCCTTTGCCGCGAACTCTTTCGTTACCTGACGGATGAATGACTCGTATTAGAAAACGAAGGTATAAATTCGTCATCCAAGAGAACATGCTCTTTGGAAGTTCGAACGTCTCATAACCTAGAACGTCCGCTCCCCGATGGATCATCGAGATTCCGTAGAGAGCTTTGACTTGGTCGCCCTTAGGAGCGATAGCCAGCTCTCGCGCCATATCGGGAAGCGCTCCTTGCATCTCGCGTATGATTCGAATGCCGACTTGCATCGTAGACTTGGACTTCATGCTTAGGTCGAACAGCATCTGATTATCGAAATGGATTTCCATGATTTGATCCCCGGAACGAAGCGTCTGACCTTCCACAAAGTCGAGCGGAGGTCCGGAATATTTCCGAATCCGATAATTGAAGAAGTGACTGGTACCTACCGGGCGAAGTCTGAAAAGAACATGGAATACTTTTTCGTAAACCATCCACAAGCTGACGATGATTTTCTTAACGGGGCCGATCGCTTGTTGATTGTCGTCGGCGGGCTCGCCGCGGGATATCGGACTCTTCGCGTCGCGACGCGCGGAAATCTTCGCGTTCTTGGCACGCTCCGTGACGGCGATCATGTCATCGATCCCGACGAACCGGAAGCCCAATTGTTTGCCGTCGTCCAGAATCCTCTCCAATGCCGAAATCGTACTGGCCGGGGCGTCGCGATCCGCGCCGAACGTAATCCCGCAATCGTGTAGCAGGAATACTTGTCCGGGCTTCAGCTTCCGCTTCATTCTCTTGTACAGCTTCTCCGCGCCTACGCGTTTACGCCAATCGCCGAATAGCTCTGACCACAGTACGATTTGCAAATAACCGAGGTTCGCGAAATCGAACACGTTCACGATCCCCCAAGGAGGGCGATAATACATCGGTCTGGAGCCCGTAATTCGCTTGATAACGTCAGAAGTGCGGTGGATTTGCCGTTTCACCGTGCTTGGACGCATGAACCAGTTCGTATGGTGGACGTAATTGTGGATCCCGATAACGTGACCTTCCGCATGAATGCGGGCGATGATATCGGGATGCCGTTCGGCGTTCTCGCCGACGACGAAAAATGTCCCCTTGGCACCGGTACGCTTCAATAAATCGAGCAACTTCGGCGTATAGACCGGATCCGGTCCGTCATCGAACGTAAGAGCGATATCCGTATCCGATATTCCTTTCATAAACACCCTAAAGCCAAAAATCCGGCTAATTAAAGCCGGCAAAAAAGCATAAAAAGCCAAAAAATAAAAACCGATCCAAAGGATGATTTCCATGCCTTCCCCACCATCTTGATTGCCGTATTTAAAGTGCGCACGGTAGTACGTATACATCTATTTTATCATATACCACCGTAAAATAGGCATTCTTATAGGCATCTTTTTTGGAATCGTGTACAATAAGCACTAAATGGCAAGCATACTTAATTGAGCGAACGTAAAGAAGGATGGGTCTAACGATGTTGTCTTTGTACCAAAAGTATTGGCGAACCGCATTCGATATCGGCGTAATCGCATTAACCGTCTGGCTGACGATGTACTTGTTCAGTTACTTGTACAATCTTGCCACCCCCGTTTTCTTGTCTTTCATCGTATTCTGGTGCATCGAACCACTGGCTAAGCGTTTGAATCGCTTAGGTCTGCGCAAAGCGTTCGCATCGGGCATTAGCGTCTTGCTTTTCGTCCTCGTCATTCTCGCGATCTTTATCGGACTCGGTTTTATTTTCACGCAACAGATCAGCCAGTTAAGCGATAACCTGCCGAAGTACCAGCAGCTTCTTCAACGCCAGATCGAATTATTGACCGCTAATCTGCAAGGCAAAATAGAATCTCTGCCTCCCGACATCTCGGCCAAGCTGACGAACGCCACCGAATTCATTACGGACAAAGGCGCCATCCTCGCGAAGGATTTCCTAGGTTGGCTAGTCGGCGCGCTCACGTCTTTTTCCGCTTTCGTGGTCAATTTCTCCATCGCGATTATCCTTGCCTACTTTTTAAGCTTGGAAATCGACATGTGGAAAAAGTTGAGCAGCGACCGCGCGCCCAAAACGATCAAGATCGCTTTCGATTTTCTCCGCACGAACGTTTTTAGAGGAATCGGAGCTTACTTGAAAGCCCAAGGAAAGCTTATCAGCATTACGTTTATCGTTATCTTCATCGCTTTGCTCGCGCTCCGCGTAGACAATGCGTTCGCGATCGCTCTGTTAGCCGGAATATTCGACGTCCTGCCGTTGCTAGGCGTAAGCACGCTCTTCATTCCATGGATCGTCTACTTATTCGTGGTCGGGGACACGCCGCTCGCCATCTGGCTGACCGTATTGCTCCTCGTCGTCACGCTCACGAGACAATTCCTGGAGCCGAGAATTACGGGGCAGACCGTGGGTGTGTCCGCGTTCACGATGCTGGCGTTTATGATGGTTTCCTTGTCGCTCTTCGGCGTATCGGGCCTCATTTTGGCCCCTATCCTGATGATTTTGCTAAAAGCATTATACGATCAAGGTTACTTCCACAGATGGATTCGCTTCCCTCGGGAGGAATTCAACGTTCACCCGTTGCAGCCGCAACCGTCGGATCCTTCTCCTCCAGAAAGCGAAGCGCGTCCATGATCGCACCGAATACCGTGGCGCCCCGATTGCTCGCGCCTGCCGGCTGATCCTCGATCAGCACGGCTACCGCATAACGCGGACGATTGATCGCAGGGCCGTAACCGACGAACCAATGGTCGTTACGGCCTTTTTCCTTGCCCGCAAGCTCCGCGGTTCCCGATTTCCCCGCCAGAGTCCACTTCGCATTACTCAACGCGCGTTCCGCCGTCCCCTCCGTTACGACGGCCCGCATACCCTCCCTCAAGAGCGCCGCCGTACGCGGTTCGATCTGGCCGTATTTCGATTTACCGGACTTAACTCCGAGCGTCGTCATCAGATTCCCGTCAGCATAACGAACTTCCTTCACGAGCCTCGGGGAAAACACATGACCGTCATGCAAAATCGCGACCGCCATGTTCGCGGCTTGCAGTGGCGTTACGCGTACGTCTCTTTGGCCGATTCCTGTTCCCGTTCTAACGCCTCCGTCTTTGGCCGATTCCTTGTCCTTGAAAATCGAACCCGCTTCTTCTTCCCCAAGCAGCCGCAGCGGCTTGCCGTCCGCGAACTTCTCCGTATGCCAACCGATCTGCCTTCCGAGCCCCATTCTCTCTGCAGTAATCTGCAACCAAGCAGGATCCATCCGTTCCGCCAAACCTGCGAAAACGACGTTGCAAGATTGCGCGTAAGCTTGCTCCAAGGTCAGATCGCCGTGACCGCCTTCCTTCCAGCACTTCAAACCGTATTTCCCGTAATGCCCGTCGCAATGAAACTTTTCATTCCAATCCGTCACTCCGGATTCAAGGGCCGCGGCCAGCGTTACCGTCTTGAATACGGAGCCCGGAGGCGCGGCCGTTAGCGCGTGATTGCGCTCGTCCGTGCCTTCGGTACGGATATGATAAGGATCGAGACGCGGTAACGACACCATTGCCCTGACATCCGAGTTGGCGGCATCCAAGACGACCGCGGCGCCTTTATGAATGCCGTATTTGCGGAGAACGCCTTCAACGGCGAGTTGAGCGTCCAAATCCAACGTCGTGTTCACCTTTACCGGAAAATGAGGGTTATTCGGTACTTTCAGCCTCAACCCGAGTCCTCCTAAAGGCAATCTCTCCGCGTTCGTAACTTGCATCGCCTTCGTTGGGGCGACGCCTTGAAGCAACCGATCCATCGATTTCTCCAATCCCGCCCCGCCGATCGGATCCGTTTCCTTCATTTGTTGCTCGTCCAGCCTCTTCGCATAGGCAAGGCGTACTTGCTCCGGATGCTGCGAGATATAGCCTATCGCATGCAAAGGCGATAATCCGTCGGGATAACGATTAAGTAACGGCACTACCGCAACTCCTAGCAATTTCGTTCGTTCCACCGCACGGATTTGCGTTTGCGTCAGATCCATTACCCGACCGCTTCCCGTTTCCCTCCATGCTTCGGGCACGCGCAATTCCGATAACCAATCCTCTAAACGTCGCGCTTTCACTCCAAGAGAAGCAGCCAGAAGCACGACGTCCTCTTCCGCGCCCCGCGACATGCCATTATCCGGGAAAGCAGCCAAGGCTTGCACGGCAATACCCGTAATCGCCCTACCGTAACGATCGAAGAACTGTCCCCGTCCGCTGTCCAGCAATAGCTCGTCCGAACGCTGCAACAAAGCGTTTTGCCTCAAAGAGCCGCTTGCCGTTTGCCAGTTGCCCAACCCTAGCTGCAACCACGCTAAGCGGGCTCCTTCCACGCCGAAGATGATCGCGATCAGCAATAGTACGTGAAATCCGCGAATGGCCCAATCCTTTTTCAAACCGTTCACCCTTCCCTGCCCGTTCCATCGATGCTCCTCCACTATTGTTTCCAAAATAAACCTAAAAAAGCAGATCGACAGGAAAGGATTCCTGTCGATCTGCTCTCGAAATGCATTTTATTAGGCGACCGTGAACCGGCTCAACGACTCGCGAAGCTCGACGGATACCGCCTCGAGTCTATTGGACAACTGCACCAATCCGTCGCTGATGTTCAATTGCTCGTTACTTAGGGAGGCCACTTCCTCCGAGGTTGCCGAAGCTTCCTCGGCAACCGCGCTAACGTTGCTCATCGCCAGCGAAAGCGTGTTCTGCGCGTCTTCCAGATGACGTACGGAATCCGTCGCGGATTCCAAGCGGTGAACGAAGCTTCCCATGTTATCTTGGACCGTCACGAAAATTTGGTTCGCTTCGCGCACGGATTCGATTTGTTCCTTGAAGATCGGATACGCTTCCGACAATACCGAAACCGTTTCGTCGATCTCGCCCTGAATTTTCAGCACGATGCTGCCGACGATGCTGATCGAATCGCGCGATTGGTCCGCCAGCTTGCGGATTTCGTCCGCCACGACCATAAAGCCTTTGCCCGCGGCTCCCGCTCTGGCCGCTTCGATCGTCGCGTTCAAGGAGAGGATGTTCGTCTGTTTCGATATGTTGCCTAGAACGTCGAGAATTTTGCGAATCGACAGCGTGCTCTCTTTCAGCTTGTCGACCTTTTCGACCATCGAACGCGTCATCTCTTCGGTCTGGCTTGTTTTCTGGATGAGACCATTCATGTAAATAGTACCTTTGCGTCCGGCTTCTTCAACCTCGTTCGCGGATTGTCCCATTTCGTTGTTGGATTGAATGACCGACTGTACTTGGGATCCGATCTGGATAGTAAGATCCGT
Organism: Cohnella endophytica; assembly: GCF_003628305.1. Lineage (GTDB taxonomy): Bacteria > Bacillota > Bacilli > Paenibacillales > Paenibacillaceae > Cohnella > Cohnella endophytica. The sequence continues at coordinate 314,049 of NZ_RBZM01000004.1, read as the reverse complement.
TCCTTTCTCGGATTCGACCGCCAGATTCGTCGCTCCGTTCGCGATTTCTTCCGTTGCAATGGCGATTTCCTTGGCCGCCCCTGCCGTCTTGCGAGACGAATCCGTCAACGATACGGCAGTATCCAACACTTCTTGGGCGGAACGGTTCGTTTGCTTAACCAAACCGGTAATCTCTTCCATCATCCGGTTGAAGCTGTCGGACACTTGGCCGATCTCGTCCTTCTTGCGAATGGTCGAACGGACGGTCAAGTTGCCTCTTTCCCCTTCATTCATCAACGTACGCAACTGGGCGAGCGGTTTGCCGACCGTCACCATGACGATCAGACCGATTCCGGCCGCGATCAATGCCGCGATCAGGGACACGACCAACGTCAAATTGCTGATCGCCTTGGCGTCTTTTACGAGAGAGGATACCGGAATGTTACCGATCAGCCTCCAACCGCTTTTCTCCAGAACGCCCGCCGACGACAACGTCTTGGTACCGTCTACGTCAACTGTCGCGGTGCCGCTATCTCCAGGCAAATCGTAACCATATTTCGTCCCCCATTTTTTCGGGTCCGGACCGTAGACGATCATGCCGTCATTCGAAACGATGTACGAGGAACTCTTCTCCCCGAAATTAACGGTGCTCATCTGTTCGGCAAGCGATTTTGTCTTGATCTCGAGAATGAGGTAATAAGGCTTGCCTTGCGTAAGCATCCGTCCGACGGTGAACGTAGGCGAATTGCGATTGCCGTCCAATCCGTTCGGCAATGTCGTGCTCCATACGGCCCTGCCGTTACCGTCGGCGATCGCTTTAAGAATCGGCTCGCTAATGGCTTCGTCCTTGGAAATCGAGTTTCCCGTCGTCATGTACTGGCCTGCGGGGTCTTTAGGGATCAACGATATCGATTCGTAGCTCGAATCCGCCATCGCAATGCCGTTCAATTTATCCGTTAACTGTCTTGCCGTGTCGAATAACTCGTAATCGTCTTTCGTAAGCGCAAGCGTACTCAAATAACTCGTAAAAGTGCTGTCGGTAATGAATTGCAGGGATTGTCTTTCATAGCCGTCGAGCAGCAAGGAGATTTTTCCGGCCGTCTGCTTTGCCGTTTCCGCGCTGGAATCCGCGACTTTCTGCTGGATTATCGAACTCGACTTCGAGTAAGAGAACCAGCCAAGCGTCAAGACGCAAGCCAGAATACTACAGAAAATCAATAAAAACAGCTTCATGCCGACGGAACGGATCGGATTCTCGATTTTGGTTCCTCTGAGCTGATCTCCTACTTTTCTCGATAAACCGCTTACACCTTGGGACGCTTTCTTCCAATTTTCCGTCCCCATTTTCTCACGCCACGATTTTTTCATCCTGTAATGACCCTCCAACTATGTAGTGACGACCGACTTGCGGCACAAAAAAACCTGCCGAATAACCCACAAAGTATATATCGGCTGTTAGAGTCCACAGCGTTAACTTTATGGAGAAATTCGACAGGTTCTTCAGAATTTCCTTTAGTTTTTACAAAAAATTAATCATTTTATACATTTACGCATTAAATCCAGTGGGAAAACGGGATGTTCCGTCTTCAAACGCACCTTTTGGAGGGGATGCCGAGCCACGCTTAGCGGACCGCCTTCTACGTCGGTCAAATCTCCGACCTTCTGCGCGAACTGTCTGCCGCCCGGCCCGATGAACTCCACTTCCATGCCGGGACGGAACGGACTGCGCTGCTGTACGGTCGCCATTCCCGTCGATTCGTCGTAATCGGTCACGATCGCCGCGAAATCGTACGGAGCAGGCTTCTCTTCCGCTTCGTAGATATGCTCCCCGGATCCGGGAACCGAGTAGAAAAAGCCGGTATTCAGCGGGCGATTGGCCGCCTTGCCGATCTCATCGACCCACTCCGGCTTCAGTCGGTAGCCTTCGGGATCGGCCATATAGGCATCGATAGCTTGCCGGTAAGCGTTCACGACGGATGCGACGTAATGAATGCTTTTCATCCGGCCTTCAATCTTGAAGCTGTCCACGCCCGCATCGATCAAATCCGGAATATGCTGGATCATGCACAAATCCTTGGATCCCATCGTGAACGGATTTTGTCCTTGCTCCATGACGGACTCCTCGTCCGCGTGCAAATCGTATTTCCAGCGGCATGATTGGCAACATCCTCCGCGGTTGGAATCCCGGTCCGTGAAATGATTGGACAATACGCAGCGTCCCGATACGGAGGAGCACATAGCTCCATGGATGAAAACTTCGAGCTCCACGTCCACTTGATGCTTAATCTCCCGAATTTCATCCATCGTCGTTTCTCTGGCCAACACGACGCGGGGCAAACCTTCCTCTTTCCAGAATCTAACCGCTTGCCAGTTCATCGTCGATTGTTGGGTGCTAAGATGCACTTCAAGCTTAGGCGCGTATTTCTGAGCCGTCTCCACGATGGCGGGATCCGCGGCGATAATCGCCGCGATGCCCGCATCCTCGAGCTGCTTCAGGTATTCCGCTATGCCATCGAGATCCTCTTGATGCGCATAAATATTCGTAGCCACGAATACTTTTGCTCCGTATTTCGCGGCGAACTCTCCCCCTTCGCGCATTTCCTCGAAGCTGAAGTTATCGGCGTTGGAACGCAAGCCATACTTCTGACCTCCGATATAGACGGCATCGGCGCCATAGTGTACGGCGAATTTCAATTTCTCCAAGTTTCCCGCCGGCGCCAGCAGTTCGGGCTTGTCTAACCTATGTCTTTTCCCTGTCCGCTTCGTTGCGTTCTCGATGACGGATCGGCTCATCAGAATGACCTCCTTGCGGTTAGTAATCAGGTTACGGGATTAATAGACCTGCTCTTTGTATAGAAATCCGAAACCGAGCTCCCGGTTCGGGTTCTGCAAAGCTTGAATGTCCGCCAGCAAATGCGGATTAAAACGATATTCTTTCGAATCTCGTTGCCAGTCGTCCAGCGCCGCGCGATAGCCGCGTAACACCGTCTCGTTATATTGTTCCGTCTTCAGCAGCGACTCGACGTATAGGCAATCGACGCCTGCTTCGATGAGTTCGGGCAGCGCTTCGAGCAAACAAATGTCATCCGGGCTCATGACATGTGTGCCGTTATCGTCTTCGTAGACGGGAAACTTCTCGTCCGGACGTTCCGCTTCCACGAGGAACAACCCTTTGTCGGGGCCTTTGCGAATAAGCGTCGCTTCGCGGCCCAGATGTTCAAGATAACTCTGAAGCAAATTCCGATGAGAGTGATAAATGTTCGTCATTCCATGAACCTGTATTTGAACTTCCATGCCGGCTTTGGCTTTCAGGTCAACGATTTCCTCTTCGTTTAGTTCCCTCGCCACGACGGCGCGAGCGGCACCCCTGCGACCCCAATAGGAAGCGGTTGCCGAATTCGTGCCGGTCATCTCCGCGTTCCAATGCCATGCAAGCTCCGGCGCGTATTGCCGAACGTTCATAAGAACGGCCGGATCGCCGAATACGATCGCGTCCGCCTGCGCTTCCCGGACCGCGCTTAGATATTCAGGCAAGTAGGGAAGCTCGTCGTTGCGGAAAAGCTTGTTCATGTTGACATAGGCTTTAGCGCCTAAGGAATGCGCGATTCTCACCGCTTCGTTCAAGTCGCTTGCGACGATGTCGGCCGGCTGTCGCATGCCGAATCTCGATTCGCCGATCAGAACGGCCGTCGCGCCGGCTTGAATATATCGCTCCATCTGCCGCAAGGAGCCTGCCGAGATGAGCAATTCGGGTATGACTGCAGTAATGGGAATACACCTCCGGGAAGTCTTCGACCCGGCGATCGCGCCGCAAGCATCCCATAGTAGGTGCTTCCAAGCGCTATAGCCGGGTCGGGGCGCGTTCGATTAGAAACGCGTCTTCCTATTTTTTAACGTTTTTCTCGCTAAGCTGAATGTTCTTCTGATGCTGCTTATACGTGACCGCGAACAGATGCGTGTTCGTTCCGTCTTTTTTCGTTACGTAATACAAGTAGTCGGACTTGCCCGGGAAGAGCGCGGCTTCGATCGATTTCAAGCTCGGGCTTGCGATCGGTCCCGGAGGCAGACCCGCGTTCAAGTACGTATTGTAAGGACTATTGACCTTCAGATCGCCTTCGAGCAAGCGTTCCTTTTGTTTGTCGAGCAAGTATTGGATCGTCGCGTCGATCTGCAGCGGCATTTTCTTGGTCAACCGGTTCTGTATGACGCTCGATACGATCGGACGCTCATCGTCGACGACGACTTCGCGTTCCACCAAGGAAGCGATCGTCAACAGCTGATGAACGGTCAGGCCTCGTTCCTCGAGGGTACTCTGCCAATCCTCGGGCAACTGGTCGAGTTTGTGATCGAGCTCGGACAGCATCCGATTTATGATATCCAATTCGGTGCTTCCTCGCTTCATTTCGTAGGTTTCCGGGAATAAATAACCTTCCAGCGGATATTTCAAGTTCTTGTCCGTAGGAATCGCGCGCGTCCAAGTCGAACCCGCCCAGAGCTCCGGTTTGCTTGCGGCGTCCAAGAACTTGGCTTTGTCCACGGATGCGGTTTCCGCAAGCCTGTTCGCGATTTGCTCGATCGTGAATCCTTCCGGAATCGTAAACCGGATCGTAGCCGTCGCTACCGTCTCCCCGTTATTCAGCTTGGCGATAATTTGATCCCGGGTCATGCCCGGAGTCAATACGTATTCGCCGGCTTGGAAACGGGAGCCCTCGCCCTTCAATTTCAAGTAAGCGCTAAACAAAGAAGCATTACGGATTAGGCCGTTTTGCTCGAGCACCTCCGCCACCTTCTTCGCGCGCATGCCGGAGCTGATCGAAATCTGCACGGGAGTCGCCGAAGCGGACGCCGGTCGAAGTCCGTTCCACAAGTAAAAGACAATGCCTGTCATAACCGACAGTACGATACCTAAAGCGATCAGGAACGACCATAGCAATACGCGCGGCTTACGCCGGCGAACGGGCGGAACGGATGCCGTCTTGGCCGCGGTTCTCGTAAGCGGTTCCTGATTCGTCGCTTCCCGAGAAGTTGAATCGGGCGATCCCGAAGCAGCAGCCGGCCTGTTCGTTTGCGGATATGAACCGGAGCGCGTCCTGCCGCTCAGCTCCGTGGCCGCCGCGGTTTCTCCGCCGCCGCTCGATTTGTCTTCGTCGCTATTGATTTTATTGCCGTATATGGACTTCCATCCCGATGTCGGCTCATCGTCTCTATCCACGCCTATTCCCCTCCAGCAAGCCCCTCATTCGTGAAAAAGAGCGGTCGCCCGCTCTTTTTCCCTTCATCTCTTAAGGCCGTTCGTCGCTTCCGAACTGCGAATCGTCGTAAGTCTCCGCAACGAGCTCCCACTCGTCTTCGTCGGTTACCGATTCAAGCTGCGGCTCTCCGTCGGAATCGGATACGATTCGAAAAATCTCGATTTCGCCTTCTTGTTGCATTTCTTTCGATTGCAACACCGCATACCGGCCTTCTCCGACTTCGAGTTCCGACAAAATCCGGAACGTCAAGGACGCTCCGTCTTCCGTCGTTAGTTCTACGGTATCCCCGAAGAGGTGCCGAAGTTCGGACTCTTTATTGTTGCTCATCGAATTCTCCGATCAGCGTATTGAACGTTTCTTCTACCATATCCCATTCCGCCTGATCTTCGATCGGATACAGTTTCAATTCGTCGTCTTCCTCGTCGTAGCGGAACGCGAACACTTCCTGCTCCTCGTCTCCGTCTTCTTCGGCGGGAACGACCATGATGTATTTACGGTCCGTGCCGTCATCCAGTTCGAAACGCATAATGACCTCGAACGCTTCATCGTTGCCTTCGTCATCCGGAATATAAATAATTTCCGCTTCTTCTTCGTTGTTGTTAATCAAATCTGTCATGGCAGTTCCCTCATTTCGGTCTCGAGTCTAGATAGCTTTGCAGCAAGATCGCCGCAGCCATTTTGTCGATGACTAGTTTGCGCTTGCGCCTGCTCACGTCGGCTTCAAGCAACGTTCGTTCCGCGGAAACCGTCGTTAACCTCTCGTCCCAGAGCTGGACAGGTAAAGCTAGTGTTTGCTTCAGGCTTTCCGCGAATGCAATGCAATTTTCCCCACTTGGTCCGATCGTTCCGTTCATATTCTTAGGCAGACCGACTACGATGGATTCCACTTCGTGCTGTTTAACGAGTCCGGCGATATGCGCCATTGGGTCGCTGACCGTTTTACGGTCGATGACCTCCAAGCCTTGAGCGGTCCATCCGAATAAATCGCTCATGGCAACGCCGATTCTTCTTTCGCCGTAATCCAATCCCAGAATCCGCATGGTTACCGGTTCTGCTGAAGATAGAAACGTACGAGCTCTTCGATCAATTCGTCGCGTTCCTTCTTCCTGATCAGGCTTCGCGCATTGTTATGGCGCGGTATAAACGCCGGATCGCCCGACAGTAGATAGCCTACGATTTGATTGATCGGATGATACTCTTTTTCCACCAGCGCGTCATGCACGGTAAACAGGATATCGCGCGACGATACCTCATGAGGATCCGCGACGACGTCGAATTTAACGGTTTGGTCCAGATGATTTTTGTCCGACGAGCTCATCTCCAGCACCTCGCTTTCGCTGACAGCCTCTAAACCTTCTGCTTACATCATACCATAATCTACATTGGACAGGAAATTCGCGTCGGCGATTATTTGCGTTGCGCCAGCACGAAATTTTCGGCTGCGGCCAACGCGTCGGCCAGCTTGGACGGATCCTTGCCGCCGGCTTGCGCCAGCTCGGGTTTACCGCCTCCGCCTCCGCCGCAGATCGCGGCGATGTCCTTGATCAGCTTGCCCGCGTGCAAGCCTTGCTGCACGAGATCCGGAGTTACCGCGACGACGAGGTTTACTTTGTCTCCGTCGACGGAACCTAGCGCGAGCACGGCCGAGCCGAGCTTGAGCTTCAGCTCGTCGGCGACGCCTCTGAGGGCGTCCATGCCGCCAGCGTTCACTTGGGCGGCGAGCAGCGTCACGCCGCCGACCGTCTTGGTCGCCGACACGAGCTCGGCAGCTTCGAGGCGGCTTAGCTTGCCTTGCAGCGAGTCGTTGTCGCGCTGCAACTGGCGAATCTCGCCTTGCGCGGCTTCGATGCGCTTAGGAACGTCGGCGACGTTGCATTTCAGCAAGCCGGCCGCGCCCTTTAGGAGGCTAAGCTGATCGTCCATGTATTGATAAGCGTTGCGTCCGGTGACGGCTTCGATCCGGCGTACGCCTGATCCGATGCCGCCTTCGCTGACGAGCTTGAACAAACCGATCTGCGAAGTGTTGCGCACATGGCAACCTCCGCACAGCTCCAAGCTGTAATCGCCGACGCGAACGACGCGGACGATATCGCCGTATTTCTCGCCGAACAGCGCCATCGCGCCCATCGCTTTCGCTTCCGCGATCGGCTTGAAGCCGATGTCGAGCTCGGTACCAAGCCAGATTTGCTCGTTCACGCGGCGCTCGATGTCCGCCAATTCCTCTGGCGTTATCGCGCCGAAGTGCGAGAAGTCGAAGCGCAAGCGCTCCGGTTCGACGAGAGAGCCCGCTTGGTTGACGTGCTCGCCGAGCACGTCTTTGAGCGCGCGGTGCAGCAAATGCGTCGCCGTATGGTTGCGAACGGTATCGCTGCGTTCGGAAGCGTTAACCGAAGCCGTCACCGTATCTCCGACCCGCAGAATTCCGCCCGTTACGAGCACTTGATGTACCGACTGGCCGTGAGGCGCTTTGCTAAGTCCGCTTACTTCGGCGTTCAATCCTTTGCCGAAGAGCGCTCCGCGATCGCTCACTTGTCCGCCGCTTTCCGCGTAGAAAGGAGTCCGATCGAGAATGACGAGCACTTTCTCGTCTACGCCGGCGACGTCGACGAATTGATTGTCGGAGACGATCGCTTGGACGCGTACTTCCGCGGTCAAGCTGTCGTAGCCGACGAACTCGCTCTTCTCGGTGTAGTCGGCAAGAGGACCGCCCTGCACCTTCATGCTATCCGTCTCTTGGCGCGCCGCGCGCGCGCGATCGCGTTGCTCCTGCATGGAGGCGTCGAAGCCTTCGCGGTCTACCGTCATGCCTTGCTCCGTCGCGTAATCTTCCGTTAGATCGAACGGGAATCCGTACGTGTCGTACAATTTGAACGCGTCCGGACCGGAGATGGCCGTGCGGCCTTCCGCGCGGGCTTTCTGGCACAAATCCGCCAGGATGCCCAATCCGTCGGACAGCGTTTCGTGGAAACGTTCTTCCTCCGTGCGTATGACCTTTTCGATGAATTCGCGTTTTTCCACCACTTCCGGGTAGTACATGCCCATGATTTCCCCGACCGTAGGCGTCAATTCCCAAAGGAACGGACGATCGATGCCGAGAACCTTGCCGTAACGAACGGCGCGGCGCAACAAACGGCGAATGACGTATCCGCGGCCTTCGTTGGACGGCAGTACCCCGTCGCCCACGGAGAACGCGACCGTACGGATATGGTCGGCGATCACCTTCAGCGCAACGTCGTGCTCGACGTTCGTCTTGTATTTCACGCCGGCGATGGAGCTTGCGCGTTCGATAATCGGCATGAACAAGTCCGTGTCGAAGTTCGAATCCACGTCTTGCAGAACGGAAGCGAACCGCTCGAGTCCCGCTCCGGTATCGATGTTCTTATTCGGGAGCGGCGTGTAGCTGCCGTCTTTGTTATGGTTGAATTCCGAGAATACGACGTTCCAGATTTCGAGGAAGCGCTCGTTCTCTCCGCCCGTCGTGCAGTCCGGATCGCTCAAATCTCCGTACTTATCGCCGCGGTCGTAGAAAATTTCCGTGCACGGTCCGCAAGGACCTTCGCCGATATCCCAGAAGTTGTCCTGAAGCTTGACGATCCGTTCGGCAGGAAGGCCTATTTTCTCGCTCCAGACTCGGTAGGCATCTTCATCCTCGGGATATACGGTTACGGACAAGCGCTCCGGATCGAAGCCGATCCATTCCGGACTGGTCAAGAACTCCCACGCCCAAGTGATCGCTTCTTCCTTGAAATAGTCCCCGATCGAGAAGTTCCCCATCATTTCGAAAAACGTATGGTGGCGGCGGGTTTTGCCGACGTTCTCGATATCGTTCGTGCGAATGCATTTCTGAGAATTCGCGATGCGCGGATTTTCCGGCTTCACTCGGCCGTCGAAATACGCCTTAAGCGGCGCCATCCCCGCATTAATCCACAGAAGGGATGGGTCGTTATGCGGAACGAGCGGCGAGCTCGGCTCGATTTTGTGGCCTTTGCTTTCGAAGAACGCCAACCATTTGCTGCGGATTTCTGCTGCTTTCATCGGTTTCATCGGATGTAATCCTCCTTTAATTTTCCGTAAAAAAATAAAAAACGCCCCTGAAATCAGGGACGAAAATTTTCGCGGTACCACCCTGGTTATCGCATTCCACGGAATGCAATCTCCTCTTGCGGGATAACGGCCCTCGCCGGCGGATTTCGATCCGCACTCCGAAACGAGCTTCTCCCGTCCTTCGCACCGAAGATTTTCTCAGCCAAGCGACATTCGATGGGGAACGCGTTAGCGAGCCACGAGAATGCGCGTCGAAATCTTCTCTCTGGTTATGCGGACTACGAGGTACTTATGTTTCGTCAACGTGTTGCGATATGAATATCAAATAAATTATAGACAACGTCTTTCGGCGCTGTCAAACGGTTTTTCGATGAATGTAATAAGCTGCCACGTGTTGCACGACCACTTTCATCGCCGCGTAGAACGGAACCGCAAGGATTAGCCCCACTACGCCGGCAAGTTCGCCGCCCACAAGCAGCACTAAAATAATCGTAAGCGGGTGCATTCTCATCGTTTTCCCTACGACCTGCGGACTGATGACGTTGCTCTCGAGATTTTGGCAAATTACATTGACGACGATGACCATGAGAACCATTTTCCACGACACCGTAGTCGCCAAGACGAGAGCCGGAAAAGCTCCGAAAAACGGCCCCAGGTACGGAATGATATCGAATAGCGAGACAAACCCCGCCATCAGCAGCGGATAAGGCATGCCGATAATTAAATAACCGATATAGGCAAGTACTCCGATGCATAACGAGACGATAAGCTGACCTCTTATGTAACTGCCCAGAGCGGCATCTATGTCTTTCATCAGCCTGATCGCGTGCTTGCGGTGAGCTCTTGGAACATACTGCAAAGTCGTGCGTTCGAACACGTCCAAATCCTTCATCATGTAAAAAGCCAAAAAAGGAACGATCATCGCAAGGAACAGCACGTTAACGACTTTATCGATATTATTGAGGAAATCGGCGATCCGTTTCTCTATTTGTTTCTCCAAGTTCGCCACGGAGCTATTGATTCCGTCTCTGATGGTTTCGGGCAATACGTCGTTATTATTGAAGTGATCGGCGATGCTCTGAGCTCTCATCGTCAATTCGGGCATGTGTTCGTTTAATTCATCCACCTGTTTCATGAACATCGGGATGACATTCATCAGGATAACGACGGATACCGAGATGAACACCGCATAAATAAGCAGTACTGCCGCCGGCCTCGGAACCTTTCGTTCATGCAGCATGTTCACGATCGGATTAAGCATGTAGGAGATGACCATCGCCACCAGAAACGGGGCCAGCACCGCTTTGAGGAAGCCGAATACGGACATGAGCATCGGCCTAACGAGTATGACGAGAAACAAAGCGAGCAAACAGAGTATGGCATAGACAAGCACGGTAAACAAACGACTCTGCGTGAAACGGCCCATCTTCCCCACCCCCATGATGCCGCGACTCTTTTTTAGTATATGTACTTGTCCGCGCGCCTAAACCGTCCCATGCAAAAAAAGCGCTCCTCTCCCCGGATTTGGGGAAGCGGAGCACTCTGTTCGACTCTCGTATTAGCTTACATGCCGTTGGCGTGGATCGGCGCCGGCATCGGTTCCTCGAAGAACAAATCGTCAAGCGAGCTTAACGTACCGTCCTCTTCCACTTGATACACCGACATTTTCTCGCCGTTTACCGTTAATTCGATAAAACAGCTCCAACAATAAAACTGATGGGAACCGATTTTCCCAATATCTTTGGAACTACAGTTCGGGCATCTCATCATCCGTCTTCACCTGTCACTTTCCACGTATGGTCTCTCGTAAGTATTCGCTCGTAAGAAGCTGGCACCAGGATAGCATCCTCGCCCAAAATAATATTCTCGGGCGCTTCCGGCAGAAACAATCTCCGCCTTCCCTCGAATACGTCCGCGAGAAAACCGTCTGACAACTCGTAACCTATTATTTGTGTACCCTTAGTCGGCTTCATGTAAACATCTGACACTTGGCCTAAATGTTGTCCTTCGATCGTGTAGACCGGCATATCTTTCAACCGGACGACACCGGTATGGAACGTTCGCAGCAGTTGATTCCCGTTAACTTTCTCGACGTTCGTACGGTCGCGAATCAACAGGGCGTCTTCGCCGCAGTGAACGATGTTTTCCCAGTAAACGATCTTGGGCATTGCGCGAAAGCCGGATCTGGCTTCCTTGTCTAACACGACGCCGATCAAACTCCAAAACTCGTCGAACCATAAATCTTTGACTTTGCCCAAGCACTTCCCGTTCTGGAGCAGCACCGTCAATCCGATAATCCGTTGCGCTTGGATCATACCCGGGCTCCCTAACCGTTTTCGGCGCTTGTTATCTATTACGCAAGCGAGCCGAAATGGTTGCAGTTATTTTCGCCGTTTTCTCGGCTTGTTCCCTAGTATTGCCCAATCCGAAGCTAAAACGTACGGCCGATGACACTCTTTCTGCAGAAATATTCATGGCCGACAGAACGTGAGACGGTTTTAACGAGCCTGAGTTGCACGCCGAGCCCCCGGATACGGCCACTCCCGCCAAGTCGAGATTCATCAGCATGCTTGCCGAAGATATGCCGACAAAACTAATATTGACGATGTGCGGGAGCCGATCATCGGGATGACCGTTAACGGCGAAGCTTTGCTCGCCTAACTGCTCGCTTAACTCCTTGAGCAACGTCGAGCGAACGTTCTCCGCATGCTCCCTGCGCTCATCCCTTTGAATGGATGCGAGTTCCGCTGCTTTGGCGAATGCGACGATTCCCGCTACGTTCTCCGTACTGGCTCTGCGACTCCGCTCCTGAGATCCGCCGTATAACAACGGTTGGAACGGAGAGCCTTTCCGGATATACAACAACCCTACACCTTGAGGTCCGTTGATCTTGTGCGCGGATAGACTGAGCAGATCGACCGGCCATTCCCTCAAGTCAATATCGATATAACCGAAAGCTTGAACCGCGTCCACGTGCATTAAGGCTTTATGTTTGCGAGCCCATTCGCCGATTTCGGCGATCGGCTGTAGCGTTCCCGTTTCATTGTTGCCTGCCATGATGCTGACGACCGCGGTCGCCTCGTTAATGGCGGCTTTCGCATCCTCGACGGATACGCGACCGTATTCGTCTACCGGCAAGATCTTCAAGGAAAAGCCTTGAGTCTCCAGTTCGCGGCACGCGTTTAAGACGGCGTGATGCTCGATCGCCGTCGTCACGATGCCGTTCTTTCCTCGTTTCTTCTGCGCGTAAGCCGCGCCGAACAATGCGGAATTGTCGCTTTCCGTTCCGCTTCCCGTAAAAACAAGTTCCGAAGCGTCGCAATTTAGAATGCCGGCCAGCGCGTCCCTGGCTTTGGACACTTTTTCTCGGGCCGCGCGCCCTTGAGCGTGCAAGCTCGAAGGATTGCCCGCGCCTTCGCCGATTACTTCCACGTAAGCCTGAAGCACATCCGTATGCATAGCGGTCGTCGCCGCGTGATCGAAATAAATCAAGTCCTTCATGACTTGCACCTTCTAAATATAAAACATATAGTTGTCCAGCTTCTCGTGGCCTTTGTACGTAATCAGATCGTACAGCGTGGTTGAATCGAGCACGTCCGCGATACTGTCGCGAATTCTCAACCAGAGATCGCGCTTAGCCGGATCGTCTTCTTCCGTGAAATCGACGGGGCTGATCGGTCCTTCGAGAATGCGAATGACGTCGCCCGCGGAAATCGTTTCCGGATCTTTGGACAAAATATAACCGCCGTAAGCTCCCCTGACGCTTTTTACGAGGCCAGCGTTGCGAAGCGGCGCGATTAATTGTTCGAGGTAATGCTCGGAAAGACCGTTCTTTTCCGCGATGCTCTTAAGCGAAATCGGTCCTTCGCCGAATTTGGCCGCAAGTTCCATCATGATCGTTAAGCCGTAGCGGCCTTTTGTTGAAATTTTCAAAACTACACCTGCTTTCATGCCTTTAGCATAGAATAAGTTGCTTTATGCCTTATTCATACTGTAAAAAGTGGGGTATCCCCATATTAAATCTATGTTATCACAACTATTCCTTTTTTGCTCAAAAAAAACGCGAGATATTCACGAAACACAGTCCCGCAGTGAGAAAATCGGACGAATATGCTAAAATAAATCAAGTGACTGAGCTTCACCAGTAAGGAGAGATGAACTATGAACGGTAACGAGCCTATTTTGCCGGATTTCGGGGACCGCTTTCCGGACCCGTCCAAGGTTCGCGTCGTCGTCGGCATGTCCGGCGGAGTCGATTCCTCGGTAACGGCGCTGCTGTTAAAAAGACAAGGCTTCGACGTGATCGGCGTATTCATGAAAAATTGGGACGATACGGACGAATTCGGCGTTTGCACGGCGGAAGAAGACGCCGAGGACGTGCGCCGGGTTTGCAACCAGATCGGAATCCCTTATTATACGGTTAATTTCGAAGAGGAGTATCGCGACAAAGTATTCGAGTACTTCCTAGAAGAATATCGCCGCGGTCGGACGCCGAATCCCGACGTTATGTGCAACCGCGAGATCAAATTCGGGGAGTTTCTGCAGAAGGCGCTCGAGCTGGGCGCCGAAGCGATCGCTACCGGTCATTACGCTCGCGTCGAGCGGATCGACGGCCGCTACGAATTACAACGCGGCGTCGACAATAACAAGGACCAATCTTACTTCCTGCATGCGTTAAACCAATCTCAACTGGCTCGCGCCATGTTCCCGATCGGCCACCTGAACAAGCCGGACGTTCGTCGCATCGCCGACGAAGCCGGTTTGGCTACGGCCAAGAAAAAGGACAGCACCGGCGTCTGCTTCATCGGCGAGCGTAATTTCAAGGAATTCCTTAGCCAGTACTTGCCGGCCAAACCGGGCAACATGGTCGATCTCGTCTCCGGCGAAGTAAAAGGACGGCATGACGGACTTATGTACTACACGCTCGGTCAACGCCAAGGTCTAGGCATCGGCGGTTCGGGCAATGGCGAACCTTGGTTCGTGGCAAGCAAAGATTTGGAAACTAACACTTTGTTTGTCGTTCAAGGCGATGCGCATTCCAGTCTCTATTCCGTCGGTTTGACCGCCACTGGCGTCAATTGGATCGATCCTCGTGAGCCCGACGCTCCCTTGCGTTGCACGGCTAAGTTTCGCTATCGCCAACCGGATCAAGGGGTAACGTTAACGCCTCAGGGCAACGGATCGTACCTCGTGGAATTCGACATTCCGCAGAAAGCGATCACTCCCGGCCAAGCCGTCGTCTTCTACGACGGAGCAACCTGCCTCGGGGGCGGCACCATCGATAAAGTCCACATGCTTGAACCTTCCGTGACATCGTCGGGCGTTTCATCTTAAACCCGTTCGAAATCAGTCGCGCCGAGTACTTTCTAGCGAATCTTGCTACGGTACTCGGCGTTTTTTATCGCGTTCCTTCTCTATGCATCGGACTCCCGTTTAATAAACCTAAATTCATCAAGTGAAAAGTTTCCCTGAACAAACTACACATAGGTGACTTCATGGTATATATCCGTTGCTTTCCATCCCCTCTTTTTCATATTCCTCATTGATCTCAACTTCTTCGGTGATCACTTCTTCTACACTGAACTCATCATTTTCTCGCGCCTGCCCGTCTAATTCCCAACAAAAAATTCCCTGAACAAACTACAGATACCATCACTTTTGCACTGTGTCTGAAATAATAAGCTCTTTTCTATTTCGTGCCCTCGATGAGGAAATGGATTCCAATGTGTGTAGTTTGTTCAGGAGTGGAAAAACATGTTCCCATAGCTAAAAACGGGAGGAAAAACAGAAATTTTTGCTTGATACGGGAACATTTGTTCGGTATGATATTAATATAGAACAAATGTTCGTTTTTTAGAAAGGGAGCGGTATCCTTGGCAATCCTATCGATTCGAAAGTTCATGAAACGGTTTCCGGATGAACAAGCCTGCCGAGACTACATATTCAACGTTCGTTGGCCACGAGGATTTATTTGCACGAAGTGCGGGGAAAGCAAGTGCAGTTTTATAAAAACGAGGAACTTATACGAGTGTTGTTATTGCCGAACCCAAATCTCGCTGACTGCCAATACGGTCATGCACCGCACGAAACTTCCTCTCCGTTACTGGATGTTAACCTTCTACTGGTTGGCTTCGGGAGAAAGGATTTCGGCACGGAAGGTCGCCAAGACGCTCCGATTGAATTACCGTACCGCGCTTCGTTTGCTTCATCGCGTCCGGGACGCCATGTATTTAGATTCGTTCGCTACATCCTTTCAATTTTGGACTAAGGATCAAACCGACAAGTCCCCGGCAATCGTCAAGGAGCTTAAACTCCTCCTACTGAGCAGAGCCGATAAGTTCATTCGCGAACACTATAAATCCTCTTCCGAGCAATGCAGATACCGTTATTACTCCGAATACAGGTTTCGGGACAACTATGGCCACAGCCCGGCCGAGGCGATCGAGAAGTTGATCATTAGGGGCGCAAAGACCATATATACCTGGAACGAGTACGGGCGATTGAAAGGCGGACCGGCCATTGCGTGAACGAATTCCAAATTTATGCCCTTCCATAAAACAAAAAGAGGCCTTGCGGCCCCTCTTAATTATAATTAGCCTAAACGATTCATCTCGTCGTCGCTAATCTCGAAGTTATGATAGACGTCTTGAACGTCGTCGTTATCATCGAATGCTTCCATCATTCTCAGAAGTTTATCGGCATTCTCCCCTTCGGAAGCGACCGTGTTCTGGGCAAGCCAACGCACGCCTGCCGTCTCGAACGAATATCCGGCGGCATCGAGCTTGTTTTTCACCGTTTCGAATTCTTCCGGAGCGGTCAGAATTTCGAAGCTATCTTCTCCGATGACAACATCCTCAGCGCCTGCATCCAGCGCTTCCATCATGAATCCGTCTTCGTCGATCTCTTCGTCCTCGTCACGCGCTACGACAAGTAATCCCTTTTGGTCGAACATATAAGAGACGCAGCCGGACTCGCCTAGATTGCCCCCACGCTTGCCGAAGATCGAACGTACGTCCGCGGCGGTACGATTGCGATTGTCGGTCAAGCACTTAACCATGATCGCGACCCCACCCGGGCCATAACCTTCGTAGAGAACTTCTTCGTAGTCCACGCTATCGGTTCCGCCCGATGCTTTCTTAATCGCCCGTTCGATATTATCGGCAGGCATCTGAATCGCGCGAGCGCTGGCAATGGCCGATTTCAAACCGGAGTTTGCTTCCGGATTAGTCCCGCCTTTACGAGCTTGTACATATATTTCGCGAGCAAGCTTTACGAATCGATTGTTTTTAGCTTGATCGGCTTTGCCTTTGCGACCGGCAAAAAGCTTGAATTTTGGCATAACCCTTAACCCCCGAGACACATTAGTATCAATAAAACCCAGAAATAGTGTACCATTTCGCCAACGAGAAGGTCAAAGGGATCGACAATAAAACCCCTGGCGCTTGGCCAGGGGCTTTATTGCTAGTTCGTGATATGATAATAAGTCGGCGCGGGGCGCGACTTACAGTTTAACCACGTTAGAAGCTTGAGGGCCACGGTTTCCTTGCGTGATTTCGAATTCAACGGCTTGGCCTTCTTCCAAGGTTTTGAAACCGTCGCCTTGGATTGCAGAGAAGTGAACGAATACATCGTTACCGTCATCGATAGAAATAAATCCATAACCTTTTTCTGCGTTAAACCACTTAACTGTTCCTCTCAAATGAACAACCTCCTAAAATCTCGCCGTCAGTCGGCGAATACGATAATTATAACCGAAATTACCCTTTTCTGCAAGATAATCAGATCGGCCATTATGCCATTTTCACCATGCGTAGCAAGGGACTCCGCACCGGAGTGAAGGGCAAAGCAGATGGTAAATATTCGGCTTGGGCTACATCGCTAAGAGCTTTAATAATATCAGAAATGTAAGGGTTATTCTCCCATTTCAAGGATATCAAAGGGTATATCCTCAACTCTCCGCCCGGTCGTAATACGCGAATGAGCTCGGCAATCGCGTCCAGATGGAATTGCTGACCGAATGAATCCGCGTAAAGGAATAAGAAGTGACTGCAGGTCACGAGTTCGAAAGTATCGTTCGCAAAAGGCAGCTTAGGCAAAGAATCCGAATAATAACGTTTCCTTCCTTCTTCGTCGCGGAAATGCTCGGCGAACCGTTCGAGCGACTTCTCGCGAATGGCACGGTGCTGCTCGGGGGATCCATAAAAGCTCCAATCGTAAATGTCGGCATTCGCCGCGATTTTCGCCGAAGACACCTCGATCTCCTGCCTCGCGGCCGCAATTACGTCTTCCGTCGATCCGTCGTAGAACGGATCCGCGGCGAACGCGGGAATACCCTGGGCGTTCAGTTCCGCGGTAAAGCACGAAGCTCCCCCCGCGACGTCCAGCACCGGACCTCGAACACCGTCTAACCCGGGTAGCCGGAACATTGCGCAATACTCTTCGTAAGAGCGGCAGGTAGATGCGACCCCTACTTGCGGGTACGCGGTTAATGCGGTTTTTCGTTCCATACTCTCGTCTCCTCTCGTCTCGTCAAAACTCTTCTCGTCTCGGCTCGTCTAATCGTCTGAATTCCGTTTCAATTGTCCGGAATTCTATGTAGAATCGCATAAGAGCGCCTCACTGTCAACCTAATTTTCCCAGCTCCACATTGATTTCTCAGCCCATCTCTTCTATGATGAGAAAAACGGCATCCAAGCCCAAGATCAGGAGACTAACATGTTCGCTAAACATACCGTCTATAAGCACGATAACTACAATATGCTGACAGTAGAAGTCCAAGGCAAAACGCTCGTCGTTCGCGAAATATCGGAACAATGGGGAGAGACTTGCCACAAGTTCCTAAGCAGACCGGAATTGATGGATTGGGCGTCAAAAAGATTTATCCCCGAGGACTTCCCGAACGGCGAAGAAGGTCTTCGCCAAACGATGGAGAAGCTTAAAAGCATCTAATACATCCTATGGGGAAGGAAGTACCTTATCATGAACAATGAAGCGAATATCATTTTTATTATCGCATCCTTCGGATTGGCGGTTGTTCTTATCCTCTCACGGGAAAGAATTCCGGAGACTTTGCGCCGACCGATGGCCATCACGTCGATTTTACTCGTATTGTTTGCATTTTTCCTTATCGTCTATAGCTTCTTCCGCATCGGAACTTAGAGATGCGAGCGAAATGCAGATAAAACTTACTGGCAAGGACATACTACTCCGGTAACTCATTCCGTTTCCGGAGGCGCTTTATGAAGCTGTATTCTTTGCCGCTGACCGCCTCGTTGGCGGTCCTTTCCGTTCTATGCTCCTCGGCAGTTGACCGAATAGGTTCCGTAACCCCGAGTTACGTTGCCGAGAAAACAGGCATCGCCCATGATAATCCATTCAGGAGGTTGAGCTCACCGATGAGTCAAGTAGCCAAAAGAAGCGAAGTCCCTCAAGAACACCGTTGGAAATTGGAAGATTTGTATCCCAACCAGGCTGCATGGGATGCCGAATTCAATCGCGTCAAAGGTTTGACCGGCGAAATCGCCGCTTATCAAGGGAAGCTTAAGGACGCCGCCTCGATCGCGCGCTGCTTCGCTCTGGATGACGATGTTTCGTTGCTGACCGAGCGCCTTTACGTGTACGCGAACATGCGTCACCATGAGGACACCGCGGAGCCGACCTATCAGGCGCTGTCCGAGAAATCCAAAAAAATCAGCGTCGAAGTCGGAGAGGCAACCTCCTTTATCACGCCGGAAATTCTTAGCCTTTCCGAGCAACAATTAACCGACCTCATCGCGGATCCTTCCCTTGCTAAATACAAACGCACGTTGGAAGAAATGCTTCGCCAGAAGCCGCACATTTTGTCCAAAAACGAGGAATCCCTCCTTGCTCAAGTGGGCAATATCTCGCAAGCCCCGGGAACGATATTCGGAATGCTGAATAACGCCGATCTGAAATTCCCGAAAGTGAAAAACGAAAAAGGCGAAGAAGTCGAACTCACGCACGGACGGTACATTCAGTTTTTGGAAAGCAAAAAACAAGAGGTTCGACGGGATGCCTTCAAAGCCATGTACGATACGTACGGCAAAATGAAAAATACGTTGGCTTCCACTTTAAGCGCTAACGTAACGAAAAACCTGTTCTATGCCAAAGCGCGCCATTACCCTTCCGCGCTTGAAATGTCTTTGTTCGGAGATAACATTCCGCAATCCGTCTATGATAACCTGATCGGCACGATTCATGAATTCCTGCCGCTCATGCATCGCTATATGGAACTCCGCAAAAAGCTGCTTAAGCTCGACGAACTCCATATGTACGACTTATTCGCCCCGCTTGTCGAAGAATTCGATATGGATATCACTTACGAACAAGCGAAAGCGAAAGTATACGAGAGCTTAGCCCCTCTAGGAGACGACTATCGCAAAGTGCTGCAAGAAGGCTTCAGTGACGGCTGGATCGATATCTACGAGAACGAAGGCAAACGCAGCGGCGCTTATAGCTGGGGGGCATTCGGCACGCATCCATACGTGCTCCTGAACCATAACGACAACTTAAATAGCATGTTCACGTTGACTCACGAGATGGGCCATGCGCTGCATTCGTACTACTCCGACTCGAACAACGAGTATCGCGATGCCCAATATACGATTTTCTTGGCTGAAGTCGCCTCCACGCTGAACGAGGCATTGCTCATGAACCACTTGCTCGAGCATTCGACGGATCCCAAAGAAAAAATGTACCTGCTTACTTATTACGCCGATCAGTTCCGTACGACCGTATTCCGCCAAACGATGTTCGCGGAATTCGAGAAAATCATCCACGAAAGAGCGGAGCAAGGCGAAGCCTTAACGCCGCAGGAATTCAGTTCCATCTATTACGACCTTAACGTCAAATACTATGGCAAAGGTATGGTCGTGGATAAAGATATCGAGATGGAATGGGCGCGCATCCCCCACTTCTATAACAGCTTCTACGTATTCAAATACGCAACGGGCTTCTCCGCGGCTACGAGCTTCGCGAAACAGATTCTGGACGAAGGCCAACCCGCGGTCGACCGTTATCTGGGCTTCCTGAAGAGCGGAGGCAAAGATTACTCCATCAATATTTTGAAAAAAGCGGGTGTCGACATGTCCTCCCCCGAACCGATTCGCCAAGCGATGAGCGTGTTCGAAGGATTAATCGACGAGATGGAACAATTGACGAAATAATGAGCAACGTTTCTTCGCCAACGCCAAGTTTAGTAAACCGATAAAAAGCAGGGAGAAGGAGCTCAGCGCTCCTCCTCCCTGCTTTATTATTTGTTAAACATTCTTAATCGCTCGCCATGCTTCTACCCGATCTTCAAGCCCCCGATAGTCCCTGGTCGGTATAGGACTCGTCGACGGCATTCGGAGTACCTTGCGGCTCAAAATCTCGGGATGTGCTCCAAAATGCTTCAGCAGCTCCGAATGCGACTTCGTTCCGTTGCACGCGATGACTCGGATATCCGGAAACCGACGCAGCAGACCCGGCACGTCGTTCGGAATCGCCTTCTTAATGTCGCTATCGAGACTGCCTGGCCTTTCGCAGCTCGCGATGACGTCCCACAGGGCGATTCCATGACTTAGCGCGAAAGCGAGCCGATCCTCATACTCGGCGTCCACTTCTTTTCCGTTACCGTATAGAGCATATACGATACGCCATAAATAGTTGCGCGGATTGCCGTAATATTGGTACGCCTTCAGCGACGCCACGCCAGGCATGCTTCCCATGACCAAAATCCGGGATGCCGAATCGACTAGCGGCGGAAACGACTGCACGTCCACGTTAAAGCTCCCTTCTCCTTCACAACCTCTTAACCTTCCTCAGGCAAATATTAACCTTTAACGCTGCCTGCCGTAATGCCTTCGATGATCTGTTTCTGCAAAAATGCATACAAGATCAATACCGGCAATACGCTGAATACGATCCCGGTGCTGACCAGAGCGTAATTCATCTGATAAGCGTCGCGGAAACCGACCATACCCGTCGGCAACGTCCGGAGCGCGTCCTTGCTGATGAAGAAGTTCGCGAGCAAGTATTCGTTCCAGTTGCCGAGGAAATTGATAATAAACACGGTGACGAGAGCCGGCAACGTCAACGGAAGCACGATGCGGGCGAATAAGCCGACCGCGCTTAACCCGTCGATGATCGCCGCTTCTTCCAGTTCGTTCGGAAGCGACTTCATGAACGCGGAAATCAGAAGCACGCTGAACGGCAACGCTCCTGCCGTGTATGGCCAGAATAATGCCCAGTGGGTTCCGATAATATGCAAATCGCTTACGAGAAAGTATTGAGCGATAAACAATCCGTTAGCCGGAATCAGCATGCTGAATAGGATCGTTTGGTACACGATTTTACTGGAATTGCGGAATTTCATCCTAGTCAGGGCAAAAGAAGTTCCAGCGGCGATGAGCACTCCAATGACCGCCGAGGAAACGCCGATGTACGCGCTATTGACAAAATACTTGTCGATTTTCGCTTGCGTCCACGCTTTGGCGTAGTTCTCGAAATAAAGCGATTTCGGCAAAGCGAACGGGGCTTGAGAGATTTCGACGTTGCTTTCTTTCAGGGAAGAGAAAACGACGAACACGAAAGGAAAGAGAATGATGACCACGTATGCCATCAGAACGATATGCGGCAATGATTTTCTGAGCGTTCTTGGCATCAATATTCAATCCTTTCCGTCCTGCCGAAGGTAAGCTGGTAGATGGCGGTCAATACAAGCGCGAACGCGAAAATAATAATCGCGAGCGACATGCCATAACCGTATTCGCCGTACTTGATCGCTTTATTGACCATGATGGAGCCCATGACTTCCGTCGTGCCCGCCGGTCCGCCGTTCGTCATGACGAGCACGACGTCGACGACTCTCATCGCACCGGCGATCGAAAGCATCACGACTACCGAGATGATCGGCTTGATCAAAGGAAGCGTTAAGTACCAAGCCCGCTGGGGAGCCGTCGCGCCGTCGATGGCCGCTGCTTCGTCGATATCCCTCGGAATCGCGAGAATCGCAGCCAGAATCAATATAATATAGAAGCCGACCCACTGCCACGCGTTCGTGATCAGAATCGCTTTCATCGCCCACTTCGACTCGGCCAACCAATAGATCGGTTCTACGCCGAAGAACTTAAGGAACGCAGCGATCGGTCCAATGTCCGGATCATAGATAAAGCCCCACAAAATCCCGATTACGGACGTGGAAAGGATAGACGGAATGAAAACCGTCGTTTTGTAAAAGCCTTGGAATTTCTTTACGTTGCTAATGAGCAAAGCAAAAACGATAATCACGGGAACCTGCAGGATTACGGAAAAGAGCAAGAAAGACATGTTGTTCCAGATCGCTACATGAAATTGATCGTCGCTGAACGCTTTGGTGAAATTATCGAATCCGATAAACTTGGCGGGATTCAATCCGTCCCAGTCCGTAAACGCATAGAACACGGAAGAAAACATCGGATAGAGGAAAAATAGCCCGTAAAGGATGACCGTCGGCAAAACGAACATGAGATATACAGCGGGATTTTTTAGCGTATTTTTCATGGTTTCTCCCCCACTTACGGCTAAGGAGGTCCAGCCACTGGCTGGCAGACCTCCTCGCCAAACTACACAAACGATTACTTCTTCGCGTTCTCGGAGTCTTGTACCTTTTGGATCGCATCGCCGACTTGTTGGGCCGTAGCTTTGTTAGCGATCAGTTTTTGCAATTGCAATTCGGTCTCGGAGTTAACCGCTTTTTGTACGACGGAGTCGAAGTGCACGAATGATGAACTCGCTTTGCTCATCGTTTCCATGACTTGTTTAACCAGCGGATCCGTTACGTTAGCCAACGCCTCGTCGGACAATTTCATCGAAGGAAGCACGCCGTCTTCGAGCAAGCCGCGAAGTTGCATTTCGTCGTTGTACAGGTTTTTGATGAATGCCGTTACGGCTTTCAGTTCGTTGTCGTTCAAGTCGGAAGAGAAGCCGTATCCGTTGCCGTAGTTGGCGTTGATTGACGTTTGGTCGCCTTTGTAATCGGGGATCGCCGGCAACGCGATGAAACCTACTTTACCTTCCAGGTTAGCGGCTACCGCACCCGCTTTGAAAGCGGACGAACGCCAGCTTCCGTCGAAGATCATCGCAGCTTTGCCGGCCGCGAATTCATTCAGCATGTCGTCGTAAGTTTTACCTAGTTCGCCTTTTGTGAAGTAGCCTTTTTTGACCCAGTCTCCATATGTCGCGTAGGCGGCCACGAACTCGGGGGAGTTCCATTTCAGCGTACCGTCGGTCAAGCCGTTCGGATAGTTAGCCGCAACGTTGCGACCGATAAGCGTATTCACGAGCATGTTCGGTACCCAACCCGCTTGGGAGCCCGTCGCGAACGGCGTGATGCCTTTCGCTTTGAGCGAGTCCGCCGCTTTGATCAGATCGTCCCAAGTCGTCGGTGCGTTCAGGCCGTTAGCCGAGAAGATTTCGGTATTATAGAATACGCCTTCCATGTTACCGCCGATCGGCAAACCGTAAATCTTGCCGTCGAGCGTGAATTGGCTGAATACGTTCAGGAACTTGTCTTTAATGCCCAATTCGTCAAGGATCGGGGTCAGGTCGAGCAGCCTTCCGGCTTTCGCGTACTTCAGCGCGTCGGCGTTGCCGCCGAACATATCGAATATTTTGGGCGGATTGCCTGCGGCCATCTCGGCAGGCAATTTCGTGAATCGGTTTACCGCGTCTTCGATACCGTCAAGCTCGAATTTCAGGCCGGGAATTTCGCCTTCCGTTTTCTTGACGACGTCGTCAAGAATCGCTTTGCGAAACTTCTGCGGTTCGCCGATTTGAATATGGCGCAGAGAAACCGTGAATGGCTCGATATTCGACGATTCGCCCGGGGATTCCGAACCCGTTGCGCTTGACGATTCGTTTGGAGACGCTTCAGGGGATGAAGCATTGTTGTTTTTACCGCAGGCGGCCAAAACTGTCGACATTGCGACTAGCAGGGTTAGAGCAACCTTTAAATTCTTTTTCATTCGGTAGACCTCCCAAAGATATATATTTGTTTGCTTACACCCTAATTGTAAGAGCAAACCCTATCGAAGTAAGGGAGTCATTCACCTAACGAAGGGATAAGATCATCTTTCTCCCATTACGGTATTTTCCCCCTCATTCGCGAGTAATCGCCCCGCAATTGGCAGTAAAGTAAATTTCCGTCCGGCCAAAATTCCATTTGCAAAAACTAATGTGATTAGTTATTATAATAATATAGTTAGCAATCAGGAGGCGATGAGGTTAATGAAAAAATTAACGTTCGGCAAGGTTACGCAATTGATCTTCATGCCAAAGCTT
Source organism: Cohnella endophytica (assembly GCF_003628305.1). GTDB lineage: Bacteria > Bacillota > Bacilli > Paenibacillales > Paenibacillaceae > Cohnella > Cohnella endophytica. The sequence goes on along the minus strand of NZ_RBZM01000004.1, from coordinate 289,453 downwards.
TTCCCGATGAATTGTTATTTGGTAGATGAAGAGGATGGCATTACCTTAGTCGACGCTTGCATGCCCTTCGTAGCGAAAGCCATTGAGACGGCGATTCAAGCGACGGGCAAACCCTTGACCCGGATTCTCCTCACTCATGCCCATGCAGATCATATCGGCGCGGTGTCGTATCTTAAAGAGAAATATCCCGACGTCAAAATCGGAATTTCGCGCAGGGACAGCGCTCTTTTGAAGGGCGAGCTTCACCTCCTCCCCAACGAAGCTCAAACTCCGATCAAAGGAGGCGTTCCGAAAAAGCAGCCTTTCGCTCCCGACTTCGTCTTCGACGATAACGAGCGAATCGGATCGCTTACGGCAATCGCGACTCCAGGACATACGCCGGGACACTTCGCCTTCTTAGAATCCGAGAACGGCAATCTCATCGTTGGAGACGCCTTTCAGTCCAAGGGAGGCTTTGCGATATCCGGCACGATGAAATGGAAGTTCCCTTTCCCCGCCATGGCCACGTGGCATGCCCGGACGGCAATCGCTAGCGCCGAAAAAATCGCCGCCCTGAACCCCTCCGTTCTCTTGGTCGGACATGGACCCGCGATCGTTCGGCCTGCCGAAGCCATTCAGCGCGCTTTGAACGAAGCCCGGCAATACGCGGATCGGAAGAAAAACGGATGAGAGCGGGAATCAAACCGGAAACCGTTATTGCCGCCGCAGGAGATATCGCGGACCGCGAAGGTTGGGACCAGGTTACGCTCGCGAACGTGGCCGGTAATCTCGGCATAAGAACCCCTTCCTTATACAATCACGTAGACGGTCTTCAGGACTTGCGCCAGAAGCTCGCGATTCACGCCTCGGGTTTGCTTCTCGCGCGATTGACGGATGCGGCCGTCGGACGGACGGGAGAACAAGCATTCATCGCGCTAGGCATCGTATACGTTGAATTCGTCAGCGAACATCCTGGCTTGTACGACGCGATCAATCGACTTCCCCTGCCGGGACCGGTCGAATTCGAGCACAACGCCGAACAAATCCTCAAATTATTTATTCGTCTCATGGAGCCTCTCGGCCTGCCTGAATCTGAATTCGTCCATGCGATTCGAGGCCTGAGAAGCATGGTTCACGGCTTCGCTTCTTTGAAATCAATGGGCGGGTTTCAAATGCAGGAAGAACTCTACGAGAGCGTAACGAAGTCGATTACGTATTATATCCAAGGCTTGAGCGTTCTCTTCCTTAAATAACGTTATCTTAATCGCCGAAAATAGCAGGATTCGACATAATTCTCGGCGAATTAGGGATAGGGAAAGTTTAAGGAGTGAACGCATGATGTACAAACAAGAGCTGACGCCAGAAGATCTATTAAAGATCATCTTCGAATATACGGCCAAAATCGCCAATGAACGACAATTGAACGCGGTGCTCGTGCATATGGCGGACATGGGACGAGAGCTGATTTTGTCCGATCGTTGCACGGTTTGGTTAATCGACGAAACGAATCATGAAATCTATACGACCGTTGCCCACGGAGTCGATGAAATTCGCATTCCCTTCGGCACCGGTCTCGTCGGGAACGCCATATCCGCCGGAGAACCGATTATTATAGAAGATGCCTACTCCGACCCCAGACACAATGCGGACAATGATCGCAGAACCGGCTACCATACGAAATCGATCATCACAGTTCCTTTCCGCAATAACGACGGAGAGATTATCGGCGCCTACCAAGCGATTAACAAACTGACGGAGGTCGACTATTTTACTTCCCGGGATTTGGAGCTGTTGTCCCTAGCCGCTTCATACGCAGGCAAATCGTTGGAATCCGTCATGCTACACCAAGAGATTATCGACACCCAGCGCGAGATCATTTTCACGATGGGGGAAATCGGCGAGATTCGCTCCAAGGAGACGGGTAACCACGTCAAGCGGGTAGCCGAATATAGTTACGTGCTCGCTCTCGGACTCGGACTGAGCGTCAGTCAGGCCGAGCTGCTCCGCACGGCTTCCCCGATGCACGACATCGGTAAAGTCGCCATCCCCGATGCGGTGCTGAACAAGCCGGGGAAGCTGACGGAAGAAGAATACGATCTGATTAAAGACCATACGAAGATCGGGCACCAATTGCTTAAAGGGTCGAAAAGAGAGCTCTTGCGCACCGCTTCGATCGTCGCCGAGCAGCACCATGAGAAATGGGACGGAAGCGGCTATCCCGCCGGCAGGAAAGGCGAAGACATCCATATTTTCGGCCGCATAACCGCCGTCGCCGACGTATTCGATGCCTTAAGCGCCGAGCGGGTGTATAAAGAGGCTTGGCCGCTCGAGAAAATCGAAAAGTTGTTCCGCGAGGAACGCGGACGGCATTTCGATCCGCGCGTGGTCGATGTCTTCTTCGCCGAGTTGCCTAAGCTGCTGCAAATTCGCAAGCGCTTGGCCGATGAAGAATAAGCAAAGGAGCTATCCAAGCCATTTCCGGCGGATAGCTCCTTTTGTCGATATTAGCCTTGCAGCTTAACGGTCAAGCTTCCGAGGTCGCTCTCGTTCCACCAGACTTCTACGCGGTCTCCTTCGCTCAGAGCTCCGACGCCCGCCGGAGTGCCCGTGAACAAGAGATCGCCGGCGCCAAGACCGTACGCGCCGCCGACGTGGTCGACGATCTTCTGCAGATCGAATACCATGTCGTTCGCGTTCCCTCTCTGAACCTCCAGCCCGTTAATTGTTAATCCGAAGTCGTGATCCGCCATCGCGGCGACGCTCCGGAACTCGAGCCAGCGTCCTAGCGTCGCGGAATTTCGAAATCCTTTGGCGGCCAGCCACGGGTGACCCTTTGCCTTTAACCGATCTTGGACATCCCGAAGCGTAAGGTCCAAGCCAACGGTAAACGACGAGAACAGATCATCGCAGCTCATCCCGGCTTCATAGGTGTTCCCTACCGCGAAGACGAGCTCCGCCTCGTAATGCACGCTTCCTTGCGAGCTAGGAACGAGGAGATCGTTTCCGTTCATCTCGACGGCGGAATGCGACGGCTTCGTGAAAATCATCGGGCTCGTCGGCACTTCGTTGCCGAGCTCCGCGGCATGCAATCGATAATTACGCCCTACGCAATAGATATTACGTATGGCGTCTAACGCTAGAGAATGTCGGGCATTGATGCTCATGCTGTCACTTCTCCTCTTGAACGGCCGCTAACCAACGGTCCGGATAGTTCGTGCATAATTGAAAGGCTTCCGGTCTTCTCGATAACCTGCGCAGATCGCCCGCGGTGTTCACCGTCCAAGCCATGACGTCGACGGATGCCCGGGCTGCCTGCTCCATCAAAGAATCGTTCAGATGCTGAAAGCCGATCGAAAGAAACGAAGCTCCGAGTTCGGTTACCCGGTCGATTAATCCCGGAGGACAGTCGTCGATGATCAAACCGGTTCTGATCGATGAAGAGTGACGACGCACCGCTCTTAAAATCTCTGGATTAAACGACGTAATGATGATGTCGTTTTCCAAACGATGGGAGCGTATAATTTCGACGGTCCGTTGGGCAAGTTGCCCCGGGTCCGCGTCGTCCCCTTTTAACTCTACGTTTAACCGACATTTCCCGGCTACGAGTTCGAGAACCTGATCAAGCGCAGGTACTCCTTCACCCGCAAAAGACTGATCGAACCAGCTCCCCGCATCCATCCGGCTTAACTGCTCCGCCGAGAAATCCCGAACGCGGCCGTCTCCGTTGGTCGTACGTTTCAAGGTGCTATCGTGAATAACGACCGGGATGTCGTCTTTGGATAGATGTACGTCCAACTCGATTCCCGTCACGCCCGGTTGATCCAACGCCAGTCTGAACGAGGCGAGCGTATTTTCCGGCGCGCGCCCGGAGAACCCCCGGTGAGCGACGCATGGATGGAGTTGCATCCTCTTCGTCTCGTCCTTAACGCTCACTCCTTTGGATGGAAAACGAAAAGGCAGGTTGGCTAAGCCCCTGACCCAAAGTTTAATTTGTAGCCACAATCGTGCCATCCTCCTTTACGGTTGCGCCATAAGACACGGTCGACAAGCGAGCCAGCAATGCTTTGCCCGCGCTCTCCTCCATAGGGGCCGGCTGAGAGTTTGTGGCAAACATCGGCTCGAAATTTAACGAACAGCTTCCGTTCTTGCCGCAGGAAGCGTGAAGCACGCCGGTTTCCGACGTTATGGAAGACGTCGTCGTCGAGAAGACGAAGTTGCCGAGGCTATATGCGATCCACTTACCCTTATACGCTTCGAAGCCCTGCAAGACGTGCGGGTGGCTTCCGATTACCAGATCCGCTCCGGCGTCGACGAACCGATGAGCCAAATCCGTCTGATGCGCCACCGGACGCTCGGCTCTTTCCACGCCCCAATGGACCATCACGACGACGATATCGGCATTGCTCTTCGCTTCTTTGATCGCAGCGACCGCGCGATCAGGCGCGTAAGCCTCGGCTACGCCGGGGTGATTGCGATCCGCCTTCCAACCCACTTCCGGCACGACTCTCGTCACGCTGACGAAGCCGACCGTCATTCCTTTGCTTTCTATGTATGCCGGGGTATAAGCTTCTTTATCGTCGATGCCCGAACCCGCGTGCTTCAGTCCCGCGTCGTCCAACGCGTCCATCGTGTCGCTTAAGCCATCCCATCCGTAATCCAGCGTATGATTGTTAGCGAGAGATAAGAAATCGAATCCCGCATTTTTGATTTCGGGAATCGCTTCGGCGCTGCCGCGAAAAACGTATTGCTTATCTTCCGCCGGCGTTCCCCGAACCGTAATCGGAGTTTCCAAGTTACCCGCGGTTATGTCCGCTTTTGCCAGAGCTTCTTTGGCTCCACGGAACGGGTAATCGAAACCGTTGATCTTCATGAGCTCCAACACTTTAGCCGCGGGCAGAATGTCGCCCACGAAGGAGAACGATAATGAGTCGCCTTCCGATCCTTGGGTTTGTCCCGTAGGATCGTCGGTCGCGTTCGCGTTTGCTTCTTCCGAAGGATCCGGCTGCCGAGTTTCCGCAGTCACTGGATCGCTTTCCGACGATGCCGTATGTTGAGACTTAGGATTGCCGGAATCGGCATCATTGTTGCTAGCCACCCATAGGAGAACTCCTGCAATCACGATGCAACTCAATAAAATGCCAATTAAAACGAGCAAAAATCTTGTCCGGCTGCGACGCTTGGACTTCTGCTGATTATGCGTGCGCGATCGCGAATAAGTCATCGATTGTACCGCCCTTCCGTCTGCCTCTTGCCCGTTATTATACAACAAGGAGACAAAAAAGACGATTTTCTGCCGCTCTAAAGCGCGGTTACTCTCGCATATTCGCCGATCGTTACCGGAAGCTTAGCCGATAATGGCAATTCTCCGGAGAGCACTCCCGCCACGGCGGTCATCATCGCGGGTTTGTTCTCGTAAACGCAAAGGTAAACAGGGGCTTCCGGAGCCACCAATAGGTCGTATGGCGTTCTCATGGCTACCCATACGAAGGCATAATTATCGTTTGCCGATAATTCGCGAATAAGCGCCGTTTGCCCGGCGGAGAATCCCGCGTCGTAGGAAGCGAAAATGACCGTACGGCTGCCTTCGATCGCGTTGCGGACATCAGCTGCTTCCTCCGCCGTCGGATCGAGTCCGATCCGGACTTCCGCGATATCGTAACCCGCTTGCGTAAGCGCCGCGCCAAGCGTCCACTCTTGCTTGATCACTTCGATGACTTCCGTCCCTACCCTTGCTTCCACCCACACGACGACCGTATTGCCGTCCTTCGACAAAGGAAGCCGATCGCCGCCTTTAACGACCGTTACGGAAGCTTCGCATAGCAGACGTTGCACTTCTTCCGCCCGAGCCGCATCCGTAGCCGGTGCCGCATCCGCGAACAGGCCCCGATTATGCTTGAGCTCCCAAATTCTTCGCGCCGCTTCATCGATGCGGGCTTCGGCGATTTCCCCCGTCATGACCGCTTCCATGACGGCTTCGAGAGCGGCCGTCTGACGGACGATGCGATGGCTGACCAAGATCAGGTCCGCTCCCGCTTTAATCGCCTCGACCGCTCCGCGGGCTACTCCGATCGTCTCCGCGATCGCGTTCATTTCCAAGCAGTCCGTCACGATGACGCCATCGAAACCTAGCTGATCGCGCAATAAGCCGGATAGAATGCGCCGAGATAACGTCGCGGGGATGCCGCCCGGCTCGAACGCCGGGAACACGACGTGCGCCGTCATGATCGCATCCACCTTCTGTTCGATCGCTTGGCGGAACGGAAGCAATTCGACTTCGTTTAAACGCTCGACCCCGTGCGGAACGGAAGGCAGCTCGTGATGGGAATCGGCCGCCGTGTCGCCATGTCCCGGAAAATGCTTCGCCACGGCAACGATGCCGCCATCGCGATATCCGTTAATCGCCGCCGTTCCCAGCGCGGCGACATGGTTCGGGTCTTCCCCGTAAGAGCGGACTCCAATGACCGGATTCAACGGATTATTGTTTACGTCAAGACAAGGCGCGAAGTTCATGTTAATTCCGATCGCGCGCAACTCGGCTCCCGACAGCTTCGCGGCTTCGCCTGTAAGCTCCGCTCTGTCTGCCGCGCCTTGCGCCATCGCTCCCGGCATAACCGTCACGCCTTCTTCCAGACGAACGACCATTCCGCCCTCCTGATCGATCGCGATGAACAGCGGATCCGCAGCCGCGGCTTGCAGCTTGCTCGACAATTCCGCGACCTGCGCCGCGTCTCGTACGTTTCTGCGGAAGTAAATTACCCCGCCGAGCCCGTATTCCGCGATCAAGCTCAAGATATCGTCCGTCGGCTCCAGACCGTCGAATCCGCACATGAAGAGCTGACCGATCTTTTCCTTCAAATCGAGTTGATCAAATGTCCTGTTCGCAGCCATTTTGTTCATCTCCCCCTTGTCAGTCTTCATGAATCGCCCATGCCGGCAGCTCCGCGCCGGATTGATTATGCTGTCTGTCGCGATACTCCGATGGGAGCATCCCGGTATATTTACTGAACACCCGCGTAAAATAACGCCTTTCGGCGTAGCCCACCATCTGGCCCACCTGCGTGACGCTCTTGTCGCTTAACGCGAGCATCGACTTCGCCATCTCCATCCGCTGCTTCGTCACGTACTCGACGAACGTTTCCCCGATATGCTGCTTAAACAACAGGCTAAAATAGCTTCCGCTTATGCCCAAGTAATCGGCTAGCAAATCGATGCTTAGTTCGGCGGAAAGATTGCGTTCGATATAATCCCTCGCCGACAGCATGAGTACGTCGCTCGTCTTCTTCCTCATCACGCTCTCCAACGACTGGTCGACGAGGCGATTGATGACCTGAAGCGTGTCGCGAATGCCGTGATGCTGATCGATCCGCCGCCATACCTCGAGTTCCTCTTCCCGGCCGATCACTTCCATCGCGCGCATCTCCCTGATGAGGTGGAGGCACAAATAGTGGACGATCGGCGCGACGCGCTCGAAAGATGCTTCGGGCAGTTGTCGGAAGCTATCGTTCAATTCCTTGAGCGAAGTTTCCGTCCGCCGCCGATCGCACCGCTTCAACCCCGTTACCATCTCTTCGATGCAGTCCCATAGCTTCTGGGAAGGCTCGGTGCTGCCTCTGGCTTTCTCCGACACGATAATGCCCGTATCCGCCGTCTGGGACAAATTAAGCGATCTTTGGAGGCTCTTGTAGGTCTTGGCAAGCTGCTTAAGCGTCACCTCGGACGGATGGAGCGCGATGCGGATACATAGGCGGAGGTAGTTCTCGACGGCAGACCGCAGCTTCTCCGCCCAGCCCATGATTTGATCCCGGTCATAGATATCCGGAGCGGATCTTTCGATCAGCACGCACCATTCCCCGCTCCTTACCTGGAGCACGGAGTGCTGGACATTAAAGGCTGTCAGGTTTTCCTGCAAAATATTTTGAATGGCGAAATTCCACAGCTTCCGTTCCTTGTCGTCCCAAGACCTTTCCCGCTGGGAATAATCCGCTACGTCCACTAACATCATCGCGAACGCCAGGTTATCCCCGTCCAGCTCGGTCAGCTTCAGAAAAGGACGGCTCGCCGAGCCTCCTAGGTCGACGATCCGATCGTAGAGCACTTTCTCATAGGCCAGATGGAAGACATGTTTCCATTCTTGCTGCATCGAATGCGCTTCGATACTTCTCTCCCGGACGCCGGCCGCAAGCCGTTTGATCGTTTTTTCCAATTCCTCGTAGTCGATTGGCTTAAGGATATAATCCTTTACTTCATAACGAATAACGGACCGCACGTAACTGAAGTCTTGATATCCGGTCATCATGATGACCTCGGCTTCCGCATCGAATTCGCGAAGCGCTTCCAGAAATTCGATGCCGTCCATGACGGGCATCCGAATATCGCAAAGAATGAGCTGCGGGCGCTGAGCTCTGGCCAGCTCCAGCGCTTGTTCTCCGTTGCGGGCCGTACCGATCAGCTCGATATTCAGGCTTTCCCAGGGTATAACGGCTTGCAGGTTTTTTAGAATGTTCACTTCATCGTCGATTAGAAGCGCTTTAATTCGCATTAATCGTCACTCCCCCGCTCCTTGCGGTATCAAACATTTAATAATCGTTCCTTGATCCGGGGCGCTACACAAGGTTAATCCGTATCCGTTGCCGTAGTGGATTCGCAGACGGTCCGCGACGTTGCCGACGCCGAGTCCCCGTCTTTCGCCCGTTTCCGGGGACTCTTCATACATTTCCTGCAAAGTCGTCATTCCGCTGGAAACGAAGCGTGCCATCTGCTCCTCCGTAATGCCGATTCCGTTATCTTCGACGTAGAAGGCGATGTTATTGCCCTCTTCTCGGGCGCTGACATGGATTCGTCCCATATAGTCGATGCCTTCGAATCCATGCTGGATACTGTTCTCGACGAGCGGCTGAAGCGTCAGCTTCAGTATAGTGTTCGACATGAGCTCGGGGGATACGTCAATCGAATATTCGAACAAATCCTCGAAACGGTACTTCTGTATTTCCAAGTAGCTTTGCAGATGTTCCAGCTCTTGCTCGATCGTGATTTCTTCCTTCTGTTGAATGCTGATCCGGAAAATATTCGCGAGCCGCTGCACCATCTTGCTCACTTTGCGTCCTTCGTTCTGGACCGCGAGTATATTGATGGACTCCAGCGCATTAAACAAAAAATGCGGTTTAATCTGCGCCTGCAGGAGCATCATCTCGGCTTTGCGCTTGCGCGATTGCTCCTGCTTCACGTCGTCGAGCAGCTCCGACACCCTCGTGACCAGACTGTTAAATCCCCAGGCCAGACTCGAGGTCTCGTCCTTCCCGACGACGGGGACGCGGGTCGACAAGTCTCCGCGCTCCACTTGACGCATCGCCCTGACGACGCGAATGATAAACCGGACCGTACGGCGGACGAACATCAAGTTGAATACTAAAGCCAGAATGAGCGAAACCGTCGTGACCACGACCATCCAGCGAAGCACGAGCGCCATGTCGCCGGACAAATACTGCCAGGAGGTGACCATGACCAGCTTCCAATCTCCGACCCCCAGTCTCTGCAATTGCAAATCTTGCACGGATACGAAGCTTTTGTTCCCGTCGAAGGTTAAGGTTTTGCTCTGCGATCCGCGACGCTTCATATCGATTCCGTTCTTCGTATCTACAAATTCGGAGATGGATTTCCCGCTCGCTTCGTATGCGTTATCGAAGACGATATTCCCGTTGCCGGCCACGACAAGAAACCTGCGGTTCCTGTTGCCTTGATTTCTATAAAAGCTGAAAAGCCGATCCAACTCGCTGAGCTCGAACCGCGTCACCAGAATGCCTTTGCTCGTGAGCGAATCCACGTCAAGCAGGACGCGGATTTGCGTGAATAGATTATTTTCTCCCGTCAGCTTGGGATCTTCGTTCGGTCCGACCCATACCGGGGCTCCGTTCTTGCGCAGAACCTCTTTGTATATCGGATTGCTTTCCAATTCGCTGCGCGCGATCGGCGTATCCTTCGTAAAATTGACTGTAATCTGCTGGTTGTCATTGCGGTACAAAGTAACCGACTTGATGCCGGGATAAGTGAGAAGCACTCGCTGGCGCAGCCTCTCTTTCTCGAGCAGTTGAACGTAGTCCGGACTTTTGGAATTATCTTTGTCGCTTTCCAAAGCGCCTGCGCCCGAATCGATGGATTGCTCCACGGACTCAACACTGTCCTCCGTCGTAACCCAGAAGTCGGAGAAATAGTTGGCTTCTTTGATCATGTTGTTGAGGTTGCGGCCGATCGCTTTGAGCGTGAGCTCCGTCTGCTCGGCGTATTTCTCTTGCGTCACTTTCTGGAACACGAGGTAGGAGACGCTGCCTAGCACAAATAATGGAATGATTATAAAAGCGAAAAAGGCGACAAAAATCCGTTGACTCAAGCTCATCTGTGCGCCCGTCCTCTCGGGAATGTTGAACTCATTATATCAGGAGGAGCAGGTAGTCGGCGTTATTACCTAACGCAAACTTGTTGCTATCCTTTTATTATAAGGTGGGAAGCCGGAGGCTATAAGACGTTATTCCCATTATGGAGGGATAAAAATGGACAGTGGTGTGGCGTTGCGCTACTGCGAAGTCAGCGAGTTTTCGGGGTAGTGAGATTGGGGTGGCGAGGTTGAGGGGCGAGGTTAAGAGGTGTTGGTGCGGCGGCATTCCACGGGAATAGGTCTCTCCAGCCGCTTCCTGCAAACCCATTGCCTGATGGGTAAAATCTGTAGAGGTGGCAATGGGTTTACAGAGGCGGACGCTTCGCTCTTCCGAGACCTATTCCCGCTCCATGCCTAGAGATACCGTGTTTTTCTGCTCTCCGGCTTGTACTGCCGTCTCGCTCCGTAGTCCGGTTTTACCGGACTACGGCTCATCGAACACATATTTCTCTTGCTCCAGTTCGGTTTCACCTGACTGCACAGGTTGTAACTACTACACTCGCTCTGTAGTCCGGTTTTACCGGACTACAGCTCATCGAACACACAATTCTCTTGCTCCAGTTCGGTTTCACCTGACTGCGCAGGTTGTAACTACTACACCCGCTCCGTAGTCCGGTTTTACCGGACTACAGCTCATCGAATACACATTTCTCTTGCTCCAGTTCGGTTTTACCTGACTGCACGGGTTCGCACCCGCTGCACTCGCTCCTTTGTACGATTACATCGCACTACAGCTCATCGTCAACACCTTGCGCTCCGCGTATCGATTCAACATTTTGTGATTGACAACGCTTGCAAGTAAGTGATACCATCTTCTTCCTTTCGCTTTTCATTCCATACAGGAGGATACGACAATTGATTACGGTTAGCGGTATAAGCAAGAGCTTTAAGGTCGCGAAGAGGACTTCCGGCGTGAAAAGCGCGTTTAAGGCGCTGTTCCGGAGGGAGTATACGGAGGTGGCCGCGCTGAACGATATTTCGTTCGCGATCAAGCCTGGAGAGATCGTCGGTTATATCGGGCCTAACGGAGCGGGGAAGTCGACTACGATCAAGGTGATGAGCGGCATTCTCGTACCTGACAAGGGCTCGTGCTCGATTATGGGTTATACGCCTTGGCTCGATCGCGTGAAGTACGTGCAGAATATCGGAGTTGTGTTCGGCCAGCGCTCGCAGCTATGGTGGGACGTTCCGGTTATCGACTCATTCGACCTGCTTCGGGATATTTATGACGTGCCGGAAGCCGAATATCAAGAAAATCTTAAGCTGCTCACCGAGACGCTCGACCTCGGAGACTTGATCCACACGCCGGTCAGGCAACTCAGCCTCGGTCAGCGAATGAGGTGCGAAATCGCCGCATCCCTCTTGCACAGCCCCAGCATTCTTTTCCTCGACGAACCGACGATCGGACTCGACGCCGTCTCCAAAATCGCGGTCAGACAATTCATTTCCCGGATCAATCAAGAAAAAGGCGTTACGATCATCCTGACGACGCACGACATGAACGACATCGAAGCTTTGGCCAGCCGGATTCTCCTTATCGGAAAAGGAACCCTCCTCTACGACGGGGATATCGGCACGCTGAGAGACAAATACGTCGACGAAACGGCAGACGGCTCGTCGTCCATCGAAGACATCATCGTCCGGATGTACAAGGAGTACCAAATCACATGAGAGCCTACCTATCCGTTTTCCGTCTCCGCCTTTCCATGGGTTTGCAGTATCGTACCGCCGCGCTCGCGGGCATCGCGACGCAATTTTTCTGGGGCTTCCTCATCTTGATGGTATTCGTCGCGTTCTACAGCCAATCGAGCATCGATTCTCCGATCTCGTTACCGCAGATCGCGGATTACATCTGGCTCCAGCAAGCGTTCCTGGCGCTTATCGTGCTCTGGTTCCGCGACAACGAGCTGTTCCAGCTCATTACCGGCGGCAACATCGCCTACGAGCTATGCCGCCCGAGCGAGCTTTACGGTTTCTGGTACGCGAAGCTGCTCGCGCAACGACTGTCGGGCGCTTTGCTAAGATGCTTTCCTATTCTTCTCGTAGCCGCGTTTCTTCCTGAACCTTACCGCTTGAATCTCCCGGCTACTTTCGAAGCGGCTATCCTTTCCTTCGTCGCGCTGCTCTTCGGCTTGCTCATCCTCGTCTCGATCTCGATGCTTATCTATATCTCTACTTTCGTTACGATGTCGCCTGCGGGCTCTTTGCTCCTTTTCGCGGTGCTCGGAGAGTTCCTGGCTGGCATGATTATTCCGATTCCGCTTATGCCGTCTTGGATGAGATCGATCGTCTATGCGCTTCCGTTCCGGTTTACGTCCGATTTTCCGTTCCGAATCTATTCCGGTCACATTCCGGTTAACGAGGCTCTAAAGCTGCTTCCCTTGCAATTGGCTTGGTTGGCGGCACTCGTAGCGGTTGGCAAATATACGATGAGCAAGGCGCTACGACGAGTCGTCGTGCAAGGAGGTTAAACCGGCATGAAGCTATTCGGCAAATATTTGCTCATTTTGTTCAAGTCCCAGATGCAATATCGTACTTCTTTTTGGCTCATGTCGTTCGGCCAATTTTTTATCCCGTTCTCCGTGTTCGCCGGACTTTACTTCATGTTCGAGAGATTCGGACAAATCAAGGGTTGGGACTTCTACGAGGTCGCGCTCTGCTTCGGAGTCATCCACATGGCTTTCTCGATCAGCGAATGCTTGGGAAGAGGCTTCGACATGTTCTCGACCCTTGTATCGAACGGCGATTTCGACCGGTTGCTCGTTCGTCCCCGCGGCACCGTGCTGCAAGTACTCGGTTCGAAATTCGAATTTACGCGAATCGGCAGATTGCTCCAAAGCTTACTCGTCTTAGGCTGGGCTGTCTATGGCATCGACGTCGATTGGACGTTCGCGAAAGCGATAACGCTTCTCTTCATGGTCGTCAGCGGAGTGTTTATTTTCACGGGCATCTTCATGTTGGTCGCCGCGATGTGCTTCTGGACGATCCAAGGACTCGAGATCGCCAATATTTTCACGGACGGCGGCAGGGAGATGGCCCAATATCCGTTGAACATTTACCAGAAATGGGTCGTGCGTTTCTTCACGTACGTCATCCCGTTCGGGTGCGTCAACTATTTGCCGTTGCTTTACATTCTCGGCAAAACCGATGGCAGCCCCCTGCTTCACATGCTAACTCCGCTCGCCGGATGCCTTTTCCTCGTTCCTTGCGTGCTAGTATGGAGATTCGGAGTCCGGCACTATCGTTCGACAGGATCCTAATTCCCTTTGTACTCGTCCGTTATTCCAACAACCCCATATCGACGCAGATGTTCGCGGAAAGCCGCTTGATCGCGGTCCCGAATCGAATCTCGATGCTGTCGCCGTCCAATCGAACGATCTCGCCGGTGCCGAATACGCGATGACGGACTTCGCGGCCTTCCGTCAAGCCGGCGAGCTCGCGGATCGCATTCGGGTTGGGCGGGATTTGCGCTTTTAACTCCTTCGCCTTCTTAGACGACAGCTTGACCGGAGCCTTCGCGATCTCCTTCGGCGGATCCTGAATATGGCGAACTTCCGTTACGAACGGCGACGGCTGAACGTTGTCTCCGTCCTTTTTCTTATAATATAGCAGCTCCAACCGTTGTTTCGCCCTCGTCATCCCCACGTAAAAGAGCCTCACGGCCTCTTCCATCTCCTCGGACCGACCCTGCTCTTCCTTCTTGCGGTCGTCGGCCGACGGAATGATGCCGTCGATCAGATCGATCATATAGACGTGCCGGAATTCCAAGCCTTTGGAGCTATGGAACGTAGATAACGTTACCGCGTTGCCGGCTTTGTTGAACTTGGATTGCTTCATGTTGCGCTCCAGCTCCTTCAACCGCGCGGCGAAGGCTTCCATCGAGTCGAGGGGCTCTGCGATTTCTTCGAGCGTGCTAAGAATCCCGGACAAATACTCTTTCCGGAACCCCATCCGTTCGCACATTTTGTCCAGCGCCTTATCGTAGCCGAGTTTATCCCGGACGGTCTGAATCGCCATCAGCGGCTTCGCGCCCTTTAATTGCGCGAAAGTCGTTTTGGCCGCTTCCAGCTGTTTGATCTGATATTCCTGCAAAGGAACATGCTGCAGCAACGCGTCGAACACGGATTCCTCTTCGATCGGACCAAGCGCCGACAATGCCGCCATCTGCTGCTTCGTGATGTAACAGTTCAGCTTCGTATGGATTCTTTCCAGAATGTCGGGCCTCTTATCGTTAAACGTCATTCGCATGAAGTTCAGCACGTCCTCGACGATCCAGTGGGAGAAAAAACGATTATCCCCATCCTTCATATAAAAGGGAATTCCCATGCGGTCGAGCGCGTTCATGAGCATGATGGAAGAAGAGTTGTTTCGGTATAAGACTGCGACTTCGCCCAAATCCTCCGGATCTCCGTCCGCGATTTTCTCCACGACGTATTTCGCCTGTACCCGGTAATCCGGCAGCTCCGTAATCGCGATCGGCGAATGCGAAGGGTTACGAGTAAACATGTTTTTGTCATAACGGTTTTTGTTGCGTTTAATGAACCGGTTCGCCACGTCCACGATGTTTGGGGTCGAGCGGTAATTTTGTTCCATTTTGAGCATGGATGCATTCGGATAGACGTTCTTGAAGTCGAGCAAATATTGGGGCTCCGCCGCTCTCCAAGCATAAATGCTCTGATCGTCGTCCGCTACGACGCACAGATTACCGTGCGACTGCACCAGATTTGCGATAATCGCATGCTGCACGAGGGAAGTATCCTGGCTCTCGTCCGTCATCACGTAATCGTAGCGGTTCTGATAGCCGCGCAGCAGCTCCGCGTCTTGCGTCAACGCCTCGTTGGCGATCGTTAGCATATCATCGTAATCGACCAGCAATTCGGGCGTTCCGGACTGCTTGAAGCGCTCGTATTCCTTGTAAATATCCGCAGCCTTCGGTACGTCGCACTTCGCTTCGGACAGACGGTCGCCCTCAAGGAGCTTGTTCTTGATCAGGCTAATGTAGCTCGTCAGTTCCTCCATTTGGTCGTCGGTGGCGTAATCGTGGTTCACCTTGCGGAAAATATCTCGAAGAATCGCCGGCTTGTTTAGCTTCTCTGCACCCGGCTCGTTCGGATTCTCGATCATACGGTAGGCGATTCTACGCCCGCGATAATAATCTCTCAGTACCTCGAACGCAAAGCTATGGATCGTCGAGAAGTCGGGAGCTTGATGGGCAAGCGCCGGGAAAAAACGTGCGAATCGTTCCTTCATGTCCTGGGCGGAAGCTCGGCTGAACGTCACGGCCTTGATTCGCGACGGTCGCACGCCCTTCTCCTCGATCAAGTAACCGATCCGCATGATGAGCGTCGTCGTCTTGCCGGAGCCGGGCGATGCCAGCAGAAGCAACGGACCTTCCGCATGCATGGCCGCCTCACGCTGAACTTCGTTTAGCTCCACGCCGAGTTCGTTATATTTTCGTTCGAAAAACGTAGTCGTCTTCATATGTCCAAAATTCCTCTCGCTGACAGATGTTGCGGTTGGGTTCAATTAAAGGCATTTCAACGGAAAGAGCGCCCTAGTAGGCGCTCCCCTGAACGAAGCCTGTTAAGTTCGGTAGGCCCCAAGGGCCTCGCGTATCGCTTCCTTCACTTTATCACAAACGTCGCCGGCGTTCACCGTTTCTTTGTCCGGTCGCGTACGTAACTTGAACTCGACGACTCCTTCCGCGGCTTGTTTCCCTATGACGATTCGGATCGGGATGCCCATCAGGTCGGAATCCTTGAACTTCACGCCCGGACGCTCTTCCCGATCGTCAAGCAACGTATCGACTCCGGAATCGCGGAGTTGACCGTAAAGACGCTCCGCCAGCTCCATCTGCACGGAATCGTTCACCGATACCGGAACGATGTGGACTTGATAAGGGGCTAACGCCATCGGCCAAGCCATTCCGTCCCCGTCATGATACTGCTCCGCGATCGCGGACAATAATCGAGAAACTCCGATTCCATAGCAGCCCATGATTACCGCTTTTTCGTTGCCTGATCGGTCCGCTAAAGTCGCGTTCATCCGCTCGCTGTATTTCGTGCCCAGCTTGAATACGTGCCCGACTTCAATGCCACGCGAGAATTGCAGCTTGCCTGACCGGCAACGCGGACAAACGTCGTCTTCCGCGACGTTCCGATAATCGCCAACGCGCGTTAACGTAAAATCCCTGCCCGGACGAACATCGCTAACGTGATAATCCGCTTCGATCGCGCCCGCGATCCAAGCTTCGCCGTTTGCGATTTCGATGTCGACGAGAAGCGGTACGCTCAAACCGATCGGACCGGCGAAGCCCGACGGAGCTCCGGTAACGCGAAGCACCGTGTCGGCATCGGCGATCTCGACCTTCTCGGCTTGCAACGCGTTCTTGACCTTAAGCTCGTTCACTTCACGATCGCCGCGAACTAAGACGGCAACCGCTTGGCCGTCCACGATGTAGATCATCGTCTTAACAAACCGGGACGCGGATAATTGCATCGCCGTTACGAGTTCGTCGATCGTGCGTACATTCGGCGTATGGAGTCGTTGCGGCTGTTGATTCGTTGTATTTTCCCCGTAGGCTGGGGTTTGGACTTGGATAGTCGTTGCGTTCGACGGACCGGCTTCCGCCTTTTCCAGATTCGCCGCGTAGTCGCACGCTTCGCAGGAAACGATCGTATCCTCGCCGATATCGGCGAGCGCCATGAATTCGTGCGTCTCGCCCTCGCCTCCGATCGAACCGGCATCTGCCTCCACCGCCCGATAATTCAGGCCGCATCGATCGAAAATGCGACGATAGGCTTCGTACATAAGCTGGTAGCTCCGGTCCAGCCCTTCCCAATCTTCATCGAAGGAGTAAGCGTCTTTCATGACGAACTCTCTGCCCCGCAACAGCCCGAATCGCGGGCGCCGTTCATCGCGGAACTTCGTCTGAATTTGATAAAGCGTAACGGGTAGCTTACGATAGCTGTTCACTTCCCCTCGGAACAGCGTCGTTACTACCTCTTCATGGGTAGGACCCAAGGCGAACTCCCTTTCGTGGCGATCCTTCAGCCGGATAAGCTCCGGGCCGTACGCTTGATCTCGACCGGATTGTTCCCATAGCTCCAACGGTTGCATCGCCGGCATAAGCAGCTCCTGCGCTCCCGTCCGGTCCATTTCTTCGCGGACGATACGCTCCACGTTGCGAAGCACTCGTTGACCTAGGGGCAAATAGGCATATATTCCGGCCGCGAGCGGCCTGATGAATCCGGCTCTCAGCAACAACCGATGGCTTAAAGCCTCGGCATCCGACGGAGCTTC
Organism: Cohnella endophytica; assembly: GCF_003628305.1. GTDB lineage: Bacteria > Bacillota > Bacilli > Paenibacillales > Paenibacillaceae > Cohnella > Cohnella endophytica. Next base: position 271,743 of record NZ_RBZM01000004.1, on the reverse strand, counting down.
CCGATAGGTTTGGGCGAATAATTTGCTTTGTCTCATCGTAAAGTATGACCTCCTTTTTTCAAATCGCGGAAAAACAAAAAAACACACTCGCCAGGGACGAATGTGTTCGTGATACCACCCTAAATTCGAATGCCGCACGGAGCGCGACATCCCTCGAAATCTTAACGGGAATTACCGGCGACGGATACTGGATTTTCACCGCCGCAGCTCGCAAGGAGGGGAGTAAACCATTCGATCGCGAAACCTCTCAGCCTAGGGTTTCTTTTCTGGAACGAAGGAAATGGGGCTCATGGCCTTGGTCGAAGCTATTATTGTATGGATGAAACAAAACTTACAAGAACAATGATTTCAGTTAATCTACAACAATCGTTCTCTTCTGTCAAGCAAGTAGGCGATGATCGGCGTGAAGGAACGGAGATCCGGATGGATGAACAATGGGAGCCGACGCTGCTCGGCGATCGCGGTTAAGGTTGGATTCGGCTCTCGCGACACGACAGAAAGCAAGTTCGGGAGAGCGAGTAGGTTTATGTCTTCCTCGCCCCGCAGCAGCGCGATTTTCGGATAAGGCGCGGACTTGTAGCCTTCGATTAGAAGAACGTCCAATGCCCGTTGCTCCATCCGGACAACGAGTTGCTCCAGCGGCGTAGTATGCTCCTCCACCCAAGCGGTTCGGCTTGGCGAAGAGAACGCCGTAATCTCCGCTCCCGCTTCCCGGTGCGACCGTGTATCCGTGCCTTGCGGCTCGGGGTCATGATCGTGCGCGTCGTGTTTGATCGTGCCGACTCGTAGGCCCTTCGAGGAAAAAGCCCGGACGAGTTCGCAAGTTAGCGTTGTTTTACCCGAATTTTTGTAGCCGACGATTTGGATAATGTCCATGGGCGGTTATTGTTCCTCCTTCGGCGGCGTGCGGATGTCGGAATCGATCGCTTGCCTCTTAAAGTTTCCAAGCTGTCACGAGATGTCCTTTCGCGAGTCCTTCCTTAAGCGGAGGAATCTCGATCAAGCAATCCGCGCCTACGATCGTCTTCATAAGACTGGATTTATCGTCGCCGGTCGGGGTTACCCATACCGTCCCGTCCTTCAATTCGGTTCTGGCGCGAATGTACCGACGATAGGCGTTTACTTTCGCGAAATCCTTACCGAGATGGGCTTTGAAGCTTTGGTTAGCCGTGAAAGGTTGTTGGCTGAGCATCTTCCTGAGCGCGGGGGCGACGAACAAATGAAAGCCGACGAAACAGGCTCCAGGGTTGCCGGACAGCGCAACGAGCAGCTTGCCTCTTAGGGTGGCGGCTGTCGTTGGGCTTCCTGGTCTCATGGCGATTTTGTTAAAGAGCAGTTCGACGCCGGGCGAAGCCAGAACGTCGACCATCACGTCGTAATCGCCGACCGACACGCCCCCGGAAGTAAGCAAAATATCGCAAGTGCCGATACTCTCGTCGATAATGGAGCGAGCCTTAACGGCGTCGTCCGGAACTTGTCCGAGTAAGACGGGTTCCGCTCCGCAGTCCTTGATTAACGCGGCCAGCATCGGGGCATTGCTGTTGCGGATTTTGGCGGGAGCAAGCGGCTCGTGAATCTCCAGAAGCTCGCTGCCGGTTGATAGGATCGCCACCCGAGGCCTACGGGTTACTCGGACTTCCGCATAGCCGCAAGCGGCAAGTAACGCCGATTCTCCGGCCCCGATACGCTGTCCGGCATGCAGTAAATGCGTTCCCTGCTCAATCTCGCAACCGATATCCGCTACGTTTATTCCTTTCGGTACGCTTCTGGAGATGGTTACGATGGAATGTTCTTCCCGTTCTGCCGTCGTCGTCATTTCCAGCATCACGACCGTATCCGAACCGTCCGGCAACATGCCGCCCGTCATAATCCGCGAAGCTTGTCCTGGACCGATCGCTCTCGTCGGCGCTACCCCGCTCGGGATCGACTCTATGATGTCAAGGCTGATCGGCATTTGGGGAGAAGCTTCTAGCAAATCTTGCGCGCGCACGGCGAAGCCGTCCATTCCGGATCGTCGAAACGGCGGAAAAGGATGAGGCGCGTTGATGTCTTGCGATAACGTTCTTCCCCATGCATCGGCAAGCGGGACCGCTTCGTCGGGCAAAGGCGATATATATTCGAAAAGGATTCTTTGCGCCTCTTCCGGTTGCAGTGCATGGCGCCTGAACCGGTCGGGCTGGTTATGATCTATAGGTTGCACGAGCAATTTCGCCCCTTTACTGTTGTTCCATCCGGAGAAGTCTTTTCTCCCGCTCGTAATGCTCGGGGGTATCGATATCGTCGGCAAAAGTAATTCGAATGCCCCGCTCCGCGAAAATATATTCGTTCAATGCCACCCATTCGATCTTATCCAGCAGCTCGGTCAGTCGTCTTTGGCCTTTGGCGAGCATGGCTTCCGCTTCGGAAGCCACCTCTTTGCGGTATACCGCGTGCAGAGGCTGCGGTCTGTCGAGGATGATCGGAATGGCGGCTTGGGATGCGGCGTTCATCCGTTCAAGCAGCCGTTCGGCCGCGTTTGCGTTCGGGTAGGGGTGATCGCAAGCTAGCACCCAGACGTAAGGGCGCGACGACGCGGATAGACCCGCGTGGATACCTGCGATAGGACCGTCGCCTGGATAGATGTCGGTAACGACGCGCGCCTCAGCCTCGATGCTTGCGGGCATCGAGATCGGTTCGTTGGCGACGATGATGATCTCGTCGGACCATTTCCTAGCCTCTCTGAGCTGCCGCTCCAGTAACGTCTCTCCGCCTAACGGAAGTAAAGCCTTATTGACGCCGCCCATGCGGCGTCCTTGGCCGCCGGCTAAGATAACGACGGATCGATCGGACGTCATGACGACGCCTCCCTTCAATAAATCCGCGACAGGTGATGAATGGGTCTATTTTATCCCGATGTAAGGCTCGGTGACAACTATGGGGACAAGTTTGACACGTTTCGGGATCGCAAATGTATGAGTTGTTCGATATTTTCGTGTAACTATCTGCTGGAGGTGCCTCTTGTGAGGGGGCTGTTCGATTTTTTCGAGTATCTACCTGTTGAGAGTGCCTTCTGTGAGGGAGTTGTTCGATTTTTTCGAGTAACTAACTGCTGAGAGTACCTATTGAGCGATAGTTGTTTGATTTTTTCGAGTAACTACCTTCGTGGAGTGACCCATGTGCGCGGGATGTTCAATCTTTTCTAGTAACTAACTGCTGTGAGCCTCTTTCGAGCGCCGATTAGTTCACCTTATCAAGTAACTCCCTGCTGTGAGCCCCTCTCGAGCGCCAATTAGTTCACCAAAGCAAGTAATTCCCTACTATGAGCCCCTCTCGAGCGCCAATTAGTTCACCAAAGCAAGTAATTCCCTACTATGAGCCCCTTTCGAGCACCAGTTAGTTCGTCACAACAAGTAACTCCCTGCTGTGAGCCCCTTTCGAGCGCCAGTTAGTTCGTCAAAGCAAGTAACTACCTGCTGTGAGCCCCTTTCGAGCACCAGTTAGTTCGCCAAAGCAAGTAACTCCCTGCTGTGAGCCACTTTCGAGCGCCAGTTAGTTCGCCAAAGCAAGTAACTCCCTGCTGGGAGCCACTTTCGAGCGCCAGTTAGTTCGCGCCAAAGCAAGTAACTCCCTGCTGTGAGCCACTTTCGAGCGCCAGTTAGTTCGCCAAAGCAAGTAACTCCCTGCTGGGAGCCCCTCTCGAGCGCTAGTTAGTTCGTCAAAGCAAGTAACTACCTGCTGTGAGCCCTTCTCGAGCGCCAGTTAGTTCGTCAAAGCAAGTAACTACCTGCTGTTAGCACCTTTCTAGACCCAGTTAATTCGCCAAAGCAAGTAACTCACTGCTGCGAGCCCTCTATTGCTACAGATGCTCTACGAAACAAAAAAACAACCCGAGACGAAAAAGCTCGCAGGTTGTTCCTTTTCACTAAATCAAAACCCTAGCAACGCCTGAGCCGCTTGCTTGCCTTGCGCGACGCAGTCGGGTAGGCCGACGCCGCCGAACGCTGCACCGGTCACAAATACGCCCGGAAGGCGTTCCGCGACGCCTTGGCGGAAAGCCGCGATCGCCTCCGGATGCCCTACCGGATATTGCGGCATCGAATGGCGAAGTCTCGTGATCTCGACGAAATCCGGAGTCGCGTTAAGTCCCATCAGCTCCGACAAGTCGTGCTGAACGGCAGCGGAAAGTACCGCGTCGTTTAACTCGACGCTTTTCTCGTCGCCGGCTCTACCGACATAGCACCGGATCAGGCGTTTGCCTTTAGGCGCGGTGTGCAGCCACTTCGAGGACGTCCACGTGCTTGCCGTAATGTGACGATGCTCCCTGCGCGGAACGAGAAAACCCGAACCGTCGAGCGCATGGTTAAACCGTACTTCGTCGTAAGCAAGTACGATGTTGGCGACAGAGACGTAGCGAATGTTCGTTAATGCGGACACGTCCGCGTGCGGCGCCAACAGTTCGGCTGCGGCATAGGCCGGCAACGTAAGGATGACATCGTCCGCTTCGAACGTAGTACCATCTGCGAGGCGCAGACGATATCGGCCTTGGTCATTCGCGGCCTCCCCGACTACCTCGAGCTCGTCTACCTGAGCCTCAGTAACAATGTTGCACCCGGCTTCCTGTAGAGCCGACTCCAACGCCTCGATAATCGTAGATAGACCGTTACGGAAAGTCATGAACACGGACGCGGGCAGCGGCTTACTATCGACAGCCCCGTCCTGGCCACCAGCTTTACCCTCTAAAGCAATGGTAGCTGCTTCCGCCGCAACCTTCGCGGCCGCCGCCCTTTGCGACTCCCGCGTTCCCGCGATCAAGCTGCCGTGCTCTTTGACCATCGTCCTGAACTGCGGGAACGTCGCCTTCAGCCCCAATCGGTACAGGTCGCCCGCATGAATGCCCGCCAGCAAAGGCTCGAAGATCCTCTCGACCATCTCGCGTCCCATTCGTCGCTCCAAGAACGCCCCAACTGTCTCATCCTCAGGCAAGTCTCCAGCCGGTAAATCGACTTCCTCGAACGCCCTCAGCTTCCCTTCCTCGCCGACAAGCTCCGTGCGCATGAACTTGTCCCGGTCCGTAGGAACGCCAAGCGTCATGCCTTCCGGCATCGGCAGCAACTTTCCGTCCAACGCGATATACGTCTTTTTCGCCGCCGGATTCGTTCCGACAAGCTCGCCTTCGAGTCCCAGTTCCCGGGCCAACTCGATCATCGGCAACTTGCGCGCCAAGAAGGAGTCCGGTCCGCGCTCGATAACGAAGCCGTCGCGCCGAAGCGTATTCACTCGGCCTCCAAGTCTTGCCGAACCTTCCAGAACCGTGACCTCTAGCTTCTCTCCGCGTGCCTCGGCAAGCTTAATTAAATAAAAAGCGGCGCTAAGGCCGGTAATTCCGCCGCCTAGCACCGCTATGCGGCGAACGTGTCGAATTCCCGTCATCCGCCGTTCCTCCCTCGTACCGCCTCGATCACCGTCTCCGCCAAAGCGGCCATATACTGAGGATCGTCGTTCAACATCCGGATGCGCTCCAAGCGAATCCCGCGTTCCTCGGCGAACTTCTTAGCTTCGATATCGATATCGTACAAAACCTCGAGGTGATCCGACACGAATCCGACCGGCGTTACGAGCACGGACTTCACGCCTTCGGCCGCCAGCTTCTCCAACGTCTCCAAAATGTCCGGTCCAAGCCATGGCTGCCCGGTCTGTCCCGCGCTCTGCCACGTGAATTGCCAGTTCTCCGCCCCCGCCGCTTGGGCGACTGCCGCGGAAGTCGCAAGCAGTTGATCGGCGTAAGGATCGTTCATCTCGAGCACTTTAGCCGGTAAGCTATGCGCGCTGAACAAGACCAAAGCGTCCGAACTTCCCGCTCCTCCGAGACGCTCCAAACCGTCCGTCACTCGTATCTTAAGCGCGTCGATCAACTCGGGATGCAGATGGTACTCTCGAACCGCCTTAAAGGCGATGCCGTGCTTCTCCGCTTCCTCTTGGGCGCGTTTCATGTAACCGCCGACGCTCATCGCCGAATACTGAGGCGTCAGTACGATGCCGACCGCTTCCTTGACGCCGTCCGCCGCCATCGCGGCTACGCCGTCCTCGATGTAAGGTGCCGCATGCTTGAGGCCTTGGTAACAGACGTAAGTGCCGGCTCCCGCAAGCTCGTCCAACGTCCGTTGCAAAGCCGCCACCTGGTTGTTCGTATTCTCTCGCAACGGGAATACTCCGCCGACGATAGAATGGTATCTGCTCGTCAAATCCTCCAACTGCTCGGCGGACGGCGGATTCCCTCTACGAATATGCGTGTAATAAGCTTCGATGCCTTCTAAGCTCTCCGGCGTCCCGTAGGACATAACCAATACGCCGATCGATTTTCCCGCTTGGCCGCTCATCGGCTCACCCCCGTCGCGATTTGTTTTTCGCTATACGTATGAACGAATTCCGTTAAATCCCTTAGCTTTTCCAGCGACGCTTCCGGGTACAATCCATGTCCCAAGTTAAAAATAAACCCGGGCTCATGCATACCTTCGTCCAGCAAACGGCGGGCGTGCTCATGAATGACTTCCGACGGAGCAGTCAACACGTACGGATCTAGATTGCCTTGAATCGCGAATTTGCCTCCCGTGCGCTGTCTGCCTTGGGACAACGGTACACGCCAATCGAGGCCGATAACGTTCGCGCGCAAGCCCGTCAGATGAGGCAAGAGCTCGCCTGAGCTCACTCCGGGGAAGTAAATTTTCGGAATATCCAGATCGGATAAGCTTTCGAAAATCTTCTCTACGTGCGGAAGCACGAAAGTCTGGAAGTCGAACGGGGATAACGATCCGACCCAGCTGTCGAACAGTTGCACCGCTTTGGCGCCGTTCCGAATATGCGCGCGCAAATAAGTCGCCGCCATGTCGGCGAGTTTGCCCATCAGACGATGCCAGATTTGCGGCTCGCTGTACATGAGCGTTTTTGTCCGGATGTACGACTTAGTAGGTCGGCCCTCGATAATATAGCTGGCAAGCGTGAACGGAGCGCCCGCGAAAGTGATCAACGGAACCTTAAGCTCGCGATCCAGAATGCGGATCGTCTCCAGCACGTGGGAGAGATCTTTCTCTACATCGATCGGCGTCAAGCGGTCGACGTCCGCCGCGGAACGGACCGGATTGTGGATGACGGGCCCGATATCCTTCACGATATCGAAATCGATCCCGATCGACGCGACCGGATTCATGATGTCGGAATACAGAATCGCCGCATCGACGCCAAGCTTATGAACGGGCATCATTGTGACTTCGGCCGCCAACTCGGGTTGCTTGCAAATCTCGAGCAGCGAATACTTTTCTTTGATTTTGCGGTAATCGGGATCGTAACGCCCGGCTTGACGCATGTACCATACCGGTATGCGCTCGACAGCCTCTTGCCTGCATGCCCGAAGGAACAAATCGTTTTCTATCATGATCATTGCCTCTTTTATGTAAAGGATTGGTTTTGCTTTTCTTTTCATTATGCCCCTTTTGCCGCGCTCGAACAACCTCGGAGCCCGCCCGGAGTATGACAATACTTTGACAATGCTACCTTTAGCCGAACAACAGGTCTATGATAGGAAGCGACAATGTACATACTACGACAAAGAAAGGAGCTATTATGCAACGTTGGAAAATCAACCTTGCCGTCCTAATGGGCGGCAATTTCTTGGTCATGGCGGGAATGACGATGATCATGCCGTTCTTATCGCTATATCTGAAAAAGGATCTCGGCCTCACCGATGATCACGAGGTCGGACTGTGGGCGGGTTTTATTTTCGCGGCGAATTTCATTACCTCGTTCATTTTCCAACCCCTTTGGGGTAAGCTTTCGGACAAATACGGACGTAAAATGATGCTGCTGCGCTCCGGGTTCGGCATGGCGATCGTAATCGTGCTCATGGGATTCGCGACAGAGCCATGGCATCTATTGGCGTTGCGGATGCTTAACGGGGTTATCTCGGGCTTCTCGCCCGCAGCCGTCGCCCTCGTCTCCGCGACGACTCCCAAAAACCGGATCGGCTTCGCGATGGGAACTTTGCAATCCGGCGGTACGGCCGGAGCCATACTTGGTCCCTTTATCGGAGGATTGCTGGCCGACAGCTTCGGATTTAGGCCGATTTTCTACATTACGGGGAGTTTTCTTTTCTTAGCTTCGGTCGTATCTTGGCTACTCGTTCAAGAGAGCTTCGACCGCAACGCCGCAGCTCTTAAAGCGCAAACAAGCGTTATCAAAGGCTTAAAGGAATTGCTCGTCATTCGCCAGCTTCCGGTTCTGTTAACGGTCACTTTCCTGATTCAATTCGCGATGCTCAGTCCGATGCCGCTAATTCCCTTGTACGTCGAGAAGCTGCACGGCACGACGGAAAATCTCGCCTTCTACGCCGGTTTCGTCGGTTCGGTGACCGGCATCTCGAATTTGATCTGCGCTCCGCTGCTAGGCAGGCTTAGCGACCGAATTGGAGCTTCTCGCATCCTGATTATTTCGCTGGCCGGCGCGGGAGTCATGCTCATTCCGCAAGCCTTCGTCGGTACCGTCGGACACTTGCTTATTTTCCGGTTCCTGCTCGGCTGCTTCATGGGCGGACTGATTCCGACCGTGAACTCGCTCATCCGCAAACATACGCCGGACGACATGGTCAGCCGCTCGTTCGGTTTCAATAGCAGCGCTCTCGCTCTCGGGAACATGTTAGGACCGGTCGTTGGCGGCGCTCTGTCCGGCTTCATCGGCATAGAAGGCTTGTTCGTCCTTTCGGGCGTCTTGCTCTTCCTGACGTGTATTTGGGCGAGCCGAGCCATTCGGTACAGGAAGCAAACGCAGGTAAAGGCTTGATTCGGCTACGATCCAATCAAAAAAGCAGGGAGCGAATCCGGTCGCGATAACGAGGCCGTTTCATTCCCTGCTTTTCTCTTCCGTCGTCTATTCGAACTTCACGAGGTAGTAGTTTTTCTTGCCGCGTCGTAACACGACATACTTGCCATGCAACCGGTGTTCGGCAGTGAGTACGAAATCGGTTGCCGTCTCGCGCTGACCGTTGATGTACACCGCTCCGCTCTCGATGTCCTGCCGCGCTTGGCGCCTGGAAGGAGCCGCTTGAACGGTAATCAGCAATTCCAGGAGCGGACTTTCCTCTTCGCCCGTCACGACCGTCGTAGGCATGTCTCCCAGCGCCTCTACGAGCTCGTCTTCGCTCAGCTGAGTCACGTCGCCGGAGAACAACGCTTGCGTGATTTTCTCCGCGCTGACGACGGCTTCGTCGCCATGCACGAGACGCGTCACTTCGCGGGCCAACTCGCGCTGAGCAGCTCGTTTCTCCGGACGTTCGCTAAGCTCCTGCTCCAGCTCGGAGATTTGCTCGCGGCTCAGGAACGTGAAGTATTTCAGGAACTTGATCACGTCGTTGTCGTCGGTGTTGATCCAGAACTGGTAGAACGCGTATACCGACGTTTTGCTGCGATCGAGCCAGACGGCGCCGGATTCGGACTTGCCGAACTTCTTGCCGTCGCTCTTCGTAACTAGCGGAACCGTCAGTCCGAACGCGTCTCCTCCGCCCATTTTGCCGATTAGGTCGAGTCCCGCCGTAATGTTGCCCCACTGGTCGCTGCCGCCGATCTGAAGCGAGCATCCGTGATCCGCGTGCAGCCTGTAGAAGTCGTACGATTGCAGGATCATGTAGCTGAACTCGGTGAAGGAGATGCCGTTCGCGAGTCGAGAATCGACGGAATCTTTCGCCAGCATGTAATTTACGGTAAAGTTTTTGCCGATGTCGCGCAGGAACGTAATGATGTCCATCGGTCCCAGCCACTCGTAGTTGCTGACGAGCTTCGCTCCGCTCTCGTCGCTAAAATCCAGGAACCGCGACAATTGTCCTTTCAATGCGTTCGTCCAAGCCGCGACGGTGTCGTCCGAATTCAAGGAACGCTCGGTCGTACGGCCGCTCGGATCTCCGATCAGACCGGTACCGCCTCCTACGAGCGCGATCGGACGGTGTCCGGCGCGTTGAAAATGCCGAAGAATCAACACCGGAAGCAAGTGTCCGATATGCAGGCTGTCAGCCGTAGGATCGAACCCGCAGTAAAGCTTTACCTGCTCCGTGGCCAGCTTCTCTTGCAATTGCTCGCGATGCGTCACCTGCTGAAGCAATCCCCTGTATTCCAGTTCTTCCAACAGATCGAAAGCATTGTCCGTCTTCGTTCCGTTCATCATGCGAACCTCTCCTTTTCGTCTTAACCTCGATATTTACGCAAAAAAGACCCGTCCTGTCATCGACAGGGACGAGTCATCGCGGTACCACCCTAATTGAAAATGCGGTTCGTAAACGCGCACTTTCCACTCAAACCGAATAACGGACGGAATCCGTCTTCCCCTTCCGCGAATCGCGGTTTCGGGCGAAGAAGCTCCGGGACGTAATTCACGTTCGTTCGCGTACCGGCTTGCATCGACCGCCGGCTTTCTGGAACGCGGGTTCCGAACGCTACTGATTCCCTTCATCGCAATGGTTACAGTATTCGTTTGAATCACTTTATTATATCCTCGCGGCATTTGTCAAATGCTTTTGTTTTCCTGACGGTTCTTCGCGTTTCGGGCTTGCACGCGTCCCCTTATATGAGCTATACTACAACAAATTAAATGATCGACATCATGCCATTGAAGAGCATCCAACTCGGAGGCGTTCTCGTCAAGCTGGGCCGCGGCTAGCCGCGCTCTCCCTAAGTTAACCGTTGCCGCACGTTACCGCGGAACTAAAGAGGATCGGACGGCTTCGTCTGTTCGGTCAATTTGGGTGGCACCGCGAGTATTGAAACGCTCCTCGTCCCATGAAGACGAGGGCGTTTTTTGCGTTTTTATTCGGAAAAAGGAGCGTGTCGGCATGTTGGACATCAAGTGGATCAGGCAGAATGGAGAGCGGGTTCAGACGGTCGCGGACCAAAAAGGGATCGAGCTATCCGTCAAGGAATTGCTCGATTGTGACGAATCGCGGCGCAAGCTGTTGAACGAGGCGGAACAACATCGGGAGTCGCGCAACAAAACCTCGCAGCAGATCGGACGGCTCGTTAGCCGCGGAGACTTCATGCGCGTCGCGGCGTTGAAAGCGGAAGTCGCTCAAGTGAATGTAGAGTTAGCGATGATCGAAAAAGAATTGACGGCGGCGGAGGAGCGATATGCAAGCTTGATGCAACTTGTGCCGAACGATGTGTCGCCGGATACGCCGATCGGGCGTTCCGACGAAGATAACGTGGAAATCAGGCGCGTCGGAGTTCCTATTGCAGCCGACTTTGAGATGCTTGATCATATCGCCTTGGGGAATATGCACGGCATGATCGATATTCCGCGGGGTGTCAAAACGGCGGGAACGCGCAATTATTACTTATCGGGCGACGGGGTTTTGCTTCATCGCGCGGTACAGCAGCTTGCGCTCGACCTGTTGTTGGCCAGCGGATTCACGCTTCTGGACGTACCTTTAATGGTTCGTCCGGATGCAATGCGTCATACGGGCTTCTTTCCGCTTGGCGAGGATCAGATTTATAAGGTCGCCGAAGAGAACAAAGTCATGATCGGCACGTCGGAGGTACCGCTTGTCGCATACTATTCGAACGAAGTTGTCGATGTTACGGATCCCTTGCGCTTAGCGGCCGCATCGGTCTGCTTCCGCAGCGAGGTCGGGTCGACCGGCAAAGACGTGCAAGGATTGTACCGCGTGCATCAGTTCGCCAAAGTGGAACAAGTCATCGTCTGCGAAGCGGACGCGGAGCTGTCGGACCGGCTACTCGGCGAAATTACCGGGAACGCCGAAGAGCTGCTTCGTCTGTTGGAACTGCCTTATCGCGTCATGGCCGTCTGTACGGGCGACATGTCGCAGAAAACGTATAAACAATACGACATCGAGACATGGATGCCGAGCCGACAAGCTTACGGGGAAACCCACTCGTCGTCGAATTTGCACGACTTTCAAGCGCGGCGGGCGAACATCCGTTATCGCGATACCGAAGGCAACTTGCGTTACTGCCACACGCTCAATAATACGGCCGTCGCCAGTCCCCGCATCCTCATTCCATTGCTCGAGAACCACCAAGCCGCCGATGGAAGCATTTACGTACCTGTCGCGCTTAGACCCTACCTAGGCGGCCGGGAACGGCTATATCCGAAGGCGGAGCAGGAGTGAAGCTTTTGTCGGTTATCTGAATTGGAAAAACTCCAACTATTCCAGGCTAATTACGAGATGATAGGTAATTAGTTGTAAAAACTACGACTATTTGAGAGCAATTGGCCGGAGAATGGTCATTCGGGAGAAAATAAGTGGAGTTTTTCCATTCATTACTCGAAAAAGGGGCTCTCAAACAAATTAGTTGGAGTTTTTCCACTTAATCCCGCTTTCGACGACCTAAGGAGTTCCTGAATTGCTGAGTTGCTGAGTTGCTAGGTTGGCGAGGTGCTGGGGTGCTGGGTTACTGGGCTGCTCAATTAATCCGAAACAGAGTTACTCAATATCCCGATTGGCTTATCTCACACCATTGATTTCCGAGGAAATACTGTCTGCATTACGAAGAAGCCCCCAAGTCTGCGAGAGACTTGGGGGCTTCTTTAACTAATCGATTATTAGAGCAAGTGGCAAGCCGCGTAGTGGCCTGGCTCGACTTCTTTGAACGGTGGCATAGTAGCCGCGCACTGATCCATCGCATGAGGGCAGCGCGTACGGAACGGGCAACCGCTCGGCGGGTTCAACGGGCTCGGGATTTCGCCTTGCGGAATAATCCGTTTGCGCTGCTTCTGAACGTCCGGATCCGGAACCGGAATCGCGGATAACAGAGTTTGCGTGTACGGATGCAAAGGCTTCGCGTTCAGCTTGTCGGAAGTCGCGACCTCGACGAGCTTACCCAAGTACATAACGCCGATACGATCGGAAATATGCTTCACCATCGCCAAGTCATGCGCGATGAACAAATAGGTCAAACCGCGATCCTTCTGCAGCTTCTTGAACAAGTTCACGACCTGCGCTTGAACGGAAACGTCGAGCGCGGAGATCGGCTCGTCCGCAATGATGAATTGCGGCTCGATCGCCAGCGCGCGTGCGATTCCGATCCGTTGGCGTTGGCCGCCGGAAAATTCATGCGGGAACCGGCTTGCATGCTCTTCGTTCAATCCAACGTCTCTAAGCAGTTGGCTGATGCGTTCTTTCTTTTCCTTGCCGCTATACAAACCGTGAATCTCCATGCCCTCGCCGATGATCTTGCCGACGGTCATACGGGGATTCAAGGAAGCGTACGGATCTTGGAATACCATTTGCATATCCCGGTTGAACTTTTTGCGCTTCTCGCCGGACATCTTCTGCACGTCTTCGCCGTTAAACAGAATTTGACCGCCGCTCGCTTCATATAGACGAATGATCGTACGGCCGGTCGTCGATTTACCGCAACCGGATTCGCCGACTAGTCCGAACGTTTCGCCCCGCTTGATCGCGAAGTTTAAACCGTCTACCGCTTTAAGCACGCGGTTATTGCTGAGGTTAAAATGCTTCTGCAGGTTCCTGACCTCAAGAATATTATCTTCAGCCATGAGCTCCCCTCCCAATTCCGACCGGCATCTCGACTTCAGGCGCTTCCGGATGGTTCAACCAGCAAGCCGCGCTATGTCCGTCGTTCACGTGGAAATGCTCCGGGTCGATCTCTTTGCATACTTTCATCGCATAAGGGCAACGCGCGGCGAACGCGCATCCGACAGGCGGCGCGTACAGATCCGGCGGCGTGCCGGGAATCGAATCCAATTCGGCGTTTTTATCGCTATCGAGCCGCGGAACGGAACGAAGCAATCCCCAAGTGTACGGATGTCTCGGGTTATAGAAAATATCTTCCAGCGTACCTCTCTCGACGACTTTGCCCGCGTACATGACGATGACCTTATGAGCCATCTCGGCTACGACGCCCAAATCGTGAGTGATCAGGATGATCGACGTTTCCGTCTTCTCTTGAATATCGCGAAGAAGATCGATAATCTGCGCTTGGATCGTCACGTCGAGCGCGGTCGTCGGCTCATCGGCGATCAGAAGCTTCGGATTGCAAGCGAGCGATAATGCGATCATAACCCGCTGTCTCATACCCCCTGAAAGCTCATGAGGGTATTGATGAAGGCGTTCGTCGGCATTCGACATTCCGACAAGAGTCAAAAGCTCGGACGCGCGTTTCATTGCCTCGGATTTCGACTTTTTCTGATGCTTCAAGATGCCTTCGGAAATTTGCGCACCGACGGTCATCGTCGGATTCAGTGAAGTCATCGGATCTTGGAAAATCATGCCCATTTCATTGCCGCGAATGTTCTGCATTTGCGATTCGGACATTTTGGAAATTTCGTGTTTTCCGTCGAAAAGGATCGAGGACCCTTCTTTAATATAGCTAGGCGGAGAGGGGATCAAACGCATGATCGTCTGCGCGGTTACCGATTTACCGCAACCGGATTCGCCGACGATCGCCAGGACTTCTCCTTTATCTAACGTGAAGGAGACGCCGCGGACCGCTTGAACTTCACCGGCATACATCTTGAATGATACGCGCAAATTGTTGACTTCAAGTATGGGTTTACCCATTCGGCACTCCTCCTTATTTTCTCATTTTCGGATCGAGCGCGTCGCGCAATCCATCACCAAGTATGTTAAAGCTAAGCAAGATCATGCTGAACACGATCGTCGGGTAAATGATCCGGTGCGGCTGGTAACGCATGTAATGCGCGCCGTCGTTGATCAGATTTCCGAGAGACGCCATCGGCGGACGAATGCCGACCCCGATGAAGCTCAGGAACGATTCGAAGAAAATGGCCAGTGGAACGATAAACGTAATTTGCACGACAATAAGACCGATTACGTTGGGGATCAAATGCTGAAGAATGATCCGCGACGGCTTCGCGCCCAGCGTTCTTGCCGCTAATACGAATTCCTGTTCCTTGAGGAGCAGGATTTGTCCCCGAACCAACCGGGCCGTGCCTACCCAACCCGTGATCGCATAAGCGATAATAATCGACTTGATGCCGGGTCCCATGAACACGATCAGGATGATCGCCAAAAGCAAAAGCGGAATGGAGTAAATAATCTCGATAACCCTCTGCATCACGTTATCCACTTTGCCGCCGAAGTAAGCCGAGATTCCGCCGTACAATACGCCGATAACCAAATCCAGCGTCGCTGCGACCAATCCGATGAACAACGAGATTCTCGTCCCCCACCATACGCGGGTCCACAAATCGCGTCCGAAATCGTCCGTACCGAAGAAATGCGTCCAGGAAGGCTTAAGATCGGTATCCATCAAATATTGAGTTTCATAATCGAACTTGCTGAAAAGCGGTGCGAAGATCGCCAGAAGCGTCATGATGACGAGAACGATCAAGCCGGTCATTGCCATTTTATTAGATCTCAAACGCCTCCAAGCATCCTGCCAATACGTAAGGGAAGGACGCACGATGGAGTTTGCGTTTGTCGTTTTCTCGGCTGGTTGAAACTGATCCTTAGAAATCATATCCATTGTTTATCTCCTCCCCGACATGCGAATACGTGGATCGACAAGGCCGTAGACGATATCGGTCAGGAACATCACGACGATAAGAATTGCCGCGTAGAAAATCGTCAGTCCCGTAATCATCGTATAATCCAAAGTCGTAATGGAGCTTACGAATTGATAACCTAACCCAGGAATTACGAATACACTTTCAACAACGAGCGTTCCCGTGATGACGTTGACCGCGATCGGTCCGAGAATCGTCACGATCGGAAGAATGGCATTCCGAAGCATGTGGCTAACAACGATTTTGCCGGTGGCAAGACCTTTGGACTTCGCCGTCTTGATATAGTCCAAGCTGGCGACTTCGAGCATGGAAGCCCTCATCATCCGCGCCAAGATCGCAATCGTTCCGAATGCGAGAGCAATGGCGGGCAAAATGCGATTTTCCGGGCCTTCCCATAATCCGGGAGGCAGAATTCCCCACTTGTTCCCCACGTACAAGGATAGCAACGGGGCGACTACGAAGGACGGAATCGAAATTCCGATCAAAGCGATGAACATGGAGGAATAATCCTGCCATTTGTTATGACGAAGCGCCGCAATGATACCGAGCGTGAGACCGACGATCACCGAGAGCGCAAGGGATTCGATACCTAGCTCAAGCGATGCCGGGAAAGATTGTTTGATGACCTCTACGACCGTACGGGTCGGGAATTGATAAGAAACGCCCAGATCCCCTTTAACGACGTTACCCAAATACTTGAGATATTGCTGCCATTCTGGCTTGTCGAGACCATACTGCGCCTTCAATATCGCCAGATTCTCGGGAGGCATCTTCGCAGCCGCTTCACCAAAAGGATTTCCGGGCAGCAATTTCATGAGAAAAAAAGTGGCCGTAATAATGACCCAAAGCGTTATTACCATATACACGAAACGGCGCAGCACGTATTTCAGCACGATGAATCCTCCTTTCAAGGGATGAATAATTTTCCTATGCCCTACAATCAACATGAAAGAAGCCGTTCTGATAACGGCCTCTTCCATGGATTGTTGCTTGTACTGAAGTTCGGACGCGATCGGTTCCGATGAATCGGATTACTTAACCGAAGTCCATTTCAGTTCGAAGTCCGGACCGTAAGGAGGCAAGATCAAACCATCCACTTTGTCCTTGATCAGGAACGGAGAAGAACGGAAGTACAATGGGAATACCGCTGCTTCGTCCATCAGGATTTTCTCGGCTTCTTTCAACTGTTCGGCGCGAGCCGCGTTGTCGAGGTTTTTCTCAGCCGCTTTGACCAACTCGTTGTACTTGTCGTTTTTCCAGTCTTGCGTGTTGAACGGACCGCCCGTCAGGTACATATCGAGCCAAGTCATCGGATCGTTGTAATCAGCGCCCCACAATGTGGATACGATGGAGTAGTTTTTGCTAAGTTCTTTTTCCAGACGAGTTGCATGTGGCAATGGCTCAGTAGCAACATCGACGCCCAGGTTCGTTTTCCATTGGGAAACGAGGAACTCGAGCAATTTCTTGCCTGTTTCGGTGTCATCGCCCATTACAGTCAATTTAGGCAGGGAAGCGATACCGACTTCTTTCAAGCCTTCTGCAAGCAAAGTTTTCGCTTGAGCCGCGTCGAACGCGACTTCCGTGTCGCCAGCGGATTTACGGAACTCTTGTCCGTTACCGTCGCTGTTTCCGTTCGGCACGTAACCCGTTGCAGGTACGGAACCGTTTTTCAGAACGACGTTTACGAGACCTTCGCGGTCGATAGCCATGCTCATCGCTTTACGGACTTTCACGTTAGCGAACGCAGGAACTTTCGTTTGTTGGAAGTTCAGGTAGCCCGTAACGAGCTCGCTCTTGCGGTGCAATTCGGATTTGCCTTCGTAAGCTTTCATTTGGTCGCCTTTGATATCGGCATAGTCGGTTTTGTTCGACTCGTACAGGTTAAGACCCGTGCCCGTATCTTTAACGATGTTCAAAGTGACTTTATCCAGCTTCACGTTCGCAGCATCCCAGTATTCCGGGTTTTTCACTAGAACGAGTTGTTGCTCGTGGTTCCAGCTTTTCAGAACGAATGGACCAGCGCCGAGTACTTTGTCGGCATCAGCGCCGCTCTTGTCGCCTTGAGCGGAAACGAATTTCTCGTTTTGCGGGTAGTAGTTCAGGAACGCGAGCTGAGCCGTGAAGTAAGCGCGCGGTTGATCTAGCGTGATTTCAAGCGTCGTGTCGTCGATTGCTTTAACGCCGAGCTCGTCTTGCGCTTTCTTCAGTTCATCAGGCGTTTTAGCGTCTTGAACCGCTTGACCGCCTTTAAGCCATGTCAAGATGAAAGCATAAGAAGCTTTCGTTGCAGGGTCAAGCGTTCTTTGGTAAGAGTAAACGAAGTCTTTGGCTGTCAACGGCTCGCCGTTCGCCCATTTAAGACCATCGCGCAATTTAATTGTATAAGTCAAACCATCATCAGAAATCTTAGGCAATTCGGCAGCAAGCGCCGGTTCTGGATTCATATCCTTGTCCAAACGGTACAAACCTTCGCTGATCGCTCCCAAGATCGTGAACGATGCGGCGGATTCCGCGATCGATACGTCGAGCGCCGGAGGATCTGCACGGTAGTTCATGACCAATTCTTGCTTGCTTCCCGTACCCGAGCCAGTCGTAGCCGAAGCGGAACCGGATGGAGATGGTGAAGAATTGTTGCTGTTGTTGTTGCCGCAAGCCGCAAGAAGCGTGCCCGCAAGCGTGACTGCCATCGCAGTCGAGAAAATCTTCTTGAATTTCATTGTGTTGCCTCCCCGTTTTTTTACTGGCTATCATTTCTGCTCTGCATAGTTCCTATGCATTTTCATTTCTTACCGGACATTGCCAATCCATACAATCCCGGTAATTGGCTCCGACAAAATTCTACGCGTAAACGGTTGCTCGTTTAACACTGCTCGAACATTTCCCGGAACATTAGAAATACTACTATAAATTGTTCGGATTCTGCAATGAGAGTTTATGGCAACGTAATAGAATATTACTACTCATGTCACATATACTAACACTAAAATGACAGAAAACGCTTACTTTATTGAGTATTAATCAACCCTCACGCATAAACATTCATTCATTATGATAGAAATGCAAATAATGTAATCGCAAATCTGAAATTTTGTTCATTTTATTACCAGTATACGGAATTTTTATTGAACTAATGGATTAAATTTTAGCAGAATACTAACTAAATTTTATAAAAGTCAATGAATGCGCTATACATTAGCAAAAAAAGGCATTCGAACCAGTCGGGTTTCCGGCCGAATGCGCGATTTTTAACTGTTTTTTATGACCGAGGACTTGATTTGCGCCAATGCCAGACCATCATAGGTCGGCAGATGCACGCCGAATAATCTCGAATCTTGGGCAATTAGCCGGTTGAAATGTCGAATCGCCTGAACGGAAGGCCCTTGTTTGAAATGGTCTAACGTCCTTCCCCTTAATAACGTATTATCCGCGGCGATAATCGCTCCTTCGTTCCCAAGCCTGATGCAAGCTTCCAAATAGTTGGGGTAATTCTCTTTATCCGCATCAATGAAGAAAAAATCGAATCGAGCCCCTTCGTCGAGAAGTCGCTCAAGGCTCGCGGATGCGTCCCCGACGAGGTACTCGACTTTGTTACCTAATCCGGCGGCAACCAGGTTTTCCTTGGCCATATCCGCGTAAGGTTGCTTCAACTCCAAGGATAGAAGTTTACCGTCCTCCGGTAATCCTCTTGCCAGGCATATGCCACTATATCCGCCCAACGCTCCGATTTCCAGCGCGGATCGCGCTTTCGACGTCGAAACCAATAAGGTCAGCAGACGTCCGTAGCCGGGAGCGACCGATATTTCCGGCATTCCCGCTTCGCGAATCCGATCCTGCACGCGTTCCAAATCAAGGTCCGCTTCATATAAAGAGTCGAAATATTGATCAGCCGTATCTCCCATCCGAAACTTACCTCCAATCGCTCCGCCCTGCTAGTCTCCGGGCTCTAACATCATAATATTCTAATATTCTAACACAAGGTTTGTAAAATCCCCCGCAATAGCGATATACTATTTTTTGTTATTGGTTTACATTGCGTTAATCATCTGTAAGGCGAGTTAACAATGATCGCCGATTGTGGAAAGGAAGTCATGTTCATGATGGCGCAGATCGGCTCCGCCGTGCGTAAAGGACTTTATGGGTTGCTGAAAGTGCTACAGTATTGGCCGTGGGGCATTACCCTACTCGTTATCTCTGTAGCCTACAAATTAAACGAACTTGACCATCAATTTAACGTAGGCGGCATGAACTATTGGAAATGGGCCGTAAATATCGGCGCAGTCTTGCTCGTGTCGTTCTGGACGTTTTTTCTGGGACGCCGAGCCAAAGCGCTCTCGATCGCCGTCTTGGACCTTGCGTTGTCGATCCTTCTATTCTCGGACTTGATCTATTTCCGTTACTTTAAGGATTTCATCTCGGTTCCCGTTTTGCTGCAAGCCGGCCAAGTCGGAGAATTGCAGGCAAGCATCTGGAGCCTCATACAACCCGAAGATTGGCTACTCTTCGCCGATATCCCCATCGCCTTCGCGCTTGTAGGCTGGGTTTTCTGGCGACATGCGAAGGCTCGACGTGCCGTATCCTCAAAAGTTCGAATCACAGGAAGAAAATCGCTGTCGCTGTGGCGGAAGTTTATCCCTGCAACGTTAGCGTTCGTTGTCGGCTGGGCTTTGATCTATTATCCCGTCGACGAACAAAAAAACGGCTGGGCGCGCGGGTTATTCGTCGGTAACTGGTGGAACATCCC
Organism: Cohnella endophytica; assembly: GCF_003628305.1. Classification (GTDB taxonomy): domain Bacteria; phylum Bacillota; class Bacilli; order Paenibacillales; family Paenibacillaceae; genus Cohnella; species Cohnella endophytica. The sequence continues at coordinate 251,480 of NZ_RBZM01000004.1, read as the reverse complement.
GATCTACAACGTGACCGGATTACTCGGCTTCCACGGATACGACGCTTACCGTTACGCCAAGGAGCATTGGTTCGGCGATAGTTTGTCGGGCGAACAGATCCAGGAAGCCAAAAGCTGGTTTACGGACCGGCAACAACTGCAAAAACAAATGGAAACCGAACCTATGTATGGTGAATACAAAGGAAAAAACGTTCTAGTCGTTCAAGCGGAAGCTTTCCAGCAATTCGTCATCGGACAATCGATCGGCGGAGAAGAAATTACGCCGAATCTGAACGAATTGATCGGACAGAGCGTCTATTTCCCTAACTTCTATCACCAGACCGCGCAAGGACGTACTTCGGACGCCGACTTCGCCACGAGCTGCTCGATGCATCCCTTGCCTACGGGATCGGTATTCATCCGCTTCGCCGGCAACGAATTCGATTGCGCGCCGTCGATCTTGAAAAGCGTCGGCTACGATGCGACCGTTCATCACGCTTATGACGGAAGCTTCTGGAACCGTAATAATATGTATCACAATATGAATTACGACCAATTTTATACGATCAAAGATTACACGATCGACGAACCCGTCGGATGGTCGCTGGGCGACCCCTCCTTCTTCCGTCAAACGATCGAGCAACTGAAAGATCGGGGGAAATCCCCATTCTATGCCATGTCGATCACGTTATCGAGCCACCATCCCTTTAAGTTGCCCTATAATGACCAAGAATTGAAGATAGGAGACCTGCAAGGCACAATACTAGGGGACTACGTGCAGGCTGCCCATTATGTCGATTCCGCCGTGGGAGAACTCGTTGCGGACCTAAAGGAAGAAGGACTTTGGGATAATACGATCTTGATGTTCTATGGCGACCACGATAATTCCGTATACGACTGGAGTCTTTACGAGAAATTATTCGGCAAGCCGGTATCCGACATCGACAAAGACCGGCTCGTTCGCAAAGTTCCTTTCTTCATTCACCTGCCGAACGACGAGCATGCGGGCGTCGTGGACAAAGCGGTCGGACAGATGGATACGACTCCGACAATTATGCATCTGCTCGGCATACCCACGGATAACCGTTACCTGATGGGAGTCAGCATGCTTTCCGCGGCTCCTAAGGACGTCGTATTCCGCAATGGCGGATTTACGGACGGCAAAGTGTACTTCGTTCCGAGCGGAGACGGAATCGTTAGCAACGGCACTTGTTACGACGTATCGGAAGTCGGCGCCGAGACGAAAACGGACTCGTCGGCCTGCGCGGCCGGGGCGGAGTCCGCGAAGAAAGATCTCAGCGTGTCGGACCGGGTCATCGAACATAATCTGATTCCGACCTTTAAGGAAGACGATCGATAAGCTGATAAGCTCGCCCTCGTAAACATAAGAAAAAGCCCCGGTAACGGGGCTTTTTCTTATGCGTCGATTATTTGAAGTACTTGCTCGCCTTTGCGATTACTTCGTCTTCCGTCGGCGCGGTAATGTAACGTCCGTTAACGAACAGGAAGGCGTAACGCGAGCAGGGTCCGCAGTAGGATTTGCAGGCGACTTTGATCTCGTCTCCCGGAGCCAATTTCTGCAGCTTCGGAAGCATCGTCTTTACTCGGATATGCTTGCATTTATCGCATATCCGTACGTCGTTAACCGAAGTCCTCTGCTGGGGATCAGTGGTCTCCATGGTTGCCCTTGCTTGGATTCGTGATAATGAATCCTTCTTTCGGGAAGTAAAGGTAATCGATTTTCACGCCGTCGAGCAGTTCGTCCCCTATGGGCAGGATGACGTCGATGCCCTTGTCCGTCGATACGACTTCGTCTTTATCCGTCGGCTTGGCGAGATCCATTCCATAATGAGCATGATCGCCATGACTATGCGTAATAAATACTTTAAGCTTTAGCTCCGCGTTCTCTGGCTTGTCCAATTCACGGCGAAGCACGTTGGCCGCGTTGCGCGTAATTTTGCAATTCATCGCTTCTTCACTCCCGTTAGTTTCTCGTTCTATTGTAAAGAAACGTTATCTATCATGCAATATCCTGCTTACGATCGCCCAACCGATATTTACGCTCCATGGATCGGGCGAACCAGCCCGCCGCGATCACGGTAAACGCCGCGTCGTCAATCGGCACGAACGGCATGAAGTCCGGCAAAACCCAATACAACCCTACGGGCACAATCAATAACAGCTTGTCCCGCAACGATACGCGATCAGAACGTAAAATACGCCATACCCTTACGGGTAGGCGCCGCCATAAGAGCGTCCACGACTTCCGAGCCATACGAGGAGCCTCCTTTCGCATCGAGAGCTTGCCACCAGTTTACCCCTCTCGCCCTTTCTCGAATCAAGAAGGCGAACAATCGAGCGCTTCGGCTAACAGTCTTGCTACATCGTCGTACAATTCGTCGAAGCCGTCCATCGGAAGCGGATTATGTCCCCAGCCGGCTTCCACCGTGAATCCCGGCCTCCCATATCGATGAATGAACCAATCTTTATACCCCGCGTCGCTTCCTTCCAAGTAGACGGGGCGATATCCCGAAGCTTCGGCCATCCGCCCCGCCCAGATTCGCGATTCCGCCGGCTCCGCCTCTCGGTAGTTCCAATAAATTTCCTCTCCTTGCGTATGCAACGCGATCACCGCATCGAACTCATTGCGCTCCGTAAATTCTGCTATAGCGGCCGACTCCGGTTCCGACAATGGCGACGGACCGCCGTAATCGCGCGCACCTGGCCCTCCAATCGCCCTACGAGAGCGCTCTTCCTCCCAGAATGCGGGAAATTGATCGTTCAAGTCGACTCCCCGCGCATTCGCTTTCCATCTATGAAACCGTTTGGAATTCCGATTCCACTGCATCAGTTCCCGAGCGTAAAGATCGTTCGGATTCGGACCTTGTCTCACAAGCTCCACGCCGTCCGGGTTAAGCATCGGAACGACCCATAGACTGCATCGAGAAAACAAATCATGGACAGACTTTCCCCAGAATGGCAACCCCTTGACGTAAGCTTCTCCATAATCCTCGACGAACCTCATGAGCAATAACGAAGTGATCCACTCGTTGGCATGGCAAGCGCCGTTAAAGTGCCATCGAAAAGGACCTTCGCCTATTTTAAGATAAGGAATCGGCCTCCCTTGCACGCTATGCCCGATCGTCCCGATCGAGATGAAATCGTATTTCCGCTCTATTACTCCTATCTCCCGAACAAGTTGCTCCATCCCGTAAACGAAGTTTTCCTTCATGCGATTTCCCCTTTTCCCGGTTATCTCGGCTTCGTATATTTATTGATTTATGTTCTTCGAGACCGACATATCCCACTTTCGACGAAAAACGAGCAAAAGCGCTCGGATAGACGCTCTTTGCTCGTTTCATTGCTTGCGCTTATGCGCCGATATGAGGGACTCGCCAAACTACGGGATTAAGCTTGATTTGATTCCCTAACCATGCTTGAGCGATTTCTTGGAATTTGCGAGGATCTCCGCTGCAGAAAAACTGATGCAGCGGCACTTCCTCCTTTTCCGCCAGCGCATTGTTCCCATACAGGATCGCGCTAATTTCCCTTGCGGTCTCTTCCGCCGAGTTAATGAGCAACACTTTGGCGCCCATCGTTTCCGAAATGGTATCCGCGAGAAAAGGATAATGCGTGCAGCCGAGAATCAGACAATCCATAGACGAATTCCGAAATCCGCTCAACGCGACCGAGACCGCGCTGGATGTTTCATGCGAGCGGAAGTTGCCGTCTTCTACGAGAGGCACGAAAGTCGGGCATGCTTGGCTTACGACCTCGACCTGCGGAGAAAGCCGCGTTAACGCCACTTCGTATGCTTTGCTTCTGATCGTTCCTTCCGTGCCGATAACGCCGACGACTCCGGTTTTGGTAAGTCCGATAGCAGCTCTGGCTCCGGGGTTGATGACCCCGACGACAGGCAAATCGACTCGTTGCCGGATATCCTCCAGCGCGACCGCCGTAGCCGTATTGCAAGCGATAACGATCATCTTTGGCTGGAATCGAACAAGATAGTCGACGATCTCGCGGGTAAACGCGATAACTTCATCCGCAGGCCTGGGACCATATGGCGTCCGGGCGGTATCGCCGAAATACAATATTTTCTCACGGGGAAGCTGACGCATGACTTCCTTCACGACGGTCAGTCCCCCCACGCCGGAATCCAAGACTGCGATCGCTTGCTGCACGGGAACACCGCTTTCTTCATGGATGTTGGAGTCGTATCAGAATACTTTATGAGCCCCTCATGCAAAATGTTACCTTCAACTTCGCGACGCGGACAAGACGGGAAGCACGCTCAAACGCCGCCCTGCGGGAGCGGGCGGCGCAAAAGATCGGCATTAGCGGGCTTTATGGACATCCATCACTTACAACGCGGACGCTTCGTCCTCGTGGTTTTCTTCCAACGTAGCTGCCGCTTCGTTCGTTTCCGTTAATTCAATGTTTTTGCGCGAGCGGATATCGGTAACGAAACGCCCCGTCCTCTTCGCTAGCGATTGTACGGCGGAACCGGCTTGACGGCTAATATCGGCCGTTTTCTCTCCGACCTTATGGGCGGTATCGGCTATATCTCCGCGAAGCTCGCGACCTGACTTCGGCGCGAACAACAGCGCCGTTACCGCGCCTGTAACCGCACCCGTAAGAGCTCCCCACAGAAACGATTTGACTACTTTTTTATTAGACATACTGTCACTCTCCTTCTAATGGCTCCGCACTCGGCCCTTCGTCTTGACTGCCGGGAGAGGAACGCTGCTTCCACAGCGACCACAGCTTCCTTCCGAACTCCTTGAAGTCCGGTACGCCGTCGTCGTTCTGTTCTTGATCGCGAGATGGGGATTGAAGCGGCGAGAGCAGGCAATCCCGGTACTTTTCCGTAACCCGAATGGCGGTTTGCGCCGCCGTCTGAGCGGCTTCTCCGATCGCCCGCGCCCCCTCCGCGAGCGAAGCGAAGCCTTGCAGACGTTGGCTGGACGCCTGAAGCGCCTCTCTAGCTTCTTCGGACAGCCGACGACACTGCCGCAAGGTCTCGACGGCCTCCTTGCCGACTTGATCCAGCGAAGCATCGATCCTGCGCAGCGACCGCGCAACCTTAACGATACCGGCGGCTACGGCGAACCCAATCGCGATCGCCGCCGCGGCTACCGCATATCCCGCTATTTCCCATCCCATCCGCGATCCCTCCCAGCTGCTTCGCAACCCGGGCGAATGCCCATGCGGTTAATGACAGTATAAGAAGCGATAGCCCGTCTTGACACAACGGACAAAGTCAAAATAAAAAAACAGCCCGTCGCATGCGCAACGGGCCGTACTATTCCGCCAAGCTATTGTTCTCAGATGAGAAAGACCGAATCGAATAAGTGCAACGTGAGCCGCCATCCGCCAAACACTCCGTCCGCTTTACGTCGGCGTCCAGCAACCGCTCGAATAACTGCTTCTCGCAGTGGCAAGCTTGCCGGTACCGATTCGCGACTTGAGCAATCGGACAATTGTATTCGTAGAGAAGGAAAGCTCCTTCTTCTTCGTCTTTTTCCCATTCGGTCATGTAACCGCCGGCATTCTGAATCGCACTAAGCTCGGATACCCGTTCCGCCAAAGGCCGGTCCTGCATTCGGTCCCGCAAGCGGGATTCCAGCTTGTCTCTTCTGCCTTGGAACATTCGATCTATGAGTTGTTCTCCGCCATCCTGCTCTTCGAGCTCTCCCAACAAATCCAGCATGAGCTGGGGATAATTTTTCGGGAACAGATCGTCTGCTTGTACGGTAAGGGAATAACGATACATCGGCCTTCCCATTGCTTGCCGAACCAATACCGATTGAACCAAGTTGTCTCGTTCCAAGGATTGAATATGGCGGCGAACGGCCATCTCGGTTATTCCCAGCGCCTTGGACAAATCGCTGATACAATTATTTCCTTGCGTCTTCAGCAATTGAAGCAACTGTCGTCTCGTCGAGACTTCTTGCACGGGCAGCATGGGCATTCCCTCCTTGTCCGATACCGCCTTCAATTGCGGCGCGACTGCGTCTTGGCTTCATTGTAGCGGAATCACCGAGGTTCGTAAATCGCGGGCGCGAGGAAAATGCGTCCAAACTTTGCGAATCGCTAAGCGCTATGCTAATTCTTTCCTCAAATAAGCTTCCACTTGATCGGAGAATCCCATTAGAACCCTTGGCAACTCCGCCGTGAGAGGATGCAATTCAGCCCTCGGCCACTGTTCGTACTCTTGCACGAGCTTCTTGCGCAACAGAACAATCCGTCTTAGCGGTTCCGCTACTTGCTCGGAAATTACGCCTTCCCCGGCAATAATATCGATAATATCCTCGTAACTGCTCGCATCCCTCATAATAAAACCGTCGATCAAGGAATGTCCGACGTCCGTAACGATTTCCGCGGAGAGATGAAGCGCGCGTTCCTGCGCCAGTCCTTCGATCAGTCCGCCCTGCCAAGATACCGTCGTCGAGGATAATGCTTGCGCGATTTCCGGCAAGCAAGCGAGTCGGGAACGAATGCTGCCCACGTTCACGTCATACATTCATTGGGCCTCCTCTTTATTTCTTCTTACGCCTTGCCTTGCGTTTAAGCCAAACCATCATAATGACGCAACTAATCAGAATAAGAACGACGTAAGTCATCATCTGATACACGTCGCCCATGTTCATGGGGTCTTTCTCCACTAAACGCATCATTTAACTCTCGTAATCGACGCTGACGGACGCTTCGCGAACGGACGTCATATGCTCGATCACTTTCTTATGCACGGGATGCACCTGATAAGCTTGAAGCGCGTCCAATGAAGCGAATTTAGTCACTAACGCGATATCGTAAGAACGCTCCGTAAAAAGGATGTCCTTCCCGACTTCCAAATGAAGAAGTTCGTCGATCTTACCCTCCATGTCGCGCAAAACTTGCGCCGTGCTTTCGATGCTTTCCGGCGTGCGATCTTTAAGTTTAAAAAATACGATATGAGTAATCATCTGTTCCCAATCCTTTCTTATCATGAGATTCGCGGCTACGCGCATACTACGGAATACATAAGCCTTAAAGCGAAGGGAGTCCCCTCATCGACCATGCGCTACACTATGACGATTGCCGGCACGTTGATCGGTATTGCGCTGAGCTTGTTCAATTCGACCGGTTACGACCCTCATAACATGTTCCTGATCATGTTCAGCGTACCGATGTGGTTCGTCGAGCTGTTCACCGATATCCATAAGGTCAATGTATGGTTTATGTACGTATTGACCGTGATCAGTTGGGCGTTGATCGGTTTCTTGGGCGACTTGGGCGTTAAGCGGATACGCACTTGGCGTCATCTTTGATACCGAACGCCGAGAAGAGGTTAAACCATCTTAATCGGAAAAAAGGAGCCGTCTCGGCTCCTTTTCTTTTCGCTTGATTACTCGACGATGAATTTCGATTTCATGGTTGAATGGCCCGTTCCGCACATAATAGAACAATGCAATTCGTATTCGCCCGGTTTATCGAAAGTTACTTCCATCTCCGGAGCGTCTTTGCTCATCTCGACGTTTAGACCGACGATTTCGGCGCCGTGATTGCCGAGCGTGTTGGAGAACTTGATTTTATAAAGGGTTCCCGCTTTGACATGATACTCTTTTTGGTCGAATTCATAGTTCGTCGCTTTGATCTTGAGTAATACCTGTCCTTCTTTCAAATCGGACGCTTCGTCTTTTGGTTTGTCCGGCAGGCTTGTAGCCAGAAGGTATACACCCATAGCGCACGCGATCGTTACCAATGTGGACATTAGCCATTTATGCATTTTCTACTCCCCTGTCTCCTACAAAATGTCTACCTCTTATTTTACCTAAAACAAGCATTTGAACTCAAGCACTTGTAGAAGAGAATGTTCAACTTTTTTAACATTTGACAAATTCATGAACATCGCTATGTATTCGCTTGCTACTCCTTAGTGTTGGCCGCTATCCCGGAATGAATACGTCCCGGCGTCGACGAAAAAAAACCGTCTCTCCTCCGTCCTTTCGGACGAACGAAATTCGGTCTTCATACCATCGCAAACTTCATTTGTCTTGATCATTCTTTTCCCCTGCCTTGTCGCGCAACACCTGAACGATTTGCTTTATACGGTCCGGAAGAGGCAGTCCGATGCGCCCGTAATTCTCGATTACCGACAGCAGCTCGTTAGCGATGTAAAAAAACACCGCGCTCCCCATAATCATGTTCACGTTAAGCAATACGTCCAATCGGTGGGAAATCATCATTATGAGTAGAATCAAAGCCTTCTTGAACAATCCCCAGAAGCCAACGTTGCTGTTCAACCCGCTGCCATCCTTTATCGCGGCTACCACGCCCGTTATATAATCGATAGCCATTAATAGGACAAGAAAAGTTAGCGATTGGTTCCACACCCCGAATGAGAATGAGATTACCGCACCGAATATCACGCATACGATCCCGGCTTGCACTTGCATCCATCGTCCCTCCCCTTGATCTGCGCTTATTTATTTATTCAGCTTATTCGGGGTCGGACAAGACGGTAACGGTAAGTGACAGGCGATATTCGGCTACAACGCGAAGAAGTTGCGCCTAGACCGGTTACCGGCCTCGAACGCAACTTCTTCATCGAGTTATAAAGGTTTTCTTACATCAATACACTTCGAATTCCGACACTTGAGCTGCCAGCCAACCGGTGTTGCCCATGATCGTAATCCGTACGTAACGGGTCGTCGTTTCTCCAAGCTCGATTGCGACCTCATTCGCCTTTTTCGGATCGAACGTGTAAGGCTTAGAAGCGAGCAAGGTTTTGAAGTTCTCCCCGTCGGTGCCCGTTAGCACCTCGATCTGCTGATCGCGTGCCTCCCACGCATCCTGAGGAGGCAGTTTTAATATAAGCTTGCTGATTTTCTTCTCGGCGCCGAGATCGACCGTCAGCGATTGCGGGAATTGCTTCGCCGTGCTCTCCCAGTAAGTGTACGGGTCACCGTCTACGGAAAGTTCCGGAGCAAAGGCTTCAGCCGTGTTAGAGGTCGAGAATACTTTCTGGTTAAGCGCCATATTGAATTGGAATTTGACTTTCTCGAACGTTTCCGTCGCCTTGCTGACGTCGGGGGAGCTCTTCAGCTCGACATAACCGACCTTCTGCTCCTTGATTAGACCGACGTAGTCGAATACCGCGAACTCTCCGTCTTCTTTCACTTGCAGATCCGATATTTTCGACCCGTTGGCCAGGTAAACCGCTGCCGTCACGTGCGGCCAATCTTTGCCTTTACGGATTTTGAGCGTCGTATCGGAGCCGATCGGTTGATAGACGCGAATCGCGTCTTGCTCCCGTACTACGACCAGATTATGGTCGCCGGTATCCAGATCCTGCCCGTTCAGCCGCGAGTAGTTACCGGCTCTCCGGCTTCCGTCCGCCGCGGATACGTCGTAACCGCCGGGAGCAAGCGAATCTTCGTTATCTAGCGCGTATGCTTCGTTCTTGTTCCAATTCGCCGTTACCGCGTACGTGCCGAAATCCGTTTTCGTTACGGTCGGGGTCACTTGGCCGAAGCTCTTGACCAGCGAGTCAGCGTATTGGGACAAAATGAATTTCTGATATACGCCGACCATGTCCACCCATGGATTGGCGACGCCGTTAAAGAAGTCCGCGCTTAAGTTGTAACCCATCGCGAGATTCCATCTCAGCATGTCTTGATCGTCCGTCATCGTCTCCGCGGCCAAGTCGTGCTGGAATTGCATCACCTTGTCGCGGAACAACATACCGGCCATCGGGTAGTACTCCGTGTAAGAAGCCGTTTTCTTGCGGTAACCGAGCTGGTCCCACAAGAAGTTCGAACCCATGAAGCCGACGGCGTCCTTAGCCAGGACGTCCGTTCCGTCCTCCATGTACATCGGCTTGGTCAAAGCCGAGAAGTAATTCCGAACGCCTTGGAAATACGCCGACGACGGATCGGTGCCTTCCGGAATGATTTTGTTGTAGACGTACGGAGCGTTACGTATTCCCCATTGGTCTTCGAACAGTCCGTCGAATCCGGCCGTATCGAACAGTTTCTTATGTTCTTCCGCCGTCCGTTGGAGGAAGAACGGATGCCCCGTATTCACGACGTATCCGCTATGCTTCCCGTAATCTTCTTGGGTAATGGTGTTATTGTCCTTCAGTACGATCAAATCTTCCATCGTTACGCCCGAAGGCAGCTTCGCGAGCGTCGGGGAATGGTTGCCCCACCACGACATGTTCGTGTAGGGCACGACTTTATCGCCTTTGTCCTTGGCGGCTTGCATAAAGGCAAGGAATGCCTTCTCTCCGCCCCAATTCGTTTCCGGCGGATAGAAGTCTGGATAGTTCTCGTCATGTCCGCCCTTCTGGAACCCGACGAGGTGAATGACTCCGTTGTAATTCATTTTGTTCAAATAATTTTGGGTCAAGTTGCTCCAGCTTCCGTCTTTGATCGCGGAGATGTCCGCCTTATAGAACGGCTGCTCGAAGAAGGCGTCCTTGGCGCTGCCGAGCTTATCGGTCAACGAACGATATTCGCCGATTTTGTTCAAATCGCGGTAGCTCGCGATCGTAGCCTCGTAATCCCCGATCTCGAGCACGACGGACGGGCTGTTCCATTGCTTCTTCGGATCGATCCACGTTTTGTAATCGTGAACGATTCCGGTCTTGCCCGCGTCTTTAACTTGACTCTTGAAGCCGAGGTCGATCGTTGCCGTCACGCCGCGATCCAGGTCGTATACCGCGAGATTGCCGCCTTTCGTGCGAAGCCCGACGTAGGCTGCGAACATGACGCCCGGATATTGGTCTTGGAAAGAATTGCTCTCCTTAAAGAAGGCGTCCTTGAGCTTCGCTCCTGGCAACATCGGAAGTAGTCCGTCGGTTACGCTCGCCGTCTCGACGTTCAGTTCGTAAGGGAAACGGAACGACTTGATCGGCTGCTCCGTCTGGTTGTCGACGGCGGCATTCAGATAGATCCGGTTATCGTCCTCGAAACGGGCCGTTACGTCTACTTTGACTTTCCCCCCGTAATGGAAGACGAGCTCGCCTTTGCTGCCGCTCCAATCGTAAGAGAAATCATCGGCTTTCTTTCCGTTCGTCGAGGAGTCGTCTTGCAGGAACGCCCACCAGAGCGCCTTCTCTCTGTTGCCAAGCGTGATGTTGGTCTCCGAATCTTTATTCTTAAGATAGGCGATCGAGCCATTGTCCGCTTGAAATGCGATTTCATAACTCGAATTGCTGACGATTAACAATCCGTTCTTGTCTTTGAAGTTTGCTTTGGCATTACCGGGCGCGAAGAATAGATAATAGGCCGCCGCTGCCGCCGCGATAACGACGATTCCGGTCGAAACGCCGATTATCCGCTTGAATTTCGAGCTTCGTTTGGCCACGCGCTTTCCCCCTACGATCGAATGATAAGTTCAAACGAATGCCTTGCATGAATCGTAATCTGCAAGATGCGACTCTCTTTGTCGTAATTCCAAGCCGAGATTTCAGCTTCGCCGGAGCAAGTCAAATCCGTCGGAGACAAGGCAACCTGATGAAGCACCAACACCGTCTCCGGAGCTATGTCTCTTCCCGAGTGCACGAAATCGCAGCCGAGGCGTTTGCCTTCGAGTGATTGTTCGTAAGTCCACTCCCGCATGCTATATATGCCTGCCTCGAAATCGTAAGTTCGACCGTCATCCTCGTATAACGCGAATCGTCCGGATACCGATTGCCCTTCGGGGGCCGCGTAGACATGCAGGCTCATGGGCTCGACGGAAGCTTCGCCGGTATATTGCCGTAACGACTGTCTTGGGACGATCGCTCCCGCTTTCACGAACACGGGAACCGACTCGAGCGGGGCATCCGCGAGTACGGATTTTCCGCCATCGTACTTCTCTCCCGTACGTTCGTCGTACCATATGCCGTCCGGCAAGTACACCGCCCTCGAGGCTACACCCGGACGATAGACGGGAGCGACGAGCAAGGCATCTCCCAACAGGAATTGATCGCACACGTTATAAGCCTTGCGGTCCTCCGGATACTCCATGATAAGCGAACGCAGGATCGGCAAGCCGGTCGTATGCGCTTCATAGAACAAAGAATAAAGATACGGCATTAACTTGTAACGCAAACCGATATACTCGCGACAAATTTCTTCTATTTGATCTCCGAATCTCCAAGGCTCTTGGCGCGTGGACTCGATAACGCTATGATTGCGGAAAAAAGGGAAGAACGCTCCCATCTGCGTCCATCTGGCCACGAGTTCGCCAGATGCGTGATGCGAGAAGCCTCCTACATCCGGACCCGCGAACGCGATGCCGGACATGCCGAGGTTAAGCACCATCGGAATGCTCATCGCCATATGCTCCCAGAAGCTGCGATTGTCTCCCGTCCACACGGTCGCGAACCGCTGGATTCCCGTATATCCGGCGCGGGTAAGCACGAACGGACGCTCTCCCCCTAGTCCTCGCTTCATTCCTTCGAACGTTGCTTTGGACATGAGCAAGCCATATAAGTTATGCCACTCTTCGTGCGTTTTCGGATTGCCGTTATTGCCGTGAACGACATCCAAATCCATCGTCTTGCTCTCGTTGAACACCGACGGCTCGTTCATGTCGTTCCATATTCCGCTAATTCCTTGTTCGATATAGAACCGGTGACGGTCGCCCCACCATTCAGCGACCGCATCGTCCGTGAAATCCGGAAACGCGCTTAATCCCGGCCATACTTTGCCGATGAAAATATCGCCCTCCAGCTTGCGGCAGAAATATCCGTTCTTGACGCCTTCCTGATAGACGGAATATTTCGGATCCTTCTTCACTCCCGGATCTACGATCGGCACGAGCTCGATGCCAAGCTCCCGAAGTTCGGCCATCATCTCAAGCGGTTTCGGAAACCGCTTCTCATCCCAAGTAAACACCCGGTACTCGTCCATGTAGTGAATATCCAAGTAGATGACGTCGCAAGGAATCTGTTTCTTCCGGAACGTGCGGGCGATATCCAGCACTTCTTCTTGATTCATGTAGCTGTAACGGGATTGCTGATAGCCGATCGACCACATCGGCGGCATATAAGTCGTCCCCGTCAATACGCCGACGCGCTTTACCACGTCCTTGATGCTCGGTCCGTTCAGAACGTACAAATCCAATTCGCCGCTCTGGAGGCTGATCGTATAACGATCTTCGTACGATCTCATATCGAATGTCGTCCGACCTGGATTATCTAGTAACAGCCCATAGGCAGGCTTGCCGTAGTCATAATGGATCAGGAAGGGAATCGATTGATACAACGCGTCCGTATCCTGTACGTGCGGTTCGTAGACGTCGCTATTCCACATCTCGTAACGCTCGCCGTTTTTATCGAGAAACCCGGTTTTCTCTCCGAATCCGTAGAAGTGGGAATCGGCGGATTTCGTAGCCGTGAATGTGGGTTTGCGCTTGTCGTCCCAGGCTATCGCTTTCTCTTCCAGCAACATGACGCCTTCCGAATTGAAGATGCGCAAGGAAAAGGCTTGGGGATTCACCACCGCGTGCAACGCGTTCGACGAAATGACGATGTGGCCGTCTTTCTCCTCAACGTCTGCTTGTACGGGCTGGATGGCCGAAGCTACGATCGCGGCCGTCGCTCGCATATCGGGCGTCCCGCCGAAAAACAGTTTCACCCGAAGCGTGTTCTCGTTCACGAAAAAGAAGACGATGCTCGCAAACTCCCCGCGCAGAATGACGGTTCCTTCGCTTTCGTCTATGTTATGAATGGCTCCGATCGAACAGGAAAGGCTTGTTTCCTTCCTATCGCTCGGCTTATCCGGCATGATCGCCTCGCTAGTTAACATGTCGTTCACCTCTGATAGGGGAGAGGGTTGCCTCCTGCAAACTTTCGTTTGCCTTAGGCAACCCCCTACTAACCTATTCTACTTTGATGTTGTTATAGAATTTCTCTTGTACCGTTTTGGCTGCAGCATCGAGCTGAGCTTTCAGGTCTACACCTTTTTTGGAGAAGACTTCTTGAATGACATTCGTCATAGCCGCGTAGTAATCTTGCGTATTGAATTGCGCTTCCGGTTTGCCGTCCAGCAATGCCATCAATTCGTTGCTGTATTGGTATACGTTGTCGTATTTGTCGTATACGGCTTTTACTTTCGCGCCGTATTCGGAATCTTGTTTGAAGTATTGAATAACCGGCGGTACGAAATATTTGTTTTCCGTTTTGCGTTGTTTGATGGACTCTTCCGTCGAAGCCAAGCCTTTGTCGGAGAAATAATCGAACACGGCGTATTGGAATGCCAGTTGTTGTTCTTCTTTTGTTGCGTTCGGGTTGACGACGAGGAAGTCTCCGCCGAGAACGCCGGTGTGTTTGCCGCCCGAAGCGGATGCAGGCATTGGGTAAACCACGATATCTTCAGGTTTCATCCCGCCTTGGTTCAAACCTTGGTCAACCGGACCGTCAGGACCCGCGATAACCATTGCCGTTCTGCCTTGAGCGAACGCGCCAACCGCATCGCCCCAACCAAGAGCCCAGTCGGCAGGGATTACGTTGGCTTCTTTCAACTTGCTGTAGAACTGGAGTGCTTTCAAACCAGCTTCGGAGTTGAACGCTGCCGTAACTTTACCGTCGGCTACCGTTTGGATTTCGCCGCCAGCTTCGAACAAGAAGTTAGTCCAGTTCCAACCGGCTTCGTTGCCTTTACCCATAGGAGCGATACCCGCGATTCCTTTTTTCGGATCGGCAACCGCGGAAGCCGTTTTCAGAACGTCGTCCCATGTCCAGTCTAGCGCAGGAACTTCTACGCCTTTGTCTTTCAGCATTTTCGTGTTAACGACAGTGCCTACCACGTATCCTTGTTGCGGGATACCGAAGATTTTACCGCCGATGTTGAATTGATCGAGCAGGATCGGGTTCAGCTGATCTTTTTTGTCGTAAGAGTTGAATAAGTCCGTGATATCGGCCGCCCAGCCTTTTTCGGCCAAGAATTTACCTTCGGTAGCGTAAGTGTTGAACAACGTCGGCGCTTCGTTAGCGCCCATTTTGATGCCGATTTCGTTCGGGTTATACTGCCAGTCGCTCTTCACGACTTCAACGTTAGGGTACACTTCGTTGAAGCGTTTGATTTTATCGTCTTCCAGGGCGCGTTTTTCAACTTGGTCCGGAGTCGGATAGTAGATGCTGATCGTTGCTTTGACTTGCGTCAGGTCTACCGCAGGCGGTTCGTCGCTTGAAGGCGAAGGATCGGAAGCGGAATCCGCAGGCGTGCTAGCGGACGGAGAAGCGGCTGGAGAAGCATTGTTGCTACTGTTGTTCTTGCCGCCGCAAGCAGCCAGTACAAGGCTGAATACGATCAAGCAAGCGATAATCGTTGAAATCTTACGCATTGTTGTTATTCCCCTTTTCGTTTAATAGTTTTGCTTACACGCTCATCATAATGGAGGCGCATTCATCTAGGAAATGTGTATTCCTATTTCGATCATGTGCAGTTTTACGCATGCTGTGTTTTAACGTTATCCCTTCACGCCTCCGAGATGAAGACCGCGAACGATGTACTTCTGGAAGATCAAGAAGACGATGACCGGCGGAAAAGTAACCATGGATAGAATCGCGAACTTGATGTTCGTATCCAATCTCCTCACGTTAACGACGTACTTATAGATGGCCGTCGCGAGCGGATAATGATTGTTGTCCGACAGGATCAACGACGGCCAATACCAATCGTTCCATGAGCTCGAGAAGACGAAGATCGCGAGCGTGGCGAAGATCGGCACGGACAGCGGAAACGCGATTTGGAAAAACAGTCTAGGTTCGGATGCGCCGTCGATTCTTCCCGATTCGAACATCTCGATGTTGATTCCGTCAAAGAACGACTTCAGCAGGAGCAGGAAAAACGCATTCGCTCCGGCAGGCAGCCAGAGCGCCCAGAAAGTATTCATCAACCCGAGATCGCGCAAGTTCACGAAGTTCGGAATGATGTAAGTCGTCGGCGGAATGAACAACGTCATTAGGAAAAAGTACTGAATGGCCTTCTTGTACGGCACGTTCATCCTCGATAAGCTGAACGAAGCGAAACCGACGACGACGATCGTCATGAACATGTTGCCCGCGAAAATGAACAGCGTATTACGGGCGAATAACGGCAGTTTGATGTAAGTCCAAGCTTTATGATAGTTCTCGAAATGAATCTCCGAAGGCAGGAACGTCGGCGGGAAGGAGTTGACTTCCGCGTTCAGCTTCAAGCCGTTGAAGAAGATGACCAACAGCGGGTACAGCATCGTGCAGACCATGACGAGAATGACCAGCAACATGAAGCCATAGGCGATCTTGACTCCCGGCCTTTTCAGATCGTAATCCGAAATGATTCCTCTCTCTATTATCTTCACGCTTATGCCCCCTCTTTGTTGGATATCCGGTATTGAATTACCGCCAGCAAACCAAGCACGAGGAACATAAGCACGCCGAGAGCGGAAGCGGATCCGTAATCTTGACGCGTGAACGCGTATCTAACGACAAGCAAAGCATAAGTAAGCGTTGCGTTGTTCGGACCGCCGTCCAACAGCGCGTATTGCGTTTGGAAGCCTTGGGACGTCGCGATCAGTTGCAGCAAGAACAACAAAACGACCTGAGTCTTAATCGCCGGCAGCGTAATGTGGCGGATTCTACCCCAGATGCCCGCTCCGTCGATTTCCGCCGCTTCGTACCAATCGCGGGGAATGCTCAAGATCGCCGCGAGATAGATCAAGAGAGCCGAACCGAAGCTTTGCCAGGTTTCCATGATGACGATGGAGATCATCGACCACGCCTTGTCCGTCATGAACAGAATCGTATCGAAGCCGATATGGGAAAGAACCGCGTTAATCGGGCCAACCGGATCGTACAACCATCTCCACAGGCCGTACAGAACGACGAGCGGAACGACGTATGGCAAGTAGGCCGCAATCCGGGCGAAGCCCTGAAGGCGTCTCATCTCCGAGATCGCGATGGCGAACAGGATCGGAACCCAGAACCCGATCACGATGCCTAGCCCCATGTAATAAAGCGTATTTTTCACGGAAACCATGACCTCGGGATCTTTGAACACTCTCTTATAGTTTTCCCAGCCTACGAATGAATCCCCTTTTACGAAGTCGATGTGGTAAAAACTAAAGATTATTCCTTTACCGATCGGCATCCACAAGAAAGTGAAGAAAATGGCTACCGCGGGCAATAGGAACAAGTACCCCCAGATATATTTCTTCCACTTCGCGGGAGGCCGCTTAGGCAGGGAATCCAAGGGAAGTCTCGGAACTGCTGTTGTTTGATTCATTGTGTCTCCCTCATTCCTTTTCATCTACTGATATTCTCTATTGTAGGAAAAGGGAGACGACGTGAACATGTGCGTATCTATGTGGATCATGGGCGATCCTACTTCTTCATTTCGCTCGGACTGATCCCGAAGTATTTTTTGAATATTTTGCTAAAATGTTCCGGCGATTCGTAACCCACCTTCTCCGAGATTTCGTATCTTCGAAGATCGGTGTTCTGGATAAGACGCTTGCTCTCCTCCATTCGCAGCTTGATCACGTACTCCCAGAGGTTGATGCCCGTATTTTTCTTGAACAAGTAGCTGAGATAGTTGGGACTGACATGGTTTTTCTGCGCGACCTCGTTCAGCGTTAATCCTTTTTGGGCATAGTTGGAATGTATATATTCGTGCGCCCGTTCGACGATCAAATTGTTCTGGGCCGCCAAATCCTCTTCCGTCGGATCCTCGGTGAACAACCCCCATTTGAAGTCGCCGAAATAAAACACGTGGTGATCCTTATGCTCCTTATTCCATACGATCGCTTTATTCACCTGATTGTGCAGCTCGGGCAGAAACTCTCTCCCCTTCAGAATCTGACTAATGCCGACGGTGCTTTGGAAACCGAGGAACTTATGGACGTTGAAATGCAAGCTGCGCCCGATCATCTCCAGCTGATTAATTTTGTCTATGCTGGAATCTCCGTATCTCGCTTCGTCCCACTGCGCGATGATGCTGACTTCTTGGCCGGAGGAATAAAACGATTGGTGGTCCCATTCCTTGTCGAGCAATTCGTTCACGATGTTCAGGACGGCATATTGCAACAACCTCGCGTCCTTCGCGTCGATTACCGTGCCTCTCGCGGTCGCATCGAGGTCCAGACGAATTTTCACCATGGCGAAATACGGTCCGTTCAAGCGAATATCATTCGCTTGCTCCAGCTTGATCACTTCCGCGTAACGGTCTTCCGTGAACGGCTCCGTTACGAGTCGGTTAAGTACTTCCATGCGCTGCGGAATCGGTTGATCCATGCGGAAATGCTCGCGCAAATCCGAGATCAGCTCCTTCTGATCCTGAACCGGCCTGTCCATGTGCAGCAGCACGTGCCGCACGGAGTTCAGCAACTGCTCGCTGTTGATCGGCTTGATCAGATAGTCCCTTGCTCCTAGCCGGATGGCCAATTGCGCGTATTGGAACGTCTCGTGCGCCGAGATCACGATGACTTGAACCCATGGCTTGATGATTTTCGCTTGTTGCATAAGCTCGATGCCGCTCATCGCGCCCATCTGGATATCGGTGATGAGCAGATCGATCGTTTCCATCTTCAAGTAATCGAGCGCCTCGTATCCGTTATTCGCGGTATACAGATTCTGAATGTTTAACCCGGATGATTCCAACAGATTCGCGAGTCCTCTGCAGATGAGCGGTTCGTCGTCCACGATTAAGATGTTGTACACGGCTTCAGCCTCTTTCCCTATTGTTCGTCATTGTGATCCGCGATCGTCCGCTTCGGAATGAGGACGACGACCCTCGTCCCCTCCGGTTCGCGCGCCTCGTAACGAAGGCCGTAATGATTGCCGAAGTGCAGTTGAATCCGCTTATTGACGTTCTTGATTCCGTAACCCGAGGAAGATTCGGACGGGTCGTCCCTAAGTACTCCGTTAATCGCAGCGTAGTCGACTTCTTTGTACCCGTTATCTTCTACGGTAATGCATACGTTACCTCCATCCGGACGAACCCTGACGATGATTTCCCCATCGTCACCCATGTTCATGACCCCGTGGATAATGGCGTTCTCGATCAGAGGCTGCAACGTGATTTTCGGAATCAAGTTGCCGGTCACCTCATCGCTCACTTCCCACCTTATCGCAAAGCCGTATTCATACCTTTTCTGCTGCAAGCTCGTATATGCCGTCGCATGTTCTAACTCTTCCTCGATCGTAATGAGCTCTCTCCCCCTGCTGAGACTGATCCGCATGAGCTTGGACAGCTCCTTGATCATTTCCGCCGATCCGGTGTTGCCTTCCAAGGAGCTCTTCCAATAGATGCTTTCCAGCGTATTGTATAGCAAGTGAGGATTAATCTGCTGATAGAGCAGCCTGAGCTGGGATTCCTTCTGCCTGATCTCCATGTCGTATTGGTTATGTATCATGTCGTTAATCCGGTTCGCCATATTGTGAACGGAATAGATCAGCACTCCTACCTCGTCGTTCCGTTCGCGCTGGGGCGCTCTGGCCAATGGTTTGCCGGGCTCGTGGGAGCGGGCGAACATCGCGAGTTTCCTAAGCGGACTCATGAGCGATCTCCAGAAATACATCATTACGACGATCGCGAAAAGGGAATATACGATCGAGATCGTCTGGATCACTTGCTTTAAGGCACTCTGCTGCTGTAGCAGAGACTTGATCGGAATCGTGTACACGAGTTTCTGGTTGATCGCGTATTTCGTATGTACCACATAGATGGCATCGTCCGTGATCGTGTTCGTCGTCTCTTCCATCGAGCTGTCCGTGTCCATGCCTTGCGGTAACTTCAGCACTTGCCCCATCGTATTGTCCGTCGAAGCCAACACTCGGTTGGACCAATCCGTCAAATAGATTTGGCCGCCTTCCGGCAGCGAAACGGTAGAGAACGATTCCTCGATCTTCTTGTCCATCTTCGTCGCGACGAGTACGCCGACGACGCTTTTGCCGTTCGTAATGCTGTTCACCGCTCGCAAATAGGCTAGCGTTTCTTGGTTCGCCTTCGGTCCGAAGTTGTCGATTAACGCGAGCACGCCCTTGCCCTTCGCCTTAAGCGCATCTTCGATCCATGGCGTCTTCATGAGGTCGGAATAGAAAAATACGGAGGAATTGTTGTTCTGCTTGTCGATGTCGGGAATTGCCGGGGCGAACTGGTAGTTATTGTCCGGATCGTATACGAAAAGGAAATAGTATACGGCCTCGCCGCCGAACAAACCGACCGAGTTGCTGCCCAGCATCGTGTTCATCTCGCCGTATTTGACGACCCGTTCGAAGTCCGTCTCCTCCCGGTCCGTTTTGATCATGCTTTGGGTGATCGGGTTCTGGATAATCGTAGTCATGATCCGGCTGACCGTGTCGATATCCCGATTGATCAGGAAATGGTTTTGTTTGTTCAATTCCTCGTAGGCGCTCGTCACGTGCTCTTTAAGAATGCCTTCCGCTTTCGTGTTCGCGTACCAGTTCAGAATGAATACGGGGCTGACCAAGACCAGGAACAATAAGATCAATTGCTGCCGCACGTTCATTCTCGTCAAAGGATTTTTTAGCTTCGGGCTCATTCTCTTGCCTCCAACGGTTGGTAGAAACCCTATTATGCGCGCATTTCTATGCTTCTTGGAGAAGGATGTCGGAAGTGCGTACAAGTTCGCCTATTTTCCGTAGAATAACACATTATCACGATTAAGATAGCCCTTACAATTATAGATAGGTAACCAGTCGAGGGGGCGTCTTCATGCTTATGTTCAGATCGGTAAGCGCGAAATTATTTATTCTGTTTTTTGTTTCGACGTTTGTGTCCGTTCTCCTTGTCGGTTTGATCTCGTATAACAAATCCCAATCGATAATCGAGCGGAAAATGGAATCCGTGTCGCAATTGACGGTCAAGGAAGCTTCGGAAAAAATCGGTTTGATGCTGAAACAATTCGAGGATATGAGCCTGCAATTTTCCACGAGCCGCGACCTGCAAGACCAGTTATCCTCGGTATTCGATCCCTCGGCCGACCCGGCCGATCAGATGAAGGCCAAGATGGCGATACAGGAAACGTTGAACCAGATCGCCAGGACGAATACGTTCATTAAATCCATCACGTTGTTCAATACGTTAAACGAGACCGATACGATCTCGTCCGTGTCCACGGGATTGACGCAAATCGACCGGAAATCCGAATGGTACAACAAAGTCGTCGGCATGAAAGGAACCGCGCTCTGGCTTCCGATGGCGGACAACGGCTACACGGGATTGGCCAAAGGTAATTTGTTCGCGCTTTCCAGGATGATCAACAAATCGCTCATCCTCTTCGAGATCGATGCGACCTTACTTTCGCAAACGTTGGATACGATTCATTTCAGCGAATCTTCCAAAATGATGCTAATCGACGATAAAGGCCAGGTCCTGTTGTCTTCCGCTCCGGCGGACGCCGGTCTGAAATTTTCCGTCGAAGCGGAATCCGAAGCTAATCTGGTCGTATCCGAGCCGCTCAAGAAAACGAACTGGTCGCTAACGGGCATCGCGCCGCTGAAGGAACTGGTAGCGGATACGAAAGTCATTCGCAACCTGACCTATTGGATGTGCGCGATCGCCGCGATTGTTGCGATCGGAATCGGTTATCTCGTCGTTCTCTACATAGGCAAACCACTGCTCAAAATTCGCAATCGGCTTAACGAAGGGGCGAGAGGCAATCTCGATGTCAGAATGCAGCTTAACCGCAAGGACGAGATCGGGGAAGTCGCGAGCAGCTTCGATACGATGATGCAGCAAATGAAGCGACTGATCGAACAAACCCGGATATCCGCGCACAAGGTTCTAAACACTTCGTCCACCCTGCTCCATGTCTCTCAGAATACGGCGAATTCCTCGGACGAAATTTCCACCGCGACGGGAGAGATCGCCCAAGGTTCCACGCAGCTGGCGGCGGAAGCCGATCAAGTATCCCACATCGTCGAGTCGATGAACGCCGACTTGTCCAGCGTCGTCACCGCGACGGACGAGATTAACGTTTCCTCGCTGGAGGTCAGATCCGCCTCTTCCGAAGGCAAGCAGTTCATGTCGGACGTCGTCGAGCTTACGCTCGAATCGGAAGCGTCCATCGACCTGCTCGTGAGCCGGGTAGCTAAGCTCGAACAGAGCACGGAAGCGATGCAGAGAGTGTTCGGCATGATGAACAAAATTACGAAGGATTCCAAAATATTATCTTTGAACGCGGGAATCGAAGCGGCGCGTTTCGGGCAGATGAGCGGAGGATTCAAGGTAATCGCCAAGGAAATGGGGCAACTGTCCGACCAAACCCACGATTCTCTCTCTACCGTAAATCAGATGACGGAGACGATTCAAGACGAGATTTCCCAGACGATCAACGCGCTCAAGCAAGCCTTGCCGCAGTTGCAAAGCCAGATTCAATCGGTCAAAACCGCGAACTCGATCTTCTCCAAGGTGTACGAGAAATCGGAAGCTTTCACGCACCATGTGGATCAGATCAAACAGGACGTGCACGAATTGGAATCGAAGCAGCGGCACTTGAACCGTTCGATCGCGAACGTGAGCAGCTTCTCCCAGCAAGCTTCCGCTACTTCCGAACAAGTAGCCGCGCTCAGCACGGGGCAACTGCAATCCAGCAAAGAAGTCGTAGATATCGCCAAGGAGCTTGAGAGCTTGTCGTTATCGCTCCAGGCTACGCTGGGAGAATTCAGTTCCAGTTCAGGGAAATAGGCGGAAAAACGCCGAAGAGAGAGCAATCGATTATCGATTGCTCTCTCTCTGTTATTGCTCGAATAAGATGCACAAGTCTCGCTCCGAGCAGACATTTAGTTGGACTAACTCAAACTACGACGCGACGAAGGAATCCTTTACTTGCACTTCACAGCCAGTTTTCGTAGCATTCGTTTACTCCGCGTACATTCGGCTAACGCCTGTCCACCGTTCTCCCGGCTTGAGCCCGATTAACCCGGTTTGCTCTGCAGGCAGATCGATGTTCGGGGCGTTGACCATGCCGGTCTGCGGTTCCGGACAGAAAAACTTGCCGTTCGCTACCGCATTGTACACCATCCAATGCTTGTAAGCATCGCCCGCATCGTACACGAAGCGCGTTCCGGCTTTGTCGTCGTAAATGCTCACGGCGTTCTTACCGTTAACCGGCGAGGATGTGTAATGGTTGTCCAAAGCTTCGAAGTAAGGATTTCCGGTTCCTTGACGAAGCAAGCTTTCTCCCTCGTTTAACGAAAACTTCTGTCCAGTCGTTAACTGCCGGGCATTCAGATCCCAGCGTTCCCCGATCGCCAATCCGACTTGAATGTCGGCAAGCTCGCTTCCCGGAGCGAACGGCGCGTTCAAAGTCGTATGGAAACCAAGCATGAACGGAATCGTCTCTTCGCTCTCGTTCACGGCCTCGAAAGTCTGGCGCAAACCGTCGGCAGATACGGCGAAAGTATGATGGAACACGACGCGATGCGGGAAAAAAGCGAATCCCGGATGGCTCTCGTCGAAAACCAGCTTGACCATTACGCGGCTTTCCGTTTCCGTGCTGGCAATCTCGGCGACTTCCCATTCCGATTGATAGACGAAGCCGTGAATATGATTGCCGGTTTGCGGCTCGTTAATCGGCAAGCGATACGAGCGGCCGGCGAATTCGAAGGCGCCTCCATCGTATCTGTTCGGAGGGAAAAGCACCGGAATCCCGTGCAGCATCGGTTTCTTCATGAATGCTTCCCAATCCGCTCCTTCCGGTTCGCGGATAAACCGGTACCCGCTCTCGTCGTCCCGGAAAGAAATCAGGTTGCCTCCAATTGTCGGCAGCATGATCGCCGAATAGCGTCCGTGCTTCAAATAAACCGCCGGAACGTTTTCATATGTACCTTGCTTCGCGTAATGCTCAGTCATCGTCGTCTTTGCTCCTTCGCTATTCGCTCATTTGTTCGAGTATATAAGCCTGCAAGGCTTAGCGTCAACCGAAGAAATTCGACCAACGAAACAAAAGGTACCCCGACGTCCGGAGTACCTTTCTCTATATCCTTATCAATCAACCCGCCAGCTCGTCTAAGCCGCCTACGACACGGTTCGCCGCGCCCAGATTAGCCGGACTCCCGATGCCGACGACGTACATGCCGGCCGCGATCGCGGCGGCGACGCCCGCTTCGGCATCTTCGAACACGGCGCATTCGTCGGGTTTAAGCCCCAGCTCCCGGCAGCCGAGCAGGAACACCTCCGGATCGGGCTTCGCTTTCGCCACCTTCGTGCCGTCGACGACCGCGTCGAACAGATCGGCGATCCCGACCTTCTCGAGAATAAACGCCGCGTTCTTGCTCGCGGAACCGAGCGCGATGCGAACCCCCCTTTCCTTCAATCGATACAAATAGTCCTTGGCGCCCGGTAACAGCTCCGAAGCGTCCATACGCCGGATATATTCGAGGTATCGCTCGTTTTTCTGCTCGGCTTTCGCTAGCTTCTCTTCTTCGGATATAGATATTCCTCCGACTTCGAGCACGATTTCAAGCGAGCGCATCCGGCTTACGCCCTTCAATCGTTCGTTATCGGCTTCCGTAAATTCGAAGCCCCATTGATCCGCGAGTTCTTTCCAAGCTAGATAATGATACTTAGCGGTGTCGACGAGCACGCCATCGAGATCGAACAAAGCTCCTTTGATGTTATCCAGCAAGCCCGTCACCTCTTTCTTGACCGCTCGCCGATAGCGTTTCGCTTGTTCCGGGCTCGACCGCGAGTTCGTGTACGCCGTCGACAAGGAACGTTACCGCCGATCGGTTGCCCGCTTCGGCGCGAATGAACACCTCGTTCCGGGTTACGCGAACGTTAAAAGATTGACCTCGAATCCGCAACGGGAAAGCGATCGATTGCCATTGTTCGGGCAACGAAGGATTGATTCTAACGACTCCGTCCTCGTAATGAACGCCCGCAAACCCTAGAATGGCTGCCATCCATGCTCCGCCGTTCGCCGCCGGATGCGTTCCTCCGATGTACAAAGTACCGACGTATTGCTTGGAATCCCCGGTCAAATCGATCGTCGCCGTGCGCAAGAAATACTTGTAAGCCCAATCCGCATAGCCGATATCCGAGGCGACCAACGCGTAGATGCAGGAGCTTAAGCTAGACCCGTGCTCCGTTCTCGGCTCGTAATACTCCCAGTTCGCCCGTTTCACCTCGCGAGAATAACGCCCTTTGAAAAGATGCAGCATGAGTACGACATCCGCTTGTTTCAAGATTTGCGTCGATGTCGCCAGTCCGTTGCCGCCGCCTAAATATTCGTTCTTGTTCAAGATGCGCGTCTTAAGCGACGCCAGATCCACGTCCTCCAGCTTCGAGTATCCGTCGAACTGCTCGATGACGAGCGAATCGGCTTCCGGTTGCGGAACGTACAGATCGTCGAACAGCCGGATTAAGTTGGCCAGATCGTTGCCGTAATCAAGTTTCTCCATCAGTTTCCGATATTCGTCCGGATGCTTAACTTCCAATAAATCCAATGTCCGCAGCGCGATCTCGATCGTCTTAGCGACAAGCGCGTTCGTAAACGCGTTATTGTTCACCCGCTCGTGGTACTCGTCGGGTCCGGTTACGTCGAGTATCTCAAATCGAAGTTTCTCGTCTTTATAGTAGGAATACGAGTAGAAAAACCGGGCGCATTCCAGAATCGCTTCGGCCCCGCCTTCGAGCAGGACGCTCTCGTCTCCCGTGAACTCGTAATACTGCCAGATGCCGTAGGCGGCGTCCGCGCTAATATGGACCTGCTTGTCTCGGAAATACGTCCGCATCGGCCGATTCGTGAACACGTCCGTAATGTTGAACAGCGTGCAGGCGTCATCGCCCGTATCTTGGCTTTCCCAGGCGTAATAGGCGCCTCGGTAGCCGTACTCCGCCGCCTTGCGCCTTGCTCCGTCCAGCGTATGGACCCGATACATGACCAAATTCCGGGCTACCTCGGGCTGGCTGTGAAGGAAAAACGGAAGCATAAACATCTCCGTGTCCCAGAAAACGGCCCCCTTGTACACTTGACCGGACAGCCCGCGGGCCGGAATCGACACGCGCTCGGATGCGGTCGGTGCGATAATATGCAACTGGTATAAGCTGTAGCGGAGCGCGAACTGCGCTTCCTCGTCGCCTTCGATGGCCACGTCCGACTGCTCCCATTTTCGCTCCCACTGCCGCTCGTGACGGTTCAGATGCTCCTCGTATCCAACCGACACGGCCGAACGCACGCTGGCGAACGCCTCGTCCGATACGCTTTCCCGATCCTCGCCGAATCGTACCGAAACGAACTTCGTGAATCCATAGGCGACCCCCGCGGCGCATTTTATGGAGATTGCCCGTTTAATCGTCTTGTCGTCCTTAAGGCACGCTTGTTCGAACTCTCCGTCGGTTACGATTCCTTCCGCGACCGCGACCGTACGCCGAAGCTCATGCGTAATCGCGGAAATTCCAATGACGCCTTCTTTTTCGGCCGCCTCGTATTGCTCAAGATGAGGACCGTTAATATCCCACACGTCGCCGTCGATTCCGGTATGAACGAGCAGGTCGCAATTGTTCGCGCAACGGATTTCTACCTTCATGACGATGAGATCAAGCCGTTCCATGCTAACGAACCTTTGCGTTCTCAGCTCGATTCGATTGCCGGAAGCCGTCAAGAATACCGTCTCGCGGGCGAAAGTCGCATTCCGGATGTTGAGGGTTTGCTTATGCGTCGCATCGTTCGCGGTAAGCAAGCTAAGCGGCTCGCCGTCGCATACGATTCGCGTCGATAACCCGTTAGGCGCATTGATCGGCTCCCGCCATTGATCGCCCACTTTATCGTACAATCCCGCCAATGTCGTTGCCGTCAACTGATCTTTATCGAATTCCTCCAACGTACCCCGATAACCGATCGCGCCGTTACCCAGCATGTATTTATTGCCGTTCGTAGTGACGCGGCCAGGATCGAATCCCTCTTCTTCGACTATCCAACTCATACCGGTTCCATCCCTTCAGCTCGAAATCTAACCTCCATTATGAAGGCACGAAGGGAAAGCCGACAGGAGCGAAATTATCGAAATGATGTTCGATTCCAATGAGTTAGCCAGGCCATCGCCGCATCCAAGGTGATGTCGAGGTTGGACTTTCCGTTCGGATCGACGTAGGGTGCCGCTTCGCGAAAATAGTCCGCATGCCCGCCAACGATCGTTACCGCTACCCGGGTTCCCGGCGCTTGTCTGTCCCGATATCCGTGCGTTCCGAACCAAACGACGGGATCTCCCGTCCTTCCGCTCTTTGAGTCGCTACCCTTTCTACCCGATGCGCTGATCGTCAGCACGTTCGGGCGTATCCATTCCGCGATGCGAGTTCTTGGAGAACCGATCATTGCGACCAAGCAATTTTTCCGGGCGCCGCGCGACATCAGCACCTGTGCCGCATGCAAAGCTGCGATGCCGCCTCCGCTGTGTCCGACCAGCACCGCGATATCGGATTCCTCTTTGTTCTCGCCGCCGCGACGATCCCCGGCATCGCGGGACAAAATCGATTCCACCGCGCGCATCCCCCCGATCGAACGGGCAACGCGGGATTCATCGGCTCCTATCCGCATATCGGATTGAATCTCCCATAATTGCGGGAGTTTCCCGCGGCTCCAATCCCCGTATGGGAACAGCAGCTCCGCGCGGGTTACCCGCCCTCCCAATCTTTCCAGTCCGCCGCGCATGGCGACGCGTAGCCCCTCCATGAAACGAGGCGCCGTCGCGAAGCCCGCGAGCATATAGATTTCATAGTTAACGACCGCGTTCGCGGTCGAATCGTTCCGCATCGATAATCCTCTCCATATCCGACGGATGATCCTCCCTGAACCACTTGACGAGCAGCGGCGGGTCGATGTCGGACAGCGCGGCGACGGACATTTTCTGATTCATCGTCACGGATCCTTCCGCGCTTCCGATCAGTTCCATCGCATAGCGGTCCGCCGAGGATTCCGCTTGTCTGGACACGTAGTTCGAGATCGGCAACGTCGCGAAAGAAATTACGGACAAGATCAGCAACGCGAGCGGCAAGGCCGCCATGTCCGACATCGAACGGATCCCCCATTTCTCGCCCCGTCGGCGTATGGCGACCCGGTAAATCCATCCCCCGATAATAAGTAATACAAGCGAAGAGCCGACCGCGCCGACCGCGCTCCATTCCAGATGATGCTTAACGTAATGCCCCATCTCGTGCGCCATGACGAGCAAGATCTCCTGCTCCGTCAATTGTTTCATTGTCGTATCCCAAAGCACGATCCGCAGCGAAGAGCCGATGCCGTTCACGTACGCGTTCATCGCGTTCGTTTTCTCGGACATGTCGACCTCGTATACCCGATGCGCCGGAATGTTCGCCTTGGCGGCTAATTCGAGAATGCGCTCTTCCAGGCGCGGGTCCGATAACGTCGTAAAGTGATTGTAGAGCGGGTCGATGACTACGGGCTGCACGTACATCATGAACGCGGTAAACGGAATTGACAGCAGCCACAGCTTCAGCCACCATCGCCCGCCCTTGGAAATGACCCAGAAAGCCACTGCCGATACCGCGAGCAACGTTACGTAGCCGATTCCGAAAGCGATCAGCTTGTCCCTGAGCCAACCGAGCGCGGGTTGGGTCGAGATTCCGTATGCCTTCGACAGCTTATATCCTAATATGCGCAGCGGCAAATACAGCAGGAAAGACGCCGCGTTTACTAACAACACGTAGAGAGGAAAACGAATAACGAGCGGCAGTCCGAGGCGTTCCAGCCGCTCTCTCCATGACCGCGCCATTCCGCCCGCCAACAATAGGAAATAAATGAACCATTCCCAAGGTCCGCTCATGAAAAATAGCCAATTCCTTACGGCGTTTAACGTCTCGCTATTATGCAGCTGTTCCGGCGAGTAAAACGTAGACGGATCCGCCGCCGTTCCCTCATAAGCTGCCGGCACCCGGTTCGGCGACGTATACCAGACATAGACGGCCATTACGACGGCGTAGATCACGAATATCGCCGCAAAGCTCCATAATCCCGTTCGATTGCGCATTCGCATGGTCAAGATCACGTTCCCTTTTCGTTCAGTTGGAAAGATCATACCATTTTCCTGTGCGGATGTTCCATGCCGCAGGGCTTCATCCCACATAAGCTATTCGCAAGGAGGAATACGAATGCCTCAATATCGCATTATCGTCGACCTATCGGACCGGGCTCTCTACTTGCTCGATGGCGATATCGTCGTCCGCTCGTTTCCCGTCGGCATCGGCAAAATGCTGACGAAAACGCCTGCGGGCGAGTATACGATCGTCGATAAACAAGCAAATCCCGGCGGGCCTTTCGGCGTATTCTGGATGGGTTTGTCCAGGCCGCATTACGGTATTCACGGAACGGACGATCCCGCTTCGATCGGCAGGGAAGTGAGCCACGGCTGTATCCGGATGTACAACGAAGACGTGCTGCAGCTTGCGGCTATCGTGCCGATTGGAACCCGCGTGACCATTCGCCCTTAACCCCCCGTATATTCTGCCTCTTTTATGCCGAGATTGGTGATATCGTTAACCAATTGAGAGGCAGGGCGACAACATCGTGACGCAACGGCGCATTACTTGGTCTCTGGCGGCGATCCTAGTATTGATAGTTGTAACCGTGTTTTTGTGCGAGCACCCGTATCTCCACATCGGAGCTTCCGCTTACGCCGACAAGCTCAACCTCATTCGCGATTACGCCAATCAGAACGATTGGAGCAATTCGCAAAAAATGAGCGATAACATGAAAAAGGCGTGGAAGAAAAGCCAGTCGCTTATGGCTACCAAATGCGCGGACGTAGATTTCTCGATCTTAAACGCGTTCTTAACCGAACTGCAACGCGCGGTCGAGTCGCGCAACCTGCATGAAGTCGGGCGACTGTCCCGCGTCAGCGTCATGCTGTTCGATCAGATGACGTCTATCGCTTTGCTTAACGAACGAGATGAACGGGTTCCCGGAGGTTGGAAACGGGCTTGAGTCGGCACGGGTCCGTTTCTTTGTACGAAAAATAGTTACTATATAATAGTATATTAGGTACGGTTCAATACATTAAGTGAGTATCGTTTCACTTCTTCCCTAAGCGAAGATGCTACGATACAATGCTTTTGTACGGACGTGCCTTCTTTTTGGCGTGCGCGCGTTTCCGTCCAAACTTGAATCTGAGAGGATGATCCGATCATGAAATATCGTCGCGTAGGTCGTAGCGGCCTTAAAGTTAGCGAAATCAGTTTGGGAAGCTGGCTTACATACGGAGGTTACGTCGAACAGGAGCGAGCCGCATCCGCGATTCGCAAAGCCTACGAGCTCGGAGTCAATTCTTTCGATACCGCGAATGTTTACGAACGCGGAGAAGCCGAGAAAGTCATGGGAGCGATTCTGCGCGAATATCCGCGCGAGAGCTACGTACTGGCGACCAAAGCCTTCTGGCCGATGGGCGAAGGACCGAACGATCGCGGGCTCTCGCGCAAACACGTCTCCGAGCAGATCAACTCCAGCTTAAAACGGCTTGGACTGGACTACGTCGATATCTTCTACTGCCATCGTTACGATACGGAGACTCCGATCGAGGAGACGCTACGCACGATCGAAGATTTCGTTCGGCAGGGCAAGGTGCTCTACGCGGGCGTCAGCGAATGGACGGCCACGCAGATGCAAGCCGCGCTCGGCACGGCGGACAAGTATTTGCTGGACCGGATCGTCGTAAGCCAGCCCATCTATAATATGTTCAATCGCTATATCGAGAAGGAAGTCATTCCGCTCGGCGAGGCGGAAGGCATCTCCCAGATCGTATTCTCTCCGCTCGCTCAAGGCTTGCTTACGGGCAAATACGATTCAGTCGCATCGATTCCCGGCGACAGCCGCGCGGCCAAGCTGGAGTGGGTCAAGAACGGCATCACGGAGCAGAAGATCGATGCCGTGAAGAAATTGTCCGGCATCGCGCGAGAGCATAGCCTGACGGTGGGCCAATTGGCGCTCGCCTGGATTCTTCGTCAGCCTAACGTCGCCAGCGCGTTAATCGGAGCAAGCCGTCCCGAGCAAGTCGAAGAAAACGTCAAGGCTACCGGAGTCGAGCTGTCGGAAGAGACGTTATCTTCCATCGATACGATTTTGAACTCCGTCACGGAATAAAGAAATAGCAAAATCACATTTAAAACGAGAATTGGTGGTACAAGGATGATTCCTGTACCACCAATTTTCCGTTTATATGAGATTCGCCGCGATCAGCTCACGCTCGCGGGTTCCGTCGCGCGAGCTCTGTTAAACGTAGAGGCGGCGTACACGATCAAGGCGACCCAGATAAACGAGAAGCTAATCAGCATCACCGCGGAGATCGTCTCCTTAAAGACGAGCAGACTTAAGATCAACGTAATCGTGGGAGCAATGTATTGTACGAATCCGAGCGTAGACAGCGGCATCTTTCTCGCCGCCTTGGCGAAGAATAGCAGCGGCAGCGCGGTCGCCGCTCCGGAAAGCATCAGTAGCAATAGCGACGAGGCAGGCAATGTCCATGCCGTGGAAAGATGCTTCGCCCCTAGATAACCGCCGTAGATCAAAGCTAACGGAACGACGATCCCCGTCTCGGTGAGCAAACCTATCGAAGCTTCCTGCTTTACTTTTTTCTTCGCTAAGCCATAGAGACCGAAACTGGCGGCCAAGGAAATCGAGATCCAAGGAAAGCTGCCGTAATCTACGGCGACCAGCAACACGCCGGCTCCCGCTAACGCGATGGCCAGCCATTGCCCGCGGTTCGGTTTCTCCCGAAGGAACAACACTCCGAGCAGAACGTTAAGAAGCGGAGTTAAGTAGTAGCCGAGACTTGTCTCGATCACGTGCCCGTTGTTGACGGCCCAAATAAAGATGAGCCAGTTGGCCGTAATCAATAAGCTGCTGACGATCAGCGGCAAAAGCGCGGCCCTATTCGTCAACACCTGTTTCATCTCTCCCCAGCGCTTCTGGAAAGCGACTAAAGCGGCGACGAAAACGAACGACCAAGCGATTCGGTGGGACAATATTTCTCCGGCCGGCACGTTGTCGAACAATTTCCAATACAAAGGGAGCAATCCCCACATTACATAAGCGAGGATCGCGTTTATCAAGCCGTTTCTCATGGAGTAATCCCTCATTTCCGAATGCCGAACGATACGAACGAAATTATATCACTCCGGCGACCGGAATGAATAGGGGAATTGCTGGCACGAAACCTTGGATATCCCCTCCGAGCCGACCGTGCGAAGTTAGCGGTTTACGCGTCGTAATTTACGACATAACGGTGCCGTTCGGTATGATAAAAACCTTCGCTATATTCAACCAATTCCCCGTTCTCGTCGTAGGCATAACGGGACCTCTTAAGCAATGGGGTCCCTTCCCCGATTCCGAGCGCTTTGAGGATGGAAGGCGGAGCCGACGCGGATACGGAAAATTCATCGCGGTACTTGCCTATCGTTACCCCTTGTTCCTCTAGCAGACCGTAAAGCGATTGCGCGCTCAAATCGGACAGCTCCATGCCGGCCACCCGGCTCGTCAGGAAATGCGTGAAATGGATATAGGGCTCGTTGTTCAGATCATACAGCCTTTCGATTCGCAAACATCGTTCCCCGAACAATCGGAGCGCGATCGATTCTTCTTCATTCGAGACGACCTCGGCATGAAGAAGCTGTTTGCCGATCCGGTAACCTTCTTCGACCAACACCTCCGTAAAACGCTTTAACTTGGATAGCTTGGACGAGGAAGTGTTCCGGATGACCTTCGTCCCTTTGCCGCTGCCCGTCTCTACGTACCCTTCCTGCGCCAGAACCTTGATCGCGTTTCGCACCGTGATTTTGCTGACCTGGAATTCCTGTTCAAGTAGCGGCTCCGAGGGAATGTTCGTTCCGACCGAATATACGCCATGAAGGATACGATCCTTCAAGATGTTCGTTATTTGTGCGTATAGAGGTTTCTTGTTACGGGATAACTTCATTACCTGATCACGTCTCCGTTCGCCTTCGACATTGCTCGCAGAATCTCGCTTTCGCTAGACATCGGCGTGTCCCCTGTTATCGTGTGCGCAAGCATGGCGGCCGCGGCAGCGAAACGAACCGTAAGTTCCGGATCGAAGGAAGAAAGTTCCCCATGGATGATTCCGCTGGCAAAGGCGTCGCCCGCTCCGATCCTGTCGTAGACGGCAAACGTAAGACGTTCGGAGAACGCGAAGGTTTGATTTTTGAATAGATAACCCAGCAAGGAGTGCGTATTGTCTCCATTGATCGTGCGCTGCGTTCCGGCGATCGCGGAAATTCCGTATTGCCGGGCGACCTGAGGAATGAGGTCGAGCAATTGCTCTTGGCGGTCGACCTTGTCCGTCGGCAGGCCGAGAATGAGCATCGCGTCCTTCTCGTTCATCATGACGATGTCCGCAAGCCTCATCATTTTCTCGTAGAACGGCTTCGCTTTAGCATAACCGTCTTCCCCCCAATGACCCGGTCTGTAATTGCAATCGAAGACGACCGTTCCTCCGTTACCTTTGACAGCCTCTGCAAGAGCAAACATATGCCGCCTGACCGCATAGTTCATCGCCAGCGTAATTCCGCAGAAATGCGCGATATCGATTCCCTGAGCAATGTGCATATAGTCGAATGAGCCGGTCGGAGCCGTATTGAAGCTGCTCTCCTGCCGGTTGGAATACGTGACCCTAGCAGGCCTCGCGCCGAAGCCGTTCTCTAGGAAGTACATGCCCATGTAACTGCCGCCCCGGCCGACGAATTCGGTCGAGAGTCCAAGCTTGCGCAATGCGGCATTCGCCGCGTCCCCGACCGCGTTGTCCGGTAATCTCGTTACGAGAAAGCCTTCATGTCCGAAGCATGCAAGCGCCGAAGCTACGTTCACTCCCGTGCCGGAAAACGAATAGTTTAAGCTGCTAGCCTGGGAAAGCAACTCGTACCCCGGCACTTGCAGGCGCATCATGACTTCTCCGAAAGCGGCAACGCGAAGGCGGCTAACCATGGTGGTCAACCAGCCTTTTCATCGTCTCGAGCAGGACGCGCACGTCTTGAACGTTCGTCCTTCCTGTCTCTTTGTCGATAATCGAAGAGTAGACGTGAGGAATGATATGCGGAACGCCCGCTTCGAGCGCGATGCGCAGAATCGGCTCGAAATTGTCCATGTCGATACCGCCCGTCGGTTCAAGCGCGAAGCCTTCTTCTCCGCAAGCCTTCGCTACCGCGCGAAGCTCGTCCTCGCGGTTTAGGCCGTTCATCGGAAAGTATTTCAAAGCGTTTCCTCCCATATCGCGTACGAGCGCGATCGCCGTTTTCACGGGGACGATCGCTTGCTCCGGATGCGCCGCGCTGACCGGGCCGGTCGAAACGTTCACATAGCCGGCTTGCCCCGTCGGGGATACGAGGCTGTTGATCCAGCCGCCCCGGTCTCCCAAATTCGCCCGCGTGGCGCCTACGACCGGGAACACTTGATTAATATGCGTGCCAGGGTAATGCTTCGCGATCTGAGCGACGATGGCCGCCTGCCGGTTATCGCCGGCGCCGAGACCGATTGAAACGGCATCGTCGATGGCTTCGCCGTATCGCTTCATCGCTGCGACGGCCGCTTCGACTGTCGGATAATCTTTGGAGAGGACGCCGACGAGCACGTAACCTTCTGCCGCGTCGAATACTTCTTTCGCGTTATCCACGCCATTCGCCAGAACGTTCAACGCGACCCGGCCTTTATACAATCGTTTGTTCATGTCGGACATGTTAATTGCCTCCCGTAAGCTTGCGAATTCTTGCCGCGATAACTTCGATATCATCTCCTTGCAACGGACGAGGATCGATATCGAAATAGCCTTGCTTCACGCCGTAATCGCGCGTATATATGGCGATGTCGCCGTTTTGCAGATCAACCGCGACCTCTTTGGCGCTCGTTCCCGATTGATCGGGATCGATGTGAATTCGCGCGCGATAGATCGCCCGTCCCGCTTCGTCTTGCACAATCGTTACCTGGACGCCCGGTTGTTCGTTCAGCGGCATGAGTTTTTGCAAGGACGACATCTCTCGCTCGCTGTTATCCGGTTTATCGAGATATTCGTCGAGCGCGCGAAGGAGCCCGAACGTCGTTTCTTTGCCGACTTTCATGCTGCGGCCGATGCCGCGTAATTGGACTTTGACCATCTCGACGTATGCGCGTTTACCTCCGACGATGCCCGACGTCGGACCTTCGATCGCTTTGGATCCGCTGTAAATCGCGAGATCCGAGAACTTAACGTATTTCCGGATATCTTCTTCCGCCGCGGCATCCACGATGAGGGGCACGTTATTGCGACGGGCGACCTCCCAAGTTTCTTCGACGGAAATCATGTTTTTTTGCACCGCATGGTGCGACTTAACGTACAGAATCGCGGCCGTGCGGTCACCGATCGCGTCCTCGATGTGCACGGCCTTTCCTTCGTTCGCATAGCCGACTTCGACGAGTTTGCCGCCGCCCAAGAACACCATCGTTTCGATCGGAGCTCCGTATTGGACGTTATGTCCTTTCAGAATAAGGATTTCGTTCTTCAAGATCGGCTCCTGATGCAGACGCTCGCTTAGACGAAGGTTCCCCTGCGTCACGATGCCCGCGACGGACAGCGCGATACCGCTCGACGCGGAATTGACGACGACCGCGGCCTCCGAGCCCAGTATTCCCGCGATATGATCCCCCGCCTTATCGACGAGATCGGCGATTTCCACGTAGCTTTGTCCGCCTTGCTTCATCGCTTCCATGACCGTGTCGGTAGGCGCGGAAACCCCGAGAATGCTCATTCGTCCGCTGGCGTTAATGACGCGTTTCAAACCGTATTTCGCATTTAACGAACCGCCCATTGACATAAACCCCTTTTGCTTCGATTTGATGATTGCCGATTCGTTTGTCGCCTTCGGAATCGACGAACGTCATGCTTTGGTCGTTTAACGCGAATAAGGTCAGATTCGCCTTGTCGCCGACTTGAATTCGTCCGAGCTCCGGCTTCTTCAGCCATTCGGCCGCTCGTACCGTCACCGCGTCGATCACTTCGCTTAACGGGTAGCCCAGGAGCAGAAATTTCGACATGACGTGGGCTAAGCTGCGCACGGGACCATATAACCGGTTCCCGCGATAAATATCCGAGCTGATCGTATCGAACCGGACGCCGCTTCGTTTCGCCGCCTCCGCCACTTTAAAGGAGAAGCTTGCGGTTCCGTGTCCGACATCCAGCAGAACGCCTCTTTCGATCGCTGACGTTAATTCAGGTATCGGACAACCGTTAGCGTCGAATAGATGATTGCTCTTCCCGTTCAAATAGTGCGTCACGACATCTTCCTTATCCAACAAGGGGAGGATATCCTCGATACGCGGCGGTGCGGAGCCGATATGTACCATTAACGGCAAGTCGGTTGCTTCGGACAACTTCTTCGCGATTCGCAAAGGTTCGATGCCGTTATCCAGCACGACGCTTCCGCTCATTCTTGCCTTCCACCCCACGATAAAATCCGGATTGCCTTGAACGGCCCGCAAAGCATATTCCCTATCGAGCCAGGTTAAGTCGGATAACTCGTCGACTCGAAGCAAACCGATCTTGGAGACGTTCAATAACGCGAAGACGGTCGTCGTCGCCTTCTCGCGTCTAGCCGCCAGGTCGCCGATACGGTCCGCGCCGCAACTGCCGGCGTCGACGATCGTGGCGACGCCTTGCTTCACGCCGATCTCGTCGATGTCATCCCCGTAAGGATCGAAATCGGGAAACGCGTGGACATGAAGATCGATCCATCCGCTGGATACGTACAATCCGGAACAGTCCATCGTACGGTCGCCTGCGGCTTGACCCGCCGCCGTCACTTCGACGATAACCCCGTCTTCAATTGCGATGTCGATCATCTCGCCGCTAGTAAGCGTAGCTTCACGAAAAACTAACCGTTCTGACATCGTATACTCACCTTCGGTCCTTATCACTTGGTTTAATAGGCATGCTACATTAAGTTATAACGTTATAACGTTAAGGTACATCCAAAATCGTTACCCGTCAATAAACATTATAATGTTTAATAGAGTACAATAACGCACAAAGAAAAACCGCGCCGGGTTCCGGTGCGGTTAAACTTATTTTACTTCGCGCTTATCCGAGCATGGCTCCTTCGCCTTTAGCTTGAACTTCATGCTGGCCTGCATCCCCGCCTATCTTTTTCAGCTTGCGGAGCGTCAAACCCAGCGCAAGTCCGACGACCGCGATAACCGCAAGAATTCGGTAAGTATCTTGAAACGCATGCGCCATCGCGTCCGGTTCGGGTTTTAAGCCTTCCGTAACATGGGTCAAAGTCCTGTTCGCGATAATCGTCGTCAACCCGGCGATCGCGAAAGAAGTAACGACTTGTTGGGCCGCGCTCGTCAACGAAGTAACTCTGCTCACCAAGTTACTCGGAGCGGATTGAATCAAGTAAGTATTCAACGGTAAGAAGGACATTCCCATTCCCATGCCGAGCAACACGCGAGGAAACAGAAACGCCCATGCGCTGTCCGTTGCATCGATCCGAGAGATTAGGAAAGCTCCGACGGTCACGATCGTAAGCCCCGTGATGACGAGGGGGCGCGCGCCGATTTTATCGTATAGACGGCCTCCGATCGGCATGAACAACCCGGCAGCGAGCGCCTGAGGCAATGTCCATATGCCCGCGTGGAACGCACTCATTCCCATTAAACGTTGCATGAAATAAGGAATCATGAAAATAATTCCGAACATAACGAATTGAAGAACCCACTGAACGACGATGCCGCGCGCGAAGAGGGATGACTTGAATACCCTAAGCTCAAGCAAAGGTTCCTTTTTCCGAGTCAATTCCACGGCCACGAACAGCAATAACGCGACCGCTCCTCCAATCAGACCGATCAGCGTCTTGGTCGAAGTCCAGCTATTTCCGCCTTCGCTGATGCCGTAGGATAATCCCGCGAACGCAAGCGGTCCAAGAATGATTCCCCAGAAATCGAGCGCGGCTGATGTTTTTCTCGGAAATCGAGGAAGCTTCAATACGCACAATATAAATCCGATGATGCCGATAGGAACGTTGATTAGAAAAATCCATTCCCAGCTTACGTAGTCTACCAAATATCCGGAGATGATCGGGCCAAGCGCGGGAGCAAGCAAGATAGGTATGCCCATCAAGCCCATGATGCTTCCCGCCTTCTCGGGAGGACTAAGCCGATAGGTTATGGCGAAAGCGATCGGAACGACCATGCCGCCGCCTAATCCTTGAACGACCCGGAACGCGATAAGCTGTTCCGCCGTCGTCGCGAACGCGCACAGGATAGAGCCAAACGTGAACAGGACGAGCGACAAGATAAAAACCCGTTTCGCTCCGAATCGGTCGGACATCCAGCCCGCGAGCGGAATTACCGCCGCCTGCGCAAGAGCATAACCCGTAATCGTCCATTGAACGACCGACAAAGAGCGGTGAAAATCTTTCCCGAGTACGGGTAATGCGACGTTGACCGCGGTCGTGTCCAGAATAACCATGAATATGCCTACGATGATGGCAATTAATGGTGCGATAAGTTCTCTTAACGACGAAGCCGGTTTGAATTCCGAATCGACTGCCGATGTGGACATGCGATAAAGCCTCCCTCGAATACGATTTATTCAGTGAGATTGTAACCTCACTGGATAAAATTAGCAATCATTAAACGAGCGAGTAAAGTCCAATCCTATCATTTTATTTTTCTTGCTTATTTTCTAAAGAAATATATTGATAATGAGAATCGATATCAATATAATGAGATTTGTTATCAATGATAATCATTATCAATAATTAGGGGATTACACCGTTGAAAACACTCCGGGCAGCACTTCCCCCCGAATTCAAATTCTAAAGAAAAGTCGAGGGATCCCTAATGAAGCAATTGGATAAGGAAAAGATCAAGCTGCAATACTTAACGTTCGCAGCAAGCCTGAAAACGATTATGTTAAGCACCGTGGACGGAGACGGGCAACCGTTCATCTCCTACGCGCCATTCGTGAAGCGCGATGGCAAATTGTACGTGTACATAAGCCGCATAGCCCATCATTTCCGGCACATCGAGAACCATCCTACCGTCGATGCGATGCTCATCGAGGACGAGTCCCAGTCCGCCAATCTGTTCGCCCGCCAGCGCGCGCGCTTCGTCTGCACGGCTGTTAACGTAGGCAACGAAGGGTACGAGGAAGTATTCGAACAATTCGAGCTTTCGTTCGGCAAAGGCATGATCGGCATGCTCCGCGGCCTTGATTTCTCGCTGTTCGAGCTCACCGCGCGCGAAGGCCGATACGTCGCGGGCTTCGGCCAGGCATTCGATATCGACTTGGCCGGCGATAGGTTCGATCACGTCGCAAGAGACGGTCATAAACCCGCCAACCCGTCATAATTCGAATTAATAGACGAAGGAGTAGATCTAAACATGACGATTACTACCGTTTTGCCGATCTGGCGCGCGATTCAAGAACGTTTTCACAAGACCGTCCGTAATTTGCCCGAAGCCGATTTGAAGCTGCAGCTAGGCAGCGCATCGATCGGCAACATGCTTCGCCACAACGGGGAAGTCGAGTACATGTTCGCCAATTGGTTTTTCGGCAAGAAAATGCCCCAGGGCCTCGCGATCCATACGGGAAGAGGAGCCGCCGGCGCCAAAACGGATTTCGTCGATCTTGACGAACTGATCACGTTTCTGGATGCTTCGAACGCTCATCTTGTTCAGGCGATGCAAGATCTCCCCGAAGAAAAATGGAACGTGCCGATCGACTCTCCGATGGGCGTAACGACGCCGCTAGAAGCCGTCGGACGGCTTATGTACCATACCGGCATCCATGTCGGACAAATATCGTTAATCCAGAAAAATGCGCCCGACCGCACGCCGTCTAACGAAGAACCGGCTCAAACGCATTAATCGCTTTATCCGGAAATAAGAAAAACCATCCTTGGTTCAATGGCTGCTCAAAGCTCCATTGACCAACAGGATGGTATTTTTCTTATTTATCTCTCGACTTATCGAGCTGCCCCTCCGTTTACATCTACGCTCTTATGGCATCCCAACTCATTCGAATGATCTGCCCCAAGTGCTCCTCGTTTGCCTCGGCTTGGCCTTTGAAATGCGCAAGAGCCAATTGAGCGATCGGGAAGTAACAATAAGAGAGCAAGATTAACATGCCGATCTGTTTAAGTTCCCCGTCGCGCTTGCCCTTCTCGATGAATGCGTACAAGGGCTCGAACAGAGGGGACGTATCCTCCAGTTTCAGCTTCGAAATAAGCGGCGAGGTAGAAAACTGCTCGAGAAACAGGAATTCTTGTTTGTTATCAAGCATGAACTTCAGCGTATTCCTCATGAACAGCTCGCATGCGGCTTTCGTGGACAGCGATGAATCGAATCCGTTAATGATAGATCGGCTAAGCCGATGCTTGACCTTCACGTAAAGCTTGCCAAGCATATCTTCCTTGTTCTCGAAGTACACGTAGATCGTCGCCGATGACACGCTTGCACGTTTGGCGATTTTGGACATGGAGATGTCGGAAAATCCGATTTCGTTCAACAATTCGACCGTAGCTTGAAAAATGGCTTCGCTTTTATTCTCGTCTTTATGTCTCATGCGTTTAGGATAAACGAACGATTAATTAAAATCAACAGACTGCCCTACCACGTTAAACGGTCGCCCCGGAAGGGTCACCCGTTCACGATTCCGATAACGAACCCGTCGTATCCTTTGCTCCCTACCGTCTGAATAGCGGTCGCGGTAACGTTCGGTTGCTCCGCCAACAGATCGAAAAACTGCCGAGTACCTACAACGCGAGGATCGGGGTTATCCGAATTCACGACTTCCCCGTCGCGAATCACGTTGTCGCCGATGATCACCGTACCCGGACGAGAGAACCGGAGCGCCCACCGCAAGTAATTCGGGTTGTTCGGTTTGTCCGCGTCGATAAAGACGAGATCGAATGGCCCCTCGTGCTCATCCTCCAATCGCGCTAGTTGCTCCAGGGCATTTCCTACGCGAATTTCCACGATGGATTCGAGACCCGCTCGGGCAACGTTGTCTCTAGCGACCTTGGCATGAATCGGGCTAAGTTCCAATGAGACGAGACGGCCGTCCGCAGGCAATGCTCTAGCCAACCAGATCGTGCTGTATCCGCCCAGCGTGCCGATTTCCAGAATCCTTCCGGCCCCCTGCATCCGAGCGAATAAGTGCAACATTTTGCCTTGACTCGGAGAAACGTCGATCGCCGGCAGGCCTTCTTTCCGATTCGAAGCCAGTACCTCTTCTAGCACGTCGTCGCGAGGAATCAACTTCTCCTCGATATACCGATCTACTTGATGCCAGGTTTCCAAGTGGCTCATAATCTCCAGCAACTCCCTTCGTGTGTTCTTTCATCCTCATTATATTCGGGGTAAAATCATATTAATAATATATCTTTTAAGAATACCCATATAATAAATGTATGATAAGAACGAAGGAGCGTGACGAAAATGAACCTGCATGCTTTGCGCCTATTCCATACGATCGCATCCGTGGGTAGCGTGACGGGAGCGTCTGAAATGCTGAAGATCAGCCAACCGGCCATTACGGCCCAGATTAAACGGTTCGAGAAAGAGTTATCTCTCTCGTTGATCAAGCCCCAAGGCCGCGGCGTCGCGTTAACGGATGCCGGGGAGAAATTGGCCATGCTCTCCAAGCGTTTATTCGCCGTCGAACAGCATATCGAGCAGTTCTGCCAAGACTACTCCCATGGCGAGAGAGGTCATATCCGGCTTGCCGCGACCTACTTGCCCGCCAACTTCCTTATCCCCTTCTGGATCGCGCAATTTAAGCAGAAGCATGATCAGGTGGAGCTCACGATCAATACGACCAATTCAAGCGATGCTTTGAAGCAGCTTCTGAACGTCGATGTCGATGTTGCGATCTACGGCGGCTTGCCCGAGACTTACCCGGATTCGGTAAGGACCGAGGAACTGTTCCAGGACGAGCTCTGGTTCGTCGTCGCGCCGAATCATCGTTACGCGAACGCAACCGTAACCTTGAACGAGCTCATGAATGAGCCGTTCGTCATGCGCGAGGAAGGCAGCTCGACGAGAGAAAGATTGCTCGCCTTATGCCGAACCTATAGTTGTCCGGCTCCCCGTATCGCGCTTCAGTTCACCGGCCTGCACGAAGCGATAACGGCCGTCGTCGCCGGATACGGCGCTAGCTTCGTTTCTTCCTTGGTCGTTCGCGAATACGTAGAACGCGGTCGCTTATGCCGGGTGTACGCGGAAGACATTCAATTGATGAACTCGATCGCCATCTGCACGCGGGCGGACGAACCTCCGTCCGCCGCGGCGGCGAATCTCATCGAGATGATTCGTCGTAATCCGTACGTCAGAGTGCCCTAATCTCATATTAGCCAAGCCATCTCTCATAAACTTGATATGAAGGCCTATTCGGATCAAAGCCCGATAGATGGAGGGAAGCGATAGCGATGAAAAATCCAAACCCGAGCGAAGGAAAGCCTTTTATCGTGCCGCAGCCGATAAATAGCCTAGGCCAAGGGGCGCCGGATTTCGGCCCCCGAGACATTATGAGAGACGCGGAAAATCCGAACATGCTAGTTCCTCCCGTCACGGACTCCGGCTTGCTGCCCAATCTGAAAATGTCTTTCTCGGATACGCATATGAAGCTTAATCATGGGGGATGGTCCAGAGAAATTACCGTACGCGACCTTCCGATCGCCACGACGCTCGCGGGCGTCAATATGAGCCTGACGCCGGGCGGCGTCCGGGAGCTTCACTGGCATCAGCAAGCGGAGTGGGCTTACATGATCTGGGGAAACGCGCGCATTACTTCCGTCGACCAGAACGGGCGCAACTTCATCGCGGACGTCGGGCCCGGCGATCTGTGGTATTTTCCGGCGGGACTCCCCCACTCTATACAAGGACTGGCCGGAGGCTGCGAGTTCCTTCTCGTCTTCGACGACGGCCACTTCTCCGACTTAAATACCCTCTCGATATCCGATTGGTTCGCCCATACGCCGAAGGATGTTCTCTCCGCCAACTTCGGCGTACCGATGAGCGCCTTCGACGTTATTCCGTCGGATCAGGTATACATTTTCCAAGACCAAGTGCCGGGAACGTTGGAGAGCCAGGCCGTTCAGTCCCCTTACGGCGCGATTCCTCTATCGTTCAAGCATCGTTTGCTCGCGCAGACTCCCCTAAGGACCCCGGGAGGAAGCGTGCGCATCGCGGATTCCTCCAATTTCCCGATCGCGAAAACGATCGCAGCCGCGCTCGTCGAGATCGAGCCCGGCGCGATGAGGGAGCTGCATTGGCATCCGAACAACGACGAATGGCAATATTACTTGACCGGCCATGGCCGCATGACCGTATTCGCCGGCAACGGCGTAGCGCGAACGTTCGATTACAGGGCCGGCGACGTCGGTTACGTGCCTTTCGCCTTCGGCCATTACGTACAGAACACGGGAACGGAAACGCTATGGTTTCTGGAAATGTTCAAAAGCGACCGGTTCGCGGACGTCTCCTTGAATCAATGGATGGCGCTCACTCCGAGAGACCTCGTTCGGGATAATCTGAACGTCGGACCGGAACTTCTGGATGCGTTGAGGAAGGAGAAATGGCCAGTCGTCAAATATCCCGGCTTTTCTTACTGCCCGAAGTAAAGTCGTAGTCCGTTACATGGACAGCAGAATTGCAGCGCGTACCCTCAAGACTTGGCGAGCTTGGCGAAATCCCGGCTCTTCAGTACGGACTTCTCGTACCCTCGGGTAACCGCATGGATCATCGCCGTTCCCAGCTCCCTTAAAGTCGTAACGTAACCGGGCATTAGTCGGCGCAGGAGTGGATACGACCACGAGATGAAAGCATAAAGACGATGGGCGTTTTTCAGCCCTTTGGTTGGATGAATGTAGCTTGGCCTGAAAATATACACCTGTTCGAACGGGAGTCCCATTAGCACGTTTTCCGTTTTGCCTTGAACTCTCGCCCACATCGACCTGCCGCGTTCGCTGACGTCGGCGCCGTCTGCAGAAATGTAACAAAAAGTCATGCCCGGATT
This sequence comes from Cohnella endophytica, assembly GCF_003628305.1. Classification (GTDB taxonomy): domain Bacteria; phylum Bacillota; class Bacilli; order Paenibacillales; family Paenibacillaceae; genus Cohnella; species Cohnella endophytica. The sequence continues at coordinate 207,508 of NZ_RBZM01000004.1, read as the reverse complement.
TAGTTCGGCCAACAGCTTGGCCATATGCGTCGGGATTTCGTGCGCGACTCGGCTGTACTCCGCTTCCTTCATTCCCACCGACGACGTGCCTATACAATACAAACAAGCGTCATACCCTTGAAGCCGTTCCCGAATCGGTTTCAAATCCTGGAAATCCGCATGCACGATTTCCGTCAGCTTCGGGTGTGACACGCCGCTCGGCTTGCGATTGACGATGAGCACCCGTTCGACTTGAGCATGCTGAAGGCACTCGTGAAGGACGCCCTCTCCCACCATCCCCGTCGCTCCGGTCACGATTACACTAATTTTCTTTCCTGCTGCTAAACGGTTCGAAATCATTTATCGTCACTCTCTTTCGACTAATTCTTATGTTTGCCCCCTTATAATAAACGATCATTCGGTTAACTACAAGAAGGAATAGATTTGGACAATGACAATGTCTATTCCCTCTTTTAGTACCAGAACTCCGCGTACGCGTATAATCCCAGCACGCCTACGATCCAGAGCAACGGAACGAGATTCCAGAGGAGAGCGGCCTTGTATTTTCCTCGAGAGAAAAGAACCCAACCCGCGATCAAGGCGACGATCAACGCGAGCGGATAAGCGAGGATATACGAAATAATAAGCCAGGTCGCCGTTTGTTGGAACACTTTGGAATCGTCGAACATCATGAGCGACATGCCGGCTATGAACAACCACACCGCTCCGAACAACAAGTAGAAAATCTGCAATCCGATTAATAGCCAACGCGTTTTATTCCGGTTCATCCTTAATCCTCTTCCCTGGACAGATAGTTAACTTGCACGATACTCCTATCCTAACAAATAAAACTTACGCCAAACTGAAAAGAAAGCGCTTCATGTCAGTTGTTTGAATGCCGCGATTCAAAACAAAGCCTTTGGATCGGCCGATACCCGAGCATAATCGATGTCCGCCAGCTCGTCCGCGCCATCCAACAATTCCGTTGCAAGCTCGCAGTAAGCCTTCGCGTCCGCTTCCCTGTCCATAAGCAGCAACAGCGCGATCATCTTGGCATGAAGCCTTCCGCTTAGAGGGAGCAGCTCCGCCCATTTCTGCATCGGATTTAACGCGATATCGTAACGCCGTTGGCGGACGTACGTATCCACGATCGCTTCCAACAATCCCGTGTAGCTTAGCTCCAACTCCGCCTGCCGAGGAGCCGCCCAACCGTATCCGCTTCCGACCAAATAACCTCCTCCATACAGTTGAACGGCTCTTAAAGCATGCGTTAAAGACGAGGTACGCCGAAATAACCGTTCCTCGTTGCCGTAAGCAACGACGTCGTCGAAGGCAGGCGACCAGACCAGGCTGTAGCTGCCTCCGGCGATTTTCGATTGCCCGATCACCTCGGACAGCCCGAAAGCTTCCAAATCCTTGCGCAGCTGATATACCGTCGAATGAAGGTTGACCTGTGTGCGTTCCACGTCCCGTCCGTACCAGAGATCCTCCATGATCTGCGCCTTGCTGACCGGGTTTCCGCGATGATGGTGCAAATACGCCAGAAGCTCTTTCGATTTCGAGTTACGGAAACGGATCTGTTCCCCCGAGTCCGACGTTACGGAGAAAGGACCGAAGCCGTAAACCGATATTCCCCGTTCAGGTTCGTATTCGTCGGCGACGTCATGTCCGCTTCGCTTCGCGAGCCTGCGAAACGTACGCGCAAGATCCTCCTCCATGACGGGCTTCAGCAAATAATCCAACGCCTCTACTTCGAAGGCGTCTTTGGCAAACTCTTCATGGGCCGTCAGGAACGCGATTTGAATCTCCGGTCGGCATTCGCGCAGCTTGCGTGCCAGCTCCAAGCCGTGCAATGTCGGCATTTCCATGTCGAGCAAAGCAAGATCGATCTGCTCCGGCTCCGTTAACGCGTACTCGAGCAGGGCCGAGGATTTATCGAACAACCCGCAAACCCGAACCTCTTCGAACTCTTCCAACAGCTTGCCCACCCTTCGAAGGGCGGGCATCTCGTCGTCGACCGCGACTACTCGAATCATCCTTGCTCCTCCTTTCCGTCCCATGGGTTTTGCGATATGCGAAGGGACACCTTAGTGCCGCCGGCGCTTCCATCTTGAATCTCGAGTCCTTCGCCGAATAACTTCAGCATTCTTTGGTGAATGTTCCGCAAGCCCACTCCGCCTTTACCCTCGTACTCTTTCGACAAAATCGTCCGCGCCCAATCGGGCATACCCACGCCGTCGTCTTCGACGGATAGCGAAGTATAGCCTTCGTTCACGTTGACGGTTATCGTCACGGTGCCGCCATCTTCCTGTTTCGTAATTCCGTGACGTACCGCATTCTCGACGAGCGGTTGCAAGGTCAACGGTGGGAGCATACATGTCGCGGTTTCATCCACCTCGAAGCGGACTCGGAGCCTCTCTCCGAACCTAGCCCGCTCGATCTGGAGGTAAGCATCGGTCAGTTCCAATTCCTTGCGCAACGGCACCAGCCTCTCCTTGTTCTTAAAGTCGAAGCTCCCCCGCAAATAACGGCTAAGCTGCAGCAACAGATCATGCGCGGTTTGCGGTTCGTCCAGCGACAATGAAATAATCGTATTCAGGGCGTTGTAAAGAAAATGGGGTTTAATCTGCGCCTGCAAGAACGCCAGCTCCGAGCGGACCGCCTCTTCCGCCGACCTCCTCATTTCCAATAACGTGCGAGCGCGCGCCTGCAACTCGAACGCTTGAAAAGGCTTGATCAAGTAATCGTTCGCCCCCACTTCGAAACCGTACATCACGTCCGCTTGATCGCTTCGTACGGTGGTCAGCAGAACGGGAAGCTCGGATAACGCATGCGTTTGCCGGATCTGGAGGCATGTCTCGTACCCCGATTGTCCCGGCATCATCACGTCCAGAATGACGAGTCCGATAGCGTTGCCTAATCGGTTCAGCATTTCCATGGCTTCCTTCCCGCTTGAAGCGGTAACGATTTCATAAGGCCCGTCCGCCAGTATGGCCTGAATGACCCGAAGATTGACCGGATCGTCGTCAACCGCCAGAATCATCTGATTCCGCTTCCGGCGATCATCCGATAATTGGGTTGCCGTGGCCGCCGTTTCCCGCCAAGCGCTCGTCAATCTTATGAGCGTATCGCCCTCTTCCGCGCTTGAATCCGACTGCGCTTCTTGCCTAGGATCTGCATCGCTGATCGGAATCGTGAACGTAAATACGGAGCCCTGACCCACCTCCGACTGGACCGATATCCTTCCCCCGTGTAGTTCGACCAGCCTTCTGGCGATGCCAAGCCCGAGTCCGGCCCCGCCGTACTCCCTGGCGACGGACGTCCCCACTTGCTCGAACGATTGAAAGATCAACTCCAGCATTCCCGCCTCGATGCCGATTCCCGTATCGGCGACCGACAGATGGAGCATGCCTCCGCTAGCCCTTGCCGACACCTTAACTTCGCCTTCCGGCGTAAACTTGATCGCGTTCCCGATCAGATTGTAAACGATCTGAAGCAGCCGGCTTTCGTCGGCATCCGCGTAAGGAAGAATATCCGGCCAGTCCAAGCGTAGAATGACCGGCTTATCCCCGATATAATGGCGGAATACCTCTTGCTGGGCGGAGACGACGGCCCGAACGTCGACGGGTTTGCGCTGCAATTGTATGCCGCTATTTTTCAGACGGGACAGGTCGAGAATGTCGTTAATGAGGTTCGACATGCGTCTGGCAACGGACACCACGACCTCCAATTGTTCACGCTGATGCCCGCTCAGCGGACCCGCTTTCTCCTCGGCGAGCGCCAAGGAAAGATTCATGATACCGTGCAATGGCGTCTTCAGCTCATGAGAGGTGTTGGCCAGAAATTCGTCCTTCATGCGGTTCGAGGCGATCAGTTCGTCCGACATCCGTCCGATTATCCGGAAGGCGTTCGTAAATCTTCGAGCAAGCTCCATTGCTTCGATAAACACGAGAAGGATGAACCCGTAAGGAACGAGTTGAAGATCGATCCAGATTATCCGGCCATCGCTGTACAAAATATCATGAAAAGCCGCCGCCGCGAAAATAAGCCAACCGCTAAGCTGAAGCCAAGCGCCGCTTCTGCTTCTCCATAGCGCCAACATAAATCCGAAGAGAATGTAAGCCAAGCTCACTAACGAGACGTACTTATAAATATCGATAAAGCGCGTGTAGACTTCCGTGGGAAGCAGTACCACGCTTGCGATAAAAGCGATTCCCGTCCCTACGAGCGCCTTGATCGCGACCGGATGATACTCCTTCGGATACAGTTCTCGCACGAACAGCAACGCTGCCGTGACTCCGCCGTAATAAGTCAAATACTCCAATAAAATAAGAAGCCTGATATCCGTATGCGGATAAAGTTGAACGATATACATTCCGCCTACCGCGCCGATTCGGATCGCTCCTAACAGACAGCATATTCCAAAATACAGGGTGGAACGATCCGACCTGCGCTGCGCGAACAACGCAATCTGATAGAGGCCCAGTAGCGCGCAACCGCCGAAAACCGCCATGTCCACGATACTCGCGCGTTCCTTCATCTCGATCATCGATCGTTCCGTGCCTAGCGTCAGACTATACCAGATCCCGCCTTGCGGGTAGATTTCATTGGAGACTTGAATGTATAGATCGAATTGCTTCCCGGGCGGATCGAACGTCACGGTCTGAGGAAAATACGCGGCTCTTTCGGTTGTCCTATCGGAAGCGACGGTCCCCGACCCCGCAATGACTCGGCCGTCGACGAGAACCGAGTAGGCCGGAGCGATCGCCGGAATCCGCAAACCTAGCTTGCCGGTATTTTCTTGCGTAATGACGGTGAGACGGTAAGTCGCGAAACCCCGTCCGGGCAGTCCATAATGCGTCCACACGCCGGGAACCGCAGCGATCGACGGCTTCGCGGTTCCCGCGACCGCTTGTTCGCTATCTGACAGAAGCTCGCTCCAATGCATGGACCAACTGCCGTTGAGGCGGACGGGTCCGTCTTGTTCAAAGCTCCATTGACGAAGATCCAATCGTCCGTTTTCCGCGCGGGGACTTGTTTTCGACGGAAGAGATCCCGCAATCGTCAGACTTAACGCGATCAATGCTAGCACCAAGCCGACAAACGCCGTAAGCTTGATATGCCGACTTCGTGATGTAAGCAAAAGAGCACCGCCTTCGGGTGGAAATATTCGAATTCATTTTAGCATACATCCGGTCGGCTTCTTCACAAAAAAAAAGAACCGTTGTCGGTTCGTTTTCCGATTATTCAATCGTTCCTGAAGATACGATGATATAGCCTGCTGAATAATTCTCCGCGTAAAAATAATAGTCTCCCGGTTCGTCCGCCGTGATCTTATAAGAAAACTCCTTTTCTTTTTTCGCGAAGCCCTTAACCAACTCTCCATTGCGGATATAACCGATCTCCATCCATTCTCCGGTTGGATCCGAATACTTCTTCCTTGTTTGCAGATCCAACCGGAACCCTATAGACAACTGCTCGCCTTTGTTTAATCGCCAGCCGGAGCCGTCCGCCTTCGTGAAAATGACGAGGTCGCCGTTGTTCGTAAAAAGCTCGGGTATGGTAATCTTGCCCGCCTTTTCCGATACCGCAATATTCGTTACCGAGCCGGCATTAAGCGTTCGAAGCTGAGAGGCCTGAATAATGCTGCTGGTTAGGACCGGCTTACCGGATGGGCTTTCGGATACTTCTCCCTTGGAAACCTCCTGCATGGAAGCATAATTCGGCCGTTCGGCAATGTGCCTATTCTCTTTATTTAAGAGGATCGCGCCGTATAGTTTGCCTCCGGTTGCCGCGTTAACCGCGTAAGCGGACATCATCGTCGCGGCGACGGCAGCGGCGACAAGAGCGATTTTCACGGATATTTTCTTTGATCCGGCGAAACTGTCGCTAGTTATCGCGGATGGATTCCCGATCTTGCGCATGACTAATCTCCGGATTATTTCCTTGTCGACAGTTTGATCCTCCTCATACGGAATCGCGTCCGTATCGATGCCTGCTTGCTCAAACATTTCCGATATTTTCATTTTCAAACGCGTACCCTCCTTCCGTTAATACTTGCCTTAAGTAGGAACGTCCGCGCGAAAGCCGGCTTCTCACCGTGGATTCCTTCATCTTCAACCGATTTGCGATTGCCGCCGTTTTCTCCATGAAGAAATAATGCCGAACGAAGATTTCTCGATCCGACTCGTCCATCAACGACAATGCCCATTCCAGCATTCGCTTCTTCTCCGATTGTTCCAGCCGTTCGCCCAGGTCGGACTCGATCCATACGTCGTCTTCAAGCTCGCATAATCGCGGATTATGGTTTCTAAGCTTCTTAAGCGCCTGATTCCTGGCGATAGCGGCCAAGTACGACTTTATCGACGTACTCTCCTCGCGGATCCGTTCCGCGTTGTGCCAGAGTAGGGCAAAGACATCGGATACGACTTCCTCGACGTCTTCCGATTTCATGTAATCGCCGATCACGTTCCTGACGATCGTACTCGCGTAGCCGACATACTTGTCCATGATCTCTTCGAGAGCGGATGCTTGTTTTTGTTTTAACCGATCTATCAATATCGATTCTTCCAACGCAACACCTCCTAACGCCGTCAACCTATATATCCGAATTTGTACCGTATTGTTGCATACCGAAAAAAAATGATAAGGCGACGAAGAGACGAACCGACAAATCCGGTTCTTCTTTTTGGCCTCATCTCCTTTACCCGACCCTCATATATTGGTGAAAATGAAGGCGGAGGTACGACGGAAATGGGCAACTTTCAAAGCCTTATAGAAGAGGAGATCCACTCCCAATTATCGGCCCTCATACGGCAGCAGAAACAAGACGGAAGCTGGCGGTTTTGTTTCGAGAACGGGACGACTTTGGATGCCTATGTCATTATTCTTCTTCGAACGCTGGACGTGCGGAACGAGGTTTTGATTAGGCAACTTCATGATCGCATTCTCGCCGAGCAACAGCCGGACGGCTGCTGGAAATGGTATCGCGACGAAGAAGGCGGTAACTTGTCCGCTTCGGTCGAGGCCTACTATGCCCTGCTCTACTCCGGGTTTACCCGGATGACGGATGAACCCGTTCTGCGAGCAAAGAGCTATATTCAATCCAAGGGCGGTATCGGAAAAACAACGAGCATTCTGACCAGAGCCATCCTTGCGGCAACCGGACATGGCAAATGGCCAATGTCCATCGCGTCCATTCCGTTGGAAGCCCTGTTGCTTCCCGTTTCTTTCCCGATTAACGTGTTCGAATTCTCCGGATATTCAAGAGTCCACCTTATTCCGATGCTGATCATGGCCGATCGGAATTTCTCCCTTAAGACCGAGCATGTTCCTGATCGATACGACCTCTCAAGCGATGACATGGACTACGATAATCGGCTATCCCGGGGCGTTCAAGAAATGGTTGGCCATATACAAGCCGGGTTGAGCAAGCTTACAGGTACGCCCCGCCAGCTCCGCGAAGCAGCCAAGGCGAAAGCCGAACAGTTCCTACTGCAGCGTATAGAGCCGGACGGGACGCTATATAGCTATGCCAGTTGCACGATACTCATGATTTTCGCGCTGCTTGCCCTCGGTTATGAAAAAAATCACCCGCTCATTACTCGCGCCGTTCAAGGAATAACCGATATGCAATGTCGTTCCATTGGCAGAACAACGATTCAGAACTCAACGTCCACGGTATGGGATACGGCCTTGATCGCCTCCGCGATGCAAGAAGCCGGAGTTCCGGACCATCATCCCGCGATTCGAAAAGCCGCCGCGTATTTACTGGCCAGACAGCATGACAAAAAGGCGGATTGGAGCATTCATAATTCCGACACCGTTCCCGGAGGATGGGGATTCTCGGACACGAATACGCTGAATCCGGACGTAGACGACGCAACCGCGGCATTACGAGCCATCCGTCGCCTTTCCCGTACGGAACCTCTTTTCCGGGAATCGTGGAACCGCGGGTTGAATTGGGTGCTTTCCATGCAGAACAAGGACGGAGGCTGGCCGGCATTCGAGAAAAACGCGGACAATAAAATGCTGACCTGGCTCGCCATCGACGGCGCTAAATCCGCTGCCATAGACCCATCCGAGGCCGACCTGACCGGTCGCACCTTGGAGTATCTCGGGAACTTCGCGGGGCTGGGCATGGGGCACGAGTTCATGAAGCGAGGAACCGATTGGCTGAAGAATCATCAGGAGAGAGACGGCTCATGGTATGGCAGATGGGGAATCTGCTACATCTACGGCACATGGGCAGCGCTAACGGGTTTAAGGGCAGCCGGCATCGACTCGGACGATCCAACGATTCGAAAAGGAACGGATTGGCTGCTGAGCATACAAAATACCGACGGAGGATGGGGCGAGTCCTGCAACAGTGATCGGCTATTCCGATACGTACCGCTGGGCGAAAGCACGCCTTCTCAGACGGCCTGGGCAGTGGACGCGCTCATTGCGGTTCATCCTCGGCCGTCCGCCGCTATCGACAAAGGCATTCATAGATTGATTGCTTCCTTGCACGATACCGGATGGGCGGCTTCTTATCCGACCGGTGCCGGCCTCCCCGGCAACTTTTATTCGCATTATCACAGCTACCGGTATATTTGGCCCCTCCTTGCATTGAGTCACTATAGGAAGAAGTACGGGGAACATGAAAGCCCGCGCTAGTGAGGCGCGGACTTAAGTGCCACGAGAGATTAGTCATTGTGCGGGTGTAGTCCGGTAAAACCTAACTACGTGCCACAAGAGTAGCCTTTGTGCGGATGCAGTCCGGTAAAACCTAACTACGTGCCACAAGAGTAGCCGTTGTGCGGGTCTAGTCCGGTAAAACCCAACTGCATGCCACTAGATTAGCCTTTGTGCGGGTGCAGTCCGGTAAAACCTAACTAAGTCCCACATGTTTAGCTTTTTTGCGGGTGCAGTCCGGTAAAACCTAACTACTTGCCACAAGAATAGTCGTGTTGCGGGTGTAGTCCGGTAAAACCTAACTCGTGCCTCGAGATTAGCCTTCATGCGAAAATAACTACAAGAATTAAGGACGCCCCGGCCCTCCGTCGGGAAGCCTGGCCAATGTCCATTCCGGCAAATCGTTGCGGCACGGGTATTTGGCGGCAAGCTTCTCGTCGATGTCGATTCCCAAGCCTGGCGCTTCTTGAATATACGCATATCCGTTCCGAACGCTCGGACAGCCCGGGAATACCTCGCGAAGCCGGTCGGTTAAGTGATACCATTCCTGAATGCCGAAGTTAGGCACGCTCAAGTCCAGATGCAGATTGGCCACGTGGCCTACGGGAGATACGTCTCCGGGACCGTGCCAAGCGGTCCGAACGCTAAACGCTTCGCTCAGCGCCGCGAGCTTACGAGCCGGCGTTATTCCTCCGATCGCGCTGACATGGACTCGAATGAAATCGATCAGGCCGCTGCGGATAAGGGGCACCCATTCCTGAGGATGGACGAATAATTCTCCCATCGCGATCGGCGTCGCGCATTGGGATCGAATCATTTGGAAGTAATCCAATTGCTCCGGAGCCAGCGGATCCTCCAAGAAAAACAAACGATAAGGCTCTAGCTGCTTCGCCAGACGTACGGTTTCGATCGGAGCCAGACGCTCGTGAACGTCGTGAAGCAGCTCGATCTCGAAGCCGAGTCGCTCCCTCAAGCGATCGAACATCCGGGGAACGCTTCTGGCGTAAGCATCGGGATGGAAATAGGCGCCGGGAAGCGCATTCTCCGGAGGAACGAATGCGTTCTTTCCGCCGTAACCGCCCCATTGGCAACGAACGTGACGAATGCCTTGCTCCATGAACCCTCTCACATTGTTCTCGATTTCTTCGAGGTCGGAACCGTCCGCATGGCGGTAAATGGCGACGCCTTCCCGGCATTTGCCTCCGAAGAGCTGATATAGCGGCTGTCCGGCCAGCTTGCCCTTAATATCCCACAGCGCCATGTCGACACCGGATATCGCGTTGTTCAGCACCGGACCGTTCCTCCAATAGGAGCTGACCATTGCCGTTTGCCAAATATCTTCGATACGCTGCGGATCTTTGCCAATCAGGAACGGCTTGAGATACTCGTCGATCGCGGTCGCCACGGCCAAGTACCGCTGGGTAAAAGTCGCGCATCCGAGACCGTACAAGCCCGGCTCGGACGTCTCTATTTTCACTACGACCAGATTTATGCCTTCGGGAGCCGTTAGAATCGTCTTCACGTTGCGAATCGTAATTCCGTTCATTCCGCTCTCTCCTTTTCCGTTCGCTTATTATTTTGCGGGTTCCATGCGTATTCCGGCATACCGGGGAGTATCAAGCCGCCGTCCACTCTTAAATTGATTCCGGTCACGTAACTCGCCGCATCCGAGGCCAGCCATACCGCGATCGGACCGATATCTTCGGGAAGCCCTTTGCGACCGAGCGGAATTCTGCGCCCGAACTCGTCCGTTATCGAACGTCCCCTAACCTCGATCGCACCGGGAGCGATGCAATTCACGCGGATTCCGTAAGGCGCGAGATCGAGAGCCGCGGATTCGCTTGCCCGCTTCAGCCCGGCTTTTAATCCTCCGTACAATGCGTCTCCGGCGTAAGCGCGTTCAGCCCTAGACGAGGTAATATTGAGAATGCTGCCGCGGATTCCGGCTTCGATCATGTGATTGGACGCTTCTTTCATGAACATCAACGGAGCGCGGAAATTCAAGCTGACTAGCATGTCCACTTCCTCGACAGGAAGCTCACGGATGTCGCGAAACCGGCTAATCCCCGCATTGTTAACCATCAAATCGATTCGGCCCATCTTCCGCAATGTCGCTTCCATCGTGTTTACTACCGTTTCCGCCTTCGTCAGATCGCCGGGTACGATCCAACAATCGCCTCCCCAATTTTCGCGAACCTTTCGGGCGGTTTCATTGGCGGCTTCGTCGTCGTTCCAATGTCCAATCGTTACGTCATACCCGGCTTTGGCCAATTCGAAGGCTATTCCTTGGCCGATTCCTCGGCTACCGCCCGTCACAAGCGCCTTTCGTCTCGTTTCCACTAGGCAACCTCCGTTTCTCGAACAGCGTCCCTTTCTTTTCAACCCTATGATAGCGCTCCCCTAATCAGAAGAATAGTTGGAATTCCCAGAAATGTATGGCTTTTTTTACGCAATATCTTACGTTTTGATCTCCCAGCCAGCCGGGAAAGCGGATCAATGAGTAATAAAACAAATAACTACGGCAACTATTCCCAACTCATTTCGTCTTTATTTTTAGAGGCCGCTAATCAATTCGGAGGTATGTATAATGCTTAAAATATATGTTGTTGCGATAGCCATGATTCTTTTGACCGCATGTAATTCAACTAAGCCTAATTCGGTTTCCAGTCATTCTGATCTGACCATTAGCGAAGCTGAAAAAGCGGGGTATGTCGTATCAGGTCCTGGAGGTTTATCCGGCGTCGAGAAATTGGAGGAGTTTTATCATAAATTTCAAAACCGGATTAAGAGTCAATTGAGTATTGCCCGCTATACCGACGAAGGAGATCCCCTATTTATTGATCTAGACTTTAACGGGGAGTCGATAAAATACACTTACGATAATTCATGGGACAAGTTCGGAGGACAAGAAAAAGGAGTTAAAGCAACAAACTGTGAGGTTATTACTACACGAACCGGCCTATACGGGGAAACCTATGGTACGCAATTTTTATTGAACAAATGCAATGACGATATTGGGTATAGTGACCCCGAGCAAAAGGAATATTTATTATTATTCGTTACGCAAAAACAATAGATTGGTGGAGAGATATGCGTAGAGTTCTGAAATTGAAATTTATTTTGCCTAGTATCCAAATCATTCTAACGATAACTTCAGTAATAATAGACCAGAGTTTCAATCGTGGATTCGGTGAAGGGGCGAATCAAGTAAAAGCCAATCTTATAAGCAATATAGAGTTTTTCATTAAATCCTTGCTTGGATATGATGATATCGTAAATTACAATTTCAGGTTAGCTACGTCTCTATTAGCTATTGGCTTTTGGTATTTAGTCGGCTTAGCAATCGATAAATTAATCGATAATAAGAAGGATTCAAGATGAAGACGGCAGGATCGGGATTGATGATTCGAAAGTTTTTGTTTTATAATAGAGTCAACGAGACGAAGAACGTCCCTCTCCATTTTTTGAACATGGAGCCGGGACGTTCTTTTTCATTTTAGAGGGGTGAGAGGTATGATTTTCGAGCAAGCGCACGACGTATTTATTCAAAACCATCTGAAGAAACGAACTGGAGAACGGAAAGGCCGGCTTGATCGGGGGCATCGGGAGGCAGAGAAACTTTTTTGTCAAAACGTATGGTGGCCACTTCTAGGAAACTTCGATGGATTGCACCCTGAATTCGAGGTTCTCGATTGGCGCGGGTTATCCTACTTTTGCGATTTTGCTTGGTTGAAGTGTACTGTGAAATTGATCATCGAGATCAAAGGCTTTGGCCCCCACGTTCGGGATATGGACAGGCAAAAGTACTGCAACGAACTGAACAGAGAAACCTTTCTAGCAGCCATGGGATTCCAAGTCATCTCGTTTGCTTACGATGATGTCGCTCACCGTCCCGAGCTATGCATCACACTACTGCGGATGGTCATTAGCCGTTATCAGTCGCAAACTAATCCGGTCAGTTTAAGCCGTTTGTTGGAACGGGAAATCGTTCGTCTAGCATGCAGGCTAGCTCGTCCTTTGCGCCCTATCGATGTAGAAACTCATCTAAGCGTTAACCACCGTTATGCAGTTCGAACGCTTCAGTCTCTGTGCGCGAAAGGATGGTTTGACGCTATTGCCGGAGCAACCGGCCAGCACGTCGTACGGTATGAACTCCAGCTTAACGGGAGCATCATGCAACATTTGTAAAATACCTGCAATCGTACATCTTTTTCCTCTATCCGCTACTTAAAAATACAACATTCCAGCTAATAAGCATCTTTTCGTTACTCCAACTCTCAGCTCAAGCGAAATTACGCAATATTCCTGTGCATTTGCAGGGATTCCATCTAGCCATCGGGTTTGAACGAAAAAGACTGCACCATAGCCGTTTTATTGCATTCTTCCGATCGCAAATCATTCATCGCGGGTAGTATTGCCTTCCGGCCGATGACGGATCGCTCCGAGTGTCGACCGACCAACCAACCTACTTATATCTACATCGCCCAACGCATAAAAAAAAACGCCCGGGGAGCAAAGAACGATTAACGTCCTTGCGCCCCGGGCACCTCATCTCCGCTTCGATTATTTCGTAACGGACTGGAACCACTCGTTTACTTCCTTCGTAATCTGCTCTCCACCATTCGCCTTCCAGTTGGACACGAAAGTATCGAAAGCATCGACCGGCAATTTGCCGTAAATGATTTTGTTGAACGTTTCCAGCTCGGACTGACGAAGAAGACTCCATTTCTCGATCATCGTCGGCGTCGCCGCACCTGTGAAGTAGTTCTGCTTGCGGATATCCAATTGCGACATGACTACTTTCGCCGCATACCAGTTTTCCGGTTTACGGAATTCCGCGAGTTGTTTCTCGTACGGCGTTTCCGCCGGTTGACCGTCCGCGAGCTTAACAAGCGATTTCATATAGAGATCCGGAATACGCGCAGGTCCTGTAATGTACGGGAAGTCATTGAAGAAATCTTTGATCTTTTCTTTATCGCCTGTCGGTTTACCGTCTATGATATCCCAGTCATATCCTTGGGCGAAGCCGTATTCGAATTTGCTTCCAACAGCCGGGTTAGCAAGGTTATCCAGCAAATAGTTGTAGTACAGAATAATCGCTTCCGGATGCTTGGCATCCTTATTGATCATGAAGCTGCTGTTAACGCCCGAGTTTTGCCATTTTGTGCCCATCAGTCCATCTGGACCCGCAGGAACCGGGTAAGCTTTATACTTCGACCCTTTTACGTTTTTCAACAAATCCGGAGCCGGCCAATCCGGAACCCAGTTTGCTCCAGGCAGAACGCCCGCGTTTCCTTTGGTCCATAATTCGGCCGACTTCCCTTCGTCCCATAACGCGGAATCGGGGTGAATGTAGCCTTTGTTCATCCATTCTTGCAACTTCGCGAGCGCTTGTTTGGCTCCCGGATTGATGGAACCGTATTCCAAGTTGCCGTTGGCGTCTTTGTTCCATTGCTCCTGAACCGAACCATAGGCTCCGAACAGCCAATCCAGGCCGCCCATCCATGTGTTCGTATTGTTTTTCAAAGAAATCGCTAACGGATATACATCCTTCGGAGCAAGCCCGTCAGGGTTTTGGTTCTTGAATTTGTCCATGATGTTTTCGAGATCCGCGATTGTCTTGGGAGCCTCAAGATTCAGCTTCTCCATCCAATCTTCGCGCAGCCATAACAACGTATCGTCATTGTCTGTGTATTCCAGAATCGGCAGGTTGTATTTCTTGCCGTCCCGCGTGAAGGGATACCACAATTCCGGATGCTGCTGAGCATGGTCTTTCCAGATTTGGTTCGCGTATTTATCGAACAATTCGCCGATCGGGATAAATTGTCCGGATTCGATCAGTTGGTTGGTCAGTACGGGATCGGTAGGTACCTGTACGAAATCGGGCAGCTTCTCTCCGGAAGCGATTCCCAGCTGAAGCTTCTGTTTGTATTGATCGCTGCCTGCAGGGTACCAGGTATCTTTGTATTTGATGCCGAATTGCTCCAGCATCCAACGATCGTGAACGTTGTTATTTTGCGTCTCGCCTTTCGTATATTTCTTCGGCATAATAATCGTGCTGATCTCGATCGGCGGATCGTATTTACCGTTCTTGAAGGCGAGATCGGCCTCGGATTCGGTCGTAGACGCGGAAGCCGTCGCGCTTGTTTCGCCGGAAGCGGCGCCCGATGCGTTGTCGTTACCGTTATTCTTGCCGCTGCATCCCGTAATCAGGATCACTGTCGCGACCAAGAGCATAAGCCATGGTTTCTTGAATGTACTCATCTTTCTTTTCCCCCTACGGTGTAAGATCACTACATCTGTAACTCTACCAACTCGCCGGGGAGGGTATCTATATGACTTTGTTAGTTTCTATAGGACAATGTTATGTTAAATCGCGTTAATGGTTTCCGTCCCTATATTCTTGCGGCGTAACTCCGAATTGGCGTTTAAATACTTTAATAAAATAAGCCGAATCCAAATAACCGATCTCTGTGCTAATCTCATACACCTTTTTGTCGGTCGTCTTCAGCTTATGGCAAGCGGATTCCATCCGCAGCCGGGACACGTAATCGCTGATGCCTTCGCCGGTTTCGATCTTGTAGATTTTGGATAAATGCGTCGGATGCAAATTCACGTGGTCTGCCAGCGCGCGCAACGAAACGTCCAAGTGCAGGTTCTTCTCCGCGAAGGCTTGTACTTTGTTCACGTAGAGGGAACGACTGTCTTTGATCTCGCTGGATGTTCCTTCTTTCAGCTTGCCCAGCATGCCCGTAGACCAGTTCCTGAGCCTGGCGATCGAGGTGAATGCTTCGCCGTTCCGCACTGAATCAAGATCCTGCCCCAATAAGTGAACTAATGTATTGCCGTTCCGATGGGCGAGATGGGCGAAGGAAGCCGCGATAATATAGCCGGCCTCCATGCAATGCTCCCAGGATTCGGACCAACGTTCGTCCAATTCGGAAAACACGGTCGCCAGCTTATCCTCGGCCGCCTCCCATCGCCCCGCTTCAAGCAGGTTCATAAGAGTTGGGGGCATATAGATCGCATCCAGGGGACCTTGCGTAACATTCTGTTCCGTATCGCCTACGCGTATAATAAATTCCCGCTCGTCTCCTACGATTTGCCGAAAATACGCCGTTGCGTGCCGATAGCGTTCCGGCAATTGCTCGGGAAAGCGGAACCATTCGGTGATCACGATAGAAAGAGAACCCTTCAAAAACTGTTTAACTTTGTACTGGAGCTGCATGGAAAGCTTCTCCAGCAAGGATTCTTTTCCTAGCTCCGGGCTCTCCTCCTTCAACTGGAGCAGAAACGCTAGATAGCCATGCTCCTCCTTGACGCCCCATACTTCCGTAAATTCGCCGAATATTTCTTCGGCCATATTGATGATCGCGTATTCCATCAATTGTTGCCCGTTGTTGCGGTACTGTCCGAATTCTTCCTCCATTCGAACGAGCAGCAACGCGCAGTCCCCTTTACAGAACGGTAATCCGTAACTGTCCAGCTTACGATTCCACTCCTCCGGCGGCATCCGGTGACCTTTCATGGCATCGAGAAGCAACTGACCGCGAAGGAGCGGTAAATTTTCCCGAAGCGTATATTGCGTTCTCTCCTGGGAGCTTACGCTCTCCCATTCCGCATTTAATTGGGCTATGGCAGATTCGACCGCGCCGAATAATTCGTTGTCCGTCGGCGGTTTAAGCAAATAATCCACCGCTTGGTGCCGGACCGCTTCTTTTGCGAACTCGAAATCGGAATGACCGGATAAAATAATGCATTTTATTTTTTTGTCGCGCAAACGAATTCGTTCGATCAATTCGATTCCCGTCATCTCGGGCATTAGAATATCCGATATGACGATGTCGATTGGGTGCGTTTCGAGGATCCGAAGCGCCTCTTGCGCGGAATACGCTTTGTGGACATGATCGATACCTAGCTTATGCCAAGGCTTGTGCATCGATAGGTTATCTACCCAGTGGGCTTCATCGTCTACTATGATCATCTGCATGTTGGTTATCTCCTTGTTGGACCGGTTTGGATTGACGTTCATCTTCGGTCGTTAACTCCCAAATAATCTCGGTCCGGAAACCGCCAAGAGGCGATTTTTTGAAGCTAAGATAAGAACGGTCTCCGAATTGATGGATGATCCGTTGATGAGTATTCCATAGACCGCAGCCCATTTCTTCTTGCAGCGGTTCCCGCATTTTATGGTTTAACGCTTCCTGCCCCTCCAAGTTCATTCCCGGACCGTCGTCATCGATATAAACCTTGCAATAACCGTCCGCGATTTCTCCTCTGATCGTTATTTCGCCTGAAGAATAGGACTTCCCGACCCCGTGAATAACGGCATTCTCCACGATCGGCTGAAGTAATAGACGAGGAACCCGCTGTTTCAGCATTTCTTCCGGTATATCGATGGAATAATGAATTCGGCCGTTCCGAAGCTTCTGGATGTCCAAATAGTTAACGATGAGCTTGACTTCCTCGTCCAGGGTCGCCGTTTGTTTCTCCAAGCGGGTAATATAGCGGTAATAGGAGCTTAAATTGTAACCCATCGAAACGACCGCCTCTTCGTCCTTCATCTGGGCCATGTTGATAATATAACCTAGGCAATTGTACAGAAAATGCGGGTTAATCTGCGCCTGCAATTGTTTAAGGGTCGCCTCCCGAGCACGCAGTTTCTCGTTTAGAACGTTCTCGATCAAGCCTTGGATCTGTCGCGACATATCGTTAAACCGATAAAAAAGGAATGAAAATTCATTATTCGCTTTGGAGTCGATTTGTACCGAGAAATCCCCCCGTTGCACGCTTTGCAAGCCTCGGACCAGCTTTCTGATCGGACGTTGAACGTTTCTATAGAGCAATACGGACGCGGATAATCCGACTGCGAATAGCAACACCATGGCGAGATAGAACAGGTTTCGGCTGGATGATATCGGTCCCATGATTTGATCTACCGGCACGATATCGACCAAGTACCATTCCAACTGCGGCGATTTGACCGCGCTAACCAAATATTTTTTGTTTTCCAATCTTACGACCTTTTGCATCGTATCTTGCAGCGACTGTCCGTCCAAATAAACGATAAGTTCATCGGCCAAAGGTTGGGAAGCGCTTCTGTTCAGGATCGGGCTTTCTCCCTTGTGATAGAAAAAGGGGTCCCCTTGTCCGCCGGCCTTGTACGTATCCAGCATATTCTGAATATTCTCGTGTCCGAAGCTGGCCTTAACGACCAGATTGCTCCCTTTTAGCGTGCCCTGTTGTCCGAAAGTATCGGTATAGAACCAGTAAAATGCTTTAAGCGTCCCCGCAGGTACGGACTCGCCGTCTCCATAGGTCCATTTGCCGGCCATATTCCTCTTCAGATACGTCTCGTCGTAATCGACGGCGATGCTGGTATTGGAGATGGCTTCTTTATTTTGTTGGGAATACACCGTGTATTGGACCGGCCATATATTCGTAACCCCGGATTGGAGCATCATCTTTTCCTGGACGACGTATCTCGTCTGCATCCGGTCATAGCGATCGTCCCAAATATTCAATCCGTTGAACTTCTGCACGTTCGGGTCTCTCGAGAACGTAATAACGAAATCCATCGTCTGATTGATCCTCGAATCGATCTGGCTCGAGAGGAAGCTAAGCTGTTTGGTGTTGGATTCTTGAAGCTCCTTGCTTAACACGTTATTGACGGTGCCATTGGAGTAAGTAAACAAAATGACGATCGGAATGAACAAGATCAAGATTAACCCGTTCATCTTGGCAAAGAGGCTATATCTGGCACTTAATCTTCTTTTTACGAACTCAACGCCCCATTTTAGCACGATACCCGATCCCCCTTGAAGATGTCCCTAACAAAACCCTATCGATCCTAACATAGTCATATAGTTCGGCGCCAGAGCTTGTTGTTACTATATATATCAGGGTTTCGACGATTTAACAAATGAGTATTGATGGAATGGGAGAGAGCTATGGACGCAAATACGGTACAACAAGTGCCCCTCAAGACCGCCGCTCGCGCGAAAAAAAAACAAAGCAGCTACAAGCAACCGTGGATGCTTCATCTCATGGTATTGCCGGCCGTTCTGCTCGTTTTCGTCTTTTCATATCTCCCCATGTCGGGGATCGTCATGGCGTTTCAAGATTATAAGTCGGCGTTGGGAATAACCGGATCCCCATGGGTCGGTTTAAAGCATTTCCGCTACATGTTCGAGAATGAATATTTCCTGCAGATCACGTGGAATACATTGTTCTTCGCTTGCACCAAGATCGTGATGAACTTAGTCATTCCGTTTATCTTCGCTTTGTTATTGAACGAAGTCAGAAATACGGGTTTAAAAAGATCCATTCAAACGCTGGTCTATCTTCCCCACTTCCTATCCTGGGTCATCCTTGCCGGGATCCTGATCGACTTGCTTGGCCAGACCGGCCTAGTTAACCAAATGCTTTCCCACGTGTTCGGCATCAAACCGATATTCTTCCTTGGCGATGGGAATTGGTTTAGATTTACGATCATATTCAGCGACGTCTGGAAAGAGTTCGGCTTCAATACGATCGTTTTCCTCGCTGCACTTGCCGGCATTAATCCGGCCCTGTACGAAGCGGCTGAAGTCGACGGGGCAAGCCGTCTTAAGCAATCATTTCATATTACGATTCCTTCCCTCGTGCCGGTCATCGTCGTGATCGGAACTCTGGCGCTAGGCAACGTAATGAACGCGAACTTCGACCAAGTGTTTAACCTATACAGTCCTCTTATTTACCAGCAAGGAGATATTATCGATACGTTCGTCTATAGGCAAGGGCTACTTAGCGGTCAATTCAGCTTCGCTACGGCTGTTAACCTATTCAAATCCATGATCAGCTTGATCTTGATCGTGACTTCCTATCGCCTAGCCTATAGAGTTGCCGGATATCGAATCTTCTAGCACGAAGCCGCTTGACTAGAAAGGGGGACCCAACATGTACCACAAAACGCTTTCCTATCGGATCTTTACCATATTCAACAACGTGCTGTTAACGGCGCTCTCTATTGCCTGCCTATTGCCTTTGTTCCATTTGCTGATGGTGTCCATGAGCTCGACCGCTCCCGCGAACGCAGGCTTGGTTACGTTCTGGCCGATCGGGTTTACTATGGAAGCCTATGCCAAAACGTTCAACAACGCGAACTTCCTATCGTCCCTAGGGGTGTCGGTACAGCGTACCGTTATCGGTACGGCGCTTGCCATGTTCGTCAATGCGATCGCAGCGTATGCCCTCTCCAAGAATACCCGTATTTTCCGAGCTCGCAATGCTTACCTGTGGTACTTCGTCGTTACGATGCTATTCACCGGAGGCCTTATTCCAAACTATATTCTCGTTCTGAAGCTCGGTCTCATGGACACCTTGCTGGCTCTAATCCTTCCGGGAATGGTTACGGTATACAATATCATTCTGCTCGTGAACTTCTTCCGGACGGTACCCGCCGAATTGGAGGAAGCCGCGTTTATCGATGGAGCCGGCCACTTCCGCAGCTTCGTCTCGATCTACCTTCCCGTATCGTTGCCGGCTATCGCGACGATTGCCTTGTTTACGATGGTAGGCCATTGGAACGCCTATTTCGACGGTTTGATCTACATTAAGGAATCCAAGAATCTCCCGCTGGCAAGCTTTATGCAAACCGTAATCGTCCAAGCGGACATGACGAAGTTCGATCCGACCATGGTTGCCAATATGTCTCCGCGGACGGTCCGCGCATCCCAGATCTTTATCGGCGCGCTCCCTATTCTTGCGGTCTATCCTTTCCTGCAACGCTTCTTCGTCAAAGGAGTCATTATCGGCGCGGTTAAGGAGTAATCCGAATCAATTAGCCCTTGCGGCAAAAGTACGTCAAGAGGCTGTCTCCCTAGTCATCAGCGACTTAGGGAGACAGCCTCGTTTTTCTATCGTTTAAGCTTCGAGAAGCCTCTCGGAATCGTTGCGGCTACGATCGAATTGCTTGCTATGCAGGTCTTTATACACGCCATTATTTAATAAAAGCTGCTCGTGCTTTCCTTCTTCTACGATCGTTCCGTCCTGCACGACAAGGATGTTATCCGCGGCCATGATCGTCGAGAGCCGGTGCGCGATTACGATGCTGGTCTTATTCCTAAGCAGAAGATCCATTGCCCGTTGAATGTAATATTCCGATACGGTATCGAGCGAGGAAGTCGCTTCGTCCATAATAATGATGGCCGGATCCTTCAGCAGAACTCTGGCAATGGATATCCTCTGCTTCTCGCCTCCCGACAGCTTGATGCCCCTATTGCCTACTACGGTATCGTATCCTTCCGGGAATTCCATGATAAAGTCATGAATGTAAGCGGCTTTGCAAGCCTCCGTCATCTCTTCGTAAGTCGCCTCGCTATTGGCGTATAACAGGTTATCTTTAATCGTCCCGTTAAACAGGTAACTGTCTTGCGTCACGAGACCGATCTGGGACCTTAACGATTCCAAAGTCATATCCCGAATGTCGGTACCGCCGATCCGGATACTTCCCGTATCCGTTTCATACAGACGCGGAATTAAGTTCGTGATCGTCGTTTTACCCGCTCCGCTTGGCCCGACGAGGGCGGTCATCGTTCCCAGTTTGGCTGTGAACGTAATGTTGCGCAAAGCCTGTTTATCCTGCTGATAGGCGAAGCCTACTTCATGAAACGCGATGTCCGGCTTGGCTGGGTTCATCGGAATCGCATTCGGTCGATCGACAATATTGGGCTCCATATCGAAATATTCGAAAATGCGTTCGAAAAGGGCGATTGAGCGATTAATATCGACGTATAGATTGGTCATTTGCCCGAACGGACCGTAAATCCGGCTCAGCAACGCCACGAAGCTGATGATCCCCCCGACGGTAATGTCGCCTTGGATATATAAGTACCCGCCGTACAAGTAGATAAGCATCGGACCTATGCTAGTAAATGTGGTTAGTAGCATCATAAACCATCGGCCGGCCATCGACTCCCGGATCTGAAGGCGCTTCGATTCCGAATTGATTGACCGGAAGCTCGAGAATTCTTTTTCTTCTTTGGTAAAGAGCTTCATTAGCATATAGCCGCTAAGGCTCAGCGTTTCTTGAATGATATGGTTCTGGTCGGACATCTTCTCCTGCGTTTGCTTGGCCAGCTTCCAACGGATTTTCCCCATTTTCCTGGTCGGCACGATAAACAGAGGCACGATTACGATTGCCAGAATGGCAAGTTTCCAGTTCATGATCAATAACGTTACGAAAGTCGATACGAGGATAAACGAATTGTTGGCGAAATTAACGACAGTACTGTTGAAAACGCCTTGAATTCCGGAAATATCGCTCGTCATTCTCGTTATGACTTCTCCCTGCTTTACGTTCGAGAAAAATTGCAGCGGCATTCGTTGCAAATGACGGTACATTTGGTTTTTCATGTCGTAGACGATATTTTGCGAAATAAAAGAGTTCAAATAAGTTTGCAGCACGCCCAACAAACCTGCAACTACGGTAGCGCCCAAAGAGGCGACGACTAACGTTACAAGCAAGCGCAAATCTTTGCTCGGAAGCGCTCCGTCGACGATGTGCTGGATCAAGATCGGGGGCAACAAGCCCAATAAAGACGTGAGAAGCAAAATGACCAATACGAGCACCGTTTGTTTCCAATAAGGGATGAAATATCGCGATATTCTCTTAAGCATGGCTTTGGAAATATTCGGTTTCTGCGCGATGTCTTCGAATTTCATGTTTCTTAGATTACCATTAGCCATAGACGATGGCCCGAACATTCTGGACATAAAAAGTTCCTCCTCCCTGATGACTTAACTTGGCTCGCTTACAATCGGGACAACAATCGCTGATGCATGAGGATGAGAGACTCGATCTCCTCCCGCGAGAACTGTGGCAGCGCGGATTCCAAGGCCTTGTAAGGCAAGGCTTCGCCGTTATATCGCGCGCATAGTTCCTCTCCGGCCGGCGTGATCGTTAATCGGGTTTCCCTGCGGTCCAGTTCCGAGACTTGTCTAAGGACAAGCCCCTTCTCGACTAGCGAGTCGATATGAATGCTCACCCTGCTCTTGGCGAAAATCATGCGTTCGGTCACTTCCTTCTGCGTTTGCCCGGGATTCGTACGCACGGAATTGAGAATACCGATTTGATGGACGGTGAGTCCGAGGCTGACGGCGCTTTGATAAGCCAATTTCTTGAGTTGACGGGTTACCGAGAAAAATGAATCGTACACTTCGATCGCTTGCCGTTGCTTATCTTCCATAGAACATTCGCCCCTCATATAGTTATGTTCGTAAACTGTTCACAATGTAAACTAATTATACGACGAAATAAACGAATTGCATACCCGTTCAAAGAAACCTGTTGCTTGAATCCCCAAACACCTAAAGATTATAGGGTAAACACCTAATATTTTTGGGGTTCGAACCAATGAATTGTTTGATATGATTGGAAGGGCACTGCTTCAATGGGAAACAAAATAAGGAGGACTCGAGATGGAAAACCCGGTTAAACGCAACGAACCTTTAGTCAGGCATATTTATACGGCGGATCCTTCCGCCCACGTATTCAATGGAAAACTATATATTTATCCTTCTCACGACCTCGATCATGAACAAGTATCGAACGATAACGGAGATCAATACGACATGGAAGATTATCATGTCTTGTCCATGAACGATGATCTCACGCTTTGCACGGATCACGGGGAAGCGCTTCACGTAAAAGATATTCCGTGGGCCAAGCAGCAACTATGGGCCCCGGACGCGGCGTTCAAGAACGGGACGTATTATTTGTTTTTCCCGGCAAGAGATCATGATGGCATCTTTAGAATCGGCGTAGCGACCGGTTCCTCTCCTTCCGGGCCGTTCGAGCCTCAGCCCGATTATATTCCGGGGAGCTTCAGCATAGATCCGGCCGTTTTGGTCGACGACGATAATAAAGCCTATGTCTATTTCGGAGGTCTATGGGGCGGACAATTGGAGAAATGGCAAACGGGAACTTTCGTCGCGGATGCCGAAGGTCCTGCGGCGAACGAGCCTGCCCTTGGTCCCAGAGTCGCCCGACTTAGCGAGGATATGCTTGCTTTCGAACACTCTCCGTCGGAAATATCCATCGTAGACGAAGAAGGCAACCCGATTCTGGCCGGAGACGAGGAAAGAAGATATTTCGAAGGACCGTGGGTTCACAAACACGAAGGAATGTATTATCTTTCCTATTCTACGGGAACAACCCATTCGATCGTTTACGCCGTCAGTGCCGATCCGCAAGGTCCGTACGTATTCAAAGGCACGATTCTTACGCCCGTCGTAGGTTGGACAACCCACCATTCCATCGTTCGTTATAACGAAAAGTGGTATTTGTTCTATCATGACAGTTCATTGTCCAAAGGAGCGGACAATAAACGTAGCGTGAAGTTTACCGAGCTTACTTACAACGAGGATGGCACGATTCAAACGATCGATCCTTACGATAATTAAATACGAACTCCACGACGAAGAAGCCGAACCCTGTTTACAAAAGGGGTTCGGCTTCTTCGTCGTTTCGCCGTCAAAAAAAGGTTTGCATCTTTTTCTGTGTATATAATATACTGTTTACATAGTACACAGTTTATATGATAAACAGAAAGGGGTAAAGACATGCAAGCATTGGCTATTGAAGTTACAGGTCTTCAGAAGAAGTTCGGAAGCCACGTCGTGCTGGACGGTATCGATCTCGCCGTGCCGACGGGGAGCGTCTTCGCTCTGCTTGGACCGAACGGCGCGGGTAAAACCACTTTGATCAACATCCTTACGACCTTATTGACGCCAGACAAGGGGTCCGTAAAAGTGGCTGGGTACGATGTCATCGAGCAAAGAAACGAGGTAAAGCGCTCGATCAGCCTGACCGGACAATTCGCTGCCGTCGACGAGGTACTGACCTGCGAAGAAAACCTGTTCATGATCGGACGGTTATCCGGTCTAACGTCTGCCGAAGCAAGAAAACGGTCATCGGAGCTGATTATGCGTTTCGATCTTGCGGACGCAGCGCGCAAGAGGGTGAAAACTTACTCCGGAGGCATGCGGCGCCGTCTCGATCTTGCGATTAGCCTGATCGTCGCGCGACCGGTCATTTTTCTCGACGAGCCAACCACCGGCCTGGATACGCACAGCCGACGCGCCTTGTGGGATATCATTCTTCAACTGGCCGATCAGGGGATTACGGTATTCCTGACAACGCAATATTTGGAAGAAGCGGATCAACTGGCCGACAAGATCGCCGTCATCTCGGACGGCCGCGTGATCGCCTCCGGAACGCCCGAGGAACTTAAATCCCGGGTTGGCGGCGAAGTGATCGAGTTGATTACCTCCAATGACGAAGTGTTCCGTTCGGTACCGACCAGTGGTCGCATCCATGATGTTCAACAAGCGTTAACCGAGCTGCTTGGTTCCGTGCCGCAAGACACGCGAGTAAACCTGAGGAGGCCGAGCATGGACGACGTGTTCGTTGCTTTGACCGCCAAAGAAAAGGAGATTAGCTTATCATGATAAATCCAATCGAACCTGCCAGACCGGCATCATTCGGAGTAACGAATGCCATATTCATCGGACGCAGCATACGTCATAGCCTGCGCAACACCGAAGCGTTGATCATGGCCAT
Organism: Cohnella endophytica; assembly: GCF_003628305.1. Taxonomy (GTDB): domain Bacteria; phylum Bacillota; class Bacilli; order Paenibacillales; family Paenibacillaceae; genus Cohnella; species Cohnella endophytica. The sequence continues at coordinate 182,250 of NZ_RBZM01000004.1, read as the reverse complement.
CATGCTTCCTGTCATGCTTATGCTGCTGTTTACTTACGTATTCGGCGGTGCGCTCCAGCAAGATGGACACTATGTGGACTACGTCGTTCCCGGCATTATTCTGCTATGCGCAGGATTCGGATCGTCCAGCACCGCCGTCGATGTATCCCAAGATATGACGAACGGAATCATCGAACGCTTTCGCACGATGCCTATTAACAGCATGAGCGTCGTCACCGGGCATGTCGTGGCCAGTCTTATCCGCAACTTGACCGCCACCGGCGTCGTCATCTCCGTAGCCTTGTTAGTCGGATTTCGTCCTTCTGCCGGCGTTCCGGAGTGGATCGCGGCAATCGGCATCATCAGCCTGTTCATCCTTGCCTTCACTTGGCTCTTCGCCGCCCTCGGGCTAGTTGCCGGCAGCCCGTCTGCCGCCAGCAGTTATGGCTTCGCGCTGCTCTTTCTCCCCTATCTCTCCAGTGCGTTCGTGCCTACCAGCACGATGCCGAAATGGCTGCAAGGAATAGCCGACAACCAGCCGATTACCCCGGTCATCGAAACGATTCGCGGATTGCTCACAGGTACCCCGATTCACGATCGCGCATGGTGGGCCATCGGTTGGTGTTTGCTGATCCTCGCGATTTCATTAACCTGGTCCATCCTGTCGTTTCGCCGGAAAGCCGGCGCCCGCTAACGAATAATAGAGATGATATAAAAAACAGCGGCTCGTCGCATTCGACGAATCGCTGTTTTTATTTTTTGCGGTTTACATATTGCTCGATGCCGTCCAATATCCGCTCCAACCCGAACTCGAAATCGTTAATGACGTCTTCCTCGTTCTGGCCTTCGTCCGTATAAGCTCCCGACATTACGACCGGCTGCAAATCCGGATAGCGGTCCGCAGTAACGAGTATTTTAAGCGCGGAGGTAAATGGGATGCCGCCGAACGCTTCGGGGCTGATCCCGGACTGAACGGCTCGATTCATATCCCTCTGAAGCATGCCGTAGACGCGCGCATAACTGCTTAACAGCAGCACGAATGACATTTTTTCGTTGTCCCTCAACGGAAGTCCGCGCATCGTCCGAAGAACCCAATCGATGATTCCGAGGTTATTCGGAGTCATCGGAACGCCGGAAATCGGAATATCGCCGAACCAAGGATGATCCTGAAAAACGCCAACGGTTTTCCGCACGTATTCGCGCATTCCCTCTCGCCAATCCGTAATTTCGTGAGCCGTTAGGAGATCTATTTCGCACACCGCATCTTGCATAAGAAGCAGCAATTCATCTTTGCCTGGAATGTATCTGTAGAGCGACATGGCGGTGAATCCCAGCGAAGCGGCGACCCGGTTCATCGACACGGCCGACAGACCGTCTTTATCCGCGATTCCGATAGCGGATTCAACGATTTTTTGTATGCTCATTTCCCGCTTCGGTCCTCGCTGCGGTTCCTTGATTAAACCCCAGCTCAAGGCCACTCCGCGAGGCAAGCCTCCGAGCGTCTCGTCTTCCATACTTTACCCCCTGCGTTTGCCGACAATGAATTAAAAATCACCTAAATTGTTTATCCTATAAACAGTATACCACAGTGGAGGATTATTCAGCTTGAAACGAAAATGGTGGATATGGACAGGAATTCTCGTCGGCTTTTTTTTGGTTGCGACAGCCGCGCTAACCTATTATCTGACCTATACGGGAACTAACATTTATCCCGACTTGCATAAACGGCATGCGATGATTCGATTGGAAGACGTCGGTCCGGGCGGGGATTATGGCAGTCCGGAAGGACTCGGCATGCTGCGCGCCGTGATGGAGGAATTGGAAACGCGCCGAATTCCTTTTCATGTCGCCGTTATCCCGAGAAGAATGAATCTGAATCCCGCTGGCGAATGGCAGGAAAGAGGAATCGACGATCCGAACCCGGATTTGCTCGTCAAGTCGTTCATCCGGTTGCTGCAAGAAGCGCAACTGCGTGGCGGCGTGCTTGGCATGCACGGGTATAGCCACCAATACGGGGAATACGCCATGAAGAGCGGCAACCAGAATTCGGGAGCAGGCCTCGAATTCAAAGTACCCGGAGTACCCGAAACGAAGGAAACCGCATATGCGGCCGCACGAATCGCGAGCAGTCTCGCGGCATTCGAGAAAGCGGACTTGCATCCGGGTTTCTGGGAATCTCCGCATTACAAAGACACGCGCGAACAGGAGAAGGTTTTCCGCTCTTATATCGGCATGCTGTTCGAGCCCGATTTATTTTCCCTACGCTCCTTAAAGGATTTGAACGCCTACGACAACGTGAACGCTTACGGCCAGCGTAGCCTTGGATCGGTCTACGTACCTACGCCGCTCGGCTACGTCGGAGACGGGAAATCCGTCGATCGGATGCTCTCGAAAGCAGCTAGTTCCGACGGACTGGCCTCCTTCTACTTCCATCCGTTTTTGGAATTCCCGTTCTTAGAGCAAGTCCTCGGACCGGACGGCAAACCGGCAATGAAGGATGATTTACCGGTTTACCGCTACAAAGACGATGCATCCGCCTCGTTTCTTCACCGCTTGACCGACGGATTCGGACAACTTGGATATCGCTGGATGTCGCTGTACGATATCGTTCCTTTTACCCCGGCTCATCGCGTCGCTTTGCCTCCATCTTCGGACCGGCAACAAGTGTTGTTGGGCGATGTGTTCGGTCGAGGACACGACGATGTCGTCGTGCGGGAGGCTCATCGGATATCGGTCGTTCCCGGAACATACGAATGGCCCCGCAATCGTGCGCAGCAGGCTCCGATGATCTGGTTGAAGGAATCATTCGCTCCGGAGGAACAGCTTCTGCTCGGTGACCTGAACGGCGACGGCAAACAGGATTTGATCGCCTACAACCGGCAAACGGGAGACGTCCGAGCTTGTTGGGCAGAGGAGGATCGATTTGCGGTTCCGGTATCGCTAGGCCGATTACCGTCCGGACTCGCTTCCCTGCAATCGTTCCATTCCGATGAAGCCAGAGGTTTGATCGCAAGCCGGAAAGGCCGGATCTTGCTTATTCGATATGCGAATAGCCGGCTTGACTTCTTGGAATCCAAGGCAACCCTGCCGGCGGATTGCGTCTTATACGCAGGGAAATTCCAAACCTCGGACCATGATGACATCCTGTGCGTTTCTTCCGCCAACGACAAGGGATTGCTCATCCTAAATTATGAGAATGAAAGCAAATTCGCGAACCCTCGTCCGATCGACGGCATTCGTTTGACCGCAGGCGAACAGTTGCTCGTGGGCGATCCCAACGGTGACGGGAGAAGCGATCTTATCGCGTATTCCGCGAAAACCGGGGTATGGCGAGTATACGAGAACGAAGGGCACGACCTCTTCCGCAAGCTCGACAACGACTTCGGACCGTGGGCGCACGGAAAAGGAAAAATCGGCTTCGCGGCCGACTTCGACGGCAACGGGAAGACGGATATCGGATCCTATGACGAATCAGGACGCTTGTTGGATATCGCGTTGTCCTTTAGAAGCCGCGGATTCCGGTTTATGAGATGCAATAATACGTTAACAAAAAACCACAGCACGAGGTAAGTCGTGTTGTGGTCGGTTGCCTAACGAGTTGCCTATCTTATTCCATTCCATGTTCTTCCCGAATCTTATACATGCCTTGAAGGAGCAAATCCGCAGGATCGCGATTCAGAAGAAGATGCGTGTACAAGAGATGCAGAGGAAAAGCGCACACGTTATTGCCGTCCCGAATCGACGGGAATCCCGCTTCGAATACCGGACCGTGATCCTGATTCCAATCCAACCCCGCATGAACTTGCTCCGGAGCGAATTCTTCTTGAACTGCCGCAATGCATTGCGGCACGAGCACCTTATCGATGATCGCTTTGGCTTCATCCTCGCTTGCCGGAGGGTTAGGAAGCAATTTGCCTCCTTCGGTCTTCATCAGCTCAAAATAAAACGAAGCCATCCACTGCGCCGCATCGCTGCCCGACTGAAACTTCGCGACCAACTCGCGAAGAAAGAAACCGCATGCATATCCGTTACCCGAATTATCCTTCACTTGATAAACAAAAACCGGACCGTATACTTCCTGGTTCAATACTTGTCCTTCGACATCGTCGAAGTGCGTTCTCAAAGAGACGAGACTGTTATGGTGAACAGCCTTGACCAGCTCGGTCCATTTCTCTTCGGAATCGATTTGATTGTTGTCGACTTCTGCGTTCGTTGTCTCGTTATTCATCGTCTGCTTCACCCGTAACTATCATATCATTCGTCCGTTTGAACAGTCTAGTCCGTCCAAGTACCCCCGTAACGTTTCGTTAACCCCAAATCCGAATAGATATGGAAACTCCAGCCAATACTACGGTCAACGCAAAATGGAAAAGTTACTCAGCGGGTTGTTCCGACTCGCTTATTAAGGTGATGAGACGGATGAAAGGCTGGCATAAGCTTAAGAAATACGTGATGGCGGATCTGTCTCAGGATTCAAGCTCCTATGCTTCCTTTTCTCTTGGACACTGGGAAGCCGAAGCGACAGCCGAGGATTCGGAGTCAACGCTTGAACAGGCTCCGGCAAAGATGCCTCGAGTCGATCCTTTATGGGGGGAGGAAGGTCCTCTCCTGATCGAAATAAGCTTGAACGACAATCTCGACTGGTTAAAACGGCGATTCTCCTATCCCCTAAACAGCGGGCTCGTCATCCGTCCTTTGGTCATCGGCGGCGGGTCCTTGGAAGGTGCGGTGATTTACCTAGAGAGCCAAGTAGATTGGCAGTACCTGAGCCGAACGGTGGTCCAGCCGTTGATCGCCGCGAACCTTCCGGGTGATCCGCCTCTTGACGTGCAAATGTTGACGCTACGAATTTTAACAAATAGTCACGCAACCACTACCACCTATTTAGGGGATATCGAGCAAAACGTATTGAACGGCTCGGCAGTCGTAATCGTCGACCGATTAAAGGAAGCCGTTATCGTAAATGTCGAAGATGAAGAAAAAAGAGCCTTAGAGAGCCCGAAAACGGAAAACGTGGTTCGAGGACCGCAAGTAGGCTTCACTGAAAATCTGCAAACGAACTTATCCTTGATCAGACGTCGGCTTAACACGCCCGATCTTATTGTCGAATCCGGTGTCGTCGGCAAAATCTCGCGAACCCGGATCGCGATCGTTTATTTGAAAACGATCGCCAACGTCGAGCTTGTCAACGAAGTGCGCACGCGAATCGCCGCCATACAAATCGATTACGTCGGCGACAGCGGGATGGTCGAGCAGATGATCGAAGACAGCCCTAATTCCATCTATCCGGGGATGCTGAATACGGAACGGCCGGATCGCACGGCGGGGCAAATCGCCGACGGATACGTCGGCATTTTAGTGGATAACTCCCCGTTCGCGCTGATCGTCCCGGCAAATTTCCCCCTGTTCCTGCAAACCTCCGAGGATGCTTATCTTCGTTGGCAATATAGTTCCTTCATTAGGATCATCCGGACGATTGGATTTTTTATGTCCCTCTATTTGCCGGCTCTCTATGTCGCGATCGCCAATTATCACCATGAAATGATTCCGACAACGCTTATTCTCGCGATTGCCGGCACCCGCGAGTCCGTTCCGCTTCCCGTTGCGGCGGAAGCGTTCTTATTGGAATCGATGTTCGAGCTAATCCGGGAAGCCGGAGTCCGGATTCCGAGCGTCATCGGTCCGACCATCGGCATCGTCGGAGCTCTGATACTTGGCCAAGCGGCCGTTCAAGCGAATATCGTCAGCCCGATCGTAGTCATCGTCACCTCCGCGACGGCGCTAGCTTCTTATACGATCCCCAACTATAACATGCAATTTACGACGCGAATTCTCCGCTTTGTTTATTTGGGCTGCGCCTCTTTTCTCGGCTTGGTCGGCGTAGTCCTTTTGTCTATGATGCTGTGGGCGAATTGGGCGGCGAGCAACCGTTTCGGCGTACCTAACCTTGCTCCGATTGCGCCCTATCGCCCAAGCGAAGATACGCTTCTCCGTGCTCCGATGAAACTGCAATCGAGTCGCCCGCTATCCGTGCGTCCCCGCAAAACACGCAAGTTACCGGACGTTCAAGGCGATGCTCCCTCTCTCCCTCCCGAGCAAGGGGAGACGCGCCCGTGAGAAAACACCAGATCGGAGTTCGCGAAGTGACGTCTATCGGGATCATATTTGTTATTACGAAAATCTTTTTGCCCTTTCAAAGGTCTCTTTCCGAAGCCGGCGGAACCGCGGCATGGATGATCGCGCTCATCGCCGCCGTTTTGAGTCCCCTGACTTGGTGGGCCATCCGAGGCATCCTTCGGAATGCAACGCAAGGATCGACGCTGATCGATGCGACTGAAGAAATCTGGGGGCCCTTTCTGGGCACTTTGTTGAATCTCGCCTATTTCTGCTTTTTCTTCACGATCTCGTTTCTCGTGCTTCGGGAGTTCGCGGAGCTTCTATGTTCCGACATCTTGCCGCGAACGCCTATCAACGTAATGCTGATCTCCCTGTTGCTTCCCATCTCCGTAGTCGCTCACCGCGGCATTGAAACGCTGGGACGCTTATGTTGGGTAGCCGTTGGATTAATCGTAGGGAGCGTCATTATCGTGCTTATCGGCGGACTATTGACTCATGCGGAACCTAAAGCATTATCCCCTTTCTGGGGAACGGGCATGTCCAACGTGTTGAAGACGGGGATCGTAAAAAGTTCCTTGTTTTCGGAAATGCTCGTATTCGGATTCCTGCTCCCTAGAATGCGCAAATCGCAACAATGGGGACGCTCGGCCTGGTGGTGCATGGCGATTTCCGCCTTTACGATTTTCAGTACCACGATCGTCTATCTTTTCGTTTTTCCTTATCCGACGGCAATCCGATTAAACGTCCCGATGTTCGAAATGAGCCGGCTCATTATTTTCGGAAGATGGATCCAGCGTTTGGAGAGCGTATTCCTAATCACTTGGCTGATTAGCGCCGTTCTGAAGCTTGCGATCGGATTATATTGTTCCGCAGCCTCGATGTCTCAAATCCTGCGGCTTCCCAAGTTTCAGCCTCTCGTTTTTCCGCTTGCCATCCTTGCGTACGGTTTCGCTTTGCTCCCCGGTAGCGAGATGACCGCCGTCGCATGGGACGGCGACCTCTTGCGTACCTATGGCTCCATATTTTCCATAGCCCTTCCGATGATGACCTGGCTCGCCTTCATCGTAAGGCGCGGAAAGAAGAAACAGTCATGAAAGGACTCTGGCGTAACGGAGCTAGCTTGTTGTTTCCATTGTTCTGTTGGCCGCTTCTGACAGGCTGCTGGGATCGACTGGATCCAGAAAATATGGCCTTCATTATGGCTATCGGCGTTGATCAGGGTCCGCGCAACGATTATATCTATACTTTTGCCGTTGCCATGCCGAAGTCGAGCAGCGGTGCAGCCGGCGGAGGTGGGGGCGGCTCGAATGACAGCTCTCAAAAGATCGTTGACGTGTTTTCCGTAGAAGGCGACAATCTGGCGGCTACCTTGCTCGCAAGCCAAAGCTTTGTGGCCCGCAGGTTAACGCTAATCCATTCCAAGGTGTTCGTTCTTGGCGAAGGCATCGCCCGCCAAGGAGTAATGCCGGTCTTAAGCGAGGTGGTGCGAAATGACGAATTCCGTCGGACCGTCAACATACTTACGACGAAGGGACAGGCCAATGCATTTATTCAGCACATTAAGCCGAAGATGGAGAAAGATATCAACTTATGGTTCGAGTTAGAGTTGGACCCCCATAATATCGGGGCCGTCACTCCGAGAAACTCCCGGTTTCACGACTTTATCGCCGATATGGAACAACCTGGAACCGGCGGAATGACGATTTTGTCCGCCGCGAGTCCCGATGTTGATAAAGGCAAGGGAAATATATCGGACGGGGAAGACTCTTCCGAGTCGGAATCGGAACCGCCGATTACCGGCGATCAATACGCGGGCAGCTTGCGAAGATCCGGGGAGGTACCCGTCGATTTTTTCGGCAGCGCCGTATACAAAGGCCAAAAGCTGGCCGGTTTTCTCACCGGGGCGGAAACAAAAACGCTTAATATGCTGCGCGGAGAGTTCGAAAAAACGATATGGGAGTTTCGAGATCCTTCGGATCCGAAATATAATCTAAGCATTAATATGAATTCCCAAAAAAAAGCGCGCATGAATTTAAAACGGACGAAAGATCAAATTCGGGTCACCTTTCATGTTCAAATGGAAGGGGATTTAATGGGCTCCTTGTCGACCGTGGATTATACCCAGCCGGAAAACCGAAAAAAGCTGGAACGGTCCATAGAAAATCAAATGCAAGACAGAGCTTCCGACTTGCTCGATAAAACGCTCTATAAATGGGAAAGCGATTGTTTCCATATCGGTAATCGCCTCAGAGCCAATTTCCCTACCCTGCAGAAGTGGTATGCCTATAAATGGAGAGAGCATATCAAGGAAACGAAATACGAACTGGACATTCGCTTTAGAATGCGCCGTCATGGGGACCAAGTAGGTCCGGCTGTAGAGGGGGACAAATTGAAAAAATGATTATACAAATCGCGAAAATTGGCTTGCTGGCCGTTATTTCTTTGTGGGCAAGCTTCTATATCGGAAGCTTGACACCCCAGCTCTGGCGGCAAAAAAACTACAGGGGCTCTGTAGGGATTGCAGTGCTCGCCTGCTTGACCTTTATTTTGCCGTTGGCGTTCGCGCAATTCGGAAATGGTTGATTGAGCGTGTCTTAGAGCCAAAAGAAATTGCGGTCAGTACGTAATTTCTCTGACCGCAATCCTGTCTACTGCTGTGCTTCTTAATGAGTATGTTGTTCTGAAATTTGACTCAAAGCTTCGCCCGCTTCATTGGCGTAAATATTTATCCTTGCCAAATCGCCAATGGCACAAATCCCGATCATTTCGCCATTACGTACGACCGGAATACGGCGGATTTGATGTTCGGCCATCAGACGAGCGCATTCATGTACATCCATCTCGGGCGAACAAGTGATGACATTCGTTGTCATACAATCATGACAGTGAACGCTGTTGCAGTCCTTACCGTCGGCAACGCAATTAATGACGATGTCGCGATCCGTAATCATTCCTATGACTTTGTTGCCCTCGCAAACCGGAACAGAACCGCAATTAATCTCTCGCATAATTTTTGCTGCGGTTGTTACGGAATCATGCGGCTTACAAAACTTCACGTTTTTCGTCATTACTTCGGATACCATAGTCATGTTTATCATCCTTTCTCTCTGGATAGATTTTTCACCTACGGTATTTTCCGCGTATTGCTCCAACATTATTCCCAAATTCTCAAGCCCCGACGTTAATCCGTAGAAGTGCTATAATGAAATAAGATTCAAGATGTCATTCAGTCCATGAAAGGGAAGGAGAAACATCCATGAATACGAAACAATTAGATCGAATCCGTACGGGAAAAGGCTTTATCGCGGCCTTGGATCAAAGCGGAGGAAGTACTCCCAAGGCTCTGCTGCAGTACGGCGTTAAGGAAACCAGCTATTCCAATGAGGAAGAGATGTATGCCTTGGTGCACGAGATGAGAACGCGTATTATTAAGAGTTCCGCGTTCGATTCCAAGTACATTTTGGGCGCGATCTTATTCGAGAATACGATGGATCGTTCCATCGACGGACAGCTCACCGGAGATTATCTGTGGGACAAGAAAGGAATCGTTCCTTTTCTGAAAGTCGATCAGGGACTTGCCGACCTCGAGAACGGCGTTCAGCTCTTGAAGCCGATTCCCGGATTGGACGACCTTCTGAAGCGCGCGGTTGAACGGAACATCTTCGGAACGAAGATGCGTTCGGTTATTAAGGAAGCGAATGCTGCCGGAATCAAAAAGGTCGTCGAGCAACAGTTTGCCATCGGTAAACAAATCGTAGAGATGGGGTTAGTTCCCATCATCGAACCGGAAGTCGATATTCACAGCGCGGATAAGGCAAACTCGGAGAAGTTATTGAAAGACGAGATCCTCTCTCACCTCTCCGCTCTCGACAATGGCGTACAAGTCATGCTCAAACTGTCCATCCCGACGGAAGACGACTTCTACGCCGACTTAATGAAGGATCCGCATGTTGTCCGAATTGTAGCTTTGTCGGGAGGATACGCGCAAGCGGAAGCCAATGAGAAGCTGACGCGTAATTCGGGTTTGATCGCCAGTTTCTCGCGTGCCCTGTCCGAGGGACTAACCGCCGGTCAGACCGACGATGAATTCGACGCGATGTTATCCAAGTCCATACAAGACATCTATGAAGCCTCCATCACATAACTCCAGATGCATAGATAGTTTAACGCCCCCGAGCTTATTATTAAGCTCGGGGGCGTTAATTCTATGTCCGGCGCATATAGGCGCGTACAGTGAGGGGAGCGAAGATCGCCACGATGACGGCGGAACCGATCAAGGAAATCGAGAGATCCCAACCTACCGTTCCGGAGTTCGCTAGATCCCGAACGGCCGTAACGAGGTGCGAGATCGGATTGATTTTAACGAACCACTGGAGCCAATCCGGCATGGTGTCGACTGGCACGAATGCGTTAGAAAGGAAAGTGAGCGGGAACAACACGATCATCGATATCCCCTGTACGCTTGAAGCCGTACGAGCAATGACGCCGAAGAAGGCGAAGATCCAACTGATTGCCCAAGCGCAAGCAATGACAAGCAGCGCGGCAATGGCTACGTGACCCAGGCCGCCTTCGGGCCGATATCCCATAATAAAACCCATCGTGAAAGTAAGCACGGTAGCAATGGTATATCGGACGGTATCTGCTAACAGAGCCCCCGCAAGCGGCGCGATACGCGCGATAGGCAACGACTTAAATCTATCGAACACGCCTTTATCCATATCCTCGCGCAGTTGAACGCCGGTAACGATAGAAGTCGTGATTACGGTTTGGACGAGTATTCCGGGAATGATTACGGGTAAATAACTCAGCACGTCGCCGGAGATGGCTCCACCGAAGATGTAGGTAAACATAAGGGTAAAGATGATAGGTTGTAGCGTAACGTCGAACAACTGCTCGGGCGTTCGCCGAATCTTCAGCAAACCGCGGTAGGCCATCGTTAACGAGTTGCGTACCGATTGGCCGAAGCTCGTGCGGTTTTTCAGCTTGCGACCGGCGCCCGGCTTAATCATCGTACTGTTCATACTCTTGCCACCTCCGATTTATTCGATTCATCCGATATCGACGATGCATCATCCTTCACGCCGTGACCGGTAATCGTTAAGAACACCTCGTCAAGGGTCGGCTTCTGCACGCTCATCTCGGCCAAATGAATGCCCGCCTCGCGGAGGGCAATCAACAAATCGGTGACCAGGTCGGCGTTCGCCATCGGAGCGGTAATTTTTCCGGCTTCCGACGACAATTTTGCCTGAACTTTGAGTATCCGCTCGATCGTTCGGCGAGCATCTTCGATGTCTTGCGAATCTTGGACTTTTAATTGTAACGACGAAGTGCCGACAGACGCTTTCAGTTCGTCCACGGTGCCTTCGGCGACGACTCGCCCCACATCGATAACCGCGATCCGGTCGGCCAATTGATCTGCCTCATCGAGGTATTGCGTCGTTAGGAGAACGGTCGAACCCGTCTTCACCAAGCGGCGGATCGTATCCCACATCTGCGCGCGAGTGCGCGGGTCCAAACCGGTAGTCGGTTCGTCCAAGAAAATGAGCGGCGGCTGCGCGATAAGGCTCGCTGCCAGATCCAATCGGCGACGCATGCCGCCCGAGAAATTTTTGAGCGGTCGCTTCGCAGCCTCGGTCAAACCGAATTCCTCCAGCAATTCCCCGGCTTTCCGACGGGCCTCCGTACGACTCAACCCGAGCAAACGGGAGAAAATGATCAGGTTCTCGGTTGCGCTGAGCGACTCGTCGACCGATGCGTACTGACCGGTCACTCCGATCAATTGACGGACGATCTGCGATTCTTTCGCCACGTCGTGTCCGAAAATTCGCGCCGAACCCGCGTCCGGCCGAAGCAAAGTCGCCAGCATTCTGATCGTGGTTGTTTTACCTGCCCCGTTCGGACCCAGCACGCCATAGATCGAACCGGTGCGCACGTTCAAATCCACCCCGTCCACCGCGCGATTATCGCCGAATGATTTGACGAGCCCGCGCGCTTCCACAGCCCAATCGCCATTGTTTGGATTTATTTCTTTCATTGCAATTCCTCCTATATAACTGATTCCTTAGGAAGGAATGTTAAACCAGATTTATGAACTGAATATGAACCGTGCTCCGATCGACAACCTCATTTCATCTCCTCTTTATAATCCTGATTGTCTCTCACGTTTACGGTTACTGTGATTTGATGATTGAGTTGAGGAAACCACGTCTCTTTCCAATTCTTAAGTTGCTGATCGTTCATAATCGGCCGAAAAGCTTGACCGTTACCGAGAATATCCGCTTTTAGAGAGCGCAGCTTATCGGAAATGACATGCGCTCGTTTTTCAAGCAAGCCCTTGATTTCGAGGGCGATTTCGGCATTGGTCTTTTCGTTTTTGTTCTCGAGAATCGAAATAACCAGATGAATTCTACTTTGCAGGTTCGGCCCGGATGAACGCCACCTTGCCTTATTTCGAATGGTTGCTTTCTTAATGAGGATACTCGCGTCTGAGGATAGTTCGATCGTTCCGTCCATGTATCTTTCTTGGAAAATGTTGTTGATTAATGTTTCATTGGCAGAGAGCGTTCCTACCATCCGATCCCGGCTCATAATCGCCGAGCCTTGAAATTCGAACAATGTTCTCTCGCCGGCTTGAACCAGCGGAACTGCGAAGTCTTCCGTATAGGAATACACGCTCCGGTACGCTTCCCACAATCGGTTAATGGAAACGTCCGGCGTCCATCCGGCTTCTTCGCTGAAATAATCGTAGGAAGATACTTCCGGAGTCCGTTTGATTTCATGAAACAGCGTCTTCTCAAAATCGCCGGAAACGATCGCTACCATGCTCTTGATGGAAATATCGTTGGATCGCATGGCGAAGTCCACGATATTCTTGATTCCTTGCTGCGCGAGCTCCTGACTAATTAGAAACAACCTCACATGCATCAAATCTACTTCTTTCTCCGCTTTCGTGCGAATGATTTCCACCGCCTTGCTGATCGACTTCGATTCGCCCTCCAGAAATTGCGTCCCCCCTTTAATGTCCGGGACTTGCAGGATGATTCTGTAATTATCGTTTTGTCCCTTGCTAATCCCCATGACAACCGGCAAATAGCGCTTGTTGATATCCTTCACATCCCAGCATCCGCTCAGGATGGCCACAAAGATGAACAATACGGGAAAGCAAATCAGGGCCCGTTTCAAGTTTGACGCCTCCTTTGCCGCATGCTTGAGATTACGGTCGCGACAGGAACAACCAGAATACCGTAAAGAAATAAAAACGTAATCATGGCGTCGAAGCGATTCATACTATGCATGTTAGGAATCTTTAAGCTTAACCCAAAAACTGCAATGCCCATCGTTAGCGCCAGCCATTTCCCCGGTATTGGAAAAAGCAAGACCCGAATTAGGAGAATCGCCATCCAGAGCGTCACCGCAGCATCCAGGAAGCTAAGCGCGCTGGCCGCGACGACGAAAAATGAAGGCAACCAATCGAACACGACCCACTCCAAATCGATCGTATCGGAAGCAAGCAAAGTGGGATGTATAAGGAGCGTGATCGATTCGTGCCCGAATACGAAAAGAGGGACGTAAACGACGGCCAAGTAAAACAAGACAACGAGAGAAAGGACAAGCCACATCTTCCGGAGCTTTATCGGCTTATCCAAATTAAGCATGCCAAGAAATAAAAAACCGGCGTAGGCATACATGCTGACGTAGAAGGACGGTTTTCCGACAAAGGAAAAGCTCGGGTTCCACAAAGGAAAAACATTATACATATCAAAGTTTTTATAACTGATCAACAACGAAAAAAGCACGAACGGAACGAACAGTAAAAGCACGGCTGTGCTCATTCGGGCGATTACGAGCACCCCTTTATTAGCCGCGTACGCTGCCAACGCTACATAGATCATCGCAGTCATCCATAACGGCGTCTGGGGAAGCAAAATGATGTTAACTTCGGAAACTTGATGATTAACCAACGAGATCAAATGAGTAACGAGGAACAAAAAAAAGGGCAGAAGAATGAGCATGGCCCCCCACTTCCCGAACGTCCCTTTAATGATTTCCACCATATTTTTACCCTTCGACATGGACAAGCCCTTTAGATAAATCCATAAAAAAACTATTTCCAGCAAACAACCTGCCAAGATGGGTTCCCAATGCCCCTTTGTCGTCGACTCGAAAATGCCGACCGTGTAAAAAGATAGAGCTGCCGACAGTTGAATTTGCAAGAACAGTATGAATATCATTCTTTTAGTCATAGGCAGAATTTCCTTTCAAATGAAGGCTTAAGTAAGACACGGACAACGGTTTGAGGCCCGCCAAATATACGCAAAACCATAACAAGGCGGCCTCCAGCCCGAATATGCCGAATATCGCGCTTAGAAATAATGCCCCATATTTGAAAATTCGGATTCCGATCGTATTGATATATCCCGTAATCGTAAAATTGGCGATCGAAGACGCCGCTAAAATAATGATCAGCAGATTACTGACCAGGTGGGCTTGAACGATCGCTTGTCCGAGAATAATGCCCCCGATCATCGTTAACGTCGGACCTATGCCTTTGGGAAGACGTATCGTCGCTTCGATAACCAACTCGAACAAAAGGAGCATGAGGCATACTTCCACGATGGACGGATAGGGAACGCCTTCTCTGCTTTCCGCAACGGAGAGAGCCAATTGGATGCGAAGGAGTTCGGGGTTCACGGCGTTAAGAATGACATATAGACTAGGCGTTACGATAGAAAATAAAATTCCCGCGATTCGGATAAAACGATAGAACAATCGAAACAAGACCGGATTGTTCAGGTCCGATCTAAGCGACCACAGGTCCTTAATGATAGCCGGGAATGCCAGCGCGAAGGGAAACTGGTCGATTAAGACGATTACTTTGCCGGCAAGCATGTTCTGAGCGGTCTCCTCGGACAATTCCGACGAAAGATAGGAAGGAACGAGGGAAATTCTGGGCTGCTCCAACAGCTTCAATAAGTCCGATACGTTATGAACATCTGCGGCCCTGTTTTTGGCTAGCTTCTGTTTCATAAAATCTACAACGTTCTTATGTACCGCTCCTTTAAGGTAAACCAATGCAATTTCTCTATGCGTGTTCGTTCCCGTCGTATAAGCTTCCGCGGCAAAGTCTTTTCGTTTTAGCTTTTTGCGAAGCAATCCGATATTCGCATCGAGATTTTCCGTAAAGGAATCGAATGCTCCTTGAAGCGGCTGCACGGTCTGAGGCGACATGATAGGGCGATTAAGCACGAGTTCTACCGGAGTGATTATGAGCGGCGCGTCCAAGCCGTTCAAGCTGACGATCGCTTTCCCTTCGAGCAAACAACCGGCGAGATCAACGGAAGACGGGGCGGCTTGGGTCGACTGCCCCAGCAAAGATTTCATCATACCGACGGTTTCGTTCAAATCGACAAGCGATTTCAAATAATACAAGGTCATTTGATGATCGCCCGCGGAAAAGGTACTGCTTCTAAAATCGGCGCTCGTTTCCATTTGCTCCATGAGCTGCAGTTCCCATTTCGCCTTCTTCAAATCGTTCACGCGAATCACCTCTGCCATAATTTGCGCAGAATTCCATTCATTTATGTGCGTAATTACGTACAGCTATCCCATCACTCCTATCGGGTTCGATTTATATTGTCTATGTGCCAGAAAAATTGATAAAGTAGAGATAGCCTAGATTGCAAAAGGGAGATTTAGAAAAATGGCGACAACGATTTTAACTGTGGATGACGATGTTCATTTGCAAGAAATGCTACAGCTATTTCTTAGCGCCGAAGGCTTTATCGTCCATCAAGCTTTTAACGGGGAGCAATGCATTAGCTTTCTTAATCAGCAACAACCGGATTTGATTTTATTAGATATTCAAATGCCGGACACGGACGGTATAACCTTATGCCGGCAGATCAGAACTCTCTATCATCGCCCTATTCTGTTTCTTACGGGTAACGCTCAGCAGGAGGATTTGGTTAATTCTTTGCAGGCCGGCGGCGATGATTTTATTACCAAGCCTTACAATCACATAGAATTAGCGGCAAGAATTCGTTCCCACCTCCGTTGGGGCAACCTGCTTAGCAAAACCAAGGAGACCGCAAATAAACTCAGTTTTCCCGGACTGGAAATTGACCTCAACCGTTTAACGGTCATCGCCAACGATCAACCCGTTGCTCTATTGGCTAAAGAGCTCCATTTGCTGATGACGCTCGCGCAAAGTCCGAAGAGGGTTTTTCATCCCCGACAACTATACGATTTAATATGGAACGATATCACGGGTTACTCTTCCGATCTTATCAAAGTACATATTCATAAACTGCGCAAAAAAATCGAAGCCAACCCGATGCAGCCCGTCTATATTCGGACGGTTAAAGGGTTCGGGTACAAGTTCGAAATTGACGGATAGCTACAACTATGGATCCGGAGCAACATTTACTCGGCAGCTATGACGGGCAAGCTAATATAAACCCGACTCCCTCGCCGTAACTCGCTATCCGCCCGAATTTCTCCGCCATGCCGCTCGACGATTTCTTTCGCCATAGCAAGACCTATTCCGTTAACTTGATGGTCGTCGTCTCTCGGATCACGCACAAAAATCCGTCCAAGCTGCTCCGCTCCGATTCCTTGCCCCGTATCTCCCACCATGATCCATACCGCGTTGTCCCGTTGGCCGGCCTGCAGCGTAATCGTTCCGTCGGGCGGGGTAAATTCACAGGCATTGTTCACCAGATTTTGAATGATCCTTCTCATCAAATAAGGCTCCATCCATACATCGACATCGGAATCGAACGGGTTAATAACGGACTCGCACCGACGTCCCGACGCCATGATTTCCTTGGCAAAGTCGATGAATATATCTTCTATCCACTCTCTGAAAATAACCATTTGCAAGGCATCTTGCTCCTGATTAACAAAGCTTAATTCCAAGAGGTCGTCCATGTAATGGTTAATATCCTGCACTTTGGAGAAGGCAACGGCAAGCAGCTCCTCTTGCCGCCCAAGATCCGTTTCAATCGGCTCCAAAAGCCTACGAATGCTTTCCTGAACATGATCAAGCGGACTTCTAACTTCCTGAGAAATATAACGAAGCACATCCATGCGCTTGGTCTCGGTAATCATGAGCATATCATTCGTCCGATTTAAGCTTTCCGTCTGGGTCGCAACGGTTTCCTTTAAGGTCGCGTTCCACCTCTCCAACGTTTCCACAAGAGTATGCTGCGCTTCGTCGCTTCCTTTACGCATGAAGCTAAGCTGTTTCGAAACTACGATCGCCGTGATCGCGAATTCAGCAACGGAGCTGAATTGTATGGCATAGTGAGTAAACAAATTATCGGGCAAAACGCCGAAGGAAAGCAGGGTGCTGGGGACGACAATGCCCAAGAAGAGTGGCGTTTTGGCAATGGCAAGATACTTCGCCATCCGATTCCCCTTCCATGCGCATCTCATAATTATCGCGATCATCAAAAAGATAATTGCCATTTTAAACTTAGCTAAATAAGGAGCCATCCCATACGGATAAATGCTGCCTATCGCGAAGAGAATGAAGGGGCACGCCCCAATCATCCAACGGAGCAGTCCGTCTATCTTCGGCGCATATGAAACCGGAGACATGACGTTTCTTAAGAATAGGCAGCCAAACCAAACGCTTAACAAAAAATAAAACTCGTATGCCTCTGACGGAGCCTTGAAAAATAGCGTTCTTCCGGCTTTCTCCGCTGTAAGCCCGGTACCTGAGTACTCGCCGGCCAAGCCGTTCCAAACATAGTTAGCCCAGGTGTAGAACAAGATATACAAGGAATAATAGAGAAAGGCGCGATTTTTAGTCGAAATAAACAAGGCAAACAAACAGATTACGATGATCAGCATCGCCCCATAATAAAACCCGAGTACGAGAAATTCCGAATGCACGGTACGATAAACGCTAGATTGATCGGATAGCTTTAGCGGGAGGATCATCGTATCGGGAGTTACGCTGCGAATATATAGAGTTGAGACTTGATCTTGGGGAAGCTGAATCGCGAATGTGGGAACATTGCGATTTAAGACCGCGGTTCGGCTAAGGCCGTATACCTGAACTTTATTCATCAATGGATTTTTCAAGCTTAATTCCCATTGCAAGCGAGCCGAATCATTGAAGATAGCAACTCGTATCCAGTACACGGATGCCGTGTATCCGAAGGAGGATTTACCGGCGGCGGATTGAAAGCCCTTATTCAGGGTCGGCGATAACACATCCTGCAAAGTCCATTCCCCTTTTTCGTCTGCCAGTACTTCGATATAAGGATTTAAAGGATAGACGCGAACAGCATCCGTTAACTGCAGCGTCCCCTCCTGAACCGACGCCCGTGCCGCCGCCGTGAAAGGAACAAGGAATATACCCAGCATACTGATCAGAAATATATTCCGTATCATTCGCATACCGCTTCCTCCCCCTTTCGCTACTACGTAATATAGCTAAGCCTCCGCTAACGGCAACGTGAAATAAAACCGGGAGCCGACCTCGAGCTCGCTTTCCACCCAAATCTTGCCGCCGGTCCGTTCAATGATTTCCTTGGCAATCGCTAAGCCCAATCCGCTGCCTTGCGCTTCTCCCGACTTATAATGTCTTCGAAAAATCGCTTCAAGATGCTCTGCAGCAATACCTTGACCTGTATCTTGGACCATAATGATGCCGTAATTTGTTCCGACTGTTGCTTGAAGGGTGATCGTGCCGCCTTTCGGCGTAAATTTACATGCATTGCTAACCAAATTGGCGATGGCTCTTTTGAGCAGATGAGGATCGATGGCTATCCGCGCATCGACTTTCGTCGCTTGTACAATCGTTTCGCAATGGAGACCTGAATATTCAATATCCGCGCCAACCTCTTCGAATGCGGATAATATGTAATCCCGAAAAACGACCATCTGCGGAACCCTCTCTTCCTGCAAGTCCTGATGGCGGCTAAGTTGCAGAAAGTCATCGATAAAGCGATTAACTTCAAACACTTTATTGTAAACGTTCCTCACGATTTTCATTTGTTGCTCGGACTGTTTCGCCATTTTACGCATGAGCGCTTGGATGCCGCCCTGCACGTAATTTAGCGGAGCGCGGATGTCATGAGAAATATTTTGCAGCAACCTCGTACGGGATTGTTGAGCGGACCTGAGCTCATCGTTCGTCCGCTTCAGACTATCCGTTTGTTCTTCTACCGTCTTCTGCAAAGCCTCATTCCAATTCTCCAGTCTTGCTACCACTTCATCCTGCGCTTTTGCTTGGTTTTTCTGCAATCTAGAAACGTGCTCATACAGAACGAGCGACATAATCAGAAATTCCGTTGCCGATCCGAATTGCATTCCGAAATGAGTTATCAAGTTGTCGGGCAGTAATCCGAACGACAATAACATGCTCGGACCGCCGGTGATCAGAAGCGGCAAAATCGCGATGGAAAGATACTGCGCCAAGCGATTCCCTTTCCATGCGCAACCTATCATAACGAAAGGCACCATTAAATAAATGACGGTCTTGAACCAGATCAAATACCGAGCGATTCCAAAAGAATAAAATAAAAAAATACAGGCAAGCAGAAGGGAACAGATCATAATCATCCAACGGCATATAAAGTCGATCCGTGGCGCGTAATTTCGCGGATTTAATATTTTCCTAAGGGCAAGAAATCCGAACCCTACGCTCATGATGTAGAAAAAATCATAGGTATTGGACGGACCGCTTAACAACAAGCTTCTTTCCATCTTTTCAGCTAAGAAACCAGACTGAAAAAGCGGCCTCCCCAACCCGTTCCAGACGAATTGCGCCAAGCTGAAGCAAAAAATATAAAGAATATAGTAGAGATAGGATATGTCGCGAAAGGTCATATAGACGGAGAACATATACACGATAATAATGACGATCATGCCGTAATATAAACCATACAATAAAAATTCGGTATGTTCGGAATCGTATACCGTCGATTGTTCCGATAACCGTAGGGGAATGATCATGGAACCCCAGGTTTCGCAATGAACATATAGAGTAACAGCCTGTCCAACGGGAAGTTTTAATTCAAACGTCGGATACTGCCGGTTGATATCGGCAAGGGGCGTCGAACCCTGAATGCGAGGAGCAAAAACTTGAACGATATCCATTAGCGGGTTTAACAGGCTAATCTCCCATTGTTCGCTTGCGGATTCGTTCTCGAGGCTAAGACGAATCCAATAAGAGGAAGCCGCGAATCCAAAAGCCGACTCGCCCTTGGCAGGCTGAAATTGGCTTTGAAGCTCCGTCGTTTGAATGTCTTTAAAAGTCCATTGACGTTTGCCGTCCGGCAATACATCCATTTGCTCGTTAAGGCGATAGGAGAGAGAATCATCGGATAAAACCACAGGACTCGAATGCTGCGCTGTGATATCGCTGGCCATTGCTTTCGTCGAACCACTCCAAGCTGCCGTAATCAAGATAAACATCAAGCAGCATCCAATTGTTATGGCACGCGCAACGCCATCTCTCCTCAATGCTCGCATGCCGGATCTCCCTTCAGGTTAAGTCGGTCGTGATAGTACGAGAATAGGCCGTCCTCCTTAAGAGGTCACGGCCTATTCGTCAATTTCCCGCGGCTATTCTTTCAGTTCCAGCATTCTCAATAGAACGGTTATCGCTTCGGCTCTCGACGCCAAGGCGCTAGGCGCGAATTGATTGCCCTGCTGTCCCTGAACGATACCAAGCTTAGCGACGGTTGCAATATCAGCCCTTGCCCATTGCGGAATATTAGGATTGTCATTAAAAGTTGTCGTTAAATCGGGCTTAACGGAATTTCCGTAAATAATTTTTAACGTTCTGGCCAACATCACCGTCATCTCGGTACGGGTAATTTTCTTATCCGGTTGGAAACTTCCATCAAGATAACCGCCGACGATGCCGAGTTTCACGAGTTCCGCGATTGCAACCGTAGCCCATGAACCAATCTTATCCTTATCGGTGAAAGAGCTAGACGCGTTCTCCCCCTTGAGTTTCAAAGCCCGGAAAAGCATAACCGCGAATTCGGCTCGCGTAACCGAACGATTCGGTTGGAACGTGCCATCGAGATACCCGGTTGCCAAGCCTTTGGCCAACGCCTGGTCAATCGCTTTTTCCGCCCAATGTCCTTTCGTATCCGTGAAGACGATTTTTAGCTCCTCCGGCGGCGTCGTCTGATCTTGCGGAGGATTCGAGCCTGAGGCTCCATCGCTGGGAGAAGGATTGCCATTGCCATTGCCATTGCCATTGCCATTGCCGTTGCCGTTACCATTACCGTTATTGTTACCGTTACCGTTACCATTATCGCCGCCTGGTAGAGCGAGGTTGACTGTAATTTGATAGATCTTCCGTGTTCCGTTTTGCGCCGTAACGATATAGTTGACGGGGCCGCCCGAGAAATCCACCGTCGCTCCCGAGGCAGGACTTACCGTCGCATTCGCCGATACGGTCACTGTAGGTGCCAAGGCTGCCAAGTTCGTTCCGTATGCCACTTCGATAGAGACCGTATGCGTCGCCTCGTTAATCGTTGCCGCTCCCGTCTGCTCAGCCAACGTAAATCCGGTAAGTGCGTTCGCTCCGCTCAATGGCGCCGGCGCTTCGCTTACCGTTACCGTCCACGTCTGTGTATTGCCGTTTTCCGCCGTCACCGTATAGCTTACCGCGCCGCCCGAGAAATCCACCGTCGCACCCGAGGCCGGACTTACCGTCGCATTCGCCGACACGGTTACTGTCGGCGTCAAGGCCGCCAAGTTCGTTCCGTATGCCACTTCGATCGCAACCGTATGTGCCGACGCGTTAATCGTCGCCGCTTCCGTCTGTTCGGCCAACGTAAAGCCGGTAAGTGCGTTCGCCCCGCTCAAAGGCGCCGATGCTTCGCTTACCGTTACCGTCCATGACTGCGTATCGCTGTTTTCCGCCGTCACCGTATAGCTTACCGCGCCGCCCGAGAAATCGACCGTCGCTCCCGAAGCCGGACTTACCGTCGCATTCGCCGATACGGTCACAGTCGGCGCCAAGGCCGCCAAGTTCGTTCCGTATGCCACTTCAATCGCGACCGAATGTGCCGCCGCGTTAATCGTCGCCGCTCCCGTCTGTTCGGCCAACGTAAATCCGGTAAGCGCGTTCGCTCCGCTCAAAGGTGCCGACGCTTCGCTTACCGTTACCGTCCATGCCTGCGTATCGCCGTTTTCCGCCGTCACCGTATAGGTTACTGCTCCGCCCGAGAAATCCTCAGGCGTTCCCGAAGCCGGACTTACCGTCGCATTCGCCGATACGGTCACAGTCGGCGCCAAGGCCGCCAAGTTCGTTCCGTATGCCACTTCGATCGCGACCGAATGTGCCGCCGCGTTAATCGTCGCCGCTCCCGTCTGTTCGGCCAACGTAAAGCCGGTTACCGCGTTATCCCCGCTCAAAGGTGCCGGCTCTATGCTTACCGTTACCGTCCACGTCTGCGTATCGCCGTTTTCCGCCGTCACCGTATAGCTTACCGCGCCGCCCGAGAAGTCCACTGTCGCTCCCGAAGCCGGACTTACCGTCGCATTCGCCGATACGGTCACAGTAGGCGCCAAGGCTGCCAAGTTCGTTCCGTATGCCACTTCGATCGCGACCGTATGCGCCGCCGCGTTAATCGTCGCCGCTCCCGTCTGCTCGGCAAGGCTAAAGGAAGTAATCTCCTTAGCAGCATTCGCCGAGGTTATGACGGTTACGAGGTAAAGCTTCGAACTGCCATCCGCCGCCAATATCGTGTAAGTTACCGGTGAAATAAAATTATTCGATGTCGCGCCGCTTGTTTGGGCAATCGAGCCTATCTTCACGGCAACCCCCGTGCTGTCGAAGGTTGCGACCAACGACGATACATTCGTGCCGTAGGGTACCGTCAACGTAACGTTGCTTCCAGTAATCGCGCCTATTACGACCGGCGATAAATCCGCAAAGCTGTAGGACGTAAGATCTTTGGCCGTATTCGCCCCAACCGTTACCGTAACGATATAGCTTTTGGTCGTTATGCCGTCTTCCGCCGTAACCTTATAAGTTACCGGGGAGCTAAAGTCATTGGCCGTTATCCCGCTTGTCTGCGCGGTTGCCCCCACTTGGACGGATGACGCTTGCGCGTTCGTAAAGCTAGCGACTAACGCATTTTTACTAGTTCCATAGGGAACCGTCAAGTTAATTGTATTTCCGCTGATCGTACCCGTTACCGCTGGAGTTAATCCTTCGAAACTGAATGCGGTAATGTCCGCAGCCGTACTTTTGTTGCGCGTAACGGTAATCTTATAAGTTTTCGTCGTCGTGCCGTCTTGAGCCGTAACGACCACGTTGATGACATTGGAACCGGTATTGAGCGCAAGCGCTGCGCTGCTCTGCCCGCTGACGACCGGAATCGGATTTCCGCCGTTAACGCTCACGGTCACGGTTGCATTCGCATTCGTCACCGTAGGCGTAACGGTAACGCTCGAGTAGCTATTCGCGGCAGTCGAGGTATAGGTTAACGTATTCACGTTAAAAGTCGGACTTAAAGAGCCCGAAGACAATGTCAAGCCGGCCAATGTCGCAACCGTACTGGCTGCCCTCGACACGGTCAGCGTATAGCTCTTTGTCGTGCCGTCTTGCGCGGTAACCGTAATAACAATGCTGTTGCTTCCGACATTAAGGGCAAGCGCCGAGCTGTTACTGCCGCTCGTGACCGCGATTTCCGCCCCTCCGTTCACGCTAGCCTTCACCGTCGATGCCGAATCCGCTACCGTCGGCTTAACCGTAACGGAAGTTGTTGTATTGGCGACCGTAGGAACCGTATACGCCGTAGTTCCGGCCGCAAAGGTCGGGCTGAGCGTTCCCGCAGTCGTTGTCAATGCGCTTAAGTTCGCATTGGAGCTTCCGGCCGCGCGCGTTACGGTCACGTTATAGGCTTTCGTATTCGTCCCGTCCTGCGAAGTCACTTCCACGACGATCGTATTTGCCGTTCCGGCCGTAAGCGCGATACTTCCGCTGGTCTGTCCGCTATTTACGCTTATTCCGTTCACTTTGACCGTAGAGCCCGCGTTACTGACGTACGGAGTCACGTTTAAGCTGGAAACTCCATATGCAACGCTCGCGTTATACGTCGTTACGGCTTCCGTAAATGTCG
This sequence comes from Cohnella endophytica, assembly GCF_003628305.1. Taxonomy (GTDB): domain Bacteria; phylum Bacillota; class Bacilli; order Paenibacillales; family Paenibacillaceae; genus Cohnella; species Cohnella endophytica. The sequence continues at coordinate 158,050 of NZ_RBZM01000004.1, read as the reverse complement.
GACTGAGCGTTCCGGAAGAAAGCGATAAAGAACTTAATCCCGAACTCGATGGATTAGAACGTACAACGTTCAGTGCGTACTGCCTGCTGCCGAAACCGTTAGAACCGGAAATGGTAACCGTGACGCTATTGTTGCCAACGGCCAAATTAGCGCCGCCGACTACGGTCATGCTATCCGTTGGATTTATCGTCGTTCCCGTAATCGAGACGCTATTCGCATCGCTTGCGACTGCAGCCATGTAGGACGAAGTGATATTATCCACGCTCGGAGACACGGGGGCGACCGCTCCCGAATTTGCCGTTACCGTCAAATCGGTCAACCATAAGGGCAATATTCCGCGAAGATAAGGCGTCGTTGTCCCGCTGACGATATTCCATACCGTGCTGAAGTCCCATGTATTATAGCTGGCGCTTAGCTTCATACTCGCCGATGCATATCCCGTCATTCCTGTAGCGCTTCCCGAACCTACGCCGCTGCTCAACCCCGAGGTCGTCGTATTCCAATAGGAGTTCGTAAAGGTCCCGCTCGTTTTGGTGCCTACCAGTCCGCCGGCAGCGCTAGCGGCCGTCACCTTACCCGTCGCATAGCTGGTTTTATAGGTGCCCGATTGGGTCTTGCCGATCAGACCGCCCGCGGAAGCGTTAGTTGCGGTTACTTGTCCCGTAGCGAAAGTATTCGAGATCGTGCTTGAGTAGTTATCGCTCCCGATTAGACCCCCTACCAACGAGGAGCCTTGAACATTCCCTTCGGCATAAGCTGCGTTTACTGTCCCCCCCTCGTTTAAACCGATTAAGCCTCCAATTGAATTGCCGCTGCCCGTAACGTTGGCAATTGAACCGCTTGACGTAACCGTTCCGTACGTCACGTATCCGATCAAACCGCCCACGCTGTTACGACCCGATACACTCCCCGAGACAGTAACGTTGGTTATCGTACTCGAACTATGCCAACCTACTAACACTCCCGTATTGTCTCGACCGACGATATTGGCTTGCACGATTTTCAAATTGTAAACATTGCCTATATAGATGTATTGAAACAGACCGATTATATCTTCATTCGGACGATTGATCGTAAGCCCCTTAATGCTATGACCGTTTCCGTCCAAAATCCCTTCGAAATAAATCGGCTCCCAGCCTGCCCCTCCGTTTGCCGTCGCGTAGGAGGACAAGTCGATGTCGGCCGTAAGCCGAAATGCTTTCTGATAATCAAGGCGAACCGCATTTAACTGGTCCGCCGTGGCAATTAAATACGGGGATGCGGATGTTCCCTCTCCCCCGGCGAACCGATTGCGAATAACGGTAAGCGTATATGTCATCTGCGTTCCATCCGATGCGGATACGATAACCTTACAAATGTTGTTCCCCATTACTAGATTCCCGCAACCGGATACCGAATAAGTCGCATCGGCGTTATGCGTTGCAGCCGTAATATTCGCAACCGTATCCGCATTCGGGACGGTTACCGTGTAGGATGCGGTGCCGCTATTAAAACCCACTACGGAAACCCCGTTCACTAGTAAATCCGACAATTGGGCGTCAGAGGACAAGGTGCCCGAAGCTAACTTATTGATATGTAAAATATAAACCTGATCTCTGCCGTTGCCGTCGCTTACGGTAACCGTTACCGTATTGTTGCCGGCAACAATCGCGTTGCCGCCGGCGATGTTTACGTTTGCCCCGGCATTCGCCGCGGGAGCCGTAATCGCCACCGCCGTAGCCGGATTCGTCACGCTAATATCATACTGCTTTACGGTGGGTTTAAAGGACGGAGCCATGGTTCCTGATATCCCTGCGTTTGGGACCGCCACTAAATCTGTCAACCACATAGGCGCGTTATCTTTCAAATAAGGATAGCTTTTTCCCGCCGCTCCTGCCCACGTCCCATTAAAGCTCCAGCCCGGGAAGCTTGACGCTTGCAACATACTCGCGGTCGTTCGTCCGGTGACGCCCGAAGAGTCGGAAGACCAACTGTACGGATATGAAATGCCTGATGCCGTTTCATCCCAGTATGATCCCGTAACCGTTGAACCATAGCCATACCCTCCAAAACCGCCATAAGTGTCGTTACCTGACACACGGCCAGCTGCATAGCTATTCTTGACCGTCAGACCGTACAAATAGCCTATTAAACCGCCGACGGTCCTTGATCCGCTAACCGAACCTAACGCATAGCTATCCTGTACAAGTCCGGTATAACCCGTACCTAGTAATCCGCCGACGCTGTTCTGATCGCTAAAGACGTCTCCGGAGGCGTAACTGCGCATAATCGTTCCGCCATTGGAATTGCCGATGAGCCCGCCTGCATAATCGCCCGCGGCATGGACGTCTCCCTCCGCATAACTGTCCGAAAGTTCCCCGCCGGCCCCGGAAGAATAGCCTACCAGGCCGCCGACCGAAGACGAGCTTCCATAGACGGATGCCGAGGAGCCGGCATACGTGACGGTTGAGCCTTGTAATTTGCCAATTAATCCCCCCACTTCCTGTGCTCCTTCCACAGATCCGGAAGCGTAAACACGCGACAGCGTAGCGTTCACCGCGTTAGCGGCTAGAATACCGGTAGTGGAGCCTCCTTTCACATCGGCTTCGAGGAGCTTCAAATTCACGACTTTCCCCATATAGACCCATTCGAACAAACCTACATTTTGCACGCCGCCGCGCTTGATGGCCAAGCCTATAATCCGATGTCCGTCACCGTCCAGCGACCCGGTGAAATTGCCCTCGATTGGCTTCCAGCCCTTTCCGCTATCAGCAGCGGCATAAGACGACAAATCAATATCGGAAACGAGCTTGTACTGGGCGCTTACATTGTTCCTAATCGCGTTCAGTTGAACCGCATTGGCAATCAGGTAGGGCGAACCGCTCGTTCCGTCCCCTCCGGCGAAAATGGAGTCAGCAGACGCGGAGGACTGCGGATACGAGGTTCCCATAATGCTTCCTATAAGAAATATCAGAAAGACTCGATATAACCTTTTGCTCGAACTTTTCATATTAACCCTCCGATTAGTACTTGATTCAAAACGTCGCAAAACCTTAACACACCTAATTTCTTCTTAAGCAAACTCATAGTAAACTTCCAAGGTTAAACTGAGGTAAATCGACAATATATTCATAAAAAGCAGAAAAGAAGGGGGAACAACTCCCCCTTCTTTTCTGCTTTTACTATATTCACTTGTTCTTATAGATCAGCATATTCAACAGGACGGTTATGGCTTCGGCTCTTGTCGTTTCCGCTGCAGGCGCGAACTTATTGCCGCCTTTGCCTGTAATCAGACCTAGCTCCTTCATGGTTGCGACTGCGCTTTTCGCCCAAGCCGGAATGTTCTTGTCATCCGCAAATCCGGTTAAAGAACCCTCCTGCACGGACAAACCGAGCGCCTTTGCTACCATCGCGGCCATCTCCGCGCGAGTTATCGCCGCATCCGGTCGGAAAGTCCCATCTTGATAACCTTTTATATAGCCGGCTTGCACCGCTTGCGCCACTGCGCTCTTTGCCCAAGCCCCAACCTTCTTCGAATCGGTGAAAGTCAGCGTTGCCTCTGCTCCATGCAGCTTTAACGCGTTCATCAGCATCACCGTAAATTCAGCGCGCGTCACGGTGCGGTTGGGTTTGAAAGTTCCATCCGGATATCCCGTGACGATTCCGCCAGCTATCGCTTGCTTGATCGCGGCCTCGGCCCAGTGTCCGGCAATATCGCTCAAAGTAACCTTCGGTTCAGGATTGGCCGGGGGCTCTTGCCCGCCTACGGTAAATACCGCAAACTTCGTAAAGTGATTAACCGTTACGGTAATTTGATTTTTGTTTATCTTGCCTCCCTTCACTTCTACCCAGATTTTCTTCGCTTCATCAAAGTAGAAGACAGCAACCGTTTGATTGCTCTTCAAGCGTGCCGGATCAAACGTGAAGGTAAGCGTGACAGGCTTCAAGAAGTTCTCCGGGAAATTTTTCAGAATCTCGTAAATCGCTGTAACCAGAACTTCATTATTCGTGAGGAGCTCCCGCGAATCCGTCAACTTGTCGATTATTATTTTGATTTCTTTGTCCGTCGCATCGGCAGGAACCGAAACGATGACCTCATTGTCTAAGCTAACCACACCCTCTCTACCAGACGGAAGCGTCAACTTCCCGTCCGTCGAGCTTACAATGGTGTTGGTTGGCGAGGTTGGCGTTGTCGAACCTCCACCAGGCGGCAATGTATTCACCGTCACGGTATACGTGACCGTCGTCGTTCCGTCTTGCGCGGTTACGATAATCTTATAGCCAGAGGCCAGTATGCTCGCTACCGTTGTTCCATTTGCTTCATATACTTCGTATGTGGCATTCGCCGCTAGCGTGATCGCTGCCTTCAATGCGGCTAACGTGGTACCGTATGGGATGTTCTTGATCGTTTCGCTTGTTGTTCCGCCAGCGCTTACGGTGCCGATCGTCGAGGTCAGCGTTGCGACGCTGCTCAATGGCCCATTCACCGTCACGGTATACGTGACCGTCGTCGTTCCGTCTTGCGCGGTTACGATAATCTTGTAGCCAGAGGCCAGTAAGCTCGCTACCGTTGTTCCATTTGCTTCATAGACTTCGTATGTGGCATTCGCCGCTTGCGTAATCGCTGCCTTCAATGCGGCTAACGTGGTGCCGTATGGGATGTTCGTGATCGTTTCGCTTGTTGTTCCGCCAGCGCTTACGGTGCCGATCGTCGAGGTCAGCGTTGCGACGCTGCTCAATGGCCCATTCACCGTCACGGTATACGTGACCTGCGTCGTTCCGTCTTGCGCGGTTACGATAATCTTATAGCCAGAGGCCAGTATGCTCGCTACCGTTGTTCCATCCGCTTCATAGACTTCGTATGTGGCATTCGCCGCTACCGTGATCGCAGCCTTCAATGCGGCTAACGTGGTGCCGTATGGGATGTTCGTGATCGTTTCGCTTGCTGTTCCGCCAGCGCTTACGGTGCCGATCGTCGAAGTCAGCGTTGCGACGCTGCTCAATGGCCCATTCACCGTCACGGTATACGTGACCTGCGTCGTTCCGTCTTGCGCGGTTACGATAATCTTATAGCTAGAGGCCAGTATGCTCGCTACCGTTGTTCCATCCGCTTCATAGACTTCGTACGTGGCATTCGCCGCTAGCGTGATCGCTGCCTTCAATACGGCTAACGTGGTGCCGTATGGGATGTTCGTGATCGTTTCGCTTGCTGTTCCGCCAGCGCTTACGGTGCCGATCGTCGAAGTCAGCGTCGCGGCGCTGCTCAATGGCCCATTCACCGTCACGGTATACGTGACCTGCGTCGTTCCGTCTTGCGCGGTTACGATAATCTTATAGCCAGAGGCCAGTATGCTCGCTACCGTTGTTCCATCCGCTTCATAGACTTCGTACGTGGCATTCGCCGCTAGCGTGATCGCTGCCTTCAATGCGGCTAACGTGGTGCCGTATGGGATGTTCGTGATCGTTTCGCTAGCTGTTCCGCCAGCGCTTACGGTGCCGATCGTCGAGGTCAGCGTTGCGACGCTGCTCTTCGCCACGCTCAAGGTAACCGTCCAGTCCTGCGTAGTGCCGTTTTCGGCCTTCACCGTATAGAGAACGGCATTCGTGAAATCATTGGCCGTCGTACCGCTAACTTGATCGTAGCCGCCAACCTTGACAGTTGCTCCGGCAGACAACGTGAACGTAGCCACCAAACCGTTCGCCTGGGTGCCGTTCGTCACTTCAATCGACACGGTATGCGCGGTCGCATTAATCGTTGCCGCATTGGTTTGCTCAGCCAAGCTAAATGCCGTGATGTCCTTCGCGCTGCTTGCAGCCGCGACGGTTACTGTGACTTTCCAGGTCTGCGAAGTGCCATTCTCCGCTGTCACAGTATAGGTAACCGCACTTGTAAAATTGTTAGAGGTCGTACCGCTCGTTTGAATCGTCGAACCGACCTTCGCCGTGGCTCCGGCGGATAAAGTAAACGAGGCGACCAAGCCGTTCAAGCTGGTACCGTATGCGACTTTAATGCTAACCGTGCGCGATGTTGTATTTATCGTCGCCGGTCCGGTTTGCGCCGCCAAGCTGAATGCGGTTATATCTTTCGCGCTGTTAAGCGCAACCGTCACGGTGACTGTCCAACTCTGCGTGCTTCCGTCTCCCGCTTTCACGACATAGGTAACCGGGTTGCGGAAATCGTTAACCGTCGTTCCGCTGATTTGATCTACGCCGCCGACATTCGCCGTAGCGTCAGTTGATAATGCGAAAGTAGCAGCCAAACTGCTCCTATCGGTTCCATAAGCGACTTGAATAGAGACTGTACGAGCGGTCGCGTTAATCGTGGCTGCTCCGGTCTGCGCTGCCAAGCTATAGGATGTTATGTCCTTCGCGCTGTTCGCGTTTACGGTCACCGTATAGGTAACCTTCGTTATTCGATCCTGCGCGGTAACGATAATTTTCGTTCCCGACTTCAATAGCGTCGCTACCGTTGTTCCGTCCGCGTCGTAAATTTCGTACGTCGCATCCGCAGCCGGCGTAATCGCCGCTTTTAACGCGGTTAGCGTCGTTCCATACGGAACGTTCGTCACGCTTTCTTCGGCCGATCCGTTCGAGCTAACGGTACCGATCGTCGTGGTCAACCCCGCGTTCCCGCTCGGGATCATCCAACTCGCGTACAGGGTCGTATTGGACGTAAGAGTAATAGAATCGCCCGGCTTATACGTAACTCCGCTTCCGTTCGCTTTCGTATTCCACCCGTAGAAGATGCATCCCGCATCGATTAAAGCCTGGTTTAGGACAAACGTTCCCGCATGCACGCCGACTTTTTCTCCTGGCACATAAGAGCGGCTCGAAGGAACCGTACCGTTAATGCCTCCGTTTCCGTCATAATCCAGATACGCTTGAGTCGTTAACAAATAGGGATACCCCCCATTGCGTATCGATTCGATCGCCCACTTCGTCGAGAAATCCCACTTATTCGCGGTGTCAGCCTCAAACGTGCTTCTATTCTGCATGAGTCCGGTTGAAATGCCGCTACCACCGGCTGAGATCGACTGACCTGTCCCATTTATGTCATAGAAGCTATTGATGATCGGCGCTCCGCCGCTATCAGTTTCTCCCACAAATCCGCCTACATTCATGCTTCCAATGCCTTCATTCACGAGACCGGAAGCATAGCTGTTCTTGATCGTTAAATTGTAATTTTTGTGACCTAGAAAACCGCCGACACTAGAAGTGCCGCGAACTGCCCCCGAGGCATAGCTATCGGTAATCAGTGCCGTGGTGGCGCTGGTACCGACCAAACCGCCTACGAATGAATTTCCGCTTACGTCGCCAGAGGCGTAACTATTGCTTAGGGTTACAGCAACAAGACTGCCGACCAAACCGCCTACTTTCGAACCCCCGCTTACGCGGCCAGAGGTATAACTGTTGCTAATGACGGTTGCCGTACCCGCAACTCCAACCAAGCCGCCTACGTTTTCGCTACTGTTTCCGCCGCTTACATCCCCTGAAGCGTAGCTATTGTTGATTGACGACCCATTCATCCAAAAGTCGCCAACCAATCCTCCGACGTCAGTGGTTCCGTTTACCGTCGCCGACGCATGGCTGCCGTTAATCGTTCCGCCGTAATTTGAACCGACTAAACCGCCTACATCAACCTTACCGGTTACGTTCCCGGAGACGGAGACGTTGCCGATCGTACCGGCCACCATATACCCGGCCAGACCGCCCACGTATTGATTCCCGGTTATCGATACTTGATCGAGCGTCAAATTCGTAATCGAATAACCTGATCCCAGGTAGCCGAACAGTCCCATATAATCGCCGGTCGGATTATTTATTTTTAATCCCGTAATTTTATATCCATCGCCATCTATGTGGGCATAAAAAGGACCGCTGATATTGCCGATCGGATCCCAGCCCGTTGCCGCCGCATAGCCGCTCAAATCGATATCGCTCGTCAATTTGAAATAATACTTCGAAGTCCGATAACTCCTGATACTATTAAAAAGATCCGCAGTCCCTACCAGATAAGGGCTAACAGCCGTCCCGCTGCCCGGAAACGGCGCAGCCGCAAAAGCCTTGTCGGATCGGAGTAAACCTCCGTTGAATGTTCCGAGCACAGTTAGCATCGCCATGATGGAAATCAATCCTCGAATCACGAATTTGCGCATTTTTCTTCCCCTCTCGATCAAACAGTTCCTAATGTCTCACTAGTACGAATTTTACAGAGGACCGATAAAAGAATTATGAAAAGCCTTGTCGATAAAACAACAAAAACCGCGAAGCGGCAAGCCTTCGCGGTTTTTCAGGATTAAAGAAAAAATTTATTTTTTTATATCCCCCATGAATTCCCTAAATTTTTCGGCGATTTCTTTGGATCGGGTATGGTGTAAATAATGATCTCCTTCAAGCGTGATCACTTTTCCGTTTACGGAATCTTTGATTTGTTCTTGATGCAGCGGTATCCATCCCTCAACGTCCGTATTATTCGCTTGCAAAAAGAAAATGACAGGTAGTGTTTTTGGGAACGATAACTGTTGAGCCCCATCGAAATTAGCAGTGAAATTTTTCATTTCATTTAAAGTAGTGTCATTATATATATTTTTATTCGTAATCATTCTCATTTGTTCTTTTGTTTTTTCGTCGAAGTCTGATGAAGCATAGGGATCGCCTTGTAGTTTTATCAGTAATCTTAAGAGACCTGATTTTTTCATTAGTTTGAACGTTGTTGTCGGGACTTCAGCATCTACACCGCCTTGCGTCGGAACGCTGCTATCGATCCCGACAAAGGCACTCACTTCGTTTTTATATTTGTTCACGTAATCCAGTCCGTAAATGCCTGCAATGGAGTGACCCATTAAAATATATCGATCGATATTAAGGCTTTGCAGAGCTTGATGAATTTCGCTTACGATATTGTCCATGGTTCGTTCCTTTTCGGTTTCATCGCTTAATCCGTAACCGAAAGGCTCAATCGCGACGACTTTGTAATATGGAGATAGCTCTTCGATAAGCGGCTTAAAATCAAGCTCCGGCGCTGCTGTTCCATAACCGGGCAGGAGTACGACCGTTTCTTCGCCCTTTCCTTGAATCGTAACATTCATATTTTTCCCATCAACGGTGACGAACTGGCCATAGGGTTCTATTTTCCCTTGCTCCGATTTGTTGCAGACCCTATTCACGATAAAAACAATGACTAGAAAAAGTCCGATCGCAATCGCTATAACTCCTATTGTTTTAAGTAGTATGGTCATCGTCTTTTTCACTCGCATCTTCCCCTGTCTTCGTCTGTTTGTTAGGTTACTTTATAAGCCGATATGGAAAGCTTATACGACGAAGATGGACTCTCCGTGACGACAATATGAACGGAGTATGAACACCAAAAAAGCTACGGCGTCAACTGCAAGAAACTTGCACTAAATGCCGTAGCCTTAATCCAATTCATCCGTTGGCGCAGTGAGGGGCAAGTTAACCATGACGGTCGTTCCTTGACCGAGCTCGCTTTCCACTCGGATGTCGCCTTGATGAAGCGATACGATCTGTTTGACGATGGCAAGTCCCATGCCGCTACCGCCATACTTTCGACTGTGGGAACGATCGGCCTTAAAAAACCGATCGAATATACGCTTCTGATCCTCGGGGGAAATCCCTATGCCGGTGTCCGATATTCGGACGATTGCGTTATGGGTATCTTGTTTGATGCTGACGTTAATAACGCCGCCATCCATGGAAAATTTGATGCTATTGCCGAGTATGTTCGTCCATACCTGGGTTAATAGTTCATGATCGGCCGTTATTCGAACGGCCTTCAAATCTAGCTCGAAACGGATGTTGCGAGCCGACCATTGCGGCTGGATCGCGACGATGATTCGTCTAATCTGTTCATCAAGACCGAACGTCACCATCCGCAGTTGCTGTGACTGCGATTCAAGCAAACTCAGCTTTAACAGGCTATCGCTCATCTTGGACATCCGATCCGCTTCGGCGATAATAATATCGAGATAACGGCTTCGATCGTTATCCGCAATGTCATCTTGCTTGAGCGCCATGGCGTAACCGGATATCGAGGTGAGCGGCGACTGAACTTCGTGAGACACGTTCGACACGAATTCTCTGCGCATTTGCTCAAGCTGCTGCAGATCATGCATCATTTCTTCGAAGCTGCGAGCCAAAGTACCTATCTCGCCCTTTTGCTTAATATTCATCTTAACGTTGAAATCTCCAGCTGCTATTCGCTTAGTCGCTTTTGTCAGCTTTTTGATCGGTTTGACAAGAAACATAGCGGCCAACAGAATCAATAGGCTTCCTGCTAGCAACGAATAGGTCACAAAATTCAAAATCCATTTGACGAGAAATGAAGAGGAAGAGGGGGCGAGCTGTTCCACGAACATCGCTTCTATTCCCATTTCCGTTTTCAACGGCAAACCTAAGAGCACGGGATCAACGCCGTTCGTCTGGACTTGGACAACGTCTCCGTCGAGTACTTCTTTTACTTGTTCCATCGTCACGTTAAAAGTATGGTGTTCGTTATTTTTTCCGAAAGACCGGAACTTACCCGTTTCATCGTATATTTGAATATGAAAAGAATTGAGCTGCTTCATTTCACTTACGAACGAGTCCGCTTCGCGTAACGGAATTGTCTCGTAAATCCGGGCGATATCCCTGCCGAAGTCATTTAAGGTAATTTGCAAGTTTTCGTTCAATTTCTCTTTATAGACCCAAGTTGCCACAAAAAACGCAATGATCGTCCCTCCGATCACGGAGACTAGAAATGTCAGAACGACGCGCGTATATAAGGAATTAATCATTCGTATACCTCAAGCCGGTAACCAAGACCACGTACGGTCTCGATGCGAAAATCGGATGCGTTAGCGAACCGCTCGCGCAGGCGTTTGATATGCACGTCTATCGTTCGATCATCTCCAGCGTAATCAATCCCCCAAATCTGGTCGATCAGCTGTTCGCGCGTATACACTTGTCCTGGGGTTCCGGCGAGCTTATACAGCAATTCAAACTCCTTGAGCGGCAACGAGAACGACTCCGTCCCTCTCATCACTTTATAAGCCTGCCGATCGAGAGTGACGTTGCCGAATTGGATCGTCTGGGTGGAGCCAATCCGGTAGCGTTTCAATAATGCCCTGACACGAGCCGTCAACTCCAACGGATCGAAGGGTTTCGTCAAATAATCGTCCGTCCCTAATTCGAACCCTTTCACTTTCTCCCATGTTTCGCCTCTCGCGGTCAGCATAAGTAACGGAAGATCGGGATCGGCTTTTCTGAGCTCCTTGCATAATGTCCAACCATCCATGATCGGCATCATAATATCTAACACGACAAGATCGATATGCGTTGAGGCGTAGACGGTTAGTGCTTCCTTGCCGTCCGCGGCTTCGACTGTCGCGAATCCGTCGTTGCGTAGAAATAAACAGACGAGTTCGCGAATGTTCTCATCGTCGTCGGCAACAAGTATCGTAGGCATCCGTTCCCTCTTTCCCTGTCTTTCATCTAGCCATTATACAATAAATCGGAAGCGTTGAATAAATCATCCGCCGTGCGATCTTCCTACTATGACTTCTCCCAATCATTCCTGTATAATCGGGTCAGGATAACCAACTTTAGATACTGGCAGGAAGCGTGAGAATGAAAAAATGGCTTGCTATTCTTTTCTACGCATTAATGGTTTATGTCCTTTTCTTAAATAAAACCGAGCTGCTGGCTTGGATGCAGCAAGGCTCCCATTCGATGTTTCTGATGCTTTTGATTACGATCTGCCTTACTTTTTTTCCCGTACTCCCTTACAGCGTCGTCATTGGGATTATGGCATTTGTTTACGGCACTTTCCCTGGCGCGTTGTTATGCTGGACAGGCGCTTGGATTTCTTCTCTTCTGATGTATGCTTACGCTAGATTTTTTTATGGCGATCAAGCAGAAATCTGGCTGTCGAACAACGAACGAGTACAAGCTTTTACTGCCAAAATGAAGAGGAATCCGTTTGTTTCCATCTTGTTGGCACGTCTTGTTCCGGTACTTCCGCAAGCGATCGTTTCCGTTTATGCCGGTGCCGCTTCCATTTCATTTCCGTTATATGCGTTAGCATCCGCAATAGGTAAAATTCCGGGAATGCTGTTTTACGCTTTTATTGGCAAACATCTTCTTGGCTTTCTTTTATAGATGAAGCCACCCCACCTAATAAGAAAAGGTCAACCAGATCAGTTCTGGTTGACCTTTTCCTTTGAAGAGGACCCAAGTGGGCTAAGTCTCTTGCCTGTTTCCGCTAATTCAAGAATCCCGCATTTTGCAGCATTCTCTCCAGCAACACGACCGTTTCCGCGCGAGTGGCGGTGGAGCCGGGGTTAATGCTGCCAGCACTCCCGGTCAGCAGTCCGGCCTGCGCAAGCGATGCGACTGCGGATTGGGCCCATCCGGAAATCTCCGTGCGATCTTTGAACTTCAAAAGAACTTGATCCGCGCTTGCCGCTGGCAGCGGCTTCCCGATGAACTGCAGCGCCCTTTGGATCGCGACGGCCATTTGCTCGCGCGTGACCGCCTCGTCCGGGCGGAACGAGCCGTCCTGGAAGCCCGAAATGATACCTGCGGCTACGGCCGCTTGAACGGTGCCGGTATACCAGGCACCCGAACGGATGTCTTTGAATGGCAGGACGTTTCCTTGGGTAGCGTTCAAGCCCAAAGAGCGGACTAATAACGCGGTGAATTCGGCGCGGGTGATTGGGCCGTTCGGACGGAAGCTCCCGTCTTGGAATCCGGCTACCATCAGCTTGGACGCCATCTTTTCGATATCTCCGCGAGCCCAGTGTCCCGTTACGTCGCGGAATGACTTCGGCGAAGACACCACCGCATACAAACTGTTCGTCGGACTGAAAAATTGGGCTTTGCTGCCGCTAATTACCGCCGGTACGAACGATAACGTGCCATCTGCTTCAATCCGTACGACCGTTGCTGCTTTCGCGTCGACGGACGCAGGGAGCAAGATCGTTCTTGGCGCATAAACCCCCGATACCAAATGGACTTCCGTCGTACGTCCATTTGCCGTCGCCATGATCTTGAACTCGAATACAGAGCTCAAAGCTCTCGCTCCGTTTGCCTCCGTTTTAGCTAGAGCAGCCGCGAGTTCCGCGCCGTCTAACGTTTGAAGTTGGATGGAAATGCCGACTTGATCCGCATTTGCCCCCAGCTCGCGGGCGACGGCAGTTAAATCTAGAGCTTTCAGCGGCAGAGAATAGCTTACTCTATCCATATTGACCACGATCGTCGCATCCGGAACGGACTTGGATGCCTCGATCAAGCTGCTAGCAGGTAAGCCCGCTATTACTGAAGACGCGTTCGTTTGCGAATTGATAATCACTTGCTGCGACGCTTTGTTTTTCCCGGTTAATTGCGAGAACGCTTCGGACAACGAGCCTGAATCGACTGTAAGTTGTTCCGCCTTGCGACCGGAAGCGTCCGTCTCGACATTGCTCTTCACTTTCGACGGATCCATGGTTACTCCGGAGGAGCTATTGCCGCCTTCGTTCGGCGTAGTCGGTCCGCCTGCACCTGGGCTTCCTGGGTTTCCTGGGTTTCCTGGGTTTCCTGGGTTACCGCTATCCTGATTATCCGTAACCGTAATGGAGACGGTCACTTGCTTCGAACCCGAATATGCCGTAATTACCGCGCTGCCGATGGATAGGGCCGTAATCAATCCGTTCTGTGCCACAGCGACGATCTCCGGATGTTCGGACGACCAGGATACTAGATCGGCCGGGACAAAAGGAGTTACTGTCGCTATCAGTTGCGATGTTTGACCTTTGTTTAATGACAGCGATTGTTTATTCAAAGAAATTGCGTCGACTTGGAACGGGACAACGATTTCTAAAGAGTACGTTCGGAAAGCCGCCCCGTTCTCGGCAACGCCCGTAACCGTAATGAGATTTTTCCCCGTTGTCACCGCGACGGATTTAGCGTTTCCGCTTATTACCGTCTCATTGTTAATGCGAAGGGAAGCCTTCGTATGTTGCAAAGTTGCGACGATGCTAACCGATTGGGTTCCCGGCAACATAGTAACGGTTGTCATAGAATGATTCAAATCTACGTTCTTGCCGCCGACGGTTATCGACTGCAAACCGGCTTCGTTGCTCGCCGTCTGTGCCGTGTCCGCGTTAACCGACGTTCCGGCGCTCAAGGAATAATTTCGTTCCGGTCCGTCCGAATCGACGTACACCCGGAAGGCAGCCGACGTACCCGGCAACGTCTTCCCTGCCAAATGAAGTCTGATCTTCTCTCCGCTTTTAAGGGAAATACCGTCGACGACCACATATTTACCGTTCCTATTCGGCATGATCTCGGAGGCGTTCAGCAAGCGCGGCAGTTCATCGCCAATCGCTACGACATCCTGAGTGGTCGCGGAAATCCCCTCCGGAAGCACAAAGGTGACCGTTCCCAGCAGACTGTCTTCCCCTAACGTTTCCGTAATGGTAATATCCGTCGAACCCTGAGTGCCGGATATAAGCGCGGACACTTGACCTGTCCGGCTCGCTTTCGAAACGACCGGCGCCTCGGCGGCAACAGGAACATCCAATGTATACATCCAGACCTGCTCTTTATCGCTGTTCGCCACGCCGAAGTCATTGTCGTTGGCGATTACGATCGTATGAGCGTTGGGCAGGGCCAGCCCTTCCAGCTTGGCGTTGGGATATCCGAACTCAAGCGGATTGAGAACAAGCGATTTATTCGCGGGCGACACGGTCAGAACCGATGAATTTGCTAAGGTGAAATCGTACGTCTTATTAGCGACGAAGCCGGATTGAATTTTGGATTCCACCGTAGTGCCCGTCGTTTGATCGAGCTTGCCCAGAATGTTCGTAGCATGGGAGAAATCCGCCATGTAAATCATTTTGTGGGCGACTTTCCCGTCGCGTTCATCCACTAGAACATGATCTTGATCGAGTGCCACGATATCCGAGATCATGTATTTGCCGCCGATGTCGGTTACATATACATACTCCCCGACGGTTTCCGGCACCGGTTTGCTCAAGTCGATCTTCAGGAATCGCAGGGCGAAAGACTTCGACGGATCCGAATTGGCCGGATTTGTTAAAGGTCCCTGATTTACGACGAACAAATATTTTCCGTCCGGAGTAACCGATGCCCCTTCAAAGCCTTTGTTCGGATCCCGCATTCCGAATACGGCCGGAATTACGCCGCGAACCGGAACTGCCGGAGCATTCGAGAAAAGCGCTTCTTCCCCGCTCGGAACTAGCCGTTGCAGGATCGTACCGTCGCGCTTCACTTGAACGAGACTCGGGCGATATTCCTCGCCGATCCAGAACGTGTCGTCCTTCGGATTGTATCCGATGCTCTCGATATCCAAACCGTAAGGATCGGCAGGAAGCACCCTGTTGTTCGCTCCGATCGGCACCTCGTCGAGTTGTCCGTCAACGGGAAGCTTAGCTCCGCTGTTCGAAGGGAAGTTGGAAATTCCGGAAATGAGACTCGTACCCGTCACCGGATCCAAATACCCTGCCGGCAAGCGGAGCGGAATTTGCTCGAGAACTTCGACTCGGCCGTTCTTTAACCGGATCTTGTCGATTTGCGGCGAGAAGGCCGGAACCGGAAATACTTTGGAATTAGGTACGTCCGCTTTATCTCCATTCGGACCTCTGTCCGTAATCGTGTAGTAAATATCGATCGGATCGCCGGGCAAGTGGATCAGTCCCGAGAATCCGCCCAGCTTTACGCTGTCTCCAACTTTATAATCGGTTCCGACATCGGTCACCGAATGGCCGACGATCGGGGCGTTGCTCAGCTCGAACAGACGAGCCTTCCAGGCTTGATTCTCGAAATCGAGAATAGGTTGCATATGATCAATAAGCGTAATGCCCGTGATTGGCGCCGAGTCGGACAGTCCGGCAGTCGAGACGGATGCTCCTTTTAGTACGACGGACAAGTTTACTTTCGACGTCACCGGAGAGTTCGCCGTTCCCGCGATCGTAAACTTCACCGTGTTTGCCGCGGGATCCCCGACGGCCGATGCGGTAAATCCGACAGGCAAACCGTTGATGGCGAAATCCTGCATCGGAGTCAGCGTCCCGCTTTTTATCGTGCCGTTCGTCAGCTTCAAGGTAAAGGAATTGGCCGAAGAATCCAAGGCGGTATCCGAACTCATTAATAGGTTGGTATCGCCCAAAGGTTGCGCCGATACAGCCGTCTGCGCGGCAAAATGTCGAAGCGTAACCGTAACCGGGGGAGAGTCTTTAGACTCTCCGGTCGTTGCGATCGCAGCCGCTTTAATCACGATGCCCAGATCGATATCGTTTGTTACCGCGGTGCCGGCCGTACCGGCCAATTGGACGGCGACGCGATTGTTGGCCGGATCTCCCGTCACTGTCGCTATCAACCCCGGCGGAAGCGCGCTGATCGTATACTCCGTGCCGTTTGCTAATGCGCCGTTCTTGATGCCGGCATTGTAGGGAAACGAGAGATACACGGTGCTATAGCTTGAATTGACTGTTTTTCCGGAATCCATGACGATCTCGTTGCTTGCCGGATCTGTTTCCACGTACACGGTTTCCGGGTATCTCGTGCTCGCCGAGTTTTGCGGCGTTCCGTAGCTACCGCTCCCGATCACCGCAAAATCGTCGGAGTTATTGTCGGTATCCCAGCCGTTGCCGTATACGCCGCCGCCGACAGCGGTAGGATCAAGCGAGGCGTGCGAGACAGGCAGCTTGCTTGCGGCGATCGACTTCGGATCAAGCGCTTTGCGAACGATAGATTTAATGACGGAACCGGAAGCGGCTGCTTTGCTTCCTTCAGAGGCGTTCGCGCCGCCAAATCCTACGAAATCCACGACATGGATAGCATTGGCCGAAGCTTTGGGATCCGCCTTGTCCATAGCGACCGCATGATCAAGCAACGCGATTTTCCCGTCTTTGTTGTCGATATCGGTTCCGTTCGGATCTACCAAATCCGCGGCGGGAAGCGAATATTGAGGCGTTGCTGCATTTTGGCCCGCTTTTAAAGTGCCGCTGAAAGCGCCCAATTGGATAAGAAAATATCCATGCGCCGGGATGACGGGATGCGGCTTGGAAGCCGCAGACAGTCCGATAACGGTCCAAGTCGTTGCGGTTGCTCCGCCATATTGCAAGCTCCATCCGCTTACATCGACGTCGTGGTTGGACGGGTTGTACAGCTCCACGTAATCATATTTATACAGAGGCTGATTTTTAATCGTATTGTCGGCGTTATAGCTTGCCTGATTGCCGCCCCCATAAATTTCGCTGATAACGATAGGAGACTTTTCGGTCGGGTTGCCGCCGGAATCGCCTGCGCGATTTACCGCCACCGTATACGTTATCGTCGAGCCGTCTCTTGCCTTGACGGTAATGTCGATCGGATTGATCCCGTCATGGAGCGTAATCGTCTGCGAATTGAGCCCGGCAATCGATGCTCCATTCATCGTAATCGTGGCTCCGCTGTCAGCCGCCGTTGCCGTGATCGAAACGGAAGAAGCATCCGCGGGAACTTGGGTCGCATAGCTTCGAACCGGAACGCCGGCCGCATAACCGTCATAAGGAGTCAAATTAGCGAAAACGGGAGCCAAATCCACTGCAGTCGTTCCTGCCTTCACGACAAGCCCTGACAGATGACCGACGTCCAATAGCGCACCGTTCGACAGATCGTCTTTCATGAGTCCGAAATCCGATTTCGCTTGCAAGTAGTAATCGGCGGCAAGTCCGAGCAGCTTCGACTTAAAATCCGCCCAGGCAGCATCGTCCATCGCGGCTGCGAAGTTTGCCGCGAATCCCGTTTTGGATCTGGCATGAGCCATTGCATAAGCTTGCGCCGTATATTTCATGTAATCCGAGAAATCCGCTTTGGAGTTGAACGCTTTCGGACTTTTGGCGCTCGTGTAATCGCCTTTGCTGACGGCGATCGTTCGCACCAAGAAAGTCCGGCCTCCCATGGCCATCGTCCCCGCGAAGTTCTCCGTATTCGCCGACATTTTCTTATATAGGTCAGCGACCCGTTTTCCGTGATTCGTGCCATAAGCCTGGGTATATTCATTGGGATTAGCATCAACGTTCAAATAAAGGCTAGGAATAAACTCTTCCTTTACGTCAAGCAGAATATCATCGTCCGGCCCGCTGGAAGGACCTTCGATAACGACGTTAAACCTCATCGAGCCCCTGCTCGAATTGCCCTGATTGATGCGATAAACGACATCTTTAACGTTAAAGTAATTCGGATTATCGATTTTCTTGGCAGCGGCGAATTGACTTATGCTTACGAGATAAGACGCCCAGGCCACGTCGAATTGCTGGCGCTGCGCGACGGTCGGAACAACGTATTTACTGCTGTCCGATAGGAATGTTCTGGCATTTCCAGTCGCGGGAGCCGCTTTCTGCAATTGGTCGACTCGGGTCGACGCCTCCATCTGCGCGACCAATGATTTCGTAAAACCGTTGCCCAAACTGCTTGCGGTCAACTCTTTGGACAAATTTAAGCTTCCTTTTTGTAAGGAATCGAGCGTAGACCGATATTCGTCCAGAAACGTGCTTGCGATATCGTTCACGTCCGCGTCCGTAAGCGATTTTTCATTGGCATTGGCGCCGTTATCCCTCTCCAAATAGAGGCTAGGTACCATCCGAAGCAAATCCCAATAAAACGGAGCATCCGATGCGCTGTCGAAATCGTTCAAGTCGAACTTCACTTGTCCGTCGGCATTCTCGAACGTTCCGACATTTTGCAGGTGAGCGTCTCCTTGAATCGTTACGGTTAATCCAAGTTGTTTCCATGATGCAGGAACAGGTAAAACGGCCGTGTTCAAATCCTTGAAAAACACATCCGGCGTGCCGCGGAAGAAATCAAAGCCGGTTTTCGCTTGCGTGGCATATTTGTCCGACTTCATAGCGGGATCGGAAAAGAAGGCATTGCTTGCTTTCATGGTGCCGACGATAAACGTTTTTCTGGCCGGATCCACGACAGGGCTCATCTTCTCGATCGTAATGCCGCCGATCGGATCGGAATCCTGAATCGTCTGGCCGTTAGCCGTGGCGCTTTGCATAACGCCATTATGCAGAACAAGGTTGAGATGTACGTCTTCGGTAATCGGAACAGCCGGCGTCCCCGACAATTGGAACGTTATTTTATGATTCGCCGGATCGGTTGCGGCCGTTAACGACAATCCGGCCGGCAATGGCGGCGTGAAGGTGTAGGCATTGGAAGCAATCGCGCTTTTCAAGCCGACGGTGTCCACGTTCGGGACGGATAAAGCAATGGAAGAACGAACCCCATCTACTTTTGTCGTAGTGGACATCTTGAACGTGCCTTGATCAACGGTTGCCTGTACTTTCGTTGAGGGCGTTTGCGGCAGTGGCGCCGCGATCGAGAAAGATACCGCATCCGAATCGATCGTCTCTCCCGTAGAAACGGCGGAAGCCTTTACTTTCACGGTAAACGGCGTATCCGTCGAAATCGGATTCGAAGGGCTTTGCCCGATTTCGATTCCAAGTCTATGATTGGCCGCATCCGGCTTGACGATATAGCTTAAGCCAGCGGGCAATCCTGCCACAACGACGTCATTCGTATCGAATCCGCTTTTCAATCCGGTGTAGAAAGGAAATTGTAAGTAAACGGTATTATGGCTTGGATCGATCGCAGATGGGGTAGTCATCGCGATTTTATTATACTGAGCATCGGGTTGCGCGTAGATCATGATCGGCGCGGAGGCGCTGGAGGAGTTACGGACGTTGGCGGGGTTAGTTCCCGAAAAGGAAGTGCTTCCTCCAATGAGGAAATCGACGGCGTTATTGTCCGTATTGTAGCCATTGCCGTATTTCGCCTCGTTGACATTCGGGCTTCCGTCCGTGCTGTTCGTTGCCAAACCTGCACCGATCGGATCGGCCGGGTTAACCGCTTTGCGAACGGCATAATTGTATACTTTGATTACCCCTGCGGTGCCGGCTGCTCCGTCTGCATCATAGACAGCCAAATCTTTTAACGCAGCCGCATTCGCATCAGACCGGGGATCGGCGGCATTCGTCAACGAAGTGCCGTTGGCAACCAAAGCGATTTTTCCGTAATCCTTGTTCATTTTAAATAATCCGGTTGCAGCCGTTGCGGTTATATCCGGCGCAGGCAGATCGGATCCGTAAATCGGACTTTCCATCGGAGCGCCGACGCTAGGATCATGATCGAAATCTTCTTGAATGAGGAAATATCCGTGAGGCTTGATCGTCCCGGATAATCCGGTTAGCGTTTTCCAAGTCCAAGAACCGTTCTTGGGTTTATCCGCGTACTGAAGCGTCCAGCCGCTCAGGTCCACCGGTTGTTCGGTCGGATTATACAATTCGATAAAATCATACTTGTACATCGTGTTATTTTTAACTGTAGCCGTAGGGCCGCTGCCGTTAAAGCTTGGACGATTTCCGTTCGGGCTGAACTTGCTTATAACGACGCGATCGGCCGTCTTCGTGAACGCCTGGCCCGCGGCGGCTGCCGGATCGGGACGCAAGTCGAACCCTCCGATAACCGAATAACACGCGACCGCCACAATCAAAGCATACGTAATCGTCTTTTTTATCCTTGAGTTCAGCAACCTCAAAACTCCTCTCGAATCCAGCTCATGGTAATATTTATACAAGCGTACCAATCGATAGTCATCGGAAGGGAAGATAAACGTTAAATAAGTATTAAATGGATCCATTTAGCAAAAAAAAAGAACCTCTCTCGGCAGAGGTCCTTCTTGTCGTTATAGATGAAGCACGAGCTTGGCAACCGTGAAATAAATGATAAGACCCGTTCCGTCTACTAACGTCGTAATGAAAGGTCCGGAAATGACCGCGGGATCCGCTTTCAATTTATGAAGAATCAAGGGCAGCACGGCAGCTACGAAGGAGGCCCATAAGACGACCGTCATCGCCGTTACGGCGACGACAAACCCGACTTTCGCTTCGACTCCGAGAAATAAAGCTCGAACGTAAGCAATCAAGGAAATCGAAGCGCCGGTCATGAGCCCGGTCGTAACCTCCTTCCTCACCACCTTCAAAATATCCCGAAACTGAACTTCGCCTACCGCTAGCGCTCTAACCAATGTGGACACGGTCTGCGTTCCCGTATTGCCTCCCGTTCCGATCAGGAGCGGAATAAAGAACGACAGCGCAATCACTTCGCTCAGCGTTACTTCATAATGTCTTAGAACCGTTCCCGTGTAAGCTTCCGCGACGAATAACACCAGAAGCCAAATGATCCTTTTTTTGTATAATTGAAAAACGGAAGTTTTGAAATACGTGTCCGTTAGAGGTTGGCTTCCGCCTAGCTTCTGAATATCTTCCGTCGCTTCTTCATGGATGACATCGATCAAGTCGTCGACGGTTATGACGCCGATTAATCTGCTCTGAGCGTCAACCACGGGAAGTGCGACCAAATCATAACGGGAAAGAAGCTCGGCGGCTTCCTCTTGCTTCATCAACGCGGGGACGGAGATCACATCTTCCGTCACGATGTCCGATACTTTGGTTTTGGGATCCGATAAAATAATTTCTTTCAAAGAAACTACCCCGATAAGCGCCCCTTTGTTACTCGTGACGTATACATAGGACGTTATTTCCGCCTCATGCCCGATTTTCCGGATATGCTGCAAGGTTTCGTCTAACGTCCAGGAGCTGCGGGCCGCGATATAATCGACCGTCGCCAGGCTTCCGGCGCTTTGCTCGGGAAAAGTCATCAACGTCAGAACTTTGGACCGATACTCTTCCGGCAGATGGCCCAACAGTTTGACTGCCTGATACCTATGAAGAGATAACAGCATATCCGCGACGACGTCGCTTGACATCCCGTTAAGAACTTGCGAAGTGATCGGCTCCTCTAAGTTAGCGAAAATGCGATATTGCAACTCGGGCTCCAGATATTCCAATATTTCGGCGGACAGGTTTGGAGGCAATTGTCCGATCAATTGAAGTTGTTCCGATTTATCAAGCTTCTCTAGGCAGTCTGCCAGATCGAACGGCCTGAATGATTCGACGAATTCGATAAGGGAATGATTATCGGATTCCGCCACCATTTTTTTCATTTCTTCGAGTTGAATCATGAAGGGTATCTCCTTCGAGCATTATGTCATTCCCGTATTATC
The DNA here is from genome assembly GCF_003628305.1 of Cohnella endophytica. GTDB lineage: Bacteria > Bacillota > Bacilli > Paenibacillales > Paenibacillaceae > Cohnella > Cohnella endophytica. The sequence goes on along the minus strand of NZ_RBZM01000004.1, from coordinate 135,960 downwards.
TTCAACATCATCATGGATTTTTACGCTTAGAACCAACCCGATCGCGATCATATTGATAAGAAGCGAACTGCCCCCGTAACTGATGAACGGCAAAGATATTCCCGTCAACGGAAGCAAGCCGATATGCATTCCGATATTTACGAAAATTTGAAACACAAGCATGCTAATAATTCCTACAACGACGTAACACCCCGCATGCCTCTTACTCTCCATGATCGTAATAATCATGCGATAAATCATGAGGAAATATAGCATTAAAAGAACCGCGGATCCCATGAATCCATATCGTTCGCCAATGATTACGTAGATGGAATCGGAATAGACGTACGGAATAAATCCATGCTCCGAGAAATAGCCTGAACCCCCGCTCAACCCGCCCGTACCTATCGCGTTAATCGCGTTAATGACATGCCACGATTTATTGGGATCGCTAGTCGGGTCCAAAAAGGTCTGTATTCTAGCTAATTGATGAGGCTGCACGAATCGGGTTAACAGTTCGTAATCCGCATGATACAACCACAGGATTAAACCGATCAGAACGCTGACAAAACCCACGAGCAGTATCATATAGATCGCACGTATGTTTCCCATCCACAGCATCCCGAGCAAAATGCCGACAAACACTAACGCTGTACCTAAATCAGGCTGTTTAAGGATCAGAAAAAAAGGAACGAGAACAATAACCGTAACGGGTAAAACATCCTTGAACAAGCGAAGCTTCTCTCCCGTCCGCTTATGCAGCATATGGGCTACTAACAAGATCGTGAATAACTTCGCTAATTCGGACGGTTGAAATTGAAAAGAACCTATGCTCAACCAACGAGACGAGCCGTTAAGGCTCTCTCCCTTAAACTTTACGAGAACAAGCATAACGATCCCGATTCCATACAAGAGATACGCTAATTTGCTTACCAGAAAGCGATAATCGAAAAACGCTATAAGCAACATCGGAACGCAAAACGAACCGAATAGCATCAGATTATTTATGTGCAATCCATCTAGTTTTGTTCCGGAAGTCGCATCGTAAATCGCAACGGTACCAATGGTGATCAGACAGGCCAAGAAAAAAAGAATTAAGGTATCCAATTTATTGAGCATTCGAATAAATGTCATACGTTTCCCTCTAAAATCATTCTGCGGATTGTTGATATTGTTCTTGTTTTCGTCGATTGTTTTCCCGCGAAATACTAAGTAAAATCCCGGAACAGGCTAAACACAGGATTAAAGACGAGCCGCCATAGCTGATGAACGGAAGCGGTATTCCCGTAATCGGCAAACAACCGGTTACCGCTCCGACGTTCAACACAAACTGAATAAAGATCATGGCTACGATCCCCATGCCCAATAAGAGTCCAAAAGGTTCGCTGCAGTTGTAAGACGCCACGAATCCTCGCCATAAATAGAAGAAAAAAATGATTACGAACAATACTGTGCCGACGAAACCCAATTCTTCTCCGATAACGGCAAAAATAAAATCCGTATGCGCTTCGGGCAAATAAAAAAGCTTCTGGACGCTTTGCCCTAATCCCGTACCCGTAAGACCGCCATGCCCTAATGCATAAAGAGATTGGATGAGCTGATACCCCGAGCCGTCCGGGTTATCGAATGGCTTCATGAAGGAGTTTATGCGTTCCAAACGATAGCTTTTATTGACCGCTAAATAAATAATCGTCGGTACGAGCCCTAATAAAAGCATGGCAAGATGCCGTGCGTCCGCACCGCCGATCATAATGATCGTCCCCGAAATAAAAAACAAAATTAAGACGGTACCGAAATCCGGCTGTTTCATGACAAGCAAAAGGATGAGTCCGACAACGAGAAGGATAGGCAGCAAGCCTCTCTTAAACTGTCTGAAATGCTCCCCTTTTTTGCTGATCAACGACGATAAATAAACAATGATCGTTAGCTTGGCGAATTCGGACGGCTGAAAGTTGAAGCCGCCTATGACGAACCACCTTTTCCCTCCATTAATGACGGATCCGATCACTAACACCAAAACAAGAAGCGATAAACAAGTTATTAGCAGGAAAGGAGCCGCCTTTTTCCACCAGGAATACGGAATGCCCATAAAAAGTAACATCAACAGCAAGCCAATCGAAGCGAATGCTCCCTGCCTCGATACATAATGCCAAGCGCTATGATATTTGGCGATGGCAATAGGCGAGCTAGCGCTGAAAATCATTATCAATCCTAGACCGACCAGGGTCATCGTTAACAGGAGAAGCAGAAAATCCGGGCGTCCTCTTATTTCGATTCCTTGCTTCAACTCATGAAATACCTCCTACGACAGTTGCTTTATCGGGGCTGGCGCGATATTCCTCTTTCGATTGCAGCATTAAAGTATCGTTACGCCAAACGTAGACATCCATTCCCGTTCCCGCATTGCCTAATGACCAGCTTAGAACAACCTCAGGCAAGCCATCCCGGTTGACGTCCGCGATTTTGGAATAATCCAGTCCGTAACCGAAGCCCTGGGTATCCCAAACGATTTGCCATTGAGCGCTCTTCTGCTTGAGCAGTGCGGCCTTAAGCGTTTTTCCGTGGAGCGGATTCTCTTTATAGACAATCAATGCTTCATCTATGCCGTCGCCATCCAGGTCTCCGAATGCTATACCGTTTCCTTGTCCTAACGTTTGAGGGACTAACTGAGCGCCTTTGGGCAACAATTTCTGAATCTCGTCCCATTTATTCTCCGGCAAACTTAATTCGGAGGTGGGCGGATTAATGAGTTCATTTGGAGTGACGGGCATTCTACACCCGCTAAAGTACAATAATGCAGCTACAAGAAACCCAGCCCTTGCGAGCTTGCTTATCGTTCTCATGATCTGCTCCTCGTCTTTTCCGGCTCATTGTTATATTTTATCGCTTAAAGAATTCTAAAGGGTTATGAAAAGGTTAAAATCATGGCTGAGTCACACAGGCAGATGGATTATCGCTTTCGTCCCTACTCCTATGCGGCTTTCTAACGTTAAAGTCCCGCCATGCTGCTTAATGATTTGGTCCGAAATGGATAACCCCAAGCCGCTCCCATGGGTGCTCCCGTTACCCTTGTAAAACTTTTGGAAGACATGATCGATGTCCTGCGAGGCGATTCCCGCTCCCGTATCCTCGACGATAATCCTAACCCCTCCTTCAACCTGTCGGGCAAAGATTTTTACGGATCCGTTATCGCTCGTGAACTTAAGCGCATTGTCTATGAGGTTTATCATCACTTGTTTCAATCGGTTCTCGTCGACTTGAACGGACGGTATCGTATCGCTTACGTCTACTTCTAACGTAATATTTAGCCGGGCAGCTCTAGGCGCCAATTGTTTGCCAATGTTCCGAAGAAAATCCGATAAATCAAGCGAAACCCGGTATAACTCGATTTGTCCGTTATCCCATTTCGAGAAATCGAGCAATTCATCGACCATTCGGGTTAACCTGTCCGTTTCCGTCTCGATGATCCGCAATCCGTCTTCGAGTAGGGTTCGATCTTCCCCCCGATTCGAATATAGAGTTACGGCCCATCCTTTGATCGAGGTTAACGGAGTTCGCAGTTCATGCGACACGGAAGAAATAAAATCGTTTTTAAGCGCTTCGTCTCGCTGGATCTTGGTCGCCATCGCGTTTAATGTATCCGCCAACGTTCCAAGCTCGTCCCGATATCGTTTTTTGGCTCTCGCGGAGAAATCGCCCTCCGACATTTTCCGAGCCGCGAATTTAAGTTCCGATACCGAACTCGTAATCGTTCTCGATAGGAGGACGCCAACAACGGTTACGATTGCAACGACGATAATCCCCACCGTAATCAAGATCTCCGAAATACGGTCGACGGTTTTTTTCGTTTCCGTAAGAGAAGTCACGTATCTGACTACGCCCGCGTTGCCGTCTACGCTTTGCAAAGGATAAGATACGGCTAAAACGGACTCATCGGTGGAAGGCTCGCGCCCCTGCCATATTCCGACATCTCCGTTACGAGCTTCTTGCACGTCCGGGTAATCCGTCATCATAGGACTCCCCCGCATTCCTGTAGAATCTTGAAGCAGTTGGCCGGATCGGCTAATAATCTGGACTTGGGCCGCGGAATGCTGGGAAAAACCTTTAAGTAACCGTTCGGTTTGCTTCTCTAAGTCTTCCGCGCTGAAATACTGATGAAAAAAAGACGCAGACAACTCCGCTTGGCTTACCAATGCCCGTTCAACGTTGCGATAATAATAGGATTTCACCGAGAAAATGAGAAAGATCTCCAATATCGCAACCGTAATCGCAATGACCGCGAGATAACTTCCTACTAATCTTTGCTGGATTCCCAAAAGTCAGCCGTCCTTCCTCCAACGATACCCCAGCCCCCACACGGTTTCGATCAGCCGAGGCTTAGAGCTATCATCTTCGATCTTTTCCCTCAATTTGCGAACGTGTACGTCCACCGTTTTCGTATCGCCGACGAAATCCTCGCCCCATACGAGGTTCAAGAGGTCGTTTCTCGACAATGCTTTATCGGGGTTTTCCAGGAACACTTTGATCATTTGATATTCTTTGGGCGTCAACTCGATGCAGCAGTCCGCTTTAAATGCTCTATTAGAATCCAGATCGACTCGGATCGTCCCGGACAACAGTACGTTTCTGTTCGTTGTCTCCGAATTCTCTACCTTCGCCGAATGGTGCGTGCGTCGTAAAACGGTCTTAATTCTCGCTACGAGCTCGAGCGGATTAAAGGGTTTAACGATATAGTCGTCGGCGCCAAGCTCCAGCCCTCTGATTTTTTCCGTATCCTGACCTCGCGCGGTTAGAAAAATGATGACGATGTTCGTATCGACAGCTCTGATTTTGTTGCATATTTCGAATCCGTCCATGTCGGGGAGCATAATATCCAGCACGACAACATCCGGACGGTTATTGTCGATACACTGCATTGCCGTTTCCCCTAACGCGGCTTCGGTAACTTGAAATCCGTTTGTCCGCAAATTAATCGCCACAAACCGCCTGATATGTTCGTCGTCCTCGACGACGAGGACATGGTTGCGTTGCGAAGGATTCATTCGATGCCTCCCGAAAGCTTTAGTTCAACTGCTAAGTGCATCTATTATAACCTGTTTTAAATCCTTGACAAATCGAAAAACAGGAATTAAGATTGCAAAGGAATTGAATAAATCCTCGTTAGGTGAGGCTCCTATACGAACACAGGCCACTGCCCAGAAATATCGAAAGATGCCCATGGGTAGAACAGGAATTGCCGGGTTAAGGCTTTTCATAAGGTGGCTAAGAGATTCGGTTCTCTTTACGTTGTATAGTGCCAAAGCTCGACTAGGGGGGAAATGACACGTGTTTTTTTGCGCGCTTTTTTAACCCTCTAGGCTGCTGGAGGGTTTTTGTTTTGCCATTTGACTTCTTAGGGGGGATCGCCGCTATGGATAGTAGTCCGAGTCGAATATGCCGTTTAGCCGTTAACAAGGTTGTACAGAGGGAGAATCGAACTTGCTTTGCTCTCCGTTCATTACGATGCTTATTGCCCCGTGAAAAAATCCATATGCGGCGGCCTTGTTTAAGCATGCGTTTTTGACCTGCGAGCAAATCATGAATGTTCGGATTCAGCTCTCTCTGGCTAACAGGGAGAGCTTTTTTTATTCCATTCATTTTATTTGCACAAGGAGGTCATCCACATGATCAAAGCTACGAAAAACAAAGAAAAATGGACCCAAGAAATCGCCGAGCGTCTCATTCAAGCCTCCCTTTCCGTAGAAGAGGATATCATAGAAGACTTGAACACCGCTTACGAAGGGCTTACGGAAGACGTTGCCCGGAAAAGACTCGATGAGCACGGGAAAAATCAGATTGTCCAAGACAAAACGCCGGCTTGGTATTTGCAATTGCTCGCCTGCTTCAAAAACCCGTTTATTCTGATTTTGCTCTCTCTTGCCGCGTTTTCCTATTTTATGGACGACGATCTCGAAGCGGTCCTCATTATTACGACTATGGTTACGGTCAGCGTCATCATTACGTTTACCCAAGAATACCGTTCCTCGCGAACGGCGGATAAGCTCAAAGCGATGGTAAACACGACCTCATCCGTTACCCGCCAAGCCGAGCGTAAAGAAATCGACATGGAGCTTCTTGTTCCCGGAGACGTGATTCATCTGTCCGCTGGCGACATGGTTCCGGCCGATGTGAGACTGCTCGTCTCGAAGGATTTGCATGTCGGCGAATCCGCGCTTACCGGCGAGGCGATGCCCGTGGAAAAACAGGTCACCCTCCCTCGAGATGCGCTGAAATCGGTCCGGAAACAGCAACAAGCATCGATGAATGCGCTGGAACTGAGCAATATGTGCTACATGGGGACGAACGTCATCAGCGGCTCGGCGAAAGCCGTCGTCGTGTCCACCGGTTCCGACACCTATTTCGGCTCCATGGCAGGTACGTTAATCGGGAAGCCGCCGCTTACAAGCTTCGATAAAGGGGTCAGGAGCATTACCTTCGTGCTGATCCGCTTCATGTTCATCATGGTTCCGATCATTTTCGTGCTCAACGGCTTTACGAAAGGAGATTGGTGGGAAGCTCTGTTGTTCGGCCTTTCGGTTGCGGTCGGATTGACGCCTGAAATGCTGCCCGTTATCGTGGCCGGCAATCTGGCCAAAGGCGCGGCGACGATGGCCCGCAATAAGGTCGTCGTCAAGCGGCTGAACGCCATTCAAAACTTCGGAGCCATGGATATTTTGTGCACGGACAAAACCGGTACGTTAACGCAGGACAAAATCATTCTCGAAAAGCACCTCGACATTCAAGGCAAGGAAAACCGGAAAGTGCTCGAATATGCGTTCTTGAACAGCTACCATCAAACCGGGCTCAAAAACTTGCTGGATGTCGCCGTTCTGGAGCACGCCGAGCTTTCCAGCATGTCAGGGATGGAACAGAACTACGAGAAATTCGACGAAATCCCGTTCGATTTCAATCGCCGCCGGATGTCCGTCGTCTTGGCAACCAGAGAAGACGACCACCTGCTCATCTGTAAAGGAGCCATGGAAGAAGTATTAGGCGTAACCTCCCATGTATTGGACGAGGACGGTCGACTGATTCCCATTACCTCGGAGCTAACCGAGAGCATTAGTCTGCTCGTCCGGAATATGAATACGGACGGCCTGCGCGTTCTGGCCGTCGCGATGAAACGAACAAGCCCAAGAACCGATGCTTACGGTGTACATGACGAGAACAATCTTGTGTTAGTCGGCTACCTCGCTTTCCTTGATCCGCCGAAGGAAACGGCGAAAACGGCTATACGGGCATTAAAGGACAACGGCGTCGAAGTGAAAGTCATCACGGGAGATAACGCGGCCGTCACGCGCAAAGTATGCAAGGATGTCGGAATAGACGTGAACGACATCTTGCTCGGAAGCTCTATCGATGCCTTAACGGATGAGAGGCTAGCGGACATCGCCGAGAGAACGACAGTATTCGCGAAAGTAAATCCGCTGCAAAAAGCGAGAATCGTTCGGGTCTTGAAAAGCAAAGGACACACCGTAGGCTTCATGGGAGACGGTATCAACGATGCCGCATCCCTGAAAGAAGCCGATGTCGGAATTTCGGTGGACACGGCCGTCGATATCGCGAAGGAATCGGCCGACATTATTTTGCTGGAAAAAAGCTTGATGGTGTTGGAACAAGGAATTATCCAAGGACGCATAACCTACGGCAATCTGATCAAGTATTTAAAAATGACCGCAAGCTCCAATTTCGGAAACATGTTCAGCGTATTGGTCGCGAGCGCGTTTATCCCGTTCCTGCCCATGCTTCCGATTCACCTTCTGATCCAAAACCTGTTTTACGATGTTTCGCAGCTTTCCCTCCCATGGGACACGATGGATAAGGAATATTTGAGGAAACCGCAACAATGGAACGCCAAGTCGGTCAGCAGATTTATGGTGTTTATCGGTCCGATCAGCTCGATATTCGATATCACGACCTATGCTTTAATGTGGTTCGTCTTCTCGGCGAATTCCGCTGAACACCAAACGCTGTTCCAATCCGGCTGGTTTATTGAAGGCTTGCTGTCGCAAACCCTTATCGTTCACATGATCCGTACCGAGAAAATCCCGTTTATCCAAAGCCGGGCAAGCGCTCCCGTCGTAGCGTTGACCAGTCTGATCATGGCTCTCGGCATCTATCTTCCGTTCAGCGGATTCGGAGCGGCCATCGGATTGCAGCCGCTTCCGGCCTCCTACTTCCCTTGGCTCGCGGCAACCTTGTTGGGTTACTGCATTTTGACGCAGCTCGTCAAAAAATGGTATATTTGCAAATTCAACGAGTGGCTTTGAGAGCATGTGCAAATCAAAAGCGTAGTCCTTTGCGGACTACGCTTTTGATTTCGGGGAAAACCCTAGTGGAATATTGAAGTGAGTAGGATAATCGCCCCGACTGCCCAACAATAATAAGCGAACGGCCTCATCGCTTGAATTTCGTGTTTTTTGAACCATTTCATTAATAGCCATACGGTTATATAAGCAACAACGGCGGCAACCGCCCCGCCGACAAGCGAAATGCGAAAAAGTCCGTCCATCCCCGATTTGGCCAGCTTGCGAATCTCAAGAACGCCGGCGCCTGCAATAATCGGAGTAGCCAGCAGCATGGAAAATCGGGCGGCGGATTCATGCTTAAGACCTGCCCAGAATCCGGCAATCATGCTGGACCCGGACCGCGAAAAACCGGGAATTAAGGCGAGCGATTGGAATAGCCCTACGATAAAGGCTTGTCCGAAGGTTAGATCATTGATTTCTTTGTTGCCGCGGGAACGTATTTTCTCCCCGAAAAAGAGGAAAACACCGTTGATCATAAGGAATACAGAAGCGCTAGTCACGCTGCTGAACAAGTGGCGGAGATTCTTTTCCAACGTTACGCCGATCAACGCGGCAGGAAGGGTGGCCACGATAATAAGAGCGAGCAATCTCCTCGAATCCTTGTCTCTCACATTGAAAAGCGAACGTGCAATCGAAAGCCATTCCCGTCTGAAAAAGACGAGCAACGCCAGAGCGGTTCCGACGTGCAACATCACCACGTACGGCAAAAAGTGATCCTTCAAAAATTCCTGGCTCAGATTCCAATGAAAGACGTAGGGAGTAAATACGCCGTGCGCCACGCTGCTGATGGGAAACAATTCGGAAATCCCTTGAATAATCGCGAAGATAATCGACTTCATATAATCCATGTTCTCTCTCCTCTTTCTTTTTCTATCGAATCATTTTCCTCTTACTTTTCCACTCCGACGACATCGCCTAATTTATGTTGGTTTTCTGCTTTCAAACCGACGTCTGCCCGCAATGTAGCTAGTGCCTGTATTAAATCCTCTTGTTTTATGTAAACGTAAGGGCTTTTCCAACTGGCGTTCATATTCAAGGATTGGATCTGCTCGGGTTTGATGCTATTAAAGTTGAAGATCCATTGACGCAGCACCGTTTCGGGCACATCGGTTTTCACGTTTTCGCCGATAATATCCAAAATTTTGCCCCACTGGGACATTCCTTGGAAAGCACCCAATTTCCCCGCAATATGCTTGATTACTTGCTTTTGTCGATCATTCCGCGCGAAATCGGACGACTCCTGTGTTCCCCGATTGGATTTGCGATACCTAACGAAATCAAGCACTTGCTGTCCGTTAAGCTTCTGAAGCCCTTTCTTCAAATCAATCCGAGTCCCGTCGACATTATCAACATACTTCATGTCCATGTCGACATCGATCTCAAGGCCACCGACCGCGTCAACCATTTGGCGCAAAGCGTCGAAGTTCACGACGGCCATATAATCGATCGGAAGCTTGAACAGATCGCTGAAAAATTGCTTCGTATTCGAGATGGCGGAAGCTTTGTCCTTGGCGTAATAATAAGCGAAATAATAATTGGCTTTACGGTCCGGCAATATTTTAGGCTTCAGTAGCAAGTCTCGAGGCAGAGAGACCATACTTGCCGAATGGGTTAGCGGATTAATGCTGACTAGCATAAGGACGTCCGTATTCTGCGTGCCCCCGCTCCCCGCCCGGCTATCTACACCGGCCAAAAGAACAATGAACGGTCTGATTTCCTTTTGTGCTTCGTTGGATGCGTCGGTTTTCATATTCATGGCATCGGCCGGTGCCGCAATCCGATGAATAGCCTCGTTCGCCTTTAAATAGATATAGCCGGCATAGCACGCCGTTGCAATGAGAAGCGTACCTGCCGTCAATCCGGCAATCCTTAAATAGTAACGCAACGATTTTGACTTTCTTTTCTTTGGCATGTTGTCCTCCTTGTCCATCAGCAACCATTTTATCTTTAATAGAAATGAAAAGGGTTATGAAAACGTAAAATTAACGGCTCGACCCAAAAGGCGTCATGCTCCTTCCGTTTGGAAAGCCCCCGTTTGGTTCATTTTCCACAAGCGCCCCAAATAAAAAAATACAGCCGGATTGGCTGCTTAAAATTTGTATTTGGTTGCTCACTCCCAATCATCCATGCGGCAAACAATTGTTAATAGATGCCAATAATCGGCCAAATGATACTTTTCAGAAAAGATGGGTTAAATAACAGGGGAACCGGCAAAACCAGCCAGACGAATGTCCAAATGCGACCTAGCCACGGAACTCCGGAGACGGGTAAGTCCCATTTCTCCAATGTACGCTCTATCACAATCCCGGCCCCATGAATTACAAAATAGAACAACGGCATTCCGAAGCTTTGCCGGACCGGTAAAGAAATCGCCAACTCATGCAATATTCCCGAAAATAAAAAGGATGCGAATGCCGCTCCGTTTTTGCCGACAACGCCGATCAGCGGACGGTAAACGCCCAGAGTCGTCATTTCCGAAAAAGCCAAATTCCAGCGCTTACTCCAAAATTCATTCAAGCTCCTCGACATCGCCGGATTGCGAAATAATTGCTGGCAATCAAACCCCGCCCATCTCCAAACTCCCGCCCATATATTCAATAGCCCAAAATGACCCGCAAAGCTTAACCCTGTCAGCAATAAAGCGGTCGCCCCGATCATGCTGTAACGATGATTCCAGTTCCATTGGACAGCCGAATGCCATAAGAACCAAGATAAGACCACTAATAGGAGGCCCAATAGGAATCTTTTGATTCCCAATTCGATATATTTTCTGGCGTCCCTGTAGGGTTCAGCCTTCCGTTTCGCGAATACATATGGCCTCATTCCAATCCAGAGGTGAAAGGCTATCCAACGGAGCACGGGCAGCTTCCGCTTGTCCCGACTTGAACATTCAACGTAAGTAACGGATTTCATGGCATATAATAATACCCCGATAATGGCTATCATCCTTAAAGCGGGAGATTGGAAGAGCATGATTCTATCTGCTAGTAAAAGTGCGCTCACCGTCATTCCCCAGACTAAACTGCGTTTTACAGCCATCGATTGCAACTGAGCCATTCGATATCCTAGCACCGGAATGCATACGCAGATTAGCAATATCAAAGCGGGAATCACGGAGTCCCCCAGACGCACAGGAGAGTCGCTCCGCCGTACACAATCGTGAGAAATACGAAGCAGAGGGAAAGCAGCCATTCCCCGTAACGATAAACCCCGCCGCTCGGAATTCCTTTTTTATCAAAATAAAAAAACTGTATGACCAGACGGGCTCCCCAATAAAGGGTAATAAAGAGACACATAGCCGTGGCCAGTTCAGTACCATCCGTCAAATTCGGTGCCAGATAGATCGACAAAACCGCAAAAAACAAATTGGTGCAAAAAATGTAGGCGGCATACGTCCAGAACACCTGCTTGATCAACGTGCGAACGGACGATAATTCGTCTCGCCATTGAAGCAGATAAGGTACGGCAAGACTGCCGACAACGACCCCCAGTTGCAAATAACCCGCCCATCTGACCAGTTCCGACCACTCGCTCGTTATCCGACTCATTCGATGATCTCCTCTCCCGCTTCGACAAATCGCTCTCTCAAGCCTACTTCGGGCAGCATGCAAGCAGCTCTTCTGCCGAATAATCGATAACGTCGACGCGCAATGCCGTCATATACTTTGTCTCGGATCTTAACGGGAAATACGACAAGTCCATAAAGAAGCGGCCAAACCCCATCGAGCTTGCGGAACACACGCAGAGCGGCTTCGGACTTCGTGTAGTAACGCCCGTCTTGTATCAGAATGAACGTATCCGGATGATTCAGGGACAGGCCTTCTCGCTTTAGAAGCCGTTGACCAGCCTCCGATTGCAAGGGGGCAAAACGGAATCGACCTGCCCTATCCCGCCTGTAGACAAACTTTGCCATCCGATGACAGAACGTACATTCGCCGTCAATAAGCAGATAAATGTACTTCTTCGAATCAATAGGGTTATGTATCATCCACTCATCCCTCCTCTCACTTGAATTGTAGCTGGTTTGCCGCACCTTGCTCAGTTCCAACTTCTATAGGCGGATGCCAAAAAAGGTACTACTTTTCGTAGTACCCCGCGTTAATTAGCTGAGTGCGATATCCGTCTCGCTATCCTTCTTTATTCTTTGCGCCCTCTCTGGAATAGCCCCTTCCTCTTCACTATCTCGACGGCTTCCTTGCTGCTTTTGGCGCCAAACTTTTTCAGTATTTTGTTGACTTGGTTTTTTAGCGTACTTTCGGCTTTGTACAATTTTCGCTCGATCTGAGCTTGCGTATAGCCCTCTTCGATTAATTCGAACACTTCGCGCTCCGCTTCTGTCAGCTGCTTCAACTGCTCCTCCCGTTTTAATCTGGACAATTCTTTCAAGAGCACTTCCATTGCCGCCGAGTGATGGTGGGCGCTGCGAATCATATGCGGTAATTCCATGAACCGGGTTTTGTCCAAATAATGGATTGCCCCTGCCGTAAAAGCCTGCGTAATCACATGTTCGTCGGTTAAAGAGGTCAGCATAATGATTTTGGCAGGGCGAATTTCAAGCATTTCAACCGCAGCATAGATGCCGTCCAAGCCCTTGTCGGTAAGTTGAATATCCATCAATACGACATCGAACGATAACGTATGTGTCAGACGGATCGCTTCTTCCGCGCTCGTAGCAGAACCGATCACAAGCAAATCCTCTTCCTTGTTCAAAAAAGCGGTAATCGCTTTAATCCAATCCGGATCATCCTCTACGAGAAATACTTTGATGTGGTTCATTCGGATTCCCCCCTGTTCGACCGGATGATTTTATGACGAGGAAAATAAAGCTCGATCGCGGTGCCGATATTTTCACGGCTTCTTATCCGGACAAAGCCGCCGCTTTTTTGCATGACATTATAGACATACGATAGACCGAGACCGAAATTTCGGGATTGTTTTTTCGTGCTGAAGAACGGCTCGAATACATGGACCAACCGATGCGCCGGAATTCCCGCCCCGCTATCTTCCACGGTCAGAACAATACCTTTCTTATTCGCATTCAGTCGGATTTCAACCGTTCCTCCAGCAGCAGGCATGGCCTCTATCGCATTCAATAGAAGGTTGTTAACGACTTCTTTCATATGTACGGGATCACAAAGGACGGTCGGGCGGACGGAGTAGTTTGCAGTTATCTTTATGTTTTGATCGTTCAGCGGCAATGGCTGTCGCTGCCCGCGACATTCATCGCACAATTGATCCAGCCGACAAGGCTGCTCTCTTAGAACAATTTCTTTCGTCTTGTCGTGAATTCGAGAGACCATGGCCAGCATATGTTCGGAAGCGCTCGAAATGATATCCAGATGCTGTTTGGACACATCGTCGTTGGCTGGAATAGACGATTTTAAGTTTTCGGAGCTGATGGCGATTTTGCCGATTTCATTTTTAATCGTATGATTTAACAAGGCAGACCCCGATCCCGCCGCTTTCATAGCACCTTCCAGAGGATCACGATCAAACCGAAGCTTGACGCCAAGCACACTGTATAAAAAGGTGCCTAACAATCCCGCGGCAAGAGAATAGCCAATAAAGACGGAAATATAATAAAAAAAATCGAAATCAGGCCATATCGCCCTAGCTCCGTAAATAAACACAAGTACGGCCAATAGTGTCGGCACGACAATAAGGGCGGTGACCAAGCGCTTCTTCTTATTCGGGCTGTCTCTTTCTTTTAGAAACGATACGATAATTACGTAACAGGAAACCAGGTAATAGGGCGCGGTCCAGACGAGTAAAAGCTTATAATTCATAGCATATTCCGGAGACGAGCAAGTCGCTGCCAGCATAATGCCCACGGGAATCAGTAACGCCCACTTATAAATCCTCATTTTAGACTGAGCTATTCCTGAATAAACAAGGCTAAATACCAGCACCCCATATGGAGTCAAAACAAGGTTAATAAATTGCGTCGCATGCGACCCAATATCGAAACCAGCTCTATGTAAGGAATCCGTTACCCCTCCGATGGCAGCGCAGCACAAAAAGAAGGCCGCCCAACGGTTGGTCTCTCTCCGGATATCATTAAACAAAATAACGAAAGCCGCCAGCAATAAAGCAAAAAAGTAATAAAGCATCTCTTTCAGCTCCGTTTGGTTATACAGTAACGATATCATAAAATTCGATCCGTATCAGATTTACTTCTAAGCCAGGGAAATTAGGGGAAACATGATGAACTCAACAAGAAGAATCAGCCATGCAATACAACATTCATTTCCTGCCTATATGCCCGGCGGCGCGAAAGGAAGTAAAATACCGAACATATCGGCTAAATGACAAAAATCTAACGGGTGCCACAGCCGTTAATCAATCAAAAATGCCGCCTTTGAATTTCTAACGGCTGTGAGCAACGTTATTTCATGCAGAAATGGTCGTAACTTGCATAGATCAGTAAATAGCCGCAAGTATATCCGTTAGAATTCCAAGAAGTTAAGAATACGCGATTTAACGGAAATGGTAACCGTTAGAGCAACAGCATTTATAGAAAAAAGGATTATCCCGCAAGCAGTTCGCTCAACTGCCTGTGGAATAACCCTTTTTTTTACTTGATTGCTACTTCAATGGTTAAATGAATATCTTTACCTTTACTTACTCATATACGTCAACACGTTCAGCAGCACCGTAATGGCCTCTGCTCTTGTCGTATTAGCCGCAGGAGCGAAGGCGTTCGAGCCATTGCCTGATACAAGGCCAAGCTTCTTAATGGCTGCGATTGAGCCTTTCGCCCATGAAGGAATGTCCTTGTCGTCCGCGAAGCCTGTTGCGCTCGTCGATTCGGCCTGCAATTGGAGCGCGTTCGCGACCATAGACGCCATCTCCGCTCGCGTAATCGCCGCACCTGGGCGGAAAGTCCCGTCCTTGAAGCCTTTAATGATACCTGCTTGTACGGCTTGCGCCAAGGCCGGCTTCGCCCAAACGCCGATCTTCGCCTCATCCGAGAACGTCAACGCCGCTCCTGTTCCTTGCGACTTCAACGTATTCATCAGCATAACCGTAAATTCCGCACGGGTCACCGTATGATTCGGCTTAAACGTTCCATCCGGATAACCGCTCACGATTCCATGGCTTACCGCTTGCTTAATTGCTGATTCTGCCCAGTGTCCGGCGATATCGCTAAAGGTAATCGTTGGTTTTGGGTTTTGGTCAGGCACTTCTGAAGTTTGGTTTACAGAGAGTACCGCAAACTTCGTAAAGTGATTGACAGTTACCGAAATGTGATTTCCGCTTACTTTACTGCCAGCAATTTCGACCCATTCTTTCTTCGTTTCATCATAGTAGAAGACAGACGCCTTTTGACCGCTCTTCAAGCTTGCAGGATCGAAGGTAAAAGTCAATGTGACCGGGTTGTCGAAGTTCTCCGGGAAGTTCTTCAAAATCTCATATACCGCGGTAATTAGAATGTCTTTGCTTGTAAGAAGCTTCTGCGCATCTAACACCTTATCGATCGTTAGTTTCAGGTCTTTGCCCGTAGCATTAGCCGGAATCGTGATCACTACCGCATTTTCCAAACTAACCTCGCCCGCTCTGCCTGCCGGAAGGGTTAGCTTGCCGTCCGTGGAGGTCACTTTGGTATCGCTTGGATAACCGCCTCCATTTCCTGGAGCATTAGCTGTCCACTTCGCATATAAAATCGAATTTTCGGTCAACTTCAATTTTGCTGCCGGAGCATAAGTCGTCCCCGAGCCATCCGCTTTTGTGTTCCATCCCGTGAATGTGTAGCCCGATCTCGCCAGGTTCCCCGTGTTAGCCTTGACAGCAACCGGTGAACCCGGCATATAGGAAATCGCGTCAATCGGAGCGCTTCCGCTTGTCTTTCCGTTACCGTCATAGTCCAAATAGAGCTGAATAGCTTGCAAATAGGGATAGCTGCCGTTGCGTGTTGCGCTTATCGCCCATGTATCGCTAAAGTCCCAGTCTTCAGCCACATACGTATCTTTTTTTATCATATCCTCGGTTGATTTACCAATGCCTTTACCTTCATCTTCTTGTCCAGTTGTTTCGATATCATAGAAACTGTCGCTTACATCTCCATTGTTGAAACCAACCAAGCCGCCTACTTCTTCTGCTTCACTCACGCTTCCTGTGGCGTAGCTACTGCTGATATCTCCATTGTAATGGTTGTAACCGACCAAGCCGCCTACATTACCATCTCCACTCACGCTTCCTGTTGCGTAGCTATTAGTGATCGTTCCTTCATTGTAACCAACCAAACCGCCTACATCACCATCTCCACTCACGCTTCCTGTGACGTAGCTTTTAGTGATCGTTCCTTCATTGTAACCAACCAAACCGCCTACATCACCATCTCCACTCACGCTTCCTGTGACGTAGCTATTAGTGATCGTTCCTTCATTGTAACCAACCAAGCCGCCTACTTCACTAGTATCACTTCCACTCACATCTCCTGTGGCGTAGCTTTTGCTGATTGTTCCAATATTGATACCCACCAAACCGCCAACTGCATAATTATCACTTCCGCTCACATTTCCCGTGGCGTAGCAGCTATTGGCGATTGTTCCAAAATTGAGTCCAACCAAGCCGCCGACTGCATAGCCGCCATCAATATTTACATCTTCCACGATCATATTTCTAATCGAACCATTCTCGCCGACAGTGCCGAATAATCCTACGGGATTATTGGATGAGTTACTTATCTTTAACCCCTTTATTGTATGGCCGTTTCCGTCCATATTCCCTTGAAATGCTCCACTTTGTTCATCATCGTCGTAAGATCCAATCGGATCCCAGCCTTCGCCAGCCCCATAGCTGCTCAAATCAATATCGGCCGTCAACTTGAAATAGACGCCTTCTTCTAAAACGTATCTAACTTTATCAAATTGAGAAGCGGTTGCAATTCGATATGGATTGTCTTCAGTTCCCGTTCCGCCGTCAAAGGCTGCAGAAGTTGCCGAGAATGCGGCTGTTACTACGCCAGACTGAGCTGAATTCGTTGCTGTAGCTCCTGCTACCGTAAAGAAGTTCGAGGTCACGCCCGAAAAGGTATATCCGCTTTTTGGGGTTAGCGTTATGGTCGCCGTATAGGGTACTTCTTCTTTAAAATGTTCATCTGCCGGCAACCAAGCTACCGTTGCCGTATATTCCGCCGTTGGCGCTAGCGATAATACCGGCGTTGCGTATGGTTCTGGTGCAGTTAAAGCTATGGCTGGTACTTTAATTGAACCTATCTTGATATTCGCAAGCGCTACGGTCAAAACTTGCGCAATGGACGCCGGTTGCGTTGTTGCCCTGACTCGAACATAAATGTTATCGCCTTCCGAGACGACAATGTTATCTACGCTTGTACTCGCAATCGCAGTGTACGAACCGCTGCCGACTTTGTACTCCATCAAATCGGTTACGCCGGATATCTGCGTTGTTCCCGTGATGTTCGTTCCAACCGTCAAAGCCGCTGTTGTAGGGGCATTTGCAGGCTTGATGTCCGTTAGACTTACCGTCAACGTTTTTGCGCTGGAAATATCCGCAGCTACACGGACGGAAATCGTATCGCCCGCATTTACAGGTATATTATCCAATGAAGTATTCGTAAACGCTGTGTACTCGCCATTCCCAATCGAATATTCCATACCATTCGCAACATGAACAATTTTCGTGGTACCGACGTCCGTACCTTCCGTCAAGGCTGTAAGTGCCCATAATCGCGGGTATTGACCTGGTATTACGTACCAATCCGAGTTGAAATTCCAACTGGTAAATGTATCTTTCTTTTGCATGTTTGCAGTAATTACGCCTGTGCCTTTTCCTGAATCGGATTGACCTGTTGTCGTGCTGTCGTAGAAGCTGTCGCTGATTGTTCCCCCGTTGTTATACGATTGGTTTTGTCCTACCAAGCCACCAAGATTATTATTGCCGCTCACATTTCCTGTAGCATAGCTGTTGCTGATCGTTCCCCCGCTGTAACTCCCGTAGTTATATCCTACCAAACCGCCTACATAAGAATCTCCACCATGAACATTCCCTGTGGCATAGCTGTTGTAAATCGTTCCCCCAAAGCTATACCCAATGTTATATCCTACCAAGCCGCCTACAAAAAAATGAGCTCCGCTCGCGCTCGCTGTGACGTAACTGTTGCTAATCGTTCCCCCGTAGTTATATCCAACCAAGCCGCCTACATAAGAATCTCCACCCACGCTCCCTGTGGCGTAGCTGTTGTTGATTGATCCCCCTTCGTTATATCCCACCAAGCCACCTACATGATTGTTGCCTTGCACATTCATATTTTCAAGTACGATATTTATAAACTTACTGTCCCATGCGCTTTTTCCGAAAAGTCCTATTAAATTATCGCCTGGTCTATTGATCTTTAGATTCATGATTATAAACCCATTGCCATCCAAGCTTCCGCCAAAATTCGCAATAGGTAACCAGCCTTCACCGCTTGAATAGCTGCTCAAATCAATATCATTCGTCAATTCGAAATAAACACCCGCTTCTACATGATCCCTGACATTATCGAGCTGAGCAGCGGTATTAATCTGAAAGGGATCGCCTGACGTTCCTGTTCCTCCGTCAAAGTCACCACTATCTGCTGCAAAGACTTTGCCGCCTCCGGTAATCCCCCATCCAGTAACACCGCCGAACATCATTGCCATAACCAACATCATAATCAAAATTTTGCTGCCTCTTGTACGCATTTTCTTTCTCCTCTCAATCTTTCCTTATGCACAAACTACGCGATTCTCTACTTACTCTAAGTCTATTGCTACCAAAAAAAAATCCCCCGTTCGGGGGGGCGATTGGACAATGCTATGGGGGGACTCTCATTCCCCTATCGTTAATTGTTTGGCACGCTGCAGTGCTTTTACGCGATTATTTACGTTAAGCTTTCTGTAAATCCCTTTGATATGCCATTTCACGGTTTCACCTGCAATGTTCAACTGATCAGCCATTTCCCTATTCGACAATCCCTGAATAATCAACCCTAGTACCCTCTTCTCCTGCTCTGTTAAACTCTCATTAATAGACTGTTTCTCTTCCGGAGTGATAGACAATGCTTGAAGCAGATGCTTTACATAGACCAATGAAACCGAGGGCTTATAGCTTAGGCCACTACCTTGCCGTACCTGCCAATACGCGGATAACAGCTCCGCCATCCGAGGACCTTCGTCAATAAAGCTGCGGATGTACCCCTCCGGTTCCGCCAAGTGCAAAGCAGTCTCCAACTGAACGAGAGCATTTTCCATCTGACCCTGACGCTGTTGCGTTAAACTTTGGAGAATCAATACCTTGATTCGATCCCGAAGACGATCTTCCTTGCTTAGCAGATGATAAAGCCGTCCAAGCAGGTAAAGCGCATCTTCCATTCGTTCACTCTCCGCAAGAACTCTAGCCAAAGCGAGATGGTCTGCCACACGGTTAAGCGAAACTTCATCCGTATGCGCCAAACCGCAGCATTGCAACCACGCTTCCGCAGCTTCGATCGAACCTTGCTGCAACGATAAACAAACTTGTTCGGCTTCGACCTTCAGCATGAACAATTCATAATCGGGAGAATCGATCTGCACCTTCAACTGCGTGAGCAGATCTCTTGCCCGCGCAGAATTTCCTCTGGCTTGCTGAATCCGGGAAGCACTAATGGCAATAGGTATCATAATCCGCGCGTAGGGTTGCATATCCTTGCGTTCAATCGCCTTATTCGCATACGACTCCGCTTCTTCCAATCGGTCCCACTCATACAGCAGTTTGCTATAGGAGACATACAAATAACCGATAAAAGGATATTCCGTCTTCTCCTCCCAAGCTGCGATCCACTTCAATAGAAAAGCTTCCGCTGCATGAAGATCGTTGATCCAGGCCAAATGGTCATCGAACGAATCATAGCCTTGAAATCGGTTGCGTCCCATGGTTTGAAAGAAACTGCCTTCGGGCATATAACGCTCGACCAACTCAAAGTAATGCGACGTTCGGCCCAAGTCTCGTTGAAGATATGCGACAACCGCGCAGAAGAAATAAATATTGCCCATAACCGAGTCCCACTCCGCAGAGGTCCGCTGCTTTTGCAAAACTGTAAATCGGGCCATAGCCTGCTCCACTCTGTTGAATGCGGGCTGCCACTCGCCAACGCCAAGCAACACGGATATGTAGAATAATTCGATCATCGGCTTCTCGACGAAAGAATCTTCCGGCAAACGAGCAACCCATCTCATCAAAGTAACGCTTTTACTTTGAACCAAAGCAAGCAAGTTCCTCTCGATCAACCGAACAACATCCGCGTATTGTTTCCCTTCCAGATAATGCTCTACCGCCTCTTCGTCCAATCCATGCTGCTCGAGCCAATTTGCTGCGCGAATATGTACTTGTATCCCTTTATCCGTGTCGGTTCGGATGAATAGATGTTGCAAGAAATCAGAGAGCAAATGATGATAACGGTACCAGTTTCTCTGCTCGTCCAACGGGATAATAAATAAATTCAATCGCTCCAGTTCCTCCAAGCGTTCCTGGCTGTTCGACAAGCCCGTTACCGCCTCGCATAAGGAATGGTTCATCCGGTTAAGCATAGACGTTTCCAGTAAAAAGGCTCGCATGGATTCCGATTGGTGCTCGAACACCTCTTCCAGCAAATAATCGAATATATAATGATGCTGTCCGCTAAAACGTTGAATTGACTCCGCTATATTAGGACTTCGCTTCAGAGAGATCGCCGCCAGCTGCAATCCGCTAACCCAGCCCTCCGTACTGTGAAACAGATCCGTCACTTGCGTTTCCGTTAAGGACAATTCGGCCATTTTCTGAAAAAAAACGAGCCCTTCATTCAGTTGAAATCGCAAATCCTGCATATGGATTTGATGGAATTCCCCTTTGGCCAGCAGTCTCGCAGTAGGAATCGCCAAATCTATACGGCTTGCAACAAAGATGTGAACATTCGCAGGCAAATGCTCAAGCAAATAGGTCATGGACTTATGAATAATAGGAAGCTCAATGAACTGATAATCGTCCAAAATGATAACAAGCTCACTCGTTAATGCATGCAACTCATTTAAAAGTGACGTCATGGCAAGTTCCAGTGGAACCGCAGAACCTTTCTCAATAAGGGACATGAAGTGGCTTCCGAAATTGGGATAAGATATCCGAATCGAAGCGATTGCACAGCTCCAATACTGGTTCCAATCATTATCCTGTTTATCTAGTGAAATCCATGCCACAGGCATGCTGATTTGTCTGGCCCATTCACTTAACGCAGTTGTCTTGCCGTAACCTGCTTGAGCGGACAGAAGCGTCAGCTTAGCCTCCATTCCCTCATTAAGACGATGTATTAATCTAGGTCGTGGTACCAACGAGCTCCGCACCTGGGGAATATGAAACTTCGTAGTCGCAATCACTGGAGAGCCTCCGTATGGACAAGGTGATGAAAATCAAATCCGCCAGTGGGATAGCTGAATTTGTATGTGATAAGTTGCAGTCCTTTTTCTTATTTTACCATAACATGTAGTTTCCGTTATTACCGATTATAGTACCGGGAACGCCAAACAGGCCCATTCAAAGTGTTTTTAGTCGTTGGGGTATGGTTTGCACATAAAAAACACGCCTAAGTGGCGTGTTTAAAATTTAGGTTTGGTGGACCCTAGCGGGATATTGAAATTCCGATACCTAAGACCCCGCGGGTTTTGACGAATCAGGAAATATTTTCACCTGAAATTCTTTACTCAAGGAAACGAAATCAAAATGGAAAAATGTTGCTTTTAAATTGAAAAATATAGTAAACTAAAAATAAATCACGGTGTGAAGCACATACCGCTTTGATGCGATGCTCTTAGATGAACATCGTATTAGAGCGGTTTTTCGTTTTCAATTTAGAAAGGTAGGAAGATGAGCATGAGCTTATTATTTGACGAAATTTATGGAAATTGGTTAACCTTGTAGATTGCTAAAGAGAAAAATCCAAGAAGACGAGAAATGTTAAAAAAAGGATTAAGCTACAGTGTTGTTACTTTTCTGCGCTCGATATGGTTCCCTGTAATTGGAAACTTTAACGATTTGCATCCCGAGTATGAAGTTCGCGATTTTAATAACCGATATCGTTATCTTGATCTTGCCTATATGCCCGGCGGCGCGAAAGGATGTATAGAGATTCATGATTATCGCAGTCATGCCAGAGACATTGAGGTAGAACGATTCAAGGATTTATGCATGAAACAAGCCTTACTTGTTCTTGATGATTGGTCCTTTTTACCGATCGCATACTTGTCCATTCGCGACGATCCCGGAGTGTGCAAACAATTGGTGCTTTCCTTTGTCGGGAAGTTTTTATCGATTGATATCGCATCGGGATTGAATTGGGCGGAAAAAGAAACGATAAGGTTTTCCTCAAGATTAATGCGAACATTTGAAGCTCGTGAACTGTCCGCACACCTTTCCCTCTCCGAGCATCGCACCAGAGTAATCCTTCGATCACTTGTCGCCAAGAACATACTTGTTGTTGCAAGTGGAAAACAAAGATACCGCACATATCGGCTAAATGACAAAAATCTAACGGGTGCCACAGCCATTAATCAATCAAAAATGCCGCCTTTGAATTTCTAACGGTTGTGAGCAACGTTAATTGGTGCAGATATCCTCGTTTGGTTCAAAAAAATTCGAATAGCCGCATTTACGACCGTTAGAATTGCAAAATACCTATAATCTGTGATTTAACGGCGATGGAGACCGTTAGATTCACTGAACAACTCAACTGGTACGACCAACTCAGTCCGATCAAACACAAACACCAACACGCTCTATTCAGCGTGTCGGTGTTTATGTTTGGTGGACCCTAGCGGATATTGAAATTCCGATTAACTATACTGACGAAGTGAAATCGATAATGAAGTTCTTAGCGGTAAATTTCAATGCCGTACTCCTTCACTTCGTTCCGTCCGTGCGGAACGCCCCAGTTGAGCTAAAGGCTTGGGATATAAAACTCGTTATTTCTTTTGGGGTGTGTAATACCTCTACGTGAACTATCTGCCCAGCTAATCCCCCGCAGCCAGCGAAGTACACATGCTCCATATCTTCTCTACATTGTAAGGATCGGTTGCGTAGCTCGGATAGCTGCCGGAACCGAAAATGTTCTTCAATTGCGTGAAGCCCTTTTCGCTTGCCGCTTGGCGGACAATTTCTCTCTTATGGTTGAATAGCTGACCTGTCGCATGCGTGTATTCATCCGAAGTGCTAATGTGATAGTAGTTGTCGGCCATGCCCGCAGGCATAGGGTTCGTTAGATTTTGCGCCCACGCAAGCACTTTCCAACCAGGACTCATTTTCCGAATCGTCTCTTTCGACAGTTTCACGCGATTAATTTGTAATGCGTTGACCTTAATCCCTTGGCTTTTAAATTGCTCCGCCATTTTGAAGGTCAGCATCAACAGAGCCATTTTCGAGTCCCCATACATTTTATAGACGCTAAAAGGCTTTGTGTCCCGATATTCGCCTAACAAATTGTCGAAGTCGATTTTTCGCTTCGGATTGAAGAAATGTTTGATGTTCGTCGTGCAAGCATTCAACACACGCGGGTCTTGCGATTTAGCAAGATGATCCGCCAATATGCGAGTCATCAGGAAAGGACCGAATGTATTCGTCGCAAAAGTCAATTCAATTTGCTCGGGGCTGAGCGTATACGCTTTTTCACCGTAATTTAAATAGGCGGCGTTATGGATTAGAATGTCCAAGCGTGGGTATTTAGCCTTAAAAGCAGCGCAAAATGTACGAATAGAATCGAAAGACGACACGTCGAGCTCTATCAAGTCTACGTCCTTATTTTTTGAAGTCTCGATAATGGCTCGTTGCACGGTTTTGCTAATCTCCATATTGCGGCAAGCCATGATCACCCGATAGCCTTCTGTTGCAAATTTCATCGCCGCTGACTTGCCGATTCCCGAATTTGCTCCTGTAATGACAACAATTTTGTCGTTCATGTGCACCCTCCCGATTTGAGTAATTTAACAGCGTTTATAAAAAGTATTCTCCGCTCGAAGCCAATCTCTTGCATGATAGCTAATTTCTCTGAGGCACTAAGTTTATTTTCGGGCATGAAAAATGCTCCCCTCACAGCAAACAGGTTATTTATTATTTCACCTGTCTACCGTATGGGGAGCATATCAAGATTCAATCTGCAGAGCAGCCTCTTCAGGCTATCTGAAACTCTTATTTACTCCAAATTCGTTGCAGGATAACTGCTGCTTCGGCGCGAGTGAGAGAGCTATTCGGCGCCAATTTGCCGTTCGAGCCTTGCACGATACCGGCATTGACCAACGCTGCAACGCTGTCTTTCGCGTAAGAAGCTACCGATGCCTCGTCGCTGAACGCATCCAAAGTGCCGCCTGTCGGCAACGCTTTGCCTGCGGCTTTCGCCGCGCGCGCCGCGATGACCATCATGTCTTGACGCGAGATCTTGCTGTTCGGATCGAACAGATTGCTGCCCGTGCCTTGAATGATGCCGAGCTGCGCAGCGATCTTGACCGCATCGTAGTAGTATGCGGAGGAATCCACGTCGGAGAACATCGTTACGGAAGCATTGTTACCTTTAAGCTCCAATGCGCGAACGAGCAGCGACAGGAAGTCCGCTCTCTTGATGGCGGCGTTCGGATCGTACGCATTCTCGCTCGTGCCGTTAATGATTCCGCGAGATGCCATCGCTTCGATCGCTTTCTTCGCCCATGGTACGGACTGAAGATCTCCGAACGATTTCACGACGAATGCAACTGCATAGTTACTGAAGTGAGTCGTCGAGAATTTGACCGTACCGCTTGCTGCATCGTAGCGGGCATTCGGCACAGGTGTCGCTTTGCCGATGCCGTCGATGTACCAGATGATGATGTGATCCGGGTTGCTTAGCTCTTCAGCCGTCGGCGTGTAAGGAACGGATACCGTTACAGACGCGTTCGGGTTGTTCCAAGCGACAACGGAGTCGCCTGCCAAAACTTCGAGGCTAATGACCGGATGGTTACCGATTTGCTGGCGGACGTCATTGCTGAGTCCTTCTGTCGAGACCTTGCCCAAGCGAACCGATATGGAATCGGAGCTGCCGACGTTCGTGCCTGCCAGCATGTTGCCAGGCAGCTCGACCGTGCCGTTCTCCGTCTTGATCGCAAGTACTGTCGATCCGGAATCTTTCAGGCTTTGAAGCGGCAATTGCACTTCGTATGAATTTGCGCCTGCTGTTGCAGGAATGTCGATCGTAACTTTTTTCTTGCCTGCAGCGTTAGTTACAACTTGATCGAACGCTTTCTGCAGATTGCCGGCAGAGATGTTGGACGATGCCTTACCGTTATTCACGGTAACTTTTGGTGTGATCTGGCCGTTTTCAGCCGGCTGTTCAGTCACCGGAGGAGGCGTGACTGTACCGGTCTGAGGCGGAGCGGCGCTCGTTGTTGCAAACACAACTGTGGATGCATCCGACACCAATTCCCCTTTAACTGCCTTCACGTAGTAATAGTACTTCGTCGAAGCGGTCAGACCCATATCCGTGTATTCAGAACCCGTTTTGCCAGAAGCGATTTCCG
Organism: Cohnella endophytica; assembly: GCF_003628305.1. Taxonomy (GTDB): domain Bacteria; phylum Bacillota; class Bacilli; order Paenibacillales; family Paenibacillaceae; genus Cohnella; species Cohnella endophytica. The sequence goes on along the minus strand of NZ_RBZM01000004.1, from coordinate 110,105 downwards.
TGAAAGGACCGGATTCGGACGTTCCGCGATAGACGGAGAACGTTACGCTCGTGTCTGAAGTGGTGTTCCAAGTCAGCTTGATCGAGGATTGGCTTTGTGCAGCGGCCGTCAATCCCGTAGGTACCGCCAAAACCTCTTCAGGTGGCGTTACAACCTGAGGATTCGTCGTTGCATTTACGACTGCGGATGCATCCGACACCAATTCCCCTTTAACTGCCTTAACGTTGTAGTAGTACTTCGTTGAAGCCTCCAGACCCGTATCCGTGTATTCAGTACCCGATTCACCGGAAGCGATTACCGTGAATGGACCGGATTCGGACTCTCCGCGATAGACGGAGAACGTTACGTTCGTGTATGAAGCGGCATCCCAATTCAACTTGATCGAGGATTGGCTTTGTGCAGCGGCCGTCAATCCCGTAGGTACCGCCAAAACCTCTTCAGGCGGCGTTACAACCTGAGGATTCGTCGTTGCATTTACGACTGCGGATGCATCCGACACCAATTCCCCTTTAACTGCCTTAACGTTGTAGTAGTACTTCGTTGAAGCCTCCAGACCCGTATCCGTGTATTCAGAACCCGTTTTGCCTGAAGTTATTTCCGTGAAAGGACCGGATTCGGACGTTCCGCGATAGACGGAGAACGTTACGTTCGTGTCTGAAGCGGCATCCCAATTCAACTTGATCGAGCTAGCGTTCACGGCGGAAGCCGTTACGTTCGCAGGCGCCTCCGGTGGCGTTGCAGGAGGACTCTTACCGAAAAGCGTAAGCACTCCAAAAACGGACGTGTCTTGATAACCTTGGCCGGTCAAATCGTTCCATGCGGCAACGCTCTGACGAGCACCGTTTTTACCGTCGTTGATTTGCAAGTCAAAGCCTAGCTTCATGTTGTTTTCCGGCGTGATCGATGTTAACGGTATTTTCATTTCTACCGTGTAGTTCGTTCCGGAAAGAGAGGTGGCCGACTCGAAACCGGCTGCTTTGCTTGACGGATTGAAAGTTGCCTGGTTCTTATAGTTTACTCTGTATTGCCCGTCATCCGATTCATAGGAAGCTGTCTTTCCATTATTCTCGTCTACGAACACTTCGACGGAATCTTGTTCATATGCGTTCGGGCTAGTACTATCCAGTTCCGCATTATCAGTAACTTGGATTAGCACATACAGGTTGTGATCATCCCAGAGCGCTTTGCCTACACCGCGTGCACCTTGCCAAGCCATCTGGAACTTCTGGATCGACACTTCAGGCGCATCGCTCCAGATCGTGTCAATGGTTCCGTCTATGACCGGCGTACCGTATTTAGCGGACGTTTGGCTAGCGGTTGCCGAAGCCGGCGGGTGCTCCGCTATGAACTTGCTCGGATCGATAACGCCGTAATAGGCTTGCTTCGCTTGCAGGTTGTTATCGAAGAGCAACGGCGGTTGTTCTTTTCTCCAGCTCGTCGCGTCGTTCAGACCCCAGAAGGTGACTCTGGCGATATTCGAGGCGTGCTCTTTGTAAATTTGGAATAGCTGCGCGTACAAGTAGCCTTGTACGATTGCTTCCTTTTCGGTGATCGTACCGCCGTTGCCGGCCGTTATGTCCAGCTCGGTAATGCTGACTTCAACGCCCAAGGAGATAAACCGCTCCAACGACGCTTTAACGTTGTCCGGCTTCGTGTTGACGTTGTAATGCGCCTGCATGCCGACGCCGTCGATCAGCTTCTTGCCCGGATGCGTAAGCGCGTACTTGTCGTTGATAGCTTTGACCATGTTGTAAATAGCCGTAGCTTTGTTCTGGTTATCATCGTTGTAATCGTTGTAATAGAGCTTGATATTCCAAGAGGGGTGCGCGTCCAGCACTTCTCTTGCTGCCAAGAACGCCTGCTCCACGTAATCGTTACCGATCGCCGTTTTCCAAGGAGAGGTGCGAAGGGAAGCACTCCAATCCGAAGGATTAGAAGGATTGTCGTTCATCGCTTCGTTGACGACGTCCCAAGAAACAAAATTGTTGCCGTATTTGTCACCGTAGTGCGTCAAAACCGTTTCGATATGGGTTCTCATATTGGCGAGTGCCTCTTCGCGGCTCAAAGGCGAACCGTTCGAAGTAGTCATCCACGCAGGTGTCTGCTGATGCCATACGAGCACATGGCCGTGTACTTTCATCCCTGCGGCGATCGCTTTATCGACAAGCGAATCCGCATAAGTGAAAGTACCTTTGACCGCCTGCGTCGCATCCGGTTTCATGGCGTTTTCCGCCGTGACGACATTATGATGCAATTTGAGAAGCTCCAGGCGAGTGCCATCGAAATCCGCCGCGGATACCGCGTTGCCGATCAAGAAATCGTTTTGGTACTGCGTCTTGATTGGCGTCAGGTCTTTTTGTACTGAAATAGGGATCGAGCCCGTGTTCACGAAGCTGATATCGTCGATGTAGAAAGAAGCAGTCTTGTTGCTGGAGCTCTCGACGTAGATGGTCAAAAATTCGTCGCCTACGCTCGAGTAACGATAGGTGCCTTCAAGCTTCACCCATCCGTCGGTAGCTCTGACGGTTTTTGCTTGTATGGTATTATAGCTTGCGGTGCTGCCGTTGCCGACTTGAGTGGACAATTGAAGCTGCGAGCTGGTCGGCGAGATCAGCTTGACCCATGCCGTTACTTTGTACTCGCTCCCTTTGTCTACGTTCTGCTCGACACGAATCGTCGGACCGTGCCAAGAGTCTGTACGGCCTTCTACTTTCAACGCATAAGAACCGTTGTCGGTGTGGTTGGCTTCATCCGTCACGGTCAACATTTCCGTTCCCGCACGGCCGACAAAGCCGCCCTTCGATTGATCCTCGAACGTTATAGTATTGAATGGCACGGCTGGAGTTCTCGGAGGCTCGGCGCCAGGCGTAACGTCTTTGATTACGAATTCGTCCATATAGTAGTCGGCTTTCGCCGTGGCGGTTTCGTCTGGACTGTAGATGTTCGCTTCGATCCACACTAGGAATTCGGTCGTGCTGGCAGGCACTTCGTAGCCTTTCAGTTCGAACGTCTTCCAAGCGGAGTCCGTAACGGCTTGGTTGCCGATAATCCATGGGTAGCTATCCGTTCCGCCGGATTTGACTTTCGCGCCTAAGTGGTAGTTATCGGTTCCTTGAGCAGAGCGAAGTTTGTACGAGATATCGTACTTATGACCGGATACCAACTTGCTGGTCAGATTGAGAGATACGGCGCTCTTTCTGTCCGAACGGTTCTTATATAGAAGGGATTTCGTTCCCTCGGATGCGTAGTCGGACGATACTACCGCTGTTCCGGTGCCGTTCCATCCCAGATCCGTCCAACCTCCGAGCTGACCATCCTCAAAGCTTTGGGACAGGACGATGAATCCTGGAGGAGGAGCTGCGCTGGTCTGGCGGATGACGACGTCGTCGATCGCGAAGCTTGTATTTTTACCGGCGTCTTCGGATTCGAAGTAGAGTTTAATTCCCGTAGCGGCGGTGTTATACGTATAAGTACCGCTCAGTTTCACCCAAGCGCCGTCGGTGACCGTCGTCAACCCGATTACTTGCTTAAACTGGTCGTTGCCGGTTAATCCGGATTGCTCAATCGATGCCTTTAACTGCGTCGAAGCTGCTCCGGTATCCAGCTTGGCGTAGGCGGAAATTTCGTATTCCGCGCCTTTTTCAAGCGTATCCGTCAACACTAGGCTCGGGCCGTGGTAATTTTGGGTGCGTCCCGTCACGAGAAGCGCGTTCGAGCCGGAGTGGTAGACGGCATTCGTTACGGTCGCCGTAGCGCCGTTGCCGGTCCACCCATTTTTGCCGTTTTCGAATTTCTCGACAAGAACGGCCGGTTTGACGACTTTCACTTGGAAATCGTCGACGTAGAAGCTAACGGTTTTACTGCTGTTGCTCTGTAAGTAGACTTGCAGGGAATTGGCGTTCATGTCGTAAGTATACTCGCCTTTGACTTGTACCCAAGCGTCGGCTGTTACCGTTGCCGCGGAGCCTGGATTCAGGTACTCGTTGGCTGCCCCTGTCTGTTGAGCGCCGAATTGGATTGTCTCGGAGCCTGTTGTTCCCTCTTTGAGTTTAACCCATGCGGAAAACTCGTAAACTGATTCCTTGTTCAGTTTGCCGGTGGCGGCGAGGTTAAAGCCCGGGCCGTTCCAGTTGTCCGTTCTTCCTTCCACCAAGAGACTGCGGGTTCCGCTATGAGCGGCATTGGTCGAAGCCGTTACCGTCTCGGTACCGCGCTTAAACCATCCTTGCGTGCCGTTCTCGAAGTCGTTCGAAACAACAACGTTCCCGATCGCTTCTGGTGTCGGAGGCGTAGGTCCGCCGATCGCGGCTGCGAAGGTATTTAAAGTATCGTCTTTCTTAATGAGAATACGTCCCATCGCCAAGGCGTCGTCATCTCCGCTCCAGGCTTTGAAACCGACAATAATTCCGTTCTCCGTCGCGGCTGCTTTTACGTCCGCGTTGTAGTTGCCGTAAGGATAGGCAAGAAGGATCGGATCTTTGCCGGTAATTCCTTTCAAGAACGTATTCGCGGATTGGATTTCCGCGGCCGCGGTCGCTTTGGTGATGCTAGTCGTCCATACGGCTTGATCATGCGTCTTTGTATGGTTTTGAAGACTGATGTTCGGGTTGTTTTTCAGCGTGTTCAATTGGCTCAGTGTCATTCCCCAAGAACCGATATTGTCCTGGATGACGAAAGATACCGCTTTCATGTTGTACTGCGTCAATACTGGAAGCGCGTTTGTAATAAAGTCCGGTGTCGCGTCGTCGAACGTCAGCAGGATCGGTTTAGAAGGAGCGGTTGCCCCGTTCACGATAATGTCGACGTACTGTTCCGCGGATACGGTGGTATAGCCGTTATCGTTCAGATACTTCATTTGTTTTTTGAAGTTGGCTGTGCTGTATTGATAATCTCCGGATGGATTATCGGTGATTACATGATACAGGATGACAGGTATCGTTGCGCTCGCTGCATTCGCTTTTGGAGCAAACCAAAATTGCGGCACTAACAGTACCGCGGCTAACAGTGACAGCAATTGCCGTTTGAAGCGTCTACTCATTTGATGTCCTTCCCCCCAGAATGAATTTTTAAAGTTACCTGAAGCGCTTTCAACCTTGATGTTGAATGACTTCTCCTTCCCGTATCTTCAATTATAATGAGCGTTTTAATAGGGCGGCACCTAGCGAAGTAGAGATTCTACTATAAAAATTAAAGAAGATATTAGATCCGAACTTATGAACCACCATATTTCATTTTGGAAAATATGAAGGCTGTAACAGACCACAACAAAATGAGGATGGCGCAGAAACAACCTCTTCGCCATCCTCATTATTAGTTAATGAAACCTTTATTTACTCCAAATCTGTTGCAGGATAACTGCCGATTCGGCGCGAGTGAGGAAGCCTGTTCGTCGCCAATTTGCCGTTCGAAACTTGCACGATACCGGCATTGACCAACGCTGCAACGCTGTCTTTCGCGTAAGAAGCTTCCGAAGTCTCGTCGCTGAACGCACCCAAAGTGCCGCCTGTCGGCAACGCTTTGCCCGCGGCTTTCGCCGCGCGCGCCGCGATGACCATCATGTCTTGACGCGAGATCTTGCTGTTCGGATCGAACAGATTGCTGCCCGTGCCTTGAATGATGCCGAGCTGCGCAGCGATCTTGACCGCATCGTAGTAGTATGCGGAAGAATCCACGTCGGAGAACGTCGTTACGGAAGCATCGTTACCTTTAAGCTCCAATAAGCGAACGAGCAGTGACAGGAAGTAGTTGTTCAGCCACGGAATCGATTGGCTTTCCCAGACGAGCGTATGCCCATGTATTTCTAGGTCATTGTCGATCGCGCTTTGAATTTCCGCGTCCGTTTCTGTAAAACTCAGATCCGCGACGTTCTTTGAGGCGGCGCTGTTACCTTTTAGTGAGTCTGGCTTCGTCGCGTTTTCAGGCGTCTCAACGCCGAACTGGACTTTCAGGACGGACAAGATTGGGTCTTGCATGTAATTTACAATTATTCCTCTAATGGATCCTCTTCACCATCGCCAACCCCTAGTTCCCTAAGAGACTCAGTATTAGCGATAAACTGCGGCAGAGTTACTAGTCAGCATCAGCATGTTAGCTACACCTCAAGTACCACGTCCACTCAGCATGTGTGACGTTACAAAGAAACCGTTCAAATGTTCTCAGATAGGGGTTTGAAATATATCCAAGCACAAAATGAAATAAAAAAAACGGCATCTCTGTCGTTCTGATGATAAGGTATGGTGGACCCTAGCGGGATATTGAAATTCCGATTAACTTGCTAACGAAGTAAAGTCCACGATGACGTTCTTAGCGTTAACCATCATTATTAAACACTCCACATGTTTGGTGTTCATGATAATGACATAAATAGAGGGGGCGAATTTCGCCCCCTCTTTACTTAGATCAAGTCGGATAGTTGCAAGAGTCTTTGAATAATGGTTGCAACCTCAGCCCTAGTCATGTAGGCCTTTGGCGCAAGCGCACCATCGGTTCTTCCGGATACAACGCCGGCTTGCACGCAATCGGCAACTCCGCTTTGCGCCCATACGGATACTTGAGCAGCATCTTTGAATGGCTTTAGTATCGAGTCTGCCGATCGATCCGACAGCTTCTGTTTCAACCCCGTGATCGCGAGCGCTTTAGACAGAATCGTCATCGCCTGTTCGCGTGTGATCTTCTCCATCGGACGGAAAGTGCCGTCCTCGTATCCGTCGATCAGACGATACGCATACGCCGTATTCACCGCGCTGCTATACCAATCCGTCGCTTTCACGTCCGAGAATGTCGCAGTTCCATTTTCAAGCTGTAATCCCAATCCGCGGACGAGAATCGCCGCGAATTCGGCTCGGGTAATGTTCCGGTCGGGACTGAACATGCCGTTCCCCGCCCCGTCGATGACCATCCGCGAGCCCATGTCGTTCACGGCGTCCTTCGCCCAATGCTTCGCCATGTCGCTGAATTCGAGCGGATGCCATACGACCGAATACGTGCTGTTGGTCAAGCTGTTGATAACCGCATATAATTTACCGTCGATCTTTACGACCTTCGTCGGAACGTGGCGAACCGTTCCATTAGGTTCGATCACGACGCCTGTCGTTACCTTGCTTGGATCAACGCCGTCCGGAATGGCAACCGTTCGTTCCACGTACGCACTAAATTTGGAGACTTCGATTGTCGTATCGCCATACGTGACTTTTACGCTAAAGCTCAGTGGCGGTACGACAAGAGCGAATGATCCATTCATAGCCGCATTCTCGACGACTTTTACCGTATCCGAAATCGGCGTTGCAATTTCGATACGAACCTTGACGTTTTGCAGCGTAACCGAATTCCCGAATTGATCGGCTATTGCGCGAATGTTGAATTGCAGTGCCGGAAGTGTGTAGGTTGCCCGATCCGTTTTGATCTGAAGAATCGCTTGCCTGTCTTCCATGTTTTTGATCATCTGTCCGTCTAGCTCTCCTACCAGAATGTCTGATTTGACGTTTGGCACGACCGTAACGACGGATTTTGGCGCCTCGGACTTCAGTAGTTCTTCCAGTTTTTTCTGGTCCATGATAAACGTCGACATCGTCTGATTGTCTCGTATGGAATTCGCCATTTTGCCCAAGTTTTCAGCTTTTCCGTTAACCAGTACGATCACATCGAGATCCGAAGGCGTCGATGGCGATAAATTGCCGCTCGGGGAAGGTACGTTCACCGTCACCGTAACCGCGTTGCTCGTTGCCGTTGCCGTTTGGTTGCCCGTCGCGCCGCTGTCCGTATTGGTCACAAGAACGTAATAATGCTTCGTACCTGCCGTCCCCGTCGGCGCAGCGTAAGCAGCGCTGGTCGCACCCGCAATCAAGTTACCTCCACTATTATTGTTGGTCGTGTTGCTATACCATTGGTAGCTCAGCGATACGCCTCCGCTAGCCGCTACACTTAGGTTCGCGCTTCCTCCCACGTTTACCGTCTTGTCCGCAGGCTGCGTATCGATGCTTGGCATGACTGCATGGGTCAGCGCGTTCACCGTCACCGTAACCGCGTTGCTCGTTGCCGTTGCCGTTTGGTTGCCCGTCGCGCCGCTGTCCGTATTGGTCACAACAACGTAATAATGCTTCGTACCTGCCGTCCCCGTCGGTGCAGCGTAAGCAGCGCTGGTCGCTCCCGCAATCAAGGTACCTCCACTAGTGCTGTTAGTCGTGTTGCTATACCATTGGTAGCTCAGCGATACGCCTCCGCTAGCCGCTACACTTAAGCTCGCGCTTCCTCCCACGTTTACCGTCTTGTCCGCAGGCTGCGTATCGATGCTGGGCGCGGCCGCGTGCGTCAGCGCGTTCACCGTTACTGTGGCCACGCTGCTCGTTACCGTTGCCGTTTGGTTGCCCGTCGCGCCGCTGTCCGTATTGGTCACAACAACGTAATAATGCTTCGTACCTGCCGTCCCCGTCGGTGCAGCGTAAGCAGCGCTGGTCGCTCCCGCAATCAAGGTACCTCCACTAGTGCTGTTAGTCGTGTTGCTATACCATTGGTAGCTGAGCGATACGCCTCCGCTAGCCGCTACGCTTAAGCTCGCGCTTCCTCCCACGTTTACCGTCTTGTCCGCAGGCTGCGTATCGATGCTGGGCGCGGCCGCGTGCGTCAGCGCGTTCACCGTTACTGTGGCCACGCTGCTCGTGGACGTTGCCGTTTGGTTGCCCGTCGCGCTGCTGTCCGTATTAGTTACGACAACGAAATAATACGTCGTGCCCGCTGTTACCGTCGGCGCTGCATACGTAGCGCTGGTCGCACCCGAGATCAAGGTACCTCCGCTATTATTATTGGTCGTGTTGCTATACCATTGGTAGCTGAGCGATACGCCTCCGCTAGCTGCTACACTTAAGCTCGCGCTTCCTCCCACGTTCACCGTCTTGTCCGCCGGTTGCGTGTCGATGCTTGGCGTGACTGCATGGGTCAGCGCGTTCACCGTCACCGTGACCACGTTGCTCGTTGCCGTTGCCGTTTGGGTGCCCGTCGCGCCGCTGTCCGTATTGGTCACAACAACGTAATAATGCTTCGTACCTGCCGTCCCCGTCGGTGCAGCGTAAGTAGCGCTGGTCGCTCCCGCAATCAAGGTACCTCCACTAGTGCTGTTAGTCGTGTTGCTATACCATTGGTAGCTCAGCGATACGCCTCCGCTAGCCGCTACACTTAAGCTCGCGCTTCCTCCCACGTTCACCGTCTTGTCCGCCGGTTGCGTGTCGATGCTTGGCGTGACTGCATGGGTCAGCGCGTTCACCGTCACCGTGACCACGTTGCTCGTGGACGTTGCCGTTTGGTTGCCCGTCGCGCTGCTGTCCGTATTGGTTACGACAACGAAATAATACGTCGTGCCCGCTGTTACCGTCGGCGCTGCATACGTAGCGCTGGTCGCACCCGAGATCAAGGTACCTCCGCTATTATTATTGGTCGTGTTGCTATACCATTGGTAGCTGAGCGATACGCCTCCGCTAGCTGCTACACTTAAGCTCGCGCTTCCTCCCACGTTCACCGTCTTGTCCGCCGGTTGCGTGTCGATGCTTGGCGTGACTGCATGGGTCAGCGCGTTCACCGTCACCGTGACCACGTTGCTCGTTGCCGTTGCCGTTTGGGTGCCCGTCGCGCTGCTGTCCGTATTGGTCACAACAACGTAATAATGCTTCGTACCTGCCGTCCCCGTCTGTGCAGCGTAAGTAGCGCTGGTCGCTCCCGCAATCAAGGTACCTCCACTAGTGCTGTTAGTCGTGTTGCTATACCATTGGTAGCTCAGCGATACGCCTCCGCTAGCCGCTACGCTTAAGTTCGCGCTTCCTCCGACGTTTACCGTCTTGCCCGCAGGCTGCGTGTCAATGCTCGGCGCGGCCGCGTGGGTCACCGCTAAACCTGTAAAAATCAACTGCGGCTTATAGGTCACATTTTCATCCGGATAAAGGGTGAAATAAGCCGTTTTGTTGGCATCGGCGCGACCGCTCAACAGGAAGGTAATATCCGTTGCGCCCAAGGATATTTTATTTTTCACGTAATCCGTGACATCAAGATAAAGACAACCTATCAATATGTTGCTGATCGGCGTACAGCCCGCCGACGTCGTGTCAACGTTGGTTGTATCAATCGTTCCTGTATTACTGGCAACCCTGACATTTTGAAGACTGGCTATATTCAGTCGGCTGTCGTTGTTGTCCAATGGAAAATTGGCTATATTGTTGGACAAATTTTCCGGCCATGTGGTATTGTCGGAGGCACGGACAGTGACTCGAATATCATTCGGCGTTGTTCCCTGGTTGGCATAAATATGCGGGATAAATACCCGAAGCTTGACGGAAGTAATTGTAGACGGTAGCCCGGAATTTAACCCCGAAAAGTTAATCGCCGTCTTCTGAATGCCCACGTCATAGTCAGGGCCGACAACGTTCACATTCACGTGTCCGGCTCCCGGAATAAAACTGAAGGCGTCATAGCCAGTTGGGTACGTACCGAAGTCGTCGATAAAAACGTCTTTGTTGGCATACACAATCGTTTCACCACTAGCGTTAGCATGCCGAATGCTCCAAGACAATTGCAACCATGAAAAGATAAGTGCGAAAACCAACGTTAAGGACAATGTTTTTCTCAAAATATTTCACCTCATGTGGAAGTATAAGCTTCTCGGAATAAGAAATTCTGCTTCGGTTCTGGCCTTCCGGCCAGGGGTTATACCGTTTCCGTTCAAATCCGCAATTCACGGCTAGTTGGCAACCTTGCCTGAGGCGTATCCCGACGGCGTTGTAATCGAAATAACTATCCCCCCTGATGACTTGATCCGAGTATCCGGCTGCATGTACCATCTCCCATGACAGCAATACTTCTAATCTATCATTAAAGATTGTTCTATATATGAAACATAAAGAAATCTTTAAGATCACGCTTGCAACGCACCAATGGCAACCAGCATATATCCTGTCGGACAAAAGACTGAATTCCTTTTTCGATCTAGAGATGGTTTCACTATCCATATTGACATGCGTAGAAATCCAGCGCGGAACGTCCTAATTTAGTTCGATCAGCTTACGTCAAACCATAACAAAAAACGCAGTCCTGATGGACTGCGTACATTTATTGTATTGGTGGACCTTAGCGGGATATTGAAATTCCGATTAACTTGCTAACGAAGTAAAGTCCACGATGACGTTCTTAGCGGTAAATTTCAATGCCGTGCTCGTCCGCCTCCGGCTCCCTGCGCGCGGAACGCCCCAGCTTGGTTCGATCTCCTATGGATGGTCATTCACACTGCCATAACCACTCTCTGTGTAGTCACGTCATAATGTTAATGCCGAAATACTCATAGCAAATCGGGGCTTTGGATCGATCCCAAACATTCGTAATGATAGATTTTCCCTGTTGTTCCGGTGGGTACTGGACGAAGCCTAGCTTTCTGAACAAGCATGCGGCAATATTTAATGACAGTTTGTTTGTGAAGTTCCAGCTCCCTTGCCGCTTCAGGGGGACGAATGATTCGATTGTGACGGATTGCGAAACGCATAAGCTGTCGTTCAATTTTGCAAAACGGCCGCGAAACCAGTATGTATTTCTTTGTGTCTAAAGCCAGATATGGAGCCAACAAATTCCGGACAATAGCTTCAATAAAAGACGGGTTTTCTTTCATCTCGTCGTATGAGATCGAAATGACTTGGAATTGTTGGGACTGCAGAAACAACGTGCGGTTCAAATCCAATCGATACTTGGTGCGGTCTTAGCCGTGTGATCCGTAATCCATGATTTCAAACGCAAAGCGGTTTCCTCCCACGGTCCACATAAAGTCTACAAAATACGATCGCCCCCGCCAATCCATTACCTCATACTCCGGATGAAGCCCAACAAATTGTCCCATGAGTGACCACCAAATCTTTTCGACAAACATTTTATTCCCAAACCCGTGTCCCCGCAATAGTGAGTCTTTTCGCTCTCCATGACGCCTGCTCAAATGCCATTTAATCCACTTTTCATGTTCAATCTCGAAGCTTATTTTCTTCGCCTCCTAGATTAAAATTAAAAAAAGCCCCAATTAACCCTGCGCGGTGCAGGATCATCGGGGCGTGCTTCGCCAATATGAGTGAAATATCGCATAAAACTTAATCATTACCAGTCTAATTAAGCCAACTCAAACGATTTTTCGTACAAATTCTATGATTTATTCGCCATCATGCTGGCTTTTGTACGATAAATCGTACAAACTGGCTCCAACTTCATCAAAACCAAGGGGCACTTGTACGATAAATCGTACAAACTTAACGCATTATCATCATTTTTGCAAAAAAACAGCCCCGTCAAGGCTGCCCGTTGAATCGTTTTGGTGGACCCTAGCGGGATCGAACCGCTGACCTCTTCGCTGCCAGCGAAGCGCTCTCCCAGCTGAGCTAAGGGCCCAAGATTGTGACGACAAAAATGAGTTTATCACAGGACAATACCAGATGTCAACGGGATTTCGAGGGGGTTTCCCGAGAAATTTACGAGCTAGGGACATAACGTTACCGGGTACTAAATATGATGCTGCCGTCACCTTAATTAATCCGCGCCGAAGAAGACGCCTCCCGATTGGTCCTGCGTCTCTTCAGCCCGGATCAGATCCCATGTTTGCTCATGAGCGAGTTCAATTCCTTCAAGAACATGTTGATGTCCTTGAACTGGCGATACACCGACGCGAACCGCACATACGCGACTTCATCGACGTTGTACAGATGTTGCATCAATTGTTCGCCGATGATTCCGCTGTCGATCTCCGCTTGCGCCGTGTTGCGGATATCCCGTTCCACGTCGGATACGATGACTTCCAGCTGCCCGACGGATACCGGACGTTTCTCGCATGCTCGGAGCAGTCCGCGCAGCACCTTATCCCTGCTGAATTCCTCGCGGCTTCCGTCTTTCTTGACTACGATGAGCGGAGTTTCCTCCACCGTCTCGAAAGTCGTGAACCGGCGGCTGCATTTCTCGCACTCGCGGCGGCGGCGTATCGATTTGTTGTCGTTGGCCGGGCGCGAATCGAGCACCTTAGTCCCGCTATAATCGCAATAAGGACATTTCATGGCGGTTATTCAGTCTCCTTCGTCGTAACAATTTTTTCTTTTTCCAAGCCTTCCCTTACATGATCGGAACAATAAAACCACATAATACTGTTACCAACCGCAAGGAGGTGAATAACAATGGCCGGACAACAAAGCAACAGAAGCAATACATTGCTTGTCCCTCAAGCAACTGCCGCTCTTGACCAACTGAAATACGAAGCTGCGCAAGAGCTGGGCATCGCCATCCCGCAAGATGGATACCAAGGGAACATGACCACGAAAGATAACGGATCGATCGGGGGTAACATTACCCGCCGCTTGGTACAACTGGCAGAACAACAACTTGCCGGTAAATAACGGTTAGACCAGAGGGCACTCAATACCGGGAAGCTTTGAGACGACTACGCCTCAAGGCTTCTCTTTCCATGTTACAAAGTTTCGTATATTTTCGTGTACTTCTTATAATAATACATCACACGTTGCACGTAATGTCTAGTCTCCCCGTAAGGAATATCTCGTACCGTTTGCTCTTCGCCGCTCCAGACCCCTTTATCCAGCCATTGGCGAACTTTTCCCGGGCCTGCGTTATAAGCGGCCAACGATACAACTAAGTTGCCGTTGAACTGTCGATTAAGCTCCTTCACGTACCAAGACCCCAATCGTATACCCGCATGCGCTTGACTTCCGGCATCCTTCGCCGTCATTTTTCCGAAATCGCCTTGCTTCAAAATCCACTCCGCCGTATCCGGCATGATTTGCATAACACCTACGGCACCTTTAGGAGATACCGCGCTTACCTTATAATTCGATTCGACTCGAATGATGGCCGCGATCAGCAAGGGATCGAGCCCGTACTGTTCCGCGTTCTGTTTGATCTCTTCCGTATAAGATATCGGATAAATCCACCGCCCCAGCCATTCCGATTGCACGAATAGCGCGCCCAGAACGATCAAGACGAGGGGGAGGATAATCCTTTTGCGCTTTATCCGCTTCCTCATCCCAGCCCCTTTTCCCGCCAGAAGCGTTCGATTTGCTCTTCCGTCCGTTCAGGAGTCCCGCTGTTATCGATCAGAATATCCGCTCGAAGCTTCTTATCCTCGATATCCATCTGCGCATCCAGTCGCTTGCGCGCTTCTTCGTAGGTCAGCTTGTCCCGCGACGCGAGACGTTCTAATTGAGCACCGCGTGGGACGTAAACGACCATGATTTGTTCAAAATAAGACTCCAAGCCGGATTCGTATAATAAAGGTACGTCGACGACGACGAGTTTGTCCGGTGTATGGCTCTCATGATAAGCCATTCTTTCCTTCATGACCGCCCGGATCGCCGGATGGGTAATCGACTCCAGCGCTTTGCGCTCGGCCGGATCCGCGAAAATGATCGACCCGAGCCGTTTGCGGTCAAGCGTTCCGTCCTCGTTCAACACCTGCGGCCCGAATCGCCCGGCGATCGCCGCCAGGGACGGTTGCCCGGGTTCGACGACTTCCCGGGCGACTTTGTCCAGATCGATCAAGATTGAGCCTCGCTGCTCGAGCAGCTTGGCGATCGTGCTTTTGCCAGTGGCGATACCGCCCGTTAAACCGATGTTCATCGCTATCTTCCTTATAGAAACAATTTGAATATGCCCATGAGGATTAATATAATACCGGGCATGACCGAAAGAGTTTTGACCCAACGCCAATCCGAAGCCCAGAATCCGACTCTCGTGCCCGAGAGCAGGAACAAACCGCTTGCCAACGCGATCAAAAGAGCCGTAAGCGGAGGAGGAAAACCTAGCAACGCTGCGCCGATCCCAGCACCGAAAGCATCCAAAGACAACGCTAAGCCGAGGAAAAACGCTTCCCCCGCGCTAATCGTGCCCGAACGGTCCCTATCCGCCGCGGACGGCGTTCTCAGAATTTGAATAATAAAACCGAACACTTTAAGTTCCATCTTAAGTACCGGTTCCTCCGGGCGCGAACTTGCGTGCTCGCTAGCGGCTGCATATTCTTCCCGGGAGGGCCGTCCTTCCGAACTTTCCCGTCGTCCGTTGCGGATAAACTGTAACAAGGCCGCCGCGCCGATGCCCATGAGAATGATCGCGCCTACGGCTGATGCCCCTTTGGGCGGCATCCATTGCGATATCGCAACGCCGACCATCATCGATAGCAGGATGATAAGCCCCGAACAAGCCGAAATGATCGCGATCGAGGATATCGGTATTTTTATTTTTCTGATTCCATACGTTATACCTACCCCGAAACCGTCAAGACTAACCGCGACCGACAATAAAACAAGCGATGCGACAGGTGCCATCATATCGAGTTCCCCCTGCATTGGATGCTTGCCCGAACTTCCCCACTCGGAAGTTAGGTTCTGTTCATCCTATGCACCAGAAGGATCGAATGCCCCGATCGCTCGAATATTCCTGTGCGAATGCCTACTTTTTGCTTATTGTCCCAAGCCGTCCAACCTGCTTTTAACCGCATTGGCGCGCGTTTTGTTCGTCCTCTTGCTTCCTTCCGCGGACGCTCCGCGAGGAGCTCGCTGGCACTTGGGACATACATGCGTCCCGCGTCCGCCGACGACCGACTTCTCAATGGGCGTCCCGCAACCAACGCAAGGCTCGCCCGTTCTACCATAGGCTTGCAAGCTATGCTGGAACAGCCCCATCTCTCCTTGACCGTTTACATAAGATTTGATGGAAGAGCCTCCGGCTTCGACGGCAGCCGACAAAGTCGCGATGATCGCGGCATAAAGCCGCCCCTGCTCCTTCCCGCTCAGTTCGTTGGCGGCTCTCTCCGGATGAATGCCTGCGGCGTGCAGAGCTTCGTCCACGTAGATGTTGCCCAATCCGACGACAACTTCCTGGTTCAACAACAACGGCTTTATTTTCGTCGACCGCTTGCCCAGCGCGCGCCGGAACGAATCCAGCGTAAACCCTTCGTCCAAAGGCTCCAACCCCAGTTTATTCAACGGAGCCGCCTTTAATTCTTCTCCCGGCAAGAACAAATGCATCGTTCCGAATTGTCGAACGTCTTTATAACGCAGTTCCGTCCCATCCGAAAAATGGAATACGACATGCGTGTGAGTCTCCGTCGGTTCGTCTTGTTCGTATAAGCCGTATCGCCCTTCCATTCGCAGATGCGAGACAAGAACTAGGCCGTCCAGGATGAGCCTGAGGAACTTCCCACGTCGTTCGACCGACTGGAAGGTTCTTCCTTCCAACGCGGCGGCGAACTGCTCCGGATCGACGGGTTTCTGAAGGATGCGCGGCAAGCTGACCGTAACGCGATCGATCTGCTTGCCGACGATTAACGTATTTAACGTTCTTCGAACCGTTTCTACCTCCGGTAATTCAGGCATGGCGGTACTCGCCTCCTTCTTCTGAGCTGTTATTTCGCTTCGTACCAATTGCTGCCCATGCTTACGTCTGCCCGCAACGGTACGTCCAATTGCAGAGCGGTGCTCATGACATCCGGCACCAAACGTTTCATAAGATCCAACTCGTCTTCCGGCACCTCGAACACCAATTCATCGTGTACCTGCAGGAGCATGCGGCTTTTCAGCCCGCGCTCCAATATCGCTTCGTTCATTCGCATCATGGCCAATTTAATGATATCCGCCGCGGTTCCTTGAATCGGCGTATTCATCGCCGTCCGTTCGGCGAACGAACGAAGGTTGAAATTTGAATGGCGAATTTCAGGCAAGTAACGGCGACGTTCCAGCAACGTCGTGACATAACCGTCGTTTCTCGCCTGCTCCACGATGCTGACCATATATCTTTTGACGCCAGGAAACGCTTGGAAATATTGCTCGATGAACTCGGCGGCTTCCCGACGCGTAATATTCAAGTTCTGCGAAAGCCCATAATCGCTTATTCCGTATACGATACCGAAGTTAACGGCCTTCGCTTGTCGCCGCATGTTCGCGTCCACTTGGTCCGGCTGCACGCCGAAGACGTCCATCGCGGTTTTCGTGTGGATGTCCATCTCGTTCAAGAAGGCTTCCTTGAGTCCTTCGTCCCCGGAAATGTGGGCGAGCACGCGAAGCTCGATCTGCGAATAATCCGCCGCGAGAATCGTCCAGCCCGGCTCGGAAGGCACGAATGCCTTGCGAATCTGACGGCCTTCCTCCATGCGGATCGGAATGTTCTGCAGGTTCGGGAATTGACTGGATAACCTTCCGGTGGCTGCGATCGTCTGCCGATAGAACGTATGGATTTTGCCGCCGTCCAATCGAATTTCCTTCAGCAAGCCTTCGATATACGTCGATTGCAGCTTGGTGAGCTGACGGTAATGCAGGATACGCCGAACGATTTCGTGATACGGCTCCAGCTTTTCGAGCACTTCGGCGTCAGTAGAATACCCTGTCTTCGTTTTCTTGATGACTGGAAGTCCGAGCCGATCGAACAACACTTCCCCCAATTGCTTGGGCGAACCGATATTGAATTCGAAGCCCGCCGACTCGTAGACGGCCGACGTCGTCTCCTCGATCCGGCGCTGGAACTCCGTTCCAAGCTCCTTCAACGTTTCCGCGTTAACCGAGATCCCTTGCTTCTCCATGCCCGCGAGCACGCCGGATAACGGCTGCTCCAGTTCGTAATACAGGCGATGCATGCCCAATTGCTCCAACTGCTCAGCCAGTAACGGCATCATCCGGCGAACGGCATCTGCTTTGGCGGCCAGATGCTTCGCAATAGCATCGTCTTCGGGAACGCGGAACTTCGCGCCTTTGCCGTAGACGGCTTCGTCCGAGAGGATCTGTCCCAAGCCGTAACGTTGCAGCAGCCCGTGAAGCGAAGGATCGGCTTCGGTCGGATCGAGCAAATAGGCCGCGAGTTGTACGTCGAACGCTTGTCCCTTCAAAGAGATTCCGGAACGCGCGAGCACGAGCTCGACCCGGTGAAGGTCGTAGCTGCTCTTCGGAGCGTCGGCGTTCTCGAGCCAGGAGACCAAGGGACGTGCCTCCGTCGACGCTAACAGACGATACGGAACGACGTAACATTTCGCCTCCGACACTACGGCGATTCCGATTCCTTCAGCCAGGTGCGGATTGTCGCCGTAGGATTCCACAAGCACGGCCTCCGCGGCCGTAAGCGCATCGTTCAAGCCGGCCCAACCTTCGGTCAAGACGTTGATCACTTCGTAATGGGAAGCTGTTTCCGCGCTAGCCGCCTCGGCGGCTTCGTCCGCCGCGCCCAAGTTGAGGCGATCGGAGAGGTTCCGGAACTCTAGCTTGCGGAATGCCGCTGCAAGAGCCGCGTTATCGTAACCGCTCCAAGCGACATCTTCCAAGGTGCGCTCCAACGGAACCTCGCGATAGATCGTCGCAAGCTGCTTGCTCATGCGGGCGCTTTCCATATTCGCCTCGATATTTTCGCGCAGTTTGCCTTTGATGTCCTCCACGTGCTCCAAGACGTTCTCGACCGTTCCGAACTCCTGTAGCAGCTTAAGCGCCGTTTTCTCGCCGACGCCGGGAACGCCCGGAATATTATCGCTCGCGTCGCCCATCAGTCCTTTGAGGTCGATGATCTGGGCAGGCACGAGTCCGTATTTCTCTCCGATCGCTTGCGGCGTGTACCGCTCGACTTCGCTTACGCCCTTGCGCGTGATCAACACGCTTACCCTGTCGCTCGCCAATTGCAACATATCCTTGTCCCCGGATACGACGATCGCGGATTTCCCTTGATCTTCCGCGAGCTTCGCCAGCGTGCCGATAATATCATCCGCTTCGTAGCCGGCCAATTCGAATTGCGGGATAGAAAATGCCTGCAACAGTTCCTTGAGCAAAGGGAATTGCTCGGACAGCTCGGGCGGCGTTTTCTGCCTGCCGCCTTTGTATTCCGCGTACCCTTCGTGCCGGAACGTAATCTTGCCCGCGTCGAACGCGACGAGCACATGACTCGGCTTCTCTTCTTCCAGCACCTTAAGGAGCATCGTCGTAAATCCGAGCACCGCGTTCGTATGCAATCCGCTGCTGTTCGTCAGCGGAGGCAGCGCGTAGAAAGCTCTGTTTATGATACTATTGCCGTCTATTAACACCAGCTTGTCCATTTCGTTGCTCATAGCGGAACGCCCACCTCACCGACATTTTTCATTACGAATATCATAACATACTGCCACTAGCGTCGCACCCCGAAGCTCGTTTCCAGTCTTGCTCCTATGACCTTGAACATGAAAAAAACCGCCCCCGGCATTTACGCCTTGGGGACGGCTCCTACGATTGCAGCTGTCGGATATTCGCTTGGCCGTCCGATCAGGTAACCCTGACCGTAATCGAAGCCTATCGCCCGAAGCAGCCGCAGTTCCTCCGGGCGTTCGATGCCTTCCGCCACCGTGCGGATGTTCATTTTCTTGGCGAACCTTACGAAAGTGCGCAGCATATGCTTCTTCATCTCGTCCTTATCCGCCATGCTGATGAGGGAACGATCGATTTTTATGTAGTCCGGACTTAACTCGACGATCGACTGCAAAGAAGAATAGCCTGCTCCAGCATCGTCGATCGCGATCTCGTAGCCTTGTCTGCGATAGTGCGCCAATATTTTTTTGGCCGCCTCGAAGTCGTCGATCGAGCTGCGCTCCGTAAGCTCGAACACGACCTGCCCCGGGTGGAGTCCGCGTTCGTCCAGCCACCTCACCGTCTGTCCGGATACGAAATGAGGATCGTTGATGATGCTCATGGTGACGTTGATGAATATTTTCTGAACCGTTCCCAGCGTCGGGCAGTGCCGGATCGCCTTCTCCCTCGCCAGTCTGTCCAGCGCAAAAGCCATGTTGTGCTTTTCCGCGAACTGAAACAATGATAAGGGACCGTCGAACAGACTTCCCTCCGGACATCTTGTCAACGCCTCGTATCCGAATACCCGGCCGTCGCCCAGCTTCATGATCGGTTGGTACACGCTCTTAATGCTGCTCTCCGCAAGCAGGTGCTCGAGCTCGAAGCGGAGTTCCCAATCTTTGCGATTGTGCTGCGATTCGCGAATTTGCGAGGCCACTTTCAGCACGCCTTCATAGATGACATCCCTGGGCGTCGCTTCGGTCAATCCGTGAAGCATAGAGCAACCGATCCCGTGTTCTCTATACCAGGTCCCTTGCGCCGGCTCGTAGAACGCGCCGCCGGACTCCGCGATCATGGCGTCCCGAACCCGCTTTGCCAAACCTCGCAAATAAGCCTCGCTATCTTCTAAGCAAAGCCCTAAGGGCACTTCCGCATACAGCCATAGATGACCCGCCATCTCGTCGCCGAACCAGATGTCTTCTCGACCGATCGACGATTGAAGCCATTGCCGCCAATTGAATTCCTCTTCCCATTGCCGGGTAACCGATCCGCTCGTGCCTTCGTTCAGATCGATACCGATCAGACCTATCGAAGGATGGCGCTCGGCGCGTACGATCGCCTGATCCAGCCCAAACCAAGATGAATTCATATTCAGCACCATCTTCCGCATATGTTCCGTAAATCCTAATTTACCAATGAAATGTAAAGTCGAGACCCAATCTTTGTTAATAGGCCGTTAAATCGCGGGAATGATCGGTTATCCGTTCCTGTACGAGCGAATCGCCAGGAATCAGCTTTGCTTTTTTCTTCAGCGAAGCTGCCTTTTCCGACAGGCTCTCGGGCGTCCAGCCCTCGGTCGACTGGCAGAGAAGCAACGATAACGACATCGACAGTCCCGATGCTTCGTTCACGGGCATCCCCTTGCGATCAAGAACCGGCCCCTCATGATTGCCGGTGTATGCCCCTATGCCGCGTTTGAATCGCCCGATGATATCCTGTGACATGGCCTCGACGTCCGTCCCGGATGCAATGACGATAAAATCATCGCCCCCTATGTGGCCTACGAAGCAATCGGCCGATGCTCTTAGCTTCACGGTTTCAAGGAGAGTTTCGCCGGTAAATCGAATCACGTCGTCTCCTTTATGGAATCCGTACTGGTCGTTATACCATTTGAAGTGATCCAAATCCGCGTATAACACCGCGAATTCTTTCCCCTCCGATAACCTGCGAATCAACTCGCGGCGAATCGGTTCATTACCGGGCAACCCCGACAGAGGGTTCGCCCATTGGGCGTCGGCCATACGCGTCTGCGTTACCCATTCCAGCATCGATTGGATGGAGGCGATGCCCAACACCGCTCCGCCGCGGGTAATAATAACCGCGTCGTACAGCTTGTCCGGCTCTCGCCCCATCGCCATCTGCGAAGCTTGATCGACGGGGATCGACTCGTCGACGATCATAGGATAGGAATCCATGATCTTGCCGACCGCGCGATTCCAATAAAGCGGCAATCCGAATTGGCCGGACAACAGTTGATGCAGCTTTTCCTTCATCAGAAGTCCGATGGGCTTGCCATCGTCCGAGATGACGAGACCTTGCGCCTCCTTATGCAGCTCGAAGTGACGGGAAATTTCCGATACCGGAGTGTCGCGACCGAATAGCTTAACGGGCATCGCCAACTCCGATACCGTCCCCGAAGCTCCCTTATACCGCATGTTTACTTGGGAGCGAATCGTACTCTGCACGCGTTGCGAAGATCCTGCTGCTTCCTCGTGCCCGCCGCCGATCCAATCGCCCTGCGCGTAATTCATGCCGCTGGCGACGAGCGCGGGAAGCTGCCCTTCCCGATCGAGGCCGTCGGCGATCAATACGATCTGCTCCTTGCGGCTCAAACTCATGAGCGCTTTCAGCAAGCTTTCTTCGACCGAATCGATTCCTGCGTCGCCGATCCATCTTACGTCCATTCGCGCGTAATCGGGATGCATTTCTTTCATTCGCCGCAAAGAAGCCAAATCCGGTATCCGATCCGACAACGCGATTCGAAAGCCTTGGTTACGATAATGTCCTAACGCCGCTTTGATCGTCGCGCTCGGCTCGTCCTCCCCTCCGATCAGGACAAGAACGACATGCTCGGGACGCAAATTCGCCGCTTCGATTCTGCGAAGCGTACTCCCCGGATATAACCTCGGATCGAAAATGATCTTGGCAGGAACGGGCAAGAATAGCTTCACGTCCCCATGGCGCGACGGAAAACCGCGAATGGCGGCTTCGCGGAACCGCCGATCGCATTCGAACAGGTTGCCCGTCTGTTCGGCGTTAGCGTAGAAAGTTTTCAGATCGATCGATGCGCCGCCGCGATCAGGCTCTACGGGTATCGCTTCGTAGCCGTAAAGAGATCCGTCAAGCAAGGAAATGATCGGCTTGTAGCGTACCTTGATCTCCGTTTGGACGGGAACCGCGCCATGTTCCGTTAACGGAAAGCGCAGCATCGGGCTATTCGCGAAGAACATTCTTTTCCATGCCTCTTCGTAAGCGAACAGCAAAGCCTCTTCCCATGTCCGTGCGGACGAACGAGAGCTCTCCGATTTGTTCTCGGATTTTCGTTGCTCCGACGCAGTCAGCCTTCCGAATCCGCAACGAAAGCTGCTTCCCGCCTCCAGGGTCCGGGACAACGGGTAATCCATAAAAGCTCGTCCAGCCAAATCCCGAAGCAGGAACGCCATTCTGCCGGCGGCGACCTCGCCTGCTTCGCCTTCGTCTCCGGGTTGCGCCTCCACCGCCTCCAGCGAAACCATGATAATCAGGTTCGCCTCGTATAACGTCCACCCGATTACGGAATCCGACACCTTGGCGAATCGATAGGCTACCAAACGCATAAGCCGGGCAATTCGAAGAGAAGCTTTGACGGAACCCGTCTCGTTCAGTTCCGCGAAGGCTTGCCCGCCTTCCCATCGTACAATGAATAACCCGCAACGCTGCGGATCGATTGCCAAGCTCTTCAATCGAGTCGCAAGATTGGGGTCTAACCATCCGTAGGCTTCGTTCATTCTCGTATGCCTCCGACCGACGATTCCGGACCATTGCCCGGTATTATAGTGCTCGTTAACGCTAACTTAACACGATAACGTTATCGTTTACGCCTTCTTTGGTTATCCGGGTGTAAAATAGGCAAAAACCGCGTTCTTCCGGGGAAGACGCGGCTCGCGATTGTTCACTTGTATTGATTTATTGATTCAAATCCGGACGTTTGCCGGTCATCAGATACACGACGCTCTCCGCGATGTTCGTCGCGTGATCCGCGATCCGTTCGATATAGCGGCCTACGAAGCTTAGCAACATCGCTTGGCCGACCGTCTTCGGATTCTCGACCATAAGGGAGAACAATTCCCGGATGATCTGGGAATATAACGCATCGACTTGATCGTCGTCCTTCGCGCTCTTGTACGCGAGATCGACGTTCTCATCCACGTAGGATTGAAGAGATTCACTAATCATAACCGTAACGAGCTCGGCCATTCTCGGCAGGTCGATGAGCGGTTTAATGAGCGTTTCTCCGTCCAAGCGGATGACGACCTTAGCGATATCGACGGACAAATCGCCCATGCGTTCGAGATCGGACGAGATTTTGAAAGCGATCAGAATACGACGCAAGTCTTTGGCGACCGGTTGTTGCGTCGCGATCAGCTTCGCTCCGATTTCGCTGATTTTCTCTTCCATCTGGTTCAGCTCGGTATCGGATTTCACGATCCGTTTGCCCGTTGCCACATCGCCGTTCTTTAATGCTTCCATAGACTCGATGAGTGCTTGTTCAACTCGATTGCCCATTTCCACGAGCACTTTCGTCATTTCTTCCAACCCATGATCGAACTCCAGGCGTTTTACCATCATCCCTATCCATCCTCCTTCGGAATCAACCGAACCGTCCGCTAATGTAATCTTCCGTGCGCTGGTCTGTCGGATTGGAGAACAGCTGTTCCGTCTCCGAATATTCCACGACTTCCCCGTTTAGGAAGAAGACGGTCTGTTGAGATACGCGAGCCGCTTGATGCATGTTGTGCGTGACCATAACGATGGTATAGCGGTCTTTCAGTTCTTGCGCGAGCTCCTCGATTTTAAGCGTGGAAATCGGATCGAGCGCCGAAGTCGCTTCGTCCATGAGCAGAATGTCCGGTTCGACCGCCAATGCGCGGGCGATGCACAGACGTTGCTGCTGACCGCCGGATATGCTGTAGGCGGAACGCTTCAGATGGTCCTTCACTTCGTTCCAGAGAGCGGCGGAACGCAAGCTTGTTTCGACGATTTCGTCCAGTTTCTTGCGATCGGAAATGCCATGGAGCCTCGGGCCGTAAGCAACGTTATCATAGATCGATTTCGGGAACGGATTCGGTTGTTGGAACACCATGCCCACGCGCTTGCGCAGCGTTTCGACGTCGACTTCCTTCGAATAAATATCGGTGCCCGCGATTTCGACCTTGCCTTCGATTCTTGTGCCCGCGATCATGTCGTTCATTCGGTTGAACGTGCGGAGCAAAGTGGATTTACCGCAGCCCGACGGTCCGATGAACGCGGTAATGGCTTTCTCCGGAATTTCCAAGTTCACATGCTTCAGGGCGTGGAAATCTCCGTAGAATAAGTCCAAATCATTGATTTCGATCAGGGAGTTCATGGCTAATTCTCCTTTTCGTTCTGATGAAAATAATGCTATTTATCCGAACCGCCCCGTGATGTAGTCGTTCGTCTCAGGTCTTTGGGGATTCGTAAAAATCTTAGGGGTATCGTCGTATTCCACGACTTCGCCATTGAGGAAAAAAGCCGTTTTCTCCGAAACGCGCGCCGCTTGATGCATGTTATGCGTCACGATAACGATGCAGTAATCCTGCTTCAGCTCGGAGATCAATTCCTCGATCTTGGAAGTGGAGACGGGATCCAGCGCGGAAGCCGGTTCATCCATGAGGATAATATCCGGTTTGACGGCGATCGATCGGGCGATGCACAGACGTTGCTGTTGACCGCCGGAGAGCGCGAGCGCGGAGTTATGCAGCCGGTCCTTCGTTTCTTCCCAGAGCGCGGCTTTTCTCAGCGATTGCTCGACGATTTCGTCCAGCTTCTTTTTGTTTTTCGTTCCGTGATAACGCGGACCGAAAGCGATGTTCTCGTAAATCGATTTATGGAAAGGATTCGGGCGTTGCCACACCATGCCGATCTTCTGACGAAGCGAAACGACGTCGGTCGACGGACTATTGATGTTCTGATCCCTGATCCAGATTTCTCCGGTTACCGTACAGTTAGGTATAAGGTCGTTCATTCGGTTCAAGCTGCGAAGGAACGTCGACTTTCCGCAACCGGACGGTCCGATGAGCGCGGTGACCTGCTTGGCGGAGAAATCGAGCGACACGCGCTTAACCGCGGCATGATCGCCATACGATACGGTCAAGTCTTTGGCAGACAATCCGATAGACTGCACGCGATTACCTCCTTTATTTAATGGCCGTGAATTTGCGATACATGTAACGGCCGAGCCATCTTGCCGCGAAATTGAACACTAGAACGGTGATTACGAGAACAGCGGAAGCTCCGGCCGCGATTTGTGCCGCATCCGGCGCCAAGCCTTCCGAATTGATTTTCCAGATGTGAACCGCGAGCGTCTCCGCGGGCCGGAACGGATTCAATGGCGAGAACGGGCTTAGCGGATTCCAATTCGTGAAGTCGAGTCTCGGCGAGCTCATGCCCGCCGTGAAGAGCAAGGCGGCCGCCTCTCCGAATACGCGCCCTGCGGCGAGAATCGTTCCCGTCAGGATGACCGGCATGGCAATCGGCAGCATTACGGAAGTGATCGTTTTCCATTTCGACAATCCGAGCGCCAAGCTTGCTTCCTTCTGTTCGCGAGGAACGCCTTTAAGGCCTTGCTCCGTAATCCGGACCATTAACGGCAAGTTAAATACCGTAAGTGCCAGAGCGCCCGAGAAGAGCGAGAATCCGAAGCCGAACAAGTTAACGATCACCAGCAATCCGAACAAACCGACGACGATCGACGGCACCGAGGACAGTACCTCGACGATCAACCGAATTCCGCTCGTGATTTTGTTAGCCGGCGCGTATTCGCTCATGTAGATTCCGGCGCCCAAGCCGATCGGAATCGTAATGATCATCGTCAGAACGAGCAGGAATACCGAGTTGAATAGCTGCGGACCGATTCCGCCGCCTTTGCGAATCGTCTCGGGAGCGGAAGTAAGGAAATGAAAGCTGATATGGCCGACTCCGCGATAAAGAATGAAGCCAAGCAATCCGGCTAACACTAGAACGATAAAAGCGGCAACCCCGACGATTACCGCGGTTGCGATTTTGTCCGCCGTTTTGGCGCTCATAGCTTTTTCCTCCCTTCCAGCCAACGCACGATAAATACGAAGACGAACGTCATGAACATCAAGATCAAGGCCAAGGACCATAACGCGTTGTTCGCGACCGAACCCATCGCGGTATTGCCCATGCTGAGCGTGATCGCGCTAGTCAACGTAGATGCCGATTCGAATAACGAATGCGGAATGTGAGGCGCGTTGCCGATGACCATCTGTACGGCGAGCGCTTCGCCGAATGCCCGCGCGATACCTAACACGATCCCCGTCATTAGTGCGGGGAGGGTCGTAGGCAACACGATGCGATATATGGTTTGCCAACGCGTCGAGCCTAGCGCGTAAGAGCCTTCCTTAAGGCCCTTAGGCAACGCAGCCAACGCATCGGTTGCAATCGTAGTTATCGTGGGAAGAATCATAACCGATAAGACGAGCGCACCCGCCGCGATCCCGACTCCTTGTCCGGGGAACACGTCGCGGAAGAACGGAACGATGACGCTTAAGCCAACGAAGCCGTACACGACGGACGGGATGCCCGCCAACAGCTCGATGACCGGCTGCAGGTAACGACGTCCGAACTTCGGAGCGATCTCGATCATGAATACCGCCGCGCAGAAGCTAAGCGGAGCCGCAATAACGGCGGCCAGTATGGATGTACTAAAAGAACCGAAAATAAAGGGCAAAGCGCCGAATACAGGCGGTTGGCCGTCGGGAGACCATTTGAGCCCCGTAACGAGGTTGGTCAAGCTCACATGGTTCACGAAAAAAGTGCTAAGTCCTTTGGAAGCGACAAAATATACGATGGATACGATTGTGGTTATAAGGAAAGCGATGCAGAGCAAGGTATATACTTTGCCTACCCACTCTTCCGCAATATGCGGTTTCGCTTTTTGCCGTTCTAGCGATTGAGCCATGTATCTCTCCCTTTACACAGCCAATCAAGAGGCAATACGATCTGCCTCTTGATTGGCGTATGATATGGAACTGAATGATTATTTCGTGATGTTGCCGTCCACATCGCGTTTAACTTGCATTTTGTTAGCAGGGATATAACCAAGCTCTACAACGTCGCCGTTTTGCACTTCGTCGCTCATCATGTAATCAAGGAATGCTTTAATTGCGGCATCCGGCTCGCCTTTCGTATACATGTGCTCGTAAGCCCATACCGGATAAGTTCCGTTCGCTACATTATCAGCCGATGCTTCTACGCCTTCGTATTTAACCGCTTTGACGGAATCGTCCAGGTAAGACAGCGCCAAGTAACCGATCGCTCCCGGAGTTTCGCCTACGAGTTTCTTAACCGTACCGGAGGAATCTTCTTGGATCGAGCCTTGCAGGTCTTCCGACTTCTGGCCCAGAGCGAATTTCTCGAACGTTGCGCGAGTACCGGAGCTCGACGGACGGTTGATGATTTGGATCTTCTGATCGTTGCCGCCTACGTCTTTCCAGTTCGTTACTTTACCGGTGAAAATATCGACCAACTGTTGTTTCGTCAGGTTATCGATCGTGATGTCTTTATTAACGACTGCCGCCATGCCGACGACTGCGACTTGGTGATCGACAAGCTCTGCAGCTTTAGCCGCATCCAGCTTCTCTTCGGCGAATACGTCGGAGTTACCGATCTGGGATTGGCCTTCCGATACTTGAGTCAATCCTGTTCCGCTTCCGCCGGCTTGTACTTGTACGGATACGCCGGAGTTCGCGTCCATGAATTTCTTCGATACTTGATCGACCAGAGGTTGCAATGCCGAGGAACCGGATGCTAGGAACGAACCTGACAAGCTGCTGCCTTCACTAGCGTTACCACCGTTACTGCTATTATTTTTTTGGCCGCATGCGGCCAGGGCTACCGTCAACGTCAGAACCATCAACAACATTACCGTTTTTCTCATTACTCGTAGAACCCCTTCCGAATCTCGTGTTATTTGGCTTACAGTTCATATTGTAGAAGGCGGGAGTTCGTGTAATGTTTTCGGTATGTTAACGCTGTGAAAAAAATGCATACACTACATCTATGTGGGTGTTAATATTATAGACAAAGTTAATAATGCTTAGCGAAAGCGAGGAATACGTCATCCGTCTATTAAAATTGAGAATTCTAAGTCTCATTGATCGTTATAAACAAGTAACCGCCGTAGCTAACGCGCTAGAGATGAAACAACCCACAGTCAGCTTTCATATGAAGAAGATGGAGACGGAATGGGGGGTAAAACTGTTCGAGCCGAGAGCGGGCAAAATCTTCTTGACCGCGGCGGGCAAAATGTTGCTTCCTTACGCTTCGCAGATCAACGCGTTATATGCGGAAGCGGAAACGAAATTAACGGAATGGCGCGATAACGAAAGAACGATGTTACGAATCGGTTGCACGGATTGCGCGATGGCATCGATTGCCGAAAGCGATTGGTTCGCCGCCGTTAACGGGCTGCCGAATGTCCAAGTCTCGATGACCACGGACGAGGAGGAAATGCTCTATTCCAGATTGCAAGCCGACCGGTTAGACCTCGTGTTATGCGGGCAACCGCCTCGTGACGCCTCGCGGTTGCAGTTCGAGAAGCTGACCGCTTCTTCGTTGCGGCTTATCGTACCAGCGGATCATCCATTGACCCGGCAAATAGAGCTTGTCCCTCAAGATCTGTATTCTTATTCCTTCTATGATCTTACGGAGTATTCCGTTCATGAACTCGTTGCAATATGGAGAGATCAGCTAGCATTGAAGTTGAAGGTGAATGCAAGATACGATTCCGTCGAGATGATATTCCGAGCCGTCCATGCTCAGGGCGGTCTTGCGGTATTGCCGGAATGCGCGCTACCCGATCCCGCGGGACGGGTAGCTTTCCTTACGCTTCCGGGTCATTCTTCGCAGTGGAGCCTATATGCATGTTGGAGGATGAACTTCTGGAATCCTGCTCTGCTCAGGCAGGTCATCGGGTCCATCTTCTAGCGATTTTTACGATCCTTGATCCATAACGGAATCCGGAAAACAATGTTGAACATAAGAATCACGAACACGAGAACGGCTGCCGCCTTATCGGATATCGATACCGCATCCGGCACGATCGCTTCCGACTGGACGTACCAGAGATGAACCGCAAGCGTCGCCCCCGGGGAAAATAAGTTGAAGTCCCACATCTCGCCGGACGTCGAGACGCCTGCCGTAAGAATGATGACCGCGCTTTCCCCGAATGCCCGACCCGCTACGAGGCAAATCCCCGTCACGATTCCGCTGATCGCGGTAGGAATAAGCGCGCGCCGAATCGTTTGCAAGTGGGTTGCTCCGAGCGCGAAGGACGCTTGCTTCAATTCTTTCGGTACTGCGCGAATGGCCTCTTCCGTGACTCGCGTCATAACCGGAAGGTTGAGGAACGCCAAGCTAACCGCGCCGCCGATAATCGTTAAGCCGATTCCGAGCATCTCGACGAACAGCGCGATCCCGAACAAGCCGAAGATGATCGAAGGTACGGACGCCAGGCCCTCTACGCACACCCTGACAAAGCCGATCAGCTTGTTGTTGGGCGCGAACTCGGCCAAATAAATACCCGCGGCCATCCCTAGCGGAATGGAGATAAGGAGGGAAATGACCAGCATATAGAAGGAATTGAATAATGCCGGACCGATGCCTCCCCCTTCCTCCATCTCGCTAGGCAATCCCATGATGAATCCCCAAGACAAGCTCGGTAGTCCCTTTTCCAGAATCAGGAACAATAGCGCCAAGATGAACAATACGATAATGGCGGATATTCCCCAAACGAAAACGGTGAAAAACCGATTTTTGACATGGTTCAAGTTTTTTTCCGAACGGAACGCGTTCTTCGGAGCATTGGGAGCATTCGTCGTCGCCATATTCATTGTTGTGCCCCCTTACGTTGGAACATCCGAACGAGCACGATCATAAGCAACGAAATAATAAGCAACAGGAATCCCATCATGTACAGCGCGTTATTCCAAGTCGAGTCGAACGGAACGTTCGCGATCTGCATGACGATATTGCTCGTCAGAACCGATGTTGGCTTGAACAACGCATCCGCCAATTGAGGCGTATTCCCGATGACCATAACGACGGCCATCGTTTCGCCGATCGCGCGCGCCATGCCCAGTATGACGGCATACATAATACCGCTGCGGGCAGCCGGGACAATGACTTTGAAGATCGTTTGGAATCGCGTCGCGCCAAGCGCATAGGAAGCATCCCTGTATTTTCTCGGAACTACGCTAATCGCATCGTCGCTAATCCGGCTAATCGTCGGCAGCACCATTATCGTTAGCACGATAGCGGCCGCGAGTATGCCATCGCCCATGTTCGTTCCCGTTAAGTCGCGCAAGAGCGGAATAAGAATCGTCAAGCCAAGAAAGCCATAGACGACAGAAGGAATTCCGACAAGCAGATCCAGAACGGGACGAAGGATGTTTCTCAACCATTTCGGAGCCACTTCGGCCAGGAATACCGCAATAATGACGGAGAGCGGAACCGAGATGACGAGCGTCAATAACGTAAGCGCGAAAGTTCCGAATATGAATACGAACGCGCCGTAGCTCTCGTTCTCGGGAGACCAATCCGTCGAGAAGAAGAAGGTCATCGGCGAAACGTCTTGGAACGTAAGCACGCCCGTACGGAACATGAAGAACAAGATGCTGAACAACACCAAGCACACGAACACCGCGCTTGCGATACAAGCGATTTTAAAGAAACGGTTGTAGATCAGTAGCCTGTTTTTCCGATCGAACTTTTTGCCCGATCCGGCTTTGATGCTTCCTCCGAGTTCGGAGGCGCCGGTCCCGATGATCGGCCTTTGAGCAGAAGATTCCAGTTGCATGAAGATGTCCGTCCTCCCATGAAGAAACCAGCTAGCGCGGTCGCTATGCTGGCTTCTTCCCCAATGTGTGGTTAATGGAGCCTTATGAAATTACTTGATTGCGGAAAGCGGAATGAATTTCAACTTTTTAAGCGAACCGTTTTGGAACTTCGTGCTTTGGATGTACTCGATGAACGCTTTAACCGCGCCTGTAGGCTGGCCTTTCGTCATGAAGTTTCCGTAAGCCCATACTTTATAAGTACCGTTGACGACATTCGCTTCCGTTGGAGCCACGCCGTTGATTTGCATAGCTTTCATATTGCTTGTTACGTATACCAAATCGATATAACCGATTGCGTTAGGAGTCGTTTCGATCGCGGTTTTCATGTCTCCGCTCGATTTGACTTCTTTGTAGTTGCTGCCTTTAGAGAGGAAGTCCGCGCCTTGCAGAGCTTTCATTTGGAAGTTAACGCGAGTACCGGAACCGAACGCGCGGTTAACGAGGATGATGTCGGCATCGGAGCCGCCTACGTCTTTCCAGTTCGTAACTTTACCGGAGAAAATGTCTTGCAGCTGTTTCGTCGATAAGTCGTTCACTCCGACATTTTTATTCACGACTGCCGCAAACGGGATAATCGCAACTTTATTAGCTACTTGACCATCGAACTTCTTGAAGCCCGGAACATCCATGGAAGCATCCCAGTCGCAAGCGCCGATATCGGCGATGCCTTTGCGTACGGATTGAGGTCCGGTTACGGAACCAGCGGCGGAAGCCGAGATTTTTACTTTCGGATTCAGCTTCTTGAACTCGCTCGCCGCTTGAAGCGTCAGCGGAAGAAGGGCGGAAGAACCGTTAATTACGATTTTGCCGCTCAGGGAGCTGGAAGCACCCGCTACGGATACGGAAGAAGTGACTAGCGCGATCGCCATGGCGGCGACGGATAACGATTTGAATAATTTCATGATTCGAAAATCTCCTCTCGATTAGTTATTATCGGGTTGTTGGTTTCCAGTGTCCGTCAATATCCACGTACACATGGCCGTTATTGATTACCGCGAATGGAGCTCCTGCTTTAACTACGATTTCGCTCACGCTGTCGGAGACGGTGTAAATTTGCTTAGCCGTGCCCGTGGCAGGATCGATCTCGTAGATGAATTGGTTCGAGCCATTGCCTTCCGTAAGCACATACCATTTGCCGTTCGACAACGTTGCTTGGTATACGTCTTTGTCGGCGAACAGTGTTTTAACCGTTTTGTCTTTGCTTACTTGCACCAGCGTGGATTTCACGTTGTCGTCCGCGCTTACGCTTACATATGTTACGCTCGAACCGTCGGCTGCAGCTTGAATGAACACTTTATCGTCCGCTGCCGTCGTCAATTGCGTCGGCTTGTTGTCTTTGATCGAAGGATCGTTGACGAACAGGAAGATTTGCGGCTCGGTACCCTTCATATCGATCGTTACATCGTCCGCATCGACCGGTTTGTTCGCGTCGGCTACGACCGCGCCCGGCTTCGTTACCGTATACGTGAACGTTTTGCCGTCGGCGGATACGCCCAAGTTCGCTTTGTAATCTACTTTGTCGTCGAGAATTTTGGAAATCGTTCCGCTAGTCACGTCCAACTTGGCGATTACGCTTCCTTTATCTCCTTGCAGGAAGTAAAGAGCCGAACCATCGGCGGACCATACCAGTTCAGGCTTAATCGAAGTATCCGCGCTGATTAGCGACGATGTCTTCGAGCCCAGATTGATCACATACACTTCGCCCGTAGATTTCGTGTACGCGGCTCTCACACCGTTCGGGGAAACGACCAGCTCAGAAGCGTCGGCAGCATCCAACAGCGATGCGTATTTGCCTGTTTGCGCGTTGATCAAGTAATCTACGCGGCCTGTTTCGTTCTCGAGGGAAGCGATAATGGTCGACGGATCCGCGAATTGGATGTGGTCGACGTCGGCCAGCAGGTTAGCGTCGATCCAAGTGGCGCCGGATGCGTCTTTCGCGAATTGCGCGCCGAGAGCTTGAACGTAAGACTTCAATTCTACATATGTAGTGCCTTTAACCGCTTTTACCGGAACCGACAGTTTTTGCTCGACGCCGTCGACTTTGATGGAAGTGCTGTCCAGCTTGAGCTCTACCAGATGGCCGTTGAGTTTCGCTTGAACGATACCGCCTTTAAGTGCTTGAAGCGAAGCGCCGAGTCTTGTGCTCAATTCTTTCACGGACACGAGCGTTTTGCCTTTTTCGAAGAAGGTGCTGAGGTTAACCGATACTCCGTTTACGATATAAGCCGAATTGATTACCTGTACCGCGCTCGCTTTCGTTACAGTTGCCGCGGATGCCACACCGACTGCGGATACCCCTACAGCTAACGCTAACACAGATACCATTGACGCTTTTTTTAGCAACATCGACTCTGATCACCCTTCTGATTATGGTAGATTTAATCTTACTAGGATAATTATAGTTTTGATTTGTAAAGCGCCTGTTCGGGTTTCGTTTTCGAATTGTTAAATTTATGTACCCAATTGGCCGACGAGTTTACGAAATTCTTTGGATACTTCGTTCGATGTTTCCAACGCGTCGCGCGAAGCATCGATCAGCTTGGAAGCCGCCTCGCGATTCAATTCGGACGAGCTCCACAACTGGGCGAAAGCATCTTCCGTCTTCTTCACTTGTGTAAATCCCCTGTCCGCGCCTCGCTTCCCTTCGCCGACTAACCGAACGGCGCTCTGGGTGGCTTCCGTCATCGCCTTGATAAGCCCGGTGATCTGACCTGCCGAATGTTTCGTCTGATCTGCCAACATGCGAATTTCCTGGGCGACGACGCCGAACCCTTTGCCATGCTCGCCGGCGCGTGCGGCCTCGATCGTCGCATTCACGGCTAACAGGTTGCATTGATCCGCCAGATCCGCGATAAGCCGGATAATTCCGTCCGCGGCGGACGTCCGTTCCGTTAGCTCGGCGACCGCTTGCTCCTGCTTGCTCGCGTTCGCGGACCATAATTTGAACAATTGCAGCATCCCGTCCAATTCTTCGCGGCCTTCGTCGGTAATTTCCGCGATGCGTTCGCCGCAAGCCAGCGTATCGCTCGTCGCTTCCGATACTTTCTCGACCGACCCCCGAATGTTTCCGATCATCGTCTCGGTGTCCCGGATCGTGCGAATTTGCCGGCTGACGGCTTCGCGTTGCAACAGTCTGCTCAAGTTCAGCAGATCGTTGACGGTCAACACGCCGACGAATTTGCCGTTATCCGTTAAGAGTACGGCATCGTAGAACGTTTCTTCAGCTCGGGACAACGCGCGGTCGATCAATTCATGAGGATCGACCGTCAGCTCCATAATGAGCGGCTTCGCGTCCATCATCGCCGAGATCGGACGATGTCCGAACAACGACATGCCATACAGCGAGCCTAAAAGCCGGAAAAACCGATCTTTCATGATCAACCCGAGCGGGCGATGCCATTCGTCGCAGACAACAACGCATTCGAATTGTTTTTTCCTGCGAAACAAGGTGACAAGATCATCGCTCTGCTGCGAAGGCGTAATGACCGGACAACCTTTCATCCAGTCCCTCACGACGATCGGCTGAAACAGCTCGGTAATCGCGTGTCTAGCGGTTAAGCTGTCAGAGGGGTCGGCATCTGTCGGAATCATCTTGTCGGCGAGCGCGTTCTCTGCTTCGGGTCTAGGAAGAACGGACGGGCTTATCACAAGAAACACCTCTGTTCTGTATAAATGAAGGGAAATATTACCTCACACCTAACCTATCAAAATAGTGTCATCCATTTGTTTGTTTTTCGTTATCGGAATGTAAAGTTTAGGGGCTCCGATATTAAAACGACAAAAAACCTCTCCATAGCCATGGGGAGGCTTTTAAATAGAAGGAGTCGACTGGAATCTATTAGTTACCGTTCAAACACCACTTCAGATTTATATAGGAAGTTCCTTCACTAGACAACCAATTTTCTCCGTTGAATACGGGATCGATGAAGTTGTACGGCAAGTTACCTTTCGTCCATCTACGCGTCGCTTTCTCGTATTTGGCGATTTCGGCTTTCCCGTTTATCGCGTCGTTGCTCACAATGTACAGCTCGCCTGCGGGGGAAGAAATCGGATAAGCGGCATCTGGCGACCGGTTTGCGGTTTTCCATAAGAGCTTGGCGTCCTTATCCAAAATATAATTGTGCATCCCCCGAACTGCCGACTTCACCAAGGTAGGCTTCGGCAATTTCTCGAAGGAATCGACGTTTTCGAGACTCGTTAACTTGCGCTCGTTCAAATGATATAGCTTGTAGGTAACGGAGGAATCCATGATCGGGAAGTTTTCCTTCCTGGCTTCTTCGCGGTACAGATGAAAATACCGAAGCAGCACGCCATTGCTTTCTGGCAACCATCCCGCTATTTCCACATATTCGTCCTTCTTCGGTTCGGCTTTGAGATTGGCGACTTCCTTCCCTCTCCGATCGAAAATCCTTACCCCCTGCGGAGCGATATTCTCGATTTCTTCGGAGTCGATTACGTGTTTCCGATCCTGGTCGAACGTATAATGGATAGCCGAATAATTACTGTCGTCGCTCCATATCCAGACCGGATAGTCGATCATCCCTTCCGGATAAGGCACTTTGGCCACCACTTTCTCGTTCAGGTCCATAAGCCGGAAGTCGGATCCCTGGTACCAGAAGAGCGAGCCATCCGGAGAGGGAATCGTCATGTAAAGCGGCCAACTATGCGGATATTTCTTATGAAAAGCATTCACTTTCCGCGTCTTCATATCGAACGTTTCCATAGTTCCTTCCGAGTATTGATTAAAGACGATGCGATTTTCTTTCGGGCTGAACCAATTTCTCGCGAAAAAACCTTGCTCATTCGGCGCGCTGGGAAAACCCGCGACTAACGTTTCCTTGGCTCCCGATTTAAGATTCAGCTTATCGATGCGATAATTTTGCGTTCCGCCTTCCTCTGATACGTTAGAGTAGACCAACTCGTCCTGGCCGATTAGACCGAATACTTTTAACGCGCTGGAAACTCCGTAAATATTCGTAACCGTCGTATTCGTGATCTCATGAGCGGCTAACGTTGTCTGCGACGCTAAGTCAAAATAACCGATAACTCTGCGCAAGGCGCTGCTTTTATCCGAGTCTTCGCTAACGGAGAATGGGATCGCAAGTTTATCTCCGTCCCGAACGATTTCGTCGGAGCTCATCGTAAAAATCGGATTATAGTTCAGCTTAAACCCGTATTGCATCGGCGTTGCGGCTAGACCGAGCTCCTTGTCCTCTTTTGCCGGCGGCACCGTCTCGGTCCCCGTTTCCGGGTCGAATACAAGCTCGACTTCTCCTAATTTCTTGAACGTATTCCCGCTCCATTCAAACGTCGATTGGAACGCTTTGCCTCGGCTATTATCGTAATACCGGTTCAGGAAAGAAATCGGCGAAGCTTTAGGATAGCGAATAGAATAAGGGCCTTCTGCGGAAGAAGTAAAAATACCGCTTCCGACCGTAGAAATGCCTTCGGGACGTATCGTATACATATTATAAATGTTGCCGTTGCTCGACATATATTGCCCGATCGTGAATTCCGGATAACCATCGTCGTTATAGTCGTCGAACATGAGCTCGAACGTGCCTTTGGGGAACATCAGTGCTTCGTGAAACGTAGGCGCGAGTTCGAGGGATTGAAGCGTATTTCCCCCTGCATCTTTCAGCACCGCCGAGAATTGACCGACGTAAAATTCGCCCATGTACGGGCCGGGATCCTCGTAGTTAACGAGCTTCCCTTCGGTCATGACGATCGACAACGTCTCCTGTTTCCCGTCGCTGTCCCAATCCACGCCTTTCTGAGCGACGGGGATATCGTACAAAAACGGCTGTTCCGCCAATGTCAGTTGTGTCTCCACCGGGTCAGGAGATTTCGCGACTTGCTTCCACACGACTAAAGCGACCACGATCGCGAATACCGCTATAGCGGTACCCATCAAAAACAACTTTATGCGCATACGACACCTGCTCCGTTCTTTGTCCTAAATGATGGGAATTGACCATCTATTAGACGTTTTGATCCAGAAAAAGTTACACAGTTCCCATCCTCCATCCACTAAAAAAACCATCCGGTCCTCCCTATACGGGATGGACCGGATGGTCTCCTCTTACGACTAGCTTATACTTCGTCTACGCTAACCCATGCACCGCGCTCGATCGACAGATCGACTGCCTCGAGAACTTCTTGGCATTTCACGCCGTCGTAGAACGTCGGCGCGAACGGGGAATCCGTGGCGATGTGCTGCATGAATTCGTACACGATATGCACGAAAGCATGCTCGTATCCGATAATATGACCCGTCGGCCACCAGTTGCCGGCGTATTTGTGCGAAGGCTCGGTTGCCATAATGCGGCGGAAACCTGCCAGGTTCGGCTCGTCTTCGCGGAAGTACACTTCGAGCTCGTTCAGCTTCTCGAGGTCCCAACGAATCGAACCTTTGCTGCCGTGAATCTCGAAAGTATTGTGGTTTTTGCGGCCGGCCGCGAACCGGGAAGCGACGAACATGCCCATCGCGCCGTTTTTGAAGTCGGCGAGGAATCCAGTCGCATCATCTACTGTGACTTCGCCTTTTTCCGTCTCGGAGCCCGTACCGGACAATCCGGAGGATCCCGTTAGAACCGGACGTTCTTTCACGAACGTGCGATTATGTCCGACGACGCGATCGAATTCGCCGATCAAGAAGCGGGCAAGATCGATGCTATGAGCATTGATGTCGCCGTGCGCGCCGGAGCCCGCGACTTCTTTCTTCAAGCGCCAGGCGAGCGGCGTGTTCGGATCGACGAGCCAATCCTGCAAATAAGTGGCGCGATAGTGGTGAATCTCCCCTAGACGGCCTTCGTCGATAATTTGCTTCGCTAGCTGTACGGCCGGAAGGAAGCGATAGTTAAAGCAAACCGCGTGTTTGACGCCGGCTTTCTCCGCGGCGGCCAGCATTTCGCGGCCGTCGGCCAGATTCAGCGCCAACGGCTTCTCGCAGAATACGTGTTTGCCGGCGGCGATCGCCGCGAGCGTGATTTCTTTATGCGCGTCGCTCGGAGCGTTGATATCGACGAAATCGATATCTTCGCGCTCGACCATTTTCCGCCAGTCGGTCTCGTAAGACTCCCAGCCGAATTTGTCCGCCGCTTCTTTAACTCCGTTCTCGTCGCGTCCGCAAATCGCCTTCATGACGACATCCGCCGCCGGATCGAAGAACATGCCTACGTCTTTGTACGCATGGCTATGGGCTTTGCCCATGAATTTATAACCGACCATGCCGACATTCAGTTTCTTTTTGTTTACGCCCACCACATTTCACCTGCGCTTTCTTTCAGGATGAGGCCGTTAAGGAAGCTTGCCGCTTTCGTGAATCCTTCGTTCACGCTCATGATGCCGTCTTCGTGCTCGATGCTGATCGTGCCTTCGTAGCCGACGAGACGCAATACGCTGACGAGGTCTTTCCAGAATTCTTCGTCATGTCCGTAACCGACGGTGCGGAACACGAAGGAACGGTTCAAGATGTCGCCGTAATGCTTCGTATCAAGAACGCCATTAAGCGCGATGTTGCGTTTGTCTAATTTCGTATCTTTGGCATGTACGTGGTAAATGGAATCGCCGAGTGCCTTGACGCACTCGATCGGATCCATTCCTTGCCAGAACAAGTGGGACGGGTCGAAGTTGACGCCGATGTTGTCGCCCGCTTCGCGGCGAAGGCGAAGCGCTGTTTCCGTGTTATAGACGAGGAAACCCGGATGGGACTCGATCGCGACGCGAACGCCATGCTTGCGGCAGAACGCGGATTGTTCTTTCCAGTACGGAATGGCGACTTCGTTCCATTGCCATTCGAGGATGGTCAGGAAATCCTCCGGCCAAGGGCAAGTGACCCAGTTCGGATATTTGGAGTTTTCCGAGTCGCCAGGGCAACCCGAAAAAGTAATGACGGTATCTACGCCGAGCTTCGCCGCCAATTGGACGGTCGCTACGAAATCGTCGTGATGCGCTTTCGCAATCGCCGCATCCGGATGGAGAGGATTTCCGTGGCAGCTCAATGCGCTAATCGTTAATCCGCGGGAATCGACGGCATCGCGAATTATGCGAATAGCCGCTTCGTCGTTTACGACGGTTTGCGCGTTCACGTGCGAAGTACCCGGATACGCACCGGTGCCGATTTCAACGGACTGGAGGCCTGCCGCTTTCGCGGTATCGAGCGCTTGCTCAAAAGATTGCTGGCCGAACAAAACGATAAATACTCCTGATTTCACTGTTCCCCACCAAACCTTTCTAATTGTTATCAAAAGTTAGTGCTGCAGATGTACGCGCGTTCATCGTTGTCCCACAACTAGTTTACATGAAACCGCATGCACCTTTCCACCCTAAAATCAAAAGAGGCGACCGAGTCTCCTGCCAAGGAGACTCGTCTACTCCACTGTATTCCGGGAATGTTTCAAGTCTACTTGAGTTCCTCGCCGAAAACACTTACCTATTTAGTTCTTTTTGTATGATGATTTGGAGTCGACTCCGTCGCCTTATCCGAAGCTAATCGCTTGTCCTTTGTTCGCCGACTCGTATACGGCTTCCAAAATTTCTTGAACGACCAATGCTTGCTTCGCCGTAACGACCGGCTCGCGATCGTGTAGGATCGAGTCGATCCAAGCCCGCGCTTCTTGCTCCGCCGCGTCATCTGGCAGCGGATTACCTCCGAAATCTCCGGACATCTGGATTTCCTGCGTATACAAGCGGCCGTGTTCTTCGCCGTTGATGCGCAAGCCCTTCTTCATATCCGCGCCGGCATTTGTTCCGCTCAAGGTTACTTTCGCTTCGTCCACATCTAGCGTATTCAGCGCCCAACTGGACTCCAGCCATACCGTTGCCCCGTTTTTCATCGTGATCATCGCGAACGCGGAATCTTCGACCGTGAACTTGGAAGGTTCCCAAGGTCCCCACAGATTCGCTTGGCTTCCTTGCTCGGCAAGCTTGCGGTAGGTCGTTCCGAGCACGGTTTTCGGCTCGTAGTTATCCATCATCCAGAGTGCCAAGTCTAACGCATGGGTACCGATATCGATAAGCGGACCTCCGCCCTGCTTCTCCTGATCAAGGAACACGCCCCAAGTCGGAACCGCTCTGCGGCGCACCGCATGGGCTTTAGCCACGTAAATCTCGCCGAGCTTGCCATCGCGGCAAGCTTGATGCAACCAACGGCTATCCGCGCGGTAACGGTTCTGGTACGCGATGCTCAGCTTCTTGCCTGTCCGTTCGGACGTCTCTAGCATCCGTCGCGCATCGGCTGCCGTTCTAGCCATCGGCTTCTCGCATAGAACGTGTTTCCCGTGTTCCAAAGCCGCAATCGAGATTTCCGCGTGCGTGTCGTTCGGCGTACAGACGTGCACGACATGTACGTCGTTATCTCTTAACAACTCGTATACATCATGGTAAACCCTGGCATCGTGCGTACCGAATTTGTTCTTCGCTTCATGGGCCCGATCCGGAGCCACGTCGAAGAAGGCAACCACTTGCGCTTCCGGGATTTTGGCGAGCGATGGAAGATGTTTCCCCATCGCGATGCCGCCGCATCCGATCATCCCTACGTTAACTTTTGTCAAAACGCTTGTCCTCCTTGATACTTTGCAGGATTCA
Source organism: Cohnella endophytica (assembly GCF_003628305.1). Taxonomy (GTDB): domain Bacteria; phylum Bacillota; class Bacilli; order Paenibacillales; family Paenibacillaceae; genus Cohnella; species Cohnella endophytica. The sequence continues at coordinate 69,523 of NZ_RBZM01000004.1, read as the reverse complement.
AATTACAATTAGTTTATCATACTTTGGTAGAATTCCCATCCGCTCAGGTGCGAGTATTTTATGTGATTTTGTCATAGAAAGGGCTGACCCCGTGCAAGCCATCAGAGAAACGATCGAATACGAGAACCCGTTGCTGTCTCTGAAAATCTGGCAGACAACGCGCAATGATTCCGGTTCCGTGACTTGGCATTATCATCCCGAGTGCGAGCTCATGCTCGTCCAGCAAGGGAGTTTCTGCGTCGATCTTAGCGACGAAACGTTTGATATGAAGACTGGAGACGTCGTCATATTGGGCAACTCTCAGCTTCATCGCGATAGGAATCTCGGCGGAACGCTCGATTATATCGTGCTTCAGTTCGATCTGAACACTTATTTCGATCAGAGCACGATCCCCTATTTGCAATATTTTAATGAAACCAAGGTGCCATTGAGCGCCATGAATTATATTTTTCGCGAGAATGCCGTCGCACGCAATGAAATGGCCGATTGTATCCGTCAAATCCACCAAGAAGCTTTGTGCAAAGAAAGCGGTTACGAGCTAGCGGTTAACATGTTGATCAAGAAACTTCTGCTCATCTTGATTCGCAACGACACCCGCGGATTGCTCGCCGACCAAGACCGGGTGGAACGTATTCGACTGAAGCCGGTGCTCGATTTCGTAGAATCCCGCATCGACGATCGAATCTCGGTGGAGGACGCTTGCCGCCTCGCCAATATGAGCTATTATTATTTCGTCAAATTTTTCAAGAAAACGATGAGTCTCAGCTTCACGGAATACGTCAACTTCCGAAAAATCAAACGAGCCGAGCAGCTTCTGCTTACCCGCGACATGAGCGTCAGCGAGGTCGGCGACCAGATCGGCATGGCGAACATGGCCCACTTCTACAAAATGTTCAAACGCTTCAACGGCTGTTCCCCGAAAGAGTTCCAACGCAAGATGCTCGCTTGGGGACGAAGCTAAGCTAGATCGATAAAGGCAATACGGATGCGAAGCACGCGCCGCCTTTTCCGGAGATAACCGGATCGGGCGGTTTTTTATTTAATAAATAACGATGCGAAAAGGTGGAATCGCTAATGGTAAAAGGGCAACTGTTTACAGCGGAACTGAAGCGCGCTTACGAAGATTGGCTATCGAAGATGATCGTAACGAGCACCGGAGAAAGGAAAAGAAGATTGCTCAACGCTAACAACCATGCAGAGAAAATGTTCATTCAACAAGTTTGGTGGCCGGCAATAGGTCGCTTCGACAACCTCCATGCGGAGTTCGAGGTGAAGGATTTCAAAGACGGATCGCGCTATTTGGACTTCGCATATATCGCGGAAGGATACAAAATCTGTTTCGAAGTCGATGGATACGGCCCGCACTGGCGCGACATTGACCGAAAGCAGTTCGCCGATCATTTAATTCGACAAAACCATCTCGTAGTAGACGGTTGGATCGTCCTTCGATTCGCCTACGACGACATCATCGAACGCCCTCGTCTCGGACAACAATTGATTCAGCAGCTCTTCGGGAAAATCGGGGCATCCGTGCAAAATCAAGCTGTGCCTTTGTCTCCGACCGAGATGTCCATCATGCGAATCGCGGCTTCCCTATCGACAAACCTGACTCCCAAGCACGTTGCCGAGAAACTTCACTTGCACCGCAGCACGGCCGTGCGCCACTTGCGAGCTCTCGTGAAGAAGCAGTTGCTGTTCGCAACCCGGTCGGATGTTAAACGAGTGTGCGGTTATACCATCAACAAAGCTAGGCTACCCCATTTGCTGAATTGAACCGACAAAGGGGCGGAGGATGGTTGGTTTGAGCTCTCATTGCTGCATTCTACGACATTGAGGGCGGAAGTTGGTTGGATTGAGCTCTCATTGCTGCATTCTGCAACAATGAGGGCGGAGGTTGGTTGGTTTGAACTCTCATTGCTGCATTTTGCGACAATGAGGGCGGAGGTTAGTTGGTTTGAGCTCTCATTGCTGCATTTTGCGACAATGAGGGCGGAGGTTAGTTGGTTTGAGCTCTCATTGCTGAATTCTGCGACAATGAGGGCGGAGGTTGATTGGTTTGAGCTCTCATTGCTGCATTCTGCGACAATGAGAGCGGAGGTTGGTTGATTTGAGCTCTCATTGGTGCAATTTGCGACAATGAGGGCGGAGGTTGGGTGGTTTGAGCTCTCATTGCTGCATTCTGCGACAATGAGGGCGGAGGTTGGGTGGTTTGAGCTCTCATTGCTGTATTTTGCGACAATGAGGGTTGAGGTTGGTTGGTTTGAACTCTCATTGGTGCATTTTGCGACAATGAGCAGGAGGGCTGGTTGGTTTGAGCTCTCATTGCTGCATTCTGCGACAATGAGGGCGGAGGTTGGTTGGTTTGAGCTCTCATTGCTGCATTTTGTGACAATGAGAGCGGAGGTTGGTTGGTTTGAGCTCTCAATGCTGCATTCTGCAACAATAAGGGCGGAGGTTGGTTGGTTTGAACTCTCATTGCTGCATTTTGCGACAATGAGGGCGGAGGTTAGTTGGTTTGAGCTCTCATTGCTGCATTTTGCGACAATGAGGGCGGAGGTTAGTTGGTTTGAGCTCTCATTGCTGAATTCTGCGACAATGAGGGCGGAGGTTGATTGGTTTGAGCTCTCATTGCTGCATTCTGCGACATTGAGGGCGGCGAACCATCACGCCCAACTCCCCTCCACCCGTAACCGCAAAACAACCTCGCCCGAGCCTAACGGCTTGACGAGGTTGTTTTGCGGTTGATAAATAGCTTATAACCAACTCCGCGGATCGAGTCGATCTGTACGCTCTGTTGGTTAAGCTCCAGCTTCTTGCGCAGCGAGCTCACGTGCACGTCTACCGTACGCTGCCCGCCGATATAATCGAATCCCCATACGACGTTCATGAGATCGTCGCGCGTAATGACGATGCCCGGTCTTTCCGCCAAATACAGCAGAACCTCGAACTCCTTCGGTCGCAACGTGATCCACTGACCGTTCGAGAATACCTCGTATTTGTCCGGGAATATTTGCAGGTCCCCGATCGAGATGACCTTGTCCCCTCCGCTCGCAACGGATGGCTTGCTCTCTTCGTTGCGAGAGCGCCGCAGCACCGCGGAAGTACGCGCAAGCAGCTCGGCGACTCCGAACGGCTTCGTAATGTAGTCGTCGGCGCCAAGCTTAAGTCCTTGCACCACTTCTTCCTCCGCGTTCCTCGCGGTAAGGATGATGACCGGCGTCTTGACGCCGTTCTGGCGCAGCTTCTGGAGCACCTCGAACCCATTCATTCCGGGTAACATCAAATCTAGAAAAATAATGGCATATTGCTCATGGATCGCCTTATGAAGTCCTTCCGCGCCATTCCCTACGACTTCCGTTTCGTAACCCTCTTGAGAAAGATTATAGGTTACCAAACGTGCAAGTGTCGGTTCGTCTTCGATAATCAATACTTTGTCCGACATGCGCCCCTCCGGTCCAGCAGAAAGTCCTGCCAATTTGGCTCTTCTTGTTAGTTTTATCATACCAATGTAAAGGCGACATCATGCAAATGTTATCTCAGCGTAAAATAGGCGTATAACCGTCCTATTAAGGTTGAATCAGGGGCAATTCCAGAATAAATCGGGAGCCGACCCCGACCGTGCTTTCGATCCGGATCGTGCCATGATGGAGCTCGGTTAGATGCTTGACGATCGATAATCCTAACCCCGTGCCCCCCGAGCTGCGGGATCTGGCCTTGTCCACTCTGTAAAACCGTTCGAAAATCCGCGGAATATCTTTTTTCGGAATGCCGATTCCGGTATCGGACACCGTAATCCGTACCAGCTCTTCCTCGGTGTCTTCATCGACGACAATCTCGGCGAGAACTTTCACCTTGCCGCCTTCGGGCGTATAGTTTATGCCGTTCTGCAACAGATTCATGACGATCTGCCCCAATCTATCCTCGTCCGCTTCCAAGAAAAGACCTTCCTCGGACTGAACGTCGAGGGTAATGCTTTTCCTGGCGGCGTCCGCGGACAATAATTCCTTCATGCGGCCCAGGAACATCGGCAAGTCGATCGGCGAGAACTGCAACGGCGAACGGCGCGACTCGATTTTCGACAGCTCCAAAATATCGCCGATCAGGCGATTCAATCTGTCGCTTTCGTCTTGGATGATCGTGAGGAACGATCTCGCGGTCTCGGGATCGTTCACCGCTCCGGCAAGCAGCGTCTCGGCAAAGCCTTTGACGGCAGCCACCGGCGTCTTCAACTCGTGGGAAACGTTAGCTACGAACTCGCTCCGCATCCGCTCGAGCCGGCGGATCGCCGACACGTCCTGCAGGACTAGCAACAGCCCCGACTCTTCTTCTCCGCTCATCGTCATCGGAACGAGATGGATTTCAAGCAGTCGCTCTTCCGGATAATACACCGTTAATTCCTCGTGAATCGGCGAGTGACTTTCCAGTCCTTCCCGGATTATACCGACCAATTCGTAATGCTGACGGATTTCCGAAAAGCTTCTGCCGACTCTTTCCTTTACCGATCCGCCGAGCAATAGTTCTGCCTGACGATTATATAGCGTAATCCGGCCATCGTGCGCGACCATGACGACGCCGCTCGTCATATTGTCCAGTACATCCTGCAGTCGAACGCCGTTACGGCGAATTTCATCCACTTGACCTTGCAAGCTGCCCGCCATCGCGTTTAGCGCGCGCGCAAGCTCGCTCATCTCGTCCCGGCCGCTTTCCGGTACGCGAATTGCGTAATCCATGTTCGCCATCCGCTTCGCCGCAGAAGTCATGCGCTCTAGCGGACGAGTCACGCTAAGCGCTACGCGATAGCTGACGATTCCGGCGACCACGAATAGCATGCACAGGCCGAAGATCAAAGCCAGCCACATGTTATTCAAACTTCGTTCTATGTCCCCTAGACTCATCGACAAACGAATGATGCCTTCTTTCGGACCGCCGTTAGCTCCGCCGACCGTTATCGCCACGTACATCATTCTTTCTTTTAACGTGTCGCTCAGCCGAACGCTGCTTCCGGTGCCTTCGTTCATCGCCTGCCGAACTTCCTTGCGGGTCAAATGGTTGTCCATCGTCTCCGGCTCGTGATCGGAATCGCCCAGCACCTTTCCGTCCAGACGAATATAAGTGACGCGCATTCCCGCGATTTCCTTAAACCGCTTCGCTTGCTCCTGGAAATACGCGCCCTGCTCCGCCTCATCCTTAGATTCCGGCCATGGCGCGGCCGCGTTCAGCACGTGCAGCTCGCGGATCATGTGGTCGCGAAGAGCATCCTGATGGTTTTTCTGGTAAGAGTTGCCCATTAGCAAACCCGCGGCCAATACGGAGAAGCCGATTAGAAGGACGAACAATGCGGTCAATTTCAAACGAAATTTTGTCATGGACGGATACTGGCTCCTTAAACGTTGCGATTATGCGAAAACGGGATCCTTGAACTGGGCTAGTTTCGCTTTGGAATCTTTGTCTACGTCGGCGTGCAGGCTATTGCCATGCGAGTCCATCGTTACGATCGCGGCGAAACCTTCGACCTGCAGATGCCACATCGCTTCCGGTATGCCGAATTCCATGAAGTCGACGCCGTTCACGTTCTTAATGCATTCCGCGTAATACTGCGCCGCGCCGCCGACCGCGTTCATATAGACGCCTCCGTGCTCCTGCAGAGCCGCCAACGTTTTCGGTCCCATGCCGCCTTTGCCGATGACCGCGCGCAATCCGAATTTCTTCATGATGTCGCCTTGGTAAGGCTCCTCGCGGATGCTCGTCGTCGGGCCTGCCGCCTTCACGTGCCAACCCTCGTCATCCTTCAGCATGACCGGTCCGCAATGATAGATGACTCCTCCGTTCAAGTCGATCGGCGCGTCATGGTCCATCAAATGCTTGTGCAACGCATCCCGTCCCGTATGCATCTCGCCGTTCAAGATGACGACGTCGCCCACTCTTAAGCCGCGCACGTCTTCTTCGGATAGCGGCATTTGCAGAACGACTTCGCGCGCCTTCTCGGGAGCGGATTCCTCATTGTCGCCTGCAACCGTCTCCGAGACTGCGGCCGTTTCCGACATCGATACCGCGGATCCGCCTTCGTACACCCAGCTCTTGATCTCGTGGGTATTGCCGTCCAGCACGACCCCTTGGCGACGGTAAGCCCAGCAGTTGTAAGCTACCGAAACGAAGAAGCTGGCCGGCAAGCGATTGTTCACGCCGACTTTGCAGCCGAGCAACGTCACGTTGCCTCCGAAGCCCATCGTTCCGATGCCCAATTGGTTGGCTTTATCTAAAATATATTCTTCAAGCTTGGCCAGCTCCGGAATCGGGTTAACGTCTTCCACTTTACGGAACAATTGCTGCTTCGCCAATTCGTAACCCGTCGTCCGGTCGCCTCCGATTCCGACGCCGATGAAGCCTGCGCTGCAGCCTTGGCCTTGCGCTTGATAGACCGCGTGAAGCACGCATTTGCGGATTCCGTCGAGGTCGCGACCCGCTTTGCCGAGTCCTTCGATTTCGCAAGGCAGGCTATATTGAATGTTTTTATTTTCGCAGCCGCCGCCCTTAAGAATGAGACGAACGTCTACTTCGTCGCGTTCCCATTGTTCGAAGTGGATGACGGGAGTACCCGGTCCGAGGTTGTCCCCCGTGTTGGCTCCGGTCAACGAATCTACCGAGTTCGTGCGCAGCTTGCCGTCCTTGGTCGCCTTGGCGATCGCGTTCTTGATTTCCTGCTTCATGACGATCTGATTGGCGCCAACCGGAGTATGCACGACGAAGGTCGGCATACCGGTATCCTGGCAGATCGGAGAGACGTTACATTCCGCCATCTCGATGTTCTGGGCGATCGTAGACAAGGACAAGCCGGCGCGAGTCGCGCGGTCTTCCGCTTCCCGGGCCGCGGATATCGCACGGCGAACGTCCGCCGGAAGGTTAGTGGAGGTTTCCACGATAAGTTGATACATGCTTTGTTCGAAAATTGAAGCCATGAGTGCTGGTTCCCCTCTCTGTTCGATGATGCTTATACATTATATAATAGCATACAGACATGCGGAGGGAGAAAAGGAGTCGAGTTGATGGCAAATCATTTTTTGGCGTATTTATATCGATTGCAAAATATCGAACGGTGGAGCCTCATGCGAAGCTCGACCCCGGAGAACGTTGCCGAGCACTCCTACCATGTAGCGCTTATCGCCCATTCTCTAGGCAGTATTGCGCGGGAAATATTCCGACGCGACATTGATCCGGGCGAAGTCGTGACTTATGCGCTATTCCACGATGCGACGGAAGTGTTTACCGGGGATATTCCAACGCCCGTCAAGCATCACAATCCTCGCATTCTGGCTAATTTCCGGGAGATCGAAGATTTGGCTGCCGAGCGATTGCTTGCGGCCGTTCCGTCCGAATTGCAAGAGAGCTACCGTCCGCTGCTGGCGCGCAAACCCGCCGATCCGGAGCTCGACAAGCTGTTGAAAGCTGCCGACTTACTGGACGCTTACTTAAAATGCACGAGCGAGTTGTCCGCCGGAAACCGCGAATTCGCGACCGCGCGCAAACAAAGCGAAGAGAGGCTGCGCAAGCTAGCCATGCCCGAAGTCGAATGGTTCTTAACCCATCTGGCGCCTTCATTCGAGAAAACGCTGGACGAGTTGACGGAAACCGAACAAGGAGACGATGAAGCGTGAATCTGCGAATATTCAAAGCATTATGGGGAATGGAACATCTGCCGCTTGAAACGCAATTCAGAATGATCGCCGAGGCCGGATACGCGGGGATCGAGGCGGGCCTTCCCGATCCGACGACGGAAGAACGGTTTAGAGCGCTTCTGAAGGAATACGGATTGGGATATACCTCCATGGTTTTCACCGGCGGCGACCACGAACAATCTTTTAAGAGCCAAGTCGAGCGCGCGGCAACCTTCTCGCCCGTTCTCATTAACGCGCATAGCGCCAAAGACGATATGCCTTACGAGCAGCAGCTTGATTTCTATCGTTTCGCCGTCGACGTCGAACGCGACCTCGGCATCCCGATCGCTCACGAAACCCACAGAGGCCGCGCGATGTTCACGCCTTGGGCGACGGAGCAACTGCTTAAGGACGTGCCGGGACTCAACCTATGCGCAGACTTCAGCCATTGGTGCACCGTCTGCGAATCTTTGCTCGAGAATCAGGCCGAGCGGATGAAGCTCGCGACCGCGAGATCGATACATATCCATTCGCGCGTCGGTTATGCCGAAGGACCGCAAGTCAATCATCCCGGCGCTCCCGAGCATGCCGCCGCTCTAGCCGCGCACGCCGATTGGTGGCGCGACATCGCCCGCAACCGGCGCGATCAGGGCGCGGAGCAGCTTATCTTCGTGCCGGAATTCGGACCTCCGGGATATCTCCAGACGTTGCCGTTCACGAACCAGCCGGTCTCCGACTTATGGGAAGTTTGTTTGTGGATGAAGGATTATATCGAACGTAACTGGAACGATTGGCTAAATTAGTAGATGCCGTATAACGACAAAGGCTAAGCAACCGGATGAACATTTATCCGGTTGCCTAGCCTTTTATTTTACTTCGATAGCGAACGCATAGCTCGAAGAGCCTTCGGACACGCTTCTATCCGTATCTCTTAACCATTTCGCGTCTATGCCGTAGTAATACTTTCCCGGTTCGCTAGGCGCTAGGAAACCTTTTTTCCCATCCAACTCTACCTGAGTGACCGAACTTTCTTCGAACCTTGATACGCTCGTCTCCGTCGGCTGTTTCGAATCGAATCGGAATACGATCTCTTGGCCTGCCGCCACTTGATCCAGTGATACATCCTTAAGCATACCGAATGGGCTGGCATAATCCGCGCAGACGCTCTGGGTAGATTGTTCCGTCTTCTTGGCAGTCCAGCAGTACGAGCTCTGATACACCGTTATAGCTTGTTCCCCCGCGTATACGACCGGCAACGGAGGCTTATCTCCCAGTTCCTGCCCGTCATCCGTGGCCGGAACCTTTACCTTCAGCGAGTTTTCATCGCCGTTTTGGGTGACTTCAACGAACCAAGCTTTAGCTTCGGTATCGTATTCGACCGATTTCACCACGGGCACTTCATATCCCGAGACCCGTGAATCTTGCAAAGCGATACGAACCGCTTCCGCTTCTTTCCGCTTAGCCCCCGTCGGCTCCGTAGTCGTAAGCACCTCTACGCTAGACGCCGCGCCTTGCCCGGGATAGCTTGCTTCTATTCCTCCATCCGACACAACGTCCACGCGATCTCCAATTACGATATCGCTCGGAGCTTTCGAGAACCAGATCGCCTCGTAATAATGGCTCGCTCCGTCGCTCGCGCTGAAGTCGCGCTCCGTAGCATTCACGACCAGAATCCGGTCTCCCTTTTGCTTGACCACGTATCCGACAAATCCGACCGCGGCGGATACCGCATTAGGGTCCTGCTCTCCCGCTTGCTTATCCGTTTTCTCCGGCTTCTGACCGCAAGCCGCGAGCATCGACGCGACAACGACCATAACGACGAACATCCTCAACGAACGCACGCGCAACCCTCCCCTTCATATCATTTACAGACGAGGATAAGTTTAGGAATGTTGCTTCCAATATTCCGCCGGACGATTAACGGTATCCAGCACTTCCGCGGGATCGAACAAGTCCTTCAACGTTTTCGGTTGTTGAATAAGCGCAATCCCGTCCATATGGCGACGATCCATCGTATAGGCACCGTCGATGACTTTCGTATAAGAAGTCGGGCCTACGGCCGAGATTACCCGATAGCCGCTCGCTACCAGAAAGTTAAACTTCGGACTTCCGTATTCGACCCTTGCCCCATGCGGGTAGAAAAACAAAGCCGTTGCTCCGACCAACGGTTCCACCTCGTCCTTCCACTCCTCGGTATCTTTTTTCAACCGGTCCAGGCTTACTTTACTCAGATTGATATGCCCATAGCTATGCGAACCGAACGTCCAACCGGTTTCCTTCAATCTCTCAATGATAGGACGGACTTCGGTCTTTTCGGTTTCGCGATCCGGCGAGTCCCTCTGAGTCCGATAACCGAGAATACCCTGAAAGCCCGTTAACGCGATTACGCCCTTGGCCCCATTTAAAGAAAAATCGGGATGAGCCTCCACGAACCGGTCGAGTAACGGAATCACGTCATTATCCCTGGATACGACCTCAATCCCTTCCGGGGTCACGGAATAAGTCGCGGCGTCGCCGTCGGCATCCAGCACGAGCTTAAAGGCATTTCCGTTCTTGATCATATAATCGTAATAGTTCAGGTCGTCTATCGAGATGACGAGCGGCTTCTTGCCTTTAGGCAGCATCAACGTTTTCTTGGCGATCTTCGTCCCCGAGCCGCTCGTTTGTTCCTCGTATACGTCTTCCAGGTGCACAAGAATGAAATCGTCGGCATAAAGAGCATCCATCATCTTATTGAATTCGGGAATCGTCGTAAACCATTCGTTATAACCATCCGATAAAGAGTCTTTGTCGAAAGCGAGCTGCGGATAAACGATCAACGGGTGAAAAAAGATATGCTCGACGACTCCGTCGTACGGAACGAGCTCGGAGGTTTCCGATGGCTCGGGTTCCCGGCTTGAAGGCGCGGAAGGCGTCGATTGCGGCTCCGGGCTCGCGGCGGGAGATAGCGGGGAAGCAGGCTGCGATGAAGGCTCGGCTTTTGCATCCGAAGATACGGCCTTATCCGCGGAAGAGGTTAGCACGCTGCAGCCCGATGCGACGGTTAAACTCATAACAAAGAATAGTAAGATCGTCATCCGTACTCGAATAGGAATCACCGACTTTTCCAAAAGATACCTATTTGACGAGGGACGCGGGAACAAAGTTCAGCCGTAACGTAAAAAAGGACCCCGAAGGGTCCTTACGCTAGAGCTTTCTGCCCATTGTTGATTTGCCGAACGACTCTGAACTGCCCATACCCGGCTACAAGAATGAGTACGGCCAATACCGTAAACATAGTCTCCCCGTTCGCGACGCTGAACAGATAACCTCCGAGAATCGGTCCAAGCCCGCGCGACAACATCTGGCTCGTGCCATATACGGAGAAGTAGAAGCCGCGTTGTTCGGCCGGTGCCATCAAGGAAACGGCTTTCTGGATATGCGGACCGAAGATCATCTCCCCGATCGTAAAAATAAACTCGGAGACGAAGAGAGCGATGACGATCTTCGAATAACCGTAACCGAGAGAAACTAGAGCGAACAGCAGGTAGGAAAATCCGATAACGATATAAGATGCCATCGATTCCGTGCGCTTCGCGATCCAGATTTGCAGCGCGATAACCATAACGCCGTTAAACGTGAGGATAGCGGCTAGCAACGTGCGGTAATTAAGGAAATTCGTCTGCAAGTGCAGCGGAAACGTCGATTCCACTTGCGCGTACAAGAGCCCGACCGGCAAACTAAGCAGCGTAATAAGCAACAGGGACTTATGAAGAGCCCACGTAAACTTCGGATTGGTACGCGACAGGGCTGAAGCCGAGCTTGCTGCTCCCGTCTTCAACGGAGCCGTTTCCGGTAACTTGAACCATACTAGTAAACCGTAAGCGACGAAGGAAAGCGCGGATAGAAGGAACACGGCAGACGGGTTCCAACTGAACATCAGCAACCCCAGCACGGGTCCGACCGCCGCTCCGACGTTAAACGCGGTATGCATTAATGCGAAGACCTCGGCTCTCTTCTCCTCCGTCACTAGATCCGTAATCTGCGCGTTGGCTGCCGGCATGTATAAAGCGAAACCGATTCCGTTCACGATGGAAATAAGCGCATAATGCCATACTTCATTCGCGAACACATAACCGACCATGCAGAGCATTTGAAGGGCTAACGCGATTATGATCAGCGGCTTGCGACCGAAACGGTCGCTCCAACCGCCCCCGAACCAGCTAACGAACAGACCGCATAACGGTTGCAAGCCAACGATGATCATCGGCAGGATAACCGAGCCTTCGAGCTTATCGTACAAATACAGCACCAGGAATGGACGGATCATGAATCCGGTAATCGTCGTTAACGCAGCGCCTAGCACGCGAATCCATATCCCGCCGTCATAACGCCCTATGAAGTTGGAAAACCAATTTTTCATTCGTTATAAGTTCCTATCTTTAAGATCGAATTATGGGTTTCAAAATTATAGCACAACGAATTTGAACATAATTAAGCAAAAAACCCGCTCGCATCGTTCGCGAACGGGTTAGCCGCCTCTGCTCTTTATCGCTTTTTACACTTTGAAAGTCGGATGCGCCATCAACCAGATGATGACCAAGAACAACACGAAGAGGATCGCGCTGAGCGTCTGAACGCGGGAAATGTCCGAGCTAGCGCTCTCCGATTTCACTGCAGCGGCGGCAATCCGTTTCAGTGGCGCTTGAATAATGCCGGATAACGCACCGATCACGATGAACAGGACGATCGTTCCGACCATCCAACCGACAGTGTACTTAGCGCCGCCATCCGCGTTGGAAATCAAGTATCCGCCCGTCAACAATTGGAGAACCAGCGCATACTGGCCGATTCTTCCGGACGAAATCAGACCGCTCGCCAGTCCTTCTTGCGCGGCTCCCGACAGCTGCTTGAATTTGCCTACGACAAAAGGCATAATTGCATAAATTCCCATACCTACCGCACCTAAAATGTGCAAAAAGATCATAACAGAATACATGCGTCATTACCTCCAATAGTCAAAACTGAGACAACCCTAGTATACACAAATTTTGGCACGAACAAAACATCCGCGAGCAATCCACAACAAACCTTCACGATATAGCAAAATAATGACAATGGATAACCTGACAACGTTGATGCTCGATTCGTCGATAAAAAAGGGAGCCCGGGGGCCCCCTTTGCCGTAATGTCCGATTCGTTCAAGTTAGCTTAAGCGTTCTCAACGATCTTGATAACATTACGTACGGAGTCGGCGGATTTCTCAAGCGCCGCCTTCTCTTCGTCGGTCAGCTCGATTTCGAAAATCTTCTCGATGCCGTCGCCGCCCAGAACGGCCAAGACGCCCATAAACAGGTCGTTGTAGCCATACTCGCCTTGAAGCAACGCGATAATCGGAAGAATGCGTTTTTTGTCTTTCAAAATCGCTTCCGTCATTTGCACGAGGGATGCGGCCGGAGCGAAGTACGCGCTGCCGTTGCCCAGAAGGTTTACGATTTCTCCGCCGCCGACGCGAGTGCGGGCCACGATTGCATCGATCTGCTCTTTCGGAAGCAGCTTCTCGACGGGGATGCCGCCGATCGTCGTGTAACGTACGAGAGGCACCATGTCATCGCCGTGTCCGCCGAGAACGACTCCGCGCACGTCTTCGACGGATACGTTCAACGCTTCCGCGAGGAAGGTGTTGTAACGAGCCGTGTCGAGTACGCCGGATTGGCCGATCACGCGGTTTTTCGGGAAGCCCAGCGCTTTGTTAGCCACGTAAGTCATCGCGTCGACCGGGTTGGAGAGAATGATAACGTAAGCGTTCGGGCTAGTCGCTTTGACGTTCTCGCACACGGATCTTACGATTCCAGCGTTCGTGTTCACGAGATCGTCGCGGCTCATGCCCGGCTTGCGCGCGATACCCGCCGTAATAATGACGACATCGGAGTTCGCGGAATCATCGTAGTTGGAAGTGCCGACGATTTTGGAGTCGATGCCTTGTACAGGCGTCGATTCCATCATGTCCAACGCCTTGCCCTTCGTTGGGTTTTCCAATTGCGGGATGTCGAGCAATACGACGTCTCCGAGTTCTTTCTGAGCCAGCATAAGCGCCGTCGTAGCCCCAGTGAATCCCGCGCCTACGACCGTAATTTTCGCACGTTTGATTGCCACTTCATATCTCCTCCTTTGATCTATGTCAGACGCATTTCGCGCCCGGACAGGCATGCTTTATGACTCCACTTCGCATCCTCGTAGGCCAACTCGTTCCACGCTTCCCCTACTGTTTCACTGTATTAATAGCTAAAGAGCAATTATTCCCCGAAAAAGCGCCCTTCAGCACGTTCCCCGACAAATGAATTGCTCTTCCGCAACGACTTCCTATACGCACTTAATTCTTTCCATGAGTGCGTGAAACGCAGCTCATGCCCGAGCACGCAGTAGCTCGGCTATTTGTTCTTAATCGTGCCCTCTAAACAGGCGAGACGCATAAGCGGCAAGCCCCAGTTCGTGCGCACGCAGTGAGCGACAGAATTTCCGGAAAGGGAGTCGCCAGCAACAGCGAGCGGTTCCCTTCAACCGGAAATTCAGCGCCTCCCACCGCTAGCCCCGCTCGGACCGCTCGTCGGGAACTCCACGCTCGAAAGCGGGTGTCCAGAGGGCGCGGCCCTTTGGGGTCCCCCTTGGAAAGGGGGAGTTAGGGGGATTGATCCTCCCCTATCAGGGGACAAAGGGATTAAAAATTCTTAATGATTTCGTCTGCGAAAGCAGAACATTTAACTTCGGTAGCGCCTTCCATCAGGCGAGCGAAGTCGTAAGTCACGACTTTGCTGTTAATGGATTTTTCCAAGCCTTTGTAGATCAGCTCGGCAGCTTCCAACCAGCCCAGATGCTCGAGCATCATAACGCCGGACAGGATAACGGAACCCGGGTTCACGACGTCTTTATCGGCATACTTAGGCGCAGTACCGTGAGTCGCCTCGAAGATCGCGTGTCCAGTCAAGTAGTTGATGTTGGCGCCCGGAGCGATACCGATACCGCCGACTTGAGCAGCCAAAGCATCGGACAGGTAGTCGCCGTTCAGGTTCAACGTAGCGATAACGTCGAAGTCAGTTGGACGAGTCAGTACTTGTTGAAGCGCGATGTCGGCGATTGCGTCTTTGATGAGAATTCTGCCGGCGTCAAGAGCGGCTTTCTGGGAAGCGTTAGCGGCTTCTTCGCCTTGCTCCGCTTTTACGCGGTCGTATTCGGACCAAGTGTATACTTTGTCGCCGAATTCTTGCTCGGCTACTTCGTAACCCCAGTTTTTGAACGCGCCTTCGGTATATTTCATGATGTTGCCTTTATGAACGAGCGTAACGGATTTGCGGCCGTGTTTGATCGCGTATTCGATCGCGGCGCGAACGAGACGTTTGGATCCGTCTTCGGAAACCGGTTTGATGCCGATACCGGAAGTTTCCGGGAAGCGGATTTTGTTAACGCCCATTTCGTTTTGCAGGAACTCAAGCACCTTCTTCACTTGCTCCGTGCCGGCTTGATACTCGATACCTGCATAGATATCTTCCGTATTTTCGCGGAAAATAACCATGTCAACGAGCTCTGGACGTTTAACCGGAGAAGGTACGCCATCGAAGTAACGAACCGGACGCAAGCAAACGTAGAGGTCGAGCTCTTGACGAAGGGCTACGTTCAGGGAACGGATACCGCCGCCGATCGGAGTCGTCAAAGGTCCTTTGATCGCGATGATCATCTCGCGGATCGCCGTAAGCGTGTCCGCAGGAAGCCATTCGCCGTAAGTATTAAATGCTTTCTCGCCGGCGAACACTTCGTACCAAGCGATTTGTTTTTCGCCGTTATAGGCTTTTTCCACCGCAGCGTCAAGAACGCGTTTGGAAGCTTTCCAAATATCGCGGCCAGTGCCGTCGCCCTCGATGAATGGGATGATCGGATTGTTAGGAACGTTTAATACACCATTGTCTACCGTGATTTTCTCGCCGGAAGTCGGCGCAGCGAATTTTTCGAGTTTCATAAATTGCTTCTCCTCCTGGATAATCGTATATTTTCGCAAAGAACCGGCGTCTTGTCCCCCCCGAATCGGGCTGGAAGACAAGCCGCCGGCAACAACTTTAGATTTTAGCGTTGAGCGATCGGCACGTAATGCTGATCGACCGGTCCGACGTATTCCGCGCGAGGACGGATCAGACGGTTGTCCTGGTATTGTTCCAGGATATGCGCCGACCAACCGGATACGCGGCTGATCGCGAAAATCGGCGTGAACAAGTCGCGCGGGATTCCGAGCATCGTATAGCAAGATGCGGAGTAGAAGTCCACGTTCGGTTTCAAGCCTTTTTGACCCGTTATGAGATCCTCGATCTTGATGGACATTTCGTACAAAGTCATGTCGCCTTTCAACTCGCCGAGTTGACGGGACATTTGCATGAGATGCTTAGCTCGCGGATCGCCGTTCTTGTAGACGCGATGACCGAAGCCCATAACCTTCTCTTTGTTATTGAGCTTGTTCTGGATGTACGGCTCCACGTTAGCCAGCGTTCCGATCTCGTCAAGCATGACCATTACCGCTTCGTTGGCGCCGCCGTGCAGCGGGCCTTTGAGGGCGCCGATCGCGGACGTGACGCCGGAATAAATATCCGACAGCGTAGCTACCGTGACTCGCGCCGCGAACGTCGAGGCATTCAACTCGTGGTCGGCGTGCAATACGAGAGCTTTGTCCATCGCTTCGATTGCGACTTCCGCAGGCTCTTCGCTGGTAAGCATATACAAGAAGTTATGGGCGATGCTTAAGCCCTTCTTCGGAGCTACGGGCTCTTTACCTTCGCGAATGCGCGCGAACGCCGCAACGACGGTAGGCAATTGAGCTTGCAGCTTAACCGCTTTGCGATAATTCGCTTCCGTGCTCATATCGTTTGCTTCGCTATCGTAAAGAGCGAGGCTGGATATGGCCGTCCGAAGCGCGGCCATGGAATTGGCGCCTTTCGGATATAAGCGCAACCCGTCGATTACTTGCGACGGTATCGATGCGTATTCGCCGAATTGGGCGATCAGAGCGTCAAGCTCGGATTGCGTCGGCAACTTGCCGTGCCACAATAAATAAGCGACTTCTTCGAAAGAAGCTTTTTCAGCCAATTCATCGATGTTAATTCCTTGGTACGTTAGGACGCCGTCAATGATGGAGCTAATCGACGATTTCGCCGCAACGATTCCTTCAAGGCCTTTGGTTGCCGTCATATTTTCTCTCTCCTTTAACCAGAAAATTCGGATCGCTCGGCTTGTCTCAGCAAACGGCCGATTGACGCCTAGATCAGTCTGCGAGGGAGCAAGAAGCACTCTTGACTCAATAATGAACGCAAACCTGAAATAACTTCACATTTTCCGACCTTTTTTAATGATAATCGATTTTTACGGGGAATGGAACCGATTGGGGAATAAAAATGCTTTATCGGTACCATAACAATTCGTTCTTGAATTTCTGAAACGTTGGATTTCGTCATCGTTAATCATGCGCTTAAACTTCGTAATTATTCGATCGATTCGTAGTATGATACAATGGTTCAAAGCATTCGCGTGGTGGAGGATAACCTATGCATACGCCATTAAATCAAATTACCGGCATTATCGATATCGGTTCGAATACGGTTCGTCTTTCCGTATATCAATTATACGGCAACGGAGCATACCGCGTAGTGGACCAGGGCCGTTGGCCCGCCCGTCTCAGTCAGCGCATGGATTCCAAGGGGGCATTGTCCGATGCCGCCGTAGAGGAGCTGGCGGAGGTGCTCCGGCACTTCTCCAGGATCAGCGAGAAGCACGGAGCGAGCAGCATCCGCGCCGTCGCCACGGCAGCGATTCGCCAAGCCGTTAACCGCGATTCGATTATCGATCGGTTGCAGGCCTCTACGGGACTCTCGATCGAAATTTTGTCCGGCGAAGACGAAGCTCGCATCGGCAGCAGAGCCATGTTGAACAGTCTGAGCTTGACGGACGGATTCGTCGTCGATATCGGCGGCGGAAGCACCGAAATCAGCCTCATCCGAAACCGGAGCATCGTGTCCGCCGTTTCTTTCCCGATCGGCTGCGTCAACGTTTCCGGTAAATACGGTTTGGGAGAAGGTCCCGTATCGACCGCCGTTCTGGCGGAAATACAGACGGAAGCACGCCGGATGCTCGCCGGCGAGGCATGGATATCGAAGCATGCCGGCCTGCCGCTCGTCGGACTTGGGGGAACGGTCCGAGCCCTCGCCAAGCTTCATCAGCGGCAATCGAACTATCCGTTCCCCTATTTGCACGGGTACGAGCTGAATCATTCCGATCTTACGACGACCCTAAGCAGCTTAGCGGCGATCGACGTTGACCGCAGACGGAAGTTGCCGGGCTTGTCCAAGGATCGCGGGGATGTCATCGTTCCGGGATTGGCGATCCTGCTCTCCGTGATGCAAGTCACCCAAGCTTCGAAACTCGTCACATGCGGCGCAGGACTTCGCGACGGCCTTTTCTACGAAACTTGTCTGCCTCATCATCATTCGGACGCCGAGGATTACGTACTCGAAGAAAGCATTCGCAACTTAAGCGCGCTATATCCCGTCGTTCCGGCCGAACACGTCCAACAAGTGCGCAAATTAGCCGTTACTTTATACGACCAACTCGCGGCCGGGGCGAATATGCCCGCTTACTCGCGTCGTCTATTGGACATCGCGGCCCGTTTGTTCCGCATCGGATCCGTCATCGATTTCAACGACAGCGCGGACCACACGTTCTACATGCTTCTGCATACGCATTGGAACGGACTGTCCCACCGGGAGATGCTCATCTCCGCGGCCATCGCTTCCTATCGCGGAGCGAACCCGTTAAGACGCAAGCTGGCGCCTTACCGCTCCATGCTGAAGGACGGCGATATCGATGCGATCGCTCGGTTGGGCTCGCTGCTGCAGCTTGCCGCGGCGCTGGACAGGAGCGAATCCCAAGCCATCGAGACGCTTGAACTATCCGTGCGCAACAACAAATTGCGCCTGCTGGCCCATGCGACCCATCCGCTGCCCGTCGAACAGATGGAAGTCGAGAACAACTCCAAGGAAATCAAAAAAAATTGGGGAATCACCCCCGAACTTCAAGTTCGGGTCCGGTAATTCCCCAGCTTCTAGCGCACCGTTGCGCCGATCGACTTCCAGAGCGGGATGTCTCCCGCCAGAAATTGACTCCGCAACGGGGCTTCCTCGTTTTTCACCTTTTCGTAAGAACCCGTAGAAGACAATTCCCTCGCCTTCACGTTATCCCGCAGGTTCATCTCCAGCAAGTTCATCAGCATATGCCTTAATGCCGGATCGTACACCGGGCACATCAACTCGACTCTTCGGCTTAAATTCCGGGTCATCCAGTCCGCGCTGGAAATATACACCTCTTGCTCGCCGCCGCCGCCTATCGCGAGAATTCTCGCATGCTCCAAATAGCGGTCCACGATGCTGATCACCCGGATATTGTCGCTCAAGCCCGGTACGCCCGGCCGCAAGCAACAAACTCCCCGCACGATCAATTGAATTTTGACTCCCGCCTGCGAGGCTTCATACAGCTTATCGATCATCGATTGGTTCGAGAGGGAATTCATCTTGGCGATAATGCTCGCCGGACGGCCCGCAAGCGCGTGGCCGATCTCGCGATCGATCAGCTCGAATAGCTTCGGCTTCAAGCCTACCGGCGCAACGGCGAAGGCCGACCATAAGTGCGGCGTAGAATACCCCGTCATCTCGTTAAAGAGCGCGGTCGCATCCGCTCCGATATCCGGATGGCTCGTGAAGAGTCCCGCGTCCGTATACAGGCGAGCCGTGTTCTCGTTATAATTGCCCGTTCCGACGTGCACGTATCGGCGAAGGGTATCCGCTTCCTTGCGTACGACAAGCGTAATTTTCGCATGCGTTTTTAGTCCGACCAAACCGAACACGACGTGACAGCCGGCCTTCTCCAGCTGTCTCGCCCAAGCGATATTGCGAGCCTCGTCGAACCTGGCCTTGATCTCCACCACTACGGTAACCTGTTTGCCCGACTCCGCCGCCCTTGCGAGCCCTTGAATAAGCACCGAATTGACGCTCACCCGATACAAGGTCATCTTGATCGCAAGCACGTTCGGATCCGCCGCGGCTTCCAGGATAAAGTCGTCGACCACTTCGAATGACTCATACGGATGGTAGACAAGGACGTCTTTCTCGCGAAGCACGGACAACATGTCTTCCGCTTCGTCGAATTCCTCCGGATATACCGGTTCGTGCTTAGGGTACCGGAGATGCTCGTAGTTCGGCAAACCACCTACGAACTTGGACAAAAATCCGAGATCGAGCGGGCCTTCGATTTCATCGAACCCTTCGTGCTCCATTTCCAGCTCGTCCTGCAGAAGTTCGAGCGCGTCTTGATGAATTCCCTTCTCCACCTCGAGCCTTACCGGAAGCCCGCGCCGTCTGCGGCGCAGCTCCTTCTCGATTTCCTGGAGCAGGTCTTCCGCGCCTTCCTCGTTCGGCGTTAAGTCCGAATTGCGCGTTATCCGGAATGCATGGACCGCTTCGGTCTTATATCCGCTGAACAAGAGACCGATGTGCTCCTTGATCAGATCCTCCAGCAGTAGATAGCTGAGTTTCCGGCTATTCTTACGTCCGGGTACAATCACCGTCCGCGCAAGAATCGAAGGCACTTGAACGATCGCGCAGAACGTCTTGTCCTCGTCATCGTCCGAAGAATCGTCCTCCTGCTTTAGCACGACCGCCAAATACAGTTCTTTGCTATGCAAAAGCGGAAACGGACGGCTCTGGTCGACCGCCATCGGCGTGAGTACCGGGTAGATGATTTCCTTGAAATAGGTCGTTAGCGCTGTTTGTTGCTCAACGTTTAATTCGGCGAAAGTCGTTAACGATACGCCTTCCTTCGCTAACAGTCGCAGTAACTCGCGATACGTTCGGTACTGTTCGCGAACCATCCTCGCCGTTTTTTTCACCAAACGCGTAATCAAGCCTTGCGGCGTATATCCCGTGAAGTCGGTTTTCGTATAGCCCGCTTTACTCTGCGCCTGCAACCCGGCTACCCGAACGCTCATGAATTCGTCCAAGTTGCTCTGCACGATCGACAGAAACTGAAATCGCTCTAGAAGCGGCGTTTCCGGATCCTCTGCCTCTTCCAGCACGCGCCTATTGAACTCTAGCCAGCTTAAATCCCGGTTAATGTATTTTTTGGCGCTAGTCACGATACTTCCTCCTGTTCGTATTGCAAGCGACGGGAATCTGTCCTTTTTTCCCATTCCTTATTATTATGTCTTTCGATTGTAAACCAGACGTTAACATAGGGTTAATCTCGGGTTAAAGCTTGATAGGCCTTAAGCCCCTGCACGCCGGATCAAGCGATCTTACCAGCGATCCGGGCCGCGACGAATCGTGAACCGTCCGCTTCTCACGAGACGCTCTAACCAGCGGTACATCACTAAGCGATAGATCGGCCGAGTCAGCGGAAAAATCATCGTCAAACCTACGATATCCGAGATAAACCCGGGTATAATTAACAAAATTCCGCCAACTAGCACGCATAATCCTTCCAGCAACGTATGACCCGGAACTTCTCCGGCTTGCATCTGACGTTGGGCCTGTTGCCATACTCTGCGTCCTTCGGTCTTAATAAGCCATGAGCCTAGAACGGCGGTAGCGACGATTAGCAAAAATGTCGGCATTCCCCCGATCCATTTACCCACTACGGCGATGCCCCAGATTTCGAGCAAGAGAAAAATAACAATCGGCGCAAGCAGCTTTCTTGGCATGATACCCCTCCTGTTCCTCCGTCATTCCGACGGAGTCGAGTCCGCAAGCTTAGTCATTTCCGCGTACCACTCCGGCGCTTCCCGCGAGAAGCGAACCGGCTTCCATTCCTTGTTCACCCACACATGCCGCGTACGACCGACTACGAGCGGTTGCCCGGGAGGCTCATCGCCTTCGAAGTAAAGCCCCAGCGTCTCCGTCAGATTGCCGCTCAACACGCGGGATTCGAAACGAACGCGAACGCCGGTCATTTCCGCCACTTGGGTGCACACCGTCACCCAGTCGTCGTACAGCGCCGGCTGCTTAAACGAAGCTTCGACATCGGTAACCGGAAGCAGCAACCCGCGTGCTTCCATTTCTTTGTAGGCAATTCCCGCCTGCCGTACCCATTCCGTCCTGCCGATCTCGAACCAGTTCAAGTAATTGGCGTGATAGACGACGCCCATTTGGTCGGTCTCCTGGTATCTGACGCGAAGCGGATGCAAAAACCATTTCCCCACCTCAGTAACCTCCCTTGCTCTCTAAGTATACAAAAATCCCCCACAGCGACGCTGCGGGGAATATTTCGTATTGTAGCCGTTTAAATTACATAACTCTGGCTTGTCCGGAGTAGATGACGCCATGCTCGGCGTACAACGTAACTTCCATGCCGTCTTTAAGCAGGCTTACCGCGTCCTTCACGCCCACGATAACTGGAATGCCCAGGTTTAAGCCTACGACTGCCGCATGGCAAGTAATGCCGCCGCATTCGGTAATAACCGCGGAAGCTTTCTCGAACGCAGGCATATATTCTTTGTCGGTCGATGGAGCGACGAGAATCGCGCCGTCCGTCATCTTGCTTAACGCTTCTTCGGGCGTGTTCGCGATCACGACTTTACCGGTCGCGCTTTGCGAGCCGATGCCTTGACCTTGGGCGATAAGCTCGCCGACGTTGTGAATCTTGATCAGGTTCGTCGTGCCGGAGCGCCCTACAGGAACGCCGGCCGTAATAATGATCGTATCGCCAAGGCGAACGAGTCCGGAATCGATGGCGCCTTTCACCGCGATTTCGAACATTTCGTCCGTCGTCGTCGCCGATACGCCTTTCACCGGGTTAACGCCCCATACGAGCTGTAGGCGACGAAGAACTTGATCGACCGGAGTTACGGCAATGATCGGAGACTTCGGCTTGTATTTGGAAATCATGCGAGCGGTATAGCCGCTCTCCGTGGAAGTCACGATCGCTTTAGCGTCCAGATCCAACGCAGAGTTGGCCACAGCTTGACTGATCGCTTCCGTTACGGATGTTTGTTGAGCGTTCGCTTGTTTCGTGAAAATCTCGCGGTAATGCAAAGCGGATTCCGCGCGCACCGCGATACGGGACATCGTCTCGACGGACTCGACCGGATATTTACCCGCAGCCGTTTCGCCCGACAGCATGATCGCGTCGGTGCCGTCGAAGATCGCGTTCGCGACGTCGGAAGCTTCCGCGCGAGTCGGACGCGGGTTGCGTTGCATGGAATCGAGCATTTGCGTAGCGGTAATGACCGGTTTGCCGGCGCGATTACATTTCTCGATCATCAGCTTCTGCACAAGCGGAACTTCCTCGGCCGGAATTTCGACGCCAAGATCTCCGCGCGCAACCATCAATCCGTCGGACACTTCAAGAATCTCGTCGAGATTGTCTACGCCTTGCTGATTCTCGATTTTAGAAATGATGTTGATGTAACGAGCGTCGTGGCGCTCGAGCAATTCGCGAATTTCGAGAACGTCACTTGCGCGGCGAACGAAGGATGCGGCGATGAAGTCGACGCCCATCTCGATGCCGAACTTGATGTCTCCGATATCTTTTTCCGTAAGTCCAGGCATCGAAATCGCGACTCCCGGAACGTTAACGCCTTTTTTGCTCTTGATTTGGCCGCTGTTGACGATCTGGCACTTGATTTCCGTGCCTTGAATGTCTACGACCGTTAGGCCGATCAAGCCGTCGTCGATCAGAATGGTCGAACCGACGTTGATGTCGCTCGGCAATTCCTTGTACGTAATCGGAACGCGGTTGATATCGCCTAGGATATCTTCGGTAGACAAGGTGATGTACTCGCCTTGTACGAGATCTAACGGCTCTTCCTTCAATTTGCCGAGGCGAATTTCAGGACCTTTCGTATCGAGTAAAATCGCAACCGTTTTGTTCAATTCCTTGGACGCTTGGCGGATCACGTTGATCCGGTTGCCGTGCTCTTCGAAGTCCCCGTGGGAGAAGTTCAGACGGGCGACGTTCATTCCGGCGGTAATCAGTTTCTTGGTGTTCTCGAGCGATTCGCTGGATGGACCGATCGTACAGACGATTTTCGTTTTACGCATGATTTCTTTTTCCTCCGTTTACCTGTCCAATGTCGCATTTATATTGAGCTATTCAAGCTCAGCGGTACCGAAACGTCCGACTTTGCGGAACTTCTGGTACCGGTCTTCCCTCAGTTGGTCCGGAGTCATTTGCTGCAGTTCCTGCAAATGGCGCCAAAGTGCTTCCTTGATCGCTTCGGCTTGCATCCCTTTGTCGCGATGGGCGCCGCCTTGCGGCTCCGGAATAATATCTTCGATGATCTCGAACGCTAGCAAGTCCTTGGCCGTGATCTTCATCGCTTCCGCGGCTTCATCGGCCTTGGACGCGTCCTTCCACAAAATCGAAGCGGCTCCGTTCGGCGAAATCGCCGAGTAGATCGCATTCTCGAGCATAAGCACGCGATTGCCGACGCCTAACGCCAACGCGCCGCCGCTCCCGCCTTCCCCGATTACGACGCAGATGATCGGCACGCCGAACGTCGCCATCTCGAGCAGGTTGCGGGCAATCGCTTCCGATTGGTTGCGCTCCTCGGCCGTATTGCCGGGATAAGCGCCCTTCGTATCGATAAACGTGATGATCGGACGTCCGAACTTATTCGCTTGCTGCATGAAACGTAAAGCCTTGCGGAAGCCCTCGGGGTGAGGACTGCCGAAGAAACGCTGAATATTGTCCTTCGTATCCTTGCCGCGCTGATGGCCGACGATCGTAACCGGAACGCCGTTCAGCTTGGCAAGACCGCCGACGATCGCCAGATCGTCCGCGAATACGCGGTCTCCATGCAATTCGATAAAGTCCGTAAACACCAGATTTATATAATCCAGAGACGTTGGACGCTGATGATGGCGAGCCATGTGCATAATCTGCGCCGCGCTCATATTATCGTAAATCTCGGATTCCAACTGTTTGTAGCGTTCTTCGAGCCGGCCGATTTCATCCGTGAAGTCGATTTCCTTCTCGTTGCCGAAGTGCTTCAACTCGTCTATCTTTTTCCGTAATTCGGCGAGCGGCCTCTCAAAGGGCAGTTCACTGGACATCGGCCGGCTCTCCTTTCCCTGAATGCATGTCTAGCAGCTTGGTCAGCAGCGCCTTCATTTCCTTGCGATGAACGACTTTGTCCAATTGGCCGTGCTTCAAGTTGAACTCGGCCGTCTGGAAGTTTTCCGGCAATTTCTGGCGGATCGTTTGCTCGATGACGATTCGGCCGGCGAAGCCGACGATCGCTCCCGGTTCGGCCAGATTGTAATCGCCCAGGCTAGCGAAGCTTGCGGATACGCCGCCTAACGTAGGATCCGTGAACACGGAGATGAACAAACCGCCATCGGCCTGGAACTTGGCAAGAGCCGCGCTCGTCTTGGCCATCTGCATCAAGCTCAGAATGCTCTCTTGCATCCTTGCTCCTCCGGACGTCGAGAAGAAGACAAGCGGAACCCGCTTCTCTGTAGCCTTCTCGATCGCGCGAGTTACCTTCTCTCCGACTACGGAACCCATGCTTCCGCTGAAGAAGTCGAAGCTCATGACGCCGAGGACGACGGGATAACCGCCGATCTCTCCTTCTCCGGTGACGACCGCGTCCTTCAATCCGGAGCTTGCCTTCTGTTGTTCCAGCTTGGCGGCGTAACCGGGGAATTTCAGCGGATCCTCGGAAATCAGATTTTCGTCAATCTCAAAAAGACGCCCCTCATCGAGCGTCATTGCGATGCGCTCCCAGGCGTTCAGACGGAAATGATGTCCGCAAGCGGAACAAATCTTAAGGTTTTTCTCCAGTTCCTTGCTGAACTGAATCGTACCGCATTTCGGGCAACGGTTCATTAACCCTTCGGGAATATCCCTCTTCGTACGTTCCGAGGGAACGACGGCATATTTTTTCTTCTGAAATAAATCCTTGAACACAGCGACACCTCTCAAGCGATAAATGGCGACCGTCAAGCTATAGGCATCGAACTGGATTACAGGTGCAGAATGCTGCCTAATACCTCTTGCACTTCCCGCACTTCGCCAGAAGGGACCAATATTTCGTATTGCGGCTTGGTTAGATTAAGGGGGCGTACCTGTACGAGGAAGCCTTCTTCGGTAAGTCGCTTCTGTATACGTTCTGCGATCTTAGCGGTCGGCGCGATGTAGATGACCGTCCACATGAAGATGTACCCCCAATTTCATCGTTCTTAGCGAGCTTGAACGGTTAATCCTACCTAAGTATAAAGAAAAGATAAAGAAATCATAGCACACAAGGCGTGAGACTAGCAACCGAATAGGTTAACCGGACGTTCCGAGAACCCCCGAAAGTCAAGCCGCGAACGGGATAATGTTAGCTTTCCGAACGTAAGGGAAGCCAGTTCAGGACGTTTTGGATCTTACTGTCCCAATATTCCCAATTATGATCCCCGGATTCTTCTTCATAAGTAAGGGGCAGCCCCAAGTTCAGGCAATGGTCGCGAAAACGAACGTTATCCGCATATAGGAAATCCTCGGTTCCGCAGCATTGATAGAGGAGCGGAATCGGACGCTTGTCCACGACGCTTTCCGCCAAGGCGAATAAATCCGTCGAGGACCCGGCAACGGATTCCGGTTGCCCAAGCGCGAGCCTGATGTCTCCCGCGAAATTCTCGACGACGAGACGATGAACGTCCGTCGCTCCGGACAAGCTTGCCGCGGCGGCGAAGCGCTCCGGATAAGAAAGGCCCAGCTTCAACGCTCCATAACCTCCCATAGACAAACCGGCAACGAAATTATCCCGGCGCTCGGCGGACAACGGGAAGAAAGAACGGGCTATTCGCGGCAATTCTTCGCCGACGAACGTCCAATATTTCGCGCCATGGCTCATGTCCGCATAGAAGCTGCGATTAACCGCGGGCATGACGACCGCGATGCCTTTGGCCGCGGCGTAGCGTTCGATCGAAGTCTGGCGGGTCCATGCCGTATGGTCGTCCGACAGACCATGAAGTAAATATAACGTCGGGTGAGGACCTGTTTTGTGATCGGGAAGGATGACGTTCATGGAAACTTTGATTTGCAACGCTTCCGAATCGAATTGACATTGAAAGAAAGCCATAGGGTGCGCACTCTCCGCTCGTGGATGTTGATAAATCGCCTCTATTAATCTATCAAATCGCGCGAGTCATTCAAAGACTTTTTTATCGCCCGCTAAAGATCGTCACCTTCGGCCGCAAACGGCTTATCGGGTAACGACCTCCTTTATTTGGCGCGAATGCTGCCCGTGCCGAGTAACTTCTCCATCTCTTCGACCAATTCCGGCGTCGGATCGACTTTGTACTCGTCGCTCAACGCGACGGTGCGCCGTTCCCGTTCGTACCGAAGCACGGTCGGCAATTCGCCCGGATGCGATTTAAGCAAAAGCTTCAATCGAATAAGCGTTGCGGGTTTCTCGTGCGGCTCGTCGATGCGGATATAGACGCGTTGCGGAACGGGCGGCGTTTCCTGCTTCGGTGGTTGCGACTGTGAGACCGCCTGAGGCCGCGTTGAAGGCATCCTAGACTTGTAACCCTGCGAAGCGTTCGACGATGCGTACCCGCTCCGTAGCCCCCCTTGAACGAATCGCCGTAGCCTCTCCACTTGAGACCTCAAGTCGGCAGCATCCAACGGGAAAATATCGTCGGCGAGCAGCTTGTAATCCTCGTCTCCTTGCTGCACTTTGGCGCGAACGAGGATAAGAGCGCCCTTCTTGGCGATGGCCGCCGCTTTGGACCATACCGTCGGGAAGGCGACCAATTCCGCGCCCATGATCCGATCCTCGATCTCGAGGAACGCCATCGCCTGTCCCTTCTTCGTCACGAACGGTTTGAGCGATACGATCATCCCCGCGGTGAATACGGTAGCCCCGTCGGCGGAGTCCGCGATATCGACCAAGCGGTCCAACCGGAGCTCTTCCATTAATTCATCGTAAGCGTCCAAAGGATGGCCGGATAAGTATAGGCCCATCAACTCGCGTTCGAGCTCCAGCATCTGCGTCTGAGAGTACGGAGGCACGTTCGGAAGCTCGATGTTCCAATTCGGAGACTCCTCGAAGTCGAACAACTCGATCTGCAGCTCTTCCCTCTCTTTGCGCCAAGCTGCCGCAGCCGCGAGCGTAGGCTCGAGAGCGGCGAGTTGCTGCGAGCGGTGCCCCGGCAACGATTCCAACGCGCCGGCCTGCACGAGCGATTCGACGACGCGCTTATTGCATACTCTCGGATCTACTCGCCTGCAGAAATCGCTCAAGCTCTCGAACGGACCGTCCTGCCGTTCCTTCAGAATACTGTCGATCGCTTGCGTACCGACGTTCTTCACTCCGGCGAGCCCGAAACGAATGGCTCCTACGTTCGCGTTATCGGAGTCCTCATCGGAGCCGGATGGAAGGATCGGAGTGAACAGCACTCCGCTCTCGTTCACGTCCGGCTTCCGTACGGGAATGCCCATGCGGCGGCACTCGTCCACGTATTCCGCCGTCTTGCGTTGATTCCCGACGACCGAAGTCAACATGGACGCCATGAACGCTACCGGATAATGCGCTTTAAGGTAAGACGTCTGAAAAGCGAGTACCGCGTAAGCCGCCGCGTGCGCCCTTGGAAAACCGTAGTCCGCGAAACGGACGATCAGGTCGTACACGCCGTTCGCCGTCTCTTCGTCATAACCGAGCGTTAAACTGCCCTTCACGAAAAACTTCCGCTGCTCGTCCAGCACTTCCCGTTTTTTCTTGCTTACCGCTCTTCGCAGCAAGTCGGCTTCTCCCAACGTAAATCCGGCCATCGTCGAAGCGATCTGCATGATCTGCTCCTGATAGACGATAATGCCGTACGTATCCGATAGAATCGGTTCCAGATTTCGATGCGGATATTCGACCTCGACCAAGCCGTGTTTCGCGCGAATGAATTGCGGAATGAACTCCATTGGCCCCGGACGATACAAAGCAAGCACGGAGACGATATCCTCGAACGAGTTCGGTTTCATCTCCTTGAGAACGCGCCTTACCCCCGTGGACTCGAGTTGGAAAATCCCCGTCGTATCTCCCCTGCCTAGAAGCTCGTAAGTTGGACCGTCCTCGTATGAAACTTCCTCCCAACGCAACTCTCGGCCGGTCTGCTCCTTGATCGAAGCCAACGAGCGTTCGATGATGGACAGCGTCCGCAAACCCAAGAAGTCCATCTTAAGCAATCCGACGGCTTCCAGGTTCTCCATCGAATATTGCGTCAGCGGAACCCCGTCGGTTCCTTCTTGCAACGGCACGTAGTCGGTCAGCGGATCGGACGAAATCACGACGCCCGCTGCATGCGTCGAAGCATGCCGAGGCATGCCTTCGACCCTTCTCGCCATCGCGATCAGTTCCGCCGCTCTCGTTCCGCCTTCCGCCAGCGCCTTAAACTCCGAGCTTTCCTTCATGGCCCGTTCGATCGACATTCCCGGAGCCGCTGGTATGAGCTTCGCGGTCTTGTCCACGTCGCCGAAAGGCAGGTTAAGCACCCTACCGACGTCTCTGACCGCGGCTCGCGCTGCCAACGTTCCGAACGTAATGATCTGCGCGACGTGCTCCGCACCGTACTTCGCCACGACGTAACGAATGACCTCGTCGCGCCGTTCGTCGCTGAAATCGATATCGATATCGGGCATCGTTACCCGCTCCGGATTCAAGAACCGCTCGAATAGCAGCTTATGCTTGATCGGATCGACGTCGGTAATCCGGAGCGAATACGCAACCAAGCTACCCGCGGACGATCCCCTTCCCGGTCCAGTTACGATGCCGTTTTCGTGCGCGAATCGAATAAAATCCCATACGATCAGGAAGTAATCGTCGAACCCCATCTCTCCGATGACGCGCAGTTCGTAATTCAGCCGGTCCTCCGCTACCTTGCGGAAAGCCGGTTCCTCCCATTCCGGGAGGGAACGATAACGCGCGAGCAATCCTTTCCCGCACAACTCCTTCAAGTAACTTGCGGCTGACTGTCCTTCCGGCAACGGCGAGAATGCCGGTAAAATATGCTTGCCGAACTCGAGTTCCAACGAGATGCTGTCGGCAATTTTCACCGTATTCGCGATCGCTTCGGGCACATGGCGGAACAAGCCGGCCATCTCGTCCCCGGTCTTCAGGAACAGCTGGTTCGTCGATATTTTGAACCGGTCCGGGTCGTCGATCGTCTTGCCCGTCCCGATGCACAGGAGCACGTCTTGCAACGAATGGTCATCATCGCCGACGTAGTGGGAATCGTTCGTCGCGACAAGCGGAATACCGAGCTCCTCCGACAGCTTGATCACGTTCGCCGTCAGTTTTTTCTGCTCGAGAATGCCGTGATCTTGAATTTCCAAGTAATAATCGTCGCCGAACAATTGCCGGTAACGGGACGCCGTTTCTTTGGCCGCTTCATAGTCGTCGTCCATCAGCTTGCGCGATAATTCGCTGCTCATGCAGCCGCTAAGGCACACGAGTCCCTCTGCATATTCGGTGAGCACTTCGAAGTCGATCCGCGGACGATAGTAGAACCCCTCCAGATGGCCGATCGAAGTGAGCTTCATGAGATTCCGGTAGCCGGTCTCGTTTTTGGCCAGCAACGTGAGGTGATAGATCGGTTGCTCCTTGCGGGACTGCCTCTCGTGACGGGAGCCGCCCGTCATATACGCTTCCATTCCGATAATCGGCTTGATTCCGTGCTCCAGGCACGCTTTATAGAAAGGAACGGCGCCGTACATGACGCCATGATCCGTAAGAGCTAATGATTTCATGCCAAGCTCGGCCGCTTTGGCCGCCATTTCCTTAATGCGAGCCGCGCCGTCTAGCAAGCTGTATTCGCTATGAACGTGAAGATGAACGAAGTCGCACATGATTATCCCTTCTTTTCCGCCGAACTCTCTTAACTGAATTGTATCATAAGGGCACAGGCACGTCCCATACATATGATAGTGAAGACAAACCACGGGGGAATGAAAATGGACGATTTTTTGACGAAAGCGGCATTCAGCTTCTTCATCGCGTTCGGAATCGTGCTCGGGGGTGCGTTATTGGCCGGACTCGGTTCGGTATTCCTGATGACCCCGCCTAAGGAGAAAATGCTTCAGGTCGCGGGAAATTTGAAAATATGGGCGTTAGTGGCTGCGGTCGGCGGTACGATCGATCCGATCCGGGTCATCGAGTCGAATATGGTGAGCGGATACTTATCCCCCGCTATGCAACAGGTAGGTTACATTATGTTCGCGTTCCTCGGCGCCCATCTCGGGACGGAGCTCGTTCATTGGCTGTATAGCCACGGGGGGTGAGTTTCGGCCATGCGGGTTCCGACCTTCGATAGATTCCGGAAGTTTATGCAGGCGTTGGCGTTTTTCGTATGCGGCATGATCGTGGGGAGCGCGGTTTTTAATGTTTTGAAGAACGTAATGTACGAGAATGTCGCTTTGGAAAATATCAGGTTGAAAACCCAGCTGTCGACGATGGAGCAGGACTTGAAATTCGCGCAGCAATCGCATAAAGAGAACGTCATCTCCCAAATCAAAATCATATTTCTACAGGATTCGGAGAAAACCAAGTCCAAGCTCGATATTCTAACGGAAACACGACTTAAGACGCAACTGAAAAATGACCTTAAAATTTTCCTCGGACGAAGCATTTACGAGATCGACTCGGACTCCAAGTTCGCGCGCATGTTGTTAAGCAAAAAGACTTACGACATCGAAGAAACGCGCTACAGAGTCGTACTCGATACGATGCTCGTCGTCGACGGTACGTTACAGGTGTGGGCTTCGGCCGAGAAAGGACCGAGAACCTGAACCGTTCCAGCCTCAATTTCAACTATAACCTCAACCTCAACTTCAACTTCAACCTGCATTTACTACAGACGAAATCGGCTTCTTGGCGGTAACCAGCTCTACAACCTGCAAAAAGTACAGCAGTTTTACGTCAAATCGGGAGTTTGGGGCGAAAACCGGCATTTCACCTGTACAAAATGCAGGTGGTTTGGCGAAAAGGCGATCTCCCCCTAAAACACCTGTACTAAATGCAGGTGCGTCATGCCCTGAGCGAGCGGGATAATGGCCATACGAGGTTGTCGGCGAGCCCACTGAGCGAGCGGGATAATGGCCATACGAGGTTCTCGGCGAGCCCACTGAGCGAGCGGGATAATGGCCATACGAGGTTCTCGGCGAGACCACTGAGCGAGCGGGATAATGGCCATACGAGGTTGTCGGCGAGACCACTGAGCGAGCGGGATAATGACCATACGAGGTTGTCGGCGAGACCACTGAGCGAGCGGGATAATGACCATACGAGGTTGCAACAAACGAAGAGGAACGCGGCTCGGCGGACGAGCGCGTTCCTCTTCGTTTATGTTACAATAGTTGGCGTTACGACAATTCAGAAGGAGTTGCTAATTCAAATGGAAAACTTTATGCAATGGGTGCTAGGAGTCCTCATCGTCTTCACCTGCTGCTTGTCCGTGGTATATAGCTTCAAGTCCCGCCGTTCCACTGACCGTCGCATTAGCGGCTTGAACGCGTCCCGCATGAACATCAGCATGGGCTTGATGCTCATTTTCATCGCGATCATCCAGATGTTCATGTTCACCGGATCTTCCGTACGCGTCGTCGTCGGCGCTTTATTCTTCTTGCTCGGCGTCTTTAATCTGTTCGCGGGGATGCGTAATCACTCGCACTTCTCGCGACTATCCCAATAGTACGGAGGCGCTCGCCGCCGCCCGCGATGATTCCCTTAGACCCGGCTCCTAAGCCGGGTCTATCGTTTGTGCGGTCAGCATCGCTTTCGCAACGGTTTCTCCGTCCTGGACGGCTTGCACTTCGACCTTGACATAGCGCCGGCTCGCTTCGATTATCTGCGGCACGAGAGACAAGCTGGATTCGACGGGAACCGTGCGCAGGAAGTAGGTCGTCATGTTGTCGAGGACGTGCTCCCGCTTGCGCAGATCCTCTACCGCCCGGCTCGCCGCTTGTTGCATGAGGGACGTGAGTACGCCTTCGGAGATCGTGCCGAGCGGACCCGACATCTGCGGCGTCGCCAGGCCGGTATAATACGGACGCCCTTCCTCATCGCGTTGTTCAGAAAAACCTCCCCACATGAGAGCGTCGAATGTTTCTCCCAAATGCGCAGGACGATTGGCGAATTGCATCGCCCGTAGCACCTCGCCTCGGTTGATCGCGCCGACCAACTTGCGCTGCCGATCGACGACGGGAAGCAACTCGATACCTTCGGACACCATCCGGTGCGCGGCCGAAGCGACCGGCGTACTCAACGTCACGGTCATCGGCCTGCGGGTCATTAGCTTGTCCAACGTCTGGTCAGAAGCCGCGCCAATGACGTCCTTAGAAGTGATCATGCCGACGACCCGGTTCCATTCGTCGGTAACCGGAAATCGGCTGTTCCCCGTATCCGCGCTAACCTTGAGAAAATCGGCTACGTCCGACGATTGCTTCAGAACGCCGTTGCGCGAAGCCGGCGTTGGCTCGAGCAGATCCGCGATCATCATGATCTTGCGCTTGATCAGCCTATCGTACATCGCACGGTTGATCATCGAAGCCACGGTAAAAGTATCGTGACGGCAGGTCAGAATCGGCAGCTCCCGCTCGTTCGCGAGCTCGCGAACTTCTTCGCTCGTACCGAAGCCCCCCGTAACAAGCACCCCCGCTCCTTGCTCGATCGCGATCCGGTGCGCGTTCTCCCGGTTACCCACGATCAACAAGCTCCCCGCGTCGATGTACGTGATCATTTCGTCAAGCTCCATGGCCCCGATAACGAACTTATGGAGCGTTTTCTCCAACCCTTCTTGTCCGCCCAGCAAGCGTCCTTGAACGATCTCGAGCACTTCCGCGAACGTAAGTTGCTCCGGATTGCTGCGCCTTTTTTTATCGACGCGCACCGTTCCGATCCGTTCCTTCGTGTTCACCAAGCCAAGCTGCTCGGCCTCCTTGATAGCCCGATAGGCCGTTCCGTCGGAGACGCCGCGTTCCTTCGCCATCTGGCGTACGGGCACCTTCGTGCCGACGGGAAGCTCTCGGATATAATGAAGAAGCTGTTCGTGCTTCGATAACTCGTTAGTAGGAATATCGTTTCCTGGCATGCCTTCGCCCGCTTTCCCGATATGCGATAAATAAAGTTATTTATTCCCATTCCATTGTGACCGAATCGATTCGCCGTTATGCCGCGCGAGCCAATTCGCTCCTTTTTTATTCGGCGAGGAGCCGGGGAAACCCTTTAATTCCGTAGTTGCTTCAACTGGTATTGTACCGATCAAAAAGCCTTCTCCCTCGCACCTGTACAGGAAGCGAAGTAGAAGGCTTGCGCCAGATATACCGGGCCAAGGAGATCCCATGTGCCGTCTTAGATCTTTAGCTCCCCGAGCTTAATAAGCTCGACAACCGCTTGCGAACGACCTTTGACATTCAGCTTTTGCATCACATTCGAGATGTGGTTGCGGACCGTCTTCTCGCTGATAAACAACTGCTGCGCAATGTCGCGGGTCGTCTTATCCTGCACTAGCAGTTCGAAGACTTCGCGCTCCCGATTGGTGAGTAGGAATTTGCTTTTATGGTCGCTGCCTTTCAACGTTTGTCACCCCTCCTTGCCCGGGAATGTGTGATTACAAGGTATAGGGATACAGTCAACTTTATCATATGAAAGGGGTTTTCTTGTGGTGCGGAGGTCAAAGAAAATGGGCACGGAGATTTCCGAACGCGCAAAAAAGCCGCAAACAAAGGCAGTTGGCTGCTCTCCGTTCACGGCTTAACTTCCTTTTCCTTGTTAGCGATGGTGAGTTCCAGACGAGGCAGGGAATACTCGCTCGACTAGCGCGTTGAATTCGGATATGAAGCCTTGGAGCGAGTGGCCTTTTTTCACGTCGTTCGCATAGCCTTCCATCCGCTTCGTAAAATCAGGATTCGCGGAAACATAGACGTGCTGGACGGAAGGCGAGAGCGATTTGATGCGATTCGCGATTTTGTCCTTCATTCCGGATTCCACTGATTTTGCGCCGAGCTGCGTTTTGCCTTTTTCTTTCACGGCGACGTACGCGTTATGTTCGGTTAAGATGACGTAAGCCGAAGAGATGCCCGGCATGGACGAAATCTTTGCCGCTACTTTGTCGCTTAACTGGAGGTGAGAATTGTCGTGCATGCCGACTACGTTATTGTTTTCCCGCCGTTCGCCATACATCCTGTTCTTCGCGTTATCTTGATCGCTGGCGAATCTCATCTTTGTCATGCCTTCGCCCCGGACGGCGTTCGGACGAATATTTTTGTTTCCTAAATCTCCTGTCTTGCCCATGCATCCCGTTAACGCAATTGAAGAACCTAAGATAACGGTAGCAAGAATAAACATTCTAATCAAGCTTCTACGCATGCTAAAATGCCCCCTTAGTCGATTGGCTCAACGAATTCCGCCAATGGGTAGGGTGCCCTGAACTGTTTATTTTATTCAGATTCCGGGTGCTTTTATCATAAGTAGGCCGATCTCCGAGACATATTGATGGGTGGCGTCAGAAATCCGGAGAAAACTGACTGAAAAACCTTGCTTTATTAAAGGGCGTTTTCATAAATACTTAGAATGATATAATCAATATTTAAATTACTTCATGACCTGGTCATTATTTCTGATAATACCCTCCATAGCTGCTTGCATAAATATGCATTAATAATTTTGAGCTTTATAAACTGAATAAACTTACTCCAAACATAAAAAAGAAGCAGGCTCGAACCTGCTTCTACAAACACTCCATTAGCTTAAATTAGTGTGAGCAATTTCCTGTGACGTTTAATGAATAATTTCATATCAGAATCAGTTTCAACTCGTTGCTCTACTGGAATAGGAACTACCAAAATTCCGTCATCTATAGACCGAGTAATACTACATATTTTACTTAAACGAATTCGCTAATTAATTACCCCTCCTTTGACTTCACTAAATTTATTAGTACCGTAACTGGATTATTCCTTTATCATCAGTTTATTGCGACAAGCCTCCTTGATTGGTGAAACACATTGGTTTGGAGAGATACCATATGATTAGCTGTGTTAAGGCGTTCAGCGTGATCCAGACAAGTATCATATCCTTCCAACATCCGTATGACCTTTATAATTTTACGATGAGCCCTTGTGCATTATTAATTGAATAACCAAAACATTCAGCTAACGATTCAGCAATTCCATGATCATAATGGCTCAAACGAATTCTATGTATCGTATTTCCCCAGGTGTGTCCATGAGAATTTCTCTTCATTATAAATAATAGAAATATCATTCACATAAAAGTTTACTTTTATACATCTGAATCTAGACTAGAAAGTGGACAAGTGCTAACAGCGATCCGGCCTACTACTGCGTGTTTCTTGTGGCCCAATTGATTACGTGTCTAACGACATAAATGTGTGGACTAGTGTATTTGTGTTGATGGTTTTATGGCTCGCTGAATAGCTATAACTCTAAGTATTCGTTGATGGTTTTGAGATCTTATTCGTCTTGTTCGTCTCGTTCATTTGGTTTGTATTCTACATCCCAATAGTCGTCTTCAGGTCCCCAAGGATTATTACTTTCATCAACATATATTCTGCAAACCTTAGGAAAAACATCATATTTCAGATCAAGGAGTTCCCACAGCAAATGCCTATCCTGTTTAGATAAATCCTGAATATCAGTCATTATTGACTCTATACTCTTTTTCATTGGTAGAACTCCCTTGCTATTAGGTATCCGCAATAGAATCCCCCTATTATTCCTTAACGAACGTTACGCATCCATTTCTGCATTCCATCAAAAAATAAAAAAAGCCTAAATTAGTCATCGTAGCCGTCGAACGCCTCTCCTGCATCCTCCTCACTGGAGTAGTTACACAAGATCTCACTGTATAAATAATTCAACATTTCATGTTCTAGTTCTGCTTCTTCTTCATATTCTTTGTCCATCGTTGTACTCCTTTTTCAACCGCCACTCGTCGATTTTTTGTTTTCGCGGTGAGTAGCACTGTTGGCATAAGGTTTGAACCCACCT
The DNA here is from genome assembly GCF_003628305.1 of Cohnella endophytica. GTDB lineage: Bacteria > Bacillota > Bacilli > Paenibacillales > Paenibacillaceae > Cohnella > Cohnella endophytica. The sequence continues at coordinate 32,825 of NZ_RBZM01000004.1, read as the reverse complement.
TAAATCCCTTCGCAAGACTCCGGCTGCGCCGCAACTTTCGCACACAGTCGTTGAACTGATCTTCCATTTTTGCACAATCTTTGTAACTTCCTGATGAAGCTCGGAACGGTCGGGCTTTGCCTGAAGATCGCGCCCATCAAGAGAATCAATGGCGTGAATACCAGGGTCATAATCTACACGATGGTAATGAAAACGTAATTGCCCGAACTTTTCTTTTACTCGATCAACAACGATGTCTACAGGCAACCCCGCACTTTCGTAAGCCTTGGCAACTTCATGGCAAAGTCCGCGGAGCACTTCATACCACCCGTCCCCAACCTCACACCCGAAAGCACCAAATAAATCCCGTATTTCGCCACTTTTCTCCTGTTCTTTATAACTGTTTCCTCTCCTCATGAACGGAAATTCATTTGCCAGCTTTTCTTCTAGTTCTTCTCTCATAGTCATCCCCGCATTCATTTGTCTATTCTGTGCATAGCGTCCTCCAAATCCTCCTCTGCCTTTCGAATAAAGACTGCCGTACTAGAAATGAATTTTAAGCTTCCATCTTCATTGCGCACTCGCCTAACGCTTCCCACCATTTTTTTCTCCACAAGTTTGTTAAATGATTTTCCCAAGCGCGCTCTGACCATTGATGGCTTTAAATTTGCATTCTCTGCTTTTGCAATACATATTTCTTTAAAAGAAGGCAAGTCGAACAATATAAATTCCGCATTTAACGGTCTAATTTTTGCTTCTGCGATAAGTTTGCTTAATGCCGCTTCGTAATCAAAAGGATCTTGTAAGTACAAACCTTCAATCAGACTGATTAGATATACATTTACTGTACAGTTATGTCGCCCAGCGTCATTACTTAAGAGTTCAAATAGGTCATCATTGATTGACAAATTTATACGTGCCATACAAAGCACCTCCCAATATATACTTAGTCAAAATGTGATTGTACAACCGCCCTGCACTTAGTATTATAGGATGATTGTGAAAACATGTAAAGCTATAACGGAGCGGACTTTTCGAGTCTGGGAGTCTAATGCTTTATTTTCTCAATCTACAAATCAGTCTACAGAGGGCTACCGCTAATGCTGTGCGGTTGAACAGTACAAGTTCTTGTCCCGAATCGAGAAACAATGTTAGTTCTTGTCCCGAGGAAAGGACATGAACCTATATCCATAAAATAAAAGCTCCACGGTGGGCGCGGAGTCTAATAAATGTATGTTCTTGTCGTTCTACAACTGTTCCGTGTTACTGGTGTTGAATAGTGACCGCTTTGTCCTATTGCTCTTACTGGATCTCCAACTTCTTGACGAACTTCGTTGTAATCAAAAGTGCCAAAAATAGTTACGCTGATGCTTTAAACCAGTTGTTGTTTAACTGTAGCTACTGGACATCGCGACAATGTCTTTAGATTTGCGTCGTTAGAGTACAATGTCCCCACTTTTGTGTCCTTGGACAACTACAAAAAAGTCTTTAACTGATTCATGATTCAAGGTATTAATCAAAAAACAACAGCACTCAGCAAACCATATGATCCGCAAACTACCAACTTCGCCAATAACACATGAATCATCCTTTCCACCTCCTTACTAAGTGGGTTTAATATACAATAAGCCGCCAAAATTAGAGGATATTATTATCCCTTGCTTGATGGGTGCTAACCTACCATATTCATATAAATCCTATTAATCCGTACCTACCCCGACCGAAAATCGTTGTACTGAAATCCAAGCAAAATCGAAAGTAGGTTGCAAAGACATGATTTATCCGTACTCTCTTGACTTCAATAAAGTCATCAAGTTGATAAATTTCACAACTTACATTCCAAAACGTAATATGCGAATTCGACTGCCCCTTACAGTATTTTACATTGTTTGATATACTTAAAACAAACTAGTGTTCGCATAGGGAGGGGCGAAGTATGCATCCATTGAATGAACAGATTTTCCACTTCTTCGAAGACGAAGTGCCCAAGTATTTCGAAGAACAAAATTTATCTCCTGATATTCGATGGGAGCAAATTTCGATGAGTCAAATGGTTGTGAGGAGTTTAGAAACTAAGATTCCTACATCCATTGAAGCAAAAGTAGGTACAGGAAAAACTCTTGCATATTTGTTTCCTCTTCTCGCCTGGAAAAAGCGAACCGGTTCTAAAGGCCCTGCTATAATAGCTACGTCTTCGACCAACCTGCAGGAACAAATTCTGAATAAAGATTTACTCTTGTTAAGAGAATTAGGTTATTCTTATACGGCTGTTCTTGCAAAAGGCAGCCAGCAATACTTGTGTCAGTATAAATTCCAAAATAATAAATACAAACTTAAAAAACGCATGTCAGAGGGACAAATAAATGAACTTTATAAGTGGATGAATTCCACTCGCTCTGGTGATCGCAGTGAAGTTGGCGACTTAGATGACCAGACTTGGAAGTTAATAAATATTGAATCGACGCAAGATTGCACATATTGTCCCTTAATCAACGAATGTAAGTATTGGAGAACAAGAGAGTCTTTCCAAGATAACAATAATGACTTCATTATAACGAATCACGGTCAATTACTGCAGGACCTCAGGATGAGATATGAAAACCCGTACAAGTTATTATTTTCAACTCATATTTCAGCGATTGTAATTGACGAGGCTCACAATCTTGAACATGCAGGAGTTGCTTTATTCAGTAGCAGGTTTCGTATAAACGAATTACAGCTCACACTTGAAAGAATTTTCTCTGACAGTAAACTGATCATCTCCTCTGCCAAAAAGGAAAGCTATTTAAATATGGTCTTACGATTTATATCAGAAATAAAATTTGTACTAAAAACCCTTGATGAAACACCATCAAGAATTGCGTTACCCGATTCAAGCCTTTCGACAGCGAATCAACTTAATTTGATTTTTAAGGATCTTAAAGACACCATGCATTTGCAAATCAAAAATGAAAATAATCCTTTATTTGAAAGAGTCGAACGTTGTATTGATTTCACATATGACATCCGATCGAATGAGTTCATTACTTGGTTTGAACCTGAGCAAAGCCAGGTTGTAACTTTACCAAGAGAAGTTTCTCAAATTACCGGTGACCTGCTCTCACATCAATATTCCGATAAACAAATACCATTTATTATGACATCGGCAACACTGTCTTCGAATAAATCATTTGATTATTTTTTTAATGGAATTGGCCAACTTGGAAGTGATTATTTTAAAAGGGAGCTGCCTAGCCCCTTCGATTATAAGCGTCAATCACTCTTGTATATCCCAGAGGACCTCCATGATTACAAAAGAAATAGTGTTACCGATGAATATTTTAAATCTGTTGATAATAGGATCGAACAATTGCTTACCATCACAGACGGACATGCTCTTATCCTATTCACTTCACATGAGCATATGGAACGAAGTTATCGAAACTTATGTTCAAAATCACTTTCTTGGAAGTTGATGAAGCAAACAGATGGTAGCAAGGAACATGTCTCAAAGATGTTCAAGGAGAGTACTGATTCATGTGTATTGTTTGCTACTGGAGCATTCTGGGAAGGGTTTGATATTCCAGGTGCTCAATTAATAAATGTAATAATTGTCAAGTTGCCATTTTCTCCAGAAGATCCATATTTAGCATTTAAGAAAGAAGAGGCGGCTAGTAAGGGACTAGATCCTTTTAACGTAGTCAATGTACCTGATATGATTATTAAAATGAAGCAGGGATTCGGAAGACTTATCAGATCCAAAACCGATTACGGAATAGTTTCTATTTTGGATGGTCGGGTTTTGGATAAAGCGAGAAGCTATGGTCAGCAATTGCTTAGTGCTCTCCCAGAACTTAACTACACAACATCGATATCACAAGTTGAAAGCTTTGTGTCGTCGATCAGAACTTCCTCCTTTAATTATCAAGTACACTATCGAAGAGAAATGGTCGACTTCATTCCTCTACCTGAAACTTCTGAGCCCAAAAAGGAAGAAAGAAGAGCGAGGGTCGTAGGCACTATTCATGCAACAAAGAAAGTTCCTCAATTAAAGCAAAAATTCACATGTTCCATATGTGGGAAAGATTTCTTTGAAGTTAGTCAACCAGAAAGCTGCCTTACACCTAGATGTACCGGTGTACATCTAATCCCAGGATACAAACAAATGATGTAACACGGCCGAAATCACACAACGGTGCAAGGAAATTTTCATTTCCCACGCATCTGGTTTCAGAATCAATCCTAATATGCTTAGCCTTAAAAGATTTTACTTCCCATCTCATCTTGCTTTCTAACTCTAAAAATTATAAGATGTTTTTGAACATTTTGGTTGTACCCGGCGTAGGTTGGATTCCTACACTCTCATTCCTAGCGGTTCTGATGCAAAGCAACTGGTTCTTAGGTAGTTTGATTTCTGGACTTATAAGTTCCTCGATTGCTAACCTACTCTTTTTGCTTCCAAAGAAAGGAATGGTGCTAATGAGCGCATTCGTATTTACGTTGTCCCTGGTTGCATGTGGGGAGTTACGATAGCCGGTATGATACAGCTGTGCCAGGGGCACGACACAAACAACGCCGTCCAATCGGACGGCTTTTTTTAATTTTCCGGTTCCCTTTTTAGCATTGTCCTCATTTTGATAATCGGGAATCGGTACACATTCTTGACATTATAAATTGTCAAGAATGTGTACCGATAAAGTGAAAAACCCACGATTTACACGGGTTGGAATCAGTATTTATTCTTGTCATCCGACAGTCCAGCGTGATATTCAACGTCTTCAATACAAGCGTTACTTTGTTTGAAATCTGCTTTACGGATTAACGATGCCAACCGGCTGTTCTTTCTCCGTGACCACTCCAAATCAACCAGAAATCCAAAACGCTCTTCAAACGAAAGAGCCTGAAAAGCGGGTCTAACAATTGATTTTGGTAAGACTCTGACATGATGGAAAAGCGTATTTCTTGGAGTTTGTTTAGGGTCAATTCTTGCACCATTGTTATGCCCTCCCGTAATGATCTGCGCCACGAATGAATCCGTGGCTCTCAGAAGAGAGTGGCGTTGCTTTGGTTTCCGAATGTACTTCAAGCCGATCCTGCCCGGTAGTTAAAATCGTCTTGATGCTCCGGAAGCTCGGCCTTGGCGTACAGGATAATGCTTTAGCAAAAGCCGCTTCAAGGCGAGCCACACCATGTTTGCCGGCAAGCTTAAGGAGCGCCATGCAACTTCTGTAGCCCTGCTGCTCAAATTTATGTGAAGCGAGAATTGCTTGGACAGAGGCGGCAGTAGGGGCCAACGCTTTGTGCCCCATGAGATGAATCGATTAGCGTTCCACTGGATGAATTTCTTATAATTCTTCGGCATGTGATCTTCCCCCATGAAGGCGCGGATGGGAGTAAACGCGGTTATTATTGAAGAAGATCTCGATAACGTTGCGAGTTAATCGTACATAGAATTCGACAAGTTTATAAAGCGAATGCGTCGCGCATATGGAGACTTCCGCGATTGTCGCGTTATTGAATTTCAAGATGAACGCGGTCGTGGGGCGTGTATTATCACTGTATCTACGCGGTTTTGAGTTTGTGAGATACAACAGGTCAACTTTGTGTCGTGCTTTTACGACGTAAAGTTGACCTGTTTATCGTTTTAGTAGGAGAAGTTAACATGTTTGTCTTCTCTTACTTCTGCTAACACATAAAAAATCCAAAACTATCGCTAACCCATCAGTGAGAAAGAAGGTCACGTATGCAATTCTTGCTGATATCCTGTTTATAGTCGTCAGGTTAACTGATACAGAAAGAAAAATCAACGAAAACCTGCTGCCGTTTTCCTCATCCGGATACTGTAGCTGAACTACGAACCAACATCGTCCTCACTTTATTTGCATAGAGAATATTGCAGTGCTGTCTATAGATCGACATTTAATTTACTCAAAATAGATAAGTATAACCATCCAATAATCTTACAAATATGGTTATTTTTAAAGAGTTAGGTTAATACATAAATGTGTTTTCATAAAGAACTCTCACCTTCTTGATGAAAACAAGAAACAAAGAAAGGAGCGGTAGTAAGCAAAGTTTGTTTATTCGCTTCGGTTACTTCTTTTAATATTTATTTCTATTAATTGTGATTCTGCTAGGATTTCAAATTTTACTCAATATTAGATTATGTTGATCTTCAAGATTTATGCATACTATTAAAAATGTGGAGGTTAAATTGCTAAATGGTGAAATCTATTTTCCATACTCAAAAAGTTTTGTTTCTTTCCATGATCTTGATTTTGTGTTTTTCATCGGTAGCTTTTGCCTATAAAAGTAGCTCTTATCCAATAAGGCCGGATAAAAATGGAGCTTATGACGGAGTATATATTGATGTTTATAAAAAAAGCAATGCAGTAGTGACCTTTAAAGCTTACGGCGTGCATACTGGACAAAGTGCACACATAAAATTTGTATTATATAATGCTAATAGTGACGTAGTATTCACCAAAGACCTTGGTGTTGGAGATGTGGATGGATTCTTTACTTTAAAAGATTTAGCAGTAGGGCGCTATCAGCTTATGTGGGAATCCCTTACCAGTAATGAAACTAACGGTTATTTCTATGTAACAATGGATGATGGAGCTGGGTACGTATTTCAATAAAGTTAATCTACTATTTAAACAAAAAGACACCTATATGGTTTTGAGGTGTCTTTTTTGTTTCTATTTACATACGCAAGTTTCAATCTTCCCGTTGCTTATTCAACTGTATAAATAAGCTTTCCTGTTTTATCATATCCAACGATCGATTCAATGTCACGGATATTTCTTTTTATTATTTCAAAGAAATATTCCCCATATGTAGGAGCGATGCTAATTGATGTTTTGTCTTTAAATATAATTTCAACTGTTTTTATTCGAGAATCATTTATTGCCCCAAATACTCGAATAGGATATGTTGAAATGCGATTATACATCACTTGTAGAGGAATTTTACTATTGACATTGATCTCAGTTCTGTTTATAACATTGTAACCATTATTCGCTAGAACAACCTCGGCCATGCCTAAACGAAGTTTACTGTTAAGCATGAAACTAAAGAAGGTTGTTGTCTCATCTTTATTTTCTAAAATATGAAGATTTGAAACTTCTCCTGATAACTTTTTGAACCCTTTTCTTAGGGGCTGCCCTTTGTCATAAGCAGACTTCAATTCCTCACTAATTGCTTCGGATAAAGAATATTGCTTCACTTCTGAAATTGAAACCTTATTCAACAACAGATGGCTACCTGATTCATGTATTGGCGCAATTGACATCATTGAGACGAGTAACAACTTGGAAATGAAAATGCTCATGTCATCCAAATCCTTTCTTAAGGTTTATCATTAAGCTTGCCCGTAAGGAGAAAGGTTCATTCCTTGAAAAAAAGGACTAAAATTCGGAGTAATTCAACAAATACCCTTGTTGGATATACACTGCTACTAATGCTGTCATTGGAGTAATATGCAAATTTAGATACCTATAAAAGAGCACCAGACAATGCAATAATGAGGGCAACGCATTTGTTTGACGCGTTTTACATGTCGTTCCAGAAGGGGTAAAGCATTTTTTAGATGCAATCATATATCTGCAGGCAGATTTGAATTGCGAAGCAAGTCCTGATCCAACTGCCAGTTTTTGTCAAACGAAGCTTCATTTGAGTTGTAATTTGTACCTCCTTAAATCAATCACTTTCAATATTCACTTTGACATCCACAATTAAACTTTCATAACACCCCATTCTCAAATTGCATAAACCCAGCCAGTACAAAGTGGTTGTTCTAAAACAAGCTTCCGATAATTCGGAAACCTGTTTTTGTTGAACTATCGTTCGCCGTTAGTTGAATGTTCTGTAAGATATTTCTTTGCCATTTCCATGTCCTTTGTTTGTAGAACAATTCCATCTTCTTTATTGAGTATGAGATAAGTAGGGAATTTTTTAATGCCCAAAGCATGCGCCCATTTTTTAATTATTTCTTGGTCAATAGCCAATAGCTGTACTTGAAATTCTTTTTGCAAATCTGGTGATGAATTCTGAAAACGATTAAGTTCATCCCCTATTTTTCTAACATCTACTTGGTAACAAAACACCTGAAGGGCATAAGCATAGTTCAATTCCTTTTCAGGCATTAAGTTCTGAACCACTTCATCTTTACTTGGATTACATCCAACAAGTAATAAACAAGTGCCAAATAAAATTATTATTACAAAATATTTTTTAAGCATTCAAACACCTCCATAACCACGCAATTATTACCAATAGTTAGACATTGGTTTACCGAATTAGTTGCATTATCCTGCCCGTGGTGATTTCGGCAAGCAATGCAAGTTCTTGTCCTGCATCGGGAATGAATGTAAGTTCTTGTCCTAAGCCTTGGACAGAACCTGCATCGTTAAAACAAAAGGCCGCGTTATTCGCGGCTTCTAATGGATGTATGTTCTTGTCCCCAACATGATTTGAAATCATTCTGGACTTCCTATTTTCATAATGTCCATGAAGGGAACTTTGGTTATCTCACCGTTTTTCTGAACATGCACTAGCTTTGTCCTGGCATCCAATGCGACGATCAGCCCGTGTACCGGCTCATCCCATCCCCAAATAGTAAGGATCACTTCTGACTCTTCATTTAAAGCCTCAACCAACCTTTCACCGATCTCTTCGAGTATCGCCTCGTCCCGCGTTGGCCTTTTATCTTTAGATTTCTTCTTTGGTTTTTCCACTGGTGGCATGTTGCTCACTCCTTTGTATTACTTTCGAAGCCAAGGATATCTTTAGCCATTCTTGAAATATGCTTAGCTATCTCAGTTCTCATAACCTCACGTGTCATTCCAAATTTTTCGTTATATCCACGGCAAATATACCTATTATAAACGATCTCGTCGATTGTTTCGTCAGATATGACTCTTATACTTTTTGTTTTTAATTCCCGGCGCACATGGAACGACTCGAGGCTAACTCTATCCATCAAAGCCCGCATAAATTGAGCCATTATTTGATGCAGAGTTATTCGAGAGCCACTTATTTCGTCGAGACCTTTTTGAGTCATTGTAAGTATATGAGGGAACAAGATCGAATCCCTAATGAGTTTAAGCTCTTCGATCGTCGCCTTGCCTGTAGGTGCTTTATTATGGCGGTCCTGATATTGCTCTTGGTGCTCGGTTAACAACATCTTAGATTTCCAACGTTCGTTACCGTCTAGTTTTGTCATTTGTAGTGCCCTCCGATTTGACCGGATCGTTCTCTTGCCACACCGGATGCCAACAGTGACGAAGCGCGCATAATTGCTCCACTTCCATAACGATCTTTTATCTGATCCGTTGCCCGCTCAATGTCGTATGCCGCTGCCCGATCGTCAAAGAGTGTAAGTTGATACGTGCTATCGTCGGAGAGTTGTGTGAGTGAAATATAAAGATGGCTCACAGGAAGGCCCCGCCAGTTCTCAGTAAACAGCTTCATAGCAGCTTCAGCTACTTCGTGTGTGAGTGAAGTGGCATGAGGCAAAGTCAATTGCCGTCCAAACCCCGACGACCGCTCACCGTCTGTCTCGGCAGCTCCCACGGAAACGACCCGACCTTGATATCCGTGCCTCCTTGCCCGCCGACATACCTCTACAACCAATTCCAGAAGCACAACTTCGATATCGGGCAATTTGCGGTAAAGACTGCTCCGTAGCGCCTTGCCGTGACTGACTGATTTTAGATCGCCACGAATGGAAGCCACGACCGGACTCGGATCAATTCCGCGGGCCGTTTGCCAGTAGTATTCAGCTTGGATATCCGACTGTTTGCCCATTCGCTGCCTTAATCTCCTCTTGAAGTCAGGTAGCGGCATTCTGGCAACATCCCCGATCGACTGAAGTCCCATATACATGAAATTTTTGGTCATGCGGGATCCTACCATGAACATTTGATGTATAGGAAGCGGCCATAGATCGCGCTCTATATTGTCATAATCTAACCGAAATATCCCGTCAGGCCTTTTCTTCGAAAAGTTATCGGTCGCTTGTTTGGCGAGGATCTTGGTCGGTCCGATCCCCACCCGGGACCATACGCCAGTTGATAGCCGGACATGCTCTTGAATCTGATTCGCAAGCTTCTCCGCCGATCCGAACTGTCCAATTGTGCCGGTAACGTCCAAAAATTGCTCGTCGATACTGTATGGTTCAACCTGGTCCGTAAATGACTCAAATATCTCCGTAATCAATAAGGATATCGTTATATACCGCTGCATTCGCGGGCGTATTACAACAAGGTCGGGACATTTAGCCATCGCTTCCCCTACTCGTTCAGCCGTAGTGACGCCCTTTGACTTCGCGATCGGACAGGCAGCGAGTATAATGCCACTCCTACGTTCTGGATCACCCACGGCAACAGGTTTGTTTGCCAGTTCGGGATGTGCTGCCTTTTCACATGAAGCGTAAAACGATTGCCCATCGATTAGAAAAATCGTCCTGTCTTTATTAGGAGGCATAACGGCTCACCGGCTGCAGTGCCAGTATCTGATTGATTTCAAACTTACGAGGCGCTCGCTTATCGAGATCGTAGGCAAGTATGACGTCGTTTCTTACTGAACGGACAAGGATTCGTCTTTGAGTGATCTGGCCTTTACGATCTTGGTAAATGATCGTAACTGATTTCCCAGTGTACTTCTGCATAAGCCCTCAACTCCCCAAGGAATGATTCTTGCTGACATTATCCTTTTTCAGGACCTTAAGCGTTCTCGGACGTGTCGGTTCCCACTCAATTAATCCCTTTTTTAGCATGCTGGACAAGTGAGCGTGCATTGTACTTGATGAGGACATGCCAACTACTGCTGCTAATTCTCTTACTGTCGGAGAGTATTTATGGTTCGCAATATGCTTTTCGATCTGATCGATTATAAGTAATTGCTTTTTCGTTGGACCAACCAATCCATCACCCCAGTAAGAACATTTGTTCCCTTATTATATTCAGAACATATGTTCTTATGCAAGTGATAAAAAAAGCAGTGAGGTCATCCCTCCTGCTTTTATTAGTTCAACGGCTGAATTGATTAGATTGTCCGGCCAACTGCTGCTCCGCAATTTGTACCAAGCGCCGAGTGATGTTACCACCTATCCGGCCAGTATCTCTGGTCATCATGTTCCCGTAGTAGCCATCTTGCGGAATCGTGATACCGAGCTCCTGACATGCTTCGAATTTTAGTTGATCGAGCGCTTTTCGGGATTGCTGAACAACGAGCTGGCTGTTACGATCGCTTGCCATTATGATTTTCACCTCCACGATTTACCACGTATTATTCATCCCCTACTTTCCTGCTATGCATAAACTTACCGGGTTATCTGCAAGTTGTCCGATGCTACAATTATGGGACAAGAAAGGCGGAGATACCATGTTTTTAGTACCTATGTTACTTGAAAAACGTGAAAAACCATTCGATGATGAGCGGTACATATTCGAACCTAAGATCGACGGCCACCGTCTGATTCTTTCTATGGAAAATGGTATCGTCCGCCTCTTCACACGTCACAATAACGATGTAACCAGGCAATACCCGGAGCTTTATAACGTGCCGATCGAAGATGGAACAGACGTTGTCTTGGATGGTGAGGTCGCGTGTATAAATCCGGCTACAGGTACAATCGATTTCGAAATGGTTATGGAACGGTTCATAACAAAGAAGCCGCTGGCTATTACGGAAGCATCCGTAAGACAACCAGTTGTATTTTTCGTCTTCGATATTTTGCGGTACCGCGGTGAAGACTTGCGCGGCCGACCGTTGATGGAACGTAAATCGCTACTTACGGAAGTGTTGACGGAGAATAGGCATTTCAGTAAGGTAATTAATATAGAGGGCGCCGGCAACTCGATGTTCACCGCGATTAAGGAGAAGCAACTCGAGGGGATCGTCGCCAAACGAAAGAATAGCAAGTACGTGAGCCGACGGGATTCTAACTGGATCAAAATCATTAACTACAATTATGCCGAGGTACAGATCGCTGGATACCGAAAAAACCAGTTCGGCTGGCTTCTACAGCACCGTAATAAACCTGTTGGAATTCTGGAGTTTGCCGTCCCATCAGCGCACAAGAAAGCCTTTTACGGAGTAACAAAGGGATTAGTAACTGGAGAGGATCGTGATTTCGTATATATCGAGCCTAAGATTGCAGCTCAAGTACGGTTCCGTAATTGGACCCTAGCGGGGATGCTTAGGACTCCGGAATTTATTGATTTTTTAATTTAGGATTAATTTAAAAGTTGCGAATCTACGTCAAAGTGACAGTGATATTATTTATATGGAAATTTTTCTTTCATCAAAAACATTACTTAATCATTTTCTTTAGGGTAAACCAGATCGTCAAGACTTTTTAAGCTTGCTAAATACTCATTTGCTTCTTCACGAATATGTTTCAGTCCGCTTGATATGAATCTTTGTTGTCTTAATGAAACTAAGTTAAATCCAACCTTTTGTATTGAAACAAGTCTTTGAATCGCTCTATGGATAGGAATATACTTCAAATCAGTTAAATTGATACGTATTTGAAGCAAGTAATTCATTTGGATTTCCTCTAAAAGCAATGTCAATGCTTCTTTTGTTTCAGTATTAATGTCATCAACCATACTCGCCGCAATGCTTTCTCTATCTTTCAGTTCTTGAGGAACAGCCTCTAACATAATTTCAACAAACTTTCTATTTACCTTCAATTCTTCAATTACGATGACTGCTAAAGTCAATTGAGAGTCCTCGATTTTCTTCTTCTCATTGTTAATTTGACTTTGTATCTGAACTTGAGCAACAAAGTACGCCGCAATACCGCCAATAATACTCCCAATTAAGGATCCAGACAGACCAAAAAGCCCTAGCCATATAGTATCTAAAGGCTTTTCAAACAACTGTTCTTGAATAAAAATTGCTATTATCAAAAAAGATATGAAACAACCTAATGCTGCGCCAAGCGTAATTAATCCATAATTAATAAAGAATTTCTTCATTCGTACCTCTGATACATTTTGTCGAGAAACGTTTGAACTGCATCTGAGATTGCTTCTCCTGAATTATCAATATTTCCTTTAACTATTTGATCAAGTGTGACGGGGTCGGTACACTCCCCTTCATCGTCACCTCGAAGGTGATTACTTAAAGATGAAGGGGAGTCCCACTTTAAATCATCGGTTAATCCTTTTATCACTTGGAATGTTGAATTGGGATCTTTTCTTCCTGTATCCGTAACTGCAATTCTTGGGACCCCCAAGAGAAACTCTTTTCTAATTGCATAGTACGCTTTTATAAATTCTTGGATATCTTCAACAATGTACTCTTTATCACATTCGTCGCAGCTTATCATATTATCTCCGCTATTCAAGTCATCTGTAGATAAGTATACTCTGTTTCCACAAGTTGGCTTAGAGCACTCAAAGAAATAAATGATATCAAAAATCCCGTCTCGATTAGAAAAATACATGAAGAACTGAATCGAGTTTTCAACTGAAAAGCCCGAAAAATTGGCGAATCCATAAGGACTTACATTCTTCTTTCGCTGATCTAGAGATTGTTGAATAAATCTGTACAAATTATCAACAGAGGAGACAGGATAGTATTTGCGACAATTGGTTGTGTTATAAATATGCACTAACCTTTCGTACAACATAATCTTCCTTCTCCCTTCTTTTGTTCCTCATTTGAGAATAATAATGCAGTATCATTGTACCATTTTTTGACTCAATACGTACATCAACGAATTGTTCATCACCAGCTTTTTCATTAATATGCCAATGAAATCCTGCTTCATGCATCGCCTGAGTTTTATGTATCAATTCTTTTAACTGCCAAAAAGACTTTACGCTGTATATACTGGGAGACGTTTGTCGTTTCGAGATGACGCTTTCGTATGGTCTCCTTCACGGAATTGAAATTTAAAAATCCACCCTTTTTCAAATGCTGTATCTTCCATTGAATCAGCGATATCTTGATATACCACATTCTTTATTTGTTCGATGTACTCTTTTTTAACCTCCTTTACTTTCAAGTCATTTAAAAAAGAAACAATTTTCTTTTCCGTTTCCTTGGTTACACGACTATGTAGTATCTCCTCAGCTTCAGAACTCAATTCAGCAAACAATTCATAAATAGCCGAAGTTGAATCATCCTCGCTTATCTGGTTAATATTCAATTGTAATGGTTCGAACTTTTTGCCCTCAGTACCTATACCACCAAGAGTATCTAGAATTTGTTTAATTAACTTTAATGGCTCAGTTTTTATTAACTCAAATTGTTGGTGGCTGAAACGCAAAATGACAAGTCGTTGACGGACATTAACGGTAACTCCACAGAAAGCGACTCTCTTCCCATATAATTGATCAAGTGTGTCAATTCGTAGGAGAATATGAATTGCCTTTAATGTTCGCCTTGTTGTAAATTCGGAACGCACAGTGCAAAGGTTGATTAAATCAGTATTGTCGACCCAATTAATTAAGTTTTTAAGATACTCAATATTGGTGTTTTGTGCGAGATATTCATTCACTTCGTCACTATTTAAATGGACATCCCCAAAGAAGCTGTTATACCGAAATACCATCTGATAATTAGAATTAGCATAAAAAAGCTTTTCAAAGATAAACTCATCAATTTCATCATATGTAAAGCTTGGTTTTTCTAAAGCAAGTTCTTCTTGAATTATCTGTCTTACTTTGTCATATTTCTGAATAGTTGAACCCGCTGATATTCTTACGGTCCATTTTGGAACTTTATGTTCTCTAAAAAAATCTTCAAATTCTTGAATCTGTATATTTTTTAAGGCCGCTAAGGAAATCACCGATGAACTCCTCCGATTACTTTATTCGACAAATATCTTTCCTATATCTTCCGATATTTTACCTATTTTAGCAATCGGAATATCTGTTCCTCTATCATTTAGTAGCAATCAAACGACAAAAGAGCCCGAGACCGAAGCCCACGGGCTAAATGTAAAACTGGCCAGACTTTCTCTTCTCAACTTGGCAACGGTTTACAAAGTTAATATGGTCAATTAGAGGCTCAGGGCATAGTTCCAATATATAATGTGCTAAATCTAGCATTAGGGTGTATCCTGTTTCGTCAAATACGTTTATGCATTATAGACAATAATTAATTGTTCGACCACTTAAATGATTTACCGCGAAAATATGAGTAGCTATACTAGAGAAAGATCTTTTTTAGAACTCCAGTTTGAAGTTAATTGTTCGTGGAAACATTTCAACGATCACGATTGCATAAATTGCCGTTCCAGCAGAGTAAAAGTATCTTGTGTATCGATGCGGTCGCAGGATAGTGTTGAGCCTGTGTTGTCCAAATGACTGAGCGCTCGAATAACATTATACAATCGCCAATATGTTCCAAGATCCTGTCTACTTTTCAACTGTCTCGATGACTGCAGCAAGGAACGCGAGTGCAAGCCCCTGACCCCAGCCTTGAGCCCATTTACAGTCAATTTCGAGATACCCCTCGATATCGTTCATAATAGCGGTTCCGCCGGATACATTCATGACCCGCCCGTTCTCTCCTATATTTTCAAACAAGCCTTCTAATGCCTTTTGAATATACTTCGAATGCAGCGGATTTCCATGTATCACCATAGAGGCGGCAATGCCCGCTGTCGCCGATACTTCACCATAAGCACTTGGGTAATCTAGCACTGTGCCCCAGAGACCATCTTCCTTTTGCAGCATTTTGAGTGCAGCAAGCTGATCTCGCACTGAACTCCAGATATGCATCATACTAGGATACAAATAACCATCAGGAATCTCCCTTGACACACGGGACATCGTATATGCCGCCCAAGCGTTTGCTCGTGCCCAGTGAATCTCAGACATGTGATCCTTATTTATATGATTATATCCGTGATACCATAGACCATTGTTCTCATCCTGCAAATAGTTGATATGCCAGAAGAATTGATGCAGTGCATCGTCGATCCATCGCTTCTCCTTCAACATGACGCCGACGCGCAACATAAAATACGCTGCCATGAACAGGGTGTCCGCCCAACATTGCTCTGGAAAATCGTTTCTGGTCGACACAGTATGCTGTAGAACCCGGTCCCCAAACCTTAATGCACGATGCTCTAGATAATCGACTTTACTCAGTATAATATCGAGATATTTTGGGTCATTGGTCTGTTCGTAGAGGGTGAGCAGCATATGCCCCATCGCACAAGTGTTCACAGTCCAACTTGGAAGACCTACCTCGATATAATCATCGACCCAGTTGACCATCCGTTCTAAATGTGCCTTCTCGCCGCTTACTTCGTAAGCCCGACATACTCCGTAGAACGCAACACCACCTGGCCAGTCCCAAGTCAAATCCATTCCGAACGTAAAATCTGCTATTTGGCCCGCAACTTTTCTCAAATCATGAGCGGATGTCTGAATCTTCATTCGTTTATAGCCTCCATACCAACCAATTCTACATCGAGAGTTTAAGATTTACGGGTGAGCTCTACCGGTCCGAGCATACCAGACGGCAGTGATTTGCCATCATAACGGTTTGCCAAGCTGTTGGTTACTGAAACGCGTAGTACGTTTATACCTGGTCGCAGCTCGCGTTCGAGATCAAAAACGTACGGACTCCACATTCGTACGCCCATATCCTTTCCATTAACCCATAGCCGGACAATTTCTTGCACATCACCGAGATTCAGCAGAACCCCGTCTTGAATATCCATTTCGCCGATCTCTAAACGCCGCTCATAAATAACCGTACCCGAAAAATGCTCCATTTCCTGCCAATCCGTCCATGAAGATAGAACTGGCAGTTCGCCAGTCCATGGTCCATCAAGCACACACCAGCCAGCTGATAGCTCCTGAAGGCGCACAGAATTTCCTCTCATGCACACATTCGTTATCTCACTGTCTCTGCTTGGGTCGACAGCAACGACAAGACATTCTCTGCGCTCCATGTTTACTACGATGATCAGTTCCCCGTCTGCTTGGGCAACCGTTGCGGGTTCGCTTTCACCTGTCCAAGGATACCAATATTCCACCGCACCTGAATGCTTCAAACGCAATATGCCTTGATAATTTGCCTCGCCTTCATTAACGATAACGTAGAATAGAATGCCTTCCTTTGTCACCTTGCTAATTCGGATGGATTTGGATGCGGGTTCAATTACAAATGATCTACACTGCCTGTCGGCTAGAACTTTTGGAATTCCCTCCTCATCGTCGACTTTCAACTGGCCGATGTCAGACGTCTCGTTCCTTCCATCATTCAGTTCAATGACTATCCCACCTTGTTTTACAAAAGTTTCAAGTGTCTTCCACGTTGATGGAGCCACCTGCCGACCATCCTCTATCAAAAGTGCTTTATACATGTACCCGTAAATTTCAAGCACACCGTTGTTGTAATCGCAAGAACTACGCAACAGATCTTCTTCTAAATAATTGAACTCAATTTGCCCTTCGTACATTGGTTTTGCTATTCTCCATGGTAGGTATGCGGCGCCAGCCAAAATCGCCACTTCCGTACAGTTCATAGAGTCTGTCATAAGCCAACTCATCCGCTTGATGTAGCGAGAAAACAGTTTGTAATCCGACCACCAAATATTATTAGGTCCAGCGTCTGGTGGTCGTTCGTCACGGCGCTCCTCACGGATAGAATAATAAAAAGCGTGCGGACTGATCAGATTGACACCTCTTACAAACAACCAGTCCAAATACCACTTCATATTGTCCGCACTTAGAGACCAGCCACCAACGGCTCCACACACACCGAAGCATTCGTTCAGGTTTCTTCTTTTGCCTCGATGACGTGCAGAGTCTGACGAACACTTACCCATTGTGCTATGATCACCGATGAGAGACTTGTCCTCCTCCGGTGCAATATATCGCCATACGACGTCCTGTCCCGGGATATGAAAGTCTTTGAGAAGACCGATGTCGTTACTGCCCGCCGGATGCCCGGTCAACCCGATACCATGCGCATCACACCAATCAGCAAGAGACTTGTAATACGTTCGAGAGAGCCGATTCCTGATCATCGCTTCATATTTGTGCCGAATATGAAGCGTATTCTCTCCAATGCTGAACCATAGTGCTGGCAGATCACTTTCCTGACCCCCAGCCGCGAGATACTCCTCCAAACAACCTCGCGTCCATGGCTTTAATCCCTCTCGATGACCACGCCCAAGTAAATCTGGCTCGTCGGTGAACATGGCGATTACGGTTGATCCAAAATACGGGCTGAGCTTCTGATAATAAGCCTCATGTGTCAATGAGATAAATGCCTGAACCGCGTCCGGATTCAGCAGGTCGGCTGCTAAAGGCGCATTTGTCTCATCGTCATCCTGACCGTGATGGATGCCACGGATATTACCTTTAGTATAGGTTTCAATAAAGACGAGGACCGACCACTCACCGGAACCATCAGGAGGAGTGAAAGTTACACTCTCCCCTCCTCCTTCGAGTATAAGCACTCTTTCCGCTGCAATCTCTTCACGGGAGGTCATACGAACAGCTTGAATCGATACAAGAGACTCTCCCGGAAGAATTGTAACCGGAACGCATATAGAACCGCCTTCATTCCCACAAGGATATTCTTGCAGCAATAATCCGCGACTGGCATAATTTTGATTCTGCTTCACAACCATTCCACATGCAGAACCGGAAGGATACATCCCCTCATCGTAAAGGATGACTTTCATTCCCAATGCCGCAGCTTCTGCAACAGCTACTTCGACTAATTCCATGTACGGCTCTGAGAGGTAGGGCATTTCCCGCGGAAGCCCCATTCTTGGATGAATGACGAAACCATCCACTTCCTTAGAGTGAAAGTCATATATTTGACGAACAATCTCGTCTTTGGACAACTCATCGTTCCAAAACCAGAACGGCATCGGACTGAATTCGACTGGCGGGTCAATAAATTGCTGTTTCATTAACTCGAATTCTTTCATATTGTGTGCCTCGTTAGTATAGGATCATGAATGCGTTGATCATGCCTCATGCCCTGCTCTCCGCTCCTACTTGCTTCAATAAAACTTCCAATGAAGTGCCGCCCAACTCTCCAGATGCGCATTCAATACCATTCAAATAAACGCGTAGTCCATGTCCTTTTCCATAACGCGTCCCGTCGCGATCATAGAGGACTGTTACTGTATGTCCACGGTAATTCAAATTATCTAAACAAAAATAATCCCATGAGTTAACCGGCACCAGTGGCCGAACTTCAAGCACGTCATCCTCACGAGGCCGTATACCAACAAGTCCAGATATAATTAGATCGTTAAAGGTAGAATGGTTGTAATCCTTACCGCGTTCTCGACCTCCCTTATCTTCTCTCCATCCCCAAGACTCTAGAATACGACGCGACAGCCATTTACCCGTATATGGGTCTAGGTTTTCATCCAACCAAGAAACTCGGGTTCCGTCCTCACATACACGGTAATGCGACGCCGCATACGTCCGCAGTAATTGTAAATAATCCGTTTCGCTGATGTAGGTTTGGACGTAGTTGTTCAGCAAATTCGCCATAGCCGTCAAAGTTTGTGACGTGGCGAATGGCCAAGAAGGACCATTCCACAGACACTCATGGGTATGTTCGTACATAAACCTAGGGTGCCGTTTCTCTGCAGTTGTCGGACCATACGGCGCAAGGAACCCTTCTGAATCCATCAGTTGTTTCCATGCAACTTCATAGCCATGATCAGGTAAATTAAAATACCACGGAATATACCCGATTTGTTCGCGCACATTTGTGCTTGCATCCATTTTGTCAAAATTCCACTCGGTCACGTTGGACTTTGCATCAGCTAGCGGCACGACTTTAAAGAACTCATCTTGTGGGTCCCATAGTTTGGTATGAACAAGTTCCTTCAGCCTTTGCGCATAAGCTTCAAACTCGTTTAATACTTTCTGATTTCCAGCGATTCTAGCAATCTTCGAGATTGCTACTGCATCCGCATACAAATAAGAATTCAACGTTGGGCGCAGACCCGACCCACTGATGGAGAGTTCCATCGCATCTCGATCATCATGCGACCAAAATAAACCGCTATCGTTCAAGTGCGAGGCGACCCATGCTCGATAATGGTTGACGAAATCCGGAAGGAGTTCTATGGCGAATGCGAAATCACCGCTTACTTTCGAATAATTCCAAACAGCATCAACTATCCATGAGCTGTAAGATCGTACACTTCCTCCCCCACGAAACCAAAACAAAATATAATCCTTTAAGAAATCACCATTGTGCTTCAGCCAACGCCCTTCGTTCAAGTGATGACCTACTGCGCAATTGATGGAGTTATGCTTACCAGACCAATTTACGTCAGGATGAAACTCTGTCACAATATATCCGTCAGTCGTCAATTTGATATGCTTGCGGTAAACCCACCATCTAAAATAATATGTTTCTTCCAACTCGTGTTCGGGACACTCGAACAGCGGCATTTGCTCTTTAAGCCACTCCCATGCATGGACGTTATCAATATGCTGAATTACGGTCTCTTCGTCCATACCGGAGAAGCGATCAATGTAAGAGCGGAATTTCTCAGTATTCAAAATCATAGAACTCTCTCCTCGTCATCTGTTTTTTATCAATTGGCTGGTAATATCATGATTATCATCGTTCCGATTCCCGGCTCGCTTTGGATGTCCAACTTTGCTGCATCTCCATACTTGGCAGCAAGCACCCGTTTAACGTAGTTCATACCGATTCCCAACCCTGCTTTGCGCTGAGCTGTCTGAGTTGTATTTAACAACTGATGGATCGTATCCGGTGACATCCCTGCACCATTGTCTTGGACTATGATCTCGATATGATTCGTCATTTGGATTTGCACGCGGATATAACCGTCGTCACTTAATCCGTGATAAAGCGAATTTTCTACAAGCGGCTGCAAAATAAAGCGCGGAATCACAGTATTCATCGTATCTTCGTTCACGAAGATTTGCACATCGAATTGAAAATCATATCGAATTTGCTGAAGAATCAAATACTGATTTAATGCTTCCACTTCTTCTCCGATTGTGGAAGTTTGACCGAGTTTACCAAGGTTATAATGAAGGAGTTTGTTTAACGCAAGCGTAACTTTATCGATTTCTGTTTGTCCGTTCATAACTGCGAGCCAATGTACTGTATCTAACGTATTCATGAGAAAATGAGGGTTTATCTGATAAAGCAATTTCTCTACTTCTAGATCTGCCTTTACCCTCTCTTTGTTCTCAATCTCACGAAACAATTCCCAAATCTGTTCCTTCATTGATCGTAACTGCAGGAGCAGGTGATCGAATTCGGGAATCCGGGTAGGAACGATAGCAAAATGAGTGTGATTTGAATGCTGGTAAAATTGCTTAATCTCCCTATTGAACGTATTCAATGGCTTATAAAGCATTTTCCACAGTAATATGGCTAAAAGGAACACAATCAAAGTGAAGAATAACGTAAAGATCGTCATTTGAACGTACCAACGGTTGATTTCCATGTTGTATTTCGTTTTGGGCACAACTGATACGATACTCCAGCCTTGCGCGCTCTTAATCTTAAACCAATAGTTCGCATTGTCCGATCCGGACGCCATGCCACTCTGATTATTCGAAAAGATATCGTTTCTTCTGTACTGTTCAGGTAAGTCGGTATAAGCAATCCTCCCATCATTATCCAGAATAAGATGGGAAAGATCGCTGCTATATTGATTACTATCGAACAAATTCTGGGTAAGGTGCAGTCCGCTCTCGATATAGATATAAACATCATCATGATTTGGTAAATCCACTTTGCGAAGAGCAGATAAAACAAACTGGTTATCGAACCTGCTGTTGCTGATATGCGGACCGTAATAGCTTATGCCGTAATACTTCGCCATCAGAGGGAGTTTCTCCAAACTAAATCCATCCTTGACGGGGGAGTTCTCGAACATAATGCTATTATTCGAAGTAAAGAAATACAAAACCAACCCAATATTCGGATTCGTAAAAGTGACAAGACTCATTTGACTTTTCAACTGCTCTGTAATTTGTGATCGTTCGAACGGCTTTTGGGAAAGCAATAACTCATTAAGCTCTTGGCCAATCGTACCTTCAAAAGCTAGCTGTTGCGAAACATGATTCAAATTGGTAAAAGTATTTTCGAGGGACATCTCCACTTGCGCCAAATTGTTCTCATACCCTTTTTTGACCTTATTAGAGAGTATAGAGTCTAGTGTGAAAAAGGAAATTAGGCCAATACTAACGAATGGAATCATGGAGCATAGAAGAAAAAGGATCACGATCCTTTTCTTTAAAGTCATCGCGATCCCCCGTCTCGAAACGATTTTCGAAATTCGCTTGGAAGACTCCCGGTTTGGTCGCGGAAAATCCGACTAAAATACCTTTCGTCCATATAACCCGTATTCTCGGCTATCCATTGAACGGTCTTCCCAGTTCCGATTAAATAAGTCTTCGCTTTTTCAATTCGAATCTTTCGCAAATAATCATTAAAGGTGATCCCAACGATATCTTTAAAACATTGGCTGAAATAACTTCTGCTTATGCCAACTCGGGAAGCGATATCCGCCGCAGTGACCTGCTGGTTCAGTTCGTTTTGCATAAAATCGATCGCTTTCATGACGGCAGCACCCACCTCCGGAGAAACATTCCGCTTTCGAATATGGTCGCGGATGTCCTGTCGGATTCGAGTGAGCCATTGACCAATCTCTTCACCGTTTGCTGGCAATTTGATTATCATCGACTTATCTGACTCAAACACACGGTTCCAATCGTATACCCATTCTGCAAGTAGTGTGACCCACTTCGTCTGCGGCAGTCTCACCGCGTTCCATTCCTCTAAGATTGTACGAAACAACGCTTCATTCTGAATCCATTCGAAGGATTTCAATGCTTTTTTCCACTGGTTCAGTGTTTCTTCAGAAACATCATTATAGAAGCTACCGTTTTCGTCGGTTACTTTGGCGATTTCCCTATCTTTCACTGTTGGCTGAGATGTACGGATTCTGCTCGCAATTCGTTCCAGCACTTTATCGAATTTTTCCTGCTCAAGCTGCACTTTCGCAATATAGTCAATGGCACCAAGGCGCAGTGCTTCTTGAATATATTCGAAATCCTGATGCATAGTCAGGATGACAATGTGAATATGCGGATATCGCTCACGCACTTCCCTCATCAATTCAATTCCTGTCATGACTGGCATAGCCAAATCTGTCAACAATAGATCAACTTCATGGGACTCCAAGAACTCTAACGCTTTGGTACCATTGGCGGCTTCTCCGACCACTTCCATATCAAAGTCCCGCCATGGCATTGCCGAGATAATCCCCTTACGTACCAGTCGATCGTCATCTACCACCAGAACATTAGTTATGGCAAAACCGCCTCCTCTTGTTGCTAGCTAAATTATATTCGATCCATGTCCCCTTTCTCATCATTTTTTGTATTTAACTGTTACTCTTTAACCGATCCCAGAGTGATTCCGTGAATGAAGAACCTTTGAAGGAATGGATATATCGCCAACACGGGAATCATTGCAATGAAGATTTTCGCTGCATTTAGCGTCTGATTGGACATTTCGTTCAACGTCTTGAGCTGATCCTCTGTCATTGTCTGTGTATTGATGACTACAACCAGTTGTTGGATATACGTTTGAAGTGGATAGTGGTCACCTTTCGAAGTCAGTACAAGTCCGTTGAAAAATTCGTTCCAATGATAAACGATTGTAAATAAAGAGATGGTAGCCAAAACAGGTACAGATAAAGGAATGAACATTTTAATCATCATATTCCACGGTCCTACGCCATCCACCAAAGCAGCCTCTTCCATCTCCTTCGGCAAATTACGGAAGTAATTGATCACCAGTATGACATTAAAGACCGGAAGTCCGCCACCAAGCACAAGTGCCCAGATACTATCTATAAGATTCAAAGATTTAATGGTCATGTACCAAGGAATTAATCCGCCATTGAACAACATTGCAAAGACCAATATCCACATGAGAACGTTACGAATTCTGAATTCTTTCGTACTTTTGGAGAGAGGGTAAGCCATCGACACAATAATAACAAAGTTGACAATTGCGGCTAAACTAACTCGTTCAACCGAAATCAGAAACGAGTGAAAAAACTTCATGTCTCCAACTATCTGCTTATACGAATGCATATTGAATCCGACTGGCCATAATCGAACTTCTCCTGCGGTAGCAGCTGCTTTTTCACTAAGAGATACTGCGAGTGTATACCACAATGGTAAAACGCAAAAAAATGCGATGAGGCATAGTAAGATGATAAGCGAAATATCGAAAATTTTAGATGAGTACGTTTTTCCCTGGACCATGAACTGCCCCCCCTTTTTTAGAAAATGCGATAGTTAGCAAATTTGGATGCGAGCGTGTAGGAGACAACGATAAGCACGAAGCTGATCACGGATTTCAACAATCCAGCTGCGGTCGCCAGTCCATATTGCAAATTCAGGAGACCAGTTCGATATACCCAAGTATCGATAACATCTCCTGTCGAGTAAACGATCGGATTGTATAAATTGAATATTTGGTCAAAACCAGCATTCAGCACATTCCCCAGGCTGAGCACGGCTAAAAGGACGATAGTCGTTGAAATCCCCGGAAGCGTGACGTGCACCAAGCGCTTGAATCGTCCAGCACCATCAATTGCAGCAGCTTCATAAAGCGCGGGATTAATACCGGCAAGTGCCGCCAAGTAAATAATGGTATTAAACCCAAATTCTTTCCATGTATCACTTCCAATGATTAGAAAAGGGAAAAGACCAGGCTTCGCAAAGAAAATAATCGGATTAATACCAAATATTGCTAGAACTCCATTGACCGGTCCATTGTGAGAAAACACGTCCAGTAGAATCCCCGATAGAATGACCCAAGACAGAAAATGAGGCATGTAGACGATTGTTTGTATCCATCGCTTTAATACTGTCACCCGAAGTTCGTTCAACAATAAGGCGAAAGTCAAGGGAACAATGAGATTTGAAACGATTTTGCCTACCGCGATAACAATTGTATTGATGAAAATCGTCTTGCTGTCATTCATCAGAAACAAGTATTCGAAATTATCCAACCCAATCCATTCCGATCGAAAAAATCCGCGTGTTGGGTTAAAATCTTCGAACGCGATCACAATTCCGAACATCGGAACAATACTGAACAAGATTAGCCATGCGAAGCCGGGAATTAGCATTAAATAATAGTGTTTTACAAAAGCGCGGTTTCTCATTCACATCACTCCCCGGATTCTCTATTTTAGAGAGAGCGCCGACCACGCCGGCGCTCTCTTTTAACTTTTTATTGTTGAACGGCTTCTGCTACCTCTTGAGTAACTAAATCTCCGCCCTGCTTCTTCCAATCGGCTACGAATTTATCGAAGTCGTCCAGCGGGGACGCGCCCATAATGATCTTGAGGAACGTCTCGTCTTCGAGTTTCTTCAAATTCGCCCAGCGGCTCTCCATCGTTTTCGTCTGCGAATAGATCAGACTGTAAACTTTGTCGTAATCCCCTGTGTAGTATGGAACTCCGACCATGAGCGAGTACAACCGACTCCATGCCCCTAGGTCGGCCGAAGGGTTCCAACCGTCAAGATCCAGCTTGTCGTATGGCTCAAGTTTCACTTTCTTGATGTTCTCCAAGTCGTTCTTCAGAAGTTTGTACTCCGTCAAATTAGCGTAATCCGAAGGTTGCTTCGTTCCTGCAAGCACGTCCCGGAGCGCCTGTGCGCTGAACTCAGACTCGTCCACCGCAGCTTGTACTACACGCAGTGGATAGTTGGCAATATTCACGGTCGAAGAACTGAATTTTGGTCCTTCGTCTCTTACGAGCAAGTTCAACATTTTCACAGGCACTTCTGGATGTTCATACCCTTTGCGAACAACGACCCAATTATGGGTTGTCGAAGGCATATGCGCATTAAAGCGGCCGTTTGCATCGAGCGGCAGCGTGTACGACTGCCAGTTCGCCTTTGGATCATTTTTGATCGCGTCCGGAAGCGGCCAGTAACCCATCCACCAAGGACCAAAGAAAATACCAGATTTTCCGGCGACAACAGGTTCCGTAGCATCTTTGCGGACGCTCATCTCCGGATCGACCAACCCTTTGCTGTAAAAGTCCCGCAATTTGGCCAATGCCTCTTTCGTCTCGGGCTGGATCGAACCGTAGGCCGGTTGTCCGTTAGCATCCTTGAGCCAATATCCCGGATAAGAATGGAGCGAACTGAATATCGGGTCAAAACCAAATGTATTGTTAGTCTGCGTCAAAAACGTCGCATAAAGTTGGCCTCCGCTTTGTGGTCCAGAGATGCCAAAGGTATCCTTCTTCCCATTTCCATCAGGATCTTGTTCAACGAACGCTTTCGCTACTTTCTCGAGATCGTCAAGCGTTTTGGGCACTTCGAGACCGAGTTTGTCTAGCCAATCTTTTCGAATCCACATCGTATGGACTCCGTCGGCTTGAACGCTGATGCCAGGGATGCCGTAGAGCTTGCCATCGAATGTCGCAGTCTGCAGAGCTCGGCCTTCCGTCTTGTCATTGAGTTCCTTCATCAGCGGCGATGCGTAATCGTTAAAAGTCTGCGTTAAGTCTTCTAGCATGCCGGCTTTCACCATTTGGCGCAACTGCGTGTCATTTACGACCAAAGCGTCTGGAAGCGAGTTGCTTGCAATTGACAAATTTACTTTCTGGTCATAGTCATTGCCGTTTGCCGCGGTCCAGGCGATTTTGGTGTCAATGTTCAAATTTTCCTTGATGTAACGGGTGTACTCGTTATTCTCAGGAGTGTCACCTGCAGGTAATGATTTGTCCGATGGATCTACCGCTTTACCGATATTGATGGTAATCGCTTGGTCGTATTTGCCGAACGGATCAGCCGCTTCAGAAGCTTCCGAAGTACCACTTGCAGTTGCAGTCGCGGAAGCGCTGCTCTCTACTGAACTACTCGGTGACGAATCCCCAGTCTTGTTGTTGCAAGCACTCAGCGCAACAGTGGAAATAACAAGCATTAAAAGCAACATCTGTTTCCTTTTCAACCATACCCCTTCTTTCGCTTTAATTTGTTTGGACTTGCTTAATAAAACTAACATAAAAAAACCGCTTTCTTGTGCAGAGAGCGGTTTCGAGATTATTGTGACAAATGTACGCATTCATCGCCTTAATAATAAAGCCATTGCCAATGAATCTGACAATTGCCTATTGTATGAGACGACAAATGTCAACATGAATAGTGAAATCTTAGACATCTCTGGCGCTACCAATAGAGTTACTTACTTATCTTGCGTAATTAGATTCGCCCATTTCTTCATTAATAAATAAGAGAGCCATCACTCATCAATGATGATTTGTGGCAGCTCTCTGTGTGAATAGATTTGTACTTGTAAACCTGTTGACGACTCTACGTCGATATCGTTATTTTCCTACATAGATAGTTAGTTAGTTAGTTAGTAGTTAGTTAGTTTCCATATGTCTCTAGTTCAGAGATGACCACATGTTTATAATATAAATTCGCTCCGTTAATTTTAAGTCTTAAACCCTTAACATTGGATCTGGAAGTAAAGGGTATATCTACTGTTTCAACAGTTCCATCACTGTATGAATAAGTCAAGTTTGTTTTTGAAGCCACTGTCGTCCATGTGCTTCCGTCAGTTGTAATTTGAACATCATAGTCTGTAGGCGCTTGCCTTTGACTGTATATTGTTTTTACATTTACATCATTTATTGTCTGTCCTGTACTCCAACTCAATGTAGCATAGTATGGGAATGTTGGGTTGTCAGCACTAACTAATGAAGTACTAGTGGTCCCATCATTAACATAACTCGCAACTGATCCAGAATGAAGACTGGTAGCCGATGCTGTTGCTGAAGTAGCGGAATTCCCTGAACTTGCAGGTAAATCCAATTTGATCACCTGAGAGGCGCTGACTGGAATACCCCAGGTTCCGTCGCTGTTTGTTGTAACCGTAACATTCCCCTGACTTACCCAATTTCCATTTGTGTCCTGATATCCATAAGTAGCAGAAGTTGGCGCGACGCGGGTATAATACGTAACCGTAGTGCCAGTATCAGACAGGAGATAATATGAATTTCCCTTATTCACCACAAGTCCAACGGAACCATTGCCTTTAGAATCTGCAGCATCAGACTTAAAACCAATACTCTGTCCTTTTAAAGTCTTTATCGATAAATAGCTGGCTACAGGTTTATCGGTCTCGATATTAAAAGCTATCATTTCTGAAGCTGCTGCTTGAGCTATCACCCAATAGCCATTACTAAAAGCAAGCTGTAATCGTTTGTTTTTCTGAGCACCATATTTCAGAGTTGGCATCGTTCCAAGGGTCCAATTTAAGTAATCCGGTTTAAAATTGACGTAATCTGCGTTAGGTGTTTCGTACATACCGTATTGATAACAATTTCCGAAAGCATCGTTAAGTTCCCAAGCTTGCAGCCACCCACTGTTTGCAATCGCTGCAACGGTGACTGATGTCAGGTTATCAGCATTTCCTCCGGATTCAGTTTCGACCTTTAAAGAAGTAGGTGAGCTATTTAGATAACCCAATTTACTTGAAATGCTTGTGCTATAATCGTCAAAACCTACAAAATCATAATTTGAAATAGCGCGATAATCGGGTTTTTGCTGATGCTGACCAACTACCATAACATAATTTGAACTCTTAACTGCAGCGGCAAGTTCAGACATCCAACTATCTGGAATATTGTGCGTTTCATTCTCAATCATTAATGAAATCACTCTGTGAGTGGTATCCGCTGTAGCTAAATGATTACACAAAGCGGTTAAAGTAGCTTTCTCCCATGTCTTAAGATTTGTGCCAGCAGTGCCCGTTTTAGTCGCATAGAATACATAATGCGAAGTTTTTGCGCTAGCTGGTGGTGTTCCTTTCGTATTCCAATATGTCGACCAGTCTTGAAGGTATTGTGGAACCTGAGTAGCCCATCCAGCTCCATAACCGGGCAATCTAGTTCCGCCTCCTGTATCTGTGCCCATCCAAGTAAAACTTATGCGAAGACTATACTTTTGGCCCCAGGAAATATATTTGTCAATTAGTGTCCAATCATACACACCCTGAGATGTTGGTTCTATATCATTCCAGTTTAGAAATAAACTGATCATGCCGTATCCTGCATTTTTTGTTTTTTCAAATACATTTTCAAGCCAGTCTTGAGGCAAAGGAGTCGTGTATCCGTTAATTGCATTATCATTAAAACCCTTTAGCTGCCACGTCCCCATGTTTTCTACGTTCTCATACATGAAAGGCATTCCATCAACCTCCACATATGACTTTCCGTTACTACCGGTTACAATTTTAGATACAACTACTTGGGCAGCACTCGCCTTATTGGTTACCATTCCGACTGAAATCATTAACAAGGCACTCATGATCAAGACTACCGCTTTTTTCAAACTCTTCGTCAACATAGAATCTTACCTCCCTGGTTTGTAATGCAACTTAAAACTATTAGCATCACCAAGATGTCAATTCTAAAAGCCCATTCCTTTGCTGTTAATTTCTAGCCTTATTAAAAACTAACATAAAAAAACCACCCTCCTGTGCAGAAAGTGGTTTCGTATTTATTGTGACAAATGCTTGTGCACTTGGGATTTACAGATTGATGTACCCCAACGCATCGGACAAAAGTCTATCGTTTAAGATGACAATAGTCAATAAGAACAGAGGAAACATTTACACGTCTGGAACTTCACATAATAACTTGCTAGCGTAAAGTTGCCATTACTTCTTGCGTAATTTGATCACCTCCCTGCTTCTTCCAGTCGGCGACGAACTTGTCGAAGTCGTCTAGAGCAGCCACCCCCATGATGATCTTGAGGAACGTCTCGTCTTCGAGTTTCTTCAGGTTCGCCCATCGGCTCTCCATCGTCTTCGTCTGCGAGTAGGTCAGGCTGTAAACCTTGTCGTAATCTCCTTTGTAGTAAGGAACTCCAACCATCAGCGAGTACAGCCGGCTCCATGCCCCCAGGTCAGCCAACGTATTCCAAGCGTCGATATCCAACTTGTCGTATGGCTCCAGTTTCACTTTTTTGATGTTCTCCAAGTCGCTCTTCAGAAGCTTGTACTCCGGCAAATTGTTGTAATCCACGGGTTGTTTCGTTCCCATAAGTACATCCCGAAGCGCCTGAGCAGTGAACTCTTCTTCGTCCACCGCTGCTTGCACGACACGAAGCGGATAGTTACCAGCACTAATTGTCCAAGAGTAGAAAACCGGTCCTTCGTCTCGAACGAGCAAATTCAGCATCTTCACCGGCACTTCTGGATGTTCGTAACCTTTACGGACAACGACCCAGCTATGAGTAGTCGAAGGCATATGAGCATTGAAACGGCCATTAGCGTCAAGCGGAACTGCATATGATTGCCAATTCGCCTTCGGATTTTTCCTTATTGCATCCGGCAACGGCCAGTAGCCCATCCACCAGGGACCAAAAAAAATGCCGGATCTACCTGAAATGACAGGCTCCGCCGCATCCTTGCGGACGCTCATCTCTGGATCGATCAATCCCTTGGCGTACAATTCACGCAATTTACCCAACGCCGTTTTCATCTCTGGCTGAATCGAGCCGTAAATCGGCTGTCCGTTAGCATCCTGGATCCAATATCCCGGAAAGGCATGGAGCGAACTTAATATCGGATCGAAACCGAAAGTGTTATTAGTCGGGCTCAAACACGTCCCATACAGTCGGCCACCGCTTTGAGGTCCGGAAATGCCAATGGTGTCGTCTTTACCATTACCGTCGGGATCTTGTTCAACGAATGCTTTTGCTACCTTCTCCAGATCATCCAGCGTTTTGGGCACTTCGAGTCCGAGCCTGTCTAGCCAGTCTTTGCGGATCCACATCGTATGGACTCCATCAGCTTGAACATTGATGCCAGGGATGCCATACAACTTACCATCGAATGTCGCGGTCTGCAAAGCCCGGCCTTCCACTTTGTCGTTTAGTCCTTTCATCAATGGTGAAGCGTAATCGTTGTATGCCCGTGTCAAGTCCTGCAACATTCCGGCTTTTACCATTTCGCGGAGCTGTGTATCATTAACGGTTAACGCATCAGGTAGCGAGTTGCTGGCGATTGATAGACTTACTTTCTGATCGTAGTCTTTTCCGTCTAATCCAAACCATAAGACATTCGTCTCAATATTTAATTGGTCTTTCACATATCGACTATACATATTGTCTCCCGGTGTGTCGCCAGCAGGCAAACTGTTATCCGCCGGGTCTACCGATGTTCCGATACGGATCGGAACAGTCAGTTCGTATTTACTGAATGGTCCCTTTGCCTCTTCGGAGAGTGACCTGTCGTCGGTTTGACCGGAAAAACGGCACCCACTTAGAATAAAAACAATGCAGATTGTAATCATGCCGCTTTTGCAGTATATGCGCAACCCATAGCCCTTCTTTCAGCTGTTTAAGTAATTATTTCCCTTTCAATTTCAAAGAAAAAGCATTGATTCTAGAAATCTAATTCTTTCTGAATGTATGTTCGCCACTCGTTATTTTCTTTGATATATCTAATATACCCCAAGTCTTTTAAAGTTTTTTTGTATTCATTAATCATCTTAAAGGCCATATGATCGGGGTTGCCATCATAAACAAAATTAATCATATCTCGAATAGCAGCTCTGCTCCACCCCGTCCCATTTAATTTTGAATCATTAAAAATATAATTGAATGTATTAACTAAATACTTTCTGTAGTTACCTGTCGGATTTTCTCTTTGACTCCTTAAATATAAAAGTTTCTTATTCTTTTGATCTTCAGTCATTTTATCATCCCATTCATAACTACTTTTGTGCTACTTATATTTATTCCCCAAGATCTCTACCGCTATTAATTATCAATTATCTCATACCAGAGCATTATCGACAAAACGCTAGTGATTTGATTTAACTGAAGTATTCATATCTTGTTGATACTAAAAAATAACACAGTAAATAAACACACCGTATAGAGAGTAATCTATACGGTGTGTTTACATTTTATAGTGACATGAGCTCAATAATTTCCTCGGACAGTGTCCTGGAACCCAGAAGAACCTTAATAATTCTCAAAGGTTCACTTGATGACCAATCAATCTCCTTTAATTTTCGGACACTTTTTTGTAAAGTTGCATTATCTATTGATCGTTTATTGGTTACAACTAATTTCTTATTTGAGGACGGTCTCTCACAAAAGGATAATATGTTTGCTGCTCAACACCCATAAGTTTACAACGTAAAACACCGGCCAGTCTGATTGCAGGCATGTTTTACGTAATTTCATTTGATTTCATCTAAATTTATTTCTAAATCTATTACTTTCTTTTCATCATTACTCGTGAGAAACGCCTCAGTGTAAATTATTTTATCTACGGGCTGAATTTCAAAAACTCTGTCCTTATCATAACTATGTACTTGATTTTTAACTAATGTCCCTGAGATACCAACAAAACTATTCACAATTTCTGGCCGAGTTAAACCATCTCCAAGGACTACACCCACTAATGGGTCAGAGTGAACAAACTTAACGGATTGATCGCCTGTATACACCAATTCCGTATGAACATTTATTTTTGATTTTTCTATTTTTTCTATTTTAACTAGGAGTGTAAATAAATCGGATGACATTTCCTTTTCGAAAGGCTTATTTTCCTTGCTTTGGCTTTGACACCCAGTAATTAACAAGAGGAAACAATATATAAATATAAAAAATTTCATCTTAATACATCCCTTCTCATTGAGAAAAAAATGAGACTCTGATATACAGAGTCTCTTCTATTAAATTAATTGATGCAGGACGGTTTCGTATTACACCTGTAGGACGGGGGGGGGGGGGGGGGGGCAAACAAAAAAGCACAAAAAACCCCATATTTAGGTTTTTTGAAAAAAACCGATT
>NZ_RBZM01000003.1 GCF_003628305.1 Cohnella endophytica | reverse complement strand
CCCCCCCCCCCCCCCCCCCCCCCCCCCCCCCCCCCCCCCCCCCCCCCCCCCCGCCCCCCCCCCCCCCCCCCCCCCCCCCCCACAAATACAGGACGTACTGCACCTGTAGTAGGTTTTGAGCGAAAACCCTTATTGTACTACGAATTTAGGCGTATCTTATGATTTACAAAGATCGATTTGACGCCGACCAAATAATAGCTTATCTTAGACTTCGTAAGTTTCCTTAATTTGTTATAAAAAATCATTTTGTGGAGGTTTTTTAAATGAGAACAAAACAATGGGACTGTGATCCTTATCGGGTCGTTTTAATCGAGCAGACGCAAGACCTATGTGAACTTCTCGTAATTGGCCCACTTCATGGCGAATCGCATCCAAACAGTATTTCGCAATTCCACGACACGTTTGATTCCTCGATTAAACGATCCGAGAAGTTTGTAAGGAACGTAGCGGATGCCATAAAGATGGGTTTTTCGATTATGGATCGTTATTTCCGGCATGAGGATGGTAGGGAAATTCATGTCTCAAATGCCCTTGACACCGATCGATCGCAAGATAACTTTATATCGTTATTGGGAAATAGCGGGGCTTAAACCTCGCTTTTTTGACGATATAAAAGACGCCTCACGGGCGTCTTTGGTTAATCCCATTCGATCACCTCGAATGGATCGAGGATCGGTTTGTACGATTTGGAAGAATTATCGATCGACATCACATATTGCTTCCAGTCACGATCGGCGAAAAGGATGCCATCTTGCCTATCACAAGGGAAGTCGACATTATTAATCTATTTACCTTTATTAAAATAATTTTTTACACCATCATAAATAATAATCAAACCAATAACTATTACGTTTGTTCTTACAATGAACTCAGCAATCAAGAGACCTCCTTAGACATGAGTAGTATCATATTTAGATCATGTAACAATGTTAGACGAAAGCATGATTAATATACCTAATATAATGCTTGAGATAAAAACTACTGTACCATTAATTTTGGACACTTATTCTTACATCACCATTCGTCATATTAAAAATACTTGATTTATGTTTTCTTGGTTATCGAGCCTTCTCCCCCCTGTCTATGATGCTGTAAATCAATAAGTTAACCAAGAAAGATCAAACAAGTTGATCTTTCTTGGTTAACAGTTCTAATTAGTTCCAGTAGAAATCATCTGCAATATAGAGAGTAGCATTAAAGTTTGAGGAACTTGATACGCTGAAAGTCATGGTGAAAAATCCACCAACTGTAATTCCTCCAGTACCAGTACCAGTACCAGTACCAGTAACTGTAATCGTA
This sequence comes from Cohnella endophytica, assembly GCF_003628305.1. Classification (GTDB taxonomy): domain Bacteria; phylum Bacillota; class Bacilli; order Paenibacillales; family Paenibacillaceae; genus Cohnella; species Cohnella endophytica. The sequence goes on along the minus strand of NZ_RBZM01000003.1, from coordinate 320,069 downwards.
CCGTTATTGTAGAATTCTCCATTTACAATGTAATGAATTTTAGCTCCATGTTCTAAATTAGTATAAATAGTACCAAAGAACCACTTTGATTTCCCGTTAGCAACTCTATTCATACTTGTATCAAGGACTTTTAGAATTCCATTAAAATTTCCACTCTCGCTTGTTTCGCAATAGAATGGTCGGGATCGCCCAATCGGCATTGATGACCATGGCCGCCATACCAGTTACTAGCTGCTAAAGCGACAGATCATACATACCGGATAAAAGGTCTCTGTTAAAATTTAATTAGGCTTTGTTTCAGATTGTTTGTAAACGTCAAATAGCCCCCTTCATCGATACATTCGATATAAAGTGGGGCTATTAGGCGCTTATGTCTCAAGTGAATCATAACAGTCAACTTTGCAACCCAGACGAGCAAGAACTATCGCCACATTACTTTCGGCTCCGCCGAAGGATTGAAATAACGTACCTTCTCTTCCCAAACCTCGATTACCATTAGAATAGAAGAGTCCCATCGATTCTCCGAAAGTAACCATGTCAAGATTATAAGCCTGATGCACGGCCTTACTGACTCGCTACAATAATAAGTAGGCTGCTCATAGTTAGACGATTGCTCTAATGACTTTAGATTCGGGCCGAAGCCATATTTCGAACTGCTCGAACATGCCTTCAAAAGAGGACCTGTGTGTAATGTATTGGCTGATGTCTATCTTATAGATAGTTTACAAATACATCCAACTCGTGGTTAAAATCAGTGCGAGTTGCGTTTCGGCTACCATCGTTATAGAAGTCTGGGTCACTAAAGGTAATTTAACTCTTTACGAGCCAGAGCACAGATTTCACCATACGTAAGTACCCAAGCTACGCGGGGGCTTGGCCACTCCCGCGACTGGACTTCTAACGGCTAGAAGATTCGTGCTTTGCTGGGTACGCGCACATCAAAAAGAGCTGGAGTATTTTCTTCTGCTCTACTGCAAAATGACTCTTTATAACTTATTCAACGTGATATTGTCAAGCTCAGCAACCCCATTGAACCCTTAACCAATCTATTAACATTATGGCCAGCTGTCAGATTTACATTAACATTTACTGTTATGAATTGTCCCCATCCCGCATATGCCGGGTACTTAACTGCTGAACAAGCCCCGCCATTATAGAAAAGGTAATGCGTTGCATTTGCACCTGTACCTTTAGTATACAGAATCGTCATGGTATACGTTTTCGTTGTTGGAACCTTTATGTAAAAGTCGATGTAGCGGTCGCTGTAATTGATTGTTCCGACGAATTTACCAATGGACGTGCTAGTAGATATATTGATGATCACATGGTTGTCTCCACCGTATACAGCTTCATTAACGTTGGTCGTTGGAACAATACGTCGCAAAGTGATTGGTAAATCCCATAGTAGGTTCATAATCTTCGTAAGCATATTACCGCGTGTTTCTCTTCGTTCTCCAGCCTGAATTTATTACGTGAACGGATCGAAGGATTCCCGAACTTCAAGCGTTCCTCGGTCGAGAATGGCGACACGGTCGGCGAAATATTGCACGGCCGATATATCGTGCGAAATAAATAAATACGCCGTGCCTATCTTTTCTTTTAACTCTTTCAAATGATCGAGAATTTGCTTCTGAATGATCATATCCATACTACTTACCGGTTCGTCGAGCACGATCAACTTTGGTTTCAACGCGATAGCGCGCGCAATGTTAACACGCTGAAGCTGTCCCCCGCTCATCTGCTTCGGGCGTTTCGTCATATCGTCCGCCCCGAGGCCGACCAGCTCGAGCAATTCCGCAACCGCGCTTCGCTCTTCTTTCGAGGACTTCCTTTCATAGTTGCGCAGCGGTTCCGCGACGATATCTTGAACCGTCATGCGAGGATTCATTGCGGAATAGCTGTCCTGAAAGACGACCTGAATGTCGCGGCGCCATTGCTTGCGCTCGCTTCTGCCCGATCGGTACAAGTCGATCCCCCTGAACGTGAGCGTTCCGCTGTCCGGCGGCAATAACCCGAGGACGATTCGGCCTAGCGTGCTTTTGCCGGCCCCGCTTTCCCCCAGTATGCCGAGACAAGATCCCTCCTCTAACGTAAATGAGATTTCTCGTACCCCCTTTCCCTCCGGCGTCTGTTTCCTGAACCATCCGGTGGCGGAATACGTTTTCGTAATCTCGTCCGCGATTAATAGACTCATGCGACGACCGCCTTTTCTCCTCGATAAACGAACGTAACGATTAACGCGGCAACGCCGATGCCTGCGCCCGTCGCCAGCATGGTAGGGTAGGAGAACGCATCCGCCAGCCATCCCATCAAGAACGCGCCCAATGATGTGCCGAAGTCTGCCGCAGCGATAAACCAACCGATAGAATATCCCCGCGAACGCTCCGGAACGATAAAAGTAATGTATGTGATCAATGTCGGATACAACAAGGAAAGCGCCAAACCGTTACATACGGCGGATGCTAGCAAGACCGGAGTGGATAACGACAGGAACAGTAGCGTCGGCGACAACACGAAGCAGGCGATCAGTGCGATGAGCAGTTTTCTCGGGAATGTCGCAGATGACGGAATTCGTTTGCGTCCGAAGAAACGAATAAAGATCAATACGGCGGTTTCGGTGAGAAAATAAAGCGGGGCCGTGTTCATTCCCCGGCTGTCCAAGTATAACGGCAAAAACGTCGGCGCGATGCTGAAAACGATAGAGGCCATCAACATGACGAGCGAAGGGAAAACGATTTTTGGGGTCGAAACGTTCGAAGATCCGACTGTATGTCTGTCTTCGTCGCGATTCTGTTCGCCGCTCGTCTGCCCTGCTCTAGCGCCGAGGGTCCGAAACAACCCCGATCCGAACGCGATATTGCATAAGCCGATACCCGCGAAGATCAACAACAATTGCGTCATCGTCACTTGATCCTTCAAATATAGAACGAGCGCAGGCACGAACGTGTACGGAACCATCGACGCCAGAGAAAGCAGCGACAATCCTTGCCCTCTCGCTTTGTCCGATATCAGATCGATAATCAACATGTGCACCGTCATGGAGAAGAAGGCTAGAATGGCGCCTTGTAACGCCCTCATAACCGCGAACGCCCAGAGATTCTCAATGGAATACGCCGCCAATACGATCGCATTCAATAATAGCGCGGCCATGAAAATATTGCGCGAACCGAATCTGTCGACGATCGCGCCGGCGACCGGCCGCAGGAACATCGAGACGAACATATAGGCCCCCATGATAATGCCGATCCGCGATTGACTAGCACCTAGCGACTGCGATAGAAAAGGCAAAGCGATAATCAACATATGGTTGGTTCCATAAAATAACAAAGCGACGATATAGAGCCATAGAGCTCTCTTATTGAACGGATTATCTAAGTTGAACGGCTTCAACGCGTTCTCTACCCCTGTCCTCATGGCTGCTGCCCGCCATTAATCTGGCATCCAGGAGCAGCTTAGTGTATTCGTGCGCGGGATTTTTCAATACGTCGGCGGTCGATCCGTTCTCGACGATCTTGCCTTGCTTCATGACGATTACGGAGTCGGCGACCGCTTCGATCACGCCGATATCATGCGATACGAGCAACACGGCCGTCTCGCCGTCGGCTTTGATTCGTCGGAAAGCGTTCAGCACGTGATCCCGGTTTCCGCTGTCCAATGCCGTCGTCGGTTCATCCGCGATGAGTAAGGCGGGCTTATTAGATAAAGCTAAGCCGATCATCGACCGTTGAAGCATGCCCCCGCTTAGCTCGTAAGGATATTGGCGAAGCACGCGCTCGGGCTCGGGCAGGTTCATTTCCGCCAGACATGCCATCGAGCGCTCCAAGGCTTGCTTTCGAGAGTAGCTTCCGTGAAGTTTGAGAGTTTCGATGAATTGCCGGCCGATCGTCAAAAGCGGATTAAACGCCGTCATCGGATTCTGAAGCACCAAGGAGATTTTTTCGCGCCGAACGTGGTTACGTTCTCGGGGGGATAAGTCGGTTAGCTCCTGGCCTTTTAACCGAATCCTGCCGCGAGTCACATAGGCCGAGTCGGGAAGCAACCCGAGAATGGACATGCAGGTCATCGATTTGCCGCAGCCGCTTTCGCCGACGATTCCGAGTACTTGACCTTTACCGATGTTGAACGAAAGGTCTTGCACGGCCTGCACGACGCCACGTTCGGAAGCGACTGCAATCTGCAACTCTTGAACATCGAGTACCGATTGATCGATCATCCTATCATCCTCCTGGAAATGTTTCATCCGCCTATTACGTCGATTTCGATTTTCTTCGCAATGGACTTCCGAATCCTTTATTTTCGCCAAACGCGTCGCTGACGAGATTTAATAGCGCGACCATGACAAATATCATCGCGCCCGGAGCGATCATGAGCCGCGGATGGCTGCGAATGAACGATTTCCCTTCGTTGATCATTGCCCCCCACTCCGCCGTCGGCGCCTGAATGCCAAGTCCGATAAACGATAAAGCGGAGATGTCCATAATGACCCATCCGATCTCCAACGTTACGACAACAAGAAGCGGCGGGAGCATATTCGGCACGATATGCCGCATCAAAATCCGAACCGGATTCGTACCGCAAACCCGTGCCGCCGTCACGTATGTTTGTTGTTTCAAATTGATAACCAACCCCCGCACGAACCTCGCGTAGTAGACGGTCTGTACGATTACTAGCGCGATCGCCATTTGCTTCCATCCCGCCCCCCATACGGCAATGAGGCTAATTGCGAGGATTAAGGACGGGAATGCCAGAACAGCGTCGCAAACCCGCATGACCGCATGATCGATCCATCCCCCGGAATAACCGGAAAGGCACCCGATCAGTAGTCCCGACAATAGACAAGCAACTACGATCAGAAGAGCAAGTCCGAGCGACACTCGCGTTCCATATAGCAATCGGGAGAACAAACATCGTCCCAATTGATCCGTACCTAAGGGGTAATCCCATGACGGACTCTCGAGTTTGTGGGAGAAATCGACGAAACTCGGATCGTGCGGCGCCAAATACGGAGCGAAGATGCCGCAGACGACGACCGCTAGAAGCACTGATAACGATAGGTACAGCATCCAGCGCCTTCGGACAAGCAAATTGGCGAAAGCCTTATGTCGGTCTTTCATTTATTTGCCCCCCTTCTCTTCGAAGCGTGTCAATCGCGGATCGATCCAAGCTTGGATCAAATCCGCCGCCAAATTTCCCAATACGAAGACGAAAGCCATGACGAAAATATAGCTTTGGATGACCGGATAATCGCGATGGAATACCGATTCGAGAAAAAAACCGCCCATGCCTGGCATACCGAAGATCTGTTCTACGATAACCGTTCCCGTGAACAGCTTCCCTAAATTCATTCCCGCAGCGGTCACGACGGGGCGAACGGCATGACGAAGTACATGTTTGGTCAAGATCGCATAAGTGCCCAATCCTCTCGCACGCGCATACAGCACGAATGGTTCTTCAAGACCTTCAAGCAAGCCGGCACGAAGTAGTCGGGAATAGGTCGCGATCAAGGAAAAAGCGAGCGTAAACGACGGCAACACGTAATAACGCCAAGATTCCGCTCCTTGCAACGGAAACCAATCCATTTTAACGGACAAAAAGTAAATGAGCATATAGGCTAGCCAGAACTGAGGTAAGGATGCACCGAGAAAAGCAAGAAACCGACATATATGATCGATCGGCCGGTTTTTCCCCAATGCCGAGACGATGCCCAGCGGAACGCTGACCGCAATGGCTAGCAATAAACTGACAAGCGCAAGTGCAGCCGTTATCGGAAGACGGTTCATGAATTCGCTGCCGACGGATAGCTTGCTAAAGAAAGACGTACCGAAGTCGAATCGACATAGTTGCCAAAGCCAATTCGCATATTGCGTCCAAAAAGGCACGTCGAGTCCCAATTGAGAGCGAATCGCTTGAATCGCCTCTTCCGTCGGTCGTATATTCGAAACCGACAAATAGGCTTTCGCGGGATCGACCGGAGTTAACCTCAAAAGTAAAAAAGATACGAACGAGGCCCCCAATAAAACGGGGACCATCGTCAGTATTCTTTTCCATACGTAGCTATAAAGTTTCATTCCATATAAACACCTTTATTTTTGGATGTCTAACGTATCGAACGGTGTTTCGTCCCGATGAGCCGGAAATTTCAAGCCTGTAACATATTTCGGATAAACGGCGATGCTCGTCAGATAAGAGATTGGCAAGTACACGGCTTGCTCGTGTAACGTCTTGAAGATCGACGTATACAACTTTTGTCGTTCCGTTTCATCTGTCGTCAGCAGAACGTCTTTCATTTGTTGATGCAATTCTTTTGCCATAGACAAACCTTGCTGCGACTCGTAAATGCCATAACCCGGTTCGTAGTTAGTCGATACGAAATTGTGTGGGTCGTAAGGAGCGCCGTACGTGCTCCAGAACAGAAGATCGGAATCCGCGGCTTCCATACGTTTGTTGCGAAGTTGTCTTTCCAATCCGGTCAGCTTCAGATCGATGCCGATTTGCTTCAGATCCGATTGGATTGCCGTAGCCATTGGTTTCTCGACTTCGTCGTCACCCATGTATACCAATTCGATTTGCAGCTGTTTACCGTCTTTCTCGCGAAACGTTTTACCGTCGGGCAGCATCCATCCCGCTTGATCCAGAAGTGATTTCGCGGTTTCTACGTTGTAATCGTAAGCTTTTAAGCCTACGTTCGCGTAAGGGAAGTTGCTGGCGATGATCGTATCGGCCAATTTTTCCACACCGTTTGTGACGCCGTCAACTAGGGCTTGTTTATTGACAGCATGCTGCAGGGCTAAGCGGACGTTTTGATCAGCGAAAGGTCCTTTCGTCGTGTTCACGATCAATGCGCGGCTCGCGAGTGCGTCGGACACGGACGTTTCGAACTTGCCGGAATCTCTCAGGTTCACGAATGCGTCCAGGCTGATCGTACCTTCTCCGTAAATCAGGTCAATATCGCCTTTCTCGAGAGCAAGTACTCTGGCTTCCGGATCGGGAATGACCTTCACGACGAGTTTGTTGATTTTCGGTTTCGTACCCCAGTAGTTGTCATTGCGGGTAAAGACGGCTACTTCGTCTTTTTTGTATTCGCTCAGCACCCACTGCCCCGTCGTGATCGGGCTTTTGATCGTTTCTGCCGTATTGCCGTCGTCCGGGAACCCGGCCGCGCCGAGGAAGCGAAGCGGACGGACGACCGCAAATTCTTGTAGCGCCGGATAATATTGATTCTTCAGCGTTATTTTGAACGTATTCGCGTCTACGACTTCCGTCTTGTCGATCTGCGCGATAACACCTAACCAAGAATGCATGTCGCGATTAGCCAAGATCGTATCGAAGTTCTTCTGAACGACGTTGGCGTCGAACACCGAACCGTCGGTGAATTTGACGTCCTGCCGAAGATGAAACGTGTACGTTTTGCCGTCTTCCGAGATGTCCCAAGACTCCGCGAGCTTAGGCACGAGCTTACCGCCTTCGCCGTAATCGATCAACGGTTCATAGTACATGCCTTGGGCAAAAAATTCGTTCGGCGTATATTGATGCGGATTTAGCGGTCCAATGTCCTTCGGCCACGAAATCGTTAACGTCTTATCCTCTGCCGCAGCGTTCGTCGACGAAGCGGATCCCGCTGTCGAAGCCGGTCCGGAGGATTCCGGTGAAGCCGCATTGTTATTATTCGATTGGCATCCCGCCAATACGAGGGAGAAAATTAAAGTAAACAATACGATTGCTTTCAAACTTTTCCAATTCCGATACACTTTCAACAAACCCCCTGATGTAAATGAGAATGATTTTCATAATCAATTATGAGTATCATAACTGATCCGTGAACTCTCGACAACCCTTTTGGGCAAATTTGCAAGATCGACTAGCAGAAAATAATTAATAAATAGAAAAGCCCGCGATACGCGGGCTTTTCTATGTAAATAACGCTTAATAATGAGCTTATTTCATTTTCTCGAGCGTTGCGATATTCTCTAGCATCCCATGTAACGTTGCGATCGGCGAGAAACCGAACGTAAACCAGTCCTCGATTCCCCGGATAATTTTCAGGCAACATCTCGAGCGAAAGGTGAGTCGGCATGTTGGTGAGAGGCTTAAAACCCAATTCGTTATAAAAGAACGAAGCGCAGTTATTCGCTCCACCCATCAGCAAGATTTGTTTGCCTTGCACTCGCAAATACATGATTGTTCGATCTCCGGCGATCTTCTGTACTTTCCCTTTGCCTTCGGTGATTTGGCTTTAGTAATCGACAACGATTTTTGCCGCTTGAACTTGCTTGCTCACTAAGTCCAAAAAATTCAAGTAAGCAAAGTTTACACAAAAGATTTGGCAGACCCGAAGACCAGGCCTAATTCTCGGTCTGATCTTCACGTCATGCAATTTGTAAGTTTATTTAACCTCCGCTGGATACGCCTCGGCTTTCTTAATTTCTGATGGAGGAGTTTCAGGAGTTTTTAGCAATTCAACCGTAAACGACTTGTTATATGATTTGCATATATACAAACTTTTTCAACCCTTCAAAGCCCCAGCAGTAAGTCCGCTAACGAACTGCTTCTGAGCGAAGAGATAAGCCACTACTACAGGGAATGTCCCGAAGAACACAAAAGCAAACATTTGCCCCCAGTTCGTGGAGTGCGGCCCGATTGCGGTATAGATGCCGAGAGTGATCGTATGCACTTGCCCAATCAACAGCGGCGTTAGGAAGTCGTTCCACATCGATAAACCGATGAAGATGGCCGTTGTCGTCGTACAAGGCTTCAGTAAGGGGAAAATAATTTGCCAGAACGTCCGAAATTGCCCCGCGCCATCAATCGCTGCCGACTCCTCTAACTCTCTAGGGGCTGTCTTCATGAAACCATGATACATGAAGAAGGCAAACGGAATATTGCCGGAGATGAATACCAGAATCAATCCGTGAAGTGTTCCGATCAGATGAAAGTCACGAAAGATAATTACTAACGGGATATACACAATGGCGTATGGAACCATGATACCCATGATGAAGTAGACATGCAGAATGCCAGATAGCTTCCCCGAAGACCTAGAGGTATAGAACGCAGCCATAGCCGTAAAGAGCAATGTCAAAAGAGTTGCAGAAACCGCAATGATTAACGTATTTAGGTACATCTTGTATAAATGGACATTCGGGTTGTTCAGGACATAAGTCAAGTTATCTAAGTTCAGACTCGAAGGTATTGCAAAAGGATTTAAGGTAATTTGATCGGTCGTCTTAAATATATTGACGATGGATAGGTAGAGCGGAATCGCATAGAGAACGACCGATACTAATAGAATCATTCGAATGAAGAAAGTACTTCTCCCTGCCCGCATTAGCTTTCCACCTCGAATCTTCGAGTAATAGAGAGGTGCGCAATGGATACGAGAACAACAGCAACGAACAGCACGAGAGCAATCGCAGAAGAATACCCTAATAAATTGTAACCGAAGGCTTGAGAGATAATGTGGTAGGCGATCGTCTCCGTCCCTGAACCAGGACCTCCATCGGTTATCACCTTAACGAGATCGAACTGTTTCATCTCGTTGATAACACTCATCAGCACGCTGATTGAAATACCTGGGACAATCATGGGCAAAGTTACGTGACGAAACTTATTCCGCGCGTTTCCTCCGTCAATCGTACAAGCTTCGTATAATTCCGCAGGAACCGTCTGCAAGGCGGCTAAATAGATGACCATGTTGAAGCCGACCGTCTTCCAAATTTCTATAATAGAGATGCTCCAGATCGCGTGATTCGCATTTCCGATGAAGTCGGTTTGCCAAGTTTCTAGTCCAACGACTCCAAGTAAATAGTTAATGACGCCTGTATACGAAATAATTGAACTCCAGATGAAGGATACGGCCACAGTGCTGAAGACGAACGGCACGAAGAACACCGATCTGAACACATTTGTCAGCTTTCCGCTTTTATTCAATAAGAGAGCAAAGATAAGGCCTAGCGCATTGGATCCAAGAGTCACGACGAGGACCAGACGGAGCGTAACCCATATTGAATGAAGGAACTTCTCATCCTTCCACAGGTCAATAAAGTTTGCGATTCCCACATAGTGAATGGGGTTGGCTGCGTAGCCTGTCCATGACGTGAAGCTCAGCATGAACGCCAACAGGATCGGAACGATCAGTAATGCCGAGTAGATAATAAACGCAGGTAACGCGAATAGGATTGATCTTTTCCCCATGCTCTCCCAGTCCCTTTATACAGAAAATCCCAGCTTTTGAACTGGGATTTTCATGTTTTTTTTATAGTCTTAATTTCCAGCTGTCGCTGCCGATAGCTTCTTGTATTGATCATCCCACGTATCTAGCTCTTTTGAGATAGGTGCTCCAGCAAGAATAGATTGAAGAGACTTCTGCGTGAAATCTTCCATTCCAGTAGGGAGCGCGTTATCACCCGGCAACTTCGTAATCTCGTCGACAAGCTTCAAACCTTTTAGGCTGTCGACGAATTGGGTTTGAACAGGTCCCATCTCATAAGTAACGGGCTCTTTGGTCGAGGACAAGAGGCCGTCTGCTTTGATATAAGACAGATAAACGTCCTTATTATCAACTAGGAAGTACTTCAGGAATTTAAAGGCTGCATCTTTATTTTTGGACGAGTTAGACACTGCCATATAGTTAAAGGCTGCCGAATAGCTCGTGATTCCGTCCTTCGTCGGTTGTTGGAACACTCCGAAGTCAGTCAGGTTGCCTTTGTCTAGCGAAGGAGCTACCCATGACCCATCCATCATCATAGCAGCTCTACCCTTTTGAAATTCGGCGGAAGCTTGCGAATAGCTATAAGATAACGAGCCTTTGTCGAAATACCCGTTCTTGTACAAATCCTGCCACTTTTGCAAGGCATCCGTAATGACCGGATTGTTCCACTTCGCCGCGCCACTCTTCAGATCGGCATTGAAGTTCGCGTTCCAAACTTCAACTTCCGGATTGACGACGTTCACCCAATAACCAAAGGAAGTCGCCCATACATCGCTTGCACCCGCAGTAATAAGTGGAGTGATGCCTTTCGCTTTAAGCTTCTCGCACGCCGCCAAGAATTCGTCCCAAGTCTTCGGAACATCGGTAATTCCTGCATCGGCGAACATTTTCTTATTGTAATACGTAGCTGAGCGTAATTGTTTACTAGCGGGTACAAGTACCTTCTGATTGTTAAAAACAGGTACGGACCCATCCTCGAAGTTAGCTAATAGATCATCGGGTACTGGTGCCAAGACATCTTTGATTTTGGCTAATTCGGCCGGATCAAGCATTATGTCTGGAAGACTGCCAGCTGCAAGCAGGGTCTTGAGGAATTGCGGTCGGCTGTCGCCGGTCATGAGTACTTTTTCTACTTGAATATCCGGGTATTCCTTCTCAAATGAGTCGATGATGCTCTGCCAGAGTGCATCAGTGAAGTTGTCCGTCTCGAATATCGCCCATTTTATTTTAACCGGATCTGCTTTCGGAGCTTCCGATGCAGCTGACGTCGCAGGAGAAGAGGATACAGCTTCCGGGCTTGCCGAAGAATTTTTGTTAGAGTTCGAACCGCAACCTGCCAATATCGTAAATGCAACCAAAGAACACGCCATGACGCTTAACCATTTTTTCAACTGATGATCCTCCCTATTAAATCCTGTGTATGATCGATAAGAAACCACCGGCGGCTTACTATCTGTATTTAGTGTAATTCAGGAGGAATACGCTCTCAACTGCACGAATTATACAACCGACACCAATGTTTATACTTGTCTGAAATCTCCCGGACTCCGTCCGGTATACTTCTTAAACACGGTGTAGAAATAATTGCTGTTCATTAAGCCGATGAGCTCCGATATCTCGTTGATCTTAAGCGTAGTCGTCGTCAAGTAACTCTTCGCCTTGTCCATTCGGAGTTTCAATAAGTAATCGGAGAAAAACTCACCAGTCTCTTCCTTGAAGGTCCGGCCTAAATACGCCGAGTTCACGTTCAAGGTGACGGCTAGAGTCTTCAACGATATTTCAGTGGAATAATAATTGACCTTGACGTGCGCTATCGCATCGGCAACAATTTTACTGAATTGACGGTGCATCGAATTTTGGATTTGATCCATGGCTTCGCTTGCGAAATGACCGACTTCGTCAAGCAACTCTTTGAGATTAATGGCGGAATGAAGCTTCTGAGTAAATTCGTTAATATCGATAATGTGCGAGGCATCAGGGATATATTCTCTCGTGACATTCAATAAAGATATGACAATCTCAATTAATATATCCTTGATTTGACCCGGAGTTAGCATTCCTTCACTTTGAACACCATTGAACAACTCGGTTATGTAGGCTATATACTCCGATTTATTCCTCATTCGGACCCAATCTTCCAGTTGTGATAATTTCAACAATTCACTACTCGATTTCGCCGACTGCAGACCAAGCGTCTCAGAATGGAACGCCGTCCGGTTCAAGCCTAATGCCAGCTTGAAGTCTAAGCATTCAATCGCTTGTTGATAGGACAATCCCAACTCCCGGTGGGATGTGACTTCGGAGCCCACGGCTGAGAAGCACGATGTGCGAATAATCTTTGAGATCTGACTCATGCATTCCGCAAGAATGCCATGGATCTCGTTCTGATTCTGATATAGACTCAGTTGTTGTCTGAACAGGATCACGATGAGATCGGATGGATCAATAAATACGATGCCGCTTGACCTCTCCCTTACGATCTCTTCGCAAATATTGAAAGAAGCGAATCTCATCCAGCGGAAATCGGGGTTGGAACCGGCAGTCTTCGTTCGGGAATCGAATCCCAGCTCGATGACCGCCGCTTGGAGAATATCGAAATTAAGATCGATACCTAAGAAATCTGCCTTTTCCCCATATTCCTTAATGCTGATATCGTTACTGACAATTCGGTTTAACGTATTATTTCGAAGGACCTGCAAGCCCTCTCTTTCGTTCAACAGCGAGTGTCGCTTGCTTTCTAGGCTGATTATGATTTCTTTAACGGAGTTGGATAACTCTTCCTTGTCCACAGGCTTCAGCAGATAGTTCTCCGCACCGAACCTCATCGCTTCCTTCACATAATTGAAATCATCGAAACCGCTCAAGATAATGACTCTGATCACGTTCTGCTCCCTATGAAGAAGCTTCATGAGCTCCAGACCGTCCATTGTCGGCATCCTAATGTCGGTAATGACGATATGCGGTTTATATGTTTGAATGAACTCCAGCGCTTCTTTGCCATTGGATGCAACACCAATGATCTGTGCATTGTACTCTTCCCAATCTATTAAAAAAGATAGCCCTTCACGAATGGCTTCTTCATCGTCAACGATGAGTATTTTGTACATGAGATTGCATCTCCCTCGTCGTCATGGCTGGAAATCTGAGTTGTATAGTCGTTCCGAAACCTTCGACGCTATCAATGAACAAGCCATAAGCTTTGCCAAAAATAAGTCTTATTCTGCTATTCACGTTGGCTATGCCAATATGCGTATCTTCGTCAAAGATTAAACCTGCCATTTGCTTTTGCGTCCTTGCTAAGGTGGAACTATCGAACCCGGATCCATTATCTTGAATGGTGATGATGACATTAGCGTCATGCCTTGTTCCTTTGATCAGAATGCTTAATTTTTCTGCACCGTCTCCAATGGCATGAACGAATACATTTTCTATCAGAGGCTGCAGAAGTAGCTTGGGGATTCCTAAACGCATTACCTCTTGTGCTATATTAATATCCACATTCAATCTATCCTTGAAGCGCATTTTCTGAAGCTCTAGATAGGTCGTAATGTAATAGACCTCCTGCTCCATCTCGACGACCTTGTTGCTCGTCTTCACACTCCAACGGAACAGATTACCCAACTGAGATATCATTTCGGCAATATTCGGATTGTGCTCCTTCAGTGCTTGCATACGAATACTCTCAAGTGTGTTGTATAGGAAATGAGGATTAACCTGTGCTTGCAATGCATTGATCTCAGCACTCTTCTGCTCGATCTCTGCAGAATAAACGCGCTCGATATAATCGCTCAGCTTCTGGCTCATATCGTTGAATTCAACGGCGAGCTTCCCGATCTCATCCTCAGACCGAAGATGGACTCGCGATGTGAAATTACCCTCCTTGATTCGCTTCATATATTTCACTAATAAATTAATTCGATTGGAATACACATAGGCGATGAAAGATAAGAGCACGAGCGTTGTTGCGAGCGATGCGAGCAATACCCAAAACACCTCCCAAATGCTCCTCTTTCCATACTCCCAGAGCAAATCCTTCGGAATATAGTTGGTTACGCTAAGTGGCGTGGAGCCTACCTCCATCCGGTGATAGATATAACGTTTGCCTAAGAGCTTGACCTCGTTCGGCTGCTTGGACATAAGTTTTACTGCTGTAGAAAGATTAATGCCATTGTCTAACGTAAAATTATTGTTCGAGCTGAACAACACGTTCCCTTCATCGTTAGAAATGACGAAATCCCCTTTTACGCTACTCTCGTATTCCATATAGGAATTGTAAAATTTGTGCAGCGACACGTTAATAATATAAGCCCCTACTGATTGTTTTTTTTCGATATGGGCCGGATCATAGATGTTGCCGACGAAAGAGACTACGTCGTCGCTTCCTTTATGAATGTAACGGGAGGGGTTGTCCCTGATTGCTTTAATGAATATCTTATTGTCCCTAACATCCTCAATCGTCGGATCTTCAAGGAATGGATAGCTGGCCACCGCAGTTCTTCCTTGCTTAGGTAAGCCAGTATCATAGAATACCGTGCTATCGTTAGTCACGACGATAAAGTCAGTGATATTCTCATCATAGCTACAAATCGTACTTAGGTAGTCCTTAATTCTGCGAATGTTATTGTCGTTGGAGTAGAGCTTATCTTGTAAATTCCCAGTTACCGCAAGAACTTCCCCCACTCCGCCCGGGTAATTCATCTGGAAGACGATTTTGAATATCTTATCGTACTCGTCGGCCGTATAGCTTTGCAATTTCTTAAGCGCTTCGCCTTCGAACTTGATTTCCTTGTCCTGAAGTACTTTGGACATGTTGTTGATAATGAGATAACCCGACACCGATATCGTTAGGGTAATCATGATCGTGTTGAACAGAATCAGTTTAAGGAACAAACTTCGTTTGAAAGGCTTCAAAAGACTTCTGATGATCATAGCTGCCACTCCGTCCTTTTTGGATCATATACTGACATCATTCGACTTTTCCTCGGTTGAAACCTTCTGACCAATCACTTCTATTATTATAGATTTCTCTTCAATTTCTGTAGATCTGTATGACGTGGGAAAGGGAGACTGCCCGGATAACCGGTAAGTCTCCCACTTGATTACTGAATTAATTTATCGTCCAATTTTGATTGCTCTGGTTGAAATAACCCCATTGATCAACGACTCCACCGTTCGTTGTGGAGTTTGCATAAACGTCCATTGCTTGGTTGGATTTAAAGCTCCTTATGACATACTGCCCGCTTGAATTATAATCGAAATACCAAAGTTGATTGTTATTCCCATTATACGTATATTGAGAAAGCTGAACTCCTCTATTATAAGAGCCGTTCGGGACCTCCAGAGCTTTGCCGCTGTTCCGATTCACGATTTTATATAGATTGCCGCTGACGCTCTGGATTTGCCATTGCTGATTATTACCTCCATTTGATGCCCATTGGTCTGCGATTCCTCCATCGGAAGTTGAATTGTTATAAATATCGAGAACCAATCCGCTGTTCTGATTAGTTATTTTGTAATAAGTCGCTGGATTGAATCCGGGCAGGGCAAGAGGTTGAGCAATTGACCCTCCGGCTCCAATTACGCTGAATTCGGTAATATAGAAATATTGTCCGTCCGTCTTCGCCACTCGAATGTATCTGAATGGAGTTCGATTGGTAACATCACCTGTTAGCGTAGAGCCGTAAGTTAACGCCGTGTTATCTTGTCTGCCAATAACGGTATAGGTTGCGAAGGAAGCATCGTTAGAGGCTCGGATCTCGAAATTGTTGCGAGTTCCTGGTTGATCCAAGCCTTGTCTTGTCGTCAACGAGAACTGACTAAGCTTATAAGCTTGACCCAGATCGACCTGCCACCAGGCTGCAGTATCGGTCGCAAGCGGTGACCAACCCGTTGCCGTGTTATTATCCAATGCGTTTGTTGCGAGATCGCTGATTCCATACACGGAAGACGAAGTGACAGTCTTGCCGAAAGCCAAATTGAGCTTCGTTCGTAAGCCCAAGTACGCCGACTCTAGTCCCGCTGCTCCGATTACGGTAGCACCGGTTGTAAGATTGTTAGTTAAGGTCATGCTCGAACCGTTGGCGTTCTGCTGTATGAAATTGTTTGTGTTCGCGAGGACGTTATTGGAAAGAGTCATGTTGTTGGAGCCTTCATCGGTATATATCCCCGCAACGGCAGAACCGCATGAATATGGCGTTCGGATAATATCATGAATATAATTTCCATTGAATACGGTTCCCGGATCGTTGGAAAGGTGATAGATTCCTCCCGTGTCACACAGCTCGTTCACCGCATTATGAATGTTGTTGTAGCTGACTTGATTGCTGCCCAAGGCATTAGCAGCGCTCGTCCAACCCCAGCCCAAGCTTATGCCCGCCCAAGGAACGTCCGAGATATCGTTGTGATTAATTATCGTACTCTTGACGAAGCCCGCGTTGATACCGGCCGTCCCGTAATAATCCTGACCTACCTGATTAATGTAATTGTCGTTCACCGTAATCCCCGAATTGACTTCCAACGCGCTCTCTCCAGCGGGGGTCGTTGGCGGATTATAAACGGTGTGGTATTCCACCGTCGGATCAGAGAATTTACCGACCATAATTCCATTGCCTGAAATGTCCGTAATTAGATTTCCAAGAACGGAGCTGTTGTGAACGGCATGATGTAGATCAAGAGCTGTGGAACCTATGTGATAGAACGTATTTGCTTGGAAAAGGAGATTGTCTGCATTGGCGGCGTACACCGCTGCCGGCGGTCTCGCGACGTATTGCTGATTGGATGCGTTTGCCGATAAATTGTAATTACCGCCTTGTGCATTCAGCATTCCGTTCGATGATGGGTACATCCAAGTCGTATACGCGAAGGTAATGCCCTGGAATTGTATATTTTTCAAAGGACTGCTGACCGATGTTCCTTGAATATTTAGCAACGTATCCAGCACCGGAGCCTTCACGTCAGACGTAGCCATCGACTCGCCGGTACGTGGCAAATAATAGACCGTTTGTGTCGCCGTATTGACGTAATATTCTCCCGGCTCTGTTAAGAACTCGTAAGCATTCTCGAAATAGAAAGGTGATCCCGCATTTAATATCGGATAGGGTCTGACGAAGAGAATGGCGGATTCCGTACTCCCGAAAGAAACGTTGGCATTGGTGCCGCTTACCGTATATGAAGAGAGTCGCAAATAGCTTTCGCCCCATTGTGATTCCAGCACCATCTCCACCTGACCGAAATTTGCCCAGTTGGTGATTTGGCTACTGTTAATCGTCAACTTTTGATTTGTCTTGTCAACTGCCTGCAGTTGATAATTCGAGCCTTTCTTCGGCATTCGAGCCCTATTCGCTCTCACTCCGTTCACGTAGAGTTGACGGAAGTTAAGAGCGCCGATCGATGCCTTGTATTGCCCATTGCCGACTGCAGTCCAACCTGTAATGCTCTGTCCTCCGCTCAGCAGCGGAACCTCATTATTGTAAGCTTGATAAATGACGTTATGATTGTTTGTTCCGGAATCAGCATTCGTGAAATTAATCGTACTTGTCAGATTGTACGTTCCCCCACGTAGGTTAACGATAATGTCATCCGTCATATTGGTGTTCACTGTTCGAACAACTGATTGAGCTTTGGTAATCGTCTTGAATGCGGTCGATGTCGATGTTCCCGCATTCGTATCGCTTCCGTTCACAGGATCTACGTAATACGTTGCCTGGGCCGCAAATGTAGGAGGAGCAGCAAAACCTAAAGAAGAGATAAATAAGAACAACATCGTCGTGAAACTAACTAACTTTTTTGACAAGCTAATCTTTCGCTTCATCACTACACACTCCTTTGATCTTTGATTTCATCTCTAATAGTACTGCTCAAAGTAAGCGCTAACAACTCTACTTACTGTACAAAATTATTCAATTATTGAAGTAAATTAAAGTCCCTAGAAAGCGTAAAAATCTAGATAACCGGACCTAGTTCTGACAAACGGTCAATTCGATAGCGGGTTGGGAATGTTACATAGTGATTATCAAGCATATTTAAACATCGTGTTAGTTCCTTATTAATTACGAAATGCCCCATCCTAGTTTGGACAGAGCATTTCATTAACTTAAATGATTTGTTATTGCTTTATAACACCTTTTTTCAATATCAGATTGGCATACAACGCGCCTTCGCCAGTCGCCACAATTGCGTATGCGCGCTTGGCGCGCTCGTAGAACGCAAATCGTTCGACTTCTTCAAAGGCATCGTTCAAGTGCGACCGTTTAGCTACAATTGTTCCGTACACATCCCAGATTGGCGTCTCGACGGTATCACCTGGAACAACCTGCATGAGCGCGACAGGCTTCACTACGTAAGGATCAAGCGGGAATACGGTTAAAACAGCCTCGAGCAGCTCGGGTAAGCCATGTCCATCGCATCTGATGACCCGTTCGCCATGACTAACGGCGGGAAAGTTACCGTCCGCTAGCACGATTTCGTCGCCATGCCCCATTTCCATTAACACTTTGACTAATTCGGGAGAGAGAATTTTGGGAATACCTATCAACATTGTCGTAACCCCCTTAGATTTTTGCGCGATACTTGCTTTCGCTGCCTTATATACATCGACTAATCTAAGCCGATACCCCATGGCAAAAGCTCCTACAGCGATCCAAGCCTTCATATACGCATGTTCGCTTAATTCTATTTTACTTTTTGCTTTTTAGAAAAAAATAGCTAAAAGTTGTAATTATATAACGGAAATAGGTATCTTGAAAAATAAAGCTATTCACGGATACTACACTAAATCAAACAAATCAAATACCATAGAAACATCTATACCCTCATGCAACGTCAATTGAATATGTGAGCCTATCTCATCTTGAAGCACCTTGGTTTCACTGCCATTGACCGTAACCTGAATCCATGGAGTTCCCAATCTTAATTTAATTGTATTGTCATTCGTACTTGAATTCAGTATTACACATACGGTTCCATTAGTTAGATCCCAGGTTAGCTCCTTCACCTTTACACGCGTTCTTGCCATTAGTCCGTTTATGTATCCCGATTTCCATTCAGTAGGCAGAGCTGGAAGAAACTCAATTTCACCGGTATTCGAGAATATTAAAGCTTCATTTATGGCTGCAACAGTTCCAAAGGATGTATCCGTACAGTAGGTGTGGCATCTTCTGTTCGTATCATGGTCTGTCATTAAGGATGCATAGTATCCAGCATTTGTCATCATGGGTAGTAACGCACTGAGAACACCGTCACCGTCTTTCAACCTTGCATTGACAAGAGCTTTGTGCATCCAACCATGCCCTGCTGTAGCATCCTCGGTATTGTATCTCTCTCTATTCTCTATCGCAATCCTTGTTGCCTCGAACAACTCCGGATTATTCTGTGTTTCGTATGCTGGCCAGGCTACATATAGATGACTTAAGTGACGATGATTATTATTTTCCATATATTCATTCATCGCCCATTCACGTAAAGCGCCATCTGTATCAAATTTATAATCAGGTAGCAGATTCAACAATGCTTCCCACTTGACGATCGCAGCTTCATATCCGAATCGTTTTACTGCTTTTTCCATTGCAATGACCATATACAGACCATCCCGAGCAGCTGCGATATCCATTGTGGCATTCGCAGTGATCGTGCTGCTATATCCAAGCGGACTATTCTCAGGAGAATAGGTCGGGATAATCATGTATTTCTCACCTGGTAACAACTCAGTTTTACCGCTTTCGTGACAAGCATTCCCATTTGTATCCGTGTAGTACTCCGGGGTGCATATTTGTTCCCAAAAGTTAGCCTGCTTCGTAAGAAGGGGTAGCAAGACATCCTTTTCCAGCTCCAAAAACCCTTTTCCAATGAGCTGTGCGAATTCCTCATCTGTCATGCCACCATCATTTACACTCAGAATCGGCTTCAGATTAGCTATCTTCATCTCCTCTTGAATCTGTATTTGTTGATTGCCTTGACACTGCCAGTATTCATAGATCGGCAGTAGACACCAGCTCGCTCCTGCATTCCAATATTCAAAAGGATAATCGTTATCATATTCCACATGCATCCCGCGATCGCCATCCGAGTTGACAGACACCTGTAAGGCATCATGCATCCCGTACGCCAATCGCGCATTGTATTCAAAATCTGGCGTGTTTCTTAAGAAAAAGTTGATATACCCAAGAGGCGCCTGAGTTAAATGCCCCGTATTCATCGCGGCAACCTGTAAATTGACGTTCGCATCTAGGGTGTATATACCTCGCCAGCCAGGATTCCATTCTCCGGTCCACATTCCATAAAGGCGAGGTGCGCTTGAGCCGCTACAGCAGATCATAGCATATCGGCCTTGATTATATACTTGCTCCATAAAAGCATGATTGACTTTCGTTGAGGCTGATTTCTGAACATTAATTAGCGTTTGATTATCCATGTATTTGAAATCTTCCGCACCTTTGATCTGAAATTTCACGGCATTGAATTCACTTGAGTGTTTTTGTTTGTGGAAATCGAGAGAAGCGACATAATTAAATTCGCCGTTCCCATCTTTATATTTTGCTTCAACAGCTTTAGTGTTTTGAAGCAGTTGTTCAACGATTGCATATTGTCCCACATCCGAGAACTCTTCTATTTCCCCCATATCAAATGTTCTATTGCATTGCGTGACTAAATAGACAGCATCTGCGTTCAGCACTTGAATTGCAGGATTCTGCTCTGTCCCCACATTCATCGGTTCATATGAATTTGCTAGCAAAACTTTTTTCTTGGTACCGTTCACCACGATGACCTTTGTTAGGCCGGCATATCCTCCTTGAGTCAACTCGCTACCCGGATAGGAAGGGTAATGAACGACCTGTGCGATATATTCTGCATCATTATCAACTAGCTTTTTATATTGAAGCGCCATCACCTCAGAGTTACCGTTGTGTGCTCCGCACATCCCCGAGATGTCATCTATTGAGAGGATCATGTTGATCTTCGTACCCTCGGTGGATTGAGAGATCTTTGTAATCGAAACATTATCTTCTCTGGAAGTAAAACTGGTTCGTATCCATTGTCCGTAATCATCCGTGTATCGTACACCGGTCTCCGCTGATTCGTGATTCGTCCATCTTACATATTCCGATATGCTCCCCATTTTCATTGCGTTCAATCTAAGTTGATGCCCAGGATGGTAGCTATAATAGAATGTTCTCATTCTGGTTGCACCGTTTGAATGAGTTATCTTCCATTGGTCATTCAGGTTAAAGACGTTTCGTCTTGCATCCTCAAGTTGCTCGGTTATTTCCTCTGGAATTGTTCTTGGTTCCTTTGAAGGGTAATTAAACCAAATATTCTGAAATATAAAACTGTCCTTATATGGGGAGCCTGAAGTAATATAACCGTTTTCCCCGTTACCGCTAATCATACCCTCTCGCCACTCAAATCCCGGATTAGAGGTTGGCACTTCCGTGTAGGAATTCGCGAAGTTTCCCTTCTCATATAATCGTCTATGAAATTGATCAATTTTCATTTTGTCATCCTCCTTTAATGATCACTCTTCATAAATCTGACCGCACATCTACCGCTACCTTAACCTTTCACCTATAATTATATCGATACACAGAGGATAATTTATCCCTTCATGACGACGAATCGCGTTAGTAAGATGTCGCATTTTCACAGAGGAGAACAGAAAAATGAATCTACCTCCTGTTAATATCGAAAATATAGATATCAAACTCCGGTTTGGTAACTTTGTACTGAATGTGTTATATGTTAAATTCGGTTATTTTCTCAGTTCAATGCCAGAACATAGCCACAGCCAAGGCAGTTATGAGCTTCACTACATTCCACAAGGAAAGGGAACTCTGATTGCGCAAGATCAAAGTTACCCGATCACGCCAGGAACGCTATTTATGACTGGCCCAGATATCATACATGAGCAAATTCCGGATTTTAATGATCCAATGGCTGAATACTGTATCTTTTTCGAGGTGCTTCCTGGGGACTCAACACCTGCAATAAACCGGAATCACATAGCGAATGATAGGCTAATGTCCGAGCTTTTAATGAGCACACCATTCTGGATCGGAACGGATAGAGAAAATATGATGGCATTATTTGAAATGCTAGCATCGGAGTTGTCTATTCAATCTGTCGGATTTCATCACACGGTAACAAACATTTTGGAGATAATCGTGATTCGACTGGTGAGACAATATTCGCTACATACTTCCTCCCTACATCCTGTCCCGCTTAAGACATTAGATGACAGCAGACTGCTTACCATTGAGAACTGTTTCCTGTACCAATACCCATCCATAACACTCAAAAAGCTTGCAGATAATTTGAGATTAAGCACTAGACAGACGGAGCGTGCCGTCCGAAAGCAGTACGGAATTTCTTTTAGTGAAAAGAAAGCTCAAGTAAGGATGAGTGCCGCATCAAGGTTACTGTTATCGACCGAGTTATCCATTTATGCTATCGCTGTTCAGATCGGCTATACCTCGCAGGAACAATTCAGTAATGCGTTCAAGAGATACTATGGCATGACTGCCACACAATATAAATTCAAACGAATCTAAAATAAAGCCGTCACCAATCAAAGAATGGCGACGGCATTTAACAGAACCGTAATTGTAAATATCTAATACTTATCTTTATCCTTTTACCGCACCACCTGTGAGTCCCTGAACAAAATACTTCTGAGTAAACAGGAAGAAGATCATAAGAGGTATCAATATTAGTGCAATAGCGGCAGCCATCGGTCCCCAGTCGGTTTGAAATTGCGACTGAAAATTAAGAATCCCGAATGGAATCGTCCTTACCTTGGACATTGACAAAGCAATGGACGCCCATAGTAGCTCCCCCCATAAACTTACAAAGCTAAAAATAGCGCACGTAGCTAATGCGGGAAGCATCAAGGGGGCCATCACTTTCCTAAACGTTTGCGTTTCGGTACACCCATCCATCCGAGCTGACTCAATTAGTTCATTGGGAAGCGAAACGAAAAAACGCTGAATAATTACAATTGTAATGGGCAACGCCCATCCGATGTATGGAATTATTAGAGAAAGATAAGTACCGACTAGTTTCATTCGGCTCATCATAATATAGAGCGG
Source organism: Cohnella endophytica (assembly GCF_003628305.1). Classification (GTDB taxonomy): domain Bacteria; phylum Bacillota; class Bacilli; order Paenibacillales; family Paenibacillaceae; genus Cohnella; species Cohnella endophytica. The sequence continues at coordinate 296,783 of NZ_RBZM01000003.1, read as the reverse complement.
CATAATGACTGTTTCAGATGGCAGAAAGGTCGTTGATAGCAGCAAAAACAAAATCAGATTACGATAGGGCACGTGTAATCGAGCTAAAGCGTACCCAGCCAATGCTCCCAAGATTAAGATACAAATAACGCTTATTCCAACAATGATTAAACTTGTCGTGAAATAGACGCCAATGTGCGCATCGAACAATGCCTTGGAATAATTGTTCCATTGAAAATGATGAGGATAAGACCAAACATTCGTATAAAACTCATCCGTCGATTTCAAGGACGTCAGCAATACAAATAAAATAGGATAGACCGTCGTTAATACAAATGCCAGCGTTATTATACGGCTCAAGTTAATTCCTCTGCTCGTATTGCGATTACGACTAGTACTCATAACTTTCACCTCGAAGCAGTCTGTTGGTCAGAAGAATAAAAAAGGTCACGATAATCGCGAATAGAAAACCCATGGCAGCCGATTGACCGTACTCACCGAATGAAAATGCGGTATCGATCATATGAAGCGGTACTGTTTTCGAGAAATTCCCCGGTCCGCCCTTCGTTAGAACAAATACTAAATCATAGGTTTTGAATTGCATGACCAGCGTGAATATAAACGATAATAGGACGATTGGTTTAATCAATGGAATGATGATTTGGGTGATCTGCTTGAAGTACCCCGCACCGTCTAATCTGCTCGACTCTAGCAAGGAAATTGGAATACCTTGCATTGCCGCAAAACAAAGCATCATGGCTAATCCGGCTATTCTCCATATTCCAACGAATACTACGGCGTTTAATACGGTGTTTTTATCCTCAAGCCAGGCAGTTGCCAAAGAGTCTGCTCCGATTAATTTGAGGAATTGATTCAGCAGCCCCATTTCCGGATTATAAATGAAAGTAAATAGCACTCCGATTATGGCTAGAGGCATCATGGAAGGTATAAATAGAATGAGTCGGTAAACCATTCCTTCTTTTCTGCCCAGTCGATAGATCAGAACCGCTAACACAACTCCGACAATGACAGCCACGAACGTAGAAGTAACTGAAAGATATACGGAATGTTTAATACTGATAATTGCAGTCTTATCCGCGAAAACTTCTTTGTAATTATCCAAACCTACCCAGCTCCGATTGGAGCCACCATCCCAATGCTGAAAAGATAATATGAAATTCCATATCGTTGGAATGAATATTGCGAATGTAATCATCACAACTGCAGGAATGAGGAATGCAATGCCCGTTATTGTCGTTGTCCGATTGAGTTTACTCTTTGAACCTGCCTTCAATTTCATTCCTCCACTCTCTATATATTATGAATGGGTATGAGCGGTTTCCTCATACCCATTCATAGGACGAATCCATCTATTATTGATTATTGAACTTATTTTGCAGCAGTTGCTTCTTTAATGAGTTTGTCTAAGTCAGAAGCAACATCTTTCAAACTCGATCCACCTAATACATAATTGGCTAGAATTTGTTTTTCAACGTAATCCGTTAATTTAGGCGATAATTGCTCAAGCTCATGCGGGAAGATCGCTGCAGCCAAACCGACTACTTTTTTGATATTTGGATCTTCAATTACCGCGTTCTTGTTGCCAGTCGGGTAACCCGCTGCGGCGTTGATCGCCTGTACTTTGTCACCAAGGTAAGTTTTAAGAACTTCTACCGCAGCTTCTGGATGAGGCGCGTTAGCCGGAATAAACAACCCGTCTGCTCCGCCCAATATGACATCGCTGCTACCCATAGTCGGCCAACCGACAACCACTGCATTGATTCCTTTTTCTTGAGCGGACTTCAAGAATGCGGCAGTATCCGAGGCTACCCAACCGATAATGCCTACTTTTCCTTGGAGGAAGGCTGATTTGTTCTCATCCATTGTCGCTGTAAGAGCGCCTTTTCCTGGGTACCATAGCTGCGAATCGTACAATTTCTTAATATTATCCAATGTCGTTCCGTAGATTGGATCGTTTCCTGCTATCTTACCTGCTGCCAAATCTTCTAACTTGTTTTGATCTTTGGCTAGGCTCATAATCCCATTACGGAATAGCCAATCCGGATTACCATGCGATGCAAATCCGAACGGAGTGCCTGCTTTGTCTTTCAAGGCTTGATTCGCTGCCATGAACTGATCCCAAGACCAAGTATCGGATACAGTAAGACCGGCTTTTTCAAAGAGATCCTTGTTCACGATCATCAGCGAGAAGTTAGAGGCTAGCGGAACGTTGTAATATTTGCCGTCATATTTCCCGATATCGAGCAGCGTTTGATTAAACGAATCTTTCCATTTGCCGCCGTCGGCTTCCAAGTAAGGAGTAAGATCCAATGCTTGCCCGTTGTCAACGAATGTCTTCATGGCTTGTGGCCAGAATTGGTATACATCGGCAGGTGTACCGGAAGCTATTCCCGTTTTAACGACCTTCTCTAAATTGCCCCAATCCACTTGAATGTCATTGATTTTGTACTTATCCTTCAACTCGTCCTTCACTTCTGCCATCATTGCATCCGTTGAGCTGAATTCTACGATCTTCCCATAAAACTCGACATTGATTATTTTTACTGGTGCAGACTCGGATGGTGCGGGAGTTTCAGATGCAGCAACTGAAGGTGATGTTGAAGCTTTGTCTACATTATTTTTTTTGGTTGATCCACATGCCGAAAGCGCTATCATCAGACCGCAAAGCATCAATAGTGAAGCTGCCTTAAACCCTTTTTTCTTGATCATTTTTTTGTCCCTCTCTATTGTTTATTGTTTACGCTTTCATCTTAGCCCTGACAAGAAACACCTGTATAGGCGTAAAAACTACAAGGTTTTCTTAAAATTCTACGATGTTTCAATCAACGAAAAGTGGAATTAGAGGTTTTTGCGATACTTCGTCGGCGAGTATCCTTCCAGTTTCTTGAAAACTTGAATAAAGTATTTATAATTTTGAAAACCGATTTTTTCAGATATTTCATAAACGACGAGATTGGATTGTTTGAGTAGTCGTTTGGCTTCGTCAATTCTCGTTTTATTGAGGAACTCATTAAATGCGATACCCGTTTCCTTTTTGAAAAGATGGCTGAAATAATTCGGGGTAAAGCCTACATAGTTAGCTAATACTTCGATGGATAGTTCTTCCTGGAAGTGTTTTCGGGTAAATTTTATTGCTTTGGATATATTCGGATTATGCCTACTTGTGTTGGATTTTGACAGATCATAGAACACGCGCTCATAAATACGAATGACCCAATTGAAGCAATCTTCCATCCATTCCAAATGGTTTAATTCCTCTTCCTCTTTCCATAGTTCAATCTCTAATCGTTGCTCGTTCAAGGATCTCAACAGGATATGGATAAGTTCCAAACAAATGATTTTAACACGGAACACGGTAAGCAAACTGGATTGCGAGATATGGTCAAACTCATCATTGATGAGCTGTTTTGCACTTTCAGCATTAGATTGCATAATGTATTCCTTAAGTTCGTTTTCTTTCACGACATAAGGATGTTGGCTCTCATGAACGGCTTGTATATCCTTGTAAAAGATTAAGCTAGCCCTGCCATAAATAAACTTTTTCTCGAGTGCTTTATTCGCTTCTTCGATCACATTCGGTATATTCTCCAAATCGCCAATAGTGCTGACACCCATCGAGATGGATTTTTGATAAATTTCATGGAGACTTCGATTTATTTTCTTAAAATAACTCTGTATTTTATCGTTTAGGTCCGAACGCTTATGTTGAGAAACCAATATGTAAATAAGCTGAGATGATTTCTCGATTAGAATCCCTTCAAGGGCTTGCGACATCTGTTCAAGCTGTTGCGAAAATGCCGAATAAAACCCCTCATTATCCGATGAAGGTTGGGTTTCCGTCTTGATTCGATCAACGTCGGCGACTATGCAAATTAAGCTCTTGTCGAAATGTACTTGATAATATTCCCTGAAAATTCTTTTGATTTCACGTGAATTGGATATCTCGCCTTGAAGAATGCTATCGACCATTTGCTGTTCTCTCGCGATACGATTTAATTGCTCATTGGCGGCTTCTTTTTCCACTTTTGCCTTTAGCTGAGCAACCATTTGAATCAAGCTTTTTATTTTGACAGGCTTAAGCTCGTATTCATTGACGCCGATCCGCAAGGCTGTCTTGGCATATTCGAAATCAGAATAACCACTTAAGATAATGATTTTGCATGTTTTGGATAATTCTCTTATTCTTTTGCTCAACTCGAGACCGTCCATTCCGGGCATACGAATATCTGTAATGATTATTTCAGGTTGAAATGAACGAAAAATATCCAAAGCTACGACCCCATTCTCGGCATCAAAAACCTCATCAAAGCCATACGATTTCCAATCAATGCCTTCTTTGATTCCTTGTCTGATCTGAATTTCATCATCAACAATTAGTAGCTTCATTAGGATTCACCTCTGGTGATGATCGGCATAACTATTTGTATCTTCGAGCCCACATTTAGCTTGCTTTCAATATGCAGACCGTACTCCTCGCCATATCTAAGCTGAATCCGTTCGTGGATATTCTTAAGAGCAAACACTTTATGAGAATCCTCTTTGTTCGCTAACATTTGATTGATTTGCTCGACATCCATGCCTACACCATCGTCTTCAACAATACAGTTGAGCTTGTTTTCTTCGGAATAGATCGTCAAAGTAATCGTACCTTTGTCAATCTTCCGTTCCAGTCCGTGGAAAATCGCATTCTCTATCAAAGGCTGCAATATTAATTTTAGTGTCATCATGGAAAGCGTGGCAGGGTCGACATTAGCGACAAACATCACTTTTTCGCCAAACCGGTTTTGCTGAATTAACATGTAGTTATGCAAATGCTCAATCTCTTCTTGAATCGTCGTGATCTCGTGTCCCTTGTTCAAGACATGACGGAATAGATCGGATAGCGCCTCAATCTGATCGCTCACATCGTAATCTTTATTCTTTACGGCGAGCCAACGAATAGAATCGAGTGTGTTATACAAAAAGTGAGGATTGATTTGAGCTTGCAAAGCCTTTAATTCGGCTTCCTTTTCTTTTATTTGACCCTTATACACGGTATCAATGAGTTCTTTGATCTGCTTGATCATATTGATAAAGATGTTGCTGACCCGGCCGATTTCATCCTGAGAATGAATTCTTAACTGCACATCAAAAACGCCATTTTTTACTTTGCCCATCTCTTTTGCAAGCTGCTTTAACGGTCGGATAATGCTTCTGTTCTGAATAATAGAGAAAATAATTCCAAATATTAGACAGATGGCAATACAAATGAAAATAAACATGTTAATGACATAGATCTGGTTCTTCAATTCACTCTCGGGAATAAGCTGAATCATTTTCCAATCAGTTTCATCGACATTGTAATGCAAAACAGCATAGCTTTTTTTACCGATTCTGGTAGTAAAGCTTCCTTCCGACTCTGCTAAAGCTCGTTGAATATAAGCCTTATCGCCGAGTTTTTCTCCGAGCATACTTTTATCAATGGATGACAGCACATTACCTTCCCGGTCTATCAAATAGATTTGACTACCCTTCCATGAATCCGCACTTGAATAATAACTAGATAATTTTCCCTCATCGATGCTAATTCTCTCAATTGCGATCTCTTTGGAATTATCGAGATTGTTAACTGCTCGGATGAGTGAAATGACTTGCTTCGAGCCTTTAATATTTTTCATTTCATATACAGGTGTCCACAAAATCTTCCCCTTTAACTGGGAGGACATTTGATTAAATTGTGTATTCTCCGTTTGAACCAAATTACCGAATTGAAATATTATTTCTCCGTTATTGCTCAAACAGATCGAATCTATGAACGGCTTGGAGTCCATGATGGATTGAAATGTGTTTCCTCCCCAATCCCTTAACAGCGCGCTTTTCATCCGATCATAGTCCAAATAGGACTTATTCAAGTAATCCTTTATCATTATTTGAATATTGTCATTTGACAACATGAACAGGGACAAGTATTCGGTTTCCCGAATTAAATTTCCCAAGCTGAATCGGGTCTGTTTCAGCGTTTGAAAGGCATTTTCATGTGTTTTATTCGTAATGACATTCGTTGCTTTAGAATTAATAATAACGGCTGCAATGACCAATGGAACGACTATAAAAATTACGAGGTAAACAAAAAGCTTTTGGCTAATGGAGAAATCGCGAAAAATCTGCAACGGTCTAAGTCTTCTCATCTATGCGTCCTCCGCCTTTTCCAATTTATCGAAGTATAGCAGAACATATTGTAGTTTTACTATCTTTTTCGCTTGTACTTTTTCATGATACATTCAGATCATGCAAGCGCTTGCAAATAATATAAGAGGAAGTGAGATTTATGATTCTAAGAAGTTCACGTAAAGTTAGCCGTTGTTTTATGATTATCGCTTTCCTATTGCTTGGTTTTAATTTGAGCGTATCTCAATCTGAAGCTGCTCCCGACCCCAACAATTGGTATTTAAAGTCGCATTACGGTCTCTTCAATCATTTCACATACGGCTCTTCTACTTTTACTCAAACGATTTATCCAAATGGTACCGTACCTCTCGACATTAATGAGCTTGGGAATAATTTCAATGCCACGCAATATGCTGCGGATGCTCATTCGTTCGGTGTCGATTACGTGGCATTCACAGTCTGGCACTATGCGATGAACACATTGTATCCAAGCACCAAAATGAATCAATGGCGTCCCGGTCATTCCTCAAACCACGATGTCATTCAAGACTTGATAAATGCGTTGCAACCTTATGGTATTAAATTAGTGCTTTATATTCACGTTACGGATGGTCATGATTTTACAGCTGCGGACCAAACGGCAACCGGATGGAACAATTCTGCGGGAGGATATCTTACCTGGAATAATTTCGTTAACGACATCGTCACGGAATTGGGTAATCGCTATGGAACCGCAATTGACGGATATTTTGTCGATATGATGTATGAGAGCTACTATCAGAACATGATTGACAAAGCCAGATTACGGACTAGCATGCTTGCCGGTAACCCTAACCGAATTATTATTGGAAGTGGCGGCACTGGAGACGCTGCCGTTTCCCTTAGCGGCGGAGCGGCCGATTATATGGCTAGGGAATATTATAATCAACCCACCAGCGTGAACACTTGGCCAGCGACTAACAATATGACTGCAACGGTAATGACGACCCAGAACGTTTCTCCGAAATGGGCTTGGTGGGCTTCCGTTCCCCAAGGTACGAATGTTCTCCGGAATAGTCCGGAAGAAATGTTCCGATTCACTGTGTTGGAGGCCGGCGTAAATCGAAACGGCGGCGGTATGCTTTGGGATGCAGGTACTTATGCCGGCTCCGGCGCTTTATGGGAAGACGGCATTAAATCGGCTCTGACGACGCTAGGTACTTATGTAAATGCCGTTGGGACTTCCTTGAAAAATGTTTTCCCAAGCACATCCTATCCAAGAGCAAGCGGAGTTACGCTCAACGGTCTTGCCAATGGCATCGTCGCCACTAAATCAACCGACGATACGGTTGAATATATCCATGTCTTAAATCCTCCCTCTGGCACAAAAGTATTAACTTTGCCTGTACCTGCTGACGGTAAATTATTTAGCTCCGCGACAATTTTGAAGAATGGGCATTCGGTTTCTCTTTCTCAAAATTCTAGCGGCGTGACGCTAACATTAGGCTCCTCTGATTCATGGGATAGCCTCGATACTGTAATAAAGCTTGTCGTTAGCGGCTACGATGGCTTTTCTTATCTTAATGACACAGCCTCCAGCATTACTTACAACGGATCTTGGGGCTTAAGCAGCAACCGTAACGTCGGAGATTATCTGAACGATGTGCATTATACGACTACCAATAACAATTATTTTCAATACACCTTTACTGGTACCGGCATCGAATATATTAGCTCTAAGGATTCTAACTACGGCAATATAGATATTTATATCGATAACGTATTCAAACAGACGGTTAGTGCAGTAAATGCTACCGGATACTTGCCACAACAAGTGTTATACGGTATTTATGGTCTAACTTCAGGAAGTCATACCATTAAAGGTGTAAAAACGAGCGGAAGCTACATGCAGTTGGACAAATTTAAGATTATTACAACAGCGACACCGAATCTGGCAATTAATAAAACCGTTACGGCGAGCAGCACGGTAGACAATACGGACTGGGGAGTTGCCAAAGCAACCGATGGGACGACATCCTCGATTGGGGGATCCATGGGATGGTCTAGCGCAAATAGCTTGACTACCAATCATACGGAGTGGGTTACTGTTGATTTAGGTACATCCCAATCTTTCTCAAAGGTCGTTCTATATCCGAGAAATGATGGTGTAAATACCGGATATGGATTCCCGATCAACTTCACGATCGATGTCTCGACGAATAATTCGACCTGGAATACAGTTATAACAAATACGGGTTATGCATTACCTTCGGGTACTGGGCAAACCTTTACCTTCGCCGCTCAAAATGCCAGATACATTAGAGTGAACGGCACTAGCCTAAGACAGAATCCAAACGACTCTAATCAGTATCGAATGCAATTTGCTGAGATCGTAGTCAATCCTTAATTAAAGCGTGCACTTATGAAAGAATAATCGAGCGCTCTTCCTAGTGGGAGGGTGCTCGATTTAGATTTCGATAATCGCCCGGAGTTTGACCGACATGCTTTTGGAATACTTTATAGAAAGTCCGCCTGTTCTCAAAACCTATGCAGCTAGCTATCTTTTCTAGCGACAGAGTCTCGTCGTTGTTCAACAGTTCCTTGGCTTTGGCGATCCTGACGGTATTAATATAATGTACGATAGATATGCCCGTCTCTTTCTTGAATATCTGACCGACATAGGCTGGATGCATGCCGACTACGTTGCCCGCATCTGATAATGAGATATCCTTCATATAGTTCGTATGAATATAGTCCATGAGCATACGCACATGCTCGCTAACGGCTATGGTCCCTTGTTTCTTGCCTTCTTCGGGGTTTCCCGTCTGTCGTTGATCCAGAATCGCAATCGCCAGCCGTCTAAGCAACTCGTGAAGCTGAGATTCGTTAATCGGCTTGAGCAAGTATTCCACGACCTGAAGACGAATGGCGTTCTGGGCGTAGTCGAACATATCGTAACCTGACAGAATGATGAACCTATTGAAACCTTTGGCTTTTGCCTGTCGAATGAATTCAAGGCCGTTCATTCCGGGCATCTGAATATCAGTTATTATGAGATCTGGTTGAAAGTACTCTAACATCTCTATCGCTTCGATTCCGTCACATGCCGTAGTGATTCTATCGAATGGGGTATTTGCTTGTTCGATGAGATCCTTAATACCCGCTAGAATGATAGGCTCGTCATCCACAATCAGGAGCTTAAGCATGAGGTTCCTCCTTCAATAAAATGATTAGGGAGCAGGCTGTCCCAACCTCAATAGTACTATCAATGTGCATTTCTGATTCTTGCCCGAAATAAGCTTTCATCCGTTCCGAAACGTTGTTAAGCCCTATTCCCATTCCCCGAATTTCAATTGCTTCTTCCCCTGCCGTCCCTGCTAGGAACTGTCGCAACGCCATTAGCTTCTCACTTGAAATCCCAACACCATTATCGGCTACGAGAATTGTGGCATAGCCCTCTTCCTGGTTAATCCGGATCGAGATCCTCTTTGAACCCCTCTTAGGAGATAATCCGTGAATCATTCCATTCTCTACCAACGGCTGCAGGATAAAACGCGGGCAACGAAGCATCATGATACTATCGTCGATCTCCAATTGGAAATCAAGATCGGGTATCCTAATCTGATGGATAGCGATATAGGCTTTCACATGCTCAAGTTCTTCCCTTAATGTCGTATCGTTGCCTTTCGTTAAGCTATAACGAAGGAGATTCCCCAGGGAGAGCGCCATATCGGCGACTATGTAATCCTTATTACTGCGAGCCAACATTCGCATAGTCTCTAACGTGTTGTATAAAAAGTGAGGCTGAATCTGCGCTTGAAGCATCTTGAAGTCGGCTTCCTTTTTAAGCAATTCAACCTTTTGAACGCGATTAACCAATTCGTCCATGCGGATAATCATTGCATTGTAGTTGGAGATGAGAAAACCAATCTCGTCCGTTCCTGCATGACCCGAATAAGGATGACCAAGAGAATCCTGTCCTACCTTGCGCATATGACGCGACAAGAGTATGATTCGTTTCGTTAGAGAGGACACGATGAGATAGTACATAGCCGATAACAACAATAGGAGCGATCCACCGCCAATTACCCATAATTGTTTGATACGCAGGAAGTTGAATACTTTATTCCGATTGTTTACTTCGACAACTGTTATTCCGAGACGTTTGATATCGACTGAATTCACAAGCAAATGATTATTGTCCGTTTGAAAAGGGCTATTTGACTTCACTTTGACTGCCGACACGATATTCATAATTTGTGAATCCGTTAGTCCTGTTTGAAATGCGGTTGGCATAATTTCCTTGTTCTCGCCCAGGAGCACAAGATTATTTCCCGGATGAACCGCACGTAAATTCTCGAGCAAGTTTTCGAACAATTCCGGTTTAACCTTCATTTGTATGATTCCAAGATCGCCCGTATATGTCTCGCTATAAATTTTGTGATAGTAAGCCAGAGATAGCCCATCTTCGCCTATCGTATGCTTCCATAGTCCCATGGCTGGCTTAAGGGAGGAAATTTCCCGTTCGGATAATATGCCATGGATCTCTTCGTAACTCTGAAATCCAGGTACCCATAGTGGACGTTGCTTCGTCTTGGGGAATATCGTTAACGAACTGATAGCCGGCTCTCCCAAGGAAGCGAAGGAAATCGCCGGACTAATGTCTTTTAAATAGGAATAAATAAGATCCCGGTCCTCCATGAAGTCGCCGCGTATGTAATCGATTAATGCCGCGTTATTCTGGTAAATCGACTGCAAAGACTCGATCTTGCCTAGACTGGATTCCAAGCTTCCAACCGACAGCTCGATGTTCTGCTGATTAGCCAATTGATATTGATCAAACATTTTTTCGTACAGTTGATAATAGACAAATACAGCGAACAGCATAAACGGAAGGACGATAAGCAGAATATACCCTACAATCATCTTAGTGCTGATGCGCATCGTCATCATAGTCTCCCATGCTTCTAGGATAGAACCAAAAAGGCACAAACGGAATGCAAGCTCCGAAGGAGCCACATTCCGCATGTGTAAAATTGTAATCGTTTGTGGACTATTTCGTCAAAGCATCGTACTTTTCTTTAAAAGGTCCGTATTGCACGGTTGCCCAATCCTCGAGCTTGGTCATTCCGATTTTTTCAGCCTTCTTCACCATCTCGTCGTAAGCCTTTTGAGCTTCCTCCGGCGTTTTGGACAGATAGACCTTGGTAACTTCCGTTTTGACCATGTTATCGATATTGGATTTGATAACCGCCTCCGGCGAATCGGTGTCCGGATTAATCATGCCGATAGAAGGATTAAATTTGATGATCTTTGAATACTGTTGGCCTTGCCGCGTCGTTTCCGAGCCTGCTTTATAGGAGGACAACGCCATGCCTACACCGGTTTCCCACGGAACTCCCCACCAATATACGCCTTTCTGTTTGAGGTAGTCGAGACTATTGACGTCGTTCTTGAATTCCGGATACCCGGCATCGTTCCAAGTCCAATCGGTGCCTTCGATTCCCCACTCGCCAAGTCTCCAACCTTCTTCGGAGTACATATATTTCAGAAATTTAACAGATGCTTCCACGTTCTTGTTGTCTTTGGTAACGTAGACGCCAAGACCTCCAGTTCCCGTGCTCACAACGGAGGCATCCGGGCCAAGTGGTTCAGCTAACTGGACGAACTGATGAATGCCCTTGCCATCCGCGTTCATTCGTTCAGCTCCGGAATAAGTCCAAGTATAGGCAAAGCCCTTTCCGTCAAGCATCATTTGCTCCGTTTCTGTTTCGTTCTTATAAGCAAAGTTCTCGGACGTAATGAACCCGTTTCGATACAAACTATTCATATACATGAGAGACTTCTGGACCTCAGGCGTTCTGAGGTAATAGACGATTTTTCCATCCTTATCCACGAAGCCGCCCTGGGCGCCGAATTGCGTATCGAAATACGGACGTTGCCAGTTAGGGTTTAAGATCAGTGGCATCATTTTGGGGTGCCTGGCCTTCACGTCGGTGAACACTTTGTCCAGGTCGGACAAGGATTGAATCGTCGGGTTCCCTAGCTCATCCAATATATCCTTGCGCATCGCAAGTCCCGCAACCATCATATGGGCGTAGGGGTTGCTCTTCCACTCCGCCTCCGTAGAAAAGTCATTGCGTATCGCGTAATAGTTGCCATCGCTAACCGTATTCACGAATTCTTTGATCGGATCGAACTTCACTTCCGGAGCGTATTTAGGGAAAATTTTATTGTAAGGTTGGCTTAAATTTCCGTCCGACATTAATTTGAAATTGAACGAGACGACCATATCGGGTAAATCTCCCGAGGCTACCATCAATGCCAGTTGTTTGTCGTCGGTAGCTACCGTAACGACCGGCTTCACGCATGTCGCTTTCGTAATAGCTTCAGGCACTTCCCCAGACCAATCCTGGAACGGATACCATGTAGCATCGACAAACATGGTCAGTTCAACAGGCTTGTCGCAGGGGGCTGGACTACTACCTGCCTCGTTGCTTGCCGAATTGCTCGCATTCGTATCTTCGCTTGCCATGGCATTTTCCTTGCTAGCTTGACTACTAGGTGAAGCGTTGCCATTCTCGTTATTCTTGTTGCATGCCGCGAGAATGCTTCCTAGCAGCAGCACGACAACCATCATATATACAGTCGATTTCAACTGCTTTGCCATTTGTTAATCCCCCAATAGAATTTTAATATTTCAAAGCATCGGTGGCTGCAGCACAGCAATGCTAGGAAACCAATTTAACTCAACCCTTAACCGATCCTAGCATCATTCCGGATACGAAATGTTTTTGTAAGAACGGATACACCCCAAGAATCGGGATAATAGATACGATCATTGCAGTAGCCTGAACGGAGAATGGAGTAACCTTGGATCTCGACATGATGGATAACGCTGCGTCGCTCGAAGAGGCCACCATGGACTGGTTAATGACCTGCATCATTCGATAAGTTAGGGTTCGGAGACCTTCATCCTGCACGAAGTATGCCGAATCCAGCCAGGCATTCCAATGTCCCGACCCTATGAACAAGCACATTGTCGCAATTAGCGGCATGGAGACCGGAAGAATGATTCGGGCAAAGATGCGATATTCACTCGCCCCGTCGATACGTGCAGATTCATTAAGCTCTTCCGGTATTTCCCGGAAGAACGAAATCGCGATGAGCAGGAAAAACAGGTTTAGCATTCCCGGAATAACATAAACTCCAAATGTATTGATTAGCCCCAAGCTTCTGAGGACGACATAATATGCGATCAGCCCGCCGGAGAAATTCATGGCAACAACGATAACGATAAAATATCCTTTACGGAATACTAAATCCCGCTTGGAGAGCCCGTATGCTACCATGGCCGTGAATAGAACACCCATCGCGGTTCCGACAATTGTCCGCAAGAGCGACATTCCGAGTGCTTTGATCCATTTCGGATCGTCCAAGAAGTAAACATAGTTTTCCAAAGTGAAATCTCTTGGCCAGAAATACATGCCGCCGTTCGTGGTATCCGTACCGGTGTTGAACGTAATGATAAGAATATAGTAAAAGGGATAGAGCGTAACGACGATCGTCAGTAGCAGAACGATGACGACGAAGGAGTCCAGACCCCAATCTTCCAACGATTTTCTTACCCTCATGGGTCTGCCGCCTTCCTCTTGATCCATTCAAGGATGCTTTGATTAGAATAAGCTCGTTCCGGATACTCGCTTGGCAATCGCGTTGCTCGTCAATATCAGGAATACGGAAATGCACGATTGAGCGAAATCGATGGCCGTCGCGAACGAGAATCTTCCTTGAGCCAATCCGACATTGAAAGCATAGGTTTGAATAATTTGAGAGGTTTCATTGTTAAGTGAGTTGCCGAGTAGCATCGATTGCTCGAAGTTCGAACCGACGAGACCGCCGCCGAGCATGCTTCCGATCGTGAGAATTAGAACGACGATACTTGCATTTTTCATTCCAGGCAGCGTGATGTGCAGAATTCTTTTGAGCCTACCAGCTCCGTCCATCTCAGCAGCCTCATAGAGAGACGGGTCAATGCCTGCTAACGCTGCAAGGAAAATGATCGTCCACCAGCCAGCTTCCTTCCAGATTGCCGTTGCAACAGCCAATCCATAGAAGGAATCCGGATCCGTGAGCACCTTAATTGGAGTTTTAATCAATCCTACGGAGAGGAGCAAGTCATTAAATATTCCGTATCCTGTGGAGAAGAAAGCGTATGCAACTCCGGTTACGACAACCCACGAGATGAAATGGGGCAAATAGCTGACCGTCTGTACGAAACGTTTGAATGCTAGGTTCCTGACTTCGCTGAGCAGTATAGCAAATAGGATAGGTATGGGATAAGAGAAGATAACTTTCAGTAGGCTAAGGATCAACGTATTCCTTACAAGATTCGGAAAGTTATAGTCATTGACCAATTCCTTGAAGTGTCTTAACCCCACCCAAGAGCTTGTGAAGATGCCTTCGATGCCCGTGGATATTTTGTAATTCTTGAACGCCATGATGATCCCGAACATCGGAATGTAGCTAAAGAGGAGCAGGAACGCGATCCCCATTCCGACAAACACGTGATACGGCAATTGCTTGCGAATTTGCTTTCTTATAAGTCCCTTTGAAATGATGATCAACCTCCTTCGTAAGCGCTCTCTATTGTTAATTATAAGGAACGACTTATAGCTATGAAAACGGTTCATTTCCAATAAACCTGTGCCCTTTTTAAAGAAAGCGCGAGCGCTCTTCCTATTGGAAGGGCACTCGCGTAAAAATACTAATTACGATCAACGGCAAGTGTTCCCGTTCAACTAGTGAAGCACCAGCTTAACCGGACCGAGCAAGCCTGATGTAAGATCTCCCCGATAGCGGGTCGGGATCGTTACATAGTGATTCGCAAGCGTATTGTAGACTATCACTTCGATCGTGTTGTTGCCTGGATTCAAATACTCAGAGATATCCGTTTTCCATGGAGCCGAGAGAAGAGTCCCTGCAAGTTTACCGTTCACTCGGATCTCGGCGGTTGTCGAGACGGATCCCAGATCTAATTCGGCAGAATATGACTGCGGTTGTCCGTCCAATGGTAAATCTAGCTGCTTACTATAAATGGCACCACCTGAATAACAGGTTAATCCGTTAATCTTGGACCAATCGCCAAGCCTAATTATTCCTTGACCGCATTGCAGCTTGATCGGTTCAGGCATTGCAGCACCTGCATATGCAGCCTTGTCGTATGCGATTCGTACCGCGACAGAGCTCGTTTCCGGTATCCGTCGCCCTCCAGAAACCCGATAAATATTTGCACCGTCGTCGCGAACTTCCACTCGATCGCTCATCCACTCAGCTCCGTCTACCCAAACCTGAAGCGCCCCATGAGCCACGATGTCCATGGCCTCAAGCCCTGGAGGAGCAATGAAGCGATACCAACCCGCGACCGGTCTGCTATCTTCCGGGTACACATCGAAAGAGAGAATTCCCGGCTTGTTATACCACGACATGGCGAGCGGCAACGTTTGATGCCAATCATCGGAAGCCGCCTCCACTCTTTCGAAAACGACATAACCTCGTCCAGGATGGCTGTATCTCAGAAGCACCTCGTTCATCCCTTTGCGGACGTTAACTTGTTTCGGTTCCCCTTCGATCAAGCAGCCGTTCAACCACATTCGATCGGGACGGATGCCCCCGATTCGAAGATTGCCTAACAGAGCATCTCCTGCATCAAATGTTGATCGTAAGTAGTTAATCGTTCCTCTTTCATCTGCTTCGTAGAGCGTATCCGTCAGACTAAAGCTTGGGCGGCCTAAAGCAATGAAATGATCCGAAACTTCCCCTTTTAATCCGTGGTGCCCCTGATGACCAGGATCGTTCTCGATGCCATACCGCATAGAGAACTCGTACAACTTCCAGTTATAGGTTTTTCCTTCTACCTTAACCAATTGATCGATAAATTGAGTATCTGCCGTCAAAACTAACAATTGTTTCTCCCATTCTTCCGTGCAGCTTGACTCGGGTAACGGGCCCATCCACCACAAGTAAGGTCCATAACCTTGCGTAATCTGCTCCCATGCCGAATCGTCTAGCGTTGGATCGTTCCAACCGACCGATTGCTGTCCCCTCTCCTCCTTGAAGTGGAATTGCCGTGCCTCAGCACCGATGAATACATCTTCGGGTGGCTGACGGAAATCACCGAATCGATTGTCCATCGTGGGCTTCAACTCGAATTCCCAAAACCCGTCGAGATCCATCGTGAAGATAGGCTTCTTTCTCGTAGTACCTTCCATTGTGGTAAGATTACTAGATGATGAGGTCGTCTGCGAAAAAACGATTAATTGAATCTGTTTCTGATCAAGCGGAAGCCTAATAAATGTCCCATCCAAATGCTCGCGAACTTCATGGATCGGCGTAACCGTACCTTCCCAAGGATTCCAGAGCTCGACCGAACCTTGGCACCGGAAGAAGCATTCTGCTCCTTCCTCCGCGCCGTAAACCGCATAGATATCACGGTTCCCGATTCTGCGATGCATCACGTAGGGGAATTTCTCGTCCGCAATGACCATATCGCACGAGAAATCACGTGAGAAAGCACAACTGATCGCATGCTCTACATCCGCATATGAACGCGCAGTAATAGCGGTTCCGCCCGTCTTATTCCGAACGATGCGACTAGATCCGTGAGCGTAAGCTTCCGCAGAGGACCATCCGAACAAAGCGCGTACCGTTCCTTCGAGATCGGGATCCGAAGCCCCGTATCGATCACTCGCCTCGGGAAGTCGACCGAGTCCAATGACGATCCCTCCCGCTTCATAGAATGCCAGCGCTTTCTGCAAGGTTGAATATCTTAAAGCCCGCATGGAAGGTACAATGAGTACCTTGTACGCCTCCCCTGCCACCTGTAACTCATGATTATCTATCATAGCTCTATCCAGCGATTGGAAATCCATATAATCGAAATCAATGCCACGCTTATACAAATATTTCCCTACTCCGAATGCCGCATCTACCGAGACTTGTCCGTCCATCCCTGCTTCCATAGCGGCAACGGGATACAGAATGGCAACGTCGCATACGTGCACCCCTTGACTGAGCAAGAAACTGAGACGCTGCGTGCAGGCGAGTAAAGGCTTCATGTGTTCCCAGTAAGGCATACGGAAATGGTTACATGGAGGCGCCCACTCCCACCATCCCCCATTCGTCGTATAGTACAAACCATGCAGCGTAAGTAAATTATGACCCGACACGAAGTTACGGAATATCGCTTGCGCAATATCCGACGTATTCGTGCCCCATCCGGTGCCATAGAAGCCTTCAAGCCAAGTCCTTGGACGCTCGTAGAGATGGGCGATCGAGCTAGCCACTTTATTCTTGATCAAGTCGCACTCATAATTAGGCTGGTCGCAACCCGGCCCCTGGTTCCAACGCTGCGTACGGAAATAATCTCCGAACTCGGTCGTATCCTTTCCCCGGCCACCATGATCGCAGCCATAGATCATGCCGCGTACCTGATGCCATTCGAATACGGGAATGAAATAATGCTCTTCAGAGAGCGATACCATAACATCCCCGTAATCCAGTCGGATCTTCGGAGTCCTAGGACCAATATCTGCGAACAATGCTGCTAGTTCGGGAATCAGATCATAGCCTTTACGCTCCTTGAATTCCTCTGCAAATCTCTCATTCCACAACCGACCTCGAATACCAAATTCCAACTCATCCGAGAAAAAGAAGCCTAATTTTACCCCAGGAATTCCGGAAAGCCTATCCTCGAACCGCTGGAAGAAGTGCTCAATTACCAACTTTCCACTCTCCGGATGCATCGGATCGATGGATCTGGGCTTAAGCACCGTGTATACAGCTACGATGTTCCATCTTCCGTCCGGCTTAGACCACCGTACGTTCGATAGTTCCCTATAAGCAGTGAGGTCGACCCAACCGCTAGAAATTTCATCGCCATCGTTGACCCGATATGCACTGACGCTAATCGTATTCGCGGGAAGCGTCCATTCCGTTTGTCCTTCATGTACTTCCCACTCGATGGATAATAAGTTCGATCCAGCCATTTCCGGCTTAATGGCCAATATCTCATCCGTATACCAGCCCTGTCCAGGCGAACATAAGGTGTAATCGCTTAAGCTAACCGTCATGCCATAAGAGCCTGCCATTTCAGCGAACCAGGCAAACAACTCCCACCAATCTTCGGAGAATAGAGGCGGATCACTCTCGAAGGTCAGTCCATATGAATCTCCGCCCTGATCGCTATGAGCATAATTGATTTGAAGTCCGGTTACGTGATGATCCTTTAATTGCTCAAGTTGCCAACCCAGTCTTTCTTTGGTTAACTTCTCACCTACCCACCAATAGAAGGCCACTTCCCCGTAACCTGCGGGCGGCTGCACGAATCCGGGGTACGCATCGAATTCTGGGTTGCGGTCAGGGAATCCTATCCATTGCTGCATCTCTTTAGTTGACATGGGCACACTCCTAAGTTTCGTCGGTTGATTCTTCTTTATGATGGTACCGAAATTTGGGAGTTATAGGGAGAGCAATAATTAACCAATATGTGCCGAAAAGTAACCTACTATTTAATCATGTATTATGCTATGGTTGATTGAGAGGGGATGATCTGAATGGTACAATCGCGATTAAAAAATCATCTGGAGGATCTGCAGCTAACAGTTACCCTAGCGAGTCACTCACAGGTGACGTCAGAATGGAAACATCACAATCACATCACGGTAAATAATTGCTTGTATTACTTCCTAGAAGGTGAAGGCTCTCTCCGCATCGGACATTCGGCATTCCATCCTCAAGCAGGCGATCTATACATTCTTCCTGCTGGAGAGAGAATCTCTTATTCTACTTCGCATGAGAGTCCGTTTCGACTTATGTTCTGCCACTTTAATGCTTATGTGGGACAGCTTCCTCTTTTTCAAACCATTGACACGCCCCTAAGTATTCAATTGCGAGATCATCACCACACACGACAACTATTTGACAAACTCATTCAACGTTTCCGCAGCGATAGCAATCTCGCTCCTGTTGCAACAAAAGCAGCATTATTCGAACTACTTAGCTTCATATGGGATCAAGAACCGCGCAAACCGACGATAACCATCTCATCTTCACAGAAACATTGGAACAACATCGTCCATTATATCGAGTCTCGTACCGCAGAGACGTTATCAGTGCCCCAGATTGCCGCGGCATTCAATTACAGTCCCAAATATTTTTTCCGATATTTCAAATCCGTCTTTGGTATTTCCCCTCATCAATACATCGTCAAGGTGAAAATGGAAAAGGCCAAGCACTTCTTAATTACGACCGACTTGACGACCGCTCGCATCGCTAACGAGTTAGGCTTAGAAAGGGCACATTTCTCTCGGATGTTCCTAGGATATACGGATATGACTCCACAACGTTTCCGTGCTTGGAAGCAGGGCGAGCTTTGAGTAAAAGTAAAACCCGCAATTATGTATGTTTGATTTTATCAGAGCTTGTTTATTATCCAATCCCTCGCTCTTATTACAGCGAAAATAGATCAAATCTAAAGATTGTTCTCATAAATGCTACCCTATCCCACAGATTACTTTCTTGAAAATTAGCTGACTGTCACAACAATCTGCCCTATATCTCAATTGGACAGCCTCAGTCATCAAGCCGCTATTTTACTGAATAAAGGAAAAGGGCAACTTTCACTTCATTATCCGTTTTATATCTTCCCTCTCCGAGTTATTAAGCAAGTAATTGCTATGTTTTGCTCTGTAAATCATGCTAATTTTGTGAGTAAGCATTCCAAGATTGTAAAGGTTCCTACTTAATAAAGAGGTACAGTACCTTGACCCAAAAATCAGTTTATATGCTTATCTAACTATTTCCACAAGATCTAGACAGAGTGGAATTACTGTTGCTCCTACTGGTAGTGAACTAAGACTCTATAGGGAATTTGGGTTTGCACCTCTCAGTTTTATCTTAACTTTAGATTCATTCCCTCCAGATGACATATTTCCCTATGTTCATTAAATAGCCATCACAAGGATGGCCACTTCCATCTACCCCCAACTCTTAGACTATTCATGCCCGGTCATTTGCTCCATCACAGTACGAATCTTTTTCCGGTATCACTCTTACCATGCTTTAGGTCAATACAAACACTACTCCGCATATATCATTTTGCGCGTCATTCCTCCATCAATGACCAAATTTGTCCCGGTTACGAAATCATTCGCTGGATCCGTCAAATAAAAACAAGCTCTCACAATATCTTCAGGCTTCCCAACTCGCTGCGCCGGATGTTGAAAGTGATCCGGCGCCTTTAAATTGTCATAATCGCCCGTCTCGATCAAACCCAGACTAATAGCATTCACCCGAATTCGTTTAGAACCGAGCGAAATAGCAAGGGCATGAGTCAAGGCAAGGATCCCCCCCTTTGAAGCCGCATACGCTTCCGAATTCGGCTCAGACATGAAAGCTCGCGTCGAAGCGATCTCTTGCGCAAAGAAACGCTCCGCGCAGGATCGTGTTCACCACGCCGTCCCATCCGTCGACCGTGAGTTGAAACAAGGACTTCCATGCTCTGTACCGCCTTCCGCGATAACCAAATATGTAATTCTTCGATGCGATTCGATTCCAGACGTCCCTCGCTGCTCCATTTACTTCTAATAAGGTGTATTTTCAACATTAGCGCGGCATCTCCCCTTGCAAACGGAGAGATTCCTCCAAAGAGAAACTCGAAATCATTTCGATTTTCACGTCCCGATCGCTTACATTTGTCAATATTGTATGAGACTCCAATTCCTGATACCCTTCGAAATAGCTCACTCTCTGGCAACCGTTTTCGTGTTCTACTTTTTGACAAACATACTTATATCTAAGAAAGACCGGGAGTTCCTCATTGTTCATCCGTGGGCGAATCTGCCGGGATATTCATCGCAGAACAACTTTAATTTGTATTAAAGAATCCACCGCAAAGGACTTTTCGTGCACTGCGGTTCATTTAAATTTATGGGAACTAACATCAATCCTACTTGTTTCGTACTGGCTCCCACCAATATTGAACGGATATATCTTCGAATGAAAATTGAGGAAAAAGCTGCATCATTTTTATCTCCTATCAGAAGCAGCAAGTAAGTTCAGATCCTAGATCAGTTTTATATTTACGTGAATATCGCTTCAACTTCGCAAATTATTGGCTTAACTTCACTATCAGAGCAGATCAAAAAAAATAAAGACGCCTTCAAAACCACTTTGCCTGTGGAGTTAAGACGTCTTATATACTTCGTAGCTCATATTAGATGAAACTATACCATTATTCGTTTTGTCATAAAATAATAGAATAGGTTCCACCGACAACCGTTTCGAAAGCGTAAGACCCACTCGGCGTTTTCCAGAAGGCGACTTTTTTGCCCTCCGCGTCTTTCACAAGAAACGGTTCTTCCAAGCGAATCGATACCTTTGCTCCTGAATGAGAACGCAATCCGGCTTGTTCCAGCTTTCCATCCTTCCAACTCAAACTTAGCTCGAACCCGCCGCGAGCGCGAAGCCCTTGTACAGAGCCGGATGGCCATGCACTAGGCAACGAAGGAAGCAGCCTCAAGTCGCCTTCATGCGAATGCAGCAATAATTCTGCGATTCCCGCTGTGGCGGCAAAATTTCCATCGATCTGGAAAGGAGGGTGAGCGTCGAATAAGTTGGCGTAGACGCCGCCGCGATGATAGTTTTCCTTCTCGTTCTCGTCTACCAATTGCAGCAAGTTGTTAATTAAGCCAAGCGCGCGGTCGCCGTCACCAAAACGAGCCCACAACCCGATTTTCCAACCCAAGCTCCAGCCGGTTCCGCCATCCCCACGCCGCTCCAACGACCGTCGAGCAGCCGCGAATAAATCGGGTGTTCCATCCGCGGTCAATTGTCGACCTGGATATACGCCGAAAAGATGAGAAACATGGCGATGCTCCCGATCCTCGTCTTCGAAATCTTTGTACCACTCTTGGAGTTGACCGTGCTTCCCGATCTGCATCGGGAATAAGCGACTTTTCGCTTCGGCAAGTTCCAGTCTCCATTCCGCGTCAAGATCAAGAATTTCAGCGGCTTCGATGCAATTCGTGAACAGATCCCAAATAATGGACATATCCATCGTGGATGCGACGCTAACACCGGCGAGGCCTTCATTCGTCTTGAACTTATGCTCCGGGGAAGTGGAAGGCGAAGTAATCAACCTCCCCGTTCCGTTGTCGATAAGCCAATCCAAACAAAACGCCGCCGACTCTTTCATAATCGGGTAAGCCTTATCCCGTAAGTAATCCCGGTCGCGGCCGAATGCATAATGCTCCCACAAATGTTGGGCGACCCATGGACCGCCCATCGGCCACAAAGCCCATACGGCATCGCCATGCCCGTAGTCGCCGACGGGAGCAGTATGTCCCCAGATGTCCGTATTATGATGGGCTGTCCACCCTTGAGCTCCGTAATGGATTCGCGCCGTTTCCCTGCCGTTATTAGAAAGTGTCTCGATCAAATTCAAAAAGGGTTCATGGCATTCTGCCAACCCGCACGTCTCTGCAGGCCAATAATTCATTTCCGCATTAATATTAAGCGTATAATTGCTGCTCCATGGCGGTCGCGTTTCTTCGTTCCATATGCCTTGCAGATTTGCAGCCTGTGTGCCCGGGCGCGAGCTTGCGATCATAAGGTAACGTCCGTAATCGAATAACAGCTTAACGAGTCCCGGATCGCTCGCTCCATATTTCGCGATCCGCTCATCCGTCGGAATATCCTCCGGTGCCGGGCTCTCTCCCAAGTCCAAGACGACACGGTCGAACAAAGCCCGATAGTCTTCGATGTGCCGAGCGCGAAGTTCTTCGTAAGATCGGCTCATCGCAGCACGGATTCGTTCAGCGGATTCCCGATAAGGATCTTGCCCGGCGGCGAACGTGGTAGCCGCGGCAAAAAGCAAAGTAACTTCCGTAGCTCCGTTTACGCGAAGTCCATCATGGCTCAACTCCTGCGTTCCGGAGTCGCCATCCAGTATGGCAGCCAATCGGCCTATGAACTTAATCGCCTTTGTCGTATTCTCTTCTCCGTATTCGATCGGATTATCAACCGATTGATAGCTGGGGGCTACTCGTTCCGGCGCAATTCCCGCAAGTACGATCGATTGTTCATCAGCCAGCGTCCGATATCGCAGCGGACTATCCAACCTGGCATGAAAACTTAGCTTTCCGGGTTTGCTCGCTTGGAATCTCATCACGATCACCTGATCGGGATGGGAGACGAAGATTTCGCGCGTATATTCGACGTCGCCTACGCGGTAAGTTACGACGGTTACCGCATCGTTCAACCGCAACTCTCTTCTATATTCGCTCGTCATATTTCCATGATCGTAGCGAAGCCTCAAATCGCCGAGAGGCATATAGGATTGAGTGTAAGCACCCATCATTTGCTTGGATAACCGATCAGCTTCGACGTAATTTTCTTGTTCTAGAAGCCGTCGTACTTCCGAAAGATCATCTATCGCCCGCATATTGTTCCATTCGCTTACGGGACCGGACCATATCGTATCCTCGTTTAGTTGCAATCTTTCGCTTTCCACTCCACCGAATACCATGGCCCCTAGTCTACCGTTGCCAACCGGGAGCGCTTCCGTCCAAGCACGTGCCGGTGTGCGATAATGCAATTTCATTCCCTTTCACTCCAATTCCGATTAAACTCTATTGCGACAACTAAAATCCGGGAGTCCCTTGATTTTGCGCATTCTGAAACCGGATGTTTTCCATCTTTTGCAACGCCTGTTCCGGGGTGATTTCTCCGAGCATCATCTCTTGAACCGGTACCGAAATTTCCACCGGGCTAAATCCGACGATCAGATTCGCCGCCGCGGGGGCGATAACCCGCGAGGAAGCAAGCTTCTGGACTTCCAAATATTCCGGCGTCCACTTGTTCGTATGAACACTCTTAAACGGGGGTTGAGTGTAGATTCCCCGATACGCTTCGTTCAACCGATCCGGCTTCGCCGTCGAACGGACGAAATCGAGCGCTTCTTTAACGTGTTTGCTTTTTTGGTTCACGAAAATCGAAATCAAGTTGTTTCTGGCATAACTTCCCTTTCCGTTAAACCCGAAATAAAAAGGCATCAAACCGAAACTCGATGCAATGCCTGCATGTTCGTTCTCAAGTTCGTTATATATGTATGTATCGGTTTCGATGGCCATCGCGTACTTGCCCGAGCTTAGGGCTTCGGCTTGTCCGTCCCAATTGTTCGTTTGGAAGCCTTCACCCAAATCGTTTTCTTTCGCCAACTTGTCATACCATTCCAATAGTTGAATCATTTCCGGAATGTCCGTAAGCTTCAATTGGTTCCAATTCAACCGTTTGACCATCGAATCGTCTTGCGCGGTAATCGCGTCTATTCCGTATTCCAAGTAAAGCGGCCATATATCGCGAAACGCCATATACATCGGAATGATGCCATTGGCGCGTAATATCACGCAAGCTTGGAAAAACTCGTCCTTCGTCCGAGGTATTTCGATATCGTATTTTTTGAATATTTCCTTGTTGTAAACGATGCCGGAAAGCGCCCCCTCCCATAACGGGAACCCGTACACGTTGAAGTTGTTAGTAATGAGCGGAAGAGCGAATGGCTCCACGTCGCTCACCCAACTCTCTTCATTAAGATCGACAAAGTTTTGCGTAGGATGAAGCGCCTCTAGTTGCGCTCCGCCATTGAATAGTACGATATCGGCCAAAACGTCAGCCGAAAACTTCTTCTTGATGATGGAGTCCGCGGAATTGCTCGGCACGGCTTGAATATCGATGACGACACCAGTGGATTTCTCGTAATCGCGGATCGCGTTTTGCAGAAATGGCCGATTGATCCAGCTTTGGTTGGCCAACAACTTCAGATGAACCGTTTCTTTCGGCGTTGCCGTTTGGTGCGAGGAATTAGACGACGCGTAAAAAAACCAAACGTTAAACGTTAGCAGGAGGATCAGCCCGATAAGCATTAAAGTAACTAGCCAGAATCTCATGCGATAACGTCTCCGCCTTTCTCGTCTCCGCGGAACTGCTCCCGGAACGTGGACGGGCTCAAGCCGGTAACGTTCTTGAATACTCGGCTAAAGTACAGCGGATCCTCATAGCCGACCCTTTCCGCCGTTTCCTTAAGCGTCAACTCTCCTATATCTCGCAGTATCCTCTTGGCATTCTCGACGCGGAGCATCGTAATATATTTGTTCGGGGAAATGCCTTTATGCTGCCTGAATAAATACGAGAGATAATCTTTGTGATAGCCGAAGCGCTCCTGCAGCGAATCGTAGCTGACCGGCAGGAAATAATTCATCGTTAAATAAGCTTCGATACTCTCCACGACATCCGACAACGGTCCCGCCCTCTTCGATCCAAGGGGTTCTTCTCCGAACGCGGCGCCGGCGAGATTCGCGAACCGCTCGACCGCTTCCGTCTGGCTGACGCTCGCGGCCAACAACTCTTGGATGTCGCCTACTTGAATATGCATCGCTCCCGCTTTATTCGGAAGAGCGTCGGCGATTTTGGTCATTAGAAGCTCGACGAACGCTTGCGGATAGTTCTGCTCCTGCCATTGCCGCTCCCATTGCAGCAGTTGATTACGAAACGCGGTATAGGATTGCGAGGTTAGCCTCGAGCACTTATACACCCATTCGGCGGAATTCTCAAACGTGACTACGGGCATACCTGCAGTAAATACATGCGATTGTCCGATGAGAATCCATTGTTTCAAACTTCGGTATAGATTCTGCACGCGCTCTGAAAACATGTGAATATCAGAGAATGGAGCTCCGATCAACGCGTTTATCCGAGCTTCCGAATCGGAGTTCTTTTCCGTAACCCATTGTTCGACCGCTTGCCGAACGTGAACATCTTTGGGCGAATCCGTTGCCAAGAGCAGCACCTGATGACTTTTCGAATATCCTTGAACGATCCAGCTTTTCGCGAATGGAACAACGCCGAAATGTCCGAAGTCCGTCTCCGTTGGTTGCCCGAAAACATGCCGTCCCGCGTGAAGTCCGTCGTGCATGGAGTCGACTAAGTTGCCTGCCGTTATCAAAACCGGCGTATAGACGCCTTCATGCCGCAAGCCGGACGGAGCCGAACAACGATCCGACGAATGAAGCTGCCGATATAGATACGCTGCTTCTACTTCCATTTTCTTCCTTGTCAACTTCTCGGCGATATGTTCGAACAGGGTTTGCAACGCGGAAGGATCCACGGGCTTTAAAATATAATCCTTAACCCCGTTTCGAAGCGCTAGGACGGCATATTCGAAATCGGCATAACCTGATAGGATGATCCACTCCGTCTCGAACCCTTCCGCCGTCATATCTCCAATCAATGAAAGGCCGTCTTTCGCCGGCATTTTAATATCCGTGATGACGATATCCGGCTTCAGTTCCCGGACGGTTGCTTCCCCATCCTCGCCATTGAAGGCGTAGCCGATGACTTCGAAGCCCAGATCAAGTGCTTCGATGAGATCTTTAACCATGAATAACGTAGGAGGTTCATCTTCGATGAGTACGATGCTATGCATGGTCAATGCTCCCCCCAAATTGGATAGCTGCCCCACCATCCGGATGATTGCCGCAATAGAAAAAAGCATTGTCCCTATCCGATAAGTAAAGTCGGAGGAACGCGTTCGCCATTCCTATGCCTTCTTCGCCCGAAGTCGAATCCACCGCCGAGCCCGAAATTTTGAACTGCTCGACCCGTTCATTTAGCCGTCTAATCGTTTCCGGATTGAAGCCAATTCCGTTATCGCGAATTTCTACTTGCCATAACCCCTCCGCGCTTTCGCATTTCACCGATATGTACCATGGCGGTTTCTTGCTCGTGAAAGCGTGCTGAAACATATTCTCGATGAATGGTTGTAAAATCAGCTTCGGAATGCGGACGTGGCGGATTCGATCGTCGATATCCAAATCGTACGAGAAAAATCCCTCGTATCGTTTCCCCATTAACAACAAGTAATTCCGGATATGCTCCATTTCGTTCTCGAGAGAAGTACGATTTTGTTCCTGTTTGGTGACATAACGGAACATGTTGGAAAGCGCGCTACACATTTCCACTACTTCCCGATTTCCCTGCTTGAGTCCTTGAGCGCTGATGACGGATAGCGTGTTATAAAGGAAATGCGGGTTGATCTGAGCTTGCAGCGCCGACATGTTCGCCATCAATTCGTTATGATGGGCCTGTTCCGTCATGGTCATATGCCGCTTGATCTCTCCCAGCAAATTACTGACCACCTTGCCGAGCATGACGATCTCGTTATTGGAATGGGCGTTGTATACGGACAAGTGCAGATCGCCGACGTCCACGTTCATGAGCGATTTCTTCAATTGCGAGATCGGTCTCGTTATGCCTAAAGTATAGACGTACAAAAACAAGAGCGTCGTGATCATCGTGATCAAATACACGGAAATCGTTGTGTTCCGCAGTACCGTAATCGGCTTCTTAAAGGAGTTCATATCCTCCACGACGGCCACGATCCAATCCTCATTTTTCAAATGCGAGAACGTCGTCATGAAAGTTTTTCCTGAGCCCCGGACTTCGAAGTTCCCGCTCGGCGACTTTAACTGCTCGTTACGGAACAGTTCGTTCTCATCGATGGCTAGTCTCGGATCCAGCCCGTTCAGGAAGACGTTATTCATCTCGTCGAAAATAATAAAGTTTTGTTCTGATTGATCGTTCAGGAACGAGAAAAGCGACTTGATCTCATCGACGCTGTAGCTGATCTCAAGCACGCCGTAGACGTTGAAATTGTCCCGAATCGGACGGATTAACGAGATAACTTCTTGTCCACTAGCCGACCACCGATCCGAATGGGGACGCAAAATGATATGATCCAACCCGATGCGGTTCGTCTGCAGCAATTCCTTAATGCCCGTTAGCCCTGCAATGTACTTCTTGTTAACCATTTGACTATCCATTTTGTTGCTTATATCCATATAATCATAGTTTTTAGACACGATGACGATGCTGCCCTTCAATGGCTGCAGTCCCGTGATGGAATAAAGGACGTCCCTTACTTCCATGCTGATTTGAGGATTGTTGTCGAAGTAGTTTTCCGGTTTGTTCATCGGAATGTTTCGCATGACTTGCTGTATATAGTTGGAGGAATTAATGGAAATAGAGATGTTGTTGATTTCGTTCAACATCGCATCCAACTGCTCCTGTACTTTTTGCGTCGTCTGCGATTTATTTTGGACGGCGTTATGCTCGATGATAGAACCCGTATAGAAATAAAAGGATAGATTCGTAGCCAGGAGAATGACTAGAACAGCCAACGAAAGGGAAATAAATACGTAGTATTGGTACCTTAACGTCTTAAACATGTCAGCTCTCCCGGTTACGACTACAAATGTTGCACGATTACTTTAGTGTAACCGCTTTATTTTGATACTTCAATGCTAGTCTTTGAGCGCTCCCGATGTGATTCCGTTCGCGATATAACGTTGAGCGAATAAGAAGATGATGAATGCCGGCATGCCGAGGACTACAAGCGATGCATAAAAACGTCCTTGGTCGATCGGGTTAAAGCTGAAGGCGCCTTGAAACGAGTTGACTGCCATCGTAGCTGTCGTCAGCGATCCATTCGTAAGGAACATCGTCGGGAATAAATAATCTTGGAACGACCACATGATGCATAGTACCCCCAGATTAATCAAAGCGGGAACCGACAAAGGCAAATAGATTCGTCGGAACGTTTGGAATTTCGTCGCTCCGTCGATCAAAGCCGACTCCATCAATTCATCAGGGATGTTGTCGAAGAAATTTCGCATCATCAAAACCGCGAACGGAACTGTCATCGCGACTTCCGCGATAATGACGGCTCCTAGCGTGTTATATAGGTGTAACTTTTTCAAAATAAAGAAAAACGGTATGACGGCGACGATCGCCGGAATTGCCAAACACATAAGAATAATGGAATATATTTTTTGCCTGCCTATGAAAACCATTTTGGAAAAGGCGAAAGCAGCGAGCGTCCCGACGACCAAAATAATTGTCGTATCGCCGACAGCGACGATTAAGGAATTGAAGAAAGATCTAAAGATCGAAAGCCCGGCGATTTTATGAGTGAAGATATAGACGTAATTGTTAAGTCCGTCCACCTGGAGCGAATTTTTAATCGTAACGATGACCGGAAAGATCCAGAATAAGGATAAAGCGACGATAAACGAGATGCCGAAAAACCGCTCCGCTCGCGTGACCCTAATCAAGTTCATGCCGCACTCTTCCTTTCCTTTTTGCCTTTAACGTACATCCGAAGTTGAATAAAAGAAATGGCGAGCGCGATAATTAGAAGTAGTGTCGATGCCGCTGAAACGTAACCAATGTTGGCGCCCGCTCCGCGGAAATAGTTGAACAGATAAATACTGGATATTTCCGTCGATTGCGCCGGACCGCCTCCCGTCATTAAATAGATGCGCTCGAATTCCCGGAAGCTCGACAGCAATGTAGATATGATGATCGTTTTGTGAGCATTCTTAAGTAGCGGAAATACGATATTCCACATGATGCGGTTCAAGCCCGCTCCGTCTAGAACCGCGGCTTCCAGAACGCTCGTATTGACGGTCGTAAGATCCGCGCTGTAATACATCATCGGGAACCCGATCAAATATACGCCGATAACGATGACGGACATGTAGGCGAGATGGGGATCACTCAGCCATTGCTTCGCCAGGAAATCTAGACCTAGCGCGCGCAGGAACTCGTTCCATGCTCCGAATCGGTATTCAAGAATCATGGAGAATACCGTCGCGATCAACGCACCAGGTAGCATTGCCGGAATGAAGAACAGGGCATGGAAAAAACGGGAGCCTCTAAACTTCAAGCTTAAGAATACGGTGACAATAAAACCGATTGTAATGCTAATGAAGATGTTGCCAGCGGAAAAGATTAAGTTGTTCAGTACCGAGAAATAAAAGTGAGAATCTTCCAGGACGAGACGATAATTGTTCGTTCCAGCGTCAGTTGCTTTGCCAAACGAGATATCCGTGTTTTGGAAGCTCGTGTGAATCAAGAAATACAGACTGTATAGGATAAATACGGCGAATATGGACAATAACGGCGCAATGAATAGATAAGCCGTTACGTTTTCTTTCCATTTCCTCGCCTGTCTTGATTTTATAGGTATCGTCTTGCCGGAATCGACAGGGATACTCGGGTTCATTGCGCTTCACCGTCTTTTCGTTTGTTCTCGAGGCCGAGTTGTTAAATACCTACCATAGCCTATGAATTATCTAAGCTATGATAGGTATTCTGGTGTTAGCTATCGTGATTAGTTCGGCATTTTACCTTTGTCGAATTCCGCTTGAATCGCTTTTGCGGTATTCTCGGGAGACACTTTGTTTAAGATCATTTTGATCAGATTGTCGCCGGCCACGTTGGAGAACGGCGAGTTGTTGTTGCGATCCGTCGGTGCGTTAGATATTAAGTCGACGAGCGTTTGATAAGACTCTTGTGCTGTCGGCGTGGTGAGGATCGACGGATCAACCGCCGCATCGGATTTATTGCTTACAAAGCGGAACTGACTGTTAATGGCATCGTCTCCGGCTCCAAAAGTCAAATACTTGATAAGCTCCATCGCTTCTCTCGGATGTTTCGACGTCTTGACGATTCCAAGTCCATTATCTATAAAGGCGCGAATCGAAGCTTTTCCACCCGCTTCGATCGACGGAATCGGGATAATGCCGATGTCGTTGATATTGATCTTGTTTTCTTTCCGATAGGCATCCGAAATCATGGCAGCTTCCCATGTTCCTTGAATGAAAAATGCTGCTTTTCCGCTCGTGAATAACGATTTGGAACGGTTGTAATCCAAGTCCATCACATCTTTTTTGCTGAAAATACCATCATCGAACAGTTTCTTGAAACCCGTTAAAGCTTGGATGTATTCCGGACTGTCGAATTTACCACCTTGATTGTAGCGCCATCTGTTGTATAGATCGGATTGCTGTCCCGCAATCGTCCAGGCGACCTCGTCCAAAGTCCAGCCGTCTTTGCCGTTAACCGCAACCGGAATGATATTCATTTTCTTGTCTTTGATTGCTTGTACGACGACTTTCAGATCGTCGTAAGTTTTCGGTACCGCCACGCCAAGTTGATCGAGAATGTCTTTGTTATAGTACATAACCATAGAGCCTACCGAGCCTTGAGAAATGAACAAGGTCGCGTCTCCGTCGACTTGTGTTTTCAATTGCTTAACGCTATTCGGCGTCAGTTTGTTTTGCCAATCGTCTCCGACCGAAGCGGCCAGAAGATCGTCAAGCGGCAGCAAGTATTGTTCGATCTGCTTGCCCATACCGCCGCCTTGAACGCCGACGACGTCTATATCTTCGCCCGTGGAAAGTCCGAGTGGCATTTTCTGTTGGTAACCGGAGCTGTTCTGCTGGTCCCATACGCTAAGCTTTACCGTGATGTTCGGATAGTCGGCTTGAAACTTGTCGAGAATCGGCTGCAGGACACTTGACGGGGGATCCCAAGTCCAATATGTCAGCGTAACCGGTTCTGCGCTGGAAGCGCTGGCTGACGGGGATGCCGTCGCGGATGCGGATGGTGCTACAGACGGAGATGCGTTCGCGGATAAATCGGAGCTTGATGGACTGCTGCTTGCGTTGTTGTTGCCGCCGCACGCCGCCAACAACGACATGATCGACGCCATCGCAATAGAAAGCGATGCAGTACGGATTACTTTTTTCTTTAACGCCATGAAAGAAACCCTCCCTCGATTTGTAAAGCGTTTACATCGACGCTTACGTTGTTAATCGTAAAGGAAGGTTCAGTTGGTTAAAATGGATAAACCCCACAACTTCGCATGGATAATCCCGAGAATTATTCCACGTATTTGCCGGCATCGAACTCCTTCTGAATAAGTTGGACCATCTCGTCGATATTGGCATTCGTCAACATCACTCTTTGAAGCTGTTTGCCGACGTAATCGGAGAAAGAGCTTAGATTGTTGCGATCCACCGTGGCGTTGGCGATCAGATCTTGAAGCTTCTGATAGGAATTTTTGGCCGTATCGGTCAGTAAATCCGTCTTGTCCGGCTGGAACCCGATCTTAGATGGCACAACGAAGAAGATGTTGCCCATCTCGTTTGCTCCTTCGCCAAGTGTAAAATATTTCAGTAATTCCTCTGCCTCTTCCGGATGGCGAGAATCTTTGGATATGCTCAATTCATAATCCAAATAAGCCCTTACCGCCGGTTTGCCCTCTGGATACATTAACGGCAAAGCGGTCAAGCCGACATCCTTAAGCGGTATTTTGTTCGCTTCCTTATATTTGGATGAGAGCATGGAAGCTTGCCAGCTTCCTTGGACATACATCGCCGCCTTGCCGGTCGTGAACAACGAAAGAGCTCGTGTGTCATCCATATCTGCAGAGTCTTTGCTGATCACGTTATCGTCGATCATTGTCTTGAAATTGCGAACGGCGTCCTTATATTCCTCGGAGTCCCATTTCCCACCCTGTTTGTACCGAATTTTGTTGTAGAGATCCGACTTTTGCGAAGCGATTGTCAGAACGATTTCATCCAAGATCCAACCCTCCTTCGCACCGACGGCCAAAGGGAGAATATCCGGCTTCCGTATTCGCAAAGTATTTACGATCGTTTTCAAATCCTCGTATGTTGAAGGTTCCTTTAATCCAATCTCGGTTAACAACTCATTGTTGTAGTAGAGCATCATCGATGCGGAATCGCCAATCGGAACCGCGGTGACGGCACTCGAATTTTGCTTCATCATTTTCAGATCCGCAGTCTTGATTTGATCTAGCCAGTCTTCACCAACGTCTTTTCTAAACAAGGGATCTAAGTCCATTAAATAATCCGAAAGGCTACCGACCATGCCCGGTTGCATGCCGACGACGTCCAGATCCTCGTGCATGGACAGGGATATCGGGAGCTTTTGCTGATATTCCAGACTTGGCATTACGCTAAGATCGACTCCGATATTCGGATGCGTATCTTCGAAACGTTGCAACATCGGTTTGAAGTCTTCCGGAGACAAGCCCCAAGCCCAAAATTTAATCGTAACTTTATTTTTCGCATCTGCCACGGCGCTGTTATTGGATTCCGATTTATTTTGCGATAACGGACTGCACGACGAAATAACGCTGGAAAGGACTATAACAAGTACTATCGAAGCGACATCTTTTAACCGGTTTTTGAGAATACATGGCGCCTTCATTTATGAAATCCCCCTTATCCGTCTTTGAGGATTCGTTTCTTATTCGTCGCATTTCAACAGTCTAACATTGATCAAGATTTATAATAGCAGAACCAATCGCTTTGTACATGGAGAATCACGAGATTTCTTGTTTGATTTGACTTGTATCCATAGGTGCATCATTGTATTATTCATTTGTATACGATTGGCCTCGCTCGAAAATACTACGACAGCCTTAGCAAGAGGAGCGGATAACCTATGGACTTAGAAAAGAAAACGGATATTATTAACTTCGGCTGTCCCGTCACCGTTACTGTTGAAGTTATCGGAGGCAAGTGGAAAGGCGTCATATTATATCATTTAACCGCAGGGGCAAAACGTTTTAATGAAATGCGAAGATTACTCCCCAGTATCACCCAGCGAATGCTTACTTTACAGCTACGCGAACTGGAGCTCGACGGTATTGTCCACAGGGAAATCTATCGTGAAGTTCCCCCTAGAGTCGACTACTCTCTAACTCCGTTCGGAGAAACCTTAAAGCCCCTTATTTTCATGATGCGGGATTGGGGAAGGAAGAATGAAGGGCAAATCCTTGCAAATCGTGAATCAATTTGTGAGCAAAAGTGAAATGCCTTTATTTGTTGAACGCAAAACGCCGATCTCGATTCGGCGTTTTATTTTGTCCGTAAACCGATCACCGCCGGGCGTATCTTCGAACCGTTGCAACATCGGTTAAAAGTCTTTAAAGGGCCAGCCCGATATTCAGGCTGGCCCTTTATTGTGTCATGAATAGTAAGTAAAGGCGTCTAGCGCTCCGACAACGTCGGACGAAGCGGCATTCTTCGTTCCGTCTACGACGATTTTGATCGTGTGGCTACCGGCTGTCATGCCAGACTTCGTAAACAAGATAACTTGCTTCGTATTCGTCGCAGCGTAGCAGTCGATATTCGCTGCTTCCAAAACTCCATCTACGTAGACGTCCACGAAACCCATATTCTTTTGTTTCATACTTAAATATTCGATTTTTGTTCCTGTGAAAGTGAATTGAGCATAGGCGCCGGCAACTTTGCTCCAGGATTCTGTCGTCAAATAATCCAAGGAGCTGGTGCTTTGACCCCAAGTTCCGCTATATATGATCGAGGGGTCTCGATCGTCCACTGTGACGGAAGTCGGTGGCGAAGTCGTCTGAGTTGATGCCGCTAAGCGCGCAATCCAAGCATCGTCAAATTGCACCTTCGTGCCGTTATTCGCCGATAGACCGACAGCACCTGCAGCGAAAGTGTTGTCCCTAGCGCTTAAGACGACATTCCCGTTCAAGGAAACTTTGAACGAATCGGCGTTTGCCTCCACGCTGAAGGAATACCACTTTTCCGTGCTTATGGTTTGGCTCGTCGTAGCGATTGTCGACCACGTTCCGCTTACCCGCTTCAGGAGAGAGATCGTTCCCGTAGTGCCGTTCGTCGTTACTCCAACTTTATACATGTTGTTCGTATCCGTAACGCGGAACAACAACCCCGCGTCGTAAATCGTACCTGTCTTAAACTTCATCATTGCTTTATATATATAATTCGCCCATGACGTACTTCCCGCTGTAGAGAAGTTTTCCGCTCCCGATACCGCAGTAACGTTATAAACGCCGTTTGTACCGTTCGTATATTTCGTATCGTCGTTAAGTACTGCCCACGTACCGCCGGTCGTCGTCCACTGGTACGGGAAATCAAAGCTGGTTCGCGTCGGCCAGTAAGTGAACGCTATCGCACCTTCGCCGACCCAGTCCGTCGCCGCGCTCCAACTACCGAAATCTGTGGTGTAGTCGACCGTCGAACCCACAGTCACCTTTGCATCGTCCACAAGGACATATTCCTGCGAGGCCGAGCCGTAATTCACTTCTGTTTTCACTCCAACCATTCCAGAAGTATAACTCGTATCCGTAGCCGTGATGTACAAAGTACCGTCCAAGTAACATTGAATCGTAGATCCGGTAACGATGATTTTTACGGCATATTGGTGGTTTGCTGCAAGCGATACTGAACTCGTCGCCAGTAACGTCGATTGGTCTTTGTACAACTTCAAAGCTTGTGTGCCGTCGTTGTTGACGTTTTTGTTGAGCGGATCGAGCATTAGGGAGTACCCCTGCCGCGTCGATGGATTAGTATCGAATAGGATCCGAACCGGAGTGCCAACGACGGAATTCACCTTGATCTCGTAAGTGAAGTTCCCCGAATACGTTTTTTTCTTCATATAAATTGGAACGTCGCTCACCCAAGGAGAATCGTACGGAATGATTTTCATTTGACCATTTTTGACGGTCCAATGCTTCGAACCAAGATTGGTATCCTCATCCTCCACGGCTGTGCCATAACTGAAATCGTTGAAACTTATGTCATTAAGCATCTGGTATGCCGCGGGTATAAAACTGATCCTGTCGATGCCTATAATGGCCGACTTCGCCACGATTTTGATGGTGTGAAATTGGTTAGTGAGACCCGTTTTGCTGTAGACGACTTGGCCATAACTCGTTATTGAGCTATTCGTGCTGACATTTGATGCATCCAACGTGCCGTCAATATAAACATCGGCCGTACCACCCGTAGACCCTTTACGATCTACCCAAGCAACGGATGTCCCGAAAAACTCGTAGGAAGCCGTAGCGCCGACTGTAGAGGTCGTTTTGTAGGTCGAATTGTAATCGTTGGCCGTTCCGGCGTTCGTCCAAGTGCCCGTATAGCTAATTAAACTATCGGTATCATCCGCACGCGTCCAGAACGCGGTATCATCGCCCGCCGTCGTCTTCAAGATCAAGCGAACTGGACCATTATGATTGACCGTTATCGTATCCACCATCGTGGACGAATTCCAGCTATCCGTATAGTTGTAATGCCCGTCGTAACCAGAAATCGCAATGACCGGCTTGCTAGTCGCAGTCACCGTGAATACTGTCGAACGCAAAGTCGTATCGAATGGATGCGGAACATAACTGTATTCGGCATAATAGTCCGTGAATTCCAGCATTCGTTTACCCGCTGGAACGTAAATATCTTGCTGGTGATCGGATCTATAGTTGTTTATTTGAATGTCCAAAGTCGATCCAGTATCGTCGACAGTTGCATAGGTGTGCGGCGTAATCGTCGTGAAGTCAAGCTGGGAGAACGTCGTTCCACCGGTCAACGGTAGCGTCGCCGTCTCGTTTGTATTCGCCGAATAATGGTTGTTGTAGATAAGCCAGTTGTTATCGTTCTTCTCCGCAAAGGCGGTTCCCGTATATACCGATGGATACTTCGTGTTAAAGAAAGCGGTTCGCGTCGCTTGACTCGTATAGTTGGCATTATAAGTAGTCAGATTCAGAATTGTTGAGAATTGCGCAAGAACGCTGCTAGGCGCATATTGAGGTATTTGGGGGATCATACCGTATCGCCCTGTAGTTCTCAGCCAATACCATAAGCCCGATGTTGAATTTGTATCCGGGGCCATCTCGTACAGACCCTGGAATAATGAAGTCTGATTTTGAACTCCACCCCATGTGCGGGAATCGGATAGCTCAGGCATTGTTCCGGCGGAAGCATCGAAGGCGACTTTCGTTTTGGCGATAACTTGCGCTTTCGTAGGAGCGGGATGTGCAACAATGTAACGGAAAGCGGGCAGAATCGATTCGTAAAACAATGGCGTGTAGAGGTTGTTCACCGCCGGAAGATCCAATTGGTTTTCCAATTGGTATACCGTAGCCCCGTGCAAGTAGCTATCCAGCATGCTCATACTGTATAACGTCTCCGGGACTGCCCTTGT
Organism: Cohnella endophytica; assembly: GCF_003628305.1. Lineage (GTDB taxonomy): Bacteria > Bacillota > Bacilli > Paenibacillales > Paenibacillaceae > Cohnella > Cohnella endophytica. The sequence goes on along the minus strand of NZ_RBZM01000003.1, from coordinate 259,697 downwards.
CGTACGATCGCCACCGCCATTCGAAGACTGTCCGAATATGTTGCTCGCAGGAAAAGGATAGCTATCATAATACGGTCCCCAGTTCCCTGCCGCGCCTGCCATCCAATAACCCAACGCTTCGGAGTTCACGTAGTCGTAGTTTTTGTGAATCATTTTGAAATTCGGTATAAAATTGGCGCTATACTGGGCGATCGAGTTGTAATAAGACTGAGTCTTCATCGCATTGGCGAAAACATTATTGTCTTCCATGGAACCTTGGATGTGATAACCACCATAGGTATTCGCAAGGGCAAGCAGTCCTGGAATAGACGAGTTGACGCTCGTCAGCTCCGATACGTCGGTGCCGATCATGTTTGGGTAATTCTGATAGAGACTCTCCAGCCAAGTCATGCCGTCCGATCCGCTCGTCGGGTTCTCGCCATATAGTACCATCATCGGGATGTTCAAATCTTTGCCTTCGGCCAAATTATCTTCTATCCATTTGCGGGAATTCGCTACGCTAGGTTTGCCTACCCAATTTGCGAAATGACCGGGATGCAGTACAAATACCACGTAGGGCTTAATGTCATCGGGAAGTCCTGCCCATGCCTGTTTAATATCCCACTGTCTATTATTGTCTCTGCGGAAATCAGGGTCGCCTGTATAGTTGGAGCCAACAAGCAATTGCATGATCAACATCGGATGGGCGTTGTCGACGACTCTACGCATCGCGCCCGCGCCATGTGCCTGCTTCGGCTGCAAGCCACCGATTGATCCAAGCGAAGCGAAGACCATTAGAAGCAAGCACACTGTAACTTTGAATCTTTTTGATAATAAATTAGAGCTTTTTCTAAACATGAATACGTTCCCTCCCTGAATGAAATTAGATTTTAAGTAACGATCTAACTATTAATGCGGTTTACTTCACTCCTTCAAGAAGTCGCTAAAAAAAGGAGTCAAGCGTTCCCCCTCTCATGAATATTGAATACGCTTACATATTAGTAAGAACCTTCTGCTTTGTACATGGATTAACACGAGGTTTTTAATGGACAAAACCTATTTCTATCGGGAATGTATCGGCGACCGATTCGGGAGCCCCTACGCATCCTGCATGAGAAAGATCAAATGCCCATCCTATAAATACGGGATGGGCATTTCAATAAAAAATATCTCTTCTTGCTTGCTGCAAATTTGAATTTACAGCGCGAAAACCTAATACCACCATTACTGAAATTTTATTGCCTTTTAGCCCTTAACCGCACCTCCAACGATTCCTGATGTGCTCCATATTGTTTGAATAGATGCCGCTAGAAATGCCCTTATCCCTGATAGGCAAGGTTCTCGGTCACAATCTTAATGGCTTCTTCGAAGACGCTTCTCCTGAGAACAGATAGTTGAATCCGCTTCCCGATTCCAAAGCCAAAATGACCTTAGTCCCTTCCGGAACCTTAAAGCCTGAAATTCTCGTAACCTCCCTTGCCGGACGAACGATGACGTCTCTTCCCATCGCGTTGGAATCCGGCCATCGGAAATAAAGCTTTTTTCAACTTTCCCTTCTCTTCCGCGGTAACCAAGTATGTTCACAAATCAATCATTCGCGCCATTAAAGCGTCAAATACGCTCTGTTGCACGATAATGTAGTTTTCGCTGGAGCATCCGCTGAATTGGTCGAAATTTTTACTGTTTATTAAACTGTCTGCCGTCTCTTCTACGTCCGCAGTTTTATTGATGATTACGTTGGCATTTCCGACTCCTGCGCCATATGCAGGCGTTCCTGAAGAATAAGCAGCCTTCACCATCGCCTTCCCCTCCCTCGTGATAATCAAATCGCATTGTCTTATGATTTCCTGGCTCATATCAGAGCTGGTATTCTGTGCGCAGATAAGTAGATCTTCAGGAGCTCCCAGTGCCGATGCATCACTTCAACGGTAACAAAGCTCGTTTTTTACGTTGTCGGATGCGGGAAAAAGACGATGGCGTTTTTCGTTTTCAAGGCAAATGTAGCATGCATCGCTGGTGTAACCTCAAGCTGCGTGCTTGGAACAATTACGGCAACTACGCCAACGGGCTTACCTATTCTAATTAGGACGCGTTCCCGGAATCTCTTCCACGACGCAACTCTCTTGACGTCCCTAATGTCCCATAGGAGCCCCTTGACTTAAAGCAGTGACTGAATCTCGTCAGCTCCGTCTAGATCAGGATGTAATCATCAAGGAACATATCCGGGCCATTCATCGCTTACGGCCATACTTCGGCTACATACGTATGCGTACCGCATTACGTAAGGAAGGGTTTCAGGTGAACCACCAGAAGGTGCGTCGGCTAATGCGAGAGCTTGCAATCCGCTCTGTCATTCGTAAGAAGCGGCAATTTGCAGACCGCAAACCGTCTGTGACCTTCCATGTCCTGAACCGCCAGTTTACATCTGAGGCTTCCCTTAAGAAATTTGTGACCGATATCACCTATGTAAGAACGGGGCATGATTTCGTTTATTTGTCTGTCATCCTGGATCTACATAACAACGAAGTTGTTGCATGGGTAGTATCTGCACTAAACGATCTCGATCTTGTACTCAATACGGTGAAGAAATTAATTGCAAATGAGGCAGTGTTACATTCAGACCAAGGCTTTCAATATACGACAAAGAAGTACAGCAATCTCTTAGAAGAGCAAAGGCTCAGGGGCAGTCACTCAAGACGTGGCAATTGCTATGATCTCAAGACGGAGAAATTCTATATAAAAAGACCAAATAATGAGGAACAAGCTCGGAGCCAGATTGCAGAATACATAACGTTTTACAACCATGAACTTTTTCAAAAAAAGCTCAGCGATCTCTCCCCGGTAAAATATCGGGAAAAGACCGCTGTATAAATTCCTCTTTTTTCACTGTCCACTTGACGGGGGTAAGACCATTGGATTGTTCGCCCTTATTTGTTTTATTAGACAAACACCTCATTCTTAACCTCGTGAATCCGCATACGATACTCGAAAAGGAATTTGTGAAGATGGAGCAGTAGTAGCCTATGAAGCTGAAAGCGCTCAAAGGGACGTCGTATGATGTCATTTTTAGTTTGGGCGATCTTTGTATGGACTTCATTTAACTGAGACAGAACAACCTCAGACCTAATTACAGGCGTTCTGGATTGGATGGGTTCGCTCATTCTGTCATCTGATGGAGTTTTCAAATTTGCATGTTATCGGTTTTGCGGATGATTCCCGCATCGCAGTGTCAGACGATGCCTACCATATCGTGTCTAGTCACGATATTGCGGTTGGGCCCAATTCTTTGACTCGTTTGGGTAGTTATGCGGAGGTTAAGAAGAAGTTCGACCACCGTATACATCGTTTTCTGGAGAAAGCCACTACTTGTCGGCCCATCCTTTTGTATGGACAGAAGTTCGGTCCAGCTTCCGTCCATCAACAAATGGACCGATAACGATCATCTGTGGAGGAGGATGTTCGAAGGAATACAATTGAGCAAATAACCGTGAGAGGTGAAAGAGATGTTCGAAGGGTCAGTCATCTTCGTGACCGGAGGAACCGGTTCATGGGGACAGGAACTGGTAAAGCAATTGTTAGATCAAAATCCGCAAAAAATTATTATCTTTTCGCGCAATGAAACCAGTCAAGTAAAAATGAAAAGAGAAATGGAGGATCATCGTATAAGCTTTTGCATCGGAGACGTTCGGGACCGCGAAGCGATGGTCGAAGCCTGCCACGGAGTGGATTACATTTTCCATTTAGCAGCTTTAAAGCACGTACCCATCTGCGAAGAACAGCCGTCCGAAGCGCTGAAAACGAATATTATCGGAACGCAAAACGTGATCGAAGCCGCAATCGAGAACGGTGTCAAAAAAGTGATCAACATTTCGACCGACAAGGCAGCGGACCCCGTCAACTTCTACGGCATGACGAAAGCGATCGGCGAAAAGCTGGTCGTCTATGCGAATCGCTCTCAGGTGAAGACGAGGTTCATTAACGTAAGAGGCGGTAACATTCTTGGCTCCAATGGCAGCGTGCTTAATTTGTTTATCGATCAATTGAACGCGAAAAGCCGGATCGGCATTACCGACAAGAGGATGGTCCGATTCTTTATGACCGCACAGTCGGCATCCGAACTCGTATTAACTGCGGCAAGAGAAGGGATAGGCGGCGAAATATTCATCCCGATGCTATCGGCATGCCATATTCTGGACTTAGCGGAGGTATTAATCGAGTCGTATGGCGCCGAGGATGCCGAAATCGTTGAAATCGGAAGCAGGCCGGGAGAAAAGCTGAACGAGGTTCTGCTTTCCCAATATGAATGCCGCAATTCGGTTGTGTTGGACAACAAGTACTTTGTCGTTCTTCCGACAACCGAGATTCCGGCATTAAAGCAAGCTTATGCTGCATGGCCTCCCGCGCAAGCGGAATTGCACTGCGATGAGAAGTCCCTCATGACGAAATCCGAAATCAAACAAATGCTGGCGGATGGCGGATTTATATTAGCAAAGGAGGGTCGTCAATGAAAATTTGCTTGCGACCTATTGGCATGTTCCGCATTTAGGCGGCGTGTGGACCTATATGGAGCAATTAAAAACGAAGCTGGAAGCATTAGGGCACGAGGTAGACTTACTTGGATACGGGGATAAGGAAGCCAGCTTTAATCGCCTCTCTCCACAGATGCGTTGCCCAGTTTTTTACACGGCCAGTCCATTTTCTCGTGACGTCCATCGTGGCAAGGTAGAGCATCTTGAGCAAGGATTCATCCGTAGGGAAGATGCTTTTACCCTTGGTTACCTTTCGGAGCTGGCGGTGGTAACTCTCAATGATTTTGGTGATGTAGATGAGTTTACGGATCTCTGGCAGGTATTTAAAGAAGGTCGCAAGCTCGTCCCAGTTATTGCGCCATCAGCGGATAATGAGTGGATATTTACCGCCCCATATCTCCTCGAAGCGATCCAACTCGACTAGCGCCATTTCCTCAGTTGCTGCTTTATAAATCGGTTTTAAGTCAGCCGTTACCTTCTTGAGATCCTTGCAGGAGACATAGCGAGTGGAATTGCGGATCTGGTGGATGATACACTTCTGAATTTCGGTCTTCGGGTAACAGGCGGATATGGCCTGTGAGAAGCCGGTCAGGTTGTCGACACAGATAATAAGTATGTCCTGAACACCACGATTCTTCAGGTCATTCAGAACGCTAAGCCAGAACTTAGCGGACTCATTCTCACCGATCCACATGCCCAGTACGTCCTTGTTTCCATCCAAATCGATGCCAATGACCATGTAGGCTGCCTTGTTCACAATGGCTCCATCTTGCTTTACTTTATAGTGGATGGCATCTAGGAATACCACGGCATAGACGGCCTGAAGGGGCCGATTCTGCCACTCCTTGATGAGGGGAATAATCTTGTTTGTCACATTAGATATGAGCGTGGGAGACACTTCAAGACCATACAGAGTTTGCAGATGATCCTGGATATCCCGGGTGCTCGCACCCTTAGCATATAGCGCAATAATTTGATCCTCAATGCCGGTCACGTTGGACTGATGCTTCTTCACGACTAGGGGCTCAAACTCGCCAAGTCGGTCTCGTGGCACTTCGATTCCCTATTCACCGTACGCGCTCGTCACGTTATTCTTGCTATCCCCGTTGCGACTGTTACTTGTCTGTTTGCTTTGAACATCGTGCTTCTCGTAGCCCATGTGTGTATCCATTTCGGCCTCGAGCATCTCATGCAAAGTCTCCGCGAACAGATCCTTTAGAGCGTTCTGCGCATCTTGAGCTGTGACTAGCTTGTTCTCCTTAATATAGGCTCTGAGTTGCAGCTTGCTCCATAGTCCCATGTGTACTCCCAACCTCTCTGTTACTTTTATTTTAGTAGGTTTGAGAGTTTACACAAACTATTTTACAGACTCTCCTATGACCGGCATGGCGAGGAAAAGCTTGCTCATCCGCTTCTCTCTTGAATGAAATTATATATATGGGTAAACCACTCTGTTCTCCAATAGATAATGAATTCGTCCCCCAATTCCTTCATAGTAATAAATTTTTTTAATATTTCTATTTCTTGATTGCAATAAATAAGGTTACTTTCAAGTTCTTTTATTCGACTATCTTGTTCAACAATTAATTCTGAGGTGAGTTCTATGAACTTACTAAGTTCATATTGATCAGTAGCCGATAACTCTCCTGCTCTTAGTTGTTTGCATAAACTTATGATAATTGTACTCATAACATCGCTGTGCATAATTTATCTCCTTTCCTATCGATTAACTGTCTTTCATTTTCATAATCCTATCTTTCAAATCGTTTATGGTGTCAAGATACGCATTAATTGTTGCTTTATCCATATCCTCATGTGCATCTACTGCACTAGCCACTTCCACCCCGTCCATATCATATAACAACAAATAGTCAGGATTTTCTGGCTTATAAAGCACTGGTATAAACCATTCCCCATTCTTCTCTGCAGCTTCAAACCATTGGTTCTTAACCATCTGAATATTGGAATATACATTTCCATTAAGAACAATGCCTTGTCCAGTAACTGAAGCCAACCTCATCTGAAACCCTTCTAGTCTCGCGTCTTTCATATTATTCTCTCCTCTCAATGATAAGGATAAAAATGAAACTTCATAACAATAGTCGATTTCTGAGCGATCAAATGTAATATTCATTAGTGAATCACAAGATATCTCACTCGCTGTCTGTAATACACCATCAACAACAAGAAAAATGATTCCCGCAACATCCAATCCTTTCTTTGGATACATTTGCACAATATCTCTTAATGATATACGACCCGTACAGTTTATCTGGTTACCTTTACACTTAATAAGCAAGTGTTGTATCTCATCAAGGGCAAGCTTCTTCTCAAAGCCTATAACTTTCTCATGTAAAATTCCCATTTGAATCATCTTTTTTACCGTTTCAATTCCAACACCTAGAAGATGACCCGCAGCTGTTTTTGACAAGTAATTATGACTTGAAATATTTAACATAGAAGGTGTCGCACGTACATTCCATTTAGGTTTTGTTGCATTCATAAAAGTCGAATATACCTGTTTGATCCGGTACCATGTCGGGTTTAATAACAGCTTTTCGAAGCTGTATTTTGCAATAGTTTGAGCGGAAGGCGTTTTTGATTTCTGCTCTTCAAGAACCCGAATAAACCTGTTGGGAAACTCCCGGTACATTTCGACCACTTCAAAGTAAGATAGGCAACACTTTTTATGGTGTTTCCCTTTACTCGTCAGGTCTTTTATCTTCACCCCCTCATGTATGAAGCTTGGGGTATCGTGGAGTAAACTAAGACTGTGCTTTACTAAGGAAAGGAATTGCGCAACACCAATCTCTTGGTTAAGAACCGTAATGCTTCTGGATGATGATATAAATAGCCGACACAACTCGTTCTGAAGATTAATGAGGTGCCTATCCGGCTCGTCCGAAATGGAGATTAACTGTAGGCTGGTATTGCAAGAAAGACAGTGCCCCCTAGTAATGGATTGCTGGTCGATTCTCTGCCCACACACACATTCACTCTGAAGCCAAATATGGTGAATGGGACAAATATTATTTGCGCTAATACACCATGACTTCTGATGCACGGGTATCTCTAGAATGCATAACGGGCAATATTGCACACGCTGACGTAAAAATAATTGGTTATATTGATGCCCGTGAATAAGAACATGAAGATCGTGGCTGGTCAAGTTACCTAATTCGATTTCGTTGTATCCCGTATACTCACCTAACTTACTAATACTTTCTTTATTTATAAGGTTTCGTTCCAACTCCCTTTTATCAGCCTGTATTAGGTGCTTCACCTGGCTGACTGATGGATAACCGTTTTCCTCAGTCAGCCGGTAAAGGTATCCAATCATACTTTCTCCAACTTGAGGTTTCGGCCTTATTAACAACATCTATCTCCCTCCCTAATAATCATTATTCCCATTTTTCACGAAAATATTGCTTATATGCAACATTATTATAATTAGGGCTTATATGTTTATTTTTATGTTTTTATATGTTGTCTACACTTTAAGTAGAGGTGTGGCAATGACAAAAGTTCAGAGATTAGTAGGTGCTAGGATCCGCGAAATACGCAAACAAAAAGGTTGGTCCCAAGAAGCGTTGGCCGAACATGCTGGCTTTCATTACTCTTTCATTGGAAGCGTCGAACGAGGGCAACGAAACATTTCCCTCACAAACTTAGAGAAGCTTGCATCCACACTAGGAGTCGAAGTACATCAACTATTTGCCTACTCCAAAGCAATGCCGGAGGGGGACGATAAAGATCCCCTTTTTCAAGAGATAATCGATATGTTGATCCGATTGGATCGCAGTGATTTAAAAAGGCTTAAAGTGGTCATCAAGGAATTCCTTCGGTAGAATCGAGTAGCTGGGGGCGGCTAGCCCCGAGCTCTCACACCACCGTACATGCGGGTCCGCATACGGCGTTTCCAAAAGGTTAACAAAGCTCCAAATAACGAGAAAGCAGACTTTTCAGCCCTTTCCCTTCCCAATAGGAAGTCGGAAGGGCGTTGTTTGTGTTCCGGGCCAATTCCCATGCTCCGTGGCGGGAATTGGCCATAACCAATCATGCCCATTCCGGTACACCGAGAGCTCGAAGTTCGCGAATGCGAGTGCGGACTCGCTTCCACTGTTCCACAGACACATGCGCAGTCGCCTGCGAATCCAATGGTCGAGTTGTTCGTAGTGCGTCTTTGCGGAGGCTAGACGGAAATATCCCAGCCAGCCCATCAAGTAGCGGTTGAGCTTCACAATTCGCTCCTCCATCGACATCGACTTCGTTCGGTTCGTTAACTCCCGCACTTTCTCTTTGAAACGTGAGATCGTCTTCGGGGAGAGCCTTATCGTCGCCTGTCGATGAGAGGTGAAGCTAAATCCAAGGAACTTTCGGTTCCTAGGTCTTGCCACTGCGCTCTTCTCCCGGTTCACTTTCATTCTTAGCTTTCCTTCTACGAAGCGAATCACCGACTCCATCACGCGTTCCCCCTCCCGTTTGCTTGCAACGAAGATGTTGCAATCGTCCGCATAAGGGACGAAGTGCAGCCCGCGCCTCGTCAATTCTTTATCCAGGTCATCCAGTAGGATGTTTGCCAAGAGCGGACTCAAAGGGCTGCCTTGCGGCGTTCCTTCCTCCGTCTTCTGACATACCCCGTTATCCATGACTCCGGCGTTCAGGTAGGCTCGGATCAGTTTTAGGACTCGCTTGTCCTTCACTTTCCGCGCTACCCTCGCCATGAGCATATCGTGGTTGACCCGATCAAAGAATTTCTCCAAGTCCATGTCTACCGTCCAGCGTAATCCACTCTGGATGTAGCCTTGGGCTTGTTTCACTGCATCGTGCGCACGTTTGCCCGGTCTGAAACCATGACTGTGCGGAGAAAATTCGGCGTCGAAGATCGGATTCATCACCTGCAGAAGGCGCTTGCTGGAGGAATCGGTCCATCACGGTTGGGATGCCAAGCAGCCTCACGCCGCCTCCTCCGGGTTTGGGGATTTCCCCCCGTCTGGCTGGCGTGGGTCTATACGTTCCCGTTAGAAGTTCGGCTTTCACCTGTTCCCAGTGTATTTTCAGGTAAGTTTGTAGCTCGGCTATCATTACACCATTTACACCAGGTGCTCCTCCGTTTTGGACAACACGTTTATAGGCGACCCGAAGATTACTTCCTTCGAGCATTCGCCCCAGCAGGTCGTTTTGGTATTCGCGAGAGGAAGGAGCGACTTGTGCCGGCGAAGAGTTCGGCGCTTCGGCATACCCTGGCGGCTTCACCGCTTCTCTTTGCCTTAAGCTCTCTTGCGAGTTATTCTGCTGTCGTTGCTCTTCACGCGAACGCATCGGTTTCCTCTCTCCTTTCGGTTCGGCCCTTCCGCAAACTGTTGCAATAGTCCACGTACTATGGCCTCTGCTGACTCCTGCGAATTCAGCAGAGCCTTCTGGCTCTGGTTACGAAGTGACTTCGCATTTTCCGCAGGTCTCCCCAGATAAGAACGCCATCTGTCTGCCCGCGACCACTGGGGTCTACAAGATTAGCCCTTGGCGGCTTTGGATTTCGTTGTGAGTGGGCAACTCATCCGACTAGCCCTGCCTCAAACCCAGTTCGTATACCTTGGCCCGTGCATATGCCTCCAGCTTCCTTCAGATTCCACCTCGCGATGGACACCTTTGCTCTTGGCTACGGTAGGCGCTCGCCAGCCCCCGTTCGGAACTTTCACCCTAAAGATGACGCCCATGCTGGGCGTACCACAAAAGCACGGATCAGCCCCCGATGGGCTGATCCGTGTTTTGTTTCCGGTTCTTATTAAACAATCGTTTTTCCAACTTTTGCTTCGCTAGTATTTCTTGCTTGTACTTATTTTCTTTCTCCGTTTCCTTGTGGAGCTCAGTTGCTAGTTCGAAATCTTCTGATTCAAAAGGATTCATCGTGAAAGGCCTTGCAGTCTGTTTAATTTTCTTAAAGGCCTGGTTGAGGTGCCTCAATTCGATGCTATCGTATCCTGCATTTACGGCGTAAGCTGTTGCTTCAATTAACAGTTGCATTACATAGAACGGTATACCTAAAGAAGTGTAGTAGATACGATCAGCAATGCCAATGTCAGTAAGGTTACTGGGTTTTGCGAAAGGAAGCTGTTTTTCAACCTCCTTGAGGAATTTTCTGAATGTCGTTATTTCCGCTGAAGTCCCATACCGAAACGGGGGTAATTCAATTTTGTTCGTAAACCGCCGGTCCAACTGAGGGTTGTTGACGAAAATCCGCATGGATTCCGGCATTCCGCACAGAACAACCGGAATTTTGATTTCTTCGGTAAACGTCTTCACCCAGTTAGAAGCAGTTACCAGAACGTGAAGTGTGTCGCTATCGATCAGATGCTGGAACTCGTCCAGAATGACCATTTTGACCTCGCATTTCCCGAATAGATGATGTACACGGCTGGTCAACTCGGACTCAGTACCTCGAAAATGATTTGGATCCCCTAAATCAAATAAAATCTTCGAGGCTAATGAACGTGGTGTCGCTTTAGGCGGTACTTTCACATGAAGGACAGTGATTCTGGTAAATTCGCGCGAATCCGTTACCACCTCCTCACGCGGATACCGACTTGTAAACTCACTCGTTACCGTACTCTTCCCCGCACCCGTAGGACCATACAGATAGAGGCAATCGGGCGCGACAGAATCTTCTCCAAGGTCGAAGCGCATTTCAAGCTCTTCGAGCACTTGCTCATAGAGAGGGTGATGAACAATAATTTTTTTGACATGTTCGACGCGCCTTTTCAGTTCCTGACGACTTGGCTTGACACCGTTGAGTTCCTGAAATTCATTTTCCATTTCGATTACCTTCCTTTCGTCCCGTTTCCCCATTCCGGCAAAGAATCCAAATCCACATCATACGGGATTCCTTCACCAGGTTTAGGTTCATCTATTTTACCGACTTCGATTGATGATATTCGTCGGTTTACCGGCTTAATTGTCTCCCTTTCATGCGTAGCATCTTCGATGTTTTTGATCAAATCAGCTTTTTCCACGGCAGGAACAAGGTGTGAAGGAACACCCGAAAGGGCATTTACGAAAGGAATCTCGTTTGCTTCATCTCTCGCCCGCCTTCGCTTTGCAACTCGATACTCTTCCTTCTCTGAGCTGAAGATTTCGCGAATACTCTCATAAGCATTCTCTTCGACCTGCTCATCAAAATGGTAGTAATCGCTGTTGTTTTTATTACATTTATAAGCGAGTACTTCTGCAAGCACGGGGTACATTCGGTCGATCTGTTTATTTTCCAAGCTTCCCGGGCGTGGATATGCTTCGATATATCGCTTCTCTTTTTGATCACGGACGAAAATGGTACGAAGGTCGGCATCACCGTATCTTACCAATACAGTAGTATCGCCTTTTTCCCTTTCCAATCTGAGCCGCAGTTGGTTCAGTTCATCGCTGAAAAAAAAGTTGCCAAGCAGTTCGATACCCTTGGGAGTAATCTTTCTCTGAACGCCTTGAGTGGCGAGGAGAAGTTCTAGATACTGTCGTTTATATGGGAGCTTACGTTGAACTTTACACTCTTTCAAACCTTTCTCCCATAAGTGAGCAGGAACATCGCGGCGGCCACGGTTATAGTTGTTTGCACGAAGTTCCACCAATCCAACATGGATGATTTTATATAACCCTCTCATACTGATACAGGCTTTCTCCGTTGGATCATACTGATCTCGCTCATCCCTCGGCAACAGTGTACCTTCGTTGGCGTGGAATATCTTCATGTCCATATTGTGAAAATCACCCTCGACGGTTCCTTTCTCAAAACCCGACCGCACCTCACAGAATTGCAATCCAATATTCAAGAAAGAACATAATTCTTCAAAATCTCTGCTATCGTTGATTTTAGCGTTATCCAGCCGGATATTTTCCGGTTTTCCATATGCCGTCCAATCAAAACTTACCATAGGGTAAAGCTGTTTTAGATAGGTTTTCGGCAAAGTACAATGCAACAGCAACTGCTTTAAATCTTGTGCATTAGGCTCCGACTTGAGAATAATATGGAATCCTAATGGATATCCAGTATGTTTGTCGACAGCATATAGCAGTGTCGGTCGTCTCGTCTCGTCGAGATCAAAGTCACGGATAAGCAAATCAATCGGCGTCCAGTCAATCTCCACAATTTCAAGCGGGCGTGATGTCACCGTTTCTGAACTTACGCCATTTTTTATCAAATCGGCTTTAGCTGTACCGTAGAGTATTTTATTTCGAGGATAAGGATCCATTTTTTCTTTTCGAATCCTTCTAAAGGTAGATTCAGAGACGTTCGGTAACTTGTTCTTCTCATCACGTTCTTCATTATCCTTTCGGATTTGTTTCGTAAATTCCTTGTACAATTGGCGATCGTTGAGTTTTTCGGCTTTATTATCCGCCGTATGAACAATCTTGCTGATTCTTTTCGCCAACTCACTGTCGATACGCCTGAACTTTGGCCCTCGATCCTTTGGCAGCAGGCGTCGCTTATCCTCATATTTGTTCCAAAGTGCTACTAGTCTATAAAACGACGCGGGTGAAAGAACAGGCATAGATTCCGGTCGCTGATCGATCGGATAATTTTTCAGGTATGATGTTACCTCTCGGCCTTTTATCTTACCCGTAATAAACGGCTCAATTACCTTATATCGTCGGTTCATTTCCTCCTTTTGTTCTTCTGTATATTGGCTAAGATCATGCTCCAAGCCATCTTTTGAGTCCTGTACGTCCTGATTTCGATTCTCCCCTTCATCCTCTTTGAAGAAGAGCCTCCCTTTTTCGTACGCAAACAAGACATTTTGCTCATCTAGTAATTCGACTTCTTTATAAGAGAGGTTCATGACTTCAAATGCATGGTCAAGAACCTTTCTAACCTCGTATTCCACGTCATCAATCCGAAACCTAGTACCATATTCAAATCGGACGAACATGTTACACATCCCCTTTCGATGTAATGTTTTGCAGAAGTTCCTTTATTCGAGCTTGATCCGGTGTGCTTAGGGAGATACATTGACCTACAACTTTTCGTGTAAATTGATCCACTGCGAGAATAATCGTCGGCCGGAAATGCTCTTTTTCATCCTCAATGAATAAGTCGAGTTTTATGGTATCAAGTTCAGCAACTTGCCCGTTATAACTTTTTTTCATAAAAAGTCACCATCCATTAAATTAATTTTAATAAAAGACTCCTCTGTAAGCTGAGATGCAATAAGATCCGTCAGGAGATCTTCCATATAGATCAAACGATACAGTGCAACAAAGAACTCATGGTCCGAAACATCCATAAATTCTTCCCTGAGTTCAAACACGTAGCATTGGCATTTCTCTTTCATTTTCTCCTTAATGGAGGAAATGATATGCTCAACACCATCTTCGAACCCATAAGCCCTTAGAATTGCAAGGTTATTCTGTAAGTAACCAGGACGAATCTCTTCGTCCGTTATAATTACAAATGTCCAGCCTTTTTCATCGCAAAAGAGCCTCCCTACTTCATACTTCACGATGTTTTTAGGGTGCTGTAGATATTTTCTGGGTTTTACCTCTACGATGGTCACGTGTCCATCCAGGGAGATGATTTTGAAATCCGGGTAATAGCGGTACGTTTTTCCCTTGTAGGTATACCTGATACACACGGGTTGGAAGTAAATCTCTTCGACAGTCGAATCGAAGTCAGCTAACCGAATATAATCCCTCTCTAAGTAACTGTCCCAGTAAACCATATCTCCTGATTTTAGAAACGGTTCTTTACCTCTAAACCCCTTCCGTTTGGGACCAATCTTCCTTGCAACAACTTCTTGCATTTGTTGTTCACCTCTCTTTTTTCATCTTTCTAGCAATCATTCTCACCAAATTTGGTAAAAGTAATACATCAGAAAAATAAAAGCTTCCAAATATAATTGGAAGCTACGATGGTCTTTTATAGAATTGCTGAACAATTAACCGAAGAAGTTAGATGGATCAGATAGGAGCAGATCAATATACTCAGCATAAACGTAAGTTTACGGATAAATTCAAAAGCTGATGCCGTTTGTAATACTTAGAAAGTTTTCTCAAAAGTTTCACTTTAGAAAATCATCAGTAAGGTCTAATGTCCTTTTACAAATATCACACTGTACCTTAATTACTAATCCCAGGCCTGTGGGAATGAATGTATATGTAAACTTAGCGCCTGCCACATCAACTGCATTGCATGAATCCCAATTTTTTATTTTTTCTTGCATTTCCTTATTTATAATAAAGTTCATGACTATAGTCTCCTTCTAAATACTCTATAATGAATAATAATTCACTGAGCAATTTATCACTTATATTTTAAGCCAGAATGCTTATCATATTATGAGGAATCTCAATCAGATGTAATTTTCATTATTCATTAACTTGGATTACACGCGATAGTTCTTCGTAGTCCTCTATTAAGCCAATTCTTTTTAGATATTCATGACCTCCATCCAGACCAACTCTACCACATTGAAAAAACTTCAGTTCATAATCTTCAACCGGTTAAATAATAGATGAACAATGTATACAACGACTTTAATGGGTTGACCCGTGTTTTGTTTCCGGTGTTTTCTGACAATTGTTCTTTTTGCTTTTAGTAAAAAAGCTAATATTTGAGTTCAACCGAAATGGCTGTTAATAAAATCTTCAAGTTCTTTGCTCCGCTTAAAAAGATAAATATGCCTCTCTTCTTCCTTTTTCCCGGTGATGGAATTATACCCATTAGTCACAAGTAACTTTAGAAGTCTATTATTATTCGCATTTGTTTCTCTAATAATTTCACCGAGGCAGACATATTCTTTTTTAAAATTCATTAAATCATCTAGCTTGATAAACTTAAATCTTTTATGTTTAACATTAAAAGTTAAATAACCCTCGTCTAATAAAAAAGATAAATCCTTACTGTCCATCTTCAATATCTGAGCAGCCTTACGTAATGAGACTTCAAACTGGTTAACACTTTCTATCTCTTGGCAAAATGCATCCCTTAAATCCTTCCTATCAAAGTAATATTGGTTCAATCCTTTAAGGTGAATACTTTTACCACATGGTTTCAATTCCCCATTTTGCACCTTAGTTATCACTTCTGAATAAGTAGGATGGTAACCATTAATATTTGTACTTGTTTTTTTGAAATTGACCATCTTTTGATTTGAGACTTCTTTCTTTATCATGCTTGTTTCAAAGCATTCTAAAGTATTATTTATGCTGCCCGCATCAAATCTCCAATAGCCAAATCCATCAATCTTTGGACCACGAACTGCTTTAATACACCCGGCATAGTGAAGATTAATCAACAAACTATTACGATGTATTCCAAGTATGTTTCTTGCTTCTTCCATACTCACACTCTTTGAATACACTTCCATCAATGCCCTTACACTCTCTTTTTGAATTAGCATTACCTTTTTATTTTTGAATGTAACTTCAACTGCTTTTAAATAACCTCCTTCGACATAGCTCCTTAATCTGTTGCCTGAAATTGCATACTTCCGCTGCAATGTAGTCGTGGTATAAAACGGGAGCATTTCCATGTCAAATTTACGAAAACCTTTCCCATAAACTAAATCCCAGTTGTGGCATAAAAAATGTTCAAAAGCTTCTCTAACAAAATAAAATTGAGAACTGGAAAAGTTTTTATAGATCTTCTTATAAAACTCCCCAAAGAGTTTCCGTTCAAATACTGTGGTTTTTATCCTAGAATTAACTGTCCTTTCCGTACCTATAGAATAAGTTTTAACTTCATCATACAAACTCAATAAATGATCATTAAATTTTTTGGGCCAGTCCTTAAAAACATTAACCGCTTTTAACAGGAGATCATGAGTCATTTGATTCTCCTTCTGGTCCACATGAATCATTTGTCTAAACGTTTGTGAGCCTGGAATTGTCCAGGCTATTAATGAAATTAGGTTTATTATAGATTCAAAATCCAACTCACAAACGGATTCAGAGAACTGAATATCTCCAGGCACCTCTAATAAACCGATTTTTGAGCATAATAACCTAGTTAGCAAAGATTCATCTTTAGTTACTTGGATTAACCCTTTACATGCAATTTGAGACCAAGATGCATGACAATTATCGCAGCCCTCCAATAGATTCTCATTCCATTTAAATCGTTTTGAACAGCATGGGCAAATATCCACTAGCATGCATCCGTGGACATGACATGTACTGATGGTTTTAAGTTGCCAAATATTCCGAATATAACATTTGTCCAGCATGCATGATGGACAAAATTTAGGATTATTTTTAATTATTTGATGTTGTTGAAATGTCTTTCCGTAAACTTCGACATTATAGCTATTTATTGAAGTTAAGTTTGTTTGGTACATAAAATTACTCATTGAAACCACGTGAGGACCTAATTGACATAACATACCATCCAAGTGGTTACCATCTAATTTTATTATATTTGGATTAGTCATTCGTTTGTCATATTTTAACTTTAGATCCCTATAAAAAACACTCAGATTCTCATAGCGATTTTCTTTGGCCATCCGAATAGCATAGCTAAAAAAACCTTCATCGGGTAAAGGATATAAACGACTCAATAACATCTTTTCTACTCCTTTAATTTAGTTCCTTTCATAGTTTCCAGATTTGATCAAAAATATAACATACTACGTTACTAGGTCAGTGAGAAGTTAAACATTTACCTCCTTGAATTCTTCCTTGAGTTCAAATACATAACACTGATTTTTCGCTTTCATTTTCTCTTTATTAGAAGAAACGATATGGTCTACGCCGTCTTCGAACCCAAATGCCCGTAAGAGAGAAAGATTCTCCTGTAAATAACCAAGACGAATTAGAAGGGGTTTACTGAATTGCCCTAAACCTCGCAACAATTTTCCGACAAATTCAGATGAATAGTAATTTTCCACACTCTCGTAGCTCCCCCCTTATCGAACCTCTCGTGCCCTACTAAGGGCATACAACTTACCAACGTGTTTTAACTTGAAAGCATCTTTAGAAGACGCAAGAAAGTTTACCTTCTGTCGGATGTCCCCATCCACTTTCACTTTATATTCCATCGTTATTCATCCGGTTCATTAGACAACGATTTTCTCTAGGCTTTCCGCTCTTTTCGCACAGTCGCCGACTTGTCCTGCCGCTCCATGCTTCACACTTTCGCAAAATATTGCAAGCTAATTTCGAGGAATCGGCTCTCCTGTTCACATCTGTGCTCATTCACATTTTAATTTCGCATTGTAACTTGTGAGTTTCGATTTTCGGACGTTCAAAGGATGTAGGAAATAGGAGAAAATAAGGTAAAGAAAGAAACCTTGAAAGGCATAGAGCCAATCAAGGTTTTGAGTCACAGACGTATACTACCAAACTGTAAGATTTCCACCATCACCCAACTGGAGGAAGGCTTATCTAAAGACGAGTCTCCTGATTAACACTATTACCCGACACCTGAGCTCGAGGTCGAAGCATCATTCCAACATTATCTCCAGCCCGGTTTTTCTAGAATTGGAGATTTAGCCAATTAAACCGTCTTAGCTTATTTCTCAGCCTTTTGATATTAGCAGCTTCTACTGGATGAAAAATGGATTTCACGCCAGTATTTTGGGGCTGATCCTATTTCAGCTCTATATTAGTTATGACGCAGCTTCCAAAGAAATTGCTAATTCTCGTACATTGAATTTTATGAATGAAAGAAACTTACATTTAAGTCAAAATCAATTAATCCAGCAAGTTCAATCGTCCTTCTCTCTAAGGTTTCTGCGTAGGCATTAAAAACGATTCCTTCTTCTTTAAATAAGGCATCTTTAATGCTAATTTCGAAATATTCTTCTCCAATTGCCTTCTTACATGAAGGATCAATGTGTGATTCGAATAAATCTTCTATTGCATATTGAGCATTTTTACCAATCATTTTTGCATCCATTTCTTTACTCCAATGCCAAGGTATCATCTTCCGTCCCTTACGCCATCTCTCAACAAGATGTACGTTTTCAAGACCGTCCACAACACTTTGGCCTGCATGTTCACTAACTATAACCTGTAACGCTCCATTTGTTCTCTTTATACCCGAAGACAATGCTTGGAAAACTTTATTTACTGCTTGTAATTCCTCATTCTCAGAATCCTCTTCCGTATTATCTGGGAAGTGAGTTTGACTCGGTTGATCAATAACTAAAAGGCTCGGGACATAAGGGATTTCTTGGCTAATAAATAGTTCATGTAGGGCTAACAATGTTGCCACATGATATCCAAGCCAGTTAGCACCGCTTCCAATCTCACGCAACCATGCCGCTCCGCCCATATCATTAATTACCCGAATTGTTAATTTATTGGTATCAAGCTGAATCAGATCGTCACCAGTCTCAAGATCCAGGATATTGCCATAATGACCGGCAAATCTCGAGAACTTAAAGAGTGCCGTTTCTTTTCTTTGAACAAAGGTTTCATAATCAACTTCTTTCAGCAACTTAGCCTCTTCTTCTTTCAAAGAGGCTATTTCACTAGAGAATCCCCCTTCATCCGTCAGAGACTCATGAAGATTTATAAACTCAGATGTCCTGCCTACAAACATTGCGCGTTGCTCTCTGGTAGCCTGCATTTCTTTTGTTTCTTCCTGTATATACTCGCGTTCAGACCTAACTTGACGAAGTTCAGACTCTTTAACTGAAATCTGCTTCTTAAGGCCTACTTCTTCTGCATCCAACATTGGTGGAACAAGTTCAACAGCTTTCCATTGAGCCTCTACCTTCTGGGTTGATTCAACCAACTTTATCAACTCTTTCGATGGCGAATCACTGTTTTTTCCGCATAAAGGACACGTATAATCATGACTAAGTCGTTCCACAAGCCATGAAGTTGAGGAGAGCCTGTCCCTTTTTCTAAAGATGTTAATTTCTGAAGTTGCTCTTGCCAAAGAAAGCTCTCTTATTTGAGTAAACCTCAACCTCAATGTTGTAATCTCAGAATTTAGTGTTGCTTCTTGTTCACGTAACCATGAAAGTCTCTCGGAATTGATATGGTAACCATCCGAATCCCAGTATGTCGAATCTTTTTTCCAATTAGACACGATATCTTTAAGTCGCTCAAACAAGACTTGAGTATTCGAATCATCTACTTTAATAGAAATAACCAAACCATACTGGGCCGCGGCTATATATCTTCCTCGTACTTCACCTGAGAAATTCTCGATATTAATTTTTAATGCCTCAAGTTGCCGCTGTTTCCGTTCAATTAACCGTCTAACCTCTTGTAAGCGATGTTGTTTTATCAAGGTTTCAACATCGACTACCCCTAATACCAAAGGGAAGATCTCACGTAACTTTCTTGCATGTTCTTCAACATCAGCTTCAAAAAACATTGTCTCGTTATTAGCAACTATACGCTGTGGCTGAAACATAAAAGCGGTCATATCAGAAATAGATGCTCTACCCTTAAAACCACTACCCGTTTCATTAAAATCCGAGTTCGATTGGGGTATTTTCGACAACTTTTCTAAGATGCCCTTAGCATTTTCTCGATTTGCATTTTTCTCAGGAACGCCCGGAGCCAGAACCGTTACCCCTTCAATGATCATATAATCATCAGTGGAGTTCTGGTCACCCGGATCTCTACGCGCAAATAACTTTTCTCCCTCTACCGTGCTAAAAAGTAACCCATACCATGCTGATGTACGTCGAATTGGACCAATTTTAGGGATCGAACAGCCTCCCGATCCGAGACAGTAGTCGATTAATTCTATAATGGCTGATTTTCCGCTTCGACTCGCTCCCGTGATGTAATTAATCGCTCCTGGTTCAAAATTAAGTATACGTGGAGTTTTGTTCGGATCTCTAGACCATATGATAATTTTCAAAATTGCAAAATTCATTTTAGTGGCTCCACTCCTAGAATTGTCAGATATTCAAATACTGTCATACTCCCAGCCCATGCCCCTAATTTATTGGCTGCTTTTAATACAGCCTTAGTTTCATCTGATACATTCTTAGAGAACTTGAAGGGAACATCGGATGAAAAGTAACCTTCTTCAAAAGTGATCAGTTTACACGCAATGGCTACGTTCAGGGAGCGGTACGTTCTGTTCTCCATTGCCTTTAGTCGATTATCAATATTAAAGATCGACTCATTCTGGGCTACCGAACTAGCTGTGTCCCGATCAAGTATCGAACGTAATCCAGAAGACTGTTTTCGTTTTAAGATCATTTTTCGACTGGTATCTTGAAATACCAAGGGGAGAACACTGATAAAGTGCCACAAAGTAATGGGTTGTAATTCTTCTGCAGGTCGTGAAATGAACCCCTGGGTATATGCCCAAAGCGCATTAGCCCCAAGAGCTGGGTTCTGCATTATTTCATACTCACGTAGAAGTGTTCCGTTCATGGTTTAGGGTTTTCCCTTCGATAAGGATTTAAAACTAGGATGCCAACCAATAACTGGCTCCTGATCTTCGGTGAAATGAGCTAAGGCATGGAAATTGCCGCAGGAAATTGACTTTGGCATAATCTCATTATGGATGAATGTGTTTTGCTCTAAAGTTAAATCCAAACACTCTTGCCCCTTTAGTTGGTCTGAAGGGAAGGACTGTCTGTATGCGCGTCTACTTGCTGTTTCCCAGGATTTTCGCAAGTCCATCTCATATTGCAAAAGGGTTGTCTCAGAAACCGCATTATTATCTGACCATTTTATGCGGGTGTCTTGAGCATGCAAATAGTTCAGAATAGCTTCCCTGATCAAATCCTCATCCACATTAATCCAATCTAGCTGTTTAACGAAACCGTGGAATACATATTCACTTACATCGACGTCCATATCAAATGGCTCGATTATTGCAGATAATCGAGCCACTGTTACTTTCCTGAAAAGTCCTTGTAGTTCTTTATCAAAATCGGCTCGAGTAATTCGTGGCTGCTGTCCGCTTTCAACTAATTCTCTAATCTTACGTCTTACCCAACCATTCATTTGATCAAAAAGTCCGACTTTCAGCCCTGACTCAAATACTCTAAGAGCCTGAAGATCTTCGAGATCTCCTCCAAATCTAGAGCTAATCTTATCAAAGACAGAAACCTGTATAATCATACTAGATAACTGTTCATCATTAAGCTTGTTTAGAGTTTTTCCATAAGGAACTAAATCTTCCCTTAGAGTCGGAATCATAGTCCGTAATTCGTCACAAATAACCTTAGCTGACTTCTTCTCAATCGCGTCGTTGATCCGTCTCGCAAGACATTTAGCCGAGAGTGATCCATTCGTAGCAAGATGAAACTCTGTCGTTTTCAATACGGCAGGGCTACCTTTAATTAACTCAGCCCATATATGTAGAGTCTTCCACAATGCTACGCCTCTATCCGATAGGGGAGAACCAGAGTTGACCGTAGATTTATCCTGTTCCCTGATCTCTTTTCCCCCATCATAATGGACACTCACATCATCAATGTCTTCAATCCCGACTTCGACTACATCTACCCCGGACTGGAATAGTCTATGAGTCGCACGATCAAACTGATATACATATCCTAATGCTTGTCCAGAGGCAGAATGATCTGCAGTCATCTTTAAACCTCACTTTACCTGTAACTTATATACTATTTACGACATTTTTTTCGTATTTCCTGCTTTTGGAAGAACCTGCTTCGAAGATGACTAGGGGTTAAGCCTATGTGAGAAATAAGTAGCAACATCTCAACAAAATAAAACCAGCTAATGTTTGTCAAGCATTGGTGTCTTGGCCCAACAACAAGTTGCTGGTATAATTTTCACTGCACACCAAATAACCTCCATTGCATTGGAGGGTGTTGGTTAATTATGGTTTATGCTTGGTAGGGCTTGCTCTTCTTCAAGATGGCTACACGTGATGCAATAGCTTGTTTGCGCAAGCAATCACGGTCACCTTGTAGGGCTTGCCCTCTTGTCTTTTTTTATCGTAATACTCCCTTATCCCCTCGTTCGTATTTCTCCTGAGTCCACATTGAACAGCTAAATACAACGCTTTACGCAATCGTTTAGAGCCTCGCTTGGTTATTCGGTTACTGGTGGCTACAAATTGTCCTGAGACTCCTGGGTCTAACCCCGCAAATGCCACGAGTAGCTTTGGATCCTCGAACTGTTGCGCATCCCCGATTTCCGAAACAATGGCTGCAGCAAGTTTATCGCCTACGCCCGGAATACTCTTTACGAGCTCCACTTCCGGCAATTCTTGCGCTAGCCGACGCATCTGTTCCTCGATCGCCCCCATTTGTTCTTGCATAGAAAGAACCAATGATACCATACTTTGTAGCATCAGTATCTGAGCAACGCTCTTCTTACTTTCGATCCATTGCCTGTATGTGAATTCTACTTGCTCAATTTTCGCGCATATCCAGGAAGCAGATCGCGATTTTCATCCGACAAAAAGCTTAATTCATCAACAGCTGCAGCATATTTGTATATTAATTGACGAATCGCTTATGCTCAAAGCAGATCATGGGTACAGGACCCGTTAATTCTCCATACGTGGTTTTTTATCTGAGAAATTGACTGGACATTTTGCATATAGGATAATTAGAGCAAGCAATGACTTCGCCTTTACTACTCTTCCGTTTGAGTAAATCTCCGCCGCATTGTGCGCATTTCTCTACCTTCTTGTTAGTTGCTGACATCTGCTTCTTTGGTGCAACTCCAGATGCGGCTGCTACTTTGGTAGGCGTGTTCATTTTCAACATCATCTCTATTAGCTGCTCACGGTTAATCAGACGAACGCCGTTTGACTTCGCAAGTGAATGCTTGATCAGTGTAATCACTATTTGTAACAACCCATCCTTCGGAAGCACTGTAATGAGCAATTGCTGTATATATCTCTTGAACCGCTTTTAGACCGACATTCTTGCTATATCGTTTGGCCTGGATGACGACCCTCTTCGTTTGATTGGATATTACGAGATCTGCACCGTAATCCCCCGCCGCTTGAGTTACTTCGGTTTTATACCCCTGAGACTTAAACAACTGGCCTAAATATGGCAACATCAAATGCAAACACGATTCCCGCAGCTACCGCATCCCCATCTGTCGAATGATATTATGAGTAAATATTAATCGACAGAAAATAAATTATTACAGAAATACTTGGATAATAGAAAAAAACCATAATTAAGATACCACCATCGAATTCAACGCCCTTATTGTTATGGGCAGGTACTTTGCTCACTACGCCGCTTAGAATGGCACAAGGTATCGTGAGGGAGGTAGATCCTCGCGGAGGCAATCCAAGTAAAACAGAAGTGACGGTGGTAACAGGGAAGGTAGTTCCACCAACGTGTGCTCCCGGTAGAAAGATCAAGATAACAGAACCTACTAGTACAAGAAGTAAACCGCAGTGGGTCGCCCTCATACGGCGACTTTTACATCAAAATAGGGAGTTACGACGTTAGTCGTACTCCCTATTCGAATGTTTCGTGATCTTTAATAGGCAAACAAATCGGCTATTATTAATTCGCCTGGTGAATCCTTTGTAAACTTTAATTGATTACCAGATCCGCTGACTGAAATTCTCACGTTCTTCACTCCACCAATATCGATTCCCCCTGAAATGACTCCACTATTTATGTCGATCTTGATACTCTTAAATACTAAGCCAGTGTCTCTATCTTCAATAGTAACGATCATTGGTTCTTCACCTGATTTTACAACAGATTTGAATGATAGCTTCTGGAACTTATTATTCGTATCAAAGTATATATTCTGGGAGATAAATCCCGTTTGTAATTGGATAAACCATCCTGACTTGTACGTTTTCCCGTTTGCTGTTAAAAGGTCTGCATCCGTTGTTGGTAGACCTTGAGTATAATTTTTATCGAAATAGTGTCCTTTAATTAAGTCGGTTTTACTGTCCGTTGTGCCAATGGAAAGTTTATTTGTTTTGGGATCAAACTTTGCCGCGAACCCGAGCGAGTTAGCAATTTGAACAGCGGGAACATACACTTTTCCGTTATAAGAAATTGGCCTAACCTCTTTGCCTTTATCATCTTTTGGAGCAAATGATTTACCCATAACCACAGTAGTAATTGCATAATTGATTGTTGCCTTAATGTTTTCCACATATGTCCCCGCAGAGACTGAAGTTGCACCAAGCATAAAAGAAACAAGCAACATCAACACTAGCATTTTTTTATTTTTCATAATTAATCCTCCCAACTCCATTTTCTTTGACTATTCGACAAAATAAAGGATTTACCTCTTATATGACAGGTAAAAGGAGGTGTCATGTGCTTAATAATTATCCCTTAAGAGATGAACCAGGTAAAACCATGTTTGTATTCGAAAAGAACGGTAAAGTGTTTGGCCATATCATTAAGGATCGTACAGAGAAGTCTCCGGCGAAAATGATTTTCGAAACACAGAAATATATTCAGTCGACGAATAAAAGGCTGACTTCCCGGAGGCGACCGACTGATGTTAAGTCCGGATTCTTGCTAGATACATCCGAGAAAATTGCTGCAGCTATTCATAACCAAGCACCTGTAAAGTATGGCTGAACGGGGAGTTGGTTCATTATTGCGGTGATTCGTATACGATAAACAAAATAGTCCGCACTAAGGCGGACCGAATGAGGAGATATAATAAAGGTTAGTACTCACTCCTCTTATATAGTCGTGGCACCCTAACCCCTCGGCAATATGCCTGCCAGTATGCCCACCATACAACTTAGTATAGTGCATTGGGTTTCCCTAACAATTAAGTATCCACCCTGAGAAATAACGTGCGCCGTAATCCCCCGCCGCTTGAGTTACTTCGGTTTTATACCCCTGAGAATTGAACAAATGGCCCAAATAAAGCTAAAACTTACGGCCGTCCATCTTGTCGATTTCCGCTATCCCAGACTGGCGCAGACGTTCTGTGCGTTGCATACCAATTATAGTCAAAATGAAATGGAAATACCAAATGCAAGTACGATTCCCACTGCTACCGCTGACATTGCTACCGACTTTGTCGCATTATACGTAAAGAGGAAAGAACCAACCAGAATAAGACCAACGAAACCCTGAATGACGCCATAAGGTTAATTCCTCTTCCACCGAATCTTAGCCCGATTAGCGACTCGACCAGACAATGCTGTATAGAAAAGACATGTGATGCTCCGCTCCTAGCCTGATCTTATTTCTTAAGAATAAGTTAGTTGATGGCCCATTCCATTAGCGCTCTGTTTCGCATCGAGCCGGAATTCCAACAATTGCTCTAGCAACGTCTTCCAATCCGCTTAGGCAACTTCATAGCCTTAGCGTTTGCAAGTTCCTGATATCAATGATTGATAATCAAAGTAATCGAAAAAAGCAGGCGTTCGACATGGCTTTCCATTTCCCGTCGCATACATGCCAATATAGATGCCCGTGAACCCGCCGGCGATTTCCGAAGACAGGTAAGCGGATTCCCCTTTGCCCAGCGCGACTTCCTCCCTTTCGGGATTCGCATAGGTGAATTGGTAGCCGTCCGCATCGGCGGCAATGCCTAGCACTACCGCGCCGGCTGGAAGCTCCTCTTCCCGTTCGACCTTCCACAAAGAACCGATGCGGCGACGGAAAAAAATCGTCCTTACCCCATTCTTTCGAGTTACTGCGATCTCATAATGGGCCG
Source organism: Cohnella endophytica (assembly GCF_003628305.1). Lineage (GTDB taxonomy): Bacteria > Bacillota > Bacilli > Paenibacillales > Paenibacillaceae > Cohnella > Cohnella endophytica. Next base: position 233,631 of record NZ_RBZM01000003.1, on the reverse strand, counting down.
ATTCGTTCATAAACGCCGTAAGACCCGCTTCCTCTCCCTCCTCGGATGGATCGAACTCCATCAGGGCGGAGATACGGCATTCGAAGTGCTGCTGTCGTCGCCCTACGAACGTCGGAGCTTCCAAATCGTCCAAGGTCGCTTCAGTTCCATATAACGCAAGCCATCCCGCTCTTGCCTGAAGCGAACGCGTCCCCTCCCGAGGGTTCCATAAGCTATTCCATGAATGACTCAACGCTTCGGAGTCGAAATCGTCTCTTCGGCTGCTTACGTCATCCTTCTGCGGCTCCAAGCAGAAAACGGGCGCCTCCATTTCCAATTCCACGCGTCCGTTGATTCCGAAAATCGGCCAACCCTCTTCCGACCAATGGATTGGCGCCAAGAACGTCTCCCTGCCCAGATGGTGCAAATTCCGACGCGCCGCGGGACGGATCCCCAAGAAGACAACCCACCAGCTTCCGTCGTGAGCCTGTACCCAATCGGCATGACCCGTTGCCTGAATCGGACTTGGATGGCTTCGATGGGTCAAAACCGGGTTATGCGGACAGCTTTCGAAAGGGCCATAAGGAGAGGAGCTTCTCGCTACCGTCACCATATGGCCGTATTCCGTTCCCCCTTCCGCGATGACCAAATAGTACTTGTCCTGAATCCGGTACAAATGCGGTCCTTCGGGAAAGCGGCCGCCTGTTCCTTTCCAGATAAGCCTGCGCTCAGTAACCAGCTTGCCAGTCCCCAGGTCGATCTCCGCTTGATAGATGCCCTCCGGCTCGCCGCCGAAGTCGCTCGTTCCCGTAATGTAAACTTTTCCCTCATCGAATAATAGTGAAGGGTCTATACCGCCCCACTCCAGATCGACGGGCTCTGACCAGGGACCTTCCGCATTTTCCGCCCAGACGACAAAATTGCGGAAGGAGGACACATTGGTTGTAATCAAGTAAAAGCGTCCATCATGATAACGGATCGTGGGGGCATAAATGCCTGCAAAACTGACGCTATTGGCTAGCTGATGATTCGCCTTCAGAGGCAGTTGGCTCTCCCTTGTCAAACAATGGCCGATTTGAGTCCAATTGACCAAATCCTGGCTGTGGAAAATCGGAACGCCGGGGAAATAACCGAAAGAACTGTTCGCCAAATAATAGTCCGAGCCGACCCTGCAGATGCTCGGATCCGGATGAAATCCGCTCAATATTGGATTCGAAAAATGAATAACGGCCATCTCCTTTACTGAAACTTTGCCGATGCTCTACCCATTTAATTGCTTCAACAACTTATTCAACTGTTCTTCCGTGAACGCTCCTCCGCCAAAGGCGGCTAACCCGCGCAGGGGCATATACTTCATAATAGCCCCCATCATTTCAGAGCTGCCGTCTTCTTCTCCGCTTGCGGCCGCGAACGGCAAATGCTTGAGTAGTTCTCTAATCGCCACCGCTCCTTGCTCATCCGCCATAAGGTCGCCAATCGTCGTATTGCGGGTAAATATCTTGTGCACCGATGCGGTCGATCGCACCTTCACCGTCTCGCGAAGAACGATATCTTGCGATGACTTGCCAAGCAGAATCTCGAACTCTCCCGTCTCGACGCGCCAATCATGAACGGCGACATCATAGTAAGCGAAGCTGCGCTTATCCAGCTCGAAGGTGACCGTTCTTACTTCTCCCGGCTCCAACGATACTTTGGCAAAGCCTTTCAGTTCTTTATCCGGACGGATGACGCTGCTCTCGATATCCCGCACGTAGAGCTGTACGATTTCTTTGCCGGCCCGCTTGCCGGTATTCTCCACCTTCACCGTCACCTGCAACGTATCCGTATCGGCGATCTCCGGTACATTCACGGTGAGTCCGCTATATTCGAATGTAGTATAACTTAACCCGTAGCCGAACGGGAACAGCGGACGGAGGTTCTTTTTCTCATAATAGCGGTAGCCTACGAACATGCCCTCCCTGTATTCTACGCGATCTCCTTCTCCTGGAAAGAATAAATGCGACGGATTGTCGCTGAGCCGCATCGGGAACGTCTCGGCCAGCTTGCCGCAAGGATTGGCATCGCCGAATAACAGATCGGCAATTGCCCCACCGAGAGCTTGGCCGCCGAGGTAAGCTTCCAGAACGGCTCGCGCGCTTCCGAGCCAAGGCATCTCCACCGGAGCTCCGTTGCTCAGAACGACGACAAGATTGCTCTGAACTGCCGCAATAGCCTGTATGAGCTTCGTCTGGTTGTCCGGGATATTCAGATGCGTACGATCGAAGCCTTCCGACTCGCACCGTTCCGGCAATCCCGCGAACAGGATGACGGCCGACGCTTCTCGCGCCGTCCGGACAGCCTCTTCCGTCAATCGGGGATCGGCTGCGTCGCTGTTCAGGTCATAGCCTTGCGAAAAGACGATCTCGGCGGCAGCCCCAGCGGATTTGGCTAACTCCTCGCTGATATCCTCCAGCTTGGTCGGCTTGATGTGCGAGCTTCCGCCGCCTTGGTACCTCGGCTGCTTGGCCAAGGCGCCGATAACGGCGATCCGTCCGGCCTTCGGAAGAGGCAGGAGCTCGCCTTCGTTCTTGAGCAAGACCATGCTTTCCCGCGCCACTTCCCGAGCCAGCCGATGATGGGCTTCCGAATCGTATGCGGTATCGGGCTTGCGATTGTCCGCCGCTCGGAAGATAACGGTCAAGATACGTTCGACCGCTTCATCCAGCTTGGCTTCCGGCAGTCGCCCGCTCTTCACCGCATCCACTATTTTGCGATCGCCTTCGCCGTTGCTCGAGGGCATCTCCAGCTCGAGGCCTGCGGCCAAGCCGTCGGCCCGCTCGTTCACCGCGCCCCAGTCGGAGACAACGAATCCTACGTGGCCCCATTCCTCCTTCAGAATGTCGGTCAGCAAGAATTCGTTCTCGGAAGCAAAGCGCCCGTTTACTTGATTGTACGAGCACATCACCGTCCAAGGCTGCGCCTTCTTGACGGCTCCTTCGAAGCTGGCCAAGTAAATTTCCCGCAGCGTACGCTCATCCACGATCGAATCCGAAGTCATTCGCCTATGCTCCTGATTGTTGGCGGCGAAGTGCTTCAGGGATGTCCCTACTCCTTGGCTTTGCACCCCAATAATATGATGGGCGGCCATCTCCGAGGAGAGGTATGGATCCTCGGAGAAGTATTCGAAGTTCCTACCGCACAGCGGCGAGCGTTTGATGTTCGCGCCCGGCCCTAACAGCACGGCGACGTTCTCGGCTTGGCATTCTTCCCCTAATGCCCGGCCCATTCTCTCGATTAACTCCCGGTCCCAAGAGCTCGCAACCCCTGCCGCAGACGGAAAACACGTGGCCGGCACGCTGTCGAACAGCCCCAGATGATCTCCGGAAGCCTTCTGCTTGCGGAGCCCGTGCGGACCGTCCGTCAGCATGACCGACGGAATGCCCAGTCGCTCGATTCCTTTCGTATGCCAGAAGTCAAGCCCGGAACAGAGGCCTGCCTTTTCTTCCAGCGTCATAGCCGATACAAGATCCTTCACGCTTCTCTTTGCAGTCATCGCGGATTCCACTCTCCCTTAAATAAGCTCGAATTCGACTTCCTTCGCGTCTCGGCTGTTCGGCCCGATATAGAGCTTGAACTCCCCAGGCTCGGCGCGATAGCCGTTGGCGGGCGTCCAGAACGCCAAGTCCGCCGCCGCGATCGTGAAGCTTGCCTCACGGCTTTCCCCCGGAGCGAGCGCAAGCTTGCGGAAGCCCTTCAACTCCTTGATTGGACGGACCGCACTGCCGTATAAGTCGCGAATATAAAGCTGAACCGTTTCTTCCCCGGACATCGGCCCCGTATTGCTTACGGTAACAGAAGCGACAAGCGATCCGTCCATCGTCAACCGGTTCCGGTCAAGGCGAATGTCCGAATAGTCGAACCGGGTATAGCTCAGCCCGTATCCGAACGGATACAGCGGATCGTTCGAACCGTCCAGATATTTGGAGACGAACTTCTGCTCCTTGTTGGCTTCCGTTACCGGCCTGCCCGTGTTGAAGCGATTGTAATAAACCGGGACTTGACCGACCTTCGCCGGGAAGCTCATCGTCAGCTTGCCGGACGGATTGGAATCGCCGAACAGGATATCGGCGATGGCATGGCCAGCTTGGGAACCGAGGAACCACGTCTCCAGTATGGCGTCAACCCGCTCTTCGAGCCCGTCCAGAACGAGCGGACGGCCGTTCGTCAGCACAAGCACGACCGGCTTGCCAAGCCGAACGATCTCTTCGGCCAAGCGCCGCTGGACGGCCGGAAGTGCGATATCCATGCGTGAAGCCGCTTCCCCCGACATGTCGCTGCTCTCGCCAAGCGCCAGAATGACCAGGTCGGCTTGCTTTGCCCGCTCCGCCGCTTGCTCCAGCCCGCCTTCGATCTCGCATTCGACGCCGCATCCCTCGGCGAACAGCAGCCGATCCGCTTCCAGCCCCTTGGCTTCAAGCCCTTGGCGGAGCGTAACCGTCTCGTGCCCGTGCCTGGAGAACTGCCAAGGACCGAGCAAATCCTTGGTGTCGCCGAACGGACCGACGACGGCCACTTTCCCGCCCTTCTTCGCCAGAGGCAGTACACCATCGTTCTTGAGCAGAACGATCGATTTGCGGGCCAGTTCCCTGCTGGCTAGCAGGTGAGCGGAGTTGAAGTGATACTCGATTTCCTTCTCGGGCCGAATGTAGCGGAACGGATCGTCCATCAAGCCGCATTTGAATTTATAGGCGAGAATACGCCGAACGGCCGCATCGAGCAGAGCTTCCGACAGCTGGCCTTCTTCGATCAAAGTCGGCAAATGGTCGTAGGAGCGGGTCACCATTTCGATATCCATCGTCGCTTCGACCGCTTTCTTGGCCGCTTCCTTCGCATCCTTCGCGTTGCCGTGTTGGACGATTTCCTCGATCGCTCCGTAATCGGAGATGAGAATGCCGTCAAATCCGAGCTCGTCCCGGAGCAAGTCCTTAAGCAGGAATCGGCTTGCGGCCACGGGAATGCCTTCGTATAGATTGAACGAATTCATCACCGAACCCGCTCCGGCTTCGATACCGGCCTGGAACGGAGGCAGATAAACGTTGCGCAAGGTCCCTTCGGAAATATCGACCGTATTGTAATCCCTTCCTGCCTCCGCCGCGCCGTATGCGATAAAGTGCTTTAAGCAAGCGATGATCGTCTCGGGATCGAACAGCGAGTCGCCCTGGAATCCTTCGACTTGCGCCTTCGCTATCAAAGCGCCCAAGTACGGATCCTCTCCCGCGCCTTCCACCGCTCGCCCCCAGCGGGCGTCCCGCGTAACGTCGACCATCGGTCCATGGTTGTACGTAATGCCGGACGCGCTGGCTTCCTTGGCCGCAATCGCGCACGCCTGCTTAATCGCCTCCAGATCCCAACTGCAAGACCAAGCTAGAGGCACGGGGAAGATCGTCTGGTGTCCGTGGATGATATCCGCGTTGAACAGCAGCGGAATGCCGTGCGGCGATTGCTCCACGGCGATTCGCTGCAGCTCGAACACGCGGCGGCTGTCGAAGGCGCCCAGAATGGAGCCGGCACTGCCTTCCGCCACCAGCTTCTCCGGCGGATCGGAGGCGACGTTGCCTCCGAACGAGAAGCTCGACGCCATGCATTGGCTCATCTGCCCGACCTTATCGGCGATCGTCATTCGCCCGAGCAAGTCCTCCACCGCGTCGCGAATCTCGTCTTCGCTTCGCTCTCGGACATCGGCCTTGCGGTATGGGGCGACTTCGGATATCATCGCTTCCGCGAGAGACGGCCCGCTTCCCTTCGAGCCTTGAAGGGAGATCGTGCCCATGAAGGGCAGCCGGATCTCCCCCAAGAATGTGTCATCATCGAACGCCAGCTTAACCGCGGCCTCTTCGCCCGGAGCCATGACGGAATACCCGATTGCGTCTAACCGATTCCCCTCGACGGTCACCGACGTTATCGTTAGCGGCAGCGGGAAGGGCTCCATGACCAAGCCTAACGTGTAAATCTCCTTCTTCTCGATGACCAATTGAATCTTCAGACGGCTGTGCGAAGTCTCAATCAGGGAGTGCCAAATACCGATCATCGTTTCACCTCCGTTAAGGAATGGGTTTAGCCTTTCACCGCGCCGATCGTCATGCCTTTGACGAAATACTTCTGGAAGAACGGATACGCGATCAAAATCGGGATGACGCCGATAACTGCTATCGCCATCCGGAATGTCTCACTAGGAAGCTTCGCGATCGCATCGCTGGCATGGGAGCTCATCGAGCTGTTGCTGGCCAGGAACTGAATATCGCTCATAATCCGGTTCAGCACGTTCTGCAAGCTGAACAGCTTGGGATCCGTCACGTAGATCAATCCGTTGTTCCAATCGTTCCAGTAAGCGAGCCCCTGAAACAGGCCGACGGTGGCCAGAATCGGCAGCGACAGCGGAAGGACGATCTTGTAATACATCTTGAATTCGCCCGCCCCGTCCATGCTCGCCGACTCCAGAACCGGGACGGGAACCGTCGTCATGAAGAACGTCCGCATCAGCAGAACGTTGAAGCCGTTCATCAGGAGCCCGGGGACGATCAAGGCCAGCAGCGTGTTCTTGATATGGAATAACTGCGTGTAGATGAGGTAAGTCGGAACGAGTCCTCCGTTGAACAAAAGCGTGAAGAAGAGGATAAACGCCAACGCCGTTCCGCCCGGAAGATCCCTTCTGGACAGGGGATAAGCAAGCAGCGACGTGATGAGCAGACTTGCCGTCGTTCCTACGACGGTGATCAGCACCGTAATGCCGTAGGCGTGGAATATTAACGAAGACTGCTGCCTCAGATAGTCGTAAGCTTGAAGTCCGAACTTGTCAGGGAAAAACGTATAGCCGTTTTGGACGATCGCGTTCTCGTCCGTGACGGAAGAGATTACGAGCAACAGGAACGGAAGCACGCAAGCTGCGGAAAACAGGATCAATACGGTATGAGCCGACCACTGCCAAGCCCGATTCTCTTTGTTCATCTCGACAGCCTCCTTAGAACAATGCGTTCTCTCTGTTGATTTTGCGTACGATGTAGTTGGACAGCAGGACCAGGATAAACCCGACAAGCGATTGATAGAAGCCCGCCGCGGAGGACATGCCGATATCGCCCAGCTGCATAAGGCCGCGGAACACGTACGTATCGATGACGTTCGTCGTATCGAAGAGCGCGCCGGAATTCATCGGAACTTGGTAGAACAAGCCGAAGTCCGAGTAGAAGATGCGTCCGATCCCGAGAAGCGTAAGCATGATTATGACGGGCGATATAAGCGGAATCGTGATTTTCCGGATCTGCTGCCATTTGGAAGCCCCGTCCAGCGTCGCCGCTTCGTAATATTCGGGATCGATTCCGATGATGGCGGCCAGGTAGACGATGCAAGCATAGCCGGCGCCTTTCCAAACGTTCACGAAGACGAGAATGTACGGCCAATATTTCGGCTCGTTGTACCAAGAGATCGGATCCAGCCCGAGTGCCGGCAAGATCGTTTTGTTGACGAATCCGTTGTCGATGCTAAGCATCGCGTACACGAGATAGCTGACCAGCACCATCGATATCAGAAACGGCAAGATGATCAGGCTCTGATACAAACGCGAAGCGATTTTGTTCTTGATCTCGTTAAGCAAGATGGCGACCCCGACTGCGACAACGAGTCCGATAATAATGAAGGCGACATTGTATAGGATCGTGTTACGGGTGATCAAGTAGGCATCCGAGGTTTTAAACAGGTACTCGAAGTTTTTAAGGCCGATCCAATCGCTGCCCCAGATGCCTTTCCGATAATTGATGTCTTTGAAGGCGATGGAGAGCCCGAACATCGGCAAGTAATTGTTGATTGCCAGGTAGATCAGGCCCGGAATCATCATGAGATAAAGCGGACCGAACTTGCGTAGCTTCCTTCCGAATCTGTTGTGCGAATGGTTCATCGTCGCACGTTCCCCCTTCTCGCAGCACGTATATGGGCTGGTTCCTCAGCTGCACTTTCTATGTTAACGAAAAGCGCGAAGCCCCCACTACCGCTTAGACGACTTTCGGCTTGCGCTTTGACGACCTGCCGAAGCGGCTTAGCCTGTTACGATAGAAGCCCGACCGTGTCTTACCGGTCGGGCCAAAGCGATTGGCGATTTACGGTTTATTGGACGGAATTGGCCTTCGCCCATTCATTCAGTTGTTGCTGCTTGGCCGCGATGATCTTGTCGATGCCGGCTGACTTCAGCTTGGAGATGAATTCGGGAAGAATCTTGTCCGGATCAACGCTTCCCATCTCGATCGGCAGCTTATACTGCGTGATCACGTTGGAAACCGCGGCATATTCCGTCTTGACCGGGGTTACGTCGAAAATAAACCCGAGCGCTTTCGACTTTCTCGCGGACTTGTTGAATTCGTCCATTTTGGTCCACAGATCGGGATCGTCGCCATTGAATACGTAGGACAAAAATTGATTGCCGAACAGCCAGCCCATGTTCAAATTGTAACCGCTGTTGGACGCGTCGACGCCTTCCGGGAAGTCGATAACGCCGTCCGACTTCTTCACGTAATCCTTGCCTTCGACGCCCCAGTCGAGCAGGTTGATCACGTCTTTGTCCGAGAATAACAAGTTGAGGAACGCCGTCGCCTTGTCCGGGTTCACGGAATTGACCGGAACGCCCCACATGATGCTCGTCACGGAGCTCGTCGTGGCCACGGGCGGCAGAAGCTCGGCCGCTACCATCGGCTGCCCGTTCGATTTCGATTCGACCGTTTCGAAGCCCGGTTTTTGCCTCGACATATACGCGAATCCCTTGTTCGCTTTGATCAAATCGAACTGCGTCGTTTTGTTCGTAGCCGCATCCTTCAGGATATAGCCCGCTTTGTACCAATTGTGCATCCGCTTGACGAAGTCTGCGTATTCCTGCGTCTCGTACAGATTGACGACCTTCAGCCCATTGTCGAAGTCGGGTAGCACGCCAATGGAGTCGCCCAAGTCGTCGTATACGACATAGCCTTCCCTAAGTGTCATTCCGACGGCTCCCGGAATAAGCGGCGTGAAGTTGGCGTCGCTCCCTTTGACCGTCTTCAGAACGCGCTCCACGTCGTCCAGCGTTTTGACCGATGCGGCGTCGATATTGTTCTTATCGAGCAGATCCTTGCGCATCAAGATGCCGTAATCGACTGCCAAATCTCGGATCGTCGGAACGGCATACACGTTGCCGTTAATCTTGGCCGCATTCAGATAGTCGGGCTCTAGCGCGCTCTTGATCCCTTGGCCGTTCTCCTCCAGTTGCTCGTCGAGCGGAACCAGTTGACCTTTGGCCACCATATTGCTGTAAGAGGTCCCGAAAACGGCCATCAAATCAAGCTTTTCGTTGCTTGTCAGCATGAGGTTTGTCTGCTGCTGCCAATCGCCGAAGCCGATCGGCATAAGCTTCACGGTTGCGTTGATTTTCTCCTGCGTAATCTTATTGATTTCATCCTGTACCACCTGCATGTCCTTGGGAACAGCACCGAAGATCGGAAAAGCCACCGTCAGTTCAACCGACTTCTCCGTCGGTTTGCTTGATGCGCCCGCATTTGATGCACTCCCTGCCGAATCGTTCCCGCCACTGCTGCAAGCAGATGCAAAAAGCATAGTGCTGATCAGTAAAGCGCTTACTCCCATTAATGATTTCTTCATTTGTCTCCCCCGTTTCTAGGTTTATCGGTCTATCTGTTCCTATTGTACGAAGGACTTGTTCGACCCACTGCTCCGCTTACGACTTTTCGTTGTCACTTTGCCGACCTTCGAGCGCCGCTTGCTTGTTCTGCTGCTTCATCCGATAGTCGATGGGGTTCAAATCCGTATACTTCTTGAACATACGGGAGAAGTGCGAGAAGTTTGAATATCCGATTTGAGCGGCGACGGCGCTTACCGGCATGTCGGTCTTCGCAAGCAGTTCCTGCGCGATTCCGAGCCTTTCCTTCAGCAAATAGTCGGAGATCGACATCCCCGTTTCTTTCTTAAAGACGCGCGTCAAGTAATCGGGGTTCAAGAAGACGGAATTGGCAATATCGTCCCGAGAGAAATCTTCCGTTATATGTTGTTTGATGTAGAAGATCACCCGGTTAACGACGCTTTGCGATTGCTCGATCGACGTCGCATATGTCATCGCTTTGACGACCGCATGCCGAATCCAGGCTATCAGATCGGTTGCCGAACGGACGGAACGGACGGACAGCTCCATCGATTCGCTGTCGCTTAGCAACTGATGAGCCTGAATCCCCTTAGTCTGCAGCACATAATAAAGCGTCTGCTGGAAATCCTGGATGAACTGATGCAGCAGCTCCGGGCTCAATCGGCCGGCATTCGCTTGCTGCTCCATATAAGTTTCCGCTTCCGCCAGCACTTTCTCCTGTGCTCCTTCCCTCAGCATCACCGCCCAAACGCTCATATCCGGCAAGACACCTTGCTTTGCCGCCATGCGGAGCTCGTGCAGTAAAAACACGCGATTATCATAGGCGACGTTATTCCGATCAAGCTCTGTCAACCGAAGGAGCATGGACGCCATTTCGTGACCTCGCACCCCGTCTCCGATATAACAGGACAGATCGCAATAGAAATAGCGATGGCAGAAGGCGATGTATGCCTTGCAAGCTTCCTTTAGCTTGTCCTCCCTTGACGACTCCGCGTCCCCGTCAAGAAGGGCCAGCATGGTGCCGTTTCCTAGAGACAGGAGCAGTCCGTTCTCTCGCCCGGGGAGAAGAAGTTCCTCCGCGGAATTTCGAAACGCGTATTCCATGATTTTCTCTTCCCTTAACGAAATGACCTTATGCCATCGCCGAACGCGGATCAGAACAGGAATGAACTTCATTTCCCCGGCGAAAGGTATTTTTCTCTCCTCCGCTGCCCTCATAACGGCTTCAGCATTTCCCGGAATCGTCTGATTCACAATGTCCAACCAGAACTTCTCTACAAGGAGCGGTTGATATTGAAACCAATACTTGCCATATTGGGTAAACTCGCTTAACTGATTCTCTTGCCGAACCTTATTGGCGGCCCGTCTGATTACGTCTGCCAATTCGGCGAAAGGCACCGGCTTCAGAACGTAATCCAGGCTTCCCAATTGAATGGCCTGTTTGGCAAAAGCGAAGTCGGCGTGGCAAGTAAGGAAGATGGTCTCCGTCTTGGGGTAGCGCTCGCGGACCCATTCCAGCAATTGGAGTCCCGTACCCTGCGGCATCTCGATGTCGCACAGCAAAATATCGATTCGCTCGCGTTCGAACATCTCTTTGGCTTGAGCTACGCTGTAGGCGGCGAATACCCGGGAGATGCCTACTTCCCGCCAATCGACGCCGGACTTCACGCCATCTACGGCGAGGACTTCATCATCTACGATCAATAATTGAAACATATCGTCAATCCTTTCCTTCATCCGTCGTCCGCATCGGAATAAAGATCTCTACGACGGCGCCTTGAGGGTGCCCATTATAGCATTCCAATCGGGCCGAAGCTCCATAGAGCAGCTTAAGCCGCTCTTGGACGTTCCAAATCCCGATGTGCTCCCCTTGCTCGTCGACGATACGGCGTCCGGCGCGGATGCTCTCCAACGCCGACTCCCGGAATCCCTTTCCCGAATCGCGAATCAGGATTCGAACGCGTGGCTCCAGTCCCGTCTCGTCCCATTCGACTTCGATGGCAAGCTCGATCGGTTCCTCGATGGACACCGCATGTTTGATCGTATTTTCGACGAAAGTTTGAATCAACAGCGGCGGAATCGGAACATCCGACAAATAATCGGGTACCGAAATGCTGCATGTCAAGTTATGTGGAAATCTCAATTCTTGAATGCGCACATAATTGCGAATATGGCGTAGTTCATCTTTTAAGGGTACAAAATCGAAATTGCTCCGGAACATGTATCGAAAATAGTTCACTAGACTGAGCGTCATTTCTTGAATCAGCTCGAAATTACGGACCTGCGCGAGATTAAACAATATATTTAACGAGTTCAGGTAAAAATGGGGATTGATCTGAAGCTGCAGGTGCTGAAGCTCCGCCTTCTGTTTGCTCAGTTGCTCTTCGTAGACGTGAATCTTGAGCTCCTCGATCTGCGACATCATCTGGTTAAACGTGCGATTGACGACCCGAAATTCGTCCGACGTCGGAAATGATTCGATGCGCATATTAACGTTGCCCTCGCCGATGCGACGCATCGCGGCAACAATCCTTCTTAAAGGCCTAAGCAACACCTTGCGCAGGAAAAGAAGACTGATCGGCAGCAGAAGAATCGAAGCGAAGGAAATCAACTTGATCATCCGATTCAGATAGGGGAGGTTCTCCAAAATCTGCTCGTCCGGGATGATCGCCACCATACTGAAGCTCCCTTTGCCTGAAGGCTCTCCGACAATCAAATAGTGATGGCGTGCGCCCGACATATAGTAGTTTTGCAAGTCGCGGGACAGATCGATTTGATCGTCGGGCAACGGTAGGGTGCTGACCATCGTTTCTCCACGATCGGTCACGAACAAGGCGGCGCCGGTCTCTCCGAGGCGGATCAGATGCAGCGGAACGAGCAGCGTCTTCGCGTTTACCCATGCGCCGATGTAGAGATTTCCGCTTTTGAAGGTGCGAGTCAGATAATAAGTCTCGTTAATCTTGCGAACCTGCCAAGCCGTTTTTTCCCCGTTCATCTCGTCCCGGACGCTAAGAAACCCCTCTTCCAAACTGTCCCGTACGGCAACGATCTCGGAGTAACTGCTCGCTGCGCTTGAGACATCAAGCATGTCCTGTCTTGCGAATGAATAGACAAAAAAACCGTCGATGGACTTGTAGAGCAAAATATCCGTGGACAGCTTGCGGGATACGGCGGCTTTGGCCAACTGATATTCATCGTCCGTACGCGGATCTCCCATCGTCTGAACATCCAGATCCGACAATGTTAGCCCGATAAGATCCCGTTCTACATCCGACAATTGGCCGTCGATTTGATTCATGTACATGGACATCATATTTTTGTTGGACAGGGCCACTTGGTTGTGAACGACACCAACGCTGTAATAATTGTTATAGATCAGCAACGTAATCAACGGGACGATGACGCATAGCAGGCCGAATATTAATTTGAAGCGAATGGAATTCCAAGGCATTCTAGTGAGAAGGCCGACCATTTTTGTTCCTCCTTCTATGTCCAAAAAGAGACTGTCGGAAAGAACCGAACAGTCTCATTATATCTCTAACGCGTTACTCGAATTTATACATCTCGATTCGCAGAGCCGCAGGATGGCTGCCGACTCCAACTCCGTAAGCGGCCTCATCACCGTTTAGAACGCGGCTGCGAATCCACTCGTTATCGACAAATTTCCCTTCTTCGATTCGAATATACCCGACTGCGGCCGATTCCCCGCGCTTTGGCAAAAATTCAGCGGAAAATCCGATGCCCGCCAAAATGAATTCGTTGTCCGACAACTCGATGACGAGACCGCCGGCTATCGGCTTGCCTTCTTGCTGTCGCTTGTAGCTCAATTTCAAATCATATTCGGTCAAAGAAAGCAAGCACCCGTTATCGTGATTTTGCAGGAAACCTGTCATTTTCCCCGTTCCGCGGTGCTTGTGAATGATCCCCATCATGTTCCCAAGCAGCTCGTAGCTCCGTGCGAGATACGGGCCCGTACCGTTCAGTTGAAAGGCCGACATATCGATGTTAAGAGCCATCATTAGACCGAAATCGATTCCTCCGCCATCATCCTGAGGCGGAGAAAGGAAGTCCTCGATGCCAAAAGGCGCGAAGCACAGCGCATCAAACTTGCCGATCGCGTAGAACACGTTCGTCGCCGATACTATGTCCCTTCTGGCTTCGGGAATAAACAACGGATTATCGTTGCCGGCCGTATATTCCGCGCACACTTCCGCAAAATTAGGCAAATAGATGTCCGGAGCGTACAGGCAGATCGTCGGGGCCGTCGCTTTCCACAGCTTCATCACCTTGGCGATGGGACCTCCGCTTGGGTAAGTGCCAGCACGCCACGGAAATTGCTCAAGCCAGGCATTAACGAACATCGGCAACGGATACGCTTCCGTTCCCGCGCTTGCGATTCGTTCGATCGCTTTGGCATAATGATACGCCATAAAGTATTCGCCGGCATCCTCCCCGAACGATTTGGTCCACGTTTCGCTTATGCCGTAAGCAGCTTCCGCTTCCGGCGGAACCGCTGCGGCGAAAGTCGCATTAGCGAAATCGGAATAGTCTCTGTCGCTTCCGAGGAACCCGATTTCGTTCTCCACTTGCACCATAATAACCGTATGCGTATCACCGTCCACCTTCTTCAGATGATTCATCCATTCTTTGAAGGCGCTGGCATCGGCTTGAACTGCTGCCTCGCACAAAGGCGAGATCGTGTCGGAAATGCCATTGTTCTGATAACGTGCCCTGAAAAAGGTTCGATAATCCTTCTTGACCCAACCGGGAGCGTAAGTGGATCTTCCATTTTTCCACAGTCCGAACCATAGCACCACTAGACGTACGTTATGTTCACGGGCTTGTTCGATAATGCCGTCCATCAATTCGAAGTCGAATTCGCCTCGGACCGGCTCGATCAACTCCCAATAAACCGGCAAAATAACCGTGTTCAGATGCAACCCTTTCAGATAGGGCCACACCTTCTCCTTCATATACGCCAAGTTGGAGGAACTGGAATTGTGGATCTCTCCTCCCAAAGCCACGAACGGCTTGCCGTCGACATACAGATTGAAGACTCCGTTTTCCTTTTTTAATTGCGGCAACTGCTTCATTCTGTAACCCCCGATCCTATTCATGCAGAAAACTGACCTCAGTCTATCCCTTCTACGAATAGTCGGCTACTCTGTTTCCGACTATTCACTTGCATTATTACGACATCATAAACAATTTATTAACCACCTGAGCGGATCAACCCGGCTAGCGCCTTTCATCAACTAATAATTGAAATGGACTGGTCAAAATAACCGGCACGATAGTTTCTATAGAAATCTTATCAATGCCAAGCATAATTTCGCCGAACTTATTCGGAGGTTTGTGCCCTTACCGTTTAAGAACGAGAGGTGCAAAGACGAGATTGCGCTATTCATCATTTATGAAGTAGGGTACCCCCTACCATGTATTTTTACTGGGGCTTGGGATTGCTCTTGCAGTTGTGATTGTACTTGAGCTTGGAATTGGAGTTGGTATTGTGACAGAGATCGAATCTGCTCTTGGATTTGTCGGAACGTTAAAGTGATATGACTCGAGGGTATAGCACAACCTCGAACGACGTGATGCTGTCTCTTTTATTGACACCAGTTATAGCCTGAACCGCCATCTTCATTTGACCACTCGTTTTGCCACAATCGATCCTTCAATCCTATATTCGCAACCCACTAACTATTTGTTTATCAACTACTTCCTCGATTTCCGTCTCCTTCACAACAAACCTATACTGTGCTAGTACCACTTCCATGTCCTCCTAATCGATGTCATAGTGGCTCGCACCTACATTTCGCTTTCCATAAAAAACCTATAGCGAGTTGCTCGTTATACCCCCTAAAAACATCTAATGGCTTCGCCCCTTGAAAATAAAGAGCAAAGCCATTTGGTATAGATTATTTACTGTTATGCCGGATGATATTATTTACATTTTAACCAATAACAACCAATAAAGAAACAATAGATTCATAATCATATATCGGAATTAACTCAACTAAAATTAACCCAAATAATAAAATCTGGGCTCAATGCAAAATTCCATTGAGCCCAGATAAATTAAGGCTTCCATCCCACTTACTCACATTCACTCTAATAACAACCCATAATCGTCCCCATATTGTGCTATAGATGAATATTACTTCAGAGTTAAGATTTCAGGAGGCAGAGCGCTGGGAGTTTCCTCGCTTACTTCAAGATGTGAATGAAGCTGACGAGCCGATTCAAAATAAGCTGAGAAAGCTCTATACGGCAATTGGCCAAGACTATATCAGACATTCGAGTTCAATTACTTTTTCTTTTCCGAAGGACAGACGGGTAAAATGATACGGGCCGTCGATTCAAACGTGGAAGTCATGTACGCCGTTCTTGATCGTAATCTCGCAAAACCGATCAAGATAATCTCCCACAAATATCCGCGAGCCCTTCAATCGATTGCCGCTGATCGCACCGATAGCCCCGAGAATGAGATTCAAAGCCTACATCCCACCTATGAATAGACCCGCTATAGCTCAATACACTCGCTTGTACCGTACCGCTGCTGATGACGTCTCCCCAATATTCGCGTACGTATTGAATGTCGATTCTATAAACGGGATCAGATCGTATCTCAACTCGTAATCGAAATAGTTGAATCCCAACATGTTGGTCCCTTCGGGATTGACGGAGCGATCAGCCCAATCATGCGCGCTTCTTCCGTTCGGCATAATCACAATGACCGGATCATTAACTCCGTCGCCGATTAGATTATCTAACATATTGCACAGGATGGAGACGCTTCCATCCTCCCGCTCCCGCGTAACCACTCGTACTGGTCTCCGCTTACTTCATGAAGCAAATACAGCACAACGTATCGGTATCCAGGTCATTATGCTTACACCCCCCGCCGGTAGATAGACGCTGCACGCTTTCAGGAGCGGCTCCCCGCTTACCTTTGCCCTTCCCCCTATTCGATACGTCGATCCGTCACAAGCTCTCGAGACGAATTAATATAGTAATATACCGGGAAAGCAATTTCCCTTACCGTTCCCCGTTTCGCGCACTCCGCCACCTTCATCCATTATCGCTCACTCTCGCTTCCTCTGGCATCGTTTACCGCGCTCTCCAAATTCGAATCCTCGTCCTTACTCCTGTGGTATACTGGTAATAAAAATTCAGGGAGGGAGACGGATGACCCACATTTATTACGTTGAATGTAATATGACGCATGCAAGCAATTTCGTGATCGATGTTCCCGTCGGGTTAAACTGGCTTCTCGTCATTACCAAAACGCCCGCGCTATTCTGGGTCGATGGCGAGCTCAAAGAATGTCCGGCCCATAGCGCCATCCTCTACCGACCACAACTGAAAGTTTATTACCAAGCGTGCGGATCTCATTTCATCAATGACTGGAAACGTTTCGAAACCAATGAACCTTTCATTACTGATTCTTCGCTTCCATGCGGCGTTCCTTTTTCCGTGAGCGATCCCGATTACTGCCAGAAGCTGTTTGAACTTCTTGCCATGGAGCACAACTATAATCGGGATTACAAGAAATTTTCAATCGTCTGCTTGCTAAGAACGCTGTTCAATAAGCTATTGGAATCTGCTTTCATGATAATATCACGCCCCAGTATCACAATCTATTGAGACTTCGCACCGCCATTCAAAAGGATCCGGGCAATTGTTGGACGGTTTCGGAAATAGCTGATTATCTTCAAGTCAGCCCAGGCTATCTATTGAACATCTACAAGAAAGCTTTTGGCGTTTCCTGCATGGATGACGTTATCAGAAGTCGAATTCGATTGGCCAAAGAATTTTTGATTCATAGTGCCGAAAGCATTGCCGATATCGCATCCCACTGCGGCTATCAAAACGTAGAACATTTCTGCAGGCAGTTCAAAAAGATAACGGGGGAATCGCCAAGAACCTACCAAAAACAATATAAATATTATTGATTTCTATTATTCCTTAGAGAATGGCGATGAAGGCAAGCCTTCCCGATTATACAGATTAGCGCCTTCCGGATTATCGGCCACGCGTACCTTACCTGTAAAAGATCGGGAATATGCTCGTGCCACACCGCAACGCGATCATCCTCTATGCTTGCGTTCACCCAAAAAAACATTTGATCAGCACCTGCTATAGCGAAGTGTTTGAGCTCAGCACCGTCTTTAGCGACAAGTCCGCCGCCAGTATGATTAAAGTGCAGGATGATCCGATGGCCTTTCTTTTCCGCATATTGAAACAGCGGGTCGGATATTACCGCCGCTTCATCCTCATAAACGACTTTCCGGGCAGCGAGCGCCGGCCTGTATCCTACATCTATCTTGTTAACTGAATGAATATCGTTCCATTCTCCAATATCGATTGTCACGGCCATACCAGTCATCGGTACAGCAAGTGTTTTCCGCTGAGCCTCCCTTAACGCCGCCCATTGGCTTTCGGAAGGCATGGCTACGGGCTCAGAATAGTTGGGCAATTGTACGTAGAGAAAAGGAATATTTCCCCGGCTCCATTTTTTTCTCCAATCTGCAATCAATGTTCGGAACAGAGGTCCGTATGCTTCGGGCCGCTTCAAGTTAGATTCGCCTTGATACCAGACGAAGCCTTTGATCGTATAGGGGACAATCGGCGCGATCATACCGTTATACAAGCCCGTAGGTCGCCACTGAACGAAGGAAGGGTCGGGCATCGGGCCGCACTTGACCCCAATCAAATACTGCCATTCGCCGGAAATGTCCAAGCCCCGATCCCCGATTCGAAGATGATACGGCTTCCCCCTTATAAAACCCGCCTTTCCCGGAAAGATTGACTACCCTAACTACAATCGTATTTTTACCTTCCAACAGCAAACCTTTCGGAATGTCATACTTTCTCGGAATATATTGGCTCGGTAACGTTCCGATCTTTATTCCGTTGAAGTAAACGATGTCCTCGTCTATCACGTTTCCCATCTCAAGCGTCGTCGGATCGCCCGCCCACGAAGCTGGAATCTCGATTTCCTTACGGAACCAGAGGACTCCGTTGAATGCACCCAAGCCCTCATCTTCCCATACCGATGGCACCGGGATAGTAGGCCAGGCGGAAGCGTCAAATGCAGGATCGTAACACGGCAATCCATCGATAGGCAATCCCGAGTCATTTTGATTAATATGGTTGTACCATTGCTCTTGGTTTACTTGATCCTCACGAGCTAACGACGCCAAATAATTCTGATCTTTAAGCATTCGCAAGTCTTCCGAATATTTCTGAAACGGCGCAAGAGCATCCTCGCTCATAAAGCTTCAACTAGCGCTCCGCCCAAACTTGCGTTGATCAGCCCAATTGGCACGCGGTATCGTTCATATAGCTTGGCGGCAAAAAAATAACCTGCTGCGGTGAAATTCTGAACGCTTGCAGTATCGACCGCCAACCAACCCCCGGATTCGAAGTCGTCATGAGGCTGATTGAAATCGTACTTGACCGGGACATTGAAATGCCGAATCGCATCGTTTTCCGCATTCGCCACTTCATCAGGAAACGCTTGCCGTAGTGAGACCATCTGCATTCCATGTTGGATTGACCCGAACATAACCACACATCGCCTAGCAAAATATTGCGGATCTCGATGCGTTCCGCCCCGTCTCCGGTTTCGATCGTTATCTCGTAGGGGCCGCCAGCATTCCCTGTATCCACATGGATCAGCCATTGCCCGAGTGGATCCGCGGTTCCTGTGTAGACACGGTCGTTGAATTGAATGATAATGTCCTCTTCCGTCGACGACCATCCCCATATATTGATTTGCGCGTTTCGTTGCAACACCATCCGTCGCCGATCAACCGGGAAAGGCGAATCTTCGATTTATTCTGCATGAACTCTCTTCCAATTCTTTTTGAAATATTGTTGCACGAGAAATCTCATGAGCTCGCTCGGCTCTTCTCTTGAGAACTCGGAACGGTCCGCGAACAGCATTCCATATGGAGCTGTCAGCGAATAGGCTTCCCATCGCGGCAGTTCCTCTCCCGTCGAGTCATGTCCGTTAGGATCTCCGGAACGAATGAAGTAGGCCCAATAATTGCACATTTGGCGGGCCAGATCGTAATGCTTGCCAACAAACGGTCTCCAGCACTTAGCAAGCGTCTCGAAGAAAAACCAGAGGTCCACCGAGTGGAAGGTACCGGGATTATCCCAACCGGGTATTTCCACGTCGAAGACATAATAGTACATTGGCGTATTGGCAACCATATCAGCATTGGCTTGCGTGGCGACGCGAATCGCATATTCGCTGCTGCTCACGGATGCTCTCTTCTTTCTCTCCTCGATATCGGTACAACGTGCTTCGCAAAGCTCCATATACGCGCCGGCATCATCACCGAACATGTCCACGGCCATCTTCTTTAATTCCTTTAACGTTTCCGCCTTCGGAACGCTGAAAAACTCGGAGGATGTATGGCCGAACATGACTGGCACCTTCCAGTGCTCGTTTTGAATGAATCGCTCAAATGGGTTGTCCACGCAGAACGCTTGGTCTGCGACAGTACTCCAGAACGTCCCGTACGCCACGGCTTTGTCGCGAATGAATTCCGCATCCAGCAGACGAGCTTCCGCAAGTGTGGATACTCTCGGATAAGGAAAAACTCCACGCCGTCCTGTTCTGCGTCCGCCAAATGATATCGAAATCCAGGCATAAGCGCCCCCGGGTAAAGATTCGCAATCATTCCGCTTTGGACGATCGCCCTTTGAAAAAGCCCTCGTTCTGCGGAGAAGTGAGCTGGCTCATGACGCTTCCACCGCCTGCGGATTGTCCGCCGATCGCGATGTTGTCCGGATCGCCCCCGAATTGTTGATACGATTGAATCGCACTGATTTAAAAGACTTAAAGTGGTTATCAAGGAGTTCCTTCGGTAGAATTAAAAACACGGATCAGCCCCCGATGGGCTGATCCGTGTTTTGTTTATGGCGCTTCTTAAATAATCGTTTTTCCAACTTTTGCTTCGCAGGTAATTTTTGCTTTTACTTATTTCCTTTCTCCGTTTCCTTGTGGAGTTCAGCGGCTAGTTCGAAATCTTCTGATTCAAAAGGATTCATCGTGAGGCCTTGCAGTCTGTTTAATTTTCTTAAAAGCTTGGTTGAGGTGCCTCAATTCAATAGTCATTCCTTCTCTTCTGCGAGAGATTCCACAAAAATCACTGCAGGATCCGGAGGCAAGAATTTGCAGTAGACGCGAATCACGAGTGCGATGGCACCGTATATTTCCGGACTACAATACAAACCAGCTACGCGTTAAATCAGCTTCTTTCCAATAAGATAATGTATTCGCCCCAAAAATAATGAATAAAAATACCGAACTGTGTATATTCTCTGTATTTATGACCGCTTTCTATAACAAACTCTGCAAACTTTCTCTACAATTCTGACACCACCCAATTGACTTTTCAGCCAGACAGAAGTAACATAAATAATTAATACCAGGTACTAATACTATGTACTATAAAATGAATTGTTTTTTCATAAAGGAGGGTTTAGGATGACCGAAACCGCATTTGTATCTCGCGCTCGCGTAACGGCGATCGGTAGTTACGTACCCGAACGATTGATAACGAATGAGGATCTGGAACGGTTAGTGGAGACGAATAATGAATGGATCGTACGCAGAACCGGGATCGAGCAACGCCATCAGGCAGCAGAAGGCCAGTCTACGAGCGATTTGGCGATCGCGGCCGTGCAAAACCTCATTGAACGCTTTCCTGCAGCAGCTCACGGAATAGATGCGATACTGGTCGCCACTTCCACTGCCGACAAACCTTTTCCTTCCGTTGCCTCGCAGGTTCAACAAGCGATCGGCGCCCGTAACAGCTTCGCCATCGACTTAAGCGCAGCATGTGCCGGCTTCGTCTCCGCTCTCCAATTGGCGAACGGACTCCTATTGTCGGGAGTTTATCGCAAAGTCCTCGTCATCGGAGCGGAGACGCTGACGAAAATGACGGATTACACCGACCGATCGACTTGCATTTTATTCGGCGACGGAGCCGGCGCGGTGCTCGTTGAAGCAGCCGCGGACGACGAAGTCGGGTCTTTCCTCGCGGCGAATGCAGACACGGAAGGAGCGGGCGGCATACATGTATATTGCAACGACGAAGGCAATATCGTTCAGAACGGCAGGGAAGTATACAAGTGGGCGTTAACCGTCGTTCCCGAAGGCGTACGAGGTTTACTCACCCAAGCGGGAAAGACGCTCGACGATCTAGATTGGTTCGTGCCGCATAGCGCGAATCTACGGATGATCGAAGCAATCTGCGAAAGATTGGCGCTGACTCCCGAGAAGGCTTTGCAAAGCGTCGTCAATAATGGCAATACTTCCGCTGCCTCTATTCCGCTCGCACTCGATGCTGCATTTAAGGAAGGAAAGCTTCAATCCGGACAACTGATGGCGCTATACGGATTCGGCTCAGGCTTGACTCAATCTGGTTTACTGCTGCGATGGACGATGATACGAGCTTAAAACGGTTACGGTCATTCGCCAATTTGTATGAGTACGGTGCATTACTCCATGAATCATTGTCCTTCTACTCATAGAATACGTAGAAGTTTAAATGTCAGGGAGTGTATAGATGAAGATCATCATATTAGCCGGAGGTTCTGGAACCAGGTTTTGGCCCAAAAGCGTTAAAGCGATACCGAAGCAATTCCTCGCTTTAACTTCGGAAAGAACGATGATCCAGGAAACCTATTTGCGTTTCCAAGAATGGCTGCCTCCCAAGAACATCTTCGTCGCTACGATCGAACAATATGTGGAGACCGTTAAGGAACAGTTGCCGTGGCTTTCCGAAGAGCAGATTATTGTTGAGCCGATGCCTAGAGATACCGGTCCTTGCATTGCATTAACCGCCTCAAATTTTTTGAATCACGGTGACGATGAAGTTCTTGTGACCATGCCCTCGGATCATTATATTTCGGATACATCCGAATTGCGTCGCGTGTTGGATGCCGCGGAGAGCAAAGCTAAACAATCCGCTTGCATTGTCACTCTTGGCGTTCCGCCATCGCGACCGGAAATCGGATACGGTTATATTGAAACTCAATCAGAAGAGACTCAGGACGGGATCTACAAGGTTAACCATTTCTTCGAAAAACCTTCTATTGAAAAAGCCCAACAATTCATTGAGAGAAAACATATGTTTTGGAACAGTGGAATTTTCATCTGGAAGCCATCTACAATAGCTCATTACATGATGGAGTATCATGGATCGATGTGGTCGATACTTACCGGTTCGGCGGAATTGATCAAGGAACGATATGCGGAGCTTCCGAAGATCTCCATCGACTACGCGATTTTGGAAAAAGCCGAAGAGATTTATTGCATTCCCGTCGGGTTTAAATGGGACGATATCGGATTATGGTCTTCTATGGAACGCATTTATCCGGTAGATTCGGACGGAAATCTCCTTCACGGGAACATTCATGCTCTAAATACTACGGACACCACCGTGATCTCCGATCATAAACAGACGATTGTCATCGGATTGGACCATGCGATTGTCGTTCATACGGAGTTTGGATTACTCATATGCAACAAATCGGAAGTTCACAAGGTGAAGGACATCCTGCAACGGATCGAAATGGAGTCGGTATATGGCGTTCACTGAAAAAAAGCGCCCTTTTTCCTGATGGTAATCGGGAGAAAGGGCGCTTAGCCTGTTTCTAGTTAATCATGCGATCATTGGATGCGATGGACTTGTACGTATTGGTCCGTTGTGCCTTTAATCTGGATCATTACGACTGAGGTTTTAGTAACTCCGTTGCTATAAGTGACAGTAAACTCGAAAGAATAGGCTCCCTCCGGCAATTCCGCGAAGATAATGTGAGTATCCGCTTCCCTCAGCAGACCTTTCCACAAAGGTGACCCTGGCGCCGACTTTGCTAAGCTTTTTTTGAGTTCGGCCGAGGCAAAGGCCTTCACCGTTAGCGGTATCGTTCCGGAGGATCCCGTATCGGTTACCGTCGATTCCAGCACGAAAGCTTCTCCTGCCCAGAACCAATGAGCCGGACGTTGCGTGTTGGGATGCTTCTCATTGTAATGAAGTCGGTTAGCTTCCCACGCATCGGTATGTTTAACGTAACCTTGAACACCTAGCCCTCTTACAAGCATCGTATGGTTACGTATGACCGGATCGGCTTTACCGTCGCTGATCGATTGTCGTATCGTCCATGTTCCAGTTGCGGCGGCACCCTCAGGGAGCCGGTAATCCGGTCCCACGGATACATAAGGATACACCGTATTAAAAGTTTCCTCATATCGAATCGTTCCTGAAGGATCTGTAATCCTATAGTGAACGGTTAGAGGATCTCGTTCATTGTCTCCAAGCCCGATGGAACGAATATGGACCAAGTCCCCTTCGTAGATCGGCATTCCGGTATCGTTGGCGTCATACGTGTAATGCTTGAAGTCTCCGAAAGGAGGAGTATTGTTTACCAATTGAACCTGAAGCGACCTTGTTTCGCTATTGCCGTTGGGCGTTCGCGAAGTCCACTCGAACGTATAGGTACCGTCCGGAATAGCTCCGACCGGGGTAAACGGAACGCTCCATTGTTTGCTGCCTACGCCCGCTATTGATGATACCTGCCCAGAGAGACTAAGCGTTCTTTGAAACGACTTTCCTTTGAACGCGATGACGGTCGTCTGGTCGGGATATTCCGTCGTATCGGCCGTCAGCTTGAACGGGTATCCTACGACGACCGTATTCGTCGCAGCACCCTCCGCATCGAGAATCGCCGGCGCAAGCTGGATCGGAGTCAACACCTTTACCGTGAAGTCCTTGTATTCGAAAACACCGCTTGAACCGTTCGCCCGTATACGATAAGGGTATATCCCGTCCGGAGTCATCGCCGGGATCGTCGTAACTACGTCCGTCCAAGCGATATCGCTCCCGGATTTGACTCCCGTATAGTAGGGAACGATTTTATTAATATAGCTTCCCATCATGAACTGAAGATCAACGGAAAACGGATATCGCGTCCACAGACCGTAACCGGTCACGGTTTCGCTGGCCGGAACGCCGCTTGCGATCGTAAACGTCGGATCGGTCGATTTCAGCTTAGCTTGCAGTTGAGGCGGAGGGGATTGCGCCAACGTGAAGTTCATGAGGAATGGATCCGACCACACGCCTTCCAAATCCTTCACGAAATACTCCAGCTTGTATGTTCCAGGCTCCAATCGGTCCGGTATTTTGTAAAACCATTCTCCCCCGTCCTTTCGATACCGGATTTTACGTTCTACGATTCCCTTCGCGATCGGGTCGCTTACGTTATGATCCAGATCATAAGACTGATCGACCCATGTCGTCTCGTAACAAGCGCAACCCGTCGCGTACGTCCAATCCAACGTCGCTAGGGCAATCGGTTTGCGGTGAACGCGGACGATCGTTTCTGCTTCATTGGAATAATACGAGTATTTGGCGAATGCCGGGTCGGTGTCCGGCCGATCTTTAACGCGGCGGAAAATTCGGTACTCTCCCGTCTGCGCAAAGCTTGTCCGAAGCGTTTCATTCGACCATATCGGATCATCACCCGATCTTAGCGCGAAGGACGCATGGCCCATCGAATTGTCGAAGTAGCTCTCATTATGGACGTACATCGTTTCTCTCTTCACGATCGGATCATTCTCCACGTCATTCTCGGACGTAAACAGCTGAAACGACTCATTGACTAGCACGAGTTGCGATGCGGTCGGCGGATTATGCGAGGCGATATAATCGACGATGCTCTGGATGATCGCTTCGATCGTTTGTCCCTTGTTCTCGATGAAATAATCATAGACCGTCTGCGTTTTAATAGCCGGTGCGCCAACAACAATCGCTTTAGAGTCGGATTGAGCCATCGCCTTCTTGAAATCGGCTAGTTCGCTGATTGCACCATCCGAGATATAAATGACATATTTCTCCGATGTAGTTCGCGTGAAAGAATTGACGAAGGGCTGTCTTATATCCTTTGATATCGTTCCGGTATATGTACCGTACCAATCGTCTACTAACCGGATATTAGGTACCCAGAAGGAAACCGTTCTCGTAGCAGTACCGCTATAACTAGCAACGAAATAGGAAGTACAAGAGGATCCCGGCGTACCCATATAAGGACATGCTGAACCGCTAGTTCCGGTTCTATCCATTGTGCCGCTGTAACCATCGCCATCGCTATAAGGTTGTGATCCTGGACAGTTATTCGGATTTTGTCCCCCACCCCAATGACCCGCACTGTCATAAGTACCTTGAAGCGCCGTAGGACACGTACCTGAAACGGATTTACTTTCCGTTTTGGTATCGTAATATCCGAAATCATGCGAATACGGCTGATTATTCTCGCTTACGAGCGGCAGGCTTCCGCAATAGTTCGTCGGACTGCAAAAGGAATAAACGCTTAAACTCGGGTTGCTAGATGGTCTTGTACCCGTATAGACGACTTGAGACGTCGTGTCATAATGGGTATACGTGTGCATATCCCATACCCG
Source organism: Cohnella endophytica (assembly GCF_003628305.1). Lineage (GTDB taxonomy): Bacteria > Bacillota > Bacilli > Paenibacillales > Paenibacillaceae > Cohnella > Cohnella endophytica. Next base: position 207,517 of record NZ_RBZM01000003.1, on the reverse strand, counting down.
TAATTCGGGATCGATGCCCTCTACGCGAAGCTGGTTGTTTATCGTAATCGGATTTGCGTTCACGTAATTAATTTTGCTTTGTTCTAGGTTTTTATCTAGCAGGAACCAAGTATCGACCTGTTGCCGGATCGAAGGAATATCCGTATAGAGGTCCGAGTAAGGCAAGTAATTATCTACCTCGAATTCAACCTGCTGCTCAGAGCTTCGTTTATCCGCGGCTGTCAGGAATTCAGGGAACGTTTCTTGTCCGTACTCCTCCTCGACCTTCACTTTAATCCGATACTTACCAAGCTTGTTGATTCTCGGCTTATAACTCGTTATCGCCCCTTCAAAGGAGTCGATGAGCTTCGTATAAGTTTCATCTCCACGCTCGTCATAATAAACTTCGAAGCTATTCTTAGTGATGATATCCCCGTCGTTGCTGACTGCTTCGTAATAAAGAGGCAAGTCCTCTCCGCGGGCAATCTGACTAGAATACGGAGTCATAATAATAGCCGGATCGTAGTCCGGAATAACCGAGAATGTAATGACGAACGGATCCGAAGTACGCCCAAGCGAATTTGTAACGGTTAATCTGACTTCGTATTCTCCGGGACTCTTGTACAAAAATTCCTTGTGCAGCGTTTGATCGATTTTCATTTTACGATCGCTGTCGCTGCCTGCCGAAGCACCCCAAGCCCAATCGTAATGAGTGATCGGATAGCGGGCGAGAACGTATTGATCGTTCGCGTCCGGAATCGTCGAGTAATCGTCGATCGTCATTTTACGATTCTCTTTGTACGTCCCTCCGAAAAGTTTGTAAAAGGCATGCGGTTTCGTATCATGGACAAGTACCCAGTCCGTGGACACGCATCCGGTTTGAGGTCCATTGGGTATCCAAGCCACATCAATACGATTCACTCCGTCCGCATCATCGCCGAATACATACTTGCCGGCGAAAAACTCATTTGCGTCTATTTCCGCGCCATTTACTTTTACGATTCTTTTGCTAACCTTACTCAAGTCCGTACCGTCGGAAGCGTCCGCAAACGGGACGATATCAAATGCATGTTCTCCGATGCTTGGCTTACATTCAAGCGGCGTTGAGTTCTCTTTAATAACCGGAATGACTTCTTCGATGATTGGCTTTCCTAGAGTGACCGTTTTAGAGACTGTTTCATAGGTTTCGCATAATTTCCCTTTTTCCGGATCTTGGTAGCAAGACGTTGATGCCAAGATGTAAGTGATCTTATCGCCGTCCTTCAATGTACCTTTATTAAGTTTAATAGGGACATCTTTGGCGTACGCAACATACTTTTCATTCATGTAGTTTAGATCGCCGTCTTTACTCGCAGAGCGAGTGGCCATCGTCGTTAATTGTCCGCCAGGATACGCGATCTTCACTTCAAGTTTCCATTCTTCTTTGGGCTTCAGATCATAACGCGTGTAATACAGTGCTTTTTTATAGCGGTCGTTATAATAGTCCGAATCTTTCAAATTACTTTGAATGTTAAACTTGAAGGTTTCTTCATCCGACCACTTGTTCAGATCCGTCTCTGCTTTCGTCACAATAATATCAGGAAGATTCCCCGGCATATCTTTACCGGACGTCTTCGGCACCACGAAGGTCTGATACCAGATCGCCCCGTCCGATTTCTTATGCCACATTCGACCTAAACCTTCTGCCCATACGGTCGGATCTTGTTCTACGTACATGTAATCGAACAAATTGTGTAGCGTGTCTGGTTCCTTTCCTCCTATAGTAGCGGCTTGTTGTACTTGGACTTGGGGGGATTTAATTAATTTATTTGCTGTTGTCACACCTTCTTTAGTTTTATATACAAAATCAGTATCTTCACCTCCAAATCCTTTCGCTAAGATTGGACTCATTGTACCTGGGCGATCCGATCTCCCTGAAGTAAGCAAGCTGGTCCAAGGCTTGAATACCCAATCGCGTTTGTTTGGGTCGGAGTAAGTAATGGCATCATTAATGAAAAAAGGATTTGAGAACAATACACCAAACCTGTCATACCCGTAATAACGATACTCGCCGTAAGGATTTCCAATCGGAAACGCAGGATGCTTGTTATCTTTACTTCGCGTGGCTCCGTCCGGATATTGGTCGATCGTTTCCGGATCTTGCCACCCACGCTTAAACCCGTTGCCTTTTCGATTTTCGGTAATGCTTTCCATTACTGGTTTACCGCTACTATCCTTCTGGACATAAACGATTCTACCGAACCGATCAAATAAATACTGATTAAAAGGATACGATTCCCCACCATCATTTGCTTTGCTACATTTCGGGAAACCAGGCGGCGGCGTAACGCCCGCATTTGTATCTAAGCAGATTTCCTCCTTACTCTTTGCGGCAAAAGTGATATTAGGGAATGTTGGAATAAGCGTTAACAATATTGAGAAGAGAACAACAAAGACCAGTTCCTTTTTCTTATGTATTATTTTCACAGAAACCACCTCACTTGCTGTCTGGATATGCTGAGATGGTAACCGCTAAAATGTTGCCTAGATTATTAATAACAATCTGACGTTTTCCAATTACTTTCGTCCCACTTGGAGTAGCACTATTAAGAATCAATTTACTAACGGTCGTTGCATCTGCAGTGTTAAAGATGACCTTAAGTAGATCATTTACAGGCGTAGCCGCTCTATTAATGCTTCCATCCTTTTCAATGTTCAATCCTACATAATAGGAATTTCCGCTTAGGTTAAAAACTACATCATAATATTGCTCTGGATCAGCGAATTTTTCGAAATAAAATAACTTCCGTTTCGCTTTCTCTTTCTCTTTCTCATCTTTGTAGTACCATAGCTTTCCACTATCAATTAATGAAGTACCATTAAAGTTTGCAAGTTGACCAGTCAATGTTTCATAAGCTTTTTTCATCTCCAAATTCGGAAATACAATTCGCTTTAGTGCTGTGAATTCATAAGATGGAACATCGGAGTAGAATTTTCCCGACATATTAGGTATTTGAGGAGAACGCAGGGATGGATTTTTCACGCGTTCAATAATCGCAATTGCTTCTGCGCGAGTAACAACTTTTTTAGGCTGCCAGTTTCCATCAGAAAACCCTGTCATAAGTCCTCTTATTACTGTCGCACCGACAGAAGCACGAGAAAACGTATCGATTTTAGCATTGTCTTTGATTTGAGATGTAGCTACTTCAGCGTAGGAATCTAGTATAAAGTCATCAAGATGTTCAGCCATATGGTTTGAAATGCTTGCTGCGCGCTCCCGCGTTAATGCTTCTTCAAAACGCCCGTTAAACTCGCCGCTTATTACACCCAAGTATTTTAATGTGTTTACATAGTTGATGTACCACGGTTTGCCTAATGAAAAGTCGAATTTGACACCATAAAAAGTTACTTCTTTACTGGATTCCGGAACCCTAGCAAACGTTTCTTTAGACCAATTAATATCTCCACTTCCATCCTTCTCGGTGAGCGACAACACCAACATGGCCATGAATTGAGAAGCCGTCACGGGATCATTAGGCCTGAACGTCCCATCCGGAAACCCTTTTACATATCCGGCTGTCGCGGCTTGAACGATAGACGCATAAGCCCAGTGAGAAGACTGAACATCCTTAAACATAGGCTTGTCCGCCGCTGCCGCATAGGCAGGAATATTCACCAACATAATCGCGATCGCAACGAACAATGAAAGCATCCTTCTCATTAATTACACTCCTTTTATGATGGGAATTAGAAATTCAGCTTGCTGCTGCCTCACTCCACTTCTATCAAAATGGAAATAAAAAAAGAAAGCACGGCCGGCGTCGGTTAAAACGTCTGCGGGTGCTTCCTCGCGTGAACATCCAATATTTAGATAATTTATTATATAAACAACAATATTCGTCCGTCAACTAAAAATTTGTCAATTATTAGCCGATTGTGTTCCAAGCATCTCCTGACCGATCGTTTGAAGCTTCGTTAACGCCTCCGATACGGATTGTTTGCCTGCTTTAACGGCATCGAATTCCTGTTGCATGCATTCACACGGTTCCAAGTCCGTCAGCTTGCCTTCGTTCCTCATTTTTATGCGTTCATAGGAGCGTTAATAGGAACTTCTCTAGCAGTTCATAGCAGATGCCCAACACTTCAAAGGCCTGTTCACCATACAATGAGAAGTGGTAATCGAATTTGTGAACAAAAGGGAGAGATGAACATGAAGAAGAAAGAGACGAGCAAAACTGAAACGCTATTGTTCGTCTTTGGAATATCTTTTGCGGTATTTATTTTGTTGTTCGTTATTATTGCAACGGTAATCATGATCGTGAAAGCATACAGAAAAGGCGATACGCTGCTTTCGCTACTGCGGTCGACGCCAGACGGAGAGAGTGACGCGAAAGATGTTCCTGCATCCGAGGTATGGCCGGTTGAACCGATCAAGCATAACGATAAAAACATGCAAGAAAACTCAAATTTCAATTAGGCGGCAAAACGAATGCCTTCTGGGAGCGAACAACACTAACTTGGAAAAACATAAGGCAAAGGATGGTGCTTCAGATTGGCAAATCATTCGTCGGAGCAGGCGCATAACGAACAATCGCAACAGGTCCCGGACGAGTCTAAACAAGCCGTATTCGAGCAGCGGTTGGCCAGCGCTGTCGATCTGCATAATAAAGGGCTCATCGGGGACGCGGACGCCGTCCGGGAAGCCAACATCGTGTTCGAGCAATTGCGTAAAGATTATCCCGACCACCCGATTGCAGTCGCGTTTCACGGAAGCATCATGTCGTTGATCGCTCGCGATGAATCAAACCCGATGATACGTTTTCAATGGGCGAACCGCGGATTGAAGCTACTTGATGAAGCGGTAGCATCCTCGCCGTTGGACAATAGGATTCGAATGCTGCGCGGCAGCATTTCTTATCATCTTCCGGAGCAGTTTTTCCACCGGACGGAAACGGCAATCGAAGATTATCTTATTCTAATCGATAGGGAATTGCACACCCCCGGCAGCATTCCCAAAGAAAAGTACGAGAAGCTGATCTATGAGCTTGGCGATGCCTATCATCGCACTGACCGGCTGCAGGAGGCCGAGCTCTGTTGGAGTATGCTGTTAACGCAAACAGCGGACCCCAAGTACCGCCATCTCATCAAGCAGAAGATGTGAAAGGCAAACCACCCTATGCGTAGAACAACATTAAAGAGCCCTAGACCGGCAACCGGCCTAGGGCTTTTGCTCATTATATTCGATATCCGCCGGCATTTCGAAGATCCTCCGGCGTCAGCCGCTTACAATTGGTCGCGCCATCTTTGTGCTAGTTCAAGGCGGTTGGCCTTACCCGCGGCATTCAGCGGAATTTCCTCAACAAAGCAAACGTAGGCGGGGACTTTATAACGGGCTAGACGGCTTGCGCAAAACGCAAGGATTTCTCGTTTCTTCTTCGCTTCAGATTCGGCATCCATCGGTTCGCGAATGCGGATAAAGGCGATCGGTTCCTGCATGCGTTCGGGATGGTGGATGCCAACGACAACGGCATCTTCGACGCCGCTCGCTTCCTGCAGCACGTTCTCCACCTCTCCGGGAAAAATCCGAAATCCGCTTCGTTTGATCATATCGTGCTTCCGACCGCACAAATATAAATAACCTTGTTCGTCGAGAAAGCCCATATCCCCGGTTCTCACAAAATCGCCTACACAAGTTTTACTTGTCGCCTCCGGATCGCCATAATAAGCCTTCATCCGGTAACGCGTCTTGACCCATACTTCTCCAACTTCTCCTGCAGGCAGGTCCCTATTATTCTCGTCCGCAATTCTAACCGTGATGAAAAAGACGGGTTTCCCGCATGAACCTTCCTTGTTGGCCCATTCGTCGTCATTGATCATCGTAATCATTCCTACTTCGCTGGTACCGTATAAATCGGTGACCCGTACGTGCGACGGCAGTTCTTTTATTCTCGATTTTAATGCGTTCGTCAGCGGCTCGCCGTTTGTCATGATATGTTTCACAGAGGACGGAAACTTGGCTCCTATCCGCTCCATGTCATCCAACCATCTCATGAGGTCGCTCGGACCGAGATTTATGAAAGAAATGGGATACCGTTCATTCAAATCCATCCAAATTGCGGTGGATTGCCTGGCTACTACGACCGTATTGCCCTCTTGAAGGATGTTGCATGCTGTTGTCATACTGCCGCGGAAAGCGAGCGGTTGTATCAACAAATGAAAACGCGGTTTCGTCACGTGACTGCTTGCCGACAGCCTCAAATTAAAGATGGATTTGGCGACTAAAATTCCTTTCGGGGTTCCGGTCGTTCCCGATGTGAAGAACACAATGTCGGTACCCCGCCCGGTCAAATGCACTGCGTTGTTCGGATATTCGGAAACGTCAACCTCATCTATACACAAAAGCCTGAATGGAGCCTCCTTATGGAGTTTCAATTCCCTCATGAATTCTCGAGTTGTAATTAACAGTCGGGCATTCGTTGTAACCGCCAAATCGATAACATCATTGGCTGTATAATAGGCAGCATTGGAATTCATGAGATACGGCACGACTTCCGCCCGTATGGTTGCGACCAACACTTCGATAAACTCGACTCGGTTGGGAAGCATCAGCAGAACCCCATCGCCCGGCGTAACGCCGGCCGCTTGCAAAGCGCTAACCCAGCGGTTGGCCCGCTCGTCCAAAACTCCATACGTAAGGGCTGCATGATCATCTATAACTGCGGCTCGCTCCGGATCCTTTGCAGCCCATAGGGCTACCGAGGTTGAAACTTCGTCCACGACGGATCTCCTCCCAATCGAATCGGCAGCATGAAGTTCCCAAACTAGGCCGGGTAATGCAGCTACTGCTCCTTTTTGCCAAAGTACTATTTTCCCCAGTAGGCAAAGGTTTCCGTTAAGCCTTCACCCAGTTCCATGAGCGGTTGCCAACGCAGCAGCAGGGAAGCTTTTCTATTGTCGAGGCAGCTGTGTTCGATGTCGCCTTTTCTTGCCGGTGTATGGACAACATCGAGATCCGCTCCGTGAATCCGAGAAAGCATGGATACCAACTTGTTGATTGAAGTCTTGTTCGATGAGCTGACTTGAGCGGTTTCCTGGTTTCCTCGTTCAATAGCAGCCAGCATAGCCCCGACGACATCCTTCACGTAAATAAAATCCCGGGTTTGTTCTCCGTCGCCGTGAACATTAAGAGGTTTGCCTGCTTGAATCCGGTCGAGAAAAACTGCCACTACGCCTCCTTCCCCTTTCGGCGTTTGTCTAGGTCCATAGACGTTGCTGAAACGAAGGACTGTATAGGGAATGTCATATAACTGATTAAATAGGCGGATATATGACTCGGCGGACCGCTTTGATAAGCCATAATAGGAAATCGGAGCGACCGGGTCCTCTTCAGAAATGCGTTCCTTTTGCAAATTTCCATATACCGCGGAAGTAGACGCGAAGACCAGCTTCACGCCGCCGGCTTCACGGCAAGCTTCGAGAAGGTTGATCGTACCGCAAACATTTACATCCGCATCGTATTTCGGATCGAGAAGAGACTTCTGCACATCTGTTTGTGCAGCCAAGTGAAACACGACATCCGGCTTCTCCCGAAGGATAAGCTTTTTAGCCTCGTTACTTCGAATGTCCATGCGGTTAAGTACGACAGACGGATGAATCCAGCGCCGCTCTCCGAAAACCAAATTGTCAATAACCGATACCTGAATGCCTTCGCGCACAAGAGCTTCTACGAGATGGGAACCTATGAAACCAGCTCCCCCGGTTACAATGGCTTTCATGATCACTCTCCTTTAGCGTCTATGTATCGTATGCGGATTAGAAGGCTTGGGAACGAGGCGTTTGTCTAAAACCATTAAGAAAGGGCAGAGGTTAGAAAAAAGACCTTTACCACTTATAAGTGATAAAAGGTCTTCACTGGACTGGGAGTAAATCTATCTTTTAAGGGCTTCCGGATATCACGTAGTCCGTTTCGTCGCTAGTAATCGTAATTACGCTATTCGTATTAAGCAAATTATCAAGCAGACTTTCGGCAACGGTCACAAATTGGATTTTGCTATAAAGATCTCCTTGGAAAATCGTAAATAAGGATAGACCGTTAAGAAAAGGATTTAGAGCATCTCCGTATTGGACATCAAGCTGTTGCTGCGGATTTAAGGTAAAGGATACGGTCCCGTCTTGATTGTATGGGAACGTTCCTTGACGAACAAAAAGCGTCATCTGTAGCGTTGCTGCACTATTATTGATGAATGTTTTTAGACCTGCCATAGTTATTTTTCTCTCCTTTCCATTTGAGATACCTTATCCTATTCACTCTCAAAGGAATTGCTAGGTCGTATATAATAGTCAAATTTGCTATTTTCGATCAAGATCAATAGCCGTTTTGCCCCCGCCTTGACCCGCAACTTACCGCTTATCTTCATTGCGTACCTGTTTCCACCGGTCGAGAATCATGTTCGGATTAAAATATTCGAGCAAATAGATACCGGGTTGAGAGCCAAAGTCAATCGAGTATTTTTTATACGGTATTTTGCTTTTAGTAGGAGAAAAACGAAGCTGTATCGGCTTATAAAATAAGTCGACGGTTTCCGTATCGTTACTCCATCCCGAATCGACCACCTTGCGCGAGGTTTGAAGCCCGAAGGCACCGATGGTCTTCCCGATTCCTTCTTGTTTGGCGACAATCGTTTCAAACATTAGAGGCGGTAAGTATTCCGAGCATACAAGCGCAATATTGTGTGAGATAACGCGCTGACTCTTGGAGCCTATCAGAATGGATTCTCTCACATAGTAAGGAGCGTCTAGAACTTTGCCAAGATGAGCCGTTTGTTCTTCGTTTAATTGTTCCTGCCGGATTACTTGCAGAGACATTGTTTCGCCCATCAAGGTTTCTAGAATATCGGTTGTCCTTCCGTCAGTGATTAGCAATATATTGAATAACAGCTTGTGCAAGAAGTCGAACCCTGAGTCGATGTCCGTGATTTCCGTTCTAGTCATTTAATCTCCTCCATAAAAACAATCCGGATGCTTGGATCATGATATGATCGGAAACTATCGGACAACAACAGCATCTACCTATAAGTTAGAAAAGATAGATTATCGCCGTCATTAGCAATTCGCGTAGCTAAAGGAGCCCTGATGCCTGGCCAATTTTCGACTAAGATTTAACATTGGGCACGGTCAGCATATCATAGAATTGAAGAGCCATATTTCTGTCAGGTGAGTTAAGAAACGCCATAGCGGAACGAGGATGCTCATCGAACATCCCTGTGATCATATACGGAATAAGATAACCCCATTCTTCTATGTTGCGAAGAGGAATCATATATTTCTCAACCATATCAAGGACGGGGCGAAGACTGTAGTTTGAATTTTTCAAGAGTCCCACCAACAATTCCGTCGGACAGTTGCCTGCAGCACGGCCCATGCCATATACGGAACAATCCAGCAGTTCAACGCCGTGGTCCGCAGCTGCCAGCGTGTTGGCAAGGCCTAGCTGCAAGTTGTTGTGCATATGTGCGCCTAGACGCTTACTCGGAAGGTGCTTCTGAAACATCTTCACCAAATACTGGATGTCACTCGGCATTAAACTGCCATAAGAATCCACGATATAGACAACGTCTACGACGCTATGCGAGATCCTCTTGAACGCTTCGATTAGCTGGTTCTCTTTGACATTGGAAAGCGCCATTATGTTAAGAGTCGATTCGTAGCCACGCTCATGGAACAACTGCACCAATTCCAGCGCTTCATCGACGTCCTTGATATAGCAGGCGACGCGGATCAGATCAAGCATGCTTTTCTCGCGCGGAACAATATCGTTAACGTCAACCCGGCCGATATCAACCAATGCCGAGAGCTTGGTGGTCTGTTTCTCTTCGATCACTTCTTGCAGAAAGTCATCCTTCAGGAAGCGCCAAGGGCCGGAGGATTCGGAGCCTTTGAGCAGCTTAGGTGAGTTTTTGTAGCCGATCTCCATATAATCTACGCCGGCTGCGTTTAAGCATTTATACAGATGTTGAACGAATTCGACACTGAAATCCCAATTGTTGACAAGACCGCCGTCGCGTATCGTGCAGTCAATGATTTTGTGTTTCTTACCGACAATCATGGAAACAGGCTCCCTTCTGTTCATCTGATGAAGATCTTAGGCTTCGCCGGCATGGATTTCTGTCTTGCCCGGTTGCGCTGGACGCGGACAATGATCTTCTTATTGCTAGCTTTCACCGGTATGGATTTCAGTCTTGTCCGGATGCTGCTCTTGCTACGGACAATGGTCTTCTTATTGCTAGCTTTCACCGGTATGGATTTCTGTCTTGTCTGGCTGCTCTTGCTACGGACAATGGTCTTCTTATTGCTTGGCTTCGCCGCGGATTTCTTCAAATCTCGGACTACGCGCCTGAGAATTGGTTTTGGCCCTCGCTTGACACTCCTTTTCACCGCTTCTTTTCTCCGCCGCCTCCTCGCATACTCGCCGGAGTCGGATCTTTTCATGCTTCTATTCGATCTATCACGCAGACGCAGAGGGGCATTTCTCTTAACTTCCTTATCGTGACGCGATTCGATTGAGGTTTCGTCTTTCGAAGGTTCTATCAATTTCCTTAATCGAGTGAGCAAGGACGACGCTGTATGACGAAAAACGATCTGGACCAACTCTGGAGCGATGGCACGAATCGATGATTTATCAGCGTCCTTAAGCTGTATTTTGTTCAGTTCATCCTGGATAAACTTCCGCCAGCTTATCTCTTCCTCATCCGTAATTGACTCAGTATTCGCGGCAGTTTGCGATCCGGCAAACATTCCTTTTTCGACATTCGCAACCTCATCGGAAGCGTCCGGCGGCCAGTCGAGTTCAAGTTCGGTTCTAGGCTCACCGTCTGGATCATCCGGCTGTATTTTTTTTCGTTCGAGCTGAATGAATTGCTTCCATATTATTTCTTCCTCTTCCAATAAATGTACCTCCCTGCCGATTAGGAATTTTCCTTGTTCATGTTATTACGGAACATGCTTCTTTGAAACAAACAGAAGCGGAACTTCTGTCCGAATCGGTACATTGTGTCACAACCTATATAAGACGTTCATCAAATGATACGGACATACATACATCTTTAGCTGTTCATTCCAGTTGACCCACACTTCAAATGGCTGTACACCATACAATGAGAAATACGCTACCGTATTTTCGGGAGGTGAAGCAGTTTGGAACTAGTTTCGCGAAATGATAGGTATTCAGATCGTGAAATCATATAAAAGGCGGATCGCTGCTCTCACTGCTGCAATCCCTCTTAACGATAAAGGCGCGCCAACAAACATTAATCAAAGGAAGGTGCTTCCGCTTGGCAAATACATCGTCAAATCAGGAAAATGAGGTTCCGAAACGGGTCCCGGACGAGTCGAATCAGTCCGTGTTCGAGCAGCGGTTAGCCGAGGCGGTCGATCTGCATAATGAGGGTCTTGGCGGTAGCACCAGCGCTGTTTGGAAAGCCAACGACAAGCTCGAGAAATTGCGTAACGATTTTCCCGACCAGCCGATTGCAGGTGCATTTCACGGTAGCATCATGACGTTGATCGCACGCGATGAATCAAGTCCAATCACGCGTTTTCAATGGGCAAACCGTGGACTGAAGCTGCTTGACGAGGCGGTAGCCTCCGCACCCGCGGACATCAAGATTAGAATGCTGCGCGGAAACATCGCTTACCGGCTGCCGGAGCAGTTTTTCCACCGTACTGAAACGGCGATCGAAGATTATCTCTTCCTCATCGATGGGGAACTTCGTAACCCAGGCAGCATTACCAATGATACGTATGAGAAGCTAATCTATGAGCTTGGTGAGGCCTACCACCGCATCGACCGCCTGCAAGAAGCCAAGATCTGCTGGAGTAGGCTGTTAAAGCAATCGGCGGATACGAAGTACCGCCATCTCATCCATCAGAAGATGTGAAAGGCAAATCCCCCTAACGACGAGAGGAGGTGAAGCGTTTGATGAATTTTAAGAAAGAGTTTTCCAAATTTACGGGTCATTTAGTACTCGAGTTCGCAGCCATGTCTGAAAAATTCGCAGATGCCCTTAAAGACAGTGCTCATCATTCCGGTGAAAAAATACTAGAGGCGGTAGATGAATTCATAGTACCGTCCTCCGTTCTTGCCGAGAAATTGTCGACTGCAGTTATAAAGGGCGAGCGTGAACAAGTCTTAAGGGCTGTGGAGGGATTGATTCCACCCTCCTCCAAATTGATTCATAAATTCGCGGACGCCGTTAAAGACGGAGCAAACAAAGTCGGAGATAAAATGATGACCGCGCTGGAGGAAGCCGCGATATCGACTCCGGTCGACGCGAAGAAATTGGAGGAAGCTATTAAAGGGGGAACGAATTATGCAAATGAAAAAATGATGACGGCGGTAGATGATTTCGTTAACCTGATCAAAACATTTAAAGCCTCCAAATAGTTCATGTACTGAAGGAAATAAGGCCCTAGACCGGAAACCGGCTTAGGGCCTTTGCTCATTGTTTTTTATTCCCGCCGGCTAATTGCTCCATTAATTCGTTTGCTTGTTCATGCTCCGGTTCACGAGCTAATGCTTCCTTCAATGCAGACCTAGCTCTTTCTGGATCCTCCAGCTTGATAAGACACTCACCGAGAGACACCCAAAGGTCGGCTTCATCCATCCCATGTTCGATACAATATAGAAATTCCTTCGCGGCCGCAGCCGGGTCCCCTCCAAGCGTATCCGGCGTGTTTAACAATCTTGTCCCGTTAATTCTTCTTGCAAAAGGGTGCATAGAATCGATTCCAAGAGCCGCTTTAATCTCGTTTTCCAGAAACGGCAGCAGTCTCATCTTCTCCAACATGATACTCCCTTCAATCAAACGGCCATATGCCGCAGCGAGCCAAGCATGCGCATCCGCACTATTGGCGTCTAATGCCACTGCTTTCTCGAACAATGTCCGCGCTGCGTGAAAATCGCGTTCCGCCATCTTTCGGCGTCCTTGGTCAAGCAAATCGCGCAGTAGATCGATGGAAGCCGGCTCGGGAACGCGGGGTTCGAGTTTCTGGATATAAACAGGCTTCTTTGAGGGGGTATTGCTTACAAGCTCGCTGCGGTTGAGCAGTACGCCGTCATCAGCGATCTCTATGGTAACAGGCACGCCCAACAGCTTAGTCAAATGGGTCGTAACCCCCTCTTTGGACCACTCCGAGGATCGATGCGAATCTAGAATAAAATGAAGACCGCTCTCATGCTCGATGGCCTTCCATGCGTCCGGCACGGGAGATAACGAGTATACGGCACCTTGAATATCGCTGCTGTCCAATACCAGCGCTTCGAATAGAATCCGTTCCTTTAACCGGCCGAAATGGACCAGTCTGCTTCCGCTGCGGCCGCACGCGCATTGGCAGGGTTCGACGGTAATAATGTCCTCGTTGAAATATCGAAGCAACGGAGACGCTTGATGCGACAGCGTCGTTACCGCGGCGAACCCTCTCTCCCCCCGGGCCGCGTGGGAACCCTCTTCGTTCAACACTTCGACTAAGAAGTCTTGTTCCGCGACATGCATGACGCCTTGCTCGCACATTGCGGCAATATTGCCGGTCTCAGTGGAACCGTACAGGTTAAAAACCGGAACGCCCCACAAAAGCTCGATATGCTTCCGGCGAGGCTCGCTCAGCAATTCTCCGGCAGCACAAATAGCCCGCAAATGAGGAAAATCCAATTTCACATCCGACCCAAGCAACCTTGCCGTCTCGGCCAACAGCTCCATCTCCCGGGGAAGCCCGGCCATAACGGTGACGCCAAGTCGCTTTATTAACTCCAGCACCCGGGGATAAGGCGTGATCGGCGTGCGGCTGCTTGCTGGAATGGTAGTTGAGCCGGCTTGCCTTGAAGCCTGCTGCATCAGGAACGCGGGAAGAGACATCGCATATGGAAACCGAATCAGTACAATGTCCTTAGGGGTTAATCCTACTCCGCAGTCTCTCATCTGCCTTCCGCCGGTTTCCAAGTCTTCCTTGGTAAACCAAGAAGCAGAGGGCTCTCCAGTCGTGCCGAACGACTCGTGGTATTGCGCCGTTTCCTTCATGTCGACGGCTAGGTGACCGAAGGCACCGGCATTTCGAAGCTCCTCTTTCAAAGTTAACGGAAGCGACAGCATTCGGTCCAATCGGATACTTCCCATGTCGTACGCCGCCAATTTTTCTTTATACAGAGGTGATTTCGCGATACGCATCAACAAATCTTGAAATTTTCGCTCCTGCTCTATTTGGGTCTCGGACATACAAGATAACGCTCCCCTCTGGAACTTGACCGGCTCATCATTGCATATAAATCCGGTTGGCTTTGCCGAAAGTACGGGGCAATGAGCGTTTAATTTCAACGTTACAATCGATTCCTAGGCGATCCGACATATGCTTACGAACTTTGGCCTCCAATTGCTCATCGGTTAATGTCGTTCGAAACGGCTCCACTTCGATCGTCAAGCGACCTTTACTCATAATAAAGTGATACCATAAGCTCACTTCGGGAATTTCCATCAGAAAATGCTCGATGAAAAACGGCGAGTATTCGTTACCGTCCAAGGTCAACATATTTTCCATTCTGCCTCGAAGATGCAATACATCCATCGTAATCCCGCAACTGCACTGCGATTTTTGCAAATAACCGATGTCCCCGCTCCGGTAACGTACCATCGGCATTCCTTCGCGCAGCAATGTCGTTACGACGATCTCGCCGATATCATGATAACCGAGCGGGGCCTCTGTTCGGGGATCTATAATTTCCACTTTCACATGACCGTCCATAACGTGATAACCATTATGCTGTTTGCATTCGACGGCTATAACGCCGCACTCCGTCGATCCGTAAAAGAACGATACTTCGCATCCCCACCATTTTTCCAACCGTTGGCGGAAGGTGCTGGAGCATCCTTCCCCGGTAAGCACGATTCTCCGCAGACAAATATCCCGGCCAAGCTCGATGCCGAACCGCTCGCTTTCTTCCGCCAACAACGCCGCATAAGAAGGCGTTGTGACAAGCACGGTCGCTTGATATTCCTTCATGAGCTCCAGCGATTTGTCGATCGGCGCCATATATCCGCCTTTGCCAAGCGATAGAATCGCGGTTCCGAAAGCGAATTGAAACAAACGTTGGAAACCGAGACCGGGAAGCGCAAATTCGTAGGGAAGCGCGATCGCGGCGATATCGCTGTCCGTTTCCGGAAACAACTCCAAATATTTAGGCAACAAATCGTAAACGTACTGGTCAGCGAGCGTGTATGACGTATAAATCGGCTTTCCGGATGTTCCGCTTGTGAGGTGAACCTGGCCGATCTCCTTAGGATCGACGCAAAGCAACTTCGTTTTGTCTCCGCGAATGACGTCTTTCTTCAACAGCGGTACGGAAGCTAATTGCCCGAGATTGTCAATCGAAGGCTGCTTGAATCCGGCTTCTTCAAGTGCCGCCCGATAAAACGCGTTATTGTTCCAGATATGTTCAAGCGTCCCGTTGATTGCTTGCAGTTGATATTGTTCGCGCTTCTCGCGGGGTAGTTTTTCGATAGTTATCCTTGCTTCATCCAGTTCATTGAAGAATGCTTTTAATTGCATCAAATGCGACGCATGCTCGTCGATGTTCACCGTCATCTTATGAGACTGGGCTCTCATGAAGACCCTCCTCTTCATACGTATGTCTCTCCGTCATTTCAGGTCCGATGTCAATCTGGAGTCAGGGATCTGAAAATCACCAGGCAGGGCTTCCTTGATCCGTCTCCATACCTGATCGTCGACCATCACATGTTGATTCTTGGACGCTAAGGCGAACAAATTCCTATAGTAATCAGATGCCTTCGGGAACAGAAGATCGACGGAATCGGGATTCGGGAGCTTATAATCGGGAGGAAGATTGACGGAAATCTTGGTCCACAGTTGAAAGTTAAGATATGGAGTATCCGGTATATCGGGTTCCCGAAAGACTTGTGGAAGGACTTGAGGAGTGAACTGCGGCACGGCTTCCGGAACAAGTTCTTCATTGGAATCTTGGTTGAATTCTTGAACGACATGGACAGGCATCGATTTGATTTGATCCTCAGCGGTTTGTTTTTTGGGTTTGATCTTTTTTTTCAAGACGCTTGCAACTTTTTTTAATGCGGCTTTTGATCGGGCGACTTTTGATTGGGCAACTTTTGATCGGGGAGCTTTTGCTCTGGCAGCTTTTGATTGGGGAGCTTTTGCTCTGGCAGCTTTCGATTGAGAAGCTTTTGAATTTTTGGCTTTGGATTGGGCAACTTTCGATCGGACAGATTTTATGAGCTTTCTAAGCATCGAAACGGCGGCTCCTCTCCGTAACGGCACTTTGATATACATCCAATACCCGCTCCGCCGAGCTATCCAACGACCAATGATTCATAGCCCATTGTTTAGCTTCGTCGCCTAATTTTTTGCGGAGAGATTCCTTTTCCAACAGGAGGAGCAAACAATTCATCAGTTTTTCCGAATCTCCGGGAGGGGTTAATAAACCGGTAACTTTATGTTTTACGATTTCCGGCAATCCTCCTACGTCGCTTGCGATGATTGCTTTTCCGGCGAGTTGGGCTTCGATAATAGACATAGGCTGATTCTCGATCAGGCTTGGAAGGACGAAGATATCGGTTTGTGACAGAAGAGCGGGGACATCCTCCCGTCTGCCCATAAAAACGACTTCTTTTGCAAGTCCCTGTACTTTGCTTTGAAGGCGCAGCTCCGCCAGCATGTCTCCGTCTCCGACAATCCAGCATACCCAATCCTGACGCTTATCCTTTAACCGCTTGAGTGCGTCCAGCATATACTGTACGCCTTTCAGCTCAACCAGCCGCCCCGAATAGAGAATCACTTTCTTATTGAGGGGACGGACCACCGTGGATTTTATTTCCGTTTTTTTCATAAACGATTCAATATCGTATCCATAATGAAATACGTGCAATTTTTCGTCGGGAACCTTGAACTCATCGGTCAATATATTTCTCATCCATTTATTGGCCACAATCGTATATTCCGCCGACGTTGCGCCGATATATTCCAGACGGTCGAAATATTCCCGAGCCATCGGAGAAGTATTCGATTTGTTCACGGTCTTTAACTGAAGTCTGATTTCATGGGCAACGCATCCGTGGAGAGAGGCGACTAGAGCTGGTTTGCTTGGTCTGATCCGGTTGATGCATGCGGTGGAAATGACGTCCTGCGTATGAATAATGTCATAGGAATCCAAACCGAAATAGGCGACGGCTAGTTCGAAAGCATAACGACGGAATTCGGTATACTTGATGAGATTATTTTTATGAATCATAGGATAATCTTTCTCATTTAACATTGCTTGTAGCAGAGGTTGCAGCTTATTGACATGAATTCGCTGATTGGTATTCACAATGTACACAAAACTGGCTTCCTCATCCCCGTATCCAAGTAAATCTACTTCGTGTCCCAATGATTCCAGCTTCGTTTTTAATTGCTCCATATAGGTCCACACGCCACCTAAATGCGGAATATGCCAATAGGTCGCAAGCAAAATTTTCATTGCCCCCCCTCCTTGGCTAATATAAATCCGCCATCCGACAGCATTTGTTTGATTTCCGATTTCGTCATGAGGGACTTCTCATCGGAGTGCAATTCCGCCTGCGCGGGAGGCCACGCAATATAAGCTTGCTTTAGTGCCGGAATCTCGGTTGTCGGAAGAACAACAAAGTACTTGTTGTCCAACACAACCGAATTGCGGCATTCATATTGGGAGAGCAGAACCTCGTTCAGCTTTTCTCCCGGCCTGCTTCCGATTTCAACGATTTCGGCATCCTCGGCGCCATAGGCCTCGATTAATACCTCCGCCAAGTCCAGAATACGGCATGCCGACAGCATCGGGATGAATATTTCGCCGCCTATCCCTTCTCTTGCCGCAGTCAATACGAGTTCGGATGCCGATTGTGCGGTCATAAAGAATCGGACCATCTTTTTGTCGGTAATACCGATCCGGCTTCTCGCGTTCAATTGATCGACGAACAAATTAAGCACGCTGCCATTGGAGCCAAGAATATTACCACCTCTAACGTTAATGAACCTCGTCTTCACCTGAGAGCGATTCGCGTAGACGACCAGCTTTTCGCCGATCGCTTTCGTCATGCCGTAGAAGTTGACGGGATCCGCCGCCTTATCTGTCGAAATGTTGATCACTTTTTTAACACCGTTCTCGATAGCTGCATCGATCACGTTTTGCGTTCCGATAATATTCGTTTTCAGCGCTTCGGACGGCTGTTCTTCGCAGATGGGTACGTGCTTTAAAGCTGCTAAATGGAAAATGTAATCCACTCCGTGGCAGGCTTCGACCATCGCTTCGCGGTCCCGAACGTCGCCGATGCAAAAGCTTATTCGATGGTCATCCATTTCCCTTTTCATTTTGACTTGACTGGTCTCATTGCGCGAAAAGATTATAATTTTTTGAGGATTATGATTTAACAATTGCTTTACCAGTTCCTGTCCCCATGAACCGGTTCCTCCGGTCACGAAGACGACTGACCCTTCGAACATCTCTTTCACCTCTCACGGTTATTTGCTCAATTGAATTCCTTCGAACATCCTCCTCCACAGATGATCGTTATCGGTCCATTTGTTGATGGACGGAAGCTGGACCGCGCAGACCTTGTCTAGAGGCCAATTGTCTTCGACCAGTCCGCCAACATCCGTATGGTTCACGACAAGCACTCGGAAATCATGCCTTACCAGTCCGCGCAAGGTTGTTTGAAGAGCCTCGACATCCTCATAATCCCCTTCCGTCCGCACGAAAAGGATGCGCCGACAAGTAGCGGCTTTCTCCAGAAAACGACGGATACGACGGTCGAACTTCTTCTTAACTTCCGCATAACTGCCCAACCGAGTCAAAGAATTAGGCCCAACCTCAAAATCGTGACTGGACACGATATGGTAGGCATCGTCCGACACGGCGATGTTGGTATCATCCGCATAACCGATAACACGCAAATTCGAGAATTCCATAAACTCGTAAAACCGGTACTTCAACAGCCGATTAACAGACGACAGCATGGGCGAACCCATCCAATCCAGAACGCCGGCAAACGGTCTGAGGTTGTTTTGTCTCAATTGAAGGGAGGCCAGACAAAGATCGCCCAAACTGAAAATGGCATCATACGTCCCTTTGAGCTCTTGCAGCTTCATAGGCTACTGCTCCTTCCTCGCGAATTCCTTTCGAGTATCGTATGCGGATTCAAGAGAGTAAGAATGGGATGTTTGTCTAATCAAACAAATAAGGGCGAATTACGATAGAGAGCCGCTGCCCGATAAGAAAAAAGCTTTTCCCCTAAAGCAGGGTAAAAGCTTTTTTCCTTCTTTATCTAGACCTCGTTCGGCTCTTTTGGTAGGCAGCCGCCAAACTTTTGATTCTCCGATAATACTTTTTATCCTCCAATCGGTTGAACAATTCATAGGAAGGATACGCAAGGTTCACTTCAATAACCCATATTTTCCCTTTGTAATCGATCCCGAAATCTAAGCCCGACTCATGGGTACGATAATCGCTTTTCGTGGCGTATCGAATCAATTTATAACTATTGTCGATCAACTCGCGTTTTACGCTCTCGATTCGCTCGTGATCGTAGCCTAAGGATTTGGCTAAAGCATCTTCGATCGTGGTGGCATAACCTCCGCCGCGACGAACATTGGTTACGATGCTGCGCTCTCCCGCAACCTTCGCCAGCATCCCCGCGTACTGCCATTTTTCTTTCCCGTCTCGCATCAGCATTACGCGAATGGAGAAGGGTCTTTCCTTAATGTGGGCCAAATCAATTGCCCTTTGGACGAGTACGGAATTTCCGCGCCGTCCGTCTTTAAGCTTATGATATAGATCTTCGATCGATCGCACGTCAACCGGTTCGCCCTTCACTTTAACGAATCGATATCCATCATCCGTTTTCCATGCTTTAATAATTCCTAAGCCGGTATGTTCCCTCTTTCCTTTGATATATACCGAATGATATTTATCCAAATATTCCGAAAGAGAATTGATACTCAGAAGCGTTGTCTGCGGCAAAAGTTTATAGAGAGAAGGATGTCTGGAATATAACCGATGAATCTCCCACTTTGAAGGATCCCACGTTGAGCCCATTCCATCATTCCTTTCTTCGTTGCGAAATATGCTTATCTTGCAATTTCCCTCATTCTTTTAATTTTTCGATAGAGAGTTTGATCAGGAAGCAACTTGAAATTCCCTCTGATCAACGGTTCGATGTTAACTTCGTAAATCCAGATTCTATTATGGGGATCGATTCCGATGTCGACGGCGAACTCATACAAATTGGGAAACATATGGCTCACTTGCCTCACGGTTTTCACGACGCATCTTTCTAATTTCCGATTCAGTTTTGTTCTTTCCTTATAGGTTAATCCCAAATGTCGTTTAAAGAGCGTAGCGAGTAATGTCGGGGTCCCCCCGTAATGCGAGGTTGTCACGATACTTCCCTTCTCCCCGAGCCTCCCGCAGATCCCTCCGACTTTCCATCTCCCATTCACTCTCAGGCTATGGCAACGAAGATCAAAGGGTCTGCCGTCCTTCGTCACGCTGTTAACCGCCCGCTGGATAATATACTTGCTGTCCTCAGTCATGCCCTTCACTTTTGCCCAGAGATCCTCCGAGCGGACGTAGGTCTTTTCAGTGCCTTCCCTCAGTATAAAAAGGTCCTTCTTCAACTTCTCGATCCGAATGACGCCTCTTGATTTTCTTCCCCGGTCCGGTTTGAGATAGACTATGTCATGCTTTCTTATCATCTTGTAGAATGTGCTCTCCCGCAGCAATTCCGTGTCAGGAATATGACGGGAAACCCCAGGCGTGTGTATGAGCTGGTAGGCCACTGCAAGCTTGCTTTTTACATGATGTACCTCAATCGCCATAAAATCACCCGTCGCGCATTATTTTTTTTGCCCTTAGATATTTTCGATAGAGCTTCCGGTCGATCTTCTCCAAGCCCTTGCAATCCGGTTTCGTATTGGCTTCGATAAACCAGATATTCCCTCTCTTATCAATCGCCATATCCAAACCTAAAATTTCGAGCGGAAAACGGGAGCCTAAAATTTGCGCGATTTGTTGGGAGGCATCAATCAAATCCCGAATAATCTCCGATCTTCTCAATGGCTGATCGGTTCTATTAAGCAGTCTGTAAAGATTGTAATCCTTTGCCCCCTTCGATACATTCGTGACGACCGAGGACCTTTGCGGCGCGACTTTGGCGCACATTAACGTCGCGCGCCACCTGTCCCGAGGCTTTTGCAGGACAACCCGCACATCGAATGGACGACGCCGATAAGTTGCCAAATCAATTCCTCGCTGAACGAGATATTCCTTATCCGGATCTAGTATTTCTTTGATCGTCGAATAAACTTTATCTCGCGAGCATAAGTGTGAGGAATGTTTATACGAAATCTTATAGTCTCCGGCCTTAAGTCTCTTGACCCGGATAATTCCATTCCCTTGTCTCCCGACATCCGGTTTGATATAAACGAGGTCATAGGTTCGCAGCATTTTTTCGAGACTGGATTGATCAAACCATTCCGTATCCGGAACATAATGTTTCATAATGGGATCATCCATAACGGCAAGTCCCTTTTTCATTTTGCTTCTAATAACGGTGTGTACGATACGATCACCTCCTTATACATCTTTAACAAACCCTTTCCGATTAAGATAGGTTTCAAGCAGCATCAAAAAAGACTCTATATCCTTGAAAGTGATATCGCCGATATTCGCGATCCTGAATGTTTTAAATTCGTCGAGTTTGCCCGGATAAATCGTATAGCCCCTACTGTGCAAATAGTCGTGCATCTCTTTGAAGCTGTACCCTTCCACGTTCGGTTCGAAAATGGAAGTAACAAGCTTGGAATGCAGGTTGTCGCTGGCGATATATTTCAAACCCAGACGCGTAATGCCGGCGATTAACGTTTCCCAGCATTTCTTATAACGCGCGTATCTTTGGTCGACCCCCTCTTCCTTCAATTCCTCTATCGCTTGTATAAGCGCGTAAAGGGTTTGAACGGGCGGAGTAAAGCGGGTTTGATAGGTTTCCGAGAAAAAACGGTATTGGGCGTGCAAATCGAGATAATAATTTTTCGGTTTACTCGGATTGTTCTTTTCCAATAACTCGGTTTCCGCTACTACGAACGAGATGCCGGCCATAGCTTGCAGATTTTTATTGGAACTTGCCGCGAGATAATGAATATTCATCTTGCGCATGTCGATCGGAATGGCTGCAAAAGAACTTATGGCATCCACGATCAGATGTATCCCGTATTTCAGGCACAAAGCGCCGATCGCGTCTATGTCGTTCAGAAGTCCGGTCGTTGTCTCGTGGTGAACGACTGCCATATGGGTGATTTTCCGTCGGCTTTTGTCCAGAAGCGATTCCAATGCCGTCAGGTCAAGCGCGGAATGAGCAGGACTGTGAAATACCAGATGCCCCAAACCGTAAGCTTCCGCAATTTCGCACATCCGTTTGCCGTAGGCGCCGTTATTCACGATCAGGACCAGACCGTCGCGCTCCACGACGGAACTTAATATCGACTCGACCGCAGCCGTGCCCGAACCCCCGAACAATATCGTCGTATATTTCTCCGAATCCGAAACGATACGGGTCAATTCAGTGCACACGGATTTCAGCAATCGGCCGAATTCCTTTTCGCGCGGGCAAATATCGGGCACGACTTGGGCAAGTTTAACGCCATACGTTGTCGTTGCGGGACCGGGAGTGAGTAAGATTTTTCTGCCGGCAAGCTTCATCAACTTCTCGCTCCTCTCGATTCGGAGACATTACGGTTCAAAAACGTCGCTAGCCGTTCTTTGACCTCGTAGGGTTTAATTGCCGGCCGACTTAACTGATCTTCCGTGCCTGGAGAAATTTTAAGATGAAGAAAGGTCAAACCTTTCGTTAATTTCCATTCGTTCAAGCATTTATTCAGCTCATTAAGATCGTGAATGTAAATGGATTTCACGTAACCGCAGGAAGAAGCAATATTGATGAAGTTAACGTTATGGGAAACCGTCTTCTGCCCTCCCGTAGAATCATGGGCATTGTTATCCAGTAAAATATGAATCATATTCTGCGGATTGTAGTAGCCAATCGTCGCCATGCTCCCCATCCTCATTAGCAGCGAGCCGTCTCCGTCGATAACTACGATATCGAAATCGGGTTTACTGACCGACAGCCCGAGGCCGAAAGAGGCGATGCACCCCATTGAACCGACCATATAAAGGTTATTGCACGCATCTTCGATTTCGTACAATTGCCTACCCGTTTTTCCGGTCGTCGCGAGTTGGGCGGTTTGGCCGTCTTTGCATTCATTGATGACCCGTAATGCTTCCTGACGGGTAGGCAGCTGATTGTCGGCCCGTTGGCCGATGTTTTCTTGATTAACGCTGAAATAACGTTCTTGTTCTTGCAGGATCTCCGGTTCGAAGCTTCCTTTTTTTACGACGAAGAAAAAGGGATGACCGCTCTCGATATACTTGGCTGCCAGCGAAATCTGTCGTTTGGCTTTCTTGAAATCGGCAGACAAGTACATCCACTTTACTTGCATGGAATCAAGCAAGTTTGTCGTTATTCGTCCCATTAGTTCATGCTGCGGTTCATCTTGTTCGCCGGGTTGCCCTCGCCAGCTGACGAATCCCAATACCGGAATGCGAAACGGATAATTAAGAGACACCAGCGGCGATACGGCGTTCGCGAGACCCGAGTTTTGCATGAGAACAATCGGTTTCTTCCCTCCCAATAAAGCGCCGGAAGCAATAGCGACCGCATCCCCCTCGTTTGCCGCTCCGATATATTCGCTCTCATTGATGGCATAATTGATTAAATTTTTTAAGAAAGAGCATGGAACACCAACGTAAAAATCAAAACCCCTTTTTTTCAGCTCTCTCCCAAATATTTTGGTGTTGATCATCGATGATTCGCACCTTCCTGCAGTCAACTTTCATGAGAGCTTAAGAAACTTCTTCTATTGAAACTTCTGCTGCTTCTACCGCTTCAACTGCTTCAACTGCTCCAGATGCTTCAGATGCTTCTACCGCTTCTGATGCTTCTACTGTTTCCGATGCTTCTACCGGTTCTACCGCTTTTACTTCTGCTTTTACTTCTACTTCCGCTTCGACTGCCGCAGGAACATCGACAAGGTCGAAAAAGTTTCTGTCGGAATAGTTTATCGTTTTCGCGTATTCCAGCGGGTTTAAGAAAACCCTCTCCGCCTTAAGTCCATACGCTTTGACGATTGAAACTTTGGCCGATTGGGCATTGCATTCAATGAGCCATATTTTCCCTTTTCTATCCACGGCAAAGTCAATTCCGATTTCCCCGAATTTTCCGTACTTTTTCTCCACGCCCAAATAAACTTCGTGTAAAAACTCTTTAATATTTCTTTTCAAAACCATTAATTGCTTGGCGGTATAACGGGGAAATAGCTTAGGGAGAAAAACGTCGTATCGATAAGCGGACGAATGGGTCGTAATGGGGGAATTGGGGCTGCCTACCCTAACGCATATTCCGACGATGTCGATTTCGTTATTTTTGTTTCTTTGCACTTCCGCCCGAAAATCGACGAGACGGTTTTTGTTGATCCTCACCAGATCGATCGCTCTTTGGACGATCACCTTTTTATCTCCGAAAAAGGTATTGATGTTTTTAAGCAAGCTTTGCATATTATTTGCTTTCCTGCGAACCAATCTGCCAATAATCGAATAACTGTATAAGTAACCCGGTTTCTTGGACAATTTTTCGATACGCATTACTTGCAGTCCTTTCCTGCCGCGGTGCGCTTTCACATACGCTTTCCTGAACTTTAGAATCGTATTTTTGATCTCGTTCCTTTTATCAACATTTACGGTAGTTGGTAAATGAGCACTTAAATGATGGTTTTCGTTCAAGAATTGATATAACTCGCTCTTATTAAAGGCATGGATCGGATTGATTCTTTTGATTCCCAGCTCATCGAATCTTTCTAGAATGCCGTCGGTCTCGCCTCCGCCTCCTCGGATATATACGACATCCGGAAATGGGAATAATTTTTTATGCCACTTTTTCCCTTTTTCGTCGAAGTAAGCTCCTTCGAAATTTTCCTCCGAGAAATTCAAATCATTAGCGGTGAAAAAGACTAGCGTCGTTCCTGCCCTTCTGTTTGCTTTCACGAGTTTATTGATCCTGATATATTTTCCGATTTCTCTTAATGATATTGATCCGCTTCCTAGATACACTCCGATGATCGGATGGATGTTCGATGATAACAGCTCTGAACGATACATTCCTATTCACCTCAATTGTTCGCTTATTTTTTTCTGAGGCATATCCGACATTTCGTTTACGGAAATGATCTCGTTCGTTTTCTTGGTCGGTCTGTTCCAATATTTTTCATTTCCGGGCAAATCGTCAAACCATGCAGCCTCTTCCGGACAATCCAAAATCATCAACTTTCCATAATCTCCGTCTCGCGACTGATGATACTTTAAATAAGCTTTGCCGTTCTCGACTGCGAGGATTTCGATTTTACCCGATGTATGACTCATGCAAAGCTTCACTCGTTTGCCTAATCCCGATGTTCTGGATTTAGCTTCTTCTACGATTCGATAGGCTTCTTCCAACGAAACAACGAACCCTCTGTTACCCGCCACGGGTCTGTTAATGAAAAAGTAATAAGGAGTAACGCCCGCCCATGAAAGCCGGTCGAGCAATTCGCCGAGTACTGCCGGATTATCGTTGATTCCTTTCAGTATAGGAGTCTGATTCACGACGATCGCTCCGGCATCGTAAAGTGCCTTAAAACATTTTCGGGCTTCCTGCGTGATCTCTCTTGGATGGTTAACATGCGCCATGATATAGATCCGTTTTTCTTCCGTGGAATAAGTCCGAATCGTATCGAGCAGTTGCTCGTCTTCGTAGATTCTCATGGGGTTGAAGACCGGTAATTTCGATCCGATTCTTATGATTTTCACGTGCTCGATTGATCTTAAGGCATCCAGAAGGTTGCGAAGCTTATTGGTCGCCAGGATCAGCGGATCACCTCCGGTCAGCAGCACATTGTTGATTTGAGGCGTTCTCGCGATATAATCGATTCCGTCTTGAACGTCCGGCATAGCCTCTTTCACGTCCGCCCGGAACAAACGCTTGCGAAAGCAAAATCTGCAGTAAGCTCCGCACACTTCGGAAACAAGCAATAACGCCGTCGTTTGATATTTATGCTGACATCCTTTAACCACATAGTTCGTGTCTTCATCGGAAGCGTCCCAACGGCCGTATTCCCGAAGTTCATTAGAACTTGGAATCACGAGTTTTCTGATCGGGTCATTCGGATCCGACCAATCAATCAGCTGCAAATAATAATTATTCAGCCGAAAAACAAATTTATCGGTCACTTGTTTTAAGGCAGCCCTCTCCCCATCGGTCAAGCCCGGTAACTCCTCCAGATTGGTGATGTATTTTACCTGCATGGAAAGTTAATTCTCCTCTCGTATACACGGAAGCTTGGGTTTTGCTCCAGTTAATGCGAGAAGGGACAGCTGTGTGTTAGACAAACGTGGAAAAGCCAAGAAATCCGCAAACCTATTAGCGAATTTAAATAAACCGTGCCTTCGAAGAACGACACGGTTTCCCACGCATGTTTGTCCATACCTCTTGCTCCTATTCGCTTTCATTCTTAACTGGAACGGCAGTAAGATACTTTTCTTCCGCTAATTGAAGCTCCTCCGCGTTTTGCAGGCGAAATATTTCTTCGAGGGGGGTTACTTTATTTTCGATTTGGATGAGGCTTTCCTCTTTGAATAATTTTCTGCTCGTTTTCTGCATGGCCTTCACCGATGCCCTTAAATTGTGATTGGCCCATATGACCATATTGATCCCTAATTCCCGATAGCGGTTTTTGGGAGTCATATAATACTTTGTAGGAACGACAACAACAGGAAGTCTATTGCTCCATTCTTTCATGAATGCTTCTATTTCGCCGATATCCGATTTTTTACTGTGAGCAAGAATGGCGTCCGCTCCCGATTGCCGGTAAGCTTCTGCCCTCTTTAGCATTTCATCGAGTCCATGACCCGCGATAAAAGCTTCCGCTCTCGCCACCACCACAAAATCCGAATTGTCTTGGGCATCTTTCATGGCTTTTATTTTGCCGCAAAACTCATCGATGGGCGCAAGAGGCTGCGCTTCGCCTTTAATAAAAGAGTTTGTTTTGGGAAACAGCTTATCCTCGATACATACCCCGGCAATCTGGCGCTGCTCCAATTTTCGCAACAATCTTCTTGCGTTATTAAAGTTTCCGTATCCCGTATCGCCGTCCAGCAAAATCGGGATTGTTGTTGCATCGCTCATGAATTCCAACACATCCAGCACCTGCGTCCATGAAGCTTCATTGTTGTCTCTAACGCCCATGGAGGCGGCTATCGAAAGTCCGCTGGCCCAAATCCCTTTAAAACCGGCCTCCTCTGCGATTTTCGCGGACAAGCCGTTATGGGCTTCCATGATATAGTCCGTTGTCGGGGACTGGATCATCCGCTTCAATTCGGTCGATTTATTCATTAAAGTCATTCCTCTCCTCGATCTTTCAATCAACTTTTCCGGCTATGTCTTTAGAAATATGAACTTGCATGTTGCATTGCATTGGCAATTCGTCTACTTTCCCAAAATTTCGATTCTCGGCCTTCACTTCATCTTCAATAAAACACCACCAAGCCTCTTGAGCTTGGTGGCGCGAGCAAAGCGTATTTTTAATATTTCGGAAGTGTGCTCGTCTTCATTCTTAGTTCAATAACCCTTCCAAAAGACGCCGATTGAACAAAACTTTTTCATTGTCAGGGATATATTGACGGGCAATTTCATTATGTTTATAAGCTTGTAGATATTCGCCCAAACGATAATAACAAACGCAAAGTTGGAGATGAGGCAGCCACGTCCAGCATGCATGATTGAAGAAACCCCAGTTGTCGTTAGGTCTTGTCATCTCGGAAGCGAGCCTATACCAGAATACAGCCTTTTCCCACTCGTTTTGTTGCATAAAACCGAATCCCATCCTGCAGCAAAACTCCGCACGCGGGGTATCGTATTCAAAAGACTTGAGCGTGTAATAGCTTTCCCGTTCTTTATTGCCTAAATGATGAAAACAATCGGCCAATTTTCCGCAGGCGGCTATTTTATCTTCGATCCACCCTTGATTCGTATCCAAAAATTTTTCATAGTATTCTACCGCTTGCTCATACAATCTATGGTCCAAACATTCGTTTGCGAAATAATATAAATCACGCGGAGAAAAATGATCTCCTCTTTCCAGACGAGAATTATATATCGTAAGATTCCTATCAGAAACATGAGATTTCATCGGTTTATGATAAACGACGATATCGCTGTTACTGATCTTTCCTCCAACTTCGAGATACTCATGTACGAAACCGCGCCATTGGAAATGATTTAATCTTTTTACGATTCTATTTCGCCTATTGCTAGAGGTCATATTGCCTTGTTCGTCTTGAGCTAAGCAATATACCATGGTAATGGAATCGATCGTCGGGTCGAGCGTCTCTTTTAGTTCCCTTATTTTTTCGGAATCTTCTGTTTGCAGAACGTCATCTGCATCCAGCCAAAAAAGATAATCCATCGTTGCAAGACTGAATGCAAAGTTTCTGGCAGCCGCGAAATCATTAATCCACTCGAAATCGTAAATTTTTTCGGTGTACTCCGAACAAATTTCTTTCGTTCGATCGGTCGAGCCTGTATCGACAATGATGATTTCATCAACAACCTCATGAACCGACTTCAGACATCTTCCAATAACCTCTTCCTCATTCTTTACAATCATGCAAAGGCTTAGTTTAATCAATTTGTTCACTCCCGAAAAAAAAGAATCACATAACTCCTTAAAAAAATGCTTCTGGAATCGGAGTAGAAAATCCCTTTTTCCAGAAGCACGAATTTCGTTAACTAACTAATATCGACGCCTGCGCTCGCATAACCTGCGATCGTAGTAGCAATTGAAAGACCGCTTGTTACGTTTGCGGAGAATACCATTAGAAGACGCGTACCTTGCGACACCGTAATTCCCAACCCAGAGGCTGTCCCGCTACTAATCGTTCCAAGCGCTAGCGTCCCTGTAAGAGGCGGACTTAACGTCACGATAGCTCCGGGAATAGGTGAGAAAATATTATTAGGCGTAGCCGAGCTATAGAGTTGGGCCGTTATCGTAATTGTTGTTCCTAGAAGACTCAAAGCAGCTGTTGTGCTAAAATACGCCGCCATTGAATCAATTGTTCCTTTTCTCGGTACTGAGAAAGAGAAGTTTAGAAGCGTGCCTCCGGCCCCAGTCAGATCAATGTCACCGCTGGTGA
Organism: Cohnella endophytica; assembly: GCF_003628305.1. Taxonomy (GTDB): domain Bacteria; phylum Bacillota; class Bacilli; order Paenibacillales; family Paenibacillaceae; genus Cohnella; species Cohnella endophytica. The sequence continues at coordinate 178,191 of NZ_RBZM01000003.1, read as the reverse complement.
GGATAGAAACACCCGTAACGGAGCTTCCAAATCCGACCAAGCTCGTCGTACCAAGTAATCCTCCTAGCACAGTAGTCAGTGCCGTCGGAAGGCCCGATGCAAACGGAATGATTGCGCCTGCTCCGGTTGCTCCCGTTGCTCCCGTTGCTCCGGTTATACCCGTTGCTCCCGTTGCTCCGGTTACCCCTGTTGCGCCGGTTGCTCCTGTTGCTCCGGTTGCGCCTGTTATTCCCGTTGCTCCTGTTGCACCTGTTGCACCGGTTACGCCCGGATCGCCTGTCGCCCCGGTTGCTCCGGTTGCACCGGTTATTCCCGTTGCTCCTGTTGCACCTGTTGCACCGGTTACGCCCGGATCGCCTGTCGCCCCGGTTGCTCCGGTTGCACCGGTTATTCCCGTTGCCCCCGTTGTTCCGGTTGCTCCGGTTATTCCCGTTGCTCCGGTTGCACCTGTTGCGCCGGTTACACCCGGATCACCTGTTGCCCCCGTTGCTCCGGTTGCACCTGTTATTCCTGTTGCGCCGGTTGCTCCTGTTGCACCTGTAGCACCGGTTACGCCCGGATCGCCTGTTGCTCCGGTTATTCCCGTTGCTCCTGTTGCACCGGTTACGCCCGGATCGCCTGTCGCCCCGGTTGCTCCGGTTGCTCCTGTTGCTCCTGTTGCACCTGTTGCACCTGTTGCGCCGGTTACGCCCGGATCACCTGTTGCCCCCGTTGCTCCGGTTGGTCCGGTTGGTCCGGTTGCTCCTGTTCCTGGTCCAGTTGCTCCTGTAGCTCCGGTTGCTCCGGTTGCCCCCGTTGCTCCTGGATCTCCCGTTGCTCCGGTAGCCCCTGTTGCTCCTGTTGCTCCTGCTCCTGTTGCTCCTGTCGCCCCTGTTGCCCCGGTTATTCCCGTTGCTCCCGTTGCTCCTGTTGCCCCGGTTACGCCCGGATCGCCTGTTGCCCCTGTAGCCCCCGTTGCCCCGGTTGGACCGGTTGGTCCGGTTGCTCCTGTTCCCGGTCCGGTCGCTCCAGTAGCTCCGGTTGCTCCTGTTGCCCCTGTTGCTCCGGTTGCTCCTGTTGCTCCTGCTCCGGTTGCGCCGGTTGCTCCGGTTACCCCCGGATCTCCGGTTGCTCCGGTTGCTCCGGTTACCCCCGGATCTCCGGTTGCGCCGGTTGCTCCGGTTACCCCTGGATCTCCGGTTGCTCCTGTTACTCCTGTTACTCCTGTCGCTCCTGTCGCTCCTGTCGCTCCTGTTGCTCCTGTTGCTCCGGTTGCTCCTGCTCCGGTTGCTCCTGTTGCTCCGGTTGCCCCAGTTGCTCCGGTTGCTCCGGTTGCTCCTGTTGCTCCGGTTGCTCCTGTTGGTACATTGATATTTACGATTTGCTTTGGTTTAACAGTAACGTTGATATCTTGCTTGCAACGACAATTTCTTTCCCCGCATTTATTGCAGATTAGTTCATTACATTGACATGGAATTTGCTCGCAATCAGGACACCACTTGCTATACATAGACTCTCCCTACTTTCAAGCTTTTTATCATTGCTTGTCTCCTCCTTTCTCGTTCAATGTATGTAATAAGTAATCTACTAGAGACGGCTGATATACTCCGATTAATAACTATCTTTCATAGAATTGAAGCTTTGCCTCCTACGGCTATCCCAAAGCAAGCCAAAAGCGGTGCCGAGTATTATCGGCACCGCTGGTCTTCATAGGATGAATTCAGTTCGCTTGCCGGCCGATGGCGATCCATTGGATGATTCCTTTAGGCTCTGGCCCCAGTTGCGTCCGGAAAACAATGAGTTCGGCTTCATTATCGCCCTTGGCTCCGAGTATGCAACTACAGGAAGGATGATCGGTCATCGCGAGCAAAGTATAGGCATTTTCTGCAAAAGGAACAGAAAACGCAACTGTCAAGCGTATCGATTCCATTCCTCCTTGAAATGCGTAAGGCAGATTCCCATACAGTAAACCGATACCGGGCATTTGCGCGACCAAGGGGATGAAAGAAAGCTTATCGCCTGTCACGCTGCCGACTTCCAGTTTCGATCCGCTCACGCTGCCATCTGCCAAATGCTCTCTCGTCACGCTGCCGACTTCCAGCTTCGATCCGCTCACGCTGCCATCGGCCAAATGCTCGCTCGTCACGCTGCCGACTTCCAGCTTCGACCCGTTCACGCTACCATCGGCCAAATGCTCGCTCGTCACGCTGCCGACTTCCAGTTTCGACCCGTTCACGCTGCCATCAGCCAAATGCTCGCTCGTCACGCTGCCGATTTCCAGCTTCGACCCGCTCACGCTGCCATCGGCCAAATGCTCGCTCGTCACGCTGCCGACTTCCAGCTTCGATCCGCTCACGCTGCCATCGGCCAAATGCTCGCTCGTCACGCTGCCGATTTCCAGCTTCGACCCGCTTACGCTGCCATCGGCCAAATGCTCGCTCGTCACGCTGCCAACTTCCAGTTTCGACCCGTTCACGCTGCCATCAGCCAAATGCTCGCTCGTCACGCTGCCGACTTCCAGCTTCGACCCGCTCACGCTGCCATCGGCCAAATGCTCGCTCGTCACGCTGCCGACTTCCAGCTTTGTAACGATCTCTAACGGCTCAATCGAATTCGATTGCGATGGCAATTGCTGCAGTTCATCTAATAAGTGTTTCACGTCGGTCGAAAGCTTTGAGAGACTAACGCTACCGTCCGCCAGTTGCGTTTCCGTCACGGATTGCGGTTTGAAGTGGTTAGAGGCAATCGTTTGTTCCCCAAGATGATACCCGAGAATCGAGCGTGGAATAATGTGAGACGAGCTTACGCTACGAACCCCGATCTTCTCCGCGTTCACCGCTCCCGGCGCCAATTGAACCGTCCCGATAGAACCTTCGCTTAGTTTATCGCTCGTGATCGATCCGAACGCCAGTTGCTCCGTTCCTACCGCATCTTTCGCCAGCTTAACCGAGCTAACGGAACCATCCTGCAACCGCTCTTCCGTAATCGGTTCTCCGACGTAAGTTAAGAACTGGACTAAGGAAGGGGCTAGATTCTCAAAGGAAACAGTGCCGATCGCAAGCTTAGCCGAAGTGATCGAACCATCCGCCAACTGAGGCGAACCGACGCTACCGAATGCTAACTTCTCGGACGATACCGCCGAGTTCGCTAGCTTCTCCGTAGTTACGCTTCTAGGGCCTAGAATATTCGAGATGACCGAGCCGTCCGCTAACTGACTCGGGCCTATGCTTCCCCTCGCAAGCTTCTCCGTCGTAACCGATCCATCGGAAAGCTTCGAAGTCGTCACGCTGCCATCCGCTAATTTATTGTCCGTAATCGCTCCATCCGTCAGTTGGCTCGTGCCTACGCTGCCGCCTGCCAGCTTATCCGTCGTCACTACTCCATCTAGCAGTTTCTCGCTCGTAACGCTGCCATCCGCCAGAATATACTCGTTGACCGCGAAGTCAGCCAACTGCGTCGTTCCAACGCTTCCTGCAGCCAGTTTTTCCGCAACAACAGCCCCGTTAGCCAACTTCTCGCTCGTCACGCTAGCGTCAACCAGAATGTTCGAAGTTACCGCGCCATCCGCCAACTTCTCCGTACCCACGCTGCCATGTGCCAGCTTTTCGGCCGTTACCGAGCCCGTAGCCAGCTTGGAACTCGTGACGCTATCCTCCGCCAATTTGTCGGTTAAGACCGAGTTTGCCGTCAGTTGCTCCGTTCCGACGCTTCCGAATGCCAGCTTCTCGGCCAATATTGAACGATTCGCTAGCTTCTCGCTTGTCACGGAACCGTCCGACAGAATTCCCGAACTGACCGCGCCCGCTGACAACTGATCCGTTCCGACGCTACCTCTGGCCAATTTATCCGACGTGACCGCTCCCGCTGCTAGTTTTGAAGCCGTTACGCCTCCGTCCGCCAATATTTCGGAAGTAACCGCGCCGTCGACCAGTTGGCTCGTGCCGACACTGCCTCCGGCAAGTTTGTCGGTCGTGACGATTCCGTCGACCAGCTTATCCGTCGTAATACTGCCATCGGCAACGATGTCCGAAGTAACGGCGCCCGCTGACAACTGTACCGTACCTACGCTGCCTTCCGCTATTTTTTCCGAGGTTACCGCGCCAATCGCAAGCTTCCCGCCTGTTACGCTCAAGTCGGCCAAGATGAATGAGGTTACTGCCGAAGAGGCTAATTGTTCCGTCCCGACGCTGCCAAGCGCCAATTTCCCTGTTGCGATCGCGCCATCCGCAAGCTTCTCGCCAGTTACGCTTAAGTCCGCAAGTATGTCGGAAGTGACCGCTCCTGCAGATAGCTGCTCCGTTCCAACGCTGCCATATGCTAGCTTCTCGGACGTAACGGCGCCGTTCATAAGCTTCGCTTCCGTTACGCTTAGGTCGGCTAGAATGCCCGAAGTGACTGCGGCTGCCGCCAGATGACCCGATCCGATGCTGCCTGCTCCCAGCTTATTCGATGTGACCGCACCATCGACGAGTTTATCGCCGGTTATGCTATCGTCCGCAACGATGTCCGTCGTTACTGCGCCCGCAGACAATTGCTCCGTTCCTACCCCACCCAGCGCAAGCTTCTCCGAAGTAACCGCGCCGTTCAGCAATTTATCTCCCGTTACGCTCGCGTTTGCCAGAATTTCCGCCGTTACTGAGCCCGCCGACAATTGTTCCGTTCCTACCCCGCCCAGCGCAAGCTTCTCCGAAGTTACCGCGGCATTCAGGATCTTATCGCTCGTTACGCTTCCATCAGACAAGATCATCGTCGTTACGCCGCCAATTGCCAACGCCGCCGTACCTACGCTGCCATCCGCCAGCTTTTCCGAGCTAACGACTCCGTCTTCCAGTTTCTCGGTGGTTATGCTCGCATCGGCGAGAATATTCGACGTAACCGCCCCTAACGCTAATTGCTCCGTTCCAACGCTGTCTACCGACAGCTTCTCCCTAGAGACCGAACCTGTCGCTAGCTTCTCGCCCGTCACGCTGGCATCGGCTAGATTGCCGGTGTCGACCGCGCCAGCAGACAATTGCTCCGTTCCTACGCTGCCAAGCGCCAATTTTCCTGTTGCAACCGCGCCGTCCGCAAGCTTCTCCTCCGTCACGCTAGCATCAGCCAGAATGCCGTTCGCGACTGCGCCGGCGGCCAAATGCTCCGTTCCGACGCTACCCGGCGCTAGCTTAGCCGCAGTTACCGCACTGTCCGCGAGTTTTTCATTGGTAATCGTTTTATCTTTCACATGCACCGAACTTACCGCATTCGGTTCCAACCGTTCCGAGTCGATCCGACGCTCGCCGTTCTTGGCAAGCTCAAGCAAATCCGGAGCTAGATGAGAGATCGACACCGTCCCTTTGCGGAGATGGAACCCATGCACCGCTTCCGATTTCAGATGTTTGCCGCCGATGCTCTCGATCTGCAGATGCTCGCCGTTTACGCTCTGGGAAGCAAGCTTCTTAGCCGTAACGCTGTCGTTGGCTAACTTATTGGACGTAATCGCCTTGTCCGCGATCGTCGATTCTTTCACGCTGCTTATCGCCAAATGCGCCGCCCCGATGGCTCCTTCACGCAAATGAACGGATTCGATTACGTCTGCCTTCAAATGAACGGAGGAAATCGATTGGTTCGCGATATGCACATCCTTTACCGAACCAGGCATCAGTTTGCTACCGTCGACGCTGTTCGCCGCAAGTTTGCTTGCCGTAACGATTCCGTCGTTAAAGTGATATTCCCGCAAGCTATTCTCAGCCAAGTGTAAGCTCAGTACGGAATTCTCAGCAAGATGTCGGCTTTCGACCGCGTTGGAGACGATATGCTTCGCTTTGACCGTACCCTCTCCGAGTTTACCGGATTTCACCGAACCGTCCGCGAGAATATCCGACGTTACCGAGCCCTCGCTTAGGTGAGCGCGTCCAATGGCACCCGGCTTCACGTGATCGGAAGAAACGGCTCCTTCGGCCAATACCCGTCCCGACACGGCGCCTTCCTGCAAAGCCTTCTCGAATACCGCGTTCTCGGCGAGTTTAATCGCCGTGACGCTATCGTCACCCAATTTCGCGGACGTAACCGCCAAGTCGGCCAATTTATCCGTCGATACGCACTCCGGGGAGAGCTTTAAGGAAGTAATCAAGTGATCTGTAAGATGATGGGAGAAAATGGAACGAATACCGAGCTGGCGTTCGCCGACCGCGCCGGGAGCGATATTTTTCTCCGTTACCGATTCGACCTGCAAGGCTGCCGTACTCACTGAAGCATTGCTAAAATGGGTTGCTTCCACCGATCCTTTGCGAATATGCCGGCTTTCGATGGCATCCGATGCCAATGCCTCTCCAGTTACCGCTTCCGCTCCGAAATGGTAAGGCTTAACGGAAGCGGGAGCCAGTTGCTCCGAGTTCACGCTTTCGGCGGCCAAGTGCTCGGAATGAACGGAAGTAGATGCCAGGTGCCGGCTCTTGATTGAATGATCTCCGAGCTTAGCGGATTGAACCGCTCCGTCCGCAAGCTGAGCGGAATCAATCGCTCCGTCCGCCACGTGAAGGGATTGCACAGCGTTTCCCGCAAGCTGATCTGGACCGACCAAACCGTCTCGCAACTGCTCTCTTCCGATTGCAAGCGCGGAAATCTGAAGATTCCCAACCGATTTCTCGGCCAAATGCCGCGATTCCACGGCTCCTTCCGCCAGCTTGTCGGAAACGACGCTTCCTCTGGACAGATGCCGCGTCAATACGGCTTCGTCCGCAAGCTTTCCGGGAACGACGCTTTGATCCGCGATCTTGGTAGACGTAACGGAATGGTCGACTAGCTTAAGCGTCGTAACGGATTGGTCCGCAAGCTTGATCGCGGTAACCGAGTCGTCCTTCAAATGCTTATTTTCTACGGCTGTTTCAGCGAGATGGCTTCCAAGAACCGCTCCCTCGCGCAAGTGTTCCGACCGGACCGAGTTTAAGATCAGCTTGCTGTCCGATACGGACCGATCGGACAGCTCCCGAGTTCCGACCGCTCCTTCTTCGAGATGCTCCGACGCGACCGCGCGCGGAGCCATATGCTTTCCCTGCAACACGCCGAGGGCCACATGGTCGGCTAACACGACTCCGTTCGCGATATGCGAGGATTCGATCGCGCCTCGCGCCACTTTATCTTTTGTCACCGCGCCTTCGCGCAGCTTGGAGGACGTAACCGAGCCATCGCCAAGCTTCGAAGTATCGATGCTTTCATTGGCCAGGTTCTCGCTCCGTATCGCGCCGCTGCGTATTTTTTCCGTTGTAATGCTTTGATCCTGCAGCAGCTCGGAGCTGATGACGGACACGTTAAGATGCTTGGAATGGATCGATCCTTCAGCGATTTTGTCCGAGCTGATCGTCCGATCCGCCAGCTTCTCCGACGAAACGCTGCCATCCCGCAGCTTCTCCCCGGTTATCGACCGGTCTCTAATCTTCTGTCCGGAGATCGAATTTTTCGTTAGATGGTCTCCGATGACGGACTCCGGCGCCAGCTTCGACGAAGTAACTGACCCATCCGCAAGCTTGATCGCCGATACGGAGAAATCCGCGAGCGAATCCGTCGATACGGAATCCGCCCCTAGATGTACGGCACGAATCGCATATGGCGCCAACTTATCGCTCGTTATCGCTTCATCCGCGATATCGTCCGTGTAGACGATCGGAGCCGGACGAGAGGGCATCCGCTTCTCTTCCAGCTTCCGATGGCGCTCTTCCCTTTCCGTTGCGGATTCCGTCGCTTCTCCGACAGGGGATTCCTCATTCAATAACGCGACGATAGCTTCGGTTTCCTGCGTGCTCTCCGTTTGCGTTGATGCGACTACCGAGATAATATCCGGCACATCCCGAACCGGCAAAGATTCGGCGACGGGCGGAATCGATGCTTGCGGAAGCGCCGTGGCGATCGCGACGATCTCCTCCGCCTCCTGAAGGGTGGAAATATACTCCGAAACCGATGGAACCGTCATAATCGGTTCGCCGAACGTAACGTCCTGAGCAGGCGAAGCCGGCGCCTTGGCGGCCGGTGCCTTTTGCGAGGAACGACCGAATGTACCGGCCGCGTCGGCGTTCGCTTGCCCTTGCTTTCCGTTTGCTTGGACCGGCTTGCCCTTCGCATGCCCTTGCTTGCTGATTGCTTGGCCTTCCGCCGGCGGTTGCTTCGTTGCTGCCGAACCGTGAACGTTAATTGGCTTGTCATCCGGTTTTTGTATGTCATCCAGCCATTGCAGCTCGGACTTATTAGGATTATCTACGTAATATAACGGCCGGCGTGATTTTGTCGTCTTGCTCGCCTTGTTCTTTTTCATGTCGCTCTCCTTCCTGTGCTTGGAAATCTTCAGTATCATATGCATTCACCCATGGGCACGTCACGAGGATGGGCGATTGTTCCGAACCTGCGCCTTTTCGGAGCCTTATTTTCGATCTGGCAGGACGGGACAGGGAGTTTAGTTTTCCGAACCAAGTCTTCCAAGCAAACGATTTTTGCCCTAGGGAAACTTTTTCTTGTTTTCAGTTTACTTTTTCAAATATCGAGCGTATATTATAAGCATCAGAAAGTTTTGCCCTAGGGAAAATTAATGTCCCTAACGCTACACTTGTTCCCACCTACAACACGACGACAAAAAAAAGAGGTGTTTCATATGCAAGATGATTTGGCCGTTACCCAGCCTCACGTTGCGTCGGCTCACTCCGAGCCCGCAAGAAAAGGCGGTTGGCGCAGAGAAAGGGATACTTCATCGTTGCCGGAATCTTTCCGCACCGTCAAAATCCCAAAAACCGGCTCTACGTTCCGTAAATTTCTAGCCTTCGCGGGTCCGGGCTACATGGTCGCCGTCGGGTATATGGACCCCGGCAACTGGGCGACGGATCTCGCCGGCGGTTCACAATTCGGTTATACGTTGCTATCCGTCATTCTAATGTCCAATCTGATGGCTATTCTACTCCAAGCATTGTCGGGCAAACTAGGAATCGCGACCGGACGCGACTTGGCGCAAGCTTGCCGCGATAGCTACAGTAAACCGGTCAACTTCGGCTTATGGATTTTATGCGAACTGGCAATCGCCGCTTGCGACTTGGCTGAGGTCATCGGAGCGGCCATCGCGCTCAATTTGCTCTTCGGCATTCCGATCTTGTATGGCGTCATACTTACCGCTTTGGACGTCTTAATTATTCTGTTCCTTCAGAATAAAGGGTTTCGGTATTTGGAAGCTTTCGTCATCGCCTTGATCGTCTTAATCGCCGGATGCTTCGCGGTCGAACTGATCTGGTCCGCCCCGGTTATGGGAGACTTGATGAAGGGCTTCGTGCCCTCTTCCGAGATTATCAACAACCCCGAGATGCTGTATATCGCCATCGGGATTCTCGGAGCGACCGTCATGCCGCACAATCTGTACCTTCATTCATCGATTGTACAGACTCGTCAATATGAACAAACCGAACTCGGCAAACGGCAAGCCATTCGATTCTCCACGTGGGATTCGACGATCGCCTTGTTCTTCGCCTTATTCATTAACGCCGCGATTCTAATACTCGCCGGAGCCGTATTCCATACCGCGGGCAAAACAGACGTTGCCGAGATCGATCAGGCTTACCACCTGCTCGCTCCGATGCTCGGTTCCTCGTTCGCGGCCATCCTGTTCGGCGTAGCGCTTTTGGCATCGGGCCAGAACTCTACGATAACCGGAACCCTTGCAGGCCAGATCGTCATGGAAGGTTTCCTGAACATCCGCATCGCACCGTGGCTCCGGAGGCTGATTACTCGTTTGATCGCCATTATTCCTGCCGTCATCGTTACGGCGCTGTACGGCGATAGCGGTACGATGGATCTGCTCATCCTTAGCCAGGTTATCCTCTCCTTTCAGTTGTCGTTCGCAGTCGTACCGCTCGTTCAGTTCACGAGCAACAAGAAAAAAATGGGCAAATTCGCCAATCCGATGTGGCTAAACATTCTCGCTTGGGTCGTTGCGGTTATCATCATGTCCTTGAATCTCTATTTACTGTATACCACGCTTTTCGGCTAAGCTTTCATACACGAAGAAGCTCGTTCCTCGCCCTTGGGGGCTTGGAATCGAGCTTCTTTCGTTCGCAATAGCCGCTTATCGTGACGGCATCGACGATCAATCGTCAAATCGTGATGGCATCTACCTGCCATGCACGGCTATTGCACTTTAACGACCAATGTGTCACAATTCACGGGAATGTATTTTAATAACAAAGGAGTGCTCGGCTGCATGACTCGTTGGCTGCTGCGCATGATGACGGAACTGTCTTCACGCAAATTCGTGTCCCGCATGACGGGACGTTTCGCTAAATCTTCTTTTAGCCGCCGTTTTATTGCTCGATTTGCCGCGACCTATAAAATCCCCATCGAAGACGCGGAGAAAAGAATCGACGAATACGTATCCTTGAACGACTTTTTTACGCGCAGGCTGAAGCCGGGCAGACGACCGATTGACGCTACTCCAAGCGCATTGGTAAGCCCCGTGGACGCGCTCATTACAGGTTGCGGAGTTATCGAAGACGGGATGCTGTTGCAAGTTAAAGGCCAGGATTATACGATCGAGGAACTTCTGAACGAATCTCCCCGGCTATCTCAATACCGGCATGGCTACTTCTGGGTGCTCTATCTAAGCCCGACCGATTATCATCGGATTCATTCGCCTTGCGAAGGCGAAATCGTGGAAACCGAGCACATACCCGGACGCGTATATCCGGTTAACGAATTCGGCCTTACGAAGATGCGACGAGTGCTGTCCCGCAACGAACGGCTCGTCACCTATATCCGCAATGATGTCGGAGAAGCCGCCGTCGTAAAAGTCGGAGCTCTAAACGTCAGCAGCATCCGATACGTGGAACCGATGCCCAAGACGCTTGGACGCGGAGACGAGCTCGCCTATTTCGAGTTCGGTTCTACGATCGTTCTTCTGACCGAAGACGGAACCCTGGTACCGCGCTCCGATCTGAAGACGGGATCCAAAGTCGTCATGGGCGAGAAACTCGGCACTTTGACGGTTCGTTAGATTCCTCAATTGCGGCCTGGCAGGACCAAAAAACTTTATTTCACTGCAAAAAAGCTCGTCCCTCGGACGAGCTTTTTCCTATTCGCGCGGCAGCTTACCTAATCTCCGACGGGTTTTTCCCGGTATACTGTTTGAATTGCCGACTGAAGAAAAAGATATCGCGGTAGCCGAGCGCGTCGGCCACTTCCGTCACGTTCATTCCCGCATGCATGAGCAGATGTTGGGCACGCTCGATCCGCGTGCGGATCATATACGTTTGCACCGATACGCCGATGAGTTCCTTGAACTTGATCGAGAAGTAACGCGGAGACAATCCCGCGCGTTTACCTAGGTCCTCGACGCGGTGAATGATGCTAGGATGCTGCTGGATGTAATTAGCGACCTCGCGGATGCTTTCCGTTAATTGGTTCGACGCTTTGCGCTCGACGGGCTCGTCCCGATCGTGGCGAAGCAGATGGATAATGAGCTGTTTCAGAATCAGTTGGGCTTCGATTTCCGCCGCGAACGTCCGAACGAGAAACAAGCGCACGTATTTGGCCAGCATATGCTCGAAATCGAACGTTTCGTTAAGCACGCGGTATGACGCGGGCACATCCGTCACCGGCTCCGTCACATCGAAATGGATATACGTAAGCACGAGCGGCTTCTGGGGATTATGGGTCGCGCTCGTATGATCGCCGGGACGGAACAGGAAGCAACTGCCCTTGCCGAGAGTATAAGGCTTGCCGTTAAGGAACAATTCTCCTTCCCCGCTCCATACGTAGAAAATATCATAATTCGCCAGCGGCTTTTCTCGCTTCTGCCACTTCCAGCCCGGCTCGCACGATATTTTGGCGAATGCCGGTAGCAACTTGAACGATGATGGCGATATTTCAAGCATTAACATTTCCTCCTTGCCCCTCGTCGGAATCGATCAATCCTAAGCATTGCGCGGCATGGCAAATCGTCGACAACCCTTTCTCGATTCGCTCCTCCGTCAGATGAGCGAATCCGAATACGGCTGATATCGCGGGTTTCACCGACAACTCGCCGATCCGATTCTCGTACTTCATGCCGTCCAACCAGACTGCTCCCCGTTTCGCGCACTCTTCGGCAAGCTCGGCGTACAGTTCTTCGTCGCGCTTCCACTTGGCATACACGTGCAAACCCGCGTCGGCGGGAGCCGCTTCGAACAAACCTCCCAGTCGGGTATCGAGTCCGGTTCGCAGCTTGTTCTCCAGCTTGCCGTAGGTTCTTCGCAGCCTTCGCATGTATCGGTCATAGCCGCCCTCCGACATCCAGTTGGAAAGCGCCAACTGCTCCGCGATTCCCGTCGGTTGAGGATCGTACAGCCGTTTTGCCTTCACGAACGGCCCTAACAATTCCTTCGGCAGAACCGCGTAACCGATTCGCACGCCGACGCTCATCGACCGCGAGAACGATCCGACGTAGACGACTCTGCCTTCCTTGTCGAGCGACTTCAGAGGTTCGATCGGACGCCCTCCCCACCGGAAGTCGCTGTCGTAGTCGTCCTCGATTATCCAAGCATTGCGCCTGGACGCCCAAGTCAATAAAGCCCGCCGACGCTCATAGCTGAGGACAACGCCCGTCGGGAACTGTCTCGTCGGCGTGACGAACAGCAAATCGGCATCCCAGTCGAGCGGAACGATTCCGTTTGCGTCCACGTCCTGCGCGATGACGCGAGCGCCCGTCGCGCGAACCGCTCGCTGGATTCCCGTATAACAAGGATTCTCGATGACCGCCGTTCTTCCTTCCTCCAGCAATAGCTGGGACAAGAGAGCGATCGCTTGCATCGCCCCCGCCGTAATGACGATGTCCTCGGCCTCGCAAGCGATCCCCCGCTCGCGCCGCAGCCTGGCCGCGATTGCTTGCCGCAGAGAAAGGCTACCTTCCGTAGCTTGCGCGTCGCTTCTCCATGAAGCTCCGGTCTTTTTCCACTGCTGCGCGACCTCCGCTTTCCATTCCGTCCATGGAAACCAATCCGTGCCGACTCCTTCCGGAACGAAGGAAATCCCGGCCTGGCCATCTTCCCCGTGCGGAAAATCGGAATGTCTTAACCGGTTCCGATCCGGTAACGTTCGCAGCTCCGATAAGCGCCTTCCCCATTTCGTTAAGGCTGGAGCCGCTCGGGAATATCCTTGCTCTCCGTTGGAACGCGCCTTCTCCGAATCGGCCGTAATCCCGAGCTGCTCTTGCTCCCAACCGGTAACGAAAGTCCCTTGTCCGATTCCCGCCTGAACGAAGCCTTCCGCCGTCAACATCTCGTACGCCACGCTCACGCTTCCCCGGGATAGATCGTACAATTCGGCTAGCTTGCGGGTAGACGGCAATCGTTCTCCCGGAGCGAGCTTTCCTTCGATGATCGCTTCTTTAACGGCCAAATAAAGCGCAAGATGTTTACTGCCGCATTCGTCTAGCTTGGCGGAATACGCGAACGGAGATAACAGTTTCGTCACCCTCTTGCAATGGACTAGTCATTTTAATGTAAATTGGATCTTTTCTATTGTCAATGACCGCCTTACACTAAACCTCAACCAAGCGAAGTTGGAGGAGAAACCGAATGAGAAGGAAAGAATTCGAAGTTCAAGATCGCGAGCAATGCGAGAGCTTCCTATCGGAGAAGCATGACGGGGTGCTGACGTTCGCCGGAACGGACGGTTGGCCCAAAGCGGTGCCGCTTAATTACGTCTATCATAGGGAGGCGATTTATTTCCACGGCAGCAAGAATGGAGAAAAAATGGCGGGACTAGCTCTCGATCCGAAGGCGGAATTCGTCGTTTATCAAGCGCATGCGTTCATCCCTTCCTATTTCACGGATCCGTATCTAGCTTGCCCGGCTACCGTATTTTTTCGCTCCGTCCGTATTCGCGGCCATGTCGAACAAGTGACTGACCCTGCGGAAAAAGCGTCAGCGTTGCATACTTTAATGGGACAAATGCAACCGGAAGGCGGTCACGCGCCGATCGATGCCGAGGACGAGCGTTATGCTTCCTCTTTGAAAGGCGTCGCCGTCATGCGGCTCGATCCGTTAGAGATGACGGGAAAGTTCAAATTCGGGCAAAATTTATCGGAAAAACGCAGGGATCAGGTCGTTCAAGCATTAGGCGAAAGGGATCTCTCGAATGACCTCGATACGATAAAGCACATTCGCGACAGCGCATTAAAGTGTCCAATTCATAAACAGTAGCTTTTTCCAAAGTATTTTTCCAAATAATCGCTTCGATTTCAATGACGCCCCCCCTCCAATGGTGTATAATATCACCTAATGAATATTGGAAGGATGGAAGTTATGAACCCGCTCGCACAGCAACTGAACGAAACGCTTACCCGAGACAATCCGCACGTAGCCGAGATGCTTTCCGGACTTGGCAAAGCGATTTACATGCCTAAGCTGGGCATTCTAAGCCAATCCGCCGAAGCCAAACAGAAAGCCAACGTCTACAACGCCACGATCGGCATCGCGACCGAGAAGGGCAAACCGATGCACCTGGGAGTCATTCAAGAAACGTTGTCCGCGTACGATCCGAAGGACATTTACGAATATGCCCCTCCGGGGGGAAAACCAGAGTTACGCGCCATCTGGCGCAAAAAAATGCTGGAAGAGAACCCTTCCATCGATGGCAAAAACCTTAGCCAACCGGTCGTCACGAACGCTTTGACGCACGGTCTGAGCATCGTGGCCGACCTGTTCGCCGAAGCCGGCGACGCGGTGATCGTCCCGGACAAAAACTGGGAAAACTACGAGCTGACGTTTAACGTGCGCCGAGGAGCCGAGATGGTGTACTACCCGCTGTACGACGCGGATAACCGCTTCAACTCCGCCGGCTTGCGCGACGCTCTTCTTGCACAGAAAGATCGGGGTAAAGCGATCGTCCTGCTCAACTTCCCGATTAACCCGACGGGTTATACGCCGGGCATCGAAGAAGGACGCGACATCGTAGACGCGATCCGCGAAGCCGCCGAAGCCGGAATTAACGTCGTTGCCGTTACGGACGATGCCTACTTCGGACTATTCTTCGAGAACTCCTTGCAGGAATCGCTGTTCGGTCAACTAAGCGGACTGCATGAGCGCGTACTTGCCGTGAAAGTGGACGGAGCGACGAAAGAAGAATACGTATGGGGCTTCCGCGTCGGTTTCATTACTTATGGCGGCCTAACCGAAGCCAGTCTGTCCGCGCTGGAACAGAAGACGATCGGAATTATCCGCGCAACCATCTCCAGCGGCCCGCACCCGTCGCAGACGTTCATCCTACGCGCGCTTACCTCGGATAAATTCCAAGCGCAGAAGGAAGAGAAATACCAGATCATGAAAGGCCGCGCCAACAAAGTCAAGCAATTGCTGGACAGCGGCAAATACGGCGACGTATGGAGCTACTACCCGTTCAACTCCGGTTACTTTATGTGCCTTAAGCTGGCGACCGTAGATGCGGAAACCGTTCGCCAACGTCTTCTGAACGCATACGGCGTCGGAACGATCGCCCTTGGCACGACAGACTTGCGCGTCGCCTTCTCCTGTATCGAAGAAGAAAACCTCGAAGATCTGTTCGACCGTATCCATAAAGCCGTGCTGGACGTAGCATCCGGCAACGCCTAATCATAGCGACGGAAAAAAGGCAGTTCCCTTCGGTCAGTCGACCTTGTGGAACTGCCTTTTTCGGCGTTATGCCAATGTTATACACCTTCGCCAATTTGGGTGGCATACAAACTCGCTACATTGGCCGCGCTTGCGATGAAAATCATCTTAAGGCTGCGGAACATGTTTTCGCCGAAGTCGTCTCGCTCGCGATACGATGAACCCGCAGCAAAGTCGTATTCCTACCTACAAGTCATCTTCATCCGCAAATTTGGCTATCTTTCTCGGCATCCACCAGCCGCACCAGAGCAAGCCAGCAGCAATTAACGGTACCCAGATGTCCAGATGGATAACGCTCGCCGCTCCGGTATCGGAAGTTCCCGCTCCACCGCTAGCGCCTACTCCTGCCGTTACTATTCCTACCAATCCAAGGAACAGCGCCGCGGCAATACCCGAAGCTCTTGCGATCGCCGCAGCGGCGACAAGGCGACCTTCGGGCGCGATCGGAAGGGTTGCAGCCGTTTCGACGAAACTTACCCTTCTTAACTCACTCAGTTGCAAACCGATAATGAGGATGGCAATTCCATAAATAATGGCATCTGCCAAAGCATTTCCCGACACGATCATAATAATCCCCGCTAACAATAGCCATCGCCAGAAAGCTCCGAAAGTTTCTCCGCGTAAGAAAACCTTGGCATAGAGGTAATGCCATGAACGACCGTGCTGCCAAGGCAACAAATCGGCTGCCCAGGCAATCCAACGCCGCCTCGCCGGCTTGGACTGTTCCGAGGGTACGTCCACGAACCACCCGAGGAATGACATCCAACGACGACGCGAGCCTGCTTCTTCTTCGATCAGCCTGTCCCATGGCAAGGCGTGCTGCGCGGGTAACCTCCAGAGCAGCGTCATTACGGCCATACACAAAATCAGAAGCGGTACGGCCAGCAGGAGCGGTTTGAGCAGGATCGCGGCGATGGCAATGGCCGATAACAGCCACCTAACCAACCGCAGACCGAGACGCCATGAGCTGAAAGCCGGCTTGCGTTCGCGCCAACCGCCATAAACGTTACATCCGGCGACGATGGCGAGTAACGCCCCGACAACGAGGGCCGGATGCGTTCCGGCGATATCCGCCGTCTTCGGCGCCCGCGCGTAGATCGGCGCGTATAGACAGAATACCGCTACCGCGCGAAGCACCGCCGTCACGATCGCTTTCCTCAGGGCAGGATCGATGTAAGAGCGCCGCACCTGCCCTTCCATTGCCAAAAGAAAGATCGGATCGGCCGGCTGCAAGTACGTGCGTAGCGGCGCTCTTATCGAGATCATCCACATCAGGGCAATCCCGACGATGCCCGAAAGCCATTCCGCGGGCACGTTCTTGATCAGATCCACGTACCACACTAATGCCGAGAAGAAAATCGCCGATACGAATAAACCGAAGCCACTCTGGAATACGTAACGGAAATGAGGAAAAATTTCGTTGCGAAACGCGGCGGCGCGACTTTGGCGGAGGGTACGCAAGAAGCCGGTCTGCTCTTCTCGCGGACGGTCAACCAAGCGGCACGCCTCCTTCCGCTGACGCGACCAATGCCTCGAAAGCATCGTCCAACGTCGAATCCGGGCCGTTGCAGCCTGCTTGCGCCTTCACTTCGCGCGGCGTTCCTTCGGCGATCAGGTGTCCGCGATGAAGAACGACTAGCCGATTCGCCCGTCTCTCCAACGCGGAAAGAATATGCGAGCTCAGAAGTATCGCGCTCCCCTCCGCGCGAACATCCTCCAACGCCTCTAGCAGACCGCGAATCGCTAACGGGTCTAGCCCGAGAAACGGCTCGTCGATAATGAGCAACGGCGGACGAACGAGCAGCGCGTTCATTAACATGACTTTCTGCTTCATCCCTTTGGACAGCGTCTCCGGCATGGCGTTCATCGCTTCCGTCATCCGGAACGTTCGCGCCAGCTGTTCCATTCGCTCATACGCTACGTCCTGCTCTAATTGATAGGCCATCGCCGTCCATTTCAAATGCTCCTTCACCGTAAGTCCGGGGATTAACGAGGGCTGCTCCGGAACGTATGAGGTCGAAGCGCGATACTTATCGCGGTTTTCCTCCAGCGTCACTCCCGCGACGCGTACTTCGCCGCTATGCGGAACCATCAACCCGAGAATATGTTTGATCGCCGTGCTTTTCCCGGCGCCGTTTAATCCGATTAACCCGACCATCTCTCCGGGATAAACGGTGACGGACATGCCGTGCAGCACGGGTCTGCGCTGACTGTAGCCGCCCGTTAGCTCCTTCATGAGAAGCGCCGGTTTATCCGCGTTTTCTTGTCGTGCAGCCATCCGTTCTCCTCCTAAGCGATTCCCGCTTGTTTCCTTTTATTATAGCGGGCGAAAGTGCCCGACACAAAGAAAGAAGCCTCCGAGCGCCGCATATAGGCGGGATCGAAGGCTTCCTGGCAAAGTTGGGTTCTTCAGTCGGGTGTTACGGTTCGGGTGTTACGGTTCGGGTGTTACGGTTCGGGTGTTACGGTTCGGGTGTTACGGTTCGGGTTTTTCGGGTCTGGCACTGCTATTCGGTTATAAGTATGGCTTAAGCTTGAATTTCAATGACCTGCACGACGTTATTGTTGCCTTTGACGACAATGTTCAAGTTCGGAGATAGCACTCCGGAATTGCCGGAAATCGTTACGTTCGCGTCCACGTTATAGATGGTCGTCTGGAGCGTGCCGTTTACTTCCTTCGAGATCGAGATCGTGGCTATCTTGCCCTGGGCGCTGAAAGTAAACGAGCCGACTTTGCCGAAATCCGTCAACGTGTATGCCGGAGTCGCCGCGTTTTTGGTAACTTCGATGAACACGGCTTTGCCTTGGAAAGTACGAACGAACGCTTCGTCTCCGGCTTGCAACGACGACACGGGGGATTTCACGTTATTGCGGAAAATAAACACGTTTGCATCCACCGGTACGGTCACCGTCGAGTTATCGCCCTTTTTGATCGTCAGATTTCCTCCGGCGATCCCTTGAATGGTACCCGTAATCGCTTGGGCGCTCTGATCGCTCGGGAGCTGTTGATCGACGCGGTCAAGCAATGCCGCCAATTCCGCGCGCGTAACCGGACGGTTCGGCTGGAAAGTGTTGTCGTTGTATCCGGTGATCAGGTTTTTCTCCAGTGCGACGGCAATATAGCCCACCGAGCCCGCCGGAATTTCTTTTGCGTCGCGGAACGGCAATACCGTGTCCATCTTTTTCTTCGCTTCGGCTTCCAGCTTCATCGCCTTAACGAGCAATACGGATGCCCATAACCGGTTAGCCGGTTTTTCTGCTTGAATCATCGTATCGTTCTCGGAGAACAGATCGTTCTCGAGCGCTACCGTAACGTATCCGACAGCCCAGCCGTATTTTTTCTTCAACTGGTCGAAGTCTTTGAAGTTCAGCTTCGCGTTCATGTTTTCCGGCTTTTCCGCTTCGTCTTTCAGTCCGAGCAGACGAACGGCGGCTACTAGCGCTTCGATACGCGTAATGTTGTTCTTAGGTTTAAAGCTGCCGTCTTCATATCCGTTGAACACGCCCTGAGCGGCTAACCGGATGATGTGATCGTATGCCCATTTCCATTCTTTCTGGTCCAGATCCCTGAAGTTGAGGTTGATCGTGATTTTGCCGTTGTTGTTTTTACCCTTATTTTTGTCGTCTTTTTTGTCGTGGGAAGAGCTCTGCTTCTTATTGTCGGAGTCGTGCGCGGAAACCATTACTCCCGTCGTGCCTCCCACCAGCATCGTTAGCGCGAGCGTTGCCGCGGCGGTTTTCTTCAACATAGGTTTCATCTTTTTCATGAGGAACATCTCTCCTTCTTAGCAAAGTAGTCACGGATAATTCCCGTACGCTTATACCATTCGAAAGAGTACTCGGATATGAGAGGGTCCTAGAGGTAAAATAAGCCTAAAGTTCTAGAAGATGCCCGCACAGAAAAAATCTCGGGACGATCCGGCTAAGCGGAGGTCCCGAGATTCAGAATCGAAATATAACGATTCGTGTTGCTTATTTCGATTAGGAATGAAAGTCCAGTCCCGAATGAACTTCTTTCACGTACTCGGCGCGAATGCAGAAATCCCCGAAATGCTCGCCTTCGGTTCGCTCCTTCGCGTAGCGGTTTAAGATCGGCCGCAATTCGTCGAGAATTTCGGTCTCGCCGATATTCTCGCGATATAGCTTGTTCAGCCTTTGTCCGGCGAACCCTCCGCCCAAGTACAGATTGTACTTGCCTGGAGCTTTGCCTATGAACGATACTTCGGCCAGCGCCGGACGGGCGCAGCCGTTCGGACAACCGGTCATCCGCATGACGATCTCGTCGTCGCGCAAGCCCGCTTCGTCCAGCACCGTTTCGAGCTTGCCAAGCAGCGTCGGCATATATCTCTCCGCCTCCGCCATCGCCATTCCGCAAGTCGGAAGCGAGACGCAAGCCATCGAATTTCTTCGCAACGCGGAGTACGCGGCACCGTCGCTCAACCCGTGTTTCTCGATAAGCTGCTCGATTTTTTTCTTTTTCTTCTCCGGAACGTTCCCGATGATCAGGTTCTGGTTCGGAGTCAATCGGAAATCTCCCGAATGAATTTGGGCAATCTCGCGCAACCCTGTCATGAGCAAGTAACCATCTTCGTCTTTGACCCGGCCGTTCTCTACGAACAACGTATAGTGCCACATGTTGTTGCTGCCTTTCACCCAGCCGTAACGATCGCCGTTATGATCGAAATGATACGCGCGGGTTTCTTGCAGCTTCCAGCCAAGCCGTTGTTGCAACTCCTCCACGAACCACTCGATGCCCCGATCGTCGATCGTGTACTTGAACCGCGCATGCTTCCGCACCGCGCGATCGCCGTAATCCCGTTGGATCATGACCGTCTTCTCCGCGACGTCGATTGCCTGCTCCGGCGTGATGAACCCGATCGTGCGGGCCACTTGCGGATACGTCTTCGTATCTCCGTGGGTCATGCCCATTCCTCCGCCGACCGCGACGTTAAAGCCGAGCAGGCGACCGTTCTCGTGAATGGCGATGAAGCCCAGATCTTGGGAGAATACGTCTACCTCGTTGGCCGGCGGAACGGCGATGCCGATCTTGAACTTCCTCGGCAGATAGACCGGACCGTAGATCGGCTCCTGCTCTTCCCCGTTGCGGCTATCCGCGACCTTCTCCTCGCCCAGCCAGATTTCATGGTAGGCGCGGCTATGCGGATCGAGATGCTGGCTTACCTTTTGCGCCCATTCCTGCACCTGCTCGTGAACTTCCGACTGGTACGGATTCGGGTTGCACATGACGTTGCGGTTTACGTCGCCGCAAGCGGCGAGCGTACTGAGCAACTCGTCGTTAACTTCCTTGATGACCGTTTTCATGTTCCACTTGATGACGCCATGCAACTGGAAAGATTGTCGGGTCGTTAACCGGATCGTACCGTTGGCATATTTCTGCCCGATTCGATCCATCATGAGCCATTGTTCCGGCGTGACGATGCCGCCTGCCGCCCGAACCCGCACCATAAACTGATAAGCCGGCTCCAGCTTTTGTTTGTTGCGTTCGTTGCGTACGTCGCGATCATCCTGCATATAACTTCCGTGGAACTTCATCAACCTGTTGTCGTCCTCGGAGATCGAGCCCGTGATCTGATCCAGTAGCGACTCGTTCAATGTTCCCCGCAAGTAATCGCTTCTGCGCTTAATCGCCTCTACATCGCTATGTGGCGCGCTGTTCTGCGATAATAAATGATTTTCGGACATGCTTCCGCCTCCTTGCCTTCTCTTCTTATCCGGTCTTAGTAAACGTCCCGCTGATAACGTTTATCCTGTTGCATCTGGGTCAGATATGCCGTCGCTTCCTCGTCGCCGAGGCCGCCTTCTTGCTTCAGAATCGCGATTAACGCGGCCTGAACGTCATGCGCCATTTTCTTCTCGTCTCCGCAGACGTAGACGACGGCTCCGTCCTGCAGCCATTGATAGAGCTCTTTGCTACGCTCCAACATCCGATGCTGCACGTATACCTTCCGATCCGTATCGCGCGAGAATGCGACATCCATGCGCGTCAGCACGCCGTCTTTCAGCCAGCGCTGCCATTCGATCTGGTAGAGGAAGTCGGAGGAGAAGTGCTGGTCTCCATAGAATAACCAGGATTTTCCCTCGGCCCCAAGCTCCTCCCGTTCTCCCAGGAAGGCGCGGAACGGGGCGACGCCCGTGCCCGGACCGATCATGATGATCGGGGTATCCGGATTAGCCGGAAGCTTGAAATTCGGGTTCTCCTGCACGAATACGGGCAACGTTTGTCCCGGTTCGAGCCGCTCCGAGACGTATGATGAACATACGCCGTATCGAACTCTGCCGTGAGATTCGTAATGAACTTTGCGAATCGTCAGGTGCACTTCGTCCGGATAAGCTTTCGGACTGCTGGATATCGAATAAAGCCTGGCCGGTATTTTTCTTAATAGGGATACGAAGGACTTGGCCGTCACTCCATTAAGATCGTAATCTTGGACGAGATCCAGCAAGTCGCGTCCTTTGACGTACTCTCGCAACGCTTGCTCCTGGCCCGGCGCAAGAAGATGATTTAATCCGCTGGTAGGGACAAGCTCCGCCATATGCTCGATCAGCGGTTTAGACAGCACCGTAATCTCGTAGTAGCCGGTCAACGCTTCCTTAAGGGAGCGCTCTTCCGCGCTCTTCGGAAGCGGTACGAGTTCGTCCTCGTTCCATCCCAACGCTTCGATCAGTTC
Source organism: Cohnella endophytica (assembly GCF_003628305.1). Lineage (GTDB taxonomy): Bacteria > Bacillota > Bacilli > Paenibacillales > Paenibacillaceae > Cohnella > Cohnella endophytica. Next base: position 155,894 of record NZ_RBZM01000003.1, on the reverse strand, counting down.
GTCGACGAGTCGGGGATGATTGCGCGGATAGACGCCTAGACTGTCGCCGGGTTCGTATTGAAGATTCGAATTCTCCAACGAGATTTCCAAATGGCGAGTTTCCCGGTCCGAACCGCGCCCGTTCAAGTTCAAATTGTCCAGCACGTCCGCTTGGAACGGATTCGATCTGGAATATTCGGATGCTTGCGTTCCGGACACCGATTGGGAAGTAACGGCTAATGGAGCTTGAGCGCCCGCCGAAGACCGACTTACGGCTTCGAGAACGCTAGAGATCCATTGTTCGGCCGACTCGTCGAAATCTACGTCGCAGTCGACGCGTGGAGCCAATCTCTTGGCGCCTAGCTCTTCCAGACGTTGATCGAAATCCCTGCCCGTTTTGCAGAAAAACTCGTATGAAGTATCGCCTAACGCCAGCACCGAGAAAGACATCTCTTCCAGCTGGGGCGCTCTCTTGCCATGCAAAAATTCGTAGAAGGAAATCGCGTTATCCGGCGGATCTCCTTCCCCGTGCGTGCTCACGAGAACGAACAAATTTTTGATCTTCTTCAACCCGTTCGGCTTGAAGTCGATCATGGATGACAGCGTAACCTGGAAACCCTGCTCCTGCAGCTTGCCCGATAGCTTTTTCGCCAACTTCTGGCTGTTTCCTGTCTGCGACCCGAAAAGCACCGTCGCTTCTAGAGGGATTGACGGCGCCTGCGGAACAGATGCTCCTTGCGGCGCGACCGCTCCCGCTCCCGTGCTTTGAAGCGCTGCCAGATAACCGCTCAACCAATTTCTCTGTCCATCCGTCAGCGTAGGCAACAAACGATTAAGCAATTCCACTTGATCTTGTTGAAAAGGGCTATTCGTAACTTGAAGCATGAACTCTACGCACCTCGCTCGCTTAGCTTAAAAAGATATCCCGATCATTCTGATATCCATTTACGACATTGTCGATCTTAACTTATCACGCCATGCCCGGAGTAACAAGACAATTGATTTTATAGCATTTATAAGATGTAACAATAAGTCGAAAATAATGAAAGATGAAGACCCCTGAAACGATGGGTTCTTCATCTTTCGGTATCACGTATTATTTCGTTCCTCCCCTGTAGCTGCGTGGCTTTCGATCGATTTTCCCTCCCGGCTTCCACACGGAAAGCAAATACATCGCGATCAAGAAGATTAATTGGAAAACGATGCCGACGATCAATTTCACGAGATTGGAGTCGTACGAGTGGCCATCCGGGGATAACATGCCGTACTCGTCCGCGATCCTTACTCCTTGCAGCGTCCAATGATAAATCCCGTACAACCCGATGATCATCGCGAATACGGTAAGAATCTCCTTCGCGACGACCCAGTAATACTTAAATAAGCCCCATGTCGTGAACATCGAGAGCAATACGCCCGATACGACCGTGCCGATCGTCGAAGCGCGAACGCTGGTGTTCGCCAAGAGATGCATGACCGTATAGCAAGCTTTCAGCACCGCTTCGTCATTCGTCATCGCAGCCGTCAAACTCAGAGTCAGCAAAATAACATGGACGCCGAATAAAATGGCGACGAAAAGCAAATGCGCGACAAGCAACGTTCTTCTGCCGTTTAACGTCAGCTTTTTCATAAGTTAAACCTATATCCCACGCCCCATACGGTCTCGATATATTGCGGCCTCGAGGGATCCCTTTCGATTTTGTCGCGCAACTTGCTAACATGCACGGTCACCGTAGCGTGATCGCCGTTCGCCTCCAACCCCCAGATCCGTTCGAATAGCTCCTCCTTGCGAAATACCCGGTTCGGATGCGCGACCATAAAAAGCAATAACTCGTACTCCTTCGCCGTCAACGAAATCTCGGTTTCGTTGACGAATACTCTTCGCGATTTCTTGTCAACGCGGATGCCCGGAAGTCGAATTTCGTCCTTGCGCCATTCCCCGCTGCCGACCAGCCTGTCATATCTCGCTAAGTGCGCTTTCACGCGGGCTACGAGTTCTCCCAAGCCGAAAGGCTTAAGGACGTAGTCGTCCGCGCCGAGTCCGAAACCTCTGATCTTGTCCACTTCTTCTTTTTTGGCGGACACGATTAGAATAGGTACGTTGCTGATCTTCCGGATTTGCCGGCAAATCTCGTAGCCGTCCGTATGCGGGAGCATCAAATCAAGCAACAACAGATCGTATTCCCCACGCATGGCCATCTCCAGGCCGACGTCTCCCCGATCCGCGACTTCTACCGTAAAGCCGTTTGCCGACAAATAATCCTGTTGTACCTCCGCGATGATCGGATCGTCTTCGATAATCAAGATTCGTTTCATTCGTCTCCTCCGTCCCGATCCTGAATGAGCTTAGGCAGTTTGAATGCGATCTCCGTACCCTTATCGCCCGTACTTCGGACGCCGGCTTCCCCGCCATGCTCTTCGATGATTTGCTTAACGATAGCTAGTCCGAGACCGCTTCCTCCCGTCCCCGAATTCCGGGAACGATCCGCCCTGTAGAACTTCTGGAAAATATAAGGCATGGCCTCCTCGGGAATGCCCTCCCCGTTGTCGGCAATCGTAATCAGGATATTCGCTTCCCCGTCTTGCAATATAATGTCGAGTCTCCCGCCGGCGTTATCCATATGCTTGAGGCTATTGTCGACAACGTTCAAGAGCGCCCGTTGAAGCTTCCTGCGATCCGCATGAATATAGATCGGAGCCGTTCCTCCGGCGTACTGGTAGTTCACCTGAATTCCGCTTAGCCTTGGATCTAACCGCAGTTCCTCAGCCGTCTGCTCCAAATAACGGTTAACGTCGATCTTTTCCCAATGAAAGATCAGCTTCTTCATATCCAACGTCGAAAATAACGTCAGCTCTTCGATAAGCCGATCCATGTCGGAAGTCTTTTTCCCGATCATGCCGACGTACTTGTCTCGCTTCTCTTCGGAATCCGCCACGCCGTCGCGCAAACAATCCACGCAGCCTTGAATGGCCGCGATCGGCGTCTTCAGGTCATGGGATATATTCGCGAGCAGTTGCTTCCGGTTTTCCTCCAATTGCAATTGAACGCCGATGGATTGCTTCAACCGGATTCTCATCTCTTCGAATGCCGCTCCCAGTTGTCCTATCTCGTCCTTGCGCCCCAAGTCGAGCGGATGCTCCAGATTCCCTTCGCGTATGTTCTCCGTCGCCTTCCTCAGAGCGTTCAGAGGTTTAATGATGCTCCTGGAAACAAGATAAGTAAGCAAGCCGTTCGTCAGCGCGAGCGCGCCAAATAAGATAAGCATAATCGTCGGCACGAACTTTCGGAAGAAAGATTGCGCGGGTTCTCCGTCCGACGCCACCAACAGCCTGCCTTCGCTTCCGTCCTTCAGCCGGAAATCGATCTCTTCCACCGAATAAGCGCCTTTATTTCCGTTTAGAAGCGCCGTCGCATCCAGACCCGGGGAATAATGCTTCGTCTCTTGACCGTATGCGATAACGATGCCCGCTCCGAATTCGGACAGTCTGTCTTCCGTTTCCTTGACGAACGTCGGATCGTCCATCAACGCCGGATCGTACCGCGCGACGAATTTAAGTCCGGATAAGATCTCTTCCCTTTCCCCGAACCATTGTCCGACCGCCGCGGCCGGGAACCGTTTGTTCCCTTCGGGAGCGGATAGTTTGCCGCGGTCGAAATCCCGGAAAAACAGCGATGCCGTCAAGGCGACGGAAATACCGAACAAGACCAACGGAACGACGATCATCGCGATATAAGAAAGCAAAAGCTTGGTGCGTATGGACATACGGCTAACCCCCTTCCCTTCCATTGTAGAACGAACGTGTAAACTTCCTCTAAACCGATTCTAAAAAAAGCATAAAATCCGCAGAAAACCTATCTATTCCGAATAACGCGCAAAACCCCGGACAGTGTCCAGGGCTTTGAATAGGGCTTTTATTGTTTCGGATCGCTTGGAGAAGTAGCCGACTCTCTTTTCTCTTTCAGCCATTTCGGAGCGCCTTTGTTTTTCTGGTCGCGCGCCCGGTCGGTTTTGGTTTTCGCCGGTTTCGCGGATTTGGCGGACGCGACCGGTTTAGTTTGCGGTTTAGCTTGCGTCTGCGCTTCCGTATCGCTCGCGCTTTTACCGTCAGGCTTGACGGTTCTCGTCGCGGCTTTCGCGGACGGCTTTGCCGGAGAACCCGCGGTCAAAGGCCTTGCATCGGCGTTCGCAGACGGCGGATTTACCGACGACTTCGCGGAAGGCCTTGTTGTCGTCCTTGCGGGAGCTTGCGAAGACGGTCTCGACGATGTTTGCGCGGTCGTCTTCGGCACGGACTTGCCCTCCGTCCTCGGTGCTCTCTCCGTGCTAGGTGAAACGCTTCGGGAATCGCGCCGGGTATCACTTCGGGTTCCGCTCGTGTTACGCGGAGTCTTCGAAGCCTCGGCGGATGAAGTCGAAGGGGCCTTAGGCGACTCCGGCTGCAAAGACGCCAAATATTCCGCCTTCGATTTCCATTCCAGCTTTGGCTTCCGCTCCAAGGCTTGCCCTCTCTTCGCGTCGCTTTCTTCCAACGTAACGACCTTGCCCTCGTACAGCGTCCGCGGCTGAATTTCAATCTTCAACTGCTTCTCGAGCTTGTCGATAATAAAGCGTTCTTCCGGCGCGATCAACGTGATCGACGTGCCTTCGCGCCCCATTCTTGCCGTCCTGCCCGAACGGTGAACGTAGTGGTCCGCGTCCAGCGCCGGCTCATACTGGATGACGAGCGGCAGTCCGGGAAGGTCCAGCCCACGCGCGGCCACGTCGGTCGCGATCAGAAGCTTCGTCCGCCCTTGGCGGAAGCGCTGCATGACCTCGCCGCGTTCCTGCCCTCTCGTGTCCCCGTACAATGCGTCGACGGAGACGCCTTCGAAGCGAAGCTTTGCGAGCAGCTCTCCGATTTTCTCCGTATCGTTAACGAACAACAGCGCGGAAGAAGGCTTCATATGACGAACGATTCTGCGGATCAGATCGATTTTCTCCCGGCGATCCGTCAGGAAGTACCAGTGTTGAAGCGTCGAAGACAGACCGTTCTCGTTTTCCTTCTCGGTCACGTCGGACACCCAAGGATCCCGCTGCCATTTGTTCTCCGCTTCCTTCATCGCTTGCGAGCGCGTAGCCGAGACGAAGACGGTTTGACGATCGCGGGAGCATTGCTTTAATAGATTTTCCACGTCGCTCTTGCCGCCGAGCGAGAAAATACGGTCCGTCTCGTCGACGACGACGAACGATACCGCGTGCAGGTTTAGCTTACGCGTGCTTGCGACTTCCCTTACGCGCCCAGGCGTGCCCACGATTAACGCGGGCTTGCCCTTCATCCGCTCCAACTGGCGCGCAAGCGATGCGCCGCCGATCAGCGCCGTCGCTTTAATGCCGAGCGGTTGTCCGTAAGCTTCCGCTTCGCGCATGATTTGCATCGCCAGCTCCTGCGTCGGCGCCAGCACGAGCGCTTGCGTTTCCTTGCGCGTGCCGTCGATCTTCTGCAGCAAAGGGAGTAAATATGCCAATGTCTTGCCCGTTCCCGTCGGCGATACGATAACTCCGTCCTTGCCTTCGATCAACGCCGGCAATGCTTGTTTCTGCACCTCGGAAGGTTCCGCTATTCCGGAGGCCGCCAGTTTCTCGGCGAGTACCTCGTTTAAACCCAATTCGATGAACCCCATCGTTCCAACCCCTTATCTGAACTTGCCTATTTCTTATTCATGAACCGCCCGAAAAGGGCTTCGCTCGCGCGGGGAAACAATTGCATGATCTTCACGCCGACGGAAGCCGTCCAAGGCATATCCAGCTCGGCCTTTCTTCTTTCGATGACGGATACGATCGCCTTGGCGACCTTGTCCGGATCCAGCATGAGCCAACGAACGTTTTTTACGTACGTCCCTTGAGGATCCGCGCGATCGAAGAACGGCGTATCGATCGGACCCGGATTTACGGCGGAAACCTGCACGCCCGAACCTCTAAGCTCTTGGCGCAACGCATTGGTGAAGCCGAGAACGGCATGCTTGGTCGCGGCGTATCCCGTCGACTTGGCGGTAGCCAGCTTGCCGGCCATCGAAGCAACGTTAACGATATGTCCCTGCCCCGATTGGAGCATCGAAGGAAGCACCGCATGCGCGCAACGCACCGTACCCATGTAATTCACGTCCATCATGCCTTCGAAATGCGCAAGCGCAGCTTCGGAGAAAGGAATAAACTCGCCGTACCCCGCGTTATTGAGCAATACATCGATTTTACCGTATTGTCGGAGCACTTGCGAGACGACCTCGCGCACCTGATCTTCCGAGGTGACATCCATCTCGAAGACGGCATGCTCCCCCTCGATCTTTGCGGACAACTGTTGCATCTTCGACTTCGAACGCGCCGTCAAGATCGGAATGGCGCCTCGCTCGGCCAGCAGCTTCGCGACCAATGCGCCGATACCGCTGGATGCTCCGGTAATGAGCACCACCTTGTTCCGTAACGTTACTCTCATCATTACCCTCCTTGGAGGAAATAAGCGCAGCGGAGCCGAATCCGCATGGCGTGAAACGATATCGTTTCCGAATCATGAAAAAAGCCCCTGCCGGGGCGGTCTTGCTTGCTATACGATATCGTATGTACATAGAGTCGGTCGTAATTAAGCGATTAATACTTGAATCTCCATCTCGCCGATGCCGTCCATGATCAAAGGAACCGCCAATGCCCTGCTCGCGCCCGTTGCCGAGGCGAAATGGGAGCCCATAATCTTAGGAGGCGTAATATCGACGTGAACGCCTTGATTGTAAAGCATCGTGCTTGCGTTGCCGCTGATCATGTTGCCAAGCTCGGAAATCGCGCTCTTGCCCATCTCGTCGATTTCCGTAATCGCGTAGCCGCCCATCATCGCGGAAATGATCCGCAGCGCCACCGACTCGCTTAAACCGAACACGATGTCTCCGGTCATATGTCCCGTCAATCCGATTTGAATCCACACATGGTTTTCCGCAAATTTAATGTCCCTGATCGACAGTTGGCCGGTACTGGGACGAATTTGCACCATTTGTTCGATAACCATGCGCGCGGATTCCAAAAATGGGTTGATGTACTCAGCCTTCATGTCTGAACGCGCCCCTTTTCCTAACTGGATTAAACCGCTAGCCGTAACCGCTTTCCCTCATTATACTGAAATCAAGAGTACAAGTACACTGATTTTTGTCAAAGGAGCGAGAACTATGCCGAACATATGGGCCCATATCCGGTTTGGGACCGAAGTCTTAGACGTCCTTCATATCGACAGGAATGCTCTCGCGAAAGAGTGGCTTAACGCATTCCGGATCGGCTGCCAAGGTCCGGATTTCCTTTTTTACGATCATTTTCTGCCTTGGCAACCGTCAACGGAGCTTAACCGTCTCGGCTCCCTCATGCACAACGTCCGATGCGGCCCGTTCCTTCTTTCCTTATTCGACGAGGCACGCAAGCGTCCGTTCGCGGATCCGGCGATCGCATATACGCTGGGCTTTTTGTTGCACCATATTCTCGACCGTCACCTCCATCCGTTCGTCTTCAGCCGTTCCGGCTTCAAGAAGTGGCACCATCAACGTTACGAGACGGCGATGGATTCCGCGATTCTGATGCGAAGAGCCGGCGTGCATACCGGTTCGACTCCCGTCGCTCCCGACATCGATACCGGAGGACGGCTCCCCGGCGAATTCTCCTCCGATTTCCTGCGGGTCGTCTCCGAGCATTATCCCGCCATAGCCGGCAAGATTACGGCGGAGCAACTTGACGGCGCCATCGCCCAGATGACTCGAGCGCAGCGGCTATTCTATGACCCTTCCGGTTGGAAAGGCAGGGTCGCTTTCGGTCAATTGTCGCCTTTCTCTCCGCCGTTGCAAATACCCGACTGGGACGTACTGAACGATGCCAAGCAGCCTTGGATCGATCCGACGGACCGTACGCTCGTCCATCATGACAGCGCTGACGAGCTATGGGACCGGGCTTTGGAGGATGCGCACGCGACGACGGCCGCGGCGATCTCTTGGCTCGATGCGAAGACGAACGAAGAATCAGCCCTACTGAAAGTTTCGTTCAGCGAGCTGCTCCAGGATTTATCCTATGAAACCGGGCTGCCTTGCGGCGGGATCCCCGTTACTTATGCGGAATCCGTCGTGCCGCAAAGGTAATGAAGTTGATTCCGCCTCATACAGAATACGGCTGTTCGGCTTCCTTCTCGCCTTTCGCCAGATTGACGAACGTGAGCAGAATGATGCCCGCGACGAAGAAGAGCGCGACGGCGAGCAGCGCCGAACGGCTCGAATCGCTGACCAGCTTCACGATGCCGAAGACGAGCGGCCCGCCGAAGGAAAAGAACCGGCTCGTAAAGCTCAGGAATCCATTGAACTCGGCGGTTCTGCCCTGAGGGATCATCTTGCTGAAGATTGCCCGCGAAGTGGCTTGCGACCCTCCTTGCACGAGGCCGACAAGACACGCCAACAAGTAAAAGTGGAGCGAGTTCGTCATGAAATACCCGAGGATGACGATGATCAAATAAGTGACTAAAGAGCCGTACAGCATTTTCTTGCTCCCTAACCGATCCGCCATTTTACCGAACGCCAGCGTTGCCGGGAACCCGATGAATTGGGTGATCAACAACGCGGTAATGAGATCTTTATCTTCGATCCCGATCGTCGTGCCGTAGCTTGCCGCCATAACGATGATCGTATTGATGCCGTCGAAGAAAAACCAATACGAGACCATGAACTTTAACAGCTCCGGATACTTCTTTAGCTGAGAGAATGTCTCGCCTAATCGGCGGGAGCCGGTTTTCAAGGTATCCCGCAGCCCGCCGGCGATGGCCGATCGTTGATCCTTCAGATTACGGAACAGCGGCCAAGAAAACACGAGCCACCATATGCCTACCGAAACGAAAGAAATTTGCGATGCCGCCGTTTTGTCGGGCAATCCGATTTTGTCCCAGCCCAGAATGAGACCCAGGTTAACCGCAAGCAGCAGCCCCCCGCCCAGATAGCCCATCGCATATCCGCGCGCGCTTACTCCCTCCCGAAGATCCGGAGATGTGATATCGTTCAGCAAAGCATCGTAGAACGTATTTCCCGTCCCGAAACCGACCATCCCGATGACGACCAGTACCGAAGCCAGCCACATGTCGCCCGTGCCGACGAAGGCAAGCCCCGCGCTCGCGAGAGCGCCGATAATGGTGAACGCCCGAAGGAAAAACACCTTCCTGCCGCTATAATCCGCGATGGCCCCAAGTAACGGAGATAATAGCGCCACGACGATCGCCGCGGCCGTCTGGGTAAAACTCCAACTTCCGTCGGTGCCTCCCGCCACGCTAATGAAGTAAATCGGCATGACGGCAGCCATAATCGTCGTCGCAAAGGCGGAATTCGCCCAATCGTACATTACCCATGCCCGGATTTTCTTCTTCTCGTTCATCGTGTCGTCGCCTCTTCCCGCTACTTTCTAGCTCTGTTTGACGGAATCATTCGACAGGCGGCTTACTTTTTCCTGTGCCTCCGACGGACTTTAGACGGATTTAATATTCCGCAAATACGCGCCGAACGGAAAAGAAGCCCGAATTACCGCGGATGCAAAATTCTCCTCGCGCGATAAATCGGGCTTATGTCATCACTCTTCCGGCTTAGGAGCCGGGCCTTCGGCCAGACGCGCGTTACGCGCCTCCTTCAACAAATCCTCCAGCCATTCCCGCTCCGTCTTGTTAAAGCGCAGTATTCCTTCGATCAACAGGACGGAGCCTCTGGGAAGCCGTTCTTTCTTGATCTCCAATACGCCTTCGAGACGGCTGATCCGGCCTAAGCTGGCTTCCAGCTGTTTCTCGATCAGCTCTTCGACGCGCTTCAAGTCCGTATGCCGGACGAACGGCAGCGTCATGAACAGCGGATGTTGCGGGTAGAAGCCTTGGGTCATCTGGGAATAGAGCATTTCGAGCAATTGCGACTTTCCGCTTTCCGTTATGCGGTACACGGTCTTATCCGGCCGGTTGTCGCCGGAAACCGGAATCGTCTCCGCCACTTCGATAAAGCCGTCCTGCCTCAATTGATCGACCGCGTAATACAGCGAACCGTCCTTCACCCGAAAAGTCTGGTCCCAATTCCGCCCCTTGATCGTCTGTCGGATTTCGTAAGGGTGGCACTCCTTCTCCATAAGCAGACCGAGCACGAGCAGTTTAATGGACATCGCTTAGCCTCAGTGGAAGGAAGGTTCCGGCTTGCCGCCTTCGCCTTGCTTCCCTTGTTTGCCGGGGGCGCCTTGCGAGCCCGGCTTCGCCGTTTCCATGCGTGCCCGGCCCATCAGGAAGATGAACACGAGAGCAATGATCGGCAAGATGATCGACCATTGGAAGATAAACAAAATCGAGTCGGAAAGCTTGGCAAGCAACGAATTTACGAGTTCCGGCGGCAAGTGCATTTTCGCTTGTACCTCGGGATCGAGCAAAGCTTGACCGCCTTTGATTTTCTCGGCCATCTCGGCCGGGATGTTCGGAATTTGTTTGATTCCCTCTTGGAAGTCATGCTTTTGAAGCGTGCCGAACACCGTGATCCCGAGCGCCGAGCCGATCGTCCGGAAGAAAGTGATCAGGGAAGACGCCGAACCTTTGTGTTGCGGAGGTACGGCATTTAACGTCGAAATGTTCAAGAGCGAGAACGAAACGCCCATGCCGAGACCTACGATAACCATAAACACGCCGATCGTGAATTGGCTCGTCGTAGGATCCATGACATATCCGAGCAAGTAAGAACCCAAGATCAACGTCAACGCCGAGACGATCATCACGTCGCGGTAACGGAACTTGATGCCGATTCTTCCTCCGAGCTGAGCGCTGATTACGACGCCAAGCATCATCGGAGTGAGCACGGTGCTCGTTTGCGTGGCCGTCTTGTGGAAGACGCCTTGGATGAAGATCGGAATATAAGTCGCGGATGCCATCATAACGCCGCCGTACAGGGCGCTGACTCCCATGCTGCCCGTAAATAAGCGGGTTTTGAACAGGCTAAGCTTGATAATCGGGTCTTTGGCGACTCTTTCCGCCAGAAGGAATAATACGAGCAATACTCCGGCGCCGACGAACAACGAGATCGTTTTCGCGGAACCCCATGCCCAGCCGTCCGTGCCGCCGAGCTCCAGCCCGAACATCAAGCACAAGATCGCGGCCGTAAGCAGAATCGCTCCCAACCAGTCGATGACTTGCTTTTTCGTAATTTTGGATTCGTGATACCCTCTAAGGATGAAAATAATCGAAAGAATGCCGATCGGGACGTTAATATAGAAAATCCAACGCCAGCTGATATTGTCGGTAATCGTGCCGCCGAGAATCGGCCCGAAAACGCTGGACAATCCGAATACGGCCCCGAATAGCCCCATCATCTTACCGCGTTTCTCCGCGGGGAACAGATCGAAAATGATCGTGAATACGATCGGCATAAGCGCGCCGCCGCCGATTCCTTGAATCGCGCGGTAAATGATCAGTTGATCCATGTTCGTCGCCGTTCCGCACAGGATGGAACCGATCAAGAACAACGATAGTCCCAACAGGAAAAACCGTTTGCGACCGTACATATCGGACAGCTTGCCGAAAATCGGCGTCGATACGACCATTGCGATCATGTAGGCGGAATACACCCAAATGAAGCTTTCGAACCCTCCGAGCTTCTTAATAATCGTAGTCATCGCCGTGGAGACGATCGTCTGATCGAGCGATGCCATGAACAGTCCGAGCAACAAGCCCGCTACGACGAGCTTAACGCTGCTTTTCTTTGCATCCATAATCTTAACCCCTTCATCAATCCGATTGTTCGGTATGATATTACTCAAATTTGAATACCCAAATGATAGTATACTCAAATTTGAGTAACATTCAACCCTTTGCGACGATTTTAATAATCCCCTATAATGTAAGAACGACAAAGCTTTTTTATATCCTTCGAATGAAATGATAAATTTATTCGATTCCAGAGGGGGAGATCAATTGAACATTAGCCAATTGGAGACGTTAGTAACGATATCCAAGACGCTTAGCTTCCGTAAAGCCGGCGACGTGCTCAACTTGACGCAACCCGCCGTCTCCGCGCAAATCAAGAACCTCGAAGACGAATTCAAAGCGGTGCTAGTAGACCGCAACCATCCCGTGACCTTAACGGACCGCGGCCAAGTGTTCCTCGAGCATGCCGAGCAGATTCTCGCGATCGTGGAGCAATTGAAGCAGAAGCTGTCCGATCTCAATCAAGTCCCGCAAGGACATATCGTTTTAGGTACGACGACATCGATCGCGATTCAAATATTGCCCAGGGTGTTATCCTATTTCCAGGACCAATATCCGCTTATCAAGACAAGAATCGTATCCATGTCCTCCACGCAAGTTCTGTCTAGCGTAGAGAACGGAACCGTCGACATCGGAATCGGATACTTGACCGACAGAAGCCCGCAAGTAGAAACCTCCATCCTGTATTACGACACCTTTCAGTTCGTCGTCGCTCCGCGGCATAAGCTCGCATCCGAGAAGCGGATTACGATCGGGATGCTAAAGGATATTCCCCTAATCATGTTGTCCCCGGATACGTTAGGTCGCCGCTTCGTAGACCGGATATTCCGCGAGTACGGCCTCGAGCCGAATAAGGTCATGGAGCTGGGCAGCAGCGAGGAAGTCAAACGGATGGTCGAGCTGAACATGGGGGCCGCCGTCATCTCGAAGCTGTCGATATCCAGCGAGCTTCGACTCGGAACGCTGAAGATGATTCCCGTCAACGAATTCGAGGTCAGCCACCCCGTCGGCGTCATGACGAAAACCGGACGATACGTGAACAGCGCCATGCTCCAATTCCTGAACGACCTGAAAGGGATGCCGGAGGATCAATTCATCGGCAGCGAATAACGAACACGCGAGGAGAGATCACATGAAATTCGATTTGCATACGCACCATGATAGATGCGGACACGCGCAAGGCAAGATCAGCGATTATATTGAAGCGGCGATCGAAGCCGGCATGCATGTGATCGGCATTTCCGATCATTCGCCCTATTTCGCGCACGAGCTGGATCAACCTCAACCCGGCATCGCGATGGCCCGAAGCGACTTCCCTAATTACGTCGCCGAGGTGCTGCGCCTGAAGGAGCAATACAAGGATCGAATCGAAGTGTTGCTCGGAGTCGAATCCGATTTCTACGTCGACCAGATCGAGTTGTACCGGGCCTCATACGAGCCTTATCCGTTCGACTACATTATCGGATCCGTCCATCAGACCAGAGGCGTCAGCATCTTCAATCGGAATCGTTGGAAGGGCAAGAACGAAGACGAACAACTCGACGAGAAAAAACACTATTACGATCTTATCCGACAATCGGCCGGCAGCGGCCTATTCCAAGTTCTCGGGCATATCGACGCGATGAAGGGCTACTACCCGGATTTCGCGAACATCTCGGGCGCCGAAGCCGAGATCGACGAAGCTCTTAAGGCCGTCGCCGCGAACGATATTTCCATCGAGATCAACACGAGCGGTAAAACCAAAGACGTTGGAGGCTGGTATCCCTCTCATGCGATCTTGGAGCGCGCTCGGCATTTCGGCGTCGACGTGACCTTCGGATCCGATGCGCACGTACCGGAACGGATCGGCGACGATTGGGAGCTCGTGCAGAAACGTCTGCGCGAGTTCGGATTCCGCCGCTGGGTATTTTTCCGCGGGAAGCAGAAAGTCGTCGTTCCGCTGTAAAACTAGCCAACTCACGAAAAGGGAAGCCCCTAGGTCTATGAAGATCCAGGGACTTCCCTTTTTATGTAAAAATATGCCGCATTTTCCGATTCGCCATCGCGCGAAATAAAGCGCTTGCAAGAAAAATCCCGGATGTGTTATAACGTTAATAGAAGCAAATCTAAAGGTTTAGATAATCGGGGTGCGGGGTGAAACATTGGCCGACATTGGGATCAAAGAAATCGCCGCAAAGGCTAATGTCTCCATCGCTACCGTATCGTACGTCCTCAACGGTACTCGGAACGTGAGACCCAAAACCCGCGAACGGGTTCTCCGGGTTATCGAGGAAATGAATTACAAGCCCAATAACGCCGCTCAGAGCCTTAAGCGCAAGCGGACCAACACGATCGGAGTAATCGCCGAAGACGTTACCGTATTTAACGTTCCGGAAATCATAGACGGAATCAATGACTGCGCGGATAAACTCGACATGCATATTTTGTTGACCAATCTCCGGTTAGACAAAAGAATAAGCCGTAACTTCGATCAGGTGGATTCTTATCGCAGCTTTGCCGCGAACGCCGTTTCGGAGCTCCTAAGCAAACAGGTCGATGGCATTATCTATATCGGTATCCACCCCCGCGATCTTACCGGATTGTTCGATACATACGGTAAGCCGATCGTATACGCTTATTGTTATACGCAAAACGATGTCTCCCTCCAATACAACGACGAACAAGCCTCCTACGACGCGATGGCTCATTTGGTCAAACAAGGCCATAAGAGAATCGCCGTCATTACGGGAATGATGGATTCGATTCCCTCCCGCCTCAGATTCAACGGATTTTACAAAGCGATAATGGAGTACAATCTTCCCTTCGACCCCCAATTGATGAAAATGGGTAACTGGGAAGCGGAGTCCGGCTATCGGCTCACGATGGAATTGCTGGAGCTGAACGAACCTCCCACGGCGATACTGGCAATGAACGACGTGATGGCCGTAGGCGTTCTGCGCGCGGCCGCGGAAGTCGGCGTCCTCATTCCGAGAGAGCTCTCCGTCATCGGATTCGACAACCGCGAGTTCAGCGAATATTTGATTCCCCGCATTTCGACGATGGATTTGCCTTTGCACGAGATCGGATATCAAGCGATGGAATCCTTGGCGCTATTGATCAAAGGCGAACCCATCCCGAACAACCCTTTACCCAATTGCAAGCTGATCGAAAGAGATTCCGTAGCCCCTCCTCTACGTTTGTGATTTATTTTTAGTTATAAATCTAAACGTTTAGATAAATGTGCATACCATCCGTCGCACTCTATTCGCACCAGTCCTCCACTCCCTTTTCCCAGCGAATGCATTACTAATTGCCTCATTGCCCGAAGGTTTTTTTACATTGAAGGAGGTGATCGCCTTCCGATAATCCGCACCCGTCCTAGAGAAAAGAACGGACAGCCAGATGGAGGAAATCCGCTGATAACAAGGAGAATAGAAGGAGGAATGATTAATGCTAACGCAGGCGGCACCTAATACTAAACGTATTCTTATGCTCGCAACATCGTTCGTTTTAACCGCTATATTCCTGATTGCGTTACCGAAGCTCGCTTCCGCTTATACGATCTCCAACACGAATTTCAACGTCCAGACCGGGTCGAACGGCGAGATTACCTCGCTGCAGCTCGTAGGGGACTCCTTCCCGACCAACTATGTCATGAACGCCACGAACGCTCCCAACCAGAATACAGCCGACCATCAATGGCTCGGCGAGCTCATGTTCAAGTACAGATTGGGCACCGGCGCCTGGACGAACGGATGGACCAGCAAATCCGCGGACGGAAGAACGCAAAGCCAGAGCGGAAATACGGTCACGGTCACTTACCAGAATTCGGCTAATACCGACGGCATCAAAAATTTCAAGGTCGTTGAAACGTATTCGCTCGTGAACGACTATCTCCTTTGGTCGATCAACGTTACGAATACGAGCACCCAAACGCTCGAGATCGGCGACTTCGGGCTTCCCTTGCCCTTCAACGAGTTCTGGTCGGGCGGCGGCAACGAACAAATCTATGAAACCCGCGTCGTATCTCATTCGTTCGTCGGAAATAACAGCTCCTATATGACCGCACAGCGTCCGAGCGGCATCGGTTCCTCTTTGCTGATGATACCCGATTCGACGACGGGAGCCGGGTTCGAATACATGGACAACTGGCGCGTCGAAGAGCATCCCGGAAGCAAGTGGTCCGCGGATCAAGGAGGCTGGCCAGAAGGCCTTACCGTTTACTACATCCACTCCAACGTCATCAAAAGTACCAACCGGGGATACCTCCCGAACACGAGCCTTACGCTTGCGCCGAATGCAAGCAAGACTTATTCGTTCAAATTTTTCAAGACGGCTAACGACCAAGCGTTAAAAGACAAACTGTACGCCGAAGGACTGATCGACGTCAGCGTCGTGCCGGGCATGATCGTCCCGACGAATCAAACGGCGAAGTTCGATCTCCATACTTCCAAAGCGATTACTTCCGTTACCGCGCAATATCCGTCCGAGACGACGATCGCTTCGCTCGGAACCGTTGGAACCGATCACAAAGTATATTCGTTGCAGATGAACCATTTGGGGCCTAATAACATCACGGTCAATTACGGCAGCGGGGAGAAGACGGTATTGCAATTTTACGCGATCGAACCGATCGACGCCGCGCTGCAAAGACATTCTACGTTTATGGTGAACAACCAGCAATGGAACCTTCCCGGTAATATCAAAGACAAGGTGTTCGACGATTGGATGATGCAAACCAAAGCCAAACGGAACAATTTCGCGGGGTATTGGGGCTGGGGCGACGATTGGGGTTATACGCATGCCCAGTTCCTAGCCGAGAAAAACGTTCAGACTCCCGTGGCGTCCGAAGTTACGGCCGTAGATCAATATTTGGAGACGGCGATCTGGACGAACTTGATGGCGGGCCATCACTCCGATTACCTCATCTACGATTTTCTAATGGCCTCTCCGAACACGACCCCGACTTACCGGGGATACGCTTATCCGCATATATACAACACGTACTTCAGCATGTACAAAATCGCCAAGCTCTACCCGGACTTGATCACCTACGCCAATCCGAAAAACACTTATCTTCTAAGGGCGTATAACATCTTTAAGGCGCTGTACGACGGGCCGGTCTCCTATAACTGGAATACGGGCTTAATGGGAGAAATGACGACGCCGGACATCATTAAAGCGCTGCAGGACGAGGGCTTGACGACGCAAGCGAACGACATGATCGCGAAGATGGCGACCAAATACAACAATTTCAAAAACACGACTTATCCGTACGGCTCGGAATACAACTACGACAATACGGGCGAAGAGGCCGTGTACACGCTCGCCAAAATGAATAACAACAGTACGATCCAAAGCAAGATCAACACGAAAACGCGCGCGACGCGCGGTCAAATGCCGCTTTGGTACTTCTATGCCGATCCGGTTACGATTACCGGCGAGCCGTGGTGGAACTTCCAATACACGGTATCGTTGGCCGGCTATGCGATGGATGATTGGACACGCAATAACTCCACGAATGCAGCGGTAGATCAACGACTGTCCTATGCGGCTAAAATCGCTAACATCAGCGCGATCAATTCGGGGCAGATCAGTTCGGACCCTGCCAACATCGGAGCCGTATCCTGGACGTATCAATCGAGCAAAGGGAATAACGGAGCGCTCGGCTTGGATGGAGGCCCGCTGTTCAACGGCTGGAGGGGAATGTCCGGGGAAGCGGATCTCGGTCTGTTCGGAGCGATCAAAATTCTTAGCTCCGACGTCGCGGTCGATCCGATTTTCGGGCTCTATTGCTATGGCTGCGACGTCACGTCAAGCGGAGGAAATTATTCCGTTACGCCGAAGGACGGCGTCTTCCAAAAGCTCAATCTCATCACGGAGAAATTCGGCATGGAGCTTGAGCGCGATAAATATACGGCCGCTACAGTTGCCATCGCCAAGAACTACGTCAATTTCACGTTAAAGAACTCAACGACGGGCTCCGCGCATACGACGAAAGTCACTTTCTCCGGTCTAGCAACAGGCTCTTATAACATCTTGGTGAACAACGTTGCCGCCGGCAGCGTGAACGTGACCGCCGGGAATAAAGCGACCATTAACTTGAGCATCGGTACTGCCGCAACTTACGATGTGAAGCTGCAGCAAGGTACGCCTCCGGCGAATACGGCTCCGGTCGTTAGCGCAGGAACGAATGCGACGTTCACCTTGCCTGCCAATGTCGTACTGGCTGGAACGGCGACCGACGACGGCTTGCCTAACGGAACGCTGACGACGACTTGGAGCCTGCAAAGCGGCCCTGGCACGGCTACCTTCGCGAATGCTAGCGCGTTGAATACAACCGCTACCGTGTCTACGGCGGGAACGTACGTATTCAAGCTAACCGCGAGCGACGGAAGCCTGTCTTCGTCCTCCACGGTTACCCATACGGTGAATGCCGCATTGCCGGTGCCCGAGGTTATCGCGAACTATTTATTCAACGAATCAACGGGTACGACGGCCGCCGATTCTTCGGGTAACGGGAAAAACGCGACCTTAACCGGCGGAACGTCATGGGTAGCCGGTCATGCGGGCAACGCCCTTGGCTTAAACGGCACGAACGCCTATGCTAGCTTGCCTTCAGGCATTGTAAGCAATGTGAACGACTTTACGATTTCGACCTGGGTGAAGTTGACCGCATTAAGCGATTGGGCTCGCATTTTCGACTTCGGCACCGGAACGAGCAATTATATGTTCCTTGCGCCGAGAGCCGGCGGTTCGGGTCTGAGATTCGCTATTACGACTAGCGGAAACGGCTCTGAGCAGCAGTTAAACGCTCCGGTGTTAACGACGGGCTCTTGGACGCATGTCGCCGTCACTTTGACGGGATCGACAGGGCGACTATACGTTAACGGGGCGCTCGTTGCCACGAATACGAGCATGACGCTCAAGCCATCCAGCCTGGGGAACACTACGCTGAACTATATCGGAAAATCCCAATTCGGGGATCCTTATCTGAACGGTGCGATCGACGATTTCACAATTTACAGCAGGGCGCTTAGCGCCACGGAGATCACGTCGTTGTATAACGGAAGCACCACCGCTTCCAACATCGCGCCACTCGGTACGGCGAGTACATCGTTCGTCTCCACTTGGGAAAGCTTGGCGGGTCTAAACGACGGTTACACGCCGACGAGTTCCAACGATCGTGGCCACTCCGTCTACGGCAATTGGAACAATCCGAATACGACGCAATGGATTCAATACGACTTCAGTCAGAATTACACGATTTCGAGCATGGACGTTTACTGGTTCGCCGACAATGCCGGCATTGATCTTCCCGCCTCCTGTTCGATCCAGTACTGGAACGGCACGGCTTGGGTCAATGTCGCAAGTCCATCGGGACTTGGATTGCTAGCCAACCAATACAACACGACGACGTTTACTCCCGTATCAACGAACAAAATCCGCTTAAATATTACGGCTAAAGCTACCACTTCCACGGGAGTCGAGTCGTGGAAGGTCAATGGGTACTAATAACGGCCGGTAATATCCGCTAAGCAGCAAAGTAACTATCTGGGCCGCTTCCTAGCAGATGATGCTAGGAAGCGGTTCTTTAACGCGAAGATAAGATTCCATCTATCTGGGAGGCACTCTCGCGCATCGCGTCGGCCACGGGTTTCTCGCCCACCAATATCCGAGTGACCATGCGGGAGAACACGTCGTCCACTTCGTCCCACTGGGGAATCGGCGGTCGAGGTTCGGCACGTCGGAGCTGATCAAGATAGATTCGGTATACCGGCTGCAGCTTGGCGCGATCGAAGTCCTTGATGGACGGGATCAATCCCGTCTCGGCCATCATTTCCTGCACGGGCTCGGACACCAAGAATTTCATGAACGTCCACGCTTCATAAGGGTGCCGGGAGCCTCGGAACAGCACAAGGTTCTCCCCGCCGATAATAGACGTTCCTTCTCTCGCATCCGACGGGAATAAGCCGGTCACCGTGTCGTTCAGCTTTGGCCCGTTTTCCGTATTTTCGTTGGAGGTAAAAAACCAATGGGCTTCGTCTATCATTAGGATTTTGCGATTAAACAGGCCATCCCATCCGCCCGGCTCGCCGCCGACGACGGTCGGGCTGATCAGTCCCTCGTCGAACCATGACTTCAGCCTTTTCATCGCCTCCACGCTTGCCGGACTATCCAGATAACCGCTCGCTTTGTCCAGCGAGGGACTAAGCAACTCTCCTCCGAGCGTTCGGAAATACGGCAACATCCCCCAAGTGCTCGAACAACAGACGCTGATGCCGAACAATCCGGCATCCTTCGCTTTTAACTTTCGGGAAGCGGCGATAAGCTCCTCGAACGTGCTTGGAGGCTCCGTCAAGCCCACTTCGCGAAGCAGCGTCTTGTTATAAATCGGCACCATCGTCGTCGCGTCCAACGGAATTCCGAAATAATGCCCGGCATATCGGTTTGTCTGAATGAGCGAGCCCGTAAACCGATTCTCGTACTCGGAGAAGTCGCTCATCTCCGTCAGATCGGTTAAAGCGCCGCTGCGTGCGAACTGAGGCACCCAGATGATGTCCATCCGCATAATGTCCGGCTGCTTGTCGTCCGCGATTGCCGCGACGATGTTGTCGTTCAATTGGGACGTATAATTCTGCCGCACGGCATGCACGACGATGTTCGGATGCTCGCGTTCGAACATCGGCAGGACACGCGTTTCGAACACTTTCGTTTCCACGTCGCTGTACGTATGCCAGAATTGCAATTCGACTTTTTCACCCGCCGCATCGTTGCTTCCCTGAACGGCGGGATCCTCTACAAGCGAGTAGGAAGAACAGCCCGTAGATAGGACCACCGTAAACAGCAAAATCAGCGGTAAAATCTTCTTCATGTCTCTCCCTCCTCGCCGTGTTGCGAACGGCTTCTGTATTCCGCTGGCGTGCAACCGGATTCTCTTTTGAACATTTTGAGAAAATGCTTCGAGTTGTTGAATCCGCTGTGGATGCCGATATCGAACACCTTGAGCATCGTCGTTTCCAGCAAATGCTTGGCGTAGCGGATACGAAGCCGTATAACGTAGTCGATAAAATTAAAACCCGTGCGCCGTTTGAACTGCTCGCTGAAATAATTGCGGCTCATGTGAACGCTATCGGCCACTTCCCGGAGCGAAAGCTCCGATCGGTAATGCTCCTGAATATAAACGAGAGCGGTTTGAATCGCATGCGCGCCGCCCGTATCTTCGGAGACTGCCGTTAGCGGTAATGAATCTACGTTCCTTCTTCCGTCGCGCAAACCGGCGATGACGATCGCGATGACTTCTTCCAACGCGCCTGCTTTCCTTAGACGTTCATTCTCTTCCATAAGCAATTCAAGCTTCTCTTCGGCTTTTAGATAAAACTGACCCGAGGCGATTCTTAGTAGCGCATCCCCGGCCTGTTTGAGGATTTCTCCCGGCGCGACCGCCCGTGACCGCCACAGCTCGAACAATTGCCGAAGCGCCCGTTCGCAGGCCGCATCGTCGGAACCGGCGAGCTTGCGGGAGAAACGATCGAGGAGCTCGTTGGCTTCCTCCTGCTTTGAAGAGAGTTGCGGAGCGGCGCCGGCTTCTCCGTTCTGACGGCGAATTTCCCCGTCATAGCACTTGCCTTTGCCTCCGAAGAACGCATGCTCGAACGCGCTTTCCGCCCAAGCGTACGCTTCCGGTAACCGGTCAAGACGATAGAACGGCGGACTAATTCCGATAGTGAACCGGATACGGTCGGCATCCTCGCGAAGCGCAATATGCGCATCCCGCACAAGACTGGCAGCCATTGCGGCAGCTCCTCCTCCCGTCCGGTCTGGCAACAACAGCGCCAGCTCGCTCTCCTTCGTCGCGCATACGACGCTATCCGGCAGAAGCGCGCCTAGTTTCTCTATTGCTGTATCTATTCCTTGCCCTTCGTCGGCTCTCCATATGGACAGCACGTAAGGGCCGGGGAAATCTCCCGCGTAACGGACAAGGTCGGCCGCTTGCCCGTTCAACGCCCGGTTCATCTCCGTCGCGAAGCCTTGTCGTTTGCGCTGCTTCTCTCCCATGGAATATAGCGATGAGTTTTTTTCCAGAGAAAGCTCATCTTCGAGCCTTCGCCTGCAATCGATCAACAGGCGGGTCACATCCTCGGGCTCCATCGTCGGTTTCAGCAAATAATCCACGACGACTCCGAGCTGCACCGCTTGACGCGCGTAATCGAAATCGCTGTAGCTGCTGATCAGAATCGCTTTGATATGGGGACGACTCAGCTTGGCTAAGCGTATCAGCTCAAGTCCGTCCATCATGGGCATCTTGATGTCGGTGATCAGGATATCGACTTCCCGCTCGCTCACCATGCCTAGCGCGGCCTCTCCGTTACCTGCTTCGCCAACGAGTTCGACGCCCGCTCCCTCCCAATCGACCGTGGAGGCGAGTCCATAACGGATAATCGGCTCGTCGTCCACGATAAGCGCTTTATAGATCATTATCCGCCACTCCTCTAGGCACCAAAGTCAGTTCTACGGTCGTGCCGTCCCCGGGCTGGCTTCGAATAATGACGCCGCTGCCTAACCCGTAATAAAGTTGAAGCGTTTCATGAACATGCCTCAACCCGATGCCGAACATGCCCGACTTCGGCGTGTTCCCGCCATCCCTCAACAGCGTTTTTAAGCGTTCGGTCTCCATTCCTACCCCGTCGTCCGCGACCGTGATGACGATGGCAGCCGCCGGAAACTGCTCCGCCTTGCCGACCCTTAGCCATACCGTCCCTCGTTCGTTCTTCGGAGCGAGTCCGTGAAAGATCGCGTTCTCGACGATCGGCTGAAGCAGCATCCCGGGAATCTCGAAGCTCAGCAACGTCTCGTCCGCCTCTACGGCAAGCTTCAGTTCCGCGCCATATCGAAATTGCTGGATGACCATGTATTTGTCCAGCATCTCCAGCTCTTGGCGGATCGTCGTGAACATGCCTTCTCTTCCCATGCTGGATTCCATTAGCTCTACGAGGGCGGCGATTCCCTTGTACGCTCCGTCTGCGCTTCCCAGCTTGATCATCCAACGAACGGTTGAGAGCGTATTATACAGAAAATGAGGGTTAATCTGATGCCGTAGCGCCCGGATTTCAGCCTCCCGTTTCTTGGTCCCCGCTTCGTCCACTTCATGGATTAGCGTCTCGATTTGCCCGGCCATCTGATTGAAACGCAGGCTCAACTTACCGATTTCATCCCGTGATCGAATACGGGAACGCGCTTTGAAATCGTTGTTCTCGATTGCTTCCATCTGGCGGGTCAATTCCTTGAGCGGCTGCGTGATCCTCAGCGAGAACAACAATCCGACCAGCAGCGCGACAAGCAGGAACAACGCCGTGTAACGGGTAATTTTGCGTTGCAGCGATTCGATATCCCCTATAATTTCCTTCACGGGCACTTGCCCGACGAGTTTCCAGCCGTTCGCCATCCGGACGGAAACGACGTAATCTTCCTCTTCTCCCTGATTCGTTTGAAATTCCAGCACGTCTTCGCTTTGGGTAATGATTTTCCGAGCTATCAATGCTTCCCGAATCGGCTGGCCCCAACGGTTGGGGTCGGAATCGATCAGCACTTGACCCGTTCGGTCCACGACGGACCAGCGACCTGTTCGCCCGAGCTTGATCCTTTGCGCGGCGTCGAGCAGCAGTTGCCCGTCCAAGTTGACGAGAATGACGCCTTCCGTCCGCTTCGTCTTCAAATCGCGAAACGCATCCACCAACGTAAGCACGAGTTCGGTGTTGTCCCCCCCGCCGCTGAAGGGATCGTAACCGAGCGGAAGCCACGTCTCGTTGACTTGGTCCGCGACGACCCTGCTGTACCATTCATGGTTCGAAAGCGTGTATCTTTTCACTTTCGACGCATTGAACAAGCCGCTGCCCCAGCTCTCCCCCTCCTCGCGTAAGATGTATATGCTGCGGACGAAGGAGCTGGAGTAAATCGTATTGTTGAGCGTTTGGCCGATGGAATCCTTGACTTCGAACTTGTCGTCCACGGACAAATTGCCCTGCCGCTCCCGATTAAGGGCATCCTGCAGCCGATTGTTGCGAAAAATTTGCTGACCCATGTCGGTGCCGATCGTCAGCATGAGCGACAAATAATCGGCCGTTTGCTTAGCCCCTTGTTTCGTGGAAGCCCTTACATGATCGCCGATAATGGAGACGGCAGAGCCGTAATAGGTCGTGCTGATGAACGTGGCCGACAGGAA
This sequence comes from Cohnella endophytica, assembly GCF_003628305.1. Lineage (GTDB taxonomy): Bacteria > Bacillota > Bacilli > Paenibacillales > Paenibacillaceae > Cohnella > Cohnella endophytica. The sequence continues at coordinate 131,959 of NZ_RBZM01000003.1, read as the reverse complement.
GATGAGGAGAATGATCATGGCGGTCAGCTTCGTGGAAACTTTCTCGAACAGCAACCTTTTGAGCCATTTAATCATAGGCGTACCAGCCGATTTCGCGAGAATTTGTATGATCAGTATAGCACAGGGCCCGATCGTCGGGTGATGTGAATCCGCTTGAATCTTTTATCCTTCATCCTTCATGGACGGGAAATGCTTTCGAATCGAAAGCTTCGGATGGCTTTCCGGAGCGAAGCCGGATGTAGACGACGGTCCAATAATCGAGACGATTCAGCGTAAAACTGACGAAGAGGCCATGGTCATCTTGGCGCACCCAATCGTAAGCAAGCGGCCGTGATACAATGGAATCGCCATCGGGCGTAGCGGCAAAGATGCCTTCGATTTGCTCGATGACCTCCACCGTCATGGTTATGCCTTCGACCGGTTCGGGACCGCTCGCCTTAGGCGCGTGCCAAGTATCATTATCGAGTCCGGTCAAGTTTACGAGGTGGATGACGTAAACGTCTTCCTTCTCTTTCGCTAACGTCCATACGACACCCGTCTTTGCTTCCGTCGAGAATACGACATCGCCTTCGGCTGTGCCGAACCGCAGCTCGTTGTTGATCCCTCCGGTGAAAGCATCGGTCCAATCGTCAAGCGATGGATCGAACAGCAACTCGCGGTACATTACGATGAAATCATAATAACGGGAAATCCTTTCGCGGAAAGCCGCCGAGGATTGACCGTATTTCGGATAATAGGGATCGGCCAGCACGCCGCCGTTCTCTCCGAGCAGCAAATGGTAGGCGCCCGAAGCGAATATCGTCGCCATCGTTACGATTGCCCCGATCTCCGCTTGTTCCGGGATTGCGGGGCGATCCGGGTGAAAGGCGGGCAAATACGCGGCGAGAATGATCGGCTTACGCGACAAAGCCCTTGTGCGCCGGATAAGCGAGTACAAATCCCGAAGCCGCGAGACGGGATCCCACACCTCGATATAAATCGCGTCCTGCGCGGCTTCCGCCGTCGTATGGACGGGATACGTTCCGACGTTATTGAAAATAAGCCCGGCCTCCGGAAGCTTCTCCCGGGCGCGTCCGATCAGCGCCGGATACAGCTCGGATAGCCGCACGGCTTCCGAATCGCCGTCGGCCGTCTTGCGAATCGCTCGCTTGGGAAAGCCGTACTGGTCAAGGTGTAGCCCGTCGAACCCCCAATCGATCGCCATCCGGAACTCGTCCGTCACATGCTCCGTCCACGCCGAACCTGGCGAGATGTCCATAATGTAGAAATAATCGCCGAGGCTGAAGGGGGTGCCGTCATTCCGGTACAACAGCTGCTCCGGATGCTCCCGCGCATAGTCCGGCAAGCTTGCGTACACGGCGGCGTACGCGAACGAGGCGATTCCCCTCTCCCGCAGCGCCGTTATTTTACGTTGCACGGCAGCAAGAGAGACGGTTCGCCCGAGCGGATCGGTAAACGGTTCCTCATCCGATAGCAGCTTATCGTGCCGGTACATCCAATCGTAAAATTGTACGACGTTCAGATGCCGCCCGAGCAAAAAATCGGCAGCGCCATCGTCGTGACCCCCGGGAGAAAAGTCGCTTAAGAAGCCGTAACGGGGGGCTTCGCTCCAATGACGGGCGACGTCGAACGCCGTCTCTCCATATACTTCGGAACTTTCGCCTCCTTCGATCTCCGCGATCGCGAAAACCCCGAACGCGCTACAATCGGCGAATCCCGGAAGCTTTATGTCGCCCGAAAGTATTCCTTGCCGGCTGAGAAGCAGTTCGCCTTCGCCGTCGAATACGATTTGATCCAACTCGCAAACGCGCCAGCAGAATCGCAAGGCTAACGTCGAACTCGCAGGTTCGCGCAATTCTACTCGAATTCGAACCTCCTCCCCCGGCTTGTACTGGGCTTTGTCTGGCAGCAAATAGAGCCGCGGCATAGTTAACAAGAAAATACCTCCTTAGTTTTTCAAGCTGCCATCCGAGAGATTGGCCTTCACGAACTGCTTCTGGAAAACGAGAAAAACGATAATCGTCGGAATAAGCGCGATGATCGAAGCCGCGAAGAACAGCCCGTAGAACGAAACATATTGTCCGCGGAACAGTTGCAGCGCGATGGGCAACGTTCGATGGGCTTCCGATTTCATGACGGTAAGCGCGACGACGAATTCGTCCCATGTTCCCTGGAACGAGAAAATCGCCAGCGTACCGAGCGCGGGCAGCGACAACGGAATGTAGATGGAACGAAAAATGGTGAAGCGTCCGCCTCCGTCGATGACGATCGATTCCTCCAGCTCGCGAGGGATCCGCTCAAAAAAACCGCGCAAAAAAAACGTGCTGCCGACAAGCCCGGAGCCCACGTACAACAGAATGAGCCCGGAATAGCTGTCGACCAGGCGCAAGCTTTTGAGAATGGTGAACTGCGGAATGATATTTATGATGGCCGGCACGAACAGCGTGAAGACGAACAGCCGAAACAGCTTTTCCTTGCCCGGAAATTCGAATCTGGCGAACGCATAAGCCATGCAGGATGACAATGTCAACGAGAATAGCAACGTGAATCCCGTGACGACGATACTATTGCGAAAGTAGAGCTGAAAATGGTTTTTCCCCCACGCTTGCGCAAAGTTGCCAAGCGTTTTCGTGTCGGTCATCAGCTTCTGCGGACTGGGAAGGCTGTAGTTATCGGTCGTCAGCGAAGTAAGGACCATATAAGCAAAAGGTCCGATGACGACGATGATTCCGATGACGAGCAGAAGGTGAACGAGCGTTGTTTCGAGTTTTTTCATGGGCGCTTCTCCTCTTAAAATTCGATCCGGTCGCGGCCGATGGAGCGTTGCTGCGTATAAGTCAGGGCAAAAATCAGCACCCCAAGGCAAACGCTGATGGCGGAAGCATATCCGAAATCGAAATATTGGAACGCCTGCTTATAAAGGTACGTGTTCAGCAATTGCGTGCTGTCCATCGGTCCCCCTTGGGTAATCGCGTACACTTGGATAAAAGCTTGAATCGCTCCGTTAACCAGGTTAATAATCACATAAGCGGTGAGCGGACGAACAAGCGGAAGGGTAATATTCAAGAACGCGGCGGCAGGCCGTGCCCCGTCGATCTCGGCGGCTTCGTACAGCGACCTGGGAATCGATTGAAGCGCAGCGAGGTAGAGCACCATAACCCAGCCGGCCCCCTTCCAAATGCTGACGAGCCAGACGACGAGGTTGGCCGTCCCCGTATTCTGCAGCCAGCCGATCGGCTCGCCGATCAAATGGAGGATATCGACGAGCAAGTAGTTGATCATGCCCTCGTGCCCGTCAGCGAACAGAAACCGGAACAAGTACGAAACAACGATCCACGAGCTGATGACGGGCACGTAGTAAATAAGCCTCCAGAACACCTTAAGGCGCACCGTTTTCATCTGAATGAGCAGCGCGAGCACGATGCCGGCGATCCATTGGCCGGGCACGGTGACAATCGCCATGAGCAGAGAATTGCGCAGCGCGGTGCCGATCATCGGATCGGTAAAAACATGCTTAAAATTAGATAAACCGGCCGACTCGCTCGTCTCCGGCTTAATGACGTTGTAATGGAAAAAGCTAATGTACATCCCTTTCGCCATGGGGTAAAGCACGAAAGCGAGCGTCAGCGCGAGACCGACAACGAGGTAAGGCGACACTTGGGCGTATTGCTTTAGCGCTTTGCGCATTGGCGGGGCCTTCCTTTCCGGTCGGCAAGAGGCAGCCGGCCGCATGTCGCGTTCGGCTGGCCGCCTCTCGTTGCTTTCCGTTGTTTTTTACTGTTGAGACCGGTCGTTTATTCGTTCAGAAAGCCGTCGATTTGCGAAGCCGCTTTGTCGAGCGCATCCTTGGATTTCGCTTTGCCGCGAAATACGGATTCAAAGGCGGCTCCGATGGCGTCGTTGATTTTATTGGCATTCGGGCTAGGCGTGCGCGTATAGGCCGTAGCCAGCTGATCTACGTATGCTTGCAAATACCATACGTCTTTGAGCTCGGGGGCTTGAGCCGCATCTTTGTTCGTCGGAATTTGGCCGGTCTGCTTCGCCAGCAGAACTTGAATTTCCGTCGACGTCATGAACTGCGCGAACTTCCAAGCCGCATCCGGCTGTTTCGCGCCGTTGAATAACACCAAATCTTCGCCGCCGATGACCGAGTGGCTCTGGCCGTCGGGGCCAGCCGGCATGACGGCCGGCAACATTTTGCCTTTCGTGTCCGCATCTCCGATCAACGAGAAAAACCAGGGACCGTCGGTAATCATCATGTAGGAAGGCGCTTTGCCTTTGTCGCCGCGCAATCCTTCCCAGGTTCCGGGCTGGCCGCCGAGAATAGGAGGCGCTAGCAGTCCCTCTTTGTACCATCCATAGATCGTATCTAGAGCTTTGACGCTGGCGTCGGAATTCAGGTAGCCGGTTGCTTTCGTATAATCGGGATCCGTGTACTGGCCTCCTAGCGTCCAGAACCAGGCCGAGAAATCCCATACGTTAGTGCCGCCTATCGTAATTCCCGAGAACTTGCCCTGTTTCTTAATATTGCGCGCGAGATCCACGAGTTCGTCGATCGTCTTCGGAGCCTCGGTGGCTCCGGCTTTGGCAAGCAGGTCTTGGTTATAGATGGCGACGCGGGTGTTCGTATCCAGTGGTACTCCGTAATATTTGCCTTTGTACAGATTCGTGTCGACCGTGCCCTTGAACGAGTTGTCGAGTATCGCCTGCGCGTCCGGGAATCCGGAGATTTCTTGCAGCGCGCCCTGCTTTGCCATATTCGATACCCATGTATTGTCCATTCGCATAATATCCGGAGGCGTACCGCCGGCTACTGCCGTCAGCACCTGCTGGTCGAGATTCTCGGTCGGCATGCGTGTGGCGTGGATCTTGATGCTCGGGTATACCGACTCGAATTTCGGTATCACTTGCTCGAGCAGTACCTTTTCTTCTCCTTCGCCGTATGCGTGCCAGAATTCCACGGTTACTTGAGGCTCATCGCTCGGCGACGCCGACGCGGATGCGGATGGACTGTCGCTCGGACTCGCGGATTCGCTGGCCTGTGCCGAGGGCGACGGAGCGCCGCTGGCGCTGGGCGAGGCGTCGTTGTTGTTTTTCGATCCGCAAGCCGACAGGATAAAAGCCGCAAACGCGATCAAGACGATTCCTTTCGTAAGCTTGAACGTAATTCTCACTGTTAGTCCCCCTTGAAAACATGAATGGTTACGCTTTCAATTATGGTGGGAGAACGTTCGTTTCGACATTTCTCTGTTTTCCGATTTGGTGCATTTTATTCGGCATTTCATGAATCGAAAGTTTGAAGATTATTGCGCTTAAACGTCATAGTTTCAAATGGGTGTGCTTTGTTCCGCTTTTGCGGATAAAAAGCGACCTGACGCGTCTATCAAGTTCGATTGGGCTAATAATAAAAAAACGACGACATCAGGTCGTCGTACAAAAAAAAGGAAGCCCGCCAACGGTGGCAGGCTTCAAGAATATGAAAAAAGGGGGTCTTGTTAATTATAATAGCCCACCACTGCGACAGGAATATCACAGAAATATTTCATTTGTGTAACAAATGAAGCCTATCGGGAAATGCGAGAACTCGCTTAAGGCAAATCGATCAATAAAATACGCGCGCCCCCCGCGCTTGCGATCGTTAACTCCGGCACGTCTTCGATTCTGGCCGCGTCGCGTCGTCCCAGCACAACTTCGCCGTTAACGCCGACCTCGCCTTCCAGCACGAACAGGAACGCTTTCCTTCCCGCTAATTGCTTATAAGTTATCGTTTTTCCCGCCGAAGGCTCCGACAAGTACATCGACATATCCTGATGCAAGCTCGCGACTTTGCCTTCTACTCCGTTCGAGGAAACGATCGGTACCCAGCGGTCTTTCAACCCGTTCGTATCGAATTCCGTCGTTTCGTAGGAGGGCTCTACTCCTTTGACGTTAGGCATAAACCACATCTGAAGCAAATCCAATTGTTCGTCCGGAGATATGTTGTATTCCGAATGAAATACGCCGGTGCCCGCTGACATCCGCTGAATGCCGCCCCACGAAGTTACCGCCCGATTGCCTAGGCTATCTTTATGCTCGAGCACTCCGTTAAGCACGAGAGTAACGATTTCCATTTCTCTGTGGGGATGCATTCCGAAACCTTCCGATGCCGCGATGGAGTCGTCGTTAAGCACCCTCATCGGTCCGAATTGCATGTATTTTGGATCATAATAATCGGCGAATGAAAAACTAAAGTTAGACTTCAACCAACCATGGTCGGCGGAGTAACGTTCGTCAGCGCGTTGGATCGAGATCATCGATTAACGCCTCCTCTATTCCGATTTATTGGTCCATGTACAATCCGTTCTTATGAATTCATTTTACTTTTATCACTTACTTTTGTCAAGCTACTTAATAATATAAAGATATTACTTACTTTTCTGAAGTGAGTATGCTAATATAGATATAAAGGGGGGAATCGGTATGGACTATTCCAAAATGTGCCCCAAATACGAGTCTGCAGCTGAGTTATTGGGCAAAAAATGGACAGGGCTCATCATCCGCGTATTGTTAGGCGGTCCGAAACGCTTCAAGGACATTAAGGAACAAATACCCGACATGAGCGACAAAATGCTGACCGACCGCATGAAGGAGCTGGAAGCTTCCGGAATTCTCACGAGAACCGTGTATCCGGAAATGCCGGTACGCATTGAATATGAGTTGTCCGAGAAAGGCCGCAATCTCGAGGAAGTCATTACTTCCATTCAAAATTGGGGCGAAGCGTGGATGTAGCGCCGCAAGTTAAAAGGGTTGAGCAGCGTTAGCTGCTCAACCCTTTTTTGCTTCCGTTTTACAGTTTAAAGCGATTGACTTCAAGTTCGAGATCGCGGATGCGCTTGGAGAGAGACACCATGGCATCGGCCACCATCCTCACGGATCCCATCTGGGATTCCGCGATGTCCGCGACATCCTGCGAACGTTGGGCGCTCGACTCGGAGATCGCTTCCGTCTGGTCAACCAGAGCCGATAACTCCTCCACTTGAGCTCCGATTTCCTGGCTAGCCGAGGAAATTTCCCGCAGCTCGGCCTCCATATCCTTTACTCCCTCGGAGATATTACGGAACGCGTTCCCCGCATCCTTAACGATCGTCGCTCCACTCTGCGTCTCCCGATATCCGTCTTCGATCTTCGCTTTTACCGAAGCGATGACGGATTGAATCGCTTCGACTTCCCGTCTAATCTCGGCAGCCGTCTGGTCCGATTGACTAGCTAGCTTCCTGACCTCTCCCGCCACGACGGCGAATCCCCGACCATGCTCGCCCGCCCTGCTTGCTTCGATGTTCGCGTTCAGCGCGAGCAAGTTCGTCCGGTAGGCGATGCCGGAAATCGCTTCGACCATCTTGCCGATTTGTTCCGATTTCTCGTGAAGCTCGAACGCTTCGCTAACCGAGTTGCCCGCCGAGGCGGCAATCCGCTCCATCTGCTCCACCGCGAGCGTTACAATTTGATTGCCTTCTTCCGCCTGTTGCGTCGCTTGCTCCGAGACGGCCGCAACGGAGGCCGTCCGATCGCTGATTATCATCATGCTCGTCTGTATTTCCCGGGTAACTTCGGCGCCCCTTTTCATGCCTTGAGCCTGTGAATCGGCTCCCGCCGCTACTTCGCGCATGGAATCGGCTATACGGTTCGCTCCCGAAGCGGCGGCATCCGTCTCGCCTGTCAAACGCGTCGCGGCCGACGAACTGTCCGAAGCCGTCGAACGTATGCCCGTTACGAGCTGCTTAAGATGCTCGACCATTTCCATTAACGAACGCGCAATGGATCCGATCTCGTCTCCCCTGCGTCTAACCTTGTCGGGAAGCTGTACGGACAATTGTCCGTCTGCGACTTCGTCCAGGAACCGTTCGAAGCCGACAAGCGGGACGACGATTCTGCGATGAAGCATGACCGCGATCAACAAAATAAGCACAACCGCAAGCCCTCCGGCGATCCCGCTTAACCGGATCATTTCCTTCTGCACGGTCCCGCTCGCTTCGGCGGGTACGGCTACGACCAATTCCGCGACAGATTGTCCCGTGAACCCCGGAAATCCCGAGCTGACTTCGCCGAACCTCTTGCCGTCATGAGTTCCGCTGCGGAAGCTTGCCGCCGCCCCTGCTTGAGGCAATGCGGAGGAATCGTTCGCTCCTCTGGCTAATAGAGATGCCGTGTGCTCGTCGGTGGCCAGCGTCTGACCCGTAGAGGAGCGAATCGCCATTCCGGCATTCAGGATTTTTCCGACGCCTTTCATCGCTTCGTCGTCCAACATACGTCCGAAGATCAGGATCCCGGACGACTCGTTTCCTTGTTCGTCCGTAATTCGGGAAGCGGCCATGATCGCCAAGCCTTCCGGCATTTGAATGATTCCGAACACGTCGGGAGTCTGTTTTATTTTTTCCAAAATCGATATTTCCTTGAGCTGTTTCGTGAAATCCGCTACTTTGCCTTGTTGAGATATGATCTCCCCGTTCTCGTCGACGGTTGCAACGAAACTAAGATGCGGGATAATGTCGAGCGAAACGTTGACGTTTTCTTCGATCCATTTGATGTCCCCGGCTTTATAAGCATCCAAAAACGCTCCCCATTTGGCATTCGTGATCACGGTGCCGGAAAGCTGTTCCCCCAGTTGATCCAACAGACGATTCGCCGAGTCGCTAACTTCAAGGGCATGCGAACGCTCGATCTTCCCCAGATCGTCGCTTAACGTCTTATAGTACACCCATCCAACGCATCCAAGCGGAATCAATAGTACTACGAGCATCATTAACAACACTTGAAATCTTAAATATTTCCAGAACCCGCGGCGAACTTCCATTTCTCCATATTCCTCCCCTAATCCTCCTCTATTTCTTTTGACAAATCTTGCAATTATCCTTCTTGTTTCGACGCGATTCGAGCCTTTTTTGAAAGTTTTATTGTCGGATGACGGAATGTTTACATCTTTGATACAAATCGACATCGTCTGGATACATCCTTCTCTTAATCTATCTTTCAGAAACATTAGAAGGAGAGACTAAGTTGAAGAAAAGCGTTGCGTTATTCGCCATAGTCAGTGCCATCATCGTCGGAGGCCTATGGTCCCAATCGAATGCATTAAGTCCATCTGGAGAAAATAAAACAATCGATCTGCCGAAGGGCACCCTTTCCCCTTCCCCATCGGCGTCCACTCCTGCGGTCGATGAAGAAGATTTGCCTTCGCAATCCGAAGAAAGCAACGCTCCTACGTCGGAACCGCCTGAAGATATAAAGCCGTCCTCTTCGCCGGAGTCCGCAACGTCTGCATTAGCCGCATTGTTGGCGGACGATTTGCCTGCAATGACGATCGACAAGAACGATAAAGGAATCGCGGTTGTAAACAATTCGTTAAGTTTATACGTCTTAGTAAACAAGAAGCGAGAATTATCGTCTTCCTACGTCCCTAACGATCTCGTTGTGCCCGATGTTCCTTTCTCTTTCTCGGGCAGCTCCCCGAAAAAACAAATGCGCAAGGCGGCTGCCAAAGCGTTGGAATCTCTTTTCGCTGCAGCCAAAAAAGACGGAATAGAGCTGAAAGCCGTATCCGGTTATCGCTCATACGCAACTCAGAAATCGATATTCGACAACAATGCCAAGAACAAAGGCGAAGAAGTCGCCAACCGCACAAGCGCGCGTCCCGGACAAAGCGAGCATCAGACAGGCCTTGCCATGGATATATCCAGCGCGAGCGTCGGCTATGCTTTGGAGGAATCGTTCGCGAAAACAAAGGAAGGCAAATGGCTGGCCGCCCACGCGGCGGACCACGGGTTTATTATCCGTTTTCTTAAGGGTAAAGAGTCGATAACCGGCTATTCTTACGAACCCTGGCACGTCCGTTACGTGGGCAAAGACATCGCGAAAGACATTATGAAGAAAAAAGTGACGCTGGAGGAGTACTTGGACTCGGCGGCCGAAACGCTCGCCGGCCGTTCTTAATCCGGTCACTCGAGGACAATCGATGAACAAACGTATTCTCGTCGCCGACGACGAGCCGGGAATCGCGAATCCGATCTCTTACGCTTTCCGCAGGGAAGGCTATGAGGTCGACACCGTATACGACGGCCAAGCCGCTCTCGATTCCGCGCTAAGCTTCCGTCCCCACGTTATTGTGCTTGACGTCATGATGCCGAAGCTGACCGGTTATGAAGTATGCCGCAAATTGGAGAACCGCTCCGACATGGGCATTATTCTCCTTACCGTCAAGAACGACATCGTGGACAAAATCGTCGGACTCGAAATGGGTGCCGACGATTACATGACCAAACCGTTCGATATGCGCGAACTGATCGCCAGGGTAAAAGCGCTTCTGCGACGTCTGGAGAAGAAGGATCCGGAGATGGACACTCTGAAGGTCGGGCCTCTGATCGTCCAGTTGAAGCTTCGCACGGTAACGGCGGACAACGAACCCGTCGAGCTCACTCCGAAGGAATTCGACCTGCTCGCGCTACTGCTCGCCCACCCGTCCCGGGTATATACCCGGGACGAGCTTCTCGACGCTGTCTGGGGACTGGAATACGCGGCCGGAACCAGAACCGTCGACATTCATATGCAGCGCCTGCGCAAGAAGCTAGGGCAATCCGGGCAGCGATATCTTCAAACCGTTTTCGGCGTAGGTTACAAGTCGATCGGAGACGATCAATGAGCGCGGTCAGCATCAAAGTTAAATTCAGTCTTTTCCTCGCCGCGTTATTGTCGCTCACCGTGCTCGTCCTAAGCGTTTACGTGCTCAGGGGAATTAAAGACCAACAACGGCAGCATCGGGAGAAGGAACTGCTTCAGCAGACAAGAATCGCCAACCTAAGCGTCAAGCAAGCCTACTTAACCTCGCCTCCGACCGAAGCCCAATTGTTCTTAAGAAACCGGGGTCAACAATTTGCCATGGATTTGGCGGTGTATTCGGGACTTCATGTCGTCCTTTACGATATGACGGGCGCTAAAGCGGGCGACTCTGTACCGTTGAGCGGTCCCTACGATGTAGAACAAGCTTTGTCTTATGCGCTTCAGGGGAAAATCGCCTACCAGCAAGACGGGCAATCTTTGCTTTACTTAACGCCGTTGCAAGGTCCGGACAGTCAGATGGGCGTCATTCAATTCCGGTACTCCCTTGAGAGCGATATGCGATTCTACGATACGATCGCCCGCTTGTTCCTGTTAACGGGAGGGATCGTGCTTACCGCAAGCTTCATTCTCGGTTACCTCTACTTCCGACGCGCAACCTCGGCGATCGTAAAGCTGAACCAATCCGCCGAACAAATCCGCACGGGACAGTTTCTGCTGGCCGCCCCGCTCAAGCGCAAGGACGAACTGGGTCAGCTTAGTCGGAGCATTTTCTACATGAGCACGGAAATCCGCAATAATATCGGCGCGATGAAAGAAGAAGAAACGAAGCTGCGCCAAGCGGTCGACAAGCTGCAGAAGCTTGAACAACAGCAAAAGCAATTCATCGGAAACATCAGTCACGAGTTCAAGACGCCTCTTACTTCGATCAAAGCGTACGCGGAGCTAATGGATCTATATAGCGAAGATGCGAACCTGCGCGCGGATGCCGTCCATCGTATTCTGGAAGAGACTGGTCGGCTTAACGAGATGGTCGAGAGAGTATTGAGGCTCGCGGCATTGGAAAAATACGATTTCGAATACAGGCCGGAATTAGTCGATCTCCAGTCGTTGCTTCGGGATTTGACCGACAGGATGACCGGCAAAGCGGAACGGTTCGGCGTGACGATCAACGCCTCTCTGGCAAGCGCGGACATTTGGGCGGATCGCGAGAGCTTCATTCATATTTTCGTGAATCTGCTCGACAACGCGATTAAATACAACGTACCGGGCGGAAGGGTAGACGTGAACTGCCGGCATGATCCGACGGGCACGCAAGCGATCGTCGAAATCGCCGATACCGGCATCGGAATTCCCGATGAAGCCCGCATAAACATTTTCGAACCTTTTTTCACCGTGAACAAGGATCGTTCCAGGGTAAGCGGCGGAACCGGGCTCGGGCTGGCGCTCGTACAACGGCTCGTCGAGAAACACCGGGGAACGATCGAACTGCTGACGACCGGAACGGGCACGACTTTCCGCCTGACATTCCCCGTGAAACCTACTCTCCCCAGGAAGGAGGAACCCCTTTGAATTTCTCGTCTTTAACCCGCGCGATTGTAGCCTCTGCATTTCTCCTCATTGTCCTCGGCTGCGGGCAACAGGATTCCAATGACCGCGAGCAGGTTCAGTCGTCCTCCGGAAACTTGATTACCGTAATGGACAATCCGGAGCCGGCATCCTACGGGAAATCGACTGTCGATTCGCTCGTTCGGCTAGACGATGTCAGAGGAATGGATTGGCTTGGAGAAGACGAAATCCTGATCGACCGAGAGAATCGAGACTTCAAACCAGAGTTTGCCGAAGGTGCGGAATGGTATCCTCATAACATGTACGTATACTCCTTGACGACCAAGACGCAAGCCCCCCTTCATGCCGCCGACGAGAACCAGGGTTATGCCCAAGTCAGTCCGGACCGGACGAAAGTGTTCTACAAAACCTTTTCATTGCAGAGCAATACAGGAAAGGGTTATATATTCGACTTCGCCACCGGCAAACCGGTCAGCTTCACGGGGCCGGATGCCATGGACGTCCAGAACGGGCGATGGGCGGATAACGACTCTGTCGTATATTCGACCATCGAGGGAGAAATACTGAGAGCCCGTTACGGAAATGCGGTACCGGAATCGCTACTCGGCAAGTCGTTCCCGTTCGCGACCAATATCGCTCTCCTGAACGGTCGGCTCTATTTCTCTTCGTTGCGGGGACAAATGATGACGATGGCGCTGAACGGCAAGCCGGAGGACTTCACGACAAACGTCGTATGGATGGTACCTTCCCCCGACGAGCAGCGACTGGCTATCGTGCGCAAACTCAAGAGCGGGGCCATGGAGCTCGACACAACGGATCTGCAGGGCAATATCTTGCAAGCGATCGCGCAAGACGCGCAAATCTACGGTTCGGCTTGGTCGCCGGATGGAAACAAACTCGCTTACGCCGCTATTACGACTAACGGAACCGTTCGTGGGATATACGTAGCCGATACGACAACCGGGCTGTCTTCGGCGTTATCCCTAGACGTCAAGTTCATCGCCGACACCCTGCATTGGAGCCCTACGGGCAATCGTCTCATGGTTTCCTCTACCCAGCCCGACGAACAGCAGAGCCGCAACAAGTTCGTAACGTATTTGGCGCGGGTGACGGAATAACGTTGCAATGTTGGCGTTTGTAAGCTAGACTAGCCTCAAAGACGAAGCACGTCCTTTTCCGACTCACATTGGGAAAGGGCGTTTTTTTATTCCAAGGAGGGATAAGACATGGAGTTTGAAGCCGTGTATGCCTCATTCATGCAGTCCCACGTTCAACGTCGTTCAGGGGAACGCCGAGGCCGATTACTTTCGCGAGATTTTCATGGGGAAAAGCTTTTTCTTCGGAAGGTTTGGATGCCATTGATGGGAAACCTTGACGGATTGCATCCGGAGTATGAAATCTCGGATTGGCGAGGGCGACCTTATTACGCCGATTATGCTTGGCAATCGCCTTGGGGAATTACCGTCCTCTTCGAGATTAAGGGCTTCGGCAAGCACGTTCGGGACATGGATCGCAATGGGTATTGCAATGAGTTAAATCGAGAAGTATTCCTGCAGGCCATGGGTTATCGAGTCGTGTGCCTGGCCTATGACGACGTTGCCGATCGCCCGGAAGTTTGCCTGACGCTGCTGCGACTGTACTTCAGCCAATTCCATACAGCGAACGCGCCGATGTCAACAAACTTATTAGGGGAAAAAGAGGTATTGAAGTTCGCACTTCGGCAAGCGATCGCGATTAGGCCCATCGACGTTACGCGCCACCTACAAGTCGATTACCGTACGGCAAAGCGTTTGCTCGACCAACTCGTAGTCAAGGGCTGGCTTAAACCCATCCGAGCCGGAGCCGGAGTCGGCGAGCGAATCGTCAGGTACGAGGCCGTCAAAGATGCGATCAAGTATTTGTGCTAGTACTTAAGCTAGTCCAACCTTGTTTATCATCGTTGGTGTTTGGAAGCGAAGAAAATCCAGCTAGAAGATCGGAATGGATACATGCTTCTAGTACGACGCGTTACGAATGGAGTGGAAATACTCCAACTATTTGGGTGCGAGTTTCAAGATTCCAACCATTTAGTTGTAATAACTACGTTTAATTGTGGACATAAGTCAAGAAGTCGACCATCTGATTGAAATTAATTGGATTTTTTCCAACTGTTTATTAATCAGTGGCTACTAAAAGAAAATAAGTGCACTTTCACCACTTTTTTGTCGCGCGAGCAGTTGAGTTGCGGGGTCTGTGGGTCTGCTGGGTTGCTGGGTTTGCTGGGTTTGCTGGGTTGCTGGGTTGCGGGGTTGCGGGGTTGCGGGGTTGCTGGGTTGCTGGGTTGCTGGGTTGCTGGGTTGCTGGGTTGCTGGGTTGCTGGGTTGCTGGGTTGCTGGGTTTGCTGGGTTTGCTGGGTTTGCTGGGTTTGCTGGGCTTGCTGGGCTTGCTGGGCTTGCTGTGGTGCTGGGTTGCTGGGTTGCTGGGTTTGCTGGGTCTGCGCACGATAAATAAAAAAGCCAAGGAAGCAGAGCTTCCTTGGCTTTAAGTGAACCTGTTACATGCCGAGCCATTGCTTGAACATATGTTTAGTCGTGTCCCTGTTCATGGCAGCGATGGAAGTCGTAAGCGGAATGCCTTTCGGGCAGGAGCGCACGCAGTTCTGCGAGTTCCCGCAGCCTTCGATGCCGCCTTCTTCCATGAGCGCTTCGAGACGCTCGTGCGCGTTCATCTCGCCCGTAGGGTGAGCGTTGAACAAGCGGACTTGCGAGATCGAAGCCGGACCAATGAAGCTGTTCCGGTCGTTGACGTTCGGGCAAGCCTCGAGGCAGACGCCGCAAGTCATGCACTTGGACAATTCGTACGCCCATTGGCGTTTCGATTCGGCCATGCGCGGACCAGGCCCGAGATCGTACGTTCCGTCGATCGGAATCCATGCTTTGACTTTCTTAAGCGCGTTGAACATCCGTTCGCGGTTGATGACGAGGTCGCGCACGACCGGGAAAGTCGACATCGGCTCAAGCCGGATCGGCTGCTCCAGCTTGTCTACGAGCGAGCTGCAAGCTTGGCGCGGTTTGCCGTTGATAACCATCGAGCAAGCGCCGCACACTTCTTCGAGACAGTTCGATTCCCAGCATACGGGAGCCGTTTTCGCGCCGTCGGCTTTGACCGGATTGCGCTGGATTTCCATGAGCGCGCTGATGACGTTCATGTTCGGACGGTAAGGAACCTCGAACTCCTCGGTATAAGAAGCGGCATCCGGACTGTCCTTGCGCGTGATAACAAACTTGACCTTGCGTTGCGCGGTTGCGGTTGCTGTCGTCGCCATGTGTTAGCCCTCCTTCTTCTTGTTCGTGGAGTAGTCGCGTTTGCGCGGCTTGATCAAGGAGACGTCGACGTCCTCGTACGAGATCTGAGGACCTTCCGGCGTCCATGTCGCTTTCGTCGTCTTCAGGAAGTTGTCGTCGTCGCGTTCCGGGAAGTCCGGCTTGTAGTGCGCGCCGCGGCTCTCGTTGCGCAAGAGCGCGCTGACGGTCATAGACTCGGCCAGTTCCAGCATGTTCCACAGCTGACGGGTATAAGCGGCGCCCGAGTTGTTCCAGTTCGCCACGTCGTTGATGTTGATTTTCGCATAACGTTGCTTCAGCTCTTTGATCTTTCCGACCGTTTCTTCGAGCTTCTTGTTATGGCGAACTACGGTCATGTTGTTCGTCATCCACTCGCCCAGCTCTTTACTGATGACATAGGCGTTTTCCGTGCCGTCCATTTTCAGGATCGACTGGAACTTGCTCGATTGCTTATTGCGCTCGCGCTCGAACACGCTCTCCGAGATGTCTTCCGCCGACTTGTTCAAGCCTTTGATGTACTCGATCGCTTTCGGACCGGTAACCATGCCTCCGAAGATCGCGGACAAGAGCGAATTCGCCCCGAGACGGTTCGCGCCGTGGTATTGATAATCGCATTCTCCGCAAGCGAAAAGCCCCGGAATGTTCGTCATTTGGTTGTAATCTACCCAGAGACCGCCCATCGAATAGTGGACCGCCGGGAAAATCTGCATCGGGATTTTACGAGGATCGTCTCCCGTGAATTTCTCGTAAATCTCGATAATCCCACCAAGCTTGACGTCAAGCTCCTTCGGATCTTTGTGGGAGAGATCGAGATAAACCTTGTTCTCTCCGTTGATGCCGAGATTCTGATTGACGCAGACGTCGAAAATTTCGCGAGTCGCGATATCGCGCGGAACGAGGTTTCCGTACGCCGGATATTTCTCCTCGAGGAAGTACCATGGCTTGCCGTCCTTGTAAGTCCAGATCCGGCCGCCTTCTCCACGTGCAGATTCGCTCATGAGACGGTTTTTGTCGTCGCCGGGAATAGCAGTAGGGTGAATTTGAATGAACTCGCCGTTCGCATAATGAACGCCTTGCTGATAAACCGCGCTTGCCGCGGTTCCCGTGTTGATGACCGAGTTCGTCGTTTTGCCGAAAATGATCCCCGGACCGCCCGTCGCCAGAATAACCGCGTCTCCGCGGAAAGTAACCGACTCCATCGTGCGCAGGTCTTGCGCGGAAATTCCGCGGCAAACGCCGTCGTCATCGAGTACGGCGCCCGTGAATTCCCAATGCTCGTACTTCTGAACGAGACCCGCCACTTCCCAACGGCGAACTTGCTCGTCCAGTGCATACAGCAACTGCTGACCGGTCGTCGCGCCGGCGAACGCCGTGCGATGGTATTGCGTGCCGCCGAAGCGGCGGAAGTCTAGCAAACCTTCCGGCGTCCGGCTGAACATTACGCCCATACGGTCCATTAAGTGGATAATGCCCGGAGCCGCTTCGCACATCGCCTTGACGGGCGGTTGGTTCGCAAGGAAGTCTCCTCCGTATACCGTATCGTCAAAGTGTTCCCATGGAGAATCGCCTTCGCCTTTTGTATTTACCGCTCCGTTAATGCCGCCTTGGGCGCACACGGAGTGAGAGCGTTTGACCGGAACGAGCGAGAATAAATCGACCCGTACGCCGGCTTCAGCCGCCTTAATCGTCGCCATCAGGCCCGCGAGCCCGCCGCCGACGACAATTACTTTTTGAGTAGCCATCGTATGTTTCTCCTCCCAAATAAATCGGGCTTCGCGGTCATCAAGACCGCGGAACGCGTTTGTATCGAGCCTAACTTTATCCGAACGACACCGCGCTTAGAGCGGCTGCCGCTTCCGACGAGAATTCGTCGCCCCGGAACGCAACGAGGGACAACAAGAACAACACCGACAAGATGACGAAGATCACCATGCAAATGTTGGAGGAAACCTTCTGCGCACGAGGACCGACCGTAATGCCCCAGCTGACGAGAAATGCCCACAAGCCGTTGGCGAAGTGGAACATAGCCGCTACGACGCCGATGATGTAAGCCGTCAACGCTACCGGATTACTAAGTATGTCGTTCATGTGCTGGCCAAGATCTTCATGCTTAACGTTGCCGAGCGTAACCTGGAACCTGGTTTCGTAGAAATGCCACGCGATAAAAATAAACGTAATAACCCCCGTGATCCGCTGCATCGTGAACGCCCAGTTGCGTCCGTAGCTGAATCGGCCGGAATTCAAGTTCGATTGGTACGCGATGTACAGTCCGTATACTCCGTGG
Organism: Cohnella endophytica; assembly: GCF_003628305.1. Taxonomy (GTDB): domain Bacteria; phylum Bacillota; class Bacilli; order Paenibacillales; family Paenibacillaceae; genus Cohnella; species Cohnella endophytica. The sequence continues at coordinate 114,196 of NZ_RBZM01000003.1, read as the reverse complement.
AACAAGATCGGCAACCAGATGACGAACAGTTCCAACCAGAAAACAAGTGGAACGCTGTTCAGGAAGTCGATGCTTTTCGAGAAGCCCTCCGCTCCGCCTTCGTACGCGGAATAGTTCGTCAGCGCATGCTCGACGATGAACAACCCGAGCGGGATTACGCCGAGCAAGGAATGAATCTTTCTCGGTAAATAAGAATTACCTGCCATGTCTGTGTTCGATCTCCTTTCGCAACCGTGCTTAGACAATATCCGACTCGACTTTTCCATGAGTCACCAATTATCACCGCTATTAAGGTTACTCTATTTTCGCTTATAATGGAACTGCTTATTTAATATTAAAACTTATAACCAAAGCGCATAAGGAGACGTGAATCTTCATGCTAGAAGATATGCGATTGTTCGCGACCATCGTCGAGCACCGAAGCCTAAACAAAGCCGCCGAGAGATTGAACCTGTCGCAACCCGCATTGTCCCGCAGACTTGCCCGGTTAGAATCCGAGTTGGAGATCGAGCTGTTCCGCAGAATCGGCAAAAGACTGGAATTGACGGCCGCGGGTCAAGTCACGTACGAATTCGCGCTCGAGCTGCGCCGGTTTCATGGCGGTTTCTTGCAGAAGCTTAACGCGTACAAGTCCACCGAAGCCCCTCTCGCGACGATCGGGGCGAGCTTAACGACGCTTCAGACGACGCTTCCCGATCTCATTACCGCCATCACCGAGCAGCATCCCAACTTGGAGATCAAAGCGATCACGGGCAAGTCGCATGAAATCACCACTCTCGTAAAAGAGCGCAAAGTCGACTTCGGCATCGTCGCGTCCGCTGTAATCGACGATCCCGCTATTACCAGTTTACCCTTATTCGACGATCATCTTATCCTCGTCCTCCCGCGTTCGCACATTTTATTAGAAAGAACTCATCTGGAGATGGCCGATCTTCACGGTTTGCCCATGATTCTGTTCGCTCCGGGAACATGGTACCGAACGATGACGGACGAGCTATTCCGCGCCTATAAACTGAAACCGGACGTCCGCATGGAAATCGACTCCTTCGAAGCGATTATTCGGTTGTTGTCCGCTTGCCGAGCGGGCACGTTGCTCCCGAGATCTTATTTGCGGGAACAGGTGCTACTCGACAACGATCTCTACCTCGTTCGCATCCGGGAGCTGGAGGAAACGAATCGGACGACTTCGATCATACATGGAGACCCCGCTTGGCTCACACCTTCTACCCGATTCTTGATCGAGGAGACGAAAGCCTATTTCGCTCGCCGTGCCAACCAGCGGAACGAGTAGATGAACCCAGTACTGGCGCGGCTTTGCGTCCCTTTACCTTTACTTTCCGGTATAAACGCTCGTAGGGGTGTGGTAACCTTTTACACATGTCGAAGGGCATCGAAAACCTTTGATTAGGGAATACCAGAAAATAAAAAAAGGGCCAAAACCATTCGTGGTGCGGGGGACAATATCGAAAGTATGCACCGGATAACAATCCGGCATGTACTTGGGGTGAATCGCGAACTTTGCGTAGGGCTGATCTCCCAGTCCGAATCCGACAGCTAACCTCGCCGGCCGACATCCAGGAGGACTATCGTCAATGATTAGCAATTGGAAAAAGCTTGGAACGCGTACCGCAACACTCGCACTTGGAACCGCTTTGCTGCTGCCGGCTCTCACCGCGCACGCGGCGACTCCTTACACGGCCAAAGACAGCGACACGTTCTGGAAACTATCCAAACAATTGGATATTCCGCTCCAACAATTAATGGCGGCCAATCCGAACGTTAACCCTCTAAACATCTACGCGGGACTCAAGCTCGTCATTCCCGACACCACGGCCAAAGTAATGGCGGAATCCGTCGCTCCCGCCGTGCCGATAGCGCCCGTTCAGTCGGTCACGACGACGGCGGGACAATCCCTTTCCTTCTCCAAGGTAATGGACATTAAAGCTACTGCCTATTCGGCATCCGCCGAGGAGAACGGCATATGGGGCGCCGTCGATTTCTTCGGCAATCCGCTTAAGCTCGGAACGATCGCCGTAGACCCGAACGTTATTCCGTTCGGAACGCGCGTTTACATTACGGGGTACGATTTCTCGGGCTTGCCAACGGGCGGATTGATCGCTACGGCTACCGATAAAGGCGGCGCCATCAAAGGAAACCGAATCGATATTTTCGTGCCGGGCTCTCGCTCGTTCGTATCCGATTTCGGTTACCAGAGCGTCAAAGTGTACATCTTGAAATAAAGCGACAATCCATTACGAAAACGGGCTATCCGAGGCGCGCTGCCGCGCTTCGGATAGCCCGTTTTCCATGGTCAGCCTTTCCTTTTTTCGGGAATGCCCAACAGCTCCGTCAAAGTTACCGGCTCGTAATCATGGGCCCGAAGCCAGTCGATCAGCTTTGGCAGCGCTTGAACGGTGCCGGAAAGATTCTGACCTGTTCCGCCCCCTGCGTGCATGAGCACGACGGAGCCGGGACGCACGGTACGGGTAACGTTCCGAAACACCGTCTCCGCCTTCAGTTGCCTCCAATCCGAAGAATCCACGTCCCAATTCACGACCGTGTATCCTTTTGCCTTCGCCCAATCCAGCTGCGATGGCAAAATCTCTCCATACGGCGGACGAACAAGCTTAGGCTTGAAGCCGACGATGTGCTCGATGATTTTTTCCGAGCGCGCGATTTGTTCTTGAACCTTCGCTAACCGCAGCTTCGAGAAATCGGGGTGATTGTAAGAGTGATTGCCGATATCGTGTCCTTCCCTATGTATGCGCCTGACCAAGTCGGGATGCTTCATACTGCGGGTACCTACGACGAAAAAGGTGGCGGTTACCTTTTTCCTCTTGAGCACATCGAGAACTTTCGAGGTAAAACGCGGATCGGGCACGTCATCGAAGGTGAGGGCGACTTTGCGGGAGCCCCTGGAGGCGGAGAGCACGAACACGCCGTCGTACTTTCTCTCCATCTCGGACCAGGAAGGCTTCGAACTCGCTTCGGCATCGGCGCGAGTTCCCCACGAAGACAAAAGGGTGACGGTGCCGAGCAGCACCATCACCGCTTTATTCAAACGAGACATCGTCATACTGCTACCTCCACTCCGGCTCATCTCCCCTTTATCCTGAGCGAAAGGAACGGTTTTCATTCAGCAAACGATGATGATCGTTCCTCTAAATCCAGTTTTCGCGCAAGCCATGCCGTCGTGCTTGCTTGAACGAGTATCGTAAAGACGACGGCCATCAACACTACCGCCGCTACTTTGTCTGCGCCGGGAATTCCGCTGGCGACGATCATGCCGGATAATGCTGCCGGAATGACTCCCGTCTCCCTTACCCAGCACATGAACAGCATTTCCTTCCACGTCCAACGCGTGCGCCGATCGGGCAATGCTGACGCGAATACCGTAAGCGGCCTCGCGACGAATACGAGCACGGCGACGACGGCAAGAGAAGGCCACAAGTACTCTTTCAACAACGTAAAGTTAACTTGGCTGCCGAGCAGGATAAAGATGAACATCCGCATCATAACGGACGCATTGTCCGCGACATGTCCCATTTCCGTCTGCTTTTCGTCGATGGGCAAGCCCAAATGATGCGAGTTCCCCCACACGAGTCCCGCCGTAAAAGTAGCCATTAAACCGCTGAAGTGAAGCATATCTCCGACCAAATAAGCCGCCAAGGCTACCGAGAGCATCGAGATCGCCGCATACTCCCGGAACCATCCCCACTTCGTATGCGCCACCAAGAAAACGACGATCGCCGAGATCAAGAAACCGACAGCGAGCCCACCGGCCGCCGTCTTAACGAAATCGAGCGAAATTGAGCCGACGCTCGGCGCATGTCCGCCCGTAATCGCCGCCAGTAACGCGAAGGTTAATATCGAACCGGTCGCATCGTTGAACGCCGACTCGCTTTCGACCGTTTCCCGCAATCTCTCGCGAACCTTGACTTGCCGAAATACGGGAATAATCGTCGCGGGATCGGTAGATGAGATAACGGCCCCGATCAGCAATGAAGTCGTCCAATCCAAGCCGAATACGGCATGCGCGGCGCTCCCCGCAATAGCGGCCGTTATCAGTACCCCCGCCGTACTCAACAGCGTGACGGATAACGCGACCTGCCGTAAACCATGCCAACGAATGTTTCTTCCGCCATCGAAAAGGATAAGCGCGGAGCCCGCCGATAGGATCAATTGATTCGTTAACGACGTGCTCGCTTCGGAGATCAAGTGAATCCCTTGACCTAGAAGCATTCCGGCCCCGATAAAGAGGACGACGTCCGGAATCCTCAGCCATGCCGCGAGCTTTCCCGACGCGATTCCCGTACCGAAAACGATCAACAACAGTAACAAAAGGTGCCGGACGGTAACCATAACCGCGTCCGCGTTTTCCATGCCTCAATCCCCCGATCGCTCCCTGAATACTCGAAACGAACCGACTGCTTACTGCTCGATCGACACTTGGAACTGTTCGATTTGATCGTTCGTGCCGATGACGACCATGACGTCGTCCTTCGCCAATACGTCCTTCGCCACCGGGGCGATAATTATGCCCTTAGGCTTGTTAATCGCCACGACGCTGCATCCGAACCGCCCGCGGGGATTTACGTCGTCAAGAGATTTGCCTGACAGGCACTCGGGTACCGCAAGCTCGGCGATCGTATATTTCTTCGAAAGCTCGATATAATCGAGCAAGTTAGGCGACACGAGCTGATGGGCAACGCGTATGCCCATGTCTCTCTCCGGATAGATGATCCGGTCGACGCCTACCCGTTCCAGCACGCGTCCGTGCAAGTCCGACACGGCTTTGGCCACGACCTTCTTCACGCCGAGTTCCTTCAACAGTATCGTCGCCAGAATGCTTGCTTGAATATCATCCCCGATCGCGACGACTCCGCAATCGAAATTCCTCGCGCCGACGGATCGAAGAACTTCCTCCTCCGTCGCGTCCGCAACTACGGCATGAGTCAAGACGCTGGATAACTCCTGCACCTTTTCTTCGTCGCGATCGACGCCCAGTACTTCGTAACCTAATTTGACGAGCTCGCGTCCTAAGCTCGATCCGAACCTGCCCAACCCGATGATGACGAATTGATTCATCTTCATTTATGCAACAACCTCTATCCGATTATGATTTTGCCTTCCGCGTTGCGATATAGCTGCCGTTCTTTTCTTGGTCCGAGCGCATAAGTCAAGGTTAACGGACCTAATCGGCCGATGAACATCATAATAATGATGATGATTTTCCCCGCCAAGGTCAGATGGGCGGTCAACCCTAACGTAAGTCCGACCGTTCCGAAAGCCGACGTAACCTCGAATAGGATTTTCAGGAAGGCGGCATTTTCCGTCGTCGATAAGATCATCGTCGCCAGAATGACGATCCCGAAGGCGAACAACGTAACGGTTAACGCCTTATGCACCCTTTCCTGAGCCAATCTATTCTTGAATAACACGATGTCTTCCTTGCCCCTTATCATCGCGATCACGGCCCCGATCAGCGCCGTGAAAGTGGTCGTTTTTATACCGCCTCCCGTGGAACCCGGAGAGGCGCCGATAAACATGAGAATAACCATGAAGAACTCGGTTGCCTGTCTCAACGAGGCCAAATCAACCGTATTGACGCCGGCGGTTCTTGGAGAAACGGATTGCGTAAACGCCGCAAGCACCTTTTGTCCGAATGGCAGAGGCCCCAGCGTCCCTGGATTCGTGTACTCGAATATAAAAATGACCGCTGCGCCTACTACGATCAGAATACTTGTCATGCTGAGAACGACTTTGGAATGAAGCGATAACTTCCGTTTGGGATTGCGAATATCGACGAGATCGGCGAGCACCACGAATCCGAGGCCGCCCAATACGATCAATAGCATCGTGACGATATTGATCACCGGATCTCCTACGTATTCAGTCAAGCTGCGATAATTGCCCATAATATCGAAGCCGGCGTTATTGAAGAACGATACGGCGTGGAACACGCCATAGTGGACTGCTTTTCCGAAGGGCATATCGAACATGAATCTAGAAGTGAACAGCAGCGCTCCCGACAATTCGATCGTCAATGCATAGATGACGACCTTGCGAACGAGGCGTATGATCCCCTCGATACTCGTTTGGTTAAAGGCTTCCTGGAGCACTAGCCGTTCTCTCAGGGAAATACGCCTTTTCAACACGATCGCGAATAAGGTAGCCATCGTCATGAAGCCGAGACCGCCGACTTGGATCATCGCCAGTATGATCCACTGCCCGGCCGTAGTCCAATACGTGCCCGTATCCTCGACGATTAACCCCGTCACGCATGTTGCCGAAGTCGCCGTGAACAACGTATCGATGAATTGCGGCGCGGCGCTCTTCGTATGGGCGAAAGGCATCATAAGCAAGCTCGCTCCCGACAAGACGATTGCCGCGAAGCCAAGTACGAGTACTCTGGGCGGCGAAGCTACGATCAAACCAAATAACTTTCGAAACAAGGCGAACCCTCCGTTAGCCGATAATGATTTTGCCTTCCGAATGCCGATAGAGCACGCGTCCCGGCTTAGGACCAAGAGCATAGGTTAACGTGAGAGGTCCCAGTCGGCCTATGAACATCAACATAATAATCGTACACTTCCCGGCAAATGTAAGATCCCCCGTTAATCCCATGGACAGTCCGACCGTACCGAACGCCGATGTAACCTCGAACAGGATTTTCAGGAAAGCGGCATCCTCCGTCGTCGCGAGCAACATCGTCCCTAGCATAACGATTCCGATACAGAACAATGTAACCGTGACCGCCTTGTAGACTCTTTCTTGCGCAAGCCGATGGCGGAATAGCACGACGTCTTCCTTCCCGCGTATCATCGCGAACACGGCGCCGACCAACACGGCGAACGTGGTCGTCTTGATCCCTCCGCCCGTCGAACCCGGAGAAGCGCCAATGAACATGAGGATGATCATGAAAAACTGCGTCGCCTGGCGGAATTCGGAAACATCGACCGTAGCCACTCCGCCGGAACGCGTCGTCACCGATTGGAACAGCGAGACGAGCAGCTTGTGTCCGAAACCATCGCTTCCGATCGAACGATTGTTGGTAAATTCGAATATGAAAATGACCAACGTCCCGATTACGATCAGACCGGCGCTAACGCTCAGCACGACTCTCGTATGCAAGGAAAATTTGTTTCTGCGACGGAAATCGAATAAATCCGCGAGGACGACGAAACCGAATCCGCCGACGATGATCAAGCCCATCGATACGACATTCATATAAATATCCTCGGAGTAATTGAAAAAGCTTTGAAAGTCTCCCGTCAAATCGAAACCTGCGTTGTTGAAAATCGAAATCGAGTGGAATACCCCATGATAGATCGCTTTTCCTAGCGACATGTCCGCCGCGAAACGGAACGTATATAGCAGCGCACCGACCGTCTCGACCGCAAGCGCGTAGAAAACGACTTTTCTCACGAGTCGAACGAGTCCCTCGATGCTGCCCTGGTTAAGGGATTCTTGCAGGACTAGCCGTTCTTTCAGCGATATTCTTCTTCTAAGTATGAGCGCGAAGAGCGTGGCCATCGTCATGAAGCCGATTCCGCCTATTTGAATCAGCAGCAAGATTACCCAATGCCCGAAAGTGGTAAAATAAGTGCCTGTATCAAGGACTACGAGCCCGGTTACGCACGTTGCGGACGTGGCCGTGAACAGCGCGTCCACGAATGACATGGAACTGCCGCTCACGCTGGCGATCGGCAATCTGAGCAACTCGGCGCCGAAAAGAATAATCAATGCGAAACCCGACAATAAAATACGGGGCGGCGATGCGTTAAGCCATCGCACGGCTTTCTTAAACAAGTCATTCACCTCAAACTTATTTTCATATCCGGACAACAAAAAAAAGCACTGGAAATCCAGTGCTTAGAATACGCACGCGATTCCCGTTCGCAAGTCGCCTACGAGGTTAGCTGTCGGGTTCGGGCTCGAACAGGCTGCCCTATCCGGCCGGCAAATTGCATCGCGACCGGAATTCACCCCATGATCATCGAATACAATTAGACTTGTACGCGCGATCGGTTGGTTCCCCCGTTTTCATCTTTCTGAAATTCGGCGAGTTAGATTTCGGTTCGTCATTGCTCATGAATGACGTACCATCGAATTATATTCCTTCCATCTGAGGGGGACAACACCAAAAAGGGGGCATTCCGACTGATTTGAACGATAAAACCGAAAGTAAACGCATGGATAGAGCCCCGGACAATGATTATCGAGCGCTTTGCTTTCATTTTCGACGAATTTGAGAGATACTTGATGGAAATTAGGGGAAAAGACCAGCGTATAAGGAGAGATGATTTTGAATCGAATAGTCCCATCACAACTGGATAAGCGCTGGCTATGGACGGCAACGATAGGGTTCCTGCTCTTTCTTCTTATTCAAGTATTCCCCGTTACCGGACAATTGTTCTCGACCGATACCAATCATGTGCTAACAAGGACGGAAGCGAACGTTAAAGCGCTGGAGTGGGCGAGCGACCGTTTCGGCCTCGCGCGGGAAAACGTGGAAAAAACGACCGTGACGCACCTTTCGGATAGCGACACCGTCGGTTACCTGACGAAATACGAGCTCGTGGACGCGTTCGATAAACAATGGTCGGCTACCGCTCCGCGTGACGTATATGCCGTGGAAATTCGTCTTCGCGATACCCTAGAAGGTTTGGTGCTGTACCTGGACATGGATAAGGGGAAACTCGTCGCCTGGCAAACGAAAGGGAACCAATCTTCCGAACAGGTAAATTCAGACTTACCCGCGGATAATCTTGCCGACCGGGCGATGAATTATGCCATGCATTGGGGCGTTCAGGCGGATCAATGGAAATGGGATGGCCAGGAAAATGCCGATGGATCGGTAAGGTTCGTTTCCGCTCTACCCGAAATCGGGCAAGCAAACCCATGGTTAAAAGTCGCCGTTCCGAATGGTTACAGCGCGATCTCATCGGCATTCCCTCCTTGGCAAGGAGGCTCCGTTACGTATGGCGTCGACTTACCTGCCTCCTTTACCGGCTACATGGACAAACAGGAGCATTGGGCGATGCAGCTTTCGATTTTCGGATTCATTCTGCCCTCCCTGCTCATGTTCGTAATCGCGATCGTCTATACGGGAACGCACGGGGAACACACTTCCTATCGCCGGGGCATTTTCTTATCCGTGATCTTCTTCGCGCTATATGCGGGATTGACGTTTAACATGATACCGGGGCTGAGGGCGGGAACGTGGAAAATGGGCGCAAGCCTAAGCGACAACGTCAGCGTTATCGCTAGCCTCATCACTTATGCGGCGATGGCGTTGCTCACATACTTCTCCGCAGTCGGAGGAGACGGACTCTGGAGGTCCATGGGGCGTTCCTTATGGCCCAGATGGAAAGAAGCCGGTTACGGGAACGACGTGCTGAACAGCATGCGCATAGGTTATTTTCTTGCATTCATTTTGCTTGGAGCGCAGTCGTTTATTCTTCTCGTTCTGGAGAAGTCATTGGGGTCCTTCTCTTCGTCGGATGCGTCCCAATCGATGTACAATATGAGCATCCCGTGGCTATTGCCGCTATTGGCTTGGTGCGCCGGCATTTCCGAAGAGCTTCAAAGCCGTTTGTTCGGCATCGGCCTCTTCCGCAGTTGGTTCGTCGGAACCGCCCGCAAACTGTTAGGGCGCGAACCTTCGCATAGAACGGCCTCCATCCTGACGATCGCGGCGATCGTTCCTCCGGGATTATTATGGGCGCTTGGGCATGTCGGGTACGCGATCTACCCTTTCTACACGCGAATAATCGAGCTAGTCCTCATGTCCTTCCTCTTCGGTTGGTTCATGCTGCGATTCGGCATTATGGCCGCTATTTTCGCTCACGTGACTCTCGATGCGATTCTGATGGGACTGCAAATGATGTTCGACGGGTTGCCATACGACTTTATCGGCGGCGTCTTCAGCATCGCGATGCCCGCAATCGTAGCGATCGCCATCTGGTGGCTACATCGAACCTTCAGGAGAGAGGCAAAAACAGTCGAAAGCTGAATTTACCATCGGCGTAGTCGAGAGTTAGTCGGCCGCCGTGCTGCTCCGCTATTCCTCTAGCGATCGACAGTCCGAGTCCGGCTCCACCCCTCCGACTGTCGTTTGAACGAGCGGCGTCCGCTTTGTAAAAGCGTTCGAACAATCTCGCCTCTTGTTCCTCCGTAATCGGTTCTCCCTCGTTCTCGACCGTAATCGTCGCTTGGCCGTCGTCGGCGGCCAAAACGACTTTTATGTCGCCGGGCATCGGGGAGAACTTTATTGCATTGGTCAACAGATTGTCGACGACTCTGCGGATTTGCTCGGGATCGACCCGGATCATCAGTTGCCTCTCCGGAACGTCGGCATGAACCTCGATTCGGCTTTCCTTCGCGATCGGCTCGATCTCCGACAAAAATTGGATTAATAGCTCTCTTAGATCAATGAAGGCGATCTGTAAGCTCGCTCCCCCCTGAGAGAGGCGGGTATATTCGAACAGCTCGTCAATAAGCGTCTTCAAATGATGCGCTTTGCTGTGCGTATTTGCGATAAACCTCTCATATTCTTCCTCGTCTTTGTAGGCTTTGCCCTTCAGCAGCTCCAGATAACCGATAATGCTCGTGAGTGGCGTCCTCAAATCGTGCGAAACTCCCGTAATCAGCTCCATCTTCGATTTCTCGGTCTCTCGTTCCCTTTCCAGTTGGGCTTCTAATTTCTCGGCCATCGCGTTAATGCGTTCGGCGACTTTGCCCAGTTCGTCTTGCCTCCTCCCGGCGATCCGATAACGAAGATTTCCGTTTGAGATAATGGTCAAACCTTCCGACAATTTCACTAAGTACCTGATCGTAGGGCGGGTCAGCACCAGAAAAGACAACGTAAAAGTACCGAAAAATGCGATGATGGACGCGGGAACGTCGAAAAACATTCCTTTGGGGATGGCGATGGATACGAGGAAGCCCATGATTAGGCTCGCGATGAACGACCAAACCATTTGCATACGGATGCTTCCCCTGCCGCTGATGACCGTCAGGAATTTATTTATCAATTTTATAGCCTACCCCCCATACCGTCTTGATGTAGCGGGGCTCCCGCGGATTGATCTCCACCTTCTCGCGAAGATTACGAATGTGCACCATCACCGTATTTTCCGAGAACCCGGCTGGTTCCTTCCACACTTTCTCGTAGATTTTATCGGCATGGAACACTTGGCCGGGATGGGTCACGAGCAGTTCGAGAATCGCGAATTCCAGCGGGGTTAAGGCAACCTCCAACCCCTTAACCGTGACAAGATGGCGAGCGATATCGATTTGCAGGTCATTCGCCACGAGGATGGATGTATCCGCCTCGGACTTGGCGGTGCGGGATTGGCGCCGAAGCTGGGCCTTAACTCTCGCGATAAGCTCCAGCGGACTGAAGGGCTTGGATACGTAATCGTCGGCTCCCGTGGACAAGCCTTGGATTTTGTCGATATCCTCTTGTTTGGCCGACAGCATAATGATTGGGATTTCCGATATTTCGCGGATTTTTAGGCAAGCTTGAATGCCATCCATCTCGGGCATCATGACGTCCAGAATGAGGAGCCGGACAGGTTCGGTTTTGACGAGTTCTACGGCTTGCCTCCCGTTATTCGCCTCCAGCACGCGGTACCCTTCATTGCGTAAATACACATGGATGACATCGCGAATTTCGGAGTCGTCGTCCGCGACGAGAATCGTGCCACCGTTCATGCCCTTCCCCTCTTTCCTTCTATTTTCCTACATTCTATACCTACGGCGCGCCTTTTTTCCAGCAAAATACAATCCGTGGGGGATCGGTTGCTTACGGCTAATTATCTTTTTCGGCAGACATATACGAACGCGGGCGGGAAATTTAACGGAACGAAATCGATTCGCTCGATTTCGAACTTTCGCGACAACGGCTTGCGCATCTGCAAGGAATATTGAAACGCAACGAATAAGCCGCCGGGCTTTAATGCTTCGAAGATGTGTCCTAGCAACATCTCTCGTACGGGTTCCGAGAAGTTATAGAATGGCAATCCGCTCACGATGCAATCAAGCCCGCCCGATAATCCATAAGCCTCAAGCAGGAGCGATAGATTCGTCACGTTGGCTCCGCAGATGAATTCGGGATACATCCGCTTTAATCGCTGCCTCATTTTCGCATCCTTCTCGAACACGAATACTTTAGCGGTCGATACAGCCATGCGGGCAATCTCTCCGGTAATCGCTCCCGTGCCCGCTCCCAGCTCGGCTATGGTCCCCACACGGTGCCAAGGAATCGCGGAAACCATACGCCGGGACAAATAACCCGAACTGGGAACGATGCTCCCGATCTGCTTCGGACGCCGCAGAAACCTGCGCAGGAATAGTCGGCTCTCCTCACTCATCAATCGCATGGCGCCGGCTCACCTCCCTTGCGTTTGGAGACGGCGCTTTTTTTCTGCTGCTTAACTTCTCCAATAGCAGGTCGGCTGCCCAATAAACGAGTGGCGCGATCAGTATCCCCGCCAGAACGTCCGCGATTACGTGCTGTTTAATGAAAAGCGTAGATGCGATGATGGAAAGAGCGAAGACGACGACGGGAATTCTGACCTGCCATCGCAATGCCGCGGAGCCGAATAACATCAACGTGCTCGTCATGACATGTATGCTCGGGAAACAGTTATAAGGCTCGTCGTTGGCGTATACGAGGGATACGAGACGGTTGAACGTTCCCATTGCGGGAACCTCCGGGCGGGGGACCGTCGTCTGGAACATCAAAAAAATCAAATTGGAAACCAATAATCCGAGACAGAGCGAAAGCAACGTACGGTAATATTGCCTTTTGTCGCGAAGCAGGATCAATGTCAGCACGATAAACAAAAAGGGGTACCAGAGCAAATACGGTACCGAAAACGCTGGAATGAACGGCGTATTCCGATCCACCTCGGTGACTAGCGACTGGACTCCCGTCGACGAATGATTTTGCAGAGCGTACAGAAGGTTCAGCAGCGGTATGGCTAACAGCCACAATAAAGGTTTATAAGTTCTAGAAGGCATACATTATCTCTCCTTGCAACGTGATGAACACATCATAAGGAAAAGAAATAAGGAACCGACTGTGATAAATCTGAAGAAAAACTAAAGATTCGGAAGGGAGGCCTTTTCGTTCCGGGTGCGACGGCGGGGACGGACGGCGTTTGCTCGTTGTGGCTAAAGTTTAGTTTGACCTAGTCAAACTTATTGTGTGTTGGAGGCGGTGCGATGGGAGTCTAGTTTGACTTAGTCAAACTAATTGGGTGCTCGAGGTAGCGCAGCGGGAGTTTAGTTTGACCTAGTCAAACTAATTGGGTGCTGGAGTCGGCGCGGTGGGAGTTTAGTTTGACCTAGTCAAACTAATTGGGTGCTAGAGGCGGCGCGGTGGGAGATTAATTTAACCGCTCGAACGGGACTCTCAGCAGGAAGTTACTCGCTCCGGCGAACTAACTGACGCTCGAACGGGGCGCCCAGCAGGAAGTTACTTGCTTCGGCGAACTAACTGGCGCTCGAACGGGGCGCCCAGCAGGAAGTTACTTGCTTCGGCGAACTAACTGGCGCTCGAACGGGACTCTCAACAGGGAGTTACTTTCTCCGGCGAACTAACTGGCGCTCGAACGGGACTCTCAGCAGGGAGTTACTTTCTCCGGCGAACTAACTGGCTCTCGAACGGGACTCTCAGCAGGGAGTTACTTTCTCCGGCGAACTAACTGATGCTCGAACGGATCTTCTAGCAGGTAGTTACTTGCTCCGGCGAACTAACTGGCGCTCGAACGAAACTCCAAGCAGGAAGTTACTCGCTCCGGCGAACTAACTGACGCTCGAACGGGGCGCCCAGCAGGAAGTTACTTGCTTCGGCGAACTAACTGGCGCTCGAAGGGGACTCTCAGCAGGGAGTTACTTGCTTCGGCGAACTAACTGGCGCTCGAACGGGACTCTCAGTAGGGAGTTACTTTCTCCGGCGAACTAACTGGCGCTCGAATGAAACTCCAAGCAGGAAGTTACTCGCTCCGGCCAACTAACTGACGCTCGAACGGTGCACCCAGCAGGAAGTTACTTGCTTCGGCGAACTAACTGGCGCTCGAACGGGACTCTCCGCAGGGAGTTACTTGCTCCGGCGAACTAACTGGCTCTCGAACGAGGCGCCCAGCAGGAAGTTACTTGCTTCGGCGAACTAACTGGCGCTCGAACGGGACTCTCAGCAGGGAGTTACTTGCTCCGGCGAACTAACTGGCGCTCGATTGGGACTCTCAGCAGGGAGTTACTTGCTCCGGCGAACTAACTGGCGCTCGAACGAAACTCCAAGCAGGAAGTTACTCGCTCCGGCGAACTAACTGACGCTCGAACGGGGTGCCCAGCAGGAAGTTACTTGCTCCGGCGAACTAACTGGCTCTCGAACGGGACTCTCAACCTAGTCAAACTAATTGGGTGATGGAGGTGGTGCGGACCTAGAGTAGGTTGTAGTTGGTTAAAAACTGACTGCGTGCCTCGAAGCGGGCCGGGAGAAGACTGTAGTTGGTTAAAACCTGACTCCGTGCCTTGGAGCGCGCCGATAGAAGGCTGTAGTTGGTTAAAACCTGACTGCATGCCTCGAAGTGTGCCGAGAGAAAGCTGTAGTTGGATGAAACCTGACTACGTGCCTCGAAGCAGACTGAAGGAAGACTGTAGTTGGTTAAAACCTGACTACGTGCCTCGAAGCAGACTGAAGGAAGGCTGTAGTTGGGTAAAACCTGATAGTACGAGTACAAAGAAACGGTCAAATAAAACCGGCCGCCAGATTAATCTGACGACCGGTTTATCGCTTTCTCCTATCCCCTTACTCCGCGTTTAGCGTCTCCAAAATCCGTTGAGCGAGCGAGTCTCCGATGGAGACGGCTTTGAAGTCCTCGACCGTCGCTTCCTTGATCGCCTTCAGCGAGCCAAAGTGGCTAAGCAACTGCTTGCGCCGCTTCTCCCCGATGCCGGGAATGGCGTCGAGGCGGGACGCGACCATCGACTTCGCCCGCTTCTCCCTATGAAACGTAATCGCGAAACGGTGAACCTCGTCCTGGATGCGCTGCAGCAAATAAAATTCCTGGCTATCGCGCGGCAACGGTACGACTTCAGGAGGGTCGCCTACGAGCAGTTCCGCCGTTCTATGCTTGGCATCCTTCGCCAAACCGCAAACCGGAACGTCCAAGCCCAACTCGTTCGTTAATACGTCAAGCACGGACGCGATATGACCTTTGCCTCCATCTACGACGATCAGGTCGGGCAGTTTCAGTCCTTCCTTAAGCACGCGTTCGTAACGACGCCTCACGACTTCCCGCATCGACTCGTAGTCGTCGGGACCTTGCACCGTCTTAACGTTATATTTACGGTATTCCTTCTTGTCCGGTTTGCCGTTCGTGAACACGATCATCGCCGAAACCGGCGACGAACCCTGGATGTTCGAGTTATCGAACGCCTCGATCCGGTCCGCGCTCGGAATGCCGATCCAACGTGCTAATCCTTCCACCGCCTTCACGCTGCGGGACTCGTCGCGTTCGATCAAACGGAACTTTTCCTCCAAAGCTACGCGCGAATTGTCGCAAGCCATCGAGACGAGCTGGCGTTTCGAGCCGCGGCGAGGAATGGCAACTTTGATCTTAAGCCAGCGCCGCAACGATTCGCCGACCTCGGCGGCTTCTCCCTCTTCTGCAGCGTCCGCCGCGTCCGCCGACCCCGCATCTTCTCCGTAGGATTCCTTCTCCTCCGCAACTAAAAGCGCCGACGAACCTTCAGTTGCCGAAGCGGCTTCAGACGCCATCCCCGCTTCCGTCGCTGATTCGCTCGCACCTATAGCCTTCTCCGATTCGCCCGCCTCCGGAGGTGCAGGAAGCAGCATCTCGCGCGGCAGCGCCGGGTTATCGCTGTAATATTGCGTCACGTAGCTTAGGAAGTCATCGTACGCTTCTCCGTAGTACGGGAACACGGACACGTGGCGCTGGATCATTTTTCCTTGGCGCATGTACAGAATTTGCACGCACATCCAGCCTTTGTCGACGGAATAACCGAATACGTCGCGGTCCATCGCGTCCGACATATTGATCGTTTGCTTTTCCATGAGCGCTTCGATCGCCACGATCTGGTCGCGGTATTCCCTTGCCCGCTCGAACTCCAGTTCTTCCGCCGCGGATTCCATTTTGCGCTTTAGCTCTTTTTTGATATCTCCGTGCCCGCCGTTCAAGAAACGCGAAATCTCGCCGATCATCTCGTCGTAGACCGCTTGATCAATCTTATATTCGCATGGCGCCACGCATTGGCCGAGATGGTAATATAAACAAACCTTGTCCGGCAACGTATTGCATTTGCGCAGCGGGTACAACCTATCCAGTAGTTTCTTCGTCTCTTGGGCGGCGAACGCGTTCGGATAAGGGCCGAAATACTTGGCTTTGTCCTTCACGATCCGCCGGGTCACTTCGAGCTTCGGGTGAGCTTCGTGCGTGATTTTCAGATAGGGAAAAGACTTGTCGTCCTTGAGCAGCACGTTATATCGAGGAAAATGCTCCTTGATCAAGTTGCATTCGAGAATAAGCGACTCCGTGTTGCTCGCGGTTACGATATATTCGAAATCCCGGATTTCCGAGACCAGCTTTTGCGTTTTGGCGTTGTGGCTTCCCGAGAAATAGGAGCGAACCCGGTTTTTGAGCACTTTGGCTTTGCCCACGTAGATGATTTTGCCTTCTTCGTTTTTCATTAAATAGCAGCCCGGCTGATCCGGGAGCAGCGCAAGCTTGTGTCGTATGTTTTCCATCGCCTTGTCCCGGCTCTGGGTTGAAATCCCTTCGTCCATATCGGCGCCTCCTCGCACGGCAGGTATGGGGCAGAACACCCGTTCCTCCCATTGTAGCACAGTTAGGGAGTTTCGCGCCCTGCTTAATCGGTCCGTTGTCGCAAACTTGTCACGAAGCCCGATCGGGAATACTTTACAACAAAAAGCGATGTTGGGTATAATGTTAGTATCGAATGTGTCAGGAGGCTTTCCCATGGAAAACGCTAGAGATCCCCGCCAGCACATCAACGAAGAACCGCGCGATGACTTTATGGATACCGCTATCGGCTTCGGAGCGATGTTCGGCTTCATGGCCGTCGTGTTTATCATTGCGGTCGTCGTTAAATTTAACATTTCTTAATTTAGATTTACCGTTCGAAAAAACAAAGCCGTCAAGGAAGATGATCTTCCTTAACGGCTTTGTTTTTTTCTCGCGAATTAATCGATGAGTCCGTCCAGCAAAAAAAAGAACAGCCCCTATCAAGAGGACTGTTCATCGCTTGTCGAATTATCGCATGGTCGCTAATTAACCGATGCTATTGCGCCTCGTTGTGTTCCTGCTTGACCGCGCGACCCGAGAAATCGTCGTATCGCTTGCGTTCCTTGCGTTCGATTTGTACGATTCTTCCATCATGGACGACGATATTCACTTCGCCGTACTCCAATCCGTTCACTTGCTCCGCTATGCGGCTAAGCCAACGCTCATCTACTTCTACCGGTTTCGCCATTCGTTTCCCTCCCGTATTCATTCCGGAGCTTATGTTCGACAGTTCGCAAGTTAATGTTCTTGACTCATGCGGCTTTCCAATATCGACTTGGCTACAAGAGTCACGATGGCGAGCAGCATAAGCAAGGACGCCACCGCGAACGCCGCGCTGAATTGATATTCGTTATACAGGATCTCGATGTGCAGCGGCAGCGTATTCGTCTCGCCCCGGATGTGGCCGGATACGACGGATACCGCTCCGAACTCCCCCATAGCGCGGGCGTTACACAAAATCATCCCGTATAACAATCCCCACTTGATATTGGGCAGCGTTACTTTGAAGAATACCCGCCAACCGCGAGCCCCCAGGCTAACGGCCGCTTCCTCATCCTGTACCCCTTGCGACTCCATCAGAGGGATGAGCTCTCTCGCCACGAAGGGAAAGGTAACGAACATCGTGGCCAAGACAATCCCCGGCGTCGCGAAAATAATATGGATGTTATGCGCATCGAGCCACGGTCCCAAGAAACCTTGAGCGCCGAACAGCAATACGTAGATCAATCCGCTGACGACAGGCGACACCGCGAACGGTAGATCGATTAGCGTGATTAACAGGTTTTTGCCGCGGAATTTGAACTTCGTGACCGCCCAGGCGACCGCGACCCCGAAGATCGTGTTCAGCGGGACGGCGATAAGCGCGGTAATGAGCGTCAATCTGAGCGCTGACATCGCATCCGGATCGGTCAGCGCCGACAAGTACGCGCTCCATCCTTTGCGAAACGACTCCGCGATGACCGCGACCATCGGAAGGATGACGATCAACGCCAGGAAAACCAGCGATATCCCGATAAGCACATAACGAACGGTACGCGATTCCGTCAAGTGCGGGCGCGTCGGCGCGGTTTTTTTGCCCGCCCGAGGATTCGTAACGATTCCGGCCATTTCGGTCAGTCTCCCTTCACGGTGCGCAGCCGGCGATTGCTCCACCGTTGCAGGATGTTAATGAAGAGCAGCAGCACGAACGAGATAAGCAACAGTACGACGGCCACCGCGGCCGCTTGGCTATACTGGTACTGCTCAAGCTTCGTAATGATTAGCAAAGGCGCGATTTCGGTTTTCATCGGCATATTTCCGGAGATGAACACGACCGAGCCGTATTCGCCGATACCGCGTGCGAACGCCAGGGCGAACCCCGTCAACAGCGGAGGGATCAAATCCGGCAAAATGATTCTGAAAAACGTTCTAAGACGGTAGGAGCCGAGCAATACGGCCGCTTCCTCCATGTCGGATTCCATATCCTGAATGATCGGCTGGACCGTGCGAACGACGAACGGCAATCCGATAAAAATGAGCGCGATCGTAATGCCTAGCGGCGTGTACGCCACTTTGATGCCGAGCGGTTCAAGCAACGAGCCTACCCAGCCTTTGGGCGCGTAGATCGTCGTTAGGGCAATGCCCGCGACGGCCGTCGGCAAAGCGAAAGGCAAGTCGATCAGTCCGTCCATGATCCGTTTGCCCGGGAAGCGGTAACGAACGAGCACCCAAGCCAGCAGCAGTCCGAATACCAAGTTGACCAGCGCCGCGAAGAAAGCGGTCATTAAGCTCAATTTATACGAGGCTACGACCCTTGGATCGGAAATCGTATTCCACCATTCCGAAGGGGAAAGATTAGCCGATTTAAGGACAAGCGCGGCTAGCGGAATAAGGACGATGAGGCTGAGATAGAGCACTCCGAACCCCAACGTGATTGATAATCCCGGCAATACCCGGTCTTTCCTGCGAAGTCCTGTCATGTGCCCGCCTTAGCTCCCCTTCCCGGCCCTTTTTTAGGAACCCGGGGTATAAATTTTATCGAACGTTCCGCCATCCGCGAAGTGCTTCGCTTGCGCCTCTTTCCAACCGCCGAAATCCGCGTCGATGGAAAGCAGGTTCAGTTCTTTGAATTGGTCCTTGTATTTGTCGGCGACCGATTGCAAGCGCGGGCGATAGAAGTTTTTCGCCGCGATTTCCTGTCCTTGTTCCGTGTACAAATATTTCAGGTACTCTTCCGCGACTTCGCGGGTACCTTTTTTATCTACGTTCTTGTCTACGACCGCAACGGGAGGTTCCGCAAGAATACTGATCGAAGGCGTAACGATTTCATATTTGTCGCCATATTCTTTTAACGCAAGGTAGGCTTCGTTCTCCCATGCGAGCAGCACGTCGCCGATTTCCTTTTCCACGAACGTCGTGGTCGACCCGCGAGCGCCCGTATCGAGCACGGGGACGTTCTTGAACAATTTTTTCATGAAATCAAGCGTCTGAGGCTCGTCGTAACCGAGCGTTTTCGTCGCATAACCCCATGCCGCCAAGTAGTTCCAACGGGCTCCGCCGGACGTTTTCGGATTCGGAGTAATGACTTTCACGCCGTCCTTGATCAGGTCGTTCCAGTCCTTGATGCCTTTCGGGTTGCCCTTGCGAACGAGGAAAACGATCGTCGACGTGTACGGCGTGCTGTTGTCGTCGAACGACTTCTGCCAATCCGTCTTGATCGCTCCCTTGGCGGCGATCGAATCGATATCGTAACCGAGCGCCAGCGTAACGACATCCGCGTCCAGACCGTCGATAACCGCGCGAGCTTGCGCGCCCGATCCCCCGTGGGATTGCTTGATGTCTACCGTTCCGCCCGTCTTTTGCTTCCAGTATTCGGCAAAGCTTTTATTGAACTCCGCGTACAGTTCACGGGTCGGATCGTAGCTGACGTTCAGAAGCGTGACCTTGCTTGGCGTTTTACCCGTAACGCCCGTCTCGGAGGACTTGTTATTGCCGTTATTCGAACCGCAAGCCGATAAAACCGTAACGATAATTGCCGCAATGATTGCCCAACGGAGGTTTTTAAATGTTTTCATTCTCATACACCCCTAATATATATTCGATTGTCGTAGCTGTCAGTCTTTCACTCTGCGCAGACTCCGGATGGCCAATCCGGTCGCCCTTTATACCTAAAGAATTCCTACCCGTTTTATAATTCCTACCTGATTAGTTGGTATTGGTGAAATGATAACAGTTGGCCTTGCCGGCTGTCAATAACTACTATAAAAATAATTGATAACTATTTTTTGTTTTGCTTATCTATCGGCGATAGCCAAAAAACCCAGCGTCATTACTGACGTGGGTTCGATCGAAATATGGGCGCGTAGATCAACTACGCATTGGCTCCTGCCCATGCCGTATGCGAATTTTCGAATGCCGGAACATATTGGTTTTGCGTCTGCAATATCGCCGTGAGAACGTTATAGGCGCCGTCTTTAAGATTGTTTAACCTTGCGTTGTTCTTCAGGTCGGCGAGCGAAGCCCGGTTTTCCATCATGTTCAGAAGCCGTTCTTTTAAATCCGCAACGTTTCCGGCTTCCAAAGCAGCACCGATTCGAATCAAATACGCGGAATTCTCCTGCTCTTGGCCGGGGATCGGTTTATATAAAATCATCGGCAACTCGAGCGCTAACGCTTCGGATACGGTAACTCCGCCCGGCTTGGTGACGATGACATCGGATAAAGCCATCAGTTCGTGCACATAATCGACAAAACCGGTAATGACTACCCTGTGGCGCGACTTTGTTTTCCGGCTGCCTAACTCTTCTTCGAGGGACTTCTTAAGTTTCTCGTTGCGCCCGCACACGAAAATAAATTGGAGTGAGCACGGGGATTGTTCCGATCTAAGTAGGGAGGACAACTGCTTCCCGATAAGGCCGTCTCCGCCCCCCATGACAAGAATGACCGGCATAGACGGATCGAGGCCGTGTTTCTCGAAAAGCGCAACCCGGTTATAAGCGCGCGTGAAGGATAGCTTTATCGGAATACCCGTTACCTCGATGTTGCGAATAGGGACGCCATGCTTAACCAATGCTTGCTTTACATGCTCAGCGCCCACCATGTAACGATCGGTAAAAGGATGAATCCAATAGCTATGATCCGTGTAATCCGTAATTACCGTTACCGTTGGAACATCCGTCAAATGTTGGGCTTTTAAGTAGGACATTGCCGACGCCGCACCGGGGAAAGTGCTGACCACCACGGTCGGTTCGACCTCGTCCAGCAGCTTCGACATCCGGTCCGCGCTAAACGATCTAATCCTTTTGAACAGGTTGGATAACGTGTTCTCGTCGCGGGTTTTGCGGTACAAGTACCCATAGACGGAAGGCAGCCCTTTCACCCATTGCATATAGCAAAATCGGCCTACCGAATGTAAATACGGGTGGGTCCATTGCAAGAAATCCACGATTTTCACTTCTACCTCCGGACGATAAAAACCCGTCGCTTCGAGAATCGCCTTCGCCGCTTGATTGTGCCCGTCGCCCAGCGTGCCCGTAAGGATCAATATTTTTTCGCGCTTATTTTCTCTCATGGACCGTCACTTCTTTCTTCATTATTTTCCGGGAATTCGCGACTGTCTTATATTTTCTGAGCAGGAGGACGAGCACCGATACCACGATCATACAGAATACGAATCTCATAGAATACTTAGAAATGAGATGGATCGCTTTTTCGAACTGACCGCTGAAAACATGGCCAACCATTACGTATGTCGATACCCATATTAAGGCGCCAAGATGATTAAAAATCAGAAAATTACGAAAGCGAATACCCGATATTCCCGAAAAATAACCCGTGAAATGCCGGAAGCCGGGGATAAAATAACTGACCAGCAACAGCTTGTTGCCGTATCGCGCAAACCACTTCGTTAACTTGTCCAATCGGTTGGCATTTAAGAAAATGAACTTGCCGTACTTCTCGAAAAAGAGCTTGCCTAGTTTCTTACCTAAATAATAAGTGATCGTCGTACCGACGGTAGCTCCGAGAAACGCGCAAACCATCGCGATCGCGAGATTAAAATGACCGAGGGCAGTCAAGTGTCCGGCAAAAGCCATGGCTAGTTCCCCGGGAAAGGGCAGCGCCAGCGATTCCAATAATAACCCGATAAACAAAACGATATATCCGTATTGCACGAAGAGATGATTCATCCATTCCATTGCTTAATTCTCCTAGAGGCGAGGTACACGATCCGCTTACGGTTCGAGGACTAATGCGGCTTTTTTTCTTGTTTCAATCGTACCTCGCGCCGATCGACTCTCCCACCGTTCCGCGTCTGGTTTTCGCACCATCTCATGTCCAGTATCAATCAGACTTTAGTCGAGGTTGCAAACTTCCCCCATCAAGACAAAACGCGAAAAAAAGAAGCGAGCAACCCGCTCTACGGCGGCTTATTCGCTTCTCGTGCTATTCTATGTTCCCCGGTGATTACGTCCCCGAACGTGCACGACGTCGACGAACGGACGCACCCGGTCCATCAGCCTCTGGCCTTTGTGAAGCTCTTCGCCTTCTTTGTGCGTAAAGCTGAAGTGCTTCTCCAGATCCTCGAAATCGTGATTGGACGTATAAAAGGTCGGCTTCCGGTTCATCCGATGGTTCAGGATCGCGCCGAGCACATGATCCCGCACCCACGGAGTCAAGTTCTCGGCCCCGATATCGTCGAACACGAGCAAGTCCGCTTCTTTCATGAGCGTCAGCGTTTCCTTCAGCTTCTGCGGCTCGAACATGAGCGCCTTGGCGTCTTCCACGAATTCCGGCATATACACGATTACGCCGGAAAACCCTTCCTTCGCCAAACGTTGAAGCAAGTAACCGGCCAGAAACGTCTTGCCGGTGCCGAAATCGCCCTTCAGGTAAATGCCCTTTTTCTGAAGCCCGTCGCTGATCGTCGTTTGAACGTAGCTTTGCAACTGATCGACCGCGATGGCCCGCGCCGGATCGAGTCGGATCATCTCTTCCTCGTCGTATCGCTCGTCCAACACCGTCTCATCGATGTAGAAGCTCGTGATGCGACGCCGGATTTGCTCCTGCTGCTCGTTGGCCGTCCACTTGGAGCATGCGGTTTTGTAGTCGTTCAATTGCCACTTGCCGTTCGATTCCACACAGTTGATACCCGTGGAGTGTCCTTGCATATCGTTCGGACATAATGCTAGTCCAGGACATGATTTGCAATTCCGGTATTCCGTCGTCATCTGATACAAGCGGTTCAGATTCAATCTGAGCACCGGTTCGTCCAGTTCCGGGTAACGGGAACGCAGCTTCAGCACGAGCGGATCGTTCAGCACTTGCCTCGCTACATTCTCCGCGTTGCCGAGGTTATTGAACGGCGTCCGCCGCAACGCCTCTCCCAATGATTCCATATTCGATTCACCTCTCAGTCGAGTAACCGCAACAGATTAGTTTTTTCCTTTTAATTCCCTTGCTCGCTCCAGCATTTTCTCCATTTGTTCCGGAGTGACTTCCTGCGCCGGACCGTTGTCCTTGACGACGGACATCGCGGGCTTGCGTCGACCGCCGCCGCGAGCTTGTCCCGATTGCGGGAAAGCGGCACCGCCTTCGCGACCCGGTTCGTCTCCGCGTCGTTTCCGCTCGAGGGCAATGTTGAGCTTCTCTTGTTCGCGAATATAAAGAACCGCTTTATCTAGCGTGTCGATCCCTTTGGCCAGCATATTGGCGGCGATGGAATCGACGAACGACTTCGTTAGACGTTGCGCCTGGCCTAATGAAAATACGTAATGGATGAGGACGTTCGTCACCGGCTCCGGCAGCTTATAGTTCAAATCGATTTTCTCGAAAATTTGGACGAAATTATCCGGCACCATACCCGGGAAAAATCGTTCGAGCATCCGCGTGTACGGTTCGCGGCGCAGCATTTCGTTGTAGCGCGCAACCGTGACGTCTTCCTGGAATCGTTCCGGGATAGCGAGCTGCAGAGCGGCATTCGAATTCGATCCTTGCTCGCCGCCCGTATCCGCGGCTTGCCGTTCCTCGCTCCTGGCGAGAAACCGCTCGCGCTCCCCGTCCCGCTTCCGATCTTGGCGGTACATCGAGTTGGCTCGATTCTGGAGCTCGTCCCATAGGAGGATGCCGTCGAGCTGAAAGATGCCGTCTTCGTCGAGCAGCCTGCATATTTCCGGCACTTCCAGATTGAATTTGTAAGCTAAATAATTGATTTGCGCCATCGATTCGGGCGCTCGGTTAAGCCGTTCCACGAATACGCGATTGACCGAGCCTCGCGGGAACCGCAACAGCATCTCGCTGTGGCGTATGCGTTCCTGGGGCTCGAAGGACGACTTCTTCTCCCTTGCCGTGGCGCTTTCCGCCCAGCCCGTCTCCAACTCGGGATCCAAAGCGGCGGAAGCGATCTTGAACATCTCGTAGAACGGGACGGTTGCTTCCTCGCGATTAACGAAACGTGCCAGTTCGGGAGGCGTCGCCGCCGCGAACCCGTCGCGCAATTCCAGCAGCGCGGACTTGCCGATCTTATCCTGCAACAATAACGTGAGATGATAGTTCGAGAAAAATTCCGACGGACTCAGGGGCCGTTGCAGCGCATACTCGTACATCGATTCTTCCGTCAAAGGATTATGATTGCGGAACACTTGCAACAGGCCGACCGCTTCGAGCTTAGAGGACGCGTCGATCAGCGCCTGGCGGCCCGTCGCGTTTAATTCGTAGCCGAGTCCGAGAAACAGCTTGCGCTGCGGCTCGGGAGAGGAAAAACCCGCGCCGTCGTCGGCGGTCTGGTGATAGAGCAGCTGATAGAAAGCCGCCGAAATCGCCCCTACCATCGGCTGGTAGAGGGCTATAAACACTTTGCGGTCCAAGCCGCTAAGGGAAAAATCGCGATTCGTAAAATAACGGTGATTCTCGGTAAATTCCATCAAGTTCGACACTCGCATAGCGGGTTCGACAACTCTTTTCGCTGAATAATAGTCTATCTATTGTAGCACAAAACCCCTTCGCGGATGAGATGTAAAAAAAGACTTCGCTACAAGAAGCCGCTCCGGCGCTCTTCGTCGCCGCGATTCCTTGTGCCGAAGTCTATGGATTCGCCTATCTCCCGTTCAGCGGGATCAGTGGAAATAAGGTTCTTGCGCCTCTTGTTCGCTATCGTAATCCCGCGGGGAGGCGACAATGTCCTCGTAAGCCGGACGAGCTCGCTCAGCGGCTCTGTGCACGGTCCGCATGGATTCCTGAATCCTCTGCCCTTCCTGGGCGCTCACCCAGCCTCGCATCAGCTCGCCGATCGGTGCCGCGCCGTAAATCGGCAGCGTATGCCCGACGCCCGGAATATACGCCGAGCTAAAATTCGTCAGCCCTCTCTGCATCTCCCGCATATATATCTTGTACTCCGCGTCTTTTTGCCCGCACAACAGGAGCATAGGCTGCTTGATTTCCTTCAGCCTTTTCGAAGCCGAATAGGCCAGCGCGCTTTCCATGTATTCGCGCCATTTCCGCATATCTCCCGAACGCGTCTCGCCGCGGATGCGGTAAAACGCCTCGTGGTTATCCGCATGCACCCACGAGAGGGGGAAAGAGATCAGTCCTCTCGCTCCCAGCCTCCCCGCCCATAATCCGGCTTTTAGCTTAGCGCGCGTTTTCCAACCCGTCGCTTCCGCGACTCCGCCGAGCAAGATCCCTCCGACAAATCGGTTAGGGTACGTCATCAACGCTTGCAAGGCGACGAACGAGCTTTCGGAATAAGCGCATACGTAAGCTTGTTCGATATGCAACGCGTCCAGCAGCCGGAGCATATCCTCGGCGAGCGAGTAAATCGTAATTCTTGCTTTAGAGCTTTCGCTGCGCCCGTGGCCGCGGAAATCGAACAATAGCGTCTTGTGATCCTGCGACAAGTCGTTCCGAAGATAAGTGAACACCCGGCTGCCGATGCAAGGAGGGTGGACGAACACGATGGGCGTCCCTTTACCCTGCAGATGGTAATGAAGCTCGACACCGTTCACGTGAATGAGGGGCACGGCGAACACCTCGCGATTGTTTTACCGTTAGTGTGCCCGTTTGCCTGGTTGTTCCATTCCTTGAAATACCCATAAACGGTAACCCGCATAATTAACCGCCAGCGAGCAGAACACGGAACCGATCTTCGCGAATGCCGACTCCATGCCGAACCATTCCAAGCCAAGCAACACGGCGGTGGCCGCCGCGAACGACAAGACGTTAATCAGAATGAACCGCGCCAACTCGGCCATGCTTTTCTTGCCTTTCACCTGAAACGTCCAATAACGGTTAAGTAAATAACTGTTCACGACGCCCGCAACATAAGAAATTGTCTGCGCGCCGAACGACCCCATTCCGACGGCATAGACCAGCGTACAAAAAACGGCGAAATCCACCCCCGTGTTTAACCCGCCCACGAGAGCGTACTTCGCCAGCTTCTTTCCTTCCGATAAACGGAGCATGCTTCCCCTCCTGACCGCGCAGCGGCATTAGAACATTTTGTACCCGCCGCGCCGCAAAGCCCGGATCGCCCAGCCGCTCAGGTACGCGCCTGCCGCACCCGCCGCGATTAGAATCATGTCCGATACGAGCATCGACCGGATATTCTCGGCGACGCTAAGGTCGTTCTGCCACAATTGCCAGATGCCGATAGGCACGACGATAACCAAGAACATCCAGAACGGAAACCAAGTCGTCTTGATCAGCATGTTCAATATGAAGCCGATGCCGAAAAACAGCACCAGACAAAGCAGCGATCCGATAATCCCGAACAATATGCCGCCTAGTATTCCACCGGCCATAACGTTTTTCCCTCCATGTAAAACGGCTTTGCCGTTCGCGTTACCAATTGCGCAAAAATCGCGTACTTTATCAGTTTACAAGTTGGTCCATGGCCAGTCAACGAGCAGGGTGTGAAGGAGATGTGAACAATGCGGCGACGCGTTCGATTTTTTTGCCCAATGACGGGTGCCAAGGTTTGCCCGTACCCCGCTCTTGGGCTACAATGGGAACAGCATATTGGACAAGGAGAGATTGACGATGAGCGAAGCGGCCCAAACGTTGGAAGGCTGGTACGTCCTTCATGATTTGCGCAGCATCGATTGGCAAGCTTGGAACGCGGCTTCAGCGGCCGAGCAAGACGGAGCTTTGAATGAATTAATGAGCCTGGTTACGGAATGGCAAGAGGTCGAATCGCGCAACGAGGGAAGCCTCGGATTGTATTCGATCGTAGGCCAGAAAGCCGACCTGATCTTCATGCATTTGAGAGAAACGCTGGAGGAATTGAACGCCATCGAGAACGCGTTCAACCGTTCCGGATTCGCACGGTTCACCCGCAAAGAATATTCCTACGTGAGCGTAGTAGAGCTCAGTAACTATATGGCGCCACCTGGAGTCGATCCGCTGCAAATCCCAGAGATCGTCGCCCGTCTGAAGCCGATTCTGCCGAAGAGCAATCACATCTGCTTCTACCCGATGAACAAGAAACGCGACCTTCAAGACAACTGGTACATGCTCCCGATGGATGACCGCAAAACGCTTATGCGCAGCCACGGCATGATCGGCCGCGGTTACGCCGGCAAGGTCAAGCAAATCATCTCCGGCTCCGTCGGCTTCGACGACTGGGAATGGGGCGTCACGCTCTTCGCGGACGACGCGCTGCAATTCAAGAAGCTCGTCTACGAGATGCGCTTCGACGAAGTGAGCGCGCGCTACGGCGAGTTCGGTTCGTTCTACGTCGGAAACCTGTTGACCGGCGAATCGCTAGTTAGATTGCTTCTTCAAGGCTAAACCTAAATACGTCAAATGGCTGCCCTTTCAAACGGGCAGCCATTTTTTGTTCGCGTACGATCTAATCATTATTACTGTTGATCCCTTAGCAATCTTTCCCCTGCGATGCCCGGCGTCGTCATCTGCATAGGATCCAGAATTTCATCGATTTCCGCAGCGGTCAACAGGTTGCGCTCGACGATGAGCTCGCGAATCGTCATCCCGGATGCCATCGCTTCCTTGACGAGCTGGGCGGCCACGTCGTAGCCCAGATGCGGATTTAACGCGGTTACGATGCCGAAGCTGCGGTCTACGTAATCGCGACAACGCTCTCGGTTCGCCGTCAAACCCTCGAGCGCGTAGCGCCGGAACGCGTCTAAGGCGTTTCGCATAATTTTCAAGGATTGCAGTAAATTAAACGCGATTACCGGGCCCATGACGTTTAATTCGAATTGTCCCGCTTCCGATGCCATGCAGATCGTATGATCGTTGCCCATCACTTGGAAGGCGACCTGGTTCACGACTTCGGCCATGACGGGATTAACCTTTCCAGGCATAATCGATGAGCCCGGCTGACGCGGAGGCAGCTGAATTTCGCCAAGGCCTACGCGCGGACCGGATGCCATCAAGCGGATGTCGTTGCAGATTTTGGACATATTCATCGCGCATACTTTCAATGCGCCCGACAGCTCCGTATAAGCATCCGTATTTTGCGTGGCGTCGACCAAATCCGGCGCGGAACTTACCGGAATCCCCAAGTCCTCCGCCAGCAACCCGACGACGATCCGAATATAATCAACGGAAGCGTTTAGTCCAGTACCGACCGCGGTAGCGCCCATGTTGACGGACAATAGCCCGGATACGGCTCTTCCGATCCTCCCGATATCCCGTTCGAGCACTTTGGCGTACGCCCCGAATTCCTGCCCCATCCGGATCGGCACCGCATCCTGCAGATGCGTCCGGCCCATCTTGATTACGTCGTCGAACTCCTCCGATTTCCGAAGAAAGCCGTCATGAAGTTCCCCCAGCGTCGTTAATAATCGCTGGGCAAGCGTGTACGCCGCAATCCGAAGAGCCGTTGGAATCGCATCGTTGGTAGATTGGGACATGTTCACGTGATTGTTCGGATTACAATGGAAATAATCTCCTCTATGATGTCCCATCAGTTCCAGCGCCCGGTTCGCCAGAACTTCGTTCATATTCATGTTGATCGACGTACCCGCGCCGCCCTGTATCGAATCGACGACGAATTGATCGGCCCATTGTCCTTGAACGACTTCTTCCGCTGCGGCGACGATGGCGTTCGCTATCGACGAGGGCAGCCACTTCATCTCCAGATTAGCCCGCGCCGCCGCTTTCTTCACGTGGGCCAACGCAACGACCAGCTCCGAATGAACCGGCGTTCCCGTAATCGGGAAATTTTCCAACGCCCTTAGAGTTTGAATCCCGTAATAGACCGTATCCGGAACCGTATGGCTACCTATTGAATCTTTCTCGATGCGCTCGGACATTGACCATCTCTCCTCTTGTTTGTGATACGGTTGCCGATAATTTTCCCCATTCATGCGCGCTTGAACCAAGCTTTCCCTCGTTAGCCCGCATTGGATAATATTGTAACACAAAAAAACCGGTCCCCGAACTCCTATTCAAGGAGCACGGTAACCGGCCGTTCGTTATTCGTCTTCGTCTTCATCCGCCGCGCGCATCTGGGCTTCCCATTCCGCGCGACGCTTTTCTTCCAAATATTCCTGGGTCATTCGGTCCCGCGCGCGTCCTTTCTCTTTCAGCCTCTCGATTCCGGGTTGAATGAGCAAATCCACTTCCGCTTGAACCGTCGCCACGAGATCGTAGCGGCTCTGCGACTCCAGGTAAGAGCCCACTTCCATCAGCGCGTTGTAACGGTCCAGTTCGTCACGGGTCAACAGGCCCCGCACTTGCACGCTGCAGTGTCTCATTAGAGGAACTTGCCTTTACGCAACACAAGCGGAATTCCGCCGATGATGAACAAGTAACGAATGTCGATCGCTTTTTTCAACCATGCAGCCATGCGGCCTTTGTACTTCTTGCCGAACGCAACGCCGATCGCTTCGCCTTTGCCGAGCGATGCCACGGTACCTTTGTTGGAGAACGAGTAGCTCTTCAACGGTTGGTTGCGGATCGAAGCGACCAAGTTGTGCGCGCAGTTAACGCCTTGTTGCATCGCCATTTGCGCGGTCGGCGGATAAGGGCGGCCTTCAGGGTTAAACACGAGCGAGTTGTCGCCCAAAATATATACGTTCTCATGGCCTGGAGCGCGAAGGAACTCGTCGACTTTCACGCGTCCTCTCATCGTTTCGAAGCCTGCTTCTTCGATCAAACGGTTACCGCGAACGCCGCCGGTCCAGATGACCGTTTGCGATTTGATTTCTTCGCCGTCGCCGACGACAACGCCGTCCGGCGTGCATTCTTTGATCGCGGTTCCGATGCGGAAAGTAACGCCTTTTTTCTGCAGCACTTGCATCGCGTATTCGACCAATTCCGGATCGAAGCCGGGAAGAGCGGTCGGAGCCGCTTCGATGTTGATGATTTTAACGAGGGAAGGATCCACGTCGAATTGCTTGCAAAGCTCGGGAATGCGGTCCGCAAGCTCGCCGATGAATTCGATGCCCGTGAAGCCCGCGCCGCCGACGACGAACGTCAAGTAATCCGTGCGGTGCGGCTCGCGTTTAAACCGCGCGAATTGATATTCGATATGTTCGCGGATCAGTCGAACGGAGTTGATGCTCCGGATGTTCATCGCATGTTCGCCGAGTCCCGGGATGCCGAACGTTTCAGGCTCGCCGCCGAGTCCGATGATCAGGTAGTCGTAAGAAAGCGTTCCGTCTTCCAGAATGACCTTGCGGTCTTGCGGACGGATTTGAACGACCGTCGATTTCACGAAGTCGATTTTGAATTCGTCGATCAGCTTGGAGATGTTAACCCGCGCGTTCTCCGGATTGTCGGTTCCTGCCGCCGGCATGTGAAGATGTGTCGTAATGTAGTGGTAATCATGCTTGTTAACCAAAGTGACGTCCGCTTCGTTATAATTTAATTCCTTTTGCAGTCGTAGCGAAGTCAGAACACCGCCATAACCTGCGCCCAGGATTACAATTTTCGGTATGCTGCTCATTGATGATCCCATCCAATCCCTGTTTGTATTTAATTTGTGAAAAATTACACAATGTCCTTCGTTAAGTCGCTTAAACGAAGCTCTACAAGTTGACTATATCGGCTTTTCCTATAATTTTCAAGGTTCATTTTCACGAATATATTTGGACATCCTTACAAAATACTTTCCAGTCCGTTATACCAAGATTATAATGAATACGTTTAGGTGTAGAGTTTGGACTTCATCAACGGAGGTGTCAGCCTTTTGAAGCACAGCATTGATTCTGCCGAAACAGTCGACGTAGCCATCATCGGAGGAGGCCCGGCCGGGATGTTCGCGGCTTTCTACGGCGGAATGCGACAGATGTCGGTAAGCCTTATCGAAAGCATGCCGCAGCTTGGCGGACAACTAGCGGCCCTATATCCGGAAAAGTATATTTACGATGTCGCCGGGTTTCCGAAGGTTACGGCCCAGGAGCTCGTCAATAATTTGAAAAGCCAGATGGAGCTGTTTCAATCCCGGATCTATCTGGAAGAGAAAGTCGTTCGGGTCGGCAAGCTCGAAGATCGCCTCTTTGAGATTGTTACCGATAAGCGCATACACCATGCACGAGCCGTAATTATAACCGCGGGCGTAGGAGCTTTCGAGCCAAGGCGGTTAGAGCTTCCGGAAGCGGCGCAATACGAGAAGTCTAACTTGCATTATTTCGTCAGCGATCTTGAACGGTATCGCGGCAAAAAAGTGCTGCTAAGCGGGGGTGGAGATTCCGCGTTGGATTGGGCGCTGATGCTCGAGCCGATCGCGGAACAAGTGCTGCTCGTCCATCGTCGGGACAAATTCCGGGCTCACGAACATAGCGTGGAGCTTTTGATGAAATCGTCGGTGAAAGTCATTACGCCGACCGAAATTACCGCGTTGAGCGGAGAAGGCTCGATCGACCAAGTGACGCTGACGGACGTAAAAACCGGTGCGACTACGGACTACGAAGTCGACGCGGTCATCATCAACTTCGGATTCGTAAGCTCGCTGGGACCGATCGCGGAATGGGGCCTTGAAATCGAAGGCGGCTCTATCGTCGTCGATTCAAGGATGGAAAGCAGCATCCCCGGCATATTCGCGGCGGGAGATATTACGACCTATCCCGGCAAGCTGAAATTGATTGCCGTCGGATTCGGCGAAGCGCCGACCGCGATCAACAATGCCAAGGTATATGTAGATCCGGAAGCCAAGCTATCGCCCGGACATAGCAGCAACATGAAATTATGACCGACAAAAGGGCATCCTACCAAAGCACGCCGGAACTTATCCGGTCGCCAAGGAGGGTGCCCTTTTGATTTGTCCGATTTGCAATGCGTTGATCCCCCTAAAGGTTTCTTGTCCGGACTGCGGTTCCGTTGCCGAAGACGAAGGTCGTTGGAGCGATTGGAGCGGCCCCTACTCTCCCTATGAAGCCGCGGGTTTCGTCGGACAGCGGGAAGCGGAAGTCGCCGACGATGCCATCTGCCAGCATGCCGTCCGCTGTATCCGCTGCGGGGCTCCGTTTACGGTCGAAATTGCCGCTTGGCATGTCTAGATGACCCGTTCTTCCGGAACGGAGAGCTTTCTGCGCCTGATTTCGGACCTAAGCATATGCACGAACTCTCTCTCGAGCTGCAAGCGAAGAGCATTGCGATAAGCATCCAATAATAATTCGTCGGGTAACAGAGGCAACATGACCCACGCCCTTTCCTGAATTTGAGAAGGTTTGTGAAGGCATCATAGCATGCTCCCGTTTTTGCGGACAAGCGTTCGGTTATCCACACCTTCCTGTGCGCAAGTTGTGGGCATATTGTTGAAAAACGTCTGTAGACCTTTGTCGGCAAGGAGGGAAATGTGGATGAAGTTATGCACAGCATTTTTCGGTTATCGCGCTATAAACAACTTTCATGACCGCAAATTATTCAATTAGAAGCGCTTATAGAAATAATTGTCGCATCCGGACGCTTACTGCGGTCGCGTATTGACCTCTAACATCCAAACGTGTCCTTTCCGGTCGATTCCATAGTCGTAGCCTAGTTGGCCGATGCCCGGAAAGCGGCTTTCCAACAGCGCCGTAGACGCTTTCGTCAAATGTCGCATTTCTCTTTTCTTCGTTCCGACAAGCCGCGCGGACAAAGATTTCCGAATTCCGAACGCGGCCGTAACCAGGGTGCCTCCGCGACAGAGGTTCGTGACGAATAATCCCGGTTTCGCCACTCTTCCCACCATCGAACGATAGGTCCACGATCCTTTTTCTTTGACGTATTTTACGCGGTAATCGATCGGCCTACCGTCGATCGTCGCCAGTTGGATGCCTCTTTGTATCAAATACGACCGTTTCCTCCGCGTGGTATTTAATCCTCGCATTAGTCCATTGAATCCGGAATATACATTTTTATGCGATTTGTGACTCATCCGGTAAGATGAACCCGATCTTTCGATTTTGATGACGCCGATTCCCCCCGCGCCGCGGACCGGTTTTACGACGACCATGCCATATTTCGAAAGCATTCTGCGCAAATTCTCCGCATTCAACAATCGGGACGATGGAATATGCCGGGCAATGTACGGATCCGACAGCAAAGCGTTTGTTTTGGTCCACTTGCTCGCCAACTGTCGACTGATCGAAACCTTCATCTATCGGGCTCCTTTCCTGAGGGTATATCTATACATACTCCTCATGACGGACAGGTTCTTGGATAGATGACACCGGAAAAACGCCTCTATTTCGGTGATTGGCGGCCGGCGGAATGGTATTATGTGAACTTCATGCCGTAACACGTTCGAGCGTGCTACATGCGGGGAATTGTGCGGGAAGTGGGTTGCAGTACGCTGGGAGCGTGCTAAATGAAGTGGATTGTGCGGATTCCTTGCTGTAACACGCTGACAGCGTGCTACATGAGCTAAATCGAATAGAGACCTTGCTGTAACACGCTCGCAGCGTGCTACACGCGCAAAATTGTGCGGGATAATAGTTGTAGTACGCTAACAGCGTGCTAGATAAAGGGATTTGTATGTTTTTCATGCTGTAACACGCTAGCAGCGTGCTACACGGCCGAAATTGTGCGGGATGTAGGTTGCAGTACGCTGGCAACGTGCCCGTTTACTATGGCGCCGCCGCCCTGAAGGACAAAAGCTAGTCAGCGGTTGCAGGACATCAATCTAAATCCATTCTTATAGGCAAACGCGGGAAATCTGCCGATCTTTAACGATAACGGGTTCGCGTTAGGCTCGTACTTCATGCTGCGCTCGTACCTATTAAGCAGTTCGTCTAATTGTTGAGAAAGGCTGAGTACTTCCGCATCGCTCAAATCCGCTCCGTTCTGAACGAACTTCAACACCATCTCGTTGCGCAAGCGCTCGATTTTATTCCTTAGCGCTCTCGTTCTCCCCTCCATGCCAATCCCTCCTCGAACATCTTATAGTTCCTATGATAGAACGAAGGTTTGTGGAAAGTTCATGGAAGAAAGTTAAGAAATTGTTAGGGACTGGACTCATTTAGATATGTTAGCATCCAATTGGATTTAATTACCACCCACACCTTTTCGTCAGGAAAGAATGGAGAAATACGAGCTCACGCTGGCAATTCCTCTCGGAATCATCATTATGGGTATCGGCGATATTTTGCGGCGAATGGGAAAGCATCATGGCAAAGACTCCTGAACGATCGCAACAAAAAACCTCCTCGAATCGCGTATCGGAATACGCGATTCGGGAGGCTAACATTCATGAGTTATGTCAGCAAGGCTCGGCGGCAGGATTGCCCGCTTCCGTTGCCGTGCGGAAAGATGAACCGCAGCCGCAAGTAGCCGTAGCGTTAGGGTTGTGGATCGTGAAGCCTCCGCCCATGGCGGATTCCTTCCAGTCGATCTCCAGCCCGTTCAAATATTTCATGCTATCTCCGTCAACGACGACTTTTACGCCGCGAATGTCCATTTCTTTATCGCCTTCGTTAATCTCGTCGTCGAACCCCATCCCGTAGGAGAAGCCGCTACAACCGCCTTCGTTGACCCCGATCCGCAGAAACAAGTTCGGTGACTCTTCCGCCGCCAGCATTTCTTGAATTTTACCCGTTGCCGACTCGCTAATGTTAACCATATCGGTTCCCTCCCCGTGCGTTACTCTCTTTAGTATACTCTAGAGAGTGTTACGCCTCAAGTGAGGTATCGCCCGTTACCTGCTGGGCTATCGCCTTCAATTCAATCCGGCAGCGGAATTGCCCCTGCTCGTTCTGCAGGAAGTCCGCCAACCTGCGAAATACGTGCGCCAACTCCGGTCCCGAAGAATCGGTATCCAGCATGTAGCGGAATTGGTCCGCGGACAAGCCGCGTACACGCCCTCTTTCGACTTCGCGCGATTCCGTCTCCTGAAGTCTTTTCCATTCTTTCGACGGTTCGAACTTATCCGCTCTGCGCACGATTTGTTCGTAAATTCGTTGCTTCTTCAACCACATGTAATATTGAATCGGGTTCGACAGCTGCCATGCCATGCTTAAGTCTTTAATCGTATAAGCCGCACGATACTGCTGCAACGTTTGAATTTTCTCAGCCTCGTCCAGTTTTTCAAGTTCGCTTAATGGCAAAATCTCCGGTTTCAGTACAATACACCGCCTCGTTCGATATTTTCCCCTTATTACAATAACCATAAAATGTTTATTATTCAAGTTCATTCCCGAAAACGCCAGGTTTTATACCTTTTCTATTTCCTATTGCCGCGAATAATGAACAGGTTTATAATATTTACAGGTTGTTCACTGAATTGATCGAATGCGGTTTAGTTAAGTTCTTTTTTTCACAAACTTCTGCGCCGCAATCGAACGAATGCTCTTTTCCCATACTAATAGGCATACAGGAGGCGCATGTCATGACGCTCGTTACGACGCATCCCGATCGCCAAATGGCCGAGATCGCCGACAAAATTCGGAATGGCGAACGCCTCACCTTGGAAGACGGCGTTTTTCTATATCATTCCGACGACCTGCTGACGATCGGCCAATTGGCCAACGAGGTTAACTTAAGGAAGAACGGCAAGAAAGTTTATTTTATCGAGAATATGAGTCTTTACTTTACGAACGTATGCGAGGCGCATTGCGCGTTCTGCAACTTCCGCAAAGACGAAGGCCAGGAAGGCTCGTACACGTTATCCCCGCAGGAAATGATCGACTACGTCGAACAGCATATCCATCCCGGCGTGCGCGAATTCCATATCGTCGGCGGACACAATCCTAACGTGCCTTTCGAGTACTACGTCGAATCGCTCCGCGCGCTCAAGCTGAAATACCCGAGCGTGACGATAAAAGCCTACACGGCGGCCGAGATCGATTTCTTCTCCCGCATCTCGGGCCTGACCTACAAAGAAGTGCTCGAACGGCTCATCGCTGCCGGACTCGAGACGTTAACGGGCGGCGGAGCGGAAATCTTATCCGATCAATATCGCAAAAAAATGCGAGTGGACAAAGCCAATATCGAGCAATATTTGGAAGTTCACCGGACGGCCCATCAACTCGGTTTGCGCACGCATACGACAATGCTTTACGGTTCCGTCGAATCGATCGAGGAACGCGTCCGGCATATGCTCCACATCCGCGACCTGCAGGACGAGACGAACGGCTTCCAAGTATTCATCCCGCTCTCCATGCAGCCGATCAGCCCGAAAGCCAGCATCCGCCGGCGCAACTCCGCGTTCGACGATCTGAAGGCAATCGCGATCAGCCGGTTGATGCTCGACAATATTCAGCACATTAAAGCGTATTTCATCAACATCGGGACGCAATTGACGCAGGTAGCGCTTACAATGGGTGCCTCCGACGCGCACGGCACGATCGTTCGGGAGAAAATCAGCCATGCCGCAGGCGCTCTGACTCCGGCGGGAATTACTCGGGAAGATCTCGTGTGGTTGATTAAAGGCTCTGGACGGATCCCCGTCGAACGTGATACTTTCTACAATGAAGTCAAAATATACGAATAAACTGAGTTCCCCGTTGGGTAGACGGGGACTCTTCTGTGTCATACTAAGGCTACCCGACATCATCGTTTGGTAAAAAGGAGATCACTGTATGAGTAAGGTCGTCGTATTAGGCGGAGGTTACGGAGGTTTGATGGTTATTCAGGAGCTGCTGGAGCATCTCCCTAAGGATGCCCAACTGTTTCTCGTCGACCGTATGCCTTATCAAGGGCTTAAAACGGAATACTACGCTTTAGCGGCGGGAACGGTATCGGATTTGGAGATTCGCGTCAATTTCCCAAGCCACCCCCAGCTTAAGTGTGTCTACGGGGATATTACCGATATCGATCTAGAGCAACGCGTCGTCAATATTACGGAACAGGAACCGCTATCTTACGATTCCTTGGTCATCGCGCTCGGCTGCACCGATAATTATCATGGGATTATCGGAGCTTCGGACTATTCCTGCAGCATTCAATCATTATCCGCTACGCGCAAAACCTTCCAGTTGATCAACGATATTCGTCCTTACGGTCAACTATCCATCGTCGGCGGAGGATTGAGCGGAGTCGAGATCGCGGCTGAACTGAGGGAAGCACGGTCCGATATCAACATACGCATTCTAGATCGGGGCAATAGCGTCATGTCCGCTTTCCCGAACAAACTCCAGGAGTACGTCGCTTCCTGGTTCAGAGAGCATGATGTGGAAATGCGTTCGCATATCGGCATCACGCAACTCGAACAAGGAGTCGTGCACAACGGGGACGAGCAGATAGCTACGGACGTGACCTTATGGACGGCCGGCATCCAGCCTGTGGAGCTCGTTCAACGAATTGAGCTGCCTAAGGATTCGCAAGGTCGCCTTATCGTAAACTCGTATCACGAATTGCCGGATGTTCCGCACGTCTACGTGATCGGAGATTGCTCAAGCCAGCCGTTCTCCCCTAGCGCCCAGCTTGCCGGCGCGCAAGGCAAACAAGTCGCCGAAGTGATCAAAGCCCGCTGGGAGAACAAGGAACCGAAGCTGGGAGGCATTAAGCTGAAGGGCGTGCTTGGTTCCCTTGGCAAAAAATCCGGCTTCGGCCTGATGGGAACGACTCCGCTACTGGGCAGAATTCCGCGCATGCTAAAAAGCGGCGTGCTCTGGAAGAGCAAACGCCACTTCGGTTAGAGATCGTCAAGCAGCTTGTCCAAGGCTTCCCGGTCAAGTTGCTGCCGTTCGACGGCTTCAAGGATTAGCTCGTAGAGTTGTTCCGCCGTCTCGGCAACGATGCTTTCCCCGTTGACTAAGGCGTACGGAGACAGGAAACATTCTCCGCAATTGCCAAGACAGCCGTATTCGATTACTTCTATATCGCCGCGTTGCTCAAGTTTCTTAAGCACCCGGTCGGTTCCGTGGTGCATGTTGCTCACGCAGAACTCCACGATATTCATGGTTCCGACCATTCCTTCCCTTTTATGCAAATGCGGATTCGCGTCCATGTCTGTTTGAAAACCTGACTTTTTGTACTATAATAGATCTTGAAAGGAGTGGATGATAATGAGTACGAATGCTCCAAGCACTCAGTATGATGAAGTCATCGACGTTCTCGATAAGTTGCGTCCGTTCTTGCAACGCGACGGAGGAGACGTTGAATTGGTCGACATCGAGGACGGTATCGTTAAATTGCGCCTAATGGGCGCTTGCGGTAGTTGCCCTAGTTCCACGATTACGCTCAAAGCAGGTATCGAGCGCGCATTGTTGGAAGAAGTCGAAGGAATTCAAGAAGTCGTTCAAGTGTTCTGATTCTTCTTATTCAGAAGTGAGAAGGCTCTGCCATCCGGCAGGGCCTTTTGTCATCTCTTAAGATGGGTTCTGATCGGATCCAAACCTCCGGAAACGTCGATGGTGTTTCCCGTTATGAAATCCGATTCGGGCAAGCACAAGAACGCGATCATTCTCGCCACGTCCTCTCCCGTGCCGGGGCGGCCGCGCGGCGATTCGTCGTCGATCACTCCGTCGACGTCCGCGATGCTCTTCTCCTTGTTGCTTCCGCGGATGTCTCCGGGACAGATCATGTTCACCGTAATGCCGCTGGAGGCTTCTTCGACCGCAAGCGTCTTCGTGAACGAGACGAGACCGACTTTGGCCGCCGCGTAGACCGCTCTGTGAGGCCAGGAACGGGCTTCGGAAGCGTGTCCGAATCCGAAATGGATGATTCTCCCCCACTGCCTCTCCCTCATTCCGGGCAAGACCCGATGGTCCATCAGCATCGTGCCGACGAGATTGCCGTTCATCAAATAATGGATGTCCTCCGGCCGATAATCCGCGAATAAGCGACGCTCCCGGATAAACGGGCCGGCGTTGTTCACGAGAATATCCACGCCGCCTAATCGACTCTCGACTTCCGATACCAATCTTTCGGAATCGTCCGCTCTCGCGATGTCCCCTTGAATCGCGCAAGAACGTCGCCCCAGCGCTTCGATATCGCGTCTGAGCTGCTCGGCTTCCTCGCGGCTCGTCACGTAATTAATGGCCACGTCGCAGCCATTCGAAGCGAGCTCCAGCGCCGTCCGGCGCCCCAATCCTTTGGCGCTTCCCGTAATCAATGCCGTTCTTCCCAGCAGCTTCACGCGGCTCCCCTCCCGTCACCGTCTAGCCTAGTTTGTATTGCGCAACCATTTGCACCCGAATCTAAAAGCATGATAAAGAGAGCCTTGAACCATTTCCAAGCTATCGTTCAGATCGGCCAGGTTGGCGTCCAAATCTTCCAACGTCCGCCGGACGTACTTGTTGCCGATGCTCTGGTTCAGATCATCCCTGAGTTCCGCGTTCATCTGGTGAATTTCCAGGTTTCTGCGGATACGAAGCCGGCTCATCGCCCCTTGGGAACGCTGCTTTAGCTCGTCAAGCGGATTCGTAAGCTCGGCGTGCCACTGATTGTCGCGTAAATTGCGAAGCATCGTAAAGTAAGAGAAGCGCTCCTTAATGCGTTCGGTTTGCAATCCGAGCAGCCTGTTCAACAACGTTCCAAGCTTGTCTAATAAAGCGAATACCCGGATATAAGCATTTTTATCGTAATACACGTGCCGGTGATAATCCGCCCGCTCTTTGAAATCCATCTCGTCTACGAGAGTATGACGTATCCGCTTCGCGTACTCTCCGGC
Organism: Cohnella endophytica; assembly: GCF_003628305.1. Taxonomy (GTDB): domain Bacteria; phylum Bacillota; class Bacilli; order Paenibacillales; family Paenibacillaceae; genus Cohnella; species Cohnella endophytica. Next base: position 73,879 of record NZ_RBZM01000003.1, on the reverse strand, counting down.
CGCGTAACAGCTTTGTTCCAGCTCGTCCATTGAACGAAGCAAGCCTTCCGTCCAGATCGCGAGCGTACGATAAGCCGCGGCTTGTTGCGGCGACCGTTCGGCCAGCTCCGCGGACAGCAGAGCGAATTGCTCCATCGCCTGCACCGTTTCGAGCGAAGCTCCCGTCCACCGTCTCGGCTCTTCGCCGAATAACTCTCTAAGCAAGGCCATGCCTCCTTGCCGCCGATTCGACGACCTCATTGCTCCATTGTAACGCATAAGAGACGGCGCGCTCAACCGAATCCGATTGGGCAGCTGCCGTCTCCTTATAGTTAGCCGGGCTTATTAGCCGTTCCAGCCAGTCGTTTGGAAATATTCTTTCCATCTGCGATCCGCCAGCTCGACGATATCGTCTCGGGCGATCAATTCGTCCGGGTATCCCGGCTTCATGCGCGCGTCGATGACGATCGGAAGCTTGTACCCGATGTGATGACGCCCGGCTTCGCTTACCGCGTAAATATCGGCCGCCGGATTAAAGCGCGTGAACGTCGCCCATAGGAATGCCGTTTGTCCGTCCGCGATATCCGCATCGTCCGCGATTACGATCAGAGGCCATGGACAGTTCTCTTCCGCGAGACGTTCCGCGAGACGGGAGCCGAGCTCCGGATCTTCCGCGTAAGTCGCGCCTTCGACGACGAGACAACCGCGGCAATAAGGTTTGACTTTATGGATTCCGGGAATCGGACCGCCTTCGTATTCGCCCGGAAGCTGCCGAACCGGATCGCCTACGCCGAGCAGCACGGCTTTGCTGCCATGGTTAAGACGCGGACCGGTATAATCCAGCGTATCGTGCGACGTTTGGTCGAAGACGAATAGATCCTTGAACGGATCGAACCTTTCCAGTACGGTTTCCAACAGCAGCGGGAAATCGGCCAAGTCCATCGGACGATCCGTGAGGATCAGGAATTTCGTTAGCGACAGCTGTCCTTCCCCGAGAATGCGGAAAGCCGTACCGAGGGCTTCCCTGGAGTAGCTCTCGCGAACGACCGCCGCGGCCAGCGCATGCACGCCCGTCTCCGCGTACGCCCACAAACTGCGCACGCCTGGCATAACCATCGGAAATGCGGGCGAAAGGAGCCGCTGCAAGTACTCGCCAAGGAAGTAATCTTCCTGCTTCGGCTTGCCGACGATGGTCGCGGGGTAGATCGCGTCTTTCCGGTGCCATACGTGATCCACTTTGAACACCGGGAAGTCGTGCACGAGGGAGTAATAGCCGAAGTGATCGCCGAATGGTCCTTCCGGGCGCCGTTCATGCGGCATGACCCTGCCGACGATGGCGAATTCCGCCTCCGCGGGAATCCGATGGCCGCCCAACGGGTTATCTACCATTGGCAGCTTGCCGCCCATGATGAGCGACGCCAGCATCAGCTCCGGCATGTTCTCGGGCATCGGCGCGATCGCGGAAGCGATAAGCGCCGGCGGACCGCCCAGAAATACGGTAACGGGCAGAGGCTCTCCCCGTTTCTCCGCTTCGTGGTAATGGAAGCCGCCGCCTTTATGAATTTGCCAATGCATGCCCGTCGTCTGCGAATCGAAGATCTGCATCCGGTACATGCCTAGGTTGTGATTTTTGCGATTATTCGGATGCTCCGTGTATACAAGCGGTAACGTCACGAAAGGACCGCCGTCCTCTTGCCAGCTCGTAATCGCCGGAATGCCCTCGAGCGGCTTTTCCCTGCGCGACACTTGAAGGATCGGAGCGCGTTCGGCGGGCACCTTCTTAAATCCGACCTTCAGTAGGTCGAAGAACATGTTCCGTTGCCCCCATAACGCGTTAAACGAAGGCGGAAGCAAGGAATCGACGGAGCCGATCAATTGCTGCACGAGCTGTTCGGGTCGAGGTCCAAAGGCGAGATCCACCCTCTTCTGCGTGCCGAACAGGTTCGTGACGACGGGAAACGTACTGCCTTTCACGTTCGTGAACAACAACGCGGGACCTTCCCGCTCGATAACCCGACGGTGAATTTCGGCGATCTCGAGCACGGGGTCCACGGGCGCTTCGATGATGACGAGCTCGTTGTTCTGGCGTAATACGTCGATAAATGGCCTAAGCGACTGAAAAATCATAAATTAACCTCCGGGTAGGGACTTACGGGAAAATTGCCGCGTTCGAATGGCTAGCAGAACCAGCATGCTGAAGAGTGCCGAGATAATGACGGTGTGCAATAATCCGGTAAATACGTATACGTCTTCGTTGCTTAACGTCAACGATAGCAATCCGCCGCTCAGCACTTGCATGCAGACGAGCACGAGCGCCTTATTGGCGATCGAGGTCAACTCCGAGCCTTTGCCGGCCGTTCTGCGAACGTAAGAGACGAGAAACGCGACCAGCACGAGTAACAGCAGCGCCGCGATCCGATGAGCGAAAGCGATCGCCGTCGATCCGGACAGCTCGGGCACCACTTCGCCGTTGCACAGCGGCCAGCCTTCGCAAGCGCCGCCGGAGCTCGTATGACGAATGTAAGCGCCGAGATAGACGACGCCGTAGCAGTAAACGAGAACGGCGATCATGCTGCGATACAGCGCCCTCGGCAGCGACGCGGTTAACGGATTGCCGGAGGCTAACCCCGACGTTCCGGACGTTCCCGTTGCTCCCGCTGGCTCGTTCGCTTGACGCTTAGCCAACTTATATAACAACCAGGTACAAGTAAAAGCGAATAAAGAAATGCCGAAATGGAGCGCCAGAACGAGCGAGGATTGCTCCCAGACGACGGCCATCGCGCCGAGAATGGCTTGCATCACCGTAAACAGCAACGCGCCTCCGGCGTAAAGCTTATTTTCCCGTTGGCGGGCCGGTTTCCAGAACCATGTCACGAGGAAAGTCGCGCCTACTAGCAAGCCGACTAAACCGCTGATCATCCGGTGACTGTATTCCACGAACGATTCCACCGTATGAGCCGGCACGAATTTACCGTTGCACAGCGGCCAGTCCGAACCGCATCCGCGACCGGAATCCGTATTCGTAACGAGTACGCCGGCGATTAAGACGAGGAACATCCCGATACAGGTCAACAGAGTCAATAATCGATATCTTTGTGAGGTCATGTTCATCCCCGATTTCTTTGTGAAAGTTAGCGCAAGTTGCCTTTCCCCATTATACAGAACCCCCACTTTCAATGCCATGTTCATTATGTGAACATTGGAATCAAGGGAAGATCAAACGAACGGGAACGACGATTTGACGGGGGGTATATTCGTATTTGATTTGATCGTGCAGCAAAGCTGCGGCGGCGCCGCAATGAAAAATAGCGGCGTTTGGGAGATTCGATCTCCCTGCGCCGCCATTTCTTTATTCCGGATGAGCCACTCTCATTAACGGCACTTTTGGCTATTGCAGTGCTCCCGATACCTCGACGGCCCGATCGAGAAACTGCTCGATCTCCTCGCGCGTTTTGCGAAGCTTGCTTACGAAGCGTACCAGTTCCTTCCCTTGACGGAACGCGATAAAGCTTGGAATTCCCAGAATATTAAGCTCGCTGCATAGATCGGGCAGATCGTCGCGGTCGATTTCCACCATCGTAAGCTTGTCGGCGTATGCCGATTCGACATCGGCGATAAACGGCTCCATGAAATGGCAGTCGGCGCACCAGGTCGTTTTGAATACCGCAACCGTAAGCCCCTCCCCGTTCGTTTGTTCGCGGAAAGTCGCTTCGTCTTGAATTTTTTTCATCGTTTATCCCCCCATGTTTGCTCTTAATAGCCATTATAGCTCGTTAATCACGCCTTGCAACACAAAGGACAAGAATGCGCATAATACGCCTTTACGGGATAAGAAGGTTCCCTCTTCTTCGATAAAGGAGTTTTGCTTCGGATGGATTTTCGGATTAACAAACCGCGAAGGTTCTATCGTCTGTTGCGGGTGCCCGGGCGACTGGTTCTTGGACTAATCGGCAAAGCCGATAGCTTGTGGAACTCCCTCCGGCTCACTCGCCGACGCGCACCTCTAAGCTTCTCATGCGCCGCCAGCGGGTTTTCTCGCCCTTACCGGCCATCAACGGCAAGTACGACAGCTAGCGAAGAGGACAGACGACTATGCTCCTCCATCCGCGAGGCAACCGTCGCGCATAATCGCAACAACGTAACCCGAACGGCCGCGTACTTGAACATGTATCAGTCCCACCCCGAACTGCAGTGGGCTTTTCTCGCCCATCTGGTTTCCCGGAACGGAGGCTGGAGCATGACCGACCTGAAGGGCCAATGGTTACCCGGTCTGATCGACGAGAGCTTCGCTTCCTCCCTATTCAACATGCTCGAAGCTAGCAATTCGCTCATCTTCGGCGATGCCTATCCTCAACTTAAATTATATGCCGAGGGTATACGCCTTAACCGCGACCTTAGCTACTTGCTGCCGGAATTCGCGGTCTCCTCTTTCATGACCCCGTTCTGGGAGCGATTCCGGTTGGACCAGGACCCCGTCCCGCTTGCTATCGCCCTGATCGTCAACGAACAGCATTTCATTCAATCCCGGGTCGTGGAAGACGCAGACTACAAACGCGACGTGTTCGACTCCTTCGTTTTCCGTAGCCAACCCTTGCTGCAGTTGAATCAAATCGTATTTCCTCTCTGGCGTGATTCCCGAGTTGCAGATGTTATTCCGATGCGGCTTGTCGGCAGGGTACTGGAAAATTTCGAGGATTTGCATGAGCGCGTTGAATTCGGAAAAAGCCTGTACGGCATCCTGTTCGGTTATCCCGACGTCCATAAGGCGATATGGGCTTTTGCTTCAAGCATCCCTCATACGGGATCGCGCGCGGATTATTGGCCGCACCGGTTCTCGAACGATAGAACGGCAAAAGCCGGCGGCACGCCCGGTGACCCGAACGTTGCAGCCGGCCAGTCAAGGCCTTCTATGTGGCTAAGTCCCCCATTAGCTGAGGCTTGGCCAGACCAAGCTTTACGCCAGCCTCAGACTGCCGATTGGTTCGCGCGCCATGACGATGCGATGAAGTACGTTAAGCCGCCCAAGCTGCATCGAATCATCGACATGACGCATGAGCACTTGTTCGGTCAGCATAAGCTTCAAGCCGCCTTGCTTCTCGAACGCAGCTTCATGAACGGAGCCAACAATCGACGCACGGGACGTGGGTAAGTCGCGATCTCTTCCGGGCTTACGACTTTGAGCAGAACGAGCAACGCCGGATAAAGCACGGCCAAAGCGCATCCCATTACCGCGCACGACAGGAAGAAAGCGATCTTCGGCGGAAGTCCGCCCGCTATCGCCAGCACCGCCCATTCCAAGAAAGCAAGCGCCGCGGCCACGATGGCGCTCGTCGCCAGAAATGCGGGCCATCGGTCGCCGATGACTTTGAACTTCGTTCTCTTCTTAAGGCTCATGATATTGAACGTGAGCGCCCAGACGAAACAGATCGTCGTTGCTGCGATAATTCCGTACACGCCGAATACGGGACCTAACGCGAAGCTTAGAATCACTTTGAGAATGACGCCGGTCACCGCGTGCATCGTCGCCTTCTTCGGTTCCCCGATTCCGAGAAGAATCGAGTTCGTCACCATCATGCCGATCTGGAACAACGTCCCGAGAGTCAGCATCGCTACGATCGGGGCTCCGCTGGCATTCTGGAAAAGCAACCCGTTAACGCTATACGCGCCCACGCCGAGAATGAGCACGACCGGCATCCCGCTATATAGCGCGATTCGAACGGCCAAGGACGCCTGACGACCGACCTGCTCCTTGTCTCCGACCGCATGGGAGGAGGAAATTAGCGGGATGATCGACTGGCTAAGCGCGACGGCCAGAATAATCGGTATGCCCGCGATCGATTGGGCGTTCATGCCGTATACGGCAGCCCAGTGATTGATTTGTTCGATCGCGAAATGTCCGACCGTAATCGACTTGATCATCATATTGTCGAGCGTATAGAGCAATTGCACCGTAATGGCGGTCATGACGATCGGAATCGACAACCCGAATAGCTCCCGATAGATCGAGCTAAGGCTCAGAGAGCGGGACGGATCGCGCCTCTTTTCTTCCGTTGCCTTATCGCTGGCTTTAAGCTTGCGCGCGTAATACATCATGATCGCGAAAGCTCCGATACTGCCGAACACGCTTCCGAAGGAAGCTCCGGACGCAATACCCCGTTCGTCGGTCTTGTCCATCGAATAAAAAACCCAAGCGATGAGCACCGCGGCCAACACGCGTAAAATCTGCTCGACGATCTGCGAGATGCCGCCTGCGGTCATAAATTGCCGACCTTGGAAATACCCCCTCATCATCGCGATTAAGGGAAAGAGCAACAAAGAAGGAGCGATCGCCCTGATGGCCGAAGCCGCGTCCGGTTCCTTCAAGATCGAGCTAGCGATGAACGGAGCGATCAGCCATAATCCCAAGGTAATGATGACGCCCGCAGCCGCTCCGAACAGTAACGCCGCCCGGTAGACTTGCTGCGCCTCGGATACTCTTCCTACCGCGTAACGGCCGGACACCATTTTGCTTACAGCGCTCGGGATGCCCGCGGTCGCCACGACGAGCAACAACAAATAAATGCCGTTCGCGTTGTTGTAATAAATGATACCGATATCGTCCATCAGGTAGTCCAGCGGAACCCGCTGGAAAATACCGAGCGCGCGGGCAACAAGCGCCGCGGCCGCTAGAATTAGCGTGCTTTTAAGTAACGTATCTTTTTTCAAGGGGACCTCTTCCGAATATCGAAAATGTATTTATTAATAAGCGGTCAGCCAAATTACGAATAATGCGATCATCCCTAGATGCGTGAAGATCTTCACGACCGTGCTCGCAAGCAACCCGACCATGGAGCCCCAGCCGACGGCCAGCGAACGTTTCATGGAAGAACCGTGAATCAATTCTCCAAGAATGGCTCCCGCGAGCGGTCCGATAAGAAGTCCGAACGCCGGGATGACGAAGGGGCCGATCAGAATTCCGATCGTGCTGCCGACGACGGATGCGCGGGAGCCCCCGTACTTCTTGACGCCCCATGCGGTCACCATGTAATCGGCCACGAATAGAATCAACACGATAACCGTCTCGATGCTCCAGAACCAGAACCCGAAAGGCTTAAAAGAGAAAAACCATCCATAGACGAAAAAGGCCGCATAGATGGCAAGCGCTCCGGGCAAGATCGGAACGACCGCACCGGCTAGTCCGACCGCGAACAGCGCCGCAATGAGAATCCAACCCAAAATATCCAGCGACAATCACGTCCTCAATACGTAATTTTGGATGACCTGGGCAACGCCATGCTCTTGGTTGCTTCCCGTGACGATATTCGCCGCCAGCTTAACTTCCTCTTGCGCATTGCCCATCGCGACGCCTAGCCCCGAAGCCCGAATCGCGGCGATGTCGTTCAAGCTGTCGCCGACCGCGACGACTTCGCTCATCTCGTATCCCAACATCCGGCATACTTCCATTAGCGCACTCGCCTTGGAAACGCCCAGGGCGTTGATTTCGATGTTGAAGGGCGAAGAATTGCTAAGCTCCAGCCCTTCCCATTCGCCGATCTCTTGCAGGATTTCGTTCAACACGGGAAGATCCTCCGTGTAATAACCGAACTTCAGCCACTTCCGTTCAAGCGTATCTCCGACCCACTTCTCTTTGTTATAAATATCTTCGGTCGTATAGCCCCAGAACCATACGTCGTGCTTCTCGGCCAGCGCGTGAAGCTTCATCACCTGATTCGAGTCCAGCAGCGTTCGCTGATGCAACGAGTGCGGTTTGGTCCAGATTTCGCCGCCGTTTACCGTAATCATCGGAGATTCCAAACCTAGTTGCTCGACGATCGGCAACGCGCTCGGGAATCCGCGTCCGGTAGACGCGATGACGGTGACGCCTGCTTCTACGGCGCGTCTTACCCACGTTAAGTTCGTTTCGCTAATTTCGCTGTGGTCATTCAACAGCGTTCCGTCCAAATCCAGTGCCAATAGCCGATACTTCCCCATTTTGTAAGCCAATTGTGCCGTTCACTCCTTGCTGCCGCTTCGCTTCGACATTTCATCGTCATTTTAACACATTTAGCCCATTAAGACGAACAGTGCGCCCGCCAGGAAGATCAATGCAAATACCAATCGCTCGAACGACGAAGGCTTGCCTTTTTCCATCCGCCAACACTCCTTTTGCCGTTAGTTTTTAACTTATGCAAAAATGTTTACTTCGTGCAAAATGAACTCAGGAGGAGCTTTACAATGGGGAATTCGCGGAACAGGACAAAGACCGATCGGACAAACGTCCGGTCGGCCTTCGTTTTGGCTTAACATGCTATTGCCCTTGGTTAGCGGCAACTCCGTCCGTAGCGATACCGTTGTTGCCATCGGCATTCGCGGCATCGTTCTCAACCGGTTTGCGAGGCGTGCCGTACAAGCCGATCTTCTCGTCGTACGCGTCGAAGATCTTGCGCGCGATCGGAGCGGCGCCCCAACCGCCGTATCCGCCGTCCGGAACGACAACGGCGACCGCGAGCTTCGGCTTATCCGCCGGAGCGTAGGCGATGAATACCGCGTTCTCTACCCTAGAGCGGTTACCGACGTCCTGTTGCGATGTACCGGTTTTCCGAAGAAAAGTGTAGTTGACCCCCTCGAAGCCTTGTACGCTAACTTGCTTCATGCCATCCTCGATCGCTTTCCAGTAAGAGTCCGGAAACACGACCGTATTCAGAACTTCCGATTGGAAAGGTTGCGTGACATTGCCGTTCACGTCTTGGATTTCCTGAACGAATTGCGGTTTCATGCGTTTGCCGTGGCTCGCGAGCGTCGCCGCGTATTGGGCGAGCTGCAACGTCGTGTAACGCCCTTGTTGGCCCCATGACGCCCTGATCAAAGCCGACTGCGAGCTTGCGGTATCGGCTTCGTGGTAATAATCGGTAACGCCTTTGGATTCGCTCGGAAGCCCGCTGCCCGTCGTTACGCCCAAGCCGAACTCCTTCATATATTGATCCCAGACGTTTACGCCTTCCTTGCCATTATACTTCTTATAAAGGTTATTCCCGACCATCGCGGACATGAACGCATTGGAAGAATGCGCGATCGCGCCGGTCGCGTTAATATTGCCGTTCGCCTTGTTGCTGGCGTTGGAAACTCTGACCGTATGCCCTTCCTTACCGAATTCGAAGTACCCGATATCGTGGAATACCGTCGACGTCGTGAATAACTTCTCGTTTAATCCGACGAGAATGGACAACGGCTTCTGCGTCGATCCAAGATATACGAGCGAAGAAGGATGGTTTTTCCGTTCCTTGTCTTCCTTGTACGGCGGATACACTTCCTTGATCGTGCCGTTGTATTGGAAAAATTGGATCGCATCCAAATCCTTCTTGCTGATCCCGCCCTGCCAGACGCTCGGATCGTAATCCGGCATGCTCGCCATGGCTACGATTTTGCCGGTATCGACTTCCATGGCAACGGCATAGCCGGTCGTCGGATGCGCATTTTCCATTTGCTTGCTCGTGGACTCGCTAATGCTTTTAATTTGATCCGTAATCGCCTGCTGCGCGGTCAACTGGATGTCTTTGTTGATCGTCAGGAATAAGTTTTCGCCCTTGACGGGCTTCGTCAGCGTCATTGGTCCGATAATCTCGCCCAGCGAGTTGACCGGATATTCTTTGACCCCGTTGCGCCCCCTCAGCTCATCCTGGTACATCAGCTCCAGCCCGTCGAATCCGACATCTTCCGAGGAGATGTATTTCAGGGTGTCGTCGGTTTGCTCTTCGTTAATGTTCTTATATTTGTCCAGCTTCGTAGCGCCGCTAAGCTTCTTCATATATCCGACGAGCTGTACGGCGACTTTGTCTTGACTGTATTGGCGAATGCTCTCCTCGACGATGTCGATGCCCTTGAATTCCAAGCGATGCTCGGAGAAGTACGCGATCTCTTCCTTCGTTAATCCCGCCTTAATCCTCCGAGGCTGAAAGGAGTAATGAACGCTCCCGGTCAAGTCCATGTCGTCGAAAACTTCTTGAGCCGTTAAGGTCTTAGCCGTCTTGGAGCCTAGCTTATCGAACACGGCCACCAAGCTCATGGCAAGCTCCATCCCCGCATCGGGCTTCATTTTCATGTCCAGCGTATAGTAAAGCGATTGCGTCGACACCGAATACGCGATCGGACTCCCGCCCGAATCGTAAATATTTCCGCGAATCGGAGGCACGGGTACCGACTTCGAGCCGATTTCGTGTTCCTTCGCCCGAAGCGTGTCTCCCTCGACGAATTGCAAATAAGCGAGTCTGATGATCAACGTGGAAAACACGAAAAAGGTGATGAAAAAAAAGACGTTGAGACGAAAGCTGAAATGCCTTCGGTTCCGAATCTCCCTCTTCTGCGCCTCTTCCGTCATGTTATTGCTCAAGTGCTTTGCCCTCCTTGCCTGATGTGCGTATCGGCAAAACCTGGGGGATCGAACCAATTCCCGGTTTTCGCCCATGTACTATCCAATGATACCCAGCGTTGCTGCTCGGCGATATAAACTTCGTTCCATGCATGGGAGCCATAGCCCCCGCGTCCGTCGTAACCGAGCCCGGTTACGACTCTCACGTCCAAATGGGCGGCTCTCGCCATCGACGCGTATAACCTAGAGAAGTCGATGCATACGCCTTTGCGAGTTTGGAACGTTTGCTCCGGATCTTGCTCCAGCCAGTCGCCATCCTCCTCGTAAGCCCGAACCTTCTCGTCGTCGTAAGCAATACTCGTGCCCACCCAATCATATAGCGCGCGCGCTTTCTCCTCGTCGGTGCCTTTGTCCTTCGTCACGTCCAATGCCGCTAAAGCCACGTCCTCCGGCAACTCCGAATCGATGACATCGTAGCGCTTCTGCCAGAGCTGGTCCAGCTCGCCGGACATCGCCCGCGCGAAGACCGGCAGGCGTTCCTCCAATAAACCGCCCGTAGCCGGGCGAATGACTTGCGCCGCCACCTCGCGATATAAGCCGGATTGTTGGATATAATCCGTCAACGGACCGTTTGGGAACAAAGCGCAATAAGCGAATAACACGGCCGTCAGCAGCAAAGCACGACCGGCGCCGAGCGCCGCGCCCAAAGCTCCGCCTACCGTTCTGCCTACCGGCCCTCCCGATGGGACTACCGCGAAAGGCAAAGAAACGACGGAAGCTACGATTCGCGTCGCCAACCCTGTCAAAATCCGTATCAACGAATGGATAACGAGAAATAAAATCGCGAACCGCAACAACGGTAGATCGCGCAAGCCGGTCAATGCCGTGTAACCGAACCGCGACAATGCGGAAGCATTCGCCCCGGGACTGGATAAACCTTTATCCGTCAGCCAGCTCTGGAGATGCGGCGACGCCGCAGAAGCCGCAAGCGCCGACAGCACGATAGCGGCCACGGACACCAACGCACCGACGAGAAAATAGACCAGCTGTTTGACGGAGCCGGAAGCTCCCCGGAAAACGCCGCGAATTAAAGAAAAGGCAACGATGGCGAACAATAACCAGGTGACCGGATTTCGGTCGAAAACGGACCCTATGCCGCTCATTCTTATTTCGCCGAAGCTCGCGCTTTAACGACGTAATCGCGAACCGCGCCTTCCATTTTCCACTTACCGAGCGAAGCGTTATGGAATTTCACGTTAACTTCGCCCGAGTTGGGAATCCCGGTCAGCTCCAAGTTGGTCGACTTGATCGAGTAAGAACCGTCCGCGTTGTCCACGTAAGTCGCTTCGCTGGCTTCTCCCGCCATTGCCTTGATCGCTTGGTCCTTCACCTCGGAAGAAACCTTCTCCCCGATTATGCCTAGTTCATCGGTTACTTTTTTCTGAATATCGTCTACGCTGTATCCGCCATAAACAACGATTCCGATTAGAATAGCTACTACAAGCACCCATTTGAGCACGGTTTTGACTACTTTGACGATGACGATGATCGCGACGATGGCTATCGCTACCGTCACCCAATGGTCCTTAGCGAATTGAATCCAGGCATCCGTATCGTTGAAATTGAAATCCATTATTATTCCCCCATGACCAATATGACTCCAATCTCGCAATATTCCTATTATACCGTAAGGGGAGATACCCCGTAAACGACCGTCATAACCAGGTCATCGGACACGTACAAGTAGGATAGGCAGTTCATTCGGACAAGGGGAGCGCGCTCCCCTTTAGTCGAGGAGGTAAAAGTCTTGAAAACCGCCATTTGGCTTTATTTATTCCTATTCGTTGCTTTCTTCGACCTTCACGCCCAATACCCGATGCTCACCCCTTTCGCAGTCTCTCTCGGAGCCGCGCCTTCCTTTATCGGGCTTGTCATGGGCATGTACTCCTTGACGCATCTTCCCGGGAATTTGATCGCGGGCGTCGCGGTGGACCGTATAGGCAGCAGATGGTTTATCGCGGCAAGCCTCGTTGGCGCCGGGATCCTGCTCATCTTTCAAGCCCGCGTAACGGATCCTTGGCAGCTACTGTACATTCGTTCCTTAAGCGGCTTCGTACTGGCGTTCCTATCCCCCGCGTGCATGTCCTTGTTGGCCAGACTGGCCAAAGACCATATTCATCAAGGCAAACTGATGGCGGGCAATGGCCTCGTGCATACGATCGCTTCCGTCGTCTCGCCCGCGGCGGGCGCCTATATGGCGGCTACGTTAGGTTTTGGCCGCTCGTTCGCGATGCTCGGCTGGATTCTTCTCGTCACGGGAATCTTCTCGCTATGGCTGGTAAAAGAGACCCCCCGAACGCAGGAGGAACTGGCTGCTTTGAAACCCAAACCTCTCGATCCTCACGCCATAAGCGGGAAATCCCCGGTCCTGCCGGCGAGAACCGCGGCAAAGGATTCGTCCCGCTTCCCGTGGTCCATCTTTTCCTTGCCGATCGGTCTGGCGTGCGCGCAAGGCATTCTCGCGTTCGAATTGCCTCTTAGAGGCACCGACAGCGCGACGATCATGAGTACGGGCATCCTTTTCTCGATCGTAAGCCTTGGCGCGCTCATGACGCTCGGACTGCTCTTCTTGAACCGGTATTTGCCTTACTCGCGCACGATCATCGGCGTCCTGCTTCTCGCGATTTGTTATTACGGACTAGCTTCCGATTGGCCGTTGCCGCTCTCCATCCTTTTATTCGTTCTCGGTATGGCGAAGGGAGTCATTTTCCCGGCGATGACATCTTTCCTGCTTCAGCTTAGCGGCCCTACCCGATACGGAAGAACGTTTTCGTTGCTCTCCATCTCGCTCTCGATCGGATCTTTCCTCGGGCCGATCGCCGCCGGCGCGGCAAGAAATTATTTCTCTCCGTATTTCCTGTCTTTCCTAGCCTTAATGATCGCTCTTGCTTTGCTGTTCCCGCGTTCTTCTTTCAAGGAAAACTGGAACCCGCGCGCTTCCCTGCCCCCGGCATCCTGACGTTTGCCTAAGTATTCCGTCGGCTTCTGGGTATTCGCACACTTCGAGGCGAATAATTGGGCATACAATGCAGGATAACTTCACCCACCCGGAAGGAAGTGATTCCCATGTCCCAATTCGCAGGCGGACACGGCCAAGGTAGCGGAGTGACATCCACTATCGTTCTCGTACTGTTCATCTTGCTCGTTATGGTATTGCGCGCCGGCTAACCGGGCTAAATCCGGAAGCCCGGTGCGCGGAAGGGAGGGCCTCTCTATTCGGATACGACCCTCCGATCCCTTTTTTCCTTCGATCGCGCAGGACAAGTCCCCGCAACAATGCCGGACAACGGTGGTACAATAAATAAACGAATGAACGCGCAATCGGGTTCAATCATCGTACCGGGGGATCAAACGAATGGAAATCGCCATCATCGTCGAAGGAAAGAACGATAAAAGCCGGCTATCCCGAGTCCTGTCATCGGAAGTTCCCGTCCATTGCACGTTCGGGACGCTGAGCACGAGCCGAATCGAAGCATTGCGCAAAGCCGTCGGGGAACGTCAAGTGTACTTATTCACCGATCCGGATTCTTCAGGACGCCGAATCCGCGGCATGCTCAGAGACGTCTTTCCCGACGCCGAGCATATTTACACAAGGAGAGGTTACAGCGGCGTAGAGGGTACGCCCGAGGAATATTTAATCCAACAACTGGAGAAAGCCGGTTTGGAGGAATATATCCTGTACCCGGAGCCTCCTCCCGCTTGGGACGTTTGATTGGCTTCGTTTAATGAATAAAACAGCGCGCTCCCTCTATTTTCCGGAGCGCGCTGTTTTATTTTATAACAAGCTTTTGATTTTTTTCGCCATATCCTGAGGGGTTAAGTTGTTCTCGCCCTGTTCGATATAATCGTTCGCCGAAATCCAATCGCGCACGTTGCCGTCCTTGTCCAGCAATACGATCAGGTTCATGTGGAAGAAGTTGCCGTCCTTGTCTTTCCCGACCAGAATATCGTACTTGTCGGCCAAATCCGCGATCGCCTGCTGATCGTCTCCCCGCAAGAACTTCCAGCCAGCCGGGTCCGCGTCGAAAGTATCCGCGTATTTCTTAAGCGATTCCACCGAATCGTGGTCCGGATCGATCGTTACCGACAAAAACTCTACTTTGTTCCCGAACACGCCGTCTTCCTTCAACTGATCCTGAACCATCGACATTAAAGCGGTCGTCGGCGGACATACGTCCGGGCATGTCGCGAAGAAGAAGTATAGCAGCCTTACTTTGCCGTTGGTGTTGCTTAGAGTCACGTTATTCCCGTCCGTATCGGAGTAGGAAAACTCCGTCCCGGCCTTCTGTACGGGGAGATTATCCGACTTTTTGCCGTTTTGCTGCGCTAAAATATAATACCCCATCACGATGCACAAACCGAGAACGATTAGAGAAAAGCCGTAGCGTTGGAGCCAGGTTTTCTGTTGCTTGATCGGCTCGGCGAAGACGGTAGAGCCTTCCGGTTCCGTTGCTTGCGTCGGATCCCCTTCGATTTTAGGTTCGTCGACCACTTCTTACACCCCGTTCGTATCCAAGATCATTGCAAGAAACATAATCATCAAATAATTAATCGAGATCATGAAATCGGCCTTTGCCCATTTCTCATCATCCTTGGCGCGGAGGCCCGATATCGCATGAACGAACCATACGACCGCGATGCCGACCGATAAGATCAGGAAATAAATGCCTACATAGCCGTAGCTGTACATCAAGACCGAGGCCGGTATGAGCAACACGATGTAAGGAAGCATTTGCCATTTGGTACGAGTAACGCCTTTGACTACCGGCAATAGCGGGAACCCCGCCGCACGGTATTCTTCTTTCCGCCTGATTGCAAGCGACCAGAAATGCGCAGGCTGCCACAGGAACAGCAGGGCGAACAAGATCCACGCGCCCGCATCCACATTGTTCGTAACCGCGCAATAGCCGATTACCGGTGGCATAGCGCCGGAGATGCCTCCGATCGAAGTGCTCCAAGTCGAACTGCGTTTAAGCCACATCGTATACACGACGACGTATACGAACATTCCGAGCAAACCTAGCCAGCCGGACAGCGGGTTCACGAGCGCGAACAACACGACGAGTCCAGTAATGCCCAGAATGATGCCGTAGCCCAGAACGAATCCGGGCGTCATTCGGTTCTGCGGTAACGCGCGATCGCGCGTACGGGCCATTTTCATATCGAGCTCGCGGTCGAGATAATTATTGAAAACGCATGAGGAAGCCATCGTCAAAGCGGAGCCGACAAGCATCCATAGCAATGTCCAACTGAAAATATGGTCCCATTTGGAAGCGACCCAATAACCGCCGAAAGCCGCAATCAAGTTCAAGCGAATAATGCGTGGCTTGGTTAAAGCCACAAGATCTTTAAGCACGGAGTTCCTCCTTTATGCAAGTAAAGCCGCATAACCTGACGTTTGTTCAATGATACCGCAAATCTTCAAGCAATGACAATGTTCGCTCTTCCGAGTTCATCAAATCGCCACCACATGTGAACAAGGTGCGAACTAGGGGCAAAATCGGTTCCGATCCGAGTCACACATTGCGGGTCGCCTAAATACACTGTATTGCGACAATCGCCTAATGCGGAAGCGATTAGCTTGGGCGACTTGATTCATGAAGGGTGGATGCGAATTGGCCGTTGTTAAGACAAATAGCGAAGACGTCAGAACGCTAGCCCGCCTTATGCGCGCCGAAGCCGAGGGCGAAGGCGAGCTAGGCATGCTGATGGTCGGCAACGTCGGCGTCAATCGCATACTGGGCAACTGCATGGATTTTAAGAATATTCGCAACATGAACGACATGGTGTATCAATCCCCGGGAGGCTTCGAAGCGGTGCAGAAGTCTTATTTCTATCAGAGAGCCCGCGACAAGGACATCCGGCTTGCCCAACGAGCGATTAACGGCGAGCGCCAATGGCCGGCTTCAAATGCCTTATGGTATTTCCGTCCTGCCGGCGGCTGCCCGGACACTTGGTACGATCAAGCGAATATCGGCAGATACAAATTGCATTGTTTCTTCGCCCCGACGCCGGAAGACTGTCCGAGAGTTTATTAATCATTAGGAGGCTTTTACGATGTTGAACAACAAAATGCCATGGAACGGCTACGCGCAAAACCAAGTGATGCCCGTGAACAACATGCCGATGAGCAACATGCCGATGAGCAGCATGCCGATGAGCAGCATGCCGATGAGCGGAATGGTGCCGATGTCGAATATGGGCATGGTGCAAGGAGCGATGACCCCGCCTCCGGTTACGAACGGCATGCCGATCACCCCGGGCGGAACCGTGCTTCCTGCCGTTCCTACGGAAGAATCTTATGTAGAGAACATTCTCCGCATGAACTTAGGCAAAGTAGCTACCTTATACATGACTTACGAGAACAATTCCGAATGGAACGCCAAAATTTTCAAAGGCGTACTCGAAGCGGCGGGACGCGACCACATTATCATCAGCGATCCGGTAACGGGCAAACGCTATTTGCTGCTCATGCTGAATCTGGATTACATTACGTTCGACGAACCGATCAACTATACGCTTCCGTTCGGATCGATGCCTACCCGTTAAGCTCTACGGGGCGAAATAGCCAGATCCGAACGCCTTCACGGCCGCCTTTGACCCATTGCTCCATCTCTTCCCAAGAACGCCCTTCCCGGCGTTCTTTTTCCATTCGCGCCGCTTCCTCGGCGGAGGAGGGCCTTCGTATTTCGACGAATACGCCCGGTTGCGACGTATTCTCCAACAATTCGGCGTCCCGCCAGCGAGCCGCATGAGCTGTTCTCCACTCGGAGAACGCTACCCGATGCATGTCGGAAATCACATATTCGCAGAACAATAGCACTTCGCGTCAATTCCTTTCCTTCATATTTTATCGGCAAGACGTCCATACTGAATCAAGAAGGAGGCTGAAAGTATGGACACCGGCACGCATTTCGTGTTCGGCTTGGGGTTAGGCGGCTTAGCCATGATCGATCCCGCGATCTCTTCTCACGCCTACGGTCCCGTCGCCGTGTTGATCGGCACCGTCGCAGGCTCTAACGCCCCGGACTTGGACGGCTTGCTCCGATTCAAGAGCAATGCAGATTATATCAAAAACCATCGAGGATTGTCTCACTCGTTTCCAGCCATCGTCGGATGGGCGGCATTGATAACGACCGCCGTGTCGCTCGTCTTCCGAAGCGTCCCGTGGGTTCACATCGGCTTGTGGGTACTGCTCGCGGTCATCGTTCACGTGTTCGCGGATTTGTTCAATTCTTACGGGACGCAAGCTTTTCGTCCGGTTAGCAAGCAATGGGTAGCTTGGAATATCATTCACATTTTCGACCCGTTTATTTTCTCCACCCATCTGATCGCTATACTGCTCTGGGTGTCGGGAATCGCCGCACCGCAAGTCGTTTTCCCCGTTCTCTACATTCTGCTAGGCATCTATTATGGCTGGAGAACTCTTGTTCACCGAAGACTGACCCGCAGTATCCCAGCTAAAGATCCGGGGTTCCGTGACGACGACAAGTACACTCTATTGCCTACGATCTCGTTATACCGTTGGAACATCGTCAGAACGTCGGCGGATTGCACGTTCGGAATCGGCGAGTGGGATCATGGCCGCATGAAGTGGCACGACGTACTGAAATGCGATGAGCATCCCGCGTTGGAGGCTTCGAAACAACATCAGGACGTACAGGCCTTCCTAAGCGTAACCGCCTTCCCTTGCGGACACGTGAAAACCCAAAGCTGGGGTTACGAAGTAAGGTGGGTCGATGTCCGTTACCGTTACAGAAGACAGTATCCTTTCGTGGCCGTCGTATTGATGGATTTGTCTTACAAGCCATTGCAATCGTACGTCGGATGGCTCAGCGACGAGCGACTGGAGAAAAGACTTCGAATGAATACGTACTGAGCGCAAAAAGCGGGAAGAACCGTCCTTCGGATAGGTGCTTCCCGCTTGACGTATGCCCTACATGCGAGCACAATAGGAAAAGCCCGAGGGTTCTCCTCGGGCTTTCGGTGCCGGACTCTCGTCCTTAGCGACCGGAAAGTTGTTGCTCGGCAATTTGGACGAGTTTCTTGGTGATATAACCGCCAAGAGAACCTGCATCGCGGGAAGTTACATTGCCGTAGTATCCATCCGCAGGAATTTGCACACCTAAGGATTGAGCGGCTTCAACTTTCATACTTTGTAAAGCTGCTTTGGCTTGAGGCACTACGAGTTGGTTACTTGATGCCATGATTAAATTCTCCCTTCGCCTAGATGATTGGTTTGCAAGCTTGCCAACTTAGTATGCTAGATACGAAGGAAAATATGCGAGGTGAATGTCATGAGTAAACCATTGTCTCTTTTTTTCGCGGTCGTCTCGATTATTTTCTTGCTCGCGACCGCTTTCTCGATCAGCCACAATGGATGGTTGACGCTGCTCTTTGCCGTATTGGCGCTCGTTACGACGGGAAGCGGCTTCGTCGTCAAAGCTCGTTTGCGGAAAAAATTACCTTAACGTTTTCTCGGCAGGAAGCCCATAGCGTCCTTCGCGGAGCGTAAAGTTACCTCTGCGACCGCGGAAGCGCGTTCCGCTCCTTCGGCGAGAATCCGATGGATTTCTCCGGAAGCGCGAATGTCCTCGTATTTGCTTTGCAAAGGTTCGAGCGATTGAACGACGACTTCCGCCAAGTCCTTCTTGAAAGCACCGTAGCCTAGACCGTCGTAAGCGGCTTGCACTTGCTCGATCGTCTGACCCGAGCATTGCGCGAAGATCGTCATCAGATTGCTAACCTCCGGCTTGTTTTGAACGTCGTATACGATTTCCCGGCCCAAGTCCGTTTTGGCCCGGGATATTTTTTTGCGGATTTCGTCCGGCGTATCCAGCAGCGTAATGAAGCTGCCCGCATTCGGACTGCTCTTGCTCATTTTTTTCGTGCCGTCCTCAAGGGACATAATGCGCGCGCCGACTTTCGGGATGAAGGGTTCCGGGATGACGAACGTCTCGCCGTAACGGTAGTTGAAGCGTCCGGCCAGATCGCGCGTTAGCTCCAGATGTTGTTTCTGATCGTCTCCGACCGGAACGAGATTCGCGTTATAGAGCAAAATGTCGGCGGCCATGAGCGAAGGATAGACTAACAGGCCCGCTCCCACCGCATCCTTGCCCTCGGATTTGTCTTTGAATTGCGTCATTCGCTCCAGTTCGCCCATATATGTCATCGTCGTTAGCAACCAGCCTAGCTCGGCATGCTCCGGGACATGGGATTGCATGAAGATCGAAGCCTGCGCCGGATCCAGTCCCGCGGCCACGAACAAGGCGGCTACGGCTTCGCTCTGTTCGCGCAGCGCGGCCGGTTCCTGCGGTACGGTAATCGCATGAAGATCGACTACCATGAAGAAGCATTCGTGTTCGTGTTGCAAGGCTACGAAATTTTTCATCGCGCCGATGTAATTGCCTAATGTGAGCTTGCCGCTCGGTTGAATACCGGATAATACGCGTTGTTTTGCCATAGTCGTTTAACCCCTTCGCCTCTGTTTTTTAAACACAAAAAAAGCCTCTCTCCGCAAGGGACGAGAAAGCCGTGGTGCCACCCTTATTCGCATCGCCGCCTCAGATCCATTCATCGGTCGCGATACCTTCGGTTCCGTTAACGGGGAACAGTCGGAGAGCATAGGGCTTGCGCGAAAATCCGAGCTGCTCGCTCCGACCGCGATATGCCGTTTCGCTCTCGGCTCCAAGATCCATTCCGCTAGGCAAGCGTACCGGCTTCCAGCAATCACCGGCTCTCTGGGAGCGCTCCATCCAAGCGTACTTGTTCTCTTCATCGCCGAATATACTTGATTAGTTACTCATTATACCCCTCGCTCGCGGATTGTCAACACGCGAAGTTCTTAAGTTCCGATATCCAAGCATACGTTAGGATAATCGTAATGATTACCGTTTACTAAGGAAGTGATCGATTGTCCAACTTATTCATTCGCCTTGCGAATTGGACCGCGACGGCAGGGTGCGCCATTCTAGTCGTGCTCGTTTTTTTCGGAAGGGATATGTCCCGTTGGAACTTCGATGCCGCTAAAATGCAAACCTTCAAGATTTTATTCCTTAGCATCATCCTTGAAGCTCTCCCTTTCTTATTGATCGGCGTGCTCGTGTCCGCGCTTCTTCAATCGTTCGTGTCGGACAAGCTCATTCGGAAACTGACTCCAAAACACCCGGTTGCGGGCGTATTATTCGGCTCTCTGCTCGGCATTATTCTTCCTCTCTGCGAATGCGGGATGATCCCTATCGTACGCAGGCTCATCCGCAAAGGTCTCCCGGCCTACATAGGAATGATCTATATCGTAGCCGGTCCGATCATTAATCCGATCGTGTTCGGCGCGACCTTCGCGGCTTTCCGGACACATAAAGAGCTTGCGTATTCGCGCTTCTACCTCGCATTTTGCGTCTCGGTCGCGTTAGGATTCATCCTCTACTTTTTCATGAAAAAAGATCCGCTGAAGCCCGAGCGCCAAGAGAAGCCCCCTCATGAGCACGAGCATCACCATCCGCACGCGCACGATCATGTCCATCACGGGCATTCTCGATCCTCAGGAATCGTCAAAAGGCTAGCCGATACTCCCGCCCATGCCGCCGAGGAATTTTTCGACATGGGGAAGTACCTAATTCTCGGCTCTCTCATCACCGCGCTTCTGCAGACTCTAGTCTCACGATCGTCTTTCGCGGCTGTCGCGGATCACGAGCTCTCGTCCCATTTGTTCATGATGGGCTTCGCTTACGCTTTGTCTCTATGCTCCACTTCTGACGCATTCGTCGCTTCCTCGTTCAATAATATGTTTCCTCCCGCCGCGCTGCTGACTTTCCTTGTATTCGGACCTATGCTCGACTTGAAAAACACGCTTATGATGCTTGCCGTCTTTCGCAAGAAATTCGTGCTCAAATTCAGCTTGCTGATCGCGTTGCTCGTGCTGACCGGGTCGATATTGTTCGACCACATGGGAATTATCTAGTGGGAGGCGGCCCGTTATGAATAATCGGCATGTCGTCATGTCCGTCCATTATTTGGCTAGAGCATTATTGCTCGGTTGTTTTGCTTTTTTTATCGTTCATCTCGTCCGGACGGAGCATTTGAATCTATACATAGCCGGTCGCATGCAATTAATCGTCAAGCTGTCGGCTCTCGCGATGTACGCGATCGCGGCGCAGCAGCTTTATGCCTCTTTTCGTAATTGGTCAGACGGGGGCGTCCATGATTCTTCCTGCGATTGCGGCCACGAAATGCCGGCGACATGGGGCAGAAGCTTATTGCTGTACGGCTGGTTCGCTTTGCCGCTGCTAATCGGCTTCACGGTGCCCGACGGCCTTCTCGGAAGCGATCTGGCTACCGCCAAAGGCGTGCAATTCGCTCCTCAGCAGCTGGTCAAGCCGTTGGAAAGCACCGTCGCTGCAGATCTCCTCTTCCCTTCCGACGCATTCACGGAAGTTTATGCCGAGTATGGCAAGCAGCTTGTTAAACGTCCGATCGTTCAAGTTACCGACAAGCGTTTTATCGAGACATTAACGACCCTTGATCTATACCGGACCGCTTTCATCGGCAAAACGATTACGCTCAGCGGGTTCGTCTACCGCGAAGGTTCGATGGAATCCCGACAGTTCGCGGTCGGCCGTTTCGCGATCTCTTGCTGCTCGGCGGATGCTTCGCCTTACGGCATCATGGCCAAGTTCGATAAAGCGAACACGCTCGAAACCGATGATTGGGTTGCCGTAACCGGCACGCTAGGCCTCGCGTCGTACAACGGCATCGAAATCATTCAGATCGACGTTAGCAATGCCGTCAAAATCGAACCTCCGAAAGAGCCTTACGTCTCCCCCGATTTGGATTTCGGAATGGAGTAACATCCCGTCCTGCTTTTATTGGAATCGTTTCCGACAAATGCATAGCCCTGCCAATAAAGTCCATACTACGTTCAAAGGAGGTGAGCGATAGTGGCATCACGTTCGCGCAGCAATTCCCTAGTCGTTCCTCAAGCCGCCCAAGCATTAGAGCAATTGAAGTACGAAATCGCGCAAGAACTCGGCATCCAGCTCCCGAAAGACGGTTATTACGGTCATATGCTGACAAGGGAGACCGGCTCCATCGGCGGTCAAATTACCCGTCGTCTCGTGCAAATGGCAGAACAACAGCTGTCTGGAAAATTCGGGCGCTGATCCATACTTAACCTTGCACGTCAAAAAACCGGCACGCTCCGAAGGAGTTGCCGGTTTTTCGTTATGTACGACCGCTATTCGTTGGAAGCTTCTCTGCGTTCCCGATTCTTAGGCGAGAAACGGAACATGATGTTCGCCATGTTGTAATTCGATTCGAACTGGACACTTAAGTACACTTGACCATGCTTTACTACGAAATCGTAGTTGATTTCCCCATGCGTCCAGTTGCTCTTGTGCTTAAGAGCCTCGATAGCCATTTTCCTTAAACTCAGTACTTGCGGCGCGGACAATCCGGAAGTTCCTTTTTCTTGGGTACCGCAATCCACGGGCAAGTGGCGAATGCCGAACTTGCCGACCGCATCGTCGCGAATTTGCAAAACGATCGTCCCTGCGTTCATTCCCTGAAGTTCATCTCCGAGCCTCTCCAACGCCACTTCTACTTGCCGAGCTAAAGAAACGTGCCCAGAACCCATCATTTTCCTCCTTTGTGCTTACGTTTTTTATTTGCTAGTATTTACCTGTTGCGACTTCGGACTCAGTATAATTGAATATTTTGAAAATTTCAATGATTTTGTCAATTTTTAGCATTTTTTGATGAACGGTTGGAAAAGAAGCCGCGAAATCGCTTCGCCTCAACAACAAAGAAGGGCTGCCCAGGGTTTGTAAATCATCCTGAGCAGCCAGCTTCGGCTCGTATATATCCGTTATCCTTCCGTTATTCCTCGATCAACCGCGCGAACGTCTCGACGTCGGCGACCGCTCTCGCGACCGCGTCTTCCCAGAAGCGAGGCTCGTCGAGCGCGATGCCTAGATGGCGGGAAGCAAGCTGCTCCACCGTCATAATGCCCGTATCCCGCAACAGGCTGTCGTAGCGTTCGCTGAACGAAACGCCTTCCCGTTCCGCGACGGCGACTAATCCGGTACTGAACAAATAGCCGAACGTATACGGGAAATTGTAGAACGGAACGTCCGTAATATAGAAATGCAGCTTGGCCGCCCAAAAATGCGGATGCCAGCTTCCCAACGCGTCGCCGAAGGCTTCCTTCTGCGCGGCGACCATTAGCTCGCTCAGTTCGTCTGCCTCAAGCATACCGGACGCACGGCGGTCGTAGAATCGCGTCTCGAACAAGAAACGCGCGCGAATGTTCATACAGAACGCGACGGCGCGCTGAAGCCGATCGTCCAGCAGGGCAAGCTTATCCTCCTTGCTCTCCGCCCGGCCTAACAGAGCATCGCTTACGAGCGCCTCGGCGAAAGTGGATGCCGTCTCCGCTACGTTCATAGCGTAATCCTGAGCGAACGGCGGAAGCTCCTCGACCAATTCCCCGTGATAAGCATGACCCAATTCATGGGCCAACGTGGACACGTTACCCGGCGTACCCGAATAGGTCATGAAAATCCGGCCTTGGCGGCTGATCGGGAAGCTCGTGCAGAAACCGCCAGGACGCTTGCCGGGACGATCCGCCGCTTCGATCCAGCGTTCTTCGAACGCTTTTCGCGCCAGCTTCGCCATGTTCGGGGAAAATCGCTCGAATGCGTCCGTAATCAAGTGCGAGGCTTCTTCGAATGGGATTTTGGCTTGGCTCGTCGCGATCGGAGCGTCGACGTCATGCCATGCCAGTTTCTCCTTACCGAAGCGTTGCGCCTTTAATTTCAAGTAACGCTTCAATGGTTCGATTCCGCCTTCTACCGCTTTCCACATCGCATCCAAAGTCTCGCGGCTCATCCGGTTGATCCGGAGCGGTTCCCTTATGGGATCGTCCCAGCCTCTCATGCCGTACAGCTTCAGTCGGAATCCCGCTAACCGGTTAAGCGTGTCCGCGGTTAAGTCCGCTTGCCCGGACCAAGCTTCCTCCCATTTGACGGCCATGGCGTCGCGTACGGAAGGATTCGGATCGTCCAGCTTGTTGGCCGCTTGGCCCACGGACAACAGTTTCTCTTCTTGTCCGTTATCGTCATTCCAAGGGATCGAAATTCGGCCGACTATCGTATTGTAATGCTCTCCCCAGCCATGATAACCGTTGACGGCCAACTCGCTAGCAACGGCTTCCAATGCGGGCGGCAGCTTGTCCTTCGCGGAATCGCGTCGTTCATCCAGCGGGAATCGGATTTCCGCCGCCGCGCGCCCGCTCCATTCTTGCCATTCCGAATCCGGCACGGAAGCGAGATTCGCGTCGTATAAGTCCATAGCTTGTTTGAGCTTGGAGGACAACGTTTGAATCCGCTCCGTCCAAGCGACCGCGCGCTTGTCCTTCATGTCCTGCGAGGTAATGCAAGAGACGAACGCATCCGCTTCCCTCAGTCTCGAAACCGCGGTTTGAAGCTTATCCGTCCACTCCGTCAACCGGTCTAGCCCGGCCTCAGAACCGCTGCTATCCTGCAGCTCTTTCAACAAAGAAGTTACGAGTACCTCGGTTTCTCCCACGAATGCCGCATATTGCGGCGAAGCCGAACCGCCGGGAAACAGCGAATCCAAATTCCATCGTAATGCGTTACTCATTCCGTAATCCCTCCGTTTTCATTGCGCTACGCTTATTCTCTGTTGTATGTTAAGAATACGCGAAAGGGGGCTTGAACATGATCCCATTACGTAATTCCCTACCCTACGATATTGTCATGAACGAAGTTTATGCGCAACAATGTCCGTTTTGCGACCGCTCGCACGTGCTTCTGCCCTTAAAACCGGAAGACGTTACCGATATGTACGGAGGACGAAGAAAAATTATGCTCGTATTCCCATGCTGCCACGGAAGCGTTCGGCTCGTCGACGCGGATTCGGATTATTTGCTCGCGAACCGTCCGATTCGACGGTAATCCTATTGCCGTCGATGATAGTTCAAGCCCCGTTTTCCAACATTTCCTCCGGAAGCTCCATTCCCTTGCCCGTCATCTCCTCGCGGATTTGCTGCCATTGCTCGCGAGATGCGCGAATCATGGCGGCATCCGTGATCTTCTTATCGTGAATGACCCGTCCGAACCAACGGACGGCTTCATGATATTCGCCGAGCCGCCTGTACAGTTCCCCGATCAAATACATAAGCTTTGCGTTGCTGATCGAATCCCGCTCCGTCTCGTATACCCTTACGTAAGCATCTCGGGCAAACGAAATAAAACGCCTCTCCTGATCGTGCTTCCCTTCGTAACGATATAGCCAAGCAATATGGTGAAGCAATGCGGCGATAACCCGATCTTTCTCGCCGATCGATTGGGCAGTCAGTAGACTGAGCTTATAACAATCCATGGCGGTAGCCGCGTCGCGTTCTCCCCCGTAGTCCCGGTATTTCCATTGATTGCCCATTTTCTCGAAATAGGCCGCCCGTTGTTTGTCGTTCAGCCGATCCGCGAAATTTTCCGTGGACGAAAATCCGCAATAAGGGCACACCCTCACCACGTAATAATCCGGGTTTACAGACTTAAAATAGCTGCAGAAATCAGTATCCGTTCTGACCGCTTTCTTCAAGCTGGGTCTCACCCGAGACGTCTGAAAGCTTTCCTCGCAACAGATGCAAGTAACTTTAATTTGAAAAAGCGGCTCCACGGTAGTGCCTCCTTATAGGCTTGGCGAGTTATCGGATACGGTATTGACGAAATGATTAGCGGGCCCGGACAATCTCTCGATCGTCAGCTTCTGCAAGGGACCCGGGACGGACGTTTCGGCCAGCGCGCGCGTCATGCAATCCAACCATGCCTCGGCCCTCTCCGGAGTAATCGGGAACGGCAAGTGGCGAGCGCGCATCATCGGATGCCCGTATTCGTCGGAGTAAAGCGGCGGACCGCCCAAAAACTGGGTCAAAAATAAAATCTGTTTCTCCATGACGGGGATTATATCCTCGGGAAACAGAGGGGCTAACAACGGATGCGCTTGAACCTTCGGATAAAATCTACCGACTAGGTCGCGGATGCCCTCCGCTTCGCCAAGCGCTTCGTACAAAGAGTCGTAATTGCTCAAGTCGTACCTCCTACGCCGGATCAAGGGAATTCGAAAGTTCCGTCGACCCGTGTTTTCTTAGCTGTATGCAGGCTTAAAGCCCTACCGGGAATGCCCGGACGAATACGCCCATTATACCACAAAGGGCGGAACGAGACTTTCGAATAAATGCAAAAATCGCCCCTAAGGGGCGATCGAGACCGGACATGCGCCGGAAAGATGAATATCGCATTATACTTCTTCTTCGGGGGTGACCAGGGACTCGCGAATAACATATACGAAAGCGCATACAATTAGGCCTGCAACGATTCCCGCCATTATCATCACTCCACCTTCGAATGAATTTGATGTTGCTTGGTCGTTCATGAACTGTTCTTGTTATGACTAGTTCTATTGTATCACAGCAATGTTTTTAATGTAACCGTTTACAATAAAATAACGCCCAAGATCCTCGGCAAGATTGTCCATGCCGGATCATATAGTGGACAAGAGACTTTATCGACGATCGATTCCGGATTGGATTGGAGCACATCTATTATGGAAATGATTCGGAACTCTCGCGAGCCCAAATCCGATCGTCACGTTCTGGCGACCGTATTCGCGATCGGAGGAATTTCCCTCGTCATCGGTTTCTTGGCCCTGGCGAATCCGCATATCGCCTTAAGCGCCGCATTAAGGGGAGTAGCCGTATGGTGGGATATTTTGTTCCCCGCGCTGTTCCCTTTCTTCGTTATGTCGGAACTTCTTCTAGGATTCGGCATCGTCCATCTCGCCGGGACATTGCTGGATCCGTTCATGCGTCCGCTGTTCCGGTTACCCGGCGTAGGAGGCTTTATCGTCGCTATGGGCTTCGCTTCCGGGTATCCCGTAGGAGCGAAGCTTACCTCGCGTTTGATGGAACAGAAGCTCGTCACCCGCGACCAGGGAGAACGTCTCGTGGCCATGACGACGACCTCCGATCCGATCTTTCTGATCGGCGCCGTCAGCATCGGCTTTTTCGGCAGCCTGCAAGCCGCCCCCGCTCTCGCGGTCGCCCATTACAGCGGGGCGCTCTTGCTCGGATTAGTCGCAGGCTTTCGCTCGCGCGCCTCCGGCGACTTATCGTTAACTCCTCCGAAACCGCCAGGAGGACGACTCCGCGCCGCGCTGCAAGCGATGCATAGAGCCCGAATTGCGGATGGCCGTCCATTCGGCGTCATGCTGCAACAATCCCTGCAATCCTCGCTGACGCTCATCGTGATCGTAGGCGGATTGGTCGTATTTTTCTCCGCCGTGCTTGATCTGCTTTTGCACAGCGGGCTGCTTCTGCTCTTCCGCGACTCGATGGGGGAGCTTCTTCGGCTAATCGGCTTATCTCCTAAGCTCGCCCCGGCTTTTGTCAGCGGAACCTTCGAAGTTACCCTCGGCTCGAAAGCCGCCGCCACAGTGCCGGGTATCCCGTTAGTGGACAGGGTCGCCGTAGCGGCTTTCGTCTTGAGTTGGGCCGGACTGTCCGTGCACGCCCAAGTCGCGGGACTCATGAGCCGTACGGCGTGGCGTTACCTACCCTTCGCGCGGATGAGGCTCGCCCACGGTATTCTGGCCATGGCGATCGTCTACGCGATCTGGCCTTATCTTGGACCTAGCGCCATAACGGGTTCCGCCTCCATTCCTCCTCCGGGGATGAACGCAATGGTACCGGGTTCGCCGCATGCCGTGCTGCTCCCTGCATCTTCGTTCTTTTCTTCCGCGGCATGGTTGCCTTTTACGTTCTTGCTTACGATCGCGATCATTATCGCCGCCGGATCGGTAGCCGCCGCTCTCGCCGCGATTCGACGTGGGCGGTAACGGAGGATTGAATTCGACACCGTTATTGTTTATGATCGAATCAGCTAGAAGTATCAGGGCGAGTCGGAAGGAGCGGCCAGGTTTGAAATACGCATTGCTTGACCGGGGCGACCGATTGTCCCGGGCTTTATCGGAGGAGTTCCGCGCGTTAGCGGCATTGAAAGGTTTCACGCCGAACGAAAGCGACCCGGACATCGTCGTCTCGATCGGAGGAGACGGAACTTTGCTTCAAGCGTTCCATCGGTTCAAATACCAGTTGGACCAAGTCGCTTTTATAGGCGTACATACCGGTCATCTCGGGTTTTACGCGGATTGGAAAAAGGATGAGCTATCCGAACTTGTCGATATCATGGCAACGTCGGAGCCCCGCAAAATTCAGTATCCTCTGCTGCAGGTAGAAATTACTTCCTCGGCCGGAAAATCGATTCATTTGGCTCTTAACGAGTTTTCGTTAAAAAGCGTGGACGGCACGTTAGTCGCGGCGCTCCATATTAACGATGAGCCGTTCGAGACCTTTAGGGGCGACGGCATCGTCATTTCCACCCCGTCCGGAAGTACCGGATACAACAAAAGCCTCGGAGGCGCGGTCATCCACCCTTCCTTGGAAGCCCTGCAGATCGCCGAGATGGCTTCCATTAACAACAGGGTATATCGAACGCTGGGTTCTTCGGTTATTCTCCCGAAGCACCACCATTGCGATATTATTCCCGATCAAGAAGTGAAACTGTTGATCGGGATCGACCATCAAGTCATGAGGATGACCGGCGTCAGTTCCATTACGTGCAAAGTCGCGGAAAGCAAAATCACGTTCGCGAGGCATCGTCCCTTCCCGTTCTGGAATCGCGTACGGGAAGCTTTCATCGACGCGAACTAACGGCAACTCATACGGAAAGGCCATTCCCTCGCAATACGGGGAATGGCCTTTTTCGTTTTGATCTATTCGCTTGATCTTGGAGCGCCTGCCTCCGGCCGAGCGGCTCCTTCCGGGCGAGGACCCGGTTTACCGCCGAATGTCTTGCGGCGCCGGTTCTTGCCGTGCCAGCGGTTGTCGCCGCGCGAAGCGTCTTGACGAGCCTGGTTGGCTTGCGATGAATCCGGTCCGCGTGATTCCGGTTGGCGAGCCTCGATCGGCCGATTTTCGACCGGAGCCCGGGACGCTTGTTGCTCCCCGCCCGACTGGCGAGGACCTCTCGGAGTCGATTGCCTGTTGGAAGCTTGGACGCCATTACCCTGACCGTTCGAGTTAGAACGGCGATCTCCGCCGGAAGATCCGTTGTTATAGGATCGCCCTTGCCGGTTGTTGTGCCCGCCATCCTGCCCCTTGTATGAATTGCCACGCGGTTGCGAAGACGATGCGCCGTTCGATCCGTCGCGTCCCGAGTTAGCGCTTGCATTGCGACGTTCGGCGTCCGCCGCGGCTCTTGCCACCGCGGAAACCGTAATATTAGGCACGCGGGCAGGCCCGCCAGCTCTTTCCTTAAGCGGCCAGCGCATGATCGGCCCGTTACTTAGCGCCGCGGCCGTCTCGGCGGCTTGTTCGCCCGTCTCGCTCATCGCGATAATCGCTTCGGGGGTTTCCTCCTGGGAAATCTCCGCTCCGGGAGGCAAAGCGCTGCTGTCCACTTTGGTAAGCACGAAGTGGGCGCAGCCGAAATTGCAATATTCGTTAATGTAATCGACGAAACTCGAAATCGTGCTTTCCTTGGTCGCCCGCGGATGCCCGTCCCGGTAAAAGCCCCGGAGGCGAAGCTGATTGTAACCCCAGTCCCCGACGATATAGTCGAAACGCTCCAATACTTCGCTGTATCTTTCGCGGAAAGCCTCCGGATTCCATCCGGTCTTATGTTCGTGAACGAGCGAGTATGCGTTGCCTCCAGCCATGAAAATCATGTTAGGCTCTCCTCCCGAAGGATGTTCGTCCTAGCTTCCGCCGATTTTACCTGCTCGTGCGCATGATAAGAACTGCGAACGAACGGCGCGGATTCCACGTGGGAGAAACCGCGTTTCAGCCCTTCGACTTTCAACGCCGCGAATTCGTCCGGATGAACGTAACGGAAGACGTCGATATGGGAAGGCGATGGCTGCAAATATTGTCCCAGAGTCAAGATGTTGCAATCCACGGCGCGGAGGTCGTCCATCGCCTGAATAATTTCTTCGTAGGTTTCCCCCAAGCCGAGCATGATACTCGATTTCGTCGGAATATCGGGTTTCATTTCCTTCGCACGTTGGATAAGCTCTAACGAACGCCGGTACTTGGCTTTGGCGCGAACGCGATTGGACAGCCGTTCGACCGTCTCGATGTTATGGTTCAGAATATCCGGCTCGACGTCCATGACGATCTGCAACGAATTCTTGTCCCCTAAAAAATCGGGGATAAGAACTTCCACGCTGCATAGCGGCATCTTCTTACGGATCGCCTTAACGGTAGCGGCGAAAATCGAAGCGCCCCCGTCTTTCAGGTCGTCTCTAGCCACGGATGTAACTACGCAATGTTTTAATCCCATCTGTTCGGCCGCTTCCGCTACCCGTTCCGGCTCTTGAAGATCGAGCTCGGTGGGAAGCCCCGTCTTCACGGCGCAGAACCGGCATGCCCGGGTACATATATCGCCCAGGATCATAAAGGTCGCGGTACGATTAGCCCAACATTCATATATATTCGGACAGCGCGCTTCTTCGCAAACGGTATGAAGCGTCTTGCTCCTCATGACCTGTTTAAGCTCCTGATAGGGCTCTCCGGTCGTCAATTTGATTTTCAACCAATCGGGTTTGCGCGGTTTGGCGCTTGTCGTCATTGTGATTCCCCTCTTTCCGTCCTTCTTATTATAGCAGGTTTCGGATAAAAACCAATGTTCTGTAAACCCTACTTCTAACAGGCTCATACCAAAGGAGGAGTCACTTTGCAAACCTTTTGGCGAAGATGGCGCGGACGTACGACGCGAATGGCTTGCGTCTCGTCCGCGTTTGTCCTTTTTCTGCTTCCTTTCGACGATCTAGGCGCTATGGCGGCAACGTCGGCGGATAAAAGCGTCGATACCGGGATGTACGAGAAACGCCGCTTGCTTTACGAGTCGATCGCCCTGAAATCGGGGCTGGATTGGCATTTCGTAGCCGCGATCGACCAATACGAACGAACGATGTCCAGAGCCCATCCGAAGACTCGTCCGATTAGCGAGAATGCCGTATCGGGAGTCTACGTTACGGAATCGGATTGGAGCGGCGACTTAAATCCCGAGACTAACGATTCGAATCCGTCGTCGATCCGTTTTTTTCGCGGAATCGGGCGCGACGGATCGGGAGACGGCGTCGCCGATCGTCGCAAAGACGAAGACGCGCTCTTCTCCGTAGCCGCCCAGGTGGCGAAACAAGGCAGCGCCGAGGACGATCTCGCCATCGGACTTTGGGAATACTACCACAATACCCGTGCCGTGCAGCGCGTAATGCAGTTCGTAATGCTTTATCGGCATTTCGATCGCTTGGACTTGTCCGGCAATGCTTTTCCCCTTCCGCTCGAGAGTACGTATTCCTTCCGCAGCACGTGGGGCAATAGTCGAGGCTGGGGCGGCAAACGAATCCATGAAGGAACGGACATCTTCGCCAATTACGGAGTGCCCGTCAAGAGCACGTGTTACGGAGTCGTCGAGATGAAAGGATGGAACGCTTTCGGGGGGTGGCGAATCGGCATTCGGGACTTGAATAACCTGTATCATTATTACGCGCATCTATCCGGCTTCGACAAAAAGATCAAGATGGGAGACATCGTCCGGCCGGGCCAAGTAATCGGGTACGTAGGTAGCTCCGGATACGGTCGACCCGGAACGCAAGGCAAGTTCCCTCCTCATCTTCATTACGGAGTATATAGGGATAGAGGGCTGGTGGAATGGGCTTTCGACCCCTACCCATTACTGCGCCGTTGGGAAAGAGAAGAGCTGAAGTCTCTGAAAGCTTCTAAACATTAATAAAACCGCCCTCCCCGGGGCGGTTTTATTAATGCGGGCTCGCTTGCGGTTGAATCGGCTGGACGGAATCGGCCTGCTCCGGCTTGCCCGGTAACGCGATCGGAGGAGCCAGTGCCGCGCTGTTACCTACGGGATTGCCTTTGCCGTCGTAATAATAGGTCGGCACGTCTCCGACGACTAGCGCATAGGAGAGCGGGATTTTCGTTTCCAGCCTCTCCGCGTCCTGGTCGAACGGAACGACGACCGAAATATCCGTCCTAATCCTTACGTAAACCTCGACAAGCAGCATGTTGATGCCGGCCTCCGATTGCTCGGTCTCCACGTCGACCTTCACCGTGCTGGCCGGATGAAATTTGACCGAAACCGAAGGACCGATCGACGAGATGAACGGGCTATTCAAGGCATGACCGATTGGAATCCGCTCCGGAACGTCTTCGTACCGTTGCAGCGCGTCCGTAACGACTTCGATCGTCTTGGCCGTAATCGCCATTTGCTCTTTGTAGTCGATCTCGAATCCGGTGATTTTGCCGGAATCGTTCGTCTTCCAGCGAATCATCTTGTCGGAGTCGGCATTTTGCGCGAACTCCTTCGATATCGCCGTGTTGATAGCCTCGGTAGCCATCTGATTCACGCGTATTTTGGCAAGGAACATGAGCGGCTTCCGAAGCTCACGGTCCAGAAACATGATGCTCTGGGCGACGATGAACAGTAGGATAGCGGACATGATCAACCAGTAATGGCTACGCTTCATCTTGCGTCTCGGACGTTTGGACGTCCACTTCTTCGCCGGCGCGTAAGCGGTGCTTGGGGCGGACAATCGCCGCGGCCCTCCCCACTTGCGCGGAGAATTCCTTGAAGGAGCGCCTCCGCCGCGAAACAAAACGAAACCTTTGCCCCACTTGCGCGGCAACGGTTTCGGTAGCGAGCCGTTCTTAAAGAACGTGAACTGAAAGCCTCTGCCCCATTTTCTGCGCATCGCCATGCCTCCCCGCGTCAAGCCCGGAGGTTCGTCCCCGGGTTTCCATGGTTCAAGCTTATGCGGCTGCGGGCGGAAAAAGAAGCCGGGCTATCGGTTCATCCAGCCGCCGTCGACGCAGAGAATATGTCCGTTCATGTATTCGGATGAAGAAGATGCCAAGAAAATAGCCGGTCCGATCAAATCCTCGTCCGTCCCCCATCGTCCGGCGGGAATCCGCTCGAGAATTTGCCTGCTTCTCGCGGGATCGTTGCGTAATGCTTCCGTATTGTCGGTGGCCATGTAGCCGGGAGCGATGGCGTTAACCTGTACGCCCTTCGGCGCCCATTCGTTGGCTAACGCTTTGGTTAGACCGGCGACGGCATGTTTGCTCGCCGTATAACCGGGAACGTTAATGCCGCCTTGAAAGCTAAGCATGGACGCGATGTTGATGATTTTGCCGCTCCCCTGCTCGAGCATCCGTTTGCCTGCCAATTGACAGAGGACGAAGACGGAATTCAGATTGACGTCCAATACTTCCTGCCAATCGGCGTAGGCATGATCGGCTGCCGGAGTACGGCGGATAATACCCGCGTTATTCACGAGAATATCCACCCCGCCGAACGCGGACACGGTTTCTTCTATAATTGCCGGCAGCTTCTCTCGATCGGCAACATCCGCCTGAACGATTCTCGCTTGCCCTCCGAGAGCCTCGATCTTGGCCAGCGTCGTTGCCGCGGATGAACGATTCGTTACGAGCACGACGTTCGCCCCCGCTTCGGCGAAACCGACAGCGATCGCCTGTCCCAAGCCCCTGCCCGCTCCCGTGACGATCGCGGTTTTGCCCGTCAAATCAAATCGATTGTTTCTTTGCTCTTTCAATGCGGACCCGACCTCCTTCATATCGCTTTAATGTCTCGTCGGCGAGCCATTCATCCGTAATAAGCACGTCTAATTCATCCAAAGATGCGAAAGTCTGAAGCGCCGCCCTATCGAACTTGCTGTGATCCGCCACTCCGTATATTTCTTTGGCGCCGGACAAGTAGGCTTTCTTCAGATCGAGCAGCTCGCCCGTAAATACAGAAAGTCCGAATTTATCGTGCACGCCCGATGCGGACAGAAATACTTTCTGTACGTTGAGTCGGGTTAGCCAATCGAGCGCGTCGTTACCGATGAGCACGTTTCGATGCCTGTACCCTCCCGGTACGACGAGGCGTACGAGCTCCTTGCCCGTCAACTCCCGGATAATCAATAAATCGTTCGTCACTACGGTTATCGGCGCGTTAGGCAGCTTCTTGGCGATCTCGAGCGTCGTGCTTCCCGCGTCCAGCGCGATAACATCTCCTTCGCGAATATAACGGAGCGCGTACATCGCGATCGCTTCCTTTTCCCGCCCGTGCTTCGTATTCGGAATTTCCAACGGAAACAACGACTCGGACCGATCGCTTCGTTTCATCGCTCCGCCGTGTATTCTGCTAAGAAGCCCTTTTTCCTCAAGCTTCTCCAGATCCTCTCGAATCGTCTTGGGCGTTACCGATAGCATCTCGCTAAGCTCGGACACTTGAACCGTCCCTTGCTTCTCTATGCATTCCAATATCGATTGATGTCTCGTAACGGCTAGCATAATCTTGTTTTCCTCCCGATCTGAATCCCTTTGGCCCGCTTATTTCAATTCGTCCATCCCTACGACATCCATATCCTTGAACGTGTAATTTTCCCCGGCCATCGCCCAGATGAACGCATAACTGCCTGTTCCCGCCCCGGAATGAATAGACCAGCTAGGAGAAATAACCCCCTGCTCGTTCGCAATGACGAGATGTCTCGTTTCTTCCGGCTGCCCCATGAAATGAAAGACGCGCGTGTCCGGTTTCATGTCGAAATACAGATAAGCTTCCATCCGTCGGTCGTGCAGATGAGCGGGCATCGTGTTCCACACGCTTCCCGGCTTAAACAAAGTAACACCCATCATCAATTGACAGCTTTGCACGCCGTTCTCGTGAATAATTTGGTGAATCGTCCGTTCGTTGGACGTTTCGATCGAACCGAGGTTCATCGTGTTCGCTTCCCGTACCGATACTTTCCGCGTCGGATAAACAGCGTGGGCCAGCGAGGAGACGAAATATATTTTGGCGGGATTGCCCGCTTCGCGACTGGATAATTTAATCTGGCGAGCTCCTTTACCTACGTACAAGGTGTCCAATTTCCCGAGCTCATATCGTTCGCCGTCCACCTCGATCGTCGCTTCCCCTCCGATATTCATGAATCCGGCTTCCCGTCGCTCAATAAAATATTCGGTTTTAAGCGCGGCCTCCGTTTCAAGCGTCAACGTTTTGTTTAACGGAATCGCTCCGCCGATAATGACTCTATCTTCGTGCGTATACACCGTCGTAATTTTATCGTCGCGGAAAAGACCTTCGATTAAAAAGTGCTGGCGAAGCTTTGCCGTATCGTATTGTTTAACGTCCGCCGGGTGCGAGCTATGTCTGATTTCCATTCGGATTCTCCTTATGAGTTCGTTTGTTTTGGTTTCATTCTATCACAACAAACAAATTCGAACAATAATGAACCAAGATGCCAAAAAAAAGAACCAACCTGCCTGCCCAGAGCTACTGGCTCCGAGGGTCGATTGGTTCTTGAATCGCTTTCAAGTTAGCCTACGATGATCTCTTGGATCTGCAGCTCTTTTTCTTTGCTGAGATCGAAAAATTCGTCTTCCACTTTGATTAGCGGCTGCTCGATGCATTGGGGATTCAGGTACACGACTTCTCCCTTTCGTCCATCCGTCAGAACGACCTGCTCGCCGATCAAGCGCTTCATAATATTTTCAATAAAAACGGAAACGATCTGAGGATCAAGCTCTCCGAATTTCCCTTGCCTCATTTGGCTAACGATTTCATAAAACGGGATCGGCTCATGATAAGGCCTCTTGGAAGACATTGCATGGAAAATATCGGCGACCGCCACGATGGAACTGAACGGATCGAGTTGTTCTTTCTTTAGTCCAAGCGGGTATCCGGTACCGTCATTGCGCTCGTGATGCTGCAACGCGACATTCGCGATCCGAATATTCAGACCTTTCGTTTCCTTGAGCATTTCATAGCCGTATATCGTATGCTTCTTGATCTCTTGAAATTCTTCCGTCGTAAGCTTACCCGGTTTGTTCAAAATTTCCTTCGGAATTTTCACTTTACCGACGTCATGAAGCACCGCGGCCAGGGATAACATGGATAGCTCAAGATCGTTTAAGCCCATCCATCTTCCGATTAACGTAGCCAAGATTCCCACGCCCACGTTGTGCTGATAGGTATAGTCGTCTTTCGCTTTAACCGTCTCGAACAGTTCGAATAAATTCGGGTTCTTCGAGAGGGAATGGATGGCAGGGAGCACGTCCTTGCGGATTTCCATTAACGGGATTTTGCGCGATGACTTAATCGACTCGAAGAGTTCCTTGGAGATTTCAACCGTCTCATCGGTTAGCTTTCTCGCGGCTAGTTCAGGAGAACTAATCGGCACCTCGGGAATGTCCAACGCAACAGCAATAGACTCCATGCTGATTTTGTGGTTTATCATTAATCTTACTGCATCGCGATCAATTACGGTTTGTGCGGGAATTATGGTAACGCCTCGCGAGTTAGAAATATCGTTTAGGACTAGCTTCCCTAGAAACCGTTCCATAATCTACCTCCGGTGGAATGATTAACATTTCCAGTGTACCACAACGAATTTCCTAGGGAAGTGTAGGAAGTCGCGCTACTTTAGTTGCTAAAACGGGACTATTTAACTACATTAACAAGCAGAAACAGCTAAAAAAGCGCCCTCGGGATATCCCGGGGACGCTTGTCCTTTTAATCGGTTTATTCGATAAAACGATAAGTTATTCGTTCATTTCTGCCATACGTCCCCGTATTCCGCATGCCGTTTGAACTGTGCCAACGCATAGGAGCACGTTGGAATAATCCGTTTGTCCTGCTTTCTTGCGTCATCCACGACTAATCGAAGCAGGTCCCGGGCGATATGTCCTCCGCGATATCG
The DNA here is from genome assembly GCF_003628305.1 of Cohnella endophytica. GTDB lineage: Bacteria > Bacillota > Bacilli > Paenibacillales > Paenibacillaceae > Cohnella > Cohnella endophytica. Next base: position 36,639 of record NZ_RBZM01000003.1, on the reverse strand, counting down.
GGAGGCGATACGTCTTATTGTCCCCGTTGCCGCTGAGCCTCGAAAAGAAGCACCGTTGCCGCCATGGCGACGTTAAGGGATTCCGCGCGACCGGTCATGGGAATAATTACATTCGCATGCGCTAATACGCTTACTTGCTCGGACATGCCGCTCCCTTCGTTGCCGAAGATAAGCCAAACGTTGCTCTCGCGAAAATCGTAGTCATAGCAAGACTTCGCGGCTTGCAGACTTGTCCCAACTATTGAGACTCCTCGAGCGGAAGCTTGGGGCAGCAATGTCGTTAAGTCCGCTTCCAGAACGGGGACATGGAATAGCGCGCCCATCGTCGAGCGAATCGTCTTCGGATTGTATAAGTCGACCGTTCCTTTGCCTAGAACGACGGCAGTCGCCCCGCTAGCAGCGGCGCTTCTGACAATCGTGCCGACGTTGCCGGGGTCCTGCACGCCGTCGAGGACGGCCACAAGCCCGCTCTCCGCACCGAATAGCGACTCCGCGCTGGGGGGCTTCTTGAGCGCGATCGCGAAGATCGGCTGAGGCGTGCCCGTCTCGCTGCACTTCGCGATAATCTCGGGCGAGACAGGGAACCAAGGAACGTCGGATCCCTCTTCGTTCATTTCTTCATCGTCCATGAAAGACTCGAATTGATCGAGAACTTCCGAACCTTCGTCGAAGGCGATCGCTTCCAATGGCCAACCGGCAGCCAATGCTTCCTGCACGAGGTGAACGCCTTCCAGCAGGAACTTGCCTTCCCGTTCCCGATGCTTGCGTTCCAGCAGCTTGGCCCAAGCTTTCACGCGCGGGTTGTCTAACGAGCCTATGTATCCTTTAAGGTTCCGCATGCGCTTGCTCCAATTTGGTTAATTGATCATTCTTGCCGACGATAACAAGCACATCGTCCCGAATGAGAGGCTCGTCCGCCCGGGGAGTAATGTTCATCTCTCCGTCGCGCTTTACGGCGAGAACGTTGCAATTGTATTTCAGCCGGATATCGAGCTGCTTCAAGTTTTTGCCGACCATCGAAGAAGGAAGCTTCATTTCAACGATACTATAATCGACGGACAGCTCGATATGCTCGAGAATATTCGGCGAGATCAGATGATGCGCAACCCGCAGTCCCATATCCCGCTCGGGGAAAACGACTTTATCGGCACCGATTTTATTGAGCACTTTTCCGTGGAGGTCGTTCTGAGCTTTCACGATAATAGATGGTACTCCCAAGTCCTTTAAGATTAACGTCGTTAGAATGCTCGACTGAATATCTTGCCCGATAGCGACGACGACGACGTCGAAATTACGGATTCCGAGCGCGCTCATCGCCTCTTCGTCCGTGGAGTCGGCAATGACGGCATGCGTTACGTAATGGGCGACATCCTGCACGCGTTGGGCGTTATCGTCGACGGCCAGCACTTCGTAGCCTAACTCCGCCAAATATTTGGCGACGTTCGATCCGAACCGTCCTAATCCGATGATGGCGAATTGCTTTTTAGCTTTTTTGGCGTAGGCTTTCTTGGTCACGATGGACATCCTCCTCACGATAATCGACCGAAATAATTCCTCAAGGTCATAATTATAACATAATCCCAAACGGGCATAACCGCTGGGCCGACAGGGAAATCTACACGGGAAGTTCCCCTTTAAGAGGAGGCTACATCCGTGGAATTGAATTTACGGCAAGCAATCGTTCAGCGCGTGCAGGGCAACAGCGAAGATGAGCTCGCCGAGGTCATCGAAAGCTCGATAGGCGGCGAAGAGATGGCCTTGCCGGGCATCGGCGTATTATTCGAGATCATCTGGCAGGGCAGCACCGCCGCCGCTCGCAAGAAGATGGCCAACGTTCTTCATAAGAAACTAAGCGAACAATCCGCGGTCAAATAAAATCTTGAGACGCGTGAACGACCGTTCCGCCGACAAGCGTATATTTCACGAGAGGATTGCCGCGAACTTTGCGCACGACGATGAGATCGGCTTTCTTGCCAACGACGATCGAACCGACTTCAGAAGAGCGTCCCAACGCTTGCGCGGGGTTGATCGTGGCCATGGCCACCGCCTTGTGAAGCGGAATTCCATCGTTCTCCAACAGGAAAATAGAATGTAACAACGATGCGGGATGGTAGTCGGAGCATAGGATGTCCGCCACGCCATCCCTTATCGCGTCCACGGCCTTCAGATTACCGTCGTGCGATCCTCCCCGTACGATATTGGGGGCGCCGACGCATACGCCCATTCCTTTGGAGTGCGCGTATTTTGCCGTTTCAAGGCTAAGGGGAAATTCGGACACCGTCGCCCAAAAACCCAAAGATCGATCTACGGCTTCTCGGCTGTCGTCGTCGTGAGAGGCAACGGCGATTCCGCGACCGCGGGCTTCCGCCGTTAAATCCTTCAACTTGCTCCAATCGACCCGGCTCCGCCGTTGTTCCAGTTCTTCCACGATCGCGGCTACTTCTTCCAATCCGACGCCTTGATTTTTCATTACGTACCGCTCGAACGCCCCCGGACGATGATATTGGCCTTGTCCCGGAGCATGATCCATTAACGACAAATAATCGAGCAATCCTTCTTCCATCAAGCCTCTCGCGAGATCGAATCCCGTCAAGTGAGAAACTTCGTAGCGCAGATGGACGCCATGCCGAATCATCGCCCTCTCCGCGCGAAGCTCGGCGATTAATCTTACCATTTGCGAGACAAGATGTTCTCCCCTGAGGCTCAATCCCACCCCAAGCGACAAGGAATGCAACATCGTCGTAATCCCATGCCCGGCCAGCTTGCGTTCGAATTGAAGAAATGCCATGTCTAACGGAAAAAGGGTATTCGGCCGCGGCTCCACTTCCTTCTCGATCGCGTCGCAATGAATATCGATCAGTCCCGGCAGCACCCACGAGCCCTCCGCGTCGATAATCCGATCATCCGAGAGCTTCCGTTCGGAAACGTTCGTTGCTTCTATCCCGGCGATTCGGCCGTCCTCTATCCTCAGATCGCCTTTAATGACGCCATCCGGAAGAACGATCCATCCGCCTCTTATTGTCGTAAAGTCCCCCATGAACGTATCCGCCGCCCTCTTCGGTAAAGTTTGTCTCTCTATTTTACAACAAGGGATTCCCCGCGCCAAACGAACTCTTTACCCGACAAAAAACCGATCCCCCCTTTCGGAAAAGACCGGCCGTAATCGCTAGCCCCAGTTACTTGAGTTTGCGGGAAACGAGTTTCGCCTGCGTGAAGAGCAACAAGTAGTCGTATCCGCCCGCTTTGGAATCGGTCCCCGACATATTGAATCCGCCGAAAGGGTGAACGCCGACGAGTGCGCCGGTGCATTTGCGGTTCACGTACAAATTCCCGCAATGCATCTCTTGCGTTGCGTAAGCGATGCGTCCCTCGTCTTGGGAATAATACGATCCGGTAAGACCGAATTCGGTGTCGTTGTAGATCGAGATCGCTTCCTTGTAATCTTTCGCCCTCGAGATGGCCAGCACCGGCCCGAAAATTTCCTCCTGCATAATGCGGGCTTTAGGTGACACTTCCGAGAACACGGTCGGCTGAATGTAATATCCGTTGCCCTCGGCTTTATGCCCCCCCACCAACAGATTGCCTTCGCCTCTTCCGATATCGATGTATTCCATGATCTTATCGAAAGCTAACGGGTCGGAGACGGGACCGCTCGGGAAATCCAACTCCGGCAAGCCTACCTCCAACTCGCGGGTTCGCGCGACGATCTTGCCGACCAGTTCCTCGTACACGTCGTCGACGATAATCGCTCGCGATCCCGCCGAGCATTTCTGCCCCTGAAATCCGAAAGCCGAGGCGACGATCGCCGCCGCTGCCGCGTCGAGATCGGCGGTTTCGTCGACGACGATGCCGTCTTTGCCCCCCATCTCGGCGATGACCCGTTTGATCCAGATCTGGCCATCGCTCGTCTCCGCCGCCAGCCGGTTAATGCGGAGTCCGACCTCCTTAGAGCCGGTAAAGCTGATGAACCTGGTTTGCGGATGTTTCGTCAGGTAGTCTCCGACCTCGGCCCCGCTTCCCGGCAAATAGTTGATGACGCCAGCAGGAAGGCCTACCTCTTCCATAAGCGCGAAGAAGCGATGCGCGATGACCGGCGTGAGGGATGAGGGCTTAAGCACGACCGTGTTCCCGCTAACGATCGCGGCGGCAGTCATTCCCACGCATATCGCCAGCGGGAAATTCCAAGGCGGGATTACGATGCCGACGCCGAGCGGAATATATTCGACCCGGTTGGCTTCTCCCGGAATTGCGACCAGAGGACGATGTTCGTTCGTCTCGGACAAGCGAATCGCCTCGCGCGCGTAGAACTCCAAGAAATCGATCGCTTCGGCCGTATCGACGTCGGCTTCTACCCAGTTTTTCCCCGATTCGAGAATCATCGTCGCGGAGAAGCCATGCTTCCTCTCGCGCATCAGCTTGGCGGCGCGTAATAGATACGAAGACCGCTCCGCCGCGCCCGCCCGCTTCCATGTCTCGAACGCCGTTAGCGCCGCTCCCATCGCTTCCTCCGCGTGGGCCTTCGAGGCTTTGCATGCATAACCGACGGTTTCGTCCACGTTGCCGGGATTAACCGAACGAATCGTCTCTGCGGTATAAACTTTGTTGCCGCCTATCGTAAGCGGATAGGTTCGGCCAAACTCGGCTTTGACCGCGGCAATCGCGTCGACCATCGCTTTCCTGTTATCGGCAATCGCGAAATCCGTGAACGGCTCGTTCCGATAAACCGGCAATCCTTCTAGTGTAACCTTCGATAAGGTCATGGCAACTCATCTCCTTCCTGGAATAAGGTCACTATTATCGCCTGAACATCGACCGGACGACGAACCAAACGTTAGCCGGCCTTTCCGCGAGTCTTCGCATGAAATAACCGTACCAATCCGTGCCGAACGGAACATAGACCCTGACCGCGTAACCTTCCCGCGCAAGCTCCTTTTGCCGATAACTTCGAATGCCGTACAGCATTTGGAATTCGAATCGGGACGGTGGAATACCCCTTTCAGCCGCGAAACTCTTCACATGCCCGATGATCTTTTCGTCATGCGTGGCTACCGCCGCGAAATTTCCATGCAGTAAATGACTTTCGATCAGCCGGATGAAGTTGCTGTCGACGTCGCTTTTTAACGGATAAGCGACCTCCTGCGGCTCCTTATAAGCTCCCTTAACAAGACGAAGATTCGGCTTCAACGAAGCCAAGCGCTCGATATCGCCAATCGATTTGCGCAAGTAAGCTTGAATGACGACGCCGACCGTAGCTACGTAAGTCCCCCGAAGCTGTTCGAACATTTCGAGCGTCCTCTCGTTCCGGGCGTAATCCTCCATGTCGATGCGCACGAAATTTCCGTATTGCCGCGCCCGGTCCAGAATTCGTTTCATATTCGAGAGGCATAGGTCCGCGGAAATATCGAGGCCAAGCTGAGTCAACTTTAAGCTAAGATTAGAGCGAACTCCGGAATCTTGGATTGCATCTAGCGTGCGCAAGCAATATTCCATCATTGCATTCGCTTCTTCGGGACTCGATACGAATTCCCCAAGATGGTCGAGCGTTGCCTCGATTCCATCGGAATTAAGCTCGCGAACGGTTTGAATCGCCGTCTGCAGCGTTTCTCCGGCCACGAATCGGTTCGCGCCGAAGCGCAAGCCCCATTTTCTCGCCGTCCGATTCGCTAACGCATTCTTGGATAAGAACAGAAAGAAATCCCGGGCGATCATGATTGCACTCCCCTGTCTCCCTGCGGCATCGATCGTTTACCCAGTATATTCTCGCGAACGCAAAAAGGAGCCCGCCGCCAACTTCCCTGGCAACGAACTCCTTGCTTAACGTTGTAACTTAAGGCGCGACTTCGAGGAACTCCAAGTCCGGCATCCGCTCCATCGCGGTTCTCATCGCGTATTCGTTCTCGAACAGCGCGACGTCTACGTCGTTCTTGTCCTTGACGAGAATCGAATTGATACGGAATTTGGTCGGGTCTACTTTACCTCCGACGATCCACCGCGCGAACTGGAACTGCGTGCGGAACAATTGAATATCGACGCCGTACTCGTTCTTCATCCGATACTCGAACACCTCGAATTGCAATTGGCCGACGACGCCGAGATAGGTGTCCTCGAATGCTCCGACCGAACGGAACACCTGAACCATACCCTCTTCGGTGAGCTGGTCAAGACCTTTCAAATACTGCTTCTGCTTCAGCGCGTTCTTGATCGACACCTTGGAGAAAATCTCCGGAGAGAACGTCGGCAGCTCGTCGAACACGACTTCCTTGCCTTCGCTCAAGCTATCCCCGATGCGGAAAATACCCGGATCGAACAACCCGATAATGTCGCCCGGGTATGCCGTCTCGACGATATCCCGGTCCTGCGCAAGGAATTGTTGCGGTTGCGACAGCTTGATATCTTTACCCACGCGCACGTGCTTTACGCTCATTCCCCGTTGGAATTTGCCGGAGCAAATCCGCAGAAACGCGATGCGATCGCGGTGAGCGGGATTCATGTTCGCTTGGATTTTGAATACGTAACCCGAGAACTTCTCGTCGGTTGGATCGACCATGCCGTCCGTCGATTTGCGTTCCGTCGGTTGCGGCGCTAGTTCCAGGAAATTCTCGAGGAACGTTTGCACGCCGAAGTTGTTCACCGCGCTTCCGAAAAATACCGGCGTCAGTTGTCCCGTGCGGACTTTCTCGTAGTCGAAGGAATCGCCTGCGACATCGAGCAGCTCCAAATCTTGCGCCAGTTGGTCCGCCAAATAATCGCCGGCCATCTCGCGGATGACGGGATCATGGTAATCCTCCGTCTTGCGAACCTCGATCGAGCTATGGTCTTTCCCTTGGAACAGCTCGACTTGGTTTTTCATCCGGTCGTACACTCCGCACAGCTCGCGTCCCATGCCGATCGGCCAGTTCATCGGCACCGAGCGGATGCCGAGCACGCGTTCGATTTCCTCTAGCAATTCGAACGGGTTTTGCCCTTCGCGGTCCAGCTTGTTAATAAAAGTAAAAATCGGAATGCCACGCTTGCTGCATACTTGGAAAAGCTTGATCGTCTGGGCCTCGACGCCTTTGGCGACGTCGATGAGCATGACCGCGCTATCCGCCGCGGTAAGCGTCCGGTACGTATCTTCGGAGAAGTCTTGGTGACCGGGAGTATCCAGAATGTTAACTTGCTTGCCTTCGTATTGGAACTGCATAACCGAGGAAGTAACCGAGATTCCCCGTTGCTTCTCGATCTCCATCCAGTCGCTCGTCGCATGGCGCGCCGCTTTGCGCGCTTTGACCGACCCGGCGATATGGATCGCGCCTCCATAAAGGAGCAGCTTCTCCGTCAATGTCGTTTTCCCCGCATCGGGGTGGGAAATTATAGCGAAAGTACGGCGCTTCTCGACCTCATGCCGTAGTTCATCCGTTGCTTTTTGGCTCATCCGTGTTCGAAGTTCCCTTCACATTAAAATAACAGACTCCATTATAGCATAATATACGAAAAAGCTCCGCGTTTCCTTTCGGAACGCGGAGCTCGCTTATTCGCAACTTTATTAAGGTAATTCTTCAGGTGGATTTGTTTCCGGGCCCGGGCCCGGACCGCCCGGACCTGAACCTGGACCCGGATCTGTTTCTGGACCTGGACCTGGACCTGGACCTGGACCTGGACCTGGACCTGGACCTGGACCTGGACCTGGATAAGTTCCTGGATCTGTTCCCAACGTAGAGAACTCTTTCTTGACGACGCTTGAAAACCCGGAAGCTCCTTCGGCTACTATGTAGAGCATGTACTCTTTACTTGGAGTTAGTCCCGTTACAGTAAACGAAGTAGGAATACCGGATGAGACGTATTGGAATCCGGTTAAAGGAAGAGGGTTGGAAAACATCGCGTCCTCTTTCAAAATCTCTGGTCTGGGATTCAAATTAAGACTCTCCGAAACCATGTAGTACAACTTGCTTGCCCCTACAGTTTCGACAGTGAAATTCACATAGGTTTGATCTTCGGCCACCGTAGACACACTCAACGTCGGAGCCGGATTACTCGGAGGCGTATAAGTCGACGCAGGAGGAGCCGGAGGATTCGTCACCGTGATGACCGGCGGCGTCGCCGGAGTCTCCGGAACCGATTTGCCAAACAGCGAGGTCAAGCCCGTCACTGTGATGGTAGGGTTACTGCCGTAGCCCCAATTGAAATTTGGACGGAACTTGATCGTGATCGTTTTACCGTCCTCCGATACCTCAAAGCTGTCCAGCGTATCGTCCAGCGTAATACCGTTGATCTTGACGTTCGATAGCTTGACCGATTTCGGATCGATCGCGTCCGTAAGGGCCAGCTTCAGCTCTTTATTGCCGTCCACCGCGATGCCCTTCATCTCCGGCGCTACCGAGATTTCTTTCTTCGCCTCGTAGGCGCCCGTCAAGAGCAAATCCCGCGTAGCGTTTGTCGTGCCGCCGAATTGGCCGGCAGATCCGTTGGGCAAAAGCTTCAATTCCAAAGCTAGATTCACGTAACCTTGCGCCCAGTCTGAAACCGAAGGGTCGGTTCCCGTCTTCGACTTCGCCTCGCCCTCTTTTCCCAGAGTCCGCACGAGCAACGTCGCTAACTGCTCTTTCGTCACTTGGTCCGAAGGTTTAAACGATCCGCTCCCGTCGCCCTCCATGAGGCCTGCTTTTTTCGCAGCCTCGATATACGGAAGCGCCCAACCGTTACTTTCGTCGGCTTTCACGTCGGAAAAGGAAGACGTCTTGACATCCTTATTCACATCGAGCCCCATGATCAGTGCTGCCACTTTCGCGAATTGAGCCCGGTTCATTTCATCCTTCAGTCCGAAGCTTGAATCCCCTACTCCGTCGAATATCCCCGCTTGAAGCATCGCGTCGAACTTCGCTTTCGTCGCCGCGTCCAAATCCTTCAAATCAGTGAAATCCGTCGACGTTTTCGCCGATACCGTCGCCGCCCCAGCGCCAAATAGTATCCCCCCGGCCGTTAAGCCGGCCAACCACTTACGCTTCATACCCAATGTCTTTACCTCCTAGAAACAAATGATAATCTCAATCTAATGAGATTATCGGGTTCTAATTAATTTTTTTTGAGTTCTTTCAAAAACAAAAAAAGACCTGCAGGCTCCGAAGAGCCCGCAAGCCTTAACCAGCCCGGCATTAATGAGACAACCCGGCGCCCGCTTCCGCTTCCCGCTTGGTGAGCACTTCCTTTTTCAAGAACCAGCAAATGATAAACGCGGCTATGACGAAGAAAATCGAAATCGAGAAAATGTGCTGGAACGCGTCCGCGAACGCGAGCTTGATCCGATCCACCAGATCCGCGGCCAATCCGCTCGGGATACCGCCCGTCGTGATATTTTCCGCAGTCCCTTCGGGTAAGCGATCCGCGATGCCCGCGATGCCTCCCGTAATTTTCTGCGACAGCAGGCTGCCGAACACGCTCAGTCCGATCGTCGCTCCCAATGCCTGGAATAACTGCACCGTTCCGAGGGCGATGCCGCTGTTCTCCTTCTCGACGGACTCTTGCACGATCAGGTTATCTCCGCCGAACAAGGCTCCGATGCCGAGGCCGAGAATAAAGAAGGTGACGACGATGTAGAGGACTGTCGTATCGACGCCGACTTGCGAAAGCAGATAGAAACCGACGATCGGAAGCATGAAGCAGACGATGAACAAATTGCGGTAAGCGACGCGCGTGATCAAGAACCCATTAATGATGCTTGAAGGTATCGCTCCCGCCATAAACGCCATCATCAAGTATCCGGACGCGGTCGGCGTTAATCCCATGACGTTCTGCGCGAAAAACGGGAATGTCGCGATGCCGCCCATTATGCCGAGCATTAAAATGAACACGATCATGGACAAAACGACAACGTTGCGGTTACGGAATAGATGAAGGGGGATTATCGGTTCCTTCGCCTTCTTCTCGATATAGATCAGAAGCGCGAACAGCAAAGCCGCGATTGCCAACAATCCGATGATTGTCGGAGAAGACCAGCTGTACCCTTTGTTGTCGATGAGCACGGGAGCCATCAGAAGCGATAGAAGACCCAGCACGAGCGTTATTGCGCCGGCCCAGTCGATCGAACGCTTCTCTTCTCCTCTTTTCTCATGCATGCCCTTAGATATAACCGCCGCTGCCACGAGGCCGACCGGAATGTTGATAAGAAACACCCAATGCCAGTTTATGCTGCCGACGATTTGGCCGCCGACGGTCGGTCCCAGCAATTGCGGAATGATCATCAACGGACCGAACAGGCTTTGTATCTTCGCCCGTTGCTCCAGGGGATACGTATCTCCGATGATAACGAGCGCTAGCGGCATCAATCCGCCGGCTCCGATGCCTTGAATGCCGCGTCCGATCAGCAACCACGTCATGGACGGCGCGAGACCGCAAACGATCGAACCCCCGATAAACAAAGCGATGCAGCTTAAGTAAATCCGTTTGCGTCCGTACAGATCCGCGAGTTTTCCCAATATCGGCATGAACATCGTGATGGCAAGCATATATACGCCCGCTACCCATCCATACAAAGACAATCCGTGCAACTCGCGGATAATCGTCGGCATCGCCGTCGAGACGACCGTCTCGTCGAGCTCCGCGAAGATGAGGCCGATCAGTAAGCCGGTCAGCACGAGCGCCTTGTTATTTTTTTTCTCTTCCACTTTTACACCTACCCGATTTTGTACTGGTTTCTCCGTGCCTTGTTCGGCACGAATACCACCATACCGTTCCAATATGAACTCAATATGAACTTAATTGTCCTTGCTTCGATGCGGGCTTTAATGACCGGCCGAGTATTCTTCTTTCTCCGCGTTCGGATCCAACTTGGTATTGCCCATGAAGAAAGCGGCCAGAAGCGCTAACACGGCAGGGATGATCGCCCATGCGAAGGTGTAGACGATCGAAGAAGACAGCATCTTCGTAATCGGGTCGAGAATTTTGGGCGGAATATGCATTCGAAGTTCGGGCGTTAACAGCGCGTGCGGATCCTTCAAATCCATGCCTTTCGGCAGTTCGAAGCCCTCTCCGCCTCCGCCGGCGGAAAAGAATTTCGAAAGCTTATTCATGAACACATGGCTCTGAACGATTCCGAAAACCGTAATGCCGATCGTCATCCCAAGCGACCGGGTAAAGTTTAATGTCGCGCTGGCCGTTCCGCGTTGCCGCGCCTCTAACCCGTGGATCGCCGTATTGCCAAGCACGGAGAAGGAGGCGCCGATACCAAGACCGATTAGAATCATGTACAAGGTAACGATCAATCGTGTGGAGTCGGATTGGAGCGTTGCCACGAGGGCCGTACCCGCTACCAGAACAAGTAACGTAGGAATCATGATGTTCCGGTAGGGGACCTTCGTCATCAGAAAACCGCCTATCGTCGCCGTGACGACCGATCCTACCATCATAGGTAGCAGCACGAGCCCCGAGTTCGTGGCCGAACCGCCGAGTACGCCTTGAATGAAAATCGGAATGTAGACGGAAGCGACGATAAACGCGGCTCCGCTGAACATCGCTACGATAATGCTCGTCGCGTACAGACGATTCTTGAACAAGGCATAAGAAATAATCGGTTCCGCCACCTTGGTCTCGGTAATGAGGAAGGAAATGGCGAGTACCGCGAAGCCCGCGAACAAGCCGATGATTTCCGTCGAATCCCAAGCGAATTTCTTGCCTCCGAGCTCGAGCGCGAACATTAGGCAGACTACCGCTCCCACAAGCGTGAAAGCTCCGCCCCAATCGATTCGTTGCTTGGAATGCTCATGCGATTCCTTGTAGAAGAAAGCGATCATAATGAAGGCAATGACGCCTAGCGGCAGATTGATATAGAAAATCCATGCCCAGTGGATATGGTCCGTAATGTAGGCGCCGAGAAGCGGTCCGAAAATACTCGACAAGCCGAACACCGCTCCGAACAATCCTCCCAGCTTGCCGCGGGTTTCAAGCGGCACGGCGTCGAACATAATCGTGAACGCGATCGGAACGAGAGCGCCGCCGCCGATGCCCTGAATCGCGCGGTAAAGCGCTAGCTCGGTAATCGAATGCGCCGTTCCGCACAGGGCCGATCCTGCCATGAACACGATAATGCCGAAGATGAAAAACTTCTTGCGGCCGTACATATCGGATAGCTTGCCGAATATCGGCATGCCCGCCATTTCCGCGACCATATACGCGGATGTGACCCATACGAACTGATCCAGGCCGCCAAGCTCTCCTACGATATTGCCCATCGCCGTCGCGACGATCGTATTGTCCATGGACGCCATCAGAATCCCTAACAATAGTCCGGCGATGACGACGCCCAAATTGCTTTTTACCGGTTGAGACACGAGTTACGCACACCCTATCCTCGATAAATTTTCGATATTTCCTTTGTTCTTTCGTCCGGTTATTGTTTTACCCTTTGTTTCACGATTGCGCTCTTATGCACGGTTAACGTTTCTCCGTACTCTACGCGCCCGATCTCGCAGCCCGGACCGACCGTGACATGCTTTCCCCTTACGACCGCGGCGACCGTGTACTCTAATTGCACTCGGTCTCCTTCGATTTGATCGACCGTCAATCCCGCGTTCCCGCTCGACCGAAAAATGCTTAATAACTTCGAAGCTTTGCTGCGCTTCACCGACAAAGCCGTTCCGCCGATTTCCCGCGCCCTGCACGGACCGAACATTTTTAACTCGAGATGATCAGCGCTCAACAGCCCTTCGATGTTAAATGCCCCTTGCAGTTCGCAGGCGTCGATTTCGCAATCTCCTCCGGTATCTATGTTCCCGGTGAACTTAATATGCTCGCCGCGGAGGCCTTGCAGTATTTTAATCTCTCCTCTACCGCGCAACCTCCGCGCCTCCAAGCTGCCGCGGATCGTGCATTCCCCCGTCACTTTCAATTCGGAGGCCGCTTTCAGGCTTCCGTTGACCTCGACTTCGCCCGTGTTCGTAAACTTAAGGCAATCCACGTTGCCATGAAACTCGCTTTCTCCGATCAGCTTGACGTCGCGGAACAAACCTCCCGCCGATGTCGTCGTCCCGACCATCCTCAAATCCCTTCTCGTTTGCTCAGCCACCTGTCTTCACCTCTTTGCCGATTTTCGCTCCCGGATGAACTTTAAGCTCCGTCCGATATTCCACGGTTCCGATCACGCACCCTTTGCCGATGAAAACCCGGGAACCGCGTACAACGTTAGCCTCCGTATATTCCAGATCGATTTCGTCCCCTTCGATCGAATTCGTCTCGAGTTCGGGACTGAACCGCGGAAGCATCCATCGCCATAAAATATTCCATTTGCTCTTGGAAGCCTGTCGGACCTTGATCGATTCCACGCCGATGTCCTGCGCTCGCCCTTTCCCGTGAAGCCTTACATTCAATTGTCCGGCATTCAGAAACCCGCCGATGTTAAAGGCGCCTTCCATCTCGAGCGTCTCGAGCTCGCATTCCTTGCCGACGTTCAGAATCCCGTTAACCGAGAGACGATCACCCTTGACCGCTCCTTCGATCTTGATGTTACCGTCGACGACGGAACGACCTGCGATCAAATCGCCTTTTACCTTCATGATTCCGTCGCAATCTATTTCCTCGGCGACCAAGTTTCCTCTGACCTTCGTAACCCCGTTCGCATCGAACGTGACCGCGGACACATCGCCGTTAACCGTGCCGACTCCGTCAACCTTCACGCTCGAATACTCTCCGCCTCCGGCATTGCTTACCCCGTTAATGATCAGATCGGGTTTCCCCGCGCCTACTGCCATCTGCAATTCCTCCTACATCAATTTTGCTTTTAATTGTTCGATGCATTCGTTCATGGATAGTCGCGCGATCAGTTTGACTCCGCTCTCGTAATAAATATCGGCCGGTACCGACAGCAACGCGAAAGACGACACGCCCATCTTACGAGCGAATAACAAATCGCATGCTTTGCCTTCGAATTTCGGAAAATGCTCCCTCATCGTCTGCAGCAATCGTTCGCCTTCTTCCATGCTCATGTCGCCCGCATGGAGCAACTTATCCGCGACGAAGAAGTAAAGCAGTCGCTCGAACGTATATACGATAGAATCCGAATCAACGGACGCGAACCTTTCGATGACCACATTCGAAACAATGTTACGTTTCATTAAATCCGCTTTGCGCAATTCATACTCCGGAAGCAAGGGGGAAAACTGATCCGCGAGTTCATCCAACGACAAATCATCTTTCATGTTCATGATTTTATCGATACGCGCTAAGATCAAATCCCGCGGGAAAAACGTTTCCTGGCCCGTAAACGTCGATTTTCGGATAAACCAGTCTTCGGGAATGAGCTGCTTTCGTTTCCAACGGTACAATTGACCGTAAGAAATGCCCTTTTCGTCGAGCAGTTCCTTTTTGGATATTAAATTCGGTTCCATGATCATCCCTCCGCCATTAATGTAACATAACACTGTTACGCTGTAAAGACCAAAAAAAGAGAGAACCCAAAGGTTCTCCCATCTTCAACGTTGTATACGCCGATTAAGCCATCAAGAAAGCCCGAGCCGGAGCGGCATCGATGCCGGTCAGCTTTAACGGAGCGATCACGAGCGTATAGTTGCCCGCTTCGACGTCTTTCAAGCGTACGCCCTCGACGATGATCACGTCGTTACGCATAAGCGTCCGATGCGTCGGATACTCCGCTTGCGCGCGCTCGATCCCTAGAGCGTCGGAAGCGATTAATCCTACCCCGATATCCGCCAAATACTTCGCCCCGTCCTCGCGGAGGAACGGGAAGTCCATCAGGAACTCCTCGCTGAGCGAGCTTGCCGTCTTGAATAACAAGCGCTCGCCGCGCTGAATGGCGAACGGAACGAGATCATCCTTCGTGATGCAATCTACGACGTGGGTGAGATCGAGCACGCGAGCCGGTCCGACTAGGCGCTCGAGCGTAATCGTCTCGATCGTTGCTCCGCCCGCGAGCATGTGCAGTGGTGCGTCTACGTGCGTACCCGTGTGCGTGTTCATCGTAAGCAAGCTTTCATGCGGCTTGCCTTCGTCATGGTTCTGCACGTTCGAGATGCGCGGCTTCTTCTGCTCGTAGTTTTTCCACACTTGCATGCTTTCTTCTACGGTCATCGTAATATCGTAAATATTAGGCATATCTAAAGTCTCCTCACGCGTTATTTGCTCGTATTGGACACCCAAATGACGTTGTCTTCGTCTTGGCCGTTCACCGGCCACCAGTGATACCCTTGATCCGCAAGCAACTGCTCCGATTTCTCCGGTCCCCATGAACCCGCAGGATAAAATTGCAGATCTTCCGGAGATTGTCTCCAAGCCGCGGCAATCGGATCGATCAGCTTCCAGGCGACCGCGAGCTCATCCCAACGTGTAAAGTACGTGTGGTCGCCGCGGGCGGCATCGAAGATGAGCCGTTCGTAAGCTTCCGGCGTATTCAACCCGACTTGGCAGCTTTGGCAGAATTCCATCGCGACCGGTTGTACGGTCATATCGTTGCCGGGCTTCTTCGCATTGAACTTGATGTAGATGCCTTCCATCGGGTTCACGCGAATGACGAGCAGGTTCGGTTGCAAATTTTGTTTTTTGGCAAACAGAACATTGTTCGGAACGTTCTTGAATTCGATGACGATTTCCGTCGATTTAACCGGTAGACGCTTGCCGGTACGAACATAAAAAGGAACGCCTGCCCAACGGAAGTTATCGACGTACAGACGCGCGGAGAAGAACGTTTCGGTCGTGGACTCCGGATCTACCGAATCTTCCTGACGGTAGCCCTTGAGCGTTTTATTTTTCGTCGAACCTTCCGAGTACTGGCCTCTTACGATGTTCGAGCGGATTTCCTCCCCGGAAACGTAGCTGCGAACGGATCGGAGAACCTTTACCTTCTCGTCCCGAATATCCTCGGGATCCAAGCGGCTAGGCGGCTCCATCGCGATCATCGTCAACATTTGAAGCATATGGTTCTGCACCATGTCCCGCAAAGCGCCGGACTTGTTATAATACGCGCCGCGTTCTTCTACGCCGACCGTCTCGGCTAGCGTAATTTGAACGTTGGCGATATGGTTATTGTTCCATAGCGGTTCGAAGAAAGCGTTGGACAATCGAATGACTTCGATGTTCTGAACCATTTCCTTGCCGAGGTAATGATCGATGCGGAATACTTCTTCCTCGCGGAAGACATGACGGATTTCCTCGTTCAGCTTTTCCGCGGACGGATAATCGTATCCGAACGGCTTCTCGATAACGAGACGATGCCAGCCCGTGCTTTCGAGCATGCCGCCTTCGCGCAGGTTGCGCGATACGTTGCCGAAAAGCTCCGGCGCCAACGCCAAGTAGAACAAGCGGTTGCCCGGAATTCCATATTGAGCTTCCAGCTCTTCGGTATGTGCTTTTAACTGTTTAAAGGCATCTACGTTGCCCGTATCCAGCGATTGATATGTAAAATGATCGACGAACGCGTTCCAAGTATCCTTCTCTCCCGGCTTGTAGCGGCAAAATTCCTGGATCGATTCGAACACGTCATCGCGGAATTGTTCGTTCGTGCGAGGACGACGCGCTAAGCCCACGATGGCGAAACGTTCCCCGAGCTTACCTTCGCGATAAAGGCTGTACAAGGCGGGAAAGAGCTTCCGACGGGCCAAATCGCCCGTTGCTCCGAAAATGAAATAGACCGCTTCATGAGCGGAAATCGTATCGTTTTTGTTGTCCGTCATGTTCCTCATCTTTCTTATATCCGGGATTGGATGATCTGATTTTTGGGTCAAATCTCATGAATTGTAGTGTAGCACAATTGAATAGACAACGCTATGTTTTTACTATCTTTTACACTTGACTAGGCAAACGCCTGTACGCGTATGTCTTGATTTGAATACAATGCTGGCAATTCGATATGATGAGGAGGATTTGTAAATGAATTCGGAGTATGGGATTGACGAAGGTTCCTTGCGCCCCCTGTTCGGTCGGCCAGTATGCGTCATTCTTGAAGACGACACTCGCCATACGGGGATTCTCACTTCATGCGGGCCTTCCTCGATCGTATTAAACGGAGAAAGCGCCGCACGCCCGGGAAAGCGGGCGCGTAAATCGAAAGTCAAAGGCAAAGTCGCGGCCTCTTCGTTTGAAGAGCAAACGTCGCCGGCGGCATGCTCTTCCTATTGGGGGACGCTGGACTTCGGCCCGCCCATGGAGATAAGTTCAGTCAAAACCGTCATTCCTTTAGCTCCCGTTAGAGCCGTTTTCGCGCTTTAATCCGCCAATCCGTTACGATGGGCATAGATGGCTGCCTGAGTGCGATCCTCCACGCCCAACTTGCCGAACAAGTTGGTCAAGTGATATTTGACCGTCTTGATTCCGATGAATAGATCGTCCGCGATTTCCTGATTCGACTTTCCTAGGGCGATCAGCTTCAGGACCTCCATCTCCCGTTCGGTCAAATCCTCGTGAGGTTGGGAAGCCGACTGCGGCGGACGCCGGAAACGATTCATCATCTTGGAGGCGACTTGAGATTCCAATACAGACTGTCCTCTCGCCGCGGCTCGTATGGCATCCGCGATCTCGGTCGCCCGGGAAGTTTTCAACAAGTAGCTGAATGCCCCCGCTTCGATGACGGGATACATTTTCTCGTCGTCCAGGAAGCTGGTCAACACGATGACCCGGACATCCGGCATTTCCTCGGTCAGTCGACGGGTCGTCTCTATGCCGTCCATGCCTTCCATCACCAGATCCATAAGCACGACGTCCGGCGAATACTCCCGCGCGAGACGAAGGCCGTCCAATCCGTTGCCCGCTTCTCCTACGACTTCGATGCCTTCCTCCGTGCCCAGCACGGCGGCCAATCCGATTCTGACCATCTCATGGTCGTCAACCAATAACACTCGAACCAAATCCCGCTCCGCCATTCGCTCAACTTCCTTCCGCCATCAAGGGCACCCTGATTTCGATTCTCGTTCCTTTGCCTGGAGCGCTCGCGATATTAAGGGAGCCGCCAAGCTCGTTTACCCGTTCTTCCATATTCGTCATTCCGTATGAAGCGTGTTTTTTCACTTGCGGATCGAAGCCGATTCCGTTATCCCTTATACCGAGCCGAACGGCTTCTCCGCGACGCTGCAGCACGATATCCATTTTCGTCGCTTTGGAATGGCGAAGCGTGTTGGACAACGCTTCTTGGACGATGCGGAACAGATGATTTTCCACGCCTTTGTTAAGCGGCAAATCCTGCTCCAGTTCGATCGCGATATCGACCGGAACCTTCGCCTTCATCTCCTCGACCAACTCCGGAATGGCCTGCGCCAGTCGTTTGCCTTCCAGATGTACCGGACGCAAATGAAGGAGCAGCGCTCTCATCTCGGACTGCGCGGCGGAAGCCATTTCCTCGATCAGCTCCACCTGGCGGCGAGCCCGTTCGAAATCATGGTCCATCGTGCGGCCTACGGCAGTAGCGGTCATGGAAATCGCGAACAGCTGCTGGCTTACGGCGTCATGCAGCTCGCGCGCGAGCCTCTGGCGTTCTTCCACGACGGCGCTCATTCGCGCTTGGCTGGCCAGTTCCGCGTTATTCGTGGACAAGCGTTGGAGCGACGATACCTGCTCTTCCCATTTGCGTCCGAGCTTCCCCAATTGTTCCCCGAGCCGCCCGATCTCGTCCTTGCCCAAGTCGGGTAACGGAAGACTCGGATTCCCTTTTTCCAGCATCTGCATCGTTTCTCCCAGAAGCTCTAGCCGATGGCGAATCGGGTAGCTGCGCCAGAAGCCGTAGGCGGCCCCCGTAACGGAAAGAACCCCGATCGCCGTCAACGAATAGGAAATGACGGATCCCAAAGTCAAGAAAGATTCCGCCAGTCCGTAGCGGATAAGTAAGTAAACGACGAGGGCACCGACCCCGAGGGAGTATAACACGGACTCGCCCATGTGACGCCATACCATATTGGTGACCTTGCGGGATTCCATGCTCTTCCTCCTCGGCGCCCTATTTAGACCGTTCTTATTTTGATATCTCCTACGAGATAAAATAACTGAAGTTTCAAACGCGTCTCGCATTGGTCGTAGTTCGGCGAACGCCAGGATAGCCGGTGGAACAATCCGCCTTCCTTGATCTGCCTGAACGATACTTGGCCGATAAGCGCCGAAGCGTCGACCTGAATCCCGTAATCGTCCGGAACGATCAAATCCAGATCTCCGATCAGCCCTTGCAGCACGATCGTCGTTTCTTTATCCTCTGGCACCGCCAAGCTCATGTCCATGCGGATTTCGCCGATTGCGTGCCAGAAGCTCATCGATTGAAGCACCCACGATTGCTCGTCTAGCCTCATGTTCAGGAACAGTCGATGTTTGCTCATGTTGTTGCCGAATTCGGGCGGCTTCGCCCGGAAATAATAGATGCCTAGAGAGATCAGAACGATCAATGCGAATATCGCGAATTGCGTGATAATGAGGACAAGCGTACAAACGGCAATCACGATGACCGATATTCTGGACCGATCCGAACGGAAGCGTTCGATGCCCAGTAACAGCAGAACGGCCGCGTTCACCGTCGCATAACCCGCCATGGCGCCAAACGCGAGATAGAGTCCCGCTGCTATGAATATTAATGCGTTGCTGGATTTTCTCATCCCGGAAAGGCACCTCCTGCCGCTCTCGACTTTAATTCGCAGTTAGAGCCATACCGGGACGAATCCCGTTATGGCTCGAACGTATCGTTTACCTTCACATTCTGACATCATAGCATAAGTTGCGACAAGCGAGAATGCCCGGCCTTATTCTTTGTCCAAGTTCGGTTGCATCCGGCTTTTCAGAGCTTCCAGCTCTTGATCCACGCGATACGCCTTCTCGGGATCGACGCGGGACGGAACGCCGGCGTATGACGAGCCCGGCAAACGAACGACTTCGGCTTCCGCTTCCATCTGCATGATTTTCTCTTCCATGCGGTGGAAGCCGCGAGACGCGGAACCGCTCTCGATCGTGTGCAGCGTGCTGATCTGCGCCATTTGCTTGCGAGCTTTGGCCATTTGCGAGCGTGCCACGAGCTCGTTGCGCTTGTTGCGAAGCTTGTAATACTCTTCCTTCATTTCGTGAAGCTGCGTAGTAAGATCGTTAACCTGCGCGCTTGCTTGCCCATGCAATCCCGCCAAGTCCGCGGCTTGCTGATCGTATTGAATCTTCTCCTCGAGAAGTTTGCGCGCAAGCTCCTCGTTCCCGTTCCGGAGCGAATGCTCCGCCTGGCCTTCGCGGTCGACGCCTAAGCGCACCAGTTCGTCGAGGCGTTGCTTCATTCTGCGTTCGGAAGCCATCTGCTTCGCTACCGTTACTTCCGCATCGTGAATTTCCGTCTCCATGTCCCGAAGGTATTGATTTAACATCACGACTGGATCCTCGAGTTTATCAAGCAAATCATGTACGGACGCCTTTGTCAGATCTTTCATTCTTTGGAATACACCCATTGTGTTATTCTCCTTTCGATTGCTTCTCGAATTTTGATATTCTTGCTTTCAGTTCCTCGATCTCTCTTTGCAGCGACTTCTTCTCGATATCTTCCATCATCGCGTCCAGCCCTTGAGGCGCGCGCCCCGTTACGGGAGGGGTGGCGACGGATGGTCCCGGACGGGGAGCCGTCGTATGCGTTCCGGCATAGCCGGGTGATCCTCCCGGTACGGGTCCTTGCCCCGCATTGTTCCCGTTCGGGTTCCAGCTTTGGTTGCCGTAGCCGTAATTAGGCTGATGATCATGACCTTTCCAGCCTTGATCGAAAGGATTACCGCCGTATCCGCCGCCGAAGCTCGGCTCTCGCGGAATAACTAAACCGGCAATGATGTAAACGATAACTACGGATCCCGCGGAGAAGACGGTTACGGCGATCAGCGCAATACGCAACAGCGTAGCGTCCATGCCTAGATAATCCGCTAACCCTCCGCATACTCCGAATAGCTTGCGATCTCTCGTCGATCGGTATAGTTTGCGCATTCCTTTAACCTCCTTGTTGCAGCTTGCGCTTTAACTGTTCTAATTCTCTCTCTATCGTGTTTTTAACAACCTCGCCCGCATGAAGCAGCGTTTCTTGTCCCATTCTGCGCAGATCGCGCAGGCTTCGGCTTTCCAGTTCCATATCGGTAAGGCGATCGTCGATCTTGCGGAACATCTGCGAAGTATCCGCTTGTCCGGGCCCGTAACGGGCGTTCAATCGTTGCTGCAAACGAAGCGATTCCATCTTGGCTACGTAGAACTGACGACGGTCGTACACGGTTCGGTATTCGTTGCGCAGCTCTTGAATGAGCCGTTCCAGATCGGTAAGCTCGTCTTTGCTCTGCTCGTATAGAAGCCGGTAACGCTCCGATCGTTCTTCATGGATCACTTTATCCTGCAGCGCCAGCTTAGCGACGTTTTCTTCCCCCGCCTTAAGCGCCGTCACTGCTTGACCTTCCCGTTTCGACGACCATTGCTCGGCATCTTTCCATTGGCGCAGCAGATGATCCGTATGCGTAGCGTATTGGCGGTGTAAAGCCTCGCTCTGCGTAATCTCTTGGTGCGTCGACCACAGGAATTGATCGATGACGCGAACCGGATCTTCCGCCTTTTCCAGGCGGTCGTTAAGAGATGCCGCCGTCATATCGCGCACTCTTCTCATCACGCTCATTCCTATATTCCCTCCCTTGTCCGTTGCGACTTTATTGTCGAGTGACTACATCCTCGTTGAATTGTTCTTGCGGCTGATCATTGAAATTCCGAATACGATTAATGCGATGGCCGCGGCCCATACGAACAAGAAGGACAGCTTGCCTAAGAGAATGAATCCTCCCACGACCGCGATCACGCCTCCCAACAATCGGTTACCGTTGTTCCAGGCGACGACTCCCAACAAGATGATCAGTATCGGGATTAGCAATCCGAACAGGAATCCCAGTCCGAAGCCCAACTTGCCGAGAATAATCAATCCGCCGAAGCCGATTAACAGTAGAGCCAGCCCATTACCGCTTCTCATTTTTGCTTCACCTCTTTTCTGTAACTCGTTACCTCATGACCTTATTGTAAACCTCTCCGCCTTTATGCATAACGGACTCGCGTATGTTTTTGTTCCTAGACTGTAGTCGAGGATCCTTACCGCCTTGCGACCTTATACGATCAGACCTACGGTCCGAACCCCGCCCACAATTGAGGGTTTCATACTTCAAATAAAACGGCCTTAGTCCCGTGGAATTCAGGACAAGGCCGCTTAATGCATCTCATTTATTATACTGTCGACTTGACGGGGGATAGTTCATACTTTTACGAACCGCAGTGTTCCGAAAAACTCCGAAAGATGAAATTGAATGCGGCCGGAAGGCGACCAAGCTTGAAAGTGCCGATTCCCCTCGGGGTCGTCGTCGATGCGGAAGAAGTTGATTTTCCATTCAACGTCTTCGCGCGGGGCTTTTCCGAAATTAGAGAATGGAATGGAAAGAGTATAGGTCCGTTTAAGCTCGCCGACTTCAACGGACGTCTCGAGCCCCTCGACGGTCCATTCTCGATCGATATCGAAAACAGGTTGGTTCCGATCCGCTCTCGGTTTGTGGGTAATAAACACATCGTAAACGACATTGTTGGGGCTCAATACGATTTCCATGTATTTGTTGCCCAAACCTTCCTCGTCGATAAACACTTCAACGACATCCTGTTCGTATAACGGATCTTTCCGATTTTTGAAATCCGAGACGCAATGATTGTCCGTGCAATCGAATCTGACATACAGTGCCCGCTCGTCCCAACAGGCTTTCACTTTCGTTGGCTCCCGTACTTCTCCTCCCGTCACGACATCCACGAGCGAATTCTCGGGCAAATCGTCCCAAGCCTTATCCCCGTATATAACATAACGACACTCGTACGCGATGAATTGATTATTTTCGCTCAAGCCGAACACCTCCCATAGGACCTACGAAATGATTATAACTGCAACGCGCGCTTCGGAAAACACGGGTACGACAATAAAGCAGAACAAGGGAAACGATACCTCGTCTGCTTTAAAGTTCCGGTCTATTTCTTACGACTAATCGTTGCCCTTGACGAGTTGGCGAATCGCTTCGTTAATCCGGTTGCGCTTGGACAGCAGCCATTGCGCTTGCCTTGGATAAGTCTTGAACGTCAAAGGCTCGTCAAGTTGTTCCTCGAGCAGTCGCAACGCCTTATCCCTTCCCGCCAGTTTTTCCAGAAGGCGTAACGCGCGCAAATCCTGTAAGGCCTCGAACAATACTTTAAGACGAACGGATTCGATCGGACCGTTCTCGCCCGGATAGACGAGGAAAGCGTCGCCCGATGGGAAGGCCCCTCCGGCATCGGTAATCTCGTAAGGATTAACGGAATCCAAAGAATATTGCGAATACCAGAAATTATAGCCCCAATGCAGAAATCCGCTTAGATCGAACTTATAGAGCTGAAAACCGAGAATTCTGCTTCTTGCCGAAGGCATATGGAAGAAGCGATTAGTTACGTCTTTGTATTGCGCGCAGCAATAATAAGTCCACAAATTCGTTACGCCGGCATCCAGGAAAATATCCACGTGATCGTTCGAGGGAATCGGATGGCTGACCAACCCTTTCTCGTAAAACCGATAGTCCGACAACGCGTCAATGATCGGATAGCTATTCACATGCTTGCGCACTCGTTCGCTTGCCGTCCTATAAGAGTCCAGATGTTCTTCCTGCGGTTCGTCCGACACATGGAAGAAGCAACGCTTCTCGAGTCCGTTCGCTTGAACGAAATCCAACAACGCGGGCAAGAACTCGTCCAGGAACCGGCCGTAAGGCTCCCCCGCGGCATCGGTATGCCAACCGAACGAAGAGCTTGCAACGCCGTCTTCCGTGACGACGATCTTAGGCGCGTGTTTCGCTCCCCATTGCGTGAAAAAGTGGGAAAACTCGATATACGCGATACCGTTCCTGTCCAGCATGTCTATCCATCTCTTTAGACGTTCGAAGCCGAACGAGTAAATCCCGTCCGTTCGCGTAACGTCCACCAATTGGACCGTCGGGCGCTCCCCCCCGATTTGCGTATCAAGCGGCGGAGTGAATAGTGGAGTCAAAATCATGTTGATGCCATGAAGGGCGGCCGTTTTTACGTAGGCCTCGATCAGTTCCCAATGCCGTTCGCCGAAAACCTCGGTTCGATACTGAGTAGCCAAGCAATCCGCGTGAAACCATTCGGTGTGGATCAGTTCCTGATCCGGCAATACGGCAGGAACGACATTCAGAATAAAGCTTTCTTGTCCCACTATCGAGCCCTCGTCGGATACGAATTCGATTCCGACGGTATGAGCTCCCGGCCTAACGCCGGCCTCCACGGTAATCTCGATCCATAGTGAACGCCATTGATGCGGGAATAGCTTCAGCTTTCCGCTAAGGCCGATCGGATACAACGGATCCGGATATAACCCCGGCGTCATACGCAGCACATGTTCATCAGAGTCCGCGTATCCCGGAAGCTCCGAGGGAGCAAGTCCGACTTGGCGAACGGATATAGAGCCGTTAAGCTCCTCGGACAAAACCTTTATCTCTGCGTAATACGGCCTTGACCGTCGTTCGGAACGATAGGCGATTTGGAAAGAAAACCTTTCGCCCCATAGAGCGGTCCCTTCTCCTTCGCGCGGCTCCCGCAGCTCCTCGTCGGGAAACACCTTTGCCAGAGAACTTACGCTTCTCAGTTCGACTTCCCGCTTCTCCACCGCTTCGATTTCCTTCATTTCCGCGATCTCTCCTTCTGATCTATTCGACATGGAATCCTGCCGATCGGAATGCCTCCGCCAAATCCGCGATCAAGTCCGCCGGCTCCTCCAACCCCGCGTAAAGCCGAACTACCGGAACCGGACGATCCTGTCCTATCTCTGCTCTTTCTTGCAAGGATACGAGGCTTTCGTAGCCCCCCCAGCTAAATCCGATGCGGAAGAACTTCAGTTGATCGACGAAGCGGACGAGCTTCCCCCTGTCCATCCCCGCCTCGAAAGATAACAATCCGCCGTAACCGGACATCTGATTCTCGGCCAACTCATGCTGCGGATGGGAAGGCAACCCCGGATAACGAACCCTGTCTATGAACGATAAAGACTCCAAATATTCCGCCACCGCCATCCCGACGATCCGATGCCGTTCCATGCGCAACGGAAGCGTTCGCAGTCCCCTTGCGATCAACGCGGCGGTTTGCGGCTGCATTACGGAGCCAAGCAGGACGAGCTCGTTGCGGTCGAGCTCGCCGATCCGATCCGCGTTGCCGATAACGACTCCCCCCATGGCATCGCTGTGTCCTCCGACGTATTTGGTTAAGGAATGGACGACCAGATCGATGCCGAAAGCCAGTGGATTCTGGTAACACGGGGTTGCCCAAGTGTTATCGATGACGGTCTTAAGGCCATGCCTGCGCGCCAATTCGGCGCAAGCCCGAAGGTCCTGCAACTCGAACAGGAGGCTAGACGGGCTTTCCAAATAAAGCAACTTCGTCTTCATGCCGATAGCCGCCTCGATCGCCGCCAGATCGGAGCCATCGACGAAGTGGACTTGGACGTCGAATCTTCTCATATAGTTGCCGATGAAATTCCTCGTCGGTCCATAAGCCTGATCGACGCATACGATATGATCCCCGGCGCGGACGATGGAGAGAATAGCCGCCGAGATCGCGCCCATACCGGTCGCGAAACATCTGGCTCGCTCCCCGCCCTCCATGGCGGCCAGTTTCACTTCCAACTCGCGGACGGTCGGATTATTCCCTCTTGAATATACATAGCCGTCTTCCGCATGCGCCCGCTCCATCCTCTCCACGGAAGGGAAAGTGAACAGACTGCTATCGTATACGGGAACATGGACCGCTCCGTAATGTCTATCGTCATGCTCGTCGTGAGCGACTAGCGATTGCTGTCTGCGTCGGTCCGTCACTTGTCGCCGGCCCCCTCCCTATGTCCAATCAATCGTCTGATAGCGATCGGAGCGAGCCGCTTCCTCCGCCTTTAAGCACATTAAAGCGCTCGTTATTCCCATGCTCAGAGGCGAGCGCGACTTTTCCCTGCCCCGCATCACTTCGATAAAATTAAGCGCCAGCGCGGCGTCGCCACCGAAGTGCGGGAGCTTGGCAACTTCCAACTTATAGGTTTCCGTTCTAGGCGCGTTATGCATATGCACCTTCGCCTCGTCCCGGTACCAATCGAACTCGACGGTTCCCTCATACCCGATTAGCGTCGCTCCTCTTCGGGCCGCGGATTTTCTAGAGTAAAAATTTTGCGAATAGACGGCATGCATCCCGGTCTCGTAACGGATCAACACGCTTCCGGAATCGTGATTGCCCGTATCGACGCCGAAGGCGCACGAATCTCCCGTCACTTCCTCTTGCCTAAACCGCGACAGCACATAGGGGCTTTCGGGACATGTATGATATTCCCCGCAATCGCCGCAACGGAGATTGGCAGGCTTATCTCCCTTGAACACTTGCTTGGATTCCATCGCCGCAATCGTGACCGGACGAAGACCCACTAAGTAGTTCAAGCAATCCAAATCATGAGTCGCTTTTTGAAGGAACAAGCCGTGCGCTTCCGCCTCGTCCCTATACCAGCTATGATAGTAGACTCCACCATAGGGAACGTTATTGACCGCTTGAACGTGCTCGATCGTTCCGAGCCGCCCAGAATCGATAATTTCTTTAACCAGCCGAACCATGGGGGTACTCCTGAGCGGAAAAGAAACGACTACCTCCGATGAGGACTCGGATGCCGCCTTCCGCAGCAAAGTTAAATCCGCCATCGTCACGCCTACCGGCTTCTCCAGAAACAGGGGTAAATTCAACTTCATGACCTTGGCCGCCATAGCCGCATGCAAGGTACAACGCGTTCCGATCATGACCCCCTCTAACACTTCGCGTTCGAGCATCTCGTCCGCATCCGCATAGAATCGGATCTTATCCGCTTCCATTCCTTTTTTGACCAGCAGCGACTTCGCCTTTTCCGGATCGATATCCGCAACGGCCGCCACTTTCACCCCTAAATCAAGCTCCAGCAGGCGATCTACAAAATAGTTCAAACGCGTTCCGTAGCCGATAATTCCGATATTCATAGGCGATCTCTCTCCTCGTTGTCGAACGGCTACCCGAGCTCGGGAAAATCTTGCAAGCTTACCGCGGGCCGTTCCATTCCTTCTAGCTCGAAGATCACGATTTCATTCGTTCCTTGCCGCAATAAAGGACCCGGAACATACAAAGTGCGTTGCGGTCCCTTCTGCCAATAACGACCCAGATTAAATCCGTTCACGTAGGCTACTCCTTTGACCCACCCTTCTAATTTCAAGAAGGTGTCGGCTATCCCGTCCGCTTGAAAAGTCCCTCTATAGAATGCGGGAGTAC
The DNA here is from genome assembly GCF_003628305.1 of Cohnella endophytica. GTDB lineage: Bacteria > Bacillota > Bacilli > Paenibacillales > Paenibacillaceae > Cohnella > Cohnella endophytica. Next base: position 9,363 of record NZ_RBZM01000003.1, on the reverse strand, counting down.
CCCCGTTTACCGAAGACTGCCCATCTGCTTCGTTAACGGGAATCGGCTCATAACTAAGAGCCGAAAGGTCGTCCAACGGCAAACATCGAATCGTCCAGTCGAATAAATATTGATGGTATTGACGGGTGCCTGCCTTAACTCCTTCGGTAATTCCTTTGGCATCTTTTAAACGGGCGCCGTAATTGATCCTCCCCATGTTCTCGACGAGAATGCCTAACTTCGCCCCGGATGGCGGAACATCGACCGTAACGGAATCTTCGGCGCGCCAACGTTCGGCGATTCCGCGCAAAGTGCCATCGAGATAGATCAAAGCGCGGTCATGAACGTCCTGCAGCATAATCTCGCAATTCGTTTGCGGTCCGGAGAGCACTGTCTCGTACCAGATAAATCCGTAATCCTGTCCGAGCTTTTCCATCGTTTCTGGAAAAACGCTGCCGATAGGTACGCTTAAGCTATCGAACGAAGAAAACAAGAAAGCCCGCTCCGTCAATCGAACCTCGCCATAAGCTTTTTTCTCCGAATCCGGAGGCAAAGGCTCGTCCGGAACGTCCGCATATTGCGAGATGACTTCCCGGATCGCCCTATACTTGTCGGTAATGTCTCCCGACTCGGTCAATAAGGCGTTATAGTCGTAACTGGTTACCGTCGGTTCGTAAAAATCGATATGATTGGCCCCGTTATAAAACCCGAAGTTCGTTCCGCCATGGAACATGTAGAAATTGACCGAAGCGCCCATTCGCAATATCCGATCCAGCACTTCCTTGACGTCGTCGTAGCCTCTGACATGGTGCTGATCGCCCCAATGGTCGAACCAGCCGTTCCAGTACTCCATGCACACGAGCGGCTTGTCGGATTGATACTCGAGAAGCTTCGCGAAAGCCTGCTCCGGTTTGGAGCCGAAGTTAAGCGTAGCCAACGTCCCCGGAAGCGTGCCTCCTTGCAGCATATAGTCCTCGGAACCGTCGGAAGTGAATAATAAGACATCCATTCCCCGGTCGATCATCGCTTGTCTCAAATAGGCCAAATAGGACTTATCGTTGCCGTAGCTTCCGTATTCGTTCTCGAGCTGCAGCGCAATAACCGGACCGCCGGACGTGCAAAGGAGCGGTTTTATCTTCGGAAGCAACACGTCGTAATAAGCATCCACTTTGTCCAGATAAGGCTTATGGCTGCAACGCAGCCTCATGGACGGGTCGGCGAGCAACCAGGAAGGCAATCCTCCGAATTCCCATTCCGCGCATATATAAGGACTCGGACGAAGGATGACGAACAATTCCAGCTTCTCCGCAAGACGGACGAAACGCGCGAGATCCGCAATGCCTTCGAAGTTGAATCGTCCTTCCTTCGGCTCGTGTATATTCCAGGCCACGTAAGTCTCGACCGTATTAAAGCCGCATGCTTTAAGCTTCCTGAGCCGATCCTCCCAATATTCGGGGACGATGCGGAAATAATGCATGGCGCCGCTAATGATGCGCATCGGTTTGCCGTCGTACGCAAACCCGTTTCCCTCGATGACAAAAGAAGCCATGCTTACTCTCTCCTATCCGTCGGGCGCGCCCGTGCGATACTCGAGCGGGGTCACGCCGACCATTCGTTTGAACAGCTTCTGAAAATAGATCTTGTCGCCGTAGCCCACGCTATGGGCGATTTCGTAAACCTTCAGCCCGGGATGGTCCTTTAGGAACTGCTTGGCTTTCGCGATCCGAACCTTGTTCAAGCAATCCGTAATTGTTTCTCCGGTTTCCCTACTGAATAATTTGCTGATATAGCTTGCATTGAACCCTATCTTGTCGGCGATGTATTTCAAATCGATCTCCCGGCTGTAATCTTGTTCGATCAGCTTGCGGATTCGTTCCGCGGTCGTCTTCTCCGAGTTGGATTGCACGGGAGCCGCCGGAGAAACTTCCGTAGGCGGACCGGCCTTGGAAGAAGCGGACTTGGTTTCCTCGATCCGGGAGAGCATTCGGAACACTTCCACTTTGTCCATCGGCTTCAACAAATAATCGGCTGCCCCCGCCCTCATCGCTTTGCGGGCATATTCGAAATCGTTGTACCCGCTTAGCACGATGATGCACAGATGAGGCAGACTGCTTTTGGCTCGTTCGATAAAATCGAGCCCGTTCATCATCGGCATCTCGATATCGGTAAGAATGACGTCTAGATCGCCGGCCTCCATACCCGATAGCTGGAGCATGGCTTCCAGGCCGTTGGCGTGCTGACCCGCTACTTCCAGTTGACCCGGATATCGGGACAAAATTTTCACGATGCCGTGGCGAATCTGCTCCTCGTCGTCGATGACCATTACTTTCAGCATTCCAAGACCTCCTCGCTCAACCGTCTATCTGGTATCCGAATCGTAATCTTCGTGCCTTCGTTCTCCCGACTCTCCACTCGCAATCCGTACGTTTCGCCGAATTGGAGCTTAATGCGATCGTTCACGTTGCGAAGACCGATTCCTTTCCCGCCCGTAAGCTCACGGTTTCCTCGCATGCGCTCTCTTAAAGCACCGAGTTTCAAGGCATCCATGCCGCAACCGTCATCGGCAACGGTAAAGACGACATCCTTTCCTTCATGAACGACGGAAAGACGAATCGTTCCCGCTTCGAGCCGATTCTTGAAAGCGTAATGTATGGCGTTCTCGACGAGGGGCTGGAACATCAGCTTAATGCACGGAATACCGTAATCAACACCGGGAATCTCGTTTATGAGTTGGAATTTATTCGAGAACCGCGAATTCTGCAATAGCATGTAGTTGTTCAGATGCTCCAACTCTTGACCGACGGTGACTAGCTGTTCCTCGTGATTTACCCCATAGCGGAGCAGCTTGCCTAACGTAAACGTCATATCCGCCACTTCCTCGTCGTCGTTCAGTTCCGCTCTCATGCGGATCATCTCGAGCGTGTTATAGATGAAGTGGGGATTGATCTGACTTTGCAGCGCCGCGAACTCCGCCTCTTTCTTGCGCGACTGCGTCTGCTTCACTTCCTCAAGCAAATCTCTGACCCGATGGATCATAATATTGAAATGCCTTCCGAGCAGACCGACCTCGTCCCGATACTTCTGATTAAAGCTGACGTCCAGATTGCCCGTCTGCACTTCTTGCATCAACGTTTTAATCTTGCTCAACGGCCGAGTAAGCGCATACGAAATCGCAATGGCGATCAGTAACGCGACGGTAACGAATAGACCCGTCATAAGCAAAGTGATGTTGCGGGTTAACGTAGCTTGTCGCGTCGCTTCTTCCATCGGAATATAGACAAACATCTTCCATTTGGTAAGCGCGGATTCCGCATAGGCGCAAATATACGATTTCCCTTCGACCTCGATAGGGAAAGAGCCTATGTTCGACGTCGCTTTGCGAATGGATTCGTCGTTTGATAAATCTTGGGTCATCAGCTTATTGTCGCTATCGAACACGACATTGTTTTTCTCGTCGACGAGAATCGTTTTTCCCTTCGTCACTTGATCGACGTCTTGAATTTGCCGATTAATCGCCGTAATGTTCGTATCGAACGCGATAAATCCGATGGGACTCATATCGCTTAGCTGCTTCAATTGTCTGATGACCGAAAATGCGTAATACGAATTTTTATCCGTCGACACTTCCCGGGTGCTCACCAGTTGTGGCCGGCCGCCGCCTTCCTCGGCAATCTTCGCCCATTCCTCCTTCACTTCCCCTAAGTTATTGCGCTTGGATAAGGACTTGATATTGAAATAGGCATTGCCGAAATTATCGAAGACGTATACCGACATCGTCTCCGGCTTGATTTTGTTCAAGTTCTCGATATAGAGATCCATCGATTTGATCTTTTGCAATTCAATATTCGGGTCCGCGAGCCATTCAAGAAAATCGCTGTTATAGAGCGGCATGGCCGACATGTTATAGAGATCGGTAACGTAATCGTCGAGCTTCACCATCATTTTGGAGGTAATCTCCGTGGCGTAGGCGATCGTGTTGGCTTTAATAGAGCGCGTATAATAATAAGAGGAAGCGTAGCTGGCCATGACGACCGGCAGGCAGACGAGGGACAGGAACACGATAAGCAGCTTCTGCTGCATGTTCAAGTTGGCGAAAATGACCCACAGCTTCTCCGCCGTCTTCCGAATCGCGCTATCCCCGGTCCCTCTGCTCATGTCCGTTCCTCCTAGTTGTCCGTTGATCGAGTACAGTTATTTTACTGCACCGGTCACGATCCCGGCAAACACGTACTTCTGGAAGAACAAATAAAGCGCGACGATCGGAACCATAATCATGAGAATGGCCGCCGACATCATTTCCCATTCCGTGCTGCGCTCCGACGAAAAATTCATAAGGCTCGTGGAGACGACGGTCAAACTGCGGGAAGGCATGTATAAATATGGGATGAACATGTCGTTGTAAATATCGATCGTCTTAATGATGGCGATCGTAGCCGTGGCGGGAGCCAACAGCGGGAAAATGATGGTCCTGAAAATCCTGAACAGGGAAGCGCCTTCCATCATCGCGGCTTCGTCCAATTCTTTCGGGATGTTGCGGATGAACTGTAAATAAATGAAAATCTGAAGCACGCTCGTACCGAAGTGCAAGACGATGGAAGCCCATATCGTGTTATACAGATGCAAATTGTGAATGACCGTAAACGTCGCGACCTGCGTCGTAATGGTCGGTACGAACGAGACGGCGATATAGGCGCCGAAAACCGTCTTCTTCAACGCGAATTCGAAGCGGCCCAGAATGAAGGCGACCATCGTTCCCAACAAAACGTTGCCGATAACCGCGATGACGATGATAGTCAACGTATTCAGGTACGCCCGTTCCAAGTGAGCCCGTTGCATGACCGAGACGAAGTTGTCGAAATTCAGAAAGCTGGCCGGCAGCTTAAAGACGCTCGTCTGCGAGAATTCGATCTTGCTCTTGAATGCGTTCATTACGAGAATATAAGGCGGAAACACAATCGCCGCAACGGCGAGCAATAACAAAACATGCTTGAACAACCCGATCGGCCGGAAGCGTGTCGCGTTCAATCTCCCCACCTCCTGGTTACCCATCTTTGTACGCTCAGAATAACGATAACGAAAGCGATCAACGTAAGGCTCATCGCGGATGCGACTCCGAAATTATTGAATTTGAACGCCATTTCGACCGTCTTCGTAAGGAACGTATCGCTCGCCCCGAGCGGTCCGCCTTTCGTGAGCAAGAACGGAAGATCGAAAATCTCCAAGGTGCCGATAATGGTAAGGAACAAATTCAACTCGATTACCCTCATCATATTAGGCAGAATAACGTGGCGAACCGATTGAAAGCGCGTGGCGCCGTCCATGCGGGCGGCTTCGATAATTTCCGAAGGAACCGACTGCAGGGCAGCCAGGTAGATGACCATGTTCAGCCCCATGAACTTCCATAAAGTGATGAACCCGAGCGCGTGATTCACGACTTTGGGGGATCCGAACCAACTAATGGCCAGAGAATCAAGCCCCACCGCGTGCAGCAACGTGTTCAGAGAGCCGTATTCCGAGTTGAACACGTAGTTAAACATGTAAGCCACGGCAACGCCGTTCATAATGTAAGGCATGAACAGCACGACCCTGTAAACGTTGCGTCCGCGCAACCGGGAGTTGAGGATCAGCGCGAACATCAAACCCATCGCGTTCTGAAGGAGACCCCAGCCCAAGTAAACGAAGTTATGCGAAAAAGCGTTCCAAATTTCTTTGTTAGCGAACACATCCTTGTAATTGGCGATACCGGCCCACGTTTTGTCCGGACTGAATCCGTCCCAGCTCATAAAGCTTAAATAGATCAAATAGACTGCGGGATATAAGGAGAACAGGCCGAGCAAAGTAAGCGGGACAAGCAGAAACAGGATGATCAGAATTGTTTTCTGCTGGCGATAGGATAAGTTGTTGACCATCGTCTCTCCCCTTTCTTGCCTTGAAGTAAAATAAGGACGACAAAATGGATGGTCTGGGGTGACCAGCCATCCATTTTGTCGGTCTTCGCGAGGCGTATGCGATTGGTACGATTATTTGCTTGCAGCCTCTTTAGCCGCTTTCCACTTCTTGTTATACCCGTTGAATACGTCCTGCAGCTTGCCTACCGTCGCTTCTTGGATGAATTTGAACGGGTCGAATTGCATTTTGTTCTCGGCTGCCGTTACTTCCACGCTGATTGACTGAGCTTCCAGCATCGTCGGGTTATAGCTCATGAATTGCGTCAGCTGCGGGAAGTCTTGTTTTTTGTCTTTCAGAGGGGAGATGAACATATGATCTGCTTCGTCTCCGGACTCCTCGAGCATGAATTTGACGAACGCTTTGGCCAGCGGTTTGTTTTTGCTCGTCGAGCTGACCGCGTAAGCCCAGTCGTTGCGCATCATGCCTTTGTAAGTTCCGCTATTATCGTAAGGAAGCGGTGCGAAACCGATGTCTTCAAGCGGCAAGCCTGCGGAAACGAGGTTCGAGAAGAACCAGTTGCCAATATACATCATAGCCGTCTTGCCCGAAGCGATGTCCTTCTGGGTTTGATCCCAGTTGGCGGAATAGATATCCTTCTCCAGATCGCCTTTCTCGTACAGCTGTTTCAGAATGCCAAGACCTTGTCCGTAAGGACCGTCTACGGTGAAAGGAGTGTCCGTCTTGATCTTGTCGTTGCGAAGGTTCGTGCTGCCGTAGATGAATTCCGCCGGATCGGTCCAGTATTGCAGCGTCCAGCCATCTTTGAAGGACGTAGCCATCGGAACGATGCCTGCGGCTTTCAGCTTCTCGGCATCCGCGAACAATTCGTCCAGCGTCTTAGGCGGCTCCGCGATGCCGGCAGTCTCGAATGCTTTCTTGTTGTATACTAGTCCGTTGATCGCGGCTTGCTGAGTAATTCCGTACAGTTTTCCTTCATAGGTGTTGTAGTCTTTGAAGTATATGTTATCGTTCAAGCCCAGATCGTCCAACGGCTCGTAGAACTTCGGCAAATCCGCCTTGGTTGTTTCTACTAGAGACAGTACGTCCGGCAATTCGTTACCGGCCATCCGCACCCGAATCGTCTGCTCGTAATCTTTAAGGCCCTCGATCTTAACCGTTGTACCTGGATATTTCGCTTCGAACTTCTCTACGTATCTCTTTAGGTCGGTATCGACCAGTTCCGTGCGGTGAGTAGCCCAGATAATCGTTCCCGAAAGTTCTGAGGCTGCTGCCGACTCCGTCGAGCTTGCGCCTGGCTCCGTAGTAGCGGAGGCAGACGGCGAAACGTTCGAATCGTTATTCGAATTGCCGCAACCTGCTAGCAGTCCCACGCCTAACGTTAATGCAAGAGAAATCGTTACGTTTTTCTTCATTGTTTATTTCCTCCCTATTCAACTCGGCTTCTGTGCCTAAACCAATAGTATGTGAATTAACATAACGTTCAAATGGTTTATTTTTGTTTTTATTGGCTAGATTTTGTCTGCGATGTTTTTTTATGCGTCGGGCAACAATATGGTTCCGTTTACATTTTTTTGGATTTTGTAATTAGTAATATTCACGTTTGTGTTGTGTCATATTACATGACATTTGTTAGGGCGTGATCCGAACGGACACTTCGTTCTCTCCATGTTTTCTCTTATTCCTAAGGCCGTTTGTCTTTAAAACCCAAAAAAGCAGCAGGCAGAATATCACCCGCTGCTTCTTCGGCATCTTATGTTTCCGTATAAAGAAATAAAGCTCCTAAAGCATGTGAATGCCTTAGAAGCTTACTGATTTTGTATGGTGCCGGTGAAGGGACTTGAACCCCCACTCCCTTGCGAGAAACGGATTTTGAGTCCGTCGCGTCTGCCATTCCGCCACACCGGCATATTCAATTTTCTTACTTGGCGCGCCCTAAGAGATTCGAACTCCTGGCCTTTTGATTCGTAGTCAAACGCTCTATCCAGCTGAGCTAAGGGCGCATGTTTAAGCATTTTGGAGGCGCCACCCAGACTCGAACTGGGGGTAGAGCTTTTGCAGAGCTCTGCCTTACCACTTGGCTATGGCGCCAAAGGCTTAAAGATATTGGAGCGGAAAACGGGGCTCGAACCCGCGACCTTCTCGTTGGCAACGAGATGCTCTACCACTGAGCTATTTCCGCATATAAATGGCTGGGGATCAAGGATTCGAACCTTGGATGACGGAGTCAAAGTCCGTTGCCTTACCGCTTGGCTAATCCCCAACAAAGTTCTATTGGTGAAAATGGGGCGGACGAGGGGAATTGAACCCCCGAATGTCGGATCCACAAACCGATGCGTTAACCACTTCGCCACGACCGCCATGACTTTAATGCAATATTCAATTGGCAGGGGCAGCAGGAATTGAACCCACACTAACGGTTTTGGAGACCGCTGTTCTACCCTTAAACTATGCCCCTACGAAGAGTAGAAAATGGTGGAGGATGATGGATTCGAACCACCGAACCGTGAGGAAGAGATTTACAGTCTCCCGCGTTTGGCCACTTCGCTAATCCTCCACGATCAGGAGAAGAAAATGGTGCCGACTAGAGGACTTGAACCCCCAACCTACTGATTACAAGTCAGTTGCTCTACCAGTTGAGCTAAGTCGGCGTAACGTATTTGGTTCTTTGTGTTAATGGTGGCTCGAGACGGAATCGAACCGCCGACACGAGGATTTTCAGTCCTCTGCTCTACCAGCTGAGCTATCGAGCCTAACTAAGTGTAAAGATGGCGGAGCTGACGGGATTCGAACCCGCGGTCTCCTGCGTGACAGGCAGGCATGTTAGGCCACTACACCACAGCTCCACGTTAGTTACTCGGTAATGAGCCGAGGGTAGTTCATTTGGTTGCGGGGGCAGGATTTGAACCTGCGGCCTTCGGGTTATGAGCCCGACGAGCTACCGGGCTGCTCCACCCCGCGTCGTTAATCATTTAGGTTACTTCTTAAAGCGACATTTATTATCATAACTCATATCGCCTATGTAATGCAACCCTCAATTTCTGGTAATTCTTTTTGTTAAAGATGGTGACCCCTAGGGGATTCGAACCCCTGTTACCTCCGTGAAAGGGAGGTGTCTTAACCGCTTGACCAAGGGGCCATGCTTACAGGAAAAATAGTGGCGGAGAGAGAGGGATTCGAACCCTCGAGACGCTTTAGGCGCCTACACGATTTCCAATCGTGCTCCTTCGACCAAACTCGGACACCTCTCCAAATGGCTCCCCGAACAGGACTCGAACCTGTGACAACTCGATTAACAGTCGAGTGCTCTACCAACTGAGCTATCAGGGAATGTAAGCAAAGCTTTGTGATCCAGCCTGGCAACGTCCTACTCTCCCAGGACCCTGCGGTCCAAGTACCATCGGCGCTGGAGGTCTTAACGGTCGTGTTCGGGATGGGTACGCGTGGAACCCCTCCGCAATTGCTACCAGACCAGAT
>NZ_RBZM01000032.1 GCF_003628305.1 Cohnella endophytica | reverse complement strand
AGGCTTCTATAACGATTAATAGTTTCCTCTGGGGGAGTGGCTTTCGGGCTGCTCCCCTTTGCTGTCCTTACGTGGCTCTCACAAGTGCCGTAAGAATGACGCGAAGCCCAGCAAACGCGGTTCTGGCAGTAATTCGCCGCTGCTCGATTCTTACGCTCCCGGCAAACAATCGTAAGGTTCACGAAGCCCGGAGTGAGCGACGCTGGGATGGCTGTCCTTACGCTCCGGAGCCATTCGGGTGCTGCAAATATCCCGGCAGAACGACACAGTAGGGCGAAGTAGCAAATTTGTACCCGGAGCGTAAGGTTGGACGAGCCGGAGCCGTGGAGAGCGATTGTCGGAAACCTTACGCTTAAAAAGAAGAAGTGTAAGTTCTTCAACTTCTATTGTTACAGGATAATCGCTCCCTGCGGAGCTTGCTTATGCTTACACTCAAGAGTTCTGGAACGTAAGACTGCGTAAGCTTCTTCTAGCTAGGCGCTCCGCTTTTGACCCTTCCGGGTTTGTGGATGAATCATACCTTCGTCCCATTCAACAACAACCTGACACGACCGCCTCACCGTGGCTGCTCCGGGGTTCCTGCAACTGCTTTCGTCGGGTTCTTGTTTGCAATCTGTTGACAGAAAAGACCAAAGAGGGCTGCGACAGGTCATCCACCAGCAACCTGTCACAGCCCCAAACCCGCGTCCGACGCGGTCTATCGGTTCCTACTTTTCTCCCGTCGCAATCGGATTGTCCGCGTAGGAAATCCAGTCACTCCAGCT
>NZ_RBZM01000031.1 GCF_003628305.1 Cohnella endophytica | reverse complement strand
ATGGAAATTCCATATCAGAATAAAATAAATAAAGAAAGCTTAAAATCATTTGTTAGTTTTCTAGAAAAGGAGAAAATTGAAAGCTGTTTGATGAGCTCAGGTCAAGATATTGTACTTCAATATTTTAGAAACAATAAATCTAAAACTAAACTTCACAAAGTTAACTCATGCACGAAGAGTATTACCTCATGCTTAATTGGAATTGCTTTCGAACAGGGATTGCTTCCAGATCTTAATACACCTATTGTTAATTACTTTCCATCGCTTCAACAGGATAAGGACGATCGGAAACAACGTATTACAATTGATCACTTGTTAAGTATGAGTGCAGGTTTTGACTGGCCAGAGATGGGGGAATGGAATGGTTGGCCACAGATGATACATAGCCCCAACTGGGTCAATTATATATTAGAGCGCCCATTAAACACCGAACCCGGTGAACGAATGAACTATAATTCCGGCTGCAGCCATCTGTTATTATCAATTCTTCAAAAGGTAACAAAAACAAGTGCAAAAGATTTTGCAATAAAAAACCTTTTCTCTCGTTTAGAGATTAAAGATTTCATTTGGCATGTAGATCCTCAAGGAGTTAACATTGGCGGTTTCGGGTTACACATGTCTATACAAGATATGCAGAAATTTGGCTATTTTTATTTGAACAAAGGACGCTGGGGGAAACGACAACTACTTAGTGAAGAATGGATATCTACTTCAACAATGCCTAAGTATCTAACCTATGAAGACTTAGGTTATTACGGTCGTCATTGGTGGGTATCGGATGAATTATTAGACCG
>NZ_RBZM01000030.1 GCF_003628305.1 Cohnella endophytica | reverse complement strand
GGGCTTCTCCGCTTTCGCTCGCCGCTACTGACGGAATCACTTTTGTTTTCTTTTCCTCAGGGTACTTAGATGTTTCAGTTCCCCTGGTGTGCCTCCAACGAGCTATGTATTCACTCGAGGGTAACTATCCATTACGATAGCTGGGTTTCCCCATTCGGAAATCTCCGGATCAAAGCTCACTTACAGCTCCCCGAAGCATATCGCTGTTCGTCGCGTCCTTCATCGGCTCCTGGCGCCTAGGCATCCTCCGTGCGCACTTATTAGCTTAACCACACTGCAACTGTTAAGTTTAGCCGCAAGGCTGAACTTCAGTTGTCAGTGACATAGTTGACACTAGTAAGGTCGAGATGATACTTCAACGTTCTTCTAATTCGCGCTTTGTTTCGCTATCCAGTTTTCAAGGTACAAGGTATTACCATGAACCATAAAAGGTTTCTGGTGGAGACTAGCGGGATCGAACCGCTGACCCCCTGCGTGCAAGGCAGGTGCTCTCCCAGCTGAGCTAAGTCCCCATGGGAAGTATTCATTTAAGAAAAGATGGTTGGCCTTAGTGGACTCGAACCACCGACCTCACCCTTATCAGGGGTGCGCTCTAACCAGCTGAGCTAAAGGCCAATATGTGCGCCCGCATCAATCTGGGCTGAACTTTATTACCCTTTAGACAAGGATAAGAAAGCCCGGCTTGGCGACGTCCTACTCTCCCAGGACCCTGCGGTCCAAGTACCATCGGCGCTGGAGGTCTTAACGGTCGTGTTCGGGATGGGTACGCGTGGAACCCCTCCGCCGTTGCCACCAAACCGGCTTACTGTGGAAAGAACAATCGTTCTTTCAAAACTGAACTTGAGCGTAAGAAACGGTTTGCCACTCTGCAAAGCAGCTGTGGACTTTTATAGCTCCGAAGAGCTCCTTAGAAAGGAGGTGATCCAGCCGCACCTTCCGATACGGCTACCTTGTTACGACTTCACCCCAATCATC
>NZ_RBZM01000029.1 GCF_003628305.1 Cohnella endophytica | reverse complement strand
GGGCTTCTCCGCTTTCGCTCGCCGCTACTGACGGAATCACTTTTGTTTTCTTTTCCTCAGGGTACTTAGATGTTTCAGTTCCCCTGGTGTGCCTCCAACGAGCTATGTATTCACTCGAGGGTAACTACCCATTACGGTAGCTGGGTTTCCCCATTCGGAAATCTCCGGATCAAAGCTCACTTACAGCTCCCCGAAGCATATCGCTGTTCGTCGCGTCCTTCTTCGGCTCCTGGCGCCTAGGCATCCTCCGTGCGCACTTATTAGCTTAACCAATGCTCCGGGATATCGATTGCTGTTTCTCCAATGCTCCTTTGTTACCAGGCTCCCATCAAAGATGGGCGTCAGTAACGCAGAACCATGAGTCGAACAGAATCGACATCCCTTCGCGTCAATAGTTGACACTAGTAAGGTCGAGATGATACTTCAACGTTCTTCTAATTCGCGCTTTGTTTCGCTATCCAGTTTTCAAGGAACAAGAGTTGAGCCAAGAAGGCTGCATGGTGGAGACTAGCGGGATCGAACCGCTGACCCCCTGCGTGCAAGGCAGGTGCTCTCCCAGCTGAGCTAAGTCCCCATGGGAAGTATTCATTTAAGAAAAGATGGTTGGCCTTAGTGGACTCGAACCACCGACCTCACCCTTATCAGGGGTGCGCTCTAACCAGCTGAGCTAAAGGCCAATATTTGCGCCCGCTCTTGACTGGGCTAAACTTTATTACCCTTTAGACAAGGATAAGAAAGCCCGGCTTGGCGACGTCCTACTCTCCCAGGACCCTGCGGTCCAAGTACCATCGGCGCTGGAGGTCTTAACGGTCGTGTTCGGGATGGGTACGCGTGGAACCCCTCCGCCGTTGCCACCAAACCGGCTTACTGTGGAAAGAACAATCGTTCTTTCAAAACTGAACTTGAGCGTAAGAAACGTTTGCCACTCTGCAAAGCAGCTGTGGACTTTTATAGCTCCGAAGAGCTCCTTAGAAAGGAGGTGATCCAGCCGCACCTTCC
>NZ_RBZM01000026.1 GCF_003628305.1 Cohnella endophytica | reverse complement strand
CAAGTTGTGTCCGTTCAAGGAATATTTTACATGATTTGGACGAATTTAAACATCCCCTTGATACAAAAAAATTGTCTAATAGTCGCAGATTTTTGACCAAGTTACTTGGCGTGAAGCCTGGCGCCTATTCCTCGTCCTCGTCCTTGCCGCCCTGGAGGACTTGTAAGCCCCTTTGACGAGCCATGTCCGCAATATCCTTCCGGATTGTCTTTTCGTTCTTAGCGCGTCCCTTGAGCCCGAATCCGGGGTCTAGGCGATATGTAAGCGATGTTCCCACCTTCGGACCCTTGTGAATGATCCGCTTCTCTACAAGCACCTTCATAGCCCTTGAGACGTTCGGCTTCTTCATGCCGAGCTCATCGGCTATTTCCTGTTGACCAATCCGCAACCAATTCTCGAAATCTAGTTTGCCAAAGACGTACATCAGCACCGACAGCTGCTCTCCGGTTAAACCTAATTTAGCTAGGTGAAGGAATCCCTCTTGCATAGCCATAAAAAACCCCCCACTAAAATATTTTCGTCTTAATTCCACCACTGCGAGGACTATTTCTCCTGTTTCAGTATTGACCAATTTATGCTTGTCCATTTCCAATTTTCACTCCCCCGCATTGTTATCATATTTGATATCGATGTTATCATATTTGATATCTATGTCAATCAAATTTTCCCGTCCTATCAACCTTTTTTTAATCTCTCTTCTGTCTCATTATCTTTAGGGGCTTTTTTGTGTGTTTTAGGGCATTAACTTTTTCCAGTTTTATGCCGTTAAATGTGCCTAATTTTTTTTCGGAATGACGATTCGTGTCCATTACTCAAGTATAGGGGCGAGCCCCTATGACCCCCTCTTAAAACTGGAAATTGTGCGTTGCTTCACGCTATGAAACTTTGGGTCGCGCCCTGCCACTTTTACACACTCTTTTTTTGAAAGGGAGGGGTCGGTCAATCGGTGACCTCCCATACCTCGCCGCATGCGTGCCACCCAGAGGGTCGCCCTTCATGCTTGCCGAGGGTCGGGAGGCATGGCGGCCATCCCGACAAGAGCGCACAAAAAAAGAGTTTCTACCCGTTTCTACGAGTGGAAACCCCTTTTCCCGCCAAGTTGTGTCCGTTCAAGGAATATTTTACATGATTTGGACGAATTTAAACATCCCCTTGATACAAAAAAATTGTCTAATAGTCGCAGATTTTTGACCAAGTTACTTGGCGTGAAGCCTGGCGCCTA
>NZ_RBZM01000025.1 GCF_003628305.1 Cohnella endophytica | reverse complement strand
ACCTCAAGCTGTGATGGGGAGGGAAAATCATAGTACCGAAGGTCATGTACCCACGCTGCCAAGAAAAGCCTCTAGCCAGGAGAAGGTGCCCGTACCGCAAACCGACACAGGTGGGCGAGATGAGAATTCTAAGGCGCGCGGAAGAACTCTCGTTAAGGAACTCGGCAAAATGACCCCGTAACTTCGGGAGAAGGGGTGCCCCGGTAGTGTGAATAGCACGAGGGGGCCGCAGTGAAGAGGCCCAAGCGACTGTTTAGCAAAAACACAGGTCTGTGCGAAGCCGTAAGGCGAAGTATACGGGCTGACGCCTGCCCGGTGCTGGAAGGTTAAGAGGAGTGGTTAGGGGCAACCCGAAGCTATGAATTGAAGCCCCAGTAAACGGCGGCCGTAACTATAACGGTCCTAAGGTAGCGAAATTCCTTGTCAGGTAAATTCTGACCCGCACGAATGGCGTAACGACTTGGGCGCTGTCTCAACGAGAGATCCGGTGAAATTTTAGTACCTGTGAAGATGCAGGTTACCCGCGACGTGACGGAAAGACCCCATGGAGCTTTACTGTAGCTTGATATTGAACTTTGGTACGGTCTGTACAGGATAGGTGGGAGCCTATGAAGCAGGAGCGCAAGCTTCTGTGGAGGCGCCGTTGGGATACCACCCTGATCGTATCGGAGTTCTAACCTACTACCCTTACCGGGTAGAGGGACCGTGTCAGGCGGACAGTTTGACTGGGGCGGTCGCCTCCTAAAGAGTAACGGAGGCGCTCTAAGGTTCCCTCAGCGCGGTTGGAAATCGCGCGCAGAGTGCAAAGGCATAAGGGAGCTTGACTGCGAGACCTACAAGTCGAGCAGGGACGAAAGTCGGACTTAGTGATCCGGTGGTACCGAATGGAAGGGCCATCGCTCAACGGATAAAAGCTACCCTGGGGATAACAGGCTTATCTCCCCCAAGAGTCCACATCGACGGGGAGGTTTGGCACCTCGATGTCGGCTCATCGCATCCTGGGGCTGAAGTAGGTCCCAAGGGTTGGGCTGTTCGCCCATTAAAGCGGTACGCGAGCTGGGTTCAGAACGTCGTGAGACAGTTCGGTCCCTATCTGTCGCGGGCGTAGGAAATTTGAGAGGGGCTGTCCTTAGTACGAGAGGACCGGGATGGACGCACCGCTGGTGTACCAGTTGTTCCGCCAGGAGCACCGCTGGGTAGCCAAGTGCGGAAGGGATAAGCGCTGAAAGCATCTAAGCGCGAAGCCTGCCTCAAGATGAGATTTCCCAATTCGTAAGACCCCTTGAAGAACACGAGGTTGATAGGCTCGGGGTGGAAGCGCGGTAACGTGTGGAGCTGACGAGTACTAATCGGTCGAGGGCTTATCCTAA
>NZ_RBZM01000024.1 GCF_003628305.1 Cohnella endophytica | reverse complement strand
CGGCTAGGCCCCTTAAATCTGGAGTCTGTCCCTTAAAAGAAGCCGCTCAGTTAGCGTAGCTCTTTATTTTGAGTTCTTACAGTGCTCTGTAAAATTGTGAGCGGTCTTCAAGCTGCATTACCCACTCGGAGAACCTAGCTGGTGGCATACGCCTCAAGCTTCCATGCATCCTTCGGTTGTTGTAAAAGTTCATGTACTTATCTAGCTCAAAGTACGCTTCCTCAAAGGTCATGAAAGCGACTTTGGAAAATAAATTGTCCTCAAGCACACTATGAAAAGATTCGATGTAGGCGTTCATGTTTGGCGTGCGAGGCGGGATTCTCTCGTGCGTAATATCCATGGCTTCGCATGTGTCTCCAAATAGCACACTGAGGAACTGAGGGCCGTTGTCAGTGCGCACAATCGGGAACGGGGCAGTTTCTCCGACACGTTGTCGCAATGCGGTCACTAGCGTCTGGACAACATGCTTAGCTTCGCATGCGTGCCCCCTATACTGGCCAACAACAACCCGGTCAAACACATCAATAATGCTGAATACGAAAAAGAACCTTTCCCGCCCAGTCACATAGCCGTACTTAATATCTGCTTGCCATAACTGGTTCGGGCCCGTTACCAGATGGTTTTTCGGCAGTCTACGTGGATGCTTGTTTTTCCTTTTTCGTTGTTCTTGCAAGATGCCCAGCTCGTCACAAAGCCTGTAGGATTTCTTCTTGTCCAAGATCAACTCGCGGTCATTGCGCAGACACTGTGCCAGCAGTTTGTAGCCGTACACATGCTCTTCGCCTTCTACGAGTTCAAGTAACCATGTCTTAATTTGTTCGTCGTCTACACGCGCTCCCGTCATCGTCAGAGAATAGCCGGGACAGGGGCGACCTCTATCGCGATTTACAGCTTTGTTGTCGACGTCCACACTCTGTTCGTTGTTTCGCTTTTTACGCGCGTAGTACGTCGACTCTGCCACGCTCAAAATGCGTAAGACCAGTGCTGCCTTATCGCCCCGCTTAATGAACTGGTCGGCTATTTCGAGTTTTTCGGATAAGCGGGGTTCTTCTTTTTTAAAAGCTCTCGGAGAATTTCATTTTCGAGTTCTTTTTCCCCGAGCTTTTTAATGGCTAATTGGTATTTCTCTTCAATTTCTTGAAGACGTTTAAGCTCCTGGATCTGCTCATCTGTAGATGGAATTTCGTCAATCCCAACCTTGTCACCGAATTCTCTCACCCAGTTACGAATGGTCTCAGGATGTACTTCATGTTTGCGAGCCAAAACAGCGACCTTGATTCCAGATAATGCTTCTCTTACGATCTGCATTCGTTTCTCCTCAAGCACTTTCCCTAAACGCATACTGTCCGCCTCCCCTATACAAATAGTCTAATTCAATTGGGGGACAAGACTCCAGTTTAATTAGGG
>NZ_RBZM01000023.1 GCF_003628305.1 Cohnella endophytica | reverse complement strand
CGCGTTTGCTGGGCTTCGCGTCATTCTTACGGCACTTGTGAGAGCCACGTAAGGACAGCAAAGGGGAGCAGCCCGAAAGCCACTCCCCCAGAGGAAACTATTAATCGTTATAGAAGCCTTGTCTTTTAAAGGCTTTAAGTTGATCTTCGTTCAGCCACGCCTTCAGTTGTTCGAGCTTGCCCAGTACCTCTTTCTTGCCTTCTTCTTTCCCTGACTCATGCTCCACAGAACCCTTCAAGTCCTTTGCCATATACTCGGCTTCTAGGCGTGAGTTCGTCAAACGAATATCGTTCCACAATTCTGCCCGAATCTCCGGCACTTGCTTCGCTAGCGCTTCGATGTCAATCCCAATCGCCCTGACCGTTTTTTGGTATATGTGCTTTACTATGCCCTCTTTGCCACCTTCAACAAACGGTTGTTCAGCCAAGCTAGCAAGCAGATCGTTTTGTCCCGCCTCTTGTCCTTTGCTTTTCACGTCTTCTAGAAACTTTTCCACCCAGTAAGTCTTACTCAGCCAGAATCGTTTGCCGTCCAGTAACGTCTGTTTCTCCTTCGATACGTTTTCGTCCGTATGCTTGTCCTGTACAAACTTGATAAAGCGAATGTACGGTTCTTCGGGGTTTGAAATACTCCGCTGCTCCATGATGCTCTCAATGATTTTGTTGATCGTTTCCGGGCTGATCTGGTTTGCGCCAACGTGTTCCGCCAAGTCGTTCATCATCAAGATACCGAACACAACTGCACTCGCTGCGTTGTATGCCCGTTGATCGCCATCTGTACGACCGACAATTTCCTCTGCGCGGGTAAACCACTCGTGCCACTTGTCCTGCCTCTCAATCAGGTACAACAAATAGGGGTACAGAAAGTGGCTGAAGTCTGCCCGCAAAAGCTTCGCAACGGCCGCTTGCTTCATGGCGCGGTCTGCTTTCCGGACGTGGACAGGAAGGCAACGATCTGCTACCGCTTCGTTAGTAACATAAGTATTGCCTTGTATAATTAGCGGTGCGCTCAACTGGCTTACACTGTTTTGCTTGTTCGTCTCTCCACGTTCAACCTTGTCGCGGTTATAGACGAGTTTGAGTATCGCTATTGGCTGTGCTTCTTTGTTCTTCACCAGAACAAATTCTTCCGATACGACAACAAAGGCGTTGGTGGCAGCGAGCGCCATTTTGAGTGGCTGGGCGGTTGAAATAAACGCAATGGCATCACTCGCGGATTTATACCCAAGCATTGCGGCGATAATCTTGGCAAGGGTTGACTTCCCGCCTCCCGGCTCTCCATACTTAAATAAGATGGGGAAGTAAAGTTTGTTCTCATAATACAGTTGGCTCAAAAGGCTAGCGAAGCTCCAAGCGAGCGTGATCGTGGATTTATTATCTTTCAAAACTTCCGGTACTTCGTTCAGCAAGGTTCGTGCCGTATTCTTAAACTTCTCTTCTGTACTGTCTAGCCGGACGTATGATTTGGTTTTCGGCGCATATACGCCCTCGCAATAGACTGTCGAGGTGATCTTACTGTCCGTTTTCACAATCTGTTGAAGCTTCTCCTGCGTGTCGTAGATCACAAAATAATACTCGCACGTCTTGGCATCCTTATACAGTCCCGTTTGATCGATCATATTAACATGTGGCTGACTACGGGCAGGTGCTTTAAGGAACTTGACGAACTTAGAGAATTGTTTCTGGTCAACCAAGAGATCGGCTTCAGTCGGGAGCTTCTTGCGGAAAGCATCTACGGTCGTCAAGCTCGTCTTGTCGAAGAAAGTGCTTGATTTGACCAGCTTACCATTCACCCTAACATCAGCCAACAAGCCACGATCACCGCTGACGAAGCGCGTGTTATCAAATACAAAGTTGGTTATGGGATCAAGGCGTACACCGTTACTATTGAAGTTTACCTGCACATATATGCCTTTGTTTGCAACAAACCGTTCTGAGCCAGCCTGTGCGATCAAAGCGGCTTCTTCTTGTTCAGCCTCGTTTATTATGTCTTCCACATCCATTTTTATCTCCTCGCTTTCCATTGCGATTGTCATTAGCGGATTGTTTGCCATCAAGCGCTGTTGTAAAATGGCGGTATAAAAACTTACAGTTGGGCGGCATATGAGAGAGGCAATCGATTCCTAGGTCGGGTGGCTCTCTTGTCTCTTTATGGCGGGTCGATAGGCTTCACTCCCTTGAGTTGACTCGACCGGCGCGGCTACGTAGCAGATGCAGGAGTAGCCGCTTGGGTCGGTACTGAAATATACCCTACCTACTCAGAGGTCAGCAATCACCATCGGGAGAAGCGCCCGCGCCGTGTCTCACGATACTTTATCCTGTTTGACCTTCGTTGACCAACAATTGACGACTGGATTATCTACGTGTTTTACTGGTTTTAGGGGTAGACCGTTTGGATTCGATTGCTCCGGCAAGACAGGGTAGCCGTTTGGGTTTGAACACAGCCACAGCCTGTTGGTGTGACTAGAGTCGTAGCAAAAAGATGGAGGTTGGCCTGCCGCGAGACAAGCGGTCTGTTGAACCGCTAAGATCGGCCAGCAAGAAACATAACCAAAAGAAGTGCGTCTGTTCGCTTTTGACAAAGCGGATGGGCGCTTTTTTGCGGTCAAAATCGAGGATGCGTAGGAGGAATCGGAATGCGTGGATGTGTATCGAAGCGCGGTAACAAGTGGTCATGGGTTGTAGAGGTCGGCCGGAACAGCGAAGGGAAGCGGCGACAGAAGAGCAAAGGAGGCTACGAATCCAAAGTCGATGCAGAGAAGGCGCTACAGAAGGTTCTCCATGAGCTAAACACGGATACATACATTGAACCGACAAAAGATAACGTAGCCACGTACTTCACGTCGTGGCTGGCACAGAAACAAATGAGCATTCGTCCCGGTACATACAAGACGTATCGATGGCTGGTCAATTTTCACATCATCCCGCAGCTTGGGCAACACAAGATGGTCAACCTGTTACCGCAGCATTTGGTGAGCATGTATGAACGGCTTGGTAGCGGTGAAAAGCGATTATCGGCACAAACGATCAACCACGTTCACAAGGTCATCCACGATGCTTTGGAAACGGCTGTGAAGTGGGAGCTTCTGCCCAAGAATGTTGCTCGTGTCGTAAAACCGCCAAAGATCCCCAAAAGCCAAACGAACGTGTGGACCGAAGAAGAGTTAATGCGATTCCTTGAGTTCACGAAAGACAGTCGTTACCACATTATCTTTCTGCTGGCTGCGACAACTGGGATGCGTCGCGGTGAGGTTCTCGGGTTGAAGTGGGCAGACATCGACCTTGAGGCTAGAAAGCTATCGGTTCGGCGTTCCTATACTCGCGGGGTTGTCGGACATATCTTTCAGGAGCCAAAGACGGCGGCTGGCATCCGAACGATTGTTTTGCCACAGCAAACCGTAGAAGCGCTCAAGAAGCATCGGCTTGTGCTGGAAGAAGACCGGAAGAAAGCTGAAAAGAAGGGGACGGAATATAACGACTACGGATTGGTTGTGCAGACACGGAATGGCTTTCCGGTTAGTCCGTATTTTGTGGAATCTCGATGGTTGGACCTGTTACGAAAGTCAGGCTTGCCAAAGATCAGGCTGCACGACCTCCGGCACACGCACGCCAGCCTGTTGTTGAAGGCAGGAATACACCCAAAAGCCGTTTCAGAGCGGTTAGGTCACTCCTCGATCATGATTACGCTCGACAGGTATTCGCATCTGTTCCCAACCCTTCAGCAGGAGGTAGCGGAGAAGATAGACGAATTGTTGACTATTAGAAAGGAAGCTACTGAAAGTCTGAAATGAGCTGATCAATTGCACATAAATATTCCATTATCTGTTTCCGATATATTTCATATACAAATCAGTCTGAACAGGGAGGTCCCAATGGATAGAGCTATTAATCCAAAAGATGGGCTAGTTTATAAAATTGATGAGTGGTTAAAGCTTTTTTCTGCAGATCAATCTGGGCTCTGCATTGTTTGCGGGAATAAGTTAGAAGTCAGGGCAGAGAGCACTGTTTCGACAACAACTCATTTTTGGCATTCCGTTCGTGGATCAAATTGTCCAACTATTCAGGCCAATTCAACCCCGTATGTGAATCTTCTTCCGTCAGAGGAGGATGAGGCTAACGCTCTGAAAGTCAAAAGTGATTTTACACAACGATTTTACGAAGTTTTTCTTAAATGCGACCTTCTCTGCGCTGGCTTGAAGTTTGAAGAGTTCAAAGAACTAGTTGAACTCGCTAATACAAAACGTATCTGGTACTATAGGGATCTCACGTTAGATTTCTTACCCTATATTTTTTTGACGCTAAAGAAGTTTTCTTCAAGGGATAGTCGTTTTAGAGACAATAGCTTTTACTTTGTCTTTGAACCGAACCTAAAGAGTTATAATGAACTGTGGATTGATAAGAAGATTAGAAAGAAAATATGGAAAGTCGAGAGTGTTACTTACTCAGAGAAAGTAAACGGAGTATCTAAAGACAAACGTAAACAAGTTGTAACAGAGTATGACATAGATTCTATATATCCAAGTGAACCAGTCTGGGTCACAAGAAGCAGGACAACAATTCAAAAACTTATTAACTTGAAATAATGAGGCTTCTATAACGATTAATAGTTTCCTCTGGGGGAGTGGCTTTCGGGCTGCTCCCCTTTGCTGTCCTTACGTGGCTCTCACAAGTGCCGTAAGAATGACGCGAAGCCCAGCAAACGCG
>NZ_RBZM01000002.1 GCF_003628305.1 Cohnella endophytica | reverse complement strand
CTACGCGATTAGCACGGTCGGAGATCTGTTGACCGTACATGCCAAAACCAAAGCAGGGGCCGCGGCGGACGAAACGACGGTATCGTTATCCGACATCAAAGTATCCTTCGAGGGTTCCGGTACGCCGGTAGACGGAGTCTCTCTCCGCCTACAAATTAAAGAAGCGGATAAAGCGGAATTGAACGCCGCGATTATCGCCGCCCAGAAGAAGTACGACGAAGCAACAGAAGGAAACAACATTGGCCAGTATCCGATCGGATCTAAAGCGATCTTGCAGGCCGCCATTAACGACGCGAAAGCGGTGCGCGATAACGCGGCAGCTACCCAAGCGGAAGTCGCGAATGCACTCAGCGCGCTGAACACGGCGGTAACGGCGTTTACGAACTCGGTTCACACCGATCCGGGCGTCGTAGACAAAACGTCGCTGAGATCGGCGATCGCAGCCGCGCAAGCTAAGTACGACGCATCGGCCGAAGGGGCCAAAATCGGTCAATATCCGGCGGCTGCGAAAGCGGCGCTGCAGGCGTCCATTACGAGCGCCAATGCGGTACTCGGCAGTTCGGTGGCAACGCAAACGCAAGTGAACGCGGCGACTGCGACCGTGAACACCGCACTGCAAACCTTCATGACGAAGATCGTGACTCTAGTTCCAGGCGAAACGAGCGTCACCATTAACGATCTGTCCGTCATCGCCAAGTATTACGGAACGAAGAAAACGGATGCGAACTGGAGCAAGATCGAAGCTGCCGACCTGTTCGACAGCGGCAAGATCGACATCCAAGTGCTCGCGGCCGTGGCCAGAATGATCCTCGACAACTGGCTATTAGAAAACTAATTTCTCGATCGACGAAGGAGGGCGCAACGGCCGTCCTCCTTCATCCAACCGGAAAGGGCGTAAACGGGAATGAAAAGAACGATAAGCAGATTATTTTTAATCGGACTGGCGCTATTATGCATTCCCTGGATACTGCCGCAGACGATTCAGGCGGCATCCGCTCCTTCTTATACCCTGACCGCGAGCGCGAAGGCCGACCTGGGCCAAGAAGTTCAGGTTACCGTCAAGGGAACAAACCTCGCCGATGTATTCGCATACGAATTTAATTTGGAATTCGATTCCAAGCGACTGATGTTTAAGGAGGCGAAAAGCACCGGTACCGGATTTACGGTCAGTCCGATCGTAAAAGGAAACCTTCTTACGTTCGCGCATACGAAAATCGGCGCTATCCCCGGCGACAGCGGCAATTTAACGTTTTTCACCTTGGTTTTCAAGACGATAGGCGAGGGGAATGCCGCAATCGAGATTAAAGACGCTACCCTTGTCAATTCGAAATTGAAAAAGACGCAGCAAACCGTAGGGGTACGAACGTCCATTGCGATCGATAAGTCGTCGAACGACATTGCCGGGCATTGGGCGGAAGCGGCGATTCAGAGAGCCATTAAGCTTGGCATTGTCACGGGTTACCAAGACGGCACGTTCCGCCCGCAAAATCAAGTGAACCGGACCGAGTTCGTCACGATGCTGGTTCGCGCGCTGCGATTGCCGGCCAACGACGCCAATGAACTGTCTTTCGCCGATCTCGACAACATACCGAAATGGGCGAGAGCTTCGATATCGACGGCAGTTAAAGCCAAGATCATTAACGGATTCGAGGATAACTCCTTCCGCGGAGATAAACCGATTACGCGTGCGGAAATGGCGACGATTCTCGTCCGTGCTTTCGGATTGGAAACGGATCCGGAGGCGAAGCTTCCGTTTGCCGATGCCGTCAAAATTCCCGCGTACGCGAAGGACTCCGTCGCGGTAGGGGCCAAAGCTGGCCTGGTCTCCGGGAAACAAAACAATCAATTCGCTCCGAATGATAAAGCTACCCGAGCGGAAGCGGTCGTATTGATTCTTAGATTTATCGACAATTACGACTCCGGGAGTGTTAAGCCTTGAAATTATTTAATCAAGTAATCGTCGCTTTTCTAATGATTGCGCTATTCACGTCGACGGCGTCGTTATCGCCGATCTATGCCGCGGCAGGAAACGCGGGAGCCGGTACCGGCGATACGGATCCTTCTCCATGGACTCTCGTTTGGAACGACGAGTTCAACGCTCAGACATTGGATCAATCCAAATGGAACTACACCACGGGCGGGGGCGGTTTCGGCAATCACGAACTGCAAAATTATACGAACCGCCCCGAGAACGTCCGCGTCGAGAACGGAAATTTAGTACTCGAAGCGCGCAAGGAGAATTATCAAGGCAACCAATATACTTCCGGCAAGCTTGAGACGAAAGCGAAAGGCGATTGGAAATACGGCAAATTCGAATTCCGGGCCAAATTGCCGGAAGGCAAAGGGTTGTGGCCCGCGATTTGGATGATGCCGTCCGACTCGAACGTTTACGGCGGATGGCCGGTCGGCGGCGAAATCGACATCATGGAGTATCTCGGGCATGATCCGGGAACGGTCTATGGCACGATACATTATGGTAATCCATGGACGCACACCGGAGAGAGTTACACCCTGCCCGACAACCGGAAATTTTCGGACGACTTCCACGTCTTTAGTCTGGAATGGTCTCCGGGAGAAATGAAATGGTACGTCGACGGCGTTCTATTTTCGACCAAGAACGATTGGTTCAGCAAAGATAGCAATAAACCGGCGGATTATCCTTATCCGGCTCCGTTCGACCAATACTTCTATCTCCAATTGAATTTGGCGGTCGGCGGCGATTGGCCGGGAAATCCGGACGCGACGACGGATTGGACGAAGCCGAAACAAATGCTCGTGGATTATGTCAGAGTCTATCAGTATAACGGGCAATATCCGGAACCGGGTACGCGTCCTGGAAAAAGCCTAAGCGACGGGTGGTCGTGGGTAAGGGAGATCAGCAGCAATTGGTACGCGGAGAGCAATCCCGACGCCATGAGATTAACGACGGCCGAAGGGAGCTGGGGAGCTGCGAATAAACCGAGCAGCATCCTGCTGAGAAATCCCGGAACGAGCGACTTTACGGTCTCTACTAAGGTGAAGTTCGATGCGAAGAACGGCTTCGAATGGGCCGGATTGGTCGTTTATCAAGACGACGGCAATGCGATCACCTTGGGACGGCAAGCGAACGGCACGCCCGGCGTTAATCAACTGAGGTTCTCTCAGATAAAAGGCGGTGCGCAAAAGGATAAAAACTATGCTGACCTTGTGTATCCTTCGGATATTTATCTGAAAATCGAAAAAACCGGAACGATCTACAAGGGTTACTACAGCAGCGACGGCGTCGTTTGGACTCAAGTGGCCGATACTTTCGATCTTGCGTTATCGAGTCCCAAAGTCGGCATTTTCGCGAGGAAATTCAATACGGCCATCCCCGTCAAAACCGCGGAGTTTACGAATTTCATGTTAAACGGCAGCTATATCCCTTTTGCTTCTCCGAAGAAGGCTGCCGCCATCAACGTAACCGGAGCGAATGGCGTATCGGCGATCACGAGCAAGGGAGGCAAGCTGCAATTGTCCGCGGAAGTATTGCCGGACGACGCGGCCGATAAAAACGTGACCTGGTCGGTCACGAACGCCGACGGTACGGCAACGGATCTGGCGACCATCGACGCCGAAGGTTTGTTAACCGCCGCGAAGGACGGAACGGTGAAGGTCATTGCGACGGCCAACGACGGCTCCGGCGTGAAAGGAGAAGCTTCGATCGCCATCAGCGGACAAAGCGTTAATGCGACCGTAGCGACATTAATCGGTCCCGATGCCGTCTATAGGCAACAGCCGTTCGACTTGACCGTTGGCGTAAGCAGCCTGCTCTCAAGCTTCACGACGCTGAACGTCGTCGTGAACTATGACCCGAACGTGCTGGAATTTAACACGATAACCGGCAGCAACGGCTCCCTCTCCTTGGCGGACGATGCCTTAAGCTCGCTGAGAAACCATTTCAACGTGTTGGGGACGGCGATCAAAGCCGATAAAGGGCAAATTCTGATCCTCATGGCCAGCGAGGGGAACGACTACGCGATTAGCACGGTCGGAGATCTATTGACCGTCCATGCCAAGGCCAAATCCGGAGCAGCGGCGGACGAAACGACGGTATCGTTATCCGACATCAAAGTATCCTTCGAGGGTTCCGGTACGCCGGTAGACGGAGTCTCTCTCCGCCTACAAATTAAAGAAGCAGATAAAGCGGAATTGAACGCCGCGATTATCGCCGCCCAGAAGAAGCACGACGAAGCAACAGAAGGAAACAACATTGGCCAGTATCCGATCGGATCGAAAGCGATCTTGCAGACCGCCATTAACGACGCGAAAGCGGTGCGCGATAACGCGGCAGCTACCCAAGCGGAAGTCGCGAATGCACTCAGCGCGCTGAACACGGCAGTAACGACGTTCATCAACTCGGTGCACACCGATCCGGGCGTCGTAGACAAAACGTCGCTGAGATCGGCGATCGCGGCCGCGCAAGCTAAGTACGACGCATCGATCGAAGGGAACAAAATCGGTCAATACCCGGCGGCTGCGAAAGCGGAGCTGCCGGCGGCCATTACGAGCGCCAATGCGGTACTCGGCAGTTCGGCGGCAACGCAAACGCAAGTGAACGCGGCGACTGCGACCGTGAACACCGCACTGCAAACCTTCATGACGAAGATCGTGACTCTAGTTCCAGGCGAAACGAGCGTCACCATTAATGACCTGTCCGTCATCGCCAAGTATTACGGAACGAAGAAAACGGATGCGAACTGGAGCAAGATCGAAGCGGCCGACCTGTTCGACAGCGGCAAGATCGACATCCAAGTGCTTGCGGCGGTGGCAAGAATGATTCTCGATAACTGGCTTTTAGAAAACTAATTTCATGATTAGGATGTGAAAAAATGCCAAAACGAAGCGTAATGAAAAGGCTATTATCACTCTTTTCCCTGCTTGCGATTGCGATAGGTTCGGTCTCTATTCATCCCGCCCATTCCCATGCGGCCGAGCCGACACCGATCAGCGAGGCCACGAACAGCATTTTTGGTCCCAACGTGTATGTCTTTGACCCTTCCATGCCGACTGCCGACATTCAGGCGGCTACCGATTCCGTATTCAACGCCCAGGAAAAGTCGGAATTCGGCAGCAATCGTTACGCGCTTTTGTTCAAACCGGGAACTTACGATAAGCTGAACGTTAAAGTCGGCTTTTACACGCAAGTATCCGGATTAGGACAGAACCCGGACGATGTCAAAATCAACGGCGGAGTCAACGCGGATGCCAAATGGGATAACGGCAACGCCACCAGGAATTTCTGGCGTTCGATCGAAAACCTGTCCGTCAATCCGCTAGACCTTACCAAAAACCCTCCTACTAAGACGGACGCGAAATTCGCGGTATCTCAAGCGGCGCCGATGCGCCGCGTCCATATCGGCGGGAATCTCCTTCTGTTCGATTTCGATCCTAATTGGAATGCCGGCTGGGCAAGCGGAGGTTACATTGCCGATTCGATTATTGACGGTCAAATTATTCCCGCCTCTCAGCAACAGTTTTTCTCCCGCAACGATAAATACGGATCTTGGTCGAACGGCGTGTGGAACATGATGTTCGTCGGGGATACGAATCCGCCGGCAGGGAAGTTTCCCGACTCGCCTTATACGGTAATCGACAAAACACCGGTCATGAAAGAAAAGCCTTACCTCTATATGAACGATTCCGGCGAATATCGCGTTTTCGTTCCGTCATTACAGAAGAATACGAAAGGGGTAAGTTGGGCGAACGGCTCAACGCCTGGCAACTCGATTTCGATCGATCAGTTCTACATCGCGAAGCCGAATGCATCGTCGGCTTCGGATATTAACAATGCTCTGAGCCAAGGAAAGAACGTGATTTTTACTCCGGGCATCTACCATACGAGCGATACGATTCGAATCACGAGACCCGACACGATCATCATGGGGCTCGGTTATGCCTCCATCGTGCCGGATAACGGGCAAACGGCAATGACGGTGGCCGATGTAGACGGCGTAAGCGTTTCGGGACTGCTTTTTATCGCCGGTCAGACGAAATCTTCGGCTTTACTGGAAGTCGGAACCGTGGGAAGTACGATCAATCATGCGGCAAATCCGATTCTTCTATCTGATCTTTTCTTCGGAATCGGCGGAATGGCAGCCGGAACTGCGGATGTCGGCCTGCAAATCAACAGCAACGACGTCATCGGGGACCATTTTTGGATTTGGCGAGCGGACCATGGCGCCGGGGCAGGCTGGAACAACAATATCAGTAAAAACGGGCTGGTCGTAAACGGAAACGACGTCACGATCTACGGCTTGTTTAACGAGCATCACGAGGAGTATCAGACGCTTTGGAACGGCAACGGCGGACGGTTGTATTTCTATCAATCGGAGATTCCTTACGATCCGCAGAGACAAGAGGACTGGATGAGCCACAACGGAACGGTTAATGGGTACGCTTCCTATAAGGTAGCAGACAACGTAACGACCCATGAAGCTTGGGCACTTGGCATTTATTCCTATTTTAGAGACGCGGCGGTCAAACTGAACAACGCCATTGAAGTCCCTAAAGTGGAAGGCGTGAAAATTCACCATATCACGACGATCTGGCTGAACGGAGTCGCCGGAAGCGAAATCACCCATATTATCAACGACGCCGGAGGAAAAGTTTATGCCAGCTCGCCGGCAAGCGCGATGCGGCAAACCCTTACGGACTACGTTTCCGGGGACAACGAACCGCCGACCGTACCTACGAATCTAACGGCAACGGCGGTGTCGAGCAAGCAAATCAATCTTACCTGGACCGAGTCAACGGACAACGTAGGCGTCGATGGTTACGATATTTACCGCAACGGTACGATGATCGGCGCTTCGAATACGGCTTCGTACAACGATTCGGGTCTTAAAGCGAGCACGACGTATACTTACACGGCCGTGGCGAGGGATTCTTCCGGCAATCGGTCCGCGCACAGCGATCCCGCTAGCGCAACGACGACTAAAGAATATATTTCGTATAACCAAAACAAATGGATGGTGGAAGCCCCGTTGCGCAGCACGGATGCCTATAAATTGATCGACGGCACTACGGGCACCGTTTGGCAGACGGGTACGCCGATGAAACCCGATGCGAACCAGTACTTTATCGTAGATATGAAGGAAGCCAAGAACGTCTCCAGAGTCGTCATCAATTCGCCGGGCACCGATTATGCTCGCGGTTATAAACTGTACGTTTCGAATGACGGCGCGAATTGGGGAGATCCGGTATTCTCCAACGATGCGAACAGTTCAGCTGTATTAACCTTGGATTTTGCCCAGACGATCAAGACCCGGTACATCAAAGTGCAGCAGACGGGAACATCGACGAGCTGGTGGACGGTCAGCGAATTCAATGTATCTACGGATACGGAAAAGTCGCTGGATCGGACCGGTTGGACGGCAACGACCAGTCCGGTTAACGACAATCCGGCCAACTTGTTCGACGGCAACATGTCCTCACGCTGGTCCGTGGGTACGCCGATGGTTCCTGGTCAATCCATCGTCGTCGACATGAAGAAAGTTCAATCCCTCAACAAGCTCGTGATGGATTCGGGCACCAGCGCCGACTATGCGCGCAGCTATGAAATCTATGTCTCGAACGACGGCGCGAATTGGGGCAGCGCGATCGTCAGCGATACGGCCGCGGGACCGTTTGTCGTCGCGGATTTCGCGGATCGGACCGCCCGATACATCAAGATCGTGCAGACAGGCACGAATTCGAGCTGGTGGTCGATTTACGAGATTTACGTCTACGCGGATAGCACAAGTTTGATACCGGTAACAAGTGTCGTCGTTTCCGGAGCGAACGGCGCGAGTACGATAACGACCAAGGGCGGAACATTGCAAATGTCCGCGGAAGTATTGCCGGACGACGCGGCCGATAAAACCGTGACCTGGTCCGTCGCGAACGCCGACGGTACGGCAACGGATTTGGCGACCATCGGCGCCGGAGGTTTGTTAACCGCCGCGAAGGACGGAACGGTGAAGGTCATTGCGACGGCCAACGACGGCTCCGGCGTGAAAGGTGAAGCCTTGATCGCCATCAGCGGACAAAACGTCAATGCGACCGTTGCCACGATAAACGGTCCCGACGCAGTCTATCGGCAACAGCCGTTCGACTTGACCGTTGGCGTAAGCAGCCTGCTCTCAAGCTTCACGACTCTGAACGTCGTCGTGAACTACGACCCGAACGTGCTGGAATTTAACACGATAACCGGCAGCAACGGCTCCCTCTCCTTGGCGGACGATGCTTTAAGCTCGCTGAGAAACCATTTCAACGTGCTGGGGACGGCGATCAAAGCCGATAAAGGGCAAATTCTGATCCTCATGGCCAGCGAGGGGAACGACTACGCGATTAGCACGGTCGGAGATCTGTTGACCGTACATGCCAAAACCAAAGCAGGGGCCGCGGCGGACGAAACGACGGTATCGTTATCCGACATCAAAGTATCCTTCGAGGGTTCCGGTACGCCGTTAGACGGAGTCTCTCTCCGCCTACAAATTAAAGAAGCGGATAAAGCGGAATTGAGCGCCGCGATTATCGCCGCCCAGAAGAAGCACGACGAAGCAACAGAAGGAAACAACATTGGCCAGTATCCGATCGGATCGAAAGCGATCTTGCAGACCGCCATTAACGACGCGAAAGCGGTGCGCGATAACGCGGCAGCTACCCAAGCGGAAGTCGCGAATGCACTCAGCGCGCTGAACACTGCGGTAACGGCGTTCATCAACTCGGTGCACACCGATCCGGGCGTCGTAGACAAAACGTCGCTGAGATCGGCGATCGCGGCCGCGCAAGCCAAGTACGACGCATCGGCCGAAGGGACCAAAATCGGTCAATATCCGGCGGCTGCGAAAGCGGCGCTGCAGGCGTCCATTACGAGCGCCAATGTGGTACTCGGCAGTTCGGCGGCAACGCAAACGCAAGTGAACGCGGCGACTGCGACCGTGAACACTGCACTGCAAACCTTCATGACGAAGATCGTGACTCTAGTTCCAGGCGAAACGAGCGTCACCATTAACGATCTGTCCGTCATCGCCAAGTATTACGGAACGAAGAAAACGGATGCGAACTGGAGCAAGATCGAAGCTGCCGACCTGTTCGACAGCGGCAAAATCGACATCCAAGTGCTCGCGGCCGTCGCAAGAATGATTCTCGACAATTGGCTTTCGGATAATTAATTTCGGTACCTTATCGACCTTAGGATCGACGCTCACGTACATGGACGGGGGGAAACCTCCTTCAATGACGTGAGCGTCTGTCCTTTAAACACGATTCTTTGTAGGCGCCGGATGCCGAATTCGATAGGTACAAATATTTTCGAAATCGGTCAAATCCGTTTCTTTCTTTTTCGAACGTAAAACGATGTAATTAAAGTGGCGTATAATCATCCTTTTTACTCTGAGAGGTGTTTGGATCATGAAACCTGCAAAAAACTACGACGATGCGATACACAATCAATCGTATGAAGCGCAATATTTGGCGAAAAGAATTACGAACGAAAGCATGATTTACGATGCGGGCCGAACGAAAGAATCTTTGAGCGGCTATTGGGGCTTCGGAATCGACCAATACGATACGTGCCTTCGGGCGAAATGGTTCGAAGAAAAGTACGTCGATCAAGACGGAAGGTATAATCCGATGGATTTCAGTTTCGACGAATGGGAGAAAATGCTTGTCCCTTCCAGCTGGAATACGCAAAAAGAAAAGTATTTCTTATATGAGGGCAGCGCGGTTTACACGAGGACATTCCTTTATAAAAATAACGGCGAAGAAAGAGTTTATTTGAAATTCGGCGCCGTCAATTACGATGCCAAAGTGTTCCTGAACAAAGAGTATCTCGGCTGCCACAAAGGCGGATCCACGCCGTTTTTCATGGAAGTCACGGAATTGCTGATGGAGCAAAACCGGATTCTCGTCGTCGCGAACAACACGCGCCATAAAGACAACGTTCCTACGGACAACACCGACTGGTTCAATTACGGCGGCATTTATCGGGACGTAGAACTGATTCGCTTGCCGAAGACGTTCATCAAGGACTTCACGATCGGTCTCGTACCGGACGGCGGCTTTAACAAAATCCGCGTCGAGGTGAAAACCGAAGGACCTGCGGCCAATGGCAGCGCATCGCTCACGATCGGCGAACTGGGCATCCGACAATCGATCGAGATCCGCGACGGCCAAGGCTCCGTCGTAATCGAGGTGCGGCCGGAGTTATGGAGCCCCGACAGCCCGAAACTGTACGAAACGAACATCGAGTACGGCGAAGATCTCATTCGCGAGAAAATCGGTTTCCGGGAAATCCGCGTCGACGGGCAAGAAATCGTTCTTAACGGGAAGCCGATTTTTCTTAAAGGCATCAGCGCGCACGAAGAAAGCGTGAAGAACGGGAAAGCCGTAACGGATGCCGAGATTGTCGAGAATTTCATGCTGGCAAAAGAAATGAACTGCAACTACATGCGCCTCGCCCACTATCCGCACACGGAGCGCGCGGCCCAAATCGCCGACGAAATGGGTATTCTTCTCTGGGAAGAAATCCCCGTTTATTGGTCGATTAATTTCAACAATCCGGAAACGTATCGGGACGCGGAAAACCAACTGACGGAGTTGATCCGCCGCGACCGCAACAGAGCGAGCGTCATCGTGTGGGCGGTCGGCAACGAAAACCCGGATACGGATGCTCGGGTTACGTTCATGAGTTCGTTGGCGCGCAAGGCGAAGGAGCTTGATCCGTCTCGTCTCGTGTCCGCGGCGTGCATGCTCGACCACGTTAACCACATCATTAACGACAGACTTGCGGATTCGTTGGACATCATCGGAGCGAACGAATATTACGGCTGGTACCAAACGAATTTCGACAACCTGGTCAAGCTGTTCGAGAACAGCAAGCCGACGAAGCCGGTCGTCATTACGGAATTCGGAGCCGATGCGAAAGCGGGGCATAGAGGAACCGTCGACGAAAAAGGAACGGAAGATTGCCAGGTCGATATTTACCGGAAGCAAGTCGCGGTGTTCAAGCGCATTCCGTACGTGAAAGGCACGAGCCCTTGGATCTTGTACGATTTCCGTTGCCCTCGCAGACTTCATCCGGTTACTCAAAACTACTACAACACGAAAGGTCTTCTCTCCGAGGATAAGTCGCGCAAGAAGCTGGCGTTCTACGTCATGCAGCAATTTTACAAGGATCTTCCCGATTGATCCGCTTTTTCCGTATGTGTACGAGCCACCAAAAAACACGCTAACACTGCGTGTTTTTTTTATTTCCATATATGGAATCAATCTTGGAGCAATCCGAAATGTTCCTCCTTGCGACGTACTCCAATGGATCCAATGCATGAATTTACCATTTTCGGGCAATCTACCGACATGGTTTGCGATCCAATAATCGGGGGGATAGCGATGGAGACGACCTTTTCTAGGCCCCAGATCGTGTTTCTGCTGCTCTTGTCGCTCGGCATCTCGAATCACGTGTTCATTATCCCTCATCTCATCCAAGCTGCGGGACGGGACGCCTGGATCAGCGTTTTGTTCGGGTACGCGGTTCTGATCGGTTGGAGTTTGATACTATTCCTAGTTCTTAAGTCAATGCGCGCTTCATCGTTTAATGATTGGCTTGACATGCGAATCGGTAAACCCTGGCGTTGGCTCGTGTGCGGCGCATTAGTCTTATACATCCTGATCTTAGGGATTTTGATCGTCTTCGATACGACACGAAACATAAACATTTATTTATTGCCCAGAACATCGAACGTCGTCGTCGTCCTTTGTTTCGTGCTCATTTCCTTCGGAGCGGCAAGAACGGGACTTAAAACGATCGTTCATATGTCTACCGTCTTATTGCCGATCGTATGGTTGCTCGGAATCGGAGTTTCCACTTTTACGATGAGCAGCAAGGATTACGGAATCCTACATCCCTTTTTCGCGGAAGGGATAGGACCGGACGTGCACGGAGGAGTCGTCGTGGTCGGCGGAAGTATCGAGTTGCTCGTATTGCTCCTGTTGCAGCCCAAAATGAGTAAACCGATGAATTACGGTACGATATTCATACTGCTCACGCTGCTGGTAGGTCTAATCATAGGGCCGACTTTAGGGTCTTTGTCCGCGTTCGGTCCTTCCGAAGCCGGCAATATGCGATTCCCGGCCTTCGAACAATGGAGACTGCTCATGCTCGGCGACTATATCTCGCATCTCGATTTTTTGGCGGCTTTCCAATTGATGGCCGGTAGCGTGACCAGAACCGCCCTGCTTATGTATTTGCTGTCCGAACTGATTCTCGGACGCTTCCCGAAATATCGCCAAATCGTAATCGGTTGCGGTACGGCGCTTGTCTCCGTCCCTTCGCTCTTACAGCTCAGCGACATCGCGATGCAGGCAGCGATCCACCACTATTTTTACATGATCTCGCTATTATTCGGTTGCGGGATATTGGCGGCTCTTTTTGCGTTTTCCTTTTTCCCGGTAAGGAAAGGAGGTTATTGAATACAAGATACGAAACGGCTCTGCCACCCAAGAGGGGACAGAGCCGTTTCGTTATTGCATTGACGACAAGCGATTACATACGGCCTTCAGTAAAGATTTGGAAGGTTATGCCGAACTTGTCCGTTACTTGGCCATATGCTGGGCTGAAAGAGGTTTCCGTAAGCGGCAAGACCACGTGCCCGTCTTGCTGCAAAGCCTCGAAAATTTGTTTCGCTTCGCTTGCGTCATTCGTCGAGATGCAGATCGTTACATTGCTTCCCTTTTGAATGGGCTGGCCCGGAAACGCATCCGAAAACATAAGGTCGGATTCTCCGATCTTAATCAAAGCGTGACCGATCAGTCCCTTGGCTTCGGGTGGCAACGGGAACTCGGGGTTTTCAGGCATCTCTCCGAATGTTTGGGAAAAGAGGACCTTGGCATCTAATGCCGATTCATAAAACCGGATCGCTTCGCTAGCAGTTCCTTCCATGACAAGATAAGGCGTCAAACGCGTTGTCATTTTAATTCATCTCCTCGGATTCACATTGATTAACACTAAAGGCAATTCGGATCGGTTTGCGGAGAACGTCCACATCCCAGTATTGCCCATGCGTCTATTATAAAATACCGAACGTTTGTTCGCAACTACATAATTAAATCATCGTTTAGGCCTTCGAAAGGTTTTCATACATGCTTTTACCATTTTTGGGCAATATACCGACAGGCTTTGCGATCCGATAATCGGGGGATAGCGTTGTTCCTAGGTTGGGGGAGGTAATTGAATGCAACTATCGCCGGAGGAAGCTGCGCTCTATGCGGAGCTTGAAGATCGTCTGAGTAAAGGGACATTGCAGAATGAGGAGTTGAAACGGGGGTTCTCGCGGCATGCGGATATTTTTTTTCCGCCGTTGCCGCAGCCGGAGTCTTCGGATAGGTTAACGGCTTTTTATTGCGAAAGCATGATCGATAAAAATCAATTGAACGGATATTTCGCCAGAGTGTGCCAATTTGCGTACGAAGGGGCGTCCAATTCCGAAGAGACTCCGGATCAATCGGATAGATTGCCGGTAATGAAGCTAAAAAAGACGATCGAAGACATGGCCGAAGCGCTGTTCGGCGGACAACTGATCCTGTATCTCGCCGGAAATACCGACTTCTGGGCAGTCGACATTTCCGATGTTCCGAAACGAGCGTTGCAAGAATCCAATACGGAAATATCGATAAAAGGACCTAAGGATGCGTTTACGGAAGAATTGTTCACGAATATGGGACTGATTCGGAAGCGTCTGCGTACCGGCTTGTTATTCAGTGAATTGTTCGTCATCGGCAGCTTAAGCAAAACCCGCGTATCGCTGCTCTATTTAAGCCACAAAGCGAATCCGGATATGATCGCCGAGGCACGCGAAAGATTGAATTCGTTACGAACGGAAAGCGTGCTGAGTAGCGGCCAGCTTGAACAATGGCTGTCGAATCGGACGTTTTCGCTGTTTCCTCTGATCGATTATATCGGTCGGCCCGACTATGTCATCGAAACGATGTTGCGCGGAAGATTCATCGTTCTAGTAGACGGATCTCCAATGGCCTTGATCGGGCCGAGTAATTTTACGGAATTGCTGAAGACGCCTGAGGACGTGCATTTTCCTTATTATTACGTAATGTTTCAACGGGCGCTTCGACTCATCGGCTTGTTTCTAAGCATATATTTGCCGGGCTTCTGGCTCGCGATCGCGACCGTGAATTTGGATCAAATTCCGTTGACGTTGTTGTCGACGGTCGTCGTTTCCCGAAACGGAGTTCCGTTCCCGATGATCCTTGAGTCGCTGTTACTGCTTTTTTTGTTCGAATTGCTTCGTGAAGCCGGAATTAGGCTGCCTAAAGCCGTAGGGCAGACGGTTGGGATCGTCGGCGGCCTGATCATCGGAGAATCCCTCATCCAGGCTGGCCTCGCTTCTCCCACGCTGCTCGTCGTTGTAGCTATATCGGCGGTAGCTACGTTTTCTTTGGTTAATCAGTCCTTATCGGGAACGGTTAGTCTTCTCCGAATATTCATCGTCTTGGCATCTGCTTTCCTCGGGATTTACGGATTCCTACTGGCCATGTTCGTCATCCTGATTTACTTGTGCCGGCTCGAAAGTTTCGGAGTGGCTTTTCTCGATCCGATCACCTCCTTACGATTTAAAGAGTGGCTGGCCGCGTTTTTGGTCAATCCGTTTAGAAGATCCCGTTTCTCGACTTCGATGATAAAAAAACCGAAAAAGTGAGAACGCCGATGCGCAAATCGTTAAGCATGCTTGGCTTGATCGTTGGGTGGCTTCTCGTGTCGGGTTGCGACAACGACATGAAAAACATTGAAAAATTGAGTTACGCGAACGCCGTAGGAGTCGATTTCAAAGACGGAAAGTATTACGGGTACATCCAGATGGCGGATTTCCAGAATGTCGCGAAAACATCGACCGGCACGAGGGGCCCTTCGAAAATATGGATCGGAGAAGGAAGCGGAGATACCTTTGAAGAAGCTTTGTTCCAAGTTTACGAAACAGCTCAAGAGCGAATCATTTGGGGGCATGTATCGGCATTAGTGATCAGCGAAAGCGCCATGAAGGAAGGCATAATCTCCATTTACGAAAGCTTCAGCCGTTATCACGAATTTCGCTTGACGCCCTGGGTATACGCTACGAGAGGATCGGTAAAGGATATTTTTTCCGTAACCGGATTTTTCGAACGGTCTCCGCTCGATACGATGCTTCACGAACCGGAAGCGATCCATTCCCAATCTTCTTTCGTCAGTCCGATTAAGCTTCATGAAGTGATCAGACAGATCAATGAACCGGGATTTACTTTGTGCATTCCGTCGCTCGCCGCTAACAAAACGCAGTGGTCGGAAAAAGAGAAGCCGGAGCTCAAATTGAAAATTAACGGCGCGATATTTCTCAAAAACGATTCGTTCAAAAGCTTCATTCCGTTGGAAGAACTATCCGGGCTTCGATGGGTTCAGAGCGGCATCGTACGCGCGGGAATTCCGGTGCCGGATCCCAAAGATCCGTCGGTGCAAATCGTTATCGATAATCCGAAATCCAAAGTGAAAACGATAAGCCGCGGGGATCGGCCGCAATTCGACATCAAAGTAAAAGCGACGGGAAGCGTCGTCTCACGGACCAAAAACGACTTGTTGGACTATCGGCAATTAACCGACGCGACGGCGAAGGCGATCGAAGACGAAATCCGCAAAGTGTTTCGGACAGGGATCGATCACAAGACGGATATCTTGAATCTGGAATATCAATTATTCCGATATCATTACGGTCTATGGAAGTCCATGTCCCCGGCAGAGGATCGGCTGTTGACCGACGATGCCATCCATGATATCCGGATAAAGCTCAACATCGTGCATACCAGTTCGGAAAAAAACAAAAAAAACATAGGAGCAGAATAAACGTAAAAACATGGAAGCCTGCCCTCCGTTCTTGCAAGATATCGGAGGGCAGGCTTCTTTTTGAGAGGAAATCGTAAAGTACTTGAATTATACTTAAGCGATAGAATACCAGCGCGGCATATTCATTTCCATGAAACGAGCATGGTGCGCGTCAAGGAGGGGACCTGATGGAACAATCGCCCATTCAACGGCTGGAATTGCTGCGCGAGATCGCCGAGACGATCAACGAAGCCTACGAGATGGAGCCAATGCTTGACAGCGTTTTGCAGAAGCTGCTTGCGTTGACGGGGCTGAAGACGGGGTGGATTTTCCTCTTGAAACCGGGAGACAGACACTACAAGTTCGCGGCGGAAAACCAGCTACCTTACGCGCTGCAAGTAACGGACAGAAAGCCGATGAAAAGCGGAAGTTGCTGGTGCATCGACCGCTTTCGGGACGGCCGGCTCCATCATGCCGTTAACATCCTGAATTGCAAGCGCATCGAAGACGCGATCCGTCTAAGGCGTGGCGATACGGACGGCATTACTCATCACGCTTCCATTCCGCTTCGCGCCGGCGAGGAATTGTTCGGCATTCTCAATGTCGCTTCTCCGGGCAAGACCCGCTTTACGGATGAAGAGCTTGCGCTCCTTCAAAGCATCGCTTATCAGATCGGCACGGCTTCGCATCGGATACAGCTATTCCGGATGGAAAGAAAAAGGGCCGACTTGTTGTCAAGACTAGGCACTGTAGCTCGTCATCTCGGTTCGACTAGGGCAAAGGAAAGCTTAGATGCGGAGATCGTTAGGCTTGCCGGAGAACAGATGGCTTGGCCAAGTCTGGCGCTTTACGTTCAACGATCCTCCGAGAGCTTTTTCCGGACGTCGTATGCCGAAGGAAAGATCGACGCACGAGGAGAAACCGATATCAACGCGCAGGAAGATCGGATTATTCGGACGCTCGCGGATCAACGGCCGGCGCTATGGCGGGACGTTCCTACGAGAGAAGAACGGGGCCGGGGCATGTGGCGAAGCGGTTGCGCGGCGCCCGTGCAGATGAACGGCAAGAATTGGGGCTTTCTCGTCGCGGGGAGCACGGAACCCGACGGCATGGACGAGATCGATCTGGAAGCGTTGGAAGCGCTGGCTTCGCACGTCGCGCTTGCCTTCGAAACGATTTCCCTGAACGAGAAAAGCCACGAGCTTACAAGATGGGAAGAGCGCAATCGGATCGCGCGCGATCTTCACGATTCGGTATCGCAAATGCTGTTCTCCCTGAGCTTGAACGCGAAAGGGCTGTCGCAAGCATTGCCCGACGTGACGGAAGCGACCAAAGAAGCGCTTGGACGAATTCAACGGCTCTCGCAATCCGCGATCGGAGAGATGCGGGCGATGATTCGCCAATTAAGGCCTGCTGGGCTGGAAGAAGGTTTGCTGACAGGCTTGCAGCGGTACGGCGAACAGATCGGATTGCGCGTTAAGTTGCGTTCCGGTGACCCGACCGAATTGTCGGAAAGACTGCAGAACGTTTTCTGGCGGATCGGTCAAGAAGCGTTAAACAACGTTAGCAAGCATGCGGGTACGGCCGAAGCGTCGATCTTGTTGTCGTATACCGAATGGGAAGCGTGTCTGACGATTTCCGATAACGGTCCGGGGATCGAATCGGATTCGTCGACGGGATCGAACAAATTCGGAATGGCGACGATGCGGGAGAGGGCCGAATCGGTAGGCGGCTCCGTAACGGTCAAGAGCAATGCGGCGAACGGTACACGAGTCGTCGTACGGCTACCGATATGATCGAAGAGGGGAAGGACATTAGAAACATGGCGAAATGGAGAATTTTATTGGCCGACGATCATGCGATCGTTCGTCAAGGCTTGAACTATTTTCTCGGCCTGCAGCATGATCTCGAGGTTGTCGGCGAAGCCTCCAACGGGGAAGAAGCCGTGAAGCTCGCGCAGGAGCTTAAACCCGATATCGTCCTGATGGACTTGATCATGCCGGTCATGAACGGAATCGAAGCGACCGTGCATCTGAGGCGCGACCATCCGAACTTGACGATTCTCGTTTTGACGACCTTCTCCGATAAAGATTCCGTCGTCTCGGCCATCAAGGCAGGGGCGAACGGCTATTTGTTGAAGGAGATCGATCCGGAACGGATCGCGGAGGCTATTCGTCAATCGGTTCAAGGCGTTCCCCAATTGGACCCCAAAGTCGCCAGTCAATTAATGTCCCACGTGGCCGCTCCGGCGACGACGGCTTCCGATTCGACGGAACGGCTCACCGAAAGGGAAAAGGAAGTGCTGCGCCTCATCGCGCAAGGAAATTCGAATAAGGAGCTAGCCGCCGCGTGCGGTATCACCGAGAAAACCGTGAAGACGCATGTGAGCAACATTTTGTCGAAGCTGGGTTTGGCCGATCGGACGCAAGCGGCGCTATACGCCGTCAAGAACGGTCTCGATTAAGGCGACCGCTTCGGCTTGTCTACGACTAAAGTCTTACGACCGATTAGCGAGGCGAAGTCCCTCCGATCTGCCGATGGACCGAACCGCCCTCCATGTTAAGCTAAAAGCAACAAATACAACAAGCTGGCTTAGGAGAGGGTTCGAGATGAAAATCGTATTGATCGCGGGGAGCAACCGCCGAAACGCGACAAGCACGCAATTGCTCAAATATATGGCGGATACGTTAGGAAGTCAGGGTGCGGATACAGCGCTCATCAACCTTTACGATCACCCGCTGCCGTTATACGCGCCGGACGACGAGACGTTGGATGAGAACGCGGCTTTCCTGATCCGTTCCGTCGACGAGGCGGATGCCATCGTGTTAGGGACGCCGGAATATCATGGTTCGATCTCGGGGGCGTTGAAGAATGCTTTGGATTACTTGGGATCGAATGAATTCCTCGGCAAACCGGTTCTTTCCGTCAGCTCGTCCGGAGGAGCGGTGGGGGTTAGCTCGTTGACGCATCTTCAAGCTATCGTCCGCAACCTCCACGGCCTCAACAGCCCGGAGTGGTTGTCGCTTGGCGGCAACGCGCGCCAATTCGCGGCCGACGGTTCCCCCGCGGATTCGGGCGTCAAGCAACGCGTCGCGCGCGCATTGGATACTCTGGTCTCTTTGACACGCGTGCTTCGACCGACGAGCAACGTCAAGTCGTCGGAGGTTCGCGTATGATCACCCGTTTTTCTCGACTTGTCTTAAATACGGTTTCCCTGCAAGGAACGAAGCAATTTTATGAAGAATTGCTCGGGTTCGAAGTCGCGTTCGAATCGGATGACGAGATTCGCTTCCGGCCGACGCCCGATTTCGAATTGGTTTTTCTGGAGAAGGAAGAGCCATTGACGCCTGCTCATATAGCCTTCGAGGTACCGTACTCCGCCTTCGATGAAGTCGTCGCGCTGATGCGGGAACGGGGCATCCCATTGTCGAAATGGCCGGACGGCAGAACGATGGACCGATACGAGACGGGTCAGAACGTCTACTTTCGCGACGATAACGGCAACTTGTTGGAGATGATCTCGCACCTCTACGTCAACGAAGACGGCTGGCAGAGCTCTGGCCCTCTGCAAATCATGTATGTTCGGGAAATCGGATTTCCCGTAGAGAACGTCGCCGCTTTTCGGGAGAGTT
Source organism: Cohnella endophytica (assembly GCF_003628305.1). Taxonomy (GTDB): domain Bacteria; phylum Bacillota; class Bacilli; order Paenibacillales; family Paenibacillaceae; genus Cohnella; species Cohnella endophytica. The sequence continues at coordinate 676,871 of NZ_RBZM01000002.1, read as the reverse complement.
TGGTAGATTTGTTCGGAATGCGGTTGACTATGGTATCAGACGCGTTTACGTTTGCGATCGGAGGGACAGCCCATGCCGTTATCGCTTCCGTTCGCCGGAGATGGATCCCCATCTCCATGGTCGCATTGCCGCCGAAGATGGAAGTCGAATTCCAAGCGAGCGACTCCGCTTTCGTCGGTCGCGTTCGAGAGAAGCTTTCCGCGAGGGGGATTCCGTTCTCGTTCGAGGAGGGCGGCGCGCTTGCATTTACGCTGGAAGGCTATCCGATGCGTTTATTAATTGGAGGGCGTTATGAATAAGATTGCATTCGGGTACCTATAGCCAGGACACTTCGCAAAAAGTGTTCACGCTTAGGTACCTTTTTGTATCGAGCAGTCGAAGAGGTAAGTGGGCATTCGGTGGTTCGCCAACGTTTAGTATTTTACAAAAACAACATTAAGCTTTTACACACCATGAATTGAAACTATTGGAGGGCTTAAATAAAATGGAGATGTCAGACAGCTTAATAAAACATTAAATGGAGGGAAATTAATGTTGAAGAAAAAAGCGTTAAGTTTTTTGTCTGTATCGATGCTCGCCGCTACTTTGTTTAACAGCTCGGTCACGACAACGCATGCTGCCGTGAGCAATTCGGATCTGGCTGCGTATTGGGCCCCTCAGATCTATCAGGACGTGAACGCGGATCTAAACGTCAGGGCGGATTTTATTACCAGCTTCAATTACGACGGCGATTATCTGGCTCTTAACAATTGGGATAATCTCAATAATTACCAAGAGAAGGGTTATGTCTATTACAAAGTATCCGAAACGGTCACCCATTACTTCATAGAATACGACTTGTTTCATGCAAGAGACGATGCTTACACGAGACCGCTTGATGCGCATGAAAACGATCTGGAAGGATTATTCCTCGTAATCAGGAAGGATGGATCGACCTACGGGAAGTTTCAGTTGATGGAAACGATGGCTCACAATCAGTGGTATGACTATACCAACGATAAGAGCATTACATCTGGTTCGGACAATGTAGACGGCGGAGTCCTGTTTAATGGAAGCCATCCGAAGGTATTCTGCCAAGCTAACGGACAGAGCCCGAGCGGCGGTCACGGCGTGCACGCCTATGATGGGTCCAGCGCTCCCGGTGGCGACGGTATCGTATATGATTTCACGGGCACGGCCGAATTTCCGACCAACACTTCGGGAAGCTATGTAAACCATTACGGTTATGATCTGATCGAATGGGGCGACTTGTGGAACAGGAGAACCGATCCGAATATTTTCTCTTCATGGGGAACTTTTGCAGGCAACGATCATACGCCGAATTCAGCCAATGCACCATGGAACTGGGATGACAAAGATGACGGCCCGACGTTGCAAGGAATGAACTGGTCCGATCCGGCGCATCAGGTAGATGTACATCTGAATGGCCTCGGTACCTTTTCGCACAGTTATGTTAGCAATCCGTATTACTCACATAAGATCGTGCTTGTAAATACGCAGAGTATGGCCGATCGCGACCCTTTTGGAGGTAAAAGCGATATTTACATCAAGGCTTACGTAAATGGTCAAGGCCAGACGGACGCTAGGTTCTGGAAGAAAAACGATGCGCCTATGTATCAGAATTACAATATCGTATTTGGCGCAAACGACGCGGAATTCGGACCTAATTTCTCGGAAAGCTATAATACCGTATTCGTTGCCAAACCGTCCAATACGAATGTTGAAATCCACGTGTACGATTCGGACGGAACCTCGGGCGACGATGACATGGGCTATGTATCGGCAATAGTGGCTCCCGGTAGCTCGATGACATGGAACAATGTCGTGACCAGCAATGGTCAAGCGAAAGTTTCCGCTTACGTCGAAGCTAAGTAATTAACAACAACCGCGCCAATCCATTCTAACGATCAGGGGACTCTCATTTGAGGGTACCCTGATTTTATTGGCTTTGACGAAGCATTCTCGCATATCGGCAACCGTGCGCCAAGGTTGGCATAGCAGGCGTTTTTTTGTTAGTCTGAAAACAATGCCCCACCCGATACCTGAGAGGATAAATCCAATGGGAAAAAAGCTGCTGTATATCCGTATTAAGGAAGAGATCGAACGCAGAATTAATGCGGGTCTGATCGGCCCGGGAGAGAAGTTGCCTTCCGAACCCGAGTTGGCCAAGGAGTTCGACGTAAGTCGTCCGACGCTGAGAGAGTCTTTGAAAATGCTTCAAAGAGAAGGGACTTTGATAAGCAAGAACGGTGTGGGTACTTACGTAAACGATCGTTCCTCCTTGATCGTAAATCCTTTGAACAAGCTGCGAAGCCTCGGCGAAATGATTAAAGACGTCGGTTTCAAAGAAAGCGAGACGGACGTGAAAATATACACCCGAAATGCCGAGCCCGAATGGCTGGAGAAGCTTCGGACGGAAGATTCGGTTATTGTATTAGAACGAATCCGTACCGCCGACGATCATAAGGTGGCTTTTTATTACAATATTTTTCCGCGGGAGATCGGAGCAGAACATTTCGAAGATGGGTTTACCGGAGCTATTTTCGATTTCCTTCGAGTCAAGCTCGGCATCCGCATCTCCTACGCCGTGACGGAAATATGCGCTGTCGGGAACTCGGAAGAACGGGACCGCAAAGCAGTGGAAGTTCTTGGCGATGAACTCATCTTGCTGAAGCAGCTTCATTTCGATGAGGATGACAGGCCTGTGTTCTATTCCTTGGATTATTTAAAGAGCCGAGTCTTCAAATTGTTCGTCAAACGGGACTGACAAACGATCGAAAAATGTTGAATCCTAGCAAAAGGAAAATAGTCCCTTCAACACTTCCAATATTAACCAAGAAAAATATAATGAGAATACAACTTGTAAGTGGTGAATTCGGCACTCATAAAAAGGAGGAACATGTAATGGATGTTTTTCAATCTCTTACGATAATGTTTGCCTTCGGAGTATTTATCCTCACATTGTTAAGCTACATGGATAAGAGGAAATAGTCCATCACTCTGATCTAATTTGAGTTCGCAATAAGCATCAATCACCAGTTACAAGTTGTGCTTTTTATTTCGTTTACCTAAAGTTATTCAAGATAATCGTAACCTTCTCCGGGATGCAAAGTCTCGAATTTGTTCTATGATGTTGTTGCAGGAACGAGATGGAGAGGGGTTTCTTTCATGAAAAACTACCGGATTGCGGTCATAGACGATCAAAAACATATTTTCTCGGGTCATATCAACCTTGGCGGCACTAATCCCTCAGGAGAGCATATTAGCTTTACGAACTATTTCATGGAAAAAGACGGGACACCGTTCTTCGGTATTTGCGGCGAGTTTCACTACTCCCGGTACGACGAACGTTACTGGGAAGACGAGATTATCAAGATGAAAATGGGCGGCGTCAATATCGTCGCGACTTATATTTTCTGGAACTTGCATGAAGAAGTCGAAGGGGTTTTCGAATGGGGCGGCAACAAGAATTTGCGCCGGTTCATCGAGCTGTGCGGCAAGCATGACGTATACGTCATCATCCGAATCGGTCCTTTCGATCACGGGGAAATCCGTAACGGCGGCCTTCCGGATTGGCTATTCGGACGTCCGTTCGAGGTTCGCTCCAACGATGAAGGTTACTTAGCCTACGCACGCACTTTATACAATGAAATCGGGCACCAGGTGCAGGGGTTACTCTTCAAAGACGGCGGACCGATCATCGGAACCCAGATCGAGAACGAACACAACCATTCGTCCGCGCAATGGGGATTAACGGTGGGCATTAACAATATGTGGCTGAACGGCGGCAGCGACGGCAACGAGCATATGTTAAAGCTGAAAGAGATGGCGTTGGAAGCCGGGATCGACACCCCGATCTACACGTGCACGGGATGGGGAGGCGCGACGACGCCGGTGCCGGACATGCTTCCTCTATGGGGCGGTTACGCTTATTGGCCATGGATTTACTACGAGGAAGACCGCTTCGCCGGCGTGAAGGAACATCCGGCGACACCCGAGTATATTTTCCGGGACAAGCACAATAACGACATTCCGAAGAGCTATAATTTCGAGCCTTTTTATAAACCCGAGGACTATCCGTATGCCTGCTGCGAGATGGGCGGGGGCATGACGCAATTTTACAAATACCGTTTCGAATTCCCGTACAAGAGCGTTCCGGCTATGACGGTCATGAAAGCGGCGGAAGGCTGCAACTTGCTCGGATACTACATGTATCACGGCGGTACGAACCCGAAGGGCAAGGTTAATCCGTACACGAACGATTTGGCTACCCCGAAAATGTCGTACGATTTCGATGCGCTCATCGGGGAATTCGGTCAGGTAAGGGAGTCGTACAAGCGGACGAAGCTGCAGCATTATTTTTTCGCGGGTTTCCAAAGCCTGTTTTCCGCGACCAAGACGATCTTGCCCGGCGATACGTCCCGGATGGATCCGTATGACGTGGATACGTTACGTTACGCGGTTCGTGCGCATGAGGGGGCGGGATTCCTGTTCCTGAACAATTTCCAAGATCATGTCGACAATCATGACCTGAACGATTTTAACGTGAGTATCGACCTCCCTGAGGAAACGATCGCGATTCCTAGCCAAGGAGATTTGACGCTCGGCAGCGAAAGCTTCGCCATCTTGCCTTTTAACTTCGATTTGGATGGAATCAAGTTGAAATACGCGACGGCGCAACTCGTGACGAAGATCGATGTCGAGGGTGAAGCGTACTACTTCTTCTTCATTCCGCAGGGGATGAAAGGCGAATACGCGATGCTGTCCGGGAATCTGGTAAGTGCCGAGGTGGATAAGGGTTCCGTGGAGCATTCCGAGGGAATGACGGTCATTCGCGTTGATCATGAGGGCGCGAGCCTCATCCGCCTTGTTTCCGCGGAAGGCAAGAAAATCGCGATTTACACGATGACGGACGATCAAAGTCTTGATTTCTGGAAGGTCGACGTTCGTGGCAGAGAGCGGGTTATATTGACGAATGCGAATCTGCTTATATCGGGCGATGTAATCAAGCTAGAGTCCACGGATCAAGAAAACGTAAAGCTGAGCGTGTTCCCTGATTTCGAGTCTTCGCCGGGAGAAGTATCGGGCGGGGAATTGGTCGACGTCGCGGAGGAAGGCCTATTTACGACTTACGGATTACGGGCGCCTAAGAAAGAGATTGCTTTCGGATATACGAAGGTTAAGAACGAACGAGCCGTGCTAGAATTCGAGACAGGAGCGTTCGACGGCATCAAGGAAGCGCTGCTGCGCATCGATTATTGCGGCGATATCGGTTATGCTTTCATAGACGGCGAGCTCATCAACGATAACTTCTGCAACGACACGACTTGGGAAATCGGATTAAAGCGGTTCGAGGAGCGATTGGTCGCAAAAGGGATGTACGTATACGTTTCCCCGATTCGCAGAGGCACGGTCGTCAACAGCAATACGACGATGGCGGGCTGGAGCGAATCCGCCAAGGAATCGATCGCCGATATCGTTTCCGTTAGCGCCGTACCCGTGTACGAAATCGTAATCCAAGCGTAAGGGGTATGAAAGGCGGTAAAAGCATGATTTTTTATTTGATAGCCATTCTGGTCGTATTAGTCGATCAGATCGCGAAGATAATCATTCGCGCAAATCTGGATCTCAATGAGCCCTATTCTTTCTGGGGAATTCAAATGACTCACATCGAGAACAGCGGCATGGCCGGAAGCTTATTTCAAGGATATGGACGACTTTTCGGAGTCTTTGCCATCTTGTTTGTCGCGGTAGTGATCTATTATCGTAAAAATGGCCAGATAAAGGGTAAATGGAGCGAGATTAGCGCTGCATTCCTAGTCGGGGGCGCTGTCGGAAACGGGATTGACCGCTTACTTTTCGGTCGGGTTACGGACTTCTTAGTCTCGCGTTCCGGCGATGGCGTGCTTAATATCGCGGATCATGCGATCGAGATCGGAGTTTTATTTTTATTGATCGGGCTTGTGTTCCGGTTTGTCAGTACTCGAAAATATAGACGATGTTCCGCGTAACGATAGTTTCGAAGACGGCTGTAAAGTTAGGAAAATCGCGTTGTTTGGCCCCGAATCTTCAGGTCGGGGTTATTTTTTTTACATTTTCGCCATTGGACGATGCTATCGATTTCTGTTATTTTATATTCCATGCTTTTAATAAAGGGGAGGCTTCCAAAATGATCCTAGAAGTCATTGCAACAAGCGTACTGGATGCTAAGCTGGCTCAGGAGCATGGCGCTGCCCGGATTGAACTCATTTCCGGCATCGCCGAGGGCGGGGTAACGCCTAGTTATGGATTGATAGAGCAGGTAGTGAAAGCGGTCGACATCCCCGTCAACATAATGCTGCGACCGCACGCGAACAGCTTCCTCTACGATGCCGACGACTTGGCCGTCATGTTAAGGGATGTTCGGGTCATCCGGGAAAGCGGGGCAGCGGGAATCGTGATGGGCATGCTGGATCGGGATAATCGGATCGATACCGCGGCCTTGGAGATTCTCCTGAACGAAACGGGAGCTTTAGCGGTAACATTTCATCGCGCGTTCGACGAACTCGAAGACCAGGTCGCGGCATTGCGGTTGCTAAGCGGTTATCCGTCGATCCGCAAGATTCTGACCTCGGGCGGTAAGCCCAACGTTCTCGATGCCATACCAGAAATCGCGGAGTTGGTCAGGCTTAGTGAGGGACATCCTGTCGAGATCGTTGCGGGAAGCGGGCTGAACGTGGAAACGCTGGACGACTTCATCAAGACGACTAAGGTCAAGGAAGTTCATTTGGGCACGGGAGTAAGAGTAAACGGCCGAAGCCTTGAACCGCTTGATCCGATTAAGCTGCAAGCAGCAGCCGCAATCGTTAACCAATATTAATAATAACGAACATAGACGGAGGGATTCGGATGAATAAATTGTTGGTTCAAGAGTCTAGAGGCGAATTGGTCGAATGCGAATACGAAGGACACATTTGCGGAATTTCCTACTCGGGAGAGGTGTTATATAAATTCGGCAATCCCGAGCATGTGACGTTCATGCGGTCGGCCGCCAAACCGATTCAAGCGATTCCGGCATTCAGGCAGCAGATCGGCGAGCGCTACCCGTTTACCGACAAGGAGCTAACGATCATGACCGCGTCTCATCGCGCGGAAGCTTACCAGGTTCAAGCATTGGAGTCCATGTTGGGCAAGATCGGAATCGGCGAGGATGAATTGGTTTGCCATTCGACATATCCGCTTAACGCGCAAGCAAGACACGAGTTGGTCGCGCAAGGCAAACCGGAACGCCACCTTTACCACAATTGCTCGGGCAAGCACCTCGGCATATTGGCGTATTGCAAGAGCAAAGGGTATAGCACGGAGGGATACGCCGAGCCGAATCACCCGGTTCAGCAGGAGATATTGGCAACGCTAGCGATGTTGGCCGAGTATCCTGCTGATCAAATCGTGATCGCAATAGACGGATGCGGATTTCCCGTCTTCGGATTGCCGCTACATGATATGGCTAAAGCTTACCTGAAGTTCGCATGTCCGGAACTGATCGAGGACGACGCAACTCGCGCGGCCGTCGAGCAAATCGGGAAGCTGATGAACGAGAACTCCGAGATGGTGTCGGGTACGGGGCTCATTTGCTCGACTTTGCTCAGGGATTCGAATATCGTGGCCAAAGGCGGAGCCAAGGGAGTATATTGCTTCGGGCTGCGCAAGGAAAAGCAGGCATTCGCCCTTAAGGTGATGGACGGTTCGGAAGAGAAATGGCCGTTGATCGTGGCATCTATTCTGGAACAAATCGGCTATGACCGCCAGGAGACGATTGACAGCATGTACGAACTCTGCCCTAGACAGTTTACGAACGGCAATGGCACGATCGTAGGTACGAATAAAGCCGTATTCGAATTGGAGTTGCTAAGTTAAGCGGCTCTTATCGCAAAAGACGCACCCGCGAAAACAGCCGTGGGTGCGTCTTTTTCAAGTTCTATTCAGGTTTCGGGAGCTTGTAAGTAACTTTAGTTCCCTTGCCAGGCTCGCTATTCAGCGAGATTCCATAATCGGTACCGTAATGTAATTCAATTCTCTCTTGTACGTTGGCAAGTCCGATATGTTCCGTGAGAGAACCGGTATCGCGAAGCTGCAAGTGAAGTTGAATTGCGGCCAGATCGGCCGGGGAAATGCCTTGACCGTTGTCAGATACCTCGATGATCATATAAGCGTCCTTCTCGCAGCCGGAAATCTCGATGCGGCCCTCGCCGGGAATCATCTCCAGACCATGGTAAATCGCGTTTTCTACGATCGGCTGAATGATCAGCTTCGGAATGCGGTAGTCGAGCAATCGATCCGGAATGGAGACTAGCAAGCTGAATTTATCGTCGTAACGGATTTGCTGAATTTCCACGTATCGGACGATCTGTTTCAATTCATCTCGCATGGGAACGACTTGTTCGCCTGCCGATATGCTGTAACGGAACATTTCGGATAACATTTTGGCCATTCGGGACAGCAACGGAACTTCTTCGATGACGGCGATCGCATTCATGGAATCGAGCGTGTTATACAAGAAATGCGGATTGATCTGCGAATGAAGGGCTTTTAGCTGCGCCTCCTTGCGGGTAATTTCCGACTTGTAGACATTGTTTACGAGCGTATGGATTTCTTCAGTCATCCGGTTGAAGCTCCGGGTTAATTGTCCGACTTCGTCCGTGCTTTGTACGTCCAGCTGAATGTTGAAGTCGCCGGACTGCACCTTCTTCATTTTCTCCTGTAGCGTACGGAGAGGCTTGATGATCCGCTTTGAAACGTAGTTGGAAATGATCAGGGCGATGATCAGAGCAAGGAATCCGATCCCGATCGTAATATCCCGGTACTTGTTGGAATTGCTTTGAATGCTGCTCAGAGGATCAAGCGTTACGAATCGCCAGCCGGTAGCATCCGAATAGGTGGAGCTAACGAACATGCGCTGGCCGTCGATATCCATCCAACCCGAGGAATCTCCGCGTATTCTTTCTCCGTCTTTCCATTCTTGCCCGATTCGTTCGATAGCGCTGCTATAGACGATCTCGTTATCCGCGTTCAGGATGATGACGTCGTTCAGCTTGAGGCCTCCCAAAAGCCTGTAGATGTCCATAACGCTAACATCGATGACGATACCGCCAAGATTGGCGCTTCCTAACGTGTTATTGATTTTCCTGACGAGAGAAAACGTATACGGGCTGGCGGCGGAAGAAGGAATGAAGTAAGAGCGCTTGAAAGGACCGGCGACGCGTACTTCGCCCTGAAGTGCAAGCGTTTGGACGTACCAGGGCTTATCGCCGAAGGACTCCCCGACATATAGCGGATCTCGCTGAATCATCGTTCCGTCCGAAGTAACGATCGTTACGTTATGGATTTCTCCCTTGATGCCCATATATCCGTACCACTCCGCGAATTGCTGGAATAGACTCGTTTTCCAATGGATTTGTTCGATTATGTCGGTCGGCATGCCCTTGTTCAAGAGTTGCTGAATTTCACCCGTATAGATCGCCCTGCTATACAACTCTATCGAATTGAAATATTCCTGCAAATTCTGGGATAGCACCTTCATCTCCAGCAGCCGATTTTCCTGCGTCTGCTTTTTGGTGATGCTTATGGTGGAAACATAAAGTATGCTGCCCAGGATGAGCAAGGGGATCAGGATGACGACGGAGTAAGAGAACAGGAGCTTGCTCTGCAAGCTATTGTTCAACCCGGCAAGCTTCGACTTAATCAAGTTTCGAATCCTCCTTGTACTGAAGAGGGGTGACGCCGGTATAGCGCTTGAATAGCTTACGGAAATATTTCAGGTCTTGATAGCCGCATTGTATCGCGATATCGCTGATCTTACCGTTCGTGTTGGAGGCGATCAGCCATTTCGCATGCTCCATTCGCAGCTGGGTCAAATATTCAAGGAAATTACGGCCGGTATGTTGTCGGAATAACGTACTGAAGTAGCCGGGGCTCATGTAATAGGTGAGAGCGAGATCCGTTAAGTTGATCGTTTGGCGGAAGTTCGCGTCAACGAACGTTTTCGCTTTTTCGATGGCTTCTTTGACCTTCTTGATTTGAGACTGCGGCTCCATGTCCAGGCTACGGCTGAAATAATCGCCGACGATCTCTCGTCTAGCCTCGATTCCGGCGACGTACGGAAGCTTCTTAGCGATCTGGAATGCATCCAAGTAAGCTTGCTCGTTAATCAAGCCGGTCTCGAACATTTCCTTGGCGCCCCGTAATAGGACATAGGGATAGATGCTTTCGATCCAATCGGTCTCGCCTGTTGACCGGCCTTGATAGCTGCCAAGCTCTTCAATTTTGCTCAAAATCGCCGATCGGTTTCCTTGCTTCATCAGGATGAACCATTCGCGCTCCCAGGTCGCGTTCAAGGGGAGAACGGAGGGATTCGAGGAAGCATGCGCTGCCGGTATATTCTCCTGTCCGGTTATGTTCTCGGGCAAGCTGGCCTGAAGCGTGTAAGCGTCGTAAGCTTTGGCTAACGACTCTTTCAGCCGATCGATCCCAAAAACGACCGTTCCGATTCCGGCTAGCTGGTAGATTTCCCGATCCGATAACATCGTCCGGAGAATACAATCGACTTCGCTCACAACCCCTTCGGATCCCGCCGCGACTAGCGAGTAACAATTGCCTCTCGTACGAAACAGGAATATCTCGCATCGGTCAGAGAGGAATCGAAACCACCCGTTTACTTTGTTCTTGTCCGCTTCGCAGTCGAACATCGCCGCGAAAAAGCAATTTTCCTGGTCGGGAAGACGAATGTCCGACCAATCCTCAATCATTTGTTTTTCCTCGTCGTAAGCGCCTTCAATCAGCAAGTGAAGAAATTGCTCACGAGTCTTATGCAATTGAGTGGCAGCGAGATTTCGGGCGTCTTGGGTTTTCTCGATCAATTCTCTTAGCAACGTATTAAGCTCCAGCTTATCGACGGGCTTCAGCATATAATCCGCGACGGAAAGATGAATGGATTTGCGCACGTAAGCATAGTCATCGAAGCCGCTTATGACGAGAAACGCGATGTGAGGATACAATTCCTTGGCCTGCTCGATGAGCTGCAACCCGTCTAACACAGGCATCCTCACGTCCGTGATGACGACGTCGACTTCAAGCTCGTTCATCGTTTCAAGAGCTTCATACCCGTTCGAGCACTCCCCGGCCAATCGTAAACCGAGCTTTTCCCACTCGATCATTTTGATTATCCCCGCACGGGATAACCTTTGGTCGTCCACGACTAATACTTTCAAGAATCCTCACCCTCAGTTCTTGTTGTGTCCTGTCCCTTAAAAATATGGACTAGTATATCACAACTTTTCGGGCAGGTACGAGAGAGATAACCGCTTGCAAAAAATGTCCCCCTTTAAGTTCAAAGATCGTCTCCTATACTCGTAAAGCGTTTTCACTTAAAGTTTAGAGTATCGATTGGAGGTCACAACATGACAAATTCAGCAGGGTTTCTCCGCAAGCATTGGAAGGGTTACGCGTTTTTGATTCCGATATTCCTCGTTCTCGGAACCTTCAAATACATTCCTTTTTTTAACGCGGTGAAGATGTCGTTCTACGACTGGAACGGGGCTAACGTGAAGGAGTTCATCGGTTTCGACAACTTCGCGCGCTTGTTTCGGGACGAGACGTTCTATGCCTCGTTGAAGAACATCGGAATATTCACGGCGAGCGGAATAATCATCCAGCTAACGGTACCGCTCATCGCGGCAGTCCTCGTTTTCCACGTGAAGAACATGAAGCTGCAAAACTTGCTCAAGGTTTGGTTCGTCATCCCGCTGGTTATTCCAAGCATCGTAATTTATCTGACCTGGCAATGGATTTTCGCGGGGGAGTACGGCGTGCTTAACCAACTTCTCGAAGCGATCGGACTCGAGTCTTGGACGCACGCTTGGTTAGGAGAAAGCAAGACAGCAATCTGGTCGATTATCTTCGTGAATTTCCCATGGATCGGCGGAATTACGTTCTTGCTTTATTTAGCGGGTTTGATGTCGATTTCCAGCGAGCTTTTCGAGGTCGCCAGGCTGGACGGCATGAACGCATGGCAACGGTTTATCCGCTTGGAGCTTCCGCTCGTTCGCAGCCAAATTAAGCTCGTTATGGTATTAACGATCATCCAACAAATTCAAAGCTTCGAGAACATTCTCGTATTAACGAACGGAGGACCGGGCGATAAAACGATATCTCCGGCATTGTACCTCTATACGAAAGGCTTCTCTTACAGCGAGATGGGTTATGCATCCGCGATCGGGCTCGTCCTGTTCATTCTTTTGCTTCTTCTGACTTTGATTAACAACAAGTTCGTCAAAAACACAGATAAAATCGACTAAGAAGGTGGAAAATATATGAACAAGAAGCTATTGGCAGCGCCGCATTTCGGTTCCCTGGCTATCTTGCTAGCGTTGACGCTTTTCCCGTTTTATATGCTCATCGTCAGTTCGCTCAAATACACGCAACAAGCGATTCATAATTTCTGGGGCGTCTCGTTTCCTCTGCATATGGACAACTACTCGGTTGCTTTCAAGCAGATCGGACCTTTCATAGGCAACACGGTGCTGATTTCTAGCACGATCGTCATAGGCGTCGTTTTGATTTCTTCGCTAGCCGCTTATTCGTTCGTTCGGTTCGACTATCCGGGCAAGCAACTGTTCTTCGTGCTTATCCTTTCGCTCATGATGATTCCGGGTTACTTGATCCTCATTCCACAATTTTTGCTCGTTCAAAAGCTGGATATGTTGAATACGTACCAAGGCCAGATTTTCCCGCCGATGGCTTTCGGAGCCGCGATGGCGACCTTTCTGATGAAAACCTTCTTCGAAGGCATTCCCAAAAGCTTGATCGAGGCGGCCGACATGGAAGGGGCCGGCGAGCGGCAAATTTTCATCAAGATCGTCATACCGCTTTCGCTGCCGATTATCGCGACCGTAGCCATCATCAATTTCCTCGCCGGATGGAACAACTATATTTGGCCGCTCGTCGCGACGAACGGAGATTCCGTAAAGCCGGTTATTCTTGCGCTCAGCACGATTACGGGGAACATGGATCAAGGCGTGGGAGTTAAACTCGCGGGATATATTATTTCTTCGATTCCGCTGCTATTGCTTTTCGTCGTCGCTACCAAACCTTTCATTTCCGGGGTAACATCCGGAGCCGTAAAGGGTTAGGATAGAAAAACAGAAGAAAAAGAGGTGGTTTGCATGTTTAAGAAGAAAAACGCTCTACTATCGTCGGGTCTCGTCTTGAGTATGGCTCTGTCGATATTGAGCGGATGCGCTTCGGGAAAATCCGGCGCAAACCAAGATTCGGATTCGTCAGCAGGAACTGCAGCCAAGTCCGTGAATCTGACGTTCGCGGTCGAAACTCCCAAAGACGAAGAAACGAAGCAAGTATGGCAGGAAATTATCGACGGCTATACGAGCAAACACGACAATGTCAAAATCAAGCTCGACTATGCGCCGAACGATGGGGATTCCTTCAGAACTTGGCTAACGACGGGTTTGATCGGCGGCACGTCACCTGATATTATTCCTAGCCGTTATACTTGGACGCACGAAGATTTGAATAAGGATCTGCTCGTCGATCTGACGCCGGAGTATGACAAACCGAACCCATATGCGGGCGACAAAATTTGGAAGGACACTTTTAACCCATCCATTCTGAACGAAATGAAAAACCCGACTTCGGGCAGCATTGCGGGCATTACGCTTCAAACTTTGTCCATTCGCGTGTTCTATAACCAGGATCTGTTCGCGAAAAACAATCTCGCCATTCCAAAAACATGGACGGAATTCCTCGACGTTCAAGCCAAACTGAAAGCCTCCGGAGTAACGCCGTTCGCCTTCGCGAACTCGAAACCGGGCGATAACCATTATTTGTGGGCCGTCAACATGATGACGAATCAGATCGCGGCGGAGAAGGTCAGAAAATACGACTTCAATAATAATAGACAGCTAGAATTGAACGAAATCGCGGCAGCGGTAGACGAAGGCGCCGTTAACCTGGAGTCCTCGGATTGGACAGGCTACATGCCGATCATGAAGGATTGGTCCCAGTATTGGGCGAAAGGCTACAACGCCATGAACGGCGACGCGGCGAAAGAAATGTTCCTAAGAGGCGACGCCGCAATGGTGATGGCCGGCAACTTCGAATTGAAAACGATTCAAGATTCCAAAGCCCGCAATTTCGAATACGGCACGTTCGCATTGCCGTATTTGACCAAAGAGCAAAATCCGAACGCGGCCGAGAAGAACTACGAGCTTGGCGGATATCCGGACCTCGTGTTCGCGATTCCCAAAAAAGTAACGGGCGACAAGTACGCCGCGGCAGTAGACTTCTTCATGTACTTATCGTCTCCGGAAGTGGCAACGATCATGGGCAACAAAATGTACGTCGCGACGACGCTTGCCAACGTCGACTTGCCGGCGAATCTAGACGGATTCAAATTCGTGGGCGATCGCATTTTGGTTAACTTCTACGCGGCTCACATCGATAAGAAGCTGAACGAAGACTTGGTGAAAATCGGCCAATTGTACTTGGAAGGAACGATTTCGGAAGAGAAATATAAAGCGGAATTGCAAAAAACGCTTAAAGCGGATATGAAAACCGTTCTGGGTACGAACAATTGGAGCAAGGAAAACGGCTACGGTACCAAATAAGGATAGGTTAACGGACTAACGGACAACGAGAAGATCATAGGAGGGAGGAGCGTCCTTCAGGGCTGTTCCTCCTTCCCTATATCGGACCCCCATGAGAAGGAGCTTATCATGACTACGAATAATAACTGGTTTCGCGAGAATATCAGACAGGTTCATATAGATTTTCATATGCCGGAGTTTCCGCGCGACGCAATCAACAACTTTAACGCTCGTGAGTTCGTCTCGCATTTCGTCAAAGCGAAAGCGAACGTGATCGGAGTATTTACGAAATGCCACTTCGGCAACGCGTTCTATGATAATTCGGTAGGACATAAGCACAGCGGACTGAAGGAAGATTTCTTCGGGGAAGTTCTGGCGGAAGCGAAGAAGCACGATATCAGGGTAATCGCGTATTATTCGCTCGGGACGGACGCGCATGCCGTGCTTCACAATCCGGATTGGTATCAGGTCGATGAGCACGGCAAAGTACGGGGAAGCGAAGGCACCGTGTGGGAATTGCCATGCATTAACAGCCCTTACCGCGAAGAGCTTGTCATCCCTCAGGTGAAGGAAATTACCGAAAAATACGAGATGGACGGATATCTCTTCGATATTCCTTATCTCCATAATCACTTTTGTTTTTGTACTTACTGCAAGAAAAAATTTCTCGAGGAGCACGGTCAAGAATTGACGCCGGAGCTTCTGCGGACGAATCGCGAGCTCGTCATCGGCTTCGGTATCGATTCCGCCGCCCGGTGCATGAAGGAAATCCACGACGCGATCAAGAAAATCCGTCCGGAGGTGCTCGTCAATTGCAACGGAGCTTGGCGCATGGGAGAACCGGCCTCGGTTAACGAGACCAGCGATTACGGTTTATGGGAGTCGCAGCCGTCGGCCACCGGTTCGTTCTTGGGACACTCCATCCGCGCCCGTCACATTCGGACGTTGGATGTTCCCGTGCAGATCATGACCGTCCGTTTCACGGAAGGATGGGGCCTTATGTCTTGCAAGACGGCCGAACAATTGAAGTTCGAGTTCGCCTGCATTATGGCAAACGGCGGAATCATTAATATCGGCGACCAGGTCATGCCGGACGGATCGCTGCAGAGCGGAGTATACGATATCATAGGCGAAGCGTTTTCCTTCGTGAAAGAAAGAGAAGCGTATTGCATCGGAGCGAAGAGCGTTCGCGGTATCGCCGTCATCGCCGACAATACAAGCAATTGGTATCACGACAAGGACGACTCGGCGACATTCGGTTCGGCGAAAATGCTGATCGAAGGGCATCATCAATTCGACATCTATTATAACGACGATTTCCCGGATTTGACGGGTTATCGCGCGGTTGTTCTTCCCGAGAACGTAAAGTTAACTCAAGAATCGATCGATCGTTTGGATGCGTTCGTTCGCGACGGCGGATTGCTTTTAGCCGAAGGAGCCGCAACTTATTCCAAGGAAGCGAAGGATTTCGGACTTGCCGAGGCTCTGGGCTTGCATTATTTGGAGCGCACGCCGTATCCTTTCGCCTATTTCACGGAAAACGAAGAACTATGGAAGGGCGTCGCGAGAATTCCTCAGCTCGTGGAAGGGGAGTTCATCAAGACGATTCCGACGACGGCCGAAACGTTAAGCCTGATCCAATGGCCGCTAACCGTGCCGGACGTTAATCGCGCATTCCGACATCCGATGCCGCCGGCGGGAACGATTAGCGACTTCCCGGGAATCAGCGTGAACCGTTATGGAAAGGGCACTGCCCTATACGTGGCAGCTCCGGTATTCCGTACCTATTGGAATAGCAACCACTTCTGGGTAAGACGTATCATAACGAATTTGTTGGATAAATACGATACGAATAAATATTTCGAAGTAACCGCTCCCGTACATGTCGAAGCGAATCTGATGGAGAAGGACAGCAAGAAGATCCTGCATTTGATTAATTTCCAGAACATTCATGCGGGCGAGAAGAGCAGCTCGTTCTACGATCCAATCGAATGCATTACGCCGGTGCACGACATCAAGGTAAGCATAAACGATAAGCGTATTCGGTCGGTTACGCTGCACCCGGATAACAAGCGGTTGGTTACGGAAGCGACGGAGAAAGGGATTCGCTTTACGGTTCCCAAAGTCCATATTCACGCAATGATAGAATTAAGCGAAGCGTAATCCAGATTAGAAGACGGAGGCGATTGTTTCATGAACAGTATCGTTATCGTATGCGACACGTTAAGGAGGGATCACTGCGGTCCTTATCATCAAGGACGCCCTCTGAATCAGGTGTCGAGCGCGGAGCAGCAAGAATGGGTCGTTCCTACGCCGAACATGGATCGCCTAGCGAAGAAGGGGATCGTATTCGACAACGCTTATTGCGGTTCGACGCCATGCATGCCGGCGCGAAGAGACATTTATACGGGGCGTTACGAGTTTCTAGAACGAGGGTGGGGCCCGCTCGAAGAAGAGGACCTGGATTTGCCTAGGCAAATCTCGGGTCCGCCTAACCAGTCCCTTTCCGAACAATTGAACAACGGGAATCCCGTCAGCTACTTCATCACGGATCATTTTCACATGTGGGAGCAAGGTGCGGGTAACTATCATATGGGGTATACCGGCTTCGAGTTTATTCGCGGGCATGAAGCAGATGCATGGAGGACGGACCCCGTCGATTTTCCTTGTCCCGATTCCGAGCGGCAAACGAAATTGGAAAGACATTTCCGTAACGTACATCTCACGCGCAAGACCGAGGAAGATTATTTCTGCGCCCAGATGTTCACGAAAGCCTCGGAGTGGCTGGAAGCGAACCATACGCATAAGGACTTCTATCTGCACTTGGATTGCTTCGATCCGCATGAGCCGTGGGATCCGCCGGAGGAATACGTCAAGATGTTCGATCCGAGAGGTTACGACGTCGAGCGGTTTATCCCGCAAGCTCCTTACGATGAATGGCACAAGCACATGACCGAGGAGCAGAAAAACCATGTGCAAGCCTGTTACGCGGCTAACGTAGTTCTAGTGGACAAGTGGCTGGGCAAGCTACTCGATAAGATGGACGAGCTCGATCTATGGAGCAATACGATGTTTATATTTACGACCGATCACGGCACGTATAACGGCGATCTTGGCCGTACGGGGAAGCTGCAGACGCATCAATACGACGCCGTTTCCCACATTCCCTTCATTGTAGCTTACCCATACGCGGGACATGGTACGAGAAGAGATCAATTAGCTCAGCTCGTCGATATATACCCGACCGTATTAAGGGCAACGGGCAAGACTTGCCCTCCCGATCGGCACGGGCTCGATCTGACTCCCGTATTCGAGGACGAGCGTGCGCCTTTACGGGATTACGCGATCAGCGGCATGTTCGGCAAGAGCGTCACCGTCACGGACGGACGCTGGGCGCTCCATCAATCTCCTAATGCGGACAACCAGCCGTTGTATTGGCACGGCGCGTGTTTGGCCAAATTCATCCCTTACGATCTTGGACCCTACCAAGACGGGACAAGAGCGGTTAACGATTGCGCCTCATGGCCGACTCCGACATGGTTAAGCGATAAGAACGTCGATCCAAGCGAACGTCTTAATTTGATCGACCGGCAGCCGGAACAGGCTAAGAAGCTGCGACAAGCTTTGAAAGAAACGTTAATCGCGCTTAAAGCGCCGCCCGAGCAATTCGAAAGATTGGGACTAGGGGATTAAACCGAATTAAACGAACAAGACGAGCGACCGCCCTTGCGGTTGCTTCGTTGCGGTTCACGACGGCAAGAGGAAGGTGATCATCTCGTGATTAAGCAGCTTAGAGCAAAATTTTCCGAACTCGCGCAAATATTTTGGGTGTTTTTCCGAATCGGCCCGTCGAGTTTCGGCGGAGGCTACGCGATGATTCCCGTTATCGAGAGGGAAGTCGTTCAAAAGCGGGGATGGCTGGAGCAGGAGGAGATCGCCGATCTGGTGTCGGTGGCGGGCACTGCTCCCGGCGGGGTAGGCGTCAATTCGGCGGTGTTCATCGGTTACCGTAAATCCGGTATTGCGGGGGCATGCATGGCCGTTCTCGGCATTACGCTGCCGACGTTCGCGATCGTCTATCTGTTAAGCGTGTTCTATCTCAATTTCGATAACAATCCTAAAATAATCGCAGCTCTCAAAGGTATTCATGGAGCGATCATCGCTTTGATTCTGTTAGCTGCCTTCAAAATGGTCAAAACGTCGCTCATCGACGTCTCGACGACGGTAATCGTCGCGGCTGCCCTTGCCGTAATGCTCTTCACATCGATCCATCCGCTCTTTATTATCGCAAGCGGGATCGTGGCCGGCATCCTTCTAGTGAACGGAAAAGAACTGTTGGGGATGAAGGTTCGGACGGAGCCGGAGACGTCCAGGCCTTCCGATCAGCAGTTGTTTCCGGAATATTACATCTAGAACGGGGGGGTTGAGATGCTGGGCCAGTTGTTTATCGTATTCTTAAAAATCGGGTTCATCTCGTTCGGAGGCGGCTACGCCGTCATTCCGATGATCGAACGCGAAATGAACCGCCTGGGCTGGATCGACGCGCATGCCTTCCAGAAGATCGTTTCGCTGGCGGGGATGTCCCCGGGGCCGATCGCTACCAATAGCGCGACGTTAATCGGTTTTAATCTGGCCGGTTTTCCCGGAGCGATCGCGGCGACCCTAGGCATGGTATTGCCATCCTTGATTCTCGTTATTGTCATTGTTGCCTTCTGCATGCGTTATCACCGCAGCAAGCAGGTGAAAGCTTCCTTCTACGGACTTCGACCGATCGTTACGGGTCTGATCCTATACGCGGCGCTGCATTTCGGCTTCTTATCGCATTCCGAAACATTATTTACATGGTCGACGCTTATGACGATGCTAATTTGTACGGGTTGTCTTTATGCCATTCTTAAATATAAACTTCATCCTATCGTCGTTATCGTCGCTTCTGGGTTCGCCGGAATCGTTTTATTCTAAATGAGGGGGCGCGACATGCGAACGAAAATCGAGATTCCATCCTGCTGCTCGGCCAGAAGGGATACGGTCGATTCGCTACGGGTTACGCAGTCAGCAGAATCCGAAGCCGTCCGGATAAATCCGGCGCGTCCGAATAGGGACTCATCCATAAATAATAATGAAGGAATGGTTCACATTGCGGGCGGTACTTTCTTGATGGGCACTTCCGATCGGGAGGGATTTCCCGAGGATGGAGAGGGGCCGGTAAGACACGTATCGGTATCTTCCTTCTATATGGATGAAACGGCGGTTACGAACGCCCAATTCGCTAAGTTCGTGGCGGCTTCGGGGTATAAAACCGAAGCCGAATCATACGGCTGGTCCTATGTCTTTCATTCGTTCGTGACGCCGCAATCGCGAGAACGAGGACATCGCGTCGTCTCGCATACGCCATGGTGGTGGGCCGTGCCGGGCGCGGATTGGTCGCATCCCGAAGGTCTGCAATCCGATGTCGGGGATCGCGATGACCACCCGGTCGTTCACGTCACTTGGAACGATGCCTCCGCTTATTGCCGTTGGGCGGGCAAACGTCTGCCGACGGAGGCCGAATGGGAGTTCGCCGCCCGCGGAGGGCTGATCCAGAAACGATATCCTTGGGGAGACATGCTTAAGCCTGGCGGCGAACACCGCTGCAACATCTGGCAAGGGAAGTTTCCGGAAGTTAATCATGCCAGCGACGGTTACGAGGGAACCGCTCCGGTCCGATCTTACTTGCCTAACGGATATGGCTTGTACAATATGGCCGGCAACGTATGGGAATGGTGCGCGGATTGGTTCGATCGGAATTATCATTCGTCCGGCGAAGCGGTTAATCCGCGGGGGCGAAGAGCAAGCGATATGAGGTCGATGCGGGGAGGCTCGTATTTATGCCACCAATCTTACTGCAATCGTTACCGAGTCGCGGCGAGGAACAAAAACACGCCGGACAGCTCATCCGGGAATACCGGTTTCCGTTGCGTGAAGGATGATAAGGCCGAACGGGAATCGTCGAGTTAGGCGAGCTTGAACCGATGGATTGCGCGAATAGACCGGGCAGGAATAGAGGCTGCCCGGTCTATTCGCGTGCTTTGTTTTGTCTACCTCTCGATTAACCGATAGGCTCTCGGCGTCATTCCGGTCAACTTCTTGAAAGTCAGATAGAAATGCGGAAGACCTTGAAACCCGCAAGCGAGCGCGATCGATTCAACGTTATCGTCCGTGGAGAGCAGCAGCTCTTTTGCCAGGACGAGCCTTTTGGCGTTGACGTAATCGGTCACGTTCATTCCCGTAAGCTGCTTGAACACGCGGGAGAAGTGGGACGCGCTTACGCAAGCTTTCGCGGCAAGCTCGGCCAATCCTCCGGATTGACCCGGATCGTTATCGATGGATCTCAAAGCGTCCATGATCCATTGCGGACCGATTCTCTTGTCCATGCTGCCGTCCTCCCGGGTGAAGGGCAGACGGCCTAAGGTCAGAAGCAAGCGCTGCAACCCCAACCGAACGGCATGCCGGTACCCGGGTTCCTTGTTCCGCAGCTCATCAGCAATCTCGTCAAGCGTTTCGCGAGTCCGTTGCTTGAATTCCTCCGTCAGTTCGATTTTGTACTGTTTTTTCTTGCGCGCGATGTCGAAGCATCTAAGCGGGACGTAGGCGTCATCGAGCGAGCTCGATTCTACGAACGCAGGCGCGAAAAATACGGCCGTCGAAAGGATCGGCCGGTCGGCATCCGGGAAAGAACGGTGGATCGTATTGCCGGGAATGAGGAACAAGTCTCCCTCTTCCTTCTCGTAGAACGCGTTATCGATAAAAAAAGTACCTTTGCCTTCATACACGTAGACCAGTTCGTAAAGGTCGTGCAAGTGATCGGGCAACTCGGTTCTCGAGTTCTTTCTATCTTTGAATACGATATCGAACGGGAATATCGGATCAAGCCGGAAGGGTTTGCGGATCGGATTCATCAGGGATTCTCCTTCTGAATGTATTATGAATCTAACAATATCAAAATTCGGCATAAAAAAGCAATGTAAGGGGATTATCACATCTGATTATGCGCGTAAAATAAAGAGATAAACAAGAACGGGGAGTGAATGTCGCCTATGCGCATCGATGCCCATCAGCATTATTGGAAATTAGACCGCGACGATTACGGTTGGATCACGCCGGAGCTGCAAGTCTTATATCGCGATTTTATGCCGGCGGATCTCGAGAAGCACCTACGGGACAATGACATCTCGGGGACGATAACTGTGCAAGCCGCTCCCACGATCGAAGAGACGGATTATTTATTGACGCTCGCCGAAGGGGCCGACTCGATTCTCGGGGTCGTAGGTTGGCTCGACCTGTTCGATCCCGGTCAGCGCGGACATTTTCAGCGGTTCCGGCAACATCCGAAATTCGTTGGATTTCGAATTATGATACAAGATATGCCCGATGCGAACCGTATTCTCGAACCCGCTTTCGTGGAAGCTCTTCGAGAATATGCGGAGGAGGACGTTCCGGTCGATCTGCTCGTAAAGGCCGATCAATTGGGCGCATTGAACCTGCTGTTGGAACAGGTGCCGGGGTTAAGGAGCGTCATCGACCATATCGCGAAGCCGAAAATCGCCGAAGGGTTATTCGAACCGTGGGCGGAACAGTTGAAGAGGGCGGCAAGCCATCCGAATATTTGCTGCAAATTATCCGGCATGGTCACCGAAGCCGATCATCGGACGTGGAAGAAGGAGCATTTTACCCGCTATGTTAGGCACGTTCTCGAGGCGTTCGGCCCGCGGAGAGTTCTGTTCGGCACCGACTGGCCGGTCTGCTTGCTTGCCGCCGGGTATGACGATGTCGTGGACATTTTGGAGCAAGCGCTTCCCGACACGTGGGGTAAGCATGAGCGAGCCAGATTATACGGCGATAACGCGAAGGAGTTCTATAAGTTATGAGTTCGCTGCGACTGGGGCGCGATGCGCTGACGGAGGAACGGAAATCTAAGTTCGACAGGATGAAGAATGCTCCGGTTACGGTTCTTCAGATCGGGGAAGGCAATTTTTTGAGGGGCTTCACGGATTGGATGCTTCACGTCAGCCGAGAGCAAGGTTTGTTTCATGGAAGCGTGGCGGTTACACAACCAAGACCTTCTGGCAAACCTAAGATCGAACAACTTAACGCGCAGGACGGGCTTTACACGCTTGTTGTTCGGGGGCTCGAGGGTGGCGAGGAGGTAGAACGGAGCAACGTAATATCCGTATTCTCCCAAGTATTCGATCCCTACGAGAATTGGAACAGGCTGATAGAGATTGCGCAAAGCGAAGATTTGCGGTTCGTGATTTCGAATACGACGGAAGCGGGCTTGACCTATAAGCCCGAGCCGCTGACGAATGAACCGATCATATCGTTCCCGGGAAAAATCGCCTATCTGCTCTATCGTCGTTATGAAGCTTTCGGAGGCGCTGCGGATAAAGGCCTTCTATTTCTCCCTTGCGAACTGCTGGAGAGGAACGGGGATACGCTTCTGGAGTTAGTCTTGCGTTATAGCTCGGATTGGGGATTGCCCGAAGCCTATCGCGATTGGGTGCTAGCAAGCAATCGATTCTTGAACACGTTAGTTGACCGGATCGTGACCGGATATCCGGAGGAAGCCCAGGCGGATGCTTGGTTCTCGGAATGGGGTTACTCGGATCCGATGCTGACTACCGCGGAGCCTTACCATCTATGGGCGATCGAGGGAGAAGCGGAGTTGGACGACTTATTGCCGCTGAAGAAAGCGGACTTGAACGTGCAATGGACGGACGATCTGTCCCCGTTCCAGCAGCGCAAGGTCAGAATCCTGAATGCGGCCCATACGTGGATGGCTCCGCTTGGTCTACTGCATGGCATCGAACAGGTTCGTGAATTCATGGAACATCCTTCGCTCGGACAGTCGATCAAATCGCTGATCTTGCATGATGTGGTTCCGGCGTTGCCTTATCCGCAACGGGAAATGACCGATTACGCAAATACCGTTTTCGAGAGGTTTGCCAATCCTTATATTCGGCATCGGCTCGCGGATATCGCGATGAACAGCCTAAGTAAATTCAAGGCGCGTCTGCTGCCTTCGCTGCGCTATTACGCGAATTTGGGACAGCCGATACCCGAGCGACTCGCGGTCGGACTGGCCGGATTGTTGAGATATACTCGCGTACGACGCATAGGCGACGGGTACGGAGGGATAGACCTGCAAGGAAAGGCTTATTCGGTAAGGGATGATGAGGAGTTGCTAGGCTTATGCTCCGAGATCTGGCAGAACGCGGAGCAAACCCAAGAGAAACTCTTGGAAACGGTGAAGCGGCTTCTTAGTGAAGAGACGGTCTGGGACATGGATTTGTCCGCATGGGACGGATTGGCCGAAGCCATCATTACGCGGCGGGAGTTATGGGAAGAGGGGGATTCGAGATGAGAAACTGGATTCGATTATCGCCGAAAGATCAGGTAATCGTTGCCTTAGACGCCATCCCGGCAGGAAAGGCATTGATTCTGGAGGATGGATCGACGTTAACGTTGGAAGAAGAAGTACAACGAGGCCATAAAATCGCAACGACATTCGTTCCGTCGGGCAACGATGTCAATAAGTTCGGGTATTCCATCGGCAAAGCCAAACAGGATATTACGCCGGGGACTTGGGTGCATACGCATAATCTAGGCACGGGTTTGAAGGGCATAGAGGAATATCGTTACGAGCCGTCAAATGAAATGGCTGCTCCTCCCGCGACCGTCGCGGGTCAACGGATTGACGACAATCGAACGTTCCAGGGTTACGTCCGAGCGAACGGAGACGTCGGTATCCGCAACGAAATCTGGATCATTAATACGGTCGGATGCATTAACAAAACTTGCGAACTAATCGCGAGACGGGGAAATTCCGCATACGAGAACGAAGTGGACGGAGTATTCCACTTTGCCCATCCCTACGGTTGTTCCCAGCTAGGCGATGACCTTAAGCATACGCAGAAGCTGCTCGCCTCCCTCGTCAATCATCCGAATGCCGCCGGCATACTCGTCGTAGGGCTCGGCTGCGAAAATAATCAGATTGATTTGTTTAAGAACGCGATCGGCGAATACGATCCGCGCCGGGTGAAATTCCTGAAGTCGCAAGAAGCGGAAGACGAATTGGAAGAAGGGCTGGAGCTGATCGGCGAGCTCGTCGAATTCGCCCGTACGTTCGAACGTCAGCCCGTGCCCGTATCCAAACTCAAAATCGGATTGAAATGCGGCGGCTCGGACGGGTTATCCGGGATTACCGCGAATCCGCTTGTCGGAGCCGTATCCGATCGACTGATCGCCGCGGGCGGGACCGCGATTCTGACGGAAGTGCCCGAAATGTTCGGCGCGGAGAAGATCTTGATGAACCGGGCGGAGGACGAAGACGTGTTCGGCCGTATCGTCACATTAATCAATGACTTCAAGCAGTATTTCATCCGCCATGGACAGGAAATCTACGAGAACCCTTCGCCCGGCAACAAATCGGGAGGCATCAGTACGCTGGAGGAGAAGTCGCTTGGTTGCACGCAGAAGGGCGGCCACGCGATCGTCACCGATGTCCTGCCGTATGGTGAAAGGGTCGCGAAGACGGGGCTGAATTTGATCGAAGCGCCGGGTAACGATCTCGTTTCCGTGACCGCGCTCTCCGCGGCGGGCGCGCATATCGTGCTCTTCACCACCGGGAGAGGGACGCCGTTCGGCGGTCCGGTGCCGACGGTCAAGATCGCGACGAATACCGAGTTAGCCGAGCGCAAGAAGAACTGGATCGACTTTAACGCCGGGCAATTGCTCGAAGGCAAGGGGATGGAGCAACTGACGGACGATCTATGGGAGCGGATTCTCTCTCTGGCTTCCGGCGAGACGTATACGAATAACGAAAACAACGGATTCAGGGAAATCGCCATTTTCAAAGACGGGGTGATCCTATAATGAAGTATCGCGCTTTAGGCAGAACCGGACTGGAAGTATCCGCGCTTAGCTTCGGCGCCTCCTCGCTCGGCTCCGTGTTCCGGCCGACGGATGACGGAGAGGCCGTACGGACCGTCCATGCAGCGCTTGATTCGGGCATTAACTACATCGATGTTTCGCCCTATTACGGAGCCACCAAAGCGGAAGCCGTCTTGGGCAAAGCGATCGGCGAAATTTCGCGCAGCCGATTCTACCTTTCCACGAAAGCCGGCCGTTACGGGATGGACGAGTTCGATTTCTCGAGAGCGAAAATCGAAGCGAGCTTGGAAGAGAGCCTGAAAAGGTTGAAGACGGACTACGTCGATATTTTGTTCCTGCACGATATCGAGTTCGTACCTCCCGAGATCATCCTGGAGGAAGCGGTACCCGCCTTGAACCGCTTAAAGGAACAAGGGAAAATACGCTTCACCGGCATATGCGGCCTGCCGCTTGAACTATTCGAACGGATGATTCCGCAAGCGGATGTCGACGCGATTATTTCCTATTGCCACTACTCTTTGAACGATACGTCCTTGCTGGATCTGCTTCCGTTGCTGGCGACGAAGGAAATCGGACTCGTGAATGCGTCTCCGTTATCGATGGGACTGCTCGGCACGCGCGGAACGCCGGATTGGCATCCCGCCAGCGAGCGACTGAAAGAAACGTGCTTACGCGCTGCCAGATTGTGCGTTGAACGGGGAGAGGACATCGCCAAGCTTGCGGTTCAGTTCTCGACGAGCAACGAGCGGGTTCCGACTACGCTCGTCAGTACGGCCAATCCGGATAACATCGTCAAGAACGCGGCGTGGACGGACGAACCGATCGATGAGGAGTTATTATCTGACGTGCTGCGAGTACTGGCACCGCTCCGTAACGAAACATGGAAGAGCGGATTGCGGGAGTACAACACGAAAATCGATCTATAAGAGAGATTGGGGAGTGTAACGGGCATGAAAGGAATCGTGTGCGAGAAGATTGAATCGTTCCGTCTGGTAGACGATCTGCCGGAACCGGTATTATCGGAGGGCAACGCGCTCGTAAGCGTGCGGCGGGTCGGTATTTGCGGTACGGATCTGCACGCTTATAAGGGGAATCAGCCTTTTTTTGATTACCCGCGAATTCTGGGACATGAGTTATCCGGCATCATCGAGCGGATAGAAGATAATTCCGAAGGCCTCAAGGCGGGAGATCAAGTGTCGATCATCCCTTATCTTCATTGCGGAACGTGCGTGGCGTGCAGAAGAGGGAAAACCAATTGCTGCACGGACATGAAGGTGTTAGGCGTTCATGCCGACGGGGGGATGCGCGAACGGATTTCCGTTCCGATCTCGCACCTGCTCCGCGCGGACGGATTAACGTTGGACGAGGCGGCGATCGTGGAACCGCTGGCGATCGGCGCGCATGCCGTTCGCAGGGCCGATCTTGCTCCCGGCGACGCGGTTCTCGTTATCGGTTCCGGACCGATCGGCCTCGGCGTCATGGCTTTTGCCAAGCAAACCGGCGCGACGGTCATCGCGATGGATATTAACGACGAGAGGCTTGACTTCTGTCGGTCATGGGCGCAAGTCGACCATACGATCAATGCCCAAGAAGCCGATGCGAAGTCGAAGCTGGCAGAGCTAACGGCAGGAGAGTTCCCGGTAGCCGTATTCGACGCGACGGGCAATGCCAAGTCGATGACGAACGCGTTCGAGCTCGTCGCGCACGGAGGCAAGCTGATATTCGTCGGGCTTATTAAAGGAGACATTACGTTCTCCGATCCGGATTTCCATAAACGAGAGCTCACGCTCATGGGGAGCAGGAATGCGACGAAGGCCGATTTCTATCATGTCATGGACATCCTTGGTAACTACCAACTAGACATCGGCCGGTACATAACCCATCGTTCCTCGTTCGACGGTATGATAGACGAGTTCGAGACGTGGTTGAAACCGGAGTCTAAAGTGATTAAAGCAATCGTAGAGTTGTAGAGGTCCGGGTTGCGAAAATCCTGATCTATTCCTTTCGGTTCCGGAATACGGAAGGAGCAACGCCGTAGTAACCCGTGAATTGCTTGGTGAAGTGATGAATGGACGAATACCCTAAGCCGTATGCCAGTTCTGTGATCGAGCGATTGCTCTCCCGCAGGGCGGCAGCGGCTTGTTTCATTATGGCCCGTGTCCAATAGGCTTTGGGCGAGAGCCCCGTCGCGTTCTTGAACAAGGCATGAAATTGCGTTTTCTTGAGGCCGCTTAGCTCAAGCCAAGCTTCGTAATGCCTTTCGGCATTTGCTTCTTGGTCGATGAGATCCATGATCGGCTTAATTCGATAATCGGTTAATAACGGAGTCGCGGAGAGCTGGATTATTTCTAATACGAATGCCTTAAGCAAGCAACGGACGATCTCGTCGGATAACAGATGGGGGCTCTGAAATTGATTCACGATATGTTCGAATAACGAGACGGTCGTCTCGTGATGTTGAAGGGGGACGTAGTTGGGAAGCCGTTCGATTGCGGCATCTTCTTTCATTTCGGTTAAGAAGGAGGAGTTGAAATCGGCGGCGTCCCAGACTAAATGTTGTTGCGTAGCAATGGGGACGGGTGACCATAATTCGCAATAAATATTATAACTGGATAGCGGTTGCTCCGGGTCGGAGTAGAAGGAATGGCAAACACGCGGCGGAAAGTAAAGGAGATCACCTTTGCGTACGTGAAACGTTCGCCCTTGTACAGCGATTTTTCCTTTGCCGCTTTTGATGAGATGGAAGGCATAACAATAGCCGATTCTCGTAGATTCGAATTCGTTATTTCCCTTGGGGAAGTCGTAGAGATGGGCGACACGAATCGAAGGCTGAAGCTCGGAGACAAGCTGCATATTAGCAAAACACCTTTCTATGTTCTCAATCTCTTCTCCTGAAAGAATAACACATACCTTGGACGATGGCTCTAAATTTACCGGAGAAATTGATCAATATCCGAAATTCGATCTAAATACTGATTATCGCATTAATACTACAATTAATTTGTATTCAAAGTGAATTTCGGGAGTTGACCATGATGTATCATCAATCGGAAAACGGAAGTTTGACTAAGGAGCAGATTGATTTCTATAACTCGGAAGGTTACCTGGTCTTGCCTCGCTTACTGTCGCACGAAGAGCTTGCACCGGCAAGGGAAGCGATGAACCAAAAAGTATCCGAGATCGCGGATGAACTCAATGCGGCGGGTTTAGTAGAGGACAAACTGGAGGATCGGCCTTTCAAGTATCGCCTAGCAGAGCTGTTTAAGGATTTAACGCCGGAGGACTTCCTGAAATACGGAAGAAGCTGGAGAGACCGTATTCCGGGCTATTTTCATTTGATGAGCGCGCCCAAAATCCTGGACGCGGTCGAATCGTTGATCGGGGGAGAATTGTTCTCCAATCCGGTCTATAACGTAAGACCCAAAATACCGAAGGTTGCCGCGGGAGCCGTTCCTTGGCATCAAGACAAGTCCTATTGGCCGGACGCCAACTCTAACCCCGTCATTACGGTTTGGATTCCGTTGGTCGACGCCAACGAAGTGAACGGTTGCTTGCACATTAAGCCGAGAACCCACCGAACGCGCTTGTTGGATTGGCATGCGGAGCAACTAACGGGAACTCAGTATACCGCGCTTCGTGAAGACCAATTGGGCAGAACGCAAACCGTCGTATTACCCGTGCCCGCAGGAAGCGCAATCCTCTTCAATGATCGCGCTTTGCATATGTCTACGCCGAATCTTTCGGACGAAGTCCGGTGGAGCGTGGATTTGCGCTACCAGCCGACCGATCAAGATCCCATGCCCGGGCATGGCGCCGGCTTTCTAGCGCGCAGTTACAAGTACCCGGAGAAGGTCGCAACGCTAGCGGATTGGCTAGCCGAAAGACCGGAGCATGCTTAATATCGCAAAGATTTATCCAATCATTACTATTCGAAGAAAATCGCAAGTTTTGGGGCTTAATCCAACAATGAAAGCGCAATATAATAGGTTTGCAATCGATGTGAAAGGAGTTTAATCAACCGGGAAAGGAGAGTTGCAAGGCAGACAGGAAAGGAAGATTCGTCATCATCCCAATATGGAAGGATGTTAAAGATGAGAAATGGATTTAGACGCTTGAGCGTAATCCAATGCTTCCTGCTACTTCTGACGGTTGCTCTTTCTTTCGGCTCAATTAGCGCAAGCGCTTCAAGCCAGACGCTCACCAACGACGTGTTCTGGAAAGATACCTCGAACAATCCGATCTACTCCCAAGGAGGCGGGGTGCTGAAGGTAGGCAGTACTTATTATTGGTATGGCGTAAAGTACGGAGGAGCGGTAACTTATTACAATAATCCGACTTCCAAGAACAGCGATACGAGCTTTAGCGCGGTTACCTGTTATTCGTCTACGGATCTCGTCCATTGGACGTTCCAAGGCAACGTCATTACCGGTGCGACGGACGGCTCGACATGGAATGCCGATTGGTTAGGCAGACTTGGCGTCGTCTATAACAGCACTACGCATAAGTACGTGTTGATTACGCAATATGTCGGACCGGCCGGTAGCGGAATCGCATTCGCCACAAGCAGCACGCCAACGGGGACTTTTACCTTCGATCACGTTCAAACCACGATTACGAATGTCGTTAACAATATGTCGGGTGATCAGTCGATCTTCATCGACGACGATGGCAAACCTTATTTGGTATTCAGCAACACGAACGGACGAAGTCATCTTTACGTATCCCCGCTTCGTGCCTCGGACTATTTGAACGTCGAGCCCGCCACGAATGTATACAATAGTTCCTCGGGAGGACGCGAAGGCAACGCCATGTTCAAGTATAACGGCGTCTATTATCTCGCTTCTTCCGATTTGCACGGCTGGAACGCTTCTCACACGTACTATATAACGGCAACGAATATACTGGGCCCTTATTCTAGCGAGTCAATCCTAAACAATACGGATTCGGATTTCTCGCACGTCACGCAGACCGGATTGTTCGTAAGCGTCCAAGGCTCTTCCGGTACGACCGTATTGTTCGGCGGAGACCGTTGGAGCGATTTCGCCGGCAATGGCATCGGCTACAATCAATGGATGCCGATTTCTTTCAGCGGTACGACGCCGACGCTCAACTCTTTAAGTCAGTTTAATCTCGACGCCGCGGCGGGTACGTGGAGCGTTGGCAGCGGTAACAACTACGCCTTGAACCCTAGCTACGAGGCGGATCGAGTCTCGCAGAACGCGTTGGCGGGTTGGACCACTTGGAATAACGTAACGACGGATCCCAATAGCAACGTAGCGGGCGGTCATACCGGCAGATGGGCCGCGCAGCAATCGGGTTCGGCGGCCTACAGCGCCAGCCGTTATCAGAATCTCTCGAATCTGCCGAACGGAACGTATACGTTAAAAGTTTGGGTTCAGAGCAGCGGGGGTCAATCGACCGCTCAAATCTATGTAAAAAACTATGGAGGAACGGAGAAGGACTACGCGATCAGCAACGCTATCGGCAGTTGGACACAGATTACGATCTCGAATATCGCCGTGACGAACGGCTCCGCCCAGATCGGCGTGTACTCCGTCGCGAACGCGAACAATTGGGTGAAAGTGGACGACTGGTCGTTTACGAAGAACTAAACCGATGTTAACGCGAATAGGAAAGCCTGTCCGGACAAGAGATGCCGGGCAGGTTTTCTTGTTTTTCCTATTGCCGTTATCGTAACTTCTCGAAGGAAAACGAAACTTTTGCAGGGGCTACTCGACGTGAAAGCGTTCTATAGTTGATAATATTAATAAATAATAGGAGGGATCCCATGAAGCTGCTTATCGTTGACGACGAGGAAAGAACACGGGAACTGCTCAGGAAACACGTGCCTTGGGACGAGCTCGGAATCGCCGAGGTACGGACGGCGCGCAATGGACAAGTGGCGCTTGAACTTGCCGTGGAATGGGTTCCCGATATTATTCTTTGCGACGTGAGGATGCCTAAGATGAACGGGATCGAATTCGCCCAGCAATATCGGGCAATCGACTCCGCCTGCCAAATCATCTTCTTGAGCGGATTCTCGGATAAACAATATTTGAAATCGGCCATTCAGCTTAAAGCCCTTAATTATATCGAGAAACCGGTAAATCTGGACGAGGTGCGCGAGGTCGTGCAACTTGCGGTTCAATTAAAGTTCGACGAGCGGAGGAAGCAATCCGAAGACCAGCGTCTTCAAGCGGGATTCGACCGCAGCTTGCCCTTCCTCAGGCAGGAAATGGTGCGCAAGTTAATCACGGATCCGACTTCCAACCATGTAAGACCGGCGCTGGAGAACGAGGCGACCTTTTTGCTTCCGAACAATGGACCTTATACGGTAGCCGCGGCACCGCTTTATTGGGATGCCGTTCAACTGCCCGAAGACCCGACTTCCATTCAAGAAGCCTTGCTCTATGCGTTGAACACTCATCCGCGCATCGCGAAACTCCGGCTGATCTGCGGCTTTGATTCCCGCAATTGGCTTATTCTAGTGCTTCCAGGCGCCTTCGGCAGCACCTATCGGGAGCGTCGCGAGGTCATCGAGGAGCTATACGTCGCTCTCCGAAAAATCGTAGGCGATTTCATCAATCTCCGATTGGGCGTCGGCGAGCCCGTACCTACCCTCGAAGAAATTCCGTATTCCTATCGAACGGCCGTGAATATGAGTATCATGCAGTACTATGGCGATGGAAATAAACCGTTGTTTCAGTCGGAATTCAGCGGCGGGAATAAACCGCTGGAGACGGATTGGGACGAAATTCGCGGCATTCGGGATACGCTGCGCAAGGGAGATCTCGAGGAAGTCAAGCGAGCGGTTCGCCGATTGACGGAACGCGCCCGCAAGCATCGCGATCTGGACATTCTTCGACTGAAGGATAACTACTTCCAATACCTTCTGGTTATTCTTGAGGTTGCCGTTCAGCAAGGGATAACGGAACAATCCGAGGATGCGGAACGAAGGTATATATGGAAGGAAGTAGACCGAATACCTAGCTTGGATAGGCTGGAGGATTACGTGTTATCTTTCCTTCAGCCGTTCGCGGAAAACACCGGTACGGAGGATCAGGGCAGCGGGAAAATCAGGGAAATCGTGAAGTACATTCATGCTCATTTTCAGGACAAGGGATTTACGATACAAGCGATCGCCAATCACGTGAATTTAAGCGAAACTTATTTATGCTCCTACTTTAAGAAGCAGCGCGGCGAAACCGTTAAAGAATTCATTACGCTGACTCGGACGGAAAAAGCAAAGGAGCTGCTAAGGGACAAAAACATGAAGCTGTTCGAGGTCGCGGTACGCGTCGGTTTTAACGATGCCAATTATTTCACTACGTTCTTTAAGCGATACGTAGGGTGCACGCCATCCGAATACCGGGAGAGAATGTGGAGATGAAGTTAACCGATTTCAAGGCATTGAGATGGTTCAACAACCTGAGTATTAGCTTTAAGCTATTTGCTTCCTATTTGCTAGTCATCTGCATTCCGTTTTTATTGCTGTTGTTTATTCATCTTAATCTCACGCAGAGGGAGAACAAGGAGCAGATGCTCTATTCCTCGCACAAGATGCTTGACGAGACGAAGTCTTATTTAGAATATAAATCCCAAGCGGTGACGGAAGTGCTTAACTTCATCGCGTTTAACGATTTGGTGCAGACCAGCGTAGCCTCCGATGCCGCTCAATACGAGGACGTAAACCTGTGGGGAACCGACGCCAACAAATTGGCAAAGGTTCTTAACCAGTTCAGGAATAACGAAGACATCGACACGATTCAATTATATATGAAGCAAGGCTTGGCTGGGGCGACGGAAAATACGGATTATTTACGAATGGGGAGCATTGAATCAACGGATTGGTTCCAGAGATTTACTTCCTCCAAATCCTCGTCGGCTTGGCTGCCCTCCTCCGCGTTAGACGGTCCTTCCGACAGCGACCGTATTTCGGTATTGCGCAAAATCCCGAACTACCATAATATTCAACAATTCGATGGCATCGTACGGGCTCAGATCAAACAAAGCGCCTTGCAATCCGTTCTTGAACATGCCGTCATTACGCCTTCCACCTCTGCGGTACTCCTGAACAATAGAAGCGAAATCCTCAGCTCCACGTCGAAGTTCGTCTATACGCCAGATCAATTGAAGCAGCTTCTTCTGATGCATCCCGCCAAAACGGACAAGGATAATTATTGGAACGATAACCTCGTCTACGAAGGGACGAGGTTATCGTTCGGCATTCAGGAAATTCCTCATACGGATATGAAAATCGCCATGATCGTGCCTTATTCGGATATTTTGAAGTCTACTACGAAAGCTCGCAACCGGCTGATCTCCATATTTCTGATCGTGATTCCTTTGACACTTCCGCTTTCTTTTTTCGTGGCGGCATCCGCTACGAAGCGTTTAAGGCGGTTGATCGTGCACGTGCGCAAAGTCAAGAACGGCAACTTTCAGGTTGCGCCGCTACCGACGAACGAAGACGAAATCGGCGAATTGACGCGCAATTTTAACGTGATGGTACAGAACGTTTCAAGGCTGGTGGATGAAACCTATACGCTTGGACGCGAGGTTAAGAATAAGGAGCTTAAAGCGTTGCAAGCGCAGATTAATCCTCATTTTTTGTACAATACGCTGGATCTGATCAATGTCATGGCGATAGAAAACGGTTCGAAAGAGATATCCAAGGTCGTCGACGAGCTGGCGATTTTCTATAAATTAAGCTTGTCCAACGGCAGGGAAAGGGTAACGCTCGAGAACGAAATCAAGCATGTTGCCTCTTACGTACACATCCAGAACATGAGGTTCGGCGAGTGCATTACGCTAATCGTCGAAGTTCCAAGGGAGCTTAATGACTGCATGGTGCCCAAAATCATTTTGCAGCCGATTATCGAGAACGCGATCCTTCATGGAATCATGGAAAAGGACTCCGAGGAAGGCACGATACGGATCAGCGCGCGTGTGGTTAAAGGCGATATTCTGATCGAAGTCGAGGATGACGGCGTCGGAATCGAACAGGATAAGCTCGATGCGCTCTTCAAAGAGAAAAGCGGCGAACAGCTGGGCGGCTTCGGCGTCCTTAATATCCAAGAGCGCCTTCAAATCTCTTACGGATCCGCCTATGGAATGGAATTCGAAAGCCATATTCATAGAGGTACGATCGTAAGATTGCTGCTTCCAGATCAAAGAGATTACAAAAGATAACGAAACTTTTCGAAGTAAACCGTAACTTTATCCGATATGTCCGCTTATGAAAACGCTATACAATATGAAATATAGCATTAGCAGAGAGAACAGATACGGATGGTGATGGACTTGGCAACTGAAACTCGGAAACAAACTCGGATAGTCCCTCGCGACGATGAAAGACTCAAGACAGGCGGCTTCATCAGGGAGTTAATAAGGAATCGGATACTCTACCTGATGTTTGTTCCGATCGCGGTATACTTCATTATTTTCGCTTATATTCCGATGGCCGGAATCGTCATGGCATTCAAGGATTTCAACTATCGCAGCGGGATTTTCGGAAGTCCTTGGAACGGCTTCGATAATTTTCACTACTTCTTCGTTTCGGGTAAAGCGCTGCTCGTTACGCGCAATACCGTCATCTATAACGTCATTTTCCTAACGTGCTATACGGCGTTTTCGATCACGGCTGCGATATTCATCGCGGAGATCCAGAAGAAATGGTTCAAGAAAATGGCCCAATCGATGATGTTTCTTCCTTATTTCATTTCATGGGTCACGGTTACCGCATTCGTCTACAACTTCTTGAATTACGAGTATGGAATCGTCAACAAAATCCTCGATGCATTCCATCTGTCGGCTATCGACATCTATTCTACGACCTGGTATTGGTATTTCATTCTTCCGTTCCTTTACGTATGGAAATGGGTGGGCTATGGCAGCGTGCTCTATCTGGCCGCAATCGTAGGCATCGATCAGGAAATCTACGAGGCGGCTACTATCGATGGAGCGAATAGATTGCAAAGAATAACTCGGATAACGATTCCTCTGCTTAAACCTACGATGATCATCCTCATCTTGCTCGGCCTTGGCCGGATCATGCGCGGAGAATTCGACATGTTCTACCAACTGATCGGGAATAACGGAACGTTGATGGATACGACGGACATTATCGATACGCTTGTCTTCCGGTCTTTGCAAGGGAGCTTGGATTTCGGTATGGCTTCCTCGGTCGGATTCTATCAATCCGTCTTGACGCTTGCGATTATCCTCTTCGCCAATTATTTGGTGAGACGGTACGACAAAGAACAAGCCTTGTTCTAATTCCCAGGAAAAGCAGGTGAAGTCCTCATGAAAGACATGACGGCACGCAATAGTAAATTGGATCGCTCTCCGTTGTTTACGACGGTTACTTATCTCATCGTCGGGATTATCGCATTTGTCTGCTTAGTCCCTTTTATCGTGCTCATTGCCGGCTCCTTCTCCTCGGAGAGCTCCGTGCTTAAAGAAGGATTCTGGTTCTGGCCGCGGGAACTGTCATTGGATGCTTATCGCGCGATTTTCCGATATCCGCACGACATCCTTTCCGGTTACCGCGTGTCCATCTTGTTGACCGTAGTGGGAACTTCAGTATCCTTATTCATTTCGACGATGACGGCTTACGTGCTCTACCGCAAAGAAGTCAAGTATCGCAGCGCGCTAGCCTTCTTCCTGTTCTTCACGACGTTATTCAATGGGGGATTAGCGCCTTACTACTTGTGGCTAAGCAAAAACCTCCACCTTCAGAATACGTATTCCGTGTTAATTCTTGGTCCAATGTTCAACGTGTTGTTCATTTTGATTCTTCGCAGCTTTATCCGGGGTTCCGTTCCCGAGCCGCTCGTAGAATCGGCCAAAATCGACGGCGCGGGCGACTTAAGAATATTCCTGCAGATGGTTCTCCCTCTTTCCAAGCCGGCGCTAGCTTCCATCGGAGTCTTCACGGCGTTGGCGTATTGGAATGACTGGTGGACGGCGCTCATGTTCACGAATAAAGATTATTTGATCCCCCTGCAATATTTGCTGTACAAAATGTTATCGTCTATTAATTTATCCGCTGCCATGTCGCAGCACGTGACGAATCTCGATCAGCCCAAAGAAACGTTTAAGCTGGCGATGACGGTCGTCGCGACGGGACCGATTATCGTGCTATTCCCGTTCGTGCAGAAGTATTTCGTCAGCGGAATTACGATCGGCGCCGTGAAGGGTTAATCCAGCGAGCGATCGCGATCGGTAAGCTTACTTTCGATATAAGTTCCCTCGGGCCCGGGGGATTTGTATATAGAGAAAACGCAAGAAGCGTCATTGAAAAGTATACATTCATGGGAGGGTTTCATTTGAAAACGATTAGAAAAAAAATGCTGCCGATTCTGACTCTTATGCTTGTACTTTCCGTAATCCTGTCAGCTTGCAGTAAAAACGACAACAAAGCGAGCAACTCTCCCAGCGAGAGCGCCAAAGCTACGGATTCCGCTTCACCATCCGCTTCTGAATCTGCCTCTGCTCCTGCGGATGATAAGCCCGATAATTCCAAGGAAGTCAAATTGGTAGGTTACTTGCTGGGCGAAGCCCCGAAGGGAATGCCGGATGTACTTTCGGCTCTTAACGTGAAGCTGAAAGCGGACATTAACGCAACTCTTGAATTGAACTATATCGGCTGGGGAGACGTAGCTTCGAAATATCCGCTTATTCTCGCTTCCGGAGAAGACGTCGACTTCGTCTTCGCAGCCGACTGGAATTTCTATGTTTCCGAAGCCACGAAAGGCGCATTCTTGCCGATCGATTCCTCGATGCTGGCTAAGTATATGCCTAAGCACAACGCAAAGCTTCCGCCGGAGGCGATGCAAGCGGCTATCGTAAACGGGAAGTCCTATATGATCCCGACGTCGACGCCGGATCGCAAAGTTAACGCGGCCGTCGTTCGCAAAGATATTTTGGCCAAAGCCGGATTAACCAACGTAACTAAATTTTCCGAGCTCGAGCCGTACTTTGCGGAAATCAAAAAGGATTATAAAGACATGATTCCGCTGAACTTGGATTCCCAATACGATCTGCCTACGCCTTGGGGTTACTTGCTGCAAGAAAAAATCGCCTATCCGGGCGCGCCGATCGATTCCGGAGATCCAATGGCGGTTGGCGTGTCTACGGACAATGAAGATCCTTCCGGCAAAATCGTCAGCATGATGGATGAACCGTTCATCAGCGCCGAGAAATACGCGACCGGATTGATGAAGAAATGGTATGATGCCGGTTATGTGAACAAAAACCCATATGCCAACAAAGTGCGCTCCAAGGATAACTTCTGCGAAGGTAAATCCGGAGTCGCGTTCGGGAATTCCATCGACCTTCAAGGTACGCTTAGCGCTTGCGCTGCCAAGGGCATCGACGTTCAATTGATTCCGGGCTTGTCCCCGACGGGGCATGCGCCATCGAACAGCTGGTTGAACAACGGGATCGCCATTGCCGCCAACTCCAAAAATCCGGAGCGCGCTTTGCAAGCACTGGATCTAATCATGGAAGACGAAGCTTACGTGAACCTCGTCTACTTCGGCATCGAAGGCAAGAACTACGCGGTTACCGCGGACGGCAAGCTGACGCTTCCGGAAGGAACGACGGCCGAGAATAACACGTATCCGCCGGATGCCGCGGGCTTCTGGTTCGTGAACAAAGACTTCTTCAAGCCTTGGGACACATGGTCCGATTCCTATGTCGAGCTTAATAAAAAAGTTAAAGATTATTTGCTTCCTCCTACTTATCTGGGCTTCAGCTTTAACTCGGAGAGCGTCAAATCCGAGATCGCGAATTTGAAGAACGTATCGACGCAATACGCTAGCCCGCTCTTCATCGGAGTCGTGAAGGACGTGGATGCCGGATACGCTACGCTGGCTTCGAAATTAAAAGCCGCCGGCATCGATAAAGTGAAAGCAGAAGTCGAGACGCAAGCGGCTGCCTTCTTGGCCGCGAAGGGGAAATAAGAGGTTAAAGCGGAATAAAATCAGTGCGATCATGAAGAAGCGTTGGTCCAGGCGAATGCCCGGGCCAACGCTTTTTTGAAAGCTCCGCCCGATAATGGAATATCGGGATGCTAGCGAGGGGGTTGTTCGGCGGTCCGAAGCTTGTTCGGAGACATTCCCCGATGCTGCTTGAACAGCTTGGAGAAACCGTTGATGCTTGCGCAACCGATTCGGTCGGCGATTTCCGTAACGGATAGACTCGTATTCCGAAGCAGCTTTTCCGCTTCCTGAACCCGATATTGGTTAACGAATTGAACGAAGGTAAGCCCCGTCATTTTCTTGAATGCTTTGCAGAAATGATAAGGACTGAGATGCACGATGGAAGCTGCTTGCTCCAACGTGATTTTATTGGCGTAGTGCACTTCGATGTGCCGAAGCAGATCCTTGAAACGGGCTGCTTTTTGTTTGTACGCGCCCATTTGGTTGTCCGGGTAGAGCTCCATCGCATACCAACGAAGGCTCCATGTGAACAACAATCGCACGAGCGCTTTAACGGCTTGCTCATAACCCGTTTCCTTCAACTGAAACTCCATGATCAGGGAGTTCAACGTTTGGAGAAACAATGCGAAGTGTGCGTCGTTCGGGTCCGGGCGGTTGACGAACGCGCGGTTGCCGTTCGAATATGAAGAAACGAGATCCGTTTCTAAGAGATCCGAAGTTTGCAAGCCGATGAGGGAGGGATGGAAGACGATGGCGTAAAAAGTAAAGGAATCGCCGGGCTGGTAAATGGCATGTAACTCCCCGCTATTAATAAGGAACACATCGCCCGCCTTGGCATCGAATGGTTTGCCGCCGATATGTAAAGTGGCGAAACCCCGTTCGACGAGGATCATTTCGAAGTGTTCGTGCCAATGCAGTTGAAGAAAGTCTTGTTCCTGGAATCGGGTATGGAATACGTTGAAGGGGAAGGCCTTGTCCGCGAGTTGCGTGTTTTCCCATAAATCTTTTCTCATTCGCGCGCCCTCCATAATCGCAAGATCGGACAAATCAATGACAATAAGCGCTAAGACAAATCGGTCCCAACCTACTATGATGTTAGCGTAGCATAGATCGTCGCGTCCGAACACATCTATGTGGATGACAAGATGAGGAGAGTTTCGAAATGCAAGACCCTACGCAGCGAGATGAACGGAATAGATTGAGTTTATGGCATCTGTCATGGCCGATTGGCATTGAAATGTTACTTCAGTTTTTGATGGGAGCCGTGGATACGGTCATGGTCAGCCGTCTCGGGGACGACTCGGTATCCGCCGTCGGCGTCTCCAACCAAGTGATCGTATCGGGGATCACGATATTCGCCCTGATTAATGCGGGAATCGGCGTCGTCGTCGCAAGAAAATGGGGAGGCGGGCTCAAGGATCAGGCTCGCCGCACGGCGGTGCTTGCGGTTCAAGCGAATTTCGTAATGGGACTCGTGGCGAGCTTGGCATTTCTGTTCGGATCATCGGCTATTCTCGGGTACATGCATACGCCTGATTCGGTGGTACCTCTCGCGGAGTCTTATTTAACCGTAGTCGGAGCGAATACGATCATCGTTCTGCTGCATACCGTTATCAATGCGGTCGTTCGCAGCACCGGGAATACGAAAAGCCCGATGTATATTACGCTCGGCATGAACGGGCTTCATCTCGTTCTCAATTATGCGCTTATCTTCGGGATAGGTTTTTTTCCCGAGATGGGTATCCAAGGTACGGCTTTATCGACGACAATAAGTCGGATCGCGGCTCTGGCGATTTCGGGCTGGTTGTTGTGGCGGACTTTCCGTCCTCATTGGGTCGCGAAGGAATGGTTTGCGATCGATCGGGGGTTGCTTCGCGAAGTGATGCGGATCGGCGTACCAGTATCCGTAACCGCAATATCCTGGGGCTATTCGCAAGTCATCTTGATCTCTATCGTTTCCCGGATGGGGGCGACATCGCTTGCTTCGTTTACTTATATTCAGACGACTCAGCAATTCATATGGGTGATTGCTTCGGCTATCGGAGGCGGCTTGCAGATTCGGGTCGGACAGCTGTTTGGAGCCGGCAGACACGACGAGGTGGAACGAAGCCTGGGCAAAGCCATTCGTATCGGGACGGGATTGTGCTTGCTCGTCTCGGCGGCGGTTTATTTGTTAGGGACGCCGATTCTTTCCCTGTTCACCTCTAATTCGGAAATCAAGGAAATTTCCCTGCCTATCCTGGCTCTTTTCGTCGGCTATCAACCGTTAAGGGTGATCGGGTACTGCATTTCCGGATCGCTGAACGTCGTCGGGGAAGCCAGATTCGTGGCGGCATTTTCCGTGCTCGGGATGTGGGTATTTTCCGCAGGCGGCGCTTACGTGTTGGGAGAAATGGCGGGATGGGGATTAATGGGGGTGTTTCTCGCCCTGCTGGCGGACGAAGCCGTTCGTAGCGGCGCATTCCTGTTTCGATGGAAACAACGAAATAAATCGCTTTATTATAGTCGGAAACAATTGTCTTCTTGAAAGATCATATCGGCGCGAACGAAGGGAGAAGCCATGTCGAAAGGGCTTCTCCCTTTGTTTCGTTGAAAGGAACGTATTATGAATTCGTTCGGCTCAAGCGATATAGAACAGCCCCATGCGGTGCGACATAAGCGGATAGCTTGTCATCAACAAGTCCGAGATCCTTCCCCGTCCACAGTTCCTTCGCCGTAACAGAACCCTCAAGCTTAAGCTCCGAAAGCGCTACGGAAACTTCTAATTCTGATTCCCCCGTATTAAACAAAGCGACATATCTTTCGCCGTCCGGACCGTCAGCTGCCCATACGACTCGGTCGCCTTCCCGGCTGACGAGCCGAGCTCCGAAGCTGTTCCTATGCATGCCCAGCACGTCGTGGTTCGTAAGCAACGAATTCGTCCATTCGTCGTTATCCCTTAGTTCTCCGCCGAAGAATAGGGGAGAACGGAATATTCCCCACAGCGTCATCATGGTCACTTGTTCGTCACGGGTAAACCGGGTCCAACGATCCGCTCCGCCGCCATCCACGGACCGGATGCCGATATGACCAAGGGGAAGCATGTCGCAATCCGGCCAAGCTCCGTTCCCCGCCTTGCCTTGCCATTTCTCGCAACGATCGAACATGTCCAGGAGCAATTCCCACAAATCCCAGAAATCGTCCGTCATGCGCCACATGTTCGCGTTCTCCTTCAGGAATTCACCGAACTGCACGGGCGCGGGTCCCGGCGAGAGACTAAGCACGATCGGACGTCCGCAACGGTCGATTGCCTTGCGAATGAGCTCGATCTCCGGTTGATGCGTATCGTACAGCTTGGACGCCGCGATATCGTCGACCTTGATGAAATCGACGCCCCACTCCGCATAGAGCTCGAATAGGGAGTCGTAATAAGCTTGCGCACCTTCTTGCGCAGCCTCGATTCCGTACATGTCCGTATTCCACGGGCAAATCGAATTCGGATGGGCAATATCCCTTGCGGTGGCCGTTGAATTCTTGATCGGTGTACCGGCATGAGCGGCTTGTCTTGGAATTCCCCGCATAATATGGATGCCGAATTTAAGGCCTAAGCTATGAACGTAGTCGGACAAAGGACGGAAGCCCTTTCCGTCCGCGGCGGAAGGAAATCGGTTAACGGCTGGCATCAACCGGGAATACTCGTCCATCTCCAGCGGAACGTATTTACGGTATAGCGAGGAGTTGGCCCCTGGCTCATACCATTGGATATCGACGATAACGTACTCCCAACTATACTCTTTCAAATGGGCCGCCATATACTCGGCATTCCCTCTAATCTCATCCTCCGTTACCGCTGCTCCGTAACAATCCCAGCTATTCCAGCCCATCGGCGGCGTTGGCGCATAATGTAGATGGCTCATAAGACGCTCCTTATTGGATAAAGTTGCTTTTCTGTTCTCATCATAGTTCGTTATTATATTAATTTTCTACCGTAATTTAGATTGCTGGATAACACAAAATTGCTCTATAAATACAATCGGAATAGCTGAAGACATGACGGTGTGCGCGATGAAAGGGGAAAAGGAGTAGTTAAAAAGCATCGACCAACGAAGTTTCTACTTTCTGTTCGGTGCTTTTAATATTTGGGTATTATTGCGGAGTTTAATCCAATCTATGTCTTGAGCAATTTAGTTCAATCAATAGCACTAAATTGCTCTATGATTAATGAATATAATTACGATATGATATTAATCGAAGAACAGTCGATTGTAGTGAAGGCTATGATTTCCGGACCGGAATGAACCAGGCGTCTGCCCGGTGAACTTGTGAAAGACTTTGATAAAATAACTGCCGGTAGAATAACCGACAGCCGTACCGATTCGCTCGATGCTCCAATCCGTCGTCCGAAGAAGTTCAATGGATTTCTCCATTCGAATTCGGTTCAAATAATCGTTGGGCGTTACGCCGACGTATTTTGTAAACGTTCGCAACAAATGAAATTTGGATAGCTTTAGTTTTTCCGCCAGCTGATCTTGTCCGATCATACGGAAATAGTTGGCATCCATGAATTGCACGGCTTCTTGGATGGAGTCGGGCCATCCATCCTTGTTTCTGTTCGTTGTCGCGGACGCTCTACTGAGCTCCGTAATGAATTGATAGACGTAAGAGGATGCGAGATAAGGATCCGTGATCCTTCCGGCTTGGGCTTCGGCGAATATATCACGCAGCATGCGAATGGGAATGCTTCCGGAATCCAAGAAAGGGACAGGTCCCTTGCTTGCTTTAATTTGCTCCCATAACGGAAGGATTAACCCGGGTCGAATGAGCAAGAAATAAAACTCCCAAGGCTGCTTGCCTCCCGGATGATAATAGCGATGGTTGTCGGGGATTTCCGCTAAGAATGCTCTCCCCTGAGGAACCCGATAGCTGTCTTCCCCCGTTTCAAAAACGCCTTCGCC
This sequence comes from Cohnella endophytica, assembly GCF_003628305.1. GTDB lineage: Bacteria > Bacillota > Bacilli > Paenibacillales > Paenibacillaceae > Cohnella > Cohnella endophytica. The sequence continues at coordinate 633,425 of NZ_RBZM01000002.1, read as the reverse complement.
GCTCGTCGTGTATTGAAAGAGCAAGAGAGGACCATCCGAACGGACGAGGCCATCCCAGTGATAGGAGCAGTCATGGACGCATTCGTTCCCTACGGCGAATAAATAGCATAACGGAAGATGGGGCTGCTCGTTAAATCGAAAGCCGAAGGTTCCTCTATTCTGGTCGGTTTTCATAGGGTCAACTCCTAATCGCTAGCCATTCAACTCATAAGTCTATGTTAATCTCAAAACGGCAAACCGCATAGAGGAAGAGGTGGCAAGCATGAACAGATTTTTCGAGAAGTACCGGAACATGCTCATACGCAAAAAGATCAACGTTGTATTCATTCCCATCGTGATATTGCCTCTCTTGGTCGTCATATTTACGTCGAACTCTATTTTCACGCAATCGTCGATGCAAAGAACGGAAGATAATATCGCAGGCGAGTCGAGCATTATCGCGACGCGAATTCAAAGCATACTCAAGACGGGGGAAACCAGTACGTTATTGCTGGTTAAGAACATTAATTTGATCTACGAGGACCTTGGAATCGGGGAGCCCCGATCGGAGGAACCGGGAAGTGGCTCCCAAGAAGCTTATCCGAACGTAAGGTTAGGAAATAAGCTGGTCTACGAGTTCGACTACAATCTAAGGGCGTTTAAGGATATCGAGTCCATCGCCTACATCGATAATCAGAATAATGTATACGTTTCCAACACCCGGCTCGGTGACAATTTCGACAAAGCGTTGGAAAGCGATATGGTTCGAAAACTGCAGGGTCCGGGCATTCCCGATACGATGTGGTTTCCGATGACGACGAGGGATTACTTGGTTACTGGCCCTAATCCGGTATTAACCGTTGGCAAACGAGTCGTGGACTTCCAGACGGGGCAGACCCTAGGGGTTCTGATCATGAATATTAAGGAAAGCACGATATCCTCGATCTTCCCGGAAGAGAGAAAACAAGGCAAGGGCGGATTTTATATCGCCGACCGGACGGGGAAAATCATTGCCACGAAAAACGCAGCGAAGTTGCTAAAGCAGATATCGGAACCTCGAATGAGCGACTGGATTCTGGGCAAGGATCAGTCTACCTCCGTTCGATTGAACGAGGGCGGCGACGATTACTTGATCATGAAGAAGGAAATTCCCGAGCGGGATTGGATCTTGTATAAGCAAGTGCTTGTAAACGACATCACGAAAGACAAATACACGAACTCCATCACGATCATTATCGTCGGCTTGATCTGCATCGCGATTGCTTTGATTGTTTCGAATTTTCTATCCAGGCATATCGCCAAGCCGATCGTGCAGTTGACCAAAGTGGCCAAGCAAATTCGCGAAGGCAATTTGAATACGTCGAGCCAGATCAGATCCAATGACGAAGCGGGTATTCTTTCCGTTACCTTTAACGAAATGATCGGGAAAATCAAAAATCTATTACATGAAGTTACGGCCGAGCAGAAAAAGAAGAGAGAGTACGAGCTTGCGTTAATTCAAGCCCAGATCAAGCCTCACTTTTTCTACAATACGCTGGATCTGATTTTCGTTCTATGCGAACAAGGCAAGACTTCCTTGGCGGCCGATACGACCAAAGCGCTGGCCGATTATTATCGGATATCCCTGAGTAACGGCAAGGAAATCATAAGCATCCGGGAGGAACTGAAAAACGCCGAAGACTATTTGTTTATCCAGAAAACCCGTTACTCGGATATCTTAGATTTCCGCATCGAGGCGGATAACGATATTCTGGATTATTCCATCATGAAGCTAACGCTTCAGCCTCTCGTCGAGAATTCGATTTACCACGGTCTTAAGCCGCGCATGCGTTCGGGCCAAATCGTAATTAAAGGTTATTTGGAAGAAGGCAACGTCATTCTGAAAGTCATCGATAACGGCGTAGGCTTCCAGAGAGAGAAACTGGAGCAGATGGGGAACGATCCGGCGAGCGTTACGTCGGAACGATCATTCGGCCTTAGAAGCGTGAGCGAGAGGATCAAGCTTTATTACGGAGACCAATTCGGCATTCATATTCGCAGCCAGCCGGACGTAAGCACGGAAATTACGCTTACGATCCCTCAGAAGGAAGGAGCGGTGGACCATGATTAAAGTATTGATCGCAGATGACGAGCCGGTTTTCCGGGATTATCTCTACCATCTCGTGGACTGGGGGGAGCATGGCTTCGAAATTTGCGGGCAAGCCAGGAACGGAGAGGAAGCGCTGGAGTTAGCCGACTCCTTGCGTCCTCAAATTGCGCTCCTCGACATCAATATGCCGATTATGGACGGAATTCGCGTCGCCGAGCAATTAAAGATGAAGTACCCGGAGATGATGATCGCGCTCGTCACGGGGTACGGCGAATTCGAATATGCGCGCAAGGCCATTAGGCTAGGGGTCGAAGACTATGTTCTGAAGCCGTTCAAGAAAGAAGAAATGCTGTCGACCTTGCTGAAATTCAAATTCATCTTGCAGAAGAAACAAGAGGAAACCGCCAGGGCTAAGGACGATTCCTTCTATGCGCAGGAACGGCTGCTTAACGCGTTGCTGGAAGGGGAGTTCGAAGCGAAGGAAGAAGAATTCGTCCGGCATTTCCAGGGACAGGGAACGCTGCTTAACGAGCAATATTATTCGGTGGCGTCCATCGACATCGATCATCTTTATCAGCTTTGGACGAAGCATCGGGAAATTTCCCTATGGAAATTCGCTGTGGCCAACGTGATGGGCGATATCCTGCAGGACAAAAGCGACAAATGGATTTTTAACGGTCCGGAAGGCCGCATCGTTTGCATTCAAAGATTCAATCGCGCGGACGAGGCTGAGGAGTTCGATCATTCTAGTTACGCTACGCTTTGCGATTACGTGGCGAAGTATTTCCGGTTTACGGTATCCGTAGGTGTCTCCCGGATCGTTCACCGGCTTGCGGAAATCAGAGACGCGTATTCGGAGTCGGCGATCGCGCTGCAGAACAAGCTCATCCTTGGTAACGGAAGGGTCATCGAATACGGCGCGATTATGGAGAGCAATAAGGGATCGGGCTTTTACCCGATGATCTTGAACGAGCAACTGTTGTCGGCGCTTCGCAGGCATGAGCACGACGAAGCTCATCAGGCGTTATATCGAATGAAGGCGCACATCCAATCCCATCAGCTTCCGGTCGATTTCACGTATGCGATCATTATGAGCGTGGTTTCCATGTGTTTGTCGTACATTACGGAAATGGGCGGCAATATCGAAACGATTCTGGGGGACGATTTCCGCCCCTACCAGCAGATCAAGAAAATCGCGTCGTTGGACGAATCTTTCCAATGGCTGTCGCAGCTCTTCGGACAAACGATAAGCCATTACCGGGAGCAGAAAGTATCGAGGGTACAGAAGATCGCCCGCAACGTCCAAGAATTCATCGAAGAACATTATGTGGATAGCGAGCTTAGCGTCGAGAATATCGCCAAACATTTGCATCTGGATTCCAGTTATATTCGTAAAGTTTTTTCCAAGGAATTCAACATGAATATCGCCGAGTTCATTACGCAAGTGAGGATGAAGCAAGCAAAGCTGCTCATGGATACGGACAACATGAAAATGCAGGAACTGTCCGAGAGGGTCGGTTACAGCGACGCGGGCTACTTCAGTAAAGTATTCAAAAAATACTGCGGAATTCTTCCTAGCGAGTACGTGGCCAAAAAAGTAAAACATTGAACGATATCCACTCCAAAGGAGAGATTACATTGAAATTGCAATATGATCGGCCGTCGCGCCGATGGACGGAAGCATTGCCGGTCGGTAACGGTCGCTTAGGGGCTATGGTCTTCGGGGGTCCGGAAGTCGAGCGCATTCAATTGAACGAAGATACGTTATGGTCCGGATCGCCCCATAACCGCGACAACGTTAACGCGCTGGAAGTTCTCCCTGAGGTCCGACGGTTGCTGGCAGAAGGGAAATTCGCGGAGGCCGATCAAGCAAGCAAAAAAATGATGGGCCCTTATACGCAGTCTTATATGCCGCTTGGAGATTTGTTCTTGAAGTTCGACCATGGCGGACTGGTTAAGTCTTATCGCAGGTCGCTACATCTTGACGAGGCGATCGCCAGAGTTGAATATCGAGTCGGAAACGTGACCTATACGCGGGAACTGTTCGCCTCGTTTCCCGATCAAGCGATCGTGCTACGGCTTGAGGCAAGCCAACCCGGCATGTTGAACCTACATGCCAGGCTGGAAAGTCCGCTGCGTTATGAAACCGGAGTCGAGCTCGATCAGATCGTCTTAAAGGGCTTCGCGCCGGAACGAGTCGATCCCAATTATTATGAAACCGATCGTCCGATCGTCTACGGCAATCCCGAGACGACGGAAACGATGAGATTCGAAGGGAGATTGGGGGCAAGGTTAGAGGGTGGCCGTATCGAATGTAACCGGGACGGAATGCATATCTTGGGAGCTACGGCCGTAACCTTGTGTTTCAGCGCGGCAACGAGCTTCAACGGTTACGATCGCTCTCCGGGGAGAGAAGGCAAGAATCCGACCATCGAAGCCGCCTCTCACCTGGAGAAAGCGTTGCGCCTTCCCTATGAGGTTTTGCTTCAACGGCATGTTCAAGATCATCAGGCGCTATTTAATCGCATGGAGCTTCGCTTGGGAAAGGCAATAGCTCCTTCGGATTTGTCTACGGACACGCGTATTCGAGAATTCGGCGCTCGTGATCCCGGTCTCGTGGAGCTGCTTTTTCATTACGGCCGTTATCTGATGATCGGCAGTTCGCGACCCGGAACTCAACCCGCGAATCTGCAGGGCATATGGAACCAAGAAACGCGCCCGCCTTGGAGCAGCAATTGGACGTTGAATATTAACGCGGAAATGAACTATTGGCCGGCCGAAACTTGTAATCTCGCGGAATGTCATACGCCGTTACTAGATTTAATCGGAAGGCTGGCGATCAACGGCAAGAAAACCGCGGAAGTCCATTACGGAGCCAAGGGATGGACGGCGCACCACAACTCCGATATTTGGTGTCAGACATCGCCAGTCGGAGACTACGGGCACGGCGATGCGGTTTGGGCGCTTTGGCCGATGGGCGGAGTATGGTTATGTCAGCATCTCTGGGAACATTACGCCTTCGGCAGGAACGAGACGTTCTTGCGCGAGCAGGCTTATCCGGTTATGAAAGAAGCTGCGTTATTTTGCCTGGATTGGTTGCACGACGACGGTACGGGACGGTTGATCACGTCGCCTTCCACGTCTCCGGAGCATAAATTCCGTACGGCCGACGGCTTGTCGGGAGTCAGTATCGCTTCGACGATGGACATGTCCTTGATGTGGGATTTATTCACCAATCTGATCGAAGCCGGAGGCATTCTCGGCGTAGATGAAAGTTTCCGAGAGGAATTGGAGAGTACGCGTAGCCGATTATATCCGATGCAGATCGGAAGCTACGGACAATTGCAGGAATGGTCCGAGGATTTCGAGGATGAAGACCGGCACCATCGGCATGTCTCCCATCTTTTCGGCGTATATCCCGGCCGTCAATTGACCCGGCGGCAAACGCCCGAGCTCATGGCCGCTGCCGAAAGCTCGCTTGACCGTCGCGGAGACGGAGGGACGGGCTGGAGCCTCGGATGGAAAGTCGGACTATGGGCTCGTTTCGGCAACGGCAACCGGGCGCTTGGGCTCCTATCCAACCTGCTCCAACTGGTGGAAGACGATACGGAAGAAAACTATCATATGGGAGGCGTTTATGCCAATCTTTTCGATGCGCATCCTCCATTCCAGATCGACGGTAATTTTGCCGCGACTTCAGGGATCGCGGAACTTCTCTTGCAATCGCATCAAGGATACATTCATTTGCTTCCTGCTTTGCCGGAACAGTGGTCGACCGGTTTCGTTAAAGGCGCTCGTGCTAGGGGCGGATTCGAGGTTTCGATCGTTTGGGAACATGGCAAGGTGAAGGAGGCGGAAGTAGAGGCGAGTTCAGGAGGCTTATGCCAAGTTCTGGCGGACTCTCCTTTGGAGGTAGAGATTGAGGGTCGACTTGTCCAGACGCATACGGACTCTAGCGGTATCATTCGATTCGATACCGTCCGGGGCGGCATATATAAGCTAAGGAGCAAGGAACAACCATAAGCTTGATGGAATAACGGGCGCCGACCAGCTCCTCCGCGAAGGGGGCGGCATGGTCGGCGTTCTCTTATGAGGGGAGTTTCGATGTCTTTGCGGGACCGTTTTGCGCCGTTTTGTCCTGAAAAGTGCCTGCTAATGCCCGGATATTACCTTCAAGGCGATAAATTCAAAATCTATAATGAAAACAGATTCAAAATAACCTTACCAAATCAAGGGGGAAGTCAGAACATGTCGAAAAACGTTAAAAAATCGATTTCCGCAATTCTTTCCGTCATGCTTGTTGTCCTGTTAGCGGCTTGCGGAAGCAATAAGAACAATGCTTCTTCTCCGCCTGCGCAATCCAGCGAACCTCCGGCAAGCTCGGCATCCGCCAAGCCATCCGAATCCGCTTCCCCGGAAGCCGAGCCGATCACTTATTCTCTTCAAATCCATTACTCGACGGATGACGAGAAAGCTCCTGCGGATTGGGCGATCGCGGAGTTGAAAAAGCTTTATCCGAACGTTACTTTCGAAATCACGCCGCAATTGAACGATAACGGCGAAGCTTTGAAAGCTCGAATCGCAACCGGCGACTTGCCCGATTTCTTCAACATCCAGCCGCAGCATTTCGACTCCGCTATCCAGACGGGTTCGATTCTGGATTTAACGTCGGCATGGGAGGCGTCTGATTCGAAAACTAAAATGACGCAGAATGCGATCGACACGCAATTGAAATATACGGACGGCAAAATCTGGGCCATTCCATACAATGGCGCCGGTATCGATCCGCTCTACTATAACAAAAAAGTATTCCAGGATAACGGAGTGAAAATTCCGACGAACTATCCGGAATTGCTCGAAGCCGTTAAAGCGTTCAAAGCGAAAGGCATCGTGACGATTCCGATCTTCGCCAAAGAAGCTTGGCCGATCGGCGCGTTCTTCGATATGTTCGCCATGAGAGCTCATCCGAAAGGCATGCTCGCTCTGAGCAACGGAGAGATCAAGGCATCCGATCCGGCGATGGCTGACGCCATAGGCAAAATGGCGGAGCTCATCAAAGCGGGTATTTTCCAAAAAGGCGCGACATCCGCCGACTACGATACTGCCCGCGCCATGTTCCATCAAGGGAAAACGGCCATGCTGATTAACGGTGAATGGGATATCGGCGAAATGGTCAAAGATTTCGGAGCCGATATCGGCAATATCGATTTCATGGACGTGTATCCGACTACAGATGCCGGCAAGGAAGATATGAACAAAGACTACAGACCGGGCGCAGCCGAGATGGGCGGTATCGCCGTATCCGCAAAAGTGAAAAATCCGGAGCTCGCAGGTCAAATCGCGATCGCTCTTACCGAGAAAATCGCTCAAGGCAACTTCGTCAAAGCGGGACGCATCGACTCGACGTTCAGCGTGGAAGGGTTGACTTCGGAAATTGAAATGCCCGAAATGACGAAGAAGCTGCTGGCTAACAAACCAAGCTACAAAGTGGAAGGCACGGTAGAACATTCCTTGCCTAACAAGAAATTCGCGACGGGCTTCGGCGAATTGCTGCAGAAGCTGGTTGCAGGGGAAAGCGCTGCCGACTTCATTAAAGAAGTAGATAAGCTCCAAGCAGAGACGAAGCAATAACATAGTGGGTTTGCATGAAGGGGACGCGCTCAGTTCGTTTATCGGGCGCGTTCCCTAATCAGCTAGAAGACGATTTGAGGTGTATGGCGAGATGAGAAACTTTAAGAATAACCCTGTAGCTACATCTATCTTCGTACTGCCGGCCGTACTTACTTTCAGCATGATCGTTGCTTACCCGCTCATCAGCACGTTGCTTAAGAGCTTCTATGAATGGGATGGCATAACGGCCGGAACGTTTATCGGCTTTGGAAACTTCTCGCGACTGTTTAAGGACGATTTGTTCTATACCTCGTTGCGTAACGGATTTATTTTCGCGCTAATATTGACCGTATTTCAGCTAGGATTGGGAACGGTAATGGCGTTAACGATTCTTAACGGTAAGACCTTCGGCAGAAATACCCTACGCAGAGCGTATTTTATTCCCGTCGTATTATCGGTAACCGTCGTGTGCCAGTTGTGGCTGTCGATGTATAACCCGGAATACGGTCTGTTTAACAAATTATTCGAGTTGCTGGGCATTTCTTATCGGCAAGACTGGTTATCCAGCATGAGCGTCACCTCGATTATAGCCGTGACGATGGTTTCTTCCTGGCAATCGATGGGCTATCAGATGGCGTTGATCTATGCGGGCGCCAAGTCCATTCCTGAACACTTCTACGAAGCGGCCAAAATCGACGGGGCTACGACTTTCCAAACCCATATGAAAATAACGATTCCTCTTCTTGCGGAAACCTATAAAATATGTCTGATCTTCTGCATTAACGCCGGATTAAACGCCTTTGCCCACATGCAAATCATGACGAAGGGCGGACCGGGGACGTCAACCTACACATTGACATACATGATGACCCGTTCGGCATTCCGATTGGACGAGTATGGTTACGGGTGCGCGATCGCCGTTACTCTCGTCTTGCAATGTCTTCTGGTTACGCTGATCATCAACAAATTTATCGCCCGCGAACGACTCACTTATTGATTGAAGGTGGACGTATTGAAAATACTAGGCAAATCTAGAAGCGTACTGTTCCAGTCGTTCCTATGGATTTATTTCCTTATCTCTCTGTACCCGTTGGTGTATCTATTATTTTTCTCGCTGAAGAATAACGACGAAATCTTCTATACGAATCCGCTAGGCTTTCCCATGCACCTGCGTTTCCATAACTACGTTCAAGCCATTACGCAATTCGATATCGCGCGTTATTTCAAGAACAGCCTTATCGTTTCCGTCGCCTCGATCGTTTTCATTCTGGCGTTCTCACTCATGTTCGCTTATGCGGCAGCCCGATTGGAATGGCGCTTAAAAGGCGCGACGTATTCATATTTGTTGCTCGGTCTTTTCATTCCTACGCAAGTCATTTTGATCCCGCTAGCCGTCCTGATGAGGGATATCGGGATCGCGAATAGCTATAGCGCTTTGATTGTACCTTACGTTGCGTTTAATTTGAGCTTCTCTAGCTTAATTTTCTACGGCTTCTTTCGGACGATTCCGGTGGAAATCGAGGAATCGGCTTATATGGACGGCGCGAATATTTATCGCATATTCATGCAAATCATGCTGCCCTTGGTCAAGCCTGCAGTTGCGACCGTTACGATCTTCGCTTTCTTGAGCGTGTGGAACGAATTTCCGCTGGCGTTAATCTTGATTACCGATCAGGCGCACAAAACTTTGCCGACAGGCTTATTATCCTTCTCGGGACAGTTTTCGACGGAATGGGGCCCTATGGGTGCCGCGATGGTTCTATCGAGTATTCCGATGATTGTCCTTTATCTTGTACTCGGCGATCAAGTAGAGAAAGCCTTGACCGTAGGCTCTGCCGTGAAAGGTTAAGTATGCTCAGGGGGTATGACGACGTGAACTTTCTAAGACTCGTTAGCATTCGGACGCGGCTCATCGTATCCTTCATGTGCATTGCATTAATTCCTCTCGTGTTTACCGGTTATCTTTCCATTCACAAGTCAAGCGCCGCGATCAAGTCGAAAATGACCTCTTATTCTTTGGAGCTGGTCAATCAAATCGGTAACAATTTGAGCTCGGAAGTGCTTAAATTCGACTCGATTATGAAAGAGATCTATATTTCCAACGACGTTCAGAAGGGAATCGGACAATCCGCCGATGTCGACGAGCTTAAGCAGTTGGAACGGAATAAGCGGATCGCAGGTTTACTGTCGGAGAAAATGACCGCTAGTCCCTATATTTCAAATATTCTCATTGCGATCAGCGACGGCGAGACCATCGGGCAGACGCAAGCCCGGTCGCAGACGATATCGGAAGAAGGCGCCGCGACGATCAAGTCCCGGCTGGACGATTCCAAGGGACAAATGATTATGGCGCTCATTAAAGCCGCGGATGGATCCGACCAGTTGGTATCAGCCAGAAATATCGTATCTTTGGATGACGGAAGCAAGCTTGGACAAGTCATCTTATTCATTAATCCGGGACTTTTCTCGGAAGCGATCCGCGACGTGAGCATCGGCGAGGGATCGTCCATGATCCTATTGGACGGGCAAGGGATCGTCATTGCGAGCAATGATTCGGAATCGCTGTTCGGACAAATCTTCAGAAGCGACGAGCTCGTTGGCAAGCTTAAGGACTCCGAGCTTTTATTCGATTCTTTGATCGATCATCGTAAGCAGCTCGTAGCCGCGGCCGCGATCACGGGCTCTGATTGGAAAATCGTAGCCGCTATTCCATACTCTTTTCTTCAATCGGAATCCAACAGTATTCGGAACGCAATCGTATGGAGCGTTGCGATCTGCGCCGTTATTGCGGTGTTATTGGCGTTCGCCATAACGAATAGCCTTTCGTCTCCGTTAGGGAAATTGGTGAGGCTGATGAAAGGGGCGAAGGGCGGCAACTTAGCCCTCAGGGTAGCGGACTCCGGCAAAGACGAGATCGCCGACGTGATCTCGAATTTCAACGATATGCTCGGGAATATTAGCGTGCTCGTTAGGCAAGTCAATGCGTCCGCCTCGAACGTGCTACATAGCTCGGAAGAAATCGCGACTTCGGTCAAGCGTTCCCATGCAAGCTCCTTGCAACTAGGGGAGACCATTCAAGACATCGCCATCGGCTCGACGAAACAAGCGGACGACATATCCGAAGGCGTCCAATTATTAGAGCTGCTATCCGACAATATTACCAGGGTCGAGGAACAGAATGTCCAAGTAGACCATATCGTGGCGGACACGAAGCAGCTTAGCGAAGAAGCGCTCGTATCCGTAAATACGTTAAACGAGAAAACGAAAGAAACGTACGCGGTATCTTCGAAGATCATTGCGGACATTAATGATCTCGATCAAGACATGAACGAGATCCAGAAGATCACGAAAATCATGTTCGAGATATCCGCTCAGACGAATATTCTGGCGCTCAATGCTTCGATCGAGGCAGCTCGGGCAGGGCAGGCAGGCAAGGGGTTCGCGGTCGTCGCGAACGAAGTGAAGAGATTGGCGCAACAGTCGATCGAATCCGCCAAAATGATTAACGATATCGTAAACGCCATAAAAGGAAAAACGGAAGCTACCGTAAGAGACGCGAACGATGCGAGCGCGATTCTCGCGCAGCAACTAGAAGCCGTCCGGAATACGGAACAATCTTTCAAGACGATCTTTCATTCGATGGCCAACGTATCCGAAAGCTTAGGGGGCGTAAACGAATCGCTAAGGCGCGTGCTGCGCTCCAAGGAGGACACGATTTCGACGATCGGGAATATATCCGCGATCGCGGAAGAGACGGCGGCGACGACCGAAGAAGTATCGGCTAACATCGATGAACAAGTATCGGAATCGGGCCGACTTCAAGAGCTGGCGGTAAGATTGCAACGTTTAGCGTCCGACTTGGATGCGGAAATCTCCGAATTTACGATCGAGGACGAGGTGCAGTCTCGTTCTCGTAGGTAGAATAGCAAATAACAGAGAAGCTAACTATTGTACGAATATAATAAATGCTTTCCTGAAGGGGGAGGATTCAGTGAAGCTACGGCAAGTCGGAATCGTTGTCGGTTTTTGCGCGATAGCGGTAGTCGGGATTTTTTCTCTTTCGATAGGGTTGCCCAAGGATGACAAGACGATAGCCGAATATGAAGGGGGCACGATCGGGAAGAAGGAGCATGATGCTTACCTCAGGATCATGCAGCTCTATACGCCGGGGATTGCCGGTCAACTCGAAGATCCCAAATTCAATAGGACGGCAGTGCTTCAAAATATCGCATTCGAGATACTGGCGGCACGGGGCAGAAACATGGAGAGGGGGGACCAACGAGCGAATGCGGAAAAACAATGGGAAGAGTTCAAAAAGCAATATGCGTCAATCTTCAGTTCGAACGGAGAAAGCTTGCAAGATCGTATGCTTGCTTTACGCCTGACGGAAGCCGAGGCGATCCGATTTTACGAGAATCAAATTTATGGAGATCTGTATTTGAAAAGCACCTTAAAAATCGAGGATCTGAAGCGGGATTATAAGTTGAACGCCGACCGGCATTACTTCGATAGATTCGATCTGAACCGAATCTTCATTGCAAATGTGCCGAAAGATTCGCAAATCCGTACGAAAGCGGAAGCCTTGGCGCGTGCGGAAGAAGTCGCCGAGAAGTTGAGGGACGGAGGAAGCTTCGCGGATCTCGCCGCAGAATATTCGGATCTGCCCGTAACCCGTGGTGAAAAAGGACTCCTTACCGATGTTCCCCTATATGAGATCGACTCGGATATTCACGACGACATTCTTATGCTGCCCTTGAATGAAATAAGCAAGCCTCTCGAAGCGGAAGGGGGCTATTACGTGATTAGGATTAACCGAAAATCCACGATTACTTATGACGAAGCCACAGAAATGCTCAAGGAAAGTTACGTCCGGAGCATAGAGGCCAAGTTTATGTCCGAAGAGCTGCCCGGCTTGATTATTAATCTCGATTAATAAGAGAGTTTGAAAGGGGGTGAGGCATGGGAGAGGAGCGTTGATAGGCTTCGACGAAAGGCAATTCATTAATTAAGAAGCGGAGGTTTTCTAATGAAGAAAAGATTGTTGGTATTTACGCTGGCGCTTTTCACCTGTTTGTTGTTTGTATTGCCGTCGGCAAGCTTCGCGGCTAATCCCGTCATGACCGCCGATCTAGGCTCGTCCACCGGTGCCCCGCTCCATGGCGCAACCGGCTTCCTCTATGGGCTCGCTGACAATTCGACCCCTTCGGATTCCAACTTGACCGGGCTTAATTCACTTGACATGACCGGACAGATGGCTCCCGGAGGCTTGCAGCATTCCGGAGGCGATGCGTTCGTCGTGGCAGACAAATGGTTCAGAACGGGCGGTAAATACGTTCAGATTTACATGCAGGATATTTATGCGCAGTGGCCTTATCCGAATACTTTCTCGGATTACTTGAACAAAGTGACGACGATCGCCAATCAAGTGAAAAATAACGCGAACAGGACGAAATTTCTCTACGTGCCGTTTAACGAACCGGATTGGATCTGGTATGGCAACTCCGGTACCAAGCTTACGAATTTCCAGAACGACTGGAAGACGGTATTTCAATTGATTCGTTCGATCGATCCCAGTGCGAAGATCGTAGGTCCGAACTTCGAACATTACAATAGCGCGGCTTACCGTTCTTTCTTCACGTTCGCCAAAGCGAATAACGTGCTACCGGATTATACGAGTTGGCACGAACTGGACGATACGACGAGCACCTGGTATTACAGCTACAATGATTATCGGAGCATCGAGAACTCCCTTGGCATCTCCGCCCGCCCGATTACGATTAACGAATACGGGAAAAGCACCGAGCTCGGCAACCCGGGAAAAATGACGCAATACATGGCGCGGTTCGAGAACAGCAAAGTTCACGCCGGCCTAGCCTATTGGTTCATGGAAGGGCAACTGGACGAATTGCTGACACCTTCCCAGACGAGATCGGGCGCTTGGTACCTGTACCAATGGTACGGAGGATTCTCCGGGAATACGATCAACGTCACGCCTCCTTCGGAGAACGGAGCCATGCAAGGGCTAGGTTATTATGATAGCGGCAAGAAGCTATCCGCGGTCATCTTCGGAGGCGGAAGCGGTAGCTTGGACTTTAACCTCACAAGAATTCCTTCCGCGTTGCAGACGAGCGGAGTTACCAAGGTTGAAGTATGGGGCGTAGATAATTCGAACAAAACTACGTCCTCCGGAACTTATTTGATCTCGAGCAACAACTACACGGTATCGGGCGGCTCCGTTCAATTAACGGTGAATAACTTAAATGCGAATTCCGCATATCAGCTGGTAATCAAACCTGGAGATGGCTCGGGTGGCAGCGGCGGCAGTTGGGATCCGAATACTTATTACAAGATCATCGCCCGCCACAGCGGCAAAGCGCTTGACGTAAGCGGAGGTTCGACCGCGGACGGAGGCGATGTCATCCAATGGACGACGAGCGGAAACGCGAATCAGCAATGGAAAATAGAATCGGTAGGAAGCGGTTATTACAAGATCACGAATCGAAACAGCGGAAAAGTGTTGGACGTCTACCAAGCTTCCACCGCTGATGGAGGAGATGTCGTGCAATGGACGGCATCGGGGTCTTCCGGCAGTTCGAACCAGCAATGGAGCATCGAACAGGTCGGTAGCTACTATAAGATCGTTAACCGCAACAGCGGTAAGGCGTTAGACGTCTATCAAGCCTCGACCGCGGATGGGGCGAACGTCGTGCAATGGATGACTTCGAGCAGTCCCGCCACCAATCAGCAGTGGACGATAACGCCATAAGCAAGCACATGGGAAAGGCTGTCTCAAAAGTGAATACTTTTGAGACAGCCTCTTCGTTCTATTATATGATTAAGCTTCTATTAGCTCTTTGGATTCTCTGGACTCTGAGTTCCACTCTAACGATTGATGCAAGACTTGGGTGAATATCGGTTCGTACGATGTCGGGAGTACCCAGATCGGTTTCTCTTGAATAGTAGACCGCGGGAGCCGATAGGCGGTTTTCGTGAGGTTGCCCTTATTTGTATCCTTACGGAGCATTAAGCGAATCGACCCGGCCACCTTGAATTGATTGCTATATTCGGTAGAATAAACTTGAGTCCAAAGGATAGATTCAATGCATTCGACTTTAAGTATTTCTTTAATGCCTTGGATGTTCTCCAACTGAATCCAATCCAAAAGAATATTCTCCTTATTAACTTGGAATGCCGCCATCTCCAAAGCGTGCGTTTTACTTCTGGCCGTAATCCGGAAAGAAACATTCAATGTCAGCGTTGCTTGCGCATAAATATCGTTTTTAATCATTCCGCGGATAACATACTCCTTCAGGTTCCTTTATTTTGATCCGGTATCCATTCTAAATAAAGTGTATTGAAAAGTTTGTTATACTATGAGTGATTTTTATGAGTGTTTTTGTAAAAAAAATGTGCGATACTCGAAAAAAAGGGAAGCCTTCATCTCCAAGTTGGAACCGGGGAGAGAAGGCTTCTTTGTTTATCCGATGAATTCTTGTACCCATTCGCCTTTATAGTAGGCGACGCCGATGGCGGTGTAATTTGCGTTCAGGATGTTCGCACGGTGTCCCGAGCTGTTCATCCAAGCGTTCATAACCTCTTGCGCCGTCTTCTGGCCCATAGCGATATTTTCGCCCGCGTAGCCGTAAGAGATTTTGTAAGATTTCATCATCTGGAACGGAGAGCCGTACGTCGGCGAGGTGTGGTCAAAGTAATTATTCGTGTACATATCGATCGCTTTGTCCTTGGCCATGGCCGCAAGCGGTGCCGAAACCTTAAGCGTCGTTAATCCGTTTTTGACGCGGTATTGGTTAACCAGGTTGACGACTTGTTGTTCAAAGCTGCTCTTCGCTGGAGTGGCAGGTTTGGCAGCAGGTTTGACAGCCCCATTCCCCGTGCTTTTCAGCTTGATGACTTGGCCTACATATAGTTTATTAGGGTTGATCCCCGGGTTTAAGTGTATGAGCGTATTAACGGTTACTCCGTATCTTTTGCCGATGAAGTAAAGGGTGTCACCCGCGCTGGCTTTATAAAAGGTGAAGGGAGGCGACGAATAGGTTTTGATCGGCTGCGCAGCTGCGTGAGCTTGTCCTCCTGCCGCAAAACCAATCGACAATGACAACGATAACGCCATAGTGGCTAATAACGATTTCCTCATGATGTCCTCCTTGCCGTGATGTGCGCAATCCGTACGGATTGCTTACCTGCATGGTAACAGCAAATTATGACGAGGTGTCGTTTATGAAGGAAACCTAATGTTCAAGCTTAGGCTTCTTGCTATTAGGACGGAAAAACGAATTTTTCCGCGATAAGAAGTCAAGACTGGGGAAGAGGTGAATTCCGTGTCGGTCATGATATTTCTAGCGAGCATAGCGGTTCCAGTGCTGATGATTTACGTACAAAACAAATGGGCTCATTATCGTGCGGCGTTTAATGCTGCCGCTCTTATTGCCGGGCTTATATTCGGGAATATCGCCGCGATATCCGTGTATAAGATCATCAGGGACCACATCGTATTCATGACGACGATCCATGCTGTCTTTCTTAATCCGTTCTTTCTAGCAACGGGCGCTTACCTTGGCGTATTTTTCCTTTATCGGCTTCTGTTGCTGACAATTCCCGAGTTTGCGGAGGAAAAGGTGAAGTAAAAACTCCATTATTAGACGCATTTGCCGATCCGGCGAGTCGTCTTTTTTTTTGGAACGAATAGCTGTCACGCCACGGTACTATAAATTGTTGGTACTTTTCGCATCGTTCCGCTCGCCCTATGATGACTCTAAAGTCGGAAACAAATCATCGAGGGTGAGAGGAAGGGTTGAAATGTCGGAAGAAAGCTGCAAGCAAGCATACATTACGGCGGCAGGGGCGTTCCTCCCGGGAGAACCGATCGGGAACGACGAGATGGAGGAATACCTCGGTTATGTTGGGGGCAAACCTTCGAGAACGAAAACGAGAATTTTAAGGGAGAACGGGATCAAGACTCGGCATTACGCGATCGATCGCGGGCAGAATACTACGTATAGCAATACGCAGATGGCCGCGTTAGCCATTCGCGACGCGATCGGCCATTCCGGCGTTAACGCAGAGGACATCGACTATTTGTCCACCGCCACCACGCATGGCGACGTCATTATTCCGGGCTTCTCCAGCATGGTGCAAGCGGAAGCGAAGCTGCCGGCGATGGAAATCGCAAGCCTTCACGGTGTATGCGGAAGCGGCGTCGCGGCGATTCAGTCGGCGTTCCTACAGATTAAAGCGGGAGGCAAGAAAAACGCGATCGCATGCGCCAGCGAATTCCCGAGCCGGATTTTCAAAAGCAGCCGCTACGAGAGCCAACGGGCGTGGCAGGAGAGAGGAGCCTTGCCTTTCGACACGGACTTCCTTCGCTTCATGCTATCGGACGGTGCGGGCGCTTTCCTTATTCAAGATAAGCCGGCGCCGAACGGGCTATCCCTTCGTATCGAGTGGATCGAGATCAAGTCTTATGCCAATCAATACGAGACTTGCATGTATGCCGGCGCGAACAAGGAAGTCGGCGAGCCGATAGAGAAATCTTGGCTGGATTACGCGACTTACCAGGAAGCCGCAGACGACGGCGCGATTAATATGAAGCAGGATATCCGTCTCGTGAAAGAGATGCCCAAGCTCGGCGTGAACGACTTCTTTAAGCTAGTGGACGAAGGGAAAGTGAAAGCATCGGACGTCGATTGGATGGCTTGCCACTATTCCTCGCATTTTTTCCGGGACGAAGTTTTTCGGTTGCTTGAGCTGGGAGGCGCATCTATTCCGGAAGAGAAGTGGTTCACGAATCTCTATGAGAAAGGAAATACCGGATCCGCATCGATTTTCATCCTGCTTGAGGAGCTGCTGAACGGAGGGCGGCTAAAGGAAAACGAGAAAATCCTCTGCATGGTACCGGAAAGCGGCAGGTTCCTGACTACGTTCATGTATTTAACGGTCGTTCGAGGCGGATCGGACACTGGCCATAGAGCGCATGCGGCGGCAATCAGGCAGCCGAAAGCTCCGGCATTAGCCTACGACGAGGCGAATTCGCTGCAGGAATGGCTTGTCCGCCAGCTCGTGCAGGTTTGGTTGGATTTCGAGAACCGGTTAAACCATGTACCGCTCATCGAGAAGCTGAACCGTGGCAGGTTTACGTTAGAGGACTACAAGCGACTTCTGTTTAATCTCCGGCAGCAGGTGGTGGACGGCTCGCAATGGATCGCGCGGGCGGCTTCCAACATCTCGATCGACCGAATCGACCTTCGTTCGGCTTTTATCGCCCACGCGAGCGACGAACACAAGGATTATCAGATTCTGGAGCGAGACTATCTCGCGATCGGGGGGACGAAGGAACGTATTCAATCCGGTTCGAAAAATATCGGAAGCGAGGCGTTATCCGCCTACATGTTCCAACGGGCAAGCCGGGAAAATCCATTCGACTTGCTCGGCGCGATGTGGATCATCGAAGGACTCGGCTGTCGGATGGCTCGGCATTGGGGCGAACTTATCCGGGACCAATTAAGGCTGCCTGACGAGAAAGTGTCGTTCCTGCTCTACCATAGCGAAAGCGACGTGAATCATTTCGAGAGGCTGGAAAAGGGGATACGATCGGAGATGTTAACGGAGGAGATCGCCCGGAGCGTCGTCAAAACCGCCAAAGTAACGGCCAGACTATACCTCTTGCAGCTCGAGGAACTTGAAAATGAGTAGGCAGCGTTCAAGGAAGGAGGTCGGCAAGTCTTATGAGCACGCCTGAATACTTCTATGACATGGAACATAATCCGAAGGATCCCAACCCGTTCCTTGCGATTTTCCTGGATCGGAGCATTCCGTTCGACGAGTCGGCCAAAGCGGCGTTCCTCAAAGATTCGTCGACGAAGTCCAGGCAATTTTTACTTCCTTTGCTTCGCCCTTTTGCCCGTTTGTCCATCATACTGATCAAGTTGATCCGAACCGCGTTGCCGAATGCTTTTGCCTCATCGAAGTTATTGCACCGAATATTATATCGTGGCTTAAAAACGTTCGTCAGCCCGGAAGCGAACACGATGATTCTTAGGCATTTCACGCTCGGCTCGGAAATCCTTCAATTCATCCGCGACAACGTGCCCGGTGCCGACGTGAAGCTCAACCCGTTGCGTCCTTACAATTTGGAAGCGGTGAAGGATGATTTATTCCTCATTCACGATATTAATATTTACAACTTTATCATCAACCTGAACAAAGAGCTGCAAAGCAAAGATCTGACCATTTCCCATCTGGAAAAGCCGAACATGGACGCGATCACGATTGGCCCGCAACCGATCGAGCGGATGCCTCGTCGATGGACGAACAAGATCGATTTGTTGACGGCTATCGAATGTTTTACGCCCATCTACCAGATGTTCCTCACGGACAACGACTTCTGGCGGGCATCCAATTCCTTGCAGTTGGACGAGATTATCGGCATATACGCATCGACGATCGTCAACGAACCTCAGCGGCTGGCGCTCGTCAACAACAAACACCCGATGGTTCCCATGCATACGCTGCAAGCCGGTTACCGGCTCGTTCTTCACGGGTTAGCCACCGAACAGCTTCATGCGATGCTCGTTCAGAAGAAATTGGAGATGGGGAAGTCGGAATAGATCGAAACAACGATTAATTTGGCTGATCTTACGGTGTTTCATCGTATCGTGACCGGTTTCGAAGAATGTACCAGCTGTAGTTATATTTTTCAGCAATATTTTTCGGATTTTCGTCGATTCAGCTTCGTGTCATCACTTTCCCGACAATCAAAAGACCCCTTGCGGGTCTTTTTTTATTTCTTTACTGTAAACATTCTATCAATTTTGGATTTTAATTGGGGCAACGGGTGTTGGGAGTGTAGGATTTCGCATTTATGACAGTCTTATTGTACGGTTTTTCGAATTTGTTACAGTTTACGCGGCGAAAAGCGGTGTGTCAGGATGAAGTTGAGAGGAGGCGGGTGGTTTCAATTCACGAGTTTTATTAGAGTCGATGTATGATTGGCAATTGGCGAAACATGCAGCGCAAACAACAAAAAGAAGCGAGGGAACTATGACGATGAAATTAAAAGCCACTGGAAAGCTGAAAATGAAGGTGCTTAGCCTATTCTGCGCGCTATCGGTTATTTTGCCGGTCATTCCGGCAACTACGGCATTTGCCGCGACGATTAATGTAACCGCTTTCGGGGCGAATGGAAGCGATACGACGGACGATTTGACGGCCATTCAGAACGCCGTTAACTCGGCGGCGGTCGGCGACACGGTATTGCTCCCGGCGGGAACGTATTATTTGTCCGCGAACGTCAACGGCAAGTCCGGCGTTAAGATCGCGGGCGCCGGACGCGATTCGACGACCGTGAAAATGACTTCGGGTTCGGCATCGACTATGTTCTTCTACCTTCATAACGTAAACAACGCGGAAGTATCGGATATGACGCTCGACGGTAACGGTAGCACGGTTTTATTGTCCGCCGTAACGTCTGAATCGGGAAACGGCAACAAAATGCGTCATCTCAGGGTCAAGGATTTGGCTGCCTCGGCGGGTTTCGGTCCGTTCGCGCTCTACGCTATCGGATCCACGAACCTCGAAATTTCCGACAATATCGTCAACAATAGCGGCATTAATTCCGATTGGGGCGCAGGTGTTCGAGCCGGTTGGGGATCAAGCCATGTCTTGATCGAGAACAACACGATCAGCAATACCGGACGAGGCGGTATATTCGTTAACGACGATAGTCCATACGCGATCGTTCGCGGCAATACGATTACCGGCACGGGCAAGAAAATGGAAGGTCTCGGAATAGAGCTTCACACCAATGTCGATTACTCTCTGGTCGAGAATAACAACGTCGATCACTGGATTAGCGCGGTTCGATCCAAATACATTGCCGTACGGAACAATATCGTAAAAGCAAACGACGGCTCCGTAGGCAACATGGGCCTCGAAGTCATGGTCGACCATGGCATTACGTCGGGCAACTTAGTCGATGGAGGCCAACAAGTCGGCATGCAACAGTCGCCCGGCACGGGGTATCAACTATGGAACTATAATACAGTCCAGAATATCGTCATGTGGGGCATGCAACTACAAGGGGCAGGAACTGGTTTCACCGAACAATATCAATACTTCTACAAAAACACTTGGAAGAACGGAGCATCGGGCAATCCTGCCGCGGCTTATCCGGGTTACGACGGCAACGCCGTTCGGATTCACGGCGATACGAAGAACATCATCTTCGATAGCAACCAAATTCTCAATAACGGCCGTAAAGCGATCGAGATCACGACAGCTAGCGGTACCGACAGCCTTAGCTTCGTTAATAACACGATCACCGGCAACGGCGGCCCTTCCATCGACCAGTATCCTTCCTCCGCGGCGAACTTGGAGTGGAGCGGGAATACGGTTAGCGGCAACGGCACGAACACGCAGCTGACGAGCCGCGGATTCAGCGATCCCAAACCGGTCGCGAACTTCACGGCGCCGCTCACGGTGCAACTTGGCCAGCCGGTCACTTTCACGAACACGTCGACCGACAACGGCACGATCGTGGAAACGCTTTGGGATCTTGGCGAAGGTATTCCGGTTACTACCGCAAGTCCGACGTATACGTACTTGAAGGCCGGGACCTACAAAGTCATACTGGGCGTATGGGACAACGGCGGACGAGCGAGCGTAAAGGAACAGTCGATCACCGTATTCACGGGACCGCCGGATACGACGGCGCCTACCGCTCCGACAAACCTGATTGCTTCATCGAAGTCGAACGTGACGGTAAATTTATCTTGGGCGGCATCGACGGACAACGTCGCCGTAATCGGCTATGATGTGTATAAGAACGGCACGCTGGCAGGATCTACGTCCGGGGCCAACGCAACGACGTTCACCGTCACCAGCCTAACGCCAAGCACGGCGTACAGTTTTACGGTCAAAGCAAAAGACGCCGCAGGTAACGTTTCCGCTGCTAGCAATACGTTGAACGTAACGACGGACGCGGGCGATACGCAAGCTCCGACGGCACCTTCCAACTTGATCTCTCCGGCAAAGACCGACACGAGCATAAGCCTGTCTTGGTCGGCATCTACGGACAACGTCGGCGTAACCGGTTATAACATTTATAACGGTACTACGTTGGCAGGTACGACAACGGGAGCGAACGCCACTTCCGCTACGTTAACCGGCTTGTCGGCCAATACGGCGTATACTTACACGGTCAAAGCGAAGGATGCCTCGAATAACTTGTCGGCCGCCAGCAACGCGGTGACCGTGACGACGGATCCTGCTGCGAACTGGACCAATTGCGCGGGCGAGAACAACCTGTGTTCTTTCACGGGCACCAAACAAGTGCGTTACGGCGTGACGAGCAGCTACGCGTACGGAACTTTCACGAATTCCGTCATGTGCTCGAATAATGCTTTCGGAACCGACCCGGCCGTCGGCCAATACAAAACCTGCGACGTCAACTTAGCGGGAGGCGGCGATACTCAAGCACCTACCGCGCCGACGAATTTGACTTCGCCATCGAAGACTTCTACAAGCGTCAACTTAAGCTGGACTGCGTCGACGGATAATGTAGGAGTAACAGGATATGACATCTATAAAGGAGGCGCGTTGGCCGGCTCGACGACTGGCGCGACGACCTTCACGGTAAGCGGCCTTACGGCTAACACGGTCTATACGTTCACGGTTAAGGCGAAAGACGCGGCCGGCAACGTATCGGCAGCCAGCGGCTCGCTTAATGTGACGACGAATGCGAGTACCGATACGCAAGCGCCGACCGCGCCTACGGGACTGATTTCGCCATCCAAAACGAGCAGCAGCGTGAACCTCTCTTGGACCGCTTCGACGGATAATGTCGGAGTAACGGGTTACGACATTTATAACGGAACGAATTTAGCCGGATCCACGACGGGTGCGACGACTTTCACGGTTAACGGCTTATCTGCTAGTACCGCGTATACGTTCACGGTTAAGGCGAAAGATGAGGCAGGAAACGTATCGGCTGCAAGCAATGCACTTAACTTGACGACGGACGCAGCGACAACGCCTTCGAACGGACTTAACGGTACTTATTATTCCGGAGATTTCGGAACGCTGGCATTAAGTCGCATCGATGCGACCATTGACTTCGATTGGGGCGGCGACCGGCCTACACCAGACGTTCCGGGGGAATGGTTCTCTGCGCGGTGGACAGGCAAGGTACAGTCTCAATATACAGAGACATACACTTTCTATACGCATACGGATGACGGAGTGCGCCTATGGGTAAACGGTCAGTTATTGATCAGCAACTGGGTGGCCATGAACGGCGAACTCAGCGCGACGATTTCCCTTACCGCCGGCGAGAAGTACGATATCAAAATGGAATACATCGAGCTTGGTGGCAACGCGCACGCTCAGCTTTCCTGGTCGAGCGCATCGCAGGCGAAGCAGATCGTTCCTACGGGCCGATTGTTCACGAGTTAAGCCTGAATCGAAAAGAAGAACCCGCCCTCGCAAGGCGGGTTCTTCCCTTATCCAGTCCTCGAACTTAGACGTTCCACTTCCTGTAACGGGTAGGGTTCGTTCCCGTAATCTTCTTGAACGTCCGATTGAAATGGGCGAATTGTTCGAAGCCGACACGATCGGCGATATCCGCAACTTTGGCGTCCGAATGGGCCAATAGGGACTGCGCTTCGCGCACGCGCGTCAAGTTCTGGTAACCCACGACGGTGAAGCCGGTTACTTTCTTGAACGTGCGGCTTAAATAGGATGGACTCATTCCGAAGCGTTCGGACAACTCCGCAAGCGGAAGTTTGTCCGCGTAATGCGCGTTGATGAACTTAACCACTTCTGCGATTCTGCGATGCGTCGGACTGAGCGGGTCTTCGGTAACCGGGAAGTCGTTTTCCTTCATTCGCGAGGCGAACAATAGCAACTGCGTAACAAGTAGGCGGATCGATAATTCGAATCCGTCTTCTTGGCGTTGGGACTCTTCCGCCAACTTGCGGAACAAGTCTTCGACGAACCATTGCGCTTGGGGCTTCAAGCGGTACAAATGGTTTTCCCGACTGAATATTCGCAGCAGTTCGGGCATGAAGAGAGGATGGCCGGAGCCGAGAAAGTCGTCGCTGAAGTTCATGACGATTCGTTCATGTTGAGGAGATCCGAGCACGGAAGTTTTGTGAACGTCGTATTTGTTGATGAAAACGAGATCTCCGGCAGCGACCGAATAAGCGGAATCCTTAATGAAATAATGGCGTCTTCCCGACAGTAGGTAGTAAATTTCGTAAGTACCGTGATAATGGTTATCTTGATCGAACGGACTCGAGCGCATGACTTGGTGCAAATAAAAATCGCCCTCTTCGTGACCGTAATCGACGGTAATGGTATCCTTGGCTATCATCTCGTCACCTCAGAGCAAAAAAGATCATACTTCATGCCATTATAACAAAAAAGAGCAATACAACGGATATAAATTGTCCTATGATAAGTTCATATTTAAGCTCTAGGAGGCCTTGCTAAGCTTATGAAGCCATTCATGGACGAACATTTCTTGTTGCATAACGACACCGCGATCCGGCTCTATCACGATTATGCCGCCGGTTTGCCGATTATCGACTATCATTGCCACTTGGATCCCCGGGAGATCGCCGAGAACAAAAGATTCGCGAATTTGACGGAAGCTTGGTTATATGGCGACCATTACAAATGGAGGGCTATGCGAGCTAATGGAGTAGAGGAAAAATACGTGACGGGCGGACAGGGAGCGGAAGACTACGACCGTTTTCTCGCTTGGACGCGTACGGTGCCCGCTGCCATTGGCAATCCGCTCTACCATTGGTCGCATCTGGAGCTACGCCGAATGTTCGGTGTCGATGATTTGATTCACGAAGGAAACGCCCGGATCATCTGGGACAAAACAAAAGCCTGCTTCGACGGGGAAGGTTATTCCGTTCGCGACCTGATTCGCAACAATAACGTAGCCGTTATCTGTACGACAGACGATCCGGCCGACTCTCTCGAGCACCATGAAGCGATTCGGTCAGACGAGGGCTTCGATACCCTCGTGTTGCCTTCGTTCCGTCCCGACAAAGCGCTGAATATCGGCCAAGGCACCTTTCTTCCTTGGATTCGCCGAATGGAAGAAGCGATAGGTTCGCCGATCGGCGATTACGGAGCGTTGTTGGAAGCGTTAGAATCCCGAATCTCGTATTTCCACGAGCGGGGATGTCGCATCTCGGATCACGCGTTGGACGAAGTTCCTTACGCGCCTGCAACGCTAGAAGAAGCGTCCGCGATCTTCGCTAAAGCGCTCAAAGGGGAACGCGTAAGCAAAGAAGAGGAGAACGGCTATAAGACGGCAACGTTGCTTCAGCTCGGAAGGTGGTATTCCCAGCGGGAATGGGCCATGCAATTACACCTCCATGCAAGCCGTAACAATAACGGGCGCATGTTCGCGGCACTCGGACCGGATACCGGCTACGATTCGATCGGCGACGGACGGCTGGCGGGAGCGATCGTCGGTTTGCTAGACGCTTGGGACAGAGAAGGAGCGTTGCCGCGCACGATTTTGTACTCCCTGAATCCGAAGGACAACGACGTGCTCGCTTCCATTATCGGCTCGTTCCAAGGGGGCGGTATCCCCGGGAAAATCCAGCTCGGCTCCGCTTGGTGGTTTAACGATACGAAAGACGGCATGGTCTCTCAGATGACTTCGCTTGCCAATATGGGATTGCTTGGCCGATTCGTCGGGATGCTAACGGACTCTCGCAGTTTCCTCTCTTTCACGAGGCACGAATATTTCAGAAGAATATTATGCAACATGCTCGGCGAATGGGTAGAGCGGGGCGAAGCTCCGCACGATCTCGCGTGGCTTGGCGGTATCGTGCAAGATATCGGTTACCGAAACGCGGAACGTTATTTCAGATTCGGTTCCGGATCAGCCGAAGGAAGTGCGAAATGAAGCCGGAAGCGACTGCTTCGGAGACTTTGCCGCTCATCGGTCCGGATATTCTCCAACCCGACGGCCTTGCTCGATTTCGCCGTTCGGGGGAGTTGCCCGTCAAAGTATTGCAATTCGGAGAAGGCAACTTCCTGAGAGGGTTCGCGGATTGGATGCTGGAAACCTGCAATCGCAAACAACTGTTTAACGGCGCCGTAGCCGTGACTCAACCGCGGCCGTCCGGCAAGACGAAGCTGGATCAGCTTAAAGCCCAGAACGGAATCTATACTTTGTTGGTACGCGGATTGAGGGAAGGGCAGCGACTGGAAGAAAAAGAGACCGTGACCGTGTTATCGAGAATGATCGATCCGTACGGGGAATGGGAGTCTTTCCTGGAGCTGGCCGAAGGACCGGAATTGGAGTTCGTCATCTCGAATACGACGGAAGCGGGAATCGCCTACCGGCATTCGGAATGGAATCCACGCGAACCCGTCTCCTCGTTTCCGGGCAAGCTGACTGCGTTCCTGTATCGCAGATTCGAACGATTCTCGGGGGATCCGGGCAAAGGATTGATTCACCTTCCCTGCGAACTGATCGAGCAAAATGGGGATAGGCTGTTGGAGACGGTGCTCCGACATGCGGATGATTGGCGTTTACCGGATGCTTTCAAAAGCTGGGTTCGCGAATCCAATCGTTTTCTCAATACGCTGGTCGACCGGATCGTAACCGGATTCCCCGCCGAAGAGGCGGAGGGGTTATTCTCGGAATGGGGTTATGCCGACCCGCTGCTCGTGACGTCCGAGCCCTATTATCTCTGGGCGATCCAAGCGGGGCGCGAACTAGAGGAACGTCTGCCGTTGGAGACGGCAGGCTTAAACGTCCGTTGGGTGGACGATTTGACCCCTTTCCGGATGCGTAAAGTTCGCATTTTGAACGGTACGCACACCCTAATGGCTACAATAGGCCTGATGAACGGTCTGCGGGAAGTGCGGGAGGCTCTCGAGCATCCGGCATGGGGACCCAAATTCATACAAGGGCTGTTCGATGAAATCCTGCCTGGAATACCGCTCGACCGCGGCGAGTTGCTGGCATACGCGAACGAAACGCTGGAGCGTTTCCGCAATCCGTACATTCGTCACCGTTTGGCGGATATCGCGATGAACGGCATCGCCAAATGGAAGGTACGACTACTTCCTTCCGTGAAGGCGTACATCGGCGCTACGGGGAAGACGCCTCCGATTCTCGCGGAGTCGCTCGCGTCGATGATTCGATTGTGTCTCCCGGAACCTCATTCCGAGTCGGACGACAATCAATCGCAGAAAGGGACCCCATTGCAGACGCGCGACGATCCGCTACTTCTCGATCTCATCCGGAAAACTTGGCAATCGCCCACTACCGGAGACGGTGATGGCGCCAAAGATAGTGCGAGACGTATTCTAGCGCTAACCGAGTTATGGGGCGAAGACTTGACGGAATTGCCGGGGTTGGCCGACAAGGTCTCCGGACACTTCGCTAAGTGGGAGAAGTCTAGCCGTTGAAGGAAACGGTATTGCAATAAGGTAATCATGCATTCATTAATTCATTCCAAATAAAGAGGAGAGCTTAACATGGCTAGAAAAAAATACGTATTGGTCGGAGCAGGAGGCAGAGCGGAGTTTTTCTACGGCGCGATCGCTTCGCAATTCAAGGAAACGTCGGAGTTGACCGCGATCTGCGATACGAATCAAACGAGAATGAACTATGCGAACAAGCTGCTGGAGGAGAAATACGACTATCCACGCGTCAACACTTACCGGGCGAACGAATTCGATCTCATGATCGAAAAAGAAAAGCCGGACGCGGTCATCGTAACGAGCGTCGACCGCACGCACCATACTTATATTATTCGCGCGATGGAACTCGGCTGCGACGTCATTACGGAGAAACCGATGACGGTGGACGAGAACAAATGCCAGGAAATTCTCGACGCGGTAGATCGGACGGGGCGGGAAGTACGGGTAACGTTTAACTATCGTTACGCTCCGCATCATACGAAAGCCAGGGAATTGATCATGCAAGGGGCGATCGGCCAAGTGACCTCGGTCCATTTCGAATGGCTGCTCAACACGATGCACGGAGCCGACTATTTCCGCAGGTGGCATCGCGATAAGCGCAATGGCGGCGGACTTCTCGTGCACAAGTCGACGCATCATTTCGACCTGGTCAATTATTGGATCGGCTCGCAGCCGGAGGAAGTATTCGCTTACGGCGACTTGCTTTTCTACGGAAAGGAAAACGCGGAACAACGGGGAGTCACGGATTTCTACGAACGGGCCACGGGTAATCCTCTCGCCAAAGACGATCCGTTCGCGTTGCATTTGGACGAGAACGAGCATCTTAAAGAGATGTATTTGAATGCCGAGCAAGAGGATGGATATCGCCGCGACCAAAGCGTATTCGGAGACGGCATCAGCATTGAGGACACGATGGGCGTTATCGTTAAATATCGCAACAAAGCGATTCTGACGTATTCTTTGAACGCGTACATGCCTTGGGAAGGGTATCGGATCGCTTTCAACGGGACTAAAGGGCGTCTGGAAATGACGATCGTGGAACAGTCCTACGTGAATTCCGGCGGCGATAAAGCGCTGGAGGGAGCGCTCAAGGATAAACGCATCATTCTCTTCCCGATGTGGGAACCTCCGGTAGAGATCGAACTGGAGGAAGGCGAGGGCGGTCACGGCGGCGGCGATCCGGTTCTGTTGAACGACATTTTCGGTACGCCGATCGAAGATCCTTATCAACGCAAGGCCAATCACGTAGACGGTGCACGGTCGATCTTGACCGGCATCGCGGCCAATCGCTCGATCCGTACGGGCATGCCGGTCAAGGTTGCCGACTTGGTGAAGTTTCACGATTGAACGTTAAGCTAAAGCTCTGCGAACTATTATACGATCAAGCATGACCGAAACCCTCCCTCGCTACCGCGCAGGGAGGGTTTCGGTTTACGCCGACGCGGACAAATTATCGCCATGCCGAGGCAATATCTGATTTTTGTTAACGTTTCTCTTACTTTTCTTTATGTCCTTTGTCGCACGCCTCTTCTACAATGGAAAAGCAGTCAACTTCAAGGAGGGTCAGATTCATGTTAAACAGAAAAGCAATTACTGCGTCCATGCTTTCCGCAGTCTTACTCCTTTCCGCTTGTTCCAAAGGCAATAACGATGCTGGAACCGATTCGGCTTCGCAACCGGCCGGAAACGCATCGGCGCCGGCGGGCAAAAAAGTAGAGCTTCGTATGTCGTGGTGGGGCTCCGACGAGAGACACGAGAGAACGCAAAAAGCGATCGAGCTATTCGAACAGAAAAATCCCGGCATTACGATTACGGGAGAATATTCCGGATTCGACGGATACATGGACAAGCTGAATACCCAGATCGCGGCAGGCAACGCGCCCGATTTGATCCAGATGGGCGGCAATATCAAGGAATACGTTGATAAAAACGCTTTGCTTGATCTGAAGCCTTATGTAGGCGGCATTCTGAACTTGGACGATTTTAACGAAGGTTTAGTGAAATCGGCCACGTTTAACGATAAATTGTACGGAGTTACGCTGGGCGTAAGCTCGTCCTCCTTGCTCTACAACGCAAGCATGTTCGAGAAAGCCGGCGTAGCGCTTCCGACGGATCAATGGACTTATGAAGATTTCAAATCGAGCGCCATCGAAATTGCCGCGAAGTTAGGCAAAGGCCATTACGGCTCGTATGATCTTTCCAGCGACGTAGCAACGCTAGCCTCTTATCTAGGCGGCGTGGGCAAAGAATTATACCGCGACGGAGATCGCCGTTTCGAGAAACAAGACATCGTAGGCTGGTTCGCGATTTGGGACGAGTTGCGCAAAGCCGGAGCCATCGTACCGGCGGACGTTCAAGTCGCCAACCCGCCGACGGCTGTCGACAAATCCTTGCTCGTTAATGGTCAAGTCGCGATTCAAGGTGCGTCAGCTTCCCAGATTTTCGGTTTCCAAGAACTTACGCAAGACCGTCTGGCTCTAGCCTTGTTCCCGAACGGCCCCGCTGGAAGCGGAATGGTTCAGCCGATCTCGGGTCAGTATCTCACGGCGTACGAAGGCACGGAACATCCGGAAGAAGTCGCCAAGTTCATTAACTTCTTCGTGAACGATCCGGAAGCCGGAGTTATTTTGGGCAGCACGAGAGGCGTGCCTCCGTCCGGCAAGATTCGCGACACGTTAGCCGCGCAATCCACTCCAGTCGACAAAGTGCTGTACGATTACATTTCGTTGGTCAGCGACACGGCTCCGCCGGTAGTTTATCAACAATTCCCGCTAGATAACGAATTTACGAAGCTGCTGCAAGTGACGAGCGAGAAAATCGCGTTCAAAGCCAAGTCGATCGATTCTGCAGTTGACGAATTCATGACGGAAGTGGACAAACTGCTCCTCAAAGCAAAAGCGCAATAAACGTTCACATCAAGAGAAAGCGGGATAACGGGGAGCCTTCGCGGCTCCCTTTCCCAAAGATAAGGAGCTAATCAAATGCAGAAATACAAAACCTACGCGGCCGGGTATTTGTTTCTGTTGCCATGGTTGATCGGATTTGTTTTCCTTTATTTAAGCCCGATCATTGCATCGTTATATTTGTCCTTCACGAAGTATGACTTGCTGACGGCACCGAAATGGATAGGTCTAGACAACTATAAAGCGATGTTTACCGACGATTACCGTCTTGGCGATTCGATTAAAGTGACGTTCAAATACGTATTGCTTTCCGTGCCTTTCCGCCTGGCTTTCGCGCTAGGATTAGCCATGCTGCTTAATCAGGGCATGAAGTTTCTCGGTCTCTATAGGACGATCTACTACATTCCCTCCTTGCTCGGAGGAAGCGTGGCGATTTCCGTTCTCTGGAAACAAGTTTTCGATAAAGAGGGAATATTCAACCAAGCTATCGGGTTTTTCGGAATCGAGGGTCCTAACTGGATCGCGGATCCGAGGTATGCGATTTATTCGTTGATCGGCTTATCGGTATGGCAATTCGGATCGGTCATGATCATTTTCTTGGCCGGACTCAAGCAGATTCCCCAAGAGCTGTACGAGGCGGCGACCGTAGACGGAGCCGGGATCTTCCGGAAATTCGCGCGGATCACCATGCCTTTGCTCACGCCCGTTATTTTCTTCAATTTGACAATTACGTTGATACAGTCGTTCCAAACGTTTACCAAAGCTTTCATTATCAGCGGAGGCTCGGGCGGTCCGATCAACTCGACGTTACTCTATTCCTTATACTTGTATATCAAAGGCTTCACTTTCCTTGACATGGGTTATGCTTCGGCGATGGCGTGGCTGTTGCTGATCATCGTTGCCGCCGTCACGGGGGTTATGTTCCTGACATCCCGCTACTGGGTGTATTATTCGGATGGGAGGGACTAAACGATGGTTATTAACGGCAAAATGTTTCGTTCCGTCGTCTTTCATGCGCTAGTGCTCGGATGCGGGCTCATCATGCTTTATCCCGTGTTCTGGCTGCTCAGCAGCTCGGTGAAGCCGACGACGGAAATCTTTACGTCGAAAAGCTTATGGCCCACGGAGTTTACTTTTCAGCATTATTCGAAGGGTTGGTTCGGATTGCGCAACATCCAATTCGGGCGATTTTTCCTGAATTCGATCTATTTATGTTTGGTTGCCGTTATCGGAACCGTTATCAGTTCGTCCATGGCCGCATTTGCTTTTGCCCGGATCCAATTTCCGCTGAGAAATTTGTTTTTCGCGCTGATGTTGGGTACGATCATGCTTCCCGGACACGTGACGCTCATTCCGCAATATATCATGTTCCACAAAATCGGATGGGTGGATACGTTCCTCCCGCTCATCGCTCCGAAATTCGTCGGAGACGCGTTTTTCGTATTCTTGATCGTTCAGTTTATCCGGGGCATTCCTAAGGAACTTGACGAGAGCGCGAAAATAGACGGATGCGGTTGGTTTACCTTGTTTTTCCGGATTATTTTACCGCTTAGTTTCCCCGCGCTCATTACGGCCGCTATTTTTACGTTCATGGGGACTTGGGACGATTTCTTCGGCCAGCTGATCTATTTGAGCGATATAAAGAAATTCACGGTGCCGCTCGGTTTGCGCCTATTCTTGGACTCTAGCGGAAGCTCCAACTGGGGTGCGGTATTCGCTATGTCGGTATTGTCCATTCTTCCGAGCCTAATCATTTTCTTCCTCGGACAGAAATACTTTACCCAAGGGATCGCGACAACCGGCTTGAAGGGTTAAAATGGTCAAATACGATCATTTATGAAGAGGATTGGACCCCATGCGGAAACTAGCGAAATACCCGACTAAATTATTTACGCTTATGGTGCTTTGTTTCATCGGATTCAGCAGTTTGCTCTTGCTGATCTCGGGCATCGTGTATTACGAGACTTATTCGGAGATCGCTTATCGGGAAATCCGGACGACCAAGAAGGAATTGCTCGACGAGACGTCCCGAAAGCTATCGAATTACGTGGCCGGTATTCAGGATACGGCCAAGTTTCTCGTGACGAATACGATGGTTCAGCAATACCTGTCGTCCGCGCCCGACAGCGAGTACGATTTCGTGTTCAAGAGTAGGCAACTTTTCGAGGAGTTCCGGAAGCTGGCTACTGTCAAAGAAGGATTGTTTTCGATCGAATTGTATACCGATTGGTTGATCGGGTTCCCGACGTTTCAGGATGAATTCATGCATCCGATGGCCGAAGCCCAAGCGCAAGGCTGGTTGGGAAGAATGGAGAAGGCGGACGGGTATTGGATCGAGTCCCATGAGTATCCGACTTCCGGTTCCGCGGTTCGCATGGTCAGTTACGTTCACCGGATCATCGGCAACCGCGGAGAGATTCTCGGCGTCGTAAAGATCAATATTCCCGACATTAAGCTGCTCGAAATTCTGAGCAAAGGCACGGTCGACGATAGAAAAGAAGAGTACTACGTGGTTATGGATTCCCGCGGGCATTATATCGCTTCCGTATTGCCTCCGGGCATGGAAGCGCCGAAACAAGCGGAAGATATCGCCCGGGAAGTATCGGGTACGAAGTTCAGCGTCATTCAATCGGACTCGAACTCGCAATATTGGATGCTCCAGCAGTTGATCTCCAAAGACGTGCTTAAGCAAAGCGGCAAAGAGATCCGGTTGCTGATCATCGGATTGTTATCCGCGCTCATCATCGTTTCGATACCGTTGGCGCTCTGGTTATCCCGAAAATTGACTTCACCCATTTACGGTATCGTAGAAGGAATGCGTACGGTCGAAAAAGGGGATTTCAACGTTCGGATGAAGGCGTCCAACATCCAGGAATATCTCTATCTCACGACGCATTTCAATCGTATGGTAGACCGGTTGAAGGCGTTAATCGGCCGTTTGAACCAGGAGCACCGCAATCGCAGGGAAGCGGAGATCCACTTATTGCATGCCCAGATCAAACCTCATTTTTTGTACAATACGCTGGATTTGATTCATTGGAGAGCTTTGGATTATAATGCGCAGGAAATTAGCCAAATGGTCCAGCAGTTATCCAAGCTGTTCCGGATCGGACTCAGCAACGACAATTGGTACGTTACGGTGCGGGACGAGCTTGCCCATGCCCGTTGTTATATGGCGATTCAGGAATACAGGCAAAACTTCAGCATCGAATACGTGGATAGCGTACCCAGCGATTTACTCGACGCTTTCATTCCCAAGATCATCTTGCAACCTTTTCTAGAGAATGCCGTCATGCACGGCTTCCGAAACCGGGACGACAAAGCGGTCATCACGGTAAGCTTGGCGCACCAAGAAGAGGCAGGAGACCGGCAATTGATCGTAACGATCGAAGATAACGGAAGCGGATTGCCCGAAGGCTTCGACGTCCAGAAGACGGGGGGAATCGGGATCCGCAACGTGATGGACCGAATTCACCTTTATTGCGGCCCGAAATACGGCGTGATCGTCGTTCCGCGGGAGCATGGAGGAACGAAAGTAATCGTGAAATTGCCGCTTATTCGGCACGAGGAGGAAATGGAACTACTGACGAGGAGCTTTGCCCATGAATACGATTCTTTTGGTGGATGACGACGAATATGTAATTAACGGGCTGCTCAAGCACATCCCTTGGACAGATATGGGCGTCCGTATCGTCGGTACGGCCGCGGACGGCGCGGACGGGTTGGAAAAGTATCGCGAGCTTCGGCCGGACTTCGTCATAACCGATATTTATATGCCGGTCATGGACGGATTCCAGTTAACCGAGGAGATTCACGCGATCGATCCGGGAGTACCTATCGTGATCTTGAGCGGCTACGACGATTTGGCCAACGCGAGGAAAGCCGTCTCCAAGGGCGTGCATCATTTCCTTCTCAAGCCGCCGAGCATCGTGGAAATCGAGTTCGTCGTGCGAGAAGTGTTGCAATTGTTGAACGAATCGCACGAGCGCGACGAGCTATTGGCGAGTTACTTGCAACAGCAGGATATCGTTCAGCGGTCGATGAAGGACGCGTTTTTCCGCGACTTGTTATCGACCAGTTACCGGATGGATGAGCTGCCAAGCACGCGTATCGCTTTTATGGGTTTGCCGGTAATGTCGACGGTACAGGTATTGACGCTTAGTCTCGTTCGTCCCGACGCTTCCGCTAGAAGGGAAGAACGGGATTGGCAGCTGCTTCGATTCGGAACGGGGAATATCATTCGCGAAATGCTGAGCGAGAGCTTGGGAGACGTTCCGCACCTCACAGCGGAGGTGCTGGAGTATTCGGACCAAGAATTCGTCGTCGTATTTCTGGGGGACCCCGTTCAAGGCGAGTGTTCGCAGAAATTCATCCTCGAGCTATCGGATGGAATGCTGGACAACATCCTTCAGTATATGAAGCTTTCCGTGCTGGCCGGGCTCGGCACCGTAAGAGACGGGTACGAACATTTGATGGATTCTTATTTGGAAAGCCGCAACGCGGTGGAAATCGCGGAAATGAACGGTTGGAACCGCGTGTATGCCTATTCGGGTTCCGATTCGTCGGAGCCGGAGAAAAGCGTTTCGATGGACGAAGTTCGTCATCTGCACGACGCGATCTTCCAGAAGCAATGGCAGCATGCGATCGAACTCTGGAGCCGGTTGAGAAGCGGGATGACGGGGGGTGGCGTGCCTTTTCCCGTATGTAAGGGAGTTTGCTCCGGAATCGTCAGCACGCTGTGGACCTCCTCGATGGCGTCCGATCCTCAATCGGATTCTCCTGGCTTCGGCTTGGAGGAGTCGTTGCTTCAATTGAACCGTTTCGGCTCCGTTCGGCAAATGCTGGAGTGGATGGACGATACGGTCGCACGGACAATCGCTCAAATTCGAGAGGATCAAGTCGGCAAAAAAAGCCATGCATTGGTCGATCGGGTCATCACGGAGTACATCGAGAAATGTTACCACGAGGAAATCTCGTTGGAGAAAATCGCGGCGAATCTTCACGTGAACCGTAACTATTTGAGCCAACTGTTCAAACGGGTTACCGGCGAACCTTTCGTAACTTATTTCAATAAATATCGAATCCGCAAGGCGATCGAATTGATCGGCACGGGCAAATACATGGTCTATGAAATCAGCGAGAAAGTAGGCTTTCAGAACTCGACTTATTTCAGCCAAGTATTCAAATCGATTACCGGATACAGCCCGTCCGAATACGATCGTTGATTGATCGGACAAAGGAGCGGGCACGCATGGGAACATTGTTGGACAGATTGCGGGATTTGGATGTCGGCGAAAAGGCTGCGCCAAGTACGACCGAG
Organism: Cohnella endophytica; assembly: GCF_003628305.1. Lineage (GTDB taxonomy): Bacteria > Bacillota > Bacilli > Paenibacillales > Paenibacillaceae > Cohnella > Cohnella endophytica. The sequence continues at coordinate 598,045 of NZ_RBZM01000002.1, read as the reverse complement.
GCCGGACAAGCCTTGCAAGCGGAATTTGCCGGATCGGGAGTTAAGTTCGCCGCGTCTCCGAATCGCTTGGAGAACGTGTATTACAACGCGGTCGGCAAGCTGGCGGACTGCGTAAAGCCGGACGGCAAGGGCGGTTTAATCTTGCAGGAAGGCGGAGTTTACGACGGCTGCTGGCTGGAGAGCACGGGGACGATCAACGCGGAAATCTTATCGAGGTTTTGTCCGGGAACGGCGCAAACGACGTTCGGAAGATTTGCCGAACTTCAGAGGGAAGACGGATTGATTCCGTACAAGGTGACCGGAAACGGTCCCGTATTTAAGCAAATCCAGTTAGTCACGCCTCCCGCGAGAAGCGTGTGGAACCATTATCGGATGAACGGGCGCGACCGCGTCTTCCTAAGAAAGATGTACGACGCCCTGGCGGGTTACGACGAGTGGCTTGCGAAGTATCGCGATACGCGCGGGACGGGCTGCGTGGAAGCTTTCTGCGCGTTCGATACCGGGCACGACTTGTCCCCGAGATTCTGGCACGTGCCGGATACGCCGGAACAGGACGATCCGTCGCGCTACGATCCGAACAACCCGGCATTGCCGTTTCTGGCGCCGGATTTGACGGCCAGCGTCTATTGCGGGCGCGTATATTTAGCGAGAATGGCCGAAGAGCTCGGCCTGGGCGAGATGAGCTCGGAGTGGAAAAATAAAGCGGAACAGTCCATGAGCAGCTTGATCGAGCATTGTTTCTGCGAAGAGGACGGGTTTTTCTACGACTTGGATAGCGGCGGAAGGTTCAACCGCATTCAAACGGACGTCATGCTGCGGGTGCTTGCCTGCGAAGTCGGAGATGACCGGTTTTTCGCGTCGTCGCTCGAACGTTACTTGTTGAATTCTCGCAAATTTTTCTCCAAGTATCCTTTTACCTCCATTGCCATGGACGATCCGCGATTCGACCCGTTCACGAGCTATAATACGTGGGGCGGCGCGGTCAACTTCCTCAGTCTCATTCGCGCTCCGCACGCCTTCGAACGGCATGGGCGCCACGTCGAGCTGACTTGGGTTTTGCAGCCGATTGTCTCCGCGATGTCCCGGATGGAGAGATTCGGACAATGCTTGAGTCCGTGGACGGGGGAGGAAGGTTACACCGAGACGTACTCCCCGGCCATATTGGGCGTGCTCGATTATATCGAGCGGCTGTGCGGAATAGTGCCGACGCCGGAAGATGAGCTATGGTTTACCGGATTGCTTCCTCAGACATTGGACCACGGCGCGAAATTGGCGGACGAGACGGCATACGCCCGTCGGGTGGACGGTATCGAATACGAGCTTCACAATACGCGCGAGGAATGCGCGATCTATCGGGACGGACGGTTGCTTTGCGGGTTTCCCTACGGCGTTCGCGTCGTGACGGATCGTTCGGGAACTTTAACCAAGCTGGTCGGAATGTCTTTCCGGCCTTTGGAAGGGAATATTCGGCTCGACGATCGGGATATCCCTTTCCGGATCGAAGGCAACGAGACATTACGGTTGATCGGAGATCGTTTCGAAACCGAATCTTCTCCCGGTATCGTCCTTCCGGCGTATGCCTAATTCATAATCAAAGGGAGTGCCGATGCGATGTTGACCTTGGAACAAATTCAGATGCGCGACCCTTTCGTGCTCAAGCGGGAAGACGAAGACTGCTATTATTTGTACGGTTCGACCGATCCCGATATCTGGAAGAGCAAAGGGATCGGCTTCGACGTTTACCGAAGCCGGGATTTACTTGCTTGGGAGGGACCTTTTCCGGCTTTTCGTCCGGAACCGGACTTCTGGTCCGATAAGAATTACTGGGCGCCGGAAGTTCATGCCTATCTGGGCAAATTTTATATGTTCGCCACGTTTAAGGCGGACGGCGTATGCAGAGGCACGCAGATTCTCGTTGCCGACCAGCCGCTCGGGCCGTTTCGTCCTCATAGCGATGGGCCTGTAACGCCTAAAGATTGGGAATGCTTGGACGGTACGTTATGGGTAGACGCGGAAGGTGAACCTTGGATCGTGTTCTGCCACGAATGGGTGCAGATCAAGAACGGAACCGTCTGCGCTTCGAGACTGTCTCCGGAATTGGATCGAGCGATCGGAGAGCCGATATTGCTGTTCTCCGCGCAAGATGCGCCTTGGGTAGATCCGGTCAAGGGCGGCGCGGGATACGTAACGGATGGACCGTACGCGTATGTCTGCGAGAATGGCGATTTACTAATGCTATGGTCGAGCTTCAGGGAAGGGCGGTACGCGCAAGGGATCGCCCGCTCCGAGTCGGGCAACATTCTCGGTCCGTGGGTTCAGGAGTCGATGCCGATCTTCGAGAACGACGGAGGTCACGGCATGATCTTCCGCACGTTCGAAGGGAAGATATTGCTGGCGCTGCATTCTCCGAACAATACGCCGGACGAGCGTCCGTTATTTATCGAGCTTGAGGAAAAAGAGGGACGAATAAGCGCGATCGAATCGTAAAGATAGACAAAGAAGAAGCATCCTGCGGAAGGATTCCGAGGATGCTTCTTTTTTGTCGTTCCATGGAGTTTACTTAGCCGGGGCGGTATCCGTTATTGTCCGGGAACGCCTCCGGACGAGTTGCTTCAAGCTGCTATAATTGGCAACCAATGTACCCAAGATTATGGTCACGACGCCTAGGATGGATAGTGCATTGATCGATTCCCCGTAGAAGGTCGCGCCGATCGCTAGGGCGATAAGCGGCGAAACGTATAGCCACGTCGTCGGAAACACGGGATTCGTCTTGGCGACGAGCCAGTAGAACAAGCTGTGTCCGACCATCGAGCCGACGACGATTAAATAGAGCATCGAGCCGATCGCTCCCGATGTTAGCATATCGCTCGCATGGACGCGTTCGGTCGTAGCGGACAGAATGAGCAGCAACAGACCGCCGTACATCATCTGGACGGCATTAAGCGCGATGGGGGAAGTATCGGGAAGCCGTTGGACGACCCGCTTGGAGTACAACGCCCCGGACGCATAGAACAGCTCTCCGATCAGAATGACGCCGGCACCGATCAACCAATTCTGGTCTGCGGAAACGGATAGACTCGGCAGGAGCAACAGGACGACTCCGGTAAAACCGACGATACAGCCTAACGCCGAGATCGAGGACGTCCGCTGCCGCAGGAAGAGAACCTGAAGCACGAGGATCATGAGCGGGCCGGTCGCGGATAGGATGGCGGCGATGCCGGAGGAGACGTATTGTTCTCCCCAATACAATCCGGAGAAGGTGCCGAACGTGAGACATATTCCTGTCAAAAGCGTCTCTTTTCGCAATAGCAAAGCGAAGGTCGCTTTTTTCCTCCACATCATGACTGAAAACAAGATTAACCCGGCAACGAAAAATCGAACCCCCGCAGAGAAGAACGGAGGGGCCGAAGCGTCGATCCCGACCTTGATCGCGAGAAAGGTAGTTCCGAAGATCAAGCAGACGAGCAAATAGTTGATGAGAATCATATCTGTTCACTCCTTATTTGAATATCATACCGATAAGGGAATAGAACAGATATAATGGAGTAGAACAGATGGGTGAAACCTATTGTACAATGGAATCAGCGAGAGGGGAGTTTGCCATGGGGAAAACGCAGGGAATAGCGGATGGCGGCAACCCGTTATTCAAGCAAGTATACGACTATATCGTCGACCGCATCGAGCGCGGAGAGTGGAAAGCCCATGATAAGCTTCCGTCCGTACGGCTGCTGGCCGCTCAATTCAAGATGAATCGGTTAACTGTGTTTAAAGCATACGGAATGCTGAAGGAGCAGGGGATCGCCTATGTCAAAGAAAAATCCGGTTATTACGTCAGCGCCGGAAACAAGAGCAACGTTAGGCAGCTCCCGGCGTATCGTTCGGAGGACGCCCGGCTCTCCGCATCCGTTCATTTGAAAAATAGTTTAAACGACATTCAGCAAATTCCGGTCGACTATCAATTTTCCCAAGCGCTGATCGATCCGAATTTGTTGCCTAATTTATTTCTGTCGGACTACGTGAAAAGGGTGTTCGATCTTTACCCCAAACTGATGGGAACTTACTCTACTCCGCAAGGGGACGCTGAGCTTCGGCAATCGCTTAGCCGCTATTTGGGCGGGGAATTGCGCGTCGAATTGAGCGCTTCCGATCTTCTGATCACTTCGGGGTCTCAGCAAGCGATCGATTTGATCTCGCGCACGTTCGTTCGTCCGATGGACGCGATCTTGATCGAACGTCCGACTTACAGCGCGGGAATGGACATTTTCCGCCAACAGGGCGCGAGGTTCTTGCCGGTCGATATCCATCCCCACGGGTACGATCTCGAGCATGTCGAATCTTTGATGATGAACCATCGGCCGCGTCTGTTTTACTTGAATCCGACCTTTCATAATCCGACGGGATATACGGTGCCCGCGTCTCAGCGCAAACGGCTTGTCGAGCTGGCCGAACGCTATAAGTGCCTGTTGGTCGAGGACGATGCGTTTCACGATATGTATTTCGACGTTCCTCCGCCTCCGCCGTTGTTCGCGTTCGATACGGACGGATGGGTCGTCCATTTGCGAGGATTTAGCAAATACGTGGCACCGGGTTTGCGAATATGCGCGATCGCGGCACGTCCTAACGTGCTGGAACCGCTCATTACGGCCAAGTCGCTGGCCGATAACGGAACGCCGCTCGTCAATCAGAAAATTTTCCTCCACTACTTCGAATCGGTGCGAATGAGGCAGCATATCGGCAAGCTCCGGACCGCGCTTCAAATGAGAAAAGACGTTATGGAACGGGAATTGGCCGAAACCGGCTGGTCGTGGGTCAGTCCTCAAGGGGGCTTGAATTTGTGGCTTCGGTTGCCGGACACGGTAACCGCGGACGAGTTGCTGAAGTTAAGCATCCGGCAATCCGTGTCCTTCGTTCCGGGGGACATCTGCGATCCGCTCGGCGAGATGGAGTCCCGAATACGATTAAGTTATTCCTTCGTTAACGAGGCGACGATTAAAGAGGGGATTAAACGCTTGACGGACATCGCCAGAGGATAGCTGCGGCTAATCCAAGGCATTCCTTAGTACTTCGATTACTTTCGTAAGATGCAACGAGATTAAATCCTCTGCCGACTTCTTGTCTTGCCCTTCGATGGCTTCATAGATCATCCGATGTTCTTGAAGCAAACGCGTCGCGGTCGCATTCTCCCTGTAAAACCACAGCTCTCGGGTTTGACGGATGGATTCCGCGAAACGATCGGACAACGATTCCATCAGCTTCATCATCAGAGAGTTACCGGATGCGGCAACAATCTCCATATGGAAATCGGCATCGGCACGTTCCCCTACCGAAGTCTCGTTTCCGGCCAAACTCTTCTCCATAACGGATAATTGCTCCTGCATGCGGAGTAAATGCTGCGGGCCGCGTCGCTGCGCTGCAAGCGAGGCGGCGCCGACTTCCAGGGATTTGCGGACTTCCAGCAGTTCGATCAAGGAGCTCGCGTTCCGGAACAAGTCGTCCGTTCCGTTCTTCGGCTCGTTGGGAAGCTCTTTGCTGACGAATGTGCCGCCGCCATGACGCACGTCAAGCCAGCCCATCGCTTTCAGAGCGCTGGCCGCTTCCCGTATCGTGGATCGGCCGACTCCGTACGATTCCGCCAACTCCACGACGGAAGGCAGTCGGTGACCCGGACTCCATTCTCCGGACTTGATTTGTTGCAGGATATGTTCCGCCACGAGCTCGTGGCCTTTCGCGGTCGCGATTTTCATGCGTCGGCCTCCCGGGGCACGTTCATTTTTGAACTCTATACAATAAATATAGTATAGCCTATAATAGAATCAAAGTCATCAGATGACCTGACTAATTACGGGAACGAGGAATGATGATGCTGGATGCGAATCTTACGAAGCAACTCCGACAAATCGTCGGCGAGAAACATTACCGGGATGATCAAGAAGCATTGGTGTCCCATTCCTATGACGGCACTCCCATGCTCCAGAGTTTGCCGGATGGGGTAATCTATCCGGAGAATACGGATCAGGTGTCGCAAATCATGAAAGCATTGGCCGCATACAAAGTTCCTGTCGTGTCGCGCGGATCCGGATCCAACCTGTGCGGAGGCACGGTGCCCGTTCAGGGCGGAGTCGTGATGGTCATGCATCGCATGAACAAGATTATAGAAGTGGACATGGAAAATTTAACGGCGACGGTGCAGACGGGAAAGATTACGGCGGAATTCACGGCGCATATCGAGTCCCTCGGCCTTTTCTACCCGCCCGATCCGAGCAGCATGAAGATTTCCACGATCGGCGGCAATATCGCGGAATGTTCGGGCGGGTTGCGCGGTTTAAAATACGGAACGACCAAAGATTACGTCATCGGTCTGGAAGCCGTCCTCGCAAGCGGAGAAATTATCCGGACCGGCGGCAAATTGATGAAGGACGTCGCGGGTTACGACCTGACCAAGCTGCTTGTCGGCTCGGAGGGTACGCTAGCTATTATCACCGAAGCGACCCTGAAGCTGGTGCCTCCTCCGGCATTCAAGAAAACGATGCTTGCGATGTTCAAGGATCTGTACGGAGCCGCGAGAACCGTGTCGCGAATTATCGAGATGAAAATCATTCCGGCTACGCTTGAATTCATGGACAACCCGACGATTCGAGTCGTGGACGACTTCGCGAAGCTCGGATTGCCGCTCGATATGGAAGCGATATTGTTGATCGAACAAGACGGCGATCCTGAGGCGGTCGAACGGGATATCGCGAAAATCAGGGAAATTTGCGAGCTCGAGAAGGCGGATCGCGTGGAAGTCGCCGAAACGAGGGAGCACGCCGAGAAGCTGTTGACGGCAAGACGAAGCGCCTTCACCGCGCTGGCTCGCCTTCGTCCGACCACGATACTGGAGGACGCTACGGTTCCCCGTTCGCGGATCGCCGATATGGTGCTGCGGATCAACGAGATCGCTCTCAAGTATAAGGTTTCGATCGCGACGTTCGGGCATGCGGGGGACGGGAATCTTCATCCGACCGCCACGACGGACGCCAGGGATAAGGAGGAAGTTCATCGCGTCGAGCAGGCATTCGAGGAAATATTCGAAGCGGCCATCGAGCTGGGCGGAACGATTACCGGGGAGCATGGAGTCGGGCTCGTCAAAGCGCCGTTCCTGGAATGGAAAGTCGGCAGGGCGGGCATGGACGTCATGCGCGGTATCAAGCTGGCTTTCGATCCGCACAACCTGCTTAATCCGGGTAAAATGTTCGCCAAGGAAACGCGCAAAAGGGTGGTGATCGAACGTGGTTAATCCGGACACCTTGCTGACGATACCGAAGAAACCGGACATCGAGCACGCCAACCCGTTATCCAGAACGATGCTGGCTAAGCTCGATTACGATCAGCTTACGAACTGCATGCGTTGCGGTTTTTGTTTGCCGGCATGTCCTACGTTCCGGGAAACCGGACTCGAACCGGAGTCGCCTCGCGGACGCATCGCGCTCATGAAAGCCGTGGTGGACGGGGTTATGGACCCCGACCAGGCTTTCGAGGATCAAATGAATCACTGTCTCGGCTGCCGCGCATGCGAGCCGGCTTGTCCCGCGGACGTCAAATACGGACAATTGATCGAGCAAACCCGCGATGCCATCGAGGATCATGCCGAACACAGCGCTCCAGTGAAAGGGCTGCGCAAATTGTTCTTCAAAGGCGTTTTCCCGCACAGGGGCAGCCTGAAATGGATGGGAAGATCGCTGGCGCTTTATCAGAAATCAGGTTTGCGCCGCGTGGCCAGAGGTACCGGCCTCATGAAGCTGTTCCCCGAACATCTGCGCGAAATGGAAAGCATCCTTCCGGATGCGACCGGCAAGGGCGTCGTGGAACGTATCGGTACGGTATATCCAGCGAAAGGCGAGAAGATCGCCCGCGTCGCGTTGTTCCGGGGCTGCATCATGGACGTCATGTTCGCGGACACGAACGTCAATACCGTGAAGCTGCTCTCCGAAGCGGGATTCGAAGTGGTCATTCCGAATGACCAAGTGTGCTGCGGGGCTCTGCATGCTCATAGCGGAGAGATGGATCAGGCGAGGGGCCTTGCCCGCACGAATCTGAAGGTATTCAAGGAAGCCGGCGTTGAGCATATCGTCTCTAACGCAGGTGGATGCGGTGCATTATTGGTGGAATACGACCATTTGCTGCACGAGGATCCGGAGCATGCGGAGCTTGCCGTTTGGTTCGCCGAAAGCGTGATCGACGTTAGCAGGCTATTGGTCGAGCGGGGACGGTTGCCGGAGTTCGCCGACGCTGACGTACATTCAGGGCAATCCGTGAAGATTACTTACCAGGATTCCTGCCATTTGCGTAACGTTATGAAGAGCTCGGACGCGCCTAGGCGGTTGATGAAGCAAGTGGCCAACGTCAGCTTCGTCGAGATGAAGGAAGCGGATCGTTGCTGCGGCTCCGCCGGTATCTACAACGTCACGCAACCCGAGATGGCCGGACAAATTCTGGAGCATAAAATGGCGCATGCGAACGAGACCGAAGCGCGTTATTTGCTGACGAGCAATCCGGGTTGTCTGCTTCAGATGAAGTTAGGCGTCGAGAAGCACGGGGTAAGCGATCGGATGGAAGTGAAGCACGTCGTCGATTTCCTCTACGAGAGAATTGCCGGCCGAACGGACGATAAGTAAATAGCGAGAAGGCTTCCTATCAGGTCCGATAAGACCTTGTAGGAAGCCTTTTTGGGTTGCGACCTGAATCGCGCCTATTGACGCTCGAAGGCGACGATCCAATCTCCTTGAATAGCCGCATAACCCGCGTCTCCTTCGACGAGCAGACCATATAGCTTTTTCACGTCGAGAAATTCCCGGCGCGATCCGTCCTCGAACTCGAGCGTAATGTAATAATCCGTTCGGGAAGAGTGGGTATGATGCATGGCGGCGTCCCCGACATTGTGAAGGTTCGAGCTTCCGCTCACTTCCGTTCGTTTCGCGACGACTCTCGCGAATATGGATTCTTGCTGCGAGCTCGCGTTCTTAACGTAACGCGCCCCTCTAAAAATAATACTGACGATGACAATAATGAATCCGATCGCAATAATGATCGGAACGATCGTAAACATTGCGCCGAATCCTCCGCCCACATTCGGTTCGTCGAACATTCGAGTCACCCCTTTGCATCGTTTGCTAATTATATTTACGTAAATTATCCCAAATTTGTTTCTATAGTGTCAATTGAATTCGTGCAGCCTATAGAACGATTCGATTCATAAATAGAAGAAGTCGATTAGACCTTGCAAGAGTCCGGTGGTAGATTAGTTACAAACGCAATAATTCCGACAGATTTAATGTGAATTATTTGAAAATAGGGAGGAATTATCATGACGACAGCTAGACCGAATTCCCGCTTGTCTAGAGACAGAAGAGATCGCGCCTTGCGCGAAGGAGTATCGTTCCGGCAGTTCGTGGAACTCGCGGAAGTCAACCAGGAATCGTTGTCCGCGAATTACGATGCTTACGAGGTAACCGCCGACGGATTAGCGTTCCTTGAACGTCTGAGCCAACCGGTAGACGTTCTCGTATTGGTACATGATTGGTGCGGTGACGTGGTTGCGAATTTGCCCCTGTTCGGGAAAATAGCCTCGACTACGGATAAGCTGAAGCTGACCGTCTTAAACAGGGATCCGGACAACAGAGATATTGCGGACGCCTATCTTCATCCGGACGGCAAAAGCCACATTCCGACTTATATTTTCTTCGATGCGTCGGGCGAGGAATTAGGCGTGTTCATCGAACGCCCTGAGGAGATCACGGTGCGCTTCGGCGGATGGATCGACGAATTCTGGTCCGATCATCCGGAGCTGGAGGGCCGAGGGAAACCGATCGGCGAGTTGGAAGAAACGTCGAAGAAAGGGCTGCTTGCGCATCTGAAAACGAGGAGATCCGAAGTGAGAGCCCTGGAGCAGGAAGCGATTTTAAAGAAGATTAGCGAGATCGTCGGCCATTAATCGGGCTTGGGGAAGGGGATTACGGCAATGAAGTTCGCGCTCTTCAGCTTAATCATGAATATGCCGAATCCCGTTACCGGAGAAACATGGAGCGACCAACAGAAGTTTCTTAACGTGCTAAAGCAAGCGGAACTGGCCGAAGCGCTCGGCTTCGAAGCGTACGGCGTCGGAGAACGGCACGGTTCCCCGTTTCTTTCTTCGTCGCCTCCCGTTATCCTGGCGTCGATCGCGGCCCGAACGAAGAGCATTCGATTGCTCACGACCGTTACGGTGCTTAGCGTGCTCGATCCGGTAAGAGTGGCGGAAGATTACGCGACGCTGGACCATCTGTCCGGCGGCAGGCTAGAGCTCATAATCGGCAAGGGCAACGATCCTAGACATTATCCGTTATTCGGAATCCATGAGGAAGAGCAGTGGGAGTCCATGGCCGAAAGGTATGCGTTGCTCAGAAGGCTATGGGACGAGGAGAACGTGACGTGGGAAGGCCAATACCGGCCTCCGCTTCAAGATGTCACCGTATTTCCAAGACCGCTTCAGGAACGTATTCCCGTCTGGCACGGGAGCGCTTCGAGCACGCTTTCCACGGAGCTTGCCGCGAAATACGGCGATCCTCTATTCTCGTCGAACACGTTCCATCCGAAGGCGCAATATAAAGCGCTGATCGATCATTACCGGGAAAGGCTCGCCTATTACGGCCATGATCCGCGCAAAGCGCTCGTAGGGGCTGGAGCCGGAAGCCTATATTTGGCCGCTACGAAGGAAGAGGCGATCCGCAGGTTTAAGCCTTATTACGACGCCTTCTTCTCCACGCCGGCGTCGCGGCATAACCAATCTCCGTTTACCGGTCTCGAGGACCATATCGCGAGAGGCTCATTGCTCGTCGGAAGCGCGGAGAGCGTAATCGAGAAAATCCTCGATTACCATGAAGCATTCGGCAACGAAGTACTCAGCATCAGCGTGGACGGGTTGTCCGAAACGGAACAGCGGGAGCAGCTCGAACGGTTCGCCGACGAAGTCGCGCCGACGCTTCGCAAGGAAATTCCGAGTATCCTATGGGAGAAATCGATCGCGAGCACCGCGAACTAACTAAACGATTTAAAGGACGAACTAGGATGCAATGCGCCCGGTTCGTCTTTTTTGCGCGCCTTGATCTTTATTTTCGCAAAAATGACGCTATCCATCTTAATTATCAGACGTACGAAAAAGCTCCCGATTTTAATATGATTATTCCGCAAGGGTGGATTATTCCGTTCTTATCCAAGTTAGAAAGGGGCTGAGGCCGAACGTCATATACGCATGGACGAATATAAGATCGCAAATTCAACCGAATGGGAGGCAATCATTTATGTTTAGAAAAATCGGCTCGGCAGTGTCCGCGCTCGCCATCGCGTTCAGCTTGATCGCGGTTACTCCAAACTTAGCGGCAGCGGCGACGATCGGAGATGCCAATACGACGATTTTCGGTCCTAATGTATATGTATTCGATCCAACGATGCCGGCGGCGGACATTCAGAACATAACGAACTCCGTGTTCGCCTCGATGGAGAGCGCCGAGTTCAGCAGCCAACGCACCGCGCTGTTATTCAAGCCGGGCTCTTACAACGTGAACTTCAATGTCGGATTCTATACGCAAGTAGGCGGGTTGGGACAAAACCCCGGCGACGTGAATATTAACGGCGGCTTGAACGTCAACGCGAAATGGGACAACGGCAACGCGACGCGCAACTTCTGGCGGACGATCGAGAATTTGACGATAAATCCGTCCAATGGCAAAACTCAATTCGCGGTATCGCAAGCCGCGCCGATGAGACGCGTTCATATTAAAGGCGGATTGGATCTGTTCGACTTCGATTCCAACTGGAACGCCGGATGGGCAAGCGGCGGATTCCTCGCCGATTCCATCGTGGACGGCGCCGTTCTTCCCGCCTCGCAGCAACAATGGTTTTCCCGTAACAGCCAATGGGCGAGCTGGGCGAACGGCGTCTGGAATATGGTGTTCGTGGGAGACACGAATACGCCGGCGGGAGTGTTCCCCGATCCGCCATACACGGTCGTTCCCCAAACGCCGGTCATTCGCGAGAAGCCTTATCTCTACGTAGATAACGCCGGACAATATAACGTATTCGTGCCCGCGTTGCAGACGAATACGCAGGGCGCCAGTTGGGCGAACGGCCCGACTCCCGGCACCGCCATTCCGATCAGTCAATTTTACATCGCGCAACCGAATACGGCGACTTCCGCGAGCATCAACGCGGCGCTCGGCCAAGGGAAGCATCTCTTATTCACGCCGGGTATTTATCATCTGAGCAGCACGATCCAGATCAACAACCCGAACACCGTCGTGCTCGGCATCGGCTTGCCTACGTTGATTCCGGATAACGGGCAAGCGGCCATGAGCGTTGCCGACGTGGACGGCGTAAAAATCGCCGGCCTCGTGTTCGACGCCGGTCCGAACAATACGCCTTCGTTGCTCGAAGTCGGTCCGACGGGCAGCTCCGCGAGCCACGCGGCGAATCCGACTTTCTTATACGACCTGACGTTCAGAACGGGCGGCGCTACTGCTGGCAAAACGGATACTAACTTGAAGATCAACAGTAATAACGTCGTCGGCGACCAGCTGTGGATTTGGCGCGCCGACCACGGCGCGGGAGCGGGCTGGACGACCAACGTGTCCAAGAACGGACTTGTAGTCAACGGCGCTAACGTCACGATGTACGGCTTGTTCGTCGAACACCATACGGAATATCAGACGTTATGGAACGGCAACGGCGGACGGGTTTATTTCTACCAATCCGAAATTCCGTACGACGTGCCGAACCAGGCGGGCTGGATGAGTCAGAACGGCACCGTTAACGGCTACGCTTCTTATAAGGTAGCGAACAATGTGTCGAGTCACGAGCTATGGGGAAGCGGCGTATACTCCTTCTTCCGCGATGCGGCAGTCAAGCTGAACAGCGGCATCGAGGTTCCGAACAGCCAAGGAGTGAAAATTCATCACGCGACGTCGATCTGGCTCTCGGGTACGGCCGGAAGCGAGATCACCCACGTCATCAACAATACGGGCGGCCGGGTATACGCGAACTCTCCAGCGGATGCGATGCGGCAGACGGTATCCGAGTTCCAAGGCACCGGCGCCGTAGATACCCAAGCGCCGACGGCTCCCGCCGGACTGACGGCGACCGCTGCGTCTAGCAGCCAGATCAACTTGAGCTGGAGCGCTTCGACGGACAACGTGGGCGTAACCGGATACGACGTTTATCGGAACGGTTCGGTCGTCGGCACTTCGACTTCGACCGCTTACAACGATACGGGACTGACGGCATCTACGGCTTACAGCTATACGGTGAAAGCGAAGGATGCCGCGGGCAACGTTTCTGCCGCAAGCAATACGGCGACGGCGACGACGCAAGCTTCCGGCGGAGGCGGTACCGGAACGGCGCTCGATCGTACGGGATGGACGGCGACGTCGAACCCGACGAGCGGCGATGTGCCGGCGAACTTGTTGGACGGCAACATGGCGACGAGATGGAGTACCGGTACCCCGATGGCGGCCGGACAGTATTTCGTCATCGATATGAAATCGGCGAAGTCGTTCAATAAGCTGACGATGGACTCGACGGGCAGCAATAGCGATTATGCGCGCGGCTACGAAGTCTACGTGTCCAACGACGGCACGACATGGGGAAGCGCCGTGGCGAGCGGCACGGGAACGGGTCCTGTCGTTACGGCGAACTTCGCGACGCAAAGCGCGCGTTACATTAAAGTCGTGCAAACCGGAACCTCTACAAGCTGGTGGTCGATCCGCGAAGTCAACGTTTATTCGCCTAGCGGCACTGGCGGCAGCGGCGGTACGGGAGCGACGCTCGACCGGACGGGATGGACGGCAACTTCTAATCCGACGAGCGGGGACGTGCCGGCGAATTTACTGGACGGCAGCATGGTGACAAGATGGAGCACGGGAGCGGCGATGACGGCAGGTCAATATTTCATTATCGACATGAAATCGGCCAAGACGTTCAACAAGTTGACGATGGACTCGACGGGTAGCGATAGCGACTACGCGCGGGGATACGAAGTGTACGTTTCGAACGATGGAACGACCTGGGGGACCGCAGTCGCAAGCGGCGCGGGCACGGGGCCGGTCGTTACGGCGACGTTCGCCGCGCAATCCGCCCGTTACATCAAAGTCGTGCAGACGGGGACGGCTACAAGCTGGTGGTCGATCCGCGAAGTGAACGTGTTCTACTAAAAGGTTTCTCGCGCGAAAGAAGGGTCGAGCAGAAGTTATTTTCTGCTCGACCCTTTTACGTCGTTTAATGCGATTTCTGAAATTGCGTCGGCGTTAAGCCGGTCCATTTTTTGAAAGTCGCGCTGAAATGCCGTTCTTCGTGGTATCCGACCATCTTGGCGATCGCGAATATTTTGTAATTCCGTTTCAGCAGCGGCTTGGCTTGCTCGATCCGGTATTGGTGAAGGTAATCGAGAAAATTAACGCCGAGCTCTTGCTTGAACAAGGAACTGAGATACGTGTTGGAGACGTACACTTCCTTGGCTACCGCGTCCAGCGCAATATTCGTATTGTATTTGGAATGGATGACGTCGAGCGCGGCTTGAACCGTGCGGTGAATGGGCGCATGCGATCTCAGTACGGCAACTAGGCTGCGGATGAGGGTTTTGACGAGAGTAGCCACGTCCTCTAGCGTCTCCAGCGTAGGAAGCTGTTGCAGCCAGTCGATCATCCGCAGCTTCCATTCGATCGCGCCCGCATCTTGTTCTTGCGCGAGTTTCTGCAGCTCGAGCAGGAAGGCTGTCGTCTTCAGATTCGCTCCGGACTGACCGAAATGCGGATTCCCGCGTAACAGTTCCAGCCACGTTTCAGTCTGATCAAGCGCTTCTTCGAACTTTAACGTGCGCAAGTTAAGAAGGATGTCGTCTTGCAACAGTTCCATCTCATGGTCGTCCCTAAGCCCTTTCGGATAGGAGAGCTGCCCTTCGGATAATTCGGCGTGAAAGACGATGCTCCCCCTGCCTTCATAGAAACGCGCGCCTAGCGCTTCCGTGGCTTGCTCGCACGAAAGGTGGAGCAGGTCTACGGAGTCGACGAGCCTGCCGATCCCGATGCTGGCCGATACGCGCAAGTACTTATCCAGGTTATCGCGAAGCCCGAGCAGTTTCGTTCTGTGCGCCTCGTTGTCCGATAAGTTCAATCGAGTGCTTGAGGGTTCGTTCGCGACCCAGACGAAGTCGAGAGCTTGACGGATGACGATAACCGGGGTTTTATAGATTTCCTCAAGCGTTTCTTGCATGATGTTCTCCGCGGCATAACGGATCAGCTCGATCGCTTGGTCATCGAATCGGACGACTCCGACGAACAGGTTGGTCGGCCGGAGATCGCTGTTCCAGCCCGCGAGCAGATCTGCCCGTTTTTCCAACGGCTGCTTCGGGGAGCGAAGCCATCGGCCAAGGGACACTTCCATAACGGCGGCCATGCTCAGGTTATAAGTGTGTTCGGTCTCCCGGGTTTTGACGATCTTTCGTTTCGTGCGAAGCAGGATGTCGAGCAACTCTTCCGGCTTGCAGGGTTTCAACAAATAATCGTTGACGCCGAACCGAAGCGCGCTCTTCGCGTAAGAGAAGTCGTTATGCCCGGACAGGATGATGAATTCCAACTGCGGACAGGTACGTTTCGCCGATTCGATCAGATCCAATCCCGTCATGCGGGGCATTCGAATGTCCGTGATGACGATATCCGGCTTGAATCTGTCGATCAATGACAACGCCTCTAAACCGTCGCCTGCTTGACCGCATAATTCGAATCCGTAGTCTCGCCATTCGATCGCGGCGGAGATGCCTTCGCGAATCGTAATTTCGTCTTCGGCGAGTAAAATTTTCACGATTTCGCCCCCGTTCTAGGTATTCGTAACGTTACTAAAGTTCCTCTGCCTTCCGTGCTCTCGATGAGAAGGGCGGCCTCGTCGCCGTAAGCGAGCAACAGGCGCTCCTGAATGTTCTTAAGGGCGAACCCCGGTTTAGCATCTTGATTATCGCCGTTCAGTAATTGCAACCTGCGGGCAGAAATCCCCGAGCCGTTGTCAATGACTTGGATACGCAGACAAGAATCGTCCATATCGCACGCGACTTGTATTAATCCGCCTTCGTTAAGAGGCTCGATCCCGTGCAAGAACGCGTTCTCCACGAGCGGTTGGATGAGCAGTTTCGGGATGAGCAGTTCCAGTTGCTCGGGGGAGGCGCGGATTTCGTAGGCGAAGCGATCTTTGAACCGGTACCGTTGAAGATGCAAATAGTGGCGAACCAATTCCAACTCCTGTTCCAGCGTAATCATGGATTGGCCGTTGTTTAACCGCAGCCGGAACATTCTCGATAGCGCATATACCATCTCGGATAGCTCGTTTTCTTGTTGCTTGCGGGCCGACCAGTAAATCATGTCCAAAGTATTGTACAGAAAATGCGGGTTGATCTGTTCCTGCAGCGTTTTAAGCTCCGCTTCCTTCTGCTTCAGCTTGGTGTCGTAGACGTCGTTGATTAACTCTTCGATTCGTCGGACCATCACGTTATAACCGTGTCCGAGTTGTCCGATTTCATCTCTCGTGGCGAATTGTACCCGTTGGGTAAAGTCGCCGTTCTGCAGCAGGCGCATCGACTTGAGCAGCTTGCGCATCGGTTTCGTAATCAAGGTCGTGCCGAACCAAGAGAGGAAAATGGCCGCGATCAAGCATAGGCTCACGAAAGCGATCGTAATGATGCTGATCTGATCCAATTCTTTCAGCAGCAGACGCTTGGGTTGAACGACGAAGACGTGCCAGCCCGTGAAAGGGGAGAAGTCATGGGAGATGAGCCGTTTATCGGAACCGATATTCATAGGCAGCCGTTCCAGAGGGGCGTGTAGTTCCGGGTAGGGGATAGCGCCGTAAGGGCGTCCGATCCATTCGGGCTCGGTTCCGGTCATGACGGTTCCGCCCTTATCGATGACGATGATGTCCGTGTTGTCTTCCAGCGTGTCCATTAATCGGGCTCTCAGGCGTTTCTCTTGTATTCCCATGACCAGAATCGCTTGGCTGCTCAGATCGTTCGCGTTTTTGATCACTTTGACGAGCACGATTTTGTCTTCGCGATCTCCGATGAACAGCTGGTCGCGGGCATGCGAGTAGCCCCAGGCTTCTGTACCCCTGCCCTGCAAGGCGGCCGTGTAGAGAGTCGTCAATTTGAACCTTTCGAAGGGCATGGCGCTCGTCAATCCGCTCTGATCGATGGCGAACGGCTCGCCGGTGGCAACGTTGTCTTTATTCATCGGGTAGATAATCAGGGATTGGATCGTATTGCGCGTAACCATTAGGGTCGAGAGGGAGGAGAACGTCCTCCTCCATACGTTCGGGGCGGTCGGTTCTTGCAGCAGGTCTTGCACGGATTCGGAGAGAAACAGGAAGTTGGAGAAATCGAGAGCGTCTTGCGCGATATAGTTGAATTCGTCGACGATCTTGCGGGTGAAGTGTTGGTGGGTCAGACTGGCTTTGCTAAGCGCTTGTCTGGAGGCGATGTAATACGAGAACGCGCCCGTGAGGCCGATCGTGACGACGAGAAGAGGGATGATCCAGCCCATGAGCTTAATATGGATCGGCCAATTCCGATAAAATCCGGGCAGCTGCATCGGGCATCTCCCTTCATCGTTGTAAACGTTTCCTATGTCAATTAGTATAAAGGAAGACACAAATTTAGGCATCTCTTCTTTATATAAGAAATTTTATTGCGAAGGCGGTCGGTGGGATGAGGAAAATAGGCTTGCGCCTTGTCGCGGTCGCGATTGTTCTGGCATTGGCCGCTTGCAGCGGCGACGACGAATCCGGCGCGATCGGCAACCCGAAGAAAGGTTCGGCGGACATTGCCCAGAAAGCTTCGGTAACGTTGAAATTTTTCACCGCGCTTCCCGATCGTACCAACGGGGCGGGCAAGGTCGAGCAGGATCTCATAGACGCCTACATGGCCGAGAACCCGAACGTAAAAATCGAAGTCGAAACTCTCCAGGACGAGCCGTATAAGTCGAAAATCAAAATCTATGCAGCCACCAATGCGCTTCCGGATATTATGCAGACCTGGGGCCAGCCTTCATTCATAAAATCTCTCATCGATAACGACCTGCTTCTGGAATTGAATCCCGCTAG
The DNA here is from genome assembly GCF_003628305.1 of Cohnella endophytica. Taxonomy (GTDB): domain Bacteria; phylum Bacillota; class Bacilli; order Paenibacillales; family Paenibacillaceae; genus Cohnella; species Cohnella endophytica. Next base: position 579,898 of record NZ_RBZM01000002.1, on the reverse strand, counting down.
CTTCATGGAGAGCGAATTCGTGCCCGGTTCCACGGAAGGCTTCTCGAAGGACGGGAAACTCTACGGGCTGCCCAGAAGCACGGATTTTCTCGTTATCTACTACAATCGCCGGATTTTCGCCGACAGCGGGGTCCAAGTACCTCGGACGATGGAAGAGCTGAAGGCGGCGATCAAGACGTTCCGGAATCACCGAATTAATCCGATCGCGGTTAACGGAATGGATCTGTGGACGCTCCCGATCTGGTTCGAGTACGAGCAGCAACGGCAAAGCGGGGATTTCGGGAAGATGGACGAGGCTTTGGATCGCCGAATCCGCTTTACGGACGGTAATTTTCTGGCTGCGGCCGAGGGAATGCAACAGCTCGCGGCGATGGGCGCGTTCGCGGACGGATATCTGAATGCGGACTACGGCGCGGCGCGTAATCTATTCGGACAAGGTCAAGCCGCCATGTATTTAATGGGTAACTGGGAATCCGGCCTGGCCACGGACGGTAACTTCTCCGAGGACTTCCGCCGCAACGTCGGCGCATTCCCGTACCCGGCCTCCGGCAAAGGGAAGAATACGGACACGGCGCTCTGGTTCGGAGGCGGTTACTCGATTTCCAAGACGAGTAAATATCCGGATGAAGCGATCGCTTTCCTGAAATACTTCTTTAGTCCGGATCATTGGGCTAAACTGGAATGGGAGAGCGGCGCGGGAATGCCAGCCTCCAGCTTCGAGATGACAGGCAAGGAAACCAAGCTGCAGCAGCAGCTCGTCGCGATACTCCGCGCGGTTACGTCGTCCAGCGGGACGCCGATCCTCGATGAAGGTACTCCGGAGTGGAAAGACGCCATCATGAATCTTCATTCGCAGCTGTTGACGGGTCAATTGACCCCGGTACAATTCGCGGAGGCGCTTGATTCGGCGGCGGAGCGGACGAATAAACCCTAACGAAGAGGAGCAATCCAAACCTATGCAAACGCAGAACGTTCCATACGGATACGAGCCCCGCCCGGAACGGAACACGGGCACGTTGATTTATTACGATATATTCGAGGATACTTCGAATGAAGAACTGGACGCGGTCGCGGATACCGCGGATGGACGAACCTTCGCCAAGCTCGTGCTGTATCCGATCCATGAGGAAACCGCGAAACGAATGTTCAAATTTCCCGTAAGTCCCTATTATAAGCGGGAGAAGCACCTTCGGGAATGGATGTTAGATCGCGCAAGCGATAAAACGACGATCGACGGGTGGGAGGGGAAGCGGAAAAAATATACGCCGATAGATGCCGCTCTTCGCCATCTAACGGAAACTTTGCCTTCCCCCCATTTTCTGTACCTCACGCCGGAGATGGCGAATACGTTTGCTTCTTTTTCCTCCTTCGAGGAATGGATCGTCCGCATCCGCATGTTGCTGACCGCGGAGCCGGTTGCGCTCCATCCGCGTTTAGAACGTTTCCGGAACCGTTGGGACGTGCGTTGAACGACAACGCCTGTCTTATTTCCCTTCCAGCTTGGTGGATAAACCGGTAAGCCCTACGGCCACGACGACCATGAGAGCGCCGATCCAAGGCGTATGGACAAGTCCGATCGAATTGACGACGGCTCCTCCGATCAAGGCTCCGATCGCGATGCCGAGGTTAAAAGCCGCGATATTAAGCGCGGAAGCGACATCCACGGCAGCCGGCACGTATTTCTCGGCGAGCTGCACGATGTATAGTTGAAGGCCGGGAACGTTCATGAACGCGAGCAACCCCATTAAGAACACGCCGAGCAAGCCGACTGCGGGGGAAGCAAGCATGAAGGATAGGGCGAATAAGATAGCTGCCTGAAGGATGAACATGATGAATAATGCCCTTACGGGATTGCGATTCGCCCATCTTCCGCCCACTTCGTTACCGATCGCGACCGCAACTCCGTATACGAGCAGGACGATTCCAACCGTTCCTGAGCTCAGATGGACGACATCCTCGAGAATCGGAGTCAAATAGGTGAAGGCTACGAAAGTTCCGCCATAACCGAGCGCGGTTATCGACAGTCCGAGCAGTATGCGAACGTTCGTTACGAGCCGAAGCATATCGGAGAATTTGGCCGGCTGCGCTTGCTTAAGATTTCTGGGGATGAGGAATGCGATGGCGACGATCGCCACGACTCCAAGAAAAGCGACGCCCCAGAAAGTCGCCCGCCAGCCGAACGATTGACCGATGAACGTTCCCAGAGGCACGCCGGTGACTGTAGCGACGGTAAGTCCCGTGAACATGAAGGCGATGGCGCTCGCCTTCTTCTCTTGAGGGACGAGTTGGACCGCGATCGTAGCGCCGATAGAGAAGAACACGCCATGAGAAAATGCGGTAATGAACCTTGATAGCAACAGCAATTCGTAGGATGACGATAAAGCGGCGACGGAATTGCCGACAATGAAAAGCACCATCAAAGACATAAGCAAAGTCTTGCGGTTGATTCGGTTCGTAAGCGCGGTGAGCGTTGGGGCCCCTACCGCGACTCCGATCGCATAGCCGGATATCAACAAACCGGCGAGCGTAATGCGGATGTGCAGATCGTCCGCGATCGAAGAGAGCAAGCCGACGGGAACGAATTCGGTCGTACCGATACCGAAGGCGCTTATGGCAAGCGCGAGCAGCGCCCATTTTCCAGACTGTGATCTATCGTTAGATCGCGATGCCGATCCGGCAAGCGAATGATTCATATGGTAAGCCTCCCAAGAAGTTAATTGAATCCGAACGGCGATGCGGTTCGCTTTACTTTCGGTCCATGGGTGCTATTATAGAACCGTAAAGTCAAGGTTGATAAGTACGCACTTATAAGTGCTATAGGTACCTGCAGGTACGTTAGGCAGGTACAAGCCTTGACCCTGCCCAAGGAGAGGAGGCGAACGATCGCCATGCCTTATAACATTCCGGTCGAAGCTACGCTTGAAGTCATCGGCGGCAAATGGAAAGTCGTAATCCTTTGTCATCTTGATAAAGGCGAGAAGAGGACGAGCGAGCTTAAGCGATTAATGCCGGGCATCGCCCAGAAGATGCTTACGCAACAATTGCGAGAGTTGGAAGAGGCACGCGTCGTTAAGCGACACGTCTATGAACAAGTTCCGCCCAAAGTCGTTTATTCTCTAACGGAGTACGGCTGGTCGCTGAAGCCGGTTCTCGACGCCATGTGCGCATGGGGCGAGCGGCATATCGATGAAGTCGAGGAGTCTTAGGCAATGAGATCCGCGTTCTTATGACAGGTACCTGGCGGTGCCTACGGTACCGGGAAGTACGTACTATCCATTTCGGAACATCAGTTGTATCATTTGGTCTCTAGGGCCTCGCCGGTACTTAAGCCGCAATTTTTGAGGCAACCTATTGCAACAAAGGAATGGAGGAACACGGAAATGGATAATCATTTGCAAGCTACGACGACGCTAAGTAACGGCGTTCGCATGCCCTGGTTCGGACTGGGCGTTTATAAAGTCGAAGAAGGGCAGGAAGTCGAGTTCGCGGTTCGAACGGCGATCAAGCACGGCTACCGGAGCATCGACACGGCCGCAATTTATCAGAACGAGGAGGGCGTCGGACGCAGTATCCGTCAAGGCCTGGAGGAAGCGGGCATCGGACGGGACGAGCTGTTCGTCACCTCGAAAGTATGGAATGCCGACTTAGGCTACGAGTCCGCGTTAGCGGCTTACGATACAAGCTTGAAAAAGCTGGGGCTGGAATCGCTCGATCTGTATTTGATTCACTGGCCCGTCAAAGGTAAGTTCAAAGAAGCGTGGCGGGCGCTCGAGACTCTCTATAAAGAAGGCCGCGTCAAAGCGATCGGCGTCAGCAACTTCCACGTACATCACCTGGAGGAGTTGCTGAGGGATGCGGAAATCGTGCCAATGGTCAACCAAGTAGAGTTCCATCCGCGCCTGTCGCAGAAAGAGCTTCGCCAATATTGCCAAGATAAAGGCATCCAATTCGAAGCCTGGTCTCCGCTCATGCAAGGCCAATTGCTTAACGACCCGGTCCTAGAAGAAATCGCCGGCCGCCACGGCAAATCGGTCGCTCAAGTCATTTTGCGTTGGGATTTGCAGAACGGCGTAGTAACGATCCCGAAATCGATCAACGAGAATCGGATCGTCGAGAACGCTTCGATCTACGACTTTGAATTATCGGGAGAAGAGATGGCACGTATCGACGGATTAAACCTCGACCAGCGCGTCGGACCCGATCCGGATAACTTCAACTTTTAAGTTGCACATGAACACCGTTGCAGGCTGATCCTAACCGGGTCAGCCTGCTCTTTTTCGTCCGAGGTCTACATCGACTCTATATCGGGGAATACTAAATCCGTTACGATCGCGAATAGGTTCGTATAAGCGGAACATTTCGGACAATGAGGAGACGAACATGCTCGAGAGCTTGATTCTGTTGCTGGAGATTTTACTGGTCAACATCGTGTTGAGCGGAGACAATGCCGTCGTGATCGCGATGGCCAGCCGCAATTTACCCGAGAAAATGAGAAATCGCGCGGTTTGGCTGGGAGCGACGGCGGCGGTCCTGCTTCGGATTGCGCTTTCGGTAGCCGCGGTTGCGTTGCTGGAAATACCGGCCGTGCAAATCGTAAGCGGACTGCTTTTAATGTACATCGCCATCCATTTGATCCTCGATGACGGAGGTTCGAAAGAAGTGCGGGGAGTCGCTTCCCTAGGCAAGGCTATCGGGATTATCCTCGTCTCGGATTTGGTCATGAGCTTGGATAACGTGCTTGCCATCGCTTCGATCGCGCAGAACGATCTCTGGCTAATGGCCGTCGGTATCGCCCTAAGCATTCCATTGCTAGTCTGGGGGAGCCAACTGATCCTTCGGGTGATGGCCCGATTTCCCGCTCTTGTCTGGATCGGCTCCGCGATTCTTGGTTATACGGCTGGAGAAATGCTTTCCGAAGTGGAAGCCGTACGCCAAAATATTCCGGGATGGGGATCGTGGGGCTATAGTTGGTTTCCTGTATTTACGACGTTCATCGTCTTGTTATTGGCGTTTTTGTGGCGCAGAATGTCGCTTGTGTTGACCGACAAGCCCAAAGAAGAGAAAAGATTGCAATAAACCTCGAAGCAAATAAAGCCTCCCGATTACGGGAGGCTTTATTTGGCATTGCGACAGGGCTAAAGTCTGCGAATTTAGACAATTGTTTCAATTGACACCCCGGGTGGGGATGACTATAATTATTTTGAGATTGAGAATTGTTATCATCGCAATGAGAACTTATTTCACCCGCAGCAAGGAGGCAGTCAGAATGAAAAGCACGGACCGGAGCAGGCGGAACGCTTGGAATGCCCATTCGTTTCTCACCGCGGTTTGTGCGTTTATTTTGGTCGCGACATTATTGTTAACCTATTGCCCAGCTGCTTATGCAGAATCGGCTACGCCAGACAATGAAACGGGGCTTGTCCTCGCCAACGCAGAAAAAATGAACGCCCTCTTGGAAGCAGGCAATATGGAGCAAGGCTCCGAAACGTTCGGTCTCGTTAAAAGATGGTGGAACGCGAACAAAGCAACGGTCAAGCAGCAATCTCTCGACATGGCGCTTGAGATCGACAGTAAAATCGCGGATCTTTCCTTGGCAATCGTGAGCAAAGACGTCAAACTCGCGGCCGAGACTTCTTCGGCGCTTCGCTTCTCGTTACAGGTTTACGAGGAAGGCGCCTACGCGGATAACGACGGTAAACAGCAGTTAACGCTTAGCGCTTACGTAATGAAGCTCCGGAGAGCGGGCGACCTGATGGACAGGCGTAATTGGCCCGAAGCCCTGAACGAAGTGAAGCTGCTGCAACGTCAATGGTTAACCGTCGAAGGGGACATCGTAAGCCAATCCCAGACGACGTACAATAATTCGGAACGCGATCTCGTTCTGCTCGACGCTTACTTATCCAGCGATAGCGACGACAAGAAAGAACAAGCCAAACCGATCATCGATCGGATGATCGAGTCGCTTACCCCCTTGATCGACGCTCAATATTCTTGGTGGGACGCGGCCTTGATTCCGATTCGCGAAGGAATCGAAGGTTTGCTTGTCGTCGGGACTTTGTTGATGTACGCCAAAAAATCGAATTCTAGGCCGGCTAGGCGGTGGATTATCGGAGGAACTTCCGTCGGCGCGACTTTGTGCATCGTGATCGGTTTTATCGTGGCGTTCCTGTTGTCCTCCAGCGCTTTCGGGCGCAATAATTCGCTGATCAACGGCTGGACGGGCTTGTTCGCCAGCGTAATGCTGCTTTACGTTAGCTACTGGTTGCACCGTAACTCCGACGTGAAGCGCTGGAACAAGTTTCTCGAAACGAAAAGCGCAATGGCTCTCTCCGGAGGCAAAATGATCTCGATGGCGCTTATCGCTTTCTTCGCGGTCATTCGGGAAGGGCTCGAGACGGTGATCTTCCTGATCGGAATGGTCGGCAAGATGCCTGGAAGCGAATTGGCCGCGGGAATTGCCGCCGGATTCGGGGTATTGATCGCGGCGGCTTTCGTCGTCATCAAAGCGGGAACCAAGCTGCCCGTGCGTCCCGTCTTTCTAGTATCTAGCGTCATCGTTTTCTACTTATGCTTCAAATTCATGGGTTCCGGCATACACAGCCTGCAGATGGCGGGCGTCATTCCGTCCACGGTAACGGAATACTTACCGGAACGCGTGTCCTTCAGCTTGTATCCGTCGTGGTACAGCACGCTTCCGCAGCTGCTATTCCTCATCGCCGGGGTGTCTGCTATCGTTGCACAGGCGATGTTCGTTAAACGCAAAAACAAAAAAATAATGGCTTAAGGGTCTATTAATCGGGGGAACTTTGCAATGTTTAAAGGAAAATCGAAACTCGTATCCGGTATTATCGCAACATCACTTCTGTTACTCGTTCTTTCCGCATGCGGCAAAGACAACAACGAGGGGGCCGCGGCCGCTACGAGCCCGGCTTCGTCGAGCGCGGCATCGACTACCGATGCTTCTTCCGAAGGCAACAGCGCGATTCAAGAAGGAACATCCAAGCTGCAAGATGAGACGAGCAAGCTGCAGGAAGCGGTTAAGAACAAAGACGCCGCCGAAGTTAAACGTCTCGGCAAATCGGTTAACGATGCATGGCTCGCTTACGAGAACTCGGTTCGTCAATTGTTCCCGCTCGAATACACGGAAATCGAGAAGTATGTTATGCCGATTTTCTCGGCCTCGGCATTCGATAAAGTAGATTTCGAAGCGTTAACGGGTACGGCTGCCAAACTTCAGGATGCGCTGACGGCGCTTAAGAACGCCAAGCCTACGACGGGAACGACCTCCGAGCTGCTGACCAAGGCGGTTGCCAATTACAAGGTATATGTTCAAGAGCAAGCGGACGGACTAGTCAGCCATACGAAGCTGTTCGTCGATGCGGTTAAAGCGGGTAACATTGAGGAAGCAAAATCGTTATATTCGAAAGCGCGCGTGTATTTCGAGACGATCGAACCGATCGCGGAGAGCTTCGGCGATCTTGATCCAAGAATCGATGCGCGTCTGGCGGACGCAGAAGATCCGAACACTTGGGGCGGGTTCCACCGTATCGAGAAAGCGCTATGGGTAGATAACAACTTGCAGGGCATGGATGTCTACGCGGATCAACTTCTGAAAGACACGCAAGAATTAAGCGAAAAAATCAAATCGATCGAGCTCGAGCCGAAAACGGTCGTCGCGGGTGCGATAGAGCTGCTGAACGAAGCTGCGACTTCCAAGATTACGGGCGAAGAGGAACTTTATTCCCATACGGATCTCGTCGACTTCGCTGCGAACGTGAGCGGCTCCAAAAGCGTGTACTTGTCCATTATCCCAGCGCTTAACGAGAAAAATCCGGAGCTTGGCGCACAGTTGGATAAACAATTCCAACAGCTCGAGCAAACGCTTCTCGGTCATCAAGAAAACGGCCAATATATCTCTTACGATAAATTGACTACGGAACAGATCCGTAAGATCAGCGATGAGCTAAGCGTGCTTTCTAGCTTGATGACCCAGACGGCTAGCATCCTGTAAGTCAACTGGAGGGGGATCGAGCAATGGAATCGAATGAGAAAAAACAGGGGATGTCGCGCCTCGACTTTCTGAAAATGTCGGCGGTTGCCGGCGTGAGCTTAGCCATCGGAGGAGCGGGAGTCGCGGCGATCGAGAATGCGATCTCCCCTTCGAAGACGGAAGCGGCGGGCAAAGACCCTAAGGATGAGCAAATTCAGCTGTACGGCGTGCATCAACCGGGCATTATAACTCCGCAGCAGACGTATATGTACCTGGCGAGCTTCCGGATGACATCCGATAAGGCAAGCGTCGTGCGTTTGTTCAGGGATTGGACGAAGTTCGCCGATCTGAGTATGTCCGGAGGTACGATGCGTACGGGCGACAATCCACTTTTGCCGCCTAGCGATACGGGTGAAACTCTGGATCTGCCGGCATCGCGGTTAACGGTGACGTTCGGATTCGGCCCTACCTTTTTCAGGCTTGACGGAAAAGATCGTTTCGGGATCGCCAATCAGCTTCCTTCCTATTTGAAGGACATTCCCCGTATGCCTCGGGAGAACTTGGATCCTCTTCAATCGGGCGGAGACGTGTGCGTTCAAGTGTGCGCGGACGATCAGCAAGTAGCCTTTCATGCGGTACGTAACTTTATCCGGCTCTCTACCGGTTATGCCAGCGTCAATTGGATGCAGGAAGGCTTTATTAGCGGCCGACCGGGCCAGACGCCGCGCAATCTGTTCGGGTTCAAGGACGGGACGGCCAATAATCTCCATCAGACTCCGGCGGGTTATGATAGCGTCGTGTGGGCAGGAGATGGCGAACCTGCCTGGATGCAGGGCGGCAGCTATATGGCCTATCGGAAAATTCGCATGCTTCTCGAAGTGTGGGATCGATCGTCGCTCTCGGATCAGCAAGATACTTTCGGACGACATAAGGAATCCGGAGCCGCATACGGCAAGAAAGGCGAATTCGATACCGTGGATGCCGCCCAGATGCCGAATACCGCTCACGTACGACTAGCCAAGGAATCCAAGCAGATGATTCATCGCCGGGGCTATTCGTATACGGATGCCGTGGATCCGCGCACAGGCAACGTGAACGCGGGCCTTCTTTTCGTCAGCTATCAGCGCAATCCGGAAGAACAGTTTATTCCGATGCTTAAGCTCATGCAGAGCAAGGATAAGCTGAACGAGTATACTTCCCACATCGCGAGCGGAATGTTCGCTTGTCCCAGCGGAATTCGGGAAGGCGAATATATCGGCCAGAAATTATTGGAATCATAAAATCATAAGCAAGGAACGATTGAAGGGTAGCTCCATGCTTGAGCTACCCTTCAATCGTTTACATACGCACAATGCATGGGAACGCATCCGCCTTCAAATGCTAACGATGACGACGGCCGCCGGCTCGTCATTCCAAAGTCGGGAGGAGCGAGACGATGACAACGAAACAAGAGGAAATCGGGAAGCAGCTTAAGGTACGCCCGCGGATCGACGCAGAGACGGAAATACGGGCTCGAGTGAAGTTTCTAAAACGCTACCTCCTGCATACCGGCGCCAAAGGGTACGTACTGGGGCAATCGGGAGGGCAAGATTCCACGTTGGCGGGCAAACTCGCGCAGCTCGCGGTTAACGAGCTGAATAGCGAGACAAACGCCGCCGGTTACTCGTATTTGGCCGTGAGACTGCCGTACGGGATTCAATTGGACGAATCGGATGCCCAGGATGCTCTTCGGTTCATTCAGCCGACGCGTACGGTAACCGTAGACATTAAACCGGCCGTCGAGGCGTCACTTCGATCGTTCGAGACGGCTACGGGCGAGAAACTTAGCGATTTTCACAAAGGGAACGTCAAGGCGCGCGAGCGAATGAAGGCGCAATATGATCTTGGAGCGCATTACGGGCTTCTGGTGCTCGGTACCGATCACGCGGCGGAAGCGATAACGGGGTTCTATACGAAGCATGGAGACGGGGCTTGCGACGTAGCGCCGATCTACGGTCTAAATAAGCGTCAGGGCAGACAGCTTCTGCAAGCGCTCGGCTGCCCGGAGCATCTGTTCACGAAACTTCCGACTGCGGATTTGGAAGACTTGAAGCCGGGATTGCCGGATGAAGACGCGCTTGGTCTCAGCTATGAAGAGCTGGACGATTATCTGGAGGGCAAAGCCGTACAAGAAGAGACGGCCGACATGATCGTTCGGCGCTACGAGGCGACGGAGCATAAGCGGCGAGGACCGGTGACGATCTACGACGAATGGTGGAAGGCGGGATCGGAATGACCGATAGCTTGGCTCTCCATACCGACAAATATCAGATCAACATGATGTACGCGCATTGGAAGCGCGGCACCGCCGACGAGGTCGCGGTTTTCGAGGCTTACTTTCGCAAGCTGCCGTTCGGCAACGGATATGCGGTGTTCGCCGGGTTAGAACGAATAGTCGGTTACATAAAGGGTTTGGCGTTCGCGGAGGAAGATATCGCGTACTTGAGGACGCAGGAGGAAGGATACGAGGAGGCTTTTCTGGAGCGGCTTCGGGAGTTCCGTTTCACGGGCAATCTCTATTCCATGCTTGAAGGAACGCTTGTTTTTCCGAATCAGCCTCTTATCCGAGTCGAGGCTAGAATTTTCGAGGCGCAATTGGTCGAGACCGCGCTGTTGAATTTCCTGAACTATCAGACGCTAATCGCAACCAAGGCTTCGCGAATCAAACGAGTTGCGCCGGACGAGCTGTTGCTTGAATTCGGCACGAGAAGGGCGCAGGAGGCCGATGCCGCGGTTTGGGGAGCGCGCGCGACTTACATCGCGGGTTTCCACGCTACGTCGAACCTGAGGGCGGGCAAGCTTTTCGGAATACAGACTTCGGGTACGCACGCTCACTCTTGGGTTCAGGGACACGATAGCGAGGAGGATGCCTTCCGGCAGTACGCGGAGGCGCTGCCTGATCATGTTACGCTGCTCGTTGACACGTACGATACGCTCAAGAGCGGCGTTCCCAACGCGATCAAGACGGCAAGATGGCTAGCGGATCGGGGTAAACGGCTGCACGGGATCCGTCTGGATAGCGGCGATCTGGCGTACTTATCGAAGCGCGCCCGCGCGATGCTGGATGACGCCGGTTTCCCCGAAGTTCGAATCGTAGCTTCGAACGATCTGGATGAGAACATAATATCCGAGCTCAAAGCGCAAGGAGCGAGAATCGATGTCTGGGGCGTGGGCACCCAACTGATTACGGCGTTCGATCAACCGTCCTTAGGGGGCGTATACAAGCTCGTAGCCCGTCAGAAAGACGGTGAACTCATTCCGGTTATTAAGATTTCGGGAAATCCCGAGAAAATCTCGACGCCCGGCGCGAAAGACGTCTATCGCATCGTTAGCAGACGTACGGGTAAAGCGGAGGCTGATTATATTTGCCTGCCGGAAGAGCAGGAAGCCGTCGTGACAGGCGAATCGATCCGCCTGCCGGATCCGCTTCATCCTCATCAATCCAAGCTCGTTACCGATTATGAGGCGTTACCGTTACTTCATCCAATTTTCAAAGACGGGGATCTTATTCTCGAGCTTCCGACGCTTGACGGAATCAGAAGTTATCATGAAGAGCAGTTATCCCTCTTCTGGCCTGAAGTGTTACGCAAGCTGAATCCCGAGACGTATCGCGTCAACGTCAGCCAAGATTTATGGGAGCTTCGGGCAGCGCTAATCGAGCGGTATCATTAACAGGAGACCGGACGAAACGTGCGTTGATTAGCAGGATAGGCAGCTTGCAGAAGTTGAAATTCTATGGCTCGTAATGATAGACTACACAAATATGTTCAGGTTAGGTCAATACTTATCACAACACGCGAAAGCAGGATGACCCCGTGGGCTCAATTAGAATCGTGACGGACTCAACCGTCGATCTATCGGAACGAATCATAAGCGAATACGGCATCGAAATCGTTCCTTTATCCTTCAGTATCGACAATCAAACTTACGTGGATCGCGTAGACATTACACCGGTCGAGTTCATGGTGAAGATGAAACAAGCCAAGGAGCTTCCGAAGAGCTCGCAGCCTCCGGCCGGCGCGTTCCTCGAAGCGTTCGACCGACTGGGCGCGGATGGCGGGGAAGTATTGTCCATCCACATGACGGGCGGATTAAGCGGGACGGTTCGCTCCGCGGAAATGGCGGCCGAGATGACGAAGGCGAAGGTTACGGTCATCGATTCCCATTACATTACGAAGGCGCTCGGGTTTCAAGTAATTGAGGCGGCCAAAATGGCCAAGGAAGGGCGAAGCGTCGAGGAAATCGTGGAACGTCTTCAAGCGATCCGGGAGCAAACCCGGTTGTTCGTCGTCGTCGACACGTTGGATAACCTCGTTAAAGGCGGAAGAATCGGCAAAGCCCAAGCTTGGATCGGTTCTCTATTGAAGATTAAACTAATCGCCTCGCTGGAAGACGGTTCGCTTAACCCGGTCGCCAAAGTGAGAAGCCGTGCCCACGTGATCGAGTATTTGGCGAAACGCTTCGCCGAGGACACTGAGGGGAAGACGATTCGCGGCGTCGGCCTAGTGCATGCGGACGGCTTCGAGCTCGCTTCGAAGCTGAAGGACGTCATCGTCGAGAACTTCGGATATCGCGACATCGACATCGAGGATACGACGCCTATTATCAGCACGCATACCGGCGCCGGAGCAATCGGATTTACGTACTACTGCGATTGACGAACATACCATTAAAACCAATGCGTTCCTTCTTATTCGTCGAAGGAGGCATTGGTTTTTTTGATGGCATCGTATTTCTTTTAGGTTATTTCGTGTAGGAAATCGTAATGGCCGTTTCTCCCTTGACCTCGCTCGATTTGGATATGGTCAGGTAAAACATCCATGCGGGGGTGCTTCCGGAAATCGATACGCTTTCGGCAACGGGTTCATCGACGAAATCGAATTTGTCGTCCTTAAGAATCTGGCGGTAACGCGCTGCGGCATCCTGCAAGCTCGCGGACACTCGGTAAGAAAGTTGGTAGTAGCCATTGCCTTTCGTTACCCCGTCGCCCGTCTTGATCGCGGATAACGCTTTGGCGCCTTCCAAGATGCGTATATCCCTCGGTACTTCGGCGGGCAAATCGGCTTCGGTCCGCAAGGCGATGACCGCTTGGTCGGAAGGAGGAGCTCCCGAGGCGGACGACGGGTTGCCTTCCCACAGTTCGTTTAGGTCTCCGCAACCGGCTATACACAGAGTTAAGGCCGAGAAGATGAGGATTGCGAACCATCGTTTACTTGCGAATTCCATTCATTCACTCCCTCGTCCAGCAATCTTTCTGATACAATTTGGATATTTGTATACAAATTGTATCATTGCAGGCGTGACAAATCAACGTCGCGGCAGGAAGTACTAGCAGCGAACGTGATTGCCGGAACGGCCTTCCGAATAGATCAAGCTTTGCCCGCGACGTCTTTCTTGTACTGGGAAGGGAGCAGTCCAGCCCATTTCTTGAACGTTCGGGTAAAATGGGCTTCGTCGAAGTAGCCTACCTCGCGGGCGATCGTCTGGATTTTGAGATCCCCCGCCTGAAGCATGGCTTTGGCTTTCTCGATTCTGTATTGATGGATGTAGTCGAGGAAGTTGATGCCGAGTTCTTGTTTGAACAGCGTAGATAAGTAATTGCTGGAAACGAACAAGGCGCCGGATACGTCCGCCAAAGATAGCCCGGGCGTGGCGTATTGCTCGGCGATAACCTCGAGAGCCTGCTGAATCTTACGCCGCGGTTGCTTCTGGGGGTTCAGCGCGGATACGATCTGATGGAACACCCGATATACGAAGCCGGATAGTTCCTCGAGCGTATCTAAGTTGCCGACTTTTTCTTCCAATAGACCGAAGCCGATTGTCTCCGAGTTCTTCTCGAGGGCATCGGCAGCGGTATTCGCCTTTTCTTGGGCGATCGGAAGCAATCGGTTTAATAGCGCGAGCGTCCGGAGATGGATTTGGGTTTTGGATTGGTGGTAGCTCTCGTGAAAATAGGCCAACCAGTTCTCGATCCCGTTCAGAGCCTCCGCATACAAACCGCCTACGAGTGAATCGTAGATCGACTGCTCGATCTTGAGCAACTCTAAGGTGTAAGCCAATTCGGGCGTACCCGGTTTACCCGCGACATTCTCGTGATGATAGAAAAAATAATGCCCGTAACCGCGATAAAACCGCAGCTTTAATACGTCCATGGCTTCCTCGTAAGCAACGGAAAGCTGGTACATGTCCTCCTTGGAATCGCTCACCCCCACGCAGATTGATAGCTGCAAATACTGCCTAATGTTAGCGATCAGCTTCTCGAAGCCGGCGACGAGCTTGGATTCGGTCCACTCGAATAAGCCATTGCAGACTACGAGGATATCTTCCATGTCTTTGACGATTTCGACGGGCTGAAGCAAAGCTTGCTGTAAGGTTTCCTGCACGATATTCGCCGCCGCGAAATGGAGCAAATGCGCATCGGCACGCAGTTCGGTCCGTTTCTCCACGGAGCGTGGATCGATGCGGATCGCGATGACGATGACATGTCGGAAGGAGACGGAGATACCGACCTTTTTCATCTGCTCCTTGCGATCCTCTGTTTTGCGGGCAGGTTCGAACAGCCATTGATGAAGAAGCTGCGTTTTGACGAGCGGCAGATTCTCATGCAATTGAGTTCGCAATCCCGTGACGATGTCCCGTTCCTTGCGCTCCTCCAGTATGCGGTTGGCGACTTTCTCGAACAAATCGCGAATTTCCTTGGGAGAGCACGGCTTGACCAGGAAGTCGGACACGCCAAGACGAATGGCGCTCTGGGCATAACGGAAATCGTTATATCCGGACAGTAGGACGCAGGAGATCTGCATTCCTTTTTCCTTGATCTGGGCAATTAACTGCAAGCCGTCCATAAGCGGCATGTAGATGTCGGTAAGAAGCAGATCGACTCGCTCGACCGCCAAAATTTCCAATGCTTGCAGCCCGTTCTCCGCCGTTCCGCAAACCCGGATGCCGATCGACTCCCATTGTATGAGGTCGACGAGCCCTTGCCGGGTCGTTTCTTCGTCTTCCACGATAAGCAAATTCAACATCCGATCATCTCCTGACGGGTAGGGATAGCAGCACTCGGGTACCGGAGCCGACCGTGCTCTGAATCTCGATG
Organism: Cohnella endophytica; assembly: GCF_003628305.1. Classification (GTDB taxonomy): domain Bacteria; phylum Bacillota; class Bacilli; order Paenibacillales; family Paenibacillaceae; genus Cohnella; species Cohnella endophytica. The sequence continues at coordinate 564,773 of NZ_RBZM01000002.1, read as the reverse complement.
CTCGATTGTTCACCGTACACCATTCGTAATCTGCCTGAAACGTTCATTAGCGCGAAGCTGATTCGTTGTTCGGACGTGCTAACGCTGGCAAGCTTATCGTTTAACTCCCGCAGTCTCCCCTGCGGTATTCCGACGCCGTCGTCCGTAACCTCGATCACGAGCTTGTCCTCGGCCAACGTCGCCCTGACGTGAATGAATCCGATATCCCCCGTAATCGGCTCGATGCCATGGACGACGGCATTCTCGACGAGCGGCTGGATCAACAGCTTGGGCAGCGTGAAGTCGGATAAAACTTCGTCCATCTCCAGCTCGTAAGTCAGCTTGTTCGGAAATCTCATCTGCTGCAAGAACAAATAATTGCCGATCAACGCGAACTCTTCCTTGAGGGTAACGAACTCTTTGCCCTCGCTCAAGCTGATCTTGAATATGTTGGACAGTGCGTAAATCATCTCCGCGACTTGCAAGTCCTCGTTTTTCTGGGCCGTCCAAGCGATCGTATTCAACGTGTTGTACAAGAAATGCGGGTTGATCTGGGATTGGAGTACTTTTAGTTCCGCTTCCTTCTGCTTAAGCTCGACGGAATAGACGTCGTCGATAAGCCCTTTCACGCGCTGAACCATAATGTTATAGCCTGAACCGAGTTGGCCGACTTCGTCCATGCCCAAGATCGGCACCTTCTCCGAGAAATTGCCCAATTGGAATTTCTTCATAGACTTGAGAATCGTGAGAACCGGCTTGGTGATGACTCCGGATATCGCCCAGGAAACGAACATGCTTAGAATAATCGTTACGAGAACGATGATGGCGGTAATCCATTGAATTCGGTTAAGCTGCTCGAGCAATTGCTTTTTCGGCTGCACGACGAGCACTTGCCAACCGGTCAGTTCGGAAGAGATCAGCGTCGAGACCCATTTCGTATCGTCGATCTCCTTGCCGATTCCGGATCCTTCGCCATCTTGCTTATAATAGGGCAGCTTTTCCGCCGGATAGCCGATCCATTTGCCGTCGTTCTCGGACATCACGATTCCGTCGCTATTGAGAATCGCGATCTGCGCGTCTCCGGAAACAAGCTCGTAAGCGCTCCGGATATCCTTCTCGTCGATGCCGAGGATGAGTACGCCTTCTGGAGAATACGTTCTGCTGTTTTTCATTACTTTGGTCAACAGGACCTTGTTCATTTTATCGCCTTGGAATATGGTTTTCGTTACTCCGGGAACTTCAATGGACCAAGAGGCGGTATTCGTGTTCCTCAAAATGTCGTAATAATGAAACGATTCGGAATACTCCTCGAACGGAATGGCTGCCGACAATCCCTTGTTGTTGAATTGGATCGGAGCGAAGTGGGAGGAGTAAAGCGTCAAAAATTGAAAGTAAGGGCGTGTCACCATCATCCGGCTTATCGATTGAATCGCGTCCTGGGGGATATAATTGCCGCTGTCTTTGTCCGAAAGGAGCAGCGCTTGAATCTCGGGAGTCAGGAACAAGTAATCCGATACGTCGATCGCGTCCTGCGCGATATAGTTCAAATGATCGGTAACTTGGCTCGCGACTCCGTTCTGAACGGCTTTCATCTTATTCAGGATTTCGGTCGCCGCTATTCGGTAGGAGAAAACCCCGGTGATAGTAATCGTTAAGACGAACAACGGAACGAACATGAGCAGGATTTTACTGCGGATAGGCAAATTGCGGTAACCTTGGAGCCGTCTAGTCTTCATGCGCTCATACCCTTTGGTTGTTAGATAAGCCTATCATAATTATTGGAAGCTTCATTAGGCAAGAAATTAAGTAATCTTGGCAAGAAAATCCGTAGAATATACAAACGAATAAGGAAAATGAACAAAAACGAGAGGGCTACAGCCGCCAATAGAGGAAGAAAGGACAATGTTGACGAATGTTGAAGAAGAATGTACAGAAGAAGCAATAAAATGAGATCTAATCGATCAATCCCTTAGCGCCTATAATTTGAATTGTAATCGATACCACACTTGATAAGGGGTTGTCCAAATGAAAAAGATCAGAAACAGGATGATGCTGATCGCTCTTACGCTCGCACTGGTTGCGATGGTATTGGCGGCTTGCGGCAAGAACAACGACGGAAAGTCGGCGAGCGAATCGCCATCCGCTTCGGCAAGCGACACGCCATCCGCTTCGGCGAGCGATACGCCGTCCGCTTCGGCATCCGCCGAGCCTTCCGCCGAGCCGTACACGCTGACGTTCTTCACGAACAACTCCGACCGTACCGTCGGACAAGGCAAAATGGAACAGGACCTCATCGATCAATACATGAAAGAAAATCCGAACGTGACGATCAAAGTAGAAACATTGTCTCCGGATCCGCAATTCCAAGACAAAATCAAAGTATACAACGCTTCGAATAGTTTGCCCGACATCTTCACGGCATGGGGCAACACGAACTTCTTGTCGCCACTGATCAAGAGCGGCGCATTGGCCGAGATCGATCGCAGCACGCTTTCCGAGCATGGCTTCATCGATGCCGCGCTAGACGGATTCAGCTCCGACGGCAAACTGTACGGCTTGCCTCGTAACTCCGATTTCTTCGGTCTCTACTATAATAAGAAGATTTTCGCCGACAATGGCATTGAAGTACCGACGACGGAAGCCGATCTTCTTGCCGCTTTCACTAAGCTTAAAGCGAAGAACATTGTTCCGATCGCCATGGACGGACGCGATCAATGGGTATCCGGTCTCTGGTTCGACAACATGCTCGAGCGCGCTTCCGGCACGTTCGATACGTCGAAGAACGCTATGGACCGCACGGGCAGCTTCAAGGATCCGGCCGTAATTCAAGCCGCGGCCGCCATGCAGAAATGGATCGACGCCGGCGCGTTCGGCAAAGGCTTCCTGAACCAAGACTACGGCGCTGCTCGCAACATGTTCGGTCAAGGCAAGGCGGCCATGTACATGATGGGCGAATGGGAAATGGGTATGGCGGCGGACGAGAACTTCCCGCAAGAAATCCGCGATAACATCGGTGCGTTCGCGTTCCCGACGATCGAAGGCGGCAAAGGCGTCACTACGGATCTGGCGGCTTGGTTCGGCGGCGGTTATGCCATCGCGAACAACTCTAAGCACAAAGCCGAGTCTATCGCGTTCCTGACTTGGATGTTCAAGCCGGAGAACTGGGCGAAAGGCGTCTGGCAGAACGGAATCACGTTCCCTGGCCAGAAGTACGACCAATTCATGACGGGCAACGAGACAGCCGTACAGAAAGACCTGAGCCAAATGTTCAACACCGCGACTTCTTATAGCGGTACAGTCGCGCAAGATAAATTCACGGCCGACACGCAAAAAACGTTCTACGACGCTCTCTCCCAGCTGGAGCTCAAAAAACTGACTCCGGAAGAGTTCTCGAATACGATCGACGGCGCAGCGGACAAATCCGCCAAAGCCTCGCAATAAGCAGATCAGATAAATCGTACGGGGCGTAGGTATTGTCTGCGCCCCGTATAAGCGGATAGGGTGAAGATCATGCATAAAATCATGAGCGACAGGAAAACGGTCTTCTTGCTGATGGCGCCTGGAATGGTCCTGTTCGCAATAATGATTGTCGTTCCGATCGTAATCAGTTTCTATTACAGCTTGACGAACTGGGACGGAGTGGGAGAGTATTCCTTCGTCGGGTTCAAGAACTACGCCGACATATTCGATTCGGATTCCATCTTCGGGCTGTCGCTCAGAAACTCTTTGCTGTTAGGGCTTGGACTCGTTCTGATTCAACATCCCTTCGCGATCCTGATCGCGATGCTCGTCCAGTATTGCGGACGATGGGAAAAGCTTTTGCGGGTATGTATTTTTATCCCGTCGATTATTTCCACGTTCGTAACGACGAAGCTGTGGGTGAGTATTTTCGATACGACCTTCGGTCTATTGAATCGCGTGCTTACGATCATAGGCAAGTCCGATTGGAGTCAGGATTGGCTCGGAAGTCCGGGCTATGCGATCGGCTGCGTCATCTTGGTGCTTATGTGGCAAGGGTTCGGATATGCGTTCATTTTGTATTACGCTGGAATTAAGGGCGTTCCGAAGGACTTGCAAGAAGCCGCGATGTTGGACGGCGCTTCCCAGATCCAATTCAACTTCCGGATCGTGTTGCCGCTGCTGACTCCGGTACTTAGAATCAATATGGTGCTAGCGGTCGTGTCTGCATTCAAACAGATGGAAACCGTATACTTGTTGACGAACGGCGGACCCGCGAATAGCACGCAGTTTATGTCTACCTACTTGTATTCCAAGGCGTTCAGGGAATCGATGTACGGATACGGTAACGCCATCTCGATTCTGCTCGTCGCCATTTGCCTTATCGTCACGGTTATCATGAACCGCGCGATGAAGCGGGAAGTAGGTGAATATTAAGATGCAAGCCATGGCCAAAGGTTACATTCGCTGGACTTTCGTAGTTTTCATGATCATCTTGGTATTGCTAGAGCTGTTCCCGTTATTGTGGCTGTTCGACTTCTCGTTGCTTAAGAGCGGAGATTTCTACGGTTCTCAAATTCTGAAGTGGCCAAATCCGCCGAAATGGAAAAACTATATCGACGCTTACCATAATGCGCATATTCCGAAATTGTTCATGAATAGCATAATCGTCTCGGCCGTATCGATCTTCGCCATTATCGGTTGCTCGGTAGCGATGGGATACGCGGTCGTGCGAATGGAGTGGAGATTCAGGAAAGTGGCTTTTACGTTGCTGATGGCGGGGATGATCATTCCGATCTACTCGACGTTGCTGCCTACGTTCAGTCTATTTAACGAAGTCGGACTATTAAATAGCTATGCGGCTCTGATCTTGCCTTACGCGGCTTTCCAGATTCCGATCAGCATGTACATTATCACCGCGTTTCTGGAGACGATCCCTCGAGCGCTCGAAGAAGCTGCCGTCATGGACGGGGCGAGCGTTCCCGGTCTAATATTCCGGATCATTCTTCCCGTGTTGAAACCAGCGATCGCAACGATCGCCGTATTAGCTTTCCTTAGCTGTTGGAACGAATTCATTATGGCTGTTACGTATATCGATACCGACAGGTTGCGTACGTTGCCTTTCGCGGTCGTCTACTTCATGGGCCAATACTCGTCCAACTACGGCGCGCAGTTCGCTGTTCTCGCAATGATCTCGATTCCTTCGATTGTTATGTATCTCTTGTTTACCGATCAGATCAACCGCGGAATAACGGCTGGCGCGGTAAAGGGCTAACGGAGAATTGCCCGAGGATCAGTTCGGAATCGACCTTGAATATAATGGGGCTCCACGCATAGTCAGGCTAGTTTAGCGCTTATTACGATGGGGCAATAGATTGAATAAGAACGGGAAGCGAGGCTAACATCTCGCTTCCCGTATTTTAATGATGCCAATTTCCTATAATGAAATGACCAGATAGGCAAGTCCATTCAATGGTACATTATTAGGGAGCGATCAGTGAATAAGTTGAGCAGGGAGATGGCAACCGTCAATGGCGAAAATTAAAGCAGGTATGATTGGCACGGGCAACATTAGCGGTATTTATTTTCAGAACGGTAAACGGTTCGAATCGATGGACATCGTCGCATGCGCCGATATCGACGTAGAGCGCGCCAAAGCTAAAGGAGAAGAATACGGAATTCGAGGCTGTTCCGTAGAAGAAATTCTAGGCGACCCGGAAATCGAGCTCATTATAAATTTGACTATTCCGCAGGCGCACGCCAACGTATGTTTGCAGGCGCTTGAAGCCGGTAAGCACGTGTACGTGGAGAAACCGCTGGCGGTCACTCGCGAGGATGGAATAAAAGTTCTCGAGCTCGCCAGAAAGAAGGGACTTTACGTCGGATGCGCGCCGGATACGTTCTTGGGCGGCGGAATTCAAACCTGCGTAAAGTTGATCGAGGACGGTTGGATCGGGACGCCGATCGGCGCCACGGCATTTATGCTTGGCGGCGGTCCCGAGGACTGGCATCCAGCTCCGGAGTTTTTCTATCAGGTCGGCGGCGGTCCGATGTTCGATATGGGACCTTATTATTTAACGGCGCTGATCGCGCTGCTCGGGCCGATCAAACAAGTGACGGGAATGACGAGAATCTCGTTCCCGGAACGTACGATCGGAAGCCAACCGAAATTCGGACAAGTCATGAAGGTCGAGACGCCGACCCATATCGCGGGCGTGATGGAGTTCGTTTCCGGACCGATCGGAACGATCTTGACGAGCTTCGACGTGAAAGGCGGATCTCAGTTGCCGCGTATCGAAGTGTACGGAAGTCAAGGGACGCTTATCGTTCCGGATCCGAACACCTTCGGAGGACCTGTTTACATTCAGCGCGCCGGAGCCCGGGAATGGTCGGAAATTCCGTTGTCGCACGGGAAATCGGAGAACGCGCGCGGAGTGGGAGCGGCGGACATGGCAAAAGCCATTAAATCGGGACGCAAGCATCGGGCGAACGGCGAAATGGCTTTCCATGTGCTCGAAGCGATGCATGGATTCCACGACGCGTCGGCGCAAGGTACCCACTATGCGATGACAAGCACTTGCGAGAAGCCGGCGCCGTTGCCGATCGGATTAGCGGATCACGCCTTGGATTAAAAGACTTAATTGAAGATATCAGGAGCGATGGCAAGGGGATTCCTCGTGCCATCGCTCTTCGTCTTTCGCGCGATACATATTTTACCTACCCGTAGCCCACACTGAGGAGGAAGATATTAACGGAAATGGGTTGATGCGCATGTGTAATCGCTATTCGCTGACCGCGGAGTTATCCGATTTGACGGAAGATTTCCGCATTGACAGGGTTCAAGCTCCTTATTCGAGGCGTTATAATATTTCGCCTACCCAGCAGGTTCCGATCATCCAACAGATCGGAGACGAACGTTTCTTGAACCAGCACAGATGGGGATTGATGCCGTATTGGGGCAAAAATTCGATCAACGCGAACTTGGATTCGCTAGTCGATCGGAAATACTTGAACTCGATGCTGAAGAAAAAGAGATGCGTCGTCCCTTGCAGCGGATTTTACGTCTGGAGAGTGGAAGGGAAAAGCAAAAGCGCGTGGAGAGTCGTCCATCGCACGAAATCGACGTTCGCGATGCCGGGGATATTCGACGTGTGGCTGGATTCCGAGAAAAACGAGTTCCCGATGTGCACCGTCATAACGAGAGGTACATTGTTCGACACCGACCATCCCCAACCCGTAATCTTGGATGAGAAAGCGCTAGATAAATGGCTGAATCCGGACGAGACGAGACCGGAAATCTTGCAGGGCTTGTTGCAAAGGCTGCCTGAGCCCGACTTCCGGATGTATCCCGTTATGCCTTCCGTAGAGAACGTAGGCTGGGAGACGCCGGAATGCATCGCGGAAGTCCATCCATCGCTGTCTCTCGTTAAGATCTGATCGTTTGCCAGCATCGCATGCAAACTGCCGGGCGTCTCGCCGCACGGCAGTTTTTTTGAGTTGCCGGAAGGGAGGGATGACCTCTAAGATAGCTATATGCCTCTTCGCAGTAAGGTTCTGCCAGACCACTAAATGTCTCGCAGTTGCTTCTTTCGTCGAAGTAAGGCTCTGCCAGACCACTAAATGTCTCGTAGTTACTTCTTTCGGCGAAGTAAGGTTCTGTCAGACCACTAAATGTCTCGCGGTTGCTTCTTTCGGCGAACTAAGGATCTGCCAGACCACTAAATGTCTCGAAGTTGCTTATTCCGCCGAAGTAAGGTTCTGCCAGACCACTAAATGTCTCGCAGTTACTTCTTTCGGCGAAGTAAGGATCTGCCAGACCACTAAATGTCTCGCTGCCAAATGACGGAACCTGGTTCCGCTATTAATCTGCTCGCTACTCGATCTACTGAAATAACGGACCCCTGTTCCGCTAATAACCTCGCCGCCGCCCAATCCGCCACAATAACAGACCCCTGTTCCGCTAATTGCCTCCTCGCCGCCCAATCTGCCGAAATAACGGACCTCAGTTCCGCTAATAACCTCGCCACCGCCCAATCTGCCGAAATAACGGACCTCTGTTCCGCTAATAACCTCGCCGCCGCCCAATCTGCCGAAATAACGGACCCCTGTTCCGCTAATAATCTCGCCGCCGCCCAATCCGCCACAATAACGGACTACCATTCCGCTAATAACCTCGCCGCCACCCCATCCGCCGAAATAACGGACCCCTGTTCCGCTAATTGCCTCCTCGCCGCCCAATCTGCCGAAATAACGGACCCCTGTTCCGCTAATAACCTCGCCGTCGCCCAATCCGCCACAATAACGGACCCCTGTTCCGCTAATAACCTCGCCGCTCACCTTCCCAGAAACACATACAACTGAATGCCAATATAATGCTACTTAATCACAGGATTGCATAGAGAAAGTTTGTTGCGATAGCGATATAATGTTAGTGGAGAAATCGGATTACGCAAGATTAGAGTGTTATAGCCAACGCGAATGAACAATAAGGAGCTGAATTCCCGGTGGAACGCAATTACAAAATCGCGGTCGCAGGCTGCGGAGGTATGGCGAATACATGGGTACAATATGCGATCGGAAGGCCTGATGCGGAAATCGTCGCGCTGGTCGACATAAAGCAAGAGTTTGCGCAAGCGATGGCCGACCGTCATAGTCTTACTTGCCCTACATTTACGGATCTCGCCCAAGCGATCAAGGAAACCGGAGCGAATCTCGTATTCGATATTACGATCCCCGCCAGCCATTTCGCCATCAGCACGACGGCGATGAAGCTCGGCTGCGACGTGTTCTCCGAGAAGCCGCTCGCCGAGACGCTGGAGGAATGCCAAGAAGTGATCGGCGTATCCGATAGGACGGGGCGTATGCATTTCGTCATGCAGAACCGACGATTCGACAATCGGATCCGGGCTCTTCGCAATTTCATCGAAGACGGCAAGATTGGCAAGCCGGGATTCGTCGGTGCCGATTTCTTCCTGGCCCCCCACTTTGGCGGTTTCCGAGATGCGATGGATAGCCCGTTGCTGCTCGATATGGCGATTCATACATTCGATCAGGCTAGGCTTATCCTTGGGGCGGACCCGGTTACGGTATATTGCCAAGAATTTAATCCCGCCGGTTCATGGTATGCGGGGCAAGCGGCGGCCATATGCATTTTCGAAATGTCGGACGGCTCGGTGTTCTGTTATCGGGGATCCTGGTGTGCGGAAGGCGCGCCGACTTCGTGGGAAGCCGAATGGCGAGTGACGGGGGAGATAGGTACGGCGATCTGGGACGGCTCGTCCAATCCTTACGCGGAAATCGTAGCGCCGGGAGATCAACAGGGAAACTTCATGCGCGAATACGTAAGAAAAGAGGGCGAGTCAAAGGAACAGGAAAAGTCATTCCACGAGGGCTGCCTGGACGAGATGTTCGACGCGCTCGCGGAAGGCAGACGAGCGGAGACAGATTGTCGGGATAACATCAAGAGCATGGCGATGGTGCTCGGAGCGATCGAGAGCTCGAAGACGGGCACTAAAATCCGGATTTCCGATATACTCGGTTAGTCCGAGCCCAAAGTTCCGATAATGCTACCTACTGTGGCAACCGCAAGTGTTGTATAATGGTTGCATTCCATCTACATTGTTGCGGAGGGTGCACATTTGGCTCAGCTATACTTTAAATACGGAACCATGAATAGCGGTAAATCTTTCGAAATCATTAAAGTCGCCTATAATTACGAGGAGCAAGGCAAGCCGGTTCTCATCTTCACGCCGTCAATCGACACGAGGAACGGTTCGGACAAGGTAGGCTCCAGGGTCGGATTTACGCGTCCCGCGATCGCAGTCGACGAGAATACGAATTTGTTCGATTCCGTCAAAACGCAGCTATCGGGCTCGGGGCGGTTTTTCTGCGTGCTCGTGGATGAAGCGCAGTGGCTGAAGAAGCATCATATTATCGAGTTGACGCGCGTGGTCGACGAGCTCAACGTACCCGTGATGGCGTTCGGGTTGAAGAACGATTTTCAGAACGAGTTGTTCGAAGGTAGCTACAATCTGCTCGTGTACGCGGACAAGATCGAAGAAATCAAAACGATCTGCTGGTACTGCGACCGGAAAGCGACGATGGTCATCCGGTTCAAGGACGGCGTACCCGTGAATGAAGGCGATCAGATCCAGGTTGGCGGAAGCGAAGATTACAAGCCGGTGTGCCGGCGTTGCTATAACGAGGCATTTAAGCAGAAGTGACGAAGAGATCCGAACGGAAGAGCAGAGTTTTCCTGCTCTTTTTTGTTTAGCTATTTATTATTCCTTCGTTGATTAACCTTTCTTTATCCTTCAAAGGGAAATCTCCAGGCTCCCAAGTCTCTAAATGTCCGGATCCTCCAATGATATGTTCATTATATTTATAAATGTCAGCGTATATTTTCTTCCCTGTTATTTGTTTTTCTTTCAGCAAGTAGGTTGTAATATAAATTTCTTTATACGGATTCAAATCAATACCTGCGTTTTTTGCAGGTAGATAGTTTTTTGTCTCTTGCGTTCTTTCGCTAATCTTTTCCTCAATATTCCAACCAAACGACTTAAGGTATTCAACAGGGTTAACATTATTCTGCTCAGTTGTTTCTTTACTGCAACCAATCAGGAAAACAAAACAACAGAATATAAAATAAAGAATAATCTTTTTAATCTTAAAGCACCTCCATTTTCCAAATTTTACATTTCAATATTAGACGTGAAGACCCACTTGAATGTTGCAAATTTTCAACTATCCTGCAAGCGGAAGGTTAGCGCGATGAATTCGGTTTGGTCGTGGAGGACCGGCCGTAGAATTTTGTCGTATTGTCGTTTCCAGTGGTTGGGTTTACAATAAACGTTAATAGCTTAAAAGAATGGTTCATCTTGGGAGGATATGCAATGACGGCATCTAATAGAGAGTGGATTAAACTTTGGCCGGAGGGGGCGCCGCTCGCGCAAGGCAATGGAGACGAGGATACGCCAGCGATCATGGCTTATCCCGTAAACGAGACCGGAAGGGGAGCCGTCATCGTTTGTCCGGGCGGAGGTTACGGCATGCGCGCCGGGCACGAAGGGGAGCCGATCGCATTATGGCTCAATTCTATCGGAATAAATGCATACGTATTGCGTTATCGCGTGGCGCCGTACCAATACCCTTGCGCGTTATCGGACGTGCAAAGAGCTGTAAGATACGTTAGACATCATGCCGTCGATTGGGGAGTCCGAGGAGACAAGATCGCCGTGCTGGGCTTTTCCGCGGGCGGACACTTAACGGCTTCCGCAGGTACGCTTTACGACATGGGGAACCCAGAGGCGGATGATCCGATCGACAGACAGTCCTGCCGCCCGGATGCCATTTTGCCGTGTTATCCGGTCATCACCGGACAGCCGCCTTATCATCACGCGGGTTCGATGTATAATCTTCTAGGCGAGAATCCCGATCCTAAGCTCATCGAGCTCATGAGTTGCGAGCGTCAAGTGACGCCCGACACGCCGCCGACCTTCCTGTGGCATACCGCAGACGACGCGGCGGTCCCCGTTGAGAACGCCTTGTTGTTCGCATCTGCACTGAGCAAGAATAAAGTACCTTTCGACCTGCACGTGTACCAAAACGGACGACACGGACTAGGCTTGGCCGAGGAAGATCCGCACGTCGCGAATTGGACGACCGTATGCGGGTTATGGCTCGAACGACAGCAATTTTAAGTTAGGGGCTGCTCCATGCTATTCGTTTGGATCGCGTTATGGTCGGTCGCGCTCATCCTGCTGCTCGCCGATTTTCGTTCCTCCGTAAATCGCTGGCTTAGCGCCGTCGCGATATCCGGGGGTGCGGGGGCGCTCGCCGCAACGCTTGCGAACGTCATCATTCCCTATATACATGACAACCATCCAAGCGCAAGCTTGGAATCGGCTCTCTATCACGTACAAGCGACGTCTTCGATAGCTTGCTACTATGGGCTTCCTTATGCCTTTTTGTTGTTTGCGATGGCCTATCGCCCTATCTTCAGGACTGCACGGACGAGGAGGATCATCGCGACCGTATTGCTTTTACCGATTGTCTTATGCCTGCTCTTCACTCCCCCTTACAACGAGTACACGCCCATCACTTACGGAATCGTCGTCTGGTGGGCTGTTCCTTATCTCGTCGCGGGAATCTGCCTGGTGTTGCTAAGAAGTTCCCGGCTTTCTCCGGTCACGCACTCCCATTGGCTCATTTGCCTCGCGGTTTTACCGCCGGTTCTGTTTGCCATGTTCTTTAGTTACGTTCTGCCTAGCCTAGGATGGCTTGGCATGTGGAGATATAACGTCTGGTTCGTAGGTATCGGAGTCGCCGTATTCTTGATCGGGTTATTTACGTACGGTTTCCTCGGCGTAAGGGTGATGATCGACAGACGTAGACTGGATTCCACGTTGAGGGCGGTTACTTCCGGTACGGCGATTCTCCATCATGCGATCAAGAACAACGTAGGGAAAATGCGGCTTTTTACCGAGAAAATGACTTCTTACGCGGAGACGACGGGACAGACGGAATTGCTCGAGGATATTCGGGTCGTTCAGAGTGCTTCCAGTCATATTCAAGAGATGATCGCCAGAGTTCACCGCCGGACGGAAGACTTGGTCATTCAGCCTAGAGAAGTCGTGCTGGATTCGTTCATACGGGAAACATTGAAGCCCCATGAACCGAGGTTGCACAACATCCGGTTGCAGGTTAACGTTGCCGATGGGTGGATTTGCATGCTGGATCCCGCGCAAGTCGGAGAGTCGATCAACAATCTCGTCTCCAACGCCATCGATGCGATGAACGGCGAGGGGCGACTGTTCGTTTCAATGCGCGAAGGGAAAAGAGAGCTGACCCTTGAAGTAAGAGACACGGGACCGGGCATGGATAGGGCTGAGGCGGCGAAAGCGATGGAGCCGTTCTATACGACGAAGAGCGGCAAGGAAGCGAATTTCGGATTAGGTTTGCCTTACGCTTATTACGTCATGCGCAAACACGGAGGTTCTCTGCATATTCGGAGCAAACCCGGAGTCGGAACTCGGATATATATGATTTTTCCGAAAAGGACCATTAAAGCGGTGCGTAAACAACCCGTGCTAACGGCGATCGAAGGAGTTGAAGCGCATGGTTGACATCAAAGTATGGATCGTCGAAGACGATCGCGATTGGCTTCGCGGTCTCGGCGCTTATTTGAACGGTCAGCCGGATATCAAGGTCGTTCATACGTCCACGGATCCGGATGCGGTTCGTCTAACCTTACGCGAAAATGAGATCGATGCGGACGTAGTGCTGATGGACATCATGCTGGACGGAGTGCCGGCGGGAATCGTTTTGGCGGAAGAAGTGGCCGTAACGACGGGGGCCAGGGTCATCATGCTCACCTCCATGGAGGAAAAAGAGTTTATTTTTCGCTCGTTCCAAGCGGGCGCGATCGACTACCAGGTCAAATCCGATTTCGAATCGTTGCCCGAGGCTATTCGCGCCGCCTCTCGCCGGGAGTCCCCGATCAGTCCGGTCGCCGCCGAACGGATGCGAGAGGAATTCCGCCGGTTGAAACAACTCGAGCGCGATTTCGAGAAGAAGAAAATGCAGGACCTCATTACGCCTTCCGAATTAGAGCTCCTTAAGCTCATCGACAAGGGCTTAACCCAGACCGAGATCGCGGGCCGGCTCGTCGTCTCGATTCGAACGATCAAGAACCACGTCAATCACATCCTCAAGAAGCTAGGCGCGAAAGGCTCGAAAGAAGCGGCTCAGGAAGCGAAGGAGAAAGGTTTATTTTGATTGCGTGCGGGCGATAGATTGGCTTGCTTGTAGCGAGTTTAAGCGTCGATTGGCGCTTTTGCCGAATGGCTAAATAGGTTACTTAAGGGGTACCATACATAGTTGGTACTTTTTTTTATGTGCGGATTTTCTACAATGAAGTTGTAAGCGAAGGGCACAACCAATCGGAAATGAGGGGCCGCGGATGGAATTCGAAGCATTCTCGTGGGCGCATGCGTTAGGGGTAGCGATGGCGGCCGTCATCGTGATCGGCATAATCGGATTTCGCGGACGATTGAGAGTGACGCCTACCGCGAATCGCAACGTCAGGTACGCCTTGGTGGCAGTGCTCGTCGGAAGCGAGTTATCTCTGCAAACCTGGTATGGGATTACTCACAATTGGGGGCTCTATTCACTTCCTTTTCAGCTGTGCAGCATCATGATCTGGTTGTCCGCGATCGTGCTTCTGACGAGAAGCCGTAAGCTGTTCGAACTGACTTTTTTCCTCGGTATCATGGGAGCGATGCAAGCTTTGTTGACTCCGAACCTGGATGTATCCTATCCGCAGTTTCGTTTCTTTCACTTCTTTATCGCGCATGGGGCGATTATCGGAGCTAGCGTGTTTCTAGCGGCGGTGGAAGGTTATCGCCCGACGGTAGCTTCCGTATTCCGAGCGTTGGGCTGGTTGCACGTGTTGGCGATCCCTGCCGCGATTACCAACAGCCTGACGGGCAGCAACTTCATGTTCTTGGCGCGCAAGCCGGATACCGCTTCGATATTGGATCTTCTGGCGCCTTGGCCATGGTATCTGCTCGAGTTAGAGATCGTGGCGATCATTCTATGCTTCGCATTGCTTGGTCTCGTGACGCTCGTCGATCGTTTAGTTGCCCGTACCTCCCGATCAACCAAACCAATAAGAGGAGCCTGATCGCACATGGACGTTATTTTCCGCAAACATTGGACTTCCTTGCTCGGCGTATTGTTTATATTGGCCGCATTCGTCACGTTGTTCAAGTATTCGCTCGATCAAGGTTGGATTACGGAAGGAATGAAAATCGGTTTCGGATTGCTGAGCGGAACAGGGCTGTGCGTGGCCGGACTGGCTTTGACGAATAAGGGAATCAAGTGGCTTGCTAGCGTGCAGATTCTGCTTGGGCTAGGGGCGTGCATTCTGTACGCGACGTTCGCTTTTGCCGGGATCTACTTCCGATTATGGAGTCCGATGATCGTGTTGATCGGGATGACCGCGGTAACGGCCGGCGTATCCGCGTATGCCTATCGCTTCGAATCCAGGCTGCTCATGAATATCGCGCTTATCGGCGGTTTGATGTCCCCGCTCATGATGCAGCCCGAGACGGACCAAGTGTTCACGTTGTTTTTATATTTGCTGGTTATTAACTCGGCCTTTTTCTTCCTTAGCATCGTCAGAGGGTGGAGCGAGCTTCGGATCGTCGCTTTTATCGGGACGTGGCTTATCTATTCGGTGTACTACGTTAACTTCGATCCTCCGACCGATGGGCTGTGGAGCATGCCGATTCGATATGCGTTGGCCGTTTTTATATATTATCTCGTAGGGTTCCTGCTGTCTTCTTGGAAAAACAATCGCTGCTTCGACGGTTGGAACTTGTATCTAAGCTTGGCGAATGGCGTATTGTTCGGTTGCTGGTCTATTTTCATCCTGCAGGGCGATCTGGATTATTCTTTTGTTCTCCTCTTCATCGGCATTCTATATGCGAGTTCCGGATCGATCATCTATCGATTGACGCGCAAGGCAGAGACGGCATCGATTAGCCAGCTTCTAGGCGGAGCGCTCATGCTGTTACTTGCATCGACTCATCTGGGCAGCGGAATGGACTCGAAACCTCTCATTAACGTTTTCGTCTGGGGCGGCATCGCGGGATTGCTGACCGTCGTAGCTCAAATCAAACGAATCGCGGCGGCAAGCGTGATCTCCGTCTTCATTTGGTTCGGAGTCGGCTGCTATTGGTTCGCGGTAACCTGGAGCGCTCCGCGCGGGGAATGGTTCGGGACGTTTATTCCTTTCCTCAATTGGGGCGCGATGTCTTGGATGTTGCTTGCTTGGATCGGCTTTTATTATTCGGTTAAAGGAATCGTCTCCAGACGCGTAAAAGGCTCGGAAGAGCAATTGTCCAACGTATTCGCGCTTCTCGCCCATCTCATCGTCGGAGGTTTGCTGACCGTCCAGATTCAAAACGTTTTCCTTGTCTACTACGATTCGGCCTATGATCAACTGTTGCAATTGTCTTTAAGCGTATCTTGGGGCGTGTACGCGTTGCTGTTATTTCTGTGGGGGGCGTACCGGAATCAGAATCTATTCCGTATTGCGGGTAGCGCGGTGCTGCTGCTTGTCGCTTGCAAAGCGATGATCATAGACCTGGAAGGCGAGCAAATGCTCTACAAAGTGTTCGTGTTGCTTCTTCTAGGCGGCATCTCGTTCCTGATTACTTGGATTAACGGGAAATGGAAGGCGGAGCCGAAGCCGAAGTCCGATCCTGTCGAGGAGCTTCTGGAAGTGCCCGTCCGAACCGACGCATGACGTAAATTCTAACTACCCGTAGCGGAAATTCAG
Source organism: Cohnella endophytica (assembly GCF_003628305.1). Classification (GTDB taxonomy): domain Bacteria; phylum Bacillota; class Bacilli; order Paenibacillales; family Paenibacillaceae; genus Cohnella; species Cohnella endophytica. The sequence continues at coordinate 548,491 of NZ_RBZM01000002.1, read as the reverse complement.
ATGTACAATGAGTGGGAAATCATTTGTAGTACATAGGTCCAAGCGGAGGAGAGACAAACATGCAATTACGGAAAAGTCAGAAGCTGCTTTTTATCGGGGACTCGATTACGGATTGCGAAAGGCAAAGACCGGACGGGGAAGGGTTGTTCGGCGCGCTCGGCAAAGGATACGTTTCCTTGGTGGATGCTTTGCTGCAAGCCGTGTACCCTGACTTAGGCATTCGCGTCGTGAACATGGGATCCAGCGGCAATACGGTCGTCGATCTGGAAGCTAGATGGCAGGAGGATGTGCTCGATCGGAAACCGGACTGGTTATCGGTCATGGTCGGAACGAACGACGTATGGCGTCAATACGATACGCCGTTCATTACCGATTGGCACGTCTACGCGGACAAGTACGAAACGACGTTGCGTTCGTTGGTCGAACGGACGAAACCCCATGTCGGCAACATCGTGTTGATGACTCCGTTCTACTTGGAGAGCAACGAGCGGGATGCCATGCGCAGCACGATGGACGAATACGGGGCGATCGTCAAACGGATCGCCGAGGAATACGGCACGATGTTCGTCGATACGCAAGCGGCGTTTAACGTCGTTCTGAAGGATCTATACTCCGCGACGCTGGCTTGGGATCGCGTTCATCCGACGCAGGCAGGGCATGCGGTGTTGGCCAGGGCGTTCTTGAACGCGGTCGGCTTTGAATGGAATCGCGGATAGAAAAATTGTCGCATCGCGGGATTGCCGCGACTGCGAATCCGAACCGCCATCGATCGCTCCAAAGCGAATTCGTGGCGGTTCTTTATTATTATTCGCGTAGGCGGAATCGTTCGATGTGCTCGGTCAGGTTTTCCTTTAGCAGAATTTCCAGCTGCTTCTCTCCCATTAAGTCGAAATGGGGAAAAGGGGGACGATTATGAATATATCGCGGGTTCAACCCGTGCTCGGCGCACCATTGCGCGAGGCGGGCAAGATCCGCATTGCCTACTTTCGTGACGGTGCGGTATTGCGGAAAACGAGCATCGTACCAGTAGTGGGTCAGGTAGGCGGTTTCTCCGCGGCTGACCGCCGTTTTCCAAGCGTTTAATTCCGATCGTTTGATGCCGAAAGCCACCTAAAGCTCACCCTTTGCTCATGAAGTTTGGAAAGCGTAGGGAACGCTAGACTTAGTATAACATGAAGGCTAGTTTCGTTCCTTTTTCGGGATTGACGCTATGCCGCAAGGGGAGGATAATGGACGGCATGGACATTTTTCTGCATATATTATGGAACAACGTGTTGCCATTGTCGCTCATTATCGGACTCGGAATCTTGCTTCACAGAATTTTTACATTGGACATCAAAACGCTTTCCAAACTGAACTTTTATTTGTTTTCTCCTGCGATCATGTTTCAACTCTTGTACGGAACGGCGATCTCGGCCTCTCTGTTCGGCCAGGTGTTGCTATTTTTCTTGGTCTTCATGCTGGCGCAATACGCGCTGCTCGAATTGGTCATTCGACTAAGAAAATACGATGGAGGCAAAAAGGCGGCCATGCGTAATAGCGTGCTGTTCTATAATAGCGCGAATTACGGCATCCCCATTAACCAGCTTGCGTTCGCGGGCAATACGTATACGTTGTCGGTGCAAGTAATCATTATGATGATGCAGTCGCTTATCCCGAACACTTATGGAATCTATGCCGTCAACGCTCACAAAGCAGATTGGCGCCATATCCGCAAAGTCATTCTATCGATGCCGGTCATCTACGTCATTCCGATCGCTCTTGCGATGCGCGGGTTTCATGTGCCTTTGCCTGGGTTTCTCGATATTTCGGTCGGCTACTTGGCGAATGCTTTTATCGGTATGGCGTTGTTTACTCTCGGCGTGCAGCTTGGCAGCATGAAAGGCGGCATAAGCCGCCGACTGGCCGTCGACGTAAGCATCGCGACGTCTCTTCGATTGCTCGCGGGTCCGATGCTTGCTTGGGGCGTCGTGCTCCTATTCGATCTGAACGCTATGCTTTCCGCTGCGCTGATCGTTTCCTCGGCCGTACCGACCTCGCTATCGAGCGTCCTGCTCGCCGTAGAGTTCGATAACGAGCAAGACTTCGCTTCGCAATCGGTACTCGTCTCGACCGCGCTCAGTATCGTAACGGTAACGGCTGTTATTTACTTGCTACGGGTGAGCTAGGCTGCGTCATTGTCGCTTAATGCGACAATGACGAGCCCATTCCTCGTCCATATCAGCCCCAGCTATAACGCCCTCGTAAACGACTTCCTGACTTCCTCCAGCATACAACTTTTAACTATTCCGAAACGTCTTCCACGGCCAAAGTAGACTCACAGTTAAATGTAAGCGTATTTTCAAGCCTATGGATGAAGTTCATCCACAGTTAAAGATGGTACAATGGCTTTAGTAAGCCATTTAGCGGAAAAGGCAGGGTGAATTGAATTGGATAAGGTGAGAATCGGCATCGTAGGAATAGGGAACATGGGAACCGGCCATGCGAAATATTTGATTGAAGGTCAAGTAAAAGGGGCAGAATTAGCGGCGGTTAGCGACGTGCGTCCGGAGCGTCTACAACAAGCGAGGGAAGAGTGGGGCGACCGCGTCAAGACGTTCGCTTCCGCGGAAGAGATGTTCGGTTCCGGAGAGGTCGACGGAGTTCTGCTGTGCACACCGCATTACGAGCATCCGCAACAAGCGATCGCCGCGTTCGCGGCCGGACTGCACGTGCTCGTCGAGAAACCGGCGGGCGTCTACACGCGCCAAGTACGAGAGATGAACGATGCTGCCGCGGCAAGCGGCAAAGTGTACGGAATCATGTATAATCAGCGCTCGAACCCGATATACAGCAAGCTGAGGGAGCTCATCGCATCCGGCGAGTTGGGCGAAGTCCGCCGCACGAACTGGATCATCACGAACTGGTATCGCTCGCAAGCGTACTACAACTCCGGCGGATGGCGCGCCACTTGGGCGGGAGAAGGCGGCGGCGTTCTGATCAACCAAGATCCGCACCAACTCGATCTATGGCAATGGACGACGGGCCTCATGCCCACTCGCATCCGCGCGTTCTGCCAGTTCGGCAAGCACCGCGACATCGAGGTCGAGAACGACGTGACGGCGTACGTGGAATACGAGAACGGAGCGACCGGCGTATTCGTAACTTCGACTTACGAATGTCCGGGTACGAACCGCTACGAAATATCGGGCGACCGAGGCAAGATCGTCATCGAAGACGACAAAATAACGTTCTGGCGTCTGCGCGAGCTGGAATCTGAATTCAACGCGAACAATGAAGAGGCATTCAAGCAACCGGAAGTTTGGAAATTCGACGTCCCGGTAGCCTCAGGCGGAGCTCAACACCTGGAAATTACGCAGGATTGGACGAACGCGATCTTGAAAGGTACGCCTTTGCTCGCTCCAGGCGAGGATGGAATCAAGGGACTTACGCTATCCAACGCGATGTTGCTATCGACCTGGACGGACGCGTGGGTTGACCTGCCGATCGACGAAGATTTGTTCTACGAGAAGCTTCAGGAAAGAATCGAACAAGCGGCTAAAGCGAAAAAAGCTGAATAAAAGGAGGAAATACAATGAAACTTTCGATATTTACGGTAGCCTCGCCGGAGCTTGATCCGGAACGATTGGCGGAAACCGCTAAGCAAGCGGGCTTGCATGCGATAGAGTGGCGTTATACGGAAGTGCCGGCAGATGTCGCGGATCAAGCGCCGTCTTTCTGGGGCAACAACCTGTGCACGATTTCGCCTTCCGGCGGCGAAGCGGAGCTCGAACGCTTCAAGCGGGCGACGGAAGCGCACGGCTTAACGACGCTCAGCGTAACTCCGTACTTGCGCGCAGGCGATCTTGAAGCGACGGAGCAGGTGCTTAAAGCGGCTCAATACCTTGGGGCGTCCGTCATTCGTTTGGGCGTTCCCGGATACGACCGCAGTAAGCCGTTCGAACAATTGTTCAAGCAAGGAAGGGAATATTTGGAGGCTGCCGAGAAGCTATGCGTGCAATATGGCGTTAAAGGCCTGGTCGAGACTCATCACGTGACGATCGCCGCATCGGCTTCGGCCGCCCGTAGGCTGGTCGACGGCTTGAATCCGAACGCGATCGGGGTTCTATACGATCCCGGTAATCTCGTGCACGAAGGCTTCGAAAATTATCGCATGGGAATGGAAATTCTCGGGCCGTACCTGGCGCATGTTCACGTCAAAAACGCGGGCTGGTACCCTAACGGGGAAGCGGAGGACGGAAGCGCGACCTGGGCAAGCGATTGGAAAGGGCTTAAAGTAGGCAGCGTTCCATGGCGGCAAGTGATCGCGGACTTGGTGGCTGTCGGTTATGACGGCTACTTGGGAGTGGAGGATTTCAGCCGTCAGTTCACCGAAACGGCGGATATGCTCAACCATTTTGCCGACTATATCGGGGGGCTTCTCAAGGAGCTTCAACCTCATGTTTGAGTTGAACTATCGGTCGACGGGCGCTTTCGAGCCCATTTTCCATTCTCATACGTTCTATGAGGTTTATTATTTTCACGAAGGCAAATGCAATTACTTGATCGGCGATCAGATTTACAATCTCTCTCCTGGCGACCTCATTCTCATGTACGGCATGACGTTGCATTGCCCGAAGATCGACCCGACGGTACCGTATGTCCGAACGATCGTGCATTTCGATCCCGCGATTCTGCGCCCCTTTTTGGAGCTTCCGTATGTATTGCCGATCATGCAGCCGTTCGAGCAGTTCAAGAACTATCGGTTAAGCCTCCGCGGGAAAGAGAAAGAAGAACTCGAAAGAATACTTCAGCTTATGAGAGAGCACCAGCAACGGGGCGACAAGGTCGGCGAAGGACGCATGCTGCTCGGATTCGTGGATTTGTTGTATTTTGTCTACGACCGCTGCCTGCAACCGTTAAGCGAGCAACGGGAATTCGCCTCGGACAAGGAGAAGTCCGTCCAAGACGTCATTGCGTTGCTGGAGGAAAGGTATACGGACGACGAGTTGAATATGGAACGGCTGCAGCAAGAGCTTCATCTCAGCAAGTCGTATTTGGCGAAAATATTCAAGGAAGTCACCGGGGTGACGATCTTCGATTACGTATACCGCAAGCGAGTTAACGAGGCTAAAATCCAATTTTTGCTTCATCCGGAGCTGGCCGTAACCGAGGTGTCGCTCCGATTGGGGTTCAAGCATTTGGCGCACTTCAGCCGACTGTTCAAGCAACAGGTCGGAGTTACGCCCGAACGGTACAAAAAGCAGCTTAAAGAAGAGCGGGCAACCGCGAAGTAGACGGAGGCTCATCCAAGCCCGGAGAATATACGCTAAAAAAGCGCGAATTCGGTATGTTATCGGACTGGTTACGGTGGTAAAATGGGGTACGATTGGTTAATCGAGCTATCCCGAACACCATTATACGAGCCAAAGGAGCTTTCCTATGTCTTCTGAAATCATGCAAGAGTTAACTCGCGAGAAAATCGTCGCCATCATCCGGGGAATATCCGCCGAATCCGGCGATGCTACGGCCAAGGCTTTGGCCGAGGGCGGAATCGTTTTCCTGGAAGTGACGTTAAACACGGACGGGGCGCTGAACATGATCTCGCGTTTCCGCGAAACCTACGGAAGCCGCATGCGGATCGGAGCAGGTACCGTACTCGATCTGGGGCAAGCCAAGGAAGCGGTAGCGGCCGGCGCGGAATACCTCATCGCTCCCAATTTGGACGAAGAAGTCGTCCATTACGCGGTGGAAAGCGGTATCGAGGTATGGCCGGGTACGATGACCCCGACGGAAATCGTGCGCGCGTACAAATTGGGAGCTTCGGCGGTGAAGGTGTTCCCTATGGGTTCGCTTGGCATTAATTATTTAAAGGAAATCCGTGCACCTCTGAACCATATTCCGATGATCGCGACAGGCGGCGTCAACTTGCAGAACATTAACTCGGTTCTCGATGCGGGAGCTATCGCGGTAGGTCTCGGGGGTAACTTGGTCGATAAGCAGCTCGTTAAGGAAGGTAAATTCGACGAGCTTAGGAAGATTGCGCGCGCGTTTGTGAACGAGGTGCAAGGGGCGAAGACGGTATGATCGGTCAGCGAGAAGCGGATATCGTAACGATCGGAGAGAGCATGGTACTCATGCAGACGATGAGCGATGGCTCGCTAGCCTATGCGCCGTTGTTCACCCGTTCCATCGCGGGTGCCGAATCCAACGTCGCGATCGGATTGTCGCGATTGGGATTCAAAACTCGCTGGATTAGCAGGCTGGGAGCGGATCCTTTCGGTGACGCGATCATGTCTACGCTGGCGGGAGAAGGCGTCGACGTTTCATTAACGACGCGAGACAACGCATATCCAACGGCGATCTACTTCAAGGAATTCAAGGGCTACGGCGATCCGAACGTGTATTACTATCGTAAAGGTTCAGCCATGAGCCGGTTGACGCCCCGGGATGTGGAAGCTTCGTGGCTTGATAACGCGAAGCATCTTCACGTCACCGGTATCACGCCCGCCCTCGGCGACGAGACGGGAAACGCGATTCGTCTGGTGATGGGCCAAGCCCGCGAGCGGGGGATGACGATCTCGTTCGATCCGAACTTGCGCCGCAAGCTATGGAGCGAAGAGCAAGCGCGGGAGACGTTGCTGTCCATGATCCCGCTATGCGATATTTTCATGCCGGGTTTGGAAGAAGCGGAGTTTCTCGTCGGGGAGCGCTCGGAGTCGGAATACGGCGCGTTTTTCCTCGGAATGGGGGCGAAAGCCGTCATCTTGAAGCTCGGCGAACGCGGATCGATCGGTTTTGCCGGCGATCGCGCGATCCAAGCGGAGCCTTATCCCGTGAGCCGAATCGTCGATACCGTCGGCGCGGGCGATGCGTTCGCTGCCGGTTTCTTGTCCGGATTCCTGGAATACGGGGAGTTGGAGCAAGGGGACGGGTTGCGCAAGTCGCTGGAGAGAGCGAACTTCATGGGTTCTCTAGCGACGCAGTACAAGGGCGATTGGGAAGGGCTTCCGAAACGCGATGAACTGCTAAGGCTTCTGTCCGGCGGGAGAGAGGTTACGAGATAGTGTGAATAGAGGCTACGCCGCAAGGTCCGAAACGCGACCTGCGGGGTAGCCTCTTAGCATTATGGGACATTACGGCGCGAGGCGATAATTGCGGTTAAACCCAGTTCCCGCCGCGGAAAATAGGAACGATGCTGCCGTCTTCCGAGATACCGTCGATATCGAGCTCGGGTCCGCCGATCATAAAGTCTTCGTGCGCCAGGCTATCGTTCAGCCCGCGTTCGCGGAGCTGTTCCTTGCTCATCTGCAGTCCGCCCTCCAGACAGAACGGGAACCCGAAGCCGATCGCGAGATGACAGGCGGCGTTCTCGTCGAACAGCGTATTGTAGAAGATCAGATTCGTATCGGAAATCGGAGAGCGATGCGGAACGAGCGCGATCTCTCCCAAATAATGCGAGCCGTCGTCCGTCTCTACGAGCTCTTTGAGAGCTTCATAGGCTTGGTCGGCTTTGTAGTCGACGATTCGGCCGTCCTTGAACGTGAACGAGAAGCCGTCGATCAGGCTGCCGTTATAGCTGAGCGGTTTGCTGCTGGATACGGTTCCGTTCACGAGCTCGCGATGCGGCGAAGTGAACACTTCTTCGGTCGGCATGTTCGGGATGAATGCGTTCCCTGCGGCATTGCGAGCGCCTGCGCTCGTCCAGATGTGACCGTCCGTCAGGCCGATAGTCAGATCGGTACCGGGCGCGCGATAGTGCAGCTTCCGGAACCGCTGGGCGTTAAGCCATTGAGCGCGCTCATCGAGCGACGATGCGTGTTTTTTCCAAGTGTCCACCGGGGTCGGATCGTTCACGCGGGTCGCGGAAAAGATGGCCGCCCATAAGGCGTCGACGCGTTCGGTCTCGGGCATTTCCGGAAATACTTTGTTCGCCCAGGCTTCGCTCGGCACGGCAACGATCGACCATGCGACTTTATTTCCCAGCGTAAATTGCAGGAAGGGCTGCAGCGCTTCCCGCGTGGCTTTGGTAGTCGTGGCGACCCGGCTTGGGTCGATGCCTTTGAGCAAGTCCGGATTTTCCGCGACGACCCATAAGAAAGCGGCGCCCGCCTCGGCCATCTCCACTCGTCCCTTCGCATGCCATTCCGGATAATGGGCAAGTCCTTCTTCAGAGGCGAGTTCCGCGCGAGTCCGAATAATTTGTTCGTCGCTCCAGTCCACGTAAACGTATTTCGCCCCGATTTTATAGGCGTGCTTAACGGCTTCGCGTACGAATGGAGCTGCCGATATAGGCGAAATAATGCATAATTGCTGGCCTGCCTGAACGTTTACGCCGACTTCGATAGCCAGAGCCGCGTATTGTTCTAATTGTCCTTGAAATTTATCCAACTTTATCAGCTCCTCATCTTCTCCATTATAATCCTGCCGGCTTCGGACATGCAAAACGCAAGGAAGTCGGCCTTCGAGGACGAAGACCGACTTCCTTGCGCGATCCAATAACCCTATGAATCCATTCGATTAACTTGCCGTCTCCTTCAAGTCGTATACCCCGAGCCGCGATAAAATGATCTCGAATTCGTGCTTCAGATCGGCTTTCTCGCCGGGTTCGAGGAATGAGGCCTCGACGCCGTTCAAGATGAGCGTCGTAATCTCGCGCAACGTAAATCCGAACTTCTCGGCGAGCAGCCGATACTCTTTAGTAATATCCGTTCCGGATACGCCCGGGTTATCGGTATTCACCGTGAACAAAATGCCTTGTTCGAAATATTCCCTGATCGGATAGGCATCCCAACCTTCTACGGCTTTGGTTTGGATGTTGCTCGTCGGACATAATTCGAGAGGAATCCGTTGCTCTCGCACGAGGCTGAAGACGTTATCGTTCTCGTTCAGCCTTACGCCGTGCCCGATCCGACTGGCTCCAAGGCCGAGAACGGCTTCTTCGATGTTGTCCGGCCCGCCGGCTTCTCCCGCATGGATCGTAATCGGAATGCTTTTCTCCCGGGCTAGAGAGAATACCTCGCGGAACAGCGAAGCGGGATACGACGATTCGTCTCCGGCGAGATCGACCGCGACGAGACCGCGTCCGATAAATCGGGAAGCGGCATCGACGACTTCTAAGTTCGCTTCGGCGGGATGGTTTCTCATGCAGATCGCGATCGTTCGCGCTTTAACGCCGAAGCGATCCTCGCCGAGTCGCAAACCTTCGATTACTCGGCTAATCGTTTCATCCACGGACAGTCCGGCATTTCTATGCAATTGCGGAGCGAAACGGACTTCGATATATTTGATGCGGTGCTCGGCGGCTTGTTCCACGACTTCGTATGCGACTTGCTCAAGGGCTTCCCCGGTTTGCAGGAACGGCAACACGAAATCGAATTTGGCCAAGTATTCCTTTAAGTTCGTGCAGTCCTCCCCGACTTGCACGAAGGGCAGCAATTCGATCTCATCATTCGTAGGCAAGAGCATGCCTTGGCGAAGGGCTAGCCTTACTAGAGTTTCCGGTTTGATGCAGCCGTCGAGATGAACGTGAAGATCTACTTTCGGCATCTCCGATAATAGGGCGTATGCGTCCATTCCAATTTCCCCTTTCTATTTTTACTTGTCATATAATATAACATTAAACGCGGTTTAGTGAAATTATTTATTTATTATGTTATGTTAACGTAATTGTAGTTAACATAAATATCGAAAATTACGGGATTGACTGAAGGGATTGGCAAGTCCATATTGAAAGAGACGGTAAACGGAGTGACGGAAATCGGTAGTCGGTAAAAATAAAGTCGTCGGCGGATTTGGAGGTCAAGATGGCTAACGGGAGTATTTTCGACGGGAAATTATTGCAAGCCCATTATTCTCCGCGCGTATTCGCGTATTATTTCAAGCAATGGGAGCAGTTCCATATGCCGTTCCATAGACACGATTCCATGGAAATCATGTATGTGATTCAAGGCGACTGTGTCGTGGAGTGGATCGAATCGTCGACGTTTAACGGCGATGAGGAGGCGGTAGAGCAGACAAAGCTCGCTAAAGGCGAATTTATTATGCTGGACGCTAATCTTTCGCATCGGTTGATCGTGGACGATAAGTGCCGAATGCTAAACGTTGAATTCGGTTTCGAGGAACGGGAGGCCGAATATTTCCCTTCGATTAAACAAATGGCGGAAGACGAACGGTCGCTTCGCGCGTTGGTTTCGTCTCAGTCATCCTATCTTAGGTTGCGGGATTCGGACGAAGTCTATCATTGCCTTAGAAGCCTCGTGCTGGAACTGGACGGGGGAAGCGGCGGCGGGAAGCTCTTGGAGCGACTTCTGATCTCGCAATTGCTTGTTCGGATAAGCAGGCTCAAGGAAATGTCGGCTACGAGCGGGTGGAATCCGACCGAACAATACGTAAGATCATGCATGGAATTCCTGGGACAGAATTATGACCGTCCGATCGCGGTTCGCGACGTAGCGGTTCACGTCAGCTTACATCCCGGCTACCTGCAGAGGATCTTTAAGACGCATACCGGAAAAACGATCATGGAATACGTGACGGACATCCGCATGGAGAAAGCAAAGATGCTGTTGCTGCATACGGACATCCCGGTAGCGGATATTTCGGATTACGTGGGAACGGGAAGTCGGCAATATTTTCACGCGTTGTTCAAGAAACATACGGGCCGAACTCCGATCGAATACCGTCTTTCCATGGATAAAATGAAGTTCTCTGATTTAGAAAAGTGAGGATTTCTGACAGCGGTGGCCTAATGAAGTCACGATTCTGATAACGCTTCCTTTAAACGGCTTGTTACAATGGATTGAGGTATTCATTCCAACGATAACGAGCGTGGAGGCGGGTTACATGGCTTTTAAGGTTGCATTTATTGGAGCGGGCAGTATCGGATTTACGCGCGGATTGCTTCGCGATCTGTTGAGCGTGCCGGAATTCAAGGCAATCGAAGTTTCTTTTACGGACATTAATCCTCATAATCTGGATATGGTTAAGGAACTATGTCAACGTGACATCGACGAGAACGGTCTTGGCATCCGGATCCATGCGACGACGGACCGGCGCGAGGCGTTAAAAGGCGCGAAATACGTTTTCTGCACGATTCGGGTCGGAGGCCTGGAAGCGTTCGCCACGGACGTGGATATTCCGTTGAAATACGGCGTGGATCAATGCGTGGGAGATACGTTGTCCGCGGGAGGCATTATGTACGGGCAACGCGGAATCGCGGAGATGATGAACATCTGCAACGATATTCGCGAAGTCGCGGCGGACGACGTGCTCCTGCTCAACTACGCGAATCCGATGGCTATGCTGACTTGGGCATGCAACCAGTACGGCGGCGTGCGCACGATCGGACTATGCCATGGAGTGCAAGGCGGGCATCGGCAAATCGCGGAAGCATTCGGCTTGGACAAGAAGGAAGTCGATATTATTTGCGCCGGGATTAACCATCAGACGTGGTACGTGCAAATTCGGCACGATGGCGAGGACTTAACCGGCAAACTTCTGGAAGCTTTCGAGAAGCATCCGGATTTCAGCCGCACGGAAAAGGTCCGGATCGATATGCTCCGCAGATTCGGGTATTACAGTACGGAATCGAACGGTCATCTAAGCGAATACGTGCCATGGTATCGGAAACGTCCGGATGAGATCGCCGACTGGATCGACCTTGGCAGTTGGATCAACGGCGAGACCGGCGGTTATTTGCGCGTCTGCACGGAAGGACGCAATTGGTTCGAGACCGATTTCCCGAATTGGATGCGCGAGCCTGCCATGAAATACGCGCCCGAGGAGCGCGGCGAGGAGCATGGTTCTTATATTATCGAAGGGTTGGAAACCGGCAGAACGTATCGCGGTCATTTCAATGTCGTGAACGGAGGAGTGATCGCGAATTTGCCGGACGACGCGATTATCGAAGCCCCTGGATACGCCGATCGCAACGGAATTTCCATGCCGCAAGTAGGTAAATTGCCTCTCGGCCCGGCCGCAGTATGCAACGTGAGCATTTCCGTTCAACGGTTGGCGGTAGAAGCGGCGATTCATGGAGACGACCGGCTTCTCCGCCAAGCGTTCATGATGGATCCGCTTGTCGGCGCCGTGTGTAATCCGAAAGAAATATGGCAGATGGTCGACGAAATGCTCGTTGCGCAAGCGCAATGGCTGCCGCAGTACGGAGCATCGATCGCCGAAGCTCGATCGCGCTTGGATTCAGGCAACTTGATCCCGACGCGTGAAGAGTATCAGGGAGCCGCGCGCTTAAAAATCAAAACGGTGGAAGAGATGCAGCAGGATCGCGATGCCGCTAACCGTAACGCCGGCGAGTCCGACAAAGGCAAGGAGCGGACTTCGGTGAGTCATTAAAACCGAATAGGATGCACGAGACGCGCGAGTAAAGAAATTTTACTGTGCGTCTCTTCGTTATATCTGACAACATACCGAATTTTTTTAGTTAAATATTGTATCACATATAGGTTTGTGATATACCATACATAACAACAAGAGCAGATTTCAGGAATAATACGTGCCAATGGGCGATTAAGGAGCGAGATCGCTATCGAACTTACCGCAAGACAGTTGACAATCATCGAGCTCGTCAAGAAACAAGCTCCCATTACAGGCGAACAGATCGCCGAAAGCTTGGGCATAAGCCGTCCGACAATCCGGTCGGACTTGTCGGTGCTCGTTATGCTCGGGTACATCGACGCGAAGCCCAAGGTCGGTTATTTTCTAGGCAAGGTGATGACATCCGAAGGACAGCAGCAGGAGAAGTTCCTCAATCTGAAAGTCAAGGACGTGATGAACAGGCCTGTCGTCATCTTGGAGAATGCTACTGTTAACGATGCGGTAATCTCTCTGTTCGTGGAGAACACCGGATTTTTGACAGTAACGGATGACCAAGGCGCAATGACCGGGATGGTTTCTTTGAAGGACCTGCTGAAAGTGACGCTAGGTAATCCGAATGCGGCGGCCATACCGATTAGCATGGTCATGACGAGGGTGCCTCGCCTCGCGTACGTATATCCCGAAGATTCCGTATTGGAAGCCGGCAAGAAGATGCTTGACCATCAAGTCGGCGGAATGCCGGTCGTACAAGCGTCCGGGGAACGCAATAATCGTTTGGAAGTGGTCGGAAGGATTACGAAAACCAACATGACGCAAGCATTGGTGGACTTGGCTTCGGGGTTTATCGTTGAGTAGGGGGAGAACGAATGTCGGAGACAAAACAGAAAACTATTTTCGTCTGTTCGGATGCGGTCGGGGAAACAGCCGAAGCCGTCGCGAAAGCAACGGCTCGCCAATTCGCCACCGAGCAGGTGAAAATTCGCCGATACGGTAACATTAAGCACGAAGATGAGATCAAAGCCATCATTCATGAAGCCTTGCAAGCCGGGGCGTTCATCGCCTATACGCTCGTTCAACCGGAGCTTCGCGAGACGATGAGAGAGGAATCGATCCGCAGCGGCGTGCGCTCGGTCGACGTAATGGGACCGATGATGCAAGCTTTCATCGATACGTTCAACGACTCGCCGAAGTACAAGCCCGGTTTGTTGCATGAGATGGACGAGAATTATTACCGTAAAATCGAGGCCATCGAGTTCGCGGTCAAATACGACGACGGCAAAGATTCTCGCGGACTCTTGCAAGCCCAAGTCGTACTTGTAGGCGTGTCGCGCACGTCCAAGACGCCGCTAAGCATCTATCTGGCGCATAAAGGAATCAAGACGGCCAACTATCCGCTTACGATCGAAGTGAGGCCTCCGCAAGAATTATTCAGCGCAGCCAATCGTCTGATCGTCGGCTTGACCATGCACCCCGAGAGGTTGCTCCGGATTCGCACCGAACGCCTGAAGGCGCTAGGCTTGCCCAGTCAGGCTAACTACGCTTCGATGGAGCGCATCGACAAGGAGCTGCGGTTCGCCGCGGAGATCATGGAGCGGCTGAATTGTCCGATCATCGACGTATCCGAGAAAGCGATCGAAGAGACGGCCGGTCTGATCATGGAACTGCTGACGCCTTAACCAAATCGTCCCTTACTTAGTCTTTCGAGACTATGCGGGGGACGATTTTTTTTCGCGGAGGAGCAACGACACGTTTCAGTATCTTGCGATTTTTTGAAGCGCGGAAAACAAAAGGTTCGACAAAATTGATTTTATTGTAAAATTAAGTCATTTAATGTTTATATTGACATCTAAATTAGTGGGCGTTACCATCTGATTGCGAACGATTTGAAAAGCTTTTCAGAAGAGGATAGGGACATGAAAATGAAACCTACGATCAAAGATGTCGCCAAGCTGGCTAACGTCTCCATCAGTACCGTATCCCGAGTGATGAACGCTCCGGAAACCGTCGTCGAAACTAAGAAGCTACGGGTTTTGGACGCCATCGAGAGGCTGAAGTACAAACCCAACGCGCTGGCAAGAGGCTTGATTTACAAGAAAACGAATACTCTCGGCGTCGTCATTCCGGACATTCGCAATCCATACTATGCGGATATTATCCGCGGGATGGAGGATGCCTCGAAGATGCTCGGCTATAACCTGATCATTTGCAACACGGACCGGGACAGAGCGCGGTTGTTCTCCTACTTAAACAATTTCTACGAGAAACAAGTGGACGGCATTCTCTATACGAGCGACCCCGTGTATCCCGACTACTATAAGGCGTTGCAGCGTCTGCAAATGCCCGTTGTCCTCGTCTCCACGCATTCGATGGAGTATCGTTTGCCTTCCGTTAAGATCAACGACGAACAAGCCGCATACGACGCGGTCAAATATTTGATCGATTCCGGGCACACGAGCATCGGAATGATCGGATTTCACCTTAGCGACAGCATTGCCGGATTACCGCGTTACGAAGGCTTCGCCCGGGCTCTCCGGGAACACGATCTCGATGACTCCAAGGATAATGTCGTATTCGTGAACGGGTGGTCCTATGACACGCCCGACGCCGCAGCCCAACTGATTGCTAGATTTCCGTCCGTGACGGCCGTATTCACCTCCTCCGACGAGCTCGCTATCGGACTGATCGCCTATTTGCACGAGCAAGGCATTCGCGTTCCCGAGCAGATCTCGGTCATGGGCTTCGATAATATTCGCTGGGGAAATCTATCGATCCCGAAGCTTACGACGGTTGCCCAACCGACCTACGAGATCGGATTCCGATCGGTAATGAAACTGAATGCAATTATCAAGGAGCAAGACGACTCCGAGCTTCGAGAATATTTACCTCACACCATCATCGAACGCGCATCGGCAAAAATACTGAAAAGCTTTTCATCACCATGAATCCCATATTTTTTTATTTTTAAGGGGGTGATGCCTCGTCAATCAGGTATGTTTTGGGTAAAAAGAATCGATAGAGAAGAAGGAGTCATCAGGATTATGCGCAGGAACGATGGAAATACGTTTTTACATTTTATCTCAAGGGGCTGAATTGAATTGAGAAAAACAAACAAAACGAGCATGATCATCGCGGCAATTATCCTTGTTTTTACTTTACTGGTCGCGGCTTGCGGCAAGAACAACAATGCCGCGAACTCGGAATCGCCTTCGCAATCGACCGACCCTTCTCCAAGCGTATCGGCTAGCCCGTCCGCTTCCCCAAGCGAGTCCGGCGATGCCGGCGCGGGAGCGTCGGCTCTCGACGATGCGCTCGCCGGCAAGTTCAAAGGCACGAAGGTCACGATGTTCGGTCCATTTACCGACGCGGACCAAGTCAAATTCGAAGACGCGATCAAGGATTTCGAAACGAAAACCGGTATCGATATTCAATATGAAGGTTCCAAGGAGTTCGAAGCGACGATCTCCATCCGCGTCGACGGCGGCAACGCGCCGGATATCGCGGATTTCCCGCAGCCCGGATTGCTCGGCAACTTCGCCAAGAGCGGCAAAGTCATCGACGTTGCCTCGTTCATGGACGGGGATAAGCTGAAAGCGAATTACAACAAAAGCTGGCTCGACATGGCGACCATGGCAGGACCTAGCGGAAATATCATGGCGGGGATCTGGGCGCGTAGCAGCGTGAAGAGCTTGGTTTGGTATCCGAAAAAAGCGTTCGACGAAGCGGGCTACAAAGTGCCTCAGACTTGGGATGAGATGATGGCGCTGACCGAGCAAATCGCCAAGGACGGCGACCCGGCTTGGGCGATCGGAATCGAGAGCGGAGCCGCTACCGGTTGGCCTGCAACCGACTGGATCGAGGATATTATGCTCCGTACGACGACTCCGGAAAATTACGATAAATGGGTCAAAGGCGAGCTTCCTTTTACCGACGATATCGTGAAAAACGCGGTAAAGAAAATGTCGGAGATATGGTTGAATAAGGACTATGTTTACGGAGGCAAGAAATCGATCGTGACTACCGCGTTCGGAGACGCGCCTAAGGTCATGTTCGACAATCCGCCTAAAGCATGGCTGCACCGCCAAGCCAGCTTCATTACGAGCTTCTTCCCGCAGGATCTGAAGTCTGGCGTCGACTATGACTGGTTCTATTTGCCGCCGATCGATCCGCAATACGGCAACCCCGTTCTCGTCGCGGGCGATATCTACGCGATGTTCAACGATCGTCCGGAAGTTCGCGCGGTCATGGAGTTTTTCACGACGGGTGAATCGATCAAGACTTGGATTCAATCCGGCGGAGTAATCGCGCCAATGAACGACGCGAAGCCGGAGTGGTATACGAGCGACGTCGAACGGCGCATGGCCGAACTGGCCAAGAACGCAACGACATTGCGTTTCGACGGCTCCGACTTGATGCCGGGCTCCGTAGGCGCGGGTACGTTCTGGAAAGGCATGACCGATTATGTCAGCGGAACGGTCGATTTGGATGGCGCTATGAAGGAGATTCAGGCCGGTTGGAATAAATAGCGAAGGTTTATCAATTGAAGGAGGAAGAAGCTAGCGATGATAACATCCACGGCCAAACCGAATTCAGCCCGACCGAACGCGAAAAAACCGAAACTCGCCATAACGGCCGCGTTGACGCTCTTGGTCACGGCGATAAATCTGCTTCTTCACGGGGGAATGTTCTTTTTCCTAAGGGACGCGGATTTGAATCCGGTCGTCTACGCGGCGTTGGCGATCGTATGGGGAGTCGGCGGCGTTTATTTCATCTATTGGTCGTTCAATTGGGTCATCGAGCAATATTCCGATGCATGGAAACGAAGGATCCAGCCTTATTTGTTCGTCGGACCCGCTTTTTTGCTCTTAGGCTGGTTATTGCTGCTACCTACCGTTCGCACGCTCTATATGAGCTTCTTGGACGCGAGCTCGGAGAAATTCGTAGGATTTGCGAACTATGGGGCTATTTTCACGAACAGGCTGCTTCTAACGGCGCTGCGCAATAATCTGCTTTGGGTAGCATTCGGTGCGACGGCGTGCATCGTGCTGGGCTTGCTGATCGCCGTTCTCGCCGATCGTAGCAGCTTCGAGCGCACCGCCAAGGCTATTATCTTCTTGCCTATGGCGATCTCTTTCGTCGCCGCCGGCGTTATCTGGAAATTCATGTATTATTATCAACCCGGAGACGAACAGGTAGGGTTTCTCAATGCGATCGTAGTGGCGTTTGGCGGGGAGCCGCAGGCTTGGACGAGTATGGTGCAGCCATGGAATAATTTGTTCCTTATCGTGATCTTGGTATGGATGCAAACGGGCTTCGCCATGGTTATTTTCTCGGCGGCGTTAAAGGGAGTTCCCGAAGATATGCTCGAAGCCGCGAGGATGGACGGGGCAGGCGAGGTGCGGGTGTTTTTCCGGATTATCATCCCGTTCATCTCGACGACGATTCTTAGCGTCACGACAACAATCATCGTGTTTACGCTGAAAATTTTCGACGTGGTCATGATCATGACGGGCGGGCAGTACGATACGGAAGTCGTAGCTACGCAATTTTACCGGCAGTTCTTCATGTTCCGCAACTTCGGCTACGGTTCGACGCTCGCGATCGTTCTGCTCGTCGCGGTAATTCCGGTCATCGTTTTCAACCTGCGGCAGTTCCGCAGACAGGGGGGATTCTAATGCGTCGCAAATCGCGGAGAACAGGCTCCAAAACAGTCGTTAACCTCGTGCTTGCGCTCATCTGCCTTGTCTGGCTGGTCCCGGCGTTCGGGTTGTTCGTCTCCTCTTTCCGTCCGGCGACGGAAATTCTGAAGAGCGGTTGGTGGACGGTATTCCCGCACAAAGAGAACGTCACGAAGGATCAAATCCAGTTGCCTAAGGATACCGACCTGCGCCAACCGATCGAAGTGAACGGCAACAAGTATTCGGACGACGAGCTTCGAAGCGGAGTGAAGGCTCCGGATGGTTCCCGATTGATTTGGGAGAATCGTCGGGCTCGGACGATCGACGTTCAAGGTTCAGGCTGGAAGATGAACACGACGTTCACGATCGAGAACTACAAAGGCGTGTTGACGGGTAAGCAATACAAGATCACCGATTCGGACGGAACCGTCAAAACGAAAAAAGGAAACGGCCTGTCCAGGGCGTTCTTGAACACGCTAACGGTTTCCATTCCGGCTACCCTTATTCCGATTCTGATCGCGACGTTCGCCGCTTACGCATTCGCTTGGCTCCGTTTTCCGTTCCGCAAGACGATGTTCGTCACGGTCATCATGCTTCTTGTCGTACCGCTCCAAGTGGCCATGATTCCGATCTTGAAAGATTATACGTCGCTTGGACTGAACGGAACGTTTCTAGGCGTTTGGATCGCGCATGCCGGGTTCGGTCTTCCTTTGGCTACCTATTTCATGTACTCGTACATCAGTCAATTGCCTAAAGATTTGTTCGAATCCGCCTTCATGGACGGGGCTTCGAACTTCACGATTTTTACGAGGCTGATTCTTCCGCTCGCCGTACCGTCCATCGCATCGATCAGCATCTTTCAATTTCTATGGGTATGGAACGACTACTTGGTCTCGCTCGTGTTCATCGGCAGCCAGCCTAACGTTCAAGTGCTGTCGATGAAAATCGCCGACATGGTCGGCACGCGCGGAAACGACTGGCATTTGTTGACCGCCGCCGCGTTTATTTCGATGCTCATGCCGCTGGCCGTATTTTTCGGATTGCAGAAATATTTCGTTAGAGGACTGATGGGCGGTTCCGTTAAAGGTTAGCCCCTATCCGTAAAGCGGAAACAACAACAACAAAGCCTGGGTCAACCGAGGGATTTACTCCCTGGGTTGACACAGGCTTTGTTTCGTATCTTCGGGAGTTACTGTCCCATTAACTGGCGAATCATAAGTTGCTTTCGTTGGGAGCAGGGGAGCCGTTTGGCGGTGTCGCCGAAAAAAAGATGGTGTTCGCCGATTACGGAAATGTTCCGTACATTAACGTAACAATCGGACGAGACTCGGAAGAAGGTTGCGGAATCCGTAATGAGGCGGTTTCTTTCGTCGGAGGACATTCTCTTTTTGATATTATAATTCCGTCCGTGAAAGCTGATTAACCCATGCGCTCCGACCTTAAAGAACAACGTGTCTTGCCTTGGATCGAAATCCTCGTACACATTTTTCTCCTGCAGCGCTACATTCATCGTTCCAATTCCCCCTTAGAATGATGTTGCTATGGTAGCGCTTTCAGTATAACACAACTTCCAGCATTTTGGGTATCCTTCCTATAAAAATTATAAATAATCACAATGAATAAGCCATTAGCATGCGGCAAAGGCAAGGAAAAGATCACCTATGCCGCATGCTAATGGCGAAAGCGAATTAATTAAGACTGAGGCGGATAACGTTCCAAGAAGCTTTGGTTAAGCTCGCGCTAATCTTGGATCCGTCAACGATCGCATTGCCGTGCGAATGCGGAGCGACGCGCTCCGGCTGACGGGCGGTGTTCGTCGATTTAAGATCGTCGTTCTCGAGTACGAGATGTTCCAGTACGCGGCAACCTCCGAAGCTGCGCAGATCCACTTCAAGCGGCAAGGAATGTTTCAAGTCCCGGTTTACCGCGAATATCGTCACCTCGTTCGCTTCTTCGTTGTAAACCGCGATCGACTCCAAGTAGGGAATATCCGTAATTTCCTTCGTATCGTACTTCGGCGACTGTACGAGAGGCACGAGCGCTTGCCCCCGTCCATAGACGGAAGCATGCATATACGGATAGAAAATCGTCTGCGCCCAGGCGTCTCCGCCGTTCTCGGTCATGATCGGAGCAATGACGTTCACGAGCTGAGCAAGACAGGCCATTCTGACGCGGTCGGAATGCTTCAGCAGGGCAATGAGCAGACAGCCGACGACGAGAGCATCTTCCATCGTATAGACGTCTTCCAGTTGCGGAGGCGCTACTTGCCAAGGTTCGATTTTCTTGTCGGCATCGTTCGAGTGGAACCAGACGTTCCATTCGTCGAAGCTGAGATGCATCGTCTTCTTGCTGCGTTTCTTCGCTTTGATGTAATCGCAAGTCGCAGTGACGCTGCGAATAAAGTCTTCCATCTCGAGCGAACGACCGAGGAAAGTTTCCGTATCGTTGTCCGCGTTCCCGTAATAACTATGCAAGGACAAGAACTCGACATGATCGTAAGTGTGGTCGAGGACGGTGGCTTCCCATTCGGGATAGGATGCCATGAATTTACCGGAGCTGCCGCAGGCGACGAGCTCGATGGAGGGATCCACCAATTTCATCACTTTCGCCGATTCGGCGGCGACTCGGCCGTACTCCGTCGCCGTTTTTTGGCCGATTTGCCAAGGTCCGTCCATCTCGTTGCCGAGACACCAGGTTTTGATCGCGTGGGGGGCTTTGTAGCCGTGACTGATTCGCAGGTCGCTCCAATAAGAACCGGAAGCATGGTTAGCGTATTCGACGATCTGGCGGGCTTCCTCCACGCCATGCGTGCCCAGATTGATTGCCCACATGACGTCCGTTCCGGCGGCTTTCGACCAGTCGACGAACTCGTTCATACCGAACCGATTCGGCTCGATCGTTCTCCATGCCAGCTCCAAGCGGCTTGGCCGCAGCTCCAGGGGACCGACTCCGTCTTTCCAGTCGTAGCCGGAGACGAAGTTGCCGCCCGGATACCGAATGATCGGCACTCTAAGCTTCCGGATCAGCGAGAGGACATCTTTGCGAAATCCCCGTTCGTCCGCGGAAGGATGCCCGGGTTCGTAGATGCCTCCGTATACGGCGCGACCTAAATGTTCGATGAAAGAACCATACAACCGTTCGTCGATCGTGGCGATTACAAAATCTTTGTCGACAATCATAGTAGCTTTTTGGCTCACAGTAAAACCTCCATGAAGTAATAAAAATGTTAATTGCTTAATGTGTTTAGACCTTCAACTTCATTAAACCCGATCGGTGCCGGTTTGGCAACATGAACTTTTACCTGATTTCGTTTGCGAAATTCAGAATTTATATCTATATTAATTGAGTAGAGATAAGGAAGGATGGGCTACGATGATCAAAGCGAATACGGACCGCAAGTGGCTGCCTCTCTATGAGGCGCTCGCTAGCGAGGTTCGCCTCAAAATAATAGAACTCCTAGCGGAGAAGCCGATGAACCTGAAGGAAATCGCCGAGCGGCTTGCGCTCAGCAGCGCGATTCTGACGATGCATGTTCGTAAGCTAGAGCTTGCCGGGCTCATCGCGACGAAAATGGTTCGCAAGGAAGGCGGCACGCACAAAATATGTACCTTGGCCGAATCGACGGTGGAAATCGCGTTGCCACACGCGGAAGCCGAGGAAAAGCTGTTTTATGAGCAAAATATCCCGGTCGGGCATTACACGTCGTTCGAGGTATTCCCGACATGCGGGCTGGCCACTCGAGAGAAGATGGTCGGACAATTCGACGATCCTCGCTATTTCCTCGATCCGGAGCGCGTGAACGCCGCTATCGTATGGTTCGGCAAAGGATACGTGGAATACAAGCTGCCTAATTATTTGCGACCCAGCCAATTGGCGGAAGAGCTTGAAATTTCGTTCGAGATCGGATCAGAGGCGCCGGGCTCCAACGACCATTGGCCCTCCGATATTCGATTTTACTTGAACGGCGTCCGATTGGGAGAATGGACGAGCCCGGGCGATTTCGGAATGCATTCGCGCGGCAGATTCACGCCCGAATGGTGGCATATCCCGTTAAACCAATTCGGGTTGTGGAAAGCGTTGAGGGTTAACCGGGAAGGGACTTACATGGACGGCCAACGAATTTCCGATACGACGCTAGACGACCTCCGGCTGGACAATGCCTTCTGGACGTTAAGGTTCGCGGTCGAAGACGATGCGACCCATATCGGGGGCTTGACTTTGTACGGAGCGGGATTCGGCAACTATAATCAAGATATCATGTTTAGGATGTATTACAGCCAGAGGAGATAAGAGACGATGATTAACCGTAAAATAACGAATTCCGAGGGCGGCAAGAGGCTGCACCGTTTTCTGAGAAACTTGATGCCGAACATACCGTTGGGTCAAATCTATAAGATGATCGATACCGGCAAAGTTAAAGTGAACGGTAAACGCAAAAAGCAAGATTACGAGCTGGTGGCCGGGGACGAGCTCGTTCTATACGTAGAGGAATCCGCGTATCAAGAAGCAAGCATCGGCCAGAAGAAAACGAAGTACGTCGGCGTGAACGCCAACGTCGACGTCATCTACGAGGACGCCGAGCTCATGGTCGTCAACAAGCCGGTCGGCATGCTGACGCATCCCGATCAAGCCGATCAGAAGGACACGCTCGTCAATCGCGTTCACGCTTACTTGTATCGCAAGGGCGAGCTCGACAGTCCGCTGTTCATGCCGGCGACGGCCAATCGGCTTGACCGCAACACGAGCGGCATCGTGCTCGTAGGAAAGACGGCGGGCATGCTCCATCAATTAAATCAATGGATTCAGAAGCATGAGCTGCAGAAATATTACGTGACGATCGCCGAAGGTCGCTTGGCCGGCGAAGGAACGCTGTCCGGCGATCTGATCCGCGACGAGAAGATGAATCGGACGCATGTTGTCGGCGCGAAGACGAACGTCGACAAGCATGGAGGTGCCGAGCAAGTGAAAACGGCGGAAACGCGATATCGCGTACTGCAGACGGGTGCCTCGTATTCGCTTGTGGAGATCGAGCTGATCAGCGGACGCACGCATCAAATCCGTACCCATTTTCAAGATATCGGACATTCCCTGCTAGGAGATATCAAATACGGAGGTAAACGGTTCGGCGACGTGAATCATCAGTTGCTGCATGCATGGCGGATCGTTCTCCCGGACGGACGGGAATTCAAGGCTCCGTTGCCCGTTCAGATGAGGACGGTCGCCGACCGGGTCGGTTTGAATCCGAATTTCTAGAGAAGGCGAGATGATCGCGATGACGGCGTACGTTGATCAATTGGCGGAATGGTTCAGGAAACATGGGGACAAGACTAAAGCGATTCCGATGGAAAACTACATGAGGAATCAGTATCCGTTCCTCGGCATCAAGTCGCCTGAGCGGACGGCTCTGACCAAGACGTTCTGGGCCGAGCATGGCATTCCCGCGGGAGAGGAACTCCTCGATGTGGTGCGGCAGCTTTGGTTATTGCCCGAACGCGAGTTCCAGAACGTGGGGATGGCCTATTTGGAGAAGTATGCGAAGAAAGCAAAGCCGGCCGACATCGACGCGTTCGAGGAACTCGTTACGACGAAATCTTGGTGGGATACGGTAGATTACTTGGCTTCGCATACGATGGGCGATCATCTAACGAAGTATCCGGAGCTCATTCCCGAATATACGGAACGCTGGATTCGCTCCGACAATATGTGGCTGCGCCGTACCGCTATCCTCTACCAGCTTCGATATAAACAACGGACGGATGTAGAGCGGCTGTTCGAGTATCTGTTGCTTTGCAAAGACGAGAACGAGTTTTTCATTCGCAAAGCGATCGGTTGGGCACTACGCGAATATGCCAAGACCGACGCCGAGGCTGTTCGCCGTTTCGTTGCCGGCAATCGGCTTTCTCCGTTAAGCGAACGCGAAGCGCTCAAAGGAATCGGGAAATCATAAGTGTGAACGGATAACGATTGTTTTCCGTTCATATTGAGTTCATAATCATAGCATATTATCATTTTTACATATGAATGTTAGGTGAAGAGGAGTTGAAGAACGTTGCTTAAGCTGTTCAGGTTTCTCAAGCCTTATCGCTGGGCTGTGGTCGTCGTAATGGCGCTAATTCTCCTGCAATCGCTTAGCGAGCTGTATTTGCCGACCTTGATGGCGGATATCATTAACGACGGCGTCGTTAAAGGAGACATCCCTTACATTTGGAAAATCGGGGGCTTCATGCTAGGAGTTACCGCTATCGGTACCGTCGTATCGATCGCGTCGAGTTTCCTGGCGTCGCGGATTTCATCCGGTTTCGGACGCGATGTCCGCAGCAAGACTTTCCGTCACGTAGAGAACTTCTCCTTGCAAGAGTTCGATAAGATCGGGACGGCTTCGCTCATTACCCGCACGACCAACGACATCACGCAAGTCCAAGGCGTTCTCATGATGATGATGCGGCTAATGATCTCGGCGCCCATGATGTGCATCGGCGGTTTGATCATGGCGGTGTCCAAGGACGCGCATCTTTCGCTCGTATTCGTGGGCGCGTTGCCGATACTCGCGTTGACGATCTACCTCATTGCGAGCAAAGGCATTCCTTACTTCAAAGTGATGCAGAAGAAAATCGACAAGCTTAATCTCGTGCTGCGCGAAGGTCTGACGGGCATGCGCGTCATCCGTTCGTTTAATCGCTTTGATCACGAGACGAAACGGTTCAAGGAAGCGAACCAGGATCTCACGCAAACCGCAATTAAAGTCAATCAGATTATGGCGTTCATGTGGCCGATGATGATGCTCATCCTGAACTTCTCCTCGATCGCGATCATTTGGTTCGGGGGATTGCGGGTTAGCGAAGGCAACATGCAAGTCGGAGATCTGATGGCGTTCTTGCAATACGCGATGCAGATCATGTTCTCGCTCCTCATGGTATCGATGATGTTCGTCATGCTGCCGCGCGCTTCGGCTTCCGCCGTGAGGATCAACGAAGTGCTGAACATGCAGCCGGTTATCGTGGAAAAAGAAAAGCTAAGCGACGATACTTCCGAAGAGGAAGTCGACGAAGCGGTCGAACGTCTGGGTACGGGCGGAGTGGTCGAATTCGATAACGTGAGCTTCCGTTACCCGGGCGCGGAGAATCCGGCCATCTCGGGAATATCGTTCCAAGCTCTGCCCGGAGAAGTGACAGCCATCATCGGAGGAACCGGATCCGGTAAGTCGACGATGATCAGCTTGATTCCGAGATTTTACGATATCGAAGACGGCGCGATTCGCATCGACGGCACCGATGTCCGGGATCTGACTTTGGAAGAGCTTCGGTTGAAGATCGGTTTAGTGCCGCAGAAAGCTTTGCTGTTCACGGGATCGGTATCCGATAATATCCGCTATGGGAAAACGGACGCCACCGACGAGGAAGTTACCCATGCGGCAGTAACCGCGCAAGCCAGCGAATTCATCGAGGCGTTGCCGGAAGGTTATGCGGCGCCGATCGCGCAGGGCGGGACGAATTTATCCGGCGGCCAGAAACAGCGGCTTTCCATCGCGCGCGCGCTCGTCCGCAAGCCTCAAATCTACGTGTTCGACGATAGCTTCTCCGCGCTCGATTTCAAGACCGACGCCAAGCTGCGCGCGGCATTGAAGAGCGAGACGACGGAAGCGACCGTAATCATCGTCGCCCAACGGGTAAGCACGGTCATGGACGCGAACCGGATCATCGTATTGGACGAAGGTAAAATCGTCGGTATCGGCAACCATCGGGAGCTAATGGAAAGTAGCGACGTGTATCGGGAAATCGTATCGTCGCAGCTTTCGGAGGAGGAGATCGCATGAGCGAACAACGCGGTAATGGCAACGGACCTGCTCGGACGGGACCTCCTCCGGGTAGAGGCCCAATGGGCCCGGGCGGCATGGGAGGCATGGGCGGCATGGGCATGCCCGTGCAGAAGGCCAAAAATTTTAAGGGCACGTTACGCAGGCTTGCGGGGTATTTGAAGCCGCAGCGAATGAAGCTGTTGGCGGTACTGGTTACGGCGATATTAAGTACTGCGTTCTCGATCTACAGTCCGAAAGTGCTCGGCCAAGCGACGACGAAATTGTTCGCGGGCATGATGGGCAGGATAAACGGCGATCCGAACGCGAATTTCGATCTGCCTGGCATCTGGAAGATCGTCGTCTTCCTTGCTTCTCTGTACGTCGTCAGTTCCGTCTTCAGTTACATTCAACAGTTCCTGATGGCGGGCGTCGCGCAGAAAACGGTATACGGCATGCGCAACGAAGTAAACGAGAAGCTTGGCAAGCTACCTTTGAAATATTACGACAGCCGAACGCACGGCGAAATTCTGAGCCGCGCGGTGAACGACGTAGACAATATCAGCAATACGCTGCAGCAAAGCTTGACCCAACTCATCACTTCCGTCATTACGATTCTGGGCGTCATCGTCATGATGCTTACGATCAGCCCGTGGCTGACGCTGATCTTGCTGCTGACATTGCCGTTATCCATGGTCGTGATCCGGGGGGCGGCGAAACGGTCGCAGAAGCATTTCAAAACCCAGCAGATGGAGCTCGGCATGTTGAACGGCCACGTGGAAGAAATGTACTCGGGCCATAAGATCGTTAAGGCTTACGGGCAAGAAGAGATCAGCGTGGAGAAGTTCGACAAGATCAACGAACGGCTCTACGAAGCGGGCTGGCGAGCGCAGTTCGTCTCGGGCAATATTATGCCGCTCATGAACATGGTCAGCAACATCGGGTATATGTTCATTAGTGTCGTCGGCGGTATCATGGTCACGAGGGGCTCGATCTCGATCGGTAACATTCAGGCATTCATCCAGTACGCCCGGCAATTTTCCATGCCGCTCGTCCAAACGGCGAATATCGCGAACATTATTCAATCGACGATCGCTTCGGCGGAGCGCGTGTTCGAGCTGTTAGACGAAGAGGAGGAAGTTCCGGATGCGGCGGAAGGTTCGGACGCGAAGTTGGCTTCTCCGAAAGGCGACGTCGCGCTGAAGGGCGTGAACTTCGGCTACAAAGAAGACGCCATGCTCATCGAGAACATGGACATCGACGTTCGCAGCGGGCAGACGGTCGCGATCGTAGGGCCGACGGGGGCCGGCAAGACGACGCTGGTCAATCTGCTCATGCGGTTCTACGAGGTGAACGGGGGCAGCATAACCGTGGACGGCGTGGATATTACCCGGATGCAACGCGGGCATCTGCGCAGCTTGTTCGGCATGGTGCTTCAGGATACATGGCTGTTTAACGGAACGATTCGCGATAATATCGCATACGGCCGTCTTGGCGTGACCGAAGAGGAGATCGTCGAAGCGGCGCGTGCGGCGCATGCGGATCATTTTATCCGGACGTTGCCGGAAGGTTACGATACCGTGTTGAACGAAGAAGCCTCCAACCTGTCGCAAGGGCAAAGGCAGCTTCTGACGATCGCGCGGGCCATACTGGCCGATCCCGCGATTCTTATTCTCGACGAAGCGACGAGCAGCGTCGACACGCGGACGGAAGTTCATATCCAGAAGGCAATGAACCAATTGATGCAAGGCAGAACGAGTTTCGTCATCGCCCATCGCCTATCGACGATACGCGACGCGGATTTGATCCTCGTCATGAACCATGGTAGCATTATCGAGAAAGGCACTCACAATGAATTGCTTGCGCAAGGCGGATTCTACGCCGACCTGTACAATAGCCAATTCGTTGGCGGGGGCATGAAACAGATCGTGAGTTAAACGCAACCGGATGAGAGATGAGGGTATTCGTTCATGAAGAGCTTTGAAGATATCGTTAAAGGGCGCAGAAGCATCGGGAAGGTCAAGGATGAACCCGTGCCGAAAGAGCTCGTGGAAAAACTGATCGAAGCGGCTACTTGGGCGCCGAACCATTTCGGCACCGAGCCTTGGAAGTTTTTCGTCATGACAGGGGAAGGCCGTCGCGTGTTGGGTCAGGCTTATGCGGATATCGCGGCGGAAGGTTATCCGGCCGATTTGTCCGAGGATGAGCGGCAAGAACGTCAAGTCAAAGAAATCGCGAAAGCTTACCGCGCTCCCGTCGTTATCGCGGCCGTGTACGCGCCTACGGATTCCCCGCGGGCGATTCCGGCCGAGGATCTGGCAGCGACGCATGCCGCGGTACAGAATTTGCTGCTTGCCGTCCACGCGAACGATCTCGGAGCGGTATGGCGCACGGGCGATCCTGCTTACCATCCGAAGATGAAGCAAGCGTTCGGTCTTACCGGTAACGAACAAGTAGTAGGACTTATCTATGTTGGATACCCGGACATGAACGCTCCGGTCGGCAAGCGCGCTCCCGCCGCCGAGAAAATCGTGTGGCTGGAAGGGTAACGTGAAATAGTTTCAAGGGAAAGAGTCAATCTACAGCTCAGCTGGAGGTTGGCTCTTTTTGTTGGTTTTGAAGGCTTTCGGGGGGCGGTGGAGTTAAGGGGGACTCGAAAAAAACGTACTACTCGTGGATGAAGGGGGCTTCTAGCAGGTAGTTACTCGAAATAATCGAACAATTAGTGTTTGAAGGGGGCAATCAGAAGGGAGTTACTCGAAAAAAACGAACAACTCGCGGGTAAAAGGTCCAGAGCGATTCCCAGCAGGTAGTTACTTTCTCCGACAAACTAACTCGCGCTCCTGAGCGACTTCCAGCAGGCAGTTACTTGCCCTGACAAACTAACTCCCACTCCAGAACGGCTCCCAGCAGATAGTTACTATCTCCAACGAACTAACTCGCCCTCCAGAGCGGCTCCCAACAGGCAGTTACTTTCTCCGAAAACTAACTCGCGCTCCTGAGCGACTCCCAGCAGGCAGTTACTTGCCCTGACAAACTAACTCGCGTTCCAGAGCAGCTCCCAACAGGTAGTTACTTGCTCCGACGAACTAACTCGCACTCAAGAGCGACTCTCAGCAGGCAGTTACTTGCTCTGACAAACTAACTCGCGCTCCAGAGCGACTCCTAGCAGATAGTTACTATCTCCGACAAACTAACTCGCGCTCTAGAGCGACTCCCAGCAGGGAATTACTTGCTCCAACGAACTAACTCACGCTTCAGAGCGACTCCCAACAGGTAGTTACTTGCTCCGACGAACTAACTCGCACTCAAGAGCGACTCTCAGCAGGCAGTTACTTGCTCTGACAAACTAACTCGCGCTCCAGAGCGACTCCTAGCAGATAGTTACTATCTCCGACAAACTAACTCGCGCTCTAGAGCGACTCCCAGCAGGGAATTACTTGCTCCGGCGAACTAACTCGCTCTCCAGAGCGACTCCCAGCAGGCAGTTACTTGCTCCGGCGAACTAACTCGCGCTCCAGAATGATTCCTTGCAGGCAGTTACTTGCTCAGACAAGCTAACTCGCGCACGTTTCGAATTAGAAAATATTAGGTGCTGGCAGAGCACTCGTAGTGTATCATTTTACTCACGGACGAGGTTACTTTATTTGCCGGAGGTCATCATGAAAATCCTGATTATGCAACCCAAACTCGAGAAGACGATCGCGCAGCTAGAGGCGGAGCTCCTGAGCAATCCAGCGGTGGACGTGGTTATTTTTCCCGAAGGGTATTTGAACGAGAACGTGGAGCAGGCGCGTGCGCTTGCCAAAAGCTACGGAAAAATATTAATCGGCGGATACCGCAGGATGAACGAAAGTCCGAAAGACCGTGCCATCCTGATCGATCGTAACGGACAAGTCGTCATCGACCGCGCGAAATATAGCTCGTCCGCATGCGCAGAGGTAGAGGGTCTTCATATTTGTCATATTCTTTGCGATGAAATGATCGTCCAAGGACTCAAGCAAGATGCGAAGTCGGCCGACCGGATAGACTTGATCGTCCACCCGATCGGAGTCGGCATGTTTAGCGACGAACAATTCGACGAATGGATCGGCGAAGCGAGGAAAATCGCCATCCGGAATCGCTCGACGATCATCGGCGCAAGCCATGCGGACGGTTCGTATCGAGGCTTCGAGACCTCCATCCCGATCGCATACTGCATCGATTCTAGCGGCAAGACGGTGTTCATCTCCCGTAATGACGTTAACGCAACGATAATCGATTTACCCCTAAAAAAGGAGTTGGTAAAGATGTTGGATTTTACTCGCGAAGATTGGATCGCGGAAGCGGATATTGCCTCGTTGCAAACTGCAATGGAAGCCGATGAGATAAGCTCCGTGGATTTGGTGAAGGCTTACTTAAAGCGGATAGAAAAGTACGATCCCCGAATCAACTCGATTCTGGAGCTGAACCCGGAAGCGCTCGAGATCGCGAAGCGGCTTGACCAAGAACGTCGCGAGAAGGGAATCCGCGGACCGCTGCATGGAATTCCGATTCTATTAAAAGACAATATCGATACGAATGACCGAATGCATACGAGCGCGGGTTCGATTACGTTAGCCGAGTCGATCGCAACTCGCGACTCGTTCGTCGCCGAGAAGCTTCGCTCTGCCGGCGCCGTTCTGCTGGGCAAGACGAACATGACCGAATGGGCCAATTTCATGTCGAGCACGATGTGGTCGGGATATAGTTCGAGGGGCGGGCAAGTGCTGAATCCATACGGTCCTGGCGAGCTATTCGTCGGCGGTTCGAGCTCGGGGTCTGGCGCGGCAATAGCAGCTAGCTTCGCCGCGGCAGCCGTCGGAACGGAGACGTCGGGTTCGATTATTAGCCCTTCCTGTCAGCATTTATTGGTCGGAATTAAGCCGACAATCGGATTAATAAGCCGTTCGGGGATCATTCCGATAACGATCAGCCAGGATACCGCAGGCCCGATGGCTAGAACCGTGTCGGATGCGGCGATCTTGCTGGGCGCGATGACGGGAAAGGACGAAAAGGATCCCGCGACGATATCCGACGAGCGCTCGCTTCGAGATTATACCCCTTTCTTAGATGCCGACTACCTGAAGCAGGCCACGATCGGAATTCCGAGATACGACATGAAAGACTTGGACGAAGCTCGGCTCGAGATCGTGGAAGCCGCGATCCGGATCCTGCGGGAGCAAGGCGCGACGATCGTCGATCCGGTAAGCTTGCCCTGCGACGGGACGGAATGGCGTTGGGACGTTCTTCGTTGCGAGTTCAAGAAAGCTCTTAACGATTACTTGGGCGCATTGCCGGATGAGGTGCCTGTTCATTCGCTGGGCGAGGTTGTCGCGTATAACGAGCGACACTCGGATAAAGCCTTGAAGTACGGACAAGATACGCTGATCTCCTCCGAGGAAACGAGCGGCACGTTAACCGAACAAGCCTACCTGGACGCCGTGGAGCAAAATAAAACGATGGCTGGCGAAAAAGGGATAGATTATGCTCTAAAAGAACATAAGTTGGACGCCTTGCTATTCTTGGGCGCGGAATACGGAGCGGACTTGGCGGCGAGAGCCGGTTATCCGAGCATTACCGTGCCTGGAGGCTTTGCGGAAACCGGAGTTATCGAACCGGGAGGTTACACTTCCAAAGGTCCGCAAGGAATTACTTTCGTAGGTAAAGCGTTTAGCGAGCCGACGTTGATCAAGATCGCTTACGGCTTCGAACAGGCGACGAAACATCGTTTTCCTCCGCGCTTAAAGGAAGATGAGCGAACTTAAGAAACGGGTAATTCGTCTATAGGGTATGTCGATTACGACTCTATAGGGGAGAGTGAATCCAGTCATGAACAAAATGTCCGCCGCGGCGCTCGCGCTCGTTTGCGCATTTGGTTTAACCTCTTGCGCGGAGTCCGCCCGCTCGATCATCCCGGAGACAGCGACTTCTTCGACCGAAACGCCGCTCGAGTCAACGATGCCGGAACGACCGCTCGCGACGACGATAAACGCGACGGGTAAAGATGAACAAAAGCAACGCGACCTGTTGGAACAGCAGATTCGGATGTTAGAGAAGGCGGTCGCCGCGAAGACTCCGGAGAAAGCCGTACAATCTTGGGCCGAAGCGGTGTTTACGCGCAACGGCGCTTGGGAATACGCGATGACCGATCCCGCGACTCGGGCTTCCCACCGAAAGATCTTCACAGATGGCAACTGGGTGACCGGAACGTCCAGTCCATGGATGAAAAGATATCGCATCGGCAAAGGAACGAAACGAACGGACGGTACTTACGTCTTCAAGGTTCAATTCGACTATCGTACTTCGGACGACGCGGATCGCCAGATCGCATGGTCGGATATCGAACCCTTTGATGTGAGGGTACGGAAGAGCAATGATTTCTGGTACGTCGTCAAGAAATAAGGAGGCGGAATGTCATGGATGCCCGAGACGCATTCCTTAGAAGCATCGGAATAGACAGGGAGCGAATTCCTTCTAGCGACAGGTATCCATTCGACTTGGAAGCGATCCGAAGTCTCGGTAAACTGGATTTTCACCCGAAGGTGACCTATATCGTCGGGGAGAACGGGATGGGCAAATCGACGCTTATGGAAGCGATAGCCGTAGCTTGGGGGTTTAATCCGGAAGGCGGGACGCGCAATTTCTCCTTTTCTACGCAATCCACGCATTCGGATCTGTACGAATACATCCATCTGACTCGCGGAGTTCGCAAGCCTCGGGACGGCTTCTTTTTCCGGGCGGAAAGTTATTATAACTTGGCTTCGAACATCGATCAATTGAATCGCGAGCCAGGCTATGGCTCTTCAATCATCGATTCCTACGGCGGAAAATCCCTTCATGAGCAATCCCATGGCGAGTCGTTCTTCGCAACGTTCGTTAACCGGTTCGGCGGGCAAGGCCTGTATATTCTGGACGAGCCGGAGGCGGCCTTGTCGCCTCTTCGTCAGATGTCCATGTTAGCGAGAATCCATGAACTGGTCCAAAGAAACTCCCAATTCATCATCGCTACCCATTCTCCGATTCTGATGGCCTTTCCGGATTCGACGATGTACGAAATCTCCTCGGACGGCATCGGAACGACAACGCTTGAGGAGACCGATCATTATCTCATTACGAAACGCTTTTTGAACGACAAAGAGAGGATGCTGGCGGAGTTGTTCGATGACGAGGACGACTAGTTCTTCCGACGAATGCAACGTTCTCAAGCGATCGTATTTCGAAACAATTACCGGTTGAATCCCGTCTATGATTTATACAAGAACGGAGGGACCGACTTGAGAAAAATAGTATGCGCGTTAATGGGCTTGATGCTAGTAGCGGGAGTCTTTGGCTCATCCGCATCCGCTGGTTCTACTGCTTCCGCGACGGGGGAGCTAAAGAGCGAGAAGCTTGCCTTTGGTTATACGGACGCATCGGGAAAGCGACTGTTAGGGTTCGAAAGCGTAAAGCCGGGCAGATTTACCCAAGCCATCTATGCGCCCGGAGCCATTTTATCCGTTAAATTTCAGAAGCATCAAAAGCTATCGTCCAAAAGCACGGGAAGACAAAACGAGTGGAACTTCGAGCGAGACCAAGGAGAAATCTATCAAGTCGTTCAAGGAAAAATCGAGCGCAATTCTACCGTGCTGCTTGCGGAGAAGGATGCCTTCATCGGGCATGAATTTCTTAAATTCAAGCCTTTGAGCAAAGGAACGTTCTCCAAAAACGCGATCGGCCAAATCGAAAAGACGAAAAAACGCAAGGTGCTGCATCAAGGGTTGATCGGTCAAGTTAATCATGACAATCAGATCGGAATCGTGGAATACGCGAGAGTGAAAGGGAAAAAGCCGCTGGCCAGTCTCGTCATGACGACGCCTTCGGGTCCGATTTTCGAGGATTTCGAAGGGAACGACGATCCGCAATCCACATGGCGGGTGTCGGATGGAGGGAAGATCGAGGCAGATTGGTTCGGCGTTCTGTTCGTTACCAAGTCGAAGGCAGGCTATTCAATCGGTTACGAATGGTACGGGGACGAAGGGTCTTCCTTAAAAGTCGTCCAACAGAAAGGGACGAAATTCCGTTTAGTCGAGCAGGGGTATAGGTATACCGCAGGAATTTAATGATTAAAAGCATGGCAATCAACGCGAATGCGTTCAGGTGCCATGCTTTTTTTGTTGTTCGCGAGGGAGGCTCAGCGAATGGAGGAGACCGACCGACGAACGATCATATCGGCGGGAAGAACGACTTTCCGCCAAGGCAATCCGGCTTCACCGCGTTCTTGAATGCGTTCGATCAGCATCTGCATGCCGAGATAACCGAATTGATAAGCTTGTTGGGAGATAACCGTCAAGAAAGGGTCGATCTCCGAATAGGGACCGAGGTCGTCGAAGCAGACGAGCGAGACCTGGTCGGGGACGCGGATGCCGCGGGCGTGCAAAGTGCGGATGACTTCGACGGCAAGCACGTTGTTGCCCGCTACGATCGCGGTAGGCGGAGGATCCATCCGGTCTAGCCAACTTTCGATATCCGACAAGTCGCTACGCGGTTCGAACGCCGTCTCTAATACGTAATCGTCGTCGTAGGCGAGGTCGTTCAGCTTGAGCGCTTCCCGATAACCTTCTAGTCGCAGTCTCGCGCTCGATATCGAAGGCGAGCCGTTAATGAGCGCGATCCTCTTGTGACCAAGTGAGGTTAAGTGGTCGACGAGCTTACGCGCGCCCTCCTTGCTATCGCCGAGAACGACGTCGCTATCCAGACCCGGCACTTCGCGGTCTAACAGTACGAACGGGACTTGATGCTTTCTCAGCGTTTCCAAGTGGGGGAGCGAAGGATCTCCGGCGGGCGCGACCAATACTCCGTCCGCTCTCGTAGCCAGAATCGTATCTACGTAGTCCTTTTCCTTGTCCACGCTCTCGTCCGAATTGCCGAACAGCAAACGGTAGCCGTGTTTCTTGGCGGCGTCTTCCGCGCCTCGCGCCAATGTCGTATAGAAAGGGTTCGTAATATCAGTAATAAGCAAGAACAGCAAATTGCTTTGCTGCAGGACTAGGCTGCGGGCCATATGGTTAGGCACGTAGTTCAACTCTTCCATGACGCGGCGTACTTTGGCCCTCGTTTTATCGCTGATTTTACCAGTGTTATTGATAACTCTGGACACCGTCATGGCGGAGACGCCCGCTTTGGCTGCAATATCGTAAATCGTAACCATGGGTGAAGCTCCTTCTCGTCAATATCTACTTTTATCTTACAAAATTAAAGAATTGACAGCAAGCGCTTTCCTTGATAATTTAATGTTATCGGTAACATTATTTATACCCAATGGAGGTTTCAATCGATGGCAGAGCAAAACTTCAGGTGGAACGGCGGGTTTCCGAAAATCGGAATTCGCCCTACGATCGACGGCAGACGCAACGGAGTTCGCGAGTCGTTAGAAGATCAAACGATGAACATGGCTATCGGCGTTGCCAAGCTATTCTCGGAACATTTGCGTTATCCGGACGGTTCACCGGTCGAATGCGTCATCGCCGACACGACCATCGGCGGAGTCTCCGAGTCCGCGGCGGCGGCAGCGAAATTCGCGCGCGAGAACGTAGGGGTATCGATAACGGTCACGCCTTGCTGGTGTTACGGTACGGAAACGATGGATATGGATCCTTCGATTCCCAAAGCGGTCTGGGGTTTTAACGGAACGGAGCGTCCGGGCGCGGTATATTTGGCGGCGGTATTGTCCGCTTACGCGCAAAAAGGATTACCGGCATTCGGCATCTACGGGAACGACGTACAAGATGCGGGAACGACGGACGTACCGGAAGACGTGAAGGGCAAACTGCTCGGATTCGCTAGAGCGGGTCTCGCGGTAGCGTTAATGAAAGGCAAATCGTACTTGTCGATGGGCTCCGTATCGATGGGAATCGCGGGTTCGATCGTGAACGACGCGTTTTTCCAAGAATATTTGGGCTTGCGTACCGAGTATGTCGATATGAGCGAATTCGTTCGCCGCATGGACGAGAATATCTACGATCCGGCGGAATACGAGAAAGCATTCGCATGGGTGAAAGAAAACTGCGTCGAAGGCCCGGACAACAATCCGGAGCGGCTTCAATTCACGCGGGACAAGAAAGACAAGGATTGGGAAACAGTCGTCAAAATGACGATCATCGCCCGAGATCTGATGATCGGCAATCCTCGCTTGGCCGAGCTCGGCTTCGGCGAAGAAGCGCAGGGACACAATGCGATCGTCTCCGGTTTCCAAGGACAACGCCAATGGACGGATCATTTCCCGAATGGCGACTTCATGGAAACGATTCTGAACTCTTCGTTCGACTGGAACGGCATTCGAGCGCCTTACATGGTGGCGACCGAGAACGACAGCTTAAACGGCGCGGTTATGCTTTTCGGCAACCTGCTGACGAACACGGCGCAAATTTTCGCCGACGTGCGTACTTACTGGAGCCCGGATTCGGTAGAACGGGTGACGGGACACAAGCTGGCGGGTGCCGCTGAGAACGGAATCCTGCACTTGATCAACTCCGGTTCCGCGACGATGGACGGTACGGGCGAGCAATCGAAAGACGGCAAGCCTGCGATGAAGCCGTTCTGGGAAATCTCCCAAGACGAAGCGCAGAAATGTCTCGACGCGACTTCCTGGCGTCCGGCGTCGGTCGAATATTTCCGCGGGGGCGGATATTCCTCCGACTTCCTTACTCGCGGCGGCATGCCGATGACGATGTCCCGTCTGAACCTTGTAAAAGGAATCGGACCCGTGCTGCAAATCGCGGAAGGTTATTCTGTGGAATTGCCCGCGAACGTTCACGATACGCTCGACAAACGGACGGACTCGACGTGGCCGACGACTTGGTTCGCGCCGATTCTGAACGGCAAAGGTTCATTCAAAACCGTGTACGACGTCATGGACAATTGGGGCGCGAACCACGGCTCCATCAGCTTCGGTCACATCGGCGCCGACCTGATCACGCTCGCTTCGATGCTGCGTATCCCGGTCAGCATGCACAACGTGCCGGAAGAAAATATTTTCCGTCCGCGCGTATGGGGCCTGTTCGGCACGGACAACACGGAGAGCGCCGATTATCGCGCTTGCGACAATTTCGGACCGCTGTACAAATAAAATAAACCGACTAAAGCTCTCGCCTGTTTCTTGACCGAGACAGGCGGCGGTTGTCTGTCCATACGAGGAGAAACGAACATGAGCAGCCAAGCCATTCGCGAGGAATTGTGCAAATACGCGCAGAAAACCGTCAGCAACAAACTGGTCGTAGGTCCCGGAGGCAATATCAGCGCCCGATTCGAAGGGAAAATGTATTTGTCTCCGAGCGGTTTCGCATTGGATGAAATCAAGCCAGAGCAATGGGTAGAGGTAGACATCGAGACGGGAGATATCACGGACATCGGATTGCGTCCATCGTCAGAGGTATTGATGCACCTGTACGCTTATCGCCAGAATCCGAACATTGGAGCTATGGTGCACACGCACCCGCCTTATTGCATCGCTTTTACGCTCGTGGAAAAAGACTTGCCGATCATGTTCCCGGACCAAGCGGCGCTCGTCGGCAAAACCGTCTACGTGGACTATGTCCTGCCAACGACGGATAAGCTGGCGGACGCGGTAGTCGCCAAGATCGAGCATTCCTCGATTCTGCTCGGCAACCATGGCCTAGTCACGACGGGCCGTAACCTGCGCGAAGCTTATTACCGTACGGAAGTCGTCGAAGAGAGCGCGAAGATTTTCCTGATCGCGACGGCGATCAAGGAGCCGAAGGTTCTGACGAAAGAAGAATTCGAAGAAATCGCATCGCTGGAGAGCGAAGCCTATCGCATCCAGTTGCTTCAGAAAATGAAATGATCAGCTTCCGTTTCTAGGGATAGGAGGGGCAACATGACGACGGGAACAACGGTGCTCGCGTTCGATATGGGCGCTAGCAGCGGAAGGGCGTTAATCGGACGTTTAGCTTCGGACGGCCAAGGAAACCGCAAGCTGGAAGTAACGGAAATCCATCGTTTTCCGAACCACGCCGTTCAGGTAGGCGCCCATCTGCACTGGGATATTTTGCGTTTGCTGCGCGAGATGAAGAAAAGCATTCGATTCGCCTTCCAGAAAGGCTACGAGCCGGTTACTTTCGGCGTCGACACCTGGGGCGTCGACTTCGGCCTGCTGGACGCGAACGGAGAACTGCTAGGCAATCCCTATCATTATCGCGACCCGCATACGGAAGGTTTAATCGAAGAAGTAGGCGCGATGTTCGGGCAAGAAACGTTGTTCCGCCATAGCGGCCTTCAATTCATGCCTTTTAATACTTTGTATCAGCTGTACGCGATGAAGAAAGCGGGTTCGCCGAAGCTTGATGTTGCCGAGACTTTGCTGCTGACGCCCGATTTGCTCACTTATCTGCTTACCGGAGTCAAATCGTGCGAGTTTACGATGGCAACGACGACTCAGTTGTTCGATCCGGGTACCCAAGCATGGAACAAGGATTTCATGGAGCGACTTGGAATCCCTTCGCATTTATTCCTCGATCCCGTTCATCCGGGCACGATTGTCGGACCTTTATCTTCCGAAGTGATGGATGAGCTCGGCGTACCGGCGATGAAAGCGGTAGCCGTTGGAACGCACGACACGGAATCCGCGATCGCGGCCGTTCCCGCGGGAGACGATCCGTTCGCGTACCTCGTATGCGGAACATGGTCGTTGCTGGGCACGGAGATGGCGGGGCCTTTGCTGACCGAAGAGACGATGAACCTGGAGTTTTCCAACGAAGGCGGAGTCGGCGGAACTTATCAGTTGCTAAAGAACATCATGGGGTTGTGGTTGTTGCAGGAATGCAAGCGGGAGTGGGACGAGGAAGGCAACGAGATCGACTTCCCCGAACTGGTTCGCATGGCAGAACAAGCCGCGCCCTTCCGCAGCCTCGTCCATCCGGACGATCCGCGGTTCTTCGCGCATGGAGGGATGGTCGATAAGATCCGCGCCTTCTGCGAAGAGACCGGGCAGCCGGTTCCGCAATCCGAAGGCGAGATCGTTCGCTGCATCTTGGAAAGCTTGGCGCTCCGTTACCGGCAAGCGCTGGAGCAAGCGGAGCGTCTGACGGAACGCGTCTATAGTGGGCTTCATATGGTCGGAGGCGGCATCCAGAACAAGCTTCTGTGCCGGTTTACTGCCAATGCTTTGGGCAAGCCGGTGTGGGCGGGGCCGATCGAAGCGAGCGCCATCGGCAATATGTTACTGCAACTCGTGGCATTGGGCGAATGCAAAGATTTGCGCGAAGCTCGCAGGCTCGTCGCGGACTCGTTCCCGGTCGAAGTCTATGAGCCTGAAACGAGCGCGGAATGGACGGCGGCATACGAGAGGTTTATTGGCTTCGGACGAGTATAGGGTACGGTAGGACGGTCAAACATCGATAGGTCAGGAAAGGCAGGCGAGTTCCCTATGTTAAAAGGAATTTCGAGTCTCATCTCTCCGGAGCTGCTTAAAGTATTGATGGAAATGGGACACAGCGACGAAATCGTGCTCGGAGACGGCAATTTCCCCGCGGCTAGCCATGCGCAAAGGCTGATCCGTGCCGATGGGCATGGCATTCCGGAATTGCTTGACGCGATTCTAAGGTTATTTCCGCTCGATCCTTACGTGGCGAAGCCTGCGGCATTGATGCAAGTCGTGCCGGGAGACACGGCGGAGACGCCGATCTGGAAAACTTACGGCGAGATCATCGAGGCGCGTTCCGGCTTCGCCGAGCCGTTCGAAGAAGTCGAGCGGTTCGCTTTCTATGAGCGCGCGAAAAAAGCATACGCCATCGTGGCCACGGGTGAAGGCGCTTTATACGCGAACCTAATTCTCAAAAAGGGCGTTATTACCGGGGAATAAGAGATATCGAATTCCATACGGCTGACAAGGGGCCGTCCAAGAAGTAAGTTCGTTCGCATGGCGGACAGCTCGCATGAACCGTATATGCGTTGAAAGGCGTAAGTGGCGACGTGAAGGGAGATAATCCCTGCGTCGCCATTTTTCGATTTGACCTAGTAAACAACGTAACAACGACGATAGGAGTCTGTGAGGTCCGATTTGGTGTCTCTTGCGATGAAAAACATCGTAACTGCGTCGAAATGAGACTATTAGGTCCGATTTGGGTGCCTCATACGATGAAAAGCATCGTAACAGTGCTCAGTATCCATGAAATGGGGTTGCATGCGATGAAAAACAACTTAACAACGACGATCTATCCGACCCTATGATTTATGTGGACGTTTTTCAGATAAAGTGCTGAATTATTCACCATTTTCGTTTAACCGATTGTAATGCCCGTAGCTTTCATGAATAATGGGGTCGTTCGCGACATTCGTCGGCTGCCGGCCGGCTTCTCCTCCACGGCTATTTCACTCAGCTAAGCACTCTCTTCACGTCATTTCTCACGCTACGATCGTTACTTTCCAAGTTTCTCCCACATTTCAATCGATTAAGAAATGAGACTTAAAGGAGGTGATGCCCTTGAGCGTATCACTCGATCACGCACAATGAAATCGTTTTCCTCTTGGTTTTAACATTCCGCTCGCAGAGCGCATGAAAGGATGGATCATTAATGAAACTCAGGAAAGTACCCGCTTATTTGCTGATCGTATTTTTGCTGACCGGAATGATAACGATTACGTCGACGGCGGTAGCCGCGCCCGGAGATCCGGGCAAAATCGAAGCGGAAAATTACTCGGCGATGAGCGGAATCCAGACGGAAGCGTGCTTGGAAGGCGGCTTAAACGTCGCTTATATCGACGCGGGCGACTGGATGGACTATGCGGTCAACATTCCGACCGCCGGAGCGTACAACGTCGATTTCCGCGTATCTAGCCCTTACGCGGGAACGCAACTGCAGCTACGAAGCGGTGCGACGACGCTTGCCACGGTCACGGTGCCGAACACGGGCGGTTATCAGACTTGGCAGACGGTCACGGCCAACGTGAATTTGGCCGCCGGCAATCAGACGTTGCGCGTCTACGCGGTTACGAACGGCTGGAACTTTAACTGGATGAACATCGCGTCTTCGGCGCCCGCGCAGCAAGCGGCCGCGCCAACGTTTACGCCCGCGGCAGGCACGTATGCTTCCGCGCAGAACTTGACGCTGACAAGCGCGACTTCTGGCGCGACGATCAAATACACGACCGACGGCTCGACGCCGACTGCTGCCTCCCCGACCTACACGGGGGCGATTAACGTGTCGATAACGACGACGGTCAAAGCGATCGCGACGAAATCGGGAATGACTGATTCGGCGGCGTCTTCGGCGACGTATACGATCAATATCGCTAACGGCAAAGCGATTCCGGGCAAGATCGAAGCGGAAAGCTACGACGCGATGAGCGGAGTGGCGACGGAAGCGTGCTCGGAGGGCGGCTTGAACGTCGGCTGGATCGATACGGGAGATTCAATGAGCTACAACGTGAACGTAGCGACGGCCGGCGTTTATACGGTGCAGTACCGCGTAGCGAGTCCGAACGCGACCGGGCAAATTCAATTGAGGAAAGGGTCGACGGTACTCGGGACGGCCGCCGTGCCGAACACGGGCGGCTGGCAGAGCTGGACGACGATCACATCGACCGTGACGTTGGCCGCCGGCAGTCAAACGCTTACCCTGTACGCGAACGTCGGCGGATACAACGTTAATTGGATCCAATTCGCGTCCGGTTCGCAACCGGCCAAAGTCGCGACGCCGACATTCTCGCCGGCCGGCGGAACGTACGCGACTGCACAGAATGTTACGCTAGCCACAGCGACGGCTGGCGCGACGATCAAGTATACGACGGACGGTTCTACCCCGACGGCGTCTTCAGCGACATACACTGCCCCGTTTTTGGTCGCGTCCACGACGTCGGTGAAGGCGATCGCTCTAAAAACCGGCATGACGGACTCCGATGCGGCGAGCGCGACTTACAAAATATCGACGGGCGGCGGCGTCATGGATTTTCAAATCCGGAACGGAACGAGAGGGAATTACGCTGACAATCAGATCTATTGGGCCGTCCTGGGATTGAATTCGTCCAACCAGCTCTGCTATTTGGACGCGAACGGACACTTGGTGCCGACTTCGACCGCGCTGAACGACGCGGCCGGCCATTTGACGAAGAACGGCAATAACTACGCGAACATTTACCACAAGCTGAGCGACGTGCCGCTCGTATCGACGCCGGCCATCTCTTCCGGCAGGATGTATTTGAGCGTCGGCTCTC
Source organism: Cohnella endophytica (assembly GCF_003628305.1). Taxonomy (GTDB): domain Bacteria; phylum Bacillota; class Bacilli; order Paenibacillales; family Paenibacillaceae; genus Cohnella; species Cohnella endophytica. The sequence goes on along the minus strand of NZ_RBZM01000002.1, from coordinate 506,482 downwards.
CGCTGTATATCAAGCTGTATAACGACGGATACGCGGGTCCGGACGTAAACAACCCTACCGATCCGAACAACGACGTGTATTGGGACTTCATTGAATTTACGCTGGACGCCGGGGGATATCACGGCAATACGACGCGGGTCGACGCGTTCGGATTCCCGATCACGCACCGTCTTATCTGCGCGGACGGTTTCGACCGGACCGTAGGCGAGACCGAGACGCGAGCGGCATTGTTCTCCGCCTATACGAACGAAGTACCCTCCGAGTTCAAGACGCTCGTGCAAGCGCCGTACCGGATTTTGGCGCCGGCCAAAGGCGGATTCAAGGCGGGCGGTCCATACGCTAATTATTTCGATAGCTACGTGAACCAAGTGTGGAATCGACCGGGCGCCAAGCCGACGACGCAGGAAATTTTGCTCGGCACCGGAGCCGCTTCCGATCCCGAGGTTTGCGCGGCCTTGAACAGAGGCGTGTTCGCGACTCCCGCGGATTGGACCAACACGAGCAAGTTTTACAAAACGGCGCCAAGCAACTTCTACGCGAAATTCTGGCACGACCATAGCATTGACGGATTATCCTACGGCTTCTGTTACGATGACGTTTATACCCAAGCCGCATATCTGGAGCACAACAATCCGTCGGCATTAATCGTAACGGTCGGATGGTAATCTTTCGCCGTTTAGCGTTAGGTCAAAGTCAGCGAAATTAAAGGAGGCATCCCAATGTTCGCAAAGAAAACGTCCGCCCTATTGCTGATCGTCGCTATGATCGCGGGACTTCTGGCATCCATGGCGCCGACTTCGGCCGCGCCCGGCGATCCGGGCAAAATCGAGGCGGAAAATTACTCGGCAATGAGCGGGATCCAGACGGAGGTTTGCTCGGAAGGCGGTTTGAACGTTTCTTATATCGACGCGGGAGACTGGATGGATTATGCGGTCAATATCCCAGTCGCCGGTGCCTACAACGTCGATTTCCGGGTATCCAGCCCTTACGCGGGAACGCAGTTGCAGCTACGGAGCGGCGCGACGACGCTTACTACGGTCACGGTACCGAACACGGGGGGTTATCAGACTTGGCAGACGGTCACGGCCAACGTGAATTTGTCCGCGGGCAATCAAACGCTGCGCGTCTATGCGGTCACGAACGGCTGGAACTTTAACTGGATGAACATCGCGTCTTCGACGCCCGCGCAGCAAGCGTCCGCGCCGACGTTTACGCCCGCGGCAGGCACGTATGCTTCCGCGCAGAGCGTAACGCTGACAAGCGGGACGGCGGGCGCGACGATCAAGTACACGATCGACGGCTCGACGCCGACTGCCGCTTCCCTGACTTATTCGGGGGCGATCAACGTTACGGCGACTACGACGGTTAAAGCGATCGCTCTGAAATCGGGAATGACCGACTCGGCTGCGTCTTCGGCGACGTACATGATTAGCGCGGGGGGAAATATTAACCTTGCTTTGAACAAACCCGCCTACGCATCGTCCTACGAAGGAGCTTTTACGCCTTCGTCTGCCGTCGACGGCAATGCCGGAACGCGTTGGTCGTCTCAATTCGCCGATCCGCAGTGGATATACGTGGATTTGGGCAGTCCTCAAACGGTCGGCTCGGTTCGGCTGAATTGGGAAACGGCGAGCGCCAAAGCATATAAAATCCAAGTATCAGCCAACGCTACCGCATGGACGGACGTGTACACCCAAACGAACGGAGCGGGGAACATCGAGAACGTCAACTTCGCCGCCACGACTGCCCGTTACGTTAGAATGTACGGCACGGCTAGGAACACAGGGTACGGTTACTCTTTGTGGGAATTCGAAGTGTACGGCCAGTCGACTCCGCAACCTCAGGCGGTCGATATCCCGGTAACCGGACCTTATGCGCAATATTTAGAGATGGGTCTCTCTCCGGCCGATCTCAACCAAACGACGACGTTAAAATCGCAAAACGCGACGATCGGCCATACGATCAAGTACAACGTCGGTACGGCGGTCACTATTGGAGTCAATTATATGGTAGAGCAGAAGCAGGTGACGTTCCGCACGACGGATGCGAACGGCAACGTCGCGCAAGGGAACCCGCTTACGTTTACCGTCCATCCGAGTTCGGCGGTTACCGTCGTCTTGACGGATCGGGCGGAATCTCCGGCGTTCTCGCCTTCCGCGGGAACGTACGCTTCGGCGCAGAGCGTCACGCTGACAAGCGCGACGTCGGGCGCGACGATCAAATATACGACCGACGGCTCGACGCCGACGGCGGCATCCGCTACGTATAGCGGCGTCATTAACGTCGCCGCGACGACGACGATCAAGGCGATCGCGACGAAATCGGGGCTCGCGGATTCGGCAGTGTCTTCGGCGACGTATACGATTACGACCGCAAACGTTAATCTCGCCCTGAACAAATCGGCGACGGCTTCGTCGTCGCTTACCGGCAATACGGCGAACGCGGCCACGGACGGCAACGCCGGAACGCGCTGGGAGTCGGAGTTTAGCGATCCGCAATGGATTTACGTCGACCTCGGTTCGAACAATACGGTGGCCGGCGTGAAGCTGAACTGGGAAACGGCAAGCGCGAAGTCATACAAAATCCAAGTGTCGACGAACGCTACGGCTTGGACGGACGTCTATACCCAAACTTACGGCGCAGGCGGCGTCGAGAATATTTCCATTACCCCCGTGACTGCCCGCTACGTGAGAATGTACGGTACGACAAGGAATACGGGTTACGGTTATTCGTTATGGGAGTTCGAAGTGTACGGCCAGACGACGCCGTTGCCTCCGGAAGCGGCGGCGCCTACCTTCTCGCCTGCCGGAGGAAACTATACGACCGCCCAAAGCGTGACGTTATCGAGCGCGACGGCGGGCGCGACGATCAAGTATACGACCGACGGCTCGACGCCGACGGCATCTTCCCCGACGTACACGGGTGCGATCAACATCGCGGCGACGACGACGGTCAAAGCGATCGCAACCAAAGCGGGCATGACGGATTCGGCGGTATCTAGCGCGACGTATACCATTACCGCTTTTAAGGTGCTCGCTCCGGTAAACGGTCAAATGGTCACGAACACGAGAACGCCGACGCTCTCGTGGGAAGCCAAAGCGGGGACGGTCAAATACGAAGTGTGGGTGAACTTATCCAGAACCGATTACGACTGGAACGCATCCGGTAACTTGCTCGATCGTTATACGAAAATCGGAGAAACGACGGGGACGACGATCGTCGCGCCATCGCTCGTCGACCGATGGACTTACAAATGGTACGTTATCGGCATCGACGGGAGCGGAAACCGCAGTCCGTCGTCCGTCGGTCAGTTCAGCGTATATCTCCCGTACATCGAACAAGTGGCAGACGGAATCAACGTGGTCAACGGAAGCAGAGACCTGAACAAAAACGGTACGATCGAGCCGTACGAAGATTGGCATAATCCCATTTCCGTTCGCGTGGACGATCTGATGTCGCGGATGACGAACGAAGAGAAGATCAATCAGCTCTTCTTCTCCCCGGAATCGCTCGACGGGTTGAATCAGATGGCCGGTTTCGTCTTTTCCTACGGAGTAACCGGATTTATTACGGACGCTCAGAAGAAGGTGTCCGCATCGCAGCGCCTCGGCATTCCGATCGCTTTTACGGGCGACAAGATCGACGGCTGGCAGACGGCTTTCCCGACCGAACTCGGACTTGCGGCGACCCGCAACTTGAACATCGCCTGGCAGGTCGGCGATCTTCAGCGCAGGGAGCAGAAGGCATGGGGTTTCACGGGTTCGCTCTCTCCGCTCGCGGAAGTCGATACGAAAGTGTTGTACCCTCGCTTCCAGGAAGGAACGGGCGAGAACGCGGATTATTCGGCCGCGATGGTCCGGGCGATCATTACCGGCATGCAAGGCGGTCCGGAGGTCAATCCGAAATCGATGATGATCACGGTTAAGCACTGGCCCAGCCAAGGCGCGGGCGGGGAGCAATCCATCGTCTACGACAGCGCGACGATCAAGTGGCACATGAAGCCATGGTACGCGGCGATGGACGCGAACGCCGCGACCGTCATGCCGGGGTACGGCGGCTCGCCATACCTCGATCCGGCCAACAACGGAGCTGGAACGAGCAAACCTACGCTCGATTTCTTGCGCAACGTGATCGGATTCAACGGCATCGTCATGACCGACTGGCTCGCGGCCTCGACGGACATTTCCGTCAAGAGCATCGGCGCGGGCAGCGACGTCATGGGCGGGGCGGTAGCTTCCGGCACGGACTTCAACGCGCTGATCGCCTCCGTTGGCTGGCCAAGACTTAACGAAGCGGTAAGAAGGGTGCTCGATCTCAAGTTCAGATTGGGCATGTTCGAGAATCCGTACGGAGATCCGGACTACCCGACGACGATCTGGCACAGCGTCGAAAGCAACAATATCGTGAACGAAGCGGCGCGCCAATCGCTGACGTTGCTCAAGAACAACGGCGTATTGCCGCTCAAGGCCAACGCGGGCGACACGATCGTCGTCGCCGGTCCGCGCGCGACGAGCGACGACAACGCGAACGATAATATCGCCAACGTGATCTGGCAATCGATCTATCACGACAATCCGGCGGCAAAATCCTATTACCAAGGGATCAAAGATCGGGCCGGAACAGGGGTTAACGTCGTATTGAACGACGCGACCGCCGCCAAAGCGGCCGTCGTCGTCATCGGCGAGAGAAGTTATACGCACGGAACCGAATGGGCAGACAAAAATCCGACGATTCCCGCCGATCAGATCGCCCAGATCGATAAGTTCTACAATCGGGGTATCCCGGTCGTCTGCGCCATCGTCATGCCTCGGCCTTACGTGCTTACGGACATCATGAATAAGTGCGGAGCGGTCGTTGTTTTGTACCGTCCCGGCAACGGCGGAGGCGTCGCGACGGCGGGACTGCTGTTCGGCGATTACTTGCCGAAAGGCAAATTGCCGTTCCAATTGCCGCGCTCGCTCGATCAGATCGGCACGGACGACGTCAACAATCAGCTCGAGAAATGGGATCTTCCGTACGATCTTGGCGCGACCGAGGCGGAACGGGCGCAAATCCGAAGTTTGATCAACAACAACCAGCCAGTGCCGACGACGTTCGGCAATCCTTTGTTCCCTTACGGATACGGGCTGCAGAGCTTTACGCCGGGTTAAGCGGAACTACGCCGAAAGATTTTCGACTATTTTCGTTGATTTTCGCATTGGCAGAACGACTGGCGCTCCTTACGATGAGGTTACCTAATCGTTAGGAGGGTCTGCCATGGACGATACGAAGCCTACCGCCAAATTCTCGGAGCGCATCGCCAATCTTAAGGCGGTGCGCTTTTCGACGATCCAGACGCGGCTAACCATTTTTTTCGCATCGCTGCTGTTCCTATCCGTCGGATTGTCCGGCTATGTCGGTTACCGGCAGTCAAGCGCGGCGTTAAACGCCAAAATCGAATTGTACGCCAAACAAGTGACGGATCAGGTCGCGGCCAACATCCGCCTGGAGCTGGAACATCTGCAGACCGCGATGGAAGACGTTTCGACTAGCGACAGCATCCAGTCGGGCTTAAGCGAATGGAATAAGGGAACGGATCGCCATAATCAAATCTCTTCCCTCATCGACAAGACGATTTCCCACAAGCTGTCGTTGCTGAATTATTTGTCAAGCGTTGCCGTCTACGCGGACGGAGATACGAAGTTCGGTAGCTATAGCACGCTGGACAAACGGCAGATCGGCGACATCGTGACGAAGGCAAAGGCGAGCGCGGGAACGCATTACGATCTGGTCGACGATCCCGTGACGGGCAAAGCGTTCATCGCCGTAAGCAAACAACTGAAGTCCGCGGAAAACGGCAGCGTGCTCGGCGTAATCGTCATGACGCTGGAGGAAAAAAGAATCGCCTCCTTGTACGATGGCATCCGGCTTGGCGCTGCCGCCAAGCTCTTCGTGATGGACGCGAAAGGGGATGTCGTCTCCAGCACGGATAAAGACGCCCTGCCGATTCACGAGCCGATCCCCGATGCAAGCTTGACGGAATGGGCAGGAAACGAACGGACGCAACAAGGGGCGACGGGAAGCGCTGACGCGTTCGGAGAAACCTCGCTCGTCGTAAGCGCGCCGATCGGAACGAACGATTGGACGGCCGTCGCCGTCGTACCGAAATCGTTCATCCTCGCCGACATCGCGGATTTGAAGCGGAAGACGATTCTGATCGGCATCGTTTGCCTTTTCGCTTCGGTGGTCATCGCATACGTGTTATCTCTTGGGATTTCGGTGCCAAGCCGCAAGTTATTGGCACGAATGAGGCAAGTCAACGAGGGGAAGCTGAACGTCGATATCCGCGACGGCAACAACGACGAGATGGGCACGATCGCCAAACGACTGCAAGAAACGCTCGACTCGATCCGCGAACTGATCGTGCAAGCCGGCTCTTCGTCCGACAGCATGAGAGGACAATCCCGCGTCGTAGCCGAGGTGTCCGATCGTTTTCGCGAACATCACCTGCTTCTCGCGGAGGCTATCAAACAAATCGCGAGCGGATCTTCCAGCCAAGCAAACGAGGCGATAGTCGGCCAAGACAGCATGACGGAGCTGTCGGAGAGAATCCAACGGATGCTCGAAGATATCGTAACGGTATCCGATGCGATTGCGAGCATAGGTGAAGCCTGCGACGGCACCCAGCTCGCAGTGAAGCATTTGAACGAGAAGACGTCGTCGGCGAACGCGGTTTCGAGGTCCGTAAACCAAGAGATCGTCTCCTTGAACGTCGAACTGCATGCGATCTCGGATATCGTTCATTCGATCTCGAACGTAGCGAAGCAAACGAACATTCTGGCGTTAAACGCTTCGATCGAGGCCGCGAGAGCGGGACAGGCGGGTAAGGGTTTCGCCGTTGTCGCCGAAGAAGTGAAGAAGCTCGCATTGAGGTCGGGCCGGGCTTCCGAGGAGATCGGGCGGAAGATCGCGGACGTGATCGGCAGGTCGGTTGCCGCCGTGCAGGAGGCGGAACGTTCCATCGCGCTATTGGAGCAACAGAACGACGCGGTTGCGGAGGCGGACAGAAGTTTCGTGGGCATTAAGATGAGGATCGATCGCATTAAGGTCAACGTTTCCGGCATGCGCGCGATGTCCGAAAATATGGTAGACTCGAAAGAGAAAACGAAGAAAGCGATTTCATGCATCGCTTCGGCAGCGCAGCAAATCGCCGCGTCGGCGGAAGAAGCTTACGCGGGAGCGGAGGAGCAACTGAAGGAGACGGGCCGGCTGGCCGAGATGGGACGGGAGCTTAACGGCACGTCCGCGACGTTGGCGGAGACGATCGGCAAGTTCGAAGTGAACTAGCGGGCGAGGTGGGGAAACGGTGTATAAGCTTCTGATCGTGGACGATGAAGCGCTCGTTCGCGAAGCGATCAAGGAACAGATGGATTGGGCGAAGCTCGGCTTCGAATGCGTCGGAGATTGCGAAGACGGGCTGGAAGCGCTGGAATTCATAAGGCGCGAGACACCCGACGTCGTGCTGACCGATATCGGCATGCCATTCATGGACGGGCTCGAGCTAACGCGCGAGTTGGCCGCCCATTATCCCGACGTCAAAGTTATTATCCTTACCGGGTACGACGATTTCGACTTTGCGCAGCAAGCGCTTAAGCTTCAAGCCGTGGATTATGTACTGAAACCGATTACGGCCGCGGAACTGGAAACGATCCTAAAGAAGCTGGCGTCGGAACTCGACCTGGTCAGAAGTCGCGCGCAAGATCACGAAAAGCTGAAACGGCAGTTGACGGAAAGTTTGCCGCTTCTGAAAGAGAGATTCCTGGAACGACTGGTGACGTCCCCGATGACGGAGCGCCAGATCAAGGAGTCCTGCGAGTATTTCGAGCTGCGATGGAAGGGACCGTTCTTGATCGAGCTCGCGGCGGACGTGGACAAATGGGAGCTGCAAGCTCCGTCCACGTTGTTCGATCGGGAATTGATCCGGTTCGGGCTGTACAACATCGCGCAAGAGATCGCGGGGAAGTACGAGGGTTCCGAGTCGTTCCGCGACCGGGAAAACCGCGTCCTGGTGCTCCTTTCCGGAGAAGAAGAGAACGAGCTGCAAGAGAGGGCGATTCAACTGGCGGAACAACTCCACGAAGCGGCCACCTCCTATTTGCCGATTCAGTTATCGATCGGAATCGGGCACGCTTGCCGCTGGTCGGACAACGCGCCGCTTGCTCATCGATCCGCGATGTCCGCGTTGGAATACAGCTATGTCATCGGCTCGAACGCCGTTATTCCGATCTCGGACATGGAAAGCCGCGAGCGGCCCGAACTGCTGTCGGTCGTCGGTTGGGACGGAGAGCTGATTACGAAGCTGAAGACGGGAACCCCGCAGGAAATGGAAGATTGGGTGACGCGATTGTTCTCATCGTTCCGGGAACACGTCTTTCCCTTCGGAGTGTGCACGATTTATCTGCAACGCCTCGCGGTGACGATGATGCACGCTTTGTACGAGATGAACTATGACAGCGCGCAAGTGTTCGGCGAATCGACGAATCTCGTGACCGAGCTCGGGCGGTTCGGCTCTCTCGACGAAATCGAGGACTGGATGAAGGAGGCTTGCGTCAAGGCGGTTACCGTCATTCGCGGCAAACGCGAAGACCAGACGCTCGGCCAGATTACCAAGGCGATCGAGTACGTAAAGCGCAATTACATGGACCCCGAGCTTTCTCTTAAAACCGTCTGCCGACACGTTTCCATGAGCGGCAGCTATTTCAGCAGCATTTTCAAACAGCATAACGGCAGATCTTTCGTGGAATACGTTACGCACGAGCGGATGGAGAAAGCGAGAGAGCTTCTGAGCTTAACCGGCATGAAAAGCTACGAGGTCGCTTATGCGGTTGGGTATAGCGATCCTCATTATTTTAGCGGAGCTTTCAAGAAGCATTTCGGCGAAACGCCGATGGATTACCGCAACAAAACGATGACTTGGAAAGCGTGAGGCGGCAGCCATGGGGATATTCAAGAGATTGCGGAGCATTCAGACGAACATGGTACTGGCTTCGGTGTTCCTGATCGTACTGACGATCTTTATCATGAGCATCATCTCGTACTACTTGACGAAGGATGCCGTTCAGTCCAAGGCGCAAGCCTATACGACGGAACTCGTGAAACAGGTTAACAATAACATCAAATCCTACGTAAACGGCATGAAGTACATGTCGGATCTCGCGGCGGGCAACCATTCCGTGCAAGAGTATTTATCGAATTCCACTTTCTCTAGCTTAAAGGAAGAAAAAGGATACAAGGAAGCGATCTCCGACATGCTGGAGTCGATGCTCGCGTCCCGTACCGACATCGCGTCCGCCAATGTTTTCGGCTACGGAGGGCAGTTCGTCAGCGGTCGGAAGGAGCTGGAGTTGAATCCGTACATCGACATCAAGACGCTAGGCTGGTACAAGAACGCGCAAGCGGCCGAGGGACAGAACGTGCTGTCGCCATCCCATGTGCAGCCCGTCTTCAAGGGGCGTTATCCTTGGGTCGTTTCGCTTAGCCGGGAGTTGATCAGCAAGGATGGGAAAAAGCTGGGCGTGTTCCTCGTAGATCTGAACTTCAGCGTCATGAACGATATGTTCAAGGATATCCGGTTAGGTCAGCGAGGCTACTTGTTCATCGTCGATTCCGATGGGAAAATCGTCTACCATCCCCAGCAACAGCTCGTCTATAGCAACCTGAAATCCGAGAAGATCGAAGAGGTTCTCGCCATTAAGAGCGGTACGTTCACGAGCGACGAGGGACGCGACAGCCGGATGTATACGGTGCAAGATTCGGATTTCGGCTGGAAAATCGTCGGCGTTTCGTACGTGAACGAGCTAGTCGGCAACCAGAACGAGATTCGGCTCTCTTTCGTCCTCTGGGGCTTGGTCTGCGTGTTGATCGCGATCGTGCTTTCGTTCTTTCTCTCCCAGCGCGTAAGCAAGCCGATCAAACGGCTTCAGGATTCGATGAAGGAAGTGGAAAAGGGCAATTTCGACATTCACGTCATGGTTCCGAAATCGATCGAGATCGGCAGGCTAGCGAGAGCGTTCAACATTATGGTCGGAAAAATCAAGGAGCTGATGTCCCAGGTCGTGCATGATCAGGAGCAGAAGCGCAAGAGCGAGATTAATGCGTTGCAAGCCCAGATTAATCCTCACTTCCTGTATAACACGCTGGATTCGATCGTCTGGATGGCCGAGAGCAACAAATCGAAAGAGGTCGTCTTGATGACGTCGGCGCTTGCCAAGCTGTTCCGGGCTTCGATCAGCAAAGGGGAGGAGCTCGTATCGATCCGGACGGAGATGGAGCACATCGCCAACTACCTCATGATCCAGAAGATGCGTTACAAGAATAAGCTGGACTATGAGATCGATATCGGCGATACCGTATACGACTACAAGACGATCAAGGTCATTTTACAACCGATCGTGGAAAATGCGATCTATCACGGAATTAAGAAGAAACATGGTCCCGGCCTCATCCGGATAACGGCGGAGGAAACCGCTGCGGATATTCATATCCATATCGAGGATAACGGAAACGGCATGGACGAGGAAAAGCTGAAGTCGCTGCTGCTCCCGGCCCGAGACGCGGAAGAAGGCAGAGGGGTAGGCGTGCGAAACGTCCACGAGCGGCTGATGCTCTATTTCGGTCCGGAATACGGGTTGTCTTATAACAGTAAGCTCGGGGAAGGCACGAAGGTCACTTTCCGCATACCGAAATCCCTTCGCGAGACGGAGGTAGAACAATGATAGGATCGAAGCACAAAATATGGGTAGGGTCGATCGTGGCTCTCTTGCTTATCGGCGGCGCTTTAGTATACGGCTTCGGCGGATTATCAAAGCAGAAAACGATCGACGTGAAAGTTATCATTAAGTCGATGGATGCTTCCGTAGAGTTCTGGCAGGTATTGATCGACGGCGTTCAAGAAGCCGCTCAGGAATTCGACGCGAACGTGCAAGTATGGGGCTCCGATAGCGAGACGGACGTCGACGGGCAGATCGCCCTCGTCGAGAAGGCGATCGAACAACATCCGGATGCGATCGTGCTCGCGGCGAACGATTACGACCGCCTAGTCCCCGTCGCCGAAAAGGCGGAGAAGAAAGGCATCAAACTCATCATCGTCGATTCCGGCATCCGCTCGGAGAAGCCCCGGAGCGTCGTAGCGACGGATAACGTCAAAGCCGGACGGGAAGCTGGACAGGCCATGCTTCAGCAATTGAGCGGCAAAGGGAAGGTCGCTATTATCAGCTACGTGAAGAACGCCGCTTCACATATCGATCGGGAGAAAGGGGTCCGCAGCGTGCTTGCTTCCAGTCCTGACATCGAGTTGCTCGACACGTCGTATGCCGAGAGCTCCGAGCAGAATGCCTATTTGATGGCCAAGGAACTGTTGCTGAAGCATTCCGACGTCATCGGCATCGTCGGCTTGAACGAGCCGACATCCGTGGGAGCGGGAAGGGCGATTCGCGAGCTGAATCTGAAGGACAAAGTGATGCTGATCGGCTTCGACAGCTCCTTTAACGAAATTACGCTTCTTGACGAAGGCGTCATGAAAGCAACGGTTATCCAGCGCCCGTTTCAGATGGGCTACCTTAGCGTCAAGACGGCGGTGGAAGCCGTCGAAGGCAAGAAGGTGCTCAAGGTCGTCGACACCGGATCGCTCGTCATTACGAAAAAAAATATGTACGAGGAAGAGAATCAAAAGCTACTGTTCCCGTTCGTAGGCAATTAGGCCAATAGAAGCGACAAGACTATCCGCAGTCATCGATGATGACTGCGGATAGTCTTTTTATTTCGTCTCGGGGCTTGCTATCGCAGGAGTGTATGTAATTTGTAGTTCCTCGAAAGGGTGCGAAGAGGCGCGCAAGTAAAGAAATGTTACTTACAGACCCTCGAGAGGGTGCGTAGAGGTGCGCAAGTAAAGAAATGTTACTTACAGACCCTCTTGAGGGTGCGTAGAGGCGCGCAAGTAAAGAAATGTTACTTACAGACCCTCGAGAGGTGCGTAGAGGCGCGCAAGTAAAGAAATGTTACTTACAGACCCTCGAGAGGGTGCGAAGAGGCGCGCAAGTAAAGAAATGTTACTTACAGGCCCTCGAGAAAGTGAGGAGAGGCATGCAAGTAAAGAATGGTTACTTGCAGTTCTTCGAAAAAAGCAACAATGAGCAAGCATCCCCACCAACCAATCTCCACCACTACCCAATCCCCCACCACCACAAATACGGCATTCCGCGACTCACTCGCCGATCGAGAACTCCCAAAATTATTCGACTACTACAGAAAGAAATCACATGTAAGCCCCAAAGCCGAGCGTGTAAAGTTAACATCAAGATCGCGACAAGGCACTTGGAAGAGGTGGAACGATGAGTCAGATCGTCGTGAAGATGGAAGGGATCGAGAAGCATTTCTCCGGCGTTCATGCGCTTAAGGATTGCAGATTCGAATTGCGGGCGGGCGAGGTTCACGCGCTCGTGGGAGAGAACGGCGCCGGCAAATCGACGATGATGAAAGTGTTGACGGGCGTGTACCAGAAAGACCGAGGCCGGATTACTTATCAAGGCGAGGAAGTCCAAATACCCGACACGAGAGCGGCGCAGAAGCTGGGGATCAGCATGATCCATCAGGAGATGAATCTGGCGCCCGATCTTACGGTAGCTCAGAACATATTCATCGGGAAAGAGCCGCGGAAGTTCATGGGGATCATCCTCGACGACAAGTCGATGAACAAGCAAGCCGCGGTGCTTCTAAAGCAGATGAACTTGGACATCGATCCTACAGTCGCGGTGTCGAAGCTCACGGTGGCAAAGCAGCAAATGGTCGAGATTATCAAAGCGATTTCCTACGACTCCCAAGTGCTCATCATGGACGAACCGACGGCGGCTTTAAGCGACGTTGAGATCGAGGACTTGTTTCGCATGATCCAGCAGCTTCGAGCCAAAGGAGTCGGAATCGTCTACATCTCCCACCGGATGGCGGAACTGAAGCAGATTACCGACCGGGTCACGGTCATGCGCGACGGAAGCTATATCGACACGGTGCAGACGGCGGAAATAAGCATCGACCGAATTATCGCGATGATGGTTGGCAGGGAAATCTATCAGCCCGCGAAGCCGGACAGACAATCGGATAGAGAGAGGGAAACGGTTCTCGAGGTAAAAGGGCTAAATCGTAAAAACGTCTTACGAGCCGTGAGCTTCTCGCTCAAAAAAGGCGAAATTCTCGGAGTAGCCGGATTAGTAGGCGCGGGAAGGACGGAAACCGCCAGAGCGATTTTCGGAGCGGATCCGATCGATTCGGGCGAGATATATGTACGGGGAAACAAGGTCCGCATCGCGGGTCCCCATGAAGCCGTCAAGCACGGGATCGGTTATTTGACGGAAGACCGGAAAAATTTCGGATGCCTGCTCGATATGGACTTGAAGATGAACGTAGCCCTTGCGGACTTAGGGAAATTCAAGAATCGGGCTGGATGGATGAATGATAGGCGCATGGCGGAAACGTCCGAAAGGATCGTCGAGGAGCTGAAGGTAAAAACGCCGGGCATTCGGCAACATGTCAGGTACTTGTCCGGCGGCAATCAACAGAAGGTGATCATCGGCAAATGGCTGACGAGAGACTGCGACATTCTTATATTCGACGAGCCGACGCGGGGGATCGACATCGGGGCCAAGAGCGAGATCTATAAGCTGCTCGACAACTTGGCCGCTTCCGGCAAATCGATCATTATGATCAGTTCGGAGCTGCCCGAAATCCTGCGTCTTAGCCATCGTATTCTCGTTATGTGCGAGGGACGGATTACCGGAGAACTCTTGAACGACGATACCGTAACACAGCAACGAATCATGACATACGCGACGGACCGGATCGGCTGACCTCCGGCGAAGAAAGGGAGACAATCACATGAAAGAAGCAACGGCAACAACGGTCGAACACGGGGCGACCAAGAAACCTACGATCGCCTTTAAGTCGGGCCTGCAACAGCTGCTCGCCTTCGGGAGTCTTATTCTGTTGCTCATCATTTTCTCGATAGCTTCCAGCAACTTTTTCCACTTCTCGAATATCGTCGGCATCCTGCTATCAACCGCGGTTATCGGCGTACTCGCGTTAGGCTCGACGTTCGTTATCATCACCGGCGGGATCGATCTCTCCGTAGGCACGGTGATGACGCTCAGCGCGGTCATGACCGGAGTGTTCATAACGATGTGGGGATTGCCGATTCCGGTCGGCATCATCGGCGGATTGATGACGGGAGCGTTATGCGGTTTCCTGTCGGGGTTCACGATATCCCGCATGGGTATTCCGCCGTTTATCGCGACGCTGGCGATGATGCTGATCGCCAAAGGGCTTGCGCTCGTCATCTCGGATTCCAAGCCGATCTATTTCACGGATTACGAGGTGTTCATCAAGATTTCGTTAGGTTCGTTCCTAGGCGATCTCATCCCGGGCTTCGACATTCCGAACGCCGTCGTGATCTTCTTCCTGGCAGCCTTGATCGGAGCTTTGCTACTCTCCAAGACGATTATCGGCCGCTATAATTTCGCGATCGGCAGCAACGAAGAAGCGACGCGCCTTTCGGGCGTTAATGTCCGCAATTGGAAAATCGTCATCTATACGATCACGGGTTTGTTCACGGGACTCGCCGGTGTCTTGATGGCTTCCCGCCTCAACTCCGCACAGCCGGCTCTTGGCTCCGGATACGAGCTCGAAGCGATCGCGGCGGTCGTTATCGGAGGCACATCCCTTAGCGGCGGCAAAGGAACGATCGTCGGTACCGTCATCGGAGCGCTGATCATGAGCGTGCTCACGAACGGGCTGCGCATTCTATCCGTCAAGCCGGAGTGGCAGACGGTCGTCGTCGGCTTGGTTATTCTCGTAGCCGTCTACGCCGACAATCTTCGTCGTCGCAAAGCTTAACCACGGTATGGTCTCCTTCGGAGATTATATATAGCACTCCACATTCAATTAAAGGGGTTATGGGAAATGAAAAAAGCTTGGCTGATTGCCTTGGTTGCGCTCGTACTGATCGTTAGCGCTTGCGGATCGAACAAGAATAAGGACGGCAACGCGTCTCCGGCCGCGGCTTCGCCATCCAAAGCTGCTGCGGCGCCGGAAGGCAAAATGTACATTCCGATCATCTCGAAAGGTTTCCAGCATCAATTCTGGCAGGCGGTTAAGATCGGGGCGGAGAAAGCCGCAGCCGAGCTTAACGTAGATATTACGTTCGAGGGACCGGAGACGGAAGCCCAAGTCGACAAACAATTGGAAATGCTTCAGGTCGCTCTCGATAAAAAGCCTGCGGCAATCGGGTTCGCGGCGCTCGACAGCCAAGCTTCGATCCCGCTTCTCAAGAAAGCGCAAGAAGGCAAAATTCCGGTCGTCGCGTTCGACTCCGGCGTGGACAGCGACATTCCGGTGAGCGCGGTCGCTACCGACAATGCGGTTGCGGCGGGAGTCGCGGCTGACAAAATGGCGGAATTGATCGGCGGAGCGGGCGAAGTCGCGATCATCGCGCATGACCAAACGAGCCGTACCGGCGTAGATCGGCGCGACGGTTTCAAGAAACGCATCGAAGAAAAATATCCGAACATCAAAATCGTAGACATTCAGTACGGCGGCGGCGACCACCTCAAATCGACGGATTTGGCCAAAGCGATCATGCAAGCCCACCCGAATCTTAAAGGCATCTTCGGAACGAACGAAGGCTCGGCGATCGGCGTTATCAATGCGGTCTCGGAAGCGAAAATGCAAGGCAAGATCACCGTTATCGGGTACGATTCCGGTAAAGCGCAGATCGATGCCATCAAATCCGGATTAATGGCGGGCGCGGTTTCCCAGAACCCCGTAGGCATCGGTTACGAAACGGTCAAAGCCGCCGTAGCCGCAGCCAAAGGCGAGACGGTTCAACCGAAAATCGATAGCGGATTCGTCTGGTACGACAAAACGAATATCGACAGCGACGAAGTGAAAGCGGTACTTTACGAATAATTAATCACGAGCGCCAATCAAAGCCAGCCACTCTCCGACCGGGAGCGTGGCTGGCTTTTGCGTCGCGAAGCGATTACCTCCGCGCAAAACTTATGAAATTTACCGTCAATAGGTAGGGGTTTCCAGACGCGCGTCGAAATGATTAAGTGAAACCATCTATATAGAGGAGGAAGCAAGATGGATACCCAGCAACCGATATTCAAGGATCAGAATTTTACGATTACGAGGGAATTGTTCATAAGCGGCAACGCCCGCTACGCGATACAGCACTTATGTTCCATCAAGCTTATCAGAACGAGAAGAACGATCCCTTATACGTTGCTTTTCCTGGAATTATTGCTTATGGTAGGCGGCTTCGGCTGGAATTACAAATTCCATTCCCTCGTCGCGTTGCTCGGAATCCTTGGCTTCGTAGCCAATGCTCTCGTTTATAGTCTCGTTAAGCCGGTACATAAGCTCTGGCTCGTCTTCTCTTCGGGGGAGAAGGAAATGATAGGCGTCACGGATTACGATTACCTCGAAGGCTTGGCGAACGCGTTCAGCCGATCGATCGTAGAGACGAGGCAACAACGGAACTTGATGATCAGCTAATCGCGCGAAGCTCGTTTCCGATCTCCGCGATAATCTCGAACGATCTTAACCGATCTTGATGGTCGTAGATTTGCGATGCGATGATCAGTTCGTCCGCTCCGGTCTCCGAAATGATTTCCTGCAACCTGCTTTTGACTTGGGCTTTGTCTCCGACGACCGCGAATCCGAACTGTTTGTTCAGCGCAGCTTTTTCATAAGGAGTCCATAATTCGTCCATATTGTCTACCGGAGGCGGCAATTGCCCGAACCGTCCCCTGATCATATTCAAGAAGGCTTGCTGCTGCGAAGTGGCGAGTCTTTTTGCTTTCTCTTCCGTATCGGCCGCGGTCACGCTCACTCCGATCATTGCATAAGGACGCTCAAGCGCTCCGGAAGGCTTAAAGTTGCCGCGGTACAATTCAAGGGCGGCATGCAAGTAGTCCGGGGCGAAATGGCTGGCGAAAGAGAACGGCAGACCTAGTTGACCGGCTAATTGGGCGCTGAATCCGCTCGAACCGAGCAACCAAATCGGGATGTCCAAGCCTTCGCCGGGAATGGCGCGAACGATGCTGTTCGCGGAGCCCGATTGCGGATTGAAGAAGGAACGCAGCTCGCTTAACAGTTCGGGGAAATCTTCTCCGCCTGCGCCGAGCCCGCGCCGCAACACGCGCGAAGCGGCTTGGTCGGAGCCGGGCGCCCTGCCGAGACCCAAGTCGATTCTTCCCGGATACAGAGACTCCAACGTGCCGAATTGTTCCGCGATCGCGAGCGGAGCATGGTTCGGCAACATAATGCCGCCTGAACCTACGCGAATCGAGTTCGTGCCCGCGGCGACGTGGCCGATCAAGACGGAGGTCGCGGAGCTGGCGATGCCCGGCATATTATGATGCTCGGCGAGCCAGAAACGGTTATAGCCCCATTTCTCGGCGTTGCGGGCAAGCTCGAGCGTATGGCGGAAAGATACGGCGGGCGTACTGCCTTCGACGATCGAAGCCAAATCCAACAGGGAGAAGGGAACTGGACGGAGAGAAGAAGCCGAACTTGCTGCTTGGGATGACATTAGGGTAATTTCCTCCTCATAATGGTCAATATATTGACTATAATTCAATGATATAAAAAGATAACACGAATTAACACGCGTCATTCGTCGTTCATGTTTTCGATGAGCTGGAGCAGGCAACGGTTAAAGGAAGCAAGCTCCTCGAGCCGCAGACGATCGAACGAAGACCGATTGCTTAGATTGCCGAAGCGATCCAAATGCGCCAATGCCGCCCTGCCTTGATCGGTAAGCTTCACCAATGTGATGCGGCGATCATCCCGAGCTTCGTAGGTTACGACGAAGTTGCCTTGCTTCAAGCGCTCGATCATGCCCGTCATGTTCTGCTTCGTCACGAGCGTGTTTTTCCCCAATTGTTTCAAGGACAAGTCGCCGTCGGCCAAGGCGGACAAAATAAACCATTGGTGGACGCTCGAAAGCCCGACCTCGGACACGAGCTTGCGCCCGATCCGCTCAAGCAGATTGGAGCATCGGAATAAATTAACGACTATACTTCCATGCAATTGTCCATCGTTGTCCAAGAGGGTTGCTCCAAAAGTCAATTTGTTGACCTTTATATTAAAGAATAAGGACGCCGATGTCAAACGGAGCACTAGCTCCGCGCGATATCGGCATCCCGTCGTAACCCTCTTTAATCTTTTGCCTCGAACGTGCTCGTGGCGTTCGCGAATAGGTCGCGCTTGCCGTCCATCCGGTTCTGCAGTGTCCAGAACAAAACTTGGTTATAATGTCCCTCGGACGAAACGACCGTCACGAGATAGACGATTTTCAATTTATCGATTTCACCGGAAATCTCGTATTGCAACGCCCGATTGCCATTGATAAGCGTTTCCTTGGAGTCGGTCACTTCGGCGTTCTCAAGCATCGCATCCATATTATCGGAAACCGCCTTCGAGTAATCCTCCAAGGTCGTCCCCGCCGCTAAATCCGTTTTGTTCTCTCGAATGACGACCATGTATTCTTCCTTGAACGCGTTCATAGCCTGAAGGGTCGCATCCTCCGACAGTTTTTGAGCATCGGTCCAGCCTTTCGGAATTTTGATCCGAACGTTGCCGTCTTCGCTTTTCTTCCATACGGTTGCCGTCGCGTCGCCTTCGGCTTTCGCGCTAGCCGATGCGTCGGCTTCCTTCAGCAGCTTAAAGGCGTGTATGACTTCCAGCATGGAAGCCTTGTTCGCCTCGAAATTGTCGGCGAGAGTCCAGGTCACGACTTGATAGTACGTCTCGTCCTTCTCCAGAATGGCGGCGATATAATGCACGTCGATCTCTGATGTGCGACCGGTCACTTCGAATAGCAGGGCAGGCGAGGAATCGACCGTCGTTTGTTGCAAATTGGATTCCTCGTAGCCTTCCAGTAAAGTCCGCGTGTTTTCGGTAAATACTTTTTTGTAATCATCCAACGTAGAATCGGCGGCCATGTCCGATTTGGGCGTTCGGTTGACCATCGCGTATTTCTGTTGCTTGCGATTCGCGATCCCGAGAATCGATAGCTTGCTGACCTGGGGATCTCTTTTCCACTCGTTGGATAACGAGAGTTGAACTTCTCCGTTGTCGGATACGAGCACGGAAGTCGTCGCTTCGTTCTCGCCGGTCGCGCAACCGGACAATAACACGAGTGCGAAGAGTGCGATAACGGTCACGAATAAAACGGGTTTGCGAGGCATGATCAATTTTTCCACTCCTAGAAAATAATACGAATATCTTACCTTATTTTCCCATGGAGGGCGACCTATTTTTATCCGTTCCGTCCGTGCGATCCCTTGAATTGTTCTGGGCTCAAGCCTTCCAGCTTGCGGAAAACGGAGCTGAAATAGCTCGGGTTATCGAATCCGACGCGCTCCGCGATATCCCTGATTTTCGCGTCGGGCTCGCGGAACATCCATTGCTTGCTTTTGTTGATTCTCTCCCGGTTAACGTATTCCATGGGGCGCATTTTCAAGCCGGTCTTGAATAGATGGCACAGATGTTGGACGCTGACGTCGATCGTATCCGCCATTTCGTCGATCGTGAGCGGGCGATGGCAGTTCGATTCGATGAAACGGATAACCGGGTGTAGTTTCGTTAAGTTGTGATCCGCGGACGGAGAGTCCGTCCATACGCTTTTCATCAGATCGAGGAGGAACGCGTATAACAGCTTGGAGCATTCCATGCCGAGAAATGGATTTCGCGCGAGGGACATCGTATGAATCCGCTCGAGATGGGCGATCATCCGTTCCGGATTCGAGAGGGTGAATACGCCAGATCTTGCGATACCGGCTTGCTGCAGCAAAGACGGAACAAGTCCTCCGTTAAACGACATCCAATGAACGCCCCAGTTCTCGCCGACGGGTTGATACAAATGTACTTCGCGGGGAAACAGGAAGAAGCCTTGCCCGGGTTTGACGGGTGAACGCTTGTCGCCTACGATCAGTTCGCCGCCGCCCGAATCGGCTTGTAGCCATTGATAATCCGGGAAACCCTCCGGCCGTCGCGTACGTTCCTGATGATCCCAATGGCCAATGCTGGTCAAATATAACGGAAGGTGAACGTCCTTCTCCGTAACGTTAGGAAACGATAGCTTATTCATAGATCATCGTCGCTTTCATATTTTGATAGTCATGCGAAAATATTTAAATATATTAAGAGATCAATCGAATTTATAATACGAATATAGTTACATTATGAATGGGAGTGTGCAACTTGTCCAAGTCAAAATGGGTTTATACGCCGCCGGCTAACGGCTATCCGGAATGGAACAACAATCCGACTATTTTTCAGCTTAACCGCATGGACGCTCACGCGACGCTGATCTCGCATCATTCATTGGAAGAAGCGCTGCGAGGCGATCGCAAGTCGTCCCAAAGCTATAAGTCTTTGAACGGCAAATGGAAGTTCTCTTTCGCCGAGAATCCGGACAAACGGATCGCGAATTTCTACGAACAACAATTCGATGCCAGCGGTTGGGACGAGATCGCGGTTCCCGCCCATTGGCAGCTGCAAGGATACGATTACCCGCAATATACGAACATCAGATACCCCTGGATCGACTCGGAGTCGTTAAAGCCTCCGTTCGCGCCGACGAAATACAACCCGGTAGGTTCCTATATTCGCACGTTCGAGGTGCCTGAGGGTTGGGAAGATCAATCCTTATTCATTAGCTTCCAAGGCGTTGAATCCGCGTTCTACGTATGGGTCAACGGAGAGCTGGTCGGATATAGCGAAGATACGTTCACTCCGGCCGAATTCGACCTGACGCCTTACGTCGTCGCGGGAGAGAACAAGCTGGCCGTGGAAGTGTATCGATGGTGCGATGCCAGTTGGCTCGAGGATCAAGATTTTTGGCGGATGAGCGGAATTTTCCGGGACGTTTATTTGTTTACGGCTCCTAGCGCGCATGTTTACGATTTCTTCGCTCATACGGATCTGGACGACGATTATCGGGATGCCCGATTCTCTATAGAAGCCAAGGTCGTGGATGAATCCGGCGCGGACACTGCGGGATGGACTGTGAATGCGGAATTGTTCGATGCCGATGGCAAGACAGTGCTCCCATTGCCTCTTAAGCTGGAAATCGTCAAGGGAACGAACGGCAAGTTCGAATTGAACGGTTCCGCGGAAGTTAAGAATCCGCTCAAGTGGAGCGCGGAACAACCGAATTTGTATACGCTCGTACTCGGATTGACGAACGCGGAAGGCGTAACGGTTCAATACGTAAGCTGCAAGATCGGTTTCCGTTCATTCGAGATCAAGGACGGGTTAATGCGAATCAACGGCAAACGCATCGAGATCAAAGGGGTTAACCGTCACGAATTTTCCTGCGATACCGGACGCGCGCTAGGCGAAGAGGACATGATCCGCGATATTTTGTTAATGAAAAGAAACAATATCAACGCCGTACGTACTTCCCATTATCCGAACAATCCGAGATGGTACGAGCTATGCGACGAATACGGATTATACGTGATCGACGAAACGAATTTGGAGACGCACGGTTCATGGATTTACGGACAACAGGAAGAATTCGACACGGTGCCTGCCAGCAAACCGGAGTGGAAGGATAACGTTATCGACCGATGCAATTCGATGATGGAACGCGACAAAAACCATCCATCCGTCATTATCTGGTCGTTAGGCAACGAAGCATGGGGCGGAGATAACTTCGTGCATATGCACGATCATCTGCGAGCGAAGGACCCTTCCCGCGTCGTCCATTACGAAGGCGTGTTTAACTGCCGCAAGTCGGAAGCGGCTTCCGACGTCGAAAGCCAGATGTATACGAAGCCATGGGATATCGAAGCGTACGCGCTTAAGATTCCCGCTCCAACGAAACCGTTCATCCTTTGCGAATATAGCCACGCGATGGGCAATTCTTGCGGCGGGCTGCATCGATATACCGAGCTGTTCGAGAAACATCCCATTCTGCAAGGCGGTTTTATCTGGGACTGGGTCGATCAAGCGATCCGCGTACAAGACGCGGACGGTACCTCGCATATGGCCTACGGAGGCGACTTTGGAGAGTCTCCGCATGACGGCAATTTCTGCGGCAACGGGCTTATTTTCGCCGATCGTACCGAATCGCCGAAGCTGCAAGAGGTCAAGGCGTGTTATCAGAACGTGAAGGTGTCGGCGGCGGATCTGGGCCAAGGTCGCTTTACCGTGACGAATCGTTTTCTGTTTACCGATTTGAATACGTACGATCTGAATTGGAAAATCGAGAATAACAGTGTAATCGTCAAAGAAGGCAAGACGGAAGTTCAAGCGGCACCCGGCGAAACGGCGACCTTGGATATCTTCCATGCCTATCCCGAACTTGCGAGTAGCACGGATGAGTATGTGCTGACGCTCAGCTTCGTTCTGAAATCCGCGACGCTTTGGGCGGACGAAGGGCATGAAGTTGCGTTCGCGCAATTCGTTCTTCCGATAGTAGCGCAAGCAAGCATAGCGGAATCCCCGGTATTCGAAGCCGTACGGACAGAACGGACAGGCGATCTCTTGGCGGCCAGCGGGTCGGGCTTCTCGGCGCGTTTCGACCTGACGACGGGAGATCTGGTATCCTATGCGGTCGGCGGAACGGAGCTGTTGCGAGGACCGCTAACGCCGAACTTCTGGCGCGCGTACACGGATAACGATAGAGGCAACGGACATCACGAGCGCAGCGCGATTTGGCGCGATGCGGGACTGAATCGGAAACTGGTGAAATGCACGGTCGGGCAAAATGGCGCCTCCGGGCTCGAAGTAATCGCCGAGTTCGTTCTGCCGACCGTACCGGCCTCCCATTGCCAAGTCGCTTATTCGCTTCGCGGCGATGGACGTCTCGGAATTCGATTCGATTTGGAACCGGGGAGCGGTTTGCCGGAAATTCCGGAAACGGGTATCCTGTTCGAGATGGACGGTTCATTCGATACGATTGCATGGTACGGCAGAGGTCCCCACGAGAACTATTGGGACCGTCGCGAAGGCGCGCGGTTAGGACTTTTCTCAGGCAAAGTGAGCGATCAAGTCGCTCCTTACTTACGACCGCAGGAGACCGGTAACAAAACCGACGTGCGTTACGCTACGGTAACGAATAAAGACGGCGCGGGCATTAGGATCGAGGGAGCGCCGGTATTCGAGCTTAACGCGCTTCCGTATTCTCCTACTGAGCTTGAGAACTATACTCACAACCACCTGTTGCCTGCTTCGGATAAAACCGTCGTCAGAGTCAATTACAAGCAAATGGGCGTAGGGGGAGACGATAGCTGGGGCGCGCGAACGCATCCGGATTATACGTTGCATGCTAACCGGACTTACAGCTATGCTTTTTCGTTACGGGGTATTCAAGGATAAAATAGGCTGAACATTTTCGCCGGAAGGAATTTGGTTCACGATGGGAATTCATTATAATGCCGAACATCGGCTGTTTCATTTGCAGAGTCCGAATACGAGCTATATTTTGCAACTAAACGAGAAAGGCGTTCCTATGCACGTTTATTGGGGGCGTAGGGTCGCGGAGGCTCCGTGGGACGGAATGATGGTTTTCCGTGAACGAGCGTCTTTCTCGCCGAATCCTTATCCGGAGGACCGCTCGATTTCCTTCGATACGCTGCCTCAAGAATATCCGTCCTACGGAACGAGCGACTTCCGTCATCCCGCCTACCAGGTTCAGCTCGAGGACGGTACGACGATTACGGAGTTGGCTTACGTTGGCCACCGGATATTGGCCGGAAAGCCGAAGCTGGACGGATTGCCATCCACTTACGCGGAAAAAGACGAAGAAGCGCAGACGCTGGAGCTGGAATTGGCGGATGCGGTTACGGGGTTAAAGGTCGTCTTGAGCTATACCGTGTTCGAGGAGCACGATGCGATCGCCCGGTCCGTTAACTTGACGAACGGCGGAGCAAAGACGCTTCGCTTGCTTCGCGCATTGAGCGGCAGCGTGGATTTCCGTCATGATCGTTATCACCTCTTGCAGTTGTCAGGGGCATGGGTTAGGGAGCGGGATATTATAAGAAGGCAAGTCGTTCCCGGCATGCAGTCCGTCGAGAGCCGCAGGGGCTCAAGCAGCCATCAGCAAAATCCGTTCATCGCGCTCGTCTCGCCGAACGCGGACGAAGACCAAGGCGATGCATATGGATTCAGTCTCGTGTATAGCGGGAACTTCGTCGCCCAAGCGGAAGTCGACCAATTCCGCACGACGCGGGTGTCGATGGGCATTAACCCGTTCGATTTCGAATGGAGATTGGAGTCCGGCGAGCAGTTCCAGACTCCCGAGTTGGTCATGGTTTATTCTTCCGAAGGAATCGGGGCCATGTCGCGTACTTACCACCGCTTATATCGGAATCGCTTGACCCGCGGAACTCATCGCGACCGGACGAGACCGGTACTCGTGAACAATTGGGAAGCGACTTACTTCCAATTCGACGCGGACAAGATTGAAGCGATCGCCAATGTAGGGCAAGATCTCGGAATAGAGCTATTCGTCTTGGACGACGGTTGGTTCGGATATCGGGATAGCGACGATTCGTCATTAGGCGATTGGAAGGTGGATTATCGCAAGCTGCCTGGCGGCTTGGCGGATTTGGCATCTCGCGTCAATCGGCTGGACATGCAATTCGGCTTATGGTTCGAACCCGAGATGGTTTCTCCGGATAGCGACTTGTATCGCGCCCATCCGGATTGGTGCTTGCACGTACCGGGCAGACGCAGAACGGAAGGGCGCAAGCAGCTTATTCTGGATCTATCCCGTCGGGACGTTTGCGATTACTTGATCGAATCGGTCGGATCCGTGCTGCGATCCGCTCCGATCGCATACGTGAAGTGGGATATGAACCGCAACATGTCGGAGATCGGCTCGGCCCTGGCCTCTCCGCAACGTCAGCGCGAAACCGCGCATCGCTATATGCTCGGGCTGTATCGCGTGATGGAGTCGATTACTTCGGAGTTCCCGCATATTTTGTTCGAAAGCTGCTCCGGAGGGGGCGGCCGTTTCGATCCGGGCATGCTTCATTACATGCCTCAGACGTGGACGAGTGATAATTCGGATGCGGTCAGCCGTCTGCGCATTCAGTACGGCACGAGCATCGTGTATCCGGTGAGCGCGATGGGCGCGCACGTATCCGCCGTACCGAATCATCAGGTGCATCGGATAACGTCGCTCCAGACGCGAGGAAACGTCGCTATGTCCGGCAACTTCGGGTATGAGTTGGATTTAACTCAAATGTCCGAAGAAGAGAAGAGCGAGGTTAAAGACCAGGTGAAGCAATACAAAGAAATTCGCCACCTGGTTCAATTCGGCGAGTTCTACCGGCTGCGTAGTCCGTTCGAAGGAAACGACACCGCATGGATCATGGTGTCCGAGGATCGTTCCGAAGCTTTCGCGGTTTACGTGAAAGTGCTGGCGGAACCGAATCCGCCTCTCGATTGGCTTTGCTTTAAAGGCTTGGATCCGAGCGCCAAGTATCGGTTATCCGGCAGCGATACGGTCTACGGCGGAGACCAGCTTATGTACGCGGGCGTTCCGATTCCCGATCTTCACGGGGATTACCAGAGCTGCGTTTGGCGGTTTGTGCGAGTATAACAGAGAATCCCTCGTCTTCGGCGGGGGATTTTTTTGTTGTCGCGGTTGGCCGTTATGCGGGATATTGCAAAACAAATGCGAGGATTTTTGTTTTGGCGTATTAATGATTGGGAAACTGCCCAGACTATGGTCGGAGGTGGTTGGTATGGAACAACAAAACGGCAAACAACAAATCGTCGCAGTCCGCAAAAACGGCGATGGAGACATCGTCGAGCTGCAGCTTTCCTCAGGCCAAGTCGTAGGTTACCAAGAAGCTCAGCGGATGGCCAAGAACGATGAAATCGAAAACGTCAACGTGTTCAAAGGAAGGGATGGAGACGAACACCTTCGCTCCGATCCGGACGGCCGCACGGACAATAACCTAGACAATCTGCCGACTTTCTAACGAAACGTCGCGCAACGACTCTAAACCGCCTTCGGGCGGTTTTTTGCATTCTTGCTGCGAGTTGAGGGAAGCTGTCGACTTTGCCAAAGCAGCTCACAGCACCCGAGTTACACGGTTTCGTCGACTAACTCCTTGCCAAAGCAGCTCATAGCACATGAGTTACACGGTTTCGTCGACTAACTCCTTGCCAAAGCAGCTCTAAGCACCAGAGTTCTCGATTTCGTCGACTAACTCCTTGCCAAAGTAGCTCTAAGCACCAGAGTTACTCGATTTCGTCGACTAACTCCTTGCCAAATCAGCTCTTAGCACCCGAGTTACTCGGTTTCGTCGACTAACTCCTTGCCAAAGAAGCTTACAGCACCCGAGTTACTCGGTTTCGTCGACTAACTCTTTGCCAAAGCAGCTCACAGCACCTGAGTTACACGGATTCGTCGACTAACTCTTTGACAAAGCAGCTCACAGCACCCGAGTTACACGGTTTGGTCGACTAACTCCTTGCCAAATCAGCTCTTAGCACCTGAGTTACACAGTTTGGTCGACTAACTCCTTGCCAAATCAGCTCTTAGCACCCGAGTTACTCGGTTTCGTCGACTAACTCCTTGCCAAAGAAGCTTACAGCACCCGAGTTACTCGGTTTCGTCGACTAACTCTTTGCCAAAGCAGCTCACAGCACCCGAGTTACTCGGTTTCGTCGACTAACTCTTTGCCAAAGCAGCTCACAGCACCTGAGTTACACGGATTCGTCGACTAACTCTTTGACAAAGCAGCTCACAGCACCCGAGTTACACGGTTTGGTCGACAAACTCCTTGCCAAATCAGCTCTTAGCACCTGAGTTACACGGTTTCGTCGACTAACTCTTTGCCAAAGCAGCTCACAGCACCCGAGTTACTCGGTTTCGTCGACTAACTCCTTGCCAAAGAAGCTTACAGCACCCGAGTTACTCGGTTTCGTCGACTAACTCCTAGCCAAAGTACCTCACAGCACCCGAGTTACACGGATTCGTCGACTAACATTTCCTCGGAGTGTAGCCTTCGCACGCAATTACTTCGTCTCAGCAACTAACTCGCCTACTAGATTATCTTTATTCCTCTGTTACCCTTACTTCGCGAAACCATTAACTTTTCCAGCGTCCACCCAAGTGGTGGTACGTACAACATGAGGTGCATATTTGCCAACCTCACCGAATTCCTCGCCTTATTAAAACATTCTCTTGCGATGACAGCGACACCACTGTAAAATAAACTTGTAAGCATGTACGTACAAGTTGAACTTATCATTCATTCATTTAGGAGGAACTTCCCTATGTTGCAATTGAAGCCTTATACGTTCTGGTTCGTCACGGGTAGCCAACACTTGTATGGACCTGAGACGCTGGAGGAAGTCGCGCTTCACTCTAAGGAGATCGCTGAAGGGTTGTCCCGGGATGAGCGAATTTCGTTCCCGATCGTATTCAAGCCTGTCGTGAAGACGCCGGAAGAAATCCGGGCGATCTGTATCGCGGCGAATTCAGACGAATCCTGCGCGGGTATCATCACTTGGATGCACACTTTTTCTCCGGCCAAAATGTGGATCGCAGGACTGTCCGAGCTTCGCAAACCGTTGCTGCATTTGCATACGCAATATAATCGCGACATCCCGTGGGATTCGATCGATATGGACTTCATGAATACGAACCAAGCCGCTCACGGCGACCGGGAATTCGGTTTTATCGGCGCGCGGATGGGTATCGCCCGTAAAGTCGTCGTCGGTCACTGGCAAGACCCGCAGGTTCTCTCCCGCGTCGGCGGTTGGGCAAGGACTGCCGTTGCATATGCGGAGAGCCGTCAATTAAAAGTGGCTCGCTTCGGAGACAATATGCGCCAAGTGGCTGTGACCGAAGGCGATAAAGTCGAGGCGCAGATCAAATTCGGCTGGGCGGTAAACGGATACGGCGTAGGCGATTTAGTCGAGCGGGTGAACGCGGTGACGGACGAAGCCGTCAACAAGCTGATGGATGAATATGAAGCACAGTACGAGATCGCGGAGGAAGGACGCAACCCCGGAGCTGTTCGGGACGCCATAGCTTACCAAGCCCGCATCGAGTTGGCGTTAAAGTCGTTTTTGGAGGAAGGCGGGTTTACCGCGTTTACGACGACGTTCGAGGATCTTCATGGGCTGGAGCAATTGCCGGGTCTCGCCGTTCAGCGCTTAATGGAGCAAGGTTACGGATTTGCGGGCGAAGGCGACTGGAAGACGGCCGCGCTCACGCGCCTCGTGAAAATCATCGCGGGCGGGGTGGATACTTCGTTCATGGAGGATTACACCTACCATTTCGAACCGGGTAATGAGCTCGTTCTCGGCGCTCATATGCTGGAAATTTGTCCAACGCTAGCCGCCTCCAAACCGCGCATCGAAGTGCATCCGCTCGGTATCGGCGGCAAGGCCGATCCGGCTCGCATCGTATTCGACGGCAAAGGCGGCTCTGCCATCAACGTGTCCGTCGTGGATATGGGCAATCGCTTCCGCATGATCGTAAACGAGGTGGAAGGCGTAAAGGTCGATCGCGAGATGCCGAGGCTTCCTGTCGCCCGCGTGCTCTGGAAACCGCAACCTTCGTTGCAACTCGGAGCAGAAGCTTGGATTCTGGCCGGCGGGGCGCATCACACCGTCTATTCCTTCGCGGTAACGACTGAACAAATGCAGGATTTCGCCGAAATCGTTGGCATCGAGTGCGTCGTCATCGACAAGAACACGACGCCTGTCCATTTCCGTAACGAGCTGCGTTGGAGTAGCATCGCTTGGAAGTAATCAGTAAGCGCCAGAAGAACGGAACGATGGCAGCGATAACGGTAAAAATTGCCGCTATTCTTACGTGCATTACCCATTTCAGGCGGGAAATGAAATATTAACGGCAAAAAATGCCGCTATCGACCTTTTGCAGATGAAAAGGGGGCGATTAGCGGCATTTTTTGCCGTTAAGATTTACTGCTCCAAGTTAACACGTTCCGCACGCCAACAAGTTACTCCCACACGCCTGCAGTTTAATTCCGAACGCCTGCAAGTTTAGCCCCCAGCCTACTTCCGAGGGGGAGACAGCAGATCCGGCTGCTTCGGAATGCGGTTGTTTTTGTTGAATTGGTAAATGCGGATGACTATGATCTTCAAAATGGCGTACAACGGTACGACGATGATCATACCGAGCGGTCCAATAATGGCACCGACGCCCAGAACGAGCAACATGATCGTCAGCGGATGGACTTTCAGTTGCTTGCCCATGATGCGCGGAGAGACGATATTAGATTCGATCTGGTTGGCGACGACGATAACCACGCACACCCATACAGCGTCGATCGGCGATACCGTCAATGCGACGATAATCGCGGGTACGGAGGCGAATACGGGACCGAGGTAAGGAATTACATTAGTGATCGCGGCAATTAACCCGAGCAGCAGCGGATAAGGCAAGTCGATGATTAAGTATCCGATGAACGCCAGCGTACCCATGACGAGCGAGGTGATGAGCTTACCCATAATAAAGGAGCCCATCGACAGGTCGATTTCTTTCATCGCCGCATGCGTTTCCTCTCGCAAGTGAGAGGGTACCAACTTTAAAACGGCGCTAGGGAATTTGTCCCCTTCGCTAAGCATGTAATAGATGATGAACGGCACGAGCCCTAACATGAGGAAGAAGCTCATCATGATATTGATCAAGCTGCGTACGCTGCCTACGACGGAATTCAGAACATCTCCGAGCGTCGTCGATAGCTGGGATGCCAGGTTCTGGGACGAGAATGTTTCGTCGGTGCTGATGCTGCGTACCCATTCGTGCTTCTGGAGGTTGAGCAGCCATTGGCGGACCGTCTCCACGATGTCCGGGAAGTTCTCGACGAGGTTCATAGACTGTACGCGAATCGGCGGCCAGATGAGCCAGGAGAACAAGTACATAAACCCAAGCATGACCAAGTAAACAATGACGATCGATAGGGATAGGGGCAGCCACTTAGACAACAACCGGACGGGCGGACGCAAAATGTAGTAGAACATCCCCGATACGAGAACCGGAATGAACAGGGCCGCGAACACGGCGCCGATCGGGTTGAACAAGTAATCCACTCGTTTCGCCAAGTAGGCGATCAGCAAGATGACGATAATTCCGTAGCCGATGCGAAACCATTTTCCTTGCGGCATATGTATTCCTCTTTCCATAACGAGAGTTATTAACCTAATTATATTACTACAATTGTAACTCTGTCAGGCTATGATGAAACGTTGGAACGCCGAATCAAACGTGAATATCGCAAGTTAACGCCGCATAAACATAGTTCGTCGCGGACGGGGAGCCCGCCAACTTTCTTACGACTTTTTTGAAAATGAGGTGAATCTTTTCATTGTTTTCGTTATAATAAGTGTAAGTTTCATGTAATTTGTTAGAAATGTTAACAGGCAGTTAACGTTGTTAACATTCCGTTAATCATTCTTCTCGTTTCGCAGCAAGCCCTATCCGTCGGGAGGTGACTTTGCATGCAGGCTTCGCCGGTTTTGGTTTCTTCCGACGACCTGTACCTGTTCAATACCGGGCAACTATTCCGCGCCTATCGCACTTTCGGGGCACATCTGGCAGAAAGAGAAGGTCAGTCGGGCGTGCGTTTCGTCGTATGGGCGCCGAACGCCCGAGAAGTGAACGTCGTCGGAGATTTTAACGGTTGGAACAGCGACTACAGAATCGTCGACTTGGCACAGATCGGAACGACCGGCGTATGGGCCGGATTCGGTCCGGGCCTGGGCGAAGGTGCCCGCTACAAGTACGAGGTCGCGAGCGCAAACGGCGAGAAGATGCTGAAGTCCGATCCGTTCGGCTTTCAAAGCGAACTTCGGCCTAGCACCGCTTCCATCGTGACTTCGCTCCATCACTACGAATGGCACGATCAGGACTGGCAATCGTCCGGCAAGAGTCGTGCTCCCTATGAGAAACCGATGCTTATCTATGAGGTACATCTGGCTTCGTGGCGCATGGATGGCCCCGAGCAATTCCGCGATTACGGCAGGTTAGCGGATGAGCTTGTCGATTATGTATGCGGTCTAGGGTACACCCACATTGAATTGCTGCCGATTACCGAGCACCCGCTCGATCGTTCTTGGGGTTACCAGGCAACCGGATATTACGCGGCAACGAGTCGCTACGGTCCGCCCGAAGGCTTGCAGAAGCTCATCGATCGTTGTCACGGACGCGGTATCGGAGTACTTCTGGATTGGGTATGCGGCCATTTCTGCAAGGACGACCACGGCTTAAGATTATTCGACGGCTCGCCATTGTACGAAAACGCGGATTACCGCCGGGCGGAGAAACCGCTGTGGGGTACGCTGGCTTTCGACTTCGGCAAGCCGCAAGTACTCAGTTTCCTCCTCTCCAACGCGTTATTCTGGTTGGACGTCTATCATATCGACGGACTTCGGGTTGACGCCGTTGCGAGCATGATCGATATGAATTTCGATAAACCCGATTCGATGCGAACGGTGAACCGTTACGGCGGAACCGAAGACATCGAGGCGCTTCATTTTCTGCGCAAGCTGAACGAAACCGTATTCCGCTACTATCCCGAAAGCCTCATGATGGCCGAAGATTCATCCTCCTATCCCGCAGTTACATCGCCTACGTATGTCGGGGGTCTCGGCTTTAACTACAAATGGAACATGGGTTGGATGAACGATATGCTCCGCTATATGGAGACCGACCCTGCACACCGATCTTCCCGCCATTCTCTCATCACTTTTTCTCTACATTATGCATTCTCCGAAAACTACGTTTTACCTCTATCGCACGACGAAGTCGTACACGGCAAACGCTCAATGCTCAACAAGATGCCCGGAGCGTATCCCGAGAAATTCGCCAATCTGCGGTTGTTTTACGGTTATTGGATGACCCATCCCGGCAAGAAACTGCTCTTCATGGGCGGCGAATTCGGTCAATTCGACGAATGGAAGGACTACGCCGGCTTGGATTGGGATCTTCTGCGATATCCGCTGCACGACAGCATGCTCCGTTACATGGAGAGATTAAACCAAACCTATCGGCACTATCCGGCCCTATGGGAATCGGATCACAAACCGGAAGGTTTCGAATGGATCGACGTGAACAATGCGTCGCAATGCATGCTTACTTTTCAAAGAAACGGCAATTCATCGGAGTCATCGCAACCGATCGTCACGGTATGCAATTTCTCGCGGGAAGCCTATTCCGTCTATCGGATCGGAGTCGCCCGTCCGGGTTGCTACAATCTCGTATTGAACAGCGACGAAGCCGACTTCGGGGGCTCGGGCTCGGCCATGCCATCCCGCGTATCGTCGACGGACGTTCCCTTGCATGGCAAACCGTATAGCATCGAAGTTCCCGTTCCCGCTTTATCCATCCAGCTATGGCAGTCAGAGACAGCATGATCAGGCTCGAAGATCAGCAAGCTTATCACACGGCACGTAACTTGGAGAGGAGTGAAGTTCATGCGCAAGAATGAGTGCATCGCGATGCTGCTTGCGGGCGGGGAAGGTCGCCGTTTGGGCGTACTAACGAAGGATTTAGCCAAACCCGCTGTTCATTTCGGAGGAAAATATCGCATTATAGACTTCACCTTGAGCAATTGCGTGCATTCCGGAATCGAAACCGTGGGCGTACTCACCCAATACCAACCGCTCGTCTTGACGCAGCATCTCGGCATCGGAACGCCATGGGGACTCGACCGGCGCGAAGGCGGGATGCACGTGCTTCCTCCATACGTTCGCCAGAAGGGCGGCACTTGGTACAAAGGCACGGCCAATGCCATCTATCAGAATCTCGGCTTCATTGAACGCTACGACCCCGAATACGTCCTCATTATTTCCGGAGATCATATTTATAAAATGAACTACGACCTCTTGCTTGAAGCCCATAAGAAAAATAAAGCGGACGCGACGATAGCCGTTATTAGCGTGCCTTGGGCGGACGCAAGCCGGTTCGGTATCCTTAGTGTCGATGAAGAAGGGCGAGTTGTCGAATTCGCGGAGAAACCGAAAAAACCGACGAGCAATCTCGCTTCCATGGGCGTCTATATGTTCAACTGGAAGGTACTGAAAGAAGCGTTAGTCCGGGACGAGTCCGATCGCCAGTCCTCCAACGACTTCGGTAAAGACATTATTCCGACGTTGCTAGGCGATGGAGCGCGCTTGTTCTCCTATCAATTCAACGACTATTGGAAAGACGTCGGAACGATCGATAGTCTATGGGAAGCGAATATGGATTTGCTAGAAGACCAACCGTCGTTGCAGTTAAACGATCGTTCCTGGCGGATCTTCTCGGCGAGTCCTAACCAGCCCGCCCAATATGTGGCGCCTACGGCGAAGATTCAAGGCTCGCTCGTGAACGAAGGCTGCGTCGTGGAAGGGCAAGTGAATCGATCCGTGTTGTTCTATGGAGCGCGCGTCGGCGAAGGCAGCGTGGTCGAAGATTCGATTCTGATGCCGGGCGCCAGCATCGGTCGCGATTGCCGCATCATTCGCGCGATCGTCGGCGAAGGCGCGGTCGTCGGGGACGGTTGCCGCGTCGGCAGCTTGGAAGCGGAAGATATCGCGGTCGTCGGAAGCGGAGAAACGATCCGCCCGGAGGCGGAGCTTAAGGAGGCGGAGCCGGTATGAAGTTGTCGATGATGGGTGTTATTAATTTAATTCACGAGGCGGACGAGATGGAGGCCCTGACCGCTAACCGTTGCTTGGCGACGGTTCCGTTCGGGGGACGTTACCGGCTCATCGATTTCGTTCTCTCTTCGATGGTCAACTCGGGCATACCGAGAGTCGCCGTATTCGCGCATCGGAAGTTTCGTTCGCTCATGGACCATCTGGGGTCGGGCAGCAACTGGGATCTTCACCGCAAGCAAAGCGGGTTGTTCGTAATTCCTCCCTCGATGGAGGACCAGACGGATTTCGGCAAAGGGGATCTCTATCATTTCTACCGGAACCGCGATTACTTCGCTAGAAGCACGGTCGATTACGTCGTTATCGCACGCAGTCACATGGTATGCAACGTGGATTTCGCGAAAGTGCTGGAGCAGCATAGGGAAACGGGCGCGGACGTAACGGTCGTCTGCAAGAACAGTCCCGAAGGAATGCCGGGCCTTGCCCGCAAAGCGAAAGTAAACGGAGCAGGCAGAATCGTCGAGATGCAGGATCACTTCGGCAGGCTGGATAGCGACATCGTGTCGATGGAGATGTACGTCCTTAACAAGGAATTGCTTCTAGATCTGGTTGATACGTCCTTGGCGCAAGGCAGGGATCATTTCGTCCGACATTCGATTTTGTCCCGTCTCGAACAATTGCAGGTTCACGCCTACATGCACGAGGGAGTGCTCGGCGTCGTCAATAACATCGCGGCCTATTATCGGCATAGTATGGAGCTTCTGCAGCCGGACATCTGGCGCGAGCTGTTCTTCAAGCCGGGCTCGATCTACACGAAGGTTAAAGACGAACCTCCGACGCATTACCGCAGCGGGGCGGACGTCTCCCATTCGCTGATCGCGAACGGCTGCGATATCGAGGGCACCGTGACGAACAGTATTTTGTTCCGCGGCGTTAAGGTAGCTAAGGGGGCGGTCGTTCGCAATAGCATCGTCATGCAGAACGGCGTAGTCGGCGAGAACGGCTCCTTGGAAAATTGCATCTTGGATAAAGAAGTCGAGATCCGTCCGATGCAGCAGCTCAAAGGTTCGATCGAGATGCCGTTCATCGCGCTGAAGCGCAAAGTCATATAATCCGGAGGGACACATGCGGGTAATGTTCGCGGCATCCGAAGCGATGCCGCTGGTAAAAACGGGAGGGCTGGCCGACGTCGTCGGCGCCCTTCCCAAGGCGCTGGCCAAGTGCGGCGTCGACGTAACCGTCGTATTGCCGAAATACGGCGAAATTCCGAAAGCGATCGCGGATGCCGTGACCACGATCGCGATCATGGAAGTCCAGCTTGGATGGCGCAGGCAGTATTGCGGCATTCAGGAAGTGACGGTCGACGGCGTTCGGTTCTTGCTCATCGATAACGAGTTTTATTTTAAGCGGGGCTACTTGTACGGATACGGCGACGAAGCGGAGAGGTTCGCCTTCTTCAGCTTCGCGGTGCTCGAAATGTTGGACAAGCTAGAAGTTATGCCAGATATTATCCATTGCCACGACTGGCAAACCGGGTTGATCCCTTTCCTATTGAAGACGAGGTACGCGAATCGGCCGGGTTATCGGGACATACGTACGGTGTATACGATCCATAACCTGCAATACCAAGGCGTCTTCTCGCGGGAATTATTGCAGGATTTGCTGGCGACCGGAGACGATTCCTTCACGGAAGACAGCCTCGAATTCTACGGGGCGGCGAGTTGCATGAAAGCGGGCATCCGGTTCGCGGATAAGCTGTCGACCGTCAGCAACACCTATGCATACGAGATTCAGACCGAAGCCTACGGTGAGAAGCTGGACGGCGTTCTCCGGCAACGCTCCCACGACCTATGGGGAATTATCAACGGGATCGATACGGAAGTATACGACCCGATGAACGATCCGCACATCGCCGTTCCGTACCGGGATTCATTGGCCAAGAAAAGTCAAAACAAAACCGCTTTGCAGCAAGAGCTCGGATTGCCCGTCGATGCTAGCGTCCCGATGATCGGAATCGTCTCGAGACTTACGGGTCAAAAGGGTTTCGACTTGATCGCGGACATCCTTCCGACCTTGTTGAAGGACAATCTTCAACTCGTCGTACTCGGTTCCGGAGAACCCGGCATCGAGGACATGCTAAGGGAGGCACTGCGCATTCATCCGCGCAAGGTGGCTTTATGGTTCGGGTTTAACGAGGGATTGGCGAGGCGCATCTACGCGGCTTCTGACATGTACTTGATGCCGTCGAGATTCGAACCGTGCGGATTAAGCCAACTGATCGCGCTGCGGTATCGGTCCGTACCGATCGTCCGGGAAACAGGCGGTCTGGTCGATACGGTGGAGCCGTACAACGAATTTACCGGAACGGGCACGGGATTTACGTTCGGGCCTCCGACCTCGCACGATCTGTTGTTCACGGTCCGCCGGGCTTTATCTTTCTACGGCAAACCCGAACAGTGGGCGACTATCGTGGCCAATGGCGGAAAACAGGATTATGGGTGGGACGCTTCAGCCCGTCTCTACAATAAACTATATAGAGAAGTTGTCAGCTAAGAAGGAGAGGGATCGTAATGGCTCGTCATCTAGTCATCGGAAATGGAAAAATGCTCGTTAACTTAGACAACAATTGTTATATTCGCGATGTTTATTTTCCCTTCGTCGGGCAGTTGAACCACGTCGGCGGGCATGCTTGCCGTGTCGGGGTATGGTGCGACGGCGCGTTCGCATGGCTGGAAGACCCGGAATGGATCTTCGATCTCGGATACATCGAAGATTCTCTCGTCACGAACGTGACCGCTCGCCATGAGCGCCTTGGGATCGAGTTGCAGTTAAACGACGGAATCCATCAGAGGGAATGCATTTATCTGAAACGAGTCGTCGTCCGCAACTTAGGCGATACGGAGAAGGACGTCCGGATATTTTTCCATCATGACCTGATGATCGACGGCAACGAAGTGGGCGACACGGCCGCGTTCTATCCCGGTAACCGCACGTTGTTCCATTTCAAACGCTCCTCCTATTTCATGTTTAACGGCAAGTCGGAGATGGGCGGCATCTACCAATTCTCGACCGGGATCAAGCGATTCCATTCGGCCGAGGGAACTTGGCGGGACGCGGAGGACGGGGATCTCATGGGCAATGCCATCGCTCAAGGCTCCGTCGACAGCACGATCAGCTTCCGTACGAACGTCCCTCCGGGCAACGAGAGGACGGTTTATTATTGGATGTCCGTCGGCTCCGACATGGAAGAAGTCAAACGATTAGATCAATACGTGCAAGAAAGCCATCCGGAGAAACTGCTCAGCCGGATCGTCATTTACTGGAATCATTGGTTGTCGCGCGTAGGGGATAGCTTCGGGGATTTGCCGGCTCAAGTCGTTCGCCAGTTTAAGCACAGCTTGCTCATCGTTAGAACTCAGATCGACGAGCGCGGTGCCATCTTGGCCGCGAACGATACGGATATTCTTCAGTATAACCGGGACCACTACAGCTACATGTGGCCGCGAGACGGCGCGCTGATCGCCGACGCGATGTCGTTGGCGGGGTATCACGGGACGATCTCTCCTTTCTTCCATTTCTGCGGGAAGTACCTATCGCCGGAAGGTTATTTGCACCATAAGTACAATCCGGACGGTACGGTCGGCTCCAGTTGGCATCCCTATGTCGTGAACGGAGTTCCCCGCTTGCCGATCCAAGAGGACGAAACGGCGCTCGTCCTGTACGCATTGTGGAAGGATTACGCGCGTCATGGGGAAATCGAGTTGCCTCAAGCGTTGTACGGAGCCTTGATTCGCAAAGCTTCCGAGTTTCTGTGCTCATACATGGAACCGGATTTGGGGCTACCTAAGCCGAGTTACGATCTGTGGGAAGAACGTTACGGTATTTGGACGTATACGGTCGCTTCCGTGTATGGGGGCTTGATGTCTGCGGCTTACTTCGCCGATCTGTTCGGCGATTACGACCGCAGCGATCAGTACCGCGCCGTCGCGGAGCAGATCAAGCAAGGGATCGTCACGCATCTATGGGACGAAGAAGCGGGACGTTATGCGCGCGGCATCGTTTTCCAGGATGGAAAATGGGAGAAGGACATGACGCTGGAGAGCAGCTTGTTCGGACTTTTCGAGTTCGGCGTGTTCCCGGCGGAAGACGATCGGGTGTCTCGGACGATGTGGGCGATCTCCGATCAATTGCGAATTCACACGGACGTAGGCGGCATCGCAAGATATACGAACGATTACTACTTCCGCCAATCCGAGGATATCGCCAAAGTGCCGGGAAACCCTTGGATCATCTGCACGCTATGGGTCGCCAACTTTCAGATCGAGATCGCCAAAACGGTCGAGGATTTGGAAGAACCCAGAAAAACGTTGGAGAAAGTTACGACATTCGCCTTGCCCGGCGGGAATCTTCCGGAGCAGGTGCACCCGGAGACGGGCGAGCCTCTCTCCGTCGCGCCGCTCACTTGGTCCCATGCGACGTACGTGTCGACGGTGTGCAAGTACGTGCGCAAGCAGGAGCAGTTGACGTCCCCAGCGGGGGCGGTTGTCGGCTCGAATAAGCCTAATGTTGGCTGGGTGTAAGTCGTAACTTGAAGTATGCTTCAAGTCAAAGAGCCGCTATCGTGAATTCCATACGTTGAGCGGCTCTTCTTTGCGTGCGGTAAAGCCCCTTCGGATGTTACAATGGAGAGGATGAGTTTGGATTTATTTAGTAGCGGGATTGGCTTACATAGAAGGGAGATAGAATGGGAATGGACTATCGGCCGTTAGGAAAGACGGGAATAAACGTAAGCGAGATCAGCTTCGGTACGTGGGCGATCGGGGGCTCTTGGGGACAAACGGACGAGAGCGAGTCGCTTCGCGCATTGGATAAAGCGATGGACGAAGGCGTCAACTTCTTCGATACCGCGGACGTCTACGGGGACGGCAAAAGCGAGCGCTTGCTGGCGCAAGCGACGAAAGGCAAGACCGACCGCATCGCCGTCGCTACGAAGTTCTGCCGCGCCGGAGATATTCACGATCCGGCAACGTATTCCGAAGCGCGCGTAAGGGAATGGTGCGAAGCCAGCTTGAATCGTCTTGGACGCGAGACGATCGATCTGTATCAGATCCATTGTCCGCCGCTCGCAATCTTGAAGGAAGGATCCGTGTTCGGCGTTCTGGACAAGCTTCAAGCCGAAGGCAAGATCCGCGCTTACGGGGTAAGCGTGGAAAGCGTGGAAGAAGGGCTGTATTGCCTGGAACAGCCGGGCGTTCAAGCGCTTCAGATTATTTTTAACCTTTTCCGTCAGAAGCCTATGGCGGAGTTGCTGCCCAAGGCGCAAGAACGCGGCGTAGGTTTGCTTGTTCGTCTGCCGCTCGCGAGCGGTTTGCTTACGGGCAAGTTCTCGGCGGATGCTGCCTTCGAAGCGGAAGACCATCGGAACTTTAACCGCGACGGCCAGCATTTTAACGTCGGCGAGACGTTCGCGGGTTTGCCGTTCGTCAAGGGCGTCGAGCTGGCGCGAGAACTTGCTTGGATCGCCGATGGACGCGATAGCATGACGCGCGCTTCGTTGCGGTGGATTCTTGATCAACCGGAGATTACATGCGTAATTCCAGGCTTCAAGAACGCCCGTCAAGTCGAAGACAATCTCGCGGCGCAAGGCGTACCGTCGTTTACCGAGGAAGAGAAGACTCGGCTAAGAACATTCTATGAAACGCAAGTTCATCCGCACATTCGCGGGTCCTATTGAACTAGAGTTAGTTAATAGACTAGTTTGTTGAATTCAAATCCTCATTCCTGGTTGTCTTCCGGGGATGAGGATTTTTCTGTCGAGGCTGAGCGAGACTCGGTTAGCAAAATAGTTTGACTAACTCCAACTGCAGCGCACCCAAGCGACGCGTTTCCTTCCCATATAAGAAATAGATTCATAGATTTCAGAGCAAGCAAGTTCTCGCGTTTTATCGGGACAATCTTCCAAAATTATGATAAAATATAGTTAAAAAGTCCCTATAATCATAGTTCGATAGACGTAGGGTGGAAGAGGTAGATTTCCGATGTTTAGAAGGGTGCGCGCGGCGTTTGGCATTCGCGACGAGGAGGGCTTCACGCTTCTTGAAATCTTGGGCGCGATTACGATTCTATCCGTGGCCTCACTGGCGATGACCGGTTTTTTCGTGAACGCGATGTCGCACGCCAAAGGCAATCAGAATAAGACGGTCGTCGTTAATCTGGCCAGGAACGCGCTGGCTTTCGTAGAAAAACAAGATTTCGAGCAGTTCAAAGGTTATTTCTCCAAACACCCGTCCTTGACCACCATGGGCTGCAACAAAAACGGCGAAGGAGCGAATTCCGTCACCTGCATCGGCAAGACGGATTCGGTCGAAGCGACCGATTCGGCGGCTCTGTTTAATCGGATTCCTTATTTGCTGGATGTCCTGTCTCCTAGCGTGAACGGCAGGGATTACATGCTCGAAGTCGAGTTGGAAACGGGAATGTTCCCGGCGTCGGATGCCGCGGATAACGTCGACTTGACCAAGTATTTGATTCCGATCAAAGTCGTCGCGGCAAGCAAGGAGACGAACGGAAATAAACGGGATCGCACGGAAGTGGAGGGATACATCTCGAATGAGAAAATTCGCAAACCGATTGAAGGATGACCGGGGAATGAGCTTGATCGAGGTTATCGCTTCGCTAACGTTGCTCTCGCTTGTCATGGCGACGATCTACGGGGTCATTACATTCGGATTCAACTCGTATCATCGCGTTACGATCGAAAATTCGTTGCGAGACGAAGCGGACTTGGTCATGTCATCGATTATTACGGAAATGTATAAGTATGGTCCGGACGAAGTGTCCGTGCCCAGCAATGCTTCGGTAGGAGTGTCGCTGAGTAAGACGGTTGACGGAAGGCCGGCAGATAAGCACTCCATTCTAATCAAAGACGGAAAAGTGTATATCGGGTTGGGAGAAGGGGTGTTAGTGGAGCTGCAATCTCGAATTTCTTCCGATTCCAGTATTACAGTGGACTGCGGCGGACTTTCGAAATGCAAGACGGGTTTGGTGGACATCAAGCTCGTGCTGGAGCAATCCTACGCTAACAAGCCGCAAAAAATGAAGCTGGAAAGCAAATTCGGATTCTAGGAGTGCAGGGAATGCGGGGAATGATTCGAGAAGAACGCGGGTCGGCTTTGCTATTGGTCGTGTTCATGATGTTCGTATTCACGATGATCGGTTTAGCCATACTCAGCGCGACGGTTGGCGGCGCTCAAAGATCGGTGACGCGGGAAAAGGACGTGCAGAGCCTGGAACTGGCAGAAAAGGCGCTAACGGAAGCCGTCGCGTACATTTACGCGAAATACGATAATCGTACCGATATTTCGTTCGATCAGATTAAGAGCGATATGAGCGCGATCGAGTCGAAAATCAAAGACCGGACGATCTCGTCTAATATTAAAATTACGGATACGCTTAATGCCTTTGCGCGGATTACCGACATTAACGTCACGCTACCGCCGGGTAAACAAGAGTACGTCATCAAACTGTCCGCCCTTGCCGACGTCGACGGCGTAAAGCGAACTCTTGTTCAAGAAATAATGGTAGACGCCTTTCCCGATTTCCTGAAATACGCGATGGGCTC
This sequence comes from Cohnella endophytica, assembly GCF_003628305.1. Lineage (GTDB taxonomy): Bacteria > Bacillota > Bacilli > Paenibacillales > Paenibacillaceae > Cohnella > Cohnella endophytica. The sequence continues at coordinate 465,186 of NZ_RBZM01000002.1, read as the reverse complement.
TCAGGATAACGTCAATCTTCACGGCGGAGCTTATATCAAAGGAAACTTATATGCGGGCAAGCAATTAAGGATCAAGAACGAAGCGGATTATAAGTACTATGGCAAACCGTTGACGAAGAGTACGTTATTCCCGAGAGTAGCGGCAGGGAAGACGACTTTCGTACAAAGTCTTGGCGATATCCGCTATTGCGATCGGGGCAATAGCTCGGACGCATGCGGTACTTACGTCGCCCTCGGCAAGGGAGACACCGATCTTGGCGAGCGAGTGCAGAAGATTCTCGGAATTCCTTTGCAGAACTTTGAACTGCAGGACAATAAGGCTTTCGTTGAGATGAATATCGGAGAAACGTTCGTTGACAAAGCGGTTGAAGCCGCAGGGGTGGACCAAACCAACCGCGGTTCGTATGCTAGCATTTTTAACAATAATGGCGGACCCGCACTCTTTCAATATTTATTGACTAACAAGATGATTGGAGTCGCTAAAGCGCCGGTAAGCCAAGATTTCTATACGGATGAGGACGACGCGGATGGGGTCGTACGGTATATCGAAGCCAGAAAAGCTTACGTCAAGATGATGAACGGGCAATGGTCGCAATCCACGCTATACAATGGCACATTGTTGTTGGACGCGGCATCGGAGTTTAAGCAATTGACGTACAGTTCTTTAGCCAAAAGCCAATATTCTCCGCTTTCTAGCGGTAAAGGGAATAAGAGTAATTGGTTTATCATTAACGGCGACTTGGCGATCAACAATCAAGTTGACGATCCGGTTCAATTGAAGGGCAACTTCCTTGTAACGGGCAATGTCACCATCAAAGGGAAATTGAATGTAGATGCTACGGTGATCGCCCTTGGAACTACTACGATCGAGGATGCCGTGATCAAAGGAATGAACGATAATGGAACCGAGAAGGAACTGGTGCTGTTGTCGAAGGGACCGATCAATATTCACCGGTTCGATTCCTTTAATCCAATCGTAACCAACTACAATGAGCTGAGCGCTGGTAATCCAGCTATCATGGATGCTTACTTCTACACCGATCAAGAAGCCTCTCTATACGGAGTGGGCTCCGCGTTCTGGATCAAGGGAGGTTTTTTCTCCAAGGGCGAGCTCACCGTAAATGCCACGATTGGGAATGCCGAGCAGAATCTTGATGAGGCTAATCCGGCAATCATTTTTTCGTCGGAGAACGCGAACCCCGATCCCAAGGAAAATAACTATGCAAGATCAAGGCTAATTATCGAGTGGAAAGAAGATCTGATTAATAATCAGAACTCCAGCTTGCCGCGGGTCAAACGAATCAACTTGTATAGCGGCAAGAAACACTTTGCGGAACAGTAAGCGAACGTGTAATCAACCCAAAAAAAACCTCCGATCCTTCTATCAGGAATCGGAGGTTTTTTGGTTGCTTTGCGGGATTAGTAACGATCTCCGCCGGTATTCGGATTCGTTCCTCCGCCTGGAGGCGAGACTTTCAAAACATCGATGATTACGGTCAATTTAACCTTCGAGTTATCGCTAAACGTATATTCGGCATACACTTCTTGTTTGCCGGCTGCTTTGGCGGTTACATTACCGCTGCTGTCGATGTCCACGAAGTTTTTGCCGTTTTCCTTGCTCCACTTTACTGCATTGCGAACCGTGTCTTTCAGTTCGCTAGGGAAGACGACTAATTCATCTTTTAATTTCAAAGAGGCAGTGTCCCCCAAGTAAAGAGGGTAACTATCTTTGTTGAACAATAGATTCACGACTTTGATCTTGATCGTTCTCGAAGCTACCTCGGGACCGCTCGGGAATTGCTTATAAGCGACGGATACATTCTCGATTCCCGGTTTTTTGGCGGATACTTTACCATTGGAGTCCATTGTTACAACCCCTTTGTTTTCCGCGCTCCAAGTCAGTTTGCTTAAGATGTCGCTCGCTCTATCCGTTGGCTGAACCTTCAACAACCTTAATGCAGGATCTATCGTTAGGTCTAACAGCTTTAGTTCGGATCCGTTTTTGATCGTGTATTCCGCCGGAGCCGAGATGTCCACGACGACGACTTGGGCGGAAGCGGTAACCGGAGTCGCGGATTCCGTACGCTTGTACGTCAACGTCACTGTCGCCGTGCCCGCGGCTTGCCCCGTCACTTGGCCGAAGGAATTGAAACGCGCCACGCTCGTATTGCTGCTAGTCCACGTGAATTTTGAAGTATTATTTTTCATTGCCGCAGGATCGACGACTAAGTCGCTGCTCCACAGGTCCCGAGTATGACCGGCGCCGATGTGGATTTCGTTAGGAAGCGTTAAGGTAACGGGCTGTACCACTTCTACGGAAAAAGGACTCGATGTTAACGTCCGATTTTTATTCGTCGTGACGCTTACGGTGAGCGTAGCGGTTCCTTCGCTAACTCCCGTTAACGTGTTGTGCGGCCCACCAGTGCTTGATGCCAACTGAGCTTTATTGGAATCGAGCGACCAAGCATAAGTTAGAATTTTCTCCCCCTGCGAGAGCTGTACAGGTACGACATCCAGCCCGATTTGTCGACCAACGTCTACTGTATTCAGTCCTAGGATATTAATACCCGGTTCGAGAACGTTGACAGTTGCCGTAGCGGAAATTAGTCTGCCATCTGTCCCCAAGCTCTCGTCCGTTACCGTAGCCGTGACACGGGCTATGCCTGCTTGCAATCCTCTAATCGTACCGTCGTTACCGACGCTGACGACCGATGGATTATCGGAAACCCAATCGTAATTCTTGTTTGTTACGTCGAACGGTGTGGGCGTAACGATGAGCTTCGATATATCATCCTTCACGATCGTGATGTCGTCCATCTTCATGCCCTTATGCTTCGTTACCGCCTCGAATGCGAGCGAAGCGAATTGAAGCGTTCGATCGATCGGCGTGCTGCTGCCGACGACAAAGTCTTTGAGGTTCAAGTTCGAGTTCGTCAGGGCATAGTTTCCGTTTGCTTTCGGCGTGGCTACGATCTGGAACGTAATCGGATTTGCGATATAGAAGTCTCCCGACCTTGTATAAGTAATCGAAGGGAGGGTTCCGTTAAGCGTATAGCCGGAAGTCAAGCTTCCGTTTAGGGTTTTATTAGTTACCGTCGAGGAAATATTGGAAGATATGATCTCCAGGTTCGCAGGGAACGTTTCCTGTATACGGATATTGTTTACCGTAAGCAAGCTGGCCGTAACGGTAGGGTCGTAAGCGATTTTCTTAGGCGTAATGGTGTAAGTCAAAGTAACGTCTTTGTTTATCTCTAATTTACCGTTCTTGACGTTATCGGACAAACTGCGGTCAACGTCCAGATTAGAGACGGCTTTAACGACTTTGACGTTAACGATCTGGGAGGTCATTGCCCCGCTCTTGTCGCGCGCGGCAATCGTGAATTTAATGTCTCCGCCGTTCTGAAGCGGATTAGCGATAGATTGGTTTATGAATTGTCCGGACATAATTTCTTGCGTAGGAATCGCCGTTACGGAACTCGACCAAGTCGAACTTCCCGTGCTTTTGGTGACGTAACTGACGGACGTGAATAGCGTTCGATCGATCAGATCGAAGTCGGTTGCCGAGTAATTGATCAAAATATCGTTGTTAGATAGAACGACGTTCTTGTTCGTTGACGTGTCATAATCGATCGGCGAAACGACGTTAAGCGTTGGCGCGTGATTCGATCCGATGAACGCCCGGTACATCGTATTAACGAATAACTGTTGTTCCCAATCGGGGAAGTTCGTATTGGTATGGCCCGTCCCCGAATACGTGACGTTTCCATAGGAGTACGTATAGTAGTGGTTCCAGCTGTCGTCGCTGTCGCGTTGATCGCTGTCGCCCGGCAAACTCGTTATGTTGTACCAAGGGACGAGCTTCTCGTCCTCGAGATTCAACCGGAAATACTGGTCATGCGTCGTGTTTACCGTAGGAGTAGTGCTCGTGATGTTAAACGGGAACCGGGTGAGCAAACCTTCGTTGACTTTTGTCGTCGTCGTCGAAGTATGCGGCGCGTTGAGTCCCATATTCGTCTTGTTCTCGCTCTGTCCGGTGGCTTTCTGGAAGTAGGTGATCCAGTTCTCGTTTCCTTGATAGATCGTATCGTGCGTAAACATGACGCTCTGTCCCGTTTTGATGAAGCTATTAACCGCGGTCGAGGCTTCTTGGTTAATGGGAGCGTTAGAGTTGTAGCTGTCCGTGAATCCGAAGATCAGCATATCGTAATTGCCGTTAAGGTTTTTGTAACCGCCGTTGTTGAAGGTGCCGATATCCGTTACCGTAATCGCGATATCGTAATCCAACGTTTTCAAATAGGCCGTTTTCATATTGTTAGTTTTGAGCAAGCTGCTAGAGTCTCCGTTATTCGGAAGCACTTGAAGCACTTTGATCGGAGTTTGCTCGTCCCGGAAGCGGATAACGCCGATGGCTACATCTCTTAAACCCGTAGTCTGATCCACTAGCTCGAGTTTCCAATAATGCAACCCGGAATATCCCTTTGGCAGACGGAAGCTAACGACGCTACCCGTTCCGGAGGTAATCTTCTGGCCGGCGACGACGAGTTGATCGGAACCGAATTTCAGAACGCTGTCGACTCCCAAGTAAAGATTGGCGACTAGATTGCCTTGGGCCAGATTCGGGGCGTTAATGACGTCGAAGGTGTAGGAGAGAGTGTCGCCTGCTTTATAGATCGCGCTTTGGTTCGCGTTGTAGTCGGTCGGCGAGCTTTTGAGGACCAGTCTTGGCTTAAGCATGCCGTTCGTGTTCAATTTCGTTTTCGTCAAAAATTTCGTTTTGTCCGATAGCTCGTCCGTGCCTATGAAACTAACGTTTTCCTTCGTGCTGACCGGCACGTATTTATTATCGACGTTAGCATTGTTAGAACCGTTCTTGGACACGTAATCTAGCAAGGAAGTACGAAGGATGCCTGCCGTGTTCTGGTAGAGGGCTCCGTTACTGTTGTTTCCGTTGGAGGTCGTTTGGCTATATACGATAACCGGCAATCCCCGATCGATATAAAACTGCTTAATCTGGTTGAATTTAAGATTCGTGATATCGTTCTCGATGCTCGAAGTATTGTGCGTATTGTTCGTCGCTTTCGTAGAGTTATATACGCCTTTGCCAATATAAACGGCATCGTAAGTACCGTCCATTTCGTCGCGCAAGGCGACGAACTTCTTCATTTTCATCGTCGTAATGACGTATTTCGGGTTCGAGTAATCTTTAAGCAAAGAGTAAATATCCGAACTTCCGTTTTCCGTAATCTCGAGGACTCGGATTTCCATTGCCGGGTCGCTAGCTGCAGCGTTCGTTTGATCGGGACGGACGGTCACCATCAGAGAGGTTAGTATCGTGACGACCAAAACCAAGGTTATGTAGGTACGCAAAGTTGTTTTCATATTCATCCTCCTCTTTTTTCACACTATTAGTTCTATGTACCTATTAATTAACTAATAAATGATACACGTTGTCACTAAACAATTTCTGAACAAAATTTCACGTATTCTCTCGAAGCGTGTCGAATTACCGCGAATCCCATATTTACAAGGATGAATCGTTCTGTGACCCGGTTTTTAACTAGCATCAATTAACAAAATACTCCAAAAAAAGTGTAGCACAAATTAAGGCTTGCGTGCTATAACTATTATTATATTATAGGAAAATAGAACCATGACTTGTCAGCGACGTTCATGATCGATAGTTTGTCGGGCAATAGGGGGTTATTAGTATGGCGATTGTCAAAAAAAGATTGGGAGATTTGCTTGTAGACAGCGGCATTATCTCGGACGAGGATTTGCAACGAGCGCTCGTGGAGCAACGTCAGACGAAGCAGAAGCTCGGCGATTTACTCATCAATCAAGGTTACATAACCGAGCAGCAGCTGATCGAAGTGTTGGAATTCCAACTCGGCATTCCTCATGTCAGCCTCTTTAAATATCAGATCGATCCTTCGGTCGCGCAGATCATTCCCGAGAGCTTGGCGAAGCGCTTCATGGCGATCCCGATCAAGAAGGAGGGCAGCAAACTTCTTGTGGCGATGGCCGACCCGCTCGATTATTTCGCGATCGAAGAAATGAGAATGACGACGGGTTTCCGCATCGAACCGGCGATATCGAGCAAAGAAGAACTGCAGCGGGCAATCGCGCGTCACTACGGCTTGCAGGATACGATGAGCCAGATGCTGGTGGAAATGCCGACGCAAGACGAGATTCGCGAGACGGAGATCATGAACGAGGATGCTCCGATCGTTCGGTTAGTGAATCAGATGATTCAACAAGCCGTTCAGCTTAAAGTGTCCGACATCCACGTCGATCCCGGAGAAAACAGCGTGGCTATCCGCTACCGGCTAGACGGAGTGCTGAGGACGGAACGGCAAATCCCCAAAGGGATGCAAGGCTTCATTACGGCAAGGCTGAAAATTATGGCCCGACTGAACATCGCCGAGAGGCGGCTGCCTCAGGATGGCAGGATGACGTTGCAATTCGATCTCAAGACGGTCGATGTTCGGGTTTCTTCGTTGCCGACGATTCACGGAGAGAAAATCGTTCTAAGGCTGCTAGATTTGAGCACGGGCGTCAAATCGATCGAAAGTCTGGGTTTTAGTGCCCGCAATGACGAGTCGTTCCGATCCATGATCGAAAAACCTTACGGCATATTGCTAATTACCGGACCGACGGGAAGCGGCAAGACGACGACGTTATATTCCGCTTTGTCACATCTGAATCAGGATCATGTCAATATCGTCACCGTCGAGGACCCGGTCGAGTACCAACTCGACGGCATTAACCAAGTGCATGTCAATCCGTCTATCGGACTTTCCTTCGCGTCGGGCCTGCGTTCAATCTTGCGGCAAGATCCGAATATCGTGATGGTCGGCGAGGTGCGGGATTCGGAGACGGCGGAGATCGCGATCCGAGCCTCCCTCACCGGTCACTTGGTGCTTACGACGCTGCATACCAACGATTCCGTCAGTTCGATAACGCGTCTTCGCGATATGGGAATCGAGCCGTATCTGATCGCTTCCTCGTTGCTAGGCATCGTTGCCCAGCGCTTGGTTAGGAGAATTTGTCCGGATTGCAAGACGGTATACAAACCAACGGAACAAGAGCGGATCATGCTCGAGAGCAGGGGGCTGAAGGTAGAAGCCTTGCATCGCGGTTCCGGTTGCGGAAGCTGTAACAAGACGGGATACCGGGGGCGCGTCGCGATTCACGAAGTGCTCGTTATCAACGACTCGTTACGTACGCTGATTAACGCTAACGGGACGATCGAGCAATTGAGGGAAGCTGCCAGGGGTCAAGGAATGATTCAGCTCATGGACGACGGACTGGCCAAAGTTACGCAAGGAATTACGACGGTTCAGGAAGTGTTGCGCGAGACGATCGCGTATTAGGCAAGGGGGAACGGACTTGGCGAAATCAGGGGAAAGCATTCTCGAGTTGCTCCGGACGGCGCATGAACGGAAAGCTTCGGATTTACATATTACGGTAGGCTCGCCGCCGATCGTACGGATAAACGGTATGCTTCAACCGGTAGGTGAGGAGAACGTATCGGGGGAACAAGCGGAAGCGATGGCATTCGCGTTGATCACGGACGAACAGAAGGAAAAATTCCGTCAAGCGGGGGAGATCGATTTCTCTTACGAGCTGGAGGAAATCTCCCGTTACCGGATCAACGCCTACCGCCAGAGAGGCAAAGTTAGCATCGCGGTTCGGACGATTCCGACCTCGATACCGACGCTGGACCAACTGCAGCTTCCCGGAATCCTTGCCTCTCTCGCGTTGAAACCTCAAGGGCTCGTACTCGTGACGGGACCGACGGGAAGTGGCAAATCTTCGACGCTTGCGGCGATGATTCAGCACATTAATCGCGTAGAGAAAAAGCATATCGTGACGCTTGAGGATCCGATCGAATATTTGCATGCGCATGGCAGTTCGATAATCGATCAACGAGAAGTCGGTAGCGACACGAGAAGCTTCTCGAATGGTTTGCGAGCTGCGCTCAGGCAAGATCCGGACGTCATTCTCGTCGGCGAGATGCGGGATCTCGAGACGATCTCCGCTGCCGTTACCGCCGCGGAGACGGGGCATCTCGTGTTCGCTACGCTGCATACGACCGATGCGCCTCAGACCATCGACAGGATTATCGACGCTTTTCCGGGGCACCAGCAAGCGCAAATTCGTTCGCAATTGGCTTCGGTTCTCGTCGCGGTTATCTCTCAGCGTTTGTTTCCACGGACGCAAGGCAAGGGCCGGGCATGCGCGACGGAAATATTGATCAATTCAACCGCGGTAGCGAACTTGATTCGCACGGAGAAAGTCCATCAGATCAAGAGCGTCATGCAGACGGGAAGGCAACTCGGCATGCATACGCTCGACATGTCGATTAAGGAATTGCTGCAGCAGGGCGCGATCGAGCCGCTGGCGGCTAAAGCCTTCTTGGCGGAAGTAGGTAGCTAATGGCGGAGTTTAATTATCATGTGAAGAGCGGTAACGGCAAGCAGCTCAAAGGAAAGCTGACGGCTTTAACCAAGTCGTCGGCGATGGAGGAATTGCGCAAGAGGGGCCTCGTCGTATTGTCGTTGGACGAGCACCGAACCTCGATTCTTTCCTCGGAGATCTACATCGGTAATCCGGTCAAGAACGAGCATTTCATCATTTATTGTCGGCAATTCGCGACATTGATCCGCGCGGGAGTTACGATCGTCGAGGCGACGGACATCCTGTCCGGCCAGACGGAGAGTAAACCGTTGCGCAAAGCTTTGCAGGACGTTCATGCCGGGCTGCTTCGGGGAGTCGCTTTCTCCCAGTCGGTACAGGAGCATAAGCGAATATTCCCGCCGATGTTCACGAACATGATTCGCGCGGGGGAGGAGTCCGGCGATCTCGAAGGAACGCTGGACAGGCTAGCTCATTTCTTCGAGAAGCAGCACGCGACGCGCGAGAAAATCAAGTCCGCGATGACGTATCCGACGATCGTCGGGATTCTGGCCATTACAGCGGTTATTTATTTACTTAAAGCCGTCGTGCCTCAATTCGAGCAAATGTTCGTGTCGATGAACGCGGATCTTCCTTTTATCACGAAGATGGTTCTCGCGATGAGCAGAAGCGTGGAGAGCCAATGGTACTTATGGCTACTAGGCGCCGTCGCTCTGATCGTCGCTTATCAAGCGATCAAGCGTACGCCGAAGGGTTCGCTGTGGATCGATTACGCCAAACTCAAAATTCCGATCTTCGGCAAGCTGAAGCAGAAAGGCGCTATCGCGCAAATGACGCGCACGTTGTCTTCCTTATACGCGAGCTCCGTGCCGGTGCTGCAATCGCTGAGCATCGTGGAAGAACTCGTTGGCAACAAGATTATCGGCGGATTCATCCGCAGCTCGGCCGATTCGCTGAGGCAAGGTAATCCGCTGTCCGAACCGCTCAAGAAGGCTTGGGTATTCCCGCCGCTCGTCACGCAGATGATCGCGATCGGGGAGGAAACGGGCTCTCTCGACCAGATGTTGGCGAAGGTCGCCGATTTCTACGAGATGGACGTCGACAACACCGTCGATCGTCTGAAGTCCCTGATCGAGCCTCTGTTGATCGTGTTCCTCGCAGGTATCGTTGGAGTCATTGTAGCAGCGATCATGCTGCCGATGTTCACCTTATATAGCAAGATGGGTTGAGAAAAAGTATAAAAAAAGTGGAGGTTTTTACGATGTTGAAAACAGCTGTATTAAGAAGATTGCGCAAGGAAGAGAAAGGCTTTACCCTCATCGAGTTGCTCGCGGTTATCGTTATTTTGGGCGTTATCGCTGCGATTGCTATTCCTTTGATTGGGAATATTATCAAGTCGTCTAAAGATGATTCCGACATTGCAACTGCGCGTCAAATCTATGATGCAGCGAGAATTTATATTACCTCTGAGGAAAATGGTGTGTTTAAGGACGCAAAGGTGTACATCGCTACTAATACCGGAGAAGGAACGGATAAAACGATTAACTTACAAGATAAGGGTTATTTGGATAAAAACATTACATTGCCGAGTGATAAGTCTACTATTTCCGGAGGCACTGTTAAATTTAACGGAACTGGTAACTTACTTTATGTTGAGATCACATCAGCTTCAGGTACGATTTATTATAAAGGTTCAGAAGTACTTGCTGGAAAAGGAAAGCCAGTTACCACAGCACCTACTTCTCCATAATCTAAATTTGAGCAAGAACCAGTCTGGTGCTGGTTCTTGCTCCATAATCACTTGAAAGAGACGCCATCAAATGACTTTTCTAATTATGTTATACATCTTCATAATCGGCCTAACCCTTGGTTCCTTCTACAACGTAGTAGCGATCCGGGTTTCGTCCGGCGTATCCCTGCTTTACCCGCCTTCGCAGTGTCCGAATTGCGGAACGCGACTGAAGGCGATCGACCTGTTTCCGGTTGCGAGCTATCTATTGGCCGGGCGGAAATGCAGATATTGCAAGACCGGAATTTCAGCCGCCTATCCGCTAGGCGAACTGGCTTCCGGAATACTATTCGCGGGCGTCTATCTTCGATTCGGATTAACTTGGAACGCGCTAATCGGATTTATTCTCGTAAGCTTATGCCTCATTGTTACGATTTCCGATTTGAGATTCATGAGAATCCCGAATCGATTGCTCTTGTTCTTCGCTCCGCTTCTCGTAGCAGCGCAATTGTTAGCAGATTGGCATTCCTTTCTGAATCACTTGCTAGGCGCGCTAGTCGGAGGGGTTATTCTTTTTCTCGTCGCATGGCTGTCTAGAGGCGGCATGGGAATGGGGGACGTAAAGCTGTTCGCCCTTTTCGGTTTTGTCGTCGGTTTCCCTCATGTACTGCTGGCGCTGATGATCGCTTGTCTCGTAGGGACGATCGTCGGAGGTTCGCTGCTGGCCCTACGACTCATACAACGCAAACAACCGATGCCCTTCGGTCCTTTCCTCGCGGGAGGGACGATAATCGCTTATGGGTACGGATCGAATATCGTAGACAAATATTTATCCATTATCGTAAGTGGGATGTGAATTCGTAATGTTTAATTCTGCCGCCCAGTCCATCGGGATTGCCTTGGACGAGTCGGGCGTAAGGTTCGTGAAGCTCAAGAAACGCAAAAAATGGGAAGTCGAACGTTCGGGTTACTTGCCGCTTCCCCCCGGAATGTTCAATGACGATCAGATCGTCGATAAGGAACAACTTCAAGAACTGCTCGCCAAATGGGTAAAATCGCAGAAATTAAAAGGCAATTCCGTTACGATCTCGATCCCGAGCTCGAAGATCATCATTCGCAGATTAACGATTCCGAGCGTTAACGCCAAAGAAATTTCCCAGCTCGTACGTTTGGAAGTAGAAACGACGCTTCACTTGCCGTTCGAGGACCCGGTATTCGACTACGTCACGATCGATAAAGACGATACGGGATCGCATATCCTTGTCTTTGCGGCGTCACGGCAGATCGTTCAAGCTTACATTCACCTGATGGAAGGCGCCGGACTTAAGGTAAAAGGCGTGGAGCTGACGGCTACGGCGCTAGCGAGAGCGATCACGACGGTCCAGAAAGAACCTTTGAGAGAGACGATGCTCGTTAATCGGGAAGCATCCAACTTAGAAATTCACATGTTCCACGAAGGCATGCCCGTATTCGTGCGCGCTATCCCTCTGAACGATCTGACGGACGAAGATGAACAGGGCTTAAATGCCGGTAAACTCGCCGAAATCATGGCGGAAATTTCTCGGATGCTGAACTTCTATCAATTCAGCATTTATGATGGCAATAGCCGAATTCAAAGAGCGTTGATCACGGGAATAGAAGAAGGATCCCTCCAGTTGCTAGCCGAACTCCAGCAAGCGCAATCGGAAATCGATATCCAACTTGTCGATTTTGGAGAATACTTCTCGAACTCCGCCGCTTCCGAAGTCGCCGCCAGCGCCATGGCGATCGGACTCGCGATTCCGCAGACGGAGCCCGAGAAGCTTAATTTGCTGCCCGGTCATGACCGCGAGGCGAAGCTCTTGCCACTGATCCTTGCGAGTGCGGTGTTCGTATGGATTCTCGGCATGGCCGCAGCGGGATATACGTATTTCGATAACAAGTCGACATTGGCCGACCAAAAGGAAAGCATTCAATCGGGCAATGAGCAGCTGTCGAGTCTAGAGAACAAGCTGATCGCGAGGAACCAGCAAGCTCAATCCTCCGTACGCAGCAATCCGATCGAGGTCATCTCGGAAGTGCAAAAGCACCGCAAAGACGCCGTCGCGATCATGGAGGAGTTAAGCAACAAGCTTCCCGAGGGCAGCGACATCGAGACGCTGCATTATAGCCAGTCCGACCAAATAACGTTGACGGTCTCGGTGAGCCGCGTCGAAGATGCCTCCCGTTATTTGTTCAGCTTAAGATCGATGTCGTTCGCTTCCGGAGCCCAGCTTCAGAGCTTGACGAAGGAAACGATCGGTCTGTTGGTTTCTAATTCCGATGATGGCGGAACCTCGGCGATAGCCCCGTCAACGGCGAGACTTCCGGGAATCGTGAAACAAACGGCGATCTATTCGGTCCAATTCAAGAAGACGGAGGCAGAGGTCAATGGAAATCATTCGTAGAAACCGCTCCGTTGCCATGGTCGGCTTTGCTTTTCTGTTTATTCTGCTGCTTCTATTCTACTTGCTGCTTATTCAGCCGACGTCCGATGAGATTTCTGCCAACCGAGAGGAGCTCGCTCGCGTTCAGGGCCAGATCGACTTGGTGCAATCGAAGGTCGAGCAGAAACAGGAGACGCGCAGCGAATACTCCCAGGATCGAGTTCAAGCCGCGCTTCCGCTAACGGACAATACCGAGCAAGTGCTATTGGATATAAATGAAATCGACAAGGCGAACGGCATCGACTTGCAGAACGTAACGTTCGCGACCGGCGGGGGAGAAGGCGGCGATAACAAAAATACGCTCTATTCGATCATCGGAGGAGAAACGAATCCTTACCCGTCGGTAAAAGAGCTTAAAGTGAATGTAGTACTTGAAGGCAAGTATTCTTCGCTCCTCGCTTGGCTAGATCAGGTGCAAAAGCTTCCGCGCTTGATCTCGATCGATACTTTCGATATTAGTAAACCGGTTGCTTCGGCGATAGACAAGCCGATCGTCGTGAACGTCGCGTTTACCGCTTTTTACGATCCGTCCTACCGCGATATGGTCGACCACGTGTTGCAGCCTTACAACGATTAACGGAAAAGCTTCGATAAGATAGGATCCCGGTAAGCCAGCCAGGCTTGCCGGGATTTTTTTGTCGAAAAGAGGGGAGGTTTGTGCGACAAGGGTTAAAATGATACAATATGTATATTGTGGAAATTTTCCGACGAGGAAGGTGATGGACCGGATGAGGGAAAAGGAAGTTCCGCTAATCGCAACGCCGATCGTAAATCCTTTATTTTACGTTCTAACCGCCACGTCCGTACTGTGCGCGTTCCTGATCGTCATCAGGGCTAATCAACTGGAGTACGTGCAGTACCGTTTTCTGTTGTGGAATCTGTTCCTTGCTTGGCTGCCTCTCGCCGTATCGATGACGGCTTTGGCTTTCATCCGAGTGACGAGACGGCGCTCCACGCTCACGGTCGGGCTTGTCGTGCTCGGAGTCGCGTGGTTGCTCCTTTATCCGAATGCACCATATTTAACGACTGACTTTATACATCTCATTTTCAGCAATCGTTATCGAATCTATAATCGCGAGGACGATCTGCTCGTTTGGTACGATCTCGTGCTCTTCTTCCTGTTCTCGTGGTGCGGGTTGCTGCTCGGTTACCTTTCCATGCGACACTTCCATGCGATCGTCAGTTACTATTCGAACGTGTTCGCGGGCTGGATTTTCATTCTCGTAGTCTCTTTCTTGGGCGGATTCGGCGTCTATCTGGGTCGGGTCGTTCGGTTGAATAGCTGGGACGTTCTCAGTCCGTTTCGGCTTATCGAGGGCGTCATCGAGGGCATCAATCGCCGCGCGTTTATTTTTACGATGTTATTCGGTATCTTTATTTTGATTATTTACTTGTCTTTATACGTGCTTGGCAATCATCGCAACCGTTACGCCATGACGAGTCGCTCCTTCGGAGAAGCCTACCCCAAGGAAGGACCGTGAAGTCTGCGGTATTGTTCAGGCGTCATGCCTTCCTTCTGGCGGAAGGTCGCGACGAAGTGGCTGGCATCGCGGAAGCCGACGGCTTCGCCGATTCTGCGTACGGTCCAGTCCGGTCGGGCGGGCAACCACTCTTTCGCCTTGCGCAGTCGCAACTGGATCAAGTAAGCGTAAGCCGTCTGCCCGAATAGCTCTCTGAAACGCTCGTTAAGCTGCCTTTCTCCGATATGTAAACGCTCGGCCATCATCGCCAACCCTACTTCGGGGTTGGCGTATTGCGTTTCCAGCCATTCGAGCAGTTGCTGGATTCGCTCCAGCCTCCGGGATATCGAAGGGAGATGGTTTTTTCTCCCGTTCGTCTTGAGTAGCGTCAGGAAACGATAAAGCTCGGCCGAGCTTTTCCAACCGGAAGGGTCCGAGCCTGATTCAGCTAGCTGTAGGATGCACTCTAGCTGAATCGTAATTTCGTCGTCGTCCCGATCCCACTGGATTTTGTCGGACGGGGCGCCGAGCAATTCAATGACGAATCGGACGGCTTGCGTTCCGGTAAAGGTAACGTAATAGGTTTTCCAATTCGAACTCTTGGCGGAGTAGGAATGCTCGACATTAGGATGTAGCAGAACGCCGGAGCGTTCGGGAAGTTTATGCAGCTTGCCTTGCACATTCAATTCGCCTTCGCCTTCGATCGTTTGCAACCAATGGAAGAGCGGGTAACCATCGGGACGTTGAATCGGTTCTTGCTCCGGATTAAGTCCGATCGTCTCCAATTGCAAGGGCAACGATTCCGCCGGCGTCGGATATACGGTTCTTCGCAACATGCGGAAAACCTCCATATTGTTATATGCGATAGCTTATTTATTATATAGGAACGGGAATTCGATACTCTTATAATAAACGGTGAAGCGACATTTTACGATATCCATATTCGATAAACGAGGTGTGCCGATATGATCAACGAACGGAAACCGAAAATATGGTACGGCGGGGATTACAATCCCGACCAATGGGAGAAGCCGGTCTGGGACGAAGACTTAAGGATGTTCAAGCTCGCGGGAATCGATGTCGCGACGCTGAACGTATTCGCATGGGCGAACAATCAACCTGACGAGCAAACGTACGAATTCGGCTGGCTCGACGAGATGATGGACAAGCTTCGCGCGGACGGGGTCGGCGTTTGCCTAGCTACGAGCACGGCGGCGCATCCGGCTTGGATGGCGAGAAAGTACCCGGACGTGCTGAGGGTCGATTTCGACGGGCGCAAGCGGAAGTTCGGAGGACGCCACAATAGTTGCCCGAATAGTCCGACGTACCGCAAGTATTCCGTTCGGATGGCGGATAAATTGGCGGAACGGTACAAGGATCATCCGGCGCTGCTGATCTGGCATATTTCCAACGAGTATGGCGGTTACTGCTATTGCGATAATTGCGCTACGGCATTTCGCGTATGGCTGCAACAACGATACGGCTCTATCGAGGCGGTGAACCAAGCTTGGAACGCGAGCTTCTGGGGGCACACGTTCTACGAATGGGAAGAGATCGTGCCGCCCAATTCGCTGAGCGAGGAATGGAGAGGTTATAACGGTCGTACGGCGACGAATTTCCAAGGCATCTCGCTAGACTATTGCCGTTTCCAATCGGATAGCCTGCTGGATTGTTATAAGCTGGAGTACGATGCGATTAAGAAGCATACGCCCGAGGTGCCGATTACGACGAACCTGATGGGCGCGTACAAAGAGCTGGATTATCAGAAGTGGGCGAAGCATCTGGACGTGGTCTCTTGGGATAACTACCCGTCGCTGGACACGCCTTATAGTTACACGGCAATGATGCACGACTTGATGCGCGGATTAAAGGATGGCCTGCCGTTCATGCTTATGGAACAGACGCCAAGTCAGCAAAATTGGCAGCCATACAATTCGTTGAAGCGTCCAGGCGTTATGCGTTTGTGGAGCTACCAAGCGGTCGCGCGCGGCGCGGATACGGTTATGTTCTTCCAATTGCGCCGCTCCGTGGGTGCGTGCGAGAAGTATCACGGCGCGGTCATCGAGCATGTCGGCCACGAACACACCCGAGTATTCCGGGAAAGCGCGGAGCTAGGGGCGGAGTTGTTCAAGCTTGGGGATTGTTTGCTGGACGCCCGGGTAAAAGCGAAAGTAGCCATTCTGTTCGACTGGGACAACTGGTGGGCGGTTGAATTGTCGAGCGGACCTACGGTCGCGTTGAAATACGTGGAAGAGCTTCATAAGTATTACGCCGCTCTCTATGGAGCCAACATTGCCGTCGACGTCGTGGGGGTGGATGCCGATCTGAGCGAATATGGCCTCGTGCTTGCCCCGGTCATGTATATGATTAAGCCCGGCGTCGCGAATCGGTTGGAACAATACGTGCAAGACGGAGGGACGTTCGTTACGACGTACTTCAGCGGGATCGTCAACGAGAACGATATCGTGACGCTCGGAGGTTATCCGGGAGAGCTGCGCAAGCTGCTCGGGATTTGGTCGGAGGAAATCGACGCGTTGTTGCCGTCCCAGAATAACCGCATTCGATTGAATTCCCCGGCTCATGGGATTAAGAATTCCTATGTCTGCGGAATGCTCTGCGATCTGATCCACTCCGAAGGCGCGGAGGTAATCGCGGAGTACGGCGAAGATTTCTATCAAGGCATGCCTGCATTAACGGTGAACAAATTCGGCAACGGTCAGGCTTGGTACGTGGCGACGAGTCCGGAAGCCGCGTTCCTCCAAGATTGGCTTCCGAGCTTGTGTGCGGCCAGCGGCATCGAACCTTTGTTGGGCGTGGCGCAGCAAGGCGTGGAAGCGTCGCTTCGCGAGAAGGATGGAGAAGGCTATTTGTTCGTTTTGAATCATAACGCGAATTCCGTTGTCGTTGATCTCGGACAACAATCCGGAACGGATATGCTAACCGGGCGCGCGCTGTCCGGTTCGGCCGAGTTAGCCGGCAGGGATCTATGGATCATAAAGACGGTAAAATAACCCAGTAACGGCTAACCGCGCTCTTCTGTCTATCCGGCAGGGGGCGCGGTTTAATTTATTGGGATTGAGGAACCATGTGTAATGACTCTTCGTATGAGATAATAAGCAAGAGAGAGGAGTGAAGTGCAATGAGTTTCTTTAAGAACTTGAAGGAAACCGTCAGCAAAGGCGTTTCGACGGCGACCGAGAAAGCGCAGCAAACGGTGGAAGTAACGAGGTTAAACGCCCAAATCTCCGGTAAACGCAAAGAAATCGAAAAATTGTTCGCGATTATCGGCGAATCCGTATACGAAGGTTATCAGGTCCAGGATTTGTCCCAAGCCGAAGCGAAGGTTCTCCCCAGATGCGCCGAAATCACGGCCATCCAAGAAGAGATCTCCGCTCTTAACGACCGGATCAAGGCGATACGCAACGAGAAGGATTGCGTTTGCGGCAATCGGGTATCCGCGGATACGAAGTTCTGCCCTTCCTGCGGCAATCGATTCCCGGATCCCGTAATCGTCAAGGATCCGATTCAAGTAGACCCTTACTTGCCGGAATCGGAACATGCGGACTATCCGGATGGCGAAGTCTCGGAAGAAGCTGTTCGCGTGGATCAACGTCAAGTGTGCAAGAGTTGCGGTACGCCGCTCTATGCGGATAGCCATTTCTGCCCGGCTTGCGGGCAAGCGACGCAATAACGAGTTCGACACGAACGAAATAAGGAACCGAGCGGATAAGTGACATCCGCTCGGTTTTTTTATTTGCGGTTATTAATGAAGTTTATTTACAGCAATCCAAGCTTTTTCTAATCGAAAGTTACGATTACTAGTGATAGTTCCTAAAGACATCGTATAAATAATGTTATATTATATAACACAAGAGTGAAAAATGAGTTAAATGGTCAAACGAACGTAACTATATCTGACGCACGCGCTCGATACAGTTAACGGTTCGCAAGAAGGAGGCAGCCTCATGGCCATGATGCCGCGCAAAGAAAAGCTTCCAGCAATTCGATCGGATAAAGTTCAGTTCACGGTGAAGGATTTACTCCATATTCCCTTTCTGAAAGACGCGCGAATCGTTACCGGAGATACGGGCATCCATCGGGCGATTACCCGGGTGAATGTATTGGAGGCGACGAATTCGCTCTCTTGGATTAGACCCGGAGAATTTCTGATGACTACGGGATATCCCTTCCGGGATGAACCCGAGAAGTTGTTGCAATTCGTGCCCGAGCTAGCGAAGCAAGGGGTTGCCGCTCTCGGCATCCGCACGAAGAGCTATTTCGAAGAGTTGGCGCCGGAGGTGGTGGCGGAGGCGGAGAAGCACGGGTTGCCCTTGCTGGAGTTGCCGGGGGACTGCGTGTTATCCGACTTGGTCCGTATCGTCATGGAGCGCGTGCTAGCGCTTGAATCTTCGCAGCTCGCGGACTTGCAGAACCGAATTCAGAGCATGACGGGCTTGCTGCTCGAGGGCAGGGGGATCTACGCGTTCTTGGACGCGCTGGAAGATTTGCTCGGCAACCCGGTCTCGATCGTTCGCGAGAACGACAAACCATGGCTATCCGCCCAATTAAGAAGTCCGGAATCGTCGGACGATTGGCCGCTCCTGCAATCTCTCACGTTCCGTCAAGTCGGAAGAGGGGTAAGCAGCGGGTTCATGCTGTTGCAGAACGCCTACCGAACCTATGTAAGCCCGGTTCTCGCGCAAAAATCGAAGCAAGCCTGCTTGGTGTTGATCGAGCGTAATCGGGAAATTCAACCGATTGATGCCATAAGCGTGGATCGGTTAGCGTCGTTAGCCGGTCTTGAGCTCGCGAACGTCGAGGCGGTTCGCGAGGTCGAAGGGAAATATCTCGATCAATTTATTCAGGACTGGTTATCGGGAAAAATCGTAACGGAGACGGATTGGAAATTACGGGCGGAAGTGTGCGGCTGCGCGATTCCGGATAAGACGCCGATGTGCGCGTTGTTAGTAGGCTGGCGCAAGCCGGAGTCGGCGGAGAAACTGAAGGAAATGGCGCGAAGACTTCGTTCGGAGAGGCTGCGTTTGGCGGACGGATTGCTCGCTGCGCACGTCGGCAATGAGCTGGCGATCATATTGCCGATCACGGGAGAATCGGCTGCGGGATCGGCATCCTCGTTGATCGCCAAGCTGCTCGAGGAGCTTCGCTTGTTATTCGGCGACCGCGAGCTAAAGCTATATGCCGGGAGAATCGTCGATCGCGCGGAAGATTTGCAAGGGAGCTGGGCACAGGCGAGAAGGGCGAGACAGGTGACGGAAGTATGCGGTTTGCCGGGAGAGATTATATCCTACGATTCTTTAGGCGTATATTCCTTGCTCTTCTTGATTCCTTCCGGCGAGGAAAGGGAGCAGTTTTTGAACCGCTACGCGTTTCCTCTCCAACAAGCGGATCGCAAAGGCGGGGGACGTCTGGTGGAGACGTTGGAAATGTTCTTTCAATGCAACGGCAATATCAAGCTAACCTCCGAGAAGCTCTTCGCCCATTATAATACGATCGTATACCGCTTGGATAAAGTGAAGTCGATTCTAGGCGTTTCCTTGGACGACCCGGAGGAACGGCTGCAGTTGCATCTTGCTTTGAAGTTGGCCCAAATAAATCCAGCCCCCTATTAATTCGCTCGTTCGCAGTTAATCATTCAACGAATGTTCAGATTGTTGAATTGACGGAAGTCCTTGATTCGGTTTTCCCCTTCCACAGGGCCGCTGCATCCGATCCGAAGTAGCGACGAAGAAGAAACGCCCAACGTCCTAATAGATCCGATCTGAATCGTGGGCCACGGAGAGCGGCTCCGGAACGTGACGGGAACGCAAGGCTTCAGCGATAGCTTGGGGAGGTAATAGAGAGGATAGGCGGCGAATTTGAATTCGTCAGCTTCGTGGGTCGGGATCGCGCTTTGAACCGCCAATGCTTTGGATTTCTGAGTCGTTCCTTCGCCGTCCCCGAGCTGTACGATTCCCGCGGAGCTTACCGTATTGACGAAGAGCCAGCCCACGTTTGCGTTCCTGCATTGTAGCGTCATTCGAGCTTTTCCTCGGGCAAGGCCGGGAGCGGGGCTAGCGAACCTATGATTACCGCTTCGGGAGGAGTATCGAAATAAGAATATAACGTGATGGATTCCGTATCTCCGATCAAGAGCGAGGAAGAACTGGAAACGCCGATGAGAGAAATGCAACCTACGCTAACCGGACCGTTCGTCACGTTGAGCACGATAGGAGTGGCCATGGGTCCGCATCATCCCCTTTCCGTATTCCGAGTTTGCTTTCGTTTGCTTAAGTAGGCCGAGAACGCGCCCTTAATGTCGCGTCTCGTTTTTTCTTTAATCGATTCCTGCCAGTTGCGGCGCTCTTCGTCAGAGCCGTCCGCAGGGTAGTCGATCGTCCTAGCATAGTAGTGCACGCGCTCGTTCAACTGCCGTTTCACGTCCGCTAACACCTTTTGACGTTCGTCGGCATCGAGCGAGACGTCGAATTGCCGCTCCATCTCGAAAAGCATGGCCGGGGACTTCGTGTCCATCTCCGCCGTCATCTCGGCCTGAAGTTCGCGAATCGGAGGCTCCTTCGCTTGATCTGGCGCGTTTATTTTGAAGCAAGATGGGTCGGGCGCCTCGAACGATTCGATACCGGGCATTCCTTGAGGGGACATGCCGACGTTAAGCGTGCCCTCCAACCGGTTAACCTTCAATTGATCGAAATGGTATTCAACGTGGAGTGGAGGCTTACTGCTTAGTTCGTCGAGCTGCTTTTGCATTCTGGTTAGCTGGTCCGTCATCTGCTGTAGCTTAAGTTCGGATTGAGAGAGCCGCTGCGTCCAAGCTTGCCATTCCGCCGAGGAAGGACCGGGCGCTTCCGGTTTCGCCTGCTGAGAGTATGCATTGTTCCAAGGAAAAGGCTGCGGCATCTGTCGCTGCATCGGAATCCCTTCTCTCATCTCGGATTGGGTAACGGGACGAGCGACAGCGTGCTCTGAGTGGCGCCGACCTCGTTCAGTTGAGGAGCAGGTTCCGTGAATCCGCCCGAATTGTAAAGCTGCGACAATGCTTGAATGCTTCCTGCGCTGCCGATTTGGAGGACGGCGGAGTTGGTGACGCTGTCTATGCGAAGCTGACCGATCGTAATCGTCTGATTAATATTCCAATTCATGCTAGAACCCCCGAATTTCCGGTGTTGTTCTCCGAAGCATCCTGAATGTCCGGGTCGTTCGTGTTGGTCGCGCTGATCGCGTTATTGCTCGTGGATAGATCCCCCGTCAAGAAAGAACCAGCTCCGGCATAGGTTTTGGAGATGCTCGACGGCGAAATTTGGATCGTATCACCGAATTGAACGACGCCGCTGCTGCCTATGCTTAGGATTTTAACGTTGCCGATAATGCAGGGCATGGGCGTAACGACTCCTTCGCAATTGGGTCATGGAACAGTGTATGAAGTCGAACGCCTAGAGGTTCTTTCGCGGATGAACATAAGCACGGGAGAGAGCGGCAGGACATAAGATGTAATCGAAGGGTATGGGGTGCGCGATCGGTCGGGTGCCCCCTATGCGCGCGGTCGATCTTATGTCTGCTTCGGGGAGGAATAAATACGAAATGAGCTCTTTTTTCGATAACGGTCCGCTTCCGGATTGGAAGGATCTTCAGAAGTGGTTAGGCAAGGATATTCCCTGGAAGCTTGCGGAGAACTGGGATCGGAAACGCGAGTCGGGTTGGCTCGACCAGTACGTCCAAAAAATGCTGCAAGGCGCCAAATCCGAAGCGGGAATCCAATCGAAGAACTTCGTGCGGACGGAAACGAGACACGATGCCAAATCCGTCATCGTGACGATTCGGCTAGCGCCCGAGACGGATATGCATAATCTGCAGCTTTTCGCGACCGCGGACAGACTGAAAATCTTGGGTTTGCCGGATGATCAGAAGTGCTCTGTGCGTTTCCCTTGTTTGGTGTATGCCCGCAGCGGGAAAGTAAGCATGGCCAAGGATCGTGTGCTCGTCGCACGCTTTAAGCGCAGACCCTCGGAAAAGTCGGAATACGAATTGTTTATCCGGACGTAAATCGGTATAATGCTAATGGAAGCAACGAGCCGGATGAAAACAAGGATGGCAAGGCTTTGAGGGGGCAAAGGTTGTGGATTTGGTAGATGTATCGGATGTATCCCCGGCGTTATTCGTTACGGGGATCGTGTTCATTATGCTGATCGGCTCATTCTTGAGCCTAGGCGTGCTGAAATTCTTTCAATTAAAGAAACGGCAAGGCGGCGTATTCATGGGCTTGTCCGCTTTATCGTTCGCCGGACTTATCATCGCGATCAATACATGGTTCTCCTAAGATGAACCTCGAACAATCAAGCGCGAATAACCGATCGATCCGTGGAGGAGCGTTCGGTTATTCGACGTATCCGAACCGGAGAACCTAATAAGACTGCCCCGGCCGCGATCGTCCCGCAGCCGAAGCAGCCTAGTCATGCTGTTGCGACATTACCGTTTTTTGCGTAAGTTTGCCGTAAGAACGCCGCCGCGATTTCCTTCGAAATCGCCGCAGTATACGTCTTTGACGGATACTGTCGTTACGTGGTGATAGACGGGGACGCAGTGATGCCTCCGGACAACCTCCACTTGATGGATAACGTCGACTTGTTGAGGATGGTAGTAATCTTCGAATACGGTTTGCGGAGGGTCGTAGATCGCCTTGCCGTTGCATTTCGGACAGTCGGACACGTCTCTCATGCTCCTTTCCTGGGATGTCGTACAGTATACGAGCGAATGCCCTATCCGAACTGTTCGAAGGCCTAGAAGGCTCGCCCACATTATAGAGGCGTTTGACGGACTCTCTAATTTCCTGCATATTAGAATTAGATTATGCCGGTACGGGAGGATATCTTGTGGGGACTATGGAAGTGTTCGGATGAAGATCGCGCGACGGACGCTGCAAGCGCCAATCCGATTTTATCGGAATTTCATCTCGCCGTTGACGCCGCCTTCCTGTCGTTTCTTGCCGACATGCTCGGCCTATGCGCTTGAGGCAATAGAGGTTCATGGCGTGGCTAAGGGGACTTATCTGGCGGTGAGAAGGATAAGCAAATGCCATCCGTTCCACAAGGGCGGTTATGATCCGGTTCCGCCCAAGAAGCCGAAGACTTAGCGCGCGTAGGCTTTCCGACTTGACAGAGGCGAAGGCTGTCGGTTATATTGTGGCGAATAGCACATATCAAGGTTTTCCCGCGAAGGGATAAGTACGAGGGAATGCGCCTATGACAGAGAGCCGGGGGAGCTGGAAACCGGCATAGGGCAGCTTCGGAAAATGGTCCTGGAGGAATCGTCTTCGAACGAGGGTGAAGCATAGTCTTCTACCGTCGCAAGAGGAGGACGCGAGTCCGGCGTTAACGGACATGTCTTAATGAGCCTTCGCGACCGAGCTTTCGCCGCGAGGGGAAATTGGGTGGTACCGCGTGAGTTACAACTCTCGTCCCATACGGACGGGAGTTTTTTGTCTTTAAACACGGTTAAGGAGCTGGAAACGATGACGGAAGCGAACAAAACGTTTTATATCACGACGCCGATCTACTACCCGAGCGACAAATTGCATATCGGCCATGCCTACACGACGGTGGCTGGGGACGCGATGTCTAGATACAAGCGTCTGCGCGGTTACGAGGTCCGTTATTTAACGGGCACGGACGAGCACGGCCAGAAAATCGAGCGAAAAGCGCTGGAAGCAGGCAAAACTCCGCAGCAGTTCATCGATGACATCGTTGTCGGCATCAAGGAATTATGGGCGAAGCTGGAAATCTCGAACGACGACTTCATCCGCACGACGGAAGCCCGGCACAAGGACGTCGTTCAAGGCATCTTCGCGAAGCTGTTGGAGCAAGGCGATATTTACAAAGGCGAGTACGAAGGCTGGTACAGCATCCCGGACGAGACCTACTACACGGAAACTCAGCTCGATGATATCGTACGCAACGAGAACGGAGACGTTATTGGCGGTAAAAGTCCGGACAGCGGCCATCCCGTCGAGCTCGTGAAGGAAGAATCGTATTTCTTCCGGATGAGCAAATACGCGGACAGACTTCTCCAATATTATGAGGAGCACCCCGATTTCATACAGCCGGAATCCCGCAAGACGGAGATGATCAACAACTTCATCAAACCCGGCTTGGAGGATTTGGCCGTGTCCCGCACGACGTTTAACTGGGGCGTTCCGGTACCGGGCGATCCGAAACACGTTATCTACGTGTGGATCGACGCTTTGTCCAACTATATTACGGCGCTTGGCTACGGCACCGACTCCGACGAGCTATACCGGAAGTTCTGGCCGGCCAGCGTACATCTCGTAGGCAAAGAAATCGTACGGTTCCATACGATCTACTGGCCGATCATGCTGATGGCGTTAGACTTGCCGTTGCCGGAGAAAGTATTCGCGCACGGATGGCTGCTCATGAAGGACGGTAAAATGTCTAAATCCAAAGGCAATGTCGTCGATCCTGTAAAGCTGATCGAACATTTCGGCTTGGACGCGGTGCGCTATTACCTGCTGCGCGAAGTTCCATTCGGCGCGGATGGCGCGTTCACTCCGGAGAACTTCGTGGAACGGATCAACTTCGATTTGGCTAACGACCTCGGCAACTTGTTGAACCGTACGATCGCCATGATCGACAAGTATTTCGACGGCGTCTTGCCAGAGTTCCGTCTAGGTGTGACGGAGTTCGACGGAGAGCTCGAACAGATGGCAATAACTACGGTTCAGAAGGTCGAAGCCGCGATGGAGAACATGGAATTCTCCGTGGCGCTGAGCGCGATCTGGGCGCTCGTCGGCCGCACGAACAAATACATCGACGAGACGAAGCCTTGGGCGTTAGCCAAGGACGAAAGTAGCGGCGAGGCGTTGGCTTCCGCGATGGGACATCTTGCCGAAAGTCTCAGAATCGTCTCGATCCTGATCCAGCCGTTCCTGACGAAGACGCCGGCTCGCATCTGGGAGCAACTTGGCATTCAGGATGGCGAGCTCACGGCATGGGACAGCATCGCAACGTTCGGAACCCGGCTTGCGGGAACGAAGACGAGCAAAGGCGACCCGATTTTCCCTCGCCTTGAATTGGCGGACGAAGTCGCTTGGATCTCGGGCACGATGTCCGGAGGGGCAGCGAAGACGGAGGATCCAGCGGCTGCATCCGTTTCCGCTCCTGCAACCGAAGAAGCGGAGGCGCCGGAGCTTGCGCCGGAAATCTCGATCGACGAGTTCATGAAGGTCGAGCTTCGGGTGGCTCAGGTTATCGCTTGCGAGCCGATTCCGAAAGCCGACAAGCTGCTGAAGCTGCAACTCGACCTCGGTTTCGAGAAACGGCAAGTCGTGTCCGGCATCGCGAAATTTTATAAGCCGGAAGAACTCGTCGGACGCAAAGTCATCTGCGTTACGAACCTCAAGCCCGTTAAGCTGCGCGGAGAGATGTCGCAAGGGATGGTGCTCGCCGCTTCGCAAGGCGATCAACTGACGCTCGCCACCGTTCCGGACGGCATGCCGAACGGCGCGATCGTGAAATAAATCGCAACTCAATCGCCTTCCGTTCAAGCCAATCCGGCTTGAACGGAAGGCGATTCGCTTGTCGGGATATTCTCGGCGGCGCTCCTCCCTACGATATTTTTTGACGGGAATATTATTGTTGCTAGTTAGACAAGAATTTGGAGAATAGCGGCATTGACACCGCCTAAGTTAGGGGGCTATAATCGATTCTGTTAATAATAATATTTACGATTAAGGAGATTCATAATGATAGAGGCTCCAAAGAAACAAATCTGGTTGGTCATTTGCCTAATGCTACTCATTGCCGTCCTTGCCGGCTGCGGCAGTAACGGCAATAGCGCCGCTAAGGACGACGGCCGCATTAACGTCGTTACCAGCTTCTATCCGCTCTATTTCTTCGCGAAAGAGATCGGGGGAGACGACGCGCATGTCGATAATCTGATCGCGGCGGGAGTGGAACCTCACGATTGGACGCCGAAAAGCCGGGACTTAAACGCCGTTTCCAAGGCGAAATTGTTTATCTACAATGGCGCCGGATTGGAAGGCTGGGTAGACGGTTTCTTGCGCGGACTCGGCTCGGATAACCAAGTCATGACGGTGGAAGCCAGCAAAGGCATCGCGCTTATCCATGGCAATCCGGAAGAGGATGCCGATCACGAGGAACACGGCGGGCTCGACGTCGATCCTCACACGTGGGTCAGTCCCCGTTCGGCGCTAGTTATGGCGACCAACATACGGGATGCGTTCATTCAAGCCGACCCGGATCGGAAAGCCGGTTACGAGGCAAGATACGTTCAACTTCAGCAACGGTTAATGCAATTGGACGAGAAATTTTCCCAAGAGCTTTCCGGTTACGAACGCCGGGATATCGTCGTTTCCCATCAAGCGTTCGGATACCTGTGCCGGGATTATGGATTGAATCAGATCGCGATCATGGGACTGTCGCCGGACGCGGAGCCGCGGGCGAAAGATTTGCTGAAAATCGCTAAATTCGTCAAGGACAACAAAATCCCGTACATTTTCTTCGAGGAGCTCGTATCCGAGCAACTGGCCGACACGCTGGCAAGCGAAGCCCACGTGAAGACTCTAGTGCTTAACCCTTTGGAAGGGTTGACCGAGGAGCAGGAGAAAGCCGGGAACGATTACTTTTCGCTCAGCGAACGTAACCTCCAAAACTTGCAGAAGGCACTGCAGTAATCTAACATAGAATGGACGAGGCTGCGATAGCCTAGAGAAAAGGAGTGCCCCATGGACAAGAGCGCAACGCTACAACAGGCAGGATGCCATAGGGAGATCATCCGATTGGATGAAGTTTCGTACGCATACGATTCCCAGACGATACTCTCCGATGTCTCCTTCAGAATCATGGAGCGCGATTTCGTAGGGTTGATCGGTTCCAACGGCGCCGGCAAAACGACGCTGCTGCGAATGATTGTCGGCTTGACGCGACCCCAGAAAGGGTCGATTTCCTTGTTCGGCACGCCCGCCGGACAATTCAAAGATTGGAACATGATCGGTTACGTTCCGCAGCGCAATCATTTTAACCCGCTTTTCCCGGCTACGGTGAGGGAAGTCGTGCTATCCGGTCTCTATGGACGGAAAAAGCTATTCAAGCGGATCTCCAAGGAAGACGTAAGCAGATGCGAAGACGCCCTAGGCGCATTGAAAATTCGCGATCTCGGCGACAAGAAGATCGGGGCGTTATCCGGCGGACAGCAGCAACGGGTATTCCTCGCGCGGGCGCTTATCAATAACCCGAAGCTGCTTATTCTAGACGAGCCGTTGTCCGGTATCGACGTCGAGACGCAACAAACCTTCTTCCATATGATCAAGCATATGCATCAACGGCATAACATCACGTTCTTGATGGTATCCCATGATATGGACATGGTTCGTTCTTACTTAGGCCAAGAGCCTAAGGAAAAGAGCGGAAAGCTTTCGTTTTACGTTCGGCATTCGCACGATTTGGAAGATTGCGACGGTACGGACTTGCTCCATTCGTTGCGGAAGGAAGGTTAGACGGCTTGGATATTTTAACTGCGGAATTTTTCCAGCGAGCCCTCATAGGCGGCGCTCTCATCGCGATTACCGCGCCGCTCATGGGGTTGTTCC
The DNA here is from genome assembly GCF_003628305.1 of Cohnella endophytica. GTDB lineage: Bacteria > Bacillota > Bacilli > Paenibacillales > Paenibacillaceae > Cohnella > Cohnella endophytica. Next base: position 437,478 of record NZ_RBZM01000002.1, on the reverse strand, counting down.
TCGTGCTCCGGCGCTTAGCCATGATCGGAGATACGCTCGCTCATGTCAGTATCGCCGGGGTTGCGCTAGGCTTCCTCATCAATGTATACCCCGTAGCGGTAGGGCTGTTATTCGCCATCGTAGCCTCGTTCGCGATCGAGCTGCTGCGCAGAACTTATCGAACGTATGCCGAATTATCGATCGCCATTATTATGTCCGGCGGGATCGCCCTGGCATCGTTGTTCTTCACGATGGGCAAAGGCTTCAACATGAGCGTAAGCTCGTATTTGTTCGGCAGCATCTATACGCTCAATTATACGGATCTATGGGTCATCGCGGTCGTCACGGTTATCGTTCTGGCTACCGTAACGCTCCATAAGAAGGAATTGTTCCTGCTTACGTTCGATGAAGACGCCGCGGCCGTAAGCGGCTTGCCCGTCAAATATTTCAACATTATGCTGAGCATCTTGACGGCGCTCGTCATCAGCGCCTCGATCAAAATCGTCGGAGCGCTGCTCGTCTCCGCGTTACTCACGATTCCGGCGGCTTGCGGTCTCACGCTCGCGCGCAGCTTTAAGCAAGCCGTTGCGCTCGTCGTCATTATCGGAGAGTTAGCCGTACTGGCGGGACTGTGGATCGCGGGAGAAAGCAACGCGGCTCCCGGAGGGACGATCGTGCTGCTACTGATCGCCATCCTGATCGCATCCATCGTCGCGAAACAATTAAGAAGGGCTTAGCGCTCTCGGGAGGATTGCCTTATGGCTGACGTTAACGTCGGGATCGCGGCAGCGGCAGGGTTCGCCTCGTTTATCTCGCCTTGTTGCTTGCCGTTGTACCCCGCTTACCTTTCTTACATAACGGGCATGTCCGTCAATCAGATCAAGACGGATACGAGCCGAAGCATGCGGTTCAAGACGATGAGCCATACGTTTTTCTTCATCCTTGGCTTCTCCGCCGTATTCTTCGCGCTCGGCTACGGTTCCAATGCTTTCGCGGACGCCTTCCGTGACTACCAGGATACGATTCGCAAAATATCGGCGATCTTCATCGTACTTATGGGCTTGTTCCTAATGGGGATATTCCAACCGCAATTGCTTATGAAAGAGCGGAAGCTGAACATGAAGTGGAAACCTGCCGGTTATTTGGGCTCCTTCGTGTTCGGTATCGGCTTTTCCGCGGGCTGGTCTCCGTGCATCGGTCCGATTCTGGGTTCTATCTTGCTCTTGGCGGCGAGTCAACCCGGAACATGGGCAGGCTTAACGACGGCTTATTCGATCGGGTTCGCGGTTCCGTTTTTCGCGCTCGCATTTTTCCTCGGTACAGCGAGATGGATTCTGAAGTATTCCAACGCCTTGATGAAGATCGGCGGGGCGATGATGCTGTTGATGGGCATTTTGTTGTTTACGGACAGAATGACGTCGATCACGATCTGGCTGCAAAGCATTACGCCGGATTGGTTAAAGTTCTAAACGGTTCCGTTAGGTGAAATATTCGAGCCGGGCTTCCGGAAAATGTTCGAAGATGCGCTCCGTGATGAATTCGCGGAGCGCTTCTGCTTGTTCGTCCGGGTAGACGTACTTGTGCTGTCCCCAACGCCCCCATTTTTTCTTTCGTTTCTCTTCGTCCATCTCCAGCTTCGATTTCGGATACCTTTTCTCGATAATCGTCTTCGCGGTTTTCGTGAAGCGATGCTGGATCAGCTCGAACGTCAAGTCGCCCGTCGCATCGCGCGGCAACGTATCCGCAAGCTTCTCCAGCAGCTCGCGATAGCCTTGCTGCCAGCCTTCGTACCAGATAATCGGCGCGATGATGAAGCCGAGGGGATATCCCGCGCGGCCGATCTTGCCGGCGGCTTCGATCCGTTCATGAAAGCGCGACGTTGCCGGCTCGAAGTTGCGAATGACGTAATCCGCGTTCACGCTGAACCGGATTCGCGTATGGCCGTTGTGCCGGAGCGGAAGCAACGAGTCGACGTGATGGAATTTCGTTACGAAGCGAAGCCGACCGAGCGGCTGATCCGCCATGAACGTGATGGCGTCGGCCAACGATCCGGTCAAATGCTCCAATCCGACCGGATCGGAAGTACATGCGGCCTCGAATCTCGTGATCTCCGGAGCGCGTTCGTCGATGTAACCTTTGGCGGCGTTCAGAATATCGTCGGTGTTCACGTACACCCGGATGTAGGGCTTAGCGCCCAGCGTCGTCTGCAGGTAGCAATAATGGCAATGCCCCATGCAGCCCGTAGCGATCGGGATTGCATATTCGGCGGAAGGTTTCGACGTATCGAACTTTAACGTTTTGCGGATGCCGACGACTAACGTTCGTTTGGCGATTTTGTATTGTTCCAGCTCCGAATCCCCGGGTAGATTCGTGATTCGGTTATGCGAGGTCGTCATCTGGTAAGGCAAGTTCCTTTCCTTGACCCAAGACAGAATGCGCTGGCCTTTGGGGTAGTCGAGCGCCGCGGGTTCGAAATAGACGAGCTCGGGGACGAATAACGCGGTTTCTCTTGCCGAAGCCGTAGGTCGTTCCATAACAGTTGGGCTCATCGCGGCTATTCCTCCTTTGGAATACGTAACAATCGTGCCTTTACCCGGATATTATGCGATAAGGGTTCCAGGACGATTCTTTTCGACAGATCGGACTTGCTCCGTCCCTATGCCGCAGTGTATGATTATGAAGGAAAGGGGGATTAGCGTTGCCTACCCCAAGTATGGAAGATTATTTAGAACGGATCTACCGGCTGATCGAAGAGAAGGGTTACGCCCGCGTATCCGACATCGCCGAGGGGTTGGAAGTGCATCCCTCATCGGTAACGAAGATGATCCAGAAGCTAGATAAGGACAATTACTTAATTTATGAAAAATATCGCGGTCTCGTCCTTACGAACAAAGGGAAGAAAATCGGCAAGCGACTCGTCGACCGGCATCACCTCCTCGAGACTTTCCTGAATATCATCGGTGTGCAAGAGGACAAGATTTACGGCGACGTGGAAGGAATCGAGCATCATTTGAGCTGGGATTCCATCACTTGCATCGAGACGTTAGTCGAGTATTTCAACCGAGATCCTTCCCGCGGCGCGGAATTAAACAAGATCCGATCCGAGATGGACAGCGAGTAAGAGACGCAAACAACGAAAACTGCCGACCCTTAAGAGAAATTCTTAAGGGGGCAGTTTTTTTCATGAATAGGGTCGAACATTCGCCGCATAAGGTTGTTAGCGAGAGCGGGCGCGGGCGATCGCCGGACCGCCGGACGGAGGCGATGATCGAGCGATGCAAACGACTCCAGTAAATGCGGTGTTCGAAGGCGGAGGGGTGAAAGGAATTTCCTTGACGGGGGCCGTCAAAGCGGCGGAGCAGTGCGGCGTCGTGTTCAACAGGGTGGCTGGAACGTCATCCGGCAGCATCGTCGCGGCTCTGATCGCGGCAGGTTATACGGCGACGGAAATGAAAGAAATCATCGAGCGAACGCCTTTTCGTTCATTGCTGAAACGCAATGCCGTATTCAACGCCAAGTTTATCGGACCTGCCTTGCGGCTGCTGATACGCAAAGGATTATATTCGGGAGATGCCGTGGAGGAATGGATGGAGAGATTGCTTGCGGCCAAAGGAATTCGTTTTTTCGCCGATTTGCCTACGGGCAAGCTGCGGATCATCGCGTCGGATATTACGAACGGTCGTCTGCTCGTGCTACCGCAAGATATCGCGTTGTATGGGGTTGCTCCGGAGCAGTTAACCGTCGCGCGGGCGATTCGGATGAGCACGAGCATCCCGTATTTCTTCGATCCGGTCATCATGCGACAGCCGAACAAGGAACGCAAGAAAATGAAGGTGAACACGAAATTTTCATACGTCGTGGATGGAGGGCTGTTGAGCAATTTCCCTCTATGGCTGTTCGAGAACGACGAACTAGAGGGCGCGCGAATTCCCGTTATCGGTTTCCAGATGGTCGGACGGTCGGAGACGAATCCGCGCCGCATATCGGGACCGATCACGATGTTTCAAGCGATGTTCGAAACGATGCTAAGCGCGCATGACGAGCGTTATATCGAAGAGCATAACCTGATTCGCACGATCAAGATTCCTACGCTCGGCGTGAGCAGTACGCAATTCCAACTGACTCCGCAATTAAGCAAATCCTTATACGAATCCGGGCTTGCCGCAGGGGAGAAATTTTTTCGAAGCTGGGACCGCAAGCTCGGCACGCTCAAAGTAAACGTCACGCGTCCCAAATAGCCGAAAAAAACCGCCTCTCGCCGGAATTGAAAATTCCGGTCGGGAGGCGGTTCTGCAGTATCGGCGATCAGTGATAACGCGGCGGCTCGTCTTCCTTGTCTTTGCGTCCTTCGATGACGGTAAAAGATGAGGTTCGGCGCTTGTCGGATTTGGCGTTGGCGGAGCGGCGGAAGTCCGGCCGCGGACCGCGCGTCGTCTTTCTGCCGCGACCGGGCGGATTTCTCCATCTCGTTGGCGGGAATTTGTAGAGAACGAATACAATTGCCACCAGAACGAGCGGTATTAGCCACGATTGCATGGAGCCTTGGTACAGGCTCGTAGCCAAGCCGATGGCCATAAACACGAGAACTACGGCAAACCAAGGCTGAATTCGGTTTTTCATCCTTATCATCCTCCTTGCGAAGTCTATCAGGTCGAGCTAACCTGCCGGTCCAATTCTCTCATCCGGTTGAAGGAAGCGATGGATACGGCGACTTGATCATCGTTCGGCTCCTTGGTCGTCAACAGTTGCAGCCACAAACCCGGAAGACCGAGCCATTTTAATACCGGAATATCCCTAAGCGCGTTCGTCCATTTCAGCACTTCATACGAAACGCCGAGCACGACGGGCAACAGGATAAGACGCTGAACGATTCTCTCGCCCATAGTGTCCCATTGGAAGAAGGAATAAATAACGACGCCGACGATGACCGTGAAAATAATAAAGCTGCTTCCGCACCTGTAGTGGAGCCGAGTGAACTTCTGTACTTTGTCTACGGTAAGCTCGGAGCCGGCTTCGAAAGCGCTAATGACTTTATGCTCCGCGCCGTGGTATTGGAATAACCGCTTAATGAGCGGGGTTTGGGAGATAAACCAGAGATAGCTTAGCAAGAAGATGATTTTGATGACGCCTTCAAGCAGGTTGTGCAATATTTTATTCTCGAATGCATGTCCAAAGATCAGTCCTTCGAGTAGCGTCGGCACTAAAGTGAAAATAATTTTTCCGACGACAAACGAAAGGATCCCCACTAGCGCGACGCCGAGAATCATCGTCAGATTCCAGCGTTCTTTTTTGGGCTTGGCTGCATCTTCGGGACTCGATTCGTCTTCGGCGTAGGCTTCCGCGGAGAAAGTCAAATGCTGCGTGCCTTTGGCGGACGATTCGATGATTCCGACGATGCCGCGAACGAACGGAATTTTTTTCAGGGAGGTCAGGAGCGAATTCGGCTTCTTGGGAACTTCCAGAAAGGCGATTTCTTGGTTTTTGCGGCGTACCGCGGTAACGTGAACGTGCTTGCCCGCGAACATGACGCCTTCTATAACGGCCTGTCCGCCGTATATCGCGTTAGAATTATTCGACATGGTTGGCCACCTGCTTATCTCAGAACTCTGGGTGGTATGCTTTCTACGCCCAAGTACTCTTATTTTACTAGATTGGAGGATAGAACGCCACAAGGAATGGGCGAGGGCGATCGGAGCGCGATTAGAGGGGCGGCAAAGGGGAATAATAGACAGCAGTTTGGCGATTAAGACGCGAGGATGGATGTTATGGCGGCGGATAACGGACAAGAAAACGGTCGGGTAGTCAGCGGTCGAATACCGGAGAGAACGCAACCCGTATTATACAGCTTGAAAATCGGATTTTTCGCCGGTTTGATCTGGGGGCTGGTTCGCTGGCTCGCTACGGCTTTGAATTTCACCAACGTGAGTCAAGCATTTTTGCTTGACCCGTTCGTGCCGCGCAAAATTATGGTCGGTTTCTATTGGCAGTTATCAGGCCTAGGGATGTTCATCTTGATGTCCTTGATCGCGGCGCTCGTTTACTTGGGAATCTTAGGTCGATTAAGCGGTCCATGGCCGGGCTTGTTATTCGGAGCCGTATGGTGGGCGATGGCGTATGCATGGCTTGGCCCGCTGACCGGCGCCGTACCGCCGCTCAAAGAAATCGGTTGGAGTAGCATTGCGACCGATTTTTGTCTCTTCCTCATGTGGGGTTTGTTTATCGGGTTCAGTATTGCGTTCGAGTTGCACGACGAAGCGGGGCGCGAACCTCTGAACAAGTCGGCGAAAGGATCGCCGCAACCGAACTCATGATCCTGCAAGCGACGCTTTCTCGGCGATGGGCAATTATGTTACAATGTCTGATGAACTTTACTCGGCCAATCGTCGTCCTGGCTTGATCGGGTTATGGCCGGGAACGGGAGGAGACAATCGGACATGCTAAGCATTTTGGTCGTGAACGGCCCCAACTTAAACATGCTCGGAATTCGCGAGCCGGGCGTCTACGGAGTCGCTACGCTTGCGGAGATTCAGATGAGATTAACCGAGCTCGGCAAGCAAGTGGACGCCGAATTGCATTTCTTTCAGAGTAATCACGAAGGCGCGCTTTTGGACGAGATCCATGCGGCTTACGGGAAGCACGATGGCATCCTGATTAATCCCGGCGCATTGACCCACACGAGCTACGCATTACGGGACGGGTTAGCCGCCGTCGGGCTTCCTTTCGTGGAAGTTCATCTATCGAACATTCATAAGAGAGAAGCTTTCAGACACGTATCCGTGACGGCTGCCGTAGCGCTAGGTCAGATTTCCGGTTTCGGCCCATTGAGCTACGAGTTGGGATTGCAAGCTTTGTGCCGCCACATCCAAGACAACCGATCCAACAAGTAAGTTTGGCTAGGGAGCATCGTACAGAAGCGAAAGCGAGGAATCATTTATGCCCAATTCAAGAGTTGCGTCGCTAAGAAAACTGATCGCCAAGTCAGAAGGAAGCGCTTTGCTCGTCACCCATCCGGTAAACCGCCGGTACTTGTCCGGCTTTACAGGCTCCTCGGGCGTCGTGCTGATTACGGCCGACCATGCCGCGCTCGTAACGGATTTCCGTTATCGGGAACAAGCGCCTCAACAGGCGCCAGGCTTCCAGATCGTCGAGCATGGGGCGGATATGAACGCGACGGTAGCGGATTTGCTCCGTCAATGGAACGTAGACGCGCTCCTGATCGAAGAACAGGATGTTACCTTCGCGACATACCGGACTATGGAGTCGGCCTTTACGCCCGTCAAGCTGCTGCCTTCCGAAGGCATCGTCGAGAAATTGCGGACGATCAAGGACGAGAGCGAGCTAGCGGTCATGCAGGAAGCCGCCGATCTAGCCGATCGCGCGTTCGCGCATATTCTCGGTTTTATCAAGCCGGGAATTAGCGAGAAGGCGGTCGCCCTGGAGTTGGAAGTGTTCATGCGTTCGCAGGGAGCGACCAGCTCGTCGTTCGATACGATCGTCGCTTCCGGGGAACGTTCGGCATTGCCTCATGGCACGGCCAGCGATCGGATCATCGGGCGGGACGAATTCGTGAAATTGGACTATGGCGCTTACTACAATGGCTATTGCTCCGACATTACGCGGACGATCGTCGTCGGCAAGCCGAGCGATAAGCACCGCGAGATCTACGAGATCGTCAAAGAAGCGCAACAGCACGCACTGGATCAACTCCGTCCCGGCATGACGGGAGTCGAAGGAGATGCCTTGACGAGGGATATCATCACAAGGTATGGTTATGGAGAATATTTCGGCCATGGGACGGGCCACGGACTCGGGATGGAAGTCCACGAGGCGCCGCGGTTATCCAAGACGGGTAATACCGTTCTGGCCCCCGGAATGGTAGTTACGGTCGAGCCCGGCATTTATTTGCCCGGTTTCGGAGGAGTGCGAATCGAGGATGACGTCGTCATTACCGAGAGAGGCATTCGGATTCTGACCAGCTCGCCTAAACATCTGATCACGCTGGACTAATTATGGAGCAAAGTCTCCGCAGGAGGAGTAAATAAGTGATTTCCGTTAACGAATTCAAAACAGGCTTGACCATCGAAGTGGAAGGCGGACTCTATACGGTCCTTGATTTCCAACACGTAAAACCAGGCAAAGGCGCGGCGTTCGTTCGCTCCAAGCTCAAAAACCTGAAGAACGGCAACGTCGTGGAGAAAACGTTCCGCGCGGGCGAGAACGTCGTTCGCGCCCACGTCGAGAACCGCGCGGTTCAATACCTCTACAATTCCGGTTCGGAATATACGTTCATGGATAACGAAACGTTCGATCAATTCGAACTGACGAAAGACCAACTGGAATGGGAAGTTAACTTCCTTACGGAGAACATGACCGTTAACATCTCCAGCTACCAAGGCGAGATGATCGGAATTACGATTCCGAACAGCGTCGATCTGAAAGTCGTTGAAGCCGAACCGGGAATCAAGGGCAGCACGGCGACCGGCGCGACGAAATCCGCCAAGCTCGAAACGGGCTTCTCGGTACAAGTTCCGCTCTTCATCAACGAAGGCGACGTCTTGTCCATCGATACGCGCGAAGGCAAATACATTTCCCGCGCTTAATCCGATACGGAAGATGAATTCCCGTTAATCGTAATTTATTGCGATGACGGGAATTTTTTTTATTTTTGGGCCAATATAATTGTGCTATAATATAATGCTGTATGCAGATGTTCACTTGGGGAGTGACTACCGGTGTCTTTAATAGTAATGAAATTCGGCGGGAGTTCCGTCGGAACGACCGAACGGATGAGTCGAGTCGCGCAGCGCATTATCGAGAAAAAGCTGCAAGGCGACCGCGTGGTCGTCGTCGTATCCGCTATGGGCGATACGACGGATGATCTCATCGACAAAGCGAACGAAATTAACGATAAACCGCCCGCGCGCGAGATGGATATGCTGCTCACGACCGGCGAACAAATATCGGTCGCCTTGCTGTCGATGGCGATCCATAAGCATGGGCACGAAGCAAGATCCTACACGGGATGGCAAGCCGGAATCGTCACGGAATCGGTGCACGCCAAAGCTCGGATCAGCGACATCTCTCCCGAGCGGATTTTCAGTGCGCTGGACGAAGGCAACATTGTCATCGTGGCAGGCTTCCAAGGCATGACGGAGAGCGGCGAGATCACGACGTTGGGACGCGGAGGCTCCGATACGACGGCAGTAGCGCTTGCGGCGGCGATCAAAGCGGACGTATGCGAGATCTATACCGACGTGGACGGGATTTATTCGACCGATCCGCGAGTCGTGAAATGCGCAAGGAAACTAAACGAAATTTCGTACGACGAAATGCTGGAATTGGCGCACTTGGGCGCCGCGGTGCTGCACCCGCGCGCGGTCGAATACGCGAAGCATAATAATGTGAACTTGGTCGTTCGTTCGAGCTTTACGCATAATGAAGGCACGTTGGTGAGGGAGGCCGCGGAAATGGAACAAGGCGTAGTCGTAAGAGGAATCGCATCCGATAAAAATGTAGCCCGCATTAGCGTGTTGGGCGTGGTTGATCAGCCGGGAACGCTGGCGAAAATGTTCGGAGCGCTTGCAAGTAACGGTATCGACGTCGATATTATCGTGCAAAGCGGCGTACAGGATGGCAAAGCCGACTTTTCGTTTACCGTCTCGCTGTCCGACCGCCAACGCGCGCTAGACGTAATTGCCGGCATTCAGTCGGAAGTTCCGTATCGCGAAGCGACATATGAAGAAGGTTTAGTAAAAGTGTCGATTGTAGGCGCGGGCATGGTGTCGAACCCAGGCGTGGCCGCGACGATGTTCAAGGCGATCTCGAGCGTCGGCGTTAGCATCAAGATGGTCAGCACTTCGGAGATCAAAGTAAGCTGCGTAATCGCGGCAGAGCAAGTGCAAGAAGTCGTACGCGCGTTACATACGGCGTATGGGCTGGACACGGCGGAGACGGCTTACGTCGGCGGACCGCAAGATCGTCGTTAATTTTTTGCTCGTCATTGTAAAAGGGCACTTCCGGAAATCGCGTGCGTTTTCCGGGGGCGCTCTTTTTTTTTGCTGCTTCGAAGCACTATTTTCCGATGATGAGTTGAATGAGCTTGATAAGGATCGCAGTCAATCCCGCTGCCATAAGCGGACCGACAGGGATACCCCTTAGAAGCAATACGCCTACGATGGAGCCGATGACGATGCCTACGATCAGTTGTGGATCCATTCTTAGCGTATCCAACCCCCGGCTGTTCAGATAGGCTCCGATAGCTCCGCCGGCAAGCGCCACCCAGCCTGTCCAGCCCGAGAATGCGACGGCGATATCCTTAGGTTGAATTCGGCCGGAAGCGAACGGGACGAGCACGGCCAACGTCAGGAAGAGCAAGCCGAGCTCGATGCCCCGTCGCTCGATGGTCGGTAAATAGCGTTCGAGGTGCGTCAGCTTTATGATGAGCAGGATGCACGCGGCTGTCGTGATGATCGACGATCTGCCGATAAGACCGATGACGATAAGCGCGACCAGCACAAGCTCTCCGTACATGCGATGAAAACCTCCCGGCCGATGGATGGAAAAGCGGTTGGTACACGATATGGAACAAGCCCCGAGTTTAGAACGCGAGGCTTGTTCGTCGTCTCTCAAGATCGATTCGGATCAAATCAAATCATATAGTCATAACAAGGCACTTGTTGCAGTTCGAACGTGTCGGATCTCAAGCCGCGGCGCATCGTCTCCAGCGTCAGAACGTCCTGCACCGGAATGTTGCCGAGATGTACGTTGGGTCCTAGCGAACGGATCAAATAAACTTGCTGTTCCTTCAGCGGAGCTTCCCAAACCACCCGATCCAAGTTGGGGACGGCGCTCAGTATCCGGGAAAGCTCGCCGTCCCTGCATTCTCCTTGCTCGTCGAACAAGCCGACTCCTTTGCCCGACTCCCTCGCTTCCACCGTAACCAGATCGGCTCCGCAAGCCCAATCCTGTTCGGCCGTTTCCGCGAAATCCCCAATGTCGATCCGCGAGCCGAACAGTTTTTTGCCGTATTCGGTAAATACCGTCAATCCTAAGCTTTTCGCGTCCCGAATCAAATCGCTTCTCGTCGTGCGGCTGATGCTTATCGTGCCGTCTGATACTTCGATTCCCGAATATCCGAGCTCCAGCACTTGGCGGAAGAAGCCTGGGATAAGATCCAGTCTTACCGCGACTTCAAGCAAGGTCCCGCCCGGAATGACCGTGATTCCGTGTCTGTTCGCCAGTTCGATCTTGCGCCTGAGAACTTTTAAGGGATAGAGGGGGGAAGTCCCGAAGCCGAATTTGATAATGTCGATATATTCACCGGACGTCTCGAGCATATCCTCGAAAGCTTGCACCCCGATGCCTTTATCGATGATCATCGTCCGACCTTCGGTGCGAGGTTTGGATTGCCGGCGACCGCTTGGATCCGACAATCCCTCGGGCCATTTGGTTTTTGACGTCATTAATGACATGTTCAGCTCTCCTCGTTGATACAAGGTGGAATTTTACAAGTCAATATATGCGCTTGCCTATTGGAAGGTGATCTCCAGGATCGGAGACCCGGAAAGTTCTTCTATCGACGAGACAAGTTATGGGAGGCTTGCGCATAGAGTTAAGAGAGGTTCGCAGAATGAGTGACGGGAGGAATCGATATGGATAAGGCGGCGTTCAGCATGGCTTTGCTGCGAGTGCTGTCGGGGAGCATCGAGATTACCGCGGCGATCGTCATGCTGCGGCTGAACGACGTGCAGAAAGCGCTGGCGGTTAATTCCATGCTTGCGCTTGTCGGGCCGCTCGTGCTGATCTCTACGACGGCAATCGGATTGGTCGGTATCGCGGACAAGCTGTCGCCCGCGAAGTTCGTCTGGATTCTCGCAGGCGTTGGATGCCTATTAATAGGGATTCTTAGGAAGTGAGGTTGCACGGCGCGGCCGGCCAAGCAGTCATAATCCCGTCGTCCAAGCATACATATGAAACAGCAATGACGAACATCTGGCGGAAAGGGGGAGCTTGCTTGCCACAACCCTTAATGGAGCTGTTCCCGACTTCTTTGCGTCTCGTGTTGGAGCAATTGCCCGCGGTCGCCAGAGAGTCGCTGGAAGAGATTCGCATTCGCGAAAATCGGCCGCTGGAGATCAGCTACGGAAGCCGATATTCGTTCGTGCGGGAAGACGGGACGCTCACGGAACAGGATCAGGGGGCATTCGTGCCGAGTAAAGAGCAATGCAGGGCGTTACTCGAAAGAGTGACGAATCATTCCATCTATGCCGTCGAGGAAGAACTGCGCAGAGGCTACATTACGGTTTCGGGCGGGCATCGCATCGGTCTCGCCGGAAGAACGGTGCTGGACAAAGGCGCCGTATCCCACCTGCGGGATATTGCCGGTTTCAACGTCAGGATCGCGCGCGCCAAAGTCGGTTTCGGAGCGCAGGTGTTGCCGGGATTGCTGGATCTTAAGGAGAGAACGATTCGACATACGTTAATCGTATCTCCTCCGCAGCAAGGGAAAACGACGCTGATCCGGGATCTTGCCCGATGCGTAAGCTCGGGGGAATGGCATCATCCGGCGGCTCGCGATTGGGGAAGCCGCAAAGTCGGCATCGTAGACGAACGTTCGGAGATCGCGGCTAGCGATCGCGGAGTTCCGACGTTCGATCTGGGACCGAGAAGCGACGTCCTCGATGCGTGTCCGAAAGCGGAGGGGATCATGATGATGGTTCGTTCGCTCTCTCCGGAAGTCGTCGTCGTGGACGAAATCGGGCGTCCGGAGGACGCGGACGCGATCTACGAAGCGATTCATGCTGGAGTTCGGGTATTGGCGACGGCCCATGCGTCGGATATGTCAGACGTATTCGCCAGACCGGTACTGTCCAAGCTCGCTGCGGACGGCGTGTTCGGATGTTACGTATTCTTGTCGCGTTCGGGCAAGAAAGTCGAGCACCGCATCGTTACGGCGGAAGAAGCCATGAGGGAGTCTTCCCGGCGTTCGAATCGCTCGTTCGGCGCATCGCCGAGGGATGATCCGTCGGAGAAACAATTAGGTCGTTGGACGGATCATCCGGTCCCGGGTACGTCGCCGGTCGCGCAAACGCACGTCAACGTTAAAGCGCGCACGATGCCGACGATTCGATCGCCGGCGATGATCGCGCCAAGGGGAGTCGACGATGATTAAATTCGCGGGCGTGCTACTCGTCTTGTTCGCCGGGACGATGATCGGCTTCTTGCAGGGCGCTCGCTTCGCGGCCAGGCCTCGCCAGATTCGCGAGCTGCTTCATGCGCTGCAACGGTTGGAAACGGAGATCGGCTACGGACAAACCCGTCTCCCGGAAGCTTTGGCTCGCATCGGCGGAATCCTGCCGCATCCGTTGTCGGAACTCTTCTTGAACATCTCGAGATCGCTCTCGCGGGATTCCGCGGAATCGGGCGAGACCGTCAGGGAAATCTGGGAGCGGGCGGTTCGCGACCATTGGCCGTCGACGGCGATGAGGAAGGCGGAGAAGGAAGCGTTGCTTCGTCTTGGCTCTACGCTAGGCGGAAGCGGTCGGGAAGATCAGCTCAAGCATATTCGGTTGGCATCGATCCAATTGCAGGCGGAAGAAGCATCGGCGCGGGACGATCAGCAGCGGTACGAGAAATTAAGCCGCAGCTTGGGCGTGCTCGGGGCTACTTTGGTCGTCATATTGATGATATAGCCAAGCCGAATCGAGCCAAGTCGAACCCTGATCCCAGGTGCGATCAGTTTAGGAGGCCAATACGATGAACATCGACATCAGCACCATATTCCAAATCGCCGGCGTCGGCATCATCGTGGCGATGATCCATACGGTGCTGAAGCAGATGGGCAAGGAAGATATGGCGCAATGGGTGACCTTGATCGGGTTCGTCGTCGTTCTGTTCATGGTCGTGCGCATGCTTAACGATTTATTCCAGGAGATCAAAACGATTTTCCTGTTCCAGTAGGTGATGCGCGTGAGCATTCTTCAGATCGTAGGAATCGGTTTTCTGGCCACCGTGCTGATTCTCGTCATCAGGGAACAAAAGCCGATGTTCGCTTATCTCCTTTCCGCATTCGTGGGCGTGGCGATCTTCCTGGCTTTCGTCGGGAAAATCGACAACGTAATTACCGTGCTAGAGGATTTGGCGGATCGATCGGGCATACCGACGGTGTACCTGAAGACGATGCTGAAAATTATCGGGATTGCCTACATCGCCGAGTTCGGCGCCCAAATCGTAAGGGACGCAGGGCTCGAAAGCATCGCTTCGAAAATCGAGTTTGCCGGAAAAATGCTTATTCTGGTCATGGCGGTACCCATCATCAGCGTCATCGTCGAAACGGTGCTGAATCTGTTGCCGGCTTGACGAGGGGCGGACGGGAGGGAGAACATGCGCTGGGAGAACAGGCTCGGGCAGACGGGAATAGAGAAGCGGGCCATGCTCCTGCTGTTCGTGCTCATGGTTTTCCTGATCATGGGGGATACGATCGCCAGCGCGAAAGCGAGCGCTTATCCGGACAAATCGACGTCGACGAATCAAGTCGCGGAGCCTTCTCTTGACAACGGTTTGTCGGGTCAATTGGCGCAGCAGCAGAGCGAGGACGTCGAGCTTGGACAAATCCAGAAATATTGGAACGACCTGAAAGGCCAATACGGAGGTTATTTCCCCGAAGGGAAATTGCCGGAGCTAAAGGAGCTCATGTTCCCTAGCGGCAAATCGCTCAGCGCGGGACAGGCAATGCTCGGACTGGCCAAGTTTTTCCTGCACGAGGTGTTATATAGCGGCAAACTGTTGGTCACGATCGTGTTGTTGACGGTGTTCACGATGCTGCTCGAGACGATGCAAAGCGCGTTTGAACGCAATGCGGTAAGCAAGGTCGCTTACGGCATCGCGTACATGGTTCTCATTATTTTGGCGGTGAACAGCTTCAAGACGGCGACGAGCTACGCGAGCGATGCGATCGGGAACATGGTGCAATTCATGCTTGCGATGGTTCCTCTGTTACTTACCTTGCTTGCGGGAACGGGAGGCGTCACTTCGGCGGCGGTGCTGCATCCGCTTATCGTCTTCATGATCCATACGATCGGCACGTTTATTCACCTCGTCGTGTTTCCGTTATTGTTCTTCTCGGCGGTGCTTCACTTGGTGAGCGCGATCAGCGACAAGTACAAAGCGACGCAACTGGCAAACCTGCTTCGTAACGTCGGAATCGGCATAATGGGCATTCTGTTGACCGTTTTCCTGGGCGTGTTATCCGTGCAGGGGGCGACCGGCGCGGTAACGGACGGCGTAGCGCTTCGGACGGCGAAGTTCGTAACGGGCAATTTCGTGCCCGTCGTCGGGAAGATGTTCTCCGACGCGACGGATACGGTCATGTCGGCCAGTTTGCTCGTGAAGAACGCGGTAGGGCTTGCGGGTGTTATCGTTCTGCTGTTTCTTTGCGCATTCCCAGCGCTCAAAATCTTGACGCTCGCGCTGATCTATAACTTGGCGGGAGCCGTCATGCAGCCGCTCGGCGATACGCCGATCGTTCATTGCTTGCAAACGATCGGCAAGACGCTTATCTACGTGTTCGCGGCATTGGCGTCGGTCGGATTAATGTTCTTCTTGGCGGTGACGATCATATTGACCGCGGGAAATGCCACTCTCATGATTCGTTGACCGGGAGGGGATCGTTCAATGGGGTTGATGGACGGCTTGTCGCATTGGCTTCGTCAGATTATCGCGGTCATCCTGCTTGCATCGCTAATCGATTTGTTGTTGCCCAACCGTACGATGCAGCGTTATGTCAGACTGGTCGCCGGGTTGTTCATTCTGATGACGCTCGCGACTCCGATCATGCACTGGATGAAAGGCGACTTCGATAGCAAGCTGGCGGCGGGGCTTAACTCGATCGAGTTAGAGCCTCGGAGCGCTCCGGATCAGCTTGCGATGATCGAAGAAGCGGGGGCTAAGCTGCGAAATAAGCAGCAAGCCCAAGCAGCCGAGCTCGTCACCGCGAGATTGGAAGCATCGATCAGGAGCGAAGTGGAGCAAAGCGAGCATCGGGGAGTGAGCAAAGTAGACGTAAAGCTTGAGCGCCGAAACGACGGCTCGATGGATGTCGCCAAGGTCGTCGTTTCGCTCGAACCCGCGCCGGTTCAAACAACGAGTCCGGACGCAAGTTCGTCTCCCGGCGCCTCGGCTGCGAATTCCGTCCAAGAAATGCAACCGGTAACTCCGGTAGACATTCGGATCGAAGTCGAAACGTGGCCGACAGGGGATGAAGCGGGGGCCTCCGGCGGTAAGCAAGCCGATAAGGCGGCAAGCGCCGCGGTCGAGGAAGAAGCGGATCGGGTGACGAGCTCGCGCATATCCGCGCTCATCGCCAGCCGTTTCGGAATCGCGACGAACGCGGTTGAAGTGAAAACGCCGAAAACCGCCGCCGAAGCAAAATGAAGCGCAATAACGGGGGTGCGATATGGCCAAGTGGCTGCAGCAACTGGAATCTTTCATTGGCGGAGGTTCGGGAGGACCGCGCAGAGTCAAAGCGTTCCGGTGGCTCGTGCTGATCGGGTTAATCGGCGCCGCCATGCTGCTCGCGGCATCTTTCATGAACGTGAAGAAATTGGATCCCTCTCAAAATCCCGATCTGTCCCCGCCGAGGGACGAAGATATTCAGCAGCAGCCGGCCTTCATGGGCGGAGGCGACGTCAAGACGTCATCCTTCACGGACATCGAGACCGAGATCGAAGGGCGCTTGAAGGATTTGCTGGAAAAAATCGTAGGCGTCGGAACGGTGACGGTGATGGTGACGGTCGACTCGACGGAGGAAACGGTCGTGCAGTTGAACGAGAAAACGATGCAGACCCTTACCGAGGAAACCGATCGCAACGGCGCCAAGCGTCATATTACCGACATCACCAAGGACGGCCAGGTCGTGTTATATGAAGTGTCCTCGGGCATTCAAGCGCCCATCGTCGTGAAGAAGCTTAAGCCGCGCATTCGCGGCATCTCGATCGTCGCCAGCGGAGCGGAGAACGCGACCGTGCACAGGCTGATCGCCGAAACGGTGTCGCGCGGGCTGGACGTCCCGATCCACAGGATCGCCGTCGTCCCCCGCAAAAGTTGATAATCAATTCAATTCATGAAACCCGGGAGGAATCGAACGATGAACAACAAACGCCAAACCATATGGTTAGTATCGATGCTGAGCTTGATGGTGATTTTGTCGGCCTATTACTTATTTACGGAGGATGCTCCGAAGACGGGCAGCACGGCTAGCGGTCTCAACCAGTCTCAATTGACGGGCAAAGACAAGACGAACGCGGCCAATCCGGACGGCATCGCGATCACGGAAGTCGATCAAACGACAGACGAACTGACCGGCGTAACGGCAACCGGAACGGGCAAAGGAACGGATACGGGCAGCAAAGCGGCATCCGGAACCGACGATAGCGGCCTGTCACCGGAAGATCAGCAAGTGTTGAACGGGATTTCGAGCGCTACGGGGAACCAACGGCTGGAGCAAATGCTGTTGGAGCAACGCGATAAAGTAAGCGCGACCTCCGAGAAGCTGAACGCGATTATCGGCAATACGAAAGTAACCCCGGAAGAAGCGCAGAGCGCGGCCGAGCAGCTAAGCCGTCTGGAAGAAACGGACGAGCGGATCACGAGCTTGCAGACGAAGTTGCTTAAAGATTACGATAATGCCGTCGTCGACGAAGAGGATTCGAACTTCAACATTATCGTGCTCAGCGAGAAGCTCGAGAAAAAACAAGCGATCAAAATCCTCGACTTGGCTACGAAGGAACTTAACGTAACCCCGGATCGCGTATCGATTCAATACGTTCAACAATAAAAGCAACGATAGAGGCGCCGATCGTAACGCGGCCTTAACGAGGGGACCCTCGAACGTAGATGATCATCTACTTCGGGACGGTCCCCTCGCCCGTTGCCTGAAGCCAATGGGAATGCCTCCGAGCATAACTCTTTCCATTTCGGTCGATTATGGTATAATAGTTCCGTTGTGGACATGCTTTCTTCAGACGGGGAATCCCGAATCAAGGAGTGACCGAGAATGTTTAAGTTGAGCGAAATTAAAGAATTGATCAAATTAGTAGACCAAACAACCGTACATGAATTGGAAATTGAGAACGAAGGAATGCGCTTGTCGATTCGCAAACCGGGTCGCACAGAAGTGGTTAACGTGCAAACCCCACACCTTTCTCATACATACCTGCCACAAGTTGCGGCTCCGACGGCGCCTGCGGCTCCGGTCGCGGCAGCGCCTGAAGCCAAAGCGGCAGCGGACGATTCCCACCTTCATCGGATCGTATCGCCTATGGTGGGTACTTTCTACCGTTCACCGTCCCCGGACGCGTCCTCGTTCGTGAATATCGGAGACCGCGTGTCCGATAAGTCCGTCGTGTGCATCCTCGAAGCGATGAAGCTGATGAATCCGCTCGAAGCGGAAGTGAAGGGCGAGATCGTGGACATTCTCGTGGAGAACGGACAGCTTGTCGAATTCGGCCAACCGCTGTTCCTAGTGAAGCCGGAATAATCCCGAGGAGGATTTCATCTTGAAATTTAATAAGGTTTTGGTTGCCAATCGCGGAGAAATCGCGGTAAGAATCATTCGCGCATGCCGGGAGCTCGGTATTAGCACCGTTGCGGTGTATTCCGAAGCGGACCGGGAATCGTTGCACGTACGGTTGGCCGACGAAGCGTATTGCATCGGGCCGACCGCTTCCAAAGACAGTTATTTGAATTTGACGAACATTATGAGCGTCGCTACGCTGACCGACTGCGATGCCATCCATCCGGGATACGGATTCCTTTCAGAAAACGCTGATTTCGCGGATATTTGCGAAACTTGCAATATTACGTTTATCGGACCCTCTTCCGTGGCGATCAGCCGCATGGGAGACAAATCGGTCGCCAAGCAAACGATGAAAGACGCCGACGTGCCCGTTATTCCGGGATCCGACGGATTGCTCGAAGATTTGGACGACGCGATTCGCGTCGCCCGGAACATCGGCTATCCCGTCATCATCAAAGCGACGGCGGGCGGAGGCGGACGAGGCATTCGGATCGCCGAGAACGAAGAGATGCTCGTTCGCGAGATCTCGACAGCCCAGCAGGAAGCGGAGAAAGCATTCGGCAACGCGGGCGTATACCTCGAGAAATTGTTGACCGGCATGAAACACGTCGAGATCCAGATTATCGCCGACAAGCACGGCAACGTCGCGCACCTCGGCGAGCGGGATTGCTCCGTGCAACGCCGTCGCCAGAAGCTCGTCGAAGAGGCGCCATGCTCGATCATGACTCCGGAATTGCGGGAGCGGATGGGTCAGGCTTCCGTTCGGGCCGCGCGCGCGGTGAATTATTCCGGCGCCGGTACGATCGAGTACTTGCTCGGACCGGACGGACAATTCTACTTCATGGAGATGAATACCCGCATTCAGGTCGAGCATCCGGTAACCGAGATGATCACGGGCATCGACTTGATCAAGGAAATGATCGCCGTTGCAGAAGGCGCTCCGCTTTCCTTTAAGCAAGAGGACGTGAAATTGAACGGCTGGGCAATCGAATGCCGCATTAACGCGGAAGATTCCGAGCGTAATTTCATGCCGTCCGCGGGACGTATCGGTTTTTATTTGCCGCCGGGCGGACCCGGAGTGCGAGTGGATAGCGCAGCTTATCCGCAATACGTCATTTCCCCGCATTACGATTCCATGATCGCTAAGCTGATCGTATGGGCTCCAACGCGGGAAGAAGCGATCGCGCGTACGCGCAGGGCGTTAAGCGAATTCATGGTCGAAGGCGTCAAAACGACGATTCCGTTCCATCAGAAGCTCATGAATCATCCGATTTTCGCTAAAGGTACGTTCGACATTAAATTCCTGGAAGACCATGACATTAACGGCGAAGCTTAGTCGTCTCCGGGAAACGGATATTCGATTTATTTTCGGGTCAAGCGTTTGTCATAATAATCCGGGAATGCTATATTTATAAGTAGTGAAGGCGAATGCTCGGACTTACTCCGATTTGGTCCGCGCATGTGGAGGTGGAACTACGCATGGAAATGTTAGCCCCGGACTATGAGCGCACGGATATGGGCACCATCGAGATCGCCCCGGAAGTCATCGAGGTGATCGCCGGATTGGCAACGGTGGAGGTCGATGGCGTCGCGGGCATGAGCGGCGGGCTTACCTCGGGAATCGCCGAATTGTTAGGACGCAAGAATTTGTCCAAAGGCGTGAAGGTAGAGGTAGGTCAACGCGAAGCCGCAGTCGACGTATCGATCATCGTTCAGTACGGACGCAAAATACCGGAAGTATCTACTGAAATTCAACGCAACGTCAAACGCTCGATCGAGACGATGACCGGACTGAACGTAGTAGAAGTCAACGTACATATTCACGACGTTCACTTCAAGACGGGCGAGAAGCCCGATGAAGATGAAACCAATGTACGTGTCCGATAATGACGAGACCGCAACCTGATTTCCGCGGTAACGGCAAAACCCCGGTCTGCGGATGACGGCCCTCTGACGAGAATTTCCTTCAGGGAACTCTCGCAGAGGCCTTTTCGCAAGTCGGGGACATTTTCGTATAACCAGGATCGGGGAGGTTCTTAACGTTGATTAAAGTGTTGGACAGGCTGCTTCTCTTCTTGTATAGCTTTGCGATATGGGCCGCTTCCGTCGTGGTGATCGTGGCCGCAAGCGGCGGGTTTTCCGAGAAATGGATGAAAGATTTCATATCCGAGATGACGGGCGAATCCCGCGTTGTGCAAGGATCGGTGCTCGGTGTCGCCATTATCGTATTCGTAGTAAGCATAAGATTTTTGATCGTTTCCGTTAAACGCGAGAGGCACAATGGTCCGTCCATTAACCAAAGGACGGAGCACGGCGATATTCGCATCTCAGTGGAAACCGTCGAAAACTTGGCTTTGAAAGCCGCATCGCGCACTCGCGGCGTGAAGGATCTTCGGGCCCGCGTCAGAGTGTCGGAGGCTGGACTCGGCATCATGATCCGAGCTTTCGTGGACGGGGAAGGGTCGATTCCGACGTTATCCGAGGAAATGCAACGAACGGTCTCGCAGCAAATCGAAGAGGCAACGGGCATTCCGGTTGCGGAAGTGTCCGTGTTCATCGCGAACGTTACGCAATCGCCTACTACGTATAAGAGCCGTGTAGAATAGGGGGAGAACCGCCTATGTGGAGAGAATGGGCGGCAACCTACGGCGGAAGAACGCTGGGGGTTGCGGCGGGTCTCTTTTTCGGCATCATTTATTTAATCAGCGGTTTTTGGGACATGCTGTTCTGCGCTTTGCTCATTGGCATAGGTTATTGGATAGGTAAGCACAAGGACGATAGGCGGGGTCCGCTTTTTCCGTGGGAAAAACTGACGGATTGGGTGGCCGACCGCTGGCCTTGGTCGCGATAATCCCTGTGAATGTTCTTGCCCGGGCAGTGACCGCGGAGCGCTTAGCTCCGCAGGTTCCGATGGAGTAGACGCTCATGGGTTTTTTTGTTTTTACGAAGTAGCATAATATAAGGATAGGGCTTGAACGATTAGAAGCATTCGGGAGGACTCATGAAGCGCAGACTTGCTAGGGAAATCGCGGTACAAAGCCTGTACCAAGTAGAGATGAACGGCGTGACGGGCGACGAGGCCGTCAACATGGTGATGGATGAAGCGCGCCAGGAAAACGAAATCGGAACGGATGTGGCGGAGCTGGCCAACATCGATGCTTTCACGCGCGAATTGGTGCATGGCGTGCAAGAGAAGCAGGAGCTTATCGACCAGAAGCTAGTCGTGTATTTGACGGGATGGCAAGTGGACAGATTATCGCGGGTCGATCGTCAGATTTTGCGGCTTGCCGCCTATGAAATGATGTTCCGCCAAGAAGTTCCGCCTAAAGTCGTCATTAACGAAGCGATCGAGCTCGCCAAGCATTTCGGTTTGGAGGAGAACGGCAAATTCGTTAACGGCGTGCTTGGACGGATGCTAAGGGAAAGAGAAGAAGAGCAGACGCCAGAGGGGGATAAACCGTGAGCGCACAAATCATTTACGGGAAACAAATATCCGATTCGATCCGCGAAGAGTTGAAGGTGGAAGCCGAAAGCCTGAAACAAAAAGGCGTAACGCCAGGTCTTGTCGTCATTATCGTGGGGGCGGACCCGGCTTCGCAAGTGTACGTGAGGAACAAAGCGAAAGCTTGCGAGCAACTAGGTTATTACTCGGAAGTCGTGGAGCTTCCGGCGGATACGACTCAGGAGCGCTTGCTCGGACTCATTCAACAATATAACGGGAATAACGCGATTCACGGCATTCTCGTACAATTGCCGCTTCCCAAGCACATCGAAGAGAAGACGATCATCGACGCGATCGCGGTCGAGAAGGACGTCGACGGCTTCCATCCCCAAAGCGTAGGCAATCTGATGATCGGGGACGATGCCTTACTGCCTTGCACCCCGCATGGCGTTATCGAACTGCTGAAGCGCACGGGCAATCATCCGGCGGGTAAGCACGCGGTCGTTATCGGCCGAAGCAATATCGTAGGCAAACCGGTGGCTATGCTATTGCTACACGAGAACGCGACCGTAACGATCTGCCATTCCCGCACGCCGAATATCGTCGAGCTTGCCCGCCAAGCCGACATTCTGGTCGTCGGAGTCGGCGTTCCGAAGATGGTCAAGCAAGATTGGGTGAAGCCGGGAGCCGTCGTTATCGACGTCGGTATTAACCGAATGGACAACGGTAAGCTTTGCGGCGACGTGGATTACGACGACGTCGTTGACGTTGCCGGATGGATTACGCCCGTACCGGGCGGCGTTGGACCGATGACGATCACGATGCTGATGGCGAATACGCTGAAATCGGCGACTCGCACGCTTCGTTAGAGGAGGCTGGCCGAATGGAACCGGCTCGCGCGTTAAGCATTCGCGACATTAATCGCCTCATCAAGATGAAGCTCGAAGGCGATCCCGGACTCCAGGACATCTGGCTGAGAGGCGAAATCTCCAATTTTACGTTTCATTCCAGCGGCCATATGTATTTTACGCTGAAGGATGAGGGCGCACGGCTGAAATGCATCATGTTCGCCTCCTATAACCAGCGGCTTCCTTTCTCTCCCAAAGACGGAATGAAGGTGCTGACGCGCGGAGGCGTTTCCGTATACGAAAGAGACGGAGCTTACCAATTCTATGCGACCGCGATGCAGCCGGACGGAATCGGAAGCCTGTATCTCGCGTTCGAGCAATTGAAGAAAAAGCTAGAGTCGGAAGGATTGTTCGACGAGCGGGGGAAACGGCCGTTGCCTCGATATCCGCGGACGGTCGGCGTCATTACGTCTCCGACGGGCGCTGCCGTGAAAGATATACTGATTACGCTCGAACGCAGGAATCCGGGGGTAGCCGTTCTGCTGTATCCGGTGGTCGTGCAAGGGAAAAGCGCGGCTCCGGCCATCGTCAAGGCGATTCGGGAAATGAACGCGCTCGGAGAGCCGGACGTGCTCATCGTCGGACGCGGAGGCGGATCGCTCGAGGAGCTATGGGCGTTTAACGAGGAAACGGTCGCCAGGGCGATTCGAGCTTCCGCTATCCCGGTCATCTCGGCGGTGGGGCATGAGACGGACTTTACGATATCCGATTTTGCCGCGGATTTGCGGGCGCCTACGCCCACCGCCGCGGCGGAGCTTGCCGTCAGACATTCGGGAGAGCTTAAGCAAGGGCTTGTCCATCTGGAGCAGCGCATGGCGAAATCTCTGGGCGGACTGCTCGCTAGAGCGCGGGAAAGATGGCAGCATGCGGCCAGGTCCCCGTATTTCACGCAGCCCCGAAGGAGTTTGCTCGTTCAAGCCGAGCGGCTGGATCGCTTGCGGGACCGGTTGCAATATCGGATGCAAAGCGCACATGCCCGGTCGGCGGATAAGTTGTCCCGACTGAGCGGCAGACTGTCTGCGGTTAATCCTGGACGCCAGGCGGCGTTAGCGCGTCAACGGGTTGCTTCCGCGGCGCGCGGCTTGGAAATGGCGATGAACGGAATCTTGCGTCAACGTCAAAGCCAATTCGGCTCCGTCGTGCGCCATTTGGACGCGCTAAGTCCGCTTAAGATCATGGGTCGAGGATATAGCCTAGTCTATGACGAACAACAGAAGTCGTTGATTCGGTCGATCTGCGAAGTGCAGCCCGGCGATATCGTCCGCGTGCGATTGACGGACGGGAAATTGGATTGCCAAGTCTGGGGCATTCAAGGGGAGGAACAGTCGAATGGCTAAGAACGGATCGAAGACGGTATCGCAGGCAACGGACGATGCGGAAACAAGCGTTCCGGCAATCAGTTTTGAGCAAGCGATGGAGAAGCTGGAGTCGATCGTCGCGAAGCTCGAGAGCGGAGACGTGCCGCTGGAAACGGCGATCGAACTGTTTCAAGAGGGAATGAGCTTATCCAAGTTATGCGGGAATAAGCTGGAACAAGTGGAACGCCGGATCGAAATGCTGGTCGAGGGCGATGCGGGATTGCAGCGCAAGCCTTTCGCGGACCAAGCATAAACGGGCGGCAGTCGCCGTCTTATGTCGGCGCGCAACGTTTAGTAGATTGAGGGGTAATGACGTGACGACTGCCGAGAATATACATACTTATTTACAATCGCGCCGGGAATGCGTGGAGAGCGCGCTGCGGTCGGTGTTTCCTTCCGGATGGACGGTTCCCGCCACGCTGCGGGAGGCGATGGATTACTCGCTGCTCGCGGGGGGCAAGCGGCTTCGCCCGATTCTGGTGCTGGCCGCGGCCGAAGCGGTAACGGGAGACGAAGGAGGCGCGTCCGACCGGGCGATGCCGTTCGCTTGCGCGGTGGAGATGATCCATACGTATTCGCTCATCCACGATGATCTTCCGGCGATGGATAACGACGATTTCCGTCGCGGACGGTTAACGAACCACAAAGTATTCGGCGACGCGATGGCCATTCTAGCCGGCGACGGCTTGCTCACCCATGCGTTCTACGTCGCGGCTCAGGCTTCGAAATTAGGCGTGCCGGCCGATAAAGTGCTGGCTGTCACGGAAGAGCTCGCGAGGTTCGCCGGATTGCCCGGCATGGTCGGCGGTCAAGTCGCCGATATGCTGGGAGAGCAGGGAGTTACGTCTCTTGAACAGTTGGAGTACATTCACCTGCACAAGACGAGCGACTTGATCCGGTTTTCGTTGCGCGCCGGTGGTTATGCATCGGATGCGGACGAAAAGCAACTGGAAGCCTTCGGTTTGTTCGGTCGCAACGTCGGCCTTGCATTCCAGATTCAAGACGATATATTGGATTTAACAGGTACCGAGGCGAAGCTCGGCAAGCCCGTGAAGAGCGACGAACGGCAAGAGAAGGTGACGTACCCGTTCTTGCTCGGTCTCGAGGAGAGCCGGAAACGCGTGACGGAATTAACGAACGAAGCCGGCGAAGTGCTCTTGCAGGCCGGACTCGCGAACCCGGATCGCTTGATCGGTATCGCCGGATACTTGCTGAATAGAGATCACTAGACGCGTTGGCGTCGAAGCGAAGCAATCGCCGCCATGCAAACGCCTTATTGCCCCGATCGTAACGGGAGGACATAACTTCCGTCGCGGTTGGGGTTTGTCATGTTCCGGAGACCTTTCGCGGGAGAGCGCCGAAGGTGTAGAAATTTGGGCATTCATTGCGGATATGGTATAATGGCGGTATATCTTTAGGGGGAAAGCGGGGAACACCACTTGCTGCTCGAGAACATCGACAGTCCGACAGACTTAAAAAAATTAACGCTACCCGAGCTTCCGCGATTAGCAGAAGAGATCAGGCATTTTCTTATCGAGAAATTATCCGCAACGGGGGGGCATCTCGCGCCGAATCTTGGCGTCGTCGAGCTCACGTTGGCGTTGCATTATTTATATAACAGTCCGCAGGACAAATTCATCTTCGACGTAGGACACCAAGCTTACGTACACAAAATATTGACCGGCCGCCAGAACCGGTTCGACACGTTGCGCCAGAAGGACGGCTTATGCGGATTCGTGAAGCGCAACGAGAGCGAGCACGACGTCTGGGAAGCGGGTCACAGCAGCACGTCCCTCTCCGCCGCGATGGGGATGGCGCTCGCGCGCGACCTGAAGGGCGAATCCAACCGCGTAGTCGCGATAATCGGCGACGGCGCGCTTACGGGCGGCATGGCCTTGGAAGCGTTGAATCATATCGGCCACGAGAAGCGGAAGCTGATGGTCGTGCTTAACGACAACGAAATGTCGATCGCTCCTAATGTAGGCGCCATCCACAATTATTTGGGCAAAGTACGTTCGGAGAAAATTTATCGTAAAGCCAAAGACGAGTTGGATTGGTTGCTTCGCAAAGTGCCCGCGATCGGCGGCAAGCTTGCCCGTACGGCCGATCGGGTGAAAGACAGCTTGAAATATCTCGTCGCGCCGGAAGGCGTGTTATTCGAGGAGTTCGGTCTGAAATATTTCGGTCCGGTGGACGGCCATGACGTCAACAAGCTGATCGAGGCGTTCAAACAAGCCGATAGCGTCGACGGGCCGGTACTCGTTCACGTCTTGACGGTTAAAGGCAAAGGCTATTCCCCCGCGGAAGCGGATTCCCACAAATGGCACGGGATAACGGGTTCCTACAAGATCGAATCCGGCCAAGTCGTCAAACCCGTAGGTCCTCCGATGTATACCGAGGTGTTCGGAAGCACGCTGATCGAGCTCGCCGAGCAGGATAAGCGGATCGTCGCGGTAACGCCGGCGATGCCGGGCGGCTCCGGTCTGTTGAAGTTCGCGGAGCGGTTCCCGGACCGTATGTTCGACGTCGGTATAGCTGAGCAGCATGCGGCCACGATGTCCGCGGCGCTCGCGATGGAAGGAATGAAGCCCGTCTTCGCGGTTTACTCCACTTTCCTTCAGCGGGCTTACGATCAAGTCGTGCACGACATTTGCCGGCAGAACTTGAACGTTATTTTCGCGATCGATCGCGCGGGCTTCGTCGGAGCGGACGGGGAGACGCACCAAGGGGTATACGATATCGCTTTCTTGCGGCATATCCCGAACATGGTGCTTATGATGCCGAAGGACGAGAACGAGCTCAAGAACATGATGAAGACGGCAGTCGACTACGACGCCGGGCCGATTGCCGTACGTTATCCGCGGATAGCGGGTACCGGCGTTGCGCTCGACGAACGGATGTCGAGCATCGAGATCGGTACGTGGGAAACGGTGCGCGAAGGGGATTATGCGGCGGTGCTTGCCATCGGGCCGATGGTTCAAGTGGCCGAAGAAGCCGCCGAACTGTTGAAGCGCGAGGGGATCAACGTTCGCGTCGTTAATGCCCGTTTCGTCAAGCCGCTGGACGAGAAGATGCTCTTGGCATTGGCGAAAGAACGGATTCCGTTGCTCGTCGTCGAAGAAGGCTCCGTGCAAGGCGGATTGGGCAGCGCGATTCTGGAATTTTATACGTTGCAGGGCACGCAACCCGCGTCGATTCATATTGCCGGAGTTCCCGATCTATTCGTGGAACACGCGACGATCAAGGAACAACGTGCGGATAGCGGCCTGACCGCCGACGCGATCGCCAAGCAACTGGCTTCGCTCCCGGTACGCAAAAGGCAGAAGGCGACTTAATGGAGAAGACGACGATAACGAAAGAGCGGCTTGACGTACTGCTGCTCGAGCTTGGCTATTACGAAAGCCGAGAAAAAGCGAAAGCCGCGATCATGGCCGGTCTCGTGCTGGTCGGCACCGAACGCATCGATAAGGCGGGCACGAAGGTGCCCCGCGATGCGACGATCACCGTCAAAGGCGCTATCCATCCCTACGTTAGCAGGGGGGGACTTAAGCTGGAGAAGGCGATCAAGCACTTCAGCTTGGATTTGACCGATGCCGTTATGCTCGATATCGGCGCCTCGACGGGCGGCTTCACGGATTGCGCGCTCCAGAACGGCGCTTCCCGCGTGTACGCCGTAGACGTTGGCTACAATCAGCTGGACTGGTCGCTTCGCCAAGACGAACGCGTAGTCGTGCTGGAACGGACGAATTTCAGGCATATGACGTTGGAGCAGTTAGCCGGTCCTCGCCCTGGATTCGCGTCGATCGATGTTTCGTTTATCTCGCTTAGGTTGATTTTGCCTGCTCTCGCCGACATTCTTGAAGCGGGGGGCCAGACGATCGCGCTCATCAAACCCCAGTTCGAAGCGGGCAGGGAGCAAGTCGGCAAATCCGGCGTTATCCGAGATCCCGCGGTGCACGCCAAGGTGCTGCGAGACGTGTTGGTTACGGCGAACGGCCTCGGTTTCGAGCTGCAAGGCTTGACCTATTCCCCGATAACCGGCGGCGAAGGTAACATCGAATTTCTGGCGCATTGGCGATTGATCGCCGAGGCTGGGACTGCGTTGCCGGAGATGGACGAAGAAGCGCTGGCTAAACGAATCAAACAAACCGTTGACGAGGCGGGAGCGACATTCCGTCGCGGAACGGATACGAAAAATACATAAATAGTTGTCCGGAGGACCCGGAGCTGCCGAAGAACGGCCGGAGAATACCGCGGACCGGACCGTAGGCATGCTTCGGGTTTTTACTTGCGAATAATTCAGATTTTAGAGGAGATTAAGGTCCTCGTCTAGAAAAAGAAGAGAGCGTCACCGCATCATGTGCATACAGACTTATTTTTCCTCCGTTGCGGAAACGGGGTGGAGGTCAAGCGCATGGATCGATTCGGAGATTGGCTTATTATGCTAACGGCGGCAGGCCTGATGGTCTGGTGGGTAATCAGGCGCTTCGACAAATGGCTGCACGAGCCTCCGGGCTCCAGGCTGCGCAAGCTGGCTCAGGCGGGCGGCGTAGAGCAAGACGAGAACGTAACGCTCTTGGAGGAGCATGGATTCGAAGTGCTATCAGGCAAACACCGAGTTCCTCTCGGAGTTGTCGTGGACGACGGTCCGGTTATGCCGACTCGGCTCTATTTCGATTATCTGGCTTGCAGGGAACATAAATATTTCCTGGTCAAGCTGGAACGCGCAAGGCAACCGCTGGATTGGACGGCGAGCGGGTTGAGGGAGAAATTGCTCCCTTACGCTTTATTGTTCCCGGATTGCGAGGGAATCGTTATCGCTCATACCCAAGAAGCGCAAATTAAAATCGTACGATTCAAGGTGGAGGCTGGCGAGGAATGAAAGGACAACGACAACGCAAAATACGTGAACTGATCGGCTCGCGCGAAATCGAGACGCAAGAAGATCTCGTGGAAGCGCTTAGCTTGGAAGGCATGCAGATCACGCAAGCAACGGTGTCGCGCGACATCAAGGAAATGCAGTTGATCAAAGTCCCGCTCGAAGACGGACGATATAAATATTCGATGCCGCAGGATCAAAGATATAACCCCGCCCACAAGCTGAAACGGGCGCTGCTCGATCATTTCGTAAGCGCTGACGCGGCGGAAAATCTCGTCGTTCTAAAATGCCTGCCCGCTACGGCAGGCACGATCGCGGCTTTGATCGACGGCATGGACTGGCCCGAGATTATCGGGACGATCGGCGGCGACGATACGACGCTTCTGATTACGAAATCCAAGAGCCAAGGCGAAGATTTGCTTGGTCGCATCTACGATATGATGCAATAAGAGCTTCAAGTTGAGACGAGATGAAGGAGGCTTTTCATGCTTCGGGAATTATCCATCCACAACTTAGCAGTCATTGAGAATGTTTCCGTACATTTCCACGAAGGATTTCATGTGCTTACGGGCGAGACCGGAGCGGGCAAGTCGATCGTTATCGACGCTCTAACGCTAACCGCGGGAGGCCGAGGCTCGGCCGAGATGGTAAGGCACGGCTGCGACCGGGCGGATATCGAAGCCGTATTCGATCTACCGCGACAGCATCCCGTATGGGGAACGTTGCATCGGATCGGCATCGAAGCCGACCCGGATGAAACGTTGCTCATTCGCCGGGAATTGCAAGCGCAAGGCAAGTCGACGGCGAGAATTAACGGCCAAAGCGTCACGTTAACGATGCTTCGCGAAGTCGGAGAGCATCTGGTCAATATCCACGGCCAGCATGAGCATCAATCTTTGCTTCGGACGGACAAGCATTTGGAATGGCTCGATCTGTTCGCGGGAGAAGCTATCCAATCAGATAAGGCCGAGTATCGCCGGTTGTTCGCGGAATATCAGAGCGTGAGCCGCGAGCGCAGGGATCTGGAAGAAAAATCGCGTCAAGGCATGCAGATGCTCGATCTGTACCGGTTTCAGCTGGAAGAGATCGCGGCGGCGAAGCTTAAGCCGGGAGAAGACGAATCCCTAGCCGACGAACGACGCAAACTAGCCCATGCGGAGAAGCTGACGGACGCGGTATCGGAGGCTTACGACCTTCTGTACGGCTCGAAGGGTTTAACCGCGCTTTCCCGCGCGCTCACTCGCCTGCAGGATATCGTCAAAGTGGATCCGTCCATTTTGCAGCCGCTCGTCGATCAATTGCAATCTGCTTACTACGGCGTTGAAGACAGCGCGTATCAGCTGCGCGATTATAAAGAAGGCATCGAGTTCAACCCGCAACGGCTTGCGCAGATCGAACAAAGATTGGACTTGTTGCACGGAATAAAGCGCAAGTACGGAGAGACGATCGAGCACGTGCTGGAATATAAGGCGCGCATCCAAGCGGAAACCGATCAACTCGATAACCGGGACGAGTTGCTGAAGAGCTTGTCGGACAAGGAAGAAAAGTTGCAGGGAGAACTCGCCGCGAAGGCGGAGAAACTGACGTCCATTCGCAGAGCTTCCGCCCGCACGCTTGCCCGTCAGATCGAACAAGAGCTAGCACATCTGCAAATGGAGCGTTCCGTATTCGAAGTAAAGCTGGGTTCGTCAGCATTGTCGGCGACCGGTGCGGACACGGCGGAATTCATCTTGTCCACGAATCCCGGAGAGCCGCCGAAGCCGCTTGCCAAAATCGCTTCCGGAGGCGAGATGTCCAGGGTCATGCTTGCCTTGAAGGCGATTTTCGCGCAGATCGACGAGATTCCCGTGCTCGTTTT
The DNA here is from genome assembly GCF_003628305.1 of Cohnella endophytica. GTDB lineage: Bacteria > Bacillota > Bacilli > Paenibacillales > Paenibacillaceae > Cohnella > Cohnella endophytica. The sequence continues at coordinate 406,480 of NZ_RBZM01000002.1, read as the reverse complement.
CGACGAAGTCGATACCGGAGTCAGCGGCAGGGCTGCCCAGGCGATCGCCGAGAAGCTGTCGCTGCTGTCGCGCCATTGCCAAGTATTCGCGATTACCCATCTTCCGCAAGTCGCTTGCATGGCGGACCGCCAGTACGAAATACGCAAGCAAGTGACCGAGCAGGATCGTACGCATACTTCCGTGACGGAGCTTTCGGCTTCCGAACGCGTCGAGGAGCTGGCGAGAATGTTGGGCGGAGTGGAAGTGACGGAAAAAACTCGCCATCACGCTCAAGAAATGCTTAGTTTGGCGGAGCGGCGAAAAAACGCGTAACGGCGCGAAAAATCAATCGGGTAGGAAGCATTTTGGGAACATAAAAGAAGGGTCTCGCGGTTACCTTATAGTTACGTTATCGGCGACATAAACAGAGCCGATCCAGACTGTAGGGGAGCGTGAGAACTTGTACCAGAAGCATTCAAGGAAACGCCGCATCGGTCTCGTTGTCGTTCTTATGCTGTGTTTTGCCGTTTATTCGTCGCCGTTTCAGCATTTCGCGAGCTTTCCCAGTCACCTGCGAATGTTTCAAGGGCAAGAGGTTTCCCTTCATTACGCGATGCCCGTCCATGCCCAGGGAAGCTTAAATCCCGAAGTGGCCGAAATCAACGGCAGCAATCACGCATCGGTTCGCGTCGACCTAAGCCGGCCCTTATCCATTCAACCGAAGCGCAGCGGCGTAACCGATCTGAAGCTGAAATTATTCGGCAAAATTCCATTCAAAACCGTGCGGCTTCAAGTCATTCCGGATCTGAAGGTCGTACCGGGAGGCCAGACGATCGGTGTTAAAGTCAAAGCCGCGGGAATTATGATCGTTGGTCATCATCTCGTACAAACGAAGGAAAAAGCGAAAATTTCCCCCGGCGAAGAAGCAAAGCTTCGTCTCGGAGATCTCATCGTCGAAATTAACGGCCAACCCTGCAACGATATTTCGAAAATCGCCCCGATTGCCGAAGCGGCCGGCCGTGCAGGAGACGCTTTGCAATTATTGGTTCAACGAGGTAAGGAGAGGTTTAAGACTTCATTGAAGCCTGCTTACGATGAAGAGGACAAGGCCTGGCGGCTAGGACTGTATATCCGCGACTCTGCGGCGGGCGTCGGCACTCTGACGTTCTACGCTCCGGATCAAGGCGTATACGGGGCTCTAGGGCACGTGATAACCGATATGGACACGCAGTCTCCGATCGTCGTCGGCAGCGGAGAGATCGTGCAGTCCAACGTGAATTCCATTTCCAAGAGCCAGAGCGGCGAGCCGGGCGAGAAAAGGGCGTCATTCCTCAAAGGCGGTCGCAAATTAGGCAACGTGGAACGTAATACCGCGTTCGGGATTTTCGGACAAATGAATCAGCTTCCGGAGCATGCTTACAATCCCGATCCGATGCCGGTCGCTTTCGCCGAAGAGGTAAAAGAAGGTCCGGCGCAAATCTTGACCGTCGTCGAGAAACAGAAGGTCGAGCGGTTCGATATCGAGATCGTTCACGTATCCAAACAATCGTCCCCCGCGACGAAAGGAATGGTCATCAAGATTATCGATCCGAAGTTGATCGAGCGTACCGGAGGAATCGTGCAAGGAATGAGCGGCAGTCCGATTATCCAGAACGGCAAGCTAGTCGGCGCCGTAACTCATGTTTTCGTGAACGATCCAACCTCGGGATACGGTTGCTTTATCGAATGGATGTTACAGGATGCGGGAATCATGTTGAATCCGGAGCAAGCAACGTCTAAGGCGGTTTAACGCCTTAGATTTTGCATTAGGAGCAAAACACGAACGTTTGTCGAAAATGTACGAAATAAATCATGATTTGACGTGAATTGACGTAAATTATTTATTATATTCGATTTTACAAAATAAATAAAGAAAAATTTTTTAACCTAGAAGGAATCCAGAATGAGGATGTCGAAATCGGATTAACAGAGAAACGATAAGCGTTTTTCATTCCATTTAATCTCGCACAGAGAAAGGGAGGACCAGACATTGCCACGGATTGAAGTGTTCCTTGCAGACGACAACCGAGAATTTACGAATTTACTATCAGAGTACATCCAAGAGCAGGATGATATGACGGTCATCGGAGTGGCGTACAACGGAGAAGAGGTCATCCGTCAACTTGAGGAAACACGCAGAGTGCCGGATGTCATGATCCTCGATATTATTATGCCGCATTTAGACGGACTTGGCGTTCTGGAGAAGTTGCGGGATATGAACTTATCGCCAATGCCCAAAATCATTATGTTGACGGCGTTCGGACAGGAGAACATCACGCAGCGCGCGGTACAACTCGGGGCTTCTTACTACATACTGAAACCGTTCGATATGGATGTGTTGGCTAACCGGATTCGTCAACTGGCGGGTAATTCGTCGACTTCGTCCATTACGTCTTCGCCAAGCTCCTCCAATCGTTCGAATATCGTTCAAATCGGCAAACCGAAAAATCTCGATGCGAATATTACGAGCATTATCCATGAGATTGGCGTGCCTGCACATATTAAAGGCTACCAATACTTGCGCGAAGCGATCACGATGGTGTACAACAACATCGAGATTCTCGGCGCCATTACCAAAACCTTGTATCCGGCCATCGCCGAGAAATTCAAAACGACGCCTTCCCGCGTCGAACGCGCTATCCGCCACGCAATCGAAGTCGCATGGACGCGCGGCAACATCGACAGCATCAGCCACCTGTTCGGCTACACGATCAATATCGCGAAGTCCAAGCCGACCAATAGCGAGTTCATTGCGATGGTTGCGGACAAGCTTCGGATTGAGCATAAGGTGAGCTGAGGAGGTTCGGCGTAAGGAAAATAGCAATCATCCAGAGAAACCATTCGATCACGGGCCTTCGTCCGAGAACGAATGGTTTTTTTTCTCCCGATCGTTTCTAAACTTCGCGTCTAGTGTATATAAATCAATAGAGAAAGAGAGTTATAGGAGGATACGATATGGAAATGCCAAATAGCGGATTGTTTATCGAGTACCTTTACCGGGAAGTGGGGGACATGCTCCTACGGGCCAAGAGTATGCAGCCGAACGGATCGGAGGAATTAAAGCAGCTTGATCTCGCCTATGGCGGCGTCGAAACGATCAAACACCGGTTCCCGACTTCCGAGAGTTGGTGGATGGAAGCGGCGGAAGGACTGGAGAGCATCCGTTCGAAGCTCGTAACGATGAGCGAGGATCGGCTGTATACGATGTGAAATAGACGTTGGAAAATATAGCGTCGTTAAAAAGCTTGCCGCAAACCGGAAACGGTTAGACGGCAAGCTTTTTTGCGTTTCCACGCGCGATTGTTCGCAAGAAGAGAAAACGGTTCGATAGAGGTAGAAAACGGTTCTCTAAATGCCAACCGTTGTCGGCGGGGAGCAGGTGCTTATCGCTCCCAGCTTTAAGGAGATGAGCTATACAATGAAAACATGAACAAATCGACCGATAGGAGACGACTACGATGACCGAGCCTTCCATTCTGGTTCATGCGAGCAAACCGAAAGGTTACGGGAGGGGATCGTTCCGTAAGCTTCCGAACAAATACAAATTGTTTTTGATGGCATTCCCGTTCCTTGTTACGACTTTTATTTTTTTCTATTTGCCGATTAGCGGGTGGATCTATGCCTTTTACGATTTCACGCCGGGTATCCCGCTATCCGATACGCCGTACGTCGGGTTAAAGTGGTTTAAGTCGATCGCCCAAAACCACACCCAGATGGAAGAAGTGCTTCGCGTCATGAAGAACACGGTGGCCATGAGCGCGCTGGGCATCGTCACTTCGGTGTTTCCGGTCATCTTTGCCATCCTCCTCTCGGAAATCCGGACGCCCTGGTATCGCAAGTTCGTGCAGACGTTAACGACGATACCCAATTTCATCAGTTGGATTCTCGTCTATGCGCTTGCGTTCACTTTGTTCTCGGTCGATAACGGCGTCGTCAATACGATTCTTATCAAACTCGGTTTTATCGACGAGGGAATCAATTTTCTGGCGACGAATTCGAACGTTTGGCTTACGATGATCGCCTGGTATTGGTGGAAATCGCTCGGTTGGGGAGCCATTCTGTACTTGGCCGCGATTACCGGAATCGATCAGGAGTTGTATGAAGCCGCGGATGTGGACGGTGCTAGCCGCTTTCGCAAAATATGGCACATTACCGTTCCGGGCATCATTCCGACTTTTTTCGTTCTGCTCATTCTATCGATCGGCAATTTCATTAACAACGGCGTGGACCAATACTTCGCTTTCCAGAATGCGATGAATAAGGATTCGATCGAGGTGCTCGACCTGTACGTGTACAACATCGCGTTCGCCAACAATTTCCCGTTTGCTACCGCCGTCAGCATGCTGAAGTCGCTCATTAGCATTTTCCTGCTATTCACGGCGAACTCCATGTCCAAGCTAATTCGCGGCGAGTCCATTATTTAGTGAAGGGGGGGAGATCATCATGCGAAAGAAAAAGTCGCCCAAAGATGTGGCGTTCCACGCGATTAATTACGCGTTATTCGGTATTTTCACCTTATCGTGCATCTACCCGTTTTACTACCTGTTTATTAATACGATCAGTTCCAACGATTTGAGCGCTGCCGGTTACATCACGTTCTACCCGAGGGAAATCCACTTCGATAACTATGTAAACGTGCTCAAAATCAGCGGATTAGCTCACGCCGCTTACGTTTCCTTATATCGGACGGTCGTGGGTACGCTGCTTACGGTAGGCGCATCGGCGTTTCTCGGCTATCTGTTCACCAAGAAAGAGATGTGGTTGCGCAGATTATGGTATCGAATGCTCATCGTGACGATGTATTTTAGCGCGGGGCTCATTCCCTGGTACATCACGATGAACAATCTCGGACTTACGAATAATTATTTGGCTTACGTCCTCCCGACGATCATCACCCCTTTTAATATCATCTTAGTCAAAACTTTCATCGAAGGGATTCCCCCTTCTTTGGAAGAATCGGCGGAAATCGACGGGGCGGGCTATACGAAAATTTTTCGGAGCATTATCGTTCCGCTTATCACGCCGATCCTGGCGACGATTACGATTTTCTCCGCGGTAAACCAGTGGAATTCCTTCATCGACACCGCCTTTCTGATGACGGACACGAAATATTACACGTTGCAATTCCTGCTTTGGCGATATTTGAACGAGTCGTCTTCGCTAGCCGCGCTTATCCGGAATTCTCAGGACATGGCGGCCAGCGTGCAGCATATGCAGACGCCGGGATCGGTGAGAATGACCGTAACGATGATCGTCGTGCTTCCGATTCTTATCATCTACCCGTTTTTTCAGCGTTTTTTCGTCAAAGGCATTCTGATCGGCGCCGTCAAAGGTTAGCAGGCTCTTATTGTCGGGTTTAAACCCTATTACCGGGGGTTGAACTAATATCGAACCATTTAAAGGGAGGCACTACCAAAAATGAGATTAAAAAGAACGCTCATTCTCATGCTCGCGATCATGATCGTTGTCGTCATGGCTGCTTGCAGCAAAGGGAATAACGGCGCGAAGGAGTCCGCTCCGTCAACCGAGTCGACGGCTTCCGACAGCTCGCCGTCCGCGTCCGACAATCCGTCGGATTCTGCGTCGGAAAGTCCGTCAAGTACCGGTCTGGACCACTCGCAGACACTTAAGCTGTCCGTGTTCTCGACGACCGCGAATTACGCGGGACCGCAGATCGGCTGGTTCGCCAAAGCGATCAAAGACAAGTTCAACATCGAGTTGGACATCGTCTCCTCCAACTTAACGGGCGGCGATACGAAAATCGCGGCGATGATGGCTTCCGGGAACCTCGGCGATATCGTCATCTGGGGCGACGACAAAAACAATTACCCGAACGCGATCAAAGGCGGCTTGTTGCTCGATCTAACCAAGGACGGCTTGCTGGACGATTACGGCAAGGACATCATGGCGACTTATCCGAAAGCGATCGAAAAAGCGAAAATCGCGTTCGGCGGAGGATCTTCCGTATATGGAATAGGGAACAACGTTGCGAGCAATCCGAGCGGACCGTCCGAAGGGAAAGATATGACGTGGGGGCCTGACTTGCGTTGGGACTTGTACCAAAAGGTCGGTTCTCCGGATATTAACAGCCCGACGGATTACCTTCCCGTACTTAAGAAAATGCAAGAGCTCGAACCGAAAAACTCCCAAGGCAAAAAAACGTACGCGTTTTCCCTATGGTCCGATTGGGACGGCAATTATAAGATGACGCTGGCGAAGCAATTCGCGAACATGTACGGCTACGACGAAATCGTAGATACGGCGCTATATACGAAAGCGGACGAAGAGAAGTACTACGACTTTCTGTCCGAAGAGAGCTGGTACATGAAGTCCTTGAAGCTCTATTTCGACGCGAACCAAATGGGATTGCTCGATCCGGATTCCTTGACCCAGAAATTCGACGACGTAGTCGCCAAGTACAAGGACGGCCGTCTGTTATTCTCTTGGTTCCCTTGGCTAGGCGCGGCGAACTATAACACTCCCGAGAACATCGCCGCCGGCAAAGGCTTCGCGACGGTTCCGTTCAAGGAAGAAGTCATGTATTCGACGGGCTTCAACGTATACGGAGGCAACGGCATCATCTCGATCGGCGCGAAAGCAAAAGATCCGAAACGCATCATGGAATTCATTAACTGGATGTATACGCCGGAGGGCGCGATGCTGTCCGCGGGCAGCGGAACGGCCGTGCCAAACGGTCCCAAAGGTCTGACTTGGGATCTGGATGCCGGAGGTAAACCTTTCGTTACGGATTTCGGTCTGAAAGCCTATGCCGACCAGCAGAACACCAAGCTGCCGGAGGAATTCGGCGGCGGAGACTATTACTATGGCGCGAATCAGATGAACTTCTCGTTCGTCGTGCCGGCGGAGGTTAATCCTCAAACGGGAGAGCCATACGACCATAACCTTTGGGAGTCGTCGATCAAACGCAATCCGAACGCGATCGAGAGCAGTTGGAGGGAGAAATACGACGCGCTGACCGCCAAAGACTATTTCGTCAAAAACAACAAAATCGCGGTCGCTCCTCAAGGATTCACTGGCAAGGAACCGCTAGTCATGGACAAAACGCTGGAGCAAAAAAACAAATTGATCGGTACGGTCATCCAGCAATATTCATGGAAGCTGGTATACGCGAAAAACGAGGAACAATATAACAAGCTGAAGCAAGAAATGTTGGATAAGGTCAAAGGTCTCGGTTATGACGAGGTTATGGCATTCTCCATCAAGAAGGCTGAGGAATTGTTCGAAGCGCGCAAAAGCGTGAAATAAAAGCAGGTAAGTAATATCGGCGTCGACGCGTCTGGCAGAGGGGAATTCCGCTTTCTGCCAGCTTGTCGTCGCTAGCCTGATAGAGTCGGAAATATGGTATAATCCGGGAATAGAGGCGCTTACGAGAGGGAGAAACCATTCAGGATGCTTGGACTTGGACGCGTTGTCTGGCGAAATCGGATCGCCGTACGTTCATTAAGAAGAACGCTCGTGATCTATTTGATGATCGGCTGCTTGCTGCCGCTCGTCTTGGTATGCGCGCTTACGTATTCCTCGATCTATTCGATTCTTATGGGCAAAATTCAAAGCGGAATCAGCGCCAGCTTGCAACAAGAGTCCGCGAGCCTCGAGAATACGATCAATAACCTCGATTTCGCTTCCAAGCAATTCGCGCTGGACGGCCAGATCGTCGACGAAGTTTCGGCTTTTCTTCAGGAAAAACAAATTTTCCGCAAATCGCAAATCATGGCGTCGATAAACGAAAAAATGAACCTCGTCAATTTTACGAATCCGTATTTGGGCTTAACGGCTTACGTATTGCCGGGAGCCGACGATCAAATTTTATTCTCGAACCTGAGCATGGACCCGACTTTCGATAGCGGTAAGCTTCCGAGCTTCATGGTATATAACGGAGCCGAGTATTTCGGTCCTCACAAAACGTTATATCGGGACGGCTCCAATCTCGTATTCTCGGGTTTAAGAGTCGTGCGAGCGACGGGCGACCGTAAAGTGTACATCTATTTGGAGACGAATTACAGCCTGTTTCGCAAAATATTAAGCCAGCAATCGTACGGCATGAAAGTTAACCATCTGCTATTCAACGAGCAAGGCAAGATGACTTACATGGAAGATAAGGACGTTCCGGACGGTATTCAGAATTTGAAATGGAGCGATCCGTCCGACGTCCATAAAGAATATAAGGGATATCATCTGTTCCGTTATCTGAGTCCGCAAGGGTGGCAATTGATCGCCGCGGTGAAGAAATCGACCTTTAACAGCGAGATCTATTCCTGGATCGCGAAAATGATCGTCGTGGCGCTGTCCACGTTTCTCTTCGCCGCCTTGCTCGCCTACTTGATCTGGAGGCAGGTGTATAAGCCGCTTCGCAAGGTCAACGTGGAAATCGTTCGCATGGCGGAAAACCGGACGACTCCGGTGTCGTTCACGAGCGTAGCGGAGTTCGACCTCGTATTGAACAACTTTCAAGAGATGAAAACGCAAGTAAACGAATTGATCGACGCCGTGGCGAACAACGAGAAGCAGAAAAGCCAGTTCGAGATCGAGAAGCTGCTTAGCCAGATTAACCCGCATTTTCTTCACAATACATTGAATACGGTCCAATGGCTCGCTCGCTTGAACGGTCAGAAGGAAATCGATAAATTAGTGACGCTGCTCGTCAAGGTGCTGCATTACAACTTAGGCAAGCAAAGCTTGATCGTTACGGTCGGGGAAGAGCTCGAAGCGATTCAACACTATATGGAGCTCCAAAGAATCCGCTATGATTACGAATTCGAGTTCCACGTGGATGCCGACGAAGACGCGTTGTCCGTCGCGGTTCCGAGATTCCTGTTACAGCCGATCGTGGAAAATGCGATCTATCACGGAGGCAGCGAAAGAAACGGCAAGGTGGACGTGTCCGTACGTTCGTTGGGGGCCGATCGCGTGATGCTCAGCGTAGAGGATAATGGAATCGGAATGGAACCGGAAGCTATAGGAAAGCTCTTGAACGAGGATGAAGGGTCCAAACGAAGAGGATTAGGAATCGGTCTTTCCTACGTGAATCGCATGCTCAAGCATTATTACGGAGATCTGGTCCAGTTCGATATCCAGAGCGAGCCCGGCGTAGGGACGAAAATCTTGATCGTCATTCCTAGGAAAGCGAAGGGGGAGTTCGATGATTAGGGCGGTCGTCGTCGATGACGAGAAGCTGGTGCGCAAAGGGTTTATCTCATTGATCGACTGGGAGCGATTAGGCATCGTCATGGTCGGGGAAGCCGCGGACGGGCGTTCGGCGCTGGAGTTGCTGGAGAACGTCGATGCCGATTTGCTGTTCACGGACATTACGATGCCGGGTTTATCCGGGTTCGAACTCATTAAAGAGGTAAGGCATCGTTTTCCCCGGGTTAAATCGGTAGTGCTGACTTGCCATCACGAATTCGATTTCGTGCAAGAGGCACTGAGATTGGGCGCAATCGATTATATCGTGAAAACGTTATTAGAGATGGATAACGCGGACGAGGTCGTTAACCGGATCGTCGAACGTTATGAATGGGAAGAAGGCAATCGCGCCACTTTCCTATCCGACGTTAATCAGAAGCGAGTTCTGGCCTCCTCGGCACTCCTGTTTCTTCCTTTGTCCGAGGAAATGGAAAGTACGCCGTTGTTCCAGCTTGGAATCGTCCGTCGTAATCCATTGGAGGAGATCAATCGAATCTGGTTGGCGCAACTCGTACATCCTCCGACTCAAGAAGATTTGAATCGCGAGCTTTCCCGCGAATTGCTTGCAAACTGGCAGGTAGCGATCGTGACGGGGTTGGATGACGCGGCGTTGGAAGACGTGCGCGTAACGATCGGCGGCAAGCTTCCTCTCTATCTCTTTTACCAAGAGGACGACATGGAAGTGCCGGCACGGGTCGCTTATGGAGAACTTTCCCGGATATTCCGGAAACCAACCGGCGAAGCCAATAACTTGGGAATGGGTCTGAGATGGACGCTTTACGCGGGCGAATGGGATAATTTTGTGCGCGCCGTGGACGAGGAACGGCCGGAACCCGCGGAGCTAATCCGGCTCGCGGAAATGCTGTGCAGGGATTGGCAGGGGACGTTATTAACGCACAGGGATGCCGAGAATTTACTTTCGGGGTTCAGGCGCAACCGGAACTGGTCCGATTGGAGGCAGTGGTTTAAAAGGTACTCCGAAGTCATACAACTGCGAATGCTGGATTTGTCGATGTCAAAAGAAGTGATGCTCTGCCTCATTCGGGCCATTTCGTATATGAAGCGGAATGCCGGCGACAAGATCAATCAAGCAGATGTAGCGTCCTACGTCAATATGAGCCGAAGCTATTTCAGCCAATGTTTCGCCCGGTTAGCGGGGCAATCGTTCGGCGTCGTGCTCCGGGACTTGAGGCTCGCCAAAGCCAAGACGTTATTGCTGGAATCCTCCGCGCCAATTTACGAGATCGCCTCCATGGCGGGCTTCGAGGACGATAAGTACTTCAGTAAGCTATTCCGGGAGCGGGTAGGCAAGCTTCCGACCGAATACAGGGCGGATTGCGGCAAGGAGGCGGGGGTATGAGAGCGAGAGCCGATCAGAGGGCTTACGTTGTACTTTTGTCCCGCTTGCTCCTGATGCTCGCCATGCTTATACCGTTACTGATTTCCTGTTCGAATGGAAATTCGGCGCAGCAGGAAGGGCAAGGCGAAACGTCGGGAGATGGCGTATTCCCCTCCATTCCGTCGATCGAGGAGGATCCGGCATACGGCAAGTACGACGAACCGATTACCGTAAATATCGGTTTTAAAATTCCGGACGAGAAGAACGCAAGCGGAGAAACAAACGATAACAACCCGGTATCCCGCTATTTCGAGAAAATCACGAATATTAAAGTCGTTCATACCTGGGAGGCGAAACGGGACGATTCTTTCCTCCAGAAAGTCAACCTGGCGATCGACAGCGGCGACCTTCCCGATGCGATGGTCGTCGATCGCAATCAATTGCGGAAGCTGATCGAGAACGACATGATCGCGGATTTGACGGACGTTTATCGCGAATACGGTTCGAGCTTAATCAAAGCCATGTACGATTCGACGAAGGGCATCGCGTTGCAGGATGCTTCCTCCGGCGGCAAGTTGTACGGGCTTCCTAACGTGGCAATCGATGCGGATGCTCCGTCTTTGCTGTGGATTCGTCAGGACTGGCTGGAGAAGTTGCATCTGGCGCCGCCCAGAACGTTCGACGACTTGGCTAGAATCGCCCAGGCATTCGCGTACGGAGATCCGGACGGAGACGGCAAGCGGGACACGATCGGTTTACCGGGGGACAAGAAGGTCGTCCATGGGCAGGACAAAGCCGGACTAAACGGCTTCGATACGTTATTCAGCGCGTACCACGCGTTCCCCAAAAATTGGATCAAGGATAGCGACGGGAAAGTCGTGTACGGTTCCATAACTCCCGAAAATAAGGAAGCGCTGACGATGTTGGCGGATTGGTATAAGCGGGGGATTATCGATAACGAGTTCGTTTTATACAGAGAAGCGCAAGAGCCGATCGTCTCCCATAAAGCCGGCATGTTTTTCGGGCCGTGGTGGGCGCCCTACTGGCCTTTGGCCGAAGCCGTCGCTAACGATACGAAAGCGGAATGGCGTGCGTACGCCGCGCCCGTGGACGGGGACGGCAAGTTCGTAACCCATATGTCGCCGACGACGGATCGCTTTCTGGTCGTACGCAAAGGATTCGAGCACCCCGAAGCGGTCGTCAAAATGTTGAACGCCTTTACGCGGCTCGAAAGAAGGCAGGACCCGAATTCCGGAGAAGTAAAGAAGCTGGATTCGTTTTCCGCGCAAACGGGAGTTCAGTTACGAAGTTATTATCCGTTCGATTTGTTGCTCGATTACGCGGACGCCATTACGCAACGATACGTGAATATTCAGAAGGCGTTGCGGAGCGAGATCGATTATTCTTCCCTCGATCCGGATACGAAGCTCATCTACGAGCAGTCCGTAGCCGAAATGGATAACCCAAAGAAAAACATGGACGGATGGAAGGCGGCCAAAGCTTACGAGTATGGCGGCGGCGTTCTTTATACGACGGACATGGTTCAAGTCAGAGGCATTTTCTACGGGACGACGAAAACGATGGAGACGAAATGGGCGGCGCTGCAGAAGCAGGAAAACGATACGTTCTTGAAGATCATTGTAGGCGACCAGCCGATAAGCGCGTTCGACGATTTCGTCGCGGAGTGGAAAAGGTCGGGCGGGGACATCATTACGGGAGAAGTTGCGAGAATCGTGAACGGGAAATAAAAAAAGAGCTTGCTGCCTCTTCGAAGGAGGTTGCAAGCTCTTTTTGAGATCGACGCGTTGAAAGGGCGGCAGATTATAAGCGGATGATAATCGACGCCGTACCTACGACAGAGCTAACAAGTGTGCCTTGCTCGTGAGCGGTCGCAAGGCCGTTATCGACGCTAGCGACGGAAGAAATGCCGCGAAGCAACAGTTGCCAGCCGGAATCCGCCGTACCTTCGCTAGTAACCGTAATCGTATTGCCTCTCCGGCTAGCTTGGACCGATAGGCGTGGATCTCCCTGAGCGGAGGGGATATCGGCCGTGGCGACGGCCCCGTCTTGCAGCGCGAACAAGTGTAGCGTCGCTCCGTCGGCATACTCGTAGTCCGGGCGGCTATCTTCATTCCCTACGGCGATCAGACTATTCTCGCGGGCAAAGAGCGGAAGGCTGAAGTAATCGTAAGTTTCTTTGCGCCACGAACCGCCTTGCACCTGCTCGCCGGATAAGAAGTGCGTCCAAGTTCCTTGCGGCAAGTAATACGTCGCTTCGCCTTCCGGATTAAAGATCGGCGCCACGAGAAGAGAGTCCCCGAGCATGTATTGGCGGTCGACATAATCGCACGTTGGATCGTCGCCGAACTCGAGAATCATCGCCCGCATAAGCGGGATGCCGATGCTGGAGGATTCGACCGATTTGCCGAACAAATAAGGCATCAAGCTCAGCTTCAGTTTGGTGAAGAAGCGAAGCACGTCGACCGCTTCTTCGTCGTATAACCAGGGCACGCGATAAGACGTGCTGCCGTGCAATCGGCTGTGGCTGGACAGCAAGCCGAATTGGACCCAGCGTTTGTACAGATCCGGCGGAGAGCTCTGTTCGAATCCGCCGATATCGTGGCTCCAGTAGCCGAAGCCGGACAATCCAAGCGATAAGCCGCCGCGTAGGCTTTCCGACATCGACTCGTAGGTCGCTTCGCAATCCCCGCCCCAATGCACCGGGAATTGCTGGCCGCCGGCCGTAGCCGATCGGGCGAAGAGCGCCGCTTCGCCTTTGCCCCGTTTTTCTTCGAGCAGTTCGAACACGACCTTATTATACAAATGCGTGTAATAGTTGTGCATAGGCTGAGGGTCCGAACCGTCGAAATAAACGACGTCGGTCGGAATTCGTTCGCCGAAATCGGTTTTGAAGCTGTCGACGCCCATGTCGAGCAAAGCTCCGAGCTTGCTCTTGAACCACTCGCATGCGGCAGGGTTCGTGAAGTCGACGATCCCCATTCCGTATTGCCACAAATCCCACTGCCAGACGCTTCCGTCGGCGCGTTTCAATAGGTAGCCATTTTCCATGCCTTCGTCGAACAAAGCGGAGCGTTGGGCGATGTAAGGATTAATCCAAACGCAAATATGAAGTCCTTTGGCTTTCAGACGTTGCAGCATGCCTACCGGATCGGGGAATACGCGCTCGTCCCACTCGAAGTTGCACCATTCGTATTCCTTCATCCAGAAACAATCGAAGTGGAAGACAGCAAGCGGTAAGTCGCGTTCGGCCATGCCTTCCACGAAGCTCGTCACCGTCGCTTCGTCGTAATTCGTCGTGAACGAAGTCGTGAGCCACAAGCCGTACGACCAAGCCGGAGGCAAAGCGGGTTTGCCGGTCAAGGAAGTATAATTCGACAATACGTCTTTGAGGGTATCCCCTCCGATCAGGAAATACTCCAGGCTTTCGCCTTGTACGCTGAATTGGGCTTTCGAGACGATCTCCGAACCGACCTCGAACGATACAAGCTCGGGGTGATTGACGAATACGCCATAGCCGCGGTTTGTGACGTAGAAAGGAACATTCTTATACGCTTGCTCCGATGCGGTACCGCCGTCTTCGTTCCACATATCGACGACTTGCCCGTTTTTGACGAACGGGGTGAACCTCTCTCCGAGGCCGTATACCGTCTCGCCGACGCCTAGCGACAATTGCTCGCGGAAGTGGTGAACGCCGTCATCCCCTTTGACGTAAGCCGTCGAACGCGTCCCGCTGCCGGTCAAATGTTTTCCTTTATGGGTATAGGTGATTTTAACCGGATTCCGCTTCGTAATCTTCACTACCGTGTTTCCGCTTGCGAGGCTTACGAATTCCTCGTTGTTGTCGATCGTGACCGAAGCGTTGCCTGTTACATGTAGATCGAACGAATTCGGTCCTTTCCGAAATTGTCCTTTATGATGGTAAAATTTCGCTTTGATCACGTCCGGCATCGGAGAGGAGAACTCCATCGTCATGAGCGGCTCGTTCAGCGTGTTGCCCCGGTTTTCGAGATGTCTATGCGTTGCATACACCGTAATGGAATTCGTCCCTATGCGCACATCGTGAATTTCAAAGGGGCTAAACAGTTGGTATCCTTTACGCGTCATCCAGTAACCATCGGTAAATTTCATCGTCCCATCATCCCTTCTTATCGAAATTGTTTATTTTATCTTTATTAATGACATTATAATGATTTTCGGAAGCGGAATCTTGCATTATAATGCTTATTAATAACACGATTATGATTATATGGAGAATAAAACATGGATCAGAGGCATTTGAGGGAAAATCGTCGTCACGGCACGCCTCAATTTCCGCTTGCGGTGTATGAAATGGATTGCAAACCCAACGAGACGATTCTGGACAACCATTGGCATGATGAAGCGGAATTTCTCTGGGTCACGAGCGGCAAAGCCGTGTTTCAGATCGGTCTCACAACGTTCGCACTTCAAGCGGGAGAAGGGATATTCATACCTTGCGGAGAAGTGCACGGCGGTTATTCGATAGACGAAAATCACTGTTCTTTCAAAGCTGTCGTTTTTCATATGAGCTGGCTTGCGGAATCGAAAGATGCCATCGCGACGCGATTTTTTCAGCCTTTGCAGAGAAGGGAAGCCGCAATCCCGCCCAAATACGATTCTGGTTCGCAATGGGGCATTTCCATGCTATTGCACCTGAACGAGATTTATCGACTGGTCGAATCGGGTGATGCTGCCAAGGAACTGCGGACGAAATCCGAATTGTATTTACTGTTCGCGGATCTGATCACCAATGGGGTATGGACACGCCGAGATCCCGCGACACCAGTCGATACGCAGACGACCGATCGATTGAAAAGCGTAGTAAATTATATCGAGAATTATTGCGGACAGCCGTTAAACATCCCCCAGCTAGCTTCCCTAGCGGGAATGAGCGCCGGTCACTTCGGTAGAGCGTTTAAGGCTTTTATGAGGAAAGCGCCTATGGATTACGTAAACCATTATCGAATTCGGCAGGCGGCGTTTTTGCTGCAAAACTCGGATCTGTCCGTCGCGGAGGCGGCAATGGAAGTCGGAATCGATAATTTCAGCTATTTTAGCAAGCGATTTAAGTCGGTATACGACTGCACGCCCTCGCAATTCCGCAAAAAATTTAGGAGTCTTTAAGGTATTTATCCGAAATTCTGATATAGTAAAAATGGTCGATTGGCAAATAACGAGGAGGTCATACAGAAAATGACTGAACGTAACGAAAATGAATTGAACGATAAGACTAAGTTAACGAACGCCGAAGAGGAAAACGAACTCGAATTAAATGAGACGGAAGGCGTCGACTCGGAAATCGGAGCGCAAGACTTAGCGGACGAAGAACTGGAGGCGACGAGCGCCGAGACAGCGGCGGCGATTGCGGCTCCGGTCGTGCCCGTCGCGTCAGCCGCGCCAACTGCGTCTACCAAGAATCCCGCGGCCGTTGCCGTACCTTGGATTATCGCGGTTATCGCGATCGCAGCGTTCTTATTCGTGCTTCTAAAAAACCCATCGGACGATTTGAACAAAACCGTCGCGAAGATGGACGGCATCTCTGTGAAAAATTCGGATGTGTTGAACGCGATTTCCAAGCAGATGGGAGAAGATCAATTCAGCTCCTACGTGGACAGAACGGCGGAGCAGATTTTGGTAGACTCCCAGCTAGATAAAGCCGGCATTAAAGTGAAAGACGAGGACATTCAGAAAGCGATCGACAGCATCAAGCTGAGCAACAACATTGCGTCCGACGAAGATCTTACCGCTGCGCTGCAGCAATCCGGCATGACGCTTGAAGGCTTTAAGGAGCAACTCAAACCGGAAGTAGAACTCAAATTGCTATTCGATAATCAAAACAAAGCATCTGAAGACGATTTGAAAGCGTACTTCGAGAAATACAAGGATTCGAAGTTCGCAACGACTCCGAAAGAAATCAAAGCCTCGCATATTTTGTTGCAAACGAAAGAAGAGGCGGAAGCGGTTCTGGCCGAGCTTAAAGCCGGCAAAGACTTCGCGACGCTTGCCAAAGAAAAATCCCAAGACACGGGTTCCAAAGATAACGGCGGCGATCTCGGATTTTTCGGCAAGGGCGTTATGAATTCGGGCTTCGAGACAGCGGCATTCGCGCTTGCCAAAGGCGAAATGAGCGGCGTCGTGGAAGCCGAGAGCGGATTCCACATCATCAAAGTTACGGACGTGAAGGAAGCGGTCATTCCCGCTTACGACGACGTGAAAGAAAAAGTCAAAGATGCTTATTATCAAGAGAAGTACAGCACCGACGGACAAGCATGGCTCGAGAAGTTGAAAAAGGACAACAATTACAAAAACCTTCTCGTCAAGGCTGCTGAACCAGCGGCTTCCGCTTCTCAGGAAGCATCGCCGAGCGCAAGCCCAGCAGCCAAGTAATCCGCGTAACTTACTTGTAAGACAACAGCTTGTTCGATCCTCCGGTAGTTGAGGTCGAACAAGCTGTTTTTCGTTATTGTTAAACTTTAAGATAACCTTAAACGTTTCTTAAGATGTGTAAAACCTTGCCGGACTAGCGGACACGAAGATGAAGGATGCGGTATAGTGGGAAGCATAAAGCATAAAGAAAAAACGTCAAGCAAAGGAGATTTTCTCTGTAATGGCCAAATCTATTCTCATCGTTGACGATGATCGCGAAATCGCCAACTTAATCGATATTTATTTGAAGAACGAAGGTTTCGATACGGCGCAAGCCCATGACGGGGAAGAAGCGTTGGCGAAGCTATCCGAGAAACCTTTCCATCTCATCGTCCTCGACGTGATGATGCCGAAGATGGACGGAATGGAAGTTTGCAGGCGTATACGAGAGAACGGCTCCATCCCGATCATGATGGTAAGCGCCAAGGCCGAGCATATGGACAAAATTCTCGGGCTCATGACGGGAGCCGACGATTACGTCGTTAAACCGTTTAATCCGCTGGAGCTTGTCGTTCGGGTCAAGACGTTGCTTAGGCGCGCTTACCAATACGTCCAGCAAGTCCTCCCGGGGGAGGAAGAAGGATTGCTCAGAGTTAACGAGCTAACGATAAACAAATCCACGCACTCCGCGGAAGTGGAAGGGCGTCCCGTTCATTTGACGTCGACGGAATTCGGCATTTTGCATTTGTTGGCGAGCAACCCCGGTCGCGTTTTTAGCGCGGAGGATATTTTCCAACAAGTATGGAAGGAGAAATATTTCGAATCGAACAATACCGTGATGGTTCATATCAGCAAGCTAAGGGACAAGCTCGAGCAGGAGCTTGGACGCAAGCTGATTACGACGGTATGGGGGGTGGGCTACAAAATTGAGAGCTAATATCGCGATTCGAATGGCTTGGCGACTAGTCTGGCAAATTATTATGAGTTCGGTGCTCGCTGTCGCAACTTGTTATTTGTGCCTCATTATATTAGAGCGTATGACTCGGGGGGATGCCGGTTCCAGAAGCTTTCTTATTAGCGTGTACCGCGTATTCGGACAGACTCCGATTATGTTATTCGGTTGCTTCGTCCTATTCGTTGTATACATGGTGCTGCTTAATTGGAGGCGTTACAGTTATTATGACCAGTTGAGCCATTCCGTAGAGCATCTTGCCAAGGGCAATTTCGACGACGTCGTCCCCGTGAAGCAAAATAACGAATTAACCGTTTTATCGGAAAATATGAACCTGCTAGTCGAGGAGCTAAAGCGTTCGTTGGATGAAGAAAGGCGAACGGAGCAAACGAAAAACGAGTTGATCACGAACGTTTCTCATGACTTGCGTACTCCGTTGACGTCGATCATCGGATATTTGGGTTTGATCGAGCAAGATCGGTACCGAGACGAAGTAGAACTGCGCTATTACGTTCAGATCGCGTACGCTAAGGCGGAGAGGCTAAGAGGACTCATCCATGATCTGTTCGAATACACTCGCATGCGCCACGATGCCGTACCGTTAAACGAGAAGTCGTTTAATCTCGTCGAGATGATGAATCAATTGCTCGTTCATCACCGGTTGGCATTGGAGAACGCCAAGATGACGGGCAAGCTGATCACGAACGCAAGCGAACTAATAATAATGGGAGATCCGGACAAACTCGTGCGAGTGTTCGAGAATCTGCTTTCCAATGCCATTACTTATGGTTACGCCGGCGGAAAAGTCGAGATTTACTTGAACCTACACAACGAGGCGGCCGTCGTGGATATCGTGAATTACGGCGAGGCGATCCCATCGGCGGCTCTGCCGCATCTGTTCGATCGATTCTACCGAGTAGACAAGTCCAGAACGGAGAACAGTGGGGGATCCGGGCTGGGGCTTGCCATCGCCAAAGGTTTCGTCGAGAGGCATGGCGGAACGATTTCCGTTACTAGCGACGTCGATGGCACGAACTTCCGCGTGAGGCTTCCGCTTTCTTAAGGGAATCTTATGATTTGCTTTGAGTTTGCTTAAAAAGTTCCTTCTACAATAAGATTATCGCTTGTTGTTCAGGGGGAACCGGATATGATAAGAAAACGCAAAGCGCTCGCGACGGGTCTGATCCTCGTGGTCGTTTGGCTCATATGGAACAAAGGGTCTTTAGGTTTAACGAGAGTGGACGACGGGCCGCAGCTTGAGGTAGCTTCCGCGGTCATGATGGATGCGGAAACGGGCAAGTGGCTTTATCGAAGCCATGCGAAGGAACCTCTTCCTCCCGCTAGCATGTCCAAGATGATGACGGAGGTTCTCGTGCTCGAGAGTACGAGAAGCGGCGATGTCGGATGGGACGACCTGGTAATGGCCAGCGACTATGCGGCGCATGTCGGAGGTGCCGGCATGGGGCTTGCGGAAGGTTCGAAAACGTCCGTAAAAAGATTATTCAATGCGATGGCGATTCATTCGGCCAATGACGCGGCGGTGTCACTAGCCGAGTACGTAGCGGGCACGGAGGCGGAGTTCGTGGTCAGAATGAATAAAAAAGCCGCTGAAATCGGGCTGTCGGCGAAGACGCGTTTCGCGAACGCAACCGGATTGCCGAGCTCCGACTTGGAGGGGTTCGCGACCGCTTCGGCTGATTATGACACGGTAATGACTGCGGAAGACGTCGCGATATTGGGACGATATTTAATCGAGACGTATCCGGAAGTATTGATGGTTACGAAGAAGCAGTCGGCGGACGATTCGGACAAAGGACCGTTGCAAACGACGAATGAGATGCTGCCGGGTCAAAGGTTCGGCTTGAAAGGAAACGAAGGGCTCAAAACGGGGTATACCAAAAGCGCCGGATACTGTTTCACGGGCTCCACCGTCATAAACGGGCGTCGCTATATTACTGTCGTGATGGGCGCGAGCACCGCAGAAAGTCGGTTCACCGAAACGAAGAAGTTGCTCGACTATGCGAAGGAGGCTGCATGATGAGCGACTATGAACGACGAATCGAGTGTTTAAAAGCCGTCGAAGTGTTATGTTATTCGTTATGCATGAACCTTCTTGACGAGGAAGTTTTAGCCGCGCGAGCGGCGAAGTCGGCCTTATTCGATCTGTTCGCGGATGACCGAATGATCGTTCTGCAAGGCGCGGACAGGGATCGTTTAGTGCGCAAGCGGTCGATTGCCAGAGCGCTCGAGCTTATGGCAACGCAAAAAGGCACCGTTCCCTCGGTAGGGTAACAGTGCCTTTAAAGCCGATTCATCGACTACTCGCGAGAGCCGTCCGTAACGTTTCCTCCGTCCAATCGCTCCGTAAACTCGCTGCGTTCCGGACGAGGAGGACGCGGCGTACGAGGGCGGAAGCGCGAGGACAAGTAATTATGCTTGCGGTCGCGGAAGAAAATCCAACCTCCGATAAATCCGATGCCGATCAGGAAAAGTATTGCGCCGCCGATAAATCTACCCCATGAAAAATCGGGAGTACTCGTGTCGACGCCGCCCATTATGGCGAAATAATCGTATAAGGCGTCTTTCATCAGCAGAAAGCCATAGGCTGCCGCTATGCCGGGGATTACCAAGAGCATGATGGCAATGAGGCGCTGTATGATCAGTTTCATAAGATGATAAGGCCCTCCTTCCAATCCTTTAATCATAACGAAAAGGCGAAGTTTTGTCCATGTATGGCAACAAGCTCCTACTGAATCCCCTATGATCAGACAGAATCCTATGGTATTATGACACAAGAAAACGAGAGATAGAGAGAGGAGTTCGGGTAGTGGTATTTTCCAGTTTATTCTTCTTATATTTGTTCTTACCGATACTGCTTATTGCCTATTTCGTATTTAAGAATACGACGTACCGGAACTGGATCCTGATCTTCTTTTCCTTTGCCTTCTATGCATGGGGAGAACCCGTATGGATCATCTTGTTATTGTTAGCTTCGATAATTGGTTATTTATTCGCGCTAGGAATCGAGAAATATAGGGGTACTTGGCTGGCCAAAGCACAGTTCATAGCCGCGGTCGTCGTTAACATTGGAATATTAGGATTTTTCAAATACGCAGGTTTCTTGGTCGACAACGTCAATGCGATTTTACCGTTCGATATCCCTCATCCCGAGGTTACGTTGCCGATCGGAATTTCTTTTTTCACTTTTGAAATCATTTGTTACTTGACCGACGTCTATAAAGGTACGATCACCGCTCCTCGATCGCCGAAGAAGCTCTTGTTGTATGTATCCTTCTTCCCGCATCTGGTCGCGGGGCCGATTATTCGTTATTCCGATATTCAGCATCAGATCGATAATCCAAGAGTGACGATGGCCGGCTTTAGCGAAGGGATTACGCGCTTCATGATCGGTCTCGGCAAGAAGGTCATCATCGCGAATCTGCTCGGAGAGAGTGTATCGCAAATGCTGAATCCATCGTCAGGCTCGGCTACCGTGCTGGGCATCTGGTTCGGAGTATGTTTGTTCGCCCTGCAAATTTATTTCGATTTCTCCGGTTATTCGGACATGGCGATTGGACTAGGCAAAATGTTCGGATTCAATTTGCGCGAGAACTTCAATTATCCGTATATTTCGAAATCCGCGGGAGAGTTCTGGCGTCGTTGGAACATGAGTCTAGGCGGATTTTTCCGGGATTACGTGTACATTCCACTAGGCGGCAACCGAAAGTTTTACTTGCGCAATTTGTTCGTCGTCTGGTTCTTGACCGGCTTCTGGCATGGCGCTAGCTGGAACTTCATCATTTGGGGTTTGTATTTCGGGTTGCTGATCTATTTGGAGCGGGTATTCCTTGGCAAATGGTTGGAGAAAGGTCCTCGATTCGTCGCGCATCTTTATTCGACGCTCGCGATGCTGATCGGATGGGTATGGTTTTACTTCACCGACCTTCATCAAGCGATTAAAGCATTACTGACGATGTTCGGCTTGTATCATAGGAATTTCTATTCGACGGAAATGCAAATTTACTTCAAAGAAAACGTATTGCTGTTCATCGTTGCGATTATCGCTTCGACGCCGCTCATGAAATGGACATTCACCCGCCTCGCCGAATCCAATCCGAAACTCGGGGCAGGTTTGCAAGGAGTCGGCGTACCGGTGCTCAACATCGCGATTTTGATCATCGCGACGATCTTGCTCATCGGCAGCACGTATAATCCGTTTCTTTATTACCGGTTCTAACGAGGAGGGTGGAAATGAAACTGCAAGTCAAACTCAATCTTCTGTTATTCTTGGTGTTCATATTCGGCTTCGGCGCCGTGAATTTATTAGGAAAAGGATCTCAAGGGGTTTCCCAGCTCGAACAACGGGACATCGCGAAGAGCCCGGAATTCACGGTCGATCGATTTTTCGGAGGGGAATACACTCGGGATTACGACAACTATTTCTCCGACAACTTCGCTTATCGGACTTCGTTAGTTCAGGTGGGAACGAGCTTGAAAGAGCTTAAAGGATTCCAAGGCGGGGATGGGGCATCCATTATCGTGCAAGGCGGAGATAACATGGCCGTCGATCTGAACAAAAACGGAGGCGACAACGGAAAAGGAGATGCGAATGCCGGAACGACGCCTGGAGACTCCAGCACCGTTACGGATGCCAGTGCGGTGAAATACTTGGTGCTTAAGGACCGGGCGTTTACCTTGTTCACCTATTCCGCTTCGGCCGCCGAGATGTACGCGGAAGCGCTCAACCGCTTCAAGAAAGAAGTCGGAACTAACGTGAACGTTTACTCGTTGCTCGCTCCTACATCCGCCGAGTTTATCGACAACGACAAGTACCGGGCCATGTCCGCGTCGCAAAAAAAAGCGTTCGACCATATCAACGAGCGACTTGATGCTTCGATCGGCCAAGTCAACGCGTACGGCGCGCTCGACCAGCATCAGAGCGAATACGTATTCTTCCGCACGGATCATCACTGGACGGCGCTAGGCGCGTATTACGCATACGTCGAGTTTATGAAAACGATCGGCGAGAAGCCCGTGGCGCTCGATAAGTACAAGAAAGTGACGATGGAAGGATTCCTGGGTACGGCTTACAAAGCGACCCTCAGCGACAAGCTCAAGTCCCATCCCGACACATTGACGTACTACACGCCGTTTACCGATTACAAATACACTTTGTATTCGACCGCGGATAAAGCGATCGATCATAAAGTCGTAGACGCAAAATACGGCAAACAGAGCAGCTCCTATTACGCGGCTTTCCTCGGGGGAGACTTCCCTTGGGGCGAGATCGACACGAAGGTCAAGAACGGTAAAAGCATTGCCGTCGTCAAGGACTCTTACGCCAACTCGTTCATTCCGTTCCTTCTGCCTCATTACGAGAAAATTTATTATATCGACCCGCGTTACTTCAAACAAAACATGGTCGATTTCGTCAAGAAACAAAAAATTACCGACGTCCTATTCCTAAATAATTCAACCGTAGCCCGCCAGAACGGCATCGCGAAACTGTTGAACGACAAAATGGACATCGGCAAATAAATTAGTATCTCACGCACATTCAAGGGGACCCTCTCGGGTCTCCTTTTTGCTATCCCCTAGGCTCAGTAGACAGCCTCATCGTTGCTCATCCAATCGCTTTTCACGCCATCCCCTTGGCTCAGGAAAATTCCTCGTCGGGTGTCCATTCACTTTTCACGCCATCCCCTTGGCTCAGGATCAACGGCTCGACCTAGCCCAACCGCTTTTCATGGTATCACATGTGCTCAGGATAACTTCTCGATGCTCGTCGAATCGCTTTTCACGCTATCCCATTGGCTCAGGTAAAATGACTCGATGTAGCCCCACAGTTTTTCATGCAATCCCGTTGCACAGAAACAAAGCGCAGGTTACAAGGATGACCGCTTGTGTCCTGAAGTCTATTGTCCGAAATAGGTTTAAGAAATACTTTGTTAGCCGGTCGTCGTAATAAGATTCCGGGGAGCCCTTGGAGGACGATTAGATCGTGGTACAGGTTCATAGCCGATGAGTTCGCGGCAAGTGATTCTTTTGAAGGAGACGCTGTCCTTCAATAAACAGTCGAATAACGAGTTGCGATTCCGATTGTATAAATAACAATACAAATCTAAATAAGCTTGAAGATGCTTCGGACCAATGCCGCGAAAAAGTCGACCTAACCACCATGTGACATTGAATCCAACCCAAGCTAATTTTTTGTTCATGGACCTGCCGTATCTTCTCGTGAAAATGACGGAAGACGCAGAGTGCGGATCGACGTTTTGACGAATAAAAGCTGCGGGATCAGGGCAGTCGTACTTGTCTATTAATGCATGTTTGTTTTGAAGCTTGATTTTCAACTGACCGATATTCCCGTTCGCGGAGTCGGATGTTCCGACCAGGAGATGCTGCTCCTGTTTATGCCATTCCATGTAAGTCGTCATTCGTTTGCAATAAACGGAATCAGAAACTCGAACGATACCGGTTAAAAGTCGCTCCGACTCCGCACGACCCATTGCGTAGCGAATTTTATGGCATATTAGCCAAGCCGTCTTATAAGTCACGCCTATTTTTTCCGATAGCTGAATCGCATTGATGCATAGGTCCTGAGTGTGGAGAAATATAGCTTGAAACCACAGACGCAAGGGTGTCCGGCTGCCTTCCATGATCGTTCCGACGATAAGGGAAGTTTGCTTGCGGCAAGAACGGCATTCGTATAATGGCAATCGGCGAGAGGTAATTAAATAATACAAAGAATGATCGCAACGCGGACAGCGAAAACCTTCGGGCCATCGGACATGAAATAACGATGAAATGCAGTCGTCCTCTTTAGCGAAACGCTGAGAAAACAATTCGAATTGTTCCGCTGCAATCCGCAAACTCATGTCAGATCACCCCCGATCTAAAGGTTATATTTCATAATTTAATTATAGCAAACATATGTTCGTATTTAAAGATAAAAATTCCAGAAATTACTTAATAAAATCGGTGTGCGTGAAATTGTTGTTACTATTATGCTGAAATGTACCATTCCCCTGAGCGACAGGGATATCGTCAAAAACGATGTACGGAGAGCCCATCTATTTTCTGAGCGTAGGGGATATCGTCGAAAGAGAAGGGGGAGGTAGGTTATTGGGTTCCTGAGCTAGCGGGATAGCGTCAAAAGGGGTAATTCGTAGGAGAAAGCGAAGTGATCTGAGCGAAGGGGATAGCGTAAAAAGGAGTAATGCGTTGGAGGTAGCATGGTGATCTGAGCGAAGGGGATAGCGAGAAAGACCAATGAATACGAGGTCGGAGCGACAAGAGCAAACGGTTGATGGTAACAAGAGGTTTTGTCCCCGAGCGGAAAAAAGGGTACAATGGTGGAGTCAGTTTACATACGGAGGGGAAACTATGCCAATCGAAGTCGATGTCGCCGTACTGGGTGGCGGGCCGGGGGGCTATACGGCCGCGGTTAAGGCGGCACAAGCCGGACGCAGCGTCGTTATAATCGAACGCGACAAACTCGGAGGAACATGTTTGCATAGAGGATGCATTCCAAGCAAGTCTTTGCTTAGAAGCGCGGAAGTATACGCCACGATCGGACAAGCCGCCTCATATGGCGTTTCAATACCTGAAGGTACGACGATTGCCGTGGATTGGAAGGCAGTCCACAAACGGAAGGACGATATCGTTTCCCAGCTGTACAAAGGCTTGCAGGCCCTGATGAAACAACATCGCATTGAAGTCATCAACGGGAGCGGGAGAATTACCGGTCCTTCTATTTTCTCGCCGCGCAGCGGCGCGATCGCCGTAGAGCTCGAGAATGGGGATTCGGAGACGATCGTACCGAAGAATGTCATTATTGCAACGGGTTCGCGCCCGCGCAAGCTTGAGGGCATTCCGTATGACGGCGAACGTATCGCGACTAGCGACGAAGCTTTGGATTGGTCTACTCGGCCATCATCTATCATAATTATCGGCGGCGGCGTTATCGGTGTGGAATGGGCTTCGATGCTGAGCGACTTCGGAACAAAGGTTACGTTAGTCGAAACAGCGGATCGCGTGCTTCCTACGGAAGATAAAGACGTCAGCGCGGAAATCGCGAAAGCCTTGAAGAAAAAGGGGGTCACGATCCTCGCGGGAGCCACTTTCATCACGGAAAGCTGCAAATTGACGGATAATGGCGTGCGCGCGGAAGTTTCCGTCAAGGAAGAGGTTGTGGCGATCGACGCTGAGAAAATGTTGATTTCCGTCGGCAGACAAGGAAACGTCGAGAATCTCGGACTCGAGAATACGGATGTCAAAGCGGACAAAGGGTTCGTTAAAGTCAATCCGCTTACGCTTCAGACCGGGGAGTCGCATATTTATGCGATCGGGGATTGCATAGGAGGCATACAGCTTGCACACGCCGCGATGCACGAAGCGGCCATAGCGGTTGAACATCTATTGGGCAAGAAACCGTCAAGAGCGGCTGATCGGGACATTCCGCGCTGTATATATTCCAAGCCTGAGGCTGCTTCCATCGGATGGACGGAGGCGGACGCCAAAGCCCAAGGCATGAAGGTAAAGACGGCGAAGGTTCCTTTAAGGGCGATCGGGAAATCTCTCGTATACGGGGAATCCGACGGGTTCGCCAAAGTCGTCGCAGACGAGACGACGGGCGATCTGCTCGGCGTACACCTTGTCGGAGCTCATGCAACGGAATTGATCGCCGAAGCTTCCTTGGCTAAATTGCTCGATGCGATTCCATGGGAAATCGGAAGAACGATCCATCCTCACCCGACTTTGTCGGAAGCGATGCAAGAAGTCATGTTAGCCGTCGAAGGCGCCGCGTCGCACGGATAATGCGTTTATAAAACCAGCTCAACCCCCGGGATAAGAGATAAGCTTCGCGCCGATAAGACGGCGTTGTTGGCAAAATCATCCGCATCCGAGGGTTGGGCGTTTCTTTTTGCTTCCGAGGGGAGTATAATAGGTTTTAAGCTCAAGTATTAAGACCAGGTTATAAATTCTAACAATAGCAGGAGGACGCGCCCATGAAACAAGCAGGTTCCGTCCAGCACAACCATCGCCACAACGCGCTAGGCTTAACGGACGAGCGCGCGGTCGACATGTACAAGACGATGATGCTAGCCCGTCGTTTCGACGAGCGGGGGCAATTGCTGCAACGCGCCGGTAAAGTCAACTTCCACATCTCGGGAATTACCCAGGAACCATCGCAGGTCGCAATGGGGTATGCCATGGATCTGAAGCATGATTGGTTTTTACCGTATTATCGGGATTACGGTTTTGTTCTATCCCTGGGGATGACGGTTAAAGACCTGATGCTTTCGATCTTCGCGAAAGCGGAAGACCCGAATAGCGCCGGACGCCAGATGCCGGGGCACTTCGGTAGCAAGAGACTTCGGATCGTGACCGGCTCAAGCCCGGTTACTACGCAAGTTCCCCATGCTACGGGATTCGCATTGGCGGCGAAAATGCGCAAAGAGCCTTCCGTCGCGATCGTGACCTTCGGAGAAGGTTCGAGCAACCAAGGCGATTTTCACGAAGGCTGCAACTTCGCCGGAGTTCATCGTTTGCCGGTTATTTTCGTATGCGAGAACAATCAATACGCGATCTCCATGTCGGTGGATAAACAAACCCGCGGACGTATTTGCGATCGTGCTTTAGGCTACGGCTTCCCGGGCATCCGGGTGGACGGCAACGATCCGCTTGAAGTGTACCGAGTCGTAAGCGAAGCTCGTGAACGCGCCATTGCCGGCGAAGGACCGACTCTCATCGAGATTATGACTTACCGGGTTACCGCGCACTCGACTTCCGATAACGATATGGCTTACAGGACCAAAGAAGAAGTAGATTTGCATAGAGCGAAAGACTCCTTGCCCGTGTATAAGCAATATTTGACGGATGCGGGATTGTGGTCGGAGGAGCAGGAAGCCAAGCTTCAGGCGGACATTCGCGCGGAGATCGACGAAGCGACCCAGTACGGGGAAAACGCTCCGTTCCAACGGGTAGAGGACGCGTTCCGCTTCGTATACGCGGAACAGAGCGGGGAGGGACACTAATGCCGGTTATCGAATATATCGACGCGATCCGATTGGCGATGAAAGAAGAAATGGAACGGGACGAGAACGTGTTCATCATGGGCGAGGACGTCGGCTTAAAAGGCGGCGTATTCGGAACGACCAAAGGCTTGCAGCAGCAATTCGGCGAGCAACGGGCGATCGATGCCCCGCTGGCGGAGTCCGCCATCGCGGGAGTCGCGATCGGCGCCGCCATGGCAGGCATGAAGCCGATTGCGGAAATGCAGTATTCGGACTTTATGTTCCCGGCAACGAATCAAATCATCAGCGAAGCGGCCAAAATCCGCTATCGCTCCAATAACGACTGGGATTGCCCGATCGTCATCCGCGCTCCAATTGGGGGCGGCGTATTCGGAGGCTTGTATCATTCCCAATGTCCGGAATCGGTTTTCTTCGGCACGCCGGGACTTAAGATCGTAGTGCCCGCGACGGCATACGATGCCAAAGGACTCCTGAAAGCCGCGATCCGCGATCCGGATCCGGTCATTTTCTTCGAGAACAAGAAGTGTTACCGTCTGATCAGCGACGAAGTTCCGGATGGAGATTACGTCGTTCCGATCGGCAAGGCGAACGTCATGCGCGAAGGCTCCGATCTGACGATTATCGGTTACAGCATGCCTCTGCACTTCGCGATGCAAGCGGCGGAGGAGTTATCCCGGGAGCATGGGATCGAAGCTCATATTTTAGACTTGCGCACGATCCAGCCGCTCGACCGGGAAGGCATTCTCGAAGCGGTATCCAAGACGGGGAAAGTCCTTATCGTTCATGAAGACAACAAGACGGGCGGAATCGGTGCCGAAGTTGCGGCGATCATCGCGGAGGAACTGTTGTACGACCTGGACGCTCCGATTCGCAGATTGTGCGGGCCCGACGTGCCTGCGATGCCGATCAACCCGCCGGGGGAGAAACACTTCCTGTTGAACAAAGAAAAGCTCAAAACCGCGATGCTGGAGCTCGCGCGCTACTAAGCCGGAGTAACTGCCCGGTCTAGGGAGGAGAACTTACGAATGGCGAAAAAAATCATCGAAATAACGATGCCGCAGTTGGCGGAATCGCTCGTATCCGCTACGGTTGACCGTTGGCTCAAGGAACCGGGCGACCAGATCGAGATGTACGAGCCCATCTGCGACCTCATCACCGATAAAGTGAACGCCGAATTGCCAGCTACCGTCAAAGGAAAGCTAGTGAAGCATCTCGTCGGATCAGGCGAGACTGTCGAGGTCGGAGCCGCGATATGCCTCGTGGAGATCGAAGTCGCTGACGGAGGGGAACAAGCCGACCCTGGTGCGGGCAAGGTTGAGGAAGCTGTCGCGGGAGGGCAAACCGCTTCCGCGGCACGACCGCCAATCGTCGCGGCTTCGAGCGCCGCGATCATTGACGAGAATGCGCCGATGAGGCTTCGCTATTCTCCGGCGGTTCAAAGGTTGGCTGCCGAGAGGCAGATCGATCTTAACCGCGTGGCCGGGACGGGAGAAGGCGGACGTATTACACGCAAAGACGTACTATCCGCCGCGGAAGCGGGTAACGCCGCGATCGGTTCCCCGGCGAACGCGCCGTCTACGGTTCATGCATCTTCGACATCGTCCGCTAGCTCGTCCGTAACGCCGATCGTGCCGATGGATCCGAAAATTCCCGTACGTTCGTCCGGCATGCATCTGTCCGAATCTCCGCGGATTCCGTCCGTCGAAACGCAAGGGCAAGAGATGCCCGGACGCGGAGAATATTTTATCGACGTCACGCCGGTCCGCAATACGATCGCGACCCGCATGCGTCAAAGCGTCAGCGAAATTCCGCATGGCTGGATGATGATCGAAGTCGACGTTACGAATCTCGTCGTGCTGCGCAACAAGCTGAAGGACGAATTCCGTCAACGGGAAGGCATCAACTTAACGTACATGCCGTTCTTGATCAAAGCGGCGGTTAACGCGATCAAGGATTATCCGATCATGAATTCCGTTTGGGCGGTCGATAAAATCATCGTCAAACGGGAGATCAATATTTCGCTCTCCGTCGGTACGGAAGACTCGGTCGTCACGCCGGTCATTCGCCAGGCCGATCAGAAAAATATCGCGGGAATCGCTCACGAGATCGACGATCTGGCGCGTCGTACCCGCGACAAGAAGCTCAAACTGGATGACGTTCAAGGCGGTACGTTTACGGTGAACAACACGGGCTCGTTCGGTTCCATTTTGTCGCAGCCGATCATCAACTATCCGCAAGCGGCGATCCTCACCTTCGAATCGATCGTCAAGCGTCCCGTCGTGATCAACGACATGATCGGCGTACGATCCATGGTTAACCTGTGCTTGTCGCTGGATCATCGGATTCTCGACGGCGTTATCTGCGGACGTTTCCTGCAGCGCGTCAAAGAAAATCTCGAGAGCTACAACCAAGAAACGAAGCTTTATTAAATCATGATGGCCCGGTCTCGCGTTTGCGCGAAATGCCGGGCCGTCCGTTTGCGATGTCCGATTTCGATAAGCTACAATAGAAAGGGAGTCGCGAAAGGAGGGCAAATGGCATGCGGAAGCTGGATACCGATTGGCTTTCCAGAATGGATTACGGCGAGGCTTGGGATCTTCAGAAAAAACTCGTCAAGGAAATCGACCGCGAAGAGAGGGAAGATACGTTACTTCTCTTGGAGCACGATCCGACTTATACGATCGGATCTGATCGCCATCCGGAGCATTTGCTATACAGCAAAGAGGAACTTGCCCGCAGAGGCATCTCTTTGTTCGAAATCGACCGGGGCGGCGACATTACTTATCACGGACCCGGCCAATTGGTCGGTTATCCGCTTCTTTACTTGGACGCGGTCGGACTCGACTTGCACCAATACTTACGGAATCTCGAAGAAGTTCTAATCAAGATGCTTGCGGAATTCGGTATCGAAGGCGGCAGAAAGCCGGAATATACGGGAGTATGGGTCGGAGATTCCAAAATCGCGGCGATCGGCGTGAAGTTCAACAAAGCCCGGACCCGCAGAGGATTCGTGACGAGTCACGGGTTCGCGCTGAACGTCAACCGGGACGTGGAGCAGGAAGGCTTTCAAGGCATTATCCCGTGCGGGATTACCGAATACGGAGTGACCTCGATCGAAAGCCTGATCGGAAAGCGGTTGACTCCGGAAGAAGTCGGAATCCGCGTTCTCCCTCACTTCGCGGAAATATTCGGTTACGCCGAACCTACTCGAGCAGGGAGCCTAAGCTCATTAACAACGTAGAAACGAGCATGACTATCAATGTGCCGTAAACGACGATTTTGAACCATTTTTTGTTCATCGGAAAGTCATCCTTTCAATAATTGCTTGTCCACAAATACTATTGTAACGAAAGCTTCGTCAGGAGGAAAGAACATGGTGCAAAAAGAACGTTTGATCGCGGAATTCATGGAATTGGTGAGAATCGATAGCGTAACGAAATACGAAACGGAAATCAGCAAGGTGCTCTTTCGCAAATTCGAAGATTTAGGACTTGAAGTCACGGAAGACGACGTTGCCGAGAAAATCGGACACGGAGCGGGCAATTTGTTCGCGTGGTTGGCTCCGACTGCGGGACACGAGAATGTCCCTGTTATTTTGTTCACTTCCCATATGGACACCGTGTCGCCCGGCAACGGAATCAAACCCCGCTTGGACGACGACGGCTACATTCGCAGCGACGGAACGACGATTCTCGGTGCGGACGATAAAGCGGGCTTGGCGGCGATTTTCGAATCGCTTCGAGTGCTGAAGGAGCAAAACTTGCCTCACGGGGGCATTCAATTCGTCATTACTTCGGGGGAAGAGTCGGGGTTGCTCGGTTCGCGGGCGATGGACGGTTCCCGTCTTCGCGCGAAGTTCGGCTACGCGCTCGACTCCAACGGAGAAGTCGGAGCGATCGCGGTGGCAGCGCCGACGAATTCCCGCCAATATATTACGATCAAAGGCAAAGCCGCGCATGCGGGCGTGAATCCGGAGGACGGAATCAGCGCGATCCAGGTCGCTTCCAAGGCGGTATCCCGCATGAAGCTCGGCCGCATCGACAGCGAGACGACCGCTAACATCGGTCGGTTCGAAGGCGGGGGCGAGGTCAATATCGTCACCGATACGATCAAGATCTACGCCGAGGCCCGCAGTCAGGTACAGGAGAAAATGGACCGTCAAATCGAAGCAATGAGGGAAGCGGTAGAGAGCGCGGCCAAGGAATACGGAGCCGAGTTTGATTTCGAGACGGCAACGATGTATCCGGCCTATTCCTACGGCGATGGCGACGAAGTCGTCGAGGTGGCCAAATCGGCCATCCAAGCGATCGGCCTTGCACCTCGGATGTTCCCGTCCGGCGGCGGAAGCGACGCGAACGTATTTAACGGCAACGGTGTACCGACCGTTAACCTGGCGGTCGGATACGAATATATTCACACGACCAAAGAACAGATCAAAGCCGACGACATCGTGAAAGTAACGGAGCTCGTCATTGCGATCGTTAACGAAACGTTAAAGAAATAACGGATTGGAAACATACAAGAGGCAGCGCCCTTGCAAAGCTAAGCTTTGCCGGGGCCCTGCCTCTTCGTCGAATCGTCGGCGATTAAATCGGAGACCAATGTCAGTCCTCCATGTTGCTTGCGCTCCTGGCGAAGCGCGTAACGAATTTCCCAGGCTTTGCCGACGAATTGGAGCTTATTGGGCGAAACGTATTTTTTCAACATCGGTTCTCGGCCTCCTCTATGCGGGCTTGCAATCCATTGGACAAGCCTATATGTTGAACTTATGCGCAAATACTTACTTTCATGTCTGGAGGCTTATTCATGAGCGATAAGAACGAGCAACATCTTCACCCTTTTTATGAGAAAACTTTGGAAACGAAACCGATTTTCGAAGGAAGAATGATTTCGTTGCAAGTGGATACGGTACTTCTGCCGAATGGCGAGACGGCTACCCGCGAGATCGTCCGACATCCCGGAGCGGTGGCCGTGGTAGCTATCCTGGACGATAAAATGCTCGTCGTAGAGCAGTTCCGCAAACCGCTCGAGAAAGTTCAAGTCGAGATACCGGCGGGCAAACTGGACGCGGGAGAAGAGCCCGAAGCGGCCGCGCTCAGGGAGCTGGAGGAGGAAACGGGATATCGTGCGAGAAGCATTACCCATCTGCGTTCGTTCTCCACTTCTCCGGGCTTTGCCGAAGAAATCGTACATCTATACTTCACTAGCGATCTGGAGCGCGGAGAGATGCATCTTGATGATGAGGAATTCCTGACGTGCGAGGCCATTACGTTGGATGAAGCACAGCGATATATCGAGGAAGGGCGGATCTGCGACGCCAAAACCTTGCTCGCCGTCTACGCTTGGCGCATGTATAAGCTAACGGGATCGTTCTAATGGAGCTCCGGCCCTATTTCGCGGATTTGCACGTGCACATCGGGAGAAGCCAGGATGGGCAGCCGGTCAAAATTAGCGGCAGCAAGGAGCTTACCTTCCGGAACATCGCCAAGGAAGCCTCCGAACGCAAAGGCGTAGAGTTGATCGGGATCATAGACTGCCATTCGCCTGGCGTTCAGAAGGATATGATCGATTGTCTGGAATCCGGCGAGATGGAGGAAATCCGAGGCGGAGGCATCCGCTACCGTGACACGACGATCGTGCTGGGAATCGAGATGGAAGTAAAGGAAGAGGGAGGCGGACCTTTTCATCTTCTCGGCTATTTGCCGACTTTGGAAGCGATGCAAGAATGGACGG
Organism: Cohnella endophytica; assembly: GCF_003628305.1. Lineage (GTDB taxonomy): Bacteria > Bacillota > Bacilli > Paenibacillales > Paenibacillaceae > Cohnella > Cohnella endophytica. The sequence continues at coordinate 372,788 of NZ_RBZM01000002.1, read as the reverse complement.
CGTGGATGAAGCCGCGCGTGAAGAACATTTCGTTAAGCTCGCAACGTATCTGGATTACGGCAAGGGAGCTTCAGAGCGAGTTGCTCGCCAGGGGCGGGCTGCTCGTCCCCGCGCACGCGTTCACGCCGCACAGGGGGTTGCTAGGTTGTTCGGCGGATCGGTTATCCGATCGGCTGGATCCGGACGGCATTGCTGCAGTCGAATTGGGGCTAAGCTCGGATACGGCGATGGCCAGTCGAATATCCGAGCTTGATCGCTATCCGTTCCTGACGAACTCGGACGCCCATTCCACGGGAATGATAGCTCGGGAGTGCAACGAGCTCATACTGGGAGAACCTTCGTTCGAAGAGCTGGCGATGGCGCTGAAGAACAGGGGAGGACGACGTATTGCGGCAAACTATGGGCTTCATCCTCAGCTCGGGAAGTATCATACGACTTCTTGCGGCAAATGCGACAAGGCCTTAACCGAAGCGGAAGAAGCTTTCGGCGTATGTCCGGCATGCGGGAGCGACAGACTGGTGCGAGGCGTATCGGGACGAATTCGGCAGTTGGCGGATCGTGACCGTCCATACGGTCTCGAAAGTCGTCCTCCTTACCGGCCTCAGGTTCCTCTATCCTTTTTTCCCGGAATCGGACCGGTCAAACGCGAGCGTTTATTCGCGGAAGTCGGCACGGAGATGGAAATCCTGCATCGCGTGGCCAAAGAACGGCTAATTCCGATCACGGGAGAGTCGATAGCAGACATGATTATCGACGCCCGGGAGGGAAAAGCCGTATTCACGTCCGGAAGCGGGGGCACTTACGGCACGTTAGCCCGCTCATAATTCCGGCTTGTCCGTCATACACATAGGCACGAGGCGTGTCTGGGTTGAAGGACGAGGAGGAAGCTTCCATGCACATCAAGCTGTGGAATTTGTCGGCTCGGGATAACTTGAATTTGTACGTATTCGTCGGAGTTCTCGTCATTGTAGGAGCAATCTTCGGGGCGATGCTCGTTAACGCGCTAACGTTGGAGCAGCAGCAGGAGCTTGCCGATAATCTCGGCGCGTACTTGTCGTCGGTTAAAGACCCGCAGCATACGTCCGCGGCAACTTCCTTTTGGGATAGCTTCTGGTTTTATGGGAAATGGCTGTTATTGATCTGGTTTCTGGGCTTGTCGGTCATCGGACTTCCACTCGTGCTCGTGCTGGATTTTCTGAAAGGCGTGCTGATCGGATTCGCTGTCGCGCTGTTGGCGCAGCAGTTGGCTTGGAAGGGCGTATTGTTCTTCTTGGTCGCTACCGCCCCGCAGAACGCAATCATCGTTCCGGCGCTCATGATCGCAAGCATCTCCGCGGCAAGATTCGCTTATTTCGTCGTTCGAGAGCGATTATTCCGGCGTAAAGGGCAGCTAATGCCTCCATTCCTCGCGCACACGGCCGTAACGGGAATGATGCTTCTCATGCTGATCGTTGCTTCGCTCTATGAAGCTTTTGTTTCCCCGCGAATTTTGGAGCGCGTCGCGCCGACGTCTCCGGCTGTTGTGGCGGTGGAAAATACGACTTTTTCTTCCAAATGACGCTGCGAGGTTTGACTTAACTAAGAGGCTCATCCTATAATGAAAGGAAGTGTACCAGCGACCGGAGGGGGAAACCATGGAAGCCCGCATCGATAAAATCAAACAACAACTGCAGTCCCAGGGCTACAAGCTAACCCCGCAGCGGGAAGCGACGGTTCGCGTACTCCTTGAGAACGAAGAAGACCATCTGAGCGCGGAAGACGTGTTCATGCTCGTAAAGGACAAAGCGCCCGAAATCGGCCTTGCTACCGTGTATCGCACCTTAGAGTTACTTAGCGAAATGCATATCGTCGAGAAGATGAATTTCGGTGACGGAGTTGCCCGTTACGATCTGCGTACGGATAGCAATAAGCATCACCACCATCATCTAATCTGCGTCAAGTGCGGATCCATGACGGAGATCATGGAAGATTGGCTAGGGCCTCTCGAAGAGCGCCTAGAGCTGGAATATCGGTTCTCCGTGCTCGATCATCGTCTGGACTTCCAAGGCGTCTGCGCGAAATGCCAGGCAGCCGAATCGGACAAACCTAACTCCTAACGCGAATCGAAGAGGCTACCCCGGATTAGACGGGGTAGCCTCTTTCACGTTATCGGATAGTTATAATCCTATTAATCTTTAGACAGTTGCAGGCGGATCTGGCTCTCGATTTTTTCGGGCGTATCGGTAGGGGAGAAGCGTTTGACGACTTTGCCATGTCGGTCGACGAGAAACTTCGTGAAATTCCATTTGATGCTTTTTAATCCAAGGAATCCGGGTGCGGCTTTCGTTAGATGTTTATAGAGCGGGTGAATGCCGCGGCCCTTGACGTCGATTTTGGCGAACAGGGGAAAGGTAACGCCATGATTGATCTGGCAATGTTCGGCGAGCTGATCGCCTTCCAACGGCTCCTGATTGGCGAATTGGTTGCTAGGGAAGCCTAAAACGGCCAAACCTTCGCCAGCGTAGGTCTCGTGAAGCCGTTGCAACCCTTTGAATTGGGGAGCGAAGCCGCATTTGCTTGCCGTATTCACGATGAGCATAACTTTGCCTTCGTAATCGGACAGATTAAGAGCCTCTCCTCGCGCGGATTGTACTGGAATATCGTATAAAGACATGATTATCGCCTCCCGGCCGAAATGATCGATCGTCATTTCCCTTGTTATAAATTAAATTGTATACAATCTTTATGGGGGTGTCAAGGTTTTGACACGCTCTGGCGAAGATGATATATTAATGGCGATTAAATTGCATGCAATCAATCGAGGCGAGCGAAAGCGAGAGAAAGGAGGCGTCGATGGGTACCGATTCGGTATTAAAGCTAGACAATCAACTGTGTTTCGCGGTATACGCTTGCGCTAGGGAGATCACGAAGCTGTATCATCCGTTGCTGAAGGAAATCGGACTTACCTATACCCAATACATCGCGATGTTGGCGTTGTGGGAAAAGGATCGGATCACGGTTAAGCAGCTAGGACAGAGACTGTACTTGGATTCCGGAACGCTAACGCCTCTGCTGAAGAAGCTGGAGCAAACGGGTCTTCTTACGAGGGTAAGGGATAAACAAGACGAACGCAGCGTCATCATCGCTTTGACCGAAAGAGGGACGGCGCTTAAGGATAAAGCGCGGGCAATTCCGGAGCAATTATTTTGCCAAGCGGGAGTGTCCTCCGGGGAAGCGGAAGCGTTACGCGCCCAAATTACCGAGATGTTGAAAAAAGTACAGCAAAATCCGTCACAATAAATTACCAAAACATATTGGGAGGAATAAAAATGTCTATTTATTCGTTCACGAATCGCAAGGCAAACGGTCAAGAAGTCAATCTTGGCTCATACGAGGGCAAAGTTCTACTGATCGCCAACACGGCCAGCGAATGCGGGTTGACTCCTCAATACAAGGAACTGCAAGAGTTGCATGAGAAGTATGGAGATCAGGGGTTAGTCGTTCTAGGTTTTCCTTGCAATCAATTCGGAGGACAAGAGCCTGGCACTTCTGCGGAAGCCGAAGCGTTCTGTAGCATCAATTACGGCGTCACCTTCCCCATATTCGAGAAGGTGGACGTAAAAGGAGAGGACGCGGATCCTTTGTTCCGTTACTTGACCGAACAGACGGGCGGAGAAATCACATGGAATTTCGCTAAGTTTCTCGTTGACCGCCAAGGGCGGGTAGTGAAGCTAATCGAACCTCCGGTTAAGCCGCTTGAGATCGCGCCGGATATCGAGAAGCTATTAGCCGAGTAAAAAGATAAGGGGCAGTCGAGTGAACGCAATCGAACTCGGCAGCCCCTCTTTCATTATCGTTGCATCCACCGATCGTACCATTGCCTCGTTTCCGGCGAAGGCAGCGTGGCATACTCCTCCCGGAACATTGCGAATAATCGATCGTAAGTACCTTTCACTCTTTGCGCGTCGAGGTTCTCGGCATGAATCTGCATCATGGCCAAGTAGGCTTCCTCCAAGTAAGGAAATCTCTTTTCGATCATTTCATAAAGCCCGAGCGCTTCCTTGCGGCAATCCGCTTCACGCCATACTCGTCCAACCTCGAGCGCATGCCATATCCAGAGATCGCGAAGCCTGATTCTTTCGCTCTCGGCCCATCTATAATCGTGCTCCGCTAGATAATCCCCAGTGTAGTCCATTAGCCACTTCTGATACAGCGCAGCCGTCTCCGAGTTCAATTCGGGCATATTTAATCCGGCGTTCTCCCATTCTTGAACGTCGTATGCGGCGTCCGCGAGATCTAAATAGTAGTCCGAACCGCTATTCGTCAGCTTGATCGACAATTCGGCGGATTCGAGCGATTTGCGGACCTGATAGATAGTCGTATACAACTGCGTGAAAGCTTTTTTGTAATCCGTATCCGGCCATAGGAGCTCCAGCAATATATCTTTCCGGACGGGTTGGTTGCGCTTGTACGCCAAGTAAGCGAACAATTCTTGGGAACGGGCTGTTCTCCACGAGAAAGGCTCGGCTTTGCCGTAATCGATATGCAATCGTTGCATGCATCGAATCGTTACGACGTTATTCGCGAGGGGGATCGACGTCCCCAGTTGTCGGTGTTGACCGATTCTGCGCACCGTTTGGGCTAACCGTTCGGTGTTGATCGGTTTAAGTATGTAGTCCAGGGCTGCCAGCTCGAAAGCTTTAACGGCGTATTCTTCATATGCGGTAACGAATATGATAAAGGGATCGCAATCGAACCCATGTAATTTCTCCGCGGCTTCGATGCCCGACATTCCCGGCATTTCGATATCGAGGAAGACGATATCGGGCTTTAACGATTCGATCGCTTCAAGGGCTTCGCTCGCGTAATTAAAGGTCGCGACAACCTCGATTCCGCCGATTTTTTCCAATTGTCTGGATAAGTCCTTCAGCGCCAAGTTTTCGTCGTCGACGAGAATCGCTTGCATGTTAAGGCCCCTTTTGCACGTTATGTACTTAATAGACGTACGTATATTTATCATAAGCAATCCAATGTAGGAAAACAATGAAAATCAACGAACGAGGACGGCGATGACAATAGATATATTCTCGAGCTCTGGTCATTCTATAGAGGATGAGACAGAAGCGTATTAGGCGGGAGGAAACGAATATGATCGTTGGATTGCCGAAAGAAATCAAGAAGCAAGAATACCGAGTCGCCCTAACCCCGGCGGGTTGCGAGATGATCGTGCGTCAAGGTCAATCCGTCGTCGTGCAGCCAGGAGCCGGCAACGGGAGCGGTTTCGCGGACGAGGAATACGTCGCCGCAGGCGCTAAGCTAACGACGGATGCGGCCGAGGTATGGGCTCAGGCGGATCTTATCGTAAAGGTAAAAGAACCGTTGCCGGAAGAGTTCGGTTTTTTTCGCAAAGAGCAGCTCTTATTTACGTATTTGCATCTGGCGGCCGCGCCGGAATTGGCCAGGTCGCTTATGGCGAGCGAAGTTACCGCGATCGCTTACGAGACGATACAAGCGACGAACGGCAGTCTGCCGCTCTTGACGCCGATGAGCGAGGTGGCGGGAAGGATGGCGGTGCAGGAAGGAGCAAAATTCCTGGAGGCTTTCCAAGGAGGCAGAGGCGTTCTTCTAGGCGGAGTTCCGGGCGTACCTCCCGCCGAAGTCATTATCATCGGAGGCGGGATCGTCGGCACGAACGCGGCCAAGATGGCGCTCGGACTTGGAGCGGAAGTGGTCGTGCTCGAGAAAAACGGAGATCGGATGCGCTATTTGGACGACGTATTCCAAGGACGATTGCGGACGCTTATGAGCAATCCGTATAATATCGCCCAAGCGGTGAAGAAAGCGGATCTGCTTATCGGGGCCGTTCTCGTACCCGGAGCGCGCGCGCCGAGGCTTGTCAGCGAAGAGATGGTCAAGACCATGAAAAAAGGCGCCGTTATCGTAGACGTCGCCGTAGACCAAGGGGGCTCTATCGCGACGATCGACCGCGCAACGACGCATGAAAATCCAACGTACGAGAAACACGGCGTCATCCACTATGCCGTCGCCAATATGCCCGGCGCCGTGCCGCGCACCTCGACGTTAGCCTTGACGAACGTGACGATCGATTATGTGCTTCATCTCGCGGCCAAAGGCTTCAGGGAAACGGTGAAGAACAACGCGATGCTTGCGCTGGGCGTTAACGCGTACCGGGGATCGATTACTCATCGCCAAGTCGCCGAGGCGGTCGGCGTTCCTTATATCCCGTTAGAAAGTTTGTGGTGACATGATTTGCTCCCCTTCCTCATACGGATGAGTATGAGCTTGGACGAGAAGGGGAGATGCGCGATGAAACAATCTTACGATAAATGGTGGGAGCGTCTGCAGTTTACGCTCCTGTTTCTTGCGTTAGCCGTATTCATGCACGGTTTTTTCGGCTGGTTCCATAGTTGGCTGAAGCCGGTCGATCCTTATAAAGTTCCGGAAGGCCGTGCCTTCAAGGTGTTTCACGCGGGAGAAGGGGATGATCCTGACAGCTCTCCCGGAGATCGTCTTCGGTTGTTTTATTGGCTGGGAGAGTAATCCCCCGGAAGGATTTGTCCACTATCGCGTGGAATACAAAAACGTGCCGGAAACGGTAGCCCACAGGACTTGCGGTGAAATCGCGAGTAAGGAAGGCAAGGTCGACGGAAATGGAACTGAGAAGCTGGTTAAATAGTTATCTGGAATATTTACTTGAGGAGCGCGGAGTTTCCCGTCATACTTCCCAAGGCTATTCCAGCGATTTATCGGATATGATCGCCTATCTGGAGTCCGCCGGGCTTATACTCCCGAACGAGCTGCGCGCGCATCATCTAACGGGATATCTGAGCAACTTAAAACAAGCAGGCCGTTCTACGGCGACGCTGACGCGCAGAATCGTCTCCATACGATCGTTTTTCAAATATTTAACGATACGCCGGGCAGTGGATTACGATCCGGCTATTCAGCTCGAAGCTCCCAGAATCGATCGTAAGCCGCCTAGAACGGTCGAGACGGCCGATCTGGATAAGCTTCTCGCTCTTCCTGAAACGGAGAACGGCATGAATGGCTTGAGGGATAAGGCGATGCTCGAGCTCCTGTACGCGACCGGCTTGCGCGTAACCGAATTGATTTCTCTCGACGTTAGCCATGTTAGACTCGACATGGGATTTTTGTTATGCTTGGGTTCCGGGGGCAGAGAAAGAATGGTGCCCGTGGGCTCCCAGGCTGCGTTTTGGGTCGGCCGGTATTTAGCGGAAGCGAGAACCGGTATGACGAACTCGGACAAGCCTGTCGAAGCGCTGTTTTTGAACCACCTTGGAACGAGGCTCACGCGCCAAGGCTTCTGGAAAGTGCTGAAGAAGTATGCGGATCAACTGGGCATGATCGTTACTCCCCATACGCTTCGCCACTCTTTTGCGTCCCATCTGCTCGATAATGGCGCGGATATCCGAGCGGTTCAGGAAATGTTGGGACATTCGGAGCCTTCCACGACCCAGATGTATTTAACGGCGGATAAACCGAAAATCAAAGAAGTATACGAGCGCAATCATCCGAGGGCGCGCACTTGATAAGCATCATGCGAATGAAAGAGGGCTAAAATTATGGCATTTCAACGGGTAACGGTAATTGTATTGGACAGCGTGGGTATCGGCGAATTGCCCGATGCGGAGCAATACGGAGATAGAGGCGCGCATACCCTCGGACACATCGTCGAGCGTGTCGAAGGACTTGCTTTGCCGAATATGCGCCGTCTAGGACTAGGCCATATCGCGCAACTCGGCGATTGGCGGCAAGACAACGACATCGTCGGTTATCATGGCAAAATGTCGGAAGTATCCGTCGGCAAGGACACGATGACCGGACACTGGGAGCTTACCGGGCTTCGCATCGACACGCCGTTCCGCACTTTCCCGGACGGATTTCCCGCCGAATTGCTTCGGCAATTCGAAGAAGAGACCGGCAGGTCCGTCATCGGGAACAAGCCGGCGTCCGGTACGGAAATCTTGGACGAGCTAGGAGCCGAGCAAATGAAAAGCGGCGCTTGGATCGTGTACACTTCCGCGGACAGCGTGTTCCAGCTGGCTGCCCATGAGGAGGTCATTCCTCTGGAGGAGCTCTACAACGCATGCCGGGTCGCTCGTCGTCTGACGATGAAGGACGAGTTTTCCGTCGGTCGCGTAATCGCGCGTCCTTACGTCGGCAAACCCGGCGAATTCAAGCGTACACCGAACCGTCACGATTATGCCGTAAAACCTCCGCTGCCAACGGTGCTTAACGCGCTGAAGGCGAATGGGCTGGACGTCATCGCAGTCGGGAAGATCAACGATATTTTCAGCGGGGAAGGCATAACGCGCGCCATTCCGACGAAGAGTAACGCCGACGGCATCGCTACTACGCTGCGGGAAATGAAGTCCGATTTCCACGGCTTCATTTTTACGAACCTGGTCGATTTCGATTCGTTGTACGGCCACCGTCGCGATCCGGTAGGCTACGGACGCGCGTTGGAGGAGTTCGACAGGGCATTGCCCGATCTGATGGCGGCAATGGGAGAGCATGATCTGCTTCTCATTACGGCCGACCACGGCAACGATCCGATTCACGCGGGAACGGACCACACGCGGGAATTCGTGCCGCTGCTTGCCTGGAGCCCTGGCTTCGCCGAGTCGGGGGAAATCCCCGATTGCGCCAGCTTCGCGGACTTGGCCGCGACGATCGCCGACAACTTCGGCGTCAAGTACGCGACGCACGGGAAGAGTTTCCTTGAATTGTTAAAGTAGTAATACTAAAGCTGCCAAAAACGTGCACCAATAGGATTAGAGGAGAGGTTGTCCATGGCACAAGCAACATCGAAAGCGATGATCGAGGAAGCGGCGGCGTTTATTCGCACGACGACGGATGTCCGTCCGGAGATCGGTTTAATCTTAGGATCGGGTTTAGGCGTTCTAGGGGATGAATTAGAGGATGCCGTTACGATTCCTTACGAGGATATTCCTCATTTCCCCGTGTCCACGGTCGAAGGTCATGCGGGAGAATTGCTGATCGGCATGCTCCAAGGACGCAGCGTCATCTTAATGCGCGGACGTTTCCATATGTACGAAGGATACGAGCCGGAACGTACGGCGCTTCCGGTTCGCGTCATGAAGGCGCTGGGCGTAACGAAGCTGCTCGTAACGAATGCGGCCGGCGGCGTTAACATGAGCTACAGTCCCGGCAACCTGATGCTGATTTCGGATCATATCAACCTTACGGGCCGTAACCCGCTTATCGGACCGAACGATAACGCGCTGGGCGTTCGTTTCCCGGACATGTCCAATGCGTATAGCCCGCGCTTGCGCGCGATCGCGAAGGAAACGGTGGCGCAACTGGGTTTTTCCGTTCAAGAAGGCGTTTATGTCGGCTTGATGGGTCCGAACTACGAGACTCCGGCCGAAATTCGCATGTTGCGCACGCTGGGTGTGGACGCGGTAGGAATGTCCACCGTATCAGAGGTTATCGTAGCTAGGCATTCGGGTATCGAAGTGCTCGGAATTTCCTGCATCAGCAACATGGCCGCGGGCATTCTGGATCAGCCGCTCTCCCACGAAGAAGTCATGGAGACTACGGAAGTCGTGAAGGAACAATTTTTATCGCTCGTTCTGAACGTCATTCCGAAAATGTAAGATGACTTCGGTATCGTGAAATAGACTTGTATAGTTTAGTGAATGAGTCCTTAGACCCCGTGCGGTCGAAAGGACTTTTTTTTATTCGACTTTTTTCCTATAAATCTTCGATTCTAACCCTAAATATCAAAAATTGTTCAGAATAGTTGTTGTATAATATTGCGTGGCATGTTGAAAAAGATCGATTTGCGAAGAGTGGTGACGATCGTTTCAATGAAAATGAAAAAAAGGATGTCAGGCCGAATCGTAACCGTTGTGCTATGGTTTGTTGTCTTAGTCGGTTTAGCCATGGCTTATTATCCGAAATTCGATGCCCACGTGCAAGAAAAGAAACAGTTGAAACTTCTAAGCGAGTGGAGTCGGGACATCCGCAAGGAGACGCCTCAATCCGAGATCTCGCCGGCATCGGCGGAAACGGAACTGCCGCAGTGGAAAACCGTGAACGGAAAACGATTGCTAGGTTCTATTCGCATCGAATCTATCAAATTGACCGAACCGATCGTTCGCGGAACGCAAGCGGCTGAATTGCTTGAGGGAGCGGGGACGGTCTTGGACGAAAGAATGCCGGGACAAAAGGGGAATTTCGTCTTGGCCGGGCATCGGAGCTGGACTTTCGGAAGGCATTTCAATCGTTTGGGCGAGCTCAAGCCGGGCGACATCATTGATATCGACACGACGGTAGGCACGTATCGTTATATCGTCTTCGATAGCCGGATCGTAATGCCGGACGACGTGTCTGTTCTTGAGGATGATACTAGCGTTTCTAGATTGACTCTCATTACGTGCGATCCGATACGCAAAGCGACTCATCGATTAATCGTAAGCGCGGAACTTCAAAATAATTAATTAAGAGGAGAAATTCGTAATGAAGAAAGTTAAGTCTTTATTTTTCGTATTTCTAGCCATTACTTTGCTGTGGAATTACGGTTGGCTCCCTAAACCAACGGCAAATGCGGATTCGGATCCGTCGAACGGCATCATTATGAGCTTGTCGACAGACGTGCCGACCGTTCCTTCGGGTAAAGCTTTTACGTACGACATAAAGTTCAGCTTCTCCGGGTTAAGTACGAACACGTTGAATTTCACCAAATTAAAGCTGGAATTTCCTTTGCCCGCAGGCGTTCAATATTTGGGCGACGTGCCGATTCAGGTAATTTCGGGCGTAACGAGGAGCGGCGGCACCGTGATCGACGGAACGACGACGGGAGAAACGCTGACGTTCAGCTTTGATCCGACAGTTCCCGTTGAAGGGGATTCCTATACTTTGCAGGTAAATGCTCGCTACTTGCCTTACGTCACCGCTAACGGGACCCAAACGACGACTTCGGCTAGAATTTATAGCACCGACGATGCCGCTACGGACGTCGAAACGTCGAACGACGTTACGGTAACGGCTACCGCATCGGCCGATTGGAGTCTAACGAAAACGAAGGTTTCTCCGCATCCCATTCCTATGGCCGGCGGAAACGTACAGTACGAACTTTTTTTCAACAATAATCAATCCGCCGACGATATCGGACAATTGGATATCGAAAAGGTAACGCTAACGGACACATTACCCGATCATTCCATATTCGTATCCGCAAGCAGCGGTGGAGTATACGATTCCAGCACGAATAAGGTCACATGGTCTAATCCCGGATCCATGCGCGACGATACGCGTTATTACGTTACGGTAAATTATCCTACTGCGGATTTTAATACGTTCGATTGTTCCGTTCCGGCCAAGTGCGTCGTGAATAACGCCTTGGTCACGTTTAACGCGATCGGTTCGGGCACGATCGTCAATCTTCCGGCTTCCGTAACCCACGGTTTCGTAACGACCCCTTTGGATGACGGGCTGGGCGGCGTGTTCTACAAAAACGTTAATGTCCATCAACAAGAAATATCCAAAGGACAAGACGTTACCTTCTACATAGGCGGTTTTCACAACTACTCTAACACGGTGCTGACGAATGCCAGCATCGTCGACTTGACGCCTCAAAAAGATAAGTCGGGCGTCGCGGTCGATTTTAATGTCAAGTCGATACGCACCGCGATCTTTCAGGATATTCCGAGCCAAAGTTACGACGTCTATTACGCGACGAACGCGATCGGCGACGACTGGACGTTATGGAAACATATTGCCAACAGCAAGACCGCGGACACGCTTAACATTGGCGATCTTCCACCCGGCACCAAAGTAACCGGAGTGAAATTCGACATTCCAGGCGCGTTGCCGATTTCCTTCGCCCAACTGTCCGAATTCGAAATCACTTACACGTTAGACGATAGTTACAATGTGGATGCTGCAGGTCAAAAGGTAGAGAATACTGCGGATCTTTACTACACGTTCGATGGGACGCCGACAGTCTTTCATGATCCTGCAACCGTATTATTGTGGGGAGACCGACCGCTTGTCGAATTGAAGAAAACGCGCCTGGGCGGCAGCTCCTATTCGCCGGATCAAATTATCGATTTTGAAATCAAAGTGACCAACACCGACCTGGCAAGCGATAAATTTTACGATCCGATCGTGATGGACGTGTTGCCTCCTTCATTAACTTACGTGCCCGGGAGCTCGACGATTTTCGCAAGCAGCGGTTTCCCGAACGTCGGTACGCTTGCTTCGCCCGTATTGGGCGTCGCGGGTACCGATACGTTAATGACGTGGAAATTCACGGGATCCGTCGAGATGGATAATAACGATTATTTCGTGATCCGATACAAAGCGAAAGTGAACACGTACGCGGATCCGACTACTTACGTTAACTATGCGGAAGTGACGACGAATTCGATTACCCATCCGTATTTTAACGACTATTGGTTCGATTTGAAGGATGATCTCTTCGACCATGACGGCGATGGTTCGATCGCGGACAAGTTAATTATCAGCGGCGCTCAATTCACGGTAAACGAAGTAGCCGCCCTTGGATCGTATAAGCGAGTTCGCGGAGAATTGGATTCGGGCTGGATGCTCGGACAAGTGCCCGACGGATGGAAAGACGGGGATCCCGGCGATACGCTCGGAACGACCGTTGCGGGCGGTAGAGTCGATTATAAGCTGACCGTTTTCAATAAAGGAAACGTACCGTTAGACCATATCGTCGTTGTCGACGTGCTTCCGAAAATCGGGGACGAAGGCGCGTTGTTAGGCGGTCGGGGTACGACCTGGAACACGGTATTAACGGCACCGCTACCGTCGTTGCCGGCGGATCCGGTAGGCTACACGGTTTATTACAGCACGGATGCCCACCCCAAAATGAACAATCCCGGAACGACGTGGACGACTACGCCGCCCGTCGATTTGACGACCGCAACGGCTTTAAAGTTCGTGTTCGTCGCAACGGATGTGCTGGCCAAGGGAGCTTCCAAAAACATCGTTTGGACGATGAAAGCGCCGGTCGGCGCTCCCAACAAAAAAATCGCTTGGAACTCGTTCGGTCAGCAAGCTTACAAGTTAAGCGGGTCATCGCTAGAGCCTGCCGAGCCTCCTAAAGTCGGCGTGCATATTTTGCCGGACCCGAAGCTGAAGCTCGGGGATTACGTTTGGCTGGATATCAATAAAAACGGGATTCAGGATGCCGGAGAGACCGGCGTTAACGGAGTGCGCGTTGATCTGTTGAAGTCCGACGGAACACCGTTTACGAAGGATTACGATAATGACGGCGTCACGGAGCACGTCCCCGTCTTTACCGTAACGGGAGACGACGATGCCGGCAATCCGGGTTACTACTTATTCCCGAATCTAGATGCAGGGGATTATAAAGTTCAATTTACGATGCCTTCCTTGCAACCGGGCGAATATACATACGGTTCCGGCGCGGATGCATACGTAAATCCGGCGAATCCTTACGATACGTGGACATTAAAAGGAATCGGCGCTACGGATAAAGACTCCAACGTCGGAGGAACGGCGGTGACTCCGGACCAAAGCGCAACGATTGTTTCCGACGTCGTTCATTTGACGGCTAACGATTTCTCGATCGATGCCGGTCTTTATCCTCCGCTCGGGGCGATCGGCGATTACGTCTGGGAAGACACGAACGGAAACGGCTTGCAGGATGAAGCGGCAAGCAAAGGAATTAACGGCGAGACGGTCGAGCTATTAAAAGAAACGACTCCGGGTACGTGGGTTTCGCAAGGTACGAGGATCACCGCGAATAACGGGGGAAATCCGGGCTATTACGAGTTTACGGGATTGCTGCCGGGCAAGTACAAGGTTAGATTCCCTCAAAAGGTGACGATCGGCGGCATCGATCGCGTCTTGACCTTCAAACAAAAAGGAACCAACAAAACGACGGATTCCAATCCGGGCACGAACGGAGATTCGGACGTCATCGATCTCCAACTCGGCGAAATTAACCATACGATCGACGCCGGATATGTACAACCGGTTCAAATCGGGGATTTCGTCTGGGAAGATACGAACGCGGACGGGATTCAGGATGCCGGAGAGCCGGTAAAAAGCGGAGTAACGGTTAATTTGCAGGACGGCTCCGGTAATCCGGTTAAAGAGCTGAACGGGACGACGAATCGGACTGCGTTGACCGACGCTTTCGGAAATTATCTTTTCAAGGACCTTCTCCCGGGAACGTATAAAGTAGAGTTCGTATTGCCGACCGGCTACGGATTTACTAAAAAAGGCTTGGGAGGGAATTCCGCGCTAGATTCCGACGTGAATAGGAGCACCAATAACTCTCCTACGCTTCAAACAAAGGGAACCACGAATAACGTAAGCCTTCCGAATCCGGGCGATTCCAATCTGAACGTGGACGCGGGTCTCGTGAAATTGTTGTCTTTAGGAGATTTCGTATGGAAAGATCTGAACCGCAACGGAATTCAAGACGCCGGAGAAACCGGCGTGAGCGGCGTGTCCGTCGTCTTGCATTACGAGGACGACGCGAACGTCGTCCCGACTAGCAATTATCGAACGGCTACGACGGATGCGAACGGCAAATATCAATTCGATCATTTGTATCCGGGAAAATACACGGTCGATTTTACCCGTCCGGCAGGGTATTTGTTCACGAGCGCGGCGCAGGGCGCAGATAGGGCGAAAGATTCCAATCCGATCGTTCCCGCGCTGCCGTCCGCGACGAAAGCATCGACGCCGCAAATTACGTTGTCCGGTACGGACGATATGACGATCGACGCGGGATTGATTCCGTTAGCTTCGATCGGCGATTTCGTATGGTTGGACGTGAACGGTAACGGCCAGCAAGACGGCGGAACGGAGGTCGGCGTAAGCGGAGTGGTCGTTCAGTTGTTGGACGCCGTATCGGGACTTCCGGTGGCGAACGACGCCTATAATCAACCGATCGCTTCGCAGACTACGGGAACCGACGGATTGTACAAATTTTCCAATTTGCCTAACGGATCTTATAAAGTAAAATTCACGCTGCCGACAGGCTACTGGTTCACCCAGGTTCATCAAGGCGCTACGGCTACGGACTCCGATGCTATCGAACAGCCTGCCGCGCCGCCGAGCACGAATAAAGTCGGAATCACGAATGCCGTAGCGTTGGATTACAGCTATGACAATACGATCGACGCAGGGGTACGTACGTTAGCTTCGATCGGGGATCGGGTTTGGTTGGATTCCAACGGCAACGGCGTTCAAGATGCCGGCGAAATCGGAGTGAACGGCGTTAAAGTGGAATTGTATCAAGTCGATCCGCTCACTCATGTCTATACTCACGTAACGAGCGACGTGTACGGAAACGACATTTCATTCGTTACGACGGCTAATAAAGGACCCGACAAAGGATATTATCGGTTCCCGAATCTGATGCCGGGTACTTACCGCGTGAAGTTTACCGATCTTCCGACCGATTATGAATTTACGAGCAAAGGATCGAACGGCTTGCTGCATCCCGAGTCGGATTCCGATGCGAATCCGAACAAGCTGGATTCGGATTACGGAATGACTCAAGAGGTTATTTTGGCTTGGAGCGAGCAATACGACAATCTCGACGCGGGCATATTGACCCGCACCGAGATCGGAGATTACGTATGGCTTGACGAGAACGCGGACGGCATCCAGGACGCGACCGAACACGGGGTCGAGAATGTCGTCGTTAACCTTCTCGACGGCAGCGGCAACTTGTTATTCACGACGACAACGGATGCCGACGGCAAATACTTGTTCACGAACCTGTGGCCGGACGATTTTATCGTCGAATTCAAGTTGCCGAGCGATTATTACATTTTCTCCCCGAAAGATACGGGAGGCAACACGGCCGTTTCCGACGAACTGGATTCGGACGCGGATTTAACGACCGGACGCACGGAGACGGTTACGCTTGCTTCCGGAGACGTCAAACTGGGTTACGACGCCGGCCTCGTCAAGCTTGTCTCTCTTGGAGATTTGTTGTGGGACGACAAGAACGGCAACGGCAAACAGGACAAAATCGATCCTGCCGATCCGGCGAGTCCATTAGAACCGGGGGTTGCCGGAGTCACGGTAAGTCTATTGAACAATCTGAATACCGTAATCGCCACCACGGTAACCGACACTAACGGGAAATATTTGTTCGAGAAGCTGTTGCCGGGCACTTATAAAGTAAAGTTCGCACTGCCGGCAGGTTATATGTTCACTGCTAAAAACGCGGCGAGCGATACAATCGATTCTAACGTCAATCCTTCGACGGGCATTACGGACTCGATTATATTGCCGCCGGGCAAAGACGATATGACCATCGACGCGGGGATCGTCAAACTCGCGGCGCTCGGCGATTATGTCTGGATGGACCGTAACCTTAACGGTATTCAAAACGCCGGAGAACCCGGGGTCGACGGTGTTACCGTCGAACTTATGGCAAACGACGGAGTTACTCCGGCCACGGATAAGGACGGAAACCCGATCGCATCGGTCGTGACGAGCAGCGGAGGCGCCTATTATTTCGGAAATCTCGTGCCCGGTACTTATGTCGTTAAGTTCGATATTCCGGCAGGCTACGTGGCTACGCAGCGAAAAGCAGGTTCGGATGACAACATGGATTCCGATATCGGGACGAACGGATTGACTTCCGCTATTACTTTAGTGCCGGGGCAAGTGAAATTGAGCGTAGACGCAGGACTTGTCAAACTCGTCACTCTCGGAGATACCTTATGGTTGGACGATAATATAATCGGATCTCAAGACGGAGAGCCGGTCGCTACCGCGGCGTCCAACGTCACGGTCGGTCTTTATGACGAGAACGGCGCCCCTATAATGGCCGGAGCGGTGCCGGTTACAACGACGACGGATATGAACGGCAAATATTCGTTCGCCGATTTGTATCCGGGCAAATACAAAGTGAAGTTCGATTTGCCAAGCGGGTATATTTTCACGAGACAATACGCAACGGGTGCTAGCGCGTCAACGGATTCCAACGTGAACGAAGCAGGCTGGACGGACGTCATCACTTTAATTGCCGGGCAAGACGACCTCACGATCGACGCGGGTATCGTGCTACCGGCTTCCATCGGCGATTATGTATGGGAAGATTTGAACCAGAACGGAATTCAGGACGTTGGAGAAAAGGGCTTAAACGGGTTAAAAGTCGAGTTGCTGGCCGAAGACGGTACCGTTATCCGTACGACGACAACGGCCGACAACGCCGGAGTCCCGGGTTATTATAAGTTCACTCAGCTGATTCCGGGTAAATACCGCGTGAAGTTTACGGTTAAGCCGGCCTATATGTTTACGATTAAAGGTGCGGGTACCGGTTCGAACAATTCGGATGCGGGCTTAGACGGAACTACGGATTACGTTACGCTGTTACCGGGAGAAGACAACGCGGACATCGATGCGGGAATGTATTTGGCGCCGGTCATCGAATTGTCCAAGCTAGGAGATTTCGTGTGGCTGGATCAAAACGGGAACGGTATTCAAGATCCCGGTGAACTTGGCTTAAACGGCGTTCAGGTGGAACTCTATAACATATACAACGCCGTTATCGCGACTACCGTTACGGAAAACGACGAGAACGGCAAAGCCGGATTCTATGAGTTCAAAAATTTGCTGCCTAACGACTATTCGGTCAAGTTTATTGTCCCGGACGGTTACGCCTTATCCCCCTATCTCGTCGGCAATGACGACAAGATCGATTCGGACGCCGGAACGGATGGATTAACGGCCGTAATCCATCTGCAACCGGGCGTCTATAACAAGACAATTGACGCCGGTCTCGTTAAATTGGCTTCCGTGGGCAATTACGTCTGGATCGATGCCGACAAAAACGGGATCCAGAACGCGGGCGAAGCGGGTCAAGACGGGATTCAAGTGACGTTGTACAACGAGGAAGGATCGGTTGTTGCAACCGCGATAACGGAAAATGGAGGCTATTATGAATTCTTGAAGCTCTATCCGGGCAAATATCGAATTAAGTTCGATCTGCCTCAAGGATATAAGTTCACGAAATCGAGAGCCGGCAACTCCATTGAAACGGATTCCAACGCGGATAAAGACGGTTATACGGAATTGTTTACGCTATCGGCCGGGCAACGCAACTTGACGATCGATGCGGGGCTCTATCTGGCAAAAGCAGCCGAGAAGCCGCCTGTAAATTCAGGCAACGACAACGGTAATCCTTCCGGCGGAAACGAAGAACAAGGCGGAAATAACGGGAATTCCGGGCATAACAAGGGCGATGGAAAATCGGGAACGCCTGCAGGGGACAATCACGGTAAGAACGGCTATGGCGGAAAGAACGCCTTACCGCAAACCGGCGAATCCAGACCGTTGCTCCCGATAATCGGTTACGCGCTCTCGCTTTCGGCAATCGGGATATTATCCGCTAGGTGGTACCTGCGAAGAAAAATCGCAAAATCTTTCAATCAATAGCCGTAATCGACGAACAAGCCCCGAGAGATCGGGGCTTTTTTTCGTTTTCGTTTCGCGATGGCATTTCCCTCATGGGAATATTTACCCTTCCATCGGGACAGACTTAATACTAAATAAAACGATGGCTATTAAGCGGCCACAGGAGGGAGAACCACATTTGACAAGATTGCATGGTGGGAAACTGAAATGGAAATTACTCTCGGGGGTACTTTCGTTAGTCCTTGCCCTTCCGACTCTCGCCGTAGCGAAGGAACCTACGCCGAAATCGGCGGTTACCGACATGGCCGCGAGCGCGAAATCCGCGATTCTAATGGATGCGGATAGCGGAACGGTAATCTACGAGAAAAATAGCGATATCTCGTTGCCGCCGGCAAGCATTACGAAGATTATGACGATGCTGCTTGTCATGGAAGCGCTCGACGAAGGGAAGCTGAAGCTGACCGATAAAGTTCAAGCGAGCGAATACGCATCCTCGATGGGAGGATCGCAAATATTTCTGGAGCCGGGCGAGGAAATGACGGTCGACGAAATGCTGAAAGGCGTCGCCATGGCTTCCGGCAACGATGCTTCGGTCGCTCTCGCGGAGAAACTCGCAGGCAGCGAACAGCAATTCGTGGCGATGATGAACGAGAAGGCACGCGATCTCGGCATGAAAAACACGAAGTTCGTAAACTGTAACGGGCTTCCCGCCGAGGGGCACGTCTCCTCTGCGCGCGATATCGCGCTCATGTCGCGCGAACTGCTGAAATACGAAGGAATTACGAAATATACGGGAATGTACCAAGATTATTTACGCAAGAGTAGTCCGAAGCCGTTTTGGCTCGTAAACACGAACAAGCTTGTCCGTTTCTACAGCGGGGCGGACGGGCTGAAGACGGGATTCACGAGCGAAGCGAAGTTCTGTTTGTCCGCGACGGCCCGCAGGGACAACTTGCGTCTGATCGCCGTCGTAATGGGCGAACCGAACACGAAAACTCGCAATGCCGAGGTATCGCATTTGTTCGATTATGCTTTTGCGCAATATACGAACATTCCGCTCTACAAGAAAGGCGATCCGATCGGTACATTAACGGTGCAGAAAGGCAAGGTCGACAAAATACCGCTGACCGCGAAACATTCGTATAGCGTCCTATTGAAAAAAGGAGACGCGGGTAAAGGCATTCGCCAGGAGCTCGTGCTTGAGCCGAATATCAAGGCACCCGTCGAAATCGGCCAACCGATCGGCAAACTGATCGTCTATCGGGGAGATGAAGTGTTGTCGGAGTTTCCGGTAGAATCGCCGTTGGCCGTTAGCCGAGCCGGTTGGTGGACGATGCTGCGCAGGGCGACCGGCAAGTTGTTTCTCTCCGAATAAGTGCCTAATCGGGCGGTTTGACGGGAATAACGTCGCCGCCTCTTTGGCTTGATTTGTCGAAGGAGGCGATGTTGCTTCTAGTTTTGTCGGAGGGCAGGAATGGGAGAGCCTTCCGTAGAATTGGAGACAAGGCAAGGACATGCGGCAGAGCGTTGCTCGCGCGATTGGGGAAGGGGATATGGGCATGAGCTTACAGGTCGAGCTGGAGCAGCATCGTAATGTTTTGATCGTTCGTCTGCGAGGAGAATTAGACCATCATACGGCGGATATCGTCCGGTTTAAGATGGAGGATGCGATTTTGAGAGGCAGGTGCGACCACGTCGTCCTGAGCTTAAGGGAGTTGCAATTTATGGACAGCTCAGGTCTAGGCGTTATTCTCGGGCGTTATAAGCTCGTCAAGAGCCGTGGCGGGAAAATGGTCGTATGCGACGTTCAAACGGGCGTGAAACGTTTGTTCGAGCTATCCGGCTTATTCAAGATTTTATCCTTCTACGACACCGAGCGTTTAGCGCTTTCCAGTCTGGAGGTCGTATCATGAGCGGACATAATCAGATGAAGCTGACGTTTGCGAGCAGATCGGAGAATGAAGCGTTCGCTAGAGTTACGGTGGCGGCGTTTATCTCGCAGATGGATCCGACGTTGGAGCAATTGGACGAAATCAAGACGGTCGTCTCCGAGGCGGTTACGAATGCGATCATTCACGGTTACAACGGCAGCGCCGAAGGGCTAGTAACGGTCGAAGCGGAAATCGACGGATTGATGGTAACGATCGCGATCAGCGATCAAGGCAAAGGCATCGAGGATTTAGAGTTGGCTCGCCAACCGTTATACACGTCCCGTCCGGAGCTTGAACGATCGGGCATGGGGTTCACGATCATGGAAAATTTCATGGACGAGTTCGACGTCGTCAGTTCCCCGGAAGGCGGAACCTCGCTTAGGATGAAAAAAAGGATCGAATCGAAAAAAGCGCTGTTTAATTAATAAACCGTGCGGCAGGGGTTGGAGGCATGGACTCAGAATGGAAACGATCGTCGCCGCCGGCTTACTTGGATGACAATGAAGTGAAGCGCCTAATCGCGCTTAGTCAATCCGGAGATACGACCGCGCGGGATACGCTCGTCAATAGCAATATACGTTTAGTATGGTCGGTCGTGCAACGGTTCTCGAATCGGGGCTACGATAGCGACGATTTGTTCCAGATCGGTTGCATCGGACTGCTGAAGTCCGTCGACAAGTTCGATTTATCGTACGAGGTGAAATTCTCGACCTACGCCGTGCCGATGATCATCGGAGAAATCCAGCGCTTCCTGCGCGACGACGGCACGCTGAAGGTTAGCCGCTCGCTCAAAGAAATGGCGAATCGCGTGCGCAAAGTAAAAGACGAGCTCTCGAAGCGGCTCGGCCGCGCGCCGACGATCGGCGAGGTGGCGGAGGAGATCGGCGTAACGCCCGAAGAAATCGTGTTTGCCCAAGAAGCGAATAAACCTCCGTCGTCGATCCACGAGACGGTGTTCGAGAACGACGGGGATCCGATCACGCTCATGGATCAGATCGCCGACGAGTCGCAGGAACGTTGGTTCGACAAGCTGGCGTTGACCGAAGCGATTCAAGGACTGAGCGATCGAGAGCGGCTAATCGTATATTTGCGGTATTTCCGCGATCAGACCCAGTCGGAAGTCGCCGGGCGCCTAGGAATATCCCAAGTGCAAGTCAGCCGGCTGGAGAAAAAGATATTGCAAAGCATCAAAGACCAGATCGCGCAATAGCGACGGGTCGGGGGAAGGCATCCATGGCGAATAAACATACGAAGAGCAGGCCAATTGTCCGGCAGTCGCGGATAGGGCCTGCTTTTTTTCATATCTAGGCCCATTGTGTACCATACTAAACGAAATGCTGGCAAAGGAGGGATGCGCAGGTGAGTTCCTCGAATGCGGACGAATCCAGAGTCGTGTACGTGCGAATGCGTCGCAGAGCCGTCGTGCGGCCGAAATCCGTCGTCCTTCTGGGGGACGTGGCGAGATTGGTCACCGAGGAGCGCTTGCATGAAAGGTTAAGAAAGTTGCCGCTTCACGGCATTACCGAGAAGGACGGCAATTTACTGCTGATCGACATGCTTCAGGTCGTGAAGGCGATTCGCGAAGCGGAGCCGGGGTTGATCATCGAGACGTTCGGCGAGCCGCACGTATTGCTCGAGATTTCGCCCGCCGGAACCGTGCAGCCGCGCAAGTTAATCCTCGTGCTGGCTTGGCTATTGCTGTTTTTCGGTTCGGGGATGGCCATGATGAACTTTCATGCGGACGTGAACATGCCCGCCGTACAGCATCGGATCACGGAGTTAATTACCGGCAAGTCGGTTTCGCATCCGTGGCTCTTTCAGATTCCTTATTCGATCGGGGTTGGAATGGGCATGCTGTTGTTCTTTAATCGTCTGCTTCGCAAGCGCCTTAACGACGAACCGAATCCTCTCGAGGTCGAAATGTTCATGTATCAGGAGAATGTTAACCATTACGTCATTACGGAAGAGTACCGCAAAAAACACGATGAACGGGAGGAGGGAGCGGGTGGTTGACGTCTTGCAAGGCGTCTTGTTGGGCACAGTCGGCCTGGCGGGAGGCTTCGCGGTCGGAAGCGCCTTCGTGGCGCTCTTGATCGTGCTGGATCTCATTCCCCGGCTCGTGCAACTTACGAGAGCCTATCGGCGCTCAGCCGCGTTCGAATCCGCGATCTTGTTAGGAGCCCTGTATTGGAGTTGCGCGGATCAATTCGATTGGTCGATGAAGCTCCATAACTATTCCTTGTTGCTTCCCGCCATCTTCCAAGGCTTATTCGTCGGGATGTTCGCCGCGGCGCTGACCGAAGTGCTGAACGTCATTCCGATCGTTTCCAAAAGATTCAAGCTAAAGCCCTATTTATTGTCGTTATTGATGGCTATGGTGCTAGGCAAAGTGACGGGATCGATAGTCGATTGGTTATGGCTGCATCCATAGAGGAGAGTGAACTTAGATGGAACCTACCGAACACGGAAGCATGGACTTGGGCCAGGAGGAAAATCCGGGAGTTCCCCCGGCGCCGGACGAGAACGGCGAAAGTGAGAGATTAACGGAAGAGCGACATATTCGGGAGACGAAGAAAGCGGAAGAAATCCCCGCATTCAAATACGAGCCGAAGCGCTCATCCAAAAGACGTAAAGGCCGTAGAAGCGGGAACGAGCACGAGACGGAAAAGGAGGATGAAGGCGCTGAGGCGGCGGACGAGCATAACTCCGAGGAGGGGGGCGAAGCAACCGGCGAGATAAGATCCCGGGACGATCAAGGCACCAAGGACGATCAAAGCGCGAACAACGAGCAACCGGGCTTTAAGCCATCCGACTCCGAGCAGACCCGGAAGCGGCAGAAACGCATACCCGACGACATCGAGTCGTGGAAAGAGCTGTTGGTCGAGACGATCGGTCTGGACAAAAGCTTCGAGGTGCAAGTTCGAGACATGATCTTCGGCGGCAAGCGCGTAGCGCTTCTGTTCCTGAGCGTATTCGCCAAAGACACCTCTTTGATGGAAATTATCAAGCGGCTTACTTACCTAGAACCCGACAGCACCATGGATCACGACGCGATGAGGATATTCCTGGAAAATTACGTTCCGGCGATCCAGATCAAGAAATCGACCTCGTTCCCGCAGATGATCGACGAGGTGCTAATGGGCAATACGGCGTTCTACGTCGACGGCGAGCCCGCCGTCTTGCTGATCGACGCGAAATCTTATCCCGCGCGAAATCCGGAACAACCTTCATTAGAAAAAGTCGTGCGGGGAAGCCAAGACGGATTCACGGAAACTTTGATCGTAAACGTTGCGCTCATTCGCAGGCGTCTGCGGGATCCGAACTTGCGCTTTGAAATTCTCAAGGTAGGCAGACGCACGCAGACGGACGTCTGCATCGGCTATATCGACGATATCGCGAATACAAACCTGGTCGAATCGATCCGCGATAAAATCAAAGCGATCGACGTCGACGGTCTGCCTCTGGCGGATAAGCAATTGGAGGAAATGACGGTCAGCAGCAGCTGGAGTCCTTTTCCTCTCGTTCGATACACGGAAAGGCCGGACGTAGTGGCCGCGCAACTGCTGGACGGAAGCGTCACGGTCATCGTGGATACTTCTCCGAGCGCCATTCTGCTGCCGACGACATACTTCGATCTCGTGCAGCATGCGGAAGAAAACCGTCAAAATCCGTTTATGGGCACCTATATGCGCTGGGTGCGATTCCTGGGCATGTTCGCTTCTCTTTTCTTGATGCCGCTCTGGTTTCTGTTCAACGACAGACATATGATTCGACCGCAATGGCTGTGGTTCGTGGGCGCGGAAAAGGTAGGACAGATTCCGTTGATCTTTCAGTTCCTTATCGCGGAAGTCGGAGTCGACCTGCTTCGCCTCGCCGCCGTTCATACGCCGGCTCCGCTCGTCACGGCCATGACGTTGCTGTCCGCCATCTTGATCGGCGATATCGCCGTCAAGACCGGGCTATTCATCAACGAAGTCATTCTGTACATGGCGGTATCCGCGATCGGAATGTTCGCGACGCCCAGTTATGAATTGGGGCTGGCCAACCGAATAATCAGACTGGGATTATTGCTTGCCGTGTTCTTTTTCCACGAGATCGGATTTGTCGTCGGCACGACTTTCGTGTTCTTGTTTCTCGCGTTCGAGCGTTCATTTAACGCGCCCTATCTATGGCCGTTTCTTCCGTTTAACGCGAAAGCTTTCAGCGGCATCCTTTTCCGGAAACCGTTATCTTCGAATAAGAAGAGGTTGTCCATCTACCGGACCAAAAAACAGCGCAAGCAACCGCAGTAAAGTCAATAATGCAAATGATGTGATAAATCCTCCATTTCCCGCAAGGCGATTTTCCGATATACTCAGGTTATTCGAGCAAATACCGGAATCCGGTCGAATGGCCGCCGGAATTATCGCTAAAGGGGAATAAGATATGTTTTTGCATGGTACGAGTAAAATAAACGGCAAAGGTCATCTAGAAATCGGCGGTTGCGACGTAACGGACTTGGCGCGCGAATTCGGTACGCCGCTCTATATCGTGGACGAGGCTCTCGTGCGCCAACGCGCCAGCGAATTCATGGAAGCTTTCCGCTCGACGGGACTTCGCCATCAAGTCGCTTACGCTTCCAAAGCGTTCTGCGTCATGGCGATGTGCCGCGTAGCCGAAGAAGAAGGCATGAGCCTCGACGTCGTGTCCGACGGCGAACTTTATACGGCGCTGCAAGCCGGCTTCCCGGCCGAGCGCATCCATTTCCACGGAAACAACAAGACGCCCGAGGAGATCGTAATGGCGCTTGACGCGAACATCGGCTGTTTCGTCGTGGACAATTTCAACGAGCTTCACCTTCTGAACGCGCTAGCCGCGGACAAAGGGAAACGCGTTAACGTCTTGCTGCGCATTACCCCGGGGGTAGAAGCGCACACGCACGATTATATTTCCACGGGTCAGCAAGACTCGAAGTTCGGCTTCGATCTCGGCAACGGCACGGCTTTTATCGCGATCGAAACCGCGATCGGCTTGCCGAACCTGAAAGTGCTGGGCGTGCATTCCCATATCGGTTCGCAGATTTTCGAAGTCGAAGGCTTCCGCATGGCGGTAGAGAAAGTCGCCGCGTTCGCGGTCGAGATTCGCGACAGATTGAACCATACGTTTACCGTCCTTAACTTGGGCGGAGGTTTCGGGATCCGCTACGTGGAAGGCGATCAACCCCTACCGGTCGGCGTATACGTCCAATCGATCGCCGAAGCTGTGCGCACGACTTGCGAGAACGCGGGATTCCCTCTGCCGGAAGTATGGATCGAACCGGGACGCAGCATTATCGGCGATGCCGGCACGACGCTGTACACGGTAGGGACAAGCAAAGACATTCCCGGCGTACGCAAATATATCGCGGTCGACGGCGGCATGACGGACAACCCGCGTCCGGCGCTGTACGAGTCGAAGTACGAAGCGGTACTTGCGAATCGCGCGAACGACGCGCTGGAAGAAGTCGTCTCCGTAGCCGGCAAATGCTGCGAGAGCGGAGATATGTTGATCTGGGATCTTAAGCTTCCGGCCGTACAGTCCGGCGACCTGCTTGCCGTATTCTGCACGGGCGCATACAACTATGCCATGGCGAGCAACTACAACCGGATTCGCCGTCCCGCCGTCGTGTTCGTCAAAGACGGCAAAGCGGATCTCGTCGTCTCGCGCGAGTCCTACACGAACATCGTCGGCAACGACATTATTCCGCAACGCCTGCAGAAGCAAGCCGTCGCGAAATAAGCGATGTCCGATCGGACATCGGCCCGCTAATCGGGCCGGTGTCTTTTTGGCGTCGCCGGGGAACGTTCTTCGCATGGGAAGTTCCTTCTCCGAGAAAATTGGTGTACAATAAAGCGAATTGATTCAAGGAGGTAAACGATTTGTCTAAACAAGCGGTAATTAAATTGGCTAACGGCAACGAGGTCGTATTGGATCTTTTTAACGAGGATGCTCCGAATACGGTCGCTAACTTCGAGAAGCTTGCGAACGAGGGCTTCTACGACGGCATTCCTTTCCATCGCGTTATTCCGGGATTCGTAGCGCAAGGGGGCTGCCCGAACGGCAACGGAACGGGCGGACCCGGATATTCGATCAATTGCGAGCATAACAAGAACAAACACGAGCGCGGAAGCTTGGCGATGGCTCATCGCGGACCGAACACGGGCGGTAGCCAGTTCTATATTTGCTTTAATCCGCAGCCACATCTTGACGGCGTACATACTGTTTTCGGCAAAGTATCGTCCGGCATGGAGCACGTCGACGCCCTGAAGGGTCAAGAAAAAATGGATTCGATCCGCGTAAGCTAATTCGCTTGCGACGCTTCATCTCCTCCCGCGCTTTTGCCCGTCGGCAAACAAGTGCGGGTTTTTCTTTTTCGTTTCCGTCCATACTAACGCCGTACTTGCATGGGGTTTAATTCCAAGTTCACGGCTTGCAATTTAGACGGCATGGTGGTACACTTTCTTTCAATAAGTTGCTTACCTTCGGGGCGGGGCGTAATTCCCCACCGGCGGTGATCGGCACGATGAACCAACGGCGAGCGAATTGCCGATGCGTTCGCGGCCGTCAGTCCGTGACCCGTAATTGCTGCTACCGGTTAACCGGCGAGCGTAATTCGGTGGACCTGGTGCGAATCCGGGACCGACAGTTAAAGTCTGGATGGGAGAAGGAAGCACAGCGCGGTCATGCCGTGTCCATAAGATGCAACGAAGGCGTAGCGATCAGAGAAAGAAGAACGTCGTGCTTATTTGTTCTTTTTTTCACAATCCTGCGCTCCGAAGGGCTGTTTCAGCTTGCCCGAACAACCGTACCCGATCATCCGCGCTTAATAACCGCGGGTTTGTTCGTGAACGTTTGTTCCCGCCATCGAATATCCGGACAGGTATGAAGGTTTATTTAACGCTGTGCATCTAACACCCCCGAGGTTACGAACTCGGGGGTTTTTTTATTGTTCTATCGACCTTGGCGACACCGCGTTTCGATCATTGAACGGCGGGGAAGGAGACATTTATGGAACTGCTGAATGACGAGTTTTACATGAGGCTGGCATTGAATCTGGCGGGCGGAGCATCCGGTCAAACCGGCGTGAACCCCGTCGTCGGCTGCGTCGTCGTGAACGGAGGGCGCATCGTCGGCATGGGCGCACATCTGAAGCGGGGCGAAGGACACGCGGAAGTGCATGCCCTGAATATGGCGGGGCAACAAGCTCGGGGCGCTACGGCTTACGTGACGCTCGAACCTTGCAGCCATTACGGAACGACGCCTCCTTGCTGCGAGCGACTGATTTCCGAAGGCGTCGTCCGAGTCGTCGTGGCGACGACGGATCCGAACCCCCTAGTCGCGGGCAGAGGGATCGGAAGGCTGAGAGAAGCGGGCATAGAAGTCGAAGTCGGCATACTCGAACGTCAATCGATCGAACTGAACGAAACGTTCAATAAGTACATCGCGAGGAAGCTTCCGTTCGTAACGTTGAAAACCGCGATGTCTTTGGACGGACGTATCGCTACGAAGACGGGACATAGCCGTTGGATTACGGGCGCCGAATCGAGAGAAGCGGTTCATACGCTAAGACACAGGCATGGCGCCATTATGGTCGGCGTGGGCACGGTACTCGCGGACGATCCCGAGCTGACGACGAGGTTAAACGTACCGGGTCTTCATCCGACCCGGATCGTGATCGATTCGAAGCTGCGAATTTCGGAGACGGCGCGCGTGCTTAACTCGGAGGCCGAGAGCATTGTCGTTACGACGGAAGCCGCCGACGAATCGAAGGCGGACCGCTTAAGAAAGCTTGGAGTCGAAGTGTTGCGCTGCGGAGCCGGCTCCCGCGTCGATCTTGCGGAAGCGATGGCTCGCTTGGGAGAACGCGGGATCAGTTCCATCCTGCTCGAGGGCGGCGGCGTCCTGAATGGCGCGATGCTGGAAGCGGGCCTGATCGATAAGCTGATGTTGTTCTATGCTCCGATCATCGTAGGTGCGGAAGGAGCTCCGTCCGCGTTCTCGTTCGGCGGTCCGGAGTTGATGTCGGACGTCATGCGGCTAGAACGCGTCACGATGCAGCAGATCGGCGAAGATTGGTGTTTGACGGGATACCCGGCGGACAAGAGCGGTTCGGCGGATGGCGCCGAAGCCGCGCCGTCGCTCGCTTAACGGGAGGGGAAGTCATTGTTTACGGGTCTTATTGAAGAAATGGGAGTGCTTCGTTCCGTTCAACGAAGGGGCGAGGCAATGATACTAACAATCGGAGCATCGAGGGTGCTCGAAGACGTTAAACTGGGAGACAGCATTTCGGTTAACGGCGTTTGTTTAACCGTCGTCGAATTCGACAGAAACGCTTTCGCGGTGGACGTCATGCCCGAGACTTACCGGAAGACGAATTTGCAATCGATCCGGACGGGCAGCCCTTTGAATCTGGAGAGGGCGATGATGGCCGGGGGGAGATTCGGCGGACATCTCGTTCAAGGGCATGTCGACGGAACGGGAACGATACGGGGTAGAGAGGCGGAAGCTAACGCCGTAGTATTCACGATCGAGCCGGACGAACCCGATCTGTTAAGGCACATCGTGCAGCAAGGCTCGGTTACGCTCGACGGCATTAGCTTGACTATCGTCGACGTGGACAGGGAGCAGGCCAGATTCGCCGTATCCATCATTCCGCATACGTTGCGGGAGACGGTTCTGCAGAACAAAAATCCAGGAGATTCGCTGAATATCGAATGCGATATTCTCGGCAAATACGTCGACCATCTTCTTAATCTTCGGGAGAGAGGGTCTAACCGCAAGCAAGGCGGGTTGTCGGAAGCTTTTTTGAGAGATAACGGTTTTATGTGAGAGGAGCAAGGAAAATGACTCAACAACGATTCGATACGATCGAGGATGCTTTATACGATCTCATGAGAGGCAAGGTCATCATCGTCGTCGACGACGAAGACCGCGAGAACGAAGGGGATCTGATCGCGCTTGCCGACAAGGCGACGCCGGAAGTCATCAACTTCATGATCAAGGAAGCAAGAGGACTTCTTTGCGTGCCGATTACGCAAGAGAGAGCGGAAGCTCTTGACCTCCCGCCGATGGTCAGTCACAATACGGATTATCACGGTACGGCATTCACCGTCTCCGTCGACCATATTTCGACGACCACGGGCATATCCGCGCATGAACGTTCCGTCTCCGTCCAAGCGTTGATCGATCCGGCCGCTAAGGCGGGCGATTTCCGCAGACCGGGACATATTTTCCCGCTAATCGCCAAAAAGGGCGGAGTTCTAAGACGCGCCGGACATACGGAAGCCGCGGTAGACTTGGCCAGAATGTGCGGCTCGTCGCCGGCCGCGGTTATTTGCGAGGTCATCAAAGAAGACGGTACGATGGCGAGAATGCCCGATCTGGAACAATTCGCCGAGCAGCATGACCTGAAGCTGATTACGATCAAGGATTTGATCCAATACCGCAACGAGAAAGAAAAGCTGGTCAAACGCGAAGTCGAGGCTCGTATGCCGACCGACTTCGGGACGTTTCAAGCGATCGCCTATACGAACGAAGTGGATAACAAGGAACATGTCGCGTTCGTTAAAGGAACGATCGACGGCACCCAACCCGTGCTCGTGCGGGTTCACTCCGAATGTTTGACGGGCGACGTATTCCACTCCCATCGCTGCGACTGCGGTCCTCAGTTAGAAGCGGCACTCAGACAAATCGACGAAGCCGGCAGCGGCGTGCTACTCTATATGAGGCAAGAGGGCAGAGGCATCGGCCTAATCAACAAATTGCGCGCGTATACGCTGCAAGAGCAGGGATTGGATACGGTCGACGCGAATATCAAGTTGGGGTTCGCTCCCGATCTGCGGGATTACGGTATCGGAGCGCAAATATTGAAAGATCTTGGAGTCCGCGACATTCGGTTGCTTACGAATAATCCTCGGAAGATCAAAGGCCTGGAAGGATACGGCCTGAACGTCGTGGAACGCGTGCCGATCCAGATGACCGAGAACGAAGACAATACGGGGTACCTGCATACGAAGAAAGCGAAGCTGGGTCATCTGCTTTCCTTCGAAGGCGAGAAGGACTCCGACATTTGACAAGGTTAACTTAACCGATATGTAAGCTCAGGTTCTATAAAATAAGCATGCAAACTAGAGAGGATGAACGAAATGTCAGTCGTATACGAAGGTCATTTGATTTCCAAAGGTTTAAAATACGGGGTAGTCGTAGGAAGGTTTAACGAGTTTATTACGTCGAAATTGCTAGGCGGAGCGCTTGATGCTCTGAAACGCCATGGCGCCGAAGAGAACGAGGTCGAGATCGCTTGGGTACCCGGAGCGTTCGAAATTCCGTTCATCGCCCAGAAGATGGCCGAGAGCGGCAAATACGACGCCGTTATTACGCTGGGAGCGGTCATCCGCGGCTCTACGCCGCATTTCGACTTTGTCTGCAACGAAGTCGCCAAAGGCGTAGCCGCGATTTCTTTGAAAACGGGCGTGCCGACGATCTTCGGCGTGTTGACGACGGACAGCATCGAGCAGGCGGTCGAGCGCGCGGGCACGAAAGCCGGCAACAAAGGCTGGGAAGCCGCGTCTACGGCGATCGAGATGGCGAATTTGTCCCGTCAGTTTACGGTCTAAAGATTAGGCAAGAGGTACGAGGCAGGGGGAGAACCGCGCGTGGCGATGCTGTACAAGCTGGAAACGTTCGAAGGACCGCTCGATTTGCTGCTGCATCTCATCGATAAAGCGGAAATCGATATCCAGGATATTTCGATTAACGACATTACGGATCAATATATGGAATACCTGGCGGCGATGCAAGAGCTGGAGCTTGACATCACGAGCGAGTTTCTCGTCATGGCCGCGACGTTGCTGTCCATGAAGAGCCGAGGGCTGCTGCCGAAGCCCCCGGTTACCGACGAGCCTTGGCTTACCGTCGACGAGGACGAAGGATACGACCCGCGTGAAGAGCTCATTCGCAAGCTGATCGAATACCGGAAGTTCAAATCGGTTGCCGGTCAGTTGCGGGAGAAGGAGTGGGATCGCAGCCAAGTCTACACGCGAGAGCCTGCCGATTTGTCGCCGTTCGAGAAAGTCGTGCAGACGAATCCGGTCGAAGGTTTGCACGTGGACGACCTCGTTAATGCCTTCCAGAAGGCAATGCGACGGCTCGCCGGCCGGCATCGGGTATCGTCCATTCGCAAGGACGAAATATCGGTGAAGGATCGGATCCGGGATATCATCGACACGCTCAAGAGCCGAGCTTATGATGGAAGGCTCCTGTTCTCCCAATTGCTCGGAGACGGAGACGACCGCGAGGAAATCGTGGTCACTTTCTTGGCGATTCTCGAATTGATGAAGCGCAAATGGGTTTCTTGCCATCAAAACGCTTTGTTCGATGAAATCGTGCTGACGTGGACGGGGAGAGAGGATAACGATGGATTACTCGACATTGAAATCAGTACTTGAAGGACTTCTGTTCGTATCCGGCGACGAAGGAATCAGCGCCAGGACGGCGGCCGACGTCGTGGAATCGGATTTGGAAGTCGTCAAAGACGTGCTGAAGGATCTTCAGAAGGAGCTCGTGAAAAAAAATCGCGGAATCCGGATCGCCGAGGTCGCCGGAAGCTATCGATTGACGACGGTGATCGAGCACGCGCCCTACTTCGAGAAACTGGCCTATTCACCCGCTCGTTCCTCGTTATCCCAAGCGGCGCTGGAGACGTTGTCGATTATCGCTTACCGGCAACCGATTACGCGGGTCGAGATCGAGGAAATACGCGGCGTCAAAGCCGATCGTGCTTTGCATAACCTCGTGAACAAAGATTTGATCGAGGAAAAAGGACGCGCGGACGCATTAGGCCGGCCGATTCTGTACGGTACGACGAAGTCGTTCTTGGATTATTTCGGGCTACCGAGCATTACGAGCTTGCCGGAGCCTACCCTTACGGACGGGGACGACGAACTCGAGGAAAGAACGAAAATGTTGTTCGACCGGATCGAAGGACGTCAACTCTCGATGGAAGATCTCGACAAAGAACTGGATACGGATTGAAGAAATGCCAGAAGGTCATACTACCCCTGAGAAAGGCGGGGGAAGTATGGCCTTCTGGCTTTGGAGCATATTGGCGGTCTTAATCATAGGCATAGCCGGAGCATTGTTCTCCCGGATCCGCGTCCGCGTCCGTTACTCGCGAAGCGGCAAGCTGGATCAGCTTGTTATCGTCGTACAAGGTTTCTACGGCTTATTCCACCATCAAATTCTCGTGCCATCCATCGTATTCCGCGACTGGGGAGTCGCTTACAGCGCAAAGCGAGAAGGCAGCTTGGCCGGTCAACCCGGACAGAAAAAACGAATAATCGGAAAAGGAACGATCACGCGAAACGTGAAGGCCTATCGTTCCATCATGAGATCGACGAACAAATTCAGGAAGTGGGCACGGCAATCGCTAAAAAAGGTCGAATGCACCAGATGGCGACTCGACTTTAAGGTCGGAACGGGGGACGCGGCTTCGACCGCCTTCGTGACCGGGCTCCTATGGGCGGCGTCCGGCTGCGCATCCGGGGCAGTCGGGCAGTTCTTGACGCTAAAAACTTCGCCGCACGGGTCCGTCGTACCCAATTATTCGGCCAAGGAATTCACGATCGTCTGGGAAGCGGACTTCCGCATACGGCTCGGAACGGCCCTTGCCTCCTTCTTTAAACTGGGTAGGCGAACAATTCGTCTCGGCAAAGCTCTGCGCGCTTGGCGCAGTTGGTCCGCGGGTCCGCGACAAGCATGACATGGGGGCGTTGGAAGTTTTGAGCGAGGTGCGGAGCGCATAAACAGACCTAGAAGTCGGGCAAATTAGGTACACGAAAGGAGGAGAAGATGATGTCTCAGCATCCGATTAACGGCCTTATGCAAACCGCCATGGAAAACATTAAAGATATGGTGGATGTCAACACGATCGTCGGCGAGCCTGTGCAAACTCCAGACGGCAGCGTCATTATGCCGATATCGAAAGTCGGATTCGGCTTCGCGGCAGGCGGTAGCGAATTCAGCGGGATGGAGGATTCGTCCGGAGGTTCAAGCCAGAAATCCGATGGACAGGATGCCCATAACGCTTCCGTGTCTTTACCGTTCGGGGGAGGTAGCGGGGGCGGCGTATCCATTACGCCGATCGCCTTTCTTGTCGTCGGCGCACATGGAGTAAAAGTCGTTCCTCTGGATAACCAAACCCACATTCTCGAACGACTTATCGATGCCGCTCCGCTATGGGTCGACAAAATCAAAAACGCGTTCCAGAGAAATGCCGATTCGACGATCGACTCCGGTCGCTCGGGCTCTTCCAACAATATCATGTAAAGGTTACGACCGAAGCGGTTGCGCCGGGAACGATCCCGCGCATCCGCTTTTTTTTACGCCCTTCGTCTTACATACTTTTGGACATGCATACATAAAATTGTTAGTGACGATGACACCGCTCCTGCGGCTAGAGGAGGAAAAGCATGCTCACCCTTGCCGGCAACCGATGCGCTCTCGCATTACGGATTAGCTGCCTGGCCGTATCGGCCCTACTATTCGCAAACGCGGCATGCGATTACGCTTACGCGGAAGAAGCGACCGCGGCTCTCGGAACGGCAAAGACGCCGAAGCCTCCCGGCAACCAAGCGCGCGCCGCTTCGCTAGCGGATGTCGCGTCCGGCCGCGTTTTGTTCAGTCAACGCGGAGACGAGCCGATGAAAATCGCGAGCTTGACGAAAATCATGACCGCGATCGTGGCGATCGAGAACGGAGATATGGACAGCACCCTCCAAGTAAGCGCCAAAGCGGCCGGCAAAGAGGGGTCTTCGATCTACTTGAAGTCAGGAGAGAAAATGACCTTAAGAAATGCTTTGTACGGACTTATGCTTCGATCCGGCAACGATGCGGCCACGGCGATCGCCGAACATGTCGGAGGCTCCGTCGAAGGCTTCGTGTACCTGATGAACAAAAAGGCAGACGAAATCGGACTCGCGCACAGCCATTTCATGAACCCTCACGGATTGGACGAGCAAGGCCACTATTCTTCGGCGAACGATCTGGCCAAGCTCACCGTATATGCATTGCATAATCCGGACTTCAAAGAGATCGTTAAGACGCGAATCAAAAAAGTCCCTAACCCGAATGATCCTTGGGAATACGAGTGGGTGAACAAAAACAAAATGCTGACGATGTACGAAGGGGCGGACGGGGTCAAAACCGGGTACACGAAGCAAGCTCTGCGAACGCTCGTCAGCTCGGCTACGCGCGACGGCCAACAACTGGTGGCCGTCACCCTGAATGACCGGGACGATTGGGCCGATCATCGTAATTTGTTGGATTTCGGGTTCGCCCGTTTTCCCCTTGCGAGCGTAACGAAAGCCGGCGAACCGATCGCGGGTTATCCCTACGAAGTAACGAAGGAATTTATTTATCCGTTCGCGGAAGGAGAACGCGAAAGACTGGTCGTGTCCATGGCGCCGCTCCGCGAGGGCACGGCGGATTACAAGCTCGGCTATCGCGGGCAACTTCGATTCGTATTGGACGGAAAGCAGATCGGAGCGGTTCCGTTCGTCGATGATCCCAGTCGCGGGTTATCTCAACAAGAGCAATCGAGTTCACGGGAGAAGCATATGGCCGGAATAGCGGAACCTTCGCCAGTAACGACTCATCCGACCTTCGCGGCTTCATTCAGATCTGTATTAAAAGCCTTGTTCATGGAAGGGGGAGCTTCCTGATGGTGAACTGGATATGGCTCGGCATGATCGTCGTCAGCGTAATGTTCGGCGCCGCGAACGGCAAGATGGAGAAAGTTGCCGAGGCGGCTTTCGGAGGCGCTCAGACGGGGGTCACCGTCTGCTTGGGGCTGATCAGTATTCTCGTCTTCTGGATGGGGCTTATGCGAATCGCGGAGGAAGCGGGGCTTGTTCGCAAGCTCTCGCGGTTGCTAGCCCCGATCGTGCGGAAGCTGTTCCCGGATGTTCCCAAGGATCATCCGGCAATGGGATACATCCTGTCGAACATGAGCGCGAATCTGCTTGGGCTAGGCAATGCCGCGACGCCGATGGGGATTAAGGCGATGCAGGAGCTGCAGAAGCTGAACCCGAACGAGACGGTTGCGACGCCCGCCATGTGCACGCTGCTCGCGCTCAATACGGCGAGCATTACGCTTGTCCCGACGACGATGATCGCGATACGGATGAACTTCGGTTCCGTTCACCCGGCGGACATCGTCGCGCCGACCTTGCTGGCCACGCTCGTCTCCACGGGAGCGGCCATCTTGGCGGATAGATGGTATCGCAGCCGCGACCGCAAGCCTCCGAAAACCGCGCCGCCAATCGAAACGCCTCGACTCGCGCAAACGCCGCCGGCTTCCCTCAAGGGAGGCTAACCGCATGATTTCGCTCATTCAGATTATATCTACATGGACTATCCCGGTGCTTATCGCCTTTATTCCTTTATACGCATCCTTACGTAAAGTACCCGTATACGAAACGTTTATCGACGGAGCCAAGGACGGCTTCCAGACCGCTATCGGCATCATTCCCCATCTCGTCGGCATGATGACCGCGATCAGCATGTTCCGCGCCTCGGGCGCGATGGACGCGATGATCGGGTTAATCCGACCGTTGCTGGAAAGGATCGGAGTTCCGGGCGAAGTACTTCCCCTCGCCTTGTTGCGACCGATTACGGGCGCGGGATCCATGGCGTTCGTGACCGATCTAATCAAGGTGCACGGACCCGATTCCTTCATCGCCCGCATCGCTGCTTCCATTCAAGGAAGCACGGACACGACCCTCTACGTGCTTACCGTCTATTTCGGCGCCATAGGCATACGAAATTCCCGATACGCGCTTAAGGTGGGACTATTCTCGGACTTTATCGGATTTTTCGCATCGGTCGCCGCTTGCTGGTTGTTGTTCGGATTGGTATGATGGGTGTTGAGGTGAAACACCGTGGAAGAAAGATTGCAGAAGGTGCTTGCGAACGCGGGAGTCGCTTCGCGCAGGAAGTGCGAAGAACTCATCGCGGCCGGGAAAGTCGCGGTTAACGGAGAAATCGTAACCGAGCTCGGCAAGAAAGCCGATCCCGCCGTGGACGTCATTACGGTATCGGGCAAGCCGATCAAAAAAGAAACGAAGATTTATATGATGTTCAATAAGCCGAAGGGCGTCATCACGAGCGTATCGGATCCCCAAGGCCGGAGCGTCGTTACCGACTACTTGAAGGAAGTCAAGGAGCGGTTGTACCCCGTCGGTCGTCTCGACTATGATTCCGAAGGCTTGCTGTTGCTCACGAACGACGGCGACTTAGCGCATAAGCTGACCCATCCGAGCCACCATGTGCCGAAGACTTATCATGCGACCGTGGAGCGGGTTCCGCACGGAAACGCGCTGGAGAAGCTGCAGAAGGGCATCAAGCTTGACGACGGGATGACCGCTCCGGCGGAAGTGGAGTACCATGATATCGATCCCGCCGGCAAATTCGCCACGATCGCCATTACGATTCACGAGGGTCGCAATCGCCAAGTTCGCCGGATGTTCGATGCGATCCATCATCCGGTCACCCGACTGAAGCGGATTTCCTTCGGCGGATTGTACCTGAACAACCTGCAACGAGGCAAGCATCGCAAGCTTACCTCGGAAGAGCTGAAAATGCTTCAGGATATCGCCGCCAGCATCGACTCGTAACGTCAAATTGCGTCACACGTGTTTAAGACCGGAGGTAGGGGCCTTTGCCCTTGCCCCCGGTTTTTTTCGTTGAACGATAAGATGAATGTCGAAGAAGCATGAATATGGTAGAATTATGTCGAATACTATCGCAATTAGCGGGGTTGTTAAGGATGAACAACGGGAGCTCGATCTAATGAAACCTATATTCAAGCTACAAAACCGGAAACTTATCGTCATTTTCGGCCTTTTTATTATTGCGGAGCTCGGAATCGAAATCGGATTTACATTCGTTTCGGCACGCACGGGCTTTTATTTCGTTTTGCAGTTTTCTATCCTAATGGCGACTCTATTTATCCTGTTCCTTATCGAGAGAAGCATGAACAGGACGAAGCAAGAGCTAACGAAAAACAAGCAAAAGCTGCAAAATATTTTCGATACGCTAGACGTGGCCATCTGGTCCCACGAATTATCGTCCGATACGTTATTGATTACCCAAGGAATCGAGAAGCTTTACGGCTATTCTTTGGAACAGTTTTATGAAGATAAATCGTTATGGAAAAAAGTAGTCGTACCTGAGGATATGCACATTATCGAAGAAAGGGAAAAGAAGTTATCGATAGGGGAGCCGATTACGAGCACCTATCGGATCGTGCGCCCCGACGAAGAGCATCGTTGGATTCTCGATCGGGGAATTCCGATATTCGATGCCAAGGGCAATTTCGTGGATTTTACGAGCGTGTTATTCGATATCACCCATCGCAAAGAAAGCGAAGAACGTTATCGTAGTTTGGTAGAATCGTTACCGGATATGATTGCGGTAATCAGCAGGGGGAAAATCGATTACATTAATCCGGCCGGCTTCAAGCTTGTGGGTTCGTCGAGCGCGGCGCAATTAATCGGACAACCGGTAAAAGCGTATTTACCGGCTCACGTGCTGGAACAGATCGAAAACGAGCGCGAAGAGAAAAAAACGTTCGAATTTATGCTGAACCGGCTGGACGGAAAAAGAATCGACGTGGAAATGTCGGCGATGCCTATCTTGTATGGGGGAAGATCCGCACACCAAGTGGTCGTGCGGGATATTACGCAGCGAAAGAAAGCGGAAAGAACGATTCAATTCATGGCTTACCACGATTCCTTGACCGAACTTCCTAATCGGTATCGGTTCAAGCAGCATCTTAGCCGGATTCTGAATTCCGAAGGAGATCGAACGGTAGCGGTGATGTTCCTGGATTTGGACCGTTTCAAGATCATCAACGACACGAAAGGGCATACCGTAGGCGATCAATTACTTCAAAAAGTATCCCAAAGGCTCCAAAATACCGTCGGCGATGAAGGAATGGTTTCGCGGCAAGGCGGCGACGAGTTCATTATTTGCATGGAGGACATCTCCAAAGAAAAAGCGGCTGAAGTCGCGCAGCGGTTGCTCGATGTGTTTACGTCTCCGATCGCAATCGACAATCAAGAATACTTTGTAACGCCAAGCATCGGCATCGGAATCTATCCCGAGGACGGGACGGATGAGGAGACGTTAATCAAACACGCGGATACCGCCATGTATTTGGCTAAGGAACGGGGAAAAAACAATTTCCAATTTTACTCTCCCGAGCTTCTGGATGTGTCCTCCAGAAAGATGGAGCTAGAGGGTGGATTAAGAAAAGCGTTGGATAATCAAGAGATGATCCTTCACTATCAGCCGCAAGTCGAATTGGAAACCGGGAAGTTAGTGGGCGTCGAAGCTTTGATACGTTGGCTGCATCCGCAAAATGGTCTAATCCCTCCGGCTCAATTCATTCCGCTGGCAGAGGAAACCGGTCTAATCGTTCCGCTGGGCAAATGGGTGCTTAGGCAGGCTTGCGAGCAGAACAAAGCTTGGCAGGACGCGGGATTTCCAGCGATCCCGATCTCCGTCAATATTTCCGTTCGTCAGATGGATGACGAGCATTTCCTCGGTTCGGTTACGGAGGCGCTGGAGAAAACCGGACTGGCTCCTCGATATTTGGATTTGGAAATTACCGAAAGCATTATGCAAAATATCGAGCGCTCCACAGACATTCTGTCCCGGTTGAAAGAGCTCGGCGTAAGATTGTCCATGGACGATTTCGGAACGGGATATTCTTCTTTAAGTTATCTGAAGCATCTTCCGATCGATAGTATCAAAATCGACAAGTCCTTTATCGACGATATTAATCATCCATCCAATCAAGGCTTGATGGTGAAATCGATCGTGGATATGGGCCGCAATTTGAATTTGGCGCTTATCGCGGAAGGGATCGAGAAGGAAGAGCAGGTGAGCTTTCTGAAGCGTAACTCGTGCGCGATCGGACAAGGCTATTACTTTAGCGCGCCCGTAACGGCAGAAGTTATGAGGAAATTTCTCGCAGAGGGCTTTGTATCTGTGTAAATGAGCCATTGTTGTCGAAGGGTACGATAAGGTCAGGAACTCATTGGTTAGATATAGTGCCCTCTTTTTTGAACGAAAAATACGGGGTCACCGATTTGTATTGATTGCTTATACGCATACGATAGAGGGATACGAAAATGGTAAGCCATGTGCGTTTCAGGGGATTTCAGGTGGTGTAGTGTTATATGCAGATGGTTATGCAAGCGGTCAAAAGCTCTGTAGATCGTTTTCGTAGCACAGCATATCTGATGACTTCTTATGTTTCAAAATCAGCTTAACCAAGAAATCGGTGCTTGATCAACGGGTTAGCTTCGAATGAGTGACCTGTTTGGAACAATGCTACGATAACGGTTGTCATAGCGCTTAATCGGCACCAGAAACGGAGGTTTATTTTCTAACGGTTGTATAAGTGCTTATTTGGACGAAACAGCCACTCTGCAGACGAAATAACGGGGAATAGGTTCGCTGGCAACCGTTACATTTTGTAAACCCCATTTTTACCCGAATAGCGTCGCTCGCAACCGTTAGATTTTTCGCCAACTTTTCATACTCGCATCAACTCCTCTGGTCAAGCACCGATTTCGGTTTTAAGCCTCAAAATATACTTTTTATGATGAAGAAAATCCAATTAATCCATATTGAGAAGTCGTCTTCATCTGGAATCTAGAAAAGTCTAGAAAAGAGGTGAAATAAAATTGAAGGCTTCTCCATCATATGATGCAGTCTTTTCTTTCCATGAACTGTTCAGCGCCGGAGATCGTCCGGTGTGGCTTTGACGTTGTAGCTGTAAATTGAATGCGTCGCAGCAGTCCTCGGTGAGAGACTCCGACGGTTTTTTTACCCATACATTACCCATAGGAAGTGAAAATTCATGCGAGATTGACTTAGATTACATTGTACTAAATTAGACAAACAAGAAACGATAAAATCCAATGAAATCAACGTATACTAAGTAGTGTCGATTGATGCTAGAGATACGTTCCGCTACAATGGGAGTATCGGATTAGGTGGTGTTAACTTTCAAATGGGTCGATATCGTAAAACGATTCAATACGTTATTCTGGCACTCGTGCTGATCGTAGGCGGTTATGCGGTCGGCAATTCGCTGTTTTCCAAGAGTGTCGTACTTAAACGCGGGGATGTTCCTCCCGACTTTCTGCTCGCCGGACTGGACGGCGGCGTTCATAATTTGAAGGAATACGAAGGCAAGCCTCTCATCCTGAATTTCTGGGGCACCTTCTGCCCGCCCTGCCGCAACGAAATGCCGGCCTTGCAGCAACAATACGAGAAATGGAAAGATCAAGGGCTCGAATTGGTGGGCATTAATCTAAGCGAAGACAAGCTAACCGTAGAGAGCTTCATTCGCCAGATCGGCGTAAGCTTTCCCATACTGCAAGACAAAGACAAGAAGACGGAGAGAGCCTACGGGTTGAAGCAATATCCCACGACCTTTTTTATTACCCCGAAAGGGAAAATCCAAGAAGTCGTTATCGGGGGATTGTTGACGGAGGAAGAGATAGAAAGTCGCGTGGAACGGCTTATGAAGTCGAGTTCGTGACTTTAAGGAGGATTAACACCTTTGTTTCAGAACACCAAGTGCGAATGCGGACATCAGAATCCCGTAGGCACGGTCCTATGCGAATCTTGCGGCAAGCCGCTCGACGAGGAACTGCTGACCGATGAAAGCGCGCTGCTCGAGATGAGATACGACGGGGTTGCCCGTAGATCGCAGAAAGCGAATCCGCATCCGATAGACCGGATTTGGAACTTCTTCTCTTCGGTCAAGATCGCGGTATATCTCATCATCATCACCCTTGTGGGCGCGGCTTTGGGGACGATTTTCCAACAAGAAAACACGCTGATCAATATGACCGAGAGCTCCGAGTTCGCGGCGTATTACAAAGAGAAATACGGCACGGCCGGCGTCATCTATCACGCGCTCGGGCTG
Organism: Cohnella endophytica; assembly: GCF_003628305.1. Classification (GTDB taxonomy): domain Bacteria; phylum Bacillota; class Bacilli; order Paenibacillales; family Paenibacillaceae; genus Cohnella; species Cohnella endophytica. The sequence goes on along the minus strand of NZ_RBZM01000002.1, from coordinate 331,403 downwards.
TCCAGAACTTACGAGTCCTGGTGGTTCATCCTGTTGCTCGTCATGATCGGCACATCGCTTGTCGTATGCAGCCTAGATCGGGTTTTACCACTCTATCGCGCGCTGTCCAAACAACAAATCCGCAAGCATCTTCAATTCATCAACCGGCAACAGGTCGTCTACGCCGGACCGTTGAAGGGCGATCAAGAAGCGTGGATTACGGAACTGGGAAAGCAATTGAAACGCAAGCATTACCGCGTATGGCAAGAAGATGGGGCGCTCCTCGCGGAGAAAAACAGATTTAGCCGCTGGGGTCCTTATATCAACCACATCGGATTGATTATTTTTTTGCTTGCCGTTCTCGGCCGCGGCATCCCCGCCTGGCATATGGATCAATATCTCTCGCTCTATGAAGGGGAGACGAGACAGATTCCGGGTACGAACTATTACATCAAGAACGATAAATTCACCGTGGATTATTATACGGACGCGGAACTCGCGAACAATCAGAAAGGCACCAAGGTCGTTAAGCTTTACGAGACCAAAGCCCGCCTGTACGCGTGCACCGAGTCGTGCGACGATCCGTTGAACGAGCCCGTGCTGAAAGAAGTCGTTCAGCACGATATTCACGTTAACAGCGCGCTCTCTTACAAAGGATTGCAAATTTATCAGAATAGTTTTCAACAGCGGGTTCGCTTTATCTCGGTTCATCCGACGCTAACGAATAAGGAAACCGGCGTACAGATCGGCGATTTCGATTTGCTTATGGACAATCCGGCGGAGAAGTACGATGTGGGCCAATACAAGTTGGCGCTCATCGATTATTATCCGGATTTCGACTTGGACGAGCAGAAGCGGCCGATGACGAAAACGCGCGAGCCTAACAATCCGGCATTCGTATTCCAGATCAAAGGCCCCGACACTCCCGCGGACGGAGAAATCTACATTTACTTCGCGATGCCGAACGAGAAAAGCAAGGTTTACGAGAAACTGCTGAACGACAGCTTCAAGCAGCGCGGAGACAGCTCGGGCCGATTCGCCGTTTCGGTGGAAAATCCGGTCGTCGATGGTAAAATGAACAATATCAAGTATTCCGAATATACGACGTTTTTGAACATTCGCGTCGACAAAGCGATGCCGTATATTTGGTTCGGCGCCGCGATCTCCATGATCGGTCTGATCATGGGCTTCTATTGGCAGCATAGGCGTATATGGCTGAGGATCGACGACGGGCAACTGTCGCTCGGCGGCCATACGAATAAGAACAGCTTTGGCTTAAGAGCCGATGTCGCATGGGCGTTGGGACGCACCGGCATAGAGGTGTCCCCGAAATCGCTCGATAACAGGAGGAATGGGCGTTGAACTGGCTAGATTTCAGCAGCAATTCATTTATCGTCGCGTTTTACTTATACTGCGCTTCATTCATTAGCTTCGCCATCGCGGTGGCGGGCAAGCGGTGGAGCAACCGCAAGGCCGAGGATCATACTTCCCGTTGGGGTAAAATCGGCTTCGGGCTCGCGGCTATCGGCTGGCTTGCCCATCTGACGTTCTTCTTTACGCGTTGGTATGGCGGAGGACATATTCCGACAAGCAACATGTATGAATTCATGACGTTCCTCGGCATGGCGATCATGTTCGCGTTCATCATCGTGCACTTGATCTACCGCAACATGCTGCTCGGAGCGTTCGCGCTTCCGCTCGTAATTATCATTATCGCGTACGCTTCGGTATTCCCGTCCGAAGTGCAGCCGCTGATCCCGGCACTGAACAACTATTGGCTAAAAATTCACGTTACCACGGCGGCGACGGGCGAAGCGTTCTTCGCGGTCGGTTTCGCGGCGGCGCTTATGCAGCTCATCCGCGTCGTCGACTTCTCCCGCAAGGACAAAGTCGGCAAGCGCGCGCAATTCTGGACGGAATTCTCGCTGTACGTCATTATCGTGCTGATCGGCTTCCTCGTCGCCGTCTTCGCATTCCGCGGAGCCGGATACGAAGCCACGTTCTCGCAAGAGAAAGTGACGATCGCGGACGACGGCACGGCAACGTCCGAAGTCAAGGAAGTCAAATACGGCTTGCCGCCTATCGTGGCGCCGTACAATAGCGATATCGTCGAATTCCAGTCGTTCATCGGATTGGATAAGCCGCTGTTCGATGCTCCTTCTTGGATGAACGGCGTTAACGCCGGACGCAAGCTGAATACGATTATTTGGTCCGTCATTTCGGGTTCCTTGCTTTACGGATTGCTGAGACTTCTCGCCCGCAAGCCGTTAGCTGCGGCCATTCACCCGCATCTTACGGACATTGACGCGGAAGACCTGGAGGAAATCAGTTATCGCGCGATCGCGATCGGGTTCCCGGTATTCACGCTAGGCGCGCTAATTTTCGCGATGATCTGGGCGCAGATCGCTTGGTCCCGATTCTGGGGCTGGGATCCGAAGGAAGTGTGGGCGCTCGTTACGTTCTTGTTCTACAGCGCGTACTTGCATCTGCGGTTATCCCGCGGTTGGCAGGGAACTCGTTCGGCGTGGCTTGCGGTTATCGGATTCCTTGTCGTCATGTTTACGTTAGTAGGGGTTAACCTCGTTATTGCCGGTTTGCATTCTTACGCCGGCGTATAAGCAAGACCATTAAGGAACGAACAGCCGAGAGGGGCGCTGAAGCATGAATACTGGCAATCGGATTTTGGTCGTGGACGACGAGGAAAGAATTCGTCGCTTGCTCAGAATGTATCTGGAGAAAGAAGGCTATGTCATTGACGAGGCGGAGGACGGGGAAAGCGCGTTGCGCAAAGCCCAGGAAGACGACTTCGATCTCATCGTGCTCGATTTGATGTTGCCGGGCATCGACGGAATCGAAGTGTGCGCCCGCCTGCGTCAGCAGAAGGCGACGCCGGTATTGATGCTGACCGCCAAAGGCGAAGAAGTGAACCGCGTCCAAGGCTTCGAAGTCGGAGCCGATGATTACGTGGTGAAGCCGTTCAGCCCGCGCGAGGTCATCTTCCGCATCAAGGCGATTTTGCGCCGGTCCTCGGCGACCGCGTTCCTGTCGAAGGAATTGAATACGAGCAACAATATCGTATTCCCTTATTTGATTATCGAGCACGACGCTCATCGCGTGACGGCCAGCGGCCAGGAAGTGAACTTGACGCCTAAAGAGTACGAGCTGCTGCATTATTTGGCTAGTACGCCGGACAAAGTATTTTCCCGCGAAGAGCTGCTCAAGGACGTCTGGAATTACGATTTCTTCGGAGATCTGCGCACGGTGGATACGCACGTGAAGAGGCTTCGCGAGAAGCTGAACCGCGTGTCCGCCGAAGCCGCTTCCATGATAACGACCGTATGGGGCGTGGGGTATAAGTTGGAGGCGGCGAAGTAAACGATGGCGATATGGAGAACGGTCGTCGGCAAGATGTGGCTGACGATCATGGGGTTGGTAGCGGTCGTCATCTCGACGTTGGGGTTATTCCTGCTGAAATACATCGACGCGCAAGCGTTTACCGATCCGACGAAAATCAAGCATTTGTTTATTTTCACGGGATTCATGGGTTTTCTGCTTACGACGTTTTTCGCGTTTTTCTTGCTAACGAAAATTACCCAGCCTTTGAGGGAAATGAAGGATGCGGCCAACCGCGTCGCGCAGGGCGAATATACGACGCGGGTTGCGATTCGCTCCTCCGACGAGATCGGGGAATTGGCGAACACGTTTAACCAAATGGCCTCGGAGCTTCATACGTTGATTAACGATCTTCAGCATGAGAGGGACCATTTAAGCAGCGTGCTAAAGAGCATGACGGACTCCGTCATTTCATTCGATGCCGCGGGCGAAGTCATTCTGACGAACCCCCAAGGGCAGAATTTGCTCGAAGAGTGGAGTTCGGTCGATTGGTCCGACGAAGAGCCGAAAGAAGACGATGCCCATGTACCCGGTCCGCTTCGCGAGACGTTCAGGGGCGTCATTAAGACAGGCAAGGAGACAACCGTTAAAGTGCACGTCAAGAGCGGCGTCTGGTCGGTCGTCATGACGCCGTTGGCATCCACGGAAGCCATAAGAGGCGCTGTCGCGGTCTTAAGGGACGTTACCGAAGAATTCCGCGTCGATAAGATGCGTAAGGATTTCGTCGCGAACGTTTCCCACGAAATCCGAACTCCGCTCTCGATGGTTCAAGGCTACAGCGAAGCGCTTATCGACGATATCGCGGCGACGCCGGAAGAACGTCGCGAGCTCGTGCAAGTCATTCACGACGAGTCGTTGCGTATGGGACGTCTCGTGAAGGATCTTCTGGATCTGGCGAGAATGGAAGCCGGGTACATGGATATGAATTACCAGCCGCTCGACGTGAACGGCCTTCTGACGAGGGTGTACCGGAAGTTCTCGGCGATCGCGAAGGAACGTCAGATCGAGCTGACGAGAACGCCCGATAATCCGGAATTAATGCTGGAAGCCGCGGACGGAGACCGCTTGGAGCAAGTTCTTACGAATTTGCTCGACAACGCGTTAAGGCATACGCCTTCGGGCGCCAAGATCGATTTATGCGCTCAAATTTTTCAGAGAACGAACGGTCCTTGGCTCGAGATTAAGATTATCGACGAAGGGCAGGGCATTCCGAGAGAGGATTTGCCCTATATTTTCGAACGTTTCTATAAGGCGGATAAAGCCCGCAAGCGGGAGACGACGGGCGGCGGTACGGGGCTTGGTCTCGCGATCGTCAAAAACTTGATCGTCGCGCACGGCGGAGAGATTACCGCGATTAGCGAGCCGGGAGAAGGGACGACGTTTACGATCCTGCTTCCCGTCCAGGCTAACCGCAAGAAAATCGCAATGCCCTAAGAAGTTAAAGCGAGGGTATCTCATGAATCTACTGAAACGTTGGGCGAGTTTTCGGAGCCCTGACAAGACGAGCGAGCAGGGAGATACCCGGTTGTCGAAGGAAGCGCGTGTCGCCTTACTTATTCACGGTTGTTTCCAATTCGGCGCGTCGATGTCCGGTCTATTCCTTAACTTGTATTTATGGCGTCTGACCGAAGATTTGGTCATCAACGGCATCTTTAACATTATCGTCTACGGAATGACTCCGTTCGCATTCGCGATCGGAGGGTGGATCGCAAAGAAAAAGGATCGGATGGTCACGTATCGCCTCGGCATCGCGTTGATCACGGTCTTTTTTCTTGTCGTCATATTTTCCAAGGAAAACGTCGTTACGTATTACCCTTGGTTCGCGGCGTTTAACGGGTTCGCGCTCGGACTGTATTGGGTGGGTTACCTGGTGCTCATGTACGACGTGACGGACGCCAAGAACCGTTCGCGCTATCTCGGCGTCAACATGATCGTGTTTAACACGGCAGGTTTGGCGGGTCCGGCGTTGTCCGGCTTTATCATCAGTCTGTTCGAAGGCGTGCGAGGTTATCTCGTCACCTTCGCGGCCGCGTCTTCCTTGTTCGGAATCGCGTCGATGTTTAGCCTGCGAATTCGGAGGATCGAGTCCCATCATCGGACTTATTTCCTGAAATATTGGGGTTTGATGATGCAGAGAAATCGGTTATGGGTGCTGGCCTTGTTCAGCTTCTTCGTTCTTGGCTTGTTTCAAGGCATTATGTTATTTTTGCCGAACATTCTGATGTTTCAGACGGTCGGGAGAGAGGATCAGGTCGGGTACTTATCGGTGTTGTTCGCTTTGTTTACGATCATGACCGGATTTTTCATCTCCCGGAGGAAACCGCATAACCGCATGCGCAGGGATCTATTCACAGCTTCGGCGGTCATCGTCGGAGGGGCTGCGGTGTTGCTTGCGGATATTAACTTATGGACGGTAATTTTGTTCATGTCGGTGTACTCCTTGCTCGCTCCCCTGATCATCAATACGTTGACCTCGTATTATTATCAATTAATGGACGGCTTGCCGCTAAAAGGCTTGTTCCGGATCGAATCGGTCGTTATCCGCGAGTTTTTCCTGAATACGGGTCGAGTTCTATCGATTCTGTCGCAAGTCTTGTTCGTCAGTTCCGTTAATTCGCCCGCGCTTCCGATCGTATTGATCGTAACCGCTTTAACGCAGCTTGGCATCGTACTTCTCGTTCGCAACAAAGCTTAAGAGTCACTAGCCTCGTATTCAGGATTCGGTGGTAAAAATGATTGCTTCTTGAGCGTCGTACCCGTATATGTTTACCGGAGGATTTTGCGGTTTATCCACCAACGCCAACCAGATTCTCCTATTTGCGGCCTCGATAATCTCAGCTTCTTTTTTCGTGTCTTTCGTTTCAACGACTACTCGTTTGATCGCATCGTTATGGATGACCCCGTAAAACAGAGGTAATTTTTGATTTAGACTACTGTAAGACCAGTTTAATTCGACTTTCGAATCAGGCCGCGATGAATTGCCTATTTCCCAAGCCCAACCGTTTCGTTTTTTTTTCAATAATCCTAATCCAAATTGTTCGTTGTTCTCATAAAATACAAGCGCAAGATGACCTTTATCCATTTCCTTTACGTGAGCAATGGAGTCAAACTGAATGTTGGATTTCTTCATTGCTTGTTCTATGGTAATTTCTTCATTCGTGCAAGCGGCGAGTATAAAGATAATGACAACGATAATTAACAATCTTAGTTGAATCATTGGAACTCTCACCCCTTAGGATTTAATTTCTGACATCTCTGAATAAGTCAGTATATACCATTATTATACAGTAAAATAGAAAAAGGCGGCCAATTTGGCCGCCTTTGAAGATTTATAAGCTAACGCATAGGTTAGAAAATTTAGAACAAGTGGACTTCCTTCGCGTTGTTCAAGTCCGGGAGCGCGGAAATCTCGCCCAAGATCTGTTTCGTGACGCCCTTATCGACTCCAAGAATCATAATCGCGGCTCCGCCGACGATTTTACGTCCGACTTGCATCGTCGCGATGTTGACGTCTCTCGTGCCAAGCAACGTACCTACGCGGCCGATAATACCCGGTTTGTCATCGTGCGAGATAAGAAGGATGTGGCCTTGCGGTTCGACGTCTACCGGGAACTTGTCGACTTGGGTAATGCGCGGTCCGAAGCCGTTAAGCAACGTTCCGGCTACGAGTCGCTCTTCTTTGTCCGTGCGCAGAGTTACGCTGACTTGGTTCGTGAAACCCTTGGTAGCGTGCGATTTCGTGACCACGATGTTCACTCCGCGGTTTTTGGCGAGGTGCATCGCGTTAACGACGTTGACTTGGTCCGATCCAAGGTGGTGGGAGAGTACGCCCTCCACGACATGGCGAGTCAACGGTTGAGTATCTACGTCCGCCAAGTCGCCGGCGTAAGTAACGGCGATTTCTTTGACGGGGCCTTCCGCAATTTGCGCGGCGAAGCTTCCGAGCTTCTTGCCGAGCGAGAAATAAGGCTCGAGCTTGGAGAGCACTTCCGCGGCGACCGGCGGCATGTTTACGGCATTTTTGAACGGCTCGCCGCGCAGAATGTGCAGCAGTTGCTCCGACACGTCGATCGCAACGTTCTCCTGGGCTTCGATCGTAGAAGCTCCCAGGTGAGGCGTTACGATGATTTTCGGATGGGAGAGGAAGGGATGATCCGCTGCCGGCGGCTCTTCTTCGAAGACGTCGAATGCGGCGCCCGCAACTTGTCCCTCGTTGATCGCGTCGACGAGAGCGAGCTCGTCGATAATTCCGCCGCGCGCGCAGTTCACGATGCGCACGCCTTTTTTGATGCGTCCGAATTGCTCTTTGCCGATCATATGGCGAGTTTCGGGAGTAAGCGGCGTATGCACCGTAATAAAGTCAGCTTCCGCGATAATCTCGTCTACGGACGCTTTGCGGACTCCCATTTTCTCGGCGCGTTCTTCGGTTAGGAACGGATCGTATCCGAGCACGTTCATGCCGAATGCTTTGGCTCGGGCTGCGACTTCGCTGCCGATTCTTCCCATGCCGAGAACTCCAAGAACCTTGTTGCGCAGTTCGACGCCGACGAAGGACTTGCGGTCCCACTCGCCGCCGACGGTTTTCAGGTAGGCTTGGGGAATATGGCGCGCTACGGCCATCATCATCGCGAAAGTATGCTCGCAAGTGGTAATCGTGTTGCCGTCCGGCGCATTGATAACGATGATTCCGCGTTTAGTCGCCGCGTCCAGGTCGATATTATCGACTCCGACGCCCGCGCGACCGATCACTTTAAGCTGTTTGCCGGCGTTCATGATTTTCTCTGTAACGCGAGTTTGGCTGCGAACGAGCAACGCGTCGTATTCGCCGATAATGGCGACGAGTTCATCCTCGCTAAGACCTGTCTTCTTGTCAATGGAGATGTCGGATGCTTCGACGAGAAGCGAGATGCCCAAGTCGCTGATCGGATCCGATACCAGTACTTTAAACATTTTGGAACCCTCCTTCGATATATAGAAAACACCCTCAACCGCCGTCCGCCGCGTGAAGCGGAGTAACGGTGCATAGAGGGTGACTCCGCAAGGTCACTTCTTTTCCTGTGTCGCGTTAATGCGTGTTCGGTTCCGATTGATTACCCTATTTTATAGCAACGGGACTTACAATTGCAATGGCAAAAGTGCGACAATATGACGTTTCTTGCCGGATTTAATTGTCCGAGAAGAAGAAAGGCAGCTGCGGAAGCTGTTCATTTTCGTAGTAACGGGATTTCATAGAAATGAAATCTCCGCTGCGAACGGCTCCGGTGCTCATGAGCAATTCGGCGATGGCGTTGAAGCTTATGATTTTGCGTTTGTCCGCTTGGCCGGAAACGATGAATTGATCCACGCGGGCGGTTAAATCGTGCGGGAGGAAATCAACCAGTTGGGTTTGCGATGACAAGTAATCCGACGCTACCTTCATCTTGACGACCAAAGGAAGTGTTTTCCATTTGGAGATCGTCAGAGTTTCCGAGTTCTCGTAGTCTCCCGTAATGTTAGGATCGATCGATTCGGCCCATTTGAGCATCGAGCCGAAATATTGCTTCTGGGCGGATAGAAAATAAGTAAGCCCGTTTTTGTAATAGGAGTCGGCGTTCACTTTGTCCAATACGAGTTGACCGGTACCTTGATTCGCGGATGCCGCAAGCTTGGAGAAGCTTTCGTTGAACAGCTTCAAGCTCTTTAAGTAATTCGTCTGGGAATCCTTCAATTGCTGCGAGATCGACGAGACCTGTACTTTTTTGATCGCATCGTATTTATGCTGCGCGGACTTGGCCAAGTCCTTCATGGACGCGGCCCGATCGGCCGTCGGATCGGACAACCACTTATCTTGCGCTTTCAGCCAATCGTTTTGAAATTCACGATAGGGCAAAAATACGGTATGATAGAAGGAAACCAAGTCTTGCTGCTGATAAGCATTCGGTTGCGGAGTCGCGGACGATTCGGGCGTTTCCGCCGCCGCGTATTTGGCTTCGACGCGATCGGTGCCCACCCTTACGCCGTAAAAAAAAGCCCCTACCGCGATGATAAGCATGAGTATGAATGCTAGGGAAAAAATGAGATCGGATCGATTTAGACGCTTTTCCATCGGTTGCTCCTTTAGACGGTCATGAGTAGTTGGTTTGTTGGTAGTCCTAGTATAGAAAAAAACGGTAAGAATGAACATACAAAAATTTGCATGATTTCGAGGGAACATGAGAAAATTCGACTTTCGCAATATCAAAATCCGCAAAGTGACCGTAGACGAGCTAAACGACAAGATGTTGTTGGTCAATTTGTACATTACGCAAGCTCTATCTCTTATTATCGGTATCGTATGGCTAATATTTCAGGGTAGAAATCCGATAAGTCTATTAAAAGTACCAACGGACGCGGATTTTATTTGGTGGGGCGGGGGTTTGGCGCTTCTGGTATTGATTTTCGACCTGGTAATTTCGAGATTCGTGCCCGAAGAAGCGTCTGACGACGGCGGAGTCAACGAGCGATTGTTCAAGCTTCGGCCGGTTTGGCACATCGCGGCAATCTCCCTAATCGTCGCCATTTGCGAGGAAATTCTGTTCCGCGGAGCGATTCAATACTCGATCGGGCCTTACTGGACGAGCATCGTGTTCGCTGCGATCCACGTGCGCTATCTACGGCATTGGATTCCGACGGGCCTCGTATTCTCGATTAGTTACGGGCTCGGGGTGGTCATGACGCACACGGGCACGATTTGGACGCCGATCGCGGCGCATTTTCTGGTGGATCTCGTGATGGGTTGCATTATTCGTTTTCGGAGGGAAGATTCATGAGCGAGGACCTAGATTCTTCATCGGTGTGGAATCATTACGTGAGAGCCAAGCAAGCGGCTTTCGGCCCCGAAGAAAGCGCTGAAACGCAGTCGCTGGAAGAGCTAGAAGCCGCGATCGCGGAAGCCGCCGCCAGTTCCGGCATTCCGGAAATCGGCATGCCTCCGCGTTCCGTCGTGCATCCGACGAAACGCAGCCAGCTTTCGAAATGGTTTTATTTGACGCTGGTCGTCTTGTTCGCAGGACTGGTTTTCGGTTTGATATGGTGGGGCCGCAAGCAAGATATGGCTCCCTGAACGATCGTATTTAAGGAAAAAGCTGTTTCCCCGACAGACTTGGGGGAAACAGCTTTTTGTTTGCGATGCATTAAGAAAGCGTGGTGTCGATCGCGTTCGGATCCACGAAGGAATAGCCTTTTTGCTCCAATTGGGTTAATAGGTTATCAAGCGTCTTCGCAGTCCAAGGCAATTCATGCATAAGGATGTTGCTGCCGGGATGCAACTGCTTCATGACGTTGTCGATGATGGCCTGAGGGCGTTTGGCTTCGGGAATATTTTTCATGTCCCAATCGAGCGAGCCGTTGGACCAGGTCATATACAACAATCCTTTTTCCTTGGCGATGCGGTGGACGTCTTCGTTGGCGGAAGCATGCGGAGGTCTGAAAAATATCGGCGTTTTGCCGGTGAGCTCCTCGATGATCGTTTGAACGTCGGCGATTTGTTTTTCTATTTTCGGTGCTTTTTCCTTCCCGAGCTCAATGTGATCCCAAGAGTGGTTGCCGATGACTTGTCCTCGATCGTCGATTTCCTTCAGCAGTTCCGGATGCGCCTTCACCCGGTAGCCGTTCACGAAAAAGATTGCTTTCGCATTGTGCTTGTCCAGCGTGTCGAGCAAGGGGTCTAACGTTTCCGGCGCTTTCGGGCCGTCATCGAACGTGAGCAACACGATTTTGTTGTCGGTTTTCGTCTTGTCGATCGGAACGATGAAATAATTTTTGTTCATTTTGTAAGCTTTAGCGATTGCCGTCCCATCGGGCGTCTCGTTAGATTCGCCGGACTCAGGTGGTTGCGCGTCCGTTTCGGTCGCAGGAGAGGACGAGGCGGAAGCCGAAGATGAAGTTTCTGGGGAAGCTGCGGCCGAAGTTTGAGGCGAAGAAGCCGGCGAAGCCGTATTTCCATTCTTGGTGGAGTTATTGCAGGCGACAAGGCCAAGCAGCAATATGGACGTGCAAATCACAATCAGTCGTCGATTCATGTTGAAATTCCCTCCGTATGCGATACATAAGCAAAGCTCGGTCGGACATTCCTTTGAACGGCCGGACATCGCTTGTTAAATGGATTGTACCACAATTTCCCGTGCGTTCGACATGCGTCCGGCTTCCTTATTTTGATGGGGCATGTCCTTCACGCTCTCGGTCACACTAATTACACGAAGGAGGTGGCAAATGAAACTCGGGGCTTTCATTATAGGTGGATTAGCTGGTGCGGCAGTCGTTATGGTGATGCGGCGGAATCGCATGATGTCCGCGGTCGCGTCGGGCGTCGGAAGCAATTTGAAGCGAAGAATGAGCGGCATGAAAGACGATGCCATCGAGAAGGCGCTTAACATGAAGTTCGCAAGCAGCTTTAAGCGCGCGAGCGATAACGATCGCCATTCGGCGGCATCTGAATCGACTGCGTCTGCGGACAATCGCTCGGGGGGACTGGACGACGTTAAAAACTTCGTCGCGCGGGATCCTCAGTTGAACGAGCAGGTCAACAAGATTTTGGAGGAAAACGGAGAGCATCGGATATAGTCAACTTTAGCGCATGCAAACGGTATCGGCTTAGCCCCGCAAGGGGTGAGCGGATGCCGTTTTTTTGATATTCGAGCGTATTCCCTAGTGCATTTCGGTGGGAGAAGTGATAACATGATCTAAAGCCAAAGTTTCATTCACGCATTATATGCTTAATCATAAGCTGTTATCACCCACAGAAGGAGGATCCTGTCATGAGGATGGAGCGGCTTAGCCAAGACAAGATTCGGATTTTCCTCACGTTCGATGATTTGACTGAGCGCGGGATCCAGAAGGAAGATATGTGGCGCGAGATTCCGAAAGTGCATGAGCTATTCAGCGAAATGATGGATCAAGCCTACAACGAACTAGGGTTCGACGCATCAGGCCCGCTTGCCGTCGAAGTGTTCGCGATGCCGGCGCAAGGCATGGTCGTCATCGTGACGAGAGGGAAGCTGGAGAGAGACGCGGATTCCCATGCCGAGGACGAAGAAGAAGTATATGAATTGGAAGTTACGCTTGAGCAGAGCGAAGCCATTATATATCGATTCAGAGACATCGAAGACGCGATCGGGGCTGCCAAGACGTTGTCCGGCCGCCTGACTGAAGAAGGCCGAATGTACCGCTACCAGAACCAATGGGTGCTTACTTTCGATCCTGCGGGACTGGAAACTTCGGGATACCATGCGTTGATCGCCGTGCTTGCGGAGTACGGGGAAGCGTCCTCGATTACGCCGGCCGTACTCGAAGAATACGGCAAGCTGATCATTTCTTCCAACGCGGTTAAAGTGTTGGCCGAGAATTTCATGAATTAGCGCGAAAATAACGAAAAGAACCGGCAAAGCCCCTCTTCGGAGGGGCTTTGCTGTATTTATGTGGCGATTTTCACTAAATGTTCTTTTATTGCCGGTGCCCATTTACTGTTATAATGGGGAGATCAGAAGGGAGGGAACTACGTGCCGTTCGTATCGGTTTTGGCTGCCGCGATCGTACCCGGAATTGCGCTGTTAGCTTACTTTTACTGGAAAGATCGCTATGACGTCGAACCGTTGCCGATCGTGCTTAGAATGTTCCTTACCGGCGTGCTTATCGTGTTGCCGATCATGATCGTCCAGAGGAGCTTGACGTTATGGCTGGGCGAATCCCCGCTGACTTTTTCATTCCTCATTTCCGCGGGCGTGGAAGAGTTCTTCAAATGGTTCGTACTCTACCATATCATTTTCAATCATACCGAGTTCGACGAACCCTATGACGGCATCGTGTATGCCGTGGCGGTATCTCTCGGATTCGCTACCTTAGAGAACGTGTTGTATGCCTTCCTGCAGCCCATGACCTTCGGCAATTTAATGCTACGCGCTCTGCTGCCAGTGTCCGGACATGCCTTGTTCGGAGTATTTATGGGCTACTCCCTGGGACGCGCGAAGTTTTCGGTCGGCAGGAGCGTCAAACTGCATCTTTGGCTCGCGCTCTTGCTCCCGATCCTGTGGCATGGATTGTACGACTTCATCATGATGTCGGTGTCCTCGGCTTGGATATGGCTCGTCGTTCCTTTCATGTTCATTCTCTGGTTCTGGGGAATGAGGAAAGTAAACAGCGCCAACGCCGTATCTCCGTTCCGGTTCCTCAAGCGAGAGGAAGAGATTAAATCTTGACCGTTCCGTCTATACTGGGTGTGGGAATATCCGGCAGAGGGGGAGTAGGCCGTTGTCGATTCGGCTTAAAGTCACGATCAGATGCAACCGGTGCAACGAGAAATTCATCTTAAGAGGCCGCAAGGATCGCGGCCGCGTTGATACCGGGTTCAAACAATGCATCTGCAGCAATACGGTAGATTTCGAGATCGAAGAAGAAGCGCTCATCTGACGGGATGGGCGCTTCTTCTTTTTCATTTGCCCCGCGACGGCAAAATGGCGCATAAAGTCGGAACGTTCTCCCCACAATAACCGCATACCGTTTGGGAATGAAAGGGGTCGGCTGTTCATGTACGCACGATTAAGTTCCATCATGTTCCCGATTGCGACTTTGTTGTTTGTCGGTGCGATCGTATGGGGGTACCAAGAGCATCAGGAGAAAAATTCGGTTCTGATCAAGGCGGAGAATCAGTATCAACGCGCGTTCCATGATCTTAGCACCCATATGGGGAAACTGCATGATCAACTTGGCCAAACGCTGGCGGTATCGTCCGCATCGCAGGGAATGCAGCGCAAAGGCATGGCCAACGTATGGAGACTTACGAGCCAAGCCCAGAACGAGATCAACCAGCTTCCTCTGGCGCTATTGCCGTTCAATAAGGCGGAGCAATTTCTTACGCGCATCTCCAGCTTTGCCTATCGCACCTCCGTTCGCGACTTGTCGAAGCAACCGATGACGCAGGACGAGGTCAAAATGTTGAAATCGCTATATAAAACCGCGGGCTCCGTGAACAAGGAACTCGGAAAAGTTCAAAATGCGGTCATCTCGGACCATCTCCGTTGGATGGACGTAGAAGTCGCGATGGCCAGCGAGAACGGGCCGAACGACAACTCCATTATCGACGGATTCAAAACGCTGGATAAAGAAATGGGAGCTTATCCGGAATCGGATTGGGGGCCATCGGCCATGTCCTCGGATCGAAAGCTTTCGTCCGCGGCTTTAGACGGCCGGAACTTATCCGCTGATGAGGTAAAGAAAAAAGCTCTCGATTTCTTGGGACACCAAGCAGGCAGCGGGGATGCCAAAGTTACGGAAGCCGGAAACAAGACCGACCTGCCGGCTTATACGGTAACGATCAAAGGCTCGGACAATGTCAACGTCCAATTGGATTACACCCGCAAAGGAGGGCATCTGCTCTGGTACATGAATCCGCGGGAGGTCAAAACGCGCAAGCTGAATTTCGACACCGCGCGCAACAAAGGCTCGCAGTATCTTGCGAGGCACGATTATAAGGATATGACTCCGGTAACTTACGATGAATACGACCATGTCGCGGTATTCACTTATGCCCATTTGGTCGACGGGATCAAAAATTATTCCGACAAGGTGACGGTTCGCGTAGCTTTGGATAACGGAGAAGTCGTCGGCCTGCAAGCTTCGGACCATGTGTTCGCGAAAAAGATTCTGACTCCGGGCACTCCGAAAATCACGAAGGAGAAAGCGCAGGAGGGGCTGAATCCGGAATTCAAGATCGAAAATTACGGGCTCGCCTTGATCGAGAACGATATTCGCGAACCGGTGCTTTGCCATGAGTTCGAGGGCAGAATCAACGACCATCGGTATCGGATTTACATGAGCGCGGATACGGGAGTAGAAGAAAGCATCGAAGAAATTCCTGATTCCGCGAAAGCAATCTACAAATAAAGGATAAAATACGCGCCTTCCCCGGTCGGGGAGGCGCGTTATACATTCCCCAAACTTCTCCGCCCATGATATAATAATGGGGTGTAGATCGGTATGAATGCCGATCATGCCGAATGTGGAGGGTTGCTGGTGCTGCCGAAGATCAATCAAACGATGTACATACAAGCCGATACGGACGCGGAACCGACGACGCTAAGATCCCGGGTCGCGGACATGGATGACCAAAATATTTATATCGAGATTCCGCTGAACGAAAAAACGCGAAGACTGTATCGCGCCCAGCAGGGCGAGCAATTCCAGCTTTACTTTTTCACTCCGGACGGAGTGAAGCACTTATTTCCCAGCACCGTTACCGGCTTCCGCAAAGATGCAGTTTCGCTCGTCGCCATACGTAAGCCCGAGCTCGAGGAGATCACGAAAGACCAACGACGCAGCTTCCTTCGGGTTGAGGCGAATTTGGAGATCGCCGTGAAATTCGGGGACAAGCTTCGTATCGTCGCCGTTACAGAAGACGTCGGAGGGGGCGGAGTCTCTTTCCAATGCGATCGAAAATGGCCCGTCGAACAGAATGCCGTCCTGTCTTGTTGGCTATTATTAACCTATAGAGGCGGCTCAATCGCCCATGCGAGATTCGAAGGGGAAGTCGTGAGGGTGTTGCCGGTCGAGCCGGATAAGCATCTCGTCATGATGCGTTTCCAGGAAATCGCGGATTCGGATCAACAGAAAATTATCCGCTATTGCTTCGAACGCCAATTGGACATGCGTAAGGATTGACCCTTGGAAGATCAATCCGGGCAACCTCCTCTAACGAGTTACGAACGTATTTCGCCGTCTCCATTGGCGCCGAAATCGTTTGATTTAGGAGGCCGGGTAATCTTGGACAATCGCGACCGCCGGGAAGAAAGCAATCGCAAAAACTCGCGAAATAAAGACGAAGAAAACTACGGAACCTTGTTCGCGGAATGGTCGGGCCGAATAGAAAGACGTATCGCGCGGGGGATTTTGCTGCTCGCGCTTTTGCTGATCTTAGCCCAGCTAGTGCTTCAATTTCCGGCTATGAGACGGCTATTGACGACGACGGACCGTTCGGAAGGGATACCGTTTCATTATGTCCCTCGCTAGCGTGCGAATGCGCTTCTTTTGCATCATGGGTGCCGCTGTGGTATAATTTTCTCGATTATAGCAGGCTTAGCCTGCCTTATTTTTTCTCAACTCAGTCAGTTGTTGTCGCTTAGGAGGCCAGTCGTTTCCCCATGAATACATCGAACTCCCATCGAATTAACATTGCCATTGACGGGCCCGCGGGCGCGGGCAAGAGCACGGTTGCCCGGTTGGTCGCAAAGGCGCTTCAATACATTTACGTAGACACGGGGGCCATGTACCGGGCGGTTACGCTCAAGGCGCTCGAATCGGGGATTGCGACGGACGACTCGGAAATGGTAGGCCGTTTGGCGTACGATTTGGATATCGCTTTACTGCCCGGAGCCGAATCCCAGCAAGTTTGGGTGAACGGCGAGGACGTCAGCGATAAGCTAAGATCGCATGAGATCAACCGCAATGTTTCCTACGTTGCCCGGATCGAAAGCGTGCGCAACCGAATGTCCGAACTTCAACGACTCATGGCGGAAGAGAAAGGCGTAGTCATGGATGGCCGGGATATCGGCACTCACGTGTTGCCGAACGCCGAATTGAAAGTGTTCTTGACGGCAACCCCGCGCGAGCGGGCAAGTCGCAGATTTCTTGAGCTTGGCCCGGATGCGGGCATCTCGTTAGACCAACTGGAGCAGGAGATCGCGGAGCGCGACCGGTTAGACCAGGAGAGAGAAATCGCTCCTTTGGTGCAAGCAGCGGACGCGAGGTTGATCGACTCTACCGGACTGACGATCGAACAAGTAGCGGAAGAAATCGTGCGATGGAGCCTCGAGAAGGCGGGCACCATTTCGGCGGAGGAGAAGTAAATTATGTTATATCGGTTTATGAGACTGATTCTCCGTGCTTTATTCGTGCTCCTGTACCGACTGGAAGCCAGGGGAGTCAATAACATCCCTCGCGAAGGACCGGTCATCTTATGCAGCAATCATAAGAGCTTACAAGATCCCATCACTTTGGGGGTATTCGTACCTCGTAAAGTTCATTATATGGCCAAAGAAGAATTGTTCCGCATTCCGTTGTTCGGCTACTTGATTCGAGCAGTCGGAGCTTTCCCAGTCAAAAGGGGAGGCGTAAGCAAGGAAGCGATCCGGACGGCGATCAATTTGCTACGCGGCGGCCATGTGATGGGAATTTTTCCGGAAGGTACCCGCAACGAACAAGTCGGCATGGGCAAACGGGGAGCCGTTACCATGGCGCTTAGGTCGGAAGCGATCGTCGTTCCCGTCGCATTGGTAGGGGATTACCGCCCCTTCCGCAAGATGGTGGCCGTATACGGCGCGCCGATCGATATGAAATCGTACGCGGAGCAAGGCACGACCGAAAGCATGGAAGAAGCGACGGAACTCATTATGTCGCGGATTCGCGAGATGGTTAAGTCCGGCAAACCGGCATCTTAAGCGATGCATGTTTCCGAGCGAAATCTCTCATACTAAAGGCATTATTTGGACGCTTATCGCGTTCGGTACTCATGATTTCGGGTAAAAGAGATTTAAGCGCCGCTAGAAGCGGGTTTAAATAAAGTTGGGGTAGAACTGAGGAGGTAATTTTCATGTCTGAAGAAATCAACGTCCAGGAAACGGCTGCCGCCGAACCGGCAACGGAAACGGTCAGCCAGGATGCACTGGAAAATCTCGTGACCTTGAAAAAAGGCGATACCGTGAAAGGTACGGTAGTCAAAATCGAGGATAACCAAGCGTACGTTAGCCTTGGATATAAATACGACGGTGTCATCCCGTTGCGCGAGCTTTCGTCCGTTAACCTGGAGAATGCCGCCGAGGCCGTGCAAATCGGTCAAGAAGTCGAAGCGAAAATCGTAAGCATCAACGATGCGAAGGAATCCCTCGTCTTGTCCAAACGTCAAATCGACAGCCCGCGCGCTTGGGATGAACTTCAAGCGAAGTTCGATAACGGCGAAGCGTTCGAAGTGACGATTACCGACGTCGTTAAAGGCGGATTGGTTGCAGACGTAGGCGTTCGCGGATTTATCCCGGCTTCTATGGTAGAGCGTCATTTCGTCGAAGATTTCGCCGGCTACAAAGGCCGCACGTTAAAAGTAAAGGTGAAAGAAATCGACCGCGAGAACAACAAGGTCATTTTGTCCGCCAAAGACGTGTTGGATGCCGAATACGAAACTCAAAAACAACAAATCATGGCAAACTTGCAACCCGGTCAAGTGCTGGAAGGCAAAGTTCAACGCCTTACTCCATTCGGAGCGTTCGTGGATATCGGCGGAATCGACGGTCTCGTTCACGTATCCGAGATCGCATGGTCGCATGTCGCTCATCCTGCCGATGTCGTATCCGAAGGCCAAAGCGTGAACGTTAAAGTTCTGAAGGTAGATCCTTCGCTCGGTAAAATTTCGCTAAGCATCAAAGCGGCTCAACCGGGTCCTTGGGATTCCGCTACAGGACAATTTAACGTCGGCGATATCGTAACCGGCGTCGTGAAACGTCTTGTGAGCTTCGGCGCATTCGTCGAAATCGCTCCGGGCGTAGAAGGTCTCGTGCATATTTCTCAGATCGCTCACCGTCACGTGGCGACTCCTTTCGAAGTGCTGAAAGAAGGCCAAGAAGTTCAAGCGAAAGTATTGGACTTCAACGCTGCAGAGAAGCGCGTATCCTTGTCCATCAAGGAAACGGAAGAAGCGCCAGCTCGTCCGGAACGCGAGCACCGCGAACCGCGCTCTCCGCGTGCACCGCGCGAAGAGGCGAACCTTCCTCCGGTTGAAAACATGAGCTTTAACCTTGGAGAGAGATTCGGCGACAAGCTGAGCAAATTCAAGTAAGTTGTTATATGCGTAATCCGAACCCGCCATTTTGGCGGGTTTTTTCTTTTGCGCCATTGAGGCATGGTTATCGTTCTTTCAGGCGCATACTACGTTCATGGAGGTGGACGGATGGGAATGTCGCCGGCATTTGGGGCCGCGTTTTTATGGCTTCTGACTACGATATTGTGGTGGAGCGGATGGCGCGAGGAATCGAAGGAGCGGCTTCCTCATTGGGCCGTGGGCGTATTTTTGGCTGTTTGGCCGATGGCGCTGCTCATTAACGTAAAATTAACGCTGGCATTAACCTTTAACGGTGCATGGCTTTGGACGCTTGTAGCCATTGTCGTGCTCGCGGTCATAACTCCTTCCGTACGGCGTTGGATGGCCATGTCCTCTGGCGTGCTGCTTGGCGCAGTGTACGTATTGATAAGCCGATTGGCGTACTATCCCTCCGGATTCTCTCATGCTTACGCTTCTTGGTTAACGGCGATGATCGTGGGGGCATTAGCCGCAGTATTGCTTCGCGGCGTGTCGGAGCAAGTACTGGCGATTTCAGCCGCATTCTATTTAAGCGACGGCATCACGGCATTCGTGCATTCGTCCATGGCGTCCGAGGCGATTCCGATCTCCCGGGCGATGGATTGGATGGAGGCTTGGTGGGTGGCGTTATTGAGCGCGAGATTGGGTACGATATCCGTTAAAGCTACGATGGAGCTCGCAAGAAGATGGGCACCAAGATGGGGCGGCAGAGGAGGACAACGTTGGTGATCTCGCATTGGCTCGTTACCCACAAAGATATGACAAGCGTAGTCCTCGGGACGGCGTTCGGAATGGCGACGCGGATAATTATGCTGCGTAGCGATTATCGGCAATACCCGGCCTATCCGCATGGCAAAATCATTCATCTAGCTCTGGGCTTGATCGCCGGAGCGTTAGGAGCGGTTGCTGTTCCGTCGTTGTACAATAAAAATTATACGGCGATCACCTTCCTCGCGCTGGCGGCTCAGCAGTTCCGCGAAGTTCGTAATATGGAACGCGGCACGTTAACGGCGATCGACCATCTGGAGCTCGTGCCCAAAGGCGCGGCTTATATCGAGGGAATCGCGGTCGTGTTCGAGGGGCGCAATTATTTGGCGATCTTGGCGGCATTTTTGTCGAGCTTATGCGCTCTCGTATTTAATTGGTGGTCCGGCTTGATTGCGGGAGCGGTAACTTTGTTCGTCGTTCTTCGCTTCATGAAAGGCAAGTCGATTACGCACGTCGCAACCGTTGAGAGAGCGACGGTGAAGTTTGACGGTCCGAATCTGTACGTTGGCGACGTGTACATGATGAACGTGGGATTGGATGAGAATCGCACGATTATCGAAGAGGAGGGCATGGGCTTCATTCTGACTCCCAAAAACGACGATTCCAAAGTTACGATCGCCAACTTGGGTCAGCGTCAGGCTATTCTGCACGACGTCTCTACGAGGTTGGGCGTCTATCGGGACGACGGAGATCCGGCGCTGCTCCCGATCGCCAAGCTTGGCTTGCGGACGGGAAAGCTTGGCCTGCTCGTATTACCCCGGGAGAAGGACGATGATAAAGCTTACCAAGCGGTCTGCAGCGTGCCTTTATTAGAGGCGGCCGTCCGAATGCCGACCGAAGCGAATCGCAAAAGCACGGAGGGGAAGCCGGTTGGCTAAAATCGTTGGCATTATCACGACGGATAAGGAAAGCGTGGGCGGAGGAGCCCCGATGTTTTTTGCGAAGGACCGGGAAGACTTGCAGAAAATATCCCACCTGGTGGAGAAGGTATTGGACTGCGCGGCGCACGAAGTACATCCGGACTTATTCATCATCGTGGATCATCATAGTGAATCCCAATAAGAATCGTTAGCCAATCCCGACGATTTTTGTTATGATGAAGATTGTGGGTGTTTTTAACATCTGCCGTCCCGAGGACGGCAAAGTTGTGGTACAAGTTGAGGAGTGGAAAATATGGCAAGACCCGTAATCGCCATCGTCGGGAGGCCGAACGTAGGCAAATCGACGATATTCAACCGGTTTATCGGCGACCGGCTCGCGATCGTAGAAGATAAACCCGGTATTACTCGCGACCGAATCTACGGCACCGGCGAGTGGAATGGAAGATTTTTTAGCGTAATTGACACCGGAGGCATCGAGATCGATGGGGAAGACAGCTTGCTTCGTTCCGTGCGCGCGCAGGCGGAGCTCGCCATCGAAGAAGCCGACGTCATCATATTCATGGTGGATGCCAAAGCCGGCGTAACGAACGCCGACGAAGAAGTGGCGCAGATGTTGTTCAGATCCAAGAAGCCGATCGTGCTCGGAGTGAACAAGGTCGACAATCTGCAGCGTATGGACGATATTTACGAATTTTACGCGCTAGGTTTCGGCGATCCCGTGCCTTTATCGGGCGCACACGGGATGGGTATCGGGGATTTGCTCGACGCCGCCGTGTCCAAGCTTCCCGTCAAGGAAGATCAGGAGTACAACGATGACGTGATTAAGGTTGCGTTGATCGGACGTCCTAACGTAGGCAAATCATCTCTCGTGAACGCTATTCTGGGCGAAGAGCGCGTAATCGTAAGCAGCATCGCGGGAACAACTCGCGACGCGATCGATACGCCGTTCGAGAAGGACGGCCAGAAGTACGTGCTGATCGATACCGCCGGAATGCGCAAGCGTGGCAAAGTATACGAGACGACCGAGAAGTACAGCGTCATGAGGTCGATGCAGGCGATCGAGCGCGCGGATGTCGTTCTCGTCGTCATCAACGGCGAAGAGGGCATCATCGAGCAGGATAAGCATATCGCTGGATACGCGCACGAGAACGGCAAAGCGGCGATTTTCGTCGTCAACAAATGGGATGCCGTGGAGAAAAGCGACAAGACGATGCAGCATTTCACGAACACGATCCGGGATCATTTCCTGTTCATGACTTACGCTCCGGTCGTATATTTGTCGGCTTTAACGAAGCATCGGTTAAACAAGCTTCTACCCGTCGTGAACCATGTCGCCGAACAGCATGCTTTACGCGTTCCTACGAACGTCTTGAACGATATTATTTCGGATGCGATCGCGATCAATCCTCCTCCGACCGACAAAGGACGCAGGTTGCGGATCAATTACGTGACGCAGGTAGCGGTCAAACCGCCAACGTTGCTTATTTTCGTGAACGACCCCGAGCTGATGCACTTTTCTTATGAGCGGTACTTGGAGAACAAAATCCGCGCGGCCTTCACGTTCGAGGGTACCCCGTTGCGGTTGTTCACCCGTAAGAAATCCGATCAAGAATAGGGGAGACCGGCGTGTTCATGGAGATAATCGCGATCGTCGTCAGTTATTTGCTGGGTTCTATTTCGTTCAGTATTTTATTTGCCCGTTGGCTCCGCAAGATCGACATCAGAGATCACGGGAGCGGCAACGCGGGCGCGACGAATACGTTGCGCGTTCTCGGTAAAGGTCCTGCAATCTGCGTGTTCTTGCTCGATATTGCCAAAGGATCCGCCGGGGTTCTGATCGGGATGTGGCTGGGAGACGGCAATGCTTGGATTCCGGTCGCTTGCGGACTCGCGGCAATCGGAGGCCATAATTGGCCGATCTATTTCCGTTTCAAAGGCGGCAAAGGAATCGCGACCACGGTCGGCGCGTTGATCATATGGGCGTTCTTGCCTACGTTGATTGCGGGAATCGTCGCGATTCTCGTCATCGCCGTTACGAGGTATGTGTCCCTGGGTTCGATGATTTTGGGGGTATTGCTTCCGATCTTGTTCTATCTATTCCATTTGGATTCCGCTTACGTATGGGGAGCGGTAGTCGTAGCGATACTTGCGATCGTGCGTCACCGCAAAAACATCGTGAAGCTTGCCAACGGTACGGAAAACAAGCTTGGCGGCAGCAAAAAAGGTGAACCTCATGGCGCATAAGATCGCCGTGCTCGTTGCGGGCAGCTGGGGTACCGCGCTATCGCGCGTACTTGCGGATAACGGTCACGAAGTGAAGCTATGGACAAGAAACCCGGAGCAAGCGGAGCGGATTAACTCGGAGCATCTTAACGAGAAGTTTCTGCCCGGCGCGTTGTTGCCGGAAGGAATTACGGCGACTACGAGTATGGAAGAAGCCGTATCCGACGCGGTTGCGGTGTTGTTCGTGGCTCCTTCGTCGGCGATGAGGGAAGTCGCGCGTCAGGCGGCTCCCCATCTGCATAAGGATGCCTTGGTCATTCACGCGACCAAAGGCTTCGAGAGCGAGAGTCTGAAGCGGATGTCGACGGTGCTTTCCGAAGAGTTAGGTCGGCCTGAAAACAGGATCGTCGTCTTGTCCGGACCGAGTCACGCGGAAGAAGTCGTCAATCGGCTGCCGACGACGATCGTCGTCGCTTCGCAGGAAATCTCATGCGCCGAATCCGCCCAGGATCTTTTCATGAACGAAGCGTATTTCCGCGTATACACGAATCCGGATTTGATCGGAGTCGAGACTTCCGGGGCAATCAAGAACATTATTGCGCTGGGCGCCGGTTTGTCCGACGGCCTTGGCTTCGGAGACAATGCCAAGGCGGCGCTTATTACGCGAGGCTTGGCGGAGATTTCCCGGCTTGGAGCGGCGATGGGAGCGAATCCGTTGACCTTCGCCGGGCTAGCCGGCGTCGGCGATCTGATCGTCACCTGCACGAGCCGGCATAGTCGCAACTGGCGGGCGGGTTCCATGCTGTCGCAAGGATTGCCTCTGGCCGAAGTGCTGGAACGAATGGGCATGGTTGTCGAAGGCGTGCGAACTACGAAGGCCGCGTACGTGCTTGCCGATAGATACAAAGTAGAGATGCCGATCACCAATCAGCTCCATTCCGTGCTTTTCGAAGGGAAATCGCCCGAACAAGCGGTTGGCGCATTGATGGGACGCGTACGTACGCACGAGATCGAAGAAATCGCTTCCGCATCGCGCAACAAATGGTTGAACGGTTAAGACGGTTTTCGGGAAACTAGCCCACACGCTTCGCCCCTCCTCCTCATAGGATGCAGTGCATATACCCGGAGGAGGGAAAGCATGGACAAATTTCCGAAAGATATGCTCGGCGCCGTGAATAAAAAAGCGGGTAAAAACATCTCCGAAAATTCGATCAAGAAAATAGCGAGCGGTGTTACGCCGAGCACGTTGCAAAGCGAAACGCAAATCCGCCAACTGATCAAACAGGTTTCCTCGATGGCTAACATTCCCGTATCCGAAGAAACGGTGAAGGAGATCGTCAACGCCGTTAAGAAAAGCGGCTTGAACATGAACAATCTCGAGTCGCTCATGAAGATGATGATCAAGAAGTAATCCCAAAGCCGTTCCCCTCGGATGCAGTCCGGCAGGAGGAACGGCTTTTCTATTCCGTTATCGACGAACCGTAATCCCGCGCGCTACGAACTTTGTGCTCTCTTAGAGGTAATGGTATAATAAAAAGCATTTGACGCAGTCATGCGACGGGGGAAGACATTTATGTTCACCATGCTACAAACTTTTACGGCAGTCGCCCAGCTCGATCCGATGAACAAGATGTGGGTTTCGTTTATCGGCATGGGATTAATGATCTTAGCCGCGGCCGTAGTATTATTCGCTCGAAGCAAGACGAAGGGTTGGATTCGGATCATCCTCGTGGTGGTCGCGGTCGTTCTCTTAATCTACGGATGTTTGTGCGAATTAATTGCTCTTACATAATTTTTTGTCGATTCGGGGGGACTAGACTTGCTTACGTTAACCGGACGAACCCTTACGAGAACCGTCGAACCGGAAGTAGGACAAAGCCTGCTCGAGCTTGCCCAGGGGGCGTCCGTCGATTGGCAATTCAATTGCTCTAAGGGTACTTGCGCGAGGTGCAGGTGCATTATCACCGAAGGTATGGAGCTGTTATCCGAATTTAGCGACGCCGAATGGGACCGGCTTGGCCCGGACGAGCTTGAGGCGGGATACCGTTTAGGGTGCCAGGCTATCGTCGAGAAAGCCGGCGAGATTCATGCGAAGAACAAGACCTATTTTTGATAGGAACGAAAGAACGAAGAATGGAAGTGGTTCCTCATGAGCGGAGATGTTCCGGAATCGGCGATTTCGCGTGTCGCGGAATTGCTGGAGGGCTGCGATGCAAGTTGGGTTGTCGGGGGCAGCACGGGACTGGCGCTTCGAGGTGCGAAGCTCGAACGAGCGCCTCGCGATATCGATATTTACGCGGATCAAAAGGATATTCGGCTCATTCACGATAGGCTGCGGGCATTTACGATCGACGGCCCCAAGTCAGACCGGACGGAGCGGTATGATTCCATTCTATCGCATTATCAGATCGAGGATGCATCGATCGAAGTCGTCGGCGATTTTCGCGTAACGGCTCTCGATTCGGTCTATCAAACGGAAGTCGCGGATTTCTTATTTCCGAACAGAGATCGGGCTCAAGTTAATGGACGCGATATCCCGATCGTTCCTCTCGGTCATGAGCTCATCTTTAACTTGCTCAGAGAACGCAAGGACCGCGCCCTGATCGCGGGAGGTCTGATCATAGAACGGACGGAGCGGCACTTGCCGTTGCTGAATGATCTGCTTCGCAAAAACCGGATTTCCGCCGCCGTGGCGGCAGAAGCGATAGCTATAGCCACCCAAGCGACGGGGAGGGGCGGACATGAGTAATTACGCCCAGCATAAAGTGACTTTCCTGCCGGATGGCCGAAGCGTCTCCGTACGTACGGGAACGACTTTGCTTGATGCTTCGCGCCGAGCGGGCGTTAGCATTCGCACCCGTTGCGGAGGGGTGGCGGGCTGTCTCATGTGCAAAGTATGCGTCTCCGATGACCAGGCCGCGTCGCTTCACCCGCCGACGACCGCGGAATCTTATAAACTCGGCGCTAGTCTGCTCGATGAAGGCACGCGTTTGTCTTGCCAGTCCAGAATTAAGGGCGATGTAACGGTAACCGTGCCGGAAGATCCTTTAAAAGCGGCAATTCGCAAGAAGCTCGCCGAACAACAGGAAGACGATTGGTGGAAATGAGGCCAAACAGGAGGATATGGAATGAAGGTTCGTTTTCTTTCCCGAGCGGTTGCATTAAGTTTTATGTGCATCGTTATGCTTACGTTATCGGGCTGTTTATATCCAAGCGACCAAACGCCGGGCAACGACGTGTCGGCTAGGCAGGCGGTCCTTACCGTACAAGACGCGATCGACCGTTACCAAGCGCAAACGGGGCTATTGCCGATTCAGAATGCTTCGGAGTCGATTCCGTTGTACGAGAAATATAAAATAGACTTCGGCAAGCTGAAGAGAATGGGCTTTATCGGACAAGTTCCGTCCGCAGCCTTCGAAAACGGAGGCTCCTATCAGTTTCTAATTATCGACGAGGAAACGAAACCTCAGGTCAAATTGCTGGACTTGGCGATCTATCAAACCGTCGGGGGAGTGCAGAAGAAGGTTGACGAATACCGCGTAGCCCACGGAGATCGTAATCCGGCGGGAGACGAGCTCTATCCCGGTTTTCCTTCGGTCGATTTCTCCAAGCTAGGCATCTCGTCTCCCGATGTGATGAGCATGTATTCGCATCAAGCGTTGAATCTGATGCTGGACTCCCAAGGACGGGTTCTCGTCGATTACGGGATCGATATCGCCACGGCCGTCAACAAATCGAACGCCCAGCCCAAGGCTGACGAAGATATGCGACGCGTATTGATCGAGCAATCTTATTACGTTCCCGTCCGTTCCCCCGTCTATCATTGGGTGGACGGCGAACCGCGGGCCGTCGCCGCGAATTCTTAATTCGAGGCTCTGCAATAAAAGCCGCTCTCCAGATCGTTCGACAAG
Organism: Cohnella endophytica; assembly: GCF_003628305.1. GTDB lineage: Bacteria > Bacillota > Bacilli > Paenibacillales > Paenibacillaceae > Cohnella > Cohnella endophytica. The sequence goes on along the minus strand of NZ_RBZM01000002.1, from coordinate 304,395 downwards.
AACGTTCCGGAGCGCGGCTTTTTTGATAGGCGATGATTCGGAGTTACTTTTTCTTGACCGGTGCTTTCGGCATTGCCGTTACGTTGGAGGTAAGGGCGACCGTATCTCCGTTTTTCTCGGCGGATAGGTTGAAGTGGTAGAGCGTTCCGTTTTTTAGCTTCGTGAAAGTGTATGTAAAAGTCGCTTTCGTTAGGGAAGAAGCTTTAATCGTGATCGGCTTTTCCCAGATCGGATTGCCTTTTGCGTCTTTTTTGGACCAATATTGAATTTGATAGGAGGTAGGAGCAACTCCGGTTAACTTATTGAACGTGATCGAGAGGGTGCCGTCTCCCGCCTTCGACGTTACGCCCGTAATGGGAAGTTTCGCAACCGGAGTTCCGTTTGCGCTGCCTTGGGCGACGATATCTCCGTCTTCCGAATAAGCCGTTACTTGTATTCGATACGCCGTCTTATTCGTAAGGTTATTGAACGCGTAGGAGACGGTCGCGGATTTAATCGAACTCGCGGTTAAGCTGACGGGTGCCGATAGCTTGGAGCCGGAGGTTTCCTGAATCGAGAACTCGAAGGAAGACGCGTCTACGTTGTCCGAGAATGCTTTAGGGAAACTGACGGTTAAGCGTTTGTCGTCGGCCGCTATTTTTAAGGCCAGGGTTACGACTTGAAAATCGGAATACACTTGATTCGTAACGGATTGGGCTTGAGCAGGGGAGGAAAAAGCCAGTAATAAGCAGCCGATCAAAATTACGGATATGAACTTCTGTCTTTGAAGCATCGGAATCATCCTTTCGTTATGGGTACTCCCAAAATATACTATCATCCTATCTTTTCGGCAATCGCGTACCGAACACAAAATATTTTCCAAGCTGACATACGGTTCTTCCTTCTATCATATGCTCATGGGGGAAACAACAGGGGCGCGGCGGAGTTATGCCGACAGGGCAAACATTTTGTGCGGGCGGCGTCATAATCGGGACATTCGCACATACAATGTTACTAGTCCAAGTTCGTGTACGAGTTCCGCCCTGAAGGCGGGTCACGAAAGTTTCGCGATTACGATGGGAGGGAATCTCAGTGGAAAAAGTGGACATTTTCAAGGATATCGCCGAACGCACCGGCGGCGACATCTACCTCGGGGTCGTGGGTGCCGTCCGCACGGGCAAATCGACCTTTATCAAACGGTTTATGGAAACCGTTGTTTTACCTAATATTGCGCACGAAGCGGATCGGGTCCGCGCGATCGACGAACTCCCGCAGAGCGCGGCAGGACGCACGATCATGACGACGGAACCGAAATTCGTGCCGAACAACGCGGTACAGCTCAAAGTCGCCGAAGGCTTGGAAGTCAACGTGCGTTTGGTTGATTGCGTTGGCTACACCGTGGAAGGCGCGAAGGGCTTCGAGGACGAAGGCGGACCGCGCATGATTACTACGCCTTGGTTCGAGGACCCGATTCCGTTCCAAGAAGCGGCCGAGATCGGTACGCGTAAAGTCATCCAAGAGCACTCGACGCTCGGAGTCGTCGTGACGACGGATGGATCGATCGCGGAAATTCCTCGCAGCTCCTATATCGACGCGGAAGAAAGAGTCATTAACGAGTTGAAGGAAGTCGGCAAGCCGTTCGTATTGATTGTCAACTCCTCGCGGCCGAAGAGCGAAGAAGCGCAGTCGCTTCGCAACGAGCTCGCCGCGAAATACGATATCCCGGTCATGGCCGTAAGCGCCGCCACGATGGGGGAAGAGGAAGTCATGGGCGTGCTTCGCGAGGTACTCTACGAGTTCCCCGTTCACGAAGTCAACGTCAACCTTCCGAGCTGGGTTATGGTACTTAACGAGAATCATTGGCTTCGAACTAGCTTCGAGAATTCCGTTCGCGACACGGTCAAAGACATCCGTCGCCTGCGGGACGTCGAGCGGGTCGTCGCGCAATTCATGGAATACGATTTCGTCGCCCGTGCCGGTCTCAGCGGCATGAACATGGGCCAAGGCGTCGCGGAAATCGACCTTTACGCGCCCGACGAGCTCTACGACAAAATTTTGATGGAAGTCGTGGGTACCGAAATTCGCGGCAAAGATCACTTGCTTCAGCTCATGCAGGAGTTCTCGCACGCGAAACGCGAATACGATCGGTTCGCCGAAGCGCTGGAAATGGTCAAAACGACCGGATACGGCATCGCCGCTCCTTCGCTTGCGGAAATGGTGCTCGACGAGCCGGAGTTGATCCGTCAAGGCTCTCGTTTCGGCGTTAGGCTGAAAGCGACGGCGCCTTCGATTCACATGATCCGGGTCGACGTCGAATCGGAATTCGCGCCGATAATCGGAACGGAGAAGCAAAGCGAGGAGCTCGTGCGCTACTTGATGCAAGACTTCGAGAAGGATCCGATCAAGATCTGGGAGTCCGACATCTTCGGAAGGTCGCTCCATTCGATCGTGCGCGAGGGCATCCAAGGCAAAATCGCGATGATGCCGGACAATGCGCGTTACAAGCTGCAGGAAACGCTCGGACGCATCATTAACGAAGGTTCGGGCGGATTAATCGCCATTATCCTGTAATACGATAAGCGAAGCCTGGGGACGGCACATGAGCCGTCCCCAGGCTTTTTTCGCGTTGAAATGGCGTCTCCGAACCACAATAGGAAATGTAAGCATTTACGCATGCGTCTATTGTCGGAATTTATCGAAAACCTTATTGTCAACAATGGACAAATGCCCTAATATGAGGGGTGGAAAAAGCCTGGAGCCTTATTGCTACAGTAAAAGATAATAATTTAATAAAAACCGATTGACATACTCGGAATAGCGGTTTATAGTAATTCTATCCTAACTTGGGTGATAGAATGGGGAGGCATACAGAGAATGAAACAACGTAATTTCAAAGGAACATTGCTCGCATTAACGCTTGTGCTCGTATTGGTGCTCGCGGCTTGCGGCAACAAAGAAAAAAACAATGCATCGAGTTCCGCGCCGGCATCCGATACTCCATCGGCATCGGCTTCCGCGTCTTCGGACGGTTCATCGTCCGTAGAATCGCTTAAAGGCAAGAAAATCGCGCTCGTCATGCGTTTCAACACGGGTACTTTCTCGGCGCAATACGTAGACGGAGTAAAGAAACAAGTCGCGAAATACGGCGGAGAAGTAACGGTGCTTGCATCCGATAACGATCTATCCAAAATGGCGGCTAACTTGGATTCCGCGGTGAATCAGAAGTTCGACGGGATTCTGGTCGATCACGGTGACTTGGCCGCGCTTACGAACGGCTTGAACAACGCCAAAGCGGCAGGTATCCCGATCGTAGCGTTCGATTCCGGGTTGAACTCGATCGAAGGAATCACGAACCTTGCGCAGAACGACCAACAGCTGGCCGAGTTCACGCTCGAGAAGCTGGCCGAGGAAGCGGGCGGCAAAGGCAATATCGTTAAAGTGTGGGTTGCCGGATTCCCTCCGATGGAAAGCCGTCAAATCTCTTACAAAGCCTTCATCGAGAAGTACCCGGAAATTAAAGAAATCGCCGCTTTCGGCGACGCAAGCAATCCGCAGTTGGATACGCAGAACAAATTGGAAGCCGTACTGAAACAGCACCCGAAAAAAGGCGATATCACGGCGGTTTGGGCCGCTTGGGACGAGTTCGCCAAAGGCGCGGCCAATGCGATCAAACAAGCCGGACGCGACGAAATCAAAGTATACGGCATCGATCTTAGCGACGAGGATCTGAAAATGATTCAAGATCCGACAAGCCCGTGGGTTGCTTCGGCGGCCGTTGACCCGACTTCCATCGGAACCGTGCAAGTGCGTTTCCTTTACCAGAAGTTCAATGGCGACGCTACGCCTCCTGAAGTTCAATTGGAGCCCGTATTCGTCCACCGCGACGCTTTGCCGAAAGACAAAGTGATTACGACCGCCGATCTTTCCCAGTACGTACCGGGATGGGGAAGCAGCGATCTAGGCAACACGGAATATCTGAAAGAACTGGAAACGTCCGTAGGCGCGAAATAAGAGATAGATAGACTGGAAAGCCTAAGGCTCGGTACGGCACGGCGCGGATATTAACCGCGCCGTTTCCTGCTGTCCTAGCCGCGTTTACGATATTCACGACTTGGGAAGGGGCGACGCTGCCATGTTGGGCAATCAGCCGGTTTCGGAATTGAACATGAGCAAGATCTCCAAATCGTTCGCCGGTGTTCCTGCTTTGAAGGGCGTCGATTTTAACGTTCGAGGCGGTGAAATTCATGCTTTGCTAGGGGCGAACGGCGCAGGTAAAAGCACGCTAATGAAAATCCTGTCGGGTGCTTACGAAACGGACGAAGGGAACATCGAAGCGGGAGGCGTCTCGCATGCGTTCCGTTCCCCTTCCGACTCCAAGGCTGCCGGCATCCATTGCGTCTATCAGGAAGTGGATACGTCTCTTGTCGCCCATCTAACCGTCTCGGAGAACATCTTCCTCGACAACCTCGCTTCTCCGAAGGGGAAAGCGTGGTTAAGCTGGGGAAAGCTGCACGACGAAGCAAGCGCGGTTCTCGAAAGATTAGGGCTGCATATCTCTCCGAGAACATTGGTACGAGATTTGACGTTGTCCGAGAAGCAGCTCGTGCTCATTGCTAGATTGTCGGCGCAGAAGGCGAAGTTCGTCATTCTCGACGAACCGACGGCGCCCCTGAGCCTAGAGGAAACGGAAAAGCTGTTCGGAATCATGCAAGGATTGAAATCGGATGGCATCGGGGTTATCTTTATCTCTCACCGGCTTCCGGAAGTGCTCCGGATCAGCGACAGGATCACGGTCATGCGGGACGGAGAGCGCGTGCTCACCGTAAGGAAGGAAGAGATCGATTCCCAAGGCATCGTCAAGGCTATGCTCGGCCGAAGCTTCGAGGAGGAGTTCCCGAAGCTGCAGGCAGACATAGGTAAGCCTGTGTTGACGGTAGCGCGTCTAGAAGCCGGCAAACGGGTGCGCGGAGTAGATCTAGAAGTAAGGCAGGGCGAGATCGTCGCGGTCGTAGGGCTCGTAGGGGCAGGCAAGACGGAGCTGTCGCGCGCGTTGTTCGGAGCGGATCCCATAGATCGGGGTACGGTAGCCGTAAACGGCAAATCGGCGAAGCTCGCAAGTCCGGCGGAAGCCGTTCGCGCGGGAATTGCATTGGTTCCCGAAGAGCGGCGGAAGGAAGGGATTTTCGTGAGAGAATCCGTTCTTCATAATTTGAGCGTACCGGTGCTGCGGGCGATCAGTCGTCTGGGTATTCTATCGGGCAAACGCGAGCGCGAACTGGCGAATAGACAGATCTCGGATCTCGGAATCAAAACCTCGTCGGCGACCCAACAAACCGCTTTCTTAAGCGGGGGCAACCAACAGAAGGTCGCGATAGGCAAGTGGCTTGAAACGGATGCGGACGTGTTCGTGTTCGACGAGCCTACCAAAGGGGTTGACGTCGGCGCCAAGAGAGATATTTTCCGCATTATCGGCACGCTAGCGCAGCAAGGCAAAGGAATATTGTATTTAACCTGCGAATTCGACGAAGCGCTAGGATTGGCGGATCGAATTCTCGTCATGTGCGACGGCTCGATCGTAAAATCATTCAACCGCGGAGAAGCTACGCATGAAGACTTGCTGAAGTTCGCCAGCGCGGTCCGGGAGGAATTGGCTTGAGAAAACATTTGCTGCCGTTCTCGTTCAAATACGGAGCGCTGCTGTTCATCGGTTTGGTTATTTTGTTCTTTTCCCTGTATAACCAGTATTTCTTTACTTATAGCAACTTGACCGACATCCTGCGTTCCATTTCCATCGTGACATTCGTGGCGATAGGCGTGACGATTTCTTTGTTGGTAGACGGATTCGATCTGTCCGTTAGCGCTACCGTATCTCTGTCGACCGTTATTACGGCTTCGCTCATGGTATGGTACGAGATGCCGCTTGTCGTCGTCTTGATCGTGCCGATCGCGGTCGGGGCGCTTATCGGACTGATCAATTCGTTGTTGATCGTCAAGATCCGAATACCCGATTTGCTCGCGACGTTATCCGTCATGTATCTCGTGAACGGGATTCACAAAAATTACACCGCGGGATACTCCGTTTACAGCCATATGCCGATGCCCGACGGTTCCACGGCTCCGGGAGAGATGAGCAAAGCATTCCTATGGATCGGTCAGGGAAAATTGCTCGGCATTCCGTTTCCCGTCGTGCTTATGGTCGTTGCGGTTGCCGCCGTTCATGTTTTCTTCAAGTACACGAGATGGGGCAGGCAAATGATCATGACGGGCGGCAACGAAGAGGCTGCTCGCCTGTCGGGCGTGAAGGTCAAGAAGATCCGCATGTACGCTTACGTCGCTTCGGGCATATTCGCTTCGATCGGCGGCATTCTGTTCGCTTCCAGGATCGGTTCGGGACAGATCGACGCGGGCGCTCCGATGCTCATGGAGTCGGTTGCCGCCGTATTCGTCGGCTATTCCGTTTTCGCGGCGGGTCGTCCCAACATCATCGGGACGTTCTTCGGCGCGATTCTGATGGGCGTGCTCGTTAACGGACTAACGATGATGAACGTCAAATATTATCAAACCGATATCGTGAAAGGGCTCGTGCTCATCGTCGCGCTTGCCGTCACGTTCATCCATCTGAATCGCAGGAAAGCTTGAACCCGTCCTGCCGGGCACCCCGATTAACGGCCGAATATCGGCCGGAAATCGCGCCCTGCTTGAAACTTCGAGCGTTCGGAGTGTATAATTTCTGTGGAAACGGTTAAACAGATAACATGCCCACGAACCGCATGGGGAGGTGAATGCAAATGAACAAAACCGAATTGATCGCCAAAGTGGCCGAACTGGCCGACTTGTCCAAGAAAGACGCAACGCAAGCGGTGGATGCCGTATTCGATGTAATCTCCGAAGCACTGCAAAACGGAGATAAAGTACAACTCGTTGGATTTGGCAACTTCGAGGTGCGCGAGCGCTCCGCCCGTAAGGGTCGCAATCCGCAAACCGGCGTGGAAATCGAGATTCCGGCCGGGAAAATCCCCGCATTCAAGCCGGGTAAAGCACTTAAAGACGGAATCAAATAGGATTAGAGTTACATAGGCCGTTCTCCGGGATCCGCGAAGCGGACATCGGAGGGCGGTCTTTCCATTTCCTTCGTAGTCCGAGACTTGAAGGTTAAGGAACATATTGCCTCCGGTGAACGCTCCGTGCTATAATCACTCTCGTAAAATAATCGGGACGTGGCGCAGCCCGGTAGCGCGCACCCTTGGGGTGGGTGAGGTCGAGAGTTCGAATCTCTCCGTTCCGACCATGACATGAACGTCGACTGCTTTCTCGCAAGCTTGTTGCGGGGGAGCAGTTTTTGTTTGACAGCGCTCTAGCTTTTCCTTCATGATGGGGCTATGGACTGAGGCTAAGAAGGAGGTCTACGAATATGGAAACGAACCAACAGGATTTCGTCGTGATCAAAGCCAAGGACGGCGGCGTGCAAGTGATCGGACTAACGCGGGGACAGGATACGAAGTTCCATCATACGGAGAAGCTCGATAAAGGCGAAGTGCTTATCGTTCAATTCACCGACCATACGTCCGCGATGAAAATAAGAGGCAAAGCGACGATCATGACGAAATACGGGACGATAGAGACGGATACTTAACGGGAACGCGAGGGCGCAGGCATAGCCTGCCCTTTTTGTTTGTACAATGGGTAAGGAAGAAGATTTCCACGGAAAGGGGAATTCTCCGTGCCCGTAATCCCGTACAAACAATGGAGCCTATTGCTGATTGCCGGATTAGTCGTCGTGTTGTCGTTGAGCCGGTTGCCTTCCGTCGAACGAGGGTTTCAAGAACGCCGCCAAGCGGTTGCCGTATTCCAGCCGAATACGAGCAATTGGTTGACGGACGATAATTTGGTCGACGCGCTCTCCAAGCTGTCGCTAACCGATCGTCTCGTTAAAGTGGGATGGGATCATGCCATTCTAACGGTAGATTTGCTCGGCGACGCTCCGATCGACGCGTGGGCCGATATGGGCAAGCTTCTCGCGTTCGCTTATGCAGAGGAGCGTAACGTGAAGCAACTTCTTATCCGCGTGTACGTGGACCGAAGCGGGGGTAATCGTTCGCTGATGCTGGCCGCGGAGACGCGCAAGAGCGACTGGAGCGAAGAGGAATTGGCGGATCCTTTGCTGACTACCCGCTTGGCGGATATCGAGCAAGCTTCCAAAATTCGACTCTCGGTTACTCCGTTAGGTAAGCACTGGCTCGCAAATTTTGCAAATTGATGAACAAAGTCCTTGTCTTATGCGAGCTTAACTAGGATATGTTATAATATATGAAATCAAAATCGATGCATAAGGTGCCTGGCAGCATGTTCGGAGGCGGTAGGAATGAATAGAGCACGGATGACTCAGATGACCGGAAAGTATATGAACCATGACATGATCAGCCTGCATACGGATTTGCCGGAATTACCGGAGGGCAGGATTTCTTTGCTATACGCCGTGCTAGGCCAACAACCGGATGCGGCCCCGCAAAAAGAGTTGCTTACGCTAGTTACTTCGCTCGTACAGATGGGTTTGGATACCCATGATATGGTCGAGAACGCTCCGCAAGGGGCAAGCGCGGCCAAAAGCGGCCTGCTAGCCATGCGGGCCCAGCAACTGAAAGTGCTCGCGGGCGATTATTTCAGCAGCCGGTTTTACCATTTGCTCTCGCAAGCCGGTCAGATCGATACGGTTCGCCGACTAAGCGAAGCCATATGCGACATTAACCGATTGAAAGTTAGCTTGTATGGCAAAATGACACAAATGAAATTAAACGCAGAGGAATATCTTCACTTCGGCGCAGAGCTTAAGTCTGGGCTTTTCCTGGCGTTTACGGGATTTATGAGCGGGTTATACGAACGCGCATGGCCTGAGCTCGTGGAACGCTTCAGCCGTTGCGAAGTGCTCCTGCAAGAAATGCGCAAGGTCGAGAAAATGTCGTCCTTGGACGAGAGCTGGGGAATGTGGCACATTCTTCAGGAAGGTACGGAGGAAGATCGCCGCATGCTTTTCGAACGTCGCGACGATCCTAATCTTATTAAGACGCTTATGCACAAATACGACATCGCGGAGAAGCTGGGCAGCCTGCTTCGCCAATCGACGGGACAACTGCAAGTATTGCTTCAACGGCTCCAATCCGATAAGCTGCTGCGCGAGTTGCAGCCGTTAATCGAACCGTTCCTGCAAGCGGCGGGACAGCAACGGGCGACCGCATTGAAGGAGCTGGGATAACAGATCATGATGGACGCGGATTCCAAACAGAAGCACGTACATGCGGTGTTCGAAAGCATCGCACCCAAGTACGATATAATGAACGATATTCTGAGCTTCAGGCGCCATAAAGCTTGGCGGCGGTTTACGATGAGGAAAATGGACCTGAAACCGGGTCAGACTTCGCTAGACTTATGCTGCGGTACCTGCGATTGGACGATAACGCTTGCCAAGGAAAGCCGAACGGGTCAAACCGTCGGTCTCGATTTCAGCCGCAACATGCTGGACGTCGGACAAGCCAAGGTAGACAAGCTGAAGCTCGGAGAACAGATTACGCTCGTACAAGGCAACGCCATGGAGCTTCCTTTTCCGGATAATTCCTTTGACTTCGTCACGATCGGCTTCGGTTTGAGGAACGTGCCGGATATCGTCAAGACGTTAAAGGAAATGAAGCGGGTAGTGAAGCCGGGCGGCAAGATCGTATGTTTGGAGCTCTCCAAACCGACATGGCAACCGTTCAAAAGTATTTATTATTTTTACTTCGAGAAGCTGCTTCCGCTCATGGGCAAATGGTTTGTCAAACGGTACGAACAATACCGCTGGCTGCCGGAGTCGCTTGCGACGTTCCCGGATTTGCAAGCGCTGGCCGAGCTATTCCGCAGCGTCGGAATGCGCAACGTCAAGGCATATCCGCTGACCGGAGGGGTCGCGGCGCTGCATATCGGCACAAAGGGGAATGAAGGATCATGATAGGCAAAATACGCGTTTTTCTGGAAATGATTAAATTCGAACATACGCTGTTCGCGCTGCCGTTCGCTTTCGTAGGAGCGATTCTGGGCGCCGTAACGGTGGAGAAAAGGCTTCCGGAATGGAGCGAATGCGGCTGGATTTTGCTCGCGATGATCGGGGCCAGAACGGCGGCAATGGGACTCAACCGGGTCATCGACAAAAGAATCGACGCGCGCAACCCGAGAACGGCTACTCGAGCCATACCGGCGGGATTGTTGAAATCGGCCGAAGTCATCGCCTTTATAATCGTCTCGTTGGTCTTATTGTTCTGGGCAGCGGCCCAATTGAATAGTTTAGCGGTTAAGCTACTGCCTTTGGCCGTTTTTTTCCTAGTCATTTATTCTTATACGAAGCGTTTCACTTGGGCTTGCCATATCGTGCTCGGATTAACGATCGGACTTGCCCCTCTCGGCGGCTGGGTAGCCGTGACCGGCGGAGTAACTTGGACGGCAATCATCCTTTACATCACTTGTGCGTTATGGACGGCCGGATTCGATATTATCTATGCCTGCCAGGACGTCGAATTCGACCGCAAGGAAGGGTTGCACTCGATTCCTTCCCGATTCGGAATTTCCCGGGGGCTTAGCATCGCGCGAGCGTTTCATGCGCTAACGGCCGCGGGTTTCGCGTTATTGCTGGTGTTAACGGACTTGAGTTGGTGGTATTTCGCCGGCATGATCGTGGCGGCGGCGTTGCTGCTCTACGAACACCGTTTGGTCAAACCGAATGATTTAAGCAAGGTGAACGCGGCCTTCTTCACGATGAACGGCATTTTAAGCGCCGTTATTTTCTTCTTCACTTTCATTGATCTGGTGGTGGTGAGGTCGTGGTAACGAAGACGGACGCGGCGAAGGAGCAACTCTCCGCCTCCGCGAGATGGGTCGTCGGAATTACGGGCGCTAGCGGAGCGATCTATGGCGTTACGCTATGTCGGCAATTGCTCGCCGCCGGTTACCACGTGCATCTCGTCGTTACGGACGCGGGATGGCGAGTGTTGAAGGAAGAGCTCGGTTGGGATGCTTCGAGACGGCTCGACTGTCTGAACGAACAATTCGAATACGCGCCCGAAGAGAAGCGGATGACCTATCATCCGCTTAACGATATTGGGGCGAGCATCGCGAGCGGATCGTTCCGTTGCGAGGGGATGACGATCGTGCCTTGTTCGATGGGCACGCTGTCCGCGATCGCCGCCGGCGCCTCTACGAACCTGCTGACACGCGCGGCGGACGTCATGCTGAAGGAAGGCAGGCCGCTCTTGATCGTGCCGAGAGAGACGCCGCTGCACGCGATCCATTTGGAGAACATGCTTAAGCTTGCCAGGCTCGGCGTGCGGATCATTCCCGCAATGCCGGCATTTTACAACGGACCGCAAAGCATCGAAGATATCGTGAATTTCCTTGTCGGCAAAGTGATGGACAGTATGGGGATCGACAATCATATTTACAAAAGATGGGGACAGCCCGATGGAAACGAATAACAACAACGCCCGGCCGATTAAGCTCGGCCGCATTTCTTATACGAATTCTTGGCCCGTATTCCACCACTTCGATCCGAACGCGCTTCCTTACGAAACGGAGCTTCACTCCGACTTGCCCGCGAAGCTTAACCGCAAGCTCAGGGCGGGCGAGATCGATATGGCGGCAATCTCGTCTTACGCTTACGGGATCTCTTCCGATTCGTATTACGTGCTGCCTAACTTATCGGTCAGCTCGTTCGGCCGCGTTCAATCGATATTGCTATTCCTGAAATCCCCTCTCGAGAAAGTTATCCATGGGAAAATCGCGTTAACGACCGCGTCCGCTACGTCCGTTAACTTGCTGAAGATCATCATGGAGAAATTTTACGGCGGCAAACCGACTTACGAGGATGCGGAGCCTTCGCTCGAACACATGCTCGAGAACGCCGATGCCGCGCTCTTGATCGGGGATCATGCCATCCGCGCCTCTTGGACGGACCATGGTTATCGCGTGCTCGATCTGGGCGAAGTATGGAACTTGTGGACCGGGCACTGGATGACTTTCGCGTTATGGGCCGTCCGCAAAGAAACGGCTCATCGTTATCCGGAAGCCGTCCAAAGCATCTATGAAGGTTTGATTGCAAGCAAAAGCATGTCCTATCGCGACATGCGACCGATCATCGACAAAGCGATGAGCCAAATCGGCGGAACCGCGGATTATTGGGAAACGTATTTCCGCCATCTATGCCATGATTTCGGTCCGGAGCAACAAGCCGGATTGCGCCTTTATTTTCAATACGCAAGGGAGCTTGGACTTATGGACGGAGAAATTTCCCTTCAAGAGTTTCCGGGACTACCCGTGGCGGATACCTTACCGAACCGCAGGTGAACTCATGAAATTAATGCAACTGTATGCTTCCATGAAGTCCGATTTGCAAGCGATCGAAGACCGGATGGCCGAAGAAGTATCTTCCGACCTGCCGATGCTAAGCGAAGCTTCGCTGCATCTTCTGAAAGCCGGAGGGAAACGGATTAGGCCCGTTTTCGTCTTGCTTTCCGGGAAGTTCGGAACCTATTCGATGGAGACGCTAAAGCGCGTCGCCGTTCCACTAGAGTTGATCCACATGGCGAGTCTGGTGCATGACGACGTCATAGACGACGCGGAAACGAGAAGAGGCCAGCTAACCGTAAAGTCCAAATGGGATAACCGGATCGCCATGTACACCGGCGATTATATTTACGCCAAGGCTTTGACGGTCATTACCGAGTTAGACAAACCGCGCATTCATCAGATTTTGTCCGGAGCCATGGTACAGATGTGCATCGGAGAAATGGAACAAATCCGAGATTTCTTCAACGTCGAACAAAGCGTTCGCAATTATTTGCGCCGGATTCGTCGGAAGACGGCGTTGCTCATCGCGATCAGCTGCCAGCTAGGGGCAATGGCGACGGATGCGCCGCCCCGCGCCAGCCATGCATTGTATCGCTTTGGGTATAACGTCGGGATGGCTTTTCAGATTACGGACGACTTGCTCGATTTGTGCGGCACGGAGAAAGCGATCGGCAAACCGCCGGGCAGCGATCTTCGCCAAGGCAACATTACGTTGCCCGTACTATACGCTTTGCAGGATGATCGTCTTAGCGACAAGCTGCTAGCGGAAATCAAGCTCATTCGCGACGGAGAAGGGACGGCAAGCTCGGTCGAAGCCGTTAAGCTCATGCGCTCGAGCGCCGGAATCAAACAAGCGGAAATCTTAGCTGACCGGTACATCGCCAAAGCGCTTAAGGCGCTAGATTGTTTGTCCGACATTCCGGCAAAGAAAAATTTGGCCGATATTGCCCGCTTCGTGGCGAAACGAAGTTATTAATGTCCCTTGTTTATGGTAAAATAATGGACACGGCATCGCTAGATGTCCGGAAGGAGCGATAGCATGGAAAGAACGTACTTAATGATCAAACCCGACGGCGTCCAACGCGGACTGATCGGCGAAATCGTCTCCCGATTCGAACGCAAAGGGTTGAAGCTGGTCGGGGCAAAGCTGATGCAAGTTTCCGTTGAACTCGCGGAAAGACATTATGCCGAGCACGAAGGCAAAGATTTCTACGCCCCGCTGCTCAAGTTCATTACAGCGGGTCCCGTGTTCGCCATGGTATGGGAAGGGGATCAGGCCGTGGGATTGTGCCGGGCGATGATCGGCAAGACGAACGCGCTCGAAGCCGCTCCCGGAACGATTCGCAGCGACTTCGCCATACATACGAATTTCAATTTGATTCACGGTTCGGATTCCCACGAGAACGCGGAACGCGAGATCGGGATCTTTTTCTCGGAAGAGGAATTGGTGTCCTATGATAAAGCGATACAGGCGTGGATTTAGGTAAGGTAAGGTAGGATAGGGAGGACAACGTCATGGGAGACAGAGATGCCGGACCGTTAGCGAACGCGAGCTTCTCCGAGGATGAGGATTTCGCGCGTTTTATCGTCGATATTAAACGATCGACGTCCATCGATCTGTCTCAATACAAGGAAAATCAAATGCGGCGGCGCTTAACGACGTTGCGGATGAAATACGGCTATGCTTCGTTCAACGAATACTTCAAGGCTTTATCCGCGGACGCTAGATTACGTAACGAGTTCTTGGACCGGATGACGATCAACGTCTCGGAGTTCTGGCGCAATCCGAACCGATGGCAGGTGCTGAAGGACAAGTTCCTTCCGCAGATGATGAAGGAATATTCCCGATTGAATATTTGGAGCGCCGCTTGTTCTACCGGGGAAGAACCGTACACGCTAGCTATGATTTTGGATGCTTTGGGCGTACTCGAGCGCACCTCTTTGCTGGCGACGGACATCGATGACGGCGTGCTCGCGAAAGCGAAAGAAGGCGTTTATCTCGAACGTTCGCTTAGAGACGTGCCTGCGGACTTCCAGAAAAAATACTTTACGCCATCCGACGGCGCATTTAAAGTGTCCGAACAATTGAAGAAAGCGGTTAAGTTGCAGAAGCAAAATTTGTTGCTGGACGTATTCGGGGACAAATTCGATCTGATCGTATGCCGCAATGTCATGATTTATTTTACGGAAGAAGCGAAGCACCAGCTATATGGCAAGTTCGCGCGCTCGCTTAAGCCGGGCGGGCTGCTGTTCGTCGGAAGCACGGAGCAAATCTTCTCCCCCGGACAATACGGTCTCGAGACCGCGGACACTTTTTTTTACCGGCGAATCAATTAAGCGTATGTTACCTAGTCTCCCTACCGATAATAAGGCTACTTGAGCCAAGCGGAGGGAACCATGGACAAACGCAAAGTCATAGCCGCATACAGGCGAGGATTAATATCCGTGCATGAATGCGCGCAAATATTGGGCTTGGACAACGTGGAATTGCTCGGATACATGAGGGAATCGCGGGCTTCACGCCCGAAAGCCGATAAGAAACAGTCCGTCCGAACGTGACGGGCTGTTTTCTTGTCAAACGCTTTAACGCTGTAATATAATGATCAAAGATATTTACGGCTTCACGGCTGTAGTGGCGAAAAGGGAGGAACCGGATTTGAGTTTACGTTATTTGACAGCGGGAGAGACGCACGGACCGCAGCTTACGGCAATTATCGAAGGATTACCTAGCAATCTGGAGCTTGATTTCGAAGCTTTGAATTTTCAATTGCAACGTCGCCAGAAGGGTCACGGACGGGGACGCCGCATGCAGATCGAGACCGATACCGCGCAGATCGTCGGCGGCGTAAGGCATGGCCGCACGACGGGAGCGCCAGTGGCGCTTGTCGTCGAGAACAAGGACTGGAAGCATTGGACGTCCGTAATGAACGTAGAACCTATCGAAGGCGGTGACGAGGCGAAACGCCGCGTTTTCCGTCCACGTCCGGGTCATGCCGATTTGAACGGCGGATTGAAATATAACTTGAAAGACTTGCGCAACGTGCTCGAACGTTCGAGCGCGCGGGAGACGGCTGCGCGCGTAGCGGTCGGAGCGATCGCTCGTCAGTTGCTGGGCAAATTCGGCATAAAAGTCGCGGGTCACGTCGTCTCCATCGGAGAAGTGACTGCGGCAGCGCCCAATCTGCCGATCGACGAATTGATCGCCGTAACGGAGCAATCCCCCGTTCGAGTGGCGGACAAAGTCGCGGAGCAACAAATGACCGAGCTGATCGACCGTATGAAAGCGGAAGGCGATACGATCGGCGGGGTAGTCGAGTGCATCGTGACCGGCTTGCCGATCGGACTCGGCAGCCACGTGCAGTGGGATCGCAAGCTGGACGGACGTATCGCCCAGGCCGTCATGTCTATCAACGCCTTCAAAGGCGTCGAGATCGGCATCGGGTTCGAAGCGGGACGTACTCCCGGATCCAAAGTGCATGACGAGATTATGTACAGCGAAGAACGCGGGTTTTACCGGGCATCGAACCGGCTTGGCGGCTTTGAAGGCGGGATGACGAACGGCGAACCGATCGTCGTGCGCGGCGTGATGAAGCCGATTCCTACGCTCTACAAGCCGCTTGCCAGCGTCGATATCGACTCGAAGGAGCCGTTTACTGCACAGGTGGAACGTTCCGATGCTTGCGCCGTTCCTGCGGCAAGCGTCGTGATGGAGCACGTCGTCGCTTGGGAAGTGGCGAACGCGTTCCTGGAGAAATTCGGCGGAGATTCGATCGAAGAGATTCAAGCGAATCTAGATAGCTACCTCCGTCAAATCGAGGCTTACTAATGGCCGGCGGGACTCGGGAATTAACCGTCGATTTAGGAGAACGTTCCTACCCGATCTACATCGGTACGGGATTGCTTGCTCAAGCGGGAAGTTTATTTCTTAAGCATGGCTTGCCTGTAAAGTCTCCGATTCTGCTCGTGACGGATTCGTCGGTCGTTGACCTATACGCGGATAAGCTTGAGGAATCGTTGGCTGCGGCAGGCTATAAGGTGACTACCGCGGTCGTTCCTTCGGGCGAAACATCGAAGTCTTTGGAAATGCTGGACGAACTGATCGGAGCGGGCTTGGAAGCGGGATTAGACCGCAAATCCACGGTTATCGCGCTCGGCGGAGGCGTCGTCGGGGACCTCGCGGGATTCGTCGCGGCTTCCTATATGCGCGGCGTCCGGTTCGTACAAATTCCGACGACGATCCAGGCGCACGATAGCAGCGTCGGAGGCAAAGTCGCGGTTAATCATCGACTAGCCAAGAACATTATCGGCGCCTTCCATCAGCCTGAGTTCGTATTATACGATCTTGACACGATTCTCAGCCTGCCGATGCGCGAAGTGCGGGCCGGATTGTCCGAGCTCGTTAAACAAGGCCTGCTATGGGACGGGGAGTTCGTGCGTTGGTGCGACGAGCACGCGGAGCAGCTGCTTGCCCTCGAGCCGGAAGCGCTTGGTTATGCGTTGTATGAAGGCTGCAACATCAAAGCGATCGTCGTCTCGAAGGATGAGCGGGAGAACGATCTTCGCGCAATCTTGAACTTGGGACATACGATAGGTCATGCTCTCGAGGCTGTCGCGGGTTACGGGGAGCTGCTTCACGGCGAAGCGATCGCCATCGGGATGGTCGGCGCGGCGCGTCTTGCGGCCAAGTTCGGCTACGATGAGCGGATCGCGGAGGAAACGGAAAGGCTGCACGTGAAGTTCGGGTTGCCGGTGCGCATTCCTAGCCACTTGGATACGGACGAGATCATGAGCGCCATGATGCACGACAAAAAGTTCGCGGAAGGGAAGATGGTATTCATCGTTCCTACCGATATCGGACGCGTGGAAATTCGCAAAGACGTGCCTTCCTCTTGGGTGAAGGAGATCGTCGAAGGTTTAAGAGAGGGGACAAGGCAAGCATGAGCGTTAGGGGAATCCGCGGAGCCATTACGGTTGAAGTAAACGAAGAAAAAGCAATACTTGACGCGTCCATCGAACTCTTGAACGGGATCGTCGAAGTGAACCGTTTCGCGCCCGAAGATATCGCGAGCGTATTCGTGACGGTAACGCAAGATTTGGACGCGACGTTTCCCGCCAGGGCGATTCGCCAGATGGCGGGTTGGGAGCTCGTGCCGTTGATGTGTTCGTTAGAGGTGCCGGTAAAAGGCAGCTTGGAAAAATGCATCCGCCTCATGGTGCTCGTGAACACCGACGTCGCGCAGAAGGACATCCGCCACGTGTACCTTAACCGCGCGCAAGCGCTTCGCCCCGACTTGGTCGGCAATTAAGCTCGTTATCATTATCGTACTTATACGCATGACGCGTGAAGCACACGCCGTTTCCCTTTTCGAAGGGGACGGCGTTTTTTTATTTTCCGAGTGAGGGGTGGATGTTATGAGGATGAGTGCGGGTAAATTGTCGGATGGCGAGAGGGCTTATGACAGGCTACTAGAACAACAGAAGAGGACTGCAACGGGGATGAGGCTTGAACAGTTGAACAAGCAAGGAGAAGGCGAGAGAAAGCTGCTCGCGGACATTATCTGGCCGGTGCGCGGCTCGTTCGAAGGAATTGAGCTGGAAAAGGAATTCTACACGCTAACGGGCGTGAAGGCTTATATCGATGCATTCGACGAGAGAGTAAGCTTCGGTCTCGAATCGGAGGGTTTCGTACCGCATGCGGAAAATATAACCCGCCCCCGTTTCGACTTCGAGAAGGTAAGAATCCGCTCGATGGGCGCTCTGGGCATCCTTTTCATCCCGTTTTCCTTCGATGAAATGGACAAAAAGCCGGACCTTTGTCGTCGGAATTTGTACGAGATGTATGGTAAGTTCGGAGGCGGTGCTGAGACATTGCTGTCCCCGTCCGAAAAAGAAATTTTAAGGCATATGCATGTACTGGGAAGACCGATTCGCATGCGAGACGCTGAAATGTGCTTGGCAGCGAGTCATGACTATTGTTTGGGTGTTTTGCGAGGGCTCGTTATCAAGAACTATATCCGTCCGTCGAGAGAAGGAGCTATTCGGGTTCATACTTATGAGCTTGTCGACAACAATTCATCGTTGCGTTCTCGATAAGCAGAATAAACGTATGGATTGAAACAGTAATCAATTCTCAAACAAATGACAGTTGGAGAAAGTGGTCATGTTTATGTAATACGCTGGGCGCGTGTTAGAGAGCGAATAGTTGGTGGATTTGATCGTGTAGTACGCTGGTAGCGTGTTACAGAGCGAATGGTTGGTGAATTTGATCGTGCAGTACGCTGGGAGCGTGTTACAGGGCAAGTAGATGGCAAATTTGTCAGTGTAGTACGCTCATAGCGTGTTGCAGAACGAATGGTTGGTGGTTTTTTTTGTGTAGTACGCTGAGAGCGTACTAGAGCGTGATTGGTTGGTGGATTTGTTAGTGTAGTACGCTGGGAGCGTGCTAGAGAGTGAATAGTTGGCGGATTTAATCGTGTAGTACGCTGAGAGCGTGTTACAGAGCGAATCGTCGCAGGTTGACGATGGAGCTGAATGGGTGTTATATTGTTTAGTATTAAGCATCGCGGAACGGTCGGCCATAGGGACGGCAACTTACGTGGATGCGAGAGCCGAGTAGAGATGAGAATAGATGAGCGGAGTTTCCCGATCCCTTGCGTTAAGCGTATTTACGCTTATTCGTGGAAGATAGCGGGGATCTGACACTTATCGATTACGCGCATCTCTGCGGAGCAGAGGTGCTTTTTTTATGGCATGATATCGTAATTCAAAAGTTGAAAATAGGAATAGATGCTGATAAAGCCGCAGGTCTCGCCGGACAAACGCGCGGACGATCGGCAAGGGGAGAGATGGACGATGATGGATCACCAGGAGCTGCAAGGGATTAAAGCAATGGCCGGGCAATATAACGTTATCCCCGTCGTGCGCAAATTGCTGGCGGATACGGAAACGCCGATACGGGTGTTCCAGCACCTGAGCAAGGACAAATACGCTTTTCTGCTGGAAAGCGTGGAAGGCGGCGTCAATTGGGCTCGTTATTCTTTTATCGGGACGGATCCGTTTCTCGTGTTGCGATTGAAGAAGCAAGAACTGACCTTGGAGCAAAACGGTAAAGTCGAGTCCCACCGGACAACCGAGCCGTTGCAATTGCTTCGCGAGAAGCTGCGGTCCTATCGGAGCCCGGCATTGCCGGAGCTTCCTCCTTTTACGGGCGGGGCGATCGGGTTTTTCGGATACGACTTGTTGCAGTACTACGAGAAGAAGGTTCCTCCCCACAAGACGGACGATTTGAACATGGACGACATGCAATTCATGTTCTGCGACCAAGTCATCGTGTTCGACCACTTCAAGCAGCATGTGCTCGTCATCGGCAACGTACACGTTCCGGAAGGTGCATCCGACTCGGCTATCGAATCGGCGTACAAAGAAACGTTGAACGCGATCGACAACACGATTCGTAGAATTCAACAGCCCATTCCAATCCAGCCTTCCAGAGGCGCGCCGCCTCAGGATCCGGAGCTCGGGGACATCAAGTCGAACTTAACCAAGCAGCAATTTATCGATAACGCCAACCAAGCGAAAGAGTATATTCGCGCAGGGGATATTTTCCAAGTGGTGCTATCTCAGCGTTTTCACATCGAGACGGACGTCGATCCGCTTCACGTATATCGCGTGCTAAGAACGATGAACCCATCGCCGTACATGTACGTGCTCAAGCTTGACGATGAAGTCATCGTGGGGACTTCGCCGGAACTGCTCGTCAAGGTCGACAACGGTAAAGTGGAGAATCGCCCGATCGCGGGAACGCGGCCGCGGGGCAAGACGCCGGAGGAAGATCTGGCAATGGAAGAAGAACTGCTGGCCGATGAAAAGGAGAGAGCGGAGCACGTGATGCTAGTCGATCTGGGTCGTAACGATATCGGCAGAGTCTCGACTTTCGGTTCGGTGAAATGCGACAGCTACATGGAGGTCGAGCGATACTCCCACGTCATGCACATCGTTTCGAACGTGACCGGCCAGCTTCGTCCGGACAAAGATTTTTACGATGCTTTCCTTTCTTGCTTGCCGGCGGGCACGGTATCGGGCGCTCCGAAGCTTCGGGCGATGGAAATCATTGCCGAACTGGAGAACGAAGCGAGAGGCGCCTATGCGGGAGCGATCGGTTATCTCGGATTCTCGGGCAGTCTGAACACGTGCATTACGATTCGGACGATTATTTTCAAGCACGGCAAAGCTTTCGTGCAAGCCGGAGCGGGCATCGTATGGGACTCGGTTCCGGAGAGCGAATACGAGGAGACGGTCAACAAAGCGAAGGGCATGCTCAAAGCGATTCGTTCCGCGGAAGCCGCTTTCCCTCCGGCCGGAACGACACAACGCACTGAAAATGTTTTCTCCGCAGTTTTGGCCGGAGACCGTCGCACGAATCTCGATTACGATTAAGGAAGGGGAACAAGCGAAATGACCGAATCCATTACATTTACCTTGCCTCAAGCGCTGAGTAAGCTAATGAGCGGATACGACCTTACCCGCGAGGAAGCTTTCGGCGCGATGACGACGATCATGAAAGGCGAAGCGACGCCGTCGCAAATCGGCGGAACGGTAATCGCTCTTCGCATGAAAGGCGAAACCGTGGACGAGATTACCGGTTTCGCGGAAGCGATGCGCTCGTTCTCCAGCCGGGTCGCGACCGAGAACGAGGATTTGCTCGATACGTGCGGCACGGGAGGATCCGGAATTCATAAATTCAATATTTCGACTGCGTCGGCGATTATTGCCGCGGCTTCGGGCGTCCGCGTAGCCAAGCACGGCAATCGCGCGATGTCGGGCAAAGCGGGCAGCGCCGACGTGCTTGAGGCGCTAGGCGTCAACATCAACTTGACCGCGGAACAAGCGGCTCAATGCCTCGATCGGACCGGGATCTGCTTCATGTTCGCGCAGCTGTATCATCCGGCTTTGAAGCACGCGGCCGTTCCTCGGCGGGAGCTTGGCGTTCGGACGATCTTCAATATGCTCGGGCCGTTGGCCAACCCGGCGAACGCGGATCGTCAACTGATCGGCTTGTACGATCGCACGAAAACCGCGACGGTGGCGGAAGTGCTGTCGAGACTAGGCTTGAAAAGAGCGATGGTCGTAGGCAGCCACGACGGCCTCGACGAGATCAGCATTTCGGCTCCGACCCAAGTGTCAGAGCTTAAAGGCGGAGAAGTGATCACATACGATATCACGCCGGAACAGCTTGGGTTGTCGACCGTTTCCCTCGGCGAAGTGCAAGGGGGAAACCCGATCGAGAACGCCCAAATTATTCGCAGGGTACTCGGCGGAGAGAAGAGCGCGTACCGCAACGTCGTATTGGCTAATGCAGGCGCGTGCATCTACGTGGCCGGCCGGGCGGACACTTTGTTGGACGGCGTTAAGCTTGCCGCGGCGACGATCGACTCCGGTCGCGCGGCGGATAAATTGCAGCAATGGATTGCTACGACGGGAGAAGTGAGTTATGTTTCTTGATCGCATCGTCGCCACCAAACGACAAGAGGTGGATTTACTTAAACAATCGCTCCATATCGGACGTGCGGAGCGGGAGATCGCTTCCCTCCAAGCTTGCCGCGGTTTCGAGCAAGCTTTGATCGGACGCAATCGCCCGGTCGGCTTAATCGCGGAAGTCAAAAAAGCGAGTCCGTCCAAAGGGCTCATCCGTCCCGACTTTCAACCGGTCAGCCTAGCCCATGCTTACGAAGAAGCGGGAACGGATTGCATTTCCGTGCTGACGGACGTAGAGTACTTCCAAGGAAGCAACGATTATTTGAAAATGATCCGAGAGCAAGTTCGAGTCCCTCTGCTCCGCAAGGACTTCACGATAGACGAACGGCAAATTTACGAAGCGAGGCTGATCGGCGCGGACGCGATTCTTCTGATCGCGGCGATTCTCACGAAAAGCCAGCTATCCGATTTCTATACGTTGGCGCGCGATCTCGGATTGGACGTGCTCGTGGAAGTCCATAACCGTCCTGAGCTGGAGACAGTGCTCGACATCGGCAAAGCAACGCTTGTAGGCGTGAATAATCGGGACTTAAAAACGTTCGTAACCGATCTGAAGGTGACGGAAGAGTTAATCGCTCTTATGCCGCAAGGAGTAGTGGCCGTCAGCGAGAGCGCGATCTCGTCCACGGACGACGTGGACTTCGTGCGACGGGCAGGCGCTCAAGCGGTGCTCGTAGGCGAGCACTTCATGCGCCAACCGAACGTTCAGCAAGCGGTTCACGACCTGTTAGGCCCTATCTCGAAAGAAGGCGTATAAGAATGACCCAACGTAATTCATCCGGAGTAAAAATATGCGGAATCAAAGAAGAAGCGACTTTGCGGGGAATGAACGGTCTTCCGGTCGATTATATCGGCTTCGTTTTCGCCAAGAGCCGCAGACAGCTAACGCCAGAACAGGCGGGTAAGCTTCATGAGGTCGCTAGCCAAGTACCGATGGCAGGCGGTAAACCTCCGTTAACGGTCGGCGTGTTCGTCAATCCGACGATGGAGCAGCTGGAAGAGACTTTAGCTTCCGTACCGCTGAACGTCGTCCAGCTTCATGGAGAAGAAACCCCGGCATTCAGTCGGGAGATTGGCGAGCGATTCAACGTAGAAGTATGGCGTGCGCTACCGATAACGGAGCAAGCGGACGCGGATTCTCGTGGCGCCGGAGGCGCCGAACGGCTCGCCGAGTACAAGGGTGCCGTCTCGACGATTCTGCTCGACACCGCGGGCGGAGGGACCGGCAAAACGTTCCGCTGGGACGTCATTCCGGCTTACCAAGCCGCGGCGCAGGCGCACGGCCTACGATTATTCGTCGCGGGCGGGCTTACGCCCGATAACGCCGACGATTTAATTCGTTCTTACCGTCCCGACGGCGTAGACATTTCCAGCGGCGTAGAAACCGACGGAACGAAAGACAACGACAAAATCGCCGCATTCGCGGAAAGGGTGGCAAGCTCATGAGTCAAGTACCAGACCAACACGGACGCTTCGGTCCTTTCGGCGGGAAATACGTTCCCGAGACGCTAATGAACGCGTTAATCGAGCTGGAGGAAGCGTATGAGAAATATAAGGACGATCCCGATTTCCTCGAGGAAGTCCGCTATTTGCTAAAGCAGTATTCCGGCCGGCCGACGCCTTTGTATTATGCCGAGCGGCTATCGGAGCAACTGGGCGGGGCGAAAATCTATCTTAAGCGGGAAGATCTGAACCACACCGGCGCCCACAAAATCAACAATACGATCGGACAAGCGGTACTGGCGAAACGGATGGGCAAGAAAAAAGTGATTGCCGAAACAGGCGCGGGCCAGCACGGAGTGGCAACCGCAACCGTAGCCGCGCTTATGGGACTGGAATGCAAAGTGTTCATGGGTGAAGAAGACACGAAGCGGCAGCAATTGAACGTATTCCGTATGAAGCTTCTCGGCTCGGAAGTCATTCCCGTCTTGTCGGGAACGCGCACGTTGAAGGATGCTTGCAACGAAACGCTGCGCTATTGGGTTAGCCACGTAGACGACACCTACTACATTCTCGGTTCGGTAACGGGACCGCATCCTTACCCGATGATGGTCCGGGATTTTCAACGGATTATCGGACTTGAAGCTCGCGAGCAGATTCAAGAGGCCGAAGGCCGGCTGCCGGACGTCGTCGTGGCCGCCGTCGGAGGCGGAAGCAACGCGATCGGAATTTTCCATCCGTTCATCGACGATAAAGACGTTCGTCTCGTCGGCGTGGAAGCTGCCGGACGCGGCGTGGATACCGAAGAGCATGCCGCGACGATGACCAAAGGTCGTCCGGGAGTCTTCCAAGGCTCGATGAGTTATGTGCTGCAGGACGAAGGCGGCCAGGTGCTTCCGGCGCACTCGATCTCGGCCGGTCTAGATTACCCGGGCATCGGACCCGAGCACGCCTACTTAAAGGATATTAAACGCGCCGAATACGTGCCGATCACGGACAAGGAAGCGTTGGATGCATTAAGCTTGCTTTCCCGCACGGAAGGCATCATTCCCGCGCTCGAATCCGCGCACGCGATCGCGCAGACGCTCAAAATCGCGCCGACGATGGGCAAAGACGAGATCATCGTCGTCAATTTGTCAGGACGAGGCGACAAAGACGTCGAGTCGATCATGTCGTATTTGGCCAATGAGGAGGGACAACAAGCATGAGCACGGTTACCGTACCTAACGCGATCGATACCGTTTTCGCCGAATTAAAGGCGAGAGGGGAGACTGCGCTTATTCCGTTCATGACGATGGGCGATCCCGATCTCGATACTTCCGTCTCCTTGGTGCAAGCGGCCGAAGCCGCCGGCGCGCATATGATCGAGCTCGGCGTTCCTTACTCCGACCCGCTTGCCGACGGCCCCGTTATTCAACGGGCTTCCGAGCGCGCGCTGAAAAACCGGATCAGCTTAACCGATTGCATATCCGTAGCCTCCAAGGCGAGAGCGCGCGGCGTCCAAATGCCCTTTATCCTATTCAGTTACTTTAACCCGGCGTTGCAACTAGGCTTGGAAACCTTTTTCGGCTTGCTGAAGGACAACGGCTTCAGCGGGGTCATTATTCCGGACTTGCCGCTTGAAGAGGATGCCGAGGCGCGCGCGCTCGCCGAAGCCCATGGCATTCATTTGATCCCGCTTGTGGCACCAACATCCGAAGCTCGAGTTGAACGTATCGCCGCGCAAGCCAAAGGTTTCGTCTATTGCGTATCGTCGTTAGGCGTTACGGGCGTCCGCTCTACGTTCCACGAAGGCATCGACGCGTTCTTGAGCACCGTTCGCCGGTCGGCTTCCGTGCCGATCTGCGTAGGCTTCGGCATCTCTTCCCGCGAACACGCGGAACGCTTCGCTGGCCAATGCGACGGTGTAATCGTGGGCAGCGCGATCGTGCGTCAAGTGGAAGAAGCGTTGCCTCTGCTGACTTCCTCGGACGCAACCGAGAAGGCTCGGGGTTTGGCGGCCGTACAGCAATTCATCGCCGATTTGAAACCTCGCGCGACCCATTCGTAAAAAACCAATCTGTACAGTGCCGCGTTGGTGTGTCACAATAGAATACACATTTCCATACGGAGCGATTTATTCGCTCTGCCTCTTCAGGCGGAGCGTAAACGCTCCGTTCGCCGTATCTCAGGAGGGAAAAAACAAATGCAACCGAAACCGAATATCATTCACTTGCCCGTGTACCAGCCGGGCAAACCCGTAGAAGACGTAAAACGCGAGCTTGGTTTGACCGAAGTGCTCAAGCTGGCTTCCAATGAAAATCCGTTCGGCAGCTCCCCGAAAGTCAAGGAAGCGATCGCGCGCGAATTGGAGAACATCAGCATTTACCCGGACGGTGCGGCCGTCGATCTAACGAACGCGGTTGCCGGCCATTACGGGGTTAACGCGGACCAGGTCATTTTCGGAGCTGGCTCCGACGAGATTATTCTAATGATCGCCCGCGCGTTCCTAGTGCCGGGCGACGAGACGATCATGGCCGATCAGACCTTCCCGCAGTACAAGCATAATTGCCAGATCGAGAACGCGACGATCGTCGAAGTTCCGCTGCGCGACGGCACCCATGATTTGAATGCGATGCTGGAGCGAGTGACGGACAAAACGAAAGTCATCTGGGTATGCAATCCGAACAATCCGACCGGAACGATCAATACGGCGGAAGAAGTGGAGCAATTCCTGTCCAAGGTCCCCGGCCGCGTTCTTGTCGTTCTCGACGAAGCTTATTGCGAATATATCGACGACCCGTCTTTCCCGGACGGCGTCAAACTGTTGAAACGTTATCCGAACGTGGTTACGCTAAGAACGTTCTCGAAAATTTACGGCCTCGCCTCGTTGCGCATCGGCTTCGGAATCGGACGTCCGGACGTTATCCGCAGCATCAACCAAGTCCGCGAGCCGTTTAATACCTCCCGTATCGCTCAAGCGGCCGCGCTCGCCGCGCTGCAGGACGATGATTTCGTAACGAAATGCCGCGTAGCAAACAAAGAAGGACTTGCTTATTATAACCGTTCTTTCGCCGAGCTCGGACTTGAAGCGTTTCCGGCGCACGGCAATTTCATCATGGTCGACGTGAAAAGGCCGGCGCAAGAAGTGTTCGATGCGCTTCTACGCAAGGGGATCATCGTTAGACCGGGCCACAGACATTATCCTACGCACATCCGGATTACGGTCGGAAGCGGGGAGCAGAACGAGAAGGTCATCGCCGCGTTGACTGCCGTGCTGCAAGAAATTGCGATAAAGGTGTGAAGGCATGAGCGGAGAGTTTAGCGAGTTTACGGCATCGAACGATTCAAAGAGAACAAAAATCGCGATATTCGGAGTCGGTCTGATCGGCGGATCGTTGGCGCTTTGTTTCAAGGGCAAGCCGGGCGTAGAAGTGGTCGGGCACTCCATAAACGTCGCTTCGACAGAGAAGTACGTTGCACGTGGTGTCGTCGATTGGGCTACGACTTCGATTGAAGAAGCGGCCATGGACGCGGATTTTCTGTTCCTATGCGTACCGGTGGGCAATCTGGAAAATTACGTCGAGGAGCTGTCTAAGCTCCCGTTGAAGCCGGGCTGCATTATTACCGACGTCGGAAGCACGAAAGCTTCGGTCGTAAAGCACGCAGACAAGCTGTCGCTCCAAGGCGCCGTGTTTATAGGCGGTCACCCTATGGCGGGCTCGGAGCGTTCAGGCGTGGAAGCAGCCAGCCTGCTTTTGCTCGAGAACGCGTTCTACGTGTTGACCCCGACGGAGAATACGCCGGCGGATGCCGTAACGAAGCTGGAACGACTTCTGAAGTGGACGAGAGCCCATATCGTCAAGACGGATGCCGTGCAGCACGACGATATCGTGGGAGCGATCAGTCATCTGCCGCATGTCATCGCGGTGGCGTTGGTTAACCAAGTCGCCGGCTACAACGAAAGCAACGAGTTATATAGACGTTTAGCGGCCGGCGGATTTAGGGACATTACCCGAATAGCCTCCAGCGATCCGCTGATATGGCGGGACATACTGGTAAATAACCGCGAGGTCATGCTTAAGTTGATTCGCGAATGGCAAGGCGAGATGGATCGGTTCGCCGAGCTGCTCGAGCAAGGGGACGGAGAAGGGGTGGCCGAGCAATTCCGACGCGCCGGAGCATTCCGCAGCCAATTGCCGGAACGTCGCAAAGGGATGATTACTTCGCTGCATGAATGTTATGTCGACGTTCCGGATCATCCCGGCATTATCGGCAAGATCGCGACCGAGCTCGGCCAAGCCAAGATCAATCTAAGCAACCTGCAGATCATCGAGAGCAGGGAGGACGTGCCGGGAGTGATGCGGCTTTCGTTCCAGCAATCCGAGGATTTGGACCGCGCGACGGAATTATTGAAAACTTTGGGATATGACGTCCATATGTAATCGGGAAGAGGAGCGGTTGCTGATCAGGCAGCAGCTCCTTTTTTCATTTTTATCGCCCTGTAAACGCTTTAAAATAAAATGTAAACGCTTATTGACAAAATGTAACCGTATACATATAATAAAAGTACAGTATGGTTTCTCTCCACTCCTATCCAATCCTAGCACTATGTGCAACCACCCTCCGGGGTGGATTTTTTTTGTCTATATGGCTTTTTTGCGAAAAACCTATATTAAGGACTCAATTCACTGCAAAATTTGAGAAATTTTTAAGCTAAATAAGCCTGTTAATGTGTTACAATAGCAAGTAGAATTTGTAAAATACTGGCTTACAAACAATTCATGCGCCGATGAGCGCAACTTTTTCGTTTTTGGCCGGTACAATAGGTAAGATGCCGGCTGCGAACGTTCACCCTATATCGGGGGGAGGGTCGCGGTTATGATGACCGATTCCCAATTAATACGGGAAATCAAAGACGGTAACGTTGAGTTGTACTCGACGTTAATGGGACGTTATCAGAAGAAAATATTATCGTTCGTCTTCCATATGCTGAAGAGCGCCAAGCTGGAAATCATGGCCGAAGACATCAGCTCGGAAACGTTCTACAAAGCTTATCGAAGTTTGCATTCGTTTCGGGAAGTGGACGCTTCCTTCTCGACGTGGTTATATACGATCGCACGCAATACGGTTCTCAGTGAATTGCGCAAACAGAAGACGGCGCATCTGTCACTGGACGATTCCACATACATACCGGCAGCTCCTCCGGAAGAGGCGCCCGAGCAGCGGTTGCTGCGCAACGAGAAGGTTACCATGGTGAGGGAAGCTATCAACAGCTTGCCTGAGAAACAACGCTCCGCGCTGATCCTCAGGGAATACGATGGCATGGATTACCAGGAAATCGCCAATATTCTAGGTCAGACGGTAAGCTCCGTCAAATCGTTGTTGTTCCGGGCAAGAGCCAGTGTGAAGATTCAATTGGAATCGTACTTTGCTGAACCGGCCATCATGAAGGAGTACGAGGAGATGAAACTGCGATGAAATGCGAGGAAGCGGGAGAAAAGTTCGGGATCTATCGGGATTTGCCGGAAAATTCCGAAGAGAGGCTAGCCATCGATCGACACGTTCAGACGTGTTCTGCGTGCGCGGAAGAGTTCCAGATGTGGGAAGAGAGCGCGATGCTGATCCAGGAGCTTCCGATGACGGAGGCCGATGAAGAGGAAGAGATCACTTCGGCTTGGGTGAATCAGAACGTCATGAATCGCATATACGCAGAACAAAGCTGGTACATGCCGGCGGTTCGTCGGACCTACTCGTTCTCGTACGGCTTTCGAAGGAAGGTGGCGGGCATTCTCGCCGCATTGTTCGCGTTATTCGTGTGCGGATTCCTATATACGCTGTACGGACGCCTTCATGGCAATACCGACGGTTCGGGTTTCCTGAGGTCCGCTAACGCGTTCTCGGCAGGCCATCAAGCAAGCGACAGCATTCATTTCGATGTACCGATGGCCAGCCTCAGCGATCCGATCATGCTGAACGTTTCGCCTGCCATGCCCGAATACTGGGTTGCCCTATCCATCGTCGGCATGATCATGACATTGCTCATCTTGAATTGGTTTTCCCGAGTACGTTCATGACGATGGCAACGAGAATCGGTTGGGTGCGCCATGGCATCACGGAGTGGAATCAACTGGGCAAAATTCAAGGCGTAACCGATATTCCGTTAAGCCGCGAGGGCGTTGAGCAAGCGCATTTGCTTGCCGAGCGGTTGTCACGCGAAGAAGATCGCTGGGACGGAATATACTGCAGCGATTTGCTAAGGGCAGCGAGAACGGCTGAAATCATTTCCGAACGGTTAGGCATTCCGTTGATCAAAGACGGCCGACTGCGAGAACGTGCTTTCGGAGCAGCCGAAGGGACGACGTTGGCGGAGCGTTTATCGCGCTGGGGAGAGAACTGGCGCAAGCTCGTGCCGGATCAGGAAAGCGACGACGATATTTACCTGCGCGGGAACGAATTCGTGCGGGAACTGACCGAGAAACATGCGGGAGAGTCGTGGTTAATCGTTACGCACGGAAGTTTCCTTGCGAGAATGCTTCAATCTTTATGCTCCGGCTTGGACGATTTCCATCTGCTCAACATGTCCTTGACCGTGCTGGAGAAGCAAACCGACGGATGGATGCCGCTGCTTCATAATTGCACTGCCCATCTTACCGAAGCAACATCTAATCAAATAGGTTAAACCCCGATCCGGTAGATTACCGGATTTTTTTTGCGTTTTTCTCCGCGTAACCTTACGTTTAAGACCGACTTCGCGCGCCCATACTGAAAAGTAAATCCTCCACGAAGCGGGGAATGCCGATGAACTTGGCCGATATGCTCTGTTATGCCGATATCGCCGAACTGACCGCGATTGCCGAAGCTTATGATTGCGATTGCAGCAGCCATTCCAAGAACGAGCTCATTCAATCGATTTTGTCGACGGTCCAGAGACGGGACGTCATGGAATCAAGGGTAGGAGAGATGACGGGCAACGATCTCCGTTTTTTGAACTCGCTCATTTTCGAGACCCGAACGGCATATAGCCTGGAAGAGCTGAAAGCCAGAGCTCTCGGAGGGGAACCTGCCGCGTCGGCCGACGGGCAAGCCTCGTCTAACCCGTCTGACGCAATGCCTTCGGCCGCGATATCCTCGCAAGCAGTTACGCAATCAAGGAGCCGAATCCGAAAAGGGAAAAACGCAGCTCAGAAGCCGCAGCCCGGTCCGGACGAAACCGCGAGGATGTCCATTATCCGCTTCAAGAGATTCGGTTGGTTGTTCAGCGGCTTTTCTCAGCAAACGCGTTATTTATACCAAGTTCCGGAGGATGTAAAAGTCCGTCTGGGCGACGCGTTGGAGAAACGCTTTCGCGGCTCTCTAATCGTCATGGAAGAACCGCCGGTCTATCGGGACGAGCGCAGCTTACTCGCCGAGGACTCCGTTCATTTCTTGCGCTTCGTCAGGGACAACGATATTCCTTTAACCTCCGAAGGCGTCATGTACAAACGTCAAATCACGCAATCTCTCGAACAGCTTTCCGTCGCAGAGACGATTCCGACGAGGGGAGGCTGGAGATTCGGGTACGGCAGGAAGTTCCGGGATTATCCGGATCGTTTCTCGCTGCTGTACGATTTCGTGCACCAAGAAGGCTACATCTCCGAACAGCCGGAACGTTTGACGGTAACGGAAAAAGGAAGAGCGTTCGCCGACGGAGGAGAGAAACCCGATTCGACGGCAATTTACCGTTGCTGGCTTCGCCTGTACAAAGGGCCGATACCGAATTTGCAAGCATTAGCGCAATGGATCATGCGGCTTACGACCGATTGGGCGACCGTCGAATCCATCTTCCGCATTTTGCAACCGCTGGTACGATCCTATTATTACGACACTCAAAGAGACGTACTCGAACGTCGCGTGCTCTTCATGCTCATGCATCTCGGCGTTCTGCGCTGGGGGCAAACGGAAACGGGAGAAGATGTCGTCAAGGTAACTCCTCAAGGCCAGGGTTTCTTGACGGGAAGAACGCCCACTTAATATCCTTCGGCGTAATAGGCGATGGTACATTGATCGGCAACAGGGCTATCGTCTTGAACGGGGCTGTCAGCGCTGAATATGATTTAGTAGCTAAGAAAGTAAAGATGAGCAAATCGGAAGCTCTTGAGCGAGGGCGACCTAATGCCGGATTTCGGAGGTGCAACGAATGGACAACATGAAAGTCGCCTACGAGACGATGCTGGGATTGGCGGCAGAAATGGTCCTGGACGAAGCGCTGCGCAATTACCGGACGGAAAAAATATATCACGAGATCGATGAAGCGCTTGCGCACGGGGACGTGGAGTCGTTTCGACGTCTTACCGACGAATTGAAAACGATCGAACGTTAATCCCGAGATTTGCTTGACGAGGGAATGCAGATCGATATTTTTCGCGTGAACCCGCCTTTCATTAGGCGGGTTTTTTTCGTGCTCCGGATAGTGTACGATAAATAGGCGGCAAGTCGCCGGAAAGCCGAGCCGGCAAGAACATTGCCGAGCAGTCGGCTCTTAACATGACGCGGGAGTGGAAGACAAAGATGAAATTCAGCGAAATCGAAGAAAATAGCTGGCCGGAGCTGCAACCGTATTTGGATACGTGCTTATTGCCCTTGTCCGGAATGACCGGAGAAGAAGCGCCTTGGGAAGCGACGAATAAGATCGCGTCGGCCGGCCGATGGCTGGCTCCGCTCGAGCAAGCGTTCCGCGGTCGGACGGTCACGATGCCGGCGTATCATTACGGAGGCAACGACGAAGATCGGCCGGAACGGATGAAACGGTTAATCGCGAGCATGAAAGGCGTCGGCTTTCGTTACGTCGTCGTCGTAAGCGGTCAGACCATGACGAAGGACGAGCTGCTAGGAGCGGATCTATTCGTCGGCCCGGTAGCGGAAGGCGAAGAGCCGGAAGCTCACAAAATCTCCAAGTCGCTTGCGGATTTATGGCGAAAGCCGGTTGCGGCGACGGAATAAGCCGATTCCGGAGAGAAACCATATTTTGACCCGCATCGCGCATAAGGCAGGCCACTTCGAGCAAACAATAGGCAGACACGTTACACGGGGAATTGTGACAATTTGAGAACATTTTAGTTGCGCAAATCCCGCCGAGGAGGGAAACTCTCAGGCCTATTCTTGACGCTCCATAGCGCGTGGGCTATTATAGTTATGTCCTTGTGAACAAATGGTAAAGTCCGTAGTGGACGCGAGATTGGTGTGGCAAAGGGGGTAGAACGAATGGACCACAATGAGCAGCAAGAAACCACGCATAAACCGGTTAAGCGAAAAGAAATGTCGAGAAGGCAATTTCTGTCGTACACGCTTGGCGGAGCAGGAGCCTTCATGGCGGGCGGGGCCATTTTACCAATGATCCGCTTTGCCGTAGATCCTATATTGCAAAAGAAGGAAAAAGGCGCTTTCGTTAAAGCAATCGAAGAAAGCAAAGTAACGAGCGAGCCGCAACAGGTGGATTTCAAAGTTCATCAGGTTGACGGTTGGTACGAAAGCGATCCGAAAATGCAGGCATGGATAACGAAGGACGAAAAGGGCAATATTTTCGCGCTATCGCCGGTATGCAAACACTTGGGTTGCACGATCGGTTGGAGCGGCGAAGAGGCACCGAACTTGTACCACTGTCCTTGCCACGGCGCGCGCTACAACAAAGAAGGCAAAAACCTGAAGGTAGCGCCGAAGCCGCTTGACGAGTATCAAGTCAAAAGGGAAAACGGCTGGGTTTACCTAGGACCGCTTGAACCGAATACTCGCGTGTAGAAGGAGGGCGTTTCGTCCCAATGTTCAAAAACATGTATAACTGGATCGACGAACGTCTGGATATTACGCCGATGTGGAGAGATATCGCCGATCACGAGGTGCCTGAGCACGTCAACCCGGCGCATCACTTCTCCGCTTTCGTTTATTGTTTCGGCGGATTGACGTTCTTCATTACCGTCATTCAGATCCTCTCGGGGATGTTTCTGACGATGTATTACGTCCCAGACATTATTAACGCGTATTACAGCGTAGACTACCTGCAGCACCAAGTCGCTTTCGGAGCGATCGTGCGCGGCATGCATCACTGGGGCGCGAGCCTTGTTATCGTAATGATGTTCCTACATACTCTTCGCGTCTTCTTCACCGGCTCTTATAAGGCGCCTCGTGAAATGAACTGGGTTGTTGGAATGCTGATTTTCTTCGTCATGTTGGGCCTTGGATTCACGGGTTACCTGCTTCCATGGGACAACAAAGCGTATTACGCGACGAAGGTCGGTCTGGAAATCGCTGGATCTGTACCTTTCTTGGGCGATTACATTAAGGAGTTAATGAACGGTGGTACGATCGTCGGCGCCCAAACTCTGACGCGCTTCTTCGCAATCCACGTGTTCTTCTTGCCGGGCGTGCTGTTGGCATTGCTTGCGGGACACTTCTTTATGATTCGAAAACAGGGCATTTCCGGGCCGCTGTAAGAGAGAGGAGTGACAAGCGATGGCACATAAACACGATCCAAACGAGAAGATCGTTTTCATAGGCGACTCTCGCGTGCGCAAAAAAGACCACTCGAACGTAGTTCCGCCTGACTATACTGCATTCCCGGGCAAGTCGGAAGCGTTTATTCCGAACTTCTTGCTGAAGGAATGGATGGTTGGAGTCGTCGTTCTAGTAGGCTTCTTGACTCTGGTCATTGCCGAACCGGCGCCGCTCGGTTACCCGGCTGATCCGCTTAACAGCGCGTTTATTCCGATGCCGGACTGGTACTTCCTGTTCCTGTATCAATTGTTGAAATATCCGTACGCTTCCGGAGATTACATCGTGCTTGGTATTCTCGGTCTTTCCGGATTGCCGTTCATCTCCTTGCTGCTTGCTCCTTTCCTCGACACGGGCAAAGAGCGCCGCTTCTACCGTCGTCCGATCGCATCTTCTTTGATGCTCGTGTCGCTCGTCGCGGTTGCTTACCTGACTTGGGTGTCTTGGAATCACTACGAGCACGAGTTGGAAATCAACGGTCAAATTCCGGAGCATATCGAGCGTGAGATCAAAGCGCGCGAAGCCATCGAGAAAGGTTTGCCTCGTCCGGTACCGGGCAGAGAGAAAATCGCCGCGATGGTAGCGGCCGACGATCCGGCATTCACGGAAACGATGACCAAAGCGCAATGTATCGCTTGCCACGGAGCCGAATTGGAAGGCGCGAACGGTCCTACGCTGCGCGGAATCGGAGACGTTCTTAGCAAGGAAGAGCTCGTCGAAACGATTACGAACGGCAAAGCGAACGGAAACATGCCAGCCTTTAAAGACAATCTAAGCACCGAGGAAATCGATAAGATCGCAACTTGGTTATCCAAACAAAAAGCAGAGGCGAAATAATCGTTTCGCCGATCTGCTCTAAACCTGACCGCTATTGGTCAGGTTTTTTTATGAAACAGGGGGAGCGCCAATGTATTGGTTAAAATGGTTTCTATCCCGCAGCATCCTGCTTCACCCCACGACGCTTTTGCTGCTGATGCTGGTCTATATTCCGGGAACGGCATACGGATATTATTGGTATAAGGATCAATTGGCCAGCGTATGGTCGGAGCATCCGGCTTGGCAAATCCCGTTCGTTCCGGACAGTCCGACGGCCTCGTTATTTTTCGCGATCGCGCTGCTCTGGTTATGGATATCGCCTAAGCCGTCCCGGATGGCATGGGTGAATGGCATAAGAGGGGTCGTGGAGGCGCTGGGCGTCGTCACTTCCGTCAAATACGGCGTCTGGGCGACCGCCATCATTTTCGCCGGTCAAGCCCAAGGGGACGTCCTGCAAGGGGAGCATTGGATGCTTATCATCGGGCATTCCGCCATGGCCGTCACGGCTCTCCTTTACGCAAGGTTTTTCAATTTCGGCGGCTTGGCTTTACTTGCCGCGGCGGCTTGGACTTTCTTGAACGATACGGTCGATTATACGTATGGCGTCTACCCATATTTGCCTTGGCAATTGGAAGACGATATTTTCTACGTAGGCTTGTTTACATTCGTACTGACCGCGTTTAGCGTCATGGCAGCCGCGCTGGGGCGGTTCCTCCCGAGCTCGGAGGCGGTGAAGACGGACAAGTCGTTCTAAATGCGGACATCCCCTCATATCCATGGGGTAGGAGGGGATGTTCGTGCTTGGGTTTCATTTGACGTTACGGCGAATCGTACGGATGAAGGTCTTGTTGCCTGGCATGCTGGCGATGATCGCGTTGTTATGCGGCATGCCGAGGGTTAATGCGGACTCGCAACAATCCACGAAGTCACAAGCAGCTTACGCGCGTTTCCTATCGCAAGCTGAGCAACTATATGCTGCGGTTAACGAAGGCAAGCTCGATGTCGCAATGGCCCGTCTAGCCGCCCTTGAGCGTCAATTCCGGAGTTTGCCGATGCAGGGCATCGCAACCGCCGAAGGCATTCACGCTCTGGCGCAGAGCGTTGCGGACATGAAACGGACATCCGTAGCCTTAAAGCCCGATGAAGGGAAATGGAAGGCGGGAGCGGCGGAGCTAAGACTCGCGGCGGACGAGCTGGCTCATCCCGATCGCCCGATCTGGCATACTTATCGGACGGTTTTTCTGAACGATTTGGCCACGCTCGAGGAGGCTATGCCTCTATCGACAGCCCTGCCCGGCCCCGTGCCTGAATCGGTTAACGCAGCAGTCGGTCAATTGGTGGAGCATTATAGAATGATTCGGACAGCTGCATTGCTTCATTCGGAGCCTTGGATCGTCGAAAAAGCGGATTCGTCCGTGCGTTACGCGACCCGGATCGTACAAGGAGAAACCTTAACGCCCGGTTTGCTTCGCGGGATCGTCGCGCCGCTCAGGGAAGCGATCATCGGATTGTTCCCCGGACAGAAGGAAACGTCGGGCGCGCTCGTTCCGCCCCTTCCGATGCCTCCGTCTTGGGGATGGTCGGCGATGATGGGCTCGTTCATCGTAACGGTGCTGACATGGGTTGGCTGGAGACGTTATAAGGTAGAACAAAATACGGGGATAGGTCCAAACAAGAGAAGAGAACCGCTAGATGAGCAAGAAGATGCGGCCGAAAAGTTGTTGAAACGTTGGAAGAACAAGAAATAGACGTCGCGGAGGCTTCCGTTATTCCTCTCGGAAGCCTTCGCCCAATACGTCGTGCACATCGTTGATGACGATAAAAGCCCTCCGGTCGTGTTGACGGACGAGGCTTTTTAATTTGCCGATTTCGAAACGGCTGACGACGCAATAGACGATCGTTTTGTGCTCGCCGGAAAATGCTCCGACAGCCGGCATCAGCGTTACGCCGCGGTCTAGCTCTTTCGTGATTTCCTTCGCCAGCTTTTCCGGCTGACTGCACAAGATGGTAAAGGCTTTGGCCGCATAAGCGCCTTCTTGGATGAAGTCGATGATCTTGGAGGCGATGAACACGCTAACGAGCGTATAGAGCACTTTTTCCTTCGGAATGAAAAGCAAGGAGACGCCGAGAATGAGCACGTCGAGCGAAAGGATAATTTGTCCCATGCTCCAGCCTTTCAGACGGTGCAAGATTCGCGCGATGATGTCGACGCCGCCCGTCGTCCCGCCGGCGCGGAATACGAGTCCTAGACCGATGCCTAGCGTTACGCCCGCATAGAGTACGACAAGGATGAAGTCCTGCTCGGAACGGAACGGAACGAGCCAGCCGTTATCGACGAGCAATTCCGCGATCCAGAGAAATAGGGATAGCATCAATGTCCCGGCAAGCGTATAGACCATCGCGCTCTTGCCGAGCTGACGCCAACCTAGGAGGAACAAGGGAAGATTAATGACCAGCGAAGTAAGCCAGACGGGCAAGTCCAACGCGTAATTCAGCAATACGGCTACGCCGGTTACGCCGCCTTCCATCAATAAATTCGGAATGATGAAATACTGCAGGCCGAACGCGTAAAGCGCCGTTCCGACGACGAGCAAGCTCCAAGTTTTGACGGAGCTCCAGAGACGAGCTTGATTCATGGGACTATTCCTCCAAAAATGCATTTGTTTTCGCATACATCTTACGCTAACATAGGATAGAAACCTTCATGAAAGGAAACGGACGATGTCACAATCTCGCATAGCCGATCTGTCGCTGTCGGAACGCACGCTCGCCGACATTCAACGCGACGTGGATGCATACATCTCGCAATTCAAAGAGGGCTACTTCTCCCCGCTGTCCATGCTTGCCCGCATGACCGAGGAAGTCGGGGAACTGGCTAGGGAAGTCAATCACCAGTTCGGAGAGAAGCCGAAAAAAAAGGACGAGGCCGACAATTCCATCGAGCTAGAGCTTGGAGATATTTTGTTTATCGTAACCTGTTTCGCGAATTCTCTCGGCATCGACTTGACGGAAGCACACCGTAAAGTCATGGAGAAATTCAATACCCGGGACGCCGACAGATGGACGAAGAAGCACACCGATAACGCCTGACCGTCATATGCTGAACTATCCCCATATCCTGCATGAAAGGGAGGGATGGTCGGCATGGACGGGGAAACGTGCCTTCGACAAGCTTACGATGCCATCTTTCAAGGGGATTTCGAATTGGCGGTGCATTGGTTCGGGCAAGCGATCGCGCTTGAACCGGACAACGCGGCGTATCTTTACAGCGGATCCATCACGTGCGCCAGAAGCGGCAAGTTAGCGCTTGCTCTTGCTTACGCCCGTAAGGCCGCGCAATTACAGCCGGACAATCAGGCGTATTCATTGAACCTGCGCATGATCGAATCCAGGCAGCGAATCTCGGATGTCCGCCAATTGTTAGCCGCGCCCGTCCCGGATATCGAGGCTTGCGTCGAGATGCTTAAGGAAGCAGCCCAGCTTGATCCGTTATCCGCCGATGCGAGGCTAATCCTCGGTATTCTATACCGGATGCAACGTAATTACAAGCAGTCGCTCGAATCTTTGCGCGACGCCCTGCAGTTGGAGCCTCAGAACGAAGAAGCCAAACGGCTGCTGCACGAAGTGCGAGCCGAAAGGCGCCGTCTTCTCAAACATCAGTATTCACAATACAATCCGCAAAGGAATAGGTGATCTTTCACATGTCGCAAACGATCAGAGTAGCGGTGGCGGGCGCAACCGGGAGAATGGGACGCGAAGTCGTCAAGATGGTGCTGGAGGATTCAGCGTTGGAACTCGTTGCCGCGATAGCTACGTCGTCAGGCCCCGTTGACGCCGGTACGTTGGTCGGCAAAGCCGATACCGGCGTCCTCGTTTCTTCGTCTCTCGCCGACGCGTTATCGACAAGTCGCGCGGACGTCCTCGTAGACTTCACGAATCCGAAATCCGCGATGCCCAACACGGTGACGGCGCTTGCTCACGGAGTACGCCCGGTCATCGGCACGACGGGGTTCACGCCCGAGCAAATCGTCGAATTGGACAAGCAGTGCCGCGAACAAGGAATCGGCGGGCTGATCGCTCCGAACTTCTCGATCGGAGCCATTCTCATGATGAAATTTTCCGCGATGGCTGCCAAGTATTTTCCCCATGTGGAAATCATTGAATACCATGGCGACCAGAAATTAGACGCTCCGTCCGGTACGTCGATCAAGACGGCGGAATGGATCTCGGAAGCAAGGCAGGAGCTTCGCCAGGGCAACCCGAACGAAGAAGAAGTCCTCGAGGGCGCGCGCGGCGGTTATTATAACGGATTTCGCATACATAGCGTAAGGTTGCCGGGCGTGTTCGCCCAGCAAGAAGTCGTCTTCGGTGCATTCGGGCAAACGCTCAAAATTCGCCACGATTCGTACGATCGCGCCGGTTATATGCCGGGTGTCAACACCGCGATCAAGAAAATCATGAACGTTACCGGAATGATATACGGATTCGAGCACTTCTTAGACTAGCGGAGGAGAGATTGTTCCCATGATAGACATCGCCTTGATCGCCCATGACCGTAAGAAGGATGAGATGGTCAATTTCGCAATCGCATTCGAACACGTATTGAAGGATCATAGATTGTACGCGACGGGTACGACGGGTACGCGCATTATGGAAAACACGTCGTTATCCGTTCATCGTTTCATGTCCGGACCGCTCGGAGGGGACCAACAAATCGGCGCTCGCGTAGCGGAGAACACGATGGATCTTATTTTGTTTTTCCGGGATCCGCTCATGGCGCAACCCCATGAGCCGGACATCATCGCTTTGCTTCGCCTTTGCGACGTGCAAGGCATTCCGGTCGCTACGAACGTGGCCACCGGGGAGTTGCTGATCAAAGCGCTTGAACGAGGGGATTTCGCATGGCGCGAACTCGTACATAAATATAAGCCGGGGATCGAAGAATGAGCGAACGCGCGCCGGTAACGTTGGATTTGCTCGTATTCGCCGCCCATCCCGACGATGCGGAGATCGGCATGGGCGGAACGATCGCCAAGCATGTCCAAGAGGGAAGCAAGGTCGGAATCATCGACCTGACTTATGCGGAAATGTCGTCCAACGGCAACGTGGACACGAGACAGAAAGAAGCGGCGGAAGCTACCGCCGTGCTCGGCTTGACCGTTAGGGATAACCTGGGATTGCCCGACCGGAAATTGTCCGTAGGAGCCCAACAAACCGATCTCATGGTGGCCGCGATCCGCAAGTATCGTCCGCGGATCGTCTTCGCCCCGTATCACGTAGACCGCCATCCGGATCATATTACTTGCAGCCGGATGGCGGAGGAAGCCGTGTTTAACGCCAAGCTGAGGAGGTACATGCCGGATCTTCCGGCCTGGACCGTCGAACAGCTTTATTTTTACTTTATTAACGACGCTCATCCTCCGCAGCTGTTAATCGATATCAGCGACGTTCACGAGACGAAGATGAACGCCCTTAAAGCGTACCGCTCGCAATTCATGCCGGGCGTTAACGAAGGGGATTGGGTAGAGACGCCGCTGACGGGCGCTTATTTGGACAATATCGAAGCGCGGGACAGGCTCCTGGGCCAACCGAAGAAATGGAAATACGCCGAAGGCTTCATCGCCAAAGGTCCGGTTGGGCTTGAACGCTTCTAATGGCGAATAATAAGGGAATATAGTTAGAGGAAGAAAGGAGGAATCGACATGGATCGTCCGCTCAAAATCGGTATCACCTGTTACCCTTCTCTTGGAGGCTCCGGGGTAGTCGCGACCGAGCTCGGTAAATTGCTGGCCGAGAAGGGCCACGAAATTCATTTTATTACTCATAGCATGCCGTTCCGGTTGGGGAAATTCCATCGCAACATCTTCTACCACGAAGTAGAAGTGTCGGATTATTACGTGTTTCGTTATCCTCCTTACGATTTGTCGCTCGCGAGCAAGATGAATCAGGTAGCCCGCCTGCAGAAGCTGGACCTGCTTCACGTTCATTATGCGGTTCCTCACGCGATCTGCGCCATATTGGCCAAGCAAATGGCCGGAGACGGCTTAAAGGTCGTTACGACGCTTCACGGGACGGATATTACGGTGCTGGCGCAGGACGAAACGTTGAAGGACATCATTAGGCTGGGAATTCGCCAGAGCGACGCGGTAACCGCCGTTAGCCGGGACTTGATCAAGGAGACGAGAGAGCTCTTGGACATTCAAGAGCCGATCGATTTAACTTATAACTTCGTGGACAAACGGATTTACTATCCACGCGAGTGTACGGATCTGAGACGGGATTACGCGGAACCGCACGAGAAAGTGCTCATGCACATCTCGAACTTCCGTCCGGTGAAGAGGACGACGGACGTCGTCGACATTTTCGCGAAGGTGAACGCCAAAGTTCCGTCGCGGCTCGTGCTCGTCGGCGAAGGACCGGATTTGCCTAAAATTCAAACGAAAATCAATGCGATGGGATTGTCGGACCGCGTTCATTTTCTCGGCAAACAAGACGACGTGGCTCAAGTCATCTCGATCGCCGATCTGATGCTGCTTCCTTCGGAGAAAGAGAGCTTCGGACTCGTGGCGCTTGAAGCTATGGCTTGCGGCGTGCCGACGATCGGTTCCGTGGCCGGAGGTATCCCCGAGCTCGTGCAGCACGGGAAAACGGGATATTTGTCCCCGATCGGCGATACCGCGGACATGGCGGGTAACGCGCTGAGATTGCTGAACGACGAGAAGCTTTACGCGGATTTCCGGGAAGCTTGCTTACAGCGCGCGCACCACGTGTTCTGCGACAAGCTGATCACGGCCCAATACGAGGAAATCTATTACCGGGTGCTTGGAATGCCGCTGAAAGTGCCCGTACCTGCTTGCAACAATTGAATGCGTGATATAGAGGTCGCCGATCGGGCGGCCGAAGGAAGTGAAGTCGAATGTTTGAATGGATAGAAGAGAACGATATCGTCCGCGACGAAGATCCCTGGTGGATAGAAGGATTGGAGCTTGTCCGTAAGCTTGAGCGAAGCGGATATCAGGCGTATTTGGTAGGAGGCAGCGTAAGGGATCGACTGATGGGTCGCCCTTTGCATGACGTCGATATCGCGACTTCGGCCAAACCCGAGGAAGTTATGGTGCTCTTCGAGAAAACGTTGCCGACGGGATTGCAGCATGGAACGGTCACCGTGATGGAAGGCGGGCGGGCTTTCGAGATTACGACATTTCGCCAAGAAACCGGCTATTCCGATGCGCGGAGGCCGGATTCCGTGACGTTCGTGCATGACGTACGAGACGATCTGGCACGTCGGGATTTTACGTTTAACGCGATGGCGTTCGGTTCCGACGGAACGATCGTCGACCCTTACGGGGGACAGGACGCGCTGCGGGCGGGCGTCGTGCAATGCGTCGGCAACGCAACGGAACGTTTCGGGGAAGACGCGTTAAGAATGCTCCGGGCGATCCGATTCGCGGCGGAGTTCGAATTCGAGCTGTTGCCCGACGTATGGCAGGCGATCATCGGAAACCGGGCCAAGTTAAGGCAAGTGGCCATCGAGCGAGTCAGCTCGGAGTGGGATAAGATGATGGCCGGCCGCGGACCCGAGCAAGCGTGTCACTACTTGTTCAAAAGCGGACTGCTTGGTAACTTGAAGGAAGAGATTCCCGACGCCGTCGTCCATGCCGCCGAGCAATACCGTTTGAATTCTCTTTCCTGGGAGTGGGACAAGTGGGGAGGAGCGTTCTCAGCTTCGGCGGACGGTTTACAAAGCCAACTTGCCAACCTGCCCTTGTTGATTGATCCCGATCTGCGGTGGACCGCTCTGCTGTGCGGGATGGGCATAAGCGAAGAGGACGGACGATTATTATGCCGGGCTCTCCGTTTGAGCGGCAAAAGAGCGGAGCGGATCGCCGGCGTCGTCGGTATGAATGAACAAATAGCCGCTTACGATGAGGAATTCCCTTATGAGGGATGGACCTATGCGGTGCTTGATTACGGCCGGGCGGTAGCATTGGATTGGCTTGTCATGACCGGAGCATGGGACACGGTCTCGGCGGACGAGCGCTCGGAATGGTTAGCGCAATTACCCGTTACGTCGGTATCGGAGCTTAACGTTCGCGGAGATGAGCTTGCGAATGAATTAGGACGGCGTCCTGGCCCGTGGCTTGCCGAGATGCTGCTACGCTTGCTCGAGGAAGTTGCTTTCGGCGAAGTTCCGAACGAGAAGCTTGCATTGCTGGAGGCAGCACGAACGGATATGGAGTCCGAGGGGTATGACGGGTAAGGAACGGAGGGAAAACGAAATGGGCACGATGAGCTTGTTAAGTCTATTGGAAGCCGAAGCAGGTCAATACGTTTCCGGAGAAGAAATCAGCCGGAAGCTGAACGTGAGCAGAACCGCCATCTGGAAGCAGGTGCGTAAGCTTGAATCGGACGGCTACAAGATCGACGCGGTACCCCGTCTCGGTTACCGCTTAACCGGCAAGCCGTCACGGTTGTCTCTGCAAGAGCTGCTTCCGAAGCTTCAGACGAAACGATTCGGAAGACAAATTAAGCTGTTGGAAACCGTCCCCTCGACGCAAGACGAACTGCGAAAGCTTGCCGAGGAAGGCGC
Organism: Cohnella endophytica; assembly: GCF_003628305.1. Classification (GTDB taxonomy): domain Bacteria; phylum Bacillota; class Bacilli; order Paenibacillales; family Paenibacillaceae; genus Cohnella; species Cohnella endophytica. The sequence goes on along the minus strand of NZ_RBZM01000002.1, from coordinate 261,164 downwards.
GGAGGAAGGTACGCTCGTGATCGCGGAGCAGCAGACGAAGGGGCGCGGCCGCATGGGACGTTATTGGGTGTCCCCGGCGGGCAAAGGAGTATGGATGAGCTTGTTGCTCCGTCCTCCGGTTCCTTTGCCGCTTACCCCGCAGTTGACGTTGCTTGCCGCAGTTGCGCTTAGCCGTGCGATCTCGCGTATCGTTCCTTTGGAGATCGGGATCAAGTGGCCGAACGATCTGCTCGTCGGCGGCAAGAAAATCAGCGGAATCCTGCTTGAATCGGCCGCGGAGGACGAGCGTTTGCGTTACGTAGTCGTAGGTATGGGGATTTCGGTGAATCTCGATGCGGAAGATTACCCGGAGGAGCTGCTCGAGAAAGCCGTTTCTCTGAAAATGGCGGCAGGCGCTCCGGTTAACCGCAGCGAGCTCGTAGCGTCCATTCTCGTCGAATTCGAACTCTTATATGATCTTTTTCTTGAGCAGGGCTTCGCGCCGATCCGTACGTTATGGGAGGCGCACTCCGTTACGCTCGGCCACCTGACGACGCTGTTCACGCCTCAGGAGGCCATCGAAGGCATACCGAGAGGGCTCGACGATATGGGCGGTCTCAAAGTGGAAATGGCCGATGGAAGCTTGCGCACGGTATATTCGGCGGAAGTCGGCGTCAGACAAGAGTAGTAGGCTGTAGCTTTCACTGCTTCCGGCGGGCCGGAAGCAGTGTAGTACGTTTGCAGCGTGCTAATCGGTAGTTTGGCGGTCGATCCTTCTACGGAGCTGTCCGTTCATAGACGTCGCTTGCGAATTCTGTTATAATTTCTGTGCATGGTGGTATTGCTTTGAGCAAACCGCACTTGCATGGAAGTATTAATCTAGCATGAAACGCAGTGAAGCATGTAACAGTAATTGAATACCGTCAATGATTCGCGGCGGATTCTGCTCTGAGCCGAAAGGACCGAGACAGAAGGACGTGAAGGGCGTTCTATGTTGAATGGGAACCTTTTTTGCTCATGGGCGAAATAGGTTTTTTTTGTTGCTACATCCTGTCATTCCTAGGAGGAACTCCCCATGAAACAAGCATTGACCGTACCGCGCTTAAGGGCGATGAAGAGCCAGAAAAAACCGATCGCGATGCTGACGGCCTACGATTATCCGTCAGCCATGCTGGCGGAAGAAGCGGGCGTGGACATCATTCTCGTCGGAGATTCGCTCGGCAATGTCGTGCTTGGATACGATACGACCGTTCCCGTCAAGCTTGAAGACATGATTTATCATACGCGTGCCGTCGTTCGCGGAGCGCCAGGCACGATGATCGTCACCGATATGCCGTTCGCGACGTACCGTCTGGGTCCGGAATCTACGCTACGCAATGCGGCCAGAATCATGCAAGAAGGTGGAGCGCATGCGGTGAAGCTGGAAGGCGGCGAGGAACTCGCCGACGAAATCCGGCTGCTGACCTCGGCAGGCATCCCCGTGGTAGGCCATATCGGTTTGACCCCCCAATCGGTGCTTCAGATCGGCGGATACCGGGTTCAAGGCAAGAGCAGTCAGGAAGCGGAGAAGATGCTTGCGGACGCGAAAGCGTTAGAGCAAGCCGGAGCCTCAGCCATCGTGCTGGAGCTCGTTACGGAGGAGCTGGCGGCCGCAGTGACGCATTCCATCGGCATTCCGACGATCGGAATCGGCGCGGGCCGCGGATGTGACGGCCAAGTGCTCGTCTATCACGACGTGCTTCGTTACGGCTCCGGTATTCGCGATAAGAAAATGGTCAAAAGCTACGCCAATATCGGCGATACGATTCGTAATGCACTCACGGAATACGTGGAAGAAGTAAGAACGAAGGCGTTCCCCGAAGAGAAACATTCTTTCCCCATGGATTCGTCGCAATCGCAATCTTCGGGCTTGGGAACCAAGCTGTACGGAGGAGAAGGCAAATGAAGACAAATCCGAAAATCGTTCGCAAAATCGCCGAATTAAGGAGCGAAATCGCGAATTTCAAGCAACGGGAATCGGGCAAGGCCGACAGCACCGTCGGATTCGTTCCGACGATGGGATATTTGCATGACGGCCATGCAAGCTTGATCCGCCAGTCCGCTACCGATAACGGATTGACCGTACTTAGCATATTCGTGAATCCGATTCAGTTCGGTCCCGGAGAAGATTTGGATAAGTATCCTCGTGACGAGGAACGCGATATTCGCGTAGCTTCCGATTCGGGAGCGGATATCGTCTTTCTTCCGTCCGTCGAAGAGATGTACCCGCGTAGGAGGGTAACGACGGTTACCGTGGACGACGTGACCGACAGGTTATGCGGCGCTAGCCGTCCCGGGCACTTCGACGGAGTCGCGACGGTCGTCGTGAAGCTGTTCAACATCGTTCAGCCCGATCGCGCCTATTTCGGGCAGAAGGACGCTCAGCAGGTCGCCGTGATCGAACGGATGACGCAGGACTTGAACATTCCGGTCGAAATCGTGCCATGCCCGATTCTGCGGGAAGAGGACGGACTGGCGCTAAGCTCACGCAACGTGTATCTTAGTCCGGAGCAAAGGCAAGAAGCGCTCGTTCTGTCGAAGTCGCTCGCCCGCATACCCGAATGGATCGCGGAAGGCATGAACGCAACGCGGCTCATCGCCAGCTTGAAGGATTTTATCGGGCAATCGCCCCTCGCGGATATTGATTACGTCGATGTATTGACGTATCCTGATCTAAGTCCTCCGGATGGCGACATGCCGCTATTCGAAACAGATTCCAACCTTCTAATCGCTGTTGCCGTGCGTTTCGGCCGTACACGATTGATCGACAACCGATTGCTTAAACCAACGGAAGTAGGTGCTTATATATGTTCCGCCAAATGATGAAAGCCAAAATACATCGCGCGACGGTTACGGAAGCCAACTTGAATTACGTGGGCAGCGTAACGATCGACCAGGATTTGCTCGAGTTGGTCGATATTTTACCCGACGAGAAAGTACAGATCGTAAACAATAACAACGGAGCCCGATTCGAGACGTACGCGATTCCCGGCCCGCGAGGTTCCGGCGTAATTTGCCTGAACGGAGCGGCGGCGAGACTCGTGCAGCCCGGAGATCAAGTCATTATCATCAACTACGGATTAATGAGCGACGAGGAAGCCCGTCGCCACCATCCGCGGGTCGCGATTATGAACGAACGCAACGAAGTTGTCAAATTGTTGGCGGAAGAGCCTCATTCGACCGTTTTGTAACACGTATGAAACCACTCCCCGAAACGCAGAATGACAGTACGGTTTTACTGCGACAAGGGGGAACGATCGATGATTCGGCAATGGTTCGAGACAATGAACGAAGTACTGGACGATCTCATCCTACGTTATCCGACGGCATCTAACGGAGAAAAAATCGCGCTTCAGCAACAATGGGACATGCTCAAAACGCTAAGTGATGATATTATTGAGTCATGGTTGCAATTCGAAGACAAGATGGGCGCTTTCCGGGAACTGCAACAACAATCCACGGCCTCGCTCGATGCGCAGAAGCTACTCGGACCATTCGTTAAAGGCCAGGGTTACTTTAAGCTCCATATGTTCAAGCATGCCTCGGAACAGATGGAGGAAGCGATCGCCATCTATCCGGATATGCTCTCCGCGCGCATGTTTCTGGCCATGTCCCGTATGCATCTCAAGCAATGGAGCGAAGCGCAGCGGCATTTTCAACTGATTGCTGCCATTGCCGAGGAGAATCGGCTCCAAGCGATCGCGTTAAACGCCTTAGGTTGCATACAGGCTATCAACGCTCATCTGGAACAAGCGCAATGTTATTTTCTTAAAGCGTTGGAAGCCGATCCCGGATTCAAGGATCCTAAGCTGAATCTGGAATCCGTAAGATTAGGAAACGGACAAATGCAGCTGCAGTTCGGCAGCGCGGAGCTTCAGACGATGGTTCAGGTCTAATTGCAATTATTTTCTGTTCTGCGCGCCGGAAGGAAAGGAAGTCTGGAATGAAATTTGCCGTGCTCGATTTCGAAACAACGGGCATGTCGTCCGATAAAGATGAAATCATACAAACGGGACTCGCGCTTATCGACGAAGCGGGTACCGTTTGTTCCGCGTATGCGAGCTTTGTTCGTCCCGGCAATCCGATTCCCGCGGAAATTACCCGTTTGACGGGAATTACCGACGAAGAGGTAGCGAATGCGCCGGAAATGGAAGATATGCTTAACGCCATCGTACCCTTGCTGCAGGACGCGGTGCTTGTAGCGCACAACGTTGAATTCGACGCGGGTTTCCTGCAAGCCGCCCTCGACAGGAGCGGTTATTTGCCCTTCACGGGCAGAATGCTCGATACGGTTGAGCTGGCACGGTTGGTTTTCCCTACGCAACCCTCGTTCGCTCTTACATCGCTTACGCAGGCTTTTGGCATCGCGCATGAAAACCCTCATCGGGCGGACTGCGATGCATTGGCGACGGCGGAACTTTTCCGATTATGCCTGGAGAAGCTACGGATGCTTCCTCTATTTACCCTGCAACGATTAAACGGCATGTTCGATCCGGAAGCCAGCGACCTCGGCTGGTTGATTTCCCATGTCGCGGCTTGGAGGGAAACCCAGCCGTTCCTCTCGGAAGAAGGTTTGCATCATTTCCGCCAATTCGCGATGAACGTCGGAGATTGGAGCGAAGAAGCCCCGCAGGATCGCAACGATCTTCTCGAAGATATGGATTTCGACGCGTATATGGAAGCCGTACAAAATAACCTGAAGACGATGTTCCCGGCTTACGAAACGAGGGAAGGCCAGGACATCATGTTTAAGGAAGTGTTCGGCGCCCTGCAAGACGACGCGCATCTGCTCGTCGAAGCGGGTACGGGTACGGGAAAATCGTTAGGATATTTGTTGCCTTCTCTCTATTATGGTCTGAAAGAAGACAAAAAAGTCGTCGTAAGTACGCATACGATTCAATTGCAGGAACAACTTCGAGAACGGGATTTGCCGCTGCTGCAGCAAGCATTGCCGATGCCATTCCGCGCATCGGTGTTCAAAGGGCGGAGCAATTACTTATGTTTGCGGAAGTTCGAGAATCGCCAGCAAATTCCCGAGCACGCTTTCAGCCGCGAAGAAGCCGTCGTTCGCGGGGGAATGACCGTCTGGCTCGGCGAAACGACCAGAGGCGAAGCCGAGGAGCTTAACGTGGGCGGTCGGAACAAGGAAGAGTGGGATGCGGTTGCCAGCGATACGGCGTCATGCTTGAATCGCGCTTGCCCTTGGTTTAAGAGATGTTTCTATCATCGCGCCAGGCAAGATGCCGGCAAAGCGGATTTGATTATTACGAATCATGCGCTGTTGTTTACGGACATGCGAGCCGATCACCGACTGCTTCCCGCGTACGACCGGTTAATCGTCGACGAGGCCCATCATCTCGAAGAGGTGGCGAGCAACCATCTCGGTCAGAAGACGGGACATTCCACGCTGATCGTTCCGATGCAACGCCTGTGGAAAGACGCGAAAACGGGCTTGCTTCCTCAGTTAATCGGAGCCGTTGCATCGCTTGGTTCCACGGAATCGTCCGTATGGGCGGAGAAGCTGGAGCTGATCGTGCCGAAGGTTCACGAAATCCGGGATGCTTGGGAACGTTGGATGGACGCTTTATACGGGTTGCTCGCTTCGAACGCAGCGGCGGACGAGACAGGAAATCTGTCTTACCGGTTAAAGCCGAACCAATTGCCCGAACAATGGGAAAGCCTATCCGTAGACGGCAACAATGTCATCCAGCTCTTATCGGACATTATCCGGCCGCTAGAGAAGCTGACGGTCGAAATCCGCGAAGAGGCGGACGAGCTCAGCATGCAAGGCCTGCTTACCGATCTGAGCGGTGTGTTGAAGGATCTCTCGAACGTCAGGTCGGACACGCAGTCTTTCGTCGCGCTTGGCAAGCCCGAATTCGTCTATTGGGTAGAAGGGCATTCCCAATATCGGGGAAGATCGATATGGATCTACGGCGTACCGGCGGACGTCAGCGGACTGCTGAAGGAAGGCGTCTTCGATCGCAAGGCGAGCGTCATCATGACTTCCGCGACGCTTACGATCGACAAATCGTTCCGTTACGTGACGGAACAACTAGGCTTGGACGATGCGGAGAAGGGCGGACGACTGAAAACCGCCATGCTGCCGTCTCCGTTCAAGTATCGCGAGCAAGCGCTCGTGCTTATTCCCCGGGACTTTCCCGGCATTAAGGGTAAAGACGGGGAAAAAGCGTTCTTAAACGCGCTAACGGATTCTTTGGAAGAAATGGCGCGGACCGTCGGCGGAAGAATGCTCGTCTTGTTCACGTCGCATCGCATGCTAAAGACTGTGTACGGTCCTCTAAAGGAACGGTTGGAGACGAGCGGAATCCAAGTGCTCGGGCAAGGGCTGGACGGTGGAAGCCGAAGCCGTCTTACCCAGCAATTCGTTAAGCAGCCGGCTTCCGTTCTGCTTGGGACGAGCAGTTTCTGGGAAGGTATCGATCTGCCCGGCGACGCGCTCACGTGTTTGGCTATCGTGCGATTACCGTTCCAGCCTCCCAATCATCCGGTAGCGGAAGCCAAATCGGAGAAACTGCAGGCGGAAAATAAAAATCCGTTCATGAAACTTTCGCTGCCGCAAGCCGTCATTCGATTCAAACAAGGTTTCGGCCGATTGGTTAGGACTTCTACGGATAGGGGAATCGTTATTTTGTACGATACGAGGGTCATCGATACGAATTACGGCAAATACTTTCTGTATTCGCTACCCGGCCCTAAAATGGAGCATTTGCCTACGGTCGCGATGGCTGACAGAGTCCGATCGTGGCTTCAGCCCGTAAGCTCAGAGGAACAGGGAGAGGGGGAGACTTCATGAAGCCGATTAAAATATCCGAAGCCGTCGTTAGGAGATTGCCGATTTATTTGCGCTTTCTTAACGAGTTAAGCTTAAGCAATATTCAAACCGTATCCTCTCAGGATTTGGGGGAAAAGCTGGATCTCAATCCGGCGCAAATCCGCAAGGATCTGGCCTATTTCGGCGAGTTCGGCCGTAAAGGCGTCGGTTATAACGTCGATTATCTGATCGAGAAAATCCGTCAAATTCTTAAGCTCGACAAGACGATGTACGTCGCTTTGGTCGGCACGGGCAACTTGGGACGGGCATTATGCAATTATAATACGTATATTAAAGACAATATGAAAATCGTCGCCGTCTTCGACGCGGACGAAAGCAAAAAAGGGACGCAAATCAACCATATGACCGTACGGCCGATGCAGGAGCTTTCCGCTTCCGTACAGCAATTGGACATATCGGTAGGAATCATTACGGTTCCGGCTCCGGAAGCCCAGAACGTCGCGGATCAATTCATTGCCGCAGGCATTCGCGGACTGCTGAATTTCGCGCCAGTCGTGCTTAAAGCCGTGCCCGGCGTGAGAATACACAATGCGGATTTCACGGCGGAATTGCTAAGCCTTGCCTACTATATGGATCATATTAATGAAGCTAAGGAAGGTGACGAATAGAAATGACTCGTCTGCTAATCAATCAAGGATATTTCGTCACGATGGATGAATCGCAGCTTCAATTTCGCGGTTGGATGGCGGTAGAAGAAGGCAAAATCGTCGGTTTGGGCGAAGGGGAAGCGCCTCAGTCGGAGCTTGCTCAAGCGACCGAAACCATGGATGGCCGCGGATTGCTGTTCATGCCGGGATTAGTCAATACGCATGGCCATGCCGCAATGTCCTTGCTCCGCGGCTTGGCGGACGATCTTGCGCTGCAGGATTGGCTGCAAAATCATATGTGGCCGACCGAAGCGAAGTACACGGGAGACGACGTCTACTGGGGCTCCGCGCTTGCCGCGGCCGAGATGATCAAGAGCGGTACGACGACTTTCGTCGATATGTACGATCATATGCACCGCGTTGCCGAAGTCGTGGAACAATCCGGGATGCGCGCCAGCTTGACGCGCGGGGTTATCGGGTTGTGTCCGGAGGACGTGCAAAAGGCGAAACTTGCGGACGCGATTCAATTCGCGAAGGACTGGCACGGCGCGGCGGACGGACGCATTAGCGTCATGATTTCCCCGCACGCTCCTTATACTTGCCCTCCGGATTATATCGAGAAGTTCGTGGAAGCGGCTCATGATTTGGATTTGCCGATGCATACTCATATGTCGGAGACGATCGCGGAAGTCGAGCAGAATGTAAGAGACTACGGCTATCGTCCGGTAGAGCATCTCGACCGTCTGGGGATGTTCAGCCGTCCGACGCTCGTTGCGCATGCCGTTCATCTTAACGATGAGGAAATCGCGTTGCTAGCCGAACGAAACGTCGCCGTGTCGCATAACCCTGTGAGCAACCTTAAGCTTGCCAGCGGCGTGGCGAGAGTGCCCGAATTGCTGAAAGCCGGGGTCACGGTGTCTCTGGGAACGGATAGCGCGGCTAGCAACAATAATCTCGATCTTTTCCAAGAAATTACGATGGCCGCTTTGCTTCACAAAGGAGTTTCCGGCGATCCGACCGTCATTCCGGCAGTGGAAGCGCTGCGAATGGGTACGACGTACGGAGCTCGCTCGATCGGCTTGCAAGGGGTAACGGGACAATTGAAGGAAGGACTGAAAGCGGACTTCATCGCGTTGTCGCTCGCCCAACCGCATTTTGTCCCGCATACCGATTACGTTTCGCATTTGGCGTATGCCGCCAGAGGCTCCGATGTTGCCCACGTTTGGGTCGACGGCAAACAATTGCTTAGGGACGGCAAGCTTCTCACGTTGGACGAAGAGAAAATTCTCGCGGAAGCGGAGCGTTGTTTCCGTAGGTTAAGGGGATGATTCTGATGCGCAGCGGGGGACCCAAAAAGCTCCCGTCCCTCTCTCTCGTGAAATGGATATTTCTCGTGACCGGATTCGTCGCGTTCGTACTCGTATCGTTTTTCCTGTACGTGCGATCTTCGGATTCGGAATACCGCAACGCCGAAAATAACGCCATTCGGATCGCGAAGGAGCAAGGGGGCTTGACCAGTATTTCCGACGCGGCATCCCACACGTGGGACGAGACGGTGTGGGTCGTGTCGGGCAAAGACGCCGATGGCGAACCGTGGATGATATTCGAACGCGCGAACGAAATCGTGCGCGAGAAAATGAGCGAGAATCTATCGCGAAAGCAAATGCTGGCGCAATTCGGCCTTGAGCACGAGGGAACGCCGATCCGGATCATTCCCGGCTGGTTTAAGGATGCGCCGGCATGGGAGATCCGTTACTGGACCGGAACCGATAAGCAACGACAATCGCTCGATTTCTACTCGCTGGAGAACGGTACGTTGCTCAAAACGTTCGTATTATCCAGTTAAACGACCGCGAGTTAGCAATCGCAAAAAAACGCCGAAAGGCGTTTTTTTTGTTGACGTTTAACCAATTGGTTGTCTTACCATCTATTTAATAGCGATTCGTCTATCGAATGCTGATATACTGATAGATGTACTCAGCTGATGGATTCGGCAATTCGAGACGTGAGTTTGACCATATTCGACCATTACGTACAAGTCCCGATCGCGATAGATCATCATTAACAACTTGGAGGGGATCGGCTGTATGAAAAAAATAAAAATATTACCGATTACGATAACGGCGGCGTTAACGGCCGCAATACTGTTCGGAGGATGGTTCGCCTATCGCCATTACGGCGTGGAGCAACCGTTAGACCGCGTAGCGAATGCGGTTCCGGGCGTACAATCCGCGAAAGTAATCATGTCGACGGGTTCCGTAAAAGTAGACGTAAAGCTCGCTCCGGACGCAAATCTCGGCGACGTATATCGGCAGATCAAGCAAAACGGAGCGGGAGAGATCGGCAGCAAGGATCTTGAACTCGCGCCGACGGCATCCGGTAACGCCAGACTGGACAAGGCTTGGAGTTACGCGTTGTTCGACGTCGCGGAGTCGATGGAGAACCACAAGTATTCCGGAGTTCGCGACGCGATGGACTCGCTGTCCAAACAGTTTCCGGGCGTGACGGCAACGACGGACATGGATGATAACAACGTGTATATCTCGATGCGGGACGGAAACGCGGCGAAGTTCATCGTGCTGCCGCGCCAGCCCGCAACGTTAGGAGCGTGGCCAAATGCGTAAAATAAGCAATTACGGTATGGAAGTGGCGATAGGCGCAATATTCGTCGTGCTCGTGTTCCTATTGTACGTCGGATTGCCGCCGGCCATTCTGGTAATGGGCTTGCTGATGTTCGGCGCGATATTCCTGTTCACTCGTTCGCGAGGCGGCCTGGCGATGGGAGCCGCAGGCAAGAAGGCGGCGACCCGCAAGCCCGAATTCCTTACGTTCGAGGACATCGGCGGCCAAGAACAGCCGAAGCGGGAACTGACGGAAGCGCTCGACTTTCTGGTGCACCGTGAGAAAATTCAGAAGCTCGGCATTCGCCCGCTCAAGGGTATTTTATTGACGGGCCCTCCGGGAACCGGTAAAACATTACTAGCCAAAGCGGCAGCCCAATATACCCATTCCGCATTCATCGCCGCGTCGGGTAGCGAATTCGTGGAGATGTACGTCGGCGTCGGCGCGGGCCGTATCCGGGATTTGTTCAAGGAAGCCCGTCAGCAAGCTTTGAAATTAAAACGCGATAGCGCGATTATTTTCATCGACGAGATCGACGGGATCGGCGGCAAACGCGACGGCGGCCAGCATCGGGAATACGACCAGACGCTTAACCAGTTGTTGACCGAAATGGACGGCGTTCAAGGAGACGAGAGCGTTCGCGTGCTTTTGATCGCCGCGACGAACCGCAAAGAGCTCCTGGATTCGGCATTGCTGCGTCCCGGTCGTTTCGACCGCCAGATTCAAGTGGACTTGCCGGACAAGTCGGCCAGAGAACATATTTTGCGACTGCACGCCCGCAATAAGCCGCTCTCCCCGGACGCGTCGCTCGGCAAAGTCGCCGAAGAGACTTTCGGATTTTCCGGGGCGCAGCTCGAGAGCGTGATGAACGAAGCGGCCATCTACGCTATGCGCGAGCAGTCCGAAACGATCGGAAGCGAGCATCTGTCCCAAGCGATCGACAAGGTGATGATGGGCGAACGGATGGACCGCGAGACGACGCGCGAAGAACGCGAACGCGTTGCGATCCACGAACTCGGCCATGCGATCGTCGCCGAGAACGTGCGGCCCGAGAGCGTCGCGCAAGTGTCTTTGACGCCGCGCGGTCAAGCGCTCGGCTATGTTCGTCACCATCCGCAGCAAGACAGTTATCTGTACACGCTGGAGTTCCTTGAACAGCAGATCATGATCGCGTTAGGCGGCGCCGTAGCCGAGGAAATTTTCTACGGCGGGCGCAGTACCGGATCTCGCGGAGACTTTGACCAAGCGACGAACATCGTGAGGACGATGATCGAATCGGGCATGTCCGATTTGGGAATCGTGCACCCCGAAGCTTTGACGCAAGAGCAGTGGTCGGAAGAAAACGGCAAAATCCTCGAAGAACTGACCGGCCGGACGAGAGCGCTTCTCGGCAAGCATAAAGAGACGTTCGAGCATCTGCTCGCGCATCTCATCAGCGAGGAAACGTTGACCGGCGAGCAGCTTCGCCGTCAAATCAAACTTCAAGCCGCTTAAGCACGTAAAAAAGAGCCTTCGGAATCCAACGTGATTCCGAAGGCTCTTTCGCATGTTGTTTACGTTAACGGACGAGCTGTTCCGTCCGATCTTCCATTTTCTCGTAGGCGTGATCCTGGGACGCTTCTTCGATGTCCTTGAACGCCCAGTAGCCGGTAGCAACGTCCTTCCACGAAGGCGTCACTACTCCTTGCAGCGGACCGCGGTTCGCGACCCGGTTGAAGATCGTCACGGCTTCGGCGCGCGTTACCGTTTGATTCGGCTTAAAGCTTCCGTCCGGATAGCCTTTCATGAATCCCGCTTGGGCGGCTTGGGCGATGGCGCCCGCGGCCCAAGTGCCGTCGACGTCGGCGAAACGAACGACCGAAGCTTCCGTCTTGCCGGTTAACTTGGCCAACCTGGCAAGCATCGCCGCCATTTCCGCGCGCGTAATGTCCCCGTTCGGCTTAAAGCTGCCGTCGGTATAACCGATCATAAGCCCGTTGGACGCGGCGAAGCGAATTTCCGCGCTCGCCCAGAAGTTTGAGGCGACGTCGGAGAAGGCGATGACTTTCCCATCCGCGTAACGATCTTGTAGCAACCGGTACAAAATCGCGGCGATCTCCGATCGGCTTACCGCTTGCTCCGGTTTGAACGAGCCGTCGGCGTACCCTTTCATGTAAGCGGAATGCTTGCCTTGGGCGCCGCTTCCGCCATCGGCAAGCAAAATCTCCGACAGGTTGTCCGCGTGAACGATCGTGAACGTACTGAATTTCAGGACGGTGAACGAGAGGCCGAGCCTGCCGCCCGGCAGTGTCGCGATGGCCGGTCTCACCAATTTCCGTTCCCCGTCGCTATGCTCGATGAAGATGCCGAGATCTTTCAAATAGGCTTCTTGCTCCCTCGGGTCGCTCGGCAGCCAGGATTGGTCCAACGGCAATGTCAGTGCGACTTCGCGACTTTTCATGTTCGTTTCGATCGACATCGGGCGGCCGACGACTTTAACGTCCTCGTTCCCAAGCGCGTTCTTGACGATCTGTTCCTTCCGGGCGCGCGCTTCGACTTCTTGGCGTTCGTCTTCCTTCTTGATCGGAACGAGGTGGAAATAAAGGTCTTCTGACAATCCGGACAACGAACCGTTTGGGATCGTGACGATGCCGTTGTTCGTGTAAATCTCGAGATTCAGTCCGCTGCTCGAGATGGCGCGGAGAGTACCCGCTGGCAGCTCCAAACGAAGCTCGGATACTTCGTCCTTGGCATCCGGAATGACGATGCGAACGGCTTTCGCCCCGTCGTCTTTCAATTTGGCGATCGTCTCCGCCGCATTGTCGGGCGAGAAGGAGACGAAGTCGCTTTTAGTGCCGTCTGGCTTGGTCGTGCGTGTGATTTTCGTTTGGGCGATTTTTCCTTGCGTACCGCCTTCGACGTCGGCAATGACGGTCTCGGTCACGGGTCCCGTCGGCGTCGAGCTGCCGGAAGAAGGCGGATCAGTCGGATCGGTCGGCGTTACGGGCTCGTTCGCGATCGTCGTCTTGTGTATCGTACTGGTCATATTTGAAGCGTATAAAAACCCGTCGGGCAGAAATGCCAGACCGCTTGACGCGATTTCGGGTATCTCGGAAACGAGGTTATTCGGGGTGTTTTTGAACAAGCTGCCGTATTCCGTCAACAGATAAGCATTGCCGTCGGAAGAAATCGCGACGCCGTTCAGGAAAGTCGTAAATCCGGAAATCCATTCGGTAGCTTCGGATTGTCCGGGCTCGATTTTGTAGACGCTTGCGAATTCGGAGAAGACCGGTCCGAAATAATTCATGATGAAGATAAGGTTATCGACTTTGTCGAACGTTAACCCATATAGGTAACGGTCGCCGCTACCTGGTGCCGTATAAGCTGCCGAGGCGTCGTTCTGAGAAGCGGTCCCGTTCACGATATCGGTTGCGGAAATTTTGTAAATGCGGATATCGCTATCCAGTGTGTAGAACAAATCGCCAGCGGCGTTCAACGCTACCGTCATGACGCTCGTGTATTCAGGAAAGACGACTACGTCGGATACCGTACCCGTAGCGAGGGAAGTTCTGGTGATTTTGTCATACGTCCGGCTAGCGGCATACACGTATCCGTCATGATAGGCGATGCCCCGCGTATCCCCAACGGACAGAATCGTATCCGCGGGCGCCGCATGGCTATCTTTCACGGGAATAACGGATAGGCACGCGAACGCGAGGAACGCGCACAAGGTAATGAGGAAAAACCGCTTGCTCTTTTTCGATAACATATTATGCCTCCTACAATGATGATTAGCCGATTGGGCTATTCTCCCATTCGACATTTTTCTACACAATTATAGGAGCAAAGCACTTAACAAATTATGAACATCCGGGATTTTACCGTCGTCCGATTCGCGAATTTTTTGACGAGCCGCAAGAAAATACGAGGAAAATATGATAGCATTGAACCTAGTGCCGATTTGAATCGTCAAATGGAATAGAGGTGGCAAGCTTGGACTCGCAACGGAATTTCGATTTCCTTAAATATATGGTCGAGAGCGACGATAACAAAGGGTTGCTCAACGAATTAATGACCGCTTACGGCAAAGATGTATGGAACTACGCCTATAGCATTACGCGCAAATGGGATTTGTCGGACGACATTACCCAAGAGGTGTTCATTAAAGTATTCCGCAACATGCACGCGTTCCGCAGGGACGCCTCGGTCAAAACTTGGCTGCTTACGATTACGCGAAACACGGCCATCGACTACCAGAGATCGGCTTTTTTCCGTAAGGTAACGCTTTCGGATGTCGTCGAAGACTATGGGGAGCGCCATTCCGTCGAACACGACGTGCTGGAGAAATCAGCCGTTAACGACATGTGGAGAATGGTACTGGAGCTGCCTAAAAAATACCGCGAAGTAATTATCCTATACGCTCATCACCAGTTATCGCTGAAAGAAATCGCCCAAGTGCTCGACGTGACGGAAGGAACGGTTAAATCCCGAATGTTCCACGCCCGGCAAAAATTATCCAAGATGAAGGAGGCGAACCGCTAATGGATGACAAAGAATTATTCGAACAGCTGGCGCGCGGTCCGCTGACTCGGAATGGATTCGATGAATCGCTAAGGCGCAAAATAAACGAAAGTCTCGACCAGCCGGTACGCAAGCGCAACAAAAACCGGCCTTGGTTCATCCGATGGAACGCGGCAAGCATTTCCATGCTATTACTTATAGGCGTCGCCGTCGGAGTCTGGGGCTGGCACGGCATCGCAACGGACAACGCGGACAAACAGTTCCAAGCTTCGCAACAGCCTTCGGAAACTTCGCACGCCGCTTCTACCGAAGAGATCAATCCGATTCCCCACTCGGCTGTCGTCATCGGGCTCAGGCAAGACGGCGCGCAGGGAGATAACCGAAGCAGTTACCGAACGTTCATCGTTGCGCCGGAGAATGACCAGCTCTCTTTCGTAAAGAGCGGGGAAGGGATCTGGATGCCGTATAAATCGGACTTCTGGAAAATCGATGCCGTTGCGGACGACTTGGGCAAGGGAACGCAGACGCTTCTATCCGCTCGGGGGGGACGGGGAGATTGGAACGCCGCCATGTTTAAGGATTCGATAAGGGCGACCGAAAAGCTTTTGTACGCGGGTAACGAGTTCGTCTCGATTCTGAGGACGGTAAACGTGGACGAGAACGGCAATTCGGTAGACAAGAGCAGCGCATGGGTCAATAGCGTCGCCGATCTAACTTCCGCGAACAGGGGGACGTCCTCCGATTCCTTAGAGGTTAACCACTATTCGCTAGCCAAGGCGCTGAAAAACAATCCGACGGGGGCCGACGCCGATGAATGGGCTATATCGAGGGATTCGGCCAAATGGGTAGCCAAACAGTCGACATCCGCCGGAGTCGTAGAGGTTTCCGCTATCCCTGGCTGGCCGACGATACCGGTCGAACTGACGGACAATATCGTGAAGGACAAACCGCTCGCGATTAGCTGGGATAAGGTGGTAAAACTCGAACCGACGGCAGTGGACGCCTATACGTCGCAAGATCAAGATGTCGTCGTCATCGTCACTCCGACCAGCATTAAGCTGTATCCGTACCAATTGCCGAAGTCGGAGATGAAGCCGGTGGATATCGAGCTTGGCTCCAACGAATCGGTCGTTATGGTGCAATGGGCGACGAAGCAATCTTACGTTGAGAATTGGAAAACCATGTTCACCAAATGGTTCGCCGCTTCGGCAAAATAGGCCGAATTATGATAAGATGAGAGTACCCGAACTTTCTTAGCGTCGCGACCGATCGCGAGCGGAAGTCGGGTATACTCATCTTATTGTTTATTAGGGAATAGAGCCGCCGATCGGCGGCGCAGTCGAGCTGGAGGGAATACGGTCATGTTTAAGATTATCGGCGTAGTCGGCGCGGGCACGATGGGGCAGAGTATCGCGGAGATGCTTGCGGTCAAAGGGATGGACGTTCATCTCGTGGAGAGAACGCCCGAAAGATTGCAGAACGCGAGAGAAATGCTGGAACAGAGCTTGGATCGCCAGATGGAACGATGGGCGATCACGGCGGCGGAGAAGAAGCTGACGCTCAACCGAATACATATGGAAACTTCCTTGCAATATTTAACGGATTGCGATCTCGTCATCGAGACGATCAGCGAGGACCTGGATGCAAAGAAGGAGGTATTCCGTCAATTGGACGGCATACTCGCCAACAATGCCGTATTGGCTAGCAATACGTCCACGCTGAGCTTAACGGAGCTGGCGGGCACGAGCGCGTATCCGGAACGGGTAATCGGAATGCATTTCGTCTATCCTGCGTTGCGCATCGACGTCGTGGAAATTATCCGCGGTTTGCAAACGTCCGACGATACGTTCGACCGGACCAAGTCCTTCATCGAAGACGTGCTGGCCAAGAAGGGCGTCATGGTGTACGAATCGCCGGGTTTCGTGACGACTAGATTGATCTGCTTGTTGATTAACGAAGCGCTCCATTTATTGGAGGAAGGAGTCGCTTCCACGTCGGATATCGATTCCGCGATGAGAATCGGATACTCGTTCGAGCATGGTCCGCTCGAGATGGCTGACCGTTTCGGTCTCGATTCCGTACTTGCCGCGCTCGACCGGATGTTCCGCGAATTCGGGGAGCTGAAATACCGGCCTTCATTCCTGCTGAAGAAAAAAGTACGCGCGGGCCAGCTTGGCGTGAAAAGCGGAATCGGATTTTTCAAATACGGCAAGGACGGTGAAAGACTGTCATGAACATACTCGTCATAAACGCGGGCAGCTCTTCGCTGAAATACCAGCTTTACAATATGGAGACGGAAGACGTTCTCGCCAAAGGGCGCGTAGAGAGAATCGGCATGGACTCCTCGATTCTTACCCATGAAGTGGACAATCAGCCGGAGGTAAGGGAAGTTAGCGAGATTCTCGACCATACGACGGCGATCAAAAAGGTTCTCGATATGTTGACGCATAAGAAATTCGGCGTATTGCGCAACATGAGTGATATTCAAGCCGTCGGACACCGCGTCGTGCACGGAGGGGAGTCGTTCAGCCGTTCCGTGCTGGTCGATCAGGCCGTGAAGCTTGAAATCCGCAAGCTGTTCGACTTGGCCCCGCTGCATAACCCTGCGCACATGATGGGAATCGCAGCAGTGGAGGCCAATCTTCCGGAGGTGCCGCAGGCGGTCGTATTCGATACGGCTTTCCATCAGACGATGCCGCCGATATCGTATTTGTACGCGATTCCGACCGTGCTGTACAGCAAGCATAAGATTCGCCGATACGGGTTCCATGGTACTTCCCACGATTATGTCAGCAAAAAAGCCGCCGATTTCCTCGGCCGTCCGCTATCCGAGCTGAAGCTGATTACTTGCCATATCGGTAACGGAGCGAGCTGCGCCGCGATTCTATATGGCCAATCTTACGATACGAGCATGGGCATGACGCCGCTCGAGGGTCTAATGATGGGTACCCGCAGCGGCGATCTGGATCCGGCAATCGTGCCTTACACGATCAATAAAGAAGATCTGACTTTAAACGAAGTCAATTCGATGCTGAACAAGCATAGCGGACTACTTGCCATCTCGGGCATCAGCAGCGACATGCGCGAGGTCGTCGATGCGATGAAAGAAGGCAACGAGAAGGCGAAGCTTGCATTCGAGATGTATGCTTATCGCATCCGCAAATATATCGGCTCGTACGTCGCCGCGATGGACGGAGTGGATGCGATCGTCTTTACCGCGGGCGTAGGGGAAAATTCGGACGCGCTTCGCAAAGAGGTGTGCCAAGGACTCACGTTTTTCGGAGTGCAGCTGTCCGGCGAACGAAACGCGGTTCGATCGTCGGAGCCTAGACGGATTACGTCCGACGATTCGAAGGTTAGCGTACTCGTCGTTCCTACGAACGAAGAGTTGTTGATCGCAAGGGACACCTATAACTTAGTTCTTGAGCAACATCAGACCATAACGGAAGCGGATTCCGATGAACAATCTAACGAAGGAGAATGAACATGGAAAAAGCAGATTTGGGGACGATAGGTAAATTTGTAGGGCAGACGGTTACGTTAGGAGGCTGGCTAACGCGCAAGCGTTCGAGCGGCAAAATCCAGTTCCTGCAAATCCGCGACGGACTGGGCTTTATCCAAGGGGTGCTCGTCAAAGCCGAAGTCGACGAATCCGTATGGGAGAAAGCCGGACAGCTGACGCAGGAGAGTTCGTTATACGTTACGGGCACGGTGCGCGAAGAGCCTCGCAGCTCTTCCGGATACGAGCTGCAAGTTACGGATATCGAGATCATCCAGATCGCGAAGGATTATCCGATTACTCCGAAGGAGCATGGCGTCGACTTCTTGATGGATCACCGTCATCTCTGGCTCCGCGCTCCGCGGCAAAGGGCGATCTTGCGCATCCGCGCGACGATCATATCCGCGATCCAAGGCTTCTTCGACGAAAGAGGCTTTACATTGGTCGATCCGCCGGTATTGACGCCGTCTTCTTGCGAAGGCACGACGAATTTGTTCCATACCAAATATTTCGACGAAGACGCTTATTTGACCCAAAGCGGTCAGCTGTATATGGAAGCGGCCGCGATGGCGCTTGGCAAAGTGTACTCCTTCGGACCGACGTTCCGGGCGGAGAAATCCAAAACCCGCCGTCATCTGATCGAATTTTGGATGATCGAGCCCGAGATGGCGTTCGTTGACCACGAGCAGAACTTGAACGTTCAAGAACAGTTCATCTCGCATGTCGTCGGCAAAGTGCTTGCCGATTGCAGAGCCGAGCTTGCCGTTTTGGAGCGCGACGTAGCGGCCCTTGAGCGCGTTATGCCGCCGTTCCCTCGGATTACGTATGACGAAGCGCTCGTATTGCTCAAAGAAGTGGGAATGGAGCTGCCGTGGGGCGAAGACTTCGGCGCTCCTCACGAGACGGCGATCGCCGAGAAATTCGACCGTCCGGTGTTCATTACCCATTATCCGGCAAGTTTTAAAGCGTTCTACATGAAACCCGATCCGAACCGTCCGGAAGTCGTGCTTTGCGCGGATATGATCGCGCCGGAAGGTTACGGGGAAATTATCGGCGGATCTCAGAGAATCGACGATCCAGAGCTTCTGGCCGAACGGTTCGCGGAACATGAGTTGACCGAAGAAGCGTATGGCTGGTACATGGACTTGCGCAAATACGGCACCGTGCCGCACTCGGGATTCGGTTTGGGACTAGAGAGAGCCGTTGCTTGGATATGCGGCCTAGACCACGTACGCGAGACGATCGCGTTCCCGCGTACGTTATACCGTCTGTATCCGTAACGGGATAGAACGCACGGGTTGCAATAATTCAAGGAGAATGGTGGTGCGACTCTAGAATGAACGACCGCAATGCACTTGCAAAGGGAATGGCGGAAGCTTATATGGATGGCGCCGTCAGTATTCCGTACGCGCTGCTTCGTACTTACAGGGCGCTTAAACTGGACGATACGGAAGGGATGCTGCTTCTTCATCTGATCGCTTACAGACAGCTTGAGCAGAACGAGTTTCCGACGATCGAGCAGCTGCAGGAGCGCTTGGGCTGCTCGCCCGCGCTTGTAGGACAGACGCTGCAGAAGCTTATGAAGCTCGGTTTCGTTACGATCGACGAGCAGTTCGATGCCCAGTCCGGCATTCAATCGGAAAAATATAATTTATCGGGTTTGTTCCACAAGATGGGCATGCTGCTAGCTGCCGGGGAACTCCCTCTGCGTACCACGACTAGCGGCTACGATAAGGCGGAGGAAACGTCGACGGCCATCCGAACGGAAACGGTTAGGCCGACCGTAGTATCCTCGACCGGCATCGCGAGCAATTTGTTCGCGCAGTTCGAGCAGGAGTTCGGCAGGCCGTTAACGCCGTTCGAGTACGATACGATTAGCGGTTGGCTGGATCAAGACAAATACGCCGAGGAGTTAATCCGGTTCGCGTTAAAGGAATCGGTGTTCGCGGGCAAGCTTCATTTTCGCTACATCGATCGCATCTTGTTGGAATGGAGCCGCAATCGCGTCACGAACGTCGAAGAAGCACGCCTGCACGCCCAGAAATTCAGAGCGGGCCGATAACGCAAACAAAAAAACCACTCGAATGTTTTCCCGCGGGGGAGGGCTGTCGAGTGGTTTTCGCTTTGGAGGAGCGAGGACTGTCGTTACTTGCCGCCTTTCAACAATTGCCAACGATACGCGTATTCGAACAGGAATTCGAACGCTTCGAGGTGTTTCTTGGCTTCGGAAGCATCCCGGCCCCAGACGCATACGCCATGCTTGCGGATAAGCAATCCGGGTACGCGGGCGTTCAGGACCCCGGCGATTTCCGGAACGATCCGAGGAACGTCGGCGTAGTTCGGCACGATCGGCACTTCGATGACGGCGTCCTCTTCCCAAATGTTGAACGCTTTGATGAGCTCGACGCCTTCGATCGGTACCGACCGTCGCTCCCAGTAAAGCTCGGAGACGAGGTTATTAAAGACGGAGTGGATGTGGAAGATGGCTCCCGCGCCCGTCAAGCGATAGATTTCCCTATGCAAGGACGTTTCCGCCGAAGGCTTCAGCCCGGTCGTCTCGCATGGGATTCCGTCCTGATCGACGAAGAGGAAATCTTCCGGCGTAGATTTCGTTTTGTCTTTGCCGCTTGCCGTTACCGCGAAATAGAACGATTCGGGCGTATAGGGTCCGACCCTCATGGACAAGTTGCCGCTCGTGCCGGGAAACCAGCTGCGGGATGCGAAGTCCGCTTTCACGGCGGAAAATTCGCTTAAGATGCGTTGCTTTTCCTCGAGCGCGATGTTCGCGAAGCTCATGAAGTGCGGCCTCCTTGTTCAAGGTGTTGGATAATGTCGTGGAACGTATCGAACGGGATGTGCGGCAACCCGAGCTCACGGCAACGCTCCGTCAGATGGGAGCGGGAGAACACCAGATCCACGAGCTTAGCGCCTGCGAAATCGGTAATGCTGTCTCCGATCAAGATGCGATAATACTCGTCGTTCGGGAACTGCCGGATTACCGCGGTCTTGCACATGCCGCATCCTCCGTTATCGCAATGTTCGTCGCAGTCGTGGGGCCAGGTTATCTTAATATTGTCGCCGCTGAAGTCGCTTCCGTTGCAGTAAATGTGATCGTCGGGAATACCGAACGGGGCGAGTAAAGGATAGATGAAAAAGTCGATGCCGCCGCTCGTGACGTAGAAGGGCACATCGTGGAGTTTGCACCATTCCAGCAACTCGGGGAAGCCCGGACGTATTCCGGCGGTACTTAAGATGTACTCGCGCACTTCATCCTTCAGGGAAGAAGGAAGGAGCGCGAACATTTCCCCGACGCCTTGTTTGATCGATTTCTTCACGGAGACGATATCCTTGATGATCTCTTCGATGCCGGGAGGGTTAAAATGCTTCATGACGGCGACGATGTTGTCGTTTAACGTGATCGTTCCGTCGAAATCGCAGAAAAGAACGGGTTTGCGTGGGAATGTCGATGTCGGCTGGCTCATGATGTGCGTATCCCCCATAATTCGATAGCTTGTTTTAACTCCTTGTGCCGTTCGGCGTATTGGACTAGCGAACTGCCGGTTTTGACCGCATCCACCGCTTGGCGGAAGGCGCGTCCCCCCGCGGCGGGTCCGCCCGGATGCCCGTGAACGCCGCCTCCGGCGTTAACGACGACTTCCGGTCCGAAGTCGCCCATAATGAGCGGGACGAGTCCCGGATGGATGCCGGCCGAAGGTACGGGCATCGCCGGCTTCTGAGGCAAGGAAGGGGTAAGCAACGCTTCCTTGACGGCCAGGTTTTCCGCTTTGGGCATAACGACCGAGCCATAAGGCGACGGGAACAGCGAAAGATCGGCTCCCGCGATTCTCATTAGCTTGCCAAGCAGAAGCGGGGCGGAGATGCCGTGATGCATGGACGGGTACAATGCCCCGGCTAGCGACGGATGCGCGGCGATCGGAACGCTGATGTCCGGATCGGCGGCTAGCTCGGCAAGCGCGTCGAAGCCGTATGCAAGCACATTGAACAGCAAGCCGTTCGCTCCGGCCGCGATGGCTCGTTTCGCGTTATCTTTCAATTGGAAGGTGGAGCCCGTTAGATTGGTGAAGTAAAGAAGCTTCTGCCCTGTTGCTTGTTCGGCTTCGCGGGCCGCGCTCATGCATGCTTCGACGCGCTTCTCGAGCGGGCTTAGCGGGTTCTCGAACAAAATTTCGTCGTCCTTGATCAGATCGACTCCGCCTAGCGCCTGTTGGAGAAATTGCTCTCGCAGGTTCGGCAACTCTTGTCCGATGACCGACTTGAAGATGCTCATTACGAGCGGCCTGTCATGGACGCCAAGCAGGTCGCGTATGCCCTGTACGCCGAATTTCGGACCCGGGAACGCGCTCAGGAAATCCGCGGAAGGCCGGATGTCGATCAGCTTGATACGTCCGTCCATCGACAGCTTGCCGAAAGCGGTCACCAGAAAAGCCGGTATGTCGCGGCTAAAGTTCGCATCCGGATACGCGATCTCGATATCGGCGTAACGCTCGCCGGGATTGGAACTCTCGCTGACGTCAACGGATACGACTTGACCGAGATGCTTCTGCATTTGCTCTTTGGCCGCTTCGGGAAGATCCGTCCAGCTGCCTACGGTGAGACCAACGGCGATGCTTTGCGCTTTCTTATGGAAATCGGCTTTATCATCGTAGAGCCGATAAGTTGCGTTACTATAGGAGGCGCTTAAGCTCATTGGACAACCCTTCTTTCTGTCTTTCGTTCTTTCGTTATTTGTTAGGCTTTTACGTTATGCCTGTTGGGCTTTGATCGCTTCATCGCGAATCGCTTCGCCCATCTCGTTCGCCCTCTCGACGCAACGAACGATCGCTTGGTTCATTCCTTCTTGGAAGGAGAAGCGATCCAAAGTCAGAATAGCGGCCTCGGTCGTTCCGTTCGGAGACGTGACCTTGCGGCGGAGATCTCCGGGATTCTCGCCCGTCGATTGAACCATCTCTGCCGCGCCTTTCACCGTCTGAACGGTGAGCTGTAAAGCCGCTTCCCGCGTGAGACCGAGCTTAACGCCCGCGTCGATCATCGCTTCCATCAAGTAATACACGTAAGCCGGTCCGCTCCCGGACACGCCGTTAACCGCGGCGATCAGCGGTTCATCGACGACGGCGACCAGTCCTACGGCATTAAACATCGTTAACGCCAATTCTCGATGCTCAGGCGTGACGGCGTCAGAGAAGCAGATGCCCGTAGCGCCTAACCCGATCGTGCTGGACGTATTCGGCATCGTACGCACGACGGGCTGCGGTCGGCCGAGCAGTTGCTGGATCGTATCGATCGTTAAGCCGGCGATCAAGGAGACTACGAGTTGGTCCGGGCGCAGTAACGGTTTAAGCGAGATCAGCGCGTTAGCGGAATCTTTCGGTTTCATGCCGAGAATGATGACGTCGGAAGTACGCAACGCGTCTTCTTTGGAAGCATCCGTGGCAGCCGGGATTACCCCGTATTGCCGTTGCAATTGCAGTAGGCGTTCCGCGTTCTGGCGGTTCATTACCGTCACGTTGGACGGATTAGTCAGCTTGGCGTCAATAAGACCGCGCAAAATCGCCTCGGCCATGGATCCCGCGCCGTAGAAACATAATGTGATTCCTCCGAGGGAGGAAGGGGATGATTCGTTCATGCGTACGCCTCCTAAGATCTGATTTGACCGGTACCGACGACGCGGTATTTCGTGGACGTGAGAGCCGGAAGCCCCATGGGTCCGCGCGCGTGAAGCTTTTGGGTGCTAATTCCGATCTCGGCGCCGAATCCGAATTCGAAACCGTCGGTAAAGCGGGTAGACGCATTATGGTACACGGCCGCAGCGTCGATTTCTTGCAAGAAGCGTTCGGCGTTGATCGCGTCTTCCGTGACGATGCATTCCGAATGTTTCGTGCCGAAGCGCGCGATATGGCTTAAAGCCTCGTCTAAATCTTTTACCACTTTGACGTTCAAGATGTAGTCGTTGTATTCCGTTGCGAAATCTTGCTCGGTCGCCGGATTGGCCCAAGCTACGAGCTCGCGGACGATGTCGCAGCCCTTCAGCTCGACTTTCGCCTCGCGGAACGTTTCCGATAGCTTAGCCAGATGAGCGCGAGCGAACGACTCCTGCAACAGTAACGTCTCCATCGAGTTGCATACGGAAGGCCGTTGCGCCTTGGCATTTAAGGAGATCGCTTCCGCCATCGCGTAATCGGCGGTGTTTTCGACGTAAGTATGGCAGACGCCCGCCCCGGTCTCGATGACCGGTACGGTTGCGTTCTGCACGACGTTCTGGATTAAGGATGCCCCGCCGCGCGGAATGATTACGTCGAGCAATCCGTTCAGCTTCAGCATCTCGTCCACGGACCCGCGTCCGGAGTCTTCGATCAACTGCAGGGAATCCGCCGGAATCGCCGAACGGGAAAGCGCTTCTCGCAAGACGGATATGATGCTCCGGTTGGAAGAGAGAGCGGCGGATCCGCCGCGCAGGACGACGGAGTTACCCGACTTCAAGCAGAGCGTCGCGGCGTCTACGGTTACGTTCGGCCTCGCTTCGTAGATGATGCCTATGACGCCGATCGGCACGCGGCGTTTCTCGATTTTCAATCCGTTCGGACGTTCGATCGATTCGAGCAAGTCGCCGACGGGATCAGGCAATCCGACGATCATCTTCACGGCGTCGGCAATGTCTTGAAGTCTGGCTGGCGTTAACCGAAGACGGTCGAGCAGGGACGGGGAAGTTCCGTTATCCCTACCGCGCGCGAGATCTTCTTCGTTGGCTTTAAGAATCCGATCCTGTTCGGCAATCAAAGCGTCCGCCATCAGAAGCAGTCCTTCGTTTTTCTCTTGTGCGGTAAGTCGATTGAGAACGGTTGCGGCTTGCTTGGCCGCGCTAGCTTTGCTGATCACTTCACTCATGAGAGCTGGCCTCCTTGATAAGGGATGATCCGACCCATTCGTCGCGGTGAATCACTTCCGCGCGGGGGACCTCGATGCGCTTGAGCGCTTCTTCGCTGGACAGACCGGCGACTGCCGTAATTTGCCAAGCGGCATAGTGGGTAACTCCGCGGCCGAGAATGCGGCCGTCGGCGTTGACGACTTCGACGACTTCGCCGGGGTGGAAGTCGCCTTCCGCCCTTAAGATTCCTGCCGGAAGGAGGCTGCGTCCGCGATTGAGCAACGCGTTCTCGGCTCCGGCGTCGACGACGATTCGTCCTTGCGGAACGGAGAGGAAGCCGACCCAATGCTTCTTGGCGGAAAGGGATTGCAGGGAAGACGCGAAGTAAGTACCTTTACCCGTACCCGCGACGGCTTCGGCGAGATCGCCGGGCTCAGATACCCGACCCACGAAGAGCGGAACGCCTCCTTGCATCGCGATCCGCGCGGCTTCGATCTTGGAGCGCATGCCGCCGGTTCCGACCGAGGAACCGGCTCCGCCTGCCATTTGGTACAGTTCGTCGGACAGCACTTCGATGCGTTCGAGCCGTTTGGCATCCGGAACCTTGCGCGGGTCCCCGGTGTATACGCCGTCCATATCGGTTAGGATATAGAGGCCGTCGGCCTTGACCAGATTGGCGACGAGCGCGGACAAGGAGTCGTTCTCGCCGAATTTGATCTCGTCTACGGCGACGGTATCGTTCTCGTTAATGATCGGCACCGCGAACTGCTTCAGCAGCTCCTCGATCGTTCTTGTGGCGTTCTGGGATCGCCCGCGGTTGCTGAAGTCGGGTCGGGTTAGCAAAATTTGCGCGGCGGTAATGCCGCTGGCATTAAACGCTTCTTGATAGGCTTGCATTAGTAATGCCTGGCCAACGGCCGCGGCCGCTTGTTTCTCATGAACGAGCTTAGGCCGGGTCGCGTATCCGAGGCGGCGGAATCCCGCCGCGATCGCACCCGAAGTAACAAGCAATACTTGGTATCCCGAGGCGTGTAGCCGGGCGATTTCATCCGCGAAAAAGCGCACTTGCAGGCGGTTTAATCCGCCTTCTTCGGCAGTCAGCGAGCTGCTTCCGATTTTGACAACGATACGTTTACCCATGCTTAGAACCCCCTATCAAGCCATAAAAAAAACTCCCGCCCTAAATAAAGGACGAAAGTTCAACTTCCGCGGTGCCACCTTCATTGACGGCGCCTACTTACGGCGTCCGCCCGCTCATGGTCCTGATAACAGCAGGATCTGTCCGGCTCATCGCCGTCCGCTCGGGGATGGGGGAGGCGGGGGACAAGGTAAATTTTCTCAGCCTCGAAATTTACTCTCTGGTCATGTCCGGATCCGCTTCGTTTCCCGTCAATGCGTTCATATGGCGCGCCGATCCTCGATCGGCGACGAATTATCCTAAGAATACCATGCGCCACAAGGGTTGTAAAGGAACGAACGACTCGCGAGGCGCTCCTAGAACAGCCCCAAACGGCCGATTCTGGCCGCGACCTCGCGCAGCCGGTCTTCCGTGGTCAGCAGGCCAAGCCTAACGTATCCTTCGCCGCTCGTTCCGAATCCCGAGCCGGGAGCAACGACAACGTCCGCTTGCTCGAGCAACAGATCGGCGAACGACATCGAAGTGTGGCCTTCAGGTACAGGTAACCAACAGAAGAAGGATCCCGCGGGTTTGGTCGCTTTCCAACCGATTTCTTCGAGCGCTCCGTATAATACGTCGCGGCGACTCTCATAGGTAGCGACAAGCTCGCGGACGGATTCCTGGGAACCGGTTAACGCTTCCGCGGCCGCTTCCTGGATGCCTCCGAACAAGCTGCAATACATATGATCTTGTATCAGATTGATGAGCTCTATGATTTCCGGATTTCCGATCGCGAAGCCCACGCGCCAACCTGCCATGTTATAGCTTTTCGACAAAGTGTAAAATTCGACCCCTACTTCTTTGGCACCCGGAGTTTCCAGGAAGCTAATCGGGCGTTTGCCGTCGAAGCCGATCGCTCCGTAAGCGAAATCGCTGGCTACGACGACGCCGTTTCGCTTGGCGAACGCAACCGTTTCTTCGTAGAACTCGGGCGTCGCGACGGCGGAAGTAGGGTTGTTCGGATAATTGAGGAACATAAGCTTGGCTCGAACGAGCGCTTCAGAGGGAATGGCGGAATAGTCGGGAAGAAAATCGTTCTCCTCCCGAAGCGGCATAAACGCCATCTCCGCACCCGCTAGCGCTACGCCGGACCAATAATCGGGATAACCGGGATCGGGAACGAGGCACACGTCCCCCGGGTTGAGCAAACATTGGCTGATCTCGATCAACCCGGATTTGCCTCCGAATAAAATGGCGACTTCCTTCTCCGGATCGAGGTCGACTCCGTAGTCTTCCTTATACCGCTCGGCGACGGCTTCCTTCAGGAAAGGGAATCCGCGAAACGGCGGATATTTGTGATATTTCGGATTGTCCGCGGCTTCTTTCAGCCTTTCGACGATCGAATGAGGCGTCGGAAGGTCGGGATTGCCTTGGCCGAGGTTAATAACATCGCGGCCGGTGGCGGCGCGGGCGTTGGCTTTGGCGACCAACGCGGCGAAAAATTGTTCCGGCAAAGTTTGCAGCCTGGAGGCTGGAGTGATCTTTAAGGACATGCGAAATCGTCACGCTCCGTCATACGTAGGATAGGTTGAATGTAGCACAAATGAATCGGACAGAGCAACGAATGATGCCTATTTGTGCATACGAATTCGGGGACGCTTAGTCGGAATTGTGAAAATACGGGCTTTTGTTGCCGAGATGTGCATGTTACAGTACGATGAAGGGATTAGAGAAACGCATATAGTAGGAGTGAATCGACATGACAACGCCACTGCGCCTCGCGGTGATACAGATGAATATCGTGGCAGGGGATCCGGAAGCCAATTTCGCGAAAATGCAAACCCGATTAGAGGAAGCCGCGGCGCTTTCGCCCAAGCCTGATCTCATCATTTTGCCGGAAATGTGGAATACGGGCTATGCGCTGACTGAAATCCAAGCGCTCGCCGACCCCGACGGCGAACGGACGAAGCGGACGATATCCGCATTCTGCCGCAAATACGCAATTAATGTGCTCGCAGGCTCAATCGCGCAACTACGCGGAGACACGGTAACGAACACCGTACACGTGTTCGACCGAACGGGATCCGAGATTGCCGAGTATAGCAAAATCCATCTGTTCCAATTAATGAACGAGCATTTGCATCTGGAATCGGGAACCGAACCCGGCCGATTCGATCTGGAAGGCGTTCCCGCCGGAATGATGATCTGCTACGACATTCGCTTTCCCGAGCTTGCGCGCAAGCTTGCGCTGGAGGGGGCGCGCATCGTGTTCGTACCGGCGGAATGGCCGCATCCTCGCTTACATCACTGGCGCACTCTGTTACAGGCGCGAGCGATCGAGAACCAAATGTACGTCGTCTCGTGCAATACGGTGGGCGAGAGCGGCGGTTCGAACTTCTTCGGGCACTCGATGGTCATCGACCCTTGGGGCGAAGTGATCGCGGAAGCGTTAGAAGAGGAAACGATTCTAGCGGCCGACGTAGATCTTGGACTGGTGGAAGAAGTGCGCAATAGAATTCCCGTATTCGCCGATCGAAGACCGGAATTGTATTCGTAATATAAACAGCCTAACCGTTTAAGTTCTGAAGCGTCTGTCGGAACGTGGCGATGAAGGCTTCCGCGGCATTGGACAAGTACCGGCCTTTGCGGTATGCGATGACTAGCGTGCGCGCGGGATGATTTTCCAAGGTAAGGTAGGTCGGCGTATGTCCCTGCCACTCGCCGCGGGTCATCATTTTCGGAACGAAGGCGATTCCCATGCCGGCGGCAACGAGTGATTGAACCGTCTCGATGTTGCCGCTCTCGAAGACGACCTTCGGATCGAATCCGGCGGATTTGCACAGTTCGTGGGCGATCATTCGGAAGCCTTGTCCTTTTTTGAGCAGCACGAACGGCTCATCGCGCAGCCTGGAGAGCGGTATCGCTTCATTCGCGTAAGCTTTGCCGGCCAGCTCATGATCGTTCGGGACCGCAAGACTGATTTCCTCGTCCATGAGCGGTATATATTGTAGAGAAGGCTCGACCAAAGGAAGCGTAAGCAGGCTGACGTCCGTGCCGCCGCTGGCCGTCAGCTGCTCCAGCCGTCGGGTCGATTCTTCGATCAGCACGATCTCGATATCGGGATACGCTTCGCGGAAAACGGGGAGCACGTATGGCAATACGTGCGCACCGGTCATCGGAAGACTCCCTACAACTAGACGTCCTTTGCGCATGTCCGCGATATCTTCCATTTCCCTGCGGAGCTGGTCGGCCATGTCGACGATCTGCTGCGCCTTCTCGACGAACACGGAGCCCGCGTACGTGAGCTCGACGGAGTTCGTGCTTCTCTTGAACAAGAGGACTCCGAGTTCCTTTTCCAGTTTGGACAGCTGCTGGCTGAGCGACGGCTGCGCGATATGCAGCTTCTCGGCGGCGCGGGAGAAGTTTCTCTCCGATGCGATTTGTATCGTATATAAGAGTTGACGGAATTCCATGAGCATTACGTCCTTTCATAGTCTAAAACTATTAACCTTATAGATATTATATCTTGGAACAATGAAAGAAGAAATGCTAATATAAAATTAATTCAAACGAAACGTCCTAATTGGGGTGAACAGAGACATGAGTAAACAAACAATGTTCGAGAAAATTTGGAACAACCACGTCATCGTCGCTGAAGAAGGAAAGCCTAGCATCCTTTACATCGACCTGCACCTGGTACACGAAGTTACTTCCCCGCAAGCGTTCGAGGGCTTGCGCCTGTCCGGTCGCAAAGTGCGTCGTCCCGAGTTGACGTTCGCAACGATGGACCACAACGTTCCGACGAAAGACCGTTTCAACATTTCCGATCCGATCTCCAAGCAACAGGTCGACACGCTGACGACGAACTGTCAAGAATTCGGCGTAAAGCTGTACGATTTGAACACGATCGACCAAGGCGTCGTTCACGTCATGGGGCCCGAGCTAGGCTTAACGCACCCTGGCAAAACGATCGTCTGCGGAGATAGCCATACTTCCACGCACGGCGCGTTCGGAGCGCTTGCTTTCGGTATCGGAACGAGCGAAGTCGAGCACGTTCTCGCGACGCAATGCTTGCAGCAATCGAAAGCGAAAACGATGGTCATCCGCTTCAAAGGCCAACGCAAACCCGGCATCACGGCTAAAGATATGATTCTCGGCCTGATCGCTAAGTACGGCACCGATTTCGGTACCGGCTACGTCATGGAATATACGGGCGAATCCATTCGCTCGCTTACGATGGAAGAACGGATGACCGTGTGCAATATGTCGATCGAAGCGGGCGCCCGCGCCGGCTTGATCGCGCCGGACGAAACGACTTTCGAATACTTGCGCGGTCGCGAGTATGCACCGCAAGGCGCTGCTTTCGAAGCTGCCGTCGAGCAGTGGAAATCGCTCTGCACGGACGAAGGCGCGACTTACGATGCGGTAATCGAATTCGACGTCGATTCTTTGATTCCTCAAGTTACTTGGGGCACGAGCCCGGGCATGGGTACCGGCATCACTTCCACCGTCCCGGTTCCGGAAAGCCTGCCTACCGAGAACGAACGCAAAGCGGCGACTAGCGCGCTGGAATACATGGATTTGAAGCCGGGCACGCCGATGACGGATATCGAGATCGATTACGTCTTCATCGGTTCATGCACGAACGGCCGGATCGAAGATTTGAGAGCGGCGGCTTCCGTGGCGCGCGGTCACCAAGTCAGCTCGAACGTGACGGCGATCGTCGTCCCGGGCTCCGGACGCGTCAAAATCCAAGCCGAAAAAGAAGGCCTGGACAAAATATTCATCGAAGCGGGCTTCGAATGGCGCGAAGCGGGTTGCAGCATGTGCCTCGCGATGAATCCCGACGTTCTTAAGCCGGGCCAGCGTTGCGCGTCGACTTCCAACCGGAACTTCGAAGGTCGTCAAGGCCGCGGCGGACGCACGCATCTCGTGTCTCCGGAAATGGCTGCGGCAGCCGCCGTCAAAGGTCGTTTCGTAGACGTTCGCACGTGGGATTTCAAAGCCGAAGTGACGGCGTAAGAGGGAGGATCAACCAACATGGAACCATTTGTTAAGCTTAATGGACTAGTCGCCCCGGTTGACCGGGTTAACGTAGATACGGACGCAATCATTCCTAAGCAATTCCTCAAAAGAATCGAGAGAAGCGGATTCGGCCAATTCTTGTTCTTCGAATGGAGATGGGACGAGCAAGGAAACGTTATTCCCGAATTCAATCTAAACAAGCCGCGTTACCAAGGCGCTTCCGTCTTGATCTCCCGCGCGAACTTCGGTTGCGGTTCGTCCCGCGAGCACGCGCCGTGGGCGATCATGGATTACGGCTTCCGTTGCATCATCGCGCCGTCGTTCGCCGACATTTTCTACAACAACTGTTTCAAGAACGGCATTCTGCCGATCAAGCTGAGCGAAGAGCAAGTCGACGACCTGTTCAAACGCACGGAAGCGAAGGAAGGCTACTCGCTGACCGTCGATCTTGAGAACAATGTGATCACGGACGGAGACGGTCTGAGCATTCCGTTCGAGCTTGACGAGCATCGCCGCCAATTCCTGCTTCAAGGGCTGGACGATATCGGTCTTACTCTGAAGCACGAGAGCGCGATCAGCGCGTACGAAGCGAAACGCGCGGCGGCAGTGAACGCGTAAGCGAATGGCATGATTAGTTAGAATAAGAGACCTTTTGAACCCGATTCGGCAAATTTCGGGGCAAAGGGTCTTTTTTTCCTTAAATACGCAACTTTTCTTCATCCCGGGCGTCTAATGATTCGTGGACAAGCCGCCAGTCAATTACATAATTCGGCAACGTTCTCAAATCTTTTTTACATCGAGGTGAAGCATGAAGAAGTGGTTAGTCTTGTTGTTCGTCGTCTTTGGCATGCTGTTCCTTAGTGCGGGGGTCGTAAGCGCCGCCAAGGCGGAAACGTTAGTTCCCCAGTTGATCTTGGACGGCAAGACGTTGCAACCTCCCGTTCCGCCCACAGTGGTAGGACAGTCCGTCATGATTCCCGCGAGAATCGCGATCGAGAATCTTGGCTACAAGGTTGATTACGACAATAAGAAAAAGCAGGTTACGGTTACGAGCGGATCGAAGAAGCTGATAATGACGATCGGTCAGCAAACTGCTTATCTTGATAACGTCTCGCTGAAGATGGACGTCGCTCCGATTTTAGTCTCCGATAAAACCAATCAGTATACGTTTATTCCGCTGAGATTCCTTACGCAGTCGTACGGAGTCGATATTTACTGGGATAACGTAGCCAAGGCGGCATTCTTATATACGTCCGGCAGTAACGCGGGCAATAACGGCAACACCGGCGGGAATACGGGCAATGCAGGCGGCTCGGATACGCAACCGCCAGATGGCGGACTTATCGGAGTCGTGGATCCGAACGAACCCGAAGGCGGAAATACGGATCCAGGAGCGGTTACGCCTCCCGTCATTACGGGCAACCTTCACGGTGTCCGGTACGAGGCGGAGACCAACGCCATTATCTTGAATTACGACGGATTGATCGTTCCGACGATAACCACTCTGGAAAACCCGAAACGACTCGTCTTCGACTTCCCGAATGGGCAGTATGCCGGCGATTTCGTTCCGACGGTCGACTTCGCCAAGGGCCTTCTAGGAAGGATCGACGTAATCGGACATCCGGCTTTGACCGCGGTTCGATTCTCGCTATTCGGTGAAAGCGCGCAGACGAAAATCCCACGCTTAGTGCTCGACTTGAATCAAGCTTGGGATTACGAAGTCGTGAACGATCCTTCGATCGGCGAGTTTAGAATTAACTTGAAACAACCGACTCCCGACAAGTCGAAGTTCACCGTCGTTCTCGACGCAGGCCACGGCGGCTCGGATCCCGGCGCGATAAGCATAACCAAGCGTCCGGAGAAAGAGTTCAATCTTTCCGTCATTCTTAAGGTTCAAGCCATTCTGGCTTTGGACGATCGCATCAAAATCGTGATGACCCGAACTTCGGATACGTTCCCGTCGCTTGCGGATCGTTACAATCTCGCGAATTCGGTCAACGCGGACTTGTTCTTGTCGGTGCATGCCAATAGTTATACGGCCGCAACGAACGGGACCGAGACTTATTACACGCGGGAAGACAGCAAGGCATTCGCGAACTTGATGCACTCCGTTTTCGCTCCGGCGACCGGACTTAAAGACAACGGCGTTCGGCAGAAAAGCCTTGCGGTAACGCGGGAAACGAAGATGCCCGCCATTCTGCTAGAGGTCGGTTATTTGTCCAGCAAAATCGACGAGCCTCAGCTTTGGACGGATGCCTTGCAAAATCGGGTAGCCGAAGCCATCGCGAAAGGCATTAAAATGCAATTGAAATTATACTGATTGCCAATCCGGCCCCTATTAGGGGCCGGTATATGTGTATCTAGGAGAGGGGACTCGTAAATGTTGGATAAGCGCAAATCGAAATGGGCAGCGGGAGCCCTTGCAGCAACGATGATTTACTCTGGCATAGGTTGGTCCGCCACTACCGCGTTCGCCGCATCGCCATTCAGCGACGTTACTGCCGGACACTGGGCGGAGAAACATATTTCCAAACTGGCTTTGCAAGGAATTCTCAAAGGCGGAACCGGCACGGAAGCCGGAAAATTCAACCCGAACAAAAACGTCAGCCGAGAAGAAGCGGTCCTGATTGCCCTTCGGTTCATGGGCATCGAAGATCAGGTGAAATCAGACGAAGTGCTCGTATTCCCGAGCGAACTCACGATCGGCAATTATTATAAACCCTACATAAAATTAGCGCTGCAGAAAAAGATCCTCATGATCGACGAAGAAACGGAATTGGCCAAAAAAGAAAAAGGCAAGGATTGGGGTAAGAGCCCGGCGACGCGGGAATGGATAACTCGGTTGCTCGTTCGCGCCATCGGTAAGGATGCCGAAGCCAAGCTGGCGGCTTCCCAAGCGACGTCGTTTAATGACGATACGAGTATCGACGCGAAGCTGAAAGGTTACGTGAACGTTGGCATAGCTTCCGGGATTATTACCGGAGTTACGGTGACGAACGGAGCAGGAGCGTCCGTCACGAAATTCGACCCCGTCGCCCCGGTCACCCGCGCCACGGCATCGACGTTGTTTAGCCGCGCGGAATCGAAGATTTCCGTCGCGTACTCCGGTCAAGTTACGGGCGTTCTGCTCGCCATGGACGCGAACAAGCTGACTTTGCTTCACCAAGATGGCGTAGTCAAAGATTATACGATCTCTACGTCGACATCGGTATACCGGTTCGACTCCGAGAAGGCATCCTCGCTTGCGGACTTGAAGCTGTACGGAGAAGTCAGCCTGATCAGCGAGGCAGGCGGCTCAATCGGGTACGTGGAGCAAACGAGCGATACCGCGAAAGTCAAAACGTACGAAGGCACGCTGACTCGCGTCTCAACGTCGCTTAACCGATTGACGTTGCTCGTAGGCGAAGATTCCGTCTATTACTATTACGATCCGCTGCATCTGCCGTCGGTTAAAGACGCCAACGGCCAAACGCTGACATTGGATAATTTGCCGGTAAACGCGACGGTGAAGCTGCTCGTCGACGCGGTCAGAACGGACGGAAAAATTCTCTCGATCACCGTTAATCAATCGGTCGTCAACAAGACGGGTACCGGAACGGTAGCCGCATGGAGCGCGGCGACTCGCAGCTTGCAAGTGAAAGCTACGGCGACGAGCTTGCCCGAGAACTTCCCGGTCAGCGCCAACGCAACGATCAAGAAAAACGGCATTAACGTTGCTCCGGAAGACATGAAGCTTGGCGATACGATTACTTACGAGGTCAAAAGCGGTTCCGTCACCAGCATCGTTATCACGAAATCGGAGCAGCCGACGATTTCCGGCATTCTAAATGCCATTAACAAAACCGACAAAACGATCCAATACACGGTAAACGGAGAACTGAGCGCAAAATTTATGGCGGATAACGTAATCGTTAAGATCGAAGGTTACGCCGACGCTACGTTGGACGACGTTTATAAAGGCGACCCGATCTCCCTGACATTTAACGATAGCGGCAAAGTATCCGTCATCAGCGTTACGGGGAACGTGGTATCCAACTTAACCGGAGCGACGATCTCGAGTTACGTGTCCGACGCGAAGACGCTTATCGTGTTCGACTCCGCCGGCAAAAAATACAACCTGGACGTGAACGCGTCCACGCGCTTCGACTTAAACGGAACGAAGCTTACGCTGGAAACGGCGACTCCATTGATTTCCTCCAAAGGGAAAAAAGTAAATATCGGAATTAGCGGCACGAACGTCATCTACGTCTCGATTATCGCCAAGTATTCCGGTACGGTGACGGAGAACAATACTTCCGCGAGAACGTTGAAGCTTTCACTGGACGGCTCCGGCAGCATTACGCTTCCTTACGTCAGCCCGATCGTCGAAATCTACGGCTCGACCGCGAAGTCGTATGCGGATGTTCGCGTCGGCGATCAGGTTACGGTGCTCTTGAACGGATCCCAGGATCAAGCTTCTTCTATTCTGGTCCAGAAAACAGCTCAATTCGATTTCATTTCTTCAGACACCACGAACAATAAGCTGCGCACGAAACGCGCGGACGGCGTCGTCGAAGAATGGACGCTCGGTTCGAACATTGTTCTGCAGGACGAGAGCGGCGCCGCGACGACGCTTGGAGCATTGAATAACGCAGGTTTGCTCAACATTACCTTCCAAGGAAACACGCCGATCAAGATCAAGACGGTATCCGTTAGCTATGGCCGCGTTTCTTCCGTCAATACCGCGGGAGCGTCGGTTGACCTTGTGCTTCCTAACGGTTCTACGGTAACGAAGACGGTAGGCTCTACGCCGTTAATTCTTAAGAACAACGTCGTACAGAGTTCCTTGTCCACCGTCTCGCCGGACGATCGCGTGGAAATTCGCAAGGACGAGAACGATCGCGTCGTCATTGAGGTCGTACCGTTGCTACGTAAGCTGTATTGGTATTACGAAGCCGATTCGAGAACGCTGAACGTCAAGAAAGAAACGTTGGCGGACACGAACTTTTCCTTCACGCTGCATTCGCAAGTGTATATTCATCAAGGTACGACGACGCTTAGCCTGACGGATCTGCGTAACGACGATGCCATCTCGTTATACGTCCTTCGCGGCAAAGTCTTCGAAATCGCCAAATAATAGCCTTTATTACTAAGTTGCTACCATCTGCAGCCCTCGACGTTCGCGACGAGGGCTTTCGTATGCCTACAGCCAAGCCGCCTTTCGTTCTTATTGCCGATAAGGCAATCTTCCGGTAAACTTGTTAAAGAAATTTCGGTTAACGAAGGAGCGCTTATGAACGCCGTAACGATAAGGCATGTGCTGAATACGATAGCGGAGATGTTTCCGGACGCGAGATGCGAATTGAACCACCGCAATCCGTTCGAGCTAACTATCGCCGTTTTATTATCCGCGCAATGCACGGACGAGACCGTCAATAAAGTGACGGCCACGCTATTCGATAAGTACCGTACTCCGCAAGACTATTTAAACGTTCCGTTAGAAGAGCTGGAGAACGATATCAGAAGGATCGGTTTGTTCCGCAATAAAGCGGCCAACATTCAGAAGTTATGCCGACTGGTGATCGATAAGCATAACGGGGAAATTCCCCGTAAGCACGAGGAGCTGACCGAGCTACCCGGCGTTGGAAGGAAGACGGCGAACGTCGTCGTTTCGAATGCTTTCGACGAGCCGGCGATCGCCGTGGATACGCACGTTGAACGTGTGTCCAAGCGACTTGGAATCGCCAAAGCCGACGATTCCGTACTGGAAGTAGAGAAGAAGCTAATGCGCAAAGTTCCGAGGGACGAGTGGACGATCACCCATCATCGCCTGATCTTCTTCGGGCGTTATCATTGTAAAGCTCAAAATCCGAAATGCGACGTATGTCCCATCTTGGAGCATTGCAAAGAAGGCAAATCCCGCATGAAAGCGGCTTTGAAGAAAAGGAGCACAACGAAGTGAGCCATACCGACATCGCTCCGAACAACGGGCAATTATCCGATCTTACGAATTATGAAAGATCCTTAACTCAAATGGCAGCCAAAGCGGCCGAGAAGGGGGACAATGTCCGCGCCGAGAAATTTGCGGAGCTCTCGGAGAAGCTCGCGAGCGGCAGGCTGACGGTCGCGTTCTGCGGCCATTTCTCCGCCGGCAAATCAACGTTAGTGAATACGTTGTGCGGTACGGATCTGCTTCCCGCATCGCCGATTCCGACGAGCGCGAACGTCGTAACGGTCGTGAACGGACAACCTTCGGCGGAAACGGTGTTCCGCGATTCGAATGGCCAGATTCATCCCGTCCGGCGGATTCCTGTCGAACAACTGCATAGCTACGCGGTGGACGGCGAAGGCGTCACGTCGATTCAAGTATCCTATCCGATTCCGTTGCTAGGCGATCGTATGGCAATCGTCGACACGCCCGGGGTCGACTCAACGGACGGCGCCCACCGGGCGGCTACGGAATCCGCGCTGCACTTGGCGGACGTCGTGTTCTACGTGACCGACTACAACCACGTGCAATCGGAAGTCAACTTCCGTTTTCTGCGCAGCATGGCGAGATGGGGAAAGCCGACGTACTTGATCGTTAACCAGGTCGATAAGCATCGCGAAGAGCAGATCGCGTTCTCCGCGTTCCAGGAAAGCTTAAGCCAAGCGCTC
Source organism: Cohnella endophytica (assembly GCF_003628305.1). Classification (GTDB taxonomy): domain Bacteria; phylum Bacillota; class Bacilli; order Paenibacillales; family Paenibacillaceae; genus Cohnella; species Cohnella endophytica. Next base: position 223,421 of record NZ_RBZM01000002.1, on the reverse strand, counting down.
GGCAATTGGGACATCCAACCGGCGGGAACGCTGTTCCTTTCCCTTAGGCAGCCGGATCACCCGCTTTCCCAATGGCAAGACTTGCTGCAATTGCTGAAGGATCTTCAGCCGCTCTCTACGCCGCTTATGCTAAGAAGCGCGGAGCGTTCCGCCCGCCATCTAGCCGATCAGTTTCGTGAAGCGTTGCATGAACGTAATAGCGACGAGCGTGCGCTGCTGCAAGAACGTCTCGGAGACGACGGAGAAGAGGAAGCTCGTCTCGCGTTACGCAATGAACTCGAACGGAGCTTGGCTGACGTCGAAAGCGCCGGGGATCGGCTGCGTCAGCGCGTAAGGACTGAACTGGACAAACTGCTGGGCAACGCGAATCTGACCCCGGCGGAGACGCGCGAGCGGGCGAGGGAAGTGCTGGAGGCCATGCAGCCCGGATTTAAGGTTGGCTGGTTGTCCGGCGCTGCCAAGACGGAAGCGGAAAGGTCCGCGAGGCTCGAACGGCTGACGGACGATTTCAACCGGCAGGTGTCCGCTCACGTTACCGGGCACCTCAAGGAATTGCTGCGCAGGGAGGCGGAAGGTTCCGGCTTGCAGGGAGAGGAACTAGAGCAATCTCTGACGGCTTGTTTCAAGCCGGTCGCGGCGGGCTGGCTGCGCCAGCTTGTGAAGTCGGGCGCGGGCGCGGATGGGCAGGCAACGCTGCATTACTCTGCCGAGATCAGCGCCGAGTTGAAATCCGAATATCGGAAATCGGCCGCACATTGGGTGGATGATTTGCAACGGACTCACGAACCCGAGTTAAGGGAACAAGCGGCAATCGTACAGACGCAGCTTGACGAATTGAGCCGCAAGGACGCGATTGCCGAAGAACTCGAGAAGCTCGAAGCTTCGGAAAGAGCAGAAGAACAAAGACTGCTCGAACTGCTGCCATCGGATATGGACGGAATGACGAATTCAGAGCTGCCTAGTCCCGCGAAGGTATCGGTCGCGACGGTCGCTAGTCTCGGGATTCGGAGTGCGAATCGCGAGAACGAACGGCTGACCGCTTCCGAGCTTATGGAATCGGTAAATCCGGAATCCGATGCGTCTGAAGAAGAACGTCAACTAAGCGGTCTTGGCGCGCCGCAGGGCGCCGCCGAGAAGCTTGAACGTTCGGCGGAGCTGTTATCGAAGCTGCCGGCCCTGCGTTCGGTTGCAGACGGCTTACGGGCGAAGGCCGAGCGGTTTAGGAACAAGAGCTTCACGATCGCCTTGTTCGGCGCGTTCAGCGCGGGCAAGTCTTCGTTCGCCAACGCTCTGGTCGGGAAACCCGTTTTGCCCGTTTCCCCGAATCCGACGACGGCGACGATCAACCGTATCGTTGCGCCATCGGGAGAGCAGAAGGATGGTACGGCGCTCGTAACGATGAAGACGCCGGAAGGTTTCGCCGAGGACGTTCGTCACTCCTTGAAACGAATCGGCGTCGCCAAGGAGAAGCTAGCCAACGCGGGAACGGATATCCCAAGACTGCTCGCGCTTAAAGATCCCATTTCCGCAGCGGACCTGCATCCGCGGGGAAGGCCGCATCTTGCCTTCTTGACGGCGGCTGCCCTCGGTTGGAACGAATACGGCCCGTTGCTCGGGCAGCGTCTGACGGTGAACGAGGCGGAATATCGACGCTTTGCTGCCGAAGAACAAGCGTCTTGTTTCGTCGCGGAGATCGACCTGTACGTCGATTCCCCGATCACGCGCAGCGGAGCCGTGCTCGTCGACACGCCGGGAGCGGATTCGATCAACGCCCGTCATACGGGAGTTGCTTTCCAATATATCAAAAACGCGGACGCGGTGTTGTTCGTAACGTATTATAACCATGCGTTTACCGAAGCCGACAGGGAATTCCTCAATCAGCTCGGCAACGTTAAAGACGTGTTCGAGCTAGACAAAATGTTTTTTATTATCAATGCGGCCGATTTGGCGTCTTCGGAAGCCGAACTAGTCGGCGTGCGCGATCACGTATCCGCGCAATTGCTCAAGCATGGCATTCGCAAGCCGCGCTTATTCGCCGTATCCAGCTTGCTTGGATTGGAAGCCAAGCGGGAGAGAAGCGCCCAGCGTATGCAAACGTCGGGCATTACGGCGTTCGAGAGCGCATTCCGCTCCTTCTCGGAGGAAGAACTCGGTGGCTTGGCGCTGGCATCGGCGAACAAGGAGCTGGACCGCGTCGACAACTTGCTCGACGGATTCCTCCAATCGGCGACGGAAGACGCGGCTACGCGCGAGGCGAAAGCCTTGCGCCTGCGAGAGCAGTCGAGAAAATGGAGCGAAGAGGGAGGGCATAACGTTCCCGCTGCGACGGTCCAGCCATTGCTGCAGGAAATCGAAGAGCAACTCTACCATCTTCGCCAGAGACTTAAGTTCCGGTTTAAGGAGCATTTCCAAGGCGCGTTCCATCCGTCCGTGCTGCAGGACGACGGCCGCGACCTGAAGAAGCTGATCGGGGCATGCGGGGAAGATCTTAAGCGTTCCCTTGGCGAGGATCTGCTTCAAGAGCTTCGCGCGGCAGGGCTGCGATTGGAGAGAACCGTGCACCGCATGGCGGAGCAAGCATTGCGCGAGTTATCCGGCATCGCGGAGATGCGATTGGAAGGTTTCTCGCCCGAATCGTTCGAACCCGGGCAGTTGGAATTGCCGTTGCCCGAGCCTTTCGCGCAAGGCCCTGCATTCGAGACGAAGCTGCTCTGGAATGCTTTCCGGTCTCCGAAGCATTTCTTCGAGAAGGACGGAGCTCTTGCACTGCGCGAGGAGCTGAATGAAATGCTGTTCCGCGCGATCGATGACGAGCTAAGCTCGCTCAGGCGCGAGTGGAACGTTATCTCGGAAGCAACGCTGCACGATACCGTTCGCTCGGCGGCTCTGGCATGGTCGGAGCAGCTCTCCGCCTTCGCCGTAAGCATGAGCCAGTCTCTCCTCGAGCCCGGCGAAGAACGAATGTTGGCGGATTTGCGGGAGCAATGGCGGATAATCAGGCAATAAAGTTCGAAATCGGCTTTTTCCCATCGTTCACGCGATGGGAAAAGGCCTTTTCTTCATTTGGCTTTATTTTCCTTGACCGGAGGGGTAAACAAGGGGATATACGGTACGAAAAGCGACGATTACGGAGATATTCCATGCATTCGCGCGTTCAGCGCCATAGGTTCGGAAGGAACGGCGAATAGAACCGTTTAACACTGTTGCCGGTCTTATTCGATTAGGCTACACTGCCGTAGAAAGCATGAGGGGAGGACCATCTTTGGATATTTTTAGAGCGCTGAAAACGTATTATTGGCAAGACAAAGGGTTTCTCTGGGGCTCGGTTGCGGGTCTTGCAATCGCTACCGCTCTCGGGCTTGTGTACCCTCTGCTCCTGAAGTCGCTGATCGACGATATGATCCTTCCGGGCAAGTATTCGGGAGTTCTCGGCTTATCGCTGTCGGCCGTGGGCATTATTTTCGTAAAAGCGGGATTTCAGTACGTGCATGGCTTTAGCGGCGGACGATTAGGGAACAAGCTGGCGTACCGGTTGCGTAACGCCTGCTATGAAAAGCTTCAAAAGCTCTCCTTCTCGTATTACGACACCGCCAAAACCGGGGACCTGATGTCGCGATTAACCGCCGATATCGAAGGCATTCGGCAGTTCATAGGCTTCGGGTTCGCCCAACTGCTCAATACGGGGTTCCTGCTCGTATTCGGTTTCACGATGATGTTCTTCATCGATTGGAAGATCACTCTAATGACTTTCGCAATCTTGCCGGTTCTAGGCTTCGTCGCCATCCGGTTCGAACAGAACATTCATCCGGTTTTCCGTTCGATCCGATCCGCCGTAGGTCGGTTGACCGTTCGGGTGCAGGAGAACATTACGGGAGTAAGAACGGTCAAATCTTTCGCACGCGAGCCGTTCGAAATCAATAAATTCGTCAAGGAAAACGTGGATTACCGGGATAACCATCTTCAATTGGCAGGCGTGTGGGCGAAGTACTTCCCGATGATCGAATTCATCGCGAACATTAGCGTCGCCGCATTGCTCCTTGTAGGAGGTTGGAGGGTTATCGACGGTTCGCTCTCGCTCGGCGATCTGGTGGCCTTGTCGGGAATGCTGGGATTGATCGTTGCTCCGCTATGGACGCTCGGATTCCAGATCAACGCCTATACGCAATCGAAGGCTTCCGGAGAACGGCTGCTCGAGCTGCTGAACCAACCGGTCGCCGTGAAAAATACGCCGAACAGCCTCGTGCTGGACGACGAAGCCGTCAAAGGCCATCTGCGTTACGAGGACGTAAGCTTCCGATACACGAACCGCGACGATTTGCCTTCGGCGTTGCTCGGCTTTAACCTAGACGCGCCTGCGGGCTCTATGATCGGCTTGTTGGGAGGAACGGGTTCGGGCAAGACGACGGCGATCGGTTTGTTGTTCAGAGCTTACGACGTAGGCGAAGGCTCGATCACTTTGGACGGAGTGGACGTTCGCAACATCGAGATCGAGACCTTGCGTCGGGAAATCGCGATCGTGTTCCAGGAATCTTTCTTGTTCTCGACGACGATCAAGGAGAACATCAGTTACGGGCGTCCGGACGCGACGACGGAAGAAATCGAAGAAGCCGCGAGATTGGCGCAAGCGGACGGATTCATCCGCGAGCTGCCGTTAGGCTACGATACGATCGTAGGGGAACGGGGAATGGGATTGTCCGGCGGTCAGAAGCAGCGGATCGCAATCGCGCGGGCATTGCTAAGCAAGCCGAAAATACTTATCCTCGACGATGCGACGAGCGCGCTCGACATGGAAACCGAGCACGAAATCCAATTGGCGATTCGCAAAGTCATGTCCGGACGCACGGTATTCGTGATCGCGCATCGGATTTCGACGCTGCGGCGCGCGAATGAAATCCTCGTGCTCGACCGCGGACACACGATACAACGCGGAACCCACGATAAACTCGTGCGCCAGCCGGGCTTATACCGGGAAACTTATCGCATTCAATATGCCGACCGCCCCGAAGAGCTGAACGAACGGCTGGAACCTTCGGACGGTTCCTCGGAAAGGCTGGTGTCGGGATGAGCAGGCAATTCGTATATCAAGACGACGAATTGATCGAGAAGCCGTTTAACTGGAAACAGATCGGCAGGCTGTTCGAGTTCGTTAAGCCATATCGCACGGCCGTTACCCGCGTCGTGTTCGTAATGACCGTGTTCGGAATGTTATCGCGGCTCGCGATTCCGTTCCTGATAAGCATGGCGATCGATCGGGCCATCCATCCGAAGGTCGGCGAAGGCAGCCTATCGTTGCTCTACGGAATCGTCGCGGCGATGCTCGCGATGTACGGGATGCGTTGGTGGGCGCAGCGATACACGATCCAGAAGACGAACGAGATCGGACAGAAGGTCATTTTCGATTTGAGAGCGGCGCTATTCAAGCATATTCAATCGCTGAGCTTCCGCTTCTTCGACAAGCGGCCTGCCGGCTCCGTGCTCGTCCGGGTCACGAACGACGTCAACTCGCTGCAGGACATGTTTACGAACGGCGTCATCAACTCGGTAATCGATATCGTTCAATTAATCGGGATAACGATCATCTTGCTCGTCATGGAGCCTAAGCTCGGACTGGCGATCATGATTACCGTCCCGCTCATGTTCATCGTTTCGTCGACGCTGCGCAAGCGTATCCGGATGGCATGGCAAGTCGTTCGGATCAAGCAATCCCGCATTAACGCGCATCTGAACGAGAGCATTCAAGGCATTCGCGTGACGCAAGCGTTCACCCAAGAGAAGGAAAATATCGGCTTCTTCGACCGGATGAACGCGAGCAACATTCGCTCGTGGAATACGGCATCGGCGCTGAATCAGCTGTTCGGGCCGGTCATCGAGATAACTTCCGCGATCGGGACGCTGATCCTGTTGCTTTACGGTACTTATTTAATACAATCTGGAACGATGACGGTCGGCATACTTGTCGCCTTCATCACTTACGTCGGCAGCTTCTGGGAGCCGATTACGAGGCTGGGCAACATGTACTCCCAATTGCTTATCTCCATGTCCTCGGCGGAGCGGATTTTCGAATTCATGGACGAGAAACCCGCCGTGCCGCAGAAAAAGGACGCCGTGAAGCTACCGAAGGCGGAAGGCAACATTCGGATCGAGAATGTCAGTTTCGGATACGAAGCCGATCGTCCGGCGCTTAAAGGAATCAACCTGGACGTGAAAGCCGGCTTATCCGTCGCCTTGGTCGGCCATACCGGCTCTGGCAAGAGTACGATCGTGAACTTGATCTGCCGGTTTTACGACACGGTCGAAGGTCGCGTGCTGCTGGACGGCATAGATATTAGAGACGTAACGATCGATAGCCTTCGTTCGCAGATCGGCATCGTGCTGCAGGATACGTTCATTTTCTCGGGCACGATCCGCGACAATATCCGCTACGGCCGTCCGGACGCTACGGATGCCGACGTCGAAGCCGCGGCTCGCGCCGTGCGCGCTCACGAATTCATCGCGGATTTGCCGAACGGGTACGATACGGAAGTCGAAGAACGAGGAAACGCTCTGTCCGTAGGGCAACGGCAGCTTTTAAGCTTCGCTCGGGCATTGCTGGCCAATCCTCGCATTCTCGTCCTCGACGAAGCGACGGCAAGCATCGATACGGAGACGGAGCTGCGCATTCAAGAAGCGCTTGCGACGTTGCTTAAAGGCCGCACCTCTTTCATTGTCGCGCATAGATTGTCTACGATTCGCCATGCCGATATGATCGTCGTGCTCGATCACGGAGTCATCGTCGATCAGGGCAATCACGACGAACTGATGAAACGTCCGGGGCATTATCGTAATTTGGTCGACGCGCAATACCGCTTTTTGTCGGCGTAATCGCGTTCGTCTCGTTAATCACATCGACCGTTCAATCGGAGCGTAAGCGCCCGGTTGAACGGTTTTTGTCGTTGCATTCATTTGATAATTGTCGCCGGAACCGTTATCGTTATTAACAGAGGTTGTTCTTGTTTTATTGAAAGGTAAAATTCGGTACAAGCGCGGAACGTCGATCGGATCGAGGAGGGTACGGGTGTGAAACGGACTTCAGGGCTATGGCAAGTATTAGGCTGGACGACGCTCGTCTGCCTGATCGTCATGCTGACGGGCTTCGCATGGGCGATTAAGGATACATGGTATCCTCAGGACGGACTTGCGCTTCCTTCGGGGGAGGCACCGTCGGAAACGGCTTCGGGGGGCGACTGGAGCGCGAAGAAAGAGCTCTACGTAACGGCGATCGGCGATTCGTTAACGAAAGGAACGGGAGATCCGACGGGCGGCGGGTACGTAAATCGCGTAACGGACGGCTTGACGAAGGAAATGGGAAAGCCGGTTAAGCTCGTTAACAATCTCGCGATCAACGGTTTGCGAGCGGATCAGCTCATTGTGAGGCTCGAGGAAAAGGGCTTCGTTAACGCGATAGGCAGGGCCGATATCGTCTTGATGACGATCGGAGGCAACGATCTGTTTCAATTCGCCCAGAACGGCGGGACGTTGGCGGAAGGCGGCGATTTGTCCCCGGAGTTGCTTCTGAAGCGTCTGCCGGAAGCGGAACCGCTTCTGGAAGCCGTTTTCCGCAAAATAAGGGGACTGAATCCGGGGGCGCGTATCGTATACGTGGGTTTGTATAACGCATTCTACGATCTTCCGCAAATGCAGCCGGCGAGCAAGGTCGTATCGCAATGGAACGATTATGCGTTCGGATTGGCGAAGGCCGACGGTAACGCGACGGTCGTGCCGACGTACGATTTGTTCGAGTTCGGGCTGAAGAAATATCTTTCTTCGGACCATTTTCACCCGAACGATTTGGGTTATGCCCGTATCGCGGAAAGAGTCGTGCAGGCATTGCAATAAATCCGGCAGAGGAGGACGACGGATGGCGAAGGTCTCGCAACAAACGGAAACGGTGTTATCCGTACAAGGACTAAGGAAAGTGATTGGGAGAAAGCCGATTATTCATAACGTCTCGTTCGACGTTCAAGCGGGGGAAATCTTCGGTTTTCTAGGGCCTAACGGCTCCGGCAAGACGACGACGATCCGCATGTTGGTCAATCTGATCAAGCCTACCGCTGGTAAGGTTTACGTATGCGGGGAAGACGTCGGCGCCCATCCGGACAGAGCGCTCGCCCATATCGGCTGCATCGTGGAAAACCCCGAGATGTACGCCTTCATGACAGGCTGGGAAAATCTAGAGCATTTCGCGCGGATGCAGCGAGGAATCACGCGGCAAAGAATCGGCGAAGTCGTCGACATCGTCGGGCTGGACCAGCGTATTCACGATAAAGTGAAGACGTATTCGTTGGGCATGCGCCAGCGGCTCGGAATCGCCCAAGCGCTGCTTGGAAAGCCGAAGCTGTTAATTCTGGACGAGCCGACGAACGGCTTGGATCCGAAAGGGATCAAAGAGCTGCGAGAATTCATCCGTCAACTGGCGGAGGGAGGCATGAGCTTGTTCATCTCGAGCCATCTTCTCAGCGAAATCCAGCTCATGTGCGACCGGGTGGCGATTATCGCCCGCGGGGAAGTTATCGCGGTCGGAGAAGTCGACGAACTTGTGTCGCAAGCAGGCACGTATACGGTGTGGCAGGTCGATCGGCCCGACGAAGCGAGGGAAATGCTTAAGAAAGACGCCGGCGTACAATTGGTGTCCGACGAGGCTCATCGCATTGACGAAGCGTTGCTGTCATCGCTCTCGCAGCCGATCGTCACCGTCATGGAAGACGAAGAGGTTTCCGGATGGGTCAACCGGTTCGTCGGCTCCGGAATCGCGGTGCGCTCCGTGCAACGCGTGGCGCCATCCTTGGAGGAGCTATTCCTGAAGTTGACGGAGGGTGAGCGAATTGGGTAATCTATTAGCCTTGATCCAGAACGAGACGTTGAAAGTATGGAAGAAGAAACGGTTCGCCGTTATCGTACTCATCTTGCTGATCCTCATCCCAGTGTTCGTCTACGCGCAGATGAAGATTTCGCAAAATACGGAGAAAAAGTTCCAGACGGACTGGAGGGCGGAACTGCAGAGCCGGATTACCGATAATACCAATGCGCTGAGCAGCGAACGCATTCCCGAGGAATGGAAAAAGTGGCGCCGCGCGCTCGTGCAACAGCTGCAGTATTATTTGGATCACGACATCAATCCGCAGACTCCGAACGCCGTCACTTTCACGAGAACGTTCATGGATAACGCGGTATCTTTGTTTATCCCGCTCATGGTGCTCGCCGTCGCGTCGGATCTAGTCTCGTCCGAGCGCTCGACGGGCACAATCAAGATGCTTCTGACTCGTCCCGTGCGCAGGTGGCGCATTTTATTTTCCAAGTTGGCTACCCTGACCTTATACGTGTCGTTGATCGTCATTACGACGGCGCTCCTCTGTTACCTGATTTCCGGACTCGTGTTCGGTTACGAGGGATGGGGAGAGCCGGTGTTCGTCGGGTTTCAGGTGCAAGGATCGGACGTGAACACGACGGGCGTCCACGCGATTACGCAAGGCGTCTACCTGCTCATGCAAGCGGGACTGATCTGGTTCTCGGCCCTCGTCGTGTCGATCATCGCGCTCATGGTGTCGGTGCTCTTGCGCAGTACCGCTGCCAGCTTCGTGACGATGATGGCGACGATAATCGCGGGAACGATCTTGTCGAGCATGGCTTCTTCGTGGACAACGGCAAAATATTTATTTAACGTCAATCTGGAAGTTTCCTCGTATTTACGCGGTACGCCGCCTCCGGTGGAGGGGATGACGCTTGGTTTTTCGCTGGCCGTGCTCGCGATTTGGGGGGCTGCCGCGCTGATCGTTTCATTCACCGTCTTTACGAAGCAAGACATCATGAATTAGAATAAATGGAAGTGCGTCTGCAACAGATAGACGCAAGAGATGAGCAAGGGGGTCCATTCGTGACCGATCAAATCGATTTGTTTACGGAGAGCGCGTCCATCGCCGGCACCGAATACGGCGCGGACGATATTCAAATACTCGAAGGCTTGACGGCCGTTCGCAAGCGGCCGGGGATGTACATCGGCAGCACGACGGCATCGGGTCTGCACCATCTACTATGGGAGATCGTCGATAATGCCGTTGACGAACACCTGGCAAAGTATTGCTCGCGCATCGACGTCACCGTGCATACGGACAATTCCGTGACGGTACAGGACAACGGGCGAGGCATTCCGACCGGCATTCACAAGAGCGGAATTCCTACGCCCCAAGTCGTCTTTACGATCCTTCACGCGGGCGGCAAGTTCGGCGGCGGGGGCTACAAGAAGTCGGGCGGTTTGCACGGCGTCGGCGCATCGGTAACGAATGCCTTGTCCGAGTGGCTCGAGGTCGAGATTTATCGCGAAGGCAAAGTACATAAAATGAGGTTCCAGACTTGGGTCGACGCGGCGGGCGTAGAGCATGTCGGCGAGCCCGTTACGAGCCTCGAAGTGACCGGGAACACGAACAGAACGGGCACGAAAGTCACGTTCAAACCGGATCCGAAGGTGTTCCATGGCCACGTCTCCATGAACTACGACACGTTGTCGGAACGCCTGCAGGAAATCGCGTTCTTGAATTCGGGCCTTAAGGTCAACATCAAGGACGATCGCAGCGGCAAATCCGATACTTTCCATTACGAAGGCGGCGCTCGCCAATTCGTTCAATTCTTGAACGAGGAGAAGTCTGTGCTTCATGACGTCATCCATTTTACGTCGGAGAAGGACGACATCGAAGTCGAGATCGCATTGCAGTACAACGACGGCTATACGGAAACGTTGGCTTCGTTCGTTAACTCGATTCCTACGCGCGGAGGCGGCACGCACGAGACGGGATTCAAAACCGCGTACACCCGCGTGATGAACGAATACGCCCGCAAAACCGCGCAGCTCAAAGAGAAAGAGAAAAATCTCGAAGGAAACGACCTGCGCGAAGGGCTTATGGCCGTCATCAACATCAAAATGTCCGAAGTCGAATTCGTCGGCCAGACGAAGGATCAACTAGGCAGCGCATCCGCAAGGAGCGCCGTCGATGCGGTCGTAACGGACAAGATGGCCGTGTTCCTGGAAGAGAACCCTCAGGTCGGACAATTGCTCATCCGGAAGTCGATTCAAGCTTCCAGAGCGAGAGAAGCGGCCCGTAAGGCGCGCGAGGAAATACGCAGCGGCAAGAAGCGCAGCGAAAGCGCGAGTCTCGGCGGCAAGCTGTCGCCAGCGCAATCCAAGGACAGCTCCCGCAACGAGCTGTTCATCGTGGAAGGCGATTCGGCGGGCGGTTCCGCCAAGCAAGGACGGGATTCCAAATATCAGGCGATCTTGCCGCTTAAGGGCAAGCCGATGAATCCCGAGAAGTCGAAAATCGCCGACATCCTGAAGAACGACGAGTACAAGGCGATCATCGCCGCGATCGGAGCGGGCATCGGCTCGGAGTTCGACGTCGAGGAATGCAACTACTCGAAGATCGTCATCATGACCGACGCGGATACGGACGGAGCTCACATTCAAGTGTTGCTGCTGACGTTCTTCTACCGTTACATGAAGCCATTAATTGACGCGGGCAAAGTGTTCATCGCGCAACCGCCGCTCTACAAGCTGACGAGGAAATCCGGCAAGTTGGAGACGGTGCGTTACGCTTGGACGGACGACCAGCTTGCGAATTATATGAAGGAAATCGGCAAAGGCGCGGAGTTGCAACGGTACAAAGGACTCGGCGAGATGAATCCGGACCAGCTGTGGGAAACGACGATGAACTACGAGACGCGTACGTTCCTGCAGGTACAGATCGAAGACGCCGCCAAGGCGGAACGACGCGTGTCCACGTTGATGGGCGACAAAATCGATCCCCGCAAGCGCTGGATTATCGAGAACGTCGATTTCACGGAGATCGAGGAGTAAGGAGGCAGGTTCATCTTGAGCATTCTTGAAAATTTTTTGCCGGCATTTCTGGAAGAGGTCGTCGGCGACCGCTTCGGGCGTTATTCTAAATATATTATCCAGGACCGCGCGATTCCCGACGTCCGGGACGGGCTAAAGCCCGTTCAACGGCGTATTCTGTACGCGATGTACGATTCCGGCAACACGCCGGACAAGCCCTACCGGAAGTCCGCCAAGACGGTCGGAGACGTTATGGGCAACTATCATCCGCACGGCGATTCTTCGATCTATGAAGGCATGGTACGTATGGCCCAGCATTGGAAAATGGCGCATATGCTCGTCGACGGTCACGGCAACTGGGGTTCGATGGACGATGATCCTCCCGCGGCGATGCGTTACACGGAAGCGCGCTTGTCCAATATCGCAATGGAATTGCTGCGCGATATCGAGAAGCGCACCGTATTGTTCAAGGATAACTTCGACAACACGGCCAAAGAGCCGGTAGTTCTGCCGGCGCGTTATCCGAACCTGTTAGTCAACGGCGTATCGGGCATATCCGCGGGTTTCGCCACGGAAATTCCGACGCATAACCTGCGCGAGATCATCGACGCCTGCGTCGCGGTTATGAATAAGCCGGATATTACCGTGCCCGAGTTGATGGAAATCGTCAAAGGCCCGGATTTCCCGACCGGCGGCTTGATTATGGGCGGAGACGGTATCCGCGAAGCCTATGAGACCGGCAAAGGAAAAATCTACATTCGCTCCAAAACCGCGATCGAAGAAATGCGCGGCGGCAAGCAACAAATCGTTATCACCGAAATTCCTTATCAGATCGTCAAGTCCAAGCTCGTGAACGCGATCGACAACCTCCGGATGGAGAAAAAAGTCGAAGGCATCGCCGAAGTACGCGACGAGAGCGGCAGAAACGGCCTGAGAATCGTCGTCGAGCTGAAAAAGGACGTAGACGCCGAAGGAATTCTGGCGTACTTGCTGAAGAAAACCGACCTGCAGACGGCATACAACTTCAATATGGTCGCGATCGTGAAGAAGGCGCCGCGTCAGCTCGGAATCAAACAAATTCTCGAAGCGTATATCGATCACCAGAAGGAAGTCGTTACGCTTCGCACCCAATACGATCTGGAGAAAGCGGAAGACCGCGCCCACGTTCTGGAAGGGCTCGTCAAGGCTTTGAATTTACTCGATCGGATCATCGAGACGATCAAGGCTTCGAAGAACCGGATGGATGCCCAGAATAATTTGATTGCCCAATTCGGCTTCTCCGAGCGGCAAGCGGACGCGATTCTGACATTGCAATTGTACCGTTTGACGAATCTAGAGATTACGCAGTTGGAGAAGGAACACGCCGAAGCGTTGAAGAAAATCGCACTCTATCGGTCGATCCTGGAAAGTCCTCGCAAGCTGATGAACGTTATCAAGGACGAATTGACGGAAATCCGCGAAAAATACGGCATCGACCGCCGCTCGGTTATCCAAGGCGAAGTGGAAGAAATCAAAGTCAACTTGGAAGTTACCGTGCCGGCGGAAGAGGTTCTCGTGACGCTCAGCCGCGAAGGGTATATTAAGCGGACAAGCTTACTATCGTTCACGCGTTCGGGCGGAGAGTTGGACAGCGCGGGCGTGAAAGAGGGCGACGTCATTCGCTGGAGCCTAGGGCTGAACACGTTGGATCCGATCCTTCTTTTCACTCAAAAAGGCTATTATTACTTATTGCCCGTCCATCAGATACCGGAATTCAAGTGGAAGGATACGGGGACGGCGATCGTGAACGTGCTTCCGCTGGCTAAGGACGACCGCATCGTCGGCGTCATTCCGGCGAAAAACGCGGATTTCGTCGCCGCGCAAGCAGCTGAAGGACAAGCTGCGGCTACGAATGACCCTACGCTCGTGTTCATTACGAAACGCGGCCAGGTGAAGCGTACGCTTCTCGTCGATTATGCGACAAGCCGCAGTATGGCGATCGCGGCATGCAAAGTAGCGGATGGGGACGAAGTCGTGAACGTGTTCCGCGCCGATCAACCGGACGACCTGCTTCTCGTCACGGAGCAGGGCATGAGCATTCGCTTTAACCAGAGCGAAGCAAGCCTGCAAGGCAGGGTAGCAGGCGGCGTGAGAGGCATTACGCTTAAGGACGGGGATTCGGTCGTCGGCGCGATTCCGGTCGTAGGGGACGAAGGAGAAGTGCTTGTCCTTTCCGATTACGGATATGCGAAGCGTACGCTGTTGCTTGATTATCCGCAACAGGGAAGAGGCGGCAAGGGCATCCAGACGTTCGAATTCAAGGAAGGCAAGCGCGTTCGGCCGAACGGGACGAAATTAATCGCAGCCTTCCACGTCAAGGAAGCGGCAAGCTTGTTAGCGCTGACGGTAAACGGCTCCGTTGCGGAATTCAATTCCGAGAACGCGCCGATCGACGACCGCAAGGGGCAAGGAAAGCTCATGACGGCCGTAGATCGAGGGGATGTACTCTCCGAAGCGTTCAGGAAACCGCTATCCACTTAACTCGACGATTGACCGCCGCTTTGCGACGCCCGTAGATTAGTCATAAGGGCCGCCGTTCGATTCCGTCCGGTCGATCCATCGTAGCAACAAATCCAATACGACCCACAGGGGCACCGGCTCGTTGAGCCGTTCTAGCCACTGGGGGTCTTCTATTAATCCGGCATCCTGCGCCATCTGGCCGATTACTTTGATTTTCTGGTCCATCGAGGACATGAGCCTCGCCTCCTCGTCAAGCGCGATTCTCCGCATTTACCCATATTTCGTAACCAGTATATGTCGCGAATTGTCGCGGCGTTCATTAACGTGCGGATTCATGTCGTAAATATTTAATTGCATTAATCTATCTTTCGACATAGGGCCTGAGTATAATAAAAGAGAAGGCAATGTTCGGGGAGAAAGGGGCGTCCCTATGGATAACGCGGCGGATTTTGTGAAAAGCTGGACGAAGCTCACGAAAGATTGGAACGCGCAGATGGAGGCGGAGCTTGCTCCGCAACTAACGGCAGGGCAATTGGAAGTGCTGGAGCTCATGCAGGCGCACGAGCCGATGAAGCCTTCCGACCTGTTGCCTTATCTGGAAACGACCCCTGCGGCGATTACTACGCTGCTAGACCGCATGGAACGCGCAGGCCTGGTCGAGCGCAAGCGGGACGAAGGCGACCGCCGCATCGTATGGGTGACGATGACGCCCCTAGGACGTTCGGAAGCGGAACGCGGAATCGGCGTGCGCAGCGCGATCGTGAACCGGTCGCTCGAGCAAGTGTCAAGTCATAACCGCCAATTGCTCGTCTACTTGATCAGCAAGGTAGCCGGTACGAGAGAACCTAGTCCGACGGTCGAGAAGAAGCCATCCTCGGGAGAACAGGATGATCGTTCGGCCTCTCAGGAAGACAACGTGGAATCGTCGGCAGTATAATCGGTCTAATAAGAACGCCCCTCAGGTGTCCTGAGGGGCGTTTTTAAGTCGTTACAGAAGCGTAAGGGTTTATGAGTGCGTTTATTTTGCCGGAGTCGGTTTTAAATGAGGACTTAGCTTCGCGAGATGCTTGTTGATTTGGCTCAGCTTGATCCGCAAATTCGCGTAATCCTTCGCGGTTAAGCTCGGAATGTCTTTCTTGGCCAGCGCACGGTTCAGGGGGATGACCTTATAGGTCTTGATCTTGTTCTTGACGAGAATTTGCACCCAAGTCGGTTCGGCCGCGATTTTATCCCAGTGCGTCTCGTAAGTGCCGTCGTCGAGCCGCGTCTTGACGAGATGAATGCCAAAAATCAGGCCAACGTCTTTCCAATCTCCGGTTTGATTGGAAATGAAGTTGCCTAGCGAATAAATGACGATGCCTTTCCTATCCGTTCCGTCATCGCTCTCGGTCGCCGGCACGTCGATCTCCGCGTACGGTTGGACGACGTGAGGATGGGAGCCGAGGATAATGTCCGCTCCGGACTTGACGAGCTCGCGCGCCAAAGTGGTCTGATCCGCGTTCGGAAGACGCTGATACTCGATGCCGAAATGCAAGGAAACGGTGACGACGTCAGCTCCCGCTTGCTTCATTCGGGCAATGTCGTCGCGAATGACGTCGACGTCGATCAAATTAATCGCGTATGATTTCTCGGGGGGAACGGGGATTCCGTTCGTTCCGTAAGAATAGGCCAGGAATCCCATGCGGATGCCGTTTCTCTCTTCGATAATTAGCCGTTGCCGGTTAACCGCGCTTGACGAAGTGCCGACCGGAATGAGTCCGGCTTTTTTTACGTTGTCGAGCGTACGAAGGATTCCCGGATAACCTCTGTCCATCGCATGGTTGTTCGCGGTGGACACCAACTGTACTCCTGCGCCCTTAACGGCCTCGGCTAATTCCTTCGGCGCGTTAAACCGGGGGAAGCCCGTAAATTTCAAATCCTTGCCCGCTATGGGCGTCTCCAGATTGCCGATTACCCAATCTCCTTGACTAAATATCGGCGCTACTTCCGAGAACCAGGAAGAGAAATCATAACGCTTCGTTACTTGATCGTAGTAGCCGGGAAGCTGAGGCGAGTGAGCCATAATATCGCCGATCGCGATTAAGGTCGCCTCGCGTGTCTCGGGCTCTTGAGGTTCCTTCGGCGTTGTCGTCCCGGTATCGACTGTGGCGCTTGCCGAAGAGAGATTTGAAGGTAGCGCGCTGGATGGCGCTGTAGATTCGCTCGGTGTCGGCGCATGAGAGGTAGAGGGAGCAGTCTGCGAATCGTTCGAACAGCCCGCTAGCCAAATCGCTAGCAGGCCGATAGTAAACGAATGAATAAGGCGTTTAACCAAACCGTTCATCTCCTCGATAACGGAGCGGCGATTACGAGCCGCTCTCCCAACGTCCGTAGATTCCGCACGGAAGCGTCATTCCGCTGCGCGTAATCGGCAAGCCGATCTCGCCGCAATCCAGGGTTCCTCCGAATTTGCGCCGGAAGCTTAGGTTAAGCAGATTGCCGAGCACCGTCGGGGATAGTCCGGTCGTATAGGAGTTTACTAATACGAATAACGGTTTGTCCGATAAAATCGACATGCAGGATTCGAGGAAAGGGAACAAATTTTCCTCGAGCTTCCACATCTCGCCGTTCGGCCCGCGACCATAAGACGGGGGATCCATGATGATCGCTTCGTACTGCCGTCCGCGACGTTCTTCCCGTTGAACGAACTTGAACACGTCGTCCGTAATATACCGGATCGGAGCCGAACCGAGTCCGGATAACTCGGCATTTTCTTTGGCCCATTGGACCATTCCTTTGGCCGCGTCCACGTGGCACACGTCGGCGCCGGCCGAAGCCGCAGCCACCGTAGCACCGCCGGTATACGCGAACAGGTTCAAGACGCGAATCGGACG
This sequence comes from Cohnella endophytica, assembly GCF_003628305.1. Lineage (GTDB taxonomy): Bacteria > Bacillota > Bacilli > Paenibacillales > Paenibacillaceae > Cohnella > Cohnella endophytica. Next base: position 206,186 of record NZ_RBZM01000002.1, on the reverse strand, counting down.
ATCGGCTTCGCGAATCTTGTTCATCATCCAACTCCAATTGACCGCTTGTTCCGGGAACAGTCCGGTATGCTTGAAGCTTGTCGGCTTAATGTGGAATTTGAGCGGGCCATAGGCGATGTTCCAGCGTTCGGGCAGCGCGCGTTTGTACGTCCATTGTCCGCCGCCGCTGCCGCTCCGGTGATAATGGCCGTCCGCTTGTTTCCATTCGGCGTTCTCCGAGCGGAGAGGCCAGATGATCTGCGGATCGGGCCTGCGCAGGATGACGTCGCCCCATCGTTCGAGTTTCTCGCCGTTTCCGGTATCTAATAGTTCGTAATCTTGCCAGTCCATTGCCATTTGCATAATCGTGAATTCTTCCTTTTGTCGTCAATTAGAGAGAGTGGATTGCTCTTCGCAGTTGTTCGCCGGACAGAACCGATAGCCGAAGCCTCGTACCGTCTGAACCCAGCGAGGGCGAGCAGGATCGATCTCCAGTTTCTTGCGTAGATTGCTGATGTGAACCATAAGCGTGCGCGTATCGCCCATGCTGTCCGACTGCCAGACGCGCCGGTATAGCTCTTCCAACGGGAATACCCGGTTCGGTTGGCGGGCGAGAACGCTGAGCAGTTCGAACTCCTTGGCGGACAAGGCGATAGGCTCGCCTTCCATGCGTACTTCCAAGCCTCGGAAGTCGATTTCCAAGCCCGGGAAGTTCAGGGATACGACTTGCTCCTCGGTCGAAGTCCGCTCGCGCGTCCTGCGCCTCCGAATATGGGCTTGTATGCGGGCGACGAGTTGGCTCGGGCTGAACGGCTTCGTAATATAGTCGTCACCGCCTTCGGAAAGCCCGCGGATAATGTCGCGATCCTCCGATTTGCAGCTGAGGAATAGGATCGGCACGTCGGCGCAGGCTCCCTTGCGCAGATCGCGACATACTTCGATACCGTCCATACGCCCGAGATTGACGTCCAGAACGATAAGATCGGGTACTAGAGATTCCGCGATCCGCAACGCGTCCGTCCCGTTATCCGACGTATAAACGGTGAAATCTTCACGTTCCAGGAAGAGAGTAATCAACTCTGTAATCTCGCGCTCGTCGTCGATCACGAGGATGGAACCTTCCGAACTCTTCATGGTTTACCTCCCCTAATTGAAGAGTGTTGATGACTTATTATAACGAAAGCGTTGACGAGTAATCAATGCACCGTTACAATGACGTTCGAATACTTATCTCATCGAACATACGATTGAGCGGGGGAGAGGCTGAGTGCGGCCTACTAAAGCAACTGCGCCGAGGCGTCGGCGCAGCGGATCGGTCGTCGCCATCATGGCGCTTGTATTCGTCGCAATCACGCTGAGCGGTTGTTCCAATATAATAAGCTCCGACAAGCCCGTTAAGCCAATGCCGAAGGCGAGCGACGGGCAAATCGATCTCACGGACTGGTCTTGGACGGAGGATGGCGTTATTCCGCTCGACGGGGAATGGAGCTTCGATTGGTTCCGGTCCACCACCGGCAATGAAGCTGCGGAGCCGATTCCGACGACGCTGGAAGTGCCGGGAACATGGGGCAACGTTCGGGCTGGAAACGGCATGTCGCTCGTCGACCAAGGTTACGGCGTCTATCGATTAACGATTCTCCATCGCGCGCAGCGAGATATGATGGCGATCCGGTTGCCTAATATATCTACCGCGTACGAGCTGTTCATCGACGGCAATTCGGTGCTGTCGCGAGGTCGCCCGGGGCTATCCGCAGGCATAAGCGCGCCGCGCCAATTGCCGGCCACGGTTTATTTCAATGCCCGCGATACTCGAACCGATATCCAGTTGACCGTGTCGAACTTCGATCATCGCCGGGGCGGTATACGGACGGAAATCGTACTCGGGGATTCGGACCATATTCAAAGCTTACATACAAGGAAAGTGGCTCAGGAGCTCATCGTATTAGGTTGTTTGATCATGATCGGATTTTATCACCTAGGTTTGTTCCTTCTGCGGCGCCAAGAAATCGCGAATTTAATGTTCGCCTTGCTGTGCTTGTTCGTAGGGATGCGAACGGGGTTGATCGGCGAAGGGTTTATCGTGCAATGGCTCGAGCCGCTTAACTGGACATCCGCGATCCGATTGGAGTATATCGCGTTCGTGATGAGCGGATGGTCGGGCTTTGGCTATTTCCGTGCAATGTATCCGGGAGAGATTAAGCGAGTCTGGTTCAGAATATCTAGCGTCTGCGCGGCCTTGCTGATTGCCTGCGTTATTGTTGTTAAGCCGTTGCATTTCACCTCGTGGATATTGGCCTTTCAAACGTATGTATTGTTTTTCAGCGCGGTCGTTCTCGCGGGACTGGTCGTGTCCGCAAGGCGGAGCCGCGAAGGAGCGAGATTGGCGCTGATCGGAGTAGCGGGCCTTGTATTGACGGTCGTCAACGACATGTTGTTCTATAACGGATGGTGGCGTTCCATCGATCTCGTGCCGTTCGGATTGCTCTTCTTGATCGTCATGAATTCGTTTATTATTTCCTTGAGATTCTCGATGACTTACGAACGAGCGGAACGGATGTCGACCGAATTAATCGGGTGGAACAGTTCATTGGAGGAAAAAATCGCGGAACGGACGGAGGAGCTTCAGCGCTCGAATGCCACTTTGGCGGACGCTAAGCTGGATTTGGAGAGGATGGAGCAATCCCGTACGCAACTCGTTAGCAATATCTCCCATGACCTTAGAACGCCGATTACGCTGTTGCAGGGCTATCTGGAAGCGTTAAGGGATAACGTAATCTCCGAACCTGCTCAGAGAGATTATACGATTCGCTCGATGTTATCTAAGGTCGAGGGACTGAATTCCCTCATTCAGGACTTATTCGAATTATCGGTTCTGGAGGCCAGAAAAGTCGAATTGTCCATGGAGGATATTCCGCTTGCCGGATGGAAAGAAAGATTAACGGAGCAATACGGGCTGGAGATGGAAACGAAAGGCATTTCTTTCGTATGTACGCTTAGCGATGACTGCCCCGAGGATCTGAAAGTCGTTATCGACATACGGAGGATGGACCGGGTGTTCGCCAATCTGCTCTATAACGCGCTACGTTATACGCCGGATGGCGGAGCGATCAGGATCTCGATGAAAGCGTCGGCGGATACAAGGGAAGTCGAAGTGACCGTGACGGATAGCGGAGCGGGCATCGCGTCGGAAGATTTGCCTTATATCTTCGATCGCTTCTACAAGAAAGACAAGTCGCGCCATTCTTCCTCGGGAGGAAGCGGTTTAGGCCTGTCGATCGCCAAAGAGATCGTCGAATTGCACGGCGGACGCATAACCGCTCACAATCCGCCCGACGGAGGCTGCGAATTCCGAATCGTGCTTCCGACCGCATCCTAACCAGTAGAGCCCGCTGACGCTACACGCTTCCGTCTACCCGGTGATCTTGGCGCATAAGATCGGTCATGAGATGAATCGATTTCTTCCTTTGCTCCTGGCTCATGAGCTGGAACAAGGTCAGAATTTCCCGGGTATCCGGCGAGACGCTATGATCGGGCGTAGATTTGGATGAGCTGCCGCCGATAATATAATCGAGCGACACGTCGAAATAGGCCGACAGTTTGATTAACGTCTCGTATACGGGTTGCCTATTATTAATCTCGTAATGGCTATAAGCCGAACGGGTAATACCGATATGTCTGGCGACTTCCTCCTGTGAGATCTTTCGGCGAAGCCGCAACTCCCGCAGTCGTTCTCCCATTCTCATATGGAATAGCTCCTTGACACCTGATAAACGTTCTATTAGTAATTTATGATACAAAATGTATCGTGTCAATAGGTGGGGAAGCGTTTTCCTACAATTCTGTTTATAATCAAATAAAATGTTGCAATTAATAGATACATAATGTATCTTCTCATGAGGAGGTGAGCGGATGAAAGTTCATATTCTAAGCGTAAAAGCGAGCCAAGACGAAGAATCCGGATACGTTGGAATCGTGCAATTCGAGGTCGAGAATCATAAGCAGCCTTACGAGGTCACGATCCAAAGCAACAACGGCAGGAACAATTGGAGCTATGCTCTGAATTTCAGTAATCAACCCGGTAGCGAAGAGGAGATTCAAGCGGTAGACGAACTGCTGGAAGAAGACGACGCTTTCTTCGAGCAATTCGTAATCGCGGCCAAAGCCCAATATCAATAAGCGATACATAGATGATGAGCCATGCAACGAAGATCGTAATCGATCCCGCGGCATGGCTCTTCTGCTTCTATTGCTTATTAGCTAATCTATGTCCTCGTAGTCGATCTCGAGGAAGCGTTCGACTTCCGTCTCCCATCGCTCGGCGACGAAGCTCCGGTGCAACGGATGGACATTATAGGCCTCGTAGTCGTCCGCGTTCGCGAACTCCATGGAGAATCCGAAAGCGTAATCGTTTTTCGGACTGCTCTGCCGATAAACTTTGAAATGGCGAACGACGGGTATTGATGAAAGGATGGAGCGCCCGTCCGCCAAAAATTTGATTTCCTCGTCGGATCCTTTCGGATGCTTCAGATTAAAGATTACGGAATGTATGATCGATTGCTTGCCCACGGAAAGTGCCTCCTTCATATTATCAGTCTTCACTAGGAGTATAGGCTATTTACGAGAAAAATTGAAATGAACCGATCCGAAGCTCGCCTTTAAGAACGAGACAAAGGCTCTCCGTTCCTTCATGGAGCTCTGCGCGGCAGGAAACCGTATGCCACCCGGATTCCTTGTTTAGGAGCTCGCAACTGCCCACAAGAGGCCCCGTCGGACTTCCGCGCCGAATCTCTATGCAGGCTCCGTATTTACCCGATACCCTTGCATTAAAGGAAGTTACTCCTGATCCGTAGGCAACGTCGTCGAACCGGATCCATGCAGTCGGCGCCACTGCGATGACGCTGCTGCCGCCTTCGGTGTTCTCGCCGATAATTACGCCTTCGTAGTCGTCGTAATTGATCGCTTTGATGGTAGCTTGCGGATTGCGTGCGGGCACCTGTTCGCCTTCTACCGCAATCGTACCCGTTAACCGGATATCGGAAGAGGAAGCGCCGATCCAGACGTGACAATTTCCTTGCTCCAAACAGAAACGCTCCCGCGTTACATCCCAGAAGGTCAAGTCGGTTGCCCGCAACTGAAATTCGACGATAGCGGATTCTCCCGCCGATAAGCTAATTCGGCGGAAAGCTTGTAACTGCCGTAAAGGACGTTTCACGCGTGAACCTTCAACATGAGTATACAGTTGGACTACTTCTTCGCCGGTTATCGTGCCCGTATTCCTTACGCGAAGCTTCGCCTTTACGGTCCCGCTCTCGGCAATTCGATCTGCATCCAGTTGGAATTCATCATACTCGAACGAAGCATAGGAAAGGCCGTGGCCGAAAGGGTAGAGCGGTTTGCCTGTGAAATACTGGTAGGTGCGCTCGCTCTTGATGATGTCGTAATCCATGAATTCGCCAAGCTGATCGACGGAAGAATACCAAGTCATGTTCAACTTTCCGGCAGGATTGTACTTTCCGAACAGGACGTCCGCTAGAGCGGTTCCGATTTCGTGTCCGGCATGGGAACAATAAAGGACGGCGGGAATATGCTCGTCTACCCAAGGGATGGCGAAAGGATAGCTGCCTACGATAACGACGATCGTATTCGGATTCGCCGCGTAGACCTCCTTGATCAGGCGTTCTTGGGATTCGGCGAGCGTAAGATCAGGTCGGTCGATCGTTTCTTTGCCGTTAATAAGCGGGTGATTGCCGACGAACACGACGGCGACTTCCGATTCGCGGGCAGCGTCGACCGCGTCGCGAATTCCGTCTTCGACTTTCTCGAATTCGAAGCCGTCCGCGTCGCGAGGAGAGCCGTCTTGCACGGACAATTCCCCCGACATTTTATCGACGCGGATAGGCCGATCGTTCCACGTCGTGATCGCGGCCCCGCCCTGATCATGCCTGACATGGAACATTTCCTTAGTAAACCACTCCCAGATATGCTCCGAGGAGGCGGTCACGCGTTCGTCGTCCGTCGTAAGATAGCGACCATTGGAGCTTGAAATCAACGTATGTCCGTTCCAGCCCCAATCGGTCACCTCGAAAGTTTCCGCTTCGTCCGCGATCGATTTGTCCGCAACAAGCGTCCGTTTCTCATCGGCGGATAAACCCACGTAATTTCCGCTCGCTTTCGCTTTCAATTTGACGTGATCGCAACCGCTGGCGAATCGGACGGATTGACCGGAAGCCGACAACTGCTTCATAATGCCTTCAAGCGGAGTAATCGCGTACGGTAATGTTCCGCTGTACCAGTCGCGATACACTTTGCCCCCGAGCGGTCCGATGACCGCAACTTTGCTCAATTTATCCGCTTGTAGTGGGAGGGAGCCGTCATTTTTCAGAAGGACGACGCTCTTGCGGACGGCTTCGAGCGAAAGCTGGACATGTTCGGGCTTCAGGATGACGGATTCGTCGATGGAAGCGTAGGGATTACGTTCGTCCGGATCGAATTCGCCGAGACGGAAGCGAACGCGGAACGTATTCCTAAGCGCGCGGTCGAGATCCGACTCCGTCAGCATTCTCTCCGCGAGCGCATCGCGAATAGCTTGTTTCGAGATGTCGTGATCGTCGGTAATGCTGTCTACTCCTGCTTTGATCGTTAAGGCGACCGCTTCTTTGTAAGTATCGACGTATTTATGATCGTTCACTGTGCCAAGAACGTCCCCGGCATCGCTGACGACGAATCCGTCCATGCCCCATTCCTGCTTCACGATCGTATTTACGTCCGTATTCAAGTTCGCGGGGACGCCGTTCGCGGAATTGTAGGCGGTCATCATCGACTTGGCCCCGCCTTCCTTGAACGGAATTTCGAACGCCTTCAAATAATACTCTTTCATGTTGCGAGGATCGATACTGACCGAGCAATCGCCCCGGTTGATCTCGTTGTTATTTCCTATGAAGTGCTTCAACGAAGCTACGGCTTTCAAGTAAAAAGGGTCGTCGCCTTGCAGGCCGCGAACGAGAGCGGAGGAGAGTTTGCCCGTCAGATGCGGATCTTCCCCGTACGCTTCTTCCGTGCGGCCCCAGCGCGGATCGCGTTCCATATCGACGGTCGGCGCCCAGAGAGTTAATCCGTTGATCGCCGGATTACGCTTATAGAAGCCCCGCGCTTCGTCCCCGATCGCGCTGCCGATACGTTGCAGTAGCTCCGTATCCCAAGTGCACGCGAGCCCGATGGGCTGAGGGAAGCTTGTCGCTTCGCCAAGCCAAGCCATGCCGTGCGCCGCTTCGGTTCCGTGCTTATACGGCTTGATGCCGAGGCGGGGAATTTCATCTTGGTATTGGCACATGAGGTTGATTTTCTCGTCCAGCGTCAAGCGCGATACGAGATCTTCGACTCTTTGATCTAATGGAAGATCTGGATTTTGGAATGGATATTCGTGTTTTTCCGACATGCGATCAGCTCCCGATTGAACGATTGACGGCATGGCGAATAGCCGCGCCGCTGTTTTTAACGATTTTAACATGCGGGGAACATCGAAAATACCGGGCAAATTGGCGCAATAATCCGTTCATAATTAGTTGTCGAAAATATTTACAAGGCGGACAATAAAGCTTAATGTAGTTTATTGATCGGGAATTCTCGTAACGGAAGGGGGCTGCTTCATGCTATTTCGCGCGCTGAACGACATGAAACTGCGGACGAAGCTGTTCCTGTCTTTTATCGTCGTCGTTTTCATACCGGTACTTGTCGTCGGCATTCTGCTGACGAACGAATTACGCAATATGGCGCTCGGAAACGCGACGGATCAGACGTTAACGAACGTCCAACGCGTTAAAGCGCGTACCGCGGAGCTCATGAATGTCGCTATCGACAGCGCTTACAGGTTGGCTAACGACGAACGTCTCGGAGCCGTCGCCACGCGCAAATACGAAAACATCTACGATCTCGTTCAAGCCTACCGTGACTATACGGACTTTAAGGAAAACCGCAGGTTATACAAGGAAGTATCGAATATTCGTTTCTATATGGACAATCCGACGCTGCTCGACAACTGGGAATTCGTCCAGCCCGAGCAGGCGATCGTTCAATCCGCTTGGTATCAGAAAGCGCTTAACAGCACGAACGGCATGATCAGCTGGTACTATCTGGAGGATGATAGGGACCACAAAAAATATTTGAGCCTCGTACGCAAAGTCAACTTCCCCGAGCAAGGATCGAACGGCGTTCTGTCGATCAACCTGAACATGGAAATGTTAAATAGCATCTTAAGCCAAGAATCGTTCGAGACGATGATCGTAGACGATTCCAATACGATCGTGGCCGCGAACCGTTCGGGTATGGTCGGCAAAACGATGGCGGACGTCGACTTCCAGAAAGACGTCATTATGGAACAGGGGGGATCATTCGACGCGTACGTGGACGGGAACGAGTCGCGCGTGCTGATCGAGCCCATAATGCCTCAATCCAGCATGAACGCGTTGCGGATCATATCCGTATTTTCCATCGCTTCGATCGTGAAGGACGCGAATCGGATCAACGTTCTGGCTCTTATGGTCATTTCGGCTAGTTTGGTGCTCGCCATTATCCTCATTTACGCCGTGGCGACGATTTTGTCCAAGCGGATGCTTCGTCTGAGCAAGCATATATCCAAAGTGGCCACGGGAAATCTCGATATCGCCTTAAAGATCGACGGCAAAGACGAAATCGGCCAGCTGTCGAGACAGTTCAACGCGATGGTTGCGAGCATTAACGGCTTGGTGGCGGAAGTCCAGGAGTCCAACCGCCAGAAAAACCTGCTCGAATCTAAGCAGAACGAGATTAAACTGAAGATGATGGCCAGTCAGATCAATCCTCACTTTCTCTTCAACGCGCTGGAATCGATTCGGATGAAAGCGCATTTGAAGGGGGAGAAGGAAATCTCCCAGGTCGTGCGCCTGCTGGGCAAGCTTATGCGCAGGAATATCGAAATCGGAACGGGAATGACGAAGCTATCGAGCGAGATCGATATCGTACGTTGTTATTTGGACATTCAGAAATTCCGTTACGAAGATCGGCTTCAATATTCGCTGCTTATCGATCCTCGAGCGGGCGATACGAACATTCCGCCGCTGATCATTCAGCCTCTCGTGGAGAATGCCGTCATTCACGGATTGGAGAACAAAACCGAAGGCGGCATCGTGTACGTGAAAGCGGAAATGGACGGTAATCTGATCCGCGTTGACGTATTCGATAACGGAGAAGGGATGTCGGCCGACAAAATCGCGCAATTGACGACTTCGATGAACGAAACGGAGGACGACGAGAACAATCGGATCGGTCTGCGCAACGTTCATTTGCGCCTTCAGTTGACCTTCGGCAGCGAGCATGGACTAGTTTTCAAGAGCGAGCCGGGCGTCGGAACCCATATTACATTCACGATACCGCTTGGAGGGGAATTCCATGTATAGAGTATTGCTCGTCGACGATGAACCTACGATTCGCGAAGGGCTGAGTACGCTTATACCTTGGCAGGAATTGGGCTACGAGGTTATCGACATGGCGGCGAACGGCCAGGAAGCATTGCAGAAGTGCAACCAATTGCGTCCCGATCTGTTGATCGTCGATATCCGGATGCCCGGCATGACCGGCTTGGAGCTGATCCGCCAAATTCGCGGCTTGGAGCTTGACATGCGCGTGCTGATCTTAAGCGGTTATGCCGATTTCGAATACGCCAAACAAGCGATCTCGTACCGCATCGACGGCTATTTGCTCAAGCCCGTAGACGAGGACGAACTGATCGGATATTTGGATCAACTACGGTCCGAGATGGATTCGGCGCGGTTCGACAAAGTCAATCGGCAAGACGAACCCGAGCTCCGGCTGGATTCTCTGCTGGCTGCTTTTTTGTCCGGAGAGCAGTTGCCGTCTGCCGCTTACGCGCAATTGGAACGGAAATTGCAATGGGACTCATTCGAAGTGATGCTCATTAAGCCCGTCACGAGCAACGAGATGGTGCCAGCGCTTCACACATTAATCAAACATAAGCTCACCGAGTTGTTCGACAACCGCGATAGGGGAGCCGCGTTCTCTATGCCGCCTTATGTCGGCGTTCTCTTGAAAGGAGCTCTCGGGGACGAGAAGCAGCGCAGAAGCTTGTACAAGGAAATATGGGATTCGTGCGAGCAGCCCGTGATCGATATATTCGCTGTGTCGGGAGGCGAAGCGGGGCGGTTGGAAGAGATAGCCGTTTCTTACGAGATCGCTCTCGATCGGATACAAAATCGTTTTTTTCTGGAGAAAGGCACGATCTCCCGGGCGGATCGCGAAACGGCGACGCATGTACGGGAGGATGACGCGGATTCGCTGGATGAACTGTTCGCGGACGCGGCGGGAACGCTGTATTTAGCGCTTGAAGTGGGTAATTCGGACTCGGTGAGGCGTTTTATTCAGCATGCGGCCGAGGAAATGGTACGCAAGGGCAGCACGGAAGAGGAGATTAAGACCCGGTTCGTGCAACTGTTTTCCACCGTCTTGGACAAGCTCACGCGCGACCGCTCGGAGATGCACAGCATCGAGCTGCGGGCGAGCATGGTGGAAATCTATAAGGAAACCCGCTATTTAGCGCTAATCGACCGCTTGTCCGCGATCGCGGAGGGAATGGCGGGAACGGTGGACAACGGAGGCTCCGACACGCTGATCAAGCGCGTGCTGGATTTCATTCATCGTAATTACGCCGAGAATCTGAAGCTTGAGAAGCTGGCGGAATTATTCAATTACAATAGCGCGTATTTAGGCAAACTGTTCAAACAAGTGACCGGAGAGCATTTTAATACGTATCTCGATAAAGTCAGGATGGAACAAGCGAAACTATTGATTGAGCAAGGTTTAAAAGTGTACCAAGTGGCGGAGAAAGTCGGGTACGCCAACGTCGATTATTTCCACATCAAATTCCGCAAATACGTGGGCACGTCGCCGACGGGTTACAAAAAATCGTGATCATCGGACATATTTGCTACGCTTGCTTCCTGAAAGGGAAATGCAAGCGTTTTTTTACGCTAATTTTTATATGATTTTGTGCCAAATCCTTTGGGTAGTCCATCCCGGGGTCATTCCGATATGATTGAATCATGAAGCAGGAGGGATTCCATGAAAGCGGTCACCGCAACTATGAACACCAAAGAGCGCTCCCGTACCGGCCGATTCTGGACGACATTCATCCGCAACAAATATTTATACCTAATGTCGTTGCCTTTCGTTCTGTGGGTGTTCGTTTTCAGCTATTACCCTTTGTGGGGCTGGTTGATGGCGTTTCAGAAATTCAAACCTAACGGCCAATCGGTTTTTCATCAAAAATGGGTCGGATTCGACCAGTTCAAGACGTTGTTTCACGACGAGGTGTTCTACCAAGTTTTGCGCAACACGTTAGCCATGAGCATCATGGGACTGATCTCCGGTTTCGTCGTGGCGATTATGTTCGCCTTGTTGCTCAACGAAATTCGCCAAATGTTCTTCAAGAGATTCGTGCAGACGATTTCCTATTTGCCTCACTTCGTATCCTGGGCCGTAGCGACGAGCATCATCACGAGAATGCTCTCGAGCGACAACGGAGTCGTGAACGACATTTTGATGGGTTTGGGTTTTATCCACGAGCCGATCCAATTCATGGGTAAAGGCAATTTGTTCTGGGGAATCGTAACGGTATCCGATTTGTGGAAGGAAACGGGTTGGAGCGCGATCATTTATTTGGCCGCGATAGCCGGTATCGGACCCGAACTGTACGAAGCGGCCAAGGTCGACGGAGCCGGACGAATCAAGCAGATCTGGCACATCACGTTGCCGGGCATTCGCTCCACGATCATGATTTTGCTCATTTTATCCATCGGTCACTTAATCAACAACGGTTTCGAGAAACAGTTCTTGCTAGGCAACAATCTCGTTCGGGATTATTCGCAGGTACTGGATCTGTACTCCTTGCAATATGGACTCCAAATGAGCCGTTATTCGTTCGGAACCGCCGTAAATATCTTCAGTTCGGTCGTCAGCCTTCTTCTGCTGTTCACCGCCAACGGACTGTTCAAGCGGATTACGAAAGAGAGCGTCATCTAAGGAGGTGCCACATTGACAACGATTCGCTTGCGCAGAAAAACTCCCGTATCCGACCGCGTCTTCGATATCGCGATCGCAATCGTCATGATTCTGGTTACAGTGGCGACGCTGTACCCGTTCCTAAACGTGCTGGCGTTGTCGTTCAACGATTCTACGGATAGCGTCCGCGGAGGGATTACGATATTCCCTCGAGAGTTTACCTTAAAAAACTATCAAATCATTTTTTCCTTCAGCGGATTGGTCACCGGATTCAAAATCTCGGTGTTGCGTACGGTCGTCGGTACGATACTTGGCTTGATCAGCGCATCTATGCTGGCATTCACGCTTGCTCGGCCGGATTTCCAAGGACGCCGTTTCGTTTCTGTGTACTTGGCGATTACGATGTACGTCTCCGCCGGCATCATTCCGACGTATCTCCTCATCAAAGATTTGCACATGATGGGCACGTTCGCCGTATACGTTCTTCCGGGTTTAGTAAGCGCGTTTAACGTTTTTGTCATCCGATCGTTCATCGACGGCATTCCTTTCGCCTTGCAAGAGTCGGCGAAAATAGACGGCGCGAACGACTTTAAAATCTTTTGGCGGATCATCTTGCCGATGACGACGCCGGCGCTGGCGACGATCGCATTGTTCCTTGCCGTTGGGCAGTGGAACTCGTGGTTCGATACGTACCTGTACAACGCCACGAGCGATCATCTGACGACGCTGCAATACGAGCTTATGAAAGTGCTGCAAAGCACGACGACGGGCAATAACGGCGATTATCGCTCGACGAATATGACCCAAGCGATGGCTACGATATCTCCCGAATCCGTTAAAATGGCGATTACGATCGTCGTTACGGTGCCGATTCTTCTCGTATATCCGTTCCTTCAACGTTATTTCGTCAAAGGCATGACGCTCGGCGCCGTGAAAGGGTAGTCTCCCTTTCCCGGTTCGCCGGATACTTATCGGTATGTACGGGGCAACCCGCGATACGCATATAAGCTTCGATAGATAATAGGAGGGTTAAAAAATGGCAGCAAAGAAAAAATGGCCCGTCGTCCTGATGGCCACGACGCTGTTCGCCGGCGTGCTGGCGGGATGCGGAAGCAACAACAAGAACGACAATGCCAGTCCTACCGCTACGAGTACCGCCGGCAGCTCGCCGAGCAGCTCCGAAAGCGCAAGTCCTGAAGCGGTAAAACCGATCACGTTCTCCTTCTACAGCGAAGATCCGAACCCGAACTGGGCGAATATGCAAGACGAAACGGGAAAAGTCATTACGGAAAAAACGGGCGTCACGATCGACGCGGAATTCGCGGTCGGAGATCCGGTTCAGAAATCCGCGCTTATCGCTTCCAGCGGCAAATATCCGGATTTGATCGCCGCCAAGAACAGCATCAACAAATTCGTCGACGCGGGCGCCGTTATCGACTTGACGGACTTGATCGACCAATATGGCCCGAACATCAAAAAAGTATACGGCGATCAATTGAAACGTCTATACTACAGTAACGACGATCACGCGATTTACGTTTTGCCTACCGTTGCCGGCGTAGACCAGCATTATTTCGAAGCGGGCGGCGGATTCTCGTTGCAGCACCGCGTCGTGAAAGAGCTCGGCTATCCGAAAATGCGTACGGTGGAAGATTTTGAAAACGCTATTAAACAATATTTGGCGCTACATCCGACCGACGACAAGGGTAACAAAAACATCGGCATTTCCTTGAACGCTGACGATTGGCACATGTATATCTCCGTAACGAATCCGGCGTTCTTCGCGACCGGCGGACCGGACGACGGAGAATACAACATCGATGTCGATACGAACAAAGTGACGTACCACTTCCTGCGTCCGGCGGAAAAAGATTACTTCAAATGGCTTAACCACATGAACGCGGAAGGCTTGCTCGACAAAGAAAGCTTCGTTCAGAAATACGACCAATACAAAGCGAAAGTGGCTTCCGGCCGCGTGCTTGGATTGATCGACCAATTGTGGGATTACGCGGACGGCGAGAAAGCGCTGAAAGCGGAAGGCAAGATGGAATATGCTTACGGCCATTATCCGATTACGCTCAACGAATCGTTCAAAGAAACTTCATTCTGGCCGACTGGCTTCATGGCGGGTAACGGCATCGCGATTTCCAAGACAAATCCGGATCCGGTCGCGGCGATCAAATTCCTCGACTATCTGGCGTCCGACGAAGGCCAAGTGCTGTTGAACTGGGGTATCGAAGGCAAGCATTACACGGTCGAGAACGGCAAACGCGTCATGATACCTGAAGTGAACAATCGCCGCGTCAACGACGCGACGAACTTCGCAAAAGAAACGGGTATCGGGTTCTACAACACGATGGGTCCTCACTACGGCGACGGAGTGAAAGATCCGACGGACAACTATTACACGCTGAAGTTCCCGGAGCAATTGACTACGGATTACAGCGACGTGGAAAAAGAAGTATTGAAGGGATACGGCGCGACGATCTGGAAAGACTTGTTCCCTAAAGAAGAAGAATTCAAGATCAAACCGTGGGGAGCGGCATGGAACATTCCGATCCCAAGCGACAGCGACATAACGGTTCTCGACGAGAAGCTGAAAAACATCACTTGGAAAATGATTCCGAAAGCGATTCTGGCGAAGCCGGAGCAATTCGACGGCATCTGGGACGATTACGTCGCCCAGTTGGAAAAAGCCGGCGTTCACAAAGCGGAAGAACTTCGCGGCCAGCTCGTGGCGGATCGCGTCAAGCTCTGGAACGACTAAGCTTAGTTCGGATAAAGATTCGAGGCATTCATACAAGAGGAACAGAGTCCGGCATAGCCGGACTCTGTTTGCGATAACGGAGGGTTAGATCCATGACAAGGATAAGAGGGATCGAAGAAGAGAGAAACGGACAGGAATGGAAGCTGTGGTATCAGAAGCCCGCATCGGTATGGGAAGAGGCGCTTCCGATCGGCAACGGACGTCTAGGCGGGATGGTGTTCGGAGGCACGGACGTCGAAAGGCTCGCGCTTAACGAAGATACGCTATGGGCCGGATTTCCGCGAGACGGTATGAACTACGAAGCGAGACGACATCTCGCCGAGGCTCGGAAGCTAATATTCGACGGGCGGAACGCGGAAGCGCAACGGCTGATCGAGGCGAAAATGCTCGGGAGAGATTGCGAGCCGTATTTGCCTCTCGGCACTCTGACGCTCGATTGGGGGCGCGTCTCGGGGAACGCCGAAGCTATTCGGGATTACAGGCGAGCGTTAACGTTGGACGACGGAATCGCTACGGTAGTCTATCGGACTGGCGACATTTCCCTGCGCGGCGAATATTTCGCGAGCGCACCGGATCAAGCGATATTCGTCCGATATTTCGCTGAGGAAGGAAGCTTGGATGTCGATCTCGGTTTTGAATCGCCGCTTAGACATACCGTGGAAGCGGATGGGGATACGCTAATCTTGAAGGGCAGGGCGCCTAGTCATATTTCCGACAATTACCGCGGAGATCATCCGGCATCCGTGCTATACGAGACGGGTCTAGGATTGCCTTATGAAGCACGGGTATTGATCGATACGGACGGGCTCGTGCATGCGACGAAAAACGGAAAACTCGAGATTCGAAAAGCTAAGATGTTAACGATTTACGTCGCCGCTGCCACGGGGTTTACGGGTTATGACGCGACGCCTGACGAAGAGGGCATATCGGAAAGATGCCGGAAGTTATTATCGGCCGCGTCGGTTACCGGCTACGAGCGCGCGAGAAGCCGGCATTTGCAGGATCATCGACAATTGTTTCGTCGCGTCGATCTTAGACTTGAGGGAGACGCGGAAATCTCGGAAGCCGCAGTTAGGGTTGAGGAGAAGCCAACGGATGAGCGGTTGAACGCTTATCGTCAGACGAAGAAGGATCCGGCGCTTGAGGCGCTATATTTTCAATACGGGCGATATTTGCTCATGGCTAGCTCGCGTCCGGGAACTCAGCCGGCGAACCTACAAGGCATATGGAATCCCCATGTGCAACCGCCTTGGAATAGCGACTATACGGTGAATATCAATACGCAGATGAATTATTGGCCTGCGGAAGTCGCTAATCTAAGCGAATGCCATGATCCTCTGTTCGATATGCTGCAAGACTTGAGCAATAGCGGCAGGCGTACGGCGGAAATTCACTATGGCTGCAGGGGATGGACGACCCATCATAATGTCGATCTATGGAGAATGAGCACGCCGACGGGAGGCAGCGCCTGTTGGGCGTTCTGGCCATTGGGCGGAGCATGGCTTGTTCGGCATCTGTGGGATCGTTACTTGTTCTCTCTCGATGTAAGCTTCTTGCGGGAGCGCGCTTTTCCGATCATGAAAGGAGCCGCGTTGTTCTGTCTCGATTGGTTAACCGTATTGCCGGACGGGACGTTAGTTACGAACCCCTCGACTTCTCCGGAAAACGCGTTCCTGCTCGCGAACGGAGAGTCGTGCAACGTTACTGTCGCCTCGACGATGGACATCGCCATTATCCGGGAGTTGTTCACGAATACGCTTGAAGCGATTCGTGCTATCGGCGGGGAAGAGGAAGATGCGTTAAGGGACGAGCTTAGCGAAGCGATCGTCAAGCTGCCGGATTGTCGGATCGGCCGCCACGGACAAATCCAAGAGTGGCTGGAAGACTACGAAGAGGCGGAGCCCGGTCATCGGCATATCTCGCATTTATACGGTCTTCATCCCGGAGTCCAGATTCACGATGAGACGCCCGAGCTGCTTCGGGCAGCGGCGGTTACGTTGGAACGCCGTCTCGCTCATGGCGGAGGACATACCGGCTGGAGCTGCGCATGGCTAATCAATCAGTTCGCTCGGCTTAAGGACTCGAGCCAAGCGCATGTTATGGTACAAACCCTGTTAGCTAACTCAACCTATCCGAATTTGTTCGATGCGCATCCGCCGTTCCAGATCGATGGTAACTTCGGCGGGACGGCAGGCATCTCGGAAATGCTGTTGCAAAGTCACCATAACCGTATCGAGTTGTTGCCTGCGTTGCCGATGGCATGGCGATCGGGTTGGATAAGCGGTTTGAAAGCGCGAGGCGGGTTCTCGATAAACCTGTCATGGAAAGACGGACGGTTGACCGAAGCAGCCGTAACGTCCGCGCACGGGGCTAATTGCCGCATCAAATATGCGTATGGTGAATGGTGCGTAAAAAACGAACAGGGAGCCGATGTTGCGGTAAGTCCGGAAGGAGATTTCGAAACGTCTGCGAGTAGCCGCTATTTCATCAGGGTGACGCGATAATAGGTTGCGGATCGTAATGGTTGCTCGTCGCAACATTTCCTCTAGCTGATTCGTCTTACAAATTATAACAATCAGCTAGGGGGAGTTGCATGCGCCGGACGGTTTGTGGTCTTGGGATTGCAGTATTGTTCATCGGATTATGCTCGGGTTGCGGAAACGAGGAGAAAGAGAGCATTCGCGCGGAAAGCCGGATTTCCCCGAGAGAAGTGGATAAGCGAGTCGTCGAAGCCTCGAACCGCTTCGGGTTGGCCTTATTCGGCGATATGTCACGTAAGTCGCCCGATAGAAACGTATTCCTGTCGCCAATCAGCGTGTCCGCGGCATTGGCGCTTATGGCGAACGGTGCCTCGGGAACGACGGAATCGGAGCTGAAGTCGACGCTAGGCATAGAGAAGCTGACGAATGCGGAAGTCGGAAGCGATTACCGCGTTTTATTGGATAGGCTAACTTATCCCTCGGATGAGAAGGTGAGAAAGAACTTCGCCAGCTCATTATGGATGAGATCAGGCATGCCGTTTGATAAGGAATTCGTTCGCGGATCCCAAGTCGATTATGCCGCGGACACGTTCGCATTCGGGGACGATGACGAGGTTACGATCAAAAAAATGAACGATTGGGTCGAGAAGCACACGGGCGGGAAGATCAAAGAGGTGATGAAAGAAATAAACGGTAACGCCGTCCTTTATGTCCTTAATACGATCGATTTCGAGGGGGCGTGGATGGAGCCGTTCACTCCTGCTTCTACGAATCGCGCGAGGTTCCACGTAACGGGCAAAGCGGATGAAGATGTGTTCGTACAGATGATGTCGAAGGGCGGCATGTACGAGTACGCCAAGAAATCCGATTTCGAGGGAGTACGGATTCCGATCGGAAAGCAAGGCTCGGCTTATTTGGCCGTTCTTCTTCCGGACGAGAGCGTAGGCGCGTTAAGCAGACTGCAAGCGAAGCTGGCGGCCGAGCCCACGTTGTTAACCGAACCCTATGAGTGGAGACATGGAACGCTTGATTTGCCTAGGGTGTCGTTTAATTACTCCGAAAGTCTGAAAGAATCTTTGATGACGTTAGGAATGAAAGATGCGTTTGATCCCGATAAAGCGAACTTTAATCGAATCGTGCGGAACCCCGATAATCTCTTCATCGGCAAGATCGAACATTTCTCGTCGCTCGTCATAGACGAACAAGGCGTTCAAGCCGCGGCGGCGACGAAAATCGAAATGTTGACCGGTTCGGCTGAACCGCACGATTCCTTTCATATAACAATCGACCGGCCGTTCGTCGTAGCGATCGTGGATACGGAGACGAAAGCCGTCTTGTTCATCGGTACCGTTATTTCTCCGAATATGTCATCGAATAAATAACAAGACGCGGAATCCTCGCCATGGTGTAGGCGGATCCCGCGTCTTTTTATAAAATTTAATTACATCTATTGCATAGGTTCTCCGTTATCGAAGTTGAACTGCCAGCCGATTCCGTATTTGTCGGTAACGCTTCCGTAGCACTTGCTCCAGAACGTCTCTTGGAGCTCCATGCCGATCGTTCCGCCCTCTTTTAATTGATGGAAAGCGGCGCGTACTTCATCCTCGTTCTTGGAAGAGAACGAGAGGCTGATGTTATTGCCGGGAGTAAACGGCATGCCCGGGAACACATCCGAGAACATGACGTCGCTGCCGCCGATGTTCAGCCTGGCATGCATGATGAGTTTCTCGGTGCCTTCCGGGAGCGGGAATTCCGGGTTGGGCGGCATGTCGCCGAATGCAAGGACGTAAGGATTGTCGATTCCGAATACCTTCGCGTAGAACAAGACGACTTCCCGGCAATTGCCGTTGAAATTCAAATACGCATTGACTGCCATTCGTAACATCTCTCCTTGGATAAATAAGTATTTTCTTGTCCAAATAAAATTGTATCATCATACGAGCGCTAATCCAAATTATTCTTGCTTGAGCACTTACTCGGATACACGGATCGCCGCGCGGTGCTGAGGGCGGATCATGCCCCTTAATAATTGATATAAATTGCCGACCAGCAATCCGATATACAAGTAAATCAATCCTCCGAATAAACGGTAAACGACCGCTCCCGCAATAGCGGCAAGCATCCCGAAAATGATTTGATCCCTTGTTTTGGCAGGGGAAGTAGGGGGATCCGTCAGCATAAACAGAGCGAAAAACAGCGTCGCGTTAATAAACGGCGGCCGAAGCGCGTCAAAGATATCCCCCGAATGAAGCGTTTCGGAACCGATCGGAACAATGCCCACGCTTATAACGAACATAGCGATCAGATAAGCTCCGAGATAGGAGAACACCAATGGGAATTTCTGAATGCGATGGGCAACCCAATAACCGCCAACCAGGATAATCAATAGAAACAATGCGTTAAAATCCCCAAAAGCGCCCCACCAGCTTTGCTGCGCATGAAAGATGGGAACGGATAGAAGCAGTCCAATCGCGGCTGGATTAAAGACCGGTTTTTTTCTGTATGCTAAGAGATGCTTGGATAGAATAGAGAGGACGGAGGTCGACGCAACGATATACCATGGGGAAGTTACGCTAAGAATCAGGGAGACGATCACCCCGGTAATGACCGCTCCGTCCGGAAAGATCCGCTTTCTTTTCTCGAACAGACAGCATACGATATCCGCTACTACAGCCGCGACAACCGCAATAAGAGCGTTCTCGAGGCCCTTCGATTCATGGGATACATAGGAGGCAATGCCGAGAAAAGCAACCATGATCATCAGGACATATCCTTTTGGCGATTTGGCCCATATCTTGGGTTTCATTTATACTTCTCCTATCTTCATGATTTGCAACTGGGATGAAATCAAAATTCCTTTTAGCTCCGCCTGTTCGATGAGAGCCTTCGAGCCTTCCTCCCCAAGCAAAAAGGCCGCGGTAGAGAAAGCATCGGCCATCATGGCGAAAGGGGCGATAACGGTGCAACTGACCCAATCATTAGGCGAACGCTTCGTTCGGGGATGGATAATATGGTGAACGCCGTCCGTTACGGAGCTTTTTCGCTCGTAACTTCCGGAGGTACAAATCGCTTCGTTCGTAATTTCAACGATATGGATGTTTTGCTCCGCTCTCTCAGGATGCTGGATGCCGATCTTCCATACATTCCGTCGTTCATCCGATCCTCCCGCGTAAAGGTCCCCGCCGGCATTCACGACAAAACGTTCAAACCGCTGAAGCTCTCTTGAGGCCAAATCAATCGCGAATCCCTTGGCCACTGCGCCCAGATCGATCACCATCGGTTTTTTCAGATATAGTGTACGGTTATGCTCATCCATAACGATGTCTCGATACGTAACGGAAGCGTCGGCGAAGCTTTCAATGACTTCGCCAGACAAATAGTGGCGATTAAAGCCGCATTCCTCCATCGTTTTTCCCACTGTCGGGTCAAATACGCCGTTCGTCCATTCGGCAATTTCCAACGCAAACCTCAAGGGTTCGAATAAATAAGAGCTAACCGGAACGGGGGCAGCTATGCGTCGGCACGCTATCATCAATTCGCTGTCCTGACTAAACCGGCTGCAGGCGTCCTCCACTTTACGAAAGGCTGCAAAAGCCCGGTCGATTGACGCTTCGACCAAATGCTGCGGTTGTTCGGTGACGACTTGAATGTCGACGACGGTATCCATGTACATTTTCGTTTTTCCTATTGGACGGCTCGCCGCGTTATGCATTTTTCGCCTGCGAAAGTGCCTCCTGGACGGCATCTTCGAACGCCCTTACGCTATACGTTGCGCCGCTTACGTTATCTACCTGAGCGCTTTGCTTTTGCAACACTTCATCAGGCAGTCCTACGACGTCTCTATCGGAGTAATGCATGGCAAAACGGCTAATTTCAACATCCGTTATTTTATCGTGCTGAATCGTTACGGTTACCTCGATCGATCCGCGGCGATTGCTGCCTATTCCAATATAGGAGCCGTCATTATACATTTTCTTGGAGGAACTTGGAGTCGGAGCGCTTTCGGCGGGACTGCTCGGGGCTACGTTGTTTACAGGGGGCAGTGTCGGTGCTGCGCTGTTAATGGGGGAGCTAGCCTCGGATGGAATGCTCAATTGGGAGCGTTCGGAATTATGTGGCAAGGCTTGGGCTTCCGTTGCGAAATATTCGGCGGCATAAATAGCGCCTAGGGCTGCAGAACATAGAACAACCCATTTTTTGTTCATCTTGGCCATTCATACTCCTCCATTTTTCCGATTCCTCCACAGTATAACTTCGAAACATTTAAATTTTCTTAAAATAAAGCTTTTCTATAAGTTTGTTAATATTTTAGATGACCATACCGTTTGCGCAATATCGGCATATCCTAAAAGAATACTTCTAGTACATGGAGTTGAAGAGATGTATTCCATGATCAATGGGCTACCCGTGTTGAGGGTTAAGGTTCTCCCGAAAAAAAGCACATCGATTAGGATCCCCGCCTATCATGTCGTATGGCAAGGGCCTGTCAAACGAACCTCGGGTCTTGGAATTGCCTGCAAAGAGTACGTTAAGGCGTTGAGACGTCAAGGGGTGAATACTTCGGTAATTGAAATACAAGGCCGAGCTGGAGGACTGTCGAATAACCGCAAGGTATTAATCTATCATTACCCCCCAAATACGATTAACTTACGCAAGGAAAGAAAGCAGTACGATACGATTATTATTAATACCGTTTGGGAAACGACTCGCATTCCTAAGCGGTGGATCAATCCGATCAATCAATCCGATGCCGTATTCGTCCCTTCGCGACAGAACAGACAGGCTATGCGCGATAGCGGAATCAGAACCCCCATATTCATCGTTCCTCATGGCGTGGATGCGAAAATGTTTGTTCCTATGAATAAGCAACTTCCTTCTAAAAAAGCGAATCGACCCTTTACCTTCATATCCGTATTCGGTTTTCAGCATCGCAAAAATCCCGAAGGGCTGCTAAAAGCCTATTGGGAAGAGTTTTCTTCGAGCGATAATGTTCGATTGATCATCAAAACAAACGGATATGCCGCCTATGAGAATGACCGATGGATCCGCAGCCGGATACAGTTTTACAAAGCCAAACTAGGCATTCGTAAAAGCACCGCCCCTATTCAGATCATTGCCCGGCATATAAATACGAAGTCACTTAGAAGCATCTATGCACAAGGGCATGCCTTCGTTCTTCCTACCCGAGGCGAGGGCATAGGCTTGCCATTCCTAGAATCGATGGCTAGCGGCGTTCCCGTTATAACAACCGGTTGGGGCGGACATATGGATTTCTTATCAAGCCATAATTCCTTCCTAGTTCAATACAAATTGCGCCCTCCCGTCATCGGCATGAATCGTAGAACGTCCATCTCGCGCCAATTC
This sequence comes from Cohnella endophytica, assembly GCF_003628305.1. Taxonomy (GTDB): domain Bacteria; phylum Bacillota; class Bacilli; order Paenibacillales; family Paenibacillaceae; genus Cohnella; species Cohnella endophytica. The sequence goes on along the minus strand of NZ_RBZM01000002.1, from coordinate 183,548 downwards.
CGCCATTTATTCTCCGAAAAGGGGCAACTGTGGGCGGAACCGGATATCGGCAGCTTAAAAAGACAAATGAGAAAAGCCTACGAGAACCCTCGACTGTGCATTACGAAAGGCCGGCAAGCCAGACTCGACGCGTTAAAACTATCTTGGAACCGTTCGGGTTCTTTATTAAAGCAAGCCATAGAAAAGACGATCGCCGCTGTTCCGACCAGAAAATAGGGTCGGAATTTTATTTGTTTTCGGCAAATTATCGAGCCTAATATTATTGTTCGTCAAGTTCCTTTTTTATGCAATTTTAGAATTGTTTTTAATAGTTTTTTGCAAAGGACGAATCTATTATTACAGTAGCAATAGCACAACGATTGCCAATAGCGTCCACAACAGGGGGAACATGATGAGATCAGTTAGAACGAAGTTGCTCGGTTCATTTGCAATCGTGCTAGTGTTTGTCGTAGTACTTGGTTATAACGGGTTAACCCAGATCAAGAAAACGACCAATTTCACTAAAGTAGTCACGACGGACTGGATGTTCGGGATCGAGACGATTAACAAAGCTAATGTGAACATCGAACAGTATCTTAGTAATTATTATCAAACGTTGGTGACGCAAGACCCTGCCCAGAAAAAACAATTGGAGCAAACGAGAAGCCAAATCGTAGTTTCGATAGACGAGAACATCAGGGCATACGGCAGAACCTTGCACGATAACGAGGATATAAATAATTTTAAGATCCTAACCGATGCTTGGGATAAATTCAATCAGACATTCACGACGGATGCTTCTAAGAAAGCTACGAAGGAAGAGATTGCCCAATCTACTCTGGACGCTCAGAAATTGGTCCCGGAATTGCAAAAAGCCGTTCAGAGCATAATCGACTACAATCATGCGGGAGCCGTTGATAGCCAACATGAGAGCGAGAACATTTATAGTCAAACTTCCCGGTTCTTAATTTTCCTGGGGATCGGAATTTTCGTAATCGTCGGAGCTCTTGCAGCGGCATTGATATTGAATCTGACGCGTCCGCTCAATGCTACGACCGCGATGATGAATCGCATCTCTAGCGGCGATCTGACGGCCGAACCGCTTACGATAAAGCGCAAAGACGAATTCGGAGTGATGATGGATTCCGTGAATCGGACGTTGGCTCATCTGAAGCTTTCGGTCAATCAGATGCAAGACGCTTCTACGCAAGTGGCCTCCGCTTCCGCGCAGCTGTATGCCAGTTCGGATCAGAACGCCGAAGCCGCGAAGCATGTGTCGGAATCGATCAGCCAAGTGGCGATCGGTTCGGAAGACCAAGCGAACACGGCGATGGAATGCGGCCGCGTGATCGACGAGATGGCCGAAGGGGTTCAACGGATCGCGGAGACGACCGGCGAAGTGTCGGAGCTGTCTCAGATGACGGCGAACCGGGCGAACGACGGCTCCGACAAAATCGTGGAAGTATCGGATCGCATGCAACGGTTGTACGAATCCGTGGAAGAAGCGAACGCCACGATTCGTAAGCTAGAGCAGCAATCCTCGCAGATCAGCGATATTTCGGAGCTTATCGGAGATATTTCCGCGAGGACGAACCTGCTCGCGCTTAACGCCGCGATCGAAGCGGCCCGCGCCGGAGAGCATGGCAAAGGATTCGCGGTCGTCGCCGGGGAAGTTCGTAAGCTGGCAACGCAGAGCACCGAATCTTCGCAAGGCATTATCGAACTGATCGCGACGATCCAGCAGGATACAAGCAAGGCCGCCGCGACGATGATGTCAAGTCTGGCCGACGTGAAGGAAGGCGTAATCGCGACGCAGCACGCGGAAGAAGCGTTCAAGGAAATCGTCGACTCGACCCGGGAAGTATCGGGCAGAGTGCAAGAAGCCGCGGCGGCGGCGGAGCAACTCGCCGCAAGCTCGGAGGAAGTGGCGGCTTCGATCGCGAATATGGGTAATATCGCGCGTCAAACGGCCGGTATGACGCAACAGGTAGCCGCATCGACGGAAGAACAACTCGCGTCCAGCGAAGAAATGACCAGATCTTCGCAGTTGTTATCCGGAATCGCGAAAGACATGCAAGAGATCGTCAGGAAATTCAAGATATAAACATTCGGCGGAGCCTCTGACTCCGCCGTTTTATTTTGTGCCATAAATTCGTTATGATGGAAGAGTCGGACTAATATCGTAAATAGGGAGTGGAGAAGATGAAATACGCTTCGTTAGGCAAGTCGGGCTTAAAAGTCAGCAAGTTATGCTTGGGGACGATGAATTTCGGCGTGGATACGGACGAGCAAGAAAGCTTCCGGATTATGGATGCCGCGTTGGACGCGGGCATTAACTTTTTCGATACCGCCAACATCTACGGTTGGGGCCAGAATGCGGGCAGAACCGAAGAAATTATCGGCAAATGGTTCGCCCAAGGCGGAGGACGGCGCGAGAAGGTCGTGCTTGCGACCAAGTTCTACGGCGACATGAGCGATCCGCTCGACGGTCCGAACAAGGATGCCGGATTGTCGGCCTATAAATTACGCCGTCATTTGGAAGGTTCATTGAGAAGGCTGCGTACCGATCATATCGAGCTATACCAGATGCATCACGTGGACCGCAGCGTGTCTTGGGACGAACTGTGGGAATCCTTTAACGTCGCGTTGCATCAGGGCAAGATCGGCTACGTCGGGTCCAGCAACTTCGCCGGACGCGACTTGGTCAAGGCTCAGTACGAAGCCAAAGCCCATCGAATGCTCGGCCTCGTGAGCGAACAGCATAAATTCAGCTTGCTCTGCCGATTGCCGGAGCTCGAAGTGCTTCCGGCTTCCGAGGAGCTCGGTATCGGAGTGATCGCATGGAGTCCGCTCGACGGCGGATTGTTGAGCGGTCACGCGCTTAATCCGATCGCGGGTTCGAAACGCGCGAACAATCCGGAACGTGTAGAGAAACACCGCGCCCAATTGGAAGCGTTCGAAGGTCTTTGCAAGGAGCTGGGAGAGAGCGAAGCGAACGTGGCGCTCGCATGGACGCTTACGCGACCGGCGATGACCGCCCCGATCATCGGACCGCGGACGCTCGATCAGTTGCAATCCGCGCTCAGAGTCGTCGATATCTTGCTCGAGGAATCTACGCTCGCTCGTCTAGACGAGATTTTCCCGGGTCCCGGCGGATCGGCTCCTAACGCGTACGCTTGGTAAACGCGAGATAGACAGGAATAAAGCATTCACGAACAAAGGCGGTGCAGGTCCTTTCCTGCGCCGTCTTTTTTTCGTTGCCTATACGTATTCGCCGTTTTCTAAGCATTCGTTAAGGTTCGTACGATAAAATAGGTTCCGATCGGCTGAGAATGGCCTGAAAGAAGGAGCGTACCTATTGAGAATTCTTGTGGTGGAAGACGACCGGCCGTTGCTGGACGCAGTGGTCACGGTACTTAAAGAAGAAGCCTATCAGGTGGACGAAGCGGATAACGGGCCGGACGGCTTGTATTTGGCCGAGCAGGGCATCCATGATTTAATCATATTGGACATCATGCTCCCGGGAATCAACGGCATCTCCATTCTCTCGGAACTAAGGGAGAACGGGAGCGCAAAACCGATCCTGCTACTTACGGCTCGCGACAGCGTCGAGGATCGGGTGCGCGGACTGGATGCCGGAGCCGACGATTATTTGGTCAAGCCGTTCGCTACGCCCGAGCTGCTGGCGCGGATCCGGGTACTATTAAGACGGCTGTCCCTTGGCTCGCCGGACGGCGAGCTGAAATACGGACAGCTTGCCGTCAAGTGCCAATCGATGGAGGGCTTCGCGAACGGTGAACCCCTGAAGCTTACGCTCAAGGAATTCGAGCTAATGGAATATTTGCTGCTCAACCGGGAGCAGATTCTAACCAAGGAGCAACTGCTGGACCGGGTGTGGGGAATCGATTCTGCAGCGGGCTTGGGCGTGGTCGACGTTTACGTGCATTACTTGCGGAAGAAGCTGGCGCCGTTCGGCTGCGATCGTTATATCCATACCGTTCGCGGAGTCGGTTATATGTTAAAGGAGAAATGTTGATGTTCAATCGCAGTCGTACCCAATTAACGATCCGCAATGCCGCCGTCCTGTCCGTCATTCTCATTTCTCTGAACGTTTTCGTATACATAATCATGAAACAGATGTTGTTCGCCCAGATCGATCGGTCGATTACGTCGATAAAGGATAAAATGACGTTATCCGCAGTATCTCCGGTAGCGGCCATTAGAGGCGAGTCTTCCAGCACGATGCCTCTTCAGAAAACCGTCTTATACTCGATAAACCAGATGGATCGTCCGGTCATCCAGCTGTTTTGGACGAAGGACAACGTACCAGTCCCGATGATGGGAAGCGCCGTGTTCAGCGAGGAGAATTTGAAGCAGCTCCTGCCGAGCAGGTTCAGTACCGAACCGAAAACGGCGAAGGTCGGCGACCAATACTATAGGGTAGTGAACGCGAGCGATACCCACTACGCCGGTTTAATCGGGGCGGACGGGACGAGCTACGAAATCAAGACGCAGCAGTTGCTTACGAACGTCTCTGCCGAAATCAGCATGCTGCATCGGCTATTCGATATTTTACTGTTCGGAGGATTAATCGGACTCATAGTGGCTATAGCAGCGGGCTATTATTTAGCGAATCGGGCGCTGATCCCTATCCGGATTTCCCTTGAGAAGCAGCAGCAGTTCGTGTCGGACGCCTCCCACGAACTGCGGACTCCGCTTTCCGTCATTCAAGTGCATTCGGAGCTGCTGCTGCGTCATCCCGACCATACGATCGAGCAGGATAGCAAGCTGATCTCGAACGTATTGCAGGAAGCCAAGCGGATGAGCAAGCTTGTCGGCGGTCTTCTTACGCTGGCCAGGTCGGACTCTAACCAGTTGGAGCTGGAACGCAAACCGATCCAATTCGACCGGATCGTTCAGGAATGCGTAGCGAAAATGCATATGCTGGCCGAATTGAAGGGCATTATTTTGCATTCGGAGACGGATTCGCCGATTCCGATGGTCGCGGACGAAGAGCGTCTGCACCAATTGCTCGTAACCGTGCTAGACAACGCGATCAAATATACGCCTGAAGGCGGGATCGTCCGCGTCGTTTGCCGCAAATTCGCGCACTCCGCGCAGATCGAGGTGGAGGATACCGGAGTCGGCATTTCGCCCGAAGATTTGCCGCACGTCTTCGACCGGTTCTATCGCGGAGACAAAGCGCGAACTCGGCAGGAAGGCGGAACGGGTCTCGGTTTGGCTATCGCCAAGTGGATCGCGGAGCGTCACGGCGGTAAAATCCGCCTGGACAGCAAACGTTCGAACGGGACGCGCGTGTTTATCACTTTGCCGTTGTAGGCAGCATACTTATTGAACTCTCCGGTCTCCAACAGGTCGGAGAGTTTTTCTTATTTCAATTTCATGAAATTTTAAGCTAACTTTCAGCTACTCTAACCGATTTCTAAGAATTCGTCACCATACTTGGCAATGTAGCAAATTCAAGAAGAAGGGTGATCGAAGAGATGAATCGTAGGTTAAGAAAATCAGGCTTGTGGACGGGGGCGCTTGCGTTAACGCTCGCATTATCGGCTTGCACGTCGTCGGGAGGCAAGGAGAAATCGGCAATAAGCAAATTGGACAGGAAGGACAAAGGGACGCTAAAGGTCGCCTATTTCAATGAACAAGCCTTCTTTATGCAATACGGCAACGCATTTCAAACGATGTTCCCCAACGTCGAATTGGAAGTCGTGTCGACGGAGTCGGTGTTCAACGCGGAGGATCCCGTGGCGGAGATGGAAAAGCTTGTGAAGGAGCAGCAGCCGGACGCCCTTTATTTGACGGAAGATCAATACGCGAAACTCGCCGGAAAAGGGATGTTGTACGATCTCGATGCCGTCGTCAAACAAGACGAGTTCGATCTAGACGGCTTTCAGCCTTCCGTCATCGAGCTGCTGAAAGCCAAGGGATCGGGCAAGCTGTTCGGTTTAAGTCCGAGCTTCTCGACGCAGGCGCTTTATTATAACAAAGATCTATTCGATAAGTACGGAATTCCTTACCCTACGGACGGGATGAGCTGGGAAGACGCGATGCGGTTGGCTGCCCGGTTCCCCGCGAAAAAAGACGGAGACGATGCGCTGAACGGCTTGTTCCAATCTTCCCAAACGTCGAATCCGTTCGAGCTCGTGCGAACGATTGGCGAGGCGAAAGGTCTTACATACGCCGACGCGGATGCGGGTACGGTATCGATCGATTCTCCGGAGTGGAAATCGATCTTCCAAGCGGTCATCGACGGCTATAAATCGGGAAGCATCTCGATGCCGTCTGATAACGGCGGCGCGGGAGGAGGCGTGTTCCGCAGCATGGGCGGCGGCAAAATGGCAATCTCGATCACCCCGGATTCGATGAGGTTCATGTCAGGTCAGGCCGCGATGACGATCGATGGACCTATGATCATGAATCTCATGGGCATGGAAACGAAAATTGGAGCGGCAGGCGCCGTCAGATCTTCCAAGAGCACGGATTCGACAACGGTTAAGCCGATGGGAAGCCCGTTCAAAAAATTCGAGTGGGACGTCGTTACCGTCCCCGTCGATCCATCTCAACCCGACGTCACGGGCAACATGAGTCTGGACAGCGTATTCTCGATTAATGCCGCTTCGGAAAACCTTTCGGCGGCTTGGGAATTTCTGAAATACGCTAACGGCGAGCAACTAGCGAAGACGAGCGCGAAGTCGTCTCCATCGTTATCGGCAAGAACCGCGTACAAAACGCAAGAGAGCGGGAAAAACATCGATGCTTTCTACGCGCTAAAAGCGAATTCGCAAGCAATTCTGCAAACGTTGCCCGAAGGCTTCGCCGCCGACTTCTCGCAGCTTGCGGCCGAGCAAATCAAACAAGTCGTTGCAGGCTCCGCGACGCTTGATCAAGCGCTTAAAGAGATTCAGACGAAAGGCCAACTGTTGCTCACTAAGGCGAACACGTCAGTCGGGCAATCGTAATGACGATAGTCGGGTCAGAGACGCTTCTAGAGGTCAGAGGCGTTCGCAAAAGCTTTCGTTCGGGCAATCGGCAATTGGAAGTGCTGAAGGGCATCGAGATGTCCGTTGAATCCCGCCGGCTTACGATGCTGAGAGGACGATCGGGTTCCGGAAAAACGACGCTGCTCAACTTGCTGGGAGGGCTTGATCGCCCAACGGAAGGAGAAGTGTTGTTCCGGGGCCTTCCCCTCCAACAATGGAGCGATAAACGGCTGACGGTCGTCAGACGGAAAGAAATCGGATTTATTTTTCAATCGTTCGCGCTGCTGCCGCTCCTAACGGCACGGGAGAACGTCGAGTTGAGTTTGCGCATGGCGGGAATTCCCCGGGCGGAATGGAAGAAGCGGGTCGATCGTTGCCTGGAGCTCGTAGGTCTAACGAAACGCGCGTTTCATCGTCCGTCCGAGTTGTCCGGGGGAGAACAGCAACGGGTGGCGATCGCCAAAGCGATTGCCCACCGGCCCCGTTTATTGCTGGCGGACGAGCCTACGGCCGAGCTCGATACGCTCATGGCGGCGCGCATTATCGAAGCGTTCCGGGAAATCGTGGAGGAGGAGCGCATCGCGATCTGCATGACCACGCATGATTCTACTTTATGGGGGGCGGCGGATGTTGTCTATCAAATGGTCGATGGCCGAATCGTTCCGGATTAGAAAAAAAGGACTCGCCGGGTTGCTGCTAGCGGCGACGTGCTTGTCGTTAGCGACGGGGTGTTCCTTGTTGCCGCAGGAAGAAGGAGCGGAGAAGCTGCCCGCGATCAAACCGCCGAAGATTTCGCAAAAGCCGGAATATCCGGTTAAGCGAGGAACGCTGGAAATCAAAGCGAGCGGTTCCGGGAAGCTGATGTCGGAAAAGGAGGAAAATCTCTTTTTCAAGCAGGATAACCGCCGAATCGTCGACGTTCGCGTAAAAACCGGCGATAAGGTGAAGAAAGGCCAAGTGTTGGCGGTACTCGATACGGGAGATACGGAGAAACAAATATCGCGTAAGGAAATCGAGCTGGAGAAAGCGGAACTCGACATGAAAAGCGCGTTGCGGGACGTTTCCGCGGACAGCGATATCCTGATCCGCAAGCAACAGCTGGATTATAAGCTGTTAAAGGAAGATTTAGCGGATTTGCGAAGCGAGTTGCAAAACTCGAAGCTGCTTGCACCCTACGGAGGGACGATCGTCAGCTTCACGGCAGAGGTAGGGGATATCGCGAAAGCGTACGACAAGATCGGACAGCTTGCCGATATGGATTCGCTCGTCGTTGCCGTACAATTCGCTTCCGCCGACCTGGAGATCATCGCTCCGGGCATGGAGGCTTTAGTTAGCGTCAATACGGCGGGAGACCATGCGGGCAAAGTAAGAAGGCTCCCGATATCGACGGCGCGTACGGGAGATGATTCGCTTGATTCGTATGCGTTGATCGACTTGAAGAAATTGCCCGCGAACGTACAGCATGGAACGCCTTTGTCCGCATCCGTCATCGTCGAACGAAGGGAAAACGCGTTATCGATTCCCGTCGCCGCTCTAAGGAAACAAAACGGGCGCAACTACGTTCTCGTCTCGAATGCCGACGGCAGTAAAGGAGAGGTAGACGTCGAGATCGGCGTGCAGACGACGACGGACGTCGAAATCATCAAGGGGCTCGAGGAAGGCCAGAAGGTCGTGGGGAAATAATGCGTATTTTTGTCTATCTCCTTCTGAAAATGTGGCAAAACCGCTGGTTCACGCTCAGTACCTTGCTGGGGCTAACGGTAACGGCTGCGTTCGCGATGAGCATTCCGATGTACGCGGACGGAACGCTAAAGCGACTGGTGTCCGAATCGCTTCAGGAGAAGACGAAGGGACTTCCCGCAGCTTCCCTCTTCATGAAATTTCAGTCGGGCGGCGGGGACGAAACGGATTTGGAAGGGCTAGCGGCAGCCGACGCATGGATCAACGAGCAGTTGCCGGGCCGTATCGGTTTCCCCGCGGATGCTTTCTCTAGCCGCATAAGCTTGCCAGCGTCGACGGTCCGGTCGGCGGATCCGGCTTCGGCTAGTTCCGCTAGCCGGCTTGCGAGAATGGAAATAGCCGCGCAGAGCTTGCCGCAGGGACTTCTCGAACTTGTGGATGGTAAAATGCCCAAAGACGGCGTGCAGAACGGCGTAGTCGAGGCGCTAGCGTTTAACGAGACGTTGAGCCGTTACGGTTGGAAGGTCGGCGATTCCTTTTTCTACGATTCGAAGAAGGATGACGGCAAGACGAAGCGACTGACCGTGCGTATTTCCGGTACTTACCGATTGAAGGACGAAGCGGATTCGAGTCTGGCGATCGACGGGAAAGAGAAGCTCGCCGCAACGTTGCTTGTAAGCAAGATCACGATGGTAGAAGGTCTCTTAAAGGACAATAAACTAGTATTGGATTCGGCAAGTTGGTTTTTCGCGTTCGATCTCGGCAATATTCGTATCCGCGATTTATCGCCGCTTATCGGCGAGCTTCAGCGTTTGGAAATCCATTTGCACGGCATGTTGGCGAACACGAAGGTGAATTTGTCTTTCCTGGACATGCTCTATGAATTCAATCGCCAGAGCCTGCAATTGCAAGCGATGTTATTTGCGCTGGCCGCGCCTGTGCTGGCGATGGTGATTTATTTCATTACGCTTAACGCCCAACAGTCTCTCGCCAGGCAGAAAGGCGACATTTCCGTGCTGCATAGCAGGGGAGCCAGTCCGAAGCAGATCGCTTTGCTCTATGCGATCGAAGCGACGATGCTGGGAGCCGCTGCGTTGTTGATCGGATCGGGAGCGGCATGGTTCATGGCCAAGACGATCGGCTCGTCCAGCGGCTTCCTCTCCTTCGTTGGCCGTAAGTCCATCCCCGTCGGATTTACCGGGGAGTCTTGGATTTTCGGCATCGCGGCCACTTTGTTCGCCGTTATCGCCACGATTGCGCCGATACGGAATTACGCGGAAGCGTCGATCGTGGAGCATTCGCGGCAACGGGCTCGTAACGATCGCAAACCGCTTTGGCAACGGTTGTATTTAGACGTCGCATTACTTGGCGCTGCGGCAGCGGGGTGGTACTTGCTGGATGCCGGACAGATCGCTTCCGTCGACAGTAGCGGGGGAGTCGCTCAAATTCAGCCGGTCATTTTCGTCATTCCGGCGCTATTCGTTTTCGCGGCGGGTCTGCTATGCTTGCGCGCATTCCCTTTGTTGCTCCATGGCTGGAACGCGCTCTTACAAAACCGCATGCCGGTTACAATGTATTTGACTTTGACCCAGCTTTCCCGTTCGGCAGCCACCTTTTACCCTCTGATGATCCTGCTGATTCTAACGATCGGGCTTGGCGTATACGACTCTTCCGCCGCGCGAACGATGGATACGAACGCTTCGGATCGCACGAAATACCAATATGGCGGCGACGTTGTCCTGAAGGCGGCGTGGGAGGGCGTGCAAGACGAGGACGACGAGAACAAGATCTATTATAACGAGCCTTCTTTCGGGGCTTACGCCAACCTGGAAGGCATAGAATCCGCCGCGCGCGTCATGAAATCGACCGCCAAAGTCGAAATAAGCGGCAAGTCCGGAGGTTCGGCACAAGTCATCGGCATCGATAACGTCGATTTCGCGAAGACGGCATGGTTCCGGGAAGATCTGTTTCCGTTATCTCCGTATGAATATCTCAACGCCCTGGGTACGACCGAGCAAGCCGTGTTGATCTCGAAGGATTTCGCCGATAAACACGGCTTAAAAGAAGGCGATCCGATTAAGTTGACGATCGGATACGATAACGAGCCCGTCGATTTGGTCGTCGTCGGTATCGTGCCGTACTGGCCGAGCTTGTACCCGGAGGAATCTCCGTTCTTCGTCGCGAATCTGGATTACCTCTATCAGCAGATCGAGAAAATTCCGTACGAGGTTTGGCTGAAAATGAAAAAAGGCGCAAAGCTCGCCCCGGCGTTGGATGAATTGGCCGATCGCGGCATTGCCATCACGCAGGTTGAAGATGCTCGGGGCGAACTCGTTTTGCGAAGAAATCACCCGGCGCAGGGCGGAGTCTTTGGAATTCTCAGCCTTGGTTTTCTTATCTCCTTGCTAGTATCTTTGCTCGGCTACTTGATATTCTGGTTTTTCACTTTATCTCGGAGAGTCGTGCAGCTTGGGATATTGCGGGCGATGGGACTGTCGCGAGGACAGCTGACCGCCATGTTGCTGCTCGAGCAGTTGTTCACGACGGGATTGTCGGTCGCCGCGGGGATCGGGCTGGGGAAAGCCGCAAGCCGGTTGTTCCTCCCTTTCTTGCAAGGAGCAAGCTTGGAAGGCAACCGTCAAGTGCCACCGTTCCGCATCGTGTTCGAAGCGGAGGATACGCTTAAGCTTTACGCGGCTACCGGGGTCATGTTGGCGGCGGGAGCCTGCTTGCTCCTCTTGCAGCTGAGACGCTTGCGTATTTCCCAAGCCGTGAAGCTCGGCGAAGAAAGATAACAGGATTGGACGAAGGAGGGACCCGGGCAATGATTCATTGCGAAGGACTGGTGAAAATATTCAAAACCGACGAGATCGAGGTCGTTGCCTTGCAGGGTCTGAACATGACGATCGAACAGGGCGAAATGATGGCCATCATCGGTAACAGCGGCAGCGGCAAATCGACCTTGCTCAACATTCTGGGCGGACTGGACAAACCTTCGGCGGGCCAAGCCTCCGTGGGAAAGTGGGACTTGCTCAAAATGACCAAGGAGCAACTGATCGAATACAAGCGAAGCACGGTCGGATTCATCTGGCAGAACAACGGACGGAATTTAGTCCCTTATTTGACCGCGCTGCAGAACGTAGAGTTGCCGATGCTGATCCAAGGCAAAGCCGACCGCGCGTACGCGAAGCAATTGCTGAGCGCGGTCGGACTCGAACATCGGATGAAAAGCCGGCTCGCGCAGCTGAGTGGAGGCGAGCAGCAAAGAGTGGCGATCGCGATCGCGCTCTCCAACCGGCCGCAGCTCGTACTTGCCGACGAGCCGACGGGCTCGGTGGACAGCGCTACGGGAGAGCAGATTCTCGGTATTTTCCGCAGGCTTAACCGGGAAATGGGAGTAACGATCGTCATCGTCACGCACGATCTCTCGGTGGCCGGCAAAGTCGACCGCGTCGTGGCGATCCGGGACGGATTGACGAGCACGGAATGGGTAAGACGGGAGTCGGACGATGAGGAACGCGTTCATGCGGATAAGGCTTCTTTAGCCGGTACGGACGGGACCGTTATCGTTGCTTCGTCCGATTCCGCGTTCGGCGCTCGCCATGAGGAATATGTCGTCGTCGACCGCGTCGGCCGGTTGCAAATTCCTAAGGCGTATCTAGACGCGATGAACGTACAGGGCAAAGCCGTTCTCGAGTTCGATGGAAAACGCGTCTCGATCGGTCCTCCGGAGGTTGCTTCGGCAACGATGACGTCTGCGAAATCCGATTGTTCGTCCGAGGACGGAGGTGAACGGACGAATGGAGCAAGCGGGGAATCTGGATGAGCTGTATGCTACGCATTCGGTCACGCTCGGCCGATTCATGTTCAAGCTGACGCGCAACCGGGAGGAAGCGAAGGATTTAGTTCACGACGTTTTCTTGAAGCTCTGCCAACAGGAACGCATGCCCGAACATCCGAAGGGATGGCTGAACCTGACCGGCTACCGGTTGTTCGTCGATCAATGGCGCCGCAATCGCCGAATTTCTTGGACGCCGCTGGACTCGCAAGCCGCGTCGGTCATGTCGGATCCCGAGCAAGCTGTCATAGATCGGGAGTTCGATCGGCTCGTCCGGCGACTTCTATTACGGTTCAAGCCGCGCATGCGGGCGGCGATCTATATGCGGATCTATAAGCAGATCAGCTACGGAGATATCGCGCGGCAGCTCGATTGCTCCGAAAACACCGTCAAATCCTACATCCGGCGTGGAAAATCGCAATTATCCAAATGGATGTGAGAAATAAAAAAAGGGGTTTTCCCTCGGTCATTTTCAGAATGACTTCCGGGAAAACCCTTTTCATTTGTCCGTTATTGCTCGATATCCGCCCACATCTCGTCTTCTACGTCGAGGGTAATCTGCGAGGGGTAGACGCGGAGCTCGAATTCGGCCAATACGTAACGCATGATCGCTTCCTTGATATTCGCTTCGATGATGAAGCGGCTCCGTCCTTGCACCCAGACCTCGGCGCTGAACCCTTGCGCTTCATCATACAAGAGATCGACTTCGACGGATTCGACCGGCACTTCGTGGCGCTCGGCCAAATTCATGCAAACGGCGTTGACGATTTGATCCATGCTGAGTCTCATCGTCCGTTACCAGCGACGCGGGCCGTCTTGTTCGCGAGGACGCGGCTGGCGTCTGCGTCTGAAGGCGTTAACGACGGCCATGGCGACGGCGACCAATACGACTAAGGCAAGCGCGTTAACGATAAAGCCCATCATGCTGGCGAGGAAGCCAGATCCGAACATTCCGCCGAACATCAAACCGGCCAAACCGCCGATCATCATGCCTTTCATGAAGCTGCCGCCGCTGAAAAATCCGGGTTTCTTCGCGGTCGTTCCGCTGGTCGAGGAAGTGGATGATTTATTGGTGGTGGAACTTTTACTCACGCTATCTTGAGATTTTGGCGGCGTTTTGGAGAACGATTTCTTCCCCGAGCTGAACGAACGGGGTCTTGCGTCGGCGCTGTCGACCGGAACCGTAACGGCGATCGTGAACGCGAACAGGCTTAACACTAGCAATGCTTTTTTCCACATGATGTATGACGCTCCTTCTGAAACTTGATGGTCTATGGATGGTTATACGAAAAAGCGGCATGCGGGTTTCAAATTTAATAGGGTTAATTATTAAGAGATTCATTTTGTGAGTATTCCGGCGGCGTAATTGCTTTGGAGGGATGTCCGACAGCTCATTTTGAGGTATGCTTAAGAATAGATTTGCGCGTCGAAGGTGCGTGCACGCGAGGAGTGTATTCATTGAACGTATTTCCTTATCCGGAACGATTCATCGATTATCTGGCGGAGTATTACGGTTCCCGCGACTATTTCGAGTGCCATGAAATCATGGAAGAATATTGGAAGGAAAACCCCGATTCCCCGTATATCGGTTGCTGGCTCGTGCTGATTCGAATCCCGGTATGCCTGTACCATGCGAGGAGAGGCAATTGGACGGGGGCCGCGAAATTGATGGGCAAAGCGGCGGTAGAAGCAGAGGCGGAAGCGATGGCGGGGAATTTCGACGAACTGGGTTTGGATGGAAAAAAACTCGCGATCGCGCTAAGCAGAGCGGCCGAGGAATGGCGGAAACCCGAAGCGACGTATGCAGACATCGAATTGCCGCTCGTCGATCCGGTATTGCGCTCTGCCGCCGAAGAGCGTTGCCGCGAGCTCGGTTACTCATGGGGCATTGCGGGGCTTGAAGCCGGGGATAACGTCATTCACCGCCACCTGACGAGGGATCGCAGCGAAGTCGTGATCGCCCGGGCAGAGGCGGCCAAGCGCAAAGCGCTTAGCCGCGAGCTTCCAGGTGGAGATAACCGTCCGTGACCATCTCGAGTTCGCCGGTTTCGGGATGAATAATGAGTCCGTGAACGGGCGTTTCGGGAGGCAGCAAGGGGTGGTTGCGCACGATGTCGACGCTGTTCTCGACGCTTTCCTTCACGTTGTCGAAGCCGGTTAACCAACGGTTCAGGTTCATGCCCGAATGGCGGAGCGTGTGAATAACATGCTCTTGGATGCCGCGCTCTTTCATATGGGACACGACCTTATTCGGATCGATCCCCGTCATTCCGCACTCGTGATGCCCGATGATAAACACTTCGTTCGCCGCTAGCTCGTAAAGCGCGACGAGAACGCTCCGCATAATATTCCCGAACGGCGCGGTGATGATCGCCCCGGCGTTCTTGATAATCTTGGCGTCTCCGTTTTTCAGGTTCATCGCCTTGGGAAGCAACTCGGTAAGCCTCGCATCCATGCAAGTGACGATAACCAATCTTTTCTCGGGGAATTTCGTCGTTAAATATTCCTCGTAGCTTTTGTTTTTCACGAATTCGCGATTATAAGCCAGAATTTCATCCATTCTATGCATGAAGAAAGTCACCCCTATTTATTTAATGGAATTAATTATCCGTCGATCTTCGATTCTTAATCGGTTGCTATAAATCTGTCCGTCGCTCGCCAACTTGAAAGCGCGGTGCTCCGGCTGGTAGGTAACGCGCATGCTCTCGTCGAAGAAAACCTCATGGCGTTTCTCGTACCAGACCTCGAACGCGTTGCTCTCGGCTTGCAATTCGCCCTCCTGCGGAGCTTGAATCGCCCATAGCGCCGCGACTCCGTTCATTGCGCATCCGCAACCCTCGGAGTCCGAAACGAGCTTCCATACGGTAGCGTCGCTTCCGTATCTTAGACGAATTTCCCGTATCGCGTCGTCGCTCCAATGAATGATCATGACCGAAATTCCTCCTTCATATAACTGCAACCGAACGTCTTCGGACCGTCTAGGTTAAAACGATAAGTAAGTTGATTATAAATATTGCGGAAGTTATGATCAAGGAGACAATATCCAACAAGGAAAGGTCGTGCCTTCATGAGTAACCAAAATGAATCCGCCAAAGCACCCCTCGAGCGATTCCGGGAAATTATCGGTCGAATTAAACAATACGAAGAAATTCTCGGTCTCGTCTATTGGGATATGAGAACGGGGGCGCCCCGCAAAGGAATCGAGCTTCGTTCCGAAGCCGTCGGAGCGCTGTCCTCGGAAACGTTCAAGCTTTCGACTTCGCCGGAACTGGGAGATCTAATCGCGCAATTAAATGAACCTGCCAGTCTGGCCGAACTTGGCGAGATCGATCGCCGGCTCGTCGAGGAGACTGCCAAAGAATACGAGCGCAATCGGAAAATTCCGCCCGAACTGCACCGCGAGTACGTCGTATTGACGTCGCAAGCCGAATCCGCCTGGGAAACGGCGAAGGAGAACGACGATTTCGCCGGCTTCGTGCCGTACCTCGAGAAGATCATCGACTTCAACCGCAAATTCATCGAGCTGTGGGGCGTAAAGACGACTCCATACGACACGCTGTTGGATATGTATGAGCCGGGACTCACGACCGTCGAGCTCGATCGTTTGTTCGGCGAACTGAGAGCCCGTCTCGTGCCGTTGGCGGAACGCATCGCCAAGTCCGAGCATCAACCGGATACTTCGTTCTTGGAAGGCACGTTCGACAAGGAAGCGCAGAAAGCTTTCAGCAAGCTCATCCTTAAGGAAATGGGTTACGACTTCGAAGCGGGACGACTGGACGAGAGCGTTCATCCGTTCGCGACGGGATTAAGCCCTGGAGACGTGCGAATTACGACCCGTTATTTGCCGAATGATCTGACTAGCGCGTTGTTCGGCACGATCCATGAAGGCGGCCATGCGCTATACGAACAGAACATCATGCCAGAGCTGGCGGAGACGACGTTGTGCACCGGCACGTCGATGGGTATTCACGAATCGCAATCCCGCCTATGGGAAAATATGATCGGACGTAGTCTTGGCTTCTGGCAACGTTATTTGCCGGATTTGAAGAAGTTATTCCCCGGTCAGTTGGATCACGTTTCCGCGGAGCAGTTCTACCGCGCGATCAACGTCGTTCAGCCTTCCCTGATCCGGATCGAAGCCGACGAGTTGACGTATAACCTACATATTATGATTCGCTACGAGATCGAGAAAATGCTGTTCAACGAAAATTTAAACCCGCGCGATCTTCCGGTAGTCTGGAACCGGAAATATGCGGAGGCGCTGGGCGTTACGCCGCCTAACGACGCGCAAGGCGTGCTGCAGGACGTTCATTGGTCCGGCGGGGCGTTCGGGTATTTCCCATCCTATTCGTTGGGCAATATGTACGGCGCTCAGATGATCGACGTCGCCAAGCGCAAGCTGCCCGATTTGGATCGCCAAGTCGCGGAAGGCCGGTTGCAACCGTTGAAGGAATGGCTGACGGAGCAAGTGTATCGGCATGGAAAGCTGCTGCAGCCCTCGCAGATCATCGAACGAATTAGCGGCAAACCGCTGCAATCGTCCTACTTGTGCGACTATCTGGAAGAAAAATACAAAGACATCTATCGTTTGGATTAGCTCATGCCGGGGGCGAAGAAGAGGAAACTCTTGTTCGGCCCTTGTTGCGATGGGAACGGAAAGAAGGCCGGGAGGAGCTCGGAATGGGGATTCGCGTAATCAAAACAGCGGTGGCGACGTTAGTCGCCATCTATGCCGCATACTTACTAGGCGTCGATAATCCGCTTTCCGCGGGCATACTCGCGATCATGGGCGTGGACACGACGCGCTGGCGGGGCCTTAAAACCGTATTCGCGCGCTTTATGGCATCCGTGCTCGGATTGTTGCTGGCTTCGCTATTGTTCGGATTCGTTGGCTTCTATATTTGGGTGCTTGCCGTGTATATTTTGTTAGCTTATCCGCTTCTGGCCCGGACGGGGTTGAAAGACGGCATTATCACGGGATCGGTTATCGTATTCCACCTGTTCGCGCGGAACGAAGTAACGGCGCATGCGCTTCTGACGGAGTTGGAGCTGCTGACGATCGGACTCGGCTCGGCGACGTTGTTCAACATGGCGTACATGCCGAAGGAAAGCAGGACTCTCGCCGCGCTGCGGGTCCGGACGGAGGAAGGTTTTTCCGCGATTTTTGGACATCTGGCCGAGCATCTGAGGAAGCCCGATTCCATCTGGGGCGGAGAAGAGATGCTCGAGACGTTATCGACGATCGAACAAGGAATCGAAGTGTCGCAACGCGCGCGCGAGAATCGGCTTATTCCTCAGGACGAACCGTGGATGCTCTATTTTCAAATGCGCCGCCAGCAGATGGAGTCGATCGAACTCATGATGGAGTCCGTCGCGTTCGTGTCCAGCCATGTCTCCCAGGCGGAACTGATCGCGGTTTTGTTCGACAGGTTGAAGGAGGACGTCAAGTCGGATTTCTACGAAGGCGAGACGGAGAGAATGCTAGGCGAGCTGGAAGCCGAGTTCAAGGGAATGCCGCTCCCGTTTACGAGAGACGAGTTCGAAACCCGCTCCGCCCTCTTCCATCTTACCCGAGAGCTTAGAAGATATTTGGGAATCGCGAGCCGAGAGAAAAAACGGAAGTCAACTTCTGCCCAAGCGATCATACAATGAAACGTAAAGTCTATCCCGACAACCGCCCAAGACGGTGCCGGGTAACGGTTGCGGGTTGCGTCGATACATTTTTGTCACTCTAGACGAATGTCCTGCATAGACTTTAAGTGACTTGATCGTATGGAGGAGGTCTACCGAAATGGCTATTGCGGATAAACGGCTGCAGCGCAGGGAAATCATCACGAAGGCGGTTTGCGGCAAAGGCCGTAAGTTCTCGACGATTACCCACACCGTAACGCCGCCGCACCACCCGACCAGCATTCTGGGCGCGTGGATCATCAATCATCAATATGAAGCGGTGAAATCGGGGGACGGGATCGAAGTAATCGGGTCTTACGATATTAACATCTGGTATTCGTACAACAAAAACTCGCAAACCGATGTGGCGAAAGAGACGATCTCTTACGTTGAGCTTGTTTCTCTATCGTATGTAGATCCGAAACATCGCTCATCCACGGAAGAGGTCACTGCGGATGCGACGCAAGAGCCTAATTGCGTGGAAGCGACGATCGGTTCCAAAGGTACCTCCGTGATCATCCGCGTCGAACGGGAATTCGCCGTGGAGATGGTAGCGGAAACGAAAGTGTGCGTCGTTGTGGATCCTAGCGGAACAGACGACGAGGGGAAAGACGTCGGCTTCGGCCTTGGCGACGACGGAGATTTCGAAGATCTCGATTCCGATTTACTGGAAGACGATTTGTAATCGGTTCGGTCATCGGCCGGTACTTAAGTCTATGCAGAGACGGAACAATAGTCGAGGGCGAATGCCCTGTCGGAACAACGGGATAAGCCTGTTTGCAGCAGCGGCGAACATTGGGAAGGGTCATTCGGCTTCGGCGTTCGCGCGCCGCCTGCGGGACGGCCCTTCCCGTGTTGTCGGGAGGGGGTTTTCGTTTGGGCGGCCATGGCGGTTCCTTTCGTCTATACATCCCGGAATCGGAAAAAAAAGGCAACGTTCGGCGCGACGAAATGGAGCGATGGGGCATCCCTCTGCTTAGCGACCTGTCGGAGGCAGGGCCGAACGATTGCCTCGCGTCGATGGATGGATTCGGCACGAACGGAAAAGGGACAGCCTTAAAGGCACTGCAATCCTTAGGAAAGGCAACCCCTTGGTACATGAACGTATCGTCCCGCGCCGTCATGAGCTTAAGCGCGGAGGAAATCGAGCGGCGCCTTCGCAGGGAAGGGCTTCCGGCTAGAATCGGCGACGAAGGTCGCGAAGGAACGCGAATTCAAGTTACGGTCTGGGGACTCGAAGCCGTCGGAATGAAGCGGGTTAGAAGCGCGGGAACGTCTAAAACTATGAAAATTAATGAGGTTAAATATAGAAGATTCAGTACTTTCGCCAGCGAGCAAGATATAATTCCTCAGGAGCATCCCATCTGGAAGCCGGCGGAGAGATTGTCCGTTCGGGCGATCTATGCGCTTGGTCTCGATTTCGGCCAAGCGACAATACGGCTGAGCGACTCGGGTACAATATGCGTGACGGGGATTTCGTCCGTTTGGCCGCGGATTAGCGACGAAGTCCAAGCAACCCGGCTCCGCGATCTATTACAACTCCACGCCGACAGATGGGAGAAGGAGTCAGGGAGCGAAGTTCATGCGACGCTGGGAGCGGACCCCGAATTCGTACTTCTGTCGCCGTCGGGCCGCATCGTCTCGGCTTCCAAGTTTTTCGCGCCGGAAGATGACGCCGGCTGCGACTCGGTACGTCTTCGAGGGGAGAAAATATGGCCGCTTGTGGAACTGAGGCCAAGACCGACGCCGGATCCGATGAGCTTAACCGCGGACGTTCGCAGATTGTTGCGCGTCGCCGCGGAGAGAACGGCGGGCACGTTGTTCTCCTGGCACGCGGGGGCGATGCCCGTGCGAGGCTTACCGCTTGGCGGCCATATTCATCTGAGTGGCGTCGAGTTGACGGGGGAACGACTCCGCGCTCTGGATAACGCGGTCGGCTTGCCGCTCCGATTGCTGGAGCCTCCGGCCGCGGGCAAGAGGAGGCCTCGCTACGGCACGCTCGGGGACGTAAGGCGACAGCCGCATGGCGGCTTCGAGTATCGGACTCCGCCGAGCTGGCTCGTTTCCCCGCGGCTGACGCTGGGCGCGTTCGCGTTGGCCAAAGCGGCCGCGGAGCATTCGCGCGAATTGGCCGCGAGCCGTCCGTTGGACGACGACGGCGTTCGGGATGCCTTCTACGAAGGGGACCGAACCGTATTGCTGCCGGCCGTCGAAGCCGTCTATCGCGCGATTCAAGACACGGAGATTTACGCCGCGCACCGCGCGGCTATCGATTTCGTGTTCGACGCGATAGCGAGGGGACGGAGTTGGAACGAAAATGCGGATATTAGACTGAAATGGCATATTCCGATAAGGTGAAGGAAAGCTAATCAATACCGATTCATAGATACAGCATCGCGGGGGCAGAGAGAATGAGCAGTTGGAATGAAACGAAGCCGCTAGAGCAATCGCAAGCGGATATCAAGCGCAGGAAAAACGAACATATCGAGATTTGCATGAACGAAGACGTGGAAGGTTGGGGAGGAGGAACGGGATTCGACGAATACGGTTTCCGGCATCAAGCGTTGCCCGAGCTTGATTTCGGCGCGATAGATACCGCATGCGAATTTCTAGGACGGAATCTAAAGGCTCCGCTGATGGTCAGTTCTATGACAGGCGGTACGGACGAAGCCGCGCGCATTAACGTTCGACTCGCGGAGGCGGCGGAGTCGCGGGGCTGGGGAATGGGACTGGGTTCTTTGCGGGCGGCGATCGAATGCCCGGAAACGGCCCATACGTTCCGCGTTCGGAGCGTTGCGCCCAGCATCCCTCTCATCGCGAACTTGGGGGCGGTGCAATTCAATTACGGATACGGTGTCGACGAATGCCGGCGAGCCGTAGACTTAACGGAAGCGGATGCGCTCGTGTTGCATCTGAACGGTTTGCAAGAGTTGTTCCAAACCGGCGGCGACTGGAATTTCTCCGGATTGCTGAACCGGATCGAGTTGTTGTGCAGACATGCGGAATTTCCGATCGGCGTGAAAGAAGTAGGCTTCGGGATCGATGGCGATACGGCGCGCTCGCTAGTCGATGCCGGAATATCGTTCATAGACGTGGCGGGAGCGGGCGGCACTTCCTGGATCGAAGTGGAGAAACATCGCACTTCTGATCCGATTCGCCAAGCGGCGGCGAAAGCTTTCGAGGATTGGGGAACGCCGACCGCGCAATGCGTTACGGAAGTCAGACATGCTCTGCCGAACATCGCTCTCCTAGCAAGCGGAGGGCTGGTTAACGGAGTCGAAGCAGCGAAGGCGATCGCGCTCGGCGCGAATATGGCTTCGTACGGCAGAGCGCTGCTCGCCCCCGCGATCGAGTCCGCCGAAGGGCTCGCCGAGTTGTTCGGGCGAATCGAGTTCGAGCTCCGAGTCGCGATGTTCGGCATCGGGGCTGCGAATTTATCGCAATTGCGAGGGACAAGCCGCTTGGCGTCTCGAAGAATGACTTAGACTAAGCGGCAGCAGGGGGTACATTCGTCGTCCGAGCCAATTGAATTTCGCTATGCTATAATGAGGTATTAAGCTAGAGAACTATTTACCGCATACCTTACCGGGAGGAAGACGATGGCCGGATATACCCCAATGATGGAGCAATACTTGTCCGTAAAGGCGACGGCGCCGGACGCGCTGTTATTTTTTCGCCTTGGCGATTTCTATGAAATGTTTTTCGAGGACGCGATCACCGCGTCGCGAGAACTGGAGATTACTTTAACCGGTCGCGGCGCGGGCGTCGAGGAACGAATTCCGATGTGCGGGGTACCTCACCATGCAGCGGAAGGCTACATTGCCAGACTGATCGATAAAGGCTATAAAGTCGCGGTATGCGAACAAATGGAAGACCCGGCAGCAACGAAAGGAATGGTCAGACGCGAGATCGTACGCATCGTGACGCCGGGAACGGTAATGGACGCGAAAATGGTCGGCGACGGCTCGAACAACTTCATCGTCGGCGCGGCGCTGCTGAACGGACGTTTCGGACTCGCGGCTTGCGATCTAACTACGGGCGAGCTGTACGTGACTTCCTTCGTCGCCTCTCCGGAAGCGATCAATAACGCGCTTAACGTGTACAGGCCGTCCGAGGCCGTCGGAGACGAAGCGGCCGTTAACGCCATACATACGGAAGTCCGCCAAGCCGCCCGCTCTATTACCGCGACGGTTCGGGACGCCGCCGACATCACCAAATTGTCCGAACAATTCCCGGACGAGCCATGGAACTCCCACGAGCCGGCCAGGCAGCGCGCGGTAGCGCGCTTGTTGGCTTATCTGGAAGAGACGCAGAAGCGATCGCTGGCGCATCTTCGCGCGGTGAAAGCTTATGATTCGGAATCATACATGTCTCTGGACGCGTTTACGAGACGAAACCTAGAACTGACGGAAACCGTCCGCGATCGTTCCCGCAAAGGTTCGCTTCTCTCCTTACTCGACCGAACCCGTACCGCGATGGGCGCGCGTTTGCTCAAGCGCTGGATCGATCAGCCGCTGCTGAACCGAACGGAAGCCGAACGCAGGTTGGACGCGGTGGAGGCTTTGCACGGGGATTGGATCAAACGCAAGGAAATGCGCGACGAGCTTGGCGAAGTATACGACCTCGAGCGGCTTGCGGGCCGAATCGCTTACGGAACGGCTAACGCGCGCGATTTGAACGCGCTCAAGAACTCGCTAAGGCGCATCCCGTCCGTCCAATCTCTCTGCGATAGCTTCGGCAGCGCGCCTCTATCCGAGCTTTCCTCTCGCATGGACGCTTGCGAGGATATCGCCGACGACATCGAGCGGGCGATATCCGACGAGCCTCCCGTTACTTTGCGGGAGGGCGGAATTATCCGCCCGGGCTATGACCCGAAGCTGGACGAACTGCGCGAGGCAAGCCAGAACGGCAAGCAATGGATTGCCGAATTGGAACGCCGGGAACGGGAAGCGACGGGCATCAAATCTTTGAAAATCGGCTTCAACAAAGTATTCGGATACTATTTGGAAGTGACGCGCTCCAATCTCGCAAGCTTGCCGGAAGGCCGATACGAGCGAAAGCAGACGCTGGCGAACGCGGAACGTTTCGTCACGCCGGAGCTGAAGGAGAAGGAAGCGCTCATCCTGGAAGCGGAAGATCGGATGTTCGATATCGAATATGAACGCTTTATCGCTTTGCGGGACGGGATCGCCGCCCAGATGGCTCGGCTGCAGCGACTCGCGGAAAGTGTGGCGGCGCTCGACGTGCTCCAAGCTTTCGCGGAAGCGAGCGCGGAGCGCAGGTACGTGCGTCCGTCATGGACGGACGGCGACGGCTTCGACCTTACGATCGAAGAAGGACGTCATCCGGTCGTCGAGTCGGTGAACGAGAACGGAGTGTTCATCGCCAACGATTCGTCGTTAACGTCGGACGGAGGCTCGATCCTGCTCATTACGGGGCCGAATATGGCAGGGAAAAGCACGTATATGCGCCAAGTCGCGGTCATTTGCCTCATGGCGCAGATCGGTTGTTTCGTGCCCGCTAGGCGAGCTACGTTGCCGTTCGTCGATCGCATCTTCACTCGGATCGGCGCGGCGGACGATCTGGTCGGCGGACAAAGCACGTTCATGGTCGAGATGAAGGACATTCAAGTCATGACGGAACAGGCGACCAAGAAAAGCTTGATCATCATCGACGAGCTCGGCCGGGGAACCTCTACGGACGAGGGAATGGCGATCGCGCAATCGGTCATCGAATACGTTCACGACCATATCGGTTGCAAAGCGCTCGTATCGACCCATTTCCACGAGCTGGCACATTTGGAGAATTCATTAACGGGTTTAAAGAACGGCTGCATGGCCGTCAGGGAAAGCGCCGACGGCGTTACGTTCCTGCGCAAGCTCGTACCGGGAGCCGCGGATTCCAGCTATGGCATCTATTGCGCGCAATTGGCCGGCTTGCCGGAAACGATCGTTTCCCGCGCATACTCGTTATTAAACGAACACGGAGCATTCGGAGCAAACGGTTCTATGGGTGTTCCTATGGTCAAAGAAGCGGCAGCAACAGCCTATAATACGGAGCAAGCTCCCGCAGCCGCGCCGGCCAAAGGTATCGTTCAACTGAGTTTGTTCGCGGAGGCGGCGCCGGTCGCTAAGCCGGCGAAGCCGTCCGCAAGCGATAAGCTGTTGGATAAGCTGAGGAAACTCGATGTGATGAGAATGACTCCGATGCAGGCGCTGGAATGGCTGAACGACGCTCGGAACCAACTGACCGAAAGCGGGGATCCTTCTTGATGAACTATTTTCGTAAATTTCGTCTAACGCTTGCCTTATTGCTTTCCGTAGCCCTATTCGCGATCGGCTCGCCGATCGCGCTCGGAGCAAGCGCCGAGCAAGTTCAGGAAGTACGCGACCTGCTTGAGCAATATCATCTAAGCAAGCCGGATGATACCGTTCTGAGCGGCACCGAAATGGACAAAATGGTCGAATCGCTTCATGATCCGTACACGCAATATTTCGACGACGAGCAATGGAGTTCTTTTAACTCGGCGCTCGAGCAGACTTTCGTCGGCATCGGTATCGTGATCAGCGAAGAGAAGGGCATCGTCTACGTGCAGGAGGTAATCGCCGGCAGCCCTGCCGAAGCTTCCGGGTTGCAGGCGGGAGACGCGTTGGCGGCCGCGGACGGCAAGTCCCTGAAAGGCTTGAGCTCCGCGGACGTCCAGAAGGAACTGCGCGGCGTGGAAGGTACGTCCGTCAAGCTGACGGTAAACCGAGGAGGTAAAACGCTCAGCTTCATTATTACCCGACGCGCCGTGCAACTCCCTGCCGTAGCCGCTCGTATGCTGGATAACAACATCGGTTACTTGTCGCTGTCCGGATTTTCTTCCAATTCCGGCAACGAAGTGAAGACCGAGCTCGAGAAGTTGGAGAAGAACGGGTTGAGCGCGCTCGTGTTCGACCTTCGCAACAACGGCGGGGGTTACGTGAACGCCGCTCAATTCATTGCCGGCCTATTCATAGAAAAAGGCATACTCGCCCATATGAAGGATCGCGACGGTATCGATCATCCTCTCGAAGTGAACGGCTCCAAGAAAACGTATCCGGTCATCATGCTCGTGAACGAGAATTCCGCAAGCGCCTCCGAGCTTCTGTCCGGAGCGCTTCAAGATTACGGAGTCGCTAAGCTTGTCGGCACGAAAACGTATGGCAAAGGCGTCGTGCAATCCATCTTGTCCGTAAAAAGCGGAGGCGTGCTTAAAGTCACCGTACAAGAGTATTACACGCCGGCCGGGCGGAAGGTGGATAAAGTAGGCCTTACTCCGAATGTCGTCGTTAACGGTGCCGCGGAACAATTCATTAACGCGTATCGTCTCGCGGGCGGACAGAAAGTAACGGTAACGACGGCTAGCGGCTTGATAACGGTAAATGGCGTCCGTATGGCCGAGCCGGGCATCACGCTTCAGGATAAGTCCGTCTGGTACGTCAATATTAAGCTGGCGGCATCCATTCTCGGAGCGAAGCTAACCTACGATACCAAGAACCATGAGTACACTTTGTCGAAGGGAACTCAGTTGCAGACGATCAAGACGAACGATTCGCACCTGAGGATCAAGGACGGCCAATCGAATATCGATGTGCGCCTGCTTATGAAGAAGTTCGCCGGTTTCTCGTTCTCCTCTAACGGAGAAACGTTGAAAATGGTCGCAAGCAAATAATATAGCTAGAACAGATATAGGTAAATGAACGGAAACGTTCGGAAAGGAGAGTGTCGGAATGGGGATCATTCATGCGTTAGACGAACATTTAGCGAACCAGATCGCGGCGGGCGAAGTCGTCGAACGGCCGGCATCCGTGTTGAAGGAGCTGATCGAGAACGCCGTCGACGCGGGCTCTACCCGAATCGACGTTTCCGCCGAGGAAGGCGGCTTGAATCTGCTTCGCGTCGCGGACGACGGAAGCGGCATTCAGCCGGATGACGTGCTGCTCGCCTTCCAACGTCATGCGACGAGCAAGATTTCCACGGGCAAGGATTTGTTCCAGATTTCAACGCTCGGTTTCCGCGGCGAAGCGTTACCCAGTATCGCCGCCGTCGCCAAAGTAAAATGCGTTAGCGCCACGGACGACAGCGGCTTGGGCCGACTGCTCGAGATCGAAGGCGGTTCCCTCTTGGCCAATCGCGAGACCAACGCGCCGAAGGGGACGGAAATGGTCGTGAAGGATTTGTTCTACAACACGCCAGCCCGCCTCAAATATATGAAAACGATCCAAACGGAGCTCGGTCACCTGTCGGACGTCGTCTATCGGCAAGCGCTCGCGAGGCCCGATATCGCCTTTACGTTCTCGCATAACGGCAATATGCTGCTTCGTACGCCGGGCAACGGCGACTTGCGCCAGGTCGTTGCCGCGATCTACGGCACTTCGTCCGCCAAGGCGATGATCGAGGTGAAGGAGGAAAATCCCGACTACTCGGTTCGCGGCTTAACCGCGCTCCCCGTCGAGACGCGCGCTAACCGCAACGCGGTCACCCTGCTCGTGAACGGGCGGTACGTGCGCAGCCAAGCGATCGTGCAACCGCTCATGCAGGCTTATCATACGTTGCTGCCGCTCCATCGCTATCCTCTCGCGGTGCTCGATCTGAGAATGCATCCGACGCTCGTGGACGTCAACGTTCATCCGGCAAAGCTAGAAGTCCGGTTCAGCAAGGAGAACGAGCTTCGCGCGTTCGTAGAGAACGCGGTCAAGCAAGCGCTTGGAGCAGAGGCATACATTCCGTCCGGGACGTCCGTTCGTACTCCGAAGGCGAATACTTGGGTGCAAGAGCAAATCCGTCTTCAAGTTCCTCCGGCATCGGAGCGAACGGAATCGGCTGATGTACGAGCCGACAATGCGATTGATCAACTTGCCGCGGCATCGCAAACTGCCGGAGCCGCCGAAGATCAATCCGGCGCCGTCGATGCCATCGATTCCGCGAATCCTTTTATCGCGGAGAGCCAACCGTCTTACGGTAAATCCGCGGCTTCTGACAGTGCTCCCGCTCGCGGTTGGGCGAATGCTCCTGCGACGTCAACTTATTCGCAGCAGAAGTACCCGTCCGTGCCGGCATCCAATCGGGGATCGGCAGCGCGAATGGAAAGGCAGGAGACGGTACGCATTCCCGAAGAGTTATGGAGAAGCGCCTTCGCCGCTCCGGAATCGAAGCCTCAATCGCCCGCTTTTCCCGAGCTCAATTGGATCGGGCAGCTACACGGCACCTATATCGTCGCCCAGAACGAAAGCGGTTTGTATCTCATCGACCAGCATGCCGCCCACGAACGGATCCATTACGAATATTATTACGATAAATTCGGTAGGCCGGAGGAAGCGAGTCAGGAGTTGCTGCTCCCGGTAACGTTGGAATTCGCGCCGGACGAGTGCGCCGTGCTTCGCGGACGTTTGGCCGCCTTTCAAGCCGCGGGCGTCTATATGGAAGATTTCGGAGGCAACACGTTCATTATCCGCGCGGTGCCGCATTGGTTCCCGGGCGGAGACGAAGCGGCGATCGTCAGGGAGATGGCCGAGTGGATCATTCAGGAAAAAAGCGTCGATCTGCGAGTCCTGCGGGAGAAGGCTTCGATCATGTGCTCCTGCAAGGCGTCGATTAAAGCGAACCAAGCGCTTACGCGCGAGTCCGGCGATAAGCTGCTGCAACGTTTAGGCGCTTGCCGTCAGCCGTATACGTGTCCGCACGGTCGGCCGATCGTGGTCAGCTTCACCACGTACGAACTGGAAAAAATGTTCAAGCGGGTGACGTCTTGATCGTAACGACAACCGAACGTCCGCAGGAATCGACGGTGGAGAAGGCCGTTCAATTAGCCGCCGAGCTGCAGTCGGTTTATGTGCCTCGCGGCAACAAGACCATACGGGCATTACGCGTCCTGCGGAATATCGACGAAGTCTTGATCGTCGGCCCTGCCGATATTCGATTGGTGCAGGAAGGCCAACACCTCTTTTATTATCATCCGAGTATGGCTCTGGTAAGGCTGAAAAGGCTCAGGGACGGCGGCAACGACACATTGCTGACGGTGACCGGCGCTTCTCCCGGAAATACCATACTCGATTGTACGGCCGGATTATGTTCGGATTCGCTCGTCTTCAGCTATGCGGTCGGGCGGGAGGGCAAGGTGATCGCGTTGGAAGCTTCCCGCGTCGTTCACGCGATCGTGCGGGAAGGTTTGCTGACCTATGAAACCGGTCTGGCGGATATCGACGCCGCTATGCGCGCCATTCAGACGGCAAGTGGCCGATATCAAGAACGATTGCCGGAGTTGGAAGACAAAAGCGCGGACATCGTCTATTTCGACCCGATGTTCGAGAAGCCGGTGACGACGTCGAGCTCGCTAATCCCGCTGCGTTCGCAGGCTTTCCGGGAGCCGCTCGACGAGCTGTCCGTCCGCCACGCGATCCGCGTCGCCCGCAAGAAAGTCGTGCTTAAAGATCATCGCGATAGCGGACAATTCGAACGGTTGGGCTTCAGCCCGGCCCGGATGTCCGGATCCGCGGTCGCTTACGGAGTGATCAACATTGAATGACGATACGATAGACAATCGGCCGCCGCTGCTTGTTCTTGTCGGACCGACGGCGGTCGGCAAGACGGCGCTTAGCCTGCGGCTGGCCAAAGCGCTTAACGCGGAAATCATCAGCGGGGATTCCATGCAAGTCTATCGGCGCATGGATATCGGAACGGCGAAGCTGATGCCCGATGAGAGAGAGGGAATTCCCCATCATCTCATCGACATCCGCGAGCCTGAACATCCTTTTTCCGTCTCCGAGTTTCAAAGCTTGTGCGCGGAGAAGATCGCGGAAATCCATAGCCGCGGCAAGCTGCCATTTATCGTGGGAGGCACGGGATTATACGTCGAATCCGTCTGTTACGGCTTCCGCTTCCAGGATACGGGATCGGACGAGGCTTTCCGCGCGGAGATGCGTTTATTTGCTCGCGAACAAGGGGCGCAGGCGTTGCATGATCGACTCGGAGCCGTCGACCCCGTAACGTCGGGTAAGCTTCATCCGAACGACGAAGGTCGGATTATTCGCGCCTTGGAAGTGTATCATCTGACAGGCAAGCCGCTATCCGAGTCGCAGGACCAATCCCGCGGCGACGACAAGCAATCTCCTTACCGGTTATGCATTATCGGACTCGCGATGGATCGGGCGGATTTATACGCGCGAATCGACCGAAGAGTCGACGAGATGATGGAAGCCGGGCTGGTAGACGAGGTGAACAAACTCCTCGGAGAAGGCGTCCCGCGCGAGGCCGTTTCGATGCGGGGATTGGGATATAAGGAGATCGTTGCCTACTTGGCGGGGGAAACCGACTACGCTACCGCGGTAGACATTCTGAAGCGCGACACGCGGCATTTCGCGAAGCGCCAGTTAAGCTGGTTCAGGCACATGAAGGCGTTGGAATGGGTAGATGTTCGGGACGACGGAAAAAACAGCGATCTTTTCAAGCGAATATGTGCTATAATAGCAGGAAAGTTTCAGATTGATATTGAATATATTTGTTCATAAATATTTGTGGCGATGGGGGTTTACGGCCAATGAACAAGTCCATTAACATCCAGGATACGTTTCTCAATCAACTTCGCAAAGACAGCATTCCGGTCACTGTTTATTTGACCAACGGGTTTCAAATCCGCGGCATCGTCCGCGCTTTTGATAACTTCACCATCGTAATCGACAGCGAGGGGCGCCAGCAAATGGTATACAAACATGCGATCAGCACGTTTATGCCGCAGCGTAACGTCTCCCTCATGCAGCAAGACAGCGGATCTGACAACTGATCCGGCATCCTAAGATGCCGGGTTTGTGAAACTTTTCCCCAGCCATAAGCGTCTAACACAATAGGCCGGCACTTGAGCAACCCGTCAGCGGGTTGTTCTTTCTTTATGGCGAAGACGGTCTCGGGAGGACTTGATCGGTTAGCGTTTTTACTCGGGTGAAGTTGAATATGTTGGGTAAGTTATAGACTAGAGAGATTTATCGATAGAAGGGGAGAGCAGGATGAACCAACCTGAAGAGCGTAACCAAACCGGAAATGCCGGTAGAAGCAGGACGGGCGTGGGCAAAGGAAAACGTAACGGAGGCGGCAAATCGAAAGGACCTCGCAAAGGCAGGGGCAGGCGCGCGTTGATCTGGATTTTCTTCGTCGTCTTGTTCGCGGTCGTCTGCGCCGTCGTCGGCTACTTGTTGATTATTCTGAACGGCCAACGCATCTTGAGCGCGAATATCAATAAATTGAATTTGGATGAGGCGTCGATCATCTACGACAGGGACGGGAAGGAAGTCTCTAAGCTATACACGCCGGAAGGAAATCGGGAATTCGTGTCGATCACCAAAATTCCGAAAATCGTGCAGAATGCTTTCGTGGCAACCGAGGACAAACGGTTTTACGAGCATAGCGGCATCGATCTGCTAGGCATCGGGCGGGCGCTCGTGAAGGACGTTATCGCGAGAAGCGCCGTCGAGGGTGCAAGTACGATCACGCAGCAATTGGCCAAAAACCTGTTCCTGAACGCGGACAAAACCGCCTTCCGTAAAGGTACCGAAGCGTCCATCGCGCTTGCGTTGGAGCAGCAGAAGAGCAAGGAAGAGATTCTCGAGCTGTATTTGAACCGGATTTACTTCGGCAAAGGGCAATACGGATTAATGACGGCCGCGAAATTTTATTTCGGAGTGTCCGATCTCGATAAACTGGAATTATGGCAGGTGGCGACGCTTGCAGGTATACCGAAAGCGCCCGGAACTTATAATCCGGTCAGCAATCCGGAGAAATCGAAGGAACGTCGCGGGGTCGTGCTCAAGCTGATGCTCGACCAAGGTCTCATTACCGAAGCGGAGCGCGCGGAAGCGGCGGACGTGGATTATGAGCCGAAGGGAACGGCGGCGAGCAAAGACGCGAAATATTTGACTTATCTCGATTTCGTGCTCGACGAGGCTCAAGAGAGAACCGGACTGAGCGAGGAGGAGCTGCGCAGCGCCGGCTATAAGATCACGACCACGATCAATACGAAAGCCCAACTCGCGATGGAGAAGGAATTCGCGAACGCCGATCGCTTCGAGAAAGGACCGGACGAACGGATCGTTCAAGGCGCGATGGTAATTATGGACCAACACGACGGATCGCTCATCGCCATGGTCGGCGGACGCAATTACGAGAAAACGGGAACGAACCGCGTCGTCGAGAAGCGGCAACCTGGTTCGTCGTTCAAGCCGATCATGGATTACGGTCCCGCGATCGAAACCGGAGATTTCTTCCCTTGGTCGATCGTGCAGGACGTGAAGCAATGCTTCGGAAACGGCACCTATTGTCCGAGCAACTCGAACGGCAACTACCTTGGGGCGATTCCGATGCGGCAAGCGATCAAGGAATCGCGCAACGTGTCGGCCGTATGGCTGCTCAACGAGATCGGCATCAGCAAAGGTCTGGCTTTCGCTAACAATCTCGGGATCAAGCTCGAGAAAGAAGATCGAAACTTGGCGACGGCGCTCGGCGGCTTGACGAAGGGCGTAACGCCGCTCGAGATGGTCAGGGCTTACGGAGCGTTCGCCAACGGAGGCAAGCTGGAAGACCCGCATAGCATTATGATGATTAAGAACAGCAAGGATCAGGTCATTTATCAATACGACGAGTCCTCCGCCAAACAAGTCATGGACGAGAAAACCGCCTATTACGTTAGGGACTTGCTGCAAGGCGTCGTCCAAAAAGGCGGAACCGGCGTTAGCGCCGCGATTAGCGGACGCACGGTCGCGGGCAAGACAGGTACGACCCAAGCGGGCATTCCGAATTATAGAACGAGCAAAAACCGCGACAACTGGTTCGTCGGTTTTACGCCGGAATGGACGGCCGCCGTCTGGATGGGGTACGACAAGACGGATAAGGAGCATTTGCTCTCGAAATCGAGTTCGCAAGCTGCGAAGATGTTCTCCGCGGTCATGTCCAAGGCTCTCGAAGGAATCAAGAAACAAAGCTTCCCGATTCCGTCCGGCTTAGAGGAAGCCCAGAAACTTCCCGGCGTGAGCGGATTTATGGCAGCCTACTCGCCGGAATCCGTGTCCGTCGAGCTCACGTGGAGCCCGGTTACGGGAGAAGGCATAACGTACAAAATATATCGCAAAGGAGACGGGGAAGCGGAGGCGCGATTGATGGCTGAAACCGCGGAACCGGCTTACGACGACTTCGCGATTTTGCCGGATCGGAAGTTCACTTATTACGTAACGGCTTATCAAGCTTCCAAGAAGCTGGAGAGCAATCCTTCGGAGCAGCTTACCGTTACGATTACGACGGGAATGGAGTCGTCGCCGCCCCCCGACGAAGGCAACGGAGGAATTACGCCGCCGGACGATGGAGGGGTGGAGACGCCGCCTATCGAAATCGTCGTTCCCGGAGCGTCTCCAACTCCATCTCCCACGCCAACACCGACGCCGACGCCTCCAGCGGGCGATTTGCCCGGCATGGCGCCCGGCGAGTCGACGAGTCCATCGCCTTGAGGCATCGCAGTACGATCGTAAGCCATATATAAAAGAGGCGTTGCAGGAAGAATATCCCTGCAACGCCTCTTTTCGTTTGGTCATCTTTCAGCTCAAGTTAAGATTTATTTAATAGACCATTCACAGTTCATTCATTTCTGAAGGTTACGCTACAAGAGTAAGATCAATCCAAGCTAGGGAGGATATCCATGATCAAGAAAAAATGGCTTATGACAGGCGGCGCGATCGGCATTAGCAGCGTCGTCATGCTTTCAACCGGGCTTACGGCGTTAGCGGGCACTTCGGGTTACGAAGACTATAAAACGGCATTAAAAACAACGAAAGCGCTGAACAGCGTTAGCGTCCAAGCCGTGGCGACACTACGGGATAACGGCATCGTCCTTACGGAAGCGCAAGGCAATCTGAAGGCGAATTTGAAAACGGAAACGAAAAGCGGAAGCTTCAAAGTCAGTAACAAGGGCGTCGAACAATCCGTCGAGCTTTACTCGTTAACCGACGGACAAGCGTGGAAAAAGGGCGACGCCGATACTTATTTCGTTAAGAAAGACCCGTTGGACAAGGAAAGCGATAACTCCGAAGAAAGTAAGGACAGCTCGTGGCTCGATCAACAAGCGGAGACGGTCATCGATGCGTTGGTAGGTAATTTGAAAGATTACGTGACCGTCGATACCCGATCGGACGGTTCTAAGAGCATTTCTTTGTCGCTGGATAGCGTCCAAATCCCTGCCGTTGTTCAAGCGCTAGCGCCGCTCGCCTTCAAAAAACTGTCCGATACAAACGGCCATGAAGGAAAAGACCAAAAAGAAAAGCAAAATCCGGAGAAGATAGCAGATCCGGAGGATATGTTCGGAAAGAGCCTATTCGATCCCGCAAACCTTGTCCTTACGCAGGAAATTCATATTCGTTCGATTAGCTTGAATGCCGACGTGAACGCCGCCGGCGATATCGAACGTCAGCAAGCCAGCGTCGTTTTCACCGGAAAAGATGCTTCCGGAGCCGCGCATGAATTAAACCTGAACTTGGATCTCCATCTATCGGGTTTCGACCAAACGACGCCGGATACGATCGATTTAACGGGTAAAAAAGTACAAACGATTCAAGACCGGCATGAAGGAAGGCATCGCGATTAATTTATAGTTTTTAGGATGACAGCGATCGTCGCGGCAGACGCGGCTATTTAGCCCATCTGCCCTTAGCGGTTGAGGAGGGGGAATCGATGTGGAACCGATCGTCGCGATTGCGGACTTATCGAAAGCTTATCGAAACAACAGGGGAGTACGAAACATTACGCTAGAGCTTCGCAGAGGAGACGTCTACGGTCTACTCGGGCCGAATGGAGCAGGCAAAACGACGCTATTAAAACTAATGACGGGACTCATCCGACCGGATAGCGGCTCGATTGCCCTATTTGGCCGCTCTATCGGCGAATCGTTCGAATCCGCCATGAATAAAGTGGGCTGCATGATCGAGTCGGCCGATTTTTACGAGTATACGAATGCCGTCGATTACTTGAAGCTGGTCGCTAGGTTCTATCCTAACCTTAGACGCGAAGCGATCATGCAGACGCTTGAGCAAGTCGGATTATCTCCTTACGCCCACGAGAAAATTAAATTTTTTTCTACCGGGATGAAGCAGAAGCTAGCGCTTGCAGCAGCCGTGCTCCCGGATCCCGAACTCGTCCTGCTGGACGAGCCGACGAACGGACTGGATATCGAAGGAATCGTCTTGTTCAGGGAAATGGTTAGAAGGTTATCCTCGGAGCGGGGGATTACTTTTCTGATTTCAAGTCATATGATTCATGAACTTGAGCAATTATGCAATCGGATCGGAATTGTCTTCGGAGGGGAACTCGTGCAAGAGGGGGAGGTAGCCGATTTGTTAAGGGACGGCAGTACCCTCGAGCAATTTTATATTCGTCAACTCGCGAGAAGCAAGGAGGCGATAAGCGATGGCCAGCTTACGAGCGGCAATCCGCAATGAGTTCTGTCTAATGTATTACCGGAAAACGACGCTTATCTTTATGGTCGTCTCCGTAGTCGTACCGATCTTGGCTACCTTTGCTTTTCGATCGCTTAAATCCGTATTGGGAATCATCTCCGTTAATTCCTCGTTCCCGATCGAAATGCTCGGCGTGTATACGGCGATTTGGATCCCGATTTTTCTGTTTCTGACGATTGCCGAATTGTTCCCGCACGAAGTTTCGACCCGAACCTTAAAGCTATCATTGCTCCGGCCGATTACGCGATTCCGCATCTATTTAGCCAAATTGTCGGCTCTCGCGGTTGCCATAGCCGCATTGCTCTTCCTTTTGCTTGCGGTGACTTTGATCTGTAACGCTCTTGCGGGATCGGTCGGTCAGTCGTTAGCGGATTGGTTTGGATTCGTAAAAGCATATTTTGCGGGTTTCTTATCCATGTTGGCGCTTGCCGCGTTTTTTTCTTGGGTGTCCCAGTTTTTCCGCAGTTCGAGCGGATTTCTAACTTTCTCGATCGTTATCTATGCAGCAGCGAAAATAGCCCCCTATTTCGTGAAAGGCTTCTCGGCATTTTCCCTTGCATCGTATACGGATTGGTACGTTTTATGGTTGAGCAACACGGTCGCTTCAGGCAGGTTGCTTACTTCTTCATTATTTGTATTATCGGGAATCGTGCTCTTCGTTTCGCTTGGGTATTTGTCATTCGAACGCAGAGAGGTCTAGAGTAGTTACGATTGTATTGGCAGACGAAACAAGCGATCAAAATCGAACGAGGCGTTGAAGGGAAAGACCTCCTGCAACGTCTCGTTTATTTTGCGTTTAGATGTCGCTCCGCGGCGCTTAACTGGTGCGTAAAGGCAGTTTGTGGTAACCTTTGAGTATATGGAGCCGCCTAGACGGCGGCAGGGATGTACACACTAACGTTGGATTTACGGAAAGGATAGTTTTCATGAAACGTAAATTTTCGGATCGGGCCAATTGGCGGCGCATCTTAAAGAAAAGCTATGCTTGCATTCCGATGGACGAGCCGCACTTTAAGGGTTTCGTGACTTTGTACCGCATTCATGAACTGCGGGATCCGTTGTGGAAGGAGTACAACGGCCGGAGAATGTGTTTGGCGGATCGCGGTTATTTGTGGATGCAGCATTTTCCGCGCGGAGAGCATTTCGTCGTGACGACGATGTTCGACGATAAGGGGCAAGTCGTGCAGTGGTACATCGATATTTGCAAAATTCAAGGGCTGACCGATCAACAAGTGCCTTGGTTCGATGATCTGTACTTGGATATCGTCGTATTGCCTACGGGCGAGCGTTTGCTTCTGGATGAGGACGAACTGGAGGAAGCATTGGACGACGGTCAGATTACCGTCCGCGATTCCGCGATGGCCCAGAAGACGGCAGCGCGCTTATTAGAGCTGATGAACCAGAACAAATTCCCGTTTTTCGATCTTAGTTTATCTCATCGCAAACAACTGTTGGATAAACTGGGCTGGGAGAAAGGAACCGTCTGATGCGCGATTTCACGAGAGGGAGATTTGAATTGACTACGAACCTCTATTCTCCGAAAAGAAAGCGCAAGAAATGGCTGCGCGTCTTTTTCTGGGCGGCGGCGATCGGGTTCGTTGCGCTCGTCGCATGGTGCGCTTCCTTATATTACGTGATCACGCACTATGAAGGAACGGTCAGAGACGAGGTTTCCGTCTCGACTTCGGCGCGCGCGGATACGGGTATCGTCTTAGGTGCCACGTTATGGAATGACAAACCTAGTCCGGGGCTGCAAGAGCGATTGAACCTGGCTTTAAGATTGTATCGAGAAGGCGCGTTCGAGCATATTATCGTTACGGGCGGTCTCGACGATAACGGCGCCACGGTTACGGAAGCGGAAGGCATGAAAAGATATTTGCTTGAACAGGGCGTTCCGGAGTCGGCGATCATGGCCGAACCGCTATCTCGCAGTACTTACGAGAATCTGGTCAATTCGAGAAAGCTGATGGAAGATCAGGGATGGCGAACGGCTATTATCGTGACGCACAATTACCATGGGTCCAGAGCGGCGGATATCGCGAAGAAATTGGATTTTGCGCCCGTGCAGGTAGCCGTAACGAAGTCGACGGTTCTGAAAATGTCTTATCACAATACACGGGAAGTGCTGGCTTATACGAAATGGCTCGGGACTAAGCTCTTCCTATGACTAGCCGTCGGACGAACGGAATACATTGGTATTGCGGCAAATTCGTCGACTTAAGTGCTATGGGGTGAGGCGCGATGAACGTCAAATCGAGCGCATCGGAAGCAAAGGAAGCTACGGCCGCGAGCAAAAGGCCGTCGCGGCAAATCAATGTCGTGCTTAGGAATTCCGCGGATACGGATTCCGCGTCTAACTCGTTGCAATCGGCGGAAGCTGCAGGCAACGTCAAGTCGCTGCCCCAATCCGGCCCATGGGCCGAATGGCAGAAGGAACTGGACCGCATGATCGGCTTGGATAACGTCAAGGAACTCGTCTACGAGATTTATGCGTTGCTGCAGATTATGCAATATCGGAGCGAGGCTAGCTTACAGGCGCAAGCGCACGTCTATCATATGATTTTCAAAGGAAATCCCGGTACGGGAAAGACGACGGTGGCCAGATTGCTCGCTAAGCTTTTTCAGAGCATGGGGCTGCTGGCAAAGGGTCATCTCGTGGAGGTGGAACGGGCCGATCTCGTGGGCGAATATATCGGGCATACGGCGCAGAAAACGAGAGAGCTGGTCAAGAAATCGCTCGGCGGCGTATTGTTCGTGGACGAAGCCTATAGCTTGGCTCGCGGAGGAGAAAAGGATTTCGGCAAAGAAGCGATCGACACGCTCGTCAAAGCGATGGAGGATTATAAGAACCAATTCATCCTTATCCTCGCGGGATATACGGTCGAGATCGAGACGTTTTTGTTGACGAATCCGGGGTTGCCTTCGCGTTTTCCGATCCAGATGGAGTTCCCGGATTATTCGATCGACCAGCTCGTGCAGATTTCCGAAAGCATGACCAGAGACCGGGAGTACACGCTGCTCCCTCAGACGGTATTCAAGCTCAGGCAGCTAATTACCCAAGAAAAGTCGGATGCGGTGTACGATTTCAGCAACGCCCGATTTGTTCGCAACGTATTGGAACGGGCTATCCGTTACCAAGCCGTGCGTTTACTCTCGCAGCATCCGAACGGTTCCCCCGGACGCCAGGAGTTAATGTCGCTCCGTCCGGAGGACATTCGCGGTTTATAAGGTCGTCATGAGCTTAGAATTGACGTGAATCGCTTTGAGAAAGAGGGTTGCTTTTGAAACAAGCCACGTACGAAACGCAAGCCGGCGAGCAAGAAAAAGCCGTTCTCGTTAGTTTAGTGACCGACAAGGTTAAGAGAGCCGGAGCCGATCCGGTTCATTCTTTGGAAGAACTCGTCGCATTGGCGGATACGGCCGGCGTATCGGTCATCGGAACGGTAATGCAAAATCTCGACGTTCCGGACAAGAAGTATTTCGTCGGCAAAGGAAAGGCGCAGGAAATCCGCGCCCTTGCGGAAGAAACAGGCGCCGATACGGCGATATTCGATCAGGAACTTTCCGGAGCGCAGGTTCGGAATCTCGAGGAAGCTCTCGATATGAAAATCATCGATCGAACCCAGCTCATTCTGGACATCTTCGCCGGGCGCGCCAAGACGCGGGAAGGAATTCTTCAGGTCGAATTGGCGCAGCTGTCTTATTTGCTGCCGCGTTTATCCGGACATGGGATAAATCTCTCTCGTCTCGGCGGCGGAATCGGAACTAGAGGTCCCGGAGAGACGAAGTTGGAGATGGACAGAAGGCATATCCGGGATCGGATTACGGAGCTAAAGCGGCAACTTGAAGCGGTAACTGCCCATAGGACGCTGCATCGCGAGCGACGTCGCAAAGCCGGCGCCGTTCAAGTGGCGCTCGTCGGATATACGAACGCGGGCAAGTCGACGTTGCTAAGGCAGTTAACGGAAGCGGACGTGCTGGCGGAAAACAAGCTGTTCGCCACGCTGGATCCGACTTCGCGCAACTTGGAATTGCCGAGCGGCAAAGAGATCATTCTGACGGATACGGTCGGATTCATCCAGAACCTGCCGCATGATTTGGTGGCCGCTTTCCGCGCTACGCTCGAAGAAGCGGTCGAAGCCGATTTACTGCTGCATGTCGTAGACGCCTCGTCTCCGATGCTCGCGAGACAGATGAAGGTCGTCGAAGAGGTGCTGCAAGACCTGGGCGCCGGCGGTAAACCGACGATGATCGTGTATAACAAAATCGATTTGAGCTCGGAATCGGCGTTATCCATGATGACCGGAGGGTCGGACACGATACGCGTCAACGCTTTCGTCGAGCAAGATATGGCCCGGCTGCGCGTAGCGATCGAAGATCGGATTCTCGGCGAAGTAGCTCGTTACCGTATTCCGGCATCTAGAGGGGATCTAGCCGCGCTCGCCTATCGGGTCGGCGAGGTGACGGATTCCGATACGGACGAGGATTGGCTTCTCTTGACCGTTAGGCTGAACATGGCGGATATGGTGAAGTCGGGACGCGAGTTGGAGGACTTTCGCTTCATGGGGCAATAGACCGGAATCGTCGCTTAAGGGGAAAAGGAGAATAAGTGAGCAGCATGAGAGACAACATACATTCGGATTTCGATCGGCAATGGGAGCAATGGGCGGAAGAGGCCGAAGAGCAGGTCGCCGCGAGGTTCCGGACATTGGATCGAATCGTCGAGTTTAATCAAACCAAGGTTATTCGGGCATTTCAGAAGCATCGCGTCAGCGATTACCATTTCGCGGCTTCGACGGGATAC
The DNA here is from genome assembly GCF_003628305.1 of Cohnella endophytica. Taxonomy (GTDB): domain Bacteria; phylum Bacillota; class Bacilli; order Paenibacillales; family Paenibacillaceae; genus Cohnella; species Cohnella endophytica. The sequence continues at coordinate 144,068 of NZ_RBZM01000002.1, read as the reverse complement.
GGCTATAACGACAGCGGACGGGAAGTTCTGGACCGGGTATACGCGGAAGTATTCGGAGCCGAAGCCGCGATCGTCAGACCGCATTTGGTATCGGGAACCGCTACGATATCGGCGGCTTTGTTCGGTTGTCTGCGTCCCGGCGACGAGCTTTTGTTCGTTACCGGCAAACCGTACGACACCTTGCATAAAGTCATCGGCAAACCGGGGGATGGCCTAGGCTCGCTGGCGGATTGGGGCGTTCGTACGGTCATCGTTCCTCTGCTGTCCGATGGCGGCGTCGATTGGGATGCGGTCGAAGCCGCGGTTACCGATCGCACGAAAGTATTCGCGATCCAACGTTCGCGGGGGTACGATTGGCGACCTTCGTTCACGGTGGAGCAGATCGGGGATATGGCAACGCGAATAAAAGCGTTGAAACCGGACGGCATCGTATTCGCGGACAATTGTTACGGCGAATTTACCGAGCGAATGGAGCCGACCGAGGTGGGGGTCGACCTGATCGCCGGTTCGCTCATCAAAAATCCGGGAGGCGGTCTTGCCGCCAGCGGCGGATATATCGCGGGCAAGGAGCGGCTGGTCGAGCTGGCCGCGTTCCGCATGACCGCGCCGGGTATCGGGGGCGAAGTAGGCGCCATGCTCGGCACGACGCGTTCGATCTATCAAGGTCTTTTCCTTGCACCGTTATTGGTGGGACAAGCAGTGAAGGGTAGCGTGTTCGCGGCGTCCATGTTCGCGAAGCTCGGCTTCGAAACCCACCCGAAGTGGGACGATCCGAGAACGGACTTGATTCAAGCGATCCGTTTCGCGGGAGCGGATCCTTTAGTGCATTTCGTGCAAGCCATCCAGAAGGCTGCAGCCGTCGACGCCCATGTCGTTCCTGAACCGTGGGATATGCCCGGTTACGAACATCCCGTTATTATGGCCGCGGGAACTTTCATTCAAGGCGGTAGCTTGGAGTTGTCGGCCGACGCCCCGGTACGGGAACCCTACATCGCTTACATGCAAGGAGGGCTTACTTACGCGCATGTGAAGTTTGCCGTAAGGCAAGCTTTGTCGGATTTCCGCGAACGCGGTTATTTGTAAGTTCCCTCTACACAAACCTTACATGCCTTGACATGTTTTGTGGTCGAGGTTACAATGAATGTGATTACAATTACAACAGGCTAGTTGGAAGGTTGGTATGACATGGGCGACGAGATTCGCAGGAATATGGCATTGTTTCCGATTGGCATCGTAATGAAGCTGACCGACTTGACCGCCCGCCAAATTCGGTATTACGAGCAGCACGAACTGATTCAACCGGCCCGTACAGACGGCAATCAACGCTTGTTTTCCTTCAATGACGTCGAACGCTTGATGGAAATCAAATCTTTGATCGAGAAGGGCGTTAACATTGCAGGGATCAAACAGGTGATGAATCCGGTAGGACTGGACGAAAATGACGGAACGATCATTAACGAAGTGTCCGAGGTCAAGCGGCGCGAGATGAGCGATTCTCAGCTTCATCGTATGCTGAAGCAGCAATTGATGGCAGGCAAACGGCCTGGTCAAGTCTCGCTCATCCAAGGCGAGCTTTCCCGGTTCTTCAAGAACAAATAATACGCTTACGAAGCATTCTAGGAGGCTGTCATGACCTACACTCGTGAAGATATTACGCGCATTGCCAAAGAACAGAACGTGAGGTTCATTCGTCTCCAATTTACGGATTTGCTCGGTTCGATCAAGAACGTGGAAATTCCGTTCAGCCAATTGGAGAAAGCGTTGGACAACAAAATGATGTTCGACGGCTCTTCGATCGAAGGATATGTCCGCATCGAAGAATCCGACATGTACTTGTATCCGGATTTGAGCACTTGGGTCGTGTTCCCGTGGGTGACGGAAAACCGGGTCGCCCGTCTTATTTGCGATGTCTATATGCCGGACGGCACTCCGTTCGCAGGAGATCCGCGCGGTATTCTGAAGCGTGCGCTAGAAGAAGCGGAAGAAATGGGTTATACGACGATGAACGTCGGTCCCGAACCGGAATTTTTCCTGTTCCAGACGGACGATAAAGGCAATCCGACGACCGAACTGAACGACCAAGGCGGCTACTTCGACTTGGCTCCGACCGATCTCGGGGAAAATTGCCGCAGGGATATCGTGCTTGTACTGGAAGAGATGGGCTTCGAGATCGAAGCGTCTCACCACGAAGTGGCGCCGGGACAGCATGAAATCGACTTCAAATATGCGTCCGCCATCAAAGCGGCCGACCAGATCCAGACGTTTAAGCTTGTCGTGAAGACGATCGCGCGCCAGCATGGCTTGCATGCGACCTTCATGCCGAAGCCGCTGTTCGGAATGAACGGATCCGGCATGCACTGTCACCAATCGTTGTTCAAAGGCAACGAGAACTCGTTCTATGACGCGAACGATAAGCTTGGTTTAAGCACGGTAGCTCGCCAGTACATGGCCGGCGTTCTGAGACATGCTCGCGGATTCGCCGCGATCACGAACCCGACGGTTAACTCGTACAAACGTCTCGTTCCCGGCTATGAAGCGCCTTGTTACGTAGCTTGGTCCGCGAGCAATCGCAGTCCGATGATTCGTATTCCGGCATCCCGCGGATTGAGCACGCGCGTCGAGGTCCGCAACCCGGATCCGGCAGCTAACCCTTACTTGGCGCTTGCCGTTATGCTTAAAGCAGGTTTGGACGGAATTAAGAACAAAATGGCGATTCCGGCTCCGGTAGACCGCAATATCTACGTCATGAGCGAAGAAGAACGGATAGACTCCGGTATTCCAAGCTTGCCGATCAACCTCAAAGAAGCGTTGACGGAAATGCTGCGCGACGATGTCGTCTGCGATGCGCTCGGAGATCACGCGTTAAGCCACTTCTACGAGTTAAAAGAAATCGAGTGGGACATGTATCGGACGCAAGTTCACCAATGGGAACGCGATCAGTACCTCACGATGTATTAATAAGTTTGTTTTCGGGCCTCAAACTCGCGCTTATCGCGGGTTTGGGGCTTTTATTTTTTTCTTTTCTTGCCAAGCCTTGCTCATTCGGTGTTGTAATACGCTCGCGGCGTCTTACAGCCGACAATAGGAAAGGAAAAAAACTGAAATACGCTTAATCTGGTCTTTATGCAGGGATGGAGCTTCGGAAAGGCGGGGAGGTAAGCGGATATTAGTGTGATAATTACATGAGTGGAACATATGTTCGGCAAGTCGTTTTATTATAAGGAATAAAAACAAAAGACCTCCGACTTCGCCAAGGGCGGAGAAGGAGGTCTTGGCCATTGTTGGAATAGCCCGCTTACATTACGGAACGAATTAAGCCGATGACTTTGCCAAGGATGCTCACGTTCGGGAGCCTGATTGGCTCCATGCTGGAGTTCTCGGGCTGTAGACGGATGTGATCCCGTTCTTTGTAGAACGTCTTGACCGTCGCTTCGTTCTCTTCGGTCATAGCGACGACGATGTCGCCGTTCGTGGCTGTGGGTTGCTGGCGTACGATGACGTAGTCTCCATTATGAATGCCGGCTTCGATCATGCTGTCGCCTTGGACCGATAACATGAATACCGGCTGATCGCCAACCATGTTAATAGGAAGCGGATAATATTCTTCGATGTTCTCGGTTGCCGTAATCGGTACGCCGGCGGTAACTTTACCGAGCAACGGAATCGGACGGACCGATGAAGAAATTTTGTAAATACCGTTTTCCTCGTCATCGAGAATCTCGATTGCGCGAGGCTTCGTCGGATCCCGGCGAATCAAGCCTTTCTTCTCCAAGCGGTCGAGATGACCGTGGACGGTGGAACTGGACGCAAGGCCGACAGCTTCCCCGATTTCCCTTACGGAAGGGGGATAACCTTTGTCGCGTACCTCGTTCTTAATGAATTCGAGTATGGAATTCTGGCGATTGGACATCTTGGACACGCCAAACCCTCCCTATGTATTAGCTCATGATGACAAATTATAACACAGAACCCGAGTTCGCACAAACATTCGTTCTACAGAACAAATGTTCCAAATTTTGTTGACAGGTACATACGTTCGTGTTACGATTGCATCAAGACGAGAACAAACGTTTGGGGGCGCTTTTCATGACACACACTTGGGTTTCATCTCAAGCCGCAGCTGTTCCTACTACATATCATTCCGGTTCGTTCGCATCGCGACGTTCTATCGGTGTTCATAAACGACAAGAGAACGCCAACAATTGGAAATTCGCCAGGGGCCTGTTCTTCCTGTTTGCTTTTCTGATTCTCTTTAGCGGCTTCACTCTTGTACATACGTTCGCATCTTCGGGCGAAGTTGCTCACGCGTCTTCCAATGAGATCGTTATTACAGTCGACACAGGGGATACGATGTGGCAGCTTGCCAGAGCTTATAAGAAAGATTCTATGGATACGAGGCAGGCGGTTCATGAAATCGCCAAACGCAACGGATTATCTAATACAACCGTTCGCGTCGGTCAATCGTTAATCCTACCGGAACGGATATTACCTTAAAGAGTGAACCTTTCAAGCGTTTTCCATTTGCGGGACAGACCGAATTCGTTCGGTCTTTTTTGTGTGTTCGCTTTTCTTGACAACCTGTCCGCGGAAGTGGCAAAGTAGAGGAGGTAATGAAAGGAGAGTGTACGAAAATGGAATGGGAACAATTGATTAACCGAATTAACGAACTATCCCGTAAAAATAAAGCCGAAGGCTTGAACGCTAGCGAGATTGCTGAACGGGCAACTCTCCGGAGGAAATATCTCGACACGTTTAAACAAAATTTCCGTCAAGAGCTCGATCGCATCGAGATCGTTGACGAAGAGCCGAAGCTGAGACACTAAGGGAGTCACGCATTTCCATGCGAACGTTATGGTAATCCTTACGTCAAGTAATGTACCTGCGAAATCGCATGGCGAAGTTTGCTGTATATATAAGGAGGAAGTTTATGTCCCGTTCTTGGGAACGTATGGTCACGAAAAACTCGAAACAAATTAACAAACGTCGGAAGAAAGAAGGAAAAAAGGGATTTAGCCCGAATGCGCCCCAGGTGGATCGTTTTAAGGGACGTAATTACGTGATTCCGATCCTGCTCGTAATGCTGATCGTTCTGTATGTCACGTTAGCTCAACCATGGTCGGATAACTTCCTGCAAGACAAGACGATGTTCTGGGTAACGATCGGATGTTATGTCGTGCTGGCCGTATTCTATTATTTGCGCCGGCCATACCTAAGCGTCACTCGAGATACGCTTGAGACTCGTAAGTTCACGGGTTACAAGACCTTGCGTCCTACGGAAATTCGCAAAATCGTCATTCAGCCGGGCTACGTGATCGTCGAGTCGGTCAAAGGCGCTAACTGGGTATTCTCGCGTCTGATGAACCGTTACCCGGTCTCGCAGATGGAAGCACGGTTGAAGACTTTCGCGGAATTAAATCATATCGATTGGGAAGTAAAAGCCAAGTGAGGAGAACGCACAATGTCGGTTAAGGCCGTACTTTTTGATCTGGACGATACTTTATTATGGGACGACCGCAGCGTTAGCGAAGCTTTCAAAGATACTTGCCGTCTGGCCGCAGCGGAAGCAGGCGTGAACGAAGAGGAACTCGAAGCTTCCGTGCGCCGTGAAGCGAGAGCGCTTTACGAATCCTTTGACACTTTTTCTTTTACCCAAATGATCGGAATTAACCCCTTTGAAGCCTTGTGGGGCAAATTCGAACGCGGAGATCATCCGATGTTTAGAAAGCTGCAGCAGTTAGCGCCGGAATATCGCATTCAAGCATGGACGAATGGATTGGCGGCTCTCGGAGTCGATCATCCCGAGCTCGGCCGGAAGCTGGCGGAATGGTTCCCGGCTCAACGCCGCAAGCTCAAGTATGTATATGAAGAAACGTTCGCCGTTCTTGACGAGCTCAAAGGCAAGTACAAGCTATTGCTGTTGACGAACGGCTCTCCGGATTTGCAGCAGGAGAAGCTGGACGGCATGCCGGATCTCATTCCTTATTTCGATTCGATCGTCATTTCCGGCAACTTCGGCGAAGGGAAACCTTCTTCCAAGTTGTTCGCGCATGCGATGGAGCAAATCGGCATTACTCCGGAAGAAGGCGTTATGGTAGGCGACAAGCTGACGACCGATATTCTCGGCGCGAACCGGATCGGCATGACTTCCGTGTGGATCAATCGCCACGGCGCCGTTCGTAACGACGAAATCATCCCTTCCTACGAGATCCAAAGCCTTCAAGGTTTACTCGATCTTTTGCCAAAGCTGCGATAATAAACGAAAAGCGCTCCCGCGGGAGCGCTTTTGCTTTACTTTATTAAGGACCACGATTCAAATTATTTCACAAAAGCAGGGTCTTCGAACGGATCCGCTACCCAACCGGCCGGCTCGATGAAGAGGCGAACGGCAACGATTGCTTTGTTGTCCATTAACGTGAAGAAGTGCGGTTGGCCTTCCGGAACGGAAATGACGTCGCCCGCGCTTAATTCGACGTCGAAGTAGCCCGTTTCGTCGTCGCCTTTAATAATGAAGATTCCGCGTCCGGCCGTAATGGCACGCACTTCGTCTTCGGTGTGCGTATGCACTTGCTCGAACTTCTTCAGAATTTCGGGCAAGTTCGGCGTCGCTTCGGACAACGCTACGATATCCCATACCTTATATCCGCGGCGATCGGCGAGATCGCGAATCTCCGAATCGTAAGTAGACAAGATTTCGCCCTTATCGTCGTCCGACAGCGTGAACTTATCGTTAAGATGAGCAGGAAGCTTGCTTGCATCCCAGTGTTCGTACAATACGTTTTGTTTCGTCAGAAAGGATAGCACTTCGCCTTCGTTCGAGATCCGTTCGTTCGTGTTACGGATGCGAATTTCTGCCATCGTTAATCCCTCATTTCCCAATATGAATTTATGCCTTTATTATAGTCCAATTCCCTAAAGCTGTCGATGTGCATCTTTTCGTCCTGTAATAGTTCTGGTACTATAGAGTTTAATGATTTGACAGACAGGGGAAGAGACTCCACTATGACTTTAACGCAAAAGAAACCGTCTCTGCAAGAGGCACTGGCTTCGAGAATATTGATCTTGGACGGCGCGATGGGAACGATGATCCAGCAAGCGAATTTGACCGCTGACGACTTCGGCGGCGACGATCTGGACGGATGCAACGAAATTCTCGTGCTTACTCGTCCGGACGTTATTTCTACCATACATGAAGCGTACCTTGAAGCGGGTTCCGACATTATCGAGACGAATACTTTCGGCGCGACCGCCATCGTGCTCGCGGAATACGATATCCCGGAAAAAGCGAGGGAAATCAATCTCGCGGCCGCAAAGCTGGCTAGGGACGCTTGCGATAAATATTCGACGCCGGACAAGCCGCGTTTCGTCGCGGGCGCTCTGGGACCGACTACGAAGACGTTGTCCGTCACGGGTGGCGTCACGTTCGATCAATTGATTAAGGATTACGAAGAGCAGGTATTGGCTCTGATCGAAGGCGGTTCCGATTGCATTCTCATCGAGACTTGCCAAGATACGTTAAATGTCAAGGCGGCTAGCATCGGGGTGCGCCAAGCGTTCGCCAAAAGCGGCATAGTGCTGCCGATCATGATCAGCGGTACGATCGAGCCGATGGGAACGACGCTTGCCGGTCAGAACATCGAATCCTTCTATATCTCGCTTGAGCATCTGAATCCGGTATCGATCGGTTTGAATTGCGCGACGGGACCGGAGTTTATGCGCGATCATATCCGGACGCTGTCCGGCATCGCCAAGTCAGCGGTCAGCTGTTATCCGAATGCCGGTCTGCCGGACGAGAACGGCCACTATCACGAATCCCCGGATTCGCTCGCCAAAAAAATGAAAGGCTTTGCCGAGCAAGGCTGGATTAATGTGGCGGGAGGTTGCTGCGGAACGACGCCGGCGCATATTAAGGCGATCGCCGAAGTGATGCAGGAGCTTAAGCCTCGACGTATCGAAGGAGAGCACCCGCCGGCGGTATCGGGCATCGAGACGGTATATATCGAGAACGAGAACCGTCCGTATATGGTCGGGGAGCGAACGAACGTTCTGGGCTCGCGGAAATTCAAACGGCTCATCGCGGAAGGCAAGTACGAGGAAGCCTCCGAGATTGCCAGAGCCCAGGTGAAAACCGGGGCGCACGTCATCGATATCTGCTTGCAAGACCCGGACAGGGAAGAGTCGATCGATATGAAGCAATTCCTGGAGTTTGCCACGAAAAAGGTAAAAGTTCCGTTCATGGTCGATACGACGGACGCGGCGGTAATCGAGATGTCGCTGAAATATATTCAAGGAAAGTCGATTATTAACTCCATTAACCTTGAAGACGGCGAAGAGAAATTCGAGAAGGTCGTTCCGATTCTGCATCGCTACGGTTCGGCCGTTGTCGTCGGAACGATCGACGAGCGCGGACAAGCGATCACGCGGGAAGATAAACGAGAAGTGGCCATCCGTTCGCACGACCTGCTCGTGAACAAGTACGGACTCAAATCCGAAGACTTGATCTTCGATCCGCTTGTATTCCCCGTCGGTACCGGAGACGAGCAATACATCGGCTCCGCCAAGGAAACGATCGAAGGCATTCGTCTCATTAAATCGGCGCTGCCTAAGGTTCATACGATTCTCGGCATAAGCAACATCTCCTTCGGTTTGCCGGAGGCGGGACGCGAAGTTTTGAACTCCGTGTTCCTATACGAATGTACGAAAGCCGGCCTAGACTATGCGATCGTAAACACCGAAAAGCTGGAACGCTATGCCTCCATTCCGGAGCACGAACGCAAGCTGTCCGAGGAACTGCTATACAATACGAACGACGAGACGTTAGCGGCGTTCGTGGCTGCATTCCGGGATAAGAAGGTCGAGAAAAAGGTTAAAGTAGAAAACCTTTCGCTCGAGGAGCGCTTATCTAATTACGTCGTCGAAGGTAGTAAAGAGGGTTTAGCGCCCGACTTGGACGAAGCGCTAACCAAATACGCGCCTCTGGACATTATCAACGGGCCGCTTATGGCCGGCATGTCCGAAGTCGGAAGATTGTTCAACAACAACGAGTTGATCGTGGCCGAGGTGCTTCAAAGCGCGGAAGTCATGAAGGCGTCCGTCGCCCAGCTTGAGCCGCACATGGAGAAAGCCGATTCCGCCGTCAAAGGCAAAATCATGCTCGCGACCGTCAAAGGCGACGTGCACGATATCGGCAAAAACCTGGTCGAGATCATTTTGTCCAATAACGGGTACAAGATCATCAATCTCGGCATCAAAGTACCGCCGGATCAGATCATTGAAGCCGCGCGAAGGGAAAATCCCGACGCAATCGGTTTGTCCGGATTGCTCGTCAAATCCGCGCAACAGATGGTCATCACGGCGCAGGATTTGCGCAGCGCCGGCATCGACGCTCCGATACTCGTCGGAGGCGCGGCGCTAACCCGCAAATTCACGAAAAACCGCATCGCGCCGGAATACGATGGCGTCGTTCTCTACGCGAAGGATGCTATGGACGGCCTCGATATCGCGAACAAGCTTAGCGATCCGGGTCACCGCGCTCGCATCATCGAAGATCATTGGGCGGCGCAGGCGAAGCTGGCCGAAGAGCTCGACAAGCCGGAGAAGGAGCTTCCGGAGCCGTCCAGGGCCCGTCGTTCCAACATTAATCCGGACGCGCCGGTCTTTACTCCGCCGGATTACGAGCGTCACGTGCTTCGCGACTATCCAATGCCTCACGTCTTGCCATACGTGAACTTGCAGATGCTGCTTGGACATCATCTTGGTCTGAAAGGCAACGTCGAAGAACTGCTGGCGGCAGGCGACGAGCGTACCGTGAATCTTAAGGAAACGGTCGACGACATCATGAAGCAATCCCAGACGCAAGGTTGGCTGAACCCGCAAGCGATGTACCGGTTTTTCCCGGCGCAGTCCGAAGGCAACGACATTCTGATCTACGATCCGGAAGACAAGAGCCGTGTGCTTCATCGTTTCACGTTCCCGCGCCAACAGGTCGAGCCTTTCCTGTGCTTGTCCGACTTCCTTAAACCCGTGGATAGCGGCATTATGGATAGCGTAGGTTTCCTTGTCGTTACCGCTGGACAAGGAGCTCGCGAGCAAGGGGAGAAGTGGAAGGAAAGCGGAGATTACCTGCGCTCGCATGCTTTGCTGGCGACGGCTCTCGAGGTTGCCGAAGGATTAGCCGAACGCGTGCATCAAATCATGCGCGACAACTGGGGCTTCCCGGATCCGGCGGACATGACGATGAAGAAGCGTTTCGGGGCCCGTTACCAAGGCATTCGCGTTTCTTTCGGATATCCCGCGTGCCCGGATCTGGAAGATCAAGGTCCGCTGTTCGCGCTCATGAAACCCGAGGATATCGGCATTCACTTGACCGAAGGCTTCATGATGGAACCGGAAGCCTCCGTCTCCGCGATGGTGTTCTCGCATCCGGAAGCCCAGTACTTTAACGTCGAGAAAGCATAATATCCCATCTGTCGCTTAGAAATCCCCGTACCGGAAACGGCATTAGCCGAACCGTACGGGGATTTCGGCGATTTTACGCCGCGTTGATCTCCCCCGAACGCTCGCCCGTTATGCTATAGAAAACGGAAACGAAAGGGGAGAGCCCTTATGGATACCGGGTCTCATCTATTGTTCGGAGCCACATTAGCCGGTTTGGCATTCGTCTTTCCCGCGGTTTCGTCCGATCCTCAGCTTGCGGCCGCGGCCTTGACGGTCTCGTTGGTCGGGTCTCATGCGCCCGATCTCGATTCGGTCACCCGCCTGTTCGGCAACGACGTTTATTTGAAGCTTCATCGCAGCTATAGTCATTCCGTGGCCGCATGGCCGTTATGGGCCGTCGCGATCGGATCGCTGGCAGCATGGGCTTGGGGCGCAGGGGAACATTGGGCGCTGCTATGCGGCGTGGCCTTGGCGGCGGTCGTCCTGCACGTCGCTTTCGATTATACGAACGCTTACGGCGTACAAAGCTTGTTGCCCTTTAACAAGGAATGGCATCATCTGGACGCGCTCGTATTAACGGATCCTTTTCTCGTCTTCATCCATGCGGGCGCGGTTATGATCTCCCTATCGAACGGATTAGCGGATCCCGCGCTGCCTTGCGGAGTCGCTTGGGCTGTCTCGATCGTCTATATCGGATGGAGAGCGTTGCATCATCGGCTAATCGTCCGAAGAATTCGCAGGAGGTTCAGGCGTTGGCGAGCGGTTCATGTGTTGCCGGGTTTATGGTGGTATCGCTGGCAGTACGTCGTACAAACCGATACCGGACACGAAATGGGCGAAATCTCGGGCCGAAGAATACTTCCATCCGAAAGTCTTCCTTTCGGAGAGTCGCACGCCTGCATCGAAGCGACCCGCAACGCCTCTTCCGTCAGAACGTTGCTTGGGTATGCGAAACGTCAGCATGCGAGCTGGACTTCGCTTCCGGGCGGAGGATATCGGGTAACTTGGACGGATCTTCGATTCTGGCGGCCGGGGAAGCTTCCATATCGCGCCGAGGTGTGGCTGGACGACCAGTTCAACGTGAGGCGGGAATGCATCGGTTGGCATAAGAAAGCGTGGGAGGCACCTTACGTTTGATCGAATGAAACTCGACTTCACGACCGTTCTCCCTCTTCGGAAGAACGGTTTGTTATTTCCGGAATAGTTTCCCGGGAAAGCGCAGGAGCCGACACGATTTGTCGCAATTGGCTTGATCTTCGGAGATAGAGCAGATTGTTAATGCTTTTAATTGAACCGTTTGTCGAAAAAGAGACAGTAGCGCCCGTTGCCGTGCGAACATGTATTCTGTACAATAAGGGTATTACGATTTTAGGAGAAATTACATGAATCCGTATACGTTAAGAACGGAGTCGGTAGACGAATGGCTCGGCTTGCTCAGAAGCAAGCCCGAACTGATGGATAACGTGACGTTCTGGCATACGGAGCCGGCAAAGCCGCCCCGTACGGTCAAGCTGCCGGACGCCGTGCACCCTAAGCTGGCCCATGCCTTAGAGAAAAAAGGCATTACGCAACTATATACGCATCAAGCGGCTTCCTTCGAAGCGGTTAACTCCGGACGCCATGTCGTGACGGTGACGCCGACTGCTTCGGGCAAGACGCTTTGTTACAATTTGCCCGTCATTCAGAAGCTATTGAACGACGACAGCGCCAGGGCGCTCTATTTGTTTCCGACGAAAGCGCTGGCCCAAGATCAGGTTGCCGAGCTGCAGGAGCTTGCGAATCTGATGGAAGCCGACATCAAGACGCATACGTACGACGGGGATACTCCGCCGACCGTACGCCAAGCGATCCGCAACGCGGGCCACATCGTCGTGACGAATCCCGATATGCTGCATTCCGCCATTTTGCCGCACCATACGAAGTGGGTTAAATTGTTCGAGAATATCCAATACGTCATCATCGACGAGTTGCATTCGTACCGCGGAGTGTTCGGAAGCCATGTCGCCAACGTCGTCCGCAGGCTGAAACGGATATGCAAGTTCTACGGAAGCAATCCGCAGTTTCTTTGCGCTTCCGCGACGATTCGCAATCCGAAGGAGCATGCGGAACGGCTCATCGGGGAATCGGTCGCGCTCGTCGACGACAACGGCGCTCCAGCGGGAGAGAAACACATGGTATTTTACAACCCGCCGGTCGTGAACAAGCAGTTGGGAATCCGCCGCAGCAGCGTGTTGGAATCGCAGAAGTTAGCGGCCATGCTGCTTAAGAGCGGCATCCAGACGATCGTGTTCGCGCGCAGCCGCGTACGGGTGGAAATTCTGCTCACGTATTTGCAAGAAAACATCAAGCATGAGCTCGGAACGAAGTCGATTCGCGGCTATCGCGGGGGGTACTTGCCTAAGCTGCGGCGCGAGATCGAGAAGGGGCTGCGCAGCGGCGAGATCCGCGGCGTCGTCAGCACGAACGCTCTTGAGCTCGGCATCGACATCGGCCAGCTTCAGGCATGCGTCTTGAACGGTTATCCGGGAACGATCGCCAGCACTTGGCAGCAATCCGGGCGAGCCGGGAGAAGGCAAGGCAGCTCGGTCACGTTCCTCGTAGCCAGCAGTAATCCGCTAGATCAATACTTAATCCAGAATCCGGATTATTTTCTCGGGCGTCCGCCCGAAGAGGCGCGTATTCATCCCGACAATCTGCTCATCTTGCTCGACCACTTGAAATGCGCCGCTTACGAGCTTCCTTTCGAGGAAGGAGATACGTTCGGAGGCGAGAAGCTCGTCGACTTGCTCGAGTTTCTGGCCGAGGAAAAGGTGCTGCACCGGGTCGGCAATCGCTGGTATTGGATGGAGCAAGCTTTTCCCGCCCACAATATTTCGCTACGTTCGGCCGCGCAGGAAAACATCGTCATCATCGATATGACGGAGGGGCACCGCGTGATCGGCGAGGTAGACCGCTTCAGCGCGCCGACACTCGTCCACGAGGAAGCGATCTACTTGCACGAAGGCGTGCAATATCAAGTGGAGAAGCTCGACTATCCGGAGAAGAAGGCGTACGTGCGCGAAGTGAACGTCGATTACTTCACGGATGCGAGCCTTGCAGTCGAACTCAAGGTACTGCACGTCGATCTGGAATCGGAGTCCGGTCCTCTCCAGAGACAATACGGCGAAGTGACCGTCATGGCCAAACCGACGATATTCAAAAAAATCCGTTTGCGCACGCACGAGAACATCGGATCCGGGCCGATCTATTTGCCGGAAGAAATTTTGCATACGAGCGGGTATTGGTTCTCGTTCTCCGAAGAAGAAGCGGGCAAGAGAAGCGCGAACGACATGCAGATGGCGCTTCTCGGCCTCGCGAACGTGCTTATCCATCTCGCTCCGCTGCATCTGATGTGCGATCCGCTCGATATTCGCGTCGTGCCGCAAGTGAAGGCGACGCATACGAAGCGGCCTACGATTTATTTCTACGACCGTTATCCCGGCGGAATCGGGCTCAGTCAACGGCTTTACGAGAAGCACGACGAGCTGTTGGAGGAAGCGCAGCGGCTTATTCTGGGCTGCGGTTGCCTTAGCGGCTGTCCGGCATGCGTCGGTCCGATCGAAGAAGTCGGCCTGCTAGGCAAAGACTTGGCAATGTCGTTGCTCAGAAGCACGAGGGAAGCCGAATGAGCGGGCTCAGGGAAAGGCTTGGACGTCTTCGTTCCGAATCCGTCTCCCAACAAAGTCAACCTCCGGCATCGCTCGAGGAGGAGAAAATAGCCGATGCAACCGATCAAGAAGGCGAAAGTTTCGCCGTTCCTAAGGCATTCCGGTCGATCGGCGTCGCGCAGAAGGAAACGGAATTCGGTTCCTTTCTGCTTCGGAAAATCGAGTATTCGTTCCCGTACCGGCATGGGACGCACGAATTGGCGGACTTACACGGTTGCTCTCCTTTTTTGCAGCCTATCGCTTTCCGGCAGAATAAGAAGGACGAAGTAATCGCTCCCGAACATTTGTTGTTTCTCGATACGGAGACGACAGGACTGGGCGTAGGAACGGGCAACGTTCCGTTCATGATCGGATTCGGGTATATCACGGAGACGGCGTTCGTCGTCGAGCAGACGCTTATCCGCCATCCCGGCGAAGAGAAGGCGATGCTCAGCTATTTACTCGGTCATATGAAGAATAAGAGCCATCTGGTAACTTACAACGGGCGAACCTTCGATTGGCCCGTGCTGACGAACCGGTTTATCCTTAACGGTTGGCGCAAGAGCGGCGCGGATCCGGGGCATATCGATTTCCTTCATCCTTCGAGGGCTTTGTGGCGCACTACGTTGCCATCGTGCAGGTTAAGTACGGTCGAGGTCGAAAGACTCGGCATTCAGAGAGGCGAAGACGTGCCGGGGTCACTTGCGCCTGCTTTGTATTTTCAATATTTAAGCGACGGAAACCCGGACCATCTGCACGGCGTTTACACCCACAACGAAAAAGACATTCTTACGCTGGCTTCCCTCTGCGTCCATTTTGGGTTATTGTTAAGCGGACGAAACGATGCGGAAATCATCGAAGCTTCGGAGAGCGAGGAGCTGTTCCGGACCGCAAGCTGGCTCGAGCAGCACGGAGAAGCGATTCTCGCGGAAAGGCTGTTCGATAGGCTCGGAGAGCGGGAAGTTATCGGGGAAGGCGGCTGGAGCTTGGCGCTCGCCGCTAGGTTCAAGCGCTCCGGCCAATATGCCCGGGCTCTCCCGTTATGGAAGAAAGCTTCCGAATACGCGGAAGCGGCGACGGCTCCCAAGCTGGATGCGCACGTGGAACTTGCCATGTATTTCGAGCATCGGGATAAGCGATTGGATATGGCGTTACATTATGCGGAGAAGGCTTTGGAGCTTGCGCTACGCAGGGCGAGACTGATTTCCGACGCGAAGAAGCGTAGGGAAGAGAAAGAAGCGCTGCAGCGCAGGGTGGCAAGGTTAAGGGAGAAAATATCCCGGGCAAGCGAAAGGAAGTCATGACATCTTGAAGGCGACATCGAGTAAACAAGCGACCGTAAGTTTGCGGAAGCCGGAAGCGCTGCTGTTCGACTTGGACGGAACGTTGTACCGGGGGAACGAACCGATACCGGGAGCCGGCGCAATGATAAAGGGACTTGTAAGCAAAGGCGTTCCTTGCTATTACGTGACGAATAACTCGACGCGTACTCCGGCCGAAGTCGCGGAACATCTTCATGCGATGGATATTCAGGCCGACGAGCGCGCGATCGTCACCTCGGCTACGGCCGCGGCCTATTATATAAGGTCGAAGTTTCCCGGCGCGAACGCTTACGTCATCGGAGAACGCGGACTTCGCGTTGCTCTAAGAGAAGCGGGAATGCATCTGATCGATGAGGATTCGAAGGACGTTCAGGCTCAGTTGGTCGTTCAAGGCTTGGATCGCCAATTGACTTACGATCAACTCGCGACCGCGACGACGCATTTGCTTAACGGAGCGGCATTCGTGCAGACGAATCCCGATCGGTTGCTGCCGGTGGACGGAGGTTTTCTTCCGGGAGCGGGTAGCATAGGAGCCGCCCTGCAAGCGGCGACGGGCATCGAGCCAATATTGATCGGCAAGCCTTCCAGCGTAATAATGGATTATTCGCTGAAGCTTGCGGGAACGGATCCCGACAAAGCTTGGGTAATCGGGGATAATCCTTATACGGACCTCGCGGCGGCGCGCAACGCGGGATGTCCCGCGATCCTCGTGCTGACCGGCTTATGCACGGAGCAGAACTGGCAGGAGCACTGCGAGGCCGCGGGCGTAACGCCTGACGCGGTATGCGAAGGTCCGGCGGAGCTGGTGCAATTGATTAACGGCATAAAATAATAAATCACATCTGCAGGAAAATCAGAAGGGAAGAGAATGAATGCCGGAATTACCGGAAATGGAGCATTATAGATCCCGCTTGTCCCACTTGCTGTGCGGACAGCAAGTAACCGGCGTCGTCGTTAACCGCGAAGGAACGATTAACGAGCCGGCGGAAGTGTTCAAGGCGTCGTTACTCGGGCGCGTTATCCTGTTCGTGGAGCGAAGAGGCAAACATCTGTTATTCCACTTGGACGACGGATATCGTCTGCACCTGCATTTAATGCTTGGCGGATGGATGAGCTACGGCGAGCAAGCCCCCAAGAAACTAAGCCAATATCAAGTCATCCTCTCTTTCGGCAATGGAGTGTCGCTTTACTTCGGAGGTTTACGCTTAGGGTACCTACATCGGATTACGGCGAAAGCCGCGATCGAAGAGTTAAAAGAACTCGGCCCCGATGCGCTCGATCCGCGTTTGACGCTTGAAGCTTTCCGTAAGCGCTTGGCTGGAAAGAAGGGCAAGCTCAAAACTACGTTAACCGATCAACGATTCGTGTCGGGCATCGGCAATTGCTACAGCGACGAGATCGCTTTCGATGCCAACGTATTCCCGGCTGCGGCGGTTAGCGGACTGAAGGACGAGGAGATCGAGCGAATCTACCATTCCATCCGCAATGTACTGACCGCGGCGATCGAAGCGGGCGGTTATATGGAGCAGCCTTTCACTTCGGACGATACGGTGACCGGCGGATTCAACGACCTTTGCCAGGTATACGACCGCGGAGACGAGCCTTGTCGCGTATGCGGCACGACTATTCAGCACGAGACGATTACGGGACGTAAAATGTTTTATTGTCCGACCTGCCAGCCGAAGGGCGCGTAGATGAGAAAAGCGGGCTGCCACGTCAGCACGAGGCAAGGATATCGGAAGGCGGCGGAGCAAGCGGTTGCCCTTGGCGGCAACGCTTTTCAATATTTTCCGAAAAACCCGAGGTCTATCGCATTAAAAACATTCGACCGGGACGATGCTCGAAGATGCGCGGAATGGTGCGACTTGCATAACGTCACGTCCATCGCGCACGGGCCGTACGCCGTTAATCCGGCAACGGAAGGGGAAGAAGCGGCGCGAATGGCGGCGTGTACCCTTAACGATCTCGAGATCGCCGAAGCTTGCGGTTCGATCGGCGTCGTCGTTCATTTCGGTCGTTACAAAGGCGCGGATCCCTTGAGAGGGTATCGCAATATGATTCGCTGGATAAACGATGTCGCATCGCGTTGGGACGGAAGGGCATTGATCTTGCTCGAGAACCAAGCCGGCGATCATGGTCCGATGGGCACGACGCCCGAGGAGCTCGTGCAGATCCGAACTTTGGTCGAATGCCCCGAGAAGGTCGGATTTTGCTTGGACAGTTGTCATTTGTACGCAAGCGGACAATGGCGGCCGGGTCAATGGAAGGCATTCGCCGAAAGGGCGGGGAAGCTGGCTTTCTGGGAAGGCTTGCGCGCAATTCATCTGAACGATTCCAAGTATCCTTCCGGTTCGTTGAAAGATCGCCATGAAGCGATCGGAGAAGGCCGGATCGGCGAAGCCGACATGCGGGAGCTGCTGACGTCGCCGGAGCTTGCTCGCGTGCCGCTCTTTCTTGAAACGCCGGCGGGAGCCGGAGGGACAGGCATAACGCATCGGGATCAACTCATAACGGTGAAGCGATGGTCGGAGGAGGCGATAAGGTGATTAACGTATTTTTGGACGACATTAGGCCATGTCCGCGGGGGTTCGTCGTTGCAAGATCGGCGGAGGAATGCTTGTTGCTGATGTCGGCGAGCGCGGTTCGCGTGTTGTCGCTCGATTACGAGCTAGGTTATGGACAGCCGAACGGTTTAGCCGTCGTGCAAGGAATTATCGCCAGCGGCAATTATCCGAAGGAAGTATACGTTCATTCCTCCAGCCTGATGGGCAGGGAGTATATGGTGCGCGAGCTACGCGCGGCCAATCCGGCCGGAGTGACGATACACGACGGACCTATGCCGGCTTCCGTGCTCGAGGCTGCCGCTAGGGGAGGGTATAGCGATGAATGAATGGGAACCGGCGGATTGGAAGCGCGAGTGGACTTTTACTCCCGCGCCTTTCGCGGTTTTCGTGCATACGCCGCTCTGCGGGACATGCCAAGCGGCGAAGCGGATGTTAGCCGTCGCGGCGGAAGTCGTGCCGGAATTGCATCTCGCATCCGCCAATCTGAATCTCATGCCGGAACTCGCGCAGCAGTTCCGCATCGAGAGCGTACCGTGCTTACTCGTCAAGCGCAAGACGGGCGAATGGATTAAACAATACCGTTTCCCGTCCGTAACGGAAATCGTGGAAACTTTAAGAAGCGAGAGGGATAGGCCATGATACATTTACAAGGGTTAACTTTCCGCCGGGACGACCGGCAAATTCTTCGCGGCGTGGATCTTCGGGTGAACGCGGGAGAGCACTGGACGCTGCTCGGCCGCAACGGTTGCGGTAAATCGACCGTTCTGGAGATGATCACGGGTTATTTGTTCCCGACTTCTGGAACGATCGACGTATTGGGCAACCGTTACGGTCAAGTCGACGTGAGGGAAATGCGCAAGAGAATCGGATACATAAGCCCTGCGTTGATCGAGAAAATGACGCTTCGGGATCCCGTGTGGGAAATCGTTGCGAGCGGCGCATTCGCTTATTTGCGATTTTACGAAGAAGTGGCGGATGAAGTCCGCGAACGGGCTTACGTTGAGTTGGAGCGAGTTGGGTTGCGCCATTTGGCGGAGCAATCGTTCGGTACGCTGTCACAAGGGGAGCGCAAAAAGGCATTACTCGCGCGCACGTTGATGGCTTCGCCGGAGTTGCTTATTTTGGACGAGCCTTGCGCCGGGCTGGATCTCTACGAGCGAGAGAAGTTTCTCGCGTCCCTATCCGAATTAGCGAACCGGAATTTGTCCATGCTGTACGTAACGCATCATATCGAAGAAATCATTCCTCTATTCACGCATGTCGCGCTCATGTCCGACGGTCAATTGGTCGCTTCGGGCGCCAAACGCGACGTACTGACGCCGGAGAAGCTCAAGGAAGCTTACGACCTGCCTATCGAGATCCGATGGAAGGAAGATCGTCCGTGGATCGAGGTTGGAAAGGTGACAAGCCGATGATTACATACGTGGGAACGTCCAATCCGGGATTCGCGCCCTACGCGATGGAAGAAATCCGCAGACGGATCCAAGGCACGAAGGTGTCCGGTCTCGCGCCGGGCGAGACGTTCTCGTTCACGACCGGCGACCACGATCCCGAACAATTGCTGACGGACTTGCGTCGCAAAGAGCCGATCTTCTTGCGCCATCTGTTCCCGGTCGAACGAGAGATCGACGTGACGGACAGCGAGAAAGGCACCGCTAAGGCATTAAGGGATTATGCTTCGACTTTGGGAGATCGGATCCAAGGACGCAAAGTCGCGATACAAGTTCGCAAGGAGCAGAACAGTCCGTTCCCGTTCGCTTCGGCGGAAGGTCGGGACGAGATGGTACCGGCCGTGGAGGAGCTTGGCGCCGAGGCGGTCGCACGCGAAGCGGATTGGATCATCTCCGTCTATGCGACGAAAAAGAAGCTTTTCATGGGCTGTTCTACCCCTCGCGACAATTTATCGGACTGGCCGGGAGGATCCGTTCGTTTCCGTAAAGACGAAGGGCTGATCTCCCGGGCGGCGTTTAAGCTTTTGGAGGCGGAGCGGGCGTTTAATTTGCCGCTCGATCGGTTCTCCAATGCGCTAGATCTGGGCGCCTCGCCGGGAGGCTGGACCTCGGTGCTGCTGGAACGCGGTTTGAAGGTGACCGCGGTCGATCCCGCGGAGATGGACCCGTCGCTGGAGCTTCATCCGCGGCTGCGCCATATTCGCCGGAATGCGGCGGACGTATCCTTCGCGCCCGGGTCTTTCGATCTGCTCGTGTGCGACATGAGCTGGGATCCGCATCACACTTGCCGGATCGTCTCCGAGCTTGCCAACGTTTTATCCGCGGGAGCATCGGGCATCATCACGCTAAAGCTCATGTACCGCAAGCCGTTCCAGAGCATTCAGGATCTGACGGAAGATTACGCTCACGAATTCGATATTCGCAAAGTGAAGCAGTTGTTTCATAACCGCGAAGAAGTTACAATGTGGGTGAAGAAAAAATAAAGGTTCCCGACGGGAAAGCATCCCGCATCCGGACGAAGCGACTTACGACGAGTACGTCGAAGCTTCGTCCTGGTGCGGTTTTTTTATTTTACCCGAGCCTGCTCGGGCTATTGAGGGGAGAGAACGGGATGGTAGAACACGGACGCAATAAAGTCGATCGGCATGCGGGTATGGATCTTGAGGAAGGAAACTTGTACGGGGGACGTTATCGGATCGTCATGCCGATCGGGAAAGGAGGCATGGGGCGCGTCTACCTCGCGGAAGATATTCGCTTAGGGGGTAAGCCGCGGGCGTTGAAGCTTACCCGGCCTATGCCGGACGATAGAAGAGCGTTCTTGCCCGAGGCGAAACTGCTGAGCGAATTGGATCATCCGAATTTGCCGGCGATCGTGGATTATTTTCCTCCGGATAATCCCGAAGGCATCGCTTGCATCGTAATGGATTATATCGCGGGAGATACTTTGGAAGAACGCTTCGAGCGCTACGGGCGCCGGTTATCCTTTTCTTTCGTATTGGGCGTCTTATGCGAGCTTTGCAAAGTCCTCGTCTATTTGCACGCGCAGCGACCTTCCATCGTTTTTCGCGACCTGAAGCCTTCGAACGTGCTCATGAACCGGCGCAACGAATCTATTCTTGTCGACTTCGGCATCGCCAGAAGATATCGGGAGGAGGGGATTAAGGACACGCTGCAGCTTGGAACGCCGGGCTTCGCCGCACCGGAGCAGCTCAGGGGAGAGCAATCGGACAGCCGTACGGATCTGTACGGGCTCGGTGCGCTTGCTTATTATTTGCTGTCGGGAGGTCGTTTTGCGATCCGGCATAGCGGTAGGTTGCGGCAGGCTCTTCAAAACGACGTTCCTCTGGAGTTCCTTCGGCTTCTGGAACGATTGCTGGATAACGATCCGAACCGCCGACCGCAGTCCGCGCAACGACTCGAAGATGAACTGATGGAAATCAGAGCAATGAAAGCGTCAGACGATAGGGAACTCCTTGCGAATAGCGACTTCCTGAACGTTAGGGATAACGAAGAGAAAACGAGCGTAATCGCGATCGCTTCGGTTTATCCCGGAGCGGGAGCGACTACGGTTACGCTTGCCCTATCTTCGGCGCTCTCGCGTCGCGGAATTTCACATGCGCTTGTCGAGTGTCCGGGCAGCGACGGAGAGTTGTTCTCGTTGCTTGACGGAAGCAGAAAAAAGCCGAGAGGAACGGTTTACGCCAGGCCGTCCGGCGACCAGGCTGCCGAACCTGCTTGGAGGAACGGCAAAGCGGCGTTGTATCCGCTCGATCCTAACGAGGCCGCATCGTCCCGTATTCCCGAACCAAGCTTCGCCAATTGGCTTAAGAGACTAGGAGTGCCCCTCGTATTACTTGACGTATCCAGTCGCTGGGAGCAGCCGGAGCTGGCGGAATGGCTCGTCGGAGCTGCAGACCGCGTTGCGCTTGTGGCGGATTGTTTTCCGGCCAAATGGTCTCGACGGAGGCAGGAAGCGTGCATAGAACTGCAACGTAAAGCTATGGACCGTTCGATCAAGTGCGATTGGATTGCCAATCGGGATCAGCCCTTCCCGGAACGAAGGACATGGCAGACCTTGTTTCCGTCCAAGCCTATCGTTTGTTTCCCGGACATCGAACAGGCCGCGATGCTACGGGCTTTATGGCGCGGGGAAGGGTTTCCCGCCGATTCGTTAACGGCGAAAACTTGCGAATTAACCTTAAGCGAGTGGGTCGGCTTGTTAACGTCTCAACCCGCATCGCTTCGTCGTTAAAGACACGATCCGACGAATTTCCATGACTTTGACAGCCATGTTACAATAAGATAGGAGAAAAGCTTGTACGCAATGAAGCAAACGAGATTGCACGTAAACGCCGGCGCCGCAGAATGCCGGGTTATATACACGCGAGGTGACTGGAATGAATAACAACGAGAATATATTGATCATCGAGGACGAAGACGCGATCGCGCGAATATTGCAGCTCGAGCTCGAGCATGAAGGATATGGAGTCGGAAGGGCGTCCGAAGGCCGCAAAGGGCTGGAAATGGCTTTGTCCGGAGAGTGGGATCTAATCCTATTGGACGTTATGCTGCCGGAACTGAACGGTATCGAAGTGTTGCGCCGGCTTAGGCAGAACGACGGAGCGGTTCCCGTGATCTTGTTGACGGCAAGGGACACCGTGCCGGATAAGGTAAGCGGGTTCGAGCACGGAGCGAACGACTATATCACGAAGCCGTTCGCGATGGAGGAACTGCTCGCGCGGGTGCGTAACCTTCTCCGAATCTTTAAGGCGTCCCGGGAAGGGGACAACGAGGACGTATTGCGGATCGGCGACTTGTCAATCGAATTGCTAACGCGCAAAGTATACCGCAAGGACCATTCCATCGACTTGACTCCGCGGGAATTCGAGCTGCTGCTCTATTTGGCCCGGCACAAAAATACCGAGAAAACGCGAGACGAAATTTTGTCCGACGTATGGGGCTACGAATATATAGGGGATACGAACGTCGTGGACGTCTACATCCGATATTTGCGTCAGAAGATGGACAAGGGTTACCGTCATAAGCTGCTGCACACCGTTAGGGGCGTCGGCTATATGCTTAAGGAGCCGGATGCATGACGTTAAGAGCCAGGTTTACTTTATTCACGGTTTTCTGGTTAATTTTTATTTTGATCCTCTATAATATTTTCGTCTATTTCTTCGTAATCCGGGTAACGACGCGCGGAGAACTGCAATTGCTTACGAATAAAGCCAATCTCGTTATCGAGAGCTTGCGGAAGCAGGGTATGCGGGGGTTAGAGGACCCCAAGCTATTAAGCGATATGTATAATAGCAACGAGATGATCCGCATCGTCACGGGCGACGTTCGGGTAGTTAACGAGATCGGTACGGCGGATCTTCTGTCGATTCCTCCTCAGATGCAAGCTTATAACTTTTCCGAGACGAGGCAGATCAACGGGCATCGCGCCATTTATTTGTCCGTGCCGTTTTTCGATCAAGGACATTTGATCGGAACGGTCGAAGCCGCCCGGTTCCTTACCGTACTCGATAGCTACTTGCAAATTCTCGTCGGCGCGCTTAGCGTGACGAGCATTGGCGCGGTCGTATTCGCGATCTTCGGGACGTATTGGTTTACGTCCCGGCTCACGGGTCCGATCGGTCAAATGGTTCAGACGATGCGGGAAATCGACAGGAGCGGGAAGCTGTACCGGGTAAAGCTGAACGGAAGGGAAGAGTCCGTAGAGCTTCAACAGATGGTGCGGGCGTTTAACCAGATGATCGACCGGCTGGATCGGACGATCGAACATCAGAAGCATTTCGTGGCGGACGCGTCGCACGAGTTGAAGACGCCTCTTACGGTCATCTCCAGCTATACGGATATGCTGAAGAGATGGGGAAGGGATAACGCGGAAGTACGCAACGAAGCGATCGAGGCCATTGCCAAGGAATCCGAGCGAATGCAGAACCTGATACGCTCGATGCTCACGCTCGCGGAAGCGGAACAGGACAATTGGCTGGACATTACCCGTTTTGACGTAACGAGCGTCGTCAGGGAACTGTCCGAGGTTCTCGGAAAGACGTTCCAAAGGGAAATCCGCGTCCATTCCGATACCCAGACCGTGTCGATCAAAGCGGATAAGGAGAAAATACGCCAATTATTGCTTATTCTGATCGACAACGCGATCAAGTATAGCAAAGAGCCGATCGACGTCCGCATTCGGCAGCAGAAAAATGTCATCAAGCTCGAGGTGACCGATTACGGCATCGGAGTTCCCGAAAGCGAGATCCCGTATATGTTCGAGCGTTTCTACAGGGTAGACGAGGCGCGCCACCGTTCAACGGGGGGCAGCGGACTCGGGTTATCGATCGCTAAGAAAATCATCGACATTCACGAAGGCAGCGTCGAAGTCTACAGCAAATCGGGTAACGGAACGACGATTTCCATTCAATTGCCGCGCAAGCATTAAAAACCAAAAAAACCGGCATCTCGGATGAACTCGAGATTGCCGGTTTTTTGGTTTGCTTATAACACGCGACGAGCGGTAATGTAATGGCTGCTCCAATAACCGGTGTTGATTGATGAAGTCGTGACGCCGGTCGAGCCATAAGTGTGCAATATTTTATTGTTTCCGATATATACCGCGACATGGCCGATTTTATTGCCCGTGCGGGCTACCCGGAAGAAGACGAGATCGCCTTTTTTCAAGTTTTTCTTCTCGACCTTTACGCCTTCGGTCGCTTGAGTACTGGATACGCGAGGTAATTCAATGCCGAATTCGCCGAAAATATATTGAGTAAAGCTGGAGCAATCGAATGATGTCGTTTTACCTGGCGTAGCGCCGAATTTGTATTTCACGCCTATGTATTCCTTGCCTAGAGTGATGATTTTATCCGCCTTAGCGGTTTTCAATACCGTAGCCGTTGCTTTAGCGGTAGCGGCGGAGGCTTGCGTTGCATGGCCAAAGCCGATGCCTACGAAACCGACGACGGCGCATAAACCGATGCCGATTGCTTTGCGAACGAGCGCAATGTTAAAACTCATCTGTTAGCTCCTTCCTAAGCTCGCATGATCGTTTCGGGCTATTAAAGCTCCGTTGAACAGTATACCACCCTCTGATTCTCCTAATGATTTCCAAGGAGAGAAAAAGAGCGGTTTTGGCGCGCTTTGAGCCGCTTTCTTAGAAAAATATGAGAATTTTCTCATAGCGTGATTGATTGCGTCATTTCTGGGTATGCAAGGTAATAACGTTGGAAAACGCTTGCCCCGTATCGATC
Source organism: Cohnella endophytica (assembly GCF_003628305.1). GTDB lineage: Bacteria > Bacillota > Bacilli > Paenibacillales > Paenibacillaceae > Cohnella > Cohnella endophytica. Next base: position 118,855 of record NZ_RBZM01000002.1, on the reverse strand, counting down.
ACTTCCTATAAGATAGGAAGTGAGAACGGGGTATTTAGTCTTGCTTTCATTCGACATACTGACCGAAGAACCCGGGCTTAGAGATTGGAGTCGATATCGTGTTAAAAACGTTCAGAGTCCGTGACACCTTAAAGATGCAAGAAGTATCGATCAGAAATTATGGGAGGGGGGACTTCGCGAACTTGATCGCATTGCAGGTGCAATGCTTTCCGCCTCCATTTCCATCCGAATTGTGGTGGAACGAGGAACAATTGTCCGAGCACGCGACCCGATTTCCCGAAGGTGCTCTGTGCGCGGTCATTGAAGGACGAATCGTCGGCTCCATGACGGCATTGCGAAGGACGATCCGCGTGGATGAACCCCAGGATTGGGCGTCCGTAACGGACGAAGGCTATATTCGGAACCATGAGCCGAACGGCGATACGATTTATGTCGTTGACTTATGCGTGGCTCCGGAATATCGTAAGCTCGGTTTAGGCAAATGGCTCATGCAATCGATGTACGAGACGGTTGTCCATCTGGGCTGCAGCCGTTTGCTCGGAGGCGGACGAATGCCGGGGTATGGTGCGGTGTCGGACAAGCTTACGCCGCAACAATACATAAACCAGGTGACCGAAGGCCATTTGCGCGATCCGGTTATCAGTTTCATGTTAAACTGCGGTCGGTTGCCCATAGGTATTGTGGCCCATTATTTGGAGGATGAGCAGTCCGAGCACTTTGGAGCGCTAATGGAGTGGAAAAACCCATTTTTAGCCCGTTCATAGAGTCGTCACAAGAGGAGAGATAGCAATGGAATACATCCGCGTAAAATCGATAGAGGATCCCTATTTTACGGCGATGCACGAATTGATGAGCACCGTATTTCCTTCGGAGGAAGTGTTGGCCTTCGATTTGTGGAGAGAGCCGATAGAAGATCCGGATATTCACGTATACGTAGCCGTCGAACACGGTAACGTCGTCGGTGCGACGGAATACCGTTACTATCCGGATCTTCGCGTAGCCATGACGGATTTCACGATCATTGGAGCGATGGGACTCGGGATCGGAAGATTCTTATATGTGAACCGGAGCAATGATTTGAAACGGCTTCAGTCCGAGAGCGGGACGGAGTCGATCGGCATGTTCGCGGAAATCTACCGTACTCATGCCATATCGACCTTTAGGTTCGGCAATGTGCTTCCGATGCATCCGGCCGTTCGTCGCGAAGTGTTGTCTCATCTGGGATATCGGAAGCTCGACTTCGCGTATGTGCACCCGTCCTGGGATCATGAAGGCAAAGCTGTATCCGATCTGGATTTAGGTTTTCTTCCGGCGGAGGACGCAACGGAAACGTTGCCCACGGAATTGATCGTAAGGTTTCTCAAAACTTATTACACCGCGCTGCCGAACCGTCCGAGGGAATGGGAAGAAATGATTTCCGCGCTCGGGCAAGAAACGGACATCGCTTTGATGCCTTTGTAGAAAATATTCGATAAAATGCTCCAGTTTCGCTTGCGTTAGTTCCTCGCAGCGGTTCTGGAGCATTCCGTTGAAATATGGCTTTAATATCATCGGCATTCATACTCCCTCCCCCCCTTGCCGATAACCCCTGCATTCTTCGATTATTCGCTCCGTTTCTTGACATCCTTCCTAGAGTTATTTTCGAACCAACCGAATTGTAAGTAATTAAGGATTGAATCGGTGAGTTATGATCTGTTTTTTTTGACGTAAATTTGCGAATTATGGGCGACAAAGACGAAAAAAGGCAGTAAAATAGCGAAAGCGATAAGCAAGATTTTCCATGAACGGAAGGAGAGCAAAGATGCGCATTACGTTTCTAGGCAACGGCGATTCGATGGGAACGCCAAGGGTATACTGCGAATGTGCGGTTTGCGGGGAAGCGCGAATATCGGGCGGCAACATCCGCTTGCGTTCCTCGATTCTAATAGAAGAAGAGGGCCAACAGCCGTTATTGCTGGATTGCGGACCGGATTGGCGGAAGCAGATGGAGAACTCGGGGATCAGGGAGATCGGTCAGGCCTTGCTTACGCACGCGCACTTCGATCATATCGGCGGTCTTACGGAATGGGCGGATGCTTGTCGTTGGACGGAATCCGTCGCTCGGGTATATGCTCCGGACGAAGTGTTAAACGAGGTTCGATTGCGATTTCCTTGGCTGGAAAAACAATTCAAGATGTCAAGCAACGATAAGGGTCTCGATTATGGGGATTGGCGGATCACTCCTTGGAAAGTAAACCATGGGAAGAACGGTTACTCGTACGCTTACCATTTCGAACACGCGTTACGCGGCGTGAAATGGGCTTACTGTTCGGATGCGATTCAATTGACGGACAGACAAAAAGCGCCTTTGTCCATGTTGGAGCTGCTTGTTCTCGGTACGAGCTTCGTGGAGGAGAATTTCCCGATGGATACGCGTTCGGTATACGATATGAAGGAGGGGCTTTTGCTCGCGGAAGAGTGCCTGCCGGCGAAGGTTCTTTTTACCCATCTCTCCCATGACGTGGATGTTCGAGAGGACTATGGCTTGCCGGCAGGGATCGCACTTGCGGCTACGGGGATGCGGGTGGACATCTAATCTCGCGAACGGATAACGAGCAATTGGCCGGAACCGATGGTAATCGTGCCGCAGGGCGCATCAAGCGTGTTGCTTATTCCGATCGATTGGCCATGCTTTAAAGTTGCGTCGAGAAGCGGGTATTGAAAGCCATGCAAGGTAACTCCGGTAACTATCGATGTCAATGGAAGCAATGATACATAGGGAAAACAATCGTATTGCTCTAATCGGAAGTTGTCCGCGCATAGGGAAATTTCGTTGTGTTCGTCGATCAACGTAAGCGAGCAGCCTTGTTCATGCGCTAACGCGAGCAGATAGACGTTGCCTAGGCTATGATCGAATCTCGTTCCTAAAGCTCCGAAGAGGACAATGTTCCGATAACCTCTGCCGATCGCTTCGCGGAGAGCGAGTTCCGTATCCGTCCAATCTTTATCGACCGCGTCATAGGAAATAAGCTCTCGCGATGCAGACTCGATCCTATTCAGCTGTTCCGGCGTGACGGAATCGAAATCCCCTAAGGAAAGATCTGGCGAATATCCGCGATCTACCAGGAAGAAGGCACCTCGGTCTGCGCCGATGAGATAATCCTCGGTCTTCAAGTAGGTCAACGCCCAAGAACCAAGACGACCGCCCGTGAAAATAAGCGCGCGTGATGTCGGAGACTGAGCTTGCCGTTCGGATTGGTTAGGTGGACTAGGTTGAGTAGATGACATGAAGACATACCTCCGAATGGATCTATGCGAATGGTTCGCTTTCCCAGTATAGCTGTAAAATGAGCGTTGCGAAATAGCGAGGCTTCCCGCTACAATGAGAAAGAATTCATATCGTTCGGCGTCGGAAAAAGCATGTTTATGCGATCGCCGGAATGAAAATGCGCGGAGGAGAGTTTAAGTTGGAGTGGGAATTTCAAGCGTTTAGCATTATTGGTACCATTGCTTTCGCGATCAGCGGAGCGATCGTCGCCATGGAAGAAGATTACGATATACTTGGCGTATTCGTGCTAGGGATGGTCACGGCGTTCGGAGGCGGAATCATTCGTAATCTGCTAATCGGCATCCCCGTTACTACATTATGGAGCCAAGGTCTTTTTTTGAAGACGGCGGCGATCTCCATTTTAATCGTTTTTTTCCTGCCGCTGAAGTGGATACAACATTGGAAACGAAGCGAAGTGTTCTTCGACGCGATCGGCTTGGCGGCATTCGCGATACAAGGGGCATCCTATGCGGTCAAGACGCAATTACCGATTAGCGCAGTCATGGTCGCGGCTATGCTTACGGGAATCGGCGGAGGAATGATCCGCGACATTCTGGCCGGACGCAAACCTCTCGTGCTGCGGGATGAAATCTATGCGGTGTGGGCGATATTGGCGGGCTTGGCTTTAGGCCTTGCCGACTTGCACAAACCGTGGGAGTTGTTCGGCTTATTTTTGTTGGTCGTATTGTTCCGGATGTTATCCGTCTATTATAAGTGGAAGCTGCCGCGCCGTTCTTTAAGAGTTGCCGAAGAGCGCAGAAGCCAATAATCGGAGGTCCTGTTATTATGAGTTATTCCGTCTTATTCGTTTGTTTGGGCAACATTTGCCGCTCGCCGATGGCGGAGGCCGTATTCAGAGGTTTAATTAAGCGCTCGGGATTGGAGCGGGAGATCACGGTCGATTCCGCCGGCACGGGGGACTGGCATATCGGACATCCCCCTCATGAAGGGACCCGGAAGCTGTTGGATCGTTATTCGATCTCCTATGAGGGCATGCGCGCAAGACAAATCTTGGCTTCCGATGGAAGTCAATTCGATCTGATCGTTGCCATGGACACGAAGAACGAGAAGGATATTCGGGAGATGCTGGGTGCGAATTCGCGGGCGCGCATCATCCGGTTTTTGTCGTTGTTGCCCGAGAAAGGCATCGACGACGTCCCCGACCCTTATTACTCCGGCAACTTCGACGAAGTATACGAACTCGTGAAAGCGGGCTGCGAGCGGTTGCTTGAACGGATCAAAGATGAAGGGGGCCTCGCGGATGGACGACAAGCCTGAGCAAGCAGGACTAACGTCGTCGGCGCCGCTTCCCGTGTCCTTGAAACAGCTGCGGCTCGTTTCCCAAGTTGAGCTGACGCGTCGCTTGGAACCGGTAAAAACGTTAAAGGAAGACGAGCTCGAGATGTACCGCGTCGTCAAAGATAGGGAAACCGGCGAACACTATTTGCATTTCGCGGCATTTCACATTCACGTGGCCGGCGGAGGAGTAGAAGAGGAGTACCACCACTTAATGCCTCTTGATCACGACGACGTAATCGCTCTCGCGCTAGGTTCGCCGCTGTTCGTATATCCCGAGCATTGGACGATTGCCTATCTTCGAAACGGTCCGGACGGCGGATTCGTTTGGTACGATCCGGACGGAGCCGCGAACGAAGAAACGGAAGCCGCCGAGACGGAAAAGTTTTTGCGCGAGCAGTTGCTTGAATTCCGAGCATCCGGTAAGTACGGGGAAGAGGAAGTCAGGAGATTGCTCGAGTCGATCGACCAACGGCTACCTCCTCTAGGCGAGCCCGAATAAGAGAACATCCAAAAGCCAACCGCCCGAGTCTTGACGACTTGGGCGGTTGGCTTTTGATTCGCTAACGATAGGGCAAGCTAGTTGGCACTTGCAGATTCATCGGCCCGCGCACCGGAGACATCTCCCGGAGCACTGAATTGTTTATGGGGCCGATTTTGGAGGAAACAAGGTTCTCCCAGGGCGTTAATCGGTTTGTGTGGTAGGATTTTGAGTAAATAAGGTTCTCCAGGAGCGCTAAAGTGTTTGTAGGACGGTTTTGGAAGAAACAAGGTTCTCCCAGGGCGTTAATGAGTTTGTTTAGTATGCTTTGGAGTAGATAAGGTTCTCCAGGAGCACTAAAGTGTCCGAAGGGACGGTTTTGGAGGAAACAAGGTTCTCCCAGGGCGCTAATTGAGTTTGGTTAATGATTTAGAGAAAATAGGGTTCTCCCGGAGCGCTAAAGTGTTTGTAGGACCGATTTAGAGGAAGCAAGGTTCTCCATAATACCTAACCCTCTGAAAGATTGCTAATGGATGAAATAAGGTTTTAGTACAATTGCGGACCCACGCCCCGCTAATTGCCACGAACGGACTCAACCCACCGAAGTAACGGAACCGCTTTCCACTAATTACCACAAACGGTCCAATTCCACAGAGATAGCGGAAGCGTGTTCCGCTAATTGCTTCGAACAGACTCAACCCACCGAAGTAACGGAAGCACGTTCCGCTAATTACCTCGAACAGACTCAAAACACCGAAGTAACGGAAGCACGCTTCCACTAATTACCTCGAATAGACTCAAAACACCGAAATAACGGAACCTCTTTCCACTAATTACCACAAGCGGCCCCATTCCACAGAGATAGCGGAAGGACGTTCTGCTATTTACCTCAAACAGACTCAAACCGCCGAAGTAACGGAAGGACGTTCCGCTAATTACCTCGAATAGACTCAAACCACCGAAGTAACGGAACCACATTCCGCTATTTAACTCGAACGGACTCAAACTACCGAAGGAACGGAAGCACGTTCCGCTATTTAACTCGAACGGACCCAAACTATCGAAGTAACGGAAGCACGTTCCGCTAATTACCTCGAATAGACTCAAACCACCGAAGTAACGGAAGCACGTTCCGCTATTTACCTCGAACGGACTCAAACCGCCGAAGTAACGGAAGCACGTTCCGTTATTTACCTCGAACAGACTTAAACCACCGAAGTAACGGAAGCACGTTCCACTAATTACCTCGAACAGGCTCAAACCACCGAAGTAACGGAAGCACGTTCCGCTATTTTTCGCAGATGAACCCCATTCTAAGAATTAACGGAACCGCGTTCCGCTAACCTCATCCTAGCAGACTAACTATTCGAACAATCGTGGAGCGGGACCGAGGAAAGCGGCCAACGCCTCGGGTAGCTGTTGCTGCCAGAAGCCCCATTTGTGCTCGCCTTCCTTTTCCGCGTAATGCAGCTTTGCTCCTTTTTCCTCTAGCAGTCGCACCGCATCCCGGTTTAGTTTCACGAAATCGAATGTCCCGCGATCCGTCGGGTACGCGGTCTCTTGAAGACCGACGACCATCCACAGCTTTAAGCGATCCAGAGAGCCCGCTTGCCGCAATTGCTCGAAGTAAGCCTCGTAGAATGCCCCGGACAATGAGAGGATTCGGTTGAATAGCGATGGATAGGCGAGAGCGAGGGATAACGAAACGGCACCGCCCAGAGAATCTCCGGCCAGAAGCCTCATCTCCGGCGTGTCGCGGACTGGATAATGCGATTCCACCCAAGGAACCATTTCTTCCGCGAAAAAACGGGTATATAAAGGGTAACGCTCGCCGTCAGGTGCATATTCCGAAGTGCGTTGCGATTTGTCCACTTCTACGCCGACGATGATGAAGGGATCCCAGTCCTCTTCGAGGATGAGTCGTTGCGCATGAGTAGCGATGCGCCCGAAGTTAAAAAAATCTTCGCCGTCTTGGCAATAGACGACGGGGTAGCTAATCCAAGCTTGAAAACCGGGTGGCAAATAAACTCGAATCGTGCGTTGACCCTCGGGAAGGATGGTGCTCGGAATGTCGTGCTTATGAATGGTTCTCTTGTATAACGGGTTGTCGCTCATCGGACAAGCCTCCTTGTCAGGTATGGGAAATCGCGGGCATGGGCAAAACAATGGATGGTAATTAAGAGATGGTGTATTACACTGTTACATAGATATTATAATCCTGTTATACAAACATGAATTGGACGAAAGCTATATAAATAAAGGGTTTTTGGAGTTTTCCTTTGACCAAATCACTTAAACAGGGATATAATAATTCTATAACAGAAAGCCCTCTTCCACAATTAAAGATGAGGTGAACCTTATGAGTAAAGTATCCACAGAAGCACCGATCAACAAAATCGGCGGTTTATCGCACGAGGTTAGGTCGGAAGACGTAGCACCACTGCAAATATTGTCCCCGGAAGGCGAAGTCGTCAATCCGGAACGCATGCCTAAGCTGTCCGACGAACAACTGAAAGAAATTATGTACCGCATGGTATTTACCCGTACTTGGGACGATCGTGCGGTAAACCTTGGTCGCCAAGGCCGTCTCGGTTTCTACGCTCCGGTATCTGGACAAGAAGCGACGATGGTCGGAAGCGAATACGCATTGAACAAAGACGATTTCGTTTGCCCGGGTTATCGCGATATGCCGCAACTCGTCTGGCACGGCTTGCCTTTGTACCAAGCGTTCTTGTACTCCCGCGGTCACCAGCATGGCGGACAGATTCCGGAAGGCGTCAACGTCCTTATGCCTCAGATCATCATCGGCGCGCAAATCTTGCACGCTACGGGGATCGCGATGGGCTTTAAGCTGAAAGGCGAGAAACGCGTCGCTATTACTTACACCGGAGACGGCGGTTCTTCCGAGGGCGATTTCTACGAAGGCATGAACTTTGCCGGTTCGTTTAACTTGCCGGTTATTTATTTCGTGCAGAACAACGGTTATGCCATTACGACTCCGTTCGCTAAGCAAACGGCTGCCCAATCGATCGCGCACAAAGCGCTTGCCGTCGGTATCCGCGGGCAACAAATCGACGGGATGGACGTGCTTGCGGTTATTTCCGCGGTGCAAGAAGCGGCTGAAATCGGACGCAACGGCGGCGGAGCAACGCTGATCGAAGCGCTGACTTACCGTTTCCGTCCTCACTCCATGGCCGACGACGCGAGCAAGTATCGCACGAAGGAAGAAGAGCAAGAGTGGAGCTTAAAAGATCCGCTCGTTCGTTTCGGCAAGTTCCTCGAGAAAAAAGGGCTTTGGAACGAGGAAGAAACGGCGCGCGTTAAAGAAGAAGCCAAAAATGCGGTAAACGAGCACATCAAGAAAGCGGAGCAAACGGAGAAAATGACCGTTGCCGGGCTGATCGATTCGATGTTCGAGACGACGCCGGCGCATCTTGAAGAGCAAAAAGCCGATTTCCAAGCATAAACGGCTATCGCCGCTATTCGTGCGGCATTCCGTTCATGTCGGAGATGATTCAGTAATGGATAAGCGTGGAACTTAAAAACGATGAATCATCAATATATTCTGCGAGACGACTGGCGGGCGGCGTTCCCATCGCCGACGCATCAGATCGCTCATGGCGAGGAGAGTTTAGCAGCATGGCTCAAATGAATATGAAGGAAGCGATTCGCGACGCAATGCGCGTCGAGCTGAAACGCGACCCTAACGTTATCTTGTTCGGAGAAGACGTCGGTAAAGTCGGCGGCGTATTCCGTGCTACGGAAGGCTTGCAAGGAGAATTCGGCGAAACGCGCGTGTTCGATACGCCTCTTGCCGAATCCGCGATCGGAGGCTTGGCCGTCGGTCTTGGAACTCAAGGCTTCCGTCCGATTGCCGAAATCCAGTTCGTAGGTTTTATCTATGAAGCTTTAGACCAAATGTTCGTGCAAGCGGCGCGGATGCGTTATCGCTCCGGCGGACGTTACCACGCTCCGATCGTGTTCCGTACGCCTTTCGGCGGCGGCGTTAAAGCGGCGGAGCTGCATACCGATTCGCTCGAAGGCTTGGCGATTCAAACGCCGGGCATCAAGGTTATTGTTCCTTCTAACCCTTATGACGCGAAAGGCCTGTTGATCTCGGCGATTCGCGATAACGATCCCGTATTCTTCATGGAGCATCTGAACTTGTACCATGCATTCCGCGATGAAGTTCCGGAGGGCGAATACACGGTTCCGATCGGCAAAGCCAAAGTCGTACGCGAGGGCAAAGACATTACGATTATCTCTTACGGCCTGATGGTGCACACGGCAGTTAAAGCCGCCGAAGAACTCGAGAAAAACGGCGTTTCCGCGGAAGTCATCGACTTGCGTACGCTTCTGCCGCTGGATATCGACACGATCGTCGCTTCGATCCAGAAAACGAATCGCGCGATCGTCGTTCAGGAAGCTCAGAAAACTTCCGGCGCGGCCGCCGAAATCATCGCGCAAATTAACGAAAAAGCAATTCTGCACTTGGAAGCTCCGGTGCTTCGTTGCGCAGGGCCTGACACGGTCTATCCGTTCGCGCAAATCGAGGATGCATGGTTGCCGTCGGTGGCTCGCATCGTGAAAACCGCAAACCAGGTTCTTCAGTTCTAATCGAGGAGGTCTCCAGGTGACGAGATTTGAATATCGGTTCCCGGAGCTCGGCGAAGGGTTGCATGAAGGCGAAATCGTCAAAATGCATATCGCGCCGGGCCAGACGGTGACAGACGAAGATATCATTATGGAAGTACAGAACGATAAAGCGATCGTGGAAGTTCCTTGCCCGGTCAACGGTAAAGTGGTCGAAGTGCTGGCCAAAGACGGACAAGTCATGCGCGTAGGCGAAGTCGTTGCGATCATCGAAGCGGAAGGCGAAGTGCCTGACCAAGGACATGCCGCATCCGATCACGCTCCTGCCGCCAGCGGCAACAGCGCTACCGGCGGTGCCGATACGCAAGGCCAACCGGCGCAACAACCTGCCGCGGAAACGCCAGCTGCCCCAGCGGCTGCAGCTCCTGCACCGACGGCGCAACCTGCTAACGGCGGATCCGTCTTGGCGACGCCAAGCGTTCGCAAGTTCGCTCGCGAGAAAGGCGTAACGATCTCCGAAGTTGCCGGTACAGGCAAGAACGGTCGCATTACTCGCGAAGATATCGAAGGCTTCGCAACGGGCGGCTCCGCTCCGAAAGCTGCAACAACGGAAGCTCCGGCAACATCCGGCACGGCATCCGCTCCAGCGGCCGCTCCGAAAGCCGTCGGTTCCGTAAGCGGTCCTGGCGTCGAAGAGCGCGTGCCGTTCAAAGGCATTCGCAAAGCGATCGCCAACGCAATGGTCAAATCCGTCTACACGGCGCCGCACGTAACGCTGATGGACGAAGTAGACGTTACCGGACTTGTCGCGCTTCGTACGCGCGCCAAACCCGTAGCCGAGAAAAAAGGCGTTAAGCTTACTTATTTGCCTTTCATCGTAAAAGCTCTTGTCGCGGCATGCCGCGAATTCCCGGCTTTGAACGCGATGATCGACGAAGCGGCTAACGAAATCGTCTACAAGAAATACTACAACATCGGGATCGCGACGGACACCGATAACGGCTTGATCGTACCGGTCGTCTTCGACGCGGACCGCAAGAACGTCTGGTCCATCGCGAACGAGATCCGCGATCTCGCGACTCGCGGTCGCGACGGCAAGCTAGGCGCGAGCGAACTTAAGGGCAGCACGATTTCGATCACGAACATCGGCTCAGCTGGCGGCATGTTCTTTACGCCGGTCATCAATTTCCCTGAAGTCGCGATTCTCGGCACGGGACGGATCAGCGAGAAAGCCGTCGTCAAGAACGGCGAGATCGTAATCGCTCCCGTAATGGCATTGTCTCTTAGCTTTGACCACCGCATCATAGACGGCGCTACGGCGCAAAACTTCTTAAACTACATTAAACAGCTGCTCAGCGATCCTGAGTTGCTTGTTATGGAGGTGTAACTCATGGTCGTAGGAGACGCTTCTCTAGATATCGACTTGCTCGTCATCGGTGCAGGCCCCGGCGGTTACGTTGCCGCTATCCGCGCCGCTCAATTAGGTCAAAAAGTTATTATCGCGGACAAAGGCAAATTCGGCGGCGTCTGTTTGAACGTCGGATGTATTCCGTCCAAAGCGCTGATCAATTCCGCTCATCACTACGAGTCCATGCAACACGCAAGCGACTACGGATTATCCGCGGACAATGTCAGCGTTGACTTCGGCAAGGTCCAAGATTACAAAACGTCCGTCGTGAACAAAATGACGGGCGGCGTGGAAATGCTGTTGAAGGCGAACAAAGTACAGATGTTCCAAGGCGAAGTCATGTTCATCAACGAGAACGAAGCGCGTCTGTTCAACGATAACGAAGCGCCTCGCTATCGTTTCAAGAACTGCATCATCGCGACGGGTTCCCGCCCGATCGAGTTGAAGCCTTTCCCGTTCGGCAAACGCATCCTTTCTTCGACGGAAGCTCTGTCCTTGCCTGAATTGCCGAAGAGCCTCATCGTCATCGGCGGCGGTTATATCGGAATCGAGCTTGGCCAAATGTACGCCAAATTCGGCGTGCAAGTCACCGTGCTCGAAGGCGCGGATACGATTCTGCCGGGCTTCGATAAAGACATGAGCAATCTCGTCGTGAAGAAACTTAAAAAATCTAACGTCGAAATCGTAAACGGAGCGCTTGCCAAAGGCGCCGAGCAAACCGACAAAGACGTTACGGTTACTTACGAAGTAGGCGGAGAGCAGAAGACGGTTACGGCCGACTACTTGCTCGTTACCGTCGGACGTCGTCCGAACACGGACGGAGAACTGGGTCTTGAGCTTGCCGGCGTCAAAGTCGGCGAGCGCGGCCTGATCGAAGTCGATGATCAATGCCGTACGAACGTTAAGCACATCTTCGCGATCGGCGATATCGTACCGGGCGCAGCGCTCGCGCACAAAGCTTCTTACGAAGCGAAAGTCGCGGCCGAAGCGATCGCCGGATTGCCTTCCAAAGTCGATTACAAATGCATTCCCGCGGTCGCGTTCTCCGATCCGGAATGCGCAAGCGTCGGCTACACGGAAAAAGAAGCGAAGGAAAAAGGCCACAAGGCGAAGTCCAGCAAGTTCCCGTTCGGCGGTAATGGCCGCGCGGTCACGCTGAACGGCGCGGACGGCTTCCTGAAATTGATTCACGATGTCGATACCGGGCTTGTGCTCGGCGCGCAAATCGCCGGCGTCGAAGCTTCCAACATGATCGCCGAGCTTGGCCTTGCGATCGAGATGGGAGCGACGATCGAGGATATCGCGCTTACGATCCACGCTCACCCGACATTGGCGGAGATTACGATGGATGCGGCGGAACTCGCGATGGGTCACCCGATCCACACGATCGCTCCTAAGTCTTAAGCCATAACGAATAAACCTTTGTGAGGGATTCCCGGCTTTGTTCGGGCATATCCTTCATAAAGGTTTATTTTCTATCCTGACCGGAAAAGAGGCGAGGAACGGATGAGCGAGGATGCAGCAAGGCCGATGAGCCGATCGAGGTCGATCATGACGGAGCTCGTGTTCCCGACGGACACCAACCATCACGGTACGATGTTCGGCGGAACGCTCATGAATTACATCGATAAAATTTCCGCGATTGCCGCGATGCGGCACTGCAGCAAACCCGTCGTCACAGCTTCTACCGACAGTCTGGACTTCCTGGCTCCGATCCGTTTGGGCGAAACGGTCGAATTGGAGGCGTTCGTAACCTGGACGCACCGAAGTTCTATGGAAGTGTACGTCGTCGTCAGAGCCGAGAATTTATTTACCGGAGACCGCAGGGTGACTTGCACGGCTTTTTCCACGTTCGTGGCCGTTGACGAGCAAGGGAAGCCGGTGCCCGTTCCGCCAGTGACGCCGGAAAACGAGGCCGAGCGGAAGCTGTTCGACAGCGCGCCGGAAAGATACGACCTCCGCAAGAAACGGCGCGCTCAGCATTATTCGACAACGGAGTAACGTCGACAGTTATCGAAGCGGATGATACAATTAACAAAAAACTTTCGTCGAGGTGTGTACTCGTTGCGTAATTATTTGGATTTGTTGCAGGACGTGCTGGATCACGGAACCGAGAAAGGGGACCGCACCGGCACAGGAACGCTGTCCGTATTCGGACGGCAGCTTCGTTTCGATTTGGCGGAAGGGTTCCCGCTCGTGACTACGAAGCGAATTCATTTGAAATCGGTCGTGCATGAATTGCTCTGGTTCCTGCGCGGCGATACGAACATTCATTATTTGAAGGAACATGGCGTGCGGATTTGGGACGAATGGGCGGACGAGAACGGCGATCTCGGTCCGGTGTACGGCTCCCAGTGGCGTGCATGGGAGACTCCGGACGGCCGAGTAATCGATCAGATTCAGCAAGTCGTCGACGGTATCAAGAACAACCCGAACTCCCGCAGACATCTCGTCAGCGCTTGGAACGTAGCGGTAATCGACGAGATGAAGCTTCCTCCTTGCCATTTCGTGTTCCAATTTTACGTGGCGGATGGCAAGCTCTCTTGCATGCTGACGATGCGCTCCGTAGATACTTTCCTGGGTTTGCCGTTTAATATCGCATCCTATGCACTATTGACGCATATGATCGCGCAGCAATGCGGGCTCGAAGTCGGAGAGTTTATCTGGTCCGGAGGAGACGTTCATATTTACAGCAATCACCTTGAACAGGTGAAGCTGCAGTTGTCGCGAGAGCCTCTCGCTCTTCCGAAATTGAACATCGTTCGCAAACCTGACTCGATCTTCGATTACGTGTTCGAAGACTTCGAATTCGTAGGTTATGAGCACCATCCGGGAATAAAAGCTCCCGTAGCCGTATAATCGCTGAAAATCAATCGTCTTGCCTATCCCATCGCGGATCGGCGAGACTTTTTTTATTTTTTGCGAAAATGCTCAAACCGTTATCCGATTCGCTCCGTTAGCTAGGATGATTCGATTCCGGAATGAGGAGAGATTGCGAATGATCAAAGGTAGACGATTCATGATGTCGCTAACTTTAACGATCGGGTTGGCTACGATGTCGACGTCCGCTTTGGCGGACGGCGCCCAACCGGTCTCCGTTAGCGTGGCGCCGACGGTGCAAACGAGCACGGCAGTGGATGCCATCGCTAAGCTAGGCATACTTCGAGGGGACGGACAAGGCGTTACGGAAGCGTACTTAGATCAACATACGACGCGATTGCAAGCCGCAATCGTTCAACTCAGACTGATGGGGAAAGAACAAGAAGCGCTTGGATTCACGGGCATGGATAGTTTCAAGGATGCCGCTCAGGCAGGCAAGTCGGGTCGCGCCATTCTTGCTTACTTGAAAGGTCATCCCGAATACGGGTGGAGCGGCACGGGAACAGGAGAATTCATACCGAATGCGCCGATTGCGCCGCAACAGCTATACAAAGTCATGCTGGAATCGCTCGGGTACCGATCGGGCACTGATTTTGCATACAAGGAAACGCTATCGTTCGCATCGTCCAAAGGGTTATTCCGGGCGGCGACCTCAGAGTTGTTCGAAAACAGGGATTTAGCGGTAGCGTTGGCGGAAACGCTTCAAGCGAAGCCAAAAGGGAGCGAAGGCACGCTGCTTAGCGTACTCGTCGGAAAGAAGTCGATCGACGCGGAGCAAGCCAAGTTGTTGGAAGGCGAACGTATCGATATGGACAAAAGCGCGGACGGTACGATGTATTTGACGGACGGCAAGGGGATGGCACTTTATTTATTCACGAAGGATTCGGCCGACATAAACAGCTGCCAAGACGCTTGCCTGGCGAACTGGCCCGTCTTTTACTCAGACAGTCTTCTGCTGCCCGAGGGCGTAAACCCGGCGGACTTTGGCGCTTTCGTACGCAACGACGGGGCGAAACAGCTCACGTACCAAGGATGGCCGCTGTATTATTTCGCTAAAGACGCGAAAGCCGGCGACACGAACGGGGAAGGAGCCAACAACGTATGGTTCCTGATCAAGCATCCGTTCTACTCGGTCGGTCTGGGCACGGATCCGAAACTGGGCAATTATTTGGTGGACAGACATGGGATGACGTTATATTACTTCGATAAAGATCCGTTGGGAGCGAGCGTCTGCGAGGGGGATTGTTTGGCGAAGTGGCCTGTTTTCCGCGCGGAAGGCAGCGTAGTTCCGAAAGGATTGTCGGCAAACGATTTCGGTGAAATTACGCGAAAAGACGGCTCTAAGCAAACGACGTATAAGGGATATCCGCTTTATTATTTCTTCCAAGACGCCAAGCGCGGAGAACTCAAAGGGCAATCGCTCGGAGACGTATGGTTCGTCGTGAACCCTGCTGCTTTCGTAGGCACGACAACAGGATTAACCGCGCCGGCCAAGGCCATGATCGAGATCAAAGATTATTCGTTCGGTCCGACGCTTACGGTCAAGGCGGGAACGACGATCGAATTCATTAATCGCGACGACATGAAGCATAACGCGGTAGCGGTGGACGGTTCATTCAAGATCGCCTTGTTGGACAAGGGGCAATCCGCGACGATCAAGCTCGACAAGCCGGGAACTTACGAGTATTATTGCGAGCCGCACAAAAGCTTCATGAAAGGAACGATAATCGTCCAATGACAAAAAGATGCGCGAAAACTATTATGGCGGTAATCTTCCTCGCGATGATGTTCATGCTTGCGGCATGTTCATCTTCGGGGAAGGAGGAGGGGACACCGTCGTCGAATAACGTGCAAAGCGAATCGCAAGGGGCTTCGCAGTCCGCTTCGACTTCGCCGGTATCGGCATCGCCTGATGCGAACACCGAACCGTCGCATTCGCACGATTCATCAGCGACGGCGTCTGAAGGTCCGTCGAAGTCTTCGCCGTCACCGAAACCGTTGCCATCGCCTTCCCGGAAGCCAGCGGAATCCTCGGTTAAGCCTTCCCCAGCACCGTCGGTTAAGCCGTCTGAGGGTTCATCGGCTTCCGCCGAGTCGGAATCTCCGAAACAAGAAGTCATCGTAGAGATTAAGGATTTCGCTTTTTCTCCGGAGAAAGTTACCGTACGCAAAGGTACGAAGGTTACGTTCATCAATCGCGACAAAATCAAGCATACCGCCACGGGCGATAACGGAGAGTTCGATACCGGCTTACTCGGGCAAGACGTACCAGGAGATGTGATCTTCGACGAGGCTGGAACATTTGCTTATCATTGCGAGCCGCATCCCGGAATGACGGGAACGATCGTCGTGGAAGACGAATAGGAAGAAGGGGGCTGCCTTCGGTGCCGAAACAGGCATCGTGAGGGAGCCCCGTTCGAGGACAAGGAGAAATGTCCAAATGCGCAATCCCACCGATGGAGAGCTAATGCGACTCATTCGAGAAGGGCAACAGCATGCATTAACGGAGCTGTATGATCGACATGCCAAGCTGGTCTATTCCATCGCCTACCGGATTGCGGGCAACGAGCCGCTGGCGCGAGAAGCCGTACAGCTTGTTTACACGCGTCTATGGACGACGAAAGCGGACTACGACGCGAGCAAAGGCGTTTTCTCTAGCTGGTTGATTACGATAACTAGGAATATCACTATCGACGTGCTCAGGTGCGAACGCAGACACCGTTCGATAGTTCCCATAGTCGATGCGAACGTTGCTGCGACAGGCGACGGGGCACCGGAAGAAGCGTTGGAGCGGAGCGACCGGCAATCGGCGATCGCAACGGCTTCCAGAAGTTTGAGCACGCCGCAGCGGAGAGTGATCGATCTCCTTTATTGGAAAGGTTATACGTTGAAAGAAATCGCGGAGATGGGCGGAGAACCGGTCGGGACGGTCAAGAATCGGCTCCATCAAGCGCTTAAGACACTTCGCCGGCATCTTCAGGGCTTGAAGGAGGAACGTTAACGATGAGTGCGCGGGATAATAGGGAATGCGAAGGATTGTTCGAATATTTGTCCGGTGAGGGCTCGGACGTGGAGCGCAAGCGTTTCGAGAAGCATCTTGCCTCCTGTACGGTTTGTACGGAAGAAGCCGGTATATGGCGCGAGGTGTGGGACCGGCTCGGAGAAGACTTGGAAATCTTAGAACCCCCGGCAGATTTGAAGGATGAGGTATTGGGAACGATTTTCGCCGCGGAACATGCGTCGGAATTGACCGAAGCAACGCACTCGGCGAAACCCACGAGGGGGGTTAAACGCTTTCGCTCAAGACTTTATGTTCGGGGCTTATTAGTCGTTAGCGCGCTCGTAATTCCATTTCTGCTCGGCTGGTTTGTTAGAGATTTGCAACGTGCCGAGGACAGTCGGACAGCTTCCATCCAGAGTCCGGATCGAATCGAAACGTTGTTCCAATTAGCCGCAGTCCGATCGAGCGGAAAATTCGAGGATAGCCCCCATGCTTACGGAGTGGCTTGCCTGGTTAAGAGCGAGAACAAAGAACAATTCGTCGTCTATGTATTCGGAACGCCGAAAACGGAAGCCGCCGAAGCTTATCAGGTTTGGCTGCTCAAAGACGGAAAACGAACGAGCGCGGGAACGTTTACCGTCGACGAATCGGGTATCGGGATCATGGCTTTGCCGATCGAGCATGGGCTGCCGAAATTCGATTCCGTCGGAATTACACTCGAGCCGGATAGTCGATCCGATGCGCCACGAGGACCTAAGATGTTCGGATCTATGAAACCGGACTCTTCAAGCCGGGCTTGATCCGGCGTGATCGGATGCTCCTTGCCGACTCGTCGTCGAGTAGGCAGTAAAGTCATCGTATGTTATGATTAAATCATAAAAATTACACCACCACGATGCAGAGGATGTCGGAATATGACCGTTACTTTAATAGCCGCGGTCGCCTCGAACGGCGTCATCGGTAACGATAACGACCT
Organism: Cohnella endophytica; assembly: GCF_003628305.1. GTDB lineage: Bacteria > Bacillota > Bacilli > Paenibacillales > Paenibacillaceae > Cohnella > Cohnella endophytica. The sequence goes on along the minus strand of NZ_RBZM01000002.1, from coordinate 100,913 downwards.
GCCTTGGCGATTGCCAGCAGATATGAAATTTTTTAAGCGTCATACGTTGGGCAAGCCGGTTCTTATGGGGCGCAAAACGTTCGAGTCGCTTAGCAAGCCTCTTAAGGATCGGACGAACGTCATTTTATCGCGATCGCTGCAGCAGGCTCCCGAAGGCTGCGAGCTCGTTCGTAATCTTCCTGATGCGATATCCCGATTTGAAGGGGAAGAGCTTATGGTGATCGGCGGAGCGGATATCTACGCCCAGACGCTTCCCTTTGCGGATAAACTTTTGCTTACCGAGATCGGACAGTCATTCGAAGGAGATACTTTTTTCCCGAGCTTCGATCGAGAGCAATGGACGCTCGTTTCGCGCGAAGAAGGCATACAAGACGAGAAAAACGTCTATCCGTTCGCGTTTTGCACGTATGAACGCGTTAAAGCGAAATAGTACAAATAATATTACGGTTAGTACATTGCGACTAATCGGTTGTTTTGTTAGTCTGTTTTATTATCGACTAGCAAATGCGTCCTACGATCTCTAACGAAGATACGGACAGATGGAGGAAATTAGATGTCGACACCTACGGGATTTATGGAATATAAACGCGAGTTACCGACAGACCGCGATCCTTTGGAGCGAATCAAGGACTGGAACGAATTCCACCGCATGTTCTCCGAGGATCAGCTCCGCACGCAAGGCGCTCGTTGCATGGATTGCGGCACTCCATACTGCCATACTGGAATCGAGCTTAGCGGAAGCGTGTCGGGCTGTCCGGTTAACAACCTCATTCCGGAATGGAACAACCTGATCTATCGCGGACTTTGGAAAGAAGCATACGAGCGCCTCGCCAAAACGAACAATTTCCCGGAATTCACCGGACGCGTTTGCCCGGCGCCTTGCGAAGGCTCCTGCACGGTCGGCCTGATCGGCGACGCGGTAACGATCAAGACGATCGAGCAAGCGATTATCGACCGCGCCTTCGAAGAAGGCTGGGTCGTGCCGCAACCGCCGAAAGTCCGCACGGGCAAGAAGGTCGCGGTTGTCGGATCCGGACCGGCCGGCCTTGCGACCGCCGCTCAGTTGAATAAAGCGGGACATACGGTTACGATATTCGAGAGAGCGGATCGCGCCGGCGGATTGTTGATGTACGGAATTCCGACGATGAAGCTGGAGAAAGACATCGTTCAACGCAGGATTGATCTGCTCGCCGCGGAAGGCGTTCAATTCGTACTCAATACCGAGATCGGCAAGGACATTTCCTCGGAAGAGCTACTGAAGCAATTCGATGCGGTCGTCCTCTGCGGCGGAGCAACGAAAGCCCGTCCGATCGGCAACGTCGAAGGTCATGAGTTGAAAGGAATCCATCCGGCGATGGATTACCTGAACAGTACGATCAAGAGTTTTCTCGATAACGGCTTGCAAGACGGCACTTATATTTCCGGGAAAGACCAACATGTCATCGTCATCGGCGGAGGCGACACGGGAACGGACTGCGTAGCGACGGCGTTACGTCATGGTTGCCGGAGCGTGACCCAATTCGGCACTCATTCCAAAGCTCCGTTGGAACGCGATACGTTGAACAACCCTTGGCCTGAGTATCCGAACGTTTATACGTTGGATTACGCGCACGAAGAAGCAAAAGCTCTTTATGGCGAAGATCCTCGCGCGTTCTCCGTGCTGACGAAGAAATTCGTCGGAGACGAGAACGGCAACGTTAAACAATTGCACACCGTGCAAATCCGTCGTTACGTGGACGAGCAAGGCCGTAAAATCTATGAAGAGATTCCCGGAACCGAGAAAGTATGGCCGGCGGATCTCGTACTCGTAGCCGTAGGCTTCGAGGGACCGGAACGCACGATCGTCGACCAACTAGGTCTAGAAACGGACCGTCGCACGAATGTAAAAGCGAAGTACGGCAAATATACGACGAACGTCGACAAAGTGTTCGCGGCTGGCGACATGAGACGCGGTCAAAGCTTGATCGTCTGGGCGATTAACGAAGGCCGCGAAGCGGCTCGCGAAGTGGACAGATACTTGATGGGCAGCACTTTGCTTCCTTAATGGATCTGACCGAATAAGCAAGAGGTCGTTCCTCCATGCGGGGAGCGGCCTCTTTTACGCAAATACGGGAGGGCATTATCGTGATACGTTATGGAGACGAGCAGTGGAATGAATTGAAATTTACCGGATTCCGGTACGAAGCGGAGAAACGGGACGCGCAATGGATTGATTTGCTAATGCAACCTGAATTGGCGGATAATACGCCGGTGCCGCCGGATCTGATCGAATTCTCGATCATGGCGGTGTGCACGCACGAAGGACATCCGATTCAATTCGTTACATTAGACGAAGGAATCGATTGCGAGTATCAATTAACGGAATGGGAACAAGATCAACTTCGGGCATTTATCCGTACGGAGGAAGTAAGTAAAGCGATCTTAGCTGCAGCTGCGGAGAGCGTCGGTTCCTAGAACGTTTCTCCGAAGCTAGGCTCATGTGGTCGCTATCCGGTACATAGACAAAGCTTCCCCCAAATCTTTCCTCTGTGGTACACTGAGAGGAAAGAATGGTGAGCGGGAGGCGAGTTATGGATAGCATAGCATTGCTCTCTCCGACGGACGTAAATACGATCCGCCGGTACGTGCGAACAAAATATGCTCCGCTATCCGGAGATCGTCAAGCGGAGATCGTAGCCGATGCGATCCGGCGCACGTTGCAGCGAAGGTTGCCGGAATTGCCGGAGCGGATGAAACACAGACTGGTGGATCAACTTATTTCGCGATGCTTAATCGGCGAGCGAAGAGACGTACAACCTGACGACGTATTGGACATGTTCGCGGAATGGGAAGACGACGGCATCGTTCGCAAGGAACAGTTGATGGCTCCGATTCTCGAATGGATGAACGAGCTTTCTCCCGGACGATGGAGCGAAGCCCAGCTGACGTCGCGGATGGTTAGACGCAAAGCGGGATCTCCTACCGTCGTTCCCGAAAAGACGGAACCGCTTACATTGTCTGAGGGGCGCTGGAGGAGCTTAACCGGAGAAACGGGAAGGTTGCTTCGCAAGCTTATCTCTCCCGTTCCGGCGGTAGCTGCGCTAGCTCTCGTTATCGTATGCTCCGCAATGATAATCATGCAATTGAATCCAAAAACGATAAATGAAACGCAACAACCGGAAGTTCCGCCGGTAATGTCGGCTCCTCCGGTCGAATTGCCGGACATCGGTATGCCGCCGTGGTTGAAATACGCCGAAGTGGATGCCGATGTTCTGAAAAATTATTTAAAAAGCAGGGACTCGCTGCTCGTGGATGAACCTTTTTTCGGTTCGATCATGGCTAGCGCTCGGCATAACGATATTCACCCGCTCTTGCTGTTCGCGATAACCGGTCAAGAGCAAGGCTTCGTGCCCAGATCGGGCAAAGACGCCACACGGATTGCGAACAATCCGTTTAACGTCGGCCACAGCTGGATGGAATACAATACGGATACTCGCGATTCCGCGGATATTGCGTCCAGACTGCTCGTGAAGCTTGCTAAAAGCCGTCCCGATGGGGCAGAGCCGTTCGAATGGTTTAATCGAACCTACGCCGAGGATCCGCTCTGGTCGATCGGAGTGCAGAAAATATTCGATAAGCTGGCAAGTCTGCCGAACATAACGAAAGCCGAGTAAATCGCGGTCAACGCGGTTTACTCGGCTTTCGTCGTAATCATCATCGTTATCCCGATTCCTTCATCGAGATTCCGTTCAAGTAATCATGGATCGCCGGAGGCACTTGCGGCAACGCGGATAGCGTCAGCATCGCTCCGCTGGGCGTGGCGTCGATCGGGATGACGTTATAGATCCATTCCGCTTCTTGCTTAAGGTGGATCGCGTTAAGCCCGCATTGTAGGGCGGGGACGACGTCCGTGCGGATGGAATTGCCGATCATCCAAGTGTTCGCCCGATCGAAGCGACCTTTAGACAAAATATCTTCCAATGCGTCCGTGTTTTTATGCTGCCTGACGTAAATTCGATCCTCGAAATATCGCTCAAGCTTCATGTGCTCGATTTTGCGATATTGAATTAGCGATTCTCCGCCGGTGTAGAGGTGCAGCTCATTGCCGTTACGAATGAGAGAATCCAGTGTTTCATCCATTAGCGGGTACGGCTCGACTTCCATGTCGTAAACGCCGATTCCGAGTTTCCATAGTCGTTCTTCTTCTAAGACGGATGGCGCTCTTCCGGTGAGATCTCGGAAGTAGCGGTACGTATCTACAAACGATTGCGGGAAATGTTCGCTCTTGAAGCCGACGATCTGGACACCCGCAATATCGATTTCCGTTTGTTTAGCCGCGATGGCTTCCCTCGTAATGCCCGCAGCTCCGAACCAAGTCAATAATTCGTCGGCGAAACGGTCTAACGTGAGGTTGAAATATTTGTTGCAGTACACTAGCGTATCGTCAAGGTCGAATAGAATTTTTTGATTCATGCGTCTGCAGGTCTCCTTACGCTAAAGCTAAAATTTCAATGATATTAGGGTAATCTGGGAAGGGATCGAGCGTGTCGGCGATTGAAAACGAGTTCGCCTATTTTCATTATGGCGCGTGAAAAGAGGTTTGTAAATGAGAGGAAAGAGGAAAACTAAAAAGAAACCCTTCGATAAAATCCGAAGGGCGGGAGGTGATGGTTATGTCGAAAAACAAAAGTCAACTGGAGCAACGCAATAACATAAAAGCCAAAGACGTCGAACAAGAAGTTCAAATTGCCAAGATGAAACGTTTCCCGCCAAGCCTGAACGGAATCAATAAAAACTTGCCGTGATCTGATGAGTGAAGACATAAGCTCAGGCGTATTTCTGAATTTTCTCCGCTAAATTACGCTTAATGAGCCGAATGCGTTGTCGGACATAGAAGTCGTAGGAGCCCCCGCTTAACTCGCGGGGGTTCATTGTGCTGCCTGTGTCATTATCGATGATGACGAGCTTGCCGTCGTCGTAAAATTTGAAAGTTAGGTCTCGAGACGGCCTTGGTCCTCTGGGAGGTTCCAAGTAACGGAGATGTTCGCAATTCACCATCCATTATCCCACCTATTGGTTCAAGATATAGAACATTTGTTCTCGTATTGATTATAGCAAACATTTGTTCGTATGGCAAGAGATGACATAATGGCTTAAACTAGATGAATATTGGATCGAGGGGATAGGACAGCTATGATCGTAATTTCCGGATTAACCCGCACGATTCCCGATGGGAAAACGATATTGAATAACGTGAATACCCGTCTGGAGCCAGGTACTTTCATTTCCGTCGTCGGTTCGAGCGGAAGCGGCAAATCGGCGCTTTTGAAAGCGCTGGCGTTGAAGGAAATATGGACATCCGGCGAATATAGGGTCGACGGCAAGGACTTGATGAAAGAAGGGTTCTTGGCGAAGATGAGATTCCGCAGGCAGATCGCGTTCCTGGAGCAGAAGCCCTTGTTGTTCGAGAAAAAATCCGCGCTCAAGAACGTGCTTACGGGATCATCGGAACAGATGCCCCTATGGCGCAGGTTGACGGGCAGGGTACGCAGCGACGATCATATGGGCGCGATGGAGATGTTGGAGCAAGTCGGCCTCATGGAACGCGCGGACCAACAAGTGGAGAAAATGAGCGGAGGCGAACGCCAGCGGATTGCGATCGCGCGCTCCCTCGTTCACGGAGCGAAGCTGGTGTTGGCGGATGAGCCTGTATCGGGCCTCGATCCCCACTCCGCCGAAGAAATGATGCGAACGCTCAAGAAATTGTGCCATGAGAAAGGTACGACGATCGTTGCCGCGTTGCACCGCGTTGAGCTCGCCGAGAAATTCGCTGACGAAATCTGGGGAATGCAAGACGGCCGACTTATCTTGAACATCAAAGGCAGAAGATTGACCGCTGCCGAGAAGTCGGGTTTAACTTAGGGTCAAAAGAAGCCTGATGACGGGATCCCGCTAACAAACGGAACCGGACATCAGGCTTTCGCTCTAGCCGAACGATTTAAGATTCGGAATTCGGATCCGCCTTGCCAACCGAACCCGATTCATTCGCCAGCTCGTGCAAGGAAGTTATTTTCCCGTGCGGCTGCGGGTTTTGCTTCCGGCTTTTCCAAGTGCTTTCTCTACGGCGTTTGGAGGGGGGCATGCTTTTCCACCTTTCGGACTGCGTTCTTGGTACAAACTATAGCGTGGCGCATGCGAGGGGTACTTATTCAGTCGGCTCCGACAATCTTGCAAGGGGGTGGATGGCTTGGAACAACTTACGGTCGAATCCGTCTTCCCGGTATTATCCGTTAACGTCGGCAAAGTCTGGACGGGAACTTACAAAGGCAAAGAAGCGGCCTCCGGCATTACCAAGAAACCGGTGGAGCATTCTATCTGCGTTACGGAGCTGGGCCTTGCGGGAGACGAACAAGCGGATCTGGTCCACCACGGCGGTCCGGACAAAGCGATCTGCGTCTACATCTACGATCATTACGCGCATTGGGAACGAATGCTTAACCATTCCCTTCCTTATGGAGCATTCGGCGAGAATCTCACGGTTAGCGGCATGAGCGAACGCGATATCCATATCGGCGACATTTTTCGAATCGGCTCCGTGGTCGCTCAAGTCAGCCAGCCGCGGCAGCCTTGCTGGAAGCTCGCAATGAAATGGGGACTCGACGAGCTTCCACTGCTGGTCACTGAGACCGGAGCTACCGGGTTTTATTTCCGCGTGCTTGAGCCGGGAAAAATCGAGATCGGCGACGATTTACAACTGGCTCAAGTTCATTCGGCCCGATTAACGGTCGATGAAGCGAATCGAGTTATGCACAAGGATAAGACGGACGAGGAAGGGATACGTCGCTTATTGGACGTTGCTGAGCTCTCCGCAAGTTGGGTGAAGACGTTAACCAGCAGGCTGAACAGACTGCAAGAAAAATAAATCGTCCGAGCGAAGAGGCAGCCACGCGGCTGCCTTTTTTTACGCTTACGGAGCCAATCGATTTGGTCAAAAGGTGAGCAATGCCGCTATCCTTCGAACATATACTAGGAGCAGGGAGGCGATGGAAGGTGAACACGGCGCAGCGATTGGGCTATGGGAGCAAGGAGAGGCTGTTAATCGTGAACGCGGACGATTTCGGATTATGCCGGAGCGTGAACGAGGCGGTGTCGGAACTGCTGGCGGACCGGGCGATCAGTTCCGCGACGATCATGATGAATTGCCCATGGTCCGCGGACGCGGTTAACATGCATATGGCTTCCTGCCCCGAAGCCGACGTGGGGGTTCACTGGACATTAACGAGCGAATGGACCGCTTATAAATGGGGATCGATCTGCCGAAACCATTCGACGGCTTCATTGTCCGGTCCGGGAGGGTGGTTTCCGAAGACAAGCGCCGAAGTGGAGCGGAACGCCGATTCGGAAGAAGTTCGTCAGGAGCTGATCGCTCAGACGGAAGCCGCTCTAAGCGCGGGCGTGAAGCTGTCGCATGCGGACAGTCACATGGGTAGCCTATACGGATTCCATCTTGGCAAGGATCTGCTTACGGTCGCATTCGACGTATGCGCTCGTTACGGATTGCCTTTTCGACTGCCAAGACGTTTGATTCCCGTCGGAGGAAGGACGATACCGGCCGAGATCGGCGATCGGGCCAAGATCCGGGTGCGCCAAGCGGAGGATCGGGGAATCGTTCTGCCGGATTACGTGACCGGTCCGGAATATTCCTTAAGCGAAGGGGATACCTACGAGACGATGAAGGAGGAAGGAATCGGCTTGCTCCGACAATTGTTGCCCGGCGTAACCGAATGGATCTCGCATCCATCGAAGCTGACGGAAGAATTAAGATCGTTTCACGAGCAGCCGGAAAAACGGGAGATGGAAGCTAGATTCTGGCGGGATCGGGATGTCAGAGAGACCGTTGTCCGAGAAAATATCCGTTTTATCGGCTGGAAGGAGCTTCAGGAATTGCAGATGAGCCTGTCCGTTTAAATTATTCAACAACTTTTACCAAGATTTCGCATTCATTGGGAGGAAATCCGACTCTTTTCTCGAAATAAATAATGTTTGTATATTTTAAATTTTCTGAATTATCTCCAATTTAGCGCGGAAGGGGATTGCAGAACGTCATGGCTAATCTGCCAAAGGTCAACGAGCTCGGTTTTTTTGAAATTCGTCTGGAATCCATCGGAGGGCTAGGAGCCAATCTAGCAGGTAAAATGCTTGCGGAAGCCGGAGTCATGGGCGTCGGATTAAACGGCGTCAGCTTCAGCTCGTACGGCTCGGAGAAGAAAGGCTCGCCGGTGAAAGCGCACATCCGTTTCTGCGATATCGATACGCGGATTCGCGATACTTCGCCGGTGGAGAGACCGCACGTGATCGGCATTTTCCACGAGAATTTGTCCAAAACGGTGAACGTCATCTCAGGCATGTACGAGGACAGCATCGTCCTCGTCAACTCCAAGAAATCGCCGGAACAGCTCAAGCAGCAGCTCAAGTTGAAAGGCGGCATCATCGCCGTCGTCGACGCGACGGGAATTTCCATGGCGGAGAACAATCGCGCCAACATGGCCATGCTGGGCGGCTTATTCCGTCTCTGCGGCTTCCTTGACGCGGAGTTCATGAAAGGCGTTATCCGCAAATCGCTGGAGAAAAAATACCCGGCCGCCGTGCAACCGGCGCTGAATACGTTTCAGCGAGGCTTCGACGAGGTTCGGTTCCAGACGTTCGAGTTAGGGGCCGGAGACGCTATGCCTGATTTTGTCCGCATGGACACGCCCGTGCTAGGTTACGAGACGCAACCGCTCGGCGGAATGATCACGAATCCCGGTAACAGCATTTTGAAGGATCTCAGCATCTCGCGCGCCGGAATGATGCCTCATTTCGCGGACGACAAGTGCATCCATTGCGCGGCTTGCGACAACGTTTGCCCCGATTTCTGCTTCGTATGGGAAGAGCAAGCGGACAAGAAGGGCCGACCGCAGATGTTCCTGCAAGGAATCGACTATCAATATTGCAAAGGATGCTTGAAATGCGTTCAGGCTTGTCCGACGGAGGCGTTGTCCTCAGCGCTGGAAGAAGACGGTTATGCCGAAGGTCACCGCGTGCCTCACCGCTTTACGTTAGCGTTATAGAATGAGCTAGAGATAGAGCGCCGCGCGTTCGTTCAACGAGAAAACGATAGGAAGGTGGAGTCTGAATGTCGATCGATATTCGCAAGGAAACGGTCCGTCAAGGTACCGTAGAGCAAAGGATCGTCTATGAATCAGGCAACGAGATGGCTGCATACGCCGCGCACCAGATTAACTATCATATCATGGGATATTTCCCGATATCGCCCTCCACGGAAGTGGCGCAGTTTCTCGATTTAATGAAAGCGAACGGACAGCATGACATCGTCTTGATTCCGGCCGACGGGGAGCATGGCTCCGCCGGCGTGTGTTACGGTGCATCGACGGCAGGCGGGCGCGTATTCAACGCGACGTCAGCGAACGGTTACCTGTACATGCTGGAGCAGATGCCCGTCCAATCGGGCACGCGTTTCCCGATGGTCATGAATCTCGTGTGCCGTTCCGTATCCGGACCGCTCGATATTCACGGCGATCACTCCGATTTATATTTCGCGCTAAATACGGGCTGGCCGATCGTGCTCTGCCGCGATCCGCAAGCCGTGTACGATATGAATATAATCGCGCTTAAGCTTGCGGAAGATCCGGAAGTTCGCCTTCCCGTGCTCGTCGCGTCGGACGGCTATTTCACGAGCCATCAGAAGCGTCGCGTCAATACGTTCACGCATCGCGAGGACGTGCAGAAGTTCGTGGGCGAGCACCCTCCCGAAGGGTTCAAGCACGTACTCGACCGCAACAATCCGATCACTGTCGGACCTTATATGAACGAACCGGACTATATTAATAACTGTTACCAGCAGAGCCAAGCGATGTACCGCGCCGAAGGCGTATTCGACCGGATTCAGAAGGAGTACGCGGAACTGACGGGCAGGGAGTATCCGATTCTCGAGCTCTACCGGATGGAAGACGCCGAGGTGGCCGTTTTCCTGCTCAATTCATCGGCGGAGATTATCAAAGACGTGGTCGACCAACTGCGCGAGCAAGGCGTGAAAGCGGGAGCGATCTCGCCTAACATCATCCGCCCATTCCCGGCGCAGGCGATCACGGAGGCGCTGAAGAACGTCAAGGCGGTTACGGTCGGAGACCGTTCCGACTCTTATGGCGGTCATGGCGGCAACATGGTCATGGAAGTCCGGGCCGCGCTGCAGCAGTACGGCAATTCCACGACGATGGTCATCAGCCGGATCTACGGACTCGGCGGCAAGGATTTCTATGCGGAGGACGGCTTGAAGATGTTCGAGTTCGCTATCGACGCGGCGAACAAAGGATTTGTCGAGAAGCCGTACGACTATCATGGCATAACGGCCGGCGATCCGGCCAAAGCACCGAAACGAGTACTTGAACCGATGGAGTACGAATCTCTCAAGACCGGCCTTATTACGGTGACGCACGACGAGGCGACAGGCAAAGTGAACGTGAAAGTGCCGCCGCTCCGCCAATTGACGAAGAAGCCGAAGCGTATCGCTCCGGGGCACGGCGCTTGTCCGGGTTGCGGAATATTTTCCGGTCTCGAGCTGTTCTTCAAAGGCATCGAAGGCGATATCGTCGCATTGTTCCATACGGGCTGCGCGATGGTCGTCACGACGGGGTATCCTTACTCGGCGCACAAAGCGACATACATTCACAACCTGTTCCAGAATGGCGCGGCGACGCTGTCGGGCGTCGTGGAGATGTTCCATGAGCGCAAACGGCGCGGAGAACTCGACGAACTCGGCTTGAAAGACGACTTCACCTTCGTCATGATTACCGGCGACGGAGGGATGGATATCGGGATGGGGCCGGCGATCGGCGCCGCGCTTCGCAATCACCGGATGATCATCCTCGAATACGATAACGAAGGTTATATGAATACCGGAGCCCAGTTGTCCTACTCTACGCCGATGGGTCACCGGACTTCGACCTCCAACGTCGGTAAACATCAAGGCGGCAAAGTGTTCCACCATAAAGATACGGCGCAGATCATGGCGGCGACGAATATACCTTACGTGTTCACGGGAAGCGAAGCAAGTCCGATCGATCTCGTACGCAAAGGCGCCAAAGCCCAATGGTACGCGCAGAACGTCGGCATGGTGTACGGCAAGATTCTGATTACCTGTCCGCTTAACTGGCTGTCGGAGGATAAGGACGGGGCGGACATTATCGATTACGCCGTCAACACTTGTTTCTTCCCGCTGTACGAAGTCGAGAAGGGCGTAACGACGATCACGTACAACCCGGAGGAGAAGGGCAAACGCGTGCCGGTAGGCGACTGGCTGAAAATGATGGGTAAGACGAAGCACTTGTCTAAGCCGGAATACGCGGAAACCCTTAGGGAGTTCGAGCATGAGATCGAACGCCGCTGGAACATGCTGAAGGCGAAGCACGAGAATCCTTATTTATAAAGAATGGGGCATAGGCAACCATGCCATACGTCATGAAACACTCGATTACCGGCACGTTGCTGGCAAGCGTTCAACGCAACGGTTATAAGCTTGCGTATTACGGCATTATGAACTGGGAGGAGCCTCCGACGGTCGAGCAAATGGCGGAGGCGCTCGCGGAAGCGGGGGTCGAGCCGGGAGATCCGGCGGGCAAAATCGAAGATTGGGAATCGCTAAGTCTTAACGAACACGAGATGAAGATGGCGAACGTCAAGCTGCGCAACGATCCGCGCAGAGTCGTCTATTACCGGAACGGCATTCTCGCCGCGAAGGATGCATAGCCGTGAACGAACGGAAGGAGCCGATGCGAATCGGCTCCTTCCGTTCGTTATGAAACCCCTTCAAACCGATAGGATATCGAATACTAATCCGAAATCATCTTGAAATTATTGGGATTGTAAGGAGTCGTCGGCCAACCATTGACGGAACAGCTTAAGCGGCAGGAACTTCTTCTTGCCGAGAGAGCTGGCGAAGACGGCGACAAGCTCCCGCTCTGGCGAGACGAAAATATATTGCCCGCCGAATCCGACGGCGAAGACGACACGCGGTTTCATCGGGGCGCGTTCCCCGCCGTCTTCCGTCAGCGCCCACCAATGATAGCCGTATGCGCCGATGTTGTCGTAGCCTCGGAAGCGCGGTTTCATACTATCCGCGATCCAATCGCGCGACACGATTTGAGCGCCGTTCCACTCCCCGCGTTGTAGCACAAGCATGCCTAGTTTCGTCAGATCGCTCGGATACAGTTCCAAGCCGAAGCCTCCGACACTGATGCCTTGCGGATCGGAAGGCCAAGCATACGCTTCGATGCCGAGCGGGCCGAATAGATGGCGTTCCGCGTAAGCCGCGGCGGTCAAGCCCGTCGATCTCTGCAGCATCGCGCTCAGTACCTGGGAGGAGCCGGAATCGTAAGTCATGCGCGTACCGGACGGCCGGACGAGCGGCCTCGCCAGCACGAACCGCACCCAATCGGGGCTTTCCGTCATTGGGTAAGGCAAACCGCGCCAGTCGCCCATCTCTTGCCAGTCCCATCCCGGCGTCATCGTCAGCAGGTGCTCGGCGGTCAACGAAGCAAGATCGGAATTTTCCTTCGCTTCAGCTAACACATCAGCAATCGGAATATCGAGTCGTGGAAACTCGCCTCGTCCGATCGCGATGCCGATCAACAGGGAAAGAATGCTTTTCGTGATGGAATTGACTTTATGAAGGTTGTCCGCCGATCGATCGTCACGGGAATGGACGAGCAGCGTCTTGCCGCGTTCGCGAATTTCGCAATAGTCGATTCTTTCGCCGGCGATGCGCAAGGCGAGTTGTTCAGTCCGCGGACATTGAAAGGTTATATCGTCATTCATTCGTTAATCTCCGGTTGGATTCTCGTTTAATAGTCGGGCAGAATGGAAGCTTCCTTGCGGCCGTTCGTTTGCAGCATTTCGCCGATCCGTTGCAACCGCAGCACTTCGTGGGGCTTTAATTCCCGCTGAAAGTATCCGTATAAGTACGATGCTTCCAAGAAAGGGAGTGCCGTATAGCAGACGACTGGATTGTGGGAATACGGATTGTCGATGATGATTTGCCATTCGCCATCGCGCTGTTGGACGGGGATCGTCGTCAGAGCTTCATTCTTGGCCTGATAGATAAGGCTGAATTCATCCCAAATCTCGCACCAAGACGGGCTGAAGCGTTCCGGGCGGGGGAACAACTCTTTTGCTCTTGCCAGCTTGTTTCCGTACAAGGGAATTTCTTCGTCGGAATAAATTTTCAAGCCATTGCGGAAATCTTCCACGAAAGTATAGAACGCGAAGTACCCCGCGGATTCCATCTCCTTACTAAACGTTTGCTCTAGATGCTCGAGCTCGATTCGCATATAATGGTTAAAAGTCAACTCGGACATTGACGGCGACAGCCCCCTAACGGATTATACGTTCGGTATTCCCGTTGAATATTATACCGTACGGCGTGAGTTTGCACTCGGCTTTTTATGATATAATGAGGAGCAGTGTTGCAAGACAAAGGCAGATTAAGTTTTAGCTTTATGGGAGGGAACCACTCAAGATGAGCCGGCGTTTTGTCATCGAGGCCGTAATGATCGCGATTTACGGACAACTGCTTCAGCCGAAACAGCCTGTCGAATACAGGATCCCCTACACGTCGGTGATGGAGCTCTACGATATGAAAGACAGTTCGGAACCGGTCATGCCGGAGGCGGACGACGATGCGTACGTCAAGACGAAGATCGCCGAGATGATTAGTTATTTCGAAGATCCGTTTAATAAGAAGAAAATAGAGCGGGCTCTTATGGCACCATGGCGCGAAAGTCCGCCGTTGCCGATTAACGAGAACGTAACGTTCGTCGTCGTTAACGCGGCGGAAAATATGCAGTACGGGGAATTGTTCGATCCGATCGAAACGGAAATTCTTCTTATGTCATTGCGTTTGCAATGCCCGGTATTGACCGACCAAATCGAATTCCAGGACAAAGTCGTGCAAAATGCGGTACCGGTGCAGTTATACGACATCGACGATTTCGAATTCGCCGTGGAAGAAGGCGTACAGGCAGAAGAAATACGGGAATAACGAAGCTGCCGAGAATCTCGGCAGCTTTTGCGTCAATCGGAGGGGATGCGCGTGGTACGTTCGTTTGCCCGTTGGATGGCAAAAAGACTGCACAGACGTCAGAAGCTACGGCAATCTCTCCGTTGGTACGACTTATGGGGCGCCAAGAGGATGTCGATATCCGAGAAGGTCGATTATGCGGGCCTCCTTCACGATATCGGAGAATCCAATCGTGCCGTTCATGTGCTGACGGATATTCTTACCAAAGACGAGGTTCCGCAAGCGTACGAGCGACGAGCTCATATTTACAATGAACTCGGAAGGGAAGAGGAGGCGATCGCCGATCTGAACGCGGCGATCCGACTGGACTCGGAACCCTACATTTACTGGTATACGAGAGCGATCGCCCATCACGATCGCGGCGAATACGATCAATCCGTAAGAGACTTTAAGGAAGCTTTGAGTCGCAGGGAAGATTCGAAAGCTTCGACTTATTACGAACTCGGCAACGTCTTTATGAAACAAGAAAGCTTCAAGGAAGCGGAAGCCTGTTATCGCCAAGCTTCGAGCGATCCGGACAGGGCGATTCCGCATTATTATTACCGGCAGGCGCAAGCGCTCGAGAAGCTCGGCCGGACAGATGAGGCGCTCGCCGCGCTTGCCAAAGCGATTCGCCTGCAGGATAGCTGGAGCCTGACGGATGATCGGGGAGCCGCAATGCTGAAGACGAGAACGAATTACTCCCATGCGGCGGTTGCCAGTTTCTTAAGCGCTGCGCAGGACGAATACGGCTTCCGACTCTATCAATCGAAGCTGCTTGAAGCTGCGGGACAAGAAGCAGCGGCACTTGCTTCGATTGACGAGGCGTTAGCGCAATTCGCGGGAACCGCGGAATTGGAGCTTCGGAGAGCTAATCTGCTAAGGCTGAACGGACGCTTGCCGGAATCCATCGAAGCGTTGAAACGGCTGAAGGACGATCACCCGCAATGGCTTCCCGTATTTATGGAGCTTAGTACTTCGTATCGCATTACGGGCGAATATGCGGCTATGATCGAAGAGCTGCTGGCGGCTAAAGAGCGGTTTTCGGAGCATACGGTCGTTCGATTCTGGCTGGCGGATGCCTATCGCGAGGCAGGTCAAGCCGAAGAGGCACGCAAGGAAAACGAGGAATTGACGGCAATGGAGCCTGACGATCCGCTCAATTGGAAGCAAAGAGCTGAAATCGCGATCGACGCGGATCGTTTTCCGGAAGCCGACGAGGCTTACTCCAAAGCGATTCAATTGGAGGAGACGGCCGATTATTACATGCGCCGCAGCTTCTCGCGTTATATGGAAGATCGCTACGAGGATGCGATGATGGACATTCAGTCCGCGACTAAACTTGACGATAATCTCGAGAAAATGAGTAAAACCGCATTCGCTATGGGCGAGCTCTACGTGGGGATGGGCAATTGGAATCTCGCCGATGCCGAATATTCGCGCGCGCTGGCCATGGAACCCGACAACCCGCACATTTACGATCGTAGGGCGAGATGTCGGTTCGCGGCCGATCGCATGGAGGATGCTTTATCGGACTGCAACCGCGGATTACTGCTCGACCCGACGCACTCGCGACTCACTTGGTTAAGAGGTTTGATCCAATACCGACTGGACGACCATGAAGCCGCGCTCGCCGATTCCTTGGCCTATGCCGAACTAGTACCGGACGATTCTCAAGGGCAATATAACTTGGGATTGATCTACAATCATCTCGACCGGCACGACGAAGCGATCGCCGCCTTCACCAAGGTGATCGAGATGAATCCGTTCGAGGCACAGGCGTATTTGGAGAGAGCATCGTTATGGTATCATTATGCTTTCGACCGTTTAAGGGCTTCCGATGACTTAGCGCAATGGTTGCTCTATGCAGGCGGGGACAAACCGCAAGATGACCGTTTCGCCCTGTTGAGCGATATTCGCGGCTTCGATGACGACATGCGGGAAAGGGCAAAGGAACAATTCCTGCACATGTACGGCAACAGTAGATACCTATCTTGAAGAGGAGGAATTCATCATTATGAAATACAGAACATTGGGCAAGACGGGATTAAACGTATCCGTAGTAGGCGTAGGCACGTGGCAGTTCGGCGGGGAATGGGGAATCAATTACGAGCAAAAGGACGTTAACGCCATCATCGGCAAAGCGAAGGAACTGGGGATCAATCTGATCGATACGGCGGAATGTTATGGCGACCACCTATCGGAATCGCTCGTCGGCGAGGCGATCAGAGGCGATCGCAAAGACTGGATCGTCGCGACGAAATTCGGGCATCATTTCCACGGCAACTTCGACCGGACGGACGGTTTCGATCCTCAGGACGTCGTGCGTCAACTTGACGCGTCCCTTAAAGCATTGCAAACCGATTACATCGATTTGTATCAATTCCATTCCGGTCCGGACTCTGCATTCGATCAAGACGTGCTGTGGGAAACGTTGAACCGTCAAGTCCAAGCGGGCAAGATCCGCCATCTGGGCATCTCGATCGGATCGAACGAGAACATTCATCAGACGTCCCAAGCTACGAAAGTGAATGCCGAAGCGATCCAAGTCGTTTATAACCGCTTGGACCGTGCTCCCGAGAAAGAAGTGTTCCCCTCTTGCGAGAAGCAGAATCTGGGCGTCTTGGCGCGCGTTCCACTGGCAAGCGGTTTCTTAAGCGGCAAATATAAACCGGGCGCTCAGTTCCCTTCGAATGACGTGAGATCGAGATGGGATCAGATTAAGCTGGATACATACGCGAAGGAAGTCGAAGCCATTCAGCGCGACGAAGTACCGCCGGGCACGGACATGGCGGCATGGGCTTTGGCATGGTGCTTGAAGAACCCGGCAGTCACGACCGTTATTCCGGGCTGCAAGGATCCGGCTCAGGTAGCAGCGAACGCGGCTGCTGTAGAATTGGTTTAAGACGGATAAACGAGCAACAAGCGCAATCGATTGGAGTGTATCGACATGAACGACAACGCGATTCCCGTCTACGTCTTGACGGGATTTCTCGGCAGCGGCAAGACGACGTTGCTTAACCGCGTGCTGGAAGACGCCAAGGCGCGCGGACTGAAGCCCGCGATCCTCTTGAACGAAGTCGGCGACGTAAACGTGGAGGGGCAATTGATCGAGAAAGAAATCCCGATGGCGGAAATCCTCGGCGGTTGCATCTGCTGCACGAGCAGAGGAGACTTGGGACTGGAATTGGTACAACTCGCGCAAGAGAACAAACCAGACGTCATCTGGATCGAATCGACGGGCATCGCGCAACCGCTGGACATTATAGACGGGGTGACCGAAGCTTCGCTCTATGCCAAGCTGGAGCTGAAAGGCGTCATTACGTTGGTGGACAGCCGCCACTTACTGGATCGAATGAGCATCGGATCGGGTAAAACATATAAGCTCATGAAAGAACAAATCCGCGCAGCGAACGTACTCGTGCTGAACAAGACCGATTTGGTTCGGCCTTCCGATCTTGCGGAGCTTCAAGAAGCTCTCGAGGACTGGAATCCGAATGCTCGGAAATTGTTGGCGGCGTACGGCGATATAGACACGGCCGATCTCTATTCGGCTGAAGAGGAAACGATCTTATTCTCTCGCAATCATGATCATACGCATCCCGAACATAACCACTCTCATCACGCGCATGATCATTCTCGGTTGCACGATCACGTCAACGCCGTTACGTATTTTTTCAAAAATCCGATCGACAGCGTCGCGTTCGAGCAATTTCTCAAGGAATTGCCGGACGACGTCTATCGGGCTAAAGGTATCGTTAATTTCCGGGATACGGCCAGCTTGTTCCTGTTTCAATATGCCTACCGCGAGTCTGATTTTCTTCGCATTACGCCTCAGAAATCGGTTAATCAAGTCGCCGTGTTTATCGGCGAGGGCTTTTCCCGCGAAGAACTGATCGAAAAACTTAACCGGTTGGATGCCTAGCCGGTTCATGAGCCGAGGAGAGAGGATTCGTCTTTCTCCTCTGCTTATACATTCCCGTTTGCAAAATATTCACCTTCACTTTTACTTCCCCTAGACGAATTGGATCAAGCGAAGACTTGCCGTCCTTGGTGAGCGACTTCCAGTCGCTAAACTTCTTGCGGTACAGAACATGCTCCAGATCAAGCAAATCCGCATGCTGCTTCATCCCCGCTTCGAATGCGGAACGAATTTCATCGGCTATTTTTTTCGCGGCTATCTTTTCGAGCCTTTGTTCTTCTTCCTTCTGCCATAATTCGATGACCCCGGCATTTACCTTGACATGAATCTCGAACACGGGCTCGCCGTTCACCATTTTCACGCGAACTTTCGAATTAGGCTTCGATATTTTGAACGTGGCAAGCACTTTGCCGTTTTCCTCTATAGTTAATCGCGTTCCTTTGGATGTATTGACGAGCCATCTGACTCCTTCGACGTCATCGTCAGAAAGCCATCCTTTGCAATCTTTGTTGTGCATGGGGAAAGTTCCGTCAATTTCTAGCTTCGGATCGGGTTTTTTATCTCGCAGCCAAGTATCCCGCGAGACCCCGAGGGAGGGGAGCAACGCCGTCTCGCCCGGTTCCCGAATTTCTCGGATAAATTGCGCTACCCGCATCGGAGCGATAATTGGTCGTTGGTTATAATTCGTCTCCGGCGAATATAAGATCGAGTTGATCGGAGAAAGGTTAAAAAAAGGCTTAGTCGCAAACAGATCCGTGATTTTGCTTTTCGTTCCATAGATCCAAGGCGTGTAACGAATTTCCGGATACCGCATGATCGAATCGAATACCCCGATAAGGTCTCCGTGTTTCAGCACGTTCTCCGTGAGAACGATTCCTGACAGATGACCCCAGAATACCGTCTGCTGGGAAGTCTGATAGAGCTCGACGACGGCTTCGGACATCGAGATGCCTTCGGCGCGGCCGATCCAGACGATCGCAGGCTTGTCTCCCTTGCCGCTATCGCTCTTGGCGACGCTGGAAAAATCAAGCTGCTGAACGTAAATCTGATATTTATTGTCCTTGAAGTCGATTCCTAGACCGGTAAAATAGTTCACGTCTTGCAGCGATTTGATGTCCCAGCAACCGGAAAGCGGCAGCATAAGGAAGACGAGGATGGCAGCAAGCCGAGATTTTCTCGTCATGAATTTTCTCCTTGTCGGTTCGCATCTTGGGGAGAGTACATTTTCGGCCGTTTCTTGTTCAGTTTCAACGGCGACGCGAAGAGGGAGAACAAGACGTCCCTGAAACGGATCGGAGAGAGCGGACTCAGAAAAGGAACTCCGAAAGAGGTAAGCGACGACATATAGATCGCAATTCCGAACATGGAAAGAAAAAAACCGAGCATTCCGAACATGCAAGATAAAAACAACACGCCGAAGCGAATGACCGTTACGGCCCCGCTTAACGACTGGTTAACGAGAGTAAAGGTAGAAACGGCGGTTACGGCCGATATGACCAACGTTGTGGGTCCCGTAAATCCCGCCGAGATGGCGGCTTCCCCGACGATCAATCCTCCGACCACGGCTACGGTTTGGCCAACGGCTTTGGGGAGGCGCATCCCAGCTTCCCGGAACAATTCGAACAATCCGATCATCAGAACCAAATCGATCGGTCCGGACAAAGGCAAGCCAAGCCGCGATACGACTACGGTGGCCAGTAATGGGAAGGGGATCTGATCCAGGTTAAACGCAGACAGAGCGACCCAGAAGCCGGGCAGAAATAGGGCGACCGTGAGTCCGATCATGCGAAGCAACCGTTCTAATATCACGTAATAAAACGGTAAATGGAGATCTTCCGGCGATTTAATTAATGACATTAAATTGGTAGGTCCGACCAGAACCATGGGCGAACCGTCCACGATAATGGCGAAACGTCCCCGAAGCAAGCATTCCGCAATGTAATCGGGTCTGCCCATGTACTCCACGAGCGGGAACATCGCGTAGGAGGAATCCGACAAGCCGACCTCCAGCTGCTGGCTGGATATGAGTCCGTCAATTTCCACTTTCTGCAAGCGGCGTGCGGCTTCGCTTACCAAATCCCGATTCGTGATATTGATTAGGGAAAGCAAAGCTACGGATGTCATGCTTTGCTGGCCGATCTGAAAATAGCGGATTGCGAGTTCCGGCGTCTTGAGACGTTTGCGTACGAGCGCAACGTTCGTTTCGATAGACTCCGTGAAACCGTCTCTGGGACCTTTGATGGATATTTCCGTATTGGATTCGCTGGGAGTGCGTTGCGGAGGATTCGCCATTTGAACGACGTACGCCTCGCGGGAGCGATCGAAATACAATACCAAATTGCCACTCATGACTTGTTGCACAAGGTGATCGAGTCCGTGCGGATCTTCGATTCGATTAAGATTCTGATGAGCCAGCGGAAGTCCCGATATCGGAGAAGGATTGCCCGACGTCGGTTCCGAAAGTAATTTTCTTAATTGGATATATAAGAAATCGTTTAATAACGCCTGATCGATCATACCGTCGCAATAAATGACGAGCGGATTGAGAGAATGCGGTCCCTCTTCATTCAAGTAGGGGTAGATGTTCACGTCTCCCGCGTGCTCGAATATCCGGTAGATCACTTCGCTGTCAAGTTCGTCCATCGGGATTTTCGGTATGGATTCTTTTGCCGTATGCTCGCTTTTGTTCTCGTGATCGAAGTAAAACGCCTTACGAAAAAAACGACTCATTTTCATGCGGTTTTACCTCGCTTGATCAGAATGAGGAGCAATAGGATAAACGGAAACGCATAGAAGACCGCGAATGTCCAAGGAAAATATACGTCGTGAAGGAAGCGGTAAAATATCGGGTCGCTTAGCTTGTTCTGACAGACGAGGACGACGATCGGAATGCAGGTGAGGAACATCCATAGCAACTTGTATCTGCTCTTGTTCAGTTGCAGCAGATCGAAGAAAATGAATAAGGCGAGCGAAATCCGGGTTAAGGAGCCAGACATCCATTGATAAATGGAAAGAAAATCAAGATGGGCGATGAACTTCCCGATTAAGACCATTCTCCATTGCTCGAAAGCGGGATAGCGCTGATCCGCCGCTTCCGCAGGACCGAATATCGCAATCGAAGCCATGAGGGGTCCGAAAATCAGTCCCGTGACGGCCATCGTCATAATAATCAATGTGGATATTCTGACTTTTTTGCTTAAATGCTGCTGAATGCAAAGAAGCAAAGCGAACTCGACCAAGCCCCCCAATGCGTAGACGGAACCGTGGAGGATCGGCCCTACGCCTTTCGTGAACACAGGGAACAAATAAGAGTAATCTTTGAATTGATAGTTCACGCTCATGACGAAGAATCCGAAAACGAGCACTCCGGGCAGCAGAATGCCCGCGGCAATCGTTAAGGTTCGCAGTCCTTTGTAGGCGGCGAGAATTCCGAACAGCATATACAAGCTAACGGTGACGGGGAATGGCGTCCTCGGTAAATAGGTTACTTTTGTCCATGAGCTCGTGTCTCGAACGGTAATGAAGCAGATGGTGATCGCGAATAACAAGAGCGGCAGGATGACCATCCAGGCGACCCAGGAGTTATAGTTCGTTTTAAACCACTTATGGAGAGACTGTTGTTCCGTATTCTTCATAACGAAATATAGGATAACCGTCCATAAAAGCACCGGCGGAATGACGAGAAGGGCGCTGATCCAGGCATCCCGATAAGAAGTGCTAAGAATCAGAGGTACTATGAGTACGTGGTTCGTTATGCCGACCGCTAACATAAAAAGGAACATCGTCTGAACGACATTGATCTTAAAAAGGTTCATCGGCACACTCTCCCCTCCTCCGATTTCCAATTATTATGGATGGAGATTGAACGTTTTATGCTAGAAAATGGATGGAGAATGGCTGTTGTGCATCTTGGCGTTGTCCGATATCCTTAATATGAGCCGTAATTCTGCCAAATACGGACGACAATCGATAAAAAAAGAAGGTAGTAGAATGATTAACTGCATTAAAGTGGAGACGGAAGATCAGCTTCGGCAAGCCTTCGGCATTCGTCTCGAAGTATTCGTAGAGGAGCAGGGCGTTCCAAGAGAGCTCGAGATGGACGAGTACGACGCATCGCCTGCCGCGTGCCATCATTTCCTCGTTCTAAACGAAGAACAATGCCCGATCGCGACGGGAAGGTTCAAGACGTTCGAGCCCGGCGTCGCGAAGATGCAACGGATCGCGGTATTGAAATCACAACGCGGCAAGGGAATAGGAAAACATCTGCTGCTTGACATGGAACAAGCGGCTAAGAATCTCGGATACGAAACGTCGCTACTGGACGCGCAGTGTTCCGCGGAAGTTTTTTACGGGAAATTAGGTTACCGGACGATCTCCGAAGAGCCCTTCCTTGACGCGGATATCTTGCACGTACGCATGAGCAAAAGCCTGTAAGCCGAGAGCGACTCCGCTCGCGGCTTTATTAATTTTGCCTAAAATTCTAGGAATCTAGCAACCTTTATGCAGTCTTAGCGTTATTACATATGACTAGGAGGATGGATGAAGTCAATCAACTAGATTAGAAGGAGCCTGATATGAGGAAAAGTTTTATTCGTTTTTGCGTTGCCGCAATGTTGCTGTGTTCGTTCTCGTTACCCGTTCAAGCCGCAGGAAATTCGGACGGTATGGATAAGTTGGTTGTTACCCAAGCATCCAAACAAATGATACATAATGGTACAAGCGTGCTGGCGGATCAACCGCTGACCGCCACGAAAGGCGTAACGTACGTTGCCGCAAGATCGCTGATGAAGGAACTGTTCGGGACGATCGTATACGATGCCAAGACGAAATCGTACGCTTTGAAATTCGGAGATAAAGAACTGAAGTTCACAGCAGGGAAAGCCGCTTATTCGCTGAACGGCGTAGCGAAAGGCAACGCGGCGGGCGCGCCTTACGTGTTTAAGGGTACGCTCATGGTTCCTCTGAAAACCGTAGCAACGAACTTCGGGATTACGCTAATAGCGGTTCCGAAGACGCAAAATCTGGAATTGACTTGGGGAACGAAACCAAGCGCCAAATTCAGCGTATCGAACGTCAATCCTTACGCCGAACAAACCGAAGTCTACTACACGAACCTCTCCTATCATCCAAGGGGATTGAAGATCGTAGACGAGCGTTGGGAGAACAACAATACCGTGTTCGAACAAGAAGGAATCTACACGGTATCGCATTGGGTGCAAGACGAGACAGGGGCTTGGAGCGACGCTTATACGGTAACGGTTACCGTCAAGCCGCCGAATCAACCGCCGGTAGCAGCCTTCACGACGGACAAAGATTCCTATAAAATGGGCGAACTGATCCAGTACGCCGATCAGAGCACGGACGACGAGAATCGGATCTCGAGCCGAGTCTGGACGAACAACGCAAAAGGATTTTTCGTAGCGGGTCCGCAGACGATTACGCTTACCGTTACGGATGCCAACGGCGCCGTGGGCGAAATCTCGAAGACGATCAACATCGAGGACGAAACTTTGCATTCGCAGGAAGAGTTTAATCTCCTGTACACGGACATCGGAGATAAGTTCGGGATCAGCGGTCCGGACGTGCTGACTTTCCCGACGATAAATTACGATATTATCTCTCAGACGCAAACATTGATCAGGGCGAACAGCCCGGAGACGATCGTCGAAGAAGGCATTTATTACGAGGACGACGTGTCCGGCAATGTACGCTTCTTGGTTCACAATTACAATAGCCGCTCGACTGCGGTTAAAGTGTACATCATCGCGACGAATTACAATACCGCCGATGCCAACGTACAAATCGGTCCAATGGGAATCGGCGGACCGAACCCTTACGTATCGTCGGTCGCAAGAGCGGTAGCGGGTAATTTCATGACATCGAAGTTAAATCCTAAATATTCGAATGTCAGCGTCCCTGCCGGTCAAAGCAAAGTTCTGCTCACGGACTACAGCAGCAAGACGATGAGACCGGGCGATGTACTGTCGATGTTCGCGGACGTGGTCATGGACAAGCAATTGCATATTCAGGTCGTCGTCGTGGACGCGAATCGGGATGTATTGAGTTACCTGCCTACTCTTAAGGTACTGGACAGCCATGACCGCCATATTCGCGGTACGTTCGAAGACGCCAACCGCATCATGGTCGTTAACCGCACGATCGGCGATGTGAAGAGCCGGATGATCTTGGCGGATAACATCGTCGATACGCGCTTGTCGGGAATCGATAAGACGACGAACACGCCGGTAATCAACTCGGGGAATTACGGGGTCATGTACACGTTGAGGTTGAACTCCGTTCAACCGAACACCGCCATCGTCGTTAATCCTCGCGGCGGTTATTATGCGGGGGCGTTCACGGTGAACGGCAAAGTCGTCTACGCGACGAACAATAGCTATTTGCTCAATCCGAACGAAGTCGGCATGTTATACAAAACCGGCGATACTACGGAATCGGTAACGATCCAGTTCACGCCGGCTTCGGGTAGCAGCTTGCCTATTAATCTCTTATTTATGCCAATGCCTTCTACTAGCGTGACAAGCGATACTAGCGTTGTTAGCGATGCTAACGATATTAGTAACCCATAAGCACTCATTCGATTCCCGGTAAATCGATTCGGAACAAGCTGCCTTCTCCAAGGCGGCTTGTTCCTTTTATATGCCCTCCGTGCAACTCGACGATCGAGCGACTTATAGATAAGCCAAGACCCGCGCCCCCGTGTTTACGCGCCCGCGAGCTATCGATCCGATAGAAGCGTTCGAACAGATGGGGCAAATGCTCTTCCGCGATTCCCGTTCCGTTATCCTGGATCGTCAGGCTGGCGCCATGGCCGGATTCATCTCGGGCGACGACAATTCGTATAACGCCCTCGACGGGATCCGTGTGTTGAACGGCGTTGTGGAACAAATTAAGCAGAACTTGCTTGATCTTGTCGTCATCAAGAGGCACAATCGCAGTCCGAGGAGCATCTATGCGAATTTCCCTGTCCCCTGCCAGAATGCGTAGCTGCGGCTCCATATCGATTACTAAGCTAGATAGATCGGTCGACTTTAATCTAAGCTCCGGAGCGCGGTCAAGCTTAGCTAACAGGAGCAGGTCGTTAACGAGCTTAATGATTCGCTCGGATTCACCGTGCATGCTTCTCAGCGCGCGGGTAAGCTTCTCCGGATCGGAAACCGCCCCACGCAGCAACACCTCCAAGAAGCCGTGAATCGAAGTGAGCGGCGTACGTAATTCATGCGAGGCATCCGCCACGAATCTTCGCATCTGCTCCTTCGCTTCTTGTTCGGCAAGGAAGGAGAACTGCAGGCGTTCCAACATCCGGTTAAATGAATGGGATAAGCGATCGATCTCAAGCGGCAGACCGTTCTCGGGCAGGCGTTCGGCCAGCGTGCCGGAATCGATCTGTTCGACGGTGGCGATCATTCTGGATAATGGCGTCAGCGTGCGTCGGATTGCCGGCAAGAAGGTAAGCAATCCGCCGATTAGCGCGGCTAACGCCAAACCGCCGAACAATAACAATTGACGATAGAGCTCGCCCTTCAATGGCTTCGTGCTCGTGCTGACTTGAACGACGCCCATGGTCCCGTTAAACGATCTAACGGCCTGAATGACGACGAGTTGTTCGCCGTCATCCTGTTGATGTACGATCTCGTAGCGAGGCTTGGCTTTCCGAGGAGAGTCAAGAGCCTCTGCATACTTTTTACTATCCAAATGCGGCACGTTTGCTTCAGATGAGCCGTTTATCGTCGATAAAACGGTCATTTTGCCTTCTTTATCGACAAAGGCGACGGAGGAAGAGGGAAAGAAGATAAAGGAGTCGGCGGGTCCTCTTCGTTTGAAGGAGTTGAACCTTTCCCACATGTCCCCGGGAACGGACTGTATCTGTCTTTGAATGGCGGATGCCCTATTCTGATAAAGGAATCGTTCCATTAGTAAATATTGAAACAGTCCGATGACAAGCAATAACGCCGCGACGATAAGCAGCATTCGCGATAACAATTGATAGCGAAGAGAATGAGGAAAGACGAATGATTTCATGCGTTCGGTCGCCGCGATTTGCCGTCCGGCACGCGAGCTCATTGGAGGTCCACCCTGTAACCTGCGCCGCGGATCGTCCGAATGACCCGATGCTCGCGGTCTTGCAGTTTCTCTCTAAGCGATCGGATGTACACCTCGACTATATTTTCTTCGCCTCCGAAATCGTACCCCCACACTTGATCCAGAATAGCGCTTTTACTCAGAACGTAGCCATGGTTGAATACAAGATGCTTCAGCAGCTCGAACTCCGTCGGGGACAGCTCTAGCGGCCGACCGCGATAACGAAGCTCCTTCCGCGATGCGTCGACGACGAATGATCCGATCGTCACTTCTTCCAGTAAATGGGGGAATTGATTGCGGAGTCTGGCTTGTATCCGCGCGAGTAGCTCATCGAAGCTGAATGGCTTGGACATATAATCGTCGGCCCCGAGCGTTAGCCCCTTCACCCGGTCTTCGATTTCTTCCTTCGCGGTAAGCATGATGACGGCTACGGGTTTAAGGTTCTTCAGGGCTTGGCAAACTTGGAAGCCGTCCATTCCCGGCATCATGACATCCAGAATGACGACGTGCGGCATGAACGTTTCCGCAAGAGCGATTCCTTCCGGTCCGTCTTGCGCGGTCTCCACTTGAAAACCTTCGTTATGAAGCCCCATTTCGAGAAACTGCAAAATATTCGGTTCGTCGTCCACGATCAAAACTTTGATGCCTTTTATGGATTGCGCCATATGAGTTCCTCCGGATTCGATCATCGGTATCGCGCCGTCAAGATAACATGCGCGAGTAATTTAATTGTCTCCTTATTATGGGCTAATTTCCTTAACGTTGGCTGAGCAAATGCTGAATATTTGCTGAATGACGCGTTCAGCAAACATTCAGCGGGTTCTCATCTTTAACTAAGGTTCGTCTCGCATAATGAGCCCATAACGTTGAAAGGTGGATCGTACGATGGGGCGCAAAAGTTGGTGGATCGCGGGTTTGGTCGTCGTACTCGCCGCAGGCTCTTGGGGCGGATACAAGGTTTATGGAAAAAAAGGTAAGCAATTGGCGGCAACTTACTCGACGACCGTAGTGCGTAAAGGTACGATCGAGGTTAAGGTAAGCGGTACGGGGAGCATCCAGCCGTCCGCGCGCGAGACATTAAAGGCTAAAACCGCCGGTACAGCGCTAAAGGTCAATTTCAAGAAAGGCGACACGGTTAAGAAAGGAGATGTCCTTATTACTTACAAAGAAGAGGATATCTCATCGCAAGTTCAAAGCAAAAATATCGATCTAAAGAAAAAGAAGCTCGATCTCGCGGATTTGCAGTCGAAGTACAAGGAAGCATCCGACGATTCCGCCAGGGCGACGCTCGCTCTTAATATCCAGAAGCAACAGCTCGATATTGCTATGGCCGAAGAGGATCTTACCACGTTGCGCACGAGCAAGAAAATCGATCCGATCGTAGCTCCGATAGATGGTGTGCTGTCAACGTTTAACGTCGCGGAGGGAGATTCGCTTAATCCTAACGCGGATATCGGCGAAGTCGTTAACTTCGCGCAATTGCAAATGGTCGTCGGTATCGACGAGCTCGATATCCCGAAAGTGAAGCTCGGGCAGGAAGCGCAAATCTTGGTCGAAGCGTTGCCCAAGAAAACATTTAATGGAAAAGTCGTCACGATCGCGGACGAAGGCACCACAAGCAACGGCGTAGCTTCGTTTGACGTTACGGTGCTTCTAGATAGCAAAGACGACCTAAAGGTCGGGATGTCCGCGGAAGCTAGCATCATGACGGCCCAGAAAGCAGATGCCTTATACGTCCCGGTCGAAGCGGTACAATCGTCGCAGGGAAAATATTTCGTCATGGTTCCGGCAGCAGGTTCGACTACGTCTGCAACGGGAAAGACGGGACAAGCGGGAACAAACGGTCAAGCGGGACAAGGGCAATGGCAGGGAGGTCAAGGGCAGGCAGGTCAAAGCCAGGCAGGTCAAAGCCAGGCAGGTCAAAGCCAGGCAGGTCAAAGCCAGGCAGGTCAAGGAGCGCAAGGTCAAGGCAACACAGGCAATAACTCTAGCCGATTCCAGAACATGACGGAAGAGGAAAGAGCGGCGATGCGCGAACAATTCATGGCGGCTAGAGGCAATACTGCCGGCGGAACAAGCGGAAACGCGGGCGTTGCCGTCACGTCGACGACGCGGGTTGAAGTTACCGTGGGCATCAATAACGAGGACAGCATCGAGATTTTGACGGGATTAAAGGAAGGCGACCTCGTCGTGCTTCCGACGATCAAAAGCACGAGCTCCAACGCAAACGCACAAGCCGGATTCGGTGGATTCGGCGGCGGTTTCCCGGGTGCTGGCGGCGGCTTCCAAGGCGGAGCAGGAGGAGCCTTTGGCGGCGGAAACGGTAGTCGCCAAACAACGACGAGCAAAAGCGGCACCACGGGCGGTGGGCGTTAATGAAGGCGGCTTCCGAATCGTTGATCCGAATTAGCAAGCTGAGCAAGACGTATAAGATGGGCGGCGAAACGTTAAAAGCATTGGACGATGTCACGTTAACCGTAGACCAAGGGGACTTCATCGCGATTATCGGACCATCCGGTTCAGGCAAGTCGACGCTTATGAACGTGATCGGCTGTCTGGATGCTCCATCGTCGGGAGAGTATTGGCTGGACGGAGAAGAGGTAAGTCGGTTAAGGGAAAATAAGCTTGCGGAAATTCGCAACCGCAAGATCGGTTTTATTTTCCAAGGCTTCAACTTATTGTCCCGCCTTTCGGCGATCGAGAACGTGGAGCTTCCTTTGATCTATCGGGGAGTACCTGCCAAACAGCGACGTGAGCAAGCAGTCGAAGCGCTCACGAAAGTCGGCTTGGAAGAAAGAATTCACCATCGTCCGTCCGAATTGTCCGGCGGTCAGCAGCAACGCGTCGCGATCGCGAGAGCTTTGGCGGGGAATCCTCCGATTCTGCTGGCCGACGAGCCTACGGGAGCATTGGATACGAAGACCGGCAAAGAGGTCATGGGATATATGAAAGAGCTGAATGCCCTTGGACACACGATCGTCCTCATCACCCACGATCCGGTAATCTCTCAGCAGGCCAAACGAGTCGTCAGAATTATGGACGGCAAATTGAACGAAGAGGGGGGAGGACGGAATGAACTTCTTACAAGCGGTTAAGATGGCTCTAAAAAGCATTCTGTCCAACAAACTCCGTTCGTTGCTGACGATGCTCGGCATTATTATCGGGGTGACGGCCGTCATTGCGCTCGTCGCGCTCGGGCAAGGAGCGACCAAGTCGGTCACGGCGAACCTAGAGAGCCTAGGAACGAATTTATTAACGGTGAACATCGTCGGCCGCGGCTCGACGAGCACGCTGAAAATAACCGACGCCGTAGCTTTCGCGGATAAAGTAAAAGGTATTCAATATATTGCGCCTACAAGTACGCAAAGTACTTCCGTAAAGTACGGAACGACTACCAAAACGGTAAGCGTAATCGGCACGAACGCCGATTACGCGCCGTTAAGGGATTACAAGGTCGCATCCGGACGATTCCTGGCGCAGATCGACTTGGACGTATACCAGAAGGTCGCGGTTATCGGCGCTACGACGGCGACGGACTTGTTCGGTTTCGCCGACCCGCTTGGCGAGTACATTCTGATCCAAGGAACCAGGTACAAAGTCGTCGGCGTCTTGGAAGCAAAGGGGAGCTCGACGACGGGGTCGAACGACGAGGTCGTCATGATTCCCCAAACGTCGGCGGAACGGCTGTTCAAATCGATAGGCGTGCGTACGATTTACGTCCAGGTGGCGACCACCGATCAGATCGATTCCGTAGTCGCGGGACTCGAGACCGAGCTTAGCGCGCACTTCCGGGGTAACACGGATAGTTACCGGGTATTTAATCAAAGCGACGCTCTATCGACGTTATCTTCGGTAACGAGTACGTTAACGCTCGCTTTAGCCGGAATTGCGGGCATCTCGCTACTTGTCGGTGGTATCGGCATTATGAATATCATGCTCGTTTCCGTTACGGAAAGAACGAGGGAAATCGGCATTCGCAAAGCGATCGGAGCGAAGCGGCGGGATATTCTCATCCAATTCCTGATAGAATCCATGGTGCTAAGCGGACTAGGTGGACTGCTCGGAATAGGTATCGGAATCGGGGCTGCTCAGGGAGCATCTTCCGCGTTCAAAATGGATATCGCCTTCTCGCTTAACGTTATCATAATCGCGTTCGTATTCTCGGTAGCCATCGGCGTGCTGTTCGGAATGTTCCCCGCGAACAAAGCGGCCAAACTCAAGCCTATCGATGCTCTTCGTTTCGAATAATTCGTTACGGATCATGAAAGGAGGGGACCGGCGTGGAAGCCTTCCCGGATTACGAAGCGCTGATCCGGCCGCACCTCGAGGACTTGCAGAAATATTGCTTTTTTTTAACGAAATCGCGATGGGATGCGGACGATCTATTTCAAGACACTTTATTGAAGTCGCTGACATTTTTCCTTCATACGGCGCCGCGCGCAGAAGTGAAACCCTTCCTGGTTCGGGTCGCGCGTAATCTGTGGATCGACGAATGCCGCAAGAAAAAGAGAAGGCGCCTGGCTACAGTAGATTATTTGGATACGTTTAGCGTCGACAACAATTACGTCGAAGTGCGGAGCGCAATGGAATGGTTAGCCGAGAGGTTTCCTCGCAGGAATATCGAAATCTGGTTGCTGTTCCACTACTTCGGCTATACGATGCGAGAGATCGCGAACGCGATGGATTGTACGACCTCCGCGGTCAAGTCGGTACTGTTCCGTACCCGGGAGCTCTTACGCAGCCGCCAATGTCTTCTCGAAGACCGCAAGGTCGTGAATTTGGACGTGGAACGCTGGTCACGGGCGATCATGCGCGATTGGCCGCACGGTTTATTGTTGGAAAGATAAAGCATGAACGAGCGCCCCTGCCGGTTTCGGTTAGGGGCGCTCTCTATGTTATAATTTATGCGTACGTTCATAGGGAGATAGGGAGAGTATCATAGAGATGAAAATGAACAGGCGCGTTATTTTTCTTTTCACGTTTTTGCTGACGGTTTACGCCGGAATCAACATCTACATCGGTTGGCATGTGACGGAGTGGTTTAAGCTGGTCGGAGTTAGTTTCTCGCCTTGGGCGTTCTGGGTACCCTTCGGCTTGATCGCTTACGGTTATATTTTGGGACGCGTCCCGCTTCCCCATGCTATTAAACCCGCTGGAAGGCTATTGAAAATCGTGGGAGCTTATTATATTTTCATCATGGAAACCGGTTTGATCCTGTTTTTGTTGGAGGATTTAATCGGTCTGGTTCCGCGTATTGCCGGTTGGAATATCGATGACTATTCGATCTACGCGGGAAGCATCGTCATGGGTGCGCTTGCCTTGCTGTTCATCGTCGGTTCCCGGAACGCTTGGAGTCCGATCGTTCGTACGTACGAGCTTCCGATCGATAAGTCCGCCGGCGAGAACGGTCAGCGGGAATGGACCGTTGCCGTCGCATCGGATATTCATTTGGGCAACATCGTTGGCCGCAGGCATCTTCGTCGTCTGCTTAAACGGGTAAACGAGATGCAGCCCGACCTGATTCTGCTTCCCGGGGACGTCATCGATGATTCTATCGAACCGTTTATCCGCAATCGGATGGGAGAGTTGCTAGGTCAATTAAAGGCGAAGCACGGCGTTCTCGCGGTACTCGGAAATCATGAATATTACGGCGGGCATATCGACAGCTATATCGAACAAATGAACGCCATCGGCATTCAAGTGTTGAGGGACGAATCGGTTAAAGTCGCGGATGCGATAACCGTCGTCGGTCGGAAGGATAAAACGGCGGAGGGCGGTCCATTCGGCGGCAGAGAGGTAATCGGCGATTTGTTGGGCGGGTTGGATCATAACAAGCCGATTATCGTGCTCGATCATCAGCCGACTAAGTTCGCGGAGGCCGCGGAGGCGGGGGCGGACGTTCTGCTTAGCGGACATACGCATCGGGGGCAATTTGCTCCGAACCACCTCTTTACGAGAAGATTGTTCGAGCTCGACTGGGGCTACATGCGGAAGGAAGCGATGCATGTCGTCGTCTCCTCCGGTTTCGGATCGTGGGGACCAGCCATTCGAATCGGAAGCCGAAGCGAGATTATTCGCCTAGAGATTAAGCTGTTGCCGTAAGTATACAGGGTAAGCGGATAAAGCCGCGCTTTAGGGTCAATTCATGACCTTAAGCGCGGCTTTTATTGTTGTTGAGATAGATTTATAGAATGTCAATCCTCAGTCCAATCCGCTGTGCAGCACGCTGTGAGCGTACTGCACACTACTCTCGTCGGCATTTTCGACTTGCATATTAACATAATTCTATGTTTGTGCTTTTCCAATTAAGAGTGGCTCCAATGTAGCGTGTCATAAATGCAGAGTTTAGATCATTATATTTAAAATCTACATTTATTATTGTGTCATAAATAATTATATGATATACAATATATAAATCATTTATCGCTAATGGAGGGTTTTCGATGGAGAGAGAATTGGCGCTGGAAATCGTAAGGGTAACGGAACTTGCTGCATTGGCTTCCGCGCCTTGGATGGGCCGCGGGGATAAAATAAACGCAGACGGAGCGGCTACGTCCGCGATGAGGGCTATGTTCGACTCGATCTCGGTTAGAGGCACGGTCGTGATCGGAGAGGGAGAGATGGACGAAGCGCCGATGCTCTATATCGGCGAACAGGTCGGCAGCATGAACGGTCCCGAGGTGGACGTTGCGGTCGATCCGCTCGAAGGCACGGAAATCGTCGCCAAGGGCTTGAACAACGCGATGTCCGTCATTGCGGTTGCGAACAAGGGGAATCTGTTGCACGCACCGGATATGTACATGGAGAAGCTGGCCGTTGGCCCGCAGCTCGTCGGCAAGCTGAAGTTGACCGACCCGATGGAAACGACGCTAAGAAAAGCTGCGGACGCGCTGAATAAGAACGTATCCGAGCTAACGGTCATGATCCTGGATCGAGTGAGGCATGAAGCTATTATTAAAACGTTGCGCAACGTTGGCGTGCGGATCAAGTTTCTTTCGGATGGCGACGTGGCGGGGGCGATGGCTCCGGCATTCCCGGAGGCGGGCATCGATCTTTACGTCGGATCGGGAGGAGCTCCCGAAGGCGTGTTAGCGGCCGCCGCGCTCAAATGTCTAGGAGGGGAACTGCAAGGACGGCTTATGCCTTCGGATGCGAACGAATACGCGCGTTGCCTGCAGATGGGGATCGACGATCCCTACAAAGTGTTAACTATGGAAGACATGATCGGCTCGGAGGATGTCATCTTCGCCGCTACCGGCGTAACTCCCGGCGAGTTTCTCGGCGGCGTTCGTTACTTGCCGGACGATCGCGCGGAGACGAATTCGATCGTCATGCGAGCCAAAACGAGGACGATTCGGTTTATCCGGGCGTTGCATTACTTGCCGAATAAGCAGTTTTTATGAGCTTTATTCTTTGAATACGAAGGACGTCGACAAGAGAACGGTGATCAGGTATATTCTGATCGCCGTTTTCCTTTTATTCAAGAAACAAACTTCTTTGTTTGTGTTTGATTTAAAACTATTCAAACATAAACGGGTGTGATAAAATACAAACAAACAGACAAAAAACCAATCATTCGGAGGTATTCTTCATGGTACAAAGCTTGTGGGACTCATCGAAAGCATCTGAGCAACAAACCGGATTGGATCAGCTCGTCTATCGTTCGAACATCATCGGCGCGGATCGCCGGGTATGCAACTTCGGGGGAGGCAATACGTCGACGAAAACTGTCGTGCAAGATTTCCGCGGCCGCGATACCGAAGTGATGTACGTGAAAGGAAGCGGATCCGACCTGGCTTCGATGAAAGCCGGCAACTTCACGGGCTTGCGCTTGGACGACATTCGTCCGCTGTTCGAGAAAGCGGAAATGTCCGACGAAGACATGGTCGCGTACCTGGCGAATTGCATGATCGATTCCAAGCACCCGCGCGCTTCGATCGAAACGTTGCTTCACGCATTCCTGCCGTTCAAACACGTAGACCATACGCACCCGGACTCCATTATCAGCCTTTGCTGCGCGGATAACGGCAAGCAACTGGCGGAAGAGATTTTCGGCAACCGATTCGTATGGGTTCCTTATATTCGTCCCGGATTTACTTTGTCCAAAATGATCGCCGAAGGCGTGCTTAACAACCCGAACGCCGAGCTCGTTCTGATGGAGAAGCACGGCTTGGTCACTTGGGGCGATACTTCCGAAGCATGTTACGCGCAAACGATCAAGATCATCTCCGAGGCGGAGAGCTTCATCGAGAACCGTATCGTCGAAGCGAAAGTATTCGGCGGCGCGAAATACCCAACGCTTGAGGCGGACGTACGCCGCAGCGTAGCTTCGCAAGTGATGCCGACGATTCGCGGAGCGGTAAGCGATGCGAAAAAAATGATTCTGAGCTTCGACGATGCGGACGACGTGCTGCAATTCGTCGGCGGCAAAGATTCTGCGACGCTTTCCCAAGTCGGAGCTGCTTGCCCGGACCATCTCGTTCACACGAAAGTCGTTCCGTTGTTCATCGATTGGGAGCCGAACGCGGAGGATATCGATGGCTTGAAGGCGAAGCTTAAAGAAGGCATAGCGGCATACAAGCAACAATACGCCGCTTACTTCGAACGCAATAAGAACGAGGGAGACGTCATGTTCGAAGCCGCTCCCCGCGTTATTCTGATTCCGGGCGTCGGCATGATCAACACCGGCAAGAGCTGGGCGATGAGCCAAGTGAGCGGAGCGTTGTATCACCGCGCGATCGCCGTTATGAGAGGCGCGACCGCGCTTGGTAATTTCGTATCGCTCGTAGAGAACGAATCCTATAACGTAGAATACTGGCCGCTCGAGCTTTACAAGCTGTCGTTGGCTCCTGCGGAAGCGGAATTCTCGCGCAAAGTCGCTTTTATTACCGG
Organism: Cohnella endophytica; assembly: GCF_003628305.1. Classification (GTDB taxonomy): domain Bacteria; phylum Bacillota; class Bacilli; order Paenibacillales; family Paenibacillaceae; genus Cohnella; species Cohnella endophytica. The sequence continues at coordinate 65,907 of NZ_RBZM01000002.1, read as the reverse complement.
CGGCGCGGGCGGAATCGGCAGCGAAACGGCACGCAGACTCGTTTCCGAGGGCGCGCACGTCGTGCTGGCGGATTTGAACCTCGAAGGCGCCGAGAAAGTCGCGGCGGAGATCAACGCGAAGTGGGGCGAGAACCGCGCGCTTGCCGTGAAGATGGACGTAACGAGCGAGGAAGCCGTGCAAGCCGCATATGCGACGACGGCTTTGACATACGGCGGCGTGGATATCATTGTCAACAACGCGGGCCTTGCGACTTCGAGTCCGTTCGACGAAACGTCTTTGAAAGAATGGAACTTGAACATGAACGTTCTCGGAACGGGCTACTTCCTAGTCGCACGCGAAGCGTTTAAGCTCATGAAAACCCAAGCGATCGGCGGCAACATGGTGTTCATCGGCTCCAAGAACTCCGTCTATGCGGGCAAGAACGCTTCCGCGTACAGCTCCGTTAAAGCGTTGGAAGCCCACCTTGCGCGTTGCATCGCAGCCGAAGGCGGAGAGTTCGGAATTCGCGTCAACACGATTTTGCCGGATGCGATACTTCAAGGTTCCGCGATCTGGAACGGCAGCTGGAGGAACGAACGAGCAGCGGCATACGGCATCGAGCCCGATCAATTGGAAGAATACTATCGCAAGCGCACGACGCTTCTCGTTAACATCTATCCGAGGGATATCGCGGAAGGCATCGCGTTCTTCGCATCCTCGAAATCCGACAAAACGACAGGCTGCATGTTAACGATCGACGGCGGCGTGCCGGCGGCGTTCACGCGCTAATCCGGAGGCGACATCCATGTACAAGCAACGGGGAGAGAAGCTTTGGTACATTCCCGACGGTTATATACCCGAGACCAGTTCAGGAGATTTGACTAGCCACGAATCCATCTGCGTGTTGAACACTTCGTCGGAGGACGCGCTACTTGAAATCACGATTTTTTTCGAGGATCGCGATCCGATGGAGAAAATCATGGTCGTCGTAGGCGCAAGGCGAACGAAACATATTCGTACCAGCTCGCTGCAACAAGATGGGATGCCGATTCCGGTCGGTGTTCCTTACGCCATCGAAGTCAAAAGCGATGTCTCGGTTATCGTGCAATATAGCCGCCTAGATTCCACTCAGGCGGAGAACGCGTTAATGTCCGTTATGGCTTTTCCAATTCAGTGACCCGATGGGGGAGGAAGCAACTTGTCATCTCAAGTCCTTAGCAACTACGAATCGGCGAAGCAACAATACGCCAAACACGGAATCGACGTCGATCAAGCGCTGGAGCAACTGGAAAAAATCAAAATTTCGATGCATTGCTGGCAAGGCGACGACGTGCGCGGTTTTCTGAACAAGGATCAAGCACTTACGGGAGGTATTTCGGTAACGGGTAATTACCCAGGGGCTGCCGGAACTCCCGAAGAGCTTCGCTCCGATCTGGAAAAAGCTTTTTCTTTGATTCCCGGCAAGCATAAAGTCAATCTTCATGCGATCTACGTGGACACCGACGAGAAAGTCGAATTGGATCAGCTGCAACCGAAGCATTTTCAGAAGTGGGTCGATTGGGCGAAGGAGCAAGGACTCGGGATGGACTTCAACCCGACTTGTTTCTCTCACGAGAAATCGAAGGACGGATTTACGTTAAGCCATCCGGATCCGGACATTCGCCGGTTCTGGATCGACCATTGCAAAGCGTCGCGCAAGATCGGCGCCTATATCGGCGAACAGCTCGGACAGACTTGCGTCACGAACGTATGGGTTCCGGACGGATTCAAGGACGCTCCGGTCGATCGCATGGCACCTAGACAGCGATTGAAGGATTCGCTTGACGAAGTATTTTCCGAAGAACTGAATCCCGCGCACAATCTGGACGCGGTCGAAAGCAAGCTGTTCGGAATCGGTTCCGAAGCTTACGTCGTTGGATCCCATGAATTCTACATGGGCTACGGACTTCAGAATAACAAGCTCATCTGCCTCGACGCGGGCCATTTCCACCCGACGGAAGTGATCTCGAATAAGCTGTCTTCGCTCGCCTTGTTCGCGGATGGCATCCTGTTGCACGTCAGCCGCCCGATGAGATGGGACAGCGATCACGTCGTCACGCTTGACGACGAGCTGATCGACATCGGCCGCGAGCTCGTACGCGGCGACTTGCTCGGCAAGACGCATATCGGCCTCGATTTCTTCGATGCGAGCATTAACCGCGTCGCGGCATGGGTCATCGGCACGCGCAACACGATCAAAGCACTGCTACGCGGCATGCTCGATCCGGTGGAAACGCTCAAGAAAGCCGAATTGGCCGGCGATTACACGACTCGCCTGGCTCTGACCGAGGAATTCAAATCGTATCCGTTCGGCGCGGTTTGGGATTACTATTGCGAGAAAATGGGCGTTCCCGTTCGCGAGGAATGGCTTGCCGACGTGAAAGCTTACGAACAAGACGTGCTGCTGAAACGCGGCTCTTAATAGAAGAAAGGCAAGGGGGATGCAACGTGACGAGCATACTCGCGATTGATCTCGGCGCGAGCAGCGGAAGGGCGCTGCTCGGCCGGCTAAAGGACGGCAAGATCGAAGTCGAGGAAATCCATCGCTTCCCCAACGACCCGGTGCAGGTGGGCGACCGCTTGCATTGGGACATACTTAGACTCTATCACGAGATTAAGACGAGCTTGCTGAAAGTAAAACATCGGGGAATCGAATTGAAGAGCATGGCGATCGATTCCTGGGCGGTCGATTTCGGCTTTGTCGGCAAGAACGGCGAATTGATCGGCAATCCGTATCATTACCGGGACAGTCATACCGAAGGCGCGATGGAAAGCTTGTTCGCCGAAATACCCGCTTCGGTTATTTTCTCCCGCACCGGCATTCAGTTCCTTCCGTTCAACACGATTTATCAATTATACGCGTTGAAGCAAGCGAACTCCCCATGGCTGAAGGAAGGCCATCGCCTGCTCATGATTCCGGATTTGCTGCGTTACTTCTTGACCGGAGAAATGCACAACGAGTTCTCGAACGCGACGACGACGCAATTGTATAATCCGACAACGGATAAATGGGATGCGGAGTTGTTGAAGATGCTGGATTTCCCGGCTTCTTGGTTCGGAGATGTTCTAAAGCCCGGACAGCTTGCGGGTCGCCTGCGGACTTCTGTCTGCGATGAGTTGGGCATTCCGTCGATTCCCGTGTACGCGGTGGCGGAACATGACACGGGTTCGGCCGTGGCCGCGGTTCCCGCAACGGATAAAGCTTTCGCCTACTTAAGCTGCGGAACATGGTCGTTGATGGGTACGGAAGTCGATAAACCGGTTCTCCATGAGCTCGCGCAAAAATTGAACTTCACTAACGAAGGCGGAGTGGCGGACACTTACCGGTTATTGAAGAACATCATGGGGTTGTGGATTCTGCAAGAGTGCCGAAGAGAGTGGGAGCGAGCAGGAAAAACGTACTCCTTTCCCGAATTGGTACAGATGGCAGCGGGTACGAAGCCGTTTAACGCGTTTATCGATCCGGACGACGACTTGTTCCTGCCGCCGGGCGACATGCCCGCGCGCATCGCGCAATATTGCCGACAGTCGGGACAGCTTCCGCCGGAAACGGACGGCGAGATCGTACGTTGCATTCTGGAAAGCTTGGCGCTCAAGTATCGCCATGTGTTCGAACTGACCGAACGGTTATCGGGTCATCGCTTCTCCGGACTGCATATGGTCGGCGGAGGCATTCAGAATACGTTGCTTTGCCAGTGGACGGCGAATGCGATCGGCAAGACGGTTTGGGCGGGTCCTTCGGAAGGCAGCGCCATCGGCAATCTTGCCGTTCAATGGATCGCTATGGGAGAGTTCTCGGATATAGGAGATGCCCGTCGCGCGATTCGCGCGTCTTTCCCGGTCACGGATTATGAACCGGAGGATGCGGAAGCGTGGAATGAAGCCTATGAACGCTTCAGCGCATTGACGGGGATCGGGTTACGATAAAGGAATAGGGAAGAGGTCTAAAATGCTAGTCGCGGAGCGCTATGAGAAAATCGTAAGCCTGGTCAACGATCGAGGGAGCATTCGGGTATCCGTACTGAGCGAGCTGTGCCAGGTGACGGAGGAGACGATCCGCAGGGATCTAGACCGTCTGGAGCAGGCCGGACGATTGCGTCGGTCTCACGGCGGCGCCGTAAGCGTTAAGGATTCGCAGCCGATGCAACCGGAAATTCCTTACGCCTTAAGGGAAATCACGAATGCGGACGAGAAAAAGCGGATCGCCCTCGAAGCGATCAAGCGGATTTCCCCTAAGGATCGGATTTTGCTGGATGCGAGCTCGACCGCATGGTATATGGCGGCGGACGTGCCGGACATCTCGCTTACCGTGCTTACGAATTCGATTAAAGTGGCTACCGAGCTCAGCAACAAAGAGAAGATCGAGGTCATCTCGACCGGAGGCATTCTTGCTCAGCGTTCGCTTTCCTTTGTCGGACCATTGGCCGAAAGGTCGCTGGATGCGTATCATGTGGATAAAGTATTTCTGTCGTGCAAAGGCGTTCATCTCGATCGCGGCATAAGCGAATCGAACGAATTGCAAGCGCGAATCAAGCAGCGGATGATCGGCATGGCGGACGAGGTAGTGCTACTTGCGGACTCCAGCAAGTTCGGAGTTCAAGCGTTTACGCACGTCGCGGATTTGTCTCAGGTTGACGTGATCATCACCGATAAGCGCATGCCGAGGGAAACGATCGGACAGCTCGAAGATCGCGGAATTACCGTTATTACCGTGTAACCTATCGATTTGCTTCGACTATCGCCAACCGAAACGATAAATTCGGTTGGGATAGTCTTTTCCTTAACAAACTTGTCTGATAACCTGATATAATATTAAAACATGAATGCAGAAGCGGAAAAGGGGTGCCTTATGAAAGTGTCCTTATTCATAACTTGCCTGAGCGATGCGATCTACCCGCGAGTAGGCGAAGCGATGGTTCGATTGCTGGCTAAATACGGCGTGAAAGTGGAGTTTCCGAAGGTGCAGACTTGCTGCGGCCAGCCGGCTTTTAACAGCGGGTATTGGAAGGAAGCCCGGGCGACGGCGCACACCATTATCGAAGCTTTCGAAGATTGCGACTTCGTTCTTTCGCCATCGGGTTCTTGTACCGGCATGATCCATCATTACCCGAAGCTGTTCGAAGAAGATGCCGTCATGCATGAGAAGGCGATCGCTTTGCAAGCCAAATCCTACGAGTTCACCCAATTTCTCGTGCAGGTGCTAGGCGTAACGGACGTCGGCGCGACATTCCCGCACAAGGTCACGTATCATCCTTCCTGTCACGGAAGTCGACTGCTCGGCGTGAAAGACGAGCCGATGGCGCTCATGAGCAATGTAAAAGGCTTGGAATTCGTGCCGTTGCCTTTTGCGGATGATTGCTGCGGTTTCGGCGGAACGTTCGCCGTAAAAATGTCGGAGATATCGGGTGCGATGGTTACGGAGAAGGTCGATCACGTGAAAGAAACGGAAGCCGAAGTACTCGTCGGTCTCGATATGGCCTGTCTAATGAACATTGCCGGTAATTTGCGTTATCGTAACGAGCCGGTCCGGGTCATGCATCTGGCGGAACTGTTATATGAAGGAGTGAAGCACGCATGAGCGGAACGGGAGGACACGATCATTCCGGTGGGGCGACGGTGAAAGAACGGGCGGATCTCGCGTTGAACAACGACTTCTTGCGCAAAGCCGTGAAGTTCACGACGGAGCGGTTGAAGAACGGTAAGCTCAAAGCGATGGAGGAACACGGCAATTGGGAGGAATGGCGCGAGCGCGGCAAGCAAATCAGACTTCATACGATTGCCCATCTCGACTATTACTTGAACCAATTCACGGAGAACGCCCGCGCGAACGGAGTTCACGTCCATTTCGCCGATACGGCGGAAGAGGCCGTCCACATCTCGCTTTCGATCGCCGAGCGCAAACAAGCGAAGTCGGTCGTTAAATCGAAATCGATGGTGACGGAAGAGTTGCACTTGAACCACGCGCTCGAATCGATCGACGTGGAAGCGGTCGAGACGGATCTAGGCGAATACATCATCCAATTAGCGGGTGAAACGCCTTCGCACATTATCATTCCCGCCATTCATAAAAATCGTTACCAGATCGCGGATCTGTTGTCCGAGGATGCGGGAGAAAAGCTAGAGCCCGATACTTCGATTCTGGCCGGATACGTAAGGCGCAAGCTTCGTCAGAAATTTCTCGAAGCCGACATCGGCATGACCGGCTGCAACTTCGCGATCGCGGAGACGGGTTCCATGGTGCTGTTCGAAAATGAGGGCAACGCGCGGATGGTCACGACGGTGCCGAGAACGCAGATAACGCTGATGGGCATGGAGCGCATCATTCCTTCATGGTCAGATCTCGAGGTCATGGCCACGTTACTTCCTCGTTCCGCGACCGGACAAAAGTTGACCGTTTATATGTCCGGCATTACCGGACCGCGCCGATCGGAGGACGCGGACGGTCCGGACGAGATGCATATCATTATCGTGGACAATGGCCGTTCGCTTCAACTCGGCGACCCGGAGTTCCAAGAGCTGTTGAACTGTATCCGCTGCGGCGCATGTCTGAATGCTTGCCCGGTCTATAGACATATCGGCGGACATGCCTACGGAGGAACCTATAGCGGACCGATCGGTGCCGTGCTCACGCCTTCCTTGCAGAAAAACGTCGCCGAATGGGACGATATCGCCAACGCTTCGAGCTTGTGCGGCGCATGTTACGAGGCGTGTCCGGTCAAGATCCCGCTGCACGAGATGCTGATTTATTTGCGACGTCGCAAAATCGAAGCCGGGCACGGAGACAAGATCGAAGCCGCTGGTATGAAGGGCTTCGCGACGGTCATGTCCAAGTCTGGTCGCTTCAATGCGGTATTGAAGCTCGGCAAGTTCGGCCAGAAGCTCGTAGCCCGTCGGGGTGAAATTCGGATTAAAGTCGGCCCGCTTAAAGGCTGGAATAGCTATCGCGTTACGCCGAGCCTGCCTAAGAAATCGTTCCGCGACCAATGGGGTACGTTGGAGGCGGAAATCCGCGGCGGGTTGCAGGAAATGGCGCCGGACGTGAAAAGCCGAATGGAGCGAATCGTGAAGGAAAGGGCGAACGGAGCAGGAGGGCACGGACATGGACACTAATGCGAAGACGCATCAGCAATGGCTGCAAGAGATGGAAGCGGAATCCCGTTCCAAGCAAACGAGGTTCATTAACGGCATATCCGAGAAGCTGCGCCGCCCGATGGTGAGCGAGCCTCCCCGTCATCCCTACCGGGGAGCGCCGGACTTCTGGAACGCGTACGAATGGAGCGAAGAGGAACGGATCGAGAACTTCACGTCGAACTTCAAAAGCGCGGGCGGACACGTCGAAAGGCTCGCCACGATGGACGACGCGAAACGGTTCATCACGGAAAAAGCGAGGTCGCTAAGCGCGAAATACGTCATCCGGAACAAGCAACCGGAGCTAGACGCGTTGAAGCTGGAAAGCGAACTGCCGGATGCACGTGTGTCGGTATGGAATGAAGAAACGACCGCGGGCGAGGGGCCATTATATTGGAAAGCCCGGGCCGCGGAAGCCGACATCGGAATCGTAATGGCAGATTACGCGGCGGCGTACACCGGATCGATCACCGTACGTTCATCTAAGGATAAAGGGCGTTCGGTAAGCCTGCTTCCCACTGTCCTTATTGCCATTATTCCGCTCGAACGGTTGAAAACGCGGCTGGGAGAGATTATGGTCCATTTCGACGAGGGCGGACGCGAGAACTTGCCCGCAGGCATACACTTCATCTCCGGGCCTAGCCGTTCGGCGGACATCGAGAACGATTTGACGATCGGCGTCCATGGACCGGGCGTCGTCTATGCGCTTATCGTCGGATAAGTCGAGATCGTAACCGCAATAGCCGATTCGCGGCGAGAACAGCCTAAGCAGAAGGAGGGAAAGCTTTAGATGGATAAGGAAATGGAGATGACCCGGCTGACGAAGCGGAATCACTACGAGGAGATCAAGGATCAGCTTCATGCGATGATCACGGACGGCCGATTCAAGGTCGGCGACAAGCTGCCTTCGACTAAGGAAATGTCCGAGCGTTTCGGAGTAGGCCGATCGACAACCCGCGAAGCGTTAAGCGCTTTGAAGGCGATGGGGCTGATCGAGATTCGCCAAGGCGGAGGTTGCCGCGTCATCCGCAATTCGCCGACGGAGCTTGCCCTTCCGGAGCTCGACTCGCTCAGGATGAATCGAGGCACTTTGCTGGAGTTGTTGGAAGCGCGTCAATCGCTGGAGGTATCGAATGCGGCGGTAGCCGCAGCCAAACGGACGGATTCGGACTTGGCGGAGCTAGCCGCGTTGATCGAAGCGATGGAACGCTCGGTCGGTCAAGATCTGGAAGGCGAGCGGACGGATTTGCTGTTCCATCTTACGCTGGCGAGAGCTACCCATAATTCGATCCTGGTCCGCCTGTTCGAATCGATCGCCAATCAGATGGAGACCGCGATCCGGGATATCCGCAGAGTGGAGCTTTACGCGAACCAACAAGTAGCGGAGCGACTCTATCTCGAGCATTCGGCCATCTATGAAGCAGTGCGCAATCGGGATGCCGATCAAGCGGCTTCGACGATGAAACAACATTTGCAGCACGTGGAGAACATTTTGACGAAGTATATATGAATCATGGACATTAGCCCGGGCGACCGGGCTTTTTCTTTTCCTGGAAGAAACTATATATGCTGAACTAAAGAGTTCGCAGAATGATACCAGGCTGGAATACGGCTGTAAAGAGTAATATAGAGTAGTATTTGACTGCTGCAGAGTTCTCCGCCAGACTTTCGTCAATTGCGGAAGAAGATGCCTTGGTAGTCCACGTAGTAACGATGACACTGAGGTGTTTTCATTACTAGCATGTCGAGGAGGAATTCGAAGCAAGACCTCCGGTTGTGCTTAAAAAAAATAATCATCTATAAATCTCCAGTTGTTATGAACGATTCAGGTTTTCAGGCCATGCTATGAATAATCTTTTCTACGTGGTCTTGCATTTGAAACTCAAATGGAGTATTGTTTAGTTGGTTAAATACAAACATTTACTTTTATGCTTCTATTAGGGAGGTGGTTTATTAATGCGTAAATCAGTTAAACCCTTATTAGTCGCATTAGTCATTTCACTTAGTACAGTAATATTACTGGGTGTATACTTTAAGAATGGCAAAAAAGGTGATGGTGTATCGTATGGATATGGAATAGAGCCAAAAGAACAAGCGATTATCGTGGGCAATGTTCATTCAAAATACGGGCCTGGAGAAGTGTTTTTTGAAAACGGGAAGACCGTATATGTACAAAGAGATCAAGAATTGCTTCGCCGAATAGCCGATGAAGAAAATGAAGCTATTCCAGATGGATATCATATTAAGGAAATTGTGGTTATTCATTAAATAATTTGACTTTGTGAATTATTTGTCCCTTGAGAAGATAGATGATTTCACCATTCAACTCCGCCATAACTCAGGTCAACATAAAGGTCACCTTACAGATGCCCTTTATGTTGACCTGAGTTATTTTAGTTTCTTCGTAGCGATGCGGATCGTTACTTTTTTATTGTGCGTGAAGAAAACTATCGACTGACCATGTACCAAATGATAGGCATAAATGTTCCGTAATAAACGCCCTCACTCATACAAAAAAGATGATGGCGTTACGTTATTAGCCCGGAAACCGGCCGAATGGGGAAATAGAGTAATATTAACTCCTATGAGCTAGATCTATTCTGGTCATGAGGGGTTGCTCATCTTACCCGATGAAAACCGTTGATTTATACAAATGACAACTTTATCGAAAATGATTCGTCTATAACGGTAACGGAGCATACCTAGGCGAAACGGGGCGGATACATATGGGATTATTGTTCGGATGCAACCCTAAGCTTGTTTTAGGATTAATGGCATTAATCTTTTTGTCCGGGTGCATGTCATCATCTTATACGAAACCGATCGTCACGGAAACGAGTCCTCGACCGTCACCAATCGCGACAGAAGCGATTCCAGTTTACGCGGAAGAGCTTCCGAAGACGATTCGGGAAGCCCGGACGGCAAAGGAAGCGATCGCGATATTCGAGACCAATATTCCCCTGCTTAAGCCCGACGAGCTTGATCGGCTGTTAATGGAACTGGAAGAGTTCTACCGGTCCGACGCCGATCATGTGAATGCCGCGTTGCGATCGGCCAACGAGTCGGGGCTTTTCTCGCGTTTCTCCAATCCGGTCGGCTCCGATCAAATCGATGAAATCCAAGACGAAAAGATACGAACCATAATTAGCGAAGCCATTGAAGGAAAATACAAATTCAATGCCGGCGAAGGCGTCTTGGTCCCGATTGTCGATTATCGCGCGTTAACTTCGTACGCTTCCTTCGTAACGCCCGCAATGGCGGATTACTTAGAACTCATGGCTACCGCTTCCGACAAGCCGGCGTTCGGAGACGGCAGTATCCTCATTCCGCGAACGGAATTAGGGGAGAGGGCGCTTCAAGCGGAGCAATATTTGAACGATTATCCTTATTCCCCCCGATTCGATCGAGTGAAAGCGGAATTTGGCTTAAACTTAGGTCTCTTGTTTGGCGGGTCGAGCAATAGCGAGATCTACGACGAGAACAAACGACTCATCCCCGAAGTGAAGGAAGCCTGGAATACGGCCGCTGCCCACAAAGATACATTGACGGGCAAGCTCTCGAAAGACAGAATTCTACTTTCCGACAAGATAACGAGTTCCTTCAATAAAGGCAAAATATCCGTCGAAACCTTCTACCAGGAAATCAGAAAATTCCGCGATCGGATGGAGACTCGTATAAACGCTTATTACGTCAACCGAACGGATCCTGCCCAAGTCCAGTGGATAGCTATGTCGCATCCGATACCCATGGGGATCGCGAATCTCTTATTCCCGGACGAAAAGCAAGCGGAAGCCGCGCAATTGCTGCAATGGCTCGCGGAAGCAGACGAAGTAGACGGCGAAGGTATGACGCAGCCCCTCCACGGCCGAAGCATGGCGGCGAATATCGTATACCGCGACGGTAAAACTTTGGAGATTCGTCCGGCTTGGAGCTGCGATACCGAAAAATCTACGGAAGGCAGCACGGGGACATCCTGCACGCCGGTGAAGGATTACGTCTGGATCGGAGATTCCAAGGGTCAATCATGGTTTGCGCTATCGCCATTCTTATTCGAATTCGTGAACTCCGGCTACAAAGCGTCGATGCCCGACGTAATCCCATACCATTTTCCAAACGCGATTCGATTAGGCGAATCGTTTAAAATCGAAGGCAGAGGTTCGACGGCGGAGAAAACCTATTTACAACTATCCCAAGGGAATAAGGTCGTTTGGAGAAGCGATGAAACGAAGGTCGATCATGGCGCATTTGAAATTACGGGGAAACTGGACGCTGCAAAATATAAAGCGGGAGACTATGAGTTGAGGATCGTCGGCATTCCGTATAAGGGATTCGAATCCTTCGAGGGCGGCGAGGGAAACGGGATCCAGACTTCAATCCAAGTTACGGATTAATCGCGGGAGAAGGGATGCTGCATCCCTTCTTTTGTTTTTTATTTACGGCTTGCGAATTGTTCGGTGTTACGTTGGCTTTAGGCTCGGAATCTTTCTTCGCACTCGATTGGCGAATTCTCGTCTCCCATTCGGCTTGACGCTGACGGGATAGTTCTTTTAAATCGTGATCATGATAGAACATTTGTTATTCCTCCTTGCGATCTCTGATGAGTTTTATTATGCTGAATGCAAAAGAGGAAAAAAAGTGAACAGTTTAATAATTCCATTTCCCCTTTTGTTGATAGGACGAAATTCGAAGATCATTGCCGGGAGGGAAATCGATAGATGAACGCCTTGGCGGAGAAATATTTAATGTTATTAAATAAAATCGGCAACAACGCGGTTACCCATGCGGAGATCGAGGTGACGACCGAGGAGCTGGCGAATGCGCTGTATTGCTCGACGCGCAACGCCAAGATGGTCGTGCGTAAGCTGGTCGACGAAGGCTTGATCAGCTGGGTCGCAGGACGCGGCAGAGGGAACGTGTCCCGGTTGGTCTTCTTGGCGGAAAAAGAACCGCTTCTAATGGAGTGGGCTCAGGACATGTCGAGAAAAGGCGACTATAAGCAGGCGTTCGAGCTTCTGAAGACTTATCATTCGCAAAGCGCGCTTATAGACCGTTTCGTACAATGGCTGAACGGTCATTTCGGTTATGCGGCAGATCTTGCGGGCAATAGCCAAGCGATCGACACGTTGCGTTTTCCGGTATACCGGCCTATCGTCACGATGGATCCCGCGGATGTTTACTGCGCGTTCGATGCCCATATGGTTCGCCAGGTGTTCGATCAATTGCTTCAGTACGATTATGCCTCGAGACGAGTCACGCCGGGGGTGGCGCATGCTTGGGAGATGAACGCGGACGCGACGGAGTGGACGTTTCATCTGCGCAAGGGCATTCGGTTCCATCATGGCCGGGAGCTAACGGCGGATGACGTTAAGTTTACGTTGGAAAGAATACGTGGCGATCAACCGGTCGGTTGGATGACAAAGGATGTGATACTGGTCGAATGTCACGACGGAAGAACGTTACGAATCAAGCTGTCTAGGCCTAATCGGATTTTCCACCGTTACCTGAGTTCGGCGGCCATGTCCATCGTACCGCGCGATCTTGTCATGAAAGATGAATCCCTCTTCCGCGAACGTCCGGTCGGCAGCGGACCGTTCCGGGTCGTCGAATGGTGCAACGACCGCTTCGAGATGGTCGCCAATCCGGATTATCATCAAGGAAGGGCCCATCTGGACCGCATCGTGATCGCGCTCATGCCGGAAGAGGCGGAGTCCATGTCCCTCGGAGCGCACTGGAAACAATTATTGTACGACAACACGCTCCATCTCAAGCATCCTGATCCGGAGTTGATGGCTACGTACGAGCTCTCCAATGGCTGCATGTTGATGTCTTGGAATTTGCGTAAGAATGGACCCCAACAGTCGTTTGCCTTCAGGCACGCCATCGATTTACTGTTGAACCGCAAACGGTTCATAAGGGATTTAGGAGGCAACCGAGTGTATCCGGCTCAGGGATTCAGGCCCACGGAACAGACGCCTTATCTCGACGAAGAGCATGACGAAGAAGAAGGGATTCGCTTACTCCGGGAAAGCGGATACGATGGTACGCCGATTACTCTCAGCATCTTTGGAAGCCATGAGACAGATGCCCATTGGATCGAACGGAGATTCGCCGAATTCGGAGTATCCGTCGTCGTGAGAAATGATTCCAAGTATAAGATCGGCGATCTGGAAACGATGGAGAGCGCGGATTGTATCTTATACGAGGTCGTAATCGCGAGCGACGACGTCTGCGAGATCGAGAATTACGTTCAATCTGGAAATTTCCTCAAGGAATGCCTCCAAGACGATATGCGTTTGTGGGCGGAAGGCAAAGTCGAATCGGCGCTGGTTTGCGAGAGATCGGAAGACAGAACCGCGATACTCAAGGAAATCGAGGACCGACTGCGCGAGGAATGCCATGTCTTGTTTATTTTGCATAAGAAGCTAAGCACTTACGTCCATCCGACAGTTAAAGGCGTGCAGCTTAACTACTTGGGTTGGATGGACTTCAAGGATATTTGGTTGGAATCCAGAGCTATGAATTCCGTTGAGTAATCCCTATAATGTATACATTATGAGATATTGAACATAGAGAGGGGCGTCCCGATGAATTTCGCCAGCAAGCTCGTTCAGAAGGTGAAGGACCGATTCGTTCAACATAAACTAAAGCCTTATGCGGATAAACTGAAGGAAATCCAGCTCTTGAGATTGGAAACGTGGGACGATGGCAAACTTAAAGCCGAATCTTTGAAGCTGAAGAAACAAGTGCAAGACGGCACCTCGCTCGACGATATCCTCATCGAAGCCTTTGCAATCGCGGGAGAAGCGGCCAGCCGCGTACTCGGGATGCGTCCCTTCGACGTGCAATACATGGCTGGACTCGTACTTCACGAGGGCAATCTCGTAGAAATGCAAACCGGAGAAGGCAAGACTCTTGCGGCGGTTATGCCGGCATACGTCAATGCCTTGCAGGGTAAGGGCGTTCACGTGCTAACGTTTAACGATTATCTCGCGGGCAGGGACGCGGAGTGGATGGGCCCGATCTACCAGTATTTAGGTCTTTCCGTCGGCTTCGTCAAGGAAGGCATGACATTGGAGGAGAGACAGCAAGCCTACTCCGCGGACATTACCTATGTTACGGCTAAGCAAGCGGGATTCGACTACTTGCGGGATACGATCGCGATGAATCCGACCGACGTCGTTCATCGTCCTTTCCATTATGCGATCGTGGACGAAGCCGATTCGTTGCTCATCGACGAAGCGCGCGTACCGCTCGTGATCGCGGGGGAAGTCGCTTCGACCGGCGGCGACGGCGGCCGGATGGCGAATTTGGCCAGACAGCTCGTATTGGGCGAGGATTACGATTTCGACGAGAACAAACGCAACGTGTTCCTGACGGAAGCCGGCGCCGAGAAGGCGGAACAGGCGCTTAGAAGCGGCAACCTGTACGAATCCAACAACACTCATTTGTTAACGTCATTAAATTGCGCTCTTCACGCGGAATCCTTATTGAAGCGAGACGTCGATTACGTCATCCGGGACGGCAAGCTAGAGCTTATCGATCCTTACACGGGACGCGTCGCCGAGAACCGTCACTGGCCCGATGGCCTGCAAGCGGCGGTCGAAGCCAAGGAGGGCATGGCTTCGAATACTTCGGGCAAAATCCTCGGAACGATTACGCTGCAGCATCTGTTGAGCCTGTACCCGAAAATTAGCGGAATGACCGCTACGGCCCAGGATTCCGCGGAGGAATTCGAAGAGACCTACAACTTGCTCGTATTCGAGATTCAACCGAACCGTCCGCGAATTCGCATCGATCACGAGAGTCGAATCTTTACGCATAAGGAAGCCCGACTTAACGCGTTGGTGAAAGAAATCGCCGAAGTTCACGCGACGAAACGGCCGATACTCATCGGGACGAGCAGCGTGGAGGAATCCGACCAATTAGCCGAAAGGTTGAAGGCTGCGGGCGTGACTTGCCATGTGCTGAATGCGAAGAACGACGAGAAGGAAGCCGAGATCATCGCCAATGCCGGCGAGCTTGGGGCGGTTACCGTTTCCACGAACATGGCGGGGCGTGGCGTCGATATCCGACTGGGCGGAGGTCATCCCGAGCAGGCGGACCAAGTCGCCAAGCTCGGAGGCTTGTACGTCATCGGAACGCATATGAACGAGAGCGCGAGAATCGACAACCAACTGCGAGGACGCGCCGGACGTCAAGGCGATCCAGGTTCGTCGAGGTTCTATGTTTGTTTGGAGGACGAGCTCATTAATCGGTTCGGCATCGAGAAAGCATTACCTCCTGCATATCGGAACAAGAAGCAAGACGAGCCGCTCGAGGCATCGATCTTCAACAAGAAAATCGATCATATCCAGCGTATCGTGATGGGACAAAACTTCGAAATGCGCAAGACGTTAAACAAATATTCCGATATGGTCGAAGAGCAGCGGCGGATTCAACAGGAACAACGCGAAGCGATCTTCGACAACCGCGAGTCGCTCAGCTCGACGGAACGTTATGTACGGTTATACCACATGGATCGCAGCTGGTCGGATCATCTGGCCTATGTTTCCTACATTCGGGAAGGCATCCATCTCGAGAGCTTAGCCAACCGTAACCCGGTCGACGAGTTCCATCACCGGATCATACATGCTTTCGAACAGCTTCCGGAGAAGATCGATAAGGAAACCGCTAAGACGCTAAGCAAGCTGAAGACGGGTACGCCATCCGATCAAGTCGATTGGGACAAGGAAGGTCTCAAAGCCCCTTCAAAAACTTGGACGTATTTGATCCAGGATCAGTTCATGGAGAAAAAATCGAATATTTTCGGCTTATAAGAAAGAGGTTGTCGCATGAACGTGAGGAAAATGAGACTATACGACACGGAGAACATCCATTCCGGCGACGATCGGGACGAATACGAGAAGGATTACGCCAGACTCATCCAGTCTCCGGCCTTCCGCAGATTGCAAGGCAAATCGCAGGTGTTCGGCGCGGGCTCGGGAGACTATTACCGGACTAGGTTAACGCATTCGCTCGAAGTATCCCAGATCGCCCGGGAGGTGGCCAGAAAACTCGGCAAAAGCTATGCGTTTCTCGCGAACAAGGAGCATCCGGGCCTCATGATCGATCCCGAGGTCGTCGAATGCGCGTCGCTGGCGCATGATCTTGGACATCCGCCATTCGGCCACAAGGGAGAAGAGGTGCTGAACCGTCTCCTTCAGGAAGAGCATGGCCTGAAGTACGAGGGCAACGCCCAGAACTTCCGCATCCTCATGTTTCTGGAGAAACGAGCGGGCAGCGGCAGCGGATTGGATCTCACGGCGTCGGTATTGCTTGCGATCAACAAGTACCCGTTCTGCATTGACGAGCCGGGCAGGCAAAAAGGCGTCTACCGTAAGGAATGGGAAGGCATCGAATCGCTTCGCCTAGCTTGGGAAATGCCAGTCGGCTGCGCTACGCTCGAGGCTCAGCTCATGGACCTGTGCGACGATATCGCCTATTCCACTCACGATCTCGAAGACGGGATCCGAGCCGGCAAAATCCAGATGGACCGGGGCTTCTTCGAGGACGATAGACTGGTCGCTCATGTCGTGCATGAGATCACGAACGATCCGAGCTACGACGAGACGAAATGGGAGAACGTCGATCAATCCGCGATGGTCAAACAGGTACTGATAAACTACCTCGAGCAATGGGAGATTATTTATGCCGAGTGCGACCGCGAGCCCTCTAAAACGCGCCGCGAGATGAAAGCCCGCTGGGTTCGCGCGTTCGCGAACGAGGTCGGAATTATCGACGATCCGGATTCAGGATGGAAAAAAGTCACGCTTATCCGTGACGGAAGTACGAATCTGGAGCTGCTTCGCACGATGGAAATCTTGAAGAAGCTCGCTTGGGTAACCTTGATCAAGGACTTCCGCGTACAACGGCTGCATAAGCGAAGCGAAGTGATGATAGAACGCCTGTGGGGAAGCTTCAAAACCTACGAGGCCGGTCGCCTCATCATTCCGCCGGACTGGCTGGAGAGCTACGAGGCTCAGAAGGATAAGTGGAGCTGGGAACGATTGGCGGCAGATTACATCTCGGGTATGACGGACGCTTACGCCGAGAAAGTATATGCCGAGTTCTTCGCCAGCCGATCCGGCTCGATCTACGAAAGAGATTAATTTGCCTCTTGACCCTGACATTAATGTCAGGGTTTATACTGGTCTCGTATCGATCGGAACTAAGGGGGAATCCACGTGAGAATCGGAGAGCTCTCCGCGCGAACCGGAGTCAGCATTCGTTCGCTGCGCTATTACGAGCAACAGAAGCTGTTGACGTCAGTACGGATGGATAACGGCTATCGCGAATATTCCCCGTTGGCGGAAGATCAGGTGCGGACGATCCAGTTCTATCTCGGGTTAGGGATCACGACGGAGCAGATCGCGAGTTTCCTTGGTTGCGTGCTCAAGAACAAAGAGGCATTCTGCCAGGAAGTGCTTCCGATCTACGAGCTCAAGCTGAAGGAAATCGACGACCAGATCCATCAATTGTACCAGATCAAATCGAACTTGCTGGACCGCATCCGTTCGATACAGGAGAGTTAATCTATCTGTAGAGGAGGAACGACAAATGTCCTTGAATCTGGTGAATGACGAGACGTTTCAGGTCAGTATCAAGCAACAGGGAGTTACAATGGTCGATTTCGGCGCGCCTTGGTGTCCGCCATGCAAAGTGCTTAAGCCCATATTGGATGAACTCAGCGAGGAGAATGCCGGCCGGGTGTCCGTTCTCGAGGTGAATTGCGACGATTCTCCGTCCATCGCGTCTGAATACGGGGTTCTATCCATGCCTACCGTAATCGTGTTTCATAACGGAGAGCCTGTCGAGAAGCTCGTCGGCCTTCGCCCGAAATCCGTATACGAGAGCTTGCTGGCTAAATACGCTTAAGAAGAAAGCCGCGGAGACGCGGCTTTTTGTTGTTTTTTTGGCAGAAGATGCCTATCATTGAGAAAAGAGAAAACGCGAGAGGGGAACTATACCATGCAAATCGATTTGAAAAACAAGACGGCCCTTATTACCGGAGCAACCGGACAGCTGGGCCGAGTGATGGCCAGAACGTTGGCCGAATGCGGAGCGAACATTGCGATTCAATACCGCAACAACGAGGCTAAAGCAAACGAGCTCCTAGACGAGATCCATGCCTACGGCGTGCGCGCGACGATCGTTCAAGGCGACATTACGAGTCTTCAATCGATACTGGCAATGAAAGAAACGGTTCAAGATCAGTTAGGCTCCGTCGATATCGTCGTCGCAAACGCGGTCGTGCAATATCAATGGACGAGTATTCTGGAACAAGCGCCCGAAGACTACGAGAGCCAATTCGAATCCTGCGTGATGCAGAGCGTCTACTTGGCGAAAACATTTGCCCCGGCGATGATCGAACGGAAGTGGGGGAGATTCATCGGAATTAACACGGAATGCTCGATGCAGAATTTTCCGTCCCAATCCGCCTACGTTGCGGGCAAACGGGGGATGGACGGGGTATACCGCGTCCTAGCCAAGGAAATCGGCGAGCATCAGATTACGGTTAACCAAGTAGCGCCTGGCTGGACGATCAGCGATCGCGACCGCGAGAATAAGACGGAGCACAGCGAGTCCTACGAACAGACCGTCCCTCTGAAGAGGCGCGGAACCGATCAGGAGATCGCGAATGTCGTTGCTTTTCTTGCTTCCGATCTCGCCAGCTTTATTACCGGTGCCTACGTTCCTGTAAGCGGCGGAAATGTAATGCCTTCGATTTGATTAGCCCGAGTTGTTGCGGCATCGGGTAGGTCGATTTCGAACACGCACTGAAAGATGCGAATATGCAGGTTTTCGACGCATTATTACGTAAGATTGCAAATTCCTGCGAATATGCAGGAATTAATCGAAACTCATCCGAGTTCTCTGCGAATCGCGCTAGAAAGCTGCATATTTGCAGGAATCGTCCCAATTTTACTCGAACAGTGCACTTTTTCCTGCGCATTTGCAGGGATTTCTGCGTACTTCCTAGCAGAGTGCCGTTACGAACGGCTTTGAGTAAGGTTGTGAAGCTATTACGATCAAGTGAAGAAAGCACCGGAAATGGAGCAACCAACCCTGGAGAATTTCCGTTATATCATTAGCGACTCTTAACGCTTTAATGAATATGGGGGGAACGGGAGGGGAAGGTTTGAGCCGGACAAAAATAAAACGGTTATACGCTTTGTTCGCGCTTTTGATCGTTTATCTCGTATTTTTCCCTTCGCCGACGCCTGAAATCGCGGTCCGCAAACATTTGTTCTTTAGCTTTCACCCGATGAAAGCGATAACGAAGTCGATCCATGAAGGCACGATTAAGAATGATCCGCGTTACGGCGACGAATATGAAGTTAACGACCTTTCACAGTCGTATTTCTACGTCAAGAAAAACGCGCTGGGTTGGCGCGTTACTTCCACAGGATCGGGACCTTAATGCGAAGAAGAAAGGGAGCGATCGAGGGATGAGCACTAATTTCGTTGCCATAGTCATCTTGATCATGCTCGCATTCGCGGCGAAGGCGTATGTTGCTAGAAGGAAATGCGGAGAGATTTTGTTCGCTTTCGAGGAACGGTTCATTAACGGCAAAGTCTATTTATTGAATATATTGTTGTTTTTGATCTATTTCGGAGTCGTTGCGCCTTGGATCGGTCGAAGCTACGTACTTATTTTTATCGCTTTTTTCGTCTTCTGGACGCCGTATTATTTCCTGTTCCTGAGGGCGTATTTAGGCCGGAACGGCGTTAAAGTCGGGTACGAATTCATTTCGCGCGATCGAATTTATCATTATCATTACGATGTTATTGGCAAGAGAAAGCTTGTCGTCGAGCTCGCGGTCAAGAATCGTCTTAACGCCGTTCAACTGATTACCCGCTTACATCGGAAAGACGAGGTCGAGAAAATAATGAAATCTTATTTTCCCGACGTCGATTAATCCAATGAACCGATCTTCCATTGTTTGTCTTTGAACAGATAAGCGATTTGCATCTCCCGATCCGTCCACTTCACGTCGGCGATGACTCTTTTAGTGCCGTTGACATCATCCGCGGAGACGAAGTCGATCCTCCTGAGCTTCAATTTATTGGCTGATGCATCCATCCATACCATGAACATGGCTTGGTCTTCAACGAATGCTTTTGGCTTGGTGTAGAACGTCTCCGCGTAGCGGTTGAAATCCCTGTCGTTAGCATAACGGATATGCGCGTTGGTCAGCTCAATCAAGCGATCTACGTCCGCTTTAGCCAATTTGACCGTATTCGCGATAACGGTTTTCTCTTTGGAAGCGGTTTTGGAGATACGGACTGTGCGGTTTTTGTTCACTACGAGGTTAAGGTGATAATAATCGGCGATATCTTTGAGCGGAACGTAGAGATTTCCTTCGATCATGACGGCCTTGGCGCTCATTTGGCGAACCTCGTGGTCTCCGATTTTCCATGCGGAAGAGCCGTTTGCGAATTTCAATCTTTCGGTTTTCAGCCCCGGGTAGCTTTCTCCAAGAACGAAAAGCGTCTTCGTTTCCGCTACCCAAACGGCGTCGTCCGGTCTCGTGGAGAAAGGCAAGCATTTCAGCAAACCTTTTGCGTCCACGTAAGTCCGACCGTTAACGAGTTTGCCATTGAACGAGAAGTCATGAAGGACGGTTGATTGGATTCGAACGTTCGGATATACCGCGGATTTCGCACTGGCATCGGACGTACGAATGCATAGTAACGCTAACGCGAGCGATAGAATGACAATGATTTGCAACTTTTTCATACAGGCACCTCCGATATCGAGAATAACAACCATTAATTTCCTGAAAATTAGACGCTCTGGTAAACGTAAAGTTGCAAAAAGCGGGGGATACGATGAACCTGGATTCGCGTTTCGCTGAAAATGGCGAGGTTATCATTCATTATTTATGTACGGTAACGGACTCGCAGGAGGTACCGCTGCTCATTTGTCCGGGGTTATCCGAGACTGCGGAGGAATACGAAGATCTAATGGAATATTTGTATCCCCGACCTTGCGTAGTTCTATCCTTCCGCGGGAGAGGCTTAAGTTCTACGCCATCGCAAGGTTACGCACTTGAGCATCATTTGTCGGATTTAGAAGCGGTCGTAAGAGACGCGCAGCTAGAACGATTCCATCTGTATGCGTATTCCAGAGGCGTATCTTACGGGCTGGCATTCATGGAAAGATACCCTCGCGCAGTCTTGTCGGCTATCCTGCAGGATTATCCGGCGGAGCATAAGCAGATGCCGTCCGAATGGGCGGAGGATTATATCGAGAACTACTTGATTCCTTTTTCCAGGGAGCTGAACATACGTCCGGAAGCAGTTCGAGGGATACAGAAAGAATCCGTGCAACGAACGTTCGAGATGAGCTACGGGAACCAACTTCTCGTACTTCGGGGCTTGTTAGCGGATAGCCTGCTTAAGGATGAAGGATTGCGACCCTATCGGAATATGAATCCGCAAGTTATCGTGGAGAGCTTCGATCGGTCAGGCCACGCTATTCGAAATTCGGAGAAAGATAAGCTTTATAGAATGATCAGAGATTTCATCCAAACATCCTAATAGCAAGATCAACACGAGCGAGCTCGTCGTCGGATCGGGGGAGGAAGCACATATGGGCAATTTCGGGGAGCCGAGCGGTTTTTGGGGATTCATTTCGGAAGTACCGTTGTTTTTCAAAATATTCGGCGGAATCCTTATTACTTTAGTTGTAGGCACTTTTCTATTCATTATCGTAAAAGGGTTAAGAATTTGGTTAAGGAACAACGCCTCCGAGCTAAGAACGGTCAATTGCTTCGTGGTGGACAAACGGACGGAAGTATGGGGCGGATCGGGAGATTCGAGCGCGACCACGAATTATTATGTTACTTTCGAGATGGACGACCGTTCGCGAATCGAACTCCCGGTCCATGGCAAACAATACGGAATGCTCGCAAGCGGAGATCAAGGAGCGTTAACGTACCAAGGAACGAGATTTAAGGAGTTTAAGAGAGCCTAGAAGGCAATAGTGCTCAGGGAGTGATGACGGGAAAGAGCTGTCCCTTGTTCGCGAAAGAGGCTTTTCCCGTTTCTTCGGATACGACGAGTACGATCGCGTCGCTTAGCTCGGTCAAGCCGACCGCGGCACGATGCCGGGTACCCGTGATCCGTTCGTTATTTTGGACGGACGTCAATGGAAGGATGTGCTTGGCGGACACGATTTGATTCGCTTTGATCAGCACGGCGCCGTCATGGAGCGGACTTCCCGGATAGAAAATGGACTCCAGCAAAGTATGGGAGACGGGGGCGCCCACCGATATCCCCGGTTGAATGAGCGTATCGAGCGAATCGCTTCGCTGCACGGCGATCAAGGCGCCATGCCGGCGTTCGGATAGACTTTGAATCGTTAAGGACAAGTCCATGTATCGCTCGATAAAAGGAGACAAATAACAATTCAAGTAAAAAGTCGCCGCGCTCGATTCGATACCGAGAAAGCCTTTCTTGACCTTCTCGAATTCGCCAAGAACGCATTCTTCTTCATCGTCCAGCGTATTTATGAGCGATTCGATCTTGAAGATCATCTGCTGAAGGTCTTCCTTAATCAGCTTCTTCATCGGCGAGAAATCGCAATTGCTTGATGTTATCGACATACTTTCTCACTTCTCCTCTGACCTATTCCGTTTTAGCATGCAGAAGAGGGGGGGATTGTATGCAGTCGTAATCGAAATTGGAGAAGGAGGAAGACGTTGGGAAACAAGAAATCGATTCTAATCATCGTGCTTGCGATGACTATAATATTGGGTTGTTTGGCATTCGTCATATACAATCGGTTTCATGAGAGTCCTTTAGATCAGAAAATGGAACGCATCTCGTTTAACGATGTTCATCTGTTCATGAACCGAGCGGAAGTCGGAAAAATGTACGGGTTAGGCTCGGACAAAACCCCTTATTGCTTCGGTTGCGAACTGAATTTTATTTTTCCGCAAATCAAGCTTTCGGGACGGTATTCCGAGACGTTGGATCGCCGCATGGAAGGCAGTAAAAGCCCGAAGGTCAAGTTGATGACGACCGCGGATCCCGCGAACGAAGCATTGGGCGTGCGGGTAGGAGACACCTTCGAACAAGCAGCGCGGAAGTTGGAAACCGAGGGATTGCACGGTAGCCCAAACGGTTTATTTTCCAAAGGACGCTATTCCATTCAATTGTGGTTGGACGGGGATATCGATGACAGGAAGAAAAATAAAAACTACGAGTTCGAGCCGAACGATAAGATCGGAAGTATAACCGTCGGGTACAGAGTCGAATCGGATGAGAAAATCGTATACTAATCGGAGGTATGCAACCGCATGGAGTTGAAATGGTTAAGTTGGGCCAAGCAGATCCAAGCGATTAGCCAGACGGGTCTCGCTTATACGAAAGACGCTTACGATCAAGAACGCTTTGAGATGCTTCGCGAGCTAAGCGTTGAAATCTTGAACGAGTACACGCAAGTTGAATCGGAGATCATACGCGACTTATTCGCGCGGGAAACGGGTTATGCGACACCCAAGGTTGACATTCGATGCGTCGTGATCCAAGCAAACCGGCTCTTGCTTGTGAAGGAAAAGCTTGATGGCGCATGGGCGTTGCCCGGCGGATGGGCGGACGTGGGATTATCGCCGAAGGAAATTGCCGTAAAGGAAGCGAAGGAAGAGTCCGGACTGGATGTGCAACCCGTGAGACTGCTTGCCGTGCTGGATAAGAAAAATCATGGACATCCGCCCGCACCTTCCCATGTGTATAAAATGTTCATTCTGTGCGAAGTCATAGGGGGAACGCTGGAATCCGGGTTGGAGACGACCGAGGCAGCCTGGTTCGACAGAAACGCGCTGCCGGAGCTTTCCGCGGAGAGAAACACGGAAGCCCAAATCGTTCGCGTATGGGACATGGTCGCCAACGATGAACGCGAGGTGTGGTTGGACTAATCGCAACGCGAATAATGACAAACAAGGAACGCGCATTTAAACGCTGGGAAGGGAATCGCATATGGATCAATTACAACTTTCGCAAGTTCAGAGGGACAATTCGGATCTCGAGAAAAAGATCGCATGACCTGGCGGAGCGATATGAATTACCGAGTTTGCTATCCGGAAAACAGAATCTATATTTCACGCAATCACCAGTGGGCATTCGCTGCTTGGGCGATAGGGAAAGAGGAAGGCTGGACCGGTTCGCGTCCGACTCTGTTGCACGTCGATGCGCATCTGGACGATACGTGGGACGGAGTAATGGCCGAAGGTTTGCATGAAATGGAGTGCATGGCTGATTATCTTAACGTTGCCGGTAAGCTGGAGATCGACAACTTTATCTGGGCGGGCTTCGCGGCCGAGCTGATCGATCGGATCATCTACGTGTGCCCTAAGGATGAAGACCCATCCGATCCGTTCGATCTATCCGATTGGAATTTGAATGGCGAACAACTGGCGCCGATCAAAGCCTTACTGAAGAATAGAGAGTATTCCGGCTCCAGATTCGAATCCCTACATGATCTCAAGGAGCGTATGGGTTCCAATCTATTTCCGCTGGTCGCAGGTTCCGTCATCTTGGATCTAGATTTGGACGTCTTCGCCGTCCGCGACTTGGAATCCGAGCGAATTAGGCTCAAGCCGGAAGCCCTGATCAAGGAAGAACTCGCATATTTGCGTGATCTTTGCCCATACGTCTTGATCACGGTCGCGCTATCGCCGTCTTTCTGCGGAAGCGAAGACAATTGCGAACAATTATACGGCTTGTTCTTGGATGTCTTCGGATTGCGGCTATCCGAAGCCATCCCTTGGTAAATTGCGATATAATGAATAGCAAATACGATTTGTTGACGGAACTGGAGGTTAGCGATGAAAATTCTTATTCTGGGCGGCACCGCCTTCCTTGGTCATCATCTTGTACATAGCGCGCTCAAAGCCGGACACGAGGTCACGATATTCAATCGCGGACGTACGCAAACGGATAGCGGACAACCGTTCCCCGGCGTAGAGAAGCTTACGGGAGATCGGGACGGTAATTTGGATTCCTTAAAGGGCAAACGATGGGATGCGGTTATCGATACGTCGGCTTATGTCCCGAGAATCGCGAGGGATTCGGCGCGTTTATTGGCGGATGCCGTTGACCGGTACGTCTTTATATCCACGATATCGGTATACGAGAACTTCCTTGAGCCCGGACGGGACGAGGGGAGTCCAGTCGGGAAATTGGAGGATCCGGCTAGCGAGGATGTAGGAGCGAACTATGGACCGCTTAAAGCCGCATGCGAACAAGCCGTGGAGGAAGAGATACCCGGTCGCGCGTTAATGATCCGTCCGGGACTCATCGTGGGTCCTCAAGATCCGACGGACCGTTTTACGTATTGGCCGGCCAGAATAAGCAAAGGTGGAACCGTCCTTGCTCCGGGCAAACCGGAAGCTATCGTTCAATTTATCGATGTCAGGGATTTGGCGGATTGGATCATCAGGATGACGGAACAGCGTCGAACGGGAGTCTACAACGCGACCGGTCCGGCAACCCCCATGTCGATGTTCGATTTCTTGGACGCATGCGTGAATACGATCGGGAGCGACGCTCGACTTCAATGGGTCGACGACGAGTTTTTATTGAATCGCGATACAGGACCTTGGATCGAAGTGCCGTTGTGGCTGCCCGGTACAGGGGATACGAAGGAAGCTCGTTATTTGCTGAACGTGGATTGTCGCCGTGCGTTGGCGGACGGATTGACGTTCCGGCCGTTAGCGGATACGATCGAAGCGACGATGGCGTGGGATGCGTCCCGCAAAGAAACGGAGCGGAGAGCCGGGTTAGCGCCCGGGAAGGAAAGTCAATTGCTCGAACAATACGCCGGCGAACTTGATGGAGGCCTGATTACACCATGACGCAATCCTTTGAAATCGTACATGCCTTAAGATCGGATTTAGACAGGATCGTCGAAATTTATAACTCGACGATCGAGAGCAGGATGGTAACCGCGGATCTCGAGCCGGTAACCGTGGAAAGCCGAGCGCTTTGGTTCGAGGAGCATTCCGAGAATTACAGGCCGCTATGGGTTATGAAGCTCGATGGTCGGATTATCGCATGGTTAAGTTTCTCCAAATTCCATCAGAGGGCCGCATACGACGCGACTGCCGAGATCAGCATCTATATCTCGCCGGACAACCGGGCGAAGGGAGTCGGAAGCACTTTCTTGCAAATGGCGTTGGACGCTTGTCCCAGCTTAAACATCCGTAACGTCATTGGATTAGTGTTCGGACATAACGCTCCGAGCTTGGGACTGCTCAAAAAATTCGGCTTCGAACAATGGGGGTTCCTGCCCGGAGTCGCGATCTTGGACGGCGTGGAGAGAGACCTCGTCATGATGGGGCTTAAAGTCGGATAACGAATGCCGCATATAACAAAAGGCCTGCCTCCTCGCCGATATCGGCGAGGAGGCAGGCCTTTACTTCATATCGTGGTCATCGTCTTAGAATACTTTTGTCGTCCAGGATTCGCAATTCCAGATGTCCGTCGCTACGTCGCGATAAAATTCCGGTTCATGGCTGATGAGCAGGATACTGCCCTTGTAGTCTTTAAGCGCACGTTTCAGTTCTTCTTTGGCGTCCACGTCCAAATGGTTCGTCGGCTCATCGAGTACAAGGAGGTTCGTTTCCTTGTTGATTAGGTTGCATAAACGGACTTTCGCTTTCTCGCCTCCGCTTAGAACCGAGATCTTGCTCTCGATATGCTTAGTCGTTAATCCGCATTTGGCCAGCGCCGCGCGCACTTCGAATTGCGTCATGGAAGGGAAGTTCTTCCACACCGCTTCGATGCAAGTCTCGTCGGCCGCGCCTTTGATCTCTTGCTCGAAATAACCGATGAACATATTATCGCCTTGCTTTACCGAACCGGACAGGGGAGGAATCTCTCCCAGTAAGCTCCGGAGCAACGTCGTCTTTCCGATGCCGTTCGCCCCGACGATCGCGATCTTCTGTCCGCGTTCCATGAGCAGGTCGATATTCCGGCATAACGGCTCATCGTAACCGATCACGAGATCCTTCGCTTCAAAGATCAAACGACCGGACGTGCGGGCTTCCTTGAAACGGAATTCCGGCTTCGGCTTCTCCCTGGCGAGCTCGATAATATCCATGTTATCGAGTTTCTTCTGGCGGCTCATCGCCATATTTCGAGTCGAGACGCGGGCTTTGTTGCGCGCCACGAAATCTTTAAGGTCGTCGATCTCTTGCTGCTGGCGCTTAAACGCGGATTCCAGCTGCTGCTTCTTCGCTTCGTGCAGCAACAAGAAGTTATCGTAATCGCCGACGTAACGATTGAGCTCTTGATTGCCCATATGGTAGATCAAGTTAATGACGCTATTCAGGAACGGAATGTCATGGGAGACGAGGATGAATGCATTCTCGTACTCTTGCAAATACCGCTTCAGCCATTCGATATGTTGTTCGTCCAAGTAGTTGGTCGGCTCATCGAGGAGCAGAATGTCGGGTTTCTCGAGAAGCAGCTTCGCTAGCAGGACTTTGGTACGTTGTCCGCCGCTTAAGTCGTGGACGTCGCGGTCGAGTCCGATATCTCCGAGTCCGAGACCGCGGGCGATTTCTTCGACCTTGGCATCGATCAAATAAAAATCGTTGTTCGTGAGCACGTCTTGGATCGTACCGACTTCCTCTAACAGCTGTTCGAGTTCCTCGGGTGTCGCCGAACCCATTTTATCGTACATTTCGTTCATTTCCGTCTCGAGATCCATGAGATAACGGAACGCTCCGCGAAGGACGTCGCGGATGGTCATGCCTTTCTGAAGCACGGAATGCTGATCCAGATAACCGACTCGGACTTTCCTCGCCCATTCGACTTTGCCGGCATCCGGCTCCAGACTGCCCGTAATAATGTTCATGAAAGTCGATTTGCCTTCGCCGTTCGCGCCGATCAAACCAACGTGCTCGCCTTTAAGCAAGCGGAAGGATACATCATTAAAGATCGCGCGGTCACCGAAGCCGTGGGTTAAGTTTTTAACGGTAAGAATACTCATTTATGGACACCTTTTTCTGTAGGAATCGAGGTTTGCTACATACACCAAATTTCATTATAATGCGCAAGAGGCACAAAACTCAACGGTTTTGGTAATCCTCAATGCCGAACGCACGAAAAGTCGAGGGAGTTGAGCAGGTATGGAACCAAGGCAGAAAGTATCTACCGGGTCACCGTGGGAACCGATCGTCGGGTATAGCCGAGCGATTCGCGTGGGCAATATCGTCGAAGTGGCGGGAACGACCGCGATGAAAGACGGAGAAGTCGTCTCCAAAGGCGATGCATACGGACAAACCAAATACATTCTCGACATTATCCACGACGCGCTGACACAGCTTGGTGCCGTCATGGAGGACGTCGTTCGGACGCGAATGTTCGTAACGAATATGGCGGATTGGGAGAAAATCGGAAAAGCGCATGGTGAACGTTTCGCGGATATCCGTCCCGTGGCAACAATGGTAGAGGTGAAGGCACTTATAGATCCGGAATTGCTCGTAGAAATCGAGGTTCAAGCGATTACGCAATCATAGAAAACGGGGCTATCCCCAGGTCCGTTATGACCTGTCGGGATAGCCCTTTTGTCGTATTTGGAGGCATGTTCGCGCAAAATTCCTATTTGGACGAATGATAGCCTTTTTCTCCGAAGGGTTGGAGCTTCTCGATCCATTGTTGCTCCAGCTTATTCAGCTCATCTTTTATCTTGACGAACGGATTGTCGTTCGGTTTAAGTTTCTCCAACACCTCGATGGCGAAGGCGTCCGGACCGTACTCGTTCCATTCCTTTTGGAGTTCCTTGTTTGTTTCCGTGCCTCCGTTCAGGGAGATCATGCGTCCGTTGATCGTCTTGAGATTCCGCGTGCTGTCGACGAGCAATTTGCCATTGATCTTGTTTCTGATCTGGTAGACGGCGGCCTCTATCGGAATTTCCTTGAATTGTTCCACTAACCGAGCGCGTTCTTCCTTGCTTTTCATAATATCCGCTCCAATCCTTGATTCTAGTCTTTCAGCCAATACCGGCTGCCGTCAGGCTCTCTGTCCATGAACCCGTATTCGATCAAATAACGTCTAATTACCGCATAGTCTTCGTAAGCCGTCTTGATGATACGGTTAACTTCCTTCTCGGTGTAGTTCTGGTCTTTCTTGAAGCGCTTGGCAATCTCTCGCAGCACGATGAGCCTGTGCTTCTCCTGAATGTCGAACTTCAGAAGCGGACCTTCCGTGCCTTCGGGAAAATATTTCTCCAAAGCCTGTTCGGCTTCTTCGATCGTGTAATTGTATCGTTCGTCGACCATTCGCGCGGTCGCATGAACGGGGACGATCGCGGGCGCATGCTTGTCCTTATCCTTAAGAAGCTCCATTAACGTTAGAAATACCTTCGACTGCCGTTCTTTTTCCTTCAGTACGAATCGATGGTTGCGTATCGTAGACGCGCTTCCGATCGAAAGCTCCTTCTGAACTTCCGCGTCGCTCTTGCCTTGAAAGAAGAGGCGAAGGAGGCTATTCTGATGCTCGGTCAAGCCTGTCAGCTTCTTATCCAAGCCGACTAGAAATTCGAACACCGAGCCGTGAATTTGCTCGATATGATGGCGCAACGATCGTTCGGCGTCGTAAAAAGCGTCACCATGAGGATACACGACGCCTTGTTCCGTCGTCTTGCCGCATAACAAGCAAACATATAAATCTTGATCCCGGACGTATCCGCGCTTCAGTTGCTCGGCGGACGCATTCCAGAAAAGATCGGAAATACTCATCGAACAAACACTTCCCTATAATGTTCTATTTTATATAGACAATATACATGATCGTTTGTAAGTGGTCAACTTGAAGGAGGTTCCAAGCGTTATAGACCCCAAAGCGATCGGATTGTATAATTAAGAGTAGCGAGGAGGATGAACATTGAGTAAATATTGGAGCAAGTTAACGGCTTCTTTAGTGCCTTACGTGCCTGGAGAGCAACCGAAAGACAGAAGTTACATAAAACTGAATACGAACGAGAATCCATATCCGCCTTCTCCGAAGGTGATCGAAGCTATTCAAGCCGCGGCGAACGAGGATCTGCGTCTTTATCCGGATCCGACTTGCGATGAACTGGTTGAAACGCTAGCCGATTATTTCGGTTACCCGAAGGATCGTATCTTCGTCGGCAACGGCTCGGACGAGATTCTCGCGTTCGCTTTTCCGGCGTTTTACTCCGCGGATAAACGGATATTGTTCCCCGACGTCACTTATACGTTCTATCCGGTATACGCAAACCTATATGGGCTTAAATACGAGACGGTGCCGACGGACGAGCGATTCCGAATTCAAGCGAGCGACTATTGCGTTCCCAACGGGGGAATCGTGCTTCCGAACCCGAACGCTCCGACGGCAAGGTATATGCTCGTTGATCAGCTAAAGGTCATTTTGGAAGCGAATAAAGATCAAGTCGTTATCGTAGACGAGGCTTATATCGACTTCGGCGGACAGTCTGCCGTTCCGTTCGTCGCGGAATATCCGAATCTGCTCGTCGTTCAGACGTTATCCAAGTCGCGTTCGTTGGCAGGATTGCGCGTCGGTATGGCCGTAGGTCATCCCGATCTCATAGAAGGGTTGAACCGAATCAAGAATTCCTTCAATTCCTATACGCTGGATCGATTGGCTCTAGCCGGAGCGGTCGCTGCAATCAAGGATCGGAAGTACTTCGAGGAAACGAATCGGAAAGTCGTCGCAACAAGGACCCGAACCGTGGAGGCATTAAACGAGCTTGGTTTCCGCACGATCGAGTCGGAGGCGAACTTTATCTTTACCACGCATCCGGAGAGATCGGCGGAGGAATTGTTCCTTTCACTGAAAGGCAAAGGCATCCTTGTCCGATATTTCAATAAACCGAGGATCGACCAGTATCTTCGCGTGAGCATCGGCACCGATGATGAAATGCGTCAATTCCTCGAAGTATTGCGCGACATCGTAGACAACGCATGATGGCATAACCATGATCCGATAAAGGAGATGGCGCGGATGTCCGATTCGACAAGGGATTGGCCCAAATGGGCAACGGAAGAAGTGAGGCTCGCGGATGCGAATCCGAGGTGGTTGTCAGCAGGCGAAAAGCTCTCCGCCAGGTTGGAAGAGATATTGAAGCCTTACGGAGTCATGCACGTCGAGCATATCGGAAGTACGGCAATTCCGGGGCTGCCGGCCAAGCCGATCCTCGACATGATGGCCCAAGTGCCGTCTTACGATACGCTGAAGATGATCGCGGAGGCGTTAGCTCTCGATAATTGGAACTACGTGCCTCCCGAATTGGACTTGCGGCCATTTCGAAGGTTCTTCGTACAAGCGATAGACGACCGAAGTGTAGCGCATCTGCATCTTTATTTGCTTGGCGAGCACCGTTACGAGGAGCAGCTCGTTTTCCGCGATGCCTTGTTGGACCGGAGAGAGTGGGCGATGGCCTACGGCCAGCTGAAAGTGGAGCTGGCCGAACTTTATCGTCACGATCGCGAAGCCTATACGAACGCGAAAGCGGATTTTATTGAAAAAATACTACACGAGCTGAAAGTGAAGGTGACCCGAGACATGATTCCGGACTTGAAATATCCGATCGGCAGATTCAAGCACGAAGGTCCTATTACGTCGGAACAACGCGAGCGCTGGATCGATGAGATCGAGAGCCTGCCTACGATGCTTCTGAAAGCGCTAGCAGATCTCTCGGACGAGCAATTAGACACGCCCTATCGTCCGGATGGATGGACCGTCAGGCAAGTCGTCCATCATATCGGGGATAGCCATCTGAACAGTTTCGCGCGATTTAAGCTGGCCTTGACGGAGGAGCAACCCGCGATCAAACCGTATTACGAAGAGCGCTGGGCGATATTGCCGGATGCGTCCGATGCACCAGTACAATTATCGACGTCTTTGATTTCGGGGCTGCATGCGCGTTGGGCATACTTCTTAAGGGCGATGACCGAGACCGATTATGCGAAGACGTTTTTCCATCCGTCATCGCAGCGAATTTCCCGACTCGACGAAACGCTAGGTTTGTACGCTTGGCACGGACGCCATCACGTTGCGCATATTACTTCGTTGCGAGAACGGATGGGTTGGTAGACTTCGTTAGGGCCATTTAGGGAGTTATTTTGTTATAAACACCTTAAAGCCCATGTGAGCGTTCAAGAGGCACTATAACGCTTTTAATGGGAGACAGCGTGTGGTCTGGCAGAACCTTATTTCGTCGAAACAAGCAAATACGAGTTAGTTAGTGGTCTGGCAGAACCTTATTTCGTCGAAACAAGCAAATACGAGGCAGTTAGTGGTCTGGCAGAACCTTATTTCGTCGAAACAAGCAAATACGAGTTAGTTAGTGGTCTGGCAGAACCTTATTTCGTTGAAACAAGCAAATACGAGGGAGTTAGTGGTCTGGCAGAACCTTATTTCGTCGAAATGAGCAAATGCCAAGCAAGTAGTAGTCTGGCAGAAACCTCTTCGGAATCATTCGAGGAGGTTTTTTTGCCTCAATTTATAGGAAGTAAAATAATATCTCGACTAAGGCGTTAGGACGATGTAAGTAAACGTGAACGGACGCGGCAAGACTAAGTTGCTTTAGTTGCTTCAAGGTAAGCTGTTCCGCGATTCTAACGAGAATTTAGACGGCCTCGATAAGAGGCAGCAATTGTTCTTCGGGCAGAGGTTTGCTAAACAAGTACCCTTGGGCGTAATCGCAATTGTATTTTTTCAAGTAAACGAGCTGTTCGTAAGTTTCCAGGCCTTCGGCTACGATGCCGAATTGAAGCTGCTTACAAAATTGAATCATCGATCCTGCAACCTCACGTTCCGTGGAGTTGCCGATATCTTGAATGAAGCTTTTGTCGATCTTAATGAGATGGAAGGGAAGCTTGCGCAAGTAGTTCATCGAAGAATAACCGGTGCCGAAATCGTCGAGCGCCAATCGAACCCCCAAATTTTGCAGCTTCTTGAGCTGCTTTTCGGCGATCTCGAGCGAGTTCATCAGCGTACTTTCCGTTAACTCCAGTTCCAGTCGATTCGGATGAACACCCGTTTCCTTCAAGATCTCGCTCACTAGCGCCGGGAATTGATGATTTAGAAGTTGCACGCCCGAGATGTTCACCGACAGGACGAGCGATGATGAACCGGGTACAATGCGTTTCATCATCTCGCACGCTTGCCTGAGTACCCATTCTCCGATCGGGACGATTAGCCGGGTTTCTTCCGCGACGGGGATAAAATCGCTTGGAGATACCGAGCCTAGCTCCGGATGATTCCAACGCAGTAACGCTTCGAATCCTCTTAATGCACCGGTATGCAGCTCGTATTGGGGTTGGTAGTGCAATAAGAGTTGATTTTCCTGTAAGGCGGTTCGCAAATACACTTCGATGAGCGTACGCTGGCGAATGTGCTCGGACAGCTTTTCGTGGTATTGTACGGTTTCGTTGACGCCGCTCTCCCGCGCATGCTGTAGCGCCGTATAGGCTCGAGGGAGAATCTGATCCCAGGTTAAGGCTTCCCCTTTGTAAGTCGTGATTCCGGTACTGATCGTTACGTGGCATAGCTTGTGATCGATTATGTAAGGCTCCGATAGCAGTGCCTGCAGCTCTTGCCAATAGTTAGGCCCGATCAAAGGCAATTTCTTGCCGGCGGGATCGGCAACGCAGATAAGGAATTGCTCGCCTTCCAGTCGGCATGCGGAACTTGCCGGAGGCAGCCAATTCGACAACCTTTGGCTGATTTGTTTCAACAGGTCGTTCCTTACGCGCGTGCTGTTCATCGTAATAATCGTTTTGAGTCCATCGATATTTAATAACGTTAAGTAAAAAGGCGTTTTTTCGTGGATCTTTTTCTGCACTTGGGATCGGAATAGCCCAGAGTGGGGCAATCCGGTCATATCGTCGATGACAAGTTCTCTTTGCCTCGTCCATTCGACATTCATAAAGTAGTGAAAGAGGATAGAGGCGAGCGGGAACATGATGAATAGGCTTAAGGAGTAATATCGGACGCCTTCGATTCGCTGCCCATCCGGAATCATCAAAGCCCAAGCAAGATTATCGAACGCGACGAGAATGCCGATTACGAGGGGATAGACGATCTGTAAAGAATGCCTGCGATCCGCATGCCTGTAATAGTAGAATATTACGCCGATGACTGCGGCCGTTAAAGTGGCCAGAACGCCGGACAACATACCGATTCCACCAGCATAGACGCTATTAGCAACGATAAAGAATGCCGTAACGATCGCGGAAAGAGGACCTCCGATCCAGGCAGATAAAGCCATAACGATGTTATTCAAGCTAACGTTAGTGCCTGCTCCCACGTAAGACGGAACGAGCATCGAGATGACTCCGGCTACGCCGAACAATATTCCGATGACCGTCTTTCTCCAATAATAATTCCAATGAATCGTCGAAGGGTACAGACGGTTTCCGATTAGGAAAAATACAATTACGACTGCCATATTCTGAACGAGTTGAAGAATGATCTCCATTCCGTACAAGGTAATCCCTCCAATCAACTGACACCTATACCATTATGCATCCTAATCATTTGGAAAGTTACGGGGGAAATGTTAATGTATCGGAGCGAGTGACCGAATAGGGTTAGATGACATGACGAAGGCTCTCGTCCCCGAGAGCCTTCTGCGGTATGTACGGTTAGTTAATAAACTTATAGCCGACGCCCCATACGGTTTTGATGAATTGGGGTTCTTTCGGGTTTTTCTCCAGCTTGCGCCGCAAGTTCGTTACGTGTACGTCGATCGCCCTATCGTTGATGAAGGAGTCGATGCCGCGAACGGCATTAATCAATTCCTCGCGGCTGAAAACGCGATTAGGATGTTGATAGAAAAGCTTCATGATTTCGTATTCGGAGAAAGTCGTCTCGATATGCTCTCCATCTAGCACGATCGTTCTTCTTTCCAGATCCAACGATAATCCTTGTTGTTGTCCCATAACGTCGGAAGTCGTCTGACCCGCGTAAGGCAACGCAACCGGTTTGGCGGGTGTTGACCTGCGCAGAACGGCATCCATGCGAACTTTAAGCTCTTGCATGCTAAAGGGCTTCACGAGGAAGTCGTCCGCACCGGAACTAATCGCTTGTATGCGGACCGTGACAGACGGCTTCATGGAGATAACGATGATCGGAATCGCGGTCAATTGACGGAATTCGCCGCACAATTCGGTGCCGCTCGCATCCGGCAGCATCAAGTCCAACAACAGTATATCCGGATCGAACGTTCCTAGCGCGAATTTGCCCTCGCGGGCGGATTCCACTCGCTGTACTTCGAAATGTTCTTCGGTAAGATAGAGCGTGAGCATTTCTCCGATGATTGGATCATCTTCAATAACAAGAACTCTCGTCATCCTTCATCACACCTTTTAAGAGTTTGTTAGGTATGCTCATACTTTGCTAACAAATGTAGAATCTACT
This sequence comes from Cohnella endophytica, assembly GCF_003628305.1. Taxonomy (GTDB): domain Bacteria; phylum Bacillota; class Bacilli; order Paenibacillales; family Paenibacillaceae; genus Cohnella; species Cohnella endophytica. Next base: position 30,299 of record NZ_RBZM01000002.1, on the reverse strand, counting down.
CTATTATATAATGTCGAATACTGGTAAGTCTAATTCCTTTTTTGTTCCAATAAAACATCAATGGAACAAAACAACTCGTCCAGTAAAACGTTCAAGCGCAGTTGGTAATCCGTCCATTTTTCATTCGATTGGAGAGCCGTCTGCAATTCCGAAGCTGCCGATTGAACGCCTTCCGCGCCTAAGTGTCCCGCCGAGCCGCTTAACGAATGAACGAGTCGAATGGCGCTTGAGAGGTCGCCTGACGTCAGGAGTTGTTCCAATCGTTGTTTCGTATCCACGTGCTGCAGGCGAAATTTATCGAGCAAGCGCAAATAAAGTTGACGTTTCCCGTCCAATCTACGCAATGCGGAGACGCTATCAAGTCCGGGCAATTCAGGCCAAGCTTCTAGATCAGGCGGGGACGACACGAGCGCTTTATGTTCGGTAGCAATGCCAGGCAACCATTTTACGATCATCGAATATAAACTCTCGGGCTCGATCGGTTTCGTAATAACATCGTTCATACCCGCGCCAATGCATCTCTCGTGCTGTTCCTTCGTGACGTCCGCCGTTAATGCGATAATCGGAAGCTCCTCGGGACTATAACGCTTGCGCAGATGAACCGTTGCTTCGATTCCGTCCATCTCGGGCATATGGAGATCCATCAGAACCAAATCCGCGGTTTTATTTTCTAACGCTTGCAAGGCCTCCGCGCCGCTTTCCATTAATTCGACTTCGATTCCTTGTTGCTCGATGAGTTGCTTCACGACTAAACGATTAATGATCTGATCGTCTACTGCGATGATTCTAAGCGGTAGCGAGTTCAAGTCGCGAAAGGGTTTCCCGGCAACCGCGACCTGCAAGTTGGCAACCTGAAGATCATGCGGAGTATAGATCGACTCGATTGTATTGGATCCGATGTTGACGTTGTCGATCCGATAGTCCGACGAGGCTTCGCGAATGATCTGCAATGTCTGTCTTACTTGAAGGGAGGAGGAAGGCTTTACGAGCACCGCCGCCGGTTTCAGCTCGTCGGGAAGTTGCAGAAGAGCATCTCGTCCTAACAACGTCGTTGAAGAAACGATCTTCACTCCCTGTTTGTCCAATGCGGTTTTCCATTGTACCCACGTTTCTTCTCCGTGCATATCCGCTGCTTCCATATCGATCAGCATGACGTCCCAGGTGCGTTCCTTTAGCAATAGGTCAGCTTGCTTCCATGCGTTGACCGCAACGACTTCGCAGCCGAACGAAGAGAGAAGGGACTTCCAATGGTCGGCGACCGTAGGTTCGTCTTCCAACACGACGACGCTGAGTTCTAACGGTCGCTTCAGCATCGATTTATCCAGAGGATTCGAGTCAACCTCGAACGCGAGTTCGAAGCGGAACGAACTCCCCGCTTGATATTCGCTATCGACGTAGATCCAACCGCCCATGCGCTCGACCAACGTTCCCGAGATGACTAGACCGAGCCCCGTTCCGCCGTATTTACGGCTCGTTTTCTCGTCCGCTTGAACAAACGGCATGAACAGTTGTTCGCGCTGCGCTTCGGTCATTCCAATGCCCGTATCTTTTACGCAAAAACTTAAACGCGCGATCCCGTCCTTTAATTCCAGCAAACGGATCGTCAATTCGATTTTACCGAAATTCGTGAACTTGATCGCGTTGCTTCCAAGATTAAGCAACACTTGCTCAAGTCGAGTCGAATCGCCGATTAGCCATTCCGGAATATCGTTGTCCGAGTGGAGGATGAAGTCCACGGGCTTTGGCCCCAACAATACGGAGAAAATACCGCTAAGTCGTTGCATAGCATCTTCAAGACGGAAAGGAACTTGTTCGATCGTCAGCTTGTCTGCTTCCAGCTTCGAGTAGTCCAGAACGGCATTCAGAATTCCTAGAAGGTTCTGAGACGAATCGGAAATCTGACGCAAATAAGAAGCTTGAATCTCCGACAAATTCGAACGCTGAAGCAAGTAGGCCAACCCGATGATTCCATTAAGCGGGGTACGGATTTCGTGACTCATCCTGGCTAGGAAGGAGCCTTTCGCCCGATTCGCTTCTTCCGCTTCGTCTTTGGCCAAGATAAGCTGGCGCTGCGCTTCCTTCTGATCCGATATATCCCGAACGATCGTCGAGAAGAAGACTTCCCCGCCTTCATGGGTCATGTGGGCAACTACCGTAATCGATACCATGCGCGTAACGCCGTTCTTGCCGATGATCTCCGTCTCGTTCTGCCAGAAGCCCCGTTCCCGGGCTTCCGTTAATCCGTCGGCGAAACGAACCGTCGCCGGAATCGACATGTATTGACTGAAGCGATTGGTATTCTCGTCGAGGGTATCGATGCCGAGGAAAGCATGCCCGGCACGATTCAAATAAAAGATTCGGCTTCGGAGATCGAAGGAAGCGATCATGTCGTGCGCGCTCTCCGTTATCTCCAAGAGACGCGCGTTGGATTCGACCGCTTTCTTGATCATGCTAATGTCTCTGGCGATAAGGACGTATCCTTTGGGTGTGCCGTCCGGATTGCGCATAATACTTGTATTGATCGACACGAGCAAAGGAATATCTTCCCGGGTGATCCATTTCCATTCCCAGTCGGGTAAGAACCCATCATGGGGAGGGATAAACAAGACGGTCTCGTCCGGAACGATCGAACGCTTCAGTTTGTCGGAGTAATATTTGGCGCGTTCCTTCAATTGAACCTGATCGTGCCAGAGCAAGAGCGCTTTTTGTCCGATAACATCTTCTTCCTCGTAGCCAAGCAGCTCGACGGCTCGCTTATTAAAAGAAGTAATATAGAAACGAGAATCGGTGACGATCATCGCGTATTGATTATGACGGATAAACGTATTAAACGGCTCGAATAGCTCTTGCAAATTATTAATCATGCTATTGACCGATTTTGCGAGCGTTCCTAATTCATCGTTGCTCTGAATACGAATAGGACTTGGATAGAAATTGCCGGACGCTACGTTCTTAGTTACCGCCAATATTTGCTTCAATCGGTCTAAAATGGCCCTTTGGGTAATGAAGTAGAGGAACGCGCCGACCAATATCTCGGTAAGCGCGATCAGTCCGCCGTTTAATTTTATCGATTGCAGGAGAGGGGCTTGAAATTCGTTCTTGGCGACGGAAGATACGACGTACCAATCCGTTAAGGGCATATGGACATAGAACAGTTTGACGACGCGTCCGAATACTTCCGCCTCTCCACTGCCTTCTTCGGTTAGGTGCATTTGCTTTACGAACTCGCTTAAATTGGGTTCGTCGCGCAAATAATTACGTTTTAGAATCAAGGATGAATCCTTATAGTTTAATAGATTGGTTTGACGGTCGATCAGTAGGATGCTGCTATCCTTATAATCGGAAGAATGTATCGTTAATTGTTCGCCGAGCAATTCGACGGAGTCGAAGGCCAAGTTGAGCGTGCCACGAATGTTATTTCGATTGTCTTTAAGCGGAACCATCAGCCACAGAACGGGATGATTATCCGAATCGAGCATGATGTCCGCATACGTGGATTGGTCGCCGAGCGCCGATTGGTAAGCAGGCAAGGAGCCGATATTCATATCGGTTCCGTCCAGTAACGTCATATCTCCGTTCAGACCGGCGATACCGACATGAAGTGTCGTCAGTCTAGCGAGCGGAACCTCCATGCGAACATATTCGAGCATTTGTTCTTTCGTATTTAGGCGTACGGGGATCGAGTGGCTGATGAGTTCGGCTTCCCGCTTCCGAAGGTCTAGCATCGCGTCCAGTCCCGCCGCCGTATTCTTCAAGCTGGACAAGCTTTGTTTTATCAATTGCTGATTCATCTGCTTATTTGAAGTTTCATAATTAATAAGGCTCATGACGACGAAGGAGCAAGTATTAATGAATAAGAGCACGATAACGAGCTTAAAGCGCAGCGTTCTGAACATCAGGCGAGATTCCCCCCGTCTTGAGTCGAGATTATTGGGATTTATTAGTGATATTCATACATTACAAATAATTGGGGATGAAATCTTCTAATACTTTGACTCTATCATAACTAAAGAAGGCAAAATTCGACAGACCTAACTTAGGATTGGAAGATGAGGAGAAATTATCATGCAAAAAAGCAGGAAGGAATGGTTGATGCCGGAATTCGAAAGTAAAGACGGGAGGGAGCTTCTATACGCAAGCTTCGCTGAACGTTACGGGTTTAACGAGGGAGAGAGGGAAGTGCTGAGGCTGTTCATGTTATTCGGCTTCGAGGACAATGAAATCGCGAGAATTATGCATATCTCTTCGGGCGAACTGAATAATTATTTGAACTGCATGCTGGGGAAAACGAGATCGCATACGCTCCGCGAGCTTCAAGCGCTTTTCATAAGGTATATTTTGCAGAAGCTTCCGGCATGAGCCGAAAGCTTCTTGTTCGTTAATCTCATTAATTATCATACGGAAGGGATATGGCGAATTGCGCGCCGCCCTTAAGACGGTTGCTCGCGGCAATCTCCCCTCCGTGCATCTCGATGATTTTCTTCACGATCGACAGACCGAGCCCGCTTCCTCCGCCTTCGCGTTCGCGGGATTTATCCTCTCTGAAGAACCGTTCGAACAAGTGGGGGAGCGCTTCGTCCGAAATATCCGGACCGCTATTAAAAAGCACGGCGTGCACCTGCTTGTGCCCGACCGTGAGGCGCACGCCGATCGTTCCGCCTTCCGGAGTGAACTTGATGCTGTTATGAAGCAAGTTAATCCAAACTTGGCTCATCAAGTCTTCGTCGGCGACGACGGTGACCTCCGGCAATTCGACTTCCATCTCGATGTTTTTCTCTTGCCACAGCGGCTCGCTCGATAAAATGATATGTCGAAGCTGTCGATCCAACCTGTATGGCTTCGCTTCGAACGGATGATGCTTGGACTCGAGCGACGTAAGCTTCAGCAGATTGTCGCTCAACCGGGACAATCGCTTGCTTTCCATCTCGATAATATCCAAATAATGATGTCGCGTGTCTGTCGGCAGATCGTCCCGTTGCAGTGCCCGTGCGAAGCCGGAGATCGAGGTGAGCGGGGACTGAAATTCATGCGATACGTTAGAGATGAACTCTTGGCGCATTTTCTCCATTTGGTTCAGTTCGGATGCCATCTCGTTAAAGCTGGAGATGAGCGGACCGAATTGCCCCATATAACGCAGGTTCGTCTTCAAGGTAACTTCGAAATTACCCTTTGACAATTCTTTCATCGCGCTGATGAGGTGGAAAAACCAATCCATCTGCCTGCGAACGGGCTTAATAAAAATTCGGGCGAAGGTGCCAAAGGCGAACACGAGGAACAAGCCCACCTCGATCGTTAAAAATTGTTTCCATATCGGGTGTCCGACCGAAGGGTCGAACCAGTCGACGATATGATTCAACAATAAGTAGGCGATCCCCCATGTGGCCGCGATCAACAAATGAATGCCGACGAGTCCGAAAACGATCCACTTTAAAGGCGGTCTGAATTGCTTGCCTAGCTCGCGCATTTTCGCCCGTTCCTCGGGAGTTAACCAGTCGTCTCCTTCGAACCGGAATCTTCTTCGATGATGTTTTCGGTGAGCGCGATGTTCCCGTTTCTCGTGTCTCATGTGTTTTCTCTCGTTGCCTCCGTGATGCCCCCCGCGCTTCATTCGATAACCTCCAACCGATAACCTAATCCGCGGATCGTCGTGATCCGGAAACCGTATTGACCGTCGGGAAACCTCTCGCGAAGTCGCTTGATATGCACGTCGACCGTGCGTTCGTCTCCTTCGTAATCGAATCCCCAGATTTGCTCGATGAGCTGTTCCCGGGAAAAAGTCTTCCCCGTGTAGCTAGATAGCTTGAATAGCAGCTCGAACTCCTTAAGCGGCAACGTAAGCGATTGATCTCCCGCTTGAAGGGAGTAGGTTTGCCGATTCAATTGAATGATGCCTACCGTAACGTTCTGCGAGATCGAGATCCGGTAGCGCTTCAAAAGCGCCTTGACCCGGGCGACGAGTTCGACGGGTTCGAACGGCTTAACCATATAGTCGTCCGTGCCGAGTTGGAATCCCTTTACCTTCTGCGCCGTCTCCCCCTTGGCAGTGAGCATAAGAAGCGGCATCTCGTAATGCTCCCGAAGTTCGCGACACAGCTCCCAGCCGTCCATGCGCGGCATCATAATGTCCAAGATAACGAGATCGGCGGACGCCAAGGCAAGCTGTTCGAGCGCGTGAACCCCGTTAGTCGCCTCGGCGACCTCGAAACCTTCTTGCGTCAGGAACACGCGAATGAGTTCACGGATATGCGGATCGTCGTCCACGATTAGAATTCTAGTCATTGTGTTAACCTCCCGGTACACGGTTATACCTGTAACTTCTGTTTTGTTATTGGTGAGAGTTCATCTTCTTCTATCATGATGCATCGGGAATATGAACTCAATATGAACGATCCGACTATCCCTTTCGAATCGCAACGTTCGGCACTCCATATTCTTGCTAAGTCGTCCATGTTACAATAAGTGGATATCGCCGCAAACTCGGAGGGACGCATAAGATGACTGACATATGGATCGGCAACGAACGCCTGACGCAACAAATTTCTTTCCTCGTGGAAATCGATAAGCTCAAAACCGTGCTACGCAAGACGTTCATCATGGATCGGAGTCGGCACGAGAATACTGCCGAGCATAGCTGGCATGTATCGTTGATGGCCGTGCTGCTGCTGGAACACGCGAACGAGCCTTCGCTTGATCTTCACCGTATCATTCGGATGCTGCTCTTGCACGACCTGGTCGAGATCGATGCCGGAGATACGTTCGCGTACGATACGGTAGGCTATCAAGATAAGGAGGAGCGGGAAAATGCGGCCGCAGAACGTTTGTTCGGCATACTGCCCGAAGACCAACGGGACGAATGGATGACGTTATGGCGCGAGTTCGAGGATGGAGAGACTCCCGAAGCCAAGTATGCCGCAGCCCTCGATAGACTTCAACCGGTCATCCATAATCACTACACCGGTGGCGTAAGCTGGAAGAACAACGGCATCGTCCGTTCGCAGGTGCTGAAGCGATTGCAGCCCGTACGCGAGGCTTCGGAAACGCTGTGGAAATTCACTCAGGATATTTTGCAGAAATCGATCGACTTAGGTATTTTGCGGGATGACCCCGTATCGACTAAGGAGGAATGAGGTCTTATGCCTCGATTGTCAGGTCAGCGAATTATGCTTAGAGAATACCGGAACGATGATCTGCCATGGATTCGTCGCTGGGTTAACGATCCGGAGATCGTTTGCCATCTGTCCGATATTTTCCTCTATCCGCATCCGGAACAGTCGACCGAAGCGTTCTTGGACGCGATGCTGGAAGGAAGCTCCGATAGCAGGGGTTTCGTGATCGCGGATCCGGAGACGGAAGCGTATATCGGTCAAGTGAATCTTGATACCATCGATTGGAAAAATCGCGTCGGTACCGTAGGCATCGTGATCGGGTCGTTAGATCAGATGGGAATGGGTTACGGAACGGAGGCGATGAAGTTGCTAATACGGTTCGCTTTCCGCGAAATGAACTTGAACCGTCTGGAGTTGCAGGTATACGATTTTAACGAACGCGCGATCCGAAGTTACTTGAGCTGCGGGTTTATCGAAGAAGGACGTCTAAGGGAGCGCCAATACAAGAACGGCAAGTACTCGGATATCGTGCAGATGGGCATCCTGAAGTCGGATTGGAAAGCGGCCGGCGAACCATGATGCCCGAGCTCAGACCGATATCGCGCTCCGCGCTTCGAATCCGGGCGGGAAAATGGGCCTATACGACAAAACGTTATTTGGAATGGACGTTCGGCCGCATAAAGTTCGCCAAAAACAGGCAAGCCGCGTCTTTAAAGCACGAAATCGCATCTCATAGAACGCCGTTATTGCGTAAACTGGCCAATACGGACATGCAGTTGCAACATAATAAAATCATTAACCTTTCCGTTGCCGTTCCGCGTCTGGACGGCATCGTGCTAAGACCGGGAGAGACGCTCTCTTATTGGCGAATGATCGGTAATCCCACGCGTCGCAAGGGGTATGTCGATGGCATGGTCCTGTTCTGCGGACAGGTCCGCACGGGAGTCGGAGGCGGGTTGTGCCAGTTGTCCAATCTGATCTATTGGATGACGTTACATACGGAGCTTACCGTAACGGAGCGGCATCGCCATAGTTACGACGTGTTCCCGGATGCGAGCCGCACCCAACCCTTCGGAAGCGGCGCTACTTGCGCTTACAATTACAGAGATTTGCGCGTGACGAACGACACCACTTATACCTATCGTCTGCAGCTACGGCTGGACGGCGAATATTTGCACGGCAGCTGGCAATGCGATCATCCGTCGCGCTACCGTTACGAGGTCAAAGAGAGGGATCACCGTATTACGTCCGAGCCCTGGGGCGGGTATGCGAGGCATAATCGGCTTTATCGCGACGTTTACGCTCTGAACGGCGAATGGATCAGAGAAGAGGAAATTACGGAAAATCACGCGCTCATGATGTATTCTCCGTTACTCCACGATTAGGTTCTTCCGGCGGTTTCTATCGGTCTATCAGTCTGCTATAATTCTCCTATTCTATCAAATATATTCTAGGAGAATTCATATGAACAAATGGGGAAAAACAGTTGCCGTCTTCGGTTTGTCCGCCATGCTCACAACAGGACCGTCCTTCGTTACAAGTACCGCGCAAGCCGCTGCCGTTACGAAGGAAATTCAAGTCGTTCTGGACGATATTCCGTTGAACTTAGGCGTTAAGCCCGTCGTAAAAGACAATTTTACGATGGTACCGTTTCGTTCATTGGCGCAGGCTTTGGGTATCGATGTATCGTGGGATAGCAAAACGAAGAGCGTTCGCGCGAAAGGATCCGTAAACGGCGCTAACCGCGAAGTCGTACTGCGATTAGGACAGAAGGTAGCCGAGGTGGACGGCAAGCCCGTAAAGCTAACGGCAGCGCCGCTCATCGTGAATGAACAAGTCCTCATTCCGCTCGGCTTCTTCGGTGCGCAATTCGGCGCCACTGTTTCATGGAACGGCGCTACGAGCACTGTTAAGATCGTGTCGGCGAGGTCGCAGATGCATCTTAGGGCATTTTACGCGCTCAAATCGTTCGCTCAGCGTTCAAGAATCGCTTCGATGGACTCCGTCGCTTTCGGATGGGCTCGAATCGACGAGAAAGGCGAGCTTACGCTTGAAGGCAAAGATTATTATTGGCCGGAAGCCGCCGGAGACGTCACGCCCGAATCGATCGTGAAGGATGCCGATGCGCAAGGAGCCAAGCCTTATCTGATGGTTTACTCCGTCGACGGCAAGAACGAGCTGACGACGATGTTAAGCGACGAGACGTTGCGTAGCCGATCAATAGAAAACATCGTCAGGATCGCGCAAGAAAACGGCTTCGGGGGCGTGTTGCTCGACTTCGAAGGGCTAGGCTTAAATCTGGACGCGGCTTCCCAGCAGAAGCTTCTGAACGATTACGCAACCGTTATCGCAAGCAAGCTGAAGGAAACGGGCATTAAGTTGAGCTTAGCCGTACCGCCTCCGAACGGCGCTTATAAGGGATATGATTACCGTACGCTTGCAACCGTGGCGGACGATCTCGTCGTGATGGCATACGATTATCAACCGCAAGGTCCGTCCGGACATACACCGGAGCCGAATGCCAAAGTCGAGGAAGCCGTCCAAATGCTGCTTAAAGCCGGAGTCGCCAAGAGCAAGCTTCTGCTAGGCATTAGTTTGTGGAGCGAAACGACGAACTCGGTCGACGATAAGCTGGGAATCGCAAAGAGGTACGGCTTAAAGGGCGCCGCCTTCTGGAGATTGACGTTCTATGGGGACGATTTCGCGAATGCCATCGACAAAACCGCGACGAGAATAGGGAGTAGCAATTAATGTCATTAACGATTTTCGAGCAGATATTGAGTCATTATTTCGCCGCGGAAGAGAAATGGACGATAACGGATGGCTTGTCCGGTTGGAACAACACGACTCGTTTCGTCGAGGCGGACGGACGGCGTTGGGTGCTTCGTATTTACGAGACGCACAAGGACATCGACAAAGTTCTTTTCGAGCATGAGATATTAATGGCTCTTAACGATGACGGGGGGATGAGCTTTCGCGTCCCCGAGCCTGCCAAGGCACGTGATGGAAGTACGGTCGTCAAGCTGACTGACGGCTCCGATCGCTTGGCTTGTTTGTTTTCTTATATCGAGGGTAAGCGTCCCGAGGAACACGACGCGAGCATCGCTTACGCCTTCGGCATCGCAACAGGACAATTAAGCAAGGCGTTGCAAGGCGTGGAGACGAAGAGGGATCCGATGTATCCTCCGTATTACGAGATGGACTCGGCGCACCCGCTCTGCACGCCCGATAATGTCGCAAAATTCAGTAACGAACCGCCGGAGGAATTCGAGGAACTCGCCGAGGCATTAGGAGCCGTCCATGAAGCGATTCGGAATATCCGCGAGACGTTGCCGCGATTTCGTCTGCTTCCGCATCAGCTTATTCACGGGGACATCAATCATTCCAATGCGCTTGTTTCGGGTACTAACGAGAACCGAATTGCGGCGATACTCGACTTCGAGTTTTGCACGCGCGATCTCAGGGTTATGGAAGTTGCCGTCATCGTCTCCGGATTATTGAATAATAGCGGGAACGAGAACAAACATGCGAACAGTCTGGAAAAGTTCCTTATCGGCGTCGGAGAGCAAATCAGCTTTAACCGCGAGGAGGTAGAAGCGATTCCGCTACTCGTCGAATTGCGAATGCTCGACGTATTCCTGCATTTTCTTGGCCGATATTGGGACGGCGTGGACGGACCCGAAGTCGTTCGCGAACAAACGCTATCCGCCTACGAAGGATTGAAAAAGCTGAACGGCCGGAAAGATGAGCTATTAAGCTTAGGCATTCGGTATTTATCTAGCTAGGAAGGCGGCTGAACGATTGTCCTTCGTCCCGATCCTACTCGTAGTACTATCCGGATTATCCCATGCGACCTGGAACCTTTTTACGAAGCGCAGTTTGAACAAACACGCGTTTCTCTGGTTCTGCCAGTGGACGGCGATCCTTATCTTCCTCCCGATCATGCTGTACCAATCTGATTCGTTTCCGGGCGTTTCCCCAGTAGGTTGGTTAACTATCGGTCTGAGCATGCTCCTGCACGGTTTGTACGTGGTTGTACTCGCTCAAGCTTACGTGTTCGGGGATATGTCCAAGGTGTATCCGATTATGCGAGGGACAAGTCCGCTGCTCGTTCCCTTGCTGAGCGTGCTTATTCTGAAAGAGGCGCTTCCCCTAATCGGGTGGCTGGGAATATTGCTCATCGTCGGCGGGATCGCCATGGGCGGGGAGAAGGGTACAAGGTTAACGTTAGCCAACTGGGGAGACAAGACTGTACTGCTCGCCATGACGGTAGGAATACTGATTACCTCGTACACAGTAGTCGATAGGCTCGCGTTGGATTATATTCCCGCAACAATCCTCAATTGGTTATCCAACGTCGGCAATCTCATAGCTTTGACCTACCTGGCGCTTGGTTCAGGCCAATTAAAGCGGGAGTGGAGCATGAACTGGCGAACGATCCTGCTTGGAGGCATACTTGCTCCGGGAGGATATATCCTATTCTTAATCGCTCTAAAGTTCATGCCCGTGTCGCAGTTAGCGCCGATGCGCGAGATCGGAACCGTATTCGGAACCGTCATGGCCATCTTCATTCTGAGAGAACGACAGGCAAGCGGAAGAATCGCGGCTGCCGTCCTCATTACGGCAGGCATCGTTCTATTATCCCAGGCCGGATAAGCCATTAATTCGCATGATGGCTCTATTTCGCGTTGATAGGCAAGCCGGAACGAGGTAAGATAGGAAGGTGGCATGAACCGGAGGAGGGACTCGCATGGAGAGTCGGTACGAACGCTTCCTAATCTCTAACGACAAGATTCTCATCGATAGCGTCGTCGTGTTAAGCTACTTGGCTAACGAATTAGCAATGTGAACAGAAATGGGTGAACGTAGTGTCTGAATTGATAGTGTTTAAGGGGTCAAATAGCAACAAGGATTACAACGTCGGATTCGCAACGCTAAACGAGATTTCCGATATCGCGGAATGGGATCAAGCTTTATCCTCCGCTCAGATTCTATGGAAGCTTCAACACAACGAGATCATTATCGCGCGCAAAGACGAGCGAATCGTCGGTTTTATTCGGTTAGAGTATTTGTGGTCCAAGTATCCGTATATCGGATTAATTCGGGTCGAACGGGATCGGCAACGCCAAGGCGTCGGCAAACAGCTGCTTGCCTTCGCGGAAAACCACCTCGCTTCCCGCGGCCTGAACAGACTGTATAGTTCTTCGCAGGTCGATGAAGCCGAACCTCAACAATGGCATCGGCATGTCGGGTTCAAGGAATGCGGAATCATTAATGGCATTAACGATGGAATCGGTGAGATCCTGTTCGTGAAGGAACTCACGTTGGAATAGCTCGCCCGAACGGATGAAGAAAACAGCGCCACCCGCCTCGGGATGAGGGGTCGGGTGGCGCTGTTTTTGCGCCGATGACCGGCATAATTTTTTTGTTCGCTCACCGAGCATTTCAGCTCGCAGGATTACATGGCTTGCGCTTGCTGCGATACTACGATGGAGCGGGATTTGAGGTAAGAATAAGCGCTGGCTATCGCTAAGATCGATAAGAACGCCAAACCCCAGTAAATGTTGCTATAAGCCTGCGAGAGGGAAAGCTGCTTCTGCCAGCCTAAAGCGCTGGCAGACATCGCGACACCGAACGCGCCGCTGAAAAATTGCAGCAGTTGGAATAGCCCGAGGCCCGATCCGATCTGAGCAGGCTTTAGGATTCGCGACATTTCATTGGAGATGCTGCTCGTCAAGAATGTAAAACCGACGCTTAGCAGCATGTAAATGAACAGAATCGCTACATATCCGGATTTCTCCAACAAGGCGAACAAGGCAACGGCGGCAAGCACGAGTAAAGGAGCGTACCGAATAATCCGTCCATTTCCGCTAACGTCGATGATTTTGCCGACTTGGCGAGAGATAAGCATCGACAGAAGAGATCCCGGGAAAATGACGAGTCCTGCCTCTATGGACGTAAGTCCGTATTGACCTACTAGGATTTGCGGCATTAGGAACAGCGTCGCGAAGCTGCACAGGTAAGCGACGATACCTACGGCGCCTAGAGACAAATACGAACGATTGCGAAATAACGCAGGCAATACGAACGGCTCCCTAGCCGTACGGATTCGAAGGATGAACAACCCGATCGACAGTAACCCGACCGCTAACGCGATCCAGGAATGATTCGTGAGGAACAATAGCAAACCCGTCGTTCCGACGCCAATGAACAGAGCGCCTAAGGCGTCAAATGATCCGCGGCTAGGTTTTTCTTTCGGAATAAAGATGACGAAGAAAGGAACGAGCAGTAGCGTTATTACCGTGACGAGGAACAGATCATGCCAACCCAAGTATTCGACGATGGCGCCGCCGGCGACCGGGCCAAGCCCCAGACCAAGGGAAACGGCCGACATGACGGTCGCCATCGCTTTGCCGCGACGTTGGACGGGAATATAGCGAGAGATAAGCACTAACGACAGCGCCGGGATCGAACCGGCTCCCGAAGCTTGCACGATACGCGCTACCAACAGCATCAGGTAGCTATCGCTGAAATATCCCGCGATAGCGGCAAAGCTTAAGCTGAATATCCCGATAAGCAGAAGTCTACGAATGGGAATGAAGTCCGATAAGCGGCTAAAAGTGATGGATGAAATCGCGAATACGATGGAGTACCCCGTGACGATCCACGAGGTGGAAGTAGGAGATAACCCATAATCTCGCGACACGTCGGGCAACGCCAAATTAAACATCATCGTATTCATGATGACAAGGACGACGGTTAAACCCAGCAATCCGGTTACGAGCCCCTCGCGCATGGCAGAACTGTCGACTCCGTCAGACGATTCTGATACAATTGGTTTTGACATTGGAATCCCTCACTCTTTTTCTATTGTTCGATTGTCATCGAATATTAGAAATATAGCATGGGATCCGATATCATGCAATGACTACATTTTCTAAATTTAACTCTCAACGTTCCAATAAGGGGGGCGTAACTTGAAATACCTTCATCATCCCGACCGGGAAGAGATCCAGCTTTCGTCCGTGCTTTATGCGTTAAGCGATCCTGTTCGCTTATTCATCATCTCTGAAATTCAACGATCGGGCGAGCGCTCATGCGGAGAAATCGACGTTCCCGTCGTGAAATCCACGTTGTCGCACCATTCTCGAACATTGCGCGAAGCGGGCGTCGTTCACGTGCGCGTGCATGGAACGCAGCGTTTGTTATCGCTTCGTACGGAAGATTTGGAATACCGATTCCCGGGTTTGCTCGGGTCAATACTAGAAGCTTATGAACGCACGGGAGAAAAGATACAATGACGCGAACGATCATGATTAGTGATATACACGGCTGTGTCGAGCCGCTAAATCGACTGTTAGACCAAATTCGTTACGATTCCGCGAACGATCAACTGATCTTGCTAGGGGATTACGTAGACAGGGGACCGCATAGCAAAGAGACCGTAGACCGAGTCATGGACCTGGTCCTCAATCATCGCGCGATCGCCTTGCGGGGCAATCACGATCAGAGAATGGTAGATCTCATCCGAACGGAAGATCCGGACATTCAGCATCGCTTCCTCGAGCATGGCGGGCGCCAGACTCTGGCAAGCTATTGCGATTCTGATGATCTTAATTTCGATGCGGAACGTTTCGAGCAGGCGAAAGCGCATATTAACGCCAAATTCGCTCATCATATCGCCTTTCTGGACAAGCTGCCTTATTACTACGAGGGCGATTTCCTCATTTGCGTACATGCCGGACTTAATCCGCGGTTTGCGGATTGGAGAAAACAACCGAAGCGGGACTTTATGTATATCAAGAACGATTTCATCCGAAATAAAACCCGGGCCAACAAGAAAGTGGTTTTCGGGCATACGAGGGCAATGGAGCTACACGATTCGGCGGAAGTATGGTTCCAAGAAGACAAGATCGGAATCGACGGCGGCTGCGCATACGGGCAACAACTGAATGCACTCGTTTTCGAAGACGAAAACTTCACTTTCACGACCTATAAGGCGCTTGCTAACGGACGAGACTAGCGAATTAACGGTCCTTTTTACTTAAATCAATCGTTATGATTCGGTCGTTCGCCGTATAAAATCTTATGGTGACCCATACGCCATATTCTAATGTGCCATTTCGTAGCCAAAGCTTGAACTTCTCTTCGGCAATGTCGGCCGACACTTGCGTACGTCCTACATGCCAATAGTCAATGATCGCCCCCGGATACTTCGCCTTGGTTCGATCCATGGCGACTTTTCCCCATTGGGCGTATTCCGGCGGCTGCGCATGCGTTCGAGCGTTACCTAATAACGCGAACAGCATCGCGACAAGGGTCAGTCGTGGAAAGAGGGACAATTTCATTACACCTCGTCTTATGCTTAGTTCTCTGGTCGGAACCCCCTCGGAGAGGAGGAGGAATGGCTTGGAAACGTTCGGAAGAGGCTGCCTTTATCTTATTGTCGGCTTCATTGTCTTAATGCTATTCGTCATCATGACGCAAAGCACGATTCATCTTCCGTGGTTCATTCTCATTCCGATCATCGTCTTCGTATTCTGGCTAGCCAGAACGAAAAGCAAAAAGTGAGGAGCCTCGGCTCCTCACTTTTTTTGATTTTCGACTAGGAAATTATCGGGGGTGGATCATTTGTTCGGGGCGAACGATTTGGTCGAACTGCTGTTCCGTCAGCAATCCGCTCTCCAAGGCCGCTTGCTTCAAGGTTTGCCCTTTGATATGTGCGGCTTTCGCGATCAGAGCCGCGTTCTCATAGCCGATGTGGGGATTCAAAGCCGTGACGAGCATGAGAGAGCGCTGCACGTGCTCTTGGATAACGGCCAAGTTGGCTTCAATGCCAATTGCGCAATTATCGTTCCATGAATGAATCGCATCCGCTAGCAGCTCGGTCGACTGCAGGAAGTTAAATATGATGACCGGCTTGAACACGTTCAATTCGAAGTTCCCTTGACTTGCCGCGAACCCGATCGTCACGTCATTACCCATGACTTGAGCCACGACCATCGTTAATGCTTCGGATTGGGTGGGGTTAACCTTGCCCGGCATAATCGAACTGCCCGGTTCGTTAGCGGGAATCGTAATTTCGCCGATTCCGCTTCGAGGGCCACTGGCTAGCCAACGAACATCGTTGGCTATTTTCATGAGATCGGCGGCAAGTGCCTTCATGGCGCCATGGACGTGTACGAGTTCGTCGTGACTCGTAAGCGCGTGGAATTTGTTGTCGGCGGATACGAAACGTTTGCCGCTTAGCTCGCCGATCTTCTCCGCGACTTTGGCACCGAAGAGGGGATGGGCATTAATGCCCGTGCCGACGGCCGTTCCCCCGATGGCAAGTTCCCGGAGATGCTCCGCGCTCTCCCGGATCATTTTCTCTGATTTGTCCAACATGCGAACCCAGCCGCTGATTTCCTGACCCAAAGTGAGCGGGGTAGCGTCCTGAAGATGGGTCCGGCCGATCTTAATCACTTCGGCGAATTGCTCGCTCTTCTGCTGAAGCGTCTCCTTTAGGACGCCGATAGCAGGCAGTAATCGATCTTCTACCGCGATCAGGGAAGCTACGTGCATCGCGGTCGGGAACGTATCGTTCGAACTTTGCGACTTGTTTACGTCATCGTTCGGATGAACGCGTTCGCTATCGGCCGCATCGGACAGAAGCTGATTCGCGCGATTGGCGATGACTTCATTGACGTTCATGTTCGATTGCGTGCCGCTACCGGTCTGCCAAACCGCAAGAGGGAAGTGGCCGTCCCATCGTCCCTCGATGATCTCGTCCGCGGCGATAACTATCGCATCCGACTTCGGTTTGCTAAGCTTACCTAGATCCAAATTGACGATCGCGGCGCTTTTTTTGAGCAGGGCGAATACGCGGATGAGCGCAAGCGGCATTTTCTCCGTGCCGATCTTGAAGTTGGACAAGCTTCGCTGCGTTTGCGCTCCCCACATTTTGTCGGCGGGAACCCGTACCTCGCCGAGCGAATCCTTCTCGATACGATATTCCATCGCTGCACCTCGTAATCGCATATTTGTCTTAAACTTCACGCCCTAGAAGTAGCATCTATTTTCTATACTCAAAATAAACATCGGTTCGGTAAATAAAACATATTGTGTTAACATAATTAATATTTTGTTAAGTTAATATTATGAACAATTCGGACTTCCATGGATATCCATATGAAAGCTATAATAGAATCATGTTTCGTAATCTCCTAATTCGAAGGAGCAGCGCATGAGCATCGATATCGAATTCCCCTCTAGCGTCTATCACGGCACGTTGGATATATACTATGAATCGTTTAAGAATCGGATTCTGAACAAGAATTATTGGAAACAGGGTAGGGATTTCGGACAAGGCTTCTATACAACGATCTCGATCGAACAGGCCAAGAACTGGGCGAGGTCTATGCAAGATAAGCTGAACATGGGCCGACCTTGCGTACTTGAGATCGAGCTCTCGCCCGAGCGTTTGATCTTTCAGCCGAATTATCGAATCTTTGCCGGCATTTCCCCTACATGGGGTAAATATATTTATGAACACCGGACGATTCCCGAGTACGGGAATGACCCTTGCGAGTCTCACGCGCAGATCATAATAGGGCCGATGGCGGACGCGGATACTGGAAAAATCGTGCAGGATGGATTAAGATTAAAGAAAGACAACGTCTGGTTTCTGGATAAAATCACGAGGAATCACGCCAATCGGCGGTTGGACGGACTGGAGCTAGGCAATCAAATCGCTTTCAGCGACGAGGAGCTCGCTCCGATGCTTCGCCTTACCGGTGCATATGTCTATCAAGGGAAGAGGTGGCGATCGTATGGCGCAGAAGAAACGCTTGAATAGCTACGAGAAAGCGATCGTGGAGCAGCTTCAGCTCTTGTACGGCTACGCTCCGGCAGCGGCTAAGTTAATCGTCGAGGAATACCGTGCGGTCATCGGGCTTATCGGAGGGTACCCGATGGCAGCGGATTACGCGGAATACTTCCACATCGCGACGCAGGCGGGACGAACGGGCAAAGAATGGACGAACGCCATTCAGAAGCGCAGAGAAGAAGCCGCGGCTTTGGCTCTTTAAGCTAGGGGCGGCTTTTAAGGCCGGCGAAACACAACTCGACTACTGAACACCATTCAACCTATAGCAACCTGCAAAAACTGCAGTCAATTTCTCCAGAATCGGGTTTTGGAGCTTAATAACCTGTAAATACTGCAGGCAAATCATTCATTTTCGCGTGTTTTCTCAAATTCGATCGAATTAGCCTGTAGCAAATGCAGGTGCTCATTCAATAGTCATTCTATAAAGCTAAACTGCCTGTAGTAAATGCAGGTATACCGATAAACGAGAAGTAAAAAGAGGATTTCCCCCTAAGGTCTTGGTAGACTTGGGAGGAGATCCTCTTCTTATGATGCGCGAAACATGGATAAGAATTAGTCTTCCTTGCGCTTGTCGATCGCTTCGGCCATCGTCTTGTCGGTGAGATGCGCGTAGATTTGCGTTGTCTCAGGTGAGGCGTGACCTAGTTGCTCCTGCGTTTTGTAGAGGTCGTTGCTTAAGTAATAATCGGTCGCGAAGGAATGGCGAAGCTTATGTACGGAAAGGTATGGCTTGCCGAACCTCTTGGCGTATTTGATGACCATCTCTTGGATTGCCCGCTTGGTCATGCGCGAGCCTTCCTTCTTGCCGTTCGCGATCGCGAGGAACATCGCTTTCTCTCGTTTGGGAGCTTTGTATCTCGATTCGCGAAGGGCCAGGTACTGCTCGAGGTCGGCGATCGCATCGTTACGGAAATAAACGGGCGTCTTGAACGTGTCGTCGTTTTTCCCTTTGCGGAAGACGTACACGAGCTTTTTCTTGAAATCGAGGTCGTCCATGTTCAAGTTCACGAGCTCGGATACCCGAAGCCCGGAATTCAGAATGAGGCTGACGATGCAGCAGTCCCGAATACGGTTCAAGTCATGCGCATAGATCGCTTGTTTGTTTTTCGCGACGTCATGGGCATAATCTTGTTTAATGTAGTTAATAAATTCGATGATTTCTTGTTCCTGAAGGAGCTTCCCTTCAAGCTTGGCGGCCGTATCCTTCGGTTTCTGCGTGCGTTTGACCGATACTTTGGCCATTACGTTACGCTTGAGCAAGGGATAGAACTCCTCGTCCTCCGCGATCTGGCTTAAGTAATGAAATAAGGAGCGGAGGGAAGAGAGCTTACGCGAAATCGTCGTTCTCGTATTGGCATGATCTCGCTTGGTAGCCAAGAACATCCTGAAGTTATCTACGCTGTCCATGTGCAACCGTTCCAAGTCGAGTAATGGAATCGCCGTTATTTTGTCCGCGGACGTCAAGCCTTCCGCCATCAGCCAGGAGAGAAATACCTCGTAATCCCTGACGTATTCGAGCAGGGAGGACGGAGAGAGGTCCGGCAGCTTATAATTGATGAATTTCTCGATATACCAAGGCATGCCCGGAACCCGTTTGTCCAGTTCAAGCCGGTCTTTGCGTTTCTGCAGGTTCATCTGCTCACCTCATTTGCTATATTGTAACTGTAAGCCTAGAAGAAGATTTATTCAAGTCTGGGGACGAAGGCAATAAACGAATCGGAATGTGTTGTTTTGTTGTCAATAGGAGTAATTCATTTCGTTCGGAACAAGGAGTTTGATACAATAGAGAATGAGTTTTAACTATATTTCCAAGCAATAATAACATAACTATAATTATGTAAACATGGTGGGAATGACAAAATGATTAACGTAGTTAACAATGAGTCGATCGAACAAGAAGCTCACGCGTATATTCGATTGTTTAGCGCGGAAACGGGGCTTTCCGAAAAGAATTGTGATCACCGCATTAAGGAAGTTACGATGCTGCTGCATGATACCGGTACCTATACGCACACTGCGGAGGAGCTTATCTTCGGCGCGCGAGTAGCCTGGCGCAACAATAGCCGATGCATCGGAAGACTTTTCTGGGAATCGCTTGAAGTGATCGATCGCAGACATCTAAGCTCTGAAGAGGAAGTCTTCGCCGCACTGCTCGAACATATCGACTTTGCGACGAACGACGGTCGGATCAGGTCTACGATTACCGTGTTCCGGGCGCAAGAAGCCGGTGCCGGCGACATTCGGATTTGGAACCATCAATTGATTCGTTATGCCGGATATGCGACGGAAGAAGGAACCATCGGCGATCCGGCTTCGATCGCGTTCACGGAACAATGCCAACGACTTGGCTGGACGGGGAGAGGCACGAAGTATGACGTGTTGCCGTTAGTCGTTCAAATCGGGGACCAAGAACCGAAATGGTTCGATATTCCCGAAAAATTCGTGAAGGAAGTTCAACTAATCCATCCGGATTCAGCAAGCTTCGACGAACTGCGATTGAAATGGTACGGCGTCCCGATGATCTCGGATATGGCGCTCGAGATCGGAGGCATTCGCTATACGGCGGCTCCTTTTAACGGATGGTACATGGGAACGGAGATCGGGTCTCGCAACTTGGCCGACGTGGATCGTTACGACGAACTGCCAGCGATTGCCGATGCGTTTGGCTTAGATCGCTCTACGAATACGAGCTTATGGAAAGATCGGGCACTGCTAGAGCTGAACACGGCCGTCATCCATTCCTTCAAGGCGAACGGCGTCAGCATCGTGGATCACCATACGGCTGCAGAGCAGTTCATGCGTTTCAAGAAAAGGGAGGAAGCGAACGGGCGAGAAGTCAACGCGCGATGGTCGTGGTTGATCCCACCCATGTCTCCTGCGGCTACGCCGATTTGGAATCAAAGCGATTTGACGGAGAAGAACGTTAGTCCCGATTATGTATCCCAGGCCCGCCCCTATTAGCTCATAAAAGGAGAGTTCAAGATGGCCATTGCGCAAGTCACGATCGTACCGCTGGGAACGGGAACGCCAAGCGTAGGAGAATACGTTGCCGCCGTACATCAAGTGCTGATGGATGCCGGAGAACGAGTCAAATTCCAGTTAACGCCGATGAGCACGATTATCGAAGGAGAACTCGACGACGTGCTCGCGATCGTTCGGAAGATGCATGAAGTTCCGTTCCAGAATGGGGCTCAGAGGGTATCCACCTCGATTACGATCGACGATCGTAGGGACAAGAAAGGCACGATGGAGCAGAAGCTTCGGTCCGTCGAACAAAAATTGAAGCAATAAGCAGTAGCCGGAAAAGAGACGAAATAGGTTCATACTCCGAAAAAGTGAGGTAACAATATCATGCAAACTATGTTCCGATATAATTGGATTATCAGAGAGCAATGGTATAAATGGTGCGAAGATGTACCCTACGAGGAATTGATTCGCCGCCGCACGGGCGGGGTTGGCGGCATCCTGCATACGTTATTTCACGTCGTAGACGTGGAATGGAGCTGGATTCGCATTATTCAAGGGAAGACCGACTTTCAGGAGAGTTTCGATAATTACAATACCATTGAGAAAATCAGACAATTAGATCGTGTTTTTCGACCGGAGGTCGAAGAATTCGTGAACGCATGGAACGAAAGCTTGGAAGCCCGTCCGTTTGTCGACGTTCGTCCGGATGGTCGGATTGAAACCTTTGCGTGGGGGGAAGTCGCGCGCCACGTGAGCGCCCATCATATTCATCACATGGGTCAATTATCCGTATGGGCGCGAGAAATCGGCAAACAACCCGTTTCCGCGAATCTGATTGGAAAAGGACTCATTAGAATAGATAATTAACTCCATTAAATAATTCTTCATTCATTGTTTACATAACTTATATTACGTAAACATTATTCATATTCATTTTAACGGAAAGAGTGGGAACATGGATTTCGTATTTGATTTGGACGGAACGATTTGTTACAAAGGAAGGCCGGTAACGGAGAAATTATTGAAGGCATTGGATTCACTTCAATCAAATGGCCATCGTGTCATTGTTGCCTCGGCAAGACCGATTCGAGACATCCTGCCCGTTATGGACGAGAGATTCCATGGTCACACCCTGATCGGCGGCAATGGATCGCTGATATCCAGTAACGGCAAGTTGATATTTTCCGAACCCTTTTCAGACCATCAAAGATCAACAATTACCCGACTTCTACACGAATACGAAGCCACTTATTTAATCGATGGAGAATGGGATTACTCCTATACGGGCGCACAGGAGCATCCCATTCTGAAAAATGTGGATCCGGCTAAATTAGCGAAAATGATTCCTTTGGATGCGCATGAATCGGTTGTTAAGGTATTAATCCTGACAGCGAGCAACATGGAAAAATTGTCCGAAGAAATAGCTGCTGTAAATGTAGAGGTTCATAACCATGCGAACGAAAACGTTCTCGATATCAGTCCTAATGAAGTTCATAAATGGAATGCTTTACGTAAGTTAGACATCGAGAAGGGGAGTTACATCGCATTCGGTAATGATGCGAACGACGTCTCGATGTTCATGAACGCGAAGCATTCCGTAATGATCGGATTTCATGATGAGCTCGCGAAGTTCGCTTCTGAAACGATTCCGAATGACGAGAGCATCGAGGATCGAATCGTCGATAAACTAAATGAACTTTCGGCCATGTATCGTGGATTGAGCCGAGCATTAACTTGAGCTTCGGCCATTAACTTCCGAATTGCATAAATTTGTAAATAAACGAGTTTACACAAGATTCATGAAATCATCATGGACTGAACTTATATTTATATTCAAGTGATTGATATTTAAATAATAAAAATCGAAAATAGCGGTAACGAATTGAATTATATCGATGATGAAAATGATTCGATTGAGGATTTGGTGAGCTGAACGTCTGATAGACAAAAATTAATTTAATCTTATCGGCCGGCGTTTGAAATGTGTGCGTAGAACAAAATGCTGTACCGAGAGTTCGTTATTGTCATCATCAATCGAATGCAATCGGAGATTCATTATAATAAAGAACAATGTAATTAATGAACAAGAAGAGAAAATACATGAACGTAAGTGACTTGTGTGTAATAACGCAAAATGTTTGATGGTTGATTAAACAAGTGCCAGCACGATAGTTCTCGTATTTCTTTATACTACTACTTCACAAAACCCGTATTTTATACATATGTAATTTGGGAACTCTTTGCGCAGCCTAGTAACGGCTAAATCCGTGACTAGGCTTTTTTGGTACTTTCGCCCTCACTTGTACCATTCGCACTGGAGGTTCAGTTTTCATGGATCAGCGTGAACTCCTTCGTAACGAGCTCAGAGCCATTATTACGGCGGCTAAACGCTTTGTCGAATACATGCGTGACCGGAACGCGCACATCCATGACATTTGCGATCAATTGATGAATCTGCGCCATACTTAATCCTTCCTTAGTAATTTTCAAGCCAAACCGGTGCTTAAAACCGGTCATTGTGAAATGAAATGTTTTACCCGATTCGTCATTAATTATTGCCTTTTCAGCAAATCGATCCAAGTAACGCAGCATTGAGAGCTGTAGGATTTGATTACCTACCCCCTTCTTACCTTGATTTCTTCGTGATACAAAATATCCGATAAAAGTCGGCATTTGGAATCCTTATTCATATCGTGGATATATGTCCGTAGTAATTGAACTCAACAAGTAAAACACAGATTCTTTCCCGTGATTATCCTTGAAGATCGGAATCGGTACACAAAAAGGAGACCGCTTTCTCCACCCCCTTCATCTGTAGCCAAATTAGTTACAACCTGTTAACACAGAATAAGCTTTTAACCCTGTACCGTATATTTTATTTAGCATATATTACTTCTGCAACACAATTGGAGGTTGATCGTGTGAAAAAGGTAAAATATAAAATGGGTAAATTGGGAAAGTACTATTTCATGAAGAAATATAAAATGATAAGCACATTCTTGCCAGACACACGAGAAGCAACTTTATCTAACATTAAAATAATGCTGAGATTGTATGGATCAGTATACTTAAAACCTGATGAAGGAACAGGCGGTCGTGGAATATATAAAATAACCAGGGGAAAAAATAACTTTATTTTACACATCGGATCGAATGCACATAATTTTAACTCATTAAATGAATTATTTGCTTCGGTTAAAAGGAATCTTATTAGGGATAAATATATTGTTCAAAAAGGAATTCTAATGTTAAAACACAATAATCGTCCTTTCGATATCAGAGTTATGGTACAAAAGAATGGAAAAGGAATATTAGATGTGACAGGGATTATTGGAAGGCAAGCGAAGCGTAATAAAATAGTAACAAATTTTCATTCTGGAGGAACTCCATTACCCGTAAATATCTTGCTCAAACCACATTTGAATGACGTATCAAGGAAACAGTACATTCAAAAAGTTGAGAAACTAGGGAAAGATGCATGCACTGTCCTTGGCAAAAGTTATAATAGTAAACGAGCATTCGGAGTTGATATCGCAATTGATCATAAAATGAATCCTTGGATCTTGGAGATTAATACACAGCCTGATATGAGCATATTTAACACTTTGGAAAATAAAACGATGTACAAAAGAATTCTAAGATACTCAAAATCAAAGTGATGAAACGAACCGCCATGCAATTCCCACAATTTTATGGGCGATCGATTAATCGTTAGTGACAAAATGAATTAGAAAACTCAAAAAAGCCCGCGAAGCGCGGACTTTTTCGGACTTCTACATGTGATGACTCTTTACACTTGTTGGGCTTGTCCTTTAAACGACGTGACGTCCCAGGATGAATCGGTTTTTGAAGTAACCGCTATCTAAGCTTTTGATATTTACGCCAACGCCAGGTTGATTGTTAATAAACTTGCCGTCGCCGATATAGATGCCAACATGCGAAATTTTTCCTGGAGTTCCGATACTAAACATAACCAGGTCGCCGACACGCAGGTCGGACTTCGATTTAACGAGCGTGCCAATTTGGGCTTGGGCTCTAGAACCCCAAGGAATGGAAATACCACTATTTTTGAATACCAATTGGGTAAACGCAGAACAGTCAAGAATAAGCTTTTGTGTGTCACGTACGCCGAATTTATAATGTACTTTACCAATATAGGAAATTGCATTGTCGACGATTTTTTGTTCAACCGATGTAACTGAGACGGTTTGCGTCGGTGCCGCGTGAGTTGTTTGAGCGGTTGCTGCAAACGCTTCTGTTCTTGAGAAGTTTATTGAAATGAACGACAATGCAGCTAAAGAAGCAATAAACCATTTTTTCATGATTGCGCACTTCCTTTCGAGGACTTTGGGATCGATCAATCACAAAACCGATTGTATCACGGTTTTTTATCCCAGCTTGTCCCAATGAGAAAAGAAATGCCCAAATAGCCAGCCTATTCACCTAATTATGAAAAAACAACAAAGAATTTATCATTTTCTGAGAGTAAAACAAATTCGCTAATCCTCTCTGCCCATTAACGCAATAATGGCTGTTCCGTAGTAGCCGTTAAAGCATCCGTACACTGCTCCACATCCTTTAAGTATTCCCAAGGGAATTAATATAACCTGCCGTTTGTAAAAAAAGCCGCCTTTCGGCAACCTGTTGTCATTGAACTATCCTGCCCAATCGTGACAAAAGTAGTCTCGAACCGGATCCGTAGTCTCCGGCGCAAATTATTACGGGTTTACCGCAAAAATATTGGGACACCCAATGGATGTCCCAATTCACTTGCTTATGAGCCTAATTCAGGTCTTTATTTCAATCAGAGGGTTGTAATTTAAAGCAACTTAATCAGCGCTTCTAGCTCATCCACTAATCCTTTTGCAAGTTCAAAATCAGTATTCTTTAAAGCCAATTCTATTTTCATTTCAACTGATTTTTTTCTTTGTTCCTTTTCTAAATAGTCTTTATCAAAATGACTAGCATAAATCATCTGTCTAAATTTTCGGATACTCATCTTTCTAATCGTCTTATCGTCAATGATTAATACATAATCCATACCATTTACAACAGAATAGAAATCATGAGATATCATGAGAATCGCACCTTTATAGTCTTCAATGGCTTTTTCCAGCGCGATTTGTGTATAGGTGTCTAAATGACTTGTCGGTTCATCAAGAAGCAATACGTTTGCTTTACTGGCAGAAACTTTAGCCAATTGAAGCATATTTTTTTCTCCACCAGATAAAGATTCTATCTTTTGATTAACGATTTCTCCTTCAAAGCCATAGTTTGAAATATACGATCTAACCTCATCATAAGTGTTAAACCCAGCATCGATGAATTCTTCTAATATTGTATTCGAATCCTTTAGCATTTCACCTTGACTCTGAGATAAGTAAGCCACTTTAACATCAGCATTTATTTCAATTGAATCATGATTATTGTTAAAGATATCTCTGAGTAAAGTCGTTTTCCCGGTACCGTTTGGACCAATAATAGCCACTTTATCCGTAGATTTTATCTCAAAGTTAACATTGTCTAAAAGCAACTGATCAAAGGCAACACTATAATTACTGACATGTATAACAGTGGTATCTTCAATTTCATTATCCATACCGAAACTGATCGTCGGCTGCTTAATATCAACAAATGGCGCTTTAATTCTACGTGCTTCCAATCTCTCTTGAAAACTAACTCTAGCTTTTAACGCTCTACCTCTAGCGGCATCTGCATTAAAAGTTGCAATCGCTCTTAGATGATCTATGACTTTCTCGTTTCTCTCAATTTCTTCTTTCTCGGCGACTGCGAGTTCTTGTAACTCAATTTTAGTCTGTAGTAATGAGAAATTATAATCCATATATCGCCCATCAAACTCTTGGATCTCCGTGTTTTCAAGGTGTAAGATTTTATTGAAACAATGATTCAATAGATATCGGTTGTGCGTAACAACTAGCAGTATTCCTTTGTGAGCATTAATAAGATTTTTAAGCGCATTTAGGTTTTCAAAGTCTAAAAATACATCTGGTTCGTCCATTATCATTAAGTCTGGGCTATTAAGCATTTCCTTCATCACTTGAATGAGTTTGAATTCCCCACCACTCAGGTCGGATACCCTAAGATCTTTTAGCTTCATGAGGTTTGCTTGATTTAGTTTCTTATTAATGTTGCTTTCAAAATCTTCCCCACCGATTGAATCAAATGCGTCTAAAGCTAATTGATACTTTTCGAGTAACGGCTCAATATCCGATGATGTTTCCATTTCAGTACAAATAGATTGTATTTCATCTTGTATCTTAATAAATTCATCTCCGATATATTCAAAAACGGTTGTTTCTTTAGTTCTGTCAAATTGCGAGAATTGACTTACATACCCAATTTTGAAAGTCGGGTCCATTTCTAACTTGCCCTCGAACATATATCTTTCTGAATCCATCAGTATATCTATCAGTGTACTTTTACCACTGCCACTTGTTCCAATAAAAGCGCAATGTTGTGCCTCTTCTAACGTAAATGAAATGTTTGTATATAGTTCTTTTTGCGGAAATGAGAAGGATAAGTTTTCAACTTTTATCATAGTGTTACCTTTCTTATAACTGAAATGGTGACTATTACTAGATGCACTGCAGAACATACATTTTAAGTTTACCGTTGTTAGAGTAACACTGTTTACAACCAACTACAATCTATTTGCGTATTCCATACCTTGGGGATCAAAGTTTGATTTTTTGCATACTTGATTCGAGTAATACAATAAAAACTTGACGTTACTTGTGATACGGTTCACCGTAATGTATCTAAGCACAAAGAACGGTTTGACCACAAAATATACATCAGTATATAAAGACAAAACCACTCCTGACAATGGAGTGGTTTCTTTGAATAGAACATCTCGTTTATTACACTATCGTCTCCCGTTAGAATTCCTGTGAAACGAATAATTTGGTCTTTGCAAAAAAACGAGCGCCTCGGTACGATGGGGTTGCGCACTGTGGCTTAGCAGTCCGCCTGAGGCACATACGCAATTTACGCGGACTTTAATCGACTATGTTCTTGTCACCCGACAGCCGCACTAATTAGCCGGCAGCCGTCGTGTATGTTGAGCAATAGTTCCCCGTTAGTGATCGTGCAACAGAGTTTAATCGATATTATGCAGGTATTGCAGGAGCCTCTTTAGCATGAGCGCCGCCTGCGCCCGCGTCGCATATTCCGTCGGCGCGAAGCGTCCGTCTTCCATCCCCTTCACGATGCCAACTTCCGATACACGGGCTACCGCCGCTTTCGCCCAGGAAGAAATGGAGTCGCGATCAGTGAACGCAGCCAACGGATTGTCCGCTCGCCCATCGCCACCGGTTACATGGCCGGAGAAGGTTAAGGCCCTACCGACAATCACGGCCATTTGCTCGCGGGTGATCAGGTCGTTGGGCGCAAAACGATCCGCACCGATGCCGGTCGCCAGTCTGTTCGCCACCGCCGAATTGACCGCTGGTGCATACCATGCAGATGCAAGGACATCCGCGTAAGGGGAACTGTCCTCGTCCGCCTTCACGGACAGCCCCAGCCCTCGAACGAGCAAGGCCAAAAATTCCGCCCGCGTAATGATACCATCGGGCGCGAAACGGTCGGCTGTAACGCCGTTCACCAACAGCTTGGACGCTAAATGCTCCACATCCGCCTTCGCCCAGTGTCCGGTTAAGTCGGCGAAGGTTCGGGCCTTCACGTCTACGACCGTGTAGAGGCTGTTATGCGGCACATTCAGAATTGCTTCCGTTGATCCGTCAGGTCTAGTGTCCAGTCGCGCGGGAACATAAACGACTGTTCCGGTCGCCGGATCATACTGCACGGCAACCAGGTTGCGGTTCGCCGCCTCCCCGTCCAGTTTGATCGTCCGAATCATATACGTTCCCCCGAAATCTTGCACCTCCGACGTTTGCCCGTTCGCTTCCGCCGTTACCTTGAATTCGATGACGCCACCGAATACGGTAAATCCTTGGGAGATGCCGATCCGTTCGATCTCATGTCGAATATCTTCGCCGGCCTGCTCCTGAATGATGCTGACGGTCAAATCCGATGCTTCCGCATGGAGCCGTTCCGCCAAACCGGCCAGGTCGAGCGCACTTATTCGCAATTGGTAGCTGGATCTGTTCAGCTTCGCCTCAATGATCGCATTCGGGTAAGCTTTGGCCATCTCCGCGATCCAAGCAGCCGGAAGCCGTGTTTGCACGGCATGCTCCCGATCTTTTAACTCAATCTCAATCGTGACATGCGGTTCCTTCGCCTCTCTCAGAAGCTCCAGCACTCGCTCCCGCATCCGTTCGGAGAGGATGACCTGTTCGATCACCGTGCCGTCAGGACGTGTGACTTGTTCGATGTCGGACGAATCAACAAGTGCGGTAATCCCGCCTTCCGGATTCATCGTCACGGTGGAATTCGATGCCACCGGTCGATCACCGCCAACCGACGAAGACGGTGTTGAGATACCGGTAACGGCAAACACCTTCACCGCTTCATTGCCTGCCTCGTCTCGGGCATATACGGTATAATCGCCGTTCGCAGAGACACTGAATCGATGCTCAGACAAAATATCGGTTCCGCCTGTTCCGTTGGTGAAATCAGCAGCGTTGAAAATGCCCTTCAGCCATCGGAGCGCCGTCAGTGCATTGCTAGCCGATTCACCGTACACGCTTGTCGCCGCTCTGATCACTTGCCGCGTCGATCCGTCAGGCTCCACAGTCAGCGTAACATCGGGCGGTATCGCCACTATGTAGATTCCGCTCGTATTCGGCGTCCCGTACGCCAGCGAAGCGGCTCCGCCGGAGGCGCGTACGATGCTGGCGCCGTCCGGAAGCTCCAACGCGGCTGCCACTTCGATGCCATCCACATCCGCAATTCCGGCTGGAACTTCGTATTCGAAGGTCAGCTCCGTCAATGCCAAGTTACGTTTTCCCGTATATTTGGCATACACCTTCCGAGTGTTAGAGCCAGTTCCAACCGTGAGCGAAATGACCGGCGTCCCGGCAACGATTACTTCGTATCCATAGCGTACCTTAAAGAGAAGAATATTGTTCGGGCCGTACAACTTATTGGCCGGTGCCATTAGCACTAACCTTACCCAAGCGGCTTCGAATGAATCCATCGCCGCTTCCAGATCGGCGACGGCATCATCCAACTGAGCCTGAGTTTGGTTCAGCGCATCGTCGGCGATTGCCTGCGCGGCGCTGATCGCTGCCTGCAAAGCGCCGCGATCGCTCGCCGACGCTTGTCCTACGCCTAAACCTTCGGGATGGCCCGCTAGCGTCTGGGTCGCATCCACCAACAAATGTTCCAGATCCGTCGCGTCCCCGGCCTGGATAATCACGGCTTCGAATGTCGCCGTC
>NZ_RBZM01000001.1 GCF_003628305.1 Cohnella endophytica | reverse complement strand
CGCGATCGCTCGCCGACGCTTGTCCTACGCCTAAACCTTCGGGATGGCCCGCTAGCGTCTGGGTCGCATCCACCAACAAATGTTCCAGATCCGTCGCGTCCCCGGCCTGGATAATCACGGCTTCGAATGTCGCCGTCGCCGCTTCCAGATCAGCGACGGCATCATCCAACTGAGCCTGAGTTTGGTTCAGCGCATCGTCGGCGATTGCCTGCGCGGCGCTGATCGCTGCCTGCAAAGCGCCGCGATCGCCCGCCGACGCTTGTCCTACGCCTAAACCTTCGGGATGGCCCGCTAGCGTCTGGGTCGCATCCACCAACAAATGTTCCAGATCCGTCGCGTCCCCGGCCTGGATAATCACGGCTTCGAATGTCGCCGTCGCCGCTTCCAGATCGGCGACGGCATCATCTAACTGAGCCTGAGTTTGGTTCAGCGCATCGTCGGCGATTGCCTGCGCGGCGTTGATCGCTGCCTGCAAAGCGCTGCGATCGCTCGCCGACGCTTGTCCTACGCCTGAACCTTCGGGATGGGCCGTCAATGCCATCCCAGCGTTCGTTAACCGCGTATTGAGCATCGATGAATCGCCAGCCGGCACGATGGCTTGCTGGAATGCCGTTATCGCAGCATTCAATGCGCTTATTGCCGCATCCAACTGACTTTGCGTGTAATCGCCCGCATTATCCCGAATAAGCTGAGCCGTATCGATGGCCGTTCTCAGCGTAACGCGATCGCCGGCTGACGTCTGCCCGACTCCCGAGCCTTGCGGATGGTCCGCCATCGCCTGCTGCGCAACCGTGATCGTCGCGCCGAGCGCCATCGGATTGCCGGGTCCGATGACCGCGGCATTGAAGGCTTGAATCGCTGAACTTAACGAGCTGACGGCAGCATCCAACTGACTTTGCGTGTAATCGCCCGCATTATCCCAAATAGGCTGTGCCGTATCGATGGCCGTTCTCAGCGTAACGCGATCGCCGGCTGACGTCTGCCCGACTCCCGAGCCTTGCGGATGGTCCGCCATCGCCTGCTGCGCAACCGTGATCGTCGCGCCGAGCGCCATCGGATTGCCGGGTCCGATGACCGCGGCATTGAAGGCTTGAATCGCTGAACTTAACGAGCTGACGGCAGCATCCAACTGACTTTGCGAGTATTGCCCAGCGTTCTGTAGAATCTGCAACGCCGCGTTGATCGCCGTCTGCAACGCGATGCGCGTTTCCGAAGACGTTTGCCCCACGTTCGCGCCTTCCGGATAAGCCGCCATCGCCTGCTGCGCATTCGCTAGGGCATTGCCGAGCGCCGTCGGATCTCCGGCCGGTATAATCGCAGCCGTGAACGTATCCATCGCCGCATTTAACTGGGCGACGGCGACGTCCAATTCATCCTGCCGGTAATTGGCGGCCTGATTGAAGATCTGCCGCGCCGCGTCGATCGCAGTCTGTAGCGCGCTTCGAGCGCCCTCCGATGCTTGTCCCGCGTTCGTTCCTACGGAATGACCTGTAAGTGCCTGCACCGCTTCGGTCAGCGCCGTCCCCAACGCCGCAGGATTGCCCGCCCGGATAATCTGTCCCTCGAATACCGAGATCGCCGCGGTCACCGGGATTGCGGCGGCCGCCAAGTCGGAGGCGACGGTCGCGTTCCCGATACCGTCGATATAGGCCATGGCGGCGTCATACGCCGCGGTCAAATCGCTATAAGCATTAGCCGGCAATTGTCCTATGCCGGTACCAGGAAAATGATTGTTCAAATATGCCTTAGCGGTCGCGACCGCTTGAAACAACGTCGTTCCGTCAACGAACGTGTGACCGTTATTCGCTGCATAAGTGGCTGCGGGAGAATTCGAGATTCCGAATAGTTTGAGATTCCCCGGATTGCCCGCAAAGACGCCTGTCCCAAAAGATGTCGCAGCGCCTAACACCGTTACGCTGGTCAAGCTGTTATTATAGAATGAGCTGCTGTCGACTTTCGTTACACCGGCCGGTATGACCAATTTCGTAATGTGATTGGTGTCGAAAGCCCCTCCATTAATCGTCTTCAAATTTTCCGATAATTTAATCGATGTTAAACTATTCATGTAAAAAGAATAGTTTCCGATCGACGTCACGCTATCCGGGAATACGACGTTCGTGAGCGGATTGTTCTCGAAGGCGCTGGAGCCGATCGTTAACAAGCTGTCCGGAAGGTCTATGGAAGTGAGGCTATTATAACGGAAGGCATACGTTTGGATCTGATTCACGGTATTCGGAATTGCGACGCCCGTGAGTTTGGATTTGCCCGTCACATAAGTATCGAACGCCGATCTGCCGAGCGAAGTTACTGCCTCCCCCCCTAACGTGGCTGGAATGACCACGTTCACATCCGTGCCGGAGTAACCTGTAACGGTGGCGCCATTGCCGCTAACGGTAAAAACAAATTCATTTTCTGCCGCGTGCGCACTATGAATCTGCGATAATGAAGTCCCGAACGCTAATAGGGCAATCAATAGGCATATAACTGATTTTTTCATGTTTTTCTCCTTTATGATGAAACTTGTCGAATGGACGGGTACCACATTTCATTATAGAGACGGCCAATAAATAAATAATGAAAGAATCAGCCGAATTCACGCAGTATCAAGCTTTGCGAGGTTTTAAATTTTTTTTTTTGTGAAGCCGGTATTCGGATTATGTCGGTTTATCTCTAAGGGGATAGTGGAGAGTCTCGCATGTTCTCCGTTAGGATTTCTGTAGAGCAATCACTTCCCCCTCTTTTTTGCTTAATAGCGAACTTACGAACTTCACCTCCGGAAAGCGGCTATGCTCCGTATTGTCGATATAGAGGAATTGACCCTCTCTGTCACGCAGTCGATAAAGCCCTCAATCCAAGACTATTCCAACCGCAATTCGTGGATCGAAAGAAGCGTCATAGGCCGTCGCTCCGCCGATGGAATGTCCGAAAACCCCGACGTGACCTAGATCAATCCTCCCTTTTAGATGACTTGGGATCTGCCCTGATTGGATGAGCTCGAATTGGTCCAGCGTAAACGCCACATCGTCGGTTAAAACTTTTCCCAACTTGTCGCGGTTTCCTCTTTCTGTCCGGTAATCATGGAAGGGGGAGAACAAATCGTTGGTTGAGCTGGTCTTGATTTGCCCGTCCGGAAACTCGGTTGCAAATGTATTGTAGGTGTGATCGATCACTGCCACGATATATCCACGACTCGCGAGATTTTGGGCTTGCGACGTGTGGAGGAACCTGGAGGAGCCGAAGCCGGGATTCGTAAGAATCAGCGGTTATGAAGTCTGTGCCGAAGAGACTTCGGCTCCCGAATAAACATGACTGGATACGTACTTCAGGTGTTGAAGAGTAAACCCTGGAAGGCCATAGTTCTCGGCCATATAACTTAAAATCCGGGTGTCGGGGATAAAGGGAGCGTACTTGCCGCTACCAGCTTGAGCCGGATACCATACCTGAACCATCAATTTCCTCTTACCATCTCTGGATTTGTCGGTTTTTTTAAAAAAGTTATCGTGAACAGTTTATAAAGGCAAATCCTTCGCTTTAAATACGCGAATAGCAAGGAAGTAAAGGACGATCCCTATTACCGCAAGCGCAACGTACTGGGGAACGCTCGTAACGGCTGTTAACCCTGCGGAAAATAAGGGTACGTATCTGATGTTCGGTGTCCGGATATTTGCTCCTACACAAGTAATCCCGATGATCTCACGTAGCATCATCGGGATTTTTCATCCGTACTAAACAGTATGGCTTAATCCGGCTCTCTTCTCACATTGCCTGATTTTTCGCCAATCCCCGGTTCTTCTGTTCGATCGCGGCTTGGGCGGCAGCAATTCGGGCCATGGGAATCCGGTAAGGAGAACAGCTGACGTAATTCAGTCCGATTCGATGGCAGAAGAAAATCGAGTCTTTATCCCCTCCATGTTCTCCGCATAACCCCGTTTTCAATGCCGGCTTAACGCTACGGCCGCTCGTCACTGCCATGCCGATTAGTTGACCGACTCCATCAGCGTCCAGAACCTGAAATGGGTTGTCAGCAAGCAATTTTCGATCCAGATAGTGTCCCAAAAACTTCCCTTCCGCGTCATCACGGCTGTAGCCGAACGTCATTTGAGTCAGATCGTTGGAGCCGAAGGAAAAGAAATCCGCATATCCCGCTATTTCACGGGCTGTCAATGCAGCGCGGGGAACTTCGATCATGGTTCCTACACGATACCGGATTCCGTTTTTGTATGCCGGACCGAGTACCTTCTCTGCAGTGGAGACCACCAACTCCCGCATAACCTTCAACTCGTTGGCATGGCCTACGAGGGGAATCATGATTTCGGGAATAACCTCGAATCCTTGAGCCGTGCTGACCGCTGCGGCATGGAATATAGCCTCGACCTGCATTTCGTAGATTTCCGGAAATACGATACCCAGTCGGCATCCTCGATGGCCGAGCATAGGATTCGATTCATGCAGGGAATTCACCTTGCGGATGAGTTGCGCTAGACGGGCTTTGCCTTCTTCCGTTTCCGCGGTAAACAGTTGCTGCTGCAATTCTTTGAGGTTTGGAAGAAATTCATGCAAAGGTGGATCCAGCAATCGGATCGTAACGGGAAAACCGGTCATGTTCTGAAAAATCCCTTCGAAATCCGACTGTTGCATCGGAAGAAGTCGGTTCAGCGCTGCCTCGCGCTGTTCAGGCGTATCGGACAAGATCAATTCCTGCATCACGACCAAACGCTCAGGGGCGAAAAACATATGCTCCGTACGACATAATCCGATGCCCTGCGCACCGAACTCTCGAGCAATTTGAGCATCTTCCGGATTATCCGCATTGGCATATACCTGCATTGTCTTGATTTCGTCCGCCCAACTCAGCATTTGCATGAGATCGTCCGTAACCGTGGCTTCCTTCAACGGGACAACGCCTTTCATGATCCTTCCGCTGGCTCCGTCCAGCGTCAACCAGTCGCCTTCGGATATGGTTTGGTCGCCGATAAGCATGAATTTGTTACCCAAATCAAAGACGATATCTTCACAGCCGCAAACGCACGGTTTTCCCATTCCTCTTGCAACAACGGCCGCGTGGCTCGTCATACCTCCCCGGCCTGTCAAGACCCCGTTGGAAGCGATCACGCCGTGTATATCCTCCGGGGTCGTTTCCGGGCGAGCCAATAGGACCTGCTTTCCGACTTTTTCCCACTCAGAAGCCGTATCGGCATCGAATACGACCTGGCCGACAGCTGCCCCCGGGGAAGCTGGCAATCCCGTCGTCAGCACGATCGGAATCGAGCTTTCGTCAATCCCTCTATGAAGAAGTTGATCGAGATGGGAGACTTCGACTCTTTGCAGGGCCTCCTCTTTATTCAGCGTGCCTTCTCGAACCAGATCAACCGCGATTTTCACCGCCGCAAGCGCATTTCGCTTTCCGTTCCTTGTTTGGAGGACATAGAGTTTCCCATGCTCCACCGTAAACTCGATATCCTGCATGTCTTTATAATGGTTCTCCAACTGGCGGCATATCAGATCTAACTCACGATACAACTCAGGCGCTTCGCCTTTGAGTTCCTGGATGTTTTTCGGTGTTCTCACGCCCGCTACGACATCTTCGCCTTGGGCATTCATCAAGTATTCACCATACAGGACGTTTTCTCCGGTCGAAGGATCCCGCGTGAAGACGACCCCCGTTCCGCAATCCGTTCCTTTATTTCCGAACACCATGCACTGCACGTTTACCGCCGTCCCTTGATCATCGGAAATGCGATGGATGTTCCGATAAAATTGCGCTCTTGGATTGTGCCAGGATTTAAATACGGCTTCGACAGCCATATTCAACTGTTCATCCACGTTTTGCGGGAAGTCGTGTCCCGTCTCCTTCAGTGTAAGCCGTTTATAATCGGTAACCAGTTGTTTCCAGCCTTCACTCGTAATCTCTTGATCTTGGGTCACGCCGAGGCTCTTTTTCAATTGCTTGATCGACCGTTCGAAATAAACGGATTCGATTCCCAAAACTACGTTCCCGAACATTTGGATCAACCTTCTGTAGCAATCGAAAGCAAAACGTTCATCTCCCGTGGAGTCCGCCAACCCCCTTACCGTTTGATCGTTGAGTCCTAGGTTTAATATGGTATCCATCATACCCGGCATTGAAGTGACGGATCCAGAACGAACCGATACGAGTAAAGGATTCGAAGGATCCCCGAAAAACTGGCCTTTAGCGGCCTCCAACTGCCTCATTGCGCTCTTGATCTGTGGCGCTAATTCATCCGGAAGACTGTTTCCGTTTTGAAAAAAAACCTTGCAAGCTTCCGTCGTAATAGTGAATCCGGGAGGCACTTGCAAACCTACGCTAGTCATTTCTGCCAGATTTGCTCCTTTCCCTCCCAACAAGGCTTTCATTTGGGCATTTCCCTTGTGGAAGGCGTACACCATATTCTTCGTCATTCGATTGTCTCCTCTTTGGATGTTTGATTAGTGTGTCATAATTATATATATGAGTCATTATTATTGGAAATGGTAGTTTTATTATGTTTCATTAAAATCATTTATGACATACTAATTAGTCACAAATTCGTCAATATTACTTTTTAAGAACCCCTCTGACATGGAAGCGGATTATGTGCGGTTTCGGTCCTAATCTGACTGAAGATGAGTTAATTATCGTTACGATCTGGTTGGCAGGAATGAAAAAAGCTGCTTCGACGGTCTCGAGAGAGGCCATTCGAAGCAGCTTTGTTATTGATCCGCCATCTTATTTTCATGAAGTTGCTGACAATAATTAGAGTTCCTTTTCCATCCATTCCATGATGTCACCGCCTTACAGAGCGTTCAACTCGATTTCGAATCCCAAATCTTCAATGATTTGATGATCGGCAGACACTTCTTGACCAGCCGTCGTTAAATAATCGCCAACGAACAATGAGTTTGCAGCGTATAAAGACAAGGGTTGCAGTGTTCGGAGATTTACTTCACGGCCGCCGGCTACGCGGATTTCTTTAGATGGACAAACCAATCGGAATAAGGCTAGCACCTTTAAGGCTTTCATCGAAGAGGTGCGGCCTGCATGCTCTAGAGGAGTCCCCGGTATCGCGTTTAAGAAATTGATCGGGATCGAATCTGCGTCGAGTTCGCGGAGCGCAAAAGCCATTTCAACAATTTCTTGATGGGTCTCGCCCATGCCGATAATAACACCGGAGCAAGGAGACATTCCGTGCATCTTTACCTTCTCTACGGTTTCAACACGCTGATCATATGTATGGGTCGTAGTGATGGAAGGGTAGTTGGCCTTACTCGTATTCAGGTTGTGGTTGTAACGATGAACACCGGCCTCGGCAAGTCGTTCGGCTTGATCTTCCTTGAGAATGCCTAGGCATGCGCAAATTTTCAGCGGCATAGTCTCCCTAATTTCTTTAACGGCGTCAACCACTTGATTAAGCTCTTTTTCCGTAGGTCCTTTCCCAGCTGCTACGATGCAATAGGTCCCGGCTTTGCGAGCCATCGCTTCACGTGCGCCAGCAACAAGCGTTTCTTTATCGAGCATCGTATATTTACTGACCGGCGCCGTCGAAACGATCGATTGCGAACAATAGCCGCAGTCCTCAGGGCAAAGGCCGCTTTTAGCGTTAATGATCATGTTCAGCTTCACTTTTTTGCCGTAGAAATGTCTTCTCACCGTAAATGCAGCATTCATGATCAGAAGCACTTCATCATTGTCGGCTTCGAGTACCGAGAGCCCCTCCTCTAAAGTTAGACGTTGACCGCTCAAGGCTTTCGCGGCAAAAAATTGCCATTTCGTATTTGCCATATTGGTTTCCATCTAAATCATCCTCCCATGCTTTGAACTACTACCATCCGCGCTTTAATTGTTAACCTAAATTATTTTCAGAGGTTAACAATTAGCAATACTAGCAGATCAATACTTCGAAGTAAAGAGAATACAAGAGTAGGTCTACCCATTGATTTCATCTAAAAAAAGTACGTCCGTATGAGCGTTGCGAGGTTACGCATTGGGACAATCATCCAAACTTGTCCAATGCGCGCGACATATACTGTCGTATTACGATCAGGAGGTGTTGATATGCTTCAATTAAATGGAATTGTGGGCGGGAATAATCCGATTAAGTTATTACCCGGAAAAAGCGTTGATGTGCAAACCATTGTAATAGACGTGCCTAACGGAAAAAAACTCGTGTTAAAAAGCTTGAATTTCCTGTTATCCAACGATGCATTCATCTTCAAGGTGGAGGCACTGCCCTCAACCGGAACGTTCACTGTCCGCGGTGGTGCTGGCGATTTGCAACCGAACAAAGTGCTTTTCAACAACCGGACCGGTGACGGAGTTCGGATCTTTCTAAACATTGCCGTCACAAACAGCGCGCGAAATACCCGTACGCTGAACCGCACTTCCTGTTGGCTGCTGAAGCTAGCGCGTGTCTGAAGACGTTCGAATTCGGCGAGGATTATAAATTCAAACAAAGCTGCCGAGAGAACTCGGCAGCTTTGTTGTCATTTTCAATTCCCTAGTTATTTCTTGTTTACAACATTCGGGATTTCCCTTCCCTCGAGGAAGTCGACAATGCGATTAGAAGTCAAATTCCGCATCCGCGCTTCCGATTGCTCGGAATACCAAGCAATATGGTTCGTCACGATTGCTTTGGGATGGTGCAGCAGCGGATGATCGTTTGCCGGAGGCTCCTGTGTCAGAACATCCAATCCCGCAAAAGAAATGTCTCCACTGTTCAGTGCGTCCAGCAAATCGCCCTCATGAATAAGCGGTCCGCGCGAGACGTTGATCAACACGGGCTTCTTCTTCATTTTTTCAATCCGTCGTTTATCGATTAGGTGCTTGGTTTCTTCCGTATAAGGGCAGTGAAGCGTAATCAGATCGGATTGCGCCAGCAATTCGTCCAAAGACACCAGCTCGACGCCTTCGGGCGCGCTGTCCGGATGTAAATAAGGATCGCTAACGATAATCCGACACCCGAATCCTCTCATTCGGGAGATCACCTGCGCCCCGATACGTCCCATCCCGATTAATCCCAAGGTTAACTCCGATAAGGCGAAGATTGGCTTAAGTTCAGGCATTTGGGTCCATTGGCCCCCGCGTACGAGCGCTGAAGAAGGGAAAAGCTTGCGATGCGCCGCAAGCATCAAGCTGACGGCATGGACGGCCACTTCCTCCAAGCAATAGTCCGGCACGTTCATCACCGTAATTCCGCGTTCGCTCGCAGCTTGAACCGGAATACTATCCAAGCCGATGCCTTCTCGGGCAATCAGCTTTAGACTGGGCATTCTCTCTAATAGCGCTTCCGTAACTTGCTGCAGTTGCACGACTAGAACCTCGGCATCCTTTATCGCAGTCGGTAAATCCTCTGTCGCAATGCCGTCATAGACATCCACTTGATAGCCGGCTTTACGCAGAATCGTTTCTTCTATCGAGTAATCGAGCGTCGAAAAATTAACTAAGGCGATCTTCTTCATCATGTCGTCCATGCTCCTTCTTACAAAATCTGACCCGCTCGGATGAAATTAAACTTGGTAGAACATTCTGCTCTTCCAGTTGCCGATGCGATCCAGCGAAAGGATGATTTCACCATCGCCTTGACGATAGGCGCTATCCGGCAATAAGCTGCTGCTTCCATCGGCCAGTAGCTCGTAGACGGCTCCCTTGTCCGCCGCAACCCGCAGCTTTACCTCAATCGCGCTTGCATCGTCGAACGATCCGTTCAATAGCATGACGAACCAGCCGCTGCCATCCTCCGCTTCTTTAAGGAAAGGCACCACCTTGCAGCTGCGGTCGATAACAACGGGAAGACGTCCATAACTCAGCCAATCGCAGATTTGCATCCATTGCGTTCTTTTAACCCCGGAGTGAATATTTTGCCATGGCATGTAGCCTTGAACGGCAACCCGGCCGCCTAGCGTATTCTCATATACCGATGAGACTGGCCCTAAATCCTTTCTGGTGAAACTGATCAGGCGACTAAGCACTCTTACATCGTCGTGAAGCGGCTTTAAGGTGTAACACATGCCTTTCGACATCGAATTGCGCGCATCTCTTTCCTCTCCCTGATGACCATCGTTGAGAGGATCATCCGTTAAACGCTCCAGAACGCCATTGTCATAGATTCGATCAACCGCTACCCCGCAATAGGCGCCTAAGCCGCGATCTGTTAAAATCTCCAACGCGCGGCCGTCCAGTAAGACCCCGCGACTTAGCATTGCTTTCAGCTCTTCAGTCGAGTAAGCCTCCGGCATATTCCCCGAGAGGATGACTCCGCATGCGGTATCCTGAGACATCGCAAGCGGAATGCCAATCTCGCTAAGCACATAAGACTTAGGGGTGTTGTCTACCGCTATGCTGTCAAACCAGTTGCCGTTCTCTACGTTCCGCTTGGCTTCATATTCAGCAGACAATGCGGGATAAAGCCCTGCAGCTCTATACTTGCCGGCAATGCGCTCCATTTCGGCCCATAACGGTCTGCTCGCTTGAATGCCGCGCATCAGCTCTTGATATTCCTCAAGCGATCCCTTCTCCCCCTTAAGCGCATCGAATGCAACGCCATTCGAACCGGCCATAATCGCGGCTGTGCATTCCAAGAGCGTGATATGAACGGATTTGGACAGGGTTTGGAATGGGAAATTTTCCAGCTCGTACTGGATATCCCGGACGGAGTCAGGGTAGAGTCCGATTTGGCGATTAATCTCATGAATTTTGCGAACAAAGCCGAACGGTTTGCTGTCTTCGAAAAAACCGCCGCCCGGTCGGGCCTTCACGGCTTTCAAAGCGTGAAACCATTTCGAGTAATCGACGCCGGAATACGTAGAGATGCTGAGACTTACCGTCATCAGGCCTAGCTCGATGGATGCATCTACGCTGTGAACGGCTTCCGCGATGTGCGCAAGCAAACGTTCGATCGTCTCGATGTTCTGACTGACCCACCGCTCCCTATGGATTCCGCCTTCGCTCGAATTCAGCTCGTTCACCAGTTGCTCTCTCGTGAAGTCGGATGCGTATTTATGATTATAAATTCGTAAGCATTCCGGACAGAAGCAAGCATAGTCCACGCCTAAAGCAAACATCCGAACGTCGTCATCTACCCAGATAAAATCCGGTTTCGTCTGAGCGGCAAGGATATATTTTCTGGCAATATAAGTACGAAACTCAGCGGAGTTCGGACAGAAGCTGCTCGTAGAGACCGTCCCATCGGGACCAACGGCTCCTTGATAAGGCAACGCCGGCAACCAGTCCCAAGCCTCGGGAAAATGGCCAAGCGTGGAAAGCATATTCACGCCGACATTTCGGAAGCCGGCCTCTCGCAATCGCTCGATCCGATTCTCGATGATGTCGCACCTGGCGCTAAATTCATCCAACGGATAATAACCGAAATGCCAATATTCCGAAAAAATCGCGAGCTCGTCGATACTGTCCTTATACTCCGTCAGAAATGTCAGAAGCTGCTGAAATTGCTCCTCGTCCTCATATCGATTCACGATAATCCGAAAAGAAAGCTTTAATCCGTCGTGTTTATCCATTGCTTGTATCCCCCTCTGTTGTCGATAGTTACAGCCCGACCATCGCAAATGCCCGAATCGGCGCTCCGTCTCTTCCTCTGATCTTCAAAGGAGCGGCGGCGAAAAAAAACGCATCCGCACCGATATCGCCTAGATTCGCTAAGCCTTCGACGACGACGATTTCCGCTCCTAGTAAAATTTTATGAACGGGATCGTAATCCGTTGGGTTCGGCGTAGGAACGTCCATCCCGATCAGTCCGATTTTTCGCTCGGCAAGCCATCTGGCCAATTCAATCGTCATGTAAGGAAAATCGCTGAAATAATGCCGCCCCGGAAGCTGCTTAAACCAATCCGTGCGATAGATCACCTTCGAGCCCTCTACGATCCGGTCCGCATAGGGTTCGAAGTCTTTAATCTCGATCGGTTCCTTCGGCTGCTTGTAAGTCAAATCCACGAGGATCGCTTGGCCGATGCATTGCTGCAAATCCAATTGATCCACCGTCTTGCCCTCATCCAGAAAATGAAACGGCGCATCCAAATGCGTGCCTTGATGGGTGGCCATGGAAAGCTGAGTCATGTTATATCCGATGCTTTCGATCGTATTGTGCACGATTACGGCGCATTTCGGATCCCACGCAAAGTTAGGCGCGTCATGATAGATCTCAAGCGACAGATCGACGATTCTTACGGTCATACGAATTCCTCCTCCTTGTGGACTTATGGTTTCAGAAAGATTTTACAAACACTGCTTTTCCCTTCGGCCAGCTCTTGGAAGGCAGCGGGTCCATCCGCCAAGCCGCGCGATTCCGACCAGCCCTGAATATCGATTGCCCCCTGCTGCAAAAGCGCGATGGCCTGTCGGAAATCCTCGTGTGAATAGGTATAAGAGCCGATGAAGGAAATCTCTTGTCTGACTAAATGGTTTATGGGCAACGCAGATTTATCGTGACCTAACCCCACCATGACGATCGTACTGCCCGGGTCCGCCAAACGCATCGCTTGCTCTCTCGTTGCCTGTACGCCAACGCAATCGATTATCGTCGTGATCCCTTGCGGAAACAGTTCTTCGCTTCGATCTTCCAACTGTCCAGGGGATCGTCCGATGGCCCCTAATCTCTCCGCGTGTTCCAGCCTTGCCGACTGAAGATCGACAACGACGATTCTACCCGCCCCCATCTGCTTGGCGGCTAACAAACATAACAGGCCAATGGGTCCGGCTCCGTAGATGAGCAGATCGTTCAGCGGTTGAAGTCCGAGCTTAACGGCATGGATCGCCACGGCTAACGGCTCTGCAAGCGAAGCTAGCGAAGCATCCATTTCCTGCGGAACTCGAAACGCGTTCTCGCAAGGTACGGCAACATATTCGGCAAATGCTCCAGGCCGGTGAATCCCGATAATTTGGCGATTGCGGCAAATATTGATTTTCCCCGACAGGCAGTTCGCACAGGTACGGCATGCAATCAGCGGGTTGACTATGACTTTGTCTTCCAGCGACAGGCCGTGAACCTGATCCCCCATCGCCGCGACCCGCCCACAAAACTCATGCCCCATCACAAGCGGCGGGATGCGAATGCTGCTGTGGCCTAGGTAACCTTCTAATTCGCTGCCGCAAATACCGACGCTTTCCACTCGAACGAGCACTTCATTCGGCTGAAGGCTCGGATTTTCCGTGTGTTCGTAGGTTAGCTTCTCAGGCCCTTGATAAATCAACGCTTGCATATTCCTCAGCTCCTATTTCGCCAGATAGCCGCCATCAACCATGAAATCCTCTCCGGTGATGAACGAGGCATCGTCCGATGCCACAAAGGCAACGACACCCGACACTTCTTCGGGGGTACCTTGTCGCCCCAGAATATGAAGCTTCGAGATCCGCGCATTCTCTTCTTCCGGATCGATCCCTAGCTGGATGCAGCTGTTATCGAAAGCATCGGTCCTTATATAGCCCGGGCATACGCTATTGACGCGAATATGAAAATCGCTTAAATCGATTGCCCAGCATTTCGTTAAACCGCGAATCGCGAATTTGGTCGCATTGTAAGTCGCAAAGCCGGTTTGTCCGACGAAACCGCTTACAGAGGATAGATTTATAATGGCGCCTGCGCCGGCCTTCTTCATCAGAGGCACGCAATACTGGGTAACCAGCGAATTGCCTACGATATTCACATCCAAGATTTCCTTCCATTCTTGCGCCGTTGCTTCGATCCCTCTAAAGATAAATTGGGCGGCGTTGTTGACCAGAATATCTACGATGCCCGATTCTTCGGCGACTTGAAGGAAGGCTTTTTCGATATGATCCTCTTTGCTGATGTCCACTTTCACGAAGTATACGGGGTTTCCAGTCGCGAGACGAATGGTCTTGGTTGTCTCTGTGCCTTCCTGCTGCTTAAGGTCGAAAATCCATACTTTGCAGCCTTCTTCGCTTAATCGATGGGCAATGGCTTTTCCCAACCCCTGTGCTCCGCCCGTCACAACAGCAACTTTTCCATTTAGTCCTCGCACGGCTCTTCACCATCCCTAAGCTTTTAATAATTAGAGTATAGGGGGGAAGTCTGGATATGTCTATAAATCCAATCGTTAATTTATATACCCAATCAGTAAAAAAAAACGCAGATTCTATTTATAATCTGCGTTTAGCTTAATTCGATCAATCTGGGTTCTACGCGTCTTAGCATCGTGTCCGTGTCCCGCTCGATCGCATCGATCATCAATTGCGCGGCAATGATGCCGATCTCCGACGGAGACTGATCCACATAAGCTGCAGGCATGACGCATTCGGGAGCGAAGCTCGGTTCATCGCAGTTGACGATCGTCATCTCGCGCCGGCCGAGCTGCCAGCATGCTCTCCCGACGAATTGAGCAATCTGGGCATCGGCGGCTGCAATGGCTTCCAGCTCCGGATGATCTTGAATGAAATTCAAGATTTCCTCCGGCACGTTCTGCTGTCCTAATTGATTCGATTCCCGCAAAACGTCCGGAGAAATGCTCAAATTCAGATGTACGGGTAACAGCGGAA
Organism: Cohnella endophytica; assembly: GCF_003628305.1. GTDB lineage: Bacteria > Bacillota > Bacilli > Paenibacillales > Paenibacillaceae > Cohnella > Cohnella endophytica. Next base: position 438,392 of record NZ_RBZM01000001.1, on the reverse strand, counting down.
CCCCGAATTCCAGCAAAGCCGACTGGAAACCGAACAGTCTCTCCCTCAAGCCCACTGTATACTGAGACGGATAACTCACGTAACCAATATGCTGCTTTTTGCGGCCGACAAGAAACTGTCCCATCAGATAGCCCACTTTTTCCGTATCGCAATGCACGCCGTTTACTTTAATGTCGCGCAAATACTTTTCTAAAAATACCAACGGGAATTTTTCCAAGATAAGCCTTAACATCTCGTCTTGAAAATATTCGCCTCGGCTAGCGACGACGAACAAACCGTCGATGGGGATATCCAATAAGGCCTTAATGGCTGAAGTCTCTAAGTTTCCGGGACCCTCGATACGTTTAAAGATAAGATGATATCCTTTTCTGCTAAGCTCGAATTCAATGCCGGAAATTAGGCTGAATTGGTACTTGAACTCCATCCACGGCATAATCATTCCGATCTTTTTGGACGATTGGATGAGCATCCTATTCGCGACAGTCGGAGCGGAGAGATGGATTTTTTTGTCCGTTACGAATGTCCCTCTCCCTCGATGCCGATACAGATAACCGTCCGCGACCATACCGTTTATGGCATTCTTGGCTGTGATGCGACTTACGTTGAATTGATCCGCAAGTAATCTTTCCGCTGGCAGCTGATCATGAGGCTTCCAGATTCCGGACTGAATTTGATTCAAGATATATTGCTGAATTTGATGGTACAAAGGAATCTTCTGCTTCATATCGAATTCTCTCTCCCTGCAAAAAGCGACAACAACCGCGCTGGATATAAAGAGTATATTCTATATGAGTTCTACGCACAACAAGACTTTCATTACGTGAGAGGAATCAGCTTGCCTTCGCCCGGTTCCAACCGAATCGTCAATCGTCTGTTGTCATTAAAGACGATTACCGAATCGGCCGGTTGCGTATAATCGCGGTTGACCACGAATAACGCATGCGGCTGGTTGCCGCTGGAGAAACAACCTGCGATGGCCGGATCTCCTTCTAAGGCAGTAACGGGACCGAAGGATTGCAACGTATGTTCAACGCCCGCCAGCGCCTCCCCGGATACGAGAAGCCCTTCGGATTGCAGAGATTGCAAGATCGGACCTACGGAAGCGACTTCGCGATTTACGTTTTGAACGTTCCAGTAGGTTAAGGTTTTGGAGCCGTCCTTCCCGATCAACGCCTTCTCGAAGGTTTCGCCGTTCGCGGGTTCCGGCGTCCAATAGGTAAAGTATTGGATTCCTTTCGCGCCGAAAGCCAGACTCATATTGACCTGCCAACGAATTTCCGCTTCGTTTGGCTCTCTATGCGTCCCATTGTACGAAAGCGCTTGAATAAACAGCCAGAACGGCACTTGGTGCAAACGGCAAGCTTCGCTGATCGTCCACAAATTCGCGAAATAAGTCGCCTTAATCGAACCGTTCATCCTTAACGGATAATAGTCGTACGATAACACCTTCGGTTTGAACGTCAACAAGAACCGCTCCACATGGTCCGCATACGTTTCCGTTCCCAGCTGCTGGGCGGAAGCATAATCAGGTAACAAATTCACGTAAGCCAGTCCGTCGGGAGCGTGCGATTCGTAGCTTCGGGCAAGCGTGGCCAAACGGTCGAATTGATCGGCACCCGGCTCGTCGAAGAACAAATGGCCCAAATAGGCGGGATGAGAGGAAAAAAGGGAAACTAGCGGCTCCATGGCCGACAGTTCGGTCACGTCTAAATTTTTCACGCGCGGATCGCTGACCAAATATTTCAACCCGTTCGCTTGCGCGCAGTCTAGAGCTTTAATTACGGCCTCCTCGCCGTGTTCGATTTCCCTGAATCCGATCACGAATGTAAAACCGGCGTCGCGAATTTCTTTGTACCTTTCGACGGAAACCTCATGCGCCGGAGGCGGCACCCAAAGTCCGATCGGAAACGGTTGCAGACTAGCAGAAATTGAATCTTTCATTTCTTCAATCCTCCAGTTGTTTACATGTAGTGGATCTGAGATCGATACTGTTCCAGCAACGCTTGATTGTAAGCATCCCCATTATCCAAATTGCCGGAAACGAACACCGGAGGCGTCACGCCCCGTTCGATCAGCAATCGCAGCGTCTCCGAGACGACCCCGTGCAGGATGGTAATTCCGGTAACCGTGGATATGGCGGCCGTCTTAACAGGCAGTCCTTCCATCTCCAATACCGCATCCCCGTCCGGGCACAGGAGGTCCAGATTGAAATCCGCGACTTCGAATAGACGAAGCCCGCTGGGATGTCGGCTGGTTACAGCTTGGGAATAGGTCAAAGAAGTCAGCGCGACGACGGAAATCCCTCTCTCCTTCGCCCATAAGGCCATCTCTATGGGAACGGCGTTGCGTCCGGACACCGAGGCAATGATCAATACGTCGCCTTCCCTGATCGGACTGTCGGACAGCACCGCCTCGGCAATGCCCGGTATTCGTTCATATCGACTCGTTTGCGTTACCGGACGGACTTCCAACGTCATTCCCGGAAGGAAAATCGGATTCATGAGCAGAAAACCGCCGGCCCGGTAGTATGCTTCCTGGGCGAATATGCTGGAATGGCTACAGCCCGTTATAAAAATAGATCGCCCGCTCTCCGTTTTATCCGCGAGCAGTCTGGCGACAGAGGTCATCGCCTCGTGCTGCTCGCTCTGAATCCGCCGCACCGTATCGATAACGCTTTGGCAATATTGCGAGATCGGATCCATCTCAATAACCCGTCTCTTCGTAGCGCCGCATTTGAATATCGTTAAACTCATAGCTTCCCGGGTTATTAATGGATTTCAGTACCGTCGGCGTCTTACCCCGCTGCGACAAAATTTGAACGGTTTTGGCTTCGACCGCCCACATGATCGCCGCCGACGAGATCCCCGAAGCGGGACAGATCGCTGCATCCATGTCCGGCACCTGAATCATGGCATCCAGAGGCGGAGCGCAATTGTCGATCACCAGATCGGCCGTTTCGAACAACCTTTTACCGCTGGAATGGTCGCTCTTCAAAAGAGTAGAATAGGACACGCTCGTAAGGGCGATGACAGTGACTCCGAATTGTCTGGCTTCCAGCGCAAGGTCGACAGGCAATACCGTTTTGCCGGAAACGCTTCCGATAACGAGGACATCGCCGGGTTGCAGGTTGCTCGATCTCAGCGCATATTTCATCAAGCCTTCCAGGCTACGGTCCTTCTCCCCGTCTTCGGGACGTTTGCGAACCAGATTTTGAATTTCGAACTTCATGGATAGCCGTTTGAAGCTATACAATCCGCCCGCTCTATCAATCAATTCGCTGTCGAGCATGTGACCCGTGTCGAAGATATGGATGCATTTTCCGTCCTCGATCGCCGATGCGATGATTTCAGCGGCTTGGTCAATGGATGAACTTTGCGTTTGCTCTACCCGCTCAAGCAGTTCATGAATCTTTTGAAAATATACCTGTCTCAAGTCGGCTTGTTGTGGAATGATAATCATTCGCCTCCCATTTAGATGAAATCAGAAATCGGAACACATGATATCTTTCGTTTACTTTCATTTATATTATATTTACTTGTTTTTGTTGGGTCAATACTTATGTAATCTTATGAAATTGTTGTGAAAGAAAAGGTTTTGATATAAAATCGATATAAAATCGCCATTATTTCGGAATGTGTAAGGAGAGACCATCAATGTACGCTTCGCAAAGAAGAAACGAGATCTATAAGCTGGCTCAGGAACGCCAATTCATTTCGGTTGCCGAATTGAGCGCGATTTATAAAGTATCCGAAGTGACCATCCGGTCCGACCTCAAACTGTTGGAACGGCAAGGGAAACTGCAAAAAAATTACGGAGGAGCGGCGATCAATAAAGACGTCTTACAGCCGCTCTCGCATAACGTGCATTTATTAAGCGATGCCAAAGCCTCGATCGCACATAAAGCGGCCGATCTAATCGAAGAAGGAGACAGCCTCTTCCTCGACGCCAGTTCGACGACCATATTGCTGGCGGATTACATTGCCAAGATGAACAACATAACGGTCATCACGAATTCGATCCCGATATTCGACAAACTGAAAGAATACCATAACGGAACGCTCATCAGCATTTCCGGCACTTTGAATCCGTATTCCCAGTCATTCGTCGGCCCTTTTGCCGAGGAAATGATTTCTAAGATTAGAGTGAGCAAAGCCTTTATTGCGCCTAAAGGCATTTTGCCGGAAGGGCTGCGGGACAACATCGTGCAAGAGGCGGCCATTCGCAAAAAAATGATCGAATCCGCCGAGAAAGTTATCGTGCTGGCGGATCATAGTAAATTCAATAACGAGGATTTCGTCTTCAGCATAAGCAACTTCGACAAAGTCCACCGCCTGGTTACCGATCAAACGCCTAAGGAACCCTTCTTTAACCTTTTTCTACAAAAAGGAATTGAGGTCTGGATTGCCGATCAAAAAACGGCGGGGGATGACAGGTGAAATATTTCGTATCTTTGGATGGCGGCGGAACGAAACTAAATTGTCTGATCGCAGACGAACGAGGGAAACTGGTTGGACGATCCATCGCGGGATCGACGAACTCTATGTTCGATACGGTCGAAGAAATTCATGCTTCCATTCGCAAAGCTGTTTTTGAGGCACTGGAAAATGGAGGTACGGCGGTTTCCGACGTCGCGTTGATCTATACCGCAATGCCGGTTATTGCAATAGAGACCAGGCGCGCCCTAGTCTCTATTTTCGGTGAACAAACCAAAATCGAAGTCTCGGATGAGTTTACATTATCGCTATTCGGAGCGATCCAGGAACGTTACGGAGGCCTCGTGTTATCGGGCACCGGTTCGTTCGCCGCCCTGCGCAGTCACGACGATTATACGCACGTTGGTGGCTGGGGTGCTCTCATGGGTGACGAAGGATCGGGTACGCACATCGGTCAACAAGCGTTAAAGGCTTGCGCGCTTATGGCGGATGGCCGCGGCCCGTCCACCCTGTTGTTGGACAAAATTCTCCGCTTCTGGAATCTGGACCAATTGCTTGACGCGGCCAAGAAACTCTATTCCGCAAAGTCGAACCTTCAGCGCACGCTCGTCGCCTCTCTTTGCCCCATTGTCGGACAATGCGCGGATTCGGGAGACGAGATCGCAATTCGCATTATGGAAGAAGCCGCAAGACAGCTAGCCGATCAGATGCTCTTCGTGTTAGAGCGGACGAACTTTCACGATCTTCCGCTTACGGTTTCAGGAGGCGTATGGAAAGCAAGTCCGCTGCTGTTCCAGCTATTTTGTCGCCATGTGAAGGAACGATTCCCGAACATCGCCATTCTCCCTCCGAAATATGAACCTGTTATCGGCGGAATCTTGCTCGGACTCGAGGCGTTTGGCGTCGATGTAAATGACATTGAGCATTCTGGGTACAGCGATTATTCATTCCCGCATTTCATTGTTTAAGGACATTAAACTTCGCTCCAAACCGATGGATCATGATGGAAGGAAGGCCATTGTTCCGGCCCCTGGTATGCGGAATATCCGCCATCGACGTAAAGAACCGTTCCCGTAATATACTCCGCTTTGGAAGAGCACAGAAATAGAACGGCGTCTGCAATATTTTCCGGCGTCCCCAGACGCGCCTGTGGCGTTCTACGCACCATATCGTCTTCTTTCAAAATGCCCGCGACGAACGCCTGATTTAACCCTTCGGTTCGAATATAGCCGGGAGCAACGGCGTTGACCCGGACCCCGTCGAGCGCCCATTCGCAGGCGAGCGTCTGGGTAAAGCTGTCCACGGCCGCTTTGGAGGAAGCATACGGCATACGCCGGCTCACCCCTCCCGTGCCAAGAATCGAGGAGATGTTGACGACCGAACCTCCCCCTCGCTTTAACATCAATTTACCGGCTGCTCTCGCGCACAGAAACATCGACTTAACGTTCGTATCATAGATAAAGTCCCACTCTTCTTCGGTAAAACTAACAGTCGGTTTACGGATCGTCGTTCCTACATTGTTGACCAGCACATCAAGCTTGCCATATTCCCGATGGATTACCGCAAATAAGCGTTCCACATCCGCGCCGGACGATACATCCGTCCGAATGCTCTTTGCCTTGCCCCCCATCGATTCTATCTCGCGCGCGACTTTCTCCGCAGCGCCTTCATCTATATCCGTGATCACGACGGAAGCGCCTTCCTTAGCGAACGCGATCGCGATTGCCCTCCCGATTCCGTTGCCGGATCCGGTTACAAGAACGATTCGATCTGCAACCTCCACACTAATCATCCTCTCGATGCGATTGGCTTGCGAATACTTTCATGATCTTAGGAAAAACCGCGTACTGGAGCCTCCGTCGACGGTTAACACCTGCCCGGTAACGAAATTTGCGTCCGAGGAGGCGAAGAACGCGACGACCTTGGCCACATCAACCGGGTATCCGATCCGACCGAGCGGAATCTGTTCGCCGATGGCTGCCGGATCATGCCCCGGGTCCTCGTGGAACTTCTCTACATCCGTGGCTCCAGGCGCAATCGCATTCACTTGAATGTTGAACTTGGCCAGATCAAGCGCCAGCTGCCGGGTCATGGCATTGATCCCGCCCTTGGACGCCGCATAAGCCGAATACTTCGGCATCGTCGTATTCCCGTGAACGGAGCTGATGAAAATGATTTTGCCCTCGCCCTTTTTGACCATGTCTCTCGCGCAAGCTTGGGCGCAAAAAAAGCCGCCCTTCAAGTTCGTGTCCAGCACCTGATCCCAACGTTCCTCGGTCACTTCGAAAAAATCGTACGTCGGATCGATGGCCGAGTTGTTCACCAGAATATCGACTCCGCCCCATTGCTCGCGGATTGTTTCCATCATCTCGCCGATCTGTTTGACGTCGGAGAGGTCCGCCCGAATGAGCAACGCTCTTCTGCCCATTGCTCGGACGGTCTCCGCCGTTTCAATCGCCTGTTGTTCGCTGCTGCGATAATGGATAACGACGTCGGCGCCTTCTTGGGCTAATTCCAGCGCGATTCCGCGTCCGATTCCTTTTCCCGCACCCGTGACGAGTGCGATTTTTCCTTGTAGTTTCATAGGCGTGCGCCTCTCTCTAAAATAAAATTATTCATGAATCGTCACGTAGGACTTGCCCCACTCCCGGATTCGCAGATCATATACAGGGTTTGCGCCTTCCTCCGGGTGTTTGGGCCAAACCGTAAAAATGACCAATTCTTCCGTGTCGCTCTTATTGGCTATGGCGTGATTCGATCCTCCCGGAATAAACACGACGTCGCCCGGCGACAGATCGTATTCCTGACCATCCAAGCGCACCATCCCTTCGCCTTTCATAATGAGATACAATTCGTCATAGTCGGTCGGGTGATTATGATCGGTATGTTTGGCTCCGGGCGCCATGATTCCCATGTTGATCTGGACGTTCTGGGTTTCGGAATTCGTTCGGTCGATGAGCATTTTGGAAGTGTAAGTTTCGTCGAAGAAAAACGTTTTAACTTCAGATGCGCGGATCACGTTACCTTTACGCATAAAGAAAACACTCCTTATTTAGGTTTGGAATTTGTTGACGATCGAAGGGACGGGCCTGCCTTCCAGGAAATCCATGATGCGCATCGCAAGAAGATCCCTTAGCCGGTTCTCGGATTGCTCGGAATACCAGGCTGCATGTCCGGTGACGATCGCCTTAGGGTGATGAAGCAAAGGGTGCTCCCGTTCCGGAGGCTCCGTTTCCATAACGTCCAGCGCGGCGAAAGACACGGTGCCTTCGTCCAGGGCGGCGAGCAGATCGCGTTCGTCGATGATCGGCCCCCGTGAAACATTGACGATGGCCGGTTGCTTCCGCATCCGGGCGAACGTCTCCGAGCGGAACATGCGCCGGGTTTGTTCCGTCAACGGACAATGGATCGTAATGATGTCGGACAACGCAAGCAACCGATCGAATTCGGTCATTTCCGCATTCCGAGGTAGCTCCGCATCGACCAGATAGGGATCGTGAATAAGTATTTTGCAGCCGAAGGGGGCCATCATTCCGATCACTTTCAAGCCGATCCGCCCAGTTCCGACAACGCCGAGCGTTATCTCTTTGATCGCGCGAATCGGCTTCAACTGTTGCACCTTGCCCCAACTGCCTTGTCTGGGCAAAGACGATGCGATCGGCAATTTGCGGTTGGCCGCAAAAATGAAGCTGACCGCGTGCTCCGCGACTTCGTCGATGCAATAATCCGGAACGTTAATGACCGGTATTCGACGTCTGGATGCAGCTTCGAGGTCAATATTGTCGACTCCGACGCCATATCGTCCGATCACTTTCAAGATCGGCAGCCGGTCCAATAATTCATCCGACACCCTTTCCAGATTCACGAGCAGTCCTTCGACATCCGTAAGCGAAGCCGCAATATCCAGAGGGTCGGCGCATTCATAATAGACGGCTTGATAACCGGCCGGCTCGAAGAGCTCCTGTTCCCTGCGGTCGCCGAAAATTCCCGCGCCCAATATCGCGAGCTTTCTCATTTCCCTCTCTCCTTCCCCGCAAAGTGCTTCTAAGATCCTCCTTGCAAATACAATATACAATATTATAGTTTTGTATACAATATTAAATTGACGTCCACCGATAAGAAATGTTGAATTCAAGCGTGCAAACGAAGTACAATCATCTTTAAGATGAAAGATTCCGATCAGGAGAGGGTTAATGAGATGAACAAAATAGATGATCCGCTTGCGCGTTCGCTTCAGGCGAAGGAAATCCTTAAGCGATTAAGAACCGATATTATTCTCGGCGAATACAAATCCGGTTCCCGTTTAATCGAATCGAAAGTCGCAGACCAGCTCGGTTGCAGTCGAGCGCCGATCCGAACTGCATTCCAATTGCTTTCGCAAGAAGGGCTGGTGCTGAATCTATCCAACGGCGGCACCGAGGTGATCGGCTTCACGTCCAAACAGGCTCATGATTTATTCGAACTTCGCCTTCTGCTCGAACAAAAAGCGCTCGAACAAATTTTGGCGAATCGTTCCTTTCACTTCCGCCCCCTTTTCGAATCCATGGAACAATTGGAACAACGTCTGTCCATCCCCGGGAACGCGCCTTCGAGCGCGGAGACATCCGTTCTGGACATCCAGTTCCACCGCAGTCTGGTGATGATGTCGGAGAACAGCCCCCTTCTGGTGGCTTGGAATACAATGGCGAACGTGTTCCAAGCGATATTGGAAATCACGAACATGACCAGTCCGACCTACCAACAATTTTACGAAAGTCATCGCCGGTTGGCAGATCTGGTCATTCAGAGGAATCCCGATTCAATATCCGAGCTGAGGCACCATATCGCAAATGCGAATGAGATCATTATCGCTCGGCTTGAAAAGAACATGAAAACCTAACTGCGCCGCGTTTCCCCTGCTAGCGTGTTACAGGAAGCGGCTTCTTTTGCGGTATGTCCCAGGTTGCATGCCCGTATGCTTTTTGAACCATTTACAAAAATGATGCACGCTGCCGAACTGCATTCGCTCGGCGATCGCGGTGGAACTAAGCTCCGTCTCCTCGAGAAATTGTTGGGCTTTGACCAATCTCGTCTGGTTATGATAATCGCGCGGAGAAAGCCCGATGATCTGCTTAAACAAACGGGAAACATAATCGTGGCTAACAGTCAGCCCGTCCGTCAACCAATCGGCGTGATAGCTCTCCATCGTTTTGTTCTCCAAAATTTCTTTCACGCGGAGGATTCGTTTGTCCAGCGGCATCGCCTGGGCAGGCTTATCGATGACCCACCTTGCGACTTTGGCCAATAATTCGGTGATCAGTCCTCTTAACACCATAGCGCCCATCGTCCGGTTACCCCGATACTCCTCGACCAAGCGCTCGAAGTAGGGCAGCGGCCAAGCGCCCGTCTCCATCCTTGGGGGGAATTGGACGGGGACAACGGGGTCTATTTTTTCGAAGCTATCCCAATCCACGTTGCGAATCATACTCAGAACATCGTCTAAACCGGAATGTTCCGTATAACCGAAGTGCAATCCATATAGCACCAGCGGATCGTCTTTGCTCGAGCAGAACCAGTGCGGCTGCCCGGGACCGTAGGTGAACAAACATCCGGAATTCACGCGGAAGGATTGGCCGCCGATTCGCGCGTTTCCTCTACCGCTCCTCACGTAGATCCATTGGTAATCCCCGATAATGCGCGGCCCGAAGGATTCGCCGGGACTACTAACCCACCGGTTCGCGAAATGAACGACCGGCTGCGCGTTTGCGATTGCCTTGATGAACGCTTCCAACTCGAGCCCCTCCCTCTATTCCATTCCGGTAAATGACAAACCTGTGCGCTGCCATCTAAATGATTTTGGCGATCCGGATGTTATGATGACAACAAATACGAGAGGAGGAAACACATGCAATGAATGTCGCAATGGACAACGATCGGAAACCCGTCTCCGGCAACTTCACGGACTCCAGCCCGCTTCTAAGCCAACCTGATCAATTGCGCGCCAGAGCAAACGAAGATGGCGTTCTGTTCTTCAAAGGACTGCTCCCGCGAACTCGCGTGCTTGAAGTTCGCCGTGGCATCTTGAGCATTCTGGACAGCTTCGGCGTGATGAATCCGCAATACCCGCTCATGGAAGGAATGGCCGATATCGAAGCCGTCAATCGGTATTCCTCGGAAGAGCTGCAATGGAACGGCGTAGGCGTCACCTTGGAGATGTATCGCCGGATTCAAAAGCTGGAATCGTTTCATGCCCTGGCTCATTCTCCGGAAACTCTGGCGATGTTCACCGCCCTATTCAACGAAACGCCGTTTCCGCATCCGCGGAATATCGGCCGGATCATGCTTCCTCATCGTGACGCGAGAATCACGCCCTCGCATCAGGATTTCCTTCATATCCAAGGCTCGGCCAGCACCTGGACATGCTGGATGCCGCTTGGCGACGTTTCGAGAAAACTGGGCGGCTTGGCCGTGCTCAAAGGAAGCCATCAGGCCGGGCTGCTCGGCGTAACGAGCAACCCGGGAGCCGGCGGGTTGGAATCGATCTTATGCGGACTCGATTACGAATGGCAGACGACCGATTACGAGGCCGGAGACGTGCTTTTCTTTCATTGCCACACCGTTCACAAATCGATGCCTAACCAAATCCCTGGTCAGATTCGGCTTTCCTGCGATTATCGATATCAACCGGCAAGCGATGTCATTGAACCTTCTTCTTTGAAGCCCCATGGCCCGTATGAATGGGATGAACTCTATGAGGACTGGGGCAATGTTGATCTGAAGTATTATTGGGGGAATCAGGAATTTCAAATGACGGAATTCGACCATTCCATCCGTTGGCAAAAAGAAAAAATATGCTGATTGTCCAAAAGCTGCGACCCGAAACTTCGGGTCGCAGCTTTTGCTTGCTTTTACATCAGAATCGATTTCAGTATCGGCGTTAGCCGGTCTGCGATCCGCATAAAACCAAGATCGGTCGGATGGACGCCGTCAACCGTGCATTCGTTCCAGAGATCCCCGGTCAACACGGCCCCGTCGTAGAATTCGATGAAACGATCGCCCCGGCTACGAAGCTCCTCGACCAACTCTCTTTGATAGTCCCGTCTGGCGATTCTGTCTTGTCGAGATGAAGTCAGAACGTGTTCGTAACCGTAAGGAATCCGCGAGAGGACAAGGATCGGTACTTCGGCATGCCGGCTTCGCAAAATGCGTAAAAACTCGGGCATCGTGCGAATCAGATTATCAATATTCGGGTTGTTGGCGTCATAGTCAATCACAATGCAGCCCGGATCGTCGATCTCGCTCATGAACGTCGCGATTTCCGGATCGCCCTGACCGTTGCCCGAGAAACCCAGATTGATAAATTCTCTATCGAATCTACGGCTTAGAATGTTCGTGTACGACATCCCCGGCCGCGACGCGCAGCCTCCCTGCGTAATCGAAGTTCCGTATAGAACGACTTTGCGATCCGACGCATACGTCGGAAACTCGAGCAAATCGGCTCCCGGATTCACCCCGATCCGTACTTCGTGCACGCCCTGAAACAACGGAAAATTCAGCGTGACGTAGCGCATCGTCGCTTCCTGATCATGGAAGAACACATACTCGTAATGATCGGCATCGTGCGGGAATCTCGTCGTCCCGAAATACTGCTGCTCCCCGGGTGCTCCCAAATAACAGTCGAATCCGTTCACGGCCGTCGCGGGGATATGTTCCGCGGTGTTAGGAGCAAACAGCTTAACCCGAATGGCGAGCTTCGTCGCGTTCGTCCGAAAACGAATCTGACCTCCGGACGTGTGGTTCGCCAGCTCGTCCAATATTTCGCGAATGGCGCCGGGAGCGACGACCGGCAGGCGGCGATACTTGCGCTCCTTCGCCCACCAAGCGAATCCGGCGATCTGAAAAGGAGGCTCATCGGGTGACAGCCACTTCAGTTCTTCTATTTCATTAACGGGTTGTTGTTCCAACTAAGCCATCCCCTTTTCTTCTGACAACCACGCGATCAATTTTACTTCCAGTTGCGGATTCGAAAGGTACAGCTTATCGCCGCTGAAGGTCCCATTCCATTCCGTATCTTGACCTTCGCCATCCAGCATTTGAACCTTTCGGATTTCGTAGCCGCCCTTCAAGATGATTGTAACATCTACAGCTTCGATCCCCTTCGGTAGTTGAATCTCAACGTGCACTGTATGGAGCGAGCTTCTTGTCACTAAAAAAGAAAGCTCTCCTAGGTAGGTCCCTACCCGGTTCACTTCGATCCGCTTCCCAATCTCAAGCCATTCGGCCGGCGCACAAGGCAGCAGCTTAAGCGTACGATCCTCTAAAAGGTAAAGTGAATTCATAATCATTTCCATGACGCGGCCGTTTCCGCTTCCATTAGGCTGCCAGGGCGAAAGCCACTGCAGCTGCGGACAATAGCGTTCGTGGACGTTAAAGGTGTCCAGCGTAGTCGAAAACGCCATGGTCGAATAAAAATAGCGCAACGCCTTCTCCCGTTCTCCGCGCAAGCACCACACCCGATGCCAGATCCGCTCCGCTTGGTTTACGTAGAATAAATCGACCGCCGAACCCGCATATTGCTCCTGAAGCTTCCCGAGCTGTTCATCTTCCATTTCAGGCAATTTCACCGCGAACAAGTCGCCCATGGAATGATAGTTACGCAAATAATACTCGATTTCCGGGATGATCGAATCTTCGGCTCTCAGGAGCCCCGTGTCCAGAAGACAAGCTGGTCCATCGATCGCATAAACGCCTTTCTTTACCCCTGGTTTGGTATACACTTCATTGGAAATCCAGCGGATATGCTCGTCGGGGGGATGCGAATAGGTGGCCCGTCGAACCGCCGCTTCCAAACACTCCCGATAATCCTGCGCTTCCGCCGCGTATTTCGCACCGTCCGGATGACCCCAATCCTTCAATGCGAGAGCCATCATATGCAAGCCTTGCCACGTATGAGCGTCCGAGAAGAAGAAATGACCTTTATCCGGCCAATCGTGAACTCGTCCTTTCGGCAACAGGCCGTAGTGCGCCGCTTTCGTGCCGTCATCATGGACCATTTTGGTCGCGCCGCGTTCTCTTTCGATCCATTCGCATGCTTGAAGAATCGCCGGCAGATGCTCACCGAACCACATTTTATCCTTCGTCGTCAAATAATAATCCGCTAGCAGCCCTAACACGGATCCCGTCTCGCACATCCAGAAAATATGCGCGCGAAACGATCCCTTAGGAGATAGAATATCCCCGTCAGGACCCTTGCTGCCGACCTGCGTGCTTAAAAAATATTGCAATGTTTTTTTGACCACATCCCCATAACCAAGACGGTTCAGCATTTTCAAATAAGCGGATACTTCCCAGGAATACACAACCGTATATTCGTTAAAACCGCCTTGTCCGGGTAATGCGGATCCATCCGCTCTTTCTGCGATCAGCTGCAAAGAGTTGGTTTGGGCCGTATCGAAAATAGCCTGAATAATCGATTCCGGCACTTGAATGCTTGCTTTCCCCGTAAGCGCCTGGTTCCAGATAAGCCTGCATTGATCGATTGCCGTTGCTTCATCTAAATAGGATTCATTCCAAATGGAAGCAAGCTCGTTCGTTCTTCCGGTAAACGTATCGAAAATTTCGATATGGATTTTCTTGGTCTCTCCCGGAGCAAGCTCCATATTAAATTTAAGAATATTGGCGAATTCGCCGGCTCGTGCCGCATATTCCGCTCTCGTACTAGGCGCCGCGTCGTACCGGAGGATGACAACGCCCCGCTGATCGAGAAGGAGCCCGTTTAAGGAATCGATTGCCCGATGCTCGAGCTCCATCCCGTTCAGCCAAGGCGCAACGACTTGGTCATAAGGGACGTAATCCTCATTGATATCTACATAGAAGTTTTCATGTTTATCTTCGACGCTCGCGAAATACCAATCCGCCGATCTGGAGAGACTCGGATGCGAATTGGTTATCGATAGATAGAGATGCACCCGCGAGCCGCCATCCGGCTCTTTCACGGTCAAGCTCGTCAATCGATGGTTAAAGCCGGATTGCGCCAACGACGAGAATAAGATCGGCTCCTTAGGCGACAAGTACGCTTGCTCCACCTTGCGAAAATCGAAAAATTGCGGATTCCCTCCCGCCTGCGTGCTGAGAAAAAAGCCGTGCCCTCTTCGAAGTTGTCCATTCCGTCCCAGAGCATCCTTGAGTATCAACGTTAGATCCGGTCTGACTTCTACCAACGAGTCTACCAAAGGCGGATGAATATAAACTCTTTTGGAACGGGTTCTGGGATACCGTCCTGAAACTTGCGACCAATTGGGTTCATTATGATGGGTAAATGTCATGAAAGTTCCCTCCTCATCCTTTGATAGCGCCGGCAGTAAATCCGGCATCGAAATAAATGTAGCCATAATCGCTATAAGGATAGCTCATAGATTGCCTGCAAACAGATGACTCCGTGATCCATCAGATCGGCGATCGGAGCGAATTCATCCGACTGGTGCGCCCGGCCTCCGACACCCGCTCCGAAAGCAACGCCGCGATTGCGCAACTTCTTTGCGTACGTACCGCCGCTAATCGAGAGCAGCCGTGCGGGTTCTCCCGTCACCGCCTCGTAGGCTCTGCCAAGCTTGGCTATCAAAGGATCGCCGGGATCGACAAGGACAGAGGGGAGATGCTTTATCACTTCGACTCCGACCTGATATAGCCCAGCCTTCTTACTAATGTCACTCAGAACGTCTTCTCCCCGAGCTACCACCGGGTATCGGATGTTGATTACGGCTTCCAACGTCTTATCATTGATCGCGATTTGCGCTAGGTTCACTGTTAATTGCCCGTGAACGGGGTGTTGGCACGCGACACCGAGCGACTCCCCCGTCGTCTCGAATCCTATCGCTTCGTTAAGGAATCGGAGGAGACTTTCGCTCTCCGGAAATTCCCCGAGCAAATCCGCCAGAAAAGCAATCATGCGTGAAATCGCATTTACGCCTTCGTTAGGCGTGGCTCCATGGGCGCTAAATCCTAAGGCTTTCAATTCGAGAATCGGACCCTCCAGCGATCCGACCGAGATGTAGGGATGCGATTCCAGCTTTTGACCGATTAGGGAAGCTTGACGCTCGATGGGCTCGCCCGGCTTAAGTCGGACTATACATTGCTCCGGCACGACATTCGGTGCAGAGCCGCCTTCGAACGATACGATATCGAATGCCCTAGAAGGCTCACCGCCAAAATGTTCACCTCTTGCGCTTGTCAATCGCAAATCGTAGCTCCCTTTCTCCGCATTCACGATCGGGTAACCCGCATCCGGAGTAAATGCATAATCGGGAATCCGTTCCCGTTCGAAGTAATAATCGAGATCGGTCATTCCGGTTTCTTCGTTTGTGCCGAAGATAACCCGTAGCTTACGATCCGGTTGAATGCCGAGATCCTTCAGCGCCTTAAGTGCGTATAACGCAACGACCGCGGGTCCTTTGTTGTCGCTAGCGCCTCGGCCGTAGATGATGCCGTCTCTGACATCAGCGGCGAACGGCGGCGAGCTCCAGCCCTCTCCTTCCGGGACCGTGTCCAAGTGAACAACGATAGCCGCTAGCTCATCGCCGTCCCCATACTCGACATGTCCGGCATATCCGTCCACGTTCCTCACCTTAAACCCCATCGAGCTTCCTAAATCCAACATATAGCGGAGAGCTTCGTCCACTCCTCTACCGAACGGTTGTCCGGGAGCCGGATCGGAACTCACGGACCGAATTCGGATCAATCGTCGAAGTTGCTCAACGATTTCTTCCTCGTATTGTCTTATGGCTTCCCCGATCATCATGCACCTCTCCCCTCTGGCTATCCTTCGACGGATTCGGTAATGGTTGCTTGCGCATACCGGATCAAATTGAGAAGCAACCGGTCGGCTGCCGGATTGCGATCTATTTGCTCAAGAATGTTCATTGCATTTAAGAAAAAACGGCCCTCTTCGGTCTTATAGTGAGCAATTAACAGACTTGATCCATAACCGCGAGGGATCCGATAATGTCCGGTGTTGAACCCGGCGCAGATGGTTTCATAGGGCGTATCTTGCCCGAGGAACACTTCATGCGAAATAACCTGACCATAATAGTCCATGTCGAGAATGCCAGGCCCTTGAAGGCCTTCGAATACGGCATGCCGATTCGCGACGCATTCCTTATGATAGATCGATTCCTTGATGCTTTTGCACGCGCCTTTGTTCGTCAGAGGCAACCAATCGATTGCCGTTTCATTGTCAATAAAAATCATCGGGCTTACAAAAAGGACGGTCGCTCCATTCCTCATGCGTTTCTTAAGCAGCTTCCATTTCTCTTCATTCGAGGAGTCGGCCGGATTTCCGACAACGATGATTTCTTTCTTCAACCCTTTTCCCGCTTGAAGCGGTACGCAATTCAACCCGCGTTCGACTAGCCATTCCTCTACAGGCTGATCAATTCCCCAAACCGTTACTTGTCCCTTGCAGGAAGGATAAGCATTCGAATCGGCGATATGGAATTTCAACGCGCCCCCTGAAGGAGCGCCGCCTCGTTCTAAATTAGCCGCAAACGTATAGCTTCCTTGCGGACCTTGGATTCGGAATGTCTCTTTGATCACGGGGACCGCAAAGGGCATGCTCTCCGGAATCGTAAACGAAACTGCTTTCTCCCAAACCGTGCCCGTCGGTCCGTATACTTTGAAACGAGCGGGATATTCCCCCGGCGCTAAGACATCCTCCGTAGCCAGAACGGCTTCTATCGTAATCTCTCGGCCGCAATAACCATGCATGGAGTCCACGAACAAGCACCATCGGAGAGGGGCAAACCCGTCGCTTACCGCATCGAACATCGTCGGCTTCCATTCGCGCCACAAGGTCCACATGCCTTCGCCGCACATGCCGTGATCGAGCATGCCCGTTAAATTGTATCCGCATAGGCGGGGATTAGAGCGAATCAAATCAAATCCGAACGTACGTTGGCGAGCGTTCAGCCGTTGGCTGTCGCGCAGCATGTCTTCCGGAAACGGATACGAGTCTTCCAGACCGAGCCGTTTCCAATCCGCATACAAGGCCTCGCTTTGTTCTTGCACCCAAGAAGCATCCTCCAAGTCGCTCCGAGCTCCCGCTTGCTCGAAGTGCCTCCACTCATTTATGACATGGAATAGGCTGCCGATTCCGTATTCCGATAAAAAAATCGGTTTGGTGCCATTCCCCATAGTGCGAAGAAAGTTTTTCGTTTCGGTGGAATGAGGCGTTGGCGGATAAAAATGAAATTCGCCGCAGCCATCGGCGGAAGGACGATCGAACTTAAGCGTCGGCGCGTCGGGAGCTTCGATCCCCCAACAATACTCCCATGCTTCGCCGCCGGGATTGCTGGCCGAGCCGATGCTAAACCGAAAATCAAAGCGACCGCTGTTGAGAAGCACTAATCGGGATGCATCGTAACGACGCAGAATAGGTAGAAAGGCAACGGCCCTCTCGAAGACGGGACCGTCGTATGTTTCATTCAATAAACTCCATGCAGCGATGCACGGGTGATTACGGTCGCGTTTGATCATTTCGATGTTGCTGTGGTCATAACGTTTCCCGACTTCCTCGGAATAAGGAAGATTCGGATATTTAGGATCGCTCGTAAAATTCAAACACCAGTTTGCCATCGTCTCTTGAAAGACCAACAAGCCGATCTCATCGCAAAGATCGAGCTGTTCTGGCGAAGCGACGCCTGCAATAAACCGAACCGCATTAAATCCGGCTGCTTTCAAATACAGCATATCCTTCCGGACATGATCGGAGGCTGACGGCACATTCATCGTAACGGGCGTCGCATTGGCCGTGTGCGTGCTTTTTAAGAAGATTCGTTTGCCGTTTAAATAAAAGAAACCGTCCATGATCCGAAAATCTTTGAACCCGAAACGCACGGATTGCCTATGCGGCCGTTGACCGGCCGTATGGATTTCGATCGTCGCTTGATAAAGATAAGGATCTTCCAGTCGCCATAATCGCGGATTCGGGATCGTCAAGGTCCATTCATGAACGGACTCGCCTTTGACCACATTCACGATATCGCGCTCGGCTTGGATCACGTCTCCGGATCCATTCGTTCGCGTGACAGAATAATGCAAAACGCCTTCGGTTACTGCGCCCAGGCAATTGCGTACCGCAGCCGTGATCCTTACAATGCCCGAATTCATTTCAGGTTGAACGAAAACGTCCGTCAAATAAACGGCAGGTACTTTCCTCAAATCCACGTGCTCTTTAATCCCGCCATGATTGAAGTCCCCGCCGGCAGATGGGACCTCGTTTTTGTTCCGATGCGGAACCTGGCCCAGAACGATGCCGTCAATCGGCTCATTGGTCGGATTCAGTACGCGAACAGCTAGTAAGTTCTCGCCTTCGGCAACCAATAAATCCGTAATATCGAACTCGAAGGGGGTTTCCCCGCCTTCGAATGAACCGGCATGTTGACCGTTGATCCAAACGTCGGCCAGGTAATCCACCGCGCCGAAACGGACAATCGAACGATCTCCGGGGAAATGAGCGCAACCGTCATGGAAAGAACGCCAATACCATGCCACTCCATGGTATCCGGGAAAGATTTGTTGAATGACTCCGGGCACGGGAGCAGGCTGAGCCTCGGAACGGATGCTTTCAAACCATCGTTCCTCGATCCCTTTATTCTCGCGGTCAACGAGCAGCTTCCAAGTTCCGTTTAACGATAGGATGTACCCATTTTGGCTGGTTGCGGTCATTGTCATGCGTGATTCCTCCTATTTCCCAGCCCCATTGGATTTGAACCGAGTCCGGAAACGGTATTCGCCGGACCCTATCTGGAAGACTCGTCTTGGTCCGACGATCCCTAAATCGATAATGGACTCGCCTACCCGATTATTCGCCACGTAGAGTACAGGCTCTCCGCTCTCATACACTTGCTCTCCGTCGATGTACGGAATAAAGATGTCAGCTTTCGTATTCGGCGGAATCGTCACCTGAAGCTCGGCGAAACCGTCGACGATCGACCATCGATTCCGGATCGTACCGTAACTGCTTTCATATTGGCAATCCACGAGCGTGAGGCTGTCGTTTAGGAATGGACGAATTTGAATATGTTTGTACCCGGGGGTTTCGGATGACTTATCAATCCCTCCCATGTAACGAAACATCCATTCCCCCACGGCGCCAAGCGCGTAATGGTTAAAAGAGTTCATGCCCGGATTCTGGAACCCTTTCTCCTCGGTCCAGCCGTCCCATCTTTCCCAGATCGTCGTCGCTCCGTTTCGAATGGAGTACAGCCATGAAGGATACGTTTCTTGAAGCAGCAGTCGATAAGATGCTTCCTCATAGCCTGCTTCGCATAGAACAGGCAACAAATATTTGATGCCATGGATCCCCGTCGTAATATGCCAGCCGCGTTGCTCGATATCCGCGACCAGATGGGCGGCTGCTTTCCGTCTTGTTTCCTCGGGAAGCAATTCCATGAACAACGCCAACGCATAACCTGTCTGAGTCTCTCCCGCGATTCGTCCGTCCTCGGCTACGAAGGCTTCGATGAATCGGGAACGAATTTGTTCGAATAATGCGGCGTACGAGGCAGCTTGCTCCGTTTTCCCGACCGCCTCCGACATTGCCGCCATTAGCTTAGCGCAATAGGCGAAGTAAGCGGTTGCGAACAAATCCATCGGCGTACTCGCGTTAAGGGATAACCAATCCCCATAATACTGGGTATCCGTGCGCAACAGGCTCGGATTCATCTTGACCAGGAATGCGAGCCAGGCGGCCATCGCATCATAATTGTCCTCGATGATCCTTCGATCTTCATAGACGCTGTACATCGTCCATGGAATGATAACGCCCGCATCGGCCCAGCCCGCGGAAGCGACGAACGTACTCCAATCCGAGAATCCTTTGAGAAATGGCGCCGTATCCGTAAAAGCGCCCGTTTTCCGTTGCGCGTCCACGATATCGGTCATATACTTCGCGAAAAAGCCCGCAACGTCCATGTTATACGATGCGGTACGGGAGAAGACTTGAGCATCCCCGGTCCACCCCATCCGCTCGTCCCGCTGGGGACAGTCCGTTGGGACGCTAATAAAGTTCGCGCGTTGCGTCCAAAGGATGTTGCTGAACAATTGATTAACGCCTGAATCGGAAGTGATGAGCTTGCCTGTCGATTTCATCGAATTGTGGATGACGCGACCCGTGATTTGCGTCACTTTCACGTCGGCGGAAGCGGTGATCTCCACATATCTGAATCCGTGAAACGTAAACTTAGGTTCGTATATTTCTATTCCCTCGCCTTTGAGGGTATAGGTGTCCGTTTGTTTAGCCGTTCGCAGGTTATCCGTGTAGATCGAACCGTCTGGGTTCAACACTTCCGCATATCGCAATGTAACCTTAGATCCCCGATCGCCTGTCACCTTGATTCGAACCCAACCGACCATATTCTGACCGATATCGATGAGCAGCGATCCGGGCACGACTTTTTGCTCCGTTATCGGCTCCTTTTCTTCCACGACTCGGATTGGCGGGCTGATCTGGGCATTGATCCATCCTTTGAAATCGCCATACACATGCGGGCTGCGCCAAGCCGAATCATCAAAGCCCGCTTCGTTCCACCCATCGTGCTCCAATCTGGCGTCGTAGCTCTCGCCCATTAGAAAATCCGAGAACGCAATCGGTCCCTTGCTCTCTTTCCACGAGGAATCCGAGACGATTGTTTCCTCCGTCCCGTCTTCGTAACGGACGTACAGCTGCAACATAAAACGAAGCGCCTCGCCATAGAGGTTTTTCCCGTACCAAGCGATGTGACCGCTGTACCATCCCTCTCCGAGAATACTCCCGACGGCATTCGAGCCCACGTGAAGCAAAGAGGTGACATCATAAGTCCTGTAATGCACTCTTGTATGATAATCGGTCCATTCCGGAGCAAAATAGTCCTCCCCGACGCGGCTGCCGTTGAGACTGACCTCGATCGCGCCGAAGGCAGTCGCATAGATCGTCGCTCTTTGAATCGGTTTTCCGATCGTAAAGGATTTACGGAAGAAGCTGACTTCCCGGTTACCTTCTACGGGTTTAAAAACCTCGCCGATCCAATTCGCCTTCCACTCGCTCTGGCTCAGAAGCCCCATGGACCATTCGCTAACTTCGCTCCAAGCGGATAGATTGCCTCTCGTATCCCATACGCGGACTTTCCAATAATATCGCTCGTTAGACAAAAGCGGAGTCCCGTTATAGGGAACGAACACGGATTGATCCGAATTCACTTTCCCCGAATCCCATACGAATCCGGATTCATCAAGGAGCTGCTGTCTATCCGAGGAGACGAGAATGCGATAAGCGGATTGGAGAAAACCTCTTGTCTTGGTTTCGATCATCCAACTCAATCTAGGGTGCGACGAATCGATGCCAAGCGGGTTGTATAAGTATTCCGTTTTGAGATTCGTCGGGATGATGCTATTCATGAAACCGCCTCCAATGGGAACGATCAGCAGATTAACTCCTAAAGCGCGACTTCCGTATGGTATGCCGTCACGGCACCCTCGCCGTCAACAATCGCAAAGGACAATGGTTGCAGCAAAATGGGATACTGGCGACCTGCCCAGTGGAGAATTCCCTGATTCACCGTTTCCAACAAATTAAACAAAATACACTTGCCGCTGTCTTTGAGCCATACCAAGCCGATATGGTTCCCCTCGACGAACCGCGGGAAATTCCACGAGCCCTGGGCCACTAGCCGCTGCAGCGAAGAAATTTGTTCGACGGAAGGTTTTGCTGTCGCTTGCTGATCCCAGAAAGTAATATTGTTTGTCGTTAGCTGCAGCTGTTGGAGGATATCTTTATTTTTCGTAGCTGCCGCTTGGTCAAACACGACTTGCTTATAGCGAGGCAACTGCTCCTGCCATTGTGCCCCAAATTGATAGTCACCGAAAAATAACAGCAATTCCCCGCCCTCGCCGCTCTGGTCCGAGCGAACGGCTTTAACCGGCATACCCGCCAACAGAGGAAGACTCGTCGGGACGAAGGCTTCCGCATAAGCGCCATGCGTGCCGTACGCAAGATGCACCGGATATTCTCTTGGCACGTTCGCGGTCTCTCTGTCCAACTCTCGCATTACCGGAAGCGCAACTGCTATTGCATGCCAATAGCTTTCCTCCAGCACCCAAGTACCGCTCATGAACAGCACATTCTCAAGACCGGCCGTAATGGCCAGCATCGCTTTATAGACCAGGTTATGCTCCTTTAAAGAGCGCGGCGGAAAAATCGTCGATTCGCTGTACGCGAATTTCTTATCGATAAAGCTCAGGTGGTAGATTATACCGAGCAACTCTTCCGCTTTCGCATGGGGATTCGTGAATCTTGCATCATTAAATTGATACTCTCCCACCCGGAACAACGTGTCCGGTATTTGCTCGCGAATGGAAGGAATATCGATCCCGTGCCGTTCATCGCCGAAATGCATCACCATAATCCCGGGTTGAACGCCCTCGATGTCCGTAGCCTTCACCACGTCCGTCACTTTAACGCATTGGAACGCGACCCAATCCTTCATGACTTCCGCGTTCAGCTTCTGCGAGACTTGGACCAGTAACGATTCCCTTGTTTCCTGACGGCCATAGATCGCATTAAATTCCGTCACGCAAGCTTCGCAATAACAGCCTTCAATAAACTCGTTAAAGTTGCCGGCCCGCAGATCATCGTCCAGGAACACCTCTTTGAAGCCCGCGTCACGCAGTTGCTTTGCCACCTTGCCGTTGTCCTCGATCAGACAAGCATCGATCGCCCCGCAATAATAGACGGTTTCTCCCCTGCTATCGACCCGATAATGCCAATGCTTGGGGATTTCCAGATCCAGATCGGGATCGTCCGGATTCAGCGCATTACCCGGGTGCCCGATCGGGATCGTTACCGCACCGACCTCCAGCCCGTGCGATTCCGCGAACGCCTTGGCTTGCTTAAGCTCTTCGATATCGACCATATTGCCGGAGAAGAAGCCGGCGATCCAAATTTTCTCGATTCCGGCTTTTTTCATATTCGCAACCAAGGTATCCCGCGAGTTGACATCCAGTAATGGCTCATGTGCCATGCTATATTGCAGTTTCATCTCATTCACTCCTAATAGATCGATTATGGAAGCAATTTAAAATTCGGCATATAGCCGTGGAGCCGGAACGCTCGATAGCCTTCGGCATAGATGAACCCGGCTTGAAGCCCTCTAAATTTGTCCGTGATTTCCAGAATATCGAGCAACCCGTGCGTCTGATAGACATCCATCCAGTTAAACTGGCTGGTATGCTTGGTTAAAGCTTCCTTTTTCAATTCGTATACATCGGTGATGTCGACATAGACTTCCGGCAAAAAGCCGATTCCCACAGGCGTCCCGTAGTAGAATAGCGAAGGATTTTTGGCAATGGGCGGTTCATCCGCCGGGATCAGCTTGCCTGGAATCGATAGCATAACTTCGCTGACGATTTTCCCGGTAACGGCGTGGTCCGTACTGGGATCCTCGGGATAGTTGGCCAGAATGACGTCCGGATTCGCCCATCGAATGGCGTTGATGACGGCTCGCCGCGTTTCGGGAGTGTCCTGTAAGCCCTGATCGTCGAATCTGAGAAACTTGACTTGGGCGCCCATGATCTTGGCCGCTTCTAGTTGCTCGTTTTCCCTCGCCAGAGCGATTTCCTCTCTGCTTGCATACTCATTCGAACCGATATTACCGCTCGTTGTCAGCGCGATAAAGATGTTGTGGCCCTGCTGTTTGTATTTCAATAAAGTTCCGGCACAGAATACTTCAATGTCGTCCGGATGTGCGCCTATCGCCAATATGTTCACAAGGATCATCTCGCTTTTGTAGGATTAGTTTTAACAGAAATTCGAAGGCATCATTTCCCATACTTGAATCGCATCGAATGAAGCCGCGCCGCCTTCGGTGAAGAGGTAGACGCCCGTACTGTCCGATCTCTCCGGATAAACCCGTCTTGTTATAGCTTGACGCTCATTGGCGAAAATCTCGATAACGGATTTATCGATATAGATCGTTAATTCGAGTTGTTCGGATTGTTTCAATTGAAAAGGCGCGGCTTCTCTAACCTTCCAGCCGTTGACGCCGCTGCGCGTCGAATCGAAGACAAGTTCTTTCGTTTCGGCATCGTAATAGAGCAGGGTGACTTCCTCTTCGTCCGGCGAAGCGCGCACCTTCAAACCCGACTTCCGAGCGGTCCCGGGCGCGATCGTCAGCTTAATCTCGGAAGATTCGCCGTTTATTCCATCCAGCTCCAGCTTCTCTCCTCCGGATAGCTCTATTGCCGGAAAGCTCTTGGCGTTATACCTCAACAAAGCAAGCTCATCTACCGGCGCCATACGTAACGTATTGTCCTCTCCCAGCCATAAGCTTCTTGGCAAGCTATACACGCCGGACCACCCGAAGCTTGATTCGTCTTCCAGATTATCGACGATCCATGCCCACATGATCTGCCGGCCTTTATCGTCCATCAATGCTTCCGGAGCGCAGAATGCGGTGTCTGCCCAGGTCATGCGTCCGTGAGTTTCCGGCAGCAATCGATCGTCGCGATATTCGCCGATGTAATATTGGCAGCCCTTATTATGCGAAATGAAAAGCTGTAAGTATTTGCCGCTCGGCGCCCCTCCTTGTCTGGACGGAGGAAGCGGGAAGAAGCTTGCGCACATATCGTCTTCGGATTCTAGCGTCCATTTGTTCGAACGATCCCTTACATAGAAGCGGTCAACGTATTCCCACTTCTTCAAATCCGTAGATCGGAATAAATCCGTCCAGTCTCCCCTTGCCTCAAGCGGGGAATCTTCCTTTCTTCCGTACTTGCCCAGCACGCATAAATTCCCGGTTTGCATATAATACACGCCGTCTTTTTTCCAAATATTGCTTGGGTCGCAGCTCCCCGCATACACGGTTTCACCATTGCCGCCGATGACTTCAGTAATTCCGTTTACCGTGCTTTGGATCGCCAGCGTCTCGAATTTTTCCCAATGGTCGTAGTGTCTGTCCGAGCTTCTGGCAATCCCCACTCCTCCGCCCGCCATCGTCTCCAGACTTGTCGCCAAACTCGAATAAGAGAGGTATACGGTATTGTCGTCATCGACAAAGGCTCCGCCGCTGAAAGCACCGTTATCCCCCTGGCTTGGGAATAACGCATCCGGATGAGCGCGCCAGTGAACCAGATTATGGCTCGAAATATGGCCCCAATTGAAACCGTCGGTCGTGCTTGTGCAGTTTTTATAGAGATACATCAGATGATATCTGCCATTCGCAAAAAAAGCGCCGTTCGGATCGCCCGGCAATCCGAAGCCTTCGGGCATGGCAAAGTGATACCCAGGACGGTAGCGGTCTCCAAGCAGTAGCATTCTAAATTGATTGAGCGTCCGAATGGACTCTTCGATCGTTTTATTGTCCATCGTTTCCTCCCGATGTACCGAGTATTTTCAAGATCGCGTTACTGAGCACGCGATCGAACACCCCCCAATTCCGATCGATAATCCCGTAAGGATGGTTCACCATGTTCCCTTTCAGCTCCGTTAGAAAATACTTTCCGTACAAATGGAGATTGCTGAAATAGGCGTAAGCTCCGATGAAAGCCATTTGATATTCGGAGGCTAGGCCGCGATACAGCTCATGATATTTTTGAAAGCTGCTTGAAGAGCCGTTTCTTGAAAAAAGCGGATTCGCTCCGTTATTCGTAAGAACGATACACGGGATTCCGGCATTTTGTATGCTCTGCAGAATGAAGCGGGCCGCTTGTTCGGTCTCCTCCGGATTGCCGTAGCAGACATCGTTAATGAAATACTCCATCACGATCAAGTCCGGTTGCACAGGCAATACCTCGCGATGGAAACGATGCATGCCATGGCGCATCTCTTCTCCGCCATAAGCTAAGACCGAAGTTGAGATTGCGGTTTGCGGATAAGCTTGCCTCAGCTCTCTTACGACTTGGCCAGGCCATAATCCGGAGTTCGCGTTGCTTGCTCCAAAAAAAGCAATGCGTACTGGAGTGCCGGAAGCGATCTTCTCCCTGAAACCGTCCAGATGGCTGCGTTGTTCCAATGGAATAATGTCAAGCGGATCGATTCCGTTCAGCGCCGGCCTTCTATCGAAAATCATTTCGGGATAGGCTGTAACCGTATACTCTCCGGACAAGTCAAGATTGGCATCCGACCCCCATTGTGAAAAATCAAGCTCCAGCCCCCAGCTTACCGGATATCGGTAGGCGGATTGCAGCAGCAACGGCAGCTTCCGATCGTGCGGCAGCCGTTTGGGTTCCGTCCATCGCAAAGTATCCATCGTAATGATATCGTTCGTGCCATAATCCTCTCCCGTTGCCCCGATTCGGACTTGGTATTGTCCTTGGGAATCACCTTCTTCGGCCGTAACCTCGACTACGTAGGTGCGTTCCACCATGTCCTCATATCGTCCCGCGAGAACCGGCAGTGTCTTCGTCGAACGGGAAGACGTTGAACTATTCGCAGCGATCAGACACCCTCCGCCATAGATACAGGATTGTCCCCAGCCCGTGAAAACATGGGCCAGCACAAACCCCGTTTTGACCGCCGGCGGCTCGGGCAGCAGCAGCTCGCGAGATTCCGGCGCCTCGCTATCGCCTTCAACGACTTGTATCGTTCCGTTCTCGAGCAGAACGATGGCATCATATCGGCATAACCAAACGGTATAATCAATGGAAAGCTCTTGACCGACGCCGATCTCCCCTTGCGGATGGCGCCTAATAGAACCCCAATAGCTGTCTTGCGTATAATCTACTTCCGGAACATAACGCTTCTCTCGATCCTTCGAATACACCTGAAGCGAACCGGGAACCATGCGTTGATAAGGCATTCCGGCCGTGCCGCGAAGATTCTCTCCATTCCAGCCGCTCGGGGAAGCCGTGCCTTCGCCTACTATGCGATAGAGTTGGTTGTTATACTGCCTTTGTCCGGCCTCGCGAATACAAATCGAAGAGGCTGCGTCAAGCTCGATGACCTGATCGCCGGCATGTATGCGCCCAGGCTCGATGATTAGATTCATGGAAGCCGGCTTCGTGGGTACGATCGCAAGGCCCGAATAACTTACTTTCATGAGTTGATCCTCCCGTTAATCCGTTTCCGTCAGCAAAATCATTTGCGAAGTTAATGCCGTATCCAGCTCGATCGTGAGTCCTTCTCTTGATAACACGTAACCGCCGACAACGAACTCGCTTCCTTCGGGCTCGATTCGCACGCGATAGTTCGCGCCTTTATCGAGGCCTTTGAATTTCATCGTATAGCGATCTTCATCCGCGTTGACTAGACGGAATACGGTCGCCACGGCTTTTTTCCGGTCTTCGGAAACGTACTCCAGCGCGGCCCAGCCTGAACCGTCGGCTCCGGGAATGACCGGCGTATGATGATAAACCTTTGCCGCCCGGTGGAAGGTGCGGATGAAATCCTTGTAGATGCCGATATATTTTTTGGCGCAAGCCATGATGGCGGGATTCGCTGAAGCGAGCGAAGGCGTAACTCCGCACAGCATCGGATGTCCCATCATAATCACGTGCATTTGGGTGTCCAAATTCCCGTCCATACCTGGTGAGTACGACCTGTTGATATATTCAGGCGGAAGTGCCATGCTCATGCCATTCAAGATTCTCACCGTCCGCGGCATCTTGAACCAATCGGAAACCCAGGTCGTCGTAAATCGGCTAACGATGCCTAAGTCCGTCCTTCCGCCTCCGCTGGCGCAGTTCTCTAGCTGAAGGTTGGGAAACCGCTTGCCGACCCGTTCGAAAATCTCGTAAATGGCCTCCATATGACGCCAATGCGTATTCTCGTTCCGGCCTTCCTTAAGGTTAAAGCCCCCCTCGTTGGAGCTTGAATTGTAATCCAAACGGAACATATCCAATTGATATTTTTCCACTAGCCGAATAATCTCGGACTCTACGAATTGCTTTACCTCGGGTTTCGAGAGGTCGAGCACTCTCGGGAACGTACTCCCGTACTTCGTCAGAAACCAATCGGGATGGGCCTCGGCAAGATTGGATTTCGATCCGGCGGTTTCGATTTCAACCCATAACCCGCATTTCAAACCTTTCGAACGCGCGTGCTCGTAGACGGGAAACAGATCATTAGGAAGGATATCCGCGGCGAACCAATCGCCCGTCGTATTGCCCCAATCCGTTCCCGCTTCCCCGTTCTTACCGTACCATCCGGCATCGATCATGAAGAGCTCCGCGCCTAGCTCGGCTGCGATGTCTACCTCGTGCTTCAGTCCCTCTTCGCTCATCTCCGGCTGCTTATAACCAGGTACCATGTAACCGGCTTGGTTATAAATAACGGGCTGCAACCCGTCTCCGACCTGCCGCAGGACGGATTGCCGCAAGTAGGCATGCAGGTTCTGAATCGCCGTATCGAGATCGACATGGCTCATCCCGATATGCATGTCCGGAGCGACGATCGTTTCTCCCGGCGCGATCAATCTAGCGGGAGAAGGCGTCATCGGCTGGATCTCGAAGTTTAAGTTGATCTTGTTCGGAAGGCGGCTATCGTTGAAATAATCGGCGAAGACGGCCGACTTCCAGTTCGCCGACCAACCCATCTGACAGACGAAATAGCCGCCGTTTATATTGTTGCGCAGGACAAAGAAAGGGCTGCTATGCCCGCTCATGCCAAATGTCGATTGAAAGAAAATGCCTGTGTTCACCGGAATATCCTGCCATGCGAAGTTTCCCTCGTTCCCCCAATACAAATCCTTGAATCGTCCGACGGAATAAGGCGCTACCGTGTCGTCTCGCAGATTATCGGCTATGTTATCGGTAATATTCCAAATGCATCCCTTGAAAGGGACCATATTCGTAAGGCCGATCGTCGCCTCGTCCGATAGATTGGTGATTTCCATCGTTCTCTTGAAGAAGCCGAATCCGGAGCAGATGGTGATGACCTTTAACTGAACCGGGCTCCGCTCATGCTTTAACGTCAACGTTCCGGTCGTGTTCCCAAGCTCATCCCGACGGGTAACAAAGTCGCTGAACTCCCACCCGTAATTCATGGATTGTCCGTCGATCGTCAGGTCGAAGGACGGTTTATCTTTTAAGTCCGTATGTTCGTAGATCGATGTGCCATTATCTTGAAACCCGGCGAACAACAACCTTCCTTCCGCCAACTTCTCCGTATAGATGGACAATTCCGATTGGTACTGAAATCTCATGTTGTTAAGATCGGGGATAATCGAAGATTGAACGGTCACATGATTCCCTCCAGTTTGCAATCTAAGTAAAAAGGGACCACCGAAGGCAGTCCCTTTTTACTGCATCAATCCTTCGTTGCTCTCAATTATTCTCCCAAATTATTCGCTTTAACAAATTCTTTGGCATCGTCGATGAGCTTGTGGAACTCGGCATACGCTTTGTCTACGCCCATCGCGGTGAAATCGTCGATCGCTTTTTTCTTCGCTGCATCGAAGGCTGCGTCGTCTTTGGCCATAATGAATTTCGCGATGTTCGCCAAGAAGTATTGATCTGCTTTAACCATAATTTGTTGGCTTGGCTCGGACAATTGCTTCACGAACGCAGGGAACGCGAAGTATTTCGAGTCCGTAACGGCTTTACCTTCCTTGACCAGCTTGTCGTATACTTGACCCGGGTACAGATCCGCTCCGTATTGCTGAGCCAATTCCTTCTGGGCCTTCGTAATGGTAGCCGGGTTGATGACAAGCTTCAGATCGAGCGGGAATCCGTCTTCCGCCGTCCATGCCTCATGAAGATTCGAAATTTTGTTCAGCACTGGAGCAGGAAGAGTACCTACGCTTATCCCATAATCGTTGTAACCAGGATCGGAAGGGTTCGCCATCTTGCCGATTAATTGCGGTTTGCCGTCTACGACATCCCAATCTACGCCTTTAACGCCGGTGAACACCAATCGGCCGCCTTCGTCTCCGCTAAGGTAGTTGAACAGCTCCATCGTACGTTCCGGATATTTGTTCGCCTTCGTAATGGCGCGAGCCGGGCCTAACAGATTTCCGCCTGGAGCATCTTTCGTATACAACGCCATGTATCCAGGGAACGGTCCGGGCAGTTGTTGCAATTCTGCATTATCGTTGCCGGTATTCGCGATCAAATCATTACCGCCTGTCCAGAAGCTCGCTGCCGAGTTAAATACTTGACCGTTGTTGAGCTTGGCGATATACTGGTCGATCTTCTGCGTGAAGCCTTCCGGATCGAATATGCCCATGCGATAGGCTTTGTTGAAGAATTTGATTCCGTTCCAGAATACGCCGTCGCCGGCAATATAGTTGTCTACCACTTCTCCTGTCGTTGCGCTGATCGACGTATTCGCCGTCCAGTTGTTATACCCCATGGAGAATGGATAAGAGATAATGTACGGGAACGGATCCGCGGCCCATGCCGAGAAAGCATATGTTTTCTTACCGTCTTTCGTTTTCGGAAACTTGTCTTGCAGTTCTTTGTTCATTTTCAAGAAATCGTCTTCATTGCTCATAACCGGAGCGCCGATCGCTTTGAATAAATCCCATCTCGTATAGAAACCGGCAAGTGCGGTTAACAACGGAGTCGGCGTAGGGCTCGCTTTATTCACCCGAACCGGCAGGAAATACACTTTCCCCGTATTGTTGCTTGCAGACGCTTTCATAATTTCCAGCGCTTGCGGCGTATTTTTCGTAATGTTCGGGCCATACTTCGTAATCAAGTCATCCAATGGAATAACCTGACCGCCTTGGATCAAGGAGTCGACCAGCGCGCCAACGGATCCGCCCGTCGTAATGACGTCAGGCAAGTCGCCGCCGGCAATCAATGTTTTCTCCTTTACATCATCGCCCGTAATCAGGTCCAGCGTGATTCCGAATTTTTCTTTAATGACTTTAGCTATGGAAGAATTCCATTCCCCGTTCAAATTGGCATTCGAACCGCCAACGAACACTTTCAGAGTAATCGGATCTCTAGGGAGCTCGGGATAACCGGAAGCATCCGTCGAAGCGCTAGCCGTCTCTGTCGAAGCCGGGGCTTCGGTTGAAGCGGATTCCGAAGCGGGCGCGGAGGATGCAGCATCTTTATTATTGTTATTGCCGGAACACGCGGTAAGCATAAGAAGCGTCATCATCAGAACCATCGCGAGCAGACTCGTTCTCTTCTTCATTACTGACATCGAATACCCTCCCTATTATCGGTTCATTGTTCTATCTATTGATAAATGGTTCTCTAGAAAAACCATTATATCCGGGTTAGCCTTTTACTGCGCCAAGCATAATGCCCTTAATAAAGTTCTTCTGCAGGAACGGATAGACAAGGAGGATCGGCAGCACCGAGATGACGGTAATGCTCATCTTAATCGATTCCGGCGATAGCTGGAGCTGTCTGCCCGCATTCCCGCTCCTCATCATGTCCGCAAGACCTTGAGACAAGCTCTGCGCCTCATTCAAATAGCTGTATAAGATGACTTGAATCGTCTGCAGGTTTGCTTTCTCGACCAATAAGTAATTATCGATCCACATGTTCCAGCAGCCTACCGAGGCATACACGGCAACGGTAGCGACGATCGGTTTGGACAGCGGGAAAATAATACGATTAAAGACGGTCATGAATCCGGCGCCGTCTATTTGAGCCGATTCTTCCAGCGAGGAAGGCAATTGTTCGATATACGTCTTGATCAGGATAATATAGAAGGCGTTAATGATTCCCGGCAGGACGTAGAGCAAGAAGGAATTGCGCAGTCCATACGTCTTCATTGTGATATACCAAGGAATCAAACCCGAGTTCAAATACATGGACGCAACGACGATGCGATACATCAAACTGCGGAAAGGCATGACTCGTTTGGTGAAGAGATAGGAAAGCATCGCCGAGAAGTAGACGCATAATATGGTGAAAATGACCGTTTTTTCCACCGAAATGAGAAAGGCATGCGGGATCGTATTCAGACTGAATATTTTGATATAAGCGTCGATATTGAAATTACCCGGCCAGAGATAAATGCCTCTTTGCGCCAATCTCGGTTCGCTGATCGAATAAATAAAGACGTAATAGAACGGATAGATACAAACGAAGGAGAATACGGCCATGAACGCATAGTTGAGTATGTCGAACGTTCGTTCGGCGAACGAGCGCTGTTGTTTGCTTATCATAGGATCGACTCCCCTTTCGTTTTTTTGGAGAGATAGTTGACGGCGAATAACAATCCGATGCCGAGCAGAGATTTAACCATCCCTAGAACGGTCGCGTACGAATAGTCGCTGACAGCCCAGCCGACCTTGTAGATATAGTAATCGAGCACGTCCAGCTTATCCGCCACGAGCGGGTTATAGAAAACGAAAAACTGATCAAGTCCGTTGTTGAGCAAATTACTGATCTGCAACAGCAGAAGGACAAAGAACGTCGGGCCTAATCCCGGAATCGTAATGTGGCGCATTAACCCGAATTTGTCCGCTCCGTCTATACGAGCTGCCTCGTATTGCTCGCTATCGATTCCCGCGATCGCGGCCATATAGATGATCATCGTCCATCCGATCGTCTTCCATATAAACAGCCCCGCCTGGAAAAACCAAGCCGCGCCATTGTTGCCTAAAATTCCGATGACAGGTACGTCGATATGCAAGTTTCTTAAGATCGTATAATACAGGCCTTCGTTCGAGAAGACAGCGAAAGTGAGGGCAAACACGACGATCCAGCTGATGAAATTCGGTAGCGTCGTTACGGTCTGGATAAATCTCTTAAATTTGTTATGCTTCACTTCATTGATCATAACGGCTGCGATCATTGGCAATGGCGTTACGAGGATCAAGAGAAAACTCATAGCCAACGTATTCTTCAGTACCCGGAAAATCTCGCTTCGTTCTTGATACATTTTGACAAAGTTATCGAAGCCTACGAACTTCAACTGCGAGAAACTGAGCGCCGGATTGTAGTTATAGAAGGAATAAATCCAACCGAACAGCGGGACGAAATAAAAAGCAATAACGTAAATCATAAAAGGCATCGCGATCAAGAAATAGGTCCATCCGATTTTGTTCTTCAGGGATAACAACGATTGATTCCTCCTTGCCTGACGATAGTTGTAAGGTATGAACTTATTATAGAAGCGGGAGCCTCGCGGAAAAATGGACTTTCTAGTGAAATACACAACAATCCGAAAGACCGAAAAAGGTTTATTCCCATCCCTCAAGATAAGTTGTACTTTCTTTACTTTTTTTGCACTTTCGGAATCGTAAATATCAATTCGGTCCCCACTTGCTGCTCGCTGTGAATGTTGATGCCATAATGGTAGCCGAAGTGAAGCTGGATTCTGCGGTTCGTATTGTACAATCCGATCCCCTTCTTCTCCTGGGATTGTTCGCCATTGCCGTTAATAAGAGATTCCCGTTCCTCCTGCAGCTTCGCTTCGGACATACCTTCACCGTTATCGGAGATACTCCAGACGATTTCATTTTGATCTTCCGTAGCCGTAATCGTTATCGTTCCGCCATTTCGGTTTTTCAAACCATGCATAATCGCATTTTCGACCAACGGCTGCAGCAGGAAACGCAGAAACGGGTATTCCATGACTGCTGCGGAAATCTGATAATCGAGTTTAACCCCGCCTGCCATCCGATAATTCATAATTTTGATATAATTTTCGATATATTCGATTTCTTCCCGGATCGTACAGAGCATGCCTTTCTTGAACATCGGCTGTAAGTAGTCCCCTAATGTCGTAATGCTTTCCACGATATTGTCCGCCTTGACCATAATCCCCATCCATTTGATCGTATTTAACGTGTTATATAAGAAATGGGGCGTAATCTGCGATTGTAAAGCCCCGATCTCGATCGTCCGTTTCTCTTCCTGAATCGTTTCCTTTTGTTCGATCAAGTCTTGAATGTTCTTGGACATTTTATTAAATTGAGCAATAAGAATCCCTAGCTCATTCTTTAAATCCAGATCCAACGTTAGGCCCAGATTGCCTTGCCCCATTCTTCTTACAACGGTCGTTAAACTGTTGAGCGGCTTCGTTATTCTGCGAATCCAGTACCTCGAAAGAATGGCCGCCGATGCCAGACTGAAAATAAACATCGTAACGACAATGAGCCTCAAGGTCAAAATATCTCTGGTGAAAATGCTTACAGGAATCTCGTTAACAAGCGTCCAACCCAACCCGTTGATCCGGTACGACATGATCTGTTTGCCATCCCGTTCTTCGCTGGCAAACTTATTGCCTACGACCGCGGGATGATCGATTAGTTCAGGAACTGCTCCAGCTTGACCGATTTTCGCTTCGTCCCCGTGGGAGACGATATGACCCGTGTCGTCGACCAGATACATTTCGTTATTCTGGATATCGTTGGCATGATTATAGATATCGTTTAAATAATTCATATCCAAATTGAGAACAAGCGTAGCCGAGTGGTTATTCGAGTAAAAGCTCCGCGCGGCGGTAATATAGTGAATCGGCTTCGCAACCGTCCCGGATATCGTTGTCTCATCCGCGATATTGAAATCTTGATCGGTATATCCCCCGAACCAGACAAGAGTTTGCGCTGCCGACTTCACCTTTCCATAGATTTGAGCTTGATAGAATTCATTCACTTTACTCGTTGAATCGAACAAAATATCGTTTCTTCGCGCGGTCGTTCGAATCATAAACCCGTTATCGCCAAAATAACTGATCGAGTCGATATATTTATTAGCCGACAGAGTTTCCGCGAAATATTGGAACGCCGCCACAACCTGCAAGACGCTGTTCGTCTCGGTCATGCTTTTGAAATTGATCAAATTTTGCAATTCGGCCTTCAAAAAGAGCTGTCTGGAAACCTGATCCACCTCGTTCACAAACAACGACAGATTATATTCGTTTTGATTAAACTGCCGCTGATTCGTATCTTTCGAATTGTTCTTCAATACATTCAGGATGCCGAAATAAGCAATTAGCGAGCTAATCGTAAAGATCAGCAGGAAGATGACGAGGAACGAGATAACCAATTGATTCGCCAAGGAAGATCTATTCGATTTATTAAAGATTCTCATCATCCGCTTCGTCCTCCCTTTCCTCTCTTTCCTCTCTTTCCTCTCTTTCCTCTCTTTCCTCTCTTTCCTCTCTGCCGTCCACGAACCATTGCTTCCTGAATTCATGCGGCCTCATGCCGGTCACCTTTTTGAATATTCGGCTAAAATAACTGTCGTCCATATAACCGGTCTTCTCGGCGATTTCATAGGATTTCAGATGCGTATTCATCAACAGGTTTTTAGCCATATCGATCCTGTAATGATTTAAATATTCAACAAAGCTAGTCTGCAAATGCTTCTTGAACAACCGGCTTAAGTAACTCGGGTTCATCTGTACTTGATCGGCTAATTGCTGCAGCGAAATATCTTGATCGTAATGGTTCTGAATATATTTCATCGCTTCTGCGATTTCTTTGCTGATCGCCCTTCTGTTCTGATGATGATTTTTCACTTCAAGCCAATATTGCGTAAAAATATCGATGTCTTCATCCAAGGTCGTGCCTTGATGAATGCGGCCGGCATAGTCAAGCGCCATGCTGGAGATGTCGTCGGCGTAATTATTGAGGTTAACGGTCGGCCAGTGAATCCAACGGATCAGCATCACTTGGATGTCCTGCTTGGAGATGCTCTCCAACAGACTGAGCGCCTGGATGCCGATTTCGATTTCTTTGAAGTACTTGCCGTTAAACGGCTCCAATTCGCGAATCATCTTGTCGAGCTTCTTGCCTACGTTTTTCGAAACGCGGTCCGTCTTTGCAATGTCCGATTGAATATATTTTTCGTTTCCGAGAACGAATCCGAGATCCAGCGCGCGTAGGGAGTCCACGTACATTTGCTTAAGCGCGGAATATCCGTTGTTGATCGGGCTGATGCCGAAGGTGACGGATGCGTTCAGGTAAGTTTTAACGACACCGCTGATATGCGACAGGATGTCCTGCAGTTGTTGATAAATCGTCGACTCGCTGACGATATCCTGAAAGCTGAAAACTAAAATGTATTTCTCGTCCCGTTCGTAGATGACTTCTCCCCGGTTGTAACCGGCCAGCAG
The DNA here is from genome assembly GCF_003628305.1 of Cohnella endophytica. Lineage (GTDB taxonomy): Bacteria > Bacillota > Bacilli > Paenibacillales > Paenibacillaceae > Cohnella > Cohnella endophytica. The sequence continues at coordinate 401,981 of NZ_RBZM01000001.1, read as the reverse complement.
CTCGCTCATCATGTTCAGGATGCTGAATCGGATTAAATTCCCGTGACTGTCTTTGAACTTGCTTTCCATCTGCTTGAAATTGTCGATCGCCATCACGCAGAGAATCAGCCTCTCCGGGTGGAGACGGAAGCACAGTTTTTTCGTTATTGCGGCGAATTCCGCATCCGAGTAGCGCCCGTAAGACAAATAATCCTTCATTGCATTTTCCTTGAGGTTGATGGCGTTCAGCAGGTCCTGCTGGGGCTCCGATGGAGTTCTGACGCTTTTCGTTTGCAATTCCGCCTGCACTTTTTGCAAAACGGACTCCATCTCATCTATGGACATTTTTAACTTGAGAATATAATCGGAAACGCCGAACCGGATCGCCTTATGGACCACATCGAATTCTTCATAAGCGGTCAGGATGATAATCTTAGTCTGCGCATCGTTCTCCCTGATGCGGGAGATCAGCTCCATGCCGTCCATATTCGGCATTCTGATATCGGTTAGAATGAGATCGGGTTTTTCTTGTTGATAGAAATCCCACGCAAGCTGCCCATTCGAGAAATCCGCTATAACTTCCATCCCTAATTTTGCCCAATCGATCGAGTTTTTCAGGCCAATTCGCACCAACATCTCATCTTCTACGATGATGACCTTAATCATGACTCACACCTCATTATTCAAATTCAAATTCAAATTCCTTCGTTTTCATAAGCCTTTGACTTATTATAACGGTTTTCATGAGATGCAATTGAATGTAAATAGAAAGAGCCAAATCGAATAAAGGATCGGCTCTTTCTTTATAGATATTAGATTTAAGCCTCGTTGAAGTCTGCTCTTACAAGATCTGACCAATACGCGGCTGGAATTGCGGGTCCTGCGGATCGTAGAACACCATTTCACGTTCGAAATCCGAGCCGAAATGATTCAGCTTCGTAATGTCCAGATCGATGCCGAAGCCGGGGCGGTCGGGAACCGCGATTTTCCCATCGTTGAACACCAGCTCATCGCGTAGCAAATCGCCTTTCATGAACTTCAGATGGGTATCGTTCGCAAACGGGAAGTTCCGCGAAGAAGCGATCATGTGTACGTTGCCCAAAGTGCCGATTCCGGTTTCGGCCCAGCTTCCGGTGACGCACCAAATACCTGCATGATTGGCCAAATCTACAATCTGCTTGGCTTTCAAGATGCCGCCCGCTTCGGATGGATAGACGAGAAAACAGGCGCAAGCTCTCTTGTCGATCAGACGCAGCGCATCCTCGTAGGTCGCACAGCCTTCGTCAGCGATAATCGGTACATCCACCGCGCGGGCAACGGCAGCCATTCCGTCCACGTCGTCGTAACGCGTTGGCTGCTCTACCATTTGCAGGTCGTATTTCTCCATTTGGCGGATCGCTTTAATCGCTGTCGGAACGCTCCAGTTCTGGTTGGCGTCAATGCGGATCTTCATCGCCGGTCCGACTGCCTCGCGAACGGCTTTGACCCGCTTCGTATCCAGATCGATGTCCCGCCCGACTTTCAGCTTCAATTCCGTATATCCGGCGGCGGCGAACTTGCGCGCTTCTTCGGCGTTAACCTCCGGTTTGTCGATGAAGATGTAGCCGGCGAACGCCACCTCCTGCTTCACCTTTCCGCCGAGCAGGTTGTAGGCGGGGGTGTTCAGGATTTTGCCGCGCAAGTCGAGTAGCGCCATCTCGATGCCAGCCATGCCGTAATAGCCGATCTGTTTCCAGTTCACGCAATATTCTTCGAGCCGGTGGAGGATCGACTCCATCTCCATGGGATCGCGACCGACGACGAACGGAGCGAATTCCTTGTCCACCACCGTCTGAATAACCGGAATCGTCGGGCCGACGGATTCGCCGACGCCGATCAAGCCTTCGTCCGTCTCGATTTGGATGATGAGCGAAGGCGCGCTGTACCTAGTGCCTCCCGACCATTTTTCGCCCTTATGAAAAGGGATCTTGATTGCTTTTGTGCGGACTGCTGTAATTTTCATCGTGATTCCTCCCGAGGTTCGTCGTTGTTGACGATAATCTTGACCGCTTCGCCTGAGGAGTCCCTCGCGAACGCGATCGCTTGGTCCAACTGGTCAAACCGATAACGCTGCGTAATAAGCGGCTGCACTTGCACTCTGCCTGATGCCATCATGTCGAGGACCCGCGGCCATACATGCGGCGCGTTCGTCGAGCCAAGCAAACGTAATTCTTTCAGCACCGCCGTCTGCACGTCGACCTTGATCCGTTCGCCCGGCAGCCCGAACAAAAGAAGCTCCCCGCCTCTCTTCAGCAGCTCGATGCCGAGCTGGATCGACGCTTCGTTGCCCGCCGCGTCGATAACGATGTCTTGCGTTTCCGCCTCCGGCAATCGGTCGCCGGCTTCGGCTTGGCGGAGGTTGACCGCGGCGTCCGCTCCCAACCGGCGACCCAGCGCCAGACGGCTGTCCTGCATGCCGATCAGAGTGACCCGACTTACGCCTGCTGCCTTCAACAGTTGAACGTAATAGAGGCCGGTCGGACCATCTCCCAGCACTACGGCATGCTGCCCCAAGCGGATGTCCAGCTTATCGATGCCGCCTAAGCAGCAGTGCAGCGTCTCCGCCTGCGTCGCCTCATCGAAGCCGATCGAATCGGGCAGGCGGTACAAGTTCGCGGCCGGTACGACGAGATACTCCTGCCAGCCTCCGGGGAACTGAAGTCCGATTTCTCCGGCTGCAGAGCAGCGATGCTTGTTGCCTGCGCGGCATTCCGCGCATGTCCCGCAACCGATCAGCGGATCGATGCAGACGCGGTCTCCGATCTGCCAGCCGCTCACTCCCGCTCCGAGCCGTTCCACGACGCCGGAGAGTTCGTGGCCAAGCGGCAGCGGCGGTTCGCCGAAGCCTGCATGGCCGCTCATGATATGAAGATCTGTGCCGCAGATGCCGATGGATCGAATGCGAATCTCGACCTGTCCCGCACCCGGCGCCTCGCGCTCAGCCTCTCGGGAGGCGATCGTGTCGATGCCAGTCCACTCCCAAATCCTCTTCATGACTGATCAGCTCCCGTCTCGATTCCTGCTTCTTTCATGTATGCGTCCAACGCGTCTCTCGTGGACAGATCCAGCAAGGGTTCGTGGGCCATGCTGTAGTTCAGCTTCATCTCTTACGCGCCTCCTTTACCGTGCTATCCGACCGTTCCGGGTACACCCTTCTCGCGACGGCCTGCGTCGTCTGGATCGCTTCCGGCAGCTTTTTCTTGTCCATGACTCCCACTCCCTCTTACATCAGCTTGACTTTCAGCAGACGGTCACCGTGCGTGTACCAGCCTTTGGCCTCGCCGACCTTCGCGCCGTTGCCTTGTCGAACTGCCCGGCCAGACGAGTCCAGTTCGACCGGCTCGTTCTCGGCCAGTTCCGCATCCGGATGAGCGCTTATGAACACGATTCCGCGATCCTGCACGATCCCGTAGTCGCCGGGTGGAATCGCGTCCATCGCCGTCCCGTATAGCAGGTCTCCGGGAGTCCACCTCTTCACGCCGTCCCCGTCCTGCGACACCAGGCTCCCTTTGCCGATGTCCGCCTTACCGTTATTTCGAACGAACCGATGGATCGAAGGATCGCTGATGGACCACTTTCCCTCGCAAAGCTCATCGAATGCGGTGGGAATCGACGTATAGCCCAAATCCGATGTCGTAACGGCTTCGACGTAATCGATCGAATTGCCCCGCAGTTCAAAGGAAAAGCTGGATTGGACATACGACCTTAGCCGCTGAACGGCCACACCTTTGATATAGAGATAACGAAGGAATTCCGCCCGGCAGCCCTCGACGATCACGGTATCATTGCCGTAGGTGATCAGTTCGCCAATTACGATGAACGGACTGATGCAGTTGTAAAGCTCGAACCGGCAGCCTTCGCCGGCGTAACTGTCGAAGCCGTTATGCATCCAAAGCATGCCGTTGGAATGGACGCCTCTGGCGACGACCCGTTGGTCTTGCCGCAGCCCGCAAGCGAGGCCGTTCCGATAATTGCCCATATCCGGCGTGTTTTCGTTGATCAGCGTGCAGTCGACGAGCTCGATCGTGCCCTGCAGGTACTCGTCGTCGATGTGCACGGGAGCCTTCAAGTTATAGCTGACGATCGTCAAGTTCCGGAGCGCCGCGTATTCGATCCGTTGTCCGTAATAGGCCGTGTCGAACACGTTCTTCGCGTCGCTGTAGTCATCGTCCCGTTTCACGATCCGCACGCCGCCCCGGGATTGTCCGACGAGCTCCACGTAATTTTTTAAGCCCAAATACAGGTTTCCGTCATTAGAGACATCGTAGGTACCGTTCAGAATCCGCAGCACGTACCGCTTCTGGGCAGAGTTGTCCGTGATGTCGTCGAGCGCAGTCTTTAAATCCGTATAATCGCAGTCCTCGCCGACGATGCCGCCGGCTTTCACGACTTTCTCCACGAAAATGCCCATGCTGGATAAGTTCTCCTTCCGCGCGCAATTAGGGAAGCAGCTTGAAGTTCGGCATATAGCCGTGAATTCGGAACGCCCGGAATCCTTCGGCATACTCGCATCCGGCCTGCAAGCCTCTGAACTTGTCGTTGATCTCCATAATATTGAGCAAGTTGTGCGATTGATAGACGTCCATCCAGTTGAACTGGCTTGTGTGCTTGGCGAGGGCTTCCTTCTTCAACGGAAACACGTCCGTGGTGTCGACGTATACGTCCGGCAGAAACCCGACTCCGGCGGCCGACGTGTAATAGAAAAGCGAAGGGTTCTTGGAAATAGGCGGCTCGTCTGCCGGGATCAGCTTGCCCGGAATCGAAAGCATGACCTCGCTGACGATTCGACCCGTAACCGCGTGGTCCGTGCTCGGATCCTCGGGATAATGGGCCAGAATAACGTCCGGATTCGCCCAGCGGATCGCGTTGATGACGGCCCGCCGAGTCTCTGGCGTGTCTTGCAAGCCTTGATCGTCAAAGCGGAGGAAGCGAACTTCCGCGCCCAATACTTTTGCCGCTTCCAACTGCTCCTGCTCCCGCTGCGCGGCGATCGCCTCTCTGTTCTCGTACTCGTTCGATCCGATATTGCCGCTCGTCGTGAGTGCGATAAAAATGTTGTGGCCCTGTTGTTTGTACTTGAGCAAAGTTCCTGCGCAGTACACCTCGATGTCGTCCGGATGCGCGCCGATGGCCAATACGTTCATTGAGATCTTCTCGCTTTCGATGGGTTAAATTTTTGTCAAGCGAATCACGTTCCAGGAAAGCTTCGGCAGTCTCGCTCGCAAGCAGCCGTCCCGAAGCTCGGAATCGCCCCCGGCATGCGGCGTTACGTTCAATGGCTGAGTCGCCGTATTCTTTGCTTTCGGATCCGGATTTTCCAACACCAGATGTTCGACGATCCGATAACCGGCGAAATGCCGCAGATCCGATTCGACCACCAAATCCGCCGCCAAGTCCCGATTGACCGCGAAAATCGTGAGCAGCTCCGACGCTTCGTCATAGACGACGGCCGACTCCAAACAAGGAACGTCCGTAAACTCCTTGCAGTCGTACTTAGGGCTACGGATGATCGGCTTCAGCGAAACGCCTCTTCCGTACAACGATGCGTGCAGGTACGGGTAAAAAATCGTCTGCCGCCATGCGATTCCGTTGTTCGCGGTCATGATGGGGCCAATCACGTTCACCAACTGGGCGATGCAAGCAACCCGGACGCGATCCGCGTGTTTCAACAGGGTGATGATCATGCAACCTACAACGATCGCGTCTTCCAGCGTATAAATATCCTCGATCTGCGGAGGCGCGATCGTCCATCGCTCAAGCTGCCGATCGGCGGCCGCGCTGTGATACCAGACATTCCATTCGTCGAAGGAAAGCATCATCTGCTTTTTGCTTCGTTTCTTGGCTTTGACGAAATCGCAGACGGCGATGACGGAATGGATGTAATCGTCCATCTCGAGCGACTTCGCCACGAAACTCGCCGTATCGTCTTTGCGGTTCCCGTAGTACGTATGAAGCGACAAGTAGTCGACGTGGTCGTACGTATGGTCCAGTACGGTCGCTTCCCAAGAACCGAACGTCGGCATATCGCGCATGGAACTGCCGCAGACGACCAGTTCGATCGAAGGGTCGACCCATTTCATGAGTTTGGCTGTTTCAAGCGCCGTGCGCCCGTATTCGTCGGCCGTCTTGTGCCCGATCTGCCAAGGACCGTCCATTTCGTTGCCCAAACACCAAGTCTTGAACTTGTGAGGCGCTTCGTACCCGTGAGATCTGCGCAGATCGCTCCAGTATGTGCCGCCGGGATGGTTGCAGTATTCGATCAAATTCCGCGCATCCGCCGGTCCGCGCGTGCCTAGGTTAACGGCCATCATGACCTCCGCGCCGACTTTTCGCGCCCATTCCGCGAATTCGTTCGTCCCGACTTCATTCGTCTCGAGAGCCGCCCACGCCAAATCGAGTCTTCGCTTACGCCCGTCTACGGGGCCAACTCCGTCCTCCCACTCGTAACCGGACACGAAATTGCCGCCGGGATACCGGACGATCGGAACGCCCAACTCTCTGACCATTGCCATTACGTCTTTGCGGAAGCCTTGTTCGTCGGCCTCCGGATGTCCCGGCTCATAGATGCCTCCGTAGACGGCCCGGCCGACGTGCTCGATAAACGAGCCGTACAGCCTAGAATCTACGGAACCGATGACGAACGCTTTGTCTACGACCAATTCGGCTTTATTCATAGGCGACGGATTCTCCATGTCGATACATGTTCCAGCCCATGTATTTGCCGAGCGCTTCCTCGATCGAATCGGCAACCCGCGACATGTTGGAAGAAACGTGATGCTCGAAGCCGTTCTCGCAAATATAGCGAAGCAGCTTCTGGAACTTCGGCACCTGCACGACGCCGTAGCCTCCGAACGTCAGGAGCGGATCGCGGGTGAAAATCCCTTCGCCCGTATAAGCCGCGATGCCGCCGTTCAAGTCGTCCGTCGCGATGCCGCAGTAGGTGAATTGGCTCGCCTTAATTCTACCTTGGATCGTGCCGAGCGTATTTTCCCGTCCGACCGTACCCGACAGAATCTCGTGGTAGTCCATACGAATCTCTTCGAAAACTTCCTTCGGCAAGTTGCTGCAGTGGAAAACAACGCCCTTGTCCGGATCGTCACCGTAATTGTTGTTCCAGTCCAGCAGCGCGCTAGGCCTGCCCGAAGCTTCCTGAAGCGCGTACATGCCTACGAGTCCCGTAATATCGACTTCGCAGGCGCTCGGAATGAGACTGCTGCTCAGCATGCTCATAATCGTGCAAGGAACGATGCCGAAGTACTCTTCCATCGACGTCCAACATTGCAGCGCCGCGCCCGCAAGATCGTTGTCGTCCATCCATTGCTCGACGACGACGCCGAGAGACGCCATGCGGACCAGATTATCCCGCGGGAATCCCTTCACGTCGACGTAAGCCGCGATCTCTTCCAGCTTGCGCATAACTTCCGGATCGTTCTCTTTGCGCTTGTTCGCGCGTCCGAACACTTCGGACAGATCCAGCGTCTCGATCGTAATCCCCGATCGTTCCAGCAGCTTCTCGCTGTAGCGCACCGTATTGAAGGAAGCCGGGCGAGCGCCTATCGAACCGAGACGGGCGCCCCGCAGCGATTTGACGACGCGGCAAGTGGCCGCGAAACGCTGCAGGTCCGCGCGGAAGCTTGCGCTGTCGGGCTTCACCGTATGCAGCGTCGTTAAGGTGAACGGGATCCCGTATTGCTTAAGGTTGTTGCAGACGGACATCTTGCCGCAGAAGCTGTCTCGCCTGTCCTGAATGCCCATCGCGGTAAGATCGTCGGCGAAAGCATGCACGAGCACGGGCACGTCCAGGCCGGAGTACCGAATCGTATTCGCGATAGCCTTCTCGTCGCCGAAATTAGGCAGCGTGATCAGAATGCCGTCGATCCGGTCGCGGTTCGCCTTGAACAGATTGCCGCAAAGCTTTGCCTCGTCCAGCGTCATGACCGCGCCGTACTTGGTCGCGCCGACGTCCAGAAGGATGGCGTCTATGCCTTCCTCCTCCAGAACTCTGACGATTTCAGCGCGTCCCGATTCGCTCAGATGACCCGGGAAAAAGCCGCGATTCCCGACAATGACGCCCAGCGTCGTTCGTCCTCTTATTTTTCGTGCCATTCGTTTGTCTCCCCCTTATTCGCACTCGCGATCGCGTCGGCCGGTCCGGCCCATATTTCCTCTCGTTCCAGCCAGCGCCAATGTTGGAGCGGCCTGTTCATCGGGAGCCGAGCCCACCCCGATTCGATTCTGGCTTGCACCGTTTCCCAAGACCGGATTCCGCCCGTCGCGCTGAGATGCTCAACGCTGAACGCTCCGACCGCCACCGCTCCGGTCATCGTTTCCTCGGGTCCGAGCTCCAGCAGGAAGCCCTTTAAGAACCCGGCGATCGTGCAGTCGCCCGCTCCGGTCGTTCCCTCGACGCGGGTGCGGAAGCAAGATGACCACAATTCCCGGTTCCGCCACTCTTCCCCGCGTCTTGCGAACCGTTCCGAACTGCGCATATAAAGCCCTGAAGCTCCGAGCTTCAACACGACCATGCCGCAACCCATCGAGAGAAGCTGCTCGGCGAGTTCCCGGATCGTCTCCTCGGAGAGAGTCTCGCAAAGGCTATCTCCGTGGCTGTCGAGCTGCGCGTACCGATCTCGCCCGATCATCATCAGTATCTCTTCCAAGCTGGGCATGAAGATATCGACGTAGGGAAGCGACCGGCTCAAAATCCCGACCCAATCGGCCGAATACGCGGCCGTTCCTTTGCCGGGCATCGCCATGTCCAGCGAAACGCTCATTCCTTGTTGCTGCGCAGTTCGCAAAATGCCGGACAGCTGCTCGCCGCCGTCGGTATACATCCCTTTCATCAGCGGCGGATAGCCGAAGTGGAAGTGACGCGTGCCGGCGCTCCTCTCCCAATCGATATCCCCCTCGGAGAACGTGTCGTTCGTCCCGGGGCAATGAAGGAAAATGCGGTCCGTTCCCGGAGGATTAACGACGATCGTGTAGGAGCTTGTTTCTCCCTCTGCCTGGGCGATACCCTCCGCGAGCGTAGGGTGAACGTCTCTCAGCAACCGTAGCGTTAAGCTGCCGAAAAAGTCGTCGCTCACTTTTCCGACGAGACGCACCTTCGCCCCGAGCCGGTGTAGCGCGATGCCGGTGTTCGACACGGAGCCGCCGGTGCAGAACTCCGCCGCGTCCGTCTCGATCAAGCTGCCTGGCGCCAACGGAATGCCCCCGGGTTCTTCCGAACGGAATCTCGGTATGACGTCGACGGAAATATGCCCGCATACCATCACATCATCCGCCGCCGCTTCCTTGCCGGTTGGCGTCATGTGCACAGTCCCCTTCCCCAATGACCTCTTATTGCTTCACGTATTGCCGCCAATAATCGACCGATTCCCGATGGTCCGGAATGATGCTGAACTCCGACGACCACGCCTCGCGGTGGTAGATTTCGAAGATCAGCTCCGCCTCGGTCGCGCCGGAAGCCTCGAGGGCTTCGATGACTTTGTCCGCATGAATGATGCCGATGTCGTTGTACGGCTTCGTGAACGGCCAGTGCCGGCTATGTCCGGCTTCCGTCTGCTGAAGATGGATGATCGGCGATTCGCTGCCCAGTTCGCGAATCCAGCGGTAAGGATCGCGATCGTTCGGATGCGGGGCATGGCCCGGGTCCAAACACAGCTTAAAGGGAATGCCCGATCCGTCGTTTAATCTGGCGAGCAGTTCTCTCGTTTCCTCGACCGTGTTGGCGTATTCCCGGGGAATGGACATCGGCTCGAAAATCATGCAGGTCATACCGAGATCCCGGCAGAACCAACTGAGCTCCTGCCAATACCGAATGCCATCGGCCGTCCTTTCTTCCCGGCGGACCGGATCGTCGTAGTCTGCGAAGGTCAGAATACCGGGATGGCCTCCGGTCATCTTGGCCCCCATCCTCGAAGAGACGACCGCGAACTTCTTGAACCAATTCAACCAAGCTTTCCGCTGTTTCTCGTCCGGATGCATAAAGTGATTGACCCGGGTATATGAGCTGAGGAAGCTGCTCGTGATCGACAGTTTATATTGATCCGCGTATTTGATAATTTCCTCCGTCTGCTCCTCGACGATGTCGTCGGGCAGATAGACGTTCAGCAGGTCCGCGACGAACTGCACGTACTTAAGCCCCATCTCTTCCGCGACGATGCGGGTCCAGACTTTGGGCTCGGGATATTTGTTATTCGCGAACCCCATGTTAATGCCAAGCTTCAGATTCGGCGCCATGGCACGATTTCCCCTCGATTCGATGTTTTTTCTTAATGATCGATACCATAACGCCCGCGACGATCAGCGCGCCGCCCGCGAGTTGCGCGAGCCGGATCGGATCGCCGAGGACGACATGCGCGACTAGAATCGCGACGAACGGCGGAATGTTCATGTACATTGCGCTCGTCGAGGCGCCGACCTTGGAAATGCCGTTATTCCACCATAGGCCGGCCATTCCCTGAGCGAACAACGCCATGACGATCAGAAGCAACCAAGGAAGCGGATGGCCGCTGAAGTGCAGATGGCCTTGTAACTGTTCAACTCCGACCGCGGGAGCCATCAGTAAGGTGCCGATGATCGTGGAATAGATCGTGACGTCCCGTGACTTCAGAGTCATCGTCGCTTTGCGGATCATCAGGACGCTCGTCGCCAACGTCAGCATGGCCAGCAGGATGAAAAAGTCTCCGCTCGACACGCCCGACACTTTGCCGCCGTTCAATACGATAATCGCGACGCCGACCAGCGCAGCCAACGCGCCGATCAGCTTGTATCCCGTCATTCTTTCCTTAAGGACCGCGCGCGCCAGGAAAGCCGTGGCGATGGGAGACAGCGCGATAATGAGCGCCGCATTGCCCGCGCTCGTGTTCTCCAGCCCGACGAAGTAGAAAATTTGGTACATAAGCGAACTGGTAATGCCGATCAGAAAAAGCAGAACCCATTCTTGCCGGGTGGGCTTAGCAATCTTCTTGCTCATGAAGCCCACCCCGATCAGCAGAAGACAAGTGATCACTAACCTAGAGAAAGCCAGAAGAATTGGCGAGAACTCCGTCAGCAAATAAGCGCTGGCCACGTAATTGCCGCCCCATAACAAAGTAACGCCAAGCAACTGGAAAATAACCGTTCTGTCCGACATGACGCTCCGCTAGACCGACAACTCGAATCGATACGTTCCCGATCCCGCTTCGATTTTCCAATAGTCGGGTTCGTCCGCGATCGAGAAGATGCCCTCCGCCAGCTCGGCCGGTCGTTCGCTCTCCCTTAAAGAGCCGCTTCCGGCCTTCGGAACGTAGATCGTTGCGTTCGTGTTCGCCGGAATGGCAACCGTGTGGGTAAAGCCGTCTTCCGTCTTCTCCCATGCCGATCCGATTAGGCCCCGGACGGTGTCGATCGTTCCGCTGACGTGGGTCAGGTCGCCCAGAATATACGGCTTGATGACGCTCGTTCGGTACCCGTTCGTCCCTGTCTTGATTCCCGCCAAATGCTTATAGAACCAATCGTCGATCGTGCCTAGAAAATAGTGGGCGTAGGATCGTGTTTCCGCTTCCCACGCTTCCCAGAAAGTCGTGCCGCCGACGGCCAAGCAATAGCCCCAGCTCGGGTATGTCGTCTGGTTCGCGATCTGATAGGCGATTTCGCCTTGCCCGTGCTCCGTCAACACCGGCGCCAAAAACTTCGTACCGAAGCAGCCCGTGTCCAAGTGCCCGTTCGTCCGCGTCTGAATGTCCTGCGTCAAATTCTCGATGATGCGAGGGATGTTGGCTGCGGGCACGGCGCCGAACGCAACCGGGAGCACGTTGGAAGTCTGGCGGTACCCGGCTTCGATTGACGTGTGATAGACATCGTTCTCGGCATCATAAAACTTCTCGTTTAACGCCGCTTTCAGCCGCTCTTCCGCTATCAAGAACTCCTCGCGATCCGCTTCCTCTCCCAGCACTTCGGCGATTCTTGCCATCAAGTTGCAGGAATGGAGTACGTATGCGGTCGCCAGCAAATCCCCGCCTTCCGGACCGATAAAAGGACCCGGCACCGCCCAGTCCGCATAGCTCTCATCCGTACTCGTACCGTCGACCAGCCGATCCAGTTCATATTGCAAATACCGCTTCATGCCCGCGTAATGCTTGCGCATCGTCTCCCGATCCCCGTAATATTCGTACAAGGTCCACGGGATGATGACGAATGCCGACATCCACGCCGGCGTAGGCGTCATGTAAAGGAACGGACCCGGCGCCGTATGGCAGACTGCTCCATGCTCATCCTGCGAATCCGCGATATCCTGAAGCCATTTGCTGAAAAACGCCGTCAGATCGAAATTCATCGCCGCACACTCGGCAATCGCTTGCGCATCGCCCAACCAGCCACGCTTCTCGTGGAAAGGCGTATCGGTCGGAATGCTGTGAAAATTAATCCGCATCGTATCCACCATCGCCCGATGAATGCGGTCGAATAAAGCGTTCGAGCTTGCGAAGCTGCCAATTGCCCCTACGTCATTGTGGAAGACCTTTGCTTCCAACCGAACATCGCTTATCTCGCAAGCGCTCTCGATCTGGATATAACGAAAGCCTTTATAGCTGAATTTCGGCTCCCAGCTTTCCTCGCCGCCGCCCTTGCAGACATAAACATCCTCTTGCGCATTCTCCCAGAATTGATGGTCATAGCCCGCCTTCCATGTATCCAACCGGCCATCCGCTCGTGGCATTTCTCCGTAAATCAGCTTCACGCTGACCCCTGGTCGAGCAGTTAGCGTCAATCTCGCCCAGCCGGTCGTCACCTTACCGCAATCGAACACGTAAACATTCGGTTTCGGGTTCGCGACGAGGGCGAACGGGATCGTTTCGACAACGCGGATCGGCGGGACGAAAACAGCTTCAATCGCGCCTTCGGCCGGCGTCATAACATTTACGGGAACCCACTCTTTGCTCTGAAATCCGGCCTTGTTCCAGTCGTTCTGCTCAAAGCGCGCATCATACTTATCGCCATACCAGATGTTATCGTCCCGGGTTGGACCGTCCGCCGTTAACCACGAGCGATCGCTGACTACCGTACTGCTCGTTCCATCCGTATAATCTATCTGTAATTGCAGCATGAATTTCGGTTCAATCGTTCCTGTGCTTGGCTCGGGCTTGCTTAAATTGTCGCCGATCCAGTCTTTACCGTACGCGTAATGCCCGCGCCCCAATTCAACGCCGATACAGTTATTGCCGATTTCCAAAAGCTGCTCGCCTTCGAATGTCAGATAATACACGCGTTTAGGAAACTGCGTATAATCAGGCTGCAGCAACCCGTCGCCCAGCCGCTGTCCGTTTAAGCTGAGTTCAAAATAACCGAGGCAGCACATATACAGCCTGGCTCGTTTAGCCTTCTTCTCGACCGTGAACTCCTTGCGGATCAGCGGAGCCGGACCTCTTCGTTTGATCCGTCCCCACGGCTGATCGCCGAACTCCGCGATCGCCTTCGCATGCTGCCAACCGCTAGCCGCATAATCGGCAAGCTTCCAGCCATCTCCGTCCGCAATAGAGGTAACCCATGTGGAATCGGTCGAGATCCTTTCGATGGAGCCATCCTCATAATGCAACTCGAAGCTGGCAATAAAACCCGCATGGACCGAGTCCGTGTTCACGACCTCGCATACGAGGCTGTTATCCCCTTCGATCAGCTTGGCGGTGAAATCGATATAATAGAAGGGCGAGGACCAATCCTGCTTCCATCTCTTATTCTGCTTAGCGATCGTGCTTCCGTTGACGAATAAAGTGAACAGACTCCCGCAAGTACCGTGGAAGATCGCTTGCCGTAACGCTTTATGCGAAGGCAATCGAATGATTTTGCGGAATACAACTCTAGCTTCATCTTCTGCCTCCGCCAGAGGATTTAACGTATGCCAGATCCACCGGCAGCCGTCCAACGGATTGTAGCTCGAATTGCCGCCGATCCACTCTCCTCGCCACTCCCCGGAATGCAACAAACCCGTTTCGAACCAGGCGGTGAAGCTCCATTCCGAAGCGGCGCCTTCTCCGTCCCACACCATGACCTTCCAATAGTAACGTTGGCCGGATAACAGCCGACTTCCCGCATATCGAATTTGCAGCGTCTCATCCGAAGCCACTTTACCGCTATCCCAGGTTCCCCCGATCGAACGATCCACTTGCGTCTCGTCCGTATCGACGATAATACGGTAGCCCGTTTGCCGCTGAGCCCGCTTGGAAGCACCCAGCTTCCAACTGAACAAGGGCAGCATCGTGCTGATCCCCAGGGGATTGACGGTATTCTCCGTTTTCAATTCGAAAGCGGATACTGCAGCATGATTACTTATATTTGCGCTCATCTTTGCTCAAGCCCCCCGTGCCGAATCATCAACGTCGCTTGCCCGGAAAGTCCGGAAGGCTGCGGCGACTGAACACGTTTCCTTTCGTTATGGGCGTTCAGTCGCTTGTCGCGAATTTGTTTTATTTTCTCCGTAAAATACGGCCAATTGTTCGACACGGGACTTTCCGGCTGCGGTTCGTGCAAATCCGGAGACAGCATATGATTAATCCACAAGTTCACGACTTTAATGGACAGCTCGTTCTCTCCTTCAGTTAACCAATCCGTCAGATCAAGACGTCTTGGCGCTTTCCAGAGTACTCCCGCGCTGCTGCCGTTCACGAATACTTCAGCCACTTCGTGAACGCCTTCCAGATTCAGCCAAACGCTCTCCCCCGGATGGATTGCAGATATCGTCACTTTTTTGTCGTAGAACGCACTTCCGCAGTAATATTTCACATCCGCGAACTGCTCCCAGGTTTGCAATTTCTCCAGCTTGCGCTCAAAGTTCGCTTCAGGAATGCGCAGCGTCCAGCTATCCGTAATGTCTATTGAGCGGTCAACCCGTGGCACTGCCGGCAGTGTCCCGTCTTCCCCAACTTCCGCCGCTTCCGCGAGCTGGTCATCGAAGACAACGACGAAAGACTGAAACGGCTCGAATGCAAATTCAATGCTAGCTTCGTCGCTGCCCGGAGGAAGCTGGACGTGCCGAACAGTCTGGCGGGTCATCGGATCAAGCACGGCCGCTGTCCGACTACCGTATTTAAACCGCATGCGCGCTTTCCGTTCTTCACCGCACACGTTCGCCACAAAGTAAATATGACCGCCCTCATGAATCCGATGCACGTAACCGATCGACTGCGCTGCTACGTTCGAGCCTGCCGCCTCATCTATCGATTCGATCGCCACATCGGGAGCCTCCGACTCTTTTAACCGCGCGATCAACTGAACTTCATCCTCGACAAGGATCGTTTTGCCTTTTCCGACTGTCTTCCAACTGCCAGCTTCGCTATCCATCAATTGTTCCATGATCTGATCGAGACGTCGATTGTTTGCCTCTCTGTCGATATATCCGGGCACGGTGCACGGTCGATCCGATACGGCAATGAGAATGCCCCCCGCTCGCACGTATTCCAACAGTTGGTTGGCCGTATTCAGAGGCAGTCGGGTCACCTTCGGCAAAATTATCGTTTTGTATCGATTGGCGCCGATTTCCAATCCGGAGTCTGTCAGACGAGACAAATCGGTAATGGCTTCATCATTCAGAAAATCGAAATAATAGCCCGACTTGTGCACCAGATTGACCAAGCTTTTGCCCATATGCTCCTCTAGTTTCATCCCCAGATGCAGTTCGGCTATCGGCATCGTGGACCAAATATCGGACTGCGGCAAATAGATCGCAACTTCCGCGTAGCTGTCACCCGTTTGCAAGAATGCAGAAACCGTATGAATATAGGAAGAAAGGATCGGGTAGTACTCCCACCATGTATTGTTATGAGAAATAAAGGATGAGGCATAGAAAGCCCATCCCGGCTTGCCTGCCGATTCCGGCGAGTAGGAATAGCCGTGATTGACGATTTGATTAATACCGTCCAGGAACACCGCATCGACCGCCGCTTTCATCATTTCCAGCGTTTCCATAAAACGCGGCACGCGCAGCCAAGTGAAAGTCTCGTTCGAAATGACCTTGCGCCCGTATACGTGACCGGCCGAGGTAGCCAATCTGCGATGTACCGTGTTCACCTCGTACTTGTCATTCGGACCAAAAGTTTCGCCTTCCGGATAATCAGCCGCCGCATAGGCCTGTAGGATATCGCCCCAGGTCCCATGCGCCTGTATTCTGGTTTTTACTCCCTTAGAGTGGCTCCATGCGGTAAAATTGCGGAAAAAGTTCTCGATCGTTAACTCCGAAAACGTTTTGTAGAAGTCATAGCGGATATCCGCCGTAATGTCGCCGACGTCCGCCCATAGGGCCGGCATAAACGGCGTCAACTCATATCCTCTGCGAGCGAGAAATTGCTCCGGCATAATCTGCGTCCAGTTGTTGCCACCCAGCTCGATTGAATCGCAGAAGAAAGCGCGGATGCGACCTTGCCCCAGCTTCTCCACCAGCGGGTCGCCAAATTGCGCGAAGTAAAAGTCGGACACATCCTTCCGGCAATGGTCGATCGCGTAACCTTCCATTCCCGGCGCTGGTATGCCCACCTGCTGCTTATACAGGCTTGTGATAAAGATGTAAATTTTCCAATGGCCTTCCGGGATGCTGATCTTGTTCAGGCAATGTCCCCATTCCCAACCGTGCAGCCAAGTAACGTCCAAATGATCCGAGATATCCACTAACGTATCCGCAAGGATGACGCCATTCTCGAATTTACCCATCACGGCCCTGCAAGGCGTGCCTGGCAGCATCGTCGTAAAATCCCGCTCAAATTCAGTTGGACCTATAAGATCAATTTGGTAGGGAATCAAGATTTCCGGCGCCATGTCGTAAGGGACAAACGGGCCTCCGAACGGCCAGCCGGAGCCGAGCGTCAAATCCACGAACATTCCCATTTCCTCGGCTACCGTCAGCGTATAGTCCATAATCTCGATAAATTCCGGCGAGTGATACATCCGATTTTTAATGCCTTGCGCCTCGGTGTCCTCCTGAAGCGGGTAAGTGACTTGAATTTCAACCCCGGCCAGACCAGCTTCTTTCATATAGGCAAGCTCCCGGCGAACTTCCTCTTTCGTTACGGCCGCTCCATACCACCACCAACGCGTAAAACTTCTCGCTTCTTCCGACGGATTTTGCAATAATTTCTGATAGTCTATATGGGATCTGCTCATCTCGATACCTGCCGTTCTTCAAGTTTTATGAGAATTAAGCGCTTTCCAAAGCCGATTGCAAATCCTCCATTAAATCAACCGGATCTTCAAGTCCGACGGAAATCCGGATCAGATGCTCCATCCGAGGATCATATTCCGTCCCCGTAAATTGTTCGTTCTCCCCGCTCATGCCCGGAGAATAAACCAG
Source organism: Cohnella endophytica (assembly GCF_003628305.1). Classification (GTDB taxonomy): domain Bacteria; phylum Bacillota; class Bacilli; order Paenibacillales; family Paenibacillaceae; genus Cohnella; species Cohnella endophytica. The sequence goes on along the minus strand of NZ_RBZM01000001.1, from coordinate 384,646 downwards.
GCTTTCGAAGCCTCCCCAGCTCACGCCGATCTTGAAATATTTCAATCGGTTGATTACCCGCGCTGCGGCAGCTCTACCGCCATGAAGCTCGAAGCTTAACAATCCCGAAGGCTCGTCGAATTGCTTCTTGGCTAACGCATACTGCTCGTGGCTAGGCAGGAAAGGAAAATTCACTCTCGCCACTTTGCCGTTCTCCTCTAGCATCTTAGCGATCTGCAAAGCCGAGTCGGCATGCTGCTTCATCCTTAATCCGAACGTTTTTAATCCGCGTGTAACAAGCCAAGCCTCGAAGGGACCCAACGCGCCGCCAAATAATACATACTCGGTCTGTTCGATGCTCTCAATTATCGCTTTGGACGAGATCACTGCTCCGGCAATTACATCGCTGTGTCCTCCCAAATACTTGGACGCGGAGTGGATGACGACATCGATCCCCCACTCGATCGGGCGAAAATTCGCAGGGGAAGCGCACGTATTGTCGATAACGGTACGCAGTCCATGTTCCTTGGCGATGCTTACGATGGCTGCGACATCAAAGACTTCCATAAAAAACGTCGAGTACGATTCGCAGACGATTAATTTGGTATTCGGTTTAATCGCGGCGCGTACGCGTTCCGTTTCCCGAAAATCGATAAAATCAACCGATATACCGAACTTTTTCATATAGGGACCTAGAATCGCAAAGGTTCCGCCATAGGCCGGCATACTGCAAATCACATGGTCGCCTTGCTGCAAGAAGTTAAACAAAACAGTGGAAATTGCGGCCATTCCGGAGGCGAACACTTTAGCGGCTTCACCGCCTTCTAGTGCGGACAGCTTCTTCTCAAGCACTTCCAATGTCGGATTGCTGTGCCTGGAGTAGTAATAGCCTTTCCCCGCTTGGAATGCTTCGTAAGAATCATGGACAAACGTAGAGTTTAGAAAAATAGGCGGAATAACCGCACCATGGATATTCTCTTCGCCATAGTGGGCCAGCATCGTCTGCAGACCTGTCTTCATGATTGGAACAACCTTTCGTCGATGGTGTAAATGTCGTTTCTTAGGATTTCGAAATGTTTGCGCATAATTCGTTTTGCGGTTTTCACATCCGACGCTTTCATCGCGTCTAGAATTTGCCGATGTAGCGGTTCCGTTCCTCTGCCGAATACCGGGACGTTAACGGAATCAAGGACGCGGTCCGCCCACATACTTTCGAGATCCTCGATCGACTGAAATAAATTCATCAGCAATCGATTGTTAGCACCTTCATACAAGGTTTTGTGGAACAAAAAGTCTTCCTGCCGAGGAATTTCGCCTTTGCTTCGTTTCCGCTCGTATTCCTCGATAATTGTCTCCAATTGCGTCAGACAAGCGCTTTGGCCTTGATTGACAATCTGCTCGATGGCATACTGCTCCATCATTTCCCGAAGATCCAATATTTCCAGCAACGACCTTTTCTCCAGCGAAATGCGCAGCTTCAAATCCGTGACTTCCCCAAGAATGGTTTTCTCGGCCCGAAGATACATTCCGCTCCCCGGTCTGATTTCAATCATTCCATAGCCTTCGAGTTTCTTCATCGCTTCCCGGAAAGAAGCTCTGCTGATTTGAAAATGTTCGCAGAAAAACCGTTCGGGTGGTAGGCGATCCCCCTGGCTAAGTCCTTTATCAACAATAAAGTTAAGCACTTCCTCGGAGATCGACTCATGCAGCTTTTGCCTTTTTAACGATTTAAGCATTTGAATAATCACAACCTTTTCAACAAATAGGTAAGTTGTCTGACCAATTTATTGATAATATAAGTGATTTCAAATGCGGCGTCAACATCTTCGAAGGAGTTTCATGTTAACTCCGTTCCTCCGCTTCCGTGCGTAAGCTCAGTAAAATTTTGGCAACCTTTCCCGGATCCTCGATCAACTTGTCGAAGCACGAAGCGCCTTGGGACAGAGGAGCCGTCTCCGTCCACTCCATCATCCGGACTCGCCCTTCTGAGAGCCACTGAAGCGCGGTCTCGAAGTCGTCTTGCGAATATGCGAACGCTCCCTTGACCGAGATCTCGCTGCGAATCATGAGGTTCACGGGCAAATTGCTGTCTGCTTCATGCAGTCCCGTGAAGACAACCCTCCCGTTCGACCGCACGGCTTCTACGCATCCGGTTCGAGTCGATTGTGCTCCCACCGCGTCGATTGCGGCATCGAAGCCTACATCCGCGCTGTCCAGCCCTTTGGCGGCTTTACCGCCCAATGCTTCTGCGATTTCCAACCGATGATCGTTCCGATCAATTACGACCACGTCCCGAATTCCGAAAGCCTGTGCCGCTTGCAATGCGAATAATCCAATCGGCCCCGCCCCATAGATGAGCAGCCGATCGATCGGCTTTAATTCAAGCAACCTGCATACGTGAACAGCACAGGCAAACGGTTCCGCGAACGCCCCTTGTTCGAATGTGACGTGTTCGGGAAGCAAATACGCGTTCCTCTCCGGTACCGCGACGTATTCCGCAAATGCCCCGGGAAGATGCGCGCCTAGCAAAGCCCGCTCGGCGCACAGCTGCGAAAGGCCGTTGCGGCAATAGAAACAGGATCCGCAGGTCACGAGCGGATTGACGGTCACCCGGTCACCCTGCCTAAATCGCAACGTGTTTGAGCCTGTGCGTTCGATTACGCCGGTGAATTCGTGCCCCATGATGAGCGGCGGTTTCCTCAAGGAATTGTGCCCCAGGTAACCTCCAAGCTCCGACCCGCATATTCCCGCATGCTCAACTCGTATCAACACTTCGTTTGGGCCCGGCTCCGGGATCGGAACCTGTCGAATGTTCATGGTGCGCGGCCCTTCATAGACCAAAGCATTCATCATGATTTTTCGCTCCCCTTATCCGACTCGATATCGGTTCAATACCGTTTCATTGATTTCAATGCCCAAACCCGGACGACTTAGCGGAACGTTAACGTATCCGTCTTTGAATTCTACTTCCCGGCTGACCAAATCCCTCGCGAGCGGCGAAGTCGATACGGTGTGTTCGATCATAAAGCCGTTCGGAATCGCGGCGGCGAAGTGCGTGCTGGCCGCAACCAGAATTCCCGTCTTGAATGCGTGAGGCACGATTTTTTTGTGCCTGTCGTACGCGAGATATGCGATTCGTTTCCCTTCCGTTAATCCTCCGACTCTGGCCAAATCCGGTTGGATAATATCCAAGCCCCCTTCATCCAGAAGTCGCTGGAACGCAAGCCTGCCGCTTTCTTGTTCACCGCCGGCAATAGAAATGCTCGTGCGCCTCGAAAGCTCGTGATAACCCTTAATATCATTGGAATGAACGGGCTCTTCCAGCCAGTAGACTTTATACTTCTCGTACACTTCCGCCATCCGCAAGGCTCCCTTTAAGTCCCACGCAAGACCGGCATCGATCATGATGTCGATCTCATCTCCAACCGCGTTGCGAATCGCTTTGATTTGTTCCTCGTCGAACTTCGGATCCTTACCGATCGGGCCCCAACCGAATTTCATCGCGCGATACCCTAGTTTGGCGTATCGCTCAGCCATATGAGCCGCTTCGTCGACCGTATCCGGCATTAACGCGCTCGCATAGGCTTTCAATTTGGAATTGAATACGCCTCCCATCATCTCGCAGACAGGACGATTCATTGCTTTGCCGAAAATATCCCAAAGGGCAATATCCACGCCGCTCATCGCATGCAAGGCTGGGCCGGACCTTCCGAAATAGATCGTACCGCGATACATTTTGTCCCAAAGGCGTTCGATTTCGATGGGATTCTCCCCGATCAATAAGCTGCGCAGCCCGACTGCGATCGAGTGGGATGCCGGCGCATCCACTACTGCTTTGGCTACGAGTGGGGAAGAATCCACCTCCCCCACGCCTGTTATCCCCTCATCGGTATGAATCCGAATGACCAAGGTGTCTTGTGTCCCATCGCATTGAGCAGCGTCAAGATCCGGGATTCGCAAATAGATCGCTTCGACTTCAGTAATTTTCATGCGTTCATCTCCCTGTTTGATAATCGGCAATCGACTCCAATAAATCTTCGCGCAACGGTGTAAATGTCTCTAATAAGAGAGAGTCTTCCAGTGCAATAATTGAGTGCGGGGTATTACTCGGAACCCATATTTGATCCCCTGTGACAGCCACGAGTACTTGCTCGTTTAAGGTCAATTGTATTTTACCTGTTACGATATAACTGAGTTGTTCGTGCGGATGAGCATGTTCGGGACCGATTCCACCCTGTTCAAACTCGACCAGCATACTCATTAATTGTTTGCCGGGCGGCAATACTTTTCGTTTCACAAGCTCCGACACTTGCTTCCATTCTCCTACCGACATTCTTTCTGCATTCCTTTCAATCAGGGAAGTAATGAACCTACAATATTCCGAGGATAGGCTTTGGCTCTAATGAATCCTTCCGCATAACGAACCCCGCATTGAATCCCTCGGAACCGGGAAGTGACCTCGATCATTTCCATTGCATTCGAGCCATATTGATCTTGCAGCCAGTCGCCGATTTGGCTCTTATGTTGGGCAAGCATCTCTCTTTTCAATTCGAACGTTTCCGTAATGTCAACGTACTCCTCCGGTTGAAAACCCAGACCTGCAACGCTCTCCATAAAATAAACGATCGGAATTTTATCCAGAGGCGGGCTGGCGGTCTTAATGTTGGGAACGGTTGTCATGATCGCAACGTCGTTGGCAATTCTGCCGGTAATCGTATGATCCGGATTGTAGAGATCATCGGGCCAATGTGTCAGCACGACGTCAGAATGGCTTGAACGCATTGCCTCGATAAAAGTAAGCCTCGTGTTTTCCGAATCGAATAAAAACTCGTCGGGGTAACCCATCCAAATGACTTCCGCACCGATCACCTGAGCCGCCGCGAAGGTCTCTTTTTTGCGAATATCCGCGATTTCCTCTTTTGTATGCGTAGCAGAGCCGACTTCCCCGTTGGTTGCAATCGCTATGGTTACCTTATCCCCGCGCATTGCGTATTTCGCCAACGTACCGCCGCACCAGATCTCAGCGTCATCAGGATGAGCGCAAATCGCCAATACGTTCATTGTGATCCTCCTTTTTACCGGTTTAATGTTATCATAATTACGGCTTTGTAAATTGTCAACAATCGATCATGAACAATCAATTGATTGCTTCTTTCTTTTTCTTTATAATGTCTATAGGTGGTTGAAAAAGAGGAGTTTGATGATGGAACCTTTTCAATTTAAAAGCCAAGAGAACCTTTCCCTACGGCAAAGAGTGATCAATGACATAAAAAACGCCATTCTCCACGGACATCTTAAGCCGGGAGATAAATTAAAAGAATTAGAAATCTCGCAACAGATGTCCGTCAGCAGAGGACCTATTCGCGAGGCGCTTCGCGATCTGGAAGCGATGGGACTTATCGTAAGTTCCCCCTATCGGGAAACGATGGTCGCCGATGTAAGAAAAGATGAGGTTGTCGATTTATTGATCCCCGTTCGTTTGCAACTGGAAATGTTCGCAATCAAACAAAACCAGCTCAAAATGGATGATACTTTCTTCGACAAAATGAAAATAATCGTAGATCACATGAAGATCGCAGCCGATCAAGGCGACCTATACGAACTTGTTGAAGATGATATCCGGTTTCACGAACACGTACTTGCGCTTGAAAACTCATCTTACACGACGCAAATTTGGTCTGGGATCGTAAACAGGCTCCGGTTGCATTTTATTAAGAACACAAGCCGATTAACGGATTTGCAAAAAGTGGTTAACGACCATATTGCATTGATGGAAGTTCTTCGCACAGGAACGATTGATCGAATCGAAACGATTTGGGCAACGCATATCCAAGATGAAGACTGTTTACTCTGTTTTGAATAACAAAATGCCGCATCGATGATCGTATTCGGATCAAGGATGCGGCATTTATTTATGGATCAGACTCCACTTCGAGGCCTTATCTCTTCTCGATCAACATCGCGATACCTTGTCCTCCGCCGATACAGAGACCGGCAATGCCTGTCCGTCCGTTCCTTCGTTCCAGCTCATGCAGAAGCGTAACCAAAATTCGTGCTCCGCTGGCGCCGATCGGGTGTCCGAGCGCGATCGCCCCTCCGTTAACGTTCAGCCGTTCTTCATCGAGCCCGAGCTGTCTCGCGACGGCGATCGCCTGCGCGGCGAACGCCTCGTTCAACTCGAAGAGGTCGATTTCTTCCGACGAAGCGATGCCAACCGCGGAAAATAGTCGGCTCATGGCCGCATATGCGCCCATCCCCATGATCGAAGGGTCGATGGCACTGCTCGCGTAACCGCGAATGGCTGCGAGCGGCCGAATCCCGAGTTCGTTCGCTTTATCGGCGGACATCAGGACGAGCGCCGCGGCACCGTCGTTGATGCCGGACGCGTTTCCGGGAGTCACGGTTCCGTCCTTCTGAAAAGCAGGACGCAGCTTGCTGAGCGTCTCGTTCGTCGTGCCGAAGCGCGGATATTCGTCCTTATCGAATACGAGCGGCTCGCCCTTCTTCTGTGGAACGCGAACCGGCACGATTTCCCGTTGGTACGCTCCTGCCGCGAAAGCCCGTTCTGCCTTCCGCTGGCTCATCGCCGCGAATACATCCTGTTCCTCGCGCGAGATGCGATAGCGTGCGGCTACATTTTCCGCCGTAATGCCCATATGCACGTCGCTCATCGCGCACCATAGGCCGTCACGGATCATCGAATCGACTAGGGCGGCATCACCCATTCGAAGACCCGAACGCGCCTCGTTCAGCAAATACGGCGCCCGGCTCATGTTCTCCATTCCGCCGGCGACGACAATATCCGCATCGCCCGTCCGGATCGCCTGCGCTCCGAGCACGACCGCCTTTAAGCCGGATCCGCACACTTTATTGATCGTCATGGCCGGAACTTCGTTCGAGAATCCGGCTTGCAGCCATGCTTGCCTTGCCGGATTCTGTCCGAGTCCCGCCTGAAGCACGTTACCCATGATGACTTCGTCGACCTGCTCGTCGCGCAATCCGGCGCGCACGAGCGCTTCCTGAATGACGATTGCTCCCAATTCAGTCGCGGGCACGGAAGCAAGGCTGCCTTGAAAACTTCCGATCGCCGTGCGAACGCCGCTGACGATAACGACTTCTCTCATGACCTCCCCTCCTTTTCGGTCCCGAGAAGACCTGTGCTTACCTGATAATAAGCCTCAGTCTTCTCCCGAACCTCTTCCAGCGTTGCATCGGGCTGCAGCTCGACGAGCGTCATCTCCCCGCCATGGAAATCGAACACCGCAAGCTCGGTGATGAGCCGATGCACGACCCGCTGACCTGTCAACGGAAGCTCGCAGAATCGCTTCACCTTCGACTCTCCTTGCTTGTTGACATGTTCCATAATGACGACGATCCGTTTCGCGCCATGGACCAAATCCATCGCTCCGCCCATTCCCTTAACCATCTTGCCCGGAATCATCCAGTTGGCCAAGTCTCCGTTCTCCGCGACTTCCATGCCTCCTAGAATCGCAAGGTCGACATGCCCGCCCCGGATCATCGCGAACGACTCCGCGCTGTCGAAACAAGAAGCGCCGGACACGGCGGTTACCGTCTCCTTGCCCGCGTTGATGAGATCGGCGTCCTCGAGCCCATCCTCGGGATAGGGGCCGATCCCGAGCAGGCCGTTCTCGGACTGCAGCATCACGCCGCGTTCGGCGGGAATTTCATTCGCGATCAAGGTCGGCATCCCGATTCCGAGGTTGATATACATGCCCGACTTGATCTCCTCAAGCGCTCGCGACACGATTTTCGAACGGCTGCTTTTCATTCGTTCTCCCCCTTCGGACTCCGCGTAGTTCGGCGCTCGACCCGTTTCTCGTAATGCCGGCCAAGCACGACGTGCTGCACGAAGATACCCGGCGTATGAATCTCGTCCGGATCCAGTGCGCCGATGTCAACGATCTCCTCCGCTTCCGCGATTGTCACCTTGCCTGCGGCCGCGGCGAGCGGGTTAAAGTTGCGGGAAGTGCGGCGATAGACGAGATTGCCGCAAGTGTCCGCCTTCCAAGCCTTCACCAACGCGTAGTCGGTCTTGATCCCTCGTTCCAGCAAATAAGCGCGGTCGTCGAACGTTCTCGTCTCCTTACCTTCCGCCACCGGCGTGCCTACCCCTGCCGGGGTATAAAAACCCGGAATACCGGCGCCGCCGGCGCGCAGCCGTTCGGCCAGCGTCCCTTGCGGGACGAGTTCAACTTCCAGTTCACCGTTCAGGAATTGCTGCTCGAACGTCTTGTTCTCTCCGACATACGAAGAGACCATCTTCTTGATCTGCCGATTCGCCAGCAGCAGTCCGAGGCCCCAATCGTCCACGCCGCAATTATTGCTAACGATCGTTAATCCGCTTGTTCCCCGATCCCGCAGCGCCGCGATCAAATTTTCCGGAATTCCGCACAAGCCGAATCCGCCGACCGCGATCGTCGCTCCATCCGGAATGTTCCGAATTGCCTCTTCGGCCGAACGCGCTAATTTGTCCATGATGCCGATCCCTCCTATTGAGCCGTGTAACCGCCGTCGATCATAAGCGTTGCTCCGGTAACCCCTCGCAGCTTGTCGCTAGCGACCATGACCGCGTAATCCGCGATCTCTTCCACGTCCAGCAGCCTTTGCTGGGGAACCAGAGGGTAAATGACTTCTTCCAGAACGTTGTTTAACGGCACGCCGCGCTCGAGCGCCAGATCTCCGAGTTGCCCTCTTACCAGCGGCGTATCCACATAACCTGGACAGAGCGCGTTGACGGTGATGCCGTGCTCGGCTCCTTCAAGCGCCGCGACTTTCGTTAAGCCGATCAAGCCGTGTTTCGCGCTGTTGTAAGCCGCCTTGCCGGCGAAACCGATCACTCCGTTGATCGAAGCCATATTGAGGATGCGGCCCCAGCGTTGCTGCTTCATGATCGGGAAAGCGTGTTTGATGCCGATGAAGGCGCCGGTGACCATCACCTTGAGCATGTATTCGAATTGTTCCGTCGGAAAATGTTCGATCGGCGACACATACTGCAAGCCTGCGTTATTCACCAAAATGTCCAACCGTCCGTACTTCCGTTCCACGCATGCAATTGCATCCGCGAACTGCGATTCGTGCGTCACGTCCAACTCAAGTCCCAACGCCAACGCGCCGCTTTCTTCCAGACTGCGCGCAGCGGTGATCGCGGCTTCGCCTCTTCGGTCGGCGATGGCGACGATCGCCCCTTCGTCCGCGAACTTCCGCGCGATCGCCAGACCGATTCCGCTCGCAGCTCCCGTAATCAACGCGACTTTCTTTTCCAATAACATCGAGAATAGCCTCCTAACCGAATATCGGAACTTTCAAACCGGATGCTATCCAGAGTTTACAAACACTCTATCAATAAGTGAAATACATATGTAGAATAAGATTAATTCCGAATTGGAATATATGAGAAAGCGGGGATTGTATGGAGGTCCGTCATCTTGTTTATTTCCTGGAGATCGCGAAGTTCGCTAACTTCACGAGAGCCAGCGAAAGCTTGCACGTCTCTCAACCGAATTTGAGCAAAGCGATCAAGCTCCTAGAGAACGAACTAGGCGTTACGCTGTTCAACCGGACGACCCGGACCGCGCGGCTCACCGAAGCCGGCGAGCTGCTGCGTTTGCATGCGCAAGGGGTCGCGAATTCGCTGTCCGGACTTCAATCCGCAATCTCTGACTTGACGGAGCTGCGAAGAGGCAGCATCAAGATCGGCATTCCGCCGCTAATCGGCGCCCGACTGTTCCCTGGATTGATCGCGAAATTCATCGAGCGGCACCCTGCCATCTCCCTTTCGTTCATGGAGCACGGGAGCAAAGTTCTGGAGCAATCGGTTCAGGAAGGCACGCTCGAGATGGCCGTCGTCATGCTGCCCGTAGACGAGAGCAAATTTCATATCGAGCCGATCATTAACCGCGTCATTACGCTCGGCGTACACCCTAGCCATCCTCTTGCCCGCCGCGAGGAAGTTCGAATCCGGGATTTACGAAATGAGAAATTCATCCTGTTCGGCAATACTTTCAAAGTAAACATCAGCGTCCGGGAAGCTTGCATTCGGGAAGGCTTCGAGCCGAATATCATTTTCGAGAGCTCGCATTGGGATTTCATTTTCGAGATGGTTGCGGCGAATCTGGGCATCACACTGATGCCGGAAGTCATCTTCGACCGGATCGAGCCGGATCGAATTCGGGTCATTCGCAGTCTGAACCCGCCAATCCCCTGGAACGTCGCGATCATCTGGCGCAAGGATGATTACTTGTCGCATGCTGCGCGCAGCTTCATCGATTTCGCGAGGCAAGCTTTTCACCCGTGAGATTGCTTCACCTTTCTATTGTCCGGTCTAATGCCAAAGCGATAACCCCATATAGAAAGCCAGACCCCAAATCATGATCGCCGAAACCTTATTTAATTTGGATATGAACTTACCTCTGGAATCGAGTTTCACTACCTGGCGACCCACGAATGCCAATCCAAAAAACCAAATCCAGGAAACCAGAATAATGCTGAGCGTGAATATCCATTTCTCTGAACCGCTATAATTCAAAGAGTTAATCCCAATGACCCCGATCGTATCCATAATAGCGTGAGGATTTAATAAGGACACGGAAGCAGCAATAAGAATTTGTTGTTTCGGTTCACTTTTTCGTTGCGATGCACCCCCGTGTGGTTCACTCTTCCAGATTACCCACCCCATATACATCAAAAAGAGAAATCCGAACCCATAGAGGGCTGTCTGCAGCCAAGAGAAAGATAAGACGACGAAGGACACGCCTATAACCGCCGTGAAGATAAGTATCGTATCGCAAATGGATGCCGTGAGGATTGCAGGCAGTGCTCTAATAAAAGAAGGTTGATTTGCACCTTGATTAAATACGAACAAATTTTGTACCCCTAAAGGCAGAATAAGCCCGAAACCCAAAAGTAGTCCGTGTAATACTATTTCCAGCATGATCATATTCTCCTATCCTCGTAACGAATACTCTCTAGTATAGGTCGATCCTGCGATTCGTCTCCATCCAAATGGATGACTTGGGTACCAACCAAATGTTATACTGCAGGCATTAAGGAGAGGATTTTCATATGGACTGGAAACCGGACTTCTCATCCGAAACTCCTTTGTATATTCAGATTAAAGAGGTTATTAAAAATAAAATAGCGCTTGGCGAGTGGGTTGTGGGGACCAAAATCCCTTCGCAGCGTGCGCTGGCCGAGCATTTTAACGTGAATCGAAGTACGGTTGTAAGCGCGCTGAGCGATTTAATGGCGGAGGGGTTACTTGAGGGTAACACCAAAGGCGGAACTAAAGTCGTCAATAACACATGGAATTTACTCGCGGCATCTCCTCCTCCGGACTGGAGTTCTTATGTGCAATCAGGCAATCATTATCCGAATCAGCCTGCCATCCAGCACATTAACCGCGCAGAATTTCAAGAAGGAATTATCCGGCTTGGGACTGGCGAGCTTTCTCCAGACTTGCTTCCCTCCGCTCAGATGAAGAAAATATTTGATAAATTTTCTGCGAATTCATTTACATTGGGCTATGAAGAACCAAAGGGGAACCGGTATTTGCGGGAACAAGTCGTGGAATACTTACGCGGACTCGGAATCCAGTCTTCCCCTTCCAATATACTGATCGTATCCGGCGCGCTCCAAGGTTTACAACTCATCTCTATGGGATTGCTTCAAAGGGGTTCATCCATTCTTTTGGAGAAGCCTTCTTACCTCTATTCCGTTCACGTCTTTCAATCAAACGCGATTAAATTGATCGGTCTACCACTGGACGCAGAGGGCATCCAAACCAATCAGATAAGTCGTTACATGAAGGGCTATAACGCTTCGCTGCTGTATACCATCCCTTCTTTCCACAATCCAACAGGTTGCATGATGTCCGAGTCTAGACGTCAAGAACTGATGAAGGTATGTGCGGACGAGGGACTCCCGATTATTGAAGATGATGTATACAGGGAGCTTTGGTTCGATGAACCTCCTCCTTTGCCTCTCAAGGCAAGGGATCCGAATGCATTGGTTCTATACTTGGGAAGCTTGTCCAAATCTTTAAGCCCGGGACTAAGAATTGGTTGGGTTGTCGCACCGGAAGCCGTTATCGATCGGTTAGCTGATATCAAAATGCAGTTTGATTACGGTTCAAGCTCGATCTCCCAGTGGGCCGCTGCTGAATGGATAGGAAGTGGCTTATACCAAGAACATGCGGCCCATATTAGAGATCATTTGAAGAGAAGACGAGATCTGACGCTTCAATTGTTGGAAACTCATTTCTTGGGGATTGCAACGTGGTCGGTACCTTCAGGTGGATTTTACATTTGGATACGATTCACGGTCGATGTACCGATGCAGATGCTGTTTGATCACGCATTGAAAGCAGGGATATTGTTAAATCCGGGATCCATCTATGATAGGAGTGCGGGAAACTTCTTGCGCATTTCTTACGCCTACGCCAAGCCGAATGAACTGGAGCGGGGATTATCCAAATTGGCTGATCTGGTCAAGGAAATCAGCAAACCTTCTGTTTAGTCATTCGATTTGGCGGCATTAAATCGTCGATATTCATTGATGATTCGGCACAACCCGATAAACGTTTTTCTTCCCAATATTTTGCAGAATACGGGTTGGCACACATGACATTTTCAACACATCCGTTATCCCTTTTGCATTCTTTGTTAGGGTTAACCTCAAGATTGTTCCTCGCAGTCTAGCGGTATGCCGTGGAAGTTCGGTGGATACGAAATTTCCTAGAGAAGACGCCATTACTCGATTTCTAATGAATCCATCTTTGTCCTTCGACTTATACATTTTTATCGGATGCAACACGTGGGGATGCGCTCCCAACACTACATTCACGCCATTATTAAACAACAGCCGAATGAGCCGAATTTGGTTACGGTCGGGATAAGTACGAAATTCTTTCCCGAAATGCAGGCAGGCGATGATAAAATCTGTTCTGCTCTTCAAGCTAAGTACGTCCGCGATTATTTTTTCCCGGTTTATCCGGTTGACTAACCGCGGCTCCGGCACGGGGATCCCGTTCGTTCCTTTCGTATAAGCCAATATTCCGATTTTTATTCCCTTTACGTCAACAATCAGTTTCCGGCGGGCTTCCCGGGCGGAGCGATACGTGCCCGTATGTCGCAGACCGTGTCGATCGAGGACGTTTAATGTCCGCTTCAAACCGGATAGTTTCCCGTCCATACAATGGTTATTGGCCGTGCCTAATACATCGAAGCCCAAGTTCCGGAGCGTAGCAGCAAATTTGTCCGGGGAACTGAACAACAATTTGCCGGACTCTTCGCGAAAATTGTTGCCGGAGAAGGTCGTCTCCAGATTGCCTATCGTTAAATCGGATTTCCGCAAATAGGGTTTCACTTTGGAAAAAATAGGGTCGAACCGGCCTTCCCGCGTGGCCGAGACGATCATCCGCTTTTTCATCAACAAATCCCCGACTGCAGCGATTGTGATTGTCGTCAATCCACCCACTCCTTTCCTGCTTACACCTTATGCGTTAGAAAATTAAAATGCTTGCAAGTTGGGCCCTTAGTTAGCTTATATAGTAGATTCTTTCACCTGATCCATATGTGGCGTATCGAAAATACCCTGACTGATCCGTTGATCTATAACAGAAAGCGAGCCTCCTATTTAGAAGAAGGCTCGCTAATAGTAAATGCGACTTAGGATCGCTCCATCAAACTTTTGATCACTGAAGGACAAGACCGGGCAACGTATTGACAAGCGAACTATCGAATTCGATCTTAGACGATTTGCGCATCCCATCTGCGGAAACGGCGTAAATCCGGCCCGTCTTGTTGGCTTGCATCGGGATGTAATAACGGCCGTTGCCGTCCGAAGTCACCGTAACCGTGCGAACAACCGAATCCCCATTCGTGAATTCAACGGTGACGCTAGCTCCTACTTCCGTCCTCCCGTCTTTCGAGTTGACGATTCCGCTTATCGACTTATCACCGAAAATGGTTGTAAACGTATGCTCGCCGAGCCCAGGCTCGTACACGAAGGTATAATAGGCCGGGCTGGATTTAATCGTACTCATGAAATTAATGCCATTTATCGGATAGAAATTGACGCTCAAAGCCTTCCACGTATACGTATTCCCTTCCATCATTCCGCCAGCGGCAACATATCCGTCAAAGAGAAGGTCGGTTTGGCCGGCATTGCTGCCATTTGCGTCTTGCAGCAAAGAAAATCCGTTCAGCGGATTGCCTTCCCCGTCTACAATCCTGGCGATCATCTGGATGCGATTCATCTTGAGGTTTCCCAAATCAAGCGATGTCCCGTCGTACGTAATTACCTTTGATAAAGACATCAAGTTGCCGATGGCTGGTTTTTCGAAGACAGTTTTCCCTGAAGCATGGCTAGCCCGCCGTGGAGCTTTTACTTCAAGCATGTACGATTGGCCGGGGATAAGCCCCCTAATTGCGAATCTTCCATCCGTTTTCGTATAGACGTCGGGAACCACCGATGTTCCGGAATCCGGAGAGATTTTCACGGTGAACCCGCCGAGTGGATTGCCTGTCTCGTCCGTCAGCTGTCCCGATACTTGCACAGGCGACAATTTAAGTTGCGACATCATGAATTGATGCCTAATTACATCTCCGTCATGATAAGTAAAGGTGTACGGCTCGGGAGGAGTGTATCGTTCGGACCAATCCAAAGGATTATTGACTGTGACCGTGTACGTATGCCCGTCCTGCAATTGATCGGCTACATACTCAAGCACCGGACGATCTAAGAGGTCGATCACACTACCGTTTTCGGCAATGGATAGAGGCTTCAACTGATTGAATAACGGAATGCCGTCCGGCGACAGGATTTGAAAGGAAGCCTGATGAGCAGGAGCCGTCGTCAGCCGCGCACAGTTGCCATATGCGCGAAACTGGAACCAGCATGTTCCGATATCCGCATCATCTGGCCATTTTCCTTGGACGAAGTAATCGGTGCCAGCCGCCAGGTTTTCGAAGTGAAATTCGCCGTTCCTGGAGGTCTGCACTTCTCCGGCACGAACCAATTCTTCGCCGTCCATCTTGAATAGACGCACATGCTTGCCGCTTCCGACCGTGCTGCCGTCAATATTGAAAACCTGACCTTTCAAAGTGTTTCCAGCTCGAATATCGATCCGCCGGGCTGCCGCGTCCCACTTGACGACGTTGCCTGTCGCTTCACCGACAAACCGTAGCGGCACGTAAATCGATCCATTTTTGATTTCGGCCGGCGTCTGCAAAGCCATATCGATCCCGTTCACCTTGGCAGATCCACTTCCGACAGAAAGCTTAATCCGGGTCCAACTATTCAAGCCTTCAACGGTCTGCGTCGACTTGTCCCAGGCGACGGTTAAGCGCAGCGCGTCAAAAATCGCCCTAAACGGCACCATCGTCACACCCTTGTCTATATAAGGCTTCGCCGGCATCGTCACAGCCGAGCCGTTAATATAAACGGAGATGTTTTGCGCAGCCCCGTCCGCCTGCGCAACCGGTGCGGCGGCAAGCGCCAGCATGACGACTCCTAACAGGTTTGCAATTAATTTAAGACGCATAATGATACATGGTGCCCCTTTGTGAATAATATCGTTCTGCTAGCATTCCATATTCTATTATCTACCATTTCCTATAAGTGATCAACCATTCCGCAAATTGTAATTCGCATTAACAATTTCATTTGCTTGATCGATTGTGCGTTCGACTATTGTAGCCGCTGATTGGCTACTGGCTAACCTAAGACCTTGACCCGCCCAGAGTGACATATATTCGGGGTTATTCGCTTTTGCAGCTGCTTGACGAATATCTCTCGTCATGGCGTTCTGAATCGGGTAGGCCGGGATATTTCCGGGATACTGATGCATGTCATTCATAAATTTCGTTCGAATGCCTCTTGCCGGTTTTCCCGAGTATGCGCGTGTCAATTCAGTGGAGTCCTCATTGGCTGAAAGGATCTTCTGCTTATACGATTCATGGGCGCCGCTCTCGATGCATGCCAGAAAAGCAGTACCCATCTGTACAGCAGAGGCCCCTAACGCTAGGCTTGCTAAAAAACCACGGCCATCCATGATCCCGCCCGATGCGATGATCGGTATCGATACATGATCTGCAATTTGCGGAACTAGAGCCATGGTGCCTATTAATGGGTTGGAGACATTTTTCAAAAATGTGCCTCGATGCCCTCCTGCTTCGCTTCCCTGGGCCACAATAGCATTTACGCCAGCAGCCTCCAAATATTTAGCTTCTTCAACTGTTGTTGCAGTGCCAATTACAACTGTCCCCTGCTGCTTCATGGCTTGGATAATGTTATGAGGTGCTACACCAAAAGTGAAACTAAATACCGGAATTTTCTCATCAAGCAATACTTGTACTTGCTCTTCAAACGATTCCGAAGACTTCAGAATGGATGGGTTTACTTCAATTCCGAGTTCGACGCGATAATTATTGAGGTAATCATTCATTAGACTAACTTCTACTTCTGATTCTTCTTGTTTCTCAGGTACAAACAAATTGACTCCAAAAGGTTGGTCAGTTAATTGTCGGATCTTGTGAATCGCGTTACGGATTTGATCCGGCGCTAAATATCCGGCCCCCAGATTTCCCAAACCACCGGCGTTTGAAACGGCTGCTATCAGTTCGGGCGTCGTTGGTCCACCTGCCATCGGTGCCTGGAAGATCGGGTATTGAATGTTAAGGGTACGTGTTAACTCAGTTTCAAACATTGTAAGAATGCCTCCTGTTATTGTTTTATGGAATAAGGAACCTTATAAGTCCCGTTGAAATGTTGCAAAGTAGCAATTGAATCCGCAGTTGATAAGGTCTTCTCTTAAATTATTGTAACTCTATTATACCGACTCTATTCATCCGACGGAAAGATACATGCACGAGGGGGATAAAAAGAAAAACCCGCGATTTACGCGGATTCGAATCGGACTATATATTTAAAACGTATTATATACATTTTCACATTCTTCCCCAGTCGGTTCATAAAAACAGTGCTTCTTCCATCGTCCTGCAAGCGGCTGATTATACCAGGTTGGCGGACATGGTCCTGGATTTTCGAACGATCCCGGACGGAAGTACCATAAGGAGAATTTGCCTGGCCAATTCCGCTCCCCATTTACTGACCGTTGCGCCAGACGGCGTTCCCTATCTCTTGCGCTTTGATAGTACAAACCATGTTGCAACGCTTCGAACGCATGCGGCTGGTTGATCATTTGGGGAATTGTCCGGAGTCCTTTAAAATCGGAGCAATTCGCTCTTATTCGGTTAATGCCCACATTTCCAACAAGGAGCATGCCCATTTCGCCTTCGGTCTCAGCTTCAGCTCGAAGCAATCTTGCCAACATATCAATATCCTGTTGCCTAGCCTTTACGACTGCCATCGGCTCACCTCTTTAGATTTCTAGACTCATCATATTGCAGGCGAAGCGGATGTGTTACTCTGACAAAATAGAGAGTAATAAGACAACGGCAACCGATCAGGAGATCGGCTGCCGTTGTGTCTTTTGCGTTACTGCGAGGAAATCTCGAACTTCGAGCCGGCATCTCCGGCGAAAACAATGGATCCTCCCGCGGGCAGTTCGACCTGATCCTTGCCTCCGATGACACTGAAATAGTCGCACGTTCCCTCCGCATTATAAACGGCGAACGAGGCGTTCGAGGACATGCTCACCTTAACGATCTTACCCCCGTCTTTATCGCTTATCGTATACCATTGGGCGTATCCGCTCGACGGAATCTTAACGATTGACTTCTTAGCGACTTTGATGGGCTTCACGTCGACCTCGTTCACTAAGATGCTTTCGCCAATTTTCAGGTACTCAACGCCGTCCTGTTTAAAGAACGTATAACTGGAGAGATCCCTCCCGCTCATTCCCGGAATTTGCAATTCGGAGACGGCCGTATTCGGGCCCGTTATTCGTTTATCCAATACATACCCCGGCAATTGTTTCGACACATTCAATAGGACTGGCGGCATCGCCAAATACACGATCGACGTGTACTTCTCGCTCAGCAGATAAAACTTCTTGCCGTCACGCTGCATCCATGCTTTTTTTGTCTTTGTCGGTAGATCTTGAGGCTGGAGCTTCTCGACGTTGTACACGGACATAGCCATCTGCCCAAGACCCGGCAATGAAGCGTATTGACGTATCCATAAGTAGGTGCTTCCGTTCTCCTTCGTCACGAAGCTGATCATCACATTCCCATCTTCGCTCCTGAACGTACCGTCCGTCGAATACTTGTAGATCTGGGTAGGGTTTTCCGGCGACTGCTCCGAAGTGATGGACATGACGCCGCCTTCGGTTATATCGATATTTACCGTTGTACCGGATGCGCCATAGATTCCCGAATTCTGCAATACGGACTTCGGCATTTCAGCTTTTACCGGCGCACCGTACGACTTCTCAGGCTTGAAATCGGCAATGGCCCCTTTCTCTTTCAGCGCCTGAAGCAGGATTTCGTTCGCCAGAAGCTGATCGGTTGTGCTGGTCCCACCGGAAGTGACGACAGCTGCCGCCAGGTCCAGCTCGGGAAGCACGACGAGCGATGCATGATAGAGAACCGTGTCCCCGCCTTTGGTCAGCGCCTTTATTCCATACTCTTTGAAAGGATACAGATTGACGCTGTCCCAACCAAGACCGTATTCGATCGAGTTGTCCGCGTCGTCAGGCCAAAGAGGCGTCTTGTACTCTTCTTGCGCCATAGCCTTAGCCGATAT
Organism: Cohnella endophytica; assembly: GCF_003628305.1. Lineage (GTDB taxonomy): Bacteria > Bacillota > Bacilli > Paenibacillales > Paenibacillaceae > Cohnella > Cohnella endophytica. The sequence goes on along the minus strand of NZ_RBZM01000001.1, from coordinate 365,941 downwards.
GCCGGACAAGACTCCTTCCTCTTCGCCCGTGAAAATTTGCGAGAATCGAGCCAAATCTTCCGCCGTGGAATAAATGCCGCCTGCACCGATCACGTTGACCGACTCGTTGGGAAGTTGTCCATTATAGCTAGGATAATAGACTTCCGCCATCTTCGCTTCGTTCGGAGAATCGAGCGGCGTCTCCGTATTGGCCATACCCAGAGGTTCCGTTATATTTCGATGAATATAAGAAGTAAAGTCCATGCCGCTGACTCGCTCGATCAGAATCTCGGCCAGTGTGAATCCGTCGTTGCAGTAAACCGAGTAAGCACCCGGGTCCGCCTTCAAGGTCTGTCCGGCCAGTTGCTTCAGCAGCGTGTCGTGGGCGTAAGTATCGTTGTCTTCGAATAAAGCGGCATTCGTCATAGACGATCCATTTAGACCGGAAGAATGATTCAACAGCATGCGCGGCGTTATCTGCTTGAAGCGGTCATCCTTCATCGTAAACTCGGGGATATATTGAACGACCGGCGTATCGAGATCGATTTTCCCTTGGTCGACCAACTGCATGACGGCAACGGCGGTAAACATTTTGCTCGTCGAGCCGATCCCGTACATCGTGTCTTTCGTGAGTGACTTCAGTCCCTGCTCATCATTCTTGCTTGATTGGCCGGATACAACGATGTGGCCATGATCGATAAGTGCGTACTGTACGCTGTTCGTATCGTAAGTTGTCGTGAGGAGATCTGCACTCGCCTTTGCAGCTTTCTGGGTTACTTCGTAGGTGATCAAAGCCTCGTTCGAAGGTGAGTCCACTGCCGCCGATGGCACGGTTATCGGAACGGCGCTTGGCTCGATCACCTGGGATGTATTCAACGTCACTGCAAGGTTCTGCGTCTCTGCCGGTGTTTTGTTGTCGTCGCAGGAGGTTAATAGCAGACACGAAGAGAGCACGGCTCCCATGAACCATCGACTCTTCATCTTTTTAACTCTCCCTTCCGGAGATTGATTATCTAAAGTAGGTAAACACGAGAAAGGCGGTCACCAGAACAGCAATCGTTGCAGCGGCTATAATCTTGCCGACCGGATTAGCCAAATTGATCGTCCATCCGAATCCGTATCGATCCGGAACGAACAACGCCGGGTCTTCGGGATTCGCGTAAATGCTGCCGAGCCACTTCCAGTGCCTCTCCTCCTGCGACGGAACGTCCCCTTGCTGGTCAAGACCTCTGATTCGCTGATACAGCATGACGCCGATAAGCACCAAGAAGAACGCTGCCTGGAACGCGATGCCATAGCGGAACAGCAGATTAAACTTCCAACCGTGAAGCGTTACGGCTTGCGTCAACCCTAAGTTTGCAACCCTCAGCAGCGAAAGGCCCCAAGCCGTAATCGAATGGATTTTTTTGAGCTTCAATTGTTTTTGCAACGAACCTTCCGGGTTCTTGGGATCCAGCGATATTCTGGCGTGGCCGATCATCAGATTGAAGCCGGCGAATAACGAGATCATCAGGACTTGCACAATGTTCAGCATGAACACGGTACGTACGGATTTGTAGGTGTAATGATCCGCAAAGCCGTTCGGCCCCATATGCGTACCGAACCATTGCGGAATTTCATCCCACCTCGCAATAGCAAAGAAGATGCATAGCAACATCACGGCAACATGCGCCGAAAACCACCAAGTGCTCAGCACCGAGCTATGCTTACGGTCGATCGCGAGGCTTGCTGCACGCCTCGTCTGCACGACGACCTGCCAGCCTCTTGCCGCCTTCAAACGTTGCGCGGACATCCGGCTGATCCGAATGGCGATGACAGACACAATCATTAAAAGCAAGATGGCTGTCGTCCAGTACTGGACATTCTGCCCCGCCGTTTGATGACGCGTCAAGAAAAAGCAAACTCCTCCGACGACGACCGCAAAACCGCCGATGAGTAAGACATATTTCCGTCGAATGCCTCGGACGGCCGCATCTTGAAGCGCCTCCGCCGGCAACGTGATGCCGAACATCAGCGTTCGCAAGCCCATATAGACCAGCAAGCTGAGCATCGACGCGATAATCAAATAAAAACTGGACATCATGATCATCGTTTCCTGTGCCATTAACGTTGTTCCCCTCCGCGATTCGTAATGGTATCCCGGTACAACGACGTGCTCATCTGTGTGAATGCCGCTTCCGTCATGCCTCGAACAGCAGCTTCCGCAGCAAGAGACCGCAGCTGTCGCCGGAGCTTCTCCTCGAATGCGTCAGTGACGCCGGGCATTCCATCGGGCTGAACGATAACGCCCTTTTTCCGGTGTACTTGAAGAAAGCCCTCTTGCTTGAGCAAATTGTAGGACTTGTTGACGGTATGGAGATTGATCCCCAAGTCCTCCCCTAAGCTCCGGACCGACGGAAGCGGATCCCCCGGCTGCAAGGCACCGGAGGCAATCCCTTCTACGATTTGGTCAACCAGTTGTGCGTAAATCGGGGTTTCCGATTGCAGATCGAGTTCTATGAACATATATGTCTCTCCTTAAGGAAGCTGCGGAAAATCGTACCACCTGCCCCGTTTTTTATTTGTTATATTACATATATAACACATATAAAAATAACACGCAAGCCGTTCAAATAGGATAATAAGGAAACATCCAGTATGAACGGTTAAGAAAAAACCCAAATTCGACTTGAAGTCGAATTTGGGTTTATTAGTGATTTATTTATTGATATCGTCAAGGACTTGGTTCAACTCAGTGACGGATTTCGTAAGAGTATCCTTGTCCAGCGGCTCGATTTCAGATCCTGCTTCAATGACGTGCAGCGGAGTTTCCGCTTTTTCGTACAGATCTTTGGACTTCTCTTTGACGTCGTCCTCGAACTTAGCCCATGCGTTCTCCAGGTTAGCGGCTTCGGCTTTTGCCTTTGCAGCATCGCCCGAGTCTACCGCCGATTGGACTTCCGTTAATACGGCCTTCATGCTGGATACGCCGTCGGAAATTTTGTTGCCGCCTTTATTTCCGCATGCCGATAATACGATCGCAGCCGAAAGTATCATTACGATTCCCAACTTCATTTTCAATCTCGACATAGATGAATCCCCTTTATTATGCTTTTTCTATTTTGAGTTGCTTTTGTAAACGTAGATCCTTAATTCGATTCCAGATGATGATTCCTGTGGCAGCGATAATGAGAAACAGCTGCGGCACGATTCCTTCCCAAGTCGGGTATACGGCGAGGAAGTCGATCGTCGTTAGACCTGTTACTTCCGTTGCGGGAAGCAGACCGGAGAGCTGCAGGCCATGTACGCCCATGCCCGCGAACTTAAAGCAAAGATAAAATACCAGTAAGCTTGAGATGAGGAAAAATGGCCTGATCGGGATTTTCACTCCGAACTTCAACATTACGTAAGCGACGGCAAGCAAGATAAATACCGCGATTCCGATGCCCACGAGCAGATTGAGGAGCGAGATCGACGATGCCATACCGATCAAGAACAATACCGTCTCGGTGCCTTCGCGAAACACCGCCAAGAACGCTAGTATCGCGAGTGACCACAAGCTTCCCTTGGCTAATGCGCTAGAGCTCTTTGACTTGATGTAATGATTCCAATAAGAGATGTTGGCGTTACTATGCAGCCAATACGTCATGTAAAGCAGCATGACAGCGGCGAATAGGCCGGTAAACCCTGCGATCATAAAATTATTCGAGCCGAACACGCCCGAGGAAAATAGCACTTGTACGACGATACCGAGGGCTAGACTTAAACCGATGCCTGTACCGACGCCGGACCAAATCCATTTACGTTTATCCTCGTGTCCCGATTTCTTCAAGTACGCGAGCAGCGCGACAATGACGAGAAGCGCTTCAAGCCCTTCGCGCAGCAGGATCGTGACGGCGTCTAGCATGTTGTAGGCGGTTTTAGCAGCGAGCGGTTGCAAATACCCGACCATTTCTTCTATCGAGTGCTTGGCTTCTTCCGTCTTCGGAGGATCGTTCGTTAGATACGCATAGGTAAGTACCATATCCCTTTCGGCATTGCCGTACGCGGACGCGGATTGGGATAAGACGATTCCTTCTATATCGAGCCATGATTCGCGAAATTGTGCGATTACGTCCTTGGCTTTAGCGACGTTACCTTGATCTAATGCTTGCTTGGCTTCATTAAGCAGGCCGATCAAGGATGCGAGGGTCCCCTTCGTTTTCGACGTTGCCGGAACGTCTACGGGGAAATCGCCAGCAATAAAACGCTTATTAACTTCGGATAGTTCGTTCAAAGCGTTGACCGCATTAGCCGTTTGGACGGGATCTTGCAGGAATGCGAATTCGATTTTGCCCATGGCATCCTCGACGGCTTTATAAGTCGAACGGGATTTCTCCTTCACGCCATCTTCGATATCGAACCATTGGGTTTTAAACTCTTTGAATGTGTTCTTCGCGCCGTCAACGTCTTGAGCGTTCGCAAGCGTGATTGCCTGTTCCACCATCGCGTTCGCTTGTTTCACGTTCTCTTCGGCAGACTTCGCTTCACCGAATACGGGAGTTACGTTGAATCCTAGAAACAACGCAAACGCGAGTATTAACCCTCTTCCTAATTTCACTATTGCTACACCTCTAGTTTGTAATCGTTCTAATGTGCTGAGAATGATTATCACAAGCAATTCAAACGAATTATAAAGGGTGCGAATGGCGTTGTCAATGACAAACCGTAGTGTATTGGCGGATTCATGAAGGATCTGTACAAGTGCACTGACGGTATTCTTAAACACACATATGCTAACAGTGTGACGAGCAATCACAATACACATTCGGTGGTGAATTCTTATGCAAGCTGCTGCATTCGTATTAGTTCTCTTCATTTTATTGGTAATCATTCTGCGTGCGGGCATTAGCTGTTAATCTCGTTTCTTCAATCTTTCTCTAAATAGGATCAGTTAGACGGAGGTGAACATATGGAAGTTGCGAAAAATAAAAATCAGAAGAAAGTCCATACGAGCGCGAGAAAACTTAAAACCGCGAAACCACTACGTACAAAAGCCTTTTTCCCGTTTGGTTTCGATCGTTTTGATCGTTTTGAACGTTTCGAGCCATTTGAACGTTTTGAGGAACCCTTTTTCCCATTTTTCTTCTTCTAACAGACACGCAAATATCACAATCCCCGCCCAGCCTCACGGCAAAGCGGGGATTTTTCACATTATTAAATCAACACATCATAAACAGCCGCGTAAAAGGATATATTTTCGAATGATGTAAGTTGACAGTTACAAGGAGGCGTTTCTTTTTAAAAATAAATTAAATGGGTTCGATGAAATACAGAGTGAACTAGTATTCATTCCTTCATTTATGAAGAAGTTCACAGTCTTTAAATCCTTTATGGAAATGTTAAACGCCGGGGGATTTGAAGTCAGCTGTCAGGAAGACTTTCAAAACATCCCCGCAGACTTGTTTGACGAACACATAGCAAATCATACTTTCTTCGACGATTGGCAAGAGATGTTGGACACGGCCAAGCTGGAGTATGTCGCCCGGACATTTAATTTCTAATTATTTAGTTGCTGTCATCCTATTGATTAACTTTATGAGCAACAAGACGAATTGGAATTATTTTGTCCTCCAACACTACATACGCCCGTTTCCGGCAAATCTAACTCTACCTTGGCTGCTGACTCCCAATCTCCAGTCAGCGCGGCTACAACGGAGCGTACCTGCTCATAACCTGTTGCCATCAGGAAGGTCGGAGCCCTGCCATAGCTTTTAGCGCCTACGATATATAGATTGTGCTCGGGTTGACGTAACTCTCTCTCCCCATGTGGCCGAACAGTTCCGCAGCTGTGAACGTTGGGATCTATTAACGGCGCAAGCGCGTCTACGCTTTCGATGCTTGAATCCATCATCGTTCTTACTTCACGAAGTAACGCCATGTTAGGACGGGATCCCGTATTGCTGATGACTTCTTCGATTCCCGTAATGTGAACGAGCACGCCGTCCTGGTAACCAGTAACTGTGATTGCATCATGTTCTTCGCTAAAACGTTTCAGATTAAACGAAGTATACACTTTCGCATGTCCCTTCTCGACGAGCTGTTGGAGACGAATACCCAGAGCTCCGCGCTCCTGCAGACTATCGTTCTCTTGTCCTCCGTATACTTCGACTAAACTCGATTTACGTATTACCCAGACGATCTCCGTAGATGGCTCTTCCGCTTTTAATTTATCCAATTCAAGCAAGGCATTGATCGCGGAATGACCACTGCCGACGACAAGAACCTTTTTGCCCTTATACTGGTCCCGTAGGCTTCCCAGAACATCTGGAATACCATAGACAATGCGCTGTCCAAGGGATGTTTCGTCACCTGTCCACACGCCTTCGGAATTAGCGGGATTGGGATTAGACCAAGTTCCCGAAGCGTCGATTACGGCTTTCGCTTCGAATGTTTGATGACCTCCATCTGTTTCAACATGAATAACAAATGGCAACTTCTCTCGTCCAGCGGTTTTGATTTTGCTTAGTCCCTTCCGACTAATCGCATCGACTCTGGCACCCAAATGGATATGGGGTTGAATGCTGGGGAGTTGAGTTAGCGGCTTCAAATATTTTTCCACGAGTTCTCCACCGGTCGGCAACTCTTCATCTTTAGGGGCAACCCATCCGCTATCCTCGAGCAATTTCTTTGCCGCTTTGTTGATGTTATATTGCCAAGGTGAGAACAAACGGACATGACTCCATTTTTCGATATTGCCGGCAATATGTTTCGCAGCTTCGAATAGAATAAAGCTTTCTCCGCGTTCAACCAAATGAGCGGCTGCGGCTAATCCAATCGGGCCTCCGCCGATAATGGCCACCGGCAACTTCAAATTGTTTGCTGATGTCACATTAACTTTCTTGAAGCTCTTATTCATGGCAATCTTTTCTGCATTTATGGAACAACATTCACTCATACTAAAAACCTCCTGGGTTTTATAAATCAAATTATTTTGATTTATACTTCATGAAAAGCCAATGTCCTCACATTCTTATTTGCGGAACAGGCAACATAACTGAGGCGACAAAAGGTTGTTCACTTCTTCATGGTTCAGTTCATAATAACTCCAAGTCCCTCTTGTCTCACGAAGAATGAGCCCCGCATCCAGCAAGATCTTCAAATGGTAAGAAAGCTTAGACTGCTGCATCCCCAGAATATCCTCTAGATCGCAAACGCATGTATTTCCTCTTTGCGTGAGTTCAAACATGATTTGCAGCCTTTTTTGATCGGCTAGTGCCTTGAATTTCTGCTCGTAGGGTGCGAAATCAGTACGTTCCGGAATAGACTGGATAATCGGTGGTTGTTTAATCACATATTTCACTCCTTAAAATTCAACTTACTCTTTAGAGTCCCTCCATTAATCAAAAATACTTGATGTAGTAATCTTAGCATATAAATCTAAGTGGTTTCAATATTTAATCAAAATAATTTGATTAATCTTCTATACGGAAAGGTACACTAATCATTGACTTAATTTGAGCAAAAGAATAATATATGAGCAAGTATTCATTTGTATTAGGAGGATGACCATATTGACCGAATATCGAGTTAAAGGACTCTCCTGCGGGAATTGCGCTCGAGTGTTAGAGCATGAAATTCGTCAATTAGAACACGGGGAATCAGCTACTCTTAGCTACAATAGCGGAAAGTTAATTCTTGATGAGCGTGTTCCATTAGATAAAGTGAAGAGTATTCTCAAGTCAGATCGAGCTTATATTGAGCAACCAGTGCAAGATTCCCATGAAGGTCATGATCATAATAGCGGAGCTTATGATCATGAGCATAGTCAAGGGAATAAAAAAATAATTGGAACGCTCGTAGCTTCAACTGTCATTTATTTAGCTGCAATATTCATGGACGGTCATTCGGCAACATCCACTGTAATTTTGCTGTACCTTACTGCGACTGCATTAAGCGGATACTCCACTTTCTTAAAGGGACTAAAGAACCTCGTTCGTCTTCGATTTAACATTGATACTTTAATGACAATCGCCCTTGTAGGAGCGGTCTCGATTGGCCAATGGAAAGAAGCGACTTTGGTCGCCATCCTATTCGGGATAAACGAGTTGCTCGAAGGGCTTGGAATGGAAAAGGCTCGACGTTCAATGGAAACATTGCTTAAAGTCGCACCTAAAGAAGCGACTAAATTAGAGAACGGTACAGAAACGGTTGTACCTATTGGAACGTTAATCGCTGGCGATCTCGTACTTGTGAAGCCGGGAGAAAAGATTCCATCCGATGGAACTGTAATTTCAGGCAAAAGCTCTGTCAATGAAGCGGCGATTACGGGTGAATCTCTACCTGTTGAAAAGGCTGAGGGTGAACTTGTATTCGGCGGAAGCATTAATAATGAAGGTGTTCTGCAAATTCGGATTGAAAAAGCTTATCAGGATTCTTCCTTAGCCAAGATCCTTCATTTAGTGGAAGAAGCGCAAGAAACCAAGACGCCTACAGAGTTATTCATCAACAGGTTCGCAAAGTATTACACACCGCTAATCATGATCATAGCTGGTCTAGTCATCGTAATCCCTCCTCTTCTATTTGGAGGAGATTGGTCGGACTGGTTATATCAAGGTCTCGCCGTCCTTATAGTTGGATGCCCTTGCGCATTAATCTTATCTTCGCCGATTGCGATCGTAGCCGGCATTACGCGTAACGCACGTAATGGAATATTGGTCAAAGGCGGCGTATTCCTCGAACAATTAGGAAAACTCGATACTTTAGCTTTTGATAAAACCGGCACCTTAACGAAAGGCGCACCGTACGTTGAGAAATCTGTTATCTACGATGAATCGATGTTTTTGGCTGTAGCCGGAGCGATTGAAAAATCTTCAACTCACCCTCTTGCTAAAGCGATTATGAAACATATAGCAACTTCAGGTACTAGTTTAAAGGATGCTGACGAAATTGAAGCTATTTCAGGTCGAGGGATCATAGCCACTTACGAGGGGAATAAATATTGGCTCGGTAACGAAAAAAGCATGGAGCACCTTACGATCCCGAGAAGTGTTCAAGACACCATTGATCAGTTAAAGGAAAGCGGCCTTACGTTGGTTTTAGTGGCTGATGAGGAAAAAGTTCTAGGAATGTTTGGAATCTCGGACGAGATTCGCGAAGAAAGCAAATCAGTTATCGCAACCTTGCATAAGAACGGAATCCGCCATACTGTTATGCTTACGGGCGACCACCAAAAAACGGCGGAGAAAGTGGCTAACGCCGTTGGGGTTACTGAATATTTCGGCAATCTACTCCCTGAAGAAAAAGTTGAAAAAGTTAAGGAATTAGCAACTAAAGGTGTTGTGGGGATGATCGGCGATGGTATTAATGATGCCCCTGCTCTAGCCTCCGCTCAAATTGGCATTGCTATGGGAAAGGGAACGGATAGCGCAATTGAAACTGCGGATGTCGTACTCATGCAAGATCATTTAGGCAAGTTACCAGATGCGATAAAAGTAGCCCGTAGAGTAAACCGTATCATTCGTTTTAATATCGGCGTATCCATGGGATTAAAGCTTATTGCATTACTTCTCACCATTCCCGGCTGGCTGACATTATGGGTAGCTATCCTGTCAGACATGGGAGCAACTATCTTTGTTACCCTGGTTAGTCTTACGATCTTAATTCAAAAGCGGTCGGAATCGTCCCCGACCGCTTAATATCCAATTTTTTATTTTGTCCAATTGTCTCTTATAAACTGATCGCGACCGGACTTCTCACGATCTTCCTTATAATATTTAGGATTCTTTTTATGATAGTCTTGATGATAATCTTCGGCCGTATAGAAGGTTGTAGCCGGTAATATTTTCGTTACGATAGGTTTTTCAAACCGACCGCTTAATTCCAATGCTTGTTTAGATTGAAGTGCCGACTCTAATTGCTGTTCGTTGTGGTAGAATATCGCGGTTGAATATTGTGTTCCTCGATCATGGAATTGCCCAAACTCATCCGTCGGGTCAATTTGTTGCCAATAAAGTTCTAATAACCTTTCATAGGGGAAAAGTTCCGGATCAAACCTTATTTGTACGACTTCAACATGACCCGTATTTCCGGATTTAACCTCTTCATACGTAGGGTTTTCCTTCGAACCGCCGGTGTAACCTGATACGATATCTATAATCCCCGGGAGTTCTTCGAACGGTGTAACCATACACCAGAAACACCCGCCGGCAAAGGTTGCTTTTTGCATTTACATAATCCTCCTAGATGGATGCGGAATTAATGCCATTAACTTTCTTCATTAGCTCAGCTAGTTGTTTTGAGTTATCGTCACCCCGAAGCTCTAGTGCCCTAATGACGTTATTTTTGGTTTCTAGGCTGTAATCCTGATGAAGCTTCCAAGCTGCCTCCCAATGCGTTACTCGGATTCTGAATCCGACAATACGTTTCAGAAGTTGATTGATGTACTCCTCACTGACTTCGTTCATCTTCCACGCATTTGAAGATTCCGCTTCGTAATTGTTTATCGTTCTATTAAGAATATCCAATATCTCGTCAGTGTCTGGGACCAGTTGAAATTCCCCATATAGATGCGCGGTTACGTAATCCCACGTCGGTACCTCTTTTTCAGCATACCAAGTCGGAGTTATGTAACTTTGAGGTCCGTTAAAGATGATGAGCGCTTCACCGCTCAATTCTTTCCACTGCGGGTTCGCTTTTGCCATGTGACTGTAAAGATAAATTTCGTTTCCATTCGTCTTGACCAGAAAAGGAAGATGGGTCGCCGTTAACGTATTTGAATTCGAGATCAGAATACCGAAGCTGTTTTGTTCAATAAATTCCAGGATCATTTCCCAATCTTTCATTTGGTAAGCTTTCGGGACGTACATGATTACCGCCTCTTTCCCGGAAAAATGGTTGACCCGCGTTGCTCCGGATCTATATCCCGCCAACTCGGATGTTCAAGATCGCCCGAAAAGCATAGGGTAATCCTGCATGTTTTGTCAAGGATGTAACCCGACAAAAAGAAAAACCCGCGATTTACGCGGGTTCAAAAATAACGGAGTATCACTTCGTTCATTGGGCTTTATCGTCGGCAGAGGGTCCGTATAAGCCCGGCACCGGAATATCGAGAAGCCGCAAATATACGCCAAGCTGTGCTCTGTGGTGGACCATATGGCTTAATCCGAAGGTACGTAGCGCGATCGCACGCGGCTGGCGGAGGATGATATGGTCGCCATTGCGCAGCGTCCATTCCTCGCCGAGTGTGTTCTCGTCGCATTCGGCGAGCAGCTTTTCAAACTTGCCGACGTTCGCGTCGAACTCCTCCAGGACGTCTGCGCGTTTGTCCAGAGCCTCCCGCCGTTGCGGCACGGTCGAAAGATCGAACTCCGAGTATTGAAAAATCGCGATTTGCCAATTCAGCAGGTTGATCAAATGCGTGGCTAGTCCACCGAGCGTCATCGATTTCTCGTGCGGTTTCCATGTTAAATGCTCCTCGGGCAAGCGTTCCAGAATTCGGCGTGTATTGGCCAGTTCATGCAGTGCGTCGCCGACGATCAGTTGTTTAACCATAGATCCATCTCCTTTCGGTTCATCCGTTTAATTGCTTAAATATAATGATAACCATCTTTTTTATCAAATCAAGCATAGGCAACTCTTCACTCCCCCTCCGGCTTGAACCAACCTATATAAGACCGCTGGATGGTGTAAGATTGATCGATGAGGACACAAGCCATGAGACAGTAATTCGCTCTTTCCAGGTAACGAAGATCCAACCATCTGATTTTGATTCCGTCGGGATGGGTTATTTTCTGAACCGCCAAATACGGGCTGAAATTCTTCAATAGCTTTACGGCATCTGTTTGCTCCGAGCATTTGACGTAGCGGTCGCCGGCTTCTCCTAAGTTGATCGGAGACTGCCAAATGATGTTCCCGTAACGCCATACTCCTGCTTGAACGGCATCATGTCCAACAAGTACAATCGACCAATTGAATAGGGAAAATGTCGGAAAAATCAGTACCTGACTCGACGAATGCTTCGATTCCAACTGTTTCTTGATCTTTGTCCTGTAATAAAACCGAATCCCAATGTAAGCTACGCTTCCTGCATAAAGCAACGTAAAAGGAAACCCGGTTCCCAACCCTTGCTGTAACCAAATTACTGCAAACACGGCATGAGCCGACCACAGAACGAGATCGAACAACGGTAACACATGATATCCCTTCCTATCCGTTCGAAAAGGGTAAGCGATCTGTGTACCATAACTATTCAACAGGTCAAGCACGATGTGTAATAAATAGCCCGCGGATACCGAAAACCATAATAAGAGAAAGGGGATATTTAACCAACACGCACTAAGTAAACCGGCTACGAGCAGACTCCAAAAAGGAAAAAGAAAAAACGAATGGCTTGCTCCTCTATGGTAGCGCAAATAAAGTTCCGGCTTAAGTCTTGATATCACATCCAAATCCGGCGCCAGAGATCCGATGATGCATGATATCATAATAGGCAACATGAATTCATGATGATTTGAAATTACCGGTATAGCGGTTAAAAGCCCGGCTAATGTGCTTCCTATCGTCAAATGACTGATGCTGTCCAATTCTCCACCTCTGGCCATATGATTTTGATTTCGTACATCATATTAGCGAAGTGTTCTTGGTGTATGGACAATTTAAGCATTATTATGTGCAGTTCTGTTATGCTAATAGGATAAAGTAAACGACAACAACCCCCAGAATGGAGTAGCACGAATGGCTGAAACGAAAACGAATGCGATGCGGATGCTGGACAAGTCAAACATTCCGTATAATATCATGATCTATGATAATGAAGACGGTAAAATTCACGGAGTTGCCGTAGCGGAGAAAATCGGCAAACCGCCGGAAATCGTATTCAAGACGCTCGTCGCCCATCAGGGGGCGAATTTGTTTGTCTTCCTTATCCCTGTAGCGGAAGAGCTAGATCTGAAGCTTGCGGCCAAAGCAGCGGGAGCGAAAAAAATCGAGATGCTCCCTGTCAAGGAGCTGCAACAAAGGACCGGGTATATACGCGGAGGCTGTTCGCCTGTAGGGATGAAGAAACTGTATCCGACTTTCATCGATACGAGCGCCAAAGACTTGCCAACGATGCTTGTCAGCGCGGGCAGGATTGGCCTGCAAATGGAGATCGAACCCGCACGTCTTGCCGAACAAGTATCGGCACGCTTTGTGGCGATCACACTCTAGTAAAACTACGCAAAGTAGGGACATCCACTATGGATGTCCCTACTTTTATTTCACATTGTTAGGTTAAGGAACACGACATTCCATATACAAATACGACAACCAAAGCGGCTGCAATCAATGTGATCACTAAGGCAGGTATCGCTTGTCCGACAGGATGCTTGACTCTAAGATGCGAAAGGAATGCTACCAGCATCGTGATGCCAATCCAAATGCCTGCCCATGCGGCTACTGCCGGATACCAGTATCCGACGACAAGTCCGGCTGCCCCGGTAAGTTGAACGAACCCCGTAACGACTCGAAACCATTGCGGCAGTTTAAGCGAATCGAACATCTCAACGAAGTTTTTCGAGCCAGTAAGCTTGGTTACGCCGCCAAAGGTCATGGAGACGATCAGAAAACTTTGTAAAATAACAAAAATGATAGTCATGAGGTTCTCCTTCCTCTTAAAGAGGATTAGATGGATTACTTCAAGTATTTTCCCGTGATCGATTGCTCAGTATCGATAATCTGCGAAGGCGTGCCCTCGAACACCACCTGACCGCCTTTGCTGCCTCCGTCCGGTCCCATGTCGATGATCCAGTCCGCTTGACTGATCACTTCGAGGTTGTGCTCGATGACGATTACCGTATTACCGGTATCGACGAGGCGGTTCATGATTTCCACAAGGTGGCCGATATCCGACATATGCAGCCCGGTAGTCGGCTCGTCCATTACGTAGATACTGCCCTTCTTATGCAGTTCGCTTGCCAGCTTGATGCGTTGGCATTCCCCGCCTGACAACGTGCTGAGCGGCTGGCCAAGCGTAATATAGTTCAGTCCCACGTCGCTCATCGACTGAAGCTTGCGAACGACTTCCTTGAGTTGGAAAAAATCCAATGCCTGTTCCACGGTCATCTCCAGCACATCCGCGATGGATTTGTCGTTCAGCTTGTAGGCGAGCACCTCTTCCTTGAACCGTCTGCCTCCGCAGACTTCGCACGGTAACTCCACGCTGTCTAAGAAGGAAAGGTCGATAGAGATAACGCCTTGCCCTTGGCAGTTCTCGCAAGCTCCTTTGGAGTTGAAGCTGAACAAGCCTTGGTTGACCTTGTTCGCGGAAGCGAACGCCTTGCGCACGTCGTCCATAATGCCCGTGTAGGTCGCGGGATTCGAACGCGTGGACACGCCGATCGCCGATTGGTCGATGACGATCGCATCCGGATGTTGCCCGAGGAATACGTCGTTAATCAGCGTACTCTTGCCCGAGCCGGCAACACCCGTCACGACCGTAAGTACGCCGGTTGGAACATCTACGCTCACGTTCCGGAGGTTATGGAGCGAGGCATCCTGGATGGATAACTTGCCGGTTGGCTTCCTGAAATCGTGCTTCAGCTGGAGCGGCCGCTTCATATGGTTTCCTGTCAGCGTACCTGACTCCAGCAAACCCTGGAAACTTCCTTCGTATACGATTGTGCCGCCGTGACTACCGGCGTGAGGCCCGACGTCAACGATATGATCCGCCAACTTGATCACGTCAGGATCATGCTCAACGACGATCACGGTATTCCCCTTATCGCACAGCTTCCGAAGCAGTTCATTCAACCGGTGTACATCGCGGGGATGCAAGCCGATGCTGGGCTCATCGAAGATGTACGTGACATCTACCAGACTGCCGCTCAGGTGCTTCACCATTTTGACGCGCTGCGACTCGCCGCCGGATAAAGTATCCGTCTCGCGGTCAAGCGTCAGGTAGTCCAGTCCGATGTCCACCAAATGCTGCAACCGCTCCGTCAGTGATTTGACGACCGGGGCAGCGACGGGATCGTCGATCTCCCGAACGACGCGAATGAGCTGTCCGACCTCCATGGAAGAGAGCTCCGCGATGTTGCGTCCGTTGATCTTGCAGCCCAGCGCGGCTTGACTGAGTCTTGCGCCGCGGCAACTGGTACAGGGACCCTCGGTCATGTAAGGCGCAACGGTTTGTTGCGTGCGGTCGGATTTCGCCTTCACATCTTGTTTGATGTACTTGTTGGTGAACTTCTCGATGACGCCTTCCACCGTAATATTCATGGCCTTCCCGGCGAAATCCATTTCGACTTTCCTCGCCTTGGCGTACAATAACTGCTCGATTTCCTCGTTCGAATAATCGCTCAGCTTCTTATCAAGATCGAAGGAACCCGACTGCACGACCATATTCCACTCCCAGCCGTTCGGCGTATAACCGGGCAGTAAAATAGCCCCTTCGTTTAGGGACTTCGACATGTCCACCGCCTTGCCCATATCGACGCCTAGCCTGCGGCCGAGTCCGTTACACTCGGGACACATGCCTTGCGGATCGTTGAACGAGAATAGGTTCACCGGTCCGACATGGGGATGACCTACTCTGGAAAAAAGAAGCCGGAGAATCGGAGAAATATCGGTAATCGTACCCATCGTGGAATGGGAACCGCCGCCCAGACGTTTCTGATCCACGATAACGGCCATGCTCAGGTTCTCGATCGCGTCCGCAGCCGGCTGCGGAATGCGAGGCAAGAAATTGCGCACGAACATGCTGAAGTTCTCATTCAACAATCGCGTCGACTCCGCGGCGATCGTATCGAAGACGATCGAGGATTTGCCGGACCCGGATACCCCGGTAAAAATGGTGATTTTGCGCTTGGGAATGCGCAAGGATACATCTTTAAGGTTATTTTCCCGGGCGCCGCGGATTTCTATATATTCCTGGGTCATTAGATACCTTCCTTTACATGTATTAAGATCCTCATCGGTAATCAGATAAAGCCGACTTTCGTGTAAAAACAGATCACTAGATGGACAATAAATGCCATTAAGTAATCTGTTTAATGATGTTGGGCTTTTCCAATATCGTGCCGAATGCGGTTACTGATCCAATACCTTATTCAACTGGCCGCACATATTTGTCCAGCCATATTTAGCGCCGCCAAGAGCCTGCGGATTCGTGATTCCGGCTTGCTCGAGATGAAGATTAACCTTGCCGTCCCCTTGATCCTGCAGCGTCCAAGTGACCGTATTATTCTCCCCTAAGCTGCCCCAAGTATAGGACAACTTGTTTGGTTCATCCACGATTAGCACTTCGCAGTCAATAACTCCGCTCCACCCTTCGGTCGGCTGCATACGAAACTGAAAACGGTGCCCAACGACGGGCTTAAAATCATTTTCCATGGTCCACTTGGCAAGCTTGCTTGGATCGGTTAATGCGGACCAAAGCTTCTCGATCGAAGTCGTGTACTGAAAATCCAAAGTTAATGTTGAACTCATTCATCTTCCTCCTCTAATAGTTGGTTTAAGCGCAACATGTTCGTACCCCAAAACTTGCTGTAGAAAGCCACCCAATCTTGAATTTCTCTAAGTGGAGAGGCGTTTAGGCTATATCGTGTTTCTCTTCCGACTTTTCGGTCAAGTACCAATCCTGCTTCTTTCAGGATCGTCAAATGCTTGGATACCGCCGTACGGCCCATTTGAAACTGCGACGTCAACTCATGAAGCGGTATCTCCTCCGCCTCTGCTAACAGTCGAATCAGCCGGCGTCTAGTTGGATCTGCAATCGCGTCATATACATCTCGCAACTGGTTGTTCTCGCTCACAACACCCTCTCCTAATTAGGATTAGGACACCATTTAGTGACGCTTTGATTATAGGCCACCATTTGGTGTCGTGTCAACGCCTAATTCTGGCTTCGCTGCTTCTCCTGTATCTCCAAATAATCGCGCATCCGGCGCATATTTTCGGGTGCGTCCATGGGATCCGCGGCGATCATTTCAATGATACAGAGTCTATTTACACGTTCCTTCTCAGCTTGGGATATCGCCTGATCAAGTTCTCCATAAGTCCGAACAGTTACAGCAAACGCGTCGCCCCCAAAAGCTTCGGCCAGCTTGGCGTATGACCAGCGCGGTATTTTGTTATATTGCTGATCCTCTGTTTTGACATTTAAATATTTCTCGATCGTATACCCATCATTGTTCAAAATGAAGATAATGGGCTTGCATCCATAATAGAGCATGGAACTGATTTCTTGGGCCGTGAGCTGCAAAGAGCCGTCCCCCGTAAATAAGAGCACCCGCCGATCCGGCGCGGCGATACACGCACCGAATGCAGAAGGCGTGGCATAGCCGATGGCCTCCCAGCCGCCCTGCGCAATATAAGTTACATTCAGCGGCATTCTCACCTGTGCCATCCCGTTGTAGAACGTACCGGTCTCGGCGATGACGATATCCCCCTCCTTCAGCATCTGCTGAAAACGAGGATAGTAAATGGTCGCAGTTAACGGTTTTTCGGTACTGCCGGTTATTTGGTCGTACGGAAATGTCGCTTTTTCCGCCAAGCCTTGGCCTTTGTATCCAACCTTCTGCACCGCAAGCAGCATGTCTGCTGCGAACACATTCGGATAATCCGCTTCCGCGACCTTGACCATCTCCGGTTGAATATCGATTGTCACTAGCGGATTCAACTTCGCGGTGAAGTTGCCGGTGTTATTATCCGCCCATATCATGCCGACAGCAATGACGCAGTCTGCATTTCCTACTAGGGTTTGGACTTTAGAACTTCCGAAAGAACCCTCGTACATCCCGATATAATTCGGATGGGTTTCGTCGAATGCACCCTTACCGAACATCATTGTCGCGACTGGTACGTTCAGAGCATCGGCCAACTGCCGAACAGCTGCCTCGAGGCCGAAGCGCATCGTTTTGACATCAACTAGAATGACCGGCCGGTGGGCACGCTCTAATAACTTTCGGACATGATCCGTCGCTGCTTGCAGGGTTTTCAGATTGGACGATGGACGCTGCGGTACCGGCTCAATCCGAGAAAGGATCGGCTTAATCACTAAGTCATCGGCCACAACCAGATATACCGGCTTTTTCTTTTCCTTTGCCATGCGAATTGCCGTTGGAATTTCAATCTTGGCGTTTTCCGGCGTAAGCACGGCTGTATAAGCCGTAATCAGCTTATATACTTCGTGAAAGACTTCGAAATTTCCATTCATCAGAGTGTGATGCATCAATTTATGATTCTTTTGATCCATCTCGGGAGGCGCACCTACAATGTGGATCAGCGGCACATGCTCGCTGTTAGCACCTGCTATCGCATTACAAGCGCTGAGCTCCCCAACCCCGAAAGTCGTAATAAGAGCAGACATTTTTCTGATTCTTGCGTAGCCATCGGCCGCATATCCCGAATTCAATTCGTTCCGTCCACTGATAAACCGGACGCCATTATACCGCTCCAACGTATCCAGCAGCGTGAAATTATAGTCTCCGGCAACGCCGAAAATCTCGGTAATGCCTTCTAACTTCAGGCAATCGAACAAGAACTGACCAAGCGTTTTTTGAGTTACTCCTGCTTGCGGGTTAGAATTGTCCTCCGCCGTCATAATTCCCATCGCTCACTCACTCCATATCCACTCTCAGTTTTTTCAGTATGATAATACCCTTTTAGTGGACAGGATACTCGGAATGGGATAAGCAAACAATCGGGCAGCAAAAATCCCGGCAAGGATATCCTGCCGGGATTTATTAATCAATCATTTGTTAGCTTCGTTAATGACATTAAGCGAATCGTTCAAGACAGATTGGCATTTGCTCGCATTCGGACTTTTTGCGCGAGTTGCCGCTAATACGTCGTCGATCGTTCCATCGATTTGGGTCCATGTTTTTGAATCGATTTTTCTAAACTTTGGCGCTGTTACGTCCCAATTATGCTCCAATTGGTCAGCGCTAGTTTTCAACGAAGTAAAGTCCTTTGAGTTTACGGCATTCAACATATCGGTTTCAATCTGAATAAAATCCGTTAACTGTCCGCTCAATGTCGTTTGCGAAGAATCGATTTGCGGAACGATATTATGATTACAATATTGATACCCGCCTATCCCGACGGCTAAGAAAATGCACAGCGCAGCAATGGTTTGAATCAAAACGTTCTTCCGGCTCCCGTTCGTTTGATTCGGCGATATCTCTTCATTTTTCGGAAGGATATCGAATCGGGTTACGACAAGGAAAACGATGACCGCCAATATCGCGATAAGAAAAATGATACTCGTTACGGTTGCTCCCAATGCTAAACCGCCGTTTATTTTGGACTGGGACAGGTAATCCCCTAGCGATGCTCCAAGCGGGCGAGTGAGAATATAGACAATCCAAAACGCCAATATCTCATTGAGCTTCAATTTCCATGCCGCAAATACGACAGCAATAATAATAACGACAGTAATTCCGGTCTTCAGATACCCAAGCCCGAGCTGTTCGGAAAACAAATCGCCGACGGCAGTGCCAAGCGCGAACGTGAACAGTATCGTTAGCCAATAGTAAGCTTCTCTCCTTCTGGTGAATATCGAGTGTATGGAGAGCGTTTTTTCACTCAAATACCAGAAAAGAAAAGTTAAACCTAATAATGCGCTGAAGACGATCGTGCTGGTCTCAAGTGGAACACCGAGTCCGTCCGTCAAATTATCCGTTACGAGCGTTCCGAATACGCTGATGAGCACGACGGTTAGCCAATAAAGGCCCGGAAAGTATTTCGTTGCTCTGAATTGAAGAAACAAAACGATAATAAATACGATTCCCATAATAACCGTAGTGAGAGATAAACCTAATCCAAGGTTGACGTTCAAGAAATCCGAAAAGGTTTCTCCTACCGTGGTGCATAAAACCTTGATGATCCAGAAGAAAATCGTAACTTCCGGAACTTTGCTAAGCAAAATTTTTAATTTGTTTGGATTTGCCGACATCGTTGACATAGCCATTCCCCTCTCCTACTGTTACTTCTTTTCTACTACGGAATTTTGTATTTTTGCGGGCACGAATAGAATATTAAACTACAAATATAAAATATTTCTTAACCCGCTTCCGGAATCGGATCAAATTTTTGACATCGACAAATGATAAGATCATCATCAACAAAAAAAGCCCGCGATATACGCGGACTTCATTAACCCGAATGTGAACCGAAAAGATCAGCCTTTTACGCTGCCTGCGGTTAAACCTTCGATAATTTGTTTTTGCAAAACGCCGTAAATAATCATGACCGGAACGATGCTGTATACGATCCCCGCCGACATTTGCGCATAATTCGTATTATAGATATCGCGGAAACCGACCATTCCGACAGGCAGAGTCCTTAATTCATCCGTGGAGATGAAGTAATTCGCCATCAGAAACTCGTTCCAGTTCCCGATGAAGTTAACAATAAAGACGGTAACCAATGCCGGAACCGTAATAGGTAAAATAATTTTGGCGAAAATCCCCTCCGCGCTCAAACCATCCATGACGGATGCTTCTTCAAGCTCGCCTGGAATTGAACGCATAAACGCCGACAATATAATAACCGTAAATGGAATGGCCCCGGCCGTATAAGGGATAATTAGCGCAAGATGGGTGCCTAGAATAGAGGTGTCTTTCAGCAATATGTAAATCGGCAGCAGTAAGGCATTTCCCGGAATGAGCATGCCGATCAATATAAATTGGAACATTCCTTTGCTTAATTTCCAATAACGCATCCGCGTAATCGCAAATGCCGCCAGGGACGCAATGAGGATGGTAGCGATCGAGCAAAGGGTTGCGATATACAAACTATTAAAAAAGTACACGCTTATTTTCGCATTTACCCATGCTTCGCGATAATTTTCAAAATGAAACGAGGACGGCAGACCGAAAGGATTGCTCGCAATCTCCTGATTATCCGACTTAATTGACGAAAAGAGAACGAACAGGAACGGGTAAAGGATCGCGATCAAGTAGACAAGTAAAATAATGTGACTGACACTTTTTTTCATCGATCTTATCGTCATTAGTATTCGACCCTTTCGCTTCTTCTAGCAATCAATAACTGATACAACGCCGTAAGAATGAGAGTGAACACGAAAATTAACACGGCGATCGCGTTGCCGTATCCATATTTCACGTTCGTGATCCCGTATTTGATCATATAGGTTGCCATAACGTCCGTTGCTCCACCCGGACCGCCCTTGGTCATGACGATAACGATATCGGCCGCCTTCATTGCGCCAGCGATAGAGAGCATGATTACTACGGAAATAATGGGCATGATGAGAGGCATCGTAATTCGGATGGCTCGTTGAAAGCCGTTAGCTCCATCGATTACGGCAGCTTCATCGATTTCCCGCGGAATCGATAAGATCGCGGCCAGAACCATGACAATGTAGAACCCCGTCCACTGCCAAGCATTCGTAATCAAGATTGAAATCATGGCCGATTTGGGTTCGGATAACCACATAACCGGATTAAGTCCGATTTTCGTCAAAATTACATTAAATAAGCCGATATCTGGCTCGTAGATGAAACTCCACAAAATACCGACTACCGCGGTCGACATGACAGAGGGGATAAATACGGCCGTTTTGTATAGTCCCTTAAGTTTTTTTACATTGCTGATCAATAAGGAGAGAAATACGATGATCGGAACTTGCACGAAAACCGAGAATAAGATGAAATAACAGTTGTTTTTGACGGAATGCCAAAAATTATCGTCCGAAAGCGCTTTATCGAAGTTTTTCAACCCATTAAACGTAGGCGTTCCGATGCCGTTCCATTTCGTAAAACCTTTGGCGAAAGCATCGATCATCGGATAAATGAAAAACAAGACATAGAGCACGAGGACGGGCAACATAAAGAACGCATAAGTCATAGGGTTTCTTAAGGCTTTATTCATTGTTACCTCCGTGAAGTCTGACTTGTACTCTTCTTATCGTTCTTATAAAAAGTACCACCCCCTCTTAGGCGGGTGGTACTCTTCAACTCTTCTTGCCGTTCGTTAATTACTCGTCGTTATCGTTAGCTTCTTGTTGCACTTTTTGAACGGCGTCCAACATCTTCTTAGCCGTGGTTTGACCGCCGATTAACTTTTGAATGCCTTCGCTGATCGCCGTGTTCACGTCTGCTTGAACCATGGAATCGAACGCCGGGAATGCACCGCTCGCTTTGTTGCCTACGGCAATAATATCTTTCACGAGGTCGGAAACTTTTGCTTTGGCAAGCTTTCCGCTGTCCACTTTCATTGAAGGCAATACGCCGTCTGCTTCAAGTCCGCGAATTTGCATTTCGTCGTTATACATGTTTTTGATGAAGGATTTAACGGCTGCTAATTGTTTCGCATCCTTCTTCACTTTGGCCGAGAAACCATAACCGTTAGAGAAGCCGCCGTTTACTGCCGTTTGGCTGCCTTTCCCGTTGGATGCTTTAGGCATTGCGAAGTATCCTACTTGGTTGGTCATTTTACCGGCTTGTTTAGGATCCGCGAAAACGCTTGAAGCCCAAGATCCGTCGTACATCATGATTGCTTCGCCGCGAATGAGTTGGTTGCGTTGTTCGGCGTATTCTAAACCAAGTTCGCCTTTTTTGAAGTAACCTTTATTCACCCAATCCTGGTACTTCGTGAACGCCGCGACCATCTCCGGGCTATTCCATTTGGTTTTGCCGGTCGCAAATCCCGAGGTGATATCCGGGCCCGCATAACGGGACCACAATGTATTCGCTGTCATTAGCGGTACCCAAGCTTGTTTGGAGGCTTGCGCAAAAGGAGTTTTTCCACTCTTCTTAATGACGTCGGCCAATTTTTCAAGTTCGTCTAAGGTTTGAGGAACTTTAAGCTTTTTTTGTTCGAAGTAAGGCTTGTTGTAGAAATAACCTTCTTGGTAACCGCCGATTGGAAGGCCGTACACTTTACCGCCTACCGTAAACTCGCCTAATGATATGAATTTATCTTGCAAGCCAAGCTCTTTAAGAATCGGCGTCAAATCCAGTAGCTTTCCTTCGGAAGCATACAGCTGCGTATCGGCTCCGCCGAATAGATCGAAAATGGCAGGAGCGGAATTGGTGGCCATTTCCGAGCGCAGCTTCTCTTTGCGGTTTACGTCGGAATCTACGCCGTCAAGCTTGAAATTAACTCCGGAGACATCCTTTGAAACCCTTTTCAAAACATCGTTTAGAATGTTGAGACGTTGTTGTTTCGCCTCGCCCAATTGCGTATGTCTGACAACCAAGGTTACACTTTTGTCTGCCGCGCCAACCGAACTAATGGCTGTCGTCGCTACAAGGACCATACTGAGCGGGATGAGCAGATAACTTTTCTTCATGAATAGTGGACCTCCTAGAGTGGTTGAGTCATAACAACTAAAGTATATAATGATAGTAAATAATGGTAAGAGGAATTTCCAATCATAGAGGGATAATTTTGTCTCATGACTAAGGTCACAAATCTCTCGAATTGCTTGCTTTGGAGTCGTTAAATCCCGATTTTCTCAGTCCGATCGTCCCTTGTAATTCCATAATTTGCTGCGTATTTAAGAACTATCCCAAATAACAGATGAACATACTAGGAGGTGGAGTCATTAGGAACGGATAAGATGAAGGTGGAGAGAATAAAGTGGCGAAGGCGAATAAAATGATTGATTTTATCAAATATAAAGGGGAAGTATGGAAAATCCCCTTAGCTTCGGCATTGTCCTGGGAACTTGCGGAGCTCGCGGGGTCCAAACATCCATATTTGGCTCCTCTGACGGCCATTTTGAGTATCCAAGCTACCGTCGACAAATCCATACAGTTTGCCTGGCAGCGTGTTTTGGCTACCCTTGCCGGCGTTCTATTCACCGTATTCCTAGCACCGTACGTCGGCACTAATGGTTGGAGTATCGGTCTTCTCCTTCTCGTTGGGATGCTGATCGTAACGTGGATGAAGTTGGATCGCGCCATAATGGTACAAGCTGCTCTCAGCATCTTGTTGGTCATGTACTTTCAAAGCAAGATGCCAAGTTATCCTCTTGATCGGATACGCGATACGTTTATCGGTGCAGTTATTGCCATCGCGATCCATATCATGATTTTCCCTCCCGATACCGTTAGCAAAACCCGAAAAAAGATGACGCATTTCGCGGATCATCTTTCCAACCATTTTATAAGCACTGCATTTTGGGTTATTGAGGGCTGCCCCTCAAGTAAAACTCAAATCTTGCAATCAAAATTGCAAACGTTATTCCAGGAGCTTCATCAAGCGACAACCGAGTTGGACAATGCAGAGCAAAGTTTGCGTTACAATCCGTTTGGTACCCAAAAGCGTGCAAGCTTGCAGGAACTAACCCGGCAAATGAAATATCTTCGTTCCGGATATGCCAATCTGTCCGACATGATACGAGTTTTAGTAAAATGGTCGGAACGCGGTCAATTTGCAAAAGAAAATCAACGAATATGGGCCGATCATTTAAACCTGTTAGCGACCCTTATTAAGGAATGGGAAAAAGCTTTAGATGATTCGAAAGCAGTTAGTCCAGTCTCCAATGTATCAGCTCTCCAAATTAAGGCGCCTGCAGATCTAGAGAAATACCAATACCCGCTTGCGTTATATATGAATGCAGAACAAGTTGTCCAAGATTTCCAAAGCCTGAATTTTTCCAATAAACTCGTGTAATCTTCAGGCATACGGAAGGTGTGGAGCCCCATCATTTTTCCAGCGAAAAAACGTCTTTCACTGCATTGCGTATTTCTTCATATGACGTACACCTGCAAATGTTGGATTCCAACCATACCCTGATGGTTTCTTTATCTGCATGCGGGAGCTTATTCCGTAAACCTTCACAGTTCACGATAAAGCCAGGAGTACAGTAACCGCATTGGAACGCCTGATTTTTAACAAAGGCATTTTGTACCGGTGAGTTTCTCAAACCCTCGATCGTAGTCATTTGCTTTCCGTCGACTTCCACGGTGAGCATTAGGCACGATTTTATGGGGAAGCCTTCTACCAATATCGTACACGCACCGCAGTCCCCATTATCGCAACCGGACTTACTCCCCGTCAGCCCGAGATTGTCTCTTAGCGTGTATAAGAGTATATCCGCAGCCCTTACTCGAATCGTCTGCTTCTCGCCGTTTACTTCGAACTCAACCGGATACTTAGCGGAATCGAGTGATGACATGCTTCACCTGCTTTCCAATGTATGTACCGCGTCAGCCATCGTTTGCTTAAGCACAAATTTCCTATAAGGCGCGGAGCCTTCCGCATTATTTAATAAGGGAGCGGGTAAATAGTCGATCGCCTGTACGATTCTGTCACTCAACGGTATCGAGGAGTCATTCAATTCCCGGTCGATTTGGGCGGATCGAAACGGGAACGAGCAGACGCCGCTATACGCGGTATGAATTTGACTATCTTTCTTGAAAGCAGCTACGGTTACGAGCGGATAGCCTACGTTGCCGATCTGCCGTTTTTTGTAATGAACGAACGGGAGTGAAAGATAACTTCGGTCCGTTATTGTCTTCACAAGAAATTCTCCGTTTCCCAATCTCAAATGACGTAAGAAAATATCGCGAATCGAAGCTTCTCTTATCCCATTCATTCCTGCTATAACTATTCGACTATTTGCTAATAGAAGCGGGAGCACAGACTCGCGATAATAAATATTGCCGCAAATGTTTCCCCCAAGCGTGATTTGATTCCGGGCGGTTTGGTCGGCGATTCCCTGCGCCGTTTCACTTAGCAGCGGGAACGAATTCGCCGCGGATAATGCCGATAACGTGACGCAAGCTCCGATAATCAGCTTATCGTTTCGCATTTCCATTGCATTGCACTCCGGAATGGATTTCAAATCAACAACAGCACCTGGATGAATGGAATTTTGTCGTGCCCATGTGATGATTTCCGTCCCTCCGGCGAAATACAGCGGATTCTTTCCTTTCTTTTGCAGAAAATGAAACCATTTCACGGCCAGCTGAACGGAAGTCGGTTTGTAATATTCGAAGTCAAACGGAATCATGGATCGTCCTCCAGATCATTTCGGGCGTCAAAGGCAAATGATTCAACTCTACCCCGGCGGCGAGGGTCAGGCTATTCGCCAGTGCTGCAGGCATGCCAATCAAGCCATGCTCTCCGATTCCGCGCAATCCGTAAGGCGCTTCCAAATGGGGCGTCTCGACGAAATCGACGAAGTACTGTGGCTGCTCTCCATAACGAATTAATTTGTAGGTTCGAAATTGCGGATTTATGATGGCGCCTTGATCATTGAATAAAAAAGCTTCCCGGCTAGCCAAGCTTAAGCCCATGCTCATACCGCCCGTAACTTGACTGCGGGCAAACTCCGGATTAATCACCTTTCCGGCATCGATAACCGTTGCCGCCTTAACGATTTTGTACGTGTATTCTTTCGTATTCAATTCCACTTCTACCGCTTGAGCGCCTACGGTCCATTCCGGACCGGGATTCCCTTTACCTGTTTCAGGGTCTAACGAAGTTAAATTCCGCATCGCATAGCTCCCGCGTCCGATAACTTGACCGCCGATCGTATTCCCGTTCGGGAATTTGTAGCCGTTAGCGATCTTATCGATCGAAATCCCCTTAGCGGGACGATCTTTAAAGAAAACTTTGCCCGCTCCGACATCCAAGTCTGTCGGTAAGCATTGCATAACGATAGCGGCTATGCTTTTTAATTGCACGATGGCATCGTCGGCCGCATTCAGAATCGCATTGCCGACTAAAAAGGTACTGCGGCTCGCTACCGTTTTCCAATGTTGGGGATCGGTTTCGGTGTTCACTCCCGTGGAGATATGTATCATCTGGTCATCCATACGCAACTTTTCGGCCAACAGTTGAGTCAGCGCCGTCCTCGTGCCTTGACCGATTTCTACGGCTCCGCACAGCAAATTAATGCTTCCGTCGGGATTAAATACGATAACGGCTCCCGCTCCGGCATCCGTCGGCGTATCCGAAGTTTTCCAAAAACAGCACACCCCTCTCGCCTTGATGAGATGGCCATCGATTTTGCGATGAGGAAGGTCGTCCCAATCGATTAATGATTTCAACTTTGCAATGCACATGGGCAAATCGCCCAGATTACTTCTATCCAGCAAAGTTTGCGTCGGGGTCGTATCCCCCGGTCCAATCGCATTATTAAAACGAAATTCCAAAGGGTCCATGTTCACTAGATTCGCTAATAAATCCACTGCTCTTTCCATCGCGAACGTCAGTTCCGGATGACCGAAACCTCGATAGGAGGTGGAATAAGGGTGATTGGTATACATGCATAAAGAATCGCAATGAACGTTGTCGATGCGATAAGGCCCCGTGCAATCAATGGCCCCGGATCGGCTCATGACCGCTCCCCGATCGGAATAGGCTCCGCCATCATACAAATGCAATATTTCGGTAGCCATCAATTTCCCTTCACGGGTGCAGCCAAGCTTGACTGTGGCATCCAATCCGATATGGACCGGAGAAGAGATCATGTCCACCTCCCGGGAATTAACCAATTTTACAGCTCTCCCTCCAACCGCACGGGATGCCATATAAGCAAGAAATTCCATCTGAATCGCGGATTTTCCGCCGAAACTGCCTCCGACCAAAGGCGTGTGAACGATCACTTTATGTATCGGAATATGAAACGATTGGCTGATTGCTCTTCGGATAACAAAAGGCGATTGCGACGCGGAGTGGAAAATCACTTTGCCGTCCGGCATAATCTCCGCCGTACAACATCGCATTTCCATTGCAGCGTGATCCGATTGCGGTAAAGTGACCTCGACTTCGACGGTATGGTGGCTTTTTCTCCACCCTTCCTCCATATTCCCTTTGCGAATTTTCGTCCGGTTCGCGACATTGGTTCCCGGCTCCGGGTAAACCTCCTCATGCTGCTTGTATTCGGCTAGACGTTCATGTACTAGCGGAGCATTTTTCTGCAAAGCTTCCCTTGGAGATAGGACGGCAGGTAAAAGCTCGTAAACTACTTTGATGCGGTTTGCCGCCATCTCTGCAATATAATCCTGATCCGCGACAACAAGAGCGACGGGCTCGCCATAATATCTCACTTTATCTATTGCGATTGGCGGTCGGTCTGCCAATGGCGACCCGGTCAGAATCGGGAAGTCTCGCCCTGTTATCACTTCCTTAACACCCGGGATTTTCATCGCTTCGGACGAATCGATCGTTATTATTTTAGCGTGAGCATGCGGGCTGATCGCTATTTTGACATGGAATAACCCCGGTGTCGAAATATCATTTACATATCGGGTTATGCCTGTTACTTTCTCCCATGTTTCCTTTCTGGGAATGCTTTTCCCAAGCGAGCTACTGATTTTGACCCCTCCTTTTTCATCATAGCCTAGCAACGTTCAACTTCTTGTTAGCCTATGTATATACAAATTTTGTTGTCCGTATTATTTAAAAATCCCGGCGGGAAAGTTCCCGCCGGGATTTACTTTGAAAGGTTATTACGTGATTTCCAAATAATCAAGATAAGCATCCCATGTCCCGTTATCGGTTGTTACAACGAGCTGAATCTCTTGATTTCCGGTTCCATGGCTGACATTGTTTAGGGTGTAGACCGCAGGACTGCTTCCGCCGAAGTAGAAGGACCCCTTCGTCACTCCGCCGATTTTCAAGTCGACTCTGGCCATGTTGGAGTTATTCGAAGCACCTCGGAGCGAAAAATTATGGGTGCCGCTCGTGAAATTCTGAGTGAACTTCACCAAATCATTGTTCGCGTATAAAGCGACTCCGTTGAACGGCGAGCTGATATTCCCGGTATACTGACCGCCTTTGGTCATATTCTCGGCTTCCACTCTCGTAGACGTGCCTGGAGGAGTCGTACCCCCGCCACCGCTTCCTCCGTCAGGAGCAACCGCCCGGCCGGTGCTCGTCGAGATCATGCCGGAGCAAAGGCCGCGGTTCTTAAGGTTCTGCGCGATCTGCGGGATCGCTTGAAGCGTTGTCTGGTACTGGTCATGCATCAGGATCACGTCGCCGTTCTGCATCGTGCCCGCGGCGGCTACGATCTGAGCCGTACTAGCGCCGTTCCAGTCCTGGGAGTCAACGTTCCATATGACTTCGGTGAGACCGTTCTGGGACTCGATGGACTTTAAGGTAGAATTCGTCTCGCCGTAAGGCGGACGGAACAGCTTCGGTGCGGTTCCTGTAGCCGACTGGATCGCCTGCTGTGTCCGCGTGATTTCCGACGACATCTGCGAACTGCTCAAAGTCGTCATGTGCGGATGAGTATAGGAATGGTTCCCGACCCACATGCCCGCGCTCACTTGAGCCTGCACCAGAGACGGGTTATTTTGCGCGTTCTGGCCGATGTTGAACATCGTTGCGCGTAAGCCAGCCTGCTTCAGCGCATTGAGCAGATTGGTCGTGTTACTGGGATTCGGACCATCGTCGTACGTCAGGCCTACGTAACCGTTCGGGCAGTTAGCGTCGGCAGCGCTGGCCATAGGCATCATAGGAATGGATATTAACGTACATAAGAGCGCCATAACCGTGGCCCCTTTTACTAGTTTTGCTTTGAACATAGTCGTATCTCCTCCGCTTCGGTTTTTTTTTACGAAATCTCCAAATAATCAAGGTAAGCATCCCATGTCCCGTTATCGGTTGTTACGACGAGCTGAATCTCTTGATTTCCGGTTCCATGGCTGACATTGTTTAGGGTGTAGACCGCAGGACTGCTTCCGCCGAAGTAGAAGGATCCCTTCGTCACTCCGCCGATTTTCAAGTCGACTCTGGCCATGTTGGAGTTATTCGAAGCGCCGCGGAGCGCAAAATTATGGGTTCCGCTCGTAAAATTCTGCGTGAATTTCACCAAATCGTTGTTCGCGTATAAAGCGACTCCGTTAAACGGCGAGCTGATATTCCCGGTATACTGACCGCCTTTGGTCATACTCTCGGCTTCCACTCTCGTAGTCCCGCCACCTGGGGGCGGAGTAGGAGTTGGCGAAGGTGTTGGGGTTGGGGTTGGATTCGATCCGCCGCCGATTGTAAGAACATTAGTAGTCACATCGGCATTTCCGCTACTTTGATAGCCCTCTACCGTAAGGGCTACTTCATACAGCTTACCCATTGGCATTCCTAAGCTTTCCCACTTTTTGAAGTGTTCGCTAACCGATATGGTTCCGCTCGAGCGTTTGGACTGCCGAACGCTCCAATACTGCTTAAAGGTTGCAGTTCCTTCAATGGAAGGTTGGTTGGTACGAGTGGTCTCATAGATGTCATACGTACCCCCGTCAACGGTAAGGGTGCCTTTTTGCGTCCCGGTCGGACGATAAGTGCCCCAGTTATCGACGATGTAAAATTCTACTAGCGGGCTCTTCGTCCACCCATATACAGTCAAATAGGAATTCCCTCCAGGATTAAAGGTTGCACTGTAGTTAATCGAGATGTTTCCTACCTGCTGGTGTGTTTGGGTCGCGTTGAATTTCTTGCCTTTACGGAACAACGCATTATTGATGTTACTCCACGTGGCACTGAACGCGCCTCCGCTATTGAGAGTCATGCTTGTGGTCCCGGAATCCTTCCAGAGTTCATAGTCGTAGCCGTCTTGAGTGCCCGTTTGATTGGAAGTGATCGTAGTTGCCGCATGTGCGATTACTGTAGGTAAAGTTAGCGCAAAACAAATTAACACCGCTAGAAATAACCTCATTCTTGTTTGTTTCATTTCGCATTCCTCCAATTTGATTGAAATGCATGACACTCTACTATGATTCTGTGCAACCCTTAACAGGCAGCGGCTCCCACTCCCTTCCACTTTTTAACTTTGTAAGCGATTACAACATGTATTTTATCAAAGCAATCCTTAAAATTTCACCAGAAGGAATTTAGTATATACTGTAAAAAGCATAGATATTTGGAGTTGGAACTGTAAGTAGCTAGTGCCAAGCTAAGTTGCGAACGTAAAAAAGGTCCGCCATATTGACGGACCTTCCTTTTGTGTATTTGGTGATTCTAGAACAGGCGATAGACCTAATTACCTTCTTGAAGGTTCCCAGAGTAGCCATCTCTAGGTCATCCGCCCCCTGGCATGCCACCTTCAGGCATTCCGCCTCCAGGCATTCCACCTCTAGGCATTCCACCTCCAGGCATTCCTCCTCCAGGCATTCCACCTCCAGGCATTCCGCCTCCAGGCATTCCACCTCCTGGGAAGCCACCTCCAGGCATTCCTCCTCCTGGGAAGCCACCTCCAGGCATTCCTCCTCCTGGGAAGCCACCTCCAGGCATTCCTCCTCCAGGCATTCCTCCTCCTGGGAAGCCGCCTCCAGGCATTCCTCCTCCAGGCATTCCTCCTCCTGGGAACCCTCCTCCAGGCATTTCGCCACCTGGGAAACCTCCTCCAGGAAAGCCGCCACCTGGGAAACCTCCCCCTGGGAAGCCGCCACCTGGGAAACCTCCCCCTGGGAAGCCGCCACCTGGGAAACCTCCCCCTGGGAAACCTCCCCCTGGGAAGCCGCCACCTGGGAAACCTCCCCCTGGGAAGCCGCCACCTGGGAAGCCGCCACCTGGGAAAGCTCCTCCTGGGAAACCTCCTCCTGGGAAGCCGCCACCTGGGAAGCCACCCCCAGGCATTCCTCCTCCTGGGAAGCCACCCCCAGGCATTCCTCCTCCTGGGAAGCCACCCCCAGGCATTCCTCCTCCTGGGAAGCCACCCCCAGGCATTCCTCCTCCTGGGAAGCCGCCTCCAGGCATTCCGCCACCAGGCATGCCCACTCCCGGTATCCCCAATCCAGGGAAGGCGCGTTGCTGTTCAAGTTGTTGATATGAATTAAAATACATGAATTTTCTCCTCCAATAGCAGCATTTACATCGAGATATCCTATGCCCGCCTAACAAACCGCGACACTGGCCTATTCAAATTAATAATGAAATGAGATGAATTTTTACCGATTTTCTCTGTATTACCATCAAGAAAAAACCGCTACCGATCAAATGATTGATCAATAGCGGTTATTCTGCTTCTTATTCCTGTATGGCTTCAGTTGATCATTTTACTTGGTACAGGTATATTTTCCAGGCGGAATCAGGGTTGTCGAAGCTTTTCAAGAATAGGAGTCCGTCTTCATCGGCATTTAAGATCGGCACGGACGATATTAGATAACGGCCTCCCATCGCCTTAAAAGCATCTATATTCAGCTCTAGATGGTGGATCTGCTTAGCAGAGTTCTTTTTAAACCCGTAATTCTCTCCTAGTTCGCTTACAAATAGATAACAACGGCCTCCCCATTGATCAAAATAGGTTTTCAGGTCAGGGCTTTTGTCCAATTCCTTAGCAATGATTTTTCTAAATTCGTGCTTGTACGTAAGCGGATAGTAATTATTGTAGGTGTCCAATGTATAGAATCCATTGTACTGCGCGATAGCGGGGTGAAGTCCAATGCTGCCTAAGCGATAGGATTGTTGAGGCTTCCCGATATATTCCTTGATCTGTTGAAACTGATCGACCGCATAGAACTGTTTAACCGATGGCTCGCCGTACACTCTATAGATGATTTCATCGTTGCAAACGCAAAGTAAAAGAACCTGTAATACAAGCAAAACGCGAACTCTCTTATGCCACAGTTTGCCCATCTTCCAAAGGATATGTAGTCCGAGCGCAAAACCAAGATAGATCACTAAAGGACGTAGAAAATGGAACCGAGCAAAATTAAACGTATTCAATATCGAAAATTGTTCCTTTAATGGCTCCCACCCTTTGTAAAACCAAAAGGCGTACCACAGAGACAGAAGGAAATTCAGCCCAAGCAAAAAAACAAACCTATGATTTGTTTGCAGGCTTTTGCGGCTAATCACAATTCCAAGCGCAACGAAGAGGATAGGCAAGATGATTGCTGTGTGTATGGTTAATACCGCGTTATGACCAAATATAAAATTCAAAAAAGCAAGACAAATAGTATGCCCGAGACCAAGCGTTGAATTGACAAATTCCGAGCGGCTGGTCGGGGCTTCCGCAAAAACGAGCCCAAACACAAGTCTATATTCGATGGCCAAATAAATCAGGGTCATAAACGCGATACTCCCAATAAATACGGGATTCCAATCGCGCTTCTTGATCAAGTCCCGCAACCACAGCAAGCCCATCGCCGTCAAGAAAAAGAAAAATCCGAGGACAAAGCTGGAGTACAAGGGCAGGAGAATGAGAACCGCCCATTCTTTCCAAGAAATCTCTCTGTTGCGGATATTCAAAAATGCCCATAGAGCCAACGGCTGTCCCAATGTGCTTAACATGCCCGACGGCCAAAACGGCGTCAATGCGAAGGCTAGAGAAACTCCGACGCGAATGAGGCTAACGTCCTGCTCTTTAATAAAATGCTTTTTTAGCAACCAGAACATCCCAAGAAAAGCCATGACCCTCGTTATGGTTTGGCTTATCGCATAAGCTGTCATGGTAGGAAAAAGCGCATGCAGCCATATAATACCGCTATATTCAGATTCATAGGCGCCTCGCGGCAAACCGTTAATCACCTGGGGAATGACCGCATTCAGCGACCCAAACAGCTCGTTGCTTCGTACTAGCACCTTATACCAAGCGATATTGGAGTCCAAATTGTCGTGAACTCGGATATGAGCGTTTTCTCCCAGAAGAAACAGTGGTAAAACATAAATAAGTAAAATAAATAAGGCGGCGAAAACAGTAAGTCTCTCTGTGGTCCATTTCTTAGTGAAATATTGCATAATCATCCTGCCTGTCAGTGTAATCTGGTGGAAATATAAGAAGTGCTCGACAATCCATACATCCGCTATCTTGCCATGCATTTACAAGAATTTCAAGTCCTTCGAAGTTACACCAAACCGAACACAATCAAAAGTCCCCGCATTTTCGCGGAGACCTATCGTTTATTACTCCTTTGCCAGTTCATCAAAGTCGTCATAATAAGGATATACGTAGGGGTCATTCGGGGCTTTAATAACGGTTATTTTTTTCGCTTCCAATTGAATAATATCGTTCCCCCTATAATTAACGGTCGATAGCTTCCCGGTCATCGTAATCCACGTGTCTTTCTTCAAAGTTGCACCGTTAGCCGATTTAACCAAAAATCCATAGGGCATCGCATCGGCCGAGCAACATTGCATGGCCATGCGGGATACGACGAACTGGTCTTTCTTCATGTCGTTTTCACGGTATACGAACCCGCTGATAACAATTTCTTTTCCGATGAAATTTTCTTTGAACAGATCAAGCATCGTCAGCATTTCGAGGAAACCGACGGTCTTAATAGGAATCACGTCCCGCTTATACAGCTTCTTGCCTAACTCGGCATAGTCGATGCTGAACTCGTCCGCGGGGAACAGCTTATCCAGTTCGTCGTGAGCGGATGGCTGCGCCTCGACAACGTCCTTCGGATCTGATGCTGTTGTATCAAGGTTATTGTTCGGCATCTCGCCTAAAGGCTCCGAAGTGGTTACAGGTTCGATCGCGTCGACGGGTTGTACGGGAATGGAAGGTCGTTGGGTTACTGTAGCTACGTTCAAATTCATGCCCTTAACCGCTACGACTTCGCTTCCCATAATTCGATCCGGCAACATGAATCCCAGCAGCAGCGGAATGGCAAATAATCCATAAATCATACCGTTCCGTAAAATAGACCTCGGCGGTTCGTGCCCGCAATCGCAATCCTCCTCCGCACCGCTTCCGCCCCTTTGTACCGCAATAAACAGATAGAAACCAGCTAGCAGGAATAAGGCCATAGCCCCGTATTTGACGTAAGGAATCATCCTGGGCACGATATAATATTGCAGCTTGTCGGCTTTAACGAGATGTACGATATACAGGGAGAAACAACCCAGTAGGGTCGCGCGAATTAAATAATGCGGCAACAAATTACGCCGTTCTTCCATCAAGAGTCCTCCCTTCGATTCCCGCCTAATTCAAATAATGATTCCCGAGCATCCATGCTCCGATGAATACGGTTATGGCGATCAATCCTGCAAGAAATAATACGAATTTAATCTTAAACAACGAAAGTAACATTAGCGTGCTCTTGAAATCCAGCATAGGTCCGAAGACAAGAAACGTAAGCAGTGATCCCGCGGAGAACGTGCTTGCGAACGAGGAAGCCACGAAGGCATCAGAAGTCGAGCAAAGCGAGAGAATGAACGCAAATCCCATCATGAAGAAATGCGAACCGAACTCGCCTTGACCGATATTGACGAGATCGGAGCGCGGCACGAACGCTTGTATGGCTGCAGTAATTAGCGAACCAAAGATTAAGAACTTCCCCATATCGAAAAATTCTCCGCCGGCATGCTCAAGCATTTCAACGAATCGACTACACGAATGCGAATGCGTATGCGTTGACGCATTATTAATTGATTCTCTCGAGATACGTATCGGATTGATCTTCACGAAATAATAGATGATCAAGCCTATAACCGCCCCGACCGCGATAGCAAGTCCCATCCGGGCGTATACCATCTCCGGCTTTGTTCTGAACGCGTTGAATGTCGCCGAGAATACGATCGGGTTCACGATCGGTCCGACCAATATAAATACGACGCCCGCGTATAGCGGCATTCCCTTGGATACCAGTCTCCTAACGATCGGGATGAGCCCGCACTCGCATATCGGGAAAACGATGCCCAATAAACAAGCAACAAGAACTCCTAAATACGGATTCCTTGGAATCATTTTGCGAAACCAGGCTTCGGGTATGAATACATGCATAAACGATGAGACAAACACGCCCAGCAACAAAAACGGAAGCGCTTCAAGCACGATGCTGATTAACATCGTCTTAAACGTATGTACCTCTGGTCCTACCGTAAAGGATAAGTTGCTAATCAGGGACGGATTTAAGGAAAATAGAACGATGAACGCGATAACGATGCCGAAAGTCGCGTTCATCTTCCACGTGCCTGCAATAGAAGATAATTTCAGCCTGACCACCTGCACTCAATTGTAATAATTACGATATGAAACGAGAATAACAGGAAGACTGTTATTTTGTCAATTCGGCTGATTATTGTTGGCAATCTTCGCATAAACCGTAGATTTCAAATCGATGATTCACGATCTTATAGTTTCCGGGAAGCTCGACTCCATTATCCATAGGACAATAATCGAACGTAAGCGTCTTCTCGCAATTGATGCAAATCAAATGATGATGATGATGGTCCAAGCAATTCGCTCTAAATTTCAAGCCTCCATCCATAAAATAAAACTGCTCCAATACGCCCATGTCATTCATCATTCGCAGGTTGCGATAGACCGTATCGAAGCTGACGCTTGGGTATTTCTCGCTCATATGATCGTACACGTCTTTAGGCGAAAGGTATCCTGGATGGTCAGAGAAGATCTGTGCCAACGATTTTCGTTGGTCCGTAATTCTCCAGCCGTTCTTGGACATGATATTGAGCATTTCATGTACGTTGTTTGATTTTGACATTCTTTTGTACCTTCTCCTTGATTTCTATATTGTCTTATATTGTAACAGGTTGGGGTGGTCTTTGCCATGAAAGTCATGTTTCCAAAAGCTATTAATCGTAAATTTTACAACAGAATAATCGAGGTGGTATGATCGTAGTGAATTTCATATTGCTTCATTGGCTAAAGGATATATCCTAGCGGACAATGCCGCATGGCATTTTCATATGTTGTGCTGATCGGTATTGAGATCGATGAAGAACAAACCCGTCAAGAATGGAATAAAGCCTGCGGATCTTAATCCGCAGGCTTTTTCCGAGTTTATCCTAAATTATCATCTATGCGGATTATATTCCAGAATCGAACTTTCGATTTGATACAGCTGTAAAGGCGTATTGGCGATAATCGCTTTGCGTTTCGCTTTAAGGATGATCTGTTCGATCTCCGCAAAACTACATCCAGCGGTGAGGACGGTCGCGCGCTCGATCAGTGAGGCATTTTCCAATACGAAGTCATCGCTTTGCAATCGAAGGTACTCATTGCGGCGATCGTCATCCGGTATTCCGTAATGCATTTTAGTGTCGAATCTCCGCCAAACAGCATGATCGAGTTGGTCTTCCAAATTGGTCGCTGCCATAAAGATGCTTTCGTCGCCAAAATCATCAAGGCACTGCAACAGCGTGTTGACGACGCGCGACATCTCCTTTACCTCGTCGTTGTTGTCCCTCGTTCGCGCGATAGCGTCGAATTCGTCAAGAAACAACACGCACGGATTGCTTTTCGCGTAATCGAATATTTTGCGCACGTTGCTTCCCGTTTCTCCCAAGTAACTTTGAATAATCGTATCCAAACGTACTAGGATCAGAGGTAGACGAAGGCGCTCTGCCATATAGAAGGCCGTTAAAGTCTTGCCGGTTCCAGGTGGTCCGAACAAAATCATTTTGTTCGGGACGGGAACGTTAAACGATTCGAATTTCTCTTTCATCACAGCGATGTGAATAAACTCTTCTATGACTTGGACATTAGCGGGATTCAACACGATGCGTTTTGCTTTTGCCGCGCATTCTTTGTACGTATAATAGTTGGCCATATCCAAGCCTTTGGCTCGAGGCAATCTGGTATTGTTGTTTGTTTTTGACATCGGTTAGGCATTCCCTCGCAAAGGCTATTATTAATAAGCTCCAGGCTTAATCTGCTTCGTTACGACATTAGCGGGTCTCACGGTGTAACGTTACTCTTTTTAACCTGGGACAGTACTTTTTCAATTCCAACCGCGTCGGATGCGTTCGTTTGTTTTTCGACGTCGTATAGTTGCGATCCCCTGTCTCGGTACAAGCAAGCGTAATTATGACTCGCATGCGGGTTCACCTCCTTTGCTTTCGATAACGTAATCCAATCAATGAATTTCCATCGTTTGAATCGCGTTGGGAAGAGGATCTTGGTATTCGCGCCAATCCTGCGACAGCTCCTCGTTAGTCAACAGGCAGTCATCCAAAGTTCGCGAGATTCCCTCTTGGTCCATCTCGATACCGATTAGCACGAGTTTCGTGATCCGGTCGCCATACTCATGGTGCCATTGTTCCCTGAGATCCTGCTCTTCTTGAAGGTACATCTCCCTTTCCGATGCAGGCAGAGCGGCGACCCAATATCCGGAAGGTCCGAATTGAATCGAAGGGCCGGCTTGGCTTAAGCTTTGACCCATGTCATTCCTCGAAGCTACCCAGGCGATTCCTTTCGCGCGTACGACCTCCTCCGGCCAGTCCATTAGCCATTCCATTAACCTTTGCGGATGAAACGGGATACGGCGTTCGTATACGAACGAGGATATTCCGTACTCCTCCGTCTCCGGAACGTGTTCGGACTTATCCATCTCGAGCATCCATCCGGCGGACTGGCTTGCCGTATCGAAATCGAAGAGACCGGTGTTCAGGATCTCGGCGGGGTCGATCTTTCCGTGAGAGGTACGAATGATTTTCGCGCGAGGTTGGAGCTTGCGAAGCACGCCTTCCAACTGAGCGAGTTCCTCCGCTTCGATTAAATCCGTCTTATTCAGAATGAGCACGTCGCAAAATTCGATCTGGTCGATCAACAAATCCACCACTTCGCGCGTATCGTCTTCCCCTACGGCTTGCCTTCTGTCGAGCAATGTTTCTCCGGAAGAGAAGTCATGCCAGAATCGACAGGCGTCCACTACGGTTACCATGCAGTCGAGGCGACATAAACGCGTCAGATCGATCCCTTGCTCTTCGTCGATATAACTGAAAGTCTGTGCGACCGGGATCGGCTCCCCGACACCGGTAGATTCGATCAGGATATAGTCGAATCTTCCCTCTAACGCAAGACGTTCGACTTCACGGAGTAAATCCTCGCGTAGCGTGCAGCAGATGCAGCCATTGGACATTTCCACGAGCTTCTCGTCTGTTCGGGATAAACCTCCGCCTTGCTTTATCAGATCCGCATCAATATTAACTTCGCTCAAATCGTTGACGATGACAGCTACTCTTAAGCCTTGCCGATTATTGAGTACGTGGTTCAAAACCGTTGTTTTTCCGGCTCCAAGATAACCGTTCAACACGGTTACGGGTATTTTTTTCATTATCATATCTCCACTCTCTTCGTAATAATTACGATACAATCTGATTTGATAAGCCGACTTAAAGTCGACTTGCGTGCGGCCATCTATTCGTTAAGCGCCTTTTTTAATGCCTCTAAGTTTTTCTTCATGATGCCGATATAATCCAAACCGTTCTTTTTATCATCGTCAGTCAATCCTTCGAGTGGATTTAAGACGTCCGTCTTGGCTCCGATTTCTTGGGCGACGACTTGAGCGACTTTCGGTTCGACCAACGTCTCGAAAAAGATCGTCTTAACTTCATGCTGTTTCGCGAACGTAACGATAACCGCTATTCTAGCGGGAGACGGCTCTTGCTCCGGCGATAATCCGGATATAGGAACTTGAGTTAATCCGTATTCTTTAGCCAAATATCCGAACGCCGCATGTTGAGTTACGAAGTCCTTTTGTTTCGTTCCGGTTAAGCTTTCTCTATAGTTGGCATCCAAGTCTTTGAGCTTCGCGATATAAGCCTCGGCATTTTTGCGGTATTCCTCCTTATTGGCAGGGTCCGCCTTCTCGAATGCCGCTTGGATGGCAGATACTTCTTTCTGCACCAGAACAGGATTTAACCAAACGTGCGGATCTAGAATCGGTCCTTCTTCTATATGCTCGTGATCTCCTCCTCCGTCCTCTTCCTCGGGCAACCCTTCCAACGAAGCGATGCCGTCGCTCGCTTCAACCACTATTCTATTGTCATTTGCCGCACTGGAAAGAGCATCCTTGGCCCAGCCCTCGACGATGCCGTTGTAGACGAAGACGTCGGCTTCCTTCAAAGTCGCCATATCCTTCGCGCTCGGTTCCCAATCATGGGGTTCTACGCCCGGAGGTATAAGCGCTACGACATTAGCGTGATCGCCTCCGACTTGTTTGCTGAATTCGTACATCGGATAGAACGTCGTAACAACGTTCAGCTTGTGGGGAGAGTTCGCTTTCGTGGATTCGTCGTTTTTACCGCACCCGGACAATACGAGTGCAAGGCTTGCTGTTAGCAGTATAGATTTGATAGGCATGGATTTCATGTTTTAGAAACCTCCAATAAAGTATAATAATTGTCAATCTTCAGACAGTGATACCCGTTGCAGAGAACCCGCAGCCGGCACGACTTGTCGATCGGCAGAGCTCCTTTTTCCCCATGCCCTCCAGGCTTTCTTCAGTCCCAAACCCCCAAGTAAGATTAGCAATAATACGAAAGAAATCGTTGCTCCCGGTGGCGTGCTGAACGAATAAGAAGCCGTGATTCCTGTAAAGACGCCAGTTATGCCTATGATCATTGCAATAAAGATAGCGGCTGTGAAACTTGGCGCAATTCGGATGGCTAGCGATCCAGGCAGTACGATTAACGCGGATACGAGCAACACGCCTACGATCGGCATAGCGGCTGCCACGATCATTCCGGTAACGACACTGAAGCCTAGCGATATCCAACCAACGGGCAATCCGTTCGTGCGGGCGGTCTCTTCGTCGAACGACATCTGATAGAGGGGTCTTCTTAAGAGATATAGAAACAGTCCCCCGATGGCAGCAGCTACGATCATTAATCGGAGTTCCGTGCCGTTCACCGCGACAACGGAACCGAATAAATAGGAAGATAAGCTTTTATTGATGCCTTTGTTTAAGCTCATAACGATCATCGATACCGACAACCCGCCGACCATAATAATCGCGACCGATATTTCGCTGAACGTCTTATAGGATCTCCGGACATATTCAACGGCGACAGCTCCCAGAACGGCAACTGCAAAACCCGCTAATGTCGGATTCCAATGAAAATACGCTCCGCCTGCCACGCCTGCCAACGAAACGTGGGAGAGCATGTCTGCCATTAAGGCTTGTCTTCTTAACAGCAAGTAGACGCCGAGAGCCGAAGCCAGAAGAGCGATTATCCCGCCGGCACAAAATGCCCGCTGCATGAAGTCGTAGTGCAGCATTTCCAACCGCCCTCCTCTTTCCGTTCGAGAGTAATTAATCGGTCCAAATCCCCTTCCACTTCGGCAAGATGGTGAGTAACCATCATGACAGTTCTGCCATGAAGTCTCACCTGATCTTTCAGCAAGCGGTAAAATTGTTGTCTGCTTTCCGCGTCCATACCGGTCGTCGGTTCGTCCAATACCAGAAGATCGGGTTCCATTGCGAACGCCCTGGCCAATATGATTTTTTGCTTCTGTCCTCCGGACAGCTCTCCGATTTTCCGCTTGCGGAATTCCCACATCCCCACTTGACGAAGCGCTTGCTCAGTTGCTTCCCGATCGACGTCATTCAATCTTCTTAACCAAGCGCCTTGGCGAAAACGTCCGCTTTGCACGAATTCCCAAACGGTACTCGGAAATCCCGCGTTAAACGCCGAAATTTGCTGCGGAACGTAACCGATGACCAGCTTCCCGCCGCTAACGTTGCGCATCGATAAGGTTACGTCTCCCTGCCACGGTCTTAGTAGCTTAAGCGCAAGCTTCAATAAGGTTGACTTCGCGGCGCCGTTTGGTCCGGTGACGGCGATAAATTCGCCTGCGTGAATCTCTAATGAAGCATCCTGCAAACAAGGCACGTCGCCATATCCGAAGGTAACGTTTCTAAGAGAAACCAACTCCATTTCTTTTACCTTCCTTCCGTCTGCTTTTTGGCTAACTTATGTCTGAAGCCAATCTTTAATGCGTAATTATTACGATTATGATTCAAATAATTACGCTCAAACCGGGGCTTGAACGTAATTATTACGCTTAAACAATGCTATCAGAAGTCATTTCCTTCGTCAAGCGGCATCTATTAATTTTTCATCCCGTAGCAAATTAAATATGTTCAGTCGAAAAATAAAACTGGGTTAACCAATTGTGTTGGCTAACCCAGCTTACTACTGAAAGCCTATTATCGGATGAGGCACATATGGCTCTTCCAGCGATGCGATTTCTTCAGACGTTAACTTAATCGAAAGAGCATTTACCGCGTCTTCGAGATGGGTCATTTTAGTTGCACCGATAATGGGAGCAGTTACCGGTTCTTTCTGCAGCAACCAGGCAAGTGCGATTTGTACTCGGCTAACTCCGCGTTTTTCTGCGATTGCCGCAACCCGTTCAACCACCAACCGATCGGTATCGGCAGTCGCATCGTATTTCTGTTTCGCGATTTGGTCGGTTTCGGAACGATGTGTCGTTTGCTGCCAATCACGCGTCAATCTTCCTCCGGCAAGCGGACTATAAGGAATTACGCCGATTTTTTCTTCCTTACACAGCGGCAGCATCTCCCTCTCTTCTTCGCGGTATATGAGATTTAAATGATTCTGCATCGATACAAACCGAGTCCATCCCTGTTTCTCGGCGACATATAACGCCTTTTGAAACTGCCAAGCGTACATGGCGGAAGCGCCAATGTATCTTGCTTTTCCGGCCTTCACGACATCATGCAAAGCCTCCATCGTTTCTTCGATCGGAGTATTGTAATCCCAGCGGTGAATTTGGTATAGATCCACATAATCGGTTTCTAGTCTCTTAAGGCTCTTATCGATTTCGCTCATGATCGCTTTTCGAGAAAGTCCGGCACCGTTTGGACCTTCATGCATGCGATTATAAACCTTTGTCGCGATAACAACCTCATCTCGATTGGCATAGTCCTTTAGAGCTCGACCAACGAATTCCTCGCTTGTTCCATCTGAATAAACATTCGCCGTATCGAAAAAATTGATCCCAAGTTCCAAGGCTTTTTTTATGATAAGACGACTTTGCTCTTCATCAAGCACCCATTGATGAATCCATCGCTCAGCTTCGCCAAAGCTCATACAACCCAGACAAATCCGGGACACATCTAATCCGGTATTACCTAGTTTCACATAATCCATTAGATTAATCCCTCGATTCCCATTGGTATTTGTTACATCATTTATTCCCCTTACTGTTCATCAACAGTTAATTTAAATTATTGCACTTGGAGTTAACTCCAAGTCAAGCGGTTTTGTAATTTCCGCAATTACTTCAAATAAGGAGCGGGATCGACCGGTTCGGTATTTTTGCGGACTTCAAAGTGCAAATGATTACCTGTAGAAATACCGGTCGAGCCAACCAAACCTATTTTTTCCCCTCTTTTGACGGTCTCGCCATCCTTGACTAAGATCCCGCCCATCATAATATGTCCGTAGACTGTCCATAAATCTCCGCCATGGTCGATAATGATGCAGTTACCGTATCCGCTCGAGGACTGGGCGAAGATCACAACGCCGGTTTCCGCGGCGTAAATCGGTGTTCCTTTGGGTGCGGCCATATCCATCCCCGTATGCAGCTTTCTCTTGCCCGTCACTGGATGGTTACGATACCCGAAAGACGACGACTCGTGCCATTCCGATTTTAAAGGCATACCAAGCTTTCCGCCCTTGTAATAGTTCTTGATCCGATTTTTCTTCGCTTCCAATTCTGAGGCCTTCTTTGCGAGTTCGGTAAGTTGTTTCTCTGATTCCTCGCTGATTTCCTCCATGTCTTGGATCTGCTTGGATAGCTTGGACATCATCGCTTCTTTGTCCTGCTCGTTCTGCTCCAGCTCCGCCTTGTTGGCTGTCATCTCGGCGTAGAGCACTTTAACGTCTTTCAACTCCTGCTCGACTTCCGCCTTCTTCTTGGTTACTTCCTCGGAATAAGCTTGTTTTTGATCCGCGATGTTGCGATCCTGTGTCAGGATGGCCTCAACCGCATCTATGCGTTCCAGAAAATCGCTGAAGCTCGTCGAACTGAACAGAACATCCAGATAAGAAGCCGCCCCATTCGTATAGGCTAACCGAACACGTGAGTCCATAAGTTGTTTTCGATCATTTAACTGCTGAATTGAAGCCTCAAGCTCTTGGCTTGTATTGAATAGCTTATCTTCGGCCTCAGTTATCTTGATTTGAGTCTTCTCAAGCTTCATCTGCACCTGTTCGATGCGGCCAAGGAGTGCTTGAATGTCTTCCTTAGTCGCTTCCTTCTGTCCGGTAAGAACCTTTACGGATTTCTGCGCTTTTTTCTGATTTTGGGCTTCACGATTCATTTCTTCCTTAAGGTTTTTCAATTCCTGATCTATCTTCTCGATCTGGGAAAGAGCTTGACCGTCATAGGGCTTCACGACAATTGCAAGTATCAAAAGCAAGACCAAGAGTAGTAACGATTTCCTATTCACGAATGTCCTCCTTCAAACACGTTCATCCAAATACCTCGTGCGACGACGAATCATTCTGCGTAAATCTTGATGCCCTGCATTTTCATAACGGAACCAATTATTGTTAAATGAGCACTTTTGTTATTTCGACATAATGCCTGAAATTCCTTTCTTGTCG
The DNA here is from genome assembly GCF_003628305.1 of Cohnella endophytica. Taxonomy (GTDB): domain Bacteria; phylum Bacillota; class Bacilli; order Paenibacillales; family Paenibacillaceae; genus Cohnella; species Cohnella endophytica. The sequence goes on along the minus strand of NZ_RBZM01000001.1, from coordinate 321,772 downwards.
ATCCTATACGTGATTGATAATGTCGATTCTATATTCTAAAGTCAAAAAAAGGCCAACCAGAGAACTCTGGTTGACCAGTTAATACTAAGGAGCTTCCTTCTGCACGGATACTTTAATCTAAGTTTCTGACAACCAAATAAGCGATAAAACCGATTGGACCCAGAATCAACACAACCAACGCCCATAGACATCCAATGTTTGAGCCTCGCTTATCCGAAGCATCTTGCCATACCCAAATTAGACCGATTAAGGAGAGAATCCATAAAATCACAATAATGGCCAAGAACCAAACACCATCCTTGTCGTAATAATGAACAACGCAGCAGTATTAGTTTCCGATGATGAAATCCTGCAAAATGTCCGAAACACTGTTCACGAAGTTATCGGCCGCACCCCAGTCAAAATTAAAAAACATGCCTTCCGAGCTCCCTGTCGCAATGGATCGAACATCTGTTACACCTTGCAGGTTGTCGATTAGAACAATTAGAGCTGCCCGATTTTTCGTTCTCATGTAATATTTCTCGAAAATCAGCGTGCCCAAATATTTACCTTCTCCTAGTTCATGTAACTCTTCGTGTACCAAGTCCGCTTTTTGTTGATCTCTAACCAAAGCAAATGCCTCGGACGGAGAAATTCGAACTTGAAAATTGGATTTACTCAACATTTCACCCCATTTTTTACTGATTACTTTAGATACGTTAAAATACGTAAACAGTTCTTCACGTGACTAATTATTTTTTTATTACTCGTCCACCATGGCCGAGCTCCTCAAGCAACAGCCAAAAAAAAACAGCGGCGGTCTTGGACGAGAAAACAAGTCCTAGACTACCGCTGTTAATATTGAACTATCGTTTCATACCGGCTTAGCGAGCTAACTGCAATTCCTTTTCGCCTAGACCAAGCGTCCGCGCCGTTGAAGCATGAATTTCGCGGATAAGCTCCGGTTTTTTCAGAAGCGACACGCCATAAGAAGGAATCATTTCTTTTATTTTAGGCTCCCACTCTTTCATATATTGCGGGAAGCACCTGTTCATGACCTCAAGCATGACGGAAACGGCGGTAGAAGCGCCAGGAGAAGCGCCGAGCAATGCGGCTATCGATCCATCGGCGGCGCTAATTACTTCCGTACCGAATTGAAGCGTTCCTTTGCCGGCAGGAGTATCTTTGATCACCTGCACGCGTTGGCCGGCAACCAATAGATCCCAATCCTCGCTTTTGGCGTTCGGGACGAACTCTCGTAATTCTTCCATGCGCTTTTCTTTCGATAACATCACTTGCTGGATCAAGTATTTCGTCAAAGGAACGTTTTTGGCGCCCGATGCCAACATCGTTACTAGATTATTAGGTTTGACGGAAGTTATCAAATCGAATACGGAACCGGTTTTTAAGAACTTTGGCGAGAAGCCGGCAAACGGCCCGAAGAGCAACGATTTCTTGTTGTCGATAAATCTTGTATCCAGATGCGGAACGGACATCGGAGGAGCGCCTACCGGAGCTTTGCCGTATACTTTAGCATGATGCTGAGCTACGATATCCGGATTATTGCACACCATAAATAGCCCGCTTACCGGAAATCCTCCGATATGTTTCCCTTCGGGAATACCGGATTTTTGCAGTAAATGCAGACTTCCTCCCCCGCCGCCGATAAAGACGAATTTCGCGGTATGGCGTTCAACGGTGCCGCTATCGAGATTTTGCACTTTTAATTCCCAAGAGCCGTCGCGAGTACGTTTCATATTATTAACGCTATGTTTATATTTGATCTCGACGTTTTTACTCTTTAAGTGGTCAAACATCATGCGCGTTAAAGCGCCAAAGTTGACGTCCGTTCCGGAATCGATTTTTGTTGCCGCAATAGGTTCATTTGATGTCCGTTCTTGCATAATAAGCGGAATCCATTCCATCAGTTTTTCCGGATTATCGGAAAATTCCATCCCTTGGAACAGAGGATTGTTCGACATCGCTTCATAACGTCTCTTTAAGAACGATACGTTTTGTTCCCCTTGCACTAGACTCATATGAGGCAATGGCATAATAAAATCTTGCGGATTACGGATCAGATTGCTGTCTACGAGATACGACCAAAACTGCCTTGAAACCTGAAACTGCTCATTAACGTTAATAGCTTTGCTAATATCTATAGAACCGTCCGGTTTTTCGACGGTGTAGTTAAGCTCGCATAGCGCGGCATGTCCCGTTCCCGCATTATTCCATTCGTTAGAGCTTTCCTCTCCTGCATTTGCGAGCTTCTCGAACACTGTGATTTCCCAGTCCGGCACTAATTCTTTAAGCAGCGACCCCAAAGTCGCGCTCATGATTCCGGCACCAATTAAGATAACGTCTGTTTTAGTTTGTCTGTTGCTCATTTTAACCTTCCTTATTCCCTACTATTTTGCAGAAAGGATGCAGGCAACTTGCTTCGGAGCCATAGGTTAGCCAAGGCTAGACCTAGTCACGCATCTTTTCTGGATCAACTATAACCTTATTATAGTGTATCACTATTGTTAATAGATTAAAATCATTGTAAATGTTCTATTCCTTTTTTTACTTCTTCAATTCGCCAATATTCGATCATTCCGCTTGGTAAATGGGGGTTCGAGATGCGAGTGAATCTTTAATCCAAAAATTCCAACCCTGTATTCCTAAGAATGATATGGAACTTATAGCTGATTTTTGCAGACTTGAACATCTCGGGCCAATCTCCGTGTTGCGACGGTTGCAGCCGATTCCGGAAACGGTTGCCGAAGCCGAAGACGTCGGCTCCTTCCCGCTGAGTCTTCTCGAACATGGATTTGGCATGCGCGTTCAAACTGGATTCCAGCTCGGCGATAATTTGCGATTCATTCTGTTTCCGCGTACGAGAACTGTCGATTAACGTCGTGACAAGCGAGCAATCGAGTCCGATGATCGGTATTCCTCTCTCAAGTTTAGTCTTTATACGAGTATGGTTATGAACGATTCTTACATCCGATCTGTTCATCAATTCGACTTCCGAATCGTGAAACCGGTGAGTGAATATTTCGAAGAGAAGCGATTCGTCCTTGTTCAATTCTCCCACGATTTTGCCGTTGAGGAAAATCGCGTTTCCGGTAAATTCGAACGAATTTTGTACTCCTTCCGTTACTAGAGGTATCAGATTGGCATGGAACGGATTATACAATTTGGCGTAGATCTCCCATAGCCTGGTTTTGTTTTTTCTGGGAATCCCTCCGGCATAAGGTTCAAAAAAGAGCTTCGTGTAAATACCCGCGAGTTCCCCCGTCGGGTTAGGACTCGTGAAAATTCTTTCCATATTGCCCCTGACAACGGCAACTACGGCATCCAGGGGAACGGATCGCTCCCTGATCGCAAATTCCAAATAGGGGTTAATCCCCGTCTTGGCCAACGATTCGTCCAGTAACAGAGCTCGCGTGGAAGAAGCATCCAAGGCTTTGGGAAGCTTGTATTTTATTTTGTTCATCGCATCGGGGACGGTAAACCCGATCTGGCTCATCGTAAAAAAATCCTTTTTCGACAATCCCTGTATTGCCTTTGGGACAGGGAATCGAAACCAAACGCGTAATGAAGTCTCAGTCGACTTCTCAAGACCTAGCGCGCCGACCATTAGACGATTGTCGACGTCTCTGGAGTCCCAGCAACCGGTTACTGCGATCATAGTAAGGCTGCAAACGATGACCATTTTCAATGAAGCGCAAATTCTCCTCATGATTCCCTCCCCTTTCCGCCGCGTCTCTGAGCAACGATCAATGCGGCCATGCCGAGTAAGGGGAAAATGAACATAATATATAGACGAATACCGACCGTAAGTATAATGACATGTTCCAACTCTCTCCAAGAAGGCAAGAACGTGGCTGCGGCATAAACGACGATGAAGAGACCTAGATAGATGAAGCCGTTTTTCGCTTTCGGCATTAAAGTTTTGACCGTATCACCCAAGGCATGCAGCTTCAGAGCCATAATAAGCAAGACATAGAGCATCGTCACGGAGACGAATATAGCCGTTAAATTGTCGAATATGATCCAATAATGATAAATGGTATCCATCTTAGTCACGAAAGGAAAAGTCAAACGTTGGCTCAAGTCTCTTCCGAATGTCAAAACGGGCAAATAAACATAGCCTGCAATCATTGGAAGTGCGCAGATGAGCGCAAGGGCATAACTTCTCCATGCGCCCCTAGCGGACTGCATCGTATAAGGTCCGATCAACGACGTAATCGCAAATCCCATCCATAAAAACGATCCGGCATAGAAACGATTATCGAGGAGGAAATCTCCGTTAGTCCGAAACCAGGGCGTACCAAGCGTCCAGTTCACATCGCTGAAACCAATGATCAGAAGCGCCAAGGTGAAAAGTGAAGCCATCAGGAAAAATACTCTCGCTGCCCGTATAATAGGCATGATTCCAGCTAAGGCGAGCGCGGCGGAAGATAGGAGCATTCCGTTTAGAAACGAAATCGGGGTGGTGGGCAGCATCGTCATCGTAATAATTTCCGAGTAGGCCCTCAACATAACGATAAGCGCTCCGATTAAAAACAGGATTACGGGCAAGAATAGAACGCTCGTCCATACTAGGCCGACCGACGAACGTATCGCGGAGACGAGTTTTCTGCCTTCAAGCCTGGCTAGCATCCGACTGTAAAGCCATGAACTGAGCAGAGCGCCCGCAGTCCATACGGCAATAGGAATCCAATAGGCTCCTTCGGTACTGCGAATCAAAAAACTGGGATAGATAAAACCGGCTGCCGCACCTGAAAAAAGCATTTGAATCGCAAGCATTTCATAGCCGGTAAAGGCCGATGGGTTTTTCATGATAACGCTCCCTGCTTTAAACTCTTCAACTTCGTCTCTTCTTAGACCACAGCGAGGTAAGATACGGAGCCCCGAACGATTCCAGGCAACTAAGGTAGAAAATCAGGCACGCAAAGCAGAACACAATACCCAGAACTCCGGCAATCGTAGCCCCCATCACCATAAAATACTTCAAAATTCGTTGGACAAGTCCCATTTGATAATCAATCACGATAAAATTCGTAATGGCCGTGGCAGCCACGATAATAACAAGCAGGTTACTAACGATATTAGCTTGGATAATCGCTTGCCCTAGGACAACGCCTCCGACCATGGTTACCGTCGAACTAATCGACTTAGGCAACCGTAAGCCGGCCTCGGTTATGAAATCGATCACGATAAGCATCAAAAGCGTTTCTACGTATACCGGATAGGGGACGCCCTCCCTACTAGCCGCCGCGGCGAGACTGATCTCCAGACGATTAACATCAATGTTTACCGACGTGAGCGCAACATACATAGCCGGAAGAAACAAATTAATGAACATCGCCAGAAACCGAAGCGTAAGCAGAAAGTAGGTAACGTAGGGATTGATGTATTTATCTTCCGGGGAATGCCAAAAATCCGTGTATACGGTAGGCACGATCAAGGCGAACGGGGTCCCGTCTACCATAATGATCGCTTTTCCTGCCAGCAAGTCGGCCGAAACGCGATCGGGTCGCTCAGTGGAGACGGAAACCGGGAACAAATTCATCCAATTTTTGGTGGTGAGCAGTCGTAGAAGTTGTCCGCTGTCTTGAACTCCCGCCGTCTGAACCTTCTTTAGTCTTTCTTTAAGCTTCGACAACAGATCGGGATCTATGGCACCTGAATAAGAAAACACGGCAACTCGGGTAATGCTTTCTGTACCTATAAAGGTTTCCCATAGTTTTAATTTCGATGATCGGATTTGCTGCCTTATCAATGCCGTGTTCACGTCGAGACTTTCGTTAAAAGCATTCATCGGGCCTTGAAGAACATTTTCCGTTATCGGCGACACAATAGATCTTTGACGGCTTTCCGATATGTTCAGCATGAGTCCGGTTGATGACGTTCGCTTGCAGATTACGGCATAACCGTTGCAAATCGCTTGTTCGCAGCTTTTAGAATTACCTTCTACCAAGTCGGTCCCGTAATAACGCTCAAGCTGCGCGGACATATCCCCTTCGATGTTTGTACCGAGCAGATAGTCCAGCTTCTGGGAAGAACATAGCGACTTAATAAAGCACAGATGATATTCGGTAGCATCCGTTTTTCCGATTAATGCGGTCGTGTAGTCGGCCGAATCCGCAAAAGCTTCGCTTAACTGATCAAATAACGACAACGTATCGGGATTTTCGCTCAAACGATAGAAGGAAGCAAGAATATCGGACATGGTCATGATCTCCCCGGATTGCCCTGAATATGGTAATTCGGAATTATTCTGCCCCGTCCGCCGTTTTCTCATGTAAATTTATACTGCAAATGTTTACTTAGCCTCAAGCATGTAAAAACTTTCTCTAAACCCTAAGGATTGAGGACGCGCAACATGAGATGGAAAAAACGGAAAGCTCGGCACTCCCTGCTCTTTATCATTGCTCTCCTGACGCTATCTATCGTTTCGTTAATGCCGATGTTGCCAACCGATCATGCTTCGGCGGCCAAGAAGAAACTCGTGATGGGAACTTCCCCCGATTATCCGCCCTACGAAAGCGTAGATGCGAAAGGCAGCGGCGAAATCGTCGGAATAGACATCGATATCGCCAAATATATCGCGAACCACCTCGGTTACGAACTGCAAATCGCAAGCATGGATTTTAGCGGCCTGATTGCCGCTCTTCAGACGGGACGCGTCGACTTCGTAATGTCCGGCATGTCGGTAACCGAAGAACGCAAGAAAAGCGTAGCGTTCTCCGAAAGTTACTACACGGCAAGAAATACGATCGTTTCTCGCAAGGACAAGGCATACGAAACCGTGGAACAGCTGTCCGGCAAGGTCGTCGGAGCTCAGCTTGGCTCGATTCAGGATACTTTCGCGCAGACGATCCCGGGCGCCAAACAGAAGAAGCTCAACAAAATCGCGGATTTGATTCAGGAAATGAACGCCAAACGCCTGGACGCCGCCATCGTCGAGGATGCCGTCGCGATCGAGATGGTCCAAGCGAACCCCAATCTCGTACTGAGTTTCTTGCCGAGTTCCGAGGAAGATACCGGTTATGCGATTGCTTTTCCTAAGCAGACTAAGCTGGTCGACGCATTTAATCTCGAACTCGCGAATATGAAGGCAAACGGCGAACTGCAAAAAATAATAGACAAATGGTTCGAAGGCAAAAAGACCGCCGTTAATGGATCAACAGGCGGTTTGAATATTGATTTTGGCGTATTGAACGGATATGTGCCTTATATCCTCAAAGGCGTCTACGTGACGCTGCTATTCACGCTCGTCTCTGCTTTGTTGGGCTTATGCTGGGGGACGGTTCTCTCCCTCTTCAAAATATCCGGAGTTCTGCCGTTGCAATGGTTCGCAACCGCCTACACCTCGGTGTTCCGCGGAACGCCCCTGCTCGTCCAATTAACGATTATCTATTATGCGACTCCGCAGCTGTTCAACTTCGACATCCCCGCCTTGCTCGCAGCCGGACTTGCATTCGGATTGAACTCCGCGGCGTACTTGTCCGAGACGATTCGCGGAGGCATTATGGCTGTGGACAAGGGCCAGCGCGAAGCGTCGATCGCTCTCGGCATTCCTTATCGCAAGATGATGGCGCGCATCATTTTCCCGCAAGCACTACGCCATATCTTACCAGCATTAGTGAACGAATTCGTCGCTTTGCTGAAAGAATCCTCGCTCGTATCCGTCATCGGGGTATCCGAATTGATGCGCAGAGCGGATGTTGTAAGGGCAAGCACGTTTCGTGCATTCGAAGCGCTCTTGTTCGTAGCCGCGATCTACTACGTCCTCGTGCTCGTCCTCACCTCCCTTGCTCGCATGTTGGAAAGGAGACTGCGCCGCAGTGATTAAAGTTACGGATTTAACAAAAGCCTACGGCAAAAATCAGGTGCTCAAAGGCATCTCCACGCATGTGGAAAAAGGCGAAGTCGTCGCCTTGATCGGACCTTCCGGCTCAGGAAAGTCTACGTTCCTGCGTTGTCTGAATCTGCTCGAGACTCCGACCTCCGGCACGATATCCATTGAAGGGATAGAATTGACGAATCCGAAAACCGATGCTTCCCGCGTCCGTCAGCGAATCGGAATGGTGTTCCAGCACTTTCACCTGTTCCCGCATATGAGCGTACTGGACAACATTACTTTCGCTCCCATCGAAGTAAAAGGCATGACCACCGACGCGGCTCGAGCCAAAGCGCTTGAGCTGCTTGCCCGGGTCGGGCTGTCCGATAAGGCGGATAGTTATCCTTCCCGTTTATCCGGCGGACAGAAACAACGCGTGGCGATTGCCCGCAGTCTGGCGATGGAGCCGGACATTATGCTCTTCGACGAACCGACTTCGGCGCTCGATCCGGAGATGGTCAAGGAAGTTCTTAACGTGATTCGGGGCCTTGCGGATAGCGGGATGACGATGCTCATCGTCACCCACGAGATGAAATTCGCACGAGAAGCCGCAGATACGATCTATTTCCTCGATCAGGGGATTCTCGTCGAACGGGCGGCGCCGGATCAATTTTTCAACAGGCCGCAAAGCGAACGTGCCGCAAGGTTCCTGGAGCAGGTATTATGACGAACGGATAGTTAGATGTAAAAAATTCCACCAATCGAGGAGTCTGCATGAACAAGATTCGGAAGCTGCTGCAATTCATCATCCCGGCGGCCGTCATTGCATTCGTATACTGGGAGGGCCGCGGGGAATTCCGAAGGATCGATTGGGGGGGAACCTTTCATATCCTTCGCCATATGAAATCCACGACCTTGCTCCTTATGATCGGGCTCTCCCTTCTTTCCGTGGCATCTATCAGCCTATACGATTTTATTCTGCGGCGTCATTTCCGGTTTCCGATTAACGCCGGAGATACCTTTCGTTTTGCATGGATAGCCAACTCGACGAATAGCGTGATCGGATTTGCCGGAATTGCGGGTGCCGCATTGCGGACTTACTTGTACCGGAACCGCGATATCCCGCTTCCCACGATCACGGCTTCGATCGCTTACCTCTCGACGATTACGATAACCGGCCTTTCCTTGCTCGCTTGGTCGGGAATTTTCGGTGTAATTCCCATGGATTCCATCCTTAACGCCCACCCTTGGACTCTGTATGCGGTCTGGGCGATCGCCTTGTATTTGCCCGGTTATTTAGTACTCCAGGGTTCTCCCTTCTATACGAAGTGGTTGAATCGGAATCAAACACGAATGAACGGGGCTACGATCGCCGCTTCCGTTGCCGCTTCATTATTGGAATGGTTATGCGCCGCCATTACTTTCTGGTTCATCGGAACTTGTTTTCTTCCCGATCTTTCTCTTGCGGCAGCGCTAGGCATCTTTACGGTCTCTGCGATTACCGGATTGATTAGCATGGCCCCCGGCGGTATCGGCGGTTTCGACCTAACGGCAATGATCGGGCTTCAATTGCTGGGATACCCCCCGGACAGAACCGCAGCCGTGCTTGTCCTTTACCGGTTGCTCTACTACCTTGTACCTTGGATGATCGGCCTTATTATGGCGATCTTCGAATTTTTAGCCGTCCGAAGATCGGCTACCGAGCGTAATGTCGGCCCCCTCGATCAGGTCTTGAACGGCTGGCAACGAATATGGTACTTGCCTAATCAAATCGAAGTAATCGGGGAAGTCGGAGCATGGTCGCTTGGCAAACTCGTATTTGCCAGCGGAGCTGTGTTGCTTTTCTCGGCGGCTACGCCGGGTTTGCTTTCCAGGCTGCGTTTTGCGGACGAGTTGTTATCCGCTCCGCTCATGAGGTTATCCCATCTCATGAGCGTCATCATCGCATTAATGCTGATCGTGCTTTCATGGGGAATATCTCATCGGCTTAGACGAGCTTACAAGTGGACATTATCTCTGCTATGCGCGGGTGCTCTTTTCACTTTCGCTAAGGCGTTTGATTATGAAGAAGCCATATTCCTTCTGATCGTAGCTCTGCTTCTTTGGATGTCCAAGAACCGTTTCTACAGGGTCTCCGCGCCTTTCAACAGGAACAATGCAGCCATATGGGGGCTTATAACGCTAATACTTGCTTACGCCTACTCTCTCGTTGCTTCGCGCACGCACCCTGCTTTTTTTAAACATCTGCCTCCAAACGCCAGGATTTCATGGCTAATAAATCCGACTCAGCAATTAGTTGCAATTTTAACAGGGCTTGTTATCGCGTGGCTCCTAATTTCTCTCGGTTTGATTCTCAGGTCAAACCGACTGTCTAACAATGGTGCAACCGATGCCGAACGACAACAACTGCGAATGTTTCTGGAGCAGGAGCATGGCAACTTTCTTACCCATATGTTGTTTTCCGGGGACAAAAGCTTTTTCTGGGCTTGCGAAGGTCAAGTTTTGATTCCCTATGCTGTCATAAGAAACAAATTCGTCGTTCTAGGCGACCCGATCGGAAAGCTGGAAAAGCTCGGCGAAGCCATTGGTGAGTGCCAACGTTATGCGGATCTATACGATTTATTAGTTGTGTTCTATCAAGTCACCCCGCAGTACCTTCCCATCTACCACGATAATGGGTACCGCTTTTTCAAATTAGGCGAAGAGGCTTTAGTTCCATTAGCTTCCTATACGCTTAACGGCAAACGAAACGCCGGCATGCGTAACGCGAAAAATCGATTCGATCGAGAGGGCTACGAATTCAAGGTATCTGCGCAGCCTCATGACGATCGCTTAATGGAAACGCTTCGCCATATATCCCGGATGTGGCTGAAGGGCAAAAAGGAAAAAGGATTCTCGCTCGGTTGGTTCGATGAAGATTACTTGCAGACATCTCCGATCGCTCATCTGGTCGATCCTGAGGGCAAAGTAATCGCTTTTGCCTCCTTGGCCCCCGGTTATGATAACGGCGCTACCCTTTCTATCGATCTCATGCGCCATCTCCCGGACACGCCAAACGGAACTATGGACTTTTTATTCACCAGTCTATTAGAATGGGCGCAAGCGCAAGGATACTCAACTTTTAACTTGGGCATGGCTCCCCTATCCAATGTCGGACAAGCACAAGCGGCGATCAGAGAAGAGAAACTTGCAAACATGGTTTTTAGGCATGGAGGGTATTGGTACGGATTCGAAGGGCTTCGAAAGTTCAAAGAAAAGTTTACTCCGGCTTGGGAGCCTCGTTATTTGGCCTACCCGCGACAAGTCTCGTTACCGGTGCTATTGATGGAGCTTATTAGACTAATTGCTCGTCGGCCCCGACAGGGTGACCCGAATCATAAATAGATCGGAGAATGCATAAAAAGAGTCCCCAAAGTCCAAGCTACTTGTTAGCGCACTAGAGCGCTTTAACGACCAGGAGGCGATAAATGATGGCAAAACCGGATAATCGAGCGGATAATGTGGAGCACTTACAGCAAAGTATTCAGAATACAGAGGAAAACATGCACGAAGCAGAAGATTACTTAAACGAATTCTCCTCCGAAATTAGCGATACGGAACGCAATCAAATCGAAGAAAAAAACGAACGTCGCAAAGAAAGTTTAAATAGCTTCCGCGAGGAAGTCCAGGACGAAGCGGCTTATTCGCAAGATTAGGGTAAACTCTTCGGGCTCTAACTATTTAATAAACACAGCTACTTTGAAGTAGCTGTGTTTATTTATCTTTCCGATTAATTAATTGCATTCAGGTTAGAATTCAATGATCTTTGTAGCTATATTTTTGCAAAATTCGCTGTCATGCTCCACGAAAAGAAGAGTTGGCGAGTATTCAAGCAGCAGCTCTTCAATCTGCATGCGGGAAATAACGTCAATAAAATTAAGCGGTTCATCCCAAATATGCAAATGAACTTTCTCGCAAAGACTTTTTGCAATCAACACTTTCTTCTTTTGACCGCCGCTAAAAGTCGAAATATCCTTTTCGAATTGAACCCTGGAGAAATCAAGCTTTCGTAAAATCGCTTTAAATAGACTTTCATCAATCCCGTTGTCGCTTGCGTAATTCGATAAATTGCCTTGAAGATGCGAGGTGTCCTGCGAAACATAAGATATTTTAAGCTGACTTCCCTTTCTGAAAGTGCCCGTATAGTTCATATCTTCACCGCAAATGAGCTTAATAATGCTCGATTTTCCGGAGCCGTTTTTACCGGATAGCGCAATCCGATCTCCCTGCTCGATCGTAAAACTGATATCCGCGCAAGCCTTCTTCTCGCCATAATAAATCGAAACGTTTTCGAGCTCGACAAGTTGATTTTTATGAAAAGCAAGCTGCGAAATTTTTAAGCTTTCGGAGCTTTCAATATTTACGAGGAGCTTTGACCTTTCTTCGATTGCGGAATGCTGTCTTTGTTCGATTCCTTTAGAATGTTTCATCATTTTAGCTGCCTTGTGGCCGACATACCCCTTGTCTACTTTGGAACCGGAATTTCTTGTGCCGTTTTTCGTTTTTTCCACTTCGTCCGACCAATTGCTCGTTCGCCTGGCGGCATCCGACAACCGTTTAATGTCTTTTCTTAGCTTATCGTTCTCCGCCAGCTCGAAGTTGTCTTGTCTCTTTTTGTTTTCCCACCAATCGGAGAAATTACCTTTTTGAATTTCTATGTTGGTCTTATTAATGGAAAGAATGTGATCGACGCAGTTATCCAAAAACGATCTGTCGTGAGACACGAGAATAAATCCGCTTTTCGTATTGAGATAATCACTAACGAGTTTTCTTGCCTTCCGATCAAGATGATTGGTCGGTTCATCGATTAATAGGAAATTGTTTTCTTTCAGAAATAATGCGGCTAACAACACCTTCGTCTGCTCTCCGTTCGACAACGATTCAAAGGGCCGATATAAGACATCCTCGGAAACCTTAAGCAAGGAAAGTTCGCGCATTAATTCCCAATGTTGATAGTCTGGATGGATGTCGTTAATGACATCAAGGGTATTGTATTCCTTATTCTCGACATGAAAAGGGAAATAATCAAAGCCGACTTTAGCGGAGATTTTTCCGCTGTATTCATATTTATCAAGCAACAAGCCCAGAAAGGTTGTCTTACCTCTACCGTTTCTTCCCGTAAATCCTAATTTCCAATCGGTATCGATTTGAAAATTAACGTTTTCGAATATGTTATCGTAGCTGCCCTCATACGCAAACGTCAGGTTCGTAACATTAATTAATGACATAAAATAATCCTCCTGTAGGGAAATAAATAAAAGCTACAAGAAAGTTACTTTCTTGTAGCTCAAATAAATACAGTTAATCCAACCCGCAAGCGAGTTAGATAAGGATATATTGTTTGAGTGAAAAGAAAAAGTAACTTTCTTGCCCATAAAAAATAAAACATGCGAAAAATCGCGATATTGTTTTATTATTATTAGCAAGAAAAATCACATCGTTCTCTTCAACTCCATTCATTAATTAAAACGAATTTTATCATACTCCATTTTTAATTTCAAGAACTACGAGGTTCCGTTAATTCAGTCTTTCTCTATCCTTTGTTTTTCGCAAATGGCATCCACCAATTCCATTTCCCGAATAATTTCATTAAGGAAGGTACCAATAACATACGGACAATCGTCGCATCTAGGAATAAGGCGGTCGCGATGCCAATTCCAAGTTGCTTGACTCCCGCAATGTCGGCAAGAGCAAATGGTGCGGTTACGGCGATCATGATCGCTGCGGCGGAAGTGATGATTTTACCCGAAACCGTCAGTCCTTCCCGGATCGCATGGTCGTTATCCTCCGTATCCCTGTAACACTCTTGAATTCTTGACAGGAGGAATATGCCGTAATCCATACTGATCCCGAAGGTTAAACCAAAGATAAACACGGGAATCATGATCGCAATATCGGTAGGCTCCAATCCAAATCTACCCTCTTGAAATATCCACGTTAAAATACCGAACGATGCTCCTATGCTGACAAGATTCATAGTAATGGCTTTTAACGGTATTAAGATCGAACGGAATGCTACGGACAAGACGATCAAGTTGGATAGGATCACGAACAGAAGAACATATTTCATCCGGGAGAAAATTTCGTCATGTATTTCCTGGTGATATTTCGGCTCTCCTCCTATTAAGACGTTCGATTCGGCAAACTGATTTGTACGGTCGCGAACCCACTGCATCACTTCTTTCGACGTTTCGTTCCCATGCAGCCACACGGTTATGAAGTATAGTCCCCCTTTTACAGATGACTTAATAGTATCCAATTTAATAACTCTAGGATCTTGTCCAATTTCGCGACTTATTAGAGTTACGGTTCGCCGGCTTTGGAGACCCGCTCCGCCCTCTCCATTTTTGTCCTTCACGATTATCGACACCTGCGAAACATAAGGAGGTTGGAGCCGTTCCAATAGAGCCTCTGCAGTCATTCGAGACTCCGTATTTTTAGGCAGAGACTCAGGGCCTGGAACACTGACTTGCATAGTGTGGATAGGAAACAAACACACGGATAGTACAACAATCGCCATCGCTGCCGAGGCCAGAGGTCGTTTCATCACGGTAGAAATGAATGAAAGCCACGGACTTCTTCTCCGAATATTTCTAGGAGGACGATTAGAATAAATGCGTCTGCGAAGCGTATAGAGCAGGGCTGGAACTAAAGTAAGGTTGATCAGCAGCGATACCGCGAGGACGACGAGAGTCCCTAAAGTAACCGAATTGAATATAGGCATACGAATATAAAACGTTGAGATAAGAGCCAGGATAACGCAACCGACAGAAACCACTACAGCTCTCCCTGAGGTTGCCATTGTTCTCAATAGCGCTTCGTTAACGGATAGATGAACTCTTTCTTCCCGAAAACGGCTGACCATCAACAGGGCAAAGTCGATACATACGGCCATCCCAACCATTGGAATCACATTGTACACAAAGACCGACAAAGTCATTCCGCCGTAAACACCGATCCCGTACATGATTCCCATTGCGATGATCACGGTCATGGCGCCGGCAATAATGGGAATGACCGCCGGTAACAGCCCACCCAAAGTAAAGACCAACAATATGAAAGCAACAGGAACGCCGATTCTTTCCGCTTCCTTCAAGTCATGTTTACTTGAGCGGTTCACGTCCTCCTGAATGACCGGTTTTCCAGTCAAGGTGACACTAAAGCTGTGATCACCCGATATCTCTTCACGGATCCGATCTATAGCACGACTCTTGTCATGAGCGGAACCCGGAAGAACGGATAGGAGAGCGTATGCAACCTTCCCCTTCTCCATTCCTTGCCGTTCAAGCGGGGATGATGCAACATTCACTCCTCTAATTCTCTGGATATGCTCCAAAGTTCGCGAAATAAAGGAATGAAAGGCTCGTTTAGACTTACCCGTTTGATTCTCGAAGAGAACAATGACAGGCTCTTCCGGCAGATGAAATTCGCGGGACATTATCTCTTGAACTTGCGCATATTGTCCCTCGGTCACCAGTCCGTGATCGCCTAGCGCATTAGGCAGTTGTACGGCGAGCGAAGCAAAGAAGACCGTCAGAACAATCCAAAAGCCAAGCACTAAAGAAGAATACCGAATCGCAAAGGAAGTCATTTTTCGATATATCATATCAAGAGTCGCTTGGTGGGGATCTCATGTGGGTTTTTGCTGAATATCAATACGGCATTATGGCCGCCGAATGCAAACGTATTGGACATGACCGCGTCTAATTTCTTGCGTCTGGCTATATTAGGTGTGTAATCGAGATCCATCTCCTCATCCTGCTCCTCGTAATTGATGGTCGGGGGTATGATCTCCTTATTCAATGCAAGGACGGACAAAACCGCTTCCACCGCGCCCGAAGCCCCTAAGAGATGTCCTGTCATGGATTTCGTCGAGCTGATACAAACGTCGTATGCATGAGGGCCATACACTTCTTTAATGGCTCTTGTTTCCGTTAAGTCATTAAGCAACGTGCTTGTCCCATGGGCATTAATATATTGGATCCTGTCCGGAGTTAACTCGGCATCATCCAAAGCTAAGAACATTGCCCTCGCCCAATCGCTGCCGTCAAGACGAGGAGCCGCGATATGAAAGCCCTCCCCGCAAGATCCATATCCGAGCAATTCGGCATGTATTTCCGCTCCGCGAGCTTGGGCATGATCCCAAGATTCCAATACGAGCATGCCAGCACCCTCCCCCATTACGAATCCGTCACGTCTCTTATCGAAGGGACGGCTCCCTTGAGATGGATCGGTTTGTAACGACAGAGCTCTCATTGCGGAGAAAGTGGCCAATCCGATAGGGCAAATGGGTGCTTCCGCGCCACCGGAAATCATAACCTCAGCTTCGCCTCTTTGGATGACTCGGAATGCTTCGCCGATCGATTGCGATCCCGATGCGCATGCGGTTACCGTACAGCCCGTAAACCCTCTGGCGCCCAATCGAATCGCGACGCGGCTTGCGGCCATGTTAGGTAGGAACATTGGCAGCGCAAAAGGCGAAACCCGTCCATAGCCTTTCTGAACAACTTCGCGCATTCCCGTCTCGAATGTCGTGATTCCTCCGACTCCGCTTCCGATCCACACCCCTGTGCGATGCGGATCCGCGTTATGACCCATAATTAGCCCACTGTCCCGCACGGCTTCGTCGGCTGCCGCAATGGCAAGCTGGATGAATCGGTCCGTTCTTCTGGCTTCTTTGACATCCATATATTCAAGAGGATCGAAGCCTTTGAGTTCCGCGGCCAGCTTTACCGATAAATCCTTCGTTAGCTCGTCCGAAAGGCAATTAATACCGGAAACGCCTTTAATCGCATTCTGCCAAGTGGACTCCTTGTCCGGTCCGATCGGGGTGACGCAGCCCATCCCCGAAACGACAACCCTTTTTTTCAACTCCATCACCCCTTTCTGAATCATCCTCGCAGCCTTGTCGCCCGAACCAACTTCTCCGCCGTCGCCGGCGCAATCGAACCCAATCGCAGTAACCATGAAGATAACATGGAATTCGACAGCAAGCGTTCAAGCAAGCTTCCCCATCTTAGCGTACTGGAAAACTGTTGCCTGATCAGCCCGGTATAGACTTCTCTCCATTTCGTATACGCGCAATCTCCCAGCAGATAGGAGTTAGCCAACGGAGCGCAAAGTTCCACCGAGCGCAAAGCCATCGCCATACCGTCTCCGCAGAACGGAGGAATAACCGCAACCGCATCGCCAATACAAGGAATCCCGCTCCATCCATTCGGCTTTGGTTGAATCTTTACCGGAAATGTAGCCGATTGACTTCCGGATACCACGATCTCATGCTCTATTCTTCTTTGCAAAGCGGGTATCCGTTCAATAGCTCTCTTCAGAATCGTAGGAATAGCATCAGTTCCTCCGAGCTTCTTGAAAGCGGTATTAGAGAGTAGGGCTGCAACGTTCAAACGTCCTCCTTCAATGGGAGAAATCCCGATATACCCGCCTTGAAAAAAATAAAGATCGACTGCAGGGTCTGAGTCGGATCTGGAGTAATGCGATTTTATTCCCACGAATGCCCTATTGTTAGCTTTCTGCCTAGACGCTTGAAAACCGTGCAAAGGTCGTCTGCCCCAAGCCGCTATAACGGTTCGGGCGTAAAGTTGCGACTTACCGTCTTTGGAGGAAAGTTCAACATGATGTCCATTCGAATTGTTCGTAACATTCGTCGCCGTTCTTCCGATGTACACGCTAACCCCTTTACGTTGCGCCGCTTGTTGTATGCCGGCATCCAATACATGACGGCTTAACCCCATTGCCGGACCGGCTAAGGGAATTGCCAACGAAACGCCGCGTTCCGTGTGAAGACGCACCGTTGTAATGAGAGAGGGCTCATAGGAAGCTACGACCCCATCCAATTCTAGAGCTCTCAACGTTCCTAACGATTCTGGCGATAGAAACTCCCCGCAAGCCTTATGACGAGGAAACATTTCCTTATCGATAAGAGCCACCTGCCAACCCTGCTTGGCCATAGAATAGGCCATACTGCTTCCGGCAACGCCCGCGCCGATCACTATTGCATCAAATTCCGTTTTCATTCGTCTCGGCCTCCCGTTGCTTGGGAACAATAACGGCATAACGGAATAACGGTCTCCAGCTGTACGTCATGCCCGAACTCTCAATCCTTCGGGCGAGAGAACGGAAATCCGAGCCGCGAAAGCCTTTGGCCACGGATAGAGGGCCGTCATGCCGGATATACCTATTGCCGGAGATGCAGCGGGTTACGAACCACACGGCTACCCATGGAATCCAATGCCGGTGAATGTCGTTTATGACTACTCCCATACGCGAGACCTTCAGCATCTGCTCTACAATCGACGGCATATGCTCCTTTGAAAAATGATGGGCGAATTGGGATGCGGTCACGATATCCGCTTGCTCAGATACTAGGTCAAATAAATCTTGTTTGACAAATAAAACTCGAGAGTCGTTTCGGAATAAACGTTCCGCCTCTGCTCGAGCTTCCTCGGTGACGTCAGCCAGAATAACCCTCATCTTTACGCCTTGTTTATCCGCCCATTTCAGTATCCGGCGATTAATGTCGCCAGAGCCGGAACCGACATCAAGAATAGTTAACCTGTCCGGTCTACCGGACCTATTCCATAGACGTTTAACTCCGTATAGTGCCGGACCATTGGCTCTCAGAATCCGGTTTAACCGTCGCAAATGCCGCAACGCTTCCTGAAGCTTGTCTCCGCCCTGCGTAAAATCGTCCATCAATTCTGGCTCTGAAGAGCGATGTCGAAATCCGCGACCTGATGTCATGGTTGGTACGAAATGCGCATCAGTTCGACAGTCATTCCGGGGCCGAATGCTAGTGCGACTCCATCCTTGAACCCTTCATTTGTCCGGAATTGATCTTCTCTCAATTGTGCCAGCACGAACAAAATGGTTGCCGAAGACATATTGCCATATTGACGCAGGATGGAGCGGCTAGCTCCCGTTTGCGAATCCGAGAGATGGAATGCGGATTGCAGAGAATCGATGATTCCTCTGCCCCCGGGGTGGATCGCCCAAAATGCCGGCAAAGAATCGTCTCCCCAGAATGATTTGAAAACTTCAGGAACTTCTTTGGCAATCAGCCCGGGAATTTCCGGGGAAAGATGCAATTGAAATCCGTAATTCCCAACCGTCCATTTCATTTTATCCAAGGTGTTCGGCAACATGACCGAATTAGACTTGCGTATGGCAAACCCTACACTATGCTCTCGATCCGTCATTCCAACAACGCACGCCGATGCGCCGTCACCGAAGAAAGCGGCGGTAAAGAGGTGTTCTTTATCAAAAGAAGGTTGAATATGAAGGGTGCACAATTCCACGGTGACAACCAGCACTCTGGCTTCCGGTTCCCTTCGCACGATCTCTTCCGATTGTCGAAGAGCCGTTAGACCGGCGGCACAACCCATGAATGTCAACGGGACTCGATGTACGTCTCCGCGAAGATCAAGGCGCCAAATAAGCTCCGCATCCAACCCAGGAAGGAATAAACCGGTGCAACTCACCATAATCAGATGGGTAATATCTTGTGGCCGATTCCGGCTGTCGGCAAGCGCCTTCTGGGCTGCTTCCACCGCTAATAAAATAGATTCCTTCTGATAGAGGGTCATGCGTTCTTCCGTCGTGGGGATAGTTAATTCGGGTGTCGAGGGGACATATCGGCATCGATTCGCAGGTTCCAATAGGTTAGGTTCGCATGTATATCGTGTATCCACTCCGCAATGAGTAAAAATGCGCTGCGCCCACCTCGCGACTTCCGGCCGTTCTTTCAATGCTTCCCTCAATCGGCGCAATGCGTCTTCTTGATCTAGACAATAAGCCGGAACGGAAGTACCTATGCCCATAATGCTTATAAGTTCCAACGGATAAAGCCTCCTAACGGCATTTCGAAGATGGGCCAACAAGCGAACGTTTGGACAAGAAGCTGTAATTCCAACATATGAATACCTCTTGTTTCTCATTCCTATATTTTCTATAATCCTTATAGTATTCCGTTCCAATTGCCCATCATTGTGACGAGGTGAATTTCTCGTGTCGCATGCTTACCTAAAGAATTGTATTGACGTGCATGGCCATAAAGTCTGTGGAGTCGAAGTCGATAACCAAACACGTTGCAAACACTATAACTCCGATGTCGATATCATAGCGATTCGCTCTCCTTGCTGTAACACCTATTTTCCTTGTTATCAATGTCATAATGAAGTAACTGACCATCCCTTGACCAGATGGAATAAAAACCGATTCGACGAGAAGGCTATTCTTTGCGGTGCGTGCGGTCAACAATTAACCATTCATGAATATATGACCGGTAATTCTAAGTGCCCTGCCTGCAATGCAAGTTTCAATGAAGGTTGCAAGACCCATTATCACATCTACTTTGAATGATAATGAGATCGCCGGGTATGTTAGAATATTGATAGAACAACTAAGGAGTCGAATACATGTTTCATACTGAACAGTACAAAGGATCACGGGAAGAAAATTACGAATCGGTTATCCGCCAGTTGCAAGCGTTGTTGGAAGGCGAATCCGACGTCATTTCCAACCTGTCCAATACGTCTGCATTGCTTAATCAGTTTTTGGATAACGTCAATTGGGTCGGTTTTTACGTATTACGGGAAGGCGAACTCGTACTCGGCCCCTTCCAAGGCCTGCCCGCATGCGTTCGTATCCCGTTATCCCGAGGCGTCTGCGGTAAAGCGGCCAGCCAAAGGGCGACCATAAAAGTGGACAACGTGCATGAGTTTCCTGGGCATATCGCCTGCGATTCGGCATCGCAATCGGAAATCGTCATACCGATCATCCTAAACGGCGAGTTGTTCGGCGTTCTGGATATCGATAGCCCCGTTCTGAATCGGTTTGACGAGATAGACCAGCTTTACTTGGAGAAATTCGTCGAACAGTTAAGCAAGCATTTATAAGACAAAACAAGCAGTCCAATTAACTTGGGCTGCTTGTTTGTTTATTCGATCAATGATTTCCTGGGGCTCATCCTCTTCTCTATCTATCTGCGGCAATGTTGCTTGAGCGTACATTGAATTTCCCCACAGCCGATTTATTGAATCCTTTAACGATAAGCCATACGGCCAAAATCATTTCATTAGCTGCTATCGGCATCGCCAAAATAGCACCCCAAGCAGAAATTTGTTCAATTACTCCGAACATTACCAGTAGGGCGCAAATAAAAGCAAGAGCTGCCCCTGTCATACCCAAGATAGGTATAAATCTGGGTAAGAGCTTGGATTTATAAAAAATATAACTGTACATCATCGTGTTGATACCCAGCATGAAAAGCGGCCCAAGCAAAAACGTCCAGTCATGTATTGCTTTTAATACGGTACCTGAAGTTTGAAAAGAGGCGATATCCGGGGCTCCGGCTGCTACGAATTCCCGGCTTAATGTCACCAGGGATAGTACGCTGATTACGCCGATCGTAATGATAATAGCTTCAAGAAACCTGAAGCAAACATGCCAAAGCGCTATCGTTTCATCATACTTTCTTAAAATCGGAAACATTGTCGTTGCGGTGCCAACCGCTGTAACGACAAGAATTAACTCCATAATCGCTCCCAGTATCACCTGGTTGGCATGTTCGGAACCTTGAATCAAGTAATCGGAATCCTTTAGGATCGGAGCATATAAAATAAGACCGCCTATTACCGCCGTAACGGCTGCGAGGATAAAAAACACCCCCACGATGATTTCGCTTTTTCTGATTGAGATCATTTGATTTCTCTCCTTTTAATAGATGATTTGAAACTCATTAGACATACGTCTTCTTCATCCACTCCGTAATGCCAAGTCCCTCCGATTCGTGCAATTCCTCGACTTCGGACATTCTGATCAATGATCCGTCTTGAAGCGCGATAAAACGATCCAGTATCGATTCGATTTCCGTGATTTCATGGCTCGTCATGATCAATGTCTGATTGTCCAGATCGACATAAGAAATCATTCCCTTCACGATCGATTGCCGCACCATCGGATCAAGTCCGGATAACGGTTCATCCATAACAATGTAGGGTACTTCTCTGGCTAGAGCGAGCACGATCTTTAATCGACCGCGTTGTCCTAAAGAAAGGTCTTTGATTCTCTTATTCGTCTCGATTTTCATAAACTTGCCGATCTCTTCGGCCTTCGCGATATTAAAGTCGGTATATTGCGATGCCTGAAAAGCCAGTGCTTCTCTAACCGTGTAAAAGGGATAAAACGGCTCCTGCTCCGATAAGTAAGAAACGAACTTGCTGATTTTACGATTCGCGGTTACTCCGTTGACGGTTACCGTTCCTCTCGTCGGTTGCGCAAGTCCCGCGATCAGCTTCAGTAACGTTGACTTTCCGCTTCCATTCTCGCCTACGATGCCTATGATCTTCCCCACGGGTATCGTTAACGAAATATCCTTAACGGCGGCGCTATTCCTGTACGTTTTAGAAACTTGTGTCAGTTGGATCACATTAAGCATCTCCTTTGTTCATTTGGCCGAAGTGTTCTTGCAGACCCGAGATGATTTCATGGGAGCTATAGCCCATTTCCTGCATGACTTTAACAAACGATTGAATCTGTTCGTCTTTCAAATTACCGCGTAATCGAATCAGTCGGTCCTCTTGTTCCGTAACGAATGTCCCTTGACCTCTTCTCGTTTCCAGAATGCCCTCACGCTCCAATTCGCTGTAAGTACGCTGAATGGTATTCGGGTTGACGTTGTAGGATACCGCCATATCGCGGACGGATTGAAGCTTCTCCCCCGCTTGTAACTCTTTGCTGACAATCATTCGATTGATCCGGTCTGCCAATTGCAGATAGATCGGTTTAGAAGCATTAAATTCATCCATGATTAAACCTCGACTTTCCGATCCAGGATCCACGCACTCCAACAAAATAGTCCGATCATTACAACAAAGTGAAACAGATATTCACCCGCGTACGTCGGAATAGGGTCGATCTTGAATGTCGGGAATCTCGCTTCCATGCTTCCCCACTGAATTAATTGCTTATAAAGGTTAGACGAATCGAATAAGGAGGCAATCCAGTAAAGCAGGATAACAGCTGCAAGAAGCGTAGCCGTGGTCCAACGACCCATTTTATATTTAAGCGCGTGGTACAGGGACCATAAGAGGATCACCCAAACCCCCAACATGATCGAAACCAGAATGATGTGAGGGAATATCAGCAATGCCGCTTTACGGGTATCCGCCCAATACGCCTCGATTAAACCGAACCTCGAGCGAATCAGCATTCCCGCCATCGAATAAAGCACAACCAAGGATACCACCGCCATAATAAGTCCGTTCAAGACTTTGCTTAATAGTAAAGCGGCGGCCGACCGTGGATTATGCATCCAAAGGTGCAACCGCTCCGCCTCTTTTCTCAAGCTGATAAACAATAGGATCGGCAAATAGATAACATGAAGCACGACAGCGACTATCAAGGGAATGAACAAGAATAAGTTATTCCCCGTGTTCCGATCCACGAGCATCGTTAACAAGAAAATCAAGAAGTCGAAGACGAGCCCAACGATAAAAGCAGTTCTCGTTAACCGAAAATCCTTCTTGAATAATGCGGTCCAAGCGGTCATATTAATTCCCCTTTTGCTTTGAAATCAATCAGTGAGTTATTGTATTAGTGCAATAGTACACTATAACCATATTTTGGTCAATAGGCATAAAAAAACAGCCCGGAATAAGATCCAGGCCGTCTCTTGAACTCGTTTATTTAGGTATTGCGACTTGCGGCACGATGATCGTGGTCATGGCATTGCGTTTTTGTTCGTCATTGATATGGGTATAAATCATCGTCGTTTCAATGGAGGCATGACCTAGCAGCTCTTTAACGACTCGGATGTCCACGTTATTGTTCAGAAGCATCGTTGCGAAGGAATGCCTTAGTTTATGACAGGATAACTTCATATCCATCAAATGAGGGTTGTTCTTTTTAAGCTCGTCAAAAATCTGAGTTGCGATTTTTTGTATTTGTCGAATGGAAAGCCTTCTCCCCTTCTGGGAAACGAAAAATGCCTCTTCCCTTTGGCTGTTTGGCTTGATTCTTTCCTTTTCAACTTTGGAGAGGCATTGTACCAAGAGTTCAGGAAGCGGAATCTCATTCCATTTCCTCCCTTTCCCTAACACTTCTAATGTCCCTTTCGCCTTCTTGAAATGAGGTAGGTTTATTCGGTGCACTTCGCCTACACGCAGTCCGCAATAACCCATTAAGAGAAATAAAGATAAGTTTCGATCGCGATAACGACCTTCGATATAGCTAAGCGCTTTTTCCAGATCATTTTCTTCCAGGTAGACCGGAATTTTGTTTTTCTCCGTTTTCGACTTTTTCACTTCTAATGCAGGGTTCCTCGTTGCCAGTTCAAAATCGATTAAAGCCGCGTAAAACGACCTGATCGCGGAGAGCGTTCGATTCCTCGTTTTGTCTCCCGCCGTTCCCTGCTTTGACACTAGGAATCCTACAACTTGCAATTTACCCGCCTCTTGTACCGGTCTTTCATTCAAGGTGTGCAGATAATCAAGAACT
This sequence comes from Cohnella endophytica, assembly GCF_003628305.1. GTDB lineage: Bacteria > Bacillota > Bacilli > Paenibacillales > Paenibacillaceae > Cohnella > Cohnella endophytica. The sequence goes on along the minus strand of NZ_RBZM01000001.1, from coordinate 297,405 downwards.
TCCCTCAAATACTCTTTTTTCGTTGCGTTCGTATATCCGGATTGTTTCATCCATATCGTAAAGGCTTCCAACGGGGTTGCATAAATTTCTTCCAAGTCGTAATTTCTAGTCATTGCGTGCACTTAAATCATTCATGTATGTATCTCTCTTCTGGATGTAATTTAATGTCATTAAACATCGTAAAACCCTTTTTTTCAGCATTAAACTTGTAGGATTATGTCCGTTCTGCGCATATTAAATCGCTTGTAAACGAAAGTGCGCAAAATACGTGTTTGGCGCACTTATTATAGCACATATGTTCCCCATAAGCTAAAAAAAAGCCGCGATGCGTTGATCGACCACATGCGGCATTAGGGCGTGGTTCGATCAGGCAAGCGGCTTGCTTCATTTATTCCACCACAGGTATCAAGTATCCGTAGTTTTCTTTGTCCATCTGCGCGATCGGGATGAATCGAATAGATGCGCTATTGATGCAATAGCGTTTCCCTCCGCGATCTTCGGGACCGTCGTCGAACACATGGCCGAGATGAATGTCGCCTGCCCGGCTACGCACCTCTGTTCGAACCAGCCCGAAGCTAGTATCATCACGATAGGTAACGACGTCCGGGGTGATCGGCTTCGTGAAGCTCGGCCACCCGCAACCGGAATCATACTTATCCCTGCTGGAGAATAAAGGTTCTCCGGTCGCGATATCCACATAAATGCCCGGTTCATTATTATCCCAGTAATCGTTGGTGAACGCGTGTTCCGTATCATTGTTGACGGCAACCGCATACTGGGCTTTCGTTAGCCTTTGCTTTAATTCTTCATCGGTCGGTCTCGGATATTGCGAGGGATCGATCACGATTTCCTGTTCATTCAGAATGCTTAGATCGATGTGGCAATACCCATTCGGATTTTTCTCCAAATAATGTTGATGATACTCCTCTGCCAGATAATAGTTCCGCAGAGGTAATACCTCGGTGACGATCGGTTTGGTGTACTTATCTTGCTCCTGTGACACAACTTGTTGAATGACTTCTGCTTCCTCGGCATGGGTATAGTATATTCCCGTTCGATACTGAATACCTTGGTCATTCCCTTGCTTATTCTCGCTAGTGGGGTCGATTACCCGGAAGTAATCGGCAAGCAGCTTCTGCAGGGTGACTTGCTTCGGGTCGTATTTCACATGAACGGTTTCGGCGAAACCGCGATCACCCCGGATCACATCTTTATAAGTCGGGTTCTCGCCCTCACCGTTGGCATAACCTGAAGTTACGTCATAAACACCTTTGATGCGAGACATATATGCTTCCACGCCCCAGAAGCAGCCGCCAGCCAAGTACAAGTCGCGCAATTCGGATTCGGGTATCTGAGCTGTCTTGTCGGACCGAGTCGTCGTAGTCCCCACTGCATCCTGCCTAGCATGCTCGGCACTGATGCGCCCGCAAGCGGACAGCATCAGGACTATGGCGGCCAGAAATAAGCCTAACGTAACGTTTCTAATAACCATCCCGTCCTTCCTCACCTTATTTCCTTGAATGTCTTCGTGATCATGTCGTTGAAGGCATGACCGGGGGATGATTTGACCAAAATGCCGTCAGAGCCGATATAATAGGAACTCGGATACCCTCGTAATCCGAATTTCTTCGCCCACACCCCGTCCTCGTCCAACAACACGGTAATATTGTGATAGGGCTGCTTGGTGAACCATTCGCTAAAATCCTTAGCGGATTTCTCTCCTTTATATTTCGGCGTGACGATCGTAACCACTTGGAATCCATTTTCTTGACCGGCCAACGTATTCAAGTCCTCTAACCCCGCCAGACAGATCGAGCACCAAGATGCCCAATATTTCAAGTAAACCTTCTTTCCCTTGAAGTCCGCAAGCCGGATTTGTTTGCCGTTCAGATCGCTTAAGGAGAATGAGGGTGCGGCCTCTCCCTTATTCATCATCCCGACGCTTGTCATGGATGCTTCTCCATTTGCGGAACTTTGTATCGTTTCCTTGGTTCCGCATGCGGATAGAAAAACAATCAGAACTCCGGCTGTCAGCAAATATTTCGTCAGTTGCTTTGAGATCTTCACCCTTCATACCCCCAGCCATTTACTGAAACCACACGACAATCGTGTTGAGTCGATCTGTCATAAGCACAATTCCCATCAGGATGAGAATGCAGCCGGATATAACCTTGATAATACCCATGAATTTATACAACCGTCTGATCCGCGAGAGAATAAAATCTGAAAATACAGACATCAACAAAAAGGGAATCGCCAATCCCAGCGTATAGATAAGCATCAAGAAGCCACCGTAAGCTGGAGAGCCTTCACCGGCTGCGATACTGAGAATGGCCGCCAGCACCGGACCGATGCAAGGCGTCCAACCAAAGCTGAAGGTCAGCCCGAGCAGAAAAGCGCCGATATATCCCCCCTTGTCGATGCGATCTGCGGAAACCTTCCTTTCTCGTTCTAACAAAGAAAGCTTGATCCATCCCGTCTGATATAGGCCGAACAGTACGACGATGGCTCCACTGACAGCGATGAATCGAGAGCTTGTAATCATGGTACCGATCGTCCCGGAGCCAAAACCGAGGAAAATGAACACCGTAGATAATCCAAGGACAAACAACAGTGTCCTTAATAGGAGAACAGGCCGGAGTCGAAGGGAAACGGAATTGATCGTCCCTGAGTTCACGCCGTTCGCGCCGGATCCCGATAAGTAGGCAATATACACGGGAAGCAGCGGCAAAATACATGGGGCAAAAAACGATAACAGCCCTGCGGCAAATACGCCGAAGAGGAATAAATGATCGCCTGCTATTTCAATCACCGCCTGGTATTTATAGCTTTGTATTGCGGTAGATCGGCAGCGTAAACCAGAAGCAGCTTCCTGCTCCTAAGGAGCTTCGCACGCCGATTTCGCCTCCGTGGAGCTGAACGATGGATTTAGCTATGGCAAGCCCCAGCCCGGCTCCTCCGCTGCTTTTACTTCGAGATTTATCCACCCGGTAAAACCGTTCAAAAATGCGGGAAGCGTCCGCTGCTTCAATTCCTTCGCCTTCATCGGCGACGGAAATCCTCAAGAAGGAATCGTACTGATCCTCGGCGGTTAACACGATCTTCCCTCCGATAGGGGAATATTGAATGGCATTTTGCAGCAGATTGGATAGGACCCTCTTGATTTGAGCGGGCATCATTATGGCGGCAGGCAGTCTATCCGGCATCTTAATCTCAACCTTAAGTTGCTTTTCCGCCAGATGCAGCGAGAAGCTTTCCAAGGTGCTGATCAGGAGCTCATCCATATGATAAGGCTGCGGGTCGAATATTTCCCCCTGTGCTTCCATGCTAGAGAGCTCGAACAAGTCATGAATGAGTCCGCCCAACCGTCTAGTTTCCAACCGAATCGTGTGTAGATAACGCTGGAAGGTTTCCTTATCCTTGATGATGTCGTCTTCCAACGCTTCTACGAATGATTGAATGGATGCCAAGGGCGTCCGCAAATCATGAGAAACATTCGCGATCAATTCCCGCCGCGCCGATTCGGAGCTGTACAGATTGTCGAAGCTTTCCTTCAATTTATGGCTCATCTCGTTGAACTGTTGTGCTAAGATCTTAAATTCCAGCGGGCCAATTGATGGGACTTCCGTATGGAAATCTCCTTCGGCAATTTTCTTGGTCTGTTGAGTGATCCGAGCAATCGATTTCTCCAAAGGACGTGTTAGTAAATGCTGCAGGACGAAAGAGAGCAGGCCTATACCGGCCGTTACACTGGATAGCCAGTAAAGCTGTTCGATTGAAAGCAGCATTTTGGAATAGCTGACAAATAAACAGATTAATAAAACGCCGATACCTGTAAGGTTGGCCAGCAATAAGTTCGTTCTTAACTTCATGGGTTGGCTTCACCCGCAAACTTATAGCCAATGCCCCAGACCGTCTTGATATATTTAGGTTCCGAGGGATTCGGCTCGATTTTTTCTCTCAATCTGCGAATATGCACGGTCACTGTGGTCGTATCTCCCTCATAGCTGAAATCCCACAGCTTGCTCAGAATCTGACTTCGGGAGAATACTTGATCCGGATGGCTCGCTAGCAAATGCAGCATTTCGAATTCCGTAACCGTTAAGTCAATCGCCTGCCCACGTACTTCAACTCTACGTTTGCCAACGTGAATGGTAATATCCTCGTATTTGATCGTGAGTTCGGAAGCAGCGCTAGGGGCAGGTTGAATGTGCCGTACCCTGCGCAAAATGGCCCTTACGCGAAGAACGAGCTCCCTTGGACTGAAGGGCTTCGTCAGATAATCATCCGCGCCCAATGTCAGCCCCATCAACCGATCCTGTTCTTCTCCGCGCGCGGTCAGCATGATGATCGGTATATCTTCTGCTTGACGGATCTCCTTGCACACTTGCCAACCGTCTTTATGGGGCATCATGAGGTCGAGCACGATCAAGTCCGGCTTTTCGTTGGACCATAGTTCCAGCGCTTCCAAGCCGTCACTTGCGGTCATAACGAGATATCCTTCTCGTTCCAGATATCTGCGGCATACATCCGTAATATTCGTATCGTCATCAGCGACCAGTACGCGCTCGTTCAATCCGCCCCACTCCTAACATCCGATAAGATCAAGTAACTTGATCATACCATAATAAGATCGCTCGGCTCGGCGGTATCTTCATTCCATCATCGAAGCCGGCTTCAAATATTTCGTTACCAATGCCGCGGTAACGTAGGTATTATTGCGATAAAGCACAGGAGCTGAATCCAGTTTAACCTGATTGCCATCCACCGTGATCTTTTTTGACCCGATCCATAATTTAATGGTTTTTCCACCTTGCTTCATACTATTGTCCATCATCTTGTTGTCCGTCATCTTGTTGTCCGTCATCTTGTTATCCGTCATCTTGTTGTCCATCATCTTGTCATCCGTCATCTTGTCATCCGTCATCTTGTTGTCCGTCATCTTGTTGTCCGTCATCTTGTTGTCCATCATCTTGTTGTCCATCATCTTGTCATCCATCATTTTGCCCGAGTAAATCAATGTTACAGACTTTTCCTTGGCATCCCATTTCACGCTGTAGCCATACATATCTGCGGCTTGTCTCAGGTGAACAAGTTCCATGCCATCTTTCTTGATCGTCTTGGGCGTGGCCGCGCTCGCCAATCCGGCGAAGGTTAACGATAGTACAAGTGCTGCCAGCAGAATGAACATCTTGCCTTTTGTTCCTCTAATCATCGTTATCACACTCCATATTATTTATCTTGCAAATGCAGAGTAAGCTAAACTGCTTACGATTCTCTAAGCAAATTATTACGATTGTATTAAGATTAGAGTTCAAGTTCTTATCTTGAGCGAACAACAAGAACTCACATCCACAAACTAAAAAAATCCGCGCTCCACGCGGACCTGAATGCATGTATGTTGTTTTTGTCCTCCACATGCTCCTTTTTAGTGTATGATTTCAAGACTCTAGCGGTTTTCTATTATCGCCGAGCAATTTACGTGACATATTGTCGGTTACAGACCAAACTTTCCCTTTATCCGCCGATTCTTCCGTATATATTTTTCCGCCGAATTCAACTAAATCATTATATTCAAATACCTTTTCCTCCTTTTCATTCCTAAATTGAATTTCATATCTGTTTCCTCCGCGCTCCGGATCATTAAAGTTGGTCTTGGTTAATTTATTTAGTTCGGAAACAATCCCATTGATTGCGTTGGGATCGGAAATGGTTAAAATATAAGTCTTTTCTCGATCTACCGATAGAGAATAAACTTCAATATTACTTACTTCCATTTTTAACGGGAGTTCCTCGGAAGCACATCCTGATAACAGGAATATCGTAAGAAAACTCAGAAGCGAATACTTTTTCATACAAACCCCTCGCCGCCACAATATGTTAAATTATAGCAATCATATCACAATTTCAGAGTGATGATCGAAGGGTAAAATACGCCCCTCACTTAGGGATGAGTAAATAATTCCCCTGACGAAGCGCATGATACATATCGCGGTAATTGTTTGCATCATCTTGTGCTTTTATTAATTCAAAACTCAAATCGTTGAGTTTGCCATTTAATCGGTGGATCTCATCAAGCAATTTTTGGTTCTCAGCTATTCTCATTTGATATGCAGCCATTATGTTAAAGTCTTCGTTCTCGTTTATGTAATGAATTTTTTTCACAGCATTATTCATAATTTCCCTACCTCTCTAGCATTCCAGCTCACATTATATATTTATAATATTCGATGTGATTTCGTATTTTGAGGGGGTACTTCGTCGGGAAAATTTCGGACGATTGATTTAAACGAAAAGAAGGAGCCCATGACAGGCTCCTTCTCTCGACGGTGGTTGATTGTTGAGTCTTAGACATCACACTTCGCTATAATGGATCACTTGGGTACTCTTGTGTTCAGAGATACTCTGCGGCACAACCCCTCGCTTCCTAGGCTAAGTGATTAGACAAGTTCCTCCAGCAGCCCTTGCACCAATTGGTCCAATGGAACCACACCTCTCTTACACCGTCCAAACTATTGTGCGTAATCCGCTCCGAAATTATTCATGATGATCCGTGAAGCGTCGTCAAAATTGGAGCAGTAGAACCAAAATTGCTTACTTGGCTTGGATGTAACCTTCCGCTTTCAGCAATTCGGCGATGAGGACGGCACCGCCCGCCGCTCCGCGCAACGTATTATGCGAAAGTCCGACGAATTTGAAATCGTAAATCGTATCTTCGCGTAATCGTCCGGCCGACACGCCCATGCCACGCTCGATATCGCGATCCAGCCTGGTCTGAGGTCTGTTTTCTTCCTCGAAATAGGTGATGAATTGCTTTGGCGCGCTAGGCAAGCCAAGCTCTTGCGGACGGCCTTTGAATTGGCGCCAGCGATCGAGAATTTCATCTTTCGAAGGTTTGTTCTCGAACGAAGCGAAGACGGTTGCCAGATGTCCATCCAGGACCGGAACGCGAATGCATTGCGTCGTAATGAGCGGCGCGCTGGTTTTCACGATTTGATCGTTCACGATGCTGCCCCAGATTCGTAACGGCTCCTGTTCGCTCTTCTCTTCTTCCCCGCCGATGTATGGAATGACGTTATCGAGCATTTCGGGCCAATCGGAGAAATTTTTGCCGGCTCCGGAAATCGCCTGATACGTCGAAGCGACTACTTTGGTCGGTTTGTAATCGAGCAAGGCGTTAAGCATCGGCACGTAGCTTTGGATAGAACAGTTAGGTTTAACCGCGATGAAACCGGTCGAGGTTCCAAGACGTTTTCTTTGGGCGGCGATAACATCGATATGCCCCGGATTTACTTCAGGAATGACCATCGGGACATCGGGCGTCCAACGATGAGCCGAGTTGTTCGAGATCACGGGCGTACCGGTCTTGGCGTAGGCTTCTTCCAACGCTTGAATCTCGTTCTTCTTCATATCGACCGCGCAGAAAATAAAATCGACGGAAGCGGCGACTTCTTCAACCTTCGACGCGTCTTGAACGACGATCTTTTTTACGTTTTCCGGGATCGGGCTAGTCAATTTCCATCTGCCTTGCACCGATTCCTCGTAGGTTTTCCCTGCCGATCCGGCGCTGGCCGCGATAGCCGTCACCTCAAACCAAGGATGTCCATCGAGTAACTCGACAAAGCGCTGCCCGACCATTCCCGTTCCACCAACGATTCCTGCCTTCAATTTTTCCGTCATCCGTATTCAAATCCTTTCGAATTGTAATGGTTTAATGTAGTGTATTCCTCTATTACATGCAAGCTTCGGTAACAAAAAAATCCCACCCCCAAGACGATTGTCTTAGGGACGAGATTGTTGGCTCGCGGTACCACCCCAGTTTGCGAACAGGTCTCCCTTTTCGCCTCTTCGAGTACGGCATAACCTAGCCATGCTTATACTCTAGCTCTGTAACAGGAGCTCCTGTCGCGCCACCCCCTCGTATAGAGGTTCCGACGCGCTGCTCGGAGTCTTTGTTCAATAAAGAATTCTTTGCTCCTTTTCAGCCGTCGGAGCTCTCTGTGAAAGAATGACCTTTATTTACTCGTCTCTTCGTCGCATTTCATCATTGCGATAATATTATCAAATCGCGACAGCGCGGTAAAGCATTTTATTTAAATAATTAGCGAATCTTGAGTGTAACTTCGATTGTCGTCGTTGTCGCGCTATTTTTCGCTATACTATGAAGAAGTAAATGAATTTGTTATTTCAATCGGAGGTAACCATGTTGATTTGCGTATTGGGCGCTACCGGCCGCATCGGACAGGAATGGCTTAAGCTTGCGTTAGCCGACGATCATCGGATGCGTGCCCTTGTTCGGGATCCTAACAAAATTAATGCCGTTAACGATAGATTTACATGGCTCAAGGGAGACGCGACCGACCTTCGGCATCTCGTTCAAGCTTCCGAAGGCGCGGAAGCCGTAATAAGCGCCCTGAGCACGGACGGGGGAAACGTTTTGTCGGTAACTGCGCCGTTACTCGTGAAGGCGATGAAAGTTAATGGCATTAAAAGATTGATTTCGATCGGAACGGCCGGCATTCTCGACAGCCGCGCGGAGCCTGGTCGACTTCGTTATGAATCGTCCGAATCTCGCCGCAAGATGACGAGATCGGCAATGGAACATCATCGGTTTTACGAGGAGATCGCGCAATCCGGCTTGGACTGGACGATCGTATGTCCGACATACTTGCCGGATGGTCCCTATACGGGCAATTACCGGATCGAACGCGATCGCTTACCTGTCGGCGGGGAGAGCATCTCCGTTGCGGATACGGCGGAATTCGCCTTTCATCAGTTACGCAACAAGGAATTCATAAGCGCTCGCGTCGGGATCAGCTACTAGGTTCTGCCTCGCACATCCGTACGTATTAACAAAGCACGCCGCCCATGAGGGCAGCGTGCTTATACTTATTTAAGTAAGGAATTTATTCCATCCACTGAAAGTGGAAGCTTCCCTTCCGATCCAACCGCTCGAACGTATGCGCTCCGAAATAATCTCTCTGCGCTTGCAGCAAGTTCGCAGGCAGACGTTCCGTGCGATAGCTGTCGTAGTATGCCAATGCGGAAGCGAACGCGGGAACGGGAATTCCCCGGGTTACGGCGATCGCGATGACTTTTCTCCAAGCTTCCTGATAATTGCCGACGACTTCGCTGAAGTAATCGTCCATCAGCAGGTTCGTAAGAGCCGGATCGCGGTCGTAAGCATCCTTGATATTTTGCAGGAATCTTGCGCGAATGATACAGCCTCCGCGGAAGATCATCGCGATACCGCCGTAATTGAGATCCCAGCCGTACGCGTCGGACGCAGCTCTCATCTGAGCGAAGCCTTGGGCGTAAGAAGCGATCTTGCTGGCATACAAGGCTTTGCGAACGGCCTCAACGAATTCGCGGGCATCTCCGTCATAGCCGGATGCCTCAGGACCGGACAGCTTCTTGCTTGCGGCCACGCGCTCCTCTTTCATCGCGGAAATAAACCGAGCGAATACCGATTCGGTAATAATGGACAAAGGAACTCCCAAATCGAGCGCGCTTTGACTCGTCCATTTCCCTGTTCCTTTTTGCCCGGCCGAATCCAGAATGACATCCACCATCGGTTTGCCCGTCTCCGGATCGGTCTTCGCGAAAATATCCGCCGTAATCTCGATCAGATAGCTGTCCAGCTCGCCGTTGTTCCATTCGGTGAAAATCTCATGCAAGTCGTCGGTGTTTAAGCGCAAAACATCCTTTAACAAGTGATAGGCTTCGCCGATAAGCTGCATATCGCCGTATTCGATACCGTTGTGCACCATTTTGACGTAATGGCCGGCGCCGTCTTCTCCGATATAGGTTGAGCACGGATCTCCGTTTACCTTGGCCGAGATCGCGGTCAAGATAGGCTCCACCAATTCATACGCGCTCTTCTGTCCGCCTGGCATGATCGCGGGACCGTTAAGAGCTCCCTCTTCTCCGCCCGACACGCCCGCTCCGATAAAGCGGAAGCCTTGAGCTTGCAAGTCTTTGTTTCTTCTTTGCGTGTCGGGGAAATACGCGTTGCCGCCGTCGATCAGAATATCCCCTTGATCTAGGTACGGTACGAGCTGATTAATCGTATCGTCCGTCGGTTGTCCCGCTTTGACCATAATCAATATTTTACGCGGAGTTTCGAGCGATTGGACGAATTGTTCGACGCTGTAAGCGCCAACGAAGTTTTTTCCTTTCGCTTCCTCCAACAGTTCATTCGTTTTTTCCGGCGAACGATTGTATACGGCAACCGAGAATCCTTTGCTCTCGATGTTCAATGCAAGGTTCTTCCCCATGACGGCCAAGCCGACCACGCCGATTTGTTGTTTGCTCATAGTAGGTTCCACCCTATCCTCTCCGGCTTATCTCTTTATTGTACCGCTTTTTTCCAATCTGCCGCGAATTTCTCCATGCCTTGATCCGTCAGGGGATGCTTGGAGATTTGCTCGATGACCGAGAAAGGAATCGTGGCGATATGCGCGCCTGCCATCGCTACGCGAGTCACGTGATCCGGATGACGGACCGAAGCTGCGATGATCTGCGCTTCGAGGTTATGCGTACGGAAAAGCTCGGCGATTTTGGAAACCAACAAAACTCCGTCTTCGGAAATGTCGTCCAAGCGGCCGAGGAACGGAGACACATAGGTAGCGCCTGCGCGTGCGGCCAACAGCGCTTGGTTAACCGTGAAAATCAACGTTACGTTTGTTTTTACGCCTTTTTTAGACAAATAACGGCAAGCTTCCAAACCGGCCAGCGTCATCGGTAGCTTGATCGTAATGTTTTTATCGAAATTGTTAATCTTGATTAGTTCGTTCGCTTGCGCGATCATTTCTTCAGCCGTCAACGCATCGGGAGTAACTTCGGCGGAAACCGATTCGACTTCGGGCACTTCGCGCAAAATCTCCGCGATTCTGTCTTCGAATTTGACGCCTTCTTTGGCAACCAAGGAAGGATTCGTCGTGACGCCGGACAAGACGCCGATTTGATAAGCTTTTTTGATGTCTACCAGGTTCGCGGTATCGATGAAAAATTTCATGTGAATAACCTCCGTTTGATGGGTTGAATTTGAGTTACTTCAATAGTTGTTTGGTCAGACTAACGACATGATCGACGGTAAATCCGAAGTGGGCCATAACTTCTCCGCCCGGTCCGGAAGCGCCGAACGTATCGATCGATAATACTTTCCCATTCGGTCCAGTATAGCGTTCCCAGCCTAACGATATGCCGGCTTCGATGGCTACGCGCTTCGTCGCAGAATCGGGCAGCACGCTCGACTTATAGTCCTGAGGCTGGCGATCGAACAATTCTCTGCTCGGCATGGCCACGACGCGAACGGAAACATTATCCTGTTCGAGCTCTGCTTTGGCGTTGACGGCCAAGGAAACCTCGGAACCTGTAGCGATCAGAATGACGTCCGGCCGATCGTTCGTTTCGGTCAGGACATAAGCTCCTTTGGCAACTTCTTGCTTGTTTGCTTTGGTCGCTTCGTAGATCGGCAGATTCTGTCTGCTTAATACAAGGGCTACCGGTCCTTCCTTTTGCTCCAGCGCATAGGCCCAAGCGCTTGCCGTTTCATTGGCGTCGCTCGGCCGGATGACCGTTAGACCCGGGATCGTGCGCAGCGCGGCCAATTGCTCCACGGGCTCATGCGTAGGTCCGTCTTCCCCGACCGCAATGGAATCATGGGTAAAGACATAAATAACAGGAAGCTTCTGTAGCGCGGCCAGTCGAATGGACGGGCGCAAGTAATCGCTGAATACGAAAAACGTGCTGACGAACGATTTGACTCCTCCATGCAAAGCCATGCCGTTGCCGGCAGCGCCCATCGCATGCTCGCGTACGCCGAAGTAGACGTTGCGGCCGGAGTAGGATTCGATCGCGAAGGTTTGCTCGCCTTTAATATCCGTCATCGTCGAGTGCGATAAATCCGCGCTGCCCCCGAAGATGGAAGGCACGATTTTCACGAAATGATTGATCGCTTCGCCGCTAGCTACACGTGTGGATATGGTTTTGGAAGCGTCGAAGGTCAGGATGTCGGCGGCGTCGATCGATACGGAACCGTCGATGACTTGAGCGAGTTCTTTACCTTGCGAAGGATATTGAGCCGTATAGGAAGCGATCAGTTGATTCCATTCCGCTTCTTTGGCCGCCCCATTTTGCTTAAGTTGCTCGAAATGAGCCTTGACCTCGGCCGGAACGGTAAACTCTTCTTCGTACTGCCATCCATACACTTGTTTGGTTGCTTTGGCTTCGTCTTTGCCGAGCGGATTTCCGTGGACTTTGTTCGTTCCCGCGGCCTTGCTACCGTAACCGATAATCGTGCGTACCTCGATGATCGTTGGTTGCGTATCGTTGCTCTTGGCCGCCGCGATCGCTGCGCCGATGCTCGTTATGTCGTTGCCGTCTTCCACCCGCAAATATTGCCAGTTCGCCGATTCCGCGCGCTTCTGAATATTCTCGCCGAAGCTTAGGTTAAGCGCTCCGTCCAGCGAGATGTCGTTGGAATCGTACAACACGATTAATTTACCCAATTTCATATGTCCGGCCATGGACATCGCTTCGTAAGAAATACCTTCCATTAAGCAGCCGTCGCCGACGAGCGCATAGGTATGATGATCGACGACCGGGAACCCGGCTTGATTGTATTTCGAGGCAAGATGAGCTTCGGCCATCGCCATACCGACCGCCATCGCAATTCCTTGTCCCAGCGGACCCGTCGTCGCGTCCACGCCGTCCGTGTGACCGTATTCGGGATGACCCGGCGTTAAGCTGTTCAGCTTGCGGAATTGTTTCAAATCGTCGATCGACACCCGATATCCGGACAAATGCAGAAGGCTGTACAACAAAGCGGAACCATGACCCGCGGACAGAACGAAACGATCGCGGTTAAACCACTTGGCGTTACCCGGATTGTGATTTAATTGCGCGGACCATAAGGCGTATGCCATAGGCGCGGCTCCCATAGGCAAGCCCGGATGACCGGAGTTGGCGGCGTTGATGGCATCGATCGATAACGTTCGGATCGTATCGATCGATAATTGTTCAATAGTTTGAGTTGTAGGCATATTGATCTCCTTCTTTGATTGCGTTATTTGGGTCTGGCTTAGCATCGAACCACCAATGATAACCGTCTTTCGCGAGCAGCGCGTCGGATTCGACTGGACCGTAAGTGCCCGCCGCGTAGGGATAAAGAGGAACGAGGTTCTCTTCGAACGCGTCCAGGATCGGTTGAACCCACTGCCACGACAACTCTACCTCGTCCCAATGCGCGAAGAACGTAGGATCTCCGTTCAACGCATCGCCGATCAAATTCTCGTAAGCCTCCGGAGAGTTTTGCGGGCTTGCCTGCAGGTCGATATGAACGGGCTTGAACGATCCTTTATGTTCGGGATCCTTCGCGTTGAGCTGCAGCGTAATGCCTTCGTTGGGTCCGATCTCGATGACGAGAAGATTAGGCTCCGTGCCGTCTTCGCTTTTCGTCGATGCTTGCTTAAGCGGCTCTTTGAATTCGACGACGATTCTCGTCGATTTGTCCTTCATCCGTTTACCCGTGCGAATGTAGAATGGAACGCCGCGCCAATTGTTATTGTCGATCTGCAGCTTGGCGGCAATGAACGTGTCGTTCATGGAGTCCGGCGCGATGCCCGGTTCGGACTTATAGCCGACTACCGGATTGCCTTGCATGCTGCCTTCTGCGTACTGTCCGCGGATCACGTTGGCGATAACATCCTCTTTTTGCACCAGCTCGAGGGCTTCCATCACCTTTTTCTTCTTGAAGCGCACCTCTTCGGAGGTACTGTCGTTAGGAAGATGAATCGCCGCCATCATCAGCAATTGCAGCATATGGTTCTGGAACATGTCCCGTATGGCTCCGACATGATCGTAATAACCCGCTCTCTCTTCGACGCCGACCGATTCGTTGGCCGTAATCTGCACGTTGGCGATATACCGGTTCGTCCATAAAGCTTGAATGACCGGATTCGCCTGCTGCAACGATTCCATTCTCTGTACCATCGGCTTGCCAAGATAATGGTCGATCCGGAACACTTCGTGTTCCTCGAACGATTTGCTCAAATTCCGATTGAGATCACGTGCCGAACTCAGATCATGGCCGAACGGTTTCTCGATGACGAGACGCTTCCAACCGTTCGCGGAACCGAGTCCGCTTTCCTTGATATTAGCTGCGATCGGCTCGAAATATTCGGGTCCTACGGATAGATAGAACAAACGGTTCGGCTGCATTTGAAGTTCGTTTTCACGACTTTCGACCAATTGAAGCAGCTTTAGGTAATCCTCTTGTCGGCCGATATCCAGCACGCTATACCGGAATGCACGCAAGAACTCTTTCACCAGACCGGCATCATTCGCTTCGCGTCTGGAAAATTGATGAAGAGACTTCTCGACGTTGGCTTGGAACGATTCATCGGTCCATTCTCTTCTTCCAAGGCCGACTAGCGAGAATTCTTTCGGCAGTTTGCCGTCGATGAACAAATTATATAAGGCGGGGTATATTTTTCTTTTGGCTAAATCCCCAGTCGCCCCGAACAAGACAATTGTAGTCGGCTCCATCTTCCTTCTCCTTCCGGCTGAGCTCGCGAGAGCTCTGGTTTCTTTTTCTTATTTTCACTATAATACGATTGAAGGCCATACAAGTAATTAATATATTTAACAGGAGCTATAGACCATGTCTATGACCAACAATTATGAATTGTACAAGGTGTTTTATTGGGCGGCAAAAACGGGCAGCCTGACTCAGGCCGCTAAAGCCTTGTACCTCACCCAGCCGAGCGTCAGCCACGCGATCAAACAGCTGGAGGACAGCTTCGGCCTCATTTTGTTTTATCGAAATTCCAAAGGAGTCGAGCTGACGCAAGAAGGCTCCATCCTGTATTCCTATATCGAGCAGTCGCAGATTTTAATCTCGACGGCCGAGGAAAAAATGGCCGCGCTTAAGAATTTGGACAACGGCGAGCTGCGGATCGGCGGAAGCGACTCGTTGTTCAAGCATTACGTGCTTCCTTATTTGGAAGAGTTCCATGAGAAGCATCCCGGAATCAAGCTGCACCTCAACCACGGAACGACGCCGGAAGTCATTACGTTCTTAAAAGAAGGCAGAATCGATCTGGGCGTCGTTCGCATGCCGATCGTCGATTCCCAGCTAGAAGTGCGGGAGAGCTTCAAGCTGCAGGATTGCTTCGTGGCGGGGGCTCGGTTTGCCGAGATAAAGAACAAAGTGTTGTCGCTGGAGTCGCTGTTGCAATATCCCGTCATTCTTTTCTCGCGGAATAGCCGGGCGCGCATGGCGATAACGGAAATCTTCCAAAACTACGGCTATACGATCAAGCCGGAAATCGAAGTAGGCAGCGTGGATCTTCTTATCGAGTTTGCGCGCAGAGGGCTTGGCATTTCTTACGTGACGAGGGAATTCGTCTCGAAGGAACTCGAAGAAGGTTCCCTCTTCGAGATTCGATTGGACGTTCCGCTGCCTCCCTCGCACGTCGGCATCATGACGATGCGAAACATGCCGCTTACGAGCGCCGCTAGCCGATTTATTGAATTGGTTCGATAGTTGTCCGCTACCTTCCGTGCGCAACCCAAAGAGCGTATCGCTAATCGCGACACGCTCTTAATTAATTACGTGCGGATTTATTTAATTACATTAATTATCCTTCGTTCCTTCATTCAAGTCCCGCAGAAAGTTCTGTAAGGACCCGCTGCATCCGATGAGAGCGCGCAGTATTCAACCTGATCCGGAGCATGCGCGAAGGGAGTCGCAAGAACAGCGAGCAATCGCTCCATCACGCTATAGTCATCTCGTTCGACGGCGGCTTCGAGCGCTTCTTCAACCCGATGATTCCGAGGGATGACCGCGGGATTGCTTGAGCGCATCAACTCCTGCGAGGCGGTTAACGGCTCCTTCTGTCTGCCTACTCTCGCCTGCCAAAGCTGATGCCAAGAAGCGAATTCCGGTGAACCGAACAACGCGGATTCCTCCGGCTTATTTAAGGTTAACGCACGGAAAGTATTCGTGTAATCCGCGCGGTTCTTCTTCATCATATCGAGGAGAGTTTCGATCAGGGCTTCATCCTCCGATTCTTCGTTAAATAGGCCCAGTTTGGCCCTCATTCCCGCAAGCCATTCCCGTTGAAACAACGCCTCATAATCGGCCAATGCACCCTCGGCGAGCTTGATGGCCTGCTCTTCATCGTCATGCAACAACGGCAACAGAGTCTCGGCGAACCTGGTAAGATTCCACCCGCCAATATAGGGCTGGTTCCCATAGGCATAACGACCTTGCGTGTCGATGGAGCTGAACACGGTTGCCGGGTCGTAGGCATCCATGAACGCGCATGGACCGTAATCGATCGTTTCTCCGCTAATGGCCATGTTGTCCGTGTTCATGACACCGTGTATAAAACCGACGAGCTGCCATTGAGCGATTAAGGCGGCTTGTCGTTTGATGACTTCCTTAAGTAACTGAAGATAGCGGTTCTCCTCGCCCGCCGCATCAATCTCGGGATAATGTCTCTGCAAAACATAATCCGCCAACGTCCGGAGCTCTTCGTCCGTGCCCCATTGCGCGATATATTGAAAAGTGCCTACACGCACATGACTCGCGGCCACCCTAGTCAGTACCGCACCAGGCAGCTCGGTTTCGCGAAAAATGGATTCGCCGGTCGACACGACCGCCAAGCTTCGGGTAGTCGCAATGCCGAGCGCATGCATCGCTTCGCTGATAATGTATTCGCGCAGCATCGGCCCCATCGCGGCTCGGCCGTCTCCTCTGCGGGAGTATGGCGTTGGACCGGAACCTTTAAGCTGAATATCGAAGCGCTCGCCTTGGGGAGTAAGTTGTTCGCCAAGCAATATTGCCCGGCCATCCCCTAATCGATTGAAATGACCGAATTGATGCCCTGCGTATGCTTGCGCTAACGGCATGGCTCCTCCGGGAATCAGGTTGCCGGCAAGCACCGCTACTCCATCCTTGCTTTGTAACGATTCGACTCTCAGCCCAAGAGTTGCTGCCAATGACTCATTAAGTAGAACTAACTTAGGCGAGCGTACGGGGGTCGGATTAAGAGCGGTATAAAAAGAAGGCGACAGTCGCGCATAACTGTTGTCGAAATTCCATCCTGCTTCTGGCGTTGTATGATTGTCCGTCATAAGTTCCCCTCTCCGTCCAATTATTCCTAATATTGCGATCCCCTCCATCTTGACACGGGACCCGAGCAACGTCAACTTTACCGATTGTGGCCGAGATCGGCAGTCATTTGCCCGAGTTGGTGCTCATGAAGACTCGCTCTTTTCTTATTATCGCCTCCTGCGTCATGACTAATCGCGAGCATCTTTTCTTTTCCGCACAAGCCAGATTACGAGCATTACGCATACAATTGCCGCGATCGCATAGCTGACGGGATGAAGATAACGTTCCACGGTACTTGTATTCGTGCCGATCTTAAAGCCTGCGTAGGTCAAAGCGATATTCCAAGGAATACAGCCAAGCGTGGTGAAGATGACGAATTTACGGAAATTCATTCCCGCGATTCCTGCGGGAAGCGAAATGAAAGTTCGGATAAACGGTAGATTTCTTGTGAAAAACACGGTGCTTTCTCCAAAGCGATCAAACCAACGTTGAGATTGTTCTAAATGCGAAGCCCTGAAGAGAACGTATTTGCCGTAACGTTCTAGTAGTACTTTGCCTCCGCGCAGTCCAATGTAATAAGCGATTATGGAGCCGATCACGTTGCCGACTACTCCCGCCGCAACAACCTCGGCAAAAGACATCGTCCCATTCGCCACGGCGCCTCCTCCGCATAGCATGATGACCTCGCTTGGGATAGGAATACAGGCGCTTTCCAGGACCATACCGATAAATATACCCCAAATTCCAAGCGTTTCTATGAGATGAACCGCGGTATTCGAAACCCAGTCAATGATATGTTGCATGCCGAATTCACTACTTCCTCTTGATATCCTTGATTAAACAGTTATGCGTTGAGCAACAAGTAGGCGAGAAAAACAATCGCGAGGGCAAAACGGTAATATGCGAAGGGGGCTAGCTTAAAACGCTCAAGCAGCTTCAAAAACGTTATGACCGCAAGCAACGCGACGACAAAAGCGACGATAAATCCGATTGCAAAAAAACCGATATCCGAAGACGTTAAGGTAGAATAGCTTTTCAGCAGCTCGTAGCCGCTAGCGGCAACCATCATCGGAATGGCGATCAGAAACGAGAAATTCGTCGTTGCTCGATAATTTACGCCCGACAGTAATCCGCCGGCTATTGTTGCTCCCGAACGGGAAAAGCCCGGCCATAACGCTAGGCATTGATACAAACCGATTAAGAAAGCCTGTTTATAAGACAATTGATCTACGCTCTCGGCTTGAACCTTCGCTTGCTTCTTTTGTCCGTATAGCATGAATGCTCCTCCCAGCACTAAGCCTACCAGTACCGTATAAGGAGAAAATAGATAGGATTTGATAAACGAATGCAAGATTAAACCTAAAGCCATAGCAGGCAAACACGCCAAAATGACATGGATCAGATTTAATTTGTGCGCCGAATCCGATTGTTCCAAAGAACCTGGCTTCATGCGAATTAATCCAAGCAGGTTCAAAATACGCCTCCAATAAATCACCGCGACGGCCAAAATAGCACCCAATTGAATTACGATTTCAAACGTGTCGGCCTTGTCGCCGCTAAAATCAAGTAACTTACCCGTCAGAATAAGATGCCCGGTGGAGGATACCGGCAGAAACTCGGTCAAACCTTCGACAATACCTTGGATAATTGCAATAACGCTATTTTGCATGAATGCTTGCACGCTCCCTCTGTCTATCGAATTCGTAAATACGTTTCCTATTTACCATAAGTAATAGTTATAAACTATCGGTGAACCCGTTATTAAATTATTATTAAAAAAAAAGCGCATCCCCCGATTACCGGAAGAGACGCTTTGCTATTTCAAATGAAGCAATTGTTAAGGTTTAATAAACTCGGAAGGGCTCCGAAAGCGATATCCCGCTCCCCATACGGTTTCGATGTATCGAGAATTGGACGAGTCCTTCTCGATCTTCTCGCGCAGCTTGCGAATATGGACGGTTACCGTTTGCGTATCCCCTATGGCGTCAATGCCCCATAATCGTTCGAACAATTGATCTTTGCTGAATACGCGATTCGGATGAATCGCGAGAAAATGCAGCAAGTCGAATTCCTTCGTCGTCAGTATAATTTCTTCGTTTTCCAAGTACACCCTGCGCGAATCGGAATCGATGCGTAATCCGTGAATATTCACCTCGTTGGTCATTGCTTTGTTACCGATCAGTCGTTCATAACGGGCTAGATGCGCTTTTACCCGGGCGACCAATTCGGCCGGCTTAAACGGCTTCATAATATAATCATCCGCTCCAAGCCCCAAGCCGCGGATCATATCGATATCTTCCCTTTTGGCAGTAACCATCAGGATAGGGATGTCCTTCTTTTCCCGGATAAGCCGACATACCTCGAATCCGCTCATCTTGGGTAACATCAAATCCAATAAGATAAGATCGTAGTTTCCCGCAAGCCCTTTCTCTAATCCGATTTCCCCGTTCTCGGCGATATCGGCGCGATAGCCATTAATCTCTAGATAATCCCTCTGAAGCTCGGCTATGCTCGCTTCGTCTTCCACGATTAATATGGTTTTCATTGGACTTTTAACCTTCTCTCCGAATCGGTAGGGTCAGTACGAGCGTGGTGCCTTCCCCTTCTTGGCTCTCGGCGCGAATGTCGCCTCCATGACCATCCATGATCTGTTTGGCAATGGCTAGTCCCAGTCCGCTTCCCCCGGTGTCCGTGTTCCGGGACTGCTCCGCGCGATAGAAGCGGTCGAACACGTACGGCAATGCTTCGGCGTCTATGCCGGGTCCGTTGTCCCGAATCTCGAGATGCAGCTGTTCCCCGTCGTCCCAAGCCTCGACCGCTATTATTTTGTCTTTCTTTTCCATATATTTGAGGCTATTTTGAATGACGTTCGTCAAAACCCGATTCAATTTATCCCGATCGACGAGCATGACTCCGTCGGTTCCCGATCGAATATCCGTCTCCAAACGCACACTCTTTTTCTCCAATTCGAATTGAAGATCTTCCGTCCAATCCCGTAAAAAAGCAAGAACGGGGACATTCTCGAACGAGAACGGAATGCTTTTCAAATCGAGCTTAGAGAAAAGGAACAATTCGTCGATCAACTGATCCATTTCCTCGGCTTTGGCCGCAATCGTCTTCATGTACTTTTGCGTTTTTTCGGGAGAGTCCGCGACCCCTTCCAAAATTCCGTCGACGTAACCTTTGATCGCCGTGATCGGCGTCTTAAGGTCGTGAGAAATGTTCGAGACCAGCTCTTTTCGATTTTCTTCATATTGCTTCTGAATGCGCAGGGAATCCTGGATCCGAGATCTCATCTCTTCGAACGCGACGCCTAATTGACCGATTTCGTCATTGCCGCCGACCTTCATCCGGAAATCCAAGTTCCCTTCTTTGATCTCTCGTGCCGCTCTGCGCAGTTCATGAAGCGGATGAATAATGTTCTTGGACATCAAATAGGTGAGCAGAGAATGCGTAAGAACAAGAATGACCACTAGTGCGATGAATAGGCTTGGAAAATATTTGCGGGCATAGAACACGAGCGGATCTACTTTGTTGAGCAAGAACAAGCTGCCAGGTCTCTGGTCGGCGGTCACGAAATCGAATTGCTTCATGGCATATAGATCGTTCCCATAGTTTCTGGTTGGCGCATCGTTGCGGTAACCTCTGTGTTTGAATGGGGATAACCCCGAGACTAAATCCGCGTTATCTTTAATTTGTTCGGAAGCATATAGCAGTCTGTCGCCGATGCGTACGGCGATAAAACCGTTCCTCGCTTGCAGTTCGTTGCTTAATTCGTCCAAATACCGGGTATCCGTCAGAAGTTCCGGATTATCCGCGATCGTATTTTTGATGAGATAGTGGACATCCGAATCTTCGATGCCTTCCAGCTGTCGTTCGTAGAGACTTTTCAGATTTTGCAAATCCCCCCGGAATACGAACACAAGAAGAAGCGCGGTCACGATCATTAACACGAGCGGCACGACAAGCATCGCCGCATAGGAGATGAGTAACTTTAATCGTATTGACATCTAACCATCGGCTCCCGTTCAGCTTTCTTCGATCAAACATAATGGATTTGACCGTAAAAAACAATAATATAAGCTGATAAGACCGAACAAAACGGCGCTGACGGCGAACGGAAGCGCTATGTTGCCGCTCGCGGCCAGCCAACTTCCGATTAAAGGTCCAACGACAATGCCCATCCCCTCTACCGTGGAAAATATTCCCCATCCGGCTCCTTGCGATTCCGGAGGAATATATCGTGCCATCAACGCGTTCCACGCGGGAAGCAGGCCGGCGTAGGAGACGCCCATGAGTATCGCTGCCCCTTCTATGGAGAAGAAAGAACGAACAAATAGCAATGCGAATAGCGCAACGGAAAACAATCCGAAACCGCAAACCAGAAACCATTTGCTGTTGTATCGGTCGAACCATTTGCCTAGCGGGACGAGTGAAGCAACGGCAAATCCCCCGCCCGTGAGGATAACCAAGGAAAACTGCGCATGGGACAGCCCTACGCGATCGACGGCGAACGTGGACAAGAAGGGGATAAGCATGCCGGCCGCCATTGTCTGAAGAACCATTCCAGGCACGAGTACCCGGGATTTCTTGAGTCTGTCCCATAGTTGTACGAGTTGCTTACGGATCGGTACGGACGTCATGGATAAAGAGCTTATCCTCCCATGTCCTCTTCCCACGAGCAGCCAACCTGCGACAAACATGCTGATGAGTAAAGTAAATGCGGCGCGATAGCCGTAATCGAGAAAAAGGTTGATGGTAAGCGGTCCTAACCCTAAACCCGCTAGCCAGAATACGTACAGCAAACCCATCTGTTCGGCGCGTTTCTCTTCTTTGACCTGGCTTAGGCTGACAAGCCATATCGGAGAAAAGCCGATGCCGAGTAAACCCGATGAGACAAGCAATACCCATGGAACATGGATGAATAGAGTCATTCCGATCCCGATAAGGGCAAGCGCGAAACCGCTATGAAGAACAAATCTCGCGGGATATCGGTCTAGCATAAAGCCTACGAAGCTTTTGACCAAATTGTCCGTTAAGTAATGAACGGATACGGCCGTTCCGATCAAAGCAAGCGATAACCCCCATCGATCCGCAGCGAACGATGGAAGCAGCGAAATCAGGAACGCTCCGCGGACCCATTCCATGAAGAAGAGCATCAAGGCATTCCGGAGAAAAGGCAACTGGATATTCTCTCGAAGACGTTTAACGAAATCCATGTACGGCCTGCCTCTCTTCCGTAGACGGAACCCATTGACGAATGCGTTGGAACTGCTCGGTGTATTGCAATACCTCGGAGACGATATACGATCCCGTATCCGCAACGTGTATGTCGTGTATGGCGCTACCCATTCCGACTCTGAAGGTTTCTTCTTCCAATTGAAGCAAATGACGAGCCAATTGTTCCGTCGTTCGCGCGACAAGCACCGAGCCTTTCTTGGACAGCGTATCCGCGTTTCCTTCTTCCTGTCCGGGGAGCGGACGGTATACGACGACGGGGAGCGACAGAGCCGACGCCTCCGTAAGCGTGATAGCGCCGGCCTTCGTAACTAGGCACGACGAGATCGACATCAGTTCCTCCATACCCTCGACGAATCCGAATACGCGTACCCGTTTATCGCCAGAGTAAGCATCGATCATCCGGTGTGCAAGCTTTTCGTTTTTTCCGCAAACAAGCAATACTTCATAGCCCGTTCGCTCCAGCACCGTTTGGAGCACTTGCCGTACGTTCGACAAAACGCCGTAAGCTCCGGCAACTAACAATAAATAGTTTTTACCGGATTCCAGACCGTACTTTTGCCTTAAGGCTGCTTTGTTTACGGGCATACGAAACGATTTCCGAACAGGTATGCCGGTTACCGAAATGCGACTGTCATTGACCCCTCGTTTCACCAATTCGCTCTTCAATTCGTTCGTAGCGACGAAATAGCGATCCGTTCCCGGATGGATCCACCTGTTATGCGACACGTAGTCGGTCAATACCGTGAACGTCGGGACGGCGAGGTCACCGTTATCGTTTAATTGGGGCACGGCTAGGAAGGGAAACGTATGAATGACGGCATCCGGCTTTATGCGTTGGACCAGTTCCACTACTTTACGTTTGCCCAACCCATGAAGCCACTTGTATATGCGCGCTTCCGGCTTCGATATATTCATCCAATGGTAGCTCATCCCATACAGCTTCGGAAAATATAAAGCGCTCTTCAAATAGGTAAACCGCGAGATTGCATTCCAAAAAGGATGGGTTTCCGCGAATAAGTCCACCAGGTGAATCTTATGATACCCTTGGGCGGCGAAAGACTGTTTCAGGGCGTTAGCTACTTGATAATGACCGTCGCCGAAGGTGGAATACACGATGAGAATGCTGGGATCCTTGTTCATGGGTTTTATTCTCCTCTCTCTTGTTTAGCGGTATACGAGAAGGTAAAGCATAATACAGACGAGAAAGCCAAAAACGGCTCCGGCGGCGACTTCGATCGGGCGATGGCCGAGTCGTTCGTTAAGCGCGTTGACGTCCTTGCCTTCTTGGAAATCCGCATCGGGATACGATTTCAAAATTCGATTAATATAGGTGGCGTGAATGCCCGCGTGACGGCGGATGCCAGCTGCGTCATACATCGTAATCAGGCTAAAGATGACGGCAATGGCGAATACGGACGAATCAAGCCCGTTCGTTATGCCGATAGCGGCAGCAAGCGAAGTGACGCCGGCCGAATGAGAGCTCGGCATGCCGCCTGTACTAAAGCCGCGCGCGGGACTCCAACTTCTGCTGACGAGCCAGTGCAAAGGAACTTTTACCGTTTGCGCCAATACGATTGACGTAAACGCCGCGATTAATGCGAAGTTCGATAAAAGTGAGGTCATGGCTTGCTCCTTAGTCGCGATTGCTGGTGTAGGAAAATATCCTCTGCAAGTAACGATACGCTTCAATCGTAAACAGCTAATGAAGCAATTCTTAAAAAATTATGAATTGCGCGGCTTTCGTTTTTGTTTTTGTCCGTAAAAAAATACAACAGCGGCCTTTCCCGAGGGCAAAGGTCGCTGTTGTGCTTGAAAACTGAATATAAGCAGACTCTAGAAATTGAACTTCACACCAGTTAGCTTCTCGCTGAGCTGCCACAGTCGTTGGGCATTATCAGGATCGATCGCCCACGGACGCACTCCGTACCCGCTTAAGCTCCCGACCGGAACGGCTTCGGCGATATCGCAATCCTCGCAATAAACCCCTCCCTTATCATTTAGCGCTTCGCTCGTAGCGCACCATATCGAAGTGGCGGCCCCTTGTTTGATCGTTTTGAATCGATTCCCCTGCCCCATCTTAAATCTATTTATTAACTTAATGATGCTTCCCCTATTCAATAGTTTTAAGGCAATTTTGTTTAGACTTACGGAAAGGCTTGACGCTTTTTCATCGAGACTGAATCTACCTATTCCCGTACTCGGGATTAAACCCGGATGAACTGCAAAAGCTCGTACGCCATGAATTTGGGCCATTTTATCCAGTTCTACGGCGAACAAGACGTTAGCGGACTTGGATTGGGCATAGGCTTTCCACTTATCGTATTCCGTCGTTGCAAAATTCGGGTCTTCGAATAAGACGCCACCAAGACGTTGCGCTCTGGAGGAAACTGCGATAACCCGGGCGTTTCCCGCTTTTTTCAAGGCAGGCCAAAGTCTTGCCGTTAATTGAAAGTGACCCAGATGGTTCGTCGCGAATTGTGCTTCGTAGCCTCGTTTGTCGAGCATGAATGGCGTAGCCATAATCCCGGCGCCGTTGATAAGCATATGAAGCGGTCTATCCGAGGATAAGAACCTCTCCGCGAACGCGTCGATCGATCGCGGAACCATTAAATCCATGATCTCCAATTCGATGTTCGGAATGCCCTTCAACGCAATACGGGCTTTTGCCTCCGTGCGAACAGGCACGATGACGGTCGCGCCAGCTTCGGCAAGAACGCGTGCCGTCTCCAGGCCGATGCCGGAATAACCACCGGTCACGATCGCGACTTTACCTTTGAGTTTGCGCTCACCCAATGCTTGCTTGGCTGTCGTGTTAACTCCGAAACCTGAATGTATAGGGACTTGTTTTGAATAATTAATATGATTAAATATCTGTGTACGAGTCATCTTCGTTTCCCTCCCGTGTTTACTGCGATACGATGAGCAAATCTTCTAGGCCGGCGATTAGCTTCTTGAGATCCATGAGCTTACTGGATGGGTCCAAATAGTAGTAATTCATCGTAGTGACCTTGTACACTTCGACGATTCCCGCATTTTTCAATATTTTGAGATGATGCGATACGGCAGGCCTAGACAGATGGGTTTGAGCGGTAATTTCTCCAACGCGCATTCCATCGCAACCGGCATCGATAAGCGTAAAGAGTATCAGTTGACGCGTCTCGTCTCCGATGGCCGATAACACCCTCGTACAGGACTTAAAATCCGATTTCAATCGACTCAATTTCAAACTATCGTGCATCTTATTGTTCTCCTTGGGCAATCGGTTTAAATGCTTGAACCACTGAAAAATAACACATGGAAATCAGTCGAGCAACATCGGGAAAGAAAATCGAGACGAAGCTCTATCGTAAAATCGCAAAAAGCCGCGATGTATATCGCGGCTTTTTGCGGAACGCACTATTTATTTTACCGTTAAGGAATGCTTCTCGCGTGCGATCCGCGTCGCTTCGACCATGTTGCGCAAGGAATCGACCGTTTCTTCGAATCCGCGGGTTTTGAGTCCGCAATCCGGATTAATCCAGAAAAGCTGAGGGTCCAGCACGCGCAAGGCGCGATCGATCATCGAAGACATCTCCTCCACTCGCGGAACGCGCGGACTATGGATGTCGTATACGCCTAAGCCGATCCCCAGTTCATACGTGTTCAGCTCGAAGCTGTGAATCAGTTCGCCGTGGCTGCGGGAAGTCTCTATGGAGATCACGTCCGCATCCATCGCTTCGATCGAATCGATCATGTCGTGGAACTCGCAATAACACATATGCGTATGAATTTGCGTCGTGTCCTGAACCGTGGAAGTCGTCATGCGGAACGCTTTGACCGCCCATTGCAAGTAGTTCGCTTGATCTTGTTCCTTCAGCGGAAGACCTTCTCGTACCGCAGGCTCATCAACCTGAATCATCCCGATGCCGGCCTTCTCTAGAGCCTCTACTTCTTGTCTAAGAGCATAAGCGAGCTGGTAGGCGATCTGTTCGCGCGTGATGTCCTCCCGGACGAACGACCAGTTCATGATCGTAATCGGGCCGGTAAGCATCCCTTTAACCGGACGTTCGGTCTTCGATTGGGCATATTTCGTTTCCTCGACGGTCATCGCTTCTTCGAACGCGACGTCCCCGAAAATGATCGGCGGTTTTACGCATCGGGAACCGTACGACTGAACCCAGCCGAACTGCGTAAACGCGAAGCCCGCAAGCTTCTCGCCGAAAAATTCGACCATATCCGTACGTTCGAATTCGCCATGCACGAGTACGTCTAACCCGATCTCTTCCTGCAATTTTACCCAGATGTCGATTTGTTCCTCGATGAACTTGGCGTATCGCTCGTTGCTCCACTCGCCCTTGCGCCATAGCTGGCGCGCTTTGCGAACTTCTGCCGATTGAGGGAAGCTTCCGATCGTAGTCGTCGGGAATAACGGCAATTGCCATTTGTCCCGTTGAACAAGATGACGTTCGGTAAAAGGAAGATGACGCGCCGGATATTGCGCGCTAATGGCGGCAACGGACTGTTGAATGTCGTTACGATTGCGCTCGCCGGATTGTTTGAGCGCCTGTAGGTCACTCTCGTACTGTACCAACTCGACTGCGATGCTGGTCTCGCCCGACACGTCGGCTTTGGTAAGCAAAACGATTTCGTCCAGCTTCTCGTCGGCGAAGGCTAGCGCTCCCTTGAGCTCGGGAAGTAGCTTCTTCTCGTTCTGTACGGTAACCGGAACGTGCAGCAAACTGCACGAGGATTGGATGATAAGGCGATCGGACGAAACGATTCCGGTTAGTTCCTTCAGAAGCGCGAGTTTCTCTTGCAAGGATGCTTTCCATATACCGCGGCCGTCGATGACTCCTGCGCCCAATACCTTGTCCGCCGGGAAGCCCGATTGCCGGACAGCGGATAAGTTGCCGGACAAGCCATGCACGAAATCAAGTCCGATTCCTTTAACCGGCAAAGCGACGATATCGCTGTAGTTTTCTACCGATTCAAAATAGGTTTGTAACATAATGTTCAGTTCGGGCACCGCTGACGCGAACGAATCATAGATCGACTTAAGACGGCGTACGTCTTCCGCGCTTACTTTCGTCACCAGAATCGGTTCGTCGATTTGTACCCATTGAACGCCTTCATGGGCAAGCTCCCGAAGAATCTGCACGTACAGCGGCAACAAACGCTCTAGCCAAGAATCCGTCTCCGTTGCCGCATAGCCTTTCGACAGCTTCAAGAAAGACAGTGGCCCCAAGATAACCGGCTTTCCTTCGATACCGAGCAGTTCCTTTGCTTCACGATAGGCATTTAGGGGTTTGTTTTCGGTAATCGCCGGCTCCGCCCCGTCCAGTTCGGGTACGATATAGTGATAGTTCGTATTAAACCACTTCGTCATTTCGCTGGCCGTGGCATCCTTCGTTCCGCGGGCGATGCCATAATATAAGGACAACGGCACGACTCCGCCTTCATAGGAGAAGCGCTTCGGAACGATACCGAACATCGTGGCCGTATCGAGTACATGATCGTAATAGCTGAAATCATTAACCGGGATGAGGTCTATGCCTTTGTCCATCTGCTTGCGCAAATGATTCAAGCGGATTTCCTTCAGCTGTTCGTGAAATTCCGATTGATCGAGCTTGCCTGCCCAGAATGCTTCAAGAGCCTTCTTCCATTCGCGTTCCGCGCCGATACGTGGATAGCCCAACACACTGCTTTTCGCCATCTTGTAACACTCCTATACGAATTGTTACAAGAAAGATACCATTTACGCGCGGATATAGCGTAACTGGAAATAACTATACCTAGATATAGCCATTGGCTATATCTATGTTGTTACGGGGCGACTGCCCGGTTAAGCGCTTCTATATAAGCCATTCCGAGCTTGGATAACGACGTGTTCTTGTGGGAAATCCAGCCGACGTTAATCGTTTCCCCTACGTCCAAAGGTACGGGTATGATTTCATTGCCGTTCAAATCCGCGCTCAGCACTCCGGTCGAGATCGTATACCCGTTCAACCCGATCAATAAATTAAAAAGCGTCGCACGATCATTTACGCGAATGCTTTTCTTATGCGACATCGTACTGAGAATTTCTTCCGAGAAATGAAATGAATTATAATCGCCTTGATCGAAGAACAGATACGGATAATCCTGCAGTTGGTCGATGGTCACGACCGGTTGAACGGCTAACGGATTTTTAACGCTAATAAAAATGTGCGGCTTGGCCGTAAATAAACTGTTGAATTGCAAGTTCGCGGTTTTGAGCAGCTTGTTGATGACTTTTCCGTTGAATTCATTGAGATATAGAATCCCGATCTCGCTGCGCATCTCTTTGACGTCTTCGATAATTTCATAGGTTTTGGTCTCGCGCAAAGTTAATTCGTACTCCTCCTGTCCATACTCCTGGACGAGGCTTACGAAGGCATTTACCGCAAAAGCATAATGCTGGGTGGATACCGAGAAATGCTGCGGCGACGGCTTGGCATTCAAATATCGGCTTTCCAACAATTCCGCCTGCTCGACGACTTGCCGCGCGTAGCTCAAAAATTCGACGCCTTCCTTGGAAAGCGAGATGCCCTTGTTCGAACGGTCGAATATTGCAAAGCCCATTTCCTCTTCCAAATCCTTAATCGCGTTCGATAGAGTCGGCTGAGAAACGAACAATCGTTTGGCCGCCTCGTTAATGGAGCCCCGATTCGCGACCTCGATGACGTATTTTAATTGCTGCAAAGTCACTGAAAGTATCCCCCTCTAACCTCGCGCTGCCGAAATGATTAACGAAATAAGAGTAACAAATTCAAAATGAAAAAGACATCTATTCCTTGGCGATTCCCCTAATTACGCGAGTAATCGCCTGGATAGATGTCGATGAGTTCGAATGAGTAGCTTTTCTAGTCTCTAAAATGAGGAAACTTTTTCAAATCGTTCAACAACGAGCTCGAAGCGTTTTTCAGAGCATCGACCGTGGACTGTTGGTTGTCGGTTAATGTCTTTATCCACACCTTGAACAGCTCCGCCCTAGCAGGGTCATCGTATCCAAAAAAACGTGCAAACTTGGTTTTATACGTATCCGAGAATTGTCCGTATGTCAGCACAACTAAATTGATAAAATTGGGATCCGTTCCGGCTACTGAGATTAAAGAAGCGGCTTCGTTCGTCCATGCCGATTCGTCGGTTTCCTTCATCGTCGCGTTGATCAGTAGCGAGAGCGCCTCGGAGTTCCCCTCGAATTTGCTGATCAAGTAAGCAACGCTGTACCGCAAGCTCGCGTCCGACGAATACATAAGCAGCGAGCCGAAGGCTTTCAGAGCTTGATCCGACTTGAACGGCCTCAGCAAATCAAACGCGGCATGTTGCAAGACTTGATCCGAACCTGCATTCGTGAATAACGCTGCTATATCTTTGATATTGCCTTCCAGGTTGTGGACGGCGAACTCCTGCGCCATAGCCGTAGACCATGAAGGCGTTCCTTTCGCGACGATCGATTGCAGACCGGTCAGCAATTGCTGGCGATCGATTTGCATCAGCTTGTCTAGTTGTGTTTTTTCATCGTCCGTTAGCTTCGCGTAATCCTTCTTGAATAACGTCTGCAAACCTTTACGGATATCGGCGTCCAGCAGCGCCATATCTTTGTAGACGACAGATTTGGTAGCACCAATCGCTGCGCCGTCGCCTGTTGTCGGCGCGCCCACTTGAATGACGACGCTTGCTTTGCCGCTATATCCTGTCTGAGAAACCGTCGCGGTTACCGTTGCTTTACCCGGAGAAATACCCGTAACGACGCCGGCAGCGGAGACAGATGCCACTTTGGAGTCGCTGATCGCGAAGCGATACGAGACCTTGGCCGTTGATTTCAGCTTAGAATTCAAATCGACTTTATCGCCTTTTTTCACTGTGATCGACGCGACCGTAAATTTCGGATTCGCGGGTTTGTTCGGCGCAGCCGATACGGTACCCGCTGCCAGATTAAAAACGAGGAACAAAGATAGGATTAAGGAAATAGCGCGATGTTGCGACATTATGAATTACTCCTTTGGCGAATTATGGAAGCACTTTAAGATAAGTATAACATGATAGCAACACAATCTGACAAAAAAGGCTCTTTTTTAACATTTTCAATCGAAACAAGCCCCCTGTTCTCTCCAGGGGGCTTGCCGTTTGATCGTTCGCTTCATTATTCATGTTTCAAATGTTGCAACGTGAGGACGAATAATTGTTCGATATGCGAATCGTCCAAGGAATAATAAACGGTTTTGCCGGACTTACGTCTTTTTACGATTCTTAGGTTACGCAAGTATCTGAGTTGATGCGAGATGGCAGATTGCCCCATTCCGAGAAGCACCGATATATCGTGCACGCATAATTCGCTAATTAACAGGCTACCGATTAGCTTAACGCGCGTTGGATCGCCGAGCGCCTTAAATAGTTCTGCCAGTTTATCCGCCGAAAGATCATCCACCATTTTTTGTTTCACTTCGGATAGATTCGTTTCCGTTCCCACGCAAGTCTCTTCGCATTGGTCTATGACTTGCTTCTCCATTCAAATTCACCTTCAATCAAAGAACCGTTTTCCTACATTATACCAACATACGCGCTTTTCAAAAAGGCTCGCAAAAAAGAAGGAGTTCCGAAGAACTCCTCCCTACTGATCTAGCCGCTTGATTAAGGATTGATAGTCAAGTTAAATCCGCTCTGCAGGTAATACAGGCCCGGATAAGCGACATTGCTCGTCGTCAGGTGATTAAACGTAGCCGAGCCGTTGCCGGTGTAAGTGAAGATGGCCGCACCCAGATGCGGTCCTGAGAACCGCGAGGTGGTTATGCCATCCCGCCCCGTACCGTTAATCGTGATGTTGTTGAACACGATGTTCTGGAATCCGCCGCCGTAACCGAACTGTATCGCATCGCGTTGAGAATTGATGATATCGATGTTCGTGAACGTGACGTTCTTAATGGCGTCATTCGATGCTTCCAGGTCGATCGCGCCGCGTTCTCCGTTGTACAGATCTTGGCTTGTGCCGCTGTTAATGATGGTCGTGTCGGAGAACGTAATGCCCGTATTGTTCTGGAAATGGTAGCCCGGGAACACTGTATTCATGCGAATAGCGGAACCGCCTACGGTGTCGATAATGAGATTGTGATCGGCCTTATGTCCGCTTCCTCCGAAGAACGCAATTCCTCCCGCGCGCCAGTTATCCTCGATAGTGTTATAAGAGAAAGTATTGTTTACGCCCGCGGTTGCACCGTTGTCATTGCTGGTCCATACGGCAAGAGCGTCATCGCCGTTATTGCGAAGACTGCTATTCCGTACGGTAGAATTGCTCGTTCCTTGGGCGAAGTTGACGCCGTCGGCGAGGTTATTGCGAATACGGCTGTTTTCGATCAACAATCCGTTCGCGAAAATCGCCGGAGTATGCGCATAATCCCCTACCCAGAAACCGCATTCGAAATGTTCGACCCAGACGTCGTGAATGACGGAATTCGTTCCGAAGTTATCCATGAACCCTTTGTAAATCGCATTCTGGCCGTATCTCGAACGCAAGTTCGAATTGAGATATACGTTGCCGAAATCAAGCTTCCCAGACATCCGAAGCGAGATTCCGCCGCCAGCCGCGTTAGGGTTCGTGAACTGGATGTTCGTGTACCAGTACCCCGCGCCCGTTACTGTAAGGTTATTGATCAAATTGCTTGCCGTACCGATCTGCCACATGCTGCTCAGGTTAAAAGTTCCTTCGGGAATATACAAGGTTTTACCGCCGGCTACCGCCGCGGTTACGGCAGCATTGAAGGCCGCTAGGTCATCTTGGCCGTCGTTCGCGACGGCGCCGTAGTCCGTAACGGATACCGAGTTAGACGGACGGGCGATTGCGGATGGAACCGGCTCGATCTCGATGAAGTCGACGCCGTATTCGATGCTATCGTTTCCTTTCTGAATCCGGATCGTATCGCCGGGTTGAAGCGGCGTATTCAGTTTCCAATGCACTTCATCGAAACGGAATAGCGGTCGTCCGCCGCTTGGCGTATCCGCCGGCATGTCTCCCGAGAAATATTGCCAGCTATAGTAGGACGTTAACGAAACCGTCTTAACCTTGGTTCCGTTGACGTACACGTCAAGCGAACCGCTTAAGCCCATGCCGTCCGACGAATCGGGCATCGTAAATCTCATCGTGACGCCCGCGCCGCCTTGCCCTTGCCGTACGGTCCATTGAAGATTGGAGCCGTTGGAAGGCAGCGTGACATAACTCTGGCCGGAAGCTTCCGACGCGGTCAGCGCTTGATTAAACGTCGGTGCGGTTCTTAATGCGGCTCCGCCGCCAAGAGTAGCATCCTCGGTATCATAGCGGCTATACGGCACGCTAGCGCCGCGTTGCGCATACACGACCAAGTTCGAAGTGTTGACGTTGTTCGCCTGTTTGGTCGCGACTTCGTTGGCATCTGCCGCAACGGTAGTCGTTACGGTGTAATTCCCGTTTACCGCTGTCCAGGTCCCGGGAATGGCGACGTTAACGGAAGCTCCCGAAGCTAATACTCCGGAATACGAGCCGGTAAGAGTTTGGAGCGTAGTACCTGCGGAATTCTTAATGACGAGCGTAATGCCATGAGCGCCGCCCGCCGAAGCAATCGTCCCTTGATTCTTGAGGTTTACCGTAAATGCAACCGAATTATTGACGACCGGTGTACTTGGGGACCAGGAAGTGGTACCGATCAAGTCGGAACTTGATACGGGAACGACGATGAGAGTCGAAGAGTTCGTATAACTATTGTTCGACTTGTTCTGCTCGATGATCGCGTTGCTCTCGTCTACTATCGAGCTCACCGTATAAGTCGCGGCGGTTTTCGTGCCGGCATTCAGTGATACCGTGGACGAAGCGCCTGCGGCCAGAGCGCCTACTTGAGCGAAGCCCGCAAGCTCATTGTTCAAGTAGAAATTGACCGTAGTCGCCGGCGAGCTGGCGTTACCTATGTTCTTAACGGTAGCGTTCAACGTAATCGCGTTGGTCTCGTCCGGTGATACAGGCGTCCAAGACATGCCCGTAATCGTCAGATCAGGATTTGGCGCTGGCGAGCCGAACACTTGGAACTCGGCGATCTGTCCTGCGGGAGCACCGGAGTTCGACGTAATGTTCAACTGCAGACGCTTAACCGTCGCCGTAACCGGAATCGTTACGGAGTTGCCGGTAGCCGGATTAAACGTATACGTTTGCGCTGATACCAGGTTGCCGAATGTCGTCGTGTTTTGGTCGTGGCCGAGCACTTGAATCGTTTGCGTGCGTGTAGACCAGACCGTCGCAGGGTTCAGCTTCAGCACGATCGACGTAATATTTTGGTTCGCTCCGAGATCAAGCGTCAGCGTACTTGGATTGGAGCTACCTTCCCAATAAGTGTTAGTGTCGTTGTCGTTCGCGTTCGTTGCCACGAAATTCTGCGTCGAGGAAGATGCGGTAATCGGTTTACCGATCGCGATATTGCTGCCTGGTGGAGGCGTTGGCGTAGGTGTTGGCGTAGGTGTTGGCGTAGGTGTTGGCGTAGGTGTTGGTGTTGGTGTAGGTGTAGGTGTAGGTGTAGGTGTAGGTGTAGGTGTAGGTGTAGGTGTAGGTGTAGGTGTAGGTGTAGGTGTAGGTGTAGGTGTAGGTGTAGGTGTAGGTGTAGGCGTTGGAGTTGGAGTTGGCGTAGGTGTTGGTGTGGCTGAAGTTGGATCTAATGTGATTTGGTCAAGGTTGACGTTGGCCGTATCGCCCGCGTCGTATTTGTAAGCGATCGTGTTATTACCGGCATTCAAGGTAATGGTCTCTACCTTAGTCCCCCAAGTATCCCAGTTCGCCAAGTTAGGCAAAGTGGTTTGCCGGATTTTCGTTCCGTTGACGTAGAGGCTTAACGTCTGCGCGCTGCCGTTCGCGTTTCCGTACTTCAGCGTCGAGTTGTAGTTTCCGGCGGACGCTACGTTAACCGTAAAGGTCGTCGTCGCGCCTTGCGTCCAGTATCCGTCAACGAAACCGGTCCCGGAGTAGCCCGTATGGTCTGTATTAACTTTCGCTCCGCCGGTCAGCGCTGCCGATTCGGCTTGGTAGACGTTCGAAGGCGTTGGCGTCGGAGTTGGTGTAGGACCGCTGGCGCCATAGATTTCGAACTCGGACAATTGTCCTGCCGGCCAGCCCGTATTCGCCGTGAAGTTCAGGCGGACGTAACGCGTGCTCGCCGCCGTGAAATTGATCGTGACCGAGTTATTCGCAACCGAAGGGTTGAATACATAACCGGCGGAGCCTACGAGGTTCGTGAACGTCGAGCCGTTCGTGCTGCCTTGAACGGTCAACGTCTGCGTACGCGTTCCCCAGCCCGCGGGAAGCTTCAGCACGACTTGATCGATGCTCGTATTCGAGCCAAGATCGATCTGAACCCATTGCGGGAACGCGTTGTTCGTGCTTTCCCAATACGTGGCTTGATTGCCGTCGTTCACGTTAGTCGGCGTATACACATCGGATTGGCCGCTCGCCGATACGGTTTTGCCTAGCGCGAGGTTAGCTCCTCCGGCCGCGGAGGCGGGAGTCGGAGCAAAAGGACCGATAGCCATGAACAAACTCGCGAACAGCATCGTGACTACTAGAGACCATGCGACATACTTGTTGCGCATTATATTCCTCCTCATCAATTTGTTTAATGCAATTAAATACTTACCTCTCCGCTTACGCTCTGATGCTTGGGTTGAAGTCCTCCTTCGTCCTCAGAATGACAGCGCTTACATTACCTCCTTTCATTTAGATATCCTCATTATAGAAACAGAGGGCATCAACAGATAAGAAGCAATCCTACGGATTATATATGCGATTCCAAGATCATTAAAAGGGAGGGGAAGAAATCTTCCCCTCCCTGCTCCAACTCTTGCTTAACCGTGAAAGATCCACCCCTTAAACCATTTCAGAACTCCGTCGGCGTAAGAGACGTAAATTTCCGTTCCCGAGAGAATCGGATAATACAGCACGAACAACAGCACGACTGCTCCCGTATACAGGTGCGTCCATTTTCGATAAAGGGGATTCCCCTCTTCGATTTTTCGAATCCAATAGACTATGCATAACACGAGAAAAGGCACGCAAGCGAAAAAATGATAGATAAAGGTTAGCCTGGAGACGAGAACCCAAGGAACATAGGCCGCTAGTATTCCGACCAGGACGACCGTCATGTCGTCGTTTTTTCTTTTCCATGCCGAGCGGAACGTAGCGATCGCCGCAATCGTCCCCGCCCACCAAACCGCAGGGTTACCCATGGCCACGATGCTCGACATTTTGCCCGGTGCGAGTTCGGAGCTTCCATAATACCAAATCGGCTTGCGGATGATCGGCCACTCCCACCATGTCGACGAGAAAGGATGCGTAGCGTTCAGCTTGCTATGGTAATCGAACATAAATTTCTGATAGGAGATCACGTTCTTCCACCCATGCCCGGCACCAGGCACGAGCATAAAAGGAATATACGAAGCCGTGTAGATCATCAAAGGCACAACGATAAAAAACAACCCGCACGAGAGCAAAGTCCAGAGCGCATTTTTTCCGAAAAGAAGCTGTCTGTTTCCCTGGTACTCCTTATATCTTTTCCATAAAGAGAGAAAGAACAGGATGGCCAATCCCGCGCCCGCATACAGCCCGATCCACTTGGTCGCGGATGCTAGACCGAAAGCAAGTCCGCTTAGCGCAAGAGGCGCTAAAGTCTTCAAGAGCTTGTCCTTATAGAAGTTCATCACATAGTAACGATGCATGCGTTCGTAAGCGAGCAGGATGAAAAATACGGCGAAGGTATCGACGGTTGCCAATCGGCTCTGCGTAAATAACATGAAGTCGAAAGCGATCAGAATCGATGCTAGAGCAGCGTAACGAGTCTCCCTGAACAATCGCTTACCGAAAAGATACATTAACGGTACGATCGCAATACCGAAGAGCACGCCTGCAATTCGCCAACCGAACGGATTCATGCCCAATATGGCCACCCCGGCGGAGATTATGACTTTTCCGAGGGGGGGATGGGTCGACTCGTAAGGTTCCATATGATGCAAATTCTCGTAAGCGGTTCGAGCGTGGTAGATCTCATCGAAATACATGCTATTCAGATAGGACGGTCGTATCGGAACGGTACGCTGTTCATCGAACGCCGGTGAAGACAAACCCTCGCCGACCAAGGAAATGAGCTTCTGATCCGCTCCTAGGAAAGCCATTTCGCCTAGTGCCGCGCCCGGCTGAATCGATTCGATTTTCACGTAACGAGTCGTAACCGAGGCCTGAATCTTCTTCCATTGGAATACGGTGCCATCATTCAAGTCGATGTTCGTTAATAAAGTCCAGGTTTGCCTGTCTTCAGAGGACTCGATTTGAAAACTGCCATTGCCGATGCCCCCGTACCATTCTATCGCTCCTACTTGTTGCGCGCTTCCGAAATCGGCGATCGCGCTTTCCCCTTGCGATACCGGCTTCCAGAAGCTCTGCGGGGCGACGCTCGAGCCGAGCTGGAACAAGGCAATCGCTGCATACACGACCGTAATGACGGTCATCGCGAGATAGTCCCGGCGAATCATCGGAGCGGGCGTTTCGATCTTGGCTATCGTCGTTTTTATTCTCGTTTTTATTCCCGTCTTTACTCCGGGTTTAACTACCGATTTTATTCCCTTATCCTGTACGACGCTCGTTTTTTTGATCAGGAGCTCATATCCCACCCATACGGCATAAATCGCGAGACATACGTTCGTGAAAGCGACGAGGTTCATGAATCCGTTGCCGTTCGGGATAAAATAGTCGTGTCGGAGTCCGAATTTCAGCACGTAAGCTACATTGGCGAAATTCGTGATCGAAACGCCTAGAAATAGCGCGAACACGCGAGTATCCCGGAAACGAAGCCAACACATGAGCGCAAGCGGAACGGTCGCATAACCGTAGCGTTCGTGAAGTCCGGTCTTAAACGCGAACACGAGCAAGGCGATCAGGAAGGCCGCGTAGAAAATATTCCCCTCCCTGCGGCTTCGAAGCAGAAAAAACCCAGCGATTAGGACGATAATCGCGATAGCCAGAA
This sequence comes from Cohnella endophytica, assembly GCF_003628305.1. Taxonomy (GTDB): domain Bacteria; phylum Bacillota; class Bacilli; order Paenibacillales; family Paenibacillaceae; genus Cohnella; species Cohnella endophytica. The sequence continues at coordinate 260,019 of NZ_RBZM01000001.1, read as the reverse complement.
CATCCCATGTAGCGAAGGTGATCCCCCACCACTTTTGACTCGTCTCGACGCCATTTGCGCCAAGCAAGGCATAACCGTTAAACGCGTTAAACGTAGCATACGGATACAATCCGAACATCGCTTTGTAATGCTTAAAAATCCACAAAGGACCTTCCCGAATCGAGAAAGGCAACGTGATCGCTACGAAAGCGAATAATCCGTAAATCGCCGCGTTTAACGTTTCTTTCCGGAATCGAATCGATAAGAGAAGCAGCGGCGCGAAAATAAGCGATTGAGGCTTTATCAATATCGCGATTACGAATAAGACGGTAGCCGCCGTCAGCTTTTGTTTATGCAGGAAAAGAAGCATTAACACGACTAACAGACAAAATACGGAATCCATTTGGCCCCATAACACGGAATCCAAGAACACGAGCGGATTCAGCACGTACAGCAGCGCGGCTAACAGAGCCGTTTTCTCGTCCCATAGACGCAGTGCCATTTTGTAGATGAACCAGCCCGTCACGAGATCGGCGACCATTGCCGGAAATTTAATCAGAATGATCGACGCGGACGACTCCGGAGCCAAACCGAACCACGACTTGATTAGACCGAGGACGTATAACACGTAGATGTACCCCGGCGGATAATCCGCGAACACCTGGCCGTTATAGAAGTTAGACAAACCATTCCGATAGGCCTGGTCCGCCCAAGCCATAAAATCGAATATATCTATCGGATGCCCTTGAAGCATCGGCGCGCATACGAGCCTCAACAGAAAAGCGCCCCCGAACACGACGATGACGAGCCACGTCCGATTTATGCTTACTTCTGGAGCTTTATCGGATGCTATAGTCGAGCGGTTACGGTAACGGGACAACAAATAGACGCCCATCGCCGCATAGGCCACGCCGTAGAAGATCATCCACCCCGAGAATCCGGAGTGCGATGGAACCGACTCCGACCCGCTGGCCGCTCCCTGATCCGCGGCTGGCTCGAAGGGGACGACGACCGCTCCGGCGGGAGCTTCATCGAGCTTTTCCATTCGGAAATCGTCGAAATCGGCTCTGCCCGCGTTCAGGCTTCCATAACCGCCAAGCCGGACCGCAACCGTAATTTGGTTCTGCCCTGCCCCCGTACGGCCGACGAGTTCAACGTTCTCCCAACCGCCGGCCGAGTCAGTCAAATCCCGCGATGTCGTACCGATCCCAAGAACGGAGATATTCGCTCCGGTAGCGCCTTCCCCGGCTTGAACGACCCTGACCCAACAGCTAAGTTTATACAACGAATCGGGTTGAACCGATACCGTCTGTACCCACTTGGCGTCGTTCGGCTGAAAGCTCTCTATGGTTGCAAAGCGCGAACCCGAGTGCGCGTCTCCCTCCACTACCTTCATCAAGCTATTTTCATCGCCGGCCAAATAAGCATCCTTGCTCCAATTCGTCGGCTCATCGGCATTAACTTCCTCGAAGCTGCCGTTAATAACGAGATTCGTTTCCCCGTTCTCCGCGAACGCCGATGCCGCTGGAAACAGTAAAGCGATCAGCAAGAGTAGAAACAGGGAAAATCCGATTATCGCGCTTGTCTTCGCTTGCTTGTTCATCACAAGGTTGATCCCTCCGCCGTACTTCGGTTAAAGAATGAGTGATATTCGATATGTACAAGATTCAACAGTTACGATTCATTTCCTTCAAACGCACCAAAAAGCCCGCGATTAACGCGAGCTTCTTTCTGCATCGAATCTATTATCAAGCGCGACTATAACGTCAACTGCCGATCATTAAGTCCTCTCTTCTTCTGACGAGACTTCCATTCCGACGCCACGTATACAACGATCAACGCGATGTAAAATAGACTTGATAGACGATACATCATTCCATAACCCACGAACCCGGCAACAAGTCCTAACAAGGCAGCGCCGCCCGCGATTCCGATATCGAACAAATTAAAGAAGGTCGCGGTAGCTGAAGTGCGTGCATTCGGTTCTACTCGATTAATGATCCACGCTTGAAGAGCGGGGAATAACGCCCCGAAGCCGATACCGAACACGGCGGCTGCTCCCAGCATCGTTCCCATATTCGTCGCATAGGAAAGCATTACGGTCGCCAAGCAGGTTAGAAATGCGGAGGGAACGATGACCCAAAAAGGACCTTTGGCATCGAAAATTTTCCCTGAAACGAATCGAACCAACACCTCGAAAATAGAGGTGACAAGAAAGAAATAGCCGATATTAGCAAGCCCCGCTTCCTTCCCGAAGAGCGCTATGAAGCTAATAATCGCACCGAATCCAAAACCCGACAGCATGCCAAGCAATGAAGGAAACAACGCTTGACGATTGACCAGACGGGAGAGGAAGGGTTCGGCAACGAACTTCTCCACAGGCGTATTCTGCTTATGGGCAGGCGCGCTTCGCGGTATCTTCATTATGATATTAAAGAAGCTTGATATCACTAGGAAAGCCGTTGCGATCACGATAGCGATATCGTAACCGGCGTGTTCGAACAAGATGACGCCGATGAAAGGTCCGATCGACACCGCGATCGTGTTGGATAACCCGAAGTACCCCATGCCCTCGCCCATTCGGGAAGGCGGAATCATATCGGCTGCCGCCGTACCGTACAAAGTCGTAGCAATGCCGAACCCGACGCCGTGAAGAAGACGGAACATAATCAACCAGACCACAACCATGGCTACGTCGTAGAGTCCGGTTGCAACCAGACAGATGATCCCGCCGATAACGAGTAGAGACTTTATGCCGATCTTGTCGGCGAAAAAACCCGTGAACAGCCGAATCAAAATCGCGGTGACCGTAAAAATTCCCATGACGATTCCGATCTCGGAAGACGTACCTCCTATTGTCTCCATATGAAGAGGCAGGATCGGCATCAACATTTCGAAAGCTAAAAACAAGAACAAATTGGAGTATCCAAGCAAAATAAAATCTTTCGTCCACAATCTTTCTTTGTGATTCACGCTGCTTCTCTCCTACTATGTTCCTCGGATTTTCATATTCTCTTGCGATACTCTGTCGGGGTCATTCCCATGAATCCGCGAAATAGCTTAAAGAAATAGCTGGAATTGTCGAAGCCAAGCTCCTCCGCGATGACTTCGACAGACTTGTCCGATTGATCGAGAAGCTCTCGAGCCCTCTCCATTTTGCGATTGGTGACGAATTCGACGAAGGTTTCGCCCGTTTCTTTCTTGAATATGCGACTAAAATGCGATGGATTCAGCTCTAGTTTGATCGCTAGCTCTTCCATGCTGATCTTTTCGTTCAGATGCATCATGACATAGCGTTGGGCCGCAACGATTTCTTTGCGAATGGATTGATTTTGCTGAGCTTTGACCAATTCCATCTTCCCCAGCAAAAATTGGATCAGCCAAAGACTAAGATGCTCCAACGTATCCATGGAATTGATCGCTTTCTGCAGCATCACGGCATTATAGTTCGTGAGAAAATGCTGCATGACCGTATACTTAAGTTCTATATCGGTCACGATTTTGAGAAGGTAGCTTCGGACGGATTCCACCGGATATTTGCACGACGAGATGTGATCCATCCATTTCGTAACGACCTTGTGGATCTCGTCTTCATTCTGCGTAAGAATCGTATCTCTAAAATCGTGCAGGGCTTCCGTATAGTGAACGAAAATATCCTCCGTCGTCAGCTCTACCGGCTTTAATCTCGCAATAATTTGCTCTCCGGAGTAGAAGCGGAAGTTATTGCCGTTTAATAGCAACACAATCTGCGCTTTTAATTCGATGATCGATTTGCTCTTCTCTCCGAAATAATAAGAAGTCGGAACCTTCAAATAACGCTTCATATCCTTTTGAACGGATGACAATTCATTCTTAATCCCTTCAAGCACGTTCCACTTGATCGTCTTCGGGAAGGGATAGATGATAAAGTAATGCTGCTCGTCCAGCGCCAACACGACGCTTCCTTCTATTTTTACCGCTTCGTTCAGCGCATTCTCGATGACAAAGTGGATCTGATGCCGGCCTCCGAAACGCAATTCGAATTCCTGATATCTGTCCGGCATGCAAAGAACCGGTAAGTAATGGGTATCTGCGGCAATCGGAATTTCCAGCGACTCGGCTTTTAACGACCACTCCGCCTCGTTCCAGATCGGATTGTCGATCAAAGTACGCAGGAAGTCCGTTCGAAGCGAGGACATGTTCTGGAAGACGACATCCTGTAACTTCTGGCGTCCCTTCTTCTCCGCCTTCTCGTTATCCATTTGCCGGATAAGATTACGCAAGACTTCCGTGATTTGCTCGATTCTCATCGTTTCTTTCAGAATATAATCCGTTGCGTTCAGCTTCACCGCCCGCTGAGCATATTGAAAATCTTCGTGGCAGGACAGAATGACCGTCTTTAAGTCCGGATTGATTTTCTTGGCCTCTTCGATTAACTGCAACCCGTCCATGATCGGCATGCCGATATCGGTAATCAGCAGGTCCGGGGGGTGAAGCTTGCAAGCTTGCAAGGCTTCCTCTCCGCTAGAACAAGCTTCCACTAGCTCCAGCCCAAGATCTTGCCAAGGAATCATGGCCGTCAAATACTCGATTACGGGAACATGATCGTCCGTGATTATCGCTTTATACATTCGCATTCTTCTCCATCGGTTGAATTGGGAGAACAAGCACCACCGTTGTCCCCTGATCTTGCTCGCTCTGCAAGCTCATTTGAAATTTATTGCCATAAATCAGCTTTAATCGGTCATAGACATTGGTTAATCCGATTCCGATGTTGTTTGAATGGTCTTTCTGGACGGATTCTTCAATAATCTGCAGTTTATTAATCATCATGCGTTCCTGCAAAACATTTTTAATGTTAACGTCCATTCCTTGTCCGTTATCTTTCACGGAAATGAACAAGCAATCTTCCGTTTTTCTGGCGCTAATCGTAACATTGCCGCTTTTGCGAACGAATCCATGCTTATACGCGTTTTCAATAATCGGCTGAAGTATGAACCGTGGTACGTTCTCCATCAGCAACTCCGAGTCCACATCGATTACGGCAACAATCGGAAACTTGGCGGTGAAGTTCATGAGATCCATGAATTGCTGGGTCATCTCGATTTCCGCCATCAAGGGAACGAATTCCTGCTTCGTGGAGAAGGTCGACCGCAGCAAGGAAGCCAAGGAGCCTATCAATTCGGCGTTCTGCTCGTCATGCTTCATCAACAATTTTAATCTTATCGAACTCAACACGTTAAATAAGAAATGAGGATGGATTTGCGCGTGCAACATCGCGATTTCGGCTTGGCGCTTCAGCTCTTGCTCGATCTTCACTTGTTCAAGAATCACCATGATTCGATCGAGCATCTGATCGAAAGCTCTGCCCAACCGCCCTACTTCATCCCCGCCTCTCACATGCGACCGCACATCCAATTCACCGGCCTCGACTTTAAGCGCGGCTTGTCCAAGGATATGAATCGGCCTTGTAAATTTGCGGAGCAAATAAGCGAGCACAAGAATAAATCCGGCCACGGATAAAATCTGCAAAATCAATCCGGACTTATATATCGCGTTTAATTTGTCGGTTAATTGTTCGTAAGGTGCCAGACTAGCCAATGTCCAGCCTGCATAACGAAGGGGCACGGACACGAACACTTGATTCTGTGCCTCAAAACGAATAATCTCGGGAGACTCTAAGACGTCCTTCCCGATCATGCCGTTAAAATCCCTACCGATGAAATTCTTATCCTTATGGGACAGAATATGCCCGCTATCATCCATCAAAAGGAATTGCTCGGAAAAGCTTTCGAAAATATCGCTGATCGTGTTCTCCGTGCGACTAACGATCATATAAGCAAATGGCTTTGACGAATAATTCATCAAAGCTCTTGCCGTCATAATGACATAAGGTTGAGTCGAAGCCTGCGGTTTAATATAGTTGGGCTGTACTCCTATGAACAAGGTATCGAACGCATTCAACCCGGATAACTTAGGGAACCAAGTCCGATCGCGGAAATCCTCCGGATTAAAATCGTAATAGGAGTAATTCGTATAGTGCCGGCCATCCAACGTAAGCAAGTTGATCTGCATATTGGGCTTGCCGCTGCTTAACTGCTCGATCCTAGTCGTGACCGCCTGGGACTTCAAAGGATCGTCGTCGCTCTGCAGAAGAATGTTCATGATTTCGGGATCGAATTGGATCATATTCGAAACGCTGACCATTTCCTCTAATATTCGATCGATTTGAACCTGTACGTTATTCAGCACCTGAGCAGAGTTTTCCAACGTATGTTCGCGGATAATCCGTTTGGAGAAAACATCCGTGTTGTACAACATGATTAGGGTTGGTAGGATTAAACAAGCAATGGACGTCAGAATGAGTTTATTCCTGAGCGACGGCTTATGGAACAATAATCGTTTCATTCTCGCTGCTCCTTCGGGCCGAATTAAGGAGGAATACGACAACCGCGGCAGCGATTGTCGTATCTACTGAGTTACTTCTGTAACTTTAGCCTTTGACACTTCCGGAAGCAACACCTTCGATCACATATTTCTGACCGAAAATAAAGATAATGAGCAGCGGCAAAATGGCGGACACGGATGCAGCCATGATCAGCGAATAAAATTCACCGTTAAAATCCGCGAACTTTTTCATCCCGAGCTGGAGCGTAAACAAACGATCGGAACGGAGAAATATCAACGGGTTCTGGTAATCGTTCCAAGTGAATACGAACCTTAAGATCATTGCGGTTGCCAGTCCCGGCGCTACTAACGGCGTCGCAATCCGGGAGAAGGTCGTCCAATGGTTTGCCCCGTCTATTCTTGCCGACTCGAGTACTTCGTTGTTAATTCCCATGAAGAACTGTCTAAGCAAGAACGTCCCGATTACGCCTGAAGAACCGAGCAAGATCAAGCTGAGATGGGTGTCGAATAACTGCATCCAGCGCATGATGATGAATTGCGGCACTAACGTAGCCTGAGTCGGAATCATGAAGGTCGTTAGCACGAGCAAGAAAAGAACTTCGCGTCCTTTGAATTTCACCTTGGCGAAGCCGTAAGCCGCCATACAAGAAAGCAGCAAGGATAACGCCGTCGTCAGGACGGTAACGACGATCGTGTTCCAGTAATAAAGCGAGAAAGTAACTTCCCCTGCCCAGACCTCCTTATAGTTCTCGACCGCATGCCAGGTTTTCGGAATCCATTGAATGGGATAGGCCAGCACGTCCAATTCTGGTTTTAACGAAGCCGAGATCATCCATAGGAAAGGCATGACGAACAGGATACCTACGGCTCCCATAACGATCGTAATCAATACGCGGTCCAATCGAATTGTTTTCATATGCACACCCCTTAGTAGTTAACCCATTTCTTCTGGCCGACCCATTGAATAAGCGTGATGGCGAGAATGATGAATAGTAGCATTATGCCTATTGCGGAGGCGTAACCGGATTTAAGATTAACGAATGCGTTTTGATATAATTCAAACACCATAACGTCCGTAGACCCCGCAGGTCCTCCCCCCGTCAGAACCATGATTAGGTCGAACGCCCTGAACGAGCCGACGATTCCGGTAATGAGCAGGAAAAATGTCGTAGGCGAAAGCAACGGAAGCGTAACGGAGAAAAATTTCCTGATCGATGACGCGCCATCGATATCGGCCGCTTCATACAAATCGTTAGGGATGTTCTGCAAGCCTGCCATGTAAATGATCATATCGAATCCCAAGTTGGCCCAGAGCATAATGATCATGACGGATATTAGCGAGTAAGACGGGTCTGCCAGCCACATGGGCGGATGTTCGATCCCGATGGACATTAAGAACCCGTTAATCGGACCGCTGCTCGGATGGAACAACACCCGCCATAGAATGGCCACAGCCACGAAGCTGGAGATGAACGGCATAAAATAGATGACTTTGAAAAAAGACTTAAAGTACGCGGCTTTATTAATAATTGCCGCCAATACCAATGAAATAAACATCGATACAGGGACAATGGCAAGCAACGTAAAATTGTTTCTCATCGAATGAAGAAAATCGTCATCCCGGAACAGGTTCGCGTAATTGTCGAATCCGACGAAACGAATCGTATTCAGACCCGCGATGAAATTCCAATCCGTAAAGCTGACGATACCGGATAGAACGATCGGAATGGCCGTAAGCACCAGCGTCAAGATCACCATCGGAGCGGTAAATAGATATCCGGCCCAAGCATCGTAATAAGATTGTTTTCGCGTGCGTTTTTCCACCGCTTGACTCACTTCGACCACCTCTTGTTGTTTTATATTTTCATTATAGGAAGGCCCTGCACGAAAAACATTTAAGTAATTTTTCTGATTGAAAAATATTTTGCCGCTTTAAAATAAATAAAAAAAGACAACGATCTCCCCCAAATTCGCACATTGGAGAAACCGTTGTCGGTAAGCAAAAACGCCTTCGGCGTCCTCTCTTTATTATTTGCCGTTGCTGTCTACGATTTTTTGAATCTTGGCTGCCGCATTTTTCAGAGCCGTGTCCGCATCTTCCTTGCCGAGCAAAAATAAATCCATTTCTTTCGTGAATTCCTGGTCGGCTTGATCGTAATAAGATGGAGGAACGCTAAAGTTTTGCGGAATTTGGTTTTGCATGACATACATCAACGATTCTTTGTCGACCATTTCCGGGTTTTTGGCGGTTGCCAATTGGTTGTCGATTACCGTTGCGATATCCGCTTTTTTATATGATGGAATATACTTTCCTTGCAGTTGAATGCCTTCCGTCGTGTACCAGCGAATAAACTGGTAAGCTTCTTCCTTATGTTTCGACTTCGAGTATACGGACATCAGATCCGCATTGTTAAGCGTGGACATCGGATCTTCCTTATTCACTTTCGGGTAAGGCGCGAAGACGGTCGTGAAGGTAGCAGGCACTTTATCCGTACCGCCGGCTTCCGGGATCATATAATCGCCCGTAACGATCATGCTGGCTTTTTCGCTGAAATACTGAGGGCGATAATTCAGCTTTTGGCTAATAACCTCCGCAAAAGGCGTAGCCGATTTGTCCACGAATTCTGCTTGATGACGAATCTCCAACGATTTTTTCATGAGCGGGGTTTCAACGTTCAGCGTCTTGCCGTCGGACTTCAAGAGGAAGTAATCATCCATCTGAGCTAATTGTGCTAGGGAGGAGTAATTGCTCCAAGTATGGAAATATGTCCCGTATCTCTTATTCGCGCCATCGCTTTTAGTCAGTTTCTTCGCATAATCGAGATATTCATCCCAAGTCCAATCCTTCGGAACGGTTAAGCCGGCTTCATCCAGATGGTTCTTGTTCAGCATGACGAAGAAAGTGGATTTCTTGGCGGGAAGTGCATAAGTCTTGCCGTTAATGACGGGATCGGAATAATACTCGTCCGCCACTTTATAGCCGTCTTTCGCAATATACTCGTCAAGCGGCTCCAGCATATTGATCGCGGCCCGCTGAGCATAGTATTGAGGGGCAGAGAACATCATGAGATCGATCTGATCGCCGGAAGCTGCGGCAAGATCGAGCTTCTTCAAGTATTCTTGCGAATTGTTATCGCCGGCAGTAACCGATTCGATCTTAATGTTCGGATACTTGTCTTGGAAAGCTTTGTATACGTCGTTCCATTTGTCTTGATCATCGTTGTACCAATGAAAGAACTTTAGGGTTACCTGCTCCTTCTTATCGGACGATGTCGGGTTGGAGCTGCCTGTTGCATTGTCGGAAGTTTTGGATCCGCAACCAACGAGCGATACTGCGATCAGAGAAATTGCCACTGCCATTCGGAACGAATGCTTTAACATAGAATCAGTCCCCCTCTTATAATTGCTGTTAGTTAGCACTTCTTCTGTCTTCAAGAGATACTGAAAACGGATTCGGCGAGTAACAAAATGAATACTACACCATAGCACATTCGGCTACACCGAACAATTTTGGCGGTTCCCGAAATATTTTTTCTCCGTCCCTGCTATTTTGCTTAAGAGAACAAAAAAAATGAGCATCCATTCTATTTTAGAATAGATGCTCATTTATTGTAGCCTTATTATTTACTGTTGCTGTTTACGACTTCTTGGATTTTCGCCGCCGCGTTTTTCAATGCCGTGTCCACGTCTTCTTTGCCCAATAGGAACAAGTCCATCTCTTTCAGGAATGCCTGATCGGCTTGATCGTAATAAGACACCGGAACGACGAAGTTTTGCGGAATTTGGTTTTGCATAACGTACAATAGCGATTCCTTATCTACCATTTCCGGAGTTTTGGCGGAAGCCAACTGGTTGTCGATGACTTTGGCGATATCCGCTTTTTTGTACGACGGAATATACTTTCCTTGCAATTGAATGCCTTCCGTCGTGTACCAGCGGGCAAAAAGGTAGGCTTCTTCTTTATGCTTCGATTTCGAGTAGACGGACAACAGGTCGCTGGCGTTAGTCGTGGTCTGAGGATCGCCCTTATTCACTGTCGGAAGCGGAGCAAAGGCGGTTTTGAAGTTAGCGGGAACTTTATCCGTTCCTCCGGTTTCCGGGATCAGGAAATCGCCTGTAACAATCATACTCGCTTTTTCGCTGAAATACTGAGGCCGATAATTCAGTTTCTGGCTGACGATTTCGGAGAAAGGCGTTGCGGATTTGTCTACGAATTCCGCTTGATGACGAATCTCCAACGATTTTTTCATGAGCGGCGTTTCAACGTTCAGCGTTTTACCGTCCGGTTTCAGGAGGTAGTAATCGTCCATCTGAAAGCCTTGGGCAAGTTGCGTATAGTTACTCCACGAGTGGAAATAAGTTCCGTATCTTTTGTTCGTGCCCTCGCCTTTTGTTAGCTTCTTCGCATATTCGAGGTATTCGTCCCAAGTCCATTCCTTCGGAACCGTTAGGCCCGCTTCATCCAAGTGATTCTTGTTCAGCAAGACAAAGAAAGAAACTTTCTTGGCGGGAAGCCCGTATGTCTTGCCGTTAATGGCAGGATCCGAATAATAATCGTCGGCCACTTTATAGCCGTCTTTCGCAATGTAATCGTCAAGCGGTTCAAGCATGTTGATCGCCGCGCGTTGAGCATAGTACTGAGGCGCCGAGAACATCATGAGATCGATCTGATCTCCGGATGCCGCGGCAAGATCAAGCTTCTTCAAGTATTCCTGCGAATTGTTATCTCCGGCGGTTACCGATTCGACTTTGATATACGGATACTTTTCTTGGAAAGCCTTGTAAACGTCGTTCCACTTGTCCTGATCGTCGTTATACCAATGGAAAAACTTCAACGTAACCATTTCTTTTTTGTCTGCTGAAACCGGAGCCGAGTTGCTTTCTTGACTGCTTGCCGATTGGCTTGCGGAAGCATCGGACGATTTGTTTGAGGCTTTGGAGCCGCAACCTACGAGCATTACCGCGATTAATGAAATTGCCACTGCCATTCGGATCGAATACTTAAACATTGAATCAGTCCCCTTTTTGTAACAGAATTTTTAATGCGATTTCCTGTTTCAAAATCTCTTGGAAGCGGTTTCAACTGGCTGCATTTTGAAATTACATCATTTCCCCTTCTCAGGTAACCCAACTATTTTTGCATTTTCCGAAATTATTTTTCTCCGGATAAAAATTTGTCCGATATGCAAAAATCCTTTAATGTCCCTTATCGAGCATTCCCTTATATTGAAACCGTTAGGGTTAAAATAATCGGGACGAAAAGGAGCGATCCATATGTTATACCCGCAAAACAATACCAAAAGAGAAGTTATCGAGCTTAATGGCATGTGGAACTTTAAGGTCGAGGAGCCTTCTCATTCCCAGAACGATTGGTTCTCCGGTAAGCTGCAGGATACGATCCCCATGCCTGTTCCGGCGAGCTACAATGATCTCGTGGAGGACTTGAAAGTTAAGGAGCATGTCGGAAACGTCTGGTACGAAAGAGACTTCTACGTGCCCGAAGCTTGGATCGGCAAACGAATCGTTCTTCGGTTCGGCAGCGTTACGCATTACGGCAAAGTATGGGTTAACGGACAAGAAGTCATGGAACACCGCGGAGGGTATACGCCTTTCGAAGAGGACATCGCATCCTATGTACAATTTGACCGTAAGAACAGGCTTACAGTACGCGTTAATAACGAATTGGATTTGACTACGATTCCGATTGGCGAAGTCGAGATTCGGACGAACTTAGCAGGCGAACCCATCAAGAAGCAAAGTTACTTTCATGACTTCTTTAATTACAGCGGCATTCACAGACCCGTTAAAATCTATGCCACGGCCAAACAATTCGTTAAGGACATAACGATTCGAACTGATCTATCGGATCAAACCGGTCTTGTGAACTACGAGGTAGAAGTTGAAGATAGTCCGAATATCCAGGTGTTCATCCTGGACGAGGACGAGAACATAGTCGGGGTAGCTTCCGGCCTGAACGGCGTTATTTCGATCGAGCAGCCTGAGCTATGGGAGCCCGGCGCTGCTTATTTGTATACGTTACGGGTCAATGTTCAGGACTCGGAAGGCAAAATCGTGGACACTTATGACGAGAGCTTCGGCATACGGACCGTAAAGGTCGAAGGAAATCAATTTCTTATTAACGGTAAACCCTTCTATTTCAAAGGCTTTGGCAAACATGAAGACGCCGAATTCCACGGCAAGGGATTGGATGAAGCCTTAAACGCGAAGGATTTCAGCTTAATGAAGTGGATCGGAGCGAACTCCTTCCGAACATCCCATTATCCCTACTCGGAGGAAATCATGCGGCTTGCCGACCGCGAAGGGATCGTGGTCATTGATGAAGTCGCCGCCGTAGGTCTCCATTTGACTCTAGGCGGGTTCATGTCTCCCCATAAGCGCAACACCTGGCAGACCGTTCAGTGCCAAGAAGCCCATAAAGAAGCGATTAAGGAATTAATCCGACGCGACAAAAACCATGCCTGCGTCGTGATGTGGGTCGTCGCCAACGAACCTGCCGGCGAGGAAGAAGGCGCATACGAGTATTTCAAACCTTTAGTTGACCTGACACGCGAGCTTGACCCTACTCGTCCGCTTACGATCGTCAGTTTCATGGCGGCAACTCCGAAGATCTGCAAGCTTCATACTTTAAGCGATGTTCTCTGCCATAATCGTTACTATGGTTGGTATGTCCATGGAGGCGATTTGGAAACGGCGGGACAAGAGCTCAGGAAAGAAATGCTGGAATGGTGGGAAACCTCGCGCAAACCGGTCATCTTGACTGAATTCGGCGCGGATACGATGCACGGCATTTCTTCCACGGTGCCTGCCATGTGGACGGAAGAATACCAATGCGACTATTTGGCGGCCTATCATCGCGTATTTGACGAGCTTGATTTCGTCATCGGCGAGCACGTATGGAACTTTGCGGACTTCGCCACCAAACAAGGGATTATGCGGGTGGATGGCAACAAGAAAGGCGTGTTTACCCGCGATCGAAGACCTAAGAAAGCCGCTCATATGCTTCGCGAAAGATATCAAAAAATCGAAAATTATTTCTATAAAAAGTAAAAACCCAACCCCCGTCTCGCTTAGGAAACGGGGGTTAGTTTTTGGGTGGAAGTTTTTAATATATTTCGTCTTTACTTAAAACCAATCCGCAAAGCCTAATTTTCTCAGGTTGTCGCCGGAAGTTCGTAAGCAATCGAACGGATCACGCCCGTACACGTCGTCTTGCTCTACTAAGAAATACTTTGAACCGCTCTCGAGCCCGGCTTCCATGATGCTTTTTATATCCAGGTTGCCTTCGCCGACTTCCGCGAATTGTACCGTATTGTTGAACGCTTGAAAAAATTTATCCATATCGAAACCGCCGGCAAGGGCATTCAAGTCGATCTGGCCGATACGGTAATCCTTAATGTGCAATAACGCGATACGGCCCGCATATTTCCTAATAAACTCTACCGGATTTTCCCCGCCTCGTTGAATCCAGTGAACGTCGAACTCGAAGCCTATATGAGAAGTATTGTTCTTGATAATATCCAATAAGTATTCTCCATCGTATTTCTGGAACTCGATATGGTGGTTATGATAATACAGCTCAATGCCGTGCGCCGCTAGTTTCTCCGCGTAGAAATCCGCTTTTTGCACGAATTCCATGATTTTGTCTTTATGTCCGATCGACGTGAACGGAAGCATGCCAATGCGTAAATAGTTGCAATCCAATGTTTTGCAGTCGTTTACGATTTTGTCGAAATCGGCAGCAAGTGTCTCTCCGGGCATGCCCGGCATCATCGGTTCTACTGCTGCGGAAAGCGAGGCAATCTTGATATGGAAATCCAAGCTCGCCCTTCTTAGTTCGGCGACGTTCTCGGGCGTCATTGGAATCTGCGAAACCTCTACGCAATAATAGCCCAGCTCGGTCAGCTTTCTCATCGTTTCGTAGACGCCGATTTCATCCACTTTACCTTTTAGCATCATCATTTGCACGCCGATTTTACCTTTTTTCATATTTAGAAACCTCCACGGATCGTAAGTTTAGTTGCGGATGATTCACGAATGGCATCGATCATCTTTACGGATGTTAGCGCGTCCTTCACATGTACGTAATTATGCGTGTCCGCCTCGATGCAACTATAGAATTGATGAATGAGCTTGAGGTGACTTGCCCCGTAATAGAACTTGGTGCCCGGCAACTTCGTGTCTTCAATGAGCGTTTCTCTCTCGCCATGTTCGTTAAGAAAAGTTAGAATACTGTCTTTGATGATGAATTTCGCTTTCTCTAACATGACCTCCAACTCCACGCTGGAATTGTCCGGATTCGCTATCGTTGCATAATATAACCCCGTTGCGCCGTTCTCGAACATGATACGCGCGGTTGCGGTGTCCTCGACTTCGATGCCATAATCTAATAGTTGATCGATCGTACCTCTTATGGATTCGATTCGTCCGCCGAGAAGCTGCATTAAATCCAAAGTGTGGACGGCTTGGTTAATCATGACCCCGCCGCCCGCAAGCTCCATCTTGCCTCGCCATGGCTTCGCTTCGTAATAAGATTTGGGCCGATGCCAGGCCACTAATCCCTTCAAGCCTTTAACTTCGCCATATTGGCCGCTATCGACGATTTCCCGTAGCTTTTCGAAGGTTTCGTTGAACCGATTCTGAAAGCATACGCATATTTTAACCTCCGGATGGTCTTGCTCTAGCTTAGCTAGGGTTAAAGCTTCCTCGGTGTTTAAGGCCACGGGTTTTTCGAGGAACACATGGACGCCTTTCGCTACGCAGGCTTGCGCCACGGGAACGTGAAGATAATGCGGCAGACAAATATGCACGCAATCCAAATCCTCTTGCTCCAGCATCGCATGAAGATCGGTATAGAAATTCACGCCGGGCACGGCATTGCTTAAGGATTCATCGATATCGCAGACCGCGACCAGGCGGGCATAGGGATTAGCTTGAATGGCGGGAATATGAATATGAGAAATATCCCCAAGACCGATAACGGCTGTCTTTATCATTAAATCCTCCATTTGGGAAACTAACTCATAACCTAAGCGTTATGAGTTAGTTTCATTTTTGATATTTAAGAACGTGTTGGATACTTGTTCTCTTCTTTAATTTTTTTGTTTAATTCAACCAAATACAGCTCTTCATCGAAAGGAATCTCTACTTTTTTACCTAGGAAACTCGACAGATGGATTGCATTGGCAAGTCTAACGCCATGTATTCCGTCGCTGCCGGGAGCGATTAACGGCGTGCCGTCCACGATATTAGCTGCGAAGTTTTCCAACACGGTCATATGCTGAGCACCCCATACGTTTTCGAACTCCAGCACTTCTTCGCTGTAGATGTTGGAATCGCTTTGGCCCATGAATATTTTCATGACATCGTTCATGCTCATTGTCGCGTTCATTTCGGACTCGGGCTTAACAAGTCGTTTGATCGTGATTTTCTTGCTGTCATCGACGACGATCTTACCCTTCTCGCCAAGAATCTCGAAACGGTCCGTACCCAGAACGTCATGGGTGCAAGTAATGAATACGCCAGTCGCGCCATTCTCGTAGTCGAATACAGCGGATACTTCGTCTTCAACGGCGATATTCCTTTGGTAGCCGTATTTCACGTTGGAGTACACTTTGCTCGGCATACCGCAAATCCACTGAAGCAAATCAAGCTGATGCGGAGCTTGGTTAACGAGTACGCCTCCGCCTTCGCCGCCCCAAGTTGCTCTCCACGCGCTTTGATCGTAATAGCCTTGCGGTCTCCACCACGTCGTAATCATCCAGTTCGTGCGGCGAATCTCTCCAATCTCGCCATTATCGATCAACTCTTTGAGCTTCTGGTAGAGCGGATTGGTTCTCTGATTAAAGAAAATCGCAAAGGTCAACTCCGGTTTGGATGCCGCATAATCGTTTAATTGTTGGACCTGTTTCGTATATACGCCGGCCGGTTTTTCTACCAACGCGTGGATGTTTCTCTCCAATGCCGCAATTCCCATCTCCGGATGGAGGTAATGAGGAACGCAAGTAACGATAGCATCGACCTTACCGCTCTCCAGCATGTCCAAATAGTTGTCATAGAAAGGCACATTCGGATATTTCTCGGCCGCCGCTGCCTTTTTGGCAGGGTCGATATCGCAGATTGCTCCGATGACCATGTTATTCACTTTACCTTCCGCCAGGAACCCAGCGTACATTCCGCCTTCCGCTCCTAAACCAATAATCCCTAATTTTACGGCTTTCATAATAATCCCCTGCTTTCTGATTCCTATTTTATTGCATGCACCATTGACTCGTTGTTCCTAAGATTACGGAAATATGCCTTTATTTTAAGTCGGATGACTCTCCGAATACACTCAACTATCTTTGCAAAAAGCGAAATAATCTTTCTCTTGGAACAAAAAAACCGGATATTAAAAGAATCCTAAAAATCCTCGTATTTAAAAGAAGGCTAGGTTAAATTGTATTGTTGATATTTGACAAATACGAACATTAGTTCTATTGTTGGACAAAAGGGTTTATCACTTCAAATATGCAGAAAAAATTTTTACCTATAATGAGGTGTAAAATGGAAATCGTGATGTTGCGTGACGTAATCGATGATGACCTGTCGATTTTTTTTGATCAGCAGATGGACACGACTGCCAATTTTATGGCTGCCTTTACTGCTAAGGACCCGTCGGATAAGGTCGCTTTTAAGGCACATTGGGAGAAGATTTTAAACAATGAGACGATTATAAAAAAGACAGTAATTTATAGTGGAAGTGTGGCTGGACATGTCTCTAGCTTTGAACAGTTCGGTGAACGGGAAGTCAGCTACTGGATCGGACGGGAATACTGGGGGAAAGGTGTCGCGACTGAAGCACTCTCTCAATTTCTGGATTGTATAACCTTTCGCCCCCTTTATGCTCGTGCGGCGAAGGATAACATTGCTTCCATTCGCGTATTAGAAAAGTGTGGCTTTGAGATTAAAGGGGAAGACAAGGGGTACTCCAATTCACGAGCTGAGGAAGTTGAAGAATATATCCTGAAGCTATATCCAAAAAGAAAAAGCCCCAAAACGGGACTTTTTTAGAATGTGCGCACATGATGCCTTCTTGAATCTTACAAACAATCCTTTATTTTTCCGATTATCTCTTGGTATTCTTCGTCCGTAAGCTGCTTATTCTCGGACGGATTCATCTCGAACATTTTACCCCAAGCCGGTCCGTCTTTATATTTAGGTACGATGTGGAAATGGACATGAGGCATCGTATCCCCGAACGCCCCGTAGTTGATTTTGTCCGCGGAGAAGGCTTGCTCAACCGCCCGCGCAGTTTGAGCAACGTCTCTCATATATGCGTCTTGCATTTCTTGGGACAGCTGAAACAACTCCCTGTGATGCTCGTTCAGCGCCACGACGCATCTTCCCTTATAGGTCTGTTCCCGGAATAAAAATACCGTGGAAACTCGAAGCTTGCCGATCTCGATCATGATCTTCTCCAACCGGCCATCGCTCGTACAATACATGCACTCCGGATTCATCGGGCAACCCCCTTATCATCGTTAGTCGAAACCGCTACTCCACGCGAACCGCTTGTTGCTGAGCCGTAAGACATAACTCCGCCGCCTTGAATACATGCTCCTGCGTCATC
Organism: Cohnella endophytica; assembly: GCF_003628305.1. GTDB lineage: Bacteria > Bacillota > Bacilli > Paenibacillales > Paenibacillaceae > Cohnella > Cohnella endophytica. The sequence continues at coordinate 242,024 of NZ_RBZM01000001.1, read as the reverse complement.
GCAAGCTCGGTTCGGTTCAAGCAATCCAAAATGAATTGTCCGAAGAACGGAAACCCGACTTGACCGTTTAACGCATAACGACGTTCTCCTTCGTGATTGACCAAATAGAGTTGATCGCCTTGCGGATCGCGCGCGACGTCGATATATTTTCTTATTTCGATATACCCGTCCGTACCTAGAATGATCGTGCGTCCATCCCCCCAAGTGCCGAGCCCGTTCGGCGTTAACCAGTCGACCCGGAAATAAAAAGTCGCGCCATTGTCCCCGATCAGGGTCGCATCCCCGAAGTCTTCAAGCTCCGGGTATTCCTTGGCATGATAGTTCGCTACTTTGCTGCTGGCCACGGTCGCGTCCTTACAGCCCGCGTAATATAAAAATTGCTCGATCTGATGGCTTCCGATATCGCATAGAATTCCGCCGTACTTCTCGAATCGGAAAAACCAATCGGGGCGCGATGGAGCGTTTAATCTGTGCGGACCCAAACCGATGACCTGTACGACGCGGCCGATCGCGCCCTCTTGAATCAATTGCCCCGCGAACACGGCGCTTTCCACGTGCAAACGCTCGCTGAAATAGACGTAATATTTTTGGCCGGTCGCAGCCGCTTTTTCTTTGGCGGCAGCCAATTGCTCCAGTGTCGTAAAAGGGGTTTTATCCGTGAAATAGTCCTTGCCGTGATCCATCGCCCGCATCCCGAGCGCAGCCCGTTCAGACGGTATGGCCGCTGCGGCGATCAAGCGTACCTCGGGATCGTTGAGAATTTCCTCCTCCGAGGATGCGGCCTTGACTTGCGGATATTTATCGCAAAACGCTTTCACTTTTTCGGAATCCGGATCATACACCCACTTTAATTCGGCTCCCGCTTCTATTAAACCGTTACTCATGCCATAAATGTGGCCATGATCCAGCGCGATCACGGCGAAGACGAACTCTCCGGGCTTCACGACGAGATTCGGCTTACCTTGCGGTGCATAATTCATTCCGTCTTTTTTTTGCATGGTCTCGATCCCCTTAAATGGTAGTTAAGCCTTCCCCAGAAAACGCCAGAAATTCCGATTAAACAGATCGTCAATATCCCGCTTGATTTCCTCTTCCGTTAAGCGCCAGCCGCTCAGGTGTAGCTTCTCATATTTGTCCGCAAGTACGTTCCCGATAATTCTTCTGGAATGTCCCCATTTGTAGATCAATTGTTCGAAGACGCGACAATCGGAATGCTGAGGGATCATTGATGTTCCTAACAGCTCCACCCGGAACTTCGTCATCTCCTCGACCATGGATTCGATGTGAAGGAACCACCAGCAGCCGAAAATCATCAAATTGCGGAATTTGCGCGCAAGCACCGTCAATTCATGCTGATTCTCTCTTGCGAGCATCGTGATTAAAAACTTCTGATCCGGATAACGGCGGCATAAAGCTTCGACTGCCGACACGTCGGATAACATGCTCATATCGCCCGCGAGCTTAAGCGAAGGGTTAACTCTCCGGCGTACGCCGATCATTAGCGCGAACGGAATATTCCTCTCTTGGCATACCGGAACCATAACTTCGTCGATCATCTTGCTGCGATGATCCTCCGCTGGATATCTAAAGTCGCCAGGCATCGAGACGGCAAGGTAGAGCGCGTCCATTCGAACGATCCATTCCGACAGAAATCTTCGAGTCTCGGCTTTTGTCCGTTCCGTCCACTCCGCTTGTACTTCATAACCAAGGTTTTGAAGTTCCTTAACCGCATTCGGCCAGTCATTCAGCAAGGCATCCACCCGAAGCGCGGCATAGAACCGAGGATCCGTCTTTCCGCCGCCGGACAGCCAGACCGGGCGTTCAATCGGGTCGAACGGGTCGTTCGTCATGACGATTTTGTCGACGCCCGCGAGCTTCATGACGTCGTCCACTTGTTCGTTCGCCGTACGTTTCTCCAGCTCCCGACGATAGTCATCCAGATTACGCGAGGTAACGTCCAGACCAAGGCTTTGGAGGATCGTGATAAACCCGGTAGCCGCCTCGCTTACTGGAGAATGGTCGATAAAGAGCTTTTTCCATATCCAATCCGCTTGCTCGCGTTTGGACATCGACCAGAAATGACTATAATCCTCTTCCGACCATCGGAAAGACTCCGATATCAAATAATGGTAAGTAAGTAATTCATCGATTCCCCATAGTAGCAGTTCGCCGAATTCGGGCGCGTATAAATGTGTATGCATATCCGTAACAGGCAGGCTGCTTGCTAACCGTTCGACGGTGCTACGAAGCAATGCTAGATCTTCGATCTTTTGTTGTTGGCTCAAATTGATCTACTCCTTGTTTAGTCGAATAAGTTAACAACGTTGTTATAGCGGGTTAAAAAAAGCTCTTTCCGGTTAAAATCGCACTCCCGGAATAAAGCTGAATAGATAGGCGGCATACCTTGAACACGAACATTCCCGCTAGTTTAACTTTTTGTGCACCGCGCGATAGACTTCCTCTAGGGGTACCCCGAACGAACGGGCGGCTTGTGCCGCATCCTCGTATTCCGGCGCTTGGCGAATCAGTCTCTCTCCATCCATTGCTTGTTTTACCCGAAGGGGTCCGTATGGAGTTTCTATCTGAATCCATCGACGTTCAAGCGCTTTTCTTTGCCAATTACTTTTGCGTACTCCGAAGGTAGAGGTTTCCGTTAACAGCGTCTCCATGCATCGATCACAATTTGCTGGATGACATAAGACGCTGATCAGAACGCCGGGACGATTTTTCTTCATATACACGGGCGTGTAATAAACATCAAGAGCGCCGGCCTCGAATAGTCGTTCCATCGCATAACCAAGCGTCTCGCCCGTCGTATCGTCCACCTGGGCTTCAAGTACGACGATCGTCTCTTCCGTAGCCGCAGAACGTTCCTCTTGGTACAAAACGGCTCTTAAGACGTTAGGATGCTCGAAATTTTTCGTGCCTGCTCCATATCCGATCAGATCAATGGTTCCGGCGGGCAGAGGACCGAAGCCGGACGCGAGCGCCTTCACGATTCCCGCTCCCGTCGGCGTAGTCAGTTCTCCTTGCGCGGTAAAGGAGGATAACGGCACCCCACGGAGGAGTTCAGCGGTCGCAGGCGCCGGTATCGGGTATAAGCCATGAGCCATCCGGAGTCTTCCGGTTCCGGTAGGCACGGGCGAAACAATGATTTCGCCGATATCTAAGCTTTCTAGCGCTAGACAAACACCAATAACGTCCACTATGGAATCCATAGCCCCTACCTCGTGAAAGTGAACATCGGCCGGATCCATCCCATGAATCTTGCCTTCCGCTTCGGCGATCAATCTAAAGATCGATAGACTCCTCGCCTTAACCCTTTCAGGGAGACTAGAGCTTTCGATCATCCGAAGGATGTCCGAAGCTTTTCTATGCTCGTGAGGATGGTGATGGTGATGGTCATGGTCGTGATGATGGTGGTGGTCATGCTCATGATTGTGGTGATGGTCGTGCTCGTGATGGTGGTGATGGTCGTGCTCATGATGGTGGTGATGGTCGTGCTCATGATGGTGGTGATGGTCGTGCTCATGATGGTGGTGATGGTCGTGATCGTGATGATGGTGATGGTCGTGCTCGTGCTCGTGCTCGTGATTCGCTTGATCAAAGCTTAACTTCAGCCACTTTGCCGTAATCCCTCGTCGATCAACCTTTTCGAATTCCATCCGGAAAGGATCGATCGGCAATTGTCTAAGATGCCGGATGACGTAGTCAGGATCCGCGCCTAGATCAACCAATGCGGATAAAGCCATATCTCCGGCGATGCCGGATACGCAATCCAAGTAAAGTGTTCTCATGTTAGTCGGCCTCCGCTACCAATTGTAAAATCATGGCCGCTTGATATCCCGCACCGAAGCCATTATCGATATTCACTACCGTAACGCCTGCAGCGCATGAGGTCATCATGGCCAGCAACGTCGTTATGCCTTGAAGATTCGCTCCGTATCCCACCGACGTCGGTACGGCGATCACCGGTCGGCGAACGAGTCCGCCAACAACGCTAACCAGCGCGCCTTCCATTCCGGCCACTCCAATGACGACAGAGGCTTCCCGAATTCGATCCTTATGCGTCAGAAGACGGTCGATGCCGGCAACGCCCACATCATAGATACGATCGACCTCGCAGCCCATCCACTCTGCCGTTCCCGCGGCTTCTTCGGCTACCGGAATATCGGAGGTACCTCCGGTCAGAACGGCTACCTTACCTGGAAGTTTGCGAAAGGGCTTACCGAATCGGATAAGCCTAGACTGTCCATCATATTCGGCATCCGGATGTTTAGCCTTCACTCGCTCGGCCATCTCGGATGTTGCCCTGGTGACTAACGCCCTTCCATGAACCTCCACGAGCCTGGCAAATATCGTTTCTACTTGATCCACCGTTTTCCCAAGACCGAATACGACTTCGGGGTGTCCGGTCCTTTCCTCGCGGCCAACGTCCAGCTTAACAAATCCATGATCCTCGAATCCGTTCACGCTAACGCGCCTCCCCGGCTAAGTACCTGGTTCATGCTGCCGCTGCGGTAGCCCGTAAGATCCATGGCCACGTAAATAAAGCCCAATTCCTTAAGCTTATTCGAGATCGCCGAAGCATGGACGATGAGCTTATCCATCGCGTCGGGTTCCACTTCGATTCGTGCGATATCGCCATGACTGCGTACCCGGACTTGGCCGAATCCGAGCGAACGAATATAACGTTCGGATTCGCCGACGCGGCCGAGTTTCTCGATGGTAATCGTCTCTCCGTATGCGATACGGGAGGATAAACAAGCGAATGACGGCTTGTTCCATGTGGGAAGTCCATGTTCTCGCGATAGATCGCGGATTTCTTCTTTATATAGCCCGGCTTCCTGAAGGGGACCTCTCACCCCGCGTTCCTTCGCGGCTCGCACCCCAGGGCGATGCTCGTTCATGTCGTCCGCAATAAGTCCGTAAATAATATGTTTATAAGCTCCATCCTCAACGAATGGTTCCAAATGCTCGAATAAGCTTTGTTTGCAGAAGTAGCAACGGTTTCCGTTGTTCTCTTTATAACCCGGTATATTAAGCTCCGACGTCTCGATAACGACATGTGCGGCTCCGAGCATACGCGCAAGACGGGTAGCTTCCTCAAGTTCTTCCGTCGGGTACGTCTCGGAGTCGGCCGTAACGGCCAAGACTCGCTCGCTCCCTAGCGTCTTCAGTGCCGTATCTAAAAGGAAAGTGCTGTCGACGCCCCCGGAGAACGCCACGACAACGGATCCCATATCGGAGAGAATCGATTGCAACTTGTTGTATTTATCATGCATGGTGTAAATCCCCCTTCAATTAAGACAGGCCATTCGAATGAAGCTGTAATCTCGTCATCTCATGCATGGGCTCCTTCAACCGGTCATACAAACTTAGATAGAGCGGCAGAAGGTCTTGATACACTTTATGGTTTGCTGCAACCGGTTCGTACAGGCTGCCCTCCATGTCTTTCCATCTTAACAACGCGCCGCTACATCCGTCCATCGCATAGAGACCTAATTGCGCTGCTCCGAGTCCGGAGCTTTCTACCAGATCGGGAACGCGAACGGGAACCCCCAGCATATCGGCCAAGATTTGACACCATAAGGAGGATCGTGCGAAACCGCCGGATGCTCGAACTTCTTTCGGTTTGTCTCCAGCTTGCTCCATTAAGGAAGCAATAGCTGTAATTTGAAACAGTACTCCTTCCATTGCGGCTCGGAGCATGTGTTTCTCGGTGTGCGCAAGCGTCAGTCCGAACATGACTCCTTTAGCCTGCGCATCCCAGAAAGGAGCGCGTTCTCCGGATAACAAAGGCATAAAAAGCAAGCCGTTCGCCCCAGGCGGTATATCTGCCGCTAATGGAAGCACCTCTTCCAAATCGCGTCCGGGAAATAGGCGATCCGAAATCCATTGAGCCACGATGGCTCCGTTGTTGGATGGCCCCCCGACGATCCAATGATCTTCGGTTAAAGCATAACAAAACATTCTTCCTTCCGGATCGAACGTCGGACGGTTCACGGTGGCCCGTACCGCGCCGCTCGTTCCGATCGTCACTGCCACCACTCCGTCTTCCACCGCGCCTATTCCGAGATTGGCAAGCACGCCGTCCTGTGCGCCTACTACGAACGGAGTTTCATCCGAAAGACCCATGCGCAATGCCGCGTCCTTTTTGAGCCCGCGTAAAACTTCAGTAGTCGCAACGAGACGAGGCAATTGCTCCTCGCGTATACCGGCGAGCAGCAAGGCTTCCTTATCCCATGCCAACTCTTCCAGATTAAATAATCCCGTAGCGCTTGCGATCGAATAATCCATTACCATCGTACCGAACAATTGATAAAGGACATATTCCTTAATGCCAATGTAATGATGAGCGGAATAGAATAGCTCCGGACGTTCTTCCCTCATCCAAATCAGCTTGACGAGCGGCGACATCGGATGAATCGGGGTTCCGGTCCGCTTGTAGACTGCCAACCCCGTCCCATCGCCGTTCATTCTCTCGGCTTGAGCCGCGCTACGCTGATCCGCCCAAGTAATGCTTGGAGTAAGCGGTCGACCTTCTTGATCGATTAGGATCAAGCTGTGGTTCGCGGAGCTAAAGGTGACGCACAAGATTTCGTCCGCCGTCCAGCCGCCCTGCTTCATAACGTGCTCTACGCAATCTAATACGGCCTCGTAGATGACATCGGGATCCTGCTCCGCGTAACCGGGACTTGGCGTGTGCAGCGGGTAACCAATCGAGTGGCTACCGAGCAACTTCCCTTCCTGGTCGACCGCTAAGGTCTTGGTGCTTGTCGTGCCGATATCGATGGCTAGCACGAGTCTTTTATCGATGCTCATTTGGGTAGAAATCCTTCCTCATCGAATGTCCACTCATAGGGTCCTTCCACAACCTCGATCCGCGGGTTGCGCAAAGCTTCCTCAAGCAAGGTTTCGGAAATTTCGATGGTCCCAAGATGGAGGGTGTCGCGAATATGGACAAGCTTGCACTTCGTGTAATCGAGAATGTTGCAGGTCTTAATCGCCGCTTTTATGGCATCGCGGTCATTCTCCAACGTGGTCGCCTGCTTCGTAGGCGCACAAACTGTCGACGTGAGTCCATTCGCGTAAGTGCCCGGCCAGTCCGCCTTGGAGACCAACCTGCTCGTCGTGAAATCCGCAGTACCCACCCCGTTCGCATTGCCTTTGGATTCGGGAGTGAGATCCAGAACGACCATTTTGTTTACGTCGGGCCCTCCATGCGCATAAGGGGTCGGATACCTTCCCGTAATATTCGGGTCCGCCCCGTCTCCGCTTATGTTCTTGCCGATATAATCGATAACGAGCACGTCGAACTCTGGGAACAAAATTTGCGGAAGCCGGCTCTTCGCTTCTACAAGTAGCTCTTTCTCCCGTTCCTCCATAATATCCGTTCCGAGAACCTCTACACGGCATATTTGGTCGTAGGCATTTTCTACGATCGCTACGCCGAACAAAATCGGCAGCTTATCGATCATCACCTTGGCCATAGCGGGGACATTCTCGGCCATATATTTGAAGCCCAATTGATGGCAAGCTTCCGCGCCCTTCTGCTTGCCTAATCCGATGGCAATCATCTTGAGCAGTCCGCTCTCGATCGGTCCCCGGAATGCCGTGTGCGGCTTAATCCGATTGAGGACGACGATGACGTCGGCTTCTGTAGCCGCAATCCGATCGCAATAAACCGGCAAGCCGTTAGGCAATCGGTCCAGCTCGACAACCTCCATAGAGGAACGGATCGGGCAGCCCATCCGTTCTTCGTCGATGCCCAAGTGGGCAAGCACCTCGGTTTGCCCCTTGTCCGTTGCTCCTCCATGGCTACCCATGCAGGGTACGATGAAGGGATCGGCGCCTTTTCTCTTGATTTCATCGATAAGCGCTTTAGTCAGCTCGTCAATCCGGGAAATCCCCCTGCTGCCTACCGCGACCGCAACCTTCTGTCCGGCTGCGATCCGGGCCACCGAATCCGAAGTTCGCAGTTGTTGGATCAGCTCGCCGATAGGATCATCTAATTTCGTAGCGTCAAACGACTGCCTGATCTTAACCATTCTCGGAATCGGCGTGTTCTCGACTAACTTCCTAAGAATTTCGCTCATATCGTCATCGCTCCGAATCCGCCGTCAACCCGCATTAACGCTCCGGTAACGAACGAGGACGCTTTGGCCGAAGCTAAGTAAACAACGGTTCCCTTCAACTCTTCGGGCTCGCCGAAACGGTTCATCGGAGTATGCTTCATAATCGATTCCACTCGATCCGGCGACAGGATCGCCCGATTCTGTTCGGCCGGGAAGAAACCGGGAATAATCGCGTTTACTCTTATTTTATTGGGAGCGAACTCGCGAGCGAGGAATTTGGTCACGCTATTAACGCCCGCTTTCGAGACCGAATAAGTGAATACGCGAGAAAGCGGAGGTTCGGACGATACCGAAGAAATATTAATAATTGAGCCGCCTTGGCCTTGTTCGATCATTTTTTTGCCGAATATTTGACTCGCCAGCACTACGCTCTTGAGGTTAACGTCCATGATTCGGTCCCATTCGTCCATATCGATATCGAAGAACGGCGTCGCGCTGTTCGTCCCCGAAGCATTCACTAAAGTGTCAACGCGTCCGCCCCATTCCAATACGCGGGCTAATACGGCTTCAAGTTCGTCTTTTCGGGTAGCATCCGCTTTAATGGATAAGGCAGAGCCTCCGGCCTGTTCGATCTGCTCGCAAACCGCTTTTGCCTTTTCCATGTCCCGTCCGACAATAGCGACCTTTGATCCTGCTTCGGCAAGCGCGGATGCCATAGCGCTACCCAATACTCCATTGCCTCCGATTACGACGGATACCGTGCTTTGTAGGTTAAACAATAGAAACAAGCCCCCTAATGAATAATTAACAACGTTGTAATTTTCATCATATCCGAATATAATTGAACTGTCCAGACGAAATAAAAGAGGCTTTTCAAGTTCATGTAAGCGCATTATGATGATAAGTACGACAGACCCTATACGCAGGAGCGTTTCTTTCGGAGGGAATTCATGGTAACGATTAAAGATATCGCACAGCGGGCGGGAGTCAGCTTTTCCACTGTATCCAAAGCGCTGCTAGACAGCCCTCTCGTCAAGACCGGAACGAAGCAGCATATTCTCGCGATCGCCAAAGAAATGGGCTATCAGCCCAATTTCGCCGCTCGGAGCCTCGTCTCCAGGAAAAGCGGCGTAATCGGCGTAGTGTGGCCTTCGATCGAACGGGCAGCCCTTTCTTCGCTCATTACTAACCTTAACGGCGAGCTGGAAAAAGACGGGTATACGATGCTGCTTTCGATGAGCGGAATAGATTCGGCGATCGACACGTTCCGCAGATTCCAAGTTGACGCCATTCTCGTCTTCGGAGACAAGGACAAGGATGCTAATTCTCCCTCCTTTCAACCGTCGCCGATTCCGATACTTACGTACGGGGCAGCCAATTATACTCCTTTCTCGGCAGTCGACGTTAACCGGGGGCAAGCGATTCGTCTGGCGGTACGCCATTTAGCCGAGCTTGGTCATCGTAATATCGCCTTCATAGGCGAACCTGAAACGCATGATCCCCTGCAAGCCGTTAAAATTGAATCCTTCCGAGACGAGGTCATTCGTCTTGGTCTTCCCTTCGCCGATGATTCTATTCTTAAAATGAAGGGTCTCGCCTTTCATGACGGTTATTTGGCAGCTAAAACAATGCTAGAACTTCAGAATAAACCGACTGCCGTAATTAGCGGCGGGATCGATCTGACGAGCGGAATCCTGCGGGCGATTGCCGAACGAGGTCTTAGAGTTCCGAGAGATATGTCCGTTGTCAGCTATGATAACCTTCCCCAGATGGAGGATCTTGATGTTCCGATGACGGTAGTCGGCGTAGCGATCTCCAAGATTACATCCGTCATTGCCAAGACGCTTCTCGAACTTATCGGAGAGCCGGACAAACTGAAGACAGTCCACTTGGAGCCCGAGCTTGTCGTACGTTCTTCTAGTAGCGCTTTGTAAAATAAAAAGGTGAGTTAGCGTCGCGCATCCGCAACGCTAACTCACCTTTTATTATTGTGGCGCAGGGCGCCGATAGAAATACACTTATAATTCTTTCGTCATAAATACGCTGTAAGGGTCCTCTATGTAATCCGCGAACGGTTTGCATTCTCGGAATCCAAAGCTTGCATAGAGTCTCATGGCCGGCTCGAAAGCCTCCATCGAGCCCGTTTCCAGACTAATGCGAACGAAGCCGCGCTTCTTGGCTTCTCCAACGATGTGCTCGAGGAGTCGCTTCGCAACGCCCTTTCTTAGATGCGCTGAAGAAGTTCGCATGGACTTGAGCTCCGCATGTCGACTATCCAGTTCTTTTAACGCTCCGCAGCCTAATAATTCATCGCGTTCCCATACGCTCCAGAACGTGATTTCCGGCTTTCTCAAACCCTCGAGATCCAGGGCATGAATACTTTCCGGCGGAGAATGCTCCGCCATTCCCAGAAGATGTTCTTCCAGTAATCGGGCGATTTCGGGCCCGGTTAGATCGTCTAATCTAATTTCCAATATAACCACTCCGTAGGCTCTAATCTATTGATCAAATATATGATTTATCGAGGTCTCGTTCAACCGCATTCCATAATTCGATTACCTGAACAAGCGCCCATTTTTAGCTGCTTTTGTAACCTATCGATCCAATAACGATACCCTGTATAGACAAATGACTATTTCATGCGGAGGTTATGCTATGGATCGCGGATTTTTTCCAGGCGGCGGTTTTGGTGGCGGATTCGGTGGCGGTTTTGGTCGCCCGTTCTTTCGGCCCTTTTCCCATCCTTTTTTTCCGAACCGTACCTTGTTCCCGTTTTTCTTCTTCTCCCCGTTCTTTTTCCCCTTCTTCAGAGACGGCAAATCGGACGACATGTTATTCGCGCAGCACCAAGTTCAACGCGGAGACACGTTAGCGGCGGTAGGTCACAAATATAATATCCCTCATCCCATACTTGAGGAGGCTAATCCGCACATCGCGAACCCGAACCAGCTGAATGTAGGCGAAATGATTTACATTCCCCGCATATCTAATATGATGTGTCAGAAAACGTATACGGAAATGCCGACTTCCGGGCAGCAAGTTCAACCGATGATGCAACAAGGGAAAAAATCGTAAACCTCGAATTTGACCATGCGGCGATCTTATCCCTGTCAATGACTTGGGAAAGATCGTCGCGCGTTCGGATTAATGACTTTCGAATTTCACGGGTCTCATGAATAACCTCAATAATTGCTCCTTCGGGTCGTTGCCGCCGTCGATGACGGAATCGACCGCTTGGCAGATCGGAAGCTCCACGCGATATTCGGCGGATAATCGCAATAAGGCTTTCGCTGTAGCTACTCCTTCGGCCAGCTTTCCGAAAGATTCCTTCCTTACGAAAGCTTCTCCGAAACGCCGATTGTTACTATGGGCGGAAAACACCGTTGCTTCGTAATCGCCGAGATGCCCTAGACCGTAAGCGGTTATTTCGTGCCCGCCCATGGCTTTAATCAATCTCGAAACCTCCTTCGTCCCTCTGGCCATTAACGCCCCCTTCAAGCTTGTATATCCTAATCCATCCAACATGCCTGCCGCGATTCCGATGACGTTTTTCGCCGCTGCTCCCATCTCGTTGCCTATTAAATCTTGCCCGTAATAAAATCTGATCGTCTCGCTTCCGAAGCTATCGACGATCCTCTTAGTGACGTCGATATGATCCGAATCGATAACCATGCAATTGGGAATATCTTTCGTGAATTCCTGAACGTGCCCTGGGCCGACCCATATGGCTACGTCTACTTTCGAGCGTATTTCTTCCTTCATCACTTGCGATAGCCTTTTTCCGGACTCCATTTCAAGTCCTTTCATACATAGAACAAAGGTTTTACCTTCGATTTCCAACGCATTAAGTTGCTTCGCGAAACCTCTTAGTTCTTGAGCGCTAATTGCGACGAGAACGACTTGGGCTGAAATGATGGCTTCCTCGAGTCTATTCGTTATATGTATGTTAGGAGACAGAGTTAAATATTCGTTAGCTCGACGATCCTCTAATCCCGCATAGCTTTTTGACCCTTCTCTTCCCCATAGAACGACTTCGTGCCCGATTTTATCCGCATACCAGGACAAAAAAGAGCCCCATCTTCCGCAGCCTAACACTGTTACTTTCACCAAGTAGCGCTCCTTTGCATGTTTACCTGTCGTTTTTCGTCCGACCTTCTCCCCCTATTATACTTAGATTTTAAACATGGACAAATTTGCTTACCATTCACTCTCTAGCATGCTATCAGCGTACTACACGAACAACCCGCCTGATATGTAAAAAAGGAAGACCCCCTCGGGATCCTCCTCCGCCTAGTCATCCTTATAGCCCTAATTTATGCCCCTTCTCCAAACGCTGAATCTGTTGCTCACCGTTATCGGCCAGCTCCCTGAATTGATTAATGGTCTCGCGCATCTTAGGAAGAGCTTCCTGCTTATAAGTGCTTATGGAATCCAAAGCCGATAACACGTCCGTGAATGCCTGTTTCAACGTATCTACCGAAATGCTCGCTTCAAGGGATTGCTTATGAATCGCCGCGCCCTGATCCTTTAACATTCTCGAGGTGCCGCTAATTAGACTGTCCGTCGTCTGATTGAGAAGCTCGATTTTCTTTAAGACGATCCTTTGATTATAGAGCGCGCTAGCCACCGTAACCGAGATTCTGAGGGCCGAGACCGTAACGTTCCTCGCTCTGTCCACCCCTCTGATCAGCTCTTTGTTGTTACGGATAACCACTTCGATCGCCATGATTCCTTGCTGGTTCACGACCATCATTTGTTGCAAATCCATCACTCTTTGGCGCAGAGGGAACAGCACTTCTTCCGTAATGAACCGAACCTTATCTTCGGATTCGCCGCGCGCTTTCGCCGCTTCGATCTGCGACTCGATCTCTTCGTCCATCAACGTCCCAAGCTGGATTTCCTTTTGCAGTCTTTTAGTAAGCTCCCTAAGCGCTTGTTGTTCGAACTCCAAGGTCGTATTGTCGTTTTTTAATACGGTTTTCCCTTTGTCCAGAGAAACGATGATATCCGATATAACGGCATCGGCTTTCTGATACTTGGCAAAATAACTGCGCAAAGGATTAAAGAACTTGCCTAGAAAACCGCTTTTGGCAAAATCCACCGCGCTCGGGTCCAAGTCCTTCAACTGGACATGCAGCTCGGTTAACCCTTTGGCGACTTGCCCCCCCTCATCGCCCGTCTTGGATAGATTGCCGACGGACACTTGCAGAAGGGAGTTTTTTTCCGAGGACGACTTCATCGAATTCATGCCGAAGCTATCGATGGATTGCAGAACCTCTTTTCGTTTCTCTACCGACTCGATGTCTAAATCCAAGATCGTGGACACATTGTTTACCGCCAATTCTTTGAGTTGTTTGACTTCTTCCGGCTCGGGCTTAACCTGCTCTTCGATCGCCGTCTTGATTTTCTCCGGACTTACGACTTCCATCGTAAACGACATCGTAACCCTCCTCTTGGTTTCTCCATTTACAATTGAACGTTAAGCAAATTGCCGATTTTATACACGACGTCGTCCGTATCCGCATTGATGCTGGCTGCTTCGTTTATACTCGAGATGCTTTGAAGCGCTTTAATATTCGCATTGTAACCGATCGTGTAAAGCGGAATCTTGAAGTTCTCGATCAAGCCTCTAATATCTTTAAGCGAATGCCCTTCGTTCGTTTCCCCGTCACTGAGGACGAAAATCAGAGGTTTGATGCCCGGGTGAAGAGCTAACTCGTCCTGAAGCATCTTCATTGCGACCACGATCGCGTCGAAAGTAGCCGTTCCTCCGCCGGCTTGAAGGCTATCGACGGCTCCGACGAACATGGACTGCTGATTCGTATCGTACTTCCCGATAGGAAGATTAATCGAGACGTCGCTTGAGTATGAAACCAACCCGATGCTATTGTCCCTGCCCAGGTACTTCTGGCCGTTCAGCAGAGATTCTTTTAGCCTCTTTAACGGTTCGCCGTTCATGCTCCCCGATACATCGGCTACGAACACCGCGGCAATCGGTTTGTTGCCGTTTTTCTTTTCCTTCCACAGCTTCTGCGCGGAGGACAACACATTGCCGTCGACCGTGGCAAGTTCCGATTTGTATTCCTCGAGTCCGTTAAAACCTTTGTCCTTTGCCAAGCTCTGATACTTAGCCTGCGCTACGAATTCCGCGAACTTACGAATAATATCCAGCTTTTCCTGAGGCAGATTGCCTAGAGCATACAACGGGCTGTCATGCCTCACGCCGAACGGAGTGAACACGTATCCATCCTTCAAATCCGTCGCATTAACAAAGGTCTGATACTCCAAGACGAAAGCATCCAGCATCCCCGACTTCGCCGCATCCCGCATCTGCAATGTCGTAGACGCTAGGAAAGGCACATTGGATTGAAACTTTTCGAAGCCTTGAACCGCTTGATCTCCTAATAGATTCGTGCTGTCGAATGTAGCCAGCGCGGTCACAAGGAAGTTCAAACCGGTAGAACTGGCGAACGGATCGGTGTATCCCATCGACAACTCGTTATCCGCGATGGCGTCCGTTATCGTTTTTACGTTTAACGAACCGTATTTCTGAACGAGCTCGTCGTATTTTTTCTTCGTAGCCACTACGCCGGCCACGTTGCCGACAAGACGTTTGGAGACGAGCTGAATCGGGGTTCCTTGCGCCTTGACCATTTCTCCCCATAGCTCGTTCGAAGGCGTGAACGCGTCCGGAACGTATTTGCCGGAGCGGATATAATCCGTTGCCGTGCCCGACGCGATATTGCGGATCTTGACGGAAACCGCCTGCCCGTTCAAGGTAATGTTGGCCTTATTGAAGTCCGTCGCGACCTCATTAAGCCACCCGTCGTTACCGGTACCGGATTTCTCCGTCGAGGAGAAAATCTCTACGAAGCTATCCGTCGTATTGGCAACCGAGATCGGAAACTTGGATATATCGGGCAAAGAATCTCCTACGGCTACCGGATCAAGGTCGATCTGACCTTTTACGGGTTCCGTTGTCGTTACGGAAATCTTTTTGAACAGCTTTTCCAGTTGCTTATCCGCATTCTCGGTAGTTATCTCGGTCTCCGTCTTGCCTAAATTCGATGTGAATCGGATTCCGAAATACACGAGTACGAACACGACGACCGCAATCCCCGCTAACACCACTGCAGCCTTGCTTTTGCTGGCCATCCCTATCTCCCCCTCATTGCTCATAAAACTTGGTCTGCTTGATCAATGAATCGATTTCTTTCATGCAAGGCATATTCTCGACGTCTTCGTAATTGGCAGAGCCTAGTTGAGAAATCTCCAGAAGCAACTTATCCAGCTTCAGCAAAATTTCTTCATTGGCGTCAAGAGAACCCTTCACGAAGGCGAAATACTCCTGGTAGAGAACCGATCGTTCCTGTAACAGTTTGCCGGAAAATAGCTTGGATCTTTGCGGATTGGCGAGCATGTCGAATTCCGATAGATCGAATACGCTTAGTTTATTGAGGATCCCCCTCATGTTCAGGAAAAAAAGGTTCTCGACCTCGGCAATTACGGCGATGAATTTCTGGAAGCTTAGCTCCGTTCGATTAAACCTCTCGCTTAATACTTTCAACAGGACGTTCCTTTTTTTGTCCATTCGGTTCAACTGATCTATGGCAAGCCCGGTTTCCGTATTTAAAGCTTTCAATTTTTTGTAAGGGATAAAGGCGGCAATATAATCCTCATGGGACTTCAGCTCTTTAACGGGCGTCGCGACCGCGGGCTTTAACAGTAACGCGTAACTCCCATATAGAAGCGTTAGGACGCTGCTCAACAATAACGTGACGCCGGAAGCCGTCTCTAGAGCGCTATCCCCCCCGATATCAACTCCTATGAATCCCGGCGAGAAGATCACGATATTCAGAAGCGCGACTCCGCCGATAAGTCCCAGCAATTTCATGGTTCTTGTGCCGGTCATCATTCACACCTCCAACGCGATACTTCATATGTATGTAGATTCAGGCGCACGCATGTTAAACAGGCCGCCGATATCGGCAGCCTGTTCATTCCGGTTCGAAAGTTTCTTTAATTTCCCAACCAAGAGACGGAATCGGCGTATTTTTTGGGCGGTATGCCCTCAAAGCGTTTAAACAGCTTGCTGAAATAATAAAGATCGTCGATTCCGATCTGTTCCGCAACTTGCTGAACGTTTAACTTTCTTTGTCTCAACAATCGCTTCGCTTCTTCCATTCGCAAGCGTAACAAGTATTCCGCGATAGACTGACCCGTTGCCTGCCGGAAAATGGTACCGAAATACTTGGGCGTGAGCGAAGCTCTCTCGGCCAGCATGCCGGCGCTTATTCGTTCGGCATAGCGCTCTTCCATATAAGAGATCGCATCCAGTACCAAATCCGCATGGGAGTGGTCGATTCTAACTCCTTCTTTGGTCATCAACTCGCGGTGTACGAGACCAATCAACCGCAGCATGCCGGCTTTGAGCCACAACCAGGAGTCCATCCTTTTCTCCTCGAATCGTAACCGCAACTCGCGGAACACTTCATAGAATTCTTGAACGGCAGTCGGTCGCAATTGCTCCGGAATATCCAAATCGGCAACCTCTACGACGGGTCGCTCTCCCAACCAATGATCCGCGTCCGAATCCGCGCCTTCCACTTTACTTCCCAAATAAACCGAGTACGGCGAGAAATCCAAACCTTCCCCCAGAAATACGTAATCGAAATGAACGGCGAAGCATTGCATGGGCATCTCATCCCCGACAACCATCTCGTTCTTCAAGTGTGGCCGAATATGCAGGAGATCGCCGCCCCGCATCGCAAAGGAGCGATTCTCGATCCGAATCATGCCGCTGCCTTTGACCACGTAGATAAACTCATGGTCGTAGATGAAGCGCTCGGGCATTCTGCTTCCCGCCGGGATCTCGATCTCGTGCACGAATCTTACGTAAGGAGAAATCGTTCGGTAATCCACCCTCAAGTTATCGCTCATTTACCCCACCGTATCGATTCGACTTTTTTACAAATAATGCGGATTTTCCTCCATCGTACATCTTCTCCCCCCCAATTATAATCAAATCAAGCTCATATACAAGGAGGAAATAACAAATGAACGCGCAAGCCAAAACGCAAACCCCTATCACTCAGAAACATATCGACTTTTATCAGGAAAACGGATTCGTACAGGTAGACAATATGCTTACGCCCGAAGAACTGGCCGAATTGCGCGGTTATCTGGAGGAAGCCATGCAGACCGAAAGCGACCGCTCGAAATCTACGGACAAGAAAGACGGATCCTATTATCGGGTACTGAATCAGAAAGTCAATCTATGGCGCGATCATGCCGGCATGGGCAAATACAGCTTCCACCCTCGTTTCGCACAATCCGCCATGAAATTGTCCGGCGCGTCCGGAATGCGCTTCTTCCACGATCACGGCCTATGGAAAATGCCCGGCGATTCCAAAGCGACCCCTTGGCATCAAGATACGCCTTACTGGCCGATCAACGAAGCGGACGCGGGTATGATGTCCATCTGGATTACGCTCGACGACGTAAACGAGGATAACGGCTGCATGGCTTTCGTGCCCAAATCACATAAACTAGGCAAACTAACGGGAATCGACTTGGCTAATCCGCAAAATATATTCGACTTCGTAGAAGGCGGACAATCCGCCGAGCGCAAACCCGTCATCGTTCCGCTCAAAGCCGGCAGTTGCACGTTCCACAATGGCTTGACCTTTCACTACGCCCATGCCAACGTAACGGACAAACCGCGTCGCGTACTGGCCATTATCTTCATGCCGGATGGCATCACCTATAACGGCAAGGAGCACCTCGTGACGGACGGCGCAGGCCTGACTGCCGGACAACCGATCACGGGTCCGAGATTCCCGCTATTGGCGAAAACAGATGTTTGATTCGCGCACGTTAGGAAGCCGCGTCGAGGGTTGGCCGATTTTGCCTGAAGACGTGGAGCTAGGCTTCACGCATGGCATCGCCGTCGATTCGCAGGGCCGTATTATCGTCTTTAACATGAGCAAGCATGCGGTCGTCGTGCTCGACCCGGAGGGTCGCTATTTATTTTCCTGGGGCGAGGAATTCGCCGAAGGCGCACACGGCCTGCACTTGTACCGCGATCATGACGGCGAAGAATGCTTGATTCTGACCGATATCGAACGACATCTCGTAGCCAAATATACGCTGGACGGACGGGAGTTGCTGAACATCGCCGCTCCTCCCGTTTCGGAGATTTATCCTTCTGCCGAAAGCTTTAAACCGACCGACGCCGACGTGGCTCCGAACGGGGACATCTACGTCGTGGACGGCTATGGTCAATATTACGTGCATCGATACGACCGCAATGGCCGATGGCTCGAATGCTGGGAGGCCGAGGGAGCGAAGACGGCCAATTTCAAGAGCCGCACGGTCTATGGATAGACGCGTGCGGCCCTGAGCCTCTACTGTATGTGGCAGATCGCAGAAACCAACGTTTTCCTTGTTTCACGCTAGACGGAAAACTGGTTCATACTTATTATGGCGATTTTCTTCTGCCTTGCGATCTGGTCGGAGACGGCGACAGATTTTACGTTCCCGACCTGAACAGCCGCGTGACGATCGCCGATTCCGCGTTCCGGGTCATCGGTCATCTCGGCGAACAACCGCTTCATTGGCAAGACGGGCGATGGCCGGACATTCCCGAGTCGGAATGGAAAGACGATACCTTCATTTCCCCGCATGCGTTGTGCCTGGACCGACAAGGAAATCTGCTCGTCGTCGAGTGGGTACCGCGCGGCCGGATCACGAAATGGCGACTGCAAGCGGAACAACAACAAGAACAAGAATAGCAAGCAAACCGTATCCTCGATTAGACCCTCACGTTCGTCAGCCGTCCGAGTCGTTCGATCTCGACGGCGACGACGTTTCCGGGAGACAACGTCATACCTTTGCGATCGTAGATTTGAAACGATAAGTTCCAGAATCGACGATAAACAACTCGTTACCGCCTTCCCGGCCTGCGGCCGTAACGCCGTTCGCGCGAGCAGCGGGCAAGCTCCCCTCCGTTGCGTATGCGCCGTCTTCCGACGGAACATAGACCAGCGCTTTGACGTTAGCCGGCACTGTCAACGACAATTCGAACGCGCCGTCCTGCAAAGTCCATTCCGTAGCGATCGCGCCGACGATGGAATCGTACGCGCAACGGGCGGATACGATACCCCCTAACGGACGCGGCCGAATAACGACTCGACCGAAACCGGGCGCGGACGGATCCGGTTGAATGCCGCCGACATGGCGATAAAGCCATTCGCCTACCGATCCGAACGCGTAATGGCAAAGAGAGTTCATTCCGGGATCCTGGAATCCTCGCTCCTCCGTCCAACCGTCCCATCTTTCCCAGATCGTTGTCGCTCCCTGGCGAACCGAATAAAGCCAAGAGGGATAGCTTTCCCTTCGCAATAATCGGAAGGCGAGCGCTTCATGGCCATTCTCCGACAACACTTCCATCAAGTATTTCGTGCCGTGAAACCCCGTAGCTGCCAAATCGCCCGCTTCTTCGATTTTCGAGACGAGCCGTTGTACCGCGGCGGCGCGCAATCGATCAGGCAAAAGTCCCCAAGCGAGCGCCATCGCATAGATCGTTTGGGTATCGCCGCGAATCCGCCCCTCTTCGTCCACGAACTCATTGATGAAAGCCTCGCGTACGAACGAATGAAGCCGCTCGTATTTGCGCGCATCCGCTTCTTCCCCGACGATTCGCGCGATATCGGACATTAGCTTGGCGCCGTTCGCCCAATAGGCGGTTGAAAAAACGTCGTAAGGCGTCGTCGAATGCCCCGCCACCTGCCAGCCGAATTCCGCCTTCGTCTCCTCGAACGGACGCTCGTCTAGCGACAGCCAATCCCCGTATTGGGGTGCGTCGCGGCGAATTCCCGTCGGGTACAGCTGTTCGTTGTAATCCATCCAGCGCTTCATCGAGGCATATTGCCGGCGAAGAATTGCGCTATCCCCATATCTTTCGTAGAGCAACCAAGCTATGATCGGAGGCGCGTCCGCCCAGCCCGCGGAAGCGGTATGGGTGTAAGTAAAATCGTTGTCGAACTCCGTCTTCGGGCCGAAAATAAACGGCGCGAAGTCGGTGTATGCGCCCGTCGGACGCTGTCCGTCTTCCAGATCGTGCAGCCATTTCGCCAGAAAAGCGGAAACATCCATGTTATATGCCGCCGTCGGCGCGAAAATCTGCGCGTCTCCCGTCCATCCGTGCCGTTCGTCGCGTTGCGGACAATCCGTCGGGACGCCCATATAATTGGCCCTTTGCGTCCAACGGATATTGTCTACGAGACGGTTGACGAGCGGATCGGAAGTTTCCAGCGTTCCCGTCTCCGGCAGGCTGGAGTGGATGACGATGCCTTCGATATCCTCGGACCGAGGAGCAGGGCCTCCGGAGATTTCGACGTAACGATATCCGTGGTAAGTAAAGACGGGCTCGAAAATTTCCCTGCCGCGGCCTCGGCACACGTAAGTGTCGGTTTGCCTGGCGAAGCGCAAATTATCGGTATAGAGGTTCCCGTTCTCGTCCAACGCTTCGCCGTACCTTAGCGTATAACGAACCCCTTCTTTCCCTTCCAGGGCGACGCGAAGAAATCCGCTTGTAATCTGTCCCATGTCGACGAGCGCGCGGTCTTCGGACAATTGACGAACTTCGATCGGCTTCCTCGTTTGCGTAACCCGGATCGGCGGACACATTTGGGCGACTACTTTGCCGCGATAATCGTACATTCGCGAAGCCGGCTTCCATTTCTCGTCGTCGAACGCGGTTTCCCGCCAGGCTAGTTGCTCCAACCTCGCGTCCCAATTTTCCCCCATTTGCAGATCCGATCCGACGATGGACCCGTAAGCTGCCTTCCATTGTTCGTCCGTTCGGATAGATTGTACCGTGCCGTCATCGAACTCGATGTTCAACTGCAGCAAAAAAGAAGGCTCCATCCCGTACTTCTGGTAGCCGTACATCCCGATATAGCCGGTATACCAGCCATGCCCCAGCATGACGGCAATCGCGTTATCTCCCGCCCTTATCCCATCGGTCACGTCGTAAGTCTGATATTGAACCCGGACGTGATAATCCGTCCATTCCGGCGATAACGCATCGTCCCCGACGCGGACGCCGTTCAGATGAAGCCGGTACAAGCCGAGAGCGGTCGCATGCACGGTCGCTCTTCTGACATTGCCGCCCGCGCGAAAAGACCTGCGCAAATAAGCGACGGGTAGCGGTTCCTCCCGGGTAGCCTTTCTCCCGCTGGGATGACCGATCCAATGGCCTTCCCAACCGTCGCGGCTAAGAATACCCATCGACCATATCGCCGTTTCGCTCCATTCCGAAGCCTTGCCCATTTCGTCCCAGACGCGGGCTTTCCAATAGATTTTCTGAGAAGAGACCAGCGGAACTCCCGCATATTCGATGTGCTGGGACCGGGATTCCGCGACTTTGCCGCTATCCCAGGCGTCTCCTTCTTCCCGCGCCAAGGCTTCTGGCGAGTACGAAGCAATTACGCGGTAAGCCGTCTGGCTTGCTCCGCGTCGCGACGACTTGACGATCCAGCCTAACCTTGGAGCCTGTACGTCGATTCCGAGCGGATTGTCCATATATTCCGTGCGAAGCCTGTCAATGATCAACCCATCCATAAACGAATCCCTCCCGTTAATCTTATGAAACCTATTCAGCCCTTGACCCCGCCCGTCGCCACCCCTTCGACGATCCTTCCCGAGAAGAAGAAAAACAGAATTAGCAAAGGCACCGTAGCCATGACGGATCCGACCATCGCCATGTCCATGTTATACAAGACGTTGTTCGTGAATTTCATGATCATGAGCGGAATCGTCTTCTTCGCTTCGCTTTGCAAGAAAATAAGCGGAACGAAAAATTGATTCCAAATTTGCATGGACATGATGATGCAGACGCTAAACGTAACGGGACTCGCTAACGGGAACATTACGCGGATGAACGTCGTCCATTCCCCCGCTCCGTCGATTTTGGCGGACTCGTACAAATCGTTCGGAAGCTTGGCGAAAAACGTAGTTAATAGGAACACCGGCATGGATAATCCCGATGCGAGCACGAGCACGACCGACAGTTGGTTGTTCAGCAAGCCCAAATCCCGGATAAGCAAAAATATCGGAACGATGCCCAGTTGAACCGGAAACATAAGGCCGATCAAAAAATAAAGCAGGATTCCGCTCTTGAATTTGAAGTTGAACTTCCCGATTCCGTAGGCGACCATCGTCGATAGCATGACGACGAGGAAGAGCGCTCCGAACAAAATCAACGCGCTGTTAAACAAGTAGGTAAAGAAGCCCGCATCCACGAAAAGCTTGCGGAAATTGCCGAAGCCGAGATGTTTGGGAAACGCGAACGTGGCGGACAGCAAATCCTTCTTGGGACGGAACGCTTGGTAAGTCATATAAACAAGCACGAATAGCGTAAAAAGCGAATAAACCCATAGAATCGCGGCGCTGATCGGCGTTTTTTTCTTTAAGATCGTTTTCATGTCAATCCTCCGTTCTGCGGTAGGAGACGAATACCTGCAGGAGCGCCACGACGAAGACGATCAGGAACATGACGCATGCGATCGTCGTACCCATCCCCATGGCGTTCACGTTCGTAGTTCCGCCCACCGAGCTGTTGTCCCCGAACGAAATCCGGTAGAAGAATAGCGCCATGACGTCGACGCTGCGGTTAATGCCGCCCGAAGCCCCGCCAAGAATAAAGCTAAAATCGAACAAGGTCATCGCGAAAATATAAGTCAGGATCAACATGTTCAGAATCGTCGTCTTGATCTGCGGCAGTACGATGCGGAAAAATCTACCCCAGTAAGAAGCGCCGTCCAGCAGCGCGGCTTCGATCACTTCGTTCGAAATCATCTTCATCGCGCCGAGGAAAAAAATCATCCCTACCCCGATACCCGACCAAGCGACGAGCAACCAAACGATATAGATTCCGAACTCCGGAATGCCCATCCACGGGCGTGTCCATTCGCCTAGTCCGAACGCTTCCAATACCTTATTGAATACGCCGATATTTCCGTCGAAAACGAGGGTGCCCATGAACGCGATCACGGGAGTAGCGATGAATTGCGGCGAGAAGATCATGGCTTGGAAAAAACGGTGTCCGCGAATTTTGCTATACAGTAAATAGGCCAGATACAACTGCGCGGGAAGCACGACGAGCGCGTTTAACGCGAATATCGTCACGCTATGGCCTAAAGCGTTCTTTAGCTGGTCGAACAAGGCAGGATTCGAGAATAGCTCGACGTAATTGTCGAAGCCGACAAACGTCTTCTTGCCGATACCGTCCCATTTGTTCAAGCTGATTTGCACGGCCGAAAATATCGGATAGACGGAAAATAACGAATAGAGAACGAATCCGGGAAGGATGAACCACAGAAACGGTTTGCTGCGGATCCAGGACATTGCGATCACCTTCTTTGTTGCGGAATCAGATCAAGCGGCGTCCGCTTCCACGCCGCTTGACCGTTATGCAGATGTCGTTAATGCGTTACTTCGATGGATAGACTGCAGCCTTATCCAGAATAGCCGCCGCCTCTTCGCCAGTTATGGCTAGCGTCATCAGCTTCGGAATGACGTCTTTCATCATCGTGTCCGCAGCGTTCGAATCCGTAGTGGACAGCGCCGTCAGCACCGAGTAGATATTAAGTCCCGCTTCGTCGAATACGCCCAATTCCTTAACGCCTTCGTCCTTCGGCGTAATGTCTTTGATCGTCGGAACGAGTCCCGTAAAGTCTTCCATGATCTGCTGAGCTTCTTGGCCGCTCAGGAGTTCCAAATATTTAAGGGCTTCTTCCGGATGCTGCGACTTGGACGCGATCGCATAGGTCATGAAGTTGCTGTAGCTGGATTGAACGATTCGTTTGCCATCCTTATTCGGGATCGGGAATCGGCCAAGGTTCATACCGGACGCGACGTAAGTCGAGTTGTCCCACGTACCGTCGATAATAGCCGCCGCTTTGCCGTTCGTGAAGGCGAATTGGGCGCCGGCCATGTCTTGGGCTAGGAAGTCTTTGCCGAAGTAACCTTTTTCCGCGAGATCGCGGAAGGATTGGAACATGCCGGCGATCGAAGGATCGGTTAGCTTGCCCGTTCCGGCTTGGGCGGCTTTAAGCGCATCGTTCGAGAATGCGGGAGCCAAGGCGAATACGGGCCATGCGCGATCCCATTCGCTCTTGCCTGCCAGAGCGATCGGGGTAACGCCCGCGTCTTTCAGCTTCGCGAGGCCTTGCACGAATTCATCCCAATTTTTAGGTACGGTTAAACCGTTTTTCTCGTAAATGTCCTTGTTGTAATACACGACGTTCGTATCGAAAAACGAGGGCAGCGAGCAGTAAATCTTGCCGTCGATCGTGCAATAGGTTTTCTGGGAATCGTCGTATCTGGACAGATCCAAATTGCGCGAGGTCAGATCGAGCAGGAAACCGTTCTTCACCATCTCGGACATTTTGGATGTTTTGTCGCCTTGCACCCAGAACAAGTCCGGCAGTTCGTTCGCCTGAAGGGCGACGTTTAAGCTTTGGTCGTTCTGCGCGAAGTCGTATTCGATTTTGATGTTCGGATATTTCGCGGCGAACGCTGCGTTGATCTTCTTGAACGGTTCTTCCAATACGGCTTGGTTCCCGAGGTCGCCCCACACTTTAAGAGTGACGTTCCCCCCGCCGGACGAAGCGCCGGCGTCGGTATTCGCCGAATTCGTCGATGCTGCGGGCGACGATGAACCGGCATTGTTGTCGTTTTTGCCTCCGCATGCTTGAAGCGTCAATGCTAGCATTGCGGTAATCGCCAGTAGTACGTATAATTTGCGTGTTCTCAACATGAACCCCTCCTAAGCGTGCATGGGTAGTCTATCAATCGTTAAAGCGGCATAACGTCTAGCGGATCGCGATCTAACTTCATTGTAAGCGGTAACACGAGTTCCATCCATGCAGAATGCCCTTCTCGTTATGCCAAACAAACCGGAACCCTCCCGGCCCCGGCGTGTCGACGTTCCATATTCCTCGAAGTTGATTCCATTATCCATTCATTTGGCGCTTTTGAAATTTTTCACCGTTTGTCCGGTTTTTTTCTTGAACACTTTTACAAAGTAGTTCGGGTTCGAGTACCCGACGCGGAACGCGATTTCTTCGGTGGAGAGCTCGGTATCCCGGAATAATCGAACCGCCTCGCGGATCCGCAAATCCGTCAAATAATCGGAGAAGGCTTGCCCTGTTTCTTGGCGAAAGCGTTGGCTGAAATGGTTTTCGCTGAAATTGGACAGCAGAGCCATCTCTTCGAGCCTGATCGTTTCCCCGAAGTGCGATTCCAGATGCTCCTTCACCCGCTCTAGCCATCCGCCCCTCGCTTGGCGGTCGGCGACGGTGTCTTGCGTGCGCGCGGACAAATCGCGCAGCCGTTTCCGCCATTGTTCGGCGGTTCGGACGGAACCCGCCGCTTCGGCGAACGGCCATAACGCTCCGAACCTTTGTCCGAGTTCCCCCGTACGCAGATCGTATCGTTCGATCAGGAAGTCGGCGAGCTGAGAGGCGGCGGCAACGCCGAGCCGAATCCATTCGGATGGTTTATACGACTCTAGTTTCTCCTCTTGCAAGGCAATCAAATCGTCGGCAAGCGGACGAATCTGAATATACCGGATTCGCTGTTTGATTTGCTTGTATAGTCCAAGCCACTCTTCTTCCGTGAAAACACCGCGAGATTTCGAGTTATCGCGAAAGCTTATGATTCCGTCGAAGAGGGAATCTTCCGCTTCCTGCTCGGAATCGCGGCGAGCGTCCATCCAAACGCCGTCCAACGCGGTAGGAGCGCCGAATCCGACCGCAAGCGATACGTTCAGTTTCTGGGAAAATGCCGCCGTCCACTCCTCGGCCATCCGGAAGCACTCTTCCCGTCCCTCCGCATCCCCGCTTTCAAGTCGGCAAGCATAACCCGCATGAAGATTGCCGTCGCTCTCCCCGAACAGGATCGGATTGCTTAGCCGGTCGAACATCTCTTCCGCCAGCAGCGACATCGCTTTGCGCTCCGAGGACGAGTAGTCTTCCGATCGAGGATAAGGCATTAAGCAAATCCATCGGAAAGCATTCCCGAACTCCCCAAGTCTTTCGGTCAGCAGCGGAAATCGCGGTTTACGTTCGGGGTCCCGCGAAACGCCGGAACTGCGCCCGTCCAATAAAGCCCTTGCCTCCCGAGCCATCTCGGATTTCATGCCGTCCGCGCGAATCTCGGACGACGTCTCGTCGACGATTCTTTTCTTGCCGTAGGGAAGCGATTCAAGAACGCGAACGAGCTCGTCCGGCTCCATCTCGTACTTGGAGATATAATCCTTTACGCCCAGTCTTATCGCTTGGCGGGTATATTCGAAATCGTTGTAGCTGCTGAGCACGATTACATGAATGTCGGGATTCGTTTTCCTAAGTTCCCGAATGAGCTCGAACCCGTCCATACCCGGCATCCTGATATCCGTGAGCACAACGTCAATGTGCTGACCCGCGGCTGCCGCGAGCATTTCCTCCCCGTTCTTGAACACGCCGGCGATCCGAAAGCCGAATCGTTCCCAATCGATCATCGATTGCAAGCCGATTCGAACGAGGGATTCATCGTCTACGATCATGACGTTACGCATCGTTCTCTTCCTCCTGACTTGACTCTAGCTGCAACGGTAAAGCGAGCGTGAATTCCGTACCTTGCCCGGACACGCTCTTCATCGTTAATCCGAAGCCGCGCCCGTAATGAAGCTGGATTCTCTCATGCACGCTATGAAGCCCGAAATGATTGTCCGGGTGACCGAAACCTGCAACGATCTCTTCCAGTCGCTCGGCCTCGACTCCGATACCGTTGTCTTCAACCGTCAGCAGAAGCTTGTCATCTTCCCGCCTTGCCCGCACCGAAATTTCGCCAGGCCTGTCCGCTTGGGATAAGCCGTGGATTAACGAATTTTCAATGAGCGGCTGCAGTAAAAACTTGGGAACCTTGGCGTTGCCGAGCTCTTCGGGAATATCCGCGGTGAATTGGAAGTGCTGGTACCTCACCTTCTGTATGGTCACGTAATTTCGCAGCATCGCGATTTCCGATGAGAGAGCGACCGGGTCCCCTTTGCCCCGCAGCGCGTAAGTCAGCATTTGATTCAAGGAATCTACCATTTCCTTGATGTTGTCCTGTTTCTGGATCATCGCCATCCAACGGATCGAATTCAACGTATTGTACAGGAAATGAGGAGACATTTGATTTTGCAGCACGCGGATTTCCGCATCCTTCTTCTTCGCTTCCTGTTTCGAGATCTCGTCGAACAGCTGCTCGATTTCGTACATGACGGATATAAACGTGTCGTTCATCTCCACGATCTCGATCGCGCCTCCGAAGCGTTTGAGCTTGCCGGGTCTTACGCCCTTTATCCCATGCTTCATATTGAGCATTAATCGCCGAATCGGGATAACGAGATCCATCGCCAGCAATTGCGTTACGACCAGACCGAGGATTATGCATACCAACACGATGATTACGGCCATTTTCGCGATACGGTAGATCGGTTCGTAGAGCTGGCTCAGCGGCAGCTGTGCGGACAATCTCCATCCGTTATGCAGCTGGTTCTGGGAATACGTCAGCAGTTGGCGCTCGCCTTCCGCGATGCGTTCTCCGTTGTCAAGGATTAATGCGTTGTCGGGAGTCAACAACTTGATCGCAACGTCCTCTTGGAATTTCGTTTGGGAGAAAATATCGGTTACCGCCCGCGTATCGATGATGATCGTCAAAGTGCCGAGCACGTTCAGCTTTTTGTCGCGAATGGACCGCCCCAGACGAAATGCTTCGTATTTCTCGTAACCATCGCTATATACCTGAGGCATAAACCAAAGCGCGCTGCCCTTCCCGTTCGACACTTGCTTGTTATACGCGACATCTCCGACATCGAAATCATTGATCGCGTTTTTACCGTACGTATAGTGGGCATCCGGAGTCTCGATCTTGATCGCTTTCACGTAGACGTTCTGGCCTGATCCTAACCAGAAAACGTTTAGCTTCTCGTTGATCTCGTTCTGAATTTGGAAATTCTCGTATATCGATTCGGGCTTGACGGATATCCGCTCTAGCAGTCCGTCGTCCGTCATGATCTGCTTGCTCAATTGTTCGTAGCTGCTGAGACGGTCGTCGATTTTCTGTCCCATCAAGCCGAGCAGGTTGGTTGCGTATTCGGAGGATCGGGTTTTGGAAGATTCCGTGTAGCTTTCGGTGAGACTATAGATTCCGGCCAGTGCGGGGAGCAGTATCAGAGGCATGTAAACAAGTAGAAGCTTATAAGGGAGCCTGATTGTTCCCCAGCGGAATCGTTGGCTGAACTTGCGGACGAACATAGGCGTTTCCCCCCAAGCCGTAGGCGATCTGGATGACTTAATATCGTTAGTCTATCATAACGTTGGAACGGTGCAAACGGATACATACTTGGCAAACAAGAGAATCGGTCGCCGATACCAAGAAACCCGCAGGGCCGTTGGCACGCGATAACGACAACGAGCAGTCTCCCCGTCGGGAGCTGCTCGTTAATTGCTTATTAGCGGATTTCAGGGGCATTATCAGATCAAGGCAATCGCAAGGAGAGTAAATAAGGATAGGGCAAGGATGCCTCCGCCATATCCGTATCCGTATCCATATCCCCCCCATGCCGAAGTTTGCGCTTTTCCCAAAGTGAGTACATCGCCCGATGTCCGCAAATAAACGTTGTCCCGATCCACGTTAACGATAACGCCCTCGTAGTAATCGCCGCAGCGAGTATGAACGCGAACTCTGCGATTTAAATGCTTCGTACATAAGCTAAACATTTCGTCCATGATTCATTCACCCCCAGGACATCGTATTCGCCTTGAGAGACCGGGGATTGTACTACGGTAAAAATGTGCGAATAGGAACTGCATGCGGCGCGGGGTATGCGAACAGACCGAAATGTAAATAGATGTAGAATGAGGAGGGATTAGCTACAGATGAACGAATACTGGATTATCATAGGAAGAACAACCTTGTCGTTCGTGGTCTTATTATTCATCTCTAGAATCGTCGGCAAACAGACCATCTCGAATATGACGTTCCACGATTTCGCGACGGGAATTTCCATGGGGGCGATCGCGGCCAATCTGGCTTTCAACGATAAAATCCGAACCGGTTATATGCTTCTTTCTTTAGCCATCATCACGATCATCTCCTACTGTTCCTCCGTTATCGCGTTGAAATTCCAAAGGTCAAGAACTTGGATTTCGGGAGCTCCCACCGTAATTATCGAACAGGGGAAAATCTTGGAGAACAATATGAGAAAAATTCACTATACATTGGATTCTCTGAACCAATCCTTGAGGGAGAAAGGTGTGTTTGATTTAGTCGAAGTAGAATACGCGGTCTTAGAAACTCACGGAAAACTATCGGTTAAGAAGAAGGACTCCTTTTTGCCGGCGACCAAAAAAGATGTGCAGGTCTCCTTTCCCGAAAAATCCATGTTTCCCGTGGAATTGATCATGGACGGGAAAATCATGAACGAAAATTTGCAGCAAAACCGCATTTCCGAAGATTGGCTCCTCAGGCAACTTCAAGTTCAAGGCAAGAAATTGTCGGATGTGTTCTATGCGGTAAGAACAACGACCGGAAACGTGTTCTATGATTATTATCAAGATCGCCTAAACAATCCTGTAGACAAAGAATAAATCCAATCGCGAGAGCGAAAATCGGCATATAACAATTAAGTAAAGACAACGTCCATCAGGAGTGATACCGTGCCATACTGGAATAACAAAATGGGCAAACATCGGATAATGATGAAAGATTCGAATATCGCTCGACACCTGCCTCAGACGCTCATCGCAACTGCGGCAAACGTGCGTACATTGCTTAAATTGCATTCCGTCGTTTATCTTAAACCGAATCACGGAACCGGTGGAAATGGTATCTTTAAGCTGTCTACGCACGATAAGTCCTTTGGACTTCAGAGCGGAGTAAAAAGCCAAACGTTCATTTCCTTCGACGGAGCCTTTAAGGCTTTCAAGAAATCCGCCGGAAAGAAAGTCTATATCGTTCAGAAGGGCATCCCTTTACTCCGCTATCGGAACCGACCGTTTGATCTGCGTATTATGGTACAACGTAATCCGAATCGAAAATGGGAAGTAACGGGAATGATCGGACGATTAGCCCAGCCGAAAAAAATCGTAACGAACTACCACAATGGCGGAAGACCTTTGCCAGTGCGTCAATTGCTGACTCCAACCTTATCCCCTGTTGCACAAAATGCGTATATTCAACGACTTAACCAGCTAGGTCTCCGAACCAGCGGGCACGTGAACAAATTTTTCCCCCGATTTCGTTCGTATGGATTGGATATCGGAATCGATAAAGAGTTGAAGATTTGGATTATCGAAGTCAATACACGGCCGGACAAAACGATATTTAACGTCCTTAAAGATAAGCGGATGTTCCGAAAAATTGTGCGGTACGCGAAAATCGCAAATGACAAAAAGGCCTAAGCAAAAGCTTAGGCCTTTTTGGTAGCTTCATTATTTATTTTCGTCCGTAAGCTTTGGCATAACGCTGTATGGTTCGAAAAATAGTCGGATCGGGCAGCTTTCGGAAAATATAGGGATCCGGATTCGTGTTTACCTCTAAAATCCAAGGCGTTAGCGAGGGATCCATTCCAACGTCTAATCCAATCACGCGCAATCCCGGAAATTTTCTGCGGAGCGTCTTAGCCGTCCTTACGCCCAGCACCTCGAGCGAATTGATTTTATTTTCCATCGCTTGTTTATTCAAATGTTGACCTAATAAACGTGTCGCCGACATTGGTTTGCCGCCGTTGTGAAAGTTGGTAACGATTTTACGAGGGGCAGCGACCCGTCCAATGATGCCTGTCGTCTCCCAGGCTTTTTTCGGATTTAATTGCACCATGACTCTTAAATCGAATCGTCTTCCCTTGTATTTCAAAAGATGAATGCCTCGTTGGATCAAGTAGCGTCTGCTCTTCGTTTCCTTCCTAAGGGCTTCGAACAAAAAATCGAAAGTAGAAAACGTTCGCAGTCGCTCCCCCGCTTGGAAGCTGTATCGTCCTTTCTTCCTCTCGACCCTCATAACGCCGTTTCCATACGAACCGGTGTCCGGTTTGATGTAGACCATTCCCGAACTTTCTAACATCGTTTTAAGTTGAATTCGATTAAATCGAACAGTCTTCGGAATGATGTTTTGTAATGACCGATTACGTAAAAGAGCCTCCGTTTTTTTCCATTTGCTGCTGACGTATTGAGGCACTGCATCCCCTCCTATAGTCATGAACTTAAAGACAGTTTATGTGCCAGGTTGTCGCTGTGGGACTCCTCGTCAATTCTTAAAAGATTATTAACTGTCGCGATTTCATTGAAGCCCATACAAACCTTATCTTATAATGAGGTCGTTCTTCGACTCTAAAAATTAAGGAATGAAATAACGCGATGCGCAAAAAGAAACTACTAGTTCCGCTCCTTGTATTGCTGTCTCCGTTAGCTCTTTCTAGCTTTCCGTCTTGGTCCGGACCGGAAACCGCGGAAGCGAAACCTGCCTCCGGCACTCCGAAAGTGGACCATATCGTCATTGTTGTCGAGGAGAATCATTCTCTGCGGGAAATTTCCGGGAATAAATCGGCGCCTTATATGAATCAGCTCATGAAACAGGGCGCTAATCTGGTCAATCACTATGCGATCGAGCATCCTAGCCTGCCGAATTACTTGGATTTGTTCTCTGGCTCCAATCAAGGCGTTAAAAACGACAAACCCATCCATTCTTTTAACACCGATAATCTGGCGGCGGAACTGATCAAGCATGGCTTCACGTTCGGAGGATATTCCGAGGGATTGCCTAAGATCGGCTTTACGGGAGCCTACGACTTAAAAACGAAATACGCGAGAAAACACAATCCTTGGGCGGACTTTACGAATGTACCGCAGTCGGCGAATATGCCCTTAACCAGCTTTCCGAAGGATTACTCCAAGTTGCCCACCGTCTCGTTCGTTATCCCGAACATGGACCACGATATCCACGACGGCACGATAAAAGAAGCGGACGATTGGCTGAAGCAGCACATGTCCGGTTATGTGGAATGGGCTAAGAAACATAACAGCCTGCTCATTCTTACTTGGGACGAGGATGATCGGAGCCAGAAAAACAAGATTCCAACGGTATTCGTTGGACCTATGGTTCAACAAGGCGATTACAAACAAAAGTCGAATCACTTCGATGTACTGCGCACGATCGAAGACTCGTACGGATTAAATCCGCTCGGACAAGCCAAGCAAGCCCGGTCGCTCCCCATATGGAATTTACGTTAAGTTAATAAATAATTAAGAACCGCGTGATAACGTATAAAGAAAAACGAAAGCGAATGATATTATGAATGACAACTTGTTTCAACTTCTTAACCAGTTCGCCGGTCGTTACGATTGGTTCGACGATCTGATGACATTCTGCGCCCAGGATATCGTCTGGATCATGATCGCCATCTTGGGCTTCTTATGGATCACTGGCAAGGAAAACAACCAAAAAACCGTCTTCTATGCCTGCTTGACGACTGTTGTCGCTCTGCTTGTCGCAAGTTTGATCATTTCGCCCATGGTTAACCATCCAAGACCGTTTGTCGATCATCAAGTCCATCAATTGATCGCGCACGCGCCGGACGCTTCCTTCCCGAGCGATCATGCGACGTTCGCATTTTCATTGGCCTTCAGTATCTTGTTCGCGAAGCGAAAAACCGGTGTCGCGCTTCTGGCATTGGCTGTTATAACGGGAATCGCGAGAGTATTCGTCGGCGTCCATTACCCGGCGGATATCGGAGGCGCTATCTTACTTTCCTTCATAATCGGCTTCCTAGTTCATAAAATGAGAGGCAAACTCGACTTCATCCCCTTGTTCTTTATCCGAATATATGGGAAACTGGTTGCAAAGGTTTCGTTCCTGCCTCGATCACAATAATAAGACAACGACCTTTCCCGAAGGGAAAGGTCGTTGTTATGCTAGGAGTCTAAAATGAATAGAAAATCGCTTCCGATGATTCTCGGCGCATTAATCGTTATTGCCGTTCTCTGCATGTTACCCAAATATACTTACAACGACCCGGACACTTTCTGGCATATCGAACTCGGCCAGTACATGCTCCAACACGGCACGGTATTACATCATGCCATCCATACATACTCCGGGAACAACCTCCCTTACGTTCCGCATGAGTTCGGATTCCAGCTCATAATTGCTCTCTTGTACTCGGCCTTAGGCTGGCCGGGAATCTATCTATTGACCGCTGCCTGCCTCTTTATGCTGATCTGGGGGCTCTACCGGTTATGTCAGGTTTCACGTAAAGAGATGGGCTTGGGCGAACCTCCGGCCTTCTTAATCGTTCTTATTCTCGTCATAACCGTCTGCGTCTATTATTACTATTTCGCCAGTAGGCCTCAGATTATTTCATCGGGCATGATCGTTTGGTTTTTCGTGTTTCTTCGCGAATATCGCCTGCAGAACAAATTGAAATACGCTATCCTTCTGATCTTGTTTTCGTTAGCGCTTGCCAACATCCATGCCGGAGTATGGCCGGTTATCGCCGTGTTTACCGGAATGGCATTTATCGAAGACGTTACGGACAAAAACATGAAAAGAAACCGACTTCTCGTCTTCGTTGCCGTATATGCTGTCGGTTTGTTGAACGTTGGCGGCTGGCGTAGCATTCTCTACGTGTTGACGGTTACTCAACATCATTTCAATCTGCTCATCGACGAATGGAATGCGATTCAATTCACGAGTTTGGAAAATCTCCCGAGACTTCTAGCTTTAATGTTTTTCGCGACGATACTGCCCTACTCCCTGCACAAGAAAATGTTCCGCTTTCTCGTCATGCTTGGCGTTCTGTACTTGGGCGTATCCAGTTACAAGCAAAATCTGTTCATGTGGCTATTCATTCCCTATTTCGCCGCAACCGCAATAGAAGCCGCTCCGTGGCTCGAATCCATTAAATTACGGTTCAATCTTCGCCATCTGCTAGCCTGCGTAGCCATCGGACTATTGTTGCAATCCTCGATCAACTTCATCTTTCCGACTCAGGTGAGCTCTAAGCTGTATCCGGTTGAAGAAATGTCTTACATCCTAGATCGCGGTCCCGACGGGATACGTCCGAAAGTAATGGCTCCTTACGGATCATCCGGATACATCACGTACCGTGGAGGGGACGTTCTCGCGGACGGTAGGCAAGACCCCTACATCACGGACGCATCTCGAGGCGCGTATGGCTGGACCGCCTTCGAACGGTCGATGTACGGTTTCTCCGAGCGGTTGCCGGAGATCGTTCGATCCGATCGTCCGGATTACGTCATCGCAAGAAGTAACGTGTCGGAACTGCTATACGCCGACTGGGTAACAAGATATGGTGAACCTCTCTTCAAGGGGCCGTTCGGAAGCGTGTTTCTGATATCTCGGCAGTGAGAATTTAAGATATCCAGCTAGATATCATGAACGCGAACCCGGCGGCCAAGCCTCCGACAAGCATCGTCTGCAATGCGCTCTTGAACGGCTTCGATCCCGTGAATCTGCCTTTGACGTATCCGAAAACGAACAACGCGATCAAAGTGACCACGGACGAGGTAATCAAGGCAATGTCGGACTGATCAATCAAGATGTAAGGAGAAAGCGGAATAATCCCGCCGACGATGTAAGATATACCTATCGTCAGAGAACTGTTGCGCGCCCTCTTCGCTTCGGGCTTCTCCAGCCCCAGCTCGTGCTTCATCATAAAATCAACCCAAAGGTCCGGATCGTTACTGATCGCATCGACTGCGGCGGTAACGGCCGGCTCGGGCAAATGCCAAGCCCTTAAAATCTCGGCAACTTCTTCTCGTTCTATATCAGGGTAGGCGACAATCTCAAAACGTTCGCGTGCCAATTCGGCCATATAGTGCTCCCGATCCGTACGCGCGGCTAAGTATCCTCCAAGTCCCATTGCAATGGAACCCGCGGCAATCTCGGCAAAGCCCGCAACGACGACTAAATCCGAATTGGAGAGCGTACCAGACAGTCCGGCGGCGAGCGCAAAAGGCACCGTTAATCCGTCCGCCATGCCGATTACGACGTCTTTGATCATATCCGACGCCAAGAAGTGCTTTTCAACATGTTCCATCATGCGATCCCCCCTCATGTCACCCATAATATCCCTTAGTGATAACTAGCGCAACGTTCATCCGCAAGAATAAACGAGCTCCGCCGGGGGCAAAACAGATAACGAAACGAGATAAGGAATTCCTTTTCCGGCGGAGGTTGTCTATGAGCACGGTACAAAACAGGCTTTCGATCATCGCCCTTGGCGGCGTTAATGAGATCGGCAAAAATATGTACGTCATTCAATATGACGACGATATCATCGTAGTCGATTGCGGCTCGAAGTTTCCGGATGAAAGCTTGCTGGGGATAGACGTGATTATTCCGGACATCGCTTTCTTGCTTGAAAATAAAAGTCGCGTTAGAGGCCTGGTCGTTACCCATGGTCACGAGGATCATATCGGCGGCATCCCTTATATTATCAAGCAATTAAACATGCCCGTTTACGCTACGAGGTTAACTCTTGGTTTAATAAAAGGAAAGTTAAAGGAACACGGTTTATTAGGGACGACGACGCTTCATCAGATCGACTCCAGCTCAAGCCTGACTTTAGGTTCCATTCCGATAAGCTTCTTCAGCACGAATCACAGCATTCCCGATTGCCTCGGTATCGCCTTCCATACCCCTCAAGGAACCGTCGTGCATACCGGTGACTTTAAGTTCGACTTGACCCCCGTAAACGAGCAATTCGCGGATATCCATAAGATGGCCCAGATTGGCATGAACGGCGTGTTGGCATTATTGTCCGAGAGCACGAACGCGGAGCGCCCGGGCTTCACTCCATCGGAACGCTTGGTAGGAGAGCATATCCATGAGGCCTTCGCTCATGCGGAAGGCAAAATCTTCATAACCACGTTTGCCTCCAACGTACATAGACTGCAACAAATCATCAATGCCGCGGACAAAATGAATCGTAAAATTATCGTGATGGGCAGAAGCATGGTTAATGTCGTGGAAGTCGCCTCGTCACTCGGTTATTTGAATATTCCTTCTAACATGATCGTGGAGATTACAGAGGTCGACAAGTACAAACGTCATGAGCTCGTTATTCTCTGCACGGGAAGCCAAGGCGAGCCAATGGCGGCGATGGGACGCATAGCCGCCGGCAATCATCGGCAAGTAGAAGTGTCTCCCGGCGATACCGTAATATTTGCTTCGTCGCCGATCCCCGGCAACGAGCGAAACGTCGCCCGCATCGTGGACAACCTTTTTGAAAGAAAAGCAAAAGTGATTTACGGACCGGGAGCCGTGACGGGGATGCACGTGTCTGGTCATGCCAGCCAAGAAGAACTCAAATTAATGCTTACTCTGATGAAACCCCAATACTTTATTCCTATCCATGGAGAATACCGCATGCTTCACCAGCATCGTTTGTTGGCGGAAGCCGTTGGAGTCAAAGCTAGCAATATTTTCATTATTAACAACGGGGACGTCGTGGATATCGTCGGATCGGAAGCATTACAGGAACGCAAGGTTCCTAACGGAAATACTTTCGTGGATGGTCTTGGCATCGGGGATGTCGGCAATATCGTATTACGCGACCGCAAAGTATTGTCCGCGGACGGAATTCTGATTATCGTATTAACGCTTGGGAAGTCCGACAACAAGATCGTTTCCGGACCCGATATCATCTCGCGGGGATTCGTATTCGTCAAGGAATCCGAAGGTTTAATGGAAGAGGTTCATCGGATTACGTTAAGAGAGGTCGAACAACTTCAGCAAGTAATCACGAAAACAAATAACAATTGGGGGATATACAAGCAATCGATCAAAGAATCCGTCGGCAAATTCCTCTATGCCAAAACCAAAAGAAGACCGATGATATTACCTATCATCATTCAAGTTTAATGGCTAAAATTGCGGCAGACTCTCATTAGGAGGTTAAACATGAGTCTTACTTCGTTTCCCGAATCCTACTGGTTGGCAACCGCGAAAATACCCGAGTACGAAACTCTTCGCGAATCCGTCAAGACGGAAATCCTCGTCATAGGGGGCGGCATCTCAGGTATTACAACGGCTTACTTGCTGGCGAAAGAAGGCAAAAAAGTCATCCTCGTGACGGCAGGCCGGCTCATCGGCGGAACAACGGGTTATACGACAGCCAAAATCACCGCGCAGCACGGCCTTATCTACGACGAATATATTCATCATTTCGGCGAAGATAAGGCGAGACTGTATTACGAGGCGAATAATGGCGGACTTCGTTTCATCCGCGAGACAGCCGAGGAACTAGGCATTGAGTGCGATCTCGTCGAGGAAGACGCTTATGTCTATGCGACGTCCGAAGAACAAGCCGCACGAGTCCGCGCTGAACACGATGCCTACGTTAAGCTAGGCATTCCGGGCGAACTGACCGACACGATAAATCTACCCCTTAAAGTCCATGCTGCCGTCGCCATGAAAGATCAAGCTCGGTTCCACCCCGTCCCCTATCTTTCACGGCTTGCAGAAGAGTTCGTGAGGCTTGGCGGTCACATCTACGAGAATACGATGATCGAAACGATCAAGGAAGGCAGCCCTTCCGTTGCGATCAGTACTGACGATTTCGAGATTTCTTGCGTGGATATCATTTCTTGCGCCCATTTTCCCGCATTCGATTCCGGGTTTTATTTTTCAAGGTTGCATGCGGAGAGTTCTTACGTAATCGCGGCCCGAACGCCTTGGGAAGACCTGAAGGGGATGTTCATTAGCGCGGATAAACCAAATCGGTCGATTCGGTCCGTGACCTATGGCGGCGAGAAATTGTTGCTTATTGGCGGCGAATCCCACAAAACCGGCCAGGGAATCTGCACGATCAAACATTACGAGGCGTTGTATGCCTGGGCGAGAGAAAAATTCGGTGCAACCGACTTCCCCTATCGTTGGAGCTCCAACGATTTCGTTACGCTGGATAAACTTCCCTACATCGGCCAGGCGACCAAGAGCAAGCCGCATAGTTATGTGGCGACAGGTTATCGCAAATGGGGAATGACGACCGGGACGGCGGCAGCTTTGTTGCTACGCGATTTGTTAACCGGTAAAAGTAACCCCTGCGAGGAATTGTTTGCCCCCTCACGCTTTCATGCCGACCCGGATATTAAGACCTTCCTTGCGCAGAACGCAGACGTGGCCAAACACTTCATTCAAGGCAAGCTGGAGTGGTTGGACAAAAAAACGCAGGAACTGAACAAGGATGAGGGTTCGCTCGTGCGATTGAACGGCAAAAAGTCGGGCGCTTACGTAGATCCGGACGGTAACTTGCATCTCGTCGACGCTACCTGCACGCATATGGGCTGCGAGGTTGAATGGAACAGCGGAGACAGAACATGGGACTGTCCGTGCCATGGCTCGAGGTTCGACTATCGCGGACAAGTCGTGGAAGGACCGGCCGTCAAGCCACTCAAAAATTTGCAGCTTTGAATCCTCAGATCGTTTCTATGAGCTAAAATTGGAACAAAAATAGCCGCCAAAAGGCGGCTATTCTAGATTCGATGAGCCCTTCTAAAGTGCCCTCATACGATTGTTCCTTGGATTATGCTCAACCTCCGCAAGCCCTAAAGCTTCCATCAACGGGGGAACGTACATGCCGAATCTGCCGCGAAAGCCTTTTTTCAAGCCGTACCATCCGCCGATCGGGTTATCGGGAGAACGTCCCCAAGCTTCGACCGTGCCTTCTTTCGCCGGCTTCTGCTCGTCTGCGCTTCCTAATTCGATCCAGTCTCCGTGCTGCTTGAGCATGGCGTGCAAGTCATCAATGCAACGATAATCGTAGTGTAAGACGGTTTTGCCTACCGTACAGACGATTATCGCTTTGCCGTCCTTTTCGTCTTTATACATTTCGTATTCGGAGGATTGGGGAGGCGTCAGTAATTTCCATGGATTTTCTTTCGTGCCCGCTGCCGTCGACATTATTCATACCCCTTATGAAAATTTAATATTGGATTTGGCTTCGTTCAGACTCTCTTCGTGCATCTCCTGCATGTCCAATGTCGCTCCGATGGATCGGAACGACTCCACGATATTCTCGTATCCGCGTTCGATATGGCTAATTCCCGTGATGGAAGTGGCCCCTTCCGCGGCCAATCCGGCGATAAGCAAACAGATGCCCGCGCGGACGTCGGAGGCGTGAACGAATGCGCCTCTTAGAGGCGTGCCACCTTTGATCACCGCGACTCCCGATCGAACTTCGATATCCGCATTCATTCTGTTTAATTGCGCGACGTGTTGAAATCTTCTCGGATAGATGCGGTCCGCGACGATGCTTCTTCCCGGAATTTGCGTCAAAAGCGCGGTTAGAGGCTGCTGAAGATCGGTTGGGAACCCGGGATACATCGAGGTTCGAACCCGCGTTGCTCTTAGTTTACCATGAGCAAATGCCGTAACGGAATTATCGGTCGACTCTATGTGGAGACCTATCTCGCTTAACTTCGCGATGCAAGAGCCGAGATGCTCCGGTATAATATCCGTCACCGTAACGGCCCCTCCCGTCGCTCCCGCGGCGATCAAGAAAGAGCCGGCGATCAATCGATCGGGGATAGCGGTATACGTGCAACCGCGCAGATGTTGGACGCCTTCGATCGTAATCGTGTCCGACCCGGCTCCTCTGATTCTCGCCCCCATCTGAATAAGCAGATTTGCGGTATCGACCACTTCCGGATCCCTGGCCGCTTGGCGCAATATCGTCTTTCCTTTGGCTCTTGCCGCTGCCAACAAAGCGTTGATAGTCGCACCAGAAGAAATCGTATCGAAATAAATATCCGCGCCGTGAAGTCCAGAGGTCTCCACGTCGTAATATTCGGCATGGAACGTAAATCTTGCTCCCATCGCTTCCAACGCTTTAATATGTTGGTCGATCGGCCTGCTGACGAAGTTGTCGCCGCCTGGATAACCTAAGCTTACATTGCCATATTTACCAAGCAGAGCCCCCACGAAATAATACGTGGTTCGGAAAGCGGATGCTTTGTGCGGGTCGATGGCCGTCGAGTGAATGCCGCGCGAGTCGATAACAACGGCTTGATCGTCGTTGCGCTTAATATCGATGCCGATTTCCTCTCCGATATTGAAAAACACGTCCAAGTCGGTTATCCGAGGAATTCCATGCAGGATTACAGGCTCGTCCGCCAAGCATGCCGCAGCCATTAAAGCTAATGAGCTATTCTTGGAACCTGGAATAGCTACGATTCCGTTGAGACTATGTGAAGGTTGTACGACGATTCGTTTCATGTTGTATTCTCCTCGGCCGTTTAGGTTCAATTATTCCGATCCTAAACTATCATAGAACGATAACCCTCTACGATCAATAGTAGGAGCATGATAACCGAATGATAATCTATCATGAACCGCGTCTATAAATAGCTGATTAATATACCGCCCAAAGCGCCTAATACGACGACGATCCATGGGGGAACATTCCAGAAAACAAGCATGACGAACAAAATGCAGGCCAGAGCAAAATCTTGGGAAGCTAGAATCGAGCTTGTCCAGATCGGATGATAAAACGCCGATAATAAAATGCCCACGACTGCGGCATTAATCCCCCGGAGCGCGCCCTGAATTTTAGGACTTTTTCTTAGGGACGACCAGAAGGGCAACGCTCCCGCAACCAATAGAAAAGCGGGAAGGAATATGCCTATCGTAGCGACCGCCGCCCCGCGCCAGCCCTCCATCACCGCTCCGATATATGCCGCGAACGTAAACAATGGACCCGGCACGGCTTGCGCGGCACCGTATCCGGCCAAGAAATCTTCTCTCGATATCCAACCGGCGGTTACGACTTCTCTTTCGAGGAGCGGAAGAACGACATGCCCTCCTCCGAATACGAGCGAACCCGATCTATAGAAGCTATCGAACATCGCAATCCAAGAGGAGGAAGTCAGTTCTCTGATCAATGGGAGCGCAAATAATAGTACGAAAAATAATAGCAAACAGAATCCGGCAACGGACCGCTTCATCGGCACATGGATATCAGGTACGTCGGCGATTTCAATTGGCTTGAATAGGAACAACCCTAAGGCAGCGGCTACGAGAATGGCCGAGATCTGACTAAGCGAAGTTTGCCAAGCTAAGGTGAGGGTTGTAGCCAATACCGCTATCGTTGCTCCATTCCGATCGACGATCAGCTTCTTGCCCATTCCCGCGATAGCTTGGGCGACTATGGCTACCGCTACGATTTTGAGGCCGTGAATCCATCCCGTATTCCCGATATCGAACCCCTTCAACAACAAAGCGAAGCAAACGATCGCAAGCAACGAAGGTAACGTGAAGCCTACCCATGCTGCGATCCCGCCTAATATTCCGGCGCGCGTAATTCCGATTCCTATCCCCACTTGGCTACTAGCCGGCCCGGGAAGAAACTGGCATAGTGCCACTAAGTCCGCATAATTTTTTTCGTCCATCCATTTTCTGCGTCTAACATATTCATTGTGAAAATAACCGAGGTGCGCGATCGGTCCGCCGAACGAAGTCAAGCCCAGAATCGCGGAAACCCCTAATATTTCCATGATCGACTTGAATTTATGGGATGTACTGATATTAACTGCCCCTATCCGCTAGTATTAACACCGTTAATAGGCTAATTGAGGCTTCATTATATCATCTCAAGTTTATCGGAGTGTTAAGTCGTTTCGGATACGGCGAGATATTTCATAATGATCTTGGACACCGCGGAGCTCTGCAGCGGTTTACTGATATATTCGTTCATGCCTGCCTCCATATATCTCTCTCTATCACCTAACAGCGCATTTGCTGTTACCGCTACGATATAAGGAAGGTCTTCGGGCGCGAGCGTCTGGATGATCCGTTTCGTGGCTTCGAGTCCATTCATCACCGGCATCTGGATATCCATAAAGACGATATCGAAACGATTGTCGCTCATCGCGTCAAGCGCCTCGACACCGTTTCGTACGGCTACGGGCCGGCAGCCCAGTTTCTCGAGCATGCGAACGAGCACTTTCCGATTCACGTCGTTGTCTTCCGCGACTAAAATATGGATAACTCCCAGTTCAGGTCGAGCTTCCCAATCCTGATCATCGAAAATCTGTAAATCTTGCGGGAGTTCCGCCTTGATCAAAATATCGAAAATAAACGTCGAGCCGGAAACCGGGTTAGGCTTGTAATTGATCTCGCCGTCCATGAGTTGAACTAGCTTCTTCGTGATCGCAAGCCCCAAACCAGTTCCTTCCGCCTTGCGCACCATGAAGTGATCCACTTGATAGAACGGTTGAAACAAATGCCCGACTTTGTCCGCCGGAATGCCGATCCCCGTATCCCGAATCGTGAATTGAAGACGGACCTTGTCCCCTTCGACTCCTTCTCTATCGACCGAGATGGAAATCGAACCTTCAGGAGTGAATTTGATCGCGTTGCTCGTCAGATTCATGAGAATTTGCTTGAGCTTCACCGAATCGCCGATTAAGAGATCGGGAACGCCAGGGCTGATAGAAACCTTCATATCCAGATTCTTGTTCAAAGCTTTCGGCATGAGGGTATCCATGGTAGCGGCAATTGCGTTACTAAGACCGAAAGGTTCCTCGATGAGCTCCGAGTTGCCGGATTCGATCTTGGAGAAATCCAAGATATCGTTAATGATGCTCAACAGAATTTCTCCGCTGCTCTTGATGACCGACACATACTCCTGTTGCTCCGCATCAAGCTTCGTATCCGACAGTAAATCCGTCATCCCGATTACGCCATTCATGGGTGTGCGGATTTCATGACTCATCATGGCCAGGAATTCGCTTTTCACTTCGTTCGTCTTCTCGGCTGCTTCCTTATCGATGAGCAGCTTCTTCTGCTCGGTAATATCCTTGATTAAGAGATAAAAACCGATGTTTCTGTGATTGACGATAATCGGAGCAATCGTGACCAATACTTCTACCTTATGACCGTCGATATGAGGAACGAGGCTGATCGAACTCTCGATTTCCGCGTATTGTTCATTGTCGGACAATATGCGCTCTAGATTTTCCTCTCCGATAATCGTCGATATTGGCGTATTGATCAAGTCCTTAATCCGTTGGCCCGTCAGCCGTTCGGCCATGACGTTCGCATTCATGATGCGGCCCTGAAGATCAAAGGAAATGATGGCGTCATGGTTATACCTTTTGAGAGAGGTATAACGCTCAACCGATTCCTGAAGTCTCTGTTCGGCATGTTTGTTCGCCGTAACGTCGATGATCTGGGTGATGAAATATAGCGGCGCCCCATCCGTTTCCTCCCGCACGAGCGAAACTTGCGATGAAGTCCAAATGACGCTTCCGTTTTTATGTAGGTAACGTTTCTCGATTTTAAATAAAGGAATACGTCCCGTCAGCAGATCGTCGTAGAGTTTGGCGTTTTTTGCAAAATCTTCTGGATAAGCGATGTCCTTGTCCCTCTTTTGCAACAATTCCTCTTCATCATAGCCGAACATGCGGCAGGCAGCCGAGTTAACGTTAATCCATTTATAATCCAGCGACACGATAACGATCCCGATCGGCGTTTGATTATAAATATGTTCGAACAAGGCAAGCTGATTGATTTGCATATTCTCCACTAACGGACAACCCCCTAATACGATAGAGAAAGCAGCATTTCAATGAATGTAGTTCAATTATAACATGTTTCCTAACTGTTCCAATTCATCGATGGCGACGCTTATACATTCCTAAGTAAGCCCCTGCGAATCCGCAAAAAAACAAGTGCCAAAACTAAGTTTTGGCACTCTAATGATCGATTGCTGGTATGGGTTTACCCGTCAAGCTGTTCTCGAACATGTCGATTATGACCAAGAAATGCTCCGCTTCCCGGAATACATGATCCGCCAACAAAGGATGGATAATGCTTTTGATTCGGCAAGCTTCTATTAAATCGCGGGCCGTTTTCTTGAAATCGCGCAATGATTTCACGGATACTCTATTCTGATCTAGGAATTGGTCAAGTAGCGGTACGGTCTGCGATTGCGGACGCATCGATTCCAAGTCCTTCGCCTGAAACAACAACTGGTCGAACTCTTGGCTGAAGTTATTGGCCTGATCTACGAGTTTTCGTTCAGATGGATCGAGTAGATGACTTATGAATTTGGCATGATCGGCCATGATTTTTAAGAAGAATACATTTTCATCTATAATGGCGTCCGGCAACGCTTCTAATCTGCCTAAATTTAATTCCG
Organism: Cohnella endophytica; assembly: GCF_003628305.1. GTDB lineage: Bacteria > Bacillota > Bacilli > Paenibacillales > Paenibacillaceae > Cohnella > Cohnella endophytica. The sequence goes on along the minus strand of NZ_RBZM01000001.1, from coordinate 197,690 downwards.
TCAAACGATTCCTGAAGTAATTAGCCTCTCGGCTCACGTGATCGACCAATAAGGGAAAGTTATTGGCGCCTGGGAGCTGACAGGTCAAGATCAAGCCGAGCACCTTTCTCTTGAAAACCCAAATATAAGAAACAGCCTTATGCACTTCTTCGTTAAACCTTCTTATTACACTCGGATCGGTTCCGATCGTAAATGCATTGGCCCTATTTTCTACTGACTCGAATAGGGAATAAAACTGATTAGCCTCATGAATTAATTGCGTGTCTTCGCATCGGAATCCCAATCGGAGAAATAAAGAATGCTCCTTCATAATACGCGACCAGAACCTTACTTCTTCCAAGGATCGCACGACAAACTCATCGGGCATATGCGGTTTTCCCTCCTCCCCTCGGTAAAGTTTCACCTCTTTACCGTATGAGCGGAAAGTTTGGACATATGTCATGTTTGTAAAACGACCTAATGGAGGTTCGGTATTTTGGGTTGTAACTCTACAAAGTGGTCCGAGAATTAAGCACTTGGCTTGACGAGAGCGTAAACATTAAAAGTTGCTTCGAGATTACTTCCTCCGTTTGTCTCATCCCGTTGTGAAGCCAATATTTATAAACCCCGATTGCCCCGCCGATAATCCAATCCACGAACAAATCGAAATCGATTTCGGGATGATCCATGACGTTTAATCGCATCAATTTATGCAAGGACTCGCTCATCTGATCATGGAGCCGATTCGAGAAATCGGGTACCCCGTTCGTCAGCAACATGATCTTGTAAAAATCCGCGTGTTTCTTAATATGTCCAACGGACAGTTTAATGGTTTTGATCAATTCGGCAGATGGCCTTGGAACCGACGGAGTTTTCGGCATTCCTTCTATGATATCCGCGTATTCGTTTAATACGTCATCGATTAGCTCGGCGAGTAGCTCTTCTTTCGAGGAATAATGGTCATAGAAGGTCACCCGATTAACCTTGGCTTTATCGGCGATTCCCTTGATCTTCAGCTCGTTAAAAGTCCCTTCCGCGAGCAGAGAAAGCAATGCCGATTTTAATAACCCTCGAGTACGCTCGACTCGTACGTCCGGATATTCGTATTTTTTGGGAATAACGATTCCCTCCTCTAGTATTCGCTTACATATTCTCTAGATTTGTCGTAAACACTACAAATCGCGAAGAAGTGTCAGGCGTTCGTCACGTATGATTGTTATTATTATAGACGACACGTTGTCGCCTTAACAAACCAATTCATAATGACGTACTGGAGGACGATGAGATGAAATTACAAGGAAAAACTGCCGTCATTACGGGAGCCGCTTCCGGGATGGGCAAGGCTATGGCCCTATTGTTCGCTCAAGAAGGTGCAAGCGTCGTCGTTGCTGACATCAACGAGACGGCCGTGAACGCTGTCGTTCAGGAAATCACGTCTGCAGGCGGACAAGCCAAGGGCGTCGTAGCCAACGTTACGAAAGAAGATGACGTATCGCGCATGATCGATATGGCCGTGCAAGGCTTCGGCAAACTCGATATTCTCGTTAACAATGCAGGGATAATGGATGCTATGATGTCTGCCGAATCCGTTTCCGACGAAATGTGGAACAGAGTAATCGATATTAACGTTACCGGACCGATGAGAGCGATCCGTAAAGCGATACCGATTATGACGAAACAAGGTCATGGCGTCATCGTGAATACGGCTTCCGTCGGCGGCCTCTACGGTTCGCGTGCCGGCATTGCCTACACGGCTTCTAAACACGCCGTTGTCGGACTCACGAAAAACGTTGGATTTCAATACGGCAAACTCGGAATTCGCTGCAATGCGATCGCTCCGGGCGCGGTTGCCACTAATATCGGTTTAGGCGGAAACGAACCCGATGCTTTCGGCTTGGAACAAGCAATGGCCGGCATGGCTCTGCAACGTACGAATGTCGGAGATCCCAAATACATTGCAAGCGTGGCGCTGTTCCTTGCTTCCGACGACTCCGCCTTCGTCAACGGTACCGTCGTAACCGCGGACGGCGGTTGGTCCGCTTATTAATTCAATACCCAAATAAAGTAAATAACAAAAAAAACAACCCCGCAAAGCCGCATGGCTCTTCGGGGTTGTGTGCCGCCTAGGAATTTCAAGATTAGTAAATGCCTGTTCCTGCGCGCAAGATGATGACCAATAGGATAAAGAGAACAAGAGCGAATGCAGCTGCACCCATGCCGCCATAACCTCCGCAAGAACCGGTACCTACACCGCCAACTGGATATGTCATAGTATCACCACCCGTATTTATTGTGACTGTTTATCACCCTGTTAGATTACGCATGGTTAAATATATTGCCAGTACATTCGCACAGATTTATCCGCAAATCCGCTAATGCACAGCAATATGGGTAAACGTGGAGTTTACGTATGCACTGGGTATTTGTACAGTACTTAATACTCCTCCATACATAAGCTAACTGCGTGATGAACGATCACAAATAAACAAAATGGTGGTGAATACTTTGAGCGGAAGCTGTGGTGGATATGGCGGCGGGATGCAAGCAGCTGCGTTTGTACTTGTTCTCTTCATCCTTTTGGTAATAATCTTAAGAGCCGGCTACTAATTGATAAGATGAAACCCGCGATTCTGGTGAATCGCGGGTTTTTCTTACCGTTATCAGGTCCGTTTGCTAAAGAACCACTGAGGTTAAGGAACTGCCGGAAATACGATTAATTAGAAGAAACCAGCTTTCAAGATGATGACCAAAAGAATGAAAAGTACTAGTACGAAAGCAGCAGCTTGCATCCCGCCGTAGCCTGCACAAGATCCACCGTAACCCATCGCAATCACCACCCGATTACTTAATCTGTGATTGTTCATCACCCTTATAAAATATTCAGGGATAGGGATACGGTCAGTGCATACGCACAGACGTAGAAATATCCGCATTTGCCTCCCGCTTGTCTAAGGAAACGGATGCGGATGAGGGTTGAGTTGTCGGGTAGCCAGTATGGACTTCGAATATCCAAGCTTTGCCGGTAGAGTAAGCGCTCTTTGAAGTCCGGCGACGCGCTTAAGCTGATGACCGAAGGACATGGGCAACATCCCAGGTATTAGAACTTTTACGCAATGCAAACCATTACTTAATGCTTCCGGCGCGGTTTGTTGAACCACGATTACGTCAAGATTTAACCGGTGAAAGCGAAGCAGAATTTCCTTGAGCTCTTCGGTCAGATCGGCATTCGGCACGATCGGGATAAACTCCTCCGCGAATGTTCTGATCGGGCGATCCTGATCCAGTAGGAAGTGGAGACGCTCCTCTGTTTCAGGCAGACTGTACAACAAGGAATGATCCTCCATCCGCTTTACTAGAAAGGGATCATCCATCATTCTGCGACACTCTTCCTCGTTCTCTTCCAATAGTCGAGTAAAATAACGAATATTGCCGGCCACTTCTTGGATCGCGCTTATCGCGGCTCTAATCGGATCCAGGTGCGCTCCTCCCGCGCATAGGAGATTCGCCCCCTTATCCGTCTTGTTTTTGGCTATGGCCCATACGCTCGGAATTCCGTTCTCCATCGTCGTATTAAATAAATACACCTCATACCCTTCAACTTCCTTCAGGCGATCTAGCATGAGCCGCAATCGTATATCGTTCGATGAGTAAGGATCAAGTCGGGGGACGGACAGTCGCGCATACCAGGTCAAGAGGAACGAATCGCGTTCCACAACCTCCATAATGCCATAGAAAATCGCTTCCTCCAGGCTGCCTCCCAACGCGCAACCGTTCGATCCTTCCATGACGAAACTGTCTTCTTGGCCCATGCTATAATAAGCAAGCTGCTCCGGAATTAGAATCGGACGATCTTGCCCGAACGAATGACCCCATACCCAGTTCATGGGCAGTTCGGGATCGAAAGGCTGATAGGGAAAGTCCATCAGCTCATATTGCTCCTGCGAGTATAGTCCCACTTCCATCGGGTTAAGCGCTCGATCAACCAAATTACGATAACAATCATGTACAACGGTTTTCTTCCCGCGCGGAGTAATCCCGCAATAACGTTCCAAGCCTTCCAGGAGCGCGGTTTGTTTGCTTACCGTATAAGAATCGGTACGCCCTGCCGACGTTTCATTTCCCATCGTGGTCGGCAAATTCGCATATACATCGGCAAAAGGCGATAACGAATCATACGTTATCCGATTAAACAAACCGACCCGGTCATCGATATATTGTTCTGCTAACGCTTTCCCAAGCTCATCCAAAGGCTTGCATCGATAAGTATACCTATCGAGCTTTAAGCTTGGTTTCAGTGATATTCTTGCGTCGTCCGGATTATCGATATTCAGACTTCCGCAATAAGAACAGCTGGGATCCGGCAAAAAAGCGTGATGCGAGCTATTTAACGTTCTTAAGTCGACGAAATATACCCCGCACTCCGTTTGCACTTGATTTCCACTCATGATTTTTCGCGTTTCCGCGGCAATGATATGGCTAGTATGCAATATTCCAAAACGCGAGATCGCCGGATCGTGGGGAACAACACCATGCAACAATAGCGTCATCTGCAATTCCAAACTAATTTCTCTGTCCTGTCCCGCTAATGAACCGCGTAGCTCAGCGCACTGACTGCAACCCGGCTTGAACTGCCGAACCCACGGTCCTACAACGCCTTCGTCATGCAACAGAAAACCTCTTAACCAAGAAATACCGGCTTTCCGCAGCATTTGTTCGGCCAACTCGTAATCGGAAGGACGCCATTCATCGGCAAGCACCAACGCCAACTGCGCCGATTCCGGGACGCCAAGACGGATATCGTTCTGACGATGAACCGAATAGCTCTCGGACAATAAATCGCCGACATATTGCGCGAGTAGTCCTTCGCCAATAATCGCTATTAAACCGTTCAATTGGTTGTCCCCGCCTCTCCCAGCCTAATGCCAAACAAACCTCCTAAATGCTCATTTACGAAAGGCTCGATGCTCAACTTATAGACGGATACGCTTTTCCGATTGCGATTCAATACTTGTAGCGCCAATTGGATCTGCTCCGCTTGAGCCGTATCGTCGATTGCATCAATCGTCATGCGAGTAGGATCGCCTTCAAGCAGATCGACCGTTTCAACATGAATGCCTTGCGGCATCGGAAGTTCCGTTGGATTTTGTGCCATCATAAGAGCTAGCGTGAGCGCCGATCTAAGCGCTAATGTCCGATTCAAGCCGACACAACCGTGCCACCGTTCGCCAGCTCCGACCCATACGACAGGCAAACCAAACAAGTCCTCTCCCGATCCTATCGACGGAGCACCTTGCATCGTAGTCAATGCTTGCAAATAATAACGGCAGCGATCATCCTCGACCCTAGTTATCTGAACTGCTTGAACGATAGGTATTCGGTCTAATGTCCTCTTTCTGAGTTGTTGCGTCAGACACTTCTCCAACCCACGAAACACGGTCTCCTCGATCGATTGCCCGGCTCCGACTTCCGCGCTATCCGGGAAATCCACGTGGCCATGACCCAATCTTGCCGCATGCGCTTCTATTCCGGCCAGACCAGCAAGCTTGCGCGCTTCCCGATGCGTCAGTCCGGAGCTAATAACTGCCGGAAGCAATTCGACCGGTCCTTCCGAAAGCGGGTCAATCGGTTGAACGCGGCATTGGGAGAGCGGAAGCTGTTTCAGATTCCCTTCCTCCCATAGATGCAAGATTCCGAAATACGGCGAAGTCAACTGACCAATAAACGATAGGAACCGTTCAGGATCAAAACGGATGTTATGTTCTCTTCCGAGCCGTTGATTCCAATCCGGAATCAATTCGATTCCGAATCCTTTTGTTACGAGCGGATGTGGCATATAAGTATGATAGGCCCCTTCCAACGTCTGCAGATTCATCCTATATAATTGAGGAGTCCATCCGGATTCCGCGCTGCTCTCGCTCGTTATCGCTCGATTCAATTCAAATACTAGGACATTGATAAGCATGGCTTCTGCCGAAAAACTCATCGTCGGTAACATGGGATCGTCTTCGATCGCGGATCGATGAATCCGTCTCCACGCCGATTCCCAGCCCCCTCCGGAGTTCGGGTATACCGAAGGCACCATAAATCCCGTTTGTCCTAAGCAAGTCGCGATGAGTAGCGGCTTCGATTCTTCACCGCAAGCATTGTGAATCGTATGAATATCTTCTAAGTTCATCCGTTGATTGACATACAATATCCAATCGAATAATCGAATCTTATCACTCCAATCAATGAAGTTAGCGTTACTCGATTCCGAGTTCGTACTCATCTCATGGACTTCCTTCAAACCGGATTCGAACAATGCTTTTACTAAAGCGCTGAGCATTGTACCGTCTCCAATGGCTAGTACTTTGGCACCGACGGTTGAATTCTGAAATTCGATCATCTGAGTACCACAACCTCCTCTTGCGCGCCCCGTTTAAAACCCTATTTTATGAAGGTTACGATCGTCATATTCGCAATTCGACCCGCCACTCCGTCATTAGCCGCTTCGCTCTAAGCCGTCCTTGCATATAATCAATGGCAAACAACCTTATCAGTGAACAAAAAGGAGCGGAACCCAAGTTGCCATCCGGTAAAGGAATCAGAATCGATGTCGTTATCCCGGCTATCGACAAGGACTTGGATACTCTTCCCTACGTGATTGATAGCGTTAGGAAATACGTGGCGCATCCAATCGGCCGAATCTACGTCGTAGCACCGGACAGCAATAGGATTAAGGACGTATGCATGCGCAAAGACTGTACATTCATCCACGAAGCCCGCGTTCTTCCTATTCGCAAACATCACATCGTCTATCATTCCAAGAGGTGGGAGAGATCAGGATGGCTGTACCAACAGCTTTTAAAGCTCGGGAGTAGCTCGTTCGTAGGTCAAAGGTACTACTTGGTAATGGATGCAGACACCATCCTGATTCGCCCCCATCGGTTCCTCGCGAATGGCAAACAAACGTTTTATTGCCGAAGTTGGAGCCAACCGGAGTATTTCGTAACTTACCGCAAGCTAATGGGAAAAAGGGCCGCACGCCCCCGTTCCTTCGTAACCCACTATATGATGTTCGACAAAACAAAGCTGAAGACGCTCAAAGATAACATCGAAAACCGTCACGGGAAGATATGGTACAAGGCGATCATCGGAAGCATTAATCGGACAAAGCAATTCGGGTTCTCGGAATACGAAACCTACGGGAATTACGTATACTCCGGCGGTTCAAATCAGGTGCTGCTGAAAAGCGCGCAAAACAAAAGCCTATCAAACAGTCCAGCGAAGTTATCCGAAAGCAACATTAAGAAATTAGCTCAGAAATACCGCTCGCTCTCCTTTCACAAGAGAAAAGGATATGTGCGAGGGGTGGAAAATAACGAAGATGGCCACCTTTAGTCGGGTGGCCATCTTCGTTATTTAAACTTATCCGGGAACTGCTGGATGATCCCTCGGGAGAGCGTGTCGGCGAGTTTGATAATGTGGTCCTCGCCTTTATCGAACGCCTGGGTTATCTTCCATCAAATGATTCCCTTAACTCCATGGTGATCTTCAGAAGCTTGGAACGCAATCCGTCCATTCGCACATCATCATCGAAGGCACTGCCGATTTCTAGCGACCGAATAAGTCTTGCATACGAGAGAAATCTGTTTAACCTCAGAAACCAGTCGAGATGATCCAACCATACTGCATCGGGCTTTCTCTCGCTTCGATATCCGGACATAAATGCTTCAACAATGGGATGATCGAACTCCATTGTCATACTAGACAAATCTGCAAGTGCATAAGCAATATCGGCTTCCGCCGGAAGACGGGCGCAGTCGTCGAAATCGATCACGCCGATCCTGCCGTTGTCGAATCGGAGATTGTCGGGTTGGAAATCGTAATGAACAACCCGTTCGAAATCCCTTGGTTTGCTTTCTAACAGCCTCTGCGCCTCATCGGTGAGATCCTTCCATTCCTTACGGGAAGATGCGTCGTCTTCAGGCAACTCTCTCCCGGCATTCTCCAGTAACTCCAGAACGCCGGGACGTCCGTCAAACACCGAAACTGGCATCCGCTCGACCTGCCGATGGAATTTGCCAAGCTCCGCCCCCCACAATCGAATGTCTTCGGATGTCATTTCGGACAATTCCGACTGACTTCCTGGCAACGCTTCGAACAACATGGCATGATAAACGCCGAGCTCCGTCTCGGCCGTCTCGACGTAACGACCGAATCGAGAGACTACCGGTTGCGCGACTTGAACCGGCGTCTCGTGAAATCGATGCAGAATAGCGGTTTCCGCTACCCACTCTTCGACTCTCCGTTCTCCGCCTTCATTAATCCGCAAATAGTAGTCTCGTACGCCTCGTTTCAGAATAAAAATGGCATTGGCGCTGGCTCTCCAGAAAAACAATGTACCGGGGTCGAACCCCCACGGCGAAGCCAGTTGTTCCGCGAAAGGACTGCGCCATCCTTCGTCTACCGTTCCGAAAATACTCGTCATTACGCTTAATTTCATCAAACAGGCATAACCTCCGATAATGGGATTGTGCCCTTCCGCCCCGCCACTCTAAAAAGCGGACGCAAAAAAGAGCCTGGCATCGTTCGCCAAGGCTCCCCCTCTATCGTCGGATTTAACAGTCCGTCCTAAGGAGTAAGGGGCAGCGAAGGGCAATTGTAACTGAAAACTCGTTTCTCTTACTCATCATCTACCATTCTCACTCCCTTCGGTTATCGTTAGATTAATTATAGCGCCAGGCTTCGCAATGTCAATAATTCCCTTAATGTGGTTCGGTATCCGCACGTATAGCACGCTTCCAGCGTGTTACAGCATGGTATTCGCACATCCGAATTCATTCCGGGCTTCAACTCGTCTCGCGGCGTCCGACTTCCTCGACGATCGCTTTGACTCCCTCATCGATCTGATCCAGCCGCGTCCTGGAAATGCTGATCCGTAGAAATTTCTCCCGCTCGAGGTAATCCGGCAAGTAGAACGGTTTTCCCGGTACGACGTGTATATTCCGGGCGGCGAGCCGTTGGGTAAGGCGCTCCAAGTTTACCGTCAGTGGAAGCTTAAGCTGTACGTAAATGCCGGAGTTCACTTTCGAAACCTCGATTAACCCTCCCGAGTTGTAACGTTGCAGCGCTACGTTCAGCGCGCGAATTCGCGACGCGTACTCGCTGCCGATTTTGTGCTTATGCCTCTCGTACATGCCGTTGCCGATGTACACTTCAAGCGCTGCTTGAGACAGTAACGAGGTATCGCCGCTTCTCTTGAATGAACGGAAAGTGTCCAACAATTCATGAGGAAGTACGGCCGCTCCCAATCGCAAGCCGGGGAAAATGATTTTCGAGAAGCTCTTCAGATAGACGACGCGAGAGTTTCTGTCGTAAGCGAAGATCGGATCGAAACTCCGCTCTTCTCCCAAGTCGGCCATATAGTCGTCCTCGACGACGTACACGTCGTATTTGCCGGCCAAGCCGGCGATCGCTTTCCTCTCTTCAACGCTATACGAGGTTCCTAACGGATTGTGAAACCTCGACATCGTATAGAAAAACTTAACATTACCCGACTCAAAGATAGCCTCCAATTTCCGCAAATCTATGCCTTCCGCCGTACGTTCGATTCCCCGGACCGGAATATTTTCCGCCTCCAGAAACCTCAAGTAAAGATCGTAGCTCGGCTGTTCGACCAAGATCAGCCGCTTCCCGTTCGGAAACGGCATTTTCGCCAAAATCTCTAATGCTTGCTGCGCGCCCGAAGTAACGAAAATCCGTTCCGCCTTCGCGAACACTTGAGAATCCGCCAAGTGGGATACGAGCGTCTGGCGTAGCCTATCCAACCCCTGCGGATCTCCGTAGGTGAAGAGGTGATACTTGTACGTATCTATGGCTTTATTTAAACAATGCTGGAAATCGCGATAAGGAAACACGTTCAAATCCGGGGACGCAGACGCGAAATCGATCGATTCGTTTGCCCTGACCGCGCTCGTATCCTCCGTCTTCTCGACTACGTAATAACCGCTCTGCGAAACGGAATAGATCGCATGGAGCTTCTCTAGCTCCGCGTACGCCCGAATGATCGTGCTTACGCTGCATTCGTAAGCTTTCGTGGCATCGCGCACGGAAGGAAGCTTGTCGCCCGAACGATAGTGGCCCTGCGCGATTTTCCGCTCCATATCCGCAACAATGATCTCGTATTTCGCCATGCCAGTCCCCTCCGTTCGCCATATGCGGTACAAGCTCTTTTCTGCCGTCCATTATACAGGAAAAAGCAACTGTATCGATACAGTTGCGGTAATCGGATGTTGTTCGGTTTACCGATTAGCCTTAACGTTATTAGTAACGGATGAATGGTCCCCCAACAAGATTCCTTCCTAACGTAGAAGAGAGGCGAAAATTACTTATGAATAACCGACCAAGCTTGAAGCTAGCCTATTTGTCTGCCGTGATTAACGCGGTCATCATCGGATTTTCATTCTTGTTTACCAAAATGGCGCTCGATCGCGCCCTCCCGCTCGACACGCTGATGTATCGCTTTGCGGTTTCCTTCGCGCTGTTATCGATCCCTATAGCTTGCGGTTGGATTAAGCTGAACTACCGAGGAAAGCCGTTAAGCAAGGTACTGTGGCTCGCAACGATGTATCCGCTCGGATTTTTCACGCTTCAAGCTTATGGATTGAAACAAGCCACCTCTGCCGAGGGAGGCATTTTGTATGCTTTTACGCCTATCGTAACGATGATCCTCGCCTCTGTTTTCCTGAAGGAAGCCACGACAATCATGCAGAAGCTATCGACCTTCCTTTCGGTATTCGGCGTCGTGTTTATCTTTATGATGAAAGGCGGTGGCATCGATCCGTCGAATCTAATGGGCCTATTCCTGTTGTTCCTGACTTGCGTGGCTTTTGCCGGCTATAGCGTACTGGCCAGATCGCTTCTGAAAATATTCAGCCCGATGGAGCTCGTCTATTTGACGTCGGGAATCGGCTTCTTGTTTTTTCTAGTCGTCTCGATCATCAATCATGCCGCGGCAGGAACGCTTGATCTTCTCTTCGCCCCGCTCTCGAGCTTAACTTTCGATCTTTCGATTCTTTATATGGGCGGAATGGCGTCGCTCGTCACGGCGCTGTTGGCCAACTATGCCTTATCGAAAATAGAAGCGTCCAAAATAAGCGTGTTCTCCAATCTGTCGACGATCGTCTCGTTAACGGCCGGGGCGATGTTTCTCGACGAAAAAAATACGGTTTACCACGTCGTCGGCTCTTTGCTGATCATCGCCGGGGTTCTCGGAACGAATCGCTTCGGACGCCGTAAAGCGGCGAAACCTGTGTTCACGGCGGAGTGTACGGAGGCATAACGCGCTGACGTCAAACCCCATTGTGCAACAAAACTAAGAGGCTTTCAGCGACGGCTTGGTCTCCATCTTGCTTGGTCTGATCGCAAACAGAGCAATAACGCAACAAGCCAATCCGACTCCCGCGAAAATATAAAATAATAAAATCTGGTTTTTGATAAGCAACGACGTTACCAAAGGACCGGCCGCCACGCCGATAAATCGCATGCTGCTATACAAAGAGGTAATCGTCCCACGTTGCTTTTTATCGATTCCTTCCGTAATTAAGGCATCGAGACTCGGAAGAATAAACCCGATGCCCGCGCCGCCTACCGAGAGAAGAACGATCAGCAGCGCAAGGGAGCCGGAATGGATAAAGGCCGATACGGCCATGCTGGCCGTCGCGATCGTCGATCCGGCGACGGTGAACCACTTCATTTTCTGCTTATTCTCGCCGACCAGTTTTCCTGTAAGCAAAGACGCAAGACAAATGGCGCTGAGCGGAATCGCGAGCAAAACCCCTTTCCATATGCCTTCGATGCCATGCTTTTCTTCCAGCACGGAAGAAAGAAAATACAAGAAACCGAACAATACGTACATGGCAATGCCTCCGATCGCGAATATGGCATAGAGCCAACGCCCCTTCTCGGACAATATTTTACGGATGTCGAGAACGAACTGTTTTAGCGATATGGGGTTCTGCTGCTGTCCTTTCGGTTTCTTAACGCAGATTGCAACGGCAACGATCGAGAACAAGCAGATCAAGGGGATGACGGCCAGGGGCAAAAACCATACGATAAGCGCAAGAGCCGAGCCTAGTATGGGACTCACGACTTTACCGAACGTATTCGATGTCTCGATCATGCCAAGTCCGCTGCTCACCTCTTCCTCGCTGTCGAACATGTCGCCGACTAATGGCATAACGATCGGGAATGCGCCGGCGGCTCCCATGCCTTGGATTAACCGCCCGACGAGGATCACCGTATACGCCGCCCCGTGATCCATTCGCCATGCGGCCCAACCGGATACGAGTCCTCCTACCGCCACGATAGACATGCTGATGATAATGACGAGTTTGCGACCGAAACGATCGGATAAATATCCGGCAACCGGAATGCAGACGATAGACACGGCGGCATAGATCGTAATGATCAAGCTGATCTGCACCGAGGTAACTCCCAATTTTCTTTGCATGAGCGGCAAAACGGGAATCAGCATCGAATTCGCCAGTGTCATAATTAAAGGAATCGACGCCAGCGCGGCTAAATCCAGTTTTTTCTTTTCCTTCACGGTGCTACCTCCTTTCCTAACCTGCTGAAGGTCGTCCGTATATCTTCTCATCCAAAACCTAACTTCATCCCCCCGAAAAGGTAAAATTCCGCATAACAAAAACCCGCGCATCCTCGCGCGGGCTCCAATCCCTTCTATTCCGCTGTGTTATCCATTTTCGGCTTACCTAAATAATTTTTTCATCGTCTCGTCAAGCAATCGTAATGCCTTCTTGAGTTCAGCTTTCGGAATGGCCTCATAACGATCCCCGATGCTGATTTCCAAATAACAGGCCGTATCGCTTGTCGAATTAACATACGGAGAGATCCCTATTCCCGATTGTTCGTGCACGGAGGTTAACGCAGATTCGAAACGCTCCTTAGGCATGTCCGCATGCACGTGAAACATATTCGATACCGGGATCGACGGCTTCGTCGAGATCGCATGGCACTCGTTGAATAATTCCGCGAGTTCCTTCGCTCCCTCGTAATAGGTGTCCATCTTAGATACTCTTTGATCGAAATACTTATCGGCGCTGAGAATATACGGATACAAGCTGATTAAATCGCCGCCGTGCCTTCTTTTCCATATTTTCGATTCGGACGTGAAATCTTCATCCCCGGCAAGAATCGCCCCGGCGATCCCTCCGATGCCCTTGTATAAGGAAACATAAACGCTATCGAACAGACCGCAGATCTCGGAAGCCGTTTTCCGATAATAAGGCAAAATTTCGAATAGCCTTGCGCCGTCGAGATGCAGCTTGATGCCTTTGGCGCGGCAGTGGGCCGATATGGCTTCTAAATCTTCGTAGGTCGGCAATTGGCCGCCGATCTCGCGCTGCGGCAGTTCTAGCAATACGCACGCCACATCTTCCTTCATATTCAGGACGTCTTCGAGTTCGATCGTTCTCTCTTTGTCCGCGAGGAGGACGGTTTCGATATGATGAAGCTGTTTTAATCCGTCCTGTTCATGAATTTCCAGATGGCTTAGAGGATGATAAGCGACTTTCTTGATTCCGATGCGATCGCACCATATTCTTAAAGCGATTTGTTGCGCCATCGTTCCGCTAGGGAAAAACACGGCTGAAGGCTTACCTAAGTACTTTGCCATCTTCTCTTGAAACTCTTCAATCGGCTTGCCGTTTCCATACATATCGCTATTCATGTTTCCGTCCGCATCGTCGAATGCGTCCTTCAGAACTTGAACGTTCCTTTTCCCGTGGCCGGATACTTGATAAGTAGTGTTGTTAAATGCCTCTAAGAGTGAATGATTTCCGTTTTTCAAGCTGATTTACCCCTTCCGTTCAACCGTGAGCCTGATAAATATCGCCGCAAAGCGTAAAAATATCGTAACCAACGGTTCGGAAACAGTCAAATGACTTTTTCGGTTTTGCCCCTAATCTCGCGCTACGGGTTCCACATGGATGTGAACGTGTCCGACTTGGTGGTCTTGGAGCATCCTTTGTTCGATATTGTCGCTAATCTCATGGCTTTCTACGACGTTCAGGCTTGCTTTGACTTGAATGGTAACATCCAGCAAAACGTTGTTTCCATGTATTCTCGCTTTAATGTCATTTACCTTATGGACTCCTGGCGTTAATTCGATCGTTTTCTTAAACCGCTTGAGCTCCTTCTCGTCGAAGCCATCGGTTAAAGCGTGCGATGCGTGGCGGAAAATTTGGAGAGCCGTCCTGCAGATCAGGATACCGACGAGGAATGCCGCGATCGGGTCTAACAAAGGCCATCCCAATTGGGCGCCGATAATGCCGACGAAAGCGCCAATGCTGACCCATGCGTCCGAACGATTATCTTGGGCCGTTGCCGTAATCGCGTTGCTGTTTATTTTTCTCGCAAGCCGAATATTGTACAAGTAGACCAAATACATGACGCCGGCGGAGAAGATCGCCGTCCAAGCCGTTATCATATCGGGAGTTTCGACGGCATCTTCGAAAAATTTACTTACGGATTGGTACAAAACCTGTAAGCCGACGGCGGCCATAATGATGGACGCGATTAACGCCGCGACCGTTTCCGCCCGGAAATGTCCGTAGCGGTGATTGCGATCCGGAGGTTTTCTGGATATTTTCAATCCCACCAAAACCGCGATCGACGCCACGATATCCGTGGAGTTGTTTAACCCGTCGGCAAGCAGAGCCTCTGAATTGTATAAGTACCCAATGCTGAGCTTAAGTAACGATAACGAGATATAGGCGATGATACTTAACCAAGCGCCTTTTTCTCCCTGTTTGATGTCTCCGTAAAGCTCCATGAGCGTTCTCTCCCCGAATCAAAGTAATCTTCAAACATCATACAGGAGTAGGTTCGAGTGGGTCTAGAGAAACAGTGTTGGGGAGCTTTCATACTGTAAGGAAGACGAAACACTCTTGTCTGTCCGCAACTCTCTTGCGGGAGTCAAAGAAGCCATCATGTCACAAAGTGTTCACTTACGAAGAAAATTTTATCTAAGTATGATGAAAAAAGCTTAAAGAAGAAAGGAAGATTGAAATTGCCGAGCAATAAAAGAGAAGGTATATATTTTGGTTTAATGATGGTTTTTGGTATGGTATCCGTTATGTATTTCTATAATATGTACATGGAAGGGTTACTTGGCACCCTAACGTTTTGGAGCGTTTTATTTAACTATTCTCTCACTTTCATCGTCGCCTTTATCGTTGAGACCTTTTTAGTAGGACCCATTATGAGAGGAATTGCATTTAAGCTTCCTTATGATAAATCAAAGAAATTAAAAGTTATTGTTGCGGTTTCGACTTGTATGGTAGTCGGCATGGTCATTTGCATGTCGGTTTATGGTCTTATCACCGCTATACTAAGCAACCATCTTGAAGGGTCGCTATTCATGCATTATTTTAAGTTGATTATTCGAAACTTTGCCGTCGCGTATCCGTCTCAGCTCTTAATCGTCGGACCATTATCAAGATGGATTCTTGTTAAATTTATTAAAAATAGCGCTCAACCTAAGCTTGAATACAATTAGTAATGGAAAAAGCCCGCGATGTCCGCGGGCTTTGCGTAATTATTTAATTGCATTAATAAGTTCGGGCGAACTTGGCGATGAAGCGATTCGGGTACTCGGAAGGCAGCGCGCTGACTTCGTCCAGGCGATCCCATATTGCTTGCGGCATCTTCCAGCCTACCGCCCCCATATTATCGGCATATTGCTCTAACGTGCTCGCTCCGAATATCGGCGAAGTGATGCCTTTTCTGTTCAGCAACCAGTTGAGCGACACTTGCGCGGGCGTCTTATCCAGTTCCCTGGCGGCGGATTGGACCGCATCGAGAATTTCGAAGTTACGCTCCGTTCCGCGCAACGCCCACGAACTCTCGCCGATCTTGGATGACAAACGCCCCGTGGTCGGCTCCTCCTTCGAATAACGGCCGGTTAGGAACCCGCCTCCAAGCGGCGCCCAAGGGATGACCCCTACGTTCTCTTCCAAGCACAACGACATCATTTCCCGATCCATTTCGCGGCTTACGAGACTATATTGCGGCTGAATGGATATGAACCGG
This sequence comes from Cohnella endophytica, assembly GCF_003628305.1. Taxonomy (GTDB): domain Bacteria; phylum Bacillota; class Bacilli; order Paenibacillales; family Paenibacillaceae; genus Cohnella; species Cohnella endophytica. The sequence goes on along the minus strand of NZ_RBZM01000001.1, from coordinate 181,616 downwards.
ACGTAACGATTGGCATCGCTCACGGCAAGTGATTTCATCAGTTGCCAAGCAAAGAAATTGGAACAACCGATATAACGCACTTTTCCGGAGGAAACGAGATCATCGAGCGCTCGAAGCGTTTCTTCGATCGGGGTCAGATGATCCCACACATGGACTTGATACAGATCGATATAGTCCGTTTGCAACCGTTGCAAGCTCTCCTCGACGCTCTGCATAATATGCTTGCGCGAGACGCCCGCCCCGTTCGGATGGTCGGCCGTATGCATCCGTACTTTCGTAGCCAGGACGACCTCCGAACGTACGTTTTTGATCGCTTTGCCTACGATTTCTTCCGATCTGCCGTTAACATAAACGTTCGCGGTATCAAGAAAATTACCGCCTTGCTCTCTGAACAGGTCGATCATCCGAATCGAATCGCTCTCGTCGGTCGTATTGCCGAAGCTCATCGTTCCGAGACATAATTCCGACACGGCAAGCCCGCTGCGTCCAAGTACTCTGATTTGCAAGGTGATTAACCCCCTCTAGTCTTGACTCCGCCTAATGAACGACAGGCTAATACCTATGATAATAAATGCGATTAAGGCTAGCAACGGTATCGTAATAAAACCGAGCCAATCTATGTAATCCACGTTGCAAGGAATTCCGTTCGTGCAAGGTTTGATCTCGTGCATGCCGGGAACCTTTTGTAGCAAATAATGATAAGTCGAGATGGCACACCCGATCACGCTTAGCGGCAGAACGTATTTCTTAATCGATACTTCGCCGTGATAGGCGGCGATTCCAAGAAGCACGGTCAGCGGATACATCAGAATCCTCTGATACCAACAAAGCTCGCAAGGAACGTATCCGCGAATCTCGCTGAAATATAAGCTTCCCAATGTCGCGATCACGGACACGATCCATGCGCAATACAAGAGATAGGGCTGCGCGGCCTCTAGCTTCCTGCTCATGTTAGTCCCCCAAATTTTGATCGATGATGGACTTGATTTCATTGATGTCGAACGGATTTTTGACAACCGTGCCGTTAATGATCAGCGTCGGCGTTTGGTTAATCCGATACTTGTTTACGAGGCTCGTATCGAGATCGACTTGCGATGATGTTGTCCCGTTCGCGACATCGTCCATAAGTTTCTGAGCATCGATCCGCGTCGGCAACGAATCCGCGACTTCTTTGATCTTTTGTTCCGTTAACCACGCTGATTCGTAGTCCGGCTGAGCGGCGAACATCGCCTCGTTGAACTCCCAGAACGCCTCTTTATTTTGCGCGAGTACGGCTTCACCTGCGAGAGCCCCAAGCCTCGACTCCTCGCCATGGAACAATGTATTGATGAAGGCTAACTTGGCTTGTCCGGAATCGATGTATTGAGCTTTCAATTGCGGATAAATCCGTTCGCTCCATTGTTTGCAGGACGGACATTTGTAATCTCCGAATTCGATTAAGGTTACTTTGGCTTGCTCGCTGCCGATGACGGGTTGGTTGACGATCGATGGCGGATCGTCATAACGCTTAGCATCTTGATGATCGTTCATCGCTCGATTGATCATGAAGATCGCGAGGAACAGGACGACAAGGGCGGTCGTATATAACACTAGCGACTTGGCGGAGTTCTTGTTCTTCGCCTGAGTTGATCTTCTGGGTCTCGCGTTCCGGGCTCGTTGCGTCTTAGGTTTAGGCTTTCCTGACATCATTTCCCTCCTCCTCATTCATTTCGCGTATTTATAACATTAAAAGTATAACAGTTTTTCGATTCAACCAAATGACTCTTTAGGGCTAATCCCAATCCTTAATGAACTTAAATAAATCCTACTCAAAGTGTTTAAAGCCCCTAGAAACGCATACAATTCATTGCGAAGGAGGGCACACCATGAAAAAGATTATTTATTTTATGTCATTAATTGTCGTGTTAATCGTTATATGGCGACAAATCGGGGAGACGCAAGCCGCCTCTCTTCCCTCTTCGACCGAACTTGCCCAAGACGATTTCCGGATCATCGTTCAATCGGTATCTTCGGACAATTCACCCATGCAGCAGATGAGCTTCGACATCATTGTCGCCAACGCGGACGGAGTTCCCGTTCCTAGCGATAAGGTTCAAATGCAAATCAAGATGCCCAAAATGTTATGCGGCATTTTCCCCGCCACGATTCGCGAGATCCGGCAAGGAACCTATGAAGCGACGGTCGTTCCCGTCATGAAGGGCCGCTGGGAAGCCGAAGCGAGCGTACGCATCGGCAATGAACAATATACCGTCCGCCATCCCTTTGCCGTAAGTTAATGATTTACCATAGCCAGGGGTGAACCGATGGAATCCAATCGTTCGCGCTGAGTCCTTTCATGATCGACAACACTCCCATCAGCACTGCGACGAAGAAACCTGCTTTTCTCAACCGTTGTCTCCATTTTCGATTGAACCCCTTGGCGGATAAAGCGACGATAACGAGCATGGGGATCGTGGCCAACCCGAATAAGAATAGCATAAAAAAACCATCCAGCCACGATCCCGACGCCGCTGCCCGCATCTGCATAGAGTATGTTAAGCCGCATGGAAGAAGTCCGAGCATCAATCCCGTAAGGAAGATCGCGGTCAATTCGAAGGAGGAACGAATCCGATCGGCGAACATACGTAACCGGTTCCGGCCCGGCAACTTTATTCCATGCAAAGGCAACGAATATTTGCGAAACGCCCATAACAAGATCATTGCTCCTCCAAGCATGCTGGCGAGAGCTTGAAAACCAACGAAATGTCCCGCGACCACGTTCAGGAAGGATCCGGCCGCCCCCATGATTGCTCCCGTGAGCCCGTAGGTAACGATTCTCCCCAAATGATAGGCCAGCAGCGGACGCAGCGCGTTGCTTTTCGCCTCCATCGCGATCGAGGAACCGATTCCTCCGCACATAATAATGCAATGCGGAGCTCCGACGACCCCCGCGAGCAAGGCAACGACAATCGAATCGCCCGTCATTGGCTCATTCCCTTTCCGTCGTCCCGATCGGGACGCGCTTTAAGCGAAGCGAATTGCCCACGACGAGGACGGAGCTTGAAGCCATGCAGACGCATGCCGCACGCGGATCAAGCCATCCTACCGCGGCGAGCGGAATCATAATCGCATTATAGAAGAGGGCGAGACCTAGGTTCTGGCGAATGTTTCGCATCGTCCGCTTGGCTATGAGCAATGCCTCTTTAATACCCGACATGCGGCCCCCGACGATGACGATATCTCCTGATTGCAGCGCGGCATCATTACCTCCGGCGATTGCGATTCCCGCATTCGCCGCGGCAAGCGCGGCTGAATCGTTTACCCCGTCCCCTACCATAGCCACAATGCGGCCTTGTTTCTGAAGCCGATGTACCAATGCCAGCTTATCTTCCGGAAGCATTCTCGATTTCACTTTGTCTATGCCCGCTTGAGCGGCGATCGAAGCCGCGGCGCTCTCGCCGTCGCCGGTTGCAAGCCACAGCTCTCCTCTGCTCCCTAGCCAGCTTATCGTCTTCGCGGCATCCTCGCGGAGCGGATCCCGAAAGCCGATCGAACCGGACAACCTATTCTGTAGGACGATATGCAGCTTCGAGTCCATCCGCTCCGCCTCCGTCACCTCGAATCCGAGTTCATCGAGCCAGTGCGAATGACCGATAACAATCCGATAGTGTTCGACGACTCCGGACATTCCCTTTCCCGGATACTGTTCGATTTCCGTAGCCGGCGACAGCAACAATCCGTGGGCCTGAGCCTTCATTACGATCGCCTTCGCGAATGGATGGTCGGAATGCCGTTCCAACGATGCCGCCAACTTAAGCAGCTTGATCGCAGGCATTCGATCAGATGTAATATCCGCGATTACCGGTTTCCCTTCCGTAAGCGTACCTGTTTTATCGAAGACGAAGGCGTCCGCGCGGCTGAGCGTCTCGATCATGGCCCCTTCTTTGAAAATAATGCCCCTTCGCGCCGCCAATCCCGATCCGATCAGGATCGACACCGGAGTAGCCAATCCTAGCGCGCATGGACAAGCGACCAGTAATACCGCCATAGCCGCCCCGAACGCTTCCGCGGATGTCGAAAGATTAGCCCAAGCGACGTAAGTCGCGGCGGCCAATGCGAGAATCCCCGGAACGAAATAGGCGGCGATGAGATCGACTCGGCGTTGAATGCGCGGCTTACTCTGTTGGGCTTCCTCGACGAAGGAGATCACTCGGGAAAGCAGCGTGTCTAATGGGCTGGTTGCGGCACGCATGACAAGGCTGCCACTCGCGAGCCTTGTTCCCGCGTATACGCGATCGCCTTTTTTCCTTACGGCCAATAAAGCTTCCCCGGTTAACAACGACTCTTCGATTTCCGCCATTCCGTCCATTACGATGCCATCGGTTGGAATCCCCTCTCCGGTTGCGACGGAAAGTAGCGTGCCGATTCGAAGCTCCTTGATCGGAATTTGTTCCAGCGTCCCATTCGGTCGAACGACGGTCGCCGATTCCGCTCGAAGCAAATAAAGCGACGATAGGCTCCGCAAGGCGTTGCCTTTCGCGATTGCTTCCATCCATTTGCCGAACGTAACGGAGGTGAGGACCATGGCGATCGAATCGAAATAATAGTCGTGATGCCCATGACCGATGCCGTGAGCTCCCGAGGATAGGAACACATGATATTGACTGTACAAATAAGCGGCGCTAATGCTTAGAGCGACCAACACATCCATATTCGGCATACCTTGCTTCAAAGCCTGGTAGGCGCCCGCATAGAAAGGGTATCCCGCATAAGAAGTTAAGATCGAGCCCAAGATTAACTGAAAATAGGCATTGGAGAAAAACTCAGGGGTAACGCTTGCAAGGGGCTCAAACCAATGACCGATCATAATGGTTAACAAAGGCACGGATAAAACAAGCGCAAAGAGGAATCGATTGCGATAGTCGCGCGCCTCCAGTTGAAATCCGGATTCCGCGTTCACGCGTCGGGTAGCGCCGTAGCCAAGCTTCTGAATCCTGCCGATAATCTCATCGGGGTCCGTCGAATGCCCTTCCCATCGGACAGTTGCCGAAGCGGTTGCCAGGTTTACGCCGGCCTCTTTTACCCCGTCCATGCGCAGGAGCACCTTCTCTATTCTGGCGGAACATGCCGCGCAAGTCATTCCCGTAATTTGCAGGTCTATCTTGTTCATGCGATCCTCCGAACTTTGTCCGCCCGGGACAATCATGCTGTTCTTATCTTATGAGGTTCGGAGGAATTCAAGAATAGCTCGAATGAGTTGTTGCTTGCCAAGCATTTGATAGATTTACGATAAGTAGTATGATAGAAGAGAATCACTTTCAAAAATACGTTTACGGAACGAGGTAATTCGCATGGGACTTCATCCTTATTTAATCGTTCTGCGCGGATTCCCTTATGACGAGGGAACGACGCTTCAGATTCAAAGCGGGAACGTCATTCTCGGCAGAAAAAACGCGCAATTGGAGCCGGACATCGGATTCGAGAATGTTTTCGTCTCAAGGAAACAAGCCTCGATCTATTACGACAAAGGCAGCTACTATATTATGGATTTGGAAAGCAAGCACGGTACGGAAGTGAACGGAAACCGTTTGATTCCGTTCACGCCCGCCCTACTTAAGTCATCCGACAATATTTCATTGGCAAGAGGAGCCATTTATCTTACGTTCTCGACGAAACTTTGGGAAGAAACGATGGACTTCATGCCTTATGCCCAACAAGCCGATTTATCCCCGGAATGTCAATTGGACCCGGTCAGGCAGACGATGCAGCTGCGAGGACGGAGCTATCATTTTTCCGACAAAGAGTACCGTTGCCTGGAAATACTGGCGCGCAACGTACATCAATTCGTCGGCAGAGACGAGCTCGTCAACTATGTGTGGCCGGAAAGAGCCGACGACGAATCAACCCCTTCCGCCGGTTCGGAAGAGGTCAATTCCCTTCTCTATCGTTTGCGGAAGAAAACGAATCATGCCATTCACATCGAGAGCATTCGGGGGAAGGGTTACATTCTTACTTTCTCAGGACTTGTTGAAAAATCCGTTTGACCTTAGGCGTGACGTAGCCGCTTCCTCCTCTTCCCTTGACCTCCTCGATCATGACGGCCAACAACAATTGCGGATCGTCCGCGTTAAACCCGACGAACCAACCGTTTTCTTGGCCGTCTCCTCCTTTGATTTGTTTCAACTCCGCGGTTCCCGTCTTACCCGCGATGGTTGCTCCGTTAACGTATGCGCCATGTCCGACGCCTTTGGGGCTTTTGACGGCTTGAATGAGATCCTCCTTCAGGATGTCCGCCGTTTCCGGCGACATCGCGCCTTCCTTCCATAAGAGCGGAAGGCTATTATCCTCTTCAACCATCAACTTGGGATAAGCGATATTCCCTCCATTAACGAGAGCGGAGAATACTAACGCGACGTGAAGAGAAGACATCGCGACCTGTCCTTGCCCGTAGCCGGAATCCGCGAGTTGGATATCGTTCTTGAAGTCGCTGCTCGACAGTTGGGATTTGCTGATCGGATAGGCGATCGGCAGTTGTTCTCCGATACCGAATTTGGCCGCCTCTTGGACGAATGCTTTGGCACCGACCCGCAGCGCCGCTTGGGCAAAGTAAATGTTGTCCGAATAGATAAGGGCATTCGTTAGATTAACCGGATTCACGTCGTGTACCCTTTTGACGTAATAATTGCCCCATGATCCGTCCTTCGTCCATGTCAGTCCGGATATGGGCTTGGCCTCGTTGGGATCGAGGGTTTGCGTGTCCAATCCAATAGCCGCCGTGACCACTTTGAATGAGGATCCCGGAGCGTAGCCTTTCGAGAAACGATTCAGGAACGGGTGTCTCGGATCGCTATTCCATTCGTCGTAACGTGCTCCGGATAAGCCGGTCTCGAAAGCGTTTGGATCATACGACGGACTGCTCAGCAAAGCAAGGATCTCGCCCGTCAGCGGATGAATAGCCGCAACGGATCCGGCGTCCTGTTTGACTTCCTCGTAGATCGTCTGTTGCAATACCGCATCGACGGTTAGCTTAAATGTCGTTCCGGGAACGGCCTTATTTTCCGCAAGGACCTCTTTAACTTCGCCTTTATCGTCGGTTATCGAGATAACCGTTCCGTTCGTTCCCCTCAATTGATCCTCCAACACTTGCTCCAAGCCGGCTTTCCCCAATAAATCGCCGACTTTGTACCCTTTCTCTTTGCGTTTCTCCAATTCCTCGGCGTTGATTTCCCCGATATAACCGGTTAAATGCGCGGCAGCCTCGCCATAGGGATATTCGCGAAGCTTCTTTTCCTGAATGGCAACGCCCGGAAAGCTATCGTAATCCTCGATCTCGTCTTCGTTAATGATCGCGATCGGAACGAACAAGTCGGGCTTGACCCAGGAGGCGCTTAGCTTTTTATTGATATCGTTGACGTCGATGTTCAACTTGGCGGCCAATTGCGCTTTGACGGCTTCCGGGTCATCGCCTAGTTTTCCCGGAATGATCCCAAGCTGCGGCGCGCTCCCGTTGATGGCCAGTCCGTTCCCGTTTCTGTCCAAAATGATTCCGCGCTCCGCAACAAGCGTGCGAACCCTGACTTTATCCCCCTCCTTCATATTGGGGAAGATCAGCGAAGGATTCCAATCGATAAACCACTTCGTCTCCTTAGGCTCCGCGCCGACCTCTATTTTCACCAGCTTCGCTTGTTGATCGAATTCGATCGGTCCCGCGATCGTATCCATCCGGACGTGGTAAGCGAAAGTTAATTCGGAAGGCTCCGGATTGGGAGATTGCGTCTCCTGGGGCTGCTGCGGCTCAGGCTGCGGCTTTATCGTAACCGTAATTTGTTTCGCGTCGATGCCGTCGTAGATTTTCTGGTAGCGTTGCGTGAATTGTTCTTCCGTCATTCCCGCTTTGGCTTTCGGAGTTAGCCGGGCATACATGTCCGAGAAATTTTGCTGCTGCCACTCGGACACGTATTCCTTCGCCGTCCCCATAGGATCGGGTTCCTTCTCCTTTTCCTTCTCCTCAGTTTTGGTACATGCGCATAACGCCAATAGAAGTAATAAAGCCGCCAGCAACCCGAAATGTTTTCTCATCGTATGTTCACCCGCTCTATTCAATTTGGAATATATAGGATAGTATCGTTCAACGTTATCATAATTCAGCCTATTATCCCATTCAATAGAAATCGAATCACGACGTCATGATAATTCGATGTCAAAGTGCGAATGTGACGTTGCATGAACAAAAAAACCGTGCGTTCGGCACGGTTTTTTCTGAGCAGGATGGTTAACTCGACTAAAGGCTATCCTCGTTAATAAACGCCCGTTAGCCCTTTGTAATATAATTACCGGTTTGCAAGATATGCGGCGACTTCCGCCAGTCTTGACGCGTAACCCCATTCATTGTCGTACCAGGCCGCGATGGATACTAGCTCGCCTTGAACTTGGGTGAGAGGGAGATCGATAATCGACGAATGGGAATCGCCTACGATGCGCGAAGATGCCCACTCGCCTTCCAAGACGTCGAGCACCCCTTTCAACTCACCTTCTTTGGCCGCGCCGCGGAACAGATCGTTGACTTGCTCGACGGAACACGGCTTTTCCGTGATCAGGTTAAGCTCGGCGATGCTTCCGGTACGAGTCGGGATACGATACGCCTTGCCCGTAATCTGAAGATCGTTCCAAATGAACTTGAGCGCTTTCGCTGCACCTGAGGACGATGGAATAATATTTTCCGCAGCAGCCCAAGAGTCCCTTCGATCCTTCATCGGCTGATCCGTAAGCGACTGCGTATTCGTGTAAGAATGGACCGTCGAGAACAGACCGTATTTAATTCCGAAGTTTTCTCTGATCAACTTCACGACCGGAGCCAGCGCGTTCGTCGTACAGCTCGCCATGCTAATGATCTTGTGTTTGTCCGGATCGAAACTTTCTAAGTTAATTCCCTTCAGCAACACCGCATCGCAGTCCTCAAGACTTTTGCTCGGTCCGCTGACGAGAACCCTTTTGGCGCCGCGATCCAGATGAAGCTGCGCTATGGGGCGGGTAACGGCTCTACCCGTGCAATCGATGACCAGATCGACGCCCAGTGCTTTCCAATCGGGAACTTCCCTGGACGAATTGATAAACTGGATATCACGGCCGCCGATCGATAGGACGCCTTCTTGACCAGAAACGGGTTCTTGCCAACGTTTGTAGTTGGTATCCACTTCGAACAGAGCGGCAAGTGTTGCTTCGTCTTTAATATCCGAGATCGATAACGGAACGAATAAATTTTCCTGCAATGCGACTCTCAATAGTTGCCTTCCGATACGTCCGAATCCATAAATCCCGATTTTACCCATAGTTACCCTCCATTGCGAAATAATTGCTGAAGCTGAACAGGTACAGTTTACTCATTTTCCTGCGGAACGTCTAGAACTTACGAATTGTTAGTTGCTTGACAAAACCAATTAGGTTTGTTATCTTTAGTTCATGTTCAAAAAATCTTGATATTAAGACAATTTGAACTGTGCATAAATATTGTTAGTTTTCATGAATAGATCCTTTCAATTGTGGAACCATCTAGAGAGTATGTTCATCCCGAAAGGATAGCTTGTGGGCAAAACAGACTACTGAGGAGGAATTTACAATGTCCAAATTAAACATCGGTATCATCCTAGGAAGCACGCGACAAGGTCGCGTAAGTCCGCAAGTCGGTGAATGGGTTAAAAAAATCGGAGATCAACGCGGGGACGCGAATTATGAAATCGTGGATATCGCGGATTATAAGCTTCCATTGCTCGGCGAAGCAGACGCGACGGAACAAGCAACGGCTTGGAACGTAAAGCTCGCTAGCCTGGACGGTTTCGTATTTATCGTTCAAGAGTATAACCATAGCATCTCGGCATCGTTGAAAAACGCGCTCGATTACGCCCGCGACGCTTGGAACAATAAAGCGGCAGGCATCGTTAGCTATGGCTCCGTAGGCGGCGCACGCGCGGCTGAACATTTACGCGGAATTCTGGGCGAGCTGTCTGTAGCGGACGTACGCGTACATCCCGCATTGTCCCTGTTCACGGACTTCGAGAACGGATCCGTCTTCAAACCGGCCGATCTTCACCTGACGAACGTAAACGGCATGCTTGACCAAGTGCTCTCTTGGAGCGGCGCGCTCAAAACAATTCGTTAATAGGTAAAGAAACCCTCAACTCTTATCGTTAAGAGTTGAGGGTTTTTAGTTTACGGATTGCCAAGTCTACTCTAATACTGCCCGGAGAAAGCCTTCCAAAGCCGTAACGTCCGTCAATTTCTTATTGCACTCGCGGCTATCCGCGCACAAGTAATTGCCTACCGCTTTGTAATAATCGGGCGATGCATTGGCCGGTCTCTTCTTGGATACCGCCGAGAACAGAGCGAGCTCTTCGTATTTGTTGCATACGAAGCAATAATTTTTCTTATTCGTGGGCGTAGCTCTGCCTTCGACGCCGACGAACTTCCCGTTGCGCTCATACACGATGAACAGTTTATTGGAACCGACGTCGACCCAACTTAGATAGGTTACATACCGGTAGTCGATCGATTGCAGATCGGGGATGCTCAGCTTCTTGTTCTTAGGGAACAGCTTCACGATCTGATCTTTCGTTATCCGCGGAAATTCCGTCAAGAACGGTTCTAATGAAGCATAATAACGCTGAAAATCGCTTGCCGTCTCCAATGTGATGACAGCTCTAAGCAACTTTAGTTGCTCTTCCGAGGCTTCAGGAAACAGTTCGACGATCGTTGCTTCCACGCTAGACCTTACCGTTTCGACGACCCTTAAATCGGCTACGGTTCGAATGGCGTTCAGTAAGTTATTCGCTTGGTTCTTAATTAAATTAAAGTGGTGGTTTCTAATAAATGGTGTACTCATTTTGGCTCAGCCCCTTATTCGAATTAAAGATCATAAGGTCGCAAAGCCAAGCATTAGAAACGACTACCTCATCTTAGGGGCGATAGGGTACATCTTGATCGCGCCTCACGCAAAGTATCGCCTCCATACCGGGCTTTGCATGAGTCAAGCTAGTCCGACAATCTCCGATTGCCATCCCTACCAACCTCCTCTCCTGAAGATGTGATCAGTATAAAATAAACGGACCGACATTTCAATTGCTCGTTATTTCCCATGGCAAGCAATCCAACCCACCGTCGACCGCGTTGCGAAACGTATTCCATTCCTTATTTTTCTTTTTCAATTATTTCCCTTAAGCACGTCAACCTCCAAATAATCATAAGCGGCAACCGTATCCGGAAACACGGAAGAAGCGTCTTCGACAAGCCGAGCCACGTCCTCCTCCCCGAAGCGCGAACTGAAATGCGTTACGACGAGCTTCTTCGCTTGCGCGTTCGAGGCACATTGCGCAGCTTGAATAATCGTCGAATGTCCGTATTCGTTCGCCTTCTCCTCCATGCCGCCGGCAAAGGTCGCCTCATGCACGAGCAAGTCTGCAACCCGGGCTAAGGAATCGGCGTTCGCGCACGGACGGGTATCGCCGAGAATGGTAACGATTCGTCCCGGGGAGGTAGGTCCGACGACTTCGGCTGAATGGATCATTTGTCCGGTCGGCAAAGTCACGTCTTCTCCGTTCTTTAACTTGCCGTATAAGGGTCCCGGTTGAACGCCTAGCCGGGCTAATTTCCCGGTATCCAATTTTCCCGATTGCGGACTTTCGACAATCCGGTATCCGAAGCTGAGAATTCGATGGTCTAACTCCGCGACCTCGACCTGATATTCCGGTTCATCGATGATTCGTCCGGCTTCGATCTCGGTCACTTCAAGCTCGTAATCCAGATGGGCGCTGCTATGACGAAACGCGCTCTCGATGTAATCGCGAATGCCCGTTGGCCCGTATATTTGCAACGGACCCGCGCCATCGAAATAAGAACGACTGCACAATAGGCCGGGCAAGCCGTAGAGATGATCTCCATGCAAATGAGTAATGAAAATCCGCTCAAGCTTATTTAATTTCAGCTTCGTTTCAAGCAATCTATGCTGCGTTCCTTCTCCAGCATCAAATAACCAAAAGCGGTTAAAATGTCCGTGTACCGACAGCGCGATGGACGTGACGTTGCGCTCTTTCGTAGGTCTTCCCGCACTCGTACCCAAAAATAAGATTTGCATGAGACAGCCCTCCGTTCTTCCATTATCTTTCCCAACTTCCCATGAAAAAGCAAAGTGACCGAATCCTAATGGGTATATGTTCACCTTTCATAAGGGGATCGCTGGCATTATAATCGAATATACGACACAATCCTCGTTAATTCGAGAATTCGCGCATAAGATCCAGCACCAAGGAGGAAGTCCGTTTTGGTTTTTAGTTCGGTCCAATTTTTGTTTTTCTTTTTACCGCTTGTACTAGCGCTCTATTACTTAGTTCCGTTCAAACTCAAAAATACGATTCTTCTGCTTTTTAGTCTATTGTTCTACGCATGGGGCGAACCGAGGTACGTCGTACTCATGATCGTCTCCATTCTCATGAACTATGGTTATGGGATATGGATCGATAGAACCGACAAACGCGAGAAAAAGAGAGTCGCGATCTTAACAACGGCAATCGTTATGAATATCGGTCTTTTAGGTTTCTATAAATATGCGAATTTTCTTGTCGAAGTCGTGAATTCCGCGTTGCACATGAATATACACATGAAGCCGGTACCCTTACCTATCGGAATTTCCTTTTATACGTTCCATGCGCTTAGTTACTTAATCGATGTCTATCGCCGAAAGGAAAGAGCTCAACGGAATCTCTTCCGTTTGTCGCTTTACATTACGTTTTTCCCGCAGCTGGTAGCGGGTCCCATCATTCGATATAACGCCGTCGCCGAACAACTCGGCCAACGCGTATTTTCATCCGTTCAATTCGCCGAGGGTATTCAACGTTTCATCTTTGGCTTGTCCAAAAAAATATTGTTGGCCAACCCGCTCGGGTCCGTTGCAGACACCGTCTTCGCCACGTCAACGACGGACCTTTCCAGCGGAAGCGCATGGCTTGGCCTTATCGCCTACACCCTGCAAATCTATTTCGACTTTTCGGGTTACAGCGATATGGCAATCGGATTAGCTAAAATGTTCGGCTTCGAGTTCTCGGAAAACTTTAATTATCCGTATATCGCCAAAAGCATTTCCGAGTTCTGGAGACGCTGGCACATCTCTCTTGGCAGTTGGTTCAGGGATTATGTGTATATTCCGCTCGGTGGAAGCCGTGTCGCTCGATGGAAGATTTATCGCAACTTATTCATCGTGTGGTCGCTAACGGGGTTCTGGCACGGGGCCAGTTGGACTTTCGTCGCATGGGGAACGTTTTACGGAATCCTGATCGCTTTGGAAAAAGCAGGTCTCGAAAAGATGCTGACTAAAATTTATCCGTTCAATCATGTCGTCGTGCTACTGCTCGTCATGGTCGGCTGGGTTTTCTTCCGCGCCGACGATTTCGGATACGCGACGGATTTCATCTTCTCCCTATTCTCTACTCGCGGCAACGAAATATTCGATTCCCAGGCTCTGGCTTTGTTATCTCTGAATTGGCTCGTCTTCGCTATTGCTATTCTCGTGGCCATGCCGTTATATACGAAACTTCGAACGTTACGGTTCGGCGAATCAATAACCCGTGTACAAACCGTATTGGCGTTAGGGTTCAACTTCTTCCTGTTCGCGGAAGTCATCTTGTATCTTATAAATTCGACGTATAACCCTTTCTTGTATTTTAGATTTTAATCGTATCGTTAGGAGTAAAGAAGTGAACAAATCGATCTCATACCTCTATATCGTCGCGTTTTTAACGATTATTTTCGGATTCGCGATTTCTAGTATCTGTACGCCGGATAGAAACGTCTCCGCCATCGAGAACAGAACGTTAAGCCAATTGCCCGCATTCACTTTCGAAGCCGTAACTACGCGCGGTTTTTTCGAGGACATTAATCAGTATTTGAATGACCAATTCGTATTACGTGACCAAATGGTGAGCCTTTATCAACTTCAGCAAAACTCCAAAATATATAACTCCATGCTGTTCGAGAATTTATTTCGCGCGGATGAGAGGCGCAGCCCCGAAGAGGGCACCAAAATCGTGGATTCGCGCATCATTTCCAAGCTTGTGGTGACCAATCATAAGTGGATTCTCCCGGCTACCGATCGCGTCGTGCATACGAATCTGATCGATGCCTCCACCGCTAAATTGAACGACGCGGTTCATTTCGCCGAGGAACGCGGTACCGAAACTTATTTCGTATTTAACCCTTCCAGAACTAAATCATTGATGCATTTATATCCGAAATATATGCAAACCGATGCGTATGCCCAATCGAAGAGCTATTTCTTGTCAAAGCTCGATAAAAGCATGAACGTCGTGAATATCGGCAACAAGTTCGACACCTTGACGAACGCCCAGTTGGAGCAGCTTTACTTGGAAACCGATCACCATTGGAACATCAAAGGCGCTTTTATGGCTTATCAAGAAATGATTACTCAAATCTCCGATCGGTCGCCACGGTTCGAAGATAAGCCTATGACTTTGAACGACATCAACGTATCTAAGCTAACGACCGGTAACTTCGAGGGCAGCTATAACGCGCAGATCCATGATGCCGTAAGTCGCAAAAAAGCGGACAGAACGATCCTTTACGAACCGAAAATTCCGTTTATTTTCAAGAACTTCGAAGTCGTCAGCAAATACGGCCAACAAACGCTCACGAACTTCAACGAATTTTACGGATTCAAAAAAGGGCAAAGCGATTATTCGTATGGAGCCCTGTATGGCGGCGACAGACGCAAAATCGCGTATGAAAATCCAAATGCCAACAATAAGTTAAACGTACTCTTGCTAAAAGATTCATTCATGAACCCGATAACGCCCTATTTAGCCCAACACTTCAACAAACTAACCGTTTACGACAATCGTTATTATTCGGAATTCAGCTTGAAAAAAATACTGACGAGCGAGCATTACGACCTCCTTATCATCGCTTTCCACGACGACAATCTATTCAGCGGCACTTATGAATTCGAGAAGCTTCCTTCGTCGACCTAGAAGTCTAATCCTGCAACTTGGATAACCGAAGATTTAGAGTTCACAAAAAACCAGCCGTTGCGATCTCGGCTGGTTTTGGTTGTGTGTTCCGACTTTATTTAAAGGACAATTATAACGTCGATGAAGCTTGACCGACTAACGACGACAACAGATCGAGATCGACGGATTGACCTTGCTTCAGCTTGATCGTCTTTCGTTCGGGAGGACCGTCGAACAGTCCATCCGGCAGAGATAGACCGGTCGCGTTAAAGACCGTGAAGCTTACCGCGTCTTTCGAAGTGCTGATGACGGCCGCGTATTTCCCGTTTTTCAAGAAATGAGGTTTCTTGTATTGCACTCGCTCTTGGAAATCCGGTATCGCCCCATGAACGACTCCGCGCAGACTGGAGCAAAGTTCCTTCTGCCAAGGTTCCTTTACCGTATCGATTAAATCCGTCACTTCCTGATTCATTCGTCATTCTCCCTTATATTCGTCGTTAGTCGGCTAGACCGCCAATCATTTCGATTTCAATTGTCGAAGCTCGATCTCGCCTTCTCCATACCCGCTGGGATCGGGCATTCGCAATGCCCATTCGACGGCTTCTTCCTCCGAGCCCACGTCGATCAACGTATATCCCGCAACGAGCTTCTTGTCTTCCAAGAACGGTCCGACCGTGACGACCGGATGATCGCCTGGCATCGGGTAAGCGATACGAATGCCGCTCGCGCTCGGTTGGAGACCTTCTGCCGCGAGGAGCACTCCCGCTTGGGCAAGTCGCTCGTTGTATTCGGACATCGCGTCGACGAGCTCTCGGCTCGGCATGACCCCTGCTTCCGCATGCTTCCCTGCTTTGACCATTAACAAATATCGCATCCGTGATTCCCTCCTTTACAATACGACGAACGGGAACCGGCATAATCGACGCGCGATCGCTAGTATTCGGGAATCGCTGTAAGGCGCCCCCCTTCTATTCGCTGATCGGGCATTCGGCGACGCGCTTCAACAGAAGATCGCGTTCTCTTTCGTTACGGGTTAGCGAGGCCGCCCGAGCGAATTCGGAGCGAGCCTCATCGAAACGCCCCAACTTGAATAAGAAATCTCCGCGAACGCTCGGCAGTAAATGATAATCCTTCAGCATCGGTTCGGACGTTAACTCTTCGACGAGCTGCAAGCCGAACAAAGGACCGAACGCCATCGAGATGGCTACCGCCCGATTCAACTCGACGATAGGAGATGGCATCGCGCGGGCAAGCGCTTCGTAGAGGGCGGCTATTCGCGCCCAATCGGTCTCCTCCGCCGTTCGAGCCTGAGCATGGCACGCGGCAATGGCGGCTTGCAAGGCGTAGGGACCGAGCGGGCGCCCCAGACTGCGCGCTCGTTCAAGCGCGGCCAATCCCCGACGGATCAGTAATCGATCCCATAGCGCACGGTTTTGATCCATAAGTAGAATCGGCTCGCCCTTAGCGTTAACGCGTGTCTTAAACCGGGACGATTGGATCTCCATCAAAGCGACCAGTCCGTGGACTTCGGGCTCCGATGGCGCGATTTCCGCTAGCATGCGCCCGAGTCTAAGCGCTTCTTGACAGAGCAGCGGACGTACCCAGCTGCCGCCCGATGTCGCCGCATATCCCTCGTTGAATAACAAATAAATCACTTCGAGTACCGTGGACAAGCGCTCCTTCAACTCGTGCGCTACCGGCATTTCGAAAGGAACTTGCGCAGTATTTAGCGTCCGCTTCGCCCGCACGATTCGTTGCGCGATCGTCGATTCGGCGACCAAGAAGGCGCGCGCGATTTCATCCGTCGTGAGCCCCGCGAGCAACCGAAGCGTTAGCGCCACGCGTGCCTCCTGGGAAAGGACGGGATGGCAGGTCGTAAAGATCAGGCGCAAAAGATCGTCGCCGATCTCTCCGTCCAACGCCCCCACGATATCGTCCTCGGCATACGCGTGTATTTCGCGACCGACTTCTTCGTACTTCCTGTCGCGCAACTTGTTCCTGCGCAGCAGATCGATCGCGCGGCGCTTAGCCGTCGTCATCAACCAGGCCCCGGGGTTGTCCGGAATACCGGTATCGGGCCACCGTTCCAAGGCGATGACCAGCGCATCTTGCGCCAGATCTTCGGCAAGACCGATGTCCCGTAACATACGGGCCAATCCCGCGATGAGCTTGGCCGATTCGATTCTCCATATGGCATCGATCGTGCGGTGAGTTGCGGACGCCGACATTAGTTCTTAAGCCTCTCCGCTCTTTCACGCAATGCGGCTTCCTTGGCGATCAATTCAGGATCTTGCGTCAGGTCCATCGCCTCGAACACTTGGCGAAGCTCGATCTGTCCTTCGCCGAAACCGTGCGGATCCGGCATGCGAAGCGCCCACTCGATCGCTTCTTCTCTCGATTTCACTTCGATCATCGTAAATCCGGCGATCATTTCTTTCGCCTCGGTGAAAGGACCATCAATAACCTTCGGTTTGCCGCCCGGCTCCGGATACGAGATGCGAATCGCGTTCGAGCTGGGATGCAAACCGTCGCCCGCAACCAATACGCCCGCATTGACCAATTCCTCGTTATAACGCATCATCGCCTCGATTAACTCCGTACTTGGCATAGCTCCGGCTTCGGAATCTTTCGTCGCTTTTACGATCATCATGAATCTCATTTTTAGTTCCTCCTAAGATTATGTTAGAAGCTTATTTGCCTCTCTACATAGACGACGAACGACTTTCCGAGTAATCGACAGCTCAATGAAAACTTTTTTATTTTTTTGCCTTTCCACAAATATACATCCATTTTACCGTTATGTCTTCGTCTTCGAGTCCTTGCCGCTCAACTTGAATACTACAAGCCCCGCGATGATGACCATGACGCCTATCCCTTTCCGGGGAGTAAACGGAACCTTGTCCAGTCCAAACAAACCTAAGGAATCCCATATTAAAGCTAATGCAAGTTGCGATGCAAGAACGATGGAAATCGCATAAGTCGGCCCAATCCTTTTGATTCCCTGCACCACACAGAAGACCACGGCGACTCCGATCATTCCGCTGAATCCGTACCAGGTCTTCATGTTACTTAAGTCGAATAACTGTTTGCCTTCGAACAGGAACCCGAGAATTAGTGAAGCTAGGAAACCGAAGCCCAGGACGTACGCCGTCGTGGCCCATCCCCCTAATCGCTCGTTCATTTTACTGTTGAAAATATTTTGCAATCCGACCAACGATCCGGCGAGTATCGCCAACGACATGCCGATGATCATGCTCCCCGCTCCTTTTTTCTCGTAGATAGTATGAACCTTAACTTCCTAGAATTAGGATGCCGGCGATCATCGTTCCGATCCCGACGTACTGAGGAACGCTCGGCTTCTTCTTTGCCATTCCGAACCATCCGACGCTATCGATTAAGAACGTCACTCCGAGTTGGGCAATTAACAGCGCGGAGATCGAGAACGTAATACCGATGAGGTGTATGGAGGTTACGTTACCGAATATAATGACTGCAGCAAAAGCGCCGCCGATCCGATACATAGGCTTCACTTGAGTAACCTTGCGCCATGAACGGTCCCTAAGCGCGATCAGAATAAGCAATGCCAATAAGAATCCCGTGAATTGCGTCAAAGTCGCCGCTTGCCAAGTCCCCATCCGTTCGCCGATCTGAGCGTTGGCTACGCCTTGCAAGGTCAAACAAGCTCCCCCGAGAAAAGCGAATATAATCCCTTTCATCGTATCTCTCCCCAATCATGACTTCATTCTGATTAAACGACAAGCCGAGCGAATTGGAAAGGACATATGTCCTAAAAGGAAATATTCATGCAAAAACCCGCGTTTTCCGCGGGTTAGCTAATTTCGATTTTATTGTCGGCGATAAGCGAAACTACTTACTACTCGATCAAACCGTACTTCGTTTTGATCCGATCCAGCTTCTCGATCATCGGGCGGGATAAAACCAACAGAAAGATGACGGTCGCGATCGCATGAACCAAATCGAACCAGAATCCGGATGCGTAAGTCGCGATAAGCGCTCCCCAATTAAAAGTCGGCGTGAACATCATCAACGAACCGATGTTAATGATGCCTCCGTATAGGATTAGCGTTGCAAGGCCGCCGTATACGCATAGGGAAAACCTAGAACGCTTGAGCCATCCTTTCTTGAACAGAATGCCCGCCAGAAAGCCGATAATGCCGAAGCAGAACATCTGCCAAGGCGTCCAAGGACCTTGTCCGAAATAAAAGTTCGACACGAAGCCGGCGATTGCCCCGACCAGAAACCCTGCCTCCGCGCCGAAGCTCACTCCCGCGATGATCACGATGGCTACGACCGGTTTGAATTGCGGCAGCATGAAGAAAGCCGCTCTTCCCGCGACCGCAATCGCAGCCAGTACCGCAATGACGATAAGCTCGCGGGCTTGCACCTTGCGATTCTCGAACACCATCGCGAACGGGACCATCGTATAAAGAACGATCAGCAGGCTAATGAAGTAATATTTCCGGTCGTTCAAGACGAAGATCCCGAGCAGTATCGTCGCCGGGATAACGACGAGAATGAGCGCCGCCGCGAATAGCGTTCTGCGACTCAGGCGTCGATCGGTCATCTGTTGTTCCGGCATCGTTCGATCACGTCCTCTACGGTTACGGCATCGCGCCAGATATGGCGCGCCATGCGATTGGCCGCCGTCGTGTAAAAGCTATTGCCCGCGAAAAAAGGTTTCGTCGCATTGGACGTAATGACGCTTCCGTCGAAAAACATCGCGCAACGTTCCCCGTATTCGGCACAGAACTCGATGTCGTGAGAGACCATGACGATCGTGACGCCATCCGCGTTTAATCGCTTCAAGAACCGGCCGAGCTTTTCTTTGAAAAACCCGTCCAGCCCTTTCGTCGGCTCGTCGAGAAGCAGGATTCTCGGCTCAAGCAGCAATACTTTCGCAAGCGCCGCGCGCTGCTGCTCTCCTCCGCTTAAATCGTAAGGATGCATGGAAAGCAGCGGCTCCAGCTCGGCCAGTCTCACGACGGATTCGATCTTTTCCCGCTGCTGCTCCTTCGTCAGCTTGCTATCGGCCATTATTTCGAGCAAATCCAGTTCGACCGTTTTTTTGACGAATAGCGATTGCGGGTTTTGCGGAAGAACGCCTAGCCTGTTCGTGAATAACTTCTTCGCGTTTAAAGAAGTCGGATCAAGCCCATCGATGCGAACTTTCCCCCTATAAGGCCTAAGAATGCCGCTAAGCAAAGAGAGGGACGTCGTCTTCCCGGTACCGTTTCCGCCGACAAGGCAACAAAACTCTCCTTCCCTCACTTCAAAAGACAAATCTTTGATCGTATCCGGTCCGTTCTTCTCGAACTTGAACCATACGTCCTTGAATTGAACGGCAATCGCGCTCGTATTCTTCTTCGGCTCCTCTTCGAATTCATCCGGTATAGCAGTGCCGGAGGCAGGTGTACCTTGAACGAAAGAATCAAGCCACTGGCGTCCGTCTTTTACGGTAACCAACCCGCGAGGACTCGCTTCCGCGCCAGCTTGGATCCGCATTGGCGTAGGCATCGAACGGAACATGGGATGGCTTAGCGAACGCAATTTCTCTCCCGCCATTCGCGGCGTACCATCCGCGATGACGATCCCTTCATCCAGAACGATTAAGCGATCGGATAGCGGCAGTACTTCCTCTAGCCGATGCTCCGTCAGGAGAATTGTCGTGCCGAGCTCCCGATTGATTTTGCTTAAGGTTTCCAAGAAATCCAATGCCGCGATCGGATCCAATTGCGAAGTGGGTTCATCGAGAATAAGGACGGATGGATGCATGGCCATAACCGATGCCAAATTCAAAAGCTGCTTCTGCCCTCCGGACAGCTCGGACACTTTGCGGTGAAACCACGTTTGAATACCGAAGAAGCTGGCCATTTCGGCTACTCGCAAGCGGATCGTTCGCTGATCGCAGCCTAAGCTTTCGAGTCCGAATGCCAGCTCGTGCCAAACTTTGTCGGTCACGATCTGATTATCCGGATTCTGCAGCACGAAGCCGATGTCGGCCGCTTGCGTGCGATGATCCGCTTCTTCCAGCGGTTTACCTCGGAAATAGATCTCTCCGCTCCGCTTTCCGTGGGGGGTGAGCGTCGTTTTAAGCTGCCTCAGCAACGTACTTTTGCCTCCGCCGGACTTCCCGCAGACGACGACGAATTCTCCGCTTCCGATCGTTAGGTCGATTCCGGAGAGGGCGTTCTTCGATTGCCCGGGGAACGCAAAGCTTAAGTTCTGGATGCGATAGATTTCCATTTGATTTCCTCCACGATCTGGATAACGACGGGCATGACGCATAAGACGAAATACGCTGCGTATACCGTCATACTGAACGGCGACGATTCCTTGACATGTATCGAGGGAAAATAACGAATCGTATTTTCCCCCAGCGCCGCTCCGACGAGGATAAACGCGATGAGGCCGCTCATAACCGCGATCGCGATGCCGTCCCGATAATCGAACCGGAATAGCGAGAAGCTTGTCCGCTTCGGCAACCCGTAACCTCTTGATTTCATGGAATCGGCCGTCTCGATCGCGTTCTCCAGCGCCCAGGTCGTCATGATGGACAAAATGCGAATTCCGTTCCGCGCACGACGGAATAGATTGCCTTGGGATACATCTCTTCCGATGCATCTCTGTGCTTGGGAAATCTCTTTGATCCGGCTTTTGTATCTCGGAACGAACCGAAGAACCATAGAGAGGATCAAGGATAACGCCGGGATGATTTTACCGAAAAGATAAATGAACTTATCGGAAGTCATGATGGCGTTGTAACAGGAGAACCAGACGATCATCGTCACGTACATGCAAGATGCCGCGATTCCGTACAGAATCGATTCCAGCGTAACGGGATTGCCGCTCTTAAGATAGAACAGGATCGTCACGCCCGCGTGATTAAACGCCGGATTGATGATCGCCATCATCAGCAGCAACGGCAACATATACAGGAGATTAAATTTTACGGCTCTTCTGCCGTTCAATAGGATCGAATACGCGATAGAGCTGACGAGACCGATCGCTTGAAATACGGGATGCATGAACACCATGCCAAACGCGAGCACCGCGACAAAATAGACGAAGTTAATGAACGGATGATAGGAAGAGAAAGCGTCGCGCCTCACTTGGAACCCCCCGAGGCCGCTTGATCTCCTCCGATATCCCTTCCAAGATCGCAAGTATATACCCAATCGACGACATCGCCGTCTTTAAGCTTATATCGGCTTGCGCCGTAATTCGGAAACCATCCGTTTACCTTGTACATCCAACCGCTCAGCTCTCCGCAATCGAATTCGTAAATATTGTTGATGCCTTCGATATAATTGCTGTTATATATCGGCGTCATCTCGAATTCCATATGGATTTTATGACCCCTCATCTCTCTTAGCAAGACGTCGAACACGGACTCTCCTTCGTAGAACGTCACGGACTGCGATTCAAAAATAACGCCGTCCTTCGGCAATACCTCGAGCTTATCCTTATTGAATTGGTCGAGGTTATCGAGGATCGTCTTACATGTAACGGACAAAGTCGCTTTCAGCGGCTTCTTCTTGTCGACGGTTACATCCTGCCACTCGACGGGCTTCGGTTTACCTTCGGGCACAGGATCGGTCTGGTACTTGTCCTTCGTTGCCTCCTGTTCCTTCGGCGGCTTGGCGTCGCCCTGCCCGGCAGGCTTGTCGGACTCGGCCGGTTTGGAAGGTTTTGTCGGCGAGGCCGGCAGTTCCTTTGTCTGCTCCGACGTCGCGGAAGGAGCCTGAACGGCGTCAGACTCCTTCTTGACGGGCGTCGCTTCGGACTCGGTCGGCTGAACGTCCCCGGAATCGCCCGTTGCGATCGGAGACGATTCCGGCGTCGCGGTCGGAGAAGAACCGCTTTCGCTGACCGCAGGCGTCTCCGTCCCCGAAATTCCGCTCTTCCCCCCATGCCGGTCGCTTCCGCTCCAGAAAAACGCGAGCGTGAGCGCCAGCACGATGACCAACGCGGCAATGGCTTTATTTTTCGTTATTTTCATGAATGTTTCACACCTCTTCCGCGTTGCCAGTTACTTGACGTCCGTCATATCGTAGAGGCGGGTTTTCGCGTTCGCGTAGCGTTCGTAAGCGACTAATGCGTACATCGCCTGATCGGTCGCCATCGGATCGACATTGCCCGGCTTGGCGCCTCCGTTATCTATGCCGCCTGCTTTAATATGATAGAACCCTCCATCTTTCGCCGCGAATCCGAGCAAAGCCGCCAACGCCGAATGACCGTTCTTCACGAATCTCGGATCGGTGTTCGGATCGATGCCGAGACTCGTTATCGCCACGATGACTTGAGCGATGCTTTCCGAGTTGACGGAGTTATAGCTGGCGTATCCGCCGTCCGCGGTTTGCGCTTTGGATAACCATGCCAACGCTCTGTCCACGGCATCGCGTACGTCTTTGTTCGAAGCGTAGTAAGGCGCGAGACTTTGAATGGCCATTCCGGTAATATCAGGATCGGACGCGACCGGTTTCTCTCCGAGCGCCCATCCGCCTCCTTGCACTTCCCTCTTCAAGATGAAGTCGATCAGCAAGTCGCGCGTCGTTTGCGTCTTGACGCCGGCGTCTTTCGGAATCTCGTATTTCTTGCTGTCCAGCGCGATGAGCGCGAAGATCGGCCCGTTGATGCCTTGCTTGATCAACGTATCGAAGTCGGACAACCTCTCCAGTAAGTTGTATCCGGCTACGTCGTCGACTTTGCGGCCGATCGCGCCGAGCGCCAGAATGACCCGCGAGTATTCCGTGTATTTCACGGAATGCAGATTTCCGTCTTTCTCTTTCAACGTCTTCTCGAGATTGGCATAGTAGAGCGCGTTATACGCGACCGGGACGTTCGATCCCGAGCGCGCCAATCCGAACACCGTCCATTCACCGCCGATGCTGGATACGGTGGGATTCGTAATCGTGCGTTGCATGTACGCGGCAGTCTCGGCGATCTGTTTCGAGACCGAAAGCTTCGTGTCCGCTTCCGGTTGCCCGCCCGCGTCCGCTCCTCCCTTGTACGCATAAGCTCTCATCGAAACGACGGTCGCCATTTCACGGCTTACTGCGCTTTTCGGATCGAAGCGGTTATTCTGTCCAGTCATCAACGCAAGCGAAACGATTTTCTTCACGTCCGCTTTCGCCCAAGAAGATACCTTGTCTAGATCATTGATCGCGGAAATATCGGACGTTTGTGGATTTCCAAGCGCCTTGTTCAAAATGACGGCCATTTGCTCGCGCGTAATCGTGTCGTTCGGTTTGAATTGCTTGTCGTACCCGGCAATCCATCCCGCTCCGTAAGCGGCGTTCACGTATGGCGCAAACCATTTGCCCGATGGGACGTCGGAGAACGCGTTCGCGCTTCCGCCTTCCGTGCTTAATCCGAGCACCGACACGAGCAGCTTGGCGAATTCAGCTCTTGTAACCGAGCCTTTCGGGTTCAGCTTGCCTCCGCTGCCTTGCAGGAACCCTTTGCTCGTCGCGTCACCGATTGCGCCGTAAGCCCAGGAAGAGATCAGCGCAGCATCCGCATACCGGTCTTTCGGATCGGCCTTCGGTTCTGGACTCGCGGCCGCTTCGGCCGTATACGTAACGAACGAAGTGAAGTGATTCGTACGGATAACGAGATCTTTTCCAGCGACATAAGCGTACGCGTATTTCTCCATTCCTTGCACCGCTTGAGCGCCTTGGGTTTCGGAATCGTAAACCGCGATCGGAATGAAGTTGTCGTTCTCCACAAATCCGGCAAGTTGACCTTTGCCGCCCTTGACCGTTAACGAAACCGGACGGTCGAACACGACGGATTGATTCGAAGAGCCCATGACAAATGCATTAACGATCCTGTTCAGTCGTACTTTAGAACCGATCGTGTCTTGGATCGACTGCTGAAGCTTTGCATCCTTGACATCGATCGAGGTCAGCACTTCTATACTCGTCGGGCCTGACTTCAATTTCGTCCCCTTGTCGATGACGAACGAAAGAGTGCCTTTGTTCGCCGTCACTTTCGGAATTCCATCGGATACTTCCTTAAGATTAAGAACAACTTTCTTTTTCTCCTCGGGGATATTCAATGTGATATTTTCCGTCGATTTCATTTTCTCGGTCAAACTCAGGATGTAATCGCTCTTGTTGTCGTTAGGCACCGCAATGATCGGCGTTTTGTCATTCGGGTCAAGAGCCGGCGCACCGCTTCCTGGAACGCACCCTTCTTGTCCTGCTCCTAAATCGCATCCCAAATCCGTAGTATAGCGCCATTGCACGGAGTCGCCGTTCTTCAACGTATAAAGGTCGGCTCCGTAATTCGGGTAGGTCCCGTTGACATTGTACATCCATCCGCTGCCTTCGCCGTGGTTGAATTCGCCGTCTCCGGCGATCGATTGCACGTAAACGCTGTTATATTCGCTGTACCATTTTACGGAATAAATTATTCCGTTCGCGTCCATCTCCCGCTGAAGCACGCTCCACACCGTGTCTCCGGGTTGTAAAGCGACGCTTTTTGGAGATATCACGTAACCTCTGCCGATTGTCAATTTGTCGATGGACAAGGTAGCATGCGCCGTCGCTCCGCCACCTCCGGACGCGCCGTCGGTTTTATCCGCATAAGCGACGAAATCCGTAAAATGCTTCGTTTTGACGACGAGATCGTTACCGTAATCGTAGGCATATTCGGCTTTGCCGCTCGCTAATCCGTCCGCGTCGTTCGCGAACTTCTCGATCGCTTGCGCCGTGCCGTTCTGGATAAACGCGGCTTGCTTCCCTTTCTGTCCGGTGAACGTCAACGTCACGAACGAATCGAACGCGATGTCCGCGGTACCGCCCATGCGGATCGCGGCTGAGATCGCGTCGAGTTTTTTCCCTTGCGCGATGATACTGCCGATACTCGTTGCCATAGCGGGATTCGCGATGTCGATCGTCGAGAGCCATTCCAGCGAGGAGGGATCGCCGCTAACGACTTTCGCGCCTTTCGGAATCGCGGCAGACACTTGACCTTTCGTAGCTGAAATGCCGGGGAGGCTAACGTTCGGAGTCAAATTCAATCGAACGCTTGAAATTTTGGATTCGGGAATGAGAATAGTAACGTCTTTATAGGCATCGACCGGGGAGATCGAAAGCGAATAATCGATATAGTCGCTCGGGATGGTGAGATCATGATGAACCCCGCCCGGCAACGTGACGACCGTTTCGTTGGCACTTCCCGACTGCATCGGAACGACGTCCGTCATTTCGTAAAGACGGTTTGCCCCTCGCGCCATCCGATCGTAAGCGACCAGCGCATACGTCCCTTGATCCGTCGCCATGCTGTCCACTTTGCCCGTAGAGACGTGCTTGAATCCTCCGTCCGTTACCGCGAAAGCTAATAAAGCATCCATCGCGGATATGCCGTTCTTAATAAATCTCGGGTCCGACGTCGAATCGATGCCGAGTTCGGATAACGCGGTGACGACTTGCGATAAGCTCTCGCTGCTCGTACTGCCGAAGCTCGTATACCCTCCCGTCGCGTTCTGGTTCGCCGATAGCCATTGGATCGCGCGGTCGGCGGCGGCTTTCACTTTATCGTTCGTACGATAATACGGCGCCAACGCTTGCAACGCCATCCCTGTCATGTCGACGTCCGCCTTCGTGACGCCCAGCGCCCAGCCGCCCGCATCCGGTGCGCCTTTCTTAACTTCATTATCGAGAATATAGTCGATCAGCTTTTCTCTTGTCGCTTGCGTCTTGTCCGATTTCGCCGGCGCGAAATCGTAATTCACCGTATCCATCGCGATTAGAGCGAAAATCGGACCGTTGTTTCCTTGCTTCGCCACGTAATCGAGATCAGATAGCGCCTCCGTCACGTCGTACTTTCCGACGTCGTGAGCATCCTTTCCGATCGCCGAAAGCGCAAGGATCAACCGGGAATGCTCCGTGCTTTTGTTCTTGTCGAGCACGCCGCCGTTCGCATCCTTTAATGCCGCGACCGAAGAGACGACGTTACTGAAATATTTATTATAATAACCGTCCGGCACCGCATAACTCGCCCGCGCCAACGAGAGCACCGACCATTCTCCGCCTAGCGTGCCGAACTTCGGATTGGTTACGGTTTTCACAATATACGGCAGATTTTTCTCCAACTGGCTCTTCGCGTTGAGCGCCGTTCTATTCACATAGATGACATTCAACGATTTTTCCGCGCGATTGCCTGCGGCATCCGTCGCGGAAACGGTAATTACGTTCGTGCCCGCGTTTAAATTCGCTTGATACTGTCCGCCGGAAGCCGCGAACACGACCGTGCCGTTCACTTTGACTTCGGGAAGGACGACCGCATCGACATTATCCTTAACGCCGACTTTGAATACGAGCTGCGAGGAATAAACTTCCAGTCCGTCGGACAACCCCGTTATCGTCAATACCGGCTTGAAAATATCCCGCGAAGTCTCTTCGGCTAAATCTCCTAACGCATCATCGACGCTCGATTGGGTGCTTTCCAAGTTTTCCAATACGTCGTAAGCGTGGACATAGGCCGTATGTATGGCCGAATCCGCCAAGTACGCCGCTCGATCAGGATCGCTGTTAATCGCCGCGACTTTCGCCGTCAACGCGTCCTTGTTCGCCGCTTGTATGAAACCGTACCCTTCCGCCCCAAGATCTGCGCCATAGCCGTAGACGCTGAACTGTGCGCGAACAACATCGCCGTCTTGCGGTTCGTAAGCCGAAAATCCGTATCCGGGGAACTGGTTATTCAATGCATACATCCAGCCGGACATCGACGTATAGTCGAATTCGCCCAACCAATTCGGATCGTTCCGCTCCCCGATCGTTTGCCCGTCGTTCGCGACCGCGTCGACGATATACTGCGGGATGTGAGTCTGTGAGTCCGAGTCTTTGATTTTTGAGAGATAGAATTGATCTCCGTAGTACTTGGCGTTCATGTTCTCTTCGCCAATAACCCGAGTGATTAACGCCGCGCCGTTCTCACCTTCGTAGAACGGTACTTTCACAGGCTCCCGATAATAGCCTTGACCTAAAGTGAACTTCTCCACGGACAACGTGACGTAGCCTTTCGGCGCGCCGTCTTCGGCATGCGCCCTCGTAAGACCCGGGGAGAAAAGTGAAACGATGACGCTAAAGACAAGCAACCAAGATAAAAACTTCTTTTTCATTACGGACATCCTTCCCAGAATTGAAATAAACACGTTAATCTGCCTCGCGCAGACGAAAAAACCTCTTAACTAGAATCGTTAAGAGGTTTAAGTCCATGGCATCGCAAATAAAAACGGCATGAAAAAAAACACCTCCCTATCGCTCGTAGAGTTATTGGTGTATCGTCCAGGCAGGTTTTCTGACTCTAGGATCATCGCCCTTGCAGCCTTCCCGGATAACCAGTGGCATGTTGCAAGAACTCCTCTATCACAGCGGCGGGACCGCGCGGGATTTGCACCCGACTTCCCTTTTAACCGATTCAGATTCGTAATCGAATTCTAATCGGCACCTGAAAACATATTAAATTGTCAGCTAATCATATCCGATTCATCGGGATTTGTCATTGCAATCGATGGTAATTCCTAAGATTCGATATTTTCCGCAGCTAAATCTCGTAAATCCGATCGTCGGTTCCTTGCATTTGAATAATAGCTTCTGGATAAACTTCTTCGATAAACCGGCACACTTGCAAATAAAGCATCGGCTTGCCGGTCAGCATCCGATCGTTAGGCGCGTTTCGTTCGCTGATCAACAATTCGCAGATGACCCGGGCGCTGCGCACGCCGCTAGTTAAATAGGCTCGAACCGGATCCCTCCATGCTGAATCCAGAGAAGCGCCGTATGCTCGAGCCGATGGCCGAGGTTCTTCATTCCAGGAAAACAAATCGTGCGTCATTTCCGCTTTAACCGGTAGGATCGAAGGAGCTGCTGTAACGCGTTTCCTTAACCGAAGTTGTCCAAGCTTGCGGATCTGACGCTCCAGTAAAGGCAATTTCAATTTCAAATGGATTTTCACGTCATCCGGTATATCCGTACCCGCACGTTGCAATAGCTCCGGATTCGGTTGCCATCCGCCATTTATTTTCAATAACAGTTCGTCAAGCTCGTAATCGATGGCATCGAACCCCTTCAGAACTTCCGCGACCGTCGCAGCATCAATGCCTAAGTGTTCCTTCAGATGCTCGATTCCGAACCGTTTCTTTTCTCCTGAAGTTTTGTGCTCGACGTGATGCTGATAACGTAACGGTCTTCCGCATTCGCAACGCAATTCCGAAGAAACTTTCCCGGCATCGATATACCCCGTATACTTCCACTCGTCGAGAAGGACTTCGATTTCATCGGGGTCCGTATTTTCCGCGATATGAAAGCCTTTCGCCTTAGCCATCGCATTCGCGAATGCCGTACGTCTCGAACGCACCAATTGATTCTGCAGGTACTCTCGCTGATCCGGTTCCAAAGCGCTCATCAAGCTATCGCGTTCATGAACAGTTAGAATCAGTGGAATCCCTCCGCTCTTAAAAAACCCGCGATTTCCGCGGGTTCAACTCCTCTTATTCGAATCGATAGGTCCAGAAACGTTCCGTGCCGAAACGGTCTTGAATATCTTTGTCCGGCATTTTCTTGTTCCCTAACAGCTCGGCGGCTTGGAACTGGGAACGATGGGCTTGGATGGATCCCATCTTCTTGAGTAAAAACTCTTTCACGTCGATGATCACGTCCGGCTTGCCGATCGTTTCCTCGTGATTCTTGGAGAAAGCCAAGCAGTGAACGGGCGGCCTGCGATCCGCAGGCATTCTGCCGATCGTCCGAACAACCGCTTCTCCGGTAGCGTCATGATCGGGATGAACGCTATACCCGGGATAGAAGGTGATGATCAACGACGGATTAAGCTCGTTCACGAGCTCCATAATACTTCCGTCCAGCTTATCTTGGTCTTCGAATTCAATCGTTTTATCGTGGAAGCCGAGCAATCTCAAATCCTGAATGCCAATGGCTCTGCAGGAGGCTTCCAGCTCTTCCTTGCGAACAGCCGGAAGCGTAACCCGGGTAGCGAACGGCGGAATGCCCATGTTGCGACCCATTTCGCCCAAAGTCAGGCAAGCGTAGGTTACTTGCGCGCCATCGCGAATATATTTGGCCAGCGATCCCGACACGCCGAAGGCTTCGTCGTCCGGATGCGGCAATACGACTAAAATGCGTGATTCCATGGAAACGTCTCCTCTCTTCCTTCCTTCCTTCCTTAGAAGGGTTCCCGACTTAATTGCAGCGCGACGATCAGTTTGCCTTGGCTGTCGTGACCGGCCATAATTAACCGTTCAACGTCTTCGTCCTCGTAATGAGTAAGTCCTTCCGAATAAATCCAGCCCTGACTCGTCTTTAAACCGACTCGGAAAGGACCGTTTCCGGAAATCGATCCATGCGTATATCGAATGACGGCATTCGATATGAAGGTCGCGGCCGGATGTTTCGAGCTATCTACGTGGGAAGCATAGGCACCCATGGTCATCTCCAGGTGGATATAGAGATCTTGATCGATCAGTAGGTCGATCATTTCCTTTACTTTCGATTTATCGATGAGTTGCATCTTCATGCCTCCAGTCGCCGCGAATCTGTAATGAAAAAAGTTACACAGATTTTATTTTAACACAACCGGACGGCGATTCCATAGTGGATCCTATCCCGCGGCCGATCGGCTACGATCGAATTACGCCCAACTCATCTCATTGCCGGCATAGTCGAGGAATGCCGGATGCTCTCGTTCCGTCGCATCCTCCACATAGCGCACGATCTGCTCTACGATGCCCGCCGCGGATTCCTCCGTCGTGATGTCGCCTTCTTCGCTCAATTGACCTCCCATGTAACTCTTCAACCATCCGGGATGAATGACGAGCGCCTTTCCTCCGATCGTACGCAGCTGATTGTGCATAATGTTCGACTGGATGTTCAGCGCGGCCTTCGACATGCAATAGCCATACCAGCTCTCGCGCCACTTCTGATTGATCTGGCCGGCTTCCGACGAAATATTCACGACAAGCTTGTCCGTCCCGTTCGAGAGCTCCCGATTCAGGGCATTCGCCATTCTTAGGGGGCCGATGGCGTTGACTTCATAGAGCCGTTGCAACAAAGGGTAATCGATGCTTCCGAATATATTGCCTTCGTAATCGCCTCCGATGCCCGCGTTATTCACGAGCAAGTCCACTCTGTTCGTTCTGTCCCGTATCGACTCGCATGCGCTCCGAACGCTCTCCTCGGAAGACACGTCCAGTTCTACAGGTATCAGGCGTTCCCATAGATCATCGGGGATTTCGGCATTCCCTTTCCATTCCGGCATATATTTACCAGCGAATACCGTGTATCCAAGATGCAATAACTTTAAGGTAAGATCGAAACCAAGTCCTCGGTCCGCTCCGGTTACGACCGCGTATTTCTCCACTTCGTTCTCCCCGCTTTCAATCGTTTCCATTTGGGTTACTCACCCCCTATTGTTCGACATTTTCCCGCAGCATTCCTCCTAGAATGTGGAATTAAAAGCAAAAAAGTCGGACGCCCGTTTCCGGATGACCGACTTATGATCAGATAATTCAAGACTCGGGATCTCCTCCGCGATAGGCTTTCTCGTGAAACCTCGTAATCGCCCTGAACAGCAGCTTTCCGTCATTCGCCCCGTATGTCTCCGCTTGGGAATCCTCGAGATTCAAGTACATCGCACGATAGGTTTCGGGAACCCAGATGTAGGGGTGAACGTAATCCGTCAGGCGAAATCCGACCTTCTCCCAGAATTTTATCCGCTCCGCGTTCTCGATCGTATCCTCGGCTTCGACTTCGATGACGATTCCTTGGCAATGCGCTTTGGTGACGGCCCATACGCTGATGTCCGCTAGACAGGCTCTTCCCAAGCCCTTGCCCCGTTTATCTTCCCTAACCGCTAAGTAATCGATGACGAGCAGACGCGTAGACGAATCGATTGCGGTGAGCGCCATCGCGATCGTTGTCATGCCTTCTGTCCAAGTATGGAGCGTGCATAGCTTTCTTTCGAACATTCGGCGAACGACCGCCCGGCTTTTTCTCCCATGTTCGGGAAACGCCTCGATATATACTCGCTCGGCTTCGCGCCAAATGTTCTCATCCCATTGATTCGTCGTATGATAATCCATTTTCATGATCCTCTGCTCGCTTCTCGTTCTCTCGAAATTTCGCTTATTCCATCTCCTCCACTATACAACATTT
This sequence comes from Cohnella endophytica, assembly GCF_003628305.1. GTDB lineage: Bacteria > Bacillota > Bacilli > Paenibacillales > Paenibacillaceae > Cohnella > Cohnella endophytica. The sequence goes on along the minus strand of NZ_RBZM01000001.1, from coordinate 149,431 downwards.
GCATGCATGATCGAAGACTGAGCCGTTATCGGTATTTTTTCACGATCAGCTGGTCAAGGCTCTTAAATTCATAGCCTTGTTGTCTGGCGTCGTTAATAATTTTCTCCAAAGCCTCAGCGTTATCTTTGGAAACGGAGTGAAGCAAGATGATGGCTCCGGGATGAAGCTGCCCCATTACGTTTGCATAAGCAAAGTCCCTTCCTTTTTGCTGTTTAATATCCCAATCTTTATAAGCAATGGACCAAAATACGTTCGTATAGCCGAGATCCTGGCAGACGCTTAACGTCCGATCGCTGAATATTCCCCTAGGCGGCCGCACAAACCGCATCTCTTGTTGACCCGTAAGCTTAGTTACTTCTTTACTTACCTTTTCCAATTCCTCTTTGATTTGCGTTGCCGATATTTGGGACATGTCCGGATGGCTCCACGAATGATTACCGATCAAATGGTTTTCCGTAACCATTCTCTTCAACAATTCCGTTTGATCTTGAACATAATGACCGGTTACAAAAAAAGCCGCAGGCACTTTCTTTTCCTTCAATACATCGAGTATTTGGGCTGTGTAACCATTTTCGTACCCATTATCGAAAGTAAGATAAAGCTCCTTCTTCTCCGTGTCTCCCAAGAAGAAAGCTTCATGCTTTTGCAGAATATCCATAAATCCTTCTTCGGCAATCGAAGGAAGTTTTCCGTCTTTGCTCTTCTTAAACCCGAAGTGATAAGGCACGATTCCTTGAGCGGAAACCGAAATATCGGCACATAATAAACCGAGGAATACTATCGTAATTACGATTGATTTAACCATTTATTTCACCCCCTAAGATTCACTCGCGAATATCCTTCCACAATCGCGGAGAACATACTCATCATTATTCCCTAGGGGGCGAGAGGAGTGTACTTATTGACTAAACGGTTCGTCGCGGCGTTCGTCCTCATTTGTTTCGCATGGAATACATACCGCGTAGCGAACGCTACCGAGCCCGAATCGAAAACAGAAGTCGAGGTCGTTAATTATCTTCGCGAATTATTTGACGCCCGTTCCCGATTTCTGATTAGCAATGACGATACCATGCTCGATCGTTATTATCTCTCCGCCGAAAAATCAAGCATGAACGCGTTAAAACAAGAAATAATACGAAAAGAATATATCCATGCTTGGGCCGATCAAAGAAAGCTTCTCTTTATGCGCGCGGAAAGTCATATTCGCGTTCCCCGCATTCGTTTCGAGGGGGAACACGTCAAAGTATCGGTAATGCTTTCCCAGAAGTTAGAGTACGCTTATGAACCGTTTGCTTTTCAACAATCCTTCGGTGTAGGAACGCGACATGCCCTAACGTTAACGAAAAAGAACGGACACTGGCATGTTCTGCGGGAATGGTATTCCGATCCGCTTAACGAAAATCCGAATTTGATTTCCAAATCGGATGAGAGCTTTCCGAATCCTCAAATCCTTAACTATGCGAGAACTTCAAATCCGAATAAAGGAAAAGGAAATTATCGCCGCGATCTTGCTTTAGCTTATGCCAATAAATACGCGGGTACTGCCTGGGGCGCAGGGAACAAAAACCGCTACAATAGGAAGTATCGAGATTACACCTCCTTGGGAGGGGACTGTACTAATTTTGCCTCGCAGGTCATTGGGGATCCGATTGAAGGCGGCGGCCTGCCAATGACTTCCAACTGGCGATATTGGTTTAACTCAGGCGGGAGTCATCCCTGGGTGCAAACGGATCGATTCCGTAAATTTCTTCAAACTTCCGGTTACGCGCGCTTCATTGCCAGCGGGACGTTCGATGAAATCATTCGACCAAGCGAGAAGTACCCCTACGGCGCAATCGGAGAATTGAAGCCAGGCGATTTAATCGCCTACGTGCTGCATGGCGAGGATGTGGACCACTTTGGCATTTTGGTGGGATATGACGACTACGGCTATCCGTTGGTTAATTCCCATACGGCAGATCGTCATAGAGTGCCTTTCGATTTGGGCTGGGACCAACATACCAAATATCAATTAATTCATATTAGGGATTAAATAAGAGGGGAATATTCATCGATCAACTCATACCGGAATAGCTCGTCTCATAAAATGATGAACGAGGACATTGCTTCCGAATGCGTTGAGGTGAAATCATGGGTTATTCTCTATTAGCCAAACAGTTGGCTTTCCGTTTAAATGCGATCGTTCTTGTAAAGCTGCTCGGTTTCCTGGGGAGAATTCCTTTATACCGGATCTTGGGGGCCGAAGGTGTCGGGTTGTATCAAATCGCGTATTCTTTTTACGGGCTTGTCTTTACCGCTGTCACCGGAGGGTTTCCTACCGCGCTGGCCTTAACTACGTCCAAAAATCGAGAACTAGGAGGACGCCTATTTTTGTTCATGCTCATCTTCAGCCTGCTTTTGGGAGGAAGCTTGAGCTTTTTTATTTTCTTTTCCGCCCCCCTTGTCGCCGGTACTTTGGGAAACCCAGATCTCGCGTTCGCCGTTCGATGCATTTCGCCCGCCGTGTGCGTGGTTCCTCTACTCTTCGTTCTAAGAGGTTATTTGCAAGGCTTGGAATATTATAAAACGATAGCTTCTTCCGAGGTAGTCGAACAAGCGGCAAGAATGGTCGTCTTGCTGGTCCTTACGGCCGCATGGAGTCAGTTGGGTACTCCCGTTGCCGTTGGCGGCGCCGTTCTCGGAGCTTTTAGCGGAGCGAGTTGCGCATTATTGTTATTGTGCGTCGTATTTTTTTACAACTCCAAGCGTTCCTCTTCTACTTCCCGGATACAAATAAACGTCCCTAAGGACGTAAAATCCTTACGAATCAAGCGGAACGAACTTAAGCTGTTCATCGGAACCGCGCTTGTTATTTCCGCAACCCGAATCATTGTTCCGCTTTCCGATTTTCTGGATTCGTTGATCATTCCCTTTCGTCTGCAAATATCGGGGTTGACCTATGAAGAAGCCATTACCGTTTTCGGAGAAATTACGGGGATGGCGGCAACGATCGTCTATTTACCCACCGTTTTCACCGCCGTATTGTCTTACACCCTCTCTACGAAAGTGGCAGCGGATTGGAAAAATCAGAATACGGAACGCTTTGTGCATCGTTCCAAAATGGCCATGGAAATAACATGGTTATGGGGAATCGGAATGGCCCTGTTCTTGTTTTTCTACGCGGATCCTTTATCTATGATCCTCTTTAACCATGCGGGCGCTTCAAAAGCAATCCGTTACTTAGCGATGGTTCCTTTTTTCGTCGGCAATCGCGAGCTGACCACGACTTTACTGTGGTCGGCCAATTTAAAACGCGTTCCGATCAACGGACTGCTTCTCGCCGTAATGGTTTCGCTGTTCGCCAGTTTCTTTTTATCGGCCATTCCCGGTTTTGGTTATACCGGAGCGGCAATAGGTATCGTACTGCTTGAAATTATGGCCGCATCTTGGAACTTTATCGCCTTAAAAAAACGGTTCCCTTCGATCATTCGCTTCTATGCGATAGTAGCCGATACGATGGTTTTAGCGCTGATCTCAATGCTTCTGTATTGGTTGGGTCAAAAGATCGATATCGACTTTCTGCCAAAAACACTACACGCACTCTTAACGATGCTGCTAAGCCTGCTGGGTATCGTCTTCTTTATGGCCGGAAGGGGCAGATTAAAATCATTCGTATAGCTTATCGATCGAGTTTATCCTTTTTTTTTCAATTCAGGCAATGTTAATTTGCAAGTTTGAAATTGTTATAAGATAAAAAAATACAAACAAGGGCTAAAGCAAAAAAGAGGATGGAAATTCGAACATTCCTACGCATATTTATCCCATATGCACAAAAAAAGATCGCCGCGGCTAATTTGGCGTAACTTTTATAGTACCCGTTCGTAAAGATCGAGCTGCTAAATATTATCGAAATAAGCAAAGTCGTAGAAATGAACAATCTAAACCATAGAGGTTCTCTCAAGAATTGTTTATACATAAATTTTATCCGCTGCATGACTGGATTAGCCTCCCCAAAGATTTAGTTAGTGCCCTTCAAAAGGGCAGGCTCAGGAACGGCGCTGACCCTTCCTTGCGATTGGACGATGATCATGCCAGCTTCGCGTTGAGTCGGACCGAACACTCTGCCCGGCATTTGCAGCATAAACGTTCTCTTGGCCGTAATCAAATCTTTCGCTTCCAGCCTGCCATCCGAGTAAGCGATGTATAACCCGTTGCCGATCGTGTCGAACCGGGCGATCGAAGCGCCCGGAGCTCCTGCCGAGCCGTAATACACAAGCGACTTGTTGACAAGCTTCGATCCCGTAATGTGGACTCCGTCGGTGAACAATACTCTGCCCGCGTCCGGACCTCCGGCCCAGTAGTTCTTGTACGAGCTGTCCGACCGATAAGAGTCCCTCGTAACCGTAGAGGGGTCGGCATCCAACGGATAAGCATAAACAATTCCGCCGGCAAAAATATACAAGCGCCCGGAATCGATCCAGGCTTCGCCATCTTCCTTGTATTCGACCGTCTTGACGACTTTTCCCGTCGCCAGATCGATCGTATCCAAGGTCGTTTTATTGAGTTGATCGAAAATGCTCGAAGTTCGTTGCACGAGAATCAGATTATCTTTGACATTCAATGTGTTGCCTTCATTTCGTGCTTCCCAGGCGAAACGGCCGTTATTATCGTCGAATGCCAGAAGCGTGTCATACATGTACGCACCTGAAATCTCCGTGCTCACAAGTACTTTCCCGTTAGCGAAAGCAATATCCCGGAACATGAATTCAGTAGGATAATCGTCCGTCCATAGCAAAGCTCCCGACTTCGCGTCGAACGCCCGAACATGTCCGTTGTAGACATACACCTTGTCCCCGTTAACGAGTAACTTCGCGATTCCGTTTGTCCGGACGGTCGTCGACCACTTCTTCTTCCCGTTCGCCGCATCGATCGCATGCAATGACCCGTCTTCGGAGAGCGTATATACGACCCCGGCGACATATTCGATCGGAGAAGCTAGTTTCGACCCGTACGTCCACAACGTTTTGCCCGTTTTCGCGTCAATCGCGAGCAAGCTGCCTTTCTGGAAAACGTACGCATTACCGCCTCCGGTCGCGACCGTGCCCGCATTAATTGTTTCGGGATCTTTCGGAACATCGATCGCGACGCTCCATTTTGCTTGGACGATAGAGGTCGTATCGGGGGACGTCCAGTTCATCCCTTTGAATGACGAATGCGGTGCCTCTGCAAAAGCAGGCTGAGTCAAAGCGCAGACAAGGGCTATTACGCACCAACTCAAAAAAACGGGTTTAGCTATAAGGTTCTTCATAAGATCAACTCCCACTACTTATTTACCAGATAGTGGTTATACGTACACTCAATGAGAAAAGTTTCTAGACATCCCTTCTAATATGACCTTGTTCTAATTGAACCTCAATTACGCCGACAGCTTCCTGCGGTTGGAAATCGTACTCTCGCTGACTGCCCATTAGGATCAGATTACGAGCTTCCGATTTATGGTCGGCGGGCAAGGCGAAAACCCTGACGTTCTCGTATGTAAGCCGGAGCGTCGAATGGATAGCGTCGATTAATCTATCGCCATGGATTTTGCCCATGATGTTCAGCAGGAACGCGCCCCCGGGAGCAAGTCTCTCGGACGCGATTTCGAAAAATTCGGTCGTCGTCAGATGAAGCGGAGTCCCTTTGCTGTTAAACGCGTCCAATACGATATAACCGTATGAGTTCGGCTCTTCTTTGCTTAGAATCTCGCGTCCGTCTCCAATGGCGACATTGTCGCCCCGATAATCGAAATAACGGCGACTTAGCGCGACGACGTTCGCGTCGATCTCCGCGACTTTAATCCGCTTACTCGATAAATGTCCGGCAATCGTTCCGATTCCATGACCGATGACGAAGGCGCTCTCGTGTGCGGGGTCGATGAGTTCCATTATCCGAAGCAAAGCCCTCTGGTAAGGAAGAACAACTCGTCCGGGTTCGTTTAAGTCGATCGCTCCTTGAATCGCTTCGTCCGCGAACTTCAGGCATCGAAATCTACCCGTTTCCCCGTACAGCCGGTTTACCTCGAAGACGGTCACTTCTTGATTGTAAGGGCTGCTCTCAATCGCTAAAGCCTGCATTTCCTCTCGATCTCCTTTTATCAACGCGTACCTATGCACAAAAAAAGACCGCCTCGTTCGCGCGGTCTTCTCACTTGGAATATTAATCCGTTTCTACGAATTCCGCAGGCTCTGTTAACGTAACCGCTCGAATAAACGCTTCCGGGTATTTTCCGCTAATGAAGGCTTTGGCTCCGGCGATGTCGGCCGCCCTAACGATCTCGTAATAGAGAATCCCGTTCATGTCTTGGTACTCGACCGTGAATTCCGCTTGATCTTGATCCAAGTTCGATCCACCTCCGGCTTCGTAGGTTTCTATACCTCTTTCCTTATTCTACCACAGGGACTTGCCCTCGTTGCAAGCTCCGATAAATTTCCAGCCAGACGATGTTAAGAGCCAACCATCCTCCGCCGAACAAGAATCCGGTAACGACTTCGCTCGGTTGCAATCTCTCCAAGAAAATAAAGCTGATCCCGAATACAAGGCAGCAAGCCGTTACGGAGAACACCGCGGCGATCTGGTTCAACCACCGGGCATGATGACGTACGAGCAAGTACGCCGCGAATCCATAACCTACAATCGTCAGCCAAGACTGCGAGCTCGGGAACAAAGTAAGATTCGGAGTCATTCCGAGCATTCTGAACACATACTCCCACGCTTCGGCTACCTCTTCCCCGCCGACAAATACGATCGCGTAGAACGCCAATTCAAGCGGCGCATCCTTGCCGTTATACCAGATCCAAGCGCAAGCTAGCAATACGGCGGGGAAAAGCACCCATGGAGAAGCGACAAGGGTTAAGCCACCCATCGCCTTGGTCCAATCGGCGCCGAAAAATTGTCGAACGAGAAACGTCCCCATTTCATCCAACTGGGCGAGATCGCTCTGAAGCGCGAACGTAATTAATCCGATGATGACGGTAAACAGGACGAACAGCGTAATTCCGGCTCCGATGACGATCAACTTCACTTGGCCTACGGCATGATAACGCAATAATCCCCGATGAAGCAACAGATTCAATCCTAGCTTCATCCTTTGCTTGTTTTTCCGATAGAACAGCACGAGCAGGTAAACGACAGCAACCATAATGCCGGCGATAATGAAATAACGGCTCAAGAGATGGTGATATTGCTCCCATTTTTTCCCGAATAGCTTTCCGATCGTTACGAACACCGCGACCCATAAGAACGCCCCGGTATACGCGTGCACGGCGTATTGACGGAACGGCATTCGGGAGATGCCCGAGAAATAACCCGTCAGATGTCGCACGCCCGGAATATAATAAGAGATTAACAGCATCTTGCTGCCGTAACGTCCGAACCAAACCGACACGCTATTGAGCCTATCCGGACCGAAGTGAACGCGCGACCCGTATTTCTCGAAGAACGGATAACCTAATCTGTAACCGATATAATAGGAAACCGTCATTCCAAGCGATGTTCCTGTTCCTCCCGCGACAATGCACATTACCCAATTCAGCTTTCCTTGGTATACGATCAGCCCGGCATAGGTCATTAGAAGTTCGCCGGGAAGAGGCAACGCCAACATTTCCAAGAATAACGCGAGAAATAATACACCGTAACCATACTGCTCCAGCAAGTCCGTCAGATGACTCAATCCGCAACCTCCGCTCTTGTCCGCTCCCGGCTTGTACTTCTACATCTATTTACACATCAGAATAACGCCATACCCGAAGAATAGCAAAAAGAGCCCGCCAAAATCGACGCGCTCTGGGATCGACATAAGTTACTTAGCGGAAATTAACCTAGCGTGAACGACGAATCGAGCATCGTCATGCGTATTCGAACAAGTTGACAGCGTCAGAATCGTGTCCGTTGCGCTTAACGTCATATCCGTCTTGTGCAATGACTTTTTCTGCAGCGACAGAAGGAAAGCTTCGTATTGTTCGTCCGAATCGAATTCCGTTTGCAAATAATCGTCCGACGCGTTCGTAAAATACGCGGAGAATACTTGCCACTTCAGGTTGTCATACAAGGTATCGAACTCTATCGTGGAATGGTTCTCGAAAAACCATCTGCTTTCGTAATGAAGAAGCGGCATGAACATCGTTTTGTTTTTCATGTTGTGACCGTATAATATCCAATGCTTCTGGCGCATGTCAATATCGTTTCGGTAATCCATGAAGATGCTGCCGTTAACGTTGTTCTTCCGATCCAAATCTTTCGTTAAATAATATTCGTTGTCCTCCGATTGCACGACCGGATAATCGATCGCGGTATCGGCGATTTGCAGCCAACCGATGACGTCGGCGTTAATCTCCAATAGGGGTTTGAAACGATCCTGTATCGAACGGTCAATCGGTTGGGGCGGTTCGCCGGAAGCAGTCGCCGGAACGGAAATCGGATCCTTCGAAATCGACAATTCGTTAATTCTCGGTTGATTTACGGGGGATAGGATCGGCGGCGGCGCCTTTGCTTGCGTCTGACGATACAGTTGCCTAGCCTCCTGCAGTTGTTCCTTATTCCTATGGGCATCCGCGTAATACGTCGACAGCTTCACGATGGCGAATAAGAAAACGGCGATGGCCGCGGTCAACAAGGAATAATGGATCATTTTGTTTTTCAATGTCCGCCCCCCCTCCCGCGACCGTCATGATATGCAGCTTTGTAGCAAGGCAATCCGCATAGGCCGATGATGGCTTATGCGGATTGCAATGTTATTCGTCTTTATCGTTACAAGCTTAGCTATTGCGACCGGCTCTTCTTGCTCTAGCGATCAATAAGATGGCAGCCAAACCTGACATCAAAGCGAGCGTACCGTACAGGTTCATATTGGAGGAATCGCCTGTTTTCGGATTGGCTTCTTTGGTAGTTGTTGCGCCATCGGCTTTAGGCGTATCTGCTTTTGGAGTATCGGCCTTCGGTGTGTCGGCCTTCGGTGTGTCGGCTTTGGCGCCTTTGGAATTCGTGAAAGAAATCGAATCGATCCAGATCGTGCCCGCAGGCGCTCCGTCATGGAAGTTGAAGTGCAACGCTTGGATGCCCTTGTCGATTTTGTTGGCAGCCAAATCTACGTAAATATCTTGATAATCTGTGGAGATTTTGGCGCCGGAGAGATCGGCGAACGATTTGCCGGTCGTCTTCACGTTCTCGCCTACGGCATAGTTCAGATCGAAGTCCGCGCCTTCTCCGCCGGCAGCGCCTTTGATCGTCAGCTTCAAGTACTTATACCCGCTTGCGTCGATTCCGCCGCCGGTACCGAACCAGCCTTTGCTGGCGTATTCCAGCTTCAGCGCATTGCCGTCGATCGACGCGCTCTTGCCCGCGTCCCCGCCCGTCCATTGCGCTCCGACCTTGGCTCCGGCAAGATCCCCTAACGTCGCCCGATCGTAATTATCGAATACGAGATCGTCGGAGGCCGCCATTGCGGTGAGCCCCGCTACGAACATTAAATTGACTATCAAGAGCAAAGATACCGAGAGTTTCAAAGCTTTTTTCTTCAACAAGCTTGTCATGGAAACTGCCTCCTCATCAATTGTAGACAATCAATAAAATGCGTTTTTAAAGACTACGCGCAACGGACCGACCATCACCTCTCGGTTAGTAATTAATGGAATTTGTTTACTCCACCATCTTAAATCTAAAGCGGTTTCATAGTGAGTTGCATTCCTACGGAAATCGTGCGTATTCCTATGCAAACGGCTCTAGGGCGCTACTTTTTCACAAATGGGACAAAATGAAAATAACCTACGCCTCATGGGCATAGGTTATTTCGCTCGAACGGCATGGATCCCTTACATCGTTCCGCCGCCGCGACGGATATTAGCCGGTATTTGCTCCGGTCCTTTGTTCATGAACTCGTACATGAAGACGCCGATTTGCTTCTCGTCGTACTTCGTCAGCTCCATCGTCTTCGTCCAAGCCGTTACGACGACCTCTTTGCCTTCCGGAATATCTTCGTTCGGGATGGCCAGCACGCCCGCCCCGGCTCTCGTAAAATGCGTCAAGTAGCGCATGGAATCGAGAGTTTCCTTGCTGGCGTTCGGACGATAATTGATCTCGATGTCGCCGTGTTCCAAGTTGTGAACGAGCATCTCGGTCGCCGGTTTTTCCTCGTAGAAACCGAATTTCAGATCATGAGGGCTATGCGTCCCCGAGGTCGGAATTTTCATCTCGTAGTCTACCGGCATTTCCGTATGGCCCCTGCCGTAGTCCTTATCAGTCTTAACGTCGATGGCGATGTCGGCGTTCAGAGAATTTAGGTCGTATTTGTTGAACGCGTTCTGCAGGAGAGGAATTAAAAGCATAATGATCCCTGCGCCCAATAAAGCATGGGCGATATTTTTCGTCTTGCGGTGTTTCTTTTTCAGTTGTGCTTTCTGATCTTTCTTTAATTGACTCGTGTTCTCCCGGTTTGTCTTGGCCGCGGACCAATAATACATAACGGCGACCGCAAGCAAGATCGCTCCGAGAGTCGCAAGGATAATCATGATGAGTTCTCTCCAATCCCGATAAGCCTATTTTCTCTATTATAATTCAGGCTCTCTTAGTAGACAAACCCTAGTCTTTTCCTACCCCGCCCGTAATAAAATCGACCATCGTTTTCACTTCCGCGTCGTCATCTGCTTCCCTGTTCGGGGAAAGGACATAACGAACCGCCAAGTAACTCGCGACGGAAGTCATGATCAGTCTCAGAAGGACGGGATTCGGCAAATCCTTCAATTGTCCAAGCTCCTTGAACCATTCTAGGGCATCGTTAAGGAAAAAGAACAACTGGCTCTGCAGATGTGGAAACAACTCGTTGCGAAGCTCGTCCCGATAGAGCAATTCTTTCAGCACGACGCGGAATATATCCTGATTCTCGTTCAAGAATGCGATCCGATTCCGAAGCAACGCTCCGATGAACAGCTCGAAGCTCTTATAGTTTCTAGGGTTGACGTCGGTGAACACCTCTTTCGCCAGAAAAGGAATCGATTCCTTGAGGAACGGAACGATAACCGACAGAAGTAGATTTTCCTTCGTCCCGTAGTGACGGAAAAGAGTTCCTTCCGCCACGCCGGACTTTTTCGCGATCTCGCTCGTCGACGTATTCGCGTAACCTCTCTCCGCGAATAACGCGATGGCCGCTTCGACTATTTTTTGCTGCTTGGCGGTTTCTTTCTTGGATAGCTTGGATTGAGCGATAATCGCATCCAGAATGTTGCTGGGGGGCATGCGGCATTCCTTCCTTAGCTAAGTTTATTTACTGGCCGAGGGCTTACGGTATTTCTTCAGGGCGATGACGTTAAGCCCGATGAAAACAAATACGAATAAGACAAGAACGAGCAAGTCGCCTATGATATCGCCGAAGCCGTATCCTTTATACATGACGCCCTTCAGCGCATCCGCCGCGTAATAGAGAGGCATGATTCTCGCGATCGTTTGTAGCCACTCCGCCATCCCGTCTAACGCGAAGATACCCGAGAAGAACACTTGCGGAACGACCACGACCGGAATGAATTGAACCATCTGGAATTCCGAAGACGCGAACGTCGAGAGCAAGATGCCTAAGGATAAAGCTACCAAAGCGAGCAACAGGTTAATGACCAGCACGTTCCAGATCGAACCGACGAGCGAGATGTCGAGCACGTTGACGGCGAACAGGACGACGATAACCGTCTGGATGACCGCGAATAGTCCGTATCCCGTCAAGTAACCGGTGATGACCTCGCCTCTGCGAATCGGAGTCGACATGAGGCGTTCCAAAGTTCCCGTCGTGCGCTCTCGCAATAATCCGATTCCCGAGATCAGGAAGACGAAGAAAAAGACGAAGAAGCCGATCAGAATCGGGCTAAGAACATCGAAGAACGTCGAATCGGCGTTGCCGTACACGTATTCAACGGGGAGGCTTGAAGCTTGCGACAAGTCCATGCTCCCTTGTTGACCGTTCTGAAGCAGCAAACCCGCCATGATCTGGCCGACCTTCATCTGCATCGCTTTCGCTGCCGTCGGATCTACGTTCTCCAGCAGGAGCGACCAATGACCGTCCTTAGAGATTAAAGCACCGTCTAGCTTATCCGATACGATCGTTTCTTTATCCATGTCGTGATATGGAATGACTTCGATATCGGCATGAGCCAATGCTTGCGATACGGGAGCCGGCACGTTCACCGCACCAAGCTTCGGCTTAACGGCATCGCCGCTGCCGTTGAACATGACGTACATGAGCGACAGGATCAACAAGGGAGCCACGAATAGCAACGCAAGCGTGCGTTTGTCCCGAATCATCTGAAGGCAAATCCGCTGAATTAGGGCGTTGATCCTCATTTGGATTTACCTCCCGCGCGCAAAAATACTTCTTCGAGCGTATTCACGCCATATTGCTCCGTCAATTGACGGGGCGTTCCATTCGCCAATACGCGTCCCTCCCTGACCATCGCCAAATAATCGCATCTATCGGCTTCGTCCATGACATGCGTCGTCACGATAATCGTTTTCCCTTCCTCGTTTTTTAATCTAAAGAGTTCATTCCAGATCGATAATCGAAGCTCCGGATCGATGCCTACGGTCGGTTCATCTAATATAAGGATTTGCGGATTCTGGATTAAGGCGATCGCCAGCGACAATCTGCGTTTCATTCCACCGGAATATGCGCCTGCCTTCTTGGCCAGATCCGGCGTTAAGTTCACGAGTTCGGCCGCATAAGCGATTCTTTGCTTTTGCTCCTCCTTGTTTAGCTTGAACAGCGAAGCAAAGAAACGCAGGTTTTCTTCCCCCGTCAATTCCGTATATAACGCGTCGGATTGCGCCATATAGCCGATTTCTTGAAGCATTCGTAGATTCGGCATCTTCTTGCCCAAGACGGTAACCGTTCCTTCGTCCGCCGTTTCCATCCCGACGAGCATCTTCACGAGCGTCGTCTTACCCGCGCCCGAAGGACCGATAAAGCCGTAGATTTGTCCCCGTTCGATCGTCAGATCCACTTTCTCCAATACGATCTTGTTGCCGTAACGTTTGCCGACTTGCTCGACCCGTACCGTATGATCCACCGTTTCGTTCCCTCCCGATCTCAAGTAACTTGCTCATTTATAAAAAGTGAGTGATTACTTTTATTTTAGAGATGAGGCGAGCGATCTGTCAATCATTGGTTAGAGAAAAGGCGACCCTAAGGTCGCCTACGTTTCATTTCCGCATATTCGCCGATCAACCGCTCCACGTCGTCCGTCGCTTGCGCGACCGAAGTCGCTCTGACGACCGAGACCCTGTCGGCATCGTATTGTTCGAACGAATGCGCGTACCTCGGATCGTAATAAAATCGAATGAGAAGTTCCACGGCTTGGGCGTAATTCCTTTCCTGCAAACAGGCTTCGATCTCTGCGGCTACCGGAGTATGGATTCTGGATTTGATCTGCTTAAATGCGGCCAACGTATCTTCCGGATGCTCATGCGGCGCGTAGTCCTCAAGGATATGCCGCACTCTAGCGGCCATCGGCATCTCGATGACGATATGGATGCCGCTTTCCTTCTTGGACATTAGGAATTCCTGGACGACGACTTTGCCGATCCTTCTGCTCTCCGCTTCGATCAGTATATAGGGCTTATCTCCGAGTTCGATCAGTTCCTCCACGAGCAGACTATCGAAAGTTTTCTGATTGTGTCCCTTTAATCCGATCTTGCCGAAGATCGAACCCCGATGGCCGGCATACGCTTCGAGATCCAGCACGGGATATCCGCGTTCTCTCAGCGAACGGAGAACGGCTGTTTTTCCCGTGCCCGTGTTCCCGTGAAGCACGATGGCTTCCGGCAGGAATTCCATTTCTCCCAACGTATCCACGACCCAATTCCGGTAAGCGCGATATCCGCCCGTCAATCGATCCGCTTGGATTCCCATGAGCGAGAGCAGCGTGGCGGATGTCTTGCTTCGCATGCCTCCTCGCCAGCAGAATACCGCTTTCTTACCTGGAATGTCGGCGAAACGGTTAATGAAGGCTGGAAGTTTGGCCGATACGATTTCCAGTCCTCTTTGCTTAGCGGCTTCGACGCTGACCTGCTTATAGATGGTGCCGATCTCCGCGCGTTCGCCGTCGTCGAACAAAGGGATATTCAAGCTTCCGGGAATCGTGGAATCCTCGAACTCCGAAGGCGATCTCACGTCGATAAGCGTGATTTCCTTCGCTCTGCGTTGTGCAACGAGTTTTTGAACGGACAATTCTTGCAGCATCGTCATTCCGCTTCCACGAGGATCAAGCCCGGTCGGTCGGATGTCGTCTCGCCGATCTCGCTCGCCTCTACTCCGGCAGCGACAAGCGCTTGGAGCAGGCTGTCCGCCTGGTCTGCCTCCACCGCGATGAGCAAACCTCCCGAAGTCACCGCATCGCACAAGATCCATTGGTCGATCTGATCGAGCCGGTCGGAGAACGAGACGCTGTCCTTGACATGATTGAAGTTATTTTTCGTTCCTCCGGGAACGAAGCCCTTCTCGGCCAGTTCCCTGACTCTCGGCAATACCGGCACGCGATCCCGGTAAAGCTTGATGCCGACGTGGCTTCCTTTGGCCATCTCCATCGCATGTCCAAGCAGCCCGAAGCCCGTCACGTCCGTACATGCATGTACCGGATATGACTCCATCGTCTCGGCTGCTTTCTTGTTCAATGTCGCCATAACCGATGTAACTCGGTCGATTTCGGCCTGATCCAGTTGACCGTTCTTGATGGAAGTCGTCAGAATGCCGACGCCGATCGGCTTCGTTAGGATTAACCGATTGCCCGGTTTCGCTCCCGCATTCGTTCTCACCTTATCCGGATGCACGATTCCGGTCACGGCCAGACCGAATTTGGGTTCTTTATCGTCGATCGAATGTCCGCCTACCAGCGTCGCTCCTGCTTCTTGTACTTTATCTGCGGCTCCGCGCAAAATGTCTGTGAGAATCTGCTTGTCCAGCGTCGAAATCGGAAACGCGACGATATTCAGTACCGTTAACGGTTTGGCGCCCATCGCGTAAATGTCGCTGATTGCATTAGCCGCCGCGATCTGTCCGAAGGAATACGCGTCGTCGACGATCGGCGTGAAGAAGTCGAGCGTCTGGACGATTGCCAATTCGTCCGTCAGTTGATATACGCCGGCGTCATCGCTTGTGTCCAAGCCGACCAACAGGCGCGGATCCGGTACTGCCTGCGGAAGACCGCGGAGGACTTGCGCGAGATCGGCCGGGCCGATTTTACACCCGCAGCCTCCTTTGCTGGATAACGATGTTAATTTTATCTTTTCGGTAGATGACATGAACGTCTGCACCCTCTCGGTTTCTTTCCTGGAATCGTATCACGTTTGAACGAAAGGTTTCAAATGAAGCGGCATGTCATCCGTCCGGGATCTGAAAATCAGACGACTTTCTATACATATATGTTGACTATATAATCCTCTTACGGTATGATTTAATCTTGACCTCATCTGCCAATTTGCATCTAGGGCATCCAATTCTCCACGGAAGGTGTTACACGATGAATCAAGATTATCGCATATTGCTGTTCTATAAATACGTAGAAATTCCGGATGCCGCAGCCTTAACCGCCGAGCATCTTCAATATTGCAAGGAGCTTGGAATCCGCGGACGGATCCTTATCGCCGACGAAGGGATCAACGGTACGTTATCCGGTACCTTTGAACAGACGGAAGCGTATATGACGGCCATGCACGCGAACCCGTTATTCTCCGACCTGCTGTTCAAGATCGATCCGTCCGACGGCCACGCGTTCAAGAAGCTGTTCGTCCGGCATAAGAAAGAGCTTGTCACGCTTCGTTACGACAAGAAGCTGAATCCGCACGTCGACGGCGGCGACAGGCTGAATCCGAAGCAGTTCCATGAACATCTGCAACGGGACGACGTCATTATCTTAGACGGAAGAAGCGGCTACGAATACGATCTCGGCCACTTCCGTGGCGCGATCCGCCCGGATCTCGAGACGTTCCGCGAATTCCCGGAATGGATCCGCAACAATCTGACGGAAGAGCACAAAGATAAGCCGATCTTGACTTACTGCACCGGAGGCATCCGTTGCGAGATGCTTACGGCGGTGCTCAAGAACGAAGGCTTCGGCAACGTGTACCAATTGGACGGCGGAATCGTCACTTACGGTCAAGATCCGGAAGTGCAAGGCAGAGGCTTCGACGGCAACTGTTACGTGTTCGACGAACGCGTATCCGTCCGGATCAATCAGACCGACGAACACGTTCTCGTAGGCACTTGCCACCACTGCGGCACGCCGACCGACAAGTACATCAATTGCGCGGACGATACGTGTCACTTGCAGCATCTTGTCTGCGACGAGTGCGAGTCCGAGAAGCGCGGCTACTGCTCGACCGACTGCGAGACGCACGATCTGGCGATGTCCGGTTCATCCGTCTAAACTCTTATTGTTCCCCAGCAACTCGAAACGCTATATTCCAAACGCCAATCATGGCTTAGGAATATAGCGTTTTTATATTGCCTTTTGTTATCTAGACGTTCGTTGCACCCGTGTAGATCAACACCGCATCGCGCAGGAATCGGGCTACGCCAGGTTGGTCCTTGTCGTAGTAAGCCGTGAAACGCGGATCGTCCACGTACATCCGCGCGACGCCGGCATGCGCCTCCTTACTGTAGCTGTCCCAGTAGAAGCAAAGCCACTGGCGGTGAAGGTCGGCCGCCTTCTGCGCAAGATCGCCGGCCGGATCGCCGGTTGCGAATGCCTTGGCCAACGCCTCATGGATGTCGGTCGCGAGCTGCTCGGCTTCGGCGTATTGCCGTTCCGTCATTCCTTTGATCTTCCGGTTCGATTTATCCACTTGCTCGTCGCCGTATTTCGCGCGGGCTTCTTGTCCGTATCTGGTCTCGTTATCGTCGATTAATCGCTGTTTAAATCCTTCGAATTTCTGTTTGTCGCTCAACGTGTTTTCTCCTCTCTTCTCGGCAAGAGTCAGATCAATATTGGCGATTAGCGCGTCCAACTGTCGCCTTCTTGCGAGGAGGTTTTCGCGATGGTCCAGCAGCGCCCGTTCGGCATGGAAAGCAGGCGAGGAGATCATCTCCCCGATTTCCTCCAAGCCGACTCCAAGCTCGCGGTAGAAGAGGATTTGCTGCAGTCTATCCACCTCTTGCCGACCGTAAATCCGATACCCCGATGAATTGATTCTCGCCGGTTTGAGAAGTCCAATCGTATCGTAGTAGCGGAGCGTTCGCGTGCTGATTCCCGCTAATTGCCCGAGCTTTTGCACCGTATATTCCATGTTCGATCCCCCCTTGCATTATGATCGTACACCTTTACGCAACGTCAATGTCAAGCGATGTTTTTTAACCGATTTAGGCGTGTATGAATATTCATAATTGCGCATTTTTCGTTTATATTCTACAATCAAAAAGTAGATTAATACATGCTTTCATACGGCAAATGCAAACCATTAATAAGGAGTGTTAGTAAAAAGTGACAACGAATACCGAAGAGCAATACGCAACAGCGCAACAGTACGTTCAATCCGTGTACGAAGCCGTAATCAAACGGAATCCGCACGAGAATGAATTCCACCAAGCCGTTAAAGAAATTCTTGATTCCCTCACTCCTGTATTTGCCAAACATCCGAAATATCGTAAAAGCGGCATCTTGGAGCGCATCGTAGAACCGGAGCGCGTCGTATACTTCCGCGTCCCTTGGGTTGACGATAGCGGCGTAACGCAAGTCAACCGCGGCTTCCGCGTACAATTCAACAGCGCGATCGGACCTTACAAAGGCGGTCTCCGCTTCCATCCTTCCGTAAACGCCAGCATCATCAAATTCCTCGGCTTCGAGCAGATCTTCAAAAATTCCTTGACCGGCTTACCGATTGGCGGAGGTAAAGGCGGTTCCGACTTCGATCCTAAAGGCAAATCCGACAACGAAATCATGAGATTTACCCAGAGCTTCATGACCGAGCTGTACAAGTATATCGGACCGGACGAAGACGTGCCTGCAGGAGATATCGGCGTCGGCGGTCGCGAGATCGGGTATATGTTCGGACAATACAAACGGATCCGCGGCGGACACGAAGCCGGCGTCCTGACCGGCAAAGGCATCATCTACGGCGGAAGCCTAACGCGTACCGAAGCGACGGGCTACGGCTGCGTGTACTTCGTGAACGAGATGCTCGAGTCCAAAGGCTTAAGCTTCCAAGATAGCACAGTCATCGTATCGGGTTCGGGCAACGTCTCCATCTACGCGATCGACAAAGCGAGCCAGCTTGGCGCCAAAGTCGTAGCTTGCAGCGACTCCAACGGTTATATCTACGATCCGAAAGGCATCAACCTTCATACGGTAAAAAGACTCAAAGAAGTCGAGCGCAAACGCATCAGCGAATACGTGATCGAGCACCCTCACGCGGTTTACACCGAAGGCTGCGACGGCATCTGGTCCATTCCTTGCGATATCGCCCTTCCTTGCGCAACGCAGAACGAGATCGACGAAGAATCGGCCAAGCTTCTCGTCGCTAACGGAGTGAAAGCTGTCGGCGAAGGCGCCAACATGCCGTCCACTCTCGAAGCCATCGAAGTGTTCCTTGAAGCTCGCGTGTTGTTCGGACCGGCGAAAGCGGCGAATGCAGGCGGTGTCGCGGTTTCCGCGCTCGAGATGTCGCAGAACAGCATGAGATTGTCTTGGACGTTCGAAGAAGTCGATGCCAAGCTGCACGGCATCATGAAGACGATCTATCAGAACAGCGTCAAGGCAGCCGAAGCTTACGGGCATTCCGGCAATCTCGTCGTCGGCGCGAACATCGCTGGTTTTATCCGCGTAGCCGAGGCTATGCTCGCTCAAGGCGTCGTATAATAAGTTAATTCGACCGACAAACCTGTCCTTCCGCGGATGGATAGGGTTGTCGCTTACGAGTAACTGCGATTAAGCAATTTTTTTCCCCATGCGAACGAAAAAATCCGGATTAGTTGCTCTTGAGCAACTAATCCGGATTTTTTGTTAGTTCGAACTTTAACGTCCGCTTATTGTTTAACGATCTTGGACGGATTGTTCACCTTGTAAATAATCTCTTTGTTGAACTTCTTGTCTACGACTTTACCGTCGAACTCCAACGCGTCGCCGACTTCGAGTCCGAGTCCCTTAAGCGTGTTGCTGTAACCGCACCAAGCGTCGCCTAACGTCAACGGCGCTTCCCCGAGTACGACCACTTCCTCCAGCAAAATCACTTCGTCGTCGGTATCCGAGAACGGATTCGCTTTCGTTGCGAACTCCTTGATCTTCGCCGAGAATTTGACCTTGTCGACCGGCAGCTCCAGCTTTTCTTTTTTCGCCTTGGGTTCTTTAGGCGCCTTAGGCTCCTTCGGCTTCTTGGCAGGCTTCGCCGTAGGCTCTTGATCGGCCGAACCTGTCGCAGCTTCATCGATCGGCAACCCGGACGGCTCCGCTTCCGCAGTATCCGTATCCCCTGCCGGAAGTTCCTTGCCGAAGCTGCCGCTCTGCATTTCTTTTAAATAGGACGGATGAATGCACGTCAAGTTTCCATCCTCGAACTCGATGACCAGAATGTTCAACACGTTGTATTCCAGGTAGCCCTTAATCGTTACCAACCGCTGAGACGCGGCACCCTTGTACCAGAACTGTTTTTTCGGCGCTTTGCCGAACAGCCCCCAGCCCCGGCCTTTGTCCGCGTATTCTTCTTCGTCGGCGAATGTGAAATATTCGTCTTGCGGCGGGTAATAGACCATTTCGTTCGTCTTCGTCGCTTCTATGTCGCCCATCCTCCTATAGCAAGTCCATATACTTGCTAGTATAGCGAAAATAGGCGAACAGTTCTAGGCGCTGCTTGATTGAAGATAATCCCTGGTTGGACGGTTGATCCGCTTGATCAGCTCCGGCAAGGCTACGCCTAGGATGACCAGAACGACCCCGGCCCATTGCATGAAGCTTACATGCTCATGCAGAACGACGGAAGATAGCATGACCGCCACGGGCAATTCGGATGCGCCGAGAACTCCGGTCATGCCTTCGCCGATATGCGGTACTCCGACCGCGAACAATACGGGCGGCAAGAAGGCGCCGAATAACCCGAGCAATGCGCCGAACATCATCAGATCGCCCCAGATCAATCCGTTGATTAGGAAAGTCGGCGGGAACAAAATAAACACGAACAACATACCGCCGGTGATCATCCAGCTGCTGCGGTTTGCCGGATGCACGCCCGGAACGGCTTTGCCGCTAAAGAGAATAAACAAGGAGTAGCTTACCGCGGACAGCAGTCCGAAAATCACGCCGATCCAGTTAAATCTGGACAAGCCTTCTTCCATAATTCCGGCAGCCAGAAACGTTCCGCCGAACAAAACCGCAAGCGTCACGAACATGATCCCGTCAGGCCGTTTCTTCTGGCCGATCGCATGCATAAGTACGCCGATCCATGTGAATTGGAAGAGCAGTAGAATGGCCAGCGAATTCGGAATATATCGCAAGGACTGATAATAAAGCAATCCCGTTATAGCGGTAGGCGTTCCAGCCGCCATTAAGATCAAACGTTGTTTCCAAGTCAGTCTCGGACTCGGCGTCTGCTGTTCGGACGATGCCGAACCTCCGGAAGACTGCTCGTTCCGTTGTTTTCTTTTTTGGCGAAGCTTGGTGAAGAGCACTAATCCCCACGCCAGTATGCAGCCTGTCAATAACTGGCTCCCAACGACTTCTCCCAACTGGTAGCCTTCCCCGTAAGCTTTGACAACGATCGTCGACAGAATCCCGTAACAAATTGCGCCTAATAATACCGATAATAAATATTTCATCTCTAAGATGTCCTCCCTTGTGCTATTAACCGATAAAACAAAAAACTTCCTAACTTGGAATACGGAATCGAAAAATCCGATCCCGATATTCGTAGTTAGGAAGTTAAGGCTTCCCGTAGAAACCCTCACCCTGAATTCGTGAGGTTATACGAATGAATTGTAGTCGTTCTATAAGCAACAGGACGATTATTGCACGAGCGCTTGTTTATTGTCAATAGGGTTTTAATGCATCCGCAAGCATCTTGGCATAGAATTGCGCGCCTTCCCGTTTCAGGTGCGTGCCGTCTTTTTCGAAGAACGAATCCTTGCCCTTGCTTGCCGAATACCAATCCACGACCGTCGCGTTCGGATAGTCGGCCGATACTTTGTCGAGTGCGGAATTAACGGTGTCCTGCCAGTTCGTCGGAACTCGCGTATTCACGAGCAGCACCTGCTTCGCGCCGCTTAAGGAATCCAGCAGCTTACGCAATTGTTTGCTATTAAAGGAACCGTTCGTCCCTAGTTCGATCACGATACGATCCCCGAGCTCCCCGTTTTCTTTCAAGAGGTCGATCGTTTCTTGGGCTTTAGTCATTTGTCTGCCGATTTTGCCGTCGACGACGATTCCCGGCAAAAGCTTATGCAAATAAGGTTCGGCGTCCAGAATTACCGAGTCGCCGATGACCGTGATGCCTTTCCCGATCCCCTCTTCCCCCGGTATGAGATCAGGTTGATGCGGCTTACTCGGCTTTTCTTCATCCTTGGTGATAATGCCGCCCGATGGCGGCGATGTGACTTGACCGGAGTCCGGTTTCGGTTTCGGACTTGGCTTAGGGCTCGGTTTAGGGCTCGGTTTAGGGCTCGGTGATGAGCTTGAATTCGGCTCCGGATCCGAGTCCTTCACAGGCTGTTGCGGTTTGTTATCGGAAGCGATCGGAATATCGCCGATCTTTCCGGGTTGATCGACCACCTCGTGCGAATTCAAGTCCGTTTGGGGCGTAGAATCAAGCGTCGAATCCGCGGACACCGGCTCGTTCAACCTGCTGTTCGCTGAGACGTACAATAACACGATTAATACGAACGTAACGAGCGCGATTGGACGAATTCGAAGCTGAGGTCGCAACCGAAGCCGTTTCCAAGTGCGCCCAAGCGCGCCGTGACGAATCGGTTGCTCCACGAATCGCCACGACAGAGCGGCAAGGAGAACCGTAGCGGTTACTTGCATTAGCGCCCTCGTCGCATCGAAGCCATTCGTGTTCACTGCCGGATTCGTGAGTGCGATAACGGGAAAATGCCAAATATATAAACTGTAGGAACGAACGCCGATCCATCTTAGCGGTTGCGTACCGAGCAATCTGGCCAAGCGGCTGTCCGGATTCGCCAGCGCCGCAATGAGGATCGCGGATAGAACGGATAAGAGTACGAAGCCCCCATAATAGAGGAAATCGCCATATTCTGCCGTTCTCGCGATCATTAAGAAGATACCGACCAAGCTAAGAGTCGCCAGAACGTCCAGCAATCTTCCGAATCGAGGATTCGCTTGGCTTTTCAAGCTTCGGCTCGGCCATGCGATGGCGAGCGCGGCTCCGATCAATGGAGCGAACACCCGGGTGTCCGTGCCGTAATAGACGCGACTCGGATCGGTGCCGGGAACGTAGAGCAGCGCCATCGCGGCCGCCGACGCCGCCGCGACGATAAGAGTAAAGAGGATCAGCTTGCCCCGTCGCGGAGCTAGTCGGAGACCGACTAACAGCAAGAACGGCCAAACGATATAAAATTGTTCTTCCACGGCAAGCGACCACAGGTGGCCGATCGGAGACGGAGGTCCGAAGCTTTCGAAGTAAGAAACCTGGTGGAAGATAAGCCACCAGTTGTTAAAGTACAGCAATACCGACATAAAGTCTCCTCGCAGGGAGACTAATCGATCGGGGTCGACTAGCAAGAGCCAGAATGCGACGAGAACGAGCATCGCGAACATCGCCGGCAGCAGCCTGCGGGCTCTTCTCGCCCAGAAACGTTTTAGGTCGATGGAGCGGTTCGACCGCCATTCGTCGACCAATTGATCCGTAATGAGATAACCGGACAGAACGAAGAAGACGCCAACTCCGAGTAAACCGCCGGTCGCCCATCCGAATCCAAGATGGTAGGCGATCACGGCGATGACGGAAATCGCCCTCAACCCGTCCAGGCCAGGCATGTAACGACCGCTACGGCGAGGCTGTTCAGGCATCGGAATGACCTCCTTCGTCCCTGTAAGAATATGATCTCTCGATGTCGTTCATGCTCTTCATTCCCTCTGTATGAATAGTGCTATTGGCTAGTCATAGGGTAGACGGATTAGGACGAGATAAAGTTGTTGTCTTTTTCGATAAAAACGATATTTTTGTTTCGTTAATTATTGGAAACATCTGAAACGCGCGAAAGAAGCTGCCCGAAGGTCTTTTAAGACCCTTCGAGCAGCTTCTAAACGGTAAGAGGTTATTACAATAGCGTTAATTACGGAAGCGGTTTGCGGCCCATGAACCCTTCATGCAAGCCATGATAATGCATGACGCGTTCCTCGCCTTCCTTCCAGCACATAAGGACGGCTTGTCCATCCAATATCGCGGGGAAATCGAGTAGGCCTGGACTGATCATCTTCAACTGCACGCCTTTACGCGCAAAATTGTCCATGAGCATTCCCGCTTCCATTCGCATGAATTCGATTCGGCTCTCCCTCTCGAAGTACGGGTCCTCCCCGCTAACCGCACTGTCGGGAGATTGGCGATGGATCGATTTGACTTGCTGCAATTCTCGATATTGCAGCTCGATATCGGCGGCAAGCTTCTGCAGCGCTTGCAATTCTTCGATTAATTGCGGCAATAACTCGTTGGCCTCTTCCAACGTGAAGAGTTTCTCATTCATCGTTCCTTCACTCCCGTCATCGTGCCGCCCGGCACCGTCCATGGTCACCGCAGCTGCGTTCTCCTCCCTATTTTACCATGTACCGACGCTCAATCCTAACGCATCCGATCCAGTCTATACTTTAACCGGCATGAGCTGCTCCTCGTCGGTCTTCTTCCCTTTGCTCAGGAAATAAACGAGCGTCAGTAGCAGGAACACGATCAAATACGCTCCCAGTCGCGCCGCTTGGAGCCACATATGACCGAAATCCCCGCTTGAGATGACGTCGCGGAATCCGCGAATGCTGTACGTCATCGGGAATAACGGATTCATAGCTTTCGCCCAACCCGGCAGCAATTCCAGCGGGAACGTTCCCGCGCTGGAGGTCAATTGGAAAATCATGAGCAGCAACACCACGAATCTTCCGGGAAGATCGAGCCACGTCACGATGGCTTGAACGACGAACATGAAAGTTAAGCCTACGATCGCCGTGTATATGAAGAACAAGGGAACGCTCTGCACCTTCACGCCTAACGCGTAGACGAGAATAATAACGACGATAAGAGACTGCGCCAGGCTGAGAAGCCCGAACGTCAGCATCTTCGTGAAGAATAACGGGAATCCTCCAGCCCCTTCGACCAACGATTGCCGAGCGGACACGATCGTCGTAAAAACGAGAGCGCCCGCGAATAAAGCCATCGAGATGAAGTACGGCGCGATTCCGAATCCGTATATCGTTACTTTGCGCTCGTCGATCGTCTTGATCGCGACCGGTTGGGCGAGCATCTTGATCATCTCGTCGTTCGCTTGCAACTTCGACGTTGAACTGGCCGCCTCGCCCAGCTTATCGTCCAACTCGCCCGATCCGTTCGCAAGTTGGACGGCACCCTCGCTTAATTGCTTTGCCCCGCTATCGAGTTTGGCAGCACCGGAAGACGCGCTAGCGATTCCATCCGCCATCTGCCGCAACCCGCCGCTCAGTTGTTTCGCCCCGCTATTGACTTGCTTTCCCCCTTGAGCCAGCTTATCGCTGCCGGTTACCAACGAAGAGAAATTAGCATTATACGTCTTGATTCCGTCGGATAACTGCTTCTGTCCGGCTTGCAACTCCGTTGCCCCTTGAAGTAACTGAGCGTGCGCACCGCTAAGATTCCGGCTTCCATCCATCAGGTTCTGTTGACCCGCGTCCAGGCCTTGACTTCCGGCAAGCAGCTTCTTCTGCGCGGCAAGCAGATCATTGGCGCTAGTCGAGACCGCTTGGCTAGCGGCTAACAACTCTTTTAATTGCGGATTGTCGGCGAGTTCCTTGTTTGCGTCCATCGCCTGCTGCAAACCTTTCGCGACTTTCCCGCTTCCATCGGTCAGCGCTTCGATCCCCGATATCGATGCGCTTAACCCTTCCTTCAACTGCTTGCTTCCGGTAGCCGCGCTTTGAATGCCCGAAGTCATTCGATCCGCTCCGTCCTTGGCGGACTCGATGCCTTTCTTCAATGCGGCGGCTCCCCGTTCCGCCGTTGAAGCGCCAATCTCTAGCTTATTCCCTGCGTCGGACAGCTTGCGGGCGCCTGCGGCAAGCTCCGATGCGCCGCTGCCGAGCTGCGAAGCCCCGTCGCTCAGCTTATCCGCACCGTTAACAAGCGAACCGGTCTTACTGTTTAGTTGGCCCGTTCCGGCCGCGAGTACGGACATATTCATCGCCAGTTGCTTTAACCCGTCATCTAACCGTATCGCACCCGTATGTAGTTGCGTCGCTCCTTCGCTAGCCGCGCTTAACCCGCCGGATAAGCTTTCGAATTGCGCATAGATGCTGCGCGAATACGCCTCTGTCAAATTATGGGATAGCCTCTCCCTTAACTCCTTGGTCGCGTTCTCGCTGATCTGGCCGGCTACGAAGTTGTAATAACTGTTCGATTCGAATTCCATCTCCGCTTGCTGCGGGCGATCGCTGGATAACGACGCTACTTTCTCGGAGAAGTTCGGGGGAATCGTTATCGAGGCGTAATAGTGATTACCCTTCATCCCCTGCTCCGCTTCGGACTCGCTTACGAAGTTCCAGTCGAAGCTCGCGTTATTTTTCAATTCTTGTATGAAATCCTGTCCGACGTTCATCGTCTTGCCTTGCGAGATCGTTCCTTTGTCCAGATTAACGATCGCGACCGGTAGTTCGTTCAGCTGGCCGTAAGGGTTCCAAGTTCCCCTGATCAAAAATCCGCAATACAGAATCGGAACGAAAGCAACCGCGACGAACGACAAAACCATCATCGGCCGGCGAATGAAGTTCGCGAAAGATTGCTTGAAAATCCGTAAGGATTTCATGTATTGCCCAATCCCCTCTCCGTGCTGCTCTAACTACGTATTCGACTCGTTTCGTTTATCGCGTCTTTGGCGACGTATCGCGATTGACGTCACGTTCCCCATCCGCCGGAACTTCCTCGGGTAACCGTTTGGACGCGCTCGGCACGTCTCTTTTCTTGGCGTTAACCGTCTCGGAGGAAAAGACCTGCACCGACACCACTCCTCCGAATACGACCGCGCGAATAAGGATGGGAACATTGTACTTGTTCTGGAACACGAAATCGGGGCCATACCAGCTCACCGTCGCATCGCGCCCGGGGGGGACGTAAGGAACATTGCGACTATGGGAGTACCGCTGGACGATTTCCATGCCCGCCCGGTCCACGGCATTGTAGAGGGTGGACGAGATTTGGCAGATGCCTCCGCCGATTCCTTCGGACACTTCTCCTCTAACGATAATTTTGGCGTTCGTGTAGCCTTTCTCGGCGGAGCGAATGCCGACAGTCCGATTAAAAGAAAACGTCTCCCCCGGGAACACGTATTGGTTATTGATCGCCTTGGCCGCGAGAACGATATTGTTCGATCGGTTCTTGTTAGAGGAATTGAAATAGGTCGTATATTGGCCGATCATTTTTTCCTTTAGAGTCGATAATAGCTCGCTGTCCACCTTCGGATAGATCGCCCTTTGCGGCGCTTCCAGCGTAGCGGCATCTCCTACTACCATGAAGCCGAAAAACCGTTGCGAGAAAACGCGCCGATCCAGTTTGTATCCCATTCGTTCGGGAACGATGCCCATTCCCGCGTCGAGCGATGCGTTAACGGGAGGTCGATATACGATTTTATCGATCTGGTCGACCAGCCGATTAAGTCGATCGGTATTTACGACCGGAGACCCCATCGCCGGCAAACCATAGTCCGATCTGCGCACCTGAGCTACTGGCGTTCCCTCTTGCGTAATCGTTAATTGTTCCGGCAGCGTCGCGATTTGTCCCCCTAACACGAGCAAACCAGCGATTCCACGCAATATCAAACTCCACTCCTCCCCTTCGGATCATCTTTTAAGTGCTTCTAATAACGTTCGTCTTATACGATGGGATTATCCAACATAATTGGAGGTCGAATCGACGAGAATAAGTAACAAGAACGGAGGGATCTTGGAAATGGGTCGTTCGAAAGCCTGCAGGATTACGTTATTTGCGTTCATGATTTTATGGGGGGCGGTCGCACAAAATAGAGCGGTCGCGATTTCCGCTAGAGCGTCAGACAATCCAACCGTCACGATCGTAGTGAAGTCCAGTTCGCGAGCGGAATCTTATAGCACGATGACGGTAAACAGTCCGCGCTTAGCGAAAGCGATCGCCCGCGCGGAATACGAGAAGACGGACGGCTTGTCGAAGAAGATCGCTTGGCCGGACGTCGAGGTCATCTTGCAAGCGGCCTCCTCCCCGCAATCGATCGTGCTTCGAATCGAACAATCGGGAACCTTGTTCGACGAATCGTCTTCGCGCAGGCTGATCCTCTCTAAACCTTACTCCGAACGGCTGCGGAAATACGCGGAGGCATTGCGCGGCGCGCATTACGGGGAACTCGTACGATGGGAAGAAGCTAAATCGATCGTGAAGCGGAAGAGCATCATTACCGTCACAGATCTCGAGACCGGACTGTCGTTCCGCGTGCAACGCCGGGCGGGAAGCGATCATGCCGACGTGCAGCCGATCTCCAAAGAAGACTCGAAAATCATGAAAGGAATTTATGGCGGCCAATGGAGCTGGGATCGTCGGGCGATCGTCGTCGGCTCGAACGGGCATCGAATCGCCGCTTCCATGAACGGAATGCCTCATGGCGGGGACGGTATTCCGGGTAACGATTTCTCCGGGCATTCGTGCATCCACTTTCAAGAGAGCACGTCCCACAAGTCGGACGTTCCCGATCCTGCGCACCAGCTCATGGTAAATAAGGCCGCAGGCAATCTGCAGCCTTATCTGGATTCCGCATCCCCGTTCGTTATCGCGGCAAGCTTCATCGAAGCGTTGCATCAGCGCGATATCGAATTGTTGAGGCAGATATGGAAGGACATGCCTCAGGAAACGGCCGCTTATTACGAGGGGATGATGACTACTCTGACCTCGATCCGGATTAAAGCCGATACGCTCAGGAAAAAACCGAAAGAGGCCGGTGAACAAGAGCTTTCGGCTACCGTCGATGTTCCGATTACGATCTATGGGAAAGGGAAGTCCGGGCGCGGGTCGACTTACAGGTTCGCATTTAATCGGGAGTCTCCGGAGGCGCCTTGGCGAATAGCCGGCATTAGCCCTCCGGGTCCCGGGTTAGGTCACTCCAGCTTAATCCCGTAAATTTTGCCTCCGCGGGAGGCGACTACCGCCATATCGTTATAAATCGCGGGAGATGCTTCGATGTTCGTTCCGATGTTCAAGCTGCCGACTTGTTTGCCGACGCTTGCGTCGATGACGGCCACTTGGCCGGTGGAGTTTGCTTGGATCAAATAGGCTTTACCGCTGCTTGAATAGACGTCAACCGGAGACGACCAAGCGTAATCCTTCATCGGAAGCCTCCAAGCTTCCTTGCCCGTGGTTTTGTCCAATGCCACGATAAGGCCTCCGCTGAACGTTCCGTAGCGCGCGATCGTAAAAACAACGAGGTTGCCGATCGACTTTTTGCCGATTACGGGCGTGGCGAGAAGACCGCCGTTTACCGGATGCGAGCCGAGGAGCGAGAAACACTCGTATTTTTGTTGCCAAACCGTTTGACCGGTCAGACCGTTGATTTTCCGAATATAGGAGTAACCTTTCTTGCCTTGCTTATCGACCTCGGTGCCGGAATAGAGATACGGAACCCCGCCCTCCGTCTCGACGACGATCGTCGCATCCGTGTCGTCAATCGGTGCCAGATTCCATAACGGCTCATGCGTCTTCACGTTCATGGCCTGCAAGCTGCCGCCGTTGTCCGCGAAAAAAACTAGATCGCCGTAATTGGCCAACGAGTTCTCGATGCCTTGATAATTGTTGCCTGGAATTTTATAACGGTATTTGCTGATTTCCGGATCGATCGTCAGCTTCTTATGAGCGGGGTCGAAATTCGTGTTTAATTTGAGATGATAGACGAGCCCGTTTTCGCCGCCGACCGTTAACGTATCGTCCAGCCGATTGAATAGAGCTGAGCTGTCGAACGCCCCCCATTTGCGGTAAGCATAAGGGTCGATTCCGTTCACTCGGAGAAGCCTCTTCTGGTCGATAAGGCTATATAGGTTAAACCCGATCGTCCCATTCTCGGGAATTCCCTCGCCTACGTATAACAGCGGGTATCCTCTCGCGTCGACCGACACGCTGCCTTTGATCGGGTTTCCGACTTTGATCGGATTGCGCGTCTCTTCCCCGGTGTCGAGATCCAAGAAATAGACGTAACCGTCGAGCGATGCGTAAATGACTTCCGTGAAACCCGGTTTTGCGAGGAATTTCGATTTGACGTTCATCGTCTTAAGGACTTCGGATGACCATTTCACGATTGCCGGTTGCCCCGTCCACCCTGCTCCTCCGCCCCATGAACTCGACTTCGTTATTTTCGTCCAAGCGATCTTCGGCTGAAACTTCGTCATATCGACCGTGCCGAATGATGGCGCAGTGCGTTCATTCGTGCCGCGAAACGTGAGAATCCCCTCCACGTCCGTGTACTTCTCAGGGAACGCTTGCGCTTGTTGCGGACTCTTATTCCACTGATGAGTGAACTGGCTACTTGCCCATGCAAGCGTTGGCGACGAGCAAACGAGGGCTAGTGCGATTATTAGCGTTTTCGTGCCGCGATTCATTCTATCTATTCCCTCCAGTCGGTAGGCTAGATAGATTGTAACCAGACGGCTTCGAGAAGCTTGTCAAACGGTAGGCGTGGAAATGGGGAAGCTTTGTCGGTTTGTAATGAAACAAATCGTATCATTAGAGATGATTGCGCACGGAGTAAAAACAATGAACTAAAAATATAAAAAAGCGAATATTATAGCGGCAATGGATGAACAAATGAATCGTTATCGCACTCTCCAACGTAACAAAATCCATGATATAAAATGAGCTCAAACATTGCGCGATTTTGACTCAGGGCATTGGTGTTCGCACCCGCACTCGGGTAAAATAGGAAGTAAGCGAAGGAGGCGATAACGGCGTGTCGACGGGTAAATGGTCGGACCGGATCAAGTGGATGTTGCTTAATCAGAAAGTCATCCTGTTCTTGGTCGTTATTTTATTAATCAGCTTGAATATTTTCGTGTTGGACAAAGTATCTTACATATTCCATCCGTTCATCGTCATCCTTGAAACGGTATTCTTGCCTTTTATACTCACGGGCGTAGGTTTCTACTTACTTAATCCGATCGTGGATTTCTTCGAGAAGCGGGGAATTAGCCGGGGCTACATGATCGCCGTTCTCTACCTGATTATCGCCACCGCGATTACGGTCGTTATCATGCGGGTCGTTCCTCTGCTAAGCGATCAAATCTCGGGTTTGATTACGCAGTTCCCCGATTATAGCCAGGATGCTCAAGCGAATTTCGAAGAATGGGTCGGCAGCGATTCTTTTAACCAAATTCAGAACACGCTCGGCATCGACACTTCGAAGCTGGCGCACGATTTCTCAAACCAAGTCTCCACCGTATTAAGCAACGCTTGGTCCGGCCTCGGCGGTCTCGTTGGCAGGATTACGCACACGATTCTCTCGATCATCACCGTGCCTCTCATTCTGTTCTATCTGCTTCGTGACCGAAAAAAGCTTACTCCATTCGTTCTCGGCTTCGCGCCGACGGCGCTGCGCGCTCGTTCGCTCAGAGTATTGCTGGAGATGAATCATCAGATCAGCTCGTATATTCGCGGCCAGATCGTCGTCAGCTTCTGCGTCGGTTTGTTGCTCTATATCGGTTATTTGGTTATCGGCCTCGACTACTCTCTCGTGCTCGCGGTAATCGCGGCCTGTACGAGCGTAGTTCCATATTTGGGACCGGCCATCGCCATTATGCCGGCGCTTGTCGTCGCGGTCGTGACGTCCCCGTTCATGCTCCTGAAGATGGCGATTATCTGGACGATCGTGCAGGTCATCGAAGGAAAAGTCATCTCTCCGCAAATTATGGGCAAGACGATGAAAGTGCATCCGATCACGATCATTTTCGCGATTCTGACCGCCGGCAATTTGTTCGGTCTCGTCGGCATCATTCTCGCGGTACCGGGTTACGCGATTCTTAAAGTAATCGTCACGCATTCGTTCCAATGGTTTAAGGTTAAGACGGGACTCTACGAACCGGTGGATGACGATTCCGCCATCGTCGTCGAAGCAGGAGTAGACGCGGAGAAAATATAAGTTTGTGGGAGCCAGCATACAGTGTTCTGGCAGGAACTTGTTGCAGCGATTTGAACGACCACAAGCTTGTTAGTGTTCTCGCAGAACCTTACTTCGGCGAATTGAGCCACCTCAGGCATGTTAGTGTTCTAGCAGAACCTTAATTCGGCGAATTGAGCGACCTTAGGCGTGTTAGTGTTCTCGCAGAACCTTACTTCGGCGAAATGAGTAACCTCAAGCGTGTTAGTGGTCTGGCAGAACCCTACTTCGGCGAAATGATCAACCCGCTTGGATTATCCTGAGGCATATTGCGGAACAGGGTTCCGTTATTTCGGCTGAATGGGCTTGTTCGAGACTAATAGCGGAACGTGGATCCGTTATTTCGGCTGGTTGGGCTTATTCGAGGCATATTGCGGAACTGGGTTCCGTTATTTCGGCTGATTGGCTTTGTTCGAGGCCAATAGCGGAACAGGGTTCCGTTATTTCGGCCGTTCGGGCTTGTTCGAGGCTAATAGCGGAACAGGGTTCCGTTATTTCGGCTGTTCGGGCTTGTTCGAGGCTAATAGCGGAACGTGGTTCCGTTATTTCGGCTGATCGGGTTTGTTCGAGGCTAATAGCGGAACAGGTTTCCGTTATTTCGGTTGATTGGGTTTGTTCGAGGCTAATAGCGGAACAGGGTTCCGTTATTTCGATTGATCGGGCTTGTGCGAGACTAATAGCGGAACAGGGTTCCGTTATTTCGGCTGATTGGGAGCACAGTGTTCTGGCAGAACCTTACTTCGGCGAATTGTAAAAGGGTTGAGCAGATAAACTCTGGCTCAACCCTTTTTGCCTCAAGGAACCTTCACGACGAACGGAACGACGAAGACTTGGCCGTTGCGTTGGAACTGTCCCCATATTTTATAAATGCCGCCGTGTGGGAATGTCGTGTTGAACTCGGCGTCAGGCCCTTTCGCGTCTTCGACAGTAGGGTGTACGTGCAAGTAGTTATTCGCATCTTCGCTTAGAATAACGACATGTCCGACCGCGCCTAGATAAGGCTGCAGATCGGTAATCGGCTTGCCTGTCACGGCATCCGTCATATGGAACGTTAATTTCGTTTCATTGCCGGCGACTAATCGGTCGAAACCTAATTGAACCTCTACTCCGTCGATCGTCTTCTTCAACTCGCGATCCAGCACGATTTTCTTCGGAGCGGGTGCCGTTCCCACCACTTCGACCCACTCGCTCTGAGTCGTGGCCTGTCCTCCGGAAGGAACGTAATCCGCGATCAGCTTATAGGATCCGGCAGCAGGGAAACGCGTCGTGATCACGAATTTGCCCGCGCCCTCATAGGTCGGATGAATATGTTCAAAAGAATAAAGATCCTTGCTGACAACGATCAGATGCATCGGTTTCTCGTGGTTCAGATCGAACTTCTGCACGGGTTTGCCTGCGTCGTCGTTAATCTGAATCGTTAGCGTCGCATTCTGATCCGGTAGCAACCGATCGACGTTCCACTCCCATTCCCCGCTAGTCGTAGGCGTTTCTTCGGACATGTTCATACCGCCGTGCTCCCCGTGCCCGTTCCCGCTTTCCATACTCCCATGAGCCATTTTATCGTGGCCGCCTTTACTTCCGCACGCCGTCGTAGACACGAGCACCATGGCAAGAAATGAAAAGAACACAAACTTTCGCATACCGCTTCCAACCTCCGTATATTTACAGCTTTACTCTTTGCAGTCGGAGCGCGTTCAACACAACCGATACCGAGCTAAGCGCCATCGCCGCTCCCGCAAGCCAAGGCGCGAGAAATCCGCTCGCCGCGATCGGGATGCCGACCACGTTATACGCGAGTGCCCAGAACAAATTCTGCTTGATGTTCTGCATCGTTCTCCGGCTCATCGCGATCGCGTCCGGAATGCTATTCAGATCGCCGCGCATGAGAGTCACGTCCGCCGCTTCCATAGCCACGTCCGTTCCCGTCCCGATGGCCATTCCGATATCCGCGGTCGCCAGCGCCGGAGCGTCGTTGATTCCGTCCCCGATCATCGCCACTTTCTTGCCGGCAACCTGCAGCTTCTTTACTTCGTTCGCTTTGCCTTCCGGCAATACTTCCGCCAACACCTCGCGAATTCCGGCTTGCTCGGCGATCGCTCTAGCCGTGCGTTCGTTGTCACCCGTAATCATGAGAACTTGAATGCCTAAATCCCTAAGTCTATCAACCGCCTGCTTCGACGTTTCCTTGATCGTGTCCGCAACGCCGACGGTCGCCGCATACACTCCGTCTACAGCCACAAGCATCGCCGTTTTTCCTTCCTGCTCCATGTCGGACATCCGCTGTTCGGCGGCCGAGATATCGACCCCATGCTCGCCCATCAACTTACGGGTACCGATCAACAGTTCACGTCCTGCCACGAACGCGGTCACGCCATGTCCCGGAATCGCTTGGAACGATTCCGATTCCACAGCCTCGACCCCGCGAGCTTCGATGCCCGCGACGACCGCATCCGCCAGCGGATGCTCCGAAGGGCGTTCCGCCGCGGCGATCCATGACAGTAAAATGGAATCGAGATCCTTGCCGTTCGCCCCTTCGATGTCCGTAAGCACCGGTTTCCCGTTCGTAACCGTACCCGTCTTGTCGAGAACGACCGCATCGATACGGTGAGTCGCTTCCAGATGCTCGCCGCCTTTGAACAGAATGCCCAGCTCCGCGGCACGGCCGGACCCGGCCATAATCGAAGTCGGCGTGGCAAGGCCAAGCGCGCATGGGCAAGCGATGACCAGCACGGCGATCGCTTTCTCCAGCGCGCCGGAGAAGTTGCCGCTATCGACCGCGAACAACCAGACAAGGAAGGTAACGATGGCGATCCCAACGACGATCGGAACGAAAATGCCGGAGATGACGTCCGCCACCCGCTGAATCGGCGCTTTAGAACCTTGCGCTTCCTCTACAACCTTAATGATCTGCGAAAGCACCGTATCCCTGCCGACTTTCGCGGCACGAATTCGCAAGCTCCCGTTCGCGTTAACGGTCGCTCCGATAACCGTGTCTCCCATCCGTTTGTCGACCGGAAGGCTCTCTCCCGTAATCATCGACTCGTCTACGGAGGTAACGCCATCGACCACTTCGCCGTCGACGGGAATTTTCTCGCCGGGCTTCACGAGTACGAGGTCGCCGACTAGAACTTCCTCGATCGGTATTCGCGACTCGATCCCTTCGCGAACGACAAGAGCCGTTTTAGCCTGTAGCCCCATCAACGTCTTGATCGCTTCCGATGAACGCCCTTTCGCCATTAACTCGAATAGCTTGCCCATCAGGATAAGTGTAATAAGCACGGAGCTGGTCTCGTAATACATTTCGACTTCATGATGGCTTGTTATCGACTCGAACGTCAGATATAGACTATAGAAGTAAGCCGCGGAAGTGCCGAGCGCGACGAGAACGTCCATGTTCGCGCTCCCGTTGCGCAATGCTTTATAGGCGCCCACGTAAAAAGATTTGCCGATGACGAATTGAACGGGCGTCGCCAGAACGAGCTGGAACCACGGATTCATGAACAATTCCGGCACCCAAATCCACGAAGTAAACGAGAAATGACCGACCATCGCCCATAACAACGGCAACGATAAGATCGCGGATACGAGCAGCTTCCGTTGCTGTTTCCGAACCTCTTGCTTCCGTTCGTCGCGGAGATCCGAAATCTTCCGTTCCTCCTTCGGCTTCGCGTGGTAGCCAAGCTGTTCGACCTTCTTGATCAGATCGGGAACCGATACGCTATCCGAACGAAAATGGACTTGAGCGGTTTCCAAAGCCAAGTTCACCGTCGCCTGGGATACGCCTTCCAGTTTGTTCAATCCTTTCTCGATTCGGTTCGCGCAAGCGGCGCAGGTCATGCCCGTTATTTGCAGCGATGCCTGTTCGTTATCGGAAAACGTCGTTTCCATCTTGCCCATCGTACTCGCCGTACCCATCGTTTTCACCTTCGATCCGATAATTATACCCATATAGGGTATATTGAAGAGTAAAAGAGAGGGGCCATCGACGATGACCCCGAGAGCATTCCTTATACGACGTCGTAGCCTTGATCTTCGATCGCTTCTTTAATCGCGTCAACCGATAGTTTGGCAGCTTCGTAATCGACCGTGACCGAACCGCTCGCCAGATCGACTTTGGCGTTCGCGCCAAGCCCCTTCACGGCTCCTTCGACCGAATTTACGCAATGACCGCAAGACATTCCTTGTACTTTTAACGTAATCGTAGACATCTTAATCCCTCCGAATGTATGTCATTATTTCATTAATTTATTAACCGTAACGAGCAACTCGTCGATCACTTCGTGTTCGCCGGATTGAATTCTGTCGATAACGCAGCTCTTCATATGACCTTCCAGCAAGAGCCTCCCTACGCTATTCAGCGCGGACTGAACGGCGGCTATCTGGTTTAGCACGTCGTCGCAATAAGTATCTTTCTCGATAAGACCCTTAATTCCGCGGACTTGCCCTTCGACCCGATTAAGACGTGAAATCAGGTTCGATTTCATTTTGTCCGAATGATGGCTCTTTCTTGCATTTTCCGTATGGCAATGGCCGGATTCCGGTACTTCGGAAGACTCCGTCGACATGGTCACCTTCTCCTTTCAACCTACCTCAACATACCCGCAAGGGGTATATTTATATTCACAATATACCCCCGTTGGGTATATTGTGTCAAGCGGTGAACCGATTATTCTCGAAAAGATTATTTCGACGCGGTGCTCAAGCGGATTTCCACGCAAGTTCCTTCACCTTGCTTACTCGTAATCTGCATCGTTCCTTTATGATTGGCGATAATTCGTTGGCTGACCATTAAGCCGAGTCCGTTACCCGTTGCTTTTCGCGTGAAGAAAGGCTCGCCGAGCCGCGCCATATCTTCTTCGGAAATTCCGCGCCCCTCGTCGATAAACCGGATAACGACAGCCTCTCTGGACGGGGCGTAATCCAATTCGATCGTAATCGTCCCGCCTATGCCTTCCATCGCTTCGATGCTATTCTTGATCACGTTGAGGAATACCTGCTTCAGTTGATTTTCTTCGCAGACGAGCATCGGAACGTCATTCCCGTACAGTCTCTCGAACTTGACGTTGATCAAGTTCGCTTGCGAATCGAGCAGAGCGATCATGTCGTCAAGTAACCTTCTGATATCGATCGGTTGATAACGGTTCACCTGCGGCTTGGCCAGTACGAGGAATTCGCTCACGATAAAATTAATACGCTCGAGCTCGGACAACATAATATCCAAGTAAGCCGGGGACAGAGAGCCCTGTTGCTTGTTCAATTGAACGAATCCGCGCAACGTCGTAAGCGGATTGCGAATCTCATGGGCAACCCCTGCCGCCAGTTGTCCGATGACGGATAACTTCTCCGTGCGACGGATGACCTCATCGCTTTGTTTACGGGCGGTAATGTTCCGGCAGATCTCCGCGATCGCCACGATTTCATCCTGATTCCCTCTGATCGGCGAAACCGTAATGCTGACGTCGATGAATTGCCCGTCCTTCCGTTGCCTCATGGTCTCGAAGTCCGTAATCGACTCTCCTTGCTTGATCCGTCCACGGATAGCAGCGTATTCCGACATCTGATTGTCCGGAACGTGTTTCAGTTCGTGGTGAAGAACCTCCGAGCTGCTCCAACCGAACATCGTCTCGAACGCGTCGTTCACCTGTATCACTTTTCCGTCCAGATCCGTTACATGAATGGCGTCCGACGTATGCTTGAAAAACGATTCCAAATATTCCTTCGTACTCCGAAGCTCCTCCGCCGAGTCCTTTAATCTCCCCATGTAGGATTGAAGATTGTTCGCCATCGTATTCACGCTAAAGGTAAGGTGACCTAGCTCGTCCCACCTGCGAATCGCGATCGGACTGCCGAATTTCCCTTTTGCCAGCTCGTTAACGTTATCCAAAATATAACGAAGCGGTCGAATGAGAAATCCGGCAATTACGTAGCTCACGATCCAAGCAGCCACGACCAAGCACAAGGAAATCATACAATTGACGAACAGTTGGTGGTTTAGCGAAGCTCGTATCGAGCTATAGTCGAAGCTTACGCCGACTACCAACGGTTTACCCAAGTTGTTCAACGGAATAAAGCTTTTCAGAAGGCTCTTGCCCGACGCCTTAGATCTCGACGTTACGGACTGTCCCGTCTCGACTGCCTCGCGAACGTTCTCCGCGTCGCTTTCCTCGTCTTTCAGCTTGTACTCTCCGAACGGTACCGGCCGCACGTCCAAGTTGCGAACGATTTTTCCCTTCTTGATCTTCAGGATTTCGGGTTTGCCGAAAAACTCGGGATCGAACCCGGACACTTCCAGGATATCCGGATTGTCCGCAAGCAGTCTGCGAATAATCGAATTGGTACCCGTATTGTTCTCGTAATCGAGAAAAACTTGCGCGTTGACGTACGGGTTGATCATATAGTCGGTCGTGCCGTCGTAGTAATTCCCCCACTTGTTCACGTGGGACGGATCGGTCGTCGAATATTGGTAGGGGCCTGACCAATAATGAGCCAGCGTCTGCCCCTTCGGAACGGTAACGCTTTTCAGGTCGAACAGCTGATTAAAAGCCGTGTACCAATAGTCCCACGTCTTCGAACTTTGATTGATTTCCTCGGGCGCCGAAGATTTCAGCACGACGATATCGTTAACCGTTCGTTTCCAGAGTGAAATATTATCAACGTCTAACTTCTTGCTAAGAGCGATTAATTGTTCGTTCGTGACATTATCGATATGGGGATCGAGCTCGCTCTGGACGGCCAAAGCGACCGCGCGAAGCTTCTCCCCGAGCGTTTGCTCCATTTCGTTCTTCGATTTCTCGGCGGCTTCCAAGTTGGCGCCGATCTGTTTGGCGAACGTCATCATCCGTTGTTCCGCGTTCGACTGGAGATCGGATTTCGACGAGTAATAGAAAATCGAAATGTTAAGTCCTAGGA
Organism: Cohnella endophytica; assembly: GCF_003628305.1. Classification (GTDB taxonomy): domain Bacteria; phylum Bacillota; class Bacilli; order Paenibacillales; family Paenibacillaceae; genus Cohnella; species Cohnella endophytica. Next base: position 111,201 of record NZ_RBZM01000001.1, on the reverse strand, counting down.
TGATCGTAACTATGATGGTAATGAGTAAGGATAGCTTTGCTTTGATCGTCAAAATACTTGCCTCCGCGATTGGTCAGAAATGTCTACTACCTTATTTGATATTTTACGACAAACTCCTCTATTATACCGCAACAACTTCGTTCCATATGACATTTGTCATATTCGAATCCTTACACTTATGACTAACGTCATGAACGGCATGCCTTTACAATAGAAATACGATAGCGCTCCTGCTACCAACATCAAGCGAACGCTCACAACTCGAGGGGGATCTTATGAATAATAAGAATAATAATCCTAACCAAGCGCAATTGAAAAAAGGCGTCGCGCCTTACGAAAAAGCAAACGCGAAATCAAGCCTAAGACAGCTACTGAATACCCTGCTCCCCTTGTTCATACTATGGGCTGCTGCTTATATGAGCTTGTCCGTCTCCTATTGGTTGACGTTACCGTTCGTCATTCTCGCTTCGGGATTCGTCATTCGCAGCTTCATCATCTTCCATGATTGTTGCCATCAATCGTTTTTCAAGAACCGCAAGGCGAACGAGATTCTCGGAACGATCACAGGCATCATCACCATGTTCCCTTACCGTCAATGGAAACGGAGTCACTCCATCCACCACTCGACGAGCAGCAATCTCGACAAGCGAGGCATAGGCGATATGTGGTTAATGACCGTAGAAGAATACGCCGCCGCTTCAAAATGGAAAAAAGCCTATTACCGCTTCTATCGCAATCCGCTCGTCATGTTCGGAATCGGTCCGATCGCGGTATTCTTGGTCGAATATCGCTTTAACGTCAAAGACGCCAGACGCGGAGAACGCATTAGTACGTGGGTGACGAACGCCGGAATCCTCGCGTTATACGGAATTCTTTGTTGGGCGTTGGGGTGGCAAAACGTACTGCTCGTTCAATTGCCGATCTTCTGGTTGTCCGGCGCTCTTGGAATATGGTTATTCTACGTACAACATCAATTCGAGGATTCTTACTTCGAGAACGAGGAAGACTGGAGCTACGTGAAAGCCGCCGTCGAAGGCAGCTCCTATTATAAATTACCGAAGCCTCTGCAATGGCTTACCGGCAACATCGGATTCCACCATGTCCATCATCTGAGCCCGAGAGTGCCGAATTATCATCTGGAAGAAGCCCATAACGCCGTTCCTCCGTTGCAGCATGCCACGACGATTACTCTTCGTCATAGTCTGAAGTCTTTAAAATTCAAGCTGTGGGACGAACAGAACAAAAGATTCGTAAGCTTTAAACAGTTTAAGCCGCTAATCGCTACAACGAGATCTTCAACTACCTCGACTCCGCCGTTCGGCAACGAAGTCGCCTAATCCTTTTCCCTTACGCGCCCCGGCTTTATCGGGGCGCGTTTGTGATAAACTAGAAGCGTATAGGTTTACCGAAATCGATGAGCATAGGAGAGTTACCAAAGATGTTGAAGTCTTGGAAGAGGTTGGCGGTATTCCAGAAGACCCCCGGAATTAGCCCTTACGTCTGGCTGATGTTTATCATCTTGCCTTTCTATTTTATATTCCGCGCCTCCACCGATCTCGAGATCGTGTCGGGTATTGTGCTGATCATTCTTTTTTTCATCTGCTACCGCTTCACGCTCAATGCCAAGGGCTGGCAGATGTACGTCGGAACAAGCGTCCAAATCTTGATATCCATAGCGATGACCCTTTTGTTCAGTTACGCTTATTTTTCGTTTTTCCTGGCCTTGTTCATCGGCAATATCCGGAACAAAGCCGGATTCATTACGCTCTATACCATACACATCGTAACGAGCTTTATCGCCGTCAATCTTGGATTCATTATGCAGGACAAATTTTTCATTACGCAAACTCCGTTTATTCTCATTAACTTACTTGCGCTCATCCTCCTCCCACTCGGCAACTATAACCGCAACAAGAGAGGCGAGCTCCAAGAATTGTTGAAGGATACCAACCTGCGGATCGCCGAGCTCGTGAAGCTGGAGGAAAGGCAGCGTATCGCGCGCGACCTTCATGATACGCTTGGCCAGAAACTTTCCCTAATCGGCTTGAAGAGCGATCTCGCCCACAAGCTCATCGTCAAAAACCCGGACCGAGCCCGCGCGGAGATGAAGGACGTTCAACAAACGGCCAGAACCGCGCTTAAAGAAGTCCGATTGCTCGTATCGCGTATGCGCGGAGCGAGGCTTGAAGACGAGATTCCCCGCATCCGGCAGATGCTGAATGCCGCGCAGATCGAGTTCCGGTATCAAGGCGGCGAAAGACTTTCCGGCGTGACGCTACTGGCCGAGAACGTGCTCGGCATGTGCCTGATGGAAGCCGTCACCAACGTCGTAAAGCATAGCGAGGCTACATGCTGTACGTTATCGTTCGAACTTACGGCTACCAAAGTCGTCATGCGCGTTCAAGACGACGGCATTGGCAAGCCCGGTTCGTTGAACTTCGAGCAAGGACACGGCTTGCAAGGAATGAAGGAAAGATTGGAGTTCGTCAACGGGACGCTCGATATTTCGACTGGCGCGGGAACGACGATCGAGGCGTCGATTCCGCTTATCGCCAAACATACGGACAAGGAGGAGAATGAATGATCAGAATCGTTATCGCGGAGGATCAACGGATGTTGTTAGGGGCGTTAGGATCATTATTGGATCTGGAAGAGGATATGGAAGTCATCGGCAAAGCGCAGGACGGAGAACAAGCGATCGAACTCGTGCGCCTTCTCCGTCCGGACGTATGCATCATGGACATCGAGATGCCCGGGAAAAGCGGGCTCGAAGCGGCGGAACAATTGAAGGCGGATGATTGCAAGGTCATCATCTTGACGACGTTCGCCCGCAGCGGCTATTTCGAACGCGCAATGCGCGCAGGCGTAAGCGGGTACTTGCTGAAGGATAGCCCTAGCGACGAGCTTGCCCATACGATTAGAAGCGTTCTGGCCGGCCGATGCATCTACGCTGCCGAGCTCGTTGACGAAGCTTACGGCGGAGACAACGAGAACCCTTTAACGGCAAGGGAAAAAGAAGTCATGGAACTCATTGCCGACGGGAAGAACACGAGAGAAATCGCGACGGAGCTCTTTCTCACCACCGGAACGATCCGGAACTACATATCCATTATCCTGGATAAGCTAAACGTCAGCAATCGCGTGGAAGCCATTAAACGATTTAACGAAAAAGGCTGGTTCAAGTGATAGCTTGAAGCCAAGAGTTGAATTAGCAATGAAGAAAATTACGCAATCAGCTTCTCGAAGTCTTTCTTCATGATATTTTTGACAAGCCCCGACCAATTCGAGTTTGCGGGGCAATATTTCGTGGCGATTTTCTCGATCGTCGTATAGCCCTTGCCGACGTAATTTTTGGAAAGCAGCTGTCCGAACTTGCGCACGCTGTCTCCCTTCGTCTCGAAGCTGAACGCTCGATTATGCGCGTCGCCGGTAATCGCGTTAAGCCCGAACAGATTATTTTTGCTGCGCGCCAATTTACTGCTGCCGTTGCCGCTCTCCAGCTTCATGACCGCAATCGTAAACAGCGCATTGATTCCGTACTGCTCTTCTACCTCTAGCACCGTCTCTTCTAGTCCGTTTCCTGCCAGAGCCGTTCCGTCGAAGATGCGGGCGACGTCTTCCTCGGACAAGCCCGAATCGGTTCTTACCGTTGAGGTCGGTTTAACCGGATCCTCGTTGTCGTCCGCCGCATGTTGCAGGGATAACGGTTTGACCGGCGTCGGAACTTTGAGCGCTCCGACCGGAACCGACTTAACGGATTGAGCCGGCGGCATGGCTTGCGGATTCGGCTTCTCCGTATCCCCCGCTTCCGTCGCCGCTAGCGATTCGCTCTTCGCAATCTGCTTTACATTCTGCGATCTGCCTGATATCGCTACTTCCGCTCCCACGATCAATCGTGTATATTCCGCGTGTACGTAACCTCCGCCATTAATTCTAAGCCATCCGTTGTCCGTCCTCTTGACGATTTCCAGCTTCGTGCCTTTCTTTACGACCTTGATTACCTTCGATGTGGAATAGGCATTGGCTCTAACGTTTAAGTAATAAGCCGTTACTTCGTATGTACTCATCGTCGGGACGGGGACGGAAGCGGAGATCCTGACTTCGCTCATCATGTTCTTGGCGATCTCCGGAGGTGCAATAACCGGATCGTCTGGCGGCTCGGCGAGCCTGCTTTCGGGAGAGAAGGAGGTCTCCGGGGAACTTATCGTCAAAGGGGGTTGTTGAAGTTGGAGAACTTCGGACGAGGAGGACGCGTCGGAATTGTTGGAAATAGGGTTCGCGGAGTACGCGCGCACGCCCAAGGTGAGGATCAGGGCCAGGCCCAAAGCATAAATAAACAATTGCCTAATGGATTTCCTACGCATGACTACACCTCTTTCTTCAAATGGTGAAGGCTATTCGCAGTAATGTACGTATGATTGTACCTATATGCGAATGAAAAGCTTGTCATTCTTTCAGCGAATAAAACTTGTGTTTTTGTCGATACCGGACAACTTAGAGAAAGTCATAGGAAATAATAAAACCCGCAGTCCGTATGGGCTCGCGGGTTTTTACGTATTAGGCGATAAAAGATTAATATTTTCTCATGAAACTGCGCATAGTAGACCTATTCGCCATAATTTCCAATTGCAGGGAGAGGTCAAATGACAGCCTCGAAAGAAAGCATTAACTTTTTGCAGGCTTGCATGATTCTATTGTTAATGAATGGCTTAACGAACCACGTCATCGTGAATCCGATGCTGTTGGATGCGTCAGGCAGAGATTCGTGGATCGCGCCTCTCGCGGCGGGGTTACTGTTCATTCCGTGGTGCTTCATGCTTATTTTCATCATGAGGAAATCGGGCCAGAACAAGCTGCAGCCTTGGCTTTCCGAACGAACGAATGCTCCGATTTCTTGGATTCTCGTATTTCCGCTTCTTCTACAGCTATACATGATCGGCGGCTTAACCGTGATTCATACGACCAATTGGACGATCAATAACTACCTACCCGCCACGCCTAAAGTCGTCTTGGCGTTTAGCCTGACCGTTCTGTGTACGTTATGCGCCAGTTGGGGAATTCGCGCCATCGCGATTACTTCCGGTATATTGTTGCCGATCGTCGTCGCGCTCGGTTTCTTCGCGGGGATCTCGAATATACCCGAGAAAAACTTCAGTTTGATTAAGCCGTTTCTGGAGAACGGTTGGTCCCCGGTGTTCGCCGGCACCGTCTACGCGGGAGGAGGCTTCATCGAGCTGATCGTTCTGCTCGCCATGCAGCATCGCTTGAATAAACCAGTACGCCGTCTTCATCTGGTTTTTTTCGCCTTATTTTCTATTTACATCATGACCGGTCCCCTCATCGGAGCCATTACCGAATTCGGACCTGCGGAAGCAGCCAAGCAAATGGTTTCTCCTTATGAACAGTGGCGACTTGTGAAATTGGGAAACTACTTCGAGCATATCGACTTTTTTTCCATCTATCAGTGGTTAGCCGGGGCCTCGATACGCATCGGATTGTCCATGTATTTAATCATCGAGGTCCTTCCGATTCGTACGAACCGAACCCGTAACCTCATCTTGATGGCGATCGCTTTCAGCTACGTTGCCGAAGCCATCTTTCCGATCAACTCGTATGACTTCTATTCGTGGATGTATCATTTTTATTTCCCGGTATCCTTGGCGGTCGCATTCTCGGCGTCATTGTCTTGGACGGTCGTGTCCTTATTCTCGAAATCGCAGAAAAGGAGGCAAAAAATCGCGTGACACCCCCACCTTCCAGCTCGAGCGCAACGGTCGTCTGGAGCGAAGACGCGCTACGTTCCTTGTTCACGAACTGCGCGGACGTCCAGATCCAAGCCTACAAATTCGATGATTCCCAAGCCTCGGAGGTGCTCTTGATCTATTGCGAAGGCTTGTGCGATAACTCGCAAATCGGTAAATACGTACTCCCGGAGCTCGCCGCGTTGTACCGGAGAGGAAGCAGCTTTCAATGGCTGTCGAGAGACGTATCCGGTACGCTTCCCCTTATCTCGATCGACGAGAGCGAAACCGGAGAACAAATTGTCGAATACGTGTACCAAGGCGACCTCGTTTTCCTGTTCCAGGAATCCCGCAGACTGTTCAAAATGAATATTTGTAATCGTCCGCAACGTTCGCCTCAGGATTCAAGCACGGAAATTTCCATTAAGGGTCCCCGAGACGGATTCACGGAAGATCTCGTCGTGAACGTAGCTTTAATACGCAAGCGGATTCGGAGCTCGAGCCTCCACTATGAGACCTATACGATCGGAACGCGCACGAAAACGAGAATCGGGTTGCTGTATTTTCACGACATCCTGAATCCGAAGACGTTATCCGAAGTGCGAAACCGCCTGAAAAAAATCGAGATCGACGGAATTTATAGCATCAACCAATTGGAGGAACTGCTGGCGGACGCCAAAATGAACGTGCTACCGGTGTTCTCGATTACCGGAAGACCGGACTACGTCGTCAACAGCTTATTGGCGGGCAGATTTATCATTATCGTGGACGGAATTCCGATGGTCCTCATCGGTCCGGCTACGATCTCCCTGTTGATGAAATCTCCCGAAGACATTCATTTTAATTACCTGTATATTTCGTTCGCTCGGCTTATTCGCAACGTGAGTTTGTTACTTTCCATATCGTTGCCGGGTTTCTGGGTTGCGTTGGCCGCCTTTCACCAGGACCAACTTCCGTTTCGCATGATGGCCACCATATCCGGCGCCCGGTTGGGTCTCCCCTTGTCCGCCCAGATGGAAATGTTTATCCTGCTTATGCTGCTAGAGATTTTTCGGGAAGCAGGCGTCCGCTTGCCTAGCTCCATCGGACAGACGTTAACCGTTGTCGGAGGGTTAATCATCGGAGATGCCTCGATACGGGCGGGATTCGTTTCCCCTTCCGTCGTCGTGGTCGGCGCAATTACGGCAGTAACGTCAGTCACTCTCGTCAATCAATCGCTCAGCACCGTAGTAAGCGTCCTTCGACTGATTATTTTCGTGGTGTCCTCCATCATCGGCATGTACGGGCTTATTTTGTGCCTGATTATGCTAGTAGGATATTTGTCGAGGTTACGGTCTTTCGGCGTGCCTTACTTAGCACCTTTGTCTCCGTTGCATTGGAGGGATGTGTTCAAGTCTTATCTCCGGTTACCTTGGGTGAAAATGAAGCAGCGTCCGCACGTGTTGCGAACGACGGATCGGGATCATATGGAGGAAGATTCGCCATGAGCTATCGCCTCCTTCGAATCCTCGTGGCCGTAAGCGCGCTGTTCGTCTTGCCCGGTTGCTGGAACTCCAAGGATATTCAGAATATGGCTTACGTGACCGCGGTCGGATTGGATTACGATGACGGCAATTTCATAACGTATATTCAAGTGCTCAATTTTTCCAACGTTGGCCGGTCCGAGAACATCGAAGTCGGCAAAACCGTCCCGGTATGGATCGGGCGCGGCGTCGGGAAGACGATCAGCGAATCGTTCTCGAGCATCTACTCCACTTCGCAAATGCGGGTATTCTGGGGGCATGTCAAAGCCATCGTTTGTTCGGAAAATATGCTTAAAAGAGGCGTAAGAGAAGCATTCGATGCGGTAAATCGGTACCGGGAGCTTCGTTATAACCTTTACATTTACGGTACGAACGAGAAGCTATCGGACATCTTCGTCCAGAAATCGATCTTTAATCTTTCGCCGCTCGATACGCTCATGTTCACTCCTGAGCAAATCTACGCCCAGCGATCGTCCATTTTGTCGGTTACGGGCAACCGCTTTTTCTCCGAAATCAACGAGCCCGGGGAGCCGGGCATGCTTCCTTCCCTGGCGATCAATAAAGAGGTTTGGAAGGAAGACACAAAAGACAAACCGATGCTCCAGATCAACGGAGCGTACTTCTTCCAAGCGACGAAAATGGCGGCCTGGTTATCCGAGGACGAACTCGCCGGCGCGAGATGGACGCAAACAAAGCTGAAGCGATGTCTGATCCATGTTCCTCTCAGCGGCAAGCCGATCGCCGCGATCGTTCTGAATCGCCCTCGTTATTCGGTAAAGGTTAGGTTCGATAAAGACGAAGTCAAGTACGATCTGAAGGTTAGAATAAGCGGATACTTGGACGAACTGCTGCAGGACATTCCGATCACAGATCTAGAAACGATGGCCGAAGATGTCGTACGGAACCAAATCTCCGACAGCTTCGATAACGGACTGGCCAAGAAAGTCGATGTACTCCAACTGGAGGAGCACCTCTATCGAGACCATCCGAAGCGCTGGCATGCGTTGCATCAAACCCAAAACCTCTCGCTAAAACCGGGGTGTATTCGCAACATCGACGTTAAGATCAACATCGTCAACACCGGAAAGTACAAGGAAAAACAAGAGTAATTGGTCGCGGGCAGCGGGAACAACGAAAAAAGGGGCTATCCTTGCGGATAGCTCCTTAGGCGGGCGAGTTGTTCGTTTTTTTGAGTATCTATCTGCTGGACATCATTACGGATACTCCGAGCGACAACGCCAATTACTTCCTGCTCGTATCGAGCGGTTTAAGATTGGCTTCGATCGCTTGCCGGCGAGATTCCAGGAACGGCGGCAACGCAAGCGACTCGCCGAGCGTCTCAAATGGCTCGTCCGTGGCGAAGCCGGGACCGTCAGTTGCCAGCTCGAACAGGATACCGTTTGGCTCGCGGAAGTACAGAGAAAGGAAGTAATAGCGCTCCACGAAGCCGGAGTTCGGTAGCCTGAATTGATTGAGAATGTCTAGCCAAGCCATGATTTCTTCCTCGTCCTCTACCCGGAAGGCCACGTGATGAACGCCTCCCTTCCCCTGCTGCGCGACGGGAATATCGTTACGCGGTTCGATTTGCACTTCCGCTCCCGATCCGCCTTCTCCGACTTGCAAGATTACGATATCCTCTTGTCCCTCTACAAGTGCCGGAACGCGGCTCGTCTCCCGGAATCCGAGCAAGCCCAGTACCGCGATCGTGGATTCCGGCTTGCGCACGGTCAGCCTTACAGGACCAAGCCCGATGATGGCAAAGGCAACCGGAACCGGACTCTGTTCCCAAGCCGTGCCTGCAGCCACCCCGGTATTGTTCTCATCGGATACGAGCGCGAGCTGCTGGCCTTCCGGATCTTCGAAGAAGATGACGTTTCGACCGGCGAATTCAGAGATCGCTTCGTGTTTTACCCCGAGCTTCTCGAATCTCTTCTCCCAGAATCGCAATGCTTCGTCCGACGCCACCCTCAGAGACGTTCCCGATATGCTGCTAACTCCCGCCTTGGCAGGTCCGATTCCCGGAAAATCGAAAAACGTAAGCTCCGTGCCCGGATTGCCCCGTTCGTCCCCGTAGAAAAGATGGTAAGCGGTCGTATCATCCTGGTTGACCGTTTTCTTCACCAGGCGCATTCCTAATGTTTCCGTGTAAAACTCATAATTTACTTTTACGTCACCCGTCATCGCGGACAGATGGTGAATTCCTTTTACGTTCATTAGAAGAGTCCTTTCTATGTTGACTTATGAATTAATAGGCGCGTAGCCCGATGTTTCAATTGTTTGCAGTGCGTATAATGATACGGCAAACATATGTTTGCATACTGGAGATAGGTTTAGCATACCCATCTAACATCACGATCAGTCTTCGGAGGTAATCATGAAAGGTACGACTCATCTCGCCATTGGCGTCGCCATCGGGGCTGCCGCCTGCTTGTACTATCCGTTTAGCTTTGACCATGCCGCTGCATATGTCACCGTTGCCGGATTCTCCGCCTTAAGCGCGGACTTGGACGGACCATCCAATCTTCTTAGCGGCAAGCTTAGAATCGGTAAGCTCTCCAAGTTATTGCGCGAGTTCGCCCTTTGGGGCGGCATTATTCCAATGTCCGTATTGTGCTATTTGTACGTTGCGCAAGATCGGCTGTACCCGGTATTCTCGACCTGCGCCGTCGCATTATTCCTTTTGGGGCTTGTTGCGAAGGAAGGGGTCATCCGGAATACCCTCGTTAGCCTCATCGGTTGCTCTCTTATTTTCTCCGGTTGGAAATCCAATCAGCAATGGTTAATGGGTTTAGGAGCATTCGTCGCCATCGCTCCATGGTTAGCCCATCGCGGAATGACGCATACCGTCTGGGCGTTGCCGATTTGGCACCTGATCGGTTCGGGACTGGAATCACGGCTCGACGTGGAAGGAATCGCTCTTGTCGCGACTGTCGGCTACGCATCCCACCTGCTCGCGGATACGCTCACGCCAAGCGGCGTCAAGTGGCTGTATCCGATCTATAAACGGTCGATCAAGCTTAGGGTTTGAGCTGTAAAAACTTCAATTGAATCGCGCTAAACGAATCGGGGCTGCTCCAAGGTCGAAATCGACTCTATTGGGGCAGCCCCATCCCGTAAGTAACGTTTGCCGATTATGCCTGCACTTCCGTTAACTCTTGAGCACGGTTTTTGATTCTCGCGGCTTCCGCGGATTGGCTGAGCAGATCGGAGATGTCGACGCTATTCCGAATATTTCTTAACGTGTAGTTCGGGGAAGTCGTATCCGTAGATAGAACCGTTATATCGCCGATCTTCAGGATGCGTTCCAGTAAATTCCGCTTCAACGAAATGTCCCGAATGCGGTACAGCTGGATTTCTTCGCGCTTCTTCGTCAAAATGCCCTTTTCCACGATGATCCTGCGCTCCGTGATCTGATAACGGGTAAAACTCGGAAACCCGTAGTTAAAGGGCTTGCCCTCCCACAGGACGTTCTCGTTCACCATTTCAACAGCCCCCTTAAAATGGATGATTGCTACCTGTATTGTACACTACAACCTTATGGTTGGCTTCTAGGAATCGGGCGTTGCGCGTACTTCGCATTACCTACCGCAACCAGAAGACAAGCGAACGAAGATCCTTCTCGCCCCCTAGCCGCAGTAACCGATTGCCGGCTTCCGTTTCCATGATCGGTTCTCCGTTCCAGGAATCCACTTTGACTTTGACGAGATTTCTCCTTCGCAAAATGGTCTGCAACGCCGACTGAACGATTCCGACCAAATCTTCGTGCGACAAAGGATCGGAACTGGGAGGCTCGGGAACCGAGTAAATCCGCTTTCCGTTATTCTCGATCCAGAACAGCCATCGGTCGCCATGCAGCACTAAGAAATTACCGGGTTTACGGGCAAATGCTCCACCGCTTACACCGATTTGCGCGTCAAGTGGCCAATCCACGAGTAAACCGAACGGGTTAGCCGGATCGACGGACGCCAACACGGTAGTCGAAGTAGACTGGCCGATTCTAGCGGGAAGCGGTTGACGGATCGTCTCGTTATGTTCCCGGGTCGTGAATTGTAGCGATGATTCTCCTTCGATGAATTTCCCTCTCGTAACTACGCCCCACTCTTCGAGCCTGCGCAGCACCGGATAGAACGTATCCCACGAAAAAGGCGAACTGTTCGCGACAAGCTGCTTATTGATGATCCCATAAGAACGTAACAAATGATGCGTCCAGCTCAACACGGGCGATTGTTTCGCCGAGTCGGAATCATTAGCCTTGCCAAGGTCGGCCGCGGCTTCCCGAAGCATGCTCGTCGCGTACCATCTTCCCAATCCGGAGCCGGTCTTAGCTAAGTCGGCCTTGGCCTTGGCTTTAAGGTTGGCATGTAATCGGATCGGCGCGAATTGATCGTTCGCGACGCGACCTTCCCAAACCAGATCCAACAAATCGGGTATCAGCTCGGAAGGCGGACGGTCCATTTCGCGGCTTAACCGGGTCAGGAAGGTCGCTCCACCTTCGGCCAGTAAAGCTAGCAGTTCAGCATGACTTGTCGGACGATCCGCGGTTACGATCGTATCGGCTAGCAAAGGCTCGTACAACGATCTGGATTCCGCAAGGAAAAAAGCGATTTTCCCCTCTTGGTCGCCATCCTGCTTGCGTCCGAGCCACAATACTTCCCCTGAAGCGCATAGCAAATCTAGCTGCTCCTTGCGGTATCCGGCTACTCTCGATGGAAAAATAATCGTTTCCCAGTGGGAGAGCGGGATGAACAGTCCTTGCAACCGTTCGATGACGGATTGCAGTCCCTCGCTTCCCTGTTGCTGCGTTCCTTGAAGCGCATGCTGCAGAAACGCGATCTGGCTGCACCATCGCGAAGGTTCGACCGGCTCTGCCTTGCTACGTGCATGACGGATCGAGGTACGGACGATTCGGGAGGCCACCTTCGAACTCGTCCATAAGCGTTCTCGCTCGTCCGCGGCATGCGGCGCCCGTTCGATCAACTCTTGATCGAGCATCAAGTCTACCGCCCTCTGGGCATCCGTCAGCGTTAACGAAGGATAACGATCGCATAGCTCGGCTTCGGTAAACGAAATAACATGGTCCACATATCTTCCGAGCACGAACATGAGCGATGTCTGGTTAGCCGGGAATTCGGCGTACACTTCTCCCTCATCCGACGGGATCCATCTCAATTCCCCGTCTCCGGACAGATCCAACGGAATCGCCTTGCCTTGGTCGTGCAGTTGCTTCAGCCAACTCAGCGCCGCTTCTCCGGCTAGCTTCGCAAGTTCTCCGGCTGTCAGATCTCCGCGACGTTTAAGGAATACCGCCAGCTCGTTCGCGTTTCTCGGCGGCTGCTCCAGTTCCTCCAGTTTGCGCCTTTCATCCTCCAACGCTTCTCGACCGACGGCATCTCCGAATGCAGCGGTATCGAACAGTTGTCCCGCAAGCTCCTTGCTTACGTTCAACAATTGAAGCCGGGTCGTCTCGTCCAACCCGTCGCCCTCGTACACTTGCATGTTCACGTAATCGGCAATGAATTGCGCCGCGAACGGCGAAGGAAAGGGCGTTTCCTTTACGAGAATCGAGATTTCTCCTGCTACGAGTTGCTCCAACGTCTTGCGTAGCTCCTCATAGCCTAAGTAGTCATGCAGGCACTCCGACATCGCCTCGCGCAAATACGGAAACTGCTCCGCGTAGGGCAGAGCGCCCTTGAGAAGCTCTTCGCTACGAAGCCGCTTCTGCCAGAGCGGCGTTCTCGTGAAGCTTCGGGACAAGAGCAAAGAATTTTCCGCGATTCTGCGGAACGCGATTCCGAGCAGAGGCGATCCGGTGATCGCCTCGGTAAGCAACAGCTCGAGATTCGCGGGAGTAACCGATTGCAGCACTTGTAGCCAAGAGGCATCCCATTCCGGCAGAACGAATTCGATGCCATTGTCCTTCGCGTTGCCGTAAAGCCGATATGGCAATAAAAGCTCGAATTGACGTTCGATGGCGAGTAACCATGCGCGGTTCACCGTTCGGCCGCATTGATTATGGATAATAACATGCGTCTGATTCATCACGTCGCGGTAATGCTCGATGACGATCTGCTTATCCGTGGGCAACGCGCAGGCTTGATGCTGCGATCGGACGAACGTGAGAAGCTCATCCGATGCAGCGCGATCCATCCCGTATTGCTCGGCCAACCATTCATGGCAACGCTCTATAGCGGCAATCGTTTCGTTCTCGGATGTATTCTCTTCATCGCCCCAATCCATTCGCTCGGATAGTTCTCTCAGGAACGCGCCGATCTTCAATCCGGCTTCGTATGAACGGCTAGCCGCTTCGTTACGCCAGAACGGAATCTCGCTGAACCTGTTGCCCGCCTCGGTTACGTACACCCTGTCGTTTCGAATGTCCCGGATCATCCAAGAGCTCGTCCCGAGCTGGAACACGTCCCCGACCCGGCTCTCCTGAATGAATTCTTCGTCTAGTTCGCCCAGATGGGCGCGGCTATCCAAATGATGAACGGGATAGTTGCCGCTCTGCGGAATCGTCCCGACGCCCGTAACCGCCGCCATCGCTGTATTGCTTCGTTTCCTCAGCGCGTTCGTCTCACGATCCCAGTCCAATAGAGGTCTGGCGAAAGGATAGAAACCGGAAAGCACCTTTAACATTCCTTCTAGTCGATCGCGAGGGAAATCCCGGTAGCTGTCGCTGCGCCCAAGAAACAGTTGCAGATCCCCAATATCCCAATCGTCCATGGCGACCATGGAGACGATCTGCTGCGAGAGCACGTCCATCGGACCGCGCGGGATCCGGATCGGCTCGATCTCGCGTTGCGAGATCTCTCTTCCGAGTACCGCAAGCTCGGGCAAGATCGCCTTGCCGCGCGCAAGCAACAAGCCCCGGCTTGCCTCACCAACGGCATGACCGGCTCGACCGATCCGTTGGATGCCTCTCGCCGCTTCCTGGGGAGAATCGATCTGAATGACGAGATCGATATGCCCGACATCAATGCCCAGCTCTAGCGAGGACGTCGCGACGATCGCGCGGAGATTGCCTTCCTTCAGGAGCCGTTCAACCTCGAGACGGCGTTCGCGGGACAGGCTTCCGTGATGGGAACGCGCCATCTCGTAACCGACGTGATCGTTCAACCGCAAGCAAAGCCGTTCGCACAGCCTTCTGCTGTTGACGAATAGCAGCACCGAACGGCACCCGTCCATTGCTTGAACGATCCGATCCAGCAATGGCAGCCACACTGCCTCCCGCGTCGCAGCGGGTTTGCTGAGATCGGGCATCGAGATGCGCACGTCCATCCGCTTGATCATCGAGCTCTCGATGATCGTGACCGGACGAGGACGTACATCTGTCGTTCCTGTCCTATCTTTCGTTTCTATTGTATCCGTCGTATCAGTTGTTTCCGTCCGATCCGCTATCGTCCCATCCTGCACCCAACCGCCGAGAAACCGCGCCACCCTCTCAGCGGTTTCTGAGTCGCGGATACGCCAATACGTTGAGGCGGAACGATACACCGCGCGCTTAATCGCTCCAGAGATAAGGATAGATGAGCGCCGCGTTTATCCGCGGCGAGATCGTGAATCTCGTCGACGATAACATGCTCGACGGTTTCGAGAATCGAGCGTCCCTTGTCGGACGTAAGAAGCAAATACAGCGATTCCGGCGTCGTCACGAGCAATTCCGGGGGATTACGCAATATGGCCGCGCGTTTGCTTGGGCTCGTATCCCCCGTTCTTACCTCGCTGCGCACGCCCGGCCACTCCTCGCCGCGTTCGGATGCCCGCACTTCCAGTTGCTCGACGAAACGCAACGCGTGATGATGAATGTCGTTGTTCAAAGCCTTCAACGGAGTAATGTAAATAATCCGAACTCCGCGGCGCGAAGGCTTATTCGGCTGCTGAATAACACGATTCAAGCACGGAAGCAGCGCAGCTAACGTCTTGCCGGACCCTGTCGGCGCCGCGATCAGAGTGTGGCACCCCCGACCGATCGATTCCCACGCCTGCAACTGCACTTGTGTCGGCTCGCCGAACGTCTCGGCGAACCAATCGGATAGGACGGGATGAAACGGCAAGCTCGTCTGGTGCGCCATGACGGGGATCGACTCCTTCGTTATAAGTTCTGTACGTTATATAGCCTTGCGTATACGCCTTCCATGCTCATCAAAGATTCATGAGTGCCCCGTTCGACGATTTCCCCACGTTCGATGACGATGATTTGATTGGCATGGGTAATGGTTGAGAGCCGGTGCGCGACGACGAGCGTCGTCCGATCGTTCGTCAATGCCTGCAGCGACTCCTGGATCAGATGCTCGGATTCCAGATCCAGCGCGGATGTCGCTTCATCCAGCACCAAGATGGCTGGATTCTTCAAGAAGACGCGCGCGATCGCGATCCGCTGTTTCTGCCCGCCGGAAAGCTTGACGCCTCGCTCGCCGATCTCGGTCTCGTACCCGTTAGGCAAACCCATAATAAAATCGTGCGCGTTCGCCCTTCTGGCCGCTTCGAACATGCTCGCTTCGGACTCATCCGGGTTGCCGAGCATAATGTTCTCCCTGACGCTTCCGCTAAACAGGATATTGTCCTGCAGCACCATGCCGATTCGCGAGCGCAGACTATGCTGCGTGACTTGGGAGATATCTTGACCGTCGATCTGGATACAGCCTTCCCGTATGTCGTAGAATCGCGGCAATAGGCTGATCAAACTCGACTTCCCGCCTCCGCTCATTCCGACGAACGCGACCGTCTCGCCCGGTTCGATCACCAGGTCGATCCGCTTCAATACGTCTTCCGTTTCGTCGCGGTAACGGAAGCTTACGTCCTTGAATTCGATCCTACCCGCCGACAATTCAAGCTCCTTCGCCCCTTTGACGTCTTGGACGTGTTGAGGCTCGTTCAATAGCTCCATTACCCGTTCAAGGGAAGCGGAAGCTTGGGTCAACTCCGTCGAAGCGTTAACCAATCTGCGCAGAGGGGTATACATTCGATCGAGATAACTATAGAACGCGACGAATCCTCCGACCGTCAATTCATTGTTGATTACGAGATACCCGCCTCCGAATAAAATGATGAGCGGAGCTACTTCCGTCAATGTGTTGATGATGGCGTTCGTGAGCGCATTCCAACGGGTGAGCGCGAGAGCTCTTTCGAGGAACTTGCCGTTTTTCGCCCCGAACTGCTTTTCTTCGTATTTCTCGAGCGTAAAGCTCTTGACGACGGGAATGCCGACGACGTGCTCGTTCAGATAGCCCTGCATGTCCGCCAGCGCCGCCGAACGGGAACGGGCGTACGTCCGCAACCTCCGATACAGTTTCACCACGGCGAGACCGTAGAACGGTAAGATGATAACGGCCAGAACCGTCAGCCACGCGTTCATATGAAGCATAATCCCTAGCGCGATCGTCAGCGTGAACATGTCCAGCCAGACGTTCATCATCCCTGTCTCGACGATCGATTTCGTTTGTTCTACGTCGTTAATCATCCTCGAGATGATCTCTCCGGATTTGCGTTCCTGGTAGAATCGTAACGACAACCGTTGAAGATGACCGTAAAGCTTGTTGCGTAAGTCGAACAAAATCCGGCTTGTCGTTAGCTGGGCGAAATATTGACGGAAATATTCGATCGGATAACGGATGACGACGAAAAGAACGAAAGAAATTCCGACCAATTGCATAAGCCGCGACAATCTCTCGCCCTGCGATGCGTTCGATAGCAATATATCGTCCACCGCGTATTGAAGAAAAAGCGGAACCGCGAGCGGAATCGCGAACTTGAGCATGCCGATGAGCAACGTGAGCGCGACCATCCAGCGATAAGGCTTAACGAACCGTAAATATAAGCGAAACTGTTTCATTGATAATCCCCTTTAAGCATGAAAGCGTGAAGACGCATCGCATCCTCTATGATCTTTCCATCTTACCGATAAAGATCCGGCAAGGAAAGAGCGCAAGCAAAAAGCCGGGCATTGCCGTTAAAGGCAACGTCCGGCTTCGTCCTAAGACGATATGACTTTCTCGAACTTGTTGAAAGCGCCGTAAGAATTCGAAGCGTTCCCGATCAAGTCGTATCCTAAACCGCTATAAAAGGAGTTCAGGACGGAGTTGTTCGCCAAACAGTCGAGTCTGATGACGTCTCTGCCGAGGGCGGGGACGGCCGTCTCGATCCACTGCATCATTTGACGGCCGGCGCCTCTTCCCGAGTAATTACGATTTATTGCCAGGCGATGCACATAAATCGCGGGCCGCTCATCGGTCCGTTCTCCCCAGAGGTCGCGATCCCAAGCGTTAGGCTCGGGCAGTAGGATGACCATCCCCGCCGCTTTCCCGTCGTCGCGGAAAATGTAGACTTCCCCGCGATTAACGGCTTCCGGCGTATTATGCGAGTCTTCTCCCCGCAATAAAGCGTTCCATTGGGTCGAACCTTTGCTAAGCAGCCATTCCGCCGTATTCACGAGCAGTCGCATAATCTCGTGGGTGTTGTCCGGCTCGGCTCTCTCTACGCTAGTAAACACAGACATGAAGCTCCTCCTAGTTATTGCTCTCTTTATGCCCGTCTGGCGGTTCTCAAGATCGCGCTGATCACCAATACGACGACGATCGCGCCGATAATGGCGGGTACGAGCGCGAAATCCGCGACGACAGGACCGAAGCTGCCAAGCAGCAATCCGCCCAGCCATGCGCCAACGAGTCCCGCGACGATGTTACCGATTACGCCGCCTGGAACGTCTCTTCCCGCGATGAGGCCTCCAAGCCAACCGATAACGCCGCCGATAATGAGAGTCCATAGTATATGCATAAGAATAACCTCCTTCTATGCGCGAGACAATAGAGTCTCTACTTTGCTTAGAATTAGATTACCCGCGTTGCTTCAAGGTTAACCAACTTCGCTCACCCGATATCGAAATCGAAATAACGAGTCGGGTAAGGCTCTTTCGCCAACGTGTAATGCCACCATTCTTTAGAATAGGGATCAAAGCCATGCTTGACCATCGCATTCTTAAGAATGTTGCGATTGGCGGTTTGCTTGGCGGTGATCAGCTTCGTCCCGTGACTGGAAATGTCGCCGAAGAAATCATAAGGACTGCCCATGTCCACCGGATTGCCCGTCTTCTTGACCGCGATCGTCAGATCGACGGTGCTCCCTCTCGAATGGCCCGACTTCGATGCCACGTATCCCAGCTTGAACACTTTCGTCTTATCGATAGCCGGGTAAAATACTTTTTTCATTTTCGTGTCCTTCGCGTCCTTCGACCATCGGATAAACTGGTCGACCGCCTTCTGCGGACGGTACGCATCGTAGATGAGAAGCACGTAGCCTTGTTTCTCCAACTCGTCGTTGACGGCTTTCAAAGCTGTCGCGGCTTGGCTGGTTAAGATGGCGATCGGGGCATTATAGCCATCGATCGGAACGCCTACGAAGTTATAAGCGCTCGCATAACGGATTTCGAGTTGCACTTCGGGAACGACCTCGTCCACGTATACGAAACTTTCAGGTAGCTTAACTCTATTGGCTATCTCGGAAACATGAACCGACTCCGTTGCTTCAGCGGCATCGGGGGCGATCGTGACCGGCATAACCTCTTGGGTTGGGATGGCGGGCTCTTGAACGGTATCGAGCTTGGCGTGGTCGTCGACTTCGACTGCAGGAATTGCCGTAGCGCCTGCAACGCTCGCTTGAACGTTTCCGCAGCCTGCCGATATCGTCATGAACGTCAAAACCGCGATCGCCATTGCGCCCGCCTTTAACCGCGCGAATGCCGACATAGCATAACCCCTCTCCTCGGATTATAATAGTAATCAATAATAAATTCTAACGAGGATTATCCAATGTCGGACAACGAACGCGTCGACTGCATGAAATGCCGTCACTTCTACGTCACCTGGGATCCGAAGTTTCCGAAAGGCTGCAAAGCCTTCGGCTTCAAATCCCCTACGATGCCTAGCATTGCCGTCCGGAATTCATCGGGCAAAGCTTGCTTCAACTTCGAGCCCAAAGCTCCGCGCTAACGAACTTCCCTATTTGAACTTCTTCCAGTCTTGAGAACTATTGTTCAGCAAGTATTCGAAGTCCTTCTCCTTCAGCTTCTGCTCGGCTTGCCGAGCGGCTTCCGCCTCGAGACGCGCGCGTTGCAGGCGAGATGCTTCCTCTTGCTTCATCGTCTCCGCCTGCTCCTTCAGCTTAGCCACGGTGCTTGCGCCGAGCAAGTCCTTAAGAGTTACCGGTTTGTCGGTTTGCGCCTGTTCGTTAGCGGACCGATGAGCTTGTCTCTGTTGTTTCTTCGGTTTATTGGCCATCTTACAATCTCCTTAATCCTCCAAGTATATCATTTTCTTCGTCTTTCCGCGTCTTCGGGACTTTACGCGTTGCTTTCTTCTTCGATCACTTCTTTGAGCCTGTCCGGATAATCGGTATGAATGCCGTCCGCTCCCCATAACAATGCCTTATCCATATTAACTTGGTAATTTACCGTGTAAGGAAACATAAGCAAGCCCGCCGCTTTCACCTTGCGCACGAAGTTCTCGTCGATGCGAAGGAAGTTAGCTCCGACTCCATTCGCATAACTTCGAATGTCGTTTAACTTGGCATCGCTAATCAAAGCATGTCTGTTGTACCAGAGCAACTGGAACAAGACGACGTTGTCATCCCAAGCGCGAATCTTCTGCAAGCTTTCCTTGCTGAACGATTGCACGGCGATATGGTCGGCTAGATCGAACTCTTGGACGAGCGCCCACATTTTTTCTTCCAAGCCCGGATTATCGTCGGGAGATTT
The DNA here is from genome assembly GCF_003628305.1 of Cohnella endophytica. GTDB lineage: Bacteria > Bacillota > Bacilli > Paenibacillales > Paenibacillaceae > Cohnella > Cohnella endophytica. Next base: position 91,189 of record NZ_RBZM01000001.1, on the reverse strand, counting down.
CGTCTCCAGCATATAATGCGTGTCCTTGCCGAACGTCTCGAAGATTTCGCGAAGCGTAGGCACCTTCTCGTTCGCGTATTCTTCTCTCGCGTACATGGGGCGTTTATCGTTAAACCAAGAACCCGCGTCGAGCGCTTTAATATCCGCCAGCGTCATATTGCGAATTTTGCCTCTTCCGTCGGTCGTGCGGTTCACCGTCTCGTCGTGCATCGCGATCAATTCGCCGTCTTTCGTCTGCTGAAGATCGATCTCGATGTAATCTGCGCCCATGCGGACTCCTAGACGATAGGACGCAAGCGTGCATTCCGGCGCATAACCGGATGCTCCTCGATGAGCGATCGTGGCAATGCCGTTCTGGTTGGCAGCTTTGCCGCTGAGGGCATTTTCTCCCCCAATGAACCATACGCTTATCCCAAGCAGCGACACAAGAAGCATACCGTGGAGCGCGTACAAATACAGTCTGGGAATTTCCGTCTTCCGTAGCAGCTTCGCGAACATGGTACCCTCCAGTTGCGCGTCTTACGACAAACGCGTTCTTGATGTCTTGGTAAATAATGATACCACTTCGACGAAAACGGGGCCAACCCTTTTGAATCAGGTTGTCCCCGTTGTTATCAAGATTGCATTTACAATTAACCGTTAGTCGCTGTTTTTTTCTCCGGTTGGGCAGAGGCGATCGTCTCGGCGTGAGTCTTCACCTTTCTAATGAAGAACGCAAGCACGAGAGCCGCTACGGTCATCCAAGTGGCGATGACGAACGCATGGTTGATCCCGTAAATCGTGCCTTCTTGGGTTGCGTTCAATATTCCCGCCTTGTCCGTCTCCGCGATCTTGCCGGAGATCAGCAAATCTTTGATTCGACTGGCGGCCGTAGTCGACATGATCGTGACGAGGAATGCCGTACCGAGCGCGCCGGCGACGTTCCGCAACGTCTGCGACATTGCCGAACCATGCGCGTTAAGCCGCTGCGGAAGCTGGTTCATCCCCGCCGTTTGGATTGGCATCATGAGCATGGACATTCCGAACATTCTCAGCGTATACATCAGGATCATGTGCGTATAAGTCGTGTCGATCGTTAATTTACTGAATTCGTAAGTCGTAATAACCGTTATGATCAAACCCGTTACGGACAACCATCTCGCGCCGATTTTATCGAAAATAATTCCCGTGATCGGCGACATGATTCCCATTAGAATCGCGCCCGGCAACAAGAGCAAGCCTGCATCGAGCGGGGAGAATCCGCGGATTTTCTGCAAATAAATCGGGAGCAGGATCATGCCGGAGTACATCGACATCGTAATGATCATATTTATGACGGTCGTCAGCGAGTACATATTGTATTTGAATACGCGGAATTCCAGAATCGGCTTCTCGACGGTCCACTCGCGGATGAAGAACAGAATAAGCGAGATCGCGCCAACGATAAGGCTTGTAACCACTCGCGGGCTGCTCCAACCGTCGTTCCCGGCATCGCTGAAGCCGTAGAGCAAGCCGCCGAAGCCAAGCGTCGAGAAAATAATTCCCAGCGTATCCAGCTTAGGCAACGATGTTTTGGTTACGTTTCTCATCGAGATGATACCGAAGATCAGAGCGAATAGCGATATCGGCAAGATGATGTAGAACAACACTCTCCAGTCGTAGTGCTCGACGACCCATCCGGACAACGTAGGTCCGACCGCCGGCGCAAAGATCATCGCCAGTCCCATCATCCCCATCGCTTTGCCTCGTTCTTGAATCGGGAAAATGGTCAAAAATATGACCGACATCAGAGGCATCAAAATCCCTGCGCCCGCTGCTTGGATCAGACGCCCGGTAAGCACGACCTCGAAAGACTGCGCGAACATACATAAGATCGTCCCTGCCGTAAATAAGCTTATCGCGGTAATAAACAATTGTCTTGTCGTGAATCGATCGATCAAATAAGCGCTGACCGGAATCAACACGCCGTTCACGAGCAAATAACCGGTAGAAAGCCATTGAATCGTATTGGCGCTAATGCCGAGATCGTCCATCATTTTCGGCATGGCGACGTTCAGCAACGTCTGGGCCAAGATCGCGACAAACGCGCCGATCAGCAATGAAGCGACGATCGGACCTCTTCTCAAAGTGGATGCTACGGTACTCATAGTCGGTTCTCTTCCTCTCTCTGTCTCTGAAAAATATTCACGATCTGTTTGTGAACGCGATGCAGATGCTCGGCGTCCTCCGGCGACAATTCCAGGAGAGCGGAGGACAGCTGGTGCAAGTTCATCTCGCTGATCCTACCCCATAATTGTTCCCCTTCGGGAGTTAAAGTCAGACTAATGGCTCGTCGATTGGTATCCGGTCTTTCTCGATAGATCAAGCCTGCCCGCACCAACCTCTCCACAATGCCGCTTGTCGTACTCGTCACGGAAAAAATTTTTTCGGATAATTCGCTAAGACCGATGCAAGGATGCTCTACGATTATTTTCAGTACGTAATATTGAACCGGAGTAATTCCCAAGCGTTGCGTCATACTAATCATGGATTGGTGGAACGCTTGGTTCACTTCCCGGAATGAAGCGAATAATCGTTGAGCCTGCTGCCACTCATTCTGACTCACTGCCCTCATCTCCCCTTTCCTTATTATTCGCAACAGAACATTTCGCATACGAAATAAAATACTCCTTTTTCTAATCTATGTCAATGTTTACATATGTAAATTACAACATAAAAATTTGAACTAACTTTCGCCTATGCACAGAAAAAACCCGCTTATACGCGGGCCATGGAGTGCTCGATCTTCTCATACAAATCGCGATCCTTGTACAGCATTCCGATTCTCGAAGCGAGCGATACGGATAATTCCTGCGGGACGCTCTTAAGGTAGGCAGCGAGCTCCGAGCAGGTCACTTCCTCCGCCCCCTGGCTTCCGATCAACGTCACTAGCGTACCGACAGGGTATTGTCGCGACAACCGAACCATGACTTGATCCATGCCGATCTTACCGACGATCGGCGCTCTTGATCCGCCCACGAGCATTTCGGATCCTTGCAGAACCTGCGACCAGCCGTCTGCGTACCCGATCGGGACGGTACCGATCCACTCGTCTTCTTCCGCTCGATATGCGACATCATAACCGACGGATTGTCCTTTGACGATACGTTTAACATGGATGAGACGGCTATGCAAGCTCAGAGCCGGCTTCAATTCGTAAGCCTTGGCGTAATCGTCGCCGACGAGTCCGTAGAGCGCGGCGCCGATACGCACTCCGTCCATGGCAAGCTCGGGGAATCTCAACGCTGCGACGCTGTTCGCGCAGTGATAGCGCCTTACGGATATTCCGGCTTCCTTAATCCAAGCTTTGATGTCTTCGAATTTGGCCGCCTGCTCGCGCAAGAAGCGTACGTCCGAACGACCTGCGGTCGCAAAGTGCGTATAGACGCCTTCGACGATAATACTTTTTCTTTGCAGGCAAGGAACCAAAGCATCCCACTCCGACTTATCCCGGATGCCGATTCTGCCAAGCCCGGTATCGAACTTCACATGAACCCGCAGTTTGCTCTTGGAGGACTTCGGAACATATGCCATTGCTTCGCAAAGCCATTCCGCGGACGCCACTGTGAGTTCAAGACGATGTTTGATGGCTAATGAAACATCCTGAACCCGTATAGGCGTCATGATTAGGATTGAAGCGGTAACTCCTTGACGCCTGAGCTGCAAAGCCTCGCTTAAATAGGCGACCGCCAAACCGTCAGCGCCGGCATGAATCGCGGAAGCGGCAATCTGCGCGCCGCCGTGACCGTAACCGTCCGCTTTCACTACGGCTATGAAGTCCGTCGACGCGGGCAGACGGGATTTGATGCTTTTTACATTATCGCGAATAATCGATAGGTCCACTTCCGCCCATGTATCCCTGTACGCCGACGTTGCGCTCATCGCTTTACTCCCTCGGACGTCAGAGCGGTCGCGATATCCTCCATTTGCATCGCTCTCGACGCCTTTATCAGAACAACGGCATCGGGTTCTAGAATATCCCGCAAATGCGCTGTCATTTGCTGCTTATCCAGGTAATGAAACACTCGATCCGCAGGCATTCTACGCAATGCTCCATCTGCCGTGTGCAAAGAAAGCGGTCCGAAAACGAACAAGTAGTCCAGACGTTCCGGGTCCGCGCAGGTTCCCACGAGATGGTGCAAGCTAACGTCCTGCTCCCCCAGATCATGCATATCTCCCAGCACGGCGAGCTTCTGACGCCCGGCAGGCCAGAGATAAAGCGTCTCGAGCGCAGCGACCGCACTGGACGGATTGGACTTGTACGTATCGTCGATGACGGTTAACCGTTCCGCTTGAACGATCTCGTTGCGCATGCCCGTAATCCGTACGTTTGCCAAACTTGCGCGAATCGTTGCTTCATCCATTCCGACGTCCAATGCCGTTGCGATGACGGCTAGCGCGTTAAGGACTTGATGCTTCCCCGCGAGAGGAATGGAATAGACGATGCCGGGATGGCGCGCTACGGTAAATGCCGAACCTTTTTCGTCCAAAGCCATATCGGAAGGATAATAATGATGAAAAGGTTGTTCTCCGAAGGTTAATTTACCGAACGGCTCCTTCAGCGCTTCGATCGCCCGCGACAGCAGGATATGATTTCCGTTATAGATCAAAATCCCGTTTGGTTTTAATCCGGCAACGATTTCCGTTTTCGCCTTGGCGATATTAGACAGGCTACCCAGATCTCCCAAGTGCGCCTCTCCGATATTCGTAATGATGGCGATGTCCGGTTTGGCCATTACCGATAGCAGTTCGATTTCCCCAAGCCCGGACATCCCCATCTCGACGACGGCCATTTCCGTATCTTCTTCTAACGACAATAGCGTTAGCGGCACGCCGAGATGATTGTTTAGATTGCCCGTAGTTTTTCTTGTCTTGAAACGGTAGCTCAAGCACTCGGCCAGCATATCTTTCGTAGAAGTTTTACCGTTGCTGCCCGTAATTCCGATCACGGTCGTTCGCAGCTGTTCGCGGTACGAGCGAGCTAGCGCTTGTATCGCCAACAAAGTATCTTCGACCATAAGAACCGGAATTCGACCTAACGGCGGGTTCGGTTCTTCCCGATTCCACAACACCGCGGACGCTCCTTTCTCGATCGCGGCATCGACGAACGCATGCCCGTTAAACCGCTCTCCTACGATCGGGATATAGAGATTACCTTGACGTAAAGTACGACTATCGATCGATACGCCGTTTATAACGACGTTTTTCTGCTCTTTTGTCGGAAAAGAGGTATTGCCCATCTCGGATACCTGTTGCAACGTTCTTAAGATCATCAAGATCACCTCATATATTGAATGGTCTGTTTGGAATCGTGACGCTCGAAGGCGTATCCGATCAGCCTTCTAATAAGGTCCGCGTAAGCCGTTCCGTCCGTGCGTTCCCACATGACGGGATACATGCTGAACTTCGTGAATCCGGGTAACGAATTGATCTCGTTCACGAACAACGCCCCGTCCCGTTCCACGAAAAAGTCGACCCGGGCGAGTCCGGAAGCGTTCACTGCCCGATAAGCTTGCACAGCCAAAGAGCGAATCCGTTCGGTTAACTCGGCGGGAAGCTCCGCCGGAATGGACATCTTTAATCGTCCGTCCACGTATTTCGCGTCGAAGTCGAAAAACGCTTTGTCCTGAATGAATTCTCCCGGCAATGAGGCCGACGGCTCATCGTTGCCCATAACCGCAACTTGAATTTCCCTTCCCACCACTTCGCGTTCAACGACGATCTTGCGGTCGTATCGGAACGCGTTCTCGATCGCCAAAACCAGCTCGCCCTCATCTTCGCATCTGCTAATGCCGATGCTCGAGCCCAAGCTAGCCGGTTTGACATAGGCGGGATACCCGATTTCTGAAGCGATTCTCTGGGAGATCGGCGTAGATTCCCTCGCCCAATCGGATAACGTGAAGACAACGTATTCGGTTACCGGTATGCCATCCTGGGCGAGCAATGCTTTACAGACCGCCTTGTCCAATGCGACGGCCGACGCGAGGACGCCATTGCCGACATAAGGGATATCGAGTAATTCCATTAACCCTTGAACCGTCCCGTCTTCGCCGTTGGAACCGTGCAACAGCGGCAGAACGACCTTGGGGCCATCCAAGGAGAGAAGTTCTTTCAACACCTCTCCTAAAGAAGCTGCAATTCGTTCGCAACGAGGTTGCAGAATAAGTTTTTCCGGCTCGTTCGGCGGAATCTCCAGCTTTCCGGCCGAACTCCAAGTTCCATCTTGGGCGATATGAATCGGATAGGTTGCGTATTCGCTCAGATCGATCGATTGCAGAACGGTTAGCGCCGTTCTAAGGGAAATCTCGTGCTCGGGGGATCGGCCGCCGTACAAAACATACAAAATCGTTTTCATGGAATGAATGAACCTCCTCGACTATCTGCTCGTCTCTTCATAAGATAACGAACAAAGCTAACGGAGCTCGTAATTAATGCTTAAGATAAGCTTAAGAATCCTAAACGAAAGCTAAACAACGAAAAGAAGCCCGCGTATGCGCGGGCTTCCATGATGAAATGGGATGAACCGTAATATAGTAAAAATGGCGTTATGCTGAACGAACGAGCTCGATGAACTTGTCCACGACGCGGTCAATAAACCGCAACGTCGACTCGTCGACAAGACGATGCGTCGATTCGTCGAATTTCAAGGCTGCCGAGCTAATATAGATTTCGTTGCCTGCGGGCGGTAGCAGCTTAGCTTGAATTCCCGGGCTTGCCAGTATTTCGCGCAAATGCAACTGGGCGCGTATCGTTCCCATCATGCCCGGAGATACGCCGGCGGTCATTACCGGTTTGCCGATCAGTACTTTGTCTATCCGAGATAACCAATCGATCGCGTTCTTCAGCACGCCGGGAACGGACCAGTTATACTCCGGCGTAATGATAAATACGCCATCCGCGGACGCTACTTTTCCTAGCAGTTCCTTAACGGCATGCGGCGGATTCAGCTCGATATCCTGATCGAAAAACGGAAGTGATCGAATTTCGGCGATATCCAGATCCAATTTGTTAATGTAGCGCTCCTTCATCGTGTTGGCCAACTGCAAGTTGTAGGAGCCCTGTCTTAGACTACCTATAATTACGGCGATTTTCAACATTCGATCACGACCTCCCCATATCATATTCCAGCTTTTTCTACGACTATTTTAGCACCATATCCGGGAAAGTGACAAATTATCGCTTCCATTCGGATAAGGGGTGATCGCGCAGAACGACCCCTTGAGGTAAAATGCCTTGCACCTGAGCTCTCAATTCAGCGTCGGAATGAAGCTCCGCGCTCAGAATCGTAATCGATCCCGAGTCGTCCCGCGTACGGATGAGCCTTCCGATTCCTTGCTTTAACCGAAGGAGCATATAAGGCATGTCCACCTCTTCGAACGGCGACGCCGCCTCCTGCCGCTTCGCCATGAATACCGGATCGTTCGGTGGGTACGGCAACGACCATACGATCACGTTCGACAGCGACGGGCCCGGAATGTCCAAGCCTTCCCATAACGTAACGGCGCATAGCACGCTTGTCTCGTCGCTCTGGAAATCCGCGATCAGATGACTGATCTCCCGGTCCCCTTCGAAGCCGAAACGCATGCCGAACAGCTCCGGCAATGCGGGAATTGCTTCCTTGAAGCGTTTGAGCTCCTCGCGGGACGGGAATAACAGAAGCGCTCTTCCCTCCGTGCGCAGAAGCGCCTGTACGGCTGCCTGAGCTTTTTCCTCGAACGAATACGATTGTCCGTTGCTTAATCGCGGCGCCGAGATTTCCATCCTGCCCTCGTAATCGTATGGCGAATCCACGCTGAAAGATAAATACTTCGACACGCCTAAGCTATATGCCAAATAATCGAACGAATCGTTAACCGACAGCGTTGCGGAAGAGAATACGACCGGCATGTTCAGCGCGAATACCCGCTCGCGAAGCACTTCCTTGACGGCTTTCGGCATAATGACGAGCGTGAGACCGGTAGGGCTATCCGTAGCCCAACAGATCAAGGAATCCGATGACTGGAACAGGCTAAGCGCCTTCTGCATCATTTCCAGGTGTTCTTCCACGATGCGCAACTGATAGCCGTCGAGATTGTACAGTTCGCTCTCGAAGACGAGCTCTTCCTCGATTCCGTCCAACGATTCGCGCAGCCTGGAGACGGCTTGGATCAACTCTTTGTTCACATGGATATGCCTGCGATCGGAACCGGCGATTGCGTCGCTATGCTTCTCGAGCAACTCGAATAACCGCTCGCTCCGTTCGATCGCGTCGTCGATGAAGACGGCAAGCGTCTCGCGCATCTCGTTCTTGAGCAACCGCGTAACGAGCTCCTCGAAGATCGGATGCTTGATCCGGTAAGTGAGCGCCTTCTGAGCAGCCGATTCGAGCAAATGTCCTTCGTCGAAAACGACGGCGCAATGCTCGGGAAGAAGCGGAAGCTGGCCTTCCCGCTTCCTTCCCTCATAAGTCCATACGTGTTCCATGTAGAAATCGTGAGAGCAAATGATCAAATCCGCCGATTGCCGGTAATGCTCGCGGGACAATGTCTGACCGCAGCGATGGCGCTTGTCGCAGACGAAGCAGTCTTGGAACGGATCCCAATTCATCCGCTCCCATTGCTCATCGTTCAGGTGAGGATACTGCTTCCGATCCCCGTAAGCATGGAAAGCTTGCATCCCCTCGCTCTTATGAACGAAAGCGGGCAGCTGTTCGTAAATATCCTTGTACAATTCCGGCTCTTCGTAATCGGTACGGGCGTTATCCAGCTTCTTCAGGCATAAATAACGGTCCTGGGATTTGCCGAGCCTCGCGTCGATCGTCATTCCGAGATGCCGAGCCAGCTTGGCGATATCGCCTTCCGGCTTCACGAGCTGCTCGATCAGCGATTCGTCGGCGCAGGCGATGATCGCCGGCTTGCGATGATAACGCGCATAACAGATCGAGTACAGCAAATAAACGAGCGTCTTGCCCGTCCCCACTCCCGCTTCCGCGAAAATCGTCTGCTTGTCCGCGAACGCTTTCTCCAATTGAAACGCCATGTAGATTTGTTCGTCGCGTACTTCGAAGCCCGCTTCGGGCAATATGTCGTAAAACACGTCAGCTACCCACTCGCCGATCTGCGGCACGATGGGCTTGGATGGTTCATATTCGAAAGGATACCGATTCAAAGTGATGTTGCCTCCACGTTTCGTTGTCGTGACATTATCACATGATCGTCCCGCAATTGCCAAGCGATTTCAGAGTTTTTGTTCCGAATCGGTAATGTCAATACGAGTATCGTGTGTATTTTCTCATCGTTTTATCAGAATCAAGGTGATATCCATGAGGCGAACGGTTTCCGCTTCTCCTTAGCAAATGGTGGGCGAAAATGATGTGATAAGGTTGTTGCAGGAGTTACGAAGCACATTCAAATCCAACATGACCTTAAGGAGGAATTATCTTATGAACAATATAAACAACTTAAATAATCGCCGACTCGGTAAATTGTTGGTCGGTGCTTCTCTTAGCCTGACGATTGCGATCTCGGCGGGAACGTTGTTCTCGAATTCTCATTCCGCTTATGCGGCTGCCGCATCTACGATATCTTCCAACTCGACCGTGTCGGTCGCCGACAAAGTGATCTCTACGGGCAAGCAGTTTCTTGGAGTCCCTTACCAATTCGGAGCCAAAGCGAACCAAACAAGCACGTTCGATTGCTCTTCGTTCACGCAATACGTATTTAAACAGGCCGGCATAACCTTGCCGCGTTCGTCCAAGCAACAAGCAAGCTCCGGGACTTACGTTCCGCGTAACCAGCTTCAACCGGGCGACCTGGTGTTCTCCGATACGAACAAGGACGGAGTCATTAACCACGTTAGTATCTATATCGGCGACGGAAAGCTTCTGCACACTTACCGCGTCGGGATCGGCGTTACGATCTCGAATTTCGCAGGGAGCGCATGGGATCGAACTTATGTAACCGCGCGCCGTGTCATTCCGTCAAACGGAAACACCGTTGTTGTCACGCCTCCGACCAACGCAACGAATCCGAGCACGGACAATAGCAACATCGTAACGAATCCGAGCACGGACAATGGCAACAACGTAACGAATCCGAGCACGGACAATGGCAACACCGTAACGAATCCAAGCACGGACAATGGCAACATCGTAACGAATCCGAGCACGGACAATAGCACCAATGTATCGAAACCAAGCAAGGATAATGGCACCAACCATAAAAAGAAAACGCACCATCACAAAACGGCGAAGTACCATAACTCTATGGAATGGTATTTACGCTAAGCCCGAATAAACGAAATGGACCGCCCCGGGGATTCCGGGAGCGGTCTTTTTCGTTCGTTCATTTATTCATCATCGCAATAAATATGATGATGACGGCAATGATGACAACTACGTATAAGGAAAGCAACCTGCCAAGCTTGCGTCCCGAATGCGCGAAATAACTGCCGTTCGTTTCCTTCTTCCCAAGCGATACGCCGACTCTGACCGTCCAGATGACGGCGGCCGCCATGACGATCACGGTTATAATCAACAAGAGATTAGTACTCATTCGCAACCACCGTCCTTTGTTCCTTTATTTTAACCGTTTTGTCCTTCCTTGAGTACGTCTTTGCCAGCCAAGGATTGACGTTTCGGCGAACTTTTTCCTCCGCGGGCTTCGCGAAGCAACGGACTTATGATGAGAGCTCCCGCAAGGAAGAGCAAAGCCGAAATTCCATATACGATTCTAAGCGACATTTGATCCTTCAGAATTCCGGAGAGAGACATGCCGACGACCATCATCCCCATGAACATCGGCGAAAGCGTGCCGCCGACTCTGCCGATATACGCTCCCTCCGTGTTCTTCATTAACAGCGTCTGAATTCCGACTTGAATAAACGGATAACACAGCCCGTTCATCACGATCAATGGGATCGACAATGCCAGACTCGTGGAGAAACCCACCCCGACCGTGCCGAACGTGCTGGTGATCAGCCCGATTACAAGCAAGATCTGCGGTTTCGTTTTCTTGGCGATCGCCAGGATGAATGCTCCCGCGAGAAGCGTCGCCCCTCCGTTCGCCATAAGCAACCATTGCAGATCGGACTTCTCCAAGCCTAATGATTCCGTCGCGACGAAAATCATAAGCGGTTGGATTAATCCCGCCGCCAGACCGGAGAACGCAAAAGCGCCGCCAAGCTTACGAAGCACGCGACTCGCCCGGACGTAAGCGAGCCCTGATTTCATTTCTTGTAGAAATCCGGAAGCTTGGACAGTAGCGCTTGCGGATTCGTCACGCGGAAGCATCGCCAGAATACTCCCCGATCCGATGAACAACATTCCCATAGCAGCCAACGAAGTTTCGATTCCGTAGTGGGTATAAATAAACGTACCGATCATCGGACCGATTACCATGAACAAAGCCGTCATGGATTGAAAGGCTGCCATGACGCCCTGTAACTGCTCTTGCGGCACATGACGCTTAAATATTTTCATTGCGGAGGGCTGGGAAAATTGCGACAAAGACGATGACACTAACGTCGCGAACAACAAGGCGTGCCAAGAACCGTAAATAAGCGCGAATAGTACCGCGAACACGGATACGGAGGAAAGCAGGTCGCTTGCGATCATCGTTCGCTTCGGTTTCCATCTATCCGCGAACGTCCCCCCGATCAAGGCGAATAAGAAAATCGGCGCGAACTCCGCCACCGAAATGAGTGATACGTACAGCGGATCATTGTTTGTCATGTCGGTGACATACAGAAGAATCGCGAAATTGCGAACCCAAATACCGAGGTTCAGCAATACGCGGGATAGAATAATCGTGCGGACATAGCGGTTGTTCAACATCTTAGAAACTCCTTTGCTTTGAATGTATATACAAACATTATCGGATTACGTTTTATAATATACAAACAAATTTATTATTTGTCTATAAAAAATTAGAGTTATTCGATCGCAAAACAACAAAAAACCCGGAAACGAAGCTTCCGGGTTTGGACTTGCCATCAATAAAGTTTGGCGGGCTTTAGGCGACGGGAATATTGGCTTTACGGAATTGATCGACCGCCGGCGTTAGCTTATATCCGTTCTGCTCGACGATATCCATGAACTTCCTCAGCGTCGTCAAGTAGGCGCTGGAATCAGGCTTGTTCCACGACAGAATCGCTTCGTATGCCTTACGGGCGTTCGGCTGCATCGCTTTATGCTCGTAATCGAACAGCGGCGTGTTATTCGCTCCGTAGAACGTTAAGGTACGGTAGCTGTTGAACAGATTGGCGATCTGCGCCTTACGATTGGAATACGGATACTTCGCCAAGAAGCTTTCTTGGCTAAGCGCCCGGTTAACGAGCTGCTGATAACCGATTACGATACCCGCATCCTTAACGTTCGCTTGATCGGACTCGACCGCCATAATCTCGATATAGGCTTTAATATCGGCATTTACGCGGCTTTCGAACGCTTTGAACGCGGAATAGTCCACGATCGGGAAATAAAAGCCTTCAGCCGTCTCCAGCTTATATCCGCTGTCCTTCGCTTCCTTCAGCAGAGCTTTCAAGTTCGCGTCCTTCGTTCTAGCGATCACTTGGTCTAAGGTCGCGCCTTTCGTATAGGCTCTATTGATCGCCTGTTGAACGGAGTTTTTCTCGAAGCGCTTCTGAAGGGCAGGCAATTGCGCTTTCACCGCGTTCTCCAAGTGCAGCGCCATGACGGTCGCTTGTGATGGAGTGACATCGCCGATATGAGCGCGTAGATAGGCGAACGCCCGAGGTAATTGGCCCTGTTTCTTCAGCAATGCTTCGAATTCGGCGACGACTTTAGCGGATGATTTACTATCGGCTGCTGCCAACTGGATTGAATTCGGCGTCGGCGAGGATGCGGCGGAAACCGTCATTGCTTGAAGCGAGAAGGTTAACGCTGCGATCGCGGCTATCGTCATGGTTTTCGATTTGCGGGATTTTCTGATCATGATTAGGTGGTCTCCTTTATGAATAGAGTGATAGGGCATAGTCCTAACGATCGGTTGTTCGCCGATGGATCTAATCATAAAATCGGGATGTATCGGGCTCATTTCCGGTTGTTGCGATTCTGTAAACTTTTTGTAGGCTCGTTTCGACCGCAAAGCGGTTGATCTTTCCGTTCCGCGGCATTACAATTGCATAATTGCTTATTGAGTTGCAGAACAGGATGGTATCGACTAATGAACCCGAAAACTCCGCCCATTAAACCCGTTTTCCCTTTGCTGATCGGGATGATCGCGATCTCTTTCGCGCCGATTCTAGTTCGGTATTCGGGAGCTCCCGTATCCGTACAAGGCTTGTATCGAATGTTATTCACGGTCTTGCTCATGCTGCCCTTCGGAACCCGCCAACTGAGGAACCTTCCTTCGATATCGCGTAAAGATTGGATATTGCTCGTGCTCGCCGGATTTTTCTTGGCCTTGCATTTCTTGTTATGGATGGAATCGTTGAACTATACGTCGATCGCCAGTTCAACCATCATTCTCGCGCTGGAGCCCGTCTTCGTAATGATCGGCGCCTATTTCTTATTTAAGGATCGAATAGGCAAGCTGGCTTTAATCGGCTTGATCGTTGCGCTGATCGGTGCGATCTGCGTAGGCTCCGGAGATATGAGCCTGTCTCGGAAAGCCTTCCAAGGCGATCTTCTCTCGCTTCTCGGAACGTTGGCGGTCGTCGTTAACATGCTGATCGCCAAACGCATTCTCGAACGGGTGTCCTCTTACTTATACAGCTTGATCGTCTTCGCGATCGCGGCCGTATGTTTCGCCGGATACAACGCGCTTGCCGGCTATAACATGTTGGACTACCCGTCCAAAGAGTGGGGAATATTCCTATTGCTCGCGATCGTTCCTACCGTATTCGGACATATGATCTTCAACTGGCTCTTGCAATACGTGAAGCCTACTACGATTTCCATTTCCGTATTCGCCGAACCGGTCGGTGCAAGCTTGCTCGGAATGGTTCTATTCCAAGAAATGATCAGCTCGTTCCAGCTTCTCGGAGGAGTGTTCATCATCGTCGGCCTGCTGCTCTATATGAGATCGGAGCGCAGCGTTAAGCCTACGGTCGTCGTCGCTGAAGCCGCGTAACTTCGGCGATTACATCAAGTATCTGAAGTAGATGTAGACGCTGGACATGACGATGGAGAGCAACATGAGCGGGAAGCCGTATTTCAGATAAGTCATGAAGGAGATCGGATGACCTTCCTTGGCCGACATTCCGGCGACGATCAGATTGGCGCTAGCTCCAATCAGCGCTCCGTTGCCCCCAAGGCAGGCTCCGAGCGCCAAGCTCCACCAGAGCGGCTCTAGATTCTGAATACCCATCATTCCCATTTCCTGAATCATCGGAATCATCGTCGCGACGAACGGGATGTTATCCAGGAAAGCCGAAGCAATCGCGCTTAGCCATAGAATCAGCATCGAAGTCGCAACGGGATCGCCTCCGGTCCACTCGATCGCATTTTCCGCAAGTTTGGAAATTACGCCGGTTTCAACTAGCCCCGATACGAGCGCGAACAAACCGATGAAGAAGAAGATCGTCGTCCATTCCACCTTCGTGAACGCGTCCTCCATCTTGTGTTCCCCCGATAGAAGCAATAACAAGAATGCCCCGGCAAGCGCCACTGTCGCCGATTCCAGATGGAATAGCTGATGCGTGAAGAAGCCCAGCATCGTAAGGCCTAAGACGAATAAGCACTTTCGAAGCAACTTACCGTCCGTGATCAGCTGTTTCTCGTCTAACTCCATAATTCCGCGTTTCAACTCTTCGGTCGTGCGTAGTTTTTTCCGGAATAGCAGAATGAAAATCGGTACGTATACAATCATCACGATCGCCGCGATCGGAGCCAAATTAATCATAAAATCAAGGAACGATAACTCCTTCACCGCGCTTCCGATCATAATGTTCGGAGGGTCTCCGATAAGCGTGGCCGTCCCTCCGACATTCGATGCGATAATTTGCGTCAGCAAAAAAGGAACCGGATTTACGCGAAGCTGCCTCGTAATGCTGAAGGTGACGGGAACGATAAGCAATACGGTCGTCACATTATCAAGAAAGGCAGAGCCGACCGCGGTTATAAGCGCAAGCGCGACCAGGATGCGGATAGGCTCTCCCTTCGCTTTCTTCGCCGCGTAAACCGCAATGAATCGGAACAATCCGGTCTCCGATGTCACGCTGACGATGATCATCATCCCGATCAGCAATCCCAAAGTATTGAAATCGATATGGTGCATGGCGGTATTCTGATCCACGATCCCGAATACGATCATGAGAATGCCGCCGAGCATCGCAACGATCGTTCGATGGATTTTCTCCGTAACGATTAGCGCATAGATGATTAAAAATATTGCAATTGCCCAATTTGCTTGTTGGTCCATGATGACCTCCCAGGTTAATATTGCCTTCATGATTTCCCAATCGCACCCAAAACATGTTCGGACACAGGTCTGAAAAAACGCAAAAAGAGCCCGCTGTTGGCAGGCTCCTCCGGGTCAAGCTTATGCGATTGTTCATACGATCGGACTAAGGCTTATAAATCTATCTTATCGGATTCGGCGTGAGAGCACAAGTCTAGAACAACTGAATTGCCGTCAAGACCAGTCCGATCAGAAAGCCGCAGATAGCGCCATTGACTCGGATCCATTGCAAATCTCCGCCGATTTTCTCTTCCAGCATTCGGACTAACTCTTTGTCGTTCATCTTGTCGAGATTGTCCTTCAGGAGCGCGCCGATCCGGTAATGATTGGCCTCGACTGTATTCACGATGAACGAGAGCGCCTTCTGCTCCGCGCTCTCCGCGAGCTGTCGCTCCGCCTGCAAGCGGCGAACGACATAACGGAACGCGCTGACGACCTTACGTCCTCCGCGTCGTTTCTCGTTCTCGAGCGCTTCCAGCAGCAAATCCCGCAAACTCTCCATTCGTTCCAGCAGAAACTTCCCGCTATCCGGATTCGTCGCCTTATCGATTAACCAGTCTTTGCCGCGCTCGAGAAGTTCCTCGTCTCCGGCGACGCGTTGAAGCTGGTATCGAATCTCTCTCAGCAGCAGCTCCCGGTTCGGGTTGTCCGGGAGAACGAGATCTTGAATGCCCGACAAGATAAGCTGTTGGATCATCGTCCCCAGCTTCTCTTCGTTCATGAAACCGGCGAATGCTTGCACGGCAAAGCCCATGAAGCCGCCAACCTTAGCTTCCGCTAGCTTCTGCTGAGCGATCGAGCCGAGGAGATGTCCCGTTTCGGGTTTGCTCACCCAGACTCTGCCTTGATTAAGCGCGTAATCGAGCGCCCGTTCGTCCCAGCCTTCCGTAATCGCCGTATCCAGCGCTTTCGTCGCCAGCGGCTTAACGTCCGTCTGACGCAATAGCGTGACGATTCCGTTCTGCAGCAAAGGAACGAACGAGTCCAGCGGAAGCTGCCTAAGCAGAATTTGACCGGCGTTTAACGCGCCGATTCGATTGCTTCGCTTCCCGACCAGACGCGTCATCGCGGATCCGGCGAGCTTGAGCAGTTGAAGCTGCTTGAGCTTGCGCGCGATGCTCTCTTTGTTCAACAATTCGTTCTCCAGCGCGGAGATAAGGGAATTCGCGATCTTGTTCCGATTTTTGAGCAGCAAAGAAGTATGCGGGATAGGAATGCCTAATGGATGACGGAATAAAGCCGTGACCGCGAACCAATCCGCGAAGCCTCCGACCAGCCCCGCTTCGAAGCCGCCCTTCAGCAGTTCGATTGCGGGGTGGTCTGGAAGGAATAAGGTCGTGATGAAGCCCGCTCCCATCGTGACGAGCGATAAGCCGGCAATGAATCTTGTTCTCATATTTTCAAACCTCGTTAGTCTTGCTGGATATTTGCTGCTATGCCAATGTAAATTCCATTTTCATACTATAGCATTCGACAACCTTTTCATCAATTCGAACGCGGACGACATACGCGAGAAACTCAATCCGGATACGAAAGATACTCGCTCGCCCCCGCGCTTGCGCTAGCCTATTCGCTTTGATGAGCTTTCATCGCGGACATCAGCGCTTGCACCGTCGTTTTCTCCGGGGGAGTGATCCAGTCCGATTGAAGCGATGCATTCGCATCATTCATCGCTTTCGCGATGTCTCCATAACTGCAATGGTATGCGATATAGCCAATAACCGAATTTGCTTTTTCGGGACCCAATATAGTTAGCGCTTGTATCATATGGGGCATATCGCTCAGAAACCAATCCCCGACGATCGCGGAATACGTTTCCGATAACGCCCCGTCCAGCCCTTTCGTCGCTTGCAGCAGCTGGATCTTCTCCCCTTCGCCGATGGATCCTCGATACTCGTACAGAAAAGTAAGCAATTCCGATGTTTTGTTCCCGCTCGCTTCCTCGTAGACGTTCCAGTCGATGAAAGGAAGCCACTCCCAAATCGCTTTTAATTTCTCTTGATCCGTCTGCTTGGCGTACCAATCGGTCAGCGTCTTAAGGTATTCCGCGGGTAAGGCCGGAGAAGTCGATTCGATGTGACTTTTCACCCAGCCGACAACTTTCCCCTTCACGCGGTCCCCCTCGATCGGACCTTCGATGAAGCTGCCGCTGAAGTTTCTAAACCACACGTCGCCGATCATGAAAAACCGTTTGTCGGGTATTACGATATCCCGATCGTATACCGCGTTATTATTAGCCGGCTCAGCCTTCGAGATGTGTCCATAGAACGTATCCAACTTATGCCCGTCGATCGAAATTCGGCCATTCTTAATGACGATCCGTTCTCCCGGCAATCCGACGACTCTCGCGACATCGTATCCGCTGGACGGGTTACCCGCATCCGTACGGAAATAGACGACGTCTCCCCTGGCGATCGGTCGGTCGGAATATTCGGTCAGGTCGACGACGACCGGAACGTCCAAATACTGCTTCGATAAGGCCATGCTTTCGTTGTGAATGAAATGCAATCTCTCGCCCGCCGCCAGCTTATCGACGATGGGCAGATCGTATTTCGTATGTTCGTCCGTAATCGGCGGCTCGCTCCGGCACGCGGATAACGTTACGCCAAGCAAGGCCATCATAAGCAAAGTTGTTCCGCTCTTTTTCATACACAACCCCTTAATGGAAAATGATGTTATCCATTTATACTTTAGACGCACGTAACGGGCGGTTGGTTGCTAAGGTTTGACAAGGCGGGTTAGTACCTTTATACTAACGTCAATTACTTAAAGGAGGCTGATGTCATATGGCAAACTATTTGAATGTATCGATTGTCGCGATGGATTCGCAAGCGCATATCGACCGGTCTCAACGGGGTTTTGTTCGAATTCGATAACGGTAATGTCGTGCGGGGTGAGCCCTCGTCCGCGCCGTTCATCGCAGTCGACCGCCTGAGACCATAAGGTTTCGGGCGGTTTTTTTGTTTGCATGCATCTGCATGAGCAGACGAATAAGCCGCAGGGAATCCCTGCGGCTTTTGTGCTATTCGTTTTTGTATTACATTCTAATTCGGATTACGAAGGAGTTTTCATTTGAAACCAATTATCGAAAATAATCAATTGCAAGCCTACGGCTGGAACCAACATTGGGACGACGTACTGTCCCGTCATTTCGCGAATGCTTCGGAGAATCTTTCCCCCGCGAGAGTCATCGCTCAATTCTCCCATTCCTACAGTCTCATGACGGAATCGGGCGAACATAGCGCCGTCGTCACCGGCAAATTCGAGTTCAACGCCGCCAAACGCGGAGATTATCCCGCCGTCGGCGACTGGGTGCTCGTTGCTCAACTCCCGAACGAACGTCGTTCCGTCATTCACGCCGTACTGCCCCGCCGCTCGGCCATGGTACGCAAAGTCGCCGGGCAAGTGCTCGAGGACCAGATTATCGGCGCGAACTTGGATTATTTGTTCATCGTTAACGCGCTGAATCTGGACTTCAATCTTCGTAAAATCGAAAGGTATCTGATCGCGGCTTGGGAAAGCGGCGCGAAACCGATCGTTTTGCTGACAAAGGCAGATTTGGTCGACGATCCGGCAAACTTCGCTTCCCAGGTGGAACAAATCGCGCCGGGCGTTCCCGTGCATGTCGTGAGCGCGCATCGCGATCAAGGGAAAGAAGCTCTTCAAGCTTATATGCAACCCGGTAATACGATCGGCGTAACGGGCTCATCCGGCGTCGGAAAATCTACTTTGCTGAATTGGCTCGCGGGCGAAGATTTGCAACATGTTCAAGGCATCCGCGAGAGCGATGCCCGAGGTCGACATACGACGACGCACCGGGAGCTTTTCTTGCTCCAAGGCGGAGCGCTGTTCATGGATACGCCGGGCATGAGGGAACTCCAATTATGGGATGCGGACGAAGGCATACAGCACGCATTCTCCGACATCGAAGCTTTGGCGGACCATTGCCGTTATCGGGATTGCCGGCACGAGAACGCCCAAGGCTGCGCCGTTCTCGACGCGATCGAAGCAGGAGAACTCGATGCGAAGCGGCTCGCCAACTACCGCAAAACCTCAAGAGAGCTCGCACGCCTCGCGCGCAAGGACCAAGCCGGCAGCGCCAAATCGGGACAGAAAAGCGCTCGCGCGAAGCCTTCCAAGCCGCGACCGCGAGCGAACCAGTTCGCCGATTGGGATAACGATTAACATTCGCTTCGTTTATTCCGTTTCCATCACGTAGGCAAGCAGCAATGCCGCCGTGTTCGCGACCGCGTCCGCGTGCGTGCGCTCCATACCGTGCGAAGCATGCACGCCGGGGCCGATGAGCGCCGCGCGGATGTTGTTGCCTCCACGAAGAGCAGCGGATGCGTCCGAACCGTAAAACGGATAAATATCGACGGCGTAAGGAAGGCCTTCCCGCTTCGCTAAATCGATAAGCTTAGAAGTCATGCCGTAGTCGTAAGGTCCGGAAGAATCCTTGGCGCAGATCGATACGTCATGCTCCGTCGTCGACAAGTCATCCCCGATCGCACCCATGTCGACCGCGATCATCTCCGTGATATCCGCGGGGATATACGAGGCGCCGTGTCCGACTTCTTCGTAGGTAGACAGAATGATTTTTACCGGCCGGCTCGGTTCTTTACCTTCGCGTTTCATCCATTCCATTAGTCCGAACAAAGCGGCTACGCTCGCCTTGTCGTCCAAATGCCGCGACTTAATCCAACCGTTCGGCATCATCCGGGTTCGTGGATCCCAGGAGATGAAGTCTCCCGGAGCGATGCCGAGCTTCTCGGTGTCTTCCTTCGACTTCACCGTCTCGTCGATGCGAATTTCCATGTTCGCTTCGTCGCGCTTCCAATCCCGCATATCCGAGTGCACATGTACGGACGGTTTATTCGTAAGCACCGTACCTTCGTAGGTTCTGCCGTCGCGCGTATGTACGAGGCAATATTCGTTCTCCACCGATTGCATCGCATAACCGCCGATCGGCGTAAACCGAAGCGTTCCGTCCGGCTTGATCGAACGAACCATTCCGCCTAACGTATCGACGTGCGCGGTTAAGGCGAGCGTTCCGGAATCGTACTTATCCGAACCGGGCAACGTAATGATGGCATTCCCCTTCGGGGTCATCTCGAGCTTGTAGCCGAGCTGATCTACTTCGTCGCGGACAAGCTTCATGATTTCCATGCAGAACCCGCTCGGACTCGGCGTATCCAGCAACCGTCGCAAAATTTCCATCATGTATTCGCGGTTAAGCGTTGGGTTCAGTACAGTTGTCATTGATTGATCTCCTCGATAATGGATTGTCGTTTTACAATAAGACAACGGATCGCATGAAAAGTTCCTGCAACAAGGAATGCTTGACATAAAAACCCTCTCCAACACTTATGGAGAAGGTTTGACTGGAAGTCATACATCAACCTGTATTTACTACAGGCATTTCATCGAAAAAGGGAGGTTCTCCGCATACAACCTGCATTCGCTACAGTAGGATTGCCTCAATTTCTCCCCAGTTGTTCATAACGCCAAATTCCACTGTACATTTTACAGGTTGGAAATCCAATTCATGCGAAATTCGACTTCCTGCTGTAGTTTTTACAGGTTGACGCGCGAGCCGAGCGGTTGGAAGTTAGCTGTCGATTGGAGCTAAAGCGAACTTTGAGCGAACTTTGAGCAAACTAGAGAGTTAGGATCGAGTTGTAGCGAGTTTGCTCAATTGCTTTTTACTCAGATTCGTTTACTTAAGCATTGAACCGTTGGCGGTAACCGCATTTGCGGCACAGCTCTTCCACGACTTCCCTGCGGGAGAATCCGTCATACAGTCGAGTCGCTCGTTCTCCCTCGATAATGTCGCCGAATTCCGCTTGATGGATGTTCCCCAGATTAATGACGCCCTCTCCATCCAAGCAACAAGGAATGACCGTGCCGTCGACAAGTACGCCGGCTTGGTTGCGAAGCGCGTGGCAGAAGCCCTTGCTTAGGTCCTCTTCTTCCTTCAGGTCCGGCCACTTGAATTCTTCCTCGTGGTTCAAATAGATTCGGTCCGCGAGCTTGATTCCCTTACCCCTGACGAAATGCTCTTCGATCTTATAATCAAGCTTGAATTCTTCCTCCAGCTTGCTCAATATTTCGCGATTGCGGTCGTTCTGCACGTTCGTTTCGTTATCCTGGGTCAAATTCCATAGTCGGAACGAGATACGGATATCGGACGTCGCGACCGCTTCCTTAGCGAAAGCGACGACGCTGGATACGTATCCTTCTTTGTCCACGGAGCCTTCGTGACCGTCGAAGCTGTGCAACGAGAAGTTAATCTGCCGGAGTGCGGGCTTGCCGAGAATCTTCGGACCGGCTTTGTGAAGCAACGTTCCGTTCGTCGTCAAGTTAACCTTGAAACCTCTCTCGTGGCTCAGGTCCAGCAACTCGTCGATCTTCGGATGCAGCAGCGGCTCGCCTTTGACGTGAAAATAAATATGGTCGGCATGTCCCTTAATCTGGTCTAGCGTATGCGTAAAGGCGTCGACTTTAATGAAATTCGCCTGGCGTTTCGTCGGCGGGCAGAAGCTGCAAGCCAAGTTGCAGATGCTCGTGATTTCGATATAAAACTTTTTGAATGTTTTCAAGATCGGTTCTCCAATCGGTATTGCCCCTATAATGATGCGTTCATTATACCATAACGGGAGGTTGCGGGAGCTTCGTTATCTTAACCCGCCTCTTATCCGTTTTTATTCGCATAGAACACATGTCGGGCTTTTATCGATCCATCCGAAATTCGGAAAATACCGAACGAATATTGCGCCTGCTTTCGCTTATCGGTCGGAGATCCGGGGTTGAAAATAAGCGGGCTTCCCTCGGCACCTTGCTTCAGAACGGGAATGTGCGAATGGCCGTACACGATCGCTTCTAAGGGTACGCCCTTAAAAGCGGCGATCGCATGCGCTTCCGTTCCGGTTCTCTTGACCGAGCCATGTCCGTGCACGATGCCGATCCGACAGCCTTCGAATGTCAGAAGCTTGTTCAAACCGAACTTGCGCACGATTTCTTCCCCGTCATTGTTTCCCGCGACGCCATAAGTCGGCGCATAAGCGGCTAACTCCTCATAAACGGACAGTCTCGTCCAGTCTCCGGCATGGAGAATGGCGTCCGCCCCCTTCAGTTCGCGAACTAGGCGTTCCGGCAGCTTCTTGTTCATTCTCGGCATATGTGTATCGGATAAGACGACGATTTTCATCCGCATCAACTCCGTTTCTCGGCAACTAATTGTTATACCTTCATCATATTGACCGTAACCGTTTCGATCAAGGCTACAAGGACGAACGTTCAGGCCTAATTTTTTACGAACACACCGTAACCAATATCTTCCTGTCGCGTTTATTTATGTAGATAGGGAGGCGTTGCATTGAGACAACTCACGAAACTCGCTACGGTAGTCAGAAGAATGATTATCGTCTTGGCGGGGATTATGCTCGTCATGTGGGCAGTCGATCGATATTGGCCCGACAAAGGGATAAAAGAATACATTCGCCTGCTTGAAAAAGACGGGCCAGTGACGCATTACGACGTTGACCGCTCGTTTAAGATCGATGGAGATACCATAATCGTGAAAACGATGTACATTACGCCTACGCAAGTCGTTATTCATTATAAAGACATTAAAGGCGATGTCGGCGGATGGTCCTTATCGAATAATGCTCTTAAACTATTCGATTCCAAAGGAAAAGAGTTGATGCAACGTTCCTCGTCCGCTCATTCAAGTCCATGGGGCGACGAAGGTTTTTTGCATTATGAGGGTCTAGGTAACACGATTAATTCCAGTTTAACCATTCGATTTGAATTATTCGACCGGAACTTCGAGCTCGCCCTTCCGTTAGGAAAGGAGGACGATCGGAGATGAAACGCAAAACTTTGATAACGTTATGTGAATGGGTAGCCGCGGTAGCATTATTGTTCTTATTGTTTAAGCTGGAGGTCTATCCGCTCGGTACTTTCCGAAGCGCGGACGCCACACACGCGCTGTCCGAAAGAAGCCTTCATTACGGCCCATCGAAAGTTGCGAAAAAAGTGACCGTTCCCTTCGATTCGCATCAAATCGTTTATTTAGGCACTTATAAAGATTGGTTTTCCGCGGATTTGGTCGTGAAAAGAGGATTCGGTTGGGAGTTGGGCAGCGGGGAAAGCGGAATCAAGATCGATCGGAGCAAGCCCTTGACCATAGTTGGGGAATGAATCAGAGAAACAAAAAAATTCGGCTAGCTAAGTTTTACGGTTACGTGTCGGATCCGCTTATTACGACCGTCGTGCTGCGGTTGAGGGGGACCGAACTTCGCCAAACGATCGCGGATGACCGAATGTTCCTCTTCCTATGGAACGACGCGGAGAAAAACTACGTATGGTTATCGATCCAAGGCTTGGATAACGCGGGCAATGTCTTGTACGAGCAGGAACTGCAATGATAGGGGTACGATGATATACTTAGGAAAAGGAGTGTGCTCATTTATGTCTAATCGTCCTACTCAAGAGGAATACAACCCGCATTTCGACACTTACGTCCGCCTGGTGGAGGATGTAAATATTCAGGAATTCCTCGCTCAAGCTCTGCAATCCACGACGGAGCTGCTCTCCGGCGTTACGGAAGAGCAAGGAAACTATCGTTATGCCCCGGGCAAATGGAGCCTCAAGGAAGTGCTCGGACATATTACCGATAACGAGCGGATCATGGGCTATCGGCTGCTTCGAATCGCTAGAGGCGATCGCACGCCGCTTAGCGGTTACGATCAAGACGAACTTATGAGCGGAGCCAGCTTCGACGCCTGCTCGTTCGCCGACCTGCTCGAAGATTACGCGGCCGTTCGCCGGTCCACGCTTACTTTGCTTAAAGGGTTGTCCGACGAGGCATGGACGCGGAGCGGCATCGTGAACGACAACCCGTCTACCGTGCGCGCGTGGGCTTATATCATTGCCGGACATGAGATCCATCATTTGAATATCGTCCGAGATAAGTACCTGAAATAAACGAATAATAAAAATGAGACCGAAGTTCCATCCTCTCGAGAGAGGCGGGACTTCGGTCTTCTTCATGGTTACGACTTGGTTACGACTTCGCGAACGCTTCGGCAATCAACCGGTACGATTCGACGCGCTTATCGAAGTCATGAATGTGCGACACGATCATGAGCTCGTCCAAATGCATCCTTTCGGCGTAACGTCTTAGCCCTTCCTTCACCTGTCCGGGCGTTCCGATAAACCGACGCGCCCTCATCTGCTCGATCATCTGGATTTCCATCGCCGAATACGGATATTCGCTGGCCGTCTTCACGGACGGGAGGAATCCCATTTCCTGACCGCTAAGCAGCTTCAGGAAAAACAACTCGTTACTCTTCGCGAGCATACGGGCTTCCTCTTCCGATTCGCTGCAGATGACCATCACCGCAGCGAGCGCTCTTGGCCACGGCTCGTATGCGGACGGCTTGAAATACGCGTGATACAGATGCAGAGGCTCGTCGCCCGCCGCGCCGAAAAATTGCGCGAATGCGTAAGCCGTCCCCTGCTGCGCCGCAATTCTTGCCGAGCCGTCGCTCGAGCCAAGCAGCCAGAGCTCGGGGATAGTGTCCGTCTGCGGGAAAGCGCGCAAGCCGGCAAAACGGTGAGACGCCGGATCGTCGTCATGCAAATAGGCGTTCAGGTCGCTTACCTGTTGCGGATATAAGTCGATATCCACCCGCTTATGTTCCTGCAACGCTCTCGTCGCCATCGGGAAACCGCCTGGAGCGCGTCCCAAGCCGACGTCGATCCTACCGGGATGTAACGCTTCGAGCAGCTTAAAGTTCTCTGCGACCTTGTACGAACTGTAATGCGGCAACATGATGCCTCCGGAACCCACACGGATCCGTTCCGTATGCGCCGCGATATGCGCGATCAGCACCTCCGGACTGGAGGAGGCCAGCGCTTGGGAGCCGTGGTGCTCGGATACCCAGAATCGGCGATAGCCAAGCTTCTCCGTCTCTTGGGCTAACGCGACGGTCTCGTTAAGCGCGTCTTTTACGGTTCTGCCTTCGTTAACATGGGAATGGTCGAGAACGCTTAATTTCATCGTGTTCGCCTCCTGTTCATGTTGCCTATGTATGCAAAAAAGCCCGCAAAGTTCGCGGGCCGTCCATATGGATTAGCGTTTGTTGAAAGTGTCGGTAAGAATGGGAACGATCTGCGATTTACGGGAGACGACGCCTTTAAGAACCGCTTTGTTGTTCTCCAGCTTCACGCCGTAAGCCGCTTCGACGGCATCCGAAGCGCGTCCGAGAGCAAGACCGACGGAATCGTTGTTCAAGATGTCGGTAACGACGAACAGGAACAGATCAAGACCTTTGGCATTGATGATGTTCGTAAGCGCGTCTTCAAGTTCCGCTTGCTTGGACAGAACGTCGTTCACGTCCACCGCGTTCACTTGGGCGATCTCGACTTTCGCGCTGCCCATGGAGAATTCCTTGGCATCCAAGGAGATCAATTGAGCGATCGTCTTGTCGCTAAGGTCCGCGCCCGCTTTCAGCATATCCAGACCATAGCTATCGGCGTCGACGCCTGCGATTTCGGCAAGCTCGCGGGCAGCCGCGACGTCTTGCGCCGTGCAAGTCGGCGATTTGAACAAGAGAGAATCGGAGATGATCGCGGACAGCATCAATCCGGCAATGTTCTTCGGAACGGACTTGCCGTTTTCTTTGTACAGCTTGTTAAGAATCGTAGCCGTGCAACCTACGGGCTCGGCGCGATAGTATAGCGGAGCGCTTGTCTCGAAGTTCGCGATACGGTGGTGGTCGATAACTTCCAATACCGTAACTTGATCGATGTCGGCTACGCTTTGTTGACGTTCGTTATGGTCGACAAGAATGACGCCCTTGGCTTCGCCCGCTACCGTCTCGACGAGGCGCGGCGCTTGAAAACCGAATTTATCCAACGCGAATTGGGTTTCTCCGCTAACGGAGCCAAGACGAACGGCTTCAACGTCTTCCCCTAGCTGGCTTTTCAAATCCGCATAGGCAATCGCGGAACAAATCGTATCCGTGTCCGGATTTTTGTGACCGAAGATCAATACTTTGCTCATTTTCTTGCTCCTCATCTATTAATTTTGGCGAGAAAAGTATACCTCAAAAACCTATCCAGAATCAAGAAAATCGACAATCTATTCCGATCGGCTTACGCGAGATGAGTTGGATTTTCCAAACCTAATAGTTGCTTCTTCATCTCCAACCCGCCGCGGTAACCCGTAAGCGTTCCGTTTTTCCCAATTATTCGATGGCAGGGAGCTACGATCAGCACGGGATTCCTGCCGATCGCCGTCCCTACCGCGCGTACGGCTTGAGGCTTCTGAAGGCTAGCGGCAATGTCCGCATAACTAGCGGTCCGACCGTATGGGACTCTGCACATGGCCGCCCACACCTCGCGCTGGAATGCCGTCCCTTGCAGGCTCGTCGGAATCGAGAAATCCGTCCGTTCCCCCGCGAAATATTGCTCCAGTTCTCTTACGTACGGCCTCATTGCTTCTTCGTCCTCAATGAGTCTGACTTCGACGAAGCTTTTGCGCGCCCAGCTTTCGAACGTGTCGAAGGCTTCTTCCCAACCTCCGACGTAACTTAAACCCTCCGATGTCGCCGCAACGACAAGCTTCCGCGTCCCGCCGGTTAGAAACGTCCAATATAGCCTGTTATCCGAACTATCCTTCGTCTTATCTGCCATCATGATTCCTCCTCCGTCGATTGTCCGTTGTCGTCCGCGATTGCGCCTTTGAGCTTCTTGCGATAATGCGTGGGCGTCATTCCTACTTGCGCGAGAAACCGCGTCGAGAAATGGGATAAGTTCGCGATGCCGACCGCGAACGCGACATCCATCACCGGCATGTCGGTCTCGGACAGCATTTCTTTCGCTCTCGCGATTCTCGTCCGGATTAAGTAATCCGTCGGCGAGACGCCGACGATCCGCTTGAAAGTTCTTTGCAGGTGATAGGGGCTGCCGTGAAATTGTTCGGCCAAAGAGGTTAGCGTCACTGGCTCCGCATAACGCTTTTCGATCTCGCTCGCGATTTGCGCGACCCATTCTTCGCTGGGAAGCCTGCCTCCGTCCGGCTTGCAACGCTTGCAGGGACGGAAGCTTTCCTCGATCGCCTGCTCCGCGTTCCGGAACACCTTCACGTTCGCCCGCGTCGGGACTCTCGACTTGCAGGATGGTCGGCAATAGATGCCGGTCGTCATGACCCCGTAGTAGAACTTACCGTCATACGAAGCGTCGCACAGGACGATCGCTTGCCAATATTCGTCGTTCATAGAACCACCTCTACGCTAAGTATAACCCGATCAACGGTTTCATGTTAGCTATTCGAAATGAAAGCGCAAGATTACCAAAGTGCTATCCGTCTTAATATGGTACAACTAAATCATACTCGGATCGAAACGAAGTTAAGGAGATCGATAAAAGAATGAATCAAACGATAACAATTCCCGTGCCGAAGGAATTCCATTTCGGCGTGAACTTGGATTACCTGGCCAGATCGCCGGATGAATGCTTGTATCTGATTCGCGACGATAAGCTTTACAAAGCGATTCCCGTAGCCGAGCAACCGAGGCTGTTCGAAGTCAGCGGCGACGAATCCGGCAACTTGCTCATCCGTTCTCTCGATGAAGAAGAATGGTCCGCGAACGTGGTACAAGAGATCGTGAGCTATGTCCGGGAGTGGTTCGATCTGGACAACGATCTCACGCAGTTCTATGCCATGGCCAAGAATGATCCCATTCTCAGCGGCGTCACGTCGCGCTTGTTCGGGCTGCGCACTATGGGCATTCCCGATTTGTTCGAGGCGCTCTGTTGGGGCATCATCGGCCAACAGATCAACCTGGCGTTCGCGTACACGCTGAAACGGCGATTCGTCGAGACGTTCGGACGTAAGGTCAGACGCGGAGAGATCGAGGTGTGGTTGTTCCCCACGCCGCAAAATATCGCCGAGCTCGAAGTGGAACGGATCGCCGAGCTGAAAATGACGACGAAAAAATCGGAGTATTTGATCGGAGTCGCGAAGCTGTTATTGGACGGCAATCTGAGCAAAGAAAGGCTGCTTGAAGCCGAAAGTTTCAAAGCCGCGGAGAAGCAGCTTGTCTCGATTCGCGGGATCGGCCCATGGACCGCCAATTACGTGCTGATGAGGTGTTTGCGATATCCGGCTTCGTTCCCGATCGACGACGTCGGGCTGCATAACGCGATCAAATCGGTTCTGAACCTACAGCAAAAACCAACCGTAGCTCGGATTAAGGAGCTGGCGGTTGGTTGGGAGAACTGGGAAGCCTATGCGACGTTCTATCTGTGGCGCGTGCTGTACTGAAACGTCCGGCTCAGCATACGCATGCTTATTCGATTTCAGATAAATAGTTTCCGTAGCCTTCTTCTTCGAGCTTATCTTTCGGGATAAAGCGAAGCGATGCGGAATTGATGCAATACCGCAAGCCGCCGGTCGCCTTCGGACCGTCGTCAAATACATGCCCGAGATGCGAGTCGGCTTCCCGGCTTCTCACCTCGATGCGAAACATGCCGTGCGAGAAGTCCTGATGCTCTTGGACGCTTCCGCGGTTCAGCGGCTGCGAGAAGCTCGGCCATCCGCATCCGGCGTCGAATTGATCGCGGGAACTGAACAGGGGCGCCCCGGAGACGATATCGACGTATAGGCCCGGCTCCGTATTATTATAGAACTCGTTGCGGAATGGCGGTTCCGTCCCTTTGTTCTGCGTCACTTCGAATTGCATCGGCGTTAGCCGTTTGCGAAGCTCTTCTTTGTCCTTCGGGGTATTCCAGTTGTTCTCGAGGAACGCGTCCCTGCCCGAGCCTTGGCGATAATACTTATAGCGGAGCGGATTCTTGTTGTGATAGTCCTGGTGATACTCTTCCGCCGGATAGAACACTTCCGCGGGTTCAATCGTTACCGCAATCGGTTTGCCGAACCTTCCGCTGTTCTGAAGGGCTTCCTTGGAAGCTTCCGCCTCGGCGCGTTGCTCTTCGTTATGGTAGAAGATCGCCGGGCGGTAGGAAGAGCCCCTGTCATGGAATTGACCGCCGCCGTCGGTAGGATCGACCGACTTCCAATAAATATCGAGCAGCTTGCCGTATGGGAATAACTCCGGATCGAACGTGATTTGAACGGCTTCCGCATGCCCGGTAGTTTCCGAGCACACCTCTTCGTAGGTGGGATTGACGGTATGTCCTCCCGTATAGCCGGATACGATGCCGTGAATGCCAGGGAGCTCCTCGAACGGCGTCACCATGCACCAGAAGCATCCTCCCGCGAATGTTGCCAATTGAAGCGAATCTTTATGTGTCATTCCTAATCTCCTCCCCGAGTGTATACGATGTAACGCTCTTTCTATTGTAAACCTTTCGTCTCTTCGATTCCAACTCTTCGACTGGGTCGCCCTAAAGACGAAGATCGGATATGATAGAACAAAGGGCTTTCGTTGGCTCAATACGGCTAGGAGGGACGAAATATGGTATTCAGCACATGGGATTGGCGCTGTTCGGACGGTACGAGAATGTACGCATGCGAATGGAGCCCGGAGCAGGATGGAACCATACCCGCCGTAATCGGCTTCGTGCACGGAATGGGCGAGCATATGGGACGTTATGCTCACGTGGCCGATATGCTTGTCGCGGAGGGATACGCGGTGCTCGGTTTCGACCAGCGCGGGCATGGGCGAACGGAGGGGAAGCGCGGGCATGTCCCCGCTTACGAAGATTTGCTCGAAGGCGTCGATCTGTTGATCGGGGAAGCACGGCATCGTTACCCGAATGCTCCTTTCTTCTTGTTCGGGCACAGCATGGGCGGCAACGTGACCTTAAACCATCTCTTAAGACGGCAACCGGATATCGCAGGAGCGATCGTAACGGGGCCATGGTTAAAGCTCGCCTTCAAGCCCCCTTCGCTGCAAGCCGCGATTGGCAAAGTCATCGAGCGCGTCTATCCCAGATTCACGAACAACCGTCCGATCAACGCCCAGAACCTGACTACGGATCCCGATATGGTCGAACGGTACGTGACGGACGAGTTAGGACATGGGCATATTACCGCGAGATTTTTCTTCGGGGTACAACGTGCCGGAACTTGGGCGTTGGAACATGCGGGCAGATTGACCGTTCCCTTGCTGCTCATGCACGGCGGGGATGACAAGGTGACTTCGATTCAAGCGAGCCGCCGATTCGCGGAGCTCGCCCCTCCCGAACTCGTGGAGTGGCAGGAGTGGCCCGAGTACAAACACGAGCTACATAACGAAACCGGACGCGAAGAGGTATTCTCGGTCATCCGCGATTGGTTGAAGAAGCAGTTGGACGCCGAACGCTCGCCGGTCTCTCCTCTTGCTTCCGAATAGAAACGAAACGGCCCGCGATCCGTCTCCGCTATGGAGTCAGATCGCGGGCTTTATTTTGCTACGGCTGTAAGGTTTAAGGTTTAACGACTTTGTAGTAGGTTTGGAGCAACGGAATCAGGCCCAGCGGATTTCTCCGCAGATCTTTGGCGCTGAAGTAGATATCGCCCTTCACCTCGAAATAATTCTTGTTGTACACAAGTTGATTGATGATCTCCTGCGCGGAACTCCAACCGGCTTCCGTCGTCCCGATCTTGTAAGGAGAATGGCCGATATAGAGCTTAACGTTCGTCCCTCTAACCTCGTTCGCCCACCAATCCACCAGCTTGTCGTATCTCGCGACATTTAGGCTCATGCTCCAATAGATTTGCGGCGCGACGTAGTTGATCCACTCTTGTTGAATCCACGTCCGTACGTCGGCATACATGTTATCGTAAGCGGTAACGCCTGCCTTCGTATCCGAGCCCGTCAGATCCATCGTTTGGTTGCGCCAAACTCCGAATGGACTGATGCCGAATTGAACCTGCGGCTTAGCTTGGTGAATGGATTGGCCGAGCTGTCTGACGAACTGATTAATGTTGTCGCGACGCCAATCGCCTTTATTCGAAATCCCGCCGGCGTTATAGGTTGAATAGGTTGCATCATCGTCGAAGACTCCATCCGAAGGATAGAAATAATCGTCAAGGTGCACCCCGTCGATCTCGTAGTTTTTGACCACTTCCATGACGACGTCGATGATATGCTGCCGAGCTTCCGGAATACCGGGATTTATGTACATTTTGGACCCCGATTGCACGATCCAATCCGGATGCAACACCGATACGTGGTTCGACGCTAAATCCGCGGTTTTCTCGCCGGTGTTCGCCCTAAACGGGTTGAACCACGCTTGGAACGACATCCCGCGCCGATGCGTCTCGGCGATCATGAAAGCAAGCGGATCATAGTCGGGAGCTTGTCCTTGTTTGCCTGTTAGGAAGCGCGACCAGGGCACGAGCTGCGACGGATAGAAGCTGTCCGCGGAAGGGCGAACCTGCACAATCGCCGTATTGATCCCCATGCCTTGCAACTCGTCCAGCATTTGAACGAATTCCTGCTGCTGGCGCGCCGAGTTTCCGTACGATCCGCTCGTCGGCCAATCCAGATTATAGACGGTAGATACCCAAGCTCCCTTAAGAGAAGTGTCAGCGAGACCTTCCTTGGTCCGAAGCTTGATCGTCTGCGCGGATTGATACCAGGTGACGTCGAGTTTAAGTTGATTGCTTACGAAACGAAGAGGAACCATGACCCGACCGCCGATCGCTTGGACGGAAGTCTCGAGATCGATGCGCTGCCCGTCCGCAAGGGCGAATTTCTGACCGATTTTCATGCTTAGGACAAGACCGTCTTTCGTAATCGACGCTGTTTTGTTGCTTTGCGACCAGGATACCCCGGCACCGAGGTATTTGCTAATGACGGCCAAGGGCACCATCGTAACGTTAATGTTCTTAATGATGAATGGCGGAACGTCCGACTCTACCGGCTTATCGTCCAAATAGATTCGAATGGTAGACGGAGTAGCCGCAAGCGCGCCGCTCGTGCCCATCGACGAGAGCAGCAAAACGAGAGTCAACAACAGGAAGCCGGCTCGGAATAATGCTTTATTCACAACAAAAAACCTCCAAAACGTATTCTCATTACACCGCGCTTAGCAATGTACTGATTAGACGCCCTGGAGGGTCATTTGTTGCAGTTTTTCGTCGAAATTAGTCCGAAGGTCGCATGTACGAGGTTAAGGAATGTATTGCTGCGTGATCTTAACGATCTTGTCGCCTTCGACTTGAAGATGATAAGGGTAATCTTTCATATTCATCTCCGCGTCGTCCGCGAATAAGGAAACGAATTTCTCGATGCTGATCTGTTCGTTCCATTCCGTGGTCGCTTCCTCGACATTGCCCGTGCGATTGTAGATTTGCATATATACCTTCGCGTTCGGGGAAATCTCGAGTCTACGAATTTGCGCGTCGTCGTTAACGATATAGTAGCCGTCCGGAGCAGCGTCCAATCCCGAATCGGGCTCCCGCTCCAAGAATACTTTATTCGCTTCTTCTCCTTCATACCATTCTATGTAATTGGCGTCGATATAATAGTTGCCATTCTCCTGAACGATACGGTCGATATACGCGACATGCGAGTCCGAAGACTTCGGCACGGGCAAGTAATCGTTCGTATTCGCTTGAATGAATCCAAGTGACATGAACCCGAGCAATACGGCGACAAAGCTGACGATCATTTTGTTAAACATACCGGATTCACTCCTTCAGGGGGACGATTGTTTCGCCCTCGCTTTCCTATACCCTTTAGACGGTATAACGAATCGGAAAGTTTCATGTTTTAGGAGGAAAAATTAAAATTTTCTCACGCGCTTGCTTTTTCTTATTCGAACGCCCGTCGGGACGGCCAAGAGCCTTGAAGCTTGCGCAAAAAAACGATCTGTCCGAGATGGTAAGCATCGTGCATGGCCAGGTTTTGTAACCAAATGGCGATCTTCGTTTGCGGGATTTTCTCCTCGACCTGCTCCTCGGTAAACGCCACGAGCTTCTCTCGAATCCCGAGATGCACGGCCTTAAATCGTTCCTGAGTGCGCGTCCACTCCTCATCCGTCGCGGTGGGCACGACGAAAGTATCGTCGTTCGTCACGCCGGCCGGGTATTCGGCTTCCTCTCCCGTCAGTCGATTCAGGAATCGTTCTTTGTAGAAAAGCAAATGATTAAGCGTTTCCCATATCGTGTTGACGTGCTCTCCTGTTGGTTTCCATAAAGCTTGCTCGACGGTGACCCCGCTTAGAACGTCCGAAAACGGCGGATACCAATCTTCCTTCCCGTAAGCCACATCCCAACCCTGAAGCAACATTTCGATTTTCGTCATTTTTGTTCCTCCTTATTGTGTAACCACTAAAATAATTATTGATAGTTACAACAATAAATTATCATGTCATTCGTGGAAGGTCAAGTAACTAGCATCACCCTATTTAAACTGTTACAATAAAGCAAAAAAGCGGAGGAGAACCTTTACGATGCTGTGGGACGACTTCTTGAATAGCATTCACCGCGATTGGCGGGGCGACGGTACGGCGGAAGACCGTTTGGATGATCCCGCATGGTTCCGGGAGTGGTTGCATAATCAAAGGCTCACGCCCGACAATCCGCTAACCGAGCGCGAACTTGCCTCTTTAAAACGATTAAGGGCGCTCATTCACCGGATGGCCGAAGCTTTCTTCGTAGGCGGTTCGCCGGCGGATGAGGATCTGGAGTCTTTGAATAAGACGATGGCCCAAGGTGCCGTCGTACGTAAAGTAATTAGAGAAGAGGCAAGCTACTCGTTATCTCTCGCTTCCACCGCTAGCCGATGGCCGAACATCGAAGCCGAGATCGCGGCTTCGTTCGGGAAGCTAATGGCCGAAGGCGAGCTAAGCAGGATCCGGATCTGCGATAACCCGAGCTGCTTGTGGGTGTATTACGATGATACGAAAAATCGCTCCAAACGATATTGCGACGACAAAATGTGCGGGAATTTAATGAAGGTACGCCGTTTCCGCGCGCGCCGAAAAGCCGAGTCCGGCCAACCCTCATCTGAGTTTTGACATGACGACACGGCTACTGAAATATGGACGGACATCTAAATTGCGGCCTAACGAGCATTGAATAAGCGATTGCGAACGTGATTCCGTTCTCTTTAATGTATATACAATTGCCACAGCCATAAATTCTAATTTTCCAAAACAATATTTAATCGTTTTATTCAACGACGAGTTTTAACCGAGGCCAAAGAGTAAGCCAATCTTTCTCTCGGACCCTGGTTAGAAAGTACTCATGGTCGCTGAATAAAGGACTTCGGCGGATAACAAGTCCGAACAGATCTTCAAGTCCGTGCGGGCTGATGATTCGAAGTCGGCGACCGGATTCTAATGCGATTCCAACTGCCGTAGCCGTCTCAGGCCATCTTAACATGGCAGCTTCTATGGATTCATACGGAAGGTGTCCGTTTCTTCTGTGCATTCTCGCCTGATTCTTGACGGACCAATGATAACCGCCGATCTGCCGTCGCAATATTTCTTCTAACAGCTTATCCTTGCGTTCGTCGAGCTCCAATGGATCGAAATAAAGAACGTCGACGTCGTTCAGTCGCGTGTTCTCGGCATAACCATGCAACTCATCCCATACCCGATTCCTCACGTATCCTGCCGCGATGCACCAATTAGGCAATCCAAGGCATTGCACCGCCTCAAGATCCCTACGTACTACTGGGGACCTCTCCACTATTTCCTTAAGCCTGTTCGTGAGCACCCCGTCGTCACCAACTTTTCATCTGTTCAGCTTATGATTTCTTGATCGTCAATTCATAATGAACGTAATGGTCGTCACACGTATACCCATGCTTTTCATACAATCCGCGCGCGACGATGTTGTCTACTGCCGTCTCTAAGCTTAACCCCTTCGCATCGGTCGCTTGCGCGTATTCTTTCGCCGCCTCGAGCAATCGATGGGAAATCCCCAAGCCTCTATAGTCTTCAAGAACGTACAGATCGTTCAGAACCCAAGCTCTCCGCATGGAAATCGACGAGAAAGTAGGATAGAGCTGCGTAAACCCGACTAACTTCCCATCATCTTGATGCCGGGCGACTAGAATAACCGATTCCCGATGGGCGAACCGATCAAACAGAAACTGCCGGGCGCCTTCGATATCCGAGGGTTGTCCATAAAATACGCGATAAGCGTTAAACAACGACGCGATCTCATCCAATTGTTGAATTGTGGCATGCAGTACCGTTATTTCTTTCAAGTTAGCTTTAATATCCATTGCGTGTTCAATCCTTCCGTGAAAATTCTAAACCTCAATTATCGAGAAAGTTTTCCAACCGAGTCTTAACTGCGTTCCATTCGCTGTTAATGATTCCGTAAATGTAGTAGTCCAGCCCGTAATATTTTTTTCTCAAAAGACCTTCCCTAAGCGCCCCCAGTCTCTCGATTGCTTTCTGAGAACGTACATTATCCGTTGATGTAACGAATTCAACGCGATTCGCTTGAAGGATTTCGAATGCATACTTCAATAGGACGTACTTGGTTTCCGTATTCACTCGCGTTCTCCATACTACAGGAGAATACCATGTCGAGCCAATATTCAGATTGTTATTTTCTTCGGATATTCTTAGGAATCGAGTCGTTCCGACGAACTCGTCGCTCTCCTTATCGAATACGGCGTATGGGAACTGTTCGCCTCGCTCGCGGCCAAGAATCGCCTTGTTAACGAAGCTGAGCATCTCCTCCATCGTGTTGATTTGGAAAGGATAATGAGCCCAAATCTCGGGATCTCGCGAGCAACGAAACAAAGGCTCGGAATGCTCCAGCTCCAACGGCACTAGCTTTACTCTCTTGCCTTCTAGACCCGTGAATGAATACATGAAGTTACCTTCCTTTATTTAGCGAAGTGATTAATTCTACCGTCGTATGCACCTTAATTCCGATATTTTTGATCTCCTCGATCCCCTTATCGTAAACTCCGGAAATCGCATCCTCTACCATCACGACCTTAAAGTCTCTTTCGCTCGCTTCATAGATGCTTGTCCTCGGGCAATTCGGAAAGTTACAACCTATGAAAATGAGCGTATCGATTCCCCGACTCCTGAGGAACGGTTCCAAATCCGTTTGGTAGAAAGCTCCCCATCTAGGCTTATAGATTGCCCATTCGGCATGTGCGAACGGTTGTATCGTACCTTTTAATAGATCACTATAGTCCAGAGTTTCCGCATGTAATGGCTTAATCTCGCTAACCAGATCCGCGCCGACTGTTCCGGGCTTGACGATCGCGACTCCGGATTCGATTAAATCTCTGCGGCAAATGTCTACATTAGTACCGTTTTCCTCGTAGAGGCGGATGACGTGCAGGATAGGAACCTGTAGGCTTCGGCATGCATCAAGAATTTGTTTCATCCTCGGGATGACTTCGTTCGTCCCCTTGATTTCGGCAATAGCCCCAGGCAAGCTAAAATCATTCTGGGTATCAATCGTGATCACGGCGCAGTTCTCGTAGTTAGGCAGCGTGTATTTATCCACTAAAATTCTCCTTCACGATACTCATTAAGCTGTGATTACTCCACGCCTTCCATTCCTCATAGAAGGTTTGAAAAGAGACGTTCAATAGCTCTTCGAAATGATCCGGATTCCTAATGACCTTATTTAAGCTTTCTTGACCGTATTTATCCGTTATGAATTTTACGATCGTGCCGCTATAGAAGTAGGCTGATTGATTGAATACGTCGAAAAAGGAAGGACTCGCAACTTGCTCGAAATCAGGAAAAACAGGGTGTCTGGTCGGGGATTTCAGCTCGGCTTCAAGCTGCCCGGAAGCATAGTAGGCCGTCCCTTCATCCAGCCACTTTACTTGCCCGATCTTAGAATTGATCTGTTGAATGACGGAGTGAACGAATTCATGAATCAATTGAAAAACGTACTCCGATCTTACGCTAGGGCTTGAAAGATTTAAGGGCGTATAGATTTTTATCGTATTGTCGTCGAGATCGTAAGTT
The DNA here is from genome assembly GCF_003628305.1 of Cohnella endophytica. GTDB lineage: Bacteria > Bacillota > Bacilli > Paenibacillales > Paenibacillaceae > Cohnella > Cohnella endophytica. Next base: position 53,843 of record NZ_RBZM01000001.1, on the reverse strand, counting down.
CCCTCCGTAACTCGACCGACCACATCATAGAACTGAGAGACCTCCGCATAGACGTGTATTACCGTTTTCTTGTCCGAATGGTAATTAAACAGTTCGGTGATCCTCTGTTCTTGGTTCTCGAATTCCTGGGATAAGATTCGTATCATGTCTCTGACGCCATCATCGGACTCCGGACTATAGAATAATCCATGCGCTGTTTCTTCGATTAAACTGAGCTCATTACCCGCATCGTCTCTGACTGCCTTCTTGCCGCTGGAAGCACACGAGCTGACCCCCATGGATAGCGATAGAATTATGAGTAATAACGCCGCGCGCCGCCTTCGGAATGAATGAGTACTAGACAAAGAATCAACTCCTAATTAGATCAACAAGTGCATGCTTCTCGTCGTCAGGAAGCCATTCGCATATTCGGGCTGCCGCGACGGGAATCAACCATTGATCTATTTCTTCCCTCGTAATATCGGAAATCCGTATGTACTCTTCTATGTAAGTTTCAAGAAGCAGATTTCTTAAATCTAAGATCATATTCACGATCTCTGGAGGTGTTTCATCAGGGAGACTACCCCATTTGAGCATTAATATCGTTCTAGCCACATCTCCCGCTGGATTTCCTTGCATCCCAGTTATCCAATCGATAACCCAATCCTTTTCTACGCCTATCATAATATTGTCGGGGTGAAAATCGCCGTGGCAGAGAGAAGCCCCTTCCCTTAAACCGTCCAATTGCAAGAGAGCTCGCTTTTTCTCCTCTTGCGTTAGTAATGGCGCATTCTCAATTTGGCCCTTTAATTTTTCTTTCTGCTTCGGCAAATTCCTGACCGTTTTCATATGTATATCCGCGTGGAGTCGAGCCATTTTCCGGGCTTCTTCCTCTAGCGTCCATTGATTGTTGAGCATCGTACGGAGCATGGTTACCCCTGCTACTCTTTGATAAATAATCCCTCTACGTTGATTGTACTCCATCATGCCAATAGGTTCCGGACAGGGTATGCCTTGATGAAATACTTCCTGGCCAATCAGAAATTCCTCTTTAATCAGATGTTCGGGAATGTCATTTCTAAATAGTTTTAAGACTTGGTTATCCGCGTAGGACAATATATCAGCGGTTCTACCGCTTGCAATGAATTCATAGGATGAGTTCATGTAATAATCTCCTAATTCACAAATGTGTTCTGTACCCTCACGGATTTTCTGAAATACGGGATCCATATCGCGCATGTTATTATCGATCTGAAAATACCGCTAGTCGAATTGCCTTCTTCTATGTTAAAAGAATCTTGAATTTGAAAAATTAAAATATAATCAATGATTCCAACTACCAAGCCCAAGCTGATCAAAATAATGATTAATCTAGGGAATATCGATTGTTTGCGATACATGCTGTACAAACAGTATAGGACTAATAAAAACAGTGACGCATTCACTACGAGTTCAAATACGAGCAAAGGTCCCCATAACACATGATACATGCTCGAATTTTTGTCGGTTAACTCACTCCACAATTCACCGGTTATGGACGGGATATTGTTTTTGGTTAATTGAATAATAAGCATAAGCAATGTCGCATATAAACCAATTTGAACGAGTATTAGCCAACCTCCAAGACCTTTAACGCCTAACGGCAATTCATTTTTATACTCGTAATTCGTTTCCACGGTATTGTTTTCCATGTTGTTCACGCTCTTTCTTTGGGTTTGTGATAATACGGATCATCGTGACCGACGTCCCACCTGCTTAAACAACGCCTTTAACGATTTTCTTCTTTCCATCGATCATCATTTCTACTCCTATAGCAGGAAACGTCCCCATAAATCCAGCTCCGTCATTCTGAAGTCCATTGAATTCTGTACCGATCGTAACCTTGGAGTGCGGTCGGATATTGATTTGCTTGGATTCGAATTCGATGTTAGTGAAGTTACCGTATAACACCGGTCTGACCATAAGGCTTTCTTCCTTACCATAGTTATAAAAGGTCAGAGAGCATTTCGCCGTTGTATTGTTTCCTTCGGATTGAATACTGCAATTACTGTTTTTCTTCGAATAATCTATGGAATTTAGTCCATGGGAATCGTGATAAAGGATAAACATAGCTTTCTCCGTGTGGGCTGGATACAAAAATACAAATGCAATGCAAGCTAATATTGTCCTGCTTAGCACCTTTGGATATCTAGATCTATAAAACTTAACCGTTCCTCTAATTCCAACGACTAATAAAATTAATCCGAGTAATACGGATAAGTGAAAGCCGTTGTTATCCCCTTTTGTCCATGGACTTAAACCAAATAGCTTGAAAATACGATCACCAAGAGAAACGCCTAAATAACTATTCGTTAACAATAATAAAGCCAACGCTATCGCGACAATGAATAGTGGTTCCTTCTTCATAAACATGACCCCCTATCTTATTAATGAACTTAGCAAATAGATGGCCACTCCCCACATGACGATCGCGGAAATTTTATTTAGATATCGAGCCAATCTGCCCGAAGTACTTACTTCCTGTAAACCTGCCCAAGGCAAGCAGCATGATATGCCCAAGAGATCATAATACATGCGCAGGTAAACGCAAACTTGTCATAGCCTTCATAACTTAATGAATGCTGATATCATTGTATCTCCCTCTATCGGACAGTTAGATTATTTTCACAAGATAACCGATTAAGTAGGATGCCGGAATAAGTACGAGTTGCGCCAACATCGTGCCGAAAAACCTGCTCGTCATCAACAAAATGTAGATTTTACCGAGCTGGTGACGTTGCTCCTCATTGGTTAAGGCTTTGTCCGTGATTAAGCCTAATTGCGGATCTATAAATAGAGTCAATAAAATCGTCGCGACTCCATTAATGATTCCAGATGCTTGCGAGGCTGCCGTACTGTGCTGAGGCAACAAATGTGCCGCATAGAGGGAAGCTAATACTCCGACCGTATAGAAAGAAGTGACGATGACATTCAAGAGGATGAACTTCTTCGATATGCCTAAGTATCGATATTGACTGATTTTGAACCTCGGAACTCTAATATAATGCTTCGTATTCTTTAGTTGACCGATCGTTACGCTGGATATCAGCTTCGGAATCGATCCCGTGAGCTCCAGCCGTGCAATAATCCTTCCGGACAATCTGACGAACGTAGGGAATAAAACTATGGCAATCAAAGTGCCCACCGTTGAAGCCAAGATGATGATACGAAGATGATTGAGTAAGTTGAACGAAGCGTGGCTTCTGGCATAATCTACGAACTTAGCCGTAAGAGGCGCTTGTATCAAATTGGCCGTTCTCGAGATAAGTACGACGATTCCGGAAAGCGATAAGGCAACGGCGATTTTGTTTAATCTTACTCCTGCCAGCCGAACGGAATAAGAAAGCGTCTCCGCCGTATGAATTATCATCGTCATTACGAATACAATGATCAGGCTGTGAGTCAACATTTCATCACTCCGAGGATCGAATTGTCTAACTCCGCATTACTCGTCAGATAACTTTAACCCACATTCCGGGCAGAATCTTACTGTTTGACCAACATGCTGCACAGTCCCGATTATCCAAATTACGATTGCAGATCCCTTTGTCTAGCCTCTCGGATACTTCTAAGCACGTCTCCTTATTTGGTATTATAACCCAGTCGGTAAATATCCGCTCTCTTTTAATTTAGTAAAAAAGAAGCCTGAGTGGCGAAAAGGGTTGCTCCCTTCTCATTGCCTCTCAAGACTTCTAAGCGTCAATTACCTCATATTCAATTAACCAACAGTCTCTTAACTCCCCTTCATGCAGCTCATGTTGCTCGAGATATTTCTTCTTAATAAAACCATTCTTCTCATACACTCTAAGGGCTCTAGCGTTCCAGGCTTGGGGATCCATCACAATCTTGCTGGCTGCCTTTTTCTCAATCAGATATCGTAAGGTTATCATAATTAGGATCGAACCAATACCTTGATTCCAATATCGGGTTTCTCCGATAAATTGATCCATTCCATAAATCCGGCCAGTATAATCTTGGTAGCCGTATAACTCAACTTCATCATTTTCAATGAGATAGAACTGAAGATAACCGATGTCCGTTGCTTTATATTGGATAATACATTGCGTAATTTCGTCGCGCTCTACGTAGTAATGACTTCTAACTTTTTCGATATCGTGGGGATTGTCTCGTCCCTCATAATATTCCAGGACAGTTGGATCGGAGAGCCACTTCGCAAGTAAAGCAGCATCCTCAGGTTCAAGCCTTCGTAGAGCAATATCATTGTTCTCGAAAAGGATCATTCGAACGCTCCCTCTATTATGGCTTCCCCTTCACCCGAAGGTACTTCAAAACCATTTAAGAATGACGTTATAGTATCTACTGTTATCGTAAATGCAGCATTCGCATCGAATCGCTGAATATCCAGTTCGATAGGAATCAAATACTTTGATATTGACCTGCATTTATTGGTCGCCAGCTCTATTATTGGATCGGTTAGAGATAATGTATATGAAGAAAATAATTTGAGAAACCGTAAAAATTGCAGGCAGAAAAAGTTCCCATAATCCCCAATCCCAAGGAAATGAAATCCATCCGCCAGTATTGGTATCGGTTCGTGCATGCAGCATAAACAGCAATCCTGGAATGAGGGATGACATCAACCATTTCAAATAAAATCTCTTCTGGTTTGATCTTACTGAAAATATACAATTGGGTACGCTTATTAGTAATAGAACTCCATATTCGATTACGTAACTATAATCTGGCTCTTCAAAGAAAGTACTGCCAAGGAGTCTCCCAAATAGGTAGTAAACCAATATTATGATGAGATATGCACCTATTGCCTTCATGTTATACCTCCTTAAGTCGTCTCTTGTAAACATCATAAGGAAGTTAAGGCATATGAAATAGTACCAACTATTTATAGTACCGTAATCACACCATGCAAATGACTTTTCAGAGTATACATAGTCTTAAGGCTTAGTAGCTTTCCATATGTATTTGTATTCTTATACTTGAATAATTCCCTCGATCGTATTTTCTTTAATTTTCGCTTCTAGTTCATCCCGATGTTCACTGAGAGCGTAATCCGGGTTGCCGGGAATTCCGGACAGGAATTTAGTGAACGCCGTTTCTAATCGCGATCGCGTTGTACCAATCTACTCCCACGTTATCCCCCCAGGTGTTTATTTAGCTTTCCTGAATAGCCTACTCCTAGGTTGTACTCGCCTTCCGTCATTCTGGGGTCTATTGTCCATTGTTTGGCGATAGATAATACATCTTCCTCATCAGGATGCTTCATTCCATCATTTATTGTTAAATTGCTGAATACCAGATTTAAACTAGTTTCTTCATCTGTTGGGACTCCTTGATCCAACATAATTGTTCCGGATTCCCCCAAATAACCAAAAGCCCTCTCAACAATGCCTTTACTTGCTTTTGCCCAAGAATAGTAGCCGACGATCCGGTGGTTACCGAAATAATACGCTTCCCCAAATCGTTGACTTAAATAAGAAATTGCTTTTAACGGAAACGAAAGTGGATCTGAACTTATTTCCGCTCCTAAGTCAGGCATTAAAGGATTAATAATTAAAGTCCACCCTTGAACAGGAGGCGAAACAAAATAGTAGCCTGACCCTGTTCCTGCAAAGCCAGTACGCCAATTGGCTTCATGCACATCGGTCAAACTTATCGAATCAACAACCGATTTTGTGTCACTCGTTTTTACTGCAATCCACTGTGTCTTATATCCAAAACCTACGGGCAGATCGGGTGAGCTATCAAAAGCAATCATTTTGCTGGCAGCACTCTTTTTCAAAGTTTCCTTGACTAGATTATCGTTTTTATTGAACAGGAAAATTAAGCCGACAATAGCTGCTGAGATTAGAAACACGACATAGTAACGATCCATTTTGTCTCCTTAAAAACTACCTTTTATAGCGAAGATTTTTTCAATTTCATTATGAGATCAATAAGCTTTGCTCTATTCCAAACTACAAATTTATATTCTTGTCCATCGTTCAATCTTATTTTCATTCCGTTCGGAACTAATAATAAGGTATTCCGTTTTTCAATACTAACGATGTCTTGAATATTTAATTCTAGCGGTTTGGTTTGGACATTGAAGCCATGAGGCTTAAATATCACTCTTTCATTGGTAACATCTATTTTACCGCCTACTGCTTCAATTCCCCTGAATAAGTTCGCTGGCAAATTTTCTTTAATATATCTTTCAGTTGCCCTTAATTCCATCGTTTAATTCCCCTTGAGTTAATTTTGTCATGTCCTCTTATTTCCCTACACTATTAAACCCAGCCATAAATATATCTTAGCTGGGTTTAATTAATTAAATTAAAATTCGTTTATTCTTCATTTCTTCCTGCTACTTTTTCTTATTATGATAGTGGTACCCTGTGCAAAGCCCTTTTTGCTTTGACTTTGCGGAGCAGTTATGTCCGCCATTTTTATCGGTTCTTCCTGAATGAGCATACGCAGAAGTTGCCGTACCAAACAATACAGCCAGAGCAACGATTATCATAATAATTTTCTTCATTTATTCACCCAGAAAGGTCCTATGCTTTAGGACTAATTAGAAATCCTCTTCCATTCTATAACATATTCCATTTTTAGGACATAGATTGTTTAGCGACTTTAGAATCTTATACTTATTGTTTTCCCAAAATGATTTACCTCTTCAACTCGATCTACATATCCCTTAATTTCTAGATAGCATTCATCCATCATGATTTTATCATTTCCTTGAAGCTCTTCGATAGGTGTAAATGCACTTAAGAGAACCTCTTCATGTGGCTTAATATCCAGTTTGTTATCCTTCGCCTCTACCTTGAATTCATTCCCCTTTGAACCATTTGTGGTCTTAATAGCATAACTAATAAATACATTGTTTTGTTTTATTGTATGATTCGACTCGTTGGATAATTTGATTGTGTACGCGATACCTACAGGCATCTCGGATCTGTCAATTACTTCGACGTTAATCTTATCGAGTTCATTAGGGGTTATCGGCTTATTCGTGTTGCAGCCTGTTATTATTATCATAATAATTAGAAGTGAAAATAGAAACTTGAAAGGAGCCTTAACCTCCATTAAAGAATCCCTCATTTCATAATTACCTGTTGCCCTCATTATTATATGTTAAAACCCTGTCCGGATTCTTCATTTGCTTCTCTAATTGCTGGTTGTTCTATTGATTCCTTTCTGGTTTAGAACTGAACTATAAAAAGGGACCTGCAAGCAGATCCCTTTTCCTAATTTATTTATTCTGAATTAATCCTATTCCATTACCTACTGGATCAACTAAATAGGCAAGGTAGAAATGATCAAATTCCATTTTATCCCGTACGATTTGTGCACCTAATTCAACAGATTTATGTATTGCTTCTTCAATGTTCTCAACTTCGATTTGTATTCTAATTCCGTGCGGAAAATCATTTGGCCCTTTCGAGATGCCCCCATTGATTCCTGGTTTATTATCTTCACCTGTCGTTACTGGATAATACCCCCAGTTCGGCTCAGAAATCTTCCATCCAAACACAGATGAATAGAAAGCTCCCGCACGCTCAGGATCTTGACTACTGATATCAAATAGAACGACTCTCCCCATCATTTTCAGCCTCCACAATTGGAATTAACATCCAATTAAACTATACCAAACACTTGTTCCCCTGTAAAGGGTGAGGCTGAGCCATTCATGATAGCTACTTCTTTCTTGTTGCTCTTATAAATCTATAAGTCAAAAAGATTCCCAGTACGACGATTCCTATCGATATAATTTGAGCAATTGCAGCTGACCAACTAAACACCATTATGTGCTCCTCCCTATTACTTTTCATTAATCTGTCCTGTTTATCGATTTAACGAACTCCCAACTTGGTAATGGTACCCCCACTTGAAGTTCATTCATTTGCAACGGGTTAAAAGATATCTTTATTCCCGCATCCAATCAATAACAAAACGATTAGAAGCATAGAAATACAAAATGATTTCATTACGCCACCGCCAAAGCAATGATGACTCCAATTCCTGACAGAAAACAAACGATTCCCCCAAAGCGGGTTGAAATGATATACAAATCGGAGGGTTCCGTTGCGTCATTTGATTTCCAACTTTCTGATATTACCCAAATGAGGTCTGGCCGAATGCTCCCAAACAGACCAAATATCGCCAAAACGCAAGCGAGTACAATCATAATAAACCTCTCTTTCGCTATTTTTTTAACAAGTGAATTACCTGGTTGAGAATAACTCCGACTACAATTAGTAAGTTGATTATTATAATCCATCTTATGATTTGTTTAAGATAACTCGGAAAATGATTAAGTTGTTTGGGTGATTGAAATCCGTTAACTGCATCATAATGCTTCAATACATCATTAAAACCCTGTCTTTCAAACCTCTCATGGTTATCGGAAGCCTGAGTTGTATGAATGGTTTCATCTTTATAAGGATTGTATTTATTGTCCATTACACACCTCCTCATATTGAGCCCTCATCATCCACCTGCTGCATCAAAACTTGTCTCAATGCCATTTTTGAAAATCTGGATTTTCTCATATTTATTAGCACTTGCCAGACTGAAAACTCTCATGCTCCCTAATCTTTTGTCTTGGTAATCCTGTGTACCTAATACATTAATATTTATGATTAGGGTATGATCCTGGACTTTTGCATTTATTGATTCGAGAAAATTTGCTTCCTCTCCTTGATTAACGTTTGAATAATTAACGATTAAATAGTTCTTTTCGCCGACTAGCGTATATAAAAACAACCCATTACGATCCTTTAAGATATCTGCAAAGTCTTTTACCTTTTTGTTAAGGGATTGTGGGTTTACTTCAGCATACAATTCGGCTGAGTGGTTACATCCGACTAAGCCACTTACGGCGAGTATGAAAAGAAATAATAAAGCCCCTACTCTCCTCATTGTATTAACTCAACTCCCCGAGATTACGGCATCTTGAACATTCAAACCTTCAGTCTCTTCTTTATCATTCTGATCTGACCTCTATGATTAATTTCATCTTCAAATACATGAAACCACATGAAATAATGATTAGCTTGTTTCTTATACCAGAACTCTTCTTCTTGGTATAACCAGTCATCGTCGACGGTTTTAAATAATTCATAGGTTCGATTTCTGATCTCATTTAATTTACCAACATAGTAATCCAGTTCATTTCCCCTAATTTCTGCCCGTCCTCTTTCACCGAGTTCCACAGCAGCTCCCCAGATGGACATCTCTTGTTCATTCAATTCTCGTTTTTCGAAGGTTTCCACTTGATAGGCGTATTCCACCGCAGCGAAATGCATCAACAATGCACCAATTGAATTACTCTCAGGATCTAATAAAAAATCCAATTGATTAACGGATAAATCTTTTGTGGCTTCTAATGTTGTATGCCTTGCATAATTCATCATCGACAGCAATCGACTTATTTGTGGTGGATAACCAGGAATGTCCGAAATGAGATAAATATTATTCATGTTTAGCATGTTTTCCTCCAAGTGTTTACGTTTTGTCAACTTCCAGATATTAGGTACAATGTAGCACGAATGACTAAAAAAGAGAATACGAAATTCGTATCCTCATCATACTTATTTGAATTCAGTAATTATCTTAACGCATGTAGCATGAACAATGCTATCAGCTGTTACCTGTCTTTCTCGATTTACTCACAAATACCGTTCTGAATTTATAAAATAACCATGTTTTTATTAACGATTCCCGACTTCTATGTATGGAGACCTTATTGTAGAAAGGAAAATCACCGGTAGCTACTTGTAGTCTTGTTATTGGCTTTATTGGTTCTTCACAAATCCACTCGTCAAAGGTTATAAGACCCTTTCCAACTTTATAAAATGATTCTCGGGGAAGTATATACACGATCCCATCTGTCCATGGGTCATTATTTAAGGTTTCTTCAGTTAACGAGAAGAAATAAAATCGATTGCTATTGTTAGATTCAATACAGCCGTTCCTGAAGTTTCCGATTAGTTTGCTTCTATCGAACACTGCGTAAAAAATCGGCCATATCCCATCGCTTGTTGAAAATACAGCTTCTACATATTGCCCATTGAATAACGTCTGCCGTCGAGGTTGAAATTCATTGATTTCTTTATTGTTAGATCCATGGAACAGCACATTCCTACTCATTGAGAGGTATTGTAAGAAACGGTGTTTGGGAAACGAACTTTCGTATTTAATCAACCCATTCTGGCTCAATGCTTCTTCATATATATTGTTGTATTCCTCTTTCTCTACATCGCTAAACTTATAATGATTAATACGATTGAAAATTAAACTTAAAACAAATGAAATTAGGATAGGGACAACCCCCTTCCATTAAGCTCAATTAGTGTTCCACTCTGATTTCCAATTACTCAAATGTAAAGGACGACTCCTCATTCAGGGACTGTCATTCCGATTATTGCGAGCAGCCACCAGATTACTCCAATAACTATCAAAAAGATCTGCCGGCCTCGAAATTTGGTTCTATGTATCAAACCGGGCTGCACTTTCCTCCACAATTCATTTAATATTTTTTGCACGATGGCTAATGGAATCGTCGATAAAAAACAAAGTAACCAATAGGGATCAGGCAGCCTGGTCAACAAACCAGTTATGATAATAGCCACTACGATGAGCCCCGGGTAGATAGTTCTATTTACCCCTTCTTCTTTTATTAAATTATGGTAATCCTTATGCGCGCTATAAATTAGATACAATCCAAAAATCGGGACAAGTATACCTATTGTTCGCCATACTGGACTTATATTTAACCCCTTATATTTCTTTAGATATTTCCAATTTCGATAGTACCAATAAAGATCATAGAGTCCAAATGTAAGAACCGATAAAAAAACAAAATGCCACACTGGTTGACAATATCCATTTAGATCACTTTTATTAATAACTGTACTAGAAGCAACTAACTCAATTGTTCCATCGTTGTTGTCCAAGATATTTCCTACCTCTTCCTATGTCATTTAAATAATCAATAAATAAACGGTATTATTCTCCACGTCTTTTTTATGTATTGAATGTACTCATCCTTAAATTCGGATTTCATAACTCTCTCTTCAATATTCATCCGATAAGTATAGGCAAGAAAGTATAATGCAATATTTACGATTACAGAGATCCAACTCGATGTTGAAATTGCAAATCCTAAATAGGTTAATAGTGTCCCTAAATATCCGGGATTCCGGATATATTTATACCAACTAACCTGAATAACCTTATGCTCTTCTTGAAAGCCTACTTTTCTACTATAGAATCGACCTAAGACTCTAATAGCTGAAAATCTGATCCAAACCCCCACACAGCTCATAAGCATCCCAACTATTAATAAATATATGATTAGTTTCGAATTAGCAAATTCATAAAAGATAAAGCTTGGAACAACAATCATCCCTAATAAAGTCATTCCAATGATCTTGTTGGAGTTGTCTTTTGTCGTTACTTCCTTTATAGGCTTAAATCTTTGGAATTCCAATAAAAAGAAAAAGATGATTGGTATATATGCTAGTAAGAACATCAATTAACTCCTTTCTGAAAAAGCTAGATTAGCAAGTATCCTAAACCAAGGGATATCCATTCAAAAGTTTTTTCATTAGTTTATTTGCAATGTCTATTGCCTCTGATCTATTTTCAGCAGGCCCGGATATCATGAATCCGTCTTCGCCACTCCATCCTTTATGGATTCCATTTAAGTCATTCTTTTCTTCTTTGTATTTCATTATAGAAATTTCACTTAGATTATTATTGATAAATACTATTCCATATGAATTTAGTTTTGGTATCCCACTACTGGTTTCATCAAAAATGATAAGTCCTCTTCCGACTTTATCGAAAGTAATTTCGATATTTCTATTTATTTCAGGCTCAGAGGAGTCACTCAACTTTAAATAAAAAGAACCGACAAACTTTTTGTTTCCGTTGAGTTGTCTATTTAGATATCCATTCAATTGAACATTGACTGGAGTAGCCAACTGTCTGTTTTCAATTCCCAATTGATAACTGATCCCATTAATATTACTAGAGTATTTCTTGGGATTTGTATACAAAGTATACAATACGAGTAGCATGATAATGGAGATAACAAGAATCGGAATAATTATTTTCTTCGTCAAGATACTTCCCCCATTATGGAGAATTATTAGATATTCGATTCGAATGGTTAGAGTTTCATTTCCAGATATTAGGTTCAATGTGCCATAATTAATTTATTCTTTACCGTATTTCCTATGGAATTCCTTAATTAACCTATCTCTTTTTTCCTTGCCCACTACAATCCATGCGTATGGTTGGTACCTTGTGGTAATAATTTTGTTTGCAATGTCTTCTCTAGCTCTTGATCCTATTGGTGTTGTATACAAGAGACCTATAAATAGAATAAATACAATAAACACAGTCGAAGCTCTTTTAATTAGATTATTAATAACGATTCCCCCTGAAACTACTAGTTTATCCAAATTGGAATTAATAATAGCACCATTGAGAAAGTGATTAAACTTATTGTCGAGCTTTTTTTTAGTTTTTTATTATTCTCTGATTTATACCATCCCTTAAACTGAAAATAATTTCGGTAAACCACTAAAAATAATATCATGTTTCCTAAAGTCATACTCCAAAGGTAAATTGGATTGCCAAATATCAATCGATAGATTTCTCTTTCTAGGCCACCTAGAATAAGCAATGTCAAAATAAGTAAAATACATAGACGTAGCAATTCAAATACAAAGGAAACTAATTTAATCATTTGATCTATCTTCCTTTCACGTATTGCGCGGATTTCCGTTCATATTGAGTTCATAAATTTATTTTAACTTTAGTACACATTACTCTCGCGCAAACATGAAAACACTTATTTGGAGGATATCCCATGTACCTTGTCATTTTTGAGTTCGTTAGTTTGTTTCTCGCTGGCATTCTAGCTGGCGAAGAGTTTGTGGTTCGTTATGGAGTCCATGTGTCACTGTCTCATCTGGATTACCAATCACAGATTCGGGTCCGTCAAGCACTCATTCTGAAGCTACGAGTTCTTGTACCCGCTATTATTCTACCGACGGTTGTTTCGGGGATTACCGTTCTATTTCTGAATGGCACTGGCCCCGGTTTCGCCTTCCGGTGCGCCGGAGTACTTGCCTTGCTCATTTTCATCTTGACCACGATTATCGGAACTGTCCCTATTAACAAGGGAGTACTCGACTGGCGTCCAGATGCGCCACCAAGCAATTGGAAGCAGTTAATCAAACGTTGGGAGCGATTGGACGTGGTTCGTTCCTCCGCAGCGATCTTAGCATTTGCATGCTTCTTGGCAGCCGTGACGGTGCAATTGACTGTAAGTTGATGTTTGAAGGCTCACATTAGATGCATTATCCCACCTCAACGATTAATTTTTCAGAATTTATCCTGTAGTTCTTATATTCGTTTTTCATTTTTATACTAAAGGATGCAGTAATATTAATTTTATATTTACCTGGCTCTTCAATTTTAATTGTCTCGATATTTGCATATTCATTATTCGCCCAGATTGTATCTTGATATCCCGGACCCTCAATTATTAAATCAACTGGATCTTCTATTTTACGATATTGTACTAATATTAATTTAGGTCCTCTTTGAACATCAAAGTTTTGCTCTGTTTTATTAATTAATTTAGTGTTGATTGTAATTTCCTCTCCAACCTTGGGCGACATATTAGATACGCTCGAACTAATCGTAAAATCATTTTCCTTGGGGAATTCTTTGGATTTTTCTGTACAGCCTAATAGAGTAAATATTAAAAACATAAGAATTATTATTTTGGTATATTTCATCGAACTCTCCCCCTAGGGAATCCTTATCTAAACTCCGCCGAGTTATCTATCAAATTCTTTTCTCATAGATCATTATCTCTTTGTTATCAATCATTGTTGTAGTTACTTCTATAAATCCGTGCTTCCTCCAAAAAAAATGAGCCGGTTCATTCTCTAACAGGACTCCAATTCTAAATGCTTTAATCTTTCGTTCACTCATAATTTTATAAAATTCGTTTAATGATTTACTTCCATATCCTTTATTTTGAAATTCCTTTTTTACAATTAATAAACCAAGCCAGGGAAATCCATCATTCGGATTCTTCATAAGGAATTCAATTACTCCAACAGATTTATCTTTATCTTTAATGAGATATCGTTCTGCCCCAACTTGTATTGAATCGGTAATCTCAGTTAATAAGTCCTCATGGGTCAATTTATCTTTGTCTTTGGAAATTACATTAAAGAACATGTTGGAGTTAATGATCTCCAATTCAAGTTCAATATCATTGATTGAGGTTTCAACAAACCTTAACATAAAGCACCTCTCCGAATAAATTGTTCATGTCTCTGCAGAAATACCTGAGATCTCTATGAATCACTTTCAAATACTCATTGAACTAAGTTATCAAATTGATTCCATATCCTAGATGTACTGAAAATATTAAAGGACCTATGTAGAAAAACCTATTTACGATAAGACTTTCTTCAAACCAGGCTATTTCCTCTTTGGTTGCATTGGTAGTAGCAGAAATGAATTTCCTAAACAGATAAAAAGAGAAAATCATAAAAGGTAATGATGCAATGATAGTAAACAGATATTCAAGCTTTTCTAAATTCAAGTTATGATAAAACCATCTCGATATTACTACATTTATCGAAAAGATTATAAAAATGATGGTTCTATAAACTAGCACATTTTGTTTCCCTTTAATAAACTTATTTTAAATCCACTGTTTTTGTGAAAACCAATCCTAAGTATTTGTATTTGATTTTCACAATTTCTACTTTATCTTCATAAGTAATTCTTAGTCCATAGTCAGTAGGATGTGCTTTACTTTTTATAAGTTCAATTCTTTGTTCAGAATTTGTTGCGGGTCTAATTTTTATTGAACTAATATCATCAGTAAATTTAATATCTGGATCCTCGTCTAATAAACCACCTGCTACTAAATGTGATGAGTAGCTAGCAACTAATTCTACTTTGTTTGGCAATTGCGAGTTATTAATAAAGACCTTCAATAATTTAATATCCGCTACTCCTTTGTTTTCTAACTCTAAAATGATACTTTGTTTTCCAGTTTCATTGGATTGAGTCAGTCCTGTAATATTGATCACTTGATTATTTCTCAAATATATAAAACTGGCAAAAAGAATAATTATCAATATTGTTGAAATGATTACTATAATCTTTCTTTTCATCTAACAATTCCTCCATCAGTTTTTTCATCAAGTGTTGTCTTATTTACGTCGTCCCGCCAACTTATTCTGCTGCACTTTGGGGTTTCTATCCCTGTTAACGGTTGATCACGCCCTCATTTAGTACTTAAGAGAATTTGTTCCGCTTCTTAATTCTCCATATTCCAAAAATCGTTATTGTAAGCATTATTATTATTCCAACACTCACTACTACAATATAAGACGGCCCTTGATTAGATTCTGTTTGTATCTCTGCATTCTTATTAACTGTTGTCCCTAACCCTAACTGATTAATTTCATCTCCCGCTTGCGAAATAGGTATGTTCCCGCTACAATAATTTGTTTGTAATGAATTGTCTTTATCTAGATAGGAATAGACTAAATAACTCTGCCCCTTATTAAACTGAAGCCCACATGAAGCTTCACTACCATCATAGCTATAAATAGTCACTTTACTCGATTGAACGCCTTTCCATGCTTTATCAACATCAAATGTATACTCTCTTAATCCACCAAACTGAGACTGCCTGGTCTTGCCCTTTTTGATAACTTTCCCTTCAAAGACTACTGTAGATCGTTCTAATTTATCTTTAGCACTTCCACCCACACAACTACAAGCAGATGCTCTATTGGCTGGATACGATACTATTCCGGTTACAACAAAAAGGATACTAAACATAACAAGAAGTATTCGTTTCATAACTATCACTCCCCCGCTTTGTAGGGCCGATTGTCCGAATCGGCTTTCTAAAACAGAAATAACTAGCGAAATATGATTTGTATGAGATTTGTTACGATCCATAAAGAAACTATAATTAAGATTACGATTCCGCTTTTTCTTGAGAACTCTGAAATCTTTGTATCGCTTCTTCTAATTACAGGGGACATAACATAAAAAAATAATCCAAGACAAAAAGGAATTATGCTATTCATCAATAGAGATAGGACTGATTCAAACATATTTATTCTCCGATCAGTTTAAATTTCCAGATATTAGGTATAATGTAGCATGGATAACCAAAAAAGAGAATACGTGTTTCGTATCCTCTTCCTTAATCGTTCTGCCTTATTCGAATAGCTCGCTTTAATTACTTACTAATAATCAACGCTTTCAATAAACCAATCACTACCAGGTTTCTTATCCAACAGAATATGCACGGATATTGTTTTATTTTTTCCCTTTACTTTCATAGTTAAATCCGATTTTCCGTAGCCATTCTCATACTGGATACTCCCCATTGGAAAATAGCCAAACTTGATCTCATTACCTACAATCTCTCTTATGTCTGAACTTGACTGAATATAGTCCGTGGCAACCTTGTAAGAATCACTTTGTTTCATAATCTGAAGAACTCCAAAAAGGATAATACAAATAAAGAAAATAGCTATTGAACTAATAGATAAAATAATGCCTAAGATACCTTTATTCTTCCTAATCACAATAACGTTAGTATGAACTAATCGATCGCCAATTTTCTTTTTTTGTTGACTTACCAATATTACTATTAATTCTACTGGCCATAGGAAAGTAAACAAGTTTCTGATAAATAATTTACTGGCTTTAGGTACATTATTATTGTCATCTCGGACTGCGAGTCCAAAAACCCTCTTTCCAATACTTCTTCCATTTATGATATCTTTAGAACAGTATAAAATAAAAGCCGCAGCCAACAATATAATCATTTTAATAGGCATTGCAGATATATCGAGGTTATCTTGTCCCAGAATTACAAAAAAGATCATAACTACAACAATCGTAAAGATAACATGATCGATCAAAAAGGCACATACTCTTCTAAAAACCGATGGATTCTGCAATAGTTCCAAGTGTTTATCATCCTTTGTGTTTATCATCATTGTAATTATTTTTAAATTCTGAGGTGTAGTAATGAAAAAAATACAACAAATAAGTACCGTTATCGTCTTACTCATTGCAGTTTTTACGTTGTTTTATGCTTTAAAGGATAATAAGGAAAATCCCGAAGATATTGTCCTAAAAGATCTTAAAACTTCAAATCAGGTTTCAATAAAATTCTCTGAGAAGCCTACGGTATTATTGTTCTTTACATCTTGGTGTCCTTACTGTAATGAAGATGCCCCTAAAATCGTGCAGTTATACAATAAATACAAAAATGATTTGAATATATTCGGAATAAATATAACTAACCGTGACGACATTCAAGATGTTAAAGATTACGTAGCTAATTATCATATCGATTACCCGATACTTCTAGATGAGTCTGGAAGTATATACAAGAAATACGCAGGTTCTGGTTTTCCTTCTCTGTACTTCTTTAATTCTAACGGTGAGGTAATAGATACAATAATCGGTGCTACTGATCTCGATACCATTGAAAATTCATTTATCTTTCTTAAGAATAATTATAAAGCTTAGTCATTCTATCACCTATGTAACTTTCAAATCTCTTATCATTCAATCAGACTGAAAAGAATTAATCACAATATCTTTTTCCATTAACATTTCAGACGCTTTTAACCAATCTTCTCTCATTAAATTAAGTTCATTATTATCAATACCTGTAGTCTTTTGGATTGGGGAGTTGGGTTTTGTAGTTCCTTACGGTCGCGTCCATTCACTTTGAATATTTTCCGTTTGATAATTCAATAAATAATTAAGCTTATTTCCACTTTGTTGAAGTTCAAGTTTATTTATAAATTCTTCTTTAGTATGGTTTTCATTTTCTTCTGATAATTCTTCAATAAAGCCATGAATGACTATGTATTGTTTTTGTACATTCACTTCTTGGATTGTGAAGTCGGCTTGGGAGATTTTTTCCGAATCTTCAATCCCTATTGTTTCTATGTTTTCTTTAAGCTCTAAAAAAATAGAATTATCCTCAGAACTTATCCATTTACCCATAATATTATTGATGAGTTCATTTTCCGCTTTATTGGGCTCTTTATTACATGCAACCAATAATGATAATAACAGTATTGAGAGGACTACTTTGAGCTTAGACAAGCTGCACCTCCAAAAGGAATTTACTTGTATGCGTGACACCACACCGATTGCTTCATTCTTTTACTCCAGAAAACTCTCCCTCACTCAAATCTAATACTTTGAGTAAATAAGATCTAAATTGATTACCTTGTGGCTCCATCGCCCAGTAGACTTCATTATTATATTTCACTTGTTGGCATCCTGTTGCGGTTACATTAACAACTGTATCGTTAAATATATTCTTGAACTTCAAATCATAATTTACTCCGTTATCATTTGGGCAAAAAATTGTCTCATCGGGAAATCTTGATAAAGCTTTAATCTGATTTATCAATTCATTTATTTCTTCAACATCATCTATTTCTTTTGTTAATGCTTTTGACTTTAGATTTTTTAGAGGATCATGCCCTTCAATAATCAGATAGGGATTAGGATTAGGATTAGGATTAGGATTTTGCCCTTTGTTATTCTGAGAATCACAAGCTGCGAGTAATAAAACTAACACTGTGAAAAGTAAGAATCTCATTTAGGTCCTCCGATTTGACTTTTCGACTTATTGATATTCTGTAAACGGTATTTGATAATTCGTCTGGATAATATTAAATATTATTCTTAGGTCTTTTTCAAAATAAATGCTGTTTTTTATTTCCAGCATCTTTTCTTCATTTCCCTCAGTAAAGTATACAAGTACGATAAATAATTTTGACCCCAGTATTTTTCGGTTAATGTATTCCAGCTTCTTGATATTGCTTAATTCAATAGTATACTTTTTATACCCTCTGGCCCCATCCAATTTAATAACAAGTTTTGAATCCTCGATACTGATTCCATGTAAAAAGTAATTCAAGGCGACCATCAATAAAGAAAATGATGTTCCGATTACCATACATAAAACAAAATTTTCGACTCTCTCTGTAAATAATATTATTGAAAAAAAGACTGTTCCTATAAATAGGATTATGAAAACAGTTAACATTACGGTTTTAGGGTGCACCTTGGAAGCATTCAAAATAAATCAGTCCCCTTATTTTGAATATGGAGTTAACGTCTTGGGTTTCGTATAAGGATCGAATTATTATTTCAATAGTGCTTTTTCAATTTCTCAAGATCATCTATTTTCTTTCTCAGATCAATATTTTCAATTCTCAATTTGTCTAATTCGGCTTTTGAAGCACTTATTAATTCTTGTAACACTACTCCAATGATGATGGTAATTACTCCAAGCATTGGGAAGGTGTGTTCGTATATCAATTGTAAGAAGAAAATAATTATTCCAGATACTAAAGTAATTTTGGCAAAGACATTTGATTTCTTGAATGTATCAAACATTTTATGGCTCCAATCGATTATTTTTTCAATACTTAATCCAATGTATATGGTGTTATGAGATGCCGTCTAGAAATACTATCAAAATTACTTTCTCTTTACTGGACAATAGATTAGAATTTCACTGCTTTCATCATCTGTTCCTCTAATTGTCTTTTCATCATAGCGCTCAAAATAATACGAAGTATCGTCATATTCATATCCATTTTCTTCAAGCCACTTCGTTGTATAATCATAGGCCTTTACTATTTTATTCGATGGACCTTTATAATGTGTGACTGAATATGTACGAGGTAGTAAATGAATATGAATCATACCTTGTGGCAAATTGCCGATTGGATCTACTTCATAGCAGCAGTAAAAATCAACCAAACCACTATTGCCTTTGTAGTTGGGTGGCGTAATTCCATACGTAACTTTGTGAGAGGTTATGTGTTTTATTTCTTCTCTTCTGTTAATTAATTCATTAAAAGCTGCTTCAACAGCAGCTCCCAAATTAGTCATGTAACTGTTGGCTCTAACCCCTACATATGAAGTGATTTCATTGGTTTGAATGATTTCAATCCTCATCGAACTCAAGCCTTTAGGATCCATGAGTTCCTCCTATATGAAAATGGTGTTAACGGATGTTTTCCACATCATTTAATCAACTAAAATCATTCTTTATCTTTTCTATGCTTCTTTTGGCTCGATCGTTTAATGACTTTTTATCTTTCAAGTTGTAATTTTCTAGTTCATGTCCTGGATCAATAATTAATGGTTTATTGATAATATCTTCAAGTATTAGATAAGTTGTCTTATAGGCTTCAGTTCTAAGGTCATTTTGTATCTGGTCTTTTGTTTTATTAATGATTTCAATGATCCCTTCAGCATACATAAGCTTTACAATACTATCGGAACTCATTACATTCCTAGAGGTAAACGCAACAACGTTCCTTAGAATCCTTTCGTCTTTATAATGGTTCGCAATTGAATCTAAACGATATACTGCGTTCCAGTCTTTAATTGATAGCTCTTGAGTGTATTGGTTTATCAGTTCATTAAACCAGTCGATTTCTAATTGCTTTGGAATATTATATTGTTTGTATTCTTCTAATTGTCCTTCACGATACATATGCAATGTACTGCCATCATAGGAAGTAAACAATTCTTTAGCTCTTATCAGCTGATCATCCATGCTAACACCATCTTTTGATAATTATTCGGGAACTTCCAGATATTCAGATACTCTGGATTTCAATATTTCTATTAATTCTTCATCCATAAATCTGTAATCATCCGGGATATCTAAGCAAATCAATTGTTTGGTCACTAATGTGTTTGAAAACTTCTCTTTAAGCCTTCTTGTATGTTTCTTCTCCATAACGAAAATCATATCTGACCATCCGATGTGTCCTTCGGTAACCTTAATTCTAGCGCCTTCCTCAGTTCCTGCCGATCTAACTTCGTAACCATTGTATCCATTAAAGATTTTTTCAGCTGTTAAACTACGCCATTTATTACGGCTGCAGACAAAGAGTAATTTAATGTCTTGTCACCTGTTCCTGAATTGGTTTGGTTTTTATTATATCACTTGAACTTAAGAATCATTAATGTATTTCCAAATCTCTTTATGGTTATTAATTACTACTCTTTTGCCGTTATATTTTTCTGTAATTTCCATCACTTTATTTATTTCATACTTGTGATTCCACGCGTACATCATCTTAAATACATTTTGAAACGTTTGTTTGTAATTGGATTCCTCAAGACCCCATCTTGTCTTAATAAATCTCTTTAATATTCTCCAATCTCTTACTAATACATGAGGTGTGAGAACAAAAATAACATCAGCATGCATAAAACTTTCATGTGACCAATTGTAATGAACACCTTCGATAATCCATTTCGAATTGTTTACTACTTTATTTAATTGGTCATTCCTAATCGCTTCAGGGAATCTCTTTGATTCCTCACTTCTATCCCATACAAAGTTATCTAATTGATAGAACGGGATATTTTTCAATTCAGATATTTCACGAGCGAGGGTTGTCTTCCCGCTTCCGCATGATCCAATTATTCTTATTCTATTCATGAGTCAATGTTCTTAGTTGAAATCTTGTTTAAGATGATTTCAACAATTTCTTCCGTTTCGATTTGGTCTGTTAGGATATGTTCTTGAAACTTATTGTCCTCAAAAGCATTAATACACTTCTGTGTTTGTTGATATGTCCAACCTCCATAAGTATCTCCACGTGTTGCTAATCGTTTATGTATCGTATCTTCAGAGGCTATAAGACAAAAATGAAAAATATCATTATCGAAGCTTCTAAATCCGTTATATATGTAGTCATAATTCTCTGACTTGTAAATGGTCATGGGTACAATTATATGCTTATTATATTTTTGCTTTACTTCACTAGCAGTTTTTACTGTAAGTATTCTCCATAATTCTATGTCTTGAAAATCATCTGTTCTTTCCTCTTCTAATCTATTCTCTTCTAAAATGATTTTTCTAATCATATATCCGATTTCCTCAGGATCATAGATCATACTATTAGGTATTAAAGGTTGCAGCATATGGGCTGCCGAAGTCTTTCCGGATCCAAAAGCTCCGTTAATCATGATAATCAATTTATCACTCCTATTACTTTGATTTCCTAAAGCTCTATTCGAAATTTTCGCAGGTCCTTTTATAAGCGACGTCCTTTCCCATAAAGTCGAAGATTTCTAAACGCATCTGATTTCTTGTAGTTGATTATGATTGAGATTGAATCTACCAATTGGAATCAATCCTTATATTATTCTCATGGCAAACTTACTATTATTCTTCGATCGGAATATATACATCTACATTATTTGGCCATTGTGGGTCTTCAAATTTATAGATTTCTAAGGACATCGCTCTATTATTATTTTTGATCCCATTCTGATTAAAATAATTATGTATTACTGAATATGGATCATTTTCTGATCTTGTTTTTCCATATTTATGAGATGGAATTGAAAACCCTAGCATCCCTTCTGGTACATCGATTAATTCCTTTACTTCCAAGCAAATTAGATAAGTAAACAATGATTCTGACACAAAGCTTAGGCAGACATATTCCAATGGGTTAGTTATTTCTTTTATTTCTTCTTTGCGAGATACAAACTCATTTTTAACTTTTTCGATTTTATTTGGATCATGTCCTATACCTATAAATGCCGAAGTGACAGGTATTCCAACAAACTTCTTTTCTTGTAAGTGAATGATTTCAACATCTTGAGAAAGAAACATCGCTAAAACTCCCTTCAAAATGTATTTGAATATCGACTAGCAGACCCTCAATCCCAGCTTACTAAATATATTTTTTGAGTACTTCTTCATCCCAAATTTGAACTTCAATATATCTTTCTGGTCCTTTGTCTCCCAGCCTATTCCATACCTGCGGATAACCAAACTTTTCAATTACATCTTTTATTTCTTTCTTTGTATAAACTTGTTTGCGATATGGTTTATCATCCTGATATCTCATCGTTGGAAATAGATCACCGTATGTAAAACTAATTGATTCTTCTAAAAACTTATCCAAGTTTATTGATATCTTACCCGGAGTTTCATACCAAGATTCAAGCCAGTCACAAGATCCCAATGTCATGTAGTGTGGAAATAAATTGCGTGGTTTACCGCCTTTAACTATAAATTGATCTCGAGCTATTTTCTCTAATTCTCTTCTAATAGTCATATAATCACTTGATCTCTGACTGGCAAATATCTTTCCTTCATGTTTAATTTGATTAGATATCTCCAACGCTTCTTCGATTGATAAACTGGAGAGGTTTCTGAATGGTCCATATTTTTTCTCGAAATAATGAAACAAATAATAGGTCATTTTAAATATCCTTCTTTAAATAATAATACGTATGCCCTCCAGCATTTTCAATGGTTCCAAATATCTCGAATCCTTCTTTCTTATAAAAGTCTAGGGCTTGAAAACTCAATGTATCCAACTTTATAAAATCACATTGCTTTTCTTTAGCTATTTTTTCTGCTTCCAATAATAACTTTCGACCATATCCCATCTTTCGAAATGCTTGTTCAACAAATAAATACTGAATCTCTAACCAGTTCCAACAAAACTCCCCAACAATTCCCCCGGTGATTTGATTATCCGAATCTATCAGATACAAATTTAACTCTTGGTATCTGCCTCTTAATTCAACTGGAAAATGAAATAAATTGTATTCATACATTTTGTTCCTTACGTACTCTTTATATTCTGATTTTGGCTCATTGGATATTTGCAATGACATAAGAAATCTTTTAGATTCTGTAAAATTCTATAATCGTAGTACCATTAAGTCCTCATCATAATATTGACCGTTATACTTTAAAGCTCTTCGTTCCACACCATAAACGTCAAATCCTACTGACCTGTATAGCTTCTTTGCTGATTCGTTATTGGATACGACGATTAAATTTAATTGCTCCAAGCCATCGCATTCTCTTGCTTCTCTTATTAATTCCAGCATGAGTACTCTTCCTAGTCCTTTTCCTCGCATTTCTTGTGTTACATACATCCCATATACATTTCCTTTGTGGGAGGTTTTAATGCCAGTTTCACGAACAAAAGTTACTATCCCCGATAAAGTGCCATTTTCCAAAAACGCACCTAAAACAAACTTGTCCTTATTTGGTCTTATTCTTTCTTTTACAGCGTCTAATGAAAAGTTTGATTCTCGATCGTATGTTGAACCGAAAGCTTCTGGGTTAGTTTTCAACCCGCTCAATCGTACTTCCTGATACAATTGAGCGTCTGATTCTTGAAGTATCCGTGTGATCATTTATTCACCCTCCGTTTCAACTATCCTACTCAGTTCACTAGTACAGTCTATCAATAAGATTTAAGGATAAAATAAACAAGAACAAAAAAATAGCAATGCTTACTATCAAACTGATTGCAATTCTCTTTTGATTGTTTTGTTCCAATTTTCTCACTCTTGATAAGAAGTACATGATTGCAATGAAAAAACAAATTCCGAATGGGAATTCCTCCATTGCTTCTTCGAGTAATACCTACATGCTACTTATGTTAAAACGATTCCCATCAGGATCGTAGAAATGAAAACTTACCATACCTCTTGTAACAAATCCCCCGATTTCAGACGTTTCAATCCCGCTATCAATCAAATATTGATGGTATTTAAAAAAATCATCCCTGCTATTAATCCAACATACTGGTTGGATTTGGCCATCTACTTTTCCAGTAAAAGTTTCAATTGGTTTCTGCTCGATACACCAGAGTGAATCTTCTTCAGAATGATTTAGCTTTAATGTCATAATTACGAATTTGTTGCTCTTATCACGTTCAACTAATTTCATTCCCATATGTTGTTCATACCACATGATGGAATCATCAAGGTTTTTTACACCTACTCTAATCCAGGAAGGAAACAACTCTGCAGATGGTACAGATAAATCCTCTTGTAAAGTCAACCTGATGCCCTCAGGTGTGGCCCATATATCAAAATATTTTGTCACTGGTCCATCATATATAGGAGAAACCCTCACTCCATCATCTGATAAAGTTTTATGTATTTCCCCTAATTCATTAATTCGAAAACATAACCGAATATTGGACTCAACTGTACCCCGTTCAGCATAATGGTGTGGCAATCGTGAATTCGTAAGATATGAGACAAGCCACGTACCATAATTCATTTGAGTCATTTTTCCTTCTAAACATCTCGGATCTACTTTCCAATCTTCTTGCCTGATTACCTTCCATGTAAAATATTTCTCAAACCATCTCACAAGATTTTCATGATTGTCCCACAAAACATCTATAAACTGTCCATCAAAAAACAGTGTAGGAACTGAAGAGTTAGGTGTCATGCTTTACCTCCTCGATTTTACTTGAATATAGTGTTATATGCTGAATTACAACTCGAAGCCATACATCTACAATATTATTCCTTAATTACATATTCATAAATTCTTGTTTCATCATCACTAATAGAATATCCCTTACCCACATAGTTCCAATTTGTTCTTTCATAATATTCCGTTAATTCTGTGCAGAGATATAACTTTAGATATCCCTTTTGCCTAGTCTCATTAATTGCATGGGTTTGTAGAAGATCTCCAATATTTCTTCCTCTTGCTTCAGGATTAATATAAAGGCAAGCAAACCAAGGGCTTAGATCCTGTCGACTATTAAGATCACTTCTAAGCAGCGCATACGAACCTATGATCTTGTCATCTTCTATCGCCAGATAAAATCTGGGCAAATCACTTTCTGTCCTACAAGATTGAAAAATACAGTCTTGATAAAAATTAAAGTTGGTTTCAGTTCCCCATTGTCCCCAGAAGTATTGAATGGCTTCATTAAGGAGTTCGGGATAATCCCGAACATTTTGAATTCGAATCATCTTTGACTCCTATAATTGTGACATTATACGCACTTGCGGTAATGCACATAACTTTCTTGTACCAACCGATTAAAACCAAAAAATATCGTTACTATCTATTTCCATTAATTGTTTTTCAAAATGTCTGTCAGGTACTATATCATCTACAAAATGCCATTTATTCTTACTGTCTCGCCAATATACTCTCCAGTAAGTTTCTTCTAATCTTAATTGTGCAATGGGGTACTCAAAGCGTCTTTCCATATATCCTGGTCGCTCTTGACTTAATGTGACGGTATTGCCCCTAAATTTATAAAGTATTTTTACGTCATTTTTGAGATGTGCTGGAACTTTTTG
Organism: Cohnella endophytica; assembly: GCF_003628305.1. Lineage (GTDB taxonomy): Bacteria > Bacillota > Bacilli > Paenibacillales > Paenibacillaceae > Cohnella > Cohnella endophytica. The sequence goes on along the minus strand of NZ_RBZM01000001.1, from coordinate 27,629 downwards.
GTCTATATAGTTTTCTAATAATTTTTCAATTCTCTTCTTAGTAAAATCATCTAACACGATTATCACTCCGTCTTTTTATGTACTATGCAATGATTTCACATGATCTTAAGCCAAAGTTATTAAGATTCCCCTTTACAGCAAAGTCTTTTAATGGAATTGTATCCTAATGCATATAATGATGCCATCATATCAATATCCTTGACAGTTGGAAAAATAATAAAGGGACGGTGGCGGAGTATGAAATTAAAGAAATTATTACTAATGTTACTACTAAGTGTTTCTGTACTTTCATTAACGGGATGCGTGCCAGGGGATGGAATCAATAACGAACATCATCTTGCTGGATTCTTCTGGGGGATTTGGCATGGATGGATCGCACCTATATCACTAATCATTGGATTGTTTAAACACCATATTAGGATTTATGAAATTAACAACACTGGATGGTGGTATGACCTAGGTTTTTACATCGCTGTAATCACTGGATTTGGCGGTCTCTCTATATCCCGACGTAGAAAGATAAACAAAGACTAATCCAGTGCTAATCTTCAAGTGAAGACGACTAGAGCATTGAGCTTTGCTCTGTCATCATGATCTCGGAGGTTTCGGATAACATTTATTCTTCTTAATCATATTGAGAAATCATTAACTGGTTTCCTTCACAGTCCTTAAAACTAAAGCTTTTATGATCTCCATATGTTTCTAGTGAATCAACTTCTACACCATTGTTCTTAAGTGCTATATAGGCGTGTTCAATATTGTAAGTATTAAATGAAAAGACTGCTCTCGTTATCGGCACTAGATCTAAATCCCTAAATAAATGCATTACATATGTTCCTTCAATTGCTAGTTCAACAAAGTCATCAAAGTTATAATCCGTAATTTGAAATCCCAGCTTATCAGAATACCAATTACTTGCTCTTTTCAAATCCTTAGCGTAAAGCATAACACCAAGCAACTTAGAACTAACTATTGGTCTCATATTATCCCTCGCCCTTCAAAGAAATAAGGGAATTTCATTAAACGCTCTTTTATTCATGACGAGACCCGGCCTTAGATAGCTCCTATCTTAGACCGGGTTGTGTGTTGTCTGCGTCTCTTCCATTATTATACATTCAATAACCAAGGGACGAAAGCCCCGAAGCGTGAATATGGAGTTATATGATACTCCCTCTTCTTCGAGTTTAATACTCCTTGCTTCTTAAGATCGACCAAATGAATAACCCTACTATTGCAAACAGTGAATACAATATAATTAACAGATTGAATCCAAGTTTATCGAATCCTACATTTATTTCTTTGTTTAAATCGGTAATGAACGTTGATTCAAATTTCCCCTTAGATCTATCAAGACTTAGATAGATATCTCCAGAAATAGGCTCAATCGCGAAATTATTATTTTGTATGCAATACGTTGAGGGGAAAGAAAAGTTAATTGCCGAATTTAATGTGCCATTTATTCTTGGAAATTTAGAGTTATTTGTTGTTGCTGTCCATACATGAGCTCTTCTTTCAAAAGCCATATATGTATTTGGCTTATAAAAATTGAAATCAACTTCCTTAATAATAGTAGGATTCTCACATTGATTATTAAAGAAATCTTCCAAAGCCACCTTTAAATCATTTTTAGCTATAAAGTAATCTACACATCTATATATCGTTGGTATAAGGACGACAAGTAAAATAGAAAAATAGATAATAAAGAACTTAGATGATTTACGTTTAATCTAGTATCACCTCTTTCTGTACTTACACCCCTGAATCTTCATCTATCTCTAGCCAAACTGAGGGGCGAAAGCCCCGATGCGTGCACATGTTGTTATTCAGACCTCCAGGATCTCCTGGTTGAAATCGTAATAAAATACTAATGATTTCAATATTGTATTTTCCTCCGTAGGTTGATTACGCTTCCCTGCTGCTGCCAATTACAACACTGAGTCCTTATCTAACTTTTGCCGGATCGAAGGCCGACTGGCCCGAAACTCGAATATGGTGTTATACGTAGTTATAGCCCTCCTCGAAAATGCTTACTATTGATTCCCATAAATATCATACTCCTTATGAATTTTGATTTAATCATAAGGAATAGTCTCTAAACCGAATAGTTCTATTTATTTATAGTACCTTTCAAGGTTTTCTATTTACATATATGATTTCACCCTGGCTGCGTCAAGCGCGGCCCTTTTTTGATCAATTATTTAATCCTTATAGTTCCCTTATTAAAAATCTGCTTCTAAAATTTACGCTTATAGCTTAGCTACTTATTTCATCCCTTCATGAGTTTCCTAATGTGTGATATCCGTCACATTAATCGAATGCTTAGCAGATTAATATAGAAATCAGAAAGAGTATCAATCACTGTCGCTTGAAGCAACCGAATAATAGCGGAAGTGTGGATGTTATGATGAAGCAGCTCTGCCCTATCCGGCGACTCCGCTCCCCACCAAATTAACTTTTATTGGAGGAAACCTCAATGAAGATCGAGCTATTATCGAACCTGCCCCCTATCGGAGAAAGTGTTGCAAAGTTAGCCTCGAAAGGCGGGCAGCTGATTGTAGACATAATGAGTGTTTACGGATTCTTCGCCCTATGTCTAGCATTCGTGGGCTTCTTCCTGATGGTCCCGGTTCGAATCTATGAGAAATATTATTATGTCGTGGACGATGAAACTATTGTTGAACTCAATCAAGATAAACAAAATTCAACAAATCCGGCAGCATGAGCTGACACTCAACAAACAGTGTTCATTAAACTATCAGGATAAGATAGTTCGGCATTGAACGCCTAGTGAACTACCCCCAGTATCCTATTCAAACTTCAGCCAGACCGAGGTCCGAATGGACAACCAAATCGTGAATATGGTGTTAACTGAAGTTCGGCTCTTCTAGAAATACTTAAAAAATATTATTCTTTTCATCCAAATCAACTTCATTCACTACTTCTTGTTATGTTTCTATTAGATCATGTGTTTAGTATTATTTCTGCTTTCGTCCTTAAATCATCCGTTAAACCTTTATAGGCTTGACACCTTACAAATCTTCTTGAATAAATCGCCATGTCCCATTCGTCATCTAAAATAACAAAGGATTCAATTCCCTTATCTTCATTCTTAGATAACCAATCTTCAATTTCTTTCCATCGAATCGAAGTGTTCGAATTCTTGTCGTGAACAGGGGTTATTCCAATAATTCTTTCATCTATCAGGTATTCAATAAAGTTCCTTATCAAATCTCTCCAAAGTTTCTCATTTGATTCATAATGAATTCTCCATGTTGAACAAATAACAATAAATGAATCTGTCATTTCAACCAGTAACTTTAGATTTTTCATTGCTTCTGGGTCAAATGTAATCTGTCCATTATTGTGATTTTTTTGTATTCTTATGTATCTATCGGTGTTCAAGACACCATCGATATCCAAGAAAATGAGTTTCATCTAGAACACCTCATATTTATTGCAGTTTAGCTTTAAGCGTATTTCAGATAACAAAATTGTGTTCACGACATCCCACTACCTTAGCACAAAGGGCGGTCGCGACATAGTTAGGTGGTGCGGATGTGTCCGGCTGATCCGGATCTAGGGGGGGGGGGGGGGCATACATCGATGCGTGAATATGGTGCTAGCTAATGCCACCCTTTCTTCGAGCTACAAACGTAATCCAATTACTTCTGAATTCAATTTCTTTACCATATTTCATTTCATCTATTGTTTGTGGAAGATATCTCTTAAATAAGATTTCCCAATCCTCGTATAGTTCTTGTAAAAGTGCAAATGTCTCCTCTGTCTTTAAATTCAATTCTATTAAGCCCTCATTTATCTCTCCAGTTTCAATATCTAATTCTTCAATTTCAGTACTCATTAATATTGTGTTTATTCCATTTTCTTTTGTTCCCTCAATCATTCGATTAACGACTATTCGAAATGCATCTACTGAAGATAAATGCTCTAAGCAAGAACATGCAATTATATAATCAAAACCGTTCGGCTTTATTAAAAATAACTCTGCATCAGCTATTTCTGCAATGATCTGATTATGAACATCGTATTTCTTTGAGTTTTCAATTAAATGTTCAATAGCAGTTGGAATCAAGTCAACGCATGTAATAATCCCTTGATGATTCTTTAATTTCTGGGCAATTGGAATACTGTTCCTTCCTACTCCACATCCAAGATCAAGTATTTGAATTTCGTTGTGATTGAAAAGTTCCAACATATCCATTACAATCTTGACCGGTTTCGCCAACCAAGTTCCAGGCTCAAAGAGAACATTGTATGAATAAAATGTTTCGTGATATTTAATCTCTTCTGTTCGAGCTTGAATAAATTTATTCATAGATCACCTAGGATTTAATTATTTTTCGCACTTGGGTGGTTTCAACTAAAGATATTTGTTCTACATCTGCCAGGTTAGTTCCCTACCACCAATCAAATGATAATGTAAATGATTAATCTCTTGTTGTCCGTGCTTTCCAGTATTCGTTATTATTCTAAACCCAGATTGATCAACTCCGAGTATTCTTGCTACTTTCTGAAATCCTAAATGGCACTTATAAATAATGTTTTCATCCTGAACTTCAATATTCATAATGCTCTCTATATGTTTCTTTGGAATTACAAGAGCGTGCACCGGCGCCATATATTGAAGTCCATAAAATGAAATTACATCTTCTTCTTCATAAATAATCTCTGCTGACTCTTCTCTTGCAATGATTCTGCAAAAAATACAACTCATAGGAATCCCTCGCTCTCGAGATTATTTGTGATTCCGCTTCCCTGCTACTGCCAATTGCATCATCGAATCCGCATCTAACTTCTGCCGGACCGAGGGGCGAATGCCCCGATACGTGAACATGGTGTTATACGAAGCTGTTGCCATCTTGAGTAACTTCATATTTCACTTCTGAAAAATTTTTGATCATCATCTCATGAAGAACAGTATTTCCAGTTATCTTATCCACTACTTTTCTCCAAATTTCATTCTCTCTGAAGTTTTTTCCATTAGCCCTAATAAATCGATGGCCTCTTTCTTCAACATGATATGAATTAGGCCAATTGTGATTGCAGTGAATAGATCCCTTGATATGATCATGAGTTAACCAAACAGTTATCTGAAAGGTAGATTCAGTATTATTATAAAAACGCAAATCAACATAGTTATAAAAAACACTAGCTCCACTACCAAAAGGTAAAACGCGACGATCATCAGGGAATGGATCGAAACTATGATGATACCTCTCCCGTAATTCCAATGGTGAATGTAGGAAAAGCCAAAAAAGTAAATTAGCTAATTGACAGACTCCACCGCCAATTCCCGTTTTAACTTCTCCTTGGGATAATTGCAAACCCTCAATATATCCTTTTTTTGAGGTTGTCTTTCCAACTAGCTTCCAAAAAGAAAAGGTTTCACCTGGCTTGATCATTATTCCATCTATTTTTGAAGAGCTTATTCTTAAATTAGTAATCTTATTCTCTTGCAACTTGGGGTCGCTTGTTCCTAACTTTCTCCTTAATAAAGATTGATGCCTCATAATAGGAAACTTCAGTCTTTCACTTGACCTAGTCATCGAATAATGAATTGCAGGATTTAGATTTAATATATGTCTTTGAAGTCTTAACTGCATTATTCTAAGATTGTATAGAGCAGGAATTTTTTTTAGTAAATATTGTTTCATCAATTACACAATCCTTTGCAGCGGTATCGTATAACGTTTCAGTGTTGTACTGCAGTTGGGTGGATAAAATATCCTTAAACCTTTTTAATCATTTCTCTAAATTTCTTTGGTGCTCTATTCAGATAAGCATCTTCAATTACTCCTCTTATATCTGTCCAAGTCGCATCTCGATCAAGTCGTAATCCAATCCAACCTAGATGTCCCACATATGGAGGCCTAAAATAGATTTCAGGTGTTGACTCAATTAATAATGATTGAATTCCTGATGGAGCAGAACACCAAAGTGCAATTCTTCCGTCGCCATGATGATTTACTCGATATTGTACAAAAGACAGCTTGCCATTTATGAAAAATGACGGAGCGCCATGACTTATTCGTTCACTTGTCCCAGGTAATGAAAGACACAAAGTTCTAATTTTTTCAAAAAGAGCCTCAAGATTTGGCGATTGCTTAAATAATTCTTCGCTGTCCAACTTTCTCAACCCCTTTTTCACTGGTTTCGTATATACACAGTTTTACCAAGATATCTTATTAGTTGCATGTTTATAAAATGGGGAAGTTTCTTTCTCGCAAAAAATTGCGATTTGATTTCCACTTGGGTCAATGATATAGATTTCATTCATTAATCCATGATCCTCTTGTTTCATAATTTTTATGTTATTTCCCCTTAAATGGGCTTTAATCTTATCTAAGTCATCTGTTTCAAAATGAAAGTAAACATTATCAACTTGATTATCACCAGTTGAAAAATGTAAAGGTTGAATCTCGCTTACTTGAATTAGTGCTACCAAAGCTTCTCCTGAAGGAAACTTGAAACTTGCACCGGCTCCCCAATTATCAACAAGCTCAAGTCCAAAACATTCGGTGTACCAAGTAATGCTTGATTCAAGGTTTAGAACAGGAATGAATACAGTTCCTACTCTTAACTTATTCATTGCTTGACTCTCCTTTAGAATTATTGTTTCGATGCGGTTAGTCGGTGTGGATATGTCCGGCTGACTCCACTTCACTGATACTGCCAATTACTTCTCTGAATCCTCATCTAACTCCTGCCAGATCAAGGGGCGAATGCCCCGATTCGTGAATATGGTGTTATATGAGGTTCCCTCTTCGTCGAAATACATTACTCTCTAATCTTCATAATTATCCAAATTATAAATCCTGTGATTACTAAAAATGAATACAAAATAGCCAGCAGAAATAAATCCAACAATAAATAACCGATCTTTATTTCGTCACCAAGTATAGTCATATTGGTGGCTACAAATTTATTATGTGTTCTATCCAGCACTAATGGAATCTCTGTTGTAAAGCCTTCTACATTCATCCCACATAACTCGGTCGGAAAATCTAAATTAAATGGTTCATAAAAATCTCCACCAATATATGGATAGCTTTCATTGTTGGTTTGAGCATACCAATGATATTGATCTTTATTAAATTTATAGTCTTTACTATACCATTCATATTGATAATTATTGTCTCTATTATTAATAATGAAGTTAACATGAACAGTTTCAATCTGAGTTGGATTCTTACATTGATTATTTAGGAAATCTTCTAAAGCTACCTTCAATTCATGCTTGATAACCAAAAAATCTATATACCTATAAATTACTGGTGTTGTAAAAAGAAAAAATATAAAACAATAAATAATCAAGAATTTTGTTGATTTTGATTTGTTCTTTAGTATAATCCCATGTCACCTCTTTTTCAGCTCTATAAGGGAGTATCATATAACGTTCTTGTTTTCGGTTTATAGTGCGAGTCTTACATAAATCCATATATTGTCAAACAAATAAACCCAACAACACAAACTGGACAAATTAAATAACGAATCAAACTAGTCTTCTCATGGACTATAACTAGATCTAATTCTTGATCCCAGGAAGTTATGCCTTCCTTCTTTAATCTATTATAGCCCATAATGTTTGCAACTATTTCAATAATACCAATTCCTAATCCCATTCCTCTTAACCAAACTAGACGAGATCTCTTAAATGAAATCGACTTAGACAATCTATTTCCGTCACTATGTAAAACTTTAATATTCATAATTTTTTTGCCAGGGGTCGTTCCAAAAAAATACATATATATTCCATCCAACACAATCCAAGAAGCCATTAATAAAAAGCTCAAAATACTATTATTAATTTCATCAAGACTTTTCATATCAATAAAAGCCCAAATAACACCAATTAAGAATGAGTGAGAAAGGTAATCAAAATTTCTGGCCCAAAATCTACTCCAAGGTTTTACTGTTGTTGTATTTGTTTGCGACTCAGCTACAAAATCCATTTGTTTTTCTCCTTTGGAATTAGGGTTTTCCTTTAACGTTCATTTGCTCACGATACCAATGCCTACTAGGATTACGGTTTAAATCTCTTACTCTTCTACAATAAATCTTGGATTATTCATAATTTCATTTACGACATCCTCAATTTCCATATCCGTTGTTGTTAATAAATGCTTTTCAGGAGGGTTTGAATGTAAAATCTCTTGTAATCCTTCAATACATCTTTGGCCCATTTGATGTTCCGGAATTCGTTCAGCATCTCTACCAAGTAGTTCTTCTTCGCCAACTATCAGAACAACAAATTTGATTGTTATTTTATTATCATTTAACTTCTTCTTGATCATATCTACATTACTAAAGAATGCTACATAATCAATCACAACATCATGGTCATGTTTTAGATAATTCAAGGTTAACGATAAAATATTCAACCAAATCAGATCACTATGATATGAACTTAACCACGGCTTTTCATGGCCACCAATTACCATGTGATCAATCAAGTCACCCTCAATGTATGCACTTCTGGTTAGTCGCTCCGCAATAATCTTGGATGTTGTGGATTTACCGGCGCCTGCAGGGCCGGAGATAATATATACGTTTCTTTCCATGATCTTCATCCTTTGCAACGGTTTCAGATAACGTTCCTGACTTCAATTTGATTACTTGTTTTCCCGTTTTTCAATTGGAAAGTATAAATAAAGATCCCCGTTTGTTTCTACTGGGTTATAGTATTCATGAATGGCTCCCACAATTGTATATTTGTTTTTTGGTAAATAATCATTGATCATATAATTGAATATCTCTTGATATGAACTTTGACTGCATTTCATTACTGCAAATTTATATGAAGGTATTATCCATTTTGTCCATCCAATTGGAGCAATCGAATTCTCTAACACTTCACAACCAGCTAGATATTTACCTTGATCTGTCCAACGGTTAAAGCTTTCAGATAAATCACTCATCGCCCCCCATATACCAACGATATTACCTTCCGTATCAGTCTTTGCTAATGACCGGATCTCTTCAAAGTTATTATTTGCTTCTTGCCAAAGGGGTGGAATCCAACTTTGACTATCGGCTGCAAAGCCCTGCCCGACCTTGCCGATAACTGTAAATGAATTCTTCTCTTCAAAAAATACGGACATAACACACGCTCCTGGCTACTTGGTTTAATTCTCTGAATTGCAAGTATTTCGGATAATGTTCTTATGTTCACGACGTCCCACCGCCTTAAGCCCGAGGGGGCTTGTCCCCCGATGCGTGAACACGGTGTTAACGGATGAAAATGCCTCATTAGAAAATATCCCAGATCTACTATTATCTTCACTGTTTCAACCATAGAAAATACCATTTCCTTTTAGAACGTTTTTGATTATAGTTCTTAATTTTGTTGTAAAGATATTCAAAATCATTTGCATACAAAGGGTTATCTTTTCTTCTTTTTTCAATATATCTCTTAAGTACATTATATATTTTTCTGACACCATGCCCTGATGCCCCTTTAAATATGTAAAATGGCAAGTTCCCGTATCTAACCATCATGCTCCACTTATTAAAAAAATTGCATACAAATGCCGCATCTTCATCGAATTCATTGCTTAGAATTGCATTATTGTTATCGTATAAATTAAGTAAGTTCTTTCTAATTTGAACTAATTCCTTACTGTCGCCTTCTTTGTAATATTCTTTTATTACATCCAATTGCGTTTTCTTTTTGTTCCATTTGCTAATTAAGTATCCAAAAAAAGATAGAATCGAAGTTGTGATAGCAGTGAGAATAGAAACAATTATTTGGATTTCTTTGAAGTCCATCTTTTTCTCCTTTAATATGCAGCTTGCATGTATTTCCGATAACATTCTTTTGTTCACGACGTCCCACCGACTTAAGGCGATGAAGTTGCCGAGCTCGATGCACTTAATCTGTGCGGATGTGTCCGATTGATTACGCTTCCCTGCTACTGCCAATTGCTTCTCCGAATTCTCATCTATCACCTGCCGGACCTAGAGCAGAAAGGTCCGATGCGTGAAAATGATGTTAGCTGAAGAAACTGCCTCCCTGAGAAACTTACATAATTCTTTCTACTATTGGTATATATATATCCGCGTTATTTAAGTGTTGTTCTTCACCAAATTTAAATACTTCTAATGCTAATGATTTTACATTGTTTACAAGGCCATTTTCTTTTAAGTATTCCTGGCTTATTGCATATGGATCTTGATCTGATGATCTTACTTTAATATATCTTTGACTAGGTACTTGAAATCCAATCATACCATTGGGAGTCTCAGTGATCTCATTCACTTCCATGCAGTAAATGTAAGTAAACAATATATCGTTTGCAAAATGCGGGCAAACATACTCTTGATTATTAATAATTCCATTAATTTCATTTTTTCTTTCAAGAAAAAGCTTGTTTGCTTCCTGCATTCTTTCTGAATCAAATCTGTCGAATACATTTGTCACCGGAACTCCGATAAAGTACTTCGCTTCTAATGTAACGATTTCAATTTGATAAGTTTTCATCATCATCTCTCCCATATTTGATTTGATTAATCCCTTGCTCTTATTTCAGATAACGTTCTTGTGTTCATGACGTCCCACCACCTTAAGGCTCCGAAGGAGCCGACCGCGACGCGGTTAGGTAGTGCGGATGTGTCCGGCTGATTACGCTTCTCTAGTACTGCCAATTACTTTTCTGAATCCACATCTGACTCCTGGCGGACCGAGGGGCGAATGCCCCGATGCGTAAGCATGATGATATCTGTAGCTACTCGACTTCCTTGTATCTGCTAAACTCTTCTTCCACGCTTTGCATTTGTGTGATATGTCGTTTTGCATGCTGACAAAGAAAGTAAATATATTGATAAACATCAATCTTTCCAAGATCGTTTACTGTCATTGTGGTTTTATATAATATTCCTTCACCATTCGGTATTTCAATTAGGATTTCTTTACATTCATTTATTTGTTCTTCAAATAAAGCTTTTACTTCATCTAATGTCTTTTCTCCCTTTGGTTCCATGTGTTCTGGTCGAATCCACTCAAAAGAGTTGTGCTCCGAGATCTCCTTAAGTTTTCCTAAATTATATTGATAGTTTGATAATGCTTGGAGTAAATCGGCTTTCAATGAAAGTTCTTTAGCCTTTTTCTTACCTTTACGAATCAGAATCAATAAAAAATGATTCGTTAAAGTTACGTGTTCTAGTATTTGTTCAACACTCCATCCAACAAGTGGTCTATATCTAATTAGGTCAGGATTTTTATCAAACCATACATAGTATTCATTCAAAGTAAGTGAAAGTTCATGATTTATGAACTCAATAGTTTGTTTTAACGTCATTATTTTTCCCGCCTTCAAGTAGTTTCAGATAACGTTAACGCATTCACGACATCCTACACCCTTAAGCCCCAAAGGGGTAGCTTCGGCTGCAATCCCTTCTATGCTTTATTACTTCTCTGAATTTACATCGGACTCCTGCCGGACCAAGGGACGAATGTACCGATGCGTGAACATGGTGTTTTGGGCTGCAGTGGAATTCCTGAACTGTGTTTAGATTCCATTTAGATTCGTCTGGTAAGATCAGTCATTGACTACAAGTTGAAAGATTACTGAGGAGGGAAATTGAACTTGCTTAAACGCCTAATAAGTATTTTACTATTGTCTAGTATTCTCGTAACCCTAATGCCTCCTGGGATTCAAGCTGATTCACCCGCTTCTGTCAAACCTGCGGCAACGCATCAATCGACTGCGCAGTCCGTGCCTCAAAGCTTATTTGCGGACGTGAAGCCATCGGACTGGTTCTATGACGCTGTCATGTATGTAAAGCAAAATGAAATATTCAGCGGCACGAGCAAGGATCGTTTTTCGCCCCGCGCTACAATGACTCGTGCCATGTTTGTTACTGTACTGGGGCGAATCGCAGAAGTCGATGCAAGTCAATATAAAACTTCTGCGTTTACGGATGTGAAGCCAGACGCTTGGTATGCGCCTTATGTACAATGGGCAGTGGAACAAGGCATTACAAGCGGAACCAGCGGCAGCAAATTTTCGCCGAACGTTGCGATTTCAAGAGAACAGATGGCAACGCTGACATTGAAGTATTTTGAAAGCGATAATGTTCCATATCAAACAACCGAGAGCAAATCCAAGCCAGACGACATAGAAGCCGTTTCTCCGTGGGCGGCGGATGCGGTAGTTAAGCTTTGGCAGGCCGGCTTGTTTGCAGGAGAAGCCAGTAGCAATTTCCGTCCGCATGCCAATGCGACTCGCGCCGAGGCGGCCTCTCTTTTAATGCGTACCGACCAAGCTTCGAGAGTTAGCGACGTTACATACACGATTGCTTTTAACTCCAACGGCGGCTTGCCGATCGATAACCTTCGTCTGAATCGAGGCGCATCGCTAAACAATCTTCCGCTCGCATTCAAGGAAGGCTTTATTTTTAATGGCTGGTATAAGGATCCTGCTTTCACAACGCCGGTAGTGAATAAAGATACCGTCAAGAGCGACATGACTTTGTATGCCAATTATATGGCATCGGCCGATGATGCCGTGAAAATCACACCGAATGCATATGCCATGGATCAGGCGCCGAGCTTCAAGATCGCAGTGAAAGAGGCTATAGGTAAAATGACTGCGGCCCAAGTTCAAGCCGGAATGACTCTTAAATCCCCGTCCAATCCTGATTTTGCAGGTATTGCGGTAACCGGCTCGAATGGCAACTTTACAGTTGCTGCAAAAGGCGGCGCCTTTGAAGAGGGCCACACCTATCAGGTCACTTTGACGAACAAAAATCTTACGTTTACAGGTAAAGACCCCACGACCAGAAATTATATTTTTAGTATCGCTAAAAAAGAAGTCATGCGGTTGCCTCTCAATCCTTACATGATTAATATGAAGTTTTCCGACATCTCTCATATGACCCAAAATGGCGCGTCCGTCGCTTCCCCTTCGATCGCTGTCATGAGCGCGAACGTCGGCGGCGGATCGGTTTCGAACTCGGCCCCTGCCGCGATCGGCACCTTCCGTTATGACGGAAGTACGCGCTTAAAAGTCGGCGATACCGTCTCCATCTATGAAGGGACTCGCCCTGATCTGCGTACTTTGAATACTTCCGATGATGGCGATATCGCCTATGTAACGATTACCGCGGTAAACGGAAATGTTTATTCCTACACAAGCGCAGACCCGATGAATGTTTTGCTCAAGCCACACGTACTTCCGGTTGATCCTGCATCGGACACCGACGGTGACAGCGCGAACCACTCCATAACGGTAGCTCCGGTAGCTATGGATTATTCTAACGCTAAATATGCGCCGATGGGTCTTAACGCCGCTACTGTGGCAAGAGTAGGGGACTTCCTCGCGCTCGTCAATACGCGTACTGGAGCCTCTTCCGGCTACGGAAAAGTGACGTCAGTCTCCAGCTCGGGGAATAACTATGTTATTGCCTATACGGATGCAACACAGAATGATATTACTCACGCCCTGGACTTCTATAAGCAGGAAACAATTAACGGGGACGACCTGTTGTCGCAAGCCGACATCGCTTCTTTGGAAGCGCAAATCAAGCAGCAAGCGCTCGCTAGCGGATTTGTGGATGAAGCTGCAAATTATTTGTCAACTGCGGCTTTGCAAACCGATAGCTTCAAAACATTACTCGCAGCTGGCGTATCACCGGCCGCACAACAAGACAAAAAGCAGGAAGTCCACATCCTCTCCGTACAGCCGGAACAAAAAACGGAAGTCCGCATACACAACTTGCAAGTTTCAGCAAACATAGACACGTCGTTGAATCATTTTAAGGGAAAGAGCGGTTTGCGTCTCAACCTCACCGTTTCCAGCGATATTCAAGTTTCAACAGGCGGGGCTAATGATATCGTTATCCATATGAGCGCTACATTTACGGAGGAAATCTCTTTGAGCGTAGGTGTAGATGGTAGCACAGTTTGGGGTTATATTGATCTGGGGCTGTTCGATCTCCCGTACCCGAAGGACTATCGAGCCAGCGCCAACCTGGACGCCTTCACGTTTACGAGCATTGATGCGTCTGCGCAGATCGGTACCGTGGCTGCGAATACTCCGCTTGATCGCTGGAAGAATATTTGGAATACTGCCAAAAATAAAGTAGACATCAAAGCGCAACTGAAAGCGGTTCTGGAGCAGACGCCTTCCGCTCCGGCCAAGGTAAACGCCGATACGCTGGTGGAAAGCTATCAAGCTATGCTAGAGAACGAGACGAATTGGGTTGACTTGGTAGAGGAAGAAATCTTCGAATTAGACAGACACCTGTTATTGGGTCTTCTTCATATCAACTTTAAAGGCAGTTTTGTCATCAGCATGAATCCGAATATTTCCTTGGGGATCGGCTTCAGCTATGAATCCGCGAAGAGATATACGGCCAGCTTTAAACTTAGCGAAGGCTCGCCTTCTTTTGGCACCGTAGATTTGCCGGGCGACGGGACCTATAATTTCTACTTCTATGTGATGGGCACTTTAGGGCTACGGGCTGGCATTCGTCTCGAGCTTGCGGCAGGTCTGTTCCACATCGAATTGGACAGTATCGGGATCACGGCAGAGGGCGGCGCCTATCTTCAACTCTACGGGTATTTCTATTACGAAAAGTCATCATCGGCGCCGACCAAAACGTTAGGAGCACTGGTTCTGGAGATCGGTATGTATCTGGAGGCAGAGTGGGGGGCGCAGGTGTTCGGCGGATCTTTCTCATATTCTGAACCGTTCTATAACGAATACTGGCCGCTTTATCAAGCCGGCAAAATAAATGGTCATTTCCTCGATTTCGCCTATAAACAGGTAGATGCGCCTTCCTTTGTCGCCATGGCAGAGAAAGTTTTCCCCTCGATCGAGGACGCCTTGAAACTGAACGATTTGAATCTGGTAACGGGCGATATTCGTATAGGTAAAGATCTTGACCAGAATTACACTCTTACTTTTGATAACAATCAGTTTACTTACAATCGGAATACATCCCGTGTAACCGTATCGCCAACAGCTACGGATGATATTCTCACCAGCAAGATGACTGTAACGTGGAAGGGCTCAACGACGGGTTTAAATTCCCTTCCTTACTCGCGCAATATTGATTTGACCTGGTACAAGAGCGGATACCACTCTATTACCTTGAATCTGAATGTCCCATTTGTAAACGGTCAAGATCCAACAGGGGAATTTCGGACGAACGAGTTCGGGCGGATTGTTCAGCCGGTCCGCACGTCAATCAAAAATGAAAAAATCTTGACAAAAGTGCCCAAAAGAACCGGGTATACGTTCAAGGGATGGGCTTCGGATCCTGAAGGAAAGAACCCTTACATCATTCCTGACACTATGCCAGCAGGAAATATAACGCTTTATGCGCAATGGACGCCTCTCACGAATATACCCTACTTGGTCGATTACCTTACGGTAGATCCCAATACAGGAATTCGCAAAGTCATGAAAATCGATTCCTTTTCCGGTACGACAGGCGCTTCCGTCTCTCCAGTACCGATAAAAATCGAAGGCTATGAAACACCTCCAACACGGACCATTACCATACTTGGAACAGGTTCAACGAAACTGAGCTACGAATACCTGCCTGTCACGCGCAAAATGACTTTCTATGCCGACAAGGGCGGAACTTCGGTCGTTTTTTCGGCAAGAAGCTTGTCGAAAGTACCCGACGGTGCAGTGCCGATTTTCACCAAACCCGGCTATACCTTTGTGGGATGGTCGCAAGCCATTCCAGGCACAATGCCGACAAGCGACACCACGTACACGGCAACCTGGAAAGTACGTACCGATACGCCTTACCGCGTTTCGAATAGGCTGCAAGGTGTCGGAAGCACTTCGCTTTACGTTGAAGCCGATACGGGAAGCTTCCAAGGGACAACCGGCGCGCTTGCGGCTCCCGAAATTCAACAGTATGCCGGCTTTACCTATGACCATGACACAGCCTATGACAGCAGCGGTAAAGCGTTGGCATCTAGTACGGTTGTAGCCGATGGAAGCCTGTCGATCGTACGTTATTACACGCGCAACAGCTACAATTTGACGTTTAATGCAAACGGAGGCATTGGCGGTTCTTCAGCTAAAATTCAGTACGGCACTGCCATACAGGCGCCAACCGTAACGAAAACAGGTTGTTCTTTCGCAGGTTGGTCGCCCGCGCTTGCTAGCACAATGCCGGCCCAAGACACCACCTATTCCGCGCAATGGAATTGTTCGCCGCCGGCACCGGTGATTAGCGGCGCCAAATCGGTTCTGTCCAATGCGAACGGGAAAGTGACCGGGAGCAGCCTTTCGGCTCCGAGCACCTTTACCGTAGGTCAGTTGTTGAATGGGTTAGCTCTATCCCCGAACGCTACCGCCCAAGTATTGGATCATGATTTGGTGGCTGTAACCGATCAGACGTCCGATATCACTTCAAGTATGATCGTACGCGTTACCGCTCAAAATTCGTCAACTGCGGATTATGCGATTCAGTACAACGACGTTGAAGTGACATCGCCTAGCTATCAAATTAATCATAACGTAGGAACGATTACCGTGCCTCCGTATACTTATGGCATGACTCTATCTATTACCGCACCACCAAATGGAAGCTTTAAGGTCTATGACCATAACAACGTAATCATTTCGCATGGATATTCTATTCAAAGCGGTGACAAGTTAATCGTGACCGCACAGGATGGCACTCAAAAGACATATACCTTTATCATACAGTAAGTTTATAGAATATCACGGCACGTAATAATGAAATCGCCCGCAGCTGGTCACAGCTGGCGGGCGATTTTATTTTCCGGAGGCTATTTGTTCAGAGCATCTTTTTCATCTCATAGTACTTGGCTTTGTTCTCATCGCCGCGTTCCCTATAATACTGGATCAGAGTATTTAACGCATTGTCGAACCTTACCTCGTAGGGTTGCTGTATACTTAACGTCCATGAATAAAGCTTGTTTTCAAATAACATGCCTTTGTACAGCTCCACCATTTGCTCGAGGATTTCCATTTTACTCTTATCTTCATTATAACTTTTACTGAAATGATCGAATGCCAACAAATCCACTTTAATGTCTTCGAGGTTGAGCCAAATGTTCCCGAGTCTGCTCTTGATCAAATGATGGATTCCAAAAGCGTCGAATCGCTTCTTTAAGTTATATTGCGTCGTATATAAGTTTGCATAACCTCTATCCATCTCCAAATCGGGCCACAAGTCATAAATGATTCGTTCTCTGGACACATGCTTGCCGTTCATGCATAGTAAATAGGCGAGAAGCTCTTCCGTTTTTTTGGTTCGCCAATTGTCGTCGATCAATTGCCCGTCTATGAACACGGAAAAACTGCCAAAACACTTCATCTCAATGTTGCGTCCTATGTCGGTTTTGCTTCTGATCTTCTTAATTTTTTCCACTGTGACATAAAGCTGTTCGTACTTCACCGGCTTAACGAGAAAATCCAACGCTTTTGTTTCAAGCGTGTCCGACACATAGGCATGGTGAGCGCTTGTGAAAACAAAATCCATTTCCGGTCTTTTTTTGAACATCATCCCCAACAAGGATATCCCATCGATCTCCGGCATTTCGATATCCAGTAAAGCAAGGTCGGGCTGTATGCTGCCCAATTCTTCCAAGGCTGTTGCAGGATCTTCATACATCGCAACGACTTCGATATCCGCCATTTTCTCCAACTTGTTTTTCAAGTTCCGCAGCGCATAATATTCGTCGTCTACAATAATAACTCTCATGGCTGCTCCTTAATGGGTACTTCAAAACGAACCGAAGTTCCTTTACCCTTCTCGCTGACGATTTGAAGTTGCGTTCCATACTCGGCCTTAAGCCGCGCATGAATACTGGCAAGCCCAATGCCCTTGTTGGGCGAATATTCCAGTAATTTATTTTTGTCTGTGTCTCCTATGCCGACGCCGTCGTCTTCTACTGCAATGTAGTAGCCTTGTTCAAGCTCTTTAACCCTTACCGTGACTGTTCCCGCCATTTTTCTTTTACGAATACCGTGTTTAATCGCATTTTCTACCAAGGGTTGAATAACCATGCGCGGCACCTTCAACTCAATGCTTGGATCAATATCATAATGGACGAATATTTTGTCCGGGAACCTGGCTTGCTCAATGCGAACATAAAACTTGACTGCCTCCATCTCTTCATGGATAGAAATATATCTTTCCGAATTGCTGTAGTCGAATATATTTCTGAGATAATGGGATAAATCGTTGACCAAGTTTCCTGCTTTTTCTTTGTTTTCGGCAATAACCCCTTCTATCACATTCAAGGTGTTGTGAACAAAATGCGGATCCATTTGAGCTCTTATGAAAGCAAGCTCGAACTGCTTGGATTGAATTTCGGAATTTTCAAACAGAAGTCGGTTGCGTTGCTTCTCTTCATTTAAATCATTAATGATTTCTGCGAGAGACAGGGCGAAGGCGGTGGCGGAGACGCAAGAAATAAAGAAGATGTAATAAATCATAATGTAGCTTTGGGGCAGCAATCCGAAAACCATCAAATCGAATAAGATTATCGACACGATGAACAAGAGCCATGCCGTTATGAGTTGCGGCGAACGAATGGATTTGTTCCTTATGCCTGTAAACATAATGATAAAATACAAGACATACACCACAGAAGATGCGCCCGCGCCGAATCCTCCCAGCTCTCTACTGACGAAAAGAAACACCAATATATTGATAGGGAAGTAAACGATGAGCAGCTTTAAACAAAAATCGATCTTGGGAAACCTGGTTGGGGTCTGAAAGATCGCCCTCATAAAAATAACGATAGCAAGCGACATGAGAATGCCGATGACAGTAGAATATTCCGCAAGCCAATAAGCGTATTTGAAGCCCGTGATGTTTAAGAGTCCCGTCGTTGCCGCGTTCCATAACAAGGTGGCGAAAACAAAAAAGCAGTATTTAATAAAAGTTTTGTTTTTAATGGCTATGCCCATGATCAGATTATAAAAAAGCAATGCCACCATTACGCCGAATAAGATGCCCCCTGCCCAGACATTGATCATGCTTGTCTTTCTAAAGAGATCATCGTTTACGACTTGGACAATAAAGTTTTGTCCGTATACCGATTTGCTTGTCATGTATATGTACTGATTATAATCAAAATGAGGAGGGATTTTGAATGCGGGGTAGACATAACCGATCTCATCGGGATTGCCTTTATACGAGTACCCGAAATGCTTTGTTACGTAATCGTTACTTGTCGGGAGGTAAATCGTCGCATCTTCAAAAAGAGGGTTGTTAATTGTAAGGTAAATGATTTCATCAGCGTTATACCGGTTTAATTTTATTTTGAACCATAACCGGACCGGAGAATAGCCAACCTTGGAATAGTTGCCAGGCAAAGCTACGAATTGATCGCTGACTTTAACATCGGACAAAGTCATGTTTCCTGAGTTGT
Organism: Cohnella endophytica; assembly: GCF_003628305.1. Taxonomy (GTDB): domain Bacteria; phylum Bacillota; class Bacilli; order Paenibacillales; family Paenibacillaceae; genus Cohnella; species Cohnella endophytica. The sequence goes on along the minus strand of NZ_RBZM01000001.1, from coordinate 8,236 downwards.
CTTGTAGAATCTCCATACGGATATCATCTTTGGGTTTGTTCGCATCCTGCGAATAGATGACGAAAACGAATGCGGTACAAAGCAAAATGGCTAACAAAATGGTCATAAATTTCATTAAAAACGTAGTCGATTCCGATCTCATGAACATGCTCCCCAGTAAACTCGGACGATGTCGATTCTTGGAGCAATTTTACCATGGTTCCGACAATCCTTCAATCTGACCTGCCGGACCAGGGGGCGAATGACCTGTAACGTGAATATTAATTATATTGAATTGCTCCCCACATGTTTCCATTAAGATCAATGAATTTAAGAACCCATCCAAATCCTTCATCTTGATAAAAAGGAACTTCTACTCCAATTGATTTCAAGTGATCGTGTAATTTATGTATTTGCTTAGTGTTATAGAGTAACACAGGCATTGATTGTCCATTAAATATGAAGTTCGCATTTGTATCTTCTTTTGTTTCCCACAGCATTAGCATTGGTCCTTCTTCCAGTGTTAAAAAGGCATGATGATTTTCTTTAGACTTTCCAGTTAATTGAAATCCGAGGTTCGATACATACCAAATTATTGATTCGTCTAAGTCTTTTACTGGAATTTGCATGTGTTCTAATTTAGAAAGAAAAGTACCATTCATTCTCTTCACTCCTTAAAGGATTATTAATTCTAACTCTATGTCGTTTCGTAGTTGCCAGCTGTTTTGATTACTTTATTGAAATATGTTCATTGATTTTTTGAAAAGTTTTTTTTCTACATTTGTTTTAATTATTTCAATAAAGTTTTCAAAGCCAACCATATGAGTATGTATCTTAATTCCTTTAAATTGCGATCTAACTTTTACTTCTTGAGACAATGAGTTAAAGGAGATCTGAGTAATCTCATCCCATTTAATAAAGCTATACTTATTAAGAAAACTATATTGGGTTATCCCTTCTGAAGATAATATTATTCTATAAAACTTACCTCCAAGGATAAGAATAATCCCCAAAATTATAAGTATCGAGGAAATTGAGAAAAACCCCCAATTAAATTCAGCTGAAAATGAAAAAATAATTTCTAGGGTTAAGAAAAATACAATACTTACATAACCAACAATTGAATACATTCTATTTAATTTTAAAGTAATTTCTCCTTGTCCGTTAGGATCGATTATTTTGTTTGACATTCTTGTTGCATAATTCATAAAAAATGAGATAACTAAAAATGAAATTATCGTAGAAATATAACCTGCCATTTATAAACCTCCCTGAAATTACTTCTGTAGTTACGCCTAACGTTCGTGCGTTCACGACGTACAACTCCCTGAAGCTCGAAGGGCGGCCGCGATGTGGTTAGGTGGTGAGGAGTTACTGCTTTTAATATTCTTTTTGTTTTACTTTTTCTGTAGTGAATATTCCGCTGGCGAAAAAATAACTAGTATTTTAAGGTCTTCTGTAATTTTAGTGAATTGGTGCTTTTTGTATGCTTCAACGAATACTAGTGACCCTGATTCCACTTGAATTTCTTCTTCCTCTACTTTTAATATCGCTTTCCCCTCAATAATGTAATATAATTCATCCTCCGAATGGGGTTCTTGCAAGTCTTTACTGCCTACGGCTAACTGATAAATTCCAGAACTCATTGAAGGATAACGCAAAAACTCAAAATAGAGTTTTTCTTTGTATTCATTTTCAGCTATTAAATCAAATAGATTAAATGATTTCATTGAGAATCTCCTTTGACCTTGTTATTTTTGCAACGATTTCATATAACGTTGCGTCTTCACGACGTCACACCACCTTAAGCTCCGCCAGAAGCTGGCCGCGATGCGGTTAGGTGGTGCGGATATGTCCGGCTGATTCCGCTTCCTTGCTACTGCCAATTGCATTTGGTCTTCTATTATGGTTGCCAAGCTTCCCATATGTTCCCGTCAGGATCAGCAAACGTTATGTTTAGTCCGCTTGTCATTCTTTCTCCTAATATGTTCACTCCGTTTTCCTTGAAACGTTCATATAGTTCATGGATTCGTGGGGTAATGAAACATGCCATTGCATGGGGTTTACCACTGTCCATTGACCATAAAAAACGTAATCGACCGCCTTCTTCGTCCGATTTATGAAGGAACAGCGCAGGTACTACTTGCCTTAACCCAGGTGAAGGCAGGTTCCCGTCCCTGTTGGGAAGATTCAACACAGCCATCACTATCCCAGGCTCTACAGGATCGTTGTTTGCAGGTTGATATCCTAAATTTTGTTTGTACCATTTAATTGACTCGTAAACATCATTTACCGGTACGTAAATACAAGTTATACCCGTTATATCTTCCAGTCTGTCTTCCACTTTGATTTCCTCATTTTCCTGCATATTCGAATCCTCCCTCTTAATATCTTAAATTAATAACGACTACTTAGTAGACCGCTCAGTACTAATCTAAAACTTTATCTTGTTCACCGAATACTCCGAAGCGTGAACATGGTGTTATATGACGTTCCCGACTTCTTAGAGTTACTTTCACTCTGCCTTTCTGTTTCTATTTTTACTCTGTATTTCAATAAAGGCTTTTATAAACCGTCACTTACTTATTTGTTACCGAGTTGTTCCGCCAAACCGATTAGAAGTCCTTCGACTCCACGAATGTAGCAGAGCCGATACGAGTCCTCGTACTGAACCACTTCGCCCACGAGCTGAGCACCATACTTAGTGAGTCTGGATACCATTTCGTCAATGTCTTGAACTGTAAACATGACGCGTAGATAACCGAGAGAGTTTACAGGAGCAGTCCGGTGATCTGATATAGTAGGCGGGGCGAGAAATCTCGAAAGTTCAAGTCGACTGTGGCCATCTGGGGTAACCATCATAGCAATCTCTACGCACTGAGAACCTAGTCCGGTTACGCGACCAGCCCATTCACCTTCTACAGTCGCTCGTCCTTCGAGGTTCAAGCCAATCTCCTCGAAGAAAGAAATTGCGTCATCAAGGGATTCTACAACGATGCCGACATTATCCATTCTTAGTAAATTGTTTTTTATCATAGTTTTATCTCCTCTTGTACAAATTTACTACCTGATTATCTTCAATAATATTTCAAATCAAGAATATTTATTTAATCCTAAAAAAATGCTTTGCCGCGACGCGGTTAGGTGGTGCGGATGTTTCCGGCTGAATTCACTTCTCCGCCAGCTGCCAATTGCATCTTTGAATCCACATCTACCTCCTGCAGGACCGAGGGCCGAATGGCCCGATGCGTGAACAAAGTGTTATTTGAAGTACGGAACTTCCCTGACTAACTACAAAGATCACAAGATTACTTCGATCCCTCAATCCCATACCATATGGAATCCACCTATCCATCCGATCGCACCATCTTCTGTACTTATTTTTATTCCATCATCTAAACTTAAAACTTTAAATGTCTCATTTCGTTTTAGGATTTTAACAATTTTATTTTCTGACATAGATATTTTTTCTTCTTCAGTAACTGGCGCTCCATCAATAACATCTTCTTGTGATTTATACACTATAAATTCTCTATCTGAAGTTATGGATTTCCCAACAATTTGATTAGTTTCAACTACTTCTTTTTTGTTGATATCATAATATGATAGTACTAAGCTAGAATTAAATTCCCCATCCTCAGAATCCTCATATAAATTTCCACCCCAATAGTATATTTCACCTTTACCTGAAGTAGCCAAGATTCCACCATCAACCCTAGCGATTTCAACATATTTCTTGTCTACAAATCTATAAATAACTGCAATTCCTCCTCTTAAATCCCCATGTGTAACAAAAATCTCAGTATAATTATCGTCTATATTTATATCTACAAGACCTAGCTTTGATATACCTTCGCCAATGTCAGACTCAATGTAATTTTCCTCAAGTACATTCCCCCCGATATTGATTACACATTTGTTTATAACTTCATATCCATAAGAATCTTTACCCATAAAAGTATTGTATTCCATAAGATCTATTTTCCCATCGCCATCGAAGTCGTAATTAATATGTCCATTTTGATTTTTTCCTTCTTCGAATAAGTCGATTGAATACGGCAATTTATTCATCAAAACTTGTTTAACTTTTTCGATATTTGCTTTATCTGCAGAAGAAAGAACAAGCCCATTTTCTTCAATATTAATTGCAACATCTTTAGGTTGCTTACTACTATTAAATCCACAACTTAAAATAACTAAACATAGTAGTAAAATAAATACCTTTATAAGTAATCTAGCACTCATAGCCACGTCTACCTTTCTGTATGATACCTCATCTAACTCCTGCCGGACCGAAGGGCGAATGCCCTGAAGCCTGAATGTGGTGTTAAGCGGAGTTCTCGTACCCACATTAATTCAATTCACTTAGAGTCTTAGATAAGACCGAGCTAAATGATTCTCTAAAAACTGTAATTTCAAAGCCATCTGCAATACATTCAAATAATTCATCATGGAAGAGTAATAAATAATGAATTCGTTCTTTCCATCTTTCCGGTTTGTAATAAGCATGAATACTATTTATCTTTTCTTCCGCTTTAATCCAATTTGAATTTATTACTTTATGTGCACTATAAAACTTAAGACCTTTTTTATATAAGGGATGGCCAGACATTACCTCATCGTTAGCCCCACCAAATTTATAAGCATAGCAGCCATTAAACTTTACAACAGCTATTGGTAGAACTTCATTACTGTTTGGGTCAATCACTGTAACACTAGTTCCATCCCAGTCTTGGGATTCTTCTTCAATGTAATATAATAAATAAGTTTGGTGTCCTGAAGAAATGACATGAGGGATTGGGGCTCCAACATCCCAAGCAGGTTCCCATTCTATTGGTAATGCATATTCGTACGAGTTAGTGGTCTTCTTAAATAACATGACTGGCCTCCAGATACGGTTGCGTAAATACGTTGTTGGACCCTTCGTCTCATGCTTGCCTGACTCTTCAGTGCCTTCTGGGCTCGAACCCTCTTTGAAAAAGTAAACTCTACCTCTTCAATACATGTAACAACGGCTCTCCATCTTCTTCTCGATTACTACCTCGAATCGCCTTCTTGCTTCCACTTCATTACCAATCTCGCTGTTCTCTAGACACCGACAATCAATGCCTCTTGATCCATTCTCACAACCAATTCTCTTCCCTCAAAATAATATGTCTTAACCTTCTACTTTCAGGCGTCTGTTCCCCCAACAACATTCATAATTAATTTTTTTCAAAATATCATTTTTGATTTCATTCATTATTCTTTGTATTTATTCGCAACCTCGCTGTTCCTAGATCCCTCGAAACCTGAATTCACTTCATGTTCTTCTCTGATTTAAGATGGCTCTTCAATAGTTCGCTAACCCTTATCTTTAATTCGCTGTCACTTCGGGTCCAATTTCATATATCGTTCCCGTGTTCACGACGTACCGACTTAAGGCGACGAAGTCGCCGGGCGCGATGCGCTTTGTCGGTGCGGTTGTGTTCGGCTGATTCACTTCCATGCTGCTAACAATTGCATCCTCGAAACCACATTTAACCTATGCCGGTCCGAGGGGCAAATACCCCGAAGCGTGAAAATAATGTTATACGCAGTGACCGCTTCTTCGAACCTATTAGAATAAATTCTTTATCATTTGGCTCTGTTATTTTTGATTGTTGATATTTTATTATTTTTTTCTTCTTTAATCTTAAACACATAAGGGTTTAGAAGATTTATGGTTAAAATCCATAAAAGATATAGACTCCCATATAAATGTCTATTTACATCCTGAAGATACCAAATGAACAAAAGCGGATAACTTAAATGGAGAAAAATATAGAAAAATATACTATAAAGTTTAAACCCATGAATTATTCCACAATTTGAACAGCGTACAGTATATCCCCATGCTACATAAAGTCTCCATCTCTTTATAGGCATATTGCAAGACGTACATTTCAATCTCATCAATCCCCTTCCCCAATTGACGAAGATAACGAATCGAATATTGATTCATTGCTTATTTTACCAAAATCATCCTATTTTTCTCTATAAAATAATAAAGAAAGATTTTTACATAGCCCGAAGGGGCGGTCTTGATGCGGTTAGGTGGTACGGATGTGTCCGGCTGATTTCGCTTTCCTGTTGCTGAATTACTCCTGCCGGACCGAGGGCCAAATGGCCCGAAGCGTGAACATGGTGTTCTAGGAAGTCAGTGCCTTCTACGCCTAGACTTTCAAAGCCTCTTCTTATCTCTGATTGCTATTTGATATTTGACTTTTGTAATAATTCATTGCAATTTCATGATTCCAAATCTGTGCTTCAATGTAAGGTATCGTGCCTTTGGGGATCAATAATTGAAATTTATTCATTAAATCAGTCGTCATCATAGTCTTTACTTCTGACAAAGTAAAAATTTGACCATGATATTTAGAATTGTAGTATTCTTCCGGCTTATCTCTACCAATCCAGAATGAAACCATACTATCTGGCAATGTAAAACTTACATCTTTATCACTGAAAAGAGATAACGGAATTCGCAGCAACTTTACGTCTAACCCTTCACTCAAAGTATAATTTTCTATCCAATCAGCTGTTCCCAATACAGCATAAAATGGATATTTGTCTTTTGGTACTCCGCCTTTTTCTTTAAAACCGTTTCGTAGCCAGTTCTCAGCTTCTAATCGGTTCTCCCAATACTGAACTGGTTCTTTGAATCTTTCAAAGATTGGTGAGTCGTCACATAATTCTTCCATGACTTTCATTGCTTCAGACCTAGAAAGTGCAGACAAACTTCTAAAAGGCACTGTATAGTAATAGTGCGTAATATATTCAAACATCATTGGTCCTCCAAACGGTTTTAAAATGATTTGCACTCATTACCTATAACGTTTCAGTGTTCACGACGTCGAAAGACTAAAGGTAATGATAGGTACATGCGAAGCTGTCTTTCGAACCGGTTGCGCATCGTTCAGTTAGTCTTGGAGATGTGTTCGCCTGAATTTACTTCTTGAGCATAATCCTGCCGGACCAAGGGGCGAATGCCCCGAAGCGTGAACATGGTTAGATGAAGTCACAGTCCCTCATTATTACTTACAGTCTTTTTAATTTCTTATATATTGTTTTGATCATGGTTTTTATTTTACTTGGTTTTATAACTTTAATTTTGATACTTTGACGTCACCTGTTAATTGAAAAAGACCTTCTCTTTGAGTTCCCTTTAGATAACCTTCAAATAATTCAATTCCAGAATCATATTTATCTATAAAGTCCTTACAATCTGGGTCATTAATTCTTTTCTTCAATTCTTCAAGTACTGCTTCAATTTCAAATCGTTTCAGATTCATCATTCTACTTGAACAATAAGTATCAAAACTTGAAAAAGCCCCGATCAAGAAGTCATTCAGGAACTTGTCTTTGCCATATCGAATTAACTTCTCTCCTAGTTTATGAAAATCAAATCCTACTGACCATGCTTGAACAGACCATTTCGCTTCTTCTAAAAATAAGTCCCTATATAGCTCAACAGGAAAAAACACTTGTTCATTTTCAATTACAAACTTAATGATATTTCTTCTAAATTGCTGATTGGAATCCAAAAATTCATTTGCATGTTTTCCATTCCAATCAAAAATTATTTGATTTCGATTGCTGACATCGTACCCGGTCGAAAAGGATAAAAGCTCCATAATCTGTACACCCTTTACTGTAATTTCATATAACGTTCTTGTGTTCACGACGTCCCACCGATTTAAGGCGACAACGTCGCCGGCTGCGCGAATGCGCAGTTAGTCGGTGCGGATGTGTCTGGCTGATTCAGCTTCACTGCTGCTGCCAATTACTTATCCGAACCCACATCTAACTTCTGCCGGACCGAGGGCCGAATGGCCCGATGCGTGAACATGGTGTTAGCAGATGTGCTGACTTCTTAGAGTTACTGTAAAAGTTTTTTAATTGCTATTAGTGGTTTCAATGTATCACTGTATGAATCACTTGTTAAAGCAATAACTATATTTTGGGAGGGATCTACACAGATATACTGACCGCCCATTCCCATAGCAAAATAAAATGATCGGTCTAATAATTCATCCGATACCCACCAATGACGACCGTAATAACCTAAGTCTTCATAGGTTAGATACTTAGGCATTGTTGAAGTAGATATCCATTCTTCACTAAGTAGTTGTCGTTTCCCCCAGCGTCCTTTGTTCAAATAAAAATAGCCAAATTTCTGCATATCTTGTATAGACATGTGTAACCCGAAACCGCCAATGTTAACTCCTTGAGGATC
>NZ_RBZM01000022.1 GCF_003628305.1 Cohnella endophytica | reverse complement strand
TGACGCAAGGAACAGGCAGCTCGATGATCACCGTGACGCAAGGAACAACGGATGCGAGCGGTGTGGCGACGTTTACGGTGAAGAGTACGAAGGCGGAAGCGGTGGCGTATACAGCAGCCGTAACAGCGGACAGCGTGACAGTAACACAGACGGCGAGTGTGACGTTCGTACCGGGAGCCGTCAGCGCATCGGTATCTACGATAACGGCGTCTAAAGCGACAGTGGCAGCAGATGGTACGGACAGCTCGGTTGTAACGGTGACGCTAAAGGATGCAAACAGCAATCCGGTAAGCGGTAAAGTGGTGAGCCTGACGCAAGGCACGGGCGGCTCGGCGATTACGACAACGCAAGGAACGACGAACGCGAGCGGCGTTGCGACGTTTACGGTGAAGAGCACGAAGGCGGAAATGGTGACGTACACGGCATCTGTAACGGCGGACAGCGTGACGGTGACGCAGACGGCGAGCGTGACGTTCCGATCCAACAATGCGAACCTGTCTTCTTTGCAAGCGAGCCAAGGAACATTGACACCTGCTTTTGCTTCGAACAAGACGAGCTATACGGTTTACGTCTCCAATGCTACAACGAGTATAAAGTTTACACCGCAAACCGAGGATGCCGCAGCAACGCTAATTCTGAACGAAGATAGCGTGTTGAGCGGCGACGAGATAACGGTGCCGCTGGAAGTCGGCAACAACATTGTGACGATTGAAGTAACGGCACAGGACAGCACGACGAAGACTTATACAATCACAGTAACACGTGCTGGAATCAGCGTACCGTATCAACGAGAATCAGATGCATCAGTGAATATATTAGTCAACGGCAAAGTGGAGAGCGCAGGTACTGCAAAGACAACCAAACGCAACGATCAATCTGTAACGACGGTGATCGTTGACCAGAAAAAAATCGAGGACATGCTGGCGGCGGAAGGCAAGCATGCTGTAGTCACGATATCGGTGAACACGCAATCCGATATCGCCATAGGCGAGTTAAACGGTCAGATCGTGAAAAACATGGAAGGAAAGCAAGCCGTTATCCAGATCCAAACCGATCGAGCGACTTACACGCTTCCAGCGCAACAAATCAATATTGACGCCATAGCCGCACAAGTTGGCAAGTCGGCCGCGCTTCAAGACATCACGGTGCAGATTGAAATTGCCGCGCCGACGAAGGAAACAGTCCATTTTATTGAGAATACGGCGGAAAAAGGAACGTTCACCTTGGTCGTTCAGCCGGTTGAATTTACGATCAGAGCTTCCTATGGCGAGAATTCGGTTGAAGTATCGAAGTTCAATGCTTATGTGGAACGAACGATTGCGATTCCTGACGGCGTGGATCCGAATAAGATTACGACAGGGGTCGTCGTGGACCCTGACGGAACGGTTCGTCACGTCCCGACCAAGCTCGTTCTGATTGACGGCAAATATTATGTCAAGATCAATAGCTTGACCAATAGCGTCTACTCCGTCGTCTGGCATCCGATCGAATTCCAGGACGTTGCGAACCATTGGGCGAAAGAAGCCGTCAACGATATGGGATCGAGGATGATTGTAAGCGGAATTGGCGGGGATAAGTTCAATCCTGACGAGGCAATTACCCGAGCTGAATTTGTGGCGATTCTGGTACGCGGATTAGGTCTCTCCTTGGAGATGGGCGCTTCGTCGTTCTCTGATGTGAAAGAGACGGATTGGTATGCAAGCGCGATTAAAACTGCGGTTTCCTATCATTTGATCAACGGATTCGAAAATGGGACCTTCCGGCCGAAGGATAAAATCACGCGTGAACAAGCTATGGCGATCATCGCCAAAGCGATGGCGATTACGAATTTGCAAGCGAAATTAGCCGAAACCTCGAATGACGCCGTACTCAGTCCATACTTAGATGCCGCTCAGGTATCCCAGTGGGCACAAGCCGGTGTAGCCGAAACGGTACAAGCCGGCATCGTATCGGGCAGAAGCGAAACGAAGCTAGCTCCGAAAGCCAGCATCACAAGAGCGGAGGTAGCTTCCATCGTGCGGAGACTTCTGCAGAAATCAGAACTTATCTAAACCAAACCTATGAAATTCAATGATTGAATGACGCTCGGGATCGCAATCCCGAGCGTTATTTTTCTCTGGCGCGGAATCTGTAGTTCTGATGAGTCGTTGGGTGTCGGGGATAACAACGGTGTATACCATCCCATATTATTGAAGTATCATGTGTTGACTCTGCCTACTCCACACATGTGGAGTGTGTATTATTGATGGTTCGATAATGAGGTGTGGGAGTATCGCTTAAATGAGTATATATGAGGTCACACCAAGAAAACCAAGGCCTGATGATCAGGAACTTGGTTTTTTTATGCATTATCAATTGTAAAACGTTATGCTTCGTATGCCGTTTTTTGGACCCACGATAAAAATATAATACTACAAAGGAAAATATAAGTCTATATTTTTCTTCCAATTTCTCTATACTTTGGAGTGATCTTAATGGAGAAGAGGGATAACGATGATCGTGAATCAAACGGAAGCGGAAGAAAGGCAATATCTCGGCACCATTGTATCCAGGCTGAAAAAAGCGATTCGACTGTTGGACAACAAAATAAGCACTACACATCATGAAGTCATCGAAGCCAAGAAATACGTCTGGGATAACATGGCCGGGCTCGATCCGGCGGAGAGAGCGGCTAACAGGGTTGAAATCTCGCTCACCATCGATCATGGGGAAAAGGCTGTCGATAAACAGAAAAGACTCCGTAAATTAGTGGAAGCCCCTTATTTCGGTAGAGTGGATTTCGTTCCCGACGGACGCGCGGAGAGAGACGCTTACTATATTGGGGTATACGCATTCAACGAAGAAGACAGCCAGGAAAACCTGATTTATGATTGGCGCGCACCAATCGCTAGCATGTTTTACGATTTTAATGTCGGGGAAGCTTCTTATTCGGCACCCGCAGGAATGATCGAAGGAGAGATCGGTTTAAAGAGACAGTTCAAGATTAAAGACCAGGTTATGGAATACATGATTGAAAGCTCAATGAACATCAATGACGAGGTACTGCAAAAAGAACTCAGCCAAACGTCGGACGAGAAAATGCGAAATATTGTCGCAACCATTCAGAAGGAACAAAACGTCATTATTCGAAACGAATATTCCCACGAGCTGATCATTCAAGGCGTAGCCGGCTCTGGAAAAACCTCGGTCGCGTTGCACCGTGTCGCCTTTTTACTGTACAGGTTCAAAGGAACGTTAACGTCTGATAACATTTTTATCATTTCTCCGAACAAAGTTTTTGCCAATTATATTTCCAACGTGCTGCCGGAACTAGGTGAAGAAAACATAGTACAATTCGGCTTTGAGGAGTTGGCTGCTAGAGAACTGGAGGGTGTATTCGAATTCCAGACCTTCAACGAACAGGTGACGGAGCTTACCGATTCGAGGAACGAACCCTTGATTGAGCGCATCAAGTACAAAGCGACCATGGATTTCGTGCATGAATTGGATCGCTTTGCTGCGCATATTCGCGAGAACGATTTTACACCTGTCGAATTGATCATCGAAGATACGAGAATTGGAAAAGCGGATATTATAAGAGCATATCAAGCTGCCGGAAACGTGCCGATCAAGCAAAAACTGGAGAAAACAGCTACGGTCATTGCAGGAAGCGCAAGGGATGAGAATGGCGGAAGGTTAAGGCCAGCCGCAGTCAAAAAAATCAAAACGGACATCAAAAGGATGTTTAAATCCCTGAATCTGCTTGCGATTTATAAAGATTTTTATCATTTTATAGGCAAACCGGAATTATTGAAGCTGAAAAAAGCGAGGATGCTAGAGTTTTCCGATGTTTTCCCACTCGTATATCTGAAGATTCTTGTTGAAGGAGCGAAAAGTTTCGATTCCGTAAAACATTTATTGGTGGATGAAATGCAAGACTATACCCCCGTTCAATACGCCGTTCTCTCCCTTCTGTTCACCTGCAAGAAGACGGTTTTGGGAGACAGCAACCAATCCGTCAATCCTTACTCCTCATCATCGATAACTGAGATCCAAAAGGTTTTTCCCAAAGCGGATACGGTTGAACTATTAAAGAGCTACCGCTCGACGATTGAAATCATTAACTTTGCCCGGCAAATCAACCCGAACAGCAAGATCGTTCCGATTGAACGCCATGGCCTTCTCCCCCGGATCAAAAAATCCGAAAGTTGGGCCGGCGAATTGACAGATGTGAAACAAGCGATAACGGAATTTCTGGATTCTGATCATCGATCATTAGGCATCGTTTGTAAGACGCAAGCTCAAGCCAAGCGGATTTATGGAGAAATCACAGATATTCACAAGGATATCTATTTGCTCGATTTTAGTAGCGACCAGTTTCATGAGGGGATTATGGTAACTTCGTGCCATATGGCAAAAGGCTTGGAGTTCGAACATGTGATCGTGCCGTTTGTTGACGTATCGAATTATATGACGAAAATGGACAGAAGCCTGTTGTATATTGCGTGCACGAGAGCTATGCACACATTGACGTTAACCTTCCATGGAGAACAATCCTCGTTTGTTTCGAGTATTGGAGCGTGAAGAAATGTCAACAACTAAACCGAATATAGGCTTGATCTCGACGGGGCTGTTATTGGGGCTGATTTCATCATCGATTGATCAGACTATCGTCTCAACGGCCATGCCGACGATTACAACACAATTGCAGGGAATGTCGTTATACAGTTGGGTTTTCTCGATTTATATGTTAACCTCTACAGCGACAATGCCGATTTACGGTAAACTCGGCTAGGCCCCTTAAATCTGGAGTCTGTCCCTTAAAAGAAGCCGCTCAGTTAGCGTAGCTCTTTATTTTGAGTTCTTACAGTGCTCTGTAAAATTGTGAGCGGTCTTCAAGCTGCAT
>NZ_RBZM01000021.1 GCF_003628305.1 Cohnella endophytica | reverse complement strand
ATTGACCCAGTTGGGGCTATGTATCATCTGTGGCCAACCATTCCATTCCCCCATCTCTGGCCAGTCAAAACCTGCACTCATACTTAACAAGTGATCAATTGTAATACGTTGTTTCCGATTGTCCTTATCCTGTTGAAGCGACGGAAAGTAATTAACAATAGGTGTATTAAGATCTGGAAGCAATCCCTGTTCGAAAGCAATTCCAATTAAGCTTGAGGTAATACTCTTCGTGCATGAGTTAACTTTGTGAAGTTTAGTTTTAGATTTATTGTTTCTAAAATATTGAAGTACAATATCTTGACCTGAGCTCATCAAACAGCTTTCAATTTTCTCCTTTTCTAGAAAACTAACAAATGATTTTAAGCTTTCTTTATTTATTTTATTCTGATATGGAATTTCCATAATTGAAATGTTTGCTCCTATTAGTTATTATCAGCATTTCCGCTAACGTTCTTGTGTTCACGACTTCCAACTCCCTTAAGCCCCATGGGCGGCCGCGATGCGGTTAGGGAGTTGGATTTGTCCGGCTGACTCTACTTCCCTGCTACTGCCAATTACTACCCGTATCTACTTCAAACTTCGGTCCGGACCGAGGGGCGAATGCCCCGATGCGTGAATATTGTGTTAGCTGATGTTGCCTCTTCTTTGAACCACAATCAAAATAACTTCTTTACTCCAATTGTTATTTCACCTTCATGATGATTTTCAATAATTATTCCTAATTCAAAATTAATAATCCAGGTATCAAATCCAACTGCAATAACATCATCAAAATTTTCAATTATCTTTACCAAGGAGCTTTCAACAACCGGAAGGCTATACTCATCCCATATTATTTGATAGTCTTCATTTGTGTTTATGAATTCTAACTTCATCAACTCATTAATCCTAATGAGATTTCCATTATAAGCAAATCCATTCCAATCAAGTCTACCCCAGCGTGTGAAATTGAAAGTATTGACCATTGTTGTAACAATGTTTTGTGAAGCTTCTAGACTGTATATTCGAGTTTCTGATCCAAGAGCATCAATACACTCGTCAAATAGACTACCATGGGATTTATCTCTTGTGATTCTCTGTTTTAATTGCTCAATTCGAAAGAGACGTGCTTCTCTATCGTCCAAATGTCATCTTCCTTTTAGATGTGTTTAAGTATATGTTCTAGGCAATTTCTGCTAACGTTCGTGTGTTCACGACATTCAACTCCCTTAAGCCCGAAGGGCGGCCTCGATGCGGTTAGGGAGTTGGATGTGTCTGGCTGATTCTGCTTCCCTGCTACTGCTAAATACTTCGGACTGAGGGGCGAATGCCCTGAAGTGTGAACATGGTGTTAGCTGAAGTTGCATTCCTCTTTAGATAAGTTTACTAATTATTATTTCATTATCTATGATTTCGATAAATTCATTAGATTTACTATGGTAATTCATTGGTCTGATTGTATTATCTTCAAAAAGTATATTTCCATTTGAGAGATCATAGATTAGAAATCCTCTATCCTGAGAAGAACAAAATAAATAGATATCGAAAAACAACTTTCCATAATTTATTTCAAACTCTTTAATAATACTCCCATCATTTACATCAAAAATTCTAAAGACTGAATCTTTATGATGGTTCTTGATATCTTCCTCGTCAAATAGGCTAATGTCGTACTTCCCTGAAATTCCAACTTGAGTATTACTGATCCAACAAATCGGATCATTCCAGTCTTCCTTCCCCCACCATATCACTTTTCTACTTGCCCCATCCTCGGATTCCCATTCATTACTTGTAATCCATTGTTTAATATTCCAAGTAGTCACGGATCCGGTTGGATGCCATTCCCAACCATTGTCTACAACCCACTCCTGGTCCGGAGAAACTGAAAGTTGCCCATGAAAATAATCCAAATAATGTACTTCACTAGTTTCCGGATCAACTCTAGCTGTTAACAACTCACCAGTCTTTGGATTTATTATATCTAACCTATTCCACAAAGTTCCATGCATGATGAATACTTGACCATCGTGATTGACAAAAGAGATTGGAAATATTGTCTGCTCATAATGGTAATCATCTCTACCAAATCGCATCATTATCCTATTCATTTGTAAATCAATTACTAATCCAGACCGACCAAATGTATTAAAAGCTGCGATAATGTTCCTATCGGATGAAATAATAATCGAAACGTTCTTATCAAAATCTAATTCTTCAATATCAATAGAAAAGACAATATTACTAGATTCATTATTCGTATTAATTTCAATAATATTTCCATTCCCAGTAATTGCGTAATAAGAATAATCTTCAGAGATTATTGGTTGGATATCTAAAATCACTTCATTGTCTGGTAGCTTAAATCTTCTATGACTAAGTTTTAATATTTTTTGCTCCATGAATATCCCTCACTATAGTATTTAATGCAATTTCAACTAACGTTGTTGTATTCACGAAGCCCCACCACCTTAAGTCCAAACGGGACGGCCGCGATGCGATTAGGTGGTGCGGGTGTGTCCGGCTGATTTCGCTTTCCTGTTGCTGAATTACTCCTGTCTAATCCGCTTCCCTACTCCTGCCGGACCAAGGGGCGAATGCCCCGAAGCGTGAACATGGTGTTATGCGAAGTTCGGGACTACTTGAAAGACCTTCAATCTACTCCACTTTAATGTCAAAGGTGAAATTGAATTCTTTACAAGCTATTTCAAAAACATCATCGTATGTAACTATTATTAGATGTCTTAGATCTAGTCCTCTAACTTCGTTGATGGTTTTTAATAAAACTGAATCTTCTACTTCAATTAGACTTGAAGATAATTGAACATCCTTTGTGATAGTTGAAAGGCTTATGTCTAACTCAACCATGTTGAAATAATATATTCCCTTAAACAAAAACTTGAATGGAATGTACTTTTCTTCATTCACAAAGGAACAAAGAATTGCATTAATCTCGCCTTCAAGTTCTACTTCGTTGGTTGATAAGAAATTTACTTTATCTAGAAAGATAGCATCGCGTCCTGAAATGATACCCACTTCAGTAGATATTTCATTTTGTAATATATTCATCAACTCCAAAGAATTTGGATTTGCCTTCAAAGATTTTCCCGAATTTCGCATAACGTTCTTGAGTTCACGACGTCCCACCGACTTAAGGGACGAAGTCGCCGGGCGCGATGAGCTTAGTCGGTGCGGATGTGTCCGGCCGATTCCGCTTCCATGCTGCTACCAATTACTTCTCTGAGCCCACATCTAACTCCTGCCGGACCGAGGGCCGAATGGCCCGAAGCGTGAACATGGTGTTATAGGATGTCATCACTGAAGTACTTGCAAGTCATTAAATATGTTCCGCATTTAAAATGTTTTCAAATTGCTTAAGTGTTCCTTCATTCATTTCATTAAATCCAAGATTGTTTCCTTTAATAACATGATTTATATACTGTGTAGTGATAAGTTGATCTCTATAATAGATTTGAATTGATTTATTTAAGTTCTTAGTTGTGATCTGTTCTAATTTGTCCTTGTTCTTAAATTCAATATATAATCCTCGAGCTCCTTGGTTTTCAGGATCTAAAAACGATACAACCTTCATTGTAGTCAAATCTAAATTGGTTAAAATAACTTCTTTGTTTTCGTCCTTAAACAAAATAACCGGCTCTTTATTCTTACTTTGGCAACCAACCAAAAGCATGAAAACAAAAATAACAGCGAAAACTTGAATCACTTTCTTCATCAAGACACACCACCCACATTTGTTTTACGGAGTTACGCTGATTTCCTATAACGTTCTTGTGTTCACGACGTCCCACCGACTTAAGCCCCGAATGGGCGGCCGCGATGCGGTTAGGTGGTGCGGATGTGTCCGGCTGATTCTGCTTCACAGCTACTGTCAAATACTTCTCTGAAACCCCATCTAACTCCTGCCGGACCGAGGGCCGAATGGCCCGATGTATGAATACAGTGTTATGTGGTGCCGCTTTCTTCATTGAAAAACTAAAGACATTATTAATTCATATCCCTTGTTGTCCAGCCAAAATCATATAATTTCGTTAGCACTTCAAAATACTCTTTGGATGCTCGTTTGAAAAATGAAATTTTGAACTCAAAAATCGTTCTGGGCTCTGTAAAAAATTCAAGAATCAGTTTCTTTTTTTTAGTTTTCCTAAGAGCAACGCATCGAGATCTGAATTTTGTTTCAATCCACTCTTCTTGAGATAAAGAATTCATAGATTGCAAAAACAAAGAATAATTTGCCTTACATGTTTGAAAGTTTATCTTTTGATCGATTCCTGTATGATCTTTGTAGATTAGATGATCTGAAGAAATTGAAATGATTTGATTTTGGTTTCTCATGTTTCATCTCCTACAAAGAGTAATATTGAATGATTTATCTTATTATTTTTTGTTTGATATATAAGGCGGCTTCACATAACGTTGTTGTGTTCACGACGTCCCACCGACTTAAGGCGACAACGTCGCCGGCTGCGAGAATGCGCAGTTAGTCGGTGCGGATGTGTCTGGCTGATTCGCTTCCCTGCTGCTGCCAATTACTTCTCTGAATCCACATCTAACTCCTGACGTTATCAGAAGTAATCGTATTCTTGAACAACTCTCATTTCTAGTAAATTGCTACATCTTTTAGTTCAGGAAATGCTTTATAAAATGCTTCTTCATCCACGGTTTTTCTTAAATACATAAAATCATCATCGTCGTGATCTACAACATAACTAATAAATTCTTCTGTCTTATGTAATAATTCAAATGAAGATTTAATCTCTAATAAGACTTCAACTAGTGTCGTCATAAATTTATTATGATTATACTCAATGTCTTCTTCATCGGAATTCCCCATGAATTCGGTGTATTTTCGTTCAAGTTTTTCTAAGTCGGGATCGGGTACGAGTTCTTCAAAATAAAAATCACCAATGCTATACTTCAAACCATTGTGCTTATAAATTTCATCTTTTGTCTTTGCTTTATAACTGCTTAGTTTTAAAGTTTCATTTAGCCCCCAGTAAGTATTCCATCTAATTAAAGTAGTGCCAATATCTGATTGTGCGTCTATTACAAAAATATAAACGTCTTGATTTGCACGGGTTCTTGAGAATTCACTGATAACTTTTCTGCAATGGTTAATTAACTGCTTTTTGTATTTGGAATAATTTATTGCATCTTCCATAAATATGATCTCCCCTAATGTTCTACGATTATTTCTGATAACGTTCTTGTGTTCACGACGTCCCAACACCTTAAGCCCGAAGGGCGGCCGCGATGCGGTTAGGGAGTTGGATGTGTCCGACTGATTCCTCTTCCCTGCTGCTGCCAATTACTTCTCCGAATCCTCATCTAACTCCTGCCGGACCGAGGGCCGAATGGCCCGATGCGTGAACATGGTGTTATAAGATGTTGGCGCCTTCTCGAATTACTTACAAAGCTCTTTCTCATATATGTCTTGAAACTGTTTCAGGGTATTCTCCATTATTGAAACATTTCGCAAGACAATATCCAGCTTGATTAAAATAAAAATGACTAGATCCCTTATCTCCTATATAAGGCTTTATTTCTAAAATCATTTCAGCCTTCTTGTCTAATCTTATTTTTCCCATGCTTTCTTTTAAATCATTCTTATCAGGAGAAAAGTAATAGATCACTTCTTCTTCATTTTCTAATTCCTTAAATAAATAAGTACTCCAACTCATATATTTTCAATCCTTTAATTGAGATTTGTTGGGTTTCCAAGCCCCACATCTGGGAGTGTGACGAAGTCGCTGGGCGCGATGCGCTTAGTCGGTGCGAATATGTCCGGCTGTTTCGCTTCCCTGTTGCTGAATTACTTCTGTCGAATCCGCTTCCCTATTCCTGTCAGACCAAAGGGCGAATGCCCCGAAGCGTGAACATGGTGTTATTGGAAGTCAGTGCCTTCTACGACTAGACTTTCAAAGCCTCTTCTTATCTCTGATTGCTATTTAATATTTGACTTTTGTAATAATTCATTGCAATTTCATGATTCCAAATCTGTGCTTCAATGTAAGGTATCGTTCCTTTGGGGATCAATAATTGAAATTTATTCAATAGATCAGTCGTCATCATAGTCTTTACTTCTGACAAAGTAAAAATTTGACCATGATATTTAGAATTGTAGTATTCTTCCGGCTTATCTCTACCAATCCAGAATGAAACCATACTATCTGGCAATGTAAAACTTACATCTTTATCACTAAAAAGAGATAACGGAATTCGCAGCAACTTTACGTCTAACCCTTCACTCAAAGTATAATTTTCTATCCAATCAGCTGTTCCCAATACAGAATAAATTGGATACTTGTCTTTTGGTGCTCCGCCTTTTTCTTTAAATCCGTTTAATAGCCAGTTCTCTGCTTCTAATCGGTTCTCCCAATACTGAACTGGTTCTTTGAATCTTTCAAAGATCGGTGAGTCGTCACATAGTTCTTCCATGACTTTCATTGCTTCAGTCCTAGAAAGTGCAGACAAACTTCTAAAAGGCACTGTATAGTAATAGTGCGTAATATATTCAAACATCATTGGTCCTCCAAACGGTTTTAAAATGATTTGCACTGATTACCTATAACGTTTCAGTGTTCACGACGTCGAAAGACTAAAGGTAATGATAGGTATATGCGAAGCTGTCTTTCGAACCGGTTGCGCATCGTGCAGTTAGTCTTGGAGATGTGTTCGCCTGAATTTACTTCTTGTGCATACTCCTTCCGGACCAAGGGGCGAACGCCCCGAAGCGTGAACATTAATAAATTACATTCTCTCAGTATTACTTACAGTCTTTTTAATTTATTATATATTGTTTTGATCATGGTTTTTATTTTACTTGGTTTTATAACTTTAATTTTTGATACTTTGACGTCACCTGTTAATTGAAAAAGACCTTCTCTTTGAGTTCCCTTTAGGTAACCTTCAAATAATTCAATTCCAGAATCATATTTATCTATAAAGTCCTTACAATCTGGGTCATTAATTCTTTTCTTCAATTCTTCAAGTACTGCTTCAATTTCAAATCGTTTCAGATTCATCATTCTACTTGAACAATAAGTATCAAAACTTGAAAAAGCCCCGATCAAGAAGTCATTCAGGAACTTGTCTTTGCCATATCGAATTAACTTCTCACCTAGTTTATGAAAATCAATTCCTACTGACCATGCTTGAACAGACCATTTCGCTTCTTCTAAAAATAAGTCCCTATATAGCTCAATTGGAAAAAACAATTGATCATTTTCAATTACAAACTTAATAATATTTCTTCTAAATTGCTGATTGGAATCAACAAATTCATTTGCATGTTTTCCATTCCAATCAAAAATAATATGATTTCGATTGCTGACATCGTACCCGGTCGAAAAGGATAAAAGCTCCATAATCTGTACACCCTTTACTGTGATTTCATATAACGTTCATGTGTTCACGACGTCCAACTCCCATAAGTCCGAAGGGCGGCCGCGACGTGGTTAGGGAGTTGGATGTGTCCGGTGGATTCCGCTTCCCTGCTGCCAATTACTTCTCCGAACCCACATCTAACTTCTGCTGGACCGAGGGCCGAATGGCCCGATGCGTGAACATGGTGTTAGCAGATGTACTGACTTCTTAGAGATACTGTAAAAGTTTTTTAATTGCTATTAGTGGTTTTAATGTATCACTGTATGAATCACTTGTTAAAGCAATAACTATATTTTTGGAGGGATCTACACAGATATACTGTCCGCCCATACCCATAGCAAAATAAAATGACCGGTCTAATAATTCATCCGATACCCACCAATGACGACCGTAATAACCTAAGTCTTCATAGGTTAGATACTTAGGCTTTGTTGAAGTAGATATCCATTCATCACTAAGTAGTTGTCGTTTCCCCCAGCGTCCTTTGTTCAAATAAAAATAGCCAAATTTCTGCATATCTTGTATAGACATGTGTAACCCGAAACCGCCAATGTTAACTCCTTGAGGATC
>NZ_RBZM01000020.1 GCF_003628305.1 Cohnella endophytica | reverse complement strand
GGCTGCGACAGGTCATCCACCAGCAACCTGTCACAGCCCCAAACCCGCGTCCGACGCGGTCTATCGGTTCCTACTTTTCTCCCGTCGCAATCGGATTGTCCGCGTAGGAAATCCAGTCACTCCAGCTCCCCGCGTACAGCTTCACGCGTACAAAACCCGCTTCCCGCAACGCCAGCACGTTGGGCGTCGCGGTAACCCCGGACCCGCAGTAGACGATGATCTCGTCTTCCTGCGACAAACTCGCGAACCGCTCGCGCTGCTCGTCCGCGCTCTTCCATGTGCCATCGGCCCGACGGCCCTCGGCCCAGAAAAAGTTCCTAGCGCCCGGAATATGTCCGGCCACCCGATCAAGTGGCTCCACCTCACCGCGATAACGCGGGGCTTCGCGAGAATCCACCAGCACGACACCGGCTTTGCCCAGCGATTCGCGAACTTCCTCGACCTCCACCAGCATATTGTGCTGAACGGTCGCCAGGAACCTAGCCGGGATGAGCACTTTCTGCTCGGACGACGTCAGCAACCCCGCGTTCTTCCAAGCGGTGAACCCGCCTTCCATCACGAACACGTTCTCGTGGCCGAGATACTTCATCAGCCACCACAGCCGAGACGCCATCGCCCCGCCTTGGTCGTCGTAAGCGACGACGCGGGACTCGTTGCTGATCCCAACCTTGCCGAGACGCGCTGCCAACTCCGCAATATCGGGCAACGGATGCCGCCCGCCGTGGCCATCCTCCTCGACCGGAGCGGACAAATCCCGCTCCAGATCCAGATACACCGCGCCCGGAATATGCTCCTCTTCGTAAGCCGTCCGCCCCGCATCCGGTTTCCCCATCGTAAACCTGCAATCGACGATGACGATATCCGGTTCATACAAACGCGCAAACAACCATTTAACAGGTACGACTGCACTCATCAAAATCTCTCCTCTTGTCATCTCGTATTTGCTGCAAACTAATCTCTAATCATCCCGAATGGGCTTCAAACTAATCTCTAATCATCCCGAATATGCTCCAACTTAACCCCTAATCACCACGAATATGCTACAAAATAATCACTAACCCCTCATCTCGAACATGCTCCAACCTAACCCCTAATCATCCCAAACATGCTCCACACTATTCCCCATCAACGAACAAACGAACCATCTCATCGGTATTGTTATAAGGAATTAAGCCCTCGTCATGCATGCCCAATTTCGTTAACAGCTTGGCGGAAGCCTCGTTGCCGGGAGAAGTGAAGGCCACGATGCGGCCAAGCCCAAGAACGGAACGAGCGTACTCCATCACGGCGGATGCCGCCTCGTACGCGTAGCCTTTCCCCCAATAAGCCGGAAGCAAAGCATACCCGATGTCGGCGTCCTCAAGGAAATCTCTCTTGGCCAATCCGCAGATCCCGATCGGAACCCCGCCATCCTTTAGCTCCGCCACATAGAAGCCGTACCCGAACCGTTCATACGAGCCCAGCGCTACCCGAACAATATAATTACTCGCATCCTCGACGGTGCGCAAGCCTCTGTCGCCAATGTTTTGTATCCAGGACGGATCGTTCATGAGCTCGAGGATAAAAGCGGCATCTTCGGTCGTCTGGCGACGAAGGATCAATCTTTCCGTTTCCACAACCATCTGAATGAACCCTCCTTCACACGATTACCCATACTTACTAGGAAGCCACGGAGGCCACGGAAGGTACGGAAGCCCGCCGCAATGCTCTTCCCGAAGTCATCAAAGCGACCGCTACCGCCAACATGACGATCGCGAATACGGCGAACAGCCACCAGGTCGCGACCGTGCCGTTCTCGTCCATGAACCATCCCGTCAGCTTCGGAAGCAGCGCGCCGCCGACCCCTCCGCTAGCCATAAGCAAGCTCGTCGTCCGCTCGGTTACCCCGGGCACGACATGATTCGTAAAGACGAGCGCTACCGAGAACATGCCCGACATCGCCAGACCCGCCAATAAAGTGAGCGCGAAAGTCGCCCAGGTCGTATGCATGCCGCCGAACAGGACGAAGATGACCGCCGTCGCGGTGCAGGTGACGAACAAATACGCTCCTCCGCCCCAGCGGTCCGCGGCATGTCCGGATACGAGTCTTCCCACCACCATCGCACCCCAATAGACGCTTAGCGACAAGGACGCCGTCGAATCCGACAATCCGTTATCGTTAACGAGCAAGGAAGGCAAGTAATGCACGAAGCTCATCTCGAAACCGACATACATCATGAAGAACAACGAACCCAGCGCCAGAACGCCCACTACGACGGAACGTTTTGGCAGGATTGCTTTGTCGCCATAGCTCTCGGGCAACGCTTCGGCATGCGGAGCATCCACGATCGAAGGCCACAACCCGACCCATAGCGCCAGCGTAATCGCCATAAGCGCGCCGACCACGATAAACGCCGACTCCCAATGACCGTTCGCGATCAACCATGCCCCCGCGAAAGGCATAAGCAACGCCCCCACGCCGAAGAACACCTCAACCCGGCTCATGGCCACGTTCGCTTTACCTTCAATAGCCGATCCGATAATAATCGAGCCGACGATCGCCTCGATCATTCCGAGTCCCAGCCCCGCGAACGGAGCAACGGTCAACATGACGCCCCAAGAAGGCTGCATCGCATACACCGCTTCGGCAACGACGACAATCGTAAACACGCTAAGCAGCAGCGTTTTTTTGCCTAAACGTCCGATCAGCCATGGGGTCAACAGCACCCCGAACATCCCGCCGAAAAACTGGTTCATGACGAGCTGCCCGCCATCGCCGTATTTTACCCCGTATGCGTCGACCATCGGTTCCATGATCGTTCCCAAGACCAATTGTCCGAGCCCGACCGCCAAATAAGCCACGCACCCCAAGAAGATTAGCCGAGCCATCATAATTCCCCTTAACTATGCAATTTATCTCCTCGTCTACTATACCACTTCGTGAAAATGGCGTGAAGAAAAGCCGGACCTCTTATGGCCCGGCTTGATCCGACTATTCGAATGATATTATGCCGTAACGCCGCCGAACGGAGGAAGAGGCTCCGGAGCTTCGACTTTTTTATTAATCAGATTGTCGTAGAAGTGGCCCATCGCAGTTAAGTAGTAGGGAGCAATCCACAAAAGTCCGATACCGGCTGTAATGATTCCCAATATGAACCACCCGATGAACGTGAGTCCCAGAATGAAGAGTCTGCCTTTGTTGCCGTCCATTAGGGCTTTGCTGCGTCTAATCGCCTCCATCGCGCCGATGTCAGGATTATCTCTAAGTATGTAATAGGCTTGCGAATAGCGGAGTGCCGCTATAATCCCCGGAACGATTAAGAGCAGCATCCATAAGAACGTAAATATGCTCATTAACAAGTAAAGAAGAAACGTAGGTACGAATTTCTCGAATCCGCTGAATAACGTTCCCGTCGTCGGATTCTCTTTGCGAGCTATTAACAAGTAGTAAGTATAGACGCCGTATGCCAGAGCACCAGTCAACAAAAGCTGCGCCACCCACCCGATTAACGGAATGTAGGATATGCCCGCCAGAACGCCTGTCACGACCAAATACAAAAGAAAATTCAAAACTGCCGGCTTCCAGTTACCGGATAAGCTTTCTCTTGCCTTTGCGCGAATTTCAGCACTTGTCAGCAATGGATAAATACCACCTTTATTAGATTTGTGAAACAATGCAATTAATTTACAACAATTCCATGATACCCAATGAATCGGTATTTTTCAATTCAAATTTCGACATCCTTTTCATACCGTTTCCGAGTGCTTCTTCTCCGTTCACGTACTCGTACTCGATACATTATAATAAGGACATTATTGAAATATGCTTAGGGAGGTTCGAGATAATCATGAACAACGAAGAGCTACCGATCCTGACCCTAACTCCGATGACCGAACAAGACGGGCAAGCCATCTGCGATTGGCGGTATCCCCCTCCTTACGAGTTGTTCAAGTGGCCTACATGGGCATGGATGGTGGAAAATGACCGCGAATTCGCGGATCCGGACTTGCGACGGGAACAATTTCTATCCACGCGAATCCGGAATACGGGGGAACTTGTTGGGTACGTTCAGTTGTTTCCAATGGATCGTACCTTGCGTATAGGAATGGGGCTGCATCCGGAGTACTGCGATCGGGGACTTGGAACGATTCTGACTAAATTAGTCGTTGAAGAGGCGCAAAGGCGGCGGCCCGAAGCCGAAGTCGACCTTGAAGTCGAGCAGTGGAACACGCGGGCGATCCGCGTCTACGAGAAATCCGGCTTCGCGAAAACCGACTCCTATACGAGAAAAGCCACGCACGGCACGGTCAGCCTCTTCGTCATGGTCTGGCGGGAAGAGTAACCATCGGAGGTGGGATCACCGTATCGCTTCCTTTGTCGTGCTTAACGTGTCATAACGAGTTATCGCCGTACATAGAACTGTAGAGAACAACCAAGAACCGGCAGCTTCGGCGTGAAGTTTTACCGAATCAAGGTGAAAACACCACATTGAAGGAGGCTGTTACCGAATGAAGGCTCTCAACGTGATTAGTTTATTGCTCATCATTCTTGGCGGGTTGAATTGGTTGTCCGTCGGCTTGTTCAAGTACGACGTGGTCAGCGAGATTTTCGGGGGTACAGAAGAAGTCGGCTCGAGAATCGTGTACACCGTTATCGGAGTCGCCGCTCTCTACGCGATCGCGCTGTTCTCCAAAGTGGCAAGAGACGACTAAGATAAGCATGCTCTTGAAAGCCGACAGGCTCCCGCTTGGCGCGTATAGCGCCTGGCGGGAGCCTGGCTTGTTGTGTGCGTATTATTGGCCTGCGTAGAAAATCAAGTATTCCTCCAAGTGGGATTTCCAGTAAGCATCGTCATGGTTCCCTTTGTTCGGATGGTACTCCGAAGATACGCCCCGCGACTTCAAAATCCGATCCAGTTTCTCCGTGCCTTCGTAAAACTTATATCCATCCTGGTCTCCGCAGTCCAAATACACTTTAAGCTTGGACAAGTCCGCGCTCTCCGCTAGAATGAGCGGATCACGGGAATTGCGCTCGGCGTCGGACGGGTAGAGGAACGCTTTTAATCCATACTCTCCTCTCGTCGTTGACCAATCGTCCAAGAACAATGCCGGACTATGCCCCCCTACCTTGCTGAATAAATCCGGATGCGAGAAAGCCGAATACAAGCTAATGAATCCGCCCATCGACAAACCGCCGATATACCGGCTCTCGCGGCTCGCGAGCGTACTGTAATGGCCATCCACGTACCCGAGGATGTCTTGCGTCAGATAGTCCTCATACCTGCCATTATAAGTTGAAGTCGGATCGCCGGGATTACTCACGGAATACTCCTCCGCGGAGTTCAGGCCGTAGCTATTATCCATCTCCGGAGATACGATGATGAGCGGGGCGATTTTCCCTTCCCCGATCAGCTTATCCGCTGCGGCGCTTACGCCGAGTCCGTCTAACCAGGAGTTCTCGTCTCCGGTATACCCATGAATCAGGTACAGCACCGGATACTTCTCTTGCGAGCCGTAGCCCTTCGGAAGATACACGTTCATCCTCATCTCGCGGTCCAGCGCAGCGCTCTTGAACTTAATTTTCTGGATTAAGGATGCTTCGAGTGGGTCTGATGGGCTCCCGGTGGCAGAAACCGACGGTTGCTCGCTTGCTTGGACGTCTACGATTGAATGTTTCGTGCTGCATGCGGACAAAAAGATAAGCACAACGATCATCACTGGCCATAATGCTAATCGGATACGGTTCATACGCACTCTCCCCTAACTGCGTTTCAATCATGCAGAATATCTCATTTTGACAATTAATTGTCAATCTATCGTTTCCGCGTCGATAGTGGGACCAATCGTGCCGCAATTCTTGCAAATATGCAGGCATTGCGGCACTCAGGGGTTGAATTGTTTGAAATTCCATCATATCTGCAGCTTTTGGGCTGAATTGGGGTCAAAATCGAATCCTCCTCGATAAATACCTGCATATTCTCAGGTATTCCTCCCCGTCGGTCGAGCATGTACGGAAAACCTGCACATTCGCATCTTTCGATTGAACGTGGCTCCGATTGTTACTTATCCAATGAGCGAAGCAGTAACCGCCTAGCCTCCTTACGGAACACAAAAACGGCCGCCCGCGAGAAATTGCTTCCCGCGAACGGCCATTCCGCCACACTCTTTCTATCACGAATGAACGTTTACCCCTTAGTCAACGCCAAACCGCCCCCGAACTGAGCCGCGCTCAAGCGAGAGTACGTGCCGCCCGCGGCGATTAGATCTTCGTGGCGTCCTTGCTCTTCGATGCCTTCTTCGGTCACGACGACGATTCTGTCGGCATGCCGTATGGTCGCCAGACGGTGGGCGATGATCAGCGTCGTGCGGTTGTGGGACAACCGTTCCAGAGCCTGCTGGATCAGCGTCTCGGTTTCCGTGTCGAGCGCGGACGTCGCTTCGTCCAGGATGAGAATCGGCGGATTCTTCAAGAAGATCCGCGCGATCGACAAGCGCTGGCGCTGACCGCCCGACAGCTTCAGGCCCCGCTCTCCGATGAACGTATCGAGCCCGTCCGGAAGCGCTAGGATCATCGATTCCAGATGCGCCTGACGGGCCGCTTCCCACACCTGTTCCTCCGTCGCATCAAGTCGTCCGTAGGCAATATTCTCGCGAATCGTTCCGTTGAACAAGAACACTTCCTGCTGCACGATCCCGATCTGGTTGCGAAGCGACTGCTGCTTCATCGCCCGAATGTCGATGCCGTCGATCGATACCGCGCCATCGTCAATCTCGTAGAAGCGCGGAATCAAGCTGCACAGCGTCGATTTCCCCGCTCCCGACGGGCCGACAAGAGCTATCGTCTCGCCCGCCCGAATGGATAGGTTGATCGCCTTCAACACGTGCGAATGGTTCTCGTAACCGAAAGTCACGTTGTTGAACTCGATGTCCCCCTTCAAGCGAGGCGCTTCGATCGCGTCGTCCGCGTCCTTCACGTCCGGCTCGGTATCCATCAGCTCGCAGTACCTTTTGAAACCCGCCATCCCTTTCGGATAAAGCTCCAACAGGGCATTGATTTTGTCGATCGGCTTCAAGAAAATATTCACGTACAGCAGGAACCCGACCAATTCCCCGTAGGACAGCTTGCCCTTGTAAGCGAACCATGCGCCGAATACGAGCACGACCAACGTGATGAACCGCGTCAGCATGTAGATACTCGACCCGCTGAACGAAATCGTGAGATAAGACCGTAGCTTTGCGAGGCGGAATCCATGGTTATTTTTCGTGAAACGTTCTAATTCGAACTGTTCGTTGCCGAACGATTTGACGACCCGAATGCCGGAGATGCTATCCTCCACGCGAGCGTTCACGTCCGCTATTCGCTCGAACATCGTCGTTGCGGCTTTGTTCAGCTTCTGGTTAAAGTAAATAATAATCCATGCCAGGAACGGAACGACGACGAAGGTAATGACCGCCAGCTCCCAGTTCACCATGAGCATAATTCCGAACACGCCGACAAGCGTCATCAGCGCGATGAACAGATCCTCGGGGCCGTGGTGGGCCATCTCCCCAAGATCGAACAGGTCGTTCGTCATACGGCTCATGATCTGCCCGGTTTTCGTATTATCGAAGAAACGGAAGCTAAGCTTCTGCACGTGTTGGAACAGCTGCTTGCGCATGTCCGTCTCGATATTGATGCCTAGCTTGTGCCCCCAATAGCTGACGACGAATTGCATGCCCATGCTGATTAGATACAACACCATAAGGCCTATGCAGACCCAAGTAACGAGTCCCCAATCTCCGGTGGGAAGCAGATCGTCTATCATCCATTGGACCCCGATCGGGAAGCCCAATTCCAGCAAAGCCACCAAGACGGCGCAAGTGAAATCCAGCGTGAACAATTTTTTGTAAGGACGGTAATAAGTCATAAAACGGCGAATCAACAGCTGCACCCCCGCAAACCTATCTATTAGGTAATCTCTATCGATCGTAAGCGAAGGTAGAGTCTATGTCTACCCTGGGATTCTCTGACCGATTAAAGCGATAGGTTGTCATACGCGACGGCGGACTCAATGTCCAGCGCGGTCAAACCGCCGGAATTCCAGGTCGTGAGCCTTAGCGTCACTTTGCGATAATCGATGGCGATGAAGGGATGATGGTTCATTTCCTCGGCAATATCGGCGACCCGGTTCACGAAGCGAACCGCATCCGGGAACGTCGGGAACAACCTTCGCCTCGCGAGCCACTTGCCCTCTTCGATTTTCCAATCCGGCAGTGCTTGCAGCTTCTCCTCCAGCTCTTGCTCAGTTAACAGCGGGTGCTTGCCCATGAGCCCTTTCTCCCTCCGTAGATTCTATTCGTTCCAGCGTTCCGTACTTTTTGCGATAGCGCTCCAACAAAGCGATCCACGACGGACTGAAAACCAAAATAAAGAACAAGTTAGCCGACGCATGAATGATCTCGAACGGAAGTCCGGTCACGTATTTTCCGATTACGGCCGCCCACGAATGAGTCTGCGCCCATTGGTCGAGCGCCAGCGTCACGTTCAAGATCCAACCGTAGAGGAATCCCCAAGCTACGCCGAAAATCGCGAGAGGAAGCCTGCCGCGGCGCCATGAGCTGCGGTGGGCGAATAAGCCCGCCGTGTAACCGGCCATTCCCCAGGCGAACATCTGCCACGGCGTCCACGGTCCTTGTCCCAAGAACATGTTGGAGACGAGCGCGGTCGCGGCCCCGACCATCCATCCCGCTTCGGCGCCGAACACGACTCCGGAGATGATGACGACAAAGGTAACGGGCGTAAATCCGGGCAGCAGCGTGGCAAAAGGAATGCGGCTGACCGTGGCGACGGCGGCCATGACGGAGATGAGCATGAGCTCGCGCGCTTTGCGTTCTTTGCGTTCGAAACGCAGCAGGAAAGGAATCATCGACAGAAGGACGAGGACGAGCCCGATGAGCAAGGAATTGCCTCGCTCCACCGACAAGTACGCTAGGACTACATAGCCGATGGCCAGCGGCAAGATTAGCCACTTGGCGATTCTGGCACGCTTAAGCGCAGAGTTAGAGCTAGGACTAGGGTTATCGGGATTCATCGATTAGTCGCCTCCTCTAACGCCAGTAACCGATGCATCGGAGTCGCGTAGAACAGATTGCCCCGGAAGAAGTTCTCCGGATCTCCGTCCGCGACGATTTCCCCATGGAACAGCAGGGAGCAACGAGTCGCGTAAGCCGCGGCGAACTCTACGTCGTGAGTGGCCATCGCCAGCGTCGTTCCTTCTTTATGAATATGCCGAAGATGCTCCCCTAATATCCGTTTGGCCGACGGATCGAGCCCCTTGGTCGGTTCGTCCAGCAACAACAACGATGGCTTGCCGAGCAAAGTCAATGCCAATGCCCCCAACTGTTGCTCGCCTCCGCTCATGTCGTGCGGATGGCGGCGCAAGAGAGCCTCGATGCCGAATCGCTCGGCCATCTTTCTGGCCGCTTGCGGCGGATCCGTCTCGCCCGCCCGGCCGGCCGCGTGAATCATATCCTCCAGCAAGCTATCATGCGCATAGTGTAATACCGGGTTCTGCGCCAAGTAGCCTATCGACGAATATCTTTCCTTGGCGTTCATTTTTCCGAGGGGTTTTCCTTCCCAAAGTACGATTCCCCGTTGCGGTGGACGAAGCCCGGCTAATAGCTGGAGCAAGGTCGACTTGCCGCTACCGTTTCCTCCGAACAGGACCGCCCAATCCCCGCGTCGAAGCTGCCACTCCAGCCCTCGAAGCACGGCGGGCGACCGCTTGTCGTAGGCGAAGAACAGTTCCTGCGCGGCAAGAAGTTTCTGCGCTGCGCCCCTGCCCTCACCTTCAACGGAAGGGGCGGCGGTGGATTGTTGCCCTAGCGTTCTTGTTCGGTTGGCTAAGTCCAACCACGCGCGGGCCTCTTTAACCGTAAGCGGGGGCAGGCTAGGCGCAGGATGCTCTTCGGGCGGGACCTGCTCCAGCGCCCATCGGGTAATAGAAGGAAGAACGCTTGTCCAAGCATTGTCTTCCCTGTTCCAGGCTTCGAGGACGAACGCCCGGGCGTCTCCGTCGAAGGCAACCCGCCCTCCGTCCATGCGCACGACCCTGTCCGCGAGCGGAAGCAAGTCGTCGATCCGGTGCTCGCTCATGACGACGGTAATTCCCCACTCTTCGTTCAGCCGCTTAATCATGCCCATAAGCTCGCGAGCCGCCAACGGATCCAGCTGCGCCAACGGTTCGTCGAGAAGCAATATGCGCGGTTGCAGCATGAGCACCGCCGCCAAATTCACCGTCTGCTTCTGGCCGCCCGACAGCTCGTCCGTCTTGCGCGACAGCAGCGGCTCCAAACCGAAAAATCCAGCCAACTCCGCCATCCGGCGACGCATCATATCCCGTTCCAGGCCGAAATTCTCCATCCCGAACGCAAGCTCGTGCTCGACCGTGTCGACGACGAGTTGGTTGTCCGGATTCTGCATCACCATCCCGACATGAGCGGCCAGCCCCCGGGCAGGCCAATCCTGTATGGGCGTACCGTCCAGCAGAATGCCGCCGCTCATTCGTCCGCCCGGGGAAACTTCCCGCTTCAGCAAGCGTAGCAGCGTCGATTTGCCGCTGCCCGACGGCCCGCATAGGACGATGAACTGGCCGGAACGAAGGGATAGGGATACGTTCTCGAGCGCGGGCGAGGTTTGTTCCGGGTAGTGGAAGGTTACTCGCTGTAATTCGTAATGAGCCATGCCCTGCGATCCCTCCATTCCCAGCCGAGCGGCAATATTAGAAACGCGATGTAAGCAGCTAACGCCAGTCCGTCTCCCCATGACAGCGAGAAAGTGCCTAGCCGCGGATAAATCGCCATAAATCCATGCCCGTTCGCCCACGCCGTCAGCAAGAGCGCCGCGCAGACCGTGAAGCCCGCGATCGTCGCCCCGTCGCGTCCTCGGAACTTAAACCCGAGATAGGAGCTGCGAGCGCCCGTACCATAGCCGCGCGCCTGCATCGAATCCGCCGTCTGCAGGGCGTCTTCCAGCGTCCACGACAGCAAAGTGCCGACCAACCGTGTTCCGTTGCGCGCCCGCCGGGCAAGCGAGCCCTCGGCCACCGTCACCCCTCGCGTGCGCTGGATGAGCATAAGCTCCTGCATCCGCCTGCGAAGCCGCGGCACGAGTCCCATTGCCATCATCGCGACGAGCGCCGCTTTCGGGGATACGCGGCTGAACAAGAACAAGAACTTCTGCTCCGTCATGACCAGACGATAAGTAACGAAGAACGTGAGCAGGTTCAGCATCGACATCGCGAGCGTTAGGCCGTAGACGACCGATTCCATCGTGATGGGAATATCCCCCCAATAGAACCATACCGTTCGCCCCCTATGGGACAGAATCGGATTCATGATCGCGATGAGCAAGATGCCGACAAGCATCGCGAGACTCCATCTCCGCCATTCCCGGCCGCCGTCCAGATGCAGGTTTACAATGACGGCCGCCACCCAGCCGGCCAACAAAATGTAGGGATGAAACAACAACATGCCGAAGGTGATCCCTCCGGCATAATAAGTCAATATAACGATCGGGTGAAGCGAACGTAAGCCGAAACCTTCCGTCATGATGCGGACTCCTTCTCGTCCTGGGCCGCGTCGTCCTCGGTCACGTAATACCATTCCAGACGGTCGCCCGCTTTCAGCTTGTAGGCGCCCGAGCCGACATCGGCGACGATGCCGTTAACCCGGAACTTCCAGCCGCTCGTCGGCCCGTCGTCGAACTCGAACAGTCCATCGATGCCTGCTACGTAAGTTAACGCTCCGCTTCCCCGGATGCTATATGCTAAACGATGCGCTTTAGCCGCTCGTTTCAGCACGCTTGCAGGGGTATCCCCTTTGCTCAGGATGAGGGTATCCTCGGCAAGTATCGTTCCCCACTTCGCGTTGCCCACGATCGACAACGTAACGTTGTCGACGGCAGGCGCCGCATTATCCGGTGGCTTCGGCGAATTCGAGGGCTTCGGCGAAGATGAAGGTTCCGCCGGAGACGAAGAAGGAGACGGCTTAACGTCGCCACCTTTATCCGCTTGGCCCGTTTTCCCCGTTTCATCCGAGGAAGACGCGGTCGGGCTAGCCGAAGAAGGTGCGGAGGGCTCGGCCGTCGCCTGCGAAGCGGAAGCCTTCGGAGACGCGGTTACGGAATTCTGGCTTGAACCCGCGCCCCCGTTATCCGAAGCCGCGCAGCCCAACAATCCGAACCCTATCGCCAGGATAAGCAGCATCAATCCCCAATTCCTGATCTGCATCTTCTTCATCGTCTTGACCTTCATCTTTACCTACACCCCCTCTCCTGCATTCTCGTATTCATTCAGTCATCGATTGTCGATTATTTTTTCGCTTCCAACACTCTCACGGCAACGACCGCCGCCTGCTCGCGGGAAAGCGAAGCCTTCGGCGAGAACTTGCCTTCGTACGGCGTCATCCATCCTTGCTGGATGACCGCTTGAACTGCCGCTACCGCGCTTGGATTAATTTGCTTGGCGTCCGCCAGAGCAACCGTCGACTTCGCTTGCAGCTTCAGCGCGCGGGTCAACAAGATCGCTGCCTGCTCTCTCGTTAACGTCGCGTCCGGCGCGAACTGGCCCGCGGACACGCCGCCCACGAGGCCCGCCGTTACCGCGGCCCCTACGTCCTTCGCGTACCAAGCGCCGCTCGGAATATCCTTGAAGGCCGTGCTAGCGCTACCGCCCTTAAGCCCGAGCGCGCGCGCCAACGCCGCGACGAATTCCGCGCGCGTCACCGCTTGCTTCGGCTTGAACGTTGCCGTTCCGTCGCCGATTCCGCGCAGCAGCGGAGCCGCCCTCGAGATCATGACCGCATCCGTCGCCCATCCGGCAACCGCGCTCTGATCCGCGTAAGCGCCTGCGATCGGCAGCGTCGCGACCGAGCGCGCCACGTTCGGAGCCGCATCTTTCGCGTAACCCGTCACTTGCAGCGTATACAAACCTTCGGCCTGCCCTTTGAACGCGGCTTGCCCTTTGTCGTCCGTCACCGCTGTCGCCGTGCCGACGCTAACCGTAGCGCCCGCGATCGGCTTGGCCGCGTCGAATTGGTTCGTCGTCCAGTTCCACGCCCGGTTCGTGACCGTCACCGTGAAAGCTTGCCCCGGCTTAGGCTTAGCCGGCGCGATCGCAACAGGCTCCGCCAACTGCGTAGCATCGCCGCCATAATAAACGACGAGCTCGTCGCCTTCCTCGAGCAGGAACGTAGCCGCGCCCTCCGCCGGAATGATCCAAGCGCCGTGACGAACGACCGCGAACATCCAACCGTCGTAACCGCCGAACTTGCCGCCGGCAATGCCATTAATAGAAGAGATATATTTACCGTACGCGGAATCCGCGATCTCATGCTTAACGTTCTTGGCCGTCAGCAATTGCTCCAACGCTTCCAGAGCCGTACCGCCTTGCGCGCGTCCGGAAGCAACCGCTCTGGCGTCGCCTTCTACTCTGACCGTAACGTTTTTCGTATACGGCGCGACTTCTAGCTTGCCGGCCCACGCTACATACGTCGGAGCCGCATCGTTGCGGTAGCCGTCCACGGCGATCGCGTATGAACCCGCTTGCGGCGTCGTTAGTTGCGCCTTGCCGTCCTTGTCCGTCTTGGCGGTGGCTCCGCCGAGCTTCACTTGGGCGCCTTCGGCCGCGCTTACGACAACCTTGCCGGAATCCCAATCGAACGTTTCTTTTTCCACGGTGACCGAAACCGTTTGTCCCGCGCGAGGCGCCGCAGGTTCGACCTTCACCGAGTGAACGAGCGTCGTATCGCTTCCGCCGTAATACACGGCCAGTTCGTCGCCCGCTTGCATGGCAAACGTACCCATGCCTTCGCCGATCGTTACCCATGCGCCATCGCGCTTAACGCCGTATTGCCAGCCGTCGTAGCCGCCGAACTTACCGTTCTCTACGCCGGCGATCGATTGAAGCAGCGCCCCGAATTGCGGGTGACGATCGATGCCGTAGGCAATCTTCGCGCCGTCTAGCACGTTGACTAACGCTTCGAGCGCCGTCTTGCCGTTCGCCTTGCCGGTCGTTACCGTTCCGGACAAGCCGTATACGTTAACAGTCGACGCAGCCTTCGTAGCCACGCCCGAATACAAGCCGGGAAGGCCGTCCATCCAACGTTCCGCGGCCGTTAAACCGAGCAGCGCATAGAAAGAAGCCATGGCATCGGCTTTGCCGCCGACCTCGTGCGCGAATTGGCCGTCCGTAAGACGGAATTCCAACAGACGCGCGAGTGCGGACTTGCCGTTCTTGACGAATCTCGTATCGTTAACCGGATCGATGCCGAGCGATGCCAGCGCGATCAGAACCTGTGCGGTGCTCTCGCTGGTTTCCGTCGGATTACCGAAGCCTGCCGTATCGCGTTGTGCGGAGCTCAACCAAGTTAACGCTTCATCTATAATAGCGGATACTTCTTTGCGATCTTTGTACCCCGCGAGCGCGGACAACACGATTCCCGTGACGTCGACGTCGCTCTTGCCTGCTTTCAGCGACCAGCCGCCGTCGGCGTTGCGATTGTCGACGAGCCATTTGACGAGATCGTCGCGTGTCCAGCGGTCTTTCGTTCCCGGAACGTAACCCGCCGCGTCGAGCGCAAGCAGCGCATACGCCGGCGCGTTCGGCCCTTGTGCCGTTATTTTCTCGAAATTCGCGATTTTGAAGAGCAAATCTACTTTGCCCGCTGCTCCCGCTTTGCGTACATCGCCGCCGTTCGCGTTGATCGCGAGCGCAACGCGCGCGTAATCCGTGACGAGACGCAAGCTGCCGCTATCCACGCTCTTCGCCGCTTCGGGCAAATAACGGGACCCTGCCGGTTGCCCCGAACGAGCCAACCCGAAAGCGATCCAATCGCTCACCGGATTCGCCTTGCCTAACGACGCCTGCAAAGAAGCGATCGCTTGGCCGACTTGTTCCTTCGTCGTATTCGGCTTCGCGCCGTTGTCTCCGGCCGCGTTCGCTGCTCCCGTCCACGCTCCCAATACCAATTGAAGAGCTACGGCAATCGCCAATGCGCCCTGTAGCCATTTTGCCAATCCGATCCGCTTGCTTTCCCCTGCTTGCCCGATCATTCCGACACGCTCCTTCTTGATTATCCGCTACTCCGTCCCATGACGTAAGCCTTCGACTTGATGCCTAGTGAAGACAACAAAAAAACATCTCCCGACGGGAAGATGTTCGCGTGAAGGCTCGAGCCTATCGCGCCTGCGCGCGACGGCAAGCCGCCTGATGATCGGCCGATCCTGCCTGATGCTCCGCCTCGGTCCCTCAGTCCGCCCGTAAGCGTAAACCGAGTCCCGAGGACATTGCCGCCACACCGCCCCTATTCCTCGTAGGTTATCGGGTGTTTGTCGAAAAGAGGTAGGTTTCCTGGCTCCTGGATCAATGCGCTTCGGGCCTTCCCGCAGCCGTCTCGCGACGCTTGCAGTGGCCTATCCGAATAGCTCCCCATGGACAGTGGCGGGACCGCGCCGGTTTTGCACCGGACTTCCCTATTAAGCTCTCTCGAGCACCTATTTTCCGCCGTATTCACTTGTGTAGTCATCTTATCATGAGGGCCATGGGCTGTCCATCCGCTAAACTTACCATTCTCCCCCCTCGCGGAAGCCCCGAATTTTTCTCTTCCAGCCCGCGTCGCCATGAATTTATGAAAAACGCCGTTATCCTCTAAAGCTTTGCGGGAGTTTTGTCGATAACTCTATTATCGTGTCGGTTGTATAATGAAACTCCTGTCGCGTACATAACATTCTTCCATATGCCGGGGTGTACGATGAAAAATTCAACGATTATTGGTTTGGTTCTAGGTTTTTTCGCTCTTATCGTAGGTATGTTCCTTAAGGGCGCTCCGATCGCAAGCTTGGTTAACAATCCGGCTGCTTACGTCATTATTCTCGTCGGAACCTGCGCGTCGGTCTTTGTCGCTTTCCCCATGTCCGATCTCGCGAAAGTTCCGAAACTCTTTAAGCTCATTTTCTTAGAGCCGAAGCTCCTTCCTCGTCAACGTCTGATCGGCATGTTCATGGAATGGGCTACGATTACCCGCCGCGAAGGCTTGCTTGCTCTGGAAGCCCGCGTCGACGAAATCGAAGATACGTTCCTTAAGGGCGGCATGCGCATGATCATCGACGGCAATGACCAAGACTTCGTTCGCGACGTTCTGCTCGAAGATATCTCGGCTACCGAAGAACGTCATCGCGGCGGCGCGCAGATTTTCTCCCAAGCGGGCATGTACGCTCCTACGCTCGGGGTTCTCGGTGCCGTTATCGGTCTGATCGCCGCTCTCGGTAACCTTGCGGAGATGGAAAAACTCGCCCACGCCGTTGCCGCTGCGTTCATCGCGACGTTGCTCGGTATTTTCACCGGGTACGTGCTTTGGCATCCGATCGCGAATAAGCTTAAGCGCTTGTCCAA
The DNA here is from genome assembly GCF_003628305.1 of Cohnella endophytica. Lineage (GTDB taxonomy): Bacteria > Bacillota > Bacilli > Paenibacillales > Paenibacillaceae > Cohnella > Cohnella endophytica. Next base: position 1,536 of record NZ_RBZM01000020.1, on the reverse strand, counting down.
GCGCGAGATCGACCTCAAGCTAATGATGGTCGAAGGCTTGCTCTCGATTCAGTCCGGCGTCTCGACGATCGCGATTCAACAGAAATTGCTCGTATTCCTGACTCCGACGGAACGTTTGGCTTTCGCAGAGAAGGAGGAGTCGCAGCGTGAGCAAAAAACGGCATGAACCGCATGAGGAGCACCCGGACGAATCCTGGCTCCTCCCCTATTCCGATCTCATGACGCTGTTGCTCGCCCTCTTCATCGTTCTTTACGCGGCCAGCTCCGTTAATACGGCCAAGCTCCAACAGATGAGCATCGCCTTCAAGACAGCCTTCAGTTCGGGAATCAGCATTCTCGATAAAGGGGCTCTCACCGAAGACGATCAACTGAAACGGCGCACTGCCGAGGATTTGGATCGCAAGGACGACGGCAGGACCAACCGCTCCAAGGAAGCCCGGGCGGCGGCCATGCAGCAAGAACAACAGAACCTCGAGCAGCTGCAGAAGGATCTGAATAAGTACATTAAGAAGAACGGCTTGTCTTCCCAGCTGGATACGCAATTGAATCATTCCCAGCTTCTCATTACGATTCGGGACAACGCGTTGTTCCCATCGGGAAGCGCGAATATTAAACCGGATTCCCGCAAGCTGGCGGCCGCGATCGGTCACATGCTGCAGCAATATCCGGACTACGAGATTCTGGTTACGGGCCACACCGACAACCAGCCGATTAACACGAGCGAATTCCCGTCCAACTGGGAGCTCAGCTCCAAGCGGGCGATTAACTTCATGAAGATCCTGCTCGAGAACACGAACTTCGATCCTAAGCGCTTCAGCGCAATCGGCTACGGCGAGTTCCGTCCGTTGCAGAGCAATAACACGGATGCCGGCCGGGCGATCAACCGCCGGGTGGAAGTCTCGATTCTCCGCAATTACCTCGAGCCGACCGATAGCAGCAACGAGATTACGCTCAATGCAATCGCAAGCGAGAACAAGAGCAGCAGCCAATAACGCTTAACGACAGCGGGTCTGCCCCTCCGGTCTTGATGACCTGGAGGGACAGACCCGCTTTTTTGCTGCAAAGCCTTACCTGACCTGCATTTACTACAGGTATTTTCGCCGAAATGACCCTATTGCGCCTTTTCACCTGCATTTACTACAGGTTGTTTACTCCAAATTCCCGATTATTAGCCAAAACCCGATATTCGACTGCACTTTTTGCAGGTTGTTTCGCGGGGTCGCCGATTTGTCTTGAACAATCTGTACTTTTTGCAGGTGGGGAGACGGTATGAGCCGCTGAGGTGACTGGTGCTACTAGTGTTTCCTGGCGTGTTTTGTTACTTTTCCTGAAAAGTGTTTACCTAACCTGCATTTACTACAGGTATTTTCGCCGAAATGACCCTATTACGCCTTTTCACCTGCATTTACCTCCAAGGCCCCCTAATTAAACTGGAGTCTTGTCCCCCAATTGAATTAGACTATTTGTATAGGGGAGGCGGACAGTATGCGTTTAGGGAAAGTGCTTGAGGAGAAACGAATGCAGATCGTAAGAGAA
>NZ_RBZM01000019.1 GCF_003628305.1 Cohnella endophytica | reverse complement strand
GAGTGGGTAATGCAGCTTGAAGACCGCTCACAATTTTACAGAGCACTGTAAGAACTCAAAATACAGAGCTACGCTAACTGAGCGGCTTCTTTTAAGGGACAGACTCCAGATTTAAGGGGCCTAGCCGCTATTTGCAGGCTGTTGGGAGGATTTTGAGCAAATCGGCGTTTTATACTGTAGTTTTTGCAGGTTGGCAGAGCGGGAGATAGTTTGTGAAAAGACGAAGAACCAATTTCGACGGAAATCCGGAGTTGCCGCGAATTTACGTAGGTACGCCGGGTCCGCAGATGCGGCGTATTTCCGAAGTTGCGACGGAATTCCGAAGTTGCCCCGAAGCGGCGAAGTTCCGCAGGTTCGGCGATATCCGGGGAATGCGAAGGGACATAATAACATTGCAAGATGAAAATCGATAAAGTACAATAAGGCTTAGATACGAAAATTATTTACTTAAATAATCTAATTTTCAAGAAAATCATTTTCCAAGTAGAAGGATGTCTGCCGTGAGCATTTTGAATGCCATCCAGGAAAAAATGGACCATCTGCATCTCAAAGAACGCGCGCTGGCCGAGTATTTGCTCGCACATCCCCAGCAAGCCGTGCAGATGACGATTACCGAGCTTGCGGCGCAATCCGGCAGCAGCACGGCAACGATCTCGCGTTTCTGCAAAACCTTTCATTCGCACAGTTTTCCGGACTTCAAGCAGAGGCTGGCGACCGAGCTCGTCCAACAGACGTCCACCGCCAACCAGTACCAAGATATCGTCGCCGGCAAGCCGCTGCATGACATCGTGTCCGCCATTACGACGAATCATCTCCGCTCGATTACCGATACGACCCAGGTGCTCGATCGCAACCAACTGAGTCTGGCGATCGAAGCGCTGCATAACGCCAATCGGATCGATCTGTACGGGTCCGCGACTTCCGGCATCGTGGCGCAAGATTTCTTCCATAAGCTGATCCGGATAGGTAAAGCGGCCGCGACTTTCTCCGATCCGCACATGATGCTCACATCCGCGACTTCATTAACTTCGCGCGACGTGGCGATCGGAATCTCTTACTCCGGCGAGACGCCCGAAACGATTCACGCGCTCCGCAGCGCGGCCGATCAGGGAGCGACGACGCTGTCGATTACCCGCTTCGGCGCGAATACGCTCGCTGAACATGCCGCCATCCGTTTGTTCACGTCGTCCGCCGAAGTCGGCATGAGACGCGGAGACATGGCATCCCGCATGGCCCAGCTTCACGTCGTCGACATTCTGTTCATCGGACTCGTCAGCGAACACTTCGAACAATACGTTCCCCGGTTGGAACGTTCGTATCAATTGGTTAAATCGTACACATCCAGCAAAGAGGAGAGAAAAACAAAATGAACGTTTTGACTTTCGATAGCGACGATAAACTTAACGAAGCAGCCGCCAACATTATAATCGGTCAAATCCAAACGACTCCCCGAGCCGTACTCGGCTTAGCCACGGGCGGAACGCCCGTAGGCATCTACAAACAAGTCGTGCGCGAATTCAATAGAGGAATGTTCAGTTTCCGCAACGTAACGACTTTTAATCTCGACGAATACGTCAATATTCCGATCGACCATCCCGAAAGCTATCATTCTTATATGAACAGCCATCTCTTCAGCCACATCGACCTGCCGGCGGCGCAGTGCCATATTCCGGACGGCAACGCGGCGGATCCCGCGGATGAATGCCGTCGATACGACGAAGCGATCGAGCTATCCGGCCAGATCGACCTGCAATTGTTAGGACTCGGCCACAACGGCCACATCGGATTTAACGAACCCGCGCATGCGCTGATCAAAGGTACTCACGTCGTCGATCTCGCGGAAGAAACGCTCGAGGCGAACGCCCGCTTCTTCGACTCCGTCGACGACGTGCCGAAGCAAGCGCTGACGATGGGCGTAGGCACGATACTAAAGGCCAAAAAAATTCTGCTCGTCGTCAAAGGCGCGGACAAAGCCGATATCGTGAAACGCGCGCTGCAAGGTCCGATTACGACCGATTGCCCAGCCTCCTTGCTCCAGACGCATCCGAATCTTATCGTGCTGCTAGACGCGGCGGCCGCGGGTAAACTCTCATGAGCGGCGTTACTAACGGGCAATTCCAGATCATTAACGCGCGGATCGTTACGCCCGAAGGCGTAATCGACAACGGAATCGTCCGGGTGAAGGACGGTTTAATCTCGGAAATCGAACATTTTGCTAGCATGTACGCGGAGACGAAAGCGGACGCAGAGCTAGAGACGATCGACGCGAAAGGCAGCTGGCTAATCCCCGGCTTCATCGACGTTCACGTCCACGGCGGAGCCGGACACGACTTCATGGACGCGGATGCGGAAGGCGTTGAAGCCATCACCCGTTTCCATGCTTCGAACGGCACGACAAGCATGCTCGCGACGACTTTAACGGCGTCTCGGGAAGATCTGACCGCCGTCATGGATATCGTTAGCGCATTCATGTCCAAACCGATGCCTTATGCTCAACTCGTCGGCGTGCATCTGGAAGGTCCCTTCGTCAACGTTAAATGGAAAGGCGCCCAGAACCCTGCTTATATTCTGCCCCCTCAGCCCGACTGGCTGGACGAATGGGTAAACCGATTTCCGGGACTAATCAAAATTCAGACGCTGGCTCCGGAGAACGAAGGCTCGCTCCCTTATATCGAAAAATTGGCCGCTAACGGTATCGTCCCCAGCTGCGGACATACCGATGCAACCTACGATCAAATCATTGCCGCGGCGGATCACGGCTTACGGCACGCCGTTCATACGTTTAACGCGATGACGCCTCTGCACCATCGTCAGCCCGGAACGGTCGGAGCCGTGCTTACCGACGATCGGATCGTCGCCGAAGTAATCGCCGACGGTCATCACGTACATCCGGCCGGGATCAAGCTCATTACCCGCGCCAAAGGAACCCATAACGTCATTCTGGTCACCGATGCCATGTCCGCGGCAGGCATGCCCGATGGAGATTACGATCTCGGCGGCTTGCCCGTTCACATGAAATGCGGAGTCGCCCGACTCAAGGAAAATGATAGCCTTGCGGGGAGCACGCTCACCATGATCGGCGCGGTCCGTTATTTAATTCGCGAGATCGGGGTCAGCGTCGAAGAAGCGAGCCGGATGGCAAGCGCCAATCCGGCAAGACAACTCGGCATCGACGATCGCAAAGGCTCTTTGACCGTCGGCAAAGCCGCGGATTTCCTGCTGTTAGATGAGGCGTTGGAACTTCAAGCTACATGGATCGGCGGTAGACGGATTTCCGATACTCCTGCCAGCCATTAGCTCATAGCCAAACTTAAAGGGCTCCTCCCTAAGTCTTCTCAGACTTGGAGAGGAGCCCTTCTATAATTCGCGTTATATCGCTTCGGATTGCGAGGTTTTGTTCTTGGCCAGCTTCAGGTAGCCATATACGTTCTGCAATTCGCTGTCTTCCACGAAACGAAGCCGCATATTTTCCGCGGTATCCAGAATATATGGCTTCAATGCCGCGGCACCCCCGCCGAGCACGTAGAAGCATTGAATATCCGGATATTTTTTCCAACGTTTGCGAATCAGATCGACGATCTTCTGAGCCGCCCTGCCGAAGTAGTTGTCGACGATGGGACGAATGTCCGCTTGGCCTTCCCCGACTCGCTGAATGACGAATTCATGCTTGCGAATGCGCTGGATCAGCTTTGTCCGGCTCGGGAAGCGATAGCCGTATTGATCTTCGACGTCGCGAATAATCGAATCCAAATAAGAGGCCAGACCGAGCTGCTCGCCCGTACTGAATTGATTATCGATGCTCATTCGCTTCACGACCGGGAAATCGGTCGTAAGTGCCCCCATCTCGCAAATGCCGATGACGCCATGATACAGCTCTTCGTCACGTACTTGCAGATTTTCGTGGGTGGCCATATGGAACAATGCGGCCGCACCTTCGACCGAGACGATCGCCCTGCGGATACTTACTCGAATCGTGCGCCCGCGAAGCTTCGGCGTAGACAAGAAAGTAACTTCGTGCTCGCCGACGAGACGTTCCTCGAACGATTGATGATATCGGGCGTACGTACGCACGGGCAAGCCCGTACCGACGATGTATTCGACTTGGTCGATCGTTTGACCCGGTTGAAGCGAATGCGCCACGCTAGTCACGCTAGCATACGCAAGCGCCGTCAGCGCCACGATCAGCGACTGATCGCTTGTCGCCTTGTTGTCCGTTTCCTCGAGCTCCGCGTTATCTTGGTCCTCGGATGCCAGTAAACCAACGAAATAACGTTGGTTTTTGCGCTTCAGCTTTGGGCTGTATACCATAACGTCCAACGCCTTCAGAGGAGAATCTTCCTCTTGAAGAACGTGCCTTTCGTATCCCGGAGAAACGATATTCGGGATAATCACGGGTTCGTTCGAACCGCTCACGACTAGCTTGACGCTGTCATTGCCAATATCTATTCCTGCTAGCTTAATCATCATTTACCTCCCGACTCCTTACATTCCTCTATGTTCCATTCGCTCTTTTCCGACAAATTCCTCCTTTTCCCACCCCGAATTGTGGCATTTTTTTGGTGAATAAAGGATTATCCTTCAAACGAATCGAAGTTATGCCGAAGTAAATAGAAGATGACGATGTAGAACAAGCAGGAGGAAAGTCATGAAATGGCGGCATAAGAAGTTCACGTTCATGGTAATCCGGGATGCGAACAGCTCAGTCATGCGATTTCAACTATCAGCGCTCATCCTTGTAATCGGATCGATTCTGGCACTCGTTCTGCTTGCGGTAAGCATAACCGCAATTATGCTATATCGCGGGAATACGAGCCAGATCGGACAATTAAAGCAAAAGCTTGCTACCGCTACCGGCGATTACGAGCAAACGATCGATGCCAAAAACGAGCATATCGACGAGTTGCAATCGAATCTAATCGATCTATCCCAACAAGCTAAAGCGATCAACGAACGCATGAAGGACATCACATCACTGGAATCGCAGCTCAAAAACATGGTAGGCATTAAGACCGGCGATACCGCCTCTACCAAGAAAACGGATAGTCAATCCCCCCAGGATTCAGCCGAAGACGCGGACGGGAACGAACAGTTCGCGATGGACGGAGGCACGGGCGGAGAAGACTTGCCCGTAACGCATGAGGAAATGGATCGGTTAACCGACGAAACCAAAAATTTCTTCCTTACCCTCGGAGAGCGGATCGAGCTCATGAAGCCCGAGCTGGAACTGACTAAGGATGCGGTCGCCAAGCAACAGAAGCTGATCGCGGTCACTCCCACGATCTGGCCGACCGACTCGAGGAGAATCACGTCCACGTTCGGAATTCGCAGGGATCCGTTTACGAACAGGGCGACTAACCACGCCGGCCTCGATATCGGAGGGGATATCGGGGATCCGATCTACGCTGCGGCCGATGGAACGGTAATCGAGGCCGGACGAAGCGCTTCTCACGGCAACAACGTGATGATAGCCCATGCCAACGGCATACGCACGCATTATTCGCATATGAGCAAGATTACCGCCAAAATCGGCGACAAGGTCCGCAAAGGCGACATTATCGGAGAAGTGGGTTCGACGGGGAGAAGCACGGGGCCGCACCTTCATTACGAAGTTCTGATAAATGGCGAGCACGTGGATCCCGCGCCTTATCTCAAAGCAAGCAGAAGGAGCCAGTAACCATGTTCAAGAAGAAAACCGCGAAAATCGATCCCAACATGACGGACACGTTAATAGGCGAAGGAACGACCTTCGAAGGCAAAATCAAATCGCAAGCCGGCATCCGCGTGGAAGGCCAACTGGTCGGAGATATGGATTGCGCCGGCGATATTACGATCGGCGAGAACGGCATCGCCCGCTCCAACATAAAAGCCCGCAACGTGATCGTGGCCGGGCAAGTGATCGGCAACGTATCCGCGACCGGAAAATTGACGATCAAAAATACCGGAAAGCTGCATGGCAACTTATCCGCTCTCGAGCTGTCGATCGAATCCGGAGCCGTATTCCAAGGTATGAGTATGATGGACGTCAAAGACGCTCCCCTGATCGCCCCTGCTCCCGAAGAGAAAATTCCGAACCGCGAATCCGAGATAAACCTCCCGGTCACGATCGATTCGGACAAGGATGCCGTCCTGAAAACTTGGTAGTTTGCAAGGCCTTCCGGAATTCGTGTATGATGCATAAGTAGGCAGAAGAACGGAAGGTTGACTGGAGTGAGCGAATTGGACGAAGAGTTAAAGAAAGCTTACGAGATACTAGGGTTACCGGAAGACGCGACCCGCGAGCAAGTGGAAAATCGTTATTTCATTCTCATGAAGAAAGCCCGTTCCGAGAAATCGCGTTCCGAAGCCGGCGTCGACGAGCAACCCGGAATCAACCTCGCGGACTACAACCGGGCGTACAATCTCGTGCTCGGCATCGAATCCGAGAAAATCATTACCGTCGAGAAGCAAACGAAGTTCGGCCATTTTGTATACTATTATAAATTCCATGTCATTATCGGGTTTATTATCGTCTTGCTCGCCAGTTATTTCATTAAAGAAGGCATCGACAAGAGACGGGAAGCAGCCAACACGCCCCCGGCCAATCTATCGGTATCCGTATTCGGCAACTTCTACTTCGCGGACGAGACACTGTTGCAAGCCAACATGCTTAAACTCATCCCCGACTGGAAGCGCATCAAGACGACCGTCGTATTCGTTCCGACAGAGGTCAAGAGCCAGCAAGATATGGCTTTGCAGCAGAAAAGCGTCCTCATGCTCATGACCGAGAAATCCGAGTTATACATTACCGATGAAACGAACTTCAACGGCCTCGCCGCCCAAGGAGCATTCGTGAAGCTGGACGATTTCATGAAATCGGAGCCGTTACAAGTGCCCGCAGACAAAATCGTTAACGCGCAATCCGCGGATGATACCGAGCAGCATCCTTACGGAATCGACATTACTGGCAATCCGATTTTTAAGGACGTCGACATGTCCGGATCTCCAAAGATCATTCTCGCGATCAGGGCAAAGGAAACGAAATGGCCCGATACCGAGAAGTTGCTGGAACAAATCGTTCGAACGAACCCTTGATCGTATAAACAAAGAGAACGAGCATGGCTTATCGCCTCGCTCGTTCTCTTTTTCTATGCCTTGTCCCAATCTTCTACCTTAGACTAGCCTGTAGACAAGCACGGCTTGAACGATCAGAATGACGGGCATCCCGATGACGAACGACGGATGTTTCGTCTTATGGCGCTTGATCCTCATTCCCGAGATCGCACCGATCGACCCGCCTATCGCCGCCAGAATGAACAGCGTTCTCTCGGGCACTCTTCTGCCGTGTTTTCTCGCTTGGGATTTATCGTACGCCATCGCGCCGTAAGCGATGAGGTTCATAACGAGGATATACGCGATAAATAACTTCATCAATCTGCTTGCCCTCTCTTTCGCTGCCAACCGTGATCTTCCCGGCTTTCTTATGTAGAGTCTCGTCTGTTGGAGATCCCCTTTTATTGTACTACGCAACGGCCCTCCCCGTCCTTATATAACGATGAAAGCCCCATATTCCGCCAATCGAACATGGGGCTTCGACGCTACTCGAACGGTCAAGAATTGAAGTTCAGAACGTAAGGCTGAGCACCGTCCATCGTCTTAAGACCGTTCCATGTCGCGGCATCGGTAATGCCGGATTGGAATGACAGCTCGTAGACTTTACTGGACTTTAGTTCATTACTCAGCTTAAGCACGACTTCCGTGACGATCTTTTTCGGATCCCCGTTTTCCACATACGCAATATCGATCCAGTCTCCGCCCTTCTCCCGAATCCGGAACGCACTTACGTTAACATTCGTTACGGGTTCGCTGAACACTACCTTCACGGTCTTGCGATCCATCATGTACGTCTGGCTAGCGAACGGAATCGGATTGTCGACGACCGTGCCCCCGAAGTCCGCTTGATCCGAATTATTGTCGGATTGCAGTGCGACAAGCCCCGCGATTCGAGCCGTATAGAGATGCCCGGAAAGGAATAAAGCCGGATTACTTTCCTTCGTCCGGAACTGGATCGTTGCCGTACGGTCCGTTCCTGGTTTCAATATCGCATAATCCGCCCAATCCTTCAGGTTTACGTCCGAACCGTTGTCCTTCAAGCCGGCCAGGCTTATGCGATTGATGTCGTCATTAGAGAGCGGACGGTCAAATGTAACCTCGATCGTATTTTTGTTAATTGCCTTTATGTTTTGCACTTTAATGGGCACGATCGGATTCGATACCGCGCCGAACTTCCAGTTCGTGGAATTATCCATGACGTTGCCCGCAAGATCGGGAATGCCGCTTACCGTTAACATGTACACGGTAGCATCTTGCTGTTGAGACGTTCTTAAATACACCGTCGTTCCATCGTTCCCCAGCGTCGCTTGAGTAACGGCAAGCCCTTTGTCGATCGCGTAGTGATACGTCTGAACGGCCTGCTGCGGATCGATTTTCTCGCTAAATTTCACGCTGACGACCGCCGTCGTGACATCGATCTTCACTTCCGTTACCGTCGGCTTCGTATTGTCGTTGCTGCCGACGAAATAAAGGTCGCTGCGTTGATCCATGACGTTACCCGCCAAATCCTTTACGTTACGGACGGTTAGCCGATAGGTTTTGCCGTTCGACTGATCCGTGGTCGTAAACGTGACCCGCCTCAAATCCGAAGAGAGCTGCGGGTTCGAAGCCAACCTTAATCCGTCGCTTAGCGAATAATTGGAAGAGTTCGTCGCCGAATTCTGATCTACAGGCTCGGAGAACACGATTTCGTAAGTCTTGTAGACGATTTTCGTAGGTTGCGAAATGATCGTAGGTTTCGTAGTATCATCGGACACGGATACGTAATTCCAAGGGTTCCCATCGACGTATAACGTATGCGTAATTCCTCCGATCTGCCGATCGGTCCAAAGGATGATCGACAATCCGTCTTGGCCGACGATCGCTTGCTGAATCGCTCTTGTATTGCCATACGTGTCCTTCAAGGCGAATCTTCCTAGCTCGATCTTGTCTCCGCGCTCGTACAGGTTCACCCTTACCGATTGATTGGACAGCTGCTCCACGGATCTTACGCGAAGCGGTTGGGTATGGTTATCCTCATACACGGCGTATGCCGCTTCCACCAATAATCCGCGCGACGCTTCAATCGTATAGTCGCTTAATTGGGGAATAAGCTTACGGTCGAGCGCCAACCCGACGGCTCCCCTCGCCCACTTGGAAACTTTCCCCGTAACCGGAGTCGAACCGCTTCCGTATAGTCCATAGCTTCGCGTAAACACGGCTGCCAACTGCTCCACCGTCACGTTCTGCAAGGGCGAGAATATTCTGCTGCTCGTTCCGCCCATTAGCTTAGCGCGGGTGACGGCCTCGATTTCCAGGAACGACCAACGAGTCTTCAGCACGTCGCCGTAGCTGGAGGTGAAATTCCCTCCCGGAAGGTCTAGTAAGCGGAACAGTACCGCGGCCAGTTGTTCCCTCGACATCGGGTCATACAGATGAGAGCTCCCGTCGGCGTAACCGGTAAAAATGTTTTTCTGCTTAAGCACGTCGAACTTCTGCTCCGTGCTTAAATTGGATGCTCCATTTGCCGTATACGGTACGCTAATCAGCATCAGCAAGGCAAGCAATCCGATCATCGTTTTCCTCATCCCGTTACCTCCTTGTGTCCGCCGAGGTAGACGTTGAATATCCTCATGCGGCGGTCACAAAGTTTGACGCTGTGTAGATACGTTTTGTTTCTTAGATGAGAAAATATTTATAAAATAGATACGAAATGAAGCAACTTGTCCGAATAACGCCTTACGAAAAAAGCCATCCCGCGTCCGAAGACATCGAGAATGGCCTAATAATAACGATTTCACAAATAATGCTCTAACCTCTGGAGAATCGGTTCGGGGAATGCTTGCAAGGCTTCGATATTTTCTTGCCGTTGGCAAGGCGCAACCAACTGTCGAAGTCCGTCTTCCCCTCATCCCCTTGCTTCAGTCGGATCACGCGCGCCCCACGCTGGTAAAGCCAGCGCCCGTAGGTGTGATATCCGGTTGCCCGGCCATAACATAGCCGAATGCCGTGCAGCTTTCCCGAGTAATCGTTAATATGGTCGTGCCCGCAGAACGTTCCCATCATCGCTTCCGAGCGGACCATCGCGGCGAACATGCCCGAATTCAGCTTCGGGGCCTGCACTCGCTCGTAACGATGTCCGTAACATACCCGTTCGTTCCATAGGTCCCTATATTCCGGGAGAGGAATGTGAAAGAACGCGAGCGAGGGTACGGGACGATCTCCATTGTCTATCCGCAAAAGCCGCGCTTGCGCTTCGAACCAGTCAATCTGGCTACGCTCGATCCACCCGTAACCGGGAACGGAAGGCAGCTTAGAATAATCCCCGCTGTCGATAAAATAGAGAGCTGCCGCGGTTTCTCCATTACGGCCCGCAACTAGCTCGACGAAATTGCCGACTCCGGCTACGTCGGCCGGTCCCGCTTGTGCGATCGAACCCGAGTGCTCTAATTGAACTTCCATCAGTCTCTTCCGCGTAACTTCTCCTTCGCAATCGTGATTGCCGAACGTCGCGGCCCAAGGAATGCCGCTGCTCTCCGCCAAGGAAACAGCATCGCGGAACGATTGATACGGGTCTCGGCAATGCAGGCTCTCGATGACGTCTCCCGTGAACACGATGAGATCCGGTCGCTCTTCGGCGAGCACCCTCTCCATGAGCGCTTTCGTGCGCTGGTCCGCGGACTCGCCGTTCTTCCAATGCAGATCCGTAAATTGCACGATCGTAAACGTTCCGTCGGGTCGAAATCTCAACCTTCTGCTCATCCCATTACCTCGCAATCGGGTATCCGCTATTCTCGTAACGCATCGTAAAGCTTGCTGCTCATGCTCGGTCCCGAGCCCGTCTGCAGCGCTTTTCTAGCTTTAAGAAGCTCTTCCTTCAGCCTTTGATTCTCGGATTGGAGAGCTTGCAAGGCTTCTTTATTCGCTTCTCCCTCGGTTTCCGACAGCTTACGGCCGTTCGCGTAATATCCGTCCGATTCGTAACGTCTGAACGCGATCTCAGCTTCCGGAATGCCAAGCGACCGGATATGCCGATCGATGCATTCCGCCGCTAGATCGCGAACGCGCGGCCCGCGTTCGAACCAATTCACTTCGACGAACGGATAAGAGGCAACGAATTGCCCTTCGTAAACGGCGGTAGTGGTCAGGCATTCGAGCACAATATAATCCTCCGGACATTGGCAAATGACGGCCAGCTCGGCGACCAACGCTTGGCTGACCTCGCGAATTCCATCGGGGGCAACTCCCCGGATAAGCAAGTGAGGCATAGTTAATAACGCTCCTTCTTGATCGAAACGAGTTAATCGTGCGGTCTATAAGGCGAATAGGTTTCGTAAATAAGGATTGAGAAAAATGCCTTCGGGATCCATCCTGCTTCTCATCTCCAGAAACTTGTCCCACATGGGGTAGATTTCCTTCAACCGTGCTGTTTTTAAAGTGTGCAGTTTGCCCCAATGCGGGCGCCCGCCATACTTAAGGAATATACGTTCCATGTCGGCAAAATAGTTCTCGTGCGGCATCCCCCGGTACATATGGACGGCGATATAAGCGGAGTCCCGGTCATAAGCGGGACTCAACCAAATTCGATCCGCTTGGGCGAACCGGCATTCGATCGGGAAGTGCACGCGATAACGCCGTTTCTCTATCGTCTCTCGCATTTCCCTGACGACATCCCCCATCGCCTCGATCGGTAGATTGTACTCCATTTCATTGAATCGAACAAGTCGGATCGTAGCGAACGCGCGATGGCTTTGCGCGACTTTGACTCCGGTCGGAAACGCCGCCGCGATCATCCGGCTAACCGGAGCGCATAGCCGAGGCACCCGCTTACACAGGGAAGACAACGCTCCGAGCGCTGCGTTCTCCAGCAACACGTCGTTCACGTAGTCGCTTATTTTCGCCGAAGTTTCCGGTTCATCCGTCTCGTTCAGCGTTTTGATCTGGCACGGATCGGCGTAAGGAAACCAATAAAACTCGAAATGACGGTTGTTGGCCGTAAGCTCTGGAAGCCTCTCCAAACAGTCGGTCAACTTAGTTCTCGAACTCTCGTAACGAAGCTTGTAGGCAGTTCGCAGCTTAAGCGTCACCTGTACGATGATGCCGAGGGAGCCGAGCGATATTTGCAAAGCTTTGAACAAATCCGGATGGGATTGTTCGGAGCAATCCAGCACCTCGCCGGTGCCCGTAACGACCGTAATGCCTATAATCTGCGTCGCGAGATTGCCGAACTTGAGTCCCGTCCCGTGCGTCCCCGTGCTGATCGCGCCCGCGATCGATTGAACATCGATGTCGCCCAAGTTTTCCTGCGCCAAGCCTTCCGAGTATAGAAGCTCTCCGAGCTTCTTAATCTTCGTTCCCGCCCAGACGGTCGCGGTATGCGCTTCCTTATTCAACTGCAAAATGCCCTGCATCCGGTCGAGCGACAAAAAAACATCGTTGGACGCGGCGATCGCGGTAAACGAATGACCCGAGCCGACGACGCGCAACGTCCGGCCTTCCGCGCTGCACAGCTTGACCACGTCGACGACTTCCTCGATATGGCTAGGGTAAAGAACCGTATGCGGTTTCGCTTTTACGATGCCTGACCAGTTGCTCCATCTACGTCCGCTCTTGATCATAAGAAGTTTTCCCCCATGCCCCGATATGTCGAATATTCTCCTACAATCGTTCCGTTCGAGATGACATGTAGCGAATCGAACCGTTCGCACAGTTCCCCTGCTTTGGCGTGCCGGAAGAAGACGGGATCCCCCAGCTTCAACGCACGATGGGTTTCATCGCTGCATAACAATGGCGTCTGCACTTCTCCCGCACCTTCTAGCGGGAACAGTCGCAACCCCGCCGGCAAATGGGGCTTCGGCAACTTCGAAGGGTCTGCCGCGCCGGAGGCGGTATACCCGCCCCCCAAGCAAGTCACGATATCGTTGCGGGGAGCCCTCACGATCTCTACGGCGAATCCAGCGGCAGGCTGGTATTTGAATGACTGGTAATGATCGAACAACAAGGGACTATAAAAACCCGATCCCGAGGTCAATTCGGTCACCGCGGATTCCTCTCGCGAACTGGCAAAGCTTCCCGTCCCTCCCGCGTTGACGAAACGCAACGATATCCCGAGCTCCCCGATACGTTGGACGATCTCCCCTCTGCGGCTCGCGACCTCGCGGATCGAACGGTTCTTCAAGTAACGGACGATACTGTTCTTAAGCGCGGCGCCCGGAACTTGATCCCCGACTCCCGCGATCTGCGCCTCGTAACCCATGATCCCGTCCAGCCACGCCCAAGAGGATTCGACAATGACGTCCACGACGGGCTTGACGTTATCCCATCCGTTTAATGGAGAACGCCATACGCCGAAGCGAAGTCCCGGATAAGAAGCCGACATGTCGATGTCGAGACACAGTGGAACGCGAACTCCGCGTTCTTGGGCGATAGCCTCGATCCGGAGGACATGCTCTATACAATCCACCATGAACGTAATCCGGCGACCTTCTCCGATGAGATTAACGAGTTCCCGGATACCCTCATCATCCCAAGTCGGATAGCCGAGCAGTAAATCGTCGAACCCTTGTCGCGCCAGGAAGGCCGCTTCTCCGGCCGTATAGCACATTATCCCTTGATATCGCTCGTCGGATTGCAGAATGTGCCGCAGAACCTCGACGGAACGAATCGACTTGCTCGCCAAACGAACCGTTTTGCTACCCGCCGCCTTGGCGATCTCCCCGATGTTATAGTCGAGCAAGTCAAGATCGAGGTAGGCGAAAGGCATCGGGACTTGCGAGAAACAATTCTTATATACTTCGTAGTCTGGAGTCAGGTCGATTCGCCCTCTCGTCTTCGAATTAGCGAAGCAGCTTGCGGATAAGAGCTAATCCCCGCTTCGAATCGGGGTAGCGAAAAGGCAGATCGAACCGGTGAGATTGCTTCAGAATACCTTTATAGTGGGAGAAGGCTTTAAATCCGTGTTCCCCATGATAGCTGCCTATGCCGCTCGTCCCAATGCCGCCGAACGGCAAATTCGGGTTGCCGGGATGAACGATCGTGTCGTTGACACATCCGCCGCCGAACGGAATTCGGCCAACGATCTCATCTTGAAACCGGGGGTTTCCGGAGAAGACGTACAATGCCAACGGCTTAGCGTTCGCCTGTACCGTCGCGTAAATTTCTTCGGTTCTCTCGTACGTAAGAACGGGAAGCACCGGTCCGAAAATTTCTTCTTGCATAACTTTCGATTGAAGGGTTACTCCTTCAAGGAACGTCGGCGCGATTTTGCGGGCGACATCGTCCGTCTGGCCGCCAAACGCAATGCGACCTTCGCCCAAATAACCGACAATCCTGCGATAGTTCTTATCATTAACGATACGGACGTAATCCGGATTCGCGATCGGATCGCTGCCATAGAAGGATTCGACCGTCGCGGCCATGCGTTCTAGCAGTTGCTGCTTCACTTCGGCATGCACGAGCAAATAATCCGGTGCAACGCACGTTTGACCGGCGTTCGACATTTTGCCATAGACGATACGTTTAGCTGCAAGCTCCAGGTTTGCGTCCTTGTGCACGATACACGGACTTTTGCCTCCCAGCTCTAGCGTCACCGGAATTAGCTGCTTGGCGGCGGCTTCCATGACGATTCGCCCTACGACGGAGCTCCCCGTATAGAAAATATGGTCGAACGGCTGCTTAAGCAACCGTTCGCTTACTTCGGCTCCGCCTTCGACGGAAGCGATATATTCCGGCCGGAAAGTCTCTCCGATGAGACGCGTCAGCACCGCGGAAGTGGCCGGGGCCATCTCCGAAGGCTTCATGACGACCGTATTGCCCGCGGCAATCGCGGCGACCATCGGCATGATCATTAAGTTAACGGGGTAATTCCAAGGACCTATGACTAACGATGTGCCCAGCGGCTCGGGGACGATTCGGCTGCTTGCCCCCAAGTGGGTAAGCGGGGTTTTGACCCTCCTCGGTTTCGACCAGCGGCGAACGTGGCGCCTGGCGAAGCGGATCTCGTTTAACGCGAGTCCGATTTCCAGCGCGTAGCTTTCCTTCTCGGGTTTGTTCAAATCTTGCTTCAACGCCGCCATCAGGCCCGCCTCGAAGCGCCGCACGGCTTCATACAGACGGCTTAGCTGCTCTCGGCGGAAGGCGATCGATCTCGTCGCCCCGCTCCGGTAATAATTCTTCTGGTCGTACACAAGCCTATTTATCGTATCGGCATCCGCCGACTCGGCGATGCCCTGCGAATGATTCGAATCGTTCATGGGTCCTGCTCCTTAGACGGCCAAGCGCCGCTTCTCTCTTATTAGAATTATCTAGGCAGATAGACCCTGATGTAAAGACTTTTCTGACAATTTGCCGCTTGCGTGCGAATAAGGTATTAAGATATGATCGAATCACACTTGGAGGTGTTCCGATTATGGCAAATTCGAAAGCGAAGCAGCTAAGATTAAGGAAGATAAGGGAAGGACGCAACGACCCCGAGATCGGCCGGATCGAATGGCGGAGAAAACCGCAAACGCAAGTCGTGCAGAACAAGAAAGCAGAGCAGCGCCGTACGCAATGCCGCCGCAAGGGCAGCAGCGACGGCGCTTATTTTTTGTTTCCGCGTGACCGTTGGATTGTTGCGGAAAATTGCGGATAAGTATGATAGGATCTCTGTAAATCCCCATTCCCTAAAGCCGGAGGCTTGTCCGATGAGTAGCGTGCCCCCCCGTTCGAGATGGTCCGTCATCGTTTCTTATTCGTTATTGGTAGCGGTTACCCAGCTGCTGTGGGTCACTTTTACCCCGATAACGAAAGCATCCGCCGATTACTGGGACGTCTCGATAGACGCGGTCGGCTGGCTCTCTCAAATATTCCCGCTCGCGTACGTCGTGTTGGCTCTGCCTTTCGGCTACTGGGCAGACCGTTCGTTTAAGGGTAGCTTGACTATCGGAGCCTTGTTAACGGGAATAGGCGCTATCGTGCGCGTTTTTCATGGTTACGAATTTTCTCTTGTCGGACAAATCCTGATTTCCGTCGGACAACCGCTCGTCCTGAACGGAGTGAATAAGCTCGCCGCGCAATACATCGCTCCGGAACGCAGACCGCTCTCCATCGCCATCGGATCGGCAAGCCTATTCGTCGGTATTATGGTCTCCACCGTGAGCTCTCCTTTCCTGATGCGGGACTTAGGAATGAATTCGATTCTGGAAGCTCAGGCTTGTATTAGCGTCTGCGCCGTCCTCTTATTTCTATTCGCCCTGCTAAGGGCTCGTCCCGACTATATGGAAGAGATGACGGCTTCGCCCGCGCCGATTCGAGACCTCTGGTCTCGCGGCTGGGTCAAACAATACAGCTTCCTCTTATTTCTCGGTTTCGGTTTATTCGTAACATTAACGACGTGGTTGGAAGTGTTGTCTACCGAACACGGCTTCACCGGCGAACAAGTCGGGTTCGCGCTCGGCGCGATGACGCTCGCCGGCATCGTCGGCGCGGCGTTCATCCCGGAGTGGGCGATTCCCGGATTAAGAGGAAGAGGCGTGTTATGCGCCTCACTCGCCGTAAGCGCCGTCATGTTGATAACGCTCTTCGCCAGTTCATCCTTCTGGCTATTCGCGGCGCTCCTCGCATTGTCCGGATGCCTATTGCTCGCCAATCTTCCGATTATTCTTTCCTCGGCGGAAACTCAAGCCCCGTCTGGCTCGGCCGGAACCGTTACGGCGGTGCTGCTGCTATTCGGCAACTTGGGAGGCATCGTTCTTACCTTGGGCGTTCAGTTCATGCTGGGGAGTCGAATAGCGGCCATCGGTTTCCTGATCGTTGCCGTAGCCGTTACGGTTCCGGTAGCTTTGCGATTCCCCTCGTTGTCCGGCAATCCGCCGCGCGATCACGTTTCGTGATGGTATTTTTTTCGGGCGTATCGTCCTAGAAGATTTACGAGTCCGTACAAAATAACCGACAACAGCGCCAGCATCGTAATGCTCACCATGACCAGGTTCATCTGGAACACTTGCCCGCCGTAAATAATCAAGTAACCCAGCCCAGCTTTGGAGGATAGGAACTCCCCCATCACGACCCCGACGAGCGTTAACCCTACATTTACCTTTAAAGTCGCGATAAAATGGGGAACGCTTGCCGGCAACAGTACCATCCGAAGCATCTGCAGCTTCGTCGCCCCGAAGGATTCCATCAACTTAAGCTTCGTCTTGCTGATTTCCTTGAAGCCGCTCTCCACCATAATGATCGTAACGATAACCGAGATCGCCACGGCCATTCCGTACACCGAATAACGGTCCCCCAACCAAATGTAGAAAATCGGCCCCAACGCAACTTTGGGTAAAGCGTTTAATACGACGATATATGGCTCAAGCACCTTCGAAGCAAAGGTCGACCACCAGAACAGAACGGCTATTGCCGTTCCCAGCGCCATGGAGACGACGATTCCGGCCAGCGTCTCTTGGGTGGAAATCCAAGTATGATGGAGCAGGCTTCCTTTCGTCGCCATCTCGCGGAAAGAGCTCCACAAGAGGGATGGTTTACTCGTAAGCATCGGATCGATCCACTTCAGCCGGGCCGCGAGCTCCCATAGGAAAAGGAAAGCCGCAAGCACCGACAACCGGGCGAGCCCGATGAGCCATTGCTTGCGTTTCAGCGTCCGTAGATAACGTTCATATAACGGAGACGACATGATCCTCGAGCTCCTTCCAGATCGCGTTGAAGTAATCGTGG
This sequence comes from Cohnella endophytica, assembly GCF_003628305.1. Classification (GTDB taxonomy): domain Bacteria; phylum Bacillota; class Bacilli; order Paenibacillales; family Paenibacillaceae; genus Cohnella; species Cohnella endophytica. The sequence goes on along the minus strand of NZ_RBZM01000019.1, from coordinate 12,745 downwards.
TAGCGGCCGGCTTGCCGTTTGCTCCATGGAGACAACTGCTCGCCTTCGTCGAACCGGATCTCGCGGACGGAGGAAATCGTGCTTGGCCGTTTCGTCATAACCATGACGCGGTCCGCCATGCTGATCGCCTCGGAGATGTCATGGGTAACGAGCACTGCCGTTTTCCCTTGATCTTTAATAATATGGAACACTTCCTCCGACAGAGTAAGACGGGTTTGGTAGTCTAACGCGGAGAAAGGTTCATCCAGCAGCAGAATATCCGGTTCCGCCACGAGCGTTCGGATGAGGGCAACCCGTTGGCGCATTCCCCCGGACAACTGGGACGGCGCATGCCGCACGAATTCCCCTAGTCCGTAACGCTCCAGCAGCTCTACGGCTTTTCGCCTCGCCTTGACCCGATCCATTCTGCGAATTTCCGCGCCGACCGTTACGTTGCTGAGAACGTCCCGCCATTCGAACAGATGGTCGTGCTGCAGCATATAGCCGACTTTCGGGGACGTGCCCGATACTTCGACGCCGTCGATCATGACTGTGCCCGAAGTCGGCTTCAGCATCCCGGAGATCAGGGAGAGCAGCGTGCTTTTGCCGCAGCCGCTCGGCCCTACGATACTGAGGAATTCCCCTTTCCCGATCGAGAGGTTAATATCGCGCAGCGCTTCCGTCTCTTGCCTTGGAGTAAAATAGCTTAACCCGACCCGCTTCAACTCGATGTGGTCTGGTTGCTTGGCGGTATCGGAAGTCGGCAACCGTTCGTTGTGCCCCGCCATGCCGTCAGTCCGATTTGCCGATATTGCCGACGAAGCTCATGTCAACGACGGCGTCCATTTTCGTTACCTTGTCTTCCGCCTTCAGTACGCCGTTCTCGACGAGGACGTTCTGCAGCGTGTCGAATTGCTCTTGGGTTAACTCGGGATCCGTCGACCATGTACCTTGCTTCTTGTAGTTCTGAACGGATTGGAGGATGATATCGTCCGGAGTCGCGTCGAAATAGGGCTTCAGGGCTTTCACGATATCATCGTCGGAAGCGGAATTCAGCCATTTCGTCCCTTCGGCGACCGCGTTCGAGAACTTCCGGATGACGTCCTGGTGAGCTTTAATATAATCGGAGGTAGCGACGTAAGATGTCTCCGGGTAAGCTCCGAACGTGTCTCCCAGCGAGGCGGCGTAATAAGCTTTGCCTTCCTTCACGAGCGTGGAAGCTACCGGCTCGAACAATTGGATGAAGTCGCCCTGACCGCTGGCGAATGCGCCTGCCATCGCGGTGGATGCGATGTTCGTGACGACGTTGACGCCGGATGTTTTCTCTTTCGTCAGAGTGGAATTCAGCACCATCTGCGGCGAACTGCCCGGTCTCCAGCCGATGACCGTCTTGCCTTCAAGGTCGCTCCATTTGAAGTTATCGAGCTTCTCGCGCGATAGCAGGAACGATCCGTCCTTGGATGTGAGCTGGTGGAACACCTTCAGCGTTTTTCCGCCTTTTTGGTTGTAGACGTAGATCGTCGTTTCCGGTCCGATCAATGAAATATCGGCGGTACCCGCGATGAGCGCGGCCGCGCCTTTGTCGGAGCCTTGGGCCGTGTTCATGTCGACGTTAAGGCCTTGCGCCTTGAAGAAGCCCTGAGACATGGCGACGTAATGCGGCGCGTAGAAAATGGAACGGATAACCTCGGAAAATTTGACCGCAGTCAATTCGTCGGACTTGGATTTATTGCCGCACGCGGAGACGGATAAAATAAGTAAAAGGGCGGCTAGAAGCAGAAAGGCCGGCTTGGCGAGTTTGCTTTTGCTCATGGTCGTTCTCTCCCTCTTTTGTTGGCTTGCTTGTATATGAACGGCTCTGTGCGAGCCGGTATGACCTGCGGCAACGCCAAAGAAGCCTTGAATAGGTATTATCCTATTCAAAGCTTAGGCGGTGGGTTCTTACCTAGTTGGAACTGGAGATGGACTTAGGGGTCTCACAGGACTCTAACTAACTCTCGGTCGCTTGTTCCATCGAATTAATGGCCTCGTAGGACACTAACTCACTCTCGGTCGCTCGTTTCGTCGAATTAGAGGCCTCGCAGGACACTATCTCACTCTCGATAGCTCATTTCGTTGAATTAAGGGTCTCACAGGACACTATCTCACTCTCGGTCGCTCCTTCTGCACGCTTAAGGGTCTCCCAGGACACTAACTTACTCTCGGCTACTCCTTTTGCACACTTAAGGGTCTCACAGGACACTATCTCCCTCTCGGCTGCTCCTTTTGCACACTTAAGGGTCTACCAGGACACTATCTCACTCTCGGCTACTCCTTTTGCACACTTAAGGGTCTACCAGGACACTAACTTACTCTCGGTCACTTGTTCCGTCGAATTAGGGTTCCGCTATTGGGCGCATCCATGTACATTGGGTCAAAATAGCGGAACCCTCTTCCGCTATTGGGCGCATCCATGTTCCTTAGGTAGAATTAACGGAACGAGAGCACGTTATTGGACGCGTCGATGGTTATCTCGCTCCAATCGAGGCCAATCCTTCTACCGCCCTTTACTCCTTAATAACGACTCCGAGCAGATGGGAGAAGCTTCTGATTTGATCCGATCGGACGATGCAGCCTTGGAGTCCCTCCAATGTCACGCCGAGCGCCTGAAATTCGCAACTGCTCAAGTCGATTCCCGCCAGGTTCGCGCCGACGAATTGCGCTTGATCCAGATCCGACTTCGCGAACTCCGATCGAACGATCGTCGCTTCGTAGAAATCGGCCTTGTCGAAGTTGCTGCCCGACACGGAGACGAACTTCAGGTCCGCGAAACGGTACACCGAGTATTGCCCGTTGCACTCGTCGAATTTGACGTTGCGCATCGTCGCGTTCGACAAGTCGAAGCCCAGCATCTTGCAATGGTTGAACTCCACCCTATGCAGAATCGCGTCGCGGAAATTCACGTTCGACAGATCGCAGCCGTCGAATACGACATCCGTCAGTTCTACTCTCTCCAAGCTTACTTGATCGAACAAAACATGATCGAACACGACACGGTCGAAGCCTACTTTGTCGGCGTTTTGATTCGATATCGCTCCCTGTTCGAACCGCGCGTTTTCGAACAATTGCTTGTCCTGAATCTCGTAGTCCGAGACCGTAAGAGTATCTAATTGGTTAGGAATTCTAGGCGCATCCGGGGCATTGTTCTTGTCTTTGTCTTTCTCTTTGCTCTTGGGTTTGTAATTTGCCATAAGGCCGATGCCTCCGTTGGAAAATAAAATGAAAAGGGACCGTTCCCCGTTCAGCCATTATCGGCCTAGGGAGCAGTCCTTCTATTATGGACGAACCAGGTACGTATGAGAAGCCGCTTCTTCCCTAATGCCTGTCCCCTCACACATAAAGCAGGATCGCGAAGAAGTGCATAACCGATCCGGCCATGACGAACACGTGCCACACCGCATGGTGATACGGAAATCCTCGCCAGACGTAGAAGATCGATCCTACCGTATAGAGCACCCCTCCGATGATGAGCAATTGCAGGCCTTCCGGAGTCAGCAGCTCATGCAGCGGTTTCCATGCGAATACGATCAACCAGCCCATCATGACGTAAAATAACGTGGACAACACCAAATATTTTTTCGTGAAAAAGGCTTTGAAAACGACTCCCCCCACCGCGAGCCCCCACACGATCCCGAACAACGTCCATCCGAGCGGGCTACGAAGGGTCACTAGCAACAGAGGCGTATACGTACCCGCGATGAACAAATAAATACACGAATGATCGAACGTCTCGAACAAATCTTTGACTTTGCCTTCCGGAGAAGCATGAACGAGCGTCGATGCCGTATAAAGCAGCAGCATGGTCACACCGAAGATCGTAAAGCTGACGACGTGCCAGGCCGTTCCCTCCAAACTCGCGAATACGATCAGCAGCACGAGCCCGGCAATGCTTAGCAGCGTTCCGATGCCATGCGTGATCGCGTTCGCGATTTCTTCTTTTTTCGAATAGACGTGCGTGTCCCCCATCTTTATTCCTCCTAAACGTTGCGCCGGTATTCTTGGGGCGTCAATCCCTCTTGTTTCTTGAACCGCTGGATAAAGTAACTCACGCTTGGATAGCCGCAGCTTAGCGCGAGGTTCGCGAGCGGCATGTGCCGGTTCTCGATGAGCATTTGCTTGGCCTGGCGAATTCGGCATAACGTGATGAATTCCATTGGGGATAAGTGCGTCAATTTCCGAAACAGCTTGCAAAAATAAAAGGTGCTGACGTTCGCCCGATCCGCCCATTCCTTCAACTCGAAAGGTTCGCAAGCCCGTTCTTGAAGCTCGGGCATCAAACTCATGACCAGGTCCGCGCTGCTCCTGTCTTTCCTCGGTGCAAGCGGCGTCGCTTGCGTCACGTATTCGGCCACGATCGCATAAGTCAGCGTCGACAAGACGGCGGGTTGCCACAATTTGTTTTTCTCCGCGCCTTCGATTAGTGATCCGAACGACCGAACAAGCCCCTCCCGCTGCTTCATCGTCCAAAGACTCGTGAGATAGAAGCCTTTCTCCGCTAAAAATTCCTTGATCTTCGTTCCGTAGAAATGCACGAAATAGACTTCCCAGGGTTCCTCTTCGCTCGAGTAATAATGCTGTGCTTGATAAGGGGAGAAAAGAAATGAATCGCCCGCCTTGAGCTCGTACGTCTTGCCGTCGATTTCCACGTAACCTCTGCCTTGGGTAACTAGATGCAGATTGAAGTGCGGAAACTCCCCCGACCTTCGCGTGCAGACGTGCTGCGGTTCTTCATTAATCATTCCGACCGCTTCCGGAAAACACGGAAAATGGTTCGCATCGATGCTCGGCAATGCGATATTCTTGTACATTCGGCGTACACTCCAATAACAATATCGTGATATTGAAATCAAAATATTTAGATATAACGAGGATAGTTATTCTAGTATGATAACAATATTATATAACAATAAACGAGGTGCTTCCATTGCCGCAACAACTGAACTGGGGAGTCATTGGCGCAGCCGGAATCAACGGCTCCGTCGTACCCGCCATTCAAGCTTCATCCACGGGACGAGTTATCGCGATCGCGAGCAGGGATACGGCCAAAGCGGAGGCAGCCGCGCTCAAATACGATATCCCTTCTTTTTACGGCAGTTACGAGGAGCTATTGAAAGATGAACGGATCGATGCTGTGTATATTCCGCTTCCTAACCATCTGCACAAAGAGTGGACGATCCGCGCCGCGGAAGCCGGCAAGCATGTCCTGTGCGAAAAACCCCTTGCCTTAGACGCAGCCGAGGCGCAACATATGGTCGACGCATGCGAAAAAGCGGGAGTGAAGCTGGCCGAAGCCTTCATGTACCGCCATCATCCGAGGCTGGAACGAATCAAAGAAGTCATCCTCTCGGGAGAGATCGGAGAGCTCCGCGGCTTGCGCGGCGCCTTTACGTTTAACGGAGCCGCCAACAAGGACAATGTCCGATTCCGCGCGGAATGGGGCGGGGGGTCGGTGTACGACGTCGGCTGCTATCCGATCAGCGCAGCTCGGTACATTCTCGGCAGCGAGCCGCTTGCCGCGACCGCGCACGCGTTATTCTCAGCGGAGCACGGTGGCGTCGACATGATGTGCTCCGGCTTGCTCGAGTTCCCAGGCGATATCGCGTTAACCTTCGACTGCGGCATGTGGGCCGACTTCCGGAATTCGCTGGAAATCGTCGGAACGGACGGCCGAATCGAAATTCCCGGCGCTTTTCTCCCGAACAAGGAAGATCCGGACTTCGTCATCTATTCCAATGGTAAGTGCAGGGAGGACAAAGCGTTTTCCGCCAACCAGTACACGCTGCAAGCGGATCGATTCGCTCGTTCCGTCTGGGGCGAAGACTCCCCTCTCATGCCTGCCGAAGACCCGGTGCTAAACATGCGCGTTATCGATGCCGTGCTTAAGTCCGCGCGGGAGAAAGCGAGGATCGCTCTATGACAAATTTGCCAATGATTCGGATTACCGATTCTATCGAATGCTCGAAGCTCATCCTCGGCTCCATGATGCTGAAAGAAGAAAATATGGAACATGCCTCGGAAATCATGGATGCTTACGCCGCGTTGGGCGGCAATTGCATCGATACCGCTCACGTATACGGAGTTAGCTGCTCCAGAGCCGTAGGTTTATGGATGCGCGAGAAAAACAACCGGCAGGACATCGTCATTATCGGAAAAGGAGCGCACCCCTATGGAAGCCCCCGCATGACACGGGAGTTCATGGAGCAAGATTTGCTCGATACGTTCGAACGGATGCAGACGGATTATGTCGATATCTTCATGCTACATCGGGACGATCCCGAGAAGTCGGTCGGTTACATTCTCGAATCCATGAATGCATTGCTGGAAAACGGATACTGCCGCTCGCTAGGAGTATCGAACTGGACGGTCGCGCGCATTCAGGAAGCGAACGAATATGCGACTTCCCACGGTCTTGTTCCATTATCATGCAACAGTCCGAACTTAAGTCTGGCCAAGCCGAACGAGGCACGTTGGGAAGGCTGCGTTTCCGTCTACGCCGACGACCTGAAATGGCACGAACGCTCGCAATTGCCGCTGCTGTCGTGGTCCTCCCAAGCCGGTGGTTTCTTCACGGGCAGATACGATCGGGACAATGGAGACCCGGAAATCCGACGCGTTTACTATAGCGAAGCGAACTGGGAACGATATCGCAAAGCGGAAGTTCTGGCGGAGGAAAAAGGCGCGTCCACGAACGACATCGCGCTCGCTTACGTGCTCAGCCAGCCGTTCCCGGTCTGTGCGTTAATCGGCCCTAACTCGGCTGAAGAGCTTCATTCGAGCGCTCGGGCGCTGAGCGTGCAGTTATCCCCTGCCGAAGCAGCGTGGCTGGATCAGGCCTAGCGCACGAGCGTACGAGCTCAATCGTCGCTAACTATACACTCGCCAATTCCCGTTCGAGCCGGCTTCTACTATTCCCGCTTTCGTTAAGTAGGCAGCGATGATCTCCGTCATGTCCACCGTAACCTCCCGAACGACCGTTTTGCCTCGGAACATACGGTAATTGCCCCCGCCCGAGGCCCGGTAGTGGTTCATGACGACGTCGATCTCCCTATGCGGTTCTAGCGGGCTACCGTCGAAAAGTAAATTCTCGACCCGGCTGCCCGCCGGGCGGGATACGTTAATCCCGTATTCGATTCCTTCCCACATATCATAGTTAAAGTGTTGCGGCTTCGGAAGCAGGTAGGAAGTGTTTACCTCTATGGATCCTCCGGGCACGGATTGCGCAAAATACATAGCTGTCCATTCGAGCGCTTCCCGAATATCCCTTCCGCTCAGGCGCAGCACCTTCAACGTATTGGGAAACGGATAGTTCGCCGTCACTTCCCGCATCGAAACGAGCGGACCGAATCCCGGAGCCAGGTTATCGAATAAGGACGTACAGGAAATTTCCGCCCCCGTCGCTTCCATCTGAATCTTATTGATCAGCTCGACCAAGGGATGTTCCGTTAACCTCGCGGCCGCATGGTCGATTACCCGCATTTCTCCGCGAACCTCGCACAGCGGCTTGTCCAACCAACGCTGCGTGTTATTCTCACTCGTCTGAACGCGGGCAATAAGAGCCTTGTCGGGTTCGGCCTCTCCCGCTTCAAGCAATTCACTACGGATGCTCTCGAGTTTCCAATTCCCGCCTTGTTCCTCGTTGTCGCCCCGTACTAACGTCAGCTCTATTTTCGCTATACAACTCCCCTGATATCCCGGTTGAACCGTCCAAGTATTGCCGATCCGTACCCCTTCGATCCTTTGGTGTTGATGTCCCGTGATAAGCAGGTCGATCCCCTCGACTTCCCGGCAAATGCGCCACCCCTCGTTTTCTCCCGTCTGTTCCTCCACCTCGTCTCCCGTAACGACATCGCGTTCGAAACCGCCATGATAAGAAACGATGACGACATGCGCGCCTTGTTCTCTAACATAAGGAACCCATCGTTTAGCCGCTTCCGTCGCCGATTCGAACCGAAAACCTTCGATATTCGCCGGTTGCTCCCAATTCGGAATGTAAGCCGTCGTTAACCCTAGCAGACCGATTCTAAATCCTTCAGTCATTTCGATAATCCGATAGGGCACGCCAAAATACGGCTCTCTTGTCCTTTCGTCCAGCACGTTCGCGGATAACCAAGGGTATTCGGACTGTTGCCACGCCCGTCGCAGGAACGGTTGTCCGTAATTAAATTCATGGTTACCGGGAACGAAAGCATCGAGTCTAAGCGCGTTCATCGTCCCCACGATCGGATGGGGCGTTACTTCGTCCATAACGGCATGATAATACGCCAAAGGAGTTCCCTGAAGCAAATCCCCGTTATCGATCAGGAGCACGCGCTCCCGTTCTTCGCGAACCTTTTGTATGATTGAGGCTAACTTAACTAGCCCGTACTCCGTTGCCTTATTGTCCACATAGCGAATCGGCAATAGATGGCCGTGAACATCGCTCGTTGCCAGAACCGTAACTTGCATCTCCCTCTTGTCGCTCATTTGGTCTCTCTCCTCAACATATTCGCTAGTTTTATTAATTCGAAATTTTACATATTATCTCCAAATTTAATACATAACGCCATTTAACAAAATATTTCGATGGTAGATTAAGGCATGTACCGCCCATTATGGCCAATAGAAAGAGGAGGAGTTAGAAATCATGCTTAACCGTTTGCCGAAATTCCGTATGTTGCTCGTCATCTCTATCGTAATGCTCGTCATCGCCGGGTGCGGCAACAAGAACGACAACTCCAACGCAAGCTCGGAATCGCCGTCCGCAACGAACACGGAGTCCGCTAGCCCCGAGCAATCGAGCGAAAGCCCTAGCCCAAGCGCGGAAGGCTACGTTCCTACGGAATTGACCGTACAATTCGTGCCATCCCAGAACGCCGAGACGTTAGAAGCCAAAGCGAAGCCGCTCGAGAAGCTGCTTTCCGATAAACTGGGCATACCGGTCAAAGTCAGCGTATCCACCGATTACAATACGATTATCGAAGCCATGCAATCCAAGAAGGTCGACGTAGGCTTCCTGCCTCCGAACACTTACGTGCAAGCTAAAGAGATGGGCGCGGCGGAAGTTATCCTTCAAGCTCAACGTTTCGGCGTGAACGAGAAGGACGGCACTCCGACGACTGAACTCGTGGACAGCTACAAGTCGATGATTCTCGTCAAAGCGGATTCCGGAATCAAGACGCTTGCCGATTTGAAGGGCAAGAAAATCGCCTTTCAGAGCGCAACTTCGTCGGCCGGTTACGTTTACCCTGCCGTTGAGATGAAAAAAGCGGGAATCGATCCGAACACGGATGTAACGAGCATCGAATTAAAAGGTCACGATAAAGGCGTTCTCGCGGTTCTCAACGGCGATGCGGACGCTGCCGCCGTGTTCCAAGACGCTCGCAACATCGTCAAGAAAGACGTGCCGGATATTTTCGAGAAAGTCGTTCCAATGCATTTCACGATTCCGATTCCGAACGATACGATTTCCGTTCGCGCCGACATGAACAAAGATTGGATCGCGAAGATTCAAGACGCGTTCATCAGCCTCGGACAAAACGAAGAAAGCCACAAAATCATTTTCGAGATCTACTCCCACGAAGGCTACGTAAAAAGCGACGACAGCCATTTCGACTCGGTTCGCGAGTATGCCGCGGCATTGAAGTAAGAGTACGGAACGGTTAGAAAAAAGCTCGGACGGTCCAAAGCCCTGCAGGGGTGGACCGTCCGGTTTTTTGTTATTGTGGCCCATTTCGCGTTATGACTTCCCTTGTACCAATCTGCGGCGAAGCTTGCCGGACAACCAATCGATCGCCGTAACGAGTACGATAATGCCGAGTAGAATGATGCCGACCCGGCTCCACGACCGGCCTTCCATCGCGAAAATAAGCGGCGTTCCGATGCCTCCGGCTCCAACGGCGCCCAGGATGGCCGCCGAACGCACGTTAATCTCGAGACGGAACAAAGCAAAGCTCAGATATGCGGGAATCGCCAGCGGCACGACCGCATGCCAGATCGTCTGCAGCCGATTGGCGCCGCACGCCTTCAGCGCCTCGGACGGCCCCATGTCCAGATCCTCGATCGCCTCCGCGTTCAGCTTGCCCAGCATCCCGATCGAGTTGATCCCGATCGTCAGCACCCCCGCGAAAGCTCCCGGCCCGACCGCTTTGATGAAGATGATCGCCATAATAATGTCCGGGAACGTACGGATAAGACTTAACGTAAACGTCGATGCCCCGGAAAACAGCCTGAACTTGATCAAATTGCGCGAAGCCCAAATCGCAAACGGAATCGTTAGCACGACGGAAATCGAAGTGCCAAGGAGCGCGATCGCGAGCGTTTCGCCGAGCCCCCGTAGCAAGTCCTCTCCGTCCTTCAAGTAAACATAGTTCCAATCCGGATGGAACAACCCCCGGAATACCGCCGTCGTAATCTGCCAGGCCGTCGGCTTGATACCCGCGAACGGAATCCCTCGGAACGCCCATACGTATACCGTAATGACCGCCGCGAGAATGACCCATGTGCGCCATTTGGCGTAAAACGGCTTCGGAGGAGCCGGATAGGCCGGAAGAGTCGAGCCTTTCAGTGAGGTTCTCGTCGTCATAGGAGCTTCCCCCTCACCTTGGAGCTGACTGCGTCTATTATTAGTACGATGGCGAGCGTAAACAGAATAATGATAAATGTCTGGTCATACCGAAACATCCCGAGCGTTCTGTTCAAGTAAATGCCTATGCCTCCCGCTCCCACGATGCCCAGAATGGCCGCCGCCCGAATGTTGATCTCGAACATATACATTACGAATCCGATAAATTGCGGCATGACTTGGGGAACGACTCCGTAATGAATCCATTGCAAACGTCCGGCTCCGACCGCGGTCATCGCTTCAAGCGGACCGTCTTCGATCGTCTCGATTGCCTCGTAAGCCCATTTTGACAAAATTCCGAAGGAGAAAAAGGACAGTGCCAAAGTTCCCGCGAGCGGTCCGTAACCGAAAATCGCTGCGAATAGCGCGGCGAACAGCAAGTCGGGAATCGTTCGCGACAGATTGAGCGCGAGTCTGGCCGGACCGCGAAGCAACCAGTTCTTCGTTACGTTCCCTGCGGCCAGGAAAGCGATCGGCAGAGCGAAAATCGCTCCGAAAGTCGTACCCAAAATAGCCATCTGAACCGTCTCCACCATCGGTTTGACGACGACCCGGACATAGTCCCAATCGGGCGGGAACATTTTGGCGATAAACTTGCCCATCTCCGGAAGCCCGTCGACAAGTTCGGGCAGCGAAGCTTCCGTCTCCTTTGCGCTGTACCATAGAATCGCGAGAAGAAGCGCCGCCGTCAACCCGTTCTTTAGCGACTTCGATGGCTTCTGAGGCAATTGGGAAATCGGATTAGCCGGCTTCATGCGCCATTCCTCCCAATCGTTCATCTGCTGCAACGGGACGGCCGTAGATTGCGGAGAACGCTTCGTCGGTCGCCTGTTCGGCGGTTCCGTCGAACACGATCTCTCCCGCCCTGACCCCGATAATCCGAGTCGCGTATTCCCTTGCCAAGTCGATAAAATGCAAGTTCACGACGGTCGTGATCCCGAGTTCCCGATTAATTCTTTGCAGATCGTCCATGACTTGGCGCGTCGTTAACGGATCGAGCGAGGCGACCGGTTCGTCCGCGAGTATGATCTTCGCTTCCTGAGCAAGTGCTCGCGCGATCGATACGCGCTGCTGCTGCCCGCCGGAGAGCTGGTCGGCTCTCTGATAAGCCTTTTCCAACATATTTACCCTTCCTAACGCGCCGAAAGCCAGGTCCATGTCGCGCTTAGGGAACAACCCGAGCATCGTCCGGATTGTCGAATGATAGCCTACTCTTCCCGCGAGCACGTTACGCAGCACCGAGGATCGCTTCACGAGGTTAAAGCTTTGGAAGATCATGCCGATGCCCCTGCGCATGACCCGAAGCTCGCGTCCGCGGGCCGCCGTAATGGATTGGCCGTCGACGAGAATTTCACCCGAGCTGATCTCGTGCAGCCGGTTGATGGACCGAAGCATCGTTGATTTGCCCGCCCCGGACAAACCGACGATGACTACGAATTCTCCTGGCTCGATACGCAGATCAATGTTGTTCAAGCCGACCGTTCCGTTCGGATACACCTTGCTTACTTTCTTGAATTCAATCATGGAATGTGCCCTACCTCCGTTAAAAAATGCCGTCTAATTTTGTCGGACGCATCGCGCGATTGCGGCATTCCTAGCAGAAATTCGGCGCTGTTCGGCGCATTCCTCCGGGATTTTGTAATTTAACATTTATTTGACAGTCATGCGCAAAAGATAACATGGCGCTTACTCAATCGCTCAATAACCTTCGAACGGCGAGAACAAAACTTTATCTTCTCAAAACCGCAGTCACTAACCAAGGCGACTTCTCTTCGTACTCTCTGCCCTCAGCAAACGTAGCAATTCAACGACCCTTACTAACTAAAATCAATGAACACTACTAGCTAAATTCAACGAACCCTGCTGACTCTACTAACTCTGCTGCCCCGTCTAACTCTGCTGCCCCATCTAACTCTGCTAACCCTACTGTTCCGCCAACCTGCAAAAAGTACTGTAGGAAACTCCGATTCAGTAAGAAAACGAGCAACAACCTGCAAAAACGGCTAGGCCCCTTAAATCTGGAGTCTGTCCCTTAAAAGAAGCCGCTCAGTTAGCGTAGCTCTTTATTTTGAGTTCTTACAGTGCTCTGTAAAATTGTGAGCGGTCTTCAAGCTGCATTACCCACTC
>NZ_RBZM01000018.1 GCF_003628305.1 Cohnella endophytica | reverse complement strand
GAGTGGGTAATGCAGCTTGAAGACCGCTCACAATTTTACAGAGCACTGTAAGAACTCAAAATACAGAGCTACGCTAACTGAGCGGCTTCTTTTAAGGGACAGACTCCAGATTTAAGGGGCCTAGCCGTTACTACAGGTTGTTTACTCCAAATCCCAAATTATCAGCCAAAACCTGAAATTCTACTGTAGTTTTTGCAGGTTGTTTCGCGGTGTCGCCGATTTGTCTTGAACAAACTGTACTTTTTGCAGGTGGGGAGACGGTAAGAGCCGCTTAGATGACTGGTGTGTCTGGTGTGTCTGGTGTGTCTGGTGTGTCTGCTGTGTCTGGTGTGTCTGATGTGTCTGCTGCGTCTGGTGTATCTGATGTATCTGATGTATCTGATGTATCTGATGTGTCTGGTGTGTCTTTGTTTCTGGCGTATTTGATGTGTCTGATGTGTCTAGTGGCCTCGTGTGTCTGCTGTTTCTGGTGCGTCAGGTGCTTTTTCTAAGGCTCAGCGCCCCGACATCCCGATCCCGTCATGAATATGAACGCCCGGCTCGAACGTTCCGTTCGCCACGCGGATCATGGCCTCCGCCACGGTGTCTCCGTGGATGGCCCGATACTTGCGGAGGGATCCTAGCAGCAGCGGATTCACGCCGCGCATCAGAACTCCCCACGCTTTCTCTCCGCTCCGGTGCTTTTCTCTCTCGCCGAGCAACAACGACGGCCGGAAGATGTGAAGCCGCGGTAGCTCCAGCTTGCCCAGATCCCGTTCGACCTCTCCCTTAACCCGACTATAGAAGATTTTTGACGTTGGGGATGCGCCTGCGGCCGACACGATTAGAAACTGCTTCGCTCCCGTTGCCGCGGCTTGTTCGCCAAGCGCCATCGGATACTCGTAATCTACCCGAAGGAACGCCTCTTGCGAGCCCGCCTGTTTGATCGTCGTCCCCAGCGCGCAGAACCAATCGTCGCCCCGAAGCGTTGGCGCGACATCCTTCAACGTGTCCAAGCTCACGGCTTGCACCTCCAGCTTCGGATGGCTGGCGTGGATCGCTCTTCTGGAAAGGGCGATCACTTTCCCGTATCTCGAATCGGCGAGTAGCCGTTGCAATAAGTATGAGCCTATAAGTCCGGTAGCACCTGCAAGTATGGCGGTTCTCATGGAGGAAATCATGCTCCTATCCTTCTTTCTTCAATAAGACTTGATTCCTCTCCATTGTATCAGCCGAAGGCCGAATTTCCCATTGGTGCAGCAGCTCGGCCAGCTCCGCCCATGTCACCTTCCGATCGGGATGGGGCGCGGGATTCGGCAGTAACCGCAGCCCCTGAAGCCACCTCATCTCCTCGGTGCTGACGGATGACCAATCCAAGCCGCCGCCCGTGACGCGCCCCTTCGCCGGATCTGCCGCAGAATGACCGCTCCGCTTGTCGGATTGCTCGTCCATCATGACCTCGCCTCTCCCTCTCCAAGTCAGCATGCTCCTCCACATCGCCACCACATCTTGTCCATAGAGGAGCCTGCCCCTGCCTGGCCATTTGCCGCTCAGATCCTCCCAACAACGGACCTTTCCTCTCCACCCCGCCCGCTCCAGAACGGCAACGTGCTTGCCGGCGGCCTCTATTCCGGCCACGGGCAACGATTGCTCCGAAGCGAATAAATACAAAATCCGCATTCTCGTTTCGATGATCTCCTCGGTTACCCCCTGCACCAGGGATACCGGCGACCAGGCAGGTCCCGCGAGATCGGTCGTCCAGCCGTTCGTCTCGTACGCTAACTGGCAATACGCCACGTCTCCTCTGACCCCGTATTGTTCCCCAAGCCGCAAGAAGGCTTCGGCAACTTCCGGAGCCTGTGGATTTCTTCTTCTCACGTACGCGTTCATCCGCTCCGCATTGCAACTCGACGTGCCCATGATCGATAGCTTCCCGGTCGGATCCAACTCCGGATGCTTACGGAATACCGACTCGAACTGTTCCATTTCGGCCATCCTCTCTCCCTTGCCCATGACTTCCGCACAGGCTGTCCAACGCCCTCTCTATACTCTATTCGGGTTTTCACTCGGTTTGACCTTATTTGCCAACCTGATACAATAAAATGGAGTTGTACCCACATAAAAAATAAAAATGTGCATAAGTCTGTGGACAACACGTAGGTTATCCACAATTTTATGCACACCATGTTAACAACGAATACACGTTCGCTGAGTAAGGGGTCGAATTGGATGTTGATAACTGAAGATGAACGGTGGATGAGGGAAGCCATCGAGAGGGCTCGTCTGGCCGAATCCCTGGGAGAGGTTCCGATCGGCGCGGTCATCGTTCGGGATGGGACTATCGTTGGCGAGGGCTACAATCTTCGCGAGCGGGACCGTGATCCAACGGCCCACGCCGAGATGATTGCCATTCGCGACGCAAGCGAACGGTTGCAGTCCTGGAGACTGCTTGGTTGCACGCTGTACGTCACGTTAGAGCCTTGCCCGATGTGCGCGGGCGCCATTCTGCAATCCCGAGTGGAACGCGTCGTGTACGGCGCTTCCGATCCGAAAGCCGGTTGCGTAGGAACTTTAATGGATCTTCTTCAAGATTCCCGTTTCAACCACGTATCTCCATGGACATCAGGAGTGCTTCACGAAGAATGCTCTTTCCTGTTGTCCGATTTCTTCCGCAAGCTTAGAAGTCGCTAGCATCGATACGTTGCAAGTGTGGTTCGACATCTTTCGGTATTCCGCTTCTTCCTTGCGCAATCGTTGAAGCTGAATAATGAGGCGGTCGGCTTCCTCGCTAACCGCCACGATCTCGGGATCGGTCAGATTGCCTAGGTCGTTAGCCATTTCGCACAAACGACGCTGAAGCAACTGGAGGCGCCTAACTAAATGCGAAGTCTCCAAGTGAGTCATCTGACCTTTCCTTTCGTAATAATTTTCGGATTTTCGGCATGCTTTGATATGCAACGATAGGATAAACGAACTAAACCCATTATAGGACAAGAATATCCAAATTTTTGTAGAAATGTGTCGAGCCAAAACCCCTATTTCGTAATTATTTTCCGACAATAACTAGGTACTTTTTCCTAAAAATACGCCGTTTATGTCTTAATTCGCTTGCCGATACGACAGAAGGGAATTAACGCTATGAATGCCACCATCTTATTGGTCGAGGATGACGAAGCTCTCCACAGGGGAATTCAGTTCACGCTGCAGCATGAAGGCTTCCAAGTTCTTAGCGCGCGCGATTTGGAAGGAGCGCGGATTCTGCTCCGCGACAACGAAATTCACCTGCTACTCCTCGACGTTCAGCTACCGGACGGCAACGGTTTTGATTTCTGCAGCGAGCTTCGGGAAAGCCGGGATACCCCGATTATTTTCCTCACGGCGAGCGATCAAGAATTCGACATCGTCCGCGGACTCGATCTCGGAGGAGACGACTATATTACGAAGCCTTTCCGGCTTCGGGAATTCACGTCGCGCGTGCAGGCCGTGCTCCGGCGGCGCGGTCCGATCGCGCGCGAGGAGGAAGCCTCCCTGCTCACCGCGGGAACCCTGAGCCTTAACGTAGGCGAGATGCGACTGGAGAAGCGCGGACAAGACGTTCCCCTCAGCGTTACGGAATTTAGGTTGCTCAGATTATTCATGACTCATCCCAGATCGGTGCTGTCGAAGGATCAGATCATTCAGCAAGTGTGGCCCGACGGAGCGGAAGTTCTGGACGATAATACGGTAGCGGTCAATATCCGCAGGCTAAGGGAGAAAATCGAGGAGGATCCGCAGCAACCGCAACGGATCGTCACCGTTAGAGGGGCCGGATATCGATGGAACGGATAGACCGCTCCTTGCCGGACGCCGGGAGAATGTGGCGCAATCCTTCTCTTCGCCGGCTTGCTGCCACGCTAGGCCTGGTGCTCGCGCTCGCAATCGCGTTCATCGTATGGTACGGCTACGATTCCGCCGAGAAGCTGAAGAAAGAGTGGCTCGATAAGGAAGCTGCCGCGCTCGGGAATATGGCCGAGACCCATCCGGAATGGGCCGAGGCGTGGCTGAAGCGGCTTACGGATAACAAGGACATCTCCCCGGACGACATCGCGAAAGGTCGCGAATTCATGGAACGTTACGGAATGACGGAGGAGATCGCGGCCGACTGGCTTCCCGCG
This sequence comes from Cohnella endophytica, assembly GCF_003628305.1. Taxonomy (GTDB): domain Bacteria; phylum Bacillota; class Bacilli; order Paenibacillales; family Paenibacillaceae; genus Cohnella; species Cohnella endophytica. The sequence goes on along the minus strand of NZ_RBZM01000018.1, from coordinate 50,580 downwards.
CTCGGCGAGTATCGGTCGCGCACGTTCTGGACGTTGATCGGCGCCGCCCTTCTCCTTGCGTCGCTAGCCGCATGGCTAATGTTCCGGGAGTACCGCAGACAGCTCTCCGATATTCGCAAGCTGGCGCTGGCCATGGAGGACACCGTCAAACATAATCGGCCGATGAGCTTCCGGATGTATGCCGAAGGCGAGCTTGGACTCCTGGCGAACAGCGCTCAGGAGCTTTCGATGCGCCTCAGACAGACGAACGAACAGCTTCAGCAGGACCAGACGTTCCTGAAGGATACGGTCGCCGATATTTCTCACCAATTAAAGACCCCGCTCGCATCCTTGATGATCTATATCGATTTGCTTCGGGAGGGAAATGTCGATCCCGAGCATACCGCGGAGTTCCTGGAGACTTGCAGGCACGAACTCGATCGGATGGAATGGCTGACTTTAACGATGCTCAAGCTCGCCCGTCTGGAAGCTAACGCGCTGGAATTAAACATCGCGGACGCGTCTCTCGCCGCAACCGTGCGGCAAGCTCTGAATTCGATCGAACGATTAGCGGAAAATAAACAGGTGCGCATAGTAACCGATGACGATGGCAGCGGCAGAGAATGGATCATTCCTCACGATCCGCACTGGCTGGCGGAAGCGATCGGGAACTTGCTGAAGAACGCCGTCGAGCACAGTCCGCACGGCGGCTTAGTGACGATCGCGCTATCGACTACGCCCGTTTTCGTGCGCTTGCTGATTAAAGATGAAGGCTCCGGCATCGATGCTCGTCATCTTCCGCATATTTTCAAGAAGTTCTACCGTACCTCTTCCGCGGGTAGCGGCGTCGGTCTTGGATTGCCGCTGGCCAAATCGATCGTCGAGAAACACGGCGGCATTCTATCGGCTGCCTCCATCCCGTCCGGAGGGTCGGTATTTAGCATCACGCTTCCCCACCACAAGCTGCCCGCCGGCGCGAACGCCTCCAAGCTTACGGAACTGTAAGCTTGCTCCCCCTTCTCCTGTAAGGTTGCCGCGTTATACTGGGTTCGTTGCTTTACGAGAACAGAACCCAAACCGGAGGATGAATTTCGATATGAACGTTATACAAGTAGATGGATTAAGCAAAAGCTACGGCACCGGCTCGACGAAAGTAAACGCGTTGCACCAGGTGTCCTTCGGCGTGAATCAGGGCGAATTCGTCGCCGTCGTCGGAGCCAGCGGGTCCGGCAAGAGCACGCTGTTGCATATGCTGGGCGGGCTCGACAAGCCGACGGACGGCTACGTCCACATCGACGGAGAAAACCTGTACGCGCTGAAAGAAAAAGATCGCGCCGTGTTCCGCCGCAGGAAGATCGGATTTATTTTCCAAGCGTACAATCTCATCCCCGTCTTGAACGTGGAAGAGAACATTCAGCTCCCGCTCCTGCTCGACCATCGTCAACCCGACAAAGCGTACGTAGACGATCTGATCCGCACGCTAGGCCTGCATGAACGCCGCAAGCATTTGCCGTCGGAGCTGTCCGGAGGACAGCAACAACGGGTCGCGATCGGCCGGGCGCTCGCTTACCGCCCCGCCATCGTGCTCGCGGACGAGCCGACGGGTAACCTCGATAGCGCGAACGGGCGGGAAGTCATCGAGCTGCTTAAGCTCGCGGTACGCCAATACCATCAGACCGTTATCGTCATCACCCACGACATGAACGTGGCGGCGGAAGCCGATCGCGTGCTGAACCTGCAGGACGGCATGCTCTTGAACGATACGCACAGCCGGGGGAAAGCCCTATGAGAAGCTACGGCGCAATGGCGGGCAGATACCTGAAGCAACAACGTAGGAAAACTCTTTTGACCATCATCGGAATTATGCTTTCCGTCGCGCTGATCAGCGCGCTCGGAACGATGGGCCAAGCTTTTAAGGACAATTATTTGTCGAATATCGAGGCCACCAACGGCTCTTATCATATCGGCTATAACAAGCCTTCCCAGGAGCTATACGATACGCTCAAGAACAACGTTCTCGTAGATCGGCTAGGGATCTATCGCGCGGGAATGACTACCAAGCTTAACGACGGTTATTCCGTGACGGTAAATCAGGCGGACAAGGATGCGTTTAGCCTAATGCCCGCGTTTCTTCAGAAGGGACGCTTACCCGCTTCTTCCGACGAAATCGTCGTGGAGCAATGGCTTCTTGAGCAATTAGCGGGTACGCCAAAGCTGAACGGGACGACGGAATTGCAAGGACCGGACGGACATTCCCATACGTACCGGATCGTCGGGCTGCTGAAGAACCAGAAAAACAGCCAGCTTCAAGGCGCGGCCAACGCTTACACGTTATGGAGCGCGGCCAGCCACGTGGATGCCGAATCCATGCTTTTCTTGACGCTGAAACCCGGAGTGAGCGTCAACGCCAATCTGGAACAATTCAAGAAGCTGAATCCCGATCTCTTCACCAACTTCGAACTTCTCGCGGTTAAAGGAGATAGCGCGGATGCCGGGCTGAATCGGGCTCTGGCCGTTATTTTCGGCACGTTGGTCGGGCTTGTCGTTCTCTCGACCATCGCGGTTATATATAACGCGTTCCATATTGCCGTGCTCGAGAGGATCAGACAGTTCGGCTTGCTTCGCACGTTAGGGGCTTCACCGGCGCAGATCCGCAATCTCGTGTTCCGGGAAGCAACGGTATTGGCCGCGATCGGCGTCCCTCTCGGCTTGGTGACCGGGTGGTTCGGATTGTGGCTGGTCTTATGGCTCATGACCCTAGGCGGTCTGAGAATCCTCATGATGGACGAGTTCCAACTCACGTTCCATTGGTGGATTATGGGCGGCAGTCTATTGGTCGGATTCCTGGCCGTATATGTCGCGGCTTGGTTACCCGCCCGCAAAGCCTCGAGCGTCTCGCCCGTGGAAGCGGTCAAAGGCGCCGGAAGCATCGTACGGGAATCGTACCGTCGTTTGCGCATCCCTTCCCTTCTTAGCCTTCTCGGTATCGAGGGCAAGATGGCTTCGAACAACATTCGCCGGAACCGGACGAAATTCCGCATCACGACCTTCTCGATCGTTGTCAGCATCACGCTGTTTATCGTGTTCCATTATTTTACCCAGCAGGTGCTGGGCATGACGACGACATCGAACGAAGACGACCGAATGGCTTTCCAGCTTTACAAAAATTATAGCTCCGATGAATCGGGCAAATTCGAGAAAGTCGCCGATGTCGCATCGGACGAAGCGATGAAGCAGCTCCGAGACATTCCGGGAGTTCGCGGGGTATACGGAACTTATAATAACCTAGACTCCCAGGCGCTTGTTCCTGAAGATCGCTTTAATGCCGGCATTACGAAGTCAACCGGATTTACGGCGCCGTCGAGAATCGAGTGGAAAGATCAAGCCGATCTTGCGGTTCAAGCCAGAGTTCGGTTATACGATGAGGCTCGCCTTAAGGAAGCGGCAAACTATTTGCAATCCGGTACCGTTGATCCCAACCAACTGGCTACTGCGGACGGGGTCGTGATCGTGCAAACCGTTAAACCGAAAACCTTAAGCGGCAAAAAAGAATTGATGCCGATCACGCGTTACAAAGTCGGAGATAAGCTGCTGTTGAACATGGGGCTCGGCGATAACCCGGGAGCGGACAACGTACGCGAGGTTACGGTAGCGGGAATTCTGACGCAATCGCCGTTTAACGGAGCCTATCAACAGAACGAGCTCACGGTTATCGCAACGAAAGAGACGTATGCCAAGCTTCTGGAGGCCGCGCCTCCCCGCGAAGGGACGCTGGATTTCGGGACGGCGCGGATCGGGCTGGATATCGCGCTTAAGGATGATGCCGATCCCGCTCCGATTCATCGGAAGCTTGAAGAGATTGCCCGTTCGACGACGGGAGTCCGCCTTATCGATTACGCCGCCGAGCAGAAAGAGACGCGCAATTTTAATCTGCAGATGCAGATTTTCGTCTACGGCTTCCTGATCATTATCGGAGGCATCGGCAGCTTGAACATTATTAACACCGTCCAGACGAACCTGCTTCTGCGGCGCAAAGAGATCGGACTGCTGCAAGCGGTGGGCATGACGATGGGGCAAATTCGGAAAATGGCTTCTTCGGAAGGCGTCTGGTTCGGAGTCATCGGAGGATTCTGGGGCATCGGGCTCGGCTTCGGATTGTGTTACCTCCTCTATAAGCAATTATCCAACGTTCAGGGATTCCCTTTCAGCTTCCCATGGGAAGCGTCACTGATCGCCTGCGGCTTGGCCTTGCTGGTCGGACTGCTCTCCGTGCAAGGACCGCTACGGCGTATGGGTAAGGCTAATCTGTTGGAAGAACTGCGTGACGAAGCTTAAGCGATTGAGCGATGAAAAAAAGGTGATCTTATCGGCCGGCTTATCGGCTGCTAAGATCACCTTTTTGCATGCGTGCGATGGGTTATTCCGGCGCGGGACCGCAAGACCCGCGAATGACGAGCTCCGTCGGCACGATCGCTTCCGGAGGAGGCAGACCCTCGTCGTTAATGAGCTCGTCAACCAGTTCGATCGTTCTCTTCCCGATCGTGAACGTATCCTGGCGCACCGTCGTAAGCGGGGGATTCACATGGCTGGCCAGTTCGATGTCATCGAAGCCGATGACCGAGATGTCGCCTGGCACCGACAAGCCCGCGTGGCGAATCGCGTCCATAGCCCCGACCGCGCTCATGTCCGAGCAGCAGATGACGGCGGTCGGCCGCTCGGGAAGCGCCAGCAGTTCCTTCATTCGTTCGTAACCCGCTTCTTTCGTAAAGTCTCCGTAGGCGACGTAAGACTCGGAATAAGGAATGTCCGCCAGCTTTAATCCTTCTCTGTAGCCTTCCAACCTCAGTCCGCCCACGTAGGAATTTTTCGTTCCGGACAGGAACGCGATTCGGCGATGGTTCAGCCCGACGATGTAGGCGACCGCGCGCTTGATCCCCTCTTGATTGTCCGAGCTAATATATCCCGCGCGCCCTTCCTTGACGTCCAGATCGATGAACAGCGTCGGAATGCCGGATTCGATCAGTTCTTCGAAGTCCATATCCTCGTGCTGGAAGCCGAAGACGACGACTCCCTCGACATTCCGGCTCTGGCAATGGCGGACAAAGCTGTAATCTTTGTTCCACGATAATTGCGCTAGGTAAATGAGGTCATAACCCGTTGCCTTCAGCGCCTGCTCCATCCCCGTGAGGATTTGCGCGAAGAAAGGATGCGCCAGCCCTGTCGTCAGGAATATGCCGATCGTCATCGATCGGCGTCCTACGAGCGACCGCGCGGCGGAATTCGGCTGGAACTGCAGCTCCTTAACGAACTCCAGCACCCTTTCTCTCGTCTTTGCGTTCACGGTCGTATATCCGTTCAGTACCTTGGACACCGTCGCGACCGACACTCCCGCCGCTTTGGCTACATCCCGTATGTTGGTTGCCATCCGTTCACGCCCCGATCGTCCGACAATTTCTCTATGCTCCTGATGGTATCATAATGTCGGGCGGGATTCTATCGATTTGACGAGTCTTGGTCGCGAATTTCCTATATGGTCCTCTTTTATACTCATTGATAATTGGCCCGTTCCGTTCCTCCGTACCGTTTCTTGAATTGGACCAGGAAAAACTGCAGCGAAAGGATAAGTCCGGTAAAGCATAAGCTTACGTGGAGCAAAATAAAAGGATAGATGCGAATGAATTTTGCGCCGTAAGCGATAAGGGATGTCCATTCTCCCGTCGTCGTCAGATGAATATAATACCCGAGCCCGTCTTCCCATTCCAACGTTTCCGAGCCTCCGACGATGATATTGAAGATGGCTAGCTGCCCCATCAGGAAGAGCACCAAGATGAACTCGCTGATCACCGTAAACAGCAGCTCCAATCTCATGCTCGCTAGAATGTGACTCTTAATGGTGTGGAATACCGACCCGCCCATGAGACGGGAAGCCTCGACGTAGGGCTTCCGGCTATAGAAGCGGGCTCTCTCCGCAATCTGATAAGCAAGCGGAAATAAGCCAAGGAAAGTCACCATCGCGAAAAAGACGATCGTAAATATCATCATGTTGTGCGGATCCGCTTTGCCTCTGAGGTTTAATCCAAGACCGAAGTACATTCCGGCTAGCGGAGGATAGAGGAACAAAAATGCCGGAACGGCCGATATTACCCACTGCATGGACTTCAAGAAGCCGCTCCCTCTCCCCGTTACTCCCGACCACATTCCCAGAGGCACGGCGATGAGAAAACGTAATAACGTTAGCAAGGCGGCAACGCCCAAGGTGTATTTTAGGCCATTCATCAACATACTCAAGATGTCGAAGCCTCTATGATCGCTACCCAGCGGAAAGGAGGAGTTGGGCTCGAACGGCGGCATGGAATACTCCAATTTACCGTCTATTTCCTTCGTTATCATCACGATTTTATCCGATTCCGAGATGCCGTGCGGTTTCAGCATCCCACCGAACGCAGCGATTAAAGCAATAAGGACAATAAGACCGCACGCGCAGTAAAAGAGCGGCGAATTTCGTTTCATGATCGTTATGCCACCTCCCTGGACCGCACGACGAATCGTTTGGCAAGAAGCGCATATAGCACATGAAAGAGCATGGAAATGACCGCCAGAGCGATGCAGATCGTCGGAGTGCCGCTAATATTTTGCATTCTCGGACTGACGATATAACCGCCAAGCCCAAGAATATCGCAGATCGCTTCCGCCACGGCCATGCTGGCTAACGCCAACGTAGTCGCTTTGGGCAGAATCGTCAACAGATCCTCCATAATATTGCGGAGTACGTGGCGCAACAGCACTTCCCGTCTGGACAAGCCCTTGGCCAATGCGGTCGTGACGTAATCCTGCGTTAGCTCGCGCTCGATCGCCAGACGCAAAGTTCCGTAGATCAGCATGCAAGGGATCAGCGCAATTGTAAGAAAAGGGATCAGGAACGGAACTTCGTCGCCGAATTGGGCAACCAGAATAACGCTTTTCCCCGTTAGACGGGTCAGATAAATAGACGTGAATTGAAGAAGGATGATCAATAAAAAGTCCGGTAACCCGGAAATCAGCGCGTGAATCCCGTCTAGTAGCTTGCGGATCCATTGCCGTAGAGATGCGAGTAGCGATAACGCGACGGCCATCAATGCCCCGGCAATGAGACCCGGAATAAAATAAGCGCACGTTCGCAAAATCGTATCCGCAATCAGATTTTTAACCGGAATATCGTACCTGCCGCTACTGGTGCGGATCAAGCCGAGATCGCCGTGCAGGTAGCCTTGCAGCCGATCTTTAAGAGAGAAAAAATAATAACGAAACGAGATTTCCGGCTTCGCGAGCGGAACGCCGGCAACGCGGTATACTCCCGGAAGTTGGACGGCCAGTTTGCCATACTCGTCGGTTCTTCCGTAAGGAACGGATACGATGCTAGCTTCCGCGTCAACGACGGTACTTCCGGGCAGGTTGGAGACCGCCTCTTCGACCGTCGATTGCGTTCCCATGATCAATCGGATCTCATCCGGCTTATCATGGATAAACGCTTTGCTAATATTGCTCATTAAAAAAACGGCTAACAAAGTAAACAAACTAAGCAATCCCCATTTGACGATAACTCTCAATCGAATCGGACCCCCGCTGTCATGACGATACGACCATACTTTTTTTTACAATTAACCAGTCCATTTAGTAACGCGATCAAGTCGAATAATGTTGCAACATCGAGTGGAGATTGCACGGTTCTCTTGGCACGTTTCCGTCATGCAGGTTGCTCGGCGCCATCGCCAACTTCCTCCGAAGGAGTTTCTTCTCCCTGCCACAGCAATTGCATCTCCAAGCTGGTATTCAGGAGTTCGGAGAGCGTTCCCTCCGCCTCGACCACGCCGTCCTTCATCACGATAATATGATCCGCCCGCATAAGCGCCGCCCGGCGATGGGAGACGGCGATGCAAGTTACGTCTCGTTCTTGGAACAGCCGTTCCCACAACGTTTTCTCCGTCTCGATATCCAGGGCGCTGGACAGATCGTCGAAGATGAACAAGTCGGATTGCGTCATCAGCATTCGCGCCGTAGCGGCACGTTGGATCTGCCCTCCGGAGAGCATCACCCCCCGGGGTCCGACGAACGTCTCCATCCCCTTTTCCAGCGTCAGAAGATCCTGTTCCATCACGGCCAACCGGACAACGCGGTCGAGAGAGTCCTGCGAAGTACTCTTCCCTTGCGTAATGTTCTCCTGCAGCGTGTCGCTGAACAACCGCGGTACTTGGGGCGTGTATGATGCTCTCGGCGGCTTTAAGAAGTTGGCGGGGTCCTCCACCAAGCGCCCATTCCACATAATCGTCCCGTCCGTCTTCGGCAGGAGTCCCAGAAGCGTTCGCACCAGCGACGATTTACCCGAGCCGATTCTTCCCGTGACGACCAAGAATTGGCCGCGCTCCACTCTGAAGCTAATATCTCTTATGCCATTTTCAGAATTCGGGTAGTTGTAGGTAAGCCCGCGTACTTCTAGGCTCCGCATACGATCCCCTTCGTCCGCGGTCGGTTCCGGCACGTCGGGAGGATCTCCGTACAGATAGATTTCGCTATGCTCCGCGACTCGGTCTTCCTCGCCCGGCCGGAACAGAATCCTCATCCGGTCGAGCGCCACCCGAAGCCGCTTATGCTGGAAAACCATGTAACCGAACAAAGAGATGCTGAACGAGAAAGTGGTCAAGTAAGAAGTGAATAAAGCGAAATCCCCGACGGTAAAACGGCCCGCCTTCATCTCCGAGGCGCACATTAATAGAATGACCCCCGTACAGATGCTGAGCACGTGCTGGTTCAACGACTTCATCCACTGCTTGAACAGATTGTCGCGGAGCGCCGCCCGTCGCCGGCTTTCATTCAGCTTCAGGAATCGATTCAGCACATGGTCTTCCGCTTGTCCTAGCTTTACGGCCTGAACGGCCCCGAATGTCTCGGCGATGAAGCCGGTGATGCGGCCGGTCGCTTCTCGATTCGTCTTAGAGTACTTGCGAGCGCGATTCCCGGATAAGTTGTTGAGCAGCGTAACGACCACGAGCGGGAGGAAGGCAACGCTCGTGATCAGTCCATTAATTCGGGCCATCACCACGATGCAGGTAACGGCATAGACCAGGCGCCCCCAGAAATCGACCCACGACTCCACGTATTCGACTACCTCGTCCACATCTTCACGGAAACGAGTCATAGCTTCGCCGGGGGATGCGGGCAAGTTGCGGCCGGGCCACCTCATGATTCCCCCCAGCAAGTTTCTGCGTAGAACGGCTTGCAAAATGTAGATATAAGTTACCCATTTGTAGAAGGCGACGTAAAACATTCCGACTCTCGTCACTCTGATAAGTGCGACAACAAGAAGCGGAAAAACAAGCCAGAGATAATCGTGGGATTGCCCCGTTGCACGGTCGAAGAACCATTTCATTCCTAGTCCTATACCAACGGGTAAGGAATGAAATAGACCCCACAACAAGCCATTCACGATATAGATGGAGGGGTTGTAGCGGAACAAGCGCCCCATGAACTGAGTGACGGTCATGCCAATTCCTCCTGTCGGTCGGATTGCAGCAGCCGGAAAAATTCCGAAGACGGGTTCTGCGCCAATGCATCCCTCGCTCCGAACTCTATCATGCGTCCTTGACGCAGTACCATGATCTTATCGACATTATCGAGCGTGGATAAGCGGTGCGCGATGACAATGCCGGTGCAGCGTTCTAGCAATTGGTCCACTGCCGTCTGTAGAGCCGCCTCCGTCGCGGCGTCGAGCCGCGAAGACGGTTCGTCCAGAATGACCAGGCTCGGCTTGGTCAAGAATACCCGCGTCAATGCGAACAACTGCGCTTCGCCCGCCGATAACGACGCGCCCCCGGTAGTCAGACGGGTATCCAGGCCTAGCGGCATGGCTTCGATCCAAGGTCGAAGCCCAAGCCGATCGGTTGTCTCGAAGACTTCTTCATCGGACAGATTGGGGTTGAATAGCGTCAGATTATCTCTAAGCGTACCGTCGAACAGTTGAACGTCTTGAGTGACCATACCTACCCTTCGGTACAGCGCCTTCAATCTCAAGGAGCGGATATCCACCCCGCCGATCCGGATGATCCCGTCGTCGATATTGTATAACCGGAGCAGGAGTCGGCTTATGCTGGACTTGCCGCTGCCGGTGCGTCCTACAAGGCCGAGCCGTTCCCCGGGCTTCAAGTCAAAGCTGATCTCGTGCAGCACCTGCTGTTCCTCGTTGTAACTGAAGCTCACCTGTTCGAAGGATACGGAGAGCGGGCCGTCAGGGAGCGCTTCCTCTACTCCGTCTTCAATCTCGCTTCGCGAAGAAAGCAATTCTCGGGTTCGGAGCATGCCTGACTTCGCCTTCTGAAATTCCTGCAGCTGGTTGCCCAGTTGCTCCATCGGATCGTTGAGCATTTGCGTGTACTGGAAAAAAAGAAATAGCGTACCGAGCGTAATCTCGCCGTGCAAATACAGACGTACGCTAATCAGGAGCACTGCCGTGACGGCGATCGTGAATAAGATGACCGTGGCGTTCCACGGAGTGACGCGAAGCATCCACGCCTTGAGTCCGCTCCGGAACACGGCCCGCATTGCGCGATGATAACGATTCATCAGGCGCGGAACGCCGCCGTTGGCTTGCACGTCTTCGATGCCCGAGATTCTTTCCTCGATTAAGCCGAACAGAGAGGCGTTCGCTTGACGCTCCTCCTGGGAGCTTTTTACGCCCAAATTGCGAATCGCGAACATGACTCCGATGGACAAGCAGGTGAACGCCGTCATAGTCGCGGCGATCGGCAGGCTATGGACGAACATGTACCCAAGAATGCCCGTGAGAAGCACGAAGCTTCCCACGATCTGTACGATGAACATCCCGAAAAAATTCGACATGTGGGTCACGTCTCCGTCGATCCGTTCGATCATTTCCCCCGGCGTCTTCCTATTGTGGAATCGCATATCGAGCCGCAAGGTGTGCTTCAGCAGGTCGGCTCGCATCCGGTTAGTCGAACGCCAGGCTACGTCGTTACCGAGATAGTCGAGCGCTACGGTGAACAGCTGGTTCAGAACGGCGACGACGAGATATAACCCGGCTAGCGCCAGCAAGCTTGAGACTGTGCCCGAACCGGTCGCCTGATCGATGAAGCGCTGGACGATCTGCGGATTGACAAGCTGTAAAGCGATCGAAATCAGCAGCATGAAGAGCAACAGAACCATTCGCCACTTCACGGGCCGAAGATATTGAAGCAGCCAGGCCATAGATAACGATTGTTTGGGTGGCATCGCGGAGCCCCTTTCCTAAGTAAAAACAACGCTAGCATGAATCGGCCGGAACCCTGGAAAAGGGAACAAAAAAACCCCAGGCGTAACCGCCGGGGGCGAGGTATACAGGAGGAAGTCACTGAATACGCACGATAGGACCAGCCGATCGATACAAGCTTATGCGGTTGAATGTTACATTCATGAATTGGCTCTGCATGATGGCGTCCTCCTTTTAATTGGATAAATGGAATATAGTGACTATATCATGGGCTTAAGAAAAGCGTCAACCAGAAAATGTTACTTTCATATGAGGTTAGCAGGGTGAAAAAAGTTCATCCTCCTTCAATAAAAGGAACGGGACTATACTGTGAATAAATTGGGATGAAATCATAGCGAACACTCGATTCCCGTCCTGCTTTCATCTGCAAAAGGAGCTGAAAAAATGTTTAAGAAAAGTTTAGCGTTCCTGCTCATGGTCACTGCCGCCTTTATGCTGATTAGCTCGGTCGTTATGGCGGAATCTTCGAGCGACGGACCTCAAACATGGAAGATCTCGGTTGGAAAAGGGAATGATGCGGCCGGAACGTCAATCGATGCTTTTTTCCCGGGAACCACCTACATTCATGAAGGGGATACAGTCAGCTTCGCGAACGGGGGCAACTACCCGCATACCGTTACATTCCTGGGGGATAAAGCGATCGGGGACCTTTTTTCCGATCCGAGCTTTAATGTCGCTGAGCCTTCCGCGCCGAGCGGAGGGAAATATGACGGGAAGTATTTAAGCTCGGGATTTCTCTTTCCGGGAGCGCCTATGACGTACGAGATCACTTTCCCGACAGCCGGCGCTTATCCTTACCAGTGCTTAATTCATTCTTTCATGAAAGGTACGATTGTCGTTCTTCCGAAAGGGGCGAAGATCCCGACGCAGGCGGAACAGGCTGCCGCGGCCAAATTAGAAGAGAGCGACTTGCAGTCGGTGTCCGCGATCGTTCCTCATGACGCCCGCTATACCTCGAACAAGGACGGCAGCCTGACTTACAACGTAGATTTGTCTACCGCGCAGTCGAGCATGAACGTCATGAGGATGAATCCCGAAGTCGTTGTCGTTAGCGAAGGCGACTCGGTGACATGGACGAATCTAAACCCCTACGAGCCTCATATGGTGACGTTTAACGCGCCCAAAGGCGTGCAAGTGGTGGGCGATGAAGGAGTAAATCCGGACTATATGGGTCCGGTCGGATCCCCCGTATTCGACGGCAATGGCGTTCGGCACTCCGGCATCATGATGCAAAATCAAACCTTCACGCTCAAGTTCACGAAAAAAGGAACCTATGGTTACGATTGCTTCATGCACTCGTTCATGATGATGAAAGGTACCGTCATCGTCGTTCCGAAGTCGGCCGTCAAGCTGACGGCGAACGGCAAAGCCGTTGCCGATGCCGCGAAGGCGCAATGGAGCAACGGAACTTTGATTGTTGCTGCAGACTCCTTTGCCAAGGCGCTTGACGGCAAAGCCGTATGGGATAAGAAAGCGAATGCTTGGACGGTTACCTCGAACGGCAAAACGGTCAAAATAGCCGGGATAACCGTCAAAGGCGCCGTTTACGCATCGGCCGAAGCGATTGTGCGCGGTATCGGGGGAACGTATTCGTGGAATGAGGTAACGAAGACCTTCTCGGCATCGGTCGGCAAGGTCGCGGCGACTCCGGCATCTGCTCCTGCAAGCGCGATGGACGGGATGCATCACTAGACATATGGCGAGACAAAAATCGCTTCAGCTAGCGTTACGGTCACTCTTGCTCGCTGCAGTCCTACTCGCCTTTACGTTCGGCAGGCCGACCGCCAATGCCGAACGCAAAGCGCAGCCGCCCGTCAAAACATTTCATTTGTACGCCACCGACGGCTATGTAACGCTTCCTGACGGCAAATCTGTCTACGTATGGGGCTACAGCTTGGCGAACGAACCGGGAACGGCCGCGTTCCCGGCACCGCCCATCGAGGTGAACGAAGGGGATACCGTCGAGATCACGCTCACCAATATCGGGCCTAAGAAATCGGGAATCAAACATCTCGCCCATACGATCCATTTTCACGGCCTGGATACGGATCAAGCGAACGACGGCGTTCCGCATACCTCTCAAGCCATACAAGTCGGCGAAAGCTTCACGTATAAGTTTACCGCGAGCCACGCGGGCACTTACTTCTACCATTGTCACGTCGATACCGTCGAGCATCTGCAGATGGGTATGTACGGTGCTTTCGTCGTCAAGGCGAAGGACGGCGCGAACCAAGCGTGGACCGGCGGCCCTGCCTACGATAAGGACTACGTGTTCCTGTTGAACGAAATCGATCCGGTCTGGCATCAGGCGGTGGAAGAGGGCAAAGCGTACGATCGAACGAACTACCGGCCGCGTTACTGGACGATCAACGGCAAAGCTTATCCCGATACGGAAGAGGACTCGGCCGCATCGATATCCGGAGTAGTCGGCGAGAAGGTTCTGATCCGCATGATTAATGCCGGCTATCAATCTCATAGCTTCCATATGCACGGCTATCATTTCCAAGTGATCGCGTCGGATGGAAGAGCGCTTCCGGAGCCCTTAACAAAAGACACGATTCTGATCGGACCCGGTGAAAGATACGATCTGCTCGTTACCTTCGATCAGGCGGGAAGCTTTCCGTTCCATAGCCATAATATCGTCGACAATACGAACGACGGCGCTTATCCGGGCGGCTTGCACACGATGATCGAAGTCACGGACCCGACTTCCGAGGCTGCCTCGAGCATGACAATGACCTTGCGACTCAAGCCGGGGAGCATGTCAGCCGTTGTTAATGGGAAGACAGTCTCGATGAAGGCGGCGCCGGTCACGATCGGGGGAACGACGTACATGCCGCCAGACTTCCTAGGCGAACAACTCGGAGCTACGGCGACGTGGAGCGCAAGCAAGAAAGTCGTGACGCTTACGAGAGATCGGAAAACAATTCGGTTGGCGGAGAACGATACCCAGGCGGCAATCGACGGTCGGCTTGTTTTCCTTCCCGCTTCGCCTAAGAAGATCAATGGGTTATTGATGGTCCCGCTTCGTTTCGTGTCGGAAGCGTTTGGCGCGAACGTGCTTCTAGATCGTAAGAAAGGCGAGGTTGTCGTGACGGCAACGATGAAGGTCGGATCATCCGACGCAGGACATGAGCACGGGACGAAGGGCGGCTCAGAGGGCAACGATTCCCCCCTGACCATCGTTATCGACAAAGCGGCCTTCATGCCGAAGAAGCTCACGATCCGCAAAGGTCAAACGGTCACCTGGATCAATCAAGATACGATGTCGCATACCGTCTACGATCTAGGCGATTCGTTCTCAAGTCGCGACTTACCGCCCAACCAGAGCTACTCGCATCTTTTCGATCAACCGGGTACCTACACGTATTATTGCTCCATCCATCCGAGCATGGTAGCCGAGATTGAGGTTGTAGAATAGCCGTGCATACAAAACAGTTCCTTTCCGTTTACGGATAAGGAACTGTTTTTTGTTGGGCATGCTCCATCGCACTAGCGCCTTCGTTTGCGTTCGCCTGATTCGTCGGCTTCCAATTCCAACCTTTAATGCCGATCCAGATGATACCGGCGCAGAAGAAATATATGCATTTCGAATCCATGGGGGGAGCTAACGCACCGACGATCGAGAGAAGGAACATAACGCCCGACCATTTCGCCGTTTGGCTCGATCGCAAAATCGCGATGCCGTACAACAACATGCCCAGATTGAGCAGGATGAATGAACTCGCCATCCCTTGGATTATCGGGAATGGTGGATTAGCAGATTGAACGGTTCCGGCAGGGGTGAGTTCTCCGTAAACGGGGCTGACGAAAGCGACGGCCCAATTCAACCCGACACCTCCTAATAGGTATCCGGCGGTGAGGACGATGAAGCTGATCAATCCGAACCGGCCTAGCTGCTCGGCTTGAACCAAGTAAGAACTGATCACCCCCAAGAAAAGCGGGCAAAATGCGATTATCATGATAATGTTAAGCTCGATGGGTGAAGGATCAAAATATTGATAAGTAATGCTACCCAAAAGTACGATCGAACATAGGATGCCGACTAGCGTGAAGGCGCGAATGATTTGCTGCAAAGCCACTGCACATCACTTCTCCTTCTAGCGAATATAACGGTTGGGATATACAATAAAAGTAATTTATAGCTAAATTGATCATACTGGGAAATTGCGGGAGGCGTCCAATGTTATTTCGTTTCGTCGAATTCGCTGTTCTCGCTTATTCCGCCGCCATGTTATGGAGAAGACGTAGGTTCGATCAGAAATTAGTGACCCACTGGATGAGCGCCTGTCTGTTCCTGATCGGATTGCAGCGTCTCGCGAACGGGATCCAGCTCTATGCGTTGCCGGACATGAAAGCCGGCGCGAATCCGTCCGTTCTCGTGGATACGGTGCAGTTATTTGTCTTCTTTTCCTACTATGCGTTCGTGTTTCTTTTCCCCTACACCGTTCTGATGGGTTGCATCGCTTTTTCCGATTTGTATGCCCGCGTGTTCGGGGTGGTCCTCATCTCGTTTTACTTCCAGACTTATCCTTCTCTCTACCACGAGTTCAATTGGTTCTGGCCATACGTCTTCGGTTGCGCCGTGTTCGGAATCGTCTTCATCGGATTGCTGTTTCAAGGTAGGGACGATACCCGTATCCGGGTCAATTATAAGCGATCCTTGATAATCTCTTCCGCGGCGTTGCTGATCATGTTCCTCTTCTTCTATGCCAACGCGCAAACGCGAGATGCCCGGATCGAACAGCCCGCGATGGAAAGCGGTTTTCTGGAAATACATACGCCCGATCAATTTTTTAATGCCATTGCCTTTGTGATGATTATCGTATTCGGTTACTTTGCTTTCAAGTACGGCCTATTCGGAATCAAGCTGCACAACGAGAAGCAGCGGCTCGAAAGCTCGATGACCGCGATCAAATCCGGAACGGCGATCTTGAACCATACGATCAAGAACGAGCTGGATAAGTTGAATTATATCGAAGATAGAATCAGGTCCCATCTTCAGACGAACAATACCGGGCGCATCGAAGAGCTCCTCGACCATATTCCGCAAGTTACCGGGCATTTGCAGCAGATGATCCAGAGAATACAGGACAAAACCGGAGATATTTCGCTCGTCAAAACGAGCCGATCGCTGCACGATATTCTGGAAGCGCTGATGACCCAGCTAGAACCTCACTTGGACCGCAAAAAAATCCATAAAATAACGGAATTCGGTCGGGACGTCACCGTCTTCTGCGATCCTGTTCATATGCAGGAAGCCTTATTCAACCTGTGCATCAATGCCGTCGACGCGATGAATTCCGACCATGGGGTTCTGAAAATCAGAATGATCGCCGGTAAAAACGGCGTTACGATCGAAATACACGATAACGGTAGCGGAATTCCGAAGGAATTGTTGTCCAAGGTATTCGAGCCGTTCTATACGACGAAGAAAAATACGAATCATTTCGGGCTGGGGCTCAGTTATTGCCAATCCGTTATTCGCAAACATTCGGGTACGCTCAAGATCGTTCGCTCGGAGATCAATAAGGGCACGACGATCGCATTGGCTTTTCCCAGACAGCACTTCGTGGAAGAGTCTATCGGTTGAATCTCGGGAGGAGAAAATCGAGTTCGCGATCAGCGTAATTTGTCGCGAATGCTCTTTAACTGGCTTTTGATCGTGTTCACGGATTTGAACAGCTTTTCGGCGATCTGGAATTTGTTGAAGCCCTGAGCTTTCATCTGATAAACCTCGCGCTCCATCGGCGTCAATATCGAGAGCTTTAGCTCGTTGCGGACGGCATCCGCGACGTCGGCATGGATCGAAGCTTTGCCTTGATCGGCTTCTCGTATAGCGGCCACGAGATGCGCGTAATTCGATTTGGTAATGTAATTGATCGCGCCATTGCGGAAGCTATCGACGATGATGTCCGATTGGTGGAGCGAGGTGAGCATGATCACTTTCGTCCGCTCGCTCATGAGCCGGACGATCATTCGAGTCGCTTCGATACCGTCCAAATTGTTCGCGGTTAAATTAATATCCATGAGCACGACATCCGTTGGATGTTGTTGTATGAATTGAAGGGCTTCGTCTTTGCCGGATACGGTAGCCAGCACGTCGATATCCGGCTCGTCGCCAAGCTCATGTCGCAATTGATCCTGCCAGAAAAGATCGTCTTCGACGATCAACACGCGAATCATAAGCCACAGCTCCTCTCGGATGTACGGGGGGCAATCCAGTTATTTACATTCGCTTATTTAGATGAATAGTCCTGCTCTTTCATCGGCCTCGACAAAACTTATTCGTATTCGCTATGACCCCAAATAAACACAAAAAAGAACCGCGCCATCGGCACGGTTCTTCGACTTTTTATGGAAATGGCGGCCCCGAGAGGACTTGAACCTCCGACCTGCGGTTTAGGAAACCGTCGCTCTATCCGCTGAGCTACGGAGCCACAGCAATAATCATTATAGCATAATCCCACTCTAAGAACCAAAAAGAATTTGCCACCCGCAATTTGTTGAAATATACCCGAAGTCCCGATATTTTTCTATCGGGACTTCGGGTTCAAATCATGATGTTGTTAGGCTTACTGTTAATACTTTTCTTTTAACACTTTGAAGATGACCGATGCCGCTTCCGCTCTCGTCGTATTATTCAACGGTTTGAACCGTCCGTCTCCGAAGCCGGACATCAGTCCTTCGCGTTGGATAGCCGCTACCGCTTGCGTCGCGTACGAAGCAATGCTTGCCGCATCGCCGAACGATGGCGTCGATGCCGCTTGCGGATCTATCGTTTTCTTTACTAGCAAAGCTTTGTACAACATTACGGCCATATCCTGACGGGTGATCGCCGCGTTCGCGCCGAGGGTTCCATCCGCTCTTCCCGATACGATACCCAATTTCTGAGCCGTCGCAACCGCCTGGTAATAATAGTCTTTCTCTTTCACATCGCTGAAGGTTGCTTTTGCTGCGCTGTCCGTCAAATTCAACGCTGTGATCAGCATAAGGATGAATTGTCCTCGCGTAACATTTCCGCTTGGATTAAATTTGTCTCCGCCTACACCCGAGACAATCTTTCTTGCCGCAAGCGCTTCGATGCTCGATCGAGCCCAAGCCGCGCCGCTTAAATCATTGAATTTCACGTTCGCATACGCAGCCGCATACTTGCTGAAATGCTGAGGTTTGAAGCTCACCATTCCCGTCAGCGGATTGAAGATCCCGTTCTTGATAATTTCCAGCTTCCCGTCGTCGCCGATGTAATAGATGACGACTTTATTCGGATCTTCTCCCGCTTTGAGCGTGTACGGAATATCCACCGTTATAGCATTTGCCTCCGTGAATTGACCGAACGTCTTTCCATCGACGCTCATATGGAAATCGTAGACGTCGTTTTGGCCGATTTGACCTTTGGCTTCCTCGGACAATCCGGTTACGTCTGCACGGGTGACGGAAAGTTGAAGCTGCGTTGAATATTCACCCAACATCCGATCTAATTGCTCCGAACTAATAGTGACGGTTGCGAGCCCCGTATTGATGACGACCTTCTTGACTTTATCGATGCCCGATTTCAACTGAAGAGCAGGAATATTGACGGCAACGGCTTGCGCCGCATTCGCCGACTGATCAAGTTCTACGTTAATATTTAGCGAATTATTCTTGGTATCCTTGATCGCCTTCGACAGGTCGTCGGCATTGACGTTTACGATAGCGGTGCCTTTCGTATCCGCGCTTGCTTTGATCCCTATAGTTCCGTCTTTGACTTCGGCCACAGGCGTATTTGGCGTCGAAGTGCCGTTGGATGGTCCAGGACCTGGACCAGGGCCAGTACCAGGGCCAGTACCAGGGTCAGTACCAGGGTCGGTACTCGTTGCTGTTGTCGTTGCGTTGGCTGCAGTAGAATAACCCGACTCGCCTTCGCTGTTCACGGATGTAACTTTATAGTAATAAGTCGTTCCTGCCGACAAGCCCGTATCGCTGTAGCTCGTTCCCGTTACCGGCGCTGTCGTGTTTAGCAGCATGTACGTGCCGTTCTGTGTCGTTGAACGGTACACATTGTAACCTGTCGCATCGTTTGATGCAGTCCAACTCAGGTCGATTGACGCCGTTCCGCTTGCCGAAGCTTGCAGACCGGTCGGCGTATTCGGCGCAGAGAGCGCTTTATCCGTCTTCGCCGATACATAGGATGTTTGTGCGGATTCGCCCGCCGCATTTAGCGCCGTAATCATGTAGTAGTACGTGGTGTCGTCTGTCAGGCCCGTATCGCTGTAGCTCGTTCCCGTTACCGGCGCTGTCGTATTGCGCAGCGTGTACGCACCATTTTGTGTCGCTGAACGGTACACATTATAACCTGTCGCATCGCTTGACGCTGCCCAACTCAAGTCGATTGACGCCGTTCCGCTTGCCGAAGCTTGCAAACCGGTCGGCGTATTCGGCGCAGAGAGCGCTTTATCCGTCTTCGCCGATACATTGGACGTCTGTGCGGATTCGCCTGCCGCATTTACCGCCGTAATCTTGTAGTAGTACATGGTGTCGTCTGTCAGGCCCGTATCGCTGTAGCTCGTTCCCGTTACCGGCGCTGTCGTGTTGAGCAGTGTGTACGTGCCGTTCTGTGTCGCTGAACGGTACACATTATAACCTGTCGCATCGTTTGATGCAGCCCAATTCAGGTCGATTGACGCCGTTCCGCTTGCCGAAGCTTGCAGACCGGTCGGCGTATTCGGCGCAGAGAGCGCTTTATCCGTCTTCGCCGATACGTCGGATGTCTGTGCGGATTCGCCTGCCGCATTTACTGCCGTAATCTTGTAGTAGTACATGGTGTCGTCTGTCAGGCCCGTATCGCTGTAGCTCGTTCCCGTTACCGGCGCTGTCGTGTTGAGCAGCGTGTACGTGCCGTTCTGTGTCGCTGAACGGTACACATTATAACCTGTCGCATCGCTTGACGCTGCCCAACTCAAGTCGATTGCTGCCGTTCCGCTTGCCGTTGCTGTCAATCCAGTAGGAATGCTCGGTAAGTCGGATACGACATTTACGTCACATGCGGCTGTTTTTCCGTTTGTTGTTTTTGCTGTAATTGTAACTAATCCAGGTGCTTTGGCCGTTACAAGTCCGTTCGAATCAACGGTAGCTTTACTTGTATCGCTCGATGTCCACGTAATTCTTGTGTCCACATTCACTTGAGCCAAGCTGGCTATCATCTGTAATGTACTGCCTACTAGAAGGGAATCGGAATTCTTGTTCAGGCTAATGGATGCCGGCGGCGAGACAAAAGCACCATTGGCTTGGAAAACCGTAATTCCTACCCAATCAGTTGTTGTCGATACTCCGTAGATATTGACCCGGATATATCTTGCAAACGTATCGGCAGGCATATTAACGTTAAAGATTGCCGTAGCCGCTCCGCCGCCATAACTTCCGCTATTGTCGACGGCTGTCGTCCACTGCGTACCATTATCGGAAACCAGGATGCTGTATTTCATCGTCTGCCAGAAGCCCATCTTGATGCTGTCGATGCGTGCCAACGAGCCCAGATCAACCTGCCACCATTCAGGGGTTGAAGTCGTTTGCAAGTTTGCGCCAGTCGACCAGGCGGAGCTTGTGCTCATTGACGGAGCATTCGTCAGCGGATTTGTTGCAGGGGATGAGCCGCTGGATTTGCTCGCCGATACTGCTCCGCCGTTCAATGCATATCCGGAAGAAACGTCGCTGGAAACCGTTACGACACTCTGTCCAAACGCGCCCCCATTATTTGCAGTCGCTTTGATCGTGGCAGTACCTGATTTATAAGCGATAACTTTACCGTTCTGGTCAACATCTGCAATAGACGGGTTGCTGGAAGTCCAAGTAAGGCTCTTGTCCGTTGCATGTGTCGGCGATACGGTTGCGGTTAACTGTTTGGACAACCCGGCAGAAAGCGTCAGAGTACCCGCTGAAAGACTAACCGTTGTCACTTTAATATCCGAGCTGATCGTAAGTCCTGATACCGCACTATTCAAATCCGCCGTATCCTGATCGATTTGGCCTTGCTTGGAAGTGTCCCATTTGTCGGCTAACGCACTCGCAAGATCTGTTTGAGCCTTTGCCAGAGCCGCGTTAAATGTGCCGATGCTCGCTGCCGTATAATAATCGTCAGGCATCGATTTCGCAGCAACGGCATTATTGATTGCCGTCTGCAAGTTTTGAACGTTAGCCAGTACTTCTCCAGTCGTATGAATGGTCAAAAACGTGGATGGCATGTATCCGCCGTATTCAGGATAGGCGTCTATCGTAACCGTTATTTTCGCGTCTCCCGGACCCACCGCCATGACTAACCCCGTAGCGGAATCTACAATAGCAACGCTCGTATTGTCTGATTTCCACTCTACAGACCTATAATCCGGGCTGCTTGGGAAGGTATTCAAAACTAACTGTTTCGTATCGCCCGAATTCATACTGACGATGGTTTCGTCAATCTTATGTCCGGCGGTATCATTAATTCCGATTTCTTCAACCGGGACAATCGTGCCATGTACATCGACCGAGCAGATTGCAATCAGCGATGAATTGGCCACGGAAGTTGCGGTTACCGTTGTATTGCCCTCGGCGACTGCCGTTACGACTCCTGCGCTGTTTACCGTAGCTATGGAAGTATCATTCGACTTCCATGTCACCCTTTGGTCCACTTCGGCGACATTCGGATTAACCGTCGCTGTTAACTGGGAAGCGCTGCTAGGAGTTCCCGGAATTCCGAGCAGACTGAGCGACGTTTTATTTAATGTAATCCAAGCCGCTTTAGGCGTTGCTTCATATACGTTAAAGTTGTCAATCCAACTTGTCCATGAAGACGTGCCGCTAGTTCTCGGAAGTACAAATTCGACCTTGCCTAAATTGTTGTTGTAATTTGTCGCGGAATCAAAAGGAATATTGGAAATATTAGCAGTCACCGAAGAATTACTTTTGTTTGTTATTTTTAAGTTTATTTTTTTAGCGACAAAATCCAACGTAACTTGAACTTGATAAGTCGCATTGTTTACATTGAATCCCGTACCGACTTTCGTTCCGGTAATTGCAGCATTACTTGGAACGCCGCCGGAACCGTAGACTAATTCCGTTGCGGAATTATACTGCAGCGTCAAGTAGCGATTATTACTGCTGTCCTCGATGCTGAGCTGAGCACCCGGCGTGCTGGCTGGAGCGCCCACGTTCCAATCGAAATTCAGTTCGATCTTGTTATTGACGATCGCCGGAGAGAACGCCTTCTGCGTACTTCTGACGCCGGATCCGCCGCCGCTAATTTGAAAGACGTTATTTCCGGCAACCGCGGTAACCGAACCGCCTATATTGCCGGCTCCCCCTCCGGTTCCAAGAGCGGATCCCCAATTATCGGCTATCGTCCGGTTATCGAAACTCTCGCTCACGGTCGGAACATAAACTTTAGATGATGCCGTAAAGTTGCCGTCCTTGGTCTTAGCCGTAATCGTAGCCACACCGGATTTAATTCCCGTAACTACGCCGAATGCATCGACTGTGGCTACGAGCGGGTTGTCGGTAGTCCAGACAACATCGGTGTTGGTCGCATCTTCCGGGAAGATGTTAGCGACTAGTTGAACGCTCGGAGCAATTGGCGCCGGATTCGTGCTTGAGAAATAATCCGAAGCAAAATAGTATGTGTTCTTATTCAGCGATACGCCACTCACCGTGACAGGCGTCGATTGAACATTTGCGACAGCGTCTTGATGGAAACCGCCGTCATCGGTTGTTGCCGTAATCACTGCAGCTCCTTCCGCAATACCGGAGACATTGCCGTTATTGTCAACGGTGGCAATGTTATTGTTGGAGCTAACCCAATAGATTTTTTTATTATAGGCATCCGACGGCGTGATGATCGGAATAATCGGCTTCGTTGAACCGATCATAATATTAATTGTGGACTTATTAAGGCTTAGCCCGGTTACCATTACCGGAACAACATTAATTTCGCTTGATGCAAATAGGGACGAGTCATCGTCGGAGGTAGCCGTTATCGTTGCCTTCCCTGTCGACTTTGTTGTCACGAGACCGTTTTGGTCAACGGTAGCGATTGCATCGTTAGACGAAGTCCATTTTACCGTATTAAAGCTGGCGTCAGACGGCGCGACGGTAGCTTTCAACTGTTGCGTTCTGCCGAGGCTTACGGTTACGCTTGGCGACTTGTCGATCGTGACTTTAGTTACGGGAATTTTGGACGTGTCGAGTTGGAAGCTCGCGATCGCCGTGCCGTCCGCCGATGTCGCCGTCACCGTCGTCGTCCCGTTGAACTTAACATTCAGCTGCACATTCTGCGTTAAGTCTGTTTGTTGGTACAACGTACCCGGATTGGAGGATTGCCATGTTTCTCCAAGGAATGAAGCCACTTGCGGATTGCTTGACGTAAATATAACGGTTTTGTTTGTCGTGCCGGCTGGAAGCGTTGCTTTCAAAATAAGCTTATCCCATACTTTTTCGGACACGGTGCCGCTAATCGGATTTCCGTTAAGGGTCAGATTCAGGTTTCCCGTTCCCGCTTCCGTAAGATCAACTACCGAAACATCGCAGGTTGCACTAAATCCTCCATCAACCGTCTTGACGGTAATTCGAGACGCTCCCGCCGATACCGCGGTTACGTATCCGTTACGGTCAACTGTCGCAACGCCGGGATTATCCGAGCTCCACGTCACATTGCTATCCACAATTCCATTCGTCGGCGTAAGGGTAGGAAGCAATCTTTGCGTGTTTCCTACAATCAAGCTGGTCGCCGATTTATTCAGAGAAATACCCGTCGGATGCGTCTGAGCGATCGTATATGTGCCGTAACCCTTAAGCGGCGTTTGCATTGTCGCAGGCTTGTCTTTAGCCTTACCTCTCCACAGATACGCGTACATACTGTCCATCATATCGCCCATTTTACCGTTAGCCGTGCTGCCCATCTCTTTAATCGCAGGGTCGCCGTTGTTGAACATGATCCGTTTGTCAACGCTATTGGCGTCGCCTGCCATTCCGCCGGCACCTTCGACTCCGATCCAGTCGGTTTCCCAATAGAAGAAACCTCTCATTCGGTTATTCGGGTTGGGAGCATCCCTAAACGCTTGCATGTAGTCAAGCAGCCAGTTGTACTGCCCGTTCGGGGTGCTCTGGTAAAAACTAGATTGCCCCATAGACGAACTCGCGCTGGTCCATGTTGAACTATATTTTGTGAACGTAAATCCTGTTTCCACGTCAAGATAGTCTTTATCCGGGAATTTGGTAATATTGTTCATGATCATAAAGAGAATATCGCTTGAAGCATGTCCGCCATAGAGCGAATACGCCTGTCCATCGAACTTTACGCTATTGCTTTTTAAAGTGTTGAATATGGTATCCGAAGTGGACGGAGTATACCCGTTATTCGAATGGATGTAGCCGCTGGCTCCGGGATAGGCAGCTTTCATCGCGTCATAAGCGGCATTTTGAAGCACCTTGAAGCCGTTAGAACTGTAACCCTTGCCCGTAGGCCATACGATTCCTCCGTCTTGTTCGTTGCCCAGCTTGACCCCGATCGTAGGAGGCGTGCCCTGATCTACCAAGCCCTTGGTAAAATCGTAAACATAGTTGTACATCGTGGTTGCCGTCTGATCTAACGTTTGATCCACTAATTTGCCGCTGGAATCTTTGTACATCCACTCGTACGGAGCGTAAGCTTTAGCTGCGCTCATCCAGGTATCGCTGAAATGAAAGCTTGGAAGATAGGCGAGGTTTAAATCTTTTGCCCTTCTCGCAAGCTCGAACGAATGGATCTTGTCGAAATAGCCGGCTTGCATCGTTTGAGGAAACGGATTTCCATCGATATCGTTGAAATAGGACATCAGTATCTTTTTCGGATTGCTTTGGTCATACACCGGATTGCCGGAGTGAACGAAGATCATTCCGGTGATCGCATTAACGCCATGGTTCGACAAGATCGTTAAGCAATCTTGTTGCACGCCATTGGCAAAATATTTACCGCCTTTATCCTCAATGAGAGGAAGAAAGGAAACATCGGACCCCTTAATTGTCGAGTTGTCGATTTCGAATACATCAAAGTTGTCCACGTAAGCCTTATCCGAACCGTTACCCGGCCACAAGTCATGAGCAGCGGTATCGTCGGAATTAAAGGTCTTAACGCTATTTGCATAATTCGCGTCTTTTATCGTGTTGGCATATAACGTCACTTGCGTATCGCTTGGTCCGGTTTGGAACGCGATCGTCACAAGCGAATATCCCGCAGTTCCTGCAGGCGCCTGACGGAGAACCTGACCGGATAAGTTCTTGACGCCAAGGTTTATTCTATCGCCATAGGTTACAACTTCGACGAGCTCGCCGGTTGCGCCGTTGTAATCGCGTTGATATATCGTTTTCCAAGTATCCTGCTTGTCCACCTTGGCCCGAACGGTCGCAATATACGAAGTGTTCGGTTTCACGTTGAGGACTTGACTGATCTGGGAATTAGCGCTGAGTACCGCGGCAGTCGTACCGGTATCCGAGTTTATTGTCTGCGATACCGTACCTTGATCGACTGCCCACTTGTCCAGGCTGCCCCCGTTTGATTCGAAGTTCCAGTTCATGACCGGATTATTATCATCGCTATCGAGCGTCAGCTCGACATCGTCTATCGCTAGGTTAGTGCCGTTACCTGACAAGAAACTTACGGTGATTTGTCCGTTGTAAATCAGCACATTACGAATAGCGACCTGCGTCCAAGCAGTAGCGCTAATATAACCGTCAACCAACAGTCTGGCATCAGGTCCGCCTGTGTTCGTCGCCAATAGATAGGCATTATTACTGCTGCCGCTAGTTGCGCCTTTGACCCATGCGGACAATGTGTAGCTTCCTTGCGGAATGTTCGTAATTGTCTGTTCAAGAGTCGAATTCGCCGCAGACATTTTCGCGGATGAAGTTCCGGCATGTTTGTCGGACGTTTGGATTGTAACCGAGCCGGTCGAAGTCCAGCCGGTTAAACCTCCCGATTCAAAATCGGAATTGGTTACGCCGCCTGTCGATGCTGCATAAGCAACGGTTGCGTTAAAAGGAGTTTGAATAAATCCGAATACGTTTGCTACCGATAAAGCGGCAATTAATAGCATGGATATTAATCTTACATACGATTTTTTCAAAATTAACCCACCTCCAAGAGATTTCTTAGATCTCTCATTCCTTGTGAAATGACGACTAAGATGATTGTTAGATTAGAATGCCAAATATAAAGCGCTTACATTGTTTCGAGGAACGATGGCGCTATTTCAACCGGCGATTATTATGATTATCCAAGTAGCTCCTCCTCGAATATTCCCGTCGAAGTGTGCCGGTGTATTGAATATATTATCATGTACGAAAATAATGAAAACACGAAGAAGTTACGATTATCTTTCATTTATTACTTTTTACAAATTAGTCATTGTTTATATAGCGCTTTGAATGATCTGAATAAATAGAAAAAAAACCTTCCGTTGCAAAATTTGCAATTGGGAAGGCCGTAAATTCAATTTCAATGGGACTATTCTCTCTCGTGTCTTAATATAGGGAGATCCCGATCGCATCGAGGTCTCCCTCTTAACTCCTACACGACGGTCGCCCCGATAATATCCACCATCTTAAACCGTTCTCCGTCGACGGTAAACGTTCGGTTATACGGGTCAACGCGTTCGACGACGCCGATGACCGCGCAATCTTCGAACGGATCGTACAATTGGAACCTGGCCTCCGTCTGATGTCCGTACGATTCCAGAAGCACGCGAAGAATTTCTTCCCATACTTGCGGATCTAGCCCTGGGAACTCCGAATCGCCTCTTGCTTTTCCTTCACTTCCATCCCTCATAGCGGACCTCTCGCGGTACTAACCGCCCGAACCGCCAGTATGCGATCGACCACAAGCGTTCTGAACCCTCGCTTGCCTACGTCGTACACGCGGGCCCGACCGTTATGAATCGCGAATAAATCTACGCGGCGTTGCGAGAACTTTCCTGATGTGTCTACGTAGATGAGATCGACTTTGCGTCCGATACACTTCTCGATCGTTGCATGGGCTCCGTTACTCACGTTTAACCCCTCCATTATAGGAACGTTTGTTCTTATTATAACGGGAACTTACGTTCTTATTCAAGAGGGGTTCGCGCATGAACAGAAAAACCCTCGCCAACCGGCGAGGGTTCTATTTCTATCTGATTACAGGCTGCTGTCGATACCGTCCAAGCCGCCGCCGAACATGCCACCCAGTTGCTCCTGCAATTTGTCCATGGTCACGATTTCTTCCGCTTTCGGCTTGCCGATATCGAACTTCACGTCTTCGTTGATGTTCGACATCTGGGATACGAGGTGGAAAGTAATTCCGCCGGTAAGATCGGCAGACTCGATATCCGCTTGGATTTTCGCGTCCGTATATACCGGGAATTCCTTTTTGTCGATACCGATGTTGGCTTTAACGTCGAGCTTCTTCAGCTCTTTCTTCATATCCGCCAAACCATTGGCCACATCGCCGTCTTTCACGTCGGCCAGTTGCTTCTTCGCCTCTTCCAAATCTTCCGGCTTCACGTTGAGCAACTTGCGATACTCTTCGTTGTTCTGCAACAGTTCGATCACTTGCGGAGCGATCTTATCGATCACCGTGTTCACGAACGACTCGAGCTGGGACTGATCGATGTGGAATTGAACGACATTTTTCACGTCTACGTCAGCTGGAAGACCCGCGTCTTTGACTTTGATCTCGGACAAGTATTTGTCTTCTTCGATATTCTTAAAGATAATTCCCATCAGATCGTTGCCGAATTTCTGGGATTTGCTGACGTCCATGTTCGGCAATTCTTGGCCCGCGTCTTCCGCAAGCTTCTTCAGGTCAAGTTCGAGGAATTTACCGACGATGTCTTCAGGAATCGGAAGAATCGGGATATTCGGGATCTTCACCCAGACTTTCTCTTCCGTCATGATGACCGGAATATTGAAAGTGACGGCCAGGTCTCCTTGAAGCGCAAGCTTCAGGTTGAGTTCGAGCATCATGGGATCGGCTTTATAAGTACCCGTCCATGATAGATCCGCGCTCTTGAGCATCTTGATCGCCGAAGCCGCGCCATCTTCTGCCAGCGCATCTTCCGAAACGTTAAGATCGTCGATTTTCATGCTGCCCTTGAATTTATAGGACTTCATTTCGGCGGATTTCGTCATTGAGGATTGTAGCGCGTCTTTTGGCGATTTATTTTTCGTACATCCGCTTAATACCAAAGCAACCGTCAGAATGATCGCTACGATCGTAAAGCTTAACCTTTTCTTGAACAAAATGGTGTATCCCCTTCCGGATGATCAGATGATGATTACAAGCAAACACCATTGTATCTTAATTCCGCATTCGCGAAAAGGCTTCCTGTGTTAAATTTTCGTTAAAGCACGCATTTTAATATCAAAATTGTTAATGAATGTCTTTTTTCTTGAATCTTCCGCCTTTAACATCATGAATGTTGCCTACTGCCAAGAATGCGGACGCGTCCAGCTCGTTCACGATCGTCTTGAGCTTTGCTTCCTCCAGCCTGGTGATGACGCAGAAAATCACTTTTTTCTGATCGCCCGTATAACCGCCTTCACCGTGCAGCAACGTCACTCCGCGCCCCAACCGCGCTGTGATCGCTTCGCCGATATCCTTATAATGATCGCTGATGATCCAGCATGATTTCGATTCGTCGAAGCCTTCGATCGTCAGATCGATCACCTTAAACGCAATATAATACGCAATCAACGAGAACATCGCCCGATCCCAACTATAGACGAAGCCCGCGCTTCCTAGAATGAAGAAGTTAATGAACATGACCGTCTCGCCTACGGAGAAGGGCAGCTTGCGGTTAAGCAGAATCGCGACGATCTCGGTTCCGTCCAAGGAACCGCCCGCACGTATAACGATACCCGTACCGGCACCGAGGAAAATACCGCCGAATACCGCGGCAAGGAATACATCATCCGTAAACGGTTGTACGTGGTGGAGCAGACTAGTGGAAATGGACAATACGGCAACGCCGAGAAGGGTAGATAACGCGAAGGTCTTGCCTATCGTTCGGTAACCTAGGATTAGAAAGGGAAGGTTGAGCAGGAAGAGGAAAATACCGATTCGAGCACCTGTTAAATGCGAGGCCATAATGGAAATACCGGTAATGCCTCCATCGATGATGGAATTGTTAACGAGGAAGATTTCCAGCGACACGCTGACGAGAACGGCGCCGACCACGATGAAGAGAATCCTTCGAGCGATCTCCCAGGGGGTCGACTTATTGTGGCGAATGGGTTGAACTGGACCAGGGGGTGCTAGTGTGCTTGTGTTTGTCATGAACAAAGTCCTCCTTTATGCAGTTTATATCATTATACCAATGTATATACTTGGGGTAAACCGAAGAGGGCATATCCAGCGCTATTCCAACAGAAAAAAATCCCGGCATTCGCCGGGATTTCGTCAGCCTTCCGCGTTATTATGTCTCGTGTGCTTCCGATTCTTGACCTTCTTGGAGCCCGAGAGCGGCTCGACCGGCTGGTGGTCTACCTTCGAGTGGCGCGAGCCATGCTCTGCGGGTTGTGCCACCGGTTCTGTCTTAGGCTTACTCATTGCGCGAAGCCCCCTTTAAGATTTGAAATGATGGAGATCGGTCGAATTATCGTGATTCAGCGCGTCTTGATGACGACGGTCGTTCGTCTTCTGCTGCAATTGCTGCGCTTGATGGGAATTAACCGGCGTCTGCTCCAAATCCTCCGCTACGTTGCTCAGGTTCTTATCGTTCATGCCGTTGGAATCGGACACTGCAGAATCCTCCTTCTAGGAATGCGTATAATGATGCAACGCTTGCGCGGTTTCGTGCAGATGACGACGGTAGTCGAGAATCAAATCCTGCATAATATCCGTTCTTTCGTCCACCGACTGTCCGTCCTTCTCCACGTCCGTCAACTGGATATCGATCTCCCGGCTGTCCACGTATTTTACCGCAAAATCGAACTCCAGCATCTGATGCCCCGCGGTCTTAATATGAACCCTTAAGGTTCGGTCGTCGATGCCGTCGGCTCTTACCTCGGCCTTGTCGCCGCCATGCAGCCGCTCCGGGAGCATTCGTTGCCAGGCGTCGGCCAAATCTTCCTTAGGCACCGTTAATTCGTCCTTGCTTGCCATCATAACCACCTCCACTTTCGTTAGGTTGACCCATTGTACCGTTCTTATTCGGCATGACTTATGATCAACTAAAAAAACCGACCCGGAACCGGATCGGTTTAGAAATGATAAAGTTATGGCGGAGAGGGTGGGATTCGAACCCACGTGGGCTTGCACCCTAACGGTTTTCAAGACCGCCCCTCGTTATAAAAACCCGCCGTCCCTTGCTATGACTGAGTTCATGGCACTTTCTAGTTGAACCGCTACAGCGGTCTGAATTATAACGTTCATTTTGGTGCATGACCGTAGGATAACCTAATGTTAATACTTCTAGAAGCTATGGTCAACCTGTCCCATACGCTCCTTCTTAACCCGTACCTAAGAACATATAATTTGGAGAAACTATCATCAAATTATTGGCTGTTTCTTTTAGACCATCAAGCATTTCTTCAACTGACTCCATTGCCTTGAAGCCAATCTCAATTTCGTACTCTCTAATCATGACAGTACGTCTTGTTTGTTTATGGATTAATTCAACATATGTTAGGTCTGTATCAAACTCATAGTCATACAGTTGAGTAAAATTATCAGCTTCTTCAATATTATCAACAAGTTTTTCAAGATCAATCTTTTTGTTTAATGAAAACAGCAATGAGTCAAACCACTCTGGAAAGCAATTGTCTAAATTTGATTCCAATATTTTGTTTATATCAAACAGTCTGAGTTCAGAAATGAATTTTGCCTGAGAATAGTCATCGTCACTTAATTCAACACGAAAAGAATACTCGAAATATGGGCAAGTAAATTCGCCAAAGCCTGTATCCTTTGCAACTCTATATTCCTTTCTTTTAAGATTAAATTCTTCACGCAACGATTTAGTTACATCTTCAATTACACTTTCAATTTCGTCATTTGCACACTTTTGCACAAATGAATTGGTATTATTGTTCTTGAATTTAGGTACAGTATGTGACTTCCCAAATCCAGACAATTTCTTAATGCTCTTGAAGGTTATAGAAACAAACTGTACATCTTTTATCTTAGCAGGGGGTATCTTTTCGTACTTTACAACTTGCTTTTCTGGAAAACGTCGTATCAAAAATTCAGCTTCTTCTTTCCCCCATGTAGCTGTATATTGCATATCGAGTGTGCTATCTTTCTTGCAATGCTTCTTGACAGTATGATGAAGATAATTTTTCAATGTAAAGTTAGTTAAACAATTCTCATCATCCAGAGCTAGTTTGTCCTCGCCACATAAAGCTTTTAACAGGTAATAACTCCAAATTCCATGTTTTTGATCAATCATTACATCAGCAACACCCTTATGAGATGTTGAACTAAATACTGTACAGTAATTACTATTTTCAAGGAGTTCTTTTCTTTCGTCCCATGAAAACTTAGTTACACCTAATTTTCTGGCAGTATAATTAATAGTGCTTTCACATGCGTCAAGAAAAAATATTATCTTCTGGCATCCAGAGTCACTTATCAACTTCATAAATTCAGTTACATCATGCCATGTATTCTCAAAATCCCTATTGGAATCGAGCATGCAAATATGAGGGATTCCATTTATGTTCACTCCATGCCCTGCATAGAAAAAGATAAACCTGTCCTCTTCATCAAGCTTAGAAGCAATTTTTTCAATTTCGGATTTGACTGTCGTATAAGTAACCCTATTCCCAAGAATCAAATTAGATGATTCTACACTGAACACTTTCTCCATTACTGCGTTAAATTCTCTCGCATCGTTTTCGGCATACGGTGTGGGGTTGAAATTATGATACTCATCTATACCAATGGATAAACTATAGTCCATAACAATTCACCTACTTTATATGTTGAACTCAATCTACATGTCTAACTTATTGGCTTTACAATTTCATTAACATGTAATCAGCTATAATACCAATGGCTTGAATTGCATTCATTGCTTCTGCTTGCGTTATACTTGGAAGAAACGGTCGTCCATGCCCTGTTCCTTCTTTGTTTCGAATTGCGTTTACCGAACATCCCAATTCGTATAACGATCTTTCGTATCGCTTCATATAGGACTCATTGGGTTCGGATTTTACTTGTGGTGTTGCCATATCAAGAGCAGTGAAGGCTTGACCCAATAGAAATGGAAAACTTTGATTCGAATTGACTTGCCCCCACTTTACATTAATGACATGCTTCGAAACTGCCTCAATCAAATCTTTGCCTGTTCCCGCCAGCAATGCCGCATCTACCGAACCTTTTTTGGCTCTACGAACATATGCCTGTAACGCCTCAGTCATTTCTTTTTCGGATAAATTATCGAGAACTAAAGGCTGTATCTCTCCACTTAGTGAAAACATGTACCCTTCTGTACGAAATGCTTCTATTGTATTAGAGATCGCTTCTTTACCAACGTAGTTACTTGAATCTTCTCTGAATCCTCCACAACCACGAATAGTATCAATTAACCTCTTTACAAGCTTCTCACCTGCTGGAACATCATTTTCAAGCGCCCAATAAAGCACAGCCCGCATACGTTTGAACTTACCAACACTTTGCCCTTGTGACTTTGGATCAGCATTAGTTAGCTTCACTTGAGAAATGAGAAAATCGATCTCCGAGTGGCTTGGTTCTCTCTTTGTATCTAAAAGCGAGTCGTCAATCATTTTGGCTACTGCTATCAGAATAGCTTCATTAAACGGAACTGAAGTTGACTTCATACTCTTCCCTCTCATTCTGCTAGGAGATAATCAATGTAACCAAATCCGTTCTTTCAATTTTTTCTATTTACCCATTACTTCCTTAACATACTTCTCTGCTTTGTAATCTTTCTTTACTTCTTTTAGTAAGGGGCTATGTACCTCATTCCATGATTCCAAGATCATTCTTGGCTCTGCCTCAATTCTATCTTTGACCGCTTGTATGTCGTCCTTCTTAAATGCTTCGATCATACATATCAGATCATCACGATCCAATAGCTTCACATGATTAATTCCTGCCAGCGTTTCACATGGTTCGGTGAACTTCGCAGAAGCAATTACAATAGCTTTTTTAGCTTTATAATACCGCATACAAGAAAATACCTCTTGTACTGCGCTTATTCCCACCGAATCGGTGTAACGTTTCGCTTGTACAACATTTCTTATGCCCTCTCTGTCAGTAAAGACAATATCTGCGCCAAAGTCTCTAGCCCCTACCGTCTTATAAACGCCCTGATAACCGAGTTCGAGGAAGAGCCTGTACAAATACATTTCAAATTCAGAACCATCTTCCATTCGATCAATATCTGTAATTGATACATTCTTTAAATCATAATCAAGAAGGAATGACTGGCTCTGCTTCTTCCCACTATTTCTACTAACTCTATATTTAAAGAAAAGGACGCTAATAATGAGTAAAAATAACGCAAATAGTAGCATAAGCAATGACAACACCCCCGTCACACTCTTGCCCAAACAATAACCATTACGAATAAATTGTACCATACGGCTTGCCTTTTCTTCCATGTGTCGCTAAAAAAGGACATTTAATGTATGATGGTATAGGAACAAAGTAATAGGCTAATGTCCCTTGTAAGTTGCAATAAA
Organism: Cohnella endophytica; assembly: GCF_003628305.1. Taxonomy (GTDB): domain Bacteria; phylum Bacillota; class Bacilli; order Paenibacillales; family Paenibacillaceae; genus Cohnella; species Cohnella endophytica. Next base: position 16,634 of record NZ_RBZM01000018.1, on the reverse strand, counting down.
ACAGGTAACAAGTATCATCTTTCCAATAACTGTGAGGTGGATGGCAATATGTCGATTCCTAACGCTGTTTACAGAGAAAATGATGATGACTTAGGTGTGCCAGTATATGTGACTGATATAGACAAAGAATCGTACCGAAACAAATTCAAATATCACTTATTTTGCCCTACAGAAAATTGCAAAGCAAAACTTGTATATGTACAGACAAAGCCAGCTCAGTTTAGAACATGGAGACTTGAAGATCACTTAAGTGGCTGTGACTATGAATTTGTCCGTCAAGGTATTAAAGCCGGCAGAAGTGCAGAGGAAATCAATGTTGAAATGAAGGACGATCAACGGCGAAGGGTTCTAAAAGAAGCCTTAGAACTGGCGCGGATGTCAGAACAACAAATTGAAAATCTCCGCGCCAAGAGAAGAGAGTGGCGAATTAATAGGAGTCCCAAAACCGATAAAGATAACAAGGGACCAAAAATCAACGTTGTTACTGTCGATGGAATTGATGAAGGTGAAATAGCAGGTGTTACTTATAGAAGTCGTCCCGTATTAAAGAGAGATGCCGATGTGTTAAAGGAAACTGATATTGGCAAACACCGATGTGTAACTGGATACTTTGAAAGGCAAGTTGAAGATGAGGGAAGAATTATTGTCACAATTTTCAGAAAGAAAACACAAGTCAAAATAATGTTTGAAGAAGCTTTTCGCGCGAATAGCCCGAACTTTGTAGGACTTTTTCATCATATCGACAAATATTTGAGCAAATATAATGAAGCTATCTGCATTGGCATCGGCGAGGTTCGTTTATCCAAGGATAAAACCCAATATGAAGTTCAGATTTTTCAAGGCGAAGACTTTACTATTGATGGTATGAACTTGCTTGGGTTGGCGGCGCACAATGCACATGAAAAATTCTAATATTCTTAACATAAGAGAAGGTCGCGACCTTCTCTTTTCTTCCTAAACTTATATAGATTGTATCGCCTTCCTTAAATCCTGTTGTGAAGGTTCTACATACCTCAATGTCGTTTGTATCGAATCATGTCCTGCCAACTTAGCGACATTCTGAATAGGTACACCAGCATTGACAAGGCTCTTACAGAAAGTATGGCGTAGTGAGTGGACTGAATGTTGACCTCCCAGCTTCTCTCCCTGTTCTGATCTCTCCAACAAGCCACATCGCTCCAAATACACATCCAGCATGAACGCAATCGCTCTTGTCGTTAGCTGCCCTGAACGCTCAGAGACAAACAAATACGTACTTGCTCTATGCAATGCCTTATCACTCTCAGTTCTAAAACCAAGCCAAGCCTTCAACGCCTTCTTCAAATCGTTGTGCATAGGCACTGTGCGATACTTCCCACCTTTACCATCAACAACAGTAATGTACTCTTGTTTGAAATCAACGTGATCTAGCTTCAAATCGCTGACTTCTTCCACTCTAAGCCCAGCCAGTCTCATTGTTTCAACAATGGCTTTATCCCTAGTTTGCTTGATCTCATTCTTTTCAGCTTCAATTGCATATAGCAATCGATTCTGTTCCTGATCGGTGAGCCATTTGGGGGAAGTGTTTTGCTGAACACGTTTCATCTTTACTTTTACAGCAGGATTTACTTTCAAGTATTCGACTTCGACAGCCCAACCGAAAAATGTTTTCAGTGTTGCTATCGCCTTATTTACGGTAGTTGGTTTCTGCTCCAACGTATTCATTATGTAAGAGCGGTAATCCATTAGCATGATCGGCGTTATATCGGTTGGAATAAAACCTTTGCCCTCAGTTTCCTCATACCAGCGAAAGAACTTCCGCAATTCACTTCCATAAGAACGAATTGTCTTTTCACCATTGTCCTCATTCTGCAACCACGCCTGAAATTCCGCGATATAGTCAGCCATCCCAGTCACCCACTCTGTCAATGTATTATCAGATGAATTTACACAATTAGCATATCGTATTATCGGATGAATAGTCAACGGTTTTCTCAATTATTCATCTGATAATAATATTTATGAGAAGAGAATATCCATGTGTCATCAGTGTGACATGCAACCAACTCGACTCAGTACGGGAGCAGGCAGGGGATGGTTTACAGTCGTAAACGCTATTCATGCTACGACAGTGTTGAGAACACTTGTAGCCTGACACCCCTATCAACTTTTTGACGATACGAAAGAGATCGCTTAATGCTTTTGCTTTTTACCCCTGTTTCGTGCTTCTACTCTATACTTCCGCTTTCTTTCCATGCCTTGTACTCATTATTTGTATTTTGTACCCATACCCTTTGTTACCCCAAATCCTCCGCAATCAACTTAGCCATCTCATCTCTACTTAAACACCTCAATGAACACAACACGCAATTATATCAATGTTTTATTGATAATTCCATTTGTTGCCAAAACAGTGGAATTTATTTGGTTTTTTTCACTTAGGGAAATGAAGCACTTCGGGGCAAAAACTCGGAGTGTTTTTCTTTGTTATCAGAAAATATGAAAAGGATGATTTACATGAGAAAAACGAAAGCTAGTAGTGTCAGGGAAAAAGTATGCGTAAATGAAGGTTGTAAGAGCGGCGGCAAGTTGATTCCAGTACAGCGTTTTCGCAAAGGTAGGCATGTTTGTAGAGCATGTTGTTCCAAGCAATCTATCCAAACTAATGATCGAAGAATCAATCGCATCGTTGAGGAGCGTCTTCTTGCATCTGAGATAATCCAACAAGATGAGATTCAATTCGCTAACTTGCTTTATCGTTCCTGCGAGAGAGCAATCAAATCAAGGAAATATAGTAAGAACTATGTGAACGTAACTTGTGATTGGACAGATGTTGTAGCGATGATGACTGATCTGATTTGCGAAAAGGAACAGTTTTGGAATGAATGGAGCAAGCAAAGTACGACTTATTTGGGTAGTGATAAGCAGTTGTCTACGAGACCAACTTTAGACCGAATTGATGAACGAGGTCACTACACGTTAAGCAATATCCAAATGCTGTCTTATGGCGAAAACTCGAAGAAGGCATGATCAAAGGACACAAGTAACCCCCAGTGTTAGCCTTTCACAAGAAAAATCCCAATCAATTTTGATTGGGATTTTCCACATTACAAGGAGATGATTCTATATGAAATTATTACTCGATAAGCAAGCATACGCCTACAAGCCACAGGGTGCAGAAGCTGGAAAGATTAGCAATCGAATTGCACGTTGTGAAGTAGATATTACAATAGATGAACTTGCAAGCGAACTCGTGAAAGGCAAAACGTTTGTTCCTGCAACATTAAAGTCGATTGATGGAGTACAGAAAAGACAAAAGCAATACTGGCACAGTCAGCAGATTATTGCCTTAGACATAGATGATGGTTTGTCACTCGATGAAGCCTTATCTGATTCCTTCATCAAGGATAATGCGGCATTCCTCTACACATCCTTTTCACATTCACCAAGCAAACATAAATTTAGAATTGTTTTCGCATTAGATAAGCCTGTTCTCATCTACAAACACTTCGAACATATCTGGGAATACCTGTTCTCGCAACTGCCTTACGCTGACTCTGCTTGCAGAGATGGTGTAAGGCTTTTTTATGGCGGTCGAGAAGTCTATACAATCGACATGAGTAACAGAGTGCTAGTTGATTCTGTCCTCGCCAAAAAGGGTTTTTGGTCGGACATAGAGTTAGTATCTAATATGTCCGCTCGAAAACCACCTTCGGTTCATTCCCTTGAATCGCCAAAGAAACAACCATCAGTCATAGATCAATACGCAAACAACGTTGATGACATGCGAGAACAAAATATTGACTCTCTACGCCACAAACTACAACCTCAACAGGTATCGTTATACAACATGAATGAAGTCCATGACTACCTTAAAAGGCAGGACTTACGTGAGTTCTTAGGCATCACAACCAGTAGTAGCTTCTGCGATATTTTCCACCATGAATCAAACCCAAGCGCGAGTATTTTCGTGAGCAGTCAGGGTAGCGAACACTTCCTATACAAGTGTCACAGCGAAAGCTATCCATTCTGCGGGACTATCATTCAGATCGTGGAGCGTTTGCTTAGATGCAGTAATGTTGAAGCAGAAAACTTCTTAATGTCTATATACAACATCGAACTCATCGAGACAGAACTGCAAAAGCAAATGAAGCGAACATTAGACGCGAACAAACGATTGCTAATGTCCTCGGAACTTGAACTGCTATATCCTCATTTTTTCAAGGTGATTAAGCCTTTTCGAGATGACATATACATTTTGTTTGACTTAATCAAAGAGTATCTTCCATCAGGAGATAACCCTGAAATTATGTTCTATCATTCGGTACGAGCAATTGCAGAACAGCTGAACATGTCTCCTGACTCAGCAAATAGAAGGATTGGGCTATTTGTGTTGTTAGAACTTTTTCTAAAGTACGATGAAGATAATGTTCCACCCGAATTATCGAATAAGTTCGCTCAATGGCAGAATCGGCACAATTACAAGTATCGCAACTCTGTCTATTGTGTTCCAAGCTACTCATACAATCTATTGAGCGTGATTGATCTAAAATGCAAAAAGTACATTGATAATGGCATGACACTTAAATCCATCAGCTATGAGGGAATCTATCGAAATTTTGGACTTGAAGAAGCCAATAGGGTTTTTCCGCAAGACGCGAACAAAGAAATCAATGAGTTAAATGAGATCGTGTCATTGAAACTCGAAAAAACAATGCTGTACCAAATTGAAACGTATGGCTTTACAACAGAGCAGTTTGTCTTAGAGGATGTAAAACTATACTTCTCAGGACAAAAACTATACAAGACAGAGCAACTAAAACGATGCCTAGGCGAAATCATTGAGAAGTATTGCCTATGTAGAAAGCGACTCGACAAATCACTAAAAGAGAAATTGGGAATCATGGGTAACGGATACCCTATCGTTATCATGTACCAGCATGACTTGCTAAAACTAACTGAATATCATGTTACAAGCGCATGAGTATATCAATCTGAGTTGTATTTAGACATAAAAAAATATGATTAAACTGATTTTCTTTATGAAAAAGACCACTTCATTTGATTTTTGAAGTGGTCTGCTCATTTAAACCTTTTAAACCTATTTAAACTCTATAAGAGAATTAAAAGAGCTTTAAAAGCCTTTTAGCCGACCAAAGAACATACAAACTATCTCTGAATCTATGGTTACTTTGAATGAAATCACTACTGCCTAGCATAACCTCACCAATCAAATCTAACTTTCACAGGAGCATCGCATTTTCGGCTATTTAGCCTCTATCTATCCAATAATCTTTTTAACCTACGTTTGTATTCTCCTATTCGATGATCTGATAATCCTTTCAATTGTTTCAACCATGTTACTGTGCCAATTTTTTCACGAATTAAAATTCTATCAATGCTAGTACCTGTTAAATAGACCTCTTTAAGTACATTAGAATATCCCATAAACTTCGGTGGGAGAGTTGGAATGACATCCAACTTATTTAGTATGTGATAGTGTTCTCCTTCAAATTCAGTTGCGTATCTATTCCCGATTCTAGGCATCCCGAAAACATAACAGTTATTACTAGAATCCAATGAAAACCTATAACTTCTCCAAGAAGATGTTTCATAATACAAAATAGTGGCTAATGCTCCTCCAAGAGAATGTCCAGTATATATCACTCTACTTACTGAATCCTCAATGTTGGTTAGTTCTTCCTTGAATCTCCCGAAAATCTTTGAAACCTCTCTATAAAATCCATAATGATACTTTTGTTTATAATATCGTCTCACTTTTCTCGCTCTTAAATTGACCATATTATCTTTGTACATATGGTGCGTACCTCTCAATACTACAAATAAAACACCATAACACAGAATCCCAATACAAATCAGATTCACTTCCTCAATAATAAACACCACTTTTATTCCTTCATTCCCCATATTACTTCTTTGAATAAATAAACGTAAATCCGATGGTTTCTCTTCTTGAATTATTGCCCAGTACTCCCTACAAGGAACCAATTTCAAACGATTAATCCCAGCTCTTTCAAACTCAGGAATATGCTCATAAGCCATTTGTGAGAGTATTGATGTAATATATGCTTTCTTCAAAGTAAATCCATTTGTATTCCATTCACCATTTCTAACTGAATCTAATATTTCATGTAACTCTTCACTTTGTGTCATAATTTTAATTATCCACCTTTTTATTGTATGTTGAGCCGTATTGCTACGGTTATATACTCCAACTATTCTATTAGTTCATTCAGTTACTCTACCCATCAATTTTTAACACACAACATGTAAGCCACCAACTGGTTATTTTATATCAATTTCCCATCCAGTATCTTACCACACTGTTCCAATTTACAAAGTAATTTATGATATAAATTACTTGATTTGAAACATAGCGAAAGAATGAACTCTAAACACTCAATTGAATCTGAGTTTTATTGAGTCTGGATTTTTGACTTGAAGGAGAAAAACAAGCACTTCATTTTGGTATTTTGTTAGCCAAAAGAAGCAGGGGAGCCTAACAATAGGCTCCCCTTCCCTACTTTCAATAGATTATTTTTCTCGTCTTAGTCCATTCATCATTAAAGGCAATGAATACGCAATTCTTGTGAAGAATGGAAGTATCAAAGCGGAGATAATGGTAGCTGGTAACATTGATACATTCAAGAAGCACATTACTATTGAGGACACTAGCCCGAATGTGAAAAATACAACCATAAACCAGTAGCAAAAGCGAAAGTATTTTGCTCTAAATGAACCATCATTCTCGCAGGGCTTACCATAATAGAATGTTATCCACTTCATCATTATTACTGACCCCTAACTGTTATGTGTTAAACATTCTGCCCGTTCTCACAATGACAACCGCCCGTTGGAGTCTCCTGATTTCTTCGACAGTCTAAAATGCCAATTCCTTCACTTCCCATTTTATGCCAATGGACATGCTTGATTCCGCTATCATTGCCCGTTAGCTCAACATGGCTTACCAAAGTTCATAATAGATACCCTGCTCGCTGTCATTAGGATTATCGTATTCTCCCCTTAAAAATGCTTCTTGGCTCTGCATATATGAAACGTAACGATTTATACATTCGATAAATCCACTTACATCGTCTTTTAGAATTTCATAATAAGTGTTGTCCCATTGATGAATATATTTCTCTTCAATTTCTTCCAGACTCTTTTTACCTGCTTCACTTAGTAAAACAAGATTTTTGTCTTGAACTACATCTACGATCTTAACGGACAAAGCAAGCCAATAAGCCTCCATAATTGAATTATTGGTTATATGAAAGGGAGTAATAGCTAATGAATCAATTCGTTTTTGATGTTTTATTATCGTTGAAATATGTCTGATTTCATCCAATGTGAAGTAAAGGGAATTACGTCTGTAATATCCTTTTGTTATTTTACCGAGTTCATTTAAGCAAAGGTTTATAAAGTCCATATTTTTCTCCTTTATTTCCTATTGGCATGGTTCTTCTTAAACTCTTCTGCCCGTTCAACCAACAGCATAGATTTTCGACATACACAGTTCATTTCCTCTATATTGCTCTAAAGCCACTTTCATCACAAGAAAAAAAGTCCGATTTAACGGACTTTAGTTTTCCTCATTAGTTTTCAGTTCGTGCCGCTACCACCGTTCAGTTCCTCCGCTCATAAACTTCTCATATTGCTCACGAACATCGGCTACATCTTGATTAACGTAACGGTTGACCATCTCCATGGATGAATGCCCAAGCAATCGACGTAATGAGAACGGGTCACCTGTTGCCTTTATATATCGAGTCGCAAACGTATGGCGAAATGTATGGGGACTTATGCGAACACCTAAAATCCTTGCCCTTTTACCAATGAAGCTGATGCACCTTGTCGCCCAATTCTTATCCAACGGTTGACCATACTCGTTGAGAAACAGGTTTCGGGCTTGTCCGTTCATCTCATGCCAAGCAAGGTAGATAACCAATAGCTCTAGGGTTCTTGCTCCGAAGTATACCGTCCGTGCCTTCCTAGTTTTAGCTGATTCTGCACGAACAGATGCCGAACGATTTTGCAAATCAACTTCTTCTGCAAAAATCCTCATACATTCACCAATACGTACCCCTGTATCAAGCAGGAAGGACATTAACAGCGCATCGCGCAGTCCAGTAAAGGAAGTCAGTTCACAGCAATTGAACAGCTTTCGTTCCTGTGCCTTTGAAATCACTTGAAAGTCTTCTTCCGGTACTTTCAACAATTCTACATTTTCAAACGGGGACTCTTTAATAATTCCCTCGCTCATAGCCCAATTGAACATTGCTTTGACTGTTCTCAATCTGATGTTAATCGTCGAAGGCTTCAACTTCTGCACCGTCAACATTGATGAAATCCATAAGCGAATCACATCACGATTGGGTACAAAGTTATCAAGACCGCTGTACTCATTTGCTAAGAAACGACGAAACCAGTTCATGTGTTTCCTGTAATCCTCTAAGGTACGCTCTGCCGCGCCTGCCGCTTGCCGTGCGGTATAATATCGGTTAAACAGTTTATCCAAAGTCAAAGTCTCATTGCGTGGTTTCTCGGCTTCTTGGTGTGAAGTGCGGGGCGTTTCTAAGACCGAAGGAGTCAGGCGGTCTAATAACCGCTGAGGTATGTCTAAATTATTTTTTCTTTGCCCGCGTTTTTGGGCTGTTTTACCTGTGCTTACACTCATTTTTCGTTCCTCCCGTTAGGTTTTCGTCTAACGGTCACGTACACAAAAAAACGCACCAGACCGTTGTTCAACAGTCAAGTGCGTTTCAGTCATAATCGCCACAAAGCCTTGTGTGGCGCTGATTTAATAAGTTATGGCGGAGAGGGTGGGATTCGAACCCACGTGGGCTTGCACCCTAACGGTTTTCAAGACCGCCCCGTTATGACCGCTTCGGTACCTCTCCACGCCTGGCAGACGACTTACCCGTGAAGGTACGACCGATACTGCCAAGTTATCATATCACATACGGTAGGCCTTGTTCAACCCCTGCGAGGAGCAATCGAATCGATACCGCCCATGTAAGGCTTCAAAACTTCGGGAACTTTCACGGTTCCGTCCGCTTGCTGGTAGTTCTCGATAATCGCCGCAACCGTGCGTCCAAGAGCTAGACCGGAACCATTCAACGTATGCACGAACTCCGGTTTCGCGCCGTTCTCGGGACGATAACGGATACCGGCCCTGCGAGCTTGGAAGTCCTCGAAGTTGGTGCAAGACGAAATCTCCCGGTACGTGCCGGCGCTCGGCAACCATACTTCGAGGTCATAGGTTTTGGCCGATCCGAAGCCCATATCGCCCGTACAGAGCGCGAGTACGCGGTAAGGCAGCTCCAGCAGCTGCAGCACGCGTTCGGCATGGCCGGTCAACTGCTCCAATACTTCGTAGGATTTGTCCGGCGCGACCAATTGCACGAGCTCCACTTTATTAAACTGATGCTGGCGGATCAATCCGCGCGTATCCCGTCCGGACGCTCCCGCCTCGGAACGGAAACAGGCGCTGAACGCCACGAATGCTTTAGGCAGCGCATCCGTCGCCAGAATTTCTTCTCTGTGGAAGTTGGTGACGGGAACTTCCGCCGTCGGGATCAGATAATAATCCGTTCCTTCCAGCTTAAACAGATCTTCCTCGAATTTCGGAAGCTGGGACGTGCCGACCAAGCTGTCGCGATTGACGATGTAAGGGGGAAGGATTTCCTCGTAACCATGCTGATCCGAATGCAGATCCATCATGAAGTTGATCAGAGCCCGCTCCAGACGCGCGCCTAACCCTTTGTAGAACACGAAGCGCGAACCGGTAACCTTCGCCGCCGCTTCGAAATCCAGAATATCGAGCTCCGTTCCGAGCTCCCAATGGGGCTTCGGATCGAATTCGAACTTCGTCGGTTCTCCGATGGCGCGAAGAAGCACGTTGTCCTCCTCGGATGCGCCAACAGGTACGCTCTCGTGGGGAACGTTAGGGATGGACAATAGCAGCGTGTCCATCTCCGCTTCGATTGCGCGGACCTCATCGTCGAGCAGCTTGATCCGGTCATTGACGTCGCGCATTTCCGCGATGAGCTCGTCCGCGTTCTCGCCGCTCCGTTTCAGCTTGGCGACTTCTTGCGAGACGACGTTCCTGCGGTTCTTCAGCTGTTCGCTCTCGGTCAGCTTCTCCCGACGGCTCACGTCCAGTTGCGGGAAAGAAGAGATTAGATCTAAAGAAGCGTTTCGATTATGTAGGGCTTGCGCGACTTTATCGTAATCGTAACGAAGTAACTTAACGTCCAACATGGGATTGTCCCCTTTCTTCAGCCATGCGAATGAACAGCTCGTGCAATCGGTAATCGTCCGTTAATTCCGGATGATAGGAGGATGCCAATAGATTGCCTTGTCTTGCCGTTACGATTTCGTCCTTATAGACGGACAACACTTCGACTTGTTCGCCGACCTCTTTAATGAGCGGGGCGCGGATGAACACCGCTCTAAGAGGCGTCTCGATCCCCTTCACGTCCAGGTCGGTCTCGAAGCTCTCGCGTTGGCGACCGAAAGCATTGCGCGCCACCGTCATGTCCATAAGACGAAGGTGCGGCTCTTCATCGCCTTCCAAGCGTTCGGCCAGGACAATCAGTCCCGCGCAAGTTCCGAATACGGGATTGCCTTGTTCCGCGTATTCCCGAATCGCATCGATGAATCCGTATTTGCGCATCAGCTTGCCGATCGTCGTGCTCTCGCCGCCGGGAATGATCAGTCCGTCGATCTCGGACAACTGCTCGACTCTCTTCACGGCGATGCCTGTTCCTCCGGCAAGCTCGATGCTGCGTATATGTTCGGCGACCGCACCTTGCAGCGCCAATACTCCGATGTTCATATGCCGTACCTCTTCCCGTACTCGTTATAAATATCTTAAGCGGCCCCCTTCGACATCGTGCTGAGTCGAATGGAAGCCGCTTCGTTGTTAACCGCGTGAATTGCGAACTTACAGTCCGCGATCTTGCATCCGCTCAGTGGCATGCAATTGCTTGATGTCGATGCCTTTCATCGGCTCGCCAAGGTCCTTCGATACGCGGGCGATCAATGCATAATCTTCGTAGTGAGTCGTCGCTTCGACGATCGCGCGAGCGAATTTCTCCGGGCTGTCGGATTTGAAAATACCGGAACCGACGAATACGCCGTCCGCGCCCAGGTGCATCATCAACGCGGCATCGGATGGAGTCGCGATTCCGCCAGCGGCGAAGTTAACGACCGGCAAGCGGCCCGTTTCGTGGATGTTCAGCAACAAATCGTATGGAACGCCAAGAACTTTCGCTTCATGGAAGAGTTCATCCTTGGATTGATTTTGGATTTTGCGAATTTGGCTATTGATCAAGCGCATATGACGAACGGCCTCGACGATGTTGCCCGTTCCCGGTTCGCCTTTCGTACGAAGCATGGAAGCTCCTTCTTGAATACGGCGCAACGCCTCGCCCAAGTCCTTCGCTCCGCATACGAACGGGATCGTGAACAGGGTTTTGTCAACATGGTACACTTCGTCGGCAGGAGTCAGAACTTCGCTCTCGTCGATATAGTCGACGCCAAGGGATTCCAGCACTCTTGCTTCTACATAATGCCCGATGCGCGCTTTCGCCATAACCGGGATGCTGACGACTTGCATAACTTGCTCGACTAGTTCCGGGTTCGCCATACGGGCTACGCCGCCGGCAGCGCGAATGTCCGATGGTACGCGCTCGAGCGCCATAACCGCTGTAGCTCCGGCCGCCTCGGCGATTTTAGCTTGCTCGGCGCTCATAACGTCCATAATGACGCCGCCTTTTTGCATTTCGGCCATGCCGCGTTTCACTCTCGAAGTTCCTGTTTCCATGATTTAAGCCTCCCGAAGATTCTAAACATAAATTTTACATGAATAATGTTCAATAGACAACCAGTTAAGTCGGAATTTAGAAAAGATCAACGATCCCATGAAACAGACCGGAGAAGAAATTGCCGATTCCGCGGAACATCAATCTCCACCAACTGGCTTTGCTTACGTCTTCGGATGCGATTAGATCGATTGTAACCGTTTTGTCTGATTGCGTCGAAGGATCCTTATACTTATAGGTTACCGTACCGACCTTATCCCCTAACGTAATCGGAGCGACGAGAGGATCCGACGCCGGTTTCACTTCTTGTACGGTCGGCTCGACCGCTTGCCCTTTAGGCACCATCACCGTAACGTCCGTTGCCGTAACGACAGGAAGCTTGGTGGATTTTCCCTTTTTGACTTTTAACTTCTCGTAGCCGGGTACGACCGCTTTGGCTTGAACGATCGTTTTCTTCTCGAAGCTGTGGAATCCGTAGTCGAACAGTTTTGCCGTCTCCAGGAACCGTTTGCCGTCGTTAACGCCGCCCGGAACTCCCATGACGACCGCGATCAATCGGGTACCGTTTTGCAACGCCGTTCCCGTAAAACAGTTGCCCGCGCTACTGGTATGTCCCGTTTTCAAGCCGTCTACGCCAGGATATGCGAATTTCTTCAACGTTGGATTGTTCACGTTGGATTCGAGCATCCAGTTCCAGTTTTTCATCGGTACCTTGTCCCGCGGACGGAACTTGTATTCCTGAATTTTGGAAGTCTCCAAGAATTCCGGCTCTTCTTTTAGGATATGATAAGCCAGAACAGCCGAATCTCTAGCCGACATTAGCGTTTCGCCCGATTCGGCGGGACGGTACTTCTCCGGCATATCCGCGCGGTCAAGACCGGTTGCGTTAATAAAATGAGAGGCCGTCATGCCTAGCTCGGCAGCGGCATCGTTCATCATTTTCACGAAACCCGCCTCGCTGCCGCCGACGACCTCCGCCAATTGCACTGTAGCATCGTTAGCCGAATAAACGGCCATCGCGATATAAAGCTCTCTGATCGTATGTTGATCGCCCTGAGCAAGAAGAATACGGCTTCCGATTTGCTTGGCCGCGTTCTCGCCGATTTTTACCGTATCGGTCCAAGAAACCGTGCCTTGCTTTACGGCTTTGGATACGAGGTACTCCGTCATCATCTTCGACATGCTGGCAGGAGGCAACGGTGCATCCGCATTGTATTGATATAGGATCTGGCCCGTTTCCGCATCCATTAGGATACCGGAATTGCCCGCGATCTGCGGCGCTCCCGGAATTTCGTCGGCTGCGGAAGCCATAGAGGATAGTCCGAATAAGAACAATAGATGAACTAGAACGACAACGGCGATGAACCGCTTCGTGATGAATGCTTTCGAGATGGACTTAAGATGATGGCGATTCAACGCATTCTCCCCTTTTTCGATAAAAATAGCTTCGTCCTATTGTAACATACGACGACTTAAAGGAAAAAGCCGAAGGTTGGATAATTCCATTCCCTCGGCTTTCTCTATGCATACTAACCCGAACAGGATTTACATGGAGTAGTTTGGCGCTTCTTTGGTAATCTGCACGTCATGCGGATGGCTCTCGCGCAATCCGGCTCCCGTGATCCGGATGAACTGCGTTTCGTTCTTCAGTTCTTCGATCGAACTCGTACCGCAATAACCCATACCCGAGCGAAGACCTCCAAGAAGCTGGTGAATCGTATCCTTAAGAGGACCTTTGTAGGCGATGCGGCCTTCGATCCCTTCGGGAACGAGCTTGCTCTCGTTTTCTTGGAAGTAGCGGTCTTTGCTACCTTCCTTCATCGCGCCGATCGATCCCATTCCGCGATAAGACTTATAGCGGCGTCCTTGGTAAATTTCCGCTTCGCCAGGGCTTTCTTCCGTTCCTGCGAATAGGCTTCCCAACATGACGCAGCTTGCGCCGGCTCCGATTGCTTTCGTAATCTCGCCGGAGTACTTGATACCGCCGTCCGCGATAATCGGAATATTGTACTCGCGAGCAACGGACGCGCAGTCGTAAATGGCCGTAATCTGCGGCACGCCGATACCGGCAATGATGCGCGTCGTACAGATCGATCCGGGTCCGATACCGACTTTAACGACGGATGCGCCTGCTTGAATCAAATCGCGGGTCGCTTCTCCCGTCGCCACGTTACCGGCGATAATCGTCAGCTCCGGGTATTTCTCGCGGAGTTTGCTTACCATGGTTACGATATCGATGTGGTGACCGTGAGCCGAATCGACGACTAACACGTCGATCTGTGCCTGCACCAAAGCTTCCGAACGTTCGAACGTATCTTTGGACACGCCGACCGCGGCTCCGACAAGCAAGCGTCCGTGACTATCCTTGGCCGCGTTAGGGAACTGGATAGCTTTCTCGATGTCTTTAATCGTAATGAGTCCCTTAAGGGTGTTCGACTCGTCTACGAGGGGGAGCTTCTCGATCTTATGACGTTGAAGGATGCCTTCCGCTTGCTGCAACGTCGTACCGACCGGAGCCGTAACCAAGTCCTCGCTCGTCATTACGTCGCTGATCTTGATGGAGTAATCATGCACGAAGCGCAGATCGCGGTTCGTGAGAATACCGACCAATTTACCGTCGTTATCCACGATCGGCACGCCGGAAATGCGATATTTACCCATCAGTTCCTCGGCGTCGTATACGTGATGATCAGGAGTCAAGGAAAAAGGATTCGTAATAACCCCGCTCTCGGAACGTTTAACCCGATCCACTTCTTCGGCCTGCTGAGTGATGGACATATTTTTGTGAATAATTCCGATTCCGCCCTCGCGAGCGATTGCGATCGCCAAAGCCGATTCCGTGACCGTATCCATTCCCGCACTGATCAACGGAATATTAAGCTTTACCGAAGGACTGAGTACCGTCGATACGTCAACGTCCCGAGGAAGAATAGAAGATTTCCGAGGAACCAACAACACATCGTCGAACGTAAGCCCTTCTTTGGCGAATTTCGTTTGCCACACAGCCAATTACCCCCTTAGCCGGATCTTCTCCGGTGAATGTCTCCGATTGATTATCGTCAATCTTAGCAGAGGCGACATAGGCTGTCAAGCACATTCGAAACCTCTAAAGCCGCATCAAATCAGCATTCTTGACTCCCAATCCTATCCATCTTAGGTGTTGATTTTGGGGTATTTGTTCGATGAGTTCCAGATCATATAGGAATAAAATCCCGCTTTGCGAGCCGCTAAAATTTGTTCGCGAATTTGTGCCGCTTTGTAGGTTTGGTGCGGATGAACCCAGCCTGCCGTGAACCCTTGCAGCCACGGCCTGACTTTCGCGGTCGCAATCCCCTTCTCGTTCAGCTTGCGGTTTCGCTTTACCGTATCCTTCAACGCACGGGTAATGATCGGCCCCGGACTAAGATCCGGATTCGCGATTCCCCACATTCCTTGGGAATAGTGGGAAGGATAGATCATCGGCGAGATCACGTCGACCTCCCTGGCGATCGCGCTCCAGCTTTGGCCGATTCCCATATCGTCGTCGGTAGATCCGACCAATCCGAACACGTCGGCGGATACCCTTGCCCCCGATTTATGGATACGGAGATTGGCCCGATGAAGAAATTTACTAATCGCTTCGCTCTTTTTCCAGCCTTCTTCATTGTCATAAGCCACTTCACGGTCTACTTTGGCGGCATTCTCCGGAAAACGAACATAATCGTATTGGATTTCGTCGAACCCGATTTCTACAGCCTTCTCGGCTAACGCTAGCGGATATTCCCATGCGTCTTGCCGGTAGGGATCGATCCATGGCGTTCCGCTACGGTCCGTCCATGTTTTGCCGTTCTTGCGTTTGAGCGACCAGGCCGGTACCGCGCGCGCCAGCTCCGGATTTTTGAAAGTGACGATGCGGGCGATCAAGTATATGTTTTCGTTTTTTAGCTTCTTAATCACTTCGCGAAAATGCTGCGCCGATCGCTTATTCGACCAAACCAGCTTTTTATAGTTTTTTGCTTTGCTCCCCTTACCCTCGGTTGCCACCAAAGAAACGCCGCTGTTAATATCGATGACCATCGCATTAAGCTCCGTTTGCTTCACCAAGTCGATCAGAGCGTTCATTCTTTTGCCGTTGGCAACGTGCGAAGAAACATAGATCGCGCGAACGGGCTGAGTCGACGGGTTTAAGGTGACGGGCCGGCTATCGGCTGCAGCGTAATTCGCGTATTTTCTCTTCTTAGTTGCTTTTCGAATTTGTTGTTGTTTAACTGCGGCGGAGATCAGTTGATCGTCCAAAGAATCCGCGGAGGTATTATCCGTCGCGCAACCTGACAATGGACATGCCAAGAGCACGATGACTAAGGAAAAGATTGCGAACCTGCTCAAGTTACGGTACCGTTTCATCCATTTTGCCTCCCGCAATACAAGGTAACGGTATTGTTTGCATCTGGAGGAAAGGCTCTGCTGATGAGTTTATGGGAGAAGTGGCGGATTATCGTGGGATCGGCCAAGATGTGCCAATGGTAGTTAATTAGCGGTAAAAGCGGGAATTGGTGAAATTATTGAACAGAATTACCGAAAAAGACAACAAAAAAGAAGCCATCCCGAATGAGATCGCTTCTACTTAAGGCTATTGCGCCTTGAAAACTGGATGCGAAACAAAGCTTAGAAGAAAGGTGAATGTATCATTTGTCTTACGTGTCAATTCGTTTAGGATAAGCCCTCGACCGATTAGTACTCGTCAGCTCCACACGTTACCGCGCTTCCACCCCGAGCCTATCAACCTCGTGTTCTTCAAGGGGTCTTACGAATTGGGAAATCTCATCT
>NZ_RBZM01000017.1 GCF_003628305.1 Cohnella endophytica | reverse complement strand
GAACTTTTACAACAACCGAAGGATGCATGGAAGCTTGAGGCGTATGCCACCAGCTAGGTTCTCCGAGTGGGTAATGCAGCTTGAAGACCGCTCACAATTTTACAGAGCACTGTAAGAACTCAAAATACAGAGCTACGCTAACTGAGCGGCTTCTTTTAAGGGACAGACTCCAGATTTAAGGGGCCTAGCCGGATTTGCAGGCTGATAGCTCTTTTTCGGCAAAATGTCGCATTCGACATGTACTAAATGCAGTTTAGCAACCCCGAACCCCGTCACAGCGCCGAATTCCGCCACATCGTTTGCTTAATTATTGATAAAAATTCGAGGCTGTGGACAAAATTATCCACACCCCATGTGCATAGTGTGCACAAGAGTGTGAAACGCTTGGTACCGTTGATGTTTTCGCATTGTGAAAAGGGGATGAGTTTTTCACAGATTTGCTGTGGAAATTGTGGATAATGTGGACAAAGCGGTGGAAATCAATCCCTTCCCTAAAAATCGACAAAAAAAGGCCTGCGCACCAACCGTTCAAGGGTAACGGAGCTCAATTGACCCTTAACCGACTTTATGCGCAAGCTGTGGATAACCATGTGAATAGTTTATTCCCTTAAACTTCGATTTACTCGTCCATCAAGCTCTCCCAAACCCGATAAACCTCATCCAAAGTTTCTCGCGTTTTCTCCGCTTCGGCTTGCTTTTCCCGCAACATCATATAGTCCGTTGCCATCTCCGGCTTGGCCATCTGCAGTTCAAGCTCCTCTAGCTCGGCTTCCAATCGGGCGATATCGGCCTCGGCTTGTTCCCGCTTCCGCAAGCGCGCGCGATCCTCGCGTTTGGCTTGTTTTTCGGCCTCGTAATTCGTGACAGCCGCCGTGGAGGACGGGGACGACGCACTATCGGGTTTAGAAGCTTCCCATTCTTTCATCTGTTGTTTCTTGTCGACCATTTCGTCATAATTTCCTAGGAAATGAGTCGTTCCGTCAGCAGCCAACTCGACGATTCGATCGGCAATTCGATTCAGGAAGTAACGGTCATGGGAGACGAAGATTAACGTGCCATCATATTCTTCCAAAGCCGCTTCCAATACTTCGCGGCTCATCAGGTCCAAGTGGTTCGTCGGTTCATCCAGCAAAAGTACGTTCGCTTTTTTCAGCATTAATTTGGAAAGCGCGACTCTAGCCTTCTCGCCGCCGCTCAGAGAGCTGACTTTCTTGCGGACGTCCTCTCCGCTGAAGAGGAAGTTTCCGAGAACGGTGCGAATCTCCGCTTCGGGTTGGTGCGGATAAGCGTTCCAAACTTCGTCCAACACGGTGTTGGAAGGAGTCAGCTCGCGCTGCTCTTGGTCGTAATAACCAAGCGAAACGCCGGCTCCCCATTCGAATACGCCGGTACGTAGAGGCAACTTATCGATGAGAGCACGGAGCAAAGTCGTTTTCCCGACGCCGTTCGGCCCGAGCAAAGCGAGCCTCTCCCCTCTTTTAACCTCGAACGATACGTTGCGAAACAAGGGTTGCATCTCTTCTTTCGGAGCGGCGGAACAATTGATGGCGCGTAGCACCTCTTTGCCGCTTCTTCGCTCGGTCGTGAACGAGAAATTCGCTTGGCGTAACGTTCCCGGCTTCTCCAACCTTTCGATCCGTTCCAGCATGTTGCGTCTACTCTGAGCGCGGCGAGTGGTAGTGGCTCTAACGATATTGCGCTGAATGAAGTCTTCCATCTTGGAAATTTCTTTGCGTTGCTGTTCGAACAGTTTCATTTGTTGATCGAATGCCGCTGCCTTCAAATCCATGAAACGGCTATAGTTGCCCGTGTAACGAACGGCCGCATGCCGCTCGATCTCGAGGATGGAAGTCACGGTGGCATCTAGAAAATAGCGGTCATGGGAGACGATGACCATCGCACCGGCATAAGAGCGCAAGTATTGTTCAAGCCAAGTAAGGGTATCGATGTCCAAGTGGTTGGTTGGCTCGTCGAGCAACAGGAGCTCGGGCTGTACGAGCAGCAATCGCGCCAGCGCGAGTCGAGTTCGCTGACCGCCGCTTAGAGAAGCGACTTCCGTATCGGGAGCGAAGCTGCCGAACCCCATTCCGTGCAAAATGCTGCGTATGCGGTTTTTCATTTCATACCCGCCGTTTTCACGGAATTTCTCGCTTAAGTCGGCATATTGCGCAAGTAAAGCTTCGTAGCGCTCCGCTTGTTCGAGCTCGACCGGATCGGCGATTCGAACTTCCAATTGGTTTAATGCGCGTTCTTGTTCCAAGAGGGGTCCGAAAGCGGAATTCATTTCCTCCATGATCGTCCGGTGGCCTTGCAAGCCTCCGTTCTGTGCCAGATAACCGACTTTTAGTTCTCTCGGCTTGGATACGGATCCGGTGTCCGCCGTCAAATCACCGGCAAGGATGCGCAAGAAAGTGGATTTGCCCGCGCCGTTGACCCCGACCAGACCGATTCTGTCGCGTTCGTTAATTAGTAGCGAAACCCCGTCCAATACGGGAGTAACGCCATAATGTTTCGTAATGCTCGATGCGTGCAATAGCAAGAGGAATCCCTCCGACAAGTTCTTTTAGGCTTAACCCTTCAAGTTTAACGTATAAGCGCAAGAAATGTCCAAGACGTTATTCTTTGGCGAAAACAGGTAGGTAATGCTAAAATGAAAATAGATTTTCGTTGAAATTCGAAGGCAGGCAAATATAAATGGGGATGAACGGGAACGAAGCTTCTATTGATAAAGCCGAGTGGAGACGGCGGATGACCGAGTTGCGGGATCTTTTGCCTTCGGAGGAGAGGGAACGGCGTTCCGAGAAGTTATGTCTCAATGTGGGGCAAGATATCATTCAACCTTTAAGGGAAAGGTTAGGGCGACCGATTCTATTGTGCGCCTACGCGCCTTTCCGTTCGGAAGCTTCTCCGCTACCTCTCGTCGTAAGTTGCTGGGAAGCGGGCGATCGCGTATTTGCCCCAAGAATGAGACCAGGCGAAGAAGGAATGGAGCTGCGCAAGGTCGAAGCTATGAAGGACTGGACACCCGGCAAATGGGGCGTCCCCGAACCGGACCCGTCGACAACCTCTTTAATAGAAGAATCGGAAAACTTGGACGTGATCCTCGTGCCGGGGCTTGCGTATGACGCGGCAGGCGGAAGGCTTGGATACGGCGGAGGCTTTTACGATAGGTTATACGCCGAAATGAAAAACTACGGAAGTCATCGGGCGCTTTGGATAGGTTTTGCCTACGACGCCCAGCTTGTGGCTGAATCCTTACCGATGGAGCCGCATGATCTCAGGTTAGACGGATTGGCAACGGAAGAAGGAATCATTCGAATCGGCGAAGGAGGATCATGATGGACGACGTCTACGAAGGATCGAGTAGACTGACGCACTTCAACGAGCAAGGCCGCGCTAGGATGGTGGACGTATCGGATAAGGAAGCGACCGCCCGCATCGCAATTGCCGAAGGCGTGGTGACGATGGCTCCGGAAACGCTGCGCAGAATTCGAGACCGTTCCGTAGCCAAAGGAGATGTCCTCGCGGTAGCACAGATCGCAGGCATTCAGGCTGCAAAGAAAACGTCGGATTGGATCCCGATGTGTCATCCGCTTCCTTTAACCGGCGTGAACATACAATTCGACGACGATGGTCGCGATACGCTTATTATTACGGCCGAAGTAAAGACGACCGGCAAAACCGGGGTAGAGATGGAAGCATTAACGGCAGTCTCTGCAGCAGCTTTGACGGTATACGATATGTGCAAGGCACTGCAGAAGGCTATGGTCATCGGTCCCATCCAACTTCTTAGCAAGACGGGCGGAAAAAGCGGCGATTACGCCAGAGGAACCGAGGACGATAATTGATTAACGCTTAACGATGGAAGAACATTCATTCGATTGCATTTTAGAGAATGGACTTATACATAGGGGTGCGGAGGGATGCAGGATGCGGTGGAAGGTCGCTTTGTTGACGGCGAGTGATAAGGGTTCGCGCGGGGAACGCGAGGATACGAGCGCTCAGGTTATTCGCGAATTGATCGAGGAAGAGCTGATGGGGGATATCGTGGATTATAGGATCGTGCCGGACGATCCGGACGAAATTCGCGCCGCGCTGATCGAGATGGCGGATTATTTCCAAGCGGATTTGATTTTGACTACGGGAGGCACCGGGCTTGCCATCCGGGACGTCACACCGGAAGCGACGCTGATGGTCGCGGAACGAATCGTTCCCGGAATTCCGGAGGCTATGCGGGCGGCCGTTCTTCAACGTTCGCGGCATGGCATGCTGTTCCGTGGGATATGCGCCGTACGAGGCAGAACGCTAATTTTGAATTTGCCGGGGGATCCGAAAGGAGTTCATGAGCATTTGATGCCGGTCATGGATATGCTTCCGGAAGCCCTCGATCAAGTGAAAGGTTTGCGAAGGGAGCAAGAGAGATGAACGACTCCGAAAGTTCATCTCCAAGCCGAACGACGAGAATCAGTTCCTCATTGTTAAGCGAAGTGAAGGTCGAGGATGCGGTAGGCATGGTGCTGGCTCATGATCTTACGCAAATCTTGCCCGGACAATTCAAGGGCATGTTGTTTCGCAAAGGTCACGTCGTATCTCCCGAGGATATTCCGAAGCTCAAAGACATCGGCAAAGAGAATCTCTACGTCCTCGAGTTGGCGGCGTCGGATCTGCATGAAGACGACGCGGCGCGGCGCATGGCCTTTGCCTTGAGCGGTGACCATACCGATTTGAGCGAACCTCGCGAAGGCAAAGTATCCGTCAAATCACGGATAACGGGTCTTGCCTGCATCGCCCGCGAAGTGGTGGACCGGATTAACCGAGTGGGAGAAATCGCGCTGGCGACCGTTGTGAACGATCGAGTTGTTCGACCGGGCGATGGGCTAGCTGCAACGAGGGCGATACCCCTGATCGTTCCGGCGAGCAAAGTATCCGAAGTCGAAGAGATCGCCGAGGCATACCGTCGCGAGCATGGAACCGCGCCGATAAGCGTCCGCCCGTTCCGATCTTTAAAGGCAGGCTTGCTTACGACGGGAACCGAAGTATTCACGGGGCGTATCGCGGACAAGTTCGGGCCGGCGGTTAAGGCTAAGCTTGAAGAGTTAGGCTCTGAAGTAGCCGAGCAACGCTTCGCCCCCGACGATCGTCATACAATTGTCAATGATATTCACTATTTCCTTCAACAAGGGTATGATATGATAATCGTAACAGGCGGAATGTCGGTAGATCCCGACGACCGTACGCCCGGGGCGATCGCGGAAGCAGGAACGGATATCGTAAGCTACGGCACGCCGATGCTTCCGGGTTCGATGCTTCTATTCGGTTATTTGCGGGGCGTACCGATCTTCGGATTGCCGGGCTGCGTTATGCACGACCCGTATACCTCTTTCGACGTATTGTTGCCGAGAGTTCTGGCAGGCATTCCGATCTTGAAAGAGGATATCGTAGTTATGGGTTATGGTGGGCTTAACCGTTGCTAATTCCATCGGGTTGCAGCGTGTCATATGAGAACGGAGGTTTTAAGTATGTCAGGTATCGGTGCTTCGGGTATGATTTTGCTCGTGCTTATCGCATTGCTTTTGTTCGGACCGAACAAGCTTCCTGAATTGGGAAGGGCTTTCGGCCGCACGCTTCGCGAGTTTAAGAAGGGCGCTAACGATCTGATGGATGATCCTAAAGAGCGTCCTGCGGCAAGCCGCGTGGACGTTTCGCCGGTAGAGGCGGAACATCCGAAAGCGGAACGACGTCTCCCGGAATAACGGGAAGCCGTAGAAAACATGAAGGGGCTGTCCTCGGCGCAAAGGTTCGAGCTGCGCACGGGACAGCCCTATTGTTTCGTGGAGGTTAGAAGGATGAGCGAAAGGTTAGGACCGCAGCAGGACGAGGACTGGATGCCGCTGACGGAGCATTTAGGCGAGCTGCGCAAACGGATTATTTATAGCTTGATCGTGTTTGTCCTCGGACTTGTCGCGGGACTATTCGGGGCCCAACCGGTCTTCGATTATTTGGTTGCGGCCGCGCCGGTGAAAAGTCTGGATCTTCATGCTTTTTCTCCTTGGGACGCGATCGGCCTATACATGAAATTCGCGATCGTAATTTCCTTTATTATCTCGATTCCTTTCTTTATGTTTCAATTATGGGCTTTCGTGCGTCCGGCATTGGGGAAAAGAGAGCAAAGAGCGACGTTGCAATACGTGCCGTGGGCTTTTTTAATGTTCCTGATCGGACTGGCCTTCTCCTATTTCGTCGTCTTTCCGATGGCGTTCCTTTTTACGGAAAAGATGACCAACAACATGGGCTTGGAACAGACGTACGGGGTGACTCAGTATTTCTCGTTCTTGTTCAACATCCTGTTGCCGATCTCCTTATTGTTCGAGCTTCCGTTGGTCATTTTGTTTTTGAGCCGAATCGGAATACTGAACCCTCTGATCCTTAAGAAAATGCGCAAAGTCGCGTGGTTCATTCTAATCGTTATCGGCGTGATGGTAACTCCTCCGGACGTCGTCTCGGATATGCTCGTGGCGGTTCCTTTAGTAATGCTCTACGAGCTTAGCGTGTTGCTGTCCAGTATGGCTTATCGCAAACGCATGAAAGACCAGGCGAGAAAAGAGCGCGAGATCGAGGATTGAGGTTTGAAGAATTTCCTTCCATAAAGAAGCAATATGTGTCAAATTTCGATATGCCAATGTCCTAACTTATGGTACACTTGTCTCAAGTAAGGGCTTTCATCGGTTGTTACAATCCGGGAGGGACAAGGAATGCGCGACATGACATTGGTTCGCAAGATCACGATTGGTTATTTGGGTTTGATTGTGTTATTGGCATTGGCATTCGTACTCTTAATATCAGGAATGGATGTTTCGGATCATTCCGGGCTGTTCATCGAGTTGATTGTCATTTTCGTCGCGATCGCCGGTTGCGCCGGATTCGGCTTGATGTGGTTGACACGGAACTTGACCGAATCGATCGGCGGGGTTACCGCTACGTTGCGGAATATTGCTTCTTCCGGCGGGGACCTGACGAGACGCATACATATTCGTTCAACCGACGAGATGGGCGATTTGGCCAATTCGGCCAATCAAATGCTTGACGGGCTGCAGAAGATGATGAGGGAGCTTCGCGACAGTACGGCGGAACTTGCGGCCTCTGCGATTCAGCTTAAACAAGGCGCGGACGAGAACGCGCGCGTCAGCAGCGAAGTATCCAAAGCGGTCGAGAAAGTCGCCGCGGGCTCCGAGACGCAAGTCGCCCAATCGCAGGAAATTTCCGCAACGATGCAGGAAACGTTGGATGGATTGAATCAGGTAGCGGCTACGACGACCGGGGTGTCGGACACGGCGCAAACGACGGTTAGCCGCGCGGAAGCAGGCTCCGAATTGCTGCAATCCACGTCGAAGGATATCGTCCAGGTAGAGAAAGCGTTCCGTTCCCTCCAAGAAGTCGTTAGGGGATTGAATCACAAGTCCGAGCAGGTACGCGAAGTCATCGGATATATTTCCGAGGTTGCGAACCAAACCAACTTGCTCGCGCTTAACGCCGCGATCGAAGCTGCTCGCGCAGGCGAGCACGGACGAGGCTTCGCCGTCGTCGCGGGCGAGATCCGCAAGCTTGCGGACCAGACCCAGCAATCGGCCGTTCAAATCGGAGATACGATCGGAACGATGTCCAGCGATATCGGCCAAGTGGCTACGATGTTCGAACAGAGCGCGGGTCAAGTATTCTCCGCGGTGTCCGGCATGCAAAACGCGGAGGAAACATTCCGCGAGATCGTTGGCAAGGTCGGTCTGCTGAGCTCGAATATCGTTGACGTAGCCGCTTCCGTTGAGCAAATGTCGGCCGGAAGCACATCCGTAGTGCAGTCTATTCAAGACATCGCCCGTATTACGGAAGAAACGGCTTCCTTTACCGAACAAGTGTCGGCAATGACGGAGCAGCAATTGTCATCCACGGAAGAGATGGCACGCACGGCCGAGAACTTAAGCTCGATGGCTTCCAGGCTTAAAGGATTGGTAGGCAACTTCAAGACCTAAGTAAGCCATAAAACAAACAAGGGTATGAAGCCCTTAGAGGTGCGAATCCGCTCGACTAGCGGATTCGCATTTTTTTGTTCGCGATTTAACCTAAAGGACTTGAAAACCATCCATAAAAACCGTATCATAGAAAATGGTTATTAGCACTTGAGACAATTGAGTGCTAACAGAATGGCTTCACCATAATACGCCAATAAGAAGGAGGCTATTTACATGATTAAACCTTTGGGTGACCGCGTACTCGTAGAAGCGAACGCGAAAGAAGAGAAAACGATCAGCGGTATCGTACTGCCGGATACTGCGAAAGAAAAGCCGCAAGAAGGAACGATTATCGCGGTGGGTAGCGGAGCTTTGACTAAAGACGGTGAACGGATCGCGCTGGAAGTAAAAGCAGGCGACCGTGTATTGTTCTCTAAATATGCGGGTACGGAAATCAAATACGAAGGTAAAGAGTATTTGATCATGAAGGAAAGCGACATCCACGCAATCGTGGGTTAATTACAAACGTACTTAATAAGGAGGGCAATTAATAATGGCTAAGGAAATTAAATTCAGCGAAGACGCTCGCCGCGCTATGCTACGCGGTGTCGATGCTTTGGCGAACGTAGTTAAAGTAACGCTCGGACCGAAAGGCCGCAATGTCGTTCTCGAGAAAAAATTCGGTTCTCCCCTGATCACGAATGACGGCGTAACGATTGCCAAAGAAATCGAACTGGAAGACGCGTTCGAGAACATGGGCGCACAACTCGTTAAAGAAGTCGCTACGAAAACGAACGATATCGCGGGGGACGGTACGACTACCGCAACCGTTCTTGCTCAAGCTATGATTCGCGAAGGCTTGAAAAACGTAACCGCAGGCGCTAACCCTATGGTTATTCGCAAAGGCATCGACAAAGCGGTAAGAGCTGCGGTTGAAGAACTGCAAAAGATCTCCAAACCGGTCGAAGGCCGCAACGATATCGCTCAAGTAGCCGCTATCTCGGCTGCTGACGATGAAGTCGGTCAATTGATCGCCGACGCTATGGATAAAGTCGGCAAAGACGGCGTCATTACCGTTGAAGAATCCAAAGGCTTTAACACGGATCTCGAAGTCGTCGAAGGTATGCAATTCGACCGCGGTTATATCACACCATACATGATTACCGATACGGATAAAATGGAAGCTAACCTTGAGAATCCATTGATCCTCATCACCGACAAAAAAATCTCCAACATCCAAGAGATCTTGCCTGTTCTGGAGAAAGTCGTTCAATCCGGCAAGCAATTGCTGATCATCGCCGAAGACATCGAAGGCGAAGCGTTGTCCACGCTCGTCGTCAACCGTCTTCGCGGTACGTTCACTTGCGTCGGAGTTAAAGCTCCGGGCTTCGGCGATCGCCGCAAAGCGATGCTGCAGGATATTGCCGCTCTTACCGGCGGTCAAGTCATTACCGAAGAACTCGGACTTGAGCTCAAATCCACGACGATTCAACAACTGGGTACGGCTCGTCAAGTACGCGTAAACAAAGAAAACACGATCGTAGTAGACGGTGCTGGAGACAAAGCCGATATCGACGCTCGCGTTAACCAAATCAAAGCGCAAATCGAAGATACGACTTCGGACTTCGATCGCGAGAAATTGCAAGAACGTTTGGCTAAATTGGCCGGCGGCGTAGCGGTTATCAAAGTCGGCGCAGCTACCGAAACCGAGTTGAAAGAGCGCAAACTTCGCATTGAAGATGCTCTGAACGCGACTCGTGCGGCAGTTGAAGAAGGAATCGTTTCCGGCGGCGGTACAGCCCTGGTTAACGTATACAGCGCCGTTGCTGCAGTTACTGCGGAAGGCGACGAGAAAACAGGCGTGAACATCATCCTTCGCGCATTGGAAGAGCCGATCCGCACGATCGCGGCTAACGCGGGCCAAGAAGGCTCCGTTATCGTCGAGCGCTTGAAGAAGGAAGCGGTTGGTACTGGATACAACGCTTCTTCCGGCGAGTGGGTTAACATGTTCGAAGCGGGCATTATCGACCCGGTGAAGGTAACGCGTTCAGCATTGCAGAACGCTGCTTCCGTAGCGGCTGTCTTCTTGACGACCGAAGCGGTTATCGCCGATAAGCCTGAGCCTAAAGCCGCAGCTGGCGGCGGTATGCCCGACATGGGCGGCATGGGCGGAATGATGTAAGAAGGGCGAAACGCCAAAACGATAACAAACAAAGCTTCTCATTGGCCGATAGGCTGATGGGGAGCTTTTTTTCGTTTTCCGCAGCAAAAAGTTTGAGAGATTTTTGAGAGATGCCGGATGGTATAGTGGTATATATTTTGCATTTGCAGCAACATGAGATATTTTTCTTGGGGAAGGATGATGAGAAATGAAGAGAATCGCATATCGTACAATCGTGATGCTGACGCTCTTTTCCATGCTCGCGGGGGTGCTTCCGACGGGGTTGGGAACGGTCTCGGCGGCGGCCGAGAGCGCGTCGGCGTTTCAAAAGGCTTATATCGCAAGCATGTCCTCGAACAAGGTGGATGTCGTTGATTTAACGAACAACACCGTCGAGAAAGGAAAAATTACCGTCGGAAGTCAACCGGTCAGCGCGGCGGTCAATCCGAACGGCAAGCAAGTGCTCGTATCGAATACGGGCAGCGGCACCGTTTCCGTGATCGATCCGGCTACCGATACCGTCGTGAAGACGATAACCGTAGGTGGAGGTCCGCAAGGCATCGCGTTTAACGCCGACGGAAGCAAAGCCTATGTGGCCAACAAATCAGGCAACAGCATTTCGGTAATCGACACGGCCAAGCTTAGCGTGAGCCACACGATTGCCGACATCAGAAGCCCTGGCGCTTTGGCTGTCGCCGGCAACCAATTGTTCTCAACGTCGAGCTGGGGAAGCTTTGTAGAGATGATCGACATGGACAATGAAACGACATATACCATCATGGTTGGTGGTTCGCCGAGCGGCATCTCCGCGGATCCGTGGGGCCAGAAGCTGTACGTGGCCAATACGTCCAGCAACGACGTCTCGGTCATCAATCCCGCGAACGGTTACGTGGAAGCGACGATTGACTTAGGAACCGGAGCATCGCCGTCGGCGACCGAGGTATCTCCCGACGGGAAATACGTATACGTCACGCTTAAGGGAAAAAATCAGGTCGCGATAATCGATACCGAGACGAATAAACGGGTTCCGTCCGGAGAGTTCTCGGTCGGCAGCGGCCCGATGCTGATCGGCCTGTCGGCGGACGGCAATCTCGCGTATTCGGTGAACGGCAGCGATAACACCTTTAACGTGTACGATCTGACCGCGAAAGCGAACAAAGCGACGCTGACGATCAGCGGCGGTTCGAATATGGTCGGCTCGTTCATGATTACGACCGCGGCCAGGGAACGCACTGCCCGGTACACCGTAAGCTTCGATTCCCGGTCGGGCAGCGCGGTCGCGCCGATCTCCAATATCCCGTCGGGATCTCTGATGGCCGAGCCGTTCGAACCGAGCCGCGAAGGCTATTTGTTCGGCGGCTGGTATACGGAGCCGTCGTTGACGAAGATTTGGAATTCTCAGACGGATATCGTGAGGTCGGACATGACGCTGTACGCGAAATGGACCAGTCCTCCTAATCCCGATCCGTCCGTGTTCCAGAAGGTCTATGTTCCTAACATGCTCGGTATGAATAAGGGCGTGATAGATGTCGTAGATTTGAGCAGCGGGAAGCTGCTGGGAAGCCTCGAATTAGATTCCTCGACGCTCGCAGCCAGAATGAATCCCAACGGCAAGCAAGTGTTCGTCGTTCTGAGCGGAAACGGGAATGACGGTGGCGTTGCCGTCATCGATCCGCAAAGCGGTACGAATCTGGGTGCTGTTATCAAAAGGATTAATTTGTTCCCGGACAGCTCGTTTCCGAGGACAATCGGATTCAGCGCGGATGGAAGCAAAGCGTACGTGTTCGATCCGGTTAAGGGCGTACTCACTGTCATAAATACAGAGACGCTTACAGTGGACAAAGTACTTGAAGGATTTACCAAACATCAATCATACGTACCGACGATGATGGTCACGATCGGCACTAAATTGTACTTGTCAATGCAAGGGGTCATCTCGATCATCGACACGAATACCGACAATATTGTCGGGGGATTCTCCCTGGGCACGAGCAACGTAAATTACTTATCGGTCAATCCGAACGGCTCGAAAATTTATGCAACTGACCCGGAAACCGGAACGGTCACCGTGATCAACGTGGCCAAGAAAACATTCGTAAGCCAATCGGTATTCGGGAAACCCGCCGACTTCGGATCGAGTGCGGTCAGCGCCGACGAGAAATACCTGTATATCGCTCGCCGCACGCAGGGCGGCATCCGCCCATTCGATATCCAAACGAATAAGCTTGAGAACTATCCGATTGAAACTCAGAACACATTGCAGACGTTTACCGTCGAGATGTCGGCGGACGGGAAATATCTCTATACGGTAGAAAGAGCACCGTTTCACGATATTGGTCTCCATCTCGGCGTCATAAACATAATCGATACGGCAACGCGCGCCGTAGTCAATACGATCAAGCTAGGTCATGATATAACGATGCTATACGGCCCGATTTTCGGGACTTCGGGGATTATTCCGTTTCCTTCCCAAGGCTACGGCGTCACGTTTGATTCCCGTTCGGGCAGCGCGGTCGATCCGATCGCCGGCGTAGAAGACGGAGAGAAAATCGTAGCACCGACCGACCCGACACGGCAGGGCTATGCGTTCGGCGGATGGTATACGGATACGACATTCTCAAACGAATGGAATTTCGCCAACGACACGGTGAAAGCAAGCATGACGCTGTACGCCCGATGGTTGAACACGACGGAGCTGAAGGTGACGAAGCTGTCACCCTTGGACAACGCTACGAACGTGCCGCAGGATACGGCATTGACGATCACTTTTAACGACGACGTCGCGGCGGTTCCAGGCAAATACTTGACGATTAGGGAACCGGACAGAACCTCTTACGGCGAAGGCCGCGTAGCGGGGGCCGTCAAGGCTAAAATACTCGTCGCGGATACGAGCAAAGTGACGATCGACGGTGCCGTCGTAACGGTTAATCCGGGCGTAAACCTAGGCAAAGGAACGAGCGGAGGCCATTATTACGTCGTCATTGACGAAGGCGCGTTTCGGGACGCTCACGGCAAAGGCAACGCTTATGCGGGTCTTGGGGGCAATGTCACCTACGACAACGTGTTTTCGGATGATGGCGTGCCTACTGATGTAGAAATAGACGAAAGCCCTTGGAGCTTCAAGACGGCGACCGCCACGCCGACCGTCATCGCGGTTACGGCATACTCTCCGGCGAACGGAGCGACGAACGTTCCGATAGACCAGGAGCTTACGTTGACGTTCAACCAGAACGTGAAGGCCGTAGCGGGGAAAAATATGCGGATCAAGCGGGTGTCGGACAACAGCGTGCTTCGCGAATTTTCGGTCGTTGACCTGAGCCGAATGAGCGTGTCCGGCAATCGTGCGAAGACAAGTCTGACTCCGCTCGATTCGGACGGTTATCTGGCTTACAATACGGCATATTACGTAGAGATCGACGCAGGGGCGTTCAAGAACGCGTTCGATATGCCGTACGCGGGAATCGTCGGCAAGACGACTTGGACGTTCACGACGGGAGGGAAACCCCCGGCGCCTGGGTTCTGGCCGATACCTATACCGAAGCCGGGACCGTGGCCAAAAACGACGGAAATCCCTGATGTGACGCCGGTCGCGGGCAATCATCTGCTCGTGAAAGTGTCATCCAGCCTGATCGCGACACCGAACGTCGGTGATAACGTGCCGACGGGAACGGGCGTCATCGATCCGTACGTGAAGGGCACTGCCATTCCGGGCGTGGACGCGAAGGTAAACCGTTATATCGGCTTGTACGAAGCGACGTCGGCGGGCAAAGTGGTGAAGTTCCTGCTTATCGTGCTGAACGAGAAGGACGTAACACCTGAGCCGGTGCCGGTACCTGGCTTTAACCCGGTGCCTGAGCCTGAGCCGGGGCCGGATCCGGAAACGACGGACATTCCGAACGTATCGCCGGTTACGGGCAACCATCTAGTCGTGAAAGTGTCATCCAGCCTGATCGCCACGCCGAACGTCGGCGACGATGCGCCGACCGGCTCGGGCGTCATCGACCCGTACGTGAAAGGTACTGCCATTTCGGGCGTGGATGCGAAAGTCAATCGTTACATCGGCTTGTATGAAGTGACATCCGCGGGCAAAGTGGTGAAATTCCGTCTCATCGTGCTGAACGACGAGGACGTGAATCCAGGACCGAAGCCGGAACCCGTGCCTGGCTTTAACCCGGTGCCTGAGCCTGAGCCGGGGCCGGATCCGGAAACGACGGACATTCCGAACGTATCGCCGGTTACGGGCAACCATCTAGTCGTGAAAGTGTCATCCAGCCTGATCGCGACGCCGAACGTCGGTGATAACGCGCCGACGGGAACGGGCGTCATCGATCCGTACGTGAAGGGCGCTGCCATACCGGGCGTGGACGCGAAGGTAAACCGTTATATCGGCTTGTACGAAGCGACGTCGACGGGCAAAGTGGTGAAGTTCCGGCTCATCGTACTGAACGAGAAGGACGTAACGCCTGAGCCGGAACCCGTGCCTGGTTTTAACCCGGTGCCTGAGCCTGAACCGGGGCCGGATCCGGAAACGACGGACATTCCGAACGTATCGCCGGTTACGGGCAACCATCTAGTCGTGAAAGTGTCATCCAGCCTGATCGCCACGCCGAACGTCGGCGACGATGCGCCGACCGGCTCGGGCGTCATCGACCCGTACGTGAAAGGTACTGCCATTTCGGGCGTGGATGCGAAAGTCAATCGTTACATCGGCTTGTATGAAGTGACATCCGCGGGCAAAGTGGTGAAATTCCGTCTCATCGTGCTGAACGACGAGGACGTGAATCCAGGACCGAAGCCGGAACCCGTGCCTGGCTTTAACCCGGTGCCTGAGCCTGAGCCGGGGCCGGATCCGGAAACGACGGACATTCCGAACGTATCGCCGGTTACGGGCAACCATCTAGTCGTGAAAGTGTCATCCAGCCTGATCGCGACGCCGAACGTCGGTGATAACGCGCCGACGGGAACGGGCGTCATCGATCCGTACGTGAAGGGCGCTGCCATACCGGGCGTGGACGCGAAAGTAAACCGTTATATCGGCTTGTACGAAGTCGATGCTGTTGGCAAAGTAGTGAAATTCCATCTCATCGTGCTGAACGAAGAAGATGTGGATTCTGGTACGCCGCAACCTGAACCAGCTCCGGTTCCGGGCTTTACGCCGGTGCCGAAGCCGAAGCCCGGCAAAAAGCCTGGCACTACTGGCATCCCTAACGTAACGACTGGAACGGACAATCATCTGGTCGTAAAAGTGTCTTCCGTCATCATCGAAACGCCGAATATCGGAGATCTTGGGCCGAGCGGAAACAATGTCATCACCCCATACACGTCGGGCGAAGATATCCCGGGCGTGGACGCGAAGGTAAACCGCTATATCGGCTTGTACGAAGTCGATGCGGCTGGCAAAGTGGTGAAATTCCGTCTCATCGTGTTGAACGAAGATGATGTATCGCCGCCAATACCTGCGCCGGGCTTTACGCCTGCGCCGAAACCGAAGCCTGGCAAGAAGCCGGGCACGACGG
The DNA here is from genome assembly GCF_003628305.1 of Cohnella endophytica. Taxonomy (GTDB): domain Bacteria; phylum Bacillota; class Bacilli; order Paenibacillales; family Paenibacillaceae; genus Cohnella; species Cohnella endophytica. The sequence continues at coordinate 49,076 of NZ_RBZM01000017.1, read as the reverse complement.
GCATCCCTAACGTAACGACTGGAACGGACAATCATCTGGTCGTGAAAGTGTCTTCCGTCATCATCGAAACGCCGAACATCGGAGATCATGCGCCGAGCGGAGACAATGTCATTAGCCCATATACGTCGGGCGACGACATCCCTGGCGTAGACGCGAAGGTGAACCGCTATATCGGCTTGTACGAAGTCGATGCGGCCGGCAAAGTGGTGAAATTCCGTCTCATCGTTCTGAACGAAGATGACGTATCGAAGCCAACGCCTGCACCGGGCTTTACGCCTGCACCGAAACCGGCGCCGGGCACGAAGCCGGGCACGACGGGTATCCCTGATGTGACGACTGAAGCGGGCAACCGATTAATCGTGAAAATCTCTTCAAGCGTAATTGAAACACCTAACGAAGGCGACGACGCGCCAACGGGTACGGGCGTCATCGACCCATACACGTCAGGCGCCGACATCCCTGGCGTAGACGCGAAGGTGAACCGCTATATCGGCGTATATGAAGTCGATGCGGCTGGCAAAGTGGTGAAATTCCGTCTCATCGTGTTGAACGAAGATGACGTATCTCCGTCAACGCCTGCGCCGGGCTTCACGCCGGTGCCGAAACCGAAGCCTGGCAAGAAGCCTGGTACGGCGGGCATCCCTAACGTAACGACCGGAGCAGACAATCATCTGGTCGTGAAAGTGTCTTCCGTCATCATCGAAACGCCGAACATCGGAGATCATGCGCCGAGCGGAGACAATGTCATTAGCCCATATACGTCGGGCGACGACATCCCTGGCGTAGACGCGAAGGTGAACCGCTATATCGGCTTGTACGAAGTCGATGCGGCAGGCAAAGTGGTGAAATTCCGTCTCATCGTTCTGAACGAAGATGACGTATCGAAGCCAACGCCTGCACCGGGCTTTACGCCTGCACCGAAACCGGCGCCGGGCAATAAGCCGGGCACGACGGGCATCCCTGACGTGACGCCGGGAACGGGCAACCATCTAGTCTTGAAAGTGACGAATGGCGTGATCGGTACGCCGAACATCGGCGACGATGCACCAACAGGTACGGGCGTCATCGACCCATACACGACGGGCGACGACATCCCTGGCGCAGACGCGAAGGTGAATCGCTATATCGGCGTATATGAAGTCGATGCGGATGGCAAAGTCGTGAAGTTCCATCTCATCGTGCTGAACGACGAAGATATTTCTCCTGTATCCGGCTACCTGAAGCAAGATCAAGAGCTTTTGGCTATCGGATACCAGACAGGAGACAATGAGAACCATGTAACCAAGACGCTTTATCTGCCTGCCAAAGGACAATCCGGCAAGACGAGCATTACTTGGACGACCGATGATGCCGACCACGTGAGGAATAACGGACGTATTTCCCGTCCGGGCGTGGATGACCAAGACGTCTTCGTTACGCTGACCGCAATGATTAAAGATGATACGACGGGCGCGGTAACAACCAAAGTATTTGTCGTGAAGGTCATGAAGATGACGGACGAGGATGCCGTTCGCGAAGCGGCGAGAAACCTGACGGTGGATAACGGCTTCGCGTTCGCGCAGGGCGACACTTGGGAATCCGTAACGCGCGATGTTCTTTTGCTAGGACAAGGCTTGTATGGCACGTCGATCGCCTGGTCCTCCGCCGACACGGCCACGATCGCGATTGCGATGAAAGACGGTCAAGCGAATGCGGTCGTTCATCGACCGCAAAGCAGAGACACGCACGTCGTGGTTACGGCGACGATTTCCAGGGGAACGGCTTCCGTTACGAAAACGTTCTTGCTCGTCGTCAACAACTTGACGGTGACGAAAGTCGACGACGAAACGAGAAAGCCGACGGCAAGAAAGGCGGAAGCGACGGTAAACCCGGACGGAACGCCAAGCAGCGATCAATTCGTCATTTTGCGCACGAAGCTGTCCGACGGCACCAACATCGATACCGTCATCGTCGATCCGGCAAAACTTGAGCAACTGGCAGACCGGTTTAATCCCGGCGACGCACAGGAAAAGAATCGTACGGTAGAGCTTCGCATGAGTCAGCCGTCCGGCAGTCCAGCGGATGAAATCGCCGTGGAGATTCCAAGCTCCGCCATCTCGGCGCTCGCGGATCGGAACGGCCTGCTGGTTATTCGGACGGATGAAGGCAGCATTAAGCTGGACAGCAATGCGTTGAAGCGTCTGGCCGATCAAGGTACGGATTTGTATTTCAGGCTTGTACCTGTCCAGAACAACGCGGAGCAACATGAGGCGAACGATGCGCTTCATGCCGACAGCCAGGTGAAGACGGCTGCGCAAGGCAAACCCATTCAGCTTCTGGGCATTCCTAGAAAAATCGAAACGAATTTAACGGGAAGCCCGACGAAAGTCGTCCTCCCGCTGAACGGCTCATTGCTTTCAGGCCGGGATCCGTCGTCGCTTCGCGTGTTCGTCGAACATACGGATGGAACGAAGGAATTGTTAACCGGCGTTATTCAGTACGAGAACGGCAATCCTGTGGGAATCGAGATCGAAATCAACCGGTTTAGCCGCTTCCAGATCATTTCCTTCGATGAAATTAAGACGAATAATGGTGGAAGCGCGGGAGCCGCGCGCAAGTTGATCGACTTGATTTTGAACGGCGCTCTGCAACGCGACACTGCCAGCCTGAATGAGACGGCTCCGAACGCCGCTCGGATTATCGTAGATAATGAGGCGATAATCGGCCGGCTGACTGCCGCTCCAACAGGAAGCGTTTTGACGGTTCCTCAAGTTACGGAAGCGTCCAGCGTGGATGTCGTCCTCAACGGCAAACTATTGAAGCGACTCGTACAACTTGCGGGAACGCTAAGGATTGAGACCGCGTTAGGCTCCTATACGGTGCCGGTTACGGCGTTAAATAGCGATAAGCTATTCGCTGCGCTAGGCAATCCGGAGAAGCTGGAAGACGTGTCCATTACCTTTACGATTTCGCCGGCGGATCCATCCACAGCGGAGAAAATGAAGGAACTGGCGAAGAAGAAAGGGGCCGCTCTGACGGGAAGTCCCATACGGTTTGCGATTAGAGCGGAGTTGAACGGTAAGACGGTGTCCGTCGACCAGTTCGATCGTTACGTCCAGCGAGAAATTCGCCTTCCGGACGGTACGCAGCCGTCGGAAGCGACGACCGCCGTTTCCATTGCGCTTGACGGCAGCCTGTTGCATATGCCGACGCGTTTCGAGAGCAGGGGCGGCAAACGTTTTGCGGTTATCAGCAGCTTGTACAACGGGCCTTTCGCGCTGATCGGTCAGAAGATTTCGTTTAGCGACGCCAAAGGTCACTGGGCGGCAGCGACGATAAACGATTTGGCAACGAGAAATGTCGTTACGGGTACGACAATCGGCAAATTCGAGCCGAATCGTTCCATCACGCGCGCCGAATTCGCGGCTATTCTCGTACGGGCGCTCGGTCTGAAAAACAGCGCGGGAGAAGGAGCGCGCTTCAGCGATGTGCGTAAAACCGATTGGTTCTATGACGCCGTCGCCGCAGCATCGGAGTTTAAACTCGTGAACGGCTATGCAGACGGAAAGTTCAAGCCGACGGCGCTCATTACGCGCCAGGAAGCGATGGCGATGCTTGCCAGAGCCATGAAGGTTACGGGCTTGCATAAGGAACTGCAGCCGGAAACAGAGAAATCGCTGCTCGCTTCCTTCACGGATGCTAAGGAAGCGGACAAGTGGGCGCTTGCGAGCGTGGCGGAAACGCTGGAGGCAGCCATTGTTCAAGGGCGCGCGAAGCAGGAGCTTGCTCCGAAAGCGCAGATCAAGCGAGCGGAAGTAGCGACGATGATCTTGAGGTTGCTGCGCGCTTCAAACTTGATATGACACATAAAAAAATGCAGTGCAGAGATAATCTCTGTACTGCATTTTTTTTGATTGTTAAGTCCACTTAGCCGCCCAGAGCTTCATTTCCTTGACGATCTGGTGCAAGTCTTCGCCCTTCGGAGTAAGGGTGTATTCTACGGTGACGGGAACGGTAGGATAGACGGTACGCGTGAGCACGCCCTTCTCTTCCATATGGCGAAGCGTGCTAGTTAATGCCCGAGGGCTCACGGAAGAGATGCTGCGTTGAAGCTCGCCGAAACGGCGAGTGCCGCAGAATAGCTCGCGAAGCACAAGGAAAGCCCATTTGCCCCCGATCACGTCCAACGTTTTCTCGATCGAGCACTCGATGATGTCCGGAACTTTCGGAACGGTCGAGGATGCCGCGATTGGCGTATTCATGGAGATTATGCCTCCTAGCAAGCATTAGTATATTAAGTATAGCTAAGTGCATTATAGCTTATTAAGGGAAAATGAAAAAGCGATCGGGTACGAAAGCGCCGGACAATCGGACGCGTCGCGAACTTCGATCGCTTTGTTGCGTTTAGGCTTGAATCCGGGCGAACTCCGTCTTAATCCGATGAAGTAGCTCCGTGTCGGCTAGCACGTCGCAAGCCGTATAAGCGAGCATCTTCGCGCCGAATACCATCGCATCGTATGCGGAATCGGTTTGCGCGGCATCGCGGAATTCGATCGTATGAAGCTGGTAAGGCTCGTTTACGACTTTGATGTAGGGATGGATAACGGGACAGCGCAGCGACACGTTGCCTAGATCGAGCGAGCCGTTGTCATGCCCGCGCGCGATGTCTTGTTCCGCGATGCCGCTTGCGATCAAGTTCGCCGTAAAGGCCTCCGACAAGGTTTCGTTCGTGCGGAGCTCGTCGTACGAATATTCGTAGTTGGTCGTCGTCAGCTTGCATCCGGTAGCCATTCCCGACGCTTCCGCGCAGGCGACGACTTTGCGGGCGAGCTCATCGGTATATTCGCGCGAAGCCGAACGGACATAGAACTGGGCGGCGGCATAGTCGGGAATGATATTCGGCGCTTGGCCGCCGTGAGAGACGATGCCGTGAATTCGGGCGTCGGTTCTCGTCTGTTGCCGCAAAGCGTTGATCGAGTTGAACAATTGGATTACGGCGTCCAGGGCATTGATGCCAAGGTCCGGATTCGCGGCCGCGTGAGCGGCTTTGCCATGGAACTCGAACTGCAGCGCGTCCATGGCCATGGACGCGCCGGATCGTTCATACTGATGATAAGGATGCGCCATGATCGCGATGTCGCAGTCGTCGAATAAACCCGCTGCGGCCATATCGATCTTGGCGCCCTTCGTCTCCTCGGCGGGCGTGCCGTACACGCGAATGGTTCCGCCCGTTGATTCTACTACGGAACGGAGTCCGGCAGCCGCGCCTAGAGCCATCGTGCAGATAAGATGATGCCCGCAAGCGTGGCCGATCTCGGGAAGCGCATCGTACTCCGCGAGCAGTCCGATGATCGGACCCGGTTTATCGGAGACGAATTCGGCGATGAAGGCCGTTTCAAGGCCGAGCACGCCACGTTCGACGCGATAGCCCAGAGTCTCAAGCTCGGAAGCAAGCAATGCCGACGCTTGCTTCTCTTCGTGGCCGAGCTCGGGATGGGTGCCGATGAAAGCGGCGATTTCGGTCATTCGGGGGGAGTAGGCTTGTATGGCGTCTTGTATCGTATTTTTATATTCGTTTGCGATTGTCGTCATAGAGTGAAGCTCCTTTTGGCAGATAGTTGATCCAATAAGACTATCCTATCCCTTACCAGACCGTACAATCAAGATGTATCTCGCTATCGCGATTATGGATGTCGTAATTTTGTAGTTTAAATGGCACGAAAACTCATTATCAATGGCGAATCTGTTGTGTAATCTTTATACATTGTCGTATATTTTAAGTTAGAGACCTAGGAGGATCAGTCATGATTCGCATTGGAAAAATCAGTTATTGGCACGTGCACGCCGACGAATATACCCAGCAGGCGTTGGGCAATCCGGGTACGGAATTGGTCGCGATCTGGGACGAGGAGTCCGAGCGCGGACAGGCTAAGGCAGCAACTTACGGCGTTCCCTATTACGAATCGTTGGACGAGATGCTCGCCCGGGACGATATCGATGCCGTTATCGTAGACGCGCCGACGAATTTGCATCATGAGGTCATGTTGAAGGCCGCACGTGCAGGTAAGCATATTTTCACGGAAAAAGTGGTAGCGCCGACGCATCGGGAGGTTCGCGATATCCTATCTGCCGTAAAGGATGCCGGAGTGAAATTCGCCGTATCGTTGCCTCGCCTTTATGCAGGCTATACGAGAACGATCGCCAAAGTCGTCGAGTCCGGCTTGCTAGGTCAGCTTACGATGGCGCGGGTTCGGTTATCCCATAACGGGGCGATAGCGGATTGGCTACCTCCGCATTTCTATTCGCTGGAGCAGTGCGGCGGAGGCGCGTTGATCGACCTTGGTTGCCATCCTATGTATCTCGTTCGCCTGTTCCTGGGCTTGCCGGAGAGCGTTAGCGCGAATTTCGGATACGTGACCGGCAAGGAAGTCGAAGACAACGCCATATCGATTCTTCGGTACGAGAATGGGGCGCTTGGCGTCGTGGAAGCAGGCTTCGTCAATAGCCACTCTCCGTTCTCCATCGAACTGCACGGGACGGAAGGCTCCTTGTTGTTCGGATTCCCGAACGAAGAAGCGGTCGTGCGTTCAAATAAAGGAAGCGGACAATGGGAGCGCTTGGAGATCGATTCGTCGCTTCCGGCGGCTTTTGACCAATGGGTATCGCATATCGAGCAAAATACGGATGCGACGGATAACGTTAACTTGGCCGTCGATCTGACCCGACTCATGGAGGCCTCCGTTCGATCGGCTTCGGAGGGCCGTCCGATTCGGATCGACGAGCTTGCTTAAATAAATAGAAACGAGGAAACGAACATGCCGCGGAACGATCGCAGATCGACGGTTAACGCAGGTCCATTTCCATATGCCCGAATGGTTAACCGAATGGACGCACTTGATCGGTTGGATTTGCGATTTCGTTGGGGCGGTTTTGGAATTCGGGTATTGCGCTGCCATCTGGTGGCATTTCCTCCGGGTCATATCATTAATTTCCATAAGCATTCGGAGTACGAGCTGCATTATATTCCTAAGGGCAAAGGAAAAGTCATACTGGTGGATCAGACCTACGATCTTCACGAAGGGTTGTTCTATTTAACAGGACCGGATCTCGTTCATTATCAGGAATCCGATCAGGACGATCCGATGCATGAGCTATGCTTGCACCTGGATATCGTACCCCTGGGGGAGACGGAGTTGGCAGAGGCATGGGGCGATCGGTTGGAGGCGGACGAGGCGAGTCATTGTATCGATGCGCTGAACCGCTTGCCATCCGTTCCCCTCGCCGATCGCTACCACGCGATGAACGGATTTCTGGACGCATTTCGGATATGGGAAGATCAGCCCTCCGGCTTCTACACTTTAATGAAGCAAGAGATCGTACAGATTTTGCTCCGTACCGTTCGCGTCTTGGACGAATCGGACGGCAAGCCGGCGATTCCCGAACGGGACATGCAATTTCACCGCTACCAGCTGGCGACGCAATATATCCAGGATAACGAGAGTTTGCCGATTTCCTTGGAACAGGTGGCGGAAGCGATCAATATTAGCCCGCGGCAACTTCAGCGTATTTTCCGCAGCGAAGGGCAGACGACTTTCCGCGACTACTTGGAGCACGTTCGGATCGGTCGTATCTGTTCGGAGCTTATTCATACCGAGAAACCGATCGAGGAGATCGCGCTCAGCCACGGTTACGCGAACCCGAATTACTTGTATCCCGTATTCAAGAACAAATTCGAAGTCACGCCGACCGCTTATCGCAGGATGCATGCCGGCGAAGCTCGGCCGGGGCGCGTAAGTCCGGACACTTACAATTAGAGAGGTAGGATCATCCATGGGTAAAACATTGAAAATCGGGATTATCGGAAGCGGCGGAATCGCCAGAGCACACGTATCGGCTTACCGTAAGCTTTCTTTCGTCGAAATCGTCGCCGTAGCGGACGTTATTCCGGGGAAAGCGGCTCAGTTCGTCGAAGCGGAGCAACTCGTAGGAGCGGCGGCTTATGACGGCCACGAGAAGCTTCTCGCGCAAGAGCTGGACGGAGTGAGCATCTGTACGCCGAACGTCTCCCATCACGTTACGACAGTGGATGCGCTTCGCGCCGGCAAACAAGTGCTGCTAGAGAAACCGATGTCCGTAACGTTCCAGGAAGCGCTCGAGATGACGCAAACCGCTCGGGAGACGGGCAATATGCTAACGCTGGGCTTCCAGCCTCGGTATGACCCGAACATGAAGCTGTTGCAGGACATCGTGCAATCCGGCCGACTAGGTAAAGTGTACTACGCCGAAACCGGGGGCGGACGCCGCCGGGGAATGCCGGGCGGCACCTTTATCAGCAAGAAACTGGCGGGCGCGGGGGCGATGGCCGACATCGGCTGTTATTCGTTGGACATGGCGCTTAACGCGATGGGATATCCGCGTCCGATTACCGTTTCCGCGTTCACTTCGAACCATTTCGGCCGCAATCCGTTGTATCACCGCGAAGCCGACAAATTCGAAGTAGAAGATTTCGGCTCGGCGATGGTGCGGTTCGAGAACGATCTCGTCCTCCAATTTAAGATTTCCTGGGCTATGCATATGGATACGCTCGGAGCGACGATGTTCCTTGGAACGGATGCGGGGTTAAAAGTAACTCCGGCCGGCAGCGGACCATGGTCCGGCGTATGGGATGGCGCGGTAGGCTCGATGACGCTCTTCCACGACGAATACGGCGGCCATACGCAGACGGCGATTCCGCTTGTCGAGCACAAGCTGAATTTGTTCGACGAGAAGGTCAGGGATTTCGCCGAAGCGGTTCGCGACGGCAGACCGGCTCCGATCCCGGGCGAACAGATCCTCATTCAGCAAGCGATCATCGACGGCGTGCTTCGTTCAGCGGAAGCAAGGCGCGAAGTATCGATCGAATTGCCATAATTCATTTTTGACTTTGAAGCTCGTCGCTCTTGCGGCGAGCTTTTTCCATTTACAAAATACAAACTTTATTATATAGTTGTCGTAACAACTATTGTCTGACGAACAATAAAGGCAATCGAAAGGAGCGGTAGGCATGGCTGACAATGCTCATGGATATGACTTGGATTTATCGTTGGGCTTCATTATGGGAACGACGTACCGCAAGATGTCGGCTTTTTTCCAAAACGGGTTGAAAGAATACGGGATTACGCCGGAACAATGGTCGGTGCTGTACCAGATCGATAAAGAAGAAGGGCTCATGCAGAAGGAAATCGCGGAACGGTCCGGCAAGGACCGGCCGACGACAACTAGAATACTCGATCTGCTCGAAGATAAGGGACTGATCTATAAGCAAGTCGGGGATAATGACCGGCGTTCCTTTCATGTCTATATTAACGATAAGGGCAGGTCGTTGATCCGCGATACGATTCCCGTAGAGCGAATGAGCGCGACCGAGGTCAAGAAATGCATTTCGGATGACGAATACGAATCGTTAATGAAGCTGCTGAAAATCATTAATCGACATTTGGACAAGATCGTCGTCGATCGAGAATAGGAGACTTATCCATGTCACAACAAGAACCATCAACAAGATTATGGACGCGTTCTTTCATCGCGTTAACTGTTAGTTCGTTGCTATTGTTCCTGAATTTGCAGATGCTGTTCTCGTCATTCCCGTCTTATGCCAAGAACGAGCTTCATGCCGGAGATTTTCAATTAAGTCTCGTCACGAGCGTGTTCGCGTTCACGGCGATCGCCAGCCGGTTTATGACCGCGGCGCTTATGAAAAAGACGAAGCGGAGTACGTTGCTGTACATCGGACTCGTGATCGCCGGCATAATGACTTTCCTATACATGCTGGCCGATACGTTCGGCTTCTTGCTGTTGCTACGCGTGGGTTACGGAATCGGCTTCGGCATGGCCAGCACGATCGTTCCGACGTTAGTATCACAGGTCATTCCGAAATCGCGAATGGGAGAAGGGATCGGATACTTCGGTTTGTCCACCAGTCTTGCCATGTCCATCGGACCGATGATCGGCTTAAACGTGATGAAGCATTCCGGATTCGGTACGTTGGCTTTGATCGGGGCGATTACGCTGGTATTCGCGTTTCCGATATTAGGATTTACGAAGGCGGTTCCCATGGATCCAGGCGTTCAAGTTAAGAAGGCATCGGCCTCTAACGCTAAAGTTCCATTTAACTCGAAGCTATTGTTTCCTGCGGCGCTAAATGCGATGCTCGCGATTACGTATGGAGGCGTGCTAAGCTTCCTCGCTTTATTCGGGGATGAAGTTCATCTCGGGCAGGTAGGCTTATTCTTCCTGTTTAACGCGATTACGATTATTATCGTCCGTCCGATCTCGGGTAAATTATTCGATCGGAAAGGTTATGCGGCGGTACTCGTACCTGCTTCCCTATGCGTAACCGTTAGTTTGGCCTTGCTCTCGTACGCGACGACGATGCCGATGCTAATTGTCTCTGCTTTATTGTACGGGCTCGGGTTCGGCGCGATCCAACCATCGCTTCAAGCGTGGATGCTGCGAACGTCGACTCCGGCGCAATACGGAATGGCGAACAGCATGTTCTACAACACGACGGACCTGGGCGTAGCGGTGGGAGCATTAGTCCTTGGGGCGATTTCTGCGGCTTCCGACTACGCGTCTATGTATCGTTTCTCGGCGGGTATCATGGCGTTATTCCTCGTTGTTTTCATTATCGTCCATATGCGCGTCAGATCGTCGAAAGCGAACGCAACGGCGTGATCCTGCTCCATGCTCTAATCTATCATTGATCGTTTACAGGCATTTCGCGAATGGTATAATCTAACTGGCGCCATGTACGGCCAGAAAGAGGAGATTATCATCCGAGCGTGGATCAAAACGGCGATTTACTTAACGGTTGCGGCATTCCTGACGCGTTTCGTTCCTTTTTCCGAATTTTTCCGGAACGTCGATACGCTTGTCCATGAACTTTCCCATGCGTTGGTTACTTTGATTTTGTCGGGGAGCGTCAGAGTCATCTATCTGTACTCCGATCAGAGCGGGGTTACGTATTCCTCGTACGCTTCCGCCTGGAAAGCCATCCCGATCTCGCTTGCCGGATACATGGGATCGGCATTGTTCTCGTTATTGTTGTTCTACCTTCACTCGCGGAAAAAAGAAAAAGCAGGCTTGATCGCAATCGCGATCGTTGCCGCCTTAGGGTTGGCGCTGTTCGTGCGCAATGGCTACGGGATGGCTTGGTGCGGAGGTTTCGCCGCCGTAACGGTTCTCGTCTATACGCTATCAAGGCCAGGACTCATTAAAGGTTATTATTTGCTCATCGCCTTCATCTGCTTGGTAGAATCGGTCATTAGCGCGATCATCTTGCTCTCGATTGCGCTTCAGAGATCCGGAACGGCAGGGGATGCTTCCAACCTAAGCCAAGCCACGCACGTACCGGCGGTTTTCTGGTCGCTTCTATTCGTGCTTTTCTCGTTATGGTGCGCCAGAAGCTCGGTCGCGTTGTTCTCCAAGCGGGGATTCGACTGATCCTGTAAACCAACCCGTATTCCTTGCTTGCCCGCGATTTAACGAACGCCGCCCCTTAATGGTCGCTTCAGCGACTCTAGGGAGCGGCGTATTTATTTCGGCGCTCATGCCGAACGGAGTTGAATGAGCCTTACAACTTAAAGCCCTGCAGCATTGGTATGATGGTTCTAATCATCCCGAATCCCATTTTCATCATGGGCATCGCCTTGCCCATGAAGCCCATGATTCCGCCTAATCCGCCAAAGCCGCCTCCGCCTCCGCCTCCCAGAGGGGCGGCAGCGCCCGCGGCACCTGCGGCACCCGCAGCGTTAGCGCCGGCGGCTCCGAGGTTTCCTCCGCCGCCGAATAGGGAACCTCCCCCTAGCATCGAGCCTATCATTCCAGGCAAGAAGCTAGAAACCCGTGCTTTGCCGGCACGTTTAGACGAGGTCATTTTAGGGTTAAACGGACTTTTCCGTCCGGAAATAACCAATTGGCCTCTCTCCGCCCCCGTTACCCAACCGATATAAGAGCTACCGTCTATTAATTCGATATACACGGGCTTGCCGATCCATTGTTTTGCGGTGGTCCTCGTAATTTTCGATTTTGCAGCCATCTATTTCACCTCGCTTCCACTTGTACTATAATGTATTCCGGAGACGACGAAACGTCTGTACAGGAGTGCCGTAAAGAGAAAACGGAAAATTGAGCAAACTGAAATAAGCTGTATTACTTCGAGGAGGTTACAACATGCATCAAACAGCGAACATTATGGAAGCACGGGACTTTATTAGGAGCAAAACGAACACGGTCCCTCGCATCGGATTGATTCTTGGATCGGGCTTGGGGGGCTTCGCGGACGAGATCACGAACTCCGTCGTCATTCCGTATGAGGATATTCCTCATTTCGCACGGTCCACGGCCGTCGGACATGCCAGCGAATTGGTAATCGGCGAGTTGGAAGGTAAGACCGTCGTCGCGATGAAAGGCCGCTTTCATTATTACGAAGGCTATAGCTTGGACGAAGTTACGTTTCCCGTTCGCGTGATGAAGGCGCTCGGCGTGGAAACCATCGTAATAACCAATGCTTGCGGAGCCATCAATACGGAATTCAGTCCGGGCGATCTCATGCTCATAACCGATCATATTAATTTGGTGGGCACGAATCCGTTAATCGGTCCGAACAACGACGAATTAGGAACGCGTTTCCCGGATTTGTCGAGAGCGTACGATGTTGAATTGCGCAATATTGCCCAAAACGTTGCCCAAAGCCAAGGTATCGTCCTGCAGCAAGGCGTTTACGCCTGGTGGAGCGGTCCGGCTTATGAATCCCCTGCCGAAATCAGGATGATTCGCGTCATGGGGGCGGACGCGGTAGGCATGTCTACCGTACCGGAGACGATCGTAGCGAAGCATTCGCAAATGAAAGTACTGGGCATTTCCTGCTTAACCAACATGGCATGCGGCATTCTCGACCAACCGCTTAATCATGAAGAAGTAATCGAAGTGGCCGGAAGAGTCAGGGAAAAGTTCGTAAAACTCCTAAAGGGCATTTTGCAGAACGCATAGACGTTTTTCCAGAATGACACGCATTCCTAGCCGATTAGCGCGACGAGTTCCTTGGGCCAAGCCGGAACTCGTCTGCATAATCGGTCAAGTCCCCTCATAGACATGAACCATGGAATTACTAATGTGCAGAGGGGTGGATCGCATGCGTCGTCGGATTTCATGGATCGCCGCCATTATTGCCCTGTTTTCGGTCTTTTTCTTGGCCGGATGCGGGAGCAAGAACGCGGATACGATCGTGAAGGACCTGGACAAAGTCGTTGGCAAAATGGAGAGTTATGAAGGCAGCGGTACGATGATCTTACATACAGGACAACAACCGCTCAACTACAAGGTAGAGGTTTGGTACCAGAAACCGGATTTGTATCGCATCGCGTTAACGAACGAGAAACGCGACATTACCCAGATCGTTCTTCGCAATAAGGAAGGGGTATTCGTCCTCACCCCGCAGCTTAACAAAAGCTACCGTTTCCAGAGCGACTGGCCGGACAACCAGGGGCAAGTCTACTTGTACCAAACGCTGGCGAAGAGCATCATCACGGACAACTCCAGGCAGTTCGCGACGGACAAGGACAGCTACGTATTCGACGTAATGGCCGGCAACTATCAGAACGGCTCGTTCGCCCGCCAGAAAATCTGGCTGTCGCAGGACAATTACGCGCCGAACAAGGTCGAGGTATCGGACGCGAACGGGACCAAAATGGTCGAAGTCAATTTCGATTCGTTTACCTTCGGCAAGAAGTTTGACGAGTCGGCCTTCGACATGGATAAGAACATGGGAATCGACTCCAAAGCCAAGCCTTCGGATTCGGCGCAAGGAAATGCCAGCCCGAATGCAAGCACAAGCGCGTCTCCCGAGGCTTCTCCGAGCGACGGCGTAACATCGGCGCAGCCGGAGCAAGCAGGCGATAAGCCAACGATCGTCGATACGCTTTCGTTCATCGAGCCGGACGTGGACGCGTTGCCTGCCGGCGTAATGTTAAAGGATCGGCTCGACGTCGATCTCGGCGATCATCAAGGGGTCATGCTTCGCTATACGGGCAGCTACGATTTCACGATCGTCGAATCCGCATCCAAGGACCGGGCGGTCGCGCTAAACAATGGACGAGTGCTCGATCTCGGATTTACGTGGGGAAATCTTACCGAAGGCGATTCGAGCACGCTAACGTGGACGTACGACGGGGTCCAATACCGGCTCAGCAGCGGAGATCTTCCTCAGGAAGATATGATCCGCATCGCGCAATCGACCCAGGTATCCTCGGGGAAATAAGGAAGGAACAAGCGGACCGATCGAGTTACGATCGGTCCGCTCTTGTCTCCGACAGGAAAAGGTTGCCAGCCTGAATAACGTTGACAGTATCTCCTGCTCCCGTTAACATTAATTTATTGTAGCAATTGCAGCAGAGTAGGTGAGGGTACGTGGACGGCTATTATCGGCCCACGGTGGCCGAGATTTCCTTGGATGCCCTGGGACGCAATATCGGGGCATTTCGAGAACGAATCGCCGCCGGCACGAAGTTGCTGGCATCCGTCAAGGCGAACGGTTATGGTCACGGCGCGGTAGAAATCGCGCGGAGAGCGGTTGCCGCAGGCGTGGATTATTTGGGCGTCGCATTCCTGGACGAAGCATTGGAGCTTCGCGCAGCGGGAATTAACGCTCCCATTCTAGTGCTTGGATATACGCCTCCGGAAGGTTTGGGATTGGCGAGGGAGCAAGACGTTACGGTAACGGTATATCGGAACGATTCGCTGGATGCGATCGCCATGCTCCCCGACATCGGTAATAAATTAAAGGTGCACGTAAAAATCGATTCGGGAATGGGCAGACTCGGTCTGCTTCCCGGAGAAGGCGCGCAGCGGTTCCTGGAGAGAGCTTTCGAGCTTCCTCAGTTGGAAGTGGAAGGCATGTTCACTCATTTCGCGAACGCGGACGAGAAAGACAAGACCTATACGATGCTGCAAGTCGAACGCTTCGCATCCGTAACGGATGACGTACGCCGGATGGGCAAGACCATCCCGATCATTCATTCGGGCAATAGCGCGACGGGAATCGATCTGCCGGAATACGCGGGCAATATGCTTCGACTCGGCATTGGGATGTACGGGTTATACCCGAGCAACGAAGTGAACGCCGATGAGGTGAAACTGGAGCCGGTAATGACGTTAAAGACTTCGATCGTACACGTGAAAAGTCTGGCTGCGGGCGAAGGCATCGGATATGGGACGCGATACTTCACAAGCGGACGGGAAACGATCGGCACGCTTCCGATCGGATATGCGGACGGTTTCACCCGGATGTTGACCGGCAAAGCCGAAGTATTGGTTAGAGGACGCAAAGTTCCCGTCGTCGGAACGATCGCGATGGATCAATGCATGATTCGATTGGACGATGCTCTGGCGGAAGGCGAACCGGCGTTCATGCCGGGAGAAGAAGTCGTGATTATCGGGCGTCAAGGCGAAGAGACGCTCACGGCCGATGACATCGCGGATAAGCTAGGAACGATTAATTACGAGGTGACTTGCATGCTGGCTGCCCGGGTTCCAAGAGTTTACCGGAGTCAAGGCGAGGTCGCATCGGTCGTGAATCCGTTGCTAGGCTAGTCCTTAGTCCTTACAGGAAGAAAATGAAAGGTACTTTTTGTCTTCCTCAAGCAGGAATGTAAGATATGAATCTCGAATGGTTCAATATAAGGTCTAAAACGGGAATGTAAAGCATTTCGTATATTTATTGGCGGTCTCATGCATACTGGGAAATAGGGTGCTTGTTGGTAAATCTTTGGGGGTGTCCGTTCGGTGGCCAATGTACACAATACGAAACGCATAATGATCAGTCTTCCGGATCATTTGCTGCGCGAAGTCGATTTCGTCGTCGCCAAGGAAAACACGAATCGCAGCGAGATCATCCGCCAGGCTATGAAGCATTACCTGGTCGATCGCAAGAAGCGGTTAATTCGCGACGCGATGCAGCGCGGGTATTTGGAGATGGCTAAGATCAATTTGCACATGGCATCGGAGGCATTTCACGCCGAAGAGGATGCCGAAAGCATACTCGGGCGCTTAGTAAGCGGGGTGTAAGCCTTGATCGTGAAACGCGGGGATGTTTTCTATGCGGATTTGTCGCCGGTCGTCGGTTCGGAGCAAGGCGGGGTGCGTCCCGTTCTCATCATTCAGAACGATATCGGCAACCGATTCAGCCCAACGGTAATCGTCGCGGCCATTACGGCGCAGATTCAGAAGGCGAAGTTGCCGACTCATGTCGAGATTGAAGCGAAATCTCATGGCATGGAGCGGGACTCGGTAATCCTTCTAGAGCAAATTCGGACGATCGACAAGCAACGGTTAACGGATAAAATCACGCATCTCGACGACGATACCATGCGCAAAGTAGACGAAGCCCTGCAGATTAGCGTGGGGTTAATTGATTTTTAAGGCGAGACAGGGACCGCCGACGCGGTTGCCTGTCCTTTTTTGTGACTACGATACTTACATATGGGAGAGTGTGGAAGAATGGCGGATTGGAATCGGCAATTTGAGAAGTACGCGGAGCTTATCGTTAAAGTTGGAGTTAACGTTCAACCCGAACAGGAAGTGTTCATCACCGGCTCTATCGAGATGGCCGAGCTAGTTCGGTTGATCGCAGGGAAAGCTTATGAAGCTGGAGCAAGCAACGTCCATGTCGATTGGACGGACGAACGCTTGTCCCGATTGAAATACGAGAAAGCGGCGGACGAAGTGTTTACCCGTTTCCCCGAATGGGAATCGGCTAAGAGGAACGATTTCGTGGCGAAGGGTGCCGCGTTCATCTCGCTCATCTCCCCGAATCCGGATTTGCTTAAGGGAATCGACTCTTCGCGGATCGGCAATTATCAGAAAGCCGCGGGCCAAGGGCTGTCGGAATTCAGAAGAGCGATCCAATCCGATAAAGTGAGCTGGACGGTCGTAGCGGCGTCCACGAAGGATTGGGCGACCAAGGTGTTCCCGAACAATGAAGCGGAGCAGGCGGTCGATCTGTTGTGGGAAGCGATCTTCAAGTCGGTTAGGTTGGATGCTGCCGATCCGGTTCAAGCATGGGCAGAGCATAACGCGAACTTGCACGCGAAGAGCGACTACCTGAACGAGAAACATTTCCGCAAGCTTCAGTACCGCGCTCCCGGAACCGAGCTGACGATCGAACTGCCGGAGAAGCATCTGTGGGTTGCGGCCAGCAGCACGAACGAGAGAGGCTTCCCGTTCATGGCGAATATGCCGACCGAAGAAGTGTTCACCGTGCCGCTCAAGACCGGCGTGAATGGTTATGTGTCGAGTACGAAACCGCTGAGCCACGGCGGCAATATAATCGACGGATTCAAGCTGACATTCGAGGACGGCAGAATCGTTCGCGTGGAAGCGGAGCAAGGGCAAGATAACCTTCAACAGCTCGTGGATTCGGACGAAGGTTCCCACTACCTTGGCGAAGTGGCTCTAGTACCGCATGAATCGCCGATCTCGCAATCGAACATCTTGTTCCTTAATACGTTGTTCGACGAGAACGCATCGAATCATCTGGCGATCGGCAGCGGATATGCCTTCAACGTCGAGGGCGGCAAGAAAATGAATCCCGAGGAGCTAGCGGCCAGCGGAGTAAACTCGAGCATCATGCATGTCGATTTCATGATCGGTTCCGCGGATATGGATATCGACGGCATATTGGACGACGGGACGGTCGTGCCGGTATTCCGCCAAGGGAACTGGGCGTTCTGAGAGCATTAACATCGGGCAAAGAGGTAAAGAGCGAGCGCGCAGTCATCTCCCTATAAGGGAGGGGCTGGCGTTCGCTCTTTTTTTCTTGATAGGTTCGTTTATTTTTTGTATAGTTGATATATCATGATACATCAAGGGATGATGAAATGGACGGTCCACTCTACGAGCAAATCTATAAATACGTGTACGAGAAAATCAAAAACGGAGAGCTCCAGAGCGGAGAACGGGTCCCTTCGGAAAAGGAACTGGCCGACCAGTTCGGCGTCAGCCGCATTACTTCCAAGAAAGCGTTAGAGATGTTATCCGCCAATCGGTTAGTCGAGCGGGTGCAAGGGAAAGGCTCCTTCGTCGCCGAGACGTTGCCCGAATCGAGCGAAACGCTCCTTCCGCAAGCCGATTCTCCTCAAAATTGGAAGTTGGTCGGTTTGATTTTGCCTGATTTCGCGGACTCTTACGGTTTAAGGCTTATACATGGCGTCGAGGAAAGATGCTCGGAGCTCGGCGGACGGATGCTTATGAAAATTACATACGACAAGCGGGAAGAAGAAGAAGCCGCCATTCGTTCCTTCCTTCAATTAGGCGTCGACGGGTTCATTATTTTTCCGGTCCACGGCGAGCACTACAATTCGGAGTTGCTGCGGCTCGTGCTGGATAAGTACCCTCTCGTTTTCGTCGACCGTTACTTGAAAGGACTCGCTGCTTGCTCCGTGTACTCGGACAACCGTGCCGCCGCTTTCGACATTACCAAGTATTTGCTGGACCAGGGACATACGCAGATCGGGTTCATCTCGCTTCCCGTGGAGAATACGTCAACGATCGAAGATCGGATCCAAGGATATACGGACGCACTTATCCAGCACGGACAACGCCTTAAGCCGCAGCATTTGATGACGAATCTATTCAGTTCGGTCCCTCGGTCGTTCGAAGAGCGCAACGTGCAAGTAGACTTCGAGAACGTCAAACGATTCGTGGAACTTAACCCCGAGCTTACCGCATTCGTAGCGGTGGAGTACAATTTGGCATTGATCCTCAGGGAAGTGCTCCTCTCCATGGGTAAAGACATACCCGGAGAATGCAGTATCGTGTGCTTCGACTCCCCCCGCAATCCTTTTAACAAATACCTATTCACCCATGTCAACCAAGACGAATTCGCGATGGGACAACGTGCCGCGGATCTGCTTCAGATGCAATGGGAATCCAAAGAAGTTCCTTTCAACAATACGGTTCCCTATACGATTATTAAAGGCGATTCGACGAATTAACTTGATTGCCCGAATGTAGATTCGGGCTTTTTTATCGTTTTTCGACTTAATCCCACTATGTTGGTATATTAATTCGCAAATATTTTTATGTTGACATATTAAGATTGTGGAATTAATATACTAACTGTAAGCGCTTAATAAACTTTGTAGGGGGCTTCCGAAATGAAAAAGTGGATGGGATTGGCCTTATCCTGCTTCATGGTTTTATCGATATTGGCTGCATGCAGCAAAAACAATGACAATAACGCAGCATCGTCAGGTAATTCATCGCCCGCAAAAGAGAGCAGCTCGCCAAAAGCCGAGAACGGCAAACCCGTCGAGATTACGTTCTGGGGCGATTGGGGCGGAGAAGGCCAGAAGCAATTTGAAACGATGGTCGACGCTTTCAATAAATCCCAAGACAAGATTCGCGTGAAATACGTGCTTCAGCAAGACATGATCACGAAGTTCTTGACCGCGGCTACGTCCGGCGGATCTCCGGATATCATGTTCTGGGACCGTTGGCGCACGGATCTATACGCTCCGAAGAACGTGCTTCACCCGATCAACGAATACATGGATCGAGACGGCATCAACAAGGGCGATTATTACGACGAAGCGCTTAAGGAACTCAGCCATGACGGCAAACTATACGGTCTTCCGCTTACGGTCGATGCTCGTGCCCTCTTCTACAACAAAAAAATGTTCGCGGCGGCGAATCTGCAACCGCCTACGACTTGGGAAGAGCTGGCGACGGATGCGAAGGCGCTTACGAAATGGAACGGCAACAAGCTAGACGTAGCGGGATTCTCGCTCGGCGATGCCGGACTCTTCAATATGTATTTGCAGCAAGCGGGCGGTCGGATGATGAACGCCGCCAACGACGCTACCGATTTCAATAACGAGAAGGGCATCTCCGTCCTTAACCTGTGGGACCGAATGCTGAACCAAGATAAAGTGTACAAAATCGGTTTCGAGCAGGGCTTGGGAGAAGGAACGGACGCGTTCGTTACCGGCAAACTTGCGATGCTCTACACGGGACCTTGGATGCTGAGTACCTACAAGAAGTTCGGCCAAGACCTCGATTTCGGAGTCGTGCCGCCTCCGGCAGGACCGAACGGCGACAAAGGAAGCGTAATGGGCGGTTTCGGTCTCGTTATCGCGGAAGGCTCGAAGCATAAGGACGAGGCATGGGAATTCGAGAAATGGTGGCTTGCCAACAAGGATAACGTGTTGCTTTGGTCCAAGATGAGCTTGAACATCCCCGGCTTCAAGCCGGCGCTCGACGACCCGTTCTTCAAAGACGATCCGTCGTGGAAGCCGTTCCTCGATACGCTCGAGTTCGCGAAGATCAGACCGCAACACCCGGGCTACTCGGTCATGGAAGGCGACGGACTCGTTCCGAACCTGCAATTGTTCCTGGAAGGCAAGCAAGATGCGGCAACGACGCTCAAGAAAGCGCAAGAGCAGGGAGATCGACTGCTAAAGGATAATGCGGAAGCGAAGTAACGAACTTTCGTTTCGCTAACGGCGTTCGGCATGGGAACGAGAAAAGGGAGGCGAACCTCCCTTTTCCTTTTCCATCGGATTAAAGAGAAGCAAGAAGGAGAGGAACTGCCATGGCCCGACTTGCCAACTCGCTTGCACACTTGAATCAATGGATCGGAACGGTGCAAGACAAGCTTCCGGATCGTCCCAAGACGCAGGCTATGTTCGCAACGTGCATTCGCAATACGATCGAAACGACTTTCCGTCATCTGCCCGACGGCACCGCTTTCGTCATTACCGGGGACATTCCGGCGATGTGGCTACGGGACTCCGCCGCGCAAGCGAGACCTTACCTCCTGCTCGCCGCGCAAGATTCCGAGATTGAAAACCTGCTGCAAGGAATCGTGGAGAGTCAGCTGCGTTACGTCATTCACGATCCTTACGCCAACGCGTTTAACGATTCTCCCAACGGCCAAGGGCATCAGAAGGACGATACCGTGATGACGCCTTGGATCTGGGAGAGGAAATACGAGGTGGATTCCCTCTGCTATCCGCTTCAGCTAGCTTATTTATTATGGAAGAACGCGGGGTCAACGGTTCATTTTAACGAGACTTTCAAGAAAGCCGCGTCCCTCATTCTCGACGTATGGACGAAAGAACAAAACCATGAACACGATTCGGAATACCGTTTCGAACGCGGGAACTGTCCGATTTCAGATACGCTTCCAAGAAACGGGAAAGGGACGCCGACGGGGGTCACCGGCATGACCTGGTCGGGCTTTCGGCCAAGCGACGACGCCTGCGAATTCGGTTACTTGATTCCCTCGAATATGTTCGCGGTCGTCGTGCTCGGCTACCTTGCGGAAATCGCCGAAGACGTGCTCGACGACCCGGCTATGAAAGCGCGGGCGGAATCGCTCGCGAAGGAAATCGCCGACGGCATCGCCGCTTTCGGAACTTACGATCACCCGGTCTACGGAAGGATCTATGCTTACGAAACCGACGGGCTCGGCCATTCTAATCTCATGGACGACGCCAACGTTCCGAGTTTGTTGTCCATCCCGTACTTGGGATACGCAAGGGACGGCGATCCCGTCTACGCGAACACGAGAAGGTTCATTCTGAGTAAGGATAATCCGTATTACTACGCGGGAACGGAAGCATCGGGGATCGGGAGCCCCCACACGCCCAAGGATTATATTTGGCCGATCGCGATCGCCATGCAAGGGCTGACGTCGGACGATCCCGAGGAGAAGGTTCGAATGCTCGATCTTCTGGAGCGGACGGACGGCGGCAAAGGGATGATGCACGAAGGTTTCCATAAAGACGACCCGACGGCGTACACGAGGGAGTGGTTCTCTTGGGCGAACATGATGTATTGCGAGTTGGTGCTCGACGTGTGCGGAATCCGGGTCAAGAGATAGAAGATCGCAGCGAAAGGAGGTTAGAAACATGTTACGATCCCGCAAGCTGAACGGACACCAAGCGCGAATGGCGTATTTGTTCATCTCCCCGACGATTTTGCTGTTCGCCGTATTTACCGTCATCCCGGTATTCATGGCTTTCTACCTCAGCTTTACCAATTACGATGTCTTAAGCCGAATGGATTGGATCGGCCTCGCCAACTACAGGAAGCTGATCAACGACGATTTATTATGGCAAACTTTCCGCAACGTGCTCTATTACACGGTTATTTTCGTTCCGCTCAACATTCTGACCTCTTTGCTAGTCGCTTTGTTGCTTAACAAAGCGAGGATGGGCGTCAAAGTGTTCCGCACGTTGAATTACTTGCCGACGCTTACTTCCGCGGTGGCGGCGGCGACGGTCTGGTTGTGGATTCTGCATCCCGAATTCGGCTTGCTCAACGGTTTCCTCGGCTATTTCGGAATAACCGGTCCCGCATGGTTGTCTCAGACGGATACGGCGATGGCTTCCGTCATCATGGTGACGCTGTGGCAAGCGATCGGTTCGAATATGGTCATCTATCTGGCCGGCTTGCAGGGGGTTCCCGATTACTTGTACGAATCCGCGAAGCTCGACGGCGCGAACGCTTTACAGCGGTTCCGCTTCATTACTTGGCCTCAGCTTCGCCCGACGACTTTCCTGGTCAGCACGATGTCCATTATCGGCGCTCTTCAACTGTTCGACCAGGCGTTCGTCCTTACTCAAGGCGGACCGGCCAACGCGACCAAAACGCCGGTCTACCTCATCTATCAGCAGGGCTTCAATCAGTTGCAGATGGGTTACGCATCCTCGCAGGCGTTCGTTCTGGCGTTGGCGATCTTGATTTTCTCCTTGGTCAACATGAAGCTGTCCAAAGCGGAAGAGTCTATCGTATAGAAAGCGGTGAACGGTTATGAAATTATCTGTTTCTTCTATTCATCCCGGATATGGCCGGGCGCTCCGCACGGCCGTTTTCTATATCGTGGCTTTCTGCGTGTCCATGGCCATGTTCCTGCCGTTCTTATGGAGCGTACTCACGTCGCTAAAGCCGGACGACGAAATATTCGCTTTCCCGATTCGGTGGTTGCCTTCCCGGATCACCTTCGAGCATTACTCGGCCGCCTTCTCGACCGTCCCTTTCCTGAGGTACTTCGGCAACTCCTTTTTTCTCGCCGTCATGGGCGTCCTGACGAACTTGTTCTTCGGTTCCCTAAGCGGTTACGCATTCGCCAAACTCAATTTCAAGCTGAATAAACCGATATTCCGCGTCTTGCTGGCGGCAATGATGATTCCCGGAGTCGTCACGATGATTCCGAGCTTCTACGTACTCATGCATTTGCCCTTCTTCGGAGGAAACGACTGGTCGGGATCGGGCGGACACGGTTTAATCAACTCGTTCCTGGCGATCATTCTTCCCGGCGCGTCAGGTACGTTCGCGGTGTTCTTCATGAGGCAGTTTTTCTTGACGCTTCCCAGCGACATGATGGAGATGGCCCGAATCGAAGGGGCGGGAGAGTTCCGGATATTTTTGCGAATCTATCTTCCTTTGACGAAGCCCGCTCTCGCAACGCTCGGTATTTTTACTTTCCAAGCGGGATGGAATTCGTTCCTGTGGCCGATGATCGTGCTGAACGACCCTCTGAAGCATACGATTCAGATGGGATTGCAAGCTTTCTCCTATAACCATCAGACCGATTTCGGACCGATGATGGCGGGCGCGCTCGTCGCGATATTGCCGATCTTGATATTGTTCGTGTTGCTTCAAAGGTACTTCGTTCAAGGGATCGCCTTCAGCGGCGTAAAAGGTTGACGGATGATTAGGCTTGGCGGAAAACGGAGACTTTGGCTGATCTGCATTGGGATTGCCCTTGTCGTAGCCGGGACGGCGGTTCTGCTGAACCACGCAGGAGCTCGATTAGGCTTAGCAGGGAACGGAGCGTCTTCGGGGCTGTGGGAGGAGCGGTCGGAAGCTGCTTCAGGCGAGCTTGAGCGATCGTTCTGGGACGGCAAGCGGCAAATGTTCAATAACGCGTCCCCGTGTTTGCTGCAACTGTGTACCGATCCTTTCAATTATTGGTGGCAGGCGCATGCGGCGGATACGCTTCTCGACATCTACGCCCGCTCGAAGGACGAGGCGGTCAAGAAGATGATCGGCGAGCTGTTCGACGGCATTCTGAACCGGAACGCAGGCATGTGGCCTAACGATTATTACGACGACATGGAATGGATGGCGCTGGCTTGGCTTCGAGCTTATGAATTGCTCGGAGACGAGAAATACAAAGAAGCGTCGCTCATTCTTTGGAAGGAAATACGGACGGGATGGAACGAGCAATACGGAGGCGGCATCGCTTGGCGCAAAGAACAGTCGGATTACAAGAATACGCCGGCCAACGCTCCCGCGGTAATACTGGCCGCTCGGTTATACCGGAATTTCGACAACGAAGAGGATCTGGTCTGGGCGAAACGGATTTACGAATGGCACAAGAGCACCTTGGTCGATCCGGCATCCGGGCTCGTCTGGGACGGAATCAACCGGACGGGGGACGGGACGATCGACTCCGATTGGAAGTTTACTTATGGGCAAGGCGTCTTCATCGGCGCCGCGATCGAGCTCTACCGGATCGGCGGGGAAGAGAAGTATTTGGCGGATGCCCGCCGGACGGCCAACAACGTCATCGATTCCATGGCCAGTCCGGCGACTGGATTGCTTCCCAATGAAGGCGACGGAGACGGCGCTTTGTTCAAAGGCATCCTTATCCGGTATTTGACGGAGCTGGTCGAGGAAGACAAGAGTCGGAGCGGTCCGATCGAGGAACTCATTTATACGAACGCCGAAAGTCTCTGGGATTACGGCCGAACGGGCGATAAAGCCAGATTCGGGCCGTCTTGGGCGCAACCGCCGGAAGCGCTCGTTCAGCTAAGCTCTCAGATCAGCGGAACGATGTTGCTGGAGCAAGCTGCGGCGCTGGAGAAGTTCGGATTCAAATCGATAACCAAATGAAGACGAAAGCGAGCGGAAAATCATGAACTTGCAAACAGGACACTTTCGGGCAGACCGGGCGCAATCGGCCCTTCGCGAACATTTCTGGAACAGGGAAATCGGCATGTACGATATCGAAACTCCATGTCCGGACGGCGCTTGCAATACGATCTTTCATTATTGGTGGATGGCGCACGCGGTAGAGGCATTGGTAGACGGTCTAGTTAGGACGGGGGAATCCCATTATCGGTTTACGCTTGCAGAGCTGTTCGACGGATTGTTGAAGCGTAACGGAGGAGCATGGCCGAACGCGTTATATGACGACATGGAATGGATGGCTATCGCTTGGCTCAGAGCATACGAGGCAACGAAAGAGGAGAAATACAAGCAAGCGGCGCTCGTTTTGTGGGAGGACATCAAGACCGGCTGGAACGATCATATGGGCGGGGGAATCGCCTGGCAGAAAAGTCAGTTAGATTACAAGAACACGCCGGCTAACGCTCCCGCGGTTATATTGGCAACCCGTCTTCACCGGATTGTCGGAAAAGCGGAGGACCTGGATTGGGCGGTTCGAATCTACGATTGGCAGAAACGAACGCTGGTCGATCCGGATAGCGGATTCGTCTGGGATGGAATTAACAGGACGGGCGACGGAACGATCGACAAGGATTGGGAGTTCACCTATTGCCAGGGCGTTTTCATTGGCGCGGCGCACGAGCTTTACTCGGCAACGGGGGACGAAAGCTACTTGCTCGACGCCGAACGGACGGCGAACGCGGCGATCCTACGTTTGACGGACAAGGATACCGCCTTGCTGCCCGGAGAAGGGAACGGGGACGGAGGATTGTTCAAAGGCATTCTCGTTCGCTACGCCGCGAATCTGGCTACCGATTTTCCTTCTCGCTTCCCGACGGTCGCCGATGTTCTCGTTCGTAACGCCTTAATTTTATGGGATCAAGGACGAGACGAAGAGAGAACGTTATTCGGCCCGGTCTGGAACCGAGCACCGTCGGACAAGGTGGAACTCGGGACGCAGATTTGCGGCGTTACCTTGTTCGAGATGGCCGCGAAGCTCGAAGCTATTTTGCTGACGGCTTGATTTCTTTAGTCCCGGAACTTCATAATAAAGGAATGCATGAAGCAACGGGAGGCACGAAGGATGAGCGTCGGCAACGAGACGGCTGTAAAGAACGTCCAAGAAAGAATGGTTAAGCAAATCGCGGCGGAGCTTGGGATTAGCCTAAGCCAAGTGAGAACCGTGGCGACGCTGCTGGATGAGGGAAATACGATTCCTTTTATAGCGCGTTATCGCAAGGAAATGACGGGCGAGCTGGACGAAGTTCAGCTTCGCGCCATCGATGATCGCCGTACGTACTTGAAGGGGCTGGAGGATCGCAAAGGCGAAGTCATTCGGCTGATCGACGAGCAAGGCAAGCTGACCCCGGAACTGCAGGCGGCGATCGAGAAGGCGGTCAAGCTTCAAGAAGTCGAGGATTTGTATCGTCCTTATCGACAGAAGCGGAAGACTCGCGCAAGCGTAGCGAAGGAGCGCGGATTAGAGCCTTTGGCGCAATGGCTTCTTTCGCAGCCTAGGCAAGGGGATCTTCTTGCGGAAGCGGCCCGTTACGTCGATGCCGACAAAGGCGTGAACGCGCCCGAGGAAGCGATTCAAGGCGCTTCCGATATCGTGGCGGAAGGACTTGCGGACGATGCCGATATTCGCCGCTGGGTACGCAAGTTCACGTGGGATCAAGGCGTGCTACTCAGCAAAGCCAAGGACGCGGAAGCGGAATCCGTCTACGAGATGTATTACAAATATTCGGAGCCGGTAAAACGGTTGCCGCCGCATAGAGTGCTCGCGATGAACCGAGGCGAGCGCGAAGACGTGCTTAGCGTATCGATCGACGTTCCTTCGGATCGGATCGTCGAAGAACTGAACAGACGAACGTTAAAAGGCCCTTCGATTACGAGGGATACGCTTGCCGTGGCGGCCGAGGACGCTTATAAGCGTCTGATTTCCCCCTCGATCGAGCGGGAGCTTCGCGGCGAATTGACGGAGAAGGCGGAAGAGCACGCGATCGGCATCTTCTCCGAGAATTTACGCAATCTGCTGCTGCAACCGCCTGTTAAAGGACGAGTCGTGCTTGGGGTGGACCCGGCTTACCGCACGGGCTGCAAGCTGGCCGTCGTGGACGATACCGGCAAGCTGATGGAAGTGGCCGTCACTTACCCGACGCCTCCGCATAACAAGAAAGCGGAGGCGGAGGTCGTATTCCGCCGAATGATCAACCAATACGGCATTCAACTGATCGTCATCGGCAACGGTACCGGCTCTCGCGAGACGGAGCAATTCGTCGTGGGCATCATCCATAGCATGCCGGAGCGCGAGCTGCAATATTTGATCGTCAACGAAGCGGGAGCTAGCGTCTATTCCGCGTCCAAGCTGGCGGCCGAGGAATTCCCGGATTTGGACGTATCCGAGCGAAGCGCCGTATCGATTGCCCGACGGCTTCAGGACCCGCTCGCGGAGCTCGTGAAGATCGAACCCAAAGCGATCGGCGTCGGCCAATACCAGCACGACGTCACGCAGAAGAGACTGGACGAGAGCTTGTCCGGCGTCGTCGAGTCGGCGGTTAACCATGTCGGAGTCGACGTGAATACCGCATCTCCGTCCTTGCTCTCTTACGTATCGGGGATCAACGCGACCTTGGCCAAAAATATCGTGAAGCTTCGCGAGGAAACGGGCAAATTCGTCGAACGCAAGCAATTGCAAAAGGTGCCGCGTTTAGGCGCTAAAGCTTACGAGCAATGCGCGGGATTCCTCCGCATCTCGGACGGCAAAAATCCGCTCGACCGTACGCCGATTCATCCGGAATCCTACGAGGTCGTCGGACGGCTGTTCAAGGATCTCGGCTTGAATCTGAAGGATATCGGCTCGGAGCCGCTCAAGGAAAAATTGAAGGACGTTCGGCTGGAGGAAATCTCGGCTCGTCTCGAGGTCGGCGTTCCTACGCTACGCGATATCGTGGACAGCTTGCAACGTCCGGGCCGCGATCCGCGGGACGAGCTTCCGCCGCCGATATTCCATACGGATGTGCTGGATATCGAAGACCTCAAAGCGGGCATGGAGCTAAAAGGGACGGTACGTAACGTAGTCGATTTCGGAGCATTCGTAGATATCGGAATCAAGAACGACGGTCTCGTTCATATTTCCCAGATCAGCAATAAATTCGTCAAGCATCCGACGGAAGTCGTCGCCGTAGGCGACACGGTCACGGTATGGGTGCTCGGAACGGACATGAAGAAGGGCCGCGTAAGCTTGACCATGCGACAGCCCGGATAAGGAAACGGCGGTGCGGGAAATACTGCACCGCCTTTTTGGTTTCCGGCCATTCGTCCGCGCGTCTCTCTGAAACCGAACGCCGAAAGCGTGAAAAAGCCCCCTCGACAGTCGTTTTATCCAAATACATAAATCTATGTAAGCGCTTATAATTACGGATGTAACGAACAAACATAGGGGGAATAAATATGAAAAAGCTTTTATTGACCTTATTAACGACCAGCCTGGTTACCGCGCTCGCGTTGGCCGGATGCGGCAAGAACGAAGCCGGGAATTCATCCGCGTCCCCTTCGGGATCCGCCGTCGAGAGCGCAAGTCAAAGCGCCGGCAACGAAAGCCCGTCCGCAAGCGACGATAAGCCGTTTAAGCTGAGAATCTCCGGATGGTTCCTAACCGAGGGAGAGGGTACGACGGATGCATTCAAGAAGATCGTCGAAGAGAAATTCAAAGAGAAGTACCCGAACGGCAGCATTCAATGGGATAACTTAACGGGAGAGAAATATTTCGACAAGCTCAAAGCCGAACTCGCATCCTCCGCGGCTGCTGATATTATTTATAGCCAACAAGTGCCGAGCCTTGGCAAAGCCGGTTATCTGATGGATTTGTCCGGCGAGCCCCTGGTGAACGATATGGTCGACGCTACCAAGATCGTCGAGGCTTACGACGGTAAAATCTACGGAGCGGCGACGACGATCCAATCGTTCGGCTTCTATTACAACAAGAAAATTTTCGCCGACTTGGGCATTGCGCCTCCGAAGACGTTTAACGAGCTTCTCGCGGCAGGCGAAAAGCTGAACGCGGCCAAGATTACCCCGATCACGGTGGGGTTCAAGGATCAATGGACGTTGGATTATTTCTTCGGCGGTTATGCTCAATTGGCTGAAGCGCTGACAAGTTCGACATTCGAAGCCGACGTATATAAAGGAACTCAGCAATTGGACGGACCGGAAACGAAAAGCGCGGTGGACAAATTCACGCAATTGGCGCAGAAGAACATGTTCAACAAAAGCGCGTTAAGCATCGATTGGCCGCAAACCCAGATCGAGTTCGCATCGGGCAAAGCGGCGATGATCAATCAAGGTCCGTGGATGGCGCAAGTCGCGCAGGAAACTTTCGAGACCAAAGGTTTCGAGCCTTTCGAAGTCGGGTTTTTCCCGCTCAGCGACGAGAACGGCAAAGTGATCATGGGAGTTGGTCCGGATCACAGCGTCTCCATTAACGCCAAGACGGAGCATCCGCAGGAAGCCAAGGATTTGCTTTCCATTATCTTAAGTCCGGAAGTGAACGCCGTTCATGCGGGAGACGGCGGTATGTCCGGCATGAAGAGCACGATCATCGAAGCTAAGCTTCCCGCAATGAAGGAATTGATCGACGTTCTGAATAACAATCCGACCACGTACCAGTGGGGCGCCTATTATCCACCATCCGTCAAAACGGGTCTGCTGAATCTCGTGACGAAGATTATCGGCGGCGGCAAGGCGGGCGGCGGAGAGTTGGACGAAGTCACGAAAAATTACGAGAAAGACAAGAGCTTGATTATTTTACCGTGACCGGCTTGAGCTAACCTCAAAATTAGGGAAACGCGGCGAAGAGGAGACGCTGATCTCCTCTTCGGGCTTTCCGGAAGCAAGGTGAACGAATATGCATCCAACGCGCAAGGGGCTCGTCTACGGAATCGCTTTTACTCTTCCGGCACTGATCATTTTTCTGATGTTTACCTTTTATCCGTTCGTCAGCAGCTTGTATTATTCGTTCACGGAATGGGATATCGTCAGCAAGCCGAAATTCATCGGATTAGACAATTACCGAAACCTGCTGGAAGATAAATTATTTATCCGTTCGGCCGTGAATACCCTGACGATTTGCCTGTTCGTCGTTATTTTGCAAAATCCGCTGTCCTTGCTGCTCGGGTTGGTTCTAAATAAACCGTTTCGCTCCAGTTATTTTCTCAGGACGGCGTTCTACTTGCCGTTAATCGTTTCCCTCGTCGTCGTATCCGTGACTTGGTCCAATCTGCTGCAGTACGACGGAGTATTCAACGAATTATTGATTCGTCTCGGTGCCGAGAATCTCATCCAAGATTGGTTGGGAACGACGTCTTCGGCCTTGTCGTCCATCATCTTGATTCAGCTATGGTACGGGACGGGTTACGGAGCGGTAATATACTTGGCGGGCTTGCAATCCATCCCCCATGAAGTTTACGAATCCGCCCAGATCGACGGCGCTAAGGGTTGGAGTAAATTCAGATTCATAACCTTCCCTTTGTTAATGCCTTCGTTTACGATATGCACTTTTCTAGGAATGGTCGGCGCGCTGAAATTTTTTGAAATGCCTTATATAATGACGAACGGCGGACCGGGCGACGCGACTTCTACGTTGGCGCTCGTCATCTACAATTTCGCCTTCAAGAACAATACGTTCGGTTACGCAACAGCCGCCGGTATTCTGTTCATGATCGCGATATCCATCGTTACGGCGTTTCAGCTCAAGTTAACGAGAAGCAAGGAGGTCGAATATTAATGCGCTCCGCTTCCGTTAGAAGTTTACGAGAGAAGTTCTTCGACCGCTTGCTCGAAATAGCGATGGTCCTATTGGCCCTGTTCGTTCTTTATCCTTGTTATTACATGTTCGAAGCCAGCGTCAAGCTGCCGAAGGAATTTTACGAGCCTCTTAAATTCCCGAGCCGGATTTATTGGGGAAATTTCCATAACGTATTCGCGAAGGTTCAAATCGGACGCGCGTTAGGGAATACCTTGCTCATCTGCGGAGGGACTTTGGTCTTGCTCATAATCGTGGCTTCGATGGCGGGCTACACGATCTCCCGCAACCGGCACAAGCTTTTCCAGGTTTTGTTCGTCTTGTTTTTGGCGGGGATGATCATTCCTTTCCAGACGAGCATGGTGCCGATCTATAAGCTTGCCCAATCGCTCCACCTGATGAATACGAGAACGCTGCTCGTTTTGCTGTATACGGCGGGTACGATTCCTTTTGCCACGATGATCTACGTCGGGTTCACCAAGGGCATTCCAAGAGAGTTGGAGGAAGCGGCGAGCATAGACGGTTACGGTCCGCTTAGAATGTATTGGCTAATCATTTTCCCGTTGCTTCTGCCGGCGACTGGAACGCTGATCGTGACGACCGTATTCGGCTTCTGGAACGATTTCATCGGTCCCTTGCTCTATCTGACGGACAAGGACAAGATGACGCTGATTACGCAGATCTTCGTGTTCAAGGCGGAACGGTCCAGCGATTGGGGAGGCATCTTCGCCTTATGCTCGTTAGCTACTTTGCCGCTTATTCTCCTGTTCATCGTCACCCAGAAGTACATGATCAAAGGACTGACCGCCGGCGCCATTAAAGGATAACCGAACGCTTGCGTCCGTCTTCCAAATCCCTCTGTGGTATTCTAAAATCACTGTAATCGCGAATGACGAACAATGATGATGAGAATGCCGGAGGAACAATTGATGGGTGAACATATGATCAAGAAAATCGACTTCATGAACTTGGCGCCTTACGTGCGATATATCCATGAACATATTCCGGAGCCCGGGTCTTTTTATAAATTGCCTCCCCGGGTGATCTACGATTACGAAGTCATTTACGTTACCCGAGGCGGATGTCTCTATAACATCGAGGGCGTCGAATATTTGCTAAGGCCCGGCGATATCCATTTCATGCGTCCTCACGTCCGGCATCATTGTTATGATCCCGATGGAAATACGTTTTATTATTACGCGCTGCACTTCGATCTCGCGTATATGGGAGAGCCTTTCGACTTCGATCCGGTGGTGTACACGGACGTGGACTATCCGAATCTGGATCACGTACCCGTCGACGAGAAATTGGTGGACCGCCCGGTGTTCGAGCTGGCGGAGATCGATTTTCCTTACGTCATTCATTCGCATGAATCGCACGTGTATTTGCCGCTGTTCCGGGAGATGCTGAACGTTTTTCAGAGCAAGCCTTACGGTTATCATCTGATCATGCGATCGCTCATGCTGCGGATTCTTCATCAGATGGTGAAAGACATGTCGACCGAAGAGGGAGTCAAGAAAAGCCATCCCCAAGGGGAGAAGGCAACCGAAGCCATTCAATACATGTATAGCCACCTGCACGAGGCTATCGATATTAATGACATTGCCCAATCGTTGTATCTCTCTCCGAACTATTTCCGCACGTTATTCAAGCAAGCGACGGGCAAATCTCCGTTGGAGTATTTAACGACGCTCCGGTTGGAGAAAGCGAAAAGCCTGATGGCCGAGAACAAATATACGATCAACGAAATTTCCGGACTGGTCGGTTATCAAGATAGACACCATTTCAGCAAAGTATTCAAGAAAATCGAAGGCTTATCTCCGAAAAATTATCTCAATTCGCTCCCTCATCTGGAGGCCGACGATTAGAGAAAATGGGGAGACAGCCCGATCATCAAGGAGGAGCTCCTATGCCGAACCCCTATGAAGTCGCCGTCTATTATTTCCCTAATTATCATATCGATCCCCGCAACGAGGAGTGGCATGGCGCAGGATGGACGGAATGGAATCTCGTGAAAGCCGCAACACCGAGATTTCCCGGCCATCAGCAACCGAAAATACCCTTATGGGGATATCAGGACGAATCCGATCCGCGCGTAGCCGAGCAACAAATCGCCGCGGCGGCCGATCATGGCGTCACTTCGTTTATTTATGACTGGTATTGGTACGATGATCAGCCGTTTCTGCAACGCGCGCTTGAAGAAGGGTTCATGCAAGCCGCCAACAATGATCGCTTGAAGTTTTCCTTGATGTGGGCGAATCATGATTGGGTCAATATATTTCCGTTGAAGCGCTCGACAGACGTTACTTTATTAACGAAGGGGCCGACGCCTAGGGAGTCATTCGATAGGGCGACGGACTATGTGATCGAAAAGTATTTCTCGCATCCTTCCTATTGGCGGGTGGACGGAAAGCTCTACTTTTCGTTGTACGAGCTTGGGAGCTTGATTAAGGGCTTGGGGGGAGTCGAGCAAACGAGAGAGGCGCTGCTGGCTTTTCGGGAGCGGGTTAGACAAGCGGGACTCGGAGAGTTGAATTTGAATGCCGTCGTTTGGGGAATCCAGATTTTGCCGACCGAATCGAAAATTCAAGATCCGAAACGACTGGTCGAAGCGCTGGGCTTCGATTCCGTAACCTCTTACGTATGGATTCACCACACGCCGTTGGACGGTTATCCGACCGTTTCTTACCCCGAATACGCCAAGACCTCGATCGACTATTGGGACGTGCTGCAAGGGGAGCATAGCTTGCCGTATTATCCGAACGTGTCGATGGGTTGGGATTCTACGCCGAGAACGACGCAGTCCGACACTCATGCCAACGTAGGATATCCGTATACGCCCGTATTGGTAGACAATACGCCGGAGCATTTCAAGGAAGCTTTGCGCGCGGTGAAGGATTATTTGGACCGAGGACATTTGACCACGCCGATCGTTACGGTCAATTCCTGGAACGAATGGACGGAAGGAAGCTACTTGGAGCCGGACACGGTCAATGGATTGGGCTACTTGGAAGCGATTCAAGCCGTCTTCGGCGTTAGGAAATAAATTGTTATCTTTTATTTATACCCGGGCGGGCTTCGGTTCCGTTCCGGGATTTTCTTTTTCAAGAAAGAGCTTACATTTACCTCTTGCCGACCTTGACGTATTCCGATACTATTTAGAGCGAGGAGGCGATAAAATGAAGCCGGAAAAATGCGTCGGGTCCCATCATCCCAAATGGTTCGGATTAGCGCTGCAAGCGCTTGTCATTTTGTCGAAAGACCGAGTTCAGACTTGTCCGAGCGCCGAGCTCGCTACTTATATGCAATCGGAGGCGACACTGCTAAGGCGTATTCTGGCCATCCTTGCCAAAGGCGGCATCCTGGAAACGCGCGAAGGCAGGGATGGCGGCTACCGACTGCGCAAAGATCCTTATTCGATCACGTTGGCCGAAGTATTTACCGTTCTTCAAGTCGGCGACCCGCTTTGCTTGGGCATAAAAGAAACGACGGGCACTCATGCTTTCGGCCAGAACATGCAATCCATCTTCTGCGAGCTGACTACGGAAATGGATCGTTCGTTGCTGGAGGTACTCGGACGTTATACCGTCGGGCAGATCGCCGAGCGGGCCCGGGATTGCAAAGGCCATTCGTTCGAGCAGTTGGAGAATATGGGGAGTTGACAGTTCTCTTAGATCGGAATATACTGTGCAATAACAGACACAGTTAATTTTTTTGCTCAATACTGTGTGGAAAAGGACGCAGTTTTGGGCGGGCTTCGCGCAAGTGATAACGCTCATTATTTTCGGATTAACTGTGTAGATTTTGACTCAGAATATAAAATGATACGGAGGAACCTATTATGACGCAAACACAAACGATTCAAAACCCGGCCTTCTCTTCGGTCGTTCGCGAACGCCGCTCGGTTAGAAGTTATGATCCGAACTTCAAGATTTCCAAGGAAGAAATGACCGACCTGCTAAGCGAAGCGATTCTCGCCCCGTCTTCCGCTAACGGCCAACCTTGGCGGTTTCTTGTTATCGATTCGCAGCCGTTAAAAGAAAAGCTGCTCCCGATCGCTTACAATCAACAACAAGTCGTCGAAGCTTCCGCGATCATCGCGGTGCTGGGAGATTTGGAAAGCTACAAGCTTCTCCCTACGATTTTCGGTCGCGCGGTTGAAGCTGGACATATGCCCAAGGAAACCGGCGAGGCTTTCGTTGCCAATTATACGAAGATGTTCTCTTCCCTTCCGCCTGAAGCCATGAAAAAAATCATCTACACCGACGGAGGACTCGTTTCCATGCAACTGATGCTTGCGGCAAAAGCGAGAGGTTACGACACTGTTCCGATGGGCGGTTATGACGCGGCGAAATTCGTGCAGGAATTCGGGATCGGCGAACGTTACGTTCCGGTCATGCTTATCGCGGTCGGTAAAGCGGTGAAAGAAGGCCATCCTTCCGTGAGGTTGGCCGTCGACGAAGTAACGAACTGGAACGAATTCACTCTCTAAGCAAGTTGAAAAACAGGATGCAAAAAGGATCTTCACGTCCTGCCGGGAGGCGGGGCGGAAGATCCTTTTTTCGAAGTTCAAGGGTTGGTCCCTGAGGTTTCATTCATTTTGTCGGGCTTGGCGCGGTAATAATACCAGCAATCGTTCAATAGACGAATTTGCCGGCGATCTTTTTTCTGGAATGCGGACATCAACTGATTGCAAAGCCATTGCGGCATCCCAAACGTCCTCCTCCCGTCTCATGCTGTATATTAGCATATGGGATTAGGCGGATGACCGTGCAGGTCCGATGCGGAGTTCAGCGATTACAGCAAATCCTCATCTTCGTACCATTGCTCCAATTGCGCTTGCAGCGCGCGGATTTCCGTCAGCAGCGACACGAGCGGATAAGAACCTTCGCGAATCGAAGAAAAAGTTTGTTCCAGCTCGTTCACGTATTGAAGGCCTCCGGCCGGCGTTTGATTCTCGTCGAGCAAATCCAAGGCGCGGCATTCCGCGATCGCGCGGGGCAGCTTAGGCACGTTATCGGCCGTTAGCTTGGTCAATTCTTTATGAAGTCGAAGATTCAAGGCGCTAAGCTGGTAAGCATGGGATGCGGGCATCTCCACGAACAGAAGGCCGCCTTGTTCTTCTTGCAAGATTACGTAAGACATTTCAGGCATATGACAAGTTCTCCCCTCAACCTTTTCTACTTGACAGTGTAGCCCAACAACAGTCTACAATTCAAGTAGAACAAGCCGTATCCGCCGCTAATTTCGACCGGATAAAGAGCATGTAACCAGGAGGTAAGGCATGAACGATCAAGAGCTGCAGCAATGGATCGAAAAGGTATCGCTCGCCTTCTTCGGACGTCCGTTCATGCATCGGGCGTCGTTTAATTCGAGGCTGCGGACGACTGGCGGACGTTACTTCACGAAGAGCCACAATATCGAGATCAGTCCCCATCAGCTCGCCGTTCACGGGGCGGAAGAGACGGAAGCAATCATAAAGCATGAATTATGCCATTATCATCTGCATCTGCAGCGCAAGGGATACCAGCATCGGGATGCCGACTTCAAACGATTATTGGTCGAAGTCGGCGCAACCCGACACTGCAAGCCCTTGCCGGGAGCTGCTAGAAGGTTGCCGGTAAAATACGTGCTGCTCTGCCAAGCCTGCGGAATGAGCTATCCGCGCAAGCGACGGACCGACCCGCGAAAGTATGCGTGCGGGCGATGCCGGGGACGATTGAAGCTGTTTGATGCTCAGGTCGAGGCAGGCGGTAGCGGGGTGGATAAGACGATCAATTAAAGGATCGTATCCGCGGCCGCGGGTTAAGGCTTCGTTGGAACCGGAATAGCGGCATCAACTACAACCGGACTTGGCGCTTTAGCTGTGGTGCGCCCGCGGACGAACAGGGCGATACCCAGGAACGCTAGGGCCATCATCGCGGCGCCGACGCCGAGGCTGGGCACGATATGATGGGCGAAGTCTTGCGGAGCGCGAATACTGCCTCCCGATTGGAAGATCAATCCGCTGATCGCGATTCCGAATACACCGCCGAGTTCGCGAGTTGCATTGCCCATTCCGCTTGCTTCGCCTGAGGCATTCTCCGGTACGGAGCTGATCAAGCCATGGGATAACGGCGTGAAGCTGAGTCCCATCCCGGTTCCGGCTAACATCATAGGCCCAAGCATGTATAAGAATGGGAAATCGAAACCTTGCGATCGGATGAGGAAGGCGAACCATGCAAGGGCCGCGGTTTGGAACAACAGTCCGCTTAGCAGCACGGTTCTGTTCC
Organism: Cohnella endophytica; assembly: GCF_003628305.1. Taxonomy (GTDB): domain Bacteria; phylum Bacillota; class Bacilli; order Paenibacillales; family Paenibacillaceae; genus Cohnella; species Cohnella endophytica. The sequence goes on along the minus strand of NZ_RBZM01000017.1, from coordinate 12,029 downwards.
CGAGCTTATTGATGGCTAGACCGGCTAGAGGAGCCGCGATCATCGTCATCGTCGTCCATGCCATTTCCCTAACGCCTGCTCCGAGCGGAGAATTGCCTTGGGCTTTCTGCAAGAACAAGGTAAGCAGGAAGATAGCCCCGAATACGCCCGCGTTCATCCAGAAGCCAGCGAAGGCGTAGAACGCGTAGTTTTTATTCCGGAAGAAGTCGAAATTCACGAACGGAGTGCGGCGCGTTTTCATCCATGCATAGAACAAGATTAACAATAACGCTCCTCCGGCAAGAGAACCGTACACGTTAAACGTCCCCCAACCTTCCGCATTGCCTCTTTCCAATCCGAAAATAATTCCGAACAATCCCGACACCAGTAGCAGGATACCGATAGGATCGAACGGTTTGCGAGCACCATGCGTTTCCGGCAACCATTTCAATCCCAATACGAACGCGATCACTCCGATCGGAACGTTAACATAGAAAATCATTTGCCAAGGCGCGCCTTCCATAATCAATCCGCCGACGAGAGGCCCGATGCTGAGTCCCAAACCCGAAATACCAGACCAGATTCCAAGCGCCGCAGCCCGTTTCTCAGGCGGGAATGCGGAATTGACTAGCGTAAGGCTAAGCGGCACGATCGCGGCTCCCCCGACGCCTTGCAGAGCGCGAGAGAGGATTAGCCCGATCGAACTGTCGCTTAGGCCGGAGAAAAGCGAGCCTAAGGTGAAGACGACGACGCCGGCGAGAAATACTTTTTTGCGGCCGATGGTGTCCCCGAGCACGCTGAAGGGAATGAGCAATACGGCGAATGCGAGCGTGTAAGCATTCATGAACCATTCCAGATCGGACAGGGAAGCTCCCAGGTCGTCTTGGATGGAAGGAAGGGCGACGCCGAGCACCAGGTTATCCAGCATGGCCATGAACAAGGCGATACAGGTGACGAACAGTAATCTAACGCGTGCAGGTGTAAACATGAATAAATCTCTCCTTTATTTTTTTATTTATTGATAAATAAATTGAAGTCAGGGAAGAACCTTGATTGCTCAAGATTCGCACCATGGCGACAACTTCGGCATCTCCAAAATTTCGGACAACGTAATGATTAGCCCGCAAGAGATGAATACGCTGGCTTCCCGTCCGGCATCGGAGATCCCCGCGTTCTCGAAGCGTTCTTTGACTCTTTCGTAGATTTCCGAGTAACGCTCCTTCGCGAACTGGCGGACTTGAGGCTCGGGCGTCGTGTAAGACTGCATGAGCAGCAATAATTCATTACGATGGGTTGCCAGCAGCGTATTAAAGGCTTCGCCCATCTGCTGAGCCAATTGATCGGCGGGCGCGTTAACGGCCGCGAAAGCGTTCTGCATGCGATTGAATGCATGCTCCAGTACCGCCAGATATAACTGTTCTTTGGACTTGAAGAAATGGAACACATAAGGCTGAGTGACTCCTACGGCTTCCGCTACATGCGCGGTAGTCGTCTTATAGTAACCTTGGGTTGCGAACAAATCGGCCGCGCTGCGCAGAATCTGATCTTTACGGCTTGCAGCGACTTCATCTTTAGAACTCATAATGCTTTCCGTCTCCTTAATAGGGGGATATGACTGCAATGTTAGTGTTCTGAAAACTTTATTTATTAATCAATAAATTACCTGGTATTCGATTCCAAGTCAATAGTTATAAAAAACTTTTCAGAAATGCTTGACTTCATTTTCTAAACATGATAAATTACTACTTGTCGCTTTTGAACATTCCCTGATAGCTCAGTTGGTAGAGCACTCGACTGTTAATCGAGTTGTCACAGGTTCGAGTCCTGTTCGGGGAGCCATGGGGAGATACCCAAGTGGCTATAAGGGGCTCCTCTGCTAAGGGAGTAGACGTGTAATGCGTGCGAGGGTTCGAATCCCTCTCTCCCCGCCATGTAACTTCAATAAGCCGACTTAAAGAAGCTCTCAGCCTTGCGCTGATGAGCTTTTTTTGATTATGTTGGCCAACATAGAATCAATTCAATTCCGCCATTATTCGTCTTTCGCGCCGATAATCGGACTGAACGAAATGCTCGCATGGGCATCATAACAGAGGAGGACCTCTGGTACTGTCCGTTCGAAAACAGAAACTCTGGGTTGAATAATTCCGCCCATATAATGGATAATAAAAAACTTTGGATTTTTTCGAAAAAGGACTTGCACTTGGCTTGCGCGTGGGATATAATCATTTTTGTCGTCTGAAACGAGCACCTCGAAGAACGGTAATCGCAGACCGGTTTAGGCCCCTTGGTCAAGCGGTTAAGACACCTCCCTTTCACGGAGGTAACAGGGGTTCGAATCCCCTAGGGGTCACCATTGCGAGCCATTAGCTCAGTTGGTAGAGCACCTGACTTTTAATCAGGGTGTCGAAGGTTCGAGTCCTTCATGGCTCACCAGTTTATTACTCCGTAAGGCGAGAGCCGGATCGGACGACAAAAGAATATGCGGTCGTGGCGGAATGGCAGACGCACCAGCTTGAGGGGCTGGCGGGAGCAATCTCGTGGAGGTTCGAGTCCTCTCGACCGCACCATATTATTATGAAGAAACCCTTGCGAAAGCAAGGGTTTTTTGTTGCGTCCAGCATGAGCGCAATCTTTGGGTGAAAGTCGGATTGCGATGAGCCAACAGAGGGGGCGGGAGTGCGACGCCCCCCCCCCCCTGATTCATGGCGGAGTTAAAGATTAGAGGGGAGATCCGTCTTTTCGCGGTAGATGGGGAAGTTTATTTTATAGATGACCGCAATGATGCGAATTAAAAACGTGACAAGCAAGCAGACGTACATGGCGAAGGTATTGGAGACCGTCCCGTGAATGAGAATAAAGCTTAAAGCGCCTACGATCGATGCGATGGCATAGACTTCTTTTTTGAATACATAAGGGATTTCCTTAGAAAAAATATCCCGTAGAACGCCTCCGCCGATACCTGTGATTAGCCCCATGGACAAGATTAAAAAGTAGTTGTCGCTAAATAGGGACATTGCGGTATTGGAGCCGACCGCCGTAAATACGCCGAGGCCGATCGCGTCGCTGATGACGAGATGATTCATCCGTTTGATTTTCTGGTAGAAAATCCATGTGAACAGACCGGATGTCAAGCTAACGAAAAAATACTTTGCATCGACGAAAGCCGCGGGAGGCAGGTTTCCGATCAAAATATCGCGAACGATTCCTCCGCCTAGCGAAGTTGCAATGCATAAACAAACGACGCCGAATAAGTCGAGCTCTTTTTTGATCCCGACGAGCGCTCCCGAAACCCCTGCCGCTATGATACCTAAATAGATGAATAGATGAATTAATAACATTCAGAATCTTGCTCCTCGCCCCGTTTTCCTTGCTTTGAAACTCGCCCTATTCTATCATATTCGACAGCGAAACGACGTTCGATTTATCGATTAAGTTTTTCTCTAATGGCCGAGAATAAATTGGTCATGGGTTGACATTGCGTTTCGAAGTAACTACAATGGTTACAACGGTGGTGATGCTTAGTGAAACAGATTAGTAGCAGATTTTCCATTGCTGTCCATATCCTTTCTCTGATCGCCGTTAGCTCCAAAGATTGTACCGGCGATTACATTGCGGGCAGTGTGAACACGAATCCCGTTATCATCCGCAGAATTATGGGGATGCTCAAGAAGGCGGGGTTAGTGGACATTCGTCCCGGGGTGGGCGGCGCTTCCTTGCTCAAGGATCGGGATCAGATCACGCTTCTGGACGTATACCGCGCCGTGGAAGTCATCGAGGATGGTCAACTGTTTAATTTCCACGATGAACCGAATCCCGAGTGCCCGGTTGGCCGGAACATCGAGGCAGCTCTTCGTGCGGAAATGAAGGAAGCCCAATCCGCGATGGAACAAAGATTGGCTCAAGTGAACTTAAGTCAGCTTGCGGCTCAGTTCGTGTAATAAAAGCTCTTAGAGCTTTTTTTATACCTTTGTTGTAACTAAAATGGTTATAACGATGGGAGAAAATAAATTAATCATAATGGAGGAATTGCGATGAAAATTTTAGTGACTGGCGTAACCGGGAAATTGGGATCGATCGTAATAGAGACGTTGTTGGAAACCGTACCGGCCGAGAATCTGGCCGTCAGCGTCCGCAACCCGGAGAAAGCGGAAAGCCTTCGCGCCCGCGGCGTGGACGTACGGCATGGAGATTTCGATCAACCGGAAACGCTGGACAAAGCGTTCGCGGGTATCGACCGCATCTTGATCGTGTCCACGGACGGCGACAACGACACTCGGATTCGACAACATTCCGCTGCCGTAGCTGCAGCTCAGCGAGCTAATGTCGGTTTCATTGCGTATACTAGCCTAGGAAATGCAAGCGAGAACACGATTTTCCTGGCGCCTGTGCATCGCGCCACTGAGGAAGCAATTATAAACACGGGTATCCCTTATTCCTTCCTGCGCAACAACTGGTACTTGGAGAACGAGACCAGCAGCATTCAAGCGGTCCTTGGAGGAGCGCCTTGGTTAACTTCAGCGGGATCCGGCAAAGTAGGTTGGGCGACACGTCGCGACTATGCCCGGGCAGCAGCGGCGGTACTGTCCGGCGAAGGCCACGAGAATACCGTTTATGAGTTGTCAGGCAAGCTTACTTCGCAAGAAGAGTTGGCTTCGATGCTTGCCGGCATCTTGGGCCGGGAAGTTCCCGTCCAACAAGTGGATGACGCCACATATGCCAGCATCATGAGCGGCGCGGGCGTTCCTGAACCGTTCGTTCCGTTTTTGGTTGGGATTCAGAGCGCGATTCGCGATGGAGCTTTGGAGGTCGAGAGTGATGATTTCGTGAAGTTGCTAGGACGTCCGAACACGCCGCTTGATGAGGCTCTCCGTCAAATCGTAAACGAAATTCAATCTTAATCAATCCGCGCGAAACAATTACAGAGGTTGTCCCTCGAGGTCCAATGCGACCGGAGGGATAGCCTCTTTATAATTGGGAAAAATATCCCGGAGAACTGCACTCCGGAAGAGAGTTGCGTGAATGAATTGGAGAAGAAGTACGTAAAAGAAACGCGATGTTTTAAAGTATCCAGAGTTTTTCCGACGGATGTCAATAATCATGATACCTTGTTTGGCGGCAAGCTTATGTCCTATATCGACGATATTGCCTCGATCTCCGCTTCCAAATTGTGTAGAGTAACGACGGTGACGGCTTCGACGGATTCCGTGGATTTCTTATATCCGATCAGGCCGACGGATTCCGTTTCCTTGGAGTCCTTCGTCACGTGGACGGGGAAGAGTTCAATAGAAGTGTTCGTAAAAGTGATCAGAGAAGATTTGAGAAGCGGCGAGAGGAAAATCGCGGCGACCTCTTTTCTTACTTTCGTTGCTTTGGACGAGCAGAACAAGACGATTCTTGTCCCTCGTATCGTGCCGGAGACAGAAGAGGAAAAGAAGTTATATGAAACTGCCGAAAATAGAACCGTAATGAGGAAACACCGAAGAGAGGAAAGCAAGAAGTTCGCCGACTTTCTGGTGTCCAAGTATCCGTGGGAGTAAGCTTGAACCTCCCGCGGTTTGTTTTTGCATGCTGAATTTCTTATGATTATATCGTTGGAACCTATTTCAGAAAATGGAGGGATAGACTTGTCATTAAAAGGGAAGCGTGTCGTTGTTGTAGGAGGTACTTCCGGTATCGGATTGTCGACTGCCAAGGCGTTTCTGGCAGAAGCGGCAGACGTAGTTATCGCTAGCCGTTCCGCTGCCAAGCTCTCGGAAGCCAAACAAACGCTTGGCGGGAATGTCGAAGCGTACGAATTGGATTTTCGCAGCGAAGAGAAAGCCTCGGAATTTTTCGATAAGGTCGGCGATTTCGATCACCTGGTGATCACGGCGGGTGAAGGCGCGATGGGAGATTTCCGCGAATTGCCGGTTGAACAGGCGCAAACCGCTTTTGACAGCAAGTTCTGGGGCCAGTATATTACCGTTAAAGCCGCAATCCCCTATTTAAACAAAGAAGGTTCCATCTCATTGACTTCCGGCGTTTACGGCAAGCGGCCTCCGAAGGGTGCGTCCACGCTAGCCGCGATCAACTCGGCGTTGGAGGGGTTGGTGCGCGGGTTGACGGTCGACCTTGCTCCGATTCGGGTCAATGTGGTTTCTCCCGGAATCGTAGATACTCCAGTCTACGCAGGTATGCCGGAGGAGCATCGGAAATCCATGTTCAACTCGATCGCGCAGCAATTGCCGGTCGGTAGAATCGCACAGCCGGAAGATATTGCCGAATCCTATGTTTACCTTGCCAAAAACCGATTCACGACCGGCACCGTTGTCCTGATCGAGGGCGGGGCGCTTCTGTCCTAATTTCAGTTATGAGTTAATATGATAGATTGAAGGAACTCTTGCCGTCAGCGCTAGAGTTCTTTTTTTCGCTAAAAAATAGGGTTAGTTTTTAATCAATACAAAAAGATTGGAAGATTTAGAAAAAAATTGTTGACGTCCGTTGTCGGACAATCTATAATCTAGTCAGGAAGCAAATTACAAATGTTTACAGAATGATAAATGTATCCGCTTCCTTTGAATACCCCTCGCTAAACGAGGAGGAGGATAGGCAATGAACCCGCTGAACGAGATTATGTCCACGGAAGAGGCATCCAAGCTGTGGGGAGTACACCAAGATCATGTTAAACGGCTATGCAGGGAAGGCAAGGTTAAGTGCCGGAAGTTCGGCAAGACCTATATCCTACAGAAGGGTCAACCCAAGCCGGGCTTGAAGAAAACCGCTATCTAATTCTACTACGAGTTGTTCGAAGGGATTTACCAAGATGGTCTACGATGGAATCGTGATTGGGCTGATTGTAGGTTGGATTCGAGCCGGTTGGCGTAACGGTCTAGCCGCACTCTCGCAGATTCGGATACGCGGCGGTTGGATTTTCCCGGTACTGCTGCTGATCCAATTAGGGTTGTATTCCCTGCACGAGAAGGTTCAATTGATTCGAGATTACAACGGCTACATGTTTATGGTCATCTATGTTGCGGGGTTGTACATGCTGTGGCTGAATCGCAAGGAAAAAGGATTCTGGTGGATATTCGTGGGTGTGGGGCTCAACTTTCTCGTCATGCTTCTGAATGGCGGCAAGATGCCGGTGTCGGCAGATGCCATTTCGGTAATTGATCCGACCTATGCCGCGACATTAACGGACACGGCGATCGCATCGAAGCACGCACTATTGAATGATTCGACGTTTCTCCCGTTTCTTGCGGATATCATCCCTCTAACTTTACCTTATCCTAGGAATCTAGTCATTAGCATTGGCGACGTAATTATGAATTTCGGAATTTTTATTTATCTGCAGCAAATATTGCTCGCGCATAAACACAGATCTTCCTTTGTCGAGACAAACTCACATAAAATCTAATAATTCGGAGGCTGACATTCATGAAAAAATTAGAAGGCATCAAAATCACGCGCATTCTTATCAACGCAATGATCGTTGCTTCAGTTGTCGTCGCTCTAACGTCCGGCTATAAAATCGGCTAATCAACCCCAATTAAAGGAGGAATTATCGATGAAAAAACTAGAAGGCATCAAAATTTCCCGCATCGTCATTAACGCGGTAATCGTAGCTTCCGTCGTCGTCGCTCTAACGTCCGGCTATAAAATCGGCTAATCATTCCATAATAAAGGAGAATGTACATATGAAAAAACTAGAAGGCATCAAAATTTCTCGCATCGTCATTAACGCGGTAATCGTTGCTTCGGTAGTCATCGCTCTAACATCCGGCTATAAAATAGGATAAGCTTCAAACTCAAGGGGGCAGAATTATCTGTCTCCCTTAAAATATTTTAAAGAGAGAACGAAGGGTCGGCGGGTACAATGGGAGGCGCTCTCGGATTTTTCGAACAGCTACGTCAACCTAGGAATACTTATGCTTTTCTTGTATGTCTAGTTGGCGCAATACTTTTTGTCGCTTTTCATCGCACTACGTTCCATGATTATTCACTATCGGAATGGGTCACGATTTATTCAATGGTAGCAGCGGTGCTAATATTAGAGCATTTTACTTTCCAACTTCCACCTGAAGGGAATCGGCAATCGATGGATTCTTCGATCTATCTGGCTGCCTTATTCGTGTTTGGGGTGGGCTTTTCTCTTTTGATTTTGATGTTCAGCTCTGTTATTTCTCTTATCTATAATCGATCGATACTCTGGTGGAAACATACGCTTAATTTCGCGATATATACCTTTATGATTATTTGCGCAAGCTTAACGTATGATTGGCTAGGAGGTAAGACGGGGGCATTCGGCCTTAGCGGTCTATACGCGTATATGCTCGCTTTAGCCGTTTACTTCGCCGTTAACGTACTTTTTGTGGGCGTTTATTATTACTTGATGTACAAAGGAACTTTATATGATTTCGTAAAAAATATATTACAAGATACATTGTTTGCCTACATGGGTACGCTCCTGTTATCTATTGTTCTCGTTATGTTGTTGGGTAACAGCCACTCATTCGGATTGTTTTTATTTCTGGCTATCGGTATGCTGCTGTCCCATGCCTTCCGCCAACTGTTCAAGATGTATAACGAGATGAGCGAAAAAGCGAATACGGACCAGCGAACGGGCCTCTACAGTCACAGCTTCTTTGAAGAAAAGCTGGATGAATATATGCAGCAAGCGAAGGAAAAAGGCACGCCGATGTCGTTGGTCATGCTTGATTTGGACGATTTCAAGAAATATAACGATTCTTTCGGTCATCCGCAGGGCGACAAGTTATTGGGTTTCTTCGGTTCGCTTATGAAAGAGGCTTGCAATCCTCGGGAACTCTTCGCCGCTCGTTACGGCGGAGAAGAGTTTTCCATCATAATGCCCGGGTTTACGGGGGCGGAAGCCAAAGATTTCATGGACAAGCTTCGGAAAAAGACGAACGATACGCCTTTCGACGGAGTGGATGTTTTCCCTCATGGATGCGTGTCGTTTTCGGCTGGAATCGTGGAAATGAATCAGGAGAGCTACGACAAGTCGCAATGGATCGATTGGGCGGATAAAGCGCTATATGCCGCCAAATCAAAAGGAAAGAACACGGTTTCCGTATACGGAGAGGAAAACCATCTTCCTCAAAGCCTTGAACAGGATATTAACGATCTGGAGCAGCATCTCAAGATCTTTTTATCCAAAGACGTCTATACGTTTAAACACTCGAAGCGCGTGTTCTCTTACGCGGTGGATATGGCCGACTTCTTGCAATTAGGCGAAAAGGATCGGCGCCTCTTCGTTCTCGGCGCACTGATTCACGATATCGGCAAGCTGGAAATTCCAAGGGATATCTTGAATAAAAAGACGAAATTGACTCCCGAAGAATGGGAGATCGTTAAGAAGCACGTATTGTGGGGCAAAGAAATCGTACTTGTGACGGAGAAGTACAAGGACCTCGTTCCGTTAGTGGAGTTGCACCACGAGCGATATGACGGCAGAGGCTACCCGCATGGATTAAAAGGAGTAGAAATACCGCGCTTGGCGCGCATGCTTTGCATTATCGATTCCTTCGACGCGATGACGACAGAAAGGCCTTACCAGAATACGAAGTCTTACGAAGAAGCGTTGGAAGAATTACGCCAATGTCGCGGAACGCAATTCGATCCCGAACTGACGAATCATTTTATTCAATATATCGAAAGCAAGTTGCTACCCGTACAAATACTTACACTATCCGAGAGGGAAGCCGCAGCTTCAAACCAAGATCCGCATTAGCACGGTTTCGACACTCCCTCCGGACAGGTGATAACGATGGAAGACTCTTATTTCAATAGCGATAAGTTTAAAATGCGCGTGCTGGATGCTTTCCTGAACCTTACCTCCGATGCCGTGTACTTGATTAATCTAGAGGGAAAAGTGCTTGAAGTAAACAAGCGGTTCGAGGAATTGCATGGCTGGACAAGGGAGGAAATCATCGGGAAAGAGGTTCCGCTCACGCCGGAAGAATGGATCATCTCTTACGAGATATACGAGAGGATTGTGCGGGGCGAAGATGTCACCGTTTACGAAACAGTAAAGCATACCAAGGGCGGCGGTCATTTCTACGCGGATGTCACGATATCCCACGTATATAATGACGAAGCTGAGTTGGTTGGAATAGCCGTTATCGAAAGAGACGTTACCGATAAGAAACGGGCCGAAGACCAACTCAAAATAAGCGAGGAAAGATATCGGGTTCTGGTGGAGAGTTCGCCGGAGCCTATTGTCGTTTTTCAGGATTTAGCCATCGTGTACGCGAATCCGGCAGCGGCAAGATTAATAGGAGCGGAAGATCCCGACCAGCTTATCGGCGAGCATATCTCCCGTTTCCTGCATCCGGATGATAATCCCGGGCTAGTGGAGAATGTCGAAAGGTTGTTCGTTCAAGGCACGGCATCGGAGAGCTTCGAGAAAAGGTTAATCCGATTCGATGGGCAAATGTTGCATGTGGAATTCAGAGCGGTTCCGATCGATTTCCACGGAATCGGTTCGATTCAATTGCTGTTTCGGGATATGACGGATCGAAAGAGAGCCGAATCCGTACTGGAAGCAAAGGAGAGGGAGTTCAGCCGCGTCCTCAAAATGTCGCCGGAACCGATCCTGCTACACCGGGCGGGCGTTATTACTTTCGTGAACGATATGGCGATCAAGCTGCTCAGAGGAATTTCAGAGGAAGACTTCATAGACCGGCCGATTTTGGATTTTTTCGATCCGGAGTATCACAAGATCATTCAGGAGAGAATGGCAAGAGTAATTAAAGTAGACGAATATATGGAGTTCATCGAGCTGAAGCTGAAATGCTTAGACGGCGTGTTCGTAGATGTAGAAGTGTCTTCGATCTGCGTACACAGAGCCGGTCTCAATTCCGTGGTTCAAGTCGTCATAAGAGATTTGACCGAGCGCAAGAAGACGGACGAGATGATCCGCAGATCGGATAAGCTATCGATTGCGGGCGAACTTGCCGCAGGCGTCGCGCACGAAATCAGAAATCCATTGACGGCACTGAGGGGATTTATGCAGCTGTTACAAGCCAAAAAGACGGATTACGTTGATATCATGCTTATGGAGATCGATCGGATTAACTATATCGTGAACGAGTTTATCGGCATGGCCAAGCCACAGGCCTTGCATTTCGTGCGGTCTGATTTACGTACGTTATTGGATGGGGTCATCGTGTTCATGTATCCGCAAGCGATATTGTTTAATGTGGAGATCAAGCTAATCGTGCAGTCGCATCTTCCGCAGATCGAATGCGAGCCGAATCAGATCAAACAAGTCTATATTAACGTTCTTAAAAACGCGATCGAAGCAATGCAAGGCGGAGGTACGATTGAAATTACGATGTATACGAAGCCCGAAGGAAGCGTGGTTACGAGAATCGTCGATCAAGGCGTCGGCATTCCTCAAGATCGCATGGAGAAAATAGGAGAACCCTTCTTCTCCTTAAAGGAAAGCGGAACGGGGCTTGGCTTGATGGTCTGCCATCGTATTATCGAAGCCCACGACGGGAAGCTCACGATTCATAGCGTCGTAAACGAAGGAACGACCTTGGAGATCGAACTGCCGACGGCGTTAAGATAGGGAACGGTAGTTAGCTTCTAATCTACTGGAATATTTTGAGGGGTTGCAAATCAATGCGAACCTATGGTAAATTGTATTTCCTGCCACGAACACTATCAAGTATTCGAAGGTCGAAACGAATCGAAAAGAATCGATCGATTGGAAAAAATTGAGGGTTGCAAGCTTGGCGGGGATGAGGTAAGATGAAATTCCTGCTTCGGACGAGGCAGACAAGCACAACAAACTAGCAACACGAATTGTTCTTTGAAAACTGAACATTGAGCGTAAGAAACAAACAATCGTCGAGGTCGACTTTCGAGTCGGCGGAGACAAACCAGCAATACAGATTGAGCCTCAAAAGGCTCTATGATAAGAAGCTTCGGCTTCACTATTATGGAGAGTTTGATCCTGGCTCAGGACGAACGCTGGCGGCGTGCCTAATACATGCAAGTCGAACGAATCTAGAAGTTAGCTTGCTAACTTCTAGGTTAGTGGC
>NZ_RBZM01000016.1 GCF_003628305.1 Cohnella endophytica | reverse complement strand
ACGCCGCCAGCGTTCGTCCTGAGCCAGGATCAAACTCTCCATAATAGTGAAGCCGAAGCTTCTTATTAAAGAGCCTTTGAGGCTCAATCTGTATTGCTGGTTTGTCTCCGCCGACTCGAAAGTCGACTTCGACGATTGTTTGTTTCTTACGCTCAATGTTCAGTTTTCAAAGAACAATTCGTGTTTCGTTTTTCGTCGTCCGCGCTAACGGCGACTTTTATAATATATCACAGCTGACTAGTACTTGGCAACAGGTATTTTTTGGTTAACCATGTTGTCCGTTATTTCCTTCATCCGCTCGGCCACCGTAAAAGCGGGGCGAAAAATAATTTACCACATACAGCATGCCCAGGTCAAGCGTTTTCTCAAACTAATTTCAAAACCTTATCTTTGCAACCTCAGCCCCGTCGCATAACGGGACAATTCTCTGGGAGGCGCAATGCGGGCATACATCCGGAAGATGATCTTATAACGCTTCGATATCGCCTCTTTAACCGGTCCGTCCAGACGTCTGTCGCTCATGTCGAGTAGCATCTCGTCCATTTCCTTACGAAGTAAGTAATCGAACTCCTTGCATTCCTTTTCCGTAAACATCATTCCAAGCATGGGGTGCGGTTCCTCCTAGGAATAAGCAGCGTTAGCCGAAAGCCCCGTACAAGTAACTATCGGTTTCCTACTGTTATGCACCTAATTCGCCGGCTTTATGACAAGATCGACCGCCCCCGCAAAACTTTAACTGACTAGCCAATATGTTATCGTGCTTTCGATGACCGCTCCTATGAGCAGAAACGCGACAATCGCGATCAGAGCGGGCACGGCTCCGGTCGCAGTTGACACGAAGGGTTGCCACGGTTGTTTTTTCCCCAGAGCGGTCCCCATAATCCCTTTGAACAAAGTCATGCCGAATCGCATCCCGAAGGCGCATGCCAAGAACACGGCAGATAGTTCGAATAAAGCATGCGGGAGCAACCCTTTAAAGATCATTTCCCATACGCTATGGCCTTCGGCCGCGACTGCTTTCATCAAGAAACCGATAAGAAGTCCATTCGAAACAAGCATGATGACCGGCATAATGCCCGCAATCAATCCCAAGCCCATTATCAAGATCGTATTGAAGATGTTGTTCATCGCGATAAGCAGGAACATTGTCATTTCGGGATTGTCGGACTTATGCACACTGTCGGCGATCGAATTCAACCCTTTAAGCTGCTGCTCCAGAAACTCCGCGGGAGCGTTCGGCGTCCCGCCGATAACGATACCTGCAAAAAACAAGATAATCGCAAAAATGAAATACGGGCGAATTTCTTTCCACGAGCTTAGCAACCGTTGGCGCGAGAACATTCCGGACTTCCCCCATCTCCATAACGAATATGGCTTTAGATCCCCATGAATAAGTCTATGGGTCAAGCATACATTGTTAGTACAAGCGCATCGACTTGTCCTGCCCTTATCGGGAGGACGCCACCTCTTAACCTTGAAAGGAGCCGATTGTTTCATGAATCATTTTTTCGTGTTTAACGGAAGGCGTATCAAAAGAGTCTTCTTCCTTACGGTTGCCGCCATTCTCGCCATCTCCGTCATCTGGGTCGAGAAAAACAACCTGAGCGTCTTTGCTCCGCATCCCCCGGCCGCCGTATACAGCGTTCCGACCGATCGCAAAGTAGTCGCTCTCACGTTCGACATCAGCTGGGGAGAAAAACGAGCCGAGCCGATTCTCGAGATTCTAAAAGCTAAAGGCGTAAAAAACGTTACCTTCTTCCTCTCTTCTCCTTGGAGCAAGACGCATCCCGATATCGTTAAGAAAATTACCGACGCAGGTTACGAAGTCGGAAGCCATGGCCACAAGCACGACAATTATAGCCAGTACACCGACGATGATATTCGCAAACAGATTACGATCGCCGACGGCATTCTCAAGGACATGACCGGCAAATCGCCGAACTTGATCCGTATGCCTAACGGCGACTTCGACAAACGCGTGCTTAAAATCGCCGAGGACCTCAATTATAAAGTCATTCAGTGGGATACCGACTCCCTGGATTGGAAAAACCCCGGCGTAGACACGATCGTAAACCGCGTTGTCGGCAAAGCGCACCCCGGGGACATCATCCTGCTGCATGCCAGCGATTCCTGCAAACAAACGCACGAAGCTTTGCCTTCGATCATCGATCAGTTGCGCGCCAATGGCTATGATTTCGTAACCGTATCGCAAATGATCAGTCAGACCGACACGAACGGAAAAACCGTCGAGGACCGTTCCGCGTGGAACGAGCTGGCATCGCCTTACTTTACTTAGTAGCCGCGGCTATGGGGTTGACCGACGGAGCCGGCCCCAGGATCCGATGAAGTTGAATAATCTGGTAGGCGTTGCAGATGAATAGCGGGATTAGCTGATACAATAACGATGAAATATCGGCCGTCTTAAAGACGGGAATCGACTCCATCGTCGAGATCGCGACCAAGAAGAAGACGGTCGGTATCCATGCGCCGGCGGAAGTTTGGCTAACTTTGAGCCAAGCAACGAGCACCGATCCGGCTAACATCGCAAGCGGAATCGCCCAATAGGTGTAATCCGGGAAATTCGTGCCGTAAGTCCAGTACGCGATCTCGATTAGCACGAACACCGCTAGGAAGCCTTGGACCGCCACCCAGTAATACGGGCGCTTGAAAATGGTGCGGGCAATGTAATTGAGCATTAAGTACGCAAAGAAACCCATATGGGAGAAGGCACCGAAAGTCATGCCGAATAATGCCGTCATTAAGATATACGATAACCATTCTCCCGCCGCCACGTCGCGAAATTCGGGATTGAACAATTGAATGCACACGCTTCCGACGACCGTGACGATAGCCCCGATAAGTATCGTGGTACCAAATAATTTCATCCATTTACGTAAATTCAACGCCTGAAACCTCCTCTGTATGATCACAATCATTTTACCATGAACACGCTAAAAAGCCATGAACATCCCCTTATATTCACAAGCTTGTCGAAGCATACTACAGCCATAACCCTATGAAGGGATGGTGACTGTTCGGTATGCTTTCTCGATTTCGCTGGTTAGGCATCCTAGCCGGTTTGGCATTATTGCTCTCCTCGTGCGGTCAGGAGTCTAGCGGCGGCAACGGCGGGCAAATGAGTTATAAAGAGGTAAAATCAATGGTTATCGATATTCTCGGCTCGGAAGAAGCCCAAAAGGCGATGGAGAAAGCCTCCACGGCTCAATATGGCGAGAGTACCCTGCAAATGAAGAGCATGACCCCTTCGGATCAAGCTCAAGTTCGTATCGCCGTAAAGGATGTATTAACCGCGCCGGAATATTCGACGGTTCTCCAGACGATCATGAAGGATCCGAAGTTCGCGGGAGAATTCGCCAAAGCCGTAAGCAAGGACAATAAGCAAATTCACAAGGACTTGATGAAGGATCCGGGTTACCAGAAAGAATTGATCGATACGTTCAAAACGCCGGAAATGATGAAAGTACTGACCGATTCCATGAAAACGACGGATGTTCGTAAGTTAATCATGAGTTCGGTCACCGAGTCGATGGATAATCCTTTGTTCAAGTTGGAAATCATGAAGCTATTGCAAAGCGTGGTCAAGGAAGAGCTGTCGCCGAAAACCGAGAAAAAAGGCGAGAAGAAGGATTCTCAAGGCGGCGGCGGAGGTCAGGAAGGTGGACAAAGCAGTCCGGAGAGCAGCGGGGAGAGCGGCGGCTAATACGAGGACATAAAAAAGCGGTCGAACGAGAAAGCCTCGTTCGACCGCTTTTTAGTTATTTTCCGCAGCGATCGATGATCGCCTGGGCCAGCGTTATATATTCTTGGCCGATTTCGGAGTCCCGCTTATAGACGGACGGAGAGAAATCCGGCTCGGACGGATGGTTGTCCGGCGCTCCTAACGGGAACTGCGCAAGCAATTCGGTATTCAAGGATTCCGCCAAGCGTCCTCCGCCTCCTCTGCCGAAGACGTACTCGCGGTTGCCCGTTTCCTTGCTCTCGAAATAGGACATGTTCTCGACCACTCCGAGTATTTGATGCTGAGTGCGGATCGCCATCGCCCCTGCCCGCGCCGCTACGAACGCCGCGGTAGCATGCGGTGTCGTTACGATGATTTCTTTGCTTTGCGGGATCATCTGATGAACGTCCAGCGCCACGTCGCCCGTTCCGGGCGGCAAGTCGAGCAATAGGTAATCTAATTCGCCCCATTGGACTTCGGCGAAGAAGTTGCGCAGCATTTTGCCGAGCATCGGGCCGCGCCAGACGATCGGACTATTGTCTTCGACGAAGAAACCCATGGAGATGACTTTCACGCCGAATCGTTCGATCGGCATGATTTTATCCCCGACTTGTTCGGGTCTTTCTTCGATCCCCATCATATCGGGAACGCTAAATCCGTATATGTCGCTATCGATAAGACCGACCCGTTTGCCGAGCCTTGCCAGCGCAACGGCCAGATTGACGGTAACGGTCGATTTGCCGACGCCGCCCTTGCCGCTTGCGATCGCGATGAACTCGACGCCGCTTTCCGGATGCAGAATCGTATGGTTGTCCAACCCGGCACCATGCCCTTTAATGGGAGCGGCCTTCTTCTCTTCCGAAGATGGCGCTTGCTTCTGACCGGAAGACTGAAGCTTGTCGTTGATGTCCGCCAATTCCTTCTCCGTCATCGCGCGGAATCTCAGGTGCGGTTCTTGGATATTGCCATTGGCTAACGCTTGAATAACGCTTTGCTCTACGGCCGAGGATTGCTCCAAGCTATCCGGATGGAGTACCACGGAGAGGGATATCGACGCTTCGCGGACGACGACATCGCGTATCAGTCCCAGACTGGTTAAGCTGCTCTTCAAAGTAGGTTCCAGCACGGGCTGAAGGGCTTCTATTATGGAATCTCGATTAACCACGACGTTTGACCTCCATTTACTTCGGTTTCGAATGATACCATTATAGCATAGGCTTATCCGTTTCACCGGACGTATATCTTAATATCCCCCGATAGATCGCGGCCGCGACTTTCCTTTGATATTGCTCGTCGGCCAGAAGATCGGCCTCTTCCGGATGGGACAAAAAGCCGACTTCCACTAAGGCGGTAGGCATCTCCAGCGTCTTCAGCAAGTAGATCGTGTCGGCTTGTTTCGCTATGCGTTGCGTATTCCCCAGCACGACGCGCAGCTCTGACTGAATGATCGCGGCTAGACGCTGACTGTCTTTATTCTTAGGGGAATAAAAGGTTTGCGCTCCCGACCAGCGAGGCGACGGAATGCTGTTCATGTGTACGCTCACCGTTAAGTTCGCTTGAAGCTTCTGTACCTTGCTTGCTCGTTCCTTCAAATCTTCCGTCTTACGTCGCGAGTAACTCTTCGTGTCCGGAGCCGCCAAGTCATAATCCCCTTCGCGCGTCAGCTGCACGATCGCGCCGGCTTGCTGCAAGTAATCGCGCAAATACAGCACGATCGCCATGTTCAAATCTTTCTCGATGACTCCGTCCTTGCTGATCGCTCCGCCATCCGCGCCTCCGTGTCCGGCGTCAAGCGCGATCACTTTACCCGACAACGGCAAGCTCCAGTGCGTCCACGTGCGCGAAGACGGAATTTCGCTGAGGAATACCGTCGCGGTTAACAGCATTAAAGTAAACACGATAGCCAGTTTGAGCATCGCCTGGCGGGTCATCCAGATCACGATTCTTCTACGACCCGATAATATTGCCCAGAATCGCCTTCCATCACCTTTAAACAATAAAATCCACCTCGTCCCAGGGAAACCTCCCTACATCATATGGGACAAGATGGATTTTTATGTTTTTAGATCGCGTACGATTTGCTCGCTTCCGCCATACCCTCGATCAAGATTTGCGCCACTTCCGGGCGCGAGAATTCCGGAGGCGGGCAGATGCCGTCTCTCAGCAAGGCGCGAACCTTCGTTCCAGACAAGGTCAAGTGGTGTTCCTTGTCGTGCGGACACGTTTTGTTCGATGCCATATTCCCGCATTTCGTGCAGTAGAAACTATGCTCGAAGTACAGAGGAGTGATGCCCAGCTCCTCGGCAGGGAGCGACTTAAGAAGATCCTGCGCTTCGTAGGTGCCGTAGTAGTCGCCTACGCCGGCATGGTCGCGACCGACGATGAAATGTGTGCAGCCGTAGTTCTTGCGAACGAGAGCGTGGAAAATCGCTTCGCGCGGACCTGCATATCGCATCGCCGCCGGGAATACGCCGAGGTGGACGCGATCCGCAGGATAATAATTTTCCAGAAGGGCCAAGTAGCTCTTCATCCGAACGTTAGCCGGAACGTCATCCGACTTGGTCTCGCCGACAAGCGGATTAAGGAACAATCCGTCGACGATTTCCATCGCTGCCTTCTGTATATATTCATGCGCTCTGTGAACCGGATTGCGAGTCTGGAATCCAACTACGGATTTCCAACCCTTCTCCGCGAACAAACGCCGTGTTTCCGATGGATCGAAGTAAAATTCGTTGAACTTTTCCGGAACCGGACGATTCAACACTTGAATCGAGCCGCCCACGTACGTATCGGGACGGTCGAATAGCTTCACGACGCCCGGGTGCTCCATATCGTCCGTCTTGAACACTTGAACGGCCTCATGGCGCTTATCGACTTTGTAGATGCTGTCGATATCGATAATCGCGTATACGACTCCGTCGTTCTCCCCGACGAGCGCCGCTTGTTGACCAATTGATATGCCTTTTGCTTGATCTTCGGTAACGGCCAGAGTAATCGGAATGCTCCAGATTGCTCCGCTAGCTAATTTCATGTGGTTAACGACCGACAAATAATCCTGTTCGTTCATAAAGCCTGTTAATGGACTAAATGCTCCTACCCCGATAAGATCCAGGTCGGAAACCGTCCAAGCATTGACCGGAATCGAAGGTAATGTCGCGGATAACGCCAATAGGTCTTCGCGTTGTTGTCCCGTGACCACCCGATTAATCAAATGGCCGCCATGCGGTAAAATTGCGCTCATGGTCTGAGTAGCTCCTTCTAATCTATGTTTGAAGTTGTCGACGTCGTACGATTTCCTTATTTATGCAGTCCGCATTCCGTTTTCTCGTTGCCAGCCCAACGTCCTGAACGCGGATCTTCGCCCGGCATAACTTGTTTCGTGCATTGTTCGCAGCCGATGCTCGGATAGTGGCGATCATGCAGCGGGTTATAAATAATGTCGTTCGCGCGAATGTAATCCCATACGTCTTCCGATGTCCAAGAAGCAAGCGGATTAAATTTCACGAGTCCGAATTTCGTGTCGTACTCCACCTTCTTGGCGTTGGCGCGGGTAGGTGCTTGGTCACGACGAATTCCCGTAATCCAGGCATCGTATTTGGAAAGAATACGTGTCAACGGTTCTACTTTCCGAAGGTTGCAGCATGCGGTCGGATCGCTTTTCCAGAGCTCTTCGCCGAATTCCGCAGCCTGCTCTTCGGGAGTCAGCTTCGATTTTACTTCGACGAATTTCAGGTTGTATTTCTCCGCCATGCGATCGCGCGTCTCGTAGGTTTCCTTGAAATGAAAATCGGTATCCAAGTAAAAGATGTCCCTGGATGCGTTGATCTTCTGGATCATGTCCACGAGAACGACATCTTCCGCGCCGAAGCTGCACGCGAACGTAATGTTCGGGAACGTCTCGATCGCCCAAGAGATTACGGTCTCCGGCGATGCGTTCTCGAATTCCTCCGCCTTTTGGCGAATTAGATTTTCTTTTTCGATCAGATTCATCAAAATGACCTCCATTTAAATCCTAGTGGTTAAGTATGAATAATATTTAGTATACGCTCACTGTGCCGATAGTTCAATCTATACTTAAGTATTCCATGTTATTCAAGCGTAAAAAAAATGCCTTTCCCACCATTGAAGAGCAATGGGAGAAAGGCATTCGTAAATATTAACGTTTGGAGAATTGAGGAGCGCGACGAGCGGCTTTCAATCCGTATTTCTTACGTTCTTTCATACGGGAATCACGAGTCAGGAAGCCCGCTTTCTTAAGCGCAGGACGAAGTTCTGGATCTGCTTTAAGAAGAGCACGGGAGATACCGTGACGGATTGCGCCAGCTTGACCGGAAGTACCGCCACCATGAGCAAGAACGATGATGTCGTATTTGCTAACTGTGTCCGTCAAGTTAAGCGGTTGTTTAACGATCAGCTTCAACGTTTCAAGGTCGAAGTAGTCGTTGATTTCACGTTTGTTGATAACGATGCGGCCTTCACCCGGCACGAGTCGAACCCGCGCTACGGAGTGCTTGCGGCGACCCGTTCCTAAATATTGCACTTGAGCCATTCGAAAGTCCTCCTTTTTTTATCCGCGAAGTTCGTAAACTTCAGGTTTTTGGGCTTGATGTGGATGTTCGCTTCCAGCATATACGTTCAGCTTGCCTTGAAGTTGGTGGCCAAGCTTGTTCTTAGGGAGCATGCCGTAAATGGCAAGTTCGATGATGCGAGCAGGTTTCTTTTGGATCATCTCTGCCGCTGTCGTCGTTTTCAATCCACCTGGATAGTGGGAGTGAGTGTAGTATTTCTTTTGTTGCAATTTCTTGCCTGTAAGAACGATTTTCTCGGCATTGATCACGATGACGAAATCGCCAGTGTCGATGTGAGGTGTGAATTCAGGCTTATGTTTGCCGCGGATAAGAGCTGCAGCTTCGCTAGCCAGACGACCGAGTGTTTTGCCTTCGGCGTCGATTACATGCCATTTGCGCTCGACTTCAAGCGGTTTAGCCATATAGGTTGTACGCATGAAACATCCTCCTTCGGGTTAATTCCCTGCTTTTGTATGTGGTACGTCATTTACGATCAATCATTCATATCTGGTTGTTGGGTGTTACATTGTTGCAGCTAAAGCTTGAGTAATCGGATGAGAAGTCCTTTCCTTCAAACTCAGCAAAAAGAGTGACATCGCTGCGCTGGGGCCGTGGGTAGCCACGCAGAAAGCACAAAATTTATTGTACATCAAAAAGGGCTGTTATGCAAGCAATATATACTCAACTTTCGCCGCTACCTTGGCGAATCGCCGTTATTGCTTCATACTCGACTTCCCACAAGGATAATCCATGCGGAACGGCCGTCGGGCCTGCTTTCTTCCGGTTGCATGCCGCCAATATGGATGCCATGTCGGAAGGCTTACGCTTGCCTTCTCCGACCTGGATAAGCGTACCGGCGATGATGCGCACCATATTATATAGAAACCCCGTACCGGTCACGTACATATGCACGGTCCCGCGTTGACGGCCTGGGTGGTACCGTTCGTCCCAACTGCGCCCATAGCCATAGTCCGGGTAAGTTAATCGAGACTCGGACTCCTTCTCCACATGGATCTTAGCCTTTAAGATCGTTCTCACATGACTGCGCTTGGTAGACAGAGGCGAGGTAAAAGAAGTGAAGTCGTGTTCGCCGATAAGATGCGTAAGTCCCTCTTCCATCGCCGCGAAATCGAGCGGAGTCGGATGGTGGAATTCATATCTCCTGCGGAATAGATCCGGTATCCGATTGCAATTAATCGAATATCGATAGGTTTTGCTAAGAGCGTCATGTCTGGCATGGAAAGAATCGGGTACGAGATATACGCTCTGAACGACGATGTCGTCGGGAAGTCTGGTGTTCAACGCCAGCGCCCAACGTTCGATCGGAATCGTCGATTCGGTTAGGAAGTTAACGACCTGACACCTGGCATGTACGCCTCCGTCAGTACGCCCTGATCCGAATACGCTCGAATGTTCACCCGTCAATAAGTATACCGCTTGCTCCAACGCATCCTGGATCGTATTACCGCCTGGCTGACTCTGAAACCCGTAATAGTCCGTACCGTCATAACTGACGATGAGAGCTATGTTGCGCATCGGCTCACCTTCCCATCGATAGCCACAAAAAAAGGATGATCCGAATGCTGGATTCGGTCCATCCTTCCCTGGTCGTCGGCATCCCGAGACCAGTCTCGAGATTGCCGACTGCTCGGGCATGCGTCCTGCTTTGCTCCGTTCTTAAGCGCGATCTACGAGCTCGAGATACACCATTGGAGCGGAATCTCCGCGACGGGGTCCCAGCTTCAGGATGCGTGTATATCCACCCGCACGTTCCGCATAACGCGGAGCTAGCTCGGAGAACAGCTTTTGGATGGCGTCTTGTTGACCGTCAAGGCTCTCACGACGCACGAATGCTGCTACTTGACGACGAGCGTGAAGATCGCCGCGTTTCGCAAGAGTGATTAGCTTCTCCGCGATAGAGCGAACTTCCTTCGCTTTCGCTTCGGTAGTTTGGATACGCTCGTACAGGAACAGGTCGGTCGTCAGGTCACGGAAAAGTGCTTTCCGCGAGCTGGAGTCACGACTCAGTTTTTGATAAGCCATTTGTTTTTTCCTCCCCTCATGCAATAAATCAGGTAACGCTAGGCGTTACGATTCGTTGTCATAGTTGCAGTAACGATGCTATTCCTCGAAACGCAAGCCCAATCCGAGTTCTTCGAGCTTCTCTTGTACTTCCTCCAAAGACTTGCGACCAAGGTTACGCACCTTCATCATGTCTTCTTCGGTTTTCGTGATCAACTCTTGAACCGTGTTGATGCCGGCACGTTTGAGGCAGTTGTAGGAACGGACGGAAAGATCAAGCTCTTCGATCGTCATCTCGAGAACTTTCTCTTTTTTGTCTTCTTCCTTCTCCTTCATCGTTTCGGTATCTTTGGCCTCATCCGTAAGACCCACGAACAAGGATAAGTGATCGGTCAGAATTTTCGCGCCTAAGCTTACCGCTTCTTCAGGGCGAATGCTGCCATCGGTCCACACTTCAAGCGTAAGCTTGTCGTAGTTTGTAACTTGACCGACGCGAGTATTCTCTACCTGATAGTTAACGCGAGTAATCGGCGTATAGATCGAGTCGATCGGAATGACTCCGATTGGCTGATCTTCCTTCTTATTGCGATCGGATGGAACATAACCGCGGCCGACTCTGGCGAAGATGCGCATATGCAAACGCGCGCCGGAAGCCAGTGTAGCGATGTGCAGATCCGGATTAAGGATTTCCACGTCGCTGTCCGCGCGGATATCTCCGGCGGTGACAACGCCATCGCCTTCCGCATCGATTTCGAGCACTTTTTCCTCATCGGAATGGATCTTCAGCGAAAGACGCTTCAGATTGAGGATGATTTGAGTCACATCCTCGATAACACCCGGAATCGTCGAGAATTCATGAAGAACGCCGTCAATCTGCACCGAAACAACGGCAGCGCCCGGTAAGGACGACAACAGAATGCGGCGAAGAGAGTTACCTAGAGTCATCCCATAACCACGTTCCAGCGGTTCTACGACAAATCGGCCATATCTCTTGTCTTCTTGAATTTCCACGGAATCGATTTTCGGTTTTTCGATCACTATCATAACCAAAACCTCCTTCAAAACGTCGCTGACGTTGCCCTTTGTTCACCCAAGCTAAATGGTTCAGCCTTTAATAAGGAGAAATGTTTATGGGGTAAACCATGTAGTATGCCTAACCGTTACAACCATTATTCTCAAGTTGTTCTTGTTTGATACCACATTGCAACGATGCTATACGCGGCGGCGCTTCGGAGGACGGCATCCGTTATGCGGGATTGGAGTGACGTCTCTGATCATGCTGACTTCAAGTCCTGCGGCTTGCAAAGAGCGGATTGCTGCTTCGCGGCCTGCGCCAGGTCCTTTAACGGAGACTTCAACCAAACGCATACCATGTTCCATCGCAGCGCGAGCTGCAGATTCGGCAGCCATTTGAGCAGCGTATGGCGTGCTCTTACGGGAGCCTTTAAAGCCCAGGTTACCGGAGCTAGCCCAGGAAACCGCGTTACCGTGCGGATCTGTAATCGTCACGATTGTATTGTTAAACGTAGAGCGGATATGCGCTACGCCAGAATCAATGTTCTTCCGATCACGACGCTTGGTACGAACGACTTTCTTGCCTTTTTGTGCCATGTTTGTTAACCCCCCTTATTACTTCTTCTTGTTCGCAACAGTACGACGCGGACCTTTGCGTGTACGTGCGTTCGTTTTCGAACGTTGTCCGCGAACCGGCAGACCGCGGCGGTGACGGATGCCTCGATAGCAGCCGATATCAATCAGCCGTTTGATGTTTATTGCAATTTCGCGACGCAAGTCGCCCTCGACCTTTTGTTCCTTGTCGATCGTTTCGCGAAGACGAGCGAGCTCATCCTCCGTCAGATCACGAACGCGAGTGTCGGGATTGACACCCGTAGACGCTAGAATCCTCTGGGAAGTTGGTTTACCAATTCCGAAGATGTACGTTAGGGCGATTTCCACGCGCTTGTCGCGCGGGAGGTCAACACCAGAAATACGTGCCATAGTTAGGGGCACCTCCTTCTATTTTAGCCTTGTTTTTGTTTGTGTTTCGGATTCTCACAGATAACCATCACGTTGCCTTTGCGGCGAATGACTTTGCATTTCTCGCAAATCGGTTTGACCGAAGGTCTCACCTTCATGATAATACCCTCCTTAATTGCGCGGTTAGTGCGTGCTACGCTCGCGGTGCTCGCTATAACCGTCTCGAGTGTGACTGAAGGAGTTCGCCAGTGGCGCCCCGTCTCAGTCATCACGGTGCGACCGTTGTTCGACCGTCTCATAGGAAGACCGAACGAACTTATTTACGGTAGGTGATACGGCCCCGCGTCAGATCATAAGGCGACAATTGGATAACCACTTTGTCTCCCGTCAGAATCCGTATGAAATGCATCCGAAGTTTTCCGGAAACATGCGCAAGGATTTGATGTCCGTTCTCGAGCTCCACTTTGAACATGGCATTCGGTAGCGGTTCAATGACCGTTCCTTCGACCTCGATGACGTCCTCTTTGGCCACCGTCATTCTCCTTTCTTTTCAGCATGCGTTTCGAGCCGTTGTTCGATTTGTCCGATAGCGTACCGGAGCTTCGCGTTCGTCACGCGTCCGGTGTCGCGAATATTATTCGCGATTTCTTCGCTTCGGGTCCCGATCGGTTCGAGATGCAGCACGTTTTTGCGTTTAGGCCGATCGAACCGGCGTTTATCGCCGTCAGCCACGAGCGCGAATCGCTCATCGACTAGGGCGACCACGATTGCTAGCTGCCCTTCGTCTCTTCCACGCCGGCTTCTCACGATGTCTCCGGGCTCCAACTTAACGTTTACCGTCATTTCATTCACCTAGCTTTACGCACGGGTTAGAATTTCGTACCCGTCTTCGGTTACGGCAATCGTATGCTCAAAATGCGCGCACAGCGATCCGTCCACGGTGACGACCGTCCAATTATCGGACAAAGTCTTCACGTAACGTTCTCCCACGACGACCATCGGTTCGATGGCAAGCGTCATTCCCGGCTTCAATCGCGGACCGCGATCGGGTGCACCGTAGTTCGGAATTTGCGGTTCCTCGTGTAATTCAGCTCCAACGCCGTGACCGACGTATTCCCTGACGACCGAGAAGCCAGCATCTTCGATCACTTTTTGAATGCCGTGTGATACGGTATAAAGCCTCACGTCCGGCCGAACCAACTCAAGGCCCGCATAGAGCGAAGCCTCGGTAACGTCGAGCAGGCGCTGCGCTTCGTCGGAAATGTTCCCGACGCCGTATGTCCATGCGGAATCGCCGTGATAGCCTTGGTATTGTGCGCCGATATCGATGCTGATAATATCGCCTTCAATAAGCTTCCGCGATCCGGGGAACCCGTGAACGAGTTCTTCGTTCGTAGAAGCGCATATGCTGGCCGGAAAACCGTTATAGCCTTTGAAAGATGGAACAGCACCTTGGCTTCGGATGAACGCATCTGCGATTCGATCCAGTTCGGCAGTTGTCACTCCGGGTACGACCGCCTGTTTCATCAGGCGATGCGTCTCCGCGACAATCCGCCCCGCCTCGCGCATCAAGTTTAATTCTTTATCGGACTTAATTACGATCATAGCCGATTACCCTCTCAGAAGGGAAGCGATCTCGGTCGTAACCTCGTCGATATCCTTCTCCCCGTCAACTTCGCGGAGCGATCCTTTTTCGCCGTAATACGTCAGAAGAGGTGCCGTCTTGTTCGTATACTCCTCAAGTCGGGTTGCCACTTTTTCTTCCGTATCGTCCGGACGCTGGTAGAGCTCTCCCCCGTCTTTATCGCAGATACCTTCCTGCTTCGGCGGGTTAAATACAACATGATACGTCGTACCGCAAGTTTTGCATATCCGTCGTCCCGTAATGCGGGCCAGCAAGAAGCCGGGATCCACTTTGAGGTTGATAACATGTTCGATCTTGCGACCCATTTCAGCTAACATGCCGTCAAGCGCTTCGGCTTGCGCGAGCGTCCGCGGAAACCCGTCCAACAGAAATCCGTTGGCGCAATCCGATTCCGCGAGACGTTCGCGAACAATGCCGTTAGTCACTTCATCCGGAACGAGAAGACCTTGGTCAATAAAGTCCTTGGCTTTCTTTCCGATCGGCGTGCCTTGCTTAATGGCTAGACGAAACGCATCACCGGTAGAGATGTGCGGAATGCCGAATTGCTCGACGATCCGCTCTGCCTGCGTGCCTTTACCGGCGCCAGGAGGCCCCATAAACAAGATGTTCATTGCTGTTCCTCCTGTCCGTCTCGTTGATTACTTATTGATAAACCCTTTATAGTGGCGTTTGATCAATTGGCTCTCGATTTGTTTCATCGTCTCGAGTGCGACCCCGATAACGATCAAGAGAGAAGTACCGCCCAACTTAACCGTTCTTGGCAGATCGGCCAGCGTTCCGAAGAATACCGGAAGCACGGAGATCAGAGCCAAGAAGACCGCGCCTGCGAGCGTGATGCGAGTAATAACGCGCATCAGGAACCCGGCTGTCGGCTTGCCCGGACGAATGCCTGGGATATAGCCGCCGTTCTTCTTCATGTTATCCGCAAGTTGCTGCGGATTGAATTGAACGAAGGTGTAGAAGAAAGTGAAGCCGATGATCAGCAATACATATAACGTCATGCCAAGCGGCTTGTCGTAATACATATGGCTAATGATCCATTTCGCCCAATTGTGGTTAGCCCAGAACTGCGCGATCGTGATCGGGAACATCAGAAGCGATACCGCGAAGATAACCGGAATTACGCCCGCGCCATTCACTTTAAGCGGAATGTGCGTGGATTGGCCGCCGTACATTTTCTGTCCGACTACCCGTTTCGCGTATTGAACCGGAATTTTGCGTACGCCTTGTTGGATGAAGATTACCCCAGCGATAATCAGGATGATTACGATCAGGATAATAACCATCTTCACGATGCCCATGAACACTTGGCTGGAATCCGTGAATTGAGCAGCATAGATCTCGCGAGCGTGTTTCGGAATCGCGGCAACGATTGCCGCGAAGATCAGGATCGAGATACCGTTGCCGATACCCTTTTCGTTGATCTGTTCGCCGAGCCACATGAGGAACGCGGTACCCGCCGTCAATACGATAGCGATCATAAGGTATGTCGCCGTACTCGGATCTAATACCATTTTGTAGCTGTACATGCGATTAAAGCCGATTGCCGTAGCGAAAGCTTGGATAAGTCCCAGAACAATCGTTCCGTAACGAGTGATCTGAGCCAGCTTGCGCTTACCGTTCTCGCCTTCCTTCTGCCATTCCGAGAACTTCGGAATGACATCCATGGAAAGGAGTTGAACGATGATCGAAGCCGTAATGTACGGCGTAATCCCCAGAGCGAAAATGGAGAAGTTGAACAGCGCGCCGCCAGAGAACGTGTTCAGAAGGCCGAACAGGTCAGCGCCTGATTGGTCGGCCATCGTAAGAACGTCCTTATCAATGTTCGGAACCGGAATAAAGGAACCTATTCGGTAGACCAAAAGGATGAAAAGGGTGAACAGGATCCTCTTACGAAGGTCCTCGACTTTCCAAATGTTTTTGACGGTCGCGAACATTAGATCACCTCGGTTTTACCGCCGGCGGCTTGAATTTTTTCTGTCGCGGACTGAGAGAACTTATGAGCTTTAACAGTCAGCTGCACGTTCAAATCGCCATTGCCCAGAATTTTAATTCCGTCTTTTGGATTTTTCAGAATGCCCTCTTCGAGAAGCAATTCTGGCGTCACTTCCGTACCAGCCGCAAAACGGTTCAGCTGATCCAGATTGACGATCGCGAAGACCGTTGCAAAACGATCATTGTTAAATCCGCGCTTCGGTACCCGACGGTACAATGGGTTTTGACCACCTTCGAATCCGGGACGAACACCGCCACCGGAACGAGCGTTTTGCCCTTTGTGACCGCGACCTGACGTTTTGCCGAGACCGCTACCAGCACCGCGTCCTCTCCGTTTCCGGGAGAACGTCGAGCCTTCGTTCGGAGATAGCTCATGCAATTTCATCGTACGTCGCACCTCCTTGAAAGATAATCTTAATATGCTTAAACTTCTTTAACTTCGATCAAATGACTGACCGTGTTGATAAGGCCGCGAGTAGCGACGTTATCTTCTCTTACGACAGTCGTATGCAGCTTGCCAAGTCCAAGAGTTTTCACCGTTTGACGTTGATTCTCTGGACGGCCGATCAAGCTGCGAACGAGGGTAATTTGAAGCTGTGCCATCTGTTTCCCCTCCTTAACGGAATAGCTCTGCTACGGTTTTGCCGCGCAGTTTCGCTACGTCTTCGGCGCGTTTCAGTCGGGAGAGACCTTCCAACGTCGCATTGACCATGTTAATGGAGTTGGAGGATCCAAGCGACTTCGTCAAAATATCGCCGACTCCAGCTAGTTCAAGCACCGCGCGAACAGGTCCGCCCGCGATAACTCCAGTACCTTCGGATGCTGGTTTCAGCAGCACTTTGCCGGCGCCGAATTGTCCCGTAACAGTATGCGGAATAGTTGTTTTAACGAGTGGAACGAAAACAAGATTTTTCTTAGCGTCATCGACGCCCTTACGGATTGCGTCTTGAACTTCGGAAGCTTTACCGATTCCAGCGCCAACCCATCCTTTGCCGTCACCGACAACGACGAGTGCGCTGAAACTAAAGCGACGTCCGCCTTTGACGACTTTGGAGACACGATTGATTTGAACCATTTTTTCGGTAAGTTCCAATGTATTCGGATCTACACGCAAGTCGTTTACCTCCTTGTGTCAAAAATGAATTAAAACTGTAAACCGGCTTCGCGTGCAGCATCCGCCAGTGCTTGGATACGTCCATGGTACAGGTAACCGCCGCGATCGAACACGACGTTCTCGTACCCTTTTTCTTTTGCGCGCTTAGCGATGAGTTCGCCGACTTTGCGAGCGGACTCAACGTTACCGCCGTTACCGACTTCAGAAAGCTCTTTATCAATCGTAGATGCGCTAGCAAGCGTAACGCCTTTAACGTCATCGATCAATTGAGCGTAGATATGCTTGGAAGAACGGAACACGGACAGACGCGGACGTTCATTCGTCCCGCTGATTTTCTTACGTACACGAAGGTGACGCTTCAGACGGGCTTTATTTTTATCGTTTTTTGTAATCATCCGAAAGGTTCACTCCCTTCTCGTTGTTGCATCTAGGCAGCTTCTAACCACCCGCAACGAATTTCCTTACTTCTTCTTACCGGCTTTACCCTCTTTGCGGAGGATTTTTTCGCCTTCGTACTTGATTCCTTTGCCTTTGTAAGGCTCTGGAGGACGAACGGCGCGGATTTTAGCAGCAATCTCGCCGACTGCTTCTTTATCGATGCCTTTAACGACGATCTTGTTTTGTGCCGGTACTTCGAATTCAATACCGTTAGCCGGTGCGAATTCAACCGGGTGCGAGTAACCTACGTTCAATACCAGCTTATCGCCGGACTTACTAGCACGGTAACCTACACCTACCAGATCAAGGTTTCTTACGTAACCTTCGGTTACGCCGCTAACCATGTTGGCTACTACGCTGCGCGTCGTTCCGTGCAACGAGCGGTGAAGTTTGTTATCGGAAGGACGTTCAACTGTAATGACATCAGTCTCGTAAGAAACTTTCATGTCGGCGTGCAAAGCACGGGACAAAGTTCCTTTAGGACCTTTAATCGTAATTACATTGTTGTCCAGGTTCACGTTCACGCCGTTAGGCACCTGAATCGGTTTGCGTCCAATACGGGACATAGGTACACCTCCAATCTTGTGACAGTTAAATTACCAAACGTAGCAGAGCACTTCGCCGCCGGATTTGCCTTGACGGGCTTCCTTGTCGGTGATGATGCCTTTGGATGTCGAGATGATCGCGATGCCGAGGCCACCCAGCACACGCGGAACTTCAGTGGATTTCGTGTAAACGCGCAAACCGGGTTTGCTGATGCGTTTAAGACCAGTGATAACACGCTCGTTGTTCGGTCCGTACTTCAAGAAGATACGGATCAAGCCCTGTTTGTTATCTTCTACATATTCAGTGTCGCGGATAAAACCTTCACGCTTCAGGATTTCAGCAATTTGCTTCTTCACAGTAGACGCGGGCAATTCCACCGACTCATGACGTACGAGATTCGCGTTGCGAATCCGTGTCAACATATCCGCAATAGGATCGGACATAACCATGGGGTAAACCTCCTTCCCGAACTAGGCTGATTACCAGCTCGCTTTTTTGACGCCAGGAATCTGGCCTTTATGTGCCAATTCACGGAAACAGATCCGGCAGATCTTGAATTTTTGCAAAACGGAATGCGGACGTCCGCAACGTTCGCAACGCGTGTAAGCCTGGACTTTAAACTTCGGCGCACGCTGTTGCTTGATTTTCATCGACGTTTTTGCCACTTGCTTTCACACCTCCATTAGGTAACCTTTGCTAATTGACCGGGTTATCGTCACTTCGCAAACGGCATACCCAATTGGGTGAGCAGCTCACGCGCTTCTTCGTCCGATTGTGCAGTCGTTACGATGACGATATCCATCCCGCGAACTTTATCAATCTTATCGTACTCGATCTCAGGGAAGATCAATTGTTCTTTCAATCCTAGCGTGTAGTTTCCGCGTCCGTCGAACGATTTCGTCGACACGCCGTGGAAGTCGCGCACGCGCGGGAGAGAGATGTTGAACAATTTATCCAAGAAGTAGTACATACGCTCGCCGCGAAGCGTTACTTTAACGCCGATCGGCAAGTTCTCACGCAAGCGGAAGCCCGCGATCGATTTTTTCGAACGGGTGATTACTGGTTTTTGACCGGCAATCTTCTGCATATCCTCTACCGCGAAATCCATGATTTTGGAGTTCGAAACCGCTTCGCCGACACCCATGTTGATGACGACTTTCTCGATTTTCGGCACTTGCATGACGGACTTGTAGCTAAACTTCTGCATCAGAGCAGGAGTAATTTCATTCAGGAAACGTTCCTTCATTCTTGCTGCCATGAGTCACAGTGACCTCCTTTCCGTTCTTACTGCGATTAGTCGATCAATTCTCCGGAGCGTTTAGCAACCCGGACTTTCGTGCCGTTCTCAAGCGTCTTGTTGCCAACGCGAGTTGGTTTGCCGCTTTTAGGATCGATATGCATCACGTTCGATACGTGAATCGGCGCTTCGCGCTCGATGATACCGCCTTGTTGATTCGTTGGGTTCGGGCGAGTATGGCGTTTAACCATGTTCACACCCTCGACCAGGACACGATTCTCGCGCGGGTAAGCAGCGATAATGCGGCCCTTCTTGCCTTTGTCTTTGCCGGAAATGACGATTACGTTATCGTCTTTTTTCACGTGCAGTTTATTATTGTGCGATTCAAGCACTTTTTTCAGACGGGGCATGGGTACACCTCCTTGAGTGTTTCTCCATCGGTGCGTACCGGAGTATTAAAGAACTTCCGGTGCCAGGGAAATGATTTTCATGAAGTCGCGATCGCGAAGCTCACGGGCAACAGGTCCAAAGATCCGAGTACCACGAGGGCTTTTGTCTTCTTTAACGATTACTGCCGCGTTCTCGTCGAACGCGATGTAGGATCCGTCTCTACGACGTACCGAACGTTTCGTACGAACGATAACACATTTGACTACGTCGCCTTTTTTGACAACGCCGCCTGGTGTTGCTTGTTTAACGGAGCATACGATCATATCGCCGATATGTCCTACGCGGCGTCCTGTACCGCCAAGAACGCGGATACACATCAATTCTTTCGCGCCGGAGTTGTCGGCAACGGCCAGACGCGTAAACGGTTGAATCATCGCAAGGTCCTCCTTTCAGTCACAGGTGAGTCGCTTAGGCCAGTACGGCTTTCTCGACGATTTCGACCAAGCGCCATGTTTTGTCTTTCGACAACGGGCGGGTCTCCATGATTCTTACGGTGTCGCCGATTTGCGCATCGTTAGTTTCATCATGGGCTTTGAATTTTTTCGTGTATTTAATCCGTTTGTGGTACAAGCTGTGTTTTTTGTAAGTTTCAACAGCCACCACAATCGTTTTGTCCATTTTGTCGCTGACGACTTTACCAATCTGCACTTTACGATTGTTATTGCGTTCGCTCATGGTAATCCTCCTTCCTGAAATCGATCTTCAGGGCAATTGTCGGGTATTAGCCGATGCCGAGTTCACGCTCGCGCAAAATGGTTTTGGCCCGAGCAATTTCTTTCCGCAGATCGCCAAGGCGGTGCGGGTTATCCAGTTGGCCAGTAGCCAGTTGGAAGCGGAGGTTGAACAGCTCATCCTTGAAGCCGGCGATCTTTTGTTCCAGTTCCGCCGATGTCAGGTTGCGAAATTCACTGGCTTTCATTTGCTTCACCACCCAGTTCTTCACGTTTCACAAACTTCGTCTTGATAGGCAGCTTATGTGCCGCAAGGCGCATTGCTTCGCGTGCGATCTCCTCGGATACCCCTGCGAGTTCGAACAACACTTTGCCCGGTTTCACAACGGCAACCCATGCTTCTACGTTACCTTTACCGCTACCCATCCGTACCTCGAGAGGCTTTTGGGTGATCGGTTTGGAAGGGAAAATCTTGATCCAAACTTTACCGCCCCGTTTGATGTAACGAGTCATCGCGATACGAGCTGCCTCGATCTGACGGTTAGTTACCCAAGAAGGCTCCATCGCTTGCAGGCCGTATTCGCCGAAGTGTACTTCAGCGCCGCCTTTAGCGTTACCTCTCATTTTACCGCGGTGTACTTTGCGGTGTTTTACGCGTTTAGGGACCAACATGATTAGTTGCCTCCTTCCTCAACTGCTCTTTTCTTCGTCGGAAGGACTTCGCCACGGTAGATCCATACTTTTACGCCGATACGGCCATAAGTTGTATGTGCTTCCGCTGTTCCGTAATCGATATCAGCGCGGAGTGTGTGCAATGGCACCGTACCTTCGCTGTATCCTTCTTGACGAGCAATTTCCGCTCCGCCGAGACGTCCACTAACGGAAGTTTTGATTCCTTTAGCTCCAGCGCGTTGCGTACGTTGCATAGCTTGTTTCATCGCGCGGCGGAAAGATACGCGGCGTTCCAGTTGTTGAGCGATGCTCTCGGCAACCAGAATGGCGTCCATTTCCGGATTTTTGATCTCGGAGATATTGATGTGCACTTTTTTGCCGCTCGTAATTTTCGTAAGTTGACCGCGAAGTACTTCGACTTCGGAGCCGCCTTTACCGATTACGATACCCGGCTTAGCTGTATGAATCGTTACGTTGACGCGGTTAGCGGCACGTTCGATTTCGATTTTGGAAACCGCAGCTTCTTTAAGTTTGTTCTTAAGGAATTCACGGATTTTGACATCTTCGATCAGCAGGGTGCCGAAATCTTTGTCAGCGTACCATTTGGATTCCCAGTCACGGATAATGCCGATACGAAGACCGACGGGATTTACTTTTTGACCCACACGTTGTCCCTCCTTATTTCTCGGATACGACCAGCGTAATATGGCTGGAGCGCTTGAAGATGCTGAATGCGCGACCTTGGGAACGAGGTTGGAATCGTTTCATCGTAGGACCTTCGTTAACGAAGGCTTCGGACACGACCAACTTGTTCACGTCGAGCTGGTAGTTGTGTTCAGCGTTCGCAATAGCGGAGTTCAGAAGCTTCTCCAGAACCGGAGATGCCGAACGCGGCGTATGACGCAAAATGGCAACTGCGTCGCCGACTTTTTTACCGCGAATCAGGTCAACGACCAGGCGGACTTTACGAGCCGGAATGCGAATGTTATTCACATGTGCTTTGGCTTGCTGAGACATCGGTGTACCTCCTCCCTTACGTACGTATCGTGACGATCAGATCGCGATGCCGTAAGCTCGCGTTAACCGACCGCACTTCGTAGGGTTAAAATTATCTTTTGCCGGTTTTCTTGTCATCGTCCGTATGCCCTTTGAACGTGCGCGTTGGCGCGAATTCGCCAAGTTTGTGACCGACCATGTCTTCCGACACGAATACAGGCACGTGCTTACGCCCATCGTATACCGCGAACGTTTGACCCACGAATTGTGGGAAAATCGTCGAGCGACGAGACCAAGTTTTAATGACAACCTTTTTGTTCGATCCGGATAGTTCTTCCACTTTTTTCAGCAGATATCCATCCACGAAAGGTCCTTTTTTCAAACTGCGACCCATGGAATGTTCCTCCCTTCAACGCGGCTTGAGAGATTGCCGTTCACGCCGCTAGACAATGTGTCTTACTTGCTGCGGCGACGAACGATGTATTTGCTCGAAGCTTTTTTCTTTTTGCGTGTTTTGTAACCAAGCGTCGGTTGACCCCATGGAGAGAGCGGGGACTTGCGTCCGATTGGCGCGCGGCCTTCGCCACCACCGTGCGGGTGATCGTTCGGGTTCATGACTACGCCGCGGACTGTAGGGCGTTTGCCCAACCAACGGTTACGTCCAGCTTTACCGATGTTAAGCAATTCGTGGTCAGAGTTACCGACCGTTCCGATCGTAGCGCGGCAAGTTTTGAGGATGCGGCGGATCTCACCGGAAGTTAGACGAATCGTAACATAAGTTTCTTCTTTACCGAGCAATTGAGCGCTAGTACCTGCAGCGCGCACCAATTGGCCGCCTTTGCCTGGCTTCAGCTCGATGTTGTGGATAACCGAACCTACCGGAATGTTTTCCAGCGGAAGCGCGTTACCTACTTTGATGTCGGCCGTAGGACCGGACATGATTACGTCATCGACTTTAAGGCCTTTAGGCGCGATGATGTAAGTCTTCTCGCCGTCCGCATAGTTGATCAGCGCGATGTAAGACGTACGGTTCGGATCGTATTCGATCGTAGCTACGCGGCCGGGAATGCCGTCCTTCGTGCGCTTGAAATCGATGATCCGGTATTTACGCTTATGTCCGCCGCCGTGATGACGAACGGTGATTTTACCTTGGTTGTTACGACCAGCACGTTTGAATAGCGGCGCTAACAACGATTTTTCCGGTTCTGTCGCCGTAATTTCTTCGAACGTCGCGATCGTCATTTGACGACGGCTTGCCGTTGTCGGATTAAACTTTTTGACTGGCAATTGGATTCCCTCCTTACTCTAGAGACTTATTATACAGAGGATTCGAAGTACTCAAGCGGTTTGCTATCGGCGGAAAGTTGCACGATCGCTTTCTTCCATTCGGAAGTGTAACCGCTGTGCTTGCCATAGCGTTTCGGCTTAGCAGGCATTCTGAGTGTATTTACGCCAACGACTTTCACTTTGAAGATCTGTTCGATGGCTTGTTTGATTTCGGTTTTGTTGGCTTTCAAGTCAACTTCGAACACGTATTTACGCTGTTCCATGAAGTCGCTTGTGCGTTCGGTAACAACCGGCCGTTTGATTAGATCGCGGGGGTTTTTCATTACGCGAACACCTCCTCAACTTTAGCGACTGCATCCTTCGTGATGATCAGTTGATCATGTTTCATCACGTCGAGCACGCTGATTCCTTCGGCGGAAACGAATTTCACGCCAGGGATGTTACGCGCGGACAGAGCCACGTTATTATCAAAGTCCGCAGTTACAACGAGTGCTTTGCGGGATACTTTGAGGTTAGTCAAAAGCTTAGCGATGTCCTTCGTTTTCGGTTGGGACAAGCTCAACGCATCGAGAACGATCAGTTGGTTGTCTTGCACTTTACTGGACAAAGCCGATTTGATCGCCAAACGGCGAACTTTGCGAGGCAATTTGAAACCGTAGCTGCGTGGCGTTGGTCCGAATACGATACCGCCGCCTTTCCATTGCGGCGAACGAATGGAGCCTTGACGAGCGCGACCGGTTCCTTTTTGTTTCCACGGCTTGCGACCGCCTCCGCGAACTTCCGAACGACCTTTCGTATCGTGCGTGCCCGAGCGAAGCGATGCTTGTTGAAGCAATACGGCGCTGTGCAATACGTGAACGTTCGGTTCTAGTCCGAAGATTCCGTCAGCCAGATCCAATTGTCCAACTTCTTTGCCGTCTACGTTAAAAACAGTTACTTTCGGCATGAGTGGTCCTCCTTTCCTCAACCTCGTGAATTATTTCTTCACCGATGAGCGGATTTTGAGATAACTATTGCGAGCGCCCGGTACGGAGCCTTTGATCAGCAATACGTTACGCTCAAGATCGACTTTAACGATTTCAAGGTTTTGTACAGTGACCGTTTCGCTACCCATACGACCGTGCATTTTTTTACCTTTTGGTACGCGGTTTGCATCGCGAATCGTCGCGAGTGAACCGTTACCGCGGTGGTATTTAGAACCGTGCGTCATTTTACCGCGTTGGAAGCCCCAACGTTTAATTGCGCCCGTAGTTCCTTTACCTTTCGAAACTCCCGTAACGTCAACGATATCGCCTTCGGAGAATTGGTCAACTTTAAGTTCTTGACCTACTTCCAAGTCAGCCGGCGTAAGCGCACTGACTTCGCGAATGAAGCGCTTGGGGCCTGTGCCTGCTTTCTTAGCATGGCCGATGGCTGGTTTCGTTGCTAGCTTCTCGCGTTTATCCGCGAAGCCGAGCTGTACTGCTTCGTATCCGTCGTTATCCACAGTTTTCTTTTGCAATACGACGTTCGGAGCTGCTTCTACTACAGTAACCGGCACAACGTTGCCGTCAGCTGTGAATAGTTGAGTCATTCCGAGTTTACGTCCCAAGATTCCTGACATGTTGACACCTCTTTTCTTGATCGATCTAATTTACGATTAAAGCTTGATTTCGATATCAACGCCGGATGGCAGATCAAGGCGCATTAGCGCATCGACTGTTTGCGGCGTAGGATTGACGATATCAATCAAACGCTTGTGCGTACGCATTTCGAATTGCTCACGCGAATCCTTGTATTTGTGCACCGCGCGCAGGATCGTGATGATCTGCTTTTCGGTTGGCAACGGAATCGGTCCAGATACACCTGCACCAGTACGTTTTGCCGTTTCTACGATTTTCTCCGCGGATTGATCCAAGATACGGTGGTCGTAGGCTTTCAAACGGATACGGATTTTTTGCTTAGCCATAGAATTCCCTCCTTCATTCGCCCAATTTTGGAATCGGACATACTCCGTGAGAATAACCCGACATTCACCAGTTGGCATCCTTTATGGCAAAGGGGCCGGGTGTGTCGGCAACCTCTCACATCAACGCACAGTCACAGACCAACATTCACTATTATAGCGATCTGCCCAAGCGAATGCAACAAAAACTTTCAACATTTTCAATGAGTCGTATAATCCCGCCGATAGGGGCACAAAATGCAAAAAACGCCGTCTTCCTTCATTAAAGGAGGACGGCGTTCCGAACTTAATTCTAACCTTTTGGTTTGGCAACCAGCGCCGCGAAGAACGAGAAGATGATCGCCGCGCTAATGCCCGCGCTGGTTACTTTGAAGATCCCGGTAATGACTCCGATCCAGCCATCGCGTTCTAATTCCTTCAACGCCCCGTGAACTAACGCATTGCCGAAGCTCGTGATCGGAACGGTTGCTCCCGCGCCTGCGAATTTAATTAGCGGTTCGTACAATCCAAGCCCATCCAGCACTGCCCCGAGTACCACTAACAATGTCATCGTATGGGCCGGCGTCAATTTAATCACGTCGAAACAGATTTGTCCGAGGATACAGATTACCCCTCCGATTATAAAAGCCCACAGATAGATCATGTGCTCCCCCCGCTCTCGATCGACACCGCATGCGCGATACAGGGAATGCTTTCGCCTTGCTGGAAAGACAACGGGGATAATAAAGCCCCGGTCGCCACGACGAGTATACGTTTGAATTCGCCCGCCCGCATTCGTTTCAGCAGATGTCCGTAAGTAACGACCGCCGAACAGCCGCAGCCGCTTGCGCCTGATTGTACCTTTTGTTTGTTGTAATCGTATATCATCATCCCGCAGTCGTGATACTGGGTCTGGTTCATCGGTATCTTATGTTTGGCAAAAAGATCATTAGCGAGTTCGTATCCTACTTTGGAGAGATCGCCGGTAACGATAAGGTCGTAGTGCCCCGGTTCGATTCTGAAATCGCGGAGATGAGCTTGAATCGTATCGACTGCCGCCGGCGCCATCGCAGCCCCCATGTTAAAAGGATCCGTGAGTCCCATGTCGATTACTCTGCCGATCGTAGCGGACGTAACGGCCAAGCCTTCGCCGTCATGGGCAACGATGGATGAGCCTGCGCCCGTAACGGTATACTGCGCCGTCGGAGGTTTCTG
Source organism: Cohnella endophytica (assembly GCF_003628305.1). GTDB lineage: Bacteria > Bacillota > Bacilli > Paenibacillales > Paenibacillaceae > Cohnella > Cohnella endophytica. Next base: position 39,068 of record NZ_RBZM01000016.1, on the reverse strand, counting down.
CGAGCCGTATTCCGTAGGGTAACGAAATTGTTTTTCAACCGATGCGTTGTGGCTGCAGGCCGTTGCCAATACGTATTTGGCCGAACGGGAGTTAACAAGGTTAGCCGCAATGGCTAAGCTTTCCATCGAGGTCGAACATGCACCGAATACTCCAAGATAGGGTATGGCTAACGTTCTCGCGGCAAAGCTACTGCTGATGATTTGGTTCATTAAGTCTCCGCCGACGAAGAAATTGACTTGACCGTTGGTCAGACCCGCATTCTCGACGGCAATCCTGGCGGACTCCTCCAGAAGTACTTTCTCCGCCTTTTCCCAGCTTTCCTGGCCTAACATCAGATCTCCGTGGATGATATCGAAATCGTTCGCCAGTGGTCCCTGTCCTTCGAACGGTCCGACAACCGTAGCCGATCCCTTAATGATCGGCCTGTTCTCGAATCGCCAGCTTTGATGTCCTTGCAACATTCCTAATGCCCCCCTCCCGCACCGCTTTGATTGATCAAAAAATGAACGATTCCCACAACGAATGCAGCAATCGTGCCGAAAACAATGACGGGACCCGCTAAAGTAAACATCTTGCCCCCTACGCCTAAGACAAGCCCTTCGCTACGGCTTTCTATGGCGGCCGATGCCATGGAATTGGCAAAACCCGTTACGGGTACCGCAGTCCCTGCCCCGGCCCATTGAGCCATCTTATCGTACACCCCTAGAGCAGTCAGAAATACCGATAGGATTATCAGCACGGCTACCGTAGGATTAGCAGCTTTTTCTCTGTCGAAGCCGCCCCAGTAAACGAACATGTCCGTAATGGCTTGACCTAATATGCAGATCAATCCTCCAACGAAGAAGGCACGAATACAGTTTTTAACGACGGGGCGCGCCGGTTCCCTTGCCGTGGCCATTCGTTTGTATTCTTGTTGTACGGGTGTCAGCTTCTTTTTCGCATTGTTCGCCATCGATACTCTCCTTTACCTGCACAGTACGGGCATAAGCTCGGAAATGATCTTATCCATCCGGATTGCGCACTGTTCGTAGCTCTCTTTCGCTTTTTTATCGCGGGTTGTCAGCCCGAACAGCATCAGATCGGCTTCGCACTTTTTTAATATGGCAAATAGCGCTGCTTTCTCTTGCGGTACGGGGACTTTGATTTGATCGTCGTACAAATCCACATCCAGTTGTCCATAGGTGTCGACCTGCCCTAGGAAGACGTTCTCGATTGCCACGCCCAGCTTTTCCAACTCCGTATTTAACCACTGACGGCTAAGCCCCATAGTAGCCAATGGCTCGTCCATGATTTCCCCGTCCATAATTACGGCTTGCGGTTCTTGCTCCGGCGCGACCTTGATTCCTAAGTGCTTGGCCGTTATAGGTTGATTTTCTCGAGTTAGCAACACGTTAATATCTCCGCTCGGTTCCATGATCGCAAACTCGACGTCCGCCACGCGGAATGCCATTTTCTTTCTTAATTGCTCCATGAGTTCGTCCGTGGTTAGCCTTTCCTTTTTCATGTTTTCCTCTAATATTTTTCCTTCCTTAATCAATACTCTTCCTTTGCTATCGAAGAAATCTCGCATTTTCTTGCTTTTGACTTGAAGGAGCTCAATTCCTAATGAAACAAGCGACCACACCGCTAAAGCAACGACTCCTAAATACCACTTAATGGTTAGCTCCATTGAAACATATGCGACGATACTCCCGAGCGTTATCCCCGTAATGTATTCGAACATTGACAGCTGGGAAACTTGCCGTTTGCCCAAAAGCTTCGTAATCGTAAAGAGGACAACTACCGCTATTAGCGTTCGCACAGCGACCTGAAAAACTTCCGACAAGTCAATTCCCCCCTGATTTCAAACATTTACATGATAAATGGTTTGTAAAAAACGACCTTATTATGAATGCATCCTCCACGAATCAATTCCCACAACAGGAAGAAAAATGAAAGAGACGCATGCGCATAAAACATTCCCTCAAACTCGATAATATAGGCGTTGTAGAATGGAGGTGAATTCATTGACAGTAGCATCTGACGTAAAAACATGTTTGGCTTCGCTAAAAAGCGCTCAAGCAAGTCTTGAGACTTTTGCCTTGGCCACTCAGAATCAAGAAGCAAAAACCTTGTTCACGAACGCAGCCGGGCAAACGGAGCAAATTGTTCAACAGGTAGAAAGCCGTATTACGCAATTAGAAAACGAGGAACCACAATATAAAGGGTTCTGACGATGCCGCTTGAACGCATACCTAGTTAGTTTTATTAATAGAGAAAAAATTCGGAGGGCATCAGCCCTCCTTTTGCGATTTAAATTACATTCACCCGTTCATGCCGCGATCTTATCCGCCATATAGATAAGACAGGCATTGCTTAAGGGGTGGTCTCGCTTGCTTTCTCTTCGTAAACTCATCACGATCGTTATCGGATGTTTACTGATTGCTTTTGGAATTGATTTTTTCCTGATGCCGATCAAAGTACTCGATGGAGGATTTATCGGGTTGGCGCTGATCGGAAACTACCTGTTCAATGCCAAAGTCGGAATCATTCTCTGCCTATTGAGTTTGCCTGCTTTCGTATACACTTGGCTTAATGCCAGAGGAATGTTTTTTCATAGCCTTTTCGGTATGGTGCTCTTATCTTATTTCATTGATATATTCGGTGTTTACGATCCTTTTAGCTTTGCGGTTCGCTCCTATCCGTTCTTCTCCTCGGTTATAGGGGGTATTTGCATTGGAGTCGGGTTTGGCATTTTACTAAGGATCGACACAAGCACGGGGGGAGTAGATTTGCTTGCTAAGCTGTTAGCGCGACGAATGAGGCTTAACGTTGGCGTACTCATCTTAATGATGGATGCCATCGTCGTCATTCTGGGAGGGTTGTTATTTTCAGTTGATACCTTTTTTCTTTCCCTTGCCACGATAACTGCCGGGGGATTGGCCACGAGTCTTTGTACGGTCAAGTTCTTTTCCGTTTAAAGTCGAAGCGAAATCAAAAAAAGGCCAATCCGGCGAGATGCCGGATTGGCCTTTTTGGGTCTTACTTATTTTTGGATCGAAGCAACTGCGCCAGCGCCTACAGTACGTCCGCCTTCGCGAATAGCGAAGCGAGTACCTTCTTCAACAGCGATTGGTGCAATCAGTTGTACAGTAACTTCGATGTTATCACCAGGCATAACCATCTCAGTACCTTCTGGCAGGTTGATGATGCCAGTTACGTCCGTAGTACGGAAGTAGAACTGTGGACGGTATCCTGTGAAGAAAGGCTTATGACGGCCACCCTCAGCGGAAGTCAGAACGTAGATTTGAGCTGTGAATTCCGTGTGAGGCTTAACGGAACCCGGTTTCGCGATAACTTGACCGCGCTCGATGTCTTTACGGTCTACACCACGAAGCAATGCTCCGATGTTGTCGCCGGCTTGAGCTTGGTCAAGCAATTTGCGGAACATTTCTACGCCAGTTACAACGGATTTACGAGTTTCTTCGTGCAATCCGATGATTTCTGCCTCGTCACCAACTTTGATGATACCACGCTCAACACGACCCGTAGCAACTGTACCACGTCCAGTGATTGTGAATACATCCTCAACTGGCATCAAGAAAGGCTTGTCAGTTGCGCGCTCTGGATTAGGAATGAATTTTTCGATTTCATCGAACAACTCAACGATTTTGTCAGCCCAAGGACCATCCGGGTTAGCCAGTGCTTCACGAGCAGCACCACGAACGATTGGAGTATCATCGCCTGGGAAGTCATATTCGTTAAGAAGATCACGAATTTCCATTTCAACGAGTTCAAGCAACTCGTCATCTTCTACCATGTCGCATTTGTTCATGAATACGACGATGTAAGGAACGCCTACTTGCTTAGAAAGCAAGATGTGCTCGCGCGTTTGCGGCATAGGGCCGTCAGCTGCGGAAACAACCAGGATAGCTCCGTCCATTTGTGCAGCGCCGGTGATCATGTTTTTAACATAGTCGGCGTGACCAGGGCAGTCAACGTGAGCGTAGTGACGGTTAGGAGTTTCGTACTCAACGTGAGCTGTGGAAATTGTAATACCACGCTCGCGCTCTTCTGGAGCTTTGTCGATTTGATCGAACGCTACAGCAGCACCGCTGCCGTATTTTTTGTTCAATACCGACGTGATTGCAGCAGTAGTCGTTGTTTTACCGTGGTCAACGTGACCGATCGTACCGATGTTAATGTGGGGTTTATTACGTTCGAATTTAGCCTTTGCCATGGATCTTTTCCTCCTTAGTAAGTAAGGGTTTATTTGGTGACGGGCGCGATTCGCGTTAACGAATCGCTAGCCCGTCCGCTTTCAGTGACTTATGCGCCTTTGTGCTTGGAAATGATCTCTTCGGAGATCGATTTCGGCACTTCTTCGTAGTGAGAGAGTTCCATCGAGAACACTCCGCGGCCTTGCGTACCGGAACGAAGCGTTGTGGAATATCCGAACATCTCTGCCAACGGAACTTTCGCACGAACGATTTGTGCGCCGAAACGCATATCCGATCCTTCGATGCGTCCGCGACGAGAGCTCAGCATCCCCATAACATCGCCGAAATACTCTTCAGGAACCGTAACTTCAACCTTCATGATCGGCTCGAGCAAGCAAGGGCTACATTTGTCCTTAGCTGCTTTAAGCGCCATCGATCCAGCGATTTTGAACGCCATCTCCGAGGAGTCGACGTCATGGTACGAACCGTCTACGATAGTGGCTTTAATATCTACAAGCGGGAAGCCCGCAAGTACGCCGTTTTTCATCGACTCTTCAATACCGGCTTGAACTGGTGCGATAAACTCACGTGGAACTGCACCGCCGACGACTTTGTTCTCGAACAAGAAGCCTTCGCCCGGTTCACGCGGTTCGAACTCGATCCAGCAATGTCCGTATTGACCGCGTCCGCCGGATTGACGAACGAATTTACCTTCGACCTTCGCAGGGACACGGAATGTTTCACGGTAAGCAACTTGCGGCTTACCGACATTCGTTTCCACTTTGAATTCGCGAAGCATACGGTCAACAAGGATTTCCAAGTGAAGCTCGCCCATACCCGCGATGATGGTTTGTCCGGTTTCTTCGTCCGTATGTGCACGGAACGTAGGATCTTCCTCGGACAGCTTCTGCAGAGCGATACCCATTTTGTCTTGGTCGGCTTTCGTTTTTGGCTCAACCGCAAGTTGGATAACCGGCTCTGGGAAGTTCATCGATTCAAGGATTACAGGATGTTTCTCATCGCACAGCGTGTCGCCCGTCGTCGTGTCTTTAAGACCTACGGCAGCAGCGATATCGCCTGCGTGAACTTCGCTGATTTCTTGACGGCTGTTCGCATGCATTTGCAAAATCCGGCCGACGCGTTCGCGTTTGCCTTTCGTTGCGTTTACAACGTAAGAGCCTGCGGCCAGTACGCCGGAGTAAACGCGGAAGAAAGTCAGACGACCAACGTAAGGGTCAGTCATGATTTTGAAAGCAAGTGCCGCAAACGGTTCAGTGTCGGAAGACTCGCGAACCGTTTCCGATCCGTCATCCAGATGTCCTTTAATAGCAGGGACATCAAGCGGGGATGGAAGGTAATCAACAACGGCATCCAACATCGGTTGAACGCCTTTGTTACGATAGGAAGAACCGCATACGACTGGGAAGATTTTCACTTCACAGACGCCTTTACGAAGAGCGGATTTGATTTCAGGGATGGTGAGTTCTTCGCCTTCCAAGAATTTCATCGTCAGTTCTTCGTCAAGCTCGGCAACTTTCTCTACGAGAATTGCGCGCAATTCTTCCACTTGATCCGCATACTCTGCAGGGATTTCAATTTTCTCTGGGTCTTTGCCTTGATCGTCTTTGTATTTGTAAGCAACCCGTTCAATCAGGTCGATCATCCCTACGAAGGTATCTTCGGCGCCCATCGGCAATTGAATAGCTACAGCATTCGCGTTCAAGCGCAACCCCATGTCTTTAACAACATTGAGGTAGTCCGCACCGATAATATCCATCTTATTTACATAAGCGATACGCGGTACGCCGTAACGGTCGGCTTGACGCCATACCGTCTCGGATTGTGGTTCAACGCCTTCTTTGGCGCTAAATACGCCTACAGCCCCATCCAATACGCGAAGGGAGCGCTCGACCTCTACCGTAAAGTCAACGTGACCCGGAGTGTCGATAATATTAATGCGGTTGTTCTTCCATTGAGCGGTCGTAGCAGCGGACGTAATCGTGATTCCGCGCTCTTGTTCTTGTTCCATCCAGTCCATCGTAGCGGCGCCTTCGTGCACTTCGCCGATCTTATGAACGCGTCCGGTGTAGAACAAAATCCGTTCAGTCGTAGTGGTTTTACCCGCATCAATATGCGCCATAATCCCGATATTACGCGTATTTTGCAAGGAGAACTCTCTAGCCATCGTACAGTCTCCCTTCGTTTGTCTTGCTTTAAGCGAATGCGAATCCTACCAACGGTAGTGAGCGAACGCTTTGTTCGCTTCAGCCATTTTGTGCGTATCTTCACGCTTTTTAACGGCTGCGCCTGTGTTGTTGGATGCATCCAGAATTTCAGCTGCTAAACGCTCTTCCATCGTCTTCTCTCCGCGGTTGCGGGAGTAGTTGACGAGCCAGCGAAGTCCTAGGGACGTGCGGCGCTCAGGCTTAACTTCAATTGGAACTTGATAGTTGGCTCCACCTACGCGGCGAGCTTTAACTTCAAGCACCGGCATGATGTTCTTGATTGCTGCTTCAAAGACCTCCATTGGATCTTTACCGGAGCGATCTTTGATCAGGTTAAACGCATCATACAACAGTTGTTGGGCTACGCCCTTCTTGCCGTCGATCATAATGCGGTTAACAAGGCGAGTAACGAGTTTGCTGTTGTACAGCGGATCCGGGAGTACATCCCGTTTCGGAACCGGTCCTTTACGTGGCATCGAAGTTCCTCCTTTCTCAGTTGTGCAAGCGTCAAGCGGCTAGGCCGCTTTCGCTCTTATTAGGATTTTTTGACTTTCGGTCTTTTAGTACCGTATTTGGAACGAGCTTGCTTCCGGTTGTTAACGCCCGCGGTATCCAATGCTCCGCGAACGATATGGTAACGAACCCCTGGCAAGTCTTTAACCCGGCCTCCGCGCACGAGCACAACGCTATGCTCTTGCAAGTTATGGCCGATCCCCCCAATGTAGGCGGTCACCTCAACGCGGTTGGTCAAACGGACCCTCGCGTATTTACGAAGTGCGGAGTTCGGTTTTTTCGGAGTCATCGTACCTACACGAGTGCACACTCCGCGTTTTTGTGGAGCGCTCAAATCCGTTTCAACGCGTTTAAGTGCATTGAAACCTCTTTGAAGAGCAGGCGATTTCGATTTAACGACCTTCGATTGACGGCCTTTACGAACTAGCTGGTTAATTGTTGGCATGCTGCCACCCCCTTCCCCTGAACGGTAAAAAAATAATAGTAAACGACTTAACCGATACTCGTTTGCGAAGCCCACAGATCCAGGTGGTTCATTTTGAGAGACGAGAAAGGGCTCGACCGGTTAGTTCTCACCTGAAAATCGCTTTTCCGTGTTTATAACCGTATCAAACCCAACAATCTTATTCCTCAACGATTTCGGCGGCTGCCGATTCGTGTTAATGTCTCACGCTTTGCCTTGGTTCGCTCCGTATCGATGTACGTCAGAATGACGCACGTCTGGCACACACTAGAACATATTATCACTCGGATAAGAGTGTGTCAAGAAGTTTAACTCTCCTAAAATCAATCTTGTTCGTCTGCGTTTTGACGAAGGATCGCACGAAGCAAAAACGGCGGATACCTATATTGGTATCCGCCGTTCAATTGCCAAGCCTTAATGAATTACTCTACGCCGACCGGCTCGAGTTCAGCCGCTTCGTCCGTCGGTTCGTCAAAAGGCGACACGACGCGAATATTGCGGTAACGCGCCATACCCGTACCCGCCGGGATGAGCTTACCGATAATGACGTTCTCTTTCAAGCCGAGCAATCTGTCGACTTTGCCTTTGATGGCAGCGTCGGTCAGAACGCGCGTCGTCTCTTGGAACGACGCGGCCGAAAGGAACGAATCGGTCTCGAGCGAAGCTTTCGTGATCCCGAGCAATACCGGACGGGCAACCGCAGGTTCTTTGTCCGAGAGGATCGCATCGCGGTTCGCCGCTTCGTATTCGTGAAGATCCACGAACGCGCCCGGCAGAAGAACTGTATCGCCCGGATCGACGATACGGATCTTACGAAGCATTTGCTTGATCATAACTTCGATGTGCTTATCATTGATTTCAACGCCTTGGTTACGATATACGCGTTGTACTTCTTGCAGAATGTAGTTCTGCACCCCGCGAATACCTTTAATCCGCAGCATTTCTTTAGGATCGATAGAACCGTCGGTCAACTCGTCTCCAGCTTCGACTTGTTGTCCTTGGACTACGCGAATACGCGAACCGTAGCTGACCGGGTAGATTTTGGATTCCGCCCCGCCCTGCAATTCGATCTCGCGACGATCTTTCGTTTCGCGAATTTCTTTAACGACGCCGTCAAGCTCGGAGATGATCGCTTGACCTTTCGGATTACGAGCTTCGAAGAGCTCTTGAATCCGCGGCAAACCTTGCGTGATATCGTCTCCGGCAACGCCCCCGGTATGGAACGTACGCATCGTGAGCTGCGTTCCCGGTTCCCCGATGGATTGCGCGGCGATAATACCGACCGCTTCCCCGATTTCGACTTTCTTGCCCGTTGCCAGGTTGCGCCCGTAGCAGAGCTTACATACGCCATGACGGGCGCGGCAGCTAAGCACCGAACGAATCTGTACGCTCTTGATATCCACGCGGACGATTTCTTCCGCTTTAGGCGTATCGATGAGCTCGTTGCGGTTAACGATAATTTCGTTGTTCTCCGGATTGCGGATCGTCGCGAATGCATAACGACCTTCGATACGGTCGAACAAGTCCTCGATAACTTCTTTACCGTCCTCGATACGGGATACGGTAATGCCTTTGTCCGTTCCGCAATCGTCTTCGCGAACGATGACGTCTTGCGCTACGTCTACCAGACGACGGGTCAAGTAACCCGAATCGGCAGTCCGCAGGGCCGTATCGGCAAGACCTTTCCGCGCTCCGTGAGTGGAGATGAAGTACTCCAATACGGTAAGTCCTTCGCGGAAGTTCGACTTGATCGGCAATTCGATGATGCGTCCCGACGGGTTGGCCATCAGACCCCGCATACCGCCCAATTGGGTGATTTGCGATTTGTTACCCCGCGCTTTGGAATCTACCATCAACATGATGTTGTTGTAGCGATCCATGGATTTCATCAGAATGTCCGTGATCTCGTCTTTCGTCTTGCTCCAGATCTCGATAACGCGGTCGCGACGCTCTTCGTTCGTGATCAGACCGCGACGGTATTGCGTAGCGACGACGGAAACGCGTTCTTCGGACTTCTTGAGAATTTCTACTTTCTCTTGAGGTACGATTACGTCCGATACGCCGATCGTGATACCCGCGCGAGTCGAATACGTGAAACCGAGTTGCTTGATGTTGTCCAAAATAACGGAAGTCTTCGTCGTATGGTAAATACGGAAGCACTCGCCGATGATGTTACCCAAGTACTCTTTACCGACAGCCGCAGGAATCGCGGGATCTTCAATGAACTTGCTGATGTCCGCGCCTTTGTCGTAGATAAAGTATTTGTCCGGCGTTCCTTTAACCAAGTTCGCTTTGGTCGCTTCGTTGATGTACGGGAACGAATCCGGGAATATTTCGTTGAAGATGATTTTACCGATCGTCGTAACGATCAGCGCTTCTTGTTGCTCAGGCGTGAAAGTTTTCTTCTTGAGCTCGCGCACAGGAATGACTACGCGGGCATGCAAGGAGATTCCCGTCGTTCCGCGTTGGTACGCGGAAATCGCTTCGTTCACGTCGGCGAAACGGATACCCGTTCCGTAAGACTGATTGTTGTCCATTGTCAGGTAGTAACAACCAAGAACCATATCCTGGGATGGAGTGACGACCGGTTTGCCGTCTTTCGGGTTCAAGATGTTACCGGCTGCCAGCATGAGCAAACGGGCTTCCGCTTGCGCTTCCGCGGACAACGGAACGTGGACGGCCATTTGGTCACCGTCGAAGTCGGCGTTGTAAGCCGTACATACGAGAGGGTGAAGCTTGATCGCGCGTCCTTCGACGAGGATCGGTTCGAACGCTTGGATACCGAGTCTGTGAAGCGTAGGCGCACGGTTGAGAAGCACCGGATGTTCCTTGATGACTTCTTCCAGCACGTCCCATACTTCCGGACTGACGCGTTCTACTTTGCGTTTCGCGCTCTTAATGTTGTGAGCCAGACCTTTCAGTACAAGCTCTTTCATTACGAACGGTTTGAACAACTCGAGCGCCATCTCTTTCGGCAATCCGCATTGATACATCCTTAGGCTAGGCCCTACGACGATTACGGAACGTCCGGAGTAGTCAACGCGCTTACCGAGCAAGTTCTGACGGAAACGTCCTTGTTTCCCTTTCAGCATGTGGCTGAGGGATTTCAGTGGACGGTTACCCGGACCCGTTACCGGACGGCCGCGACGGCCGTTATCGATCAACGCGTCGACGGCTTCTTGCAGCATGCGCTTCTCGTTCTGCACGATGATGTCGGGAGCCCCGAGATCAAGGAGACGTTTCAACCGGTTGTTCCGGTTAATTACGCGACGGTACAGGTCGTTCAAGTCGCTTGTCGCGAACCGGCCGCCATCCAATTGAACCATCGGACGCAATTCCGGAGGAATGACCGGCAGTACGTCGAGAATCATCCAGTCCGGCAAGTTGCCGGAGTTACGGAAAGATTCAACGACTTCCAAGCGTTTGATCGCGCGGTTACGACGTTGGCCTTGAGCCGTGCGAAGATCTTCCTTGAGCATCTCGAGCTCGCGGTCGAGATCGATGTCTTGCAACAAACGTTTAACGGCTTCCGCGCCCATTCCGGCATGGAAAGCATAGCCGTATTTATCGCGGTAGCTGCGATATTCCTTCTCCGAGAGCAATTGTTTCTTCTCGAGAGGCGTATCGCCCGGATCCGTAACTACGTAAGAAGCGAAATAGATGATCTCTTCCAAAGAACGCGGGGACATATCGAGCGCAAGCCCCATGCGGCTAGGAATTCCTTTGAAGTACCAGATATGGGAAACGGGAGCGGCTAGCTCGATGTGACCCATACGCTCGCGGCGAACTTTCGCGCGAGTGACTTCGACGCCGCAGCGATCGCAGACAACGCCTTTATAACGTACTCTTTTGTATTTTCCGCAATGGCATTCCCAGTCCTTGGTCGGTCCGAAAATCTTCTCGCAGAACAAACCTTCTTTTTCCGGCTTCAATGTCCGGTAGTTTATCGTTTCCGGCTTCTTGACTTCGCCTCTGGACCAAGACCGGATTTTATCCGGTGAAGCCAAGCCGATTTTCATGAACTCAAAGTTATTGACGTCTAACAAGGAGCAAGCCCTCCTTCATCGTTGCTAAGATTTCGGATCTTAACGACGGCCCCGAAGGCCCGGCGTATGACGTGGCGACCGACGGACGCGACGCTATTCCAGCGCGCGTCCTCCGTCACTATTCGACACCGACTTCAGAACCCTCGAGATTAAGATTCAGCTTATCTCCAGCGGCATCGTCTTCGTCGTCCATCTCTTTCATTTCGATCTCCTGCTCGTCGCCGGACAAGATCTTAACGTCCATGCCTAAGCTTTGGAGCTCTTTGATCAATACTTTGAACGACTCCGGAACGCCCGGTTCAGGCACGTTCTCGCCTTTGACGATCGATTCGTACGTTTTGACACGGCCGACGACGTCATCGGATTTGACGGTCAGGATTTCTTGCAACGTATAAGCGGCTCCATATGCCTCGAGCGCCCATACCTCCATCTCCCCGAACCGTTGTCCCCCGAATTGCGCTTTACCGCCGAGAGGTTGTTGGGTAACGAGCGAGTACGGCCCCGTAGAACGAGCATGGATTTTGTCGTCGACCATGTGCGCGAGTTTGATCATGTACATGACGCCGACGGTTACTTCGCGTTCGAACAGCTCGCCCGAACGACCGTCGCGCAGACGCCATTTACCGTTACGCTGCATGCCGGCTTCTTCCATCGTGTCGAACACGTCGTGCTCGGTCGCGCCGTCGAATACCGGAGTGGCCGCATGAATTCCCAAAAGCTTGCACGCCATTCCCAAGTGAACTTCCAGCACTTGACCGATGTTCATCCGGGAAGGTACCCCCAGCGGGTTAAGAACGACTTGTACAGGCGTTCCGTCCGGCAGGAACGGCATATCTTCTTCCGGCAAAATCCGTGCGATAACCCCTTTGTTACCATGGCGTCCGGCCATTTTATCGCCTTCGGAAATTTTCCGTTTCTGAGCGATATAAGCGCGAACCAATTGATTAACGCCAGGAGGAAGCTCGTCGCCGTTCTCCCGCGTGAATACTTTAACGTCAACGACGATTCCGTCCGTACCATGCGGTACGCGCAAGGAAGTGTCGCGAACTTCGCGCGCCTTCTCTCCGAAGATCGCGTGCAGCAGGCGCTCTTCGGCCGTAAGCTCCGTCACGCCCTTAGGAGTAACTTTACCTACCAGGATGTCTCCGGCGCTGATCTCGGCGCCCACGCGGATGATTCCGCGCTCGTCGAGGTTGCGGAGAGCGTCTTCGCCGACGTTCGGAATGTCGCGCGTGATTTCTTCAGGTCCAAGCTTCGTATCGCGAGCTTCGGATTCGTATTCCTCGATGTGAATCGAAGTATAGACATCCTCGCGGACGAGCTTCTCGGACAGCAGGATCGCATCCTCATAGTTGTAACCTTCCCAAGTCATGAAGGCAACGACGACGTTACGGCCGAGCGCCAATTCGCCCGTTTCCGTGGATGGACCGTCCGCCATGATATCACCCTTCTTGATGATATCCCCGCGACGAACGAGCGGACGTTGGTTGATGCAAGTCCCTTGGTTGGAACGCATGAATTTCTGAAGCTTATATTTTACGATGTCGCCTTTGACTTCCTTGCCTTCGATCATCTCGACCCGGCGCAATTGGATTTCATTGGCGGAAACACGTTCGATATAACCGTCATATTTGGATACAATACATACCCCGGAGTCCTTAGCGGACTTGTGCTCCATGCCGGTACCTACGAAAGGCGCTTCCGGAATGAGCAAAGGTACGGCTTGACGTTGCATGTTGGATCCCATGAGCGCGCGGTTGGAGTCATCGTTCTCGAGGAACGGGATCATCGCCGTGGCGACGGACACAACCTGCTTAGGAGAAACGTCCATGTAATCAACGCGATCGCTCGGCATCGTAAGAATGTTATCCGTTTGCTTGTTATAGCGAACGATAATGTTCTCTTCGGCGAACGATTTGTCCGGATTCAGCTTCGCGTTCGCTTGCGCGATGATGTAGTTATCTTCTTCATCGGCAGTCATGTAGACGATATCGTCCGTAACGCGATTGTTATTCGGATCTACTTTCCGGTACGGAGCTTCGATGAAGCCATACTCGTTAATCCGGGCGAAGGAAGACAAGGAGTTGATCAGACCGATGTTCGGTCCCTCCGGCGTCTCGATCGGACACATCCGGCCATAGTGGGAGTGATGGACGTCACGAACTTCGAAGCCCGCGCGTTCGCGCGTCAGACCGCCAGGTCCGAGCGCGGATAGACGGCGCTTGTGAGTAAGCTCGGCAAGCGGATTCGTCTGATCCATGAACTGGGACAACTGCGAAGATCCGAAGAACTCCTTGATCGCGGCGATAACCGGACGAATGTTAATCAACGCTTGAGGCGTGATCGCGTTCTGGTCCTGGATCGACATCCGTTCGCGTACGACTCTCTCCATACGGGACAAGCCGATACGGAATTGGTTTTGCAACAATTCGCCAACGGAACGCAGACGACGGTTACCCAAGTGATCGATATCGTCCGTGTTGCCGACGGATTGCAGCAAGTTCATGAAGTAGTTGATCGACGAGATGATATCCGCAGGCGTAATGTTCTTCACCGATTTGTCGATGATGCCGTTGGAAATGACTTTTACGACTCTACCGTCTTCGATCGGCGAGAAAATGCTAACCGACTGCAAAGGAATGTCCTCGGATTCGTAAACGGCTCCGGTTACGCGGTAGTTTTTGAAGCCCACGTTCGACTCGAGCGCTGGCAGGATTTGATCCAGCAATCTGCGATCGATCATCTGACCGGCTTCGGCGATAATCTCGCCTGTGGAAGGGTCCACAAGCGTCTCCGCCAAACGTTGGTTGAACAACCGGTTCTTGATATGCAGCTTCTTATTGACTTTGTAACGTCCAACGTTCGCAAGATCGTAACGCTTCGGATCGAAGAACCGAGCGATCAGCAAGCTGCGAGCGTTCTCTAGAGTAGGCGGTTCGCCCGGACGAAGGCGCTCGTAGATCTCGATCAGCGCTTTCTCCGTAGAGTCCGTATTGTCCTTCTCCAGCGTGTTGCGAATGTAATCGTCCTGTCCGAGCAAATCGAGAATCTCGGCATCGGTTCCGAAGCCCAAAGCGCGAAGAAGCACCGTTACGGGGATCTTACGCGTCCGGTCAATCCGCACGTATATGATATCTTTAGCATCCGTCTCAAGCTCAAGCCAAGCTCCACGATTCGGAATGACAGTTGCCGTGTAATTTTTCTTGCCGTTCTTATCTACCTTCGTACTGAAGTAGACGCTTGGGGAGCGAACCAATTGGCTGACGATTACGCGTTCCGCACCATTGATAATGAAAGTACCCGTTTCGGTCATGAGCGGGAAATCGCCCATGAATACTTCCTGCTCTTTAACCTCGCCCGTTTCCTTGTTGAGCAATCGAACCTTAACGCGAAGCGGAGCTGCGTAAGTTACGTCGCGCTCTTTGGATTCGTCCACCGAATATTTCGGTTCGCCGAGGCTATAATCGATAAACTCCAACACGAGATTTCCGGTGAAATCCGAGATTGGCGAAATGTCCTGAAAAATTTCCCGCAAACCCTCGTCCAAAAATTTCTGGTACGATTGCTGCTGGATCTCGATCAGGTTCGGTACTTCCAACACTTCATTAATGCGGGCGTAGCTGCGCCGCGAACGGCGGCCATACTGAACAAGATGTCCTGCCAACTTAACCTCACCCCTTAAGTCTGCTTCAACACATAAATAAAGAAAAGCCCTTATGCGCCGGTTGGCGGCACAATGGCAACTCATCCCTGCCTTTACCCCAAAACAAACCCATTATACGCCATCTGAAGAGAATTTATTCCTGGGAAAAGACCGGGCTTACAGCATTATTGTGTTGAAGACAATTAGCCCATCCTAATACTGACATTTTTTAATAATACCACAGCCAAAATGTCAAGTCAAATTATTTTAATTTTGACGATTCGTGCATCGGAAAATCCGATAGCCCTTATCCTTGCCGACTTCTACGACCGCTTCATCGCCGTAAATTTCTTCGAGCTTAGCTCTCGCCGATGGAGCGCCTTGCTTTTTCTGAATGACGATCCATATCGTACCGCCTGGCCGAAGATGCTTCCGCGATTCCTCGAACAATTGGTGGACGACGGCTTTGCCCGCTCGAATCGGAGGGTTAGAGAGAATCACGTCGAACGTCTCTGTGCCTACCGCTGAGAATAGATCGCTTGGCGCGAAGTTTACGTTATCAACGCCGTTCGCCTGCGCGTTATGTCTAGCCAATTCAACCGCGCGTTCGTTGATATCGATTAGCGTAACATGTCCTTGCGGCGCAAGGCGGGCAGCAATCAAGCCGATCGGGCCGTACCCGCAACCGATATCCAGCACTTTGGCGTCGTGCGGGATTTCCATATGCTCGATAAGCACCCGACTGCCATAGTCCACCCCGTCCCGCGAAAACACGCCGGCATCGGATGTCAATCGGAGTTTAATTCCGCGAAGCACCGTTTCGAATACTTGCCTGTCGCTAGCCGACTTCGGTTTATTCGAGTAATAATGATCGTTCACCCAAGCTCCTCCAACATTACGGCATACAAAGAACGTCTTCGCCTTCTCTAAGCATAATCAAATTTTTACATGAACAAACCCCTCGAAGAAAATCTTCAAGGGGTTTGATGATCTGCTTCTTACTTAACTTCTACTTTAGCGCCAGCTTCTTCAAGCTTAGCTTTAACTGCGTCTGCTTCTTCTTTAGCTACTTTTTCTTTAACAGCTTTTGGAGCGTTGTCTACGAGGTCTTTTGCTTCTTTCAAGCCAAGGCCCGTGATTTCGCGAACAGCTTTGATTACGTTGATTTTGGATGCGCCAGCATCAACAAGAACAACGTCGAATTCGGATTGCTCTTCAACTTCAGCAACCGCAACTGCGCCGCCAGCAGCAACTGGAGCTGCAGCCGTTACGCCGAATTCTTCTTCGATTGCTTTAACCAGGTCGTTCAATTCAAGAACTGTCATCACTTTAATGGCTTCTAAGATTTGCTCTTTGCTCATTTGAGTACCCTCCATAATTTAAGATCAACTGATCTTCTTATTGTGATAATCGACCGCTGTACGCCCGATCTTCTTACGCGCTTGCTTCGTTCTTCTCGGACACCGCTTTGACAGCGAGTGCGAAGTTGCGAACCGGAGCTTGCAGAACGCTAAGCAACATGGACAACAAACCTTCGCGGGAAGGCAGGTCAGCAAGTGCTTTAACTTGCGCAGCGTCTACGAAACGCCCTTCAACGATACCGCCTTTTACTTTCAAAGCATCGTTTTTCTTCGCGAAATCGCTAAGGATTTTCGCTGGAGCAACGACGTCTTTACCGAAAGCTACTGCAGTTGGACCAGTCAGAACGGAATCCAGCTCGTTCAACTCGGCACTTGCGGCAGCACGGCTCACCAAGGAGTTTTTCAACACTTGGAATTCAACGCCGGCTTCACGCAATTGTTTGCGAAGCAAAGTCACTTGCGCCACGTTCAGGCCGCGGTAATCCGCAACAACCGTACAGTTGCTCTCGCGCAGTTTCGCCGCGATCACTTCTACTTCTTGTTGTTTACCTTCGATGATTTTTGCATTTGCCATTGTGTACACCTCCTAAGTCTTGGCATTACCGTATGTTCAGCCCGCGGTTCCCGGAGGCATAAGAAATGCCCCCGCAGACATCGCGGAGGCATGACGTGATCTTGCTCATAGCATCAAAATGCAAGCATTTCGAACTAGAGAAAAACTCTATCCACACACCTCGGTAGGAAATTAAGCTCAACGACGGCCTCAGTGCCGGCATTTGCCGACAAATCGCGCTCGCGTCTTGCACCTACGGTCTACGGTATCCATATTCGTTTATCAGCTTCATCAGCTTACCATTAAGGCATTCCGATGTCAAAGACAGTTTTTACCGTCCGCTCAGTCCGAGGATCTGAATGGATTAGCGATATACCGAAGCATTTACGCGAGCGCCTGGTCCCATCGTCGAAGAAATCGAGATGTTTTTCAGGTAAACGCCTTTGGAAGATGCAGGTTTCGCGCGGCTCAACGCGTCGATCAGAGCTTTCAAGTTCTCGTCGAGCTTCGCAGCGTCGAAAGAAACTTTACCGATCGGAGCGTGAATTTGTCCGGCTTTGTCCAGACGGTATTCGATTTTACCGGCTTTGATCTCGTTGATGGCTTTCGTAACGTCATTCGTTACCGTACCAGCTTTAGGGTTAGGCATCAAACCTTTACCCCCGAGAATACGACCGAGTTTACCTACTTCGCTCATCATGTCCGGAGTCGCGACGCAGACGTCGAACTCGAACCATCCTTGTTGGATTTTAGCGATGAGGTCAGCATCCCCTACGTAATCCGCGCCGGCTGCTTCAGCTTCTTTCAGCTTATCGCCCTTCGCGAATACGAGGACGCGTTGCGTTTTGCCGGTGCCGTGTGGCAGGACGACTACGCCGCGCACTGCTTGATCTTGTTTCCTCGGATCTACGCCGAGGCGGACAGCTGCTTCGACGGTTTCGTCGAATTTGGCCGTTGCCGCTTTCTTCACGAGTTCGATAGCTTCCAACGATTCGTAGGTAGCATCGCGATCGATCAGCTTAACGGATTCTGCATATTTCTTACCGTGTTTAGCCAAGTTGTTCTCCTCCTTTTGTGGTTTTAACGGAAGTTTCCTCCCACAAGCGGTTCATATAAGAACCGCGGTACGCAAGCGCCCCGAAGGGCAGCAGGCGATTAGTCCTCGATAACGACGCCCATGCTGCGAGCCGTTCCTTCGACCATACGCATAGCCGCTTCAACGGAAGCCGCGTTAAGATCTTGCATTTTTTGCTCTGCGATATCGCGAACTTTCGCGCGTTTCACAGTAGCGACTTTCTTTTTGTTCGGTTCGCCGGATCCTTTAGGAATTCCAGCAGCTACGCGAAGCAATACCGCAGCAGGCGGAGTCTTCGTCTCGAACGTAAAGGAGCGATCCTCGTATACGGAAATAACAACCGGAATAATCAATCCCACTTGATCCGCCGTGCGAGCATTGAACTCTTTACAGAAAGCCATGATGTTTACGCCAGCTTGACCAAGTGCAGGACCGATCGGCGGCGCAGGGTTAGCTTTACCCGCGTTTACTTGAAGCTTCACCAATTTGATAACCTTTTTTGCCATGTTGCACACCTCCCTGACCCGTAATGCGGTTTAACGGAACTCCCGTTCCTCCCGCTCTTTCAAGAAACCCAGAACCCGTAAGGATTCTTATATCTTTTCCACTTGAGTGAAATCCAACTCAACCGGGGTTTCCCTGCCAAACATGTTGACGTGCACCTTAAGCTTGCTCTTGTCGGCGAGAATTTCTTCTACGGAACCGACGAAGTTCGCGAAAGGACCCACCTTGACTCGAACGTTCTCTTTGAGTTCGAAATCGATAACCGGCTTCGGCTCGTCCATGCCCATATGACGCAGAATTCCTTCTACTTCATCAGGCAGAAGCGCCGTCGGCTTCGATCCAGAACCGGTAGAGCCTACAAACCCGGTTACTCCCGGAGTATTGCGGACCACATACCAGGAATCGTCCGTTTGGACCATCTCCACTAGAACGTAACCCGGATACACTTTACGCATAACCGTCTTTTTCTTACCGTCCTTGTTGACGATCTCTTCTTCCATCGGAACAAGAACGCGGAAGATTTTGTCCTGCATACCCATAGATTCCACGCGTTTCTCCAAGTTCGCCTTGACCTTGTTCTCGTAACCGGAGTACGTGTGCACTACATACCATCTTTTCTCCATGGAAAAGCCACCTTTGGTTCCTACGTCAGATGATAAGACCGACGAGGGATGAAATGCCGATGTCCAAACCCCAGAAGTAGATCGTTACCAGCAGGATTGTCACAATAACGATGACCGTGTAGCTGACGAGCTCTTTCCGGTTGGGCCAGCGGACTTTCTTTAATTCGCTCCAGCTGTCGCCGAAAAACGAAAAAAATGACCCAAAGCTTTGTTTCATTTTGGCCAGGAAAGTCACGTTGTTACCTCCTAGGAGTTAGCGCGTTTCGCGGTGAGGAGTGTGTTCATTGCAAAATCTGCAGAACTTCTTCAACTCGATGCGATCGGCGTGCGTCCGTTTGTTCTTGCTCGACGTGTAATTCCGATGCTTGCAGTTCGTACAAGCTAGAGTGATAATCACCCGCATCCCTTCCACCTCCCGGGATCATAACTTCATAAAAATACAACCATTCAGCGGAAACCTCAGCTTGGCGAACCAAGGCCGAGTGAGAACCCCGTCCGATGACGAATCATCAAGACAACAATTCCTGGTGTTTCGCCGATGATTCGGAGCCAGCGCATAAGAAACCACGTTAAGGTTACTAAAATAATTTATCACAGGGGCAAATCGATGTCAACGAAAAGTGTCTTTAGCCTACTATTGGCAAACGGACAAATAGGGTGTAAGACCGCGCCCGTCCCTCATCCATCGTACCATTCTTCCTTTTTTTTGCGGTTCTTAACCGTCAAAGGGGCAGTTATTTGCCAAATCTATTACCTATAACCCTTCCTAAGCAAATAAAAAAGCAGCTCAAGCTAGCGGCTGCCGTTCGTTTTATCGTATGAGTGCCGGAAACCCTATCCCCAGCGGCGATTAGAGGCCGAGGTCGCGAATCTCGAGATATCTCTCCAGCTTGCGCTTCACCCGTTGGAGTGCATTATCGATCGACTTCACGTGCCTGTCGAGGTCGACTGCGATCTCTTGATAGGAGCGTCCATCCAGATATAGCATAAGAACTTTACGTTCCAGGTCGCTCAAGATTTCGGACATCTTATCTTCAAGACCGTAGAACTCTTCTTGGTTGATGATCATTTCCTCGGGGTCGCATACTCGGGAACCGCAAATGACGTCGAGCAGCGTCCGATCGGAATCTTCATCGTAAATCGGCTTGTCCAATGAAACGTAGGAATTAAGGGGAATATGCTTCTGACGGGTGGCGGTCTTGATCGCGGTAATGATCTGACGGGTGATGCACAGCTCGGCGAACGCTTTGAACGAGGCCAGCTTATCGCCTTTGAAATCGCGAATCGCCTTGTATAGCCCGATCATGCCTTCCTGCACGATATCTTCCCGCTCCGCGCCGATCAGAAAGTAAGAGCGCGCTTTCGCCCGCACGAAATTACGATATTTATGAATGAGAAACTCCAAAGCTTCGCTGTCGCCAATGCGAACGAATTCAACGATGTCCTCGTCGGCCTTGAAGTCGTACTCACGTGTTGCCAGTCTCTCCAAGTCGACACTCACGAACATCCCTCCGGTCTGCATGGGCGTACTGGAACCTTTAACTCTAACAAACTATTATCAATATACTTGATCTAGCGCGTAGCGTCAATGTTTTTGCCGTTTCGAGGGGTTCGCCCCCGGTGGTAAAATTGTCAATAAAAGCCACGTTTCGCTTCAATTTTCTCCCAGCCCCCTTCTCATCCTCTCCAATCGGCGCTGCACGTCATCGGGCAAAGCGCCGCCGAGCGGATTTTTTTTCAGGCTGGTTTCATTAGTAATTACCGTCTGGATGTCGGAGCGGCTTTGCTTTACCTCTAACCTCAGCTCTCGTGCCGAGACTCGAAGCGCCCCCTTGCCGAAGGCGACATTCTGCTCCACCAGATCCGAGGTCGCCACGTAAATATTACGCCGCACGGACGTCCATTCGCCGACCAGTCGCTCGATGCACTCGTCGGCGGTTTCGCGTTCGCGGGTGTATACGACCTTCATTTTCTTCTTGTGCCGATACTCCGCGCCCGTACCCGGTACGCGGAAGGCGTCGAAAACGACGATGAGTACCAGCCCCGCATAGCTCTGGTAATCGGAAAGCATGTCCAATAGCGCGTCCCTGGCGTCTTCCAGCTTCTCGTTCTTCAGCGCGGCCAGCTCTGACCACGCCCCGATCATGTTGTAGCCGTCGACTAGCAAGACGTCTTCGCGCTGGAACATGCCTTTCTCACGCATGGTCCGAAGCCGGGCTAGCCGGAGTCGCGGCGCCTTTGGCTTTCGAAGCCTGCTGCCGCTGGCGCACGACTTCGTACAAAATGACTCCCGTGGCCACGGAAGCGTTCAATGAGTTGATCTGCCCGACCATCGGCAACGACAGGATAAAATCGCAACGCTCCTTGACCAACCGGGATAACCCTTGGCCTTCGTTGCCGATTACGATGGCGAGAGGGCCCGTTAGATTGGTGTCGTAGAAGCCTTCCTTGGCTCCGACGTCCGCTCCCGCGATCCATAAGCCGGCTTCCTTCAGCTTCTCCATCGTTTGCACGAGATTGGCGACTCTTGCCACCGGCACGTATTCTACCGCTCCCGCGGACGTCTTGGCGACGATCGGGGTCAAGCCCGCGCTTCTGCGCTTGGGAACGATCACTCCATGCACGCCCGTACAGTCCGCCGTACGCAAAATGGAGCCCAAATTGTGCGGATCCTCTACTTCGTCAAGGAGAATAATCAACGGGGCTTCCCCCCGCTCGGCCGCGCGGGCTAGCAGCTCGTCCACTTCATAATAAGCCGCCGCCGCGACTTGCGCCACGACGCCTTGATGCTGCAAATCGGGAACGAGCCGGTCAAGCTTGCTCTTATCTACTTGCTGCACGACGATACCGCGTTCCTTGGCGCCTTCCATGATCGGTTGAATCAGGAAGCGCTGCGCCTGGTTGGAGATAAAGATCTTATTGATCGAACGTCCGGCCTTCATCGCTTCCAACACGGGATGCTTGCCCGCCAAATATTCGTCATCGCCCTTTAACGCGCTTTCCGCGGCCCATAACTCCGCGTCTGCCGCCGATTCCTTAGGCTGAACGGAAGCTTGAGGACGCTTGTCCTTCTCTCCGCGGCCTTTGTCGCCGGCGGACCAAGCGCCTTTGCGCTCGCCTTGGGAATAAGGCTTCGCGCCGGAAGCCGAACGATTGCCCGGCGGTCTTGAATTGTAGTTACTCATTGCTCATCTTCCTTTGTTGTTTATTACGATCCGCGGCGACGGTTGCGACGCCGGATTGATAAGATTATCGGTTACTCTTCTATTTTGTCGAACGCCATGCCGATCAGCTGTTCCAGTCGATCCTTCGCCCCGTTGTAATAGAGGTAGCCCACTAGGCATTCAAGTGCCGTTGCGTGGCGATAATCCCCGGGGTCGGCGTTCTTCGGAGGCTGGCCGGATTTCGTATTGCGTCCGCGGCGCACGATGTCGGCCTCTTCCTCGGAGAGGATCGGCTGCCATTTCTGCAGCAGCTTCGCTTGCGCGGCGGCGGACACGTAACCCGTCGCCGCCCGATGCAATTCGTGGGGCTTGCGGCTATTGCCGGCCACGAGCTTCTGCCTAACATAGATTTCAAATACGGCATCGCCGACGTAAGCTAGAACGACTGGCGACAGAAGATTGACGGGCACGTCCGTCGGTACGACCGGAGCGATGACGGGAGCTAGCGGAAGTTCTACCCGGTTCGTCATTTGCGGCGCCAACGGATGCCTTGCGCCGTGTCTTCCAGTAGAATTCCCCGCTCCGCCAATAAATCGCGGATTTCGTCCGCTCGGGCGAAATTGCGGTTCGCGCGGGCCGACGTCCGTTCCGCGATCAACGCGTCGACCTCTTCGTCGAGCAAACCCTCTTCCGTTGCCGAAGGAAGCAGTCCGAGAACCGCGTTCATTTTCTCGATCTCCGCCAACAGCCGAAGCAGGTCCTTCTCGCTGACGGCCTCTCTCTGCAAGTAAGCATTCGCTTCCGATACGAGTCCGAACCAAGCCGTGATGGCGTCCGGCGTGCTGAAATCATCCTGCATCCGCGCGTGGAAATCCGCTTGCAAACGGTCCAGGCGGGCGTTTAACGCTTCGTCGGCCGGCAGCGACAGCTCTCCTT
Organism: Cohnella endophytica; assembly: GCF_003628305.1. GTDB lineage: Bacteria > Bacillota > Bacilli > Paenibacillales > Paenibacillaceae > Cohnella > Cohnella endophytica. The sequence goes on along the minus strand of NZ_RBZM01000016.1, from coordinate 15,762 downwards.
TGGCTACCGCCGAAAGCCGATGCTTCACATTGTCCCGGGAGTTCGTCAGTCTCTCGATACTGTTCGCCGCCTGGCGAATGGTCTCGTCGCTGAAGTTAAGCGGGCTACGATAATGGGTCGTAAGCATGAGATAACGGATCGCGAATTTGCTCGTGCCCTTGAGAAGCTGGCGAACGTTCACGCCGTTGCCCAGCGACTTCGACATTTTCTCGTTGTTGATATTCACGAAGCCGTTGTGCATCCAGTAGCGCGATAGGGGCTCTCCCGTAAGCGACTCCGACTGGGCGATCTCGCACTCATGATGAGGGAATTGCAAGTCGTGTCCGCCGCCGTGGATGTCGAGCGTATCTCCGGCGTATTTGCGCACCATCGCGGAGCACTCGATATGCCATCCCGGACGGCCGTCGCCCCACGGGCTTGGCCAGTGGATTTCTCCCGGCTTCGCCGCCTTCCACAGCACGAAGTCCTGCGGACTTTCCTTGCGCTCGTCGACGTCGATCCGTATGCCGTATTGCAGCTCGTCGAGATTTTTATGCGACAATTTGCCGTATTCCGGAAAAGACGCGGTCCGGAAATAAACGTCGCCGGAGCTTTCGTATGCCGCGCCCTGATCGACTAAGCCTTGGATAAAGTCCACGATTTCCACGATGTTCTCCGTCACGCGGGGCGTGATGGTCGGGCGGTGCGCGCCGAGCGCGTCCCGATCCTCGTTGAAGGCGGCAATGAAGCGTTCGGCAAGCTCCGGCACGGTAATGCCGAGTTCCGCGGCCTTACGGATCATTTTATCGTCCACGTCGGTGTAATTGACGATGTAGTTAACTTCAAGACCGATCGATTCCAAGTATCTGCGAACGACGTCGAAGAAAATGACCGGCCGCGCGTTGCCGATATGGATATAGTCATATACGGTCGGGCCGCATACGTACATGTTGACTTTTCCCGGCTCCCGGGGGATGAAAGGCACTGCTTCCCTGGCCATGCTATCATATATTTTCAAGTTCACGTGACATTGCTCCTTTTGTGTTCGTAAGCCGCTTCCTTGACGAGAGCGTCGGATTCGCGAGAATCGTTCGGTTTGACAAGGCTAGCGTTCCCATTCGGTTCCTTCGCCTTCAAGCGCTCGATCTCCGCTTTCAGATCGTTGATTTCCTTCTGCATGAAGCGGAAAGTCTCGATTAAAGGATCCGGCAGGTTCGTATGGTCGAGCCGGTCCCCGATTTTCTTGCCGTCGCGCTTCACGACGCGGCCGGGAATTCCCACGACCGTGCTATTCGGCGGAATCTCGCGAAGGACGACGGAATTCGCTCCGATATTCGAGTTATCTCCTACCGTGAACGATCCGAGCACCTTGGCTCCGGACGCGATGACGACCCGATTGCCGATCGTCGGATGTCGCTTTCCTTTTTCTTTACCCGTCCCGCCTAGGGTTACTCCCTGGTAGATGATGACTTCGTCCCCGATCTCGCAGGTCTCGCCGATGACGACCCCCATCCCATGGTCTATAAACAGCTTATTCCCGATCCGCGCTCCGGGGTGAATCTCGATGCCCGTAAAAAACCGGCTCACTTGGGAGATCATTCGCGCGATCGAATACAGCTTGCGACGGAAGAAAAAATGAGCGATGCGATGTGACCATATTGCGTGGAGACCGGCGTACGTGAATACGACTTCCACCCAGCTGCGGGCGGCGGGATCGTTCTCGAACACGGCCTCGATATCGGATTTGATCGTTCGCCATATTCCCATCATGGCGTCCCCCTCTGCCTGTCTATATCGAGCCCTGATGCGAATTCAAGCGGAATACAAAAAAAGTCTCCGCAGCGAATGTTCGCTGCAGAGACGTCGTGACGTGGTCCCACTCTGCTTAAGCTCGCGCCGATAGGCGTTTGCTCCTCCATGGATGGTTAACGGGTTCCTCCCGGCACCGCTTACCCGCAACAGACTTAGGGAACGCGATGCAAACATCACGATACCTTCGGTTGTTCCGATCGGCGGCGCAGCTCCCAGGCGCAATTCGGTTTCGCGGGAATGTGGCGGCTCTCAGCCATGACCGCCTTCTCTGGACATTCTCTAAACGAAACTTACTTTCCTGTTCGTCGCACATTTACGATATGGATCAAGTATATCCCAACGCCGCGCGGGTGACAAGAGACAGGGAAGTGGATGCCTCTTGCATCGCTCTCGGACTTCCCGGGGCATGCAATAGCGGCATTTCCTACCGTTATCGCTCTCGCGGCTGCTTGATTCGTCGAATTAAGGTTCTGCCAGACCACTAAATGTTCTCGGATCCCTCAATTCTTCGAATTAACGCCCCCACAGACCACTAACTACCTCTTGGGTGCTTGATTCGTCGAATTAAGGTTTTGCCAGACCACTAAATGCTCTCGGATCCCTCGTTTCTTCGAATTAACGCCCCCACAGATCACTAACTACCTCGTAGTTGCTTGATTCGTCGAATTAAGGTTCTGCCGGACCACTAAATGTTCTCGGATCCCTCGATTCTTCGAATTAACGCTCCCACAGACCACTAACTATCTCTCGGCTGCTTGATTCGTCGAATTAAGGTTTTACCAGACCACTAAATGTTCTCGGATCCCTCGATTCGTCGAATTAACGCTCCAATCCTCAGCCCTTCGCGGCGAGACGTTCCTTCAACCGCGCGATGACGCGCTCGCGACCGAGCAGCCAGATCGTGCCGTTCAGGTCCGGTCCATGGGTCTGTCCAGTCAACGCGACGCGGATCGGCATGAACAAGCCTTTGCCCTTCACTCCGGTCGACGTCTGCACGGACTTGATCAGAACCTTCATGTTGTCGATCGAGAAGCCTTCTTCTCCCGCTTCCTCCACCGCCGAGAGGAAAGCGCCCAGAACGGTCGGAACGGTTTCTTCTGCCAATACGCCGGTCGCCTCGTCGTTGAAATCCAACCCCTCTTGGAAGAACAGATCCGACAAAGGTACGATCTCCGCTCCGAAACGCAGGTGATCGCGGAACAAAGTTACCAACGCGGTTGCCCACTCCAGTTCGACGGCATTCGGTTCCGCGGAAAGGCGTCCGGACGACTTCAGGTGCGGCAGGCATAGCTCGACAACCCGCTCCGCCGTCGCTTGTTTCATATAGTGTTGATTCAAGTGATTGAGTTTCGCCGTATCGAATACGGCCGGGCTCTTGGATAACCGGCTCTCGTTGAAAATTTCGACCAGCTGCTCGCGCCCGAAGATTTCCTCTTCCCCTTCCGGAGACCAGCCCAGCAACGTAATGAAGTTAAATAACGCTTCAGGCAAGTAACCTAGCTCGTCGTACTGCTGTATGAACTGTACGATCGACTCGTCCCGCTTGGACAGCTTCTTGCGCGACTCGTTGACGATCAACGTCATATGTCCGAATTCCGGCGGCGTCCAGCCGAACGCTTCGTACACCATAAGTTGACGCGGTGTATTCGTGATATGGTCTTCTCCCCGAAGCACGTGCGAGATCGCCATCATATGATCGTCCACGGCTACCGCATAGTTATACGTTGGGATGCCGTCCTTTTTCACGATAACGAAATCGCCGAAGTCGTCGGAACGGAAGGAAATCTCGCCTTTGACCGTATCCTTGAAAGTGTACGTACGATCGGCGGGCACGGTGAACCGAATGCTCGGAATCCGTCCGTCCGCCTCGTATTCCGCTTTCGCTTCAGGGCTCAAATGGCGGCATTTGCCCGAATACTTCGGAGTCTCGCCGCGTTCCGACTGCTCCTCGCGCTCCCGCTCCAGCTCTTCTTCCGAGCAATAGCAAGAATAGGCTACTCCGTCGGCGAGCAACTTGTCCGTGTGCTCGCGATAAATATCCAGACGCTCGGTCTGGCGGTACGGACCGTAATCGCCCGGGCGATCGATGCTCTCGTCCCAATCGACGCCGAGCCAGGTCAAATACTTAAGCTGGCTCTCTTCCCCGCCGGCCACGTTGCGTTTCACGTCGGTATCTTCGATGCGGATAATAAAATCCCCGCCGTGATGACGGGCGAATAAATAATTGAAAATGGCGGTTCTCGCGTTCCCGATATGCAAATGTCCCGTCGGGCTTGGCGCGTAACGCACGCGTACTTTAGTAGACATGGGTATTCCTCCAATATAAGACTCGATCTATTGTTTCAAGAGCAGCACGACCGCCTGCGAAGCGATTCCCTCGCCTCTTCCCGGAAAACCTAATCGTTCCGTCGTGGTCGCCTTGACGTTGACTTGCGATTCCTCGCATTCCAACGCTCGCGCGATTACGGTAACCATCGCCGGAATATAAGGCGCCATTTTCGGCGCTTGGGCGATAATCGTCGCATCCGTATTGCCTAGCTTGTAGCCCCGCTCCTTCGCGAGCGCCCATACGCGTTCCAGCAAGACTAGGCTGTCCGCATCCTTGAACGCGGGATCCGTATCCGGGAAATGCTTGCCGATGTCTCCGAGCGCGAGGGCTCCCAATATCGCATCGCTAATCGTGTGAAGCAGCACATCGGCGTCGGAATGACCTAACAACCCTTTCTCGTAAGGAATCGTAACGCCTCCGATAATGCACGGCCGACCCTCCACGAGCTGATGCACGTCAAAACCTTGTCCTATTCTAATCATAACGGGATCTCCTCTCCATGACGCCTGGCCAACAGCAACTCCGCGATCGGCAAATCTTCCGGCGTCGTAATTTTAATATTCGCGTAATCTCCTTCAACGATGGCGACCTTGCGCCCCAGCCGTTCCAGCAGCATCGCATCGTCGGTGGCGGCCGCGCCTTCTTCTTGCGCCTGCCTGTGCGCTTGCATCAGTTCCAGACGCCAAAAAGCCTGCGGAGTCTGCACGCTCCACAGCGTCTTGCGCTCGGGCGTCGCCAAGATGAACCCGTTGCCGTCCGATACTTTGATCGTATCCTTCACGGGAACGGCCAAAGCAGAAGCACCGTGCTCCTCCGCCGCCAAACAACAAGCTTGAATTTGCGCGGCCGTCACTAGCGGCCTGGCCGCGTCGTGAACGAGAACGCCTTCCGTCTCCAGCGCGGACAACCCCGCGTATACGCTATCCTGCCGTTCCGCTCCCCCCGGGATGATCATCCCGACTTTGCGATAGCCTTCCTGCCCGATAATCTCCGCGGCTTTCTTCTGTTCGCCGGACGATACGACGAGAACGACTCGGGAGACGGAGGAGCACAGCTCGAAAGCTTCCAGCGTATGTGCCAACACCGACCGGCCCGCCAGCTTGAGATAGGGCTTGTTATCCGCCGCCCCCATCCGGGTACCTCGCCCCGCCGCGACTATGACAGCTCCCCATTCCATGGACATGATCCCCTTATTAGAGCAACGTATGACGTAAGATCTCTTGATAACAAAACGAAAGACGGGACATTAGAGCGCGTCCCGCCCGTATTCCTATTATCATACCTTGTTAGAGCGCTTTTTCCAATAGCTTCGGCTTCGCGAAGATCATCCGGCCGGCCGACGTCTGAAGCACGCTCGTCACGAGCACTTCCATGGTCGTTCCGATGAAATCCCTGCCGCCTTCCACCACGATCATCGTACCGTCGTCCAAGTAGGCGACGCCTTGTCCATGCTCCTTGCCGTCCTTGATGACCTGAACGACGATTTCCTCGCCGGGCAACACGACGGGCTTCACCGCGTTCGCCAGATCGTTAATGTTAAGGACGGATACGCCCTGCAGCTCGCATACTTTGTTGAGATTGAAATCGTTCGTGACCACCTTGCCCTGCATCGCCTTGGCGAGCTTGACGAGCTTGCTGTCCACTTCTCCGGGTTCTTCGTTGGCATCCTCGTAGATGAGTACCCTGACGTCCAGTTCCTTCTGGATTTTATTCAAAATATCGAGTCCCCTCCGCCCCCGATTCCGCTTGAGCAGATCGGAGGAATCCGCGATATGCTGAAGCTCCTCCAGCACGAACTCCGGAATGACCAACGTTCCCTCGATAAACCCCGTCTTGCAGATGTCCGCGATCCGTCCGTCGATGATAACGCTCGTGTCGAGGATTTTGTGTTCCTCGTACCTCGGTCCGTCGGCTTTCGGAGCATCCGCCGCCTTGCGCGCGCTAAGCCACTCGCCGATCTCGTCCTTCTTGCGCGTCCCCACCCTGATTCCCGCGTATCCGAGCGTTAATGCCGTTCCCGCCGCCAATACTTGTCCGACGTACGGAATATCCGTCATAAAAGGATACAGGAAGGAAGATAGCGCAAGTCCGAAGGTCAATCCGACGACACCGGACAACAGCTCCGATATCGGATAACCGGACAACCGATCGATTCCCCGTTGCAAGGCTCGGGATAATGGCGTGGCGATGGAAGTGGCGAACAGGAACCCCGCGCAAGCGCCGACGATCGCGCTGAAAGTACCTCCCGAACCGGACGAGGCGCTAAGTAACGAACCCATCCAAGGCGATTCCGAGGACGATTGCCAATTCGTCAACTGCTCTCCGAGCAACGCGCCGATCAGCAATCCCAATGATTGAATAACTCTTTTCATGATCATGATAAATCACTTCCTTTCTTGTCCTAAGTCAGAACTATCGTTACTAGTATGTTCCAATTTCTAGAAAGCTAATCTCCGTTGGGCAACCTTCTTAAAGTTTCCTCAAAAACGATAACTTCTTTTGAATTCCGGCATCCCTTGAACTATAATGAAGAAGGAAAAGTAAATTTAAGGTAAACCGAGGTGGAACGGATGAGCGCGCCTACGCTCCGGGAGTTTCAGAGTCAGGTGTCGGAATTATTGCTCCGTCATCGCAGTCTGCTCGATGTCGTCACGAAGTATAGCCAGTCGAACGCATCCGTGAACCGCGCCGTATCCAAGTCGATCACCGAATGCGGTTGCATCTCGTTGAATGCCCGTAATCAAGGGTTCTCCGAGGAGATGAAGCTGGATCAAGCCCATCGCCAGTCGAAATCCCACATGGAAGGCAATCTTTGCGAACAATGCCGCGAAATCATTCGAAGCGAGATGGGCAAGAATCTGTTCTATATGTCGGCCATGTGCAACCTGCTGGATATCGACTTGGACGAAGTCGTTTCCAAGGAAGCGGACAAATGCTCGACGCTTGGTTGGTTTAATTTAACCTAGGAAACTTGCGCATAATGCAAAAAAGCAGCCCCCGGGGCTGCTTTTTCGTTCAATCGATATTAAGCGCTATGCTTGGATTGTTCTTTTTCCTTCGCGTCCTGCATCCGTTTCGCGCGGCGAGCGGATGGCATCAGTCCATCAACGTTTTTTTTTAGGCCCCAGAGCGCGTAGATAAGAAGAAGCGCCAGGATGACTTTGGGAATCGCTTGTTGGAACATGAATGCAAGTACGGCGGCTCCGGCCACGACGACGGGAATGGCCCAGATCGCTTTGCGCGGCAGGCCTAGCTTCTTGAAGTTCGGATATTTCATGTTGCTGATCATCAGGAACGACAATGCTACGGTGCTAATCAGAAGCAGCGTGTAGTGAAGCTCGTAATGGAAAAGCGCTAACGTAGCCAATACTCCGCCCGCGGCGGGAATCGGCAATCCGATGAAGTAGCCGGGAATGCCGTCGATGACGTTAAACCTAGCTAATCTTAAAGCTCCGCAAATCGGGAAAATCGCGGTCACGATCCAAGCCAATGCCGGACTGACTCCTTGGAAAGCCGCCTGATACATAATGAATGCCGGTGCGACCCCGAACGAGATAACGTCGGACAGAGAATCCAATTCTTTGCCGAATTCGCTCTGCGCGTTCAGCGCGCGGGCAACGCGTCCATCCAGTCCATCGAGAAGCATCGCGATAATGACCAAGAGCGCTGCCGTGTTGGCTTGATCATTGAACGCCAAAATAATGGAGATTACGCCCAAGCTTAGGTTCCCTATGGTGAACAGGTTCGGTATGGATTTTGCGATCATGTTATGCCACCTCGACTTTACTATACCCTATTAATGAGAATGTTAAGCGTTGCGAGACGCGTTCATTCTGGAAAACGAATGGAAAAATCCTCAATGAAGAACATTCCAATTGTATTCCCCTTATATCTGTCTGTCAACAAACACCTGATCGTGAATGCGTTTCAACCCTTCTTTAATCGCTCTTGCCCGTACTTCTCCGATCCCGTCTACTTCGTCCAGTTCTTCGATGGAAGCCATGACAATATGTGGGAGCGCGCAGAAGCGATCGACTAGGTTGTTAATGATAACGCTCGGCAGCCTTGGGATCTTGGTGAGCATCCGATAGCCTCGCGGCAATAAACCTTCTTCAACGACCGAACTCAAGGAAGGGTATCCCAGCAACCGGATAAGCAGCGTCGAATCCAGCAACTCCTCCGAAGATAGCTTGCGCAGCGCGGCTTGGATCTCGTGAACCTTGTTTTCCCCTTCTTCCTTAGCGTAATCTCGCAACAGCAACCACGCTTCTTCTTCCGCCGAACCGACCAATTCTTCCTTCTGCATGGCGATCAGTCTGCCTTCGTTGCCGAGCTCGAGTACGTATCGGTTAATTTCGTTGTTGATGCGAAGCACCATCTCCGCGCGCTGGATAACGTGGGCGACTTCGTGCATCGTCACCATTTCCTCGAACTCCAGAGCCGATAAGTTTGTAAGCGACTGGGAGAACACCGCCCGGTATTTCTCCAACGTTTGAATCGCTTGATTTGCTTTCGTAAGAATAACTCCCATCTCTTTGAGCGCGTAGCGAAGATTGCCCTGATATAGCGTAATGACGTTACGCCGCTGGGAGATGGAAACGACTAGCTTGCCCGTCTGCTTCGCCACCCGCTCCGCGGTCCGATGTCGAATGCCCGTTTCCGACGATGAAATGGTGGAATTGGGGATCAATTGCGTATTCGCGTATAGAATGCGTTTAACATCCTCGTTGAGAATGATGGCTCCGTCCATTTTGGCCAATTCGTATAGATAGTTCGGGCTAAAGTCGCAGTTGATGGAGAAGCCGCCGTCCACGACCTCCATCACTTCCGGACTATAACCGACGACGATCAGCGCTCCCGTCTTCGCGCGCAGCACGTTCTCCAGCCCGTCTCGGAACGGGGTACCGGGAGCAACCATCTGAAGCAGCAGGTTCATCGTTTTCTCTTGCTGGCTGCGTTCTTTTTCTCTAGGGTCTCTTTCCTTAGGTTCTTTCATTATGTCATCGATACCCCCTATTCCAATGCGGCTTTTAGTGCTTGCGCTACCGTCTTGACTCCGATAAGCTGAATATCCTTAGGCGCCTGCCAGCCCTTCATGCTCATCTCCGGCATGATGACTCGCTTGAAGCCCAGCTTGTGAGCCTCCTTCACCCGTTGCTCCGCGCGGGATACGGCTCGCACCTCGCCCGTAAGGCCAACCTCTCCGAAAACGACGTCGAACGGCTTGGTCGGGGCGTCCTTGAAGCTGGAAGCGAGGCTGACTATCGCGGCCAGATCGGCAGCAGGCTCGTCAAGCTTGACTCCGCCCGCGACGTTCAAGTAAGCGTCCTGATTTTGCAGGAACATGCCCATTCGCTTCTCGAGCACGGCGATGACCAGCGACATCCGATGATGGTCGAACCCGGATGCCATGCGGCGTGGCGACGGGAAATGAGTGGGGGAGACGAGTGCCTGAAGCTCGACGAGTACGGGCCTCGTTCCCTCCATGCTGGCAACGACGGTCGAGCCGGATACGCCAAGCGGCCGCTCGGACAAGAACAGTTCCGAAGGATTCGTAACCTCCCGAAGTCCCTCTTCCGCCATATCGAAAATGCCGATCTCGTTAGTCGAACCGAAGCGGTTTTTCACCGCTCGCAAAATTCGATACGTGTGATGGCGCTCCCCTTCGAAATACAGGACGCAATCGACCATATGCTCCAACAATCGAGGGCCCGCGATGGCCCCCTCTTTGGTAACGTGCCCGACAAGCACGGTCGCCACTCCGTTAATTTTGGATATTCTCATGCAATGGGCGGTGCATTCCCTTACCTGCGCGACGCTGCCCGGAGCGGAGGCGATTTCCGGGCGATACACAGTCTGGATCGAGTCGATGACGAGGAAATCCGGCTCTACCTCGGCGATCGCTTCCTCGATGACCTCGAGATTCGTCTCGCACAATACGTACAGCTTGTCGTTCAGCGCGCCGAGCCGATCCGCGCGAAGCTTCGTCTGCTTCACCGATTCTTCCCCGGACACGTACAGAACCTTTAGCCCCTTAGCGGAAAGGGAGTAGGAGGCCTGTAGCAGCAAGGTCGATTTCCCGATTCCGGGATCCCCGCCGACGAGCAGCAGCGAGCCGGGAACGAGCCCGCCTCCGAGCACCCGGTTCAACTCGGACATCCCCGTCAAGATGCGGGGCTCTTGCCCACTCTCTATATCTATGATGGGGCGCGCTTTTTCTTTCGTGCGGGTTAGCTCACTCCGTCCGACAGGCGCCTTGATCTCCGTTTCGGTCTCTTCGACCATCGTGTTCCATTCGTTGCAGCCGGGGCATTTGCCCATCCATTTCGGCGATTCGGTTCCGCATTGAGTGCAGGCGAACTTTATTTTGACCTTGGCCATGGCCGACAGTCCTCCTTCCGGGAAAAACGCATTTTTCCCGCTAGCGTTTCTTTACGGGAAAATGTCTTTTCGCTACATCCTAAAGTTTAACATGAGCCGAGCCTTAGAGAAACCTTGACGCCTCTTTTACGCGAAAAAGACCCTCCGCATGCTCCCGATTCGGGGAACTTGCGGAGGGTCTCTTCAACTTGCCTTAATCCGAACGATTAAGCTTTGGTTAGCTCGATCTCGCCCTTCTGCCTGACGACCAAGCCGCCTTCCTCTTCGTCGATGACGAGGGAATGGCCCTTGGAAATCTTGCCGAGCAGCAAATCTTCGGACAAACGGTCCTCGATGTGCTTCTGGATCGCCCGACGCAACGGACGCGCTCCGTATTGCGGATCGTAACCTTCCTTCGCCAGGAACGCTTTGGCCGATTCGGTCAGTTCGAAGCTGACGTTGTGCTCGACGAGGCGCTTGCGGAGATCGTCGGCCATCAACGTAACGATCTGAGCGATATGCTCTTCGTTCAACGGGTGGAACACGATCGACTCGTCGATCCGGTTCAGGAACTCCGGACGGAACGATTTTTTGAGCTCGGCCAGAACTTTTTCTTTCATGTTCTGGTAGTCGCGGCCGGCATCCTGCGCCGCCGTAAAGCCGAGCGTCGAGTTTTTCTTGATTTGTTCCGCTCCGACGTTCGAGGTCATAATGATCAGCGTGTTCCGGAAGTCGACGGAACGGCCTTTGGAATCGGTCAAGCGACCGTCCTCGAGCACTTGCAGCAAGATGTTGAATACTTCGGGATGGGCTTTCTCGATTTCGTCGAGCAGCACGACCGAATACGGCTTGCGGCGCACTTTCTCGGTCAGTTGTCCGCCTTCGTCGTAGCCGACGTATCCCGGAGGCGCTCCGACCAGACGGGACGTGGAGTGCTTCTCCATGTACTCCGACATATCGATGCGGATAACGGCATTCTCGTCGCCGAACATCGCTTCCGCGATTGCTCGGGCGAGTTCCGTTTTACCAACGCCCGTAGGTCCAAGGAAGATGAACGAGCCCATCGGACGCTTCGGATCCTTTAAGCCTGCGCGAGCCCGGCGAATGGCGCGGGCGACCGATTTCACCGCTTCTTCCTGTCCGATGACGCGTTCGTGCAGGATGCTTTCCATTTTCAGCAGGCGCTCGGTTTCTTCCTCCGCCAGCTTACTGACCGGAATTCCCGTCCAGCTCGCCACCACTTGAGCGATATCCTCGGGCGTAACCTCGGAATCGGTGCGGCCTTGTTTTTCTTTCCATTGGTTTTTCGTATGGTCGAGCTCTTCGCGAATTTTTTGCTCGGTATCGCGAAGGGCGGCCGCTTTCTCGAACTCTTGGCTCTGAACCGCGGCGTCCTTCTCCTTGCGGATGTCGTCCAGACGCGTTTCCAGTTGCTTCAAGTTAGGCGGTACCGTATACGAATTCAATCTCACCTTGGAGCCCGCTTCGTCGATCAGGTCGATCGCTTTATCCGGAAGGAAACGATCGGGAATATAACGGTCGGACAGCTTCACCGCCGCGTCGATCGCTTCGTCGGTAATTTTGACCCGGTGATGCGCTTCGTAACGGTCGCGAAGGCCGAGCAAGATTTGAATGGCTTCTTCCGGCGTCGGTTGGTCGACCGTAATTGGTTGGAACCGGCGCTCGAGAGCCGCGTCTTTCTCGATATATTTGCGATATTCGTCCAGCGTCGTCGCCCCGATGCATTGCAGCTCGCCGCGTGCAAGAGCCGGCTTCAGGATGTTGGAAGCGTCGATGGCGCCTTCCGCCCCGCCCGCTCCGATCAGCGTGTGCAGCTCGTCGATGAACAAGATGACGTTGCCGGCTTGACGAATCTCGTCCATGATTTTTTTCAGTCGGTCTTCGAACTCCCCGCGGTACTTGGTACCGGCAACGACGGAACCCATGTCGAGCGTCATAACGCGTTTGTCGCGTAAAGTCTCGGGAATTTCGTTGTTCACGATTTTCTGAGCCAGTCCTTCCGCTATCGCCGTTTTACCTACGCCCGGCTCCCCGATAAGGACGGGATTGTTCTTGGTCCGGCGGGAAAGTACTTGGATGACGCGTTCGATTTCCTTCGAGCGGCCGATAACGGGATCGATATTGCCGTCCCGCGCGCTGGCCGTCAAGTCGCGAGCCAGACCGTCTAGCGTCGGCGTGCTGACGTTGGCGGAAGGGCCGTGATTCTGCGATACGTTCTCGTTGCTGCCAAGCAATTGAAGAACTTGCTGGCGGGCTTTATTCAGGCTAATGCCGAGATTGTTCAGCACGCGTGCGGCTACGCCCTCGCCTTCCCGAATAAGGCCGAGCAGAATATGCTCCGTGCCGACGTAGGTATGGCCGAGCTTGCGCGCTTCGTCCATGGACAGCTCGATAACTTTTTTCGCGCGCGGGGTGTAAGCGATATTCGTCGGCTGCTCTTGCCCGCGTCCGATCAAAGACTCGACTTCGTCTTGAATTTTCTCGAGACCGAGTCCGAGCGCGATCAAGGCTTTCGCCGCGATACTCTCGCCTTCCCGTATCAAACCGAGCAGAATATGTTCCGTACCGATGTTATTGTGTCCCAAACGCACTGCTTCTTCCTGAGCCAAAGCCAATACCTTCTGCGCACGTTCCGTGAATCTACCAAACATCATGAGACACACCTCCTATAAAGTTAAGAATAAAACATTTATGAAACAGTTGCCAGTCGCGAACGAATTAATTCCGCTCTTGACCGGTCGCGATCTTCGGGACTCATCGCTTCGCCGAACGCCATCTGAAGAAATCCAGGTTGCGTGGAGACGAGCAGCTCGTTCAAGGCCTGCCCGTTCACTTCCGGCAGCAGTCCGAGATGAACGCCGAGCCGGATGTCCGACAACCGTTGGGACGCTTCCTTCGAGTCCATGATGACGGCTTGAGTCAGAATGCCGTACGACCGCCGCACCCGATCCTCGACGCGAAGCCTTGACTCGGTTACTAGCTTACTCCTCGCGGACTTCTCGTGTTCGATCATCTGGCGTGCGACCTGAAATAAATTTTCGATAATCTCCTGCTCCGATTGTCCCAGCGTAATCTGGTTCGATACTTGGAACAGGTTGCCGGTCGCTTCGCTCCCTTCGCCGTACAGACCTCTAACGGCGAGCCCGACTTGAGTGACGGCGGACAAGATCCGGTTGATCTGACCGGTCATTACCAAAGCCGGAAGATGCATCATGACCGAAGCCCGAATTCCCGTGCCGACGTTCGTCGGACAGCTCGTCAGGTAACCGTGCTTCTCGTCGAAGGCATAGTCGACTTGCTCCTCGAAGATGTCGTCGATCTTACTGGCGGAATCCCAAGCCTCGTGAACCTGGAATCCGGAGCATAAACACTGAATGCGCAAGTGGTCTTCTTCGTTGATCATGACGCTGATTTCTTCGTTCGGGCTTAAAATCAACGCCCCGTTGCGGGACTCGCTCGCCAGGTTCGGACTGATTAGGTGCTTCTCGACGAGCACCAGCTTCTCCAACTCCGTTAGCTCGATTAACCGGACTTGCTCGATCTTGCCGAGACCGTTCAGCCTGCCGTTCTCGGCTACGCCGAGCAACTGTTCCATAACGGAGAGCGATTGGTCGGGAGCCGCCATCATCGGGAACGGCAAGTTGCGGATGTTGCGAGCGATGCGTACCCGGCTGCTGATGACGACGTCCGAGTCCGGACCCGCCCCATTCATCCAATGACTTAGCGCCTGCTTGACGAATTTTCTTTTCACCATCGTCTGTTCCTACCCTTCAACCGCTCATTTCTTTCTCGAGCTCGCGAATCCGATCGCGCAATTGCGCCGCGGTCTCGAAATCCTCGCGCTCGATCCGGCCTTGCATTTCCTTCTTGAGACGATCGATCTCCCGTTTCGTCTTTAGCCTTCCGCCCGCCCGCTTGGGCACCTTCCCGACATGTACCGTATTACCATGTACCCGTTTCAGCAAGGGATCAAGCCGATCGGAAAATTGCTTGTAGCAATGACTGCATCCGAATCGTCCGATCTTGCTGAACTGAGCGTAAGTCATGCCGCATGTATCGCATTTGACCGCCGTGGGTTTGGCCAGCGGATTCGGGTTCGGAGACTCGAAGTCGAGCAATCCCGACAAAAGGTTGTGAATGGAAAATCCGGCGGATGTACCGGGGATGAGCTCCCCCTTATCCCTCGCGCACGACTCGCAAATGTGCAACTCCGCCTTATCGCCGTTGACGATCTTCGTAAAATGCAGCGTCGCGGGGCGTTTACCGCATTCCTGGCATTGCATCGATCGATCCTCCCTTCCTTATTTGGCCAACAGGGCGATCAATATCGCCTTCATAAGCTTGGCGCGTATCTCGTCGCGAAGAGGCAGCTTAAGCGCCAGCACCTCGCGGGATACGGCAGCCTTTAACAAGCACGACTCCCGCTCGGTAATGAATTCGGCCTCCAACAGTTGGTAGATCAGCCCTTCCGCCGCCGTCTGGTCGATTCGTTCCCCGACCGTCTGCTGAATGTGTCTCTGGACTGCTTCTAATGAAGGTAAGTTCACCTGCTGGATGCGAATATATCCGCCCCCGCCGCGTTTACTTTCGACTAAATAGCCTTTCTCCAGCGTAAACCTTGTGCTGATGACGTAATTGATCTGCGACGGGACGCAGGAGAACTTGTCGGCCAGCTCGCTTCGCTGGATTTCGACCGAGCCTTCCGAGCTGCCCTGCAAAATTTGCTTTAAATAATGTTCGATAAGTTCGGTAATATTACGCAACGTCCAACCTCCTTCCAGGGGGTTGATGATGGTGGGATCTGACTTTGACTTTCTTTGACTATAGTCTCATTATACGCCGTTTTACGAAAAATGCAAAGTCTCTGCGCAATCCTGCGATTAGACCCGTTAAGCGTTCGAACAGCTACTTTAAGTATGAACAAAAAAGCCCCTCGCTACTTCGTCCGAGGAACTTCGTTTCTTATTCTCTTCGAAGCCGAATCGCTTGGCGGAGGGCATGGACAAGCGTCCCGACCGACCGAAAAAGACAACAAAAAAGAAGCCATCCCGAATGAGATCGCTTCTACTTAAGGCTTGCGCCTTGAAAACTGGATGCGAAACAAAGCTTAGAAGAAAGGTGAATGTATCATTGCCTTACTGTTGTCAATTCGTTAGGATAAGCCCTCGACCGATTAGTACTCGTCAGCTCCACACGTTACCGCGCTTCCACCCCGAGCCTATCAACCTCGTGTTCTTCAAGGGGTCTTACGAATTGGGAAA
>NZ_RBZM01000015.1 GCF_003628305.1 Cohnella endophytica | reverse complement strand
ATCTGGTCTGGTAGCAATTGCGGAGGGGTTCCACGCGTACCCATCCCGAACACGACCGTTAAGACCTCCAGCGCCGATGGTACTTGGACCGCAGGGTCCTGGGAGAGTAGGACGTTGCCAGGCTAGACAAACAGAAGAAGCACCCGCGAGGGTGCTTTTTTGTTGTTCTATTATCGAATTCGATCATGCATTTACTGATGATAATAAGAGACTTCCTTGGATTCCAACCGAATAACGCCGTCTCCGCGTTCGCGGCGAAGCGAGAGAAGTAACCGAATGCGCGGCGTAAGGAGCCATAGATGCCAATAGACCATGGAGATAACGAGCGAAGAATGGGCCCATGGATAGAATAAACCGGCGACGCAGCAGCCGACGAGGAAAAGATGAAAGTGCAGGCGGCGAAAGAGGGAGAGATGCGTATCCAGGATGGGAAGCGGACCGATCCAAGGCCAATCGCGGCGGAAGGTCCATCTTTTCTCGGACAGCTTGTCTACTCGCCTAACCGTTAGCCTTAAGACGAATGCATGTACCAGAAGCGTAAGGACTGCGCCTACGACCGTGTAGATCAAGCCCAACCAGCCATAGATGAAGTATAGCGCGGACACTACGAGCAGCGCCGTCAACATGTAGCTATACTTGCTCTCTGGTCGTAGTCCGATCTTGCGTATGAGCGTATAATGATAGAAGGTAGCATCGCGCGTATTCGAGGGAACGGGACTTACCATGATCGTAACTTATCCTCCTTGCATAAAACACGTTCTGATCATTACTATCGGATATAGACGTCCTTATTGTTACGTTTGAGCTGGATTTCGTGCTAGGCAGCGTATATTTTCATAGAATCCGGGCATAATAGAGGCATCAATAGGGAAGGGCAGGGGATGTTCATGGGAGAGAATGAACGCAATACCTGCATAGTGTGCGGCGAGCCTAAGGAAGAAGGCATTACGATCGTAACGGAATTTATATGTACCTCATGCGAATCCGAGATGGTTCATACCCCCGTGGAAGACGAGAAATATCCTTTTTTCGTCAGACGGCTGAAGCAATTGTGGGTTAAATTTCATGCGTGAATGTTGAGACTTAGCGGGAACGTCCGCTAGGTCTTTTGTTTTCATAGATCGAATTTGCAATGACCATTCGCAATCCGTATAATATTTTACTAGGAACCAATAATGAACAGGTGATTACTAATGCAAATTTTAAAGGACGAAATCCGTAATAAAATCTTGGAAGCCGCGATGCGGGAGTTCAAGAGAGAAGGGTATGCGAAGGCTTCGATGCGGGAAATCGCGAAGGCCGCCGGAGTTACGAGCGGTAATATTTATCGTTATTTCGCCAATAAGGAACAACTTTTCGATGCGATCGTCATTCCGGTATATGAACAGTACACCGCGAGAATGGCAGATATGCGCGACAAAATCGAAGGCAGTTACTCCAAAGAGGCTCAAGTGACTCCGAACTATTTTCGCAATATCGAGAGTGCCGTCGTGGAGCTGTTCAAGATCTATAGCGGCGAACTGACGATTCTGTTGATCGGCAGCGAGGGCTCCAAGTACGAGAACGTGAGGTCCGAACTCGTCTATATTGCCTTCTCCGTTCTGGAGAGAGTATTCATCAAGGCAAATGGAAGCATGGAGTCGCTTAACGACAAAGAACTCGCGTTAGCTAGAATGCTTGCCCGCTCAATCGTGGAAGGCTTGTGCCTGATTCTAAGTGATAACGACGAAGGCGATACGTTGGCGCACTTGGTTGATCAGCTGTTATTCGTTCATGCCACAGGGATCGAAGCATTAATTCATAAAAGTAAATCGTAAACGGAAGAAGGTCATCTATCATGAGGAAAATCATCAAATGGCGCTGGGCGATTCTAGTTGCCTGGCTGGTAGCTACGGTTCTGTTGACCGCGTTCCAGCCTGACGTTAACGCGATTCTGCACCAGAGGGGCCAAGACCCTTTGTCGGAAGATAGCCCTTCGAAGGTTGCCGGCAAGATGCTAAGCAAGATGAACGAGACCAAGGGAATGAGCGATATCCTTATTTTCTACAATAAGGACAAGCTATCGGAAGAAGATATGAAGCAGATCGGAACCGCCGTCCAAAGTTTAAGGGCCAAGCAGGCGGAGTTGGGACTGACGAATTTCATCGATCCGATCACGGTTCCCCAGGCCAAAGCTTCATTGGTCTCGCCGGACGGAACGACCTTAATGGCTAGCTTTATTCTAGAGAAAAACGGACGAAGCGTCGACGAGATCGGCGAGCAGATCGAGAGCGTCCTGAAGGACGTAAAAGTAGAGCATTACCTCAGCGGCGAAGACTTCATCCAGAACGATTACATCAAGGCGTCTACCAAAGGGGTCGAGAAAAGCGCGGCGCTAACCGTAATCTTCATCTTATTAGTGCTGGTGATCATGTTCCGTTCCTTGGTCATCCCGTTCGTTTCTCTGGCGGCGGTAGGGGTGTCGTACCTCTGCTCGATGGGAATCGCGGCTCAGGTCATCGACAAGCTCGATTTCCCGATCACGAGCGTGACGCAGATGCTGCTCATCCTTATTTTGTTCGGCATAGGAACGGATTATAATATTTTGCTATTCAACCGTTTTAAGGAGGAGCTCGCTCACGGCAGCTCCGTGGACGACGCGATCGTTACCTCCTACAAGACTGCAGGCAAAACGATCGTATACAGCATTCTGACGGTGTTCATCGCGTTCGCGGGTTTGAGCTTCTCCGAGTTCGGGATCTACAAGTCGGCGAACGTGGTGGCGATCGGAGCGGTCGTGCTCGTCTTGGAAATTTTGACGTTGACGCCGTTCTTGATGAAGACGCTCGGAACGAAACTGTTCTGGCCATCGAAGAAAGTGACGGGGCACAAGGAAAGCCGTTTCTGGGCGAAGTTAACCCAAGTGTCCGTGAAAAATCCGGTCGTCACGACAGTGATTATCGTGGTCTTACTCATTCCGGTTCTGCTAACGAGCGGACAGAAGCTTAGCTTCGACCAGTTGAAAGAGCTAGGTAACGATCATCCGTCGACTAAAGGCTTCTCTATCGTCGGAGATCATTTCAGCCGCGGACAAGCGCTTCCGACTACCGTGGTCATCGAGCATAACAAAGCGATGGATAACAACGAGGCTCTAAGCGTCGTGGATAAGCTCACGAACAACCTGAAGAAGATCGAAGGCGTAGTATCCGTGTCCAGCGTGACCCAGCCGCAGGCGGCTCCGATCGATTTCTTCTATGCGAGCGGGGAGACGGAAGCGGACGGCTCAAAGAAGTTCTTCATACCGGACCAAATGCTGGCAAGTCCGGACTTCCAGCAATCCGAAGCGAGTTACATGTCCAAGGATCGTACGATTACGAAGCTGATCGTAATTCTGAAAGACGATCCCTACTCTACGGAGGCATTGGATACGGTCGAGAGAATCAATTCGCAGTTAACTAGCACGCTGAAAGATTCAACGTCGTTGTCGGATTCCACCTACGGGGCGGCGGGTCCTAGCTCGACGACGTACGACATGAACAAAGCGCAGATCAAAGCTTTTAACGGGACTGCGGTCATTGTCATCATTAGCGTGTTGATCGTGCTCATCTTCGTCATTCGGTCGTTCTGGCCTGCAGTGTACATCGTGCTCGCCTTGTTGGCTTCGTACTATGTCGCGATGAGCGCCTCCAAGCTCGTGACGGAATATTTTATCGGGGCCGATGGCGTGTCCTCCTTCGTTCCGTTTTTCTCGTTTATCGTCATCGTGGCGGTCGGAGTGGACTATAGCATTTTCCTCATGATGAGGTACAAGGAATACGGCAAGATGGCTCCAAGCGAAGCGATCGTCAAATCCGCCAAGAGCGTCGGGGGCGTCATAATATCCGCCATGGTGATTCTCGGTGGCACGTTCGCAACTCTGATTCCGTCGGGTCTCGTGCTGCTCATCGAATTGGCCGCGGCGGTTATCGTCGGCTTAGTCGTGCTCTGCTATGTTTTATTGCCGATGTTAGTACCGGCATTAATCGTGTTACCGGAGAAGCTGAAAAGGAAACGTGCCGCGAAATCATCTTCTTGATGGATTGATATGCCAACTACTGAAGGAACAACGAGCCGATCGTTGTTCCTTTTTTGTTATTTGTCTATAATGAGATCAATTCAACCGAGGAGGCAACCGATCATGGGAGAGAAAGAAAGTGCGCCCCTCTACGAAGCGCTTGTTGCCCATGCAGAACGTCGGGCGCGTTCTTACCATGTGCCGGGACATAAACAACGCGCGCGCTGGGACGAAGGGCTTGGCGCCATGGAGGCGGTCGCTTACTATGATCGGCTATTAGCCCTGGACGTGACGGAGTTATCGGACACCGATGACCTGCATCACCCGGAAGGTCCGATCGCGCAGGCGCAGGCGCAGGCGGCGGAATGCTTCGGCGCGGAGGAGACTCGATTGCTCGTAGGCGGCAGCACGGCCGGCAACCTTGCGATGATCATCGGCATCTGCCAGCCGGGAGATCTGGTCATCGTACAACGCAACGTGCATAAATCGATTATTCACGGCCTCATGTTGGCGGGCGCCCGAGCGGTATTGTTGCAACCCGAGATCGATCCGTTATCCGGGCTGGCGACGTTACCCGGAGCGCGACAGCTTCTGGAGGCGATCGAGAAGTATCGCGAAGAAGCGAAGGCCGTTATTCTATCCGCGCCGAATTATTACGGAATGGCTCCGGATTTGAAGCCGTTGATCGCTCACGCCCATTGGCATGGAATTCCGGTGTTGGTCGACGAAGCGCATGGGCCGCACTTCGGTTTTCATCCCGCCTTCCCGGAATCCGCTTTGCAAGCGGGCGCCGACCTAGTCGTGCAATCCACGCATAAGATGCTCTCGTCGATGACGATGGGCGCCATGCTGCATATGCAGGGTGATCGCCTGCCGAGACAGGCGATCCGACAAGCTCTAACGATGGTACAGAGCTCAAGCCCCTCGTTCCCGATCATGGCGTCTTTGGATTTGGCCAGGAGGCAAGTACATACCCTTGGAGAGGGTGCATTCCATGAGGGGCTAGAAGCGGCGAAAATCGCCGCCGAAGGATTACATAAGACGTCATTCCGGGCAATAGGCTACGGGGAATACGCGACGGAAGGAATGGGTTATGATCCGTTTAAGCTCGTCCTATTCGACGAGAAGGCAAGGTTAAGTGGCTTCGAGCTCCGAGACGAGCTAGAACGAAGGAAATGCGTGGCGGAGATGGCTGATGCGCGTTATGTCGTGATGGCTTTCGGGACAGGCTCCGAGCCTGCCGATGGGCGGATGTTAATCGAGGCTCTCGCGCAAATCGAGAACTCGCTAGAGACGAGGATTTTCGCCGAGCTGTCGGTACGAAGACGGGCCAAGGAACACGAAGCTTTGGACGGCAACGTCGGCATCCGGATTCCGGAACCCGTAAGCTTCGGACGCGAAGTGTATGCTGCGAAGGCTATACCCTTCAACGAAAGCGCCGGGCATATTGCCGCCGAGTGGGTCATTCCGTATCCGCCCGGTATTCCCGTCCTATACCCCGGGGAAACCATCACGGAAGAGACCGTAAGGCAACTGCGTCAATGGAAGCATCAAGGAGCGCAAATTCAGGGAGCCAGCGATTCCGAATTAAACACGATACAAGTTCGGGAAAGCACCAATTAGAGGTACCTAGAGGAGAATGAAATGTTCAGCTTATTGAAAAACGCTGATAGTCGTTCAGTCGTCGCTTGGGTAACGGGTGTCGTCGCCAGCATACTCATCCTA
The DNA here is from genome assembly GCF_003628305.1 of Cohnella endophytica. Lineage (GTDB taxonomy): Bacteria > Bacillota > Bacilli > Paenibacillales > Paenibacillaceae > Cohnella > Cohnella endophytica. Next base: position 92,194 of record NZ_RBZM01000015.1, on the reverse strand, counting down.
TGTTTAATTATGGTTTCTCCGGTGGTCGGGTTGGCGGACAGCGGCGATTTCGGCCGCGTATTGGGCGGATCCGGCCTAGCGGTCCTTCATCCCCAAGAAACGTACGAACAATTGTATTTCAATTACGCGCATCAATATTTCGGGTATGGCGGGTTCATGCTCGGAGGATACGTGTCCTCGCATGTTCTGCTCGTGGCCTTGGCCGGCGGAATCGGCAGGATATTAAACGGGGACGCATTCGATATCCGAGTGTTGGGGGTCGTGTATTCCGTCCTGTTCGTATGGGCTCTCGTCTTACTCGTAAGCCACGCGCCTAGGCTACGGAGTCGGCTGGGCACCATGTTCCTCGCGATCTTATTAGCGGCTTGTCTCTTATTCGTCTTCGGCGATATCGGGTACGTGGCCTACTTTCAATCTTTCTTCGGAGAGCCATTCGCTCTTGTGGCCACGCTCATGACGGCAGCCTCTGCGATAGCTTTAGCATCGACTGCGAAGCCGACGGGCAAGCTGCTTCTATTATTCATTATCGCGGCGCTTGCGGTTGCCACTTCGAAAATCCAAAATGCCCCGTTAGGCTTCGCTTTCGCGATTCTGGCATGGAGAATGTCCGGTTTGCGAACGGATATGAAGTGGAAACGCCAAGCGTGGATGGGCGTAGCGGTCCTCCTTGTCGGTTCCATCCTGATGATCGCCGTTGCGCCGGATCGGCTCAAGCATACGAACCTCTACCAGTCCATTTTCTTCGGGGTATTGAAGAATTCGCCGAACGTGGCACAGGATATGAAGGATCTCGGGATTCCGGAGAAATACGCGGTGCTGGCGGGAACGAACTATTTTCAGAAGGATACCGCCATTCCGCAGAAGGACCCCGTCTTGCGACGGGAAGTCCTGGAGAGACTGAGTCATAAGGATATTGCGATTTATTATTTAAAGCATCCTTCGAGGTTTATGCAGAAGCTCGATCGGGCGGCGGAGAACTCCATGTTTATCCGACCTTATTACCTGGGTAATTATGATGAATCCGCGGGCAAACCCCCGGGAACGATCAGCTACGCCTATAGCGGCTGGAGCCAGTGGAAGCTAAGTCATATGCCGAAAAACGCGGTCGCTTATATGATTCTGTTCCTGGCTTATTTCGCCGGATTGGGCTTTCTCTGGTGGAGAAACCCCTCAAGAAAGCTTCGCCTTGCCGTCGAAACGTTAGCCGTAATCGCGTTGGCAGCCGTTTTCGCTTGTATCGTCCCTCTGATCGGCGATGGAGAGGCGGATCTGGGCAAGCATTTGTTTATGTTTAATGTTTGCTTTGATATGATGGGAATAAGTATCGTTACGGGAGCGTTCTACGGGATTGCGAAGCTTCTCGGGCGATAGTCGCGAACGGCGTTGGCGATGATTAGGGCTCTAGGGTCGAAAGGGGAAAGCAAGGTGCGAGGCGGAACATTCATTACGATAGAGGGCGGAGACGGAACGGGCAAGACGACGCTCATCCAGGCTTTGGCGTTACAAGCACGGGAACAAGGTCACGAGGTTATGATTACCCGGGAACCGGGAGGAATCCCGATCGCGGAAGCGATTCGCGCGATTATTCTCGGTACGGAGAATACCGCCATGGATGCGCGGACGGAAGCGTTATTGTATGCGGCGGCAAGAAGGCAGCATCTCGCGGAGAAGGTCATGCCGGCCTTGCGGAAGGGGGCCATCGTCATCTGCGACCGATTCGTGGATAGCAGCTTGGCCTATCAAGGCTACGCTAGAGGGCTGGGTATCGAGGCCGTGTGGGAGATCAACCGTTTCGCCATAGAGGATTGCATGCCGGACCTTACGCTTTATCTGGATTTGGATCCGGAAGTCGGGCTGGCGAGAATCGAACAGAACGGCGATCGGGAGGTCAACCGGCTGGATCTGGAGGGCTTGGCGTTCCATCGGAAAGTAAGGGAAGGCTACAAATTGCTTGAAAGCCAGTTCGCCGATCGTTTCGTTACGATCGACGCGGCGATGACGCCGGCTCAAATCGCGGATAATGCGTGGCAGCATTTAAAGCCTAAGCTTGCATCACGCTGAAAAAGAGGATTTTGGCGTTCGAGTGTCCAATTTATATAAGAAGCGACAGACCCCCATTTTCAACAGATTAGAGGAGGCCTGAACAATGAAACTATTGATAGCGGTTATTCAAGATAAGGATAGCAACCGGTTATCCAACGCATTGATCAAGGAAGGATTCCGGGCGACGAAGCTGGCTAGTACCGGCGGATTCCTGCGTGCGGGCAACACGACGTTCCTGATCGGGATCGAAGACGACCGGATTCAGAGCGCGCTCGACGTCATCCGCGCGAACTGCAAAGTTCGCGACCAGCTCGTTACTCCCGTTTCTCCGGTTAGCGGAGCGGCTGATTCCTACATTCCGTTCCCGGTAGAGGTGCAAGTCGGCGGAGCGGCGGTATTCGTGCTTCCGGTCGAACGGTTCGAACACTTCTGATGCGGTCGGGCGGTGAAACGAAGTGAAAATTCAACCGGGCTTCTATCCCGTGAGTAAGACGGTCCAGCGCGGAGAAACGCTGGCAAGACCTTCCCAGTCGCAGAACTTCGGCGACCTCATGCAGCAACAAGAGGAACAACGGACGCACGAAGAGCTGCAGCGCAAGTTGGAGGACATTCGCTTGCAAGGCGATCGGCTCACCCGTTCCATGACGGTGCGGGAGCTGGTGCTTTATCGGCAGATGGTTAAGGGGTTTCTGGAAGACACGGTAAGACGCGGCATCGCCCTGAAGGAAACGAGGGGCTGGGATCGGAGAGGCCGTGGCAAAAGATACAAGCTGCTGGAGGAAGTCGACGCCATGCTCGTCGGCATGGGCGAAGAGCTGCTTCAGAGCGAAGAAGGCAGAATCGATCTGCTTCAGAAAGTCGGAGAAATTCGGGGACTGCTGATTAATCTAGTCTTCTAAGGAGTTTGCTTCATGGGCATTCAACAATTGCATGGACAAGATCGGGCGAAGGCGCTGCTGCTTAACGCGCTAGCTTCTAAGCGGATCGCGCACGCCTATCTCTTCGCGGGGCCGGCAGGTTCCGGACGTAGCGAGATGGCGAACGCTTTCGCCCAAGCGTTGTTCTGCGAACGCGGCGGTAACGACGCTTGCGGCGAATGTCTGGAATGCCGCAAGGTGCTTCACGGCAATCATCCGGATCTTCACGTCATTACGCCCGATGGCGCGACCGTCAAGATCGAACAGATCCGTACGCTTCAGAGGGAATTATCCTATCGCAGCGTAGGGTCGGGGTATAAGGTATATATCATCGAGGGCGCAGAGACGATGACCGTACAAGCTAGCAATAGCTTGTTGAAATTTCTAGAGGAACCTCCCTCCCCCGTCGTCGCGATTCTGCTAGCGCCTAGCGCGCAAGCCGTATTGCCGACGATCTTATCCAGAACGCAGCTCGTTTCTTTCGTCCCCGGAGATCGGGATACGTTGGAAAAATCGCTCATCCAAGAAGGTAAATCTCAGCTCTTAGCGCGCGCTGCCGTGAATCTGGCATCCGGGCTCGGCTCCAGTCGAAAACTGGTAGAAGAGAATTGGTTTGCAGATATCCGAAACGTAGTGATACAATTAGGCAAGGAGAATCCGTCCCGGTTCACTGCAAGTCTGCTTCAAGCGCAGCAGCAGGTGTTTAAAACGGATCTCTCGGACCATGTCGAAATATTGCTACAACTGTTAGCTTTGTGGTATAGAGATATGATTTATGCGATGACCGACCGTCAGAGCCAGATGGTATTCCTCGACCAGGCGGATTGGATTTCGAAGACGGCTTGGAGCCGCTCGATCCAATCGTGGGTTACGGTGATGGAATCCGCTTTGACGGCGGCAAGACGAATAAAGGCTCACGTAGCGCCGCAACTGGCGCTAGAGCAATTTCTGGTGAACGTGCGGGAGGGATAGATTTGTACGATGTGGTGGGAGTCCGCTTCAAGAAAGCGGGCAAAATCTATTATTTCGATCCCGCCGAGCATCCGGTATCCAAAGATCAGCATGTCATCGTGGAGACGGCACGCGGCGTTGAGTACGGCAAAGTCGTCGTAGGCCCGAAGACGGTAGGTGAATCCGATGTCGTTCTTCCATTGAAGAAAGTCATTCGGGTAGCTGGCGATCCAGACGCGAAAGCGGTTGAAGAAAACCGCAGCGCGGCGAAGAACGCCTTCACCGTCGGACTGCAGAAAATCAAGGATCACGCGCTCAAGATGAAGCTCGTGGACGTGGAATACACGTTTGACCGGAATAAGATCATCTTCTATTTTACGGCGGAAGGCCGCGTCGATTTCCGCGAACTGGTCAAGGATTTGGCCGGAGTGTTCCGGACTCGCATCGAATTGCGGCAGATCGGCGTACGGGACGAAGCTAAGATGCTTGGCGGTATCGGCCCATGCGGCCGGGTGTTATGTTGTTCTTCGTGGTTAGGCGATTTCGAGCCAGTGTCCATCAAGATGGCGAAGGATCAGAATTTATCGCTGAATCCAACGAAGATCTCCGGCTTATGCGGCCGGTTAATGTGTTGCCTGAAGTACGAGCATGACAATTACGAGAGCGCCAAAGAAGAATTGCCTGCGGTAGGCAGAGCGGTAGTCACGTCGATGGGCGAAGGCAAAGTCGTTGGCCTTAACATCGGCAGCCGCAGCGTACACGTTCAGTTGTTCGACCTGGGTAAGGTAAAAGAATTACCCTTTGACGATGTCGTCCTGAAGTAATCAAGGACTGCACGCAATAAGGAATTATTGGCAATCAGTCGCACGGTAATCGACATAATCGGGTGCCTTGAGGTGGATAGTTGTTCATGAAAGACATTTTCCTTCGCGTGGATGAGCTCGAATCGCATCTAGGTAACGTACATGCCGATTTCGGGGATCTCAAGCTGAAGATCAAAGAGCTGCTAGAAGAGAACCAACAGCTCAGAATCGAGAATCAGCAGTTAAGAAAAGTGCTCAAGCGGGAGACGGAATCCGCGATCGCCCAAGTCCAAGAAGCGGCGGAAGAACCGGCTGCCGTCAAGGGGGATATTCCCTCCGCGGCCATGGGCGTTGGCGAGGGCTACGACAATCTAGCCCGGCTTTATCATGAAGGCTTTCACATTTGCAACGTATACTACGGTCATCTGCGAATGGAAGGCGATTGCTTGTTCTGTTTATCTTTCTTAAGTAAATAAGTTTCGTATGCGGGTCGAGCAGGAGATATTCCTGTTCGGCCTTTTTTTTATTTGAGCATAAATATACAATTCGGGTGTCCCCTCGAGAAACGAGAGCGATTAGTTGGAAAATATGAATTTGTTTTTCTTAATTTAGTAAACCGATAATGATTAATTGGAAAAGGTACAGGTAATTGTTCACGAATGAGCGACAAACGGCGCGGGAAGAAGAATAAAGTGTAGTTTTTCCAACTCGTGATCAGATTACGGCCCACTTGTCGCCTTTTTGCCGTAGTTTTTCCAACTAACTTATTCGACTTATTCAAGGGAGCCGCCGATAAGAGTCGCAGTATCAATTATCGCCATATTTTCTGCCTTCGACAAAGCTTCGGACTTCTCTAAGTCCCAAAAACCCGTTAGAGAGAAGTTCGCATGACGAGGTTCTTATGGCGCCAGACGCGGCTATTATTGCAACGGAGAGTGAAGTCGAGTAAGCTAATGGGCGTAGAACCTGTTTAGGATAGGAGAGAACGTAATGGAAGGCACTGCTCCAGATCCTCACGATCTGCCTCTGCAACCTGGAGAGAGGCTCGACGATCTGCTCACTCATAACTTAAAGATCATACAAAGCTCGGAAGTATTCAGCTTCTCGCTCGACGCGGTATTGCTGGCGAGGTTCGCCACCCTGCCTCCGAGAGGGCGCATTCTGGATCTGTGTACAGGCAACGGCGTTATTCCGATGCTGTTGACGACAAGGACGGAAGCTACGATCGATGCGATCGAGATTCAGCCCCGCTTGGCGGATATGGCCGCGAGAAGCGTTCGACTGAACGAATTATCGGATAAAATAAACATAATCGAAGGCGATCTACGCGAGTGGAAGCCGGAGAGCGAGACGCTGTACGATGCGGTGACCGTAAACCCGCCTTACCTGCCGGTCCGTAGCGGCGACCATAAAGAGAACCATCATCAAGCGATGGCTCGTCACGAGATCGGCTGCAAGCTGGAAGACGTGATCGCGGCTTGCGCGAGATCGGTCAAGATTGGCGGCCGGGTCGCGATGGTGCATCGCCCAAGCCGGCTTGTCGATATTATCGATCTCATGCGCCGATACCGAATCGAGCCCAAACGGATTCGGTTCGTCCATCCCCGCAAGGATGCGGAGGCGAACATGATATTAATAGAAGGAACGCGCGACGGGAAGGCGGAAGTACGGCTGCTGCCGCCGGTAATCGTCTATGGCGACGACGGGGAATATACGCCGGAATTGCTTGCCGTTTTCTATGGCCAGGCCGCGGAATTACCCGATTTCAAACGGCAGAACGGCCGGGCTCCCGTAGCCCAAAATAAAAGGGACGAGGTATCCGAGAGTGACGAATAACCGTAACGAGACGACTGTGCATCCGGAGAAGGCCTCCGTACAGAAGAGCTTCGCCCCGCTTGATGCCCCAGGAACGCTATATCTCGTCGCAACGCCGATCGGCAATCTGGAAGATATGACGTTCCGCGCGATCCGGACGCTTAAGGAAGTTCAATTGATCGCCGCGGAAGATACGCGCCAGACGCGTAAGCTGCTGACTCACTTCGAGATTCAGAACCGGCTTGTAAGCTATCACGAACATAATCGCGAAGCGAGCGGCCCGGAGCTCATCCGACTGTTGTCGGAAGGCCAGCATATCGCGCTCGTGAGCGACGCGGGAATTCCCGCCATATCCGATCCCGGAGCGGATCTCGTTCGGGATGCGGTCGCGCAAGGTATTCCCGTCGTTCCGATTCCGGGCGCGAACGCGGCATTGTCCGGATTGATTATGTCCGGGCTTCCGACGAATCGCTTCCTTTTCCTCGGATTCCCTCCCCGGGACCGCAAGAGCTTGAACAAGCTACTGGACGGCCTGGAGCGCGAGAGCGGCACATTGCTGTTCTATGAATCTCCTCATCGGTTGAAGAAGACGCTGGCGGTAGTCGCGGAACGTTGGGCGGACAGGAAGATCGCCATCGTAAGAGAGCTGACGAAACGGCATGAAGAAGCAATCAGAGGGTCGGTAGCGGCTTGCTTGGCGCGGATCGAGGAGGTTCCTTTGCTCGGAGAGTGCTGTCTGATCATCGAAGGAGCAGGCGAACAAGAGGGGAATACGACCGACGAGGCCGGACAAGGCCAATGGTGGGCCTCAGTCACGCTGGAGCAGCACGTAGCCCATTACGAGAACTTGCAGCAAAGCCGCAAAGAAGCAATGAAGTCGGTAGCCGCGGATCGAGGAGTATCAAGACGGGACGTTTACCAAGCCTTGCTCGGCGAGGGGCAAGAAGAGTGACCTGAATGTACTTTTCCGGACAAAAAAATGCCTCCCGATAGCAGTCTCGGGAGGGCTTGCAAGGAGTTATAAAAAGGTTGGAATTAACAAATATTAGAGTACAATTTTCATTATAAACTATTTTCTTTAATTTGTCACAGGTGAAGGCAAATCCTTCAAACATTCTCTGCAAACAATTTTCCCTTTGAAGTAAGTAACGTTCTCCGCATTGCCGCAGAAGATACAAGCAGGCTCGTATTTCTTAAGCATAATGCGCTCGCCGTCTACATAAATCTCAAGCGCGTCTTTCTCGCCGATTCCGAGGGTGCGGCGCAGTTCGATCGGAATAACCACCCGGCCTAGCTCATCGACTTTCCGCACAATACCCGTGGATTTCATCATTTGGTAATACCCCTCTCATAAGGTTAAAATAAGTACAAACGGACCCCATATGCAAGAGCTTGTCCGTATTCGCCAGCATTCGACAAAGTTCTCTTTTTTACGCTCTTTATCGTACCAACCATTCCCAAAAAAGTCAACCTAGATATTTCAATTTTATACGACAAAAACCCCGATAATCCTAATAAATAAGGCAAAATAAAGAACAAAAAAGCAACAAAACGATAGACGTGATAGGAAAATCAAATTCGACACGTTTCGACATAATACGATATTTTAATCAAAGATTTGTCGAATTCTAACGACATAATAAGATGGAGTGAATGCGAATGGAGCTGCAAGAGGAGAAAGTATTCAAGGATCCTGTCCATCATTCGATTTACGTACAGGATGCGGTGGTGTGGAAGCTCATTAATACGCCGGAATTTCAAAGATTAAGAAGAATACGCCAGCTTGGGACTTCCTATTTAACCTTCCACGGAGCAGAGCACAGCAGGTTTTCCCATTCGTTGGGGGTATATGAAATTACAAGGAAAATCATTTCGCAATTTGAGCGTAATCGATATGCGGATTGGCCGCAAGAGGAAAAATTGCTGAGTTTATGCGCATCTCTGCTGCATGACGTCGGGCACGGGCCGTTCTCCCATTCGTTGGAGCAAATATTCCATATCGACCACGAGCAATGGACTTGCGAGATCATACTCGGCGACACCGGAGTTAACCGCGTGCTGCGAGAAGTGGATGCCGACTTCCCGGCCAAGGTCGCTTCGGTCATTCGCAAGAAGTACGTCAATCCGATCGTCGTTAGTCTCGTGTCTAGCCAGCTGGATGCGGATCGCATGGATTATTTGCTTAGGGATGCTTATTTTACGGGAGTCAATTACGGTACCTTCGATCTGGATCGCATACTCCGCGTTCTGCGTCCTTACCGGGGCAAGATCGTCGTCAAAGAAAGCGGAATGCATGCCGTGGAAGATTACCTGATGTCCCGCTATCAGATGTATTGGCAAATCTACTTCCACCCGGTTACCCGCAGCTCGGATATCATTCTTCGCCAAATCTTCCGCAGGGCTAGCGAGTTGTTCGAGTCCGGTTATTCCTTCGCGTTCATGCTGCCTCCGATTCAAGACCTGCTGTCGGGCACGATCGGGCTTGCCCATTATCTCAAATTGGACGAAGCGATGGTCCAGACGACGTTCGGGCAATGGTCGGAGGAACCGGACGAAATACTGGCGGATTTATGCGGTCGTTTCCTGAACAGGCAGCTCTACAAATATGCGCCGCTCGAGTCCGAAGATAACGGCTGGCTCCAGACGGTACGGCAGGAATGGTTGCAAATCGGCCTTCATCCCGAATACCATATGGAAGTCGATACGCCGATGGATTCGCCTTACGACGTCTATAAGCCGGGGGCGTTGCCGGATGGCAAGGAGAAGCCTCCGATCCTGCTCTTGGACGAGCAAGAGCAACTGACGGAAATTTCCGTCAAATCGGATATCATCCAATCGATCGCCGGTTTGCACCGCGGGAAATACTACATCTATTATCCGGAAGAGCGAGTGCTCCCGCATGCCCATCTGCTCAGCTCGGAGACGCGAAAAAAACTATCTATATAATAGAAGAACGAGTTCAAAAATCGGACTATATAATAGAAGGGAGACAACTTCCGACATGCTTATCGACACGCACGCCCACTTGGATTCTCCCAAATTCGACAGCGATCGCGAAGAGGTCATTTCCCGGGCGCTAGAGGCGGGAATCGACACGATCGTCAATATAGGATTTAACCGCGAAACGATTCCTTCAACCATGGCGCTGGCGGAAAAGTATCCGTTCATCTACGCCGCCGTCGGATGGCATCCTACGGATGCCATCGATATGAAGCCGGAAGAGGATCTGGCTTGGATCGAGCGACTGTGCAGCCATCCGAAAGTCGTTGCCATCGGGGAAATCGGGCTCGATTACTATTGGGATACTTCTCCCAAAGACGTACAGCAAGCCGTGTTCCGCGAACAAATCCGTTTGGCCCGCAGATTGAATAAACCGATCGTCATTCATAACCGAGACGCGCACGAAGATATTTTGACTTTGCTGAAGGAAGAGAAGGCCGAAGAGGTCGGCGGAATCATGCATTGCTTCTCCGGCAGCTGGGAAACGGCGCAAAAATGCTTAGACATGAATTTCTATATTTCGTTCGGGGGACCGGTTACTTTCAAAAATGCAAGGGTGCCCAAAGAGGTGCTCGATCGGGTTCCGCTCGACCGATTATTGATCGAGACGGATGCTCCTTATTTGACTCCTCACCCCCATCGCGGACAACGAAACGAGTCGGCATACGTGCGTCTCGTCGCGGAGACGGCGGCGGAAATAAAAGGCTTAAATCTGGAAGATATTGCAAAAATAACGAGCGAAAACGCGAGGCGCTGTTTGGGCATACCGAGATAAACGGAATATACGGGAGAAAAACGGACTCCTGAGAAGAAAAAACTGTATTTTGGCTCGTATAATCCTAAAGTACTGGTTTATTTCCGTTAAAATGGGCAAATTCGTCCATTGAACCATCTTTACACCTGTTACGGCTAGAGGTTATTATCATCAACAGAAGTTCGAATATGACATTCCTTTTCCAGTGCGCTTAATCTCCCGAACGGGAGAGTGGGGGACCCAACGCGTCGACGATTACGCAACAACGTCCAAAGCGGTCCGAGCAATCTTGGGGTGAATTTCGCAAGCGGCACGAACGCGGCTCTATCTGAGTAACGCGACGCGTCGGCAAGCGAATAGGGCAACTCTCTTTGTCCGAATCCGACAGCTAACCCCGCAAGCGTGATAGAGAGAGGTCAACCTCGTGCCGCGAACACACCCTTTATTTTTCCAACTTAGCGGAAGCCACGAACAGGTCCTCTGTCTCGATGGCTTTTTGTGTTGAAAAAAAGAGGCATAGGGCTTGTACGAAGGGATGACCAAGCACGTTTCTGGATAAGGCGGCGTTGAAACAGCAGGCCCGTAACACCGTTTCCGGGCTGGCAACGAAGCGTCGTTAACCAATATGGATTAGTCGCGTCTGACAAAGTATCATGCATCACAGTCGACGGCGGGGCTATGAAGGAGGAACGAGAAAATGGGCGTCATTCCTGTTGAGGAAACCCATGATCCACGACCGACCGGCAAGCTTTTCGCACTGCGATGGAAGCATGAGCATTTGCGCGCAGCAATTTTAGGCGCAATTCTCGTTTTTGCCATCACCATCATGTTCATGTCGTTGCTGCAGAAGGCAGCAACCAAGAACATTACGATTATCGATAACGGAATCGCATCCGTTATCGCCACCCAGACATCCAACGTCGCGGATTTGCTCGAAGAGCATGGCGTTCGCGTTGGTCCTTATGACCGCTTATCGGCCTCTCTTACCGATCCTCTGGAAGAGGGAAACCGCATCGTTATCGATCGGGCCTTAGGAATTACCGTGAAGGCGGACGGCAAACATCAAGTTACCCATACGACCGAAGATACGGTCCAGGGAGTCATAAGCTCGCTTAATCTTAAGCTGTCTGGCGAAGATCGGATTACGCCGGCATTGAACAGTTCCTTGGAAGAGGGGATGACCATCTCGGTCGTTCGCGTTCGCAAGGAAGTAACCGAAACGAAGTATCCGATCACGTTCAAGGTCGTGGAGAAGAAGAACGAGGATCTGGAGACGGGCAAGCAGCAAATCGTGACCCCCGGCAAGAACGGGCTAGTCGTGTTCAAGACGGAGCGGGTTTACGAGGATGGGAAGCTGGTTAGCCAGGAAATGATCGAGAAAACCGTCGCTCAGCCTGCAATCGCCAAAGTCGTATCCATCGGCACGAAGAAGAAGCCGGAAGTGACTACGCTGTCCTATAACGGACCGCCGTCTTCCGCCGAAGCTCAAACTGTCAGCCTGAACGGGCAGAGGGTCAAAATCAAGCGTTTGCTCACCAACGTGACGTTAACGGCTTATTCGGCCGGCGTCGAATCGACGGGCAAGGACGTAGGGGATTCCGGGTACGGAATTACTTTCTCGGGCTCCGTCGTCAAAGAAGGACGCACGATCGCGGTCGACCCTCGGGTTATTCCGATCGGTTGGTGGGTGTATATCGAAGGCATCGGTTTCCGAAGAGCCGAAGATACGGGCAGCGCGATAAAAGGCAAGAAAATCGACGTATATTACGATAGCGAAGCGCATGCGAACCGCTTCGGCATGAAACGCGGGTACAAGGTGTACGTGATCGGGCCGGTCAAACCTTCCGCGGATTAAGACGAAGATGTGGGAAGTCTTGCGATCTTATATAGGGAATTCTGAATCGGGAGGAAGCCTGACGGCTTCTTCCCGATTTTGCGTTATGTCGAATCGCGACGCCGGCAGAGGATAGATTTGATCGCCGCGACTTGCTGTCATTCGATTTCTCGTATACGCTTGTAACAACGGTTGATGCAAAGGCGGAATGAAGAAGTGAAGATCCATGAAGTCATCGTCGTCGAAGGCAAGGACGACACGACGGCCGTGCAGAGAGCCGTCGATGCCGATACGATCGAAACGGGGGGCTCGGCGATCGGGGAGGAAGTGCTTCGGCGCATCGAGCTGGCGCAAACCCGCAGAGGGGTTATCGTGTTCACCGACCCGGACGCTCCGGGCGAGCGGATTCGGAAGATCGTGACGGAGCGGGTGCCCGATTGCAAGCACGCCTTCCTGACGAAGAACGAAGCACGGGGGCGCAGAGGGATCGGAGTGGAGCACGCGACGAACGAGGCGATCCGCAGAGCGCTGGAGAGCGTCCGCGCTCCCGATGGCGGAGAAGGCGCGGGCGAGCCTGCGGAGATCGAGTGGAGCGACTTACTCGATGCTGGGCTCATCGTCCACGCTTCGTCCGCCAGTCGCAGGGAGCGCATGGGAGAGCTGCTAGGCATCGGTTACGCGAACGGCAAACAATTTTATAAGAGATGTCTCGTGTTCCGGATTACGAGGGTCGAGTTTCTGGCCGCGCTGGAACAGCTGGAACAGGAAGGGCGATAGACTAACATGAAGAAAACGACAGACAAAAAAGGCGACGGAAACGGCAAGAAGTACGGCGTACACACGAAGCCGTATACTTACGATAAAACGAACAAGCCTCAGAATGGCGGTTCGGCCGCTTCCGGGAAGGATACAACTCCTCCCATCGATATGGTCAAGGCAATCGCGACCTCGAGCCGGACTCGCGATATTATTCGTAAACACAGATTCACGTTCAAGAAGAGCCTGGGCCAGAATTTCCTGATCAATACCGAGGTCTTGGATCAGATCATCGAAGCGGCTGGCTTGGACGATACCAAGGGAGCGCTCGAAGTAGGTCCCGGTATCGGCTCTCTCACGGAGAGACTCGCCAAGGTCGCCGGCAAAGTGGCCGCCGTGGAGATCGATAAGCGTCTGATTCCGATCTTGGAAGATGTCATGTCTCCTTACGACAACGTTAGCGTCGTTCATAGCGACATTCTGAAGACCGATCTGCGCCAACTGTGGGAGGAGCGGTTCTCGGGGTTAACGGGCGTTAGCGTAGTCGCTAACCTTCCGTATTACGTGACGACGCCGATCATCATGAAGCTGCTCGAAGAACGTCTTGCGCTCGACAACATCGTCGTCATGGTGCAGAAGGAAGTGGCGCTTCGAATGGCAGCCAAGCCCGGAGGCAAGGATTACGGCAGCTTGTCCATCGCGGTACAGTATTATTGCGAACCGGAGATCGTCTGCGTCGTCCCCGGCAAGTCGTTCATTCCGGCTCCGAATGTGGAGTCCGCCGTTATCAAGCTGAAGCGCCGCGTAGCGCCCGCGGTAAACGTGCCGGAAGAAGATAAGTTCTTTAACGTCGTGCAGACGGCGTTCGCTCAGCGCCGCAAGACGCTTTCCAACAATCTGTCCGCCTTCTCCGGCAAGGAACGCAAGGGAGAACTGAACGAACTGCTGTTGTCGTGCGGCGTTCAACCGGAGCGTCGCGCAGAGACGCTCTCTCTGCAGGAATTCGCGGACGTATGCGAGGCATTGACCCGCAGCGGCATGCTCGCGTAATCCGAATCCTCCCGGACGCGCACCCGAAGCCCCTTCGTACCATAGGATAGACGAAGAGGTGATTGCCCATGAAGCAGGGGGATCTAGTCGTACGTAAATCCTATGGCGGGGACGTACTGTTCCGGGTGGCGGCGTTCGTTGCGGACGAAGTCGTCCTAAGAGGTATGGATTATCGATTGCTCGCCGACGCGCCCATCGCGGATCTTCAAACAGTACGTAATCCGGACGAGCTCGGAGGGTCGCGTCAGGCGCGCATCCACGCTAACGAGTCCTTGCGGAGAATGAACGAGGAACGAAATCGGCAATACGGGCGCGCAGGCTTTACCTCGGCTCTGGACGATCGGCGCCAGCCGTTCTTCGAGATGCCGGGCAAAGTTCTCCATCTCGACGGAGATGCCAATTACTTGAAGAAAAGCATGCAAGTATACGGCCAGCTAAGAGTCCCGGCGGAAGGCATGCATTGCCACGAGTCGCAGATGCCCCAGGTACTGTTCCGCATGCTTCCGCAGTTCAATCCCGACATCGTCGTCATTACCGGCCATGACGGACTGCTGAAGCAGCGAGAGGACCTCCAACAGCTAAGCAGCTATAAGAATTCCTTGAATTTCGTGCAGTCGGTGCAGGTGGCGAGGGAATACGAGCGCAACCGCGATTCGCTGGTCATCGTCGCGGGAGCTTGCCAGTCGCACTTCGAGGCGTTGCTGCAGGCGGGAGCGAACTTCGCCAGCTCTCCCGGCAGAATCATGATCCATGCGCTGGACCCCGTCTACGTGGCCGTCAGATCGGCGTTCACGCCTTTCCGGGATACCGTCAACATATCGGACGTCATCGCCCATACGATCAGCGGCAGGCAAGGGATGGGCGGGATCGAAACGATGGGTCGATATCGCATCGGCGTACCGAATCTAAAAGAAGCGAATTCGGGTCAAAATGTGAACATTGTGTGACGAAAATCGAGCCCTCGCTGGAAAAAGCCGATAACTTCAAGGAAAATGACCGTTGACACGAAATCAGCATCGTTGATATAATATTCTACTCATTTGACACCTCCCCTGTTTTTAGATATAATTTACAGGGAAAGAGGTGGTAGTGGATCATGGCTAAAAACGCGCTTCTAGAGATCAAGCGAAGCCTGGAGCCGCACGTAGGTTCCAAAATCATGCTCCGCGCCAACGGTGGACGTCGTAAAACCATCGAACGCACGGGGGTACTGGAAGAAATCTACCCATCGGTTTTCATTGTTAAACTGGATCAGGAACAGCACGCGTTTAAGCGGGTTTCGTACAGTTATGCTGATATTTTGACTGAATCCGTGGAAGTTATGCTGTGCAATGACGATGGCCAGGTACGCATCAACTATTTATCGCACTGACACGGTTAATTGTACGGGCAACATCGCACTGAGGACGTGCGGGGTTGCCCGTTTTGCATGTCCGGTTATCCGCTGAGGCATCCTAAGAGTGGACGCCGCCGCTCGGTGCGGCGCCGTAACCCGCGCGTAGGAGGCGAATCGATGAGCCGAAGAAGAAGCGTGATGTCGGAGGAGTTCAAAGCGGAGTTGGCCAAAGACTTGGGATTTTACGGCAAGGTGCAGCAGGAAGGCTGGGGCGGAATTACGACCAAGGACGCCGGCAATATGGTCAAGCGCGCGATCCAGATCGCCGAGCAGGCAGCCGCCCGATCGCAGCAATAACGAAGCCGTAGTCGGTTTGAGAGGGCGAAATCCCGATAAGCGGGTTTCGACCTCTTTTTTCGCATTTACAGGCTCTGTTTGTTATAATATGTAAAGGTTTTTGGAGTATCGGAAAGTATAGGTTTTGCATTATATTGTACTTACCATACAGGATGATGCGGGGCGATGTTGCCCTTTTACTTAGGAAGCGGTGATGATGGTGTCGAAGATCTACGAGAAAGCCCCCGCGAAGATCAATCTGCTTCTTGATGTGCTGCGGAAGCGGGAGGACGGCTTTCACGAAGTCGAAATGATAATGACGATGGTCGATTTGGCGGATCGTCTCGAGATGGAAGAACTCCCGAGAGACCAGATTCTATTGTCCAGCCAAGTCGGTTTTATCCCCTTAGACGAGAAGAATCTGGCCTTTCAAGCGGCCAAGTTAATTAAGGAGCGCTATGGAGTCAGACGCGGAGTCTATATTCACTTGGACAAGCAGATTCCGGTAGCCGCGGGATTGGCCGGCGGCAGCAGCGATGCGGCTGCCACCCTGAGGGGGCTTAACCGGCTATGGAACCTGGAGCTCTCCACGGATGAACTGGAGACGTTGGGCGCGGAGCTCGGTTCGGATGTTCCGTTCTGCATTCGAGGAGGCACGGCGCTTGCCAAAGGGCGCGGAGAGAAGCTGGAAAGCCTGTCCCCGCCGCCTCAATGCTGGGTGATCCTCGCGAAGCCGCCGATCAATGTCTCGACCGCCGACGTATACGGCAAATTCAGGGTAAACGACTTGAAGGAGCATCCGTCTATTCCGGACATGCTGGACGCCCTATCTCGCCAGTCGTTCTCGGATATGTGCGCTTCGCTTGGCAACGTATTGGAGTCGGTGACGTTAAACCGTTACCCCGAGGTCAAGCAGATTAAAGATTGCATGTTGAAATCAGGGGCGGATGGCGTACTGATGTCCGGCAGCGGGCCGACCGTCTTCGGGCTCGTCTCCAAGGAAATCAAGGTCGCGAGAGTGTATAACGGACTCAGAGGATTCTGCAAAGAAGTATATGTGGCAAGAATGCTGACGTGACAAGGACATATGCCATCGTTCTCCTTGAATAAAACCGTATAAAAATGTTATGATACACGTAAAATATTCGGATTTGGACGGGAGAGGGGAACGTGAAAAAATTGAAACGCAGCGCCAGGCTCGTGGAAATGACTCAGTATTTATTGGCCCGTCCTCATACGTTAATATCCCTGACAGCATTCGCCGAACGTTATCAATCGGCCAAGTCATCGATTAGCGAGGATTTGGCTATTATTAAAGAGGTATTCGAGGATGAAGGAATCGGCGAATTGAGCACGTTGGCCGGCGCTGCCGGAGGCGTACGATTCGTTCCGAAAGTGCGCAAGGATTTAGCGTTAGAGAAGATGGTTTCCATTTGCCGCGAACTCGAGCAGCCGGATCGGCTGCTGCCGGGCGGCTATCTATATATGACCGACTTGCTTGGCCAACCCGCGATGATGCAAGAGGTCGGCCGCATGTTCGCATCCGCGTTTGCGGACCGCAACATCGACGTTATCATGACCGTGGAGACGAAGGGAATTCCGCTCGCGAACGCGACGGCCCAATACTTGAATCTGCCGGTCGTTATCGTTCGGCGGGACCACAAGGTAACCGAAGGCTCGGCGGTTAGCATCAACTACGTGTCGGGTTCGACGAAACGGATTCAGACGATGTCGTTGGCCAGACGCGCGCTGAAGGAAGAGTCGCGAGTGCTGATCATCGACGACTTCATGAAAGCCGGAGGAACGATCCAAGGCATGGTCGATTTGTTGCACGAATTCCGTGCGGTCGTTGCCGGCGTCGGCGTGTTCGTCGAATCCGGGGAAGTGGAACACGAGGAACGGCTATTGCAAGATTACGTCTCGCTGGCGCGATTGACCGAGGTGGAATTGAAGACCCGTCACATTGCCGTACAGCCGGGCAACTTTTTCTGAACGAATGATGATTATCCATACAACGCTACCACAATCAGGAGGACCGAGAGATGACTCTTAAAATCGTATCGACGCCGGAAGCCCCAGCAGCAATCGGACCCTATGCACAAGCGGTTCGCGTAGGCAACATTCTTTATACTTCAGGACAGATCCCCTTAACGTCCGCGGGCGAGCTCGTGGTCGGAACGATTCAGGAGCAGACTCATCAGGTACTGGGCAATTTGAAAGCGGTTCTGGCCGCCGAAGGCGCCGGGTTCCGCGATGTCATCAAGACGACCGTGTTTCTAAAAGATATGAACCAGTTCGCGGAGTTCAATTCGGTGTACGCGGCCTACTTTGGAGACCATACGCCAGCCCGCTCGACCGTAGAAGTGGCAAGGCTTCCGAAGGATGTTTTTGTCGAAATCGAATTGATTGCGGCGATCCCTGTCGAAACCTTCTAAATTTAAAAAATAATTTCATTTTTAACGGCTGATTTTCCATATTTAAGAAGGAGTTTGCTCGCATTTGTGGAATATTACACCAAGTCTTTCTGATGGACAAAGGTGGTGAACACAGGTGCAAATTACAGACGTGAGACTCCGCCGCGTCAATTCGGAGGGGCGCATGAAAGCCATTGCTTCGATTACCATCGATAACGAATTCGTAGTACACGACATTCGCGTAATCGACGGGAACAATGGCATGTTCGTCGCTATGCCGAGTAAACGGACTCCGGATGGAGAGTTTCGGGATATTGCTCATCCGATATCTTCGGGTACGCGAGAGAAGATTCAAGCCGCTGTACTGGCTGAATACGAGCGTGCGGCGCAAGAAGAAGAGGTCATGGTCGAAGGGGCATAATAATGAGATTCATGAGAAGAGGGCCCTGTGCGGCTCTCTTTTCATTTGCATAAGAATGAGCTATGATTCTGGAGAAGTTTACACTATGATCCGGAACGGAAGGGGCTATCTACCCAATGAAGAAAATGGCGATCGTGCTGGCCGCGGGACAGGGCAAGCGCATGAAATCGAAACTATATAAAGTGTTGCACCCGGTATGCGGCAAGCCGATGGTCGGCCACGTGCTGGACGCCGTGCGGGGCGCAGCATGCGAGCGTACCGTCGTTGTCGTCGGCCATGGCGCGGAAGCCGTTAAGGCTACGTTGGGAGCCGCCGCGGAATATGTGTTGCAGGCGGAGCAACTGGGTACCGGTCATGCGGTCATGCAGGCCAAGCCGCTGCTTGCGGACGAAGAAGGCGTAACGATCGTGATCTGCGGCGATACGCCTCTCGTTCGGAAGGAAACGATAGAGGCAATGGTTGCTTTGCATGCAAGCCAAGGAGCGGCTGCGACGATTCTAACCGCCGAGCTTGATGAACCCGCGGGTTATGGACGTATCGTGCGCGGCGCGGATAACGGCGTGTTGCGGATCGTGGAGCATAAGGATTGCGATCCGGAAGAAATCGCGATTAAAGAGATTAACACCGGAACGTATTGCTTCGATAACCGTAAATTATTTAACGCTTTGGAACAGGTTACGAACGGGAACGCGCAAGGCGAATATTACTTAACGGATGTCATCGGAATTTTGCGTAGCGAGGGAAATGCCATCGTAGCATGCTTGGTCGAGGATCCGGCGGAATCCATCGGCGTCAATGATCGCGTAGCGCTAGGAGAAGCGGAAAGACTCATGCGCCTTCGCATCAACAAAGGTCACCAGGTAAACGGAGTTACGTTAATCGATCCCGCCAATACGTATATCGATGCAGACGTCACGATCGGCTCGGATACGGTCATTTACCCGGGAACGATTTTGCGCGGCGAAACCTCGATCGGAGAGGATTGCGCTATCGGTCCGCAGACGGAGCTTAAAAACTCCGTTATCGGAGATGGGTCGACGATTCGTCAGTCCATAGCGGAAGGCGCGCAGGTGGGAGAACAATGTAACGTGGGTCCTTTCGCATACTTGCGTCCGGGCACGCAACTGGGCAAACACGTTAAAATCGGAGATTTCGTGGAGATTAAGAATACGGATATCGGAGACCATAGCAAAGTGCCGCATTTGAGCTACGTTGGCGATGCGATCGTCGGTTCGAACGTCAATATCGGCTGCGGGGCGATTACGGCCAACTATGACGGGTATAATAAATCAAAGACCGAAATAGGCGACAACGTATTCATCGGCAGCAATACTAACCTTATTGCCCCGGTCAAGATCGGTAACGGCGCGTATGTCGTCGCAGGCTCGACCATCACGCACAACGTAGCCGACAACGATCTGGCAATCGCTCGCGAGCGGCAAGTCAACAAGACGGGATATGCGGAGAAGTTCCGTTCCCGCGCCCGTGCCAAGAAGGAAAGAGAAAAAGAAACCGAATAAACAAAGGCGGTTATGCGATGGTCTATTCGGATCCAACCTTAAAGCTGTTTTCTTGTAGCTCTAATCCCAATTTAGCGCAAGCCATTGCCGGACATATCGGCGTCGAGCTGGGCAAAGCGGAAATGAACCGGTTCAGCGACGGGGAAATCCACATACGGTTGGACGATAGCGTGAGGGGAGCCGACGTATACGTCGTTCAGTCCACATCGGCTCCCGTCAACGACCATCTGATCGAGCTTCTCGTCATGGTGGACGCGCTCAAGAGAGCGTCGGCCATGACGATCAACGTCGTCGTTCCGTATTACGGTTATGCGCGGCAGGATCGCAAAGCCCGTTCGCGCGATCCGATTACGGCCAAACTCGTGGCGAATTTAATCGAGACGGCGGGCGCCCATCGGGTTATCGCGATGGATTTGCATGCGATGCAAATTCAAGGTTTCTTCGATATTCCGGTCGACCACTTGCTAGGCGTTCCGATTCTCGGGGATTATTTTAACGAGAAAAAGCTGCCTTCCCCTGTCGTCGTCTCGCCGGATCATGGCGGAGTCGTTCGCGCGCGCCGATTGGCGGATACGCTGCAGGCTCCGCTCGCGATCATCGATAAGCGGCGGCCGGAGCCGGGCGTCGTCGAGGTCATGAACATTATCGGGGACGTAGCGGGGCGCACCGCGATCCTTATCGACGATATTATCGATACGGCGGGAACGATCGCCCTCGCGGCCAACGCGCTGAAACAGGCGGGCGCCAGGGATATTTATGCTTGCTGCACGCATCCGGTGCTATCCGGTCCGGCCATTGCGCGCCTGGAAGCATCCCCGATCGTCGAGATCGTCGTCACGGACACGATTCCGATCCGCGATCCGAACTGCACGTCCAAGCTGAGGATCCTGTCCGTGGCGCCATTGATAGCTGAGGCAATCGTCCGGATTCACGAGAAGCAGTCCATTAGCAAGCTGTTCGAGCCCCATGTCTAATGTTTAATCCCCTCCTCCCTAGGGTAAAACTAGGTCATACGTTTCAGAGGAGGTATTCATGATGAGTTCGACTTTGCAAGTACAAGCTCGCCAAGAGTCAACCAAGGGCGAGTTACGGCGTATTCGTTCCGCGGGCCAAGTGCCGGGGGTCGTGTATGGCAAAGGTTTGGACAGCCCGGCGCGAATCGTCATCGACGGCAAGGATCTCGCCGCGGTGCTAAGAAGTCAATCTAATTCCGTGATCGAGATCGATGTTCCGGGAGCGGGCAAACAGCCGGTCATGCTGTCGGACCTGCAACGGGATCCGATCTCGCGCAAGATCATGCATATCGACTTCCACCGTATCGACATGAATCAGAAAGTCACGACGGCCGCCCGTCTCGATATTACCGGAGTGTCTCCGGGCGAGAAGGAAGGCGGCATGCTTCAGCTCGTGGCCCACGAAGTGGAAATCGAATGTTATCCTAAAGATATTCCGGATACGATAAGAGTGGATGTAAGCCAGCTTGGGGTGGGGGACCATCTCACGATCGGCGAGCTTAAGTTTCCCGAGGGCGTCGTGGCCACGCAGGATCCGGAGACGGTCATCGTAGCGGTGCTGGCGCCTCAGAAAGAGCGTACGGAAGAAGAGTTGGATGCGATGGACGATAAAGCCGAGGAAGACCGCAAGCATTCGGAAGCGGCCACGGCGGTCGATAAGGGATAAGGCGAAGGTGTTGGAATATAGACGAAGGGGCCGCGCTTCCGTAGCGCGGCCCCTTCTGGGTTATTCGGAATTTAGGAGTTGTAACGGTTCAATAACCGGGACGCGACACGAAGGTAAATTGCTTGCGGTTGTAGAAGATATTGTTGACCTGAACGAATTCTTTGCCATAATATTCGATAAACCCGATATCGCTGTGCCGTCTCCCGCAATAAATTTGCACTGGAACCTCGGAACACATATGATCTAGGAAGTGCCGATCATCGTAAATCATCTGGCCGTTCATGTACACATCAATTCACCCCGCTTTCTTTGCATCGAGTCATGAGTCTTGTAATCATTAGGACACGCGAAAGAGAATAATCGTTGCAACTCGCAAAAAATATATTATTTATCGCAGAAGATCGGCCCTGCATTGGAGGATGAAGTCAGTTATGCGTTGGATAGTCGGATTAGGTAATCCCGGCGCCGCTTATGCCCATACCCGGCATAACGCGGGATTCATGGTCGTAGACGAATTAGCCCGCCGGTTGAATATCGAAGTAAGCACGAACAAGTGCAAGGCATTGATCGGGGAAGCGCGCGTGGGCGCCGAGAAGATCGCCTTGATCAAGCCGATGACTTACATGAACCTGTCCGGGGAGTCGATGCGGGCGTTCATGGACTATTACAAGGTCAAGCTGGAAGACCTGATCGTCGTCTATGACGACATGGACACGGAAACCGGGCGAATTCGCCTCAGGTATCAAGGAAGTCCGGGCGGACACAACGGTATCAAGTCGATTATCCAGCATATGGGGACCCAGAATTTCAACCGCGTGCGCGTGGGAATCTCGCGGCCGAAGCCCGGAATGGTCATCTCGGATTACGTGCTGTCCACGTTCGCCAAGGCCGAGCAGACGGACCTGCGGAAATCGATCGAGGATGCTTGCGACGCGATCGAATACGCGATGCAGCATTCCTTCGAACAAACGATGGCGAAGTACAACGCGAAAGCATGAGAAGCCCTGAATAAGGGAATACTGGAGGAAGAGGCGGCCGTTGCCGCATAACCGAACTCCAGGAGGCATACATATGGCTGTGAACTATATTTGCCGGCATTGCAACATGTCCCTAGGGCGATTCGAGAACGAGGAAGTCCCCGAATATCGGTTGGGCTTGCATTTCTTGACCCCCGAAGAGCGAAAGCGTATAATAGCGTATAATTCCAACGGGGACGTGACCGTACGGGTCATATGCGAGTACTGCAGCCAGACGCTGGACGCTAATCCGGAGCTTGCGTTGCTGACGAATCCGTTGCAATGAACGGTTAAGCTTTACGTTCCGACATTCTCAAGGAGTCCTTGGCTTGTGCCGGGGCTTTTTTCAGTGATTCAGAATTTATAAATATTACGCTCATTCATTTCCGAATCGCCTCCGCAAAGCTTCTTCGGCGCCCGTTGGACGCCGAAGGCGTTTTTGCTTGTGATTCCGCAAAGCGGATTTGCGTATGTTGTATCGGAGAGGGGAAATGCCATGAAGCCGCTAATCCAATCGCTGGTGACCGATCCCGATTTAATTAGCGTCATCCAAGGGCTGAAGGGCGGAATGCGCGAGCAACTCGTCGCCGGCCTGTCCGGTTCCGCGCGCCAAGCGGCGATTGCCGGATTGCATCGGGAATTGCAACGGCCGATTGTAGTGATTACTCATAATATGTTCTCGGCGCAGAAGATGGCGGAAGATCTGCAAGAGTGTCTTTCCCCGGAAGAAGTGCTGCTGTATCCCGCTAATGAATTAATAGCGGCCGAGACCGCGATCTCAAGCCCGGAAACTTCGGCTCGACGCTTAGAGGTAATACTCAAGCTGGCGGGAGGCTTCCGAGGCGTTATTGTCGTGCCGTTCGCCGGCGTACGAAGGTTCCAGCCGGATATGAAGACGATGGCGGAGGCACATATCGATCTGAAGGTCGGCAATACGTTACCGATGGAGCAATTCTTGCGAAGCATGGTCGAGCTCGGCTACGAGCGGGTGGATCGCGTCGAACAGAAGGGCCACCTTAGCGTGCGCGGAGGCATCGTCGATTTCTTCCCGCTGGCGGACGCGAGCGCGTATCGTATCGAGTGGTTCGACGACGAGATCGATTCGATCCGGACATTCGATCCGGCCGATCAACGCTCGATCGACAAGCTGGAGCAATATACCGTACAGCCGAGCCGGGAGTGGATCGCCGGAGACCGGCGATTCAAGAATGCCGCCCAGCACGCGCATGATCTATTGGATAAGCAGCTAGAGAAAATGTCCGACAGGCAAGCCAAGGAACGGCTCAGCTCCGAAATTTCCCGGGAAATCGAACTTTTACGACAAAATGTTTATTTTTCCGAAATTTACAAGTACATTTCTTTGCTCTATCCGGAGCGCCAGACCTTATTGGACTACATCCAGAAAGATTCGATCCTTCTTATGGACGAACCGAACAGGCTGGGAGAAACCGCGAGACAGCTAGAACGCGACGAGTTGGAATGGACGACCCATCTGCTGCAGCAGGGCAAGTCCCTGCCGGGCTTCGTGCTGGCCGTTAACGCGGAGCAGGCGTTATATCCGAAGGGCTTCCAAACGGTGTTTCTATCGCTGTTCGTTCGTCAAATTCCCCATACCCAGCCTCAGAACATCGTTAATTTCGTCTGCCGTTCCATGCAGAATTTCCATGGGCAGATGAACGTGTTGAAGGCGGAGATGGAACGTTGGCGGAAGAGCGGGGTTCGCATCTTGATGCTCGCCGGCAACTCCGAACGCGCCGACCGCATGCGGCGAGTGTTGGAAGACTATCAGATCGATATGCCGGAAATTCTGCAAGGGAACCTGCAGAGCGGCTTCGAGCTGCCTTCGATCAAGCTCGTCGTCATCACGGAAGGCGAGATGTTCACCCAGAAGCAGCGCAAAGCGCGCCGGGTCGATCGTCATCTGGACAATGCCGAGCGAATCAAGAGCTATACCGAGTTGAAGGTCGGCGACTACGTCGTGCATCAGAATCACGGAGTCGGGAAGTATCTCGGAATCGGAACGCTCGAGGTCGGCGGCATTCATAAGGATTATCTTCACATTATCTATGCGGGTGGAGACCGTCTATCCGTACCGGTAGAACAATTCGATCTGATCCAGAAATACGTAGGCAACGAGGACAAGGAACCGAAGGTCAGCAAGCTCGGGGGCGCGGATTGGAACCGGGTTAAGTCCAAAGTCCAATCGTCCGTTAAGGATATCGCCGACGATCTGATCAAGCTCTATGCGGAACGTCAAGCTACGACGGGTTTCGGATTCGGAGAGGATACCCCTTACCAGCAAGAGTTCGAGGAGATGTTCCCTTACGACGAGACGGCGGATCAGCTTCGCGCGATCAAGGAAATCAAAGCGGATATGCAGACGCCTCGCCCGATGGACCGGTTGCTCTGCGGCGACGTAGGCTACGGGAAGACGGAAGTGGCCATCCGCGCCGCGTTCAAGGCGGCCATCGAAGGGAAACAGGTCGCCGTGCTCGTTCCGACGACGATTCTGGCGCAGCAGCATTACGAGACGTTCCGGGAAAGATTCTCCGGATATCCGTTTAATATTAAGGTGCTCAGCCGCTTCCGCTCGCGCAAGGAACAGACGGATACGATGAAGGGCTTGAAGGCCGGCACCGTCGACGTCGTCATCGGCACGCATAGGCTGTTGTCGCAGGACATCGTATTCAAGGAATTAGGGCTGCTGATCGTCGACGAAGAGCAGCGGTTCGGCGTTACGCATAAGGAAAAGCTGAAGAAAATCAAAACGAACGTGGACGTGCTGACGCTGACGGCGACGCCGATTCCGCGTACCCTTCATATGTCGATGCTGGGCGTGCGCGATCTGTCGGTTATCGAGACGCCGCCGGAGAATCGTTTTCCCGTGCAGACCTACGTCGTCGAATACAGTCCGACGCTTGTACGCGAAGCGGTGGAGCGGGAGCTGGCCCGGGACGGACAGGTGTATTATTTGTTCAACCGGGTGCAAGGCATCTATCAGATGGCCGAACAGATCAGCGCGCTCGCTCCCGCCGCCCGCGTGGCCGTGGCGCACGGCCAAATGTCGGAGCAGGAGTTGGAACGCACGATCCTCGATTTCTTGGACGGAGAGTACGACGTGCTCGTCAGTACGAGCATTATCGAGACCGGGGTGGATATTCCGAACGTCAACACGTTGCTCGTCCATGACGCGGATAAGATGGGGCTGTCCCAGCTCTATCAGCTTCGGGGTCGGGTCGGACGTTCCAATCGGATCGCCTACGCTTACTTTACGTACCAACGGGACAAGGTATTGACGGAGGTCGCGGAGAAAAGGCTGCAATCGATCAAGGAATTCACGGAGCTCGGTTCCGGATTCAAGATCGCCATGCGCGACTTGTCCATTCGCGGAGCGGGTAATCTGCTCGGGGCGGAGCAACACGGCTTCATCGCGTCCGTCGGCTTCGATCTGTATTCGCAGATGCTCGCCGAGGAAATTCAGAGCCGCAAGCTGGAGATGGGCGGGGTCGCGTTGCCTCCTCAGCCGGTCAATACGCAGCTCGATCTGGGCGTGGATGCGTACTTGCCTCCGGAGTATATTTACGATAGCATCCAGAAAATCGAGATCTACAAGAAGGTCGCGACAGCGACTACGCTCGAGGACGTTGAAGATTTGTTCGAGGAGCTTATCGACCGTTTCGGAGAACCGCCTAAGGCAGTCCTTAACTTGATGGCAGTCGCGAGACTGAAGGTGTACGGGCGCAAATACGGCATCGAATCGATCGTACGCCGCGGGGACGAACTGACGCTGAAGCTGGAAGAGCGGCGCAGGGCGGACTTGGAAATAAGCAAGCTCAAGGCGATGGAAAGCAAATTCCAAGGCCGGATGGTGAACGCCATCAGCGATCAGCAGCTTCTGATTCGCTTTAAGGTACGAGGGCTGGATGAGAACGCTTTATTAGCGCTTGTAGAGGATTTTCTGGTACAATACAAAGAAGCGACAAAATCAAAGGGGGAACTACAGGATGTTGCACCATAAACGCATGCCGTATCGCCGGTTTGTACTTTTAGCGCTGGCAGCGGTCATGCTTGTCGCATTGATCTCCGCTTGCGGCAAGAAAGAAAGCAAAGCCACCGTTATCGCTACATATACGGGCGGAGAAGTAACCGACACAGAATTTGCTAAATATACGGCGTTCCAGGAGATCATGAATCCTCAGACGGCGATGTACATGTCGATTCCGCAGTTGAAGGAACAGTTCGTTCAACAATACATCGTTACTAAAGTATTGATCAAGGACGTAAGCGCGGACGACCTGAAAAAAGCGAAAGACGCGGCCGCAACGTTCAAGACGCAGATTAGCGACGCGATGAAAACCGATGCCGACCTGAAGAAGCATATGGACGACAACAAGCTGACCGTAGCCGATGCTACTGCGTTCTATCAGGATTTAGTCGCGTTCCAAGCTTATTACAACGCTAAGAAAGCAGACTTCATGCCGAAAGTTACGGAAGACGAGATTAAAACGGAATACGCGAAAGCTCCATCCGATTATAATCTCATATCCGTTAGACATATCTTGATCGGCACGGTTGATCCATCGACCGGCGCCGAGCTGAAAACAGACGAAGAAGCGCTTAAGACCGCGAAAGAAGTCAAAGCCAAGCTCGAAGAGGGCGGAGATTGGGCGGCGCTAGCGAAGGAATTCTCCACGGATACCGGTTCGAAGGATAACGGCGGCTTGTACGAGAAGCAAGTAGCCAAAGGCTGGGTCGAGGAATTCAAGAAGGCCGCCAACACGCAAGAGATCGGTAAAGTCGGCGATCCCGTTAAGACCGAGTACGGCTACCATGTCATGAAGGTCGAAGCTCGCGATGAGGCTTCTTCCTACGATAAGCTATCCGAGCAAGCCAAGAATATGATCAAGACGGATCTCGCAACGACCAAATTAAACGAATTCTTGACCGCCGAACAGGACAAGCTGGGCATCAAGGTCACGCTTCCGGCCGAACCTTCCGCAAGCCCAAGCGCTTCGGGCTCCCCGAGCGCATCGCCTTCGGCTTCCCCATCCGCATCACCTGACGCGTCGGCTTCCGCATCCGCGAAGTAATCGACGGCGGCAATATTCGAAGACGTGTCCGAAAGTCCGCTCGCAGCTTGCGACGGGGTTCCGGGCACGTCTTTTTGTATGCTATACTCTGTGTTCTAGCCTAGGGTAAGAAAACTATTGACAACCGATGGAAGTTGCTCTAAATTAAATAAAAACAGATAGAAATACTCGGATATACGAACATAAAGTTGACCAGTTCTCTGGAAACTAAGCCCCGCGGCTAAGATTAGCGTGCGGAAGCTTAGTTTTTTTTATTTCGGCAACCGAGACGGAAGGGGGTGAGACGATGATCTCCATACGCGGCTTAAGCAAAGCGTACGCCACGCCGAGCGGCAAGCTGCAGGCGCTTGACGGGCTGAACCTTACGGTGGAGAAAGGGGACATCATTGGCATCATCGGATTCAGCGGGGCGGGAAAATCGACGTTGGTGCGTTGCATCAACCGGCTCGAAGAACCCGATAAGGGCAGCATCGCCATTGGAGACACGGTGTTGACGGGGTTGAAGGAGAGTCAGCTGCGGCAGGCGAGAAGGAAAATCGGGATGGTTTTCCAGCAGTTCAACCTGTTTGAGGGGAAGACGGTTTTCCACAACGTCGCGTTTCCTCTGAAAGTCGCGGGCTGCGATAAAGCGACGATCCGAAAAAGGGTTTGTGAAGTGTTGGAGCTGGTGCAGCTCGGGGACAAGGAGAAGGCGTACCCTTCCCAGCTCAGCGGCGGCCAGAAGCAACGCGTCGGCATCGCCCGGGCGCTAGTAAACGAGCCCGACGTCCTCCTGTGCGACGAAGCTACGTCCGCTCTCGATCCGCAGACGACCTACTCGATCCTAGAGCTGCTTCGGGACATTAACCGCAAGCTGGAACTCACGGTCGTGTTGATTACTCACGAGCTCGACGTTCTGCAGCATGCGTGCAATAACGTTGCCGTCATCGAGCAAGGGAAGATCGTGGAGACCGGTTCGGTCGATAAATTCTTCCTGTATCCGGAGAGCGATACGGCGCGAAGGTTCGTCCATATCGTCGAGCATTACAGGAAAAAGCGGTTTGCGGTCGAGGGGGTCGGGGCGGGGATATGAGAGACGATCTGCTTGAGTTGCTCTGGGAAGGATTACGCCAAACGCTCTACATGCTCGTTTGGTCTTCGGTATTCGCCATTGTTCTCGGCTTGTTCTTAGGAATAACGCTTGTCGTTACGGAAAAAGGCGGCGTACTGGAGGCGAGGGTAGTTAATCGGATCGTAAGTCTCGCTATTAATAGCGTGCGTTCCTTGCCTTTCATTATTCTGATCGTGCTCTTATTGCCCTTCGCGAGATGGGTCGTAGGTACCTCGCTAGGTCCGACGGCCGCGATCGTGTCGTTGTCTATCGGAGCGGCGCCCTTCTTAGGGCGAATCGTCGAAAGCGCATTGAAGGAAGTGGCGGTCGGGAAAATCGAAGCGGCCAAGTCGTTCGGCGCGTCTCCGTTCGCGATTATTTTCCGCGTATTGCTGCCTGAAGCTCTTCCTGCTCTCGTTCGCAGCCTTACGATCGCGGTTATCGCGATTGCCGAGTTGACGGCCGTGGCGGGGGCGATCGGCGCAGGAGGGTTGGGTAGCTTGGCGATCCGGTTCGGGTACCAGCGGTTCCGCGAGGATATTATGTTCGCAACCGTGATCGTTATCATCCTGCTAGTACAGGCGATCCAGTGGACGGGCGACTCCATCGCCAAGTCCATCGACAGAAGAAGGCATCGTACGGAGTAGTCGGAGGTTTTACGGATTCATCACATAGACCATTAAAAAGAGAGCGGGAGTGGAGAGAGAAATGTCAAAGAAAAGCCTGGTTGTCCTTATTGCGTTATTCGTTGCGATTAGCACGGTGATTGCGGGGTGCGGCTCGAAAAATAACAATAACGAGGCCTCGCCATCGGCTAGCCAGTCGGCCTCTACCGAGTCGGCAAGTCCTTCGGAGTCTGCATCGCCTTCGGCTTCCCCGGCGACGGAAGTTACGTTGAAGATCGGAGCGGCGGCGGTTCCGCATGCCGTCATCCTAGAGCACGTCAAACCGGCGCTCAAGGAGCAGGGAGTTAACCTCGATGTCGTCGTATTCGACGACGAAGGACAGTTGAATCCCGCCTTGCAGGAGAAGCAGATCGACGCGAATTATTTCCAGCACGTGCCTTACCTCGATTCGGTAAAAGGCGAGAAAGGCTACGATTTCGTCGTGACGACGAAAGTTCACGTCGAACCGATCGGCTTCTATTCCGACAAGCTCAAATCCAAGGACGAGATCAAAGAAGGCGCCAAGATCGGCATTCCGAACAACCCGTCCAACGAATACCGCGCGCTTGCCTTGCTCGAGCAGCAAGGTCTGATCAAGCTGAAAGAAGGGATCACGACGTACGAGGCAACGCCGAAAGACATCGTGGAAAACCCGCTGAAGCTGAAGTTCATCGAAGCGGATTCCGCGACGCTTCCCCGTTCGCTGCCCGACTTGGACGGAGCGATCATCAATACCAATCTGGTGCTCGAAGCCAAGCTCGATCCGAATTCCGCCTTGTTCCGCGAAGACGCGAACTCTCCGTACGCGAACGTGATCGTCGTGCGCAAAGGCGACGAGAACGGCGACGCGATCAAGAAACTCGACGCCGCGTTAACTTCGCCGGACGTCAAGAAGTTCATCGAAGATACGTATGGCGTGGCGGTCGTTCCGGCGTTCTAGACCGGTACCGCATTATGGAGCGAACCGGCAAGCTTGCCTCTATGAGGCCGGGCTTGCCGGTTTTTGGCAAGGCGGCGAGTTCAAGTCGAGCAGCTCATGGTTGCAACGGGTGTTTCCTCCAGCCGAGGGGGAACGCATAAGAAAATGGGAGAGGTTGAATACTACATATCAAGATTCCATGTCACCTTTTTCCGATTGTACAAGCGTTCGTCATAAAGGCCGGCAAGTCATTCGCGCCGGCGAGAGCAGAGCGAATACACCAATGAAAGTGGGGCAACACGAGCATGAAAGCAACCGGGATTGTACGCCGTATTGATGACCTCGGACGGGTCGTCATTCCGAAAGAAATTCGTCGCACGCTCCGTATCCGAGAAGGAGATCCTCTGGAAATTTTCGTGGATCGCGACGGGGAAGTCATCCTTAAAAAATATTCGCCGATCGGCGAGTTAGGCGATTTCGCCAAGGAGTACGCGGAATCTTTATCGGAGAGCACGGGGCATATCGCCATGATTTCCGACCGCGACACTTTCATCGCGGTAGCCGGAGCATCCAAGAAAGAATATCTCGACAAGGCGATCGGAAACGTCCTCGAGAGCTGCATGGAAAACCGTAAAATCGTATTGGAAACGAGCTCGGGGAGCTACGAAGTGCTGCGCGACGTCAATGAAACGATCAGTTCGTTCGTAGCGGCTCCGATCGTCGCCGGCGGCGATCCTATCGGCACCGTAGTCTTGCTGAGCAAGGACGAATCCGTAAACATGGCCGATATGGAGAGCAAGATGGTGGAGACGGCGGCGGGCTTCTTGGCGAAGCAAATGGAGCAGTAATATCATAGCCGCAAAGGCGAAAAAGTTTCTCGGATAGAAACAGAGGCGCAATCTGTTCTCCGGGAAGCTTTTTTGCTATGCGGCTTTCGTTTATAATCGAATCACGAGCATGCACCGGGAGAATAAGGAAGCGGGAAATCGGATTGTTCGCAAGGCGCGGGAATGGGGAATGGATCCAGGATGCGAATCGAAGTGGAACCCCAGGAGATGGGGAAAAAGGCGTTATGGCAAGGGGCGGCTCTGCTAGGCGGGGCGGCTTTGCTCTCTAAGTTGATCGGTACGTTGCAGAAAATACCGCTGCAGAACATGGCCGGCGACGAAGTGTTCGGCTTGTACAGCGCGGTCTACGCGCTGGCGGTCATGTGGATGACGCTGGCTTCGGCAGGTATTCCCGTCGCCGTCAGCGTGCTCGTGGCCGAGAGAACGGCGCATGGGGACGAACAAGGGGCGCAACGCGTTCTTCGGTGGGCGCTGGGGCTATTAAGCCTAAGCGGCCTGCTCATGTTCGGCATTCTTTGGCTTGGCGCGGATACTTTCGCTCATTGGATGAAGCTGGACGACGCTGCTCCCGCAATCCGTATGTCGTCTCTGGCATTGCTGTTCGCACCCGCGACGGCAGTACTTAGAGGTTACAGTCAAGGTCGAATGAATATGTTGCGTCCGGCGCTATCGCAGCTGTCCGAGCAAACCGCGCGCGTGACGTTTATGCTCGTGGCGCTGATCTGGGCGGTAGACGCCGCTTGGTCGCCTTCCGCGACGGCAGCGGCCGTTCACGGCGGATTGGCGACCGGCGCGATCGCGGGACTTGTCGCGATGCTGTGGCAATCCATGCGCGGAAGCAATAAGCCCATCGTCATTCGGGCGACGGGAGCACGGAAAAGCTTCAAGGCCGCAGGAGTCGGCGATGGAGAAAACGCGGGAACAGATAATGGAATATCCGGTTCGCGATTCGTTAAGCTGCCGGAGACGAGGCGAGCTCTGGTGAAGCGGATCGCTCTCGTGGCCATTCCGGTCGCGATCGCATCGGTCGTCGCGCCGCTGTTTGGGCTAATCGACGCATTCTCGATTCCGCGATTTTTGCAGCAGGGGGGTTCGGCGGATGACTCGCTCCGGGCGATCGCCCAATTCGGCGTTTACAACCGGGGCATCGCGCTGCTGCAACTCGTGACTATGGCGGCGGCCGGTGCAGCCGCGGCGATCGTACCCGCGCTGACGGCGGCTAGAGCCCGCGGCGATTCCGCGGAGTTCGCGGCGCGAGCCCAATTCGCCATGCGATTCGCATGGTGGGTCGGGTGCGCGTCCGCGATCGGGCTGGCGCTGCTCTCCGCGCCGATCAACGAGGCTTTGTTCTCCGATCGCAGCGGCACCGCCGCGATGGCGATCGTGGGGTTGGCCGCGGCGGGCGGCACCCTGCAGGCGGTGAGCGCGGCGTTGCTGCAAGGCATGGGCGACTTGCGGTCGCCTGCCGTGAACTTGGCCGCCGCCGCGCTGCTCAAGCTAACGCTCAACGCGGTGCTAGTGCCCGCGTACGGCATCAACGGCGCGGCAGTCGCCATGGCCGGCGCCTTCGCCGCTGCGGCGGTGCTTAACGCGCTGTCCTTGCGTCAGCGCGTCCAACTGCCCGCCCCGCGCGCTTCGCTCGCATGGCGCTCAGGCGCTGCTCTGGCCGCTATGGCGGCCGCGGTCGCGCTTGTCGCGCTCGCGTTAGACGCGGTTACCGCCGCTCTGCCCGCGCGCGTCGGGGCCCTCCTCGTCGCCCTGCCGGGCGTCGCCGTCGGAGCCGCCGTCTTCGCCGCGGCGCTCGTCGCCTTGGGCGCCGTCGCTCCGCAGCAATGGCGCGAGCTGCCGGGCATCTCCGGCAGCCGAATTGACGCCTGGTTGCTGCGCATCCCTACGTTACATAAAGGCAGAGACAGTTCATCGGCCTCGCATTCCGAGTAGCTTTACCCTCGGGGGAACAGCGGGCAGAGTTAGAGTTGTTGGCGGGTTAGAGGTACTCCCAGCACGGAGTTACTCGAAAAAACCGAATAGTTGGCGGTTTGAGGGGCTCCCAGCACGGAGTTACTCGAAATAATCGACTAACTGGCGGTTCGCAGGTACTTCCAGCATGGAGTTACTCGAAATAATCGACTAACTGGCTGTTCAGAGGTACTCTCAGCACGTAGTTACTCGCTCAAACCGACTAACTCCCGCCCAAGAGGCGCTTCCGGCACGTAGTTACTCGCTCAAACCGACTAACTCCCGCCCAAGAGGCGCTTCCGGCACGTAGTTACTCGCCCAAACCGACTAACTCCCGCCGAAGAGGTACTCCCAGCACATAGTTACTCGCCCAAACCGACTAACTCCCGCCTAAGCGGCGTTGGAGCTGTCGCCGATTCGAGCGGATTCCTAGCACGCAAGCTCAACCAAGAAAGGATGATCCACCACAATGCCACCATCCATAACGGTCGTCGGACTGGGTTCCGGCGGAGAAGATCAACTGACGCTCGGCACGCTTAAAGTATTGGAGCAGTCCAAGCGTCGCTACCTGCGCACGGCGGATCATCCGGCGGTTGCGGATCTTAAGCTCCGCGGCGTCTCGTTCGAGTCTTTCGACTCGCTGTACGAGCAGTCCGATTCTTTCGAAGACGTATACGAAGCGATCGCGAATTCGCTTCTCCATATCGCAAAGCAATATCCCGACGAGAAAATCGTCTACGCGGTTCCGGGCCATCCGATGGTCGCGGAGCGCGCCGTTCAGCTGCTCCGCCAACGCGCCGACAGCGAAGGCGTTTCGCTCGCCTTGCTCGGCGGCGAGAGCTTCCTCGATCAAGCGTTTACTCGGCTCGGCTTCGATCCGATCGAAGGCTTCCAGCTTCTCGACGCGGCCGACTTGTCCCGCGAGCATCTGCGCCCGCGCTTGCACACGGTCATCGGGCAAGTGTACGACGCCTTTACCGCTTCCGAAGTGAAGCTGACGCTGATGGGCGTCTACCCGGACGACCATCCGGTCATCGTAGGCCAAGCTCTCGGCGTTGCCGGACAAGAGAACATCAGGCAAATCCCCCTTCATGAACTCGACCGTCAGGAAACTTACGGCAACCTCATGCTCGTATACGTTCCGGCGAGCGCGGACGACCGCCTTCGCCGTCGTTCGTTTGAACGGCTACACGAGATCGTCTCGATTCTCCGTAGCCCCGAAGGCTGTCCGTGGGATCGCGAGCAGACGCACCAATCTATTCGCCGCAACTTTATCGAAGAGACGTTCGAAGCGATCGAAGCGCTCGATCTGGACGATCCGGACGGAATGAAGGAAGAGTTCGGCGACGTGATTCTGCAAGTGCTTCTGCATAGCCAGATGGAAGAGGAGACCGGTGCGTTCGACGTGTTCGACGTGCTTGCGGAGCTGAACGATAAGCTGATTTTCCGTCATCCTCACGTTTTCGGCGGCGAGAATGCCCAAGACGCGGAAGAAGCACTGGCTAACTGGGAGCAAATGAAAGCCGAAGAAAAGAAACTCAAAGGACGCGAAGAACGCCTATCGCTCCTCGACGGCCTTCCGAAGGATCTTCCCGCCCTCCCGCGCGCTCATAAGATCCAGAAGAAAGCGTCCGGCGTCGGCTTCGATTGGCCCGATCTGACCGGCGTGTTCGATAAAATCGAGGAAGAGCTGCAAGAACTGCGCCATGCGGCCAAAGAGGAATCTTCGGAGCGTCAGAAGGACGAACTGGGCGATCTTCTGTTCGCTGTCGTTAATGCCTCCCGTTTCCTCAAAGCAGATCCCGAAGAAGCTCTCGCGGGCACGAATCGCAAGTTCGCGGAGCGTTTCAAGTACATCGAAGAGCAACTGCGTATAAGCGGACGGACTTTTGAGCAGACTGACTTGTTAGAGATGGATAATTGGTGGCGAGAGGCCAAAATGCGCGTAAAACCTTAAAAAGACCTAAAATTCGCTGATTTTCCCGTACTTTCTACCTATTTCGAGAAATTTTTTTGCGAATTGGCAGGATTTTTTTAGCAAGGGACAGAATAGTACACTTCATGCAATAAACAATCAAACGTTGCAGGCGGCTCAAGGGCTCGCCCGACGAATTTAGGTAAAGATCATAGGAGGAATTCCGTACCATGAACAAAACAGACCTGATCAACAACATCGCAGAAAAAAGCGGCTTGACGAAGAAAGACGTAGAATCCGTATTGAATGGCTTCTTGGGCGAAGTAACCGACGCTCTTGCTGGCGGAGACAAAGTACAACTGATCGGCTTCGGCACGTTCGAAACTCGCAGCCGCTCCGGCCGCGTAGGCCGCAACCCGCAAACGGGTAACTCCATCACGATCCCTGCTTCCAAAGTTCCTGCTTTCAAAGCGGGTAACAAACTGAAAGACGCCGTTAAGTAATTAGATGCGTCTCGATAAGTTTTTGAAGGTGTCGCGCCTTATTAAGCGCCGCACCGTTGCGAAGGACGTGTCCGAACAGGGGCGCGTCCTTCTCAATGGTAAAGAGGCTAAACCGAGCGCCACCGTAAAAGTTGGAGACGTGCTGGACGTCCAATTCGGGCAGCGGACGTTAACCGTGCAGATCGAGCGGTTGGCCGAGTCCACCCGCAAGGAAGATGTCGCCGGCATGTACACCGTCCTGAAGGAAGAAGCCCGCAAGCGCGAGGAAGACCCGTTCGGGCTCTAAGCACTTTGCCAATAGAACGCGAAAAAGTCAGCCATTGTGCTGACTTTTTTCTTTGCGCATTAACCAAGAGCAAGGGAATGCCGGCGTTCGTCATAAGAAGGTGGTTTGGAGAGGGAATGTATTATTTGGCATAAGCGTGCACCAGGAAATCGTTCGGGTGATTCTGAACCGATTCGTTTTACATCGAAGTTCCCGACCAATACGGCGCCATCTTCTCGTCGAAGCTGAAGGACGGAGCGAGACTGATCGTTGGATTCCAAAACGTCTTATCGTTGGAAGGCTCCCCGTTCGCATCGATCTTGAAATAGAGGGCATCGCCCGCCGCTACCGTTGCCGTAAAGTCGTGCGATGTTCCAGTCAAGGTTGTTACCGACGTATCTCCCCATATTTTGGTCCCGTTCTTCCAGATGCTTGCGATAACGCCGTTGCCGGAGGCGGAGTCGTACTTCCGGACGGTCCCCGTAATCCGCACGGTGCCGGACGAAGGTGAGACCCATTTCCGCTGCGATTGAATTCCGATTGCCGGATGCTGCCAGTCGTCCCCGATCAACAGGTTGTTTACGGATCCCGACCAAACGCCCGAAGCGCCGTTCCACGTCATATTCGTTTCGGCGCTCCCGTTGTTTTCGACATAACGCCAGCCGTACATGCCTTGCTGCGGACCGAAGTCCGTGTTCGCCGTGTAAGCCGTCTGTTTGATTTCCTCGACGACCGGATTCCAAGTCGTCTTATCGTAGGAGGAATCGCCGTTGGGATCCAAGACGAACGCGATCGTGTCGCCCGCATTAACGCTGACTTGCATGTCGTGTTGGACGCCGGTCGTAGTCGTGACCGTCTGCGCCCAGATCTGGGTGCCGTTCTTCCAGATGCTCGTGATGACTCCGTTGCCTAGAGCGGAATCGGTTTTCTTGGGATTACCCGTAATTCGGATATTTTCCGAGGCCGGAGCCGTCCAAATACGCTCGGTTACATATCCGGTCGCGGGATGCATCCAGTCTTCGCCGACGAGCAAGAATGTCGCGCTACCTTGCCAGGTTTGATCGGTATTGTTCCAAGAGAGATCGCTGATCGTCGAGCCGTTGAATTGCCTGTAGGTCCAACCGTTCTTGCCCTGAGTGCCGCTGAAGCCCGTGGAGGCGTAATTCAAAATATTGCCGTTCGGAAGTTTGACGGTATTATTCGAAAGGGAATAACTGCCCGTTGGCCAGTATTCGTTGAATTGGGGCGTGCGCTCGACGATCATGTTGAGCGCTTGCGCCCGGCTTGTCTTGACGATCGTGTTGCCCGATACGGTGCCCCCGTTCGCATAGTTGTACTGCTGCACCAAGAAGGCCGCGTGCGGGTTGCCGTCGTTGTTGATACCGTTATTCTGGAAAACGTTGTCGATCAAACTCGTATTGACGTTCTCGACGCCTCCGCTCCACTGGGGATTGCGGTATACCATCACAGCTTCGTCCGCATTGTCGTGGATGAAGCTGTTCTTTACGGTGACGTTTTTGTTCAGTCCCTCGTAATCGATGCCGACGCCGTCAATACCGTTCGGAGAATAGGTATAACCGATTTCAACGTTGTCGGCCACGAAGTTCTCTACGGCGTTGAATTGCAGGCCGGCGGTTCCCCACGCCATGCCGTTGATGCCGGAATTAAGAATGACGCTGTTCTTCATGAGACCGATCGGAGTCCCGGAGTAACCGACGTTTATGCCCGTCAGCTGAACGCCCTCGTGGTACGAATCGTTCGTATGGATTCCTTCGAGAGACACGTTGTCTGCTTTGCGGATTTCGAGCGGCCCGTCGGTCCGATCGATCGCGACATTTTTGACCGTGACGTTTTTTAGTCGCTGATTGGAAGGCGATGATTCGTCCAGATGGGTGTAGATACCTACCGAATAGGACATGATCTGTAGAGCGGCAAGCCGATTATCGGCAGATGGAAAAGGGTTCATCGGCCATTTGACGATGTCGTGGATGTAGCAGTCCTCGATCCATAACCCGTCGCGCGTCCCGCCGGTATCGTTGACGTATACGATGCCGCTCTTGGCGTAACCGATTTCGAGTCCGTTGATTTTCCAGCCGGCTGCATTATGAAGATAAACGGCGTAGAGCAAGCCGTTCGCGGCGAGATTGGTTGGATTGGCGGCGGGAATTGCGGCCACGGAAGCATAGGGAGTAATGGCGGGCTTGGCCGTTCCCGTTCCGTACGAGGAGAGCGTGATCCAGTTGGACGAAGTGCCGTTGCCGTTCAGATACAGCGTTTCCCCGGTCCAAGTATCGCCTTTCTTAAGCAAAACGGAATCGCCGACGCCGAAAGTCCGGGAAGAAACCTTGCCAAGCGTCTTCCAGGGAGTGGCGGCGCTAAGCCCGTCATTCGAATCGTTGCCGGAGGAAAAACTGACGTAATACGTCTGCGATGAAGCGTACGCGATGGGAAGGTCGGTAAGTCGAGGTGCGGTAAGTAGCAGTACGAGCGCGAAAACGATTGCCATACGCCAAAACCTTGAATTCATATATTCAGCTCCTCTTTCAAGTTGACGGCCGCCGTGCTATTCGTTCGGCCGCTCTTGGTGCGAATTATAGCGGAGAAAATCGGGAGGAAGATATGGATAATCGTTCGGAAGACATGGAATATTGGACAAATAAGGCGTTAATCTCCGCTAGCGGCGCTGCGCGACCGGAAATCGCTCGGACTCATGCCGATTGCCGTCGTGAACACCCGGCTAAAGTAGTTTTGGTCGGGGTAACCGACCATCTCGGCGATCTCCTTGTTGCGCATGCGGGGATAGTAACGCATGAGATCCTGCGCTTTGCGCATCCGATAAGAAGTCACGTACTCGACGAACGACTTGCCCGTATAATCCCGGAATAGGTTGCAAAGCAGCGTCTTGGAGACATGGAATTGCTCGGTAAGCAACGGAAGGGAAAGCGGTTGGCCGATATGCGAGGCGATATAAGTCTCGATTCGGGCGAACAGCCGGCTGAAATCCCCGTTTTCTTGCTCGGCCTCGTCCCATTCGAAGACGAGCGCCAGCATGGAAAGGAACCCTTCGGCGAGTTCCGGCAACGTTCGGGCCGTCTGCAGAAGTTCGTCGATTCGCGCGTCCCCGTCCCCTGGTTCCAGCCGGCTCGAGTCGCCACTATTCCGCTCGATTCCGGAGACGATTTCCTTCATCCTTTTGCCGATGGTTTTCATGGGATAACTGCCGTTCTCCCAGCTCCGAAACAGTCCGCGAATGAACGCTGACGCTCCGGAAGTGTCGCGCGAGACCATCAGCTTGTCCAGCTTGGCCCGTTCGATATCCGAATAGGGGGCAGTCAAAGGCACGCTAAGGCCGGACAACTCGAAATACGATGGCTTGCCGATAACGATTCTATCGGCCAGAGCGGTTCGCAGAGTAGGGACGAGACGGTTCAACGTTAGAATATCGGCAAAAGCGTCGCTGTAAATGATGGACGGTCTTATGCCATCGCTGGCGTAATGGGCGGAAACGGTTGCCAGAATGGCGGACAGGTCGTGCCCGTTCGCATCGGTCAGAGCGAGCACGATCAGCCGCGACCTTCCGTCGTCGAGCGGAATGATCCAGGAAGGCTGCCCGGTTAACAACGGTCTTAAAGCCTCTTGCAGCACCTCGTTGTCCTCTTCGATATTAGGCGCCAGCACCGGATATTCGTATACGGATTCTCTATTGCGTATGAAAAGCGCGCGATAGTAAGGATGGACTAGCGCCCGGAGCGCGGCTTGGACCGTGGTTTCCTCCAATTGGGGAGAAGCCAATACCGCCTGCAGGCAGTCCCTGGCCATTTTGTTGCTACGGCTGCGGCATTGCAGTGACAGCTTGTCGAGAATCGCTTTTAACGCTTGCATTTCGATCGGTTTGAGCAGATATTCGGAGACATTGACGCGCATCGCTTCGCGCAAATAATCGAAGGAAGGGTAAGCGCTTACGATGACGACGGGAAGTTCCGGATAACGTTGCCGGATGGCCTTAGCCAGTTCAATGCCGTCGAGCGCGCTCATGCGAATATCCGTGAATACCGCATCGGGCTTATCCTTGGCGATAAAGTCCAGCGCTTCACGGCCATCGTAACATTCGCCGGCGATGGCGATTTCGACCCCCGACTCGGAGCCGGCGATCGCCAGCTTCTTCTTGAATTGCTCGATGTAGAAAGGTTCATCGTCTACAATCAGGATTTTCATGTGAAGTCACCTACCCGTTGATTAATCCCCGCATCGTAATTTCCGCTCCGCCGTCCGGGTGATCGCCGATCTCTACCTGAAGCTTGCTTCGGAACATGAGCTTGAGCCGGACGATCGTGCTGGTCAGGCCCATGCCTCCCATTCCCAGCTTTACCGTATCGAAGTCGGAATTCAAATGATCGAGCGCCTCCTGAACTTTGAGCCGCACCTCTTCCAACCTTTCCGAACCGAAACCTGCTCCGTTGTCCCGGAAGCGTATTTCCCACTGTTCGCCGACGAGCCGTCCCGTCGCTTCGATATGAAGCGGGTGGGGAATGCCCGCGAATCCGTGGTTGATGGCATTTTCCGAAAGCGGCTGGATAATCAGCTTCGGCACCATCATGTGCAGCATATTTTGATCGAAGTCGAAGGAGTAAGTCAGCCTATGCATGTAACGCGTCTTCATTAGTTCCAAATAGCGCATCGAGAAGGACACTTCCGTATCCAAAGTCGTGACCGGCGAATCTATGGAAATCGAATAGCGCATGAATTCGGACAAGCTGCGAGAAATCGTCCGTACTTGGGGGAGTTCTCCGTTCTCGGCGGACTCTTGAATAATGCCGAGCATATTAAACAGGAAATGCGGGTTAATCTGCGCTTGAAGCGTATCGAACTGGGATTGCAGCTGCGTCATACGGAATTGCACGATTTGTTCGAGGGAATGCTGCAGTCGGGAATTCATATTGCGGAAGGACCTGTTAATTCGCTCGATCTCGTTGACCTTGTACTTGTTGTCGATATTGAGCCTCTTGTCTTCCAGATCGATAGAGTCGATCGCTTCTTTTAATTTGACTAGCGGCTGGGTGAGCAGTCTGGACAAGTAATAGTATACGAGCAGGGAGAACACGACAAGCACGAATAGGGTAGCCAATGAGAAATTGCGGAAAAGAACAAGCTCGGACAGGACGACGCGGCGAGGAACGGTCAGAGAGATCGTCAGATTCGCGGATTCGATATTTTTCCGGAAGACGTACTCGTTCCGCCGCGGTTGAGAAGCATCGCCGGCCGCGCTATCGAAAAGAATACGATCGCCGTCGGACAAAGTGAGGATGGCGCCCGATATCGAGCGAATTTGGTCGAGAGGCAGCATATCGCCCGCGCGAATTTGCATTTCGATGACCGCGATTTTATCCTGCCTCGGGTTAAGCAACCGGCTGAAGTTGAAAACCGGCGAGGCGCCGGTATTTGCCCAACGGTCGTGAGCCGAATACCGTAAAACCGTCTCGCCCGCGGAATGCCGGATTTCCTGCAATTCGAAAGAGTCCGGATAAGCCTTCGCGACGGACATTTGAGCTTTCGGATTGGAATAGACGACATCGCGGGATGTAAAGATCGTGAGCCGGTGAATATCGTTGTATATAGAAGTGACGAGACCCAGCAAACTGTAGACGGCTTGCACGGATTCGACCTCGTCGAAGGAGCCTTTATCGTTTTGTAGAATTCCCAAGTGTTGAATAATGGTGCGGTTGTTCGAATCCGTGCTCAGGTAAAGCTGTTTGCTGATGTTGTCGAATTCCTTCAGGCGGGCGTCCAGCTTCTCCGCAACGTTCCCGACCGTTTCGTTCATCGTGTTGAGGGCGTTTTTCTCGATTCCTCGTTTGAGATAAATATAAGTGGGAACGCTTGCAAGAATGATAATCAGAATAAAGACGAGGGAATAGAAGAAGAAAAGTCTGATTTGCAACGGATTGCGTATTCTCAGTCTGACCACCCCTTGGTTTTATTTTAGCACATACCCAAGGAGAAATAGCCGGTAGGAACTAAATATGGTCAATAATCCAGAACGGTCGAACAATCTTCCATATTTCACGAGAGATCGATTATTGTATAGTACAAACAACGCTATTTTTCCGGGAAGACAAGGCGACGGGATAGGATCGGAGGCGATCGGGATGATACTAACGGCGCATGCGCCCAGGTTGGATTCGTATTTCCATCGGCTGATGGAAGAGGATTTAAGTCCTTGCTTGTCTATCGGATATTTGGATTGCTCAAGGGAAATTCGCTATGCCTTCACGGGGGGATATTCCGCGCCGGAAGGCTATGAAAGGGCGGCTGTCGACGGCCGGACGCGTTTTAATGTCGGATCGGTGACCAAGATCGTAACCGCAAGCCTAATCGTCAAGCTGATCGAAGAGGGGCTGCTTACCTTGTATTCGCCCGTGAGATCCGTTATTCCGGAATATCGTTTTCCCGACGTAACCGTATGGCATCTGCTGACGCATACCGCCGGTTACGATGGAATCGACGAGCCTTGGCCGAACAGGGAAGACGCGGAAGCGTATTTGCGTCGAATTTACGCGATCGATTCCCGTTCGTATACGCCGGGAGAACGCCAGATTTATTTTACGCAAGGGTACACGATACTGATGGATATGATCGAAAGGTTGTCGGGAAAGCGGCTGGAGGCTTTCGCCAGGGAATGCCTGTTCGATCCGCTCGGGATGAAGGATACGACGTTCGAGACGCCGCTTTTGGAAGAAGGCACGTTCGTACTGCCCTGGAACTACGAGACGGGAAGCGGTATGGGCGGATTACGCAATGCGGCCGTGACCGGGGATAGCGGTTTGTATTCCACCGTATCCGATCTGATGCTGTTCGCGCGATTGTTCCTTCTCCGGAAACACGGGGACCCAATCGTTTTCTCGCCGGCCGGCGTCGATTTGATGCTTCGCGAGACGACGGGGGGCCGATTCTCGAAGACGCCGATCGCTTGGCGGAAGTCGGACGTCGACCCGCACGGATGTTTCGGCGACCTGCAATCCCCCGCGTGCATCGGGCATCCCGGGTTCACCGGATGTATGCTGTCGATCGATCCCCATTACGGGACAATCGGCGTTATTCTGAGCAATAGTCCGCGAATCCATAGCGACTGGCGCAATTACAACAAGATCTGGAACAAGCTGATGACGCTCTGACCGAACGACCGTCCGCAAATTTGTCCAAAAATCCAGATCGACCGAACAATCCTCTATATCCTGCAGGGCATTCCGTTTGCAATAATGATCATGCATCCAAATTGATTGAAAATTCAGATTATTGGAGGTCGTCGCTTGTTAAAAAGAAATGGCAAGTTAGGAATGACGTTATTGGTAACCGCTATCATGATTTCGATTCTGGCCGCGTGCGGAGGAAACTCCAACAACGCGTCTTCGCAAGAGCCAGCCGGCTCGCCTTCTGCGGGAGCGTCCGCTCCGAGCAAGAAACCGGTCGAAATGGTACTCGCTACCTTCAACGCTTGGGGAGAGTCCGAAGGGCTTAAGAGCGCCATCGCCGCATACGAGGAGTCGACCGGCAACACGGTACGCGTCGACGTCTACCCCGACGATCAGTTCATCAACATCCTGAAAACCAAAATGTCGACCAACGACGCGCCGGACCTGTTCATGGCCAACGCCGGCGACGGCTTGATTCCCTTCTCCTTCCTTGAACCGCTTCAAGGACCGTGGGTGGACAAGACGCTCGACAGCGTGAAACTCTTCACGGCGAAAGACGGCGTAGCGTACGAAGCCTATGCATTCCCGCTTGGATATTTCGGCGCGATCTACAACAAGAAAGTGTTCGAGAAGGCCGGAGTCAAAGTGCCGATGATGAACTACGCGGAATTGATGGACGGATTGAAGAAGATTCAAGGGACGGGAGTCACGCCGATTTTCATCCCGGGCAAGGACAGCTGGACTTACCAGATGC
The DNA here is from genome assembly GCF_003628305.1 of Cohnella endophytica. Classification (GTDB taxonomy): domain Bacteria; phylum Bacillota; class Bacilli; order Paenibacillales; family Paenibacillaceae; genus Cohnella; species Cohnella endophytica. The sequence goes on along the minus strand of NZ_RBZM01000015.1, from coordinate 48,350 downwards.
TGCAAGCCGTCGGCGGCGTATTCTCGGTCACCGACGAAGATGCGGCGAAGATGGCAAAGAACGAGACGAAACCTTCCGAGATGCCCGGCTTTATGCAGTTTGCCGAGCGCATGACTTCGCTCGTTCCTTATACGAACAAAGACCATCTGTCTCTCTTGATCGCGGATGGCTATCAAGGGCTGCTTGACGGCAAGTACGGAATGACCGTTCTCGGCGACTGGCTGTACGACGATCTTGCCAAGCTCGATGCCGAGAAAGTCAAGGATCTGGGCTTCATGCCGTTCACGATGGACGACTCGAAGATCAGCGCAGTCGTTAACTTGTCGGGACGCGCGCTGGGCGTACCGCTGAACAGCAAACATAAGCAAGAAGCCAAGGATTTGGTCAATTATTTGATGGAACCGGATCACTTCAACTTGCTGGTTAAACCCGTGCAGGGCGCGGCGCCTTACAAGGACTACAACACCGAGAAGAGCGTCTGGCAGCAAGAGATGGACGGCTACATTGCCCAAACCGGGATGCCGGTCACGCTCGACGTTATCCGCCAGCACTTCCCGACTTTCCCGCTCGGTACGGATGCCGGGAAACCGTTCCTGGATATTTTCAACGGCAAAGACATCAAGAAGGCTTTCGATGACTGGTATACGGACTATGCGCAATATAACCGCACCGTCCAAACCCCGGGCTGGTAATCGGCTTAGCAGTTAAACACGCCGCCGCGAACCGGGAAACCGGCGCGGCGGTTCTATTGGAAAGGAGGTGCGGCATGCGATCGAAAGGAATATCCGGGCAATATTCGGTGCTGTTCGTCCTTCCGGCTTTTTGCCTATTCAGTCTGTTTTTCATTTTGCCTAATTTATCGGGACTCGTCATGGCGTTCACGAACTGGTCCTCCTACTTCCCGTTGCATCCCAAATTCAACGGTTGGCGAAACTTTCAAGACTTGTTCGAATCGCCGGTGTTCGCGATATCAGTGCGCAACACGCTCATTTTCACGGCTGCCACGACCATTGTGAAAATCGTCGTCGGTTTCGGCTTGGCCCTCATCTTGAACAACGGCGTCAAATACAAAAATACGTACCGGACGATTATTTTCTCGCCGTTCGTATTTAATCCGCTCGTCATTGCTTATGTGTTCAGCGCGCTATACCAACCGACATTCGGACCGATCAATACGCTGCTTCGGCACGTCGGGCTCGGGTTTTTGGCCCAGAACTGGTTGACCGACACCAAGTATGCCATGACGGCTATCTGCGTAATGGATATATGGATGTCGATCGGCGCGATCGTCGTCATTTTTCTGACGGGCCTACAGTCCGTGCCGAAGGAATACTACGAAGCCGCTACGGTGGACGGCGCGGGCGGAATCAGCAAGTTCAGGCACATTACGTTTCCTCTTACGATCTATTCGCTTTGCATCAATACGATTCTCTGTCTCATCGGAGGCGCGAAGGTATTCGGACAAGTATACGGTTTGACGAATGGGGGGCCGGCGGACGCGACGCAAGTGTACGGCACCTTCATTTTCAAATCTTTCTCTTCGGGCTTGTTCGGATATTCCGCTGCGGCGGGCTTGCTGTTCACGATCGTAATCAGTCTGGTCAGCTTTATCACTCTCGGTTTGTTCCGCAGACTGGAGGTCGATTATTGATGAAGCGAACCTTTAAGTTCCGTTCCGCAACCTGGCTTCTGGAAGCGGTCATGGTTGTTGTCGCCCTATGTTACCTCATGCCTATCTGGATCGTCGTGGTCAACTCGCTTAAAGACACGCTCGGCGCCAACCGACTCGGTTACAGCTGGCCCAAAAGCCTCCATTTCAATAATTACGCTCAAGTATTCGCGAAGTCCAATGCGCTTCAAGGCTTGACGAACGGCGTGTTTATCGGCGTCACGGTCGTCATCCTCGCCGGATTTCTGGCCGCCATGGCGGCGTATTACATCGCTAGAAAAGGCTCGGGATTCGCCAAGTTTACTTCGCTCTATTTTCTGACGGGCATTATCGTGCCGACGGCGATCATCCCGACCTACTTCACGATGCTCGTTCTGCACCTGAACAACACGTATCTGGGTATTATCTCTATATTTGTCGCTTATACGCTGCCTTTAAGCATCTTCCTATATACCGGGTTTATCAGGACGATCCCGCGGGAGATCGACGAAGCGGCCATCATAGACGGCAGCCGTCCGATTCAAATGTTTTTCCGCATCGTTTTCCCGCTGCTGGCTCCGGTCACTGTCACCGTTATCGTCTTTAACTTCATCGGCGTCTGGAACGACGTTACGACCTATCTTTACTTCGCCGGGGGAGACAAATGGCCGCTTCCTATGACGGTTTTTAAATTTTACGGAAAGTTCAGTCAAAGGTGGGACCTCTTATTCGCGGATATTATGATCGCCATCATCCCATGCCTGATATTCTTCGTTGCGGGTCAGAAATACATGGTAGCCGGCATTACCGCCGGTTCGGTCAAATCCTGAGCGCGATGGAGGAGAGAACATGAACTACGCGGAGAGCCGGCATGTTCGGCATTGGCACTCCCACCCTCTGATCGGGGATCCTTCGTTCGACACTTTCGCCGAATATTCCGGCAATCCGGTCCACGTCGGAGTCGGCGTATGGGATTGGCCGGTTAACGGATATTTCTTCATCGATCCCGTATCCGGAAATTGGTATTTTTACGTAAGCCTGTATTCGAAAGGATATGTTCATCTCGGAGTTATTACGCTTCTGCGCTCGACCGACGGAGGGGCAAGCTGGCACAACACCGGACCCGTATTCGACGGCAGGGGGCTGGCCGATCGTTATACGCCGAAAGATGCGACGCTCGCGACTCTCGATGCTTCCGTCGTGTACGAGGACGGAATCTACCATATGATTTACGGCTGGGGCTCGCTGAAGGAGGAGCAGGGGGGCATCGCATATGCCTCGGCTTCCCGACCGGAAGGCCCCTTCATTAAGCATGCGCATCCTCTCCGCAACGAAACGGATCAGCCGCTGCTTAAGGGGATGTACAAGCGAACTTACGCCAGCACGCTCATTCGGCGTTCCGAAGATTGGCTGATCGTCGCCATGATGAGCATGTCGCGCAATACGGGAGGCTCCTGGTCGCTGGCGGCGCTCGTCGCCGATCGGCCCGACGGTCCGTATGGCGATCCGGCGTTCCTTTTGTATCCGCAAAGCTTGAAGTATCATCCGGCGCCGCTAGAATTTTATCCCGCTTACGTGCATGGAGGTTACGTATACGCGCCCGCCACATCCGTCGGGAGCAATCGTTCCTATCAGGCCGTATTCCGGGCGGAGCTTGAAAAGGCCCATCTGGAAGAAGCTTGGGAGCTTCATCAGGAAGGCTCCTGCTGGCACTCTTTCCCCCGCGGCCATGAGCGATACGGCATATGGGGACAGACGTACTCCGGACAAGTAACCGCGGACGGGATGCTTCATGCGATGTATCCCGCGTTAAACGAGCGGGGCGAAGGGACGATCAACTCCGCTTCGCGTCCTTGGGCGGAGCCGTACGCGGACCGATTCGTGCTCTCCGCGAACAATGCGCCTGCCGTTAGTTTCGTCCGTAAAGGCTACGAGGAATTCGCGATGATCGCCGAGATCGTCAGTACCGGTTTATTTACCGTCGCGTGGGGCTGGAACGGACCGGTCGGTTCGACGGTCATGCCGCGTTGGGCGGACGGCGAGCCCGATCCGCGCATGTTCGCGGACGGTATCGGCCTTGCCGTTCAAAGCGGCGCGGTTGCCTTGATTCAAATCGCGAGGGACGGAACGAAGCGTATTCTAGCGATCGGGGGCGAAGACGGCGAGACGCTTTCCGATTGGGCCAAATCCGATCGGCATGATTACGATGATCGTCGTCCTTTCGGAAAGGCCGCGACCTATCGTATTACCGTCGTGCAAAGACAAGACGGATGCAAGGCGACGGTTAACGGTATCGAGATGGAAATCGGGCTGACCGCCGTACCTGGACGTATCGGTATAATCGCGAGCGGGGGCGTGATCGCCGAGTGTTCGCGTTTGGATATACAGGGGGAGGTCCGGGAGCATTGGGTCAACTTGCTGCCTTCGGAAGGACTGGCCGGATCGGCGCAAAGCCCGGATCGCTGGGAGCCGGAGGAGTCCGCCGACTATGTGCATGGCATCGGCTATTTTTCGGTCGATCGCCGGGGTTTCTCGGAAGAAATCGAGCATAGGCTCAAGTGGAATTTCCGCGGTGACGCATTCCGACTTCGTATGCCGGTGAAGGCATACGGCAGGGCAACCGCATATTTGGACGGTCGGAAGCTGGAGGAATTGGTTTTACGGCCGGAGGACGGGGCGGATACGTTTTCGCGCGTCGTACTTGAGCAGAATGACTTAACGGACGAGCATCATGCGCTGGTTTTGATATTGGAGGAAGGCGTCATGCGCTGTGACGGCTTCTCCTACCGGACGAGCCGGAATTCGAATAGATAGGAGCGAATTCGAGATGAGGGTAATCGCTGGCGGTTTTATTCAGGAAAGCAACACTTTCAGCAAAGCGGTACCGACCGTAGACGATTTTCTCCGTTATTATTTCGCGGCGGACGAGAAGATGGCGGAGGATCGCTCCGCGCGCAACGAACTGAACGGATTCTATCAAGCGGCGGAAGAGGAGGGCGTAGAGCTTCTTCCGACGCTGTACACGGGAGCGGTATCTTCGGGAAGAATCGGCAGGCAGACGTTGAACGAGCTGAAAGAAATGATGTTCGGCAGAATTCGCGGATCTCTGCCCGCGGACGGCGTCCTGCTGGCCTTGCACGGAGCATGGTCGGCGGAAGACGAAGACGACGTTGCCGGGGAGATTCTGGCGGATGTAAGAGAGTTGGTCGGTCCGGACGTTCCGATCGTCATCACGCTCGATTCGCACGCGAACGTTACCCGCCGGATGGTGGATATCGTCGACGCGCTGGTCGGCTATCATACCTTTCCTCATGTGGACTATCAGGAGACGGGCTATAAAGCGGCGAAACTATTGTTCGACCGGATTCGAGGACGATTGAAACCGATCATCGCGTATCGCAAAGTGCCGATGATCGTTCCCGCGGAAAATCAACAGACGTATCGAGGTCCGATGAGGGAGCTATGGGCGGAGGCGGAGATCGGGGAGAGCGACGGCAGCGCCGTCGAGACGTCGCTGTTCGCGGTTCAGCCTTGGCTCGACGTGAAAGAGATGGGCTGTTCGATTGTCGTCGTCGGCGAGGACCGTACGCGCGCGGAAGCGGAAGCCGATCGCCTTGCGTCGCTCATGTGGGATAAACGCCGGGCATTCGACGTTCGGTTGTATTCTGTGCCGGAGACCGTATCGCTGTTGGCCGACGGCCGGGAAGACTCGAGTCCGATGATCGTATCGGATTCGGCGGACAGTCCCGGAGCCGGTTCTCCCGGAGACAGCGTCCACGTGCTTCGTCAATTGCTCGAGTTGAACGCCCATAAGCGCTTTACGGCGATGCTGACGATCGTCGACGCCGCGGCCGCGCGGCTGGCGGTTGCCGCGGGAGAGGGAAGTTCGGTTCGATTGTCGCTAGGGCACTCGGTATCGACGGATTCGGGAACTCCGCTTGAAGTCGAAGGTACGGTTATGACAATCGGCAGCGGGAAGTTCCGGTTCGGGGACGGTTTCATCGAGAATCTCGAAGGAAATATGGGAACTTGCGCGGTTATCGCCATCGGGGGTATCTCCGTCGTCGTCATGGAACGGGCGGTGTTTACCGGAGATCCGGCGCTGTATCGCAGCGTGGGATTGGAACCGCTGAAGGCGGATCTGGTCATGGTGAAGTCGGCCAACCAATTCCGCTCGGAATACGAGAAGCTATCGAACGAAATCTATATTTTAGACACTCCGGGGGCCAGCACGGCCAATCTTCGCTCGCTCGTCTTCGACCGCGTGCCGAGGCCGATCTATCCGTTCGACGAGATGGACGATTGACGGATTCGCCGGTAGAACGAGGCGGCAATAGGAGCGAATCTAACAACGGGAAGAGGGATTGGCATAATGGAAGATCGCGTCTACGAGAGCCAGAAGGTTCGTAAAATCAGTTTCGAAGGCGATGCGCTGCGCATGTCGATGGATTGGAGCGTCGAGGATCTCGACAAGATCCAAGTGCTCGTGGAGAGCACGGCAGGCGCCAGCCACCCGAGCTCTTATCATCTGGGAGAGCTTGTCGCCGAGATCGAGAAAGGCGTCTATCAGTTCGGCGGTAAGCCCGCTATTTATACGGCGACGGATATCTGCGACGGAGTCGCGCAAGCGCACGGCGGCATGCATTATTCGCTTCCGTCGAGAGATCTGATCGCATCGATGGTCGAGATCCACGCGCTCGCGACCCCGTTCGATGCAATGGTACTTTCCTCCGCGGGAGACAAGGCGGTGCCCGCGCATCTTATGGCCATCGCGCGCCTCGATATTCCCGCGCTTCATATGCCGGGAGGGGCGATGGGGGCCGGGCCGTGCCTGCGGTCTAACGAAGAGTTATGGCATATGAGCGTCGAGGTCGACAAGGGGCAGATGACGAAGGAAGAATTTCTGGCATTCCAACGCGCATGCTGCCCGACTTGCGGCGCTTGCCAGTACATGGGCACGGCCGCGACGATGCAGGCGATGGCCGAAGCGCTTGGACTCGCGCTGCCTTGGTCGGCGCTAATTCCGGCGACGAACGCGGAAATTCGCCGATCCGCCCGGGATGCCGGCCAACAAGTCATGAGGCTTGCGCGCGCCGGGATCGTGCCTTCGATGATTTTGACAAAGAAGGCGTTCGAGAACGCGATTAGCGTGCATTCGGCTATCGGCGGCTCGCTGAACGCCGTCATGCATCTGATCGCGATCGCCCGGGAAGCGGGCATCGAGTTGCGGGCGGAGGAATTCGACGAGATTCACCGCCGCGTTCCGGTGCTCGTGGATACGAAGACGGCGGGGCACTATCCGACGGAATTGTTCTGGTACGCGGGCGGCGTGCCGTTCGTCATGAACGAGATTCGCGAGTTTCTTCATTTGGACGTCTTAACGGCTACGGGCAAGACGCTGGGGGAAAATCTGGACGACTTCAATAAAAACGAGATGCCGCGGTTCGCGGAGATGTTCCTCGCCAATTACAAGCTGAATCGCCGGGATCTGATTTACACCGTCAAGAAACCCCTTAAGCCCGAAGGCGCGCTTGCCGTGCTGAAGGGTAATCTCGCTCCTGCCGGCGCGACGATCAAGAAATTCGCGGTCGTCGCCGACATGCAGGTGCATCAAGGCCCGGCCAAGGTGTTCGACCGGGAACGCGACGCGGTCGACGCGTTGCTCGAGAAGCGTATCGTCCCCGGGGACGTCGTCGTCATCCGGTATCAAGGACCGAAAGCGGTCGGCATGCCCGAGATGTTCTTCATGTCGGAGCTTATCGCCTCCGATCCGGAGCTATCGCGCACGACATCGCTAGTGACGGACGGGAGGTTCTCCGGGGCGACGCGCGGACCGTGCGTCGGTTACCTCGGTCCCGAAGCGCTGGACGGCGGCCCGATCGCGGCGGTTCGGGACGGCGATCTCATTCGGATCGACATTCCGGGGAGAAGCATCGACATCGTCGGCATCGAAGGCGCGGAGCAGACAGCGTCGGAAATCGACACCGTTCTCGCCGAACGTTTGCGGCAGTGGTCGCCACCCGCGTTTCATCATAAGGGCGCGCTGCGCCAATATACGGCATTAGCCCTCCCCGCGCTCGAGGGCGGTTCGGCTTCGAGGGGCGGCCTATGAGACTATCGGGACAAACGGCTATCGTGACCGGGGCCGCCCGTTCGATTGGAGCCGCGATCGCCCAACGCTTCGCGCGGGAAGGTGCGAAGGTGGCCATTGTCGACGTCGCGAATCCCGAGCTGGCGGAGCAGGTCGTTGCCGAAATCGTGCAGGCAGGTGGCGAGGCGATGTTCGTTCGAGCGGACGTATCTCGTCGCGCCGATGTCGAAGCAATGGTCCAAGCGGTCGCGGGCCGGTTCGGCACCGTCGATATTCTCGTCAATAACGCCGGTATCGATCCGCGCAAAAATTGGCTCGAGATCACCGAGGAGGATTGGGATCGGATTATGGGCGTTAACGTTCGCTCCCAGCTTCTATGCTCCCAAGCCGTTTTTCCTTACATGAAAGAGCGGGGCCGCGGCAAAATCGTCAACGTCTCGTCCGTAACCTTCCTGACCGGTCAGCGTAATTTGCTGCACTACGTCTCGTCCAAAGGAGCCGTCATCGGCTTCACTAGGGCGCTTGCGCGGGAAGTTGGCGAGCACGGGATTACCGTGAATTGCCTTATGCCGGGCGCCGTGCTGACCGAGACGGAGCTGGCACGGTTCAGCGAGGAGGAACTGGACGCATCCGCGACAATGCTGGCTGCGGCACAATGCTTCTCCCGTCGGGAAAACGCCTCCGACCTCGAGGGCGCTTTCGTTTTCTTGGCTTCGGAGGACAGCGACTTTATTACCGGACAGACGCTGAACGTCGATGGCGGCTGGATGTTCCATTAGGAGGAAAAACGATGGCTGATCTCATATTGCATTCCGATCGCAAGACGTCCCCGCTCAAACGGGTGCATGGCGTAAACAACGGACCCGTTTGCTACGGCTCTTTGATGGATGTATCCGTCTATTACGAAAAGGCGGGCATCCCTCTCGTCCGGTTGCACGATACCAACTGGCCCAATCCGGGAGAAGTGGATATTCATACGATTTTTCGGGACATGAGCCGGGACGAGAATGATCCGGACAGCTACGATTTCTCCCGTACGGACGAATATATCGCCTCCGTATTGGCGACGGGTGCGAAAATCGTCTATCGCTTAGGGGAAAGCATCGAGCATACGAAAGTCAAATACTACGTGCACCCGCCCGCCGACATGGACAAGTGGGCGCGCATCTGCGTGAATATCGTTCGCCATTACAACGAAGGCTGGGCGAACGGATTCCATTACGACATTCGTTATTGGGAAATCTGGAACGAGCCGGACAACCCCGATCGGCAATGCATGTGGTCCGGAACGCCAGAGCAATATTACGACCTTTACCGGATTGCCGCGACCGCGATTAAAGCCCACGATTCCTCGCTGAAAGTCGGAGGCCAAGCCGCGACGATGGTCAACATGCCCTTCACGGAAGGATTCGTAGCTTATTGCCGCGAGCACGGTCTGCCTCTCGATTTCTTCACGTGGCACACGTACGCGGACGATCCCGGCCAGATCAGAACCAATGCGCTGAAAGCCCGTAAGCTGCTGGACGATGCGGGATATATCCGGACGGAAAGCCATCTCAACGAATGGAATTACATGCGGGCAGACGAGGGCGCGAACGATGAAATCTGGCGCCAGCTGTGGAAGCCGGGCGGCGAGACGTTCCGCCGCAATCTGTTCGAACGGCAGAAGAACGAAGAGGGAGCATCCTTCATCGCCGCCGTATTCGCCATGCTGCAGGATACGCCGGTCGACGAAGCCAACTATTACGACGGGCAACCGCATGAGCTATACAGCGGCTTGTTCGATGCCTATTGCATTCCGCAGAAATCCTATCGCGTGTTCGAGAAATTCGAATCGCTATCGGCATACCCTAACCGCGCGGAAGTGTCGGTGTGCGCGGAAGGACTGTACGCGTTGGCCATGACGTCGGAGAAGGGACAATCCGTGCTATGGGTCAGCAACTTCGGCGGCGAGAGCCGGGAATATACGGTCGAGCTGGAGGGGAGCGCGGCGGCGCATTCGACCTTCGCGGAGTGGGAATTGTTGGATCGTTCCCGCGACTTCGGCGTCGTAGAACCGGCGAGCCTCAAGAACGGGCGGGTCGAGCTGCACCTTCCGCGGCACTCGGTACTGGTGCTCCGGTTCGGAAGCCCGGCCGTCGGCGGGAAGGCTGCGGAATGAACGCGGAAGAGAGCCCGAGTATGACCGGGAGAGCCGAACTTGCTCTTCGCGATCATTTTCGCGATCCGGGCGCGGAATACCGTTCCAGCCCTTTCTGGGCGTGGAACGGCCGGTTGGACGCCGTAGAACTGGTCCGACAGGCGGAGCAAATGAAGGAGCAGGGCATGGGCGGCTTCTTCATGCATTCGCGCGAAGGGCTGGAGACGGAGTACATGGGCGAGGAATGGATGAATTGCGTCAGGGAAGTCGTGGCCGCGGCACGCAAGCTTGGGCTTCGCGCTTGGTTATACGACGAGGATCGCTTTCCTTCGGGAGGAGCGGGAGGACGCGTGGCATCGATGGGCGACGCTTATCGCGCCAAAGCCGTGACGCTGGAAATGAGAGACGCCCCTCCCCGATCGGATGATGTGGGGATTCTGGCGATATTCCGTGCGCGGTTGCGCGAGGGCACGACCCTCGTTTCTTTGGAGCGCGTATCCTTCGGGGCGGCCGAGCAGGAACAATCGAAGGCGATGCGCAAGGATCGCCAACAGGACGCTAGAGACGGGGGGGCCACGGTATGGCTGGCGTTACGTAGCGAAGTTTCCGCCGGCAGCGAGTGGTTCAACGGCGAGGCACCGGTCGATAATCTGAATCCGGAAGCCGTCTCCGCTTTTCTCTCCGTCACGCACGAGCCTTACAAACGGCTTATCGGTCAAGATTTCGGCAGCGCGGTTCCCGGTATTTTCACCGACGAGCCGAGCATCGCCGACTTTCACTGTCGCTATGCGGAGGGAAGACCTTGGCTTCCGTGGACGGAGGATTTCGGCGACCGGTTTCTGAAGGAGCGAGGTTACGATCTGATCGAAAGATTGCCTTACTTGTTTCTGGAAGGGGAGAAGTCCGCCAAGACGAGGCACGATTACTGGCGAACGATTTCCGAACGGTTCGAGGACGCGTATTCGAGGCAGATCGGCGAATGGTGCGAAACGAATGGACTTGCTTTTACCGGACACTATCTGATCGAACATAATCTCGGAATCTCTACGCGCGTCACCGGCGCGGTTATGCCGCATTACCGTCATCAGCACGTTCCCGGAATCGACGTCCTGGACGAGAAAACGGAGGAATGGCTGACCGTCAAGCAATGTACGAGCGTTGCCCATCAATACGGACGCAAACACGTTCTAAGCGAGACTTACGGCTGCTGCGGGTGGGACTTTACCTTCGAAGGCCAGAAGTGGATCGGCGATTGGCAGTTCGCGATGGGCGTGACGATCAGATGCCAGCATTTATCGCTATACAGCCTTAACGGCTGCCGTAAACGGGATTTCCCGCCGGTATTCGGCGAGGCTTCCCCGTGGTGGAAGTACAACCACGTCATGGAAAATTACTTCGCTAGACTTTCGGCGGTATTAAGCGACGGCGCTCCGATTCGCGATTTGCTGGTCATCCATCCCGCGTCGACGGCGTGGACGATGGTGGGTAGCGATCCGCATTCATATTTGCAATGGGAGGATCCGAGCCTGCTTGCCGTCAACGCTTACGAGGCCGAACTCGTCCGGACGGTGAAGACGCTGCTTGGGCAGCACGTCGACTTCGATTTCGGAGACGAAACGATCATGGCCGATGACGGCGAAGCGAGGGACGGGAAGTTATTCGTCAAGAACGCTCCTTACCGCGCGGTCTTGCTTCCGGCTCTTCGCACGGCTCTTCGCTCGACCTTCGAGCTGTTGCGGAAGTTCGCTGACGAGGGAGGGTTGATCATCGCGATCGGAGGTCTGCCCTATCTGATCGACGGTGAGCCGTCGGAAGATTGGCTTGCGCTGGAGCGGCATGCCGGTTTCCGCCATGCGGAGGACGTCGGTAAAGCGATTTCGATTATTGAGGGTTACGGGCTCCGCAGAGTATCGTTGAGAAGCGAATACGGGCTGGAGCTTCCCCAGCTTCTGTACATGTTCCGAGAGCATGAGGAGGGTTACTCCCTATTCGTCGTTAACAACGATAGGACAACCGGCGCGGAAGCGGAAGTGCGGCTTTCTGTCCGGGGTGATCTAGAGGAATGGAACCCTTTGACGGGAGAGATCGTTCGGAAGACTTCTCCGGCAGTCACGTCGTCTAACGGCGGCATGCGTTTCGTAGAACGTTGGGGTGCGGCGGGGTCAAAGCTGTATTGGATTCGCAAGGCGGGAGAGCTAGAGCGATTGCCGTCCGCGGGCGCTGCCGCCGAACATCGCTTTACTTATCGTATGGCACATGAGATGACGATAGCAACGGCTACGTTGCCGGTGAGTTGCCCGTTCTCCAGGACGATGCCCAACGCGTTGCCGTTGGACTTATGCAGCTTTCGGATGAACGGAGAGCCGTGGTCCGAGCCGATGCAGGTATGGCAGGCGCAGCGGCAAGTACGGAATCGTCTAAGCATGCGGGACATCCATTATAACGGCCAACAGCAACGCTTTCGCTGGGCGTTGAATCCTCATGATCGGGACGGAGCGTTGGTGGATTGGAGATTCGTTTTCGAGCAGGGAGACGAATTGTCCGCGGACCTCTATATCGCCGTAGAGCATGCGGAACGGTTTCGGATCGTATTGGACGGCGATGATGTTCCCGTGCGCGCCGAGGGTTATTTCATCGATCGGGATTGGCTGAAAACGCGATTGCCGCATACGGGCGCGGGATCTCACGAGATCATTCTGTCTTGTCTCTATCGAAACGCGGACGAGATGGAAAATGTATATATCCTCGGCGATTTCGCGGTCGACGCGAAGAGGCGGATCGTGCGGGAACCGGAGGAATTAGCGGTTGGGGATTGGACGCTGCAAGGGTATCCGCATTATCCGGGCAACATCGTCTACCATTACCGGATCGATCTTAGCATGGCTCTAAAGGAAGCGTTAGGAAGCAAAAGAAGCTGCCATCTCGTCTTAGGACAAATGCAGGGCGTATGCGCGGAAGTCCGCGTGAACGGGCATTCCTCCGGCGTCGTGGCTTGGGAAGATGCAGACGGTCTGGACATCGCCCATTCGGTGAACGGTGCCGATGGCGAATGTCGGATCGACGTCGAAATTGCGGGAAGCCTTCGCAATCTGCTGGGTCCGTTCCATCAGTCGGGCCAACATAATCCTTGGATGGATTGGTCGTTTTTCGAACGCGGGGATGCCCGCGACGAGCCGGGTTACCGGTTAAAGCCTTACGGCTTGATGGCTCAGCCGAGCATTCATTGTTCATAAATTCGTACTTGGAATTAGGAGGATAGTCAATTGAAATCATTCGAGGTATCTGAACGTAAGCTCGCGGAGTCATCGCGCTATCTGGCCGGCGGCGTCGCAAGCTCATTGCGCGCCGCGATGAAGCCGACGCCTCTATTCGTGAGCTCGGGCGCGGGATCGCGCGTTCGCGACGTTGACGGCAACGAATATATCGATTACCTGCTCGCCTACGGACCTCTGATCCTAGGACATGCGCACCCCGTATTAACGGCCAAAGTGCACGAGGCGATGCAGCAAGGGTACACCTATGGATTGCAGCATGACGGCGAGATCCGACTCGCGCGTAGGCTGACCGAAATGTGGCCGAGCGCCGACAAGGTCGCGCTAAGCGGATCGGGCACAGAAGCGGTGATGGTGGCGCTTCGTCTCGCCAGAGCGCATACGGGCAAGACGAAAATCGTTCGCTTCCATGGACATTTCCATGGTTGGTCGGACGCGATCTTTACCTCCTTCCCGAGTCCGGATATGAAGTTGGCCGAAACCTCCGGAGAAACGGATGAAGTACGGCCGGGCACTTCGGGGCAGAGCAGATCGAGCCTGCAGGAAGTTATTTTGCTACCGTGGAATGATCCGGAGGCGCTAGAGAATGTGTTGCGCGCCAGGCATGCGGAGATTGCCGCGGTGATCACCGAGCCTGTCATGTGCAACAACGGCTGTATCGCTCCCAAACCCGGTTACTTCGAACGGATGCGCGAGCTGACCGCGGAATTAGGTATCGTGCTTATTTTTGACGAAGTCATTACCGGATTCCGCTTTGGGCCTGGGGGCGCGCAAGAGCGGCTGGGTATCGTGCCGGATTTGACCACAATGGGCAAAGCGATGGCGGGCGGTATCGCGTTAAGCGCGGTCGTGGGGAAGCTGGAGATCATGAATCTCATCGACCGAGGGACGGTCAACCATCTGGGAACGCTCAACGGCAACTGCATCGCGACTGCCGCGGCGCTGGCTACGATCGAGGAATTGACGCTCGATGACGGGGCCGCATTCCGCGAGATGGAGCAAAATGCGATCCGGTTGGCGGATGGTTTGCGGATATTATTGCGCAAACATGGCCTTCGCGGCGTTGTGAACCGGACTGGTCCCGTCTTTCATCTTATGTTCATCGAACGCGACGAAGTCACGACTTTCGAAGAGTTCGCGGAGCGCGATGCAGGGATGTATGCCAAGTTTGCGGAACTGATGTTGAACGAAGGCGTCCTCGTTCGTCCAAGCGGCTTGTGGTACTTATCCAGCGTTCATACGGAGGAAGACGTGACGCTTACCTTGGCATCGGCGGATCGGGCGTTGTCCGTGCTTACAGCGATTAACCGAAAGGATTGAAGCGAACTTGAAAATCGTGATCGCAACGGATTCGTTTAAGGGAAGCCTTACTTCCCGCGGCGCGGGAGAAGCGATTGCCCGAGGCATAACCGGTGTGCATCCGGATTGGGAAGTCAAGGTCGTTCCGATGGCGGACGGAGGAGAGGGTACGCTCTCCTGTCTCGTCGAAGGAACCGGGGGGCGTTATGTTGCCGCAACCGTCGAAGACGCCATCGGTAGACCCTTGGAAACCTCATTCGGCATACTGGGCAATGGTTCGGTATGCGTCGCGGAACTGGCATCCGCTTGCGGTCTGCCCCGGCTTTCGTCCGACGAACGGAATCCTCTGGCCGCCTCCACCTACGGATTCGGTCAATTGATTCGCGCCGGACTTGATGCAGGCTTCCGCAAGTTCGTGTTGGGCTTGGGCGGCAGCGCGACCAACGACGGAGGTATAGGCATGCTGCAGGCGCTGGGATTCGGCATTCTGGACGAAACCGGTAACCAGGTCGAACGCGGCGGCGGCGCATTAATTCGGATTCAGCGACTCATTTTGAATTCGGCAGACCCTCGAATCCGCGAGTGTGAATGGATCGTTGCCTGCGACGTCGACAATCCGCTGAACGGGCTGAACGGAGCTACGACCGTATTTGGTCCTCAGAAGGGCGCAACGCCGGCAATGGTCCATGAGCTAGAAAAGGGCATGTCGCATTGGGCCGACGTGATGGCGGAAGCGACGGGCCTCCGCATGCATGATGAGCCGGGCGCCGGGGCTGCGGGAGGAGTTGCCGCAGCGTTGCTTGCGTTGTTAGGGGCGAAGCTGAAGTCCGGTATCGGGATCTGCATCGAGAAGAGCGGGTTGGAACACGAGCTTGCGGATGCCGATCTGATTATCACGGGCGAAGGGCGGATCGACGCGCAGACTCTTCGGGGAAAGACGCCTTACGGAGTCTTGCAAGCCGCGGCACGATTTGAAGTGCCTGCAATTCTAATCGGCGGATCGGTAGACTTGCTGGAGACCCTGGAACTAATGAATGGAAGCCGTATAATTGCCCTTGCAAGTTTGCTTGAATTAGGGGTTACCGTCGACGAGGCCATTCTGCGTGCTGCCGAATTGCTCGAGCGGCGGATCGATCGCCTGTTTCGGGAGGAACTTCGGCTCGACAGGCATGCGAGCTTAAAAGAGATTACGAGGGGGACAACGCAAAATGAAGCTGTTGAGCATGGCTAAGCAAAAACGGTGGTCGCTCGGGATCGCCTCGGATAAAGGCGTGCTGGACGTTGAAGCTGCGGCAGGCGTGCTCTGTCCCGATACGTATGTTCCGTTGAGCACGATGGAAACCGTTCGCGGAGGGGCGGAAGCGCTCGGCCGATTGGAGCGGCTGCTCCTGCTCGCGTTGGAATCGAAGGATGACAGGATATGGCTGAAAGAGGAGGACGTCGAATGGGGAACTTGCGTTACGGAGCCGAACAAAATCATCTGTATCGGCCTTAACTATCGCAAACACGCGGAGGAAACCAATTCTCCGATTCCCCCCTTTCCGATTTTGTTCAACAAGTTCAACAATGCCATAACGTCACACGACAGCGAAGTCGCCATTCCGATGACTACGGCCAAGCTCGATTACGAAGCCGAACTTGCTGTCGTGATCGGCAAGAGGGCGAAATATGTGCCCGTAGATCGGGCGCTCGAGTTTGTGTTCGGCTACTGCGCGGCAAACGATCTGTCCGCGAGGGATTTGCAAATGCGCACCTCTCAGTGGCTGGCAGGCAAATCCGGGGACAGGTTTCTGCCGATCGGCCCCTATTTGGTGACCGCCGACGAGGTGGGTGATCCCCAAGCGTTGAACATTCGTTCCTATGTTAACGGAGAAGAACGCCAGAATTCCAACACTGGAGATATGATTTTCGGAGTGGCCGAGCTGATCAGCGACATTTCTTCGATATTCACGCTTGAACCCGGCGACATTATTCTGACCGGTACTCCGGAAGGCGTCGTGATGGGTTATCCGCCGGAAAAACAAATCTACCTGCAGCCCGGTGACCTCGTTACGGTGACGATCGATAAGCTGGGCAGTCTCAGAAATCGAATGGTAGCGGAACGACCATAGAGAATATTCGCGCGGAACAGAAGATGGACACGCAGTAATATCTGCGTCTATGAGCACATCGCCACCCCTGCACGAAATCCCTAATTGTTGTATCATAAATTAAGAGTTCCCCGAGGAGACTCGGGGGCTTTTATTTTACATATTAAGGAGCGATATCGTTATGACCAAAGCTCATGAAATATGGGTCGGCGCTTATGCCGCCAAGAACGAAATCGGAATAACGAGAATGGAGCTTCTGCCCGAGACCGGCGAGCTCTTCAAAACCGCCGAATACGGCAATATCGAGAATGCATCGTTCCTTCGAATGAACAAGGAAGGAACTCGACTGTACGCGGTAAGCGAGACGGATAAATACGTGGACGTCGATGGCGACGAGGCAGAGGGCGGACAGCTCGCTTCGTTCCCGGTAGATCCCGACACCCGCAAGCTTGGACCCGGGACTTACGCGCCGACGCATGGCATCCATCCTTGCCATCTCAGCCTGACTCCGACGGAGGATTGGGTCGCGGTAACCAATTACGGCGGTGCTTCGGTAACGATGTACCCCGTGAATCCGGACACGAAGCCGGGGCCTCCGATGATCCGGTTCCGTCACACGGGGACGGGTCCGAACGCGGACCGCCAGGAAGCGCCGCATCCGCATTCCGCATTTTTCAGCGGGGACGGACGATTATTGTACGTGTGCGATCTGGGCATGGACAAAGTGTTGACGTACGAGCGCGGCCCGGAAGCGCACGAATGGTCCGCTTACGATGCGGTGTCCCTGGAACCCGGAGCGGGTCCTCGCCATCTTGCGTTTCGCCCGGAATCGAATGACGCCTACGTCTTGAATGAGTTAGACAGTACGGTTACGCATTTCAAAGTAGACGAAGAAGGCAAGCTGAACCGCCGGGCTTCGCTCACGACGCTGCCAGCCAGCTTCAAGGGAGAAAGCACCTGCGCGGAAATTTTGGTCTCTCCGGACGGACGGTTCGCGTACGCGTCGAATCGCGGACACGATAGCATCGCCGTATTCCGCATCGACGAAACGACGGGCGAGCTCCAAGCCTCGGGCCACGTCTCCACTCGCGGCAAGACGCCACGCAACTTCGCGCTCACGCCGGACGGACAATGGCTGTTAGCGGCTAACCAGCAATCGGATTCCGTCGTGCTGTTCCGAATCGAACCGCACACCGGTCTGCCGATCTATGCCGGGGTGGAGTTGCCCGTTTCCAAGCCGGTCTGCGTGCTTATCCGATAACCTGCGTCTTAAGTCGCTCGTTGCTCCCGTTTTCTTTTCCGCTCTCGGCGGTTCGCCCGACGTTCTAATTCGCCTCCTTCGCCCATAGGCTAGTCTTAAAGGCAAGGAGGGACGTGCCATGGAACACGCGAAAGGTGCCAAGCATCATGAGCTCCGCATGCTGAACCGGAAATCTCTCGATATTACCGGCGTGAGCAATGTGGAGAGCTTCGATAACGAAGAGTTTCTGCTCGAGACCGAGTGCGGTTTTCTTACCGTGCGGGGGCAGAACCTGCACATGAAAAATTTAAGCCTCGACCAAGGGCTCGTGTCGATCGAGGGGACGATTCACTCCCTCGTCTATCTGGACGGCAACACGGCGAATAAGTCGAAGGGCTTGTTCGGGAAGTTATTCAAGTGAGCGCGGCGGCACAAGGGATGACCATCGCCTCCATGATGCTGTGCGGTCTGGCCATGGGAATGGCATTCGACGTCTACCGTGTCGCCTCGCACCGTTATCACGTTGCCCGTTGGCTTCTGCCCGCGCTGGATGTGGCTTATTGGGCGGCGGCGACGCTCGCCGTGTTCGGCATACTGCTCGCCAAGAACGAAGGCGAAGTGCGGATGTACGTGTTCCTGGGGCTGGGTATCGGAGTGACCGGATACTTCGGGTTATTCAGCCAATGGGTGATCAAGCTGACGGGAAAGTTGATCGATACGGTAAACTCGCTGATTCATTTCCTGTGGAAGCTGTTTAATACGTTGATATGGACTCCTTTCTTGTGGATTGTCCGATTGTTGGCCAAGCTGTTGGATATCCTGTTCGTCATCACCGCGGCTCTTCTGCTCTGGGTAGGCAAGCTGGTCTTCAAACCGTTCGCCGCCTTGACGAATTGGCTCTGGCCGAAGACGCTTCCGATCAGGCGCAAGTTCGATCCGATGGTTCAGGCTTACGGACGAATACGGAATCGCTTGAAGGAAATCAGGGACTTACTGAGAAAAAAGCCTTAGTTTTAAACGCTTAAAGTAGCTAGTTCGACAACATTTTATCCGCAATTGCTCCCGAAGAAGGATATTTCCCAATGTCCAGATTATGCTATAATAGTCGCGTTACTCCATTGCGACTGTTCCCGTTCGCATAAGGGAATTAGGACAGTTGTCAGTACATTCGTTCGGAAAACGTTCCAGCTTGGGAAAGGAGGCGTCGGATTGTCCTCTAGCACGATGACCGCGACACCCGTGATGACGGGCGCGCGCAGAAGATTGAAATTATTTCTATTCGTGATCGTTCTATTCATGAGTTGGGCGTTATACGTGTTGATCGTTCAACACGGACAGCTTAACGATCGTTCGGGTCAATTGCATGAAGTCAATCAGAAGCTTACTGACGCCCAAGCGAAGAATGAAGCTCTGAAGCAGCAGGTCGCTCGCTTGAACGATGACGAGTATCTCGGACAGATTGCTCGCAAGGAACATGGCCTCGGACTTCCGGGCGAGTTCCAGATCGAGAAAGAATAAGCCTGTACATATGCTTCGATGTAGTCTAACGTCTGTTGACCTTGTTTTGAATTGTCGGTTATAATTGGCATAGCCGGACTTATGCAGTCTGGGCACATTTAGGTTCAGGGAGGAACATCGGTTTTTATGGCCATCGAAGTGGGAACCAAATTGGAGGGCAAGGTTACCGGCATCACGCATTTCGGAGCATTCGTTGATCTGACGGGCGGCGTTACGGGACTCGTTCATATTTCCGAGATTGCGGACAGCTATGTTAAGGACGTTCACGAGCACTTGAAGATTAATGACATGGTTACGGTTAAGGTCATTAACGTGGACAAGGACGGGAAGATCGGTCTGTCCATTCGTCAAGCCGTGGATAAACCGCCGGAACAGCAGCAACAACAGCAATACCAACCGCAACAACGTGGACCACGCGATCGCGGTGGTCGTCCCTCCAAACCGGGTGGTTTCGGAAGATCCCCCTCTTTTGATGACAAATTGTCTCGCTTCCTGAAGGACAGCGAAGAGCGCATTTCTAATCTTAAGAAAAGTACCGAATCCAAACGAGGCGGACGTGGCGGACGTCGTTCGTAAGATATAAGAGCAAGTATCGTATTCAGAGCCAGACCCTTAGGGTCTGGCTTTGTTGTTATCCAGGGCAGTCTTGTCTGAGAAAATTTTAACTCCCCGCACTCATTCGCGACGATCCGGCATTGCCGCGCGGTTGGCGTCTGCGTGGAGGCCGCAAGGTGCGCCATCCTCCGTCGGATGAGCGCGTTTTTTTGTTGTCGTAATAGGCGGGAATGCCGGGATAAGCGTAACGGGAACCAAGTGAAGTCCATGCGTGCCGCGGGTTGCGCGTATTCGCGCGGCGCTTCGCCAACTCCCGCCCGAACCTGTCGGAAAAAACTTTTTACCCGCCAACCGTTTCTGACAAACTTCATAAAATGCCCACCCTATAATTAAGAACACAATTCAATCTGGTAAATGGGGTGTGCACCATGGACAAGCCGTCCGTAATTCCTTTCGTGCCGCGCACGGGAACCGGACCCTCCCTTGCTCCCGAAACGGGACGCAAGAGTTGGTTTCAGAAGTCGAATCAATCTACGCGCAAGCAAACAAGCTCTCATCCGCCATCGTTCCTGTCGGGATTAAAAGGAGCGCTGCAGACGCGGCAATGGCTGTTCATCGTCATCGTTGTCGGTTTCTTGCTGGGAAGGGCCGCTATGCTGGAGGGAATCGCTCCGTTCGCCGCCGCTTTCTTCGGAGTCGTGCTGTACTTGCGCAAGGATCTTGCGTTCTGGGCCATGGTATCGTTGGTCGCGGGAAGCTTCTGGGCGCTTGATCCCGCCCCTGCGGTTATTTGCGCGGAGATCGGAGTGATCTATTTGCTCCATCGGGGGCTTTCGATGTATGAGAGGGCGGATTTGTCCCATGCGCCTGTCGTCGTGTTCGCGTCGGTGCTGCTTGTTCGAATGTTCGTCACGCTATTGGCCGACAAGACCGATTGGCTGCCTTATGTACTCACGTTGGTAGAAGCGGGCTTAGCTTTCGTGTTGACGTTATTGCTCGTACATGCGCTTCCCGTTCTAACCCGGGCGAAGAGGGCCGCGGATCTGCGGCACGAGGAATGGGTGGGTCTGGCGATCCTGCTCGCGTGCTTGCTAACCGGTATGACGGGGTGGACGATCTATGGCATCGCGGTGGCGGGCGTATTGTCTCGATATTTCGTCGTTCTGACGGCTTACGTCGGCGGGCCGGCGCTAGGCACTTCCGCCGGCGTCGTGGCGGGAATGATTCTAAGCTTGTCCAACCATGGCACGCCTTCGGATATCGGCTTGCTTGCTTTCGGAGGCTTGATGGCCGGACTTGTGCGGGAAGGCGGTAAGGCCGCATCCGCGTTCGGTTTGCTGCTGGGAACCTCGGTGCTCGTTCTCTATCAGGAGAATGCCGCGGCGACGATGGTGTCTACGTGGGCGTCAGTCGCGGCTTGCGTATTGTTATTGGCGACTCCGCGTTTCGCGGCGGAGGTGCTGGCGAGATTCGTGCCCGGTACTACAACTTATGCTCAGAACCAGAACGATTATGCCCAGAAAGTTCGGGATTTGACGGCGGAAAGGGTAGAGAAGTTCTCGGAGGTGTTCCGGCAACTGTCGAGGAGCTTCCGCCAGATGACCCAAGCGGGGGAAACGGCGAGACAGAGCCGAGACTTCGATCATTTCGTGAACGAGGTTCATGAGCGGGCATGCTCGGGCTGTCACCGCCGGGGATTGTGTTGGGATGGACATTTTATCCAGACCTACAAGCTCATGACGGACATGATGACGGCGGTGGAGGAGAATCCGGATATGATGCCCGCGCAAATTCCGAAGTCTTGGGAGCGGGTATGCACGAAGACGCCGCTCGTGCTCGATGTGCTCAAGCGCCAATACGGCGTGTACCGGAACGACCTGCATTGGCGGCAGCAGCTCCAAGATAGCCGTTTCCTCGTAGCCGATCAACTAACGGGAGTATCGCAGGTCATGGACGATCTGGTGAAAGAAATTCGTCGCGAGGCCAAACAGATGGACGCCCAAGAGAGGCAAATCCGAGACGCGCTCGACCATCTGGGGCTAGCGATTCAAAATATAGATATCATTAGTTTGGAGGAGGGACATATCGACATTGAGATGGTACACGCGTTCCACAGCGGGTACGACGAATGCCGCAAGATGATCGCGCCGATCCTGACGGAAATACTCGGGGAGACGGTAACGGTCCGCGTAGAACGAAGCGGAGAGCCTGCCGCTCACCTGAGCACGGTAACGTTCGGATCGGCGAAAATCTACGAGGTGGAAACGGGGGTAGCGGGCGCCGCGAAGGACGGCGACCTATTGTCGGGAGACAGCTTCAGCATGGTGGAGTTAGGCAACGGGAAGTTCGCGGTGGCGTTAAGCGATGGGATGGGCAACGGGGTGAGGGCGCGAATGGAGAGCAGCGCCGCGTTATCGATGCTGGAACAGCTGCTGCAGTCGGGCATCGACGAGCGGCTGGCGGTTAAGTCGGTGAATTCGATCCTCCTGCTGCGCTCTCCGGACGAAATGTTTGCGACGGTCGATCTGGCATTGATCGACCTTTACACGGCCCATGCTACGATGCTTAAGATCGGATCGACGCCGAGCTTCATTAAGCGAGGGAGGGATATTATTCCGATTGCGGCCAACAACTTGCCTATCGGTATTTTGCAGGATATCGAGATCGACTTGCTGCGGGTGCAACTGCAGCCTGGAGATACGCTCATCATGATGACGGACGGCATTCTCGATTCTCCGGGTCATGCGATCAATAAGGAAATTTGGATGAAAAGGGTTCTCCAGGAGCTCGAGGAAGATGACCCTCAGGAAATCGCCGAAGCGCTTCTAGATACGGCGTTACGCCAATATCCAGGCGGGATCAAGGACGACATGACCGTCATCGTCACCCGGTTGACGCGCCACCAGCCGGAATGGGCAGCCTTCCGTTGGCCGGGTCTGACACGGTTAGAGCGTCCAAGGACGGTGAGTTGAGTGCGGAGGCTTTATGTGCCGAGCGTGAGAACCTGAAAGGTGGGGCTCCTATGGACGACGGATGAGAGTTGGCGGATGTTGGCTGGGTTGTGTTGAGGCGAACAAGCATTTGGCTGGGAACATAGTCTAGGGGAGAGGTGACAAGTCAGCAGGAAGTAGAGCGTAGGAATCATAAACCCTATGAAGGGCTGAAGGAGGCTAGGCGGAACGATCGCAATAGTTAATTGATACTTAAAGTAGGTGACTCTATAGATGGCCATACCATAAGCGAGCCTCCCGGCGAAGGGGGGCTCGCTTTAACTTGTTTGGGGAGTGTCGCTGGATTCTTCGGAGTAAGGTTCTGCCAGACCGCTAATTGTCACGCGGTTGCTCGATTCGTCGAAGTAAGGTTCTGCCAGACCGCTAATTGTCACGCGGTTGCTTGATTCGTCGAAGTAAGGTTCTGCCAGACCACAAATTGACTCGCGGTTGTTCGATTCGTCGAATTAAGGTCCTGCCAGACCCCTAATTGTCACGCGGTTGCTCGATTCGTCGAAGTAAGGTTCTGCCAGACCGCTAATTGTCTCGCGGTTGCTTGATTCGTCGAAGTAAGGTTCTGCCAGACCCCTAATCGTCTCGCGGTTGCTCCATTCGTCGAAGTAAGGTTCTGCCGGACCACTAACAGTCTCGTTGTCGCTTGATTCAGCGAAATAAGGTTCTGCCAGACCACTAACTGATTCGAATGTGGGAGATAGCGGAACCACCTTCCGCTATCAGTAGCAACAGAGGCCATTAAGGAGAAATAGCGGAAGGAGAATCCGTTAATGTGTCTTCGGGGGCCAGAACATGAGGAATAGCGGAACCACCTTCCGCTATCAGTAGCAACAGAGGCCATTAAGGAGAAATAGCGGAAGGAGAATCCGTTAATGTGCCTTCGAGGGCCAGAACATGAGGAATAGCGGAACCACCTTCCGCTATCAGTAGCAACAGAGGCCATTAAGGAGAAATAGCGGAAGGAGAATCCGTTAATGTGTCTTCGGGGGCCAGAACATGGGAGATAGCGGAACCACCTTCCGCTATCAGTAGCAACAAAGGCCATTCGGTGGAAATGCCGGAAGGAGTTCAACCCCGCCTCAGTTTATCCCAACGCCTAATCGAGGTTAAATCTCCCATTCCTTGGCGAAACTCTTAATAGATGCTAGAACCTAAGGAGTGTGGGAATGATGAAGCAGATTTTGCTTATTACGGACGGCGGATCGAACGTAGGTGACAGTCCGGTAATCGCGGCGGCGCAGGCTTATGCCGAGGGGATCACGGTGAACGTGGCAGGGGTAATCGACGAAGGCACGATCGGCGAGTACGGGGCGGCGGAGATTGCCGAGATTGCCCGCGCGGGCGGCGGGATTAGCCGCATCGTGACGAGCCGTCAGCTGTCACGGACGGTACAGATGATGACGAGGCAGACGGTCGCGGGAACGATTCGCAACGCGGTTAATCAGGAGCTGCGCGAACTGTTCGGCGTGAACGACGTTGGCGCGCTGCCTCCGCCGAAGCGGGCGGAAATCGTAAAGGTTATGGAAGAGATGGAGGAGACGATGTCGCTGTCCGTCGCGCTCCTGATCGATGCGAGCGCAAGCATGAAGCCCAAGCTTCTAGCCGTGGAAGAAGCGGTCAGGGATCTCACCCTGAGCATCCAAGCCCGAACGGGAAGGAGCCAGGTGTCCGTGTTCCATTTTCCGGGGGATACGCAACACGATTATTGCGTCAAGGACGCGGGCTGGACATCCGACGCTTCCAAGATCGGCTCGTTGTTCGGCCGCATCCGTATGAAGGGGACGACGCCTACGGGGCCGGCTCTGTTGCAGGTCGTTGATTTTATCCGCGCGACTTGTGGTAAAATAAGCAAAACAGAGCTAACGGAGACGCCGATCCAAGGGACGAGGGGCGAATCGAACGGGGTGCGCAGTGACTACGTCGTCTAATGAACAGCGACCTCTTCCGAAAGGCACGGAGATCAGAGGCAGATGGAACGGCAAGCAATACCGCTTGGAGAGACTGCTAGGGCTCGGCTCGAATGGGCATGTGTATCTGGCTTCTTCGGGAATCGGCTATCGATCGGCTTGCGCGGTGAAGCTCGGGTTCGAGACGTCCGAGCTCCAAGGAGAAGCGAATATCCTAGCCTCCTTGGATAGTTCGGAGAAAGGGCGGGTTCCTTTTCTGTTAGACGTCGACGATGCGGTTATCGATGGGAAAAACATTCCCTATTACGTCATGCGGTATATACCGGGCAGTCCGATTCAGGCGTATTTGCGACAGCATGGACCGCAATGGCTCGGAGTCGTCGGATTCCGGCTGTTGGAGAGACTTGCGCAATTGCACGAAGCCGGCTGGGCATTCGGGGATATTAAGAGCGATAACGTACTTGTAGGCGAGTACGGACGCGTCGAATTGGTCGATTACGGCGGCGCTTCGGCCATCGGCCGCAGCGTTCGTCAATTTACCGAAATCTATGACCGTGGCTATTGGTTCGCGGGAAGCCGGATCGCCGATCCGGCTTACGATCATTTCTCGGTGGCCATGTTATGGTTGCACGCGCTGGAAGGCAAACGTCTCGTTCAATTGACCCGGACGCTGCTTCCGCAGAACCGCCATCCTCGAGAGTTAATGAAGCTCGTACGGAGCAATGCGCGACTCGCTCCGCTCGAGAGCTGGATGGAGAAAGCGTTAAACGGAAAATTCGAGAATACGAAGGAAGCCTCCGAAGAATGGAGAAGCGTATTCCGCTCCTCGCAGCGCCTTAAGGCGCCGGAAGATAGGGTGCCGCGCTGGATGGCCGGTTTGCTCGGGGGCGCAATCTTGCTCAGCGTTTCGGCGACGGCGGTTTGGTTGCTTCAATAAAGAGTCAATAAGCGTTAAAGGAGAAATGACGGTGCAGCCCCAGGAAGAATGGAAGCTTCGGATCATGGAGCAGGCTCGTACGGACGGCTGGTGGCGCGAAGGCAGCGCGGTCGTCGCGGCGGTATCCGGAGGACCGGACTCGATGGCGCTTCTTCATCTGCTCCGAGCGATGGCGGAGGAAACGCCGTTCCGCATCGTCGTTGCCCACGCGAATCATCAGTTTCGTGGAGCCGAATCCGATGCGGAAGCGGAACTGGTGGCCGGCGCGGCGCGCGATTGGGGACTGGCCTTCGAGTCGACGGAGCTCGGCATGCCGGCGTACATAGCGGAAACGGGAATGAACCCCCAGAGCGCATCAAGAGAGAAACGGTATATTTTCCTAAAAAACATCGCCCTTAAGCATGGCTGCTCCTATCTGATTACGGGCCATCACGCGGACGATCAGGCGGAAACCGTGCTCATGAGAATTATCCGCGGAACCGGTATCGGAGGCCTTGCGGGTATCCCCTCCCATCGTAAAGAAGACGAATTGGAACTGATTCGCCCTTTGCTGCGTATAACCAAATGTGAGCTTCTCGAGTATTGTAAGCGAAACGGGGTGCCCTACGCGGTCGACAGCAGCAATGCCGATAGGCATTACTTCCGCAACGCCGTCCGGATGGACCTCATGCCGATGCTGGAACAGCATAATCCGCGGCTGAAGACCTCCTTAATCCGGCTGGCCGATATGGCGGCGGCAGAAGACGACTATATGGAAACCGAGACCTTGCAGGCGTTCCAAACGGGGGTTACTCCTTCGGGAGAGGGCTTCCGGCTAGAGCGACGTTGGTTCCGCGGCCTTCACGTCGCTTTACAACGCAGATTGATTAAATTAATATTAAACTGTTCTTCAAACCCGCGCCAAATGCTGGATTTCCCCCAAGTCGAGGAAATTCTGACGGCAATCGCGCAGGAACGTCCGACGGTCGTCCAATTGGATATCGGAGACGGCTGGGTGTTTCGCAGGGAATATGAAGAGGGTTATATCGGTCCGGCCATTCCGGAATCGATACATTTTGCGTATGACGTAACCGAGAGCTTGTACGAGGTTACGATTAAAGAAACCGGGGACCGGGTAAGGTTAGAGCGACTGGACGGAGCCGTATCCAGTGCGAAGGCAGACCGGCAAGAAGCTTGCTTTGATTTCGGGCAATTAAAGTTTCCCCTTCGGATTCGCAGTCGCCTGCCCGGCGATCTCATGCAACCGTACGGACTAAACGGCACCAAAAAAGTGCAAGATATGTTCGTCGATGCGAAAGTGCCGCGTTCTTTACGGGATAAACTGCCGCTGCTGGCGGATCGCGATGGACGCGTGCTATGGATACCGGGAATGCGGCGATCGAGCCATGCGCTAGTCACCGATCGCACGATAACGACGTTGCGGATAACGCTCGACGCGACGGAAAACTAGGGCATGATCGGACGAAAGCCATCATACCGTGTAATAATCTCACTGGGAGGTACCTTCTTTGCAAAACGACATTCAAGAAGTTCTATACTCGCAAGAAGTAATACAGCAGAAGGTACAGGAGTTGGGAGCAGCGGTCAGCCGCGATTACGAGGGGCGCAACCCGCTCGTCATTTGCGTACTGAAGGGCGCTTTTATTTTTATGGCGGACTTGTCCAAGAACATTACGATTCCGATCGAGCTTGATTTCATGGCGGTATCCAGCTATGGCAACTCGACGAGATCGTCGGGGGAAGTCAAAATTATTAAGGATTTGGATGCTTCCGTCGAGGGGCGCGACGTCATTATCGTAGAAGACATTATCGACAGCGGCTTGACCCTAAGCTACTTAATCGACGTACTGGAACGCCGCAACGCGCTTTCCGTTAACGTGGTGGCGCTGTTCGATAAGCCGGGCCGCCGGACGGTAGATCTGAACGCGGATTATACCGGCTTCACGATTCCGGATGCGTTCGTCGTCGGCTACGGGCTCGATTACGCGGAGAAATACCGCAACCTGCCTTACGTCGGTGTACTTAAGCCGGAAGTTTATTCGAGCTAAACCCCGTCACATCGCGGGGGCGTAATGATTGTGATGCCAAGACAGGCTATGGTAAAATGATGTAAGCGTGTCGAGAGGAGGTCGGGGATGAATCGGTTCATCCGGAATACAGGGTTTTACTTACTTATCTTTTTGGTGACAGTCGGGATCGTTCAGTTTTTCATCGGAAAGAACGATACGACGGAGGAATTAAACTACAACCAAATCATACAGGTGGTCGAGGCTGGTAATGCCACCGAGCTGACGATGCAAGCTCAGAGCGGTACGTATCTCATTACGGGTAAGTACAAGCAAATGCCAGCGGGAGCGAAGAGCCAGCAATTCACCGGTCGCCTTCCTCTGACTGAGCTCGCGGCGCAGAAGTTGCACGATACCGCCCGCGAGAAAAACATTGCTATCGAAGACAAAAAAATGCCGGGACAAAGCTTCTGGCTGACATTCTTGACCTCCATTATTCCTTTCATTATTATGTTCGTTCTGTTCTTCTTCCTGATTAATCAGGCGCAGGGCGGCGGCGGCAAAGTGATGAACTTCGGCAAAAGCCGTGCCCGTCTCTATAATGAAGAGAAAAAGCGGGTCACGTTCGAAGACGTGGCCGGCGCGGACGAAGAGAAGCAGGAATTGGTCGAAGTCGTCGAATTCTTGAAAGATCCGCGCAAGTTCGCTGCGGTCGGCGCGCGTATTCCGAAGGGCGTTCTTCTTGTAGGTCCTCCGGGTACCGGTAAAACGTTGCTGGCTCGCGCCGTAGCAGGCGAAGCGGGCGTTCCGTTCTTCACGATCTCCGGTTCGGATTTCGTCGAGATGTTCGTCGGGGTCGGAGCTTCCCGCGTACGCGATCTATTCGAGAACGCGAAGAAGAATTCTCCTTGTATTATCTTTATCGATGAGATCGACGCGGTCGGTCGTCAACGGGGCGCAGGCCTCGGAGGCGGACATGACGAGCGCGAACAGACGCTTAACCAATTGCTCGTCGAGATGGACGGCTTCGGCGCGAACGAAGGCATCATTATCGTAGCCGCAACGAACCGTCCTGACATTCTTGATCCGGCGTTACTGCGTCCGGGCCGCTTCGACCGTCAGATTACGGTCGACCGTCCAGACGTGAAAGGCCGCGAAGCGGTGCTTAAGGTTCATGCCCGCAACAAGCCGCTTAACAAAGACGTGCGTCTTGGCACGATCGCTAAGCGGACGACCGGTTTCACCGGCGCGGATCTGGAGAACTTGCTTAACGAAGCGGCATTGCTTGCCGCTCGTCGTAATAAGAAGGATATCGCGATGCAGGAAGTCGACGAAGCGATCGACCGCGTTATCGTCGGTACCGAGAAGAAGAGCCGCGTCATCAGCGACCGCGAGAAGCGGATCGTCGCTTATCACGAAGCGGGCCATACGATCGCCGGATTTTTCCTCGAGCATGCCGACACGGTTCACAAGGTTACGATCATTCCGCGTGGACGCGCGGGCGGATACGTTATCATGTTGCCGAAGGAAGACCGGATGCTCGTGACGAAACAAGAGCTCCTCGACAAAGTGACCGGCTTGCTCGCAGGCCGCGCGGCGGAGGAAATCTTCATCGGCGAGATCGGTACGGGCGCTTATAGCGACTTTAAGTCGGCGACAAGCATCGTACGCGCCATGATCATGGAATACGGGATGAGCGAGAAGCTCGGAACGATGCAATTCGGCAGCTCGCAAGGCCAAGTGTTCTTGGGTCGCGATATCGGGCATGAGCAGAACTATTCCGACGCTATCGCTTACGAGATCGACCAAGAGATGCAAAGCATTACGCGCGATTGCTACGACCGCGCCAAGAAGCTGTTGACCGAGAAGAGCGAAGAAATGCATCTGATCGCCAAGACGCTTCTGGACGTGGAGACGCTGGACCTCGATCAGATCAAATCCTTGATCGAGAAAGGCATGATCGTCGACGCGGACGGAGAAGATTCCGGAAGCGGCGAAGAGCCGAAGACGGAATTGATCGTGGATACCGTGGGCGATGTCAAAGTGCGGATTCAAACCCGCGAAGACGAACCCTTAACGACGATGCCGGATTTACGCAAGGATGACGGCACGGAAGAAGAACCGAAATAAGCTTAATCTCTCCTACGACGGGGTGTCCGCGCGCTTAATTGCGCAAGGCGGACACCCCGTTTGTCATGTCGGGCCGCAAGGCGAAAAAAGGGCGGTTATTCGGCGTAAGATGAATTGACAGCCTTACTTGGCAAGTGTAAATTAAGTGTTAATGAACGAAGTCCTTTTCGTCCACAATAATGACAGCAGTCCCACTATGTTTGTGCATACATTCACAAACTGCCGTACTCTAGGGAGGAGATCGACATGGAGGCTTTGGCGTTAGAGCGCAAGGCGGAACAGAACCGCGAGCTGCGCGAGCGGCTTATGCAGCTGAAGAAAGAACGGAATGCTATTATTCTCGCTCATTATTATCAGCGCGATGAAATACAGGAGGTTGCCGATTTCCGGGGAGATTCATTCCTGCTCGCTCAGAAGGCGGCTTCTACGGATGCGGACGTCATCGTTTTCTGCGGCGTTCACTTCATGGGGGAGAGCGCTAAGATTCTCGCTCCGAATAAGACGGTACTCGTACCGGACGAACGCGCGGGCTGTCCGATGGCGGATATGGTCAATCCGATCGGTCTCAAGGAATTAAAGGCGAAGCATCCGAACGCGAAGGTCGTTACGTACATTAACTCGTCGGCCGACGTGAAGGCGGAAACCGATATTTGCTGTACGTCCGCGAACGCGGTCAAGGTGGTCAACTCGGTCGACGCGGATGAAGTCATCTGGTGTCCGGACAAGAACCTGGGTCATTACGTTCAACAATTCACGGACAAAAAGATGATCATCTGGGAAGGGTATTGCAATACTCACGACATGCTTACGATTAAAGATGTCGAAGAGATGCGAGCCAAGCACCCGAACGCGCAATTCGTGGTTCATCCGGAATGCCGTCCGGAAGTGGTCGAGATGGCGGACTTCGTCGGCAGCACGACGGCGATCCTGAAATATTGCCGCGAGTCGGATCATCCGGAGTTTATCGTCGGTACGGAAGATGGAACCGGCTATCAATTACGACTGGACAGTCCGAACAAGACTTTCCATTTCGCTTCGAAATTCCTCGTCTGCCCGAACATGAAGGTCAACAACCTGAAGAAGGTCGTGAAATGCCTGGAGACGATGCAACCGCAAATCTACGTGCCGCAAGACGTTGCGGACAAAGCTCGTTTATCGCTGGAGCGCATGCTGCTGGTCAAGTAACCCTTGATCGCGAAGTAGCTTGCGCTACTCTCTTTTTGGAGTGGGGACGACATACCTTATGATTCCACGTTACGTTGTCGATTTTGATTTGGCTAAGCTTCCACGCATCGAGACGGATGTCATCGTGATCGGAGCCGGAATCGCCGGTTTGTTTACGGCATTAAAAGCAAGCGAGACGAAGCGGGTTCTGATGATTACGAAGAAATCGCTTTTCGATAGCAATACCCGTTATGCGCAAGGCGGCATTGCGGCCGTCATGTCGGACGACGATTCGCCCGATTTTCTCGCCCAAGATACGCTGATCGCCGGAGCAGGATTATGCGAAGCCTCGGCGGTTGACGTACTCGTGCACGAAGGCCCCGCGGGGGTTCAAGAACTCATTCGTTACGGAACCCTCTTCGATGAAGAAGATGGGCAGTTTGCCTTGACCAAAGAAGGCGCTCACAGCCAGAGGCGCATTCTGCATGCCAACGGCGACGCGACCGGATTCGAGATCGTGCGGGCTTTGGCCGAGGAAGTAAAAGCCAATTCGAAGATCGAGCTATGGGACGACCACTTCGTGCTCGATCTTCTGACCGAAGACGGCGAATGCCGCGGCGCCCACGTACAGAAGCCGGATGGCTCGAGAGTAGCGGTATTCGGGCAGGCGACGATCTTATGCACGGGCGGAATGGGTCAGTTATACCGCTATACGACGAACCCGGAAGTCGCCACGGGAGACGGGGTCGCGATGGCTTACCGTGCCGGCGCCGATATTCGGGACATGGAGTTTAATCAATTTCATCCGACGTCTCTGTGCTACCCGGGAGCGCCCCGGTTTCTGATCTCCGAAGCCGTTCGCGGCGAAGGGGCATACTTACGTAATATTCGCGGAGATCGCTTCATGGAAAACTACCATCCCCAGCTGGAGCTCGCTCCTAGGGATGTCGTTGCCCGCGCGATCGTCAACGAGATGGAAGCGACGAAATCTACTTACGTTTATATCGATATTACGCATGAAACTCCGGAGCTCATTAAGCACCGTTTCCCGACGATCTTCGAATTCTGCTTGAACTACGGGCTGGATATGACGACGGACTGGATTCCCGTTGCTCCGGCGGCTCATTATATGATGGGCGGAGTGAAAACCGACTTGCGCGGGGAGACGAGCATCCGTCGCCTTTTCGCTTGCGGAGAAGCATCTTCGACCGGCGTTCACGGGGCTAACCGACTCGCGAGCAACTCGTTGTCCGAGGCGATCGTGTTCGGCCAAAGGATCGTGGATACGATCAATCAGCTGCCGGAAGGCAAATCGGTCGCGGACGGAAGCGGTTCGAATTCGCAGCGGAACGCGACTCTGACCGGCGCTTTGATCGAACGCAGATTAAAGCTTCAGAAGAGCATGGTGCGTTATGCCGGACTTCACAGGGACCGGGCGGGATTGCTGAAGGGCTTGGAAGAACTGAAGAAGCAATTGCCATTATTCCAATTAAATCTGTCGAAACGGGAAGAGCTGGAATATGCCAACCTGCTGACTTGCGCTTTGCTCGTGACGGAGGCGGCATTGAATCGGGAAGAGAGCCGCGGAGGACATTACCGGGAAGACTATCCGCAGAGAGATGATCTGAACTGGCGCAAGCATACGATATTAAACCGAGAGAATGGCATAAGCACAGAAAGGGTCGACAACGATGTTTGAACGAGAGAGCGATTGGACGGTCGGCGGTCCCGCGGTTGAGACGGTAAAGGCTCAGCTGCGCGCATGGCTGTCGGAGGACATAGGCTCGGGGGACGTAACGACGATGGCGATCGTACCTCAAGGGCATCAATCGAGCGGTATTATTCACGCTAAGCAAGCCGGCATTCTCGCGGGCATTCCGCTGGCGAGACTCGTGTTCGAGGTGGTCGATCCTAGCTTGAGATTTAACGCTCAAGTAACGGACGGCACTACGGTGGCGAAGGGTACGGTACTGGCGATCGTGGAAGGCTCCACGCACAGTATTCTTACCGGCGAGCGATTGGCGCTTAATCTCCTGCAGCGGTTGTCCGGGATTGCGACGAAAACAAACGAATACGTAACTGCGGCCGAAGGGCAAAAAGCGAAGATCGCGGATACCCGCAAAACGACGCCCGGACATCGGACGCTCGAGAAGTATGCGGTAAGAGTAGGCGGCGGCGCGAATCATCGTTTCGGCCTGTACGATGCGGTCATGATTAAGGACAACCATATTAAGGCGGCCGGAGGCATTACGCCAGCCGTCCTAGCGGCGCGGTCCCGCATCCCGCACACGATGATGATCGAGGTCGAAGCGGAATCGCTAGCCCAAGCGGAGGAAGCGGTTCATGCCGGCGCGCACATCGTCATGCTGGACAACATGAGCCCGGAAGACATGGCGGTTGCCGTGAAGAAGATTCGCGAGCTGGCGCCTCATATCGTCTTGGAAGCATCCGGCGGCATCCGGCCCGATCGCGTGGCGGAAGTGGCGCGCAGCGGCGTGGATATTATCTCGGTCGGCGGACTGACCCACTCGTTCCAAGCGCTCGATATTAGCTTGGACTTGAACGAGAAGAAGGGGGCGGCGTCTTTATGATCTTGGTCGTGGACGTGGGCAACACGAATATCGTACTGGGTCTTTATGAAGGCCGTACGTTGTCGCATCACTGGCGCTTAAGCACGAATCGTTCCTCTACGGTGGACGAATACGGCATCCTGATCAGCAATCTGTTTCAACTGGCCGGCGTTCGGGCAGAACAAATAGAGGGCGTAATTCTTTCTAGCGTCGTACCTCCAATTATGCATACGCTTGAGCAGCTGTTCGTCAAATACGTCGGCAAACATGCGTTGGTCGTCGGCCCGGGCATTAAGACGGGCTTGAACATCCGTTACGAGAATCCCCGCGAGGTCGGCGCCGATCGTATCGTGAACGCGGTGGCGGGTATCGAGCAATACGGCACGCCTCTTGTCGTCGTGGACTTCGGTACGGCGACGACCTTCGATTATATCGACGGCACTGGCGCCTATTTGGGAGGAGCTATTGTGCCGGGAATTGGCATCTCCGCCGAGGCGCTGTACCAGCGGGCGGCGAAGCTGCCGCGGATCGAGCTGACGAAGCCGAAGGCGGTTATCGGCCGCAACACGGTGGCGGCTATGCAGTCGGGGATGATTTACGGCTATGCCGGCCAAGTGGACGGGATCGTCAGAAGAATTTGCAAAGAATTTAACGTGCAGCCTAGGGTTATCGCAACCGGGGGCTTGGCGGAATTGATCGCGGAAGAGTCGGAGACGATCGAGCTAGTCGATCCATTGCTTACGTTGGAAGGCTTGCGAATCGTATACGAACGAAACGGGTAATCTTAGGCAGCAACCATAATTCCGACAGATCGCCGTCCGACGGACGGCGATGTCGCATGATTAGGGGTAAGCAAGGAAAGGGGAAATTCGCCGGATGAAAGACGAAATTATTAGGGGTACCGCCTGGAATGGCGGCTTGCGCGTGTTCGCGGCCCGGACGACGGAATTGGTGTCGGAGTTGCAACGCAGGCAGGATACGTTCCCGACTGCAACGGCCGCGCTCGGCAGAACCGCGACGGTCGCTACGATGATGGGACTTATGCTTAAAGGCAACGAGAGATTGTCGGTTCAAGTGAAGGGCGACGGGCCGATCGGTCAGATCGCCGTCGACGCTAACGCAAAGGGCGAAGCGAGAGGGTATGTCGATCACCCTCACGTACATCTCCCTAGCAATAGCGAAGGGAAGCTGGATGTCGCCGGGGCGGTAGGCCGCAACGGATTTATTAACGTGACCAAGGACCTTGGGCTAAGGGAACCTTATCGGGGCAGCGTTCCGATCATCTCGGGTGAGCTCGCGGAAGACTTTACGCTATATTTCGCCGATTCGGAGCAGACGCCATCTTGCGTCGGTCTGGGCGTACTCGTGGATACGGACAATTCCGTGCTTCACGCAGGAGGCTTTATCGTCCAAGTGATGCCGGGGTTAAAGGAAGAACAACTCGTTCGCCTAGAGCGCGCGATTGCGGCCATGCCGCACGTAACGGCATTAATGGACCAAGGCGAAACGCCGGAAGGCATTTTGCGTTTCCTGGTTGGGGACGATATTACCGTTCATGAGATCATCGAACCCGTCTTCCGTTGCAATTGCTCGCGCGAACGTTTCGAGAAGGTTCTGATCACGCTCGGCCGGCAAGAGCTGAGAAACCTAATCGAGGAAGATGGCCAAGCGGAGCTTCACTGCCACTTCTGCAACGAGAAGTATTTATTCGATGCCGAGCAATTAGAGGCTCTGTATCGCTTAACGGATCGCGGCTAATCAAAGCGATAGCGGAGGGGATGATCATTCATGAGGGAGACGATACGGCAGAAGCCGCTCGTACTGCTGGCCCTCTTGGCAATATTGGCAATGATAACGGGGTGCAAATCGTCGGGAACATCCGCGCCTTCCCCATCTCCCGGTGGAACCGCGCCTCAAACCAATGCTACGGAGGACGATATCGTTGCGACGATCGAAGGTTCGTCTTTTTCCCGTCAGCAGCTGATCGACCGATTGCTTTCGACTTACGGCGCGCATACCCTTAGAAGCATGATGCTGCTTGAGGCCGTGAAGGAAGAGGCGAATTCGCTCGGAGTCGAAGTGACGGACGCGGAACTGGAGCAGGAGTTGCGTCAGATGAAGCAAGGATACGAGAGCGAAGAAGCGTTCTACCGAGAGATGGAGGAACAGCTCGGCATGAACCGGGAAGAGGTGCTGGAAGACGCCCGCTACCGGCTGCTGCTCGAGAAGCTATCCATTCGAGACGTCAAGGTGACGCCTTCGGAGATCGACCGATACATAGACGAGCATCGAGAGGATTTCGTTCCCCGAAGGCAATACCGCCTTTCCCAAATTATCGTGCAAACGAAAGGACAAGCGGAAGATCTGCTTGCCAGCCTTACGAAAGGCGCCGATTTCGCCGAGCTTGCCCGTACATATTCCGTGGATGAATTCACGGCGGACGAAGGCGGTGACGCCGGATGGATAGAAGCCGGCGATCCGTTCACGGATCCGGGAATCATGCAGGCGGCGACGGACATGCAGGTAGGGGACGTCACCGGACCCGTTAAGACCGATCAAGGTTATGCCATCGTGAAGCTCGAAGGCAGGAGCGAGATTAAAACCCGTTCGGAGTCGGAAATCCGTTCCGCGGCGGAGAGGCAAATCGCCTTAGGCAAAGCCGTTCCGATGAAGGATTTCGAACAATCGTTATTGGACAAGTACCATGCCGAAGTCAAGGATCGGATCCTCCGCCCTTAGGTAAAGACGAGCGCTGTAAAGGATTGGAACCAACTATTGACAATCGTCTTAACGGTTTGATAAGATGAAACCATATTAAAAACCTACTGATTTAGTCGGATTAACGTATCGAGCGGCACACGGCCGCATATCTTAGGAGGGAACATGTCTAATGGCTAAAATTGTTCAGAACGTCACTCAGTTAATCGGCGATACTCCACTCGTTCGTTTGAACCGCATCGTACCTGAAGGCAGCGCGGAAATCTACGTGAAACTGGAATACCAGAATCCGGGTTCCAGCGTTAAAGACCGCATCGCGATCAGCATGATCGAAGAAGCCGAGAAACAAGGCCTGATCAAACCGGGCGTTAGCACGATCGTCGAGCCTACAAGCGGTAACACGGGTATCGGTCTGGCAATGGTCGCAGCGGCCAAAGGCTACCGCGCGATTCTCGTTATGCCCGAGACGATGAGCTTGGAGCGTCGCAACCTGCTTCGCGCTTACGGCGCAGAGCTCGTTCTGACTCCGGGATCCGAGGGCATGAACGGCTCCGTTAAGAAAGCGGAAGAGATCGTGAAAGAAAACGCGGACTACTTCCTGCCGCAACAATTCAAGAACCAAGCGAACGTGAAAATCCACCGCGAAACGACGGGTCCGGAAATCGTCGAAGCGATTAACTCTTACGACGGCAAGATCGATGCGTTCGTCGCGGGAATCGGTACGGGCGGAACGATCTCCGGCGCCGGCGAAGTTCTGAAAGCGAACTTCCCGAACATCAAAGTCGTCGCGGTCGAGCCTGCGGCTTCCCCGCTCTTGTCCGGCGGCGGCCCTGGTCCGCATAAGATCCAAGGGATCGGCGCGAACTTTATCCCGGATATTCTTAATCGCGAAATCTACGACCAAGTTCTTACGGTCGAGAACGAAGAAGCGTTCGAAACCGCTCGCGCGGTAGCGAAAAAAGAAGGCCTGCTCGTGGGTATTTCCTCCGGAGCGGCAATCTTCGCGGCGCTTAAAATCGCCAAAGAACTGGGCGAAGGCAAACGCGTAGTCGCCGTAGTTCCTTCCAACGGCGAGCGTTACCTGAGCACGCCTTTGTTTAACTTCGATAACTAATTCCTGAATAGCGAACAGCCCTCGTCCAAGACGAGGGCTGTTTTGCGTCCACGGGGAACTTATACTAAATTACATAGCTTACAGATGAGCGGCGCTGGATTGGCTTTTTTTCGTCGTATCCAATCTGCTCACTCCTACGAACATGGCCGTAACTAAGCCAATGCTGCCAACGCAAATGCTGAGAATAAAGCCGTGATTAATGGCCGTTGCGAGCGCCTCCCGGAGGAACCTGCGGATTTGGGGATCAAGCTGGCCTCCCGCGCGCATCAGAAGCTCCGGATTGGCCAATTCTCCGATTTTGTTCGCGGGGATGCCGATCTTATCCGCCCCGGCGGAGATTAGCCGATGCAGGTTGTTGTTTACGATCGTCGCCATGATCGAAGCGCCCAATATTCCTCCGAGGTTACGCCAGAAGCCGACGATGGAAGAACTTACGCCCATGTACTTGGGATCGACGTTCGCGGCTACGGAGCTCTGCGCGACGCTCATTAACGGCCCGACTGCGCCGACGCCTAGCAGGATCATAAGCGCGATCATATAACCGTTGGAAGCATCGGGGCCGACGACGGCGAGCAATGAGGCAACGACGATGGTCATCAGCATCGTGAACAGCATGAGAGTACGGAAGGCGAATTTGGACTGCAAGAACCCGAACAGAATCGCTCCCACGATCAGCGAAGCCATCATGGGCGTTAAGACGCCGTTAGAATTGGTGCGACCCAACACCCCGACCGTAAAGAAAGGCAAATAGGTAATCGCCGAGAACATGATAACGCCCTGGCAGAAGCAAAGAATACTCGTTCCGAGCACCATTTTGTTCTTGAAGATGCTAAGAGGAAGCACGGGCTCAGGAGCGCGCAGTTCGACCGCGACGAAGAAGGCTCCGAAAATCGCGGAGATCGCGAACAAGCCGATTTCCTGCCAAGAGTTCCAAGCGTAATCTTTGCCGCCCCATTCCAGCGCGAGCATCAAGGAAACGGTCGTGACGATGAGGAACAGCGTTCCTAAATAATCGATTTTCGGTTTATGCTCCGAACGCGTTTCCTTTAAGGCAATGATCAATATGATCATGGAAGCCAGGCCGATCGGCACGTTAATGTAGAAATTCCATCGCCATCCCAGATGCTCGGCGATGAAGCTGCCCAACTGCGGGCCAGCAACGGAGGAAAGGCCGAAGATCGCCCCGAATACGCCCGACATTTTCGCCGCATCCTTCGGATCCTTGAAGATCGTGTATATGATGGTGAAGCTGATCGGGAACAAGGCACCGGAGCCGATCCCTTGAATGACGCGGAACCAGATGAGCTGATCGGCGTTCTGCGCGACTCCGCACAGGGCGGAACCGATCAGGAACATTCCGATCCCGATCAAATAGAACGTTTTTCTTCCGAACAGATCCGACATTTTGCCGAACACCAGCATCGTGCTTGTCGCCGCCAGCATATAGGCCGTAAATACCCAGCTGACTTTATCGAAAACGTTGAAATCCTCGCTTAACTTGTTGATGCACGAAGCGACGATCGTATTATCCAAGGACGACATCAACAAACCAAGCGCCATCGCGAGGATGATCAGCTTAGGTTTTGAACCCTTTCCGGTCATGGGATTACCCCTCTTCTCCATCTAATTGTTCCATGCGCACCAAGCCTTCGCGGACGGTTTCGAGCTTCGCGCTAAGCTCCTTGATGCCGATCTCGATGCAAATGACTTGAGCCGGATGCATCTCGTCTTTATATAGCGAGTATTTCTCCAGTAACCCCTCGACTTGCTTTTGCGTACTCGCTTCCGCTTCTCTTAACCAGGTCATCACGATGTCGTTGCCCGCGTAACCTCCGAAATAAAGCCTCATCAAGAAATCCGACTTTACGGCGTCCGACTCGACGGGACTATGCAGATAAGCGTTGAACTGCGCCCTTCCTTTCTCCGTGATGGTAAACACGTTTTTGTTCGGCTTGCCTTCCTGCAGCACGGTTTCCTTCGTAATCCACTCCTCTTTCTCCATCCGTTGCAGCATCGGATAGATCGTTCCGTAACTCGAGCTATAGAAATAAGCGAAAATATCCTCGTAGATCTGCTTGATCTCGTAGCCCGATAAGGAACGTTTCATAAGCATGCCTAGAATGACATCCTGACTGTTCATGTTGTTTCCTCCCTCCAGGGAATAATCAATTATATGACGATTCATAATATATCAGTCCAACATATAGCAAGTCAATATATGGGAATGAATTTTTTTCGATTCGCAGCCGGGGCAAGCAAGCCGATGGCATTTATGGTATCCTGCATATTAAAGAACATCGTCAGAGGAGCAGTCTAGTGGAAGTCATCGCATTAGAGCAGTGGTTACGGTGGAACGCCGATCGGGAAAAGGGATATACGTTGCTCCCCTACGTGCGGAAAATAGAGCTGGAATCGGGAGTGCTGCCGGAGTTTTGGGATCGGGCTTGGGCGACGGCGTCGTCGTACGCCTGCTTGCTCGAAAGCGGCAAAGGGGGCAGGTATTCGATCGTCGGCTTGCATCCGGTGTCGGTCATCGTCGGAGATGGCGATGGCGCGCAGGTGTTGGCCGTGGGCGGGAACGGCGAGGCGTGGACGGAGGTCGGCCGAACGGAGGGGCCGCCTTTAAGCGTTCTGCGGGAATGGATGCGTCCATGGAAAGGTCCGAGGCCGGAGGGGGTTCCGGACTGCATCGGAGGCGTATTCGGATATTGGAGCTACGATATCGTGCGCAGCTTGGAACGATTGCCTACGATGGCGCGAGACGATCTGGGACTTCCGGAATACGTATTCCAGCGTTTCGAAGAGTTGTGGATCGCGGATCATGCCCATAACGCCGTTTATTGCGCGGTTCACGCCCGGGTAGAATCGGGTATGGCGGATACGGAGTTACGACGATTGTATGAGGCGGCCGAAAGGCGCGCTTTGGAGATGGAGCAAGAATGGACGGACTGGCTCTCGGATGGCGCAAGCGAGGCGAACGTCGAACGCAAGCTCGAAATGCGGGCTCTGATGGAGCAAGACCGATTGCAGATCGACGTGGAAAGCTTGCCGGGTTTGGCTACGTCGATGAGCAAGGCCGAGTACGAGGATGCGGTTCGGAGCATTCAGAGGTATATCGGGCAAGGCGACGTGTTCCAAGTGAATCTCTCGGTAAGGCAGAGCCGCCCGATCGGCGTCGCTCCCGAGACTTTGTACGAATGGCTACGCGTCGTTAATCCGTCTCCTTACATGGGAATGCTGCGCGCCCCTTCTTTCGCGCTCGTGAGCGCGTCGCCGGAGCTGCTCGTAAAGCTGGACGAAGGACGCTTGTCGACGAGGCCGATC
Source organism: Cohnella endophytica (assembly GCF_003628305.1). Classification (GTDB taxonomy): domain Bacteria; phylum Bacillota; class Bacilli; order Paenibacillales; family Paenibacillaceae; genus Cohnella; species Cohnella endophytica. Next base: position 7,622 of record NZ_RBZM01000015.1, on the reverse strand, counting down.
GCGGGCACTCGCCCTCGCGGGCGAACGCTTGAGGAAGATCTGGCCATGGAGGACGAGCTGCTGTCGAACGAGAAGGAGCGGGCGGAGCATGTGATGCTGGTCGACTTGGAGCGCAACGATCTCGGCCGGGTGGCGGAGTACGGCACGGTGAAGGTGCCGGAGCTCATGACGGTAGAGCGATACTCGCACGTCATGCACCTCGTGTCCCAAGTCGAGGGTAAGCTCGCGCGCGGAAGAGACGCGCTGGACGTTCTGGCCGCGGTATTCCCCGGGGGCACGATCACGGGAGCGCCCAAGATCCGCACGATGGAAATCATCGAAGAGTTAGAGCCGACCCGCAGAGGGCCGTATACGGGTTCGATCGGATGGATTGACTATGACGGGAATATGGAATTTAATATAATTATTCGTACGATCGCGGTTCACCAGGGGATCTGCCATATTCAAGCGGGAGCCGGGATCGTTATCGATTCCGTGCCGAAGCGGGAGTTTCAGGAATCCCTGAACAAAGCCAAGGCGCTTTGGAAAGCGGTGCAGTACAGCGAAGGGCAGGGAGATCGCTCATGATTCTGGTCATCGACAATTATGATTCTTTTACGTATAACTTGGTGCAATATCTCGGAGAGTTGGGCGAGGACATACAAGTGTACCGCAACGACGAGATCGATCTGGAGGGGATCGCCAAGCTGGCGCCCGACCACATCCTGATTTCTCCCGGGCCTTGCACGCCGAACGAAGCGGGCGTAAGCCTGGCGCTTCTGGAGCGATTCAAGGGGGAAATTCCGATATTCGGCGTCTGCTTGGGACACCAGGCGATCGGACAGGCGTTCGGCGGGGACGTCATTCGCGCGGACCAACTCATGCACGGCAAAACTTCCGAAATCAAGCACGACGGACGGACGGTCTTCGAAGGGCTTCCTTCCCCGTTCACGGCGACCCGTTATCATTCTTTGATCGTCAAACGCGACACGCTGCCGGACTGTCTAGAAATCAGCGCGGAGACGGAAGACGGCTTGATCATGGGCTTGCGGCATAAAGAGTACGTCGTGGAAGGCGTGCAATTCCACCCGGAATCGATCATGACCGACAACGGCCTTCGCATCCTGCGCAATTTCTTGAACCAGAAGTCGGGCGTGAGAGCATGAACTTCCTGTACAATGGACAAATAACTCGCCCCGAAGAAGCCGTGATCTCCGCATTCGATCACGGTTTTTTGTACGGAATGGGGTTGTTCGAGACTTTCCGCACTTACAACGGAGTTCCTTGGCTGTTGGACAAGCATGCCGCCCGGCTGGCACAAGGCTGCGAGCGGCTCGGGATTCGATATGTCCCGGATTTGGCGCATATGCGGAAGTCCGTCGCCGAATTGCTTGCGGCTAACGGTTTGGAAGACGGCTATATCCGATGGTCGGTGTCCGCGGGAGCGGGAGAGATCGGCTTGCCTGCCGATGCTTACGGCGAGCCGAACGAGATCGCGTACGCGAAGCCGCTGGCTCCGGACGATCCGTCCGCCCGCAAAGGCAAGACGCTGCGGCTGCTTCGCCTTCCCCGCAGCACGCCCGAGGGCGATATCCGGTTAAAGTCGTTTCATTATATGAATAATATTAACGCGAAGAGGGAATTAACTAGTTCGGGCGCAAGACCGGGAACGGAAGGGTTGTTCCTTAACCGGGAAGGGCATGTGGTCGAAGGAATGGTCAGCAACGTATTCTGGATCAAGGACGGCGTGCTCTTCACGCCCGCGGCATCGACGGGACCGCTCGAAGGGATTACGCGGGAATTCGTATTGGCATTAGCGACCGAAATGGGTATTCAAACAGAACAAGGCTCGTACGAATGGGATCGGTTGCTGTACGCCGACGAAGTGTTCCTGACGAATTCGATCCAGGAGATCGTCCCGGTGACGAAAGTCGAGAACGCCGAAGGACGGGGCCTGAATCCGGGAGGCTGCAACTCCGTCGGGGTCATCACCTATAACTTAATGCATGCATACAGGGAAGCTGGGGAAAGGAGCGCGCAACCGCAATGAAACCGACGATCTATGAGCGCTCGTACGCTTTGAGGGACGGAATGCGACTTGAACTGGGCGGTCGCACGCTCATTATGGGTATTCTTAACGCCACTCCGGATTCCTTCTCCGATGGGGGACGTTATGACGAAGTGGCGGCGGCCGTCGAACGGGCGAAGCAAATGGCGGCCGACGGCGCCGATATTATCGACATCGGGGGCGAATCGACGCGCCCTGGACATGATCCGGTACCGGTAGAAGAGGAGCTTCGGCGCATCTTGCCCGTCATTCGGGCGGTACGCGAGCATGTCCGCTTGCCGATCAGCATCGATACTTACAAGGCGGAAACCGCGAGGCAAGCGCTGGAAGCGGGAGCCGATATCGTGAACGACGTCTGGGGCTTCAAGCGCGACCCGGAACTTGCGGCAGTCTCGGCAGAATACGGTTGTCCCGTTATTCTGACGCACAACCGGGATAATCGCGACTATCGCGATTTCGTCCCCGACGTACTAGACGATCTAATGGAGAGCGTCGGGCTCGCGCGAGCGGCCGGCGTGCCGGACGATCGGATCTGGCTGGACCCGGGAATCGGCTTCGCCAAAGATCAGGACCAGAATCTCGAGATGATGGGCAGGTTAAGCGACGTGGTCGGCTTGGGCTTTCCGGTATTGCTCGGCACCTCTCGCAAAACGTTCATCCAGCGCACGATTGGCGTAACGCCGGGAGAAGCTTTGGAAGGCACGGGAGCGACGACCGCGCTAGGAATCGCTCAAGGCTGCCAGATCGTTCGGGTACATGACGTGCTTCAGATGAAGCGAATGGCGACGATGACGGATGCGATCGTGCATCGTCGGATAGGGAAGGGGAACTGAGACGTGGATCGAATGCTGCTGAAACGCATGGTGTTTTATGGATATCACGGGGTGTATCCCGAAGAGAATAAGCTAGGCCAGAAGTATTACGTCGATCTGGATCTCATCATGAATCTTCAACGGGCCGCGCAGAGCGACGACGTGGCCGATACGGTCAATTACGCGGAGATTCACGCGCTGGTCAAGGGGATCGTGGAAGGACCTCCGGTCAAGCTGATCGAGACGCTGGCCGAAAAGATTGCGTCGGCCGTACTCGGTACGTATACTAGTATCATCAAAGCAACGGTATCGGTTACCAAACCGAATCCGCCCTTCGATATAACCTTCGACGGAGTAACCGTGGAGTTCCGCAGACAACGGGACGCTAACGGTAACATCGTACCTGTAGAGGATTGAAATACGCGTGCAAGAAGCATACGTGGCGCTTGGCGCCAACTTAGGAGATCGCGAATCGTCGTTAACGGAAGCGGTGCGCAGGCTTGAAGCCGATTCCGAATTAGATGTCAGGCGCATCTCCGCGATCTACGAAACCGCGCCCTTCGGATATACGGACCAGCCTTCTTTTCTCAATATGGCGGTTTGCCTTCGTACGGAATTGACTCCTCTTTCCCTTTTGCGCCGGTTGCTCGCGATCGAGCAGGAGATGGGACGAGTCAGGGACGTACGCTGGGGACCGCGGAACATAGATTTGGATTTACTGGTTCATGGGGAAGCGTCGATGGATACGCCGGAATTAACTCTCCCGCATCCCCGAATGGGACAGCGGGCATTCGTGTTAGTACCGCTTAAAGACGTATGGGAAGCCGGGCGGCCTTTCCCTTGGGAAACGGAGCTGTCCGCGTTCTCTCTGCAAGAAGAAGGAATCGCTCGTTATGCCGATTGGGATGGCGGCGGGCTACGAAAGGAGTAACAAGAACATGCTTAAGATCGGGAACGTAACCATGAACAATAACGTCGTGCTAGCCCCGATGGCCGGCGTCTGCAATCCGGCATTCCGGCTTATCGCCAAGGAATTCGGCTGCGGACTCGTCTGCGCGGAGATGGTGAGCGACAAAGCGATATTGCACGGCAATCAGCGGACGCTCGAAATGCTGTTCGTGGACGAGCGCGAGAAGCCACTTAGCCTGCAAATTTTCGGCGGCGACAAGGAATCGCTCGTGGAGGCCGTGAAATTCGTCGACCAGAACACGAATGCGGACATCATTGACATCAATATGGGCTGCCCCGTGCCGAAAGTAACGAAATGCGACGCGGGAGCCAGATGGTTGCTCGACCCGAAGAAAATCTACGAAATGGTGTCGTATGCCGCCGATGCCGCGAAGAAGCCGGTTACGGTGAAAATGCGCATTGGTTGGGATGACGCGCATATTTATGCCGTGGAGAACGCGCAAGCCGTCGAACGCGCGGGCGGAGCCGCGGTCAGCGTTCATGGCCGTACGCGGGAGCAACTGTACACCGGAACCGCAAACTGGGACATTCTGCGCGACGTGAAGCAGGCGGTGAACATTCCCGTCATCGGGAACGGGGACGTATTTTCTCCGGAGGATGCCAAACGTCTGCTCGAGCATACGAATTGCGACGGCGTCATGATCGGCAGGGGAGCATTGGGCAACCCTTGGATGCTCTACCGCACCGTTCACTTTTTGACTACTGGAGAGCTTCTGGCCGATCCGTCTCCCGCGGAGAAAATCCGCATTGCCGTGCTGCACTTGGATCGTTTGTCCGATCTGAAGGGCGAGAACGTCGCGGTAAGGGAGATGCGCAAGCATCTGGCATGGTACTTGAAGGGACTGCCGGACTCGGCCGTCGTCAAAAATTCGATCATGGACCTGACTTCGCGTTCCGAAGTCGTCTCCATTCTGGACGACTACGTGAGAACGGTAGACGAATTGTTGCAACGGGATGCCGTGGGCGCTTCTGAATCGGGAGAAATTCTCGTACACTAAAATGAAGCGGTTTCATACGAAGGTTTTCCGCGAATTGACATTTTTTCGGGGTTGAAATATAATCAGTACCAATATTCGCCCAAGCTTCAGGAAAATCGTCGGTATACATCCATCACGATGTCATGTCAGCGGTGGCCGACCATATATTTGATTAACAAACCTGAAAATCTTTTCCATGACAGGAGATCGGTGAGATGAGCGACAAAGAAGTGCTTCTGACCCAGGATGGGCTAAAGAGGCTGGAAGACGAACTCGAGAACCTTAAATCCGTCAAACGCCGCGAAGTCGCGGAACGCATTAAGGTTGCCATCGGTTACGGCGATATCAGCGAGAACTCCGAGTACGAGGACGCGAAGAACGAACAGGCATTCATCGAAGGCCGCATTATCACGCTTGAAAAAATGCTGCGTAACGCGAGAATCATCAACAGCGACGAGATCGATCTGGAAACGGTCAGCATCGGATCCAAAGTCGTCGTAGAGGATTTGGAATTCGGCGATACGATGGAATACTCGATCGTGGGTACGGCTGAATCCGACCCTCTCAATAACAAGATCTCCAACGAAAGCCCGGTAGGAAAAGCGATTATCGGCAAGAAAAAGGGTACGACGGTAGAAGTGAGCGTTCCTGCGGGCATTATTCAATACAAAATAGTCGATATCAAAATGTAATTTACGATAACTGGCGGAGAAGCCGATCGAGGCAGAAAGAAAAGCTTCCTAAGGAAGCTTTTTTGCCTGTTAATGACGAGAAGTGAAGGGGCGCAATACGATGGAACATACCGAACAGCCGGAAACGATTGAGCTAGGCGAATTATTGCAAATCCGGCGCAATAAATTGGACGAGCTGAGGGCGCTGGGCGTCGATCCGTTCGGCACGAAGTTTAACCGCACGCACCAAGCGGGAGACATTCTGAAGGAATACTCGGACTTGTCCAAAGAAGAGCTGGAAGAGCGGGCGGTCGAAGTGAGCCTTGCGGGCCGCATTATGACCAAGCGCGGGATGGGCAAGGCTTCGTTCGCGAATCTGCAGGACCTCTCCGGCCGAATTCAGATCTATGTGCGCCAGGACTCCGTCGAAGAGAATAAATACAAGGCGTTCGACTTGCTCGATATCGGCGATATGATCGGCGTTAAGGGCGTCGTGTTCAAGACGAAGACGGGCGAGACTTCGGTGAAGGTTCTGGAACTCGAGGTGTTGACGAAATCCCTGCTGCCGTTGCCGGATAAATTCCACGGGTTGAAGGACGTGGAAACGCGTTACCGTCAGCGCTACGTGGATCTTATCGTTAATCCGGACGTTCAGAAGACGTTCATTACCCGTTCGCGGATCATTCAGTCGATGCGTCGTTATCTGGATAGCCGCGGCTACCTCGAGGTCGAGACTCCGACTTTGCACGCGATCGCGGGCGGCGCGGCCGCTCGTCCGTTCATTACGCACCATAACGCGTTGGATATGCAGCTCTACATGCGAATCGCGATCGAGTTGCATCTGAAGCGTCTAATCGTCGGCGGCATGGAGAAGGTATACGAGATCGGGCGGGTATACCGCAACGAAGGGATCTCGACGCGCCATAACCCGGAATTCACGATGATCGAATTGTACGAGGCCTATGCCGACTACGAGGACATCATGCGTTTGACCGAGGAACTGATCGCCCATATCGCGCAAGAGGTGCATGGAACGACGAAGATCATGTATCAAGGCCAAGAAGTAGATTTGACGCCGGCATGGCGCCGGGTGTCGATGACCCAGCTCATCCGCGAGACGGTGGGCGTAGACTTCGAGGTACAAATGACGGACGAAGAAGCGCACGCCCTGGCCAAGGAGCACAAAGTTCCGGTCGAGAAGCATATGACGTTCGGTCATATCGTCAACGCGTTCTTCGAGACGTTCTGCGAGCATACGCTCATTCAGCCTACGTTCGTGACGGGGCATCCGGTGGCGATCTCTCCATTAGCGAAGAAAAAGGAATCCGATCCGCGCTTCACGGACCGGTTCGAATTATTCATCGTAGCGAGAGAGCATGCGAACGCGTTTACCGAGCTGAACGATCCGATCGACCAGCGCGAGCGCTTCGAGTCGCAATTGACCGAGAAGGAAGCGGGCAACGACGAGGCGCACGAGATGGACGACGATTTCATCCGCGCGCTGGAATACGGCATGCCGCCTACCGGCGGACTTGGCATCGGGGTAGACCGTTTGGTCATGCTGCTGACCGACGCGCCTTCTATCCGCGACGTGTTGCTGTTCCCGCACATGCGCGACGAACAATAAGAGGCGCGATAGAGAAGCATTGAATGGCCGGTCGTTCGCCTGTGGCGGACGCCGGCTTTCCTTGTTAGTTGGCCCCGAAAACGATGTATTATATTTCCATTAAAAAAGGGGTTGCAAATGCCTAGGAGGCTGTGATATATTATTTAAGCCGCTTCAAGAGGGCGCACGACAAACAAGAAAAACGAAACACAAATTGTTCTTTGAAAACTGAACATTGAGCGTAAGAAACAAACAATCGTCGAGGTCGACTTTCGAGTCGGTGGAGACAAACCAGCAGTACAGATTGAGCCTCAAAAGGCTCTATGATAAGAAGCTTCGGCTTCAACTATTATGGAGAGTTTGATCCTGGCTCAGGACGAACGCTGGCGGCGTGCCTAATACATGCAAGTCGTACGAATCTAGAAGTTAGCTTGCTAACTTCTAGGTTAGTGGCGGACGGGTGAGTAACACGTAGGCAACCTGCCCCTAAGATCGGGATAACATTCGGAAACGAATGCTAAGACCGGATACATAAGTTGA
>NZ_RBZM01000014.1 GCF_003628305.1 Cohnella endophytica | reverse complement strand
TCTCTTACGATCTGCATTCGTTTCTCCTCAAGCACTTTCCCTAAACGCATACTGTCCGCCTCCCCTATACAAATAGTCTAATTCAATTGGGGGACAAGACTCCAGTTTAATTAGGGGGCCTTGGAGATAGTACAGTAGAAAAGCGTGGAATTGTCCCAAATAGCCGTTATTGATGAAAGTACCTGCACAAAATGCAGGCTGTTCGCTGAAAAACGGACCTCGTCTCAAACAACCTGCACAAAATACAGGCTGTTCGCCGAAAAACGATTCTCACCCCAAACAACCTGCACAAAATACAGGCTGCTGGGGAAGTTCCACTTATCGCTTGTCGTATCCTCGCCTAGAAGAAATGCATTTTTTCCCCAACTAACTCGCACTCCAGAACCTTACTGTTTGGATGGGGGCGAACGGGGCGCAACCAACCTTTATCAACTAACCGTGACAGCCATTGAACGGATGTCCGGTGATTCAGTTCGAAATACCGTTCCACGTCGATTGGCCTAATGTTGCGGGAGAGGCTCAATGCAAATCGAATAACTTCTCTTTCTATTAATAGGACACGTGAAACGGGCGATGGAGAAGGGTGATAAAGGCTCAAATTCATGCGGAGCAAGGAGATGCATTGGTCGGGATGGTTGGCGATGTTGTCGTAGGCGAAGGAGTACAATCTATAACCAAGTCCTTGAAGATAGAGCTCGCGATTCGTGTCGTTGCAGAAACTCTGGCGGTCCATTTCTTTAATGTGGTTGTTAAACCCTTTGATCTCCATAATGAATTTCAAGTAACCGATCTTCAACATAAAATCCGCGAAATAAGATTTTCCTCGCCAATCTACGATTTCGTATTCCGGGTGCAAGCCGTCGAAGTTTCCATACATCGCCCACCAAATATTCTGAAGAAACACTTTTTCACCATGAGCATGTCCCCGTTCCAGCCTTCCTCTGCGTTCGCCGCTTCTGCGTTCCAAGTGCTGCTGTATAAACTCGGCATGACTTTTCTCGAAGCTCATCGTTAAATTCTCCCTTCAATGGAAAAGTGGGTTTAAAAACAAAACGCCCCTCTTCCGCCATAAGGCAGTTAAGGGACGTTCTTCGTCGCTACTTGGAAATGATTGTAACCTATTCCGGTCGGAAAATCGATATCCAAAGTCCCTTTGAACCGTTCGACCAGTCATATCTTACGAAACATATGTGATATTTTGCGAATTTCACGATATGAATTGACAGAAATTTACTTCTGGGATATAGTGAAAAATAAATTTTTGCAAACGTTTGCAAACGTGGAAAGGAGCCCCTTTCATGCACTTCGCTCCCGATGTAAGTCAGCCATGAGTCGCGAGAAGTCGGGCTCCGGCGACGTTGGGATTAAGGCGATCGCCAAGAAGCTAGGCGTGTCCGCGAGCACCGTGTCCCGCGCATTGAACGAAGTAAGCGGCATTCACCCGACGACGAGGAAACTAGTCCAGGAAACGGCCAAAGCAATGGGCTACGTGCCCCATCTTGGCGCCAAGCAGTTGGTCGGCAAGAGCAGCAAAATGATCGGCCTGTTCGTCCCGCAATTCGAATTCGAAGCGAGCTCGGGTTTTATTGACATGTTCGCACCCTTGCAGCAAGCGCTGAAAGGCTATGGACGGGACGCGATCTTCTTCTCCGTTCCTTTCATCGGTTACACGGACAATCGCCTAGCCGAGTGTATTAACTCGCGCGGCTTGGAGGGTGCTATCGTTTTTCCGGCGTTCTCGGAATCGCACCCGATCATGAAGGAAGCGCTTCAGCTTCAGGTTCCGTGCGTAAACTTCGAGAACGTCGTCGGTCCGCGCTGTTCCTCGGTCATTTCGGATGACAGGGAGGGCGGACGGGCGGCAGGACGCAAGCTGTTGGCGGAAGGCCACCGGATCATCGGTTACGTTAACGGTCCTCCATGGGTTCGGGTATGCGAGGAGAGATACGCGGGCTTCCGCGAAGCCTTGACCGAAGCGGACATTATTCACGAAGCCAACCTGGTCGAAAACGGCAATTTCTCCGGAACGAGCGGTTCCGAAGCGGCGATCGCCCTATGGGAAAACAATCCCCGGATGACCGCGCTGTTCTGCGCGAACGATTTGATGGCCATGGGCGCGATGATGGCTTTCTCGCAAAGGGGAATAAAAGTGCCCGAAAGCATTTCGGTCGTGGGCTACGACGGGGATCATTTTACGGCGTACACGTCGCCTCCGCTTACGACGGTGCGCCACCCGATACGGGAGATGAGTTCCCGTGCGGCGGCGCTTGTGATGGAATTGTTAGAAGGCGGAACGGGCAGAAGGGAATCGGTGACCCCAATGCTAATCGAGCGTCAGACGATTGCCAGATGGCTTTAAGAAGGGAGACGTTAGGGAAGATGACGGTAGCAAGCGAGGCTGTTATTACGGCAACGAAAGACATTATACGCGCGAACGGCATCAAGCGCGTATTCGGCAAGGGCACGGGCGCGGTGACCGTCCTCGACGGAGTGGATATCCAGCTCCCCGCCGGCAGGCTAGTCGCGTTCAAAGGAAGGTCCGGTTCGGGAAAGACGACGCTTATTAACCTGCTCAGCGCGCTGGACAGACCTACGGAAGGTTCCATTCAATTCGACGGCCGGGATCTGACGGCGATGAGCAACAAATCGAGGGATGCCGTCCGCCGGAAAGAGATGGGGTTGATTTTCCAGTCGTTCGCGCTGATTCCCCTCATGTCAGCTTACGAGAACGTGGAATTCGTCCTCCGGATTGCGGGGGTTCCTGCCTCGGAAAGGAAAGACGCGGCCATTCAAGCACTGGATCACGTCGGACTAAAGCCCCGGATGCATCATCGTCCCTTTGAAATGTCCGGGGGAGAGCAGCAAAGAACCGCGATTGCCCGGGCGATCGCCCATAAGCCGAAGCTGATCCTGGCCGATGAACCGACCGCCGAGCTCGACAGCCGTACGGGGCTGCATATTATCAAGGTATTCAGGGACTTGGTGGAGCAGAGCGGAATCACGATCGCCCTAACCACGCACGACCCTGCCATCATGGAAATCGTCGATCAAGTCTACGAACTGGAGGATGGACAAATTGTCTCGCACAATTAAACAAGCCGCGACCCTGGGAATCACGATTTTGCTGGGCGGCGCGCTCGTCGGATGCTCCTTGCTTCCGAAAGAAGAAGAGGCTTTGAAGCCGCCGCTAGTCAAACCCGCCCAAGAAAATTATTCGACGGTAAAAGCAACGAAGGGACAGATCGTGAAGGCCATTACCGGTAGCGGAGCCTTCGAATCGGTTCATACGGACGTCGCCCAATTTACGGGCGAAGGCGGCAGAATCGAGAAGATTCTCGTTAAAGCCGGGGATCAGGTAAAGAAGGGCGACGTACTCGTTCAATTGATCTTGGACGGACTCGACCTGAAGCTCAAGGAACAGGAGCTCGCGCTGGAACGAGCGAAGTACGCATACCGCCAAGCGCGCGACGGCGACGAGCAATTGCTGAAAATCGCGGGACTCCAGTTGGAGATCGAACAAACCAAATACGATCGCCTTAACAAACAATTTAACAGCAAGCAGCTCGTGGCAGACATTGACGGAGAGGCTATTTTCGTCGAATCGCTTAAAGAAGGCGACTACATCGAAGCCTACCAGACGCTCGTAGTCGTTGCCGATCCGACCCAATTGCGCATCGCGATCCGCGTGAGCGACGCCCAGACTCTTAAAGAAGTAGAGGTAGGCGCCTCCGCGACGATTACTTTGAACAAAGAAGAAGTGATCGGCAAGGTCGTCCAGACGCCGTCTTCGTCCCCCGAGACGTTGAACAAGGATTTGGCGGAGAAATACGCAACCACGCTGTACATCACTGTGCCGAGTTTGCCGAAGGGCACGGAAATCGGTTCGATCGCGGACGTGAAGATCATTACCCAACAGCGCGACAACGTCGTGAAAATACCTCGCAGCGGACTGCGTACCTACTTGGGCCGGAACTTCGTGCGCGTGCTCGAGGACGGCAAAAGTCTCCGCGAAGTGGACGTAGAGCCGGGATTGGCCGGTTCCACCGAAGTAGAGATCGTCAAAGGGCTGGAAGAAGGCCAAACCGTCGTTCTTCAGTAAGCATTTCGCATTCCTAGAGTTAGGGAGGCTTTGTCGTGGCCTTATTCGTCATGATTATTCGTAAAATGGTTCAAAATAAATGGCTCGTCTCCAGCATGTTCTTCGGTATCCTGATGACCGTGGCGCTTGTCGGGACGATGCCGATCTATTCCGAAGCGATTTTAACCCGCATGCTCGTCAAAGATTTGGAGACGTTCCAGACCGACAAGAACATTTATCCGGGAACGCATTGGTCCATGATGAGCTTCTATAACGAAACTCCGGAACGTCGCGTCAAGATGATGTCCGACATGGATCGATTCATGGAAGACAAAGCTAGGCCGGGATTCGGCGTTCCCGTGAAGGAGCTCGTTATCGAGCGGCGGACGAAGTCGTTGCAGCTCGTTCCGGCTAACGAACCGGACAAGAAATCCAAGGTTAGCGCGAGCTTAAGGTCCTATAGCGACTTAGTTTCCCATATTAAGATCGAGGACGGAAGGTTGCCCGCCAATAAACCGGTCGACGGCGTATACGAGGCTCTGCTTACTTCGAAAGCGCTGAGCAGCTTCAAGATCGTGCTCGGGCAAGAGTTCTTGCTTAAGGACGACAAGATCCAAGGCACGGTCAAGATCAAGCCGGTCGGAATATTCAGCAAGAAGACAGATGACGATCCTTACTTCCGCAACGCCAGCTTGGCCGATCTGAACTCGATATTCGTTGTCGACGAGAATTTGTTCTCCCAAGAATTCATTAAGAGCAACAAAGTTCCCGTCGTCGCTACCGGATGGTTCTTCGTGCTCGACTATAGGAAGTTCGAGCTCAGCAACGTGAATAACTTCCTGGACACCGACAAAGCGATCCGAGCGCAAATCAAGAGCAAGGTCGTAACCTTCCAGAGCGAGTTTAACGCTCCTACGCTAGACACGATCAAGACCTATTTCGAACGCTCCAAGCAATTAAGCAAGCTCATGTGGTCGTTAAACGTCCCCGTGCTGATCATGCTCGGCTTCTATATGTTCATGGTCTCGAACCTGATCGTGGACCGGCAGAAAAACGAGATCGCCATTCTCCGAAGCAGGGGAGCTTCCAGGTGGCAGATCGTTTTGTCCTTCGCGATCGAAGGGATTTTATTATGCGGCGTTGCATGGTTAGCCGGTCCGTTCCTCGGCATGATGCTGACGAAGGTGCTCGGCGCTTCCAACGGGTTCCTCGAATTCGTTCAGAGGTCCAGCATGACGGTGCATATGAACAGCCAATCGTACGTATACGGAGGCATCGCCGCGTTAACCGCGTTCGTCATGACGCTCATACCGGTATTGCTCGCTACCCGAGTATCGATCGTCGGGCATAAACAGCAACTGGCCCGCATGAATCGTATGCCGTTCTGGCATAAAGCCTTCCTGGACGTTGCCGCGCTAGCGGTTTCCATCTACGGATTGTATACGTTCCAGAAAAGGCTGAAGGACTTAACGAGTCTCGGCTTGAAATCCGACGACTTGAACATTGATCCGCTGCAGTTCGTCATGCCCGCTTTGTTCGTCGTAGGCGCGGGTTTGCTGCTTTTAAGATTATATCCGTACGTACTCAGGCTCATCTATTGGATCGGTCGCAAATGGTGGCCGCCGTCCTTGTACGCGACGCTTATCCAAGTCGGCCGCTCCAATAGCCAATATCAGTTTTTGATGGTATTCCTCATCATGACGATCGCGATCGGAGTATTCAGCGCGGGAGCCGCCCGTACGCTGAACACGAATACGGAAGACCGGATTCGCTACAGTCACGGCGCGGATTTCGTCCTGCAATCGAGGTGGCTAAACGACGCGCCGCCGCCTGCCGGACCGGGCATGGGCCCGAGCACGACGCCGGCGCCGAAGGTCATCCACTACCTGGAGCCTTCGTTCGAACCTTTCTCGAAGTTGGCGGGAGTAGAGGAAACGGCCAAAGTATTCGTCAAAGAAAAAGCGGCATTCGCCGTGAGCAATGGCCAAGGGTCTGCCACGTTGATCGGAATCGAAAGCGACGACTTCGGAAGAACCTCGTGGTTTCCGAACAAGCTGCTCGATTATCCGTTTTACGAATATATGAACCTGCTTGCCGTTGATCCCCGAGCCGTACTGATTTCCAAGACGCTCGCGCAACAGAAAGGCGTGAAGACGGGCGATACGATTAGCGTATCCTGGGACGGGGTGGACGGAGCATCGTTCGTCGTATACGGAGTCATCGATTACTTCCCGTCGTTTAATCCGAATCCTCCGGTCGGGTCGGTCGACGTAACCCAAGACAACGCGAAGGGGAACGCCCCGATGCTCATCGTCGGCAATCTAGGGCGAATCCAGTTCCAATTGGCGCTAGAGCCTTACCAAGTCTGGTTGAAGATGAAGCCCGGCTATTCGACGTCGGATTTCTACGACAGTATCCAGAAGCTCCGGCTGCCGATAACGAACATGGTGAATACGAAACAGGATTTGACCAAGGCGAAGAACGATCCGTTCTTGCTCGCGCTGAACGGCATACTGACGCTCGGCTTCATTATTTCGATCGTCATCAGCTTCGTCGGTTTCCTGCTCTATTGGATTTTATCGTTGAAAGGGCGCACGCTGCAGAACGGAATCATGCGGGCGATCGGTCTATCGCTTCGCCAGTTGATCGGAATGCTGGCTCTAGAACAACTGCTGACTTCGGGAGTCGCGATCATGATCGGGGTATTCGTCGGCAATCTGGCGAGCCGGTTGTACGTGCCGAACTTCCAGATCGCCTTTAATCCGAGCAGCCTCGTACCGCCTTTCAAAGTCATTTTCGACGCGATGGACTTTATCCGCATATATTCGATCGTTTCCGTGATGCTATTGCTCGGGCTCGGGATACTTTCTTATATGCTTTCCCGCATTCGCGTCCATCAAGCGCTCAAGCTGGGGGAGGATTAACGGATGATCCATTGCGAAGGTTTGGTCAAAATCTACAAAGCGGCCGATCTCGAAGTGTTCGCTCTGCAAGGCCTCGATCTGACGATCGAAAGCGGGGAATTGATGGCCATTATCGGCAACAGCGGAAGCGGGAAATCCACGTTGATGAACATGCTGGGAGGACTGGATCGTCCGTCCGCCGGAATGCTCGAGATCGACGGAAAGAACATGCTGAAGATGACCGAGCGCGATCTCGTCCGATACAAGCGGGAGAGCGTCGGCTTCGTCTGGCAGAATAACGCGCGGAACTTGATTCCTTATTTGACCGCGCTCGAGAACGTAGAGTTGCCGATTCTGCTGAAGGGCAAGCGCAAACGGCTTCGCGCGTTGGAGTTGCTTGAAGCCGTAGGCTTGACCCATCGCAAGAACAACAAACTTCATCAGCTGTCGGGAGGGGAGCAGCAACGCGTCGCCATCGCGATCGCTCTCGCCAACCATCCGAAGCTGCTGCTGGCGGACGAACCGACCGGCTCTGTCGATTCCCGAATGGCGGATCAAATTCTAGACTTGTTCCGGGAATTGAATCGGTCTATCGGAATTACGATCGTCATCGTAACCCATGATCCCTTGCTCGCGAAGAAGGTTGATCGCGTCGTTGCTATACGCGACGGCAAGATCTCTTCCGAAATGCTACGGCGCAAGTCATACGCGGAGGAGCTCGCGGAGATCGAGCGGGGTATCGCCCAGACGGAGGAAGATTCCCACGTCGAATACGCGGTTCTCGATAAGGCCGGACGATTGCAAGTACCGGCGACTTATCTGGAATCGATCGGCGTCAAGGATTCGAACAAAGTGAAGCTGGAGCTGGTGGAAGGCAAGATCGTTTTAACCTCTCCGGAGGAAGCGTCGTAAACCAAAACCAATTTAGCACGCATGAATGAGGCGATATCGTTGCTCCCTATGGGGCGGCGGTATCGCCTTTTTGGATGTTTTCCAGCTAAAAGAACTCCTTAAGCCATTGCGGAAAACTAGCGGATGAATTAATGTAATTCAATAAATCCGATGTGGTTACTTAAATTAACGCAAATCTCATTGACGTCGAGTTTTACTTTTGTTAATTTATTATTAAATGGAAATATACTATCGTATTGTGATAATAAGATAGGAGGATTATCAATGGATCGAATCGTGGCCGCAAGAGGCGCCGAACTGAGGTGCAAAGGCTGGAGACAGGAAGCATTGCTTCGCATGCTGGAGAACGTACTCGAGAACGGGGAGAATCCGAAGGAGCTTACCGTGTACGCCGCGCTTGCCAAAGCCGCCCGCAACTGGGGCTCTTATCACGCAATCGTCGAGACGCTCCGTAACCTGGAAGAAAACGAGACGCTCGTCATTCAGTCCGGCAAACCGATCGGAATTATGCGCACGCATAAATTCGCTCCTCTTGTCCTTATGGCGAACTGCAATATCGTCGGAAAATGGGCGACGAGCGATAACTTCTATAAGTACCAAGAGCAAGGCCTCATTATTTGGGGCGGGTTGACGGCCGCGGCGTGGCAATATATCGGTTCGCAGGGCGTTATCCAAGGGACGTACGAAATCTTCCAATCGATCGCGAGAATGCATTTCGGAGGCGATCTGACAGGGAAGTTCATTCTAACCGCCGGTCTTGGCGGAATGGGCGGCGCGCAGCCTTTGGCTGGCGTCATGGCTAATGGGATCATCTTGTGCGTGGAAGTAAACGAAGCCCGGATCGACAAACGCATCGAAGTCGGGTATTTGCAGAAAAAAACGGCGAACCTGGACGAAGCGCTCGCTTGGGTGAAGGAAGCAGCGGACGACCGCCGAAGCTTGTCGGTCGGCTTGCTTGGCAACGCGGCGGACGTCTATCCCGAAATTTTGCGCCGCGGCATCGTTCCCGATGTCGTTACGGACCAAACTTCGGCACACGATCTGGTTTACGGCTATATTCCTTCCGGATATTCCCCGGAGGAGGCGGCGGACATGCGCAAGCGCGATCCGCGGAAGCTGCAGGACGATGCCGGCGCTTCGATCGCAAGGGAAGTCGGCGCGATGCTCGAGTTCCAACGGCAAGGCGCGGTCGTGTTCGACAACGGCAACAACATTCGGACGCAAGCCTCCCAATACGGCGTTCCGGACGCGTTCGAGATCGTGGTGTTCACCGAAGGATTTCTGAGACCGCTATTCGCCAAGGCGATCGGACCTTTCCGTTGGGTAGCGCTTAGCGGAAATCCAAGGGACATCGAGACGATCGACGATTACATTCTGGAGGAATTCAAGGATAACGAAATCGCGACGAACTGGATTCGTCTGGCGAAGCAGTACGTTCCGGTCGAAGGATTGCCGGCGAGGATAGGGTGGTTCGGGCATGGAGACCGCACGAAGCTCGCGCTCGCCGTCAACGAAATGGTGCGGAGCGGGAAGTTGAGCGGTCCGGTCGCTTTCTCGCGGGATCATCTCGACGCCGGGGCGATGGCTCACCCGAACATCATGACGGAGAATATGAAGGACGGCAGCGATGCGATATCGGATTGGCCGCTGCTTAACGCGATGCTGAGCTGTTCTTCGATGGCCGATTTAGTCGCAATCCATTCCGGCGGCGGCGGATACAGCGGATATATGACGAGCGCGGGCATCACGATCGTCGCGGACGGCAGCGCGGAGACGGATATCCGGTTGCAAACCGCGCTCGACAACGATACGTCGATCGGGGTGCTGCGGTATGCCGACGCGGGATACGAGGAGTCGTTTGAAGAAATACGCGACAAAGGAATTCGGAGAATCGAGACGGAGCAAAAACAGCGTTGATACATGACACAAGATGGATTTCGGAGAGGAGATTGACGATATGCACGAATTAACGATAAATGACGTCAAGGCGGCGGTTAGAGGGGGAGCGGTTTTCGCATCGGGCGGCGGCGGCTGGGTAGATCACGGCTTGGAAATCGGCGGCGCCGCGGTCGGAATCGGCAAACCGAAGCTCGTATCGGTGGATGAATTGCCGGACGACGCGATCATCGTGACTTGTACGGCGATCGGAGCACCTGCCGGTAACGACTGGGAGATGTGGGGAATCGATTACATCAAAGCGGTTCAACTGCTCATGGATCGATTCGACGGCAAAGTAGTGGGGGTTATGACGCCGCAGAACGGCATGTCTAGCACGATTAACGGCTGGCTTCCGGCCGCGGCTCTCGGTCTAGTCGTCGTAGACGCGACGGGAGATATCCGAGCCCATCCGACGGGCAAGATGGGTTCGATGGGACTCGCGGCGTTGACCGATTACGAGACGATACAAGTCGTCGTAGGCGGCAGAAGGGACAACGGATCGTATTTGGAGCTCGTGGTCAAAGGGACTCCTGCCAAGACGTCCAACATTTTACGTACCGCATCGGATATGTCCGGAGGATTCATCGCTTCCGCGCGTCATCCGATTCCGGCGTCCTACGTGAAGAAGCATGCCGCGATCGGAGGCGTATCGCTCGCTCTCGAGCTCGGGCAAGCGATGATCGCCGCCGAACCGGACGGACCGGAAGCGATCATGAAGACGGTTTGCGAGA
Source organism: Cohnella endophytica (assembly GCF_003628305.1). Lineage (GTDB taxonomy): Bacteria > Bacillota > Bacilli > Paenibacillales > Paenibacillaceae > Cohnella > Cohnella endophytica. The sequence continues at coordinate 89,678 of NZ_RBZM01000014.1, read as the reverse complement.
AGACGAACGGGCGCATGATCGGCAGAGGCAAGGTCCTTGCCAAGAACGTGCACTATTCCGGAGCTTTCGACATCGGCACGATTACGATGGAAGACGGCAAAGGAAGCACGTTGATCCTCCACGTCATGAACGAATATATGGCCGTAGATGACGAGCAAGGCGTCAGATTAACGACATATCCGGACGTCATCACGACTTTCGATACGTCCACCGGACTTCCGATTAGCGTCGGTGGCGTACGAGAAGGCATGGAAATCGCCCTATTCGCCATCGATAAGCGATATGTTCCTCTTAGCTCGAGCGTCAAAGATCCGACCGTGTACCCCGAAGTGGAGAAAGCACTCGGAATTGAGCTGGCTACTTATGCGTTCGACGGAATGCCATCCTAATCGCTCGTATAACGGGAGTGCTGACATGACAACCTTCGTGGAATTGAATGGACGATCTTTAACGATTTCCGACATCGGGCGGATTGCGATCGACGGGGCGCAAGTACGAGTGAGCGTAGAGGCGGAAGAAAAGGTAACCAGAGCCCATCAAGTGCTCCTGGAGTTAGCCGCCGAAGGTCAGCCGATCTACGGTTTGAACCGAGGCGTAGGAGTGAATAAGGATCGAACGATCGAGCCGGACTTCCTTGAGAAGTATAATCGCAATTTGATTCGTTCTCATAGCAGCGGCGTTGAACCGTTTGCTACGCATGATGAGGTCCGGGCGATCATGGCCGTAAGGCTTAATACGCTCCTAACCGGAGGAGCCGGGGTTCGACTAGAGCTTGTCCGGACTTACGCGGATTTCTTGAATCATCGCATTCATCCTCGAATTCCGTTGAGGGGATCGATCGGCGCGGCGGATATCGGTTTGTTGTCCCATATCGGATTGGCGATGATCGGCGAAGGAGAAGTCGACTACGGAGGTCAACGGATGGAAGCGGCCAAGGCGTTGGCTTTGGCGGGATTGCCGAAGCTGGCGTTAGGACCTAAGGAAGGTTTGGCGATCGTTAGCGCCAACGCTTTGTCTGCCGGCATCGGAGCGCTAGCGCTGCACGAGTGTCGCAAGCTGCTGGAAACGGCGGATCTGGTCTACGCGTTGTCGCTCGAATCGATTCAAGGATGCAGAAGCCCGTTGGATGAATCGCTCTTTCGCGTTCGCCCATTCGAAGGAGCGACCGAAAGCGCGCGAACCGTTCGCGGCTACTTGGAAGGCTCATCTCCGCAAGAAGCTTCCGGAGGCGAGAAAATACAAGATCCTCTCAGTTTTCGCAGCGCGTGCCACGTGCATGGGGCGGCGAGGGACGCCCTGGCTTATGCGGAGCGGTTGATGACGATTCAAATGAATAGCCCGGACGACAATCCTTGCTTGCTCGTTGACGAGCGACGTATCGTGCCTAGCTCGAATTTCGATGTCACCGCTTGGACATTGGCGTTCGAGATGCTGGGCTTGTCGTTGAGCCACGTATCCAAGCTTTCGTGCCATCGTTCGATTAAGCTCGGGAACCCGGCGTTTACGGGGCTGACCCGTTTCCTGACGCCGGATCCCGATAGGGCGATCGGTCTCGGAACGTTGCAGAAGACGGTCGTGTCCTTGGATGCGGAAGTCCGGCATCTGTCCGCGCCCGTCGGACCGGATCATTATTCGATATCCGGAGATATGGAAGACCATGCGAGTCATGCTCCCTACGTCGTCAGGAAAACGGGAGAGATCATCGACCGGATGTATTATATTTTCGGAGTGGAAGCGATGCATGCGGCTCAGGCCATCGATCTGAGGGCGAACGCGAATCTGGGCAGGGGGACGCGCGCGGCATACGCCCAAATTCGCGGCACCGTAGCGTTCTTATCCGAGGACAGACCGCTAACGGAAGATATCGCGGCGATGAATAGGTTGCTGAGAGGGAAAATTTGGATACCGGAAGAAGAAACGGAGAGAAGCGCGGATGGAAAATAAGGACGTTATCCTTGTCGGCGATATCGTGCTCCCGGATGGGGTGAAACGCGATCATGCCGTTTGGGTCAAAGATGGCCGTATCGATCGCGTGACGCCTGCGCAAGAAATACCCGATTCGATTCGGAACGACCCTAAGACGGTCATCCGGGCGGACGGTTGTTATGTGTTGCCGGGCGTCGTGGATGCCCATGTGCATTGCTATAGCGCGCTCAACGAAGGGTTTATCCACACGAGCCGCTCGGCTGCCGCGGGCGGGGTCACGACGGTAATCGAGATGCCTTATGACGCGACGGGCATGATCTGCACCTTAGACGCGTTCGAGGAAAAGAAAGATCGGCTCGAAGCCGAGTCGGTAGTCGACATGGCGATGCTTGCGACCATTCATAAACAGGAGGGCTACGAGTCCATCCGGGAACTCGCGGCCGCCGGCGCATGCGGGTTCAAGGTGTCCATGTTCAATACCGATTCCTTCCGGTTTCCGCGCATAGACGACGGGCAACTGCTCGATTCGTTCGCGGTCATCGCGGAGACGGGATGTCCGGTCGGCGTTCATGCGGAGAACGACGAAATCGTACGAAGGTATTTGGACAAGTATAAGGATAAAGGCGAAGATCCGAAGTCCCACGCGCTTAGCAGGCCGAAAGTCAGCGAGTCGAGCGCTGCCCTGACCGCCATGGAGCTGGCGCTGGCGACGGGCGCGAAGCTGCATCTGTACCATTGCACGTATCCGCGTATTTTCAAGCTGGTCGAGTACTACCGTTCCCAAGGCTTGCGCGTCACCGCGGAAACCTGCACCCACTACTTGACGTTCAGCGACGAGGACATGACACGGCTTAAGGGCCGCGGCAAGATTAATCCGCCGCTTCGTTCTCCAGCAGACGTCGAAGGACTCTGGGAGTTAGCGGGTGACGGAACGATCGACCTCATCACTTCGGATCACGCTCCATGGTTACTGGAGAGGAAAACCAACGAAGAGAACATCTTCGCCAACGCTTCGGGCGCTCCCGGGGTCGAACAACTGCTGCCGGTATTGTATAGCGAAGGAGTCGCCAAAGGCCGTCTGACGATATTGGATCTCGCGAGGCTGCTGTGCGAGAATCCGGCCAACACCTTCGGGCTAGGCCATCGTAAAGGCAAGATCGCCGCAGGGTACGACGCGGACTTCGCGATACTCGATCCCGCAGTAAACAGCACGTTGGACGAGAACAACCTTCATTCCAGCGCGGGATGGAGCCCGTATCATGGAATGCGTTTAGAAGGCAAGGTGACGCGAACGTTCGTCAGAGGCAAGCAAGTGTTCGACGCCGAGAGCGACGAATTCGCGGAAGCGGGCCATGGCCGATTCGTTCCCGCGGTGCACGGCCGATGACGGGTCAAGAACGGGAGGCGTCGAAGATGAACGAAGAAAACCGGGCTTGGAAGCCGAACGCCGAACGGTTGTGGGCTGACTTGGAAGCTTTATCCGGTATCGCGGACGAGACGAAGCTCGGCTGGACGAGGCGCTCGTTCTCCGAAGCTTACGATCGGGGAAGAAGTTGGTTAACGGAACGAATGGAAGACGCTGGGCTTACCGTTCGGATCGACGAGGCATCCAACCTGATCGGAACGTTAACGGGAACGGACCCGGACCTCCCTTCGCTGATGATCGGCTCCCATACCGACACGGTGAACGGCGGGGGCAGATTCGACGGAATTATCGGCGTGTTGGGCGGCATCGAGATCGCGCGAATGCTGCGACAATCCGGCTTCCGATTGCGTCGGACGCTTGAAATCGTCGATTTCACGGCGGAGGAACCTAGCGAATTCGGGATCTCGACAGTGGGAAGCCGCGGAATGGTAGGCAAGCTTTCGGAAGAGATGTTGGACCGGACGGATCCGGGCGGCAGAACGCTGCGCGAAGCCGTCGCCTCGCTTGGCGGTCGACCGGAGCTGCTATCACGAGCGCTCCGGCAAATCGGTGAGATCGGTCTGTACTTGGAGCTGCATATCGAGCAGGGACCCGTGCTAGAGCGGACGGGAGCCGTTCTGGGGGTCGTAACCGGAATCGTCGGCATCCATCGCTATCGGGTGAGGATCGTCGGACAACCCAATCACGCGGGAACAACGCCGATGAACATGCGATTCGACGCGCTGGCCGGCTTTTGCGAGATCGGATTGGCCTTCGAAAAAACGTGCAAGCAGATTTATTTCGCGGACGCGGTAGGTACGATCGGGACAATCCGCAACGATCCGAACGCCTCGAACGTGATTCCCGGAATCGTGGAATTCGATCTGGAGATTCGTTCGTTGGAGGCGGAGGTGTCTCGGCAAATCTACGAAGCTTTCGTTGCCGAAGCGAATCGGATCGCCGAAAGCCGGGGGTTAAGCGTCAGTCTGGACCCGCTTTCCAAGTCGGATGCGATCCAGGTGTCCCCCGAGGTTCGAAGACTGCTCGGGGAAGCGTGCGCGGAGGTCTCATCGACGATCGAACTTCCGAGCGGAGCGGGGCACGACGCCAATCAACTTGCGGCCGTCGCGCCAATCGGGATGCTGTTCGTCCCTAGCTTGGACGGGAAGAGCCATTGCCCCGAAGAATGGACCGAACCGTCGCATTTCGCTGCGGGCGTCGAAGCTCTGGCGAGGGCGATAATGGCGTTCGATGCGGGCGCCGGACGCGAGAGCGGAGCGAAAGCCGATGGATAAGCTTGAACCGACCGTTAACGGCGAGAGGCTGTGGGAAGAGCTATTGCAGCTTGGTCGAATTGGGCTCTCGCCGAGCGGAGGAATTAATCGTCCATCGCTCGGCGTTCACGATCTGATAGCAAGGGAGTACATCCGCGAACGAATGCAAACGGCTGGCTTATCCGTTCGGTTGGACCCGGCGGGCAACCTCGTCGGCCGGTTGGAAGGAACGGACCCGGATGCGCCAGTCGTGATGGCGGGCTCCCACATCGATACGGTTCTCGAGGCGGGAAGATTCGATGGCCCGCTAGGCGTACTAGGAGGAATCGAGGCGCTCAGGACCGTGAAAGAAAAGGGGCTTCGGCATCGTTGCTCGCTTGAAGTCGTATGTTTTACCGATGAGGAAGGCGTTCGGTTCGGAGTCGGGTACATCGGCAGCCGGGCTATGGCCGGAGATTGGAACGCCGAGTGGCTGAACGCTCGCGATCGCGACGGGATCTCGCTTGGAGAAGCGATGCGGCAGGCCGGCATTCGTCCGGAAGAAGTTGCATTGAGCAAGCGCGGCGCCGGAAGCGTGAAGGTTTATCTGGAACTACACATCGAACAAGGCCGGGTGCTGGAAGACGTGGGAGCGGTTTGTGGAATCGCCTCCGCGATTAACGGATATCGTTGGGTTCGGGCGAGCTTCGCTGGCCAGGCGGACCATGCGGGGACTACGCCCATGGCGCTTCGTCGGGACGCCATGGCCGCGGCTGCCGAAGCGATGCTACAGATCGAGCGATCGGCCGTCAGGCATGGAGGGACGGCGACGGTAGGAACGCTTAAGCTCGAGCCCGGCGCCGTTAACGTCATTCCCGGAGAAGTCTCGTTTACGATCGATTACCGACACCCAGATGCTTTGGCATTAAAAAGGTTCGGGGAAGAGATCGAGAGCGAGCTGGGCGTCATCGCCTTGCGAAGGAACATCGGTCTTCGACTCGAGGAGATGGACGGGGAAGCCCCAGTCGCATGCGACGAGCGCATTTCCATGCTATTTGCCGAGTCCGCGAACGAGCTCGGCATCGCGTCGATAGGGATGGTATGCGGTGCCGGTCACGATGCGGTCGCGATGCGCCGCTTAACCGATATCGGGCTCATTTTGGTCCGATCCCGCGGCGGAATCAGCCACCATCCGGACGAATGGAGCAGCCCAGAGGATTGCGCGGGAGGAGCGAACGTGTTGCTTCGAACGATGATCAAGTTAGCGAACGAATAATTTCCATTTTATAAACAATTCCTATTGACTTACTTGGTATTGTATTTTATGATATCACCAATGATAATCAATTATCGAACTATGATAATAAATTATCGGAGCGAAGGGGGAGACAAAGATTGGATGCCCTAACCGGAGCTTACGATTACGTGCTGGCGAACTCCGAGCGATTCTGGGATGCGCTGCGCGTACACGTTACGATCAGCCTTTCCGCGCTGCTCATCGCTCTCGTCGTCTGCGTGCCGCTCGGAATCGCCTGCGCCAAGAAGCAATGGCTTTCCGTGCCCGTCATGGCGACCTTTAATGCTTTGCGAGTCATCCCGAGCTTGGCGATTCTGGTACTCATCTTGCCGATTATGGGTACGGGGTTCGCTCCTGCGCTCGTCGCGCTTACTTTGCTGGCGTGCCCGCCGATTCTGGTCAATACTTACTTGGGATTCAGAAGCATAGATTCGTTCGTGCTTGAATCGGCTTCGGGCATGGGGATGAGCCAAGGACGCATCCTCCGTCGAATCGAGTTTCCGTTGGCGGCCCCGTTAATGATCGCGGGAATCAAGACGGCCGTCGTCGAAGTCGTAGCCAGCGCTACGCTCGCCGCGTTTATCGGCGGAGGCGGGCTTGGAACGTTCATCATCAACGGTTTGAGCATGTATAAGTTCTCGATTTTACTTGTCGGCGCAATACCGGTGGCCATGCTTGCGATTGCTTCGGAAATCGTCTTCGCGGTCATCGAGAGAAGAACGACCAAATTCCAGAGAGTATGAGAGGAGTCGGAAAGAAATGAAGAAATCAACCGGAATACTTAGTCTTATCGTCGTGATCATGATGGTGCTTAGCGCGTGCGGATCCAACAAAGGAGGGTCTTCGGACAAACCGAAGCTGAAGATCGGTTCCAAGAATTTCACGGAATCTTTGATTCTCGGCGAGATGTACTCCTTGGCTTTGGAGCACGCCGGATACAAAGTGGAACGCAAGCTGAACCTCGGCGGAACGCTAGTCGCCCACGAAGCGTTAAAGAGCGGCGACATCGATATGTATCCCGAATATACGGGAACCGGATTGATCAACGTTCTGGAATCCGCGCCTAAGTCGGATGCCAAAGAAGTGTACGACGAAGTAGCCAAAGGGTACAAAGAGAAGTTTAACCTGATCTGGCTCGAGCCGACGAACGCGAACGACTCCCAAGGCCTCGTAACGACCAAGAAAATCGCCGAAAAATATAACCTTTACAAAATTTCCGATCTTCCGAAAGTAGCGCCCGAGCTGAACATGGCCGCCGTGCCCGAATTCGAAGAACGCGAGGACGGCCTCAAAGGCTTAAACGCTTTCTACGGCAAATCCGATTTCAAGAGTATCAAACTGTTCGATTACGGAATCAAGTACCGCGTTATTCTTAAAGGAGAAGCGGACGTAACGGTCGGCTTCACGACGGACGGAGATTTGACGAACCCCGATCTCGTTCTGCTCGAAGACGACAAGAAATTCTGGCCTCCGTACTTTGTCGCTCCGGTAATCAGAGGAGAGACTCTGGACAAAGATCCGAATATCGCGGCCGTCCTGAACGCGGTATCCGCGAAGCTGGACAACGCGACGGTTCAAGCCTTGAACGCGGACGTCGACATCAACAAGAAGGAATACGCGGACGTGGCGAAGGAATTCCTCGAGAAACAAGGCCTTCTGAAATAAACATTCAATAGACCTACATGGGCTTCCCCGATCATTCGGGGAAGCTTCCTGACTAGCGAGGAGTTGTTGATCATGTCAGCACAGCACGCGATCGTATTCGACAAGGTGACGAAAACTTTTCCCAAAGCGTCTAAACCTTCCGTCAACGAGACGAGCCTAGCAATCGAGAAGGGCGCTTTCGTTACGATTCTAGGCGCTTCCGGATGCGGCAAAACGACCTTGCTCAAAATGGTGAATCGCATTATCGAGCCGTCGGGAGGCAAGCTGTCGGTATTCGGCAAAGATATCCGGGAAGTACCCGTAAACGAGCTGCGTCAGAGCATCGGCTACGTGATTCAGCAAGTCGGATTATTCCCGCATATGACGATCGAGGAAAATATCGCGACGGTTCCGAACATTCTCGGATGGGACCGGCAGAAGACGCAAAAGCGGACCGAAGAGCTAATGGAGCTCGTGCATCTGCCAACGAATTTCAAGAACCGTTACCCGCGTCAATTATCCGGCGGTCAACAGCAACGGGTCGGAATCGCGCGGGCCATGGCGGGAGATCCGGAAATATTGCTAATGGATGAGCCTTTCGGCGCGATCGACGCGATCACGAGAACGAAGCTTCAGGACGACTTCCTGGATATCCAGCGCAAGCTGGGCAAGACGGTGCTATTCGTAACGCACGACGTGGACGAAGCTTTAAAGCTCGGCGACCGCGTCGTCGTCATGAACGAAGGGACGATCCAGCAGTACGATACGCCGCTCGGGATGGTGTCGAAGCCGGCCAACGAATTCGTGAAGCAATTGATTCGCACCGACGATTTATTCCTGAGGCTTCAGCTCATTAACGCTTCGGAAAAGATGATTGCTTTGACGGAACCCCCCAGGGAAGGCGAACCGAGGGTAAGCGGGAACGAGAGCTTGCGTAACGTCCTGCAACGGTTGCTCGTTCAGGGCTCGGGACGCGTTCTCGTCGAGGATGCCGACGGCTTGCCGGTGGGCCAGCTTACGCTGGATATCCTTAAATTCGAAGGATAGGAGCGAAGCCAAATGATGGAATATTGGAACCGGCACTATGACGATTTGTTCCGACTGCTTAAGCAACATTTCATGCTTACTTTCCTCTCGTTGGCGATCGCTATGGCGATTGCCTTGCCTGTCGGATATGCGTTGTCGAAATACCGGCGTACCTCCATCCCGGTAATGGCCGCGCTCGGCATCATCTATGCCATTCCGAGCTTGGGCATGTTCGCTTTACTGATTCCTTGGGTCGGGTTGGGCATGAAGCCGGCCATTATCGCCCTCGTGGTGTACAGTCAGCTTATTCTCGTCCGAAGCGTAATATCCGGCTTCCAATCGATCGATCCTTCGATCATCGAGGCAGGCAGGGGGATGGGAATGAACGGGCGTTTGCTGTTCCTCCGCATCGAATTTCCGCTTGCGCTTCCGATCATTCTGGGAGGGCTGCGAGTGGCATCCGTATCGGTAATCGGCATCGCCACGATCGCCGCATGGGTCAACGCGGGAGGACTGGGAGTCATATTGTTCGAAGGCTTATATCAGAACTCCACGCCCAAGATCATCTGGGGGACGATATTCGTGGCCTTGCTTGCGATTCTCGTGAACCAGCTGCTGCTCGCGGCCGAGAAATACGCGTTGTCGCGCGCGCGAGGGGAACGATCGTTGTGATATAATAAATATAGAATGCGTTCTCATAAAGTTGATTTCTGAGGTGCAAAGTGAACGGAACCCAGACGTTAGGCAGAGCTATCGATATATTGTTCGTGCTGGCGGAGTCCCGCACGATGATGACGGTTAGCGAAATCGCGGAGAAAGTCGCGATCCCGGAAAGTACCGCATACCGCTTTATTCAAACCTTGATCAAGAACGGATTCGTCGAACGAAAGGGCAGGGGGCAAATCGGACTCGGCTTGCGTATTTTCGATTTGGCTCGCAGCCTATCCTCGCAGATCGAACGGGAATTGCTTGGAATCGCCCGGCCGTTGATGGAGGAACTAACGAACAAGACGAACGAAACGACCGTGCTCTTCATCCGAACGGGCACCAAGGCGATCTGCATCGAACATGTGACCAGTCGTCGGCTCATCCGGCTGTCGATAGAGAACGGCCGGGTATTGCCGCTCCATTCCGGCGCCTCCGGCAAAACCTTGCTGGCTTACGAATCGGAGAAAACGATCGGAGAGCTATTGGAATCGTTCGATATCGGCACGAATCAAGAAGCTTTGCGTTCCCAATTGGAAGGCATTCGCGAAGCCGGTTATTGCTTGACGTTAGGAGAGGTCGATATCGACGCGTTCGCGATCGCCGCTCCTATCTTCGATACGCAGAACCGGCTAGCGGCCAGTCTTTCGGTCGCGGGGCCTTTGCATCGACTCAACGAGGAAAATAAACCCTCCATTATAGAAGCCCTGAAGGAAACGGCGGCGCAAATCTCGCAAAAGCTGGGCGCCGGCACCTAAGACAAGCCGGTTCCGTTTTTTTCGGACCTGCCCTCCTTAGACGACGCATGCGGAAACAAACCGCATGTCTCGATAAGGGGGATTTTTCATTTAAGAGACCGAGACGAATCTAGTTGAACATTCGCAAGCGGATGATATGATGGAATTAACTTAATAGGGAAATGGAGACATTCATTTGCGAAAGACGGTCATCTTCCTCATCGGTTTCGCGTGCGTCGTCCTATTTTATTTTACGTTCTCGTCGGCCGCCAAAGTGTTTCGCTCCGATTGGCAATTGCCTCGCACATCCGCCAAAGATCAAGCGCAATACCGACTCGTGCTGATTACGCAAGAGCTGGGAACGCCGTTCTGGGACAAGGTCGGAGCCGGAGCGATCGAAGAAGCTCGGAAAACCGGCGCGAGCATCGAAGTATGGGGAAGCTACGGCAAAAACCAGGAAGACTTTCTCAAGAAAATCGAAATCGCCATCGATTCCAGAGTGGACGGCATTATCGTGCAGGGGCTGGATACGGACGAATTCAAAAGCTTGACGAAAATCAAAGCCGCGTTTTACGGCATCCCCATCATCACGGTGGCGAACGATGTACCGATGGCCGACAGCCTTAGAAGAACGTATGTCGGATCCAATCAATTCTTGGCTGGGCAGATGATTGCACGGCAACTGATCGCCGACATGGGTAAGTCCGGCACCGTCATTTTACTCGGAGACAGCCGCTCGGAATATTACCAGACGCAGCGGTTAAGCGGCATCGACGACGTGCTGAAAGACTATCCGAACGTACATAAGCAATACGCCGTAACACCGGATTCGAGAGAAGAGGTTATTTCGGCTACTCAGGACTTAATGAACCGAACGCCGGACGTTAATGCGTTCGTAGCGGTCAACGCGAACTTCGCCGACGCGATGATCCAGGAAATCGGCAGACGTTCGCGGGTCGAGCCGTACCATATTTATTCATTCGACGACAGCAAGGATACGTTGAAGCTACTGAAAAAAGGCAAGATCGACGGCATGATCGAGCAATCTCCCGAGACGATGGGAAAGGTCAGCGTAAGTCTTATGATTAAATGGTTAAGCGGAAAAATGGTCCCACTCGATACCGACGGCTATTTGACCGACATTCGGATGCTGAAAGGCAGCGACGTGCGATGAATAGCATTCAGAAGAAAATATGGGCGCTCGCCGCGGTCGTCTTGTTCATCATGGTAGCTATTTGGATTACGCTCACCTATTACAACCAGAAAACCCAGGATCAATACAACGATATTTTGCAGCGGTATTTGCGGATGAACGAAGTGACGACCGCGAGCCAGATGACGGTTACGGCGTTGAACAACTATTTGCAAACTCCCAACAAATTGAATTTGGCGCAGTTGGACTGGAGCAAGGAGCAAATCCGCAAGGCGCGGCTCGAAGTGATCGATCTGAGGAACGCGGACAACGATTTTGCCCTGACCAATTACATGAACCTGATCGACAGCCTCGTCGAAACGACGGATCGGTCGCTGATGTTCCGGTCAGAGAAAGAAACGGAGGATTCCGAGAAAGCGTTCTCCGAGGCGACGCGCATTTCCAAGTATATTTCCGATATGACATTGACGCTGCTAGACACCGAGTTGAAGACGTACGACCGATTTTATCGCGGCATTATCGAGCAGTCCACGGAAATGAAAAAGATGGGCATCTGGCTGCTCTTGCTCATTACGTTCCTCCTCATGCTGTTCACCTATTGGTTCTCGCTCAGCATCACGAATCCGGTGCAGAAGCTGACGCAGGCGGCCAAAGAGCTGTCCCGGGGCCGGTTCGATCTGCAGATCGAGGTGCAATCGAACGACGAAATTTCCTTTCTCGCGAAAATGTTCGACCGCATGCGCATTAACATCAACAATCTGATCTCGGAAATCCAGCAGAAAGCCCAGCTCGAGAACGAACTGCAGCAGAGCAAGCTGCTGCTGCAGGAAAGCCAGCTTCGCAGCTTGCAGAGCCAGATCAATCCGCACTTTCTGTTCAATACGCTCGATACGCTTTCCAAGAAAGCCTATTTGGAAGGTTCCGAGGAAACGAGCGACCTGCTCGCGAGCGTCGCAGGACTGCTGCGGTACAATCTGAAGCGGCTGGACCGGTCAGTCACGCTTTACGACGAAACAAAAGTGTTGAAGATGTACATGGAAATCCAGAAAACGCGATATACGGACCGGCTGCGATTTCTTGTTTCGATCGACGAATCGTGCCTTTACGTGCAAATTCCCGGTCTTACGCTTCAGCCGATCATAGAGAACGCCGTCATTCATGCGATCGAGCCAAGTGAAGACGGCGGCACAATTTGGTTCCGCGTCACGGACGGCGGGGATCGGGTGACGATCGAGATCGAGGATGATGGTCCCGGTATGCCTGAACTGAAAATCATGCAGATCCTGAAGGAGTATCCTGTCGAGACGGAAGGCCATTCGACGGGAATCGGTTTCAGCAATGTCGTCAAACGGCTTCGGTTGTTTTATGCGGAAGAACAAATTATCGATATAGAAAGCTTCCCCGGAGGCGGTACGAAGGTCATTTTGAACATACCAAAAACAAGGGCGGTCGAGAAAGTTGATAAAGCTTCTGATCGTGGATGACGAGCAGATCGAGCGTGAAGGGCTGCAGGCGATATTGCAAAAGGGGTTCCCCGACCTCGTCATCGAACAGGCAAAGAACGGAAAGATCGCAGTTCAGATGGCGGAGACGTTTCAGCCCGATCTCATTCTGATGGATATCAAAATGCCGGGCATGAACGGCATCGAAGCGGTCGAGCGGATCGGCGCGGAATATCCCGACATGAAGTTCATCATGGTCACCGCTTACGATACGTTCGATTATGCCCGCAAGGCGATCAAGCTCGGGGTAAAGGACTACTTGCTCAAGCCGAGCAAAGCGAGCGAAATCGTGGCGACGGTCGGCAAAACGATCAAGCTGATCGAAGATGAACGAGCGATGCGGGAGGCGAGAAGCCGCGAGAAGGATGCGTTCAAGAAGATGCTGCCGGTCGTCGAGACGGACGTCGTCACGCAGCTTCTTTTCGATCATGTGCACGAGGTGCATTTGGACGAGCTTGTCGGTTTGCTCGACATGACACCGACGAACGAGAAGTTCGCGATGATCATGCTGTTGCCGGCCGGATCGGAAAGCTTGTATTCGGCTGTGAAGACGAAGGTCAGGGAGACGGGCAGCGGTTGGGTCGGCGCGATGTACGGCAGGCAAATTCCGATCATCGCGTTCCGAGATCCGACTAAATCGTTCCGTTCCCAAGCGGTTTCTTTTGCCAGGGAGCTGCTCGCCGCCGCGAAGCCGGAAGCCTCGCAAGGCTCTTTCGTCGGCATCGGGAACGTCTGCGACTCGCTGGAACAAATTCGACAATCCTATCAGGAGGCGCTGATCGCTTCCATGGATCCGACGCTTCCCGTCAAATATCGCTTCTATGCCGATACGCCGGTGCTTGGCGCCGCTTCGGACGGGAATTCCGCGAAGCTGGTGGAGAGGCGGCTATTCGACAGGATCAGGCTCGGACATTGGGAGCAGCTTCGGACAGACGTCATGGAATATGTTCGGCGCTTCGAGAACGAGGGAGCGGACTTGCTGCAGGCGCAGCAGCGCGTGCTGGAGCTGCTATGGATCGCGGCACGCGCGCTGCTCGAGATGGGCGTCGAAGCGGAAACGCCGCTGTTCTCGTTCCAGTCGCAGGATTATCGCCAGCTGCGTTCGGAAACCGGCTTGCTGCTTGACCGGATTCAGCAATCGTTCGCGGAGCATCTCGAACGGATCGAGCCGGATACGATTCAGCGGATCAAGAAATATATCCTCGAGCATTCCCACGAGGATATTTCGCTCGAGGCGATCGGCAAGCGAGTTAGCTTAAGCCCGTTCTACATTAGCAAAATGTTCAAGGATCAGCTTGGCGTCAACTATATCGATTTTCTGACCGAATGCCGCATCGAGAAGGCGAAGAAGCTGATGGCCGATCCCGAGCGGAGCCTGAAGGAGATTACGTTCGAGGTCGGTTACAACGATCCGAATTATTTCAGCAAAGTATTCAAAAAAACGTGCGACGCCTCGCCGACGGAGTACCGGAAGACGCTTCTCGGCAAAAGAGGTTAACGGGCCTGTCGCATGGCGATAACCGGCGAAGGAGGAAAGACGCGTATGAAACAGGGCTTCGGATTTGTTAACATGATAGCGCTTTTGCTTGTTCTCGCATGCGTCGTCTCCGCGTGCGAAGGAAGCGGAGAATCCGGCTTCGAGCAGCCTTCATCCTCGAACGCCGCGCCGGCGACGCAGAGCGGCGATCCGGGCGAGGGCGGAACGACCGCGGTTCGGAAAATCAAGGTCGGATTTTCCATGGACACTCTGCTTGAGGAACGCTGGCAGAAGGATAGGGATCTATTCAGGGCTGCCGCGGAAGCGCTCGGCGCCGAAGTGATCGTCAAAGCGGCGAACGGCGACGACGCGAAGCAAATCTCGCAGGCAGAGACGATGATCAGCGAAGGCGTCGACATTCTCGTCGTCGTTCCGCATAATGCCGAAGCGACCGCGGCGATTATCAATAAGGCGCATTCGTCCGGCATCAAGGTCATCGCCTACGACCGGCTGATCAAGAACGCTGACGTCGATTTGTACGTCTCCTTCGACAACGAGAAGGTCGGCGAGCTGCAAGCGAAGGCGATCACGGCGTTAGTGCCGAAGGGCAAATACGTCTATAACGGCGGCGCGGAAACGGACAACAACGCGCATTTGTTCAAGAAAGGCGTATTTAACGTCCTTCAGCCCTTGATCGACAGGGGCGATATTACAGTCGTATACGATCAGTGGACGAAGGATTGGACACCGGCGAACGCGCTGGGGAATATGAGGGACGCGCTGCACGCCAACGGCGATCGGATCGACGCGGTCATTTCGGCGAACGATGCGACGGCGGGCGGCGTCATTCAGGCGCTCGGGGAGCGCGGACTCGCAGGACGCATTCCGGTGGCCGGACAGGACGCGGACCTCGCGGGCGCCCAGCGCATCGTCGAAGGCACGCAGACGATGACCGTGTACAAACCGATCAAGGCCCTTGCCGAGAAGGCGGCCGAGCTTGCGGTCAAGCTAGCGCAAGGCGAGAGCGTGGACGCGGACCGGAAACTGAACAACGGGAAAATCGAGGTGCCGTCCGTACTGCTTGAGCCGATCGCCGTGAACAAATCCAACATCGACGAAACGATCATCGCCGACGGATTCCACTCGCGAGCTGATGTGTATAAAAATGTGAAGAAGAAATAGCGAGCGTGAACGAAGCCCGGCCGGGGCTACCCGGACGGGCTTATTTTATTAACGTACGAGCCGCCAGTTTAAAAAAGTATAGATGGTCGTAAAAGAATGCTATTGTATAGCGCTTTCAAGCAAGCCTCACGGTGATATATTTGACTTGTTACCTATTTCCTCCATTTCCGAAAGGAGCCTTAAAAATGAAAAGTTTTAAATTTATTGCAATGTTGGTTATTATCGCACTTTTTGCCGCGGTCCCCACAGCCTTCGCAAAGAGCAAAGTAAGCATCGGAATCGTCCTTCCGACCAAAGACGAGCCGAGGTGGGTGCAGGACGAGGCACGGTTCAAAGATGCGCTTAAAGGCACGAAATACACGACGGAAATTTTGTTCAGCCAAGGCTCTTCCGCCAAAGAGAAAGAAAACGTGGAAACGCTGATTAACAAAGGCATTAAAGTGCTGATCATCTGCCCGCAAGACGGCGATGCGGCAGCCGCTGCCGCGAAAGCCGCCAAAAAAGCAGGCATCAAGGTCATCTCCTATGACCGCCTGATCACGAAAACCGACGCGGTCGACTACTACGTTACGTTCGACAGCATTGCGGTAGGCGCGGCTCAAGCGAAGTATCTGGTCGACCATGCGAAAGGCAAAGGCCAGCCGTTGTACCTTTACGCCGGCGCCGCTTCCGACAACAACGCATTCCTGTTCTTCGAAGGCGCATGGAACGTTCTGCAGCCGAAAATCAAAGACGGCACATTCAAAATCGCCAACTCCAGCGAAGCCGTCGCCTTGAAAGACAAAGCCAAACTAACCCGTAAAGAAATGAGTAAAATCATCGGCCAGATCACGACAAACTGGGATCCGAACGAAGCGAAAAACAAAGCGCAAACGCACTTGACCGCGGCCGCTGCCGACGCGAAAGGCAACGTTCTGATTCTTGCGCCGAACGACGGTACCGCCCGCGCCATCGCGGACGTATTCGCTTCCGACAAGGAGATCACCAGCTATGTCGTGACGGGTCAAGACGCCGAGAAAGCATCCATCCAATCCATTATCGACGGCAAGCAATCGATGACGGTGTTCAAAGACGTTCGTACGCTCGTCAAAGACGCCATGGGCATGGCCGTCAATATCCTGGACGGCAAAAAGCCGCAAACGACAGGCGAATACGACAATGGCAAGATTAAGGTCAAAGCCAAACAGACTAAAGTCATCGTCGTCGACAAAAAGAACGTGAAAAAAGAGATCATCGATTCCGGCTACTACGCAGCGAAAGACTTCAAGGGTCTGTAATTCTCAAAAACGCATAGCATTCGAGAGGAATAGCGATAGATTCTTCTATCGCTATTCCTCCATTGTTTAAGTTGCTTGGCTAAGGAGTGCGAACGATGAGCGACAACATACTCGAGATGAATCATATCTCCAAAGAATTTACAGGCGTCAAAGCCCTTACGGACGTCAGCTTTAAAGTCGCGCGGGGAGAAATTCATTGCCTCGTCGGCGAGAACGGGGCAGGAAAATCGACGCTGATGAAAGTGCTCAGCGGCGTGTATCCATACGGAACGTATACGGGCGATATCGTGTTCGAAGGCAGCGTTCAAGCGTTCGGCAAAATCAGCGACAGCGTAGAGGCCGGAATCTCGATCATTTACCAGGAGCTGGCGCTGTTCCCTGATTTATCTGTTTACGAGAACATCTTTGCGGGTCATGAAGTGAGACGAGGCGCGCTCGTCGACTGGAACCTGACGATCGTTCAGGCCAGAAAAATGCTGGAAAAAGTGAAGCTGAAAGTGGGCGCCGAAACGCTGATTAAAGATTTGGGCGTCGGCAAGCGGCAACTCGTGGAAATCGCCAAGGCGCTAAGCAAAGACGTCAAGCTGCTCATCTTGGACGAACCGACGGCGGCCTTGAACGAAAACGACAGCGAAAACTTGCTGCAGCTGTTGCGCGAACTGAAAGATCAAGGCATTACGAGCATCATGATCTCCCACAAACTGAAGGAAGTCATTTCCATCGCCGATAAAGTAACCGTTCTCCGTGACGGTAGAACGATCTGTACGCTCGACGGATCAAAGGGCGAAATTTCCGAAAGCGTCATTATCAAAAACATGGTCGGCCGCGAAATCGAAGACATTTATCCGAAGAGACTGAATAAAAAATTCGGCGACAACATTCTCGAAATTAAAAACTGGACCGCCTACGATACTCAGGCGGGCCGGAACGTCGTGACAGACGCGAACATGCACGTGAGAAAAGGAGAAATCGTCGGCATCGCCGGCTTGATGGGCTCGGGGCGGACGGAGCTGGCGCTTAGCATTTTCGGCAATCCGAAGTCTTATAAACTGCAAGGCGACTTGTGGATGGATGGAAATCCGGTATCGTTTAAGCATACGAGCGATGCGATCAAAGCCGGGATCGCCTACGTTACCGAAGACCGCAAGGGCGACGGGTTGTTCCTGATCCAAGACATCAAGCACAACATTACGACCGCCAATCTGCGAAAGGTTTCCTCCAACGGCTGGATCAACAACAACGAAGAAGTCAAATCCGCCAACGTTTACAAAGACTCCATGAATATTAAGGCGCCTTCCGTGGAGCAGATCGTCGGCAACCTCAGCGGCGGCAACCAGCAGAAAGTGTCGCTCGGCAAATGGCTGTTCGTCGGCCCCAAATTGCTGATTCTGGATGAGCCGACCCGGGGCATCGATGTGGGGGCAAAATTCGAGATTTACTCGATCATGAACAAGTTGATCGACGAGGGATTAAGCATCATCATGATTTCGTCCGAACTCGGCGAAGTGCTCGGCATGAGCGACCGCGTGTACATCATGGCCGAGGGCAAGGTGAAGGGCGAGCTGTCGATCGACGAGGCGGACCAGGAAAAAATTATGCAGCTTGCTACGCAATAGGAGGAGCCGGTACGATGCATTTCTACAATGGGGCAAAATCTCTGATCAAACAAAATATTCGCGAATACGGCATGTACATCGCCCTGTTCGTCATCATTCTGATTTTTTCGGTCATGACGGACGGCCTGTTCATTTCCTCCCGCAACATCAGCAACCTGCTGGACGCCACGGGGTATATCGCGGTGCTGGCCGTCGGCATGACGCTCGTCATCGTCATCCGACATATCGACCTGTCCGTCGGATTCGCAGCCGGATTCATGGGCGCGATCGCCGCGATCTTGCTGACGCAGGCCGGCGTTCCGTTCTATTTGACGATTCCGATCATTCTCGTGCTGGGCATCGCGATTGGCCTGCTGAACGGCGTTCTGATTGCTTCGATCGGCATTCCTTCGTTCGTCGCGTCGCTCGCGGGCATGCTCATCTTCAGAGGCGCGCTGCTGCAAGTGACCGAGGAGACGGGGACGATCGTCATCGATGACGATAACTTCAATGCGATCGGCAACGGATACATTCCGGAGATCGCCAGAGTGGACGACTTGAGCTTGCTGTCTTTGATTGTTGGCGTAGTTGCGATTTTGCTCTATATTTACTCCCGTTTTTCCAACCGCAAAAACAAGCTGAAGTATAAATTCGATGTTGTCTCCCGAGGCATTTTCGCGTTGGAACTGATCTTCGTATCGGCCATCATCGCTTACATTACCTGGATTATCGCCGGCTACAACGGATTTTCCTGGACGGTCATCATCATGCTGTTCGTCGTCATCGTGTATCATTTCCTGACGACGAAAACCGTGCTCGGCCGGCATATTTACGCCGTGGGAAGCAATCCGGAAGCTGCGCATTTAAGCGGGATCAATGTCAAGAAAATCACGTACGTCGTATTCGGTTCCATGGGTATGCTCGCCGGATTATCCGGCATTCTGTTCACGTCCCGGATGGAGTCGGCGACGACGACCGCGGGTACGTTGTTCGAACTGGACGCGATCGCGGCCGCTTATATCGGAGGCGTATCCGCGGCCGGAGGCGTTGGAAAAGTCACAGGATCGATCATCGGGGCGCTAGTCATGGCTTCGTTGACAAGCGGCATGAACTTGCTGGGCGTCGGCATTTCCTATCAGTACATGATTCGCGGCGGCGTCTTGGCGGCGGCAGTCATCTTCGACGTCATGACGCGCAAGAAAAGAGGGTAAGCGCACATCTCTTATACGTTCGATCGAACCGCCGGGGGCGAACCGGCGGTTTTCTCTTGCCGCCGATCGTGTTAAGCTTCAATGTAGAACGATTTCGGATCGGAACATTCGAAAGGAGCAACGAGGCAAGAGATGACGAACCTCCCTATAGATGAAGTGCTGGACGATTTGAGAAATGCGATGCGGGAGGGTCGTAATGCGGTACTCGTCGCCGCCCCGGGAGCGGGCAAAACGACGAGAGTGCCGCTTGCGCTTCTGGACGAGCCGTGGCTCGCGGGCCGCAAAATCGTCATGCTCGAGCCGCGCAGGCTGGCCGCCCGAAGTTCTGCGGCGTATATGGCCCGCTCGCTAGGAGAAACGGTCGGAGGTAAGGTCGGTTATCGGGTCAAGCTGGACACGAAGATCGGTCCACGGACGAGAATCGAGGTCGTCACCGAAGGCGTGCTGACCCGAATGCTGCAATCCGATGCCGCTTTGGATGGAGTCGGACTCGTTATTTTCGACGAGTTCCACGAAAGGAGCTTGCAGGCGGATTTGGGCTTGGCGCTTAGTTTGCAGTCGCAGGATTTGCTGCGCGATGATCTGAAGCTGCTGGTTATGAGCGCCACGATCGAGGCGGAGCCCGTCGCGGGCTTGCTCGGCGGAGCGCCGATCATCCGAAGCGAGGGACGCAGTTTCCCCGTAGAGACGGTCTATCGGCCTAAGCCTAGCGGCGTTTACTTGGACGACGCGGTTGCGCAAGCGGTCGCCGACGCCTTGCGTTCGCATGACGGAGATGTGCTCGTTTTCCTGCCCGGCGTCGGAGAGATTCGTTCCACGGAAGGTAAGCTGAGATCCAGGCTAGGGAGTGCCGCGGATTCTTCGGTGCGCATACACCCGCTATACGGCAGCATGACTGCCGAAGCCCAAGATTCGGCATTGGCGCCGCTCCCCACAGGTATGCGCAAAGTCGTGCTCGCTACGTCGGTGGCGGAGACGAGCTTAACCGTCGAAGGCGTTACCGTCGTCATCGACAGCGGCCTTATGCGCGTATCACGGTTCTCGCCGCGCACGGGCATGTCACGCTTGGAAACCGTGACGGTGTCGGCAGCTTCGGCGGATCAGCGTCGAGGAAGAGCCGGACGACTTATGCCGGGAACGTGTTACCGGTTGTGGAGCGCGGAGGAGCAGTCGGCTCTGGCCCCGCGTAGCGCGCCCGAAATCGCCGAGGCGGATTTGTCCGCGCTGCTGCTGGAACTAGCCGTGTGGGGAGCGCAAGACGTCTCGGAGTTGCAATGGCTGGACGCGCCGCCCGCGCCGGCATTGCAACAGGCGCGCGAACTGCTCGTTCAGCTCGGGGCGTTAAGTCGCGACGGAACGGCCGTTACGGCACACGGCAAGCGAATGGCGTTGCTAGGCAAGCATCCGCGCATCGCCCATATGCTGCTTCGCGCGCAAGAGATCGGGCTTGGAGATTTAGCGTGCGAATTAGCCGCTTTACTTGGAGAAAGGGACGTAATTCGGGCATCCGCCGGACAAGCGCCGAACGCCGATCTCCGAATTCGCTTGGAGGCGCTACGCGGACGTGGCGCTTATGCGCACTCCGTCGAGTCTTCCGTGCGCGGCAGGCTTATCGAAGAGGCGCGCAGAACGCGGCGCGAGCTTGAGGCGCTGACCGTGAGCGGCGCCTCCGAAACCGCGGAGAGCTTGGACGATTGCGGGCTGTTGCTCGCCTTCGCTTATCCGGACCGGATCGGCCGCCAGCGGGATAACGGCAAATTTTTGCTCAGCGGCGGAAGGGGCGCGGCGTTCGCTCCGGGCCAACCGTTGGCGCACGAGTCATGGATCGTCGTGGCGGACGTGGACGACGCGGGAACGGACAGCCGGATTCGGTTGGCGGCAACCGTATCGTACGAGTTATTAGCCGAGCATCTGCAAGAGGCGTTCGCCGTCGAAAACCACCTTTTCTGGGATTCCGAATCGAAATCCGTCCGGGGGCGCGCTCGAAAGAAACTCGGCGCTATATTAATAGAAGAAACGCCCCTTCACAAGCCGCGGGCCGACTCCGTCCAGCAAGTGTTGTTCGAAGGCATCCGCGCGGAGGGACTGGGAATGCTGCCGTGGACGAAAGCCGCGAGGCAACTGCAGGAAAGAACCGTGTTCACGCGTCATCACGACGTCTCCTGGCCGGACTTGTCGGACGAGGCGCTACTCGGCACGTTGGAGCATTGGTTAGACGGTTACGTCGGCGGAATGAAGGGACGCGGCGACCTCCAGAAATTGAATCTAAAGGATTTGCTGGAGTCGATGCTGTCTTGGGATCAACGTCGCGAACTCGACAAAGATGCGCCGACGCATTGGACGGTACCTAGCGGTTCCCGCATTCCGATCGATTATAGCGATATCGATGCGCCGGCGGTTTCCGTCCGGCTGCAGGAGCTTTTCGGCTTGCCGGAGACGCCGCGCATCGCGGGCGGACGCGTTCCGCTTACGCTTCATTTGCTATCTCCCGCGCAACGCCCCATGCAAGTGACAAGGGATTTGGCGAGCTTCTGGAGCAACGGCTATTTCGAGGTGCGCAAAGATTTGAAAGGCCGATATCCGAAGCATTATTGGCCGGATAACCCGCTGGAAGCCGAAGCGACGCGCCGCGCGAAACCGCCGGGCAAGTAATGTTCATGTATAGGTTTCAAGATGAATCTAAAGCATATGATCTTGTGTACGGCTATGGATAATGACGCAACGGGCACTTATAAATAGGAGGACATGATGAGTAAAATATTGCTTTTCGTCGGATTGACGTGGTTGTTCGGAAGCCCGATTATCGCGATTATCGTTTTACTTATCGTCGTGTATGCGCTGGAACGTAGATTTATCGGAATGTCCCCGAGCATCGTCCGGCCGTTCCGGAGACGAGGTTCCATATCGAAATGGCGCAGGCAGCTCCACTTGAGTCCGCACGACGTATCGGCCAAATCCGAACTCGCGCGCTTGCTTATCGAGAGCAAGCGATACGGCCAAGCGAAGGAAATTCTGAGCTCGATCGAATCCCGGATGGAGCACTCCGCGGAATATTGGAGCGATCTGGGAGCTTGCGACTTAGCGCTCGGACACGCGGAGGACGGAGAACGGGAGATGCTGCGAGCTCTATCGATCAGCCCGAGAGTCAAATACGGGCAGCCTTATCTGAAGTTGGCGGAATCGTTGGCTAAGCGGGAGCCGGTTAAAGCGATCGGATATTTGCGGCAATTCAAGGAGGTTAATTCGTCTTCTTGCGAAGCCTATTATCGGCTGGGAACGATTTACGCGGATTTAGGAAACCGGGAGGAGGCAAGCGGTGCTTACGCAGAATGCTTGCAGCTTTACCGATCATTGCCGAAATATTTAAGAAGACACGAACGGAAGTGGGCACTGCGTAGCTTTTTTCGTAATCGCTGATAACGGCAAGGGGCTCTCCCATCGGTCGAGTGAGACCATGCGGGAAAGCCCCTTTCATCGTTTGGATGAGGATGAATAATTAGTCAACGACCGATTCGGATTGTTCTTCAGCCGCTTCCGGTTCATCCGCAGCAACCTCAGCAAGGGCAGGCTCGTCCGCTTCGGCGACGGCTTCCGCGCTTACTTCGTCCTCTTGCGCTTCTTCGGCAACCGCTTCTGCTTCTTCAGCCACGGCTTCCGCTTCTTCCGCTACTGCTTCCTCGGCAACAGCTTCAGCCTCTTCGGCAACCGCTTCTGCTTCGGCTTCCTCGGCTACTGCTTCTACCTCGACTTCTTCAGCGGCAGCTTCTACTTCTGCATCCGCTTCCAATCCCTCTACTACTTCTACTTCTTGAGCGTCCAAGTCCATCTCGATATTACCTCCCGGAGTCGTGTTAAGGGGGACAATCCCCTAATCTCCACGTTAAGGCTTTAGTCAAATTGTGGCAACGGTGTTATTTTGTTGTATAATGACTACATTCATCGAAATCGGGGGCAGTCGAGCGAATACGGCTAATAACGTCAGATGTTCCTATGAAAGTCGAATGGGAAATGTGACGCTTTAAGGATAGAAGATGCCGTCGTAAGTTCGTCTTGCCGCGTTTCATTCTTTTTCACTGGAGGGATTTTTGTGTACGGAGATTTCACTTGGGCGAAGGTACTTGCATGGCTGGTGCTCCTCTACGGTGCGGTCTTGTTCGTAGTGAGTCTTGTTGGCTCATCCTCATTCTCTTTCCACGCGTTAATCATGATCGTAATCGGAATCGGATTTCTTAAGACGTTCAAGTCTACTTCGGAAGAGTTTGAATCGCTGAGGCAAGAGATGAGAGAGGTTCGAAAGCTCTTGGAAGACAATCATAGAACTCGTAGGGATTTCGGCGGATAAGCCGGAAGCGCTCATGGAAAATCTCAATCCGTTAGGGTTGACTTTGCGCGGTCGTTCCCGTATATTGGTCGGCAAAGCCTCGCTCGGAACGGGCGGGCGCGGATTGGAATCGGAGGAACGACGGCATGAGTGGAGCAGGAAGAAATCGGCAGCGCGGCGGTTCGAAGCCGACTGGCGGAAACGATAGGAACGGAAGCAGGGGGCGCGGCGGATCGGAAGCGGTTTACTCCGGAACGGGAGCGAGATCAGGTTTAAGATCAGGCGCCAAGCCGGGATTCAAAGCTGGGGCAGGGGGAGCTATCGCGAAGAAGATCGGGGATCGGCCGCCGCAAGGGGGCCGGAAGCCTGGAAGACCGCGCGACGAGTCATTCGGCAAAGCGAACAGGCGCGGGCAGGTAGCAAGCCCGGCAGGATCGAAGAGCGGCGGGGGCAGCGCATCGTTGATCGGCATGGGGCGGATCAAAGGCGAATGGATGGACATCCGGTTGCCCGATCATCTGGTTGGCGCCCCGATGGCGATAATCGCCCGGCATCTGCCGCTTCCGCCCAAGCATCTGACGAAGCTGATGCAAACGAAGGGCTGCATTCTCCAAGGACCGAATCTACGGTTGCATCTGTTCCCTCGGGAGAACAGGGATTTCCCTTCCGATTGGATGGAATTGAATATTTTGTACGAGGACGAGTTTACGCTTATCGTCAATAAACCGGCGGGCATCGAGGTACATCCGAGCGAGAAGGGCCAGCGCAAGACGCTCGCGCATGCGGTTGCCGCTTATTATGAGATGTCGGGGCAAGATATCCGGATTCGCCACGTTCATCGCATAGATAAGGATACGACGGGACCGGTACTCTATGCCAAGAACGAATTCGCGCACTACCAGTACGATAAGGCGATGCGCGAGAAAACGATCGAGCGGATCTACGTAGCCTTGGCCGAAGGTTACGTCGAAGGCAACAAAGGGAAAATCGATAAGCCGATCGGGCAGGACAGGCATCACTCGACTCGCAGGAGAGTAAGCGATACCGGGGATCCGGCGGTCACCCACTTCGAAGTCGTCGAACGTTTCGACGACCATACCCTCGTGCGTTTGCGACTCGAAACCGGGCGCACGCATCAAATTCGCGTTCATCTTTCGTCGATCAACCATCCGCTGGCCGGAGACGGACTCTACGGTGGCAAACGTGGAGTCATCTCCCGGCAAGCGTTGCATGGGGAACGGCTCATTTGGAGCCATCCGTGGACGGGAGAGAAGCAACAAATCTCCGCTCCGCTCCCGGACGACATCGCGCAATCGCTCAACAAGCTTCGGCATAAATAAGCCGACATACGAAAAACCCTTTCCGAGTAACGCCATAATGGTGCGCCTTGGAAAGGGTTTTTGTGTTAGTATCGCTGGCACAAAGCTTCGGTCATCAGGTACGAGATGGTCGCTTCCGCGCCGCAATTGATGTTAGGGCCGCATTTCGTCAAGCCGTCGCAACAGCTTCCATCGCGGGGATCGACTACGGAGACGCCCAAGTCGTTGTCCCCGTAATACCAATCAATGCACCTCTCGCGTAAAGAGAAATACAAGTCGGTACTGCCAAGCCCGCTGCCTTGACTCGATCGTCCGTCAAGCGAGCCCGCCGCGCCGATTCTGTCCGAACGAACATCGTAGGCGCCTTGACTTCGTACGCTACCGACTAGGCGTGCCGACTGATCTTGGGAAGCCAGCCCCGTAGCTACGCGAGCTTCCTCCAAAGCCAATGCGAGCTTGAATAACTCGAGAGGCTGTTGATCCCAGCGGCTGACGCTTCCATTGTCGGCTGTACACCATCCTTCATTGCCGACCGGTCTAAACCAACCTTCCTCGGAGGTCATGACCTCCAATAAGAACGATAGGCTTTCCAAGCCTATTCTCATCGTTTCCCGATTACGGGTGTAACGGTACGTTCGAAGCATCGCCCAGGGCAGAACGCCATTGCTATAAGTCATCGCCGGTTCGAACCAGCGCCAATCGTCGGAGTAAAAATCGCGAAACGCCCGGTTAAGAAGTTTTTCCAGCCGCGGCAGATGGTGCCTCAGTTCACTCTCGATGTCCGAGGGAATCGAGATACGGCCCGTGTCGGATGCTTCCAGCAAATGCGCGCTTGCCGCCATTGCGAATGCTTGACCTCGCAAAGAGTCGATCTTCACGATCGTGGGAAGGCAGCGTTCGACGATGGCTTTCGCGGTATCGCGTTGGGGGCTTTCAAGTCGAATCCAAGCATCGGCGCACGCCCAGAACGAGCGCCCCTGGCAGTCGTGGGAAATTTCTTCGGGTTCCAACGTTCGATCGTATGCGAAGTTGTTCTTGAACCAGCCATTCTCGTCTTGAGCCCATAACATGAAGGCCAAGTAAATATCGGTCAGACGGTGAAGCTCTTCCCGTTCGTCCTGCTTCCGGTGAACCGAACCGAGGTTGAGCCATTCCGTAGCCGTCCACAGGGCTCTGGCATTGTCGTCGGTCGTATATCCTTCCCGACGTCGCGGTATTCGTCCGAGCGCATGCTCCAATATTCCCGTATCGTCCGTCAGGCGGCGCAGATGGGCGAAGGAGGGCAACATGCGCGTGCGGGGACTGCCCAGATTAACCGACATCGGCGATCTTATCCCTCCGCTCGACAATGACTTTTTCGAATAGCCGCAGGTGTTGCGCCCCTACGTGCGGCCAATGCATCGTACGCCCGATATCCGCCATTACGCTTTCCCATTCGCCGAGCATTCCCGGATAAGTGAATAACTCGATGATCTTAGAGCTCCAAGTTTCGGCTTCGCCGAACGGAAGGAGCATTTCCTCGTGCCCTTGCACGAGATCTCTGGCGTATACGTACGGCGTCGACAAGATCGGACGCCCTAACCCCGCGGCGTATGCGAGCGTGCCGCTCGTAATTTGAGCCATGCCCGGGTATGGCGTGACGTAGAGATCGCAAGCGGAGATAAGAGAAACGAGATTGTCCTCCGGCACGTATCGGTCGATCCATTGGACGTGGTGTTCAAGGCCAAGATCTTGAACGAGCGTTTTGAGCTCATCGCGATATGCTTCACCTTCATGCTTGCGCACCTCGGGATGCGTCTGGCCGGCGATTACGTACAGCAGCTCGGGAACCGCTTGAACCGCGGTCGCCATCGCTTTCAGGATGAGCTCGATTCCTTTGCTGCGGCCGAGCAAACCGAAGGTAAACAGGACCTTGCGCTGCTCCCAACCCATCTCCTTCCGCACATTGGCGCGATCGGTTCGGTTCGGCACAGGCGTCCCGTGCGGAACGAACGTGATTTTCTCCAGCGGAACCTCGAAATTGTCGTGCAAGTAGCCGATTCCTTTGCGGTTCATGACGATCATATGATCGCTCCATTGGGCGATCTGTTTTTGTACTTCCGAATAAGGCGTCACAGGATGCTCGAATACGGTATGGAAGGTCGTGACGACCGGTTTTTTCAATCTTCGCAATAATTCGATGACATAAGATCCTGCTTCTCCGCCGAAAATTCCGAATTCATGCTGCAAGGAAACGATGTCTACCGAGCTTTGGTTGATCAAATCAGCGACTTTGCGGTATTCTTCCGGTTCTTGTTTCATTAACGGGAGCATCCAAGGCTCCTTGTAATCTTCTCGTTCATCCGGATTGCACATCGTAACGACGGCATCCAAAGGCATGTTTCCTTTCGCATGCGCGATCGCTTCGCGCAAATGGTGCGTGTAAGTAGCAAGTCCGCACTTCCTAGGAACGTAAGTACTGATATAGGCGATTTGAGGAAAACGATTATTCATCGGCGTTGCACCTCCAAGTTACGATTACATACGGCTTCGTGCAAAATATGAGGACCTACCTGCATGCCGGAACCGAATATGCAGTCATTGAGTTGGGCGCCTGCCCGCACTTTGCAGCGATCCCACAAAATAGAATTAGCCAAGCGGACCTGATTGCCGATCCGACTGGCTTTGCCTACGACGGCGTAAGGACCGATAATGGCGCGATCGCCGATCGTTACGTCATCCCCGATCATGACGGGAGGAACGAACAGAACGCCCTGGCCTACTCGAACGTTGTCGCCAAGCCAGATACCTTTGCCTTCCATATCCTTACCCTCGATCTTGACGGGGAATCTGCGGTCTAGCAAATCCCAGTGGAGCTGTCGGTAACGCTCTTTCGTGCCCATATCCATCCAGTAACCGCCGATCGGATGACCGTATACGCCGCTACCGTTATCGATCAGAAGCGGGAACGTTTCTTTCTCGATGGAAACCGCTCTTCCGGAAGGGACTAGTTCCAGAGCTCTGCGCTCCATAATGTATATGCCGGCATTGACCCGATTTGACGGTGCTTCTTCTTTTTTCGGTTTTTCGATGAAACGGACGATTCGGCCGTTATCCGTCTGTTCGACGACTCCGTAGTGGGAGGGATCATCCACCTCCGTCAAGCAGATCGTAGCCGCTCCGCCATGGTTCTCGTGGAATCTCAAGGCCGACCTCAAGTCCACTTGATGGATAATATCCGCGTTCACGACGATGAAGCGGTCGCTTAGCAGGTGTTCGGCGTTTTTGATCGCGCCCGCGGTGCCCAGAAGTTCCTTCTCCACGGCATAGTCGATGCGTACGCCGTATTTGGAGCCGTCTCCGAGATGGCTTTCGATGAGCTCGCGGTAATGTTTAACGGCGATGACGAATTCGTTTACGCCCTGATCTTTGTAATGCAACAGCAGGTGTTCTAACCAAGGGCGATTACCCACCAGGGCCATCGGCTTCGGAAGATGTTCCGTCAGTGGACGTAGCCTAGTTCCTAAACCGCCGGCGAGAAATAATGCTTTCATGATAGGATCAACCTCCGTGTGAATTGATGTGTTTCCCCTCAGGGTCAACTGTCTACCATTTAACGCATTCGTTATTCTTTCAATCACCTCCCCCCGCGAAAAAAAACGACGCTTCCCATCGCGCATAAGCGTTAGGGAAGCGTCTGTATCGATTAGAGGTTCGGTTGCGGCAAATAGGCGGCAATGTCTGCGAAGTTCAGTGGATGAGCTTAACCCGATAGTCCGAACAAGCAAGAAAGGTTAGCCTGAATCTAATGCCTACTTTACCTGAAAAAGGAACATGCCGCAACCATTATCCAATTGGCTCGTCCGGCTCGAAGCCTTGCCGGACGGGCTTTATGACTTTGTTCGACGACCGGCGAAGAACGAAATGACGAATAGAACCAAGAAGATGAAAAACAAGATTTTCGCGATGCCTGCAGCTGCGCTTACGAGTCCTCCGAATCCGAATATAGCCGCGACGATGGCGACGACGAAGAAAATCAATGCCCATTGCAACATAGTAACTCCTCCTTTGATGTGGACTCGGGTTAGGAAAGCGTCCCTTGCCGATTCCGTGTTATGGCTAGGTTACCCTCGAGTACCGACGCCGAATCTTCGGCTTGAATTTGTTTCGCCCGGCTATCCGTCGGGGTAACGAATTGATAACTACGCGAGTGAATTGGAGGGGTGTACTTGGCTAACAACGACATTCTAGTTTGGATCGTAGCGGTAGCGGCAACGGCATTCGTAGTGCTTTGCGGATTCCTGATCGCTCTGTTGAGAACGGCGCAACGATCGCTCGGCACGGCGCGGTCCGCGATGCAGGAAGTGAAGGAAACCGTCGAAGGATTGCAAGGGGAAGTGAAGAAGCTCGCGGAAAGCGTCAACGACGTCGCCGACGATCTTCGCGGCAAGCTCAAGTCGACGGACCCTTTATTCGACGCCGTTCAGGACGTAGGAATCGTGCTTAGCGAATTAACGGGAACGGCGCGGGAAGCAGCCAAAGGTTTCGCGCATTCCGTTCGGAAACAAGCGGCTTCGTCGGAAGGACAGCAGCGGATTCCCTCTTGGTTGCAATGGGTTGTTATGGGCTCGCGTGTAGCGACCAGCTTGAAGCAAGGTTGGAATGAAAGGAAGCTGGACTCCAATTAGGAAACGAAGGAGGAATTACGACCATGTTGATTACTTGGCTCTATCTTTTTTCCTCGTTGTTGAACGGCGGGAGCGCGCCTGCCGCGGCGGCTCCGGTAACGCCGCTTCCAATTGCGACAATGCCCGGAGCAAGTCCGGCGGAGTCCGCGACTCCATGGCAGTTGCAAGGAATCCGCTTGGGCGAGACCGCGTCGGATGTGAAAGAAGCATGGGGAACGCCCGCGAATTCGCGGTCCGATTTGCGGAAAGGCTGCGAAACGTGGAACTATAAAGAGGGCACGAACGTCGGCTTATGCGAGGGATCCGTTGCTAATTACATCGCGGAAGACGGATGGGGCATCGTCGGCGATAACGGAGAAGCTCTAAAAGTGTTCAAGGATAAACGAGGAAACGCGGTCTCGCTAGATTTATTCTTTGCCCCATGCGGAATCTGATGTTTCATCCTAGGGATAATGGTTTAATAGAAATCAGAGACGACAACAGAGGAGGAGAGAAACCATGAAAGCTTATGCGAAATTGGTTAACAACGGACTTGAAGCATTCGACGTCGTGAACGATTTGCATCGCCAAGGTTACACGCAGAAGGAAATTTACGTATTGGCTCACGAGCGGGACCGGACGGATCGTCTAGCCGAGGTCGCGGACGCGAATACGGTAGGCGTGCAAGAGGAAGGCATGTTCGATACGGTAGCCAATCTATTTCGCAAACGCGGGGACGCGCTTCGGAATAAGATCGAATCGATGGGGTTCGACTCCTTCGAAGCGAGCATGTACGAGACGGAGCTCGATAACGGCAAAGTGTTGGTAATGGCCCGCCATTAAGGCCTAAGAGCATATGGGAATAAGGAATGAGAGCGGTTCGATCCGCGACTCATTCCTTATTCGCGTTTGCTGTTCGACTGGACATATACGATAGATCCGAGGAGACAAGATAAAGATGGCTATTCTGATCGTGGACGATAACGCAACGAATGTAATGGTAATTCAAGAGATGCTGAGAAGAGCCGGGTACGAGCAATTAAAGATCGCCTACTCCGCGGAAGAAATGTTCGGTATTCTCGGCAATCCCGTCGCCGCGGACGGAATCCCGTGCCCGCAGATCGATTTGATTTTATTGGATCTCATGATGCCCGCGATGGATGGCATCGAAGCGTGCCGCAGGTTGCAGGCGAACGTTCTGTTCAAAGACATCCCGGTCATTATGGTTACCGCGATCGGGGATTCCCGGAAGCTTGCCGAAGCGCTGGATGCGGGAGCGATCGATTTCGTGACGAAGCCGATCAACAAGACGGAGTTGCTGGCCCGCATCCGTTCCGCGCTGAAGCTGAAGCGGGAGCTCGATTGGCACAAGGAACGGGATTCGAGGATGCGCCAAGAGCTGACGCTAGCCCGTCAAGTTCAGGAATCGGTTCTGCCGGATCAGGTCGTTGACGCGAACATCCGAATTCAGGCGTACTTCCGGGCATCCGAGGAGCTTGCGGGCGATTTGTACGCGTGGCACAAAATAGACGACAATCGCTGGGCGATCGCCGTCATCGACGCCATGGGTCATGGCCTGTCCTCCTCGCTCGTCAGCATGTTCATTGCGTCGATTCTGAAGGAGTCCATGCGGACGCTATGGTCGCCGGTTCGCGTGTTTAACGAGTTGAACCGAAGATTGATGAGCCTTCAATGCGAGAACGAGCTTATCCAATATTACTGCACGGGGATTTACGTGACCCTCGATCTGGAAAGAGGGAAGGCGGAGTACGCGAACGCCGGCCATCCGTCGGGGTTACTATACTCGGACGATGGATTTCCTCCCCGGAAGCTCGAAGTCGGCTCCGCCCCATTAGGTTTGTTCGAGCATTTGGATATCGTGGCGAGCAGTATTTCCATCGCTCCCGGGGATACGCTCTATTTGTACACGGACGGTATTTTGGGTCCTTTTCAAGGCGAAGACGAAGCGCAACTTGAGCAGCTTGGGGAATTTCTTCATCAAGCCAAGAAGGATGAAGAAAGCATCGAGCGTCTTATTACGTGCCAGCCGCTGGACGGCCGTTCGGACGATCGTTGCTTGGTAAGAATACAAGTCATGCCGGGAGGAACGCCGAGTGAAGATTAAAGCGAAGCTGGCGATCGGTTTCTCGCTGCTCTTATTGTTACTGATCGGAATAACCTCCTTCGGCTACCAACGATTGAGTCAGATGAACCACTCCATTAGCCATTTCTACGACAACCGTTTCGAGAAAGTGACGCTTGCGCTGGCGGTACGGGGAGAGGTTAATGCAGCGGCCCGGGTCATGAACGACATGATTCTCGGCGAAGAAGTCAAAACCGATGGCGTACAAGACATCACTACCCGGCTTACGAACGCGGGAGAACAATTCAAGACGCTGTCGACGCTCGAACTCGACAACGCGGAGCAAGTCGAGGTGGCCGATATTAAGCAAACCTCGACGATTTATGGGACGACGTTAAAGGAATTCATCGGTTTAATCAACGGGAATAAAATAGACGAAGCGCGCAGTCTCTATACCAAAAGCCTTAGAGACCAACAACGGAAAGTCATAGACTCGTTGGACCAGCTGGTTAAGTTGCAAGAGGACGCAATGAAAGTCGAGATGAAAGATTCCAGGGAGCTTTACTCGCGGTCCGTGAGAATGGTCGCTATTATTATCGTATTCGGACTGCTAATGGGAACGGGAATCGTATTCTGGGTTTTCCCGAGCATCACGAGTGGCCTGAACATGCTAGGAGGAATGGCCGATCGGTTCGCGAAGGGAAAGCTCCGAAGCTTTAATAGGGTCGAAATCAAATCCAAAGACGAATTGGGCGAATTAGCGCATTTATTTAAACGAATCGCTCTCGATCTTCATAACAAGAACGAGAGAGAAGCCCTGCTCTCCGGCGCTCAGCAGAGACAAGCCCGCATGAACGCTCAAATCGCTAGAGTAACCGAACTTTTGCATGCGGGCTCGGACGCGAAGGCGGCTGCCCAATTGTTCATATCCGAGTTCGCTCCCGTCCTGGGCGCGAACTACGGAGTGATTTATTTGGACAATCCGTTAGCTTTCGGCGGGCTTTTGGAGTTATCCGGGTCCTACGCGATATCGGGGGATACCGGGGAAGACGGTTCGGCGAGCGTGCCCGAAGCGATACGGCCGGGAGAAGGACTAGCGGGTCAATGTTTCAAGGACGGCAAGACGATCGTTCTCGACGGGATGCCAAGCGGGTACGTGAAAGTCGGCTCCGCCTTAGGCGAGACGGAAGCGAAGTCGCTGATCGTGCATCCGATTCTGAACGATCATAGGCCGATCGGCGTAATCGAAGTAGCGTCCGTCTCGGGATTCGATTCGGAGAACAGGGAATTGCTCGTTTCGTTGTGCGACAAGCTGGGCACGATTCTGAACAATATCACTTCCCGCCGCAGGGTGGAGGAATTGTTGCGCGAATCCCAGGCGATGACGGAGGAACTCCAAGTCCAATCCGAAGAACTCGTCAGTCAGCAGGAAGAGCTCCGAGGCACGAACGACAAGCTGGAGCTCCAACAGAGGGACTTGAAGAAGTCGGAGCTCCGCCTGCAGCAACAGCAAGAAGAGCTGGAGCATACGAATCAGGAATTGACGGTTAAGGCTCTCGATCTCGAACAGCATATCCGGCGCGTAGAACTTCAGAATCGCCAGATCGCGCAAGCCAATTCCGAGCTGGAGAGGCAAGCCTTGCAACTCGCGTTGGCAAGCAAATACAAATCGGAGTTTCTCGCCAATATGTCCCACGAATTAAGGACTCCGCTTAACAGCTTGCTCATCTTGTCCGAATTCCTTGCGGAAAACAAGGAAGGAAACCTGACGGATAAGCAGCGCGAATATATGCGCACGATCCATCTCTCCGGAAACGATTTACTGAAAATGATCGACGAGATTCTGGATCTGTCCAAGGTTGACGCGGGTAAAATGGACATTCATCCGGAATGGATGGTGCTAGACGATATTTCGACGTTCCTAAGCAGCCAATTCGGACCGATGGCGGAATCCAAAAATCTCGGGGTCGCTTTCGAAAAAGAGGATGACATTCCGCAAGCAATTTGGACGGATGGGCATCGGATCAAACAAATCATGCGCAATTTATTGTCCAACGCGATTAAGTTCACGGAAAGCGGTAAAGTTGTCGTACACGTTCGCATTCCGAACGAGGAAGAGCTCGACACGGATAGAAGGAAGCCGGGGATCACGTACGTCGCCTTGTCCGTATCGGATACGGGCATCGGAATCCCCGAAGAGAAGCGGGAATTGATCTTCGAAGCGTTCCGCCAAGCGGATGGTACCACGAGCCG
The DNA here is from genome assembly GCF_003628305.1 of Cohnella endophytica. GTDB lineage: Bacteria > Bacillota > Bacilli > Paenibacillales > Paenibacillaceae > Cohnella > Cohnella endophytica. The sequence continues at coordinate 55,666 of NZ_RBZM01000014.1, read as the reverse complement.
GAAGTACGGAGGCACGGGACTCGGTTTGACGATCAGCCGCGAACTTGCCCACTTGCTTGAAGGATGGATACATCTTGAAGCGAGGAATGGAGGAGGAAGTACGTTTACGCTCATCATTCCTGAGCGTCTTACCTTGGTCCATGCTTCAGAGGAAGAACAAGAGGGGCATGCCGCCGGGTATGCCGCGGTCGCCTCGGAAATGAGGTTTTCCGGACAAATAGGATCGGAAATGCGATTGCAGCCGGCAAAACAGCTGGAAGACGATCGAAATTCGTTATCCGGGGAAGACCGAGTGTTATTGATCGTGGAAGACGATATTAACTTCGCGAACGTCCTTATCGAGATGGCTCGCTCGAGAGGCTTCAAAGCGATCGTTGCTCTCCGGGGAGACGAGGGTTTGGAAATGGCACGGAAGTACGGTCCGGATGCGATTATTCTCGACATTCAATTGCCGGTTACGGATGGGTGGTCGATCCTTAACGAATTGAAGAGCGATCCGCAGATGCGCCATATTCCCGTTCACGTCGTTTCGGTTACGGAGTATTCCCAGCAAGGATTGCGCATGGGGGCGATCGATCATTTGCAGAAGCCGGCGAACGGGGAACAATTGGACAGGGTATTCGTCAATATCGCGAAAGTACTGGATAGAAAACCGAAACGGTTGTTGCTTGTCGAGCACGACGATGAACTGCGCGACGCTTTGACGGAGTTGATCGTTCATGACGACGTCGATGTCTCGGCCGTTCCGGACGCATCTACCGCATGGGATCGGTTAAACGATGAAACATACGATTGCATCGTGCTGGATTCCGGCCTGCCCGCCGACGAAGCCGTCGAACTGCTTGCCCGAATTCACCGTATCGAATCCTTGCGGAGCATTCCGGTTATCGTATATGGCGACGGAGAAGAAGACGATCGGACGATTAGAAGGATGCGCGCCTTGTCCGAATCGATCGTACTGAAGGACGTCAAATCGCCCGAAAGATTGCTGGAGGAAACGACGTTGTTCCTGCATCGTCTAGAGTCCGGTCTTCCGGATGATAAGCGCAATCTGCTGAACAATTTGAATAAAGGACAGTCGACGTTCGATAACAAAAGAATTTTGCTCGTAGACGACGACGTCCGTAACGTGTTCGCACTGACTAGCGTGCTGGAGCATCGGAATATGAAGGTCGTCAACGCGGAGAACGGAGTCGAAGCGTTGAACAAGCTGGAGGAGGATTCGGAGTTCGATCTGATTCTTATGGATATTATGATGCCGGAGATGGACGGTTATGAAGCGATTACGCGGATTCGGCAGCATCCCGAGTGGAGCAGGCTCCCGATTATCGCCTTAACGGCGAAAGCGATGAAGGACGACCGGAATAAATGCATCGAAGCCGGGGCGTCCGATTATATTACGAAACCGGTGAACACGGAGCAACTTTTATCGTTAATGAGGGTGTGGCTGCATCGATGAGTTTACAACAGGCTACGGACGGCGACCTGGAGAAAATAGAGATCGCTTTGCTGCTGGAAGGCATCTTTCGCAGATACGGTTACGATTTCCGCAATTATTCTTATGCATCGGTACGCCGCCGAATCTGGCATCGTATTCATCTTGAAGGCCTGAACAACGTTTCTTCCCTTCAAGAGCGGGTCCTTCATCAGCCGGAAGCGTTTGGACGATTGTTGGGAGACATGGTCATTCCCGTAACGGAGATGTTTCGGGATCCGGCCATGTTCCGAGCTTTCCGCGAAGACGTCGTCCCCCTCCTAAGGCAGCTTCCCAACTTGCGCATCTGGCACGCAGGCTGCTCGACAGGCGAGGAAGTTCACGCTGTGGCCATTATTTTGCATGAAGAAGGCTTGCTGGACAAGACTCGGATCTATGCGACCGACATTAACGAAAGCGCGCTGCAGCAGGCCAAGGACGGAATTATTCCGATCGAACGGATGAAGCAATACACGAAAAATTACCATGCCGCCGGAGGCATTCAGTCGTTCTCGGATTATTACGACTCCGATCATGGCGTCGTCATTCTGAAGCCGTACCTACGGAATAACGTCGTGTTCGCCCGCCACAATCTCGTGACCGACAGATCCTTTAACGAATTTCACGTCATTTTGTGCCGCAACGTCATGATCTATTTCAATTCGCAGCTGCGGGATCAAGTGCACCGTTTGTTCTACGAGAGCTTGGCGAATGAAGGGTTTCTCGTCGTGGGAGATAAGGAATCGATCGCGTTCACGCCGAAGGCGGACAAATACGACACTTGGAACGAGCAGTACCGATTGTATCGGAAAATGCGTTAACTAGGTTAGGAGGAGGCCGTAGTGCCTGATTTAAAACCCGTTTCGCTGCTTATCGTGGATGATCACCCGGACAATTTGCTCGCGCTGGAAGCGACTTTGGCCGGGGAAGGTTATCGCTTGGTCAGGGCGGAATCCGGAGAAGAAGCTTTGCGCCATTTACTGCGCGAAGATTTCGCGGTTATCGTATTGGACGTGCAAATGCCGGGAATGGACGGTTTCGAGACCGCTCGGCTCATCAAGGCAAGAGATAGAACCAAAGATACGCCCATCTTGTTCATCTCCGCGAACAACCGCGAAGCCGTCGATCAGTTCGAGGGGTATTCGGCCGGAGCGATCGATTATTTAATCAAACCGGTTACGGCGTCCATCGTCAAAGCGAAAATAGCCGGCTTCGTTCGGTTGTACCAGAACAACCGGGAGCTGGAGGCAAAGCGGAACGAGCTATACCGACAGAAGGAGGAATTGGAGTCGGTCAACGCGGAACTGTTGCGAGTGACCTACGAGCTCTCCACGGAGGAAGCCAAATCCAGGATGATCTTCGACACTTCGATAGACGGCATGTTTACTTTCGACATTAACGGTACGATTCGATCGGTTAACCCCGCCTTGGAAAGACTGTTCGGTTATGCCGCCGAAGAACTGATCGGCCTCTCCGCCGGGGAATTGCTCCCGAGTCTGGAGGAGATGAAACGGGCGGAAACGACGGGGCTTAACGAAGATCGAGATCCCGTTCGTTATTTGACGGGGTTGGTAAGCGAGAGGGTCGCCGTTCGCAAGAGCGGGGTCGCCTTCGAAGCCGAGATTCAGCTCGGGCAAGCCTTAATTAACCGCGAACGCTTATTTGCCTGTACGGTCCGCGATATTACGGAACGTAAGGGGACGTTGCGCCAACTGACAGAAGCCAAGAACGCGGCAGAACGGGCTTCCAGCGCCAAGAGCGAGTTTCTGGCCGTCATCAGCCACGAAATTCGAACTCCGATGAACGGGCTGATCGGAGTGAGTGAGTTGCTTCTGGAATCGTCCGTAACGGAGGAAGGCAAAGGGTTCCCCCCAAGCGATTAAGGACAATGCCGAACGATTGCTTGCGATCATGAACGATATCCTGGAATTCACCCGGTTGGAATCGGGCAAGCAAGAGACGGATGAACAGCCTTTCTCGGTAAAGGAGACGATCGCTTACGCAATGTCCGGCTACAAAAAAATAGCGGCGGAGAAGAAGCTGGCATTTTCCTGTCACATCGACAACGGGGTTCCGAATTACGTCTTGGGCGATCCTCATTTGTACGGGAAGATGCTCGTTAGATTGATCGACAACGCGATCAAGTTCACGTCGAACGGCCAAGTCGACATTTTCGTAAAGACGGTCGGAGAGCAAGCGTCTTCGAACGGCGCTATCTTATTGGAAACTTCGGTAAAGGATACGGGAATCGGCATTCATGAGCTTAAGAAAGAGCTGTTGTTCCTGCCCTTCTCCCAATTGGATACTTCGTATAGTCGCAATTATGACGGGTTAGGGATGGGGTTAGCTATCGCGCAAGCGATTGCGAAAGCATTGGGAGGATATATCCGTCTAGCCGACAACGATGGAGCAGGAGCGAATTTCGTGGCGCTTATCGAGGTCCAACCGTTCGAAGTACCGCAAGATCAACCGGCGATCGTATTATCGTAGTTCCGCTAGGTTCAAAGCGTCTCCATCGGGGTATACCATTGGAGTAAGCCTATTCGGGCTATCTGCGAAAGGAGGTCGTGATATGGCAATGAAGATCGGCATTTTCGACAAAGAAGAGAACGTGCTAGACGCGATCCGGTTGTTGCGGGAAGCGGGCGCCGAGGAAGAAGATATCCGGGTTATCGTGAACAATCGGGAAGGTGCTCCCCAATTGTCGTCTCAAGACGATATCCGTATGGAGGAGCTGTACGAAATCCAGCAAGCCCGGAGTCGCGAAGCGGACGGAGATCGATCGGTCATTGTTACGCCGTCGGTGGTCGGCTACCCGGTCGGCACATCGCCTCTCGGATCGGGGGGGCTGGTAGGCGTCGTCGTGAACGGCGATTCCGTGTACGACGGACCCGACAGCTCCGATGTTCTTCGCGATATGGGCATTCCCCGCAATGCGGCCGAACGTTGCGCTCGGGCGATCGAGAAGGGACGTTACGTGCTAGTAGCGGACACGGAGTCGGACATTCGCGCGGAATCCTTGCTTGATCATGCGGGAGCGGGAGAAGTCGTAACTTAAACCATAAGGAAATCGAAGAGCTACCGAACCTTGCCCGGGTTTGGCTGCTCTTTTTTTCAAGGGGCTTATCTATGATGAACTTGCGCCGGAACCCGGGATGACGACATGGCGGTCGGGACGAACGATCGAGGCGATCGGGTTGTCGATGCCTAGCAGACGGTCGCGAATGATCTCAGCTCCCAGCATGCTATAGATCGTACCGTTCCCGCCGTAACCGAGTAGGTAGTGCTGCCCGGGCCGATCCGGATCCTCTCCGATCCATGGCAAGCCGTCCTCGGATTCCCCGAAGGTGGCGCACCATTCGTAGCGGATCCGGGGCTCGTAATTCGGAAACAGCAGCTTCAGCTCGGAGAGAAGCCTTAAAGAGTGCGCCAGTAAATCCCGTTCCGTCAATATCGGCTGACGGACGTTCTCGTCCAGTCCGCCTACGACGATCCGATCGTCCGTTGTCGTTCTTGCGTATAGATAGGGCCTCGCGGTTTCCCAGAGCATGAAACGTTCATGCCAGTCGGCTAAGCTAGGGATCGAATCCGTAACGATAGCGTACGAGCGATTCAGCTTGGCTTTGACCCAACGACCGCCGGCTTGCTCTGGGGCATATCCTACGGCATAGATGACATGCTCGGCGTGGATGTCGCCACCGGTCGTTCTTACTACGTATCCCGATTGCGCAGGTTCAACGGAGAGCATTAACGTATTTTCGTGTATAGAGAGCCCGCGGGCGTATGCCTCGTCCGCGAGCGAATGGACGAACAGAAACGGGTTAACCTCCGCGTCTCCGTTCGTGACGATGGCCGCGGATTTCCGGAAGGGGAAGCTGGAAATGATTTTATCTTCGTCCCACCATTCCGCGCCGAAGCCATGCTTATTCAGAATCTCGTATTCTTTGCGAAGGGCGGGGACGTCCTTGGGCGTGGAGGCGTAATATAAGCTGCTGCGTTTTTTGAACTGCACGTCGCGGGGCAATCTTTCGGCAATGACGTGCAATCGTTCGGAAGCATGTCCGCAAGCCTTGTAGAAGGTCACGGCCTTTTCTTCTCCAATCGTCTCCGCGAATTCGCTGAGCATCGTATCGTTCGAATACTGCAGAAGTCCGGTGTTGGATGACGTACTGCCTGCAGCGATATATCCTTGCTCGATTAATACGGCATCGATTCCGCTGCCGGCGAGCGCGTAACCGCAAGTAATGCCGGACATTCCGCCTCCGATGATGACCGCGCGGGTTCTTTTGGCCGAGTCGAGCGCAGGGTAGCGTCTCGGTCGCGGGTGCGTGGTAGGCCAGAACAAATGTCCAAAATGCAAGCTCATCGGTCGCCGTTCCTCCCTATCTGCGAATAAGAAAGCTCCCAGGAGCGTTACTGGAAGCTTTCCGTTTAGCGTCTTTCTTCAAAGCTGGACTCCGCGTCCACATGGACAACGAAGCCGGTTCGGGTTACCTTAACCAAGGGAACACATACCGGACGATGAAATATAGGATTCCGAAAAAAATGATGAGGTATGCGGCGTACTTGATTAACGTAGATAAGACGAGGCTGGAATCGGATTTATGCTCTACGTGGCGTTCTTCGATATCGACGTTACGTTCCGTCATGGCAAAGCTCCTCTCCGCGTTCTCCGCTATAATGTACGGTCCCGTTATGAATCCGGGAGCTCGACACCAACGATTACCACTAGTCCATGAAGATGAAACTTCGGACCGGTTTCGGAAGCTTTTGTTTCATTACGGGGGAAATCGGGTTATAACAAGATTAGAATGCCGTTGTTAGGTTAAGGGTTCTTATAACGGCAAATCACTGTATTGTCGAGATGAGGGGAGATAACGATGGTGACGAATAAATTTACGCTCCGCACGGAGAATCGGGAAGGTCAGACGATCGTATACGTCGGCGGCGAATTCGACTTGGAGGTCGCCACGCAGATGCGCGCGGCCATGGAGCCATTAATCGAGCTTGCGGACCGGAGACTCACGATTAACTTGCAGGACCTCAAATATATCGATAGCACGGGCATCGGAATATTGATTTCCGTCTTAAAGGCGCGGCATGCGCGGAAAGCGCCCTTTGACGTCGAGCATGTGCCTTCCCACATACGCAAGCTTTTCGACATGACGGGAATTACCCCGTTTCTGGCTAAAGCGGAATAATCGAACAAGGAGAGGAATGAGGAACAATCCCATGACAAAAGAAAGAAGCGTAAAGCTAACCGTTCCCGCGTTGCCGGAATACGTCGACCTAGTCCGTCTTACCCTGTACGGCGTCGCGAGTAAAATGAAGTTTACCTTCGAGGAAATCGAGGATATGAAGGTTGCGATATCGGAAGCCTGCAATAACGCGGTATTGCACGCTTACGGCGGCGAAGAAGGCAAGATCGAAATCGAATTCGCGGTTAACGACGACGAGCTGTCGATAACGGTGCGCGATTTTGGACGCAGCTTCACGATCGAGGAGAATAAAGCATCCCCTTCGTTGCACGGCAAATCCATTGACGAAATCCAGTCGGGCGGATTGGGTCTATATCTCATGCAGGCGCTGATGGACCGGGTGGAAGTGCGCCATGAAGGCGGCACCTCGGTCTTATTAACGAAGAAACGGATGAAATCCGAAGAGACGGCATGAGCCTAACCCAATCCGCGCGTCAGCCCGACGACGCGATTGCGATGCTTCTGGAATACCAGAAGACGCTCTGCAACGATCTGGCCGATCGCCTAATTCGCAATTACGAGCCGATGGTGAAGATGGCCGCCAACAAAATGTCTCGTAATCGCCCGGATTTGTACGACGACCTGTTTCAAGTCGGACAGATGTCTCTCTTCCGGTTGCTTAAGCAATTCGACCCCGAGCTGGGGATGCCATTCGAGCCTTACGCCATGAAAAGCATGATCGGCCATATGAAAAATTACTTAAGGGACAAATCGTGGTATATCCAAGTGCCGCGAAGAATCAAGGAGAAAGGCCTTGTCGTCCAGCATGCCATCGACGAGCTTATGAGCAAGCTGGAGCGGTCTCCGAACGTGGATGAGATCGCGGAGTTTCTCGGTCTGGACGCCGAGGAGACATTGGAAATTCTCGCCGGACGGGACTTGTACCACTACGTATCCTTGGATACCCCGATCTCGGACGATGACAATACGGCCGTTCTCGGCGAGCTTATCGGGGCTTCCTCGGACGACTTCGCGACGTTGGAGCGGAAGCTGGACCTTCAGGAAGCAATGGAGCAACTGAAGCCGGAAGAACGGCAAGTCCTTATGCTCGTATTCGAGAGCGGCTTGTCCCAACGATCGATCGCCGAGCAGTTAGGCGTTTCCCAGATGAGCATTTCCAGGATTCAGAAGCGCGCCATCGACAAGCTCAAACACTTGATCGAGAAAGCGGAAGAAGATTAATTTCACGCAATCTGGCCGCCGTTTCATTTCTCCTTTGGGCGTTTAATAACTCTTACGGAAGAGTAATGATTCCGCAAAGGAGTTGGATATGATGACGGTTAAATATCAGATCCCATGCTCGGAAAGCGATATTTACGTATTGGAAAAAGAAAACGCGTTCCATGTAACGATCGGATCCAAAGTCAATCCCTTGAGCTTCGGAAACAAGCTTGCCGAATTCGTCTCGTTAGGCCGGGCGGTAGACGCGGCCGAACAATTCTGCAAGCTCTATACGCTCATCAAGGAATACGGTTACCATCTGGAGAGCGATAACTTCCGCAAGGAAGGAATGGAAAACTTATCCGTTCCGGAGTTGCTGGAGATGGAGCTCACGTTGGAAGCGATGAGAGAACTGTTGGAAAGAAAAGCTGCGGTCAAAGAAGCTTGATTAACTAGAATGACAATCCCAGGAAGCCGGTGCCGCTCTACAGGCATCGGCTTTTCTTTGCCGCGGCGACATGACTTTCATGTTTGCGGCCGCTTGCTTCGCCGAAGTAAAGTTCTGCCAGAGCACTAATTGCCTCGTGGTCACTCGATCCGCCGAAGTAAGGTTCTGTCAGACCACTAACTGTCTCGTGCTCACTCGATTCGCCGAAATAAGGTTCTGCCAGACCCCTAACTGTCTCGTGGTTACTCGATTCGCCGAAATAAGGTTCTGCCAGAGCACTAATTGCCTCGTGGTCACTCGATTCGCCGAAGTAAGGTTCTGCCAGAGCACTAATTGTCTCGTAGTCACTCGATTCGCCGCAGTAAGGTTCTGCTAGACCACTAATTGTCTCGCAGTCCCTTGACTCTTCGAAGTAAGGTTCTGCCGGACCCCTAACTGTCTCGCAGTCGCATGATTCGTCGAAGTAATGTCCTGCCGGACCCCTAACTGTCTCGCAGTCGCATAATTCGTCGAAGTAATGTCCTACCAGGCCGCTAACCATAATAATGTTCCCACTTATGAGCAATAGCGGAACGCGTTCCGTTATTGGGTGCACTGAAGCTCATTTGGTGGAAGTAGCGGAATATAGATCCGTTAATGTGTGTTTGAGAGTCAGAGTATGAGCAATAGCGGAACGCACATCCGCTATCGGGTTCATTGAAGCTTATTTGGTGGAAGTAGCGGAACCTAGTTCCGTTAATGTGTCTTTATGAGTCAGAGTATGAGCGATAGCGGAACGCATTTCCGCTATTGAGCGCATTGAAGTTCATTTGGTGGAAGTAGCGGAATATAGATCCGTTAATGTGTGTTTGAGAGTCAGAGTATGAGCATTAGCGGAACGCACGTCCGCTATTGAACGCATTGAAGCGCATTGGGTGAAGCAGCGGAACATAATTCCGCTTTTGAACGTCTATAAGTCCGGAATGCTGAAATAACGAACCTCCGATAGCAGCCTAGACCGTAATGAAACTCGCTCACGGAGGCCTAAACGGGCGAACGGGAGAGAATATCACCAAGCCGGCACGCCAAAAAAGCGGAACGGAAGTTTCCTCCCGTTCCGCCCGCCGCCCGTATATTTCAAGTTAGCCGATGCTGAATCGGATCATCCACGAGCCCTTCCTCAGACAGCTGCTGCTCGGTTTTCATGCGCTGCATGTCCTGAGCAAGTCGCTTCATATCGGCGAAATCCTGTACCATCGAGCCGTTCCTGGCCGTCTCGACCGGACGGCTCTCGACAGGTCCCGAAGGCCTTCGGTCCCCTCGGTCAGGAGAATAAGTTTGCTTTCCGGAAAGACTGGCGACGCGAAGCCGAAGCGCGTGCCAGCGTTCGAGGGCGGCGGCTTGAATCGTCTCGGGAACATCCGTGTCGCTAATGCCTTCGAAGAATGCCGTTTCGCCGTATAAGGCAATCGTACCGTCCTGCTCTTCGTAAGGCAATTGGAATACATACACCCCCGACGGGGTATCAAGCTCCATCCGGTAAGTGGATTGATGAACGAAATCGCGAACGAAGCCAGCTTGGGATAAGGACTCCTTAATTTTCAAGGCGGAACCGGCAATTAACATGAAGGATTTCGGTTTCATGTTCATTTCTCCCTTCTTCGCCAACATAGCCGACAAGCGGTGCTTGAGGCACCGCGTCGGCTAGGAATGGACATTTAGTTCGCCTTCGTATCGGAGATTCTGTCGTCTTTCCAAGATTGGGCTTCGTCTTTGGCCGCGGATACCGCGGAACGCGTCTTATCGACGATATTCGAAGCTTGATGACCGACTTGCTTGGCGATCTCTTGCGTTTTCTGGCCTGCATCCGTCAACAATTGCTTCGTACGTTCATGCGCGGAAGAGTAGCGGTCTTTAATGTCGCCGCGTAATTCTCGTCCCGACTTAGGTGCGAGCAATAAGGCGGCGGTAGCTCCGACAACGCCGCCGATCAAAGCGCCTTTTAAAGTGCCTTTAGAGTTTGCCATAAATTATTTCCTCCTTAGGGTTCATTTCAACCTTAGTGACCATTAACCCCCTCACCGCGAGTTGAAACGCGCTCTTTCCAGAGAGTGGCGCTTTGGACTACAATAGGGACAGGAAAACACGCGACGACGAGGCGAAAGAGAGGACAGACATGGAGTTGAATGAAACACCCGCATCCGGTCCGGTAAAATGGGGAACGATATCCGTCCGGAACCGGGAGGATCGGCGGTGGAGACCGCTCGATCTCGTATTGGTTTTATTGCTTACCGTAATTTCAGCCCTCTTGTCCTTCCACGACCTGGGCAATCGCTCGGCTCCGCAGACGTTCTGGATGCCAGGTAAGGCGGGGGATAACTTTACCGTCGATTTCGGGCAAGCCAGACAAGTCGATCGGGTCAATCTCTACGAAGGTCCAGGAGCCACGGGCGATACGATAATCGAATGGTCGAAAGACGGCCAAACTTGGGAAACCTATCTAGAGGTCGAGCATAAGACGAACCGGGTGTTCACCTGGAAATTGGACGAGAAATCGGTTGAAGCAAGATATATGCGGTTCACGACCGTGCGGACGGGCTATCGTCTGTACGAGGCCGCATTTTTCACCAAAGATGTACAAGTGCCTATTCCGGTCGATGACATCCGGTTGGGCGATAATAACGCGTCGACTTCCGAGGGCAGCGGAAACGAGGTATTCGACGAGCAGGAATATGCCCCTTACAGGCCCGATTATCGGAATTCGATGTACTTCGACGAGATTTATCACGGACGCACGGCTTACGAGTTCGTCGAGCTGATCGAGCCTTACGAGAATACGCATCCGCCGTTAGGCAAAGTACTGCTTGCCATCGGGGTTAAAATGTTCGACATGACGCCTTACGGATGGCGGTTCATGGCCGCCGTATTCGGAACGTTGATGGTGCCGGTTTTCTATGCCGCCGCCAAAGGGATGTTCGCCCGGACGAGATACGCGTTTCTCGCAACGGCGCTTCTCGTTCTGGAAGGGTTTCATCTGGTTCATTCCCGTATGGCGAACGTGGACATTATCGGGGTTACTTTTACGATCATTATGTTTTACGCGATGTACCGCTACGGCGAGACGATGTGGCGCAATGGAGGCTTTCGCCGCGGATTGGGTTATCTCGCGTTAAGCGGATTTTTCTTCGGAGCGGCTTCCGCGGTCAAGTGGAATTATATGTACGGAGGCGCGGGACTGGCGATCTTATTCTTCGTCGCTTTGATGCGCCGCTGGCGAGAAGGCCGTCTCGCGGGGGATCGCAAGACAGCCAAACGGTTAATTCTAACCTTTATGGCCAGCGTCATCCTGTTCGTGGCCGTTCCGGTGGCGGTCTATACGGTATCTTACGTGCCTTACTTAAAAGCGACGAAGGCAGACGACAGCTATAAGGATCTGTGGCAATATCAGAAAAACATGTACCACTATCACAAAGGGGTCAAAGAAGCGCATCCGTATGCCTCGAAGTGGTATACTTGGCCTTTGATGATACGGCCGGTGTGGTATTACGGAGGCAAGGACCTTCATAAAGGGGATGCGCAGAGCATCGCCGCGATCGGGAACCCGATTATTTGGTGGGGGGGACTCGCCGCATTGCTCGCGTCCTGGTTGTTGGGAGCCCGCAGGCGGGATCGAATCGTGTTTACGCTCGGAGTGGCGTATCTGTCCTTCTACGTTCCGTGGATGGTCGCGCCGCGAAGCATCACGTTCCTATATCATTATTTTCCGATGGTGCCGTTGCTTATCTTATCGATCGTCTGGATGCTTCGCTGGTTCGAGGAATGCAGCTATTACGGTCGTCGGATTACGTATACTTTCATGATCGTAGTTGCGGGAGTGTTCGTCTGGTTCTATCCGCTTTATACGGGAATGACCATTAGCCGCCAATGGATGGATCTTGCCATGAAGTGGCTGCCAAGTTGGGGTTTTTAGAAAGGGGATTTTCTTGTGGCGAAAGGATGTTTCCTTTCCGTTGTCGTTCCGATGTACAACGAGGAAGAAGTCATCGAAGTAACGTACCGGCGTTTGAAGACGGTATTGGACAGCTTGGGAGAAACTTACGAGATCGTGTTCGTGAATGACGGCAGCCGCGATCGGACGGCGGACATCGTGAGAAATCTATGCGCGACGGACTCAAGCGTGAAATTAGTGGAGTTTTCCCGCAACTTCGGTCACCAGATCGCCGTAACCGCGGGAATGGACCACTCGAGCGGGCGGACCGTCGTGTTGATCGACGCGGACCTTCAAGACCCGCCGGAGCTTATTGCCGATATGGTTGCTCGTTGGCGCGAAGGCTACGACGTCGTATACGGGAAGCGAATCGAACGGAAAGGCGAATCCGCGTTCAAGAAATTGACGGCCGCGATGTTCTATCGGCTCCTCCGTTCTATGACTTCGGTTAACATTCCCGTCGATACGGGAGATTTCCGGCTTATGGACCGCAAAGTATGCGACGCGCTCACTTCGATGAGAGAGCGTAGCCGTTTCATTCGCGGGATGGTCAGTTGGGCCGGCTTCAAGCAAACCTCCGTCGATTACGTGCGCGACGAGCGATTCGCGGGAGAGACTAAGTATCCGCTTCGCAAAATGATCAAGCTATCGCTGGACGCGATGACGTCGTTCTCCACGAAGCCGCTGAAGATCGCGAGCGTACTCGGTTTCGTCTTGTCCGCGATCGGTTTCGTCTATTTGTTCGTCGTGCTTTATCAGCACTTCTTCACCCACTCGACGCAGCAGGGGTGGACCTCGTTGGTCGCGATCAGCTTGCTGTTCCATGGGATCACCTTGTCGTTGCTCGGCGTCCTCGGCGAGTATATCGGCCGAACATACGAAGAGTCGAAAGGACGCCCGCTGTATCTCGTATCGGAAGCGATCAATTTCGCTTCGATCGAGGACGAGCCTTCCAGGGAGCGGGATATCGTCAAAGTCGGCGAAAGGGCATATCGTTAGGCAGCACGTTTCCAATGCGAACATTCGCGCAGAAGACTGACCGATGTTGGGTCGGTCTTTTGTTTGTGTTAGGATAGTATAACGATCATAGAGAATCGAGATGAGAATACGATGACGATACAGGACAAACCTTTGATTATAATGAAACGCGGAGGCTTGACGGAGAACGTTCACCGGGGACGGATTAGCATTGTTTCGGCCGTGGACGGCCAAACGCTGCATGAATGGGGAGATGTCCGTTCGGCAACTTACGTCCGTTCGACCGCCAAACCGATTCAAGCGATCGCTTCTTTGTTGGACGGAGCGGCGGAAGCTTATGGCTACGAAGAAAGAAATTTGGCGCTGATGGCGGCATCCCACCGGGGAAGCAAAGAACAGATCGCTACGTTGGAGAAATTCCTGAGCTTAACGGGGTTGGACGAGGATTTGCTCGCTATACAGCCGACTATGCCGGTCGGCCGTCAAGCCAGGGATGAATATGCGGCCGCGGGAGGGAAACCGCGCAAGTTATTTCATACGTGCGCGGGCAAACATCTCGGCGTTCTCGCTTGGAGCAAGCTCAAGGGCTGGCCGCTTGAAGGCTATATCCATCCCGATCACCCCGCGCAACAAGAGATCGTTCGTCGTTTGAAGCTTTGGACGGGTGCGGAAAGAGAACAAGTAACGATCGGCAAAGACGGTTGCGGATTTCCGGTAGCGGCCATGCCGCTTGGCCGACTGGCGCTCGCTTACGGAAGGCTGGCCAGCCCGGAGCTCGCGAAGGATGGGGCATCGATCGCCGGGGCTATTCGCATAACCGCCGCCATGCATGCCTATCCGGAGCTTGTCGAAGGTCGTTACCGTCTGGCCAGCATCTTGCTGGAAGATCCGAACGTCATCGCGAAGAGCGGCGCCCACGGCGTGTTCGCGTTCGGATTGCGAAAGGAGCGGCTTGGCGTGGCGCTTGCCGTTTCGGACGGCACCGAGATCGCCTGGCCGCATATCGTCAAAACCATCCTCTCGCAACTAGGCGGCATCTCGGAGGACACTCGAAGCAAGCTGGAGTCCGTATTCCCTTCCGAATTCCGGAACGATGCGAAGGAGCTTGCCGGCAGTTGGGAAGCGACGTTCGACTTGACTTAGGGGGATAGGTGCGGCTTTCGGATCGGAGCAGTGCCGACGGATGCTCGATAATCCGTCGGCGCCTGCCCGTACCAGCGGCGGAATTGCTTGGAGAAATATAACGCGTCCTGAAAACCAACGGAGGAGGCGATCTGCTCCACGGTCAATTCCGGTCGCTCGCGCAATAAACGCCGACCGTGGTCGACGCGTTGCCTGGTAAGGAAAGTGACGGGCGAGACCCCCGTGCGCTGCTTGAAGAGTCTGGACAAATACGCGCGATTGTAACCTAACGACTCCGCCATGCCTTCGATCGAGATCGGCTCCGCGTATTGCGTTGATAAATATCCGGCCACTTGGCGCACGAGTTCTTCGCTGTGCGAATCAGGGCGTAGTGCGTCTGTCGTTCCCTCGGCGACGGCTTCTTGCAGTCCCGCGAACAGCAAATGAAGGTGCCCGGTCGCCGCGAGCGACGCGGAGCTTCCGCGCTCGCGGAATGCTTCGTAGACGGAGCGGCAGCGATCTCCGGGCGTGCGACTGGCTCCTGACCGGACGACTGGCCTGGAAGGGCCTATCCCGGCTTCCGCGACGAGAGCTTCCGCCTGCGTGCCCGCGAATGCAACCCATCGGTATCTCCAAGGCTCTGCCTCGTCCGAGACATAATGAAAGAGCTGTCCGGGGTGGATCAGGAAGCTGTCCCCGGCCGTCAGCTCGGCTTCGAAATCCCCCGCGCGAAACACTCCTTTGCCCGATAGCACATGATGAAGCAAGTAATAATCGACGACTTTAGGCCCAATGCGATGCAACGGGTTTGTTTGGCTTTCTCCGGCGAACAGCACGGTGAGCTCCCGGGCAAGAAATCTAACGGGGTTAGACGCGACGCGGTATGTGGGGATTGTGCTCATGCGAAACCACCTTCGTCTGCTTGGATTGAATAGGACTATCATACCATGAAAGGGGTTTGTTTTGGTCTCGGAAAGTCACATTTCTCCATATGTAAAGCATATCCCGCCATTTCTCAAGATGGCCGTATTTCGTTATACTGAATACAAACAACGGTTCCAAGGAGAGAGGATGCTCAAGATGGCACAGCTAACAGAGTTGAAGATGAAGTTCGTTCAGCAGTTCGGGGGCAACGAAACCGAGATTTCGGTATTTCACGCTCCTGGCCGGGTCAATCTGATCGGCGAGCATACGGATTATAACGGCGGCTCCGTTTTCCCGGCCGCGCTTACGTTCGGAACTACGCTGCTCATCGCTCCAAGGAAAGATCGCAAGCTTGGCTTCGCGTCCACGAATTTCCCGGAAGGCAAGGAATCGTCGTTAGAAGACGTCGTTTTCTCGGAAGAGGACGATTGGGCGAATTATCCTAAGGGCGTCGTATGGGAATTGAAGCAACGAGGAATCGACTTAAGCAAAAGCTATAATTTCTTATATCATGGCGAAATCCCGAACGGCGCGGGCTTATCCTCTTCGGCTTCGATCGAGGTCGTAACGGCATATGCCTTGCTGACGCTGGAAGGCAAGTCTACGGATACGGTTCAGATCGCGGTATGGTCGCAGCATGCGGAGAACGAATTCATCGGCGTCAAATGCGGCATCATGGATCAGTTCGCGGTAGCGAACGGCCGCGCGAATCATGCCATTCTGTTGGACTGCGACACGCTCAAGTATGAGCTCGTTCCATTCGAATCGGGAGATTACAAGCTCGTTATCGGCAATACGAACAAGCGCCGCGGGCTCGTGGATTCCAAATACAACGAACGCCGCTCGCAATGCGAGCAAGCCGTTCAGCAATTAAAGCAAGCGTTTCCCGAGCTTACTCTGCTCGGACAATTGACGCTCGCGGAGTACGAAGCGAACGAGCATCTGATTCAAGACGAAACGGTTCGCCGTCGCGCGCGTCACGTCGTGGAGGAAATCGACCGCGTAGCGCGCTCGATGGAAGTACTGAAGGCGAATGATCTGGCCGCGTTCGGCCGATTGATGAACGCTTCTCATGATTCCTTGCGCGATTTGTACGAGGTGACGGGAATCGAGTTGGATACGATGGTAGACGCCGCGCGTTCCGTGCCGGGAGTTCTCGGCTCGCGCATGACGGGCGCAGGCTTCGGGGGTTGTACGGTGTCGTTGGTTCATCAAGATTCCGTCGAACGATTTATTTCCGAAGTGGGCGAGAAATACGAAGCGGCAACCGGACTTAAACCGGCGTTCTATGTATGCGATATCGGCGACGGCGTTCGCGAATTGAAAGAGGAGGCGTAAACGATGGCGGTTCTAGTAACGGGTGGCGCGGGGTATATCGGTTCCCATGCGGTAGCGGCTTTGTTGGAAAAGGGAGAGCAAGTCGTCATCGTCGATAATATGTACCAAGGACACCGGGAAGCGATTCTCGGAGGCAAGTTGTACGAAGGCGATCTGCGCGACCCGGATTTCCTCGCGCGCGTCTTTCAAGAGAACGATATCGATGGCGTCATTCATTTCGCAGCGAATTCGCTAGTGGGCGAGAGCATGAAGGATCCGGGGAAATACTATCACAACAATGTTTACGGAACGTTATGCTTGCTGGAGCAGATGCAGAAGGCGGGCGTTTCCCGCATCGTATTCTCCTCGACTGCGGCGACTTACGGAGAGCCGGAACGGGTTCCGATCGACGAGTACGACCGCACCGTTCCAACGAACGCGTATGGGGAAACGAAGCTTGCGATGGAGAAAATGATCCGTTGGTTCGACACCGCCCACGGCATCAAGTTCATCTCGCTCAGATACTTCAATGCGGCAGGCGCGCATGATTCCGGCCGAATCGGCGAAGATCACAGCCCGGAAACGCATATCGTACCTTTGGTCCTTCAAGTAGCGCTCGGACAAAGGGAATTCATCTCCGTCTTCGGCGACGACTATCCGACGGAAGACGGCACTTGCATACGCGATTATATTCACGTCAGCGACTTGGCGGACGCGCACATTCTCGCGCTTGAGCGGTTGCGCGAAGGCGGAGAAAGCGCGATCTACAATCTCGGAAGCGGCAATGGTTACTCCGTGAAGCAGGTAGTGGACGTTTCCCGCCAAGTGACGGGCCACTCCATTCCCGCGAAGATCGAACCGCGCCGCGCGGGAGATCCGGCGGTGTTGATCGCCTCTTCCGCACGCGCCCGCAACGAACTGGGATGGGCTCCGCGTCGAGAGAAGCTCGAGGACATCATCGGCAGCGCATGGCGTTGGCATCAGCAACATCCGAACGGATACGGGAAGTAATAGTCGGTTTGAGGAGGTAACGCAACATGAACACATCTGAGCCGAACTCGGCCGTTCCGTCCGAATCATCGTTGGCTCTAGCCATAGAACGGCTGGTAGCGTTCGCTTACCATAACGGACTTATCGATACATTGGATATCGAAGCGTCACGCAATGCCTTATTGGACTTGTTCCAGACGAAAGAACCCGCGGACAATGCGCTCATCGCGCCCGGCGATCTCCCGGAAAGCCCGGTGCCATTGCTTGCGCCGTTGCTCGACGCCGCGGTTGCCTTCAACTTGGTGCCGGATGATACGCTTACGTACCGCGATCTGTTCGATGCCCGCATTATGGGCTTGCTGATCCCGAGACCGTCCGAGACGGCGCGCGAATTCCGGCGTCTGACCGAGCAACATGGAGTGGCGGCGGCGACCGATTGGTTCTATAAGCTGAACATCGATTCCAATTATATTCGCATGGACAGAATTCGGAAGAACGGTTATTGGAAGCACCGTACAGAGGACGGCGAACTGGAGATTACGGTTAACCTGTCCAAGCCGGAGAAAGATCCGAAAGAAATCGCGTTGCTCAAGACGATGGCATCGAAGCGGCCGAACTATCCGAAATGCTTGTTATGCAAGGAAAACGTCGGCTATGCGGGTCGTCTTGATCATCCCGCGCGGCAGAACTTGCGCGTGCTGCCTTTGAAGCTGCGGGAGGAGTCTTGGTACTTTCAATACTCGCCTTATGTGTATTACAATGAGCACAGCATTATTTTCCGCGGCGAGCATATTCCGATGCAAATCTCGTCCGCGACGTTTAGCCGATTGTTGGATTTCGTGGAGCATTTCCCGCATTATTTCATCGGTTCGAACGCCGATCTTCCGATCGTAGGCGGTTCGATTCTCGACCACGATCACTTCCAAGGCGGACGCCATACGTTCCCGATGGAGCAGGCGAACGTTCTGGAATGGCGGACATGCGCTTTGGAACCGGATGTGAAGCTCGGAATCGTCAAATGGCCGATGTCCGTTCTGAGACTTCGTTCCTCCAATCGAAAAGCGATTCTGAGCGTCGCTACGGAAGTTCTCTCCCAATGGCGCGGTTACAGCGACCCCTCCGCCGACATTATCGCCTTCAGCGAGAATGCCGGAGCAAGGACCGAGCATAACACGATTACGCCGATCGCAAGATTCAAGGATAACGGAGAATACGAGTTGGACTTGGTGCTCCGCAACAATCGTACGAGCGCGGAACATCCGGACGGAATTTTCCATCCGCATCAAGAGCTTCATCACATAAAGAAGGAAAATATCGGGCTCATTGAAGTGATGGGCTTGGCGGTGTTGCCAGGACGGTTGCAAGCTGAGCTTGGCCTTATCGCGGATATTCTATCCGGACGAGCCTCGTATGACGAAGAGGCCCTCGAGAAGCCCGAACATCCGTTAAACAAGCATGCGGACTGGATCTGGAACCTTGTCGACCTGTACGGGACGGACGGGTCCGACGAGGCCGTGAGTTTGTTATTGCAGGCGGACGTGGGCGACAAATTCTACGCCGTATTGCAGGACGCCGGAGTGTACAAGGGGAACGAGAACGGACGCGCGGCATTCCTCAGGTTCTTGGCAACGGCAGGGCTGGCATAGGTTACAACTTACCTAATAAGAGTTCGGAGAGGGGCTCGGCGACGCAATGGCGACGATTACGATTAAGGAAGTTCAGAACGACCGGTGGGGTAATTGTTTATACCTAAGCAACGGCGAAGCGGAATTACTGGTTACGCTCGATTTCGGACCGCGAATCATTAGGCTTTCTTCCCCGGGCGGAACGAATTTGTTTTTCGAGGATACGGACAGCCGGATCGGGCAGGAGGGGGACGCCTTTGCTCCCGTCGGAGGCGGCAGGTGGAACATTTACGGCGGCCATCGGTTGTGGACGAGCCCCGAGCACATTCCGCGCACGACTTATCCGGATAACTCCCCGGTCGAATGGAAGCAAATTGGGCAATCGACGATCGTCTTGAGCGCGGTTGAAGAAACTTGGAATCAGATTACGAAACAGATCGAGATTCAGTTAGCTCCTGCGGATGCCGCGGGGATCAAGGTCGTTCACCGTATAACCAATAACGGGGCTTGGCCGATTTCCTTCGCGCCATGGGCGTTGTCCGTCATGGGCGCCGGCGGCCGCGCGGTCGTGCCGATGAACGGCTCCGCCAACGGACTAATGCCGAATAGAAGGTTCATCCTCTGGCCGTATACCCGGCTGAACGACTCCCGAGTATCCTTCTCCGAAGACGCTATATTCGTCGATCAAGGCGAAGGTCCGACTCCTTACAAGTTCGGAAGCGATAACGAAGCGGGATGGGCGGCTTACAGCAATCATGGAGATACATTCATTAAGACTTACGAGCCCGTATCGGGCGGAAGCTATCCCGATTTCGGCGTTTCCTTCGAGCTGTACACGAACAGCTTGATGCTTGAACTGGAAACTTTGGGGGAGCTTCGAGAGGTTTCTCCGGGAGAAACGGTTGAGCACGTCGAGAAATGGAAAGTCGTTCAAGGCCTGGACGTTAGGAATATCGCGCATGAGGAAGCGTTGGTTCGTCTCGCGGATCACGTCAAGAAATAAGCGGAAACGCAACCCATAACGATAACCCGCTCCGCGTATAAGACGCGGGGCGGGTTATTTTTCGTTCATTACGAGATTCTAGGGGAGGCGTCGTTCAATCGCGGTTCGCCCGTTTCCATGAGCAGTTCGATCAGGTGGCGGATGGCGGGGCTAAGCCATTTTTTCTTATGATAAATAATTTGCGTAAAGAAAGTAATGTCGGGATGAGCGAAAGGCAACTCGACGAGTTGCCCTTCCTTCAGTTCTCTCGTTACCGTAATCCGGGGAAGCAGCGCGATTCCAAGACCGTAGCCCACGAATTGTTTGATCGCTTCCATGCTGCCGAATTCATGATGAATATGGTAGCTGACCCCGTGTCTTCCGAGCAGCCTCTCTAGCGCGGCGCGATAGTTGCAATCTTGCTCCGTAGCGATCAGGAACTGGCCGTCCAGTTCCTCTAAACCGATCGGCTGCGCGGAACATAAGGGATGGCCCGGCATGGCGACAAGGACAAGCGGTTCCTTCCGTACCGTGATAACTTCGATGTCGTCGTCCTCGACCGGAAGGTCCAGGATGATGCCGATATCCATAGAGCCTGACCGGACCGCCTGCAAAATATTCGAGTCGGAATACGTGTGGGCCTGCAGGTTCATCTCGGGGAAGCATTCGGAGAATCGGCGGAATACGGGAGGCAGGAAAAACGACATAAGGGATTCGATCGATCCGATTTCCAGGAAACCTTTGGCTTGGCGCGACACGAGCTTGATCGAATCGTCGTATAAGCCGAGAATTTGTTCGAAAGTATTTTTTAGTTGTTCGCCTGCCGAAGTAAGTCTCATCGACCTGCCGTATCTCTCGAAGAGGACGACTCCGTATTCGTTTTCCAGCTTTTGAATTTGCGCCGTCACGCTGGATTGCACGTATCCGAGATTTTCCGCCGCTTTGGTGAAGCTTTGGCAGCGCGCGACCTCCAAGAACGATCTCATGTAGATGATATCCACGCTGCACAGCCCCCCTTAGCTCATCTGTCGCCAATGCTAGCTCCTAATTCCGATCACGTGCGCGAGCAGGACGATCAGCGCCGAGAAGGGCTTGATTACGCGG
Source organism: Cohnella endophytica (assembly GCF_003628305.1). Lineage (GTDB taxonomy): Bacteria > Bacillota > Bacilli > Paenibacillales > Paenibacillaceae > Cohnella > Cohnella endophytica. The sequence goes on along the minus strand of NZ_RBZM01000014.1, from coordinate 34,316 downwards.
CTTCTTTTCCTTGCGCCTGTCATTTTGGCCAACCTAATCTCGCTTATCCGCAAATCGCTTTCCCATATTTTATAGGTTGCGTATTCGTGAATCAACATCTTTCTTCGCCTCCCGCGCTATCTTTGAAAATCATCATAACAGCGGGAAGAGAGAACGAGTTAGCGAGCCTTTTTCATCGGTGCGATCGGTTTTATCGATGGAAACGCCTCCATAACTAGGAAGATCGGGTAACGGCCGAAAAAAAAAGGCCGCCCGCCGGTCCGAGGGGACCGAACGGGCAACCTGCGAGTTGCCGTTGCTTGCGATAGCATTATGCGCGCAGCTTGCCAAGCTCCGATACTAACGCTTCAACCTCGCTGATGCTGAAGCGGTCCTTGGAACTGACCATATCGTAGATGTCTTTTAAGTCTTCATACTTTTCTGCCGTAAAGCTTGATGCTTGCATCGCCGCGCCGGTTGCCATTCTTAGCTTCGTTTTGATCGCCTCGATCATATATTCAACGTTTTGCTGCGTAGGTTGGTTCAAGTCCATTATTCGACTTCCTCTCGTGCGTAATTAGGGCTGTTTCCATTGTAACATAGGAGGAGGGCCAATCGCCGAAAAAGCTTCGGATCCCCCCGCGTAAGTGGAATTCCGCCCTCGGTAATGGTAACCTGAAAGAAACGAAGAGGCTTACGGGGGAGTACACGATGATCGACCGGAATAGGCATGTCGCCGAGTGCGTGGATGAGGCCGGTTTGCAGACGTTCATGAGCCGGATCGCGGAAGCGAATGCCTTAGAGGATATCGCGTTTCTATGTATCGGCACGGATCGCTCGACGGGAGACTGCCTCGGACCGTGGGTAGGCACGATGCTGGAAGAAAGAGGTTTCGCGAACGTCATCGGTACGTTAAGGGAACCGTGCGACGCGGACAAGCTTCCTGGGCTATTGCCGACGCTGAACCGCGCGCGAACGATAATCGCCGTGGACGCGTGCCTGGGCAAGCCTGATAACGTCGGGGCATACATGGTCAGAGAGGGGCCGCTTATTCCTGCCAGATCGGTCAATAAGGGGTTCGAACCCGTCGGATCATACAGTATAGCGGCTGTCGTTAATGCCGTGAGCTTGAAGCCCTATTGGACTTTGCAATCGACCTCGTTATATCGGGTAATGGGTATGGCCGGACAAATCGCGGATGCGATTAGTCTGCAGTGGCGCAACAACAATCGAAAGGATGGATCCATATGAACAAAATACAGCTAGCCAACGGCATGACGGTCGCATACCGGGAGGCGGGCAGCGGTCAAACGATCGTCGTACTTCACGGATTTTGCGGGGGGAGCCGGTATTGGGAAGACGCGCTTCCTTATTTGTCGGCATACGGTCGGGTTATCGCGCCGGATCTACGCGGACATGGACAATCTTCGGCGGGCGAAGGCACTTACTCGATGGAGCTTCTGGCCGACGATATCGCAGGGCTGATGGATGCGCTCGACGTGCCGAAAGCGCACCTCATCGGTCATTCCTTGGGCGGCTACGTAGCGCTTGCGTTCGCCGAGAAGCATCCGGAGAGGCTTCTATCGCTCGGACTTGCTCATTCGACTTCTTACCCGGACACGGAAGCCGCGCAAGAGAACCGTCTCAAAGCCGTCGAAACGATTAAAACTCAGGGCGTCGCCAAGTTCGTCGAGGGTCTCGTGCCGAAGCTGTTCGCTCCCGAGCATCGCGATAACCCGACCGGCCAATTGCGCAAAGCGATCGAGATCGGTTACGAGACGTCGGCCGAAGGGGCGGTCGGTTGCGCGCTTGGGATGAGGGAAAGACCGGACCGTCTTCGCATGCTGCATTCGACGGAGCTTCCGATTTTGCTCTTGGCGGGGGAGTTCGACGAAGTCATTCCGCCGGAGAAGAGATTCCCGGTCGAAGGGGACAACGTAACGGCCGTAACGCTTCCGGGCGTCGGACATATGGGAATGATGGAAGCTCCGGAACCGTTCGCTACGGCGATCGGACATTTTCTGGAGCGGAATTGGGGGACGGCGGGTGTTTGAGCGCGATTATTTAATTCGATTATTAGCGCAAGCGGGACTTGTGCTCGGCAAGGCTATGGGATTAAAGGAGCAACGGAAGCAGCAGGAAGCGTTGGACGTTCTTGACGAATTCCTTGGAAGGGAACTGAGGCTTCGTTCGCGACTCGCGATCGGTCTGTCCGACGAGGATTTGCTGTCGATGCTATCGGTAACCGGCAGTCCGAACGCTGAATCCGTGGCCATCGTGGCGGCGTTCTTGCAACGGGAAGCCGATTTGTTCGCCGATCTGGGACGGGAGGAAGACAGCGTCCCGAGATACGAGAAGGCTTTGAGGTTGCACCTGTACGCCTTGCGAAACGGAATGGAAGTGGAAGGTTGGAATACGCGCGGCAGCATAGACGAACTGCTGACGGCGTTGTCGGCATACGAGATGGATGCCTTAACGAAGAAAGCGATCTGGCCTTGGCACGAGTCGGAAGGCCGATTCGCCGACGCGGAGAACGTGCTCTACGAGCTCGGAGAAGACGAGGCCGTTGGCGCGGAAGAAGGGGACGCATTCTACGCGCGTCTGTCCGAGTTAGACGATACCGCTCTCGAGGAGGGCGGCCTTTCGCGGGAAGAAATGGAAGAAGGGCGCAAGCAATGGAGCGCTTTGATGAAGGAGAATGAACTCGCATGAACGGGAAAGCGCTACATCAGCAAGAGGAATGGCAAGCTCTGCTAGAAGAAGCCGTTCGGGAAGATCGGCTTATCCAAGCGACTTTCAGCTCCCCACGAGGCAAGGGGGACGACATATCCCGCAAGCTGACGGTTCGTCCGATTAGATTGAAAGCCGGACTATTCTATCAATTCGAGCGATATTTGAACAATAAGGCTTATCACGAGAACGTTGCCGCGGATCGCTTGAAGGAGCAACTGCAAGCGTCGATGGAAAACTATAAACAAGCATTGTTCAAAATGGCGGAAGCCGACGTTCAGGTGCTCGCGAACAAGAAAGGCGCTCTCTCCATAGTCGGGCGCAAAGCCGTGGCGAAACGGGCAGCCGAGCCCCAGACCCATAATCGGAATAAATCCTACGTGCTTCCGGACGGAGAACCCGTGCCCTTCCTTCAAGCGTTGGGCGTCATGACGCCGGAAGGCAAAGTGGTGAAGGCGAAGTACGATAAGTTCCGCCAGATCAACCGGTTCCTCGAGATGGTATCGGACGTCATCCCGGATCTGCCGCGCGGCAAACCGTTAACGATCGTGGATTTCGGTTGCGGAAAATCATATTTAACCTTCGCTTTGTATCATCTGCTGGCGATCAAAGAACGGCTTCCGGTTCGGATTATCGGACTTGATCTTAAGGCGGACGTCATCGAAGCATGCTCTAAGCTTGCGAAGCAACTCGAATGGGACGCGCTTAACTTCTCCATCGGCGACATTAACGATTATGAAGGGCAAACATCCGTAGATATGGTCGTAACGCTTCATGCTTGCGATACCGCGACCGACGCGGCATTGCTTAAGGCCATCGGATGGGGGGCCAGCGTTATTCTGTCCGTACCTTGCTGCCAACACGAGCTATTCCGACAGATTTCTCAGCCGGTGCTTAAGCCTTTGCTGAAGCACGGAATCCTCAAGGAAAGATTCTCGGCTCTCGTTACCGACGCGGTTCGAGCCAATTTATTGGAATTGGCGGGATATCGGACGCAACTGCTGGAGTTCATCGATTTGGAGCATACGCCCAAAAATATATTGATCAGAGCCGTCAAAGGCGGAAATGCGAACGAAGAGGATTTGTTGAGTGATTACGAACAATTGAGGGACTTTGTGGGAATTAACCCTTATATGGAAAAAGGATTTGATCATTTGCGTCTTAAGTCGCAATAAAATGAGTAATAAAGTCCTTAAATTTAACTAAAGATTGATAAATAATGACAACTCTGCAAAAGTAGAAGGTTGTCGGAAAAAGCAACGATATGGTAAAATCAAACATGCCTAGCCCTTTTTTTTATTATGCCCTTTTATGAAAAGGTGAATTGATTGGGATCCCAATGGACCGATTTTATTCTTTTCGTATTGCTGTTTTTTCTATTTATCTCTGTAATCGCTTTTAATCGTATAACCCAAACCCACAAAGTATATTTGGGTTTTCATTTTATTATGATGTTATGGCCTCTTGGACAGTTCGCCATCAAGATGACGGATTTTCCCGACGTGCAGCTCGTATTCATCAACATGTCGTTCGCCGCGATGGGCATGCTCGGTCCGGGCTGGTTAATCTTCGTCTTTTTCCTCACGGGTAGAGCCGCTCACTTGAAATTAAGCAGGATCATCGCCTATCTCGTTCCGGCGGGAGTGTGCGTTGCCGTCGCTATGGTGAATCCCGATCATTTATTCATGTCTCCGGTCGGGGGGAGCTATTTAACTCGCGTATATGGCCCTTTGTTCTGGTTGCTCGTACTTATCCAGTTCGCTTATTTCTTCACGGCTCTGATGAATATGTTCCATGCTCTTAAGACCGTCATTTCAATCAATCAACGGAAGCAACTGGCGACCGCCTTAATCGGAATGTTCGTATTGACGGGCTTCGGACTTTTGGACGTGCTTCTGAACGTCGTGCTCGTGAATTGGTTGCCCGTTATACCGGGTTTGCTGGCACTGGGAATTTTGCTGTCCGACGTTTGCTTCGTCATCGCCATTTACCGTTTCGGCATGTTCGATATCTTGAGCATGGCCCAAAGGGATATTTTCGAGCATATGACGACAGGCATCATCGTCCTGGACGAGAACGGCAAAGTACTTGAAGTGAATAAGGGCGCGTCTCCCTTCACGCAATCGGCCAAAGGGGAATCGTTCGAGATGGAAAAGTTCCTCGCGCCGTTGCAGGCGCAAGGAGAAGTATACGAATTCCTCTATCGATACAACCACCATCCTTACGAGAAACTGCAGCTAGAGACGTCTTTTCAGGAAAGCGCCGGACGCCATGTGTCCATTCAGATTTCTCCCGTGCTCGACGATCGCAAAACGCTGCTAGGCCGAGTTATTACGTTCCACGACGTGACGGAGCTCAGGAAGCTCGTCGTCGAAATGAACCGCAAGAACGAAGCGCTGCACGAGCGTAACCTGGAACTGATTACGATCCAAGAGGAATTGTTCCGGGTCAATCAGAAGCTTGAAACGATGGCCATTACGGACGCATTAACCGGTTGCTTTAACCGGAGATACTTAATGCAGCAATTGGAGCACGAAGTTCTGCTCAACATGAGATATCAAATTCCATTCGCTATTTTCCTTTTCGATATCGATCACTTCAAGCAAATTAACGATAAGCATGGGCATCTCGTCGGGGATGAGGTCATTAGGAGCACCGCGGATATCGTTCGGACGATGCTGAGAAGGACGGATATTTTGGCTCGTTACGGCGGCGAAGAGTTCACGATTTACTTGCCTCATACAAATCGCGAGCAAGCGGAGCTATTGGCCGAAAGAATCATGCTCGCCGTCGGCGAAAATTTAGTGGATTCAGGCTCGGAGAAGGTTAGGGTGACGATCAGCATGGGCGTACTCTCGGAGTCCAGCGAAGATCTGCGCTTCGACGATCCGAAGGAATATTTACGTGAAGTGTTCGCGAGCGCGGATTCGGCTTTGTATCAAGCGAAGAACGGCGGCCGCAATCGCGTCGTCATGGCAAGATAATCTATCGTTGCCTCCCGATTTGATAGAAAAGAGATTACCGGGCACGATTCAATATGGTATAATTTATCCGTAGATCTTTCGATTTCGATAAAGGCAAACTTGCTGAAAAGCAAGGACGCAAAGCCACAGGGTCTAATGTTCATTCGAACGATGACAGCCTGGCTGCCGAAGGTCCCTCTGCGGATTGAATAAGGCGAAACAGGCTGCTTCCTTAAGGGAGTTGCCTTTTTTTTATTGTAATACGGGTTAGAACTTTGAGAGGTGGTTTGGCGGGAATGACGCAAATGGGAGACAACAAAAGCGCTAGAGTCGATTCGGACAAAGAACTGCTTCCGTTAAATGTGCTGCTTCACTGCCGAACCGTCGTCGAAGGCAAGAACTTCGTTACAACGGGAGTCATGACCCATGTCGAAGGAGAGCTCTTCGAAGTCGAGCTTCCCGAATTCGAGCAATTCGAACTCGGAGAAACGGTTAAGCTGACGGTCTATTCCCCCGCGGGCATTCAGATGATGCCATCGATCGTTTTCGCGAAATACGAAGGTGCGATCGCGTTGCTGCAGCCGCCGGACGTCCAGAAGCGGTTCAAGGAAAGACGCGAGCATCCGAGGGTAGAAATAAGCGGGAACGCGCAAATCGTTCAAATCTTAAAAGCTACGGGCGAGGAGCTTGCGCCGGAATCGATGTCGGAGCTAACGATACATGACATCAGCATATCGGGAATCAGCTTTTCGGGCTTGGATGCCCCTCATTTCGCGACGAACTCGCGGCTGAAAGCGAAAGTGGAAATCGGCTTCGGCTTTAACTGCGAGCTTGAGATCGTGCGTCGCGAACGCCAGGAGGACCGTATGCATTGCGGAGCTATCATGCAAGTTCTGGAGCCGGAAATGTTACGCCCTTTACGTGCGCTAATCCTGCGCCAGCAAGTCGAGAAGCATGCCCAGGCGCGGAGGGATTTGGGGAAAAGACGGACGTTTAACGGTTGATTATGTACGATCTGTCCGCTGCCGGCCGGGATTTCATGATACAATGAGTCCCGTCGGCAGCCCCGCGATAGAGTATCGTTCGACGGACAGGCCATCGGGGTCTGTCTTTTTTCGTAGTCTCCGGTTAGAGGAGTTATTCCCGTGAACAAATCGGCAGGTTTCAAATCTGTTTTCTCGGCGCTAATAGCAATAGGAGTATTCGCCGTCCTAGGCGGGACGGCTTTTCGTTATGGCATGTTTTTCGACGAGGATTACTATAAGCTGGAGATGCTGTTATATAGCACGGTTATTGCGTGGTTAATCTATCGGACGCTACGCGGGAACCGATCTCGAAGCATCTGGATGTATGCATGGCTTCCGCTAGGCATGTGCGTCTTGTACGGCGTGGAATTGGCGTTGGGACCTGCTTCCGTCAAAGGGACGCAAGACGCGGTTTTGCGTTGGCTTAGTTACGGTTGTTGGACATTACTCTTGTCCGAGCTTTGGGGGAACGAGAAGCGCCGGGTATGGGGCTGGCTTGCCATACAGGCAACAGGAGCGACGCTTGTGATCGGAGGGTGGCTGGGCTGGTTCGGTTGGATTTCGTTTACGGATATCGTGCTGCGGTTCGACGATGTGGAATTGTCCGCGACGGGCGCGAGGTTAGCCGGATTCCTGCAATACCCGAACGCCTACGGGGCCGTATTGGCCGCATTTTTGATTATGCAGTTGCAAGGAGCGGGAAAATCGAAGCCGCGGATGATTCGTTGGATTGCGGCGATGACTGCGATCCCTTACGGCGGCGCGCTGTTGCTGACGGAATCGAGAGGGGCGATTATCGTGTTCGCCGCGGGCTGCGCGCTGGCCTATGCGCTGGCGGGCAGTCGTTCGGAACGGCACGCGCTATTGCTTTCGGGAGGGATTACGGCGATCGGCGCGGCAATCGTCGCGAAAGTTTCTTGGCATTGGATGCGATCGGTCGGCGAAGAGAGCGCGGGGAAGGCGACTTGGGGGGACTGGGAATGTTGGCTCGGGCTGGGGATCATGATCGTGGGCGCGATCGTTCTGTTTCTCATTAGCAGTCCGAGGGCTCAAGGACGAAGAGAGATTCCTTGGCTCGCGGCGGTAACGGGAACGATTCTCGCAGGCTGGGCCGCGTTCGATAACGCGGGCGCCAGAATCGCCGGACATTACGGCACGGTCGCTTCCCGAGGACTGTTCTATAAAGATGCATGGACGATGTTCCGCGATTCGCCATTGTTCGGTTACGGCGGGAAGAGCTGGCGCGCGTTGCTCGGCTTGTACCAAAGCCAGCCTTACGTCGGCAACGAGGTTCATAGCGGTTATTTTGAAATTTTGCTCGATACGGGTTTGGTCGGCGCAGCGTTGATGCTTTTCATGTTGATCGTTTATATGCGAGGCTTGTGGAGGTATCGAAAGCAGGCAATCGTCCCGGCGGCCGTATTGATCGCGCACGCCGCGATAGATTTCGATTGGTCCTATGCATTCGTATGGCTGCTATTATTGGCATGGCTGATGTTGCATCAATTACCGCGGCAAGCAGCGGAAGCGCAATCCGGAGATGAGCTGAAGAGAGCGCCGGCGGCTTTGCTGCCGATTCGCCGTCAAGCCGCGGCGCTGCTGCTGATCGCGATCGCAGCAGCAGGTACTTGGGCGGCGTGGCGCTCGGACGCCGCCGCCCAAGATCGCGCAGCCGCTGCGGCGGCCGCGCCCGCCGCGCGCGAAGAGAAGCTGCGCGCGGCGCTGGAGGCGAATCCCGCGTGGACGCGGATTCGCCTGGAGCTAGCGCCCCTCCTGCCGCTGCAGGAGAGGGCGGCCATGCTGGAGGCGGGGCTGCGGTACGAGCCGCAAGCCCCGCAATTGCACTTGCAGCTCGGCATGGCTTATGCCGAGCTGGGGAAAGCGGCGCAAGCGCGCGATCGCTTGCGCGAGGCGGCGCGGCTGGAGCGCTTCAGCCGCGAAGGGCAGAGCGGCTCCGTCGCCGCGTTGGCGAACTTGGCGGCCAGGCTCCGGGACGACGGGGACCGCCCCGGAGCGGAAACCGCGGCGGAGGCGGCGGTAGCGATGTTCGAGCGGTATCGGATGCTTGTACGCGAGGTCGCCGAGATGCCGCATCCCGCCAACGGCAAGCAGTTCGGCATGACCGTCGCGGCGAAGCTGAATGCCGCCAAGAGTTTGTTGTTGCTTGCGCGCGTAGAAGAAGGAAAGAAGATATTGCTCGAGGTTATCGAAGAGGGAGACGACGATTGGAAGGAAGAGGCGCGGAAGCTGCTGGAGAGTTTGCCGGAACGGTAGAGAGCCGGTCGCTTCGCGGATCCGTCGGATATGGCGGCGTGGAAACGTTCGAAATCATCGGCTATTCCGCCCGCCAACATCCATTTCGAAATGAATCGCCACCTTAACGATAACGAAAAGAGGCCGCGAATCGCGGTCTCTTTTTGGCTTTGCAGCCGGTCCTGTTATTTAACCGCCGAAAGCGTCCCTGAACGCCTGCATGAGCCTCGTTCTGTCCACGTTCCAGAGAGTCGCGATATCCTCGCTGACCGCCTCGTCCCACCAATCGGCCAAAGCCTTGCGATTGCTGCGGTTTTCGTTGATCCACATCAAGTTCCCAATCACCCGTTTTACGTAAAGCTCTTCGGCCTGTTCGACCAGAGCGGCGGGGATGTGCTGTTTCAGTCTTTTGACGGTGCGGTAGAGCTCTTTGCCGCATGCCCTGCGTATGGTGCGAGGGGAAGGCAGAGGAGAAGAAGTATGCTTCTCCTGGAACATCTTCATCGGGCTTCACCCAACCTCTCTTTCCATACCCTATGCAAGGAGGAAAGATCAGGTCACAGCCTTATTGGACGAAGAGATAACCGACCATCGGGCCGCCGTCTTGCGGGTTGTCGTGCGTCTGGCAGAGAATCGTGTAGACGCCGGCTTCTTTAGGCGTAAACTTGACGACCGTCGTTTTGCCTTTGTGTATGACCGCGGAAATGTTCAAGCCTTCGATGACGAATGGATGAGACTGACCGTTCACTCCGGAAATGCGCAGCTCCACGGGTTGGTTTTTCTTGGCGTAAACGGAGCTTGGACTGAACTGGTACGACTCGATTTGCTTGCCGTTATCGAGCTTCGCCGTGAATTCGCCCGTTACCATCTGCAAAATTTGCGTAGACGAGTCGCCCGCCGTTGCGACCGTAGGTTTCGTTTGCTGCCACCCAATATAAGCTCCTGCGAGAATGACGACTGCCGCGATCACCGTGTACAACTGGATCTTTTTCCTGTTCAAAATAACGATTTTGCTCATTCCGCTCTCTCCTCTTCAACTTTGTCCACCTATCGCAGTGTATGCGGAGGCCAGTCCCCTCATGACAAGCCTTCCCCGAATAATTCAGTTCCCGTAAAACTGGAAGACGGAAGCCGCGATATGCTAGAATAGAGACGGTTATTAAGGGGAGAAAGCAGGTTGGAATGATGATGGATACGTTGCACGAATGGTTAAACCAGGCGCTTGTATGGATCGAGAGCTTAGGGTACTGGGGCATCATTATCGGCCTCGCGATCGAAGTCATTCCGAGCGAGATCGTCCTAGGCTACGCGGGGTATTTGGTATTCAAGGGCAACGTTTCTTTCCCGATGGCGGTAATGTGCGGGGTGATCGGAGCGATATTGCAGCAATGGTTGCTTTACGCGATCGGCCGCTACGGGGGCAGACCGTTCTTGGACAAGTTCGGAAAGTACTTGCATTTGAAGCCCAAACATATCGATATCGCGGAAAAATGGTTCGAGAAATACGGCCCGATGATCGTGTTTACGGGTCGCTTCGTCCCGGTCATGAGGCAGGTCGTGTCCATTCCGGCCGGCATGGCGCGCATGAGCTTGACCAAGTTCACTTGGTTGACGGTGCTCGCGTCCATTCCATGGTCGATTCTGTTCGTCTGGCTCGGCAAGAAGCTCGGCGACAATTGGGAGGACATCAAGGGTGAGGCATCGAAATACGTTCAGCCGATCATCCTGGTCGCGATCGCTTTGCTCGTCGTCTACTTCCTGTATCAATATTTGCGCAAGAGAGGCAAGAGCATCTAAAATAAAAGCAACGTTCGAGTAGGAGAGGGGATTGCGCAATGAGTCAATTAATCGCCAGCAAGCTGAATAAAGGAATCTCGCCGGAGCGATTTTTCGAGGGGATGACCAAAAACCAAGACACCTTCAAGTCCTGGTCCGACCGTTTCGAGTGGAACGACGCCGAACTTGAGGAATTTTACGACTCGTTGAACAACCGGGACGATCTTCGTTGCCTGATCCTGGCCGCCGATTGGTGCGGAGACGTCGTTCGCAACGTGCCCGTCGTCTTCCAAGCGATGAGCAAAGCGGGCATTCCGACCGAAGTGTTGATCATGGAAGAAAACCTGGACCTGATGGACCAGCATCTGACGATGGGCGGACGCGCGATTCCGGTCGTTTTGTTCACGGACACCGGCGGGCATTTGTTAGGCAAATGGGGAGCTCGTCCTAAGTACGTGCAAGAAGTCATGAACGCCTTCAAAGCCGAGAACCCTGACCGCGAAGCACCGGACTATCAAGAAAAAATCATGGTTGCCCGCCAAGAAATGATGCGCCGTTACGGCGAAGATACGGGTTACCAGACGATTATCCTGCAGGAAATCCGCGACATTCTGTCCGGAGTATGAGGTCGATCAAGCGATGCTAACCTTTCAGAAATACGCTCTCGGCGCGCTTCAGACGAACGCGTACGTCGTCGTGAATTCCGAGCGCACGCATGCCGTCGTCATCGATCCGGGTACGGCGGACGGCGCGCTCATGCGCAAGCTCGACGGCTTGAAGGTCGAAGCGATCCTGCTGACGCATGCGCACTTCGATCATATCGGAGGCGTGGACGCGCTTCGTCGAAAGTACGGATGCCCCGTATACATTCACTCGGCCGAGAAAGATTGGCTGACCGACGCCGCCAAGAACGGTTCGCTAAGGTGGTCCGACGTCACGCCCGCGATCGTCACCGACCCTCCCGAGCACCTGTTGGCCGACGGCCAGTCGTTGCAACTCGTCGGGGAGACGTTTCTTGTTAAGCATACGCCGGGACATTCTCCGGGGAGCGTGAGTTTTCTCGTCGGAGATCTGTTGTTCGCCGGAGATGCTTTGTTCCGTCGCTCGATCGGCAGGACGGATCTGCCCGGCGGCAACCAGGATCAGCTCGCACGTTCGATCCGGGAGAAGTTATACGTGCTGCCGGATGAAGTGCTCGTGCTTCCGGGGCACGGGCCGGAAACGACGATTGGGGAAGAACGCAAGGAAAACCCCTTCGTGAGATAATGGATAGTATTGTTGAAAAATGTAAAATAATGCTTTACACTCGCTTTACCATTTGTTATAGTGAGCCTAGTTAAAGTCATAGTTGCATTACGATCTGCGAAGCACGCAGGCGTCGGAGGGAAACCTCCAGCGTCTGCGTTTTTTTATTTCCCGGGGAAAGAAGGGATGTCATGAATAGACGCAGACAGACGGCGATCAGCTTGGCGGCTGCACTGCTATCGGGATTGCTCGTCTACGGGGTGTACTTGCTCCAATTGAAACAGATTCACCTTCAAGAGACGGAGGAGGTCGTCGTCGCCAAGCAATTCGTCGAGACCGGCACTAAGCTTCGCCCGGAGCATCTGACGAAGCTGGCATTGCCTCGTTCTGCGATATCGCCAGGGATGATGACGGAGCTTTCCGAAGCGGTCGGCATGGAAACTTCCGTACCTCTCGGGAGCAACGAGCCGTTGCTCAGATGGAAAGTGGACAAATACCGGTTGCTGCCTCACGAGGGGCAGTCGACGTTTCAAATTCCGCGCGAATATGTCAAGTCGATATCGAACGGAATTCGTGCTGGTGACGAGGTCGTCGTGTACTTGTCTGATGCAGGGACAACCTCCCGCAGACTGTTCGAGGATCCGATTCGGGTGGCGGGAGTTAAGACCGCGGCGAATCTCGAGATCGATAATCCCAAAAATCCGAACCTGCTGTCGATGGCTAGCGACGACAAGGAAGCGATGTACGCTTCGAGGCGGGATGCCAACGGGACGATCGATACGATCAATTTGAATTTATCGGAAGAGCAATGGTTATCGCTGGACTCCGCTTGCAAGGGCGGCACGGCGAAGCTGATCGTCGCTTTCCGAGCATCATCGATCAAGGAGGATGAACGATAATGTCCGGGAAATTGGCGGCTTTTGCAGGATCTACGCCGAACATCGGCACTTCGGTGACCGCGTTCGGCACCGCATACCGGATCGCCGCGCTCACCGGGCTCAAGGTCGGGTATCTCTGCCTCAACTTGAAGAGCGCGAAGACTCATTTGTACTTGGGAGTGGACAAGCCCGACGTTACTTTGGAGGGCGTGAGGCCGGAGCTGAGAGCAGGTACGCTGTCCGGAGACAAATTGCGGCAGTATGCCTTCCGTTCTCCGAAGCTGGGAGGATTGCACGTTCTGTTCGGCAATATGGCGAGGGAGCAAGCGGAGTATTACGAGCCGGAGGATATGCAACGGTTGCTGGCGGCATCGCGAGAAGCGTTCGACCTGACGGTGGCGGACGTTAGCGCTTATTGGGACAACGCGGCGACGGTGTGCGCGATGAGGGAGGCGGATGACCGTTTCCTGGTGACGACCGACAGCTTAAGTCATTTTCAAGAGGATATCCATCGTTGGACCGGCCAGGTCGGTTCGCAGTTCGGAATGTCGCCGGGGCAGTTTCAATTGGTACTTCTGCAACGAAACCATCGAATGACGGGAGGATTTCGAATGAAAGAGATTCGCAAAGAAACCGGCTGCGCCGATTATACGGAGCTGCGGCTATTGGAAAGCGTGCACCTCCAGTTGGATAGCGGCAGATTAGACGAGTGGCTGGCCGCGGAAGCACGGAATTCGGAAGCCTTCGACCCGATTGCCGGTCCGCTTCTGAAGCGGCTGAATTGGCAGCAAAGGCTGCAGAAGACGGATAGGCCTTGGCTGCGCAGGCTGATGGTGCACAGGCGGAGGCACCTATGAGCATGCATGCCGCGCGTTTCTCCGCGACCGCCTACGCTGCGAAGCTATCGCTCAAAGCGGAGACGATTCCCGGCGAGCGGACGAACGGGATATCGGATTCGAGCCTTCTGGCTTATACGGAAGAGGTACGGCATATGCTGGCGACTCCTCGCGGCTGGAGCGAGGAAGAGCGTCGTCGTTACGCCGAGAAGCTTAACCGCGCGATCATCGGATTTCCGCAGGAACGCGCGGAGATGCTGGCGATTATCTCGGATTGGATTATCAAGAAACGACTTCAACACTTGTCGTTCGGCAATGTTCCCTACGGGTCTTTGGCAGAAGCTTTATTCGCGGAAGTTATCGGCATGAACGTCCTCGAGCTCGTGTTGAGAAATCGCGAAGGGTTGGAGGAAGTACAAGTCGTAGGTACGCGTATTTTCGAGGTGCGAGACGGCAAAGCTGCGGCATCTCCTTACCGCTTCCAAGAGCTAAGCCATGTGGAACGAATACAGCAGAACCTCGTTCTCTTTAACAACGACAGGATCAATCCGCGCAAGAGATGGGCGGAGGTGCTTTTACTGGATGGCTCCCGCGTCACGTTAACGGGCTTCGGTTTTACCGCGCAGCCGACATTGACGATTCGTCTCTATACCGTGAAGAGGTTTAGTTTGGAGACGTTATGTCGGCCGGAGTATCGGACGATGGACGATCGCGTTCGGGAATTGCTGCTGGTCATCGTGCGAAGCCGATTGAACATGGTCGTCATCGGCGCGACGAATACCGGCAAAACCCACCTCATCAAAGCGCTCATCTCGGCGATGCCGGACGAAGAGCGGATCGTCACGATCGAGAGCCGATACGAGCTAATGCTGGCCAGGGATTTCCCGGATAAGAACGTCGTAGAATACGAATCCGACGAGGACGATCCCTTGCATGGACCGCGCCAAGCCTTCAAGCTGGCCCTCAGACAATCTCCTCAACGGATCTGTCATGCGGAGATTAGGGACGAGGACGCGAACATCTATGTTCGGGCTTGTACCCGCGGACATGAAGGCAGTATCACGTCCGTGCATGCCAATGGACTGGAGGATGTCCCGGATACGATTACGGATATGTGCATGTTGGATGGACGGGGAATGAACCCGGTGTCGATGCTTCGGCGCATTGCCGAGCACGTCACGCATATCGGCTTCGAAATGAGGATGATCGACGGAATAAGAAAGCTTGCCAGAGTCGGGGAGTTTGAATGGAGAGAGGGCGAAGTGAAAGTTCGCGATCTGGTCCGTTATGACGAAGGAGAAGGGCAATGGTCTTTCCCTGAATCGTTCTCGGATAAGGCTTGGGCCAAGATTCGCGCATCGGATCGGGAAGGTTATCGGGCTCTAATCGCGGAATTCGGAAAAGGGGGCGTTTCGGCATGTTAAAGCTGGCAATCGGCTCCATTCTAGCCGCGCTATTTATTCTGATCTATGCGAGCTTGCGAATTGGAATATCGTCTTGGTGGGATCAACAATCTCGCAAACGTCGCCTATTCGTTTATAAGACGTCTTCCAAGCGCCCCGAACGTGAAACGCATTGGTTTCGATTCAACGCCGCGTTTCGCCATATCTCCGATTTGCTGTCTGCTTTGCGTTGGAGGATGAAACCTCATGCATTCGCGGTCATTTCATTGACGATGGGGTTGCTGGGAATCGCTTGCGGGGTGCTTGTCTTCCACTCTCTGCGTTCCGTCTTCTTGCTAACGTTCATTTTGGCGTGCTTGCCTTATTCGCTGCTCCGAATGTCGCTGATCAACCGGCAGATGGCGACAAGACTCGAATTTCTTCCGGCGGTGGAGCTGTTCTATCAGAGTTATCTCGTTACCGGATGCAGGCATATTCGAATCGCCTTGCAGAAGACGATCGAGGAACGAAGGCTGCCCGGCGAAGTGCAAGCCGTGTTCGATCAGCTTTATCGGAATCTATCCGTGAAGGGCGACGACGAGGGGAGTTTGCGCCGATTTTCTCTCTCTTTCGGCAACATGTGGGCCGACTATTTCGGCAACATACTGAAGGTTGCGTTGGAGGAAGGGAACAACGTCTCGGACAACCTGAAGGAGCTAATCGGGGACATGCGCAAAGCTCAGCTCGCTAGCCAAATGGAACGTCACCGTCTGCTGGAAATCCGAATGGCCAATTTCGCCCCTGTCGTATTCCTGGCGTTGTTCGTAGGCGTAAACGTCAGATTGAATCCGGAAGGGAGTTATGCCTATTACGTACAAGATCCGGGAGGTAGAAGCATGCTGCTGAACGCCATCGTGTTATTATTCGCATCGTTAATGATGGGACTCTATTTATCCCGGAGGAAATTATAGAGAAAGGAAGAGGGGGCGGATCGTGGCTTTTTATGTGCAATCGCTCATGGCCGGTATCGGAGGATTCATCCAATTTGTACTTTCCTTCGTCGGAATTTTTCTAGTGCTAAGGCTGGTTTACGCGCCCCGTAACCGCTGGTTGATTCAGCTGCGAGGATGGCGCGAACGGGGCACTCCGCGTTGGTGGTTAAAAATATGGCGAACGGATGCGATGAGCGTCGGCTTGCAAGAGAGAAGAATGCTCCTCTCGGGCTGCGGGATCCGTTATCCTCCGGAGTCCTATTTGGCTTATCGCCGATGCGCGCTCTTTGTCTTTCCGTTTCTCGGAGGAGGGGCGTACGTTGGGATGAATTGGGGGCTATTGAAGGCAACGGTCGGATGGAACGCGATTCTCGCGTTTCTTATCCTCTGTATATTGGCTGCCTCAGACAGATATTGGCTTCAATCTATCCGGAGATACCGAACGGACCGGATTAGGCGGGAAATCGTGGCGGTCAGCAGCCAATTGCTTTACTATACGGGCTCCAGACTTCATCTGCACGGCAAACTGATGAAATGCCTTGCTTTGACGCGGCACATTCGGGGCGAAATGGGACTGCTGTTAAACGAATGGTATCACGACGCCGATGCTGCGCTCAGACGCTTCAAGGAGCGACTCGGCACGGATGAAGCTTACGGCTTCGCGGAAAGCATGCGCTCGTTGCGTTTGAACGAGAGCGAAGAAATTTACGCGATGCTCCGCGAGATCGTAAGAGATTATAAAGCCCAGATCGAGCTCGCCAAGGACAGCCGCAAGGAGACGACATCTTACTTGTTGTTCGTATTGGCGGGCATACCGATATTGTACACGTTTCAAATTTTTCTATATCCATGGGTGCAGGAAGCGGCAAAGCTATTCGACGCTTTGAACCCTTAGAGAGGAGGGAAACGAATGCGCAACATTTTGATTACGGTTATGATGCTGATCGTTGTCGCTCTGATGTTCAATACGATCGTAGCGCAGGATAATACGGGCACGCGCGCCCGCATCGAGACGCACGGCAACACGGCCAATGCGACGCTCGGCAACTTGAAGCCTTAAGAAAGGGGGCGGCGATACAATGCGGCAGCTTCTCATGACCATGTTATTGATCGTCACGGTTGTTCTTATTTATTCCGGCTTCGCCCAGGGAAACGGGGGAGCTAACGAGCGTATCGCGGATTCCGGGAAGCGAATGGCGGATTTCATTAGCCGAATCAGTCCGTGAAGCAACTGCTCGTATTCGTGCTGTTCGCCGCGTTGTTCTGCTGGCTGATGTTCTCGCCCATTTACAAGCATGTACTTATCATTCGGCAGGCGCTTCTTCAGCAAGAAGCGGATTACATGCTCGAGATCGGAGCCAGCGGCAGATATGGGTACATCGATGGAAGCATGATCGCGGAATCGAGGGAGCGGCTGTCGCGGTATGGCTTCAACGCTCCGTCGCTTCAATATGAAGTGGCATCCACGACGGGAGCCGATGCGACAAATGCTTTCTCTCCGCTTTCAAGGGGGATCGGGATTCGACTACGAATCGCCTATCCGTACGATAACTTGCTGAACATCGACCGTTTAATCGGATTGGAGCCGCCTTCCTCGGACTCGCGAATATCGGGAAGCGGGATGAAGATGAGCGAATTCGTTCCCGCGGGATAAGAAGGGGAAGACGCTAATAATGGCTAAGCTGGTGTTCAGCGTGCTTATGATCGTGGTTTGGTGGACGCTCCATGCCTTGCAGATGGATGAAGAAGTCGCAATGGGCACCGTACATGAAGCGAAGCGCGCGATTGATCGCGCGGCGCATGCCGCAGCGCAGCAACTGGATCGGAACAAACTCGAGATGGGCGTGCTTTCCCTTCAACCGGAGTCCGCTCGAGGGGCGGCTTGGGACTATTTGCGAGGCAATCTTGCGCTCGACGCGGAACTGAACCCGCTCCCCGGTAGCTTCCTCCGCGAGGCGGCCGACGTACGGGCGTTCGTCGTCGTGAACGAGGACGAAGTTTTTCCGTATACGTACCGCAATTCGCAGTACGGGTACGAAGTCACTCTCGCGAGACCCGGCGTCGTGCTCATCGTTCACCTAGAATATCCCCGTCTATTCGGCGTCCTCGCCCCCGTGGAATGGGATCTTAAAGGCTCGGCAGAGCTTGTATATTGACTAAAAAATATTTAGCCCTTTACCAACAGGCTGTACCGTCTCTAAGACACGATTGGTCATTTCTGAACCTAATAAAGTTTCGATGACCCAAGATGATAGTACCTGTCCAGCGAGACATCCAGCTGCTGTGCTGATGTTGCCGTTGTTACAAAGCTCTCGTTGACCACTTCCACTCTAAATGAAACTAATTAATCTGCCGCGGTCGGATACGTTGTAGCCTGCTCACCGGTTAAGAACCCCATGGCTCCTAATAACAAAGCTCCTGAGCACATGGAACCGATTAATTGCTTGTCTGCCGAAAGTTTAAATCGGCTAAGATAAATTACGGTAAATGACCTCTTACTTTAATAGTCTAACCGTTAGATAAAGGCCTCCAACCCAATACGATAGTGGGACGGAGGTTTCTTTTATAAAGGTAAACGGACTAATAACCAGACCAATTCATTTAAGGTAGCCTCAGCCCGATTATATTTTGCGGTAAGGCTCGCAATTAAAGGAATGTTACTTGCAGTATGGAGATCGCGTGAGAAGAGGCTTGTAAGTAAAGATATGTTACTTGGAGTACGGAGAGAGCGTCCGAAGAGGCGTGCAGGTAAAGAAATGTTACTTGGAGTATGGGGAGCGCGTCCGAAGATTCGTGTAAGTAAAGGAATGTTACTTGGAGTATGGCCATATAGCCATTAATCGTATCCGCCCGAACCCTAAAACGCACCTATACCAGCATCCGCCCCGAATTCGGAAGTCCGCAACCCCGAAAGTTGACGCATTGCCTCGCTATTTGTTCTAATAATAGCGTGTAACGCAAGTCGCAAAGGGGCGCGAATAGAAGATGCATATCGACCCGCCACGGGAAGAGTGGCTGAATAGACAGCAAAGGCTGCAGGAACGCATGGCCCAAGTCGGACTGCAAGGCTGCCTGGTTTCCCAAAATGTCGGAATCTATTATTTCACCGGTTCGATGCAAACCGGTTATTTGTTCGTTCCCGTTGATGGGACGCCTACCTATTACGTAAGAAGAAGCTTAGCTCGGGCTCAAGCAGAGTCGCATGTCAGAACGGAGGAGTTAATTTCCTTCCGTACATTCGGTCAACAGCTGGCAACGGATTATCCGGAGGTATTCCCCCCTGAGACAAAAACCGTCGCTATTGGTGCGGATCTCGATGTTATGCCTGCGCAGCTTTATCTAAGGTTAACCGAAGCGATTCCGCAAGCGAGCCTGAAGGATGCCTCCGCGTTGCTCCGTATCGTCCGAAGCGTCAAATCCGCATTTGAAATAGAACGGATTTCCAATGCGGCGGCCATAGTCGCCAAGGCGTTGGAGTCCGGTATCGATGCGCTCAAGGAAGGGATGACCGAGCTGGAGCTCATGACGGTCATCGAGGGGGAGCTTCGCCGCGACGGTCACATCGGCCTAATGAGAATGAGAGGATACAACCAGGAAATCATGACCGGAGTCGTCGCTGCCGGGGATGCGGCCGCGGAGCCGACCTATTTCGACGGTCCCGCCGGCGGCCGAGGGCTAACTCCGGCCGGGCCGCAAAGCTCAAGCCGCCGACCTATCCGCCGCAACGAGCCGATTCTAATCGATATCGGTTGCTGCGTAGACGGCTACACGATCGACCAGACGCGTACGGCGGTAATCGGAGAGATGTCAACCGAGTTGCTCGCCGCTTACGAGACGGCGACGGCAATTATGAGGCATAGCGAAAAGCAGCTCCGGCCGGGGACGGCACCGGAGCAGCTCTATGCGGAAGCTTTAAGGATAGCGGAGGCTGCGGGACTTTCCGAACACTTCATGGGTTTCGGTCGCGATCAAGTCAAATTCCTCGGCCACGGTATCGGTCTTGAGATCGACGAGTGGCCCGTTCTCGCCCGAGGATTTCGCGATCCGCTCGAGCCGGGCATGACGATCGCCGTCGAGCCCAAATTCACGTTCCCGGGAGTCGGCGTCGTCGGCGTAGAGAACACCTACCTGATCACAGAAACCGGCTGCAGGCCGCTGACCGTTTCTCCGGAACGAATCTACTCCAAGCCCGCTCGGTAACGCCGACTCGCGCTTTATTTTTTCAGATGATAAGGCACGGTCGTTACGATCACGTTCTTGCGATAAAGCAAGCGCGTTCGGATCATGAGGCTGGTTTGATTGTGCAAAATATTGTGCCAGCCTTTCTTAGGAATGAATTGAGGGATGACGACCGTAACCTGGTAGTTGGATTCGCGCGCTTTGCGCTCGACGGTATCGACGAACTTCATTAGCGGCTGAATAATCGTTCGGTATGGCGAGTGCAACGTAACGAGACGGATGTCGGGCTGCCATTTTTTCCATTTTTCCACGAAAATCGTTTCGTCTTCCCGTTCGAAAGGAATGTAGACGGCGATGATCTGTTGAGCGGACAAGGACTTGGCGTAGTTAATCGAAGTTTCGACGACGTGCGTGAGTCCGGACACCGGGAGAATAAACACGTTCCCCTCGATCGGCATCGTCGGCTCGCATGTCGATAATCGCAATTGTTCGCCGACGGATTCGTAATGCTTTTTGATGCGATGGAAAATGAAAATAATTAGCGGCAAGAAAATAATAACCGACCAGACTTGCTCGAATTTCGTGATGAAGAACATCATGGAAACGGTAAAGCTGATAAGGGCTCCGATCGAATTAATAACGAGTTTGGATACCCAACCGGCCGGTTTGTGGCGAACCCATTTGACGATCATCCCCGTCTGCGACAAGGTGAACGGAATGAATACGCCGACGGCATACAGCGGAATTAAGTGCTCGGTTCGTCCATGGAATGAGATAATCAAAACGATGGATAGGAATCCCAGCATGATAATCCCGTTCGAATAGCCTAGCCGATCGCCTCTGGCCGTGAAGATTCTTGGAATGAATTTATCTTTGGCCAAATTGACCGCAAGCAACGGAAAAGCGGAATAGCCCGTATTCGCGGCAAGAATGAGGATCAATGCGGTCGTACCCTGGATAAAAAAGTACATGAAGTGCCTTCCGAAGGTTTGTTCCGCGATTTGCGAGACGACCGTTACCTCGACCTTGGGGGAGATGCCGTAATAATAAGCTAAATACACGATTCCCGAGAACAACACGGCCAACAAGCCGCCCATCGCGAGAAGCGTGCGCGAAGCGTTGATGGGAGCGGGATGCTTAAAGTTCGGAATGGCGTTGGAAATCGCCTCGACCCCCGTTAACGCGGAGCTTCCCGACGCGAAAGCTTTGAGCAGCAGGAACAGGCTGATTCCTGCCACCGGCGTGCCGATCGAAGCATGCAAATCCGGAGGTATCGAACCTGTAGCGATTTTGTAGATACCGACGCCGATCAACACGAACAGCGCGACCACGAACAAATATACGGGATAAGCCAAAATCGACGCGGACTCCGTAACCCCCCTTAGGTTCAGGATAGTTATAAAGATCACGAATACGCTGGCGATAAGCACGGTATGTTCATGCAAGCTGGGGAAAGCGGAGGTAATGGCGTCGGTACCCGCCGATACGCTTACCGCCACCGTTAAAATATAATCGACCAACAGGGATCCGCCGGATATTAAGCCGGGCAATACTCCGAGGTTTTCTTTGGAGACGACGTAAGCTCCGCCTCCATGCGGGTAAGCGTGAATAATTTGCCTGTAGGATAAAATCAGCGCCGTCAACAAGATCAATACGCCGATCGCGATCGGAATCGAATACCAGAAGGCCGTCGCGCCAACCGTAACCAGCACGATTAAGATTTGTTCCGGGCCGTAAGCGACCGAGGAAAGGGCATCCGAGGAAAGGATGGCCAGCGCCTTCGTTTTGTTCAATTTCTGTTCCCCTAAGGCAGTGGATTTCAAGGGGCGTCCGATTAATAATCTTTTGATCGTAGATAACATGCCTTTTCACCGCCAAATATGCTTGATAATGTGCATGGTGTTAATGTTTCCGTTAAACCGATTTTCACCACAAAAAAACCGCAGAGGAATCCCTGCGGTCGTAATCGAACCGAAGTTGTTTCACCCTCTAAAGACGCTTACGAGGTTAGCTGACGGATTCGGGCGTTAGAGTCGCCCTACTGCGGCACCGGTTTACGGCGTCGCTGATTCACCCCATTTGGCGATCGAACGAATCGATGCCGGTGGTTCCCCCGATTTTCAATTGAAAATTCAGCGTTAACGGATATATGAACTAACTGGAATGATCATATTCCCTCATGCCCCTTCCTGTAAAACCTCGATTTCAGCCAAATAACCGCGATTAAGTCGCGTTCTAATCATGAATGCGCATACAAGGCTTCAACTCTGATCATAGCCCCTTAAATGAGGCCATATCGAGTAACTGGCAAAACTTCCAATCGACAGGATTTGCATAGAGGAATCGTTTTTTAGTAGGATAGGAAATAAGATCGGAAAGATAGAAAGGGGAGAATCGGTATGCTGAAGCTTGGGGAGAAAATCGTCATCGTGGGTGACCGGTTTGAGCAGAACTTGCCTCTAGGCGAATATGGGTACGTGATCGCTTACGATCGCAACAACGATAGCGCGTTTGATTATATTATTCGGGTACCGGTAGCTAACCGGCAATTCTATGTACCCTGCGAAGATATCGAATTGGAAGAGACGTTGCTCGAACTGGAAGTAGATAGGATCGAGAGGGAAGCGCTCATCGACTTCGCTTTGGTAACCCGTAACGAGGAGCTGTTCAAACACATCATGAACGGCGGCCGAGAGGAAGAGCAGCCCGTCGAAGAAACGGGCAAGGAAGCGCTGAGTCGCGAGGAGTTTATCCGGCAAGTGAACTTGAAAGCTTGGATATAAGCCCGGCCATAGCCCAAAAAGCTCCGGCAGGCAGAAGGACGTATGGGACTGATCCCGTATGTCCTTCAGCCTGCCGGAGCTTTTATTATTAATATACACCTGCGGGGACGGCGGAAGGGACGGGCATGGCCCTGCCGAACAAGTACCCTTGGAATAACGGAACGCCGGCTTGACGCAAGTAATCCCACTCGGCTTCCCGTTCCACGCCTTCCGCGAGAACGACGCCGTTAAATCGCGAAACGCGGTCCAGCAAATTGTGAATATATCGCTGTTTGCCCGGGTCCTTATCGCAACCGCTTATCCATCTGCGGTCCATCTTCACGTAATCCGGTTGCAATAGTTCGACCGCGTTTAACGTGGCGAAGCCGCTTCCGACATCGTCGAGAGCGAGCCTTGCGCCTTGTCTCCGATAGACGTCGAATACATCCGATAACCTAGGATCGTCCAGCGGCTCCGTTTCGATCACTTCGAAAACATAGTCGCCCGGATCGGTACCCACTTCCTTCATGAGCTCGAAAGTTCCTTGCAGGCAAGCCGAAGGGCGATGCAGCGAAGAAGGCAGAAAATTAATGAATCTTTTTACGCCTTCCTGCAGATGCGACGCGCCCATGCGGATGGCCGATTGCCTTGCGGCCCGATCCAAGAAGGAATGCTGACCGATTTTGCGAGCCTTATCGAACAATTCCGCGGGTCGGAAAGGCATCTGCTCCGGCATAGGCCGCAAAAGGAATTCGTATCCGACTACGTTACCGTTCAGTTGCACGATGGGCTGAAGGTAAGTCGTAAATAAACGATACAAGATCGTTTCGGAGACGCTTTTTCCGCCGACTTCGCCGAACAATCCGCTTAGAGGGAACCATCCATCCGAAGCATGTTGATCATTTTCCGCGTTGTTATCCGAATCGCAAGATATTCTGCATCGAACGCTCTCCGCGTCCCCCACGGGTAATTTCCTCTGCAGTTTGCTCATTAACATAAGCAATTGCTGCGAATTATCATAACGCGCGGAAAGCGGTGGTTGTTCATGGCTAGCGAATTCCTCGATCGCGTTGCCGATGATTCGACGCGAGGCCATGTCATCCGCCGCGAATTCCACGAGACCGAAATCCTTTAAAGGGGCGGTGGAGAACAAATCATGGTATCTGGACATCGTATCCCTCCTCGCCTGATCTTAGATAGCTATTTTACCCATTTCGACAAGCTTTGAAGCGTTCAACACTCATTGAGTTCCCTTAGTTTGTCCGATATAATGAAAAGAATGAGCGGAATTGTGGAAATAAGGAGGGTTATACAAGCATGAGTATCACGATTAAAGATGTCGAGCATGTAGCTAATCTGGCGCGCTTGGAACTGTCGGACACGGAGAAGGAACAATTCGCCGGCCAGTTAAACGCCATTCTTAAATACGCCGAGAAGCTGAACGAACTGGATACGGAAGGAATCGAGCCTACCAGCCACGTACTGCCTCTAGCCAACGTTATGAGGGAGGACGTCGTGAAGCCTTCCTGGCCGATCGAGAAAGTATTACTCAACGCTCCGGAAGACGAGGAAGGGCAATTCAAAGTGCCCGCGGTTCTGGAATAAAGATTAGGAGGAGCACAGTATGTCGGTTTTTGATTTGAGATTACCCGAATTACATAATCGCCTTCAAAATAAACAATTATCCGTCAGCGAGTTGGTCGATCAATCGCTTAAACGAATTTCCGATACGGACGGCCGAATCGGCGCGTTCCTTGCTCTGAACGAGGACGGAGCCCGCAAGGAAGCTCTCGCGTTGGATGCGCAACTGGCTGCCGGAGGAGAGCGCGGTTTGCTGTTCGGCGTGCCTGCGGGCATTAAAGACAATATCGTTACCGAAGGGCTGCGTACGACGTGCGGCTCCAAGTTCTTGGAGAACCACGATCCGATCTATGACGCTGCGGTCGTTACGAAGCTTCGCGCGGCGCAATCCGTCACGATCGGCAAGCTGAATATGGACGAATTCGCGATGGGCGGATCTAACGAGAACTCCGCTTACCGCGCGGTTCGCAACCCTTGGGACCTGGATCGCGTACCCGGCGGCTCCAGCGGGGGGTCCGCGGCATCCGTGGCGGCGGGTCAAGTTTACTTCGCCCTCGGTTCCGATACGGGCGGTTCGATCCGCCAGCCGGCCGCTTATTGCGGCGTCGTCGGATTGAAACCGACCTACGGCCTAGTTTCGCGTTTCGGGCTCGTGGCATTCGCCTCCTCGCTCGATCAGATCGGTCCGATTACGAAAAACGTAGAAGATTCCGCTTTCGTGCTGCAAGCGATCGCAGGACACGACTCGCGCGATACCACTTCGGCGAATGTTGACGTACCGGATTATTTGTCCGCATTGACCGGAGACGTCAAAGGCTTGCGCATCGGCGTTCCCAAGGAGTACCTCGGACAAGGCATCGACCCGCAGGTGAAGGAACGCGTGCTGGAAGCGCTACGAGTGTTCGAATCGATGGGCGCGACATGGGACGAAGTCTCCCTTCCGCATACGGATTATGCCGTCGCGACCTATTATTTGCTCGCGTCGTCGGAAGCCTCCTCCAACCTCGCCCGGTTCGACGGCGTCCGTTACGGCGTCCGCGCCGACAATCCGGCGAACCTACTCGACCTTTACCGCCGTTCGCGGAGCGAAGGATTCGGACCGGAAGTGAAACGCAGGATCATGTTAGGTACCTATGCGTTAAGCTCGGGCTATTATGACGCTTATTATAAGAAAGCTCAGCAAGTTCGCACCTTGATCAAGCAAGACTTCGATCAAGTGTTCGAGAAGTATGACCTGATCGTCGGCCCTACGGCTCCCACTCCGGCATTTAAGCTCGGCGAGCAAGTGGGCGATCCGCTGACGATGTACTTAAACGATATTTGCACGATCCCCGTCAGCTTGGCGGGTGTGCCCGCCATCAGTATCCCTTGCGGAACGGCGGAAGGATTGCCGGTCGGATTACAGATCATCGGCAAGCCTTTCGACGAAAGCACGGTATTAAGGGCGGCGCACGCATTCGAAAGCCAAACCGGGTTCCACGACCTGCGTCCGGCACTGTCTTAGGAGGAGCGCGTTATGTCCAAATACGAAACGGTCGTCGGCCTTGAGGTACACGTCGAGCTGCATACGAAATCCAAGATTTTCTGCGGCTGCTCGACGTCCTTCGGCGCACCGCCCAATACGCATACATGCCCGGTTTGCCTGGGCCACCCCGGCGTTCTGCCGGTACTGAACCGCCAAGCCGTCGAATACGCCATGAAAGCCGCAATGGCGATTAATTGCGAAGTCGCGGAATGGTGCAAATTCGACCGAAAAAACTATTTCTACCCGGATTCGCCGAAAGCTTATCAAATTTCTCAATTCGACCAGCCGATCGGCCAGAACGGCTGGATCGATATCGAAGTGAACGGCAAAACCAAACGGATCGGCATTACGCGCCTGCATCTGGAAGAAGACGCGGGCAAACTGACGCACATCGAAGGCGGTTTCGGTTCATTGGTCGATTTGAATCGCGTAGGTACGCCTCTTATCGAGATCGTGTCCGAGCCGGATCTTCGGTCTCCCGAGGAAGCGAAAGCTTATCTGGAGAAGCTGCGCGCCATCATGCAGTATTGCGACGTCTCCGACGTCAAGATGGAAGAGGGCAGCCTGCGTTGCGACGCCAATATCAGTATCCGCCCTTACGGTCAGGAGAAATTCGGCATCCGCGCGGAGCTAAAGAACATGAACTCCTTCCGCGGCGTACAACGCGGACTCGAATACGAGGAGCTGCGTCAGGCGGATATTCTCGACGGCGGCGGCATCGTCGTGCAAGAAACTCGTCGGTGGGACGAATCCCAAGGGAAAACGTTCAGCATGCGAGGCAAAGAAGAAGCGCACGATTACCGCTACTTCCCGGATCCGGATCTCGTCCGCTTACACATCGACTCGGAATGGAAAGCGCGCGTCAAGGCTTCTATTCCGGAGCTCCCCGATGCCCGACAAGCGCGCTATATCGAGCAATTCGGGTTGTCCTCCTATGATGCCGGCGTACTGACGGCTTCGATGAAGCTCGCCGATTTCTTCGAGGAAAGCCTGAAGCATACGAGCGACGCGAAAGCTTCCGCCAACTGGATCATGGGGGATTTACTCGGTTATTTGAACGCGAACAACCAAGAACTCGGAGACGTGAAGATCACCGGCCAAGGTTTGGGCGAGATGATCCAGCTCATCGAGAAGGGTACGATCAGCACGAAGATCGCCAAGACCGTATTCAAGGGGCTGCTCGAGACGGGAAAATCTCCGCAGCAGATCGTCGAAGAACAAGGCTTGGTTCAGATCAGCGACGAAGGCGCCATCTTGTCGATCGTCGACTCGGTCATCGCGGCCAATCCGCAATCCGTCGAGGACTTCCGTAACGGCAAAGAAAAAGCGATCGGTTTCCTAGTCGGTCAAATCATGAAAGAAACGAAGGGCAAGGCGAACCCGGGGCTCGTCAACAAATTGCTCGTCGAACGCTTGAACGCATAGGGATCAACAAGAAACGGCAAATTCGCTCTCGCGGCGGGTTTGTCGTTTTGTTCAATCATTCGGTCACTAAAGGAGCGTAACGGTTTTGGAGATTATTTCTCTGGATATTAAGGATCGCGATACGGCCGAGGCGATATGGGCGCTTCAGCATCCTGCATATCGCTCGGAAGCGGCTTTGATCGGAGTGACGGATCTGCCCCCGCTTCGCGATACGGTAGAGTCATTGCAAGCGTGCGGAGAAACCTTTTTAGGCTGCAGGGATGAGGACGGGGAGTTGAACGGGGCTATATCCTACGAACAAGATTCGGACAGCGCCGAACCCGATCATTATACGATTTGCAGATTAATGGTTCATCCCGACGTTCATCGCCAAGGGATCGGCAGAAAACTATTGGATCGGTTGTTATCCGAACGACCGCCGGGTTCCCGCTGGACGGTGACCGCCGAAATCCGCAATACGCCGGCGTTGTCCCTTTATGGGCGATTCGGCTTCGTGGCTCGGGATTCGTTTAAGCCGATACCCGACATCGAGTTGTTGCGGCTTGTGAGAATGCCTTTATCGACTTAAATAAACCGTTTCATCTCCGACCAAAGCCTAGGTTTTGTCCCCGCCGATAAACCATTGTAAGGTCTATTTCCCCCATGCTACAATGATGAAAATAATATGACGGTAGGGATGCGCATGCACAGTCCATGGGAAATCGATAACGTGCATCTGGTCATTCGGCTCCTCTTGTCCGTCATTCTTGGCGGGCTTATCGGTTTCGAGAGGGAGCGCAAGAACCATGCGGCCGGCTTGCGAACGCATACGCTCGTATGCCTGGGTTCTTGTTTGCTTATGATTCTTTCGATGTACGGGTTCGCGGATTTCGTGAATGAGCCCAACGTACGATTGGATCCTGCTCGATTGGCGGCCCAAGTCATAACGGGCGTCGGGTTTCTAGGTGCGGGTACGATTCTGTTTACGGGCAAGTCCATTACGGGTTTAACGACGGCCGCCTCGATCTGGGTCGTTATGGCGATCGGTTTGACCGTCGGAGCCGGTTTTTATTTACCTGCCGTACTATCGGTCTTCATGGTATTGCTTATTCTATGGGGTTTAAACATCGTAGAGAGACGTTATGTCAATAACCGCGGCGAATGCACGTTTATCATTACGGTATCCGGAGACGCGGAGCTTACCGCGCCGATCGCGGGTTTTCAAGCCGTGTTGACCGGACATCGCGCCAAGCTGGTCAAAGTACGTTTCATCGACATGGACGAAGCGATGGATGGACCGTTATATAGACTGCAACGCGTCGTCATAACGGCAATATTGCCCCATAGGGAGCAGTTGTTGTTTATCGCCGATGAATTCAATCGGATGCCCGAGGTTAGAGCCGTTGCGGCGGAATAGCAAAGTCGGAGGGATTAAGGATGAAAAAACCGGAGGAATGGGACGCGGGAAGCGATTATCCGCTGCCGCCTAGCCCTGACGGAGAACCGATGAATCAGGAGCCCTGGCCGGGATATGGCCCCGTACCGGGGTATCCGAGGGAAGGTCATTCGCGGATACCGAACAAAAAGAACTGGATCGCCGGGTTATTGGCGTTTCTAGTGCCGGGAATCGGGCATATGTATTTAGGGCGCATGCTAAAAGGAATCGTCCTTATGCTGCTCGTCGCATTGGACATCGTGGCCATTGTTTATGCTTCCTTAGAAAAGGAAAACGTGTTCGCTATCGTGCTGCTTAGCGTCCTCCTGCCGGTCGTCTATTTCTATAATCTCTTCGATGCGATTAAGGGATCGGGCTTCGACCCTAATTACCGATACGCGAAGCGTAAGAAGTGGGTAGCGGGATTGCTGGCGTTCTTGGTCCCGGGAATCGGACATATGTATTTAAGGCTTATGGTGAAGGGTATCGTCCTTATGGTTCTCATCGCTCTCGATATTTCGGCGATCGTATATGTGTCGGTGGACGGCAACAATGTTTTATCGATCGTGCTGCTTAGCCTGTTATTGCCGATTATTTATTTCTATAGCTTGTTCGATGCGATACAGAGTACCGACTACGTGAACGATCGTAATGCGTTTGCCGCTGCCCACCCGCCGATGGCTCCGGGCAGAGGGTTTAACGCGAGTTCGATCGAAGAGAGCCTGGCTCGCGGAGTTCCCCCGCTCGGAATCATGTTTTTGTCGATAATCGGAGTCGTCATTCTAATTATGGCGGGTGCAAAATGGACGAACTGGCTGTTTCATTCCTTCAGTTCGATGCTAGGCGCCATCATTTTGATAGGAGCGGGTGTCGGATTGTGGATTTGGGAGACTCGAGGACCCCAGCGCAAAGGAAACTGAAGCGGGAAAAAGCCCTGCGATCACGGCGAGGAATGAGCGGGGATGGATATTCCATTGACAATGGCCAAATTCGAACCGTAGAATAAAGCTATATTCAACTTCATCGCGCAGACGATATACGAGAAAGGCTGTGAGAGCATGGAATCCAAGGTCGAGCATGCCGTGGACCAGCTCAAATCCGGCGGAGTCCGGATGACTCCTCAAAGGTATGCGATACTTCAATTTTTAATGGAGTCCTATACCCATCCTACCGCGGACGACATTTTTCGCGCGTTATCTCCGCAGTATCCGAGTTTGAGCGTTGCGACCGTATATAACAATTTAAAGGTTTTCGTAGATGCCGGACTCGTTCGGGAACTTACCTATGGAGACGATTCCAGCCGTTTCGACGCGGATATGTCGGACCATTATCACGTGACATGCACGAATTGCGGGACGATCGTCGATTTTGACCATCCGCAGGTGAAGGAAGTCGAACATGCCGCGATCGCTTCGACGGGGTTCAGCGTTTTCGGACATCGGTTGGAGATTTACGGTTTGTGCCCATCCTGTAAAGGCATGCATTCCTGAACGAACAAAGAAGTTTGATTAAAGCACGCGGGGATTTTATGCCTTGACGTGCTTTTTTAATACGCCGGAGATAAGACAAACTGCCTTGTTGCAGAAGACAATGACGCAACTTTCATGCGGATTGAATCGTTAACTTAGAGGACAAGCCAAGCAGCTAGAACTGCGGAAATGGAGAGTGAAAGGAATTGAATACCGATCTTATGACCGGCCCGCGCCGAACGCGCAGACGATCCGGCCGATGGATGATGTTCTTGCTGCTCTTCGTCGCCGCCGCCGCAGCCGTTATCTGGTGGAAAACGGAAAATTCGGCCAACACTTCTTACGTAAAACCGGAGTACTCCGTTAATCCTCATGCGATTATGGTACAGGGCAAATGGACCGAAGAATACGCTCAAGGTACCGCCGAAGGGTTACTTATACCTCTAACGATTGCCCAGCAGTTGATGGGAGATGGCATACGCTACGAAGAGAAGACGGAAACGATCATCTTAACGACCGACTCTAAAGTGTTGCAATTCAAGACGGGACAACTCGATGCCACGCTAAATCGGAAACCTTTCTCGTTGCAATTCGCCGCGAAGAAAATCGGTGACAAGCTGTACTTGCCTATGGCTCCTCTAACCGAATTGTTCGGCCTTCACGCGGAAGTCGGAGAGCCTTCGGGCATCGTTTCTCTGTTCTTGCCGGGAGAAGCGATTCAACATGCCGGAGTTCCCGAGACGAAGAAGAAGGGCATCCAGTTGCGGGAAGGACCGAACAAGTCGTTCGCGATCATCGAGGATTTGCCTTCGGGATCGGATTTGCGCTTGTGGGGGGAAGAGGACGGATGGTACAAGGCGGAATCCAAAGCGGGCAACATCGGCTATGTCTCCAAAGGGGCCGTATCTTTGTTAACCGTTGAGAAGATTCCCGCGGCCGCCGAACCGGAGGATGCCTTCGTTGCTTGGAAAGGGAACGGACAACGGATTAATTTGACTTGGGAAGCCGTATATTCAGCCAATCCGGATACGTCCAAGATCGGAGAACTGAAGGGCGTTAACGTGGTTAGCCCGAGCTGGTTCGAGCTGATGGACGGTACTGGCAAAGTTCGGAGCAATGCGGATGCAGCCTATTCCGCTTGGGCGCATTCGAAAGGAATGCAAGTATGGGGGATGTTCAGCAACGGTTTTGAGCCGGATCGTACGCATGCCGCGCTATCTTCCTACGAAACGCGTTTTGAGATGATCCAACAAATGCTCGCCTATGCGAAGGCGTTTAAACTGCAAGGGGTCAATATCGATTTCGAGAACGTATATACGAAGGATATGGACAACTTGGTGCAGTTCGTTCGAGAGATGACTCCGCTTCTTCACGAGCAGAATCTCGTCGTTTCGATAGACGTTACGCCGAAATCCAATAGCGAAATGTGGTCGGCGTTTCTGGATAGAGAACGACTCGCGCCGGTCGTGGACTTCATGATGGTCATGGCGTACGACGAACATTGGGCGTCCAGTCCCCAAGCGGGCTCGGTATCCTCGCTGTCGTGGGCGGAAAATTCCGTGAAGCGGATATTGCAGGAAGATAAGGTGCCGTCTCGAAAGCTGATCTTGGGCGTACCGTTCTACACAAGGATCTGGACGGAGGAGCCGGATGGCAAAGGCGGGGTGAAAGTTTCTTCGAAAACGATGAGCATGGATGCGGTTAATGCCTTAATCGCGGAGAAAAAGCTGAAACCGACGTTATCGGAGGAAACCGGCCAACAATACGTGGAATTTAAAGAGGGTCAGACGGTCAAGAAAATATGGATAGAGGACGCGAATTCAATACAAGCAAGGGCGGAACTGGCTAAATCCTATCAATTGGCGGGAGTCGCTTCTTGGAGGCGCGGATTCGAATCGAAGGATGTTTGGGAAGCGCTCGATCAAACGCTGCAAAGCAGACCTTAAAGCATTGGAAAACAACAAAACCCTCCGGATATCGATCCGGAGGGTTTTACGTATCGTCTGTTTAGGGTTGGACTTGAACGTGCGACCCGTCAGCAACGGGAGCGCCTTCGCTTGCCAGTGTCGGATCGGACGTGAGTATCGTATGACAGTACATGCAGCGGTCCGTTTTTCCGAGCATCTTCGTTCTTTTTCCGCATTCCGGACAATCGATAACCGGGGCGCTCGTGGAGAGCATACCTACATAGAAGTAAATGCCCATGCTCACGAAGCAGCTAATGATCCCGAATACCATGAATACGGCCGCAATAATTTTTCCGACGGCTCCGAAGAGCAGAATACCGCTTGTTCCGAAAACCATGATTCCCATGCCGACGAACACGAGGAGCAAACCCCAAGTGCGCATCGTCGATATTTTACTCGCTTTCCATTTCATGTTGTTATCTCCCATCTTGAACTCATGTCCCGGCACTCAGCAGGAATCATGAGATCGGTTGTAGAACTAGACCTTACTCGTAAAATTAATTATAGCTCACATTTGTGGGACAGACCACCTTGGAACGGCTCCGCCTGGACCGAAACTTATGAGGATGTGAAAAGAGTGGCTCATATGGGCAACAAGGAATCGTTTTATCTAGATCGGCTTGGCAAGGAAGAAGGTATCATTAGCCTTCTTCTTGTGGCGAATCCATTTTCCTATCAACCGCTGATCGATGGAATGGACAGATTGGCGTTGATCGTCAAAAAATCCATCGGCACGGGCAAAGATTCCGAGCATTGGATGTGGAACGATCATCGTATCCTGGTCAGACGCGCGACTCCGGAGTTATTGGAAAGCTGGATCGTGAGCGGAAACCCCCGGAACGTGATTTATTGGCTCGTGCAGGGTGAGGTTTTGATCGATCAGGATAATTACATAACGGGACTGCGGAGCCGATTAATGGAATGGTCTCCGCTTTTGCGCGAGCAAAAGCTGCTTAGCGAGTTTTCCCGGTTCGTTCGGTCGTATTTGCAGGCAAAGCAGGATCTGAAGGATGGCCGGGAGCTAGACGCGTATTCCAACATACTCGCTTCTTTGCATTTTTGGGCGCATATCGTATTAGTAGAAGAAGGCATGCATCCGGAGTTGACGGTATGGGAACAGATGCGCAGGGTGAATCCCGGCATATATAAGTTGTTCGAAGAGCTTACGACTAGCAGGGAGACGTTGGAGCAACGAATTCAACTCGTATTGCTGGCATGCGAGTTTTCTATTCTTAATAAGATGGAATCTTCGTGCGCGCTGCTCATCAGGTTAATCGAGAGCAGGGACGAACCCTGGACGCCTCCCGAACTGCAGCAGCATCCGGATCTGGCGGGCTTATCGTTGGAGCTGTCCGTCCTGCTGCAGAAGCTTGTTAGCCGGGGATGCATACTCGAAGTTGCCAAGAGCGCGCAGCCGTCGATGCATGGATTATTGGAGCTGAAATATGCCGCCGCAAAAGGATATTAAACGAATTAAAAAAATGTCGAAAAAACTGTTGACTCTAGGCGCGGTTCTGTGATAAATTATATCTCGCCGCTGAAAAAGACTTAAGACGCGGACACAGCGAAAAACGAAAATGCAAAAAGAAATTGAAAAAAACACTTGCATTGATGAAACGAACTGTGGTATATTATAAAAGTCGCCGTTAGCGCGGACGACGAAAAACGAAACACAAATTGTTCTTTGAAAACTGAACATTGAGCGTAAGAAACAAACAAACGTCGAGGTCGACTTTCGAGTCGGCGGAGACAAACCAGCAATACAGATTGAGCCTCAAAAGGCTCTGTAATACGAAGCTTCGGCTTCAACTATTATGGAGAGTTTGATCCTGGCTCAGGACGAACGCTGGCGGCGTGCCTAATACATGCAAGTCGAACGAATCTAGAAGTTAGCTTGCTAACTTCTAGGTTAGTGGCGGACGGGTGAGTAACACG
>NZ_RBZM01000013.1 GCF_003628305.1 Cohnella endophytica | reverse complement strand
TCTTACGATCTGCATTCGTTTCTCCTCAAGCACTTTCCCTAAACGCATACTGTCCGCCTCCCCTATACAAATAGTCTAATTCAATTGGGGGACAAGACTCCAGTTTAATTAGGGGGCCTTGGAGAAATGCCTATGTTAGATGAAGGAGAATATGCTTGGATTCATAATTTGTATGGTGATAGTATGAAAGCAACAAAGGAGTTTAGGCAAAAGCATGGATTATCATTAAAACAGATATCTATTGATGAGAGATTTAGTCCCGTCGTAATGGAATACGAAAAAATAACTGGTGTTACAGGCGTTCATCATAATGCAATTATGCACCATCGAATATCTTTAATTGGCGACCCTTGCCAATATTGTGGCAAGCCATTGAGAACGCCAAACGCAAAGCTTTGTGTTAGCTGTGGTCAGCCCAAATAATAGTTGATGACTGGAATGGAAAGGTAAGTATCGAATGAATCGGCATAATTGTCCCTGTTGTGGTTATCCCACACTTGAAGAAAGACGTGGTTGGGAGATTTGTTGTTTATGTAATTGGGAAGATGACGGGCAGGATGATCCCCACGCAGATAAAGTTTGGGGCGGTCCAAATCAAGACTATTCACTTACAGAGGCTCGGGAGAACTTCAAAAAACACTACATCATGTATAGAGATAGACGAAGAATCCAAAATCAAACGGATAAGGAAATTCAAACAAAGAAAAAATTAATTAATACATTTGATAAACTTAGAACCCCAAATAATGAATCTGCCCAACAAGTATGGCAGCAAATCAACTCATTTGAAAAAGTTCTAGAAGATATTGTTCACGAAAGAGTTGAACGCTACAGCAATAACATAGAGAAAAATCAAGAGATCATATACCTAATTAATTCTGATAGCCCTGATACAATCGTAAAGGGCTTGCTATCCCTAGCATTAAGTGCAGATGATGGAGAGTTTGTACAAGATCTGATTGTCCGATACACTCAACATAAAAATGAAAATATAAGAGGAATAGCAATTCTTTGCTTTGGTCATATAGCAAGAATACATGGAGCAGTTAATAAGGAACTGATTATTCCACTTATCAATGATGCATTAAATGATGAGAGTTCGTTTGTTAGAGGGCATGCTAATTCAGCTTTAGATGATATAAATATGTTCTCCAACTAATCACGCTTCAGAGACTTAAGAAAAGTGTGGTTGTATTTCAGCGAATACTGCCACATCAAAAGGTTGTCCATTTTACGCAACCCACACATGTGGAAACCACAGTATTGATTTACCGCCAAAAGCCTTGATACAAGTGGTTTTGCAGATGAGTAAGGGTAAAAAGTGTGTTTCACAATTCTCAGAAACATATCGTGACATTCATAATGTACAGTAATTGGTTTAATTGAAGGTAAAGTTAAATTGATATTATGAAATTTGGAATTGGTGCTTGTGGAGGCGTAACATGTGTGAATATGATAAATACTTCAAAACATATGAAGGGACGCCTAGAAGTTATAGGAGTTCTGTTCATTTCAACGATTTTAGACTAAGAAAAGCAATGGAGCAAGCCAAGCTTGAGCCAGTAGCTGTGGAACAGGTGATCGAATATATAAATGCTTTTCTTGCTGCTATTAGTATGAACCAGATCGAGTCACCGATAGTTCGAGCAACGGAGATTAACTACAAGAAGATAAAGGATACTAACAATCTTACAGATAAAAGGGATATTGTCTGGCTGAAATTTACCAAAGATGGGTTCATAGGTGTTGTAGCAACAAGTGATGATGTAAATTTTAATATTCCGGAATCCAAAGATGTTTATCATGATAAGGACGGAAATAGCTGGAGGTATAACACTTCAGGAATTATAGTTCATTCTGTAGATCAAGAATGGGATGAGTCT
The DNA here is from genome assembly GCF_003628305.1 of Cohnella endophytica. GTDB lineage: Bacteria > Bacillota > Bacilli > Paenibacillales > Paenibacillaceae > Cohnella > Cohnella endophytica. Next base: position 112,165 of record NZ_RBZM01000013.1, on the reverse strand, counting down.
TTCGTGTTAATATACCCCCTTAGGAATATTCCTGATGGTTTAACCAGACACGATATTGAAAAAGGAATTGGTAATTATCTGATAAATAACAGAGTGCCAATATTGGATTTTTATTCTCATAATTATTGAGTTATAAGACAACGAACGCATTGGGATTTGAGTGACATACGCTATATTTTTAGTGGTTTTGGATGGTAAATTATTGGAATTTTGAAAATGTATTTAAAAGTAGCGAATACTGCCACATCAAGAACACCTTTTCGAGGTGTTTTTTTTATAAAGGCCCGTGTAACAGATATAAACTAATGATTGATTGAATAGCCCATATATTAAAAATCTCAAACTACATTCAAATAAAAATATATGGGTTCGTTATTGTGCCCTGGGCTTTCAATCGTGCGTGCTTGGAACATCTGCCGAATTCCTGTAGACTAGATATAAATGTAAGTTTTTATCTGAGAACAACGGATCTGACAAAGCCGTGTCGGCCGAAAAGTTGATCGTCGGCAACGTCATTTACTATCAATTGTAGACGACGCTCGCAGTGGTGCAAGCCGTGCGCGCGATTTCTGCATTTATCGGCAAAGGAGCAAGCGCATGCTTTTCGAACGTGACAACGACAACGCTGTCGATATAATTCATAAATTACCCCCCAAACAGTTTTGGCGCATTCTTGCCAACACCATCACGAACAAGGCGTCGAGGGAGCCGTCTCCGGTGCAGTACTTGCTCGCCCCCTTCGTGTCGGTAACGAAGGTGTACCAACTATGAATAGCCAACAAGGACAGATATACGGCAGGCTAAACGAAATTTCTCTACTCTCCCAGGCGTATTATTCCACTTGCCTTGGATCTGCGGAAATCGTGTACGTTTCAGGTGCGCCCGGCATCGGCAAAACAAGTCTTCTGGATTGGGTATTTCGTCAGGAGCATCATCATCCGCGCACCTCGATCTTCTTAACGGGCAAGTTCGAGCAGATCGCGAAGGACAGTCCTTATCATCCAATCATTCAGGAATTCCGCGGATTCATGCGGCACTTGCTTGGCGAAAGCTCACAACAAGTCGACGCCTGGGCCAAAAAGCTGAGAAGCGCCTTGCGCTCGTATGAAGCGGTTATCGCCGCCATGATTCCCGAAGTTCGGCTTCTGATCGGCGATATCCCCGACGCTTGGGAGTTGCCGCCTGATGAGGCGAAAAAACGGTTCATCTATGCGTTCCGCAAATTTGTGCAGACTCTAGCATCCAAGGAACGTCCTCTAGTGCTATTCATTGATGACCTGCAGTGGGCGGATGCGTCGTCGTTGCAGTTGCTGCATGCGCTTCTTTGCGATCCTGAACTGCAATATGTGCTGTTTGTCGGCGCTTACCGGGATGGCGAGATGAATAGCACCAAGCTGCCGGGCTACGAGGTCGATGGCAATATCGCAAAGGAGGCCGTCGTACATCACATTCAGCTTCGAGAACTATCAGTCGAGGAGATGAACTCAATCGTTATGGAGGCGCTCGGCTGCGGCGCCGCCGAAGCGACCCCTCTGACGTTGGTCATGTATCCTGAGTCGCAGGGCAACCCGTTTCATTTCAAGCAAATTCTTGGGCGGTTGCTGGACGACCGTCTCTTGACCTACGACCATGAGCGGCAGGGTTGGGAGTGGAATCTGAGCGATTTGATCGAACAGGAGCAGCATTGGGCTATAGGCGAATTGATGGCGCACAAGCTGCTGCGTCTAACCCGGTCGGCGAAGGAGGTGCTTGATATTGCGGCGTGCCTCGGGGGCCAATTCGAGCAAGGATGGATCGCTGACGTTACACAACTTAGTGCGGACGACACTTCCGCCGAGTTGGAGGTTTTGGTGGAAGAGAGCCTTATCGTTCGTTTTGGTCAGGATCAATACCGCTTCGTGCATGACAGCGTACAAAACTTGATATACAACCAAATGGAAAACGAGACAAGGAGGCGGACGCATCTGGCGATCGGCAGGCGGCTCCTGGAGACTGGTTCAAGCCAACCTGAGGGCTTGTTTGAGGTGGTGAAACATCTTAATAACGGGTCGTCGGACATTCATGACGTGGAGGAACTGCATCGACTGGTTGAACTGAACTTAGCCGCCGGACAACGGGCCAAAGCTTCAACGGCATATGACATCGCGCTGCAGTATTACCGCAAAGGGGTAGAGCTGCTGGCGGAGAGCGCCTGGGAACTTCATTACGCCACATGCTTCGAGCTGCACGTGGAACGGGCCGAATGTGAATATTTATGCGGGCATCACGAGATTACGGAGCATCTGATTGAACACTTGCTGCGCCGGGCGCGAAGTTCGATCGAACGTTCCAAAGTCCAGATGCTTCGTATGATCCAATGCATCAATCAGAAGGAATATCAGGAGGCGACCCTGCTCGGACTGGAGAGCCTGAAGGAGTTCCGCATCAACGTTTCGCCGAACCCTCTGCAAGCAACGGTCGTTACCGAGGTGCTGCGAGTACATATGCGACTTCGCGGCCGCATCGAGCAGCTTGTGGATTTGCCGGAAATGAGTGAACCGAGCCGCATCGCTGCCGCTAACATTCTATTTTTAACGTTGGTCTCCTCCTTCCGCACGGACAAGAAGGTGTATTTCCTTCTCGCTTGCAAGGCTGTGCGGCTATCACTCAAGCATGGGAATACGCCGGCAGCTGCCGATGTCTATACGGTATACGGTCTCGTTCTGGCACTTGTGCTCGGCAGGCGGGTCAGTGGCTACGAGATTGCCAAGGTTGGGCTGAAGCTTGCGGAACGCTACGACATTGCATCCATCAAGTCTAAAACGTACGCGACCTTCGGCAGCATCATTTGCCAGCTTGCGGGAAAGATGCACGAAGGCGAGCCGTATTTGGAGCAGGCAGTTCGCTTCGCTAAGGAGTCTGGCGATGACGTCTATTTGAACACAGCGATCGGGGCGCGCATTCATGCCTTATACACACGGGGGCCGCTTGGAATTTTGTCCAAGGCGCTGACGGAGTATACGGAGACGCTTGCGGAGACGAAGGATGACTTCGTGCTGCAAAACCTTTATTTGTGCCGTCAGTTTGTTTTGGCGCTGCAAGGAGAAACGGAGAGTGCCTGTTCGCTTGACACGGCGGTTTTCGAGGAGCGGACCTTCCTTGAACAGAGCAGCGGCGAGGAGACGGCATCCGCAACGTTATTCCAATACTACGCCTACAAGACTCAGCTTTGTTATTTGGACGGGAAATACGAGGAAGCGGTTCACTGGCAGAAGGAGGCAGAGCCACTCAAGCTGTATGCAGCCCATCTCACTCATTTGCCGGAATGTCTTTATTACGGGGCACTGGCGGAACTGGTCATCTACGGAAAAGGCGGTGGGAAGGGATTGCCCTCGTCTGTCGGCTCGTTGCGCCACGCTCACAGACAGCTCAGCCGTCTGCGGAAATGGGCGAAGGTTAGTCCTGATATTTTCCAGGCGAAGCAAGTGTTGGTCGAAGCGGAATTGGCGCGGGTCAGCGGACGTTATGCCGCTGCTGAAGCGGGATACGACCGGGCAATTCGGGAAGCTCACGAGCATGACAATGTGCAAGTGGAGAGTGTCGCAAACGAACTGGCGGGAAGTTATTACGCTCGTCAAGGAAAAGCTAAGGTTGCGCTTCATTATTTGCAGGCCGCGCGCGACGCGTATGCTCGCTGGGGAGCAAGCCTGAAGGTAAGGCAAATCAGAGAGCGGCTGGCTGCGATGGGGGATGAGGAGGCACTATCAGGCAACTGGACGCCGACAACAAGCGAAGCTGCTACGGCAGCGGCAACGGAGGAACAACTGCCAGGCCTTAACCGAGAGGCGGGCGCGCGCGATACGGTTGATGCGGTAGATCTCGCCGCGATTCTGAGAGCGTCGCAGGCGCTCACAAATAAGATGGAGTTGGATGCCGTCTTGCCCGAAATCATCAGTACCTTGATGAACTATGCTGGCGCTCGCAAAGGCGTTTTGTTGATGGTTAGTCGCGGCCAATGGTTTGTACAGGCTTGGGCGGACGTCAAAGTTCGCGTCTTGTACGAGCCGGCGTTACTTGAGGACGACGGGCTTCTGCCTGGCGGCATCGTCAGGTACGTGGCGAGAACGCAGGAAGTGGTAAGGTATTCCGTAGACGAGGAGAGCTGGCTTCGCCATAATCCGTATATAGCGGAGCACCGTCCGCAGTCGGTCTTATGCATGCCCGTTGCCGTTCAAGGGTCAGCGGTTGGCGTGTTGTATTTGGAGAATTACGCTGCAACGAGCTTTGTTTCCGAGGACCGTATCCATATTCTTCATGCGATGGCGTCGCAATGCGTGTACATTTGCGAGCTGCTGCGATCGTTAGGCCGATTCGATGGGGAATCGGTAATTAGCGAGGAGCCGGATGTGGAGAAGGGTGGCGACATGACGCTGGATACGGCTCCAGCTCCGACCTGCGAGCCGCTCACAGATCGCGAGATGGAGGTGTTGGCGCTGCTGGCGGCAGGTCTGTCCAACAAAGAAATTGCTGAGCAGCTAGTCGTCGCTGTCGGCACAGTTAAGGTGCACGTCAAAAACATTTTCACGAAATTAAAGGTGAACCGCCGGACGAAAGCGATCGCCCAGGCCAAGGAACTTCATCTGCTTGACTAGCACTATTCAACTCGCAACTGTTGTTCATCCTCACGAATAAGGGCTTCAGCGCATCCACCATGCGCAGAAGCCCTTTTTCGCGTATCCTTGGCAGAAACTCTGTGAAATACTCCTTTGTAGGTATAGTAGAATCGAGAGATTTGATTTATTTTTATAGAGCGCTATCGTCGTGTTTACGTTTTTTCACATACGGGATAGGTATGGAGTAATTCATAGATTTGCTTTTTTTATGGATTAAAACATTCTTATACTTTTGCAACTATCGGGAAGAAAGCAATGCGGAGGGATCCGGATGCAGGCTGGAAGGCTATTAAGTCGATTGTTGAGATTTTGATTATGGTTGTATTCTAAATCGGCAATACACTGCAGAGCGAAGTGAAAGGAATGGGCATAAAAATGAAAGCAATTCGAAAGCGTATTTTCATCCTGTTGCTGGCGTCGTCGCTGGTTTTCCCCATGTTGTCTAAGCCCGCACTGGCGGAGGAACAAGTGATCATCACCGAAGCACCCGACCCGGACATTGCCGATTTGCAGGCAGCCAGGGAAGCGGTGGAGAATACGAAGTATCCCGCAGCCAAACAGGAGGAACAAAGCACGGAAGCGGCGGCGACGAGCTATGTGGAAGAAGTGGTAAAGCAAGCGGTGAATAACGACGCGATTGGCCTGTCTATCCACGTTGACGCGTACACGGCGCCGAAGGCGGGCGACGCGGACTACCCGGATGGAACCGACGGCCAGGTCGCGTTCACCGTCACGTTGACCAAGGGAGGGCAGGAGCAGAGCACCGCTCGGCTGACGCTGGCGATCAAGGCGACGCCGTATGCCGGCGTATCCAATCAACAGGTGATGGACAAGGCCGCAAGTCTGCTGGCGAGAGAGCATACGCTCGATTTTAAGCTAGGGGACAATTATTATAGTACGGTGTTGAAGTATTTTAACGATTTACTCGCTGAATGCGGCGATTTGGACTATGTGGACATTTCTCCAGGCAATCGCAAAAACGGGTCGGAAATGCTCACGGTCACCGTTTATATTGAAAAGGGACAAGCCTATTACGGCACGGAAGTTAACGTCCACATGAATGAGGAGCGCGACCCGGATCTGGCTACGGTCAAGACAGCGATTGAACACGGGGACTATGGGGGCATTAGACAGTATATGTATGATGATCTGTCTATCAATCAAGATGTTAGCAATCGGGTGTATGCCGCCATCCAGAACAGCGGTGTTGTGACGGACCGAATCAGGATCTACGCCGTGAACGGGGGGGGCTATGTTCCGTCGATCACGGGAGATGCCGACAATCCGAACGGTACACCTGGCAGTTATACCTTTACCGTAACGTACTTCAGACTCTGGCAGGTCTGGACGACCGATCCGATCACGGTTCCGATTGTGGCGACGACTTTCCGAGAAGTGAATGAGCAGGCTTTGGCAGCGGTCAAGGCAGCTTTGGTGGATGGTGTGGTTGATGTCGCATTCGGTGCCTCGCAGGCCGATAAAACAGCGGCCGTGCAAAGCTATGTAGACCGCCTGCTCAGCGATCCGAAGGTAACGGCGACCGTCGCCTATAATAGCGACACAGGCAGTTATGATGTGGCCTTGGTCAGGGGAAACGTAAGCGACAGCAAAAGCCTGACGATGACGATGAACGAAGGGGTAGACCCGGATATCGCCATCGTGGCTTCGGCCAAGGAGGCGCTGGTAGACGGAGAGGTCAATGTTGTGTTTGAGCCCACACAGGCTGACAAAACCGCCGCCGTACAAAGCTATGTAAACCGTTTGCTCACGGGGGATGCCGCAGGCGTGACGGCGGTCGTCACCTTCAACAGCGGTAGCGACAGCTACGATGTAGCGCTCTCCAAGGGCGTTCGTAACGAAAGTACGAACCTGCATGTCACGTTTAAGGAAGCGCCTGACCCGGATATTGCGATTGTGCAGGCAGCCAAGGAAGCGGTGGAGAGTGCGGAGTATCCCGCAGCCAAACAGGAGGAACAAAGCACAGAAGCGGCGGCGATGAGCTATGTGGAAGAAGTGGTAAAGCAAGCGGTGAATAACGACGCGATTGGTCTGTCCATCCACGTTGACGCGTACACGGCGCCGAAGGCGGGCGACGCGGACTACCCTGATGGAACAGACGGCCAGATCGCGTTTACCGTCACGTTGACCAAGGGAGGGCAGGTGCAGAGCACCGCTCTGCAGACGCTGGCGATCAAGGCGACGCCGTATGCCGGCGTATCCAATCAACAGGTGATGGACAAGGCCGCAAGTCTGCTGGCGAGAGAGCATACGCTCGATTTTAAGCTAGGGGACAATTATTATAGTACGGTGTTGAAGTATTTTAACGATTTACTCGCTGAATGCGGCGATTTGGACTATGTGGACATTTCTCCAGGCAATCGCAAAAACGGGTCGGAAATGCTCACGGTCACCGTTTATATTGAAAAGGGACAAGCCTATTACGGCACGGAAGTTAACGTCCACATGAATGAGGAGCGCGACCCGGATCTGGCTACGGTCAAGACAGCGATTGAACACGGGGACTATGGGGGCATTAGACAGTATATGTATGATGATCTGTCTATCAATCAAGATGTTAGCAATCGGGTGTATGCCGCCATCCAGAACAGCGGTGTTGTGACGGACCGAATCAGGATCTACGCCGTGAACAGGGGGGGCTATGTTCCGTCGATCACGGGAGATGCCGACAATCCGAACGGTACACCTGGCAGTTATACCTTTACCGTAACGTACTTCAGACTCTGGCAGGTCTGGACGACCGATCCGATCACGGTTCTGATTATTGCAGAACCTTTCGAAGGACTTACCAATGCACAGGCAGTGGCAGCGGCAAAGACAGCTTTGGTTGACGGCACAGTCGATATCGCCTTCGGAGCCTCGCAGGCTGACAAAACAGCGGCGGTTCAAAGCTATGTAAACGGACTGCTTACCGGCGATGCCGCAGGCGTGACGGCGAGCGTAGCCTACAACAGCGGTAGCTATGAGGTTACGTTGTCCAAGGGAAGCGCAACTGACAGCAAGAATCTGACGATGACGGTGAACGAAGCGGCCGATCCGGACATCGTCATTTTGGCGGCGGCGAGGGCAGCGGCGGAAGGCGCAAGCTACAGCAGCATGACTCAAGCGACTGCAACCAGCGAAACGGTTATTGCGGCGGCACTAAAAGCTACTGCTGAAGCAGCGATTAACAACAATGCCATTACGGTCGCGGTCACCAACGTCGGCTACACCGCGCCAATCGCGGGCGACGGCGACAATGTGATCGGAGCAGACGGTAGCTATACCTTTACTATCACGGTGACAAAAGGTTCGCAGAACCAAACGACCGCGCAGCAAACCATTGCGATCACGGCAACAGCCTTTAATGGTGTGACCAATGTGCAGGCAGTAACGGCAGCCAAGACGGCGCTGGTAGACGGATCGGTAGAGGTCGCTTTCGGAGCCTTGCAGGCTGATAAAACAGCGGCGGTTCAAAGCTATGTAAACGGCCTACTTATCGGGGATGCCGCAGGCGTGACGGCGACCGTCGTCTATAACAGCGTTAGCGGCAAGTATGATGTTGCGATTTCCAAAGGAAGCGCGCGCGACAGCAAGAGCCTGACAATGACGGTAACCGAATCGGCCGACCCGGACATCGCTGTAGTGTCGGCGGCCAAGGCGGCGGCGGAAGGCGCGAGCTATAGCAACATGACCCAAGCGGCGGCCACTAGCGAAACGGTCATTGCGTCGACATTGAAAGCCACAGCTGAAGCAGCGATCAACAACAACGCCGTTACGGTCACGGTCACCAAGGTCGGCTACTTCGCGCCTATCGCAGGCGATGCAGAGAACCCGCAGAGCGTAGACGGCACCTATACCTTCACCGTCACGGTGGCCAAAGGCACGCAGAGCCAAACTATCGCGCAGAAAATCATTGCCATCACCGCAGCGACTTTTAACGGCGTGACCAATGTGCAGGCAGTAGCGGCGGCCAAGGCAGCTTTGGTAGACGGATCAGTCGATGTAGCTTTCGGTGCATCGCAGGCCGATAAAACAGCGGCGGTACAATCTTATGTGAACAGCGAACTTATCGGCGATGCTGCAGGAGTGACGGCGGTTGTCGCTTACAACAGCGGCACCGGTAAATATGATGTTGCACTTTCCAAGGGAAGCGCAAGTGACAGCAAGAGTCTTGCTATGACGGTGAACGAATCGGCAGATCCGGACATCACCATTGTAGCGGCGGCGAAGGCATCAGCGGAAGGCGCAAGCTATCCTGGAACCACGCAGGCTGCGCACGGCGATGTAGCGGTCGTAAAGAGCTATGTTGAAAATCTGGCCAGTGCAGCGGTCAACAATAGCGGCGTTACCATCACCGTTAACAAGGTCGGCTATATCGCGCCGACTGCGGGCGATGCCGATCATCCGCTCGGCACAGACGGCAGCTATGCCTTCAACGTCACGGTGGCAAAAGGATCGCAGAGCCAAACTACCGCACCAAAAACCATTGCCATTACCGCAACGGCTTATACCGGCGTGACAAATGCGCAGGCAGTAGCTGCAGCCAAGGCGGCTTTGGTTGGTGGATCAGTCGATGTAGCTTTCGGTGCATCGCAGGCCGACAAAACAGCGGCGGTGCAATCTTATGTGAACAGCAAGCTTACCGGCGATGCTGCAGGGGTAACGGCGACTGTCACCTACAATAGCGGTAGCGGCAAATATGATGTTGCCCTTTCCAAGGGAAGTGCAAGCGACAGCAAGAGCCTTACGATGACGGTGAACGATTCGGCCGATCCGGATATTTCCATCGTAGCGGCGGCAAAGGCAGCGGCGGAAGGCGCAATCTACAGCAGTATGACCCAAGCAGCGGCAACCAGCGAATCTGTCATTGCAGCCGCATTGAAAGTCACCGCCGAGGCCGCGGTAAAGAACAGCAGTGTTGCGGTCACGATTAATAAGGTCAGTTACACTGCGCCGATAGCCGGAAACTCCGCAAATCGAAGCGGCACAGACGGCAGCTATATATTTACCGTCACCGTGTCAAAGGGTTCGCAGAGCCAAACTACAGAGCAAATCGAAGTGAGAATTTCTGCCACTGCCGATACAAGCGGTGGTACACCCGGCGGAGGTACACCCGGCGGAGGTACACCAGGCGGAGGTACACCAGGCGGTGGCACACCAGGCGGAGGTACACCCGGCAGCGGTACACCTGGCGGTGGTACTCCCGGCGGCGGCACCTCCTTTGCCGATATTGACAAAAGCGACTGGTTCTCTGACGCAGTAGCCTATGTCCGGCAAAACGGCTTAATGTCAGGAACAAGCGAAATGACCTTTAGCCCCCATTTGACGGCCAATCGCGCCATGATTGCAACCGTGCTATATCGCATGGCTGGCAATCCGCATGTTGCCGGAGAAAGCACATTCACTGATGTACATTCCGGTACGTGGTATACGGATGCAATCAAATGGGCGGCGCAGAAAGGCATTGTGAGTGGCTATGGCAACAACCGTTTTGGCATCGATGACGCAGTGACCCGGGAACAGCTTGTCGCCGTGCTGTATCGCTACGCGCAGCAGAATAACCTTGATATCACATTGACGGGTGATCTGTCCGGCTTTGCAGACAAGGACAAAATTTCCGATTGGGCGACTGAGTCTATGAAGTGGGCGGTTGGAAAAGGTCTCCTCTCCGGCAAAGGTAATGGAATGATTGACCCGTCCGGTACGGCGACCCGTGCGGAAATTGCAGCGATTCTGATGCGATTTTTGATTGGTCAAAATACACACTATAAACACTTTTAGGCAACAAACTGGCGTCGGCACTCTACGGCGTCAGTTTGTTTAATTTTCTTAGCTGATAGTTTTGATTGTAGCAAGATGTAAATGGTGTGTTGGCTCTGCTTATTCCGCACATGTGGAGTGCTGCTCACTGTTGATTTTTCCGCTAAGCTAACTGGAAGTTTAGTTAAAGAAGGAATCTGATTAATTATGGAAAAATATTATATTAAGAGAATATTTAGGGAGGGGATTGCCGTTGAGAAACGAGGGGATATTAGAGAAAAAAGTTTTAAATAGAAAAGCTGTCACTTCTTTGGTTTTAGGGGTTCTATCAATTGCTTTATTTTTTATTTATGTTAGATTTATTTTAGGTGTTATTGGTTTAATAATTGGTGTTGTAGCTCTAAAAGAAATAAGGCTTAACGAACAAAGTGGAAGAAGAACAACAATCACAGGTATCGTTTGTAGTTGTTTAGGAATGATTATGCCAATTCTTTTGATGACAATTATGTATGTAAATAGAAATTGATTGTAGTTCGCCTCCCCGCCTTTATCGGAGTAATTTAACAGTGACCGGTAGTCCAGTCATGTGGAGTGTGTATTATGGAACGCTCGGGAGCAATTCTCCCAAGCGTCTTTATTTTTCTCTAAATTATTTCCTGGCGTTGCTTTATGGCACACGTGTATAGCATCGAAATCTACATTATCGAATTGCTACGGTATTAAGCGCATCACACAGATACAGCATCAATCTCACTCAGCTTCACTGGCGTCCCGACACGCAAGGTATTCTGAATTTCAGCAAGGCGATCAGTCTCACTGCCCAGCGAGCGTATGACTTCTTCGCTGGCATGCGCTGCAATCTTCACGTGATAGTGTACGTTCGTTGCCGGTTCGCCTTCAGATCCAAACTCACCTGAAACCTCCACCTCCACGGATTCAATACGAATGCCCCGTTTCGCCGCTTCCCGATAGATGTCATTACAGTAGCACGTGGCTAAGGCCAAAAAGAGTAACTCGCCTCCGGTGACACTTGATCCGAACCCTGTCGACTTGGGCGAAATGGCCAGGGTAAGGACATTGTCGTTGGTATACAAGCTGACCTGATGCTTACCTTCACGATTCTGTACGAGTGCGCTGATTTTCATCTCAACAGCTCCCTTGAATTTATAGGTCGGTGTGAACAAATCGCGTGGCGGTCGTGCCGGGGCAAACAATATCGATGGCATCAAAACTTCGATATTTTTTTTCGAAAGTTTGTAGGGGAAGTGCCTTGTTTATTCGTGAAGACGGAAGAGAAGTAGGCGGGATCATTGAATCCGACTTCATCGGAAATTCGTCCGATGGACCAATCGGTTTGTATGAGCAGTTTTTTTGCTTGCTCTATCCGATATTGCAGCAGGTAATCGATAGGAGTGACTCCATATACTTTTAACATACACTTGGCTAAATAATTCGGATGATAATTAAATTGTTTTTTTAATACGGAATTCGTAATTTTCGAAATATAGTTTTGACGAATATACAATTCAATCTTTTCAGCAAGCTGTGCCGCCGCCGAGCTATTTGCAATCCCCGAATCCTGATTTAGATTTTGCATGAAGGTTTGAAAAGCGGTTTGCTTTCGCCAGTAACGAAAGGGACGAGGATCATGATCCAAAGCATAAAATTCGGTAAGGTCGTTCATTGAAGTTCGAGAAACTTCTATTTTTTTCGGCATGAAGATGGAACTCACTTCACTATGATTAAGGTAAGCGTTCTGTTTGTGTTTATCGAATAAAGCAATTTGATTCTCAAGGCACTCGTCAATATTGTTCCTTTCATCCCAAGCTCCGAACGTTTGAAAATGAATCCAGGTAATTTCCGTTTCCTCGTCGCAGGGGGCAGTACCATAATGGTACGCATCCGGGCGCAAAATGATGGCTTCATCTTTATCGAGCGTCCACTCATGATTGCTTTCCCCTATGAATAATTTCCCTTTGGTTACGATGATGAGATCGAATACGTTGATAGAGTGGCGGCTGACATGCTTTTCGCCTGGAATGAATGTGTGTTTACCGCTGTCGATGAAATAGGGTATCGGTGGAGTTACAAAGTGAAAGATTAAATCAGACATGATGAATTCCCCCTCCCATTTCTATTACAGTAATGCGCTTTCATTTCAAATTTCAGATTAATAGTAGTGCGAAGTTATCGTTATTGCAAGGTTTAAAAGAACAAAAAAGAGCTTAAAACCCAAATAATTTACTCACTAGAAATGAAAATATCAAAATGCTATGAGGGTTCGACAAATAGCGAGAATCATTGAAACAAAATGTAATAATATACCATATTATGCAAGGTTGAAATATCACAATTATTGGTTGATATATGCCGTTTTTCAAAAAAAACAGGGGTGATATAATTCATAAAGAAAGCGCTTTCATATTTATGAATAAATTAGGAGGCTACGACGATGAAAATGATTACAAAAAAAGTAATGTCTCTGACTATCGCGTTGGTGATGTTACTTCAGGCTTTGTCACTGGGAACGAACTTCATACCCAGAGCAGCCGCAGCAACGAATACGATCTCCAATGCCAGTCTTACTGCCCAAATCGGTGATTTAGGACAGATTCAAGTACTAAATATCAATAATAATCCTAAAAACAGAAATAACGCTGATATCAATTTTGTTTTGCCCAACACTACGACGCCACAGAACGACGTTCAGCACCAATGGATGGGTGAAATGCTCTTTTCTTACCGCACCGGTGACAGCGCAACATTTCCTAATGATCGGACTGGTTTTACGGAAGTAGATACAAACAAAACATTGGCGGCTGGCGGATCAACAAGAATTTCTACCATTAACGCCAATAACCCATACTTTCAAAAGGTAGCTTCATCAGACGGAAAGAAGGTTGAAGTCAACTTTATCGGACAGGCTCTTACTTCCTCAACCGCTCGCACTATGAAAGGATTTGACGTGAAGTCCGTATTTAATATGGATAGCGATGACGGTTCCATGCTGTGGGAAATAACCATGAAAAACAAAAGCGACAAATATATTGAATTCGGCGATATCGGCTTGCCGATGCCTTGGAATAACAAATATTTAAATACAAACGATACCTATGATAACCGGGTTACCGTGCATAATTTTTCCGGTGCCGATAGCGGTTATGCCTATGCCATCCGCACGAATGGCGAAGGAAATTTCATGATGTTTACGCCGGTGCCGGAGAGTGGCGCACGCATTGAATACGTTGATTATTGGTTGGGCGACACGGGTGAACTGCGCAACGGAACTCTTTATTCCAACTGGGTCGGCGACAGCGGCGGCTGGTTTCCGGGGCTGAACGTTCTATATATCCACTCCAAGGATATATCGAAAACAGGCCGTGGCTATTTTAGCGATGCCACCAGCCTGGTTCTGGGACCTAGTCAGGAAAAAACATATAAGTTTAAGTTTTCGGCGGTGCGCGCAGGCGACAACACACCGCAAACAAGTGCCTCAAGCTCAAACAACGCTTCGACTTCTCTGGAAGACCGTGAGACAAACCTTCGCTCCATCCTGTATAAATCGGGCATGATTGACGCCGTAGCGTTGCCCGGCTTCCAGACGGCCATCAATATGCCTACCAAGCTGGATCTGCATTATGACGATAGCATCATCGATATAAACTCAATTAAGATTCAGTCTGTTGACGAGAATGATCCATTCGATGCAACGCATATCCCGACTATCAAGTCCGGCCAGACCAGACAGGCTATGGTCGACAATACCCGTGCCGGACGCGGACTTCCTGGCGGGAATCCTGAATATTCAAAATCCGTACAGCTTGTGGAAACCAAAATAATAAACGGTGAAAAGCATCATATCTATTCGCTCAACTTTGACGTCCTCGGCAATAACAGCGTTCGTGTGGATTATAAGCTGAAAGCCAATGGCACAACGATGGATAAATTTACTCAGTTTGAATTCAATGTTCTGGCTGAGCTTGATCAAACATCGAAAGCCCATTCCCAATTTATGGTAGACAAAACACAGGACAAGAACCCGAATAGTCCTTCCTTCGGCATCTACCGTGACTGGTATCTTGCAACCGGCATGGATACGACGGACAGCCATTGGGGAGATGACTGGAGCCACGATAACATCAACTTCATGACCATGAAAAATTATCTCGATCCAGATCCTAATGAAATTCGATCCATTGAAAACTACCTGATCGACTTTATGTGGAATAATTATATGAAATATACGCAGTCGACTTTTACGGTTGCGAACTACCTTAATGCTTCAGGCGCTAAATCAACTACAGCAACACCCTATACACGGACGTTTTCCGAAATGATGGAAGCGACTGGATTTTTCAACATGTATCGGATCCAAAAGGCATATCCCAATTTGATAAAGTATCGTGAAACGCCGCAATACTATCTGGAAAAGGCCTATGGCATTTACTATAACCGTGTCTCCAGCGGAACAACCGGATTCTATGGTGAACAGCAGGTACCGGATATGATTGAGGCGCTTAAAGAAGAGGGAATGCTGACTCAGTATGAGAATCTGAAAGTGAAGTTCGCTCAAACCAAAGGTCGGAACATTGTTAACGCCACTTATCCTTACGGGTCGGAATTTGAATATGACAATACCGGCGAAGAAGGGGCCTATGCGGCAGCCAAAGCGCTGCGCACGTACTACCCTGCAGACTCGAGGGCGGCCACAGCCTTGACAAGCATGAGAAAAGACGATTCGAAGACTCGTGCAATGCGAGGCATTCAGCCTACTTGGTACTATTATTCCGTACCGGTATTCCGCGCCGGCGAAGGCTGGTGGAACTTCCAATATACGGCTTCCTTGGCGGGATCTATTATGGATGACTGGCTCCGCTATCAGGATAACGGGAGGTCCGCGGCTCAGACTGCTACCGCACAGCAGCGCAACTATGCGGCGAAGATCTCAAACTTCAACGCCGTCAATATGGGGCAGATTACGGCAAAATCTGTAGGCGGCATCTCTTGGAGATATAATGCCCAGAAGGGAGGAACCGGTACCAAAAACGTAAATGATGGCGGCACTCGCGTGATGAACAACGGCTGGCAGGACTTTTCCGGCGAATCAGAGGAAGGACTCTATGGCTCGTTATTGCGTATCAGTTCCGATATTGTCACCGATCCGGTATTCGGGCTTTTCGGATATGGAGCTTCGGTCACTGAAGCAAGCGGCAGCTACCAGATCACACCGAAGGACGGTTTTGGCAAACGTATCAATCTAATCGATGAAAAAATTTATCTAGTCTCGGAAAGCGATAAAATCGAAAGCGCGAACATTCGAAAAGACGGTAAGGCATTTAAATTGCAGATCTCGAATCTTGCGAAAAGCGAGCACGCTTCAAGGATTACTTTCGACGGGGCAGGAGTAGCGAATGGCTATTATACAATCAAGCTGAATAATGTAGATGCCGGGCAGTTCTACGTAAAGAACAATAAAGGTACGGCTATGTTCCAAATGAGCAGTGCGCTAACTGCTGAAGTGACCATTGAAAAGTCGGATACGGGTGAAAATCAAGCACCGAATGTTACTGCAGAGGTGGCGACGCAAAACCCGCAAGCGATGCTGCCATTTACGATTAACGGAACTGTGACCGATGACGGCGCACCGGATGGCGCCTTGAACTACCAATGGGAAGTTGTCAGCACTCCGCCAGGCGGCAGTCTAAGTTTTACCAATCCTAAGTCAACTACGACGAAGGCTGTCGGTACCAAAGGAGGCTCATATACGGTCAAGCTCAACGCCAATGACGGGGAATTGAGCGGGTCTTACGAGCTGACCTTTGTGTTGGCAGCAGCACCGGAAAAGCAGCCTCCAGTCATTGGCGCAGTGACCGCGGCCCAGGATGCTTCGAATAACAGTATTCTCGTATTATCCGGCGCGGCGACCCCGGATCCGGTGTACAGCGCGGTAACTGAACCCGTATGGACGTATGGTTGGACGGTCAAGGAAAAGCCGAATGGCGTGGGAGAAATTACGATTGTCGATGGCGACAAAGCAAATGCCTATGCCCGCATAAGCAAGGCAGGCACTTATGTGTTTACCTTTACAGCGGCTGATGAAGGCAAGGCTGCCAGCAAAGATGTCTCGATTACGATCGCGAAAGACACCGATGACTCCTTCCGGGCTATCAGCGTTGTGACAAAAAAGGGAACGGCTCCAACGCTTCCGGGAACGGTGAGTGTGCGGCTTGTTACCGGAATTACGCAGGGTGTGGTCGAGTGGGATGCGGTTGATCCAACAAAATACGCAAATAATGGTGAGTTCGAAGTCAGGGGTAACATCAAAGACAGCGATTTGAAGGCACGCGTCACTGTATATGTCGTGAATTCGCAACCTCAAAATAACGCGTTGAGTGCAACTCCTACTGCCATTATCAATTCAGTTAATGACCTTGGCGGGGTAAAAGGCTTAAATGACGGATTTGACCCCACTAGTTCGAGCGATACCAGCCACGGCGCCTGGCATAACTGGCAAGGGGACCAGGGTGGGCCAGCATGGGTTATGTATACATGGAGTGAAGCTTTCCTTGCCACCTCGATGGATGTATATGTGTTCCGAGACGGTAGCGGGAATTTCCAGCCCAAGGATATGACGCTCCAGCTTCGTGATGCGGATGGAAAGTGGTACACGCCAAGAGGAGTAGTGGGACTTGGAAACGCATTGAATAAATACAATACCACTACCTTTGAGCCTGCATATATTACAGGCGCTCGCATTGACATGAAGCCGGTTACCCTTGGAAGCGGTATTCTGGAATGGAAGGTAAACGGATATACGGGCGCGATAGACAAGACGGAACTGACACAGGTCTACAACTTCGCGAATTCATTAAAAGCCGCGAACTTTACCGGCCAAGGTCTTACGCCGATTGCAGCTTCTAAGGCGAACGCTTCCGCTGTGATCTCAAATAAGAATGCTACAGAAGCGGAAGTTTCTCAGGCGATTGCAAATCTGCTGTCAGATTTGCGGTTGCTCACTCCGCTCAACAATAATATGGCGTTTGCGGCCAGTGTCTCGGCCAGCTACACTTCGTCTTGGGAAAGTCTTGCCGCGGTTAATGACGGGAAAAAAGATAGCACAAGTAACTCGCACTGGGGTACGTGGGGAAATACCAGCTCCGAGGAATGGGTGCAATATGATTGGCCGCAGGGGGCCACAATCGCAAGCTCGGATCTGGTGCTTTGGATAGATGGAAACGGTACTACCGGCATAACAACGCCTACAAAGTACACGTATTCATACATTCCGAAAAATAGCAGTACGAATGCATGGGTTACGGCAGCGACCATTACCTCAGGTATCGTAGCTAAAAACACGCCAGTGGGTACCTCCAATCTATATGGATTTGATCCTGTTCTGGAAGTTAAAGCGCTGCGTGTTACGATAACAAAGCAAGCAAGGAATAGCGAGGGCGTTGGCTTATGGGAATGGGAGGTTTTCCAACCGTCAACTCCGGATCTCGTAAATCTGCAATTGGCACAATTCTACGCAAGCCACGGCAATGCCTATAACGCCGTGTACTATTATCAACTGGCCATCAGCAACGGGGACACCGGTCTTGATTCCGAGATGATTGTTGCTGCAGGGCTGCTTCAATTGCTAGCAAAAAGTGCAATGGAAACGGGAGATATCTCGACGGCATACTCGGCGTACCAGCTCCTTTCCGGCAGTTCGGCAGTTCCGTCGAGCGTATCCGCCGATGCGGCGAAGAGTTTGAGCTCCAGCCAGAACATGGGCCTCGCTTGGTACTACTACGGCCAGAATAATCTGTATAACGCCGTATACTACTTGGCCCAAGAAATCGGAAGCGGCAACAGCAGTACGGGTATCGGGGCGTTGATGAGCAATGTCGCAACGAAACTGCAACAGCAGGCGCAAAGCGAAACGCAGCAAGGCCAGTTCGCGGCTGCATACAGGGACTATCAATTATTGGCGAGCAATAACGGCGTTCCGGCCGGCATCGCGCAGGATGCGGCAACCAGCATCTCAACCGGAGGAAGCATCGGCAACGCATGGTTCTACTTGGCTGAAAGCAATTGGTACAACGCGGTGTACTGGTTAGGGGACACTATGCAAACTAATGCCAGCACGGGCGTGTCCGCGATGATGATTTATGCGTCGAACCAACTGCAACAGCTGGCGCAAGGTCATATGGCGCAAGGTCAACTGGCTCAGGGTTTTACAGCCTATGCTTTGCTGGTCGCAACGGCGGGCGTTCCGACGTCGGTTGCGCTGGATGCAAGCAAGAGCCAGGATGTTAGCGACAGCAACTACGGCGATGCGCTCTGGTACTTGAATCAGGCTAATTACATCAATGCCAAGTATTATCTGGAACAAGTCGAAGCGAACGGCAATAACAGCACGGGCGTCCAAGCGTTGTTATCGTACGTGAATAGCCAATAAATCGCGACATCCGCAGAAGCGTCTCCAGGCCGGGGAAAGGATCGGTCATCTCCCTCGGCCTGGAGGGATATTCACCCCACTCAATGGCGGGAAGGTAGATGAGCATCACATGTTGACTGAAGAGAATACAGCACCAAGAACGCTGAAGAAGGGCAAAGCATTTCTAGCTATGATGTCCGCAGGCATGGTTGTGTTCGTGTATATCCTGTTTGGATTAAACCAAACGGCATTGGAAGCGCACGGTGCTACTGTGGCAAATAACAAATACGTAACCGTGAAAGGGAACGTCAAGGACGGTAACGGTAAACCGATGGCCAATGTCAAGGTCAGCATTTCGGTGCAAAAGTCCGTCTGGGACAAAAAGACGAAATCATATAAAAACGTCTGGAAAACAGCTGGCACTGCGGTAACGGACAAAAATGGCGCGTACAGCGTCCAGGCGCTGACTCCGGCCACGAACGCGATTATCGTCAAGTGGGTCCGCAACGGCACAACGAAACCCGTCATTACCCAAACGTTTAAAATCGATAAGAACGGCAAGAGCTTCGCCTTCGACCTGAAAGCGAGCAAAGCGTTCGCTCCGCTTGCCACGCTGGCGTTCAGTTATTAGAGAAAGGCGGGATCGGGATGTCTGTGAACGTAGATATTTTCCTTGCTTTCTTCGGTTTGATGTCCCTGTATTATCTAGTCATGTACGTGTGGTCGTTCAGAACGTTCAAGACGCCTGATCCCGACCTTGATGTCATCGGATTCGTACTGCTGGTGCCGGCATTGAACGAGGCCAAGGTCATTGGCGACACCTGCGCCCAGATGAGCAGACTGCATGCTCGCTTGCATGTGATCGTCATTGACGACGGTTCCGATGACGGTACGGGAGATGTCGTCCGGCAGGTTGAGGGAGACCGTATTCACTTGTTCCAGCGCAAAGCGCCCGAAGCGCGCCAAGGCAAAGGGATGGCGCTGAATATGGCGTATGCGTGGGCGCAGACGCAAATGAAGACATGGTTCCAGGATTTAAGCGACGATCAGATCATTGTCGGCGTAACGGATGCGGATGTGCACTTGAGTCAGAATGTCCTTACGGAAGTCGCTGCGACCTTCCAAGCCGCTGCGGACATCGGGGCTGTACAAGCTCCGGTGTCCATTAAAGGCGCGAACGAGAATTTGTGGCTGTTGATGCAAGACATTGAGTTCCAGGCTTTTTTCCACTTCGTTCAAAAAGCGCGCAACTGGATCTCTTCGGTCGCCATGGGCGGCAATGGGCAGTTCACGCGTTATCGGGCCATGAAAACGCTGGGTGACCGTCCATGGAGCCGCGCGTTAACGGAAGACATCGACCTGGGGATGGCATTGACTGGCCAAGGCCAGCGGATATGCTTTACGGGGAAGACGCCGGTCGTGCAGCACGGCTTAACTAGCTTCCCTCGGTTATTGAAGCAGCGTTCGCGTTGGGTCCAAGGCCACTACCAGGTATGGAAGCGGATCGGAGCATTGTGGCGCAGCCGCAGCCGCCTCATCACCAAGCTGGACTCTACGCTGTACTTATTGATGATCGTTACCCCATTGATTCTCGCCGCCGATTACTTGTTAGGTTTCGCTTCCTTATTCGGATGGGTGAACGCCTACAGCAAATCGATGGTGTGGCTCGACCAGTTCGGCAGTTGGATTCCGGCAACCGTTCAACTGGTGGTGGCGTTCTCGATCCAACTCATCTTTTTGCCTGCCTACAGCCGGGTCGCCAAAATCAAGATCCCTTGGTATACCGCCCCCGGGCTCATGGCCACATTTGCCATATACACGGCGTCCATATGGCTACTAGCGTCGATCATCGCTTTCTACAGAATGGCGACGGGCAAATGGGGATGGATCAAAACCGAGCGCGAAAACATTTCAACGAGCACGTTCTCGGCATGATGAAAGGCCGTACTTCTCGCTTTTTTCAGCGGAGGTACGGCCTCTTTTTTATCAAAATGCCGATGGAGCAGAACAGATTTCTATTTTAAGGGGTAAATCTACCGATGTTGTCAATGTAATCAACCCCTTCGCAGCGAGAGGATGACCGGATGAGAGTCCTTGTCCTTCAAGGACGTATACCCTGTACATTGGGGCTCTGGATATATAGAAGCCGTCCAACGGGCTGGATTAATGAACGGAGTTTGGGAAAGATCAGAGAACAAACCTGTGGTTTCGGATGCAGCTGAATAGGCAGCGGAACCAAACATCATATTGAGGGCAAAAACAGTTACCCCCAGTTACGCAAAGTTCCTTTCATGGATACCCCCCCTTGATCATCGATGGTGTAGACACTGTGGCTTGTTAAGCAAAGAGCAGTGGTTGCTCGGAAAGTATGGAAGTCTACAATCTGCCAGAATCCTTATTCTGTGCATCGCGAAATTGGAATCTTTGGATTCCTAGTATAACATTCTGTATTTTCCATTAACTCTGTGAAGAAATTGATACTAAATACCATAGTGATTGTATAATAACAGGGTAGATTAGCCCGTTAATGAAACCTAAAGAAAACTTTAAGTATCCCGATATCCAGAGCGAGGTTTTTTGTGATGACTACTATTTTTTGGCGTGATTTGCCAAGACCCTTTTTTGTGCTAGCTCCCATGGAAGATGTGACGGATGTTGTATTTCGCCATGTCGTGAGTGAAGCGGCGAGACCCGATGTGTTTTTTACAGAGTTTACGAACACAGAGAGCTACTGCCACCCGGATGGGCACCAAAGCGTGCGCGGGCGTTTGACTTTTACAGAGGATGAGCACCCCATAGTAGCGCACATATGGGGAGATAAGCCGGAATATTTTCGTCAAATGAGTATCGGCATGGCGGAGCAAGGGTTCAGAGGAATCGATATCAATATGGGCTGTCCTGTAGACAATGTTGCGGAGAATGGGAAGGGAAGCGGCCTGATCTGTCGTCCCAAAGTTGCAGCAGAGATCATTCAAGCAGCAAAAGCCGGAGGACTGCCCGTAAGTGTAAAAACAAGGCTTGGGTTTAGTGCTGTAGACGAATGGCAGGATTGGTTAACCCATATTTTGAGACAAGATATTGTTAACCTATCCATTCATCTGCGGACAAGAGAGGAAATGAGCAAAGTAGACGCTCATTGGGAGCTCATCCCGGAAATTAAGAAGCTTCGCGATGAGGTGGCGCCGGCTACGCTGTTGACTATTAACGGAGATATACCTGACCGTCAAGTCGGCTTGAAGCTCGCCCAACAATACGGGGTGGATGGAATTATGATCGGGCGTGGTATTTTTAGTAATCCATTTGCCTTTGAGAAGGAGCCAAGGGATCACAGCAGTGAGGAATTACTTGCCCTGCTGCGGCTGCATCTGGATCTCCATGATCAATATTCAGCACTGGAACCACGTTCATTCAAGACCCTCCCTCGTTTCTTTAAAATTTATGTCCGTGGATTCCGAGGGGCAAGCGAATTAAGAAATAACCTAATGAACGCAAAGTCAACAAATGAAGCGCGCGCATTGCTCGATGAATTTGGAAGCAAGCCTAATGACGGGGTTGAGGAACAGTAAAGGTGTAGCCGGTGGATATATTCCCATGTACGACACATGTGGAGTGTTCAGTGTTACTGAGCGCGAAAACATTTCAACGAGCACGTTCTCGGCATGATGAAAGGCCGTACTTCTCGCTTTTTTTTCAGCGGAGGTACGGCCTTTTTTTATCAAAATGCATTAACAAGAGAAGGGAATCGTTTCTTTTTTTGTCGAAAAAGCAAGAATGCGAACTGCTTGACAATAAATAAAAACCGCTTTATATTTAACTTAATAGTTAAATAACCAATTGGTTAAATAATGATTTAGTTAAATTCAAGAATGTGCTCTTGATTGTTAAGCTATCGTTTATTGGGGAGTTGGTGGGATGAAGGAGACGATTTGGAGAAAATATTTGTGACGTGTCGCAAAAGTTTATTGCTTTGTTTTTATAACGATTATTCCCTAATAAAATTTGAAGGTAGGTAATTTAATTATGGCATCCGTATTATATATCACAGCAAATCCGAATGATCATGAAACATCTTATAGCATGGCAGTAGGAAAAGAATTCGTGCAGGCTTACAAATTCGCAAATCCGAATGATGAAGTTGTACATCTTGATCTCTATCAAATGGATATTCCTGAGCTTGATGCCGATGTTTTTAGCGGTTGGGGCAAGCTTGGGGCGGGCACTGTTTTTGATAAATTGACCGATGCAGAAAAAACGAAAGTAGGTCGACTTGTTGAACTGGTTGACCAATTCGTTGCTGCGGATAAGTATATATTTGTAAATCCGATATGGAATTATTCATTTCCGCCCGTTATGAAAGCATACATTGACTCTATTTGCGTAGCAGGTAAAACTTTCAAATATGTTCCGGGTAAAGGTCGAGTTGGCTTGCTGAGAGATAAAAAGGCGGTTCACATTCAAGCAAGCGGAAGTGTATTATCACCTGGCTCAGCTCTTGCGGACTTTGAAATGGGGCATCGCCACCTGAATGCCATAATGGAGTTTTTTGAGGTTCCTAGCTTTGAGAGCATCTTCGTTGAAGGAATGGCTGTAGATCCCGATCATGCGTCAGCGATTAAAGAAAATGCAGTTCAACAAGCGCGCGAAGTTGCTCGGAGTTTCTAACTGCTGCACAAAAGAGTCAACGAGATTGAGGTATCCAAACCCTGATCCGTTTGGCTCTTTTTTGCGTTCCTCGCGCTGTCTGGCTAATTGGAAATCGAGGGTATATCTGCTTGACATTAGATAAAAATCTAAATAAACTTAAACGTATGGTTAAATATAACGATGAAATATTAAATGATGTTTTCCAAGTGCTTTCTGATCCGACGAGAAGAGAAATCATAAGACGTTTAGCCGTTGGAGAGATGACGGTCATGAATTTGGCTAAGCCTTTTGAGATGTCGCTGCCAGCCGTTTCTAAACACCTGAGGGTGTTGGAAAAGGCTGGTTTAGTTTCGGTTCGAAAGGAAGGAACGTATCGATTTTATTATCTAAATCCAAATGTAGTGGAAAACGCTCACGAGTGGTTAATGGACTTGAGAAGCTTCTGGACCGCGCAAGTGATTAACCTCGAACGATTCCTGGACAAACAATCTAAAGAAGACTAAAGGAGGCTCTGCCAATGATATCGATGCAGGATGGGAAGTTTCTCCTTGAGCTTCATCACGTATATAGTGCTAGCAAGGAAAGAGTGTTCTTGGCTTGGACGAAGGAAGATCAGCTAAAGCAATGGTGGGGGCTGACGGGCTTTACGACGACGATCGAACTCATGGACGTTTCAATCGGCGGGAAATACCTTTTTCATATGAAGGCTCCGAACGGTAAGCTTCATACATTAGAGGGTCGATATGTTGAAATCGTTCCGCATGAAAAACTATCATTTACTTGGAAGTGGGTGAATGAAGGAGACGATTCGGAGGAAACGCTTGTTACGATTGACTTTGTCGGTAAGGATAATAAGACGGAGCTTGTGATTACGCATTCCGAGTTCTCCACGATGAAAGAAGCGAAAAAACACAATAATAGTTGGACAAATTCTTTAGAAGGCGGCTTGTGCAACTATTTTAATTGACGTGTTCCGAATTTTTCGAACCAGTTCCCTTCTTCTTGCTTAAAACTTGGGTGTACAAGTTAATGAACCGTCCGGGTGTGGACGGTTTTCTTACGTTTAAAAAGGACTTTATCGTGATGTATGTGTGTGTTCAACGCCTCGAAGATATTTGCAGGGCACATTTTCCTTTAATGATGATATGATTTAGATAATCAACTTACTTATCGCGCATCCTGTAGATTGGGGTAGGGTTCATCATGAGGGGTATTCTCCGATTCGGTTCTCGTACAATCTTGCTTTATATAGCTGCTGCCGTTGTTGTCGGTTTGGTTGCAAGCTATGCCGTCTTCTCTGCACCTGACTCCCCTAAGTTCCAAAGTGAAGAAGGCATTCTGGATTTAACGCAGGCTCATGTCAGTGAGAATCCGCTAAAGCTAAAAGGGGAGTGGGAGTTCTACTGGCAGGAGCTGCTGTCGCCTGAGGACATACAGATTCGCTTAGCAAGGGACGGGAACAATGATCGCTGGATCAGCATCCCGGGCTCTTGGCTAGGCTATCGGTTAGATGATCAGCAGCTGAGCGGTACAGGCTTTGCAACCTTTCGGGTGATCATCCAACTTAGCGAGCAGGATAGGAATGAGCGGCTTGCGTTGCGACTGCCTACCATTTTTCATGCGTATAAATTATGGGTGAATGGCGAGCTGCTGGCGGAAGTTGGTGCGGTTGGTCGGGACAAGAGCAGCGTGACACCGAAGCTGGCAACGAAGCTGGTGTTCTTCCAGCCCGAGAATGACAGGGTGGAACTGGTGATGCAAGTAGCCAACTTCCATCATAATCGAGGCGGCATCACCAAATATATAGAGCTGGGCGGCAGCGATGTGTTAACGGTCAGGACCAATCTGAGGATCGCCGCTGAAATGTTCATCACCGCAAGCCTGCTGATCATTGGCGTGTATCACCTGCTGCTGTTCGCCCTGCGACGCAAAGACAGGGCTACATTGTATTTCGGTCTGTTCACGCTGTTGTTCGGTATCCGCTCCTTGTTGGTCGGCGAGCTATTGCTCACGCAATTATGGCCGGCTTTTCCGTGGGAATTGCAGTTCAAGATCGAGTATCTGATTCTGTGCAGCAGTGGATACATCATCACGATGTACTTTGATTGCATCTTTCCCAATTATGTGTCGCGTTGGTTTCATCTTGGCACGCGGATCGTAACCGGCGCATTATGTATCGTTGTCGTGGTGGCTCCCGCGCTTATATATACAAAATTATTACTGATGATCGGAGTAGTTGTCGTTCTCCATATGATTTATCTGATGGTTGGACTGGCCCATTCGGCTATTCGGCGTAGGGAGGGAGCGCTGATCTTCCTACTGGTTTCGGTGGTTGCTTTGGTTACTGTCGTTAACGATTTTTTGTATTATAACGAATGGTCGCCGATCGGAAATACCTCTCCGCTTGGTTTGCTGGTGTTTACGATGGCACAGATGATTCTGCTTTCTTCGAGATTTACGAGGGCGGCATCGAACGAGGAGAGGATTGCACGTGAGCTGCAGGGCGCTAACAACAAGCTGACCGAAATGAATATGAATTTGGAACGGACCGTGCAGGAACGTACACATGCCTTATCCGCAGCTCATGATGATCTCCGCACTTCGTATGACCGTTTGCTTCACTCCGAGGAAGGGAGGAAGAAGCTCCTTTCCTATATTACGCATGATCTGCGTATGCCGCTGTCCAGCATGCTTGGTTATGTAGAAGCTGTGCAGGACAGGGTCAAGCCGGAACGTAATGAACAGTACCTGAAGTATATCCGGGATAACACGATAAGGATCAACCGCATGATCGAGGAGTTGTCCTTCTTGTCGCATTTGGAGACGGGACAAGTCTCGTACCGAATGGAGCCGGTTTATGTGATGCACTTCTTGCGCGGTTTTTTTGAACAATATGAGCTGGTTGTGCGTGACGCAGGGTTGGACTTCATGCTGGATATCGGAGCTGCGGAAGATCAACGATCGAACTTGCCTGTTGTCGAGATGGATGCGCAAAGATTAGATCAGGCTTTGTTTAATCTAGTGTCAAACGCGATGAAGTTCACCTCCAGTGGGGGGCTGGTGCGTATTGCGCTAGCTGTAGACGAGGTGAATGGTACCCGATCTGCGATCATTAGCGTACAAGATTCGGGCACGGGCATTCCTCCGGACCAGCTTGAGCAAATTTTCCATCGCCATTACAGGTATGATCGACCGGGCATGGAAAAGGGAGTAGAGGGGAACGGGCTCGGGCTGGCGATTTGCAGGGAAATCGTACAAGCGCATGGAGGGACCGTTCGAGCGGAGAGCGACGGCAAGACGGGGTCTATTTTCTACGTATCGCTTCCTTGTATTGTTAATGAAGGAGGGTAACGGTGTGATGGACACGCACAAAATTATGATTGTCGATGATGATCCCCATATATGCGAGATTGTTCAGGCGTATTGCGAGAGGGAGGGCTTCATATGCTCCTTCAGCTATAGCGGGACAGAAGCCATGAAGCTGCTTGCGTCTTTCGAGCCGGATTTGATTGTACTGGATGTACTGCTGGCTAATGAAAACGGTATTGATTGGTGCAGGAACGCACGTAGCTACACGAATGCGCCGATCGTGTTTCTGAGCAGCCGTGAGGAGGACGAGGTCAAAATCAGCGCATTATCCTATGGAGGCGACGATTATGTGACCAAGCCGTTCAGTCCGGGAGTACTCATGGCCAAGATCAAAGCTCATCTTCGCAGAGTGTCGGCGGGGAGAAGGGAACAACTGCTGGAATTACAGGGGCTTACGCTGGATTTCTACGCACAGTCCGTTAGTATGGGGAGCGAACCTATCTTTTTATCGAAAAAAGAGTTCAGTCTACTGTCCTATATGGCACAGAACGTGAATCGTGTCGTCAGTGTCGATGCGTTGTTTCAGCTCATCTGGGGAACGGAGAGTCTGGAGGATACGAGAACGGTTGCTGTACACATCAGTAATTTACGCAAAAAAATCGAGGCTGACCCTGCCAATCCCGAGAAAATCATTACGATTCGGGGCACAGGATATATGCTGGTTACCAGAAGTGCATTGCAAGCGTGAACACAGCGTTAAGGTCGGGAATATATTGGGGGTTTACTTTGCCCGGCTCGGGTTTGGGATAGTTACTAGATAGGAAAAAATGGGATCATGGCGTTGGAGCATTACTTGACGCTGTTGACCCATTTTTTGTTTTTTCCGCTAAGGTCCATCATACACGGCGTGAACTTAAAGTTTTCTTTATGTTTCATATCTAGAACAATCTTTCATGTTAGATTAGAAGTAATATTTGTATGTTCTTGACGAAGAAAAGCTAGCTGTCATGGATATTTGTAATTAGGGGGGGATGGCGTGAATGTAAAATCCGTGCAGCCGATCAGTGATTATTTTAAAGCGATTCAGCAATGCAAGGACGCACGCGAGACGAAGGATCAGTCGCGTTTGGCATCTATTCGAAATATACTCATGCTGGGCAAGAAGCTACGCACCGAAGAATTGGACTACTTACAGCGACATGATCCCAATCTATATGCTCAAGCAATGAGCCTATCGATGGAACGCCAAGCGTATGAGGACGCATTGCAGCATAGCCGTAGCAAAGCGGATGCGAACGATTACAACACGTTCAAGCTGATGCAGATTGCCGGGCAACTGAAGCCTGGTGGTTCCGAGGAGCAACTGATGCGCGTGAACGCGATTCAGGAAGCCCATCGCGAGTTCATGCGATCGAGCAAGTATGCCTCACTGAGGTCAGATGGATACGCACCCCGTAAATTACGATGATGAAACCATAGCAAATTAATATTGAATCAGAAATTAACATTATATATGTGCGAGAGTATGGAGGGGTAGACGGATGACGTTATCGATTAACTCGTATAACTCGATGTATCCGATAAACAGAACGGCGCCTTTGAGTTTGCAGTCTTCTAGTAGTCAGAGTGCGAACCAGTCTTTCTTTTCAAAGTACGTTGTGAAGAGCAAGTCTTATGAGCAATATATCAAGACAGCAGCAACCGGGATTGTGAATTTTTTGAAATCCGCGCAGGATATGCAAGCATCGGCGCAAAAATTAATGCAGAAGGATAATTCATCTTTCCAAGCAAGGACGGCGGAATCATCGGACAACAAGAAGGTTACTGCAATTGCATCGGCCGGAGCAACGAGCAAAACTTATGATGTTAAAGTGAATGCGATCGCGACTTCTCAATCGAACAGCGGTACATTTTTGTCTAAAGTAGAAACGTCCGTTGTAAGTAAAGGCATCAATCAGTTCAACATTACGATAGGCGGCAAGACTACGAAGATATCGGCTGTTATCTCCGATAACGATACGAACGATCAAGCGCTGACCAAGCTGAAAGATGCGGTCAATGCAGCGAAGACAGGCGTAACCGCCAATATTGTAACGGATGATAAAACAGGCAATAAGAAGCTTGAGTTAAGCAGCGATAAAACAGGAGCGGATCAGGCTTTCGAGGTTGAAGATGTTACCGGCAACGCGGTGTCGTCAACCGGCGTTAAGAATGCAACCCAACTAGCGTCCAATGCGTCCTACAGCGTGAACGGCGGCGCAACTCAAACTTCCCAGTCGAACACGATTGATCTGGAGAAGGGCAAAGCAACGGCGACACTAATGGCCCCATCACTGGAAGCTGTGAAAATTCAAATCAAACCGGACGAGGACAAAGTCATCGCGCAAGTTAAAGATCTGGTGTCGAGTTACAATACGATGCATGCTCGCATGAAAGAAGCCGGAGGAGTTATGAATTCATCTGTCCGTAAAAATATGGAGTCGTTAGTCAGCTCATCTACCTATGAGCGAATCGGTATTCACCATAACGGCGATGGTACCCTCAAGCTGGATGAAGAGCAATTTAAGAAGAGCTTAAGCTCAAATTTCGAACAAACAACGAAAGCGATTAGCGGCAACTATGGCCTAGCTGACCGTCTATCATCAGCAGCGGAAAGTTACAATGAAGTCCCGGCAAGCAGCTTGCTGAACTCTAAGGCTCGCCAGGTGCAGCAATTCGCGATGTACCAGTCATTGATGCAAATGGTTATGCCGACACAAAGCGAGTGGGTCGTGAATTCGCTTTATTAACTCGAAAAAAGCGGTGAACAATATTTTATAGATAAAGGATATAATCGTTCAAAACTCCGCTAAGGTCCGCCAAATTAATCAACGCAAGCAGTCCATAGGACTGCGTTTTTGTTTTGTTGGGCTTAAGCTGATCGGAATACCGAACAAAGCGACTTGCGAGGCAGTTGTGCCTAGGGGATGAAGGAGGGTAACGGTGTGGTGGACGCTTACAAAATAATGATCGTTGATGATGATCCCCATATATGCGAGATTGTTCAGGTGTATTGCGAGAGGGAGGGGTTCATAACCTCTTACAGTCATAACGGGACAGAAGCCATGAAGTTGCTTGCGTCTTTCGAGCCGGATTTGATTGTATTGGATGTACTGCTGGCTAACGAGAACGGCATTGATTGGTGCAGGAACGCACGTAGCTACACGAATGCGCCGATCGTGTTTCTGAGCAGCCGTGAGGAGGACGAGGTGAAGATCTGCGCATTATCCTATGGCGGCGACGATTATGTGACCAAGCCATTCAGCCCGGGAGTGCTCTTGGCCAAGATCAAGGCTCATCTTCGCAGAGTGTCGGCGGGTAGAAGGGAACAACTGCTGGAATTACCGGGTTTGACGCTGGATTTCTACGCACAGTCCGTTAGTATGGGGAGCGAACCTATCTTTTTATCGAAAAAAGAGTTCAGTCTGCTGTCCTATATGGCACAGAACGTGAATCGTGTTGTCAGTGTCGATGCGTTGTTTCAACTCATCTGGGGAACGGAGAGTCTGGAGGATACGAGAACGGTTGCTGTGCACATCAGTAATTTACGCAAAAAAATCGAGGCTAACCCTGCCAATCCCGAGAAAATCATTACGATTCGGGGGACCGGATATATGCTGGTTGCCAGAAGTGCGTTACAAGCACGTACATAGCGTTAAGATCGAATATAGTAAAAATAGCGGCGTAGGGATCACCTCCCTTACGCCGCTATTATTCTAGGATAATTATTGCTGGTCCTACCGAGTGTTTACGACAGCTTGTAGATCGTCTCTGCTAGTTAAAGAAAACGGCGTATCAAATGGACCTCTGATTTCATGATAGGCATCTTCGATGGCGCTCAAGATATCGTCTAAGTTGTTAGCAGTTACTCCCGTTACTCCTGCAGCGGCAAACGTTGTTGCGCTCGGCTTTGTAAAACTCGAATCCATAATGTAGTTGCTGATCTCCGTCAACGCGAGCCCGGCACGAACTTCATTAACAATCGCTTGAATTTGAGCCGATGTTCTTGTCGTTGCGCCGTATTCCAAGTACTCTTGGACGTAGGTTAGGTTGTCTGATGTGACGCCTGTAACACCTGCATCCCCAAAAGTCGTCACAGTTACATCGGTCCAATTACGGGATGCCGACGCTTCATTGATCAAGTCCAGTGCCGATTTCGTAACGATAATCGTGTACGACGACGACATGATATCACTGTCTCTCATGCCGTCTTGTACCGCAAGAGCTTTGATCGTCATTGCGCTATTCACGACGATCGGAACGCTATATACGAGGCCGTTCGTCCTCGTCGGCGTGCTGCCATCCGTCGTATAGTAGATCGTTGCGCCACTCGTTGCGCTAAGCGATACTTGCGTACCAGACTGGACAACTCCGCTAGCAAGATCGGCTGTCGGTGTCGCGAGCTGCGATGGCGTCACGACCTCTGGAATAGGCACATATGTTGAAGCGGGTGCAGGCGGTTCCTCCTCCTCTGGCTTCTTGGACGGCTTCCCCGGCGGAACATACTGTTGTTTGGCTTCATATGCGCCTGTAAGGAGCAGATCGCGCGTTGCGTTGGCTTGACCGCCGAACTTTCCATCCGCTCCGTTCGGTAACACTTTTAGTTCCACCGCCAGAGCGACATAACCCTGCGCCCAGTCGGATACCGTACTATCGTTGCCAGTCTTCGTTTTTGCTTCCGCGTCCTTGCCTACCACTCGGACCAAGAACGTGGCCAACTGTTCTTTGGTTACTTTGCCGGCCGGATTGAATGTACCATCGCCAGAGCCCTCCGTAATTCCCGCAGATTTGATGGCTTCAATGTAGGGCAGCGCATAACCGTTGGGACCATCCGCCTTGACGTCGCTGAAACTGGATGTCTTCAGATCTTTATTGACTTCAAGACCCGTAATCAATGCCGCAACCTTTGCGAACTGGGCTCGATCCATCTCTTCTTTAAGCCCGAATTTGCCATCGCTTACACCGTCGAATACACCAGCACCAATCAAGGCGTCGAATTTGGCTTTCGTTGCGGCATCCAGATCTTTCAAGTCCGTAAAGTCGGCTGAAGATTTCGTTGCGCCTGCTGCAAAGCTGACGGATAAATGAAAGCACAGTAGCACCGCCATCAATAATCCGACAATTTTTTTCCTCATCGTTTGTCCCCCTGAAGTATGATATCGATTTTCCTCTTCAATCTTATCATGGTTGATTAGTCCATCTATGAAACATAAAGAAAACTTTAAGATCGCGCTTGCAGTGCACTTCTGTCGTTTAGGTGTATGATTAGTCTAACAGCATTAAGTTTCAAGGGGGGCATCCAATGAACAAGACAGACCGTTTATTAGCCATCGTTCTGGAGCTGCAAAGCAGAGAAGTGGTACGGGGAGAAGAGTTGGCGGACCTATTTGAAACCAGTGTGCGGACCATCTATCGTGACATTCAGGCACTTAGTGAAGCGGGCGTGCCGATAGTAGGTGCCCCAGGCACAGGATATTCTTTAATGAAAGGCTATTTCCTGCCGCCGATCAGTTTCACGGTAGAAGAAGCCGCGACCTTGCTTATAGGAACGGACTTTATCGAGCAACGATTTGATGATGAGTATCGTGTCAGGGCTCAAGCCGCTCGGAGGAAAATCGAGGCCATTTTATCGGAGAGCGTTCGCAATGAGACCTCTCGTGTGCGCAAGGCGCTGCGCCTGCTCACTCCCGGTAAACGGGTCGCGCTGTCAAAAGAAAGGGAATATTTAGAAAAAATCCGTCGAGCGATATTAGATGAACGAAAGATCAGATTTCATTATTTGAAAGGGATTGGGGATTCCATGGGGAATCCCCATAGTGATCGTACCGTCGCTCCCTATGGTCTGGTACTCATTGAAGGATCTTGGATGCTCGTGGCCCGTTGCGATCTACGCCAAGACATTCGCCATTTCCGTTTGTCCCGGATGACCGAACTTATCGATCTGGTAGAACGATTCGAACTACCGGCGCATTTTAACTTAAGGGAGTATACCCCTCCGGATGATCGCCACTTGCGAGTTCGCCTTCGATTTAACCATGACATCGCAGATAAGGTGAAGGAATCGAACTATCATTACATGGAGGATATGGAAGAGCATCAAGATGGATTGCATGTGGTCTTACGCGTCCGTCAACTGGATGAATTGCTGCAATGGGTGCTTGGCTGGGGAGCGGGTGTGATCGTATTGGAACCTGAATCGTTCCGAAATCGGATTCGCGAGGAAGCCCAAAAAATGTTAAAACGCTACTGACATAACGTTGTCAGTAGCGTTATTTTATAATCGGGTATGTAAACGTAAAGGAGTGGTAAGATAAACGCGAAGTACGTCTTCCCCTTAAGGAAGGCTTCGCTGGTTCTGACCCACGATATATACGGATTTATTATAGGAAGGATGATATCTTGTGAATTTCGCTTCTGTGCGCATCATTACCGACGACGTGGATCGTCTCGTCGAGTTCTATGAGAAAGTCATGGGTGTTTCGGCGGAGCGCCCCGCGCCCGTTTTTGCCGAACTCGTTGTGCCATCATGCACCCTGGCAATCGGCCACACCCAGACGATGCAATTATTCGGTGTTGGTTCCGTAGTGGCGGCCAACAATCACACTGTCATCATCGAGTTCCGCGTCGACGATGTCGAAGCCGAATACGCGCGCTTGAAGCTATTTGTCGATGATTGGGTAAAGGAACCGACCACGATGCCGTGGGGAAACCGTTCTATGCTCTTCCGCGATCCTGACGGCAACCTTGTTAACCTCTTCGAGCCGGTGACCGAGGAAGCGATCAAACGGTTTAGCGGTAGGGGTTGACGGACATGTGGAGTGCTGTGCGTCGCTCGTAAGGAAGTAGTAGTTAAGAGCCGCATTTACCTGTATATTGAAGCCCGAATGTATTTAATATTCGGGCTTCTTTGCTTGCGGTGGCCAACCGGATCGAACGAAAGAAGTCGTATGCGGGAAGCGACCGCTAGGCCGCGGAAAGCGCGATCTTAAAGTTTTCTTTATGTTTCATTAATGGACTAATCTACCATGTTAAAATACAAGGAGGAAAATCGCTAACCCAATCAGACGTCCAAGGTTCAGTTTTAGTTATCGTTAACGTTTCATGGAGGGGCCGACATGGATATCAAGCCGGACGAGAATTTGCAGCATATCGTTGGTAAAAAAATAAACCGGGATATATTCAATCCGAGCGGTGTATTGCTGGTGGCCGAATCGTCCATCATTAATCAAAAGCATGTTCGGTTGCTTCAAAAGTACGATATTGCTCTGACCAGTCAGGATGTTACGTCGATCGGCCCCTATTGCGATCCGGAGGCTTTCATTCATTATCAAATCATTGAAGATACGGTCCAGCAAGTAGAATATCTATTCAGTGAAGTGCGCGTATCGCGGGAAATTCCACTATCGCAATTACGCAAGGAAGTTATTCCAACGATTCATGAGGCGGCTGACGGCTCGCATTTATTAGGTCTGTTTGCTTCCCTGCAGGCCAAAGACGACTACACCTACCGTCACAATATCGCGGTTAGCGTCATTTCCAATCTGCTGGGTACATGGATGGGGCTCGACCATCAAGAGATCTTGCAGCTTACGACCGCGGCTTTGCTGCATGATGTCGGGAAGATGCTGATACCTCTGGAAATATTGAATAAACCGGGCAAGTTAAACGAGCAAGAATACGAGGTAATGAAAAATCATACGGTGCTAGGCTATGAGCTCATTAAAGAGACGGTAGGGGCGAATCATCGGCAAGCGATCGTAGCGCTTCAGCATCACGAACGGATGGATGGCAGCGGTTATCCGCTCGGCATCGACAAGGACAAGCTGGATTTGTTCAGTCGTATCGTATCCGTCGCCGACGTATTCCATGCGATGACTTCCATGCGGGTATACCGCGACCCGTCTCCATTCAATGAAGTGCTGTTTCAGATGGAGAAGGATACGTTCGGAGCGCTTGACCCCGTCATTACCCGGATATTCATCGAGAAAATCATGAACAGCCTGATCGGCAGATCAGTGCTGCTAACGGATGGCAGCGAGGGTACGGTCCTAATGATCCAGTCACACGACTTGACGCACCCATTCATTCAGTCCGGGAGTAAATTCCTCGACTTGAGCAAGGATTACGCCGTTCAGATCAAACAGATCCTATAGGAAGGGGATGACAGCATGTCGGCATTTCATGAATCTGATGGAAAGCAAGAGATGCTATCCAAACTCAATGCCTTGCTGGATAGGACGATTATTTTATTGAACCAGGATAGTCGGAACACAACATCGTCCGATGTACTTGACGAAATTTTGATGGAATTTGATAATCTATCGAACAATTGAGAGAGACGATAAATAAATAATACAAACAGCGGAAATGCCGTTTGTATTATTTATAACTTTGCAGGTTCGCTTACGATTGATAAAAGATAAACATATCCTTGTTACAAATTAGATGTTACTCGCTCGACTAACCAGATACCGCCAAGTATTAATGCTAGGGTAGACCCTCCAAGTACAGCATTTCTTGAGAATCTCCAACGATGTAGTAATACCAATAA
Organism: Cohnella endophytica; assembly: GCF_003628305.1. Taxonomy (GTDB): domain Bacteria; phylum Bacillota; class Bacilli; order Paenibacillales; family Paenibacillaceae; genus Cohnella; species Cohnella endophytica. Next base: position 76,788 of record NZ_RBZM01000013.1, on the reverse strand, counting down.
CGGTAATAGGATAGCTACAAGTATCACCTGAACCGTCTCGATTCCGATGTTAAAGCTTATTAAATTGACGGCCAGTTGGTTTTTTGGAATATTCATTTCTTGCAAAATATCGGCAAAGCCCATCCCGTGGATCAGACCAAACAAGAAAGTTAATACCCAACGGTAACTTACTTGTTTACGAACTATATTGTCTATAGCCACATAGCAGATACTCAGAGCGATTGCAGGTTCGACAATATAAGATGGAACATTAATGATTCCAAGAACGGTTAAAGATAGCGTAATGCTATGTGCGATCGTAAAAGCAGTAATCATACTGGCATACTGTTTAAACTTTTGCCTAGCGATGAGAAGTGAAAATAAGAAAAGCAGATGATCATAGCCAGTAAGAATATGATCCATGCCAAGTTTGAAGAAAGAATACCAGCCGGAAATGCTTTCAGAAGCGCTGCTCTCATCTGTTGCAGTTCCTTCAGTAGTACCAGGCTGACCATCTTGTAGCAGACTCGAATAATCACTTTCAGTTATTTGCATAGACCAGGACCTGTATTTACCGGATAAAGCGGAAGAAGTACTCTTTTTACCGTAAGTAATGGTAACTAGATTGACGTAATTTGTGCTGCCGTCTTTTGCATTGGAGTACAAATGATCTATAAAGCCGACTGTTTTTGAATCGGATACAGGAGGATAAAATACTTTCAGCGTTACTTTTGCTGCTTTTCCCTCGCCATCTAGAGTGAAACTTTCAAGTGTAGTCCAGGTTTGATTTTCGTTGTTAAGCGTGAATTGAAGATTATTCTGGAGAAGCTCAATCAGTTGTTCTTTAACGCCTACGAATTCATCTGGATCAAGAATACCGTTATTATTCAGATCTCCTTTGGTTAACTCGATAACGGACAGCTCATCAAGCGAGAAGGTCATTTCGCTGCTCGTTTTTGTTAAGTTTAACGTTGTATAGCTGGCACTGTATGCGTGAGCATCAGCTTTCGTGAGAGGTATGAGAAGGAGTGCCAGTACCGATAAAACACAAATAGTAGATCGAATAGCAGAATGAATACGAAACATGATCGCGCTCCTCTTAAAAAACTGGATGCGGCTTAAAGCCGCATCCAGTTAATCCTCTTCTAATTATTGAAGTTATTATTTCTGCAACAAGTTGTATACCACTTGAGCTGCTTCGGCGCGAGTCGAGTTTCCTTTAGGTTGGAAAGTACCTTGTGCGTTGCCGTTGATCAATCCAAGCGCGGATGCTTGTTTTACAGAAGCAGCAGCCCATGTAGATATTTGAGATTGATCTTTGAATGTTGCGCTACCGCTTGCAGAAGCTTTACCGTGCGTTGTTTCATAGGCACGCATCAGCATAGATACCATTTCTTCACGAGTAATGTCTGCTTTAGGATTAAACGATGCTGCGCTGCCGCTTACAATGCCGGCTTTTGCGGCGATTGCAATTGCTTCAGCATACCAATCCGTGCTCTTCACGTCTTTGAATGTTACAGTGCCTTTATCCGAAAGATTCAGAGCTCTAACCAACATCGTAACGAATTCGGCGCGATTAACCGTGCGGTTAGGTTCGAATTTGCCGTCAGCAGTGCCTTTCAAGATTCCTTGAGATACCAGAGAGCTAATTGGCGTTGTTGCCCAATGCCCCGGAGGGATATCTGTAAATTGGGTCGTACTGTTCCCACCATTGCTGTTTCCGCCGTTACCAGGAGTAGGCGTTGGAGCAGGCGTTGGCTTTGGTGTAGGCGTTGGCGTTGGCGTTGGAGTTGGAGTAGGCGTTGGAGCAGGTGTCGGGTTTGGTATAGATGTAGACTTGGCTGGAACAGATACCGGAATCGTATTGGTGTCTGCACTCGCATTGTTGCTAACTTTCGTTACAGTCAGTACCAAGTTTACTGTTGTGTTAGTTGCCGGTGGCGTTATCACACCATTCAGTCCGATAACTGCCGTGTTGCTGCTGCTCTTGATTTTAACGGTAAAGCCTGTTGGTACAGTAGGTAGCGTCAACGATGTCGCATCTTTGGCTGGTGCTTGGATACTAGAGAGCGTTGCTGCTACTTCTGCTGCTGTTCGTGTAATTTCGACTGAAGCTTTACTCTCTTCAACACTAGATATCATTTCACGTTTATTATTGATTGCAGTAAGAACAGATTTCGAGAGATTCAAATCGGCAACCGTGATACCAGGCTTCAAAGTAAAAGTTAACTTGATAACATCCTGATATACTCCGTATTCTGCAGAGTGGAATGGCGTATCAAGATCACCTTTGATTTTCAATGTACCAGGAGTACTACGATCGACATTGAAATTAGCAGAATTAAGACCAACCAGGTCAGCACTTACAAAATCAAGATTTGTTACGTTATAAGTGAATGCTGTATTTAGGTTTTTCATTGCGTTAGCATCTTTTACTGCATAATAGAAATCAACGCCTGATGCATCGCTTTGGAGCGTATCTTCTTTGGCATAAACTTTTACGTCTTCCGGTTTTTTAACCAGCGTGTAAGAGTCAACAGAAGTGACAGTACCAGCAGTCTCAATTTCATACGCGTTATAAGTAATCGTATTTTCTGTTACATTAACAATGACGAAAGACGGAAGATTGCGCTGTTCTTGTACCGCAGTGTAACGTTTTGAAGCGTTAGTTGTATCCAAATTATAATATTTACTTCCGGAAGCAGAGTTCCCCGTGAAGTAAGAAATTCCTGTTGGGTTGATATCGTTACCAGCGGTATCTTTCAAAGAATATCCAGCTGTAATTCCATCTTGAACCTTATCACCGAATACAGGCTTAGATCTTGCATAAGAGTGGTCATGACCTGTGAAAATCAAGTCAATATCATATTTGTCAACGATTGGTGCAAGCCAGTTTCTTACGCCCATGGAATCAGTACCAGTTTTTTGGGAGTGCGCGTCACCAGCACCATAAATGTCATGGTGGAAAGTAGCAATTCTCCATTTTGTATGAGGATTATCTTCGATTGCTTGTTTCAGGAATGCTTCATGATTTGCTCCGTTTGTATTGTTCGTGTTAAGCACCAAGTACAACGCATCGCCATAAGTGTACCAGTAATCGCCGCCATATGTAGCGTCTTTTTTGCCAGTAGCAGGGTTTATAAAGTTCGCATCTGTTTGAGCACCAAGAGTACTACTTTGGTTAGGTAAATTGAAGTGGAAATCAAAGCTAGCTTGAGTATCATGGTTACCTACAGCTACTGCAACAGGCAGACTTTTGAGTTGGTCTGGAGACAAATAAAGGTCATACTCTGGTGGAGCTGACTTATAATCTTGTTCGTTATTCGGAGCACCATTCGTATAACCGGTAGCGTCGATCTGGTCACCAGCAGACATAATGTAATCAATTTTAGGGAATTGTGCTGTAGCGATTTCTAGCGTTCTTTTCCAACCTGCTGTATCAGTAAGGGTATTACCGCTTTGTCCTGTACCGATTTGCGGGTCACCGACAAACATGAAAGTATAATTGCTTGGATCACCCGTAGTATAGTTGCTAACAGCGCTCCAGTTATTGTCATCCCCGTCGCCATAACGGTAAACGAATTCGGTTTTGGGCTCAAGGCCAGTTGCCGTTACTTTATTAGAATAATAAACTACGCTTGCAACGGTAACAGCTTGAATGGAGCTTCCTGTAAATACTTTGGCTTGATCGACTGGGAAAACGCCGCCGGTCATGGCGGATTTTTTCGCCATTTGAACGATAGTAGCTGTCGGTTGACCTCCAGATGAATACCATGCGAAATTCAATTCTGTCGCATCTTTACCTGGAGTAAGAGCAAGATCCTTAGCGGCATAGTCAGCACCTTGTGTTTCGACACCAGCAGCTAATACCGGTTTCGGTCCCACTTGGGTACCAAAAAACTGAGATGGCGACACGGATACTACCAGTGATGCAGACAGTACCAATGCACTGATCTTGTTTAGCGGACTCTGCTTCAGGCTGAGTTTTTTAAACATCCCAGACACTCCTTCTTATACCGAATTTGTTCGCTCTTCTATGTAAGAGAACAAGTATCAGTATAGATCAGGAGTGTCAAATTCAATTAAGAGTATAATTAACTAATGTAAAGTTTTACATATAATTAGAACAATGCTTTGATGATGAACCAAACTATGCCGAATACGGTAAGTAGTTTTAAGATCCAAGGAACCGATATATTTGCTTTAACTAAATAATGAACAAGATACAAGACTGCGGCGATACCAATCAAAGCCGTATCGATCCCCGCATTAAAAGAAACGACGGAGTATAGAGGATGTCCACTATCCATTTTCATACCAGCCAAGTTTTTGGCAAATCCAAATCCGGCAAAGAGTCCAGAGCCTCCGGCTAACCATAAGTAAAATTTCTTTTGCTTACTAAATAACGTGTATAAAGAGGTCATGATAATACTAGACGCAACAATTGAATTAACAAAATTATTCGGCAGGGTTAATTGCTGTGAACTCGCCAAAATGAAAGTCAAAGCATGGAATCCCAAAAATACGGACAATACTGCAACGAACTGTTTAACAGATCTGCAGCCAATAATGAATGAAACAATTACCAAAATAGATTCAAAGCCAGTAAATGAATGTATTAAGCCGAGCAGAAAAAAATGCATTAGCGTATAATGTAGCGTCATTTGACCCACCTGAAGCTCATGAAGATCTGCAACGAATACCGCCTCTTTCATTAATTCCCCGATTGCTACGTTTACGTAATTAATGTGCCATCCGTCATAATCAAAAACCAAATCATAGCCTAGATAGAAGTCCTGCGGTTTATTGTAAACCGGATATTCAAGTATCGCTTCCGCAAAAGGTTGAGTCTCGCCTTCCACCTTTACTTGACTAAGCCGCGTAAGCTTTCCTTTAAGAGGTAGGCCATCTGCAAATAAATGGATATTGGAAAGTAGATTTTGTTCTACGGATACAAAAGATTTTTTATTGAACCGCTCAGCCTCCGGAGCTTGTTCATCAATGTCGGCATCCTCGATATCGGCGACTCTCTGTAAATCATACAGATCAATCTGTAGCACATATTTAATTACACTATCTTCATATGAAATCGTTGAGTAAGCCAAGCTGGCTTCACCATGAGCCGAGGACGTGGATGGCCATAATCCAAGTGTTAATCCACAGAAAACGAATGACAATACAAGTAACCTCTTAATCATGTTGAGCCTCCTGAATGGATTGAATAAAGTCAAATCTCATAATATCATTATTGAAAAAAATAAAAAGGTTCTTGAATATAATGAATCTATAGGCTAGATTTAAGGATATATTTTGGGCAGTCGGAGGTATTATATGTTTTCATCGAAAAATGCAAGAGTTATTCTGTTCGCAGTCGTACTTTTGCTCATTACATTCTCGATGTATCTGTTTAGCAAGGCTCCTGAAGTAAAGTACCTGAATGAAGGTGTTGGCACCGGTTCTGTAAAATATGAAAAGGCAAAAGTTTTGCAGGTTATAAGTGAAGATTTACAGAAAGATTCACAAGAACCCGATCTCAAAACTGGAACCCAAGAGCTGGAAGTGAAAATCATTTCAGGAGAACATAAAGGTGACATTCAGACCGTCACCAATCGCGTGAATCTATATAACTATAGTATCGCCAAAAAAGGAAGCATCATAGTTGTAAACATTCAAACTGCTGAGACCGGGAATTATACTGTTTTGGCGTATAATGTTTACAAAACCCCTGTAATTTTGGTTACTATATTGTTATTCTTCGCTGTCTTATGGTGGATTGGCGGAAGAAAAGGACTAATGTCTGTACTGGGTATTGTTTTTACTTTTATGTGCATTTTCTATTTGTTTATTCCAATGCTGTACAGAGGTTATTCTCCTATTATTGCAACCATCTTGGTTGCCGTTCTAATAACAGGCATTTCTTTACTTTTGCTAAATGGTTGGAGCTCGAAATCATGGGCCGCCATATTAGGCACAATAATTGGGTTGGTTATTACTGGAATAATAGCCTATTTATTTCAAACATTTGCGCACATTTCAGGCTACAATATTGATAATGGGGAAACTTTAATCACGATTTCTTATACATCAGGTATGCAGCTCAGAGGATTGCTATTTGCCGGGGTTTTGCTCAGTTCCTTAGGCGCTGTAATGGATATAAGCATTTCAATTGCAGCAGCTGTTCATGAAGTTTATTTAACAAAATCAACCCTAAACAAGAGAGAATTGTATTTGTCCGGTCTAAATTTAGGTCGTGATATAATGGGTACGATGGCGAACACCCTTCTTCTTGCTTTTACAGGCAGTGCACTTAATACACTAATCATCTTATATGCGATGAAGGTACCATTCAATCAATTAATGAATATGAATTATATCGCTATTGAGGTCATGATAGGAATGAGCGGATGTATAGGCATTGTATTAACTGTACCCATTGTTGCATTTATTTCATCCCAAATTATTCCTGTTTATTCCAAAAAGAATTAGGACAAAGTTAAAGCCTAGGCATAGTAACCGCCTAGGCTTTTTATTTTTTAAACGGTTTGCATTCCATTTTCCCAAAAGTTGCATAAATATCAGGGTTCGATCTATAGTTTTTCGAGTGAAATGAATGCGCTTACTTATTATAATTTTCCATGGAAGGTGGTGACAGAATTGAAAGCTCAGCATTGACACGTTAGAAGTTACGTACTGCAGCGAGAATCCATCAAGCAGGTAGTGCCTAAACAAAACGTATCAAATCAAACAATTATTGGGAGGAAGTTAATGATGACGTTTAAGAAAAAAGCTTTAATGGTAATTATGGCGGCTTCAATGAGCTTCGGCTTGTTTGCCTCAACCTCGAGCGCGGCGACGGACTACTGGCAGAACTGGACGGACGGCGGCGGTACGGTTAACGCGACGAACGGATCCGGCGGTAACTACAGCGTTTCATGGACCAATTGCGGGAACTTCGTTGTCGGTAAAGGCTGGGGAACGGGTTCGGCTAGCCGGGTTATTAACTACAATGCTGGCGTTTGGTCGCCGTCCGGTAACGGTTATTTGACTCTTTACGGGTGGACGAGAAACTCGCTCATCGAATATTACGTTGTAGATAGCTGGGGAACATACAGACCTACCGGAACTTACAAAGGTTCCGTGAGCAGCGACGGCGGCACGTATGACATCTATACGGCTCAGCGCGTCAACGCCCCATCCATCGACGGCACAAAAACGTTCACCCAGTACTGGAGCGTCCGCCAGTCGAAGAGAGCGACCGGAAGCAACGTCTCCATCACATTTGCAAACCATGTTAACGCTTGGAAAAACGTGGGCATGAACCTGGGTAGCAGCTGGTCCTACCAGGTGCTGGCGACTGAAGGTTACCAAAGCAGCGGCAGTTCCAATGTAACGGTCTGGTAATCTGTCTATTATCATAGTTTTGGGGAAATTTTAGGGTCAATGAGTAGGGTAAGGTCGGCCTGTCTTGCAACGGACGACCTTACCTGCTTACAGAAGGAGACTATCCATGAGAAAGCTGCTGATATTCCTATGTATAGCCACCATGCTCGTCGCCGCCGCTTGTTCGCAAGACAAGTCCGACAAGAACGTAACGTCTTCCGTACGGAACGATAACTTTGTATTCGTCAAAGGTGGGGTATTTACGAATAAGAAGTCCAATTATTATGGACAACGAGTAGCTTTAAATAGCTTTTATATCGGTAAATACGAGATCACTCAAAAAGAGTGGACAGAGGTCATGGGAAATAACCCCTCGCAATTCAAAGGCGACAACCTGCCGGTAGAGAAGGTAAGTTGGTACGACGCCGTGGAATACTGTAACAAGAGAAGTATCAAAGAGGGCCTTAAACCGTATTACAATATAAATAAGAATACAATCGACCCTACGAATAAGAGCGAATTCGATAACTTAAAATGGACCGTAACTTTCAATGAGGGAGCTAATGGGTACCGTTTACCGACGGAAGCGGAGTGGCAATATGCCGCGGACGGAGGTCAATTAAGCAAGAGCTACACCTACAGCGGAAGCGACAATGCGGATGATGTGGCATGGTATTGGAAGAATGCCGGAGACAAAATGTTGTCGGGCGACTGGAACTGGCCTTTGGTCGAGAACAACCATAATCAAACCAAGCCGATCGGCAACAAAAAACCGAACGAGTTAGGACTTTACGATATGTCGGGAAATGTAAGGGAATGGTGCTGGAACGGGTACGGAGATACGGAGAGCAACAGCACCTCTACCCGGGTCGTTAAGGGCGGCAGTTGGATGGGCGATGTCGGCGATTTGACCTATTTGAATCATTTCGAGGCGAATGGCGTTGGCGCCGATCAAGGTCTTCGCTTAGTTCGCGACAATTAGTAAACAACGATACGGAACTCTAAAATCCGAATGCTATGCGGATGCAGCCCCAATTTGGTTGGGGCTGTATTTTTATTTTCCTGATCAGGGTAGCTGCGAGATTGGTTGCGTCGCTTCGGGTCGAGTTCTGCTATAATGATGGACATTCGTTCCATTTTTATTGCCGTGCGGCAGAAAGAGAGACGCTTCTATGAAAAATCGATTGGCGAGAGTCGGGCTTTTTGCGGTTATCGGGCTATTCGTTCTCGTTCAGATTTACATAGCGCTCGACTCGGAGGTGACTCGGCCGACGCTTCCGGTCAAGGACGGCATCCTGGACGCGAGAGGGTGGGATTTCGACCAAGATGGCATGATGAGGCTGGACGGGACTTGGACGTTCTACCCGAACGTGCTGGCTTCGCCCGACTCGCTGCCCGTAGACAAGGCGATCAACATCCGGGTGCCCGGCAACTGGGATAAATATGCTCCCGAGCAGCGGCTTTTCGGCATCGGCACTTATGAGGCTGTTATATTGCTCGCGCCATCCGCCCCTCCCGTCATCGGCATCAAAGTGACGAATATCCGTATGTCGCACCGGTTGTATGTCAACGGACGTTTACTTCACGAGAACGGAAGGCCGTCGGAGTCGCAGGAGACGGAGAAACCGAACAATACCCCGTATACGGTCTATGCCCCGGTCGAGAACAACCGTCTTCATCTGGTCATCCAGACAGCTAATTTCCATTATTACCAAGGAGGTATCGCGCAACCGATCATCATCGGGGAGCCGGATCAAGTATCCCGCTTCGCCCTGATTAATTTCGGCATCGGCCTGGTCAGCTTCATGATGACGGTTTCTTTCGGTTTGTATTCGTTAGCCGTCTACCTGATGCGTTCCCGGGATCGTCTATACTTGTACGCCGGACTTTTTTTTCTCATCGTCTCGCTCACTGTGGCTTGCGCGGATGAGAAGGTGCTCATGGTGCTGCTCGATTGGTTGCCTTTTACAGTCGCCTACAAGCTGCAAGATTTGTCGTTGTCCGGAGCGCTTATACTGCTGCTCGTCTTTTTCCGGGCGGTGGATCCGGCGTTCGCTTCGAAAAAGGTGTTTCGACTGATGATGGCGCCGATACTGCTTTACTTGACGGCGGTGGCGATCTTGCCGTACCGGACTTACATACCTGTAAAAATGTTGTTTTCGCCCTATCAGCTCGTTATTTGCGGGTTTTCGATCGTAAGCTGGCTTTTGCTGCTCATCAAGGCCCAATCGAGGGAAAATCGCGTGGAGCGGTCGTTGATGTTCGGCACGGCGCTATTTCTGACGGGCAGCTTGCTGTTTCAATATTTGTATCTGGATCAGATTATCGCGAGCAAACGTCTGTCGTTCGTCTCGTACTTCTTTTTTATATCCACGATCAATTTGTATTTGGCCGTCTGCTCGAGAAACGCGCTGCGGCGATCGGAGCAACTGACGGTGCAATTGCTGCAGGCGAACGAGACGAAAAACGAGTTTTTGCAGCGGACGTCGCACGAACTGAAGACGCCGCTGCACGGCATTCGCAATCTGGCCGAACACTTGCTGCGGAAGGAGACGGGGATGCGAGAGGACGCGCGTCGTCATCTCGGCGTCGTCGTGGATACGTCCGAACGGCTGTCGTATATCGTGAACAACTTGATCGATGCGACGCAGCTTCGCAATATGTCGTTTGAAGTACGGTTTTCGTCGGTGGATTTGTCTGCCGTCGCGGAGCATGCGTTGCGGATTATATCTATGCATGTCGGCCCTAAGCCGATCGCGCTGGCGAATCGCGTGCCGTCCCGAACGTTCGTCGAGGCGGACGAGATCAGGCTGCAGCAAATCGTCTACAACGTGCTGTCTAACGCAGTGAAATATTCGAATGAAGGCACCGTCGCCGTCACCGCGAAAGCGCAAAACGGTCGGGTTACGCTGCTGATAGCGGACGAAGGAATCGGCATGACGGAATCCGAGCAAGGAAGCGTATTCGAGGACAGGTATCGCGCGGACGTGGCGGGGCAGCCTCCGATGGATGGCATGGGGCTTAGCCTGTTCGTCAGCCGGGAGCTGGCTCGCCGGATGGGAGGCGCGCTGTATGTTGCGTCAAGCGAGCCGGGGCGCGGAACCGAGATGGCGCTGGAATTGAAGGCGGCGAGGCAGTTACCGGAAGCGTATATTCACGTTACGCCGGATGAACGGGAAGGGGGACTGACGGCAACAGCCTGGCCGGAGCTGGCCGTATCGACGGACGCCGGCGAGCGAGAACGCCGTTCGGTGCTTCTGGTGGACGACGATCCGATGAATCTGGAAGTGCTTCGGCTCATCTTGCAGGATGATTACGATCTGGAAGTGGCGTATGGAGGGGAAGAGGCGTTGGCGCGGCTGAACAACCGCCGGTTCGACCTGATGATTACCGATTATTTGATGCCCGGAATGTCTGGCCTGGAGCTGACGAAACGGGTTCGGGCCAACCACTCCTCCGTGTCGCTGCCTGTTATTATCGCGACGGCTGCATCGCGTGAGGCCGATGTGGAGCTTGCTTATCAGGCCGGAGCGACGGATTATATCGCCAAGCCGTTCTCGGCGGGCGAGATCCGCAAGCGGGTGCAGCTGCTTCTGCAATTGTCCGGCACGATGGAAGCCGCTCTCCGCAATGAGCGAGCGTTCCTCGCGGCGCAAATTAAGCCGCATTTTCTGTACAACGCGCTGAACAATATTATCGCGGCTTGTTATGACGAGCCCGAGCGAGCCGCCGAGTGGCTGAGGCTGCTCAGCCGTCATCTGCGGCGCATGTTCCGGTACGAATCGACGACTCATACGATACCGCTTGAGCAGGAATTGGAACTTATCCGAGATTATGTCGAGCTGGAGAGGTTGCGTTTTGGAGACCGGCTTCGCTTCGAGATTGAGATCGATCCGCCCTTGCTGGCGGAAAATCCGCAAGTGAGAACGTTGCTCATCCAGCCGCTCGTCGAGAACGCGATTTGCCATGGCATTTTCAACAAAATAGGCGCGGGTACGGTGACGCTGAGGATCAGGCACGAAGAAGAGTGCCTGCGCATCGATGTGGAGGACGACGGTATCGGGATCGGTCCGGATGCGGTTCGGCGAATGATTGCCGGGGAGACGTTGAAGGGAGTCGGGCTGTCGAACGTTCGCAGGCAGGTCGCAGCCGTCGAGGGGGCGGATTTCCGCCTCCAATCCGTGGAGGGTGGCGGCACCCGGTGTACGATTTTGCTTCCTGCCCGATTCCAGAAGGAGGTTAAGCAATGGCCTACTCTACGATGATCGTAGAAGATGAACAGCGTATATTGACCTATATGAGAAACCAGCTTGCGGCGTATCCCGAATTCGAGCTACAGGGCTGCTTCGACGTTCCCGAGGAGGCGCTTGCCGCATTTCCAGCGCTGCTACCGGACTTGGCGTTTCTCGATATCCAGATGCCCCGTATGACTGGTCTTGCGCTGGCCGAAAAGCTGCTGCGGATCAAACCGGACTTGAAAATCGTTTTTTTGACCGCCTACGAGCAGTACGCGCTTGACGCTTTCAAGGTCGAAGCGATCGACTATATTCTGAAGCCTATTGGCGGCGACGATATCGAACGCGTGTTGCGCCGGCTGGACAAGCAGCTTCGCCCCGCAGCCGGCACCGCAGTCCCGGCCGCCGCGCGCGCCGAACCGATGATCCGCTGTCTCGGCACATTCGAAGTGATAGGGCGCGATGGCAGCCCGGTGCGTTGGCCGACGAAAAAGACGGAGGAGCTGTTCGCTTACTTCTGGATGAACAAGGACAGACAGATCGACAAATGGGCGCTGATCGACCTGCTGTGGCCCGGTTCGCCCGAAAATAAAGGCGATCGCAATTTATATACCGGTATTTACCGGTTGAAGCAGGTTTTGCAGCATTTGCCGGCTGCCTTCTCTATCGAACGCGGCAATTTTTCCTATCGTTTCCTCGGTCCCGACGGTTTGTCCGATCTGGAAGAGCTGCGCGAACTGGCGAATGACCGCGAGGCGGTAGAACGGCGGACCGAACGCGCGATGGAGCTGTTTCTCGGCTATCGGCAGCCGTTGTTCGGCAGCCGAAGCTACTCGTGGAGCGCGCCGGCGGATGCCGCCGTTGACGAAATGACGAATCGGCTTGGCGAGCGGCTGGCGGAGTGGTGGCGGCGGCAAGGAGATGCCGATCGAGAACGTGCGGTGCTGAAGGCGATCGAAGCGAGGCTGCGCGAAGCGGAATAGCGAAAAAGCTCGTTTTGTGTCATTTTTGTTACGTCCGATTGCTATAATCCTTCTCGATGCAGGTAGGCAACAAGCCAGGCTACGAGAGGGGATTATGTGATGGCAAAAAAATGGATGACAGTATTACTCGCATTCGTGTTGCTGCTTCCAACGGCGGGGATATTCCGTTCGCCCGAGGTGTCGGCGACAGCGATGTTCGAGGGAGGCAGCGGGACTGCGTTAGACCCGTATTTGATCTCCACCCCGGTGCAGTTGAATAACATTCGCAATGCGAATGGATATTTCAAGCTGACGCAAAACATTGACCTGACGGCGTATTTGTCGTCCGGGGGCAGTGGCTACAATGGAGGTAAGGGCTGGATCCCGATTGGTAACATGCCTTTTCTTCCGTTTGGAGGCGTGCTTGACGGGAATGGACATACGATCACAGGCCTTAAAATTAATAGCTCGGATCAGTCAACAGGAATGTTCCAAGGGCTGTCTGGCACGGTCAAAAACCTTGGCATTGTAGAAGCGAATGTTGTCAGTACTCATTCGATTACAGGCATTTTGGTCGGGACTAATGCGAGCGGCACGATTCAAAATTGCTTTGTGACGGGTTCAGTTTCTTCGACGTACGACACAGTGGGGGGCATGGTCGGAGAAAATATCGGGACGATCACGAATTCCTACTCGCTCGCTTCGGTCAGGGGAACTACGAAAGTCGGCGGCCTTGTCGGTAATTACACGTCTAACGGGTATTACACGGTGGGCTTTTCAAATTCGTTTGCCGCCGGATTGGTAACGGCAACGTTACCGACAACAGACAAAGGCGGTCTTGTCGGTGCTTCGTCTCTGGCCGTAGTCAATTCCTACTATGACACTACCAACAGCGGCCAATCCGATACGGGCAAAGGCGTCGGAAAAGATTGGACGAGCATGATGATGCAGACGACTTATTCGGGCTGGGATTTCACGACGGTATGGTCGATCAATGAGCTCGATGATTATCCGAAACTGCGCGTATTCAGCGCACCAACGCCACCAACGGATACGCCGCCGACGGCAGCGCCAACGCTCATGGGCACGGCGCAAGTCGGCAGAACGCTGACGGCAATATCCAATTATAACGATACAGATAGCGATCCGGAGTCCGGCACGACGTATGCGTTCTATCGCTACGATGCGGACGGAACGAGCAACGAAACGCTCGTTCAGGAGGCATCAGATAACAATACGTATACGATTGCCGTAGAGGACCTCGGCAAAGTCATCAAGGTCAAGGTCACCCCGAAAAACGAGAAAGCAACGGGTGCGACGGCGACAAGCGCACCGACGGCTGTCATCGCCGAAGCGCCGATCTACAAAGTATTGAATAATGGGAAAATCCGATTTGGGAATGGCGCTAAAAACTCCGTGAACAGTTCCGGCAACTTGGAACAACCGTTTTATTATGGATCTGTTGAAGACGAATTAGGATGGTATAAATTAACTTACCGTAATAATCCATTGGACAACGCAATCGGACTTGACGGCAACGGAACCTTGTCTGAATGGAATACTAACGGTGTCATCAAAGTAAACCCTGAATTGACAAATCAGGTCATCGACTTATCTGGGTATGTCTCTACTGGACTGAATCAAGGATACGGTACGATAATTTCAACAGGCACGACTACCATTAACGGAAAGACGCTGGAAGTCAAAAATACGTATACGTTAGGTGAGACCTCGTCGTTTGTCAAAATCGTCACCCAAGTTACAAACAAAAGCGGGGCAAAAATAGAAAATTTACGATTCTGGACAGGAACGAAGGACGACTATGTAGGCATTTCGGATACACCTAAAAAAGAAAGGGGCAATTTGGTTAACGGGAATTTTGTTAAGTTAACCGACCCAGCGAATCGGGCAAACGCGCTATTGATTTCTTCGGAAGATACCGGGGTATTGTTTTATTCGACTTCAGCAAAAGCAAACACATCTATTCAAGAGTGTTGCGATTTTGAAAATTCAATTTTTCAAGATCCTTCGACATCTGATATTGAATCGATAGACGATGGAATCGATGACCCCGATGGATCCTATGCGTTATTTATCCGCATGAATGATCTTGATGTTAATGAGAGCGGAGAGTTTACTTGGTATTATGCTGCCGGTGAAATTAGCAAATTGGGAGATATCTCGAACGAAGTTGGGCAAACAACGTCAGCGCCGCCGTCGACCAGCCCCACCACGCCGGTAAGTGCTACGCCGGGAAGTGTTGAAATTCTGGTCAACGGGAAAGTAGAAAGTGCAGGAACAGCAACCACAACTACAGTGAACAATCAAACGGTGACGACCGTTGTGATTGATCCGAAGAAATTGGAAGAGAAGCTCGCAAAAGAGGGTCAACATGCAGTGGTAACGATTCCGGTTACCGCCAAGTCCGATGTTGTCATCGGCGAACTGAATGGTCAAATGGTGAAGAACTTGGAAGGCAAGCAGGCGATTGTAGAGCTCAAAACGGACAAAGCGACGTACACGCTCCCCGCGCAGCAGATCAATATCGAAGCTATATCCAACAAGATCGGCAAGTCGGTCGCTTTGCAGGATATTAAGGTTCAAATCGAGATTGCGGCGCCAACGGCGGATACGGTGAAAGTAGTAGCAAATGCGGCAGAGAAGGGCACGTTTACGCTTGTCGTTCCGCCGGTAGAATTTACGGTTAAAGCCACATACGGTGAGCAGACAATCGAAGTTTCCACTTTCAACGCCTATGTGGAAAGAACGATTGCGATCCCGGATGGCGCCGGCCCGAGCAAGATTACGACGGGCGTGGTAGTCGATCCGGACGGAACGGTACGCCATGTGCCGACTAAGGTCGTATTGATTGATGGCAAGTATTATGCAAAAATCAACAGTTTGACCAACAGCACGTACTCGGTAGTATGGCATCAGCTTCAATTTTCCGATGTTGCGAACCATTGGGCGAAAGACGCCGTCAACGACATGGGTTCGCGGATGGTCATCGAGGGTACGGGAGGCAGCATGTTCAGTCCAGGCAAAGATGTCACCCGTGCGGAATTTGCGGCCATTATGGTTCGCGGATTGGGATTGAAGCTGGAGAATGGAGTAGTGCCATTTTCTGATGTGAAGTCGTCGGATTGGTACAGCAGCTTTGTCAATACTGCTTATGCGCACCACTTAATCAGCGGTTTTGAAGACGGTACATTCCGACCGAATGACAAGATTACTCGTGAACAGGCGATGGTGATTCTCTCCAAAGCGATGACGATTACCGGGTTGAAGGGCAAGTTATCCGTTCAATCGGCAGACGCGACGCTTCGTTTGTTCGCAGATGCGTCAGAAGTATCTGCATGGGCGCAAAGCAGCGTTGCGGATAGCGTGCAGGCTGGCATTGTATCTGGACGTAGCGCTGCTAAACTTGCACCGAAGGATTACATGACCAGGGCCGAGGTTGCAACTATTATTCAGAGTCTATTACAAAAATCCGGTCTAATTTAAGTAAAGAAATCCTCGCAAGATAGAACGATTCAATGATCCCTTCCCAGCAGGATGCTTTCGACCTGGGGAAGGGATTTTTTTCGTGAATACAGAAACTGTGATGCCGTTCGGGAACGTGCGGTGCTGAAGGCGATCGAAGCGAGGCTGCGCGAAGCGGAATAGCGAAAAAGCTCGTTTTGTGTCATTTCTGTTACGTCCGATTGCTATAATCCTTCTCGATGCAGGTAGGCAACAAGCCAGGCTACGAGAGGGGATTATATGATGGCAAAAAAATGGATGACAGTATTACTCGCATTCGTGTTGCTGCTTCCAACGGCGGGGATATTCCGTTCGCCCGAGGCTTCGGCGACAGGGTTGTTCGCAGGAGGCAGCGGAACCGAGGGAGATCCGTATTTGATCTCCACCACTGCGCAGTTGAATAACATTCGATATGTGTTGGATGGACATTTCAAGCTGACGAATAACATTGAGCTGATTCAAGACATTGACCTGACACAGAACTGGACCCCGATCGGCTTCCCGAATTTCGCTCCCTTTAGTGGCGTGCTCGACGGGAATGGATATACTGTCTCAGGCATTACAATTAATAGTTCGTCGCAGCAAACGGGATTGATCGGAGGGCTTACCGGCACGATCAAAAACCTTGGCGTTGTAGAAGCGCAAGTTATAAGCAGTCAAACGCGCACGGGCATTTTGGTCGGGCAGAGTTCGGGGGGCACGATTCAAAATTGCTATGTGACGGGTTGGGTTTCTTCGTCGGTCGACAGAGTGGGGGGCATGGTCGGAGAAAATAACGGGACGATCACGAATTCCTATTCGCTCGCTTCGGTCAGCGGAACTACGAAAGTCGGCGGCCTTGTCGGCAATAACCTGTATGACGAGGAAAACGCGGGGCGCATTGAAAATTCTTTTGCCGCCGGTTTGGTAACGGGAACGCCGTCGAAGACGGGCGGTCTTGTCGGTGCTTCGCCGACTGAAACCGTAGTCAATTCCTTCTATGACGCCACCACCAGCGGCCAAACCGATACGGGCAGAGGTGTCGGTAAAAATACGTCAGATATGAAGAAACAGGCGACGTATACCGGGTGGAATTTCACGACGGTATGGTCAATCAACAATGATTATCCGAAACTGCGCGTATTCAGCGCACCAACGTCGCCGCCGGACGCGCCACCGACGGCAGCGCCGACGCTCTCGGGCATGGCGAACGTCGGCAGCACGTTGACGGCAGCGTCCGGTTATGCGGATGTGGACGGCGATGCAGAGGCAGGAACGACGTACGCTTTTTATCGTTATAACGCGGACGGAATAACCGGCGAGACGCTTGTACGAGCGGCATCCGCGATTAATACGTATTCGATTGCCGCCGCGGACCTCGGCAAAGTCATCAAGGTCAAAGTCACGCCGAAAAACGCGAAAGCGACGGGCGTGACGGCGACAAGCGCGGCGACGGCAGTCATTGAAGAAGAGTTGCCGATCCCCATTTCGACGGCAGTCGAACTAGACGCGATTAGAAATAATTTGTCCGGGAATTACATCCTTATGGCGGATATCAATCTAACGAGCTACTTGTCTTCCACCGGCGCAGGCTATTACGGCGGAAGAGGCTGGATTCCGATCGGGAATACGTTCAATACGTTCACAGGTCAATTTGACGGAAACGGTCATACCATCACCGGGATGAAAATCGATCGCACCGACACGTCTCCGGTCGGATTATTCGGAAAAACCGAAACAATGGCGAAGATTACGCGAGTCGGGCTCGTGAATGTCGATATCAAGGGACTGGGAAGTGCCGGCGGCCTTGTCGGCATAAATACGGGCGCCATTTCCGAGAGCTACGTCACGGGGAGCATCTTCGTTTCGTCGACGATTGCAGGAGGTATTGCCGGCGAAAACAACGGTACGATCGCAAACAGCTATGCGACTGCGAGTATTCACTCGACGAACACCAGCACCGGAGGATTAGTCGGAGGGTTAGTCGGAAAGAATGCGGCGCTCGGCCCGTCTATGCCGGCAAACGTAACGACTTCATACGCCGCGGGCATCGTTTCGGGCAAAGTTTCGACCGGCGGCTTAATCGGCGATTATTCGGGTCACATGGTTGGCAATTCGTATTACGATAAAACCATTTCCGGTCAATCGGATACGAACAAAGGCATCGGAAAGACGACGACGGAAATGACCGCGCTAGCGACCTTCGTAGGCTGGGATTTCGACGATACTTGGACTATGAATCCGAATACCGGATTTCCAAGCCTTCGCGCGTTCGCGCCTGCAGATGCGTTGCCAACGGCGTCGCCGACCCTTACGGGCACGGCGCAAGTCGGCAGCACGCTTACGGCAGCGTCCGGTTATGCGGATACGGACGACGATGAGGAGTCCGGCACGACGTATGCGTTCTATCGCTACGATTCGAACGGTACGAGCGGAGAGACGCGTGTACAAGAGGCATCGACGACGAATACGTACACGGTTACGGTTGCGGACGTCGGCAAAGTGATCAAAGTCAAGGTCACGCCGAAAAACGCGAAAGCGACGGGCGCAACGGTAACGAGCGCGCCGACGGGGATCGTTCCGCGACTGGCGACGGAAATTTCTTTGGCGCTAGACCCGGCTTCCGTAACGACCAACGGGTTGAAGTACGGTTCGACGTTTACGCTTACCGCAACTGTTGGACCGGCCTCCGGCACGGGAGCGGTTCCGAACGGCGATTTGAGGTTTTATATGGGCGTGAAACTGCTGGGAACAGAGGAGTGGGACTATAAACTGCTGGACACAGGGGAGCTGAACGACCACGGCGTGGCTACGTTGACCGTGTCTGATTGGTCGCAACTGTCGAACCCCGGAAATTCGCCATACGAAGGTAAACTTCAAGCCAACTACAACGGCATCTCTCCGTATGA
The DNA here is from genome assembly GCF_003628305.1 of Cohnella endophytica. Classification (GTDB taxonomy): domain Bacteria; phylum Bacillota; class Bacilli; order Paenibacillales; family Paenibacillaceae; genus Cohnella; species Cohnella endophytica. The sequence goes on along the minus strand of NZ_RBZM01000013.1, from coordinate 57,822 downwards.
AGCAAACGGAATCGGAATTCAGATCAAGGTCTATGACAAAATCACGACGACGGTTACGCTCTCCAGCGATCATGAAACGGCAACGGCCGGACAATCGGTCAAGCTGACGGCGCTAGTAGAGGCGGATGATGATTTACGCGGCGTGCCAACCGGTTCCGTTACTTTCAAAAAAGGAAATACGACGCTTGGCACGGCGACGTTGGACGAGCACGGAAAAGCGGAATGGACGACGACGGCTCTGCCTGTCGGCGAAAACGGAGAGATTACGGCGGAATATACGGGGGCGGGCGATCATCTCGGAAGCGCGTCAGCCGACTTGACCGTGACGGTTACGCCCGCGCCATCGAGCGGCTCTGCGCCGGCCAAAGAAGAGATCAAAGTCGACGTGCAGAGCGGCGCCGGCACGAACGGCGCGGTCGTCGCGCAGACGATCATCACCCGTACGACGGACGCAAGCGGCAAGAAAAAAGACGAAGTGAGCCTGACGCCGGAACAAGCCGGGGATGTGATTCGCCAATTGCAGCAGGGCGGCGCCCGTTCGGCAACGCTCGTCATTTCCGACGCGAAGGACGAAGTCGCGGAATTGAACGTCAAGCTCCCGAAAGCGGCTACCGATAAACTCGCGGGAGAGAAGGTCGGATTGTCTATTTTCGCTAACGACGTTCATATCGGCATCCCGAGCGGCTCGATGCAAGGACTGTCCGACGATACGTATTTCCGCGTCGTTCCGATCAAGCAAGAGGACGAGCGCAAGGCGGTCGAACAGCGCGCGAAAACCGAACAAGCGGCGAAACTTGCGATCGGGACCGGAGGCCTTAGCGTCATCGGACGTCCGATGACGATCGAGACGAACATGCAGAGCCGTCCGGTAGAACTCGTGCTTCCGCTCGGAAACGCAAATCTTACCGAAGAACAGAAAAAAGATCTCGGCATCTTCATCGAGCATAGCGACGGGACGAAAGAATTCGTGCGGGGCGAATTGGTCAGCTACAATTCATCAGGCGCGCTTGGCCTGCGAATTACGGTGAGCAAATTCAGCACGTTTACGATCGTGAATCTGCCCGGTTGGAGCGTCGCGTTGTCCGCCACGGCGCATAACCCGTACATTTTCGGCTATGGCGACGGCACTTTCAGGCCGAACAGCGCGATCACCCGCGCCGAATTGGCAGCGATTCTGGTGCGCGCTTTCCCTGTGAAATCCGCGAATACGGCACTTTCTTTCGCGGATGTGCCGGACAAGCACTGGGCGCGTTCGGCGATCGCCCAGACTACGGCGGCAGGACTGCTGAAAGGGTATCCTGACGGCACCTTCAAACCGGATCAGGCGATAACGAGAGGCGAGATGGCCAGTATTGCGGCCAGGCTGCTTGGCGGCTCCGATGCGAACGGCGCAGGCGACAAAGGCGGCAGCTTCGCCGACATTAAAGGTCACTGGGCGCAGGCTTCCATCGAAAGGGTGCAAGCTGCGGGTATAATCGTCGGTAATAGCGACGGCAATTTCCATCCTGACGACAAGCTTACGCGCGCCCAGGCGGTAGTTATCGTCAATAAGCTGCTCGGATGGAAGCCTCAAGCTTCCGAACCTGCGAAATGGACGGATGTTCCTGCGGCGCACTGGGCGTTTGACGCGATCCAGGAAGCCTCCGGCCAGGCCGTGAAGCATTAGACGCCATTAAAACATAGCCATTTGCAGCGAACGCTGCCGGAAATGGCCTATACCAAACAGGGAGACGCGGCTGATGAGGCCGCCGTCTCCCTGTTTAGTATTAAATCGTCCGACGCGGGTTCCTTTTTATGTGTTGCAACAATTTTGCAACATCACCCCTTTTATAATCATCGTACAGTAAATCAGCATGAAGGCGGGTGGAGGATAACAATGATCAAACGTTGGATATCGATCGTCATCGTATTTTCTATAATTTTGGCTACAATTCCTCAAAAAGCTTTTGCAGATTCTCTTGACGGGTGGAATATCCGGAGTCCGTTGCCTACGAGTGATCAATTAAGCAGCATCGCATTCGGAAAGAGCACATACGTGGCGGTAGGGATCAATGGAACGATTGTGACCTCTCCCGACGGAGTAAATTGGACGAAACGATCAAAATCAAGTATCAACACCTATCAACTGCTTGGCGTCACATTCGGGAACGGTATTTTTGTGGCGGTAGGGGTAAACGGAACGATTCTAACCTCCAGCGACGGAGTGGACTGGACGAACCAATCAAGCGGTACGACCAAATATTTAACGAGCGTCGCCTATGGAAACAACAAGTATGTGGCGGTAGGGGCTAATGGAACTCTTGTAACTTCGAGCGACGGAACGAATTGGACGGCGAATCAAGCGCTCGGTCAATCGAATGCTCCTGAAGGCGTCACTTTTGGGAACAACAAGTTCGTGGCTGTTGGTGGTGGCGGAATAACCTGGACCTCCAGCAACGGAACGAGCTGGACGGTGAACCCAACAATCGGTTCTCCGATATTTCTATATGGGGTTTCCTATGGAAGTACCAAATATGTGGCGGTAGGTATAGATGGAGCCATCTGGGCTTCTGGCGACGGAACGACTTGGACGAAGCAAACGAGCAATACTTCGAATACTCTAAATGATGTCGGTTTCGTCAACAGCACGTTTGTGGCAGTGGGTGACAATGGAACGATTGTGACCTCCAGTAACGGAACGAGTTGGACGAACCGGACAAGCGGCTCTGGCACAACAAATAATTTGCAGGGCGTAACTTTCGCAAGCGGCAAATATGTTGCGGTAGGGGCGTTAGGAACGTTATTGAACTCCAGCAATTTGACGAACTGGACGAATCAAATGACAGGCTTTACGGCTAATCTAGGCGGGGTTGCCTACGGTAAAGGGACGTATGTAGCGGTAGGGGAGAAAGGCGTGGTCCTAACCTCCACCGATGGAGTTAACTGGACGAGTCGAACGAGCGGAATTACGAGCACCTTAGTTGACGTCACCTACGGAAATGGCATTTTTGTGGCTACAGGGGGGGGCGGGGAGATTGTGACTTCCAGCGACGGAGCGAGCTGGACGAGTCGAACGAGCGGCGTTACGGTTACTATAAATGGCGTCACCTACGCCAACGGCAAGTTTCTGGCCGTAGGGTACAATCAAAATATTTTGACCTCCATTGACGGAGAGATCTGGACGAGAACGAACGGCCCCGTGAGTTCTCCGCTAAGAGCAATCACCTACGGAAATGGCACATTCGTGGCGGTGGGAGACGTGGGAGTAACCGCGAACTCCAGCAACGGAGCAACTTGGTCTAGCCGATCGATGGGCAGTTCGATTTATCTATATGGAGTCGGCTATGGAAATGGCACGTTTGTGGCGGTCGGGCAAACTGGAAAGATTGCAACCTCCAGCAACGGGGCGATCTGGACGAGTCAAACAAGCGGAACTACGAATCTACTATCCGGCGTAACCTACGGAAACGGCTCCTTTGTGGCGGTGGGAGAGAAGGGGACGATATTGACCTCCAGCAACGGAGTGAATTGGACAAATCGTTCAATCGACACTGCCAGTGGTCTATTAGGTGCTGCATTTGGAAACAACACCTTTATGTTAATAGGGGGAGGCGGTCTGATCGTGCAAACCGATCCCGTGCCTCAGCCCATTAATAGCGTAAGCGTCAGTCCGGATAGCGCGAGCGTAATGCAAGGAGGAAGCAAGCAACTTGCGGTTGCGGTAGATGCGAATGTTGGCTTCGCAACGACGGTTACCTGGTCGAGCAACGACGTCGGCAACAAGGTAGCGGTGAGCAACACAGGGAACGTGACCGTCGCAGCCGATGCAACGCCGGGAGATTATACGATCACGGCAACGTCAACGGTGGATGAAAGTAAAAAAGGGACGGCAACGATTACCGTCACTATAGCTCCGGCAGTCAACAGCGTAAGCGTAAGCCCGACTAGCGCTAGCATAGTACAAGGAGGCAGCGAGCAGCTCACGGCGACAGTAACGGCGGTTGGCGGTGCGGCGACGACGGTCAATTGGACGAGCAGCGACAGCGGAAACAAAGTGGCAGTGAGCGTGAGCGGTTATGTAACGGTCGCGGCCGATGCCACGCCGGGCATTTATACGATCACGGCAACGTCAACGGTTAACAGCGGCAAAAAAGGAACGGCGACGATTACGGTCACCGAAACGCCGGCAATCTTAGGAGTAAGCGTCAGCCCGCCTAACTTTAGCCTGGCGCAAGGAGGCAGCAAGCAGTTCTTGGCTGGCGTAGCTTCGGTTGGCGGCGCGGATAGGACGGTCACGTGGACGAGCAGCGATGCTAGCGACAAGGTGGCGGTAAACGGTAGCGGCTTCGTAACGATCGCGGCGGATGCCGTGCCGGGCACGTATACCCTTACGGCAACGTCTACTGTAGACAGCAGCAAAAAAGGAACCGCGACGATAACGGTCACCGCGGTGCCGGCAATCACCAACGTGAGCGTTACACCGGTTAGCGCAAGCGTCGTGCAAGGAGGCAGCAAGCAGCTCGCGGCTAATGTAACTGCGGTTGGCGGTGCGGCGACGACGGTCACGTGGACGAGCAGTGACGATAACAAAGTGGCGGTGAACGGCGCAGGGAAAGTGACGGTCGCAGTCGATGCAGCGCCGGGAGATTATACGATCACAGCGACGTCAACGGTAGACGTTACTAAGAAAGGCACCGCTACCATAACGGTCACCGCAGTCGTAGCGCCAGCCATCAACAGCGTAACGGTCAGCCCGACTAGCGCCAGCGTGGCGCAAGGAGGAAACAAGCAACTAGCGGTCGAGGTGGATGCGGTAGGCGGCGCATTGACAACCGTCACGTGGACAAGCAGCGACGCCGGCAACAAAGTGTCGGTGAACGGCACGGGCTACGTAACGGTAGCAGCGGATGCCGTACCGGGCACTTATACGATCACGGCGACGTCGACGGAGGATACAACGAAGAAAGCCTCCGCGACGATAACGGTCACAGTGGCGCCGATAACACCGGCAATCACCAGCGTGAGCGTTACCCCGACTAGCGCCAGCGTGGCGCAAGGAGGCAGTAAGCAGCTCACTGCGACAGTCGCGGCTGTTGGCGGCGCAGCGGAGACGGTCGAATGGACGAGCAGCGACGCCGGCAACAAAGTGTCGGTGAACGGCACGGGCTACGTAACGGTAGCAGCGGATGCCGTACCGGGCACTTATACGATCACGGCGACGTCGACGGAGGATACAACGAAGAAAGCCTCCGCAACGATAACGGTTACCGCCGCGCCGATAGCACCGGCAATCACCAGCGTGAGCGTTACCCCGACTAGCGCCAGCGTGGCGCAAGGAGGAAACAAGCAGCTCACTGCGACAGTCACGGCGGTTGGCGGCGCGGCGGATACGGTCGAATGGACGAGCAGCGACGCCAGCAACAAAGTGTCTGTGAACGGCACGGGCTACGTAACGGTCGCAGCGAATGCCGTGCCGGGCACTTATACGATTACGGCGACGTCGACGGAGGATACAACGAAGAAAGCCTCCGCGACGATAACGGTTACAGCGGCGCCGATAACGCCGGCAATCACCAGCGTGAGCGTTACCCCGACTAGCGCCAGCGTGGTGCAAGGAGGAAACAAGCAGCTCACTGCGACAGTCGCGGCTGTTGGCGGCGCAGCGGAGACGGTCGAATGGACGAGCAGCGACGCCGGCAACAAAGTGTCGGTGAACGGCACGGGCTACGTAACGGTCGTAGCGAATGCCGCGCCGGGTACATACACGATAACGGCGACGTCGACGGAAGATTCCAGTAAAAAAGCAACGGCGACGATCACGGTCACGGCAGCGGCTACTTATACGATCGCTGCCATAACGAATCAAACGTTATCGGACCTAACGCAAGGATACGTCTCTAGCGCTAAAGAAGCGAGAACCGTTACCCTCAATAATACCGGCACCGGCAATCTGACGAATCTGACGGTAACCCTTAGCGGCGCGAACGCGAACGATTTTGAATTTACGGTGCCGAGTTCATCATTAAATAGCGGTTCATCGACAACCTTCGATATTTTTGCAATAGACGGTTTGTCTGCGAACACTTATACGGCAACGGTCACGGTATCAGCGGATCATATGACTCCCGTCTCGTTTACCGTTACGCAGTCGGTAAATAGGCCGAATGCTCCCGCCAATCCGCAAAATCTGACCGCAACAAGCGATGACCGTCAAGTTACGCTGAGCTGGAGCGCAGTATCGGATGCGACGCAGTATCATATTTATATGGCAACGGATGCAGACCCCGATAACTTCGTCAAAGTCGCGACGGTCTCTTCTTCGCCCTACAGCGTAGAGAACTTGGTCAACGGCACGGGCTATCGCTTCGTGGTCAAGGCGGAAGGCCCGGGAGGGCTAGGCGGGGCGTCGAATCAAGCGAGCGCGACTCCGTCTACCGTCCCGGGAGCGCCGACGAACATAACGGCAGTCGCAGGCGACGGGCAAGCGGTTATCACGTTTACGTATCCGACCGATACCGGCGGAAGCGATATTACGGGATATGAAGTGACCGCTTCGCCGGGAGGCGTTACGGTGATCGGAGGAACAAGTCCGATTACGCTTACCGGATTGACGAACGGGACGAGCTATACGTTTAATGTAAAAGCGATCAATGGAGCGGGCAGAAGAAGCGATGCCTCCGCGCAATCGAACGCCGTTGTTCCGATAGTGTCCGTTACGCCATCTCAGCCTTCTGTTCCAACGACACCGGCCGATACGAATCCGGACGTTGATATCCTTGTTAACGGGAAAGTCGAAAATGCGGGCACGGCCACGATCGCGAAGAGAAACGATCATACCGTAATTACGGTGGTCGTGGATCAGAAGAAACTGGACGAGAGACTTGCCGCGGAAGGCCGGCATGCCGTAGTCACGATTCCGATCAACAAAGCATTCGACATCGTCGTTGGCGAGTTGAACGGTCAAATGGTGAAGAGCATGGAAGACAAGCAAGCCGTTCTGGAAATTAAGACGGATACGGCGACGTATACGCTGCCGGCGCAGCAGATCAACATCGGCGCGATATCCAAACAGATGGGCAAGTTAGTCGCCCTGCAAGACATCGTGGTGCAGATAGAAATCGCCGCGCCGACAGCGGATACATGGAAGGTAGTAGAGAACGCGGCAGTGAAAGGCACGTTCACGCTTGTGCTTCCGCCGCTGGATTTTACGATTAGAGCCACATACGGAAATACAAGCGTTGAAGTATCGAAGTTCAACGCTTATGTGGAAAGATCGATCGCCATCCCGGTCGGAGTCGACCCGAACAAGATTACGACAGGCGTCGTTGTCGAGCCGGATGGAACGGTTCGTCATGTACCGACTAAGATCGTTATCATCGATGGCAAGCATTACGCTCAGATCAACAGCTTAACCAATAGCACTTACTCCGTCGTCTGGAATCCGCACGAATTCCAAGATGTCGCGAACCACTGGGCGAAAGCCGCCGTAAACGACATGGGATCGCGGATGGTCATTGAGGGGACGGGCGGCGGCCAGTTCAGTCCCGATCGCAATATTACCCGATCCGAGTTTACAGCCATTCTTGTACGCGCATTGGGATTGAAGCTGGAAAACGGAACATCGGCGTTCTCCGACGTGAAGACGACGGATTGGTTCAGCAGCGCGATCAACACGGCATACGCGTATCAGTTGATTAGCGGGTTTGAGGACGGTACGTTTCGACCAAATGATAAGATTACCCGAGAACAGGCCATGAAAATTCTCTCCAGAGCGATGACGATTACCGGACTGAAAGCAAAGCTGTCCGCTCAATCGGAAGAGGCAACGCTTCGTCCGTTTGGAGATGCGTCAAACGTATCCGGCTGGGCGCAAAGCAGCGTTGCGGACAGCGTGCAGGCCGGGCTTGTATCTGGACGAAAAGCCACCGAGCTTGCGCCGAAGGCACTCATCACTAGAGCTGAGGTCGCAACCATGATTCAAAGACTATTGCAACTATCGGACTTGATTTAAACTGAGGGAGGGGGCGAGATTCGCCCCCTTTTTTACGTCTATATGATATCTGTACGCGAATGGTCCGCTAGGTCAGGCAATTTACGCCTTGCGCTTAATACAGTTATAATTAGTCAGTCTAATTTTGACGAATATAGTTATAAACGATAGATTGCCGGGTGAGGATATGAAGACGGAGCGGGAAACGGGTACAATGAGAAAACAATTGACGCTACTAATCGGCATGAGTGTTATCTTCACCATCGTTACATCGTTATTCATCTATGGATGGCTAAATCCTACGGTTCAGTACCCGGAAGCACGAGGCGGGGTATTGGACGCCAGACAATGGAATTTTGCGAAGCAAGGGATTGTACCGTTGCGGGGAGAATGGGAATTTTACGAGAACAAGCTGCTGACTCCGCAAGATTTCAACGCCAATGGCAAGGCACTGGAAGCGGAGCGTATAATCGTTCGTGTTCCTGGAGGCTGGAAGGATGTCGTTTCCTCCGGTAGCGGATTTGGTGCGGGTACGTACCGTCTGCGAATAGAGGTTGGCGATCCGGATTTTTATAGCCTTAGAGGCAAAAAAATGCGGATGTCCAGCCACATCTATATTAACGGATCGGACCTCGGCGGTACCGGAAAACCGGATTTGTCGGCGGATGGATTCGTACCTAGCAATCTTCCGTTTTTCGGTACGGTCAAAGCGGATACCGACACCATCGACATCATCATTCAGATAGCCAGCTACCGCTATCTGGAAGGCGGATTGGTGCAAACGCCGGAATTCGGTTTAACGGCGGATGTATTGGCCAGGCGCGATAATGCCCGTCTGGCGGATATGATCGTCATTACCACGATGCTGGTATTCGGGTTTTATTTCGCGGGTATGTTCAAGCAATGGGAGAAGGAGCCTTATCTCGCCTTTTTCAGTTTGTTCTGCTTGTCATTAGGGTTGTTTTTCAGCTTCGACAACGAAATCGTCATGGCAACCCTGTTCCCGGCGATGTCCTTCCTACTCTTGCAGAAAATGCTCTTTATCCTTCCTTACGTTTCCATCTTTTCGTTTGCCTTCTATGTCTATCTGTACCTGGACCCTAAGGGGAACTTGGAATATAAGTGGCTGAGCCGGGTTTTTTATGTATGTCTGGCCTTATTGATTGGGATTCCGAACGAATATTTAGTCGATATTCTTTGGCTCGGGATCGTTCTGCAAATCACCGCGTTCGCCTTCATTATTCGCTGGATATTCCGTTATCGGAATGGCGGGGTTCAAGTTTACTATATTTTGTTGGGTTTATTTTTCCTTATCATTAGTTGGGTGTATGCCCAGACGCGTTATCAGTTGGCGTTGGACAATCCTTATTCGATGGTCGTAACGCCGCTGCTTCTCGTTCTATCGCAATCGTTCCTCATGTCGGACAGGGCTCGCGAGGTGTTATTGCGGAACGAGCGATTGGCCGAGCAACTCATTGCCCACGATCGCCAGAAAGACGAGTTTCTCGTCCACACGTCCCACGAGTTCAAGACGCCGCTTCACGGCATTATTAATCTCGCTCAGGTGGTCATCGATCAGAGCGGAGAAGAGATGGGGCAGCGGCATCGAGAGAATCTGAAATTCATTATTTCCCAGGCGACCCGCCTGTCTACGCTGGTGAACGATATTATCGATTTTCAGAGCTTGAGGCGCGGAAGCCTGATGTTCCACAACCGGTTGTTCGATGTCAGCGGCACGGTGCAGGCTACGCTCGAAGCGCTGCAATTTTTGCGCAGGAACGATCAGGTGCTGTTGGTCAATCAGGTGCCTCCGGGAACCTTTTATCTGTTCACCGATGAGAACCGGCTAAAACAAGTTCTCGTGAACCTGGTCGGCAATGCCTTGAAATTTACGGAACGGGGAAGCGTGGCGGTTGCAGCAGAGTCGCAAGAAGACGGGTTGCGTCTGACGTTTGCGGACACCGGCGCCGGGATGAGCGAGGAGCGGCAACGGGGGCTTTTCGAAGGCAATCTGTACGAAGGCGGCGGAGAGCCGACGGATTCGGCGTTTCAATCTTCCGGTCTGGGGCTGAAAATATCGAAGGCGCTTGCGTTGCAAATGGGCGGCGATCTGGAATTGAAACGGTCGGAGCCGGGAAGGGGAACCGTGTTCGAGCTGCGACTGCCGGAGGCGATGGCAACGCAGAGGGAACAGGGGGTCGCCCAGGCGGAAGCCGCTGCCGGTCTGGAGCCGCGGTTGTCGCCCGGGGCAAGCTCATCGACGACGGAAGAGGCGTCGCCGCATGCGGCGGATCGATCCGGCGAGGTGAAGATTTTGCTGGTGGATGACGATCCCTCCAACATCAAGGTGCTGCAGGAGTTGTTTGCGTCCAGTCGCTATCACGTTCTCGTGGCGTACAATGGAGCGGACGCGCTCAAGCTGATCCAGCAACATCGCGGCGAACTGTCGCTTGTTCTGCTCGATGTGATGATGCCCGAACTCTCCGGGTATGAAGTGTGCAGGCGTATTCGTGAGGAGAACCCGTTATACGAGCTCCCCGTTTTGCTGCTGACGGTACGCAACTCGCCGGCGGATATCGCGATGGGTCTCGAGGCGGGAGCCAACGATTTTCTGGTGAAGCCGTTCAGCGGCAAGGAATTGCTGGCCCGGGTGCAGACGTTGCTGCAATTGAGGGAAGCGGTCGAGCAGGCCATACGCATGGAGACGCTGTTTCTGCAATCGCAGATCAAGCCGCATTTTGTCTACAACGCCTTAAGCGGCATTATCTCGTTATGCTACAGCGATGGAGCGCGGGCAGGCAAACTGCTGGGCGAGTTCAGCAACTATTTACGGCTCAGCTTTGATCTTGATCCCCGTCATGCCAAGGTCAGTCTGAATCGCGAGTTGTCTCTCACCAAATCCTACATCGAACTGGAGAAAGCCCGTTTCGGCGCGCGACTGAATGTGGAATGGGAGGTGGATGTCCGGACGGAGACGCTGATTCCGGCGTTGATCGTGCAGCCTTTGGTCGAAAATGCGATTCGCCACGGCGTAATGAAGCGAATGTCGGGAGGCACGGTGGTCATCCGGGCGAAGTTGGAGCCGCAGGGCTTGCGGATTGCCGTTCAGGACGATGGGGTCGGCATGTCCGCGGAGCAATTGAATCGAATTGTGAAACCGGAGAGGCTGGATGGAAGCATCGGCCTGATCAACGTACATAAGCGGCTGATGAACGAATTCGGACAAGGCTTACGGATCGAGAGCACTCAGGACAAGGGCACGACAGTCGCCTTCCTGATTCCTTCCCGCTCGCGAGCGGCCGTAGACCCTGACGGAGAGGCGAGTGAAACAGGATGATGAGAGCCATTATCGTAGACGACGAATCGTTGGTTGCGGAGCAAATCGATAGAATGCTGGTCCATGCCGGTGTGCAGGTGCTGGGATGTTGCGTGAACCCACACGAGGCGCTCGGAATGGCGGTAGCGTTGAAGCCCGATGTGTTGTTTCTGGATATCGAAATGCCGGAGCTAAGCGGACTGGAGATTGCGGAGCGGGTATATGCGGACAAGCTCGACATGGAGGTCGTGTTCATTACCGCTTACAATCAATACGCTATCGACGCGTTCCGGGTGAATGCGCTCGACTATTTGCTGAAGCCGGTGATGGAAGAGGATTTGCGGCGTTCGCTGGAACGGGTGGGAAAAAGACGCAAAGATCGCTCGGGGGTTGCAGGAAAGATCGTTAACCGACAATTGTCGGCCTCTCTTTTTGGCAAACTCTCCGTATATGCAGGCGATGATCCCGAACCGGTGCGCTGGGTGACGTCCAAATGCGCGGAGCTTTTTGCTTACATGCTCCTGCAGCAAGGAGCTAAGGAAGTAAGCAAATGGCAGTTATTCGAGGCGCTTTGGAACGAGAAAAATATGGAGAAGGCGGACATCAATCTGCGAAGCACGATCAGCCGGCTCAATAAGACGTTGAGGGATCTCCGGTCGGACGTGGCGTTAGTGTCAATCAGAAACGGATATAGGTTGACAATATCCGATGGTGCGCTCGTTGCAGACGCCGATCAATTGGAGCGTTTCGCCCTTGAATCCGTCGAGATCGGCCCGGAAAACTTGATTCGCGCCGAGCAGCTCATCTATCGTTGCAATGAGCCGTTTCTGCAGGAATTCAGCGGCGTATGGTGCGAGCCTTACCGGGACCGGTATCGTCAATATTTTCTTCATCTTGGAGGCAAGCTGCTTTCGTTTTACGAGTACGCGAAGACTGAACCTCTCAAAGCGCTGCATTTGGCGGAAATGTTAGTTGGCCATGATCCTTATAACGATTCCCTTCGGGCGGCGGCGTTGAAACTCCATCATCAGCTTGGAGGTCGGAAACGGGCGGCCGCTTATTATGAAGCATATGCAAAACTTTTGAAATCGGAGTTGGGCACGGAGCCGGGAGAAGCGCTTACTGCTTTACTTCATGATTTGACCGATTGACCTAATCGTTTTCGAAGGAACCTGTGATCCTGTGGATCGGGTTCCTTTTCTTTTTGTCACATTTTTGCAACATCGCACGGACTATAATGTCGTAAGATGTATGATTTTGTCGAAAAAATATTCATGTTTAAGCATCATGATAAGAAAGGGACGGTACTATGATTAAAACATTAACTCGTCTACGTAAGAGACGCAGCGCCGGATTCGCGCTGCTGCTCGCCATCGCGCTTGCCTTTCCGCCTGTGGCTCGAGCGACCCCGCTTCCTAATGGGATAGCACCGCCGGTCATGAGCAACGTAGGATGGATTGCCGCGCCGATTGCCGTTGCGTTGGATTCCTTCTCGTTCGAAGCAGGAAATCATTATCCGCAGTTGACCGGTTCGGTAAACGTTACGGCTACGACGGATAACCCGTCTATTGCCGTAGCTTCCGCGGCTGACGGCACGGTTCGCGTTCAGGTGAAGTCAACGGGAACGACGCGTTTGGCTATAACCGGAACGGAAGCATCCTCGTCGGCACTCACCGACCATCTCCAGATGAAAGTGACGCTTCTCGGCGATACGGACGGCGATGGGGTGCTTACCTCGGCAGACGTGCTTTATATTAATAAAGTCGTAAACTCGAAGCTTACGACGACCGACGAGGAGAAAAATCGGCTCGACATCAACCGCGACGGCCAGATCACGTCCGCGGACGCGATTCTGCTAATGAACAGCTACGTCGGCAAAACGCCAGTAACCGGAGGCGTGAAATTCCTCGTCTCGTTGTCCGACGTCAATGATGCTCCGGTCGCCGAACAGGCCGCCATTTCGGGAACCATTCAGACCGGACAAGCTCTGACGGGAACTTATCGTTATCTTGATCCCGAGAACGATGCCGAAAGCAACTCCGCTTATCAATGGTATCGCGGTTCGCAAGCGGACGGCATCGGCAAAACGACGATTGCCGGGGCGACTGGCAACCAATATACGGTTCAAGATGCGGATGTGGGTCAATATTTATTTTTCGCCGTTACTCCGGTCGATGCGAAAGGCGCCGCGGGCTCTGCCGTGGTGGCAGCCACCGGTAGCCTAGTCCTGGATACGACTCCTCCGGTATTGGCATCGACTATACCTGCAGCCGGTGCGGCGAAAGTGGATTTGAACGCTTCGCTTTCGGCGACTTTTAGCGAGCCGGTTGAAGCTGCCGACGGAAAATCGATCATCGTTCGCCGCTCGGCGGATAACGTCGCGGTGAGGACGTATGCCGCCAATGATACGACTAACGTGACGATTAGCGGTCGGACCGTCGTCTTCCTGAATCCGGGGCTGGACGGAGAGACCTCCTATTATGTGGAGATCGATGCCGGAGCGTTCCTGGATTTGGCGGGCAACGAGTTCGCCGGTCTTAACCTCGAGTCCTCTTGGAGCTTCATGACGAAGGACGTTGCGGCGCCGGTCGCAATATCGACAACTCCTGTCAACCAGGGGATGACCGTCGACAAGACGGCAGATTTCAGTTTGACGTTTAATAAGCCTGTCGTTGCGGTCGCAGGCAAATGGTTATCCATTCGTGACAAAGCCGATGACAGCGTGAAAGCTTCATATGAAGCGAACGACAACTCCAAGGTAATCGTAGCGGGCACGACCGTGACCATTCAGAATCCGGGTCTGGACGAGAAAAGCTCGTACTATATTGAAATCGAAAGCGGAGCTTTCGAGGATGTCAGCGGCAACTCTTTTGCAGGTTTAAGCGGCAATGCGGCGTGGACGTTTACGGTGCCCGATCTGACCGCGCCGACGGTCGATTCGACGACGCCGGATAATGGCGGGACCGGCGTAAATCGGTCGGACGATCTGACGGTTACCTTCTCCAAGCCCGTAGTGGCGGTCGCCGGCAAAACGATTCTCATTCGCCGCGCAACCGATAACAGCATTCTGAAGACTTATGCCGCGAATGACGCGAATGAAGTCGTCATTAGCGGCGCAACGGTGACGCTGAAGAGTCCGAATCTGGAGGACGGGGCAAGCTTCTACGTGGAAATCGACGCCGGAGCGTTCAAGGATGCGGCGGGCAATGACTTCGCCGGACTCAACGGATCGACGGGTTGGAGCTTCGCGACGGAAGATACGATCGCACCGTTCGTTTCCTCTACGACGCCAGCGAACAACGCTACCGGAGTTTCCAAGACGGCTGATCTGAGCGTGACGTTTAACGAACCGGTAATTGCGGTCAACGGCAAAGCGGTGACGATCCGCGATGCGTCGGACAACTCGGCATTCGCCACGTATACGCTAGGCACCGACTCCGAAGTGACGGTGAGCGGCGGCGTTCTGACGATCCAGCACAGCGCATTTGCAGAGCTGCAGCGCTATTACGTCGAGATCGAAAGCGGCGCGTTAAAAGACGCGGCGGGCAACGGTTTTGCCGGCATGACAGGCGGTGCGGCATGGAGCTTCGAGTCGTTGGATTCCAGAGTATTGAGCGCTACGCCGGGCGTACCGCTGGTAGAAAGCAATTTGGGGACCGGCGCCTATTTGATTCTCGACATTACGGGCGATACCTTCTCAAGCGACATCAAGGAGCAAGACTTCCGGTTAAATCATGCGCCGCAGGGGCTTGAGATCGATTTGGTCGGAACTATGAACCCGAATACAGCCTTTGTGTTGTTTGACTTCGACGGCACGGATTTCGATACGTCGATCACGGACTTTTCCGTGACCGCTCTGCCGTCGGCGCTGACAAGCGGCAAGACGCTTACATCGAATACGATGACCATTACGGCGGAAGCGAAACCGACCCCGAATATAACGGGAACAACGCCTGCCAACAATGCCGTCGATGTTGGCGATGCCGCTAATCTGACCCTCGTATTCGACAAGAACGTGACGGCTGCAGCCGGCAAAGCCATTACGATATACAAAAAAGCGAATGACAGCGTGTTTGAAACCATTATGGCAAACGATACGACGAAAGTTTCGGTCAGCGGCGGCACGGTAACGATTCAGCACAATCCTTTCGTCGGCAATCTGGAGTATTACGTGCTGGTAGATGCGGGAGCTTTCACGGCAAACGATGCGGGCAACGCGGCAATTACGGACAAGACGGTCTGGAATTTTAAAATCGCGGCGCCTGCGCCGGATATGTTCATCTCGGAGTTTCTGCGCGGTTCGGGCTCCCATCAGGTTGCCATAGAGCTGTACTATCCGACGGCAGCTTCGCCCAACCCGGCACCTGCCGATACTTATTCGCTGTTCGTTTATCAGTACAATACGGCAACCTCAAAAATGGTTGTTGCTGAAATCAATATCGGATCAGGCCACCCTATATTTCGGACGGTGCCGTATATTATTATCGATAGAGCCTTTGATGATTTTATGGATGTGACGAAACCCGCAGACTTTTCTTCAACTGGCTATCCATATGTTAATAATGCCGACGTCTTTTACGATTATCCGGCGAATGTATACCTCAAGGCGCTTGTGCTCAAAAAAGGATCGCAGGTCGTCGATGTCGTCGGAGATCCGAACGCCACCGGTCCGGGAAGTTTCCTGGCGAGCGGCGGAACGCTCGTCCGCAAATCGGGCATCGCCGGCGGTTCCAAGATTTACGAACCCTTACAGTGGGATGTATACCCTGTTAACACGTTTAATAAAATCGGCAACCATACGCCATAAAGCCCGATTTCAGCCAGGATTCATTTACGATTCAAGAACGGAGGCTTTAAATGATGCTTATGAAGAGAAAGCTCGTCCCAACTACTATTCGTTTTCGTCTTGCGCTTGTAATCCTACTGCTTATCTCGCTTGCGCTTCCCTCGATTCCGAAGGCATCGGCCAGGTCCGACGAACCACTGCAAGTGACGATCGGCAATGTTTCCGCCCTAATCGGTCAGGAGATACAGATTCCGGTGTCCATCGGACAACCGGTGCCCGGTATCGGGTCCTATGGAATACAGATCAATTTTGATAAGTCGGCGTTGGAAGCCCTAAGCGTCTCGCCAAGCTATGGGAGCGGTGGGGAAGATTGCGCCGTCGCCGAGGAAGGCTGTTTTCGTTCGGCAGTCAACAACGAGGAAGGTTGGATTCGCGCGATCTGGGCGGATGCAACCGGAGGCGACCGGCCGATTGCAGCCGCGCGCGAGCTGTTTAAGATTCGGGCGAAGGTGAAAGGCAGTTCGTCGACCGGCGCAAAGGCGCTGTCGGTTGACAGAAGCGATATTTCGAACCTGACGTTTACCGATGCGGACATGCACAAACTGAACGTGCAAGTCACGGAAGGCAAAGTAACGGTATCGCCTGCCGCGGGGCCCTCTACCGCCCCTGCGCCTGACGAGTCGAGCAAGGTGAAAGTCATCGTCAACGGCCAGGAGCAACCTGACTCGGCGACGATGACCAGAACGAAAGTGAACGACCGGACGGTAATTACGATTCATGTCGACGAGGACAAGGTGATGCAGCAGCTGAACGACAACCGGTTGAAGACGTTGTTGCTTCCCGTTGACGAATCAAACGCGGCGGTCATAGGCGAGTTGAACGGCAAGCTGGTTAAAGCGATGGAGAACCAGGGGGCAACGGTGGCAGTTCGAACGAGCCGCGCCAACTATACGCTGTCTGCCGACCAGATCAACATCGACGCTGTCGCCTCGGCGTTCGGCAAACAAATTCCGCTTCAGGATATCAAGATCAGCATTATCATCGCAGGGACCGAGCCTGATCGAACGTTGCTTGTAGACAGTGCGGCTGCAAGCGGCGGCATGAACGTGATCGTCCCTCCGGTCGAGTTCCGAATAACGGCAAGTTATAACGGGCAGTCCACTGAAGTTAGCCAGTTCAATCGTTATGTGGAACGCGCTGTCGCTTTGCCGAACGATATTGATCCCAGCCGAATTACAACCGGCGTCGTTCTAAACGAAAAAGGTAAACTGGTTCATGTTCCGACGAAGATAACGCAAATCAACGGACATTATTACGCTTTAATCAACAGTCTCACTAACAGTACCTATACGGTGGTCTGGAATCCGAAAACGTTCGCCGATACGAAGTCGCATTGGGCGCGCAATGAAATTAACGACCTGGCATCGCGACTCGTTATTCAAGGAATAACTGATGAGACATTCGCACCGGATCGGACGATATCGCGCGCTGAATTAACCGCGGTTCTGGTTCGAGCTCTCGGTTTGCACGAAGGGAAAGAGGGGGCGCGGATTCGCTTCGCGGACGTCGGCGATCACGATTGGTTCCGGGATGATGTCGTTACTGCGGCTTCTTACGGTTTGATCGAAGGTTATCCGAACGGAACGTTTCGTCCGAACGCCAAAGTTTCCCGGGCAGAAGCGATGGTCCTCCTGAGCAGGGCTGCCGCGATTGCCAATCTGAAGCCAGCAACGGCAGACGAGAC
The DNA here is from genome assembly GCF_003628305.1 of Cohnella endophytica. GTDB lineage: Bacteria > Bacillota > Bacilli > Paenibacillales > Paenibacillaceae > Cohnella > Cohnella endophytica. The sequence goes on along the minus strand of NZ_RBZM01000013.1, from coordinate 40,007 downwards.
GGATAAGTTGCTTGAAAGATTTACGGACCACGCCGGCATCGGTGATTGGGCGCGTACGGGTGTCGCATCCGCAATCGAAATGGGCATCACTCAAGGCACGGACAATAAGCTGTTGCCAGCTCAGCAGATAACGCGAGCGGAGTCGGCCGTTATGATCAGAAGGATGTTGGTTCAGGCGCAATTAATCAATTCATAAAACTTTTGATCGACAAATTGAATGATCGTTTGGAATAAGAAACGGCTTTTCCAGTCATGGGAGAGTCGTTTTCTTTGCGTTTTCGTCGTGAATATCTCAACAACCTCACATGAAGCGCTTTCTTTTCAGTTTACCTAAAGTTAGCCCATGTAAATTAAAGGTTGATCAAGTCGAGCTGACGAGAAACATGCCGAGAAAAACGGATGCTAGAATCGGAGTTGCATTCAATTGGGAGGTTTAGGAATGAAGGGAATATGGAAAAAAGGATGGATGACAAAGCCGACGATCCTGATCGCGGCAATTGCAGTCTTTCTGGGACTGCTTGCCGATGGCGGAAATCGTGCCGAAGCGTCGGTATACAGTTGGGAGACGGTTGGAAACGCCAACTTTTCGGATGGTATGGCCGTCGGTACATCGCTTAGCGTAAAAGGCGGCACTCCTTATGTAGGTTACATAGATAACGGAGGTTCCGCCAACAAGGCCATGGTAAAAAAGTATAATAGCGCCAGCGGCAGTTGGGAATCGCCATGCAACATGAAGTATGGAACGAGAAATTCCGCCTATCCCTCGTTGGATGTCGATCAAGGCATTCCTTATTTCGCGTTTCAGGATGGCGAGTCGCAGAGCAACAAGAAAGGCAGAGTGTTGACGTGCCAAAATGGCGGCGATTGGGAAACAGTAGGCGGCGACTTTTTTTCCGGCGGTGCCGCGGATTACGTATCGCTCAAAATCGATAACGGCACGATTTATGTCGCCTATTCGGACGGCGCGAATTCCGGCAGAGCAACGGTAAAGAAATTAAATAACGGCAGTTGGGAAACGGTAGGCGGCGCCGCGGTTTCGCCGGCATCGGCAGGGAACGTATCGCTGTATATAGACGGTGGGACCCCTTATGTCGCCTATACGGACGGTGCAAATTCATGGAAGGGCACGGTGATGAAGTACGATGACGCTAACGGTTGGACACAGGTAGGGAACGACACGTTCTCGGGCAGCACGAGCGCAAACTATTTATCGTTATACGTGGACCATGGTACCCCGTATGTAGCCTATTACTATATGGCTATTCCCAATTTCTATTCTGTCATGAAGAAACTCGATGCGGAGTCAGGAAGCTGGGTGACGGTTGGCAACGGTCCATTTTGGAATAGCAGTATCTCTGCAACATCAGTGTATGTACTCGATGGCGTTCCTTATGTCGCCTACTATGATCAAAGCAAGGTTGTCGTCAAAAGACCGAACGAGAGCGGTTGGGAAAAGGTTGGCGTCGATTTCAATCTATCATCCTCCCCGTCGTTGGATGCTTATGACGGTACGCTCTACGTAGCAACGTCAGCCAGTAAGTTATCGGTAGCGAAGTTGGTTATCCGCTACAACATTACTTACGCGGCCAACAACAGCACGGGCGGAACGGTTCCGGTAGACGGCGGCGTATACGACAATCGCACTAGCGCGACGGTAATGAATAATACGGGGAGCTTGTTGAAGACGGGCCATACGTTCGCGGGGTGGAACACGAAAGCGGACGGAAGCGGAACGAGCTACTTGCCGGGAACTTCGTATACGTTCGATAAAGCAGACGCGACGCTATATGCGAAGTGGGACATCAACAAATATAGCGTTAGCTTCATTAGTAACGGCGGTTCGGCAATAGGCGCGCAGATCGTTAGCTATGGCGGCGCGGTAGTGCGGCCTAGCGATCCTGCGAGATTGGGACATACGTTCGACGGCTGGTACGCGGACGAAAATTTGCAAACGCCTTATGCGTTCGGGACTCCGATCGGCGATTCCGACATTGCGCTATACGCGAAGTGGAAGATCAAAAGCTACGCGGTTACTTACAACGGTAACGGCAATGACGCCGGCAGCGCGCCGGCTGCAGGCAACCCTGTCTACAATACGAGCATCACGGTGTCCGGAAACTCCGGAAATCTCGCCCGTACAGGCTATACGTTCGCGGGATGGAATACGAAGGCGGACGGCAGCGGAACGAGCTACGCGGCGAACGGAACGGCGAATTTCACGATCGGCGCGGCGGACGTGACATTGTACGCGCAATGGACGGCGAACAGCTATACCGTGAGCTTCGATAGCAAAGGCGGTTCGAACGTAAGCAGCCAGACCGTGGACTTCGGTCAAGCGGTCAGCGCGCCAAGCGATCCGTCGAGGACGGGCTATACGTTCGGCGGTTGGCATGCGGATATTAATTTGCTTATTCCATACTCGTTCACAACGCCGATCGGCGCAACCGACTTCAAGCTGTACGCGAAGTGGATCATTAATAGCTACCGAGTTATCTATAACGGCAACGGGAACACGGGGGGCAGCGTGCCAGCCGGCGGCAGCCAGGAGTTCGGTAGTTCCGTCGTCGTGCAGGGTAATGCAGGAAATCTGGAAAAAACAGGCCATACATTCGCGGGATGGAACACGGAAGCGGATGGAAAAGGAACGAGTTACAAAGAGGATGACGCGTTTACCATCGGCGCGGCGGACGTCACGCTGTATGCGGCGTGGTCGGTTAACCGCTACGTGGTTACTTACGACGGCAATGGCAGCGACGGAGGCAGTGTTCCGGCAAGCGGCAGCCACGACTACCGTTCGAGCGTCGCCGTGCCGAACAACACCGGAGACCTGACATTAACAGGCTATTCGTTCGCGGGATGGAACACGGAGGCCGACGGGAGCGGAACAAGATACGATGTCGGAGATACGTTTGAAATGGGAGCGTCCGATGCCAAGCTATATGCAATGTGGACGATCAACCGTTACTCGGTAACTTATCACGGAAACGGAGCTACGTCCGGAAGCGCTCCGAGCGACAGTATCAATCACGTTTACGACACGAGCGTTAACGTAATGGGCAATACGGGAAATCTGGCGAAGACGGGTTACACGTTCACGGGCTGGAACACGGCTTCGGATGGCAAAGGAACAAGCTATGCGGCGGACGGAGCCGCTACGTTTACGATAGGGGCCGACCATGTGACGTTATATGCGCAATGGACGGTCAATAGCTACACCTTGGAGTATAGGGGATCCGACGCTGATTCTGGCAATGCTCCGACTGACAGCAACAGATACGATTACAACACGAGCGTCACCGTTAAGGGCAATACGGGGAACCTGGTGAAGAAGGGTTACACGTTGGCGGGCTGGAACACGGCATCGGATGGCAGCGGAACGAGCTACGCGGCGGATGGAGCCGCGACGTTTACGATGGGTGCCGGAGATGTGGCGCTATACGCGCAGTGGACGATCAACAGCTACACCGTGGCGTATAACGGAAACGAGGCTGATTCCGGCATCGCTCCGATAGACGGCAACCGCTACGATTACAACACGAACGTTATCGTAATGGGCAATACGGGCGACCTGGAGAAAACAGGCTATACGTTCGGAGGATGGAATACGGCGCCGGACGGCAGCGGAACGAGTTACGCGGCGGACGGAACGGCGACGTTCAAGATCGATGCGGGGGGAGCGACGCTGTACGCGCAGTGGATAGCTAACAGCTATTCGATCGGCTATAATGGCAACGGCGCCGAGTCCGGCAACGTGCCAAGCGTCAGTAGCCACGATTACAACACGAGAGTCACCGTGCCGGGCAACGCCGGAAATCTTAAGAAGACGGGTTACGCGTTCGCAGGCTGGAACACCGCGAACGACGGGAGCGGGACAAGCTACGCCGCGGGAAGTACGTTCTCCATGGTCTCGGGCGATCTGACGTTATACGCGCAATGGCTAAGCAGCAATGCGATGTTGGCAGACTTGTCCGTAGATCAGGGGCAATTATCGCCGACGTTCTCGCAGTCGATTTTGAATTACAGCCTGGAGTTGGATTATACCGAAACCGAAATAAGCTTAAGCCTTACAATAGCGGATTCCAGCCAGGCGATCTCGGTAACGGGAGCCGCGTATCAATCGGAAACGGGAGGGGTATATTCCTATCGGGCTTCGGAATTGAACTTTGGTCCTACTCCGATTCGCATTGCGGTAACCGCCCAAGACGGCACGGTAAATACGTATACGATAACCGTGAATCGCGTATCGGGCAACAACGCCGACTTAGACGGACTCCTGTTGTCCAGCGGCACGTTAAGTCCCGTTTTCAAGTCTGAGAGAACGGACTACGTTTCCAATGTGGCGAATGGCGTATCGAGCCTTACCGCAACGGCGACGGCATCCGATCTTCGCGCGACGATAACCGTAAACGGGAAATCGGTCGTTAACGGCCAATCAAGCGATGTCATCGATCTTGAGATAGGCGATAACCCGGTTACCGTCGAAGTGACGGCGAGGGATGGCACGATGAAGAGCTATACGGTAATCGTGAAACGCGCATCCGGTAATAGCGGCGGCGGTGGAGGCGGAATGCCGAATAGCGACAAAGTAATCGCCGCGGACGGCCAACTCACGCTTCCTGTCGGGCGGGAGGGCGAAGTTCGCTTGGGAGATGCCGTTACGGTGACGATTCCGGCCGGAGCTTCGGCCAAAGAACTGAAAATAACGATCGAACAAGTGACGAATACGCAGAATCTGGTTTTGAATGGCGCCGTTCTCGCTAGTCCCGTCTATGAGATTCTGAAAAATTTCTCGGAAAATTTCAGCAAGCCGGTAACGCTCACGCTCGCATTCGATCCGGCAAGCCTGAAGAGCAACCAACGTGCGGCGGTCTTCTATTATGACGAAATAAAGAAGGTTTGGGTGAAAGTCGGGGGCAAAGTAAACGGAAGTTTCATTACGGTAGACGTCGATCACTTTACGAAGTATGCCGTGCTGGCCGTTGAATCTACCCAAGAGGTGCCGGGAAATTCCGCGGTCCCGACTGACTTTACCGATATTTCCGGACATTGGGCGGAGGCGAAAATCAAACAGGCGGTAAGCGATGGGATCGTTACCGGGTATCCGAACGGAACGTTTAAACCGGGATCTACGGTGACGCGCGCTGAATTCGCAGTGATGCTGATGAATGCGTTGAAGCCGCAAACGGAAGGAGCGGAACTGACTTTCGCGGATACGGCGAAGATCGGTGCCTGGGCGCAGAAAGCGGTCGCGCAAGCGGTGCAAGCGGGCATTATTCACGGTTATCGGGACGGCACTTTCAGACCGAATGCGGAAATTACGCGCGCAGAGATGGCGGTGATGGTTGCGAGTGCGCTCAAGCTGTCTATCGAATCGAATAACGCAACCGATTTTGCGGACGACAAGAATATCCCGTCATGGGCGAAAGGCGCGGCGGCAGCAATAAAGAAACTTGGTATAATAGAAGGTAAAGGCACGAACGTTTTCGATCCTAATGGTCGAACAACAAGAGCAGAAGCCATAACGGTCCTGCTGAGAATGTTGGCGCAACAGAGCAATTAAAGCCATAAACGAAGGGTTAATCATCCGATCCCAACGTGTTACTGGTCGGGAGCGTACAATTTTAAGGATCAGGTGAAGATTATGGCTAACGTATTCTCTATTGGAAGCTTGAATATGGATATCGTCTATCAGGTTTCCGCCCTTCCGAAGCCGGGAGAGACGGTCCAAAGCTTGTCCCGGAAGCTCTTTCCCGGAGGGAAAGGAGCTAACCAGGCCGTAGCTGCAGCGCGTAGCGGCGGTTCCGTCCGGATGATCGGAGCCGTGGGTTCCGATTCGTACGGAGAATCGCTAATAGGCGCGCTTCAGGCCGACGGCATTCGGACCGATACGGTTCTTCCGACCGAGGGCGACACGGGTACGGCATTCATTACCGTGGACGCGCATGCCGAGAATCATATCGTCTTGGCGGCCGGGGCTAACGGCGGGCTGTCGCCTTCCGATATTCCGGAATGGATCTGGGGAGAAGCGGACCTGATCATGCTGCAGAACGAAATTCCATGGAAGGTGAATCGGCATGTGCTGGAAATTGCCCGAAGACGGGGCATTCCCGTCATCATGAATGCCGCGCCTGCCATGCAAATGGAAGAAGACGCGTTCCCGCTGATCCCGATTCTGGCCGTGAATGAAACGGAGTTGGAAACGCTCAGCGGGCAGCCCGTCAGGGAAACGGCCGATGCTCGTGCCGCGGCGGCGAGTTTAATCGGGCGTGGCGTCGACAACGTGCTTGTCACAATGGGTAGCCAAGGCTCCCTGTGGGTGTCGCGCGGAGAAGACGAGATCTGGTCGCCTGCCTTCCGCGTCGAGCCGGTAGATACGACCGCCGCCGGCGATACGTTCATCGGTGCTTTCGCCACGGAGTTCGCTTCGGGCGTTCCTACCTCCCAGGCGCTTCGATTCGCGTCGGCAGCGGCCGCTATCGCCGTGACCCGAGAAGGAGCGCAAATCTCGATTCCTAGACGGGAAGAGATTGTGCCATTTATCAATTAATTAAGTATAAAGCCGACCTCATTTGGTCGGCTTTTTTGCGTCGGGGAGATGGCGGGATCCGAATCTGCCGCGAAAACCCGCCCAAGCGAAGACGGAACGAAAGCCGTATCCCGAATGATCCGCTCGTGCGTAAGGACGCCGGCGTTAAAATCGGTTTCGATCGAAGGTTCCGGATTCGCGTTATTATTCAAGTACCCGTTCGGCAAATATCCGTACCGCAATCTTCTTATCAGAGAGAACGATTAAGATGTAACTCCGAATATGAATCCACAACCGCAAGAGGTTGTGGATTTTTGCATTTCCTCGGCATGCTTCTACAGCGGAACTTCGTCCGGTATTTTGTGAGAATTTTGGGAGAGCGCTCTTATAGACTTTTGAATTAAATACTAGGAATGGAGAGTTCTTATGAAGTTAAAATCATTGCGGATTGTGGCATCGATTACGATGATGCTATCATTATTTCTTTCTCCTACGGTCTCGTTCGCGACAACGGATGCTTCGCAGATAAGCCCTGCGGGAGCTCATCCGGTTAAAGTCGTGTCGGCGGAGAGCTTTGCGGTTGCTCTAGATGCCGAAGGAGCGGTGTGGACATGGGGAAAAAATGACCATAATCAGCTGGGTACCGGCGATTCTGCCGATCGTCCCTATCCGGTCCAGGTTACGATTAGCGGCTCGCCGAAGATCGCGGATATTGCCGCGGGACCGAATTACGCCTTGGCTCTAGATAGCCAAGGCAATGTGTGGGAATGGGGGACGTTGTCCCCCAATCCTAATAACATCTCCAACGGTACCCCTACATTAGTGAATGGCCTAAGCGGCATCCAACAGATCGCGGCAGGCCAAACGATGGCTATGGCGTTAACGGCCGATGGGAAAGTGCTGACATGGGGCAGCAATTATTTTCCGGGAGAGCTGGGGCAAGGAACGGGAGTCTCGTTTAGTCTTACGCCTTCGCCGGTTGTGACGGACGAGAATGGCACGGTATTGACCGGCATTAAACAAATCGCCAAGGGCAATCTGGCATCCTATGCTTTGAAGAATGACGGAACCGTATATCAATGGGGTCTGATAAATTTTCAGCGCGGTGAATCGACTTTCGTTGCCGCAGTTGTCGACGGCGTGAACGGGGCAACCGCGATTGCTTCTAACCCGAATGCGGCATTCGCATACGCCATCGCGAGCGGAGGTGTCTTTGCCTGGGGGCGAAACAGCGGCGGTCAATTGGGTACTGGGAACACGATAGATTCCTATACGCCTGTCCAGGTGACATCTTTGAACGGCAAGAGCGTGAAATCTTTAAGCGTCGGCGGGGCCCACGTGCTTGCGCTCATGAACGATGGCTCTGTTTGGGGCACGGGAAATACCTCGCGAGGACAATTAGGGGATCCTCAAATCTATTGGCAAACGACCGCATTCACGAAAATCACGACCGTATCCAACGTAAAAGCTGCATATGCGGGTGTTAACAATTCCTTCTTCATCAATCAGGATAGCACTGTCGTTGCAAGCGGGTCGAACTACGATAATAATACGCACATGTATGGTCAATTAGGTGTGGGCTACAATTTCGATGTGGCGCGTATCCCGTTGCCTATGATTCCTTTGGCGTCATCTTACGATGCAGGGCCAAAGCCATTGAGGAACGTTTCTATCCAAGTTGTTGATAATGATCAATTAAAGTTTACGTACGATATCCCTGCTTTGTCGAACTTCGATAAGATCTATTTCGACGTGATTCCGCTTGGAGGAAGCGCCGCAAGCCTGAGCGAATCAACCTTCAGATACGACTCGCCATATGGCGTTACCGGCGTAACGCATACGCTGTATGGTCACTTGCGGCCCGGGACGTACATCGTAAAGATCCATACGGGATATACGGGTGACCATTCCGTTTCGGAATCCGTAACCTACGATTATAACGGCGCGGGATATACGGTCATTCCGGGTACCGTGACGTTATCCGTGCCGGTGAAGGAATGGAACACGTCAACATCGACTGATCCATCCGCTTCGAACTCCGGTTCCGTTTACAGTGCTCCCGTTGCCGGGATTACGGTCACGGTGACGTCCGATAATGATTTTAGCAATAAGATGACGGCCGTCACTTCGACGGATGGAGTTGCTGAATTCCCTCAATTGTACCCTGGTCTTTATCATGTAAGCATTATAAACGGCATAAGCGGTGAGATAGAGAAGTCGATTGTTAAGGACGCGGTTTTCGTATTCGGCAGCAGGGTTTCCCATACGCTTCAGATCGTTTCCGATACGCAGCCGACTGATTTCATTTATCGGCCAGATCGTGATACGCCGTCTGGGAAAATTGGCGGCTCTTTCTATTGGTATCCCTCATCTACACCTTCGCAGACGCAGGACTATCGTTTTTATTTCGAAGATGGCCAAGGGAATAAGCTGGGCGATATGATTGGCGAAACGCCGCATCATACGGAATGGACGAATTATTACTTCGATGTACCAGAATCTGAAACCGAAAACGAAAACGATATTCCAGCCGGAGCCATTGGGATTCGTTTATACACCTTTGACGGGACATCCGAGCATATCACTCCGGTTTTCGCTAGTCTTTGGAACGATGCCATGCAACCGCTGGATGCTTCGATGCAAAGCACGGATTCCACTGGAAACAATCTGAGCGGTATCCTCAAGTGGAGTGCGGCAACCAGCGAGTCGGGGATAGCAAGCTATGTGTTAATGCCCGACTTCCGGACGATTTACGGTAATAATGAACACAACGACCTTAGAATCGCGGAGATCCCGGCAACCGGAGCTGCCGCATACTCTTATGACTTGTCCGATTTCCTGCTGTTGGATAACTACAACTCCCCGTCGTATGCCAACCAGTACATGATCGGCGTGGCAAACGCGATGGGACAATTATTGGGCTATTTGAATTCCAATCACCAATTGGTTCCCTATGCTGCCCCTGTTGAGATCAAGCCTTATTCACCCGATTCGGGCATGGGCGGACACGCGGGCGGCGGTACCGGCGGAGGCTCGCAAACCTCACCGTTGCAACAGAATAGCGACGGTAGCCTTTCCGTCATCCCGACGACAACGGTTACCGATTCCGGCGGGCGCAAGGTTTCGCAAGCCGACATCGCTTCGAGCGCGATTCTGGAAGCGCTGGATCGTCTGTCTCCCGTTGGCGATCAAGTGATATTGCAAATTCCATCAGACGGATGGGACGATTTCGAGCTTGTTTTCGAAGCGGAGCTTTTCCGTAAGCTTCTGGACAGAAACCCGAATACGGTACTGGTGATTCAGTCGAAGTTTACGGCCTTTCATTTCCCTGCCGGCACCGTTCAAAAATCGCTCGAAAAATTCGGCGTATCGTTAACCGGCGCTCATGTAAAGCTTCGCATGTCGAAGAAGAGTATGGCCAACGACGCGCTCTTGCTTCAATTAGGAGCATCGTCCGTTACGACGCCGATAGATTATAAAATGAACTTCATCGAGAAGAACGGATCCGATCATCCCCTCGATCGGTTTGATTCGTATACGACGCACTTCTTAACCGTGCCGAGTTCATTAAGCCATGTCTCGTTTAGTCATCTGGCCGGCGTGATGGTCGATCCGTTAACGGGCAAATACGTTCCCGTACCGGCCGTATTTACGAAAGATTCGAACGGCAATCTGCAGGCGCGGATCTATGGGAAAAATAACGCGGTATACGCCGTGGTCGAAAATAGCAAAACGTTCCCCGACATCGAGACCAGTTACGCGAAAGAAGCCATTCTTGCGCTGTCTTCCAAATTCGTGCTGAACGGTTACGAGGACGGGAGCTTTAAGCCGACGAGAACGGTGACGCGCGCCGAGTTCGTCGCGATGCTGACGCGAGCGCTCGGCGTCATACCCGATCGCGATAACCCGCAAGGCTTTTCGGACGTGAAGGCTAACGATTGGTTCGCGCGATCCGTCGGGGCTGCGGTGAAGGCGCATCTGATCAGCGGTTACTCCGATGGAAGCTTTAAACCGAATGCGGAGATCAGCAGAGCGGAAATGTTTCAAATGATCTATAACGCCATGCGTTCGAGCGGATTGTGGAAGGAAACCGTATCCCCGGCGGAAATCGACGACATTCTCTCCCCCTATGCCGATCATGGCAACATTCCAGGATGGGCGAAAGAAGCGATGGCCGTAGCGATTAAGTCAGGGATGACGAACGGTGCGGCGGACGGTCAACTGGCACCCGGCATGAAGGCGGACCGTGCCCAGAGCGCTTCGTTTTTGTATCGGATGTTGCGGAATCTAAATCTAATTAACTAGGAGGAGAATGGCGGGTATCCAAACCGCGCTCGTCCCCGATATTTGATAGAATTGCAAAGAAGCTGCTGAAGAAATCATTCAGCAGCTTCATTCTATAAGGAAGTGAACGGGGAGGGGGGTTGTAAATACACGAATTATTGCTAAAATTCAAAGTAATTATAGCGCTATCAGAGAGGGAATTGTCATGCGAATTCTGAGTCTCATGATCCTGATATCTATTTGCTGCGCGTTAGGGTTCTCTCCCGCCGTCAGCGCTGCGGGAACCACAGGGAGAGCAGAACTTTCAATTGCAGATAACGAAGGCAGTTATTTGATTAACGCTCAAATGGAAATATTGGAAGACGCGCAGAGACAATGGTCCATTGAGGATTTGCAATCACCGGCGTTGCAGCAGCTGTTTCAACCGGCTAGAGGTAAATCCTCTTTCGGATATTCGTTATCCGCATATTGGGTCCGCTTCACCCTTAAAAATGATTCATCCAACGAGAAATGGGAACTCACCGTGATCAATTCTCTAATGGATAAAATCGATATGTATCCGTCGGAGCCGCTGATCACCGAACACCGACTTTATCCTTCCTATGAGATTACCTTGCCGCAAGGACACGAAACTACGATTTATATGCGTTTTGAGACGTATGGTTCGATGATCATTCCGCTTCGTTTAGCGGCGCAATCGACCGTGTACAACAAGATGTCCAACGAGTTGCTGTTCTATGGGATCTATTACGGGATGATGCTGGTTATTGCGATGTTCCTAATCGTGCTCTATTTGTATACTCGCAATAGAGCCTATTTCTACTATATGCTTAATGTCGTGATCTTCTGTATCGTGATGTTAATCTGGAACGGGTTTACGTTGCCCATGTTCGGTACGAGTCGATTGACAGGGCAGGGGTTAGGAGAGGGAATATGGCATAGTCCGTCCGCTGTATATGATTTCTTTTACATTCTCGGTCGCTGGTCGGGTAGCTTGTTTTTAGCAAAAATATTGTTTCCCCGCAGTAACTCGCCCACGGCTATGTGGATTTGCCGATTCTTGAACGTAACCTGCCCGATCCTTTGTTTGGGCATCCTATTTTTGTATCCGCTCGGTTTGGCGCAATATGTATTTTGGTTCAAGTATGTCAGTTTATTGTTGTCGGTTGTCATTGTCGTTCTATGTGCGAGAAAAGGGGATCGTATCGCCTTCTATCTTGCGATTCCCAAAATACCGGTCGTATTAGTAGCTATCGTTCCTAAAGCGCTGTTGCTTTACGGCCTGCTGCCCAACAATGTATTCACTCGTTTCGCCTCGCAGTTCGGTTTGCTCGGCGACTTTGTATTTATCGCGATTTTGATGTATGCGCTCATGAATCAAATGCGCAAAAAGGAAGAAAACGCGCAGCAAGAGCTGGTACAGACGCTCTCCGATTGGAATGTAAACTTGAAGAGAACGGTGGAGGAACGGACGGAAAGCTTGAAGCGCAGCAACGATGAGCTGATGGTTTCGGAAACATTCCGCTCGCAAATGCTGCAAAATATTTCGCACGATGTTCGTAGCCCGCTCTCTTATGTACAGAGCGGCATTGAAGCCCTGATCCAGAAGTTCGAAACGAGACCGGAGCATCATGAACGAATTCTGAGAAATGTTCATGATAAGGTTCTTGATATTAACCGGTTTATCGACGATTTTTTGGCTTTGAGCCACAGCGAGGTTGCTTCGGGAAGCGAAGATCTGCGGATGGTCATTTTCTATGATTGGTTTGAGGGGATAGGCAAGGAACTGGCGGCAGACATCGAATATACCGGACGGAGATGCACGCTCGCGATTTCACCATTCGCTGCGGACGCAGATGTCTGGATGGAGCCTTATCTGATCAAGAGGGTGCTTTCCAATTTGGTCGACAATGCTTGCAAGTTTACGCCGCCGGACGGCACGATCACTTTGCAGGCTTCGCTAGAGAGCAATTCGGTCTGCATTATGGTTGGAGATACCGGTTATGGAATCGGAGCAGAGCAGGCGACGCACATATTCCGACGACACTATAAGGAAGGCAACGCTCAAGGTAGCGGACTTGGTCTTGCGATTGCCAAGGAAATTGTTGAACGGCACGGCGGCGAGATTTGGGTAGAGAGTGAGAAGGGGAAAGGAAGTCGGTTTTATTTCACGTTGCCTGTCGTTGGCGAAGGAAAATAAACGTTGTGCGAACTCCGAGAGTCCTTAGGGCTTTCGGTCTTTTTTTGTTGAAAAATGTTGCAGTTTACCCCAATTTAACCTAGGGCGTTTAGTATTTAGTCGAAAGAAATCGGAATGGATATCAAGCCCATATCTTGCAATGCTAACAGGCTGACAATTTATTTGGATCGAAAGGCGGAAAGGAAATGGAAAGGAAAAAGAACGGTTGGGGGAAGCGAATTGTTATTAGTGTGCTTGTTTGTAGTTTGTTTGCACAGTTCATACCGATTCCCGGTCAATCGAATGTAACGGCAGCGGCAGAGTTATTCGCGGCATTGGATAAATCCGAAAGTTCGTTGCCCGCAAAGACGGATATCTCCGGCCATTGGGCGGAAAGCGCAATCCGGACTTGGCTTCAAGAAGGATTGGTTAGCGGTCTGCCGGATGGCAGTTTTCATCCGGACAGCAAGGTTACCCGGGCAGCATTGGTAGTGATGATTAACCGTGCTTTTCAATACACGAAGGCTGCAACAAGCTCATTCTCGGACATATCTTCCGCGAAGTGGTATGCCTTGGACGTTGCGCGGGCGAAAGAGGCAGGGTATATGCAGGGGGATGGGAAAGATTTGTTCCGTCCGGAAGCATCCGTTACAAGGGAAGAGGCGGCTGTTATTATTGCGCGATTGCTTAAGCTGGATACGGGAAGTCATACCGAATCCGCGAAATTCGCCGATGCCAAGAGCATTGCGAATTGGAGTCGCGGAGCCATTAGCGCGGTCGTAGCGGCTGGAATCATGAAGGGTTATGGCGGGAATGTGTTCAAAGCCAAACAACCTCTGACGCGAGCCGAGGCGGTCGTCATCCTGGATCGTGTCCGCAAGCAAGCCGATTTACCTACGAATCCTTCAGCACTTTCATCCTCAATAGACAAAGCGGGAACATACGGACCTGCTTCCGGAATAGAAACGCTTGCGGGCAATGTGGCGATTAACGTGCCGAACGTCGTGCTGAGGAACGTAACGATAAAGGGAGATTTGTTGCTCGGAGAGGGGGTCGGGGAGGGCGACGTCACGCTTGAACGCGTTGTCGTCGAAGGCACGACGACGATCAAAGGCGGGGGTAAAAACAGCGTACACATTATGGATTCGACGCTGACCCGGGTGTTCATAACGAAGGTCGACGGACAAATTAGGGTCGTTATCGAAGGCTCTACGGCCGTCGATCAAGTGACGGTAGAATCGGGCGCCACGCTGCAAGTCGCAAGCGGAGGCGGAGCCAGTTACGGTACCGTAACGGTTTCGACGACCGGCGAAGTGACGTTGAACGGCGACTTTCCGAACGTCGTACTCGTAGCGGCGGCGCAATTGACCGTAACGAGCGGCAAAGTCGGCAATTTAACTTTAACGGATCAAGCGGCGGGCGCAGAGGTTACTTTGCAGAAAAACTCGCAAGTAGGCACCGTGAATGCGGGCGCGGCAACGACGATTAAGGGGGACGGGAAAATCGATACGGCGTCGGTTACGGCGGCGGGCGTAACGATTGTCCAAAAGCCGACGAAGACGGTCGTTGCGGACGGCATTTCCGCCAATGTCGGCGGAACGGTGACGCAAGGATCGGGATCGGGCGGCGGACCGACAAGTATCGGGGTTACGGTTACGGTCAGTAATCCGTCGGCTGGCGGATTCGATCTGCTGCTTACGCCTGCGGTTCCGAATATGACGAGTACGAATCTCATCATGGTGAACGCCGACGGGATGCCCGCGCTCGTATCGAAGCTTCGAAGTACGGATCAAGCAGGCGCGAATTACAAAGCAGAAGGTTTCCTGACGGGTGGGGAAACGTATACGTTATCGTTTGCGAAGCCAGGATATACATTCGGCGCGAGCAAGACGGTATCGATTCCCGACGTGCCGGCGATCACCGGCGCACTGGTCAGTCCCGAATTGACGAAGCTGACGCTGTTGTTCAGCAAACCGCTGGCAAGCTTGCCGACGGCGCCTGCGGGCTTCACGCTCACGGATTCCGGTGCTCCGGTCGCGATTACGGGCGCGACGCTGTCGGAATCGGCTACCCGGCTTGAACTCGCGCTAGGTACGTCTGTTAATCCGATTTCGTTGGAGCTGAAATATGCGCCGGGCACGATTCGTTCCACGGATAATAAGGCGCTTCCCGCTTTAACCTGGCGGTCGTTTACAAACGGCAGCACGCCAGGCGGCAGAGCGGCGTATAATCGCATGCTGGGGATGACCGCCGAGCAGACGGCGACGGATTTGAAGGACAATGCAAGCGTGGATGCGAGCGTCGCGGCCAAAGCGTTAATCGAAGGTGGCTACAATACGAACGCGCTCATCAAAGCGCTGAATACCGTTTATCGCATCACCAACGAAAACATGCCCAATCTGCTCTTGCCGCAAGGCATTAGCGTCTATCATCTGCTGATCGGCATGAAAGAAGCTGGCATTCTGAACATACAGAATCTGGGCAAAAATTTCAGTTATTTGGACGGCCAGTCCGACGACTGGGTCAGAGCGCTGAAGCAGGCGGAATATACCGACCTTCAGGTCGTGGCCAATAGCTGGTTTTTCCCCAACGTTAAGCTGGCAGAATCGATGCGCAAATATTACGACACGAGCAACGAAAGAGCCGCGAAATTATTCGCAACTTACACTTACACGACCTTCAGCAACGATGTCGGACGCGTGTTGAAGGAAGTTTACGGGAACGAAGACTGGCAAGCCGTCTCGGCGCTGAAAGCCGCAGGTATTAATGCGAGCAAGGCGGGCCAAGTGCTTAAAGATATTTATACAGCGAGCCCGGCACGCGCTGCCGATTTGCTTAAAGAGTTCGGATACGCCAAGGCGGATATCGGGGCGATGTTCCTGCAGGATTACGGCGTGACGCCTGAGGATACGGTAAAAGCGATGAGCGGCGCGGGATTTACGATCGGCGAAATCTTGGTAAGTCTCGGTTACGCGAGTAACCCAGTCGCCGCATTGAGAGGTTCGTTTACGGCGGAGGAAGTTTATAACTCCCTGTATTCTCTCGATCACCGGATCGATACCGTCGTCTCCTCTATGAAAAATGGCGGCTTTTCGGCCGTCGAGACGGCAGGCGCGCTGCTGCTGGCGAACCCGGATATCAATACGAAATCGGCCCTGATGGCTCAATTGATGCAGACGGACTCTTCGTCACTCGCGACGTATCGCTACGATGTGGGCGAAGCGGCGAACGCGGTCCGCAAGAAGCTTGGCGGCAGCCTTGCGGAGATTGCGGCTTTGCTGACCCAGTTCGGCGCGACTACGGTCACGACGATGCGACCGGGCCAAGTGACGGTTGTCGCCGGCCTTGTCCGAGCCGGGTTTAACTCGGGCGATATCGTGCAGTGGCTTGCACCTTCGAACACGCTTACTCAGCCGCAAGCGACCAACATTGTACTCGAGCTGCGCAATGCAGGTTATCCGCTATCCAGTTTAGGAAACGTGATGAAATCTTTGTCGCTTAAAGTCTATTCGTCTTCCAACAGTCCGAATCTGATCAGACTACTCGCTGCGAGCGGCTTGAATACGACGACGAGGGAAACGATTCCGGGTTATTCCGCGACGGACATCGCCAAGTTTTGGGTCGGGGCGGGTTATGCGAACTACCGGGACGCGGCCGTCGATATGCAACTCGTGTTTAGCAAAATCGATGTAGCGCGGGGGATCGCGGAAGCGAGCGGCTACTCGATGGTGGACATGCTCCTCTTTTTGAACCAAACCCGGATGTTCCAGGGCGCTACCGATGTCCCGTTCCTGGGGCAGGTCCTCAAAGATATATACGGATTGTCGTCCGACGAAGCCGTTCGGGCACTAAAGGGCTCGAACGTTTCCATCATGTATGATTTCTTTACGATAAAGGATATCTTGCAGCGAGCATACGGCCATACCGATACGACGACCCTCATTCGGGATTTTGCGGCCGGCGGATTCACGATGAATCAGATCGGCGACGGGTTGGTCTTGAACGGAGCAGCCTTCAAGGCTGCTGGCTACAGCTCGACGGAAGTGGCCAAATATTTGTTATACAAGCGGACCCAAATGAACGATATGCCGTTGGCGCTGCACACTCTCGGCTATGCTTTAAATGAGGTCACGACGGCGCTTTACAACTTGTATTCCGGAGTCCAAGATCAGGTTGTCACCCAGGTGACGGCTTGGCTAAGCGACCCGCGCTTGGGCTATCGTTCCGAAGACGTTACGACTGCAGTGACCGCCGTATTCAACATCAATCCGTTTTCGGCGATGGCTCAGTCGCTGTTCCGGGGTAACTACTCGGCAACGCAGGCGGCCGTAGCGCTCAAGGATTTGTTCCCGAGCACGGATTCCGTCGCCATGGCGAGAGGACTCAAAGCTGTCGGATACTCGCGGGACAACGTCCTTGTTGCAGTCTTCCAAGCATTTTGCGACGGTTATATTTATAAAGAAGGCGCACTGTCGACAATGGACAACGTCATGGCCGTCGAGTATCCGGAAGTGACCAATCGACTCGAGGCTACGCTTAAGGCATCGGATGTTCGTACGGCGAAATATGCGATTAGCGTCATGAAGTCGCTTGGTAAATCGTTCGAAGAAACGATAGGTGTGCTTGAACACGTGTATGGATTGGATTCTTCTGCTGTGTTGGAAGTTATGATGGCCAATCGGCTGTTCGGCTTGGACGAGCCAGGAATCGTGAATAAAGTCGGCGCGTATTACGGAATTGATCCGGTCGTGCTTCATATCTCCTGGATGGCGTCGCATCAATACAAAGCTTATGACGTTCTGGCAGTCGTGCAGTCGACCTACCGTAATCTCGACGGCGTAACGATCGCCCGATTGCTGAATCAAGCGGGTTATACGAAAGAGAGTATCCTGTTTGCATATGATTATAACTTTCACGGCAACTACGTGAATGAGATGGCGCTTGTTATGGTGCAATTGTTCGGCAGCAGCGACATGCAGAGTGTCGCGACGGAACTGCTTCAATGGGGTTACAAGGGACTGCTCGTTTATCCTGCGCTCAAGGGGGCATTCCCTAACAAGTCGCAAGGCGATCTTCTTGTTGCGATGAAGCAGGCGGGTTTCACAGATCTGTTTGATGCCATTCGTTATAATATAAGCAACGGGGATGCGACGGCGATCATGCAGTTCCGCAACCTTGGCTTGAGTTTGTCGAATGCCAACTATTTACTGAGAGGTATATGGCAGTACAGCCTGCGCGACACCCTTCGTTATCTGATCGAGGTCGACTATCCGCTTTCCGATATCGGACGGATACTAGCGGAGCCCGATAAACTTGTCAAGGAGTTACGTGCCTTGAATTATCCGATGGAGACGGTCGTCAAGGTCGTTTATGGGGCGGACCCACGCCCGAGCATGCTGGTCCAATACTTGTACAATAACGGATATAAGAATATCGATGATCTGGTCAAGGCACTTAAGATTGTGAATTGCAATCCATACGAATACGCCATTAGCTTGTGGTTCGGCCCTCAAGGCCCATGGACTTTGGCGACGATTGCCCAAGCGATCGCAAGGAACTCGACGCTGACGCTCGAACAACTGGGACAATCGTTGATGCAGTCGTACAACAATCGCAGATATTTTACGGATATGCAAGTTTACGAGGCGCTCAAATCGGTCGCCAATATCGGCGTGAGCTTCATCCAAGCGGATCTGGACAGCGCGATCAGCGCGATGCTGACCGATCTCTCCGAGGGGATACCGTTTGCGATTATGTGCGAAGCGGGACTCAGCTCTAACGATGCCGCCCGCGTCATGAAGAAACTCGGCTGGGACTGGATACCGGCGTGCATCCAACTGGTGCAGGCGGGATACGGCGCCGGCGATACGTGGGGCACGCTTTGGGACGTGTATCATAACGAGCTCGGTTTTCAAATTTTGAACATCATGTCCTCAGTCGCTCCGCTCGCATCGCTTGGTTTGGCCGACAATCTGTCCACATTGCAGTCTGTTACGAGGGCCGCTTTAAGAAAGGCGATGATGAATTACTTCTTGAGTCATTAAGAATGAATTACAAAAGCGGCGTTCCTTGAGGGACGCCGCTTTTCGTTCGCGGATATTGTATGATGTTGCAAGAACTGTAATTCTGATAGAATATACACCAGTTCCGGGTGGCTAGAGTGGAGGAGCAGGAATTATGAACTTTAATATGAAAGAAGCGATTGAGGTTCTGGAGCGTACGCCGCAAACATTGGAGTATTTTTTAACCGGTTTATCCGATGGATGGTTGCAATGTAAGGAAGGCGAAGGAACCTGGAATGTCTCCGAAGTGATCGAGCACCTCATCGAAGCGGAAAAAACCAATTGGATCCCAAGGTTAGAATTCATTATTCAAGAAGGCGAAAGCAAACCATTCCCCTCATTTGATCGTTATTCTCACTTAAATGAAAAGGCAGAGAGTTCGATCGAACGAAAGTTGCTTGCATTCAAAACGATTAGAGCACTGAATGTTACCAAAGTTAAGGAGCTCATCGTACCTGAATTGCATCTTGAACTGACGGGTTCCCACCCGGCATTCGGCGTAGTGAAGTTAAGAGAACTGCTTTCTACGTGGGTTGTTCATGATTTAACGCACACTGCGCAGATCGTACGGGTAATGGCCGAGAGATACAGGGCGGACGTCGGGCCATGGCAAGAATATTTGGGCATTTTGAAAAAGAAATGATGACCCGGGAGGAACGTCGCCAGGCGTTCTTCTTTTTGCATAACAATCGCGAAGGATAAGCGATATTTATCCCGCCAGTGCATGATCGTCCCCTTTTACGAATGATTTTACCCCTTATAATTAAAGAACACCCCTACAGACACCCATTTTACATCTCACAATCCCCGAATCTCATCGTAAATACTTCTATGTCCTATTCAAACGATCAACCGAACTAGTATCCGACGGGTTTCCCTTCGGTTTTTTATATTCTATTAAGGAGGTGATAGATCAGTAATATTATTCGTCACAGCTTCATTGGAAGCGGTTTCAAACTATGGGAGAAGAGGTGGATTTAAGAAATGGAACTACGCGGAGCAGTGGTTCGAAAAGTGAATGTCGTCCTGTTGGTTGTTGTTCTCATCCTATCTTTGTTTTCCTCGTTGGCGTATGGCGTGCAGAAGGCGGAAGCGGCCTCGAGTTATAAGATCATCGGTTATTACCCCTCTTGGGGGGCTTACGGAAGAAATTACAATGTCACGGACATGGACGTCAGCAAGGTGACGCATATCAACTATGCGTTCGCGGATATTTGCTGGAACGGCATTCATGGAAATTCCGATCCGACGGGGCCGAATCCCGTGACTTGGTCTTGCCAGGACGAAGTAGGTACGATCAACGCGCCGAACGGCACGATCGTCCTCGGCGATCCGTGGATCGATGCCCAGAAATCGTTCCCGGGGGACACGTGGGATAAGCCGATCAAAGGTAACATCGGGCAACTGATTAAGCTCAAGCAGGCTAATCCCAGTCTGAAGACGATCATCTCCGTGGGGGGATGGAGTTGGTCGAACCGGTTCTCGGACGTTGCGGCCACCGCAACGACCCGCGAGACATTCGCTAACTCCGCAGTTAACTTCATACGGAAATATCAATTCGACGGCGTTGATCTTGACTGGGAATATCCGGTCGGCGGAGGGTTGGCGGGCAATAGCGCAAGAGCGGCGGATAAGCAAAACTATACGCTGCTGCTGCAGAAAATTCGCGAGAAGCTTAATGCGGCGGGTACGGCGGACGGGAAAACCTATCTACTGACGATTGCTTCGGGGGCGAGCCCGTCGTTTGCGCAGAATACGGAGCTCGGCAACATTGCCGCCGTCGTCGACTGGATCAACATCATGACCTACGATTTCAATGGCGGCTGGCAGACGGTAAGCGCGCATAACGCCCCGTTGTACTACGATCCTGCCGCCGCTGCGGCAGGGGTTCCGAACGCGGCGTCGTTTAACGTAGCGGCCGGAGTTCAAGGCCATCTGGATGCCGGCGTCCCGGCAAGCAAAATCGTGATGGGAACGCCGTTCTACGGTCACGGCTGGGCCAATTGCGCAACGGGCGGCAACGGGCAATATCAAAGCTGCTCGGGAGTGTCCAATGGGACATGGGAAGCCGGTTCGTTCGATTATTCCGATCTGGAAGCGAACTATATCAACAAGAACGGGTACGTTCGATATTGGAATAATACAGCCAAAGTACCCTACTTGTACAACTCGTCCAATCGCACTTATATTTCTTATGACGATGCAGAATCTTTCGGGAATAAAACCGCATTCATCAAAAGCAAAGGACTTGGCGGCGCCATGTTCTGGGAGTTTAGCGGAGACCGCAACAAGACTCTCTTGAACAAGCTGGCCAGCGACCTGGCAAGCACTGGAGGCGCGGACACCACGCCGCCAACGGTACCGGGCAACCTTCAATCGACGGCCAAGACATCGAACAGCGTAACTCTCTCTTGGAATACATCTACCGATAACGTAGGCGTTACGGGTTATACGGTCACTTACGGTTCGACCAACGTGAACGTCACCGGAACGAGTGCGACGATTAGCGGTCTTGCGGCAAACACTACGTATACGTTCACTGTGAAAGCCAGGGATGCGGCCGGCAACGTCTCGGGTCCAAGCAACGCGCTTTCCGTAACGACGAATCCGTCAACGGGCGACACGACTCCGCCGACGGCGCCGACCAGCCTGCAGGTAACCGGAAAAACATCCTCGAGCGTAAGTCTGGCATGGAACGCCTCCACCGACAACGTGGGCGTGACGGGTTATACGGTCACTTACGGCTCTACCAACGTGAGTGTCACCGGAACGAGCGCGACGATTAGCGGGCTTGCCGCCAGTACGTCGTATACATTCACTGTAACGGCGCGGGATGCGGCGGGCAACGTCTCGAACGGAACCTCGATTACGGCCACGACCGATGCAAGCGGAGGAACCGTGAGCGCTTGGGCGCCGAACGTAAGCTATAAAGTGAACGACCTGGTTACCTACGGAGGCAAGACGTACTACTGCATCCAAGCCCACACTTCGCTTACGGGCTGGGAGCCGCCGAACGTTCCGGCATTGTGGGGATTGAAGTAAATAGGAATAGCAGCCCTAGAAAGTAAAACCTTATAAGGAGATGGAGCAGGGATTCGACTTCCATCGCCTCCGCCATGTAAATCCACAACCTCAAGAGGTTGTGGATTTTTGTATGTTCCTTCGCTTATATGAGAAGAGAGGTAGCATGAAGCGATGTCAACAGTATTGATGTATAATTGATATAAAGATCAATGGATACAACTACTGCGGGGAAAACCCAACCGGTAAGGGAAGGAAGTGTTTAACATTGGATTTAGAAATGGTTATGCAGGAGCTTGAAGCTCTCGGCAAGGAACGGACCAAGAAAATCTACGGATCCAATGGCGCGCGCGAACCGCTTTTTGGCGTGGCTACCGGAGAGATGAAACCCATCGCCAAGAAAATAAAAATCGATCAATCGTTGGCCGAGCAGCTTTACGCCACGGGGAACTATGACGCCATGTATTTTGCCGGCATCATCGCGGATCCCAAAGCGATGACCGAAGCGGATTTCGAGCGTTGGATCGATTCGGCTTATTTTTATATGCTGTCCGATTTCGTGGTTGCGGTAACTTTGGCGGAAACCGATATCGCGCAAGAAGTAGCCGACAAATGGATCGCAAGCGGCGAAGAGCTGAGAATGTCGGCGGGTTGGAGTTGTTACTGCTGGCTTCTGGGCAATCGGCCGGACGGCGAATTTGCCGAAAGCAAGCTGACCCGACTGCTTGAGCTTGCGAAGAATACGATTCACGAGGCTCCCGAACGAACGAAATACGCGATGAATCAATTTATTTACACGGTCGGCGTATCTTATGTACCGCTCCATGAGCATGCGGTCGAGACCGCGAAGGCGGTAGGCCCGGTCGAAGTCAATAAAGACAAGGCCAAAAGCAAGTTTCTGAACGCCGCCGATACGATTCGGAAGGCAGTAGATAAAGGACAAATCGGCTTCAAACGTAAGCATGTCAGATGCTAGAAGGATCTTCATTCGCGAGATCCGATAGATAATAAACCCTCGCGCATATGCGCGAGGGTTCTTTACGTTCAAGATGGTTTGTTTCTTAGAACGCCCAATTGCCTTTGCGGAAAACCGGCTCGATCCGGCCATCTTTCGCGATGCCGTCGATATCCATCTCGGCCGAACCGATCATGAAGTCGACGTGCAGGATGCTCTGGTTAAGACCGGCTTGTTCCAGCTCCTCGCGGGACATGGAAGTGCCGCCTTCCACGCAGGTCGGATACGCGTTGCCCAAAGCCAGATGGTTGGAAGCATTCTCGTCGAACAAAGTATTAAAGAAAATAATGTTCGAATCGGAGATCGGAGACCGATGAGGAACGAGAGCCGCTTCTCCCAGATATCGCGAATTGTTGTCCAAATCCAGCATCGTTTTCAGGGAATCGTAACCCTTCTCGGCCGAGAAATCGACGACGCGTCCGTTCTCGAACGTCAGGCTGAAATTCTCGATCAAGTTTCCTTGATAACTCAGCGGCTTGGTGCTGCGTACGACTCCGTTCGTGCCGTCTCTATGCGGCGCCGTATAAACCTCTTCCGTCGGCACGTTCGGGTTGAACGTATTGCCGCGCTCGTTATTCGAGATGCCTCCGTTCCAGAGGTGGTTGTCGGGCAACTCGATGACGAGATCCGTTCCCGGAGCGCGGTAGTGAAGCTTCTTGTACTGTTTGCCTTCCAGATAAGCGCGCTTGGCGAGAAGGATGCGATTATGCTCTTCCCAGGCTTGAACGGGGTTTTCTTCCTTGACGCGAACCGCGCGGAAGATCGCTTCCCATAGCGCTTCCACGGCTGCTTGCGCCCCTAGCTCGGGGAAGACCAGTTTGGCCCAGTTTTCCGAAGGAGCCGCTACGATGGACCAGGTCATTCTTTTCGAAGACATGTATTTTCGGAAAGTGGCGAGAGCGGCCGAGGAGACGCGCGAGTAGTCGGCAATCCGCTTCGGATCGATGTCCTTCAGCAGTTCGGGATTGTCGGAATTGATGAGCAGGTAGGCTCCGCCTTGCTCCGCTAATTCCGTCATGGCTAGCGCCCGCCACGTCGGATATTGCTCGAACGCTTCGTCCGGCGCAAGACCGTACGTCAGCTTCGTAAGGCTTTCGTCCCGCCATTCGACGTGGACCTTCTTGGCACCATCTTCATAAGCGCGCTTAACGATCGAATGAACGAGCTCGGGAATATGAATGGGGGCGTTGATCCATAGATCCTGCCCGGGTTGGATGTTCACGGCGGTTCTGACGATAAGGTCGGCGTATTTTTCTAAATCTACGATGGTTGGCATGTTTAACTCCTCCTGACTAAGAAAAGTGTAACACTTAGGGGATTGGGAACCAAGTCAAAGTGAATAAAGGGGCAGGGAAATTGTCCGCCAAGCACTATAGAGCGACGGCGAATCTCTCCTACTCGCGCACCAGAGCGTAAGCCTAACTGATCGGTCCGCAAGAACCTGCCTCCGGGCAGGTTCTTTTCGTCGTATCCTCCGTCAGCCTCAATTATCCGGGCGATATGCCGAAGCGGCAGGATTCCCGCCGAATCGCGACGAAAGGAGGGGATCGAATCTATCAGGCAGAAGGTGTGGGAACGTTGGGCAAGCATGCGAAGTGGGTCTTAAGTATGGTGTTATTAGTGTTATTAGCAATGGGATTAACGGCGGTACCCGAGACGACGAACGCTTTGGCGACGGGAGCGTCAGCGATTAGCGTGTCGTATGACGTCTCGTCGGGAGAAACGCTGTATGGCATCTCCAAGAAATTCTATTTGACGGGGGATTACGAGCAAGTCGCGAAAATCAACGGGTTGAATCCGAAAACGGCCTTACGAGCCGGGACGACGGTGACGTTGCGGAATCCGGCGGTTCTAGGCCAGTACGCGGTCCAGCCGGGGGACACCCTGTATGCCATAACGAACCGATTCTTCGATCGCGACTGGTACTTGAACATTCTCATGGCGTACAACGGCATCGCCGATCCGAATACGGACTTGAAGGCAGGCATGACGCTACGCGTCCCGATTCCGGCAGGAGAACGCAGGCATGCCGTGCGAAAGGGCGAAACGCTTTACGGCCTGTCGGCGACGTATTTTGATATCCAAGACTACCGACAGGCGATCGCCGTGTTTAACGATATCCAGAAGACTCCGGATTCGATTCAAGCCGGAAAGACGTTGCTCATTCCGAACCCCTATTACGGCGCTCCGATCGGCAAAACGGCAAATGAAGCAAAAGCGCTTTCCGTCCGGACTTTGTCTATCGAGATCGACCTTACGCTCCATCGGTTGTCCGTCTTATCCAACGGCACGGTGACCAAGCGCTTCGACATCGCCAGCGGGAAGAAGAAAGGACTAACGCCGACCGGAACCTTCGAGATCGTCACGAAGATCAAGAACCCGTGGTATTCGGCCAAAGGCATTCCTGGCGGCGACCCGACGAACCCGCTCGGCAGTCGCTGGCTCGGACTGAACGTGCCGAACACGCAAGGGACGAAATACGGTATCCACGGCACGAACGCCCCCGCGTCGATCGGCACGAACGCCAGCGCGGGCTGCATCCGGATGTTGAACGAGGACGTCGATTGGCTATACGATTCGGTGCCCACGGGGACGAAGGTGACGATCCGGGCCTAAATGGCTTTGGGAGTATTTTGAGAGCGGTGGATGTTATCTTCGACAGCGTCGAACTGATTTTAACGCTAAGTCGAAGGAGAGATTGAGGGATGGCAAGAAAAAGGAAGCTCCGTTCGCTGTTAACGGCGTTGGCGCTGGCGATCGCGTTGCAGTCCGCTGCGGTGTGGGGAACGCCGACGAAGGCGGAGGCAGCGGGATTAAGAACTTGGCAGTCGATCGGAAACTTCGCCGTCGCGGGAAGTATTTTCGATTCCAAGATGGTATTCGGAGGCGGCTCGCTGTGGCTAGCTTGGCTAAATGGCGATCGATTGTACGTGAACCGCTTGGCCGACGGCGGCTGGGTGCGGGAGAGCGCGGACGCATACGCGATCAGCGGCGTTTCGTCGTTCGATTTCGCGGTCTCGCCCGAAGGACAGCCATACGTGGCATATAGCCGATCGAACGACGAGATCGCCGTCGCGCGGGAAGAGAGCGACAAGACGTGGTCCGTGGGGGATACGAATCCATCGGTCAAGACCCCCTATCCACTGAAGATGTCCGTAGACGGGACTGGTCGCGCCTACGTGGTCGCCATCGGATTGGACGACAGGCCGACCGTGGCTATTACGGACGGCGATGGCTGGCTCGACCCGGAACCCATCTCCGGAGGGGCGGGTTATATGCCCGACGTCGCCGTCGATGCCGGGGGACTGCCCGCGGCTGTTTTCATGAACAAGGAGAGCGGTTTTTACGAGCCGATCGTCAAATCCCGATCGGCGGATGGTGCGTGGCACGATCTTGGAATGTTGACTCCGAGCGGCAATTACCCGGAGCTGCTGTATGCTTCCGATGGCGCGCTGTATTTGTTTTACAATACCAATTATGACGGTATCTTCGTATGGAAGCGGGACATGTCGGGCGCTTGGACGAACATCGGACATTTTGCCGGATTCAACGGTTCCATGGCGGTCGATCCGACCGACGGACGCCCGTTCGTGGGATATATCGACTCCTTCGATCCGGGCGGCACGTTGCATGCGGTCAAATGGGACGGCACCGCTTGGAACGCGCTCGGCTCCCTCGCCGTTCGCGATTATTCTTGGTACAGGCCGATCACGGTCACCGTCGGAGACGATGGCACGCCTTATATTGCCTATACCGACTCCGACGGCAATCTGGGCGTGCTCGGATTCGTGAAAAGCACGACGCCGCCGGCGCTCGTCGGCATGTTGCCGGAGAACGGCGAAGAGAGTTTCGCAGACGACGGCAAGCTGGAGCTGACGTTCGACGGACCAGTGAGGGGCGTCGCGGGCAAGAAGATAACCGTCTGCGATGCATCCTCCGCGTGCGAGACCATCGACGCGGCAGGAGTCCGGGTCATCTCTGGAGGCGAGACGGTCGAGATCTTACCGGACGGCCATTGGCCGGGGAAAGCGACGCTTACCGTGAGTATCGAGGCCGGGGCATTCGTGGACGAGAACGGCAATGCGTATGAGGGTCTGGCGGACGGCGACTGGCGATTCACGGTAAAGGCGAGTCCGCCTCGCCTTGCAGAGAAGGAGCCTTCGGGAACGATCGCCGCCAACCATCCGGTTTATTTGCTGAAGTTCGACAAGGAGACGCTCCCCGCCGACGGTTACATCACGGTGTATCGGGCTTCGGACGATCAGGAGATCGATCGCATCCATGTCGTCGAAGGCGATGCGTCGCCGGAGGACGGTTGGCTGACGTTCCTGGGCGATGCGGTGTTGCCGCAGGACGGTTGGCTGACGTTCCTGGGCGATGCGGTGTTGCCGCAGGACGGCGAGAGTTACTACGTGCTGATCGACGGGGACGCCTTCGTGGACGCGGAGGGAATTCCGTTCGCAGGTCTTTCGGACAAAACGGGATGGACTTTCAAAACCGTGAACGAGAACGTGCTTCAAGCAATCCCCCCGTTATCCCCAGCCAACGGCTCTTCCGGAGCGGCTAATGTCGAGAGCCTTAAGTTGACCTTCAGTGGCGCGGTCACCGCTGTCCAAGGGAAGAAGATCCTGGTCTTCGTCGGCAACGGAGACGAACCGTTCGCGGAAGTGGACGCGTCCGCCGCGACGGTGGAAGGAGCGAAGGCGACTCTCCCGCTGCCCGAGCGGCTACCGGCAGGCAGTACCGTCTTCGTGTTCGTGGAGCGGGGAGCATTCGCGGATGCCGACGGCAATCCGTTCGCCGGGATCTTGAGCAGCGACAACTGGCGATTCGATACGGCGTCCGCGCCCCGAAAGCCGACGATCGACCGCGTGCAAGCCGGGGACGGTCAGCTCGTTGTTTATTATACGCCGGGAAACGACGGCGGAAGTCCGATCACGACGTATAAGCTCCGGCTGCTCAAAGACGGCGTCGAGGTCGACTCGACCGACGTACCGTCCGATCAGCTCTCCATGACGTGGAGCAATTTGCAGAAGGGAGGAGCTTACGTCGTGGAGGTCGCGGCGGGCAACACCTGCGGGATTTCCGATTACGCTTCCGCGACGGCCTCGCCTTACGGCGCGCCGGGCGCTCCGACCAGCGTGACGGCCACGGCCGATGATGGAACGGCGAGCGTCGCCTTCTCGCCTGGGCCGCTGTTCGGCGGCACGCAGGCGACATACGAGGTCGTCGCCTGGGACGGCTTCGAACAGCTTCGGACGGTGACGGGCTCATCCAGTCCGATCTCGTACGCCGGACTGACGAACGGCCGCAGCTATACGTTCGCCGTCACGGCGGTGACGGAGTTCGGGCGATCGCCGCAGTCGGCGCGATCTCAAGCGGTTATCCCTTCCGGACCGCCGGAGCCGCCGACGGGGGTTAGCGCCGTTGCGGGGGACGCGTCCGCGACCGTGACGTTCGCCGCGCCGGCGCGCGACGGCGGCAAGCCGATCACGGGCTACAAGGTTACGACATGGAACGGCGGAACGGAAGTGAAGACGGTCGACGTTGTCGGAACGTCCCTCAGCGTGAAGGTGAACGGCTTGACGAACGGCACGCCTTATATGTTCACGGTAAAAGCCGTGAACGAGAAGGGAGAATCGATCGCCTCGTCGGCTTCCACGCCGGTCACGCCGAACGCCTATAGCGGCGGCTCGCCGGGGACGGGCGGGGGAGGAGGCGGCAACGGAGGCGGTTCCGTGCCGGTCGCTCCGGGCGGCATCTCCGTCATTGCTGGCGGAATCACGCTCGGCACGCTGATCATGGACATGAAGAAGGAAGGCGACA
The DNA here is from genome assembly GCF_003628305.1 of Cohnella endophytica. Taxonomy (GTDB): domain Bacteria; phylum Bacillota; class Bacilli; order Paenibacillales; family Paenibacillaceae; genus Cohnella; species Cohnella endophytica. The sequence goes on along the minus strand of NZ_RBZM01000013.1, from coordinate 11,094 downwards.
GAACGATCCAGACGCTGGATATCCCCGATGCCTTCATCGCGGGAGCGATCGCCAAGCTCAAGGCGGCAAGTATCTCTTCGTTCCGAATCGACATTCCGGATGCGCCGGAGCCGATCGATCTGCGGATCGTCAAGTTCTCGGCCGAAGCGGCTAAGCGACTATCCGAAGCGGGTATCACGCTCGGCATACGCGCTTCGGAGGTAGGAATCACGATGCCGCCCTCGTCGCTTCAGGGCGTATCCGTTCCGGTGGAGTGGAAGATCGAACCGATCCGGAACGGAGCCGAGCGCACTCGGCTGGGAGAGCGGGCCGGTTCGTCGGCGATCGTCGCCGGCCAAGCGGGAGGCGGCGCTTTGCAAGTGCGGGGCACGCCGGTCCAGATCGACGCCTCGCTTCAAGGCCGGGCGTTCATTCTGACGTTGCCGTTCGGGCAGTCCGAAGGACTTCGCGTGTTGCCGTCCGATACGGGCGTCTATGTCGAACATAGCGACGGCACGATCGAGCTGTTGCGGGGAACGTTCGATCCGGATGGCAATAAACCGTCGATCGCTTTCAAAGTTAATGGCTTCAGCACGTTTGCGGTCGTCGGCATCGCAGGCTGGGACGCGTTCTCGTCAAGCGGGAAGCCACATGACAAGGGCATCGCCTATATCGGAGGTTACCCCGGAGGCTTGTTCAAGCCTAACCAGGGACTGACAAGAGCCGAAATGGCGTCCATCCTAAACAAGCTGTTCGGCAGCGGAGAAGCGAGCAAAGCTTCGCAGGCACCTTATCCGGATATTCCCGTGAAATATTGGGCGCGCGATGCGATCGCGGAAGCCGCCCGCCGAGGTTGGATGAAGGGCTCGCCCGACGGGCGTTTCCGTCCGGAAGCGGCGTTGACCCGCGCCGAGATGGCGACGTTGCTCGCTGCCTTCGGTCCGCATAGTGAACCGAAGCAAGGACAACAGACTTTCTCGGATATCCAGGGCCATTGGGCGGAAACCGCCATTCGAAGCGCGCAAGCGAACGGCTATCTGAACGGATACGCGGACGGCACGTTCCGTCCCGACCGGACGTTGACGCGCGCGGAGGCGGTGGCGATATTAAACAGGCTGCTCGGACGGGAAGGCAAAGGTTCGGGGACGCCGGTCTTCTCCGATGTTCCGGCCTCCCATTGGGCGTTCGAAGCGATTCAGGCCGCCTCGTCGTCTCCGTAAAAGGACGCGTAAGAAGTCCGGGAACGGTCTCGAAAGAACAGGATGCCTTACCTTCATTGCAAGGGTGGGTATCCTGTTTTCCTATATAAAAAAGCTTTTTGGTAAACAGAGGGAGATCCATATCGCTTGCGAGGTAGCGTCGGTCTTTTTGAGTGGAAGTATCTCGATATTATCGATAATACGGGCGTTCAGCAATTATATGTAAACCGCGGAAGCTTTGATGCTACGCGGTTTTTGTCTTTTTCTTGTCGAATCTTTCATTATTCTTTTATTGAGCTTTAGTAGAATTACTGAATAAGTTTCGTACAGTGGAAGGGGAAATAGGAATGCGTATGTCGGTAAAAAAAGTGATGCTATTGATGCTGACGATAATGATCGTGCTAGGCACCGTCCCTGGCGGGATTTTCGGAACGGGGAAAGTTTCTGCGGAGGATGCCAGTGATTTTTCAGGAGGAGATGGTTCGTCTGGCAACCCTTATCTTATCGCAACAGCAGATCAATTAAATAAAGTCAGAGGCAGTTATTTAAATGCGAACATTTATTTCAAGCTAACAGATCATATTGATTTGAGCAGCTATGCGGGCGCCGGCTGGGATCCGATCGGTGTTCCTGGATCATCGCCGTTTTACGGCCACATAGATGGCAATGGATATAAAATAACAGGATTGAAAATGGATAATAGCTCAGGTGTAGGTTTGGGTTTATTTGGCGGTATTGGGACGGGTAGTTTTGTTGCGAATATGAAATTGGAAAATGTCTTAATTAAAGGGACAAATATCGTAGGTGGCTTGGTTGGTTATAACGACGGGGGAACAATTGAGAATAGTTTCGTCACAGGTAGTGTAAGCGGAACATATGAGATAGGCGGTTTGGTTGGCCATAACCTCAATGGAAAAATTAGCAACAGCTACACTTCAGCGGAATTGCGTGGATCTGCTGGTGTAGGTGGTTTGGTTGGTATGACCGAGGGAGGAATAATAGACAATAGCTTCACCACAGGGAGTGTGGGCGGTTTACAAGATATAGGCGGCTTAGTTGGCCACAACAACCACGGAGAGATAAGTAACAGTTACACCTCAGGGGATGTGGACGGAGGAAACAATAATAGCAATGTAGGCGGGTTGGTTGGTATTAATCGCGATGGAAAGATCGCCAACAGCTATACCTCAGGGAAAGTGAGCGGTGGAAATAAGAGTAACAATGTAGGCGGTTTGGTTGGTATCAATACCGATGGAACGATTACCAACAGCAGCGCTTCAGGTAATGTGAGCGGTGGAAATAATAGTAACAATGTAGGAGGTTTGATTGGCTATAACCTCAATGGAAAAGTTAGTAACAGCTACGCTTCAGGAAAAGTAGTCGGATTTAATAAAACAGGCGGTTTGATTGGCATCAACGAACGCGGAGAAATCAGCGGCAGCTACGCCTTAGGGGATGTGATCTGCGGACGCATCAGCGCTAGTGTAGGCGGTTTGATTGGTTACAGTGTCGATGGAAAGATTATGAACAGCTACGCCTCAAAGGAAGTGAGTGGGACGCTTGAGGTAGGCGGTTTGGTTGGCAAGATGGAACGCGGAGAGATCAGCGACAGCTACGCTTTAGGAGATGTGAGCGGAGAAATTTATTTAGGCGGTTTGGTTGGTTACAATGACGATGCCAAGATCAGCAGCAGCCACGCCTTGGGCAATATTAGCGTTAACGGAGGAACTGGAAGCAGTGGCATAGGCGGTTTGGTTGGCACCAACATGACCGGAAAGATCAGCTATAGCTACGCTTTAGGGAATGTGAGCGGTGGGAGCAAAGGTGATAGAGTAGGCGGCTTGGTCGGAGACAATAACCGCGGAGAAATTAGTAACAATTACTCTTCAGGGATTATTAACGGAAGTGACACTGTAGGCGGCTTGGTTGGCAACAACCAATTTGGAACAATCAGCACAAACTACGGCTCAGGGAAAGTGACCGGATTAAATCGGGTAGGCGGCTTGGTGGGCTGGAACTTTGAGAGTACGATTAGCAACAGCTATGCTTCAGGGCAAGTTAACGGAAGTGACACTGTAGGCGGCCTGGTTGGGTACAACCAGAGTGCGAAAGTCAGTAATAGCTACTCCTCCGGGAATGTAAGTGGAAGCTCCATGGTAGGCGGTTTGATCGGTAAGAGCTTATCTGGAATAACGGACAATAGCTTTTACGACGTACAGACAAGCGGGCAATCTAGCTCAGAAGGGGGCGAAGGCAAATCAACTGTGCAAATGCAAAAGCAAAGCAATTATGAAGCGGATAGCGCGAATTTATGGGACTTTATGAATATATGGGCGATAGATTCCTTGCATAATGGCGGCTACCCTTATTTGCGAGTTTTTCAGGTTTACCTAGACTATAACGGGAATGGCAATAGTAGCGGACAAGCTCCAACTAGTCAGTCTTATCCCTCAGGAGCAACAGCCAGCGTATATTCGGGGACAATAGATTTAGTAAAGATGGGGTACGTCTTTGATGGATGGAGCACGCAAGCGAATGGTGGAGGTACACCCTATAAGTCGGGTGATTCTTTTACAATAACGTATAATACAACTTTGTATGCGAGATGGTTAAGCAGTGAGGCCACTTTGACCTCCAGGTTGGGGGTCGTAAGCACAGGTGGAGCGATGACCGAAAGCATAACGAACGTTCCGAGCGGAACAACGTTAGCCGAATTAAAGGCGGCGATCATTCCAGCGGCGAACGCAACTTTCGAAATTTATGATGCAGATGGGACAACGATTGCAACAACCTTGGCTTCTGGCAAAAAGGTTATTGTCACCGCGCAAGATGGAACAACGAAGGTGACGTATATCGTGACCGTTGTGCCGAGCAGCGCGGCAAATATCACGTCATTCAGTTTTGCTGAGCAAACCGGAACGGCAACGATTGATGCGGTCGCGCACACGGTAGCGATTAAAGTGGCTTATGGCACTAACGTGACCAGCTTGAAGGCTGCGTTCTCTTTATCGGCAGGAGCCTCGGCGATGGTTGACTCCGTAGTGCAAGCGAGCGGAACGACCGCTAACGACTTCACGGCTCCGGTCACCTATGCATTAACGGCGGAGAATGGCAGTACGCAGAACTGGACGGTCGCCGTAACCGTTGCAGCGAGCAGTGCGAGCGAAATAACGGCATTCAGCTTTACTGAGCAGACCGGAGCGGCAACGATTGATGCTATCGCGCACACGGTAGCGATTAAAGTAGCTTATAGCCCTAACGTAAGAAACTTGGTGGCGAAATTTAATTTGTCTGCCGGGGCTTCAGTGAAGGTGGGCACCGTGGATCAAGTGACCGGTGTTTCCGCTAACGACTTCACTCGCCCGGTCGTCTATATCGTGAAAGCGGCGAACGGCAGCACGCAGAAATGGACGGTTACCGTGACCGTTGCGGCGAACACCGAGAAGGAGATCACACGATTTTTCTTTGATGAGCAAACCGGAGCGGCAACGATTGATACGGTCAAGCATACGGTAGAGATTGAAGTGGCGTTCGATTCCATCTTATTTCTACTTTATCCAAAATTTAATTTGTCTGAAAAGGCTTCGGCGATGATTGACGGCATAGATCTAGAATTCTTCATACCCCCTATCGATTTCGGTAGCCCAGTCACTATGGTAGTCAAGGCGGAGGATGGCAGCACGCAGGACTGGACGATCCTCGTGACCGTTGCGGCGAACAGCGCAGCCACGTTGACCTCTACGATCGGGACCGTAAGCGCTGAAGGAACGACGAATGAACGCATCACAAATATTCCGTACGGGACAACGCTTGCAGCCTTGAAGGCTGCGATCACCCCGGCAATGGGTGCAACGTTCGAAATCTACGATGCAAACGGAACTACCGTTGCGAATACCTTAGCTTCTGGCAAAAAGGTTATCGTAACCGCACAGAATGGCACGACGAAAGTTACTTATGTCGTGTCCGTGAATGTAGCACCGTCTGTCGGGGGTGATGGCTCAACGCCTTCAAGTGACGCTATATTAAGATCGACGGATGGCAGACTGACGCTTGCGCCAGGTAAAGCGGGCGAAGTTAGTTTAGACAATAGGATCGTCGTTTCGATCCCGGCCAATGCTACGGACAAAGATGTAAAATTAACAATCGACAAAGTGACGGAATCGCAGAAGCTTCTCACGAACAATGAAATTTTAGTTAGCGCGGTATATGAAATAATGAAAAATTTTGCGGAAAGCTTCAAAAACCCCATCACGCTTAGCTTTACGTTTGAACCTGCTAGCTTGAAGAGCAATCAAACGGCGGCTGTTTTCTATTATGACGAAGTGAAGAAAAGCTGGATTGAAGTGACGGGAGGCAAGATAATCGGCAATCAGATTACCGTGATGGTCGATCACTTTACGAAGTTTGCGGTATTCGCTGTAGATCACAAGGCTGATGTGCCGACAGACACAAAACCTACGATTAACTTGAGCGATATTTCCGGACATTGGGCTGAGACTGCGATTAAGCAAGCGGTTGGTAACGGAGTCGTCACGGGTTATCCTGATGGAACGTTTAAGCCGAATCATATCGTGACGCGCGCTGAGTTTACGGTTATGCTGGTGAATGCTTTAAAGCCGCAAGGAGCAGGAACAGGAACAGGAGAAGCATTGAACTTCACCGATGCGGCGAAGATCGGGGCATGGGCGAAGAGCGCAGTGTCGCTAGCGGTGCACGCTGGCTACATAAAAGGCGATGAGGGCGGGACTTTCCGTCCGAATTCCCCCATTACCCGCGTTGAGATGGCAATGATGGTTGCCAATGCATGGGGTTTGTCTTTGGAAACGAATAGCTCATCTGGTTTTACGGATGACCAGGATATTCCGGCGTGGGCGAAAGGTGCAGTTGCAGCCATGAGAAAGCTTGGTCTTGTAACAGGCAGAGGAGGAAATAAGTTCGCGCCGGTAGCGAGTACGACAAGAGCAGAGGCCGTTACCGTTCTTTTAAAAATGCTGGCTCAAAAGAGCCAGTAGAGTAATAATAGAGAAAGAAAGATATCCGTATCATTAAAGTTTGGAGCAAACTTACATGAAAGAAAACAAAATCACTTATGAGTCGATCGACGAGTATATTTCGACGTTTGCACCCGAGGTTCAAGCTATTCTTCAGACGCTAAGGGAAGCGATAAAAGAGTCGGCACCTGACGCGAAGGAAAAAATCAGCTATCAGATGCCTACGTTCGAGCTTCATGGAAATCTGGTGCATTTTGCAGCTTTCAAAAAACATATCGGTTTTTATCCGGGCGCGAGCGGAATCGATGAGTTCAAAGAGGAAGCAAAAGAATTTCACAAGTCGAAGGGAACATTACAATTCCCGTTCGATAAGCCGCTTCCCTATGACCTCATAAGCAGAATCGTTAAATACAGAACGGCAAGAAACATTGAAAAGTTCGAAAGCAAATCGAAAAAGAAGAAGTAAAGTCATCGAATAGGGCGAATAGGAGAATGGTAGACATCATGAATGAATTATCGAGATCCAAGACCATTAGCCTGATCGCTTTTCTTGTTCTCGTATGGGGAATATCGTGGCCGATTTATAAACTCGCATTAGAATATACGCCGCCTCTTCTGTTCGCCGGATTGCGCACATTAGTTGGTGGATTGCTATTAATCATCGTTTTTTGGTCCAAACGGAAAGAAATCCACTGGAAAACTAGCTGGCCGATCTATCTGATTTCATCCCTATTTAACGTTGCTCTCTTCTATGGGTTGCAGACCGTCGGAATGATGTATATGCCATCGGGACTGTTCTCGGTTATCGTGTATCTCCAGCCTGTCCTTGTCGGGATCATGGCTTGGTTATGGTTAGGGGAATCGATGACGGGAATAAAAATCGCGGGCTTGATTATCGGGGTACTTGGCGTAGCGGCGGTTAGCGCGGGAGGATTATCCGGGCATATCGCTGTCCTGGGCATCGTTCTCGCGCTTTTTACCTCTCTTAGTTGGGCTATCGGTACCATTTATGTCAAAAAAGTAAGCCTTCGGGTAGATTCCGTATGGCTGGTGGCCTTTCAATGCACGTTCGGTGGCATTGCTCTTACTTCCGTCGGTTCGGTTACGGAAAAATGGTCGAACATCGTCTGGAATGAGCATTTAGTCATTGGCCTCGTCTTTGGAATCGTTCTTGGAATATCGGCCTCATGGATCGTTTATTTCAAGTTGGTGAACTCGGGAGATGCCAGCAGGGTCGCTTCTTATACCTTTCTAGTGCCGCTCATTTCGGTGGTTAGCGGAGTGCTGTTCTTGAAAGAATCTTTTTCTATTTATCTTTTGGCGGGGCTAATTCTCATCGGAATCAGTATTTATTTGGTCAATCGCAAGCCCAAACGCAGTCGCTTGTCCCAATCTCTTGCAGACGGCTTAGTGAACGCCAATTAGAGATCCTCAATTATAATTTTCAAGACCAAGTCTCCTTTTTCAAGGGGGCTTTTTCATTCGATTTTAACAACGGCGACAGTCATTCGGTTGTTCTGAGCGATGTTGGCGGTCACTGGGCTGGAGAAGCCATAGGGAAATTAGCCAGCGCCGGGGTACTTGCCGGTTACGGAGACGGAACATTCAAACCGAACAAAACGATCAGCCGTGAAGAAATGGTCATTATCCTGTCCCGTATCGTGAAGAGAAAGCATGATTCCGGCACAGTACCTATAGACCATCGCCAAAGTGCTTGGATATAAATAGATGCAAGCAATGCTATCTGACATAATCTGGACGTCCCATAAATAGAGTGAACTATTACATTTTCCCGTTGCCGAAGAAATGAAATGTAATAATCTACTTTAGGAGAGTTCCATGTGAAAAAAAAACCTTTTTTCGTTGCGTGGGCTATCATTTTACCGTTGTTATTGATTGCGAATATGATTGTACCTTTGCAAGCGGCGCATGCGCTCGTTGAAAATCTAGATATGACTACCCAGCATAACGATAACCAACGAACAGGCGCCAATCTGAAAGAAACAATCCTTACGACTTCAAATGTTAACGCAAATAGTTTTGGTAAATTGTTCTCTCAGCAGGTGGACGGACAAATATATGCGCAGCCATTGTATCTGTCGAATATGGATATTGGCGGTAAGGTTCGAAATGTAGTTTATGTTGCCACTATGCATAATACGCTATATTGCTTTGATGCCGATGACGGAACCATTGGACCGTTATGGACGAAATCGCTAGATCCGTCCGTAAGACTACCCGATTCAAACATTGGACCGGAAGGCTACTCGGATATTAGAAACGAAATCGGAATTTTGGCCACGCCCGTAATTTCCAGAGAGAATAACGTCATCTATGTAACGCTCATGACGGTAAATTCAACAAAAACAAAGTATAAACACAGGCTCTATGCGATCGGTTTAACGGATGGAAGCATCAAAACCGGACCTGTCGACATAGCGGCAACGGTTGCTGGCACTGCAGAAGGAGGCAAGACCGTTAGCCTGGATAGCCGGGTTCAATTGCAACGTACTGCCCTGACGTTAGCAAACGGAAGAATTTATTTCGGCTTCGGCAGTATCGGGGATAATGGGAATTATCATGGATGGGTATTGGGTTACAACTCGGCAACGCTTGCTCAAGAGGTAGCATATACGACATCGCCTAACGGAGGATGGGGAGGCGTATGGCAATCGGGCCAAGGAATAACGATCGATTTGGCAGGGGATCTGTATTTTTTGTCCGGCAATCTTTCCACCGATACGGTTGATAATGTCATTAATAAAGGAGATAGCGTCATTAAACTAAGCAAGAATGCGCCAACCGTAACGCTTGATTGGTTCATGCCCTACAATTATAAAGAACTGGATCGAGATGATCTCGACTTAGGATCAAGCGGAGCTATGCTCATTCCAGGTACTAATCTAATCATTTGCGGAAGTAAAGAAGGAAAGCTCTATCTGTTAAATACGAACAATCTCGGAGGATTCCATGCGGGAAGCGATTCTCAAATCGTGCAAAGCTTGCATATTTCCGATGGGAATATCCATGGCGCGCCAATCTATTGGGAGGGGCCGAGGGGTAAACAAATTTATGTGTGGGCTGAGGGGGATACCCTTAAGGCATTCGGTTATAACGGAACGATGCTTAATTCGGTCCCCAATTCGCAAAGCGTCGTGAAATTGCCGGAGCAGACGATGCCCGGAGGTTTCTTAACCGTCTCGGCGGACGGAAGCAAGGCAGGAACAGGCATAGTTTGGTCAAGTACGCCTCTAAAGGATGATGCAAACCATTCAACCGTAGAGGGCGTTCTAAGAGCTTTCGATGCAAGCGATCTATCCCATGAACTATGGAATAGTAAACAAAGCGGTAATCCGAACGATATTTTCAATTTTGCGAAATTCGTTCCGCCGACCGTGATGAACGGGAAGGTTTATATGGCTACTTTTTCGAATCGATTAGATGTATATGGGCTAACTAGCGGTACTACAGCGCCGCCTATAACGAAGCTTGAAGCGGAAAATGCCGATCTTGTTATTGCTAGGATAGCAACGGATCATAGTAATTATTCGGGCACCGGATTCGTCGATAATTACAACACGGGTAACATAGGGGCAACGACGACGTTTACGGTCAACATGGCAAACGCCGGGCCTGCGAATATAACGCTAAGATATAGTAATGGAATGGGAGTTTCCCAAACTTTAAGTCTTTACGTGAATGGCGTGAAAATCAAACAAACATCGTTGCCGGCTACCGCGGACTGGGATACTTGGGGCGACAAAGCGGAATCGCTAAATCTCGTTGCCGGAGTCAACACGATTGCTTATAAATACGATGCCGGAGACACGGCGAATGTGAATTTAGATTATATTTGGTATGCGGGTGGATCGACACCGACACCGATACCAACACCAACACCGATACCAACACCAACACCAACACCGACGCCGACTCCTACTCCTACGCCAACACCAACGGCGACCCCTACGCCAACGCCAACAGCGACGCCGACGCCGATAACCCAGTTGGAAGCGGAAGACGCGGATCTGGTCATCGCCAAGAAAGCGACGGACCATAGCAATTATTCGGGCACCGGATTCGTAGACAATTACAACACGGGTAACATAGGGGCCGCAACGACGTTTACGGCCTATATGGCAAGCGCCGGACCCGCCAATATAACGCTAAGATATGCGAATGGCTCGGGAAGCTCCAAGACATTAAGTCTTTACGTAAACGGCGTGAAAATCAAACAAACCTCGCTGCCGGCAACCGCGAATTGGGATACTTGGGGCAACAAAGCGGAATCGCTTACCCTTAAAGCTGGCAGCAATACGATCGCTTATAAATACGACGCCGGAGATACCGCGAACGTAAATTTAGACTATATTTCGTATGCGGGAGGCACTTCGCCGCCACCGACTCCGACGACAAAAGCTGAAGCGGAAAATGCGGCATTGGTAATCGCTAAGAAAGCCACTGATCATAGGAATTACTCGGGCACCGGTTTTGTCGATAATTACAATACGGGCAACATCGGGGCATCAACGACTTTTACGGTCTATACGGCAAGCGCCGGACTCTCGAATGTAACGCTAAGGTATAGCAATGGAATGGGAATCTCCGAAACCTTAAGCCTTTACGTGAATGGCGTAAAAATCAAACAAACGTCGCTACCCGCAACCGCGAATTGGGATACTTGGGGCGACAAGACGGAATCGCTGAACCTTAATGCCGGATTCAACACGATTGCTTATAAGTACGATGTTGGAGATACGGCAAACGTGAACTTGGATTATATCTCTTTGGCAGGCGGACCAACACCAACACCAACACCAACACCAACACCAACACCAACACCAACACCAACACCAACACCAACACCAACACCAACACCAACACCAACACCAACACCAACACCAACACCAACACCAACACCAACA
>NZ_RBZM01000012.1 GCF_003628305.1 Cohnella endophytica | reverse complement strand
CAACACCAACACCAACACCAACACCAACACCAACACCAACACCAACACCAACACCAACACCAACACCAACACCAACACCAACACCAACACCAACACCAACACCAACACCAACACCAACACCAACACCAACACCAACACCAACACCAACGCCAACAGCGACGCCGACACCGATAACCCAGTTGGAAGCGGAAGACGCGGATCTGGTCATCGCCAAGAAAGCGACGGACCATAGCAATTATTCGGGCACCGGCTTTGTAGACAATTACAACACGGGTAACATAGGGGCCGCAACGACGTTTACGGTCTATATGGCAAGCGCCGGACCCGCCAATATAACGCTAAGATATGCGAATGGCTCGGGAAGCTCCAAGACATTAAGTCTTTACGTAAACGGCGTGAAAATCAAACAAACCTCGCTACCGGCAACCGCGAATTGGGATACTTGGGGCAACAAAGCGGAATCGCTTACCCTTAAAGCCGGCAGCAATACGATCGCTTATAAATACGACGCCGGAGATACAGCGAACGTAAATTTAGATTATATTTCGTATGCGGGAGGCACTTCCCCGCCACCGACTCCGACGACAAAAGCCGAAGCGGAAAATGCGGCATTAGTAATTGCTAAGAAAGCCACGGATCATAGTAATTACTCGGGCACCGGTTTTGTCGATAATTACAATACGGGCAACATCGGGGCATCAACGACTTTTACGGTCTATACGGCAAGCGCCGGACTCTCGAATGTAACGCTAAGGTATAGCAATGGAATGGGAATCTCCGAAACCTTAAGTCTTTACGTGAATGGCGTAAAAATCAAACAAACGTCGCTACCCGCTACCGCGAATTGGGATACTTGGGGCGACAAGACGGAATCGCTGAACCTTAATGCCGGGTTCAACACGATTGCTTATAAGTACGACGTTGGAGACACGGCAAACGTGAACTTGGATTATATCTTGATGTCGACTCCTACGCCCTGATACCTCCAAAGTAGCGATATTTTCATATTTCCGATCTAACCGACCTCTAGAGGTCGGTTTTTTTATGGTGAACGTTCGTCTCGCAAGCCTTCCAACGAAGCTTAGATCTTTTTCTTTGATTAATGTGGTAAAATAGACCAAAAAACGCGTTTTGTGGAGGTTGCGGAATGGAGCAAGAATTCCACGGAGTGGGCGGTTGGATAATCGTGGATCCCGTAAAGGTTACTCTTAAATTCAGAAAGTCGTTTGGCGACGGGAGAAATTCGACGGAAATTTATTTACGCAGCATTTCGGCTATCGAAATAAGAGAGCCCAAAATGTTCGCGGAGGGATTTATCGAATTCATCTATGCAGGCAATCATCCCACGCCGGGAGGCTCAGCGAAGAGCGAGAATAAGATCGTTTTAGCTACGGGTTCCCAGTATCGCGAGATGTTAAAAGCCAAATATTTAATAGAAAGGTATATCGCGAATCCGAATTTCCAGGAACAAAACCATGCAACCGCAGAGCCCGTTCCTCATTCAACGCTTTCCGTTCTCGAAGAGATCAAGAAAGCCGCCGAGCTGCGCGATGCCGGCGTACTATCGAACGAAGAGTTCGAAGACTTCAAGAAAAGATTGCTGAGTTAAAGGGACGTAGACAAAAAAAGTCGGAGGTTGTTGGAGATGCAAACGGATAGCAAAGAATTCGAAGGGACCAATGGGATCATTATCGTGGATTCTACTAAAGTCATTTTGAAATTCAAGAAAATGTTTCAAAAACCAAACACGGAAATCAATATCTCCGATATCTCCTCGATAGAAATCAAAAAACCGCCTGCTTTAATAAATCGGATCGGATACATTCAGTTTATACTTAAAGGCGAATTTTATCGCGCGCCAATGGAAACCGTAAATGATATAGTGGCCAATGACTACGCTATATTCGTGGCCAAAAATGATCATTTCGAGCAAGCGATGAAGGCCAAGCAATTAATCGAAGAGCGCATGGCTACTTTGAACGCTCGCGCTCAAGTTGCCGCGACTTCGGTTTCCGTCATGGACGAGCTAAAAAAAGCGCTCGAGCTTAAAAATGCAGGCATACTGACGCAAGAAGAATTCGACAAGCTGAAAAGCAAGCTTATGGGTTAATAGAAGGGGCGAGCCGAATGCGGGCTGCGCCCTTTTTTGTTGTGCCACGCAGTTGCGATTAGTCCAATTATGTCGTAATTTGGCGTTAAAATAGGTACTTTGATCGCTTTAAAATGATAAAGTTCAACATTATTTTTTGTCTTCCATATTTTTCTGGCGCATCGTGAAAAATTCGGATATAACTATTGTTGTAGGCTATTTTTCGTTCCTAGAAGGGTGCTACCTCTCATGAAATTTCGCACGAAATTATTTGTTGGTTTTGGCACCATTTTGACCTTATTAATCATTTTTTCTGTTTTTGCGCTTAGAATGTTCTTTAGTATGAATCGAGCCATGCACGGAGTCGTCGACGATAATTATTCCAAGGTCAAGCTTGCCAACACCGTTCGATGGGATATTAATATGCTCAATACGGAGACAAGCGCGTTTTTGCTGGATGACAATTTGGATAGGCTGAACGAAAGTTCCGATAAAATCAATGCAACTAAATTAAACATGGATGCGAATCTGAATAAGCTGGAACATATGTTCGAAGATCAGCCGGATGCGCGTAAGCTAGTACAGGAGATGCACCGGCTGCACGATTCGTTTCTTGATAGCACGGATCTTGAAATAAAACTGTTGCTTGAAAATAAGAAGGAAGAGGCAATTAAATGGCATAACGGAAACACGGAGCCGATTCGAATAAATCTGTTCCAGAATATCAATAAATTCAACAACCTGCAGGAGCAGGATATGGATCAGGCCTTAATACGGTCGACCGATACTTATAATTTCGCCATCCGCCTCATTATCGTACTTGTTATCGTTACGATATTATGCGGAGTATTTGTCGCTGCATGGGTTTTCAGGAGCGTAATCAAGGGTTTAGGGCATATTATATCCGTTATGAAACAAGCTTCAGTTGCTGAACGCAACGATCAGTTGCCCAGAATAGAGGTACAAACAAAGGATGAAATGGCTAGTATCGGTCTTGCCTATAATGTCATGGCCGCTGCTCTTGAAGAACAAGCCGTGTTTCAACAACAAGCGAATCTGCTATTGCAGGATCAGAATTGGAATAAATCCAAGGTTGCCGAAATAACGGCCCTGTACCAAGGAGTTCAAACGCTGAGCGGGCTCGCTAAAATTTTCATTACGGCAGTCTCTCCGGCAATCGGGGCGAGCTACGGAGTTTTCTATCTTCGCAAGGAAACGGATAGCGGCATCCCTCGGTTGATTAAAAGCGCTGCCTATGCGGCTGACAATACGGACATTGGTGCGGATGGTTTTGCCTTTGGGGAGGGATTAGCGGGACAGAGCGCCGCGGAGAATAGAACGATTATTCTAAGCGAACCTCCGAAAGATTATATACAGATAGGCTCGGGTCTTGGAGCGGCAACGCCCTTTCAGATTGTCATCGTACCCGTACAGTTCGAGAACAATGTAGTAGCCGTCATCGAGCTTGCTTCCTTTCATGAGTTTACCCGATCCCATCTGCAACTGCTGGACAATCTGACGGATCTATTGGGCATTACGATCAATAGCGTTTCCGGACATATGAAAATTCAACAATTGTTGAGCGAATCCCAGATCTTTACCGAAGAGCTGCAGACGCAATCGGAAGAACTGCAGCTGCAGCAAGAAGAATTAAGGACGCTAAACGATCAGTTGAGGGATCAGGTCGAGGCTTCGGAGAAGAAGAGCACGGAGCTGGGGAAGATCAAGGATGAGCTTGAAGAAAAAAACGAGCATATTCTGCTTGCATCCGGATATAAGACGGAGTTTCTGACGAATATGTCGCACGAGCTTCGAACGCCGTTGAACAGTCTTCTGATTTTGTCCCAAATGTTGGCAGGTAATAAAGAGGGCAATCTTAGCCCCAAACAGGTCGAGTATTCCCAAACGATCTATTCCTCGGGAAAAGATCTTCTCGGTTTAATTAACGAAGTGCTGGATTTATCGAAAATCGAATCGGGGAAACTCGAGGTTGCATTCGATTGGGTCAAAGTAAAGAACTTCGTCGATTTCGTAGAACGCCAATTCGATCCAGTCGCCAGCGATAAAGGCCTCCTGTTTAACGTAAAGGTAGACGAAGAAATATCCGATCTGATGATCCATACGGACGAGCTACGGTTGCAGCAAATTTTACAGAACCTGCTGTCCAACGCCTTTAAGTTTACGGAAAAAGGAAGCGTCTCCATGGAGATGCGAATTATTGCGAAGGAGGAAGTTGAAGGAACGTCAGTCGCTTTGATGGGCGATTATGGGATTGCTATCGTGGTGTCGGATTCCGGCATCGGCATTCCCAAGGAAAAGCAGGCGGTCATTTTCGAAGCTTTCCGCCAGGCGGACGGTACGACCAGCCGCAAATACGGAGGAACCGGATTAGGGTTATCCATATGCCAGAAAATCGCTCAGTTGTTGGACGGAGTTATTCGGGTCGAAAGCGAAATAGGAATCGGCAGCACATTTACCTTGTACCTTCCGATCAGTAAAGTTCGAGGCGAATTATTAGCTTCATCCGTTCATGAAGCGGCTGCCACCCATGACACAGGTGCCGCCGACTCGCCGGATGGAGCGAGCTCAATCGATAACACGTTAGAAGGTAAGAAAATCTTGCTCGTTGACGATGATTTGCGAAATATTTATGCGTTGACCACGGTACTGGAGGCTTATCGAATTCAAGTCCTATTTGCCGAGAATGGACAAGAAGGAATAAATCTATTACTCGAGAACAGCGATATCGATCTTGTCATTATGGACATTATGATGCCTAAAATGGACGGTTACGAAGCCATTCGGGAAGTTCGTAAAATCGCGCAATTCGAAAGCTTGCCTATTATCGCATTGACGGCCAAAGCTATGAAATACGACAGAGAAAAGTGTATAGAAGCGGGCGCGAACGACTACATCAGCAAACCGATCCTCTTGGATCAACTCATGTCCTTAATCCGGGTATGGTTGTACAGATAGGAGAATAAATGGCCAAGAACAATGAATCTTTAACGCCGCATGAGGATATCGAGAAGCTTGAAATCAATTTGCTGCTAGAAGGCATATATCGGCACTACGGTTACGACTTCAGGAATTATTCCTTCCAGTCGATCCGAAGAAGGATTCAGTATCGCATGCAGGGAGAAAATCTGGATTCGATTCTGGCCCTATTGGAAAAAGTGCTTCATGATCGGCAAACGATGGAGCGGTTGTTTGCGGATTTCTCGATCAATGTCACGGAAATGTTCAGAGAGCCTAGTTTCTTCCTTTCGTTCCGCAGAAACATCGTTCCTCTGCTCCGTAACTTGCCCGCGATCCGTATTTGGCATGCCGGCTGTTCAACCGGAGAAGAAGTATATTCGATGGCTATTCTATTGCACGAGGAAGGCTTGTATCCTAAGACGATGCTGTACGCTACGGATATGAACGACAGAGTATTGGGGCAAGCGGCACGAAGAGTGTTTCCTCTTAATAAGATGCAATTGTATACGAGAAACTATTTGTGTTCCGGCGGCGAGGAGGCGTTCTCGAAGTATTATACCGTTATAGAAGAGGGAGTCGAATTCAAGCCGTATCTGTCCGAGAATATGATATTTTCTCAGCATAACTTGGCTATCGATCATTCCTTTAACGAATTCCATGTCATTATTTGCCGGAATGTATTGATCTACTTCAACGATGTTCTACAGCGGCGCGTTCTCCGTTTATTTAACGAAAGTCTCGTTCAATCGGGCTATTTGGGCCTTGGGAACAAAGAAGGACTCCTGAGATCGCATGCGGTGAGTTTTGAAGAGTTGGATTCAAAGGAAAAAATATATCGCAAAATCGTCGAGCCTACCATGAATGACATTTTTCCAATTTTGTATGAATGAGGGCCTATCATGGAAACCAAGATCGATATCTTAATGGTTGACGACCATCCCGAAAACCTATTGACCCTTGAAGCGGTGCTCTCCTCTCCCGATTATCGATTAATCGGTCTAAAATCGGGAGAGGATGCGCTTCGTTATACGATGCGCGAGGATATGCAAAATGTTGCCGTCATTCTTCTTGACGTGCAGATGCCGGGCATGAACGGCTTTGAAACGGCCAAGCTGATCAAAAATCGGGAGAAAACGAAAGATATTCCGATTATTTTTATTACGGCCATCAATAAATCCGCGGATCATGTTCTTCAAGGATACCAAGCGGGTTCGATTGATTATATGTTTAAACCCTTTCATCCCGATGTTCTGAAATTAAAGGTCGATGCTTTCGTAAAGATGCACCGTTTTCATCAAAATCAGTATGAATTTCTGGAGCAGATCGTTCGTGAACGCACGAGCGAGCTCATTATCGCCAATGAAGAAAGGGTCGCTTGGGAGAAAGAAATGGCGAAGCTGGCCCGACTGAATCTGATCGGCGAGATGGCGGCGGGCATCGCTCACGAAATTAGAAACCCGATGACGACAATTCGCGGGTTTCTGCAGATGTCGAAAAAAAACCAAAGTCTTACCGTCGATTACATTGATATCATGCTTGAAGAACTGAACAGAGCCAATGGCATTATTACCGAATTCCTGTCCTTGGCGAAGAACAAAACGACTCATCTTAAACGCCAGAACCTGAACGAAATTATCGCCTCCATGGAACCGCTCATTCAAGCGGAAGCTATGCTCTCGGGCAAGCATTTACACGTTCATTATGGAACGATTGACGATCTGCAGTTAGATGACAAAGAAATCCGTCAACTCATTCTGAATATGGCGATAAACGGTCTGGAAGCCATGTCTCCGGGCGGGGCATTTACGATCAGCACCTATACGGAAGGCAAGAAAGTCATTTTGAAATTAGAGGATCAGGGGAGCGGAATTAAAGAAGAGTATGTGGAGAAACTGGGCACGCCGTTTTTCACCACCAAAGAAACGGGCACAGGACTTGGCTTAGCGGTCTGCTACAGTATTGCTGCACGCCACAAAGCGGAAATCGAACTGAAAAGCGGAGACAAAGGGACCGTTTTTTTTATCAAATTCTGACTGCCGTCCATCTAAATCGGTCCTCTTCTTTTCCCCCTACTCCATACCCATTTCCTTCGCCTTCGCATTAACTTCCGCGATCATTTTATCCAACCCCTTTTCCTTGTAGCCGTCGACGATATCTTTCCAGATGGCTTCTACAGGCAGCTTGCTGATCATGACCCGGATCATATCGTCGCTATCGAAGATCGTGAAGCTGTCTTTCGTCGGAGTAGACAGATTCGTAAGTCGGCTTTCGTAATTTTGCTTTTTCGTGTTTGCCAGGGAATAGTCGAGTAATTCCTGCTGCGCCGCATGGCCCTCGGGCGAGATGCCGACGTATTCGGGATTCAACTTGAACATGCCGTCCCAGTCCAACAGGTTCGCTAGATTCGAGAAATATTTGTATTTCGTTAGCAAGCTGACGTTCGGATCGATCATGCGGTTCGTATTCCCGTTCCGGGTATAATCGACGTCTTTGAGTCCGTAATGGCGCATTTCTTCGAATTCGGGAGAGTTCATGTAGTCGAACAATTGCAAAATACGATCCAGCTTTTTGTCGTCGACTTTGGACGAAATGTAGCTTTCCGACCAAAAAGTCTTAAATAGCGCGTGATATCTGTTCCCGTCCATCGAGGGAAGCGGCTTCAATACTTTGATTTTGTCGTAAAAACGGGTGTCGCCGGGATGAAGCTTCTGCCAACGCTCTTGATTGATATTGATATCGACGCTTTGAATCGACCCCGCGATGAGAAGGGCGGCGGCTTTGCCTTGCGCGAATTTGTCTCTTCCCATTTCCCCGCGGGTAGCAGGTAGCTCGGGATCGATTAAACCTTCCGTATAGAAATCTCTGAGCAGCTTCAATGAATCCACGGAATGCTCGGAGAACACCGCAGGGATGAATTTCCCGTTTTCTTTGATCCATTTAAAGTCGCTTCCGCTGCCGTCGCTTGTCGCCGCCGGCGAGCTATATAACCAGAACAGTCCGCCAAGAAGCAAATTGCCGACGCTCGTAAGCCCGGTAATGTTTTGGTTCTCGGGGTCCTTATCGACGATCGCCTTGAGCATGGCCCGGAATTCCTCCCAAGTCTCCGGTTCCTTGGCGATGCCGGCTTGCTGGGCGAGATCCCAACGGTAGATGACGAGTCTGTCCAATACGTTGTAATCGGTGCTGTCGTACGTGTTTCTTGGAATGAAATATAGCTTGCCATTCTCCTTTAGATCTTCGATTTCCTGCGTTGCCAAATACTTGGCAAGATGAGGGTAAGGGGACAAGTCGTCAGGGATCGCCTTAATGACGCCCCGTTCTCTCCAATTTTTGTAATACTGGGAGTTGATCGCGTCGCTGGAAAAGATGTCGGGCAATTGATCCGTAGAAGCCCAGATTTGAAATTGCTGCATGTAATTCTCCGTAGTGATAGGAACGGGTTTGATCGTGATGTTGAGCTTTTTCTCCAAATGTCGAACGAGCGGATCGTCAACCGTCATGTTCTCGGCTAGATCCCATAAGGCAATCGAAATGTCCATATGCTCGGAGGGGGAGGATCCGGTCGAAGCATTCGGTGGCGCCTGCATTTTGTTGAATTCGTAAGAGGAGTCGCTATCCCGACAGCCCGCGATCAAGGAAATCAACAGGATAACTACGAGAGTTGAAGCCATTCGTCGCTTCGCGCCGTTCATGCTTTTTCCTCCGCCCGTCGTCCGGATTCGGGATTAATCTCTCCGTGTTTGTCTTTGAACCGATATTGACGCGGGGTTTGCAGCGTGTGTTTCTTGAAGAGCCGGATGAAATAAAAGTAATCCTTAAATCCGACGCCGTCCGCGACCTCTCCGATCGATAGACCTGTAGCCGACAACAAGTGTTTCGCTTCCTGTAGTCGAATCTTCGTTAAGTACTCGGTAAACGTAACCTTCAGTTCCCGTTTGAACAGTTGGCTGAGATAGTTCGGATTCAAGAAGAAAATTTTGCTGATGCTTTGGATGGAAATATCGCCGCGATAGTGTTCATTCATGTATTTGACGATTTCCTTGAGGTTGGCATGTTCCGTCGCGCGCTCCGTAGGAAGGGCAGAAGACGTATCGGATTCGCTCAGGAGCTCCTTCAAGCATTCGATCATCTGATCGAAGTTATGGTAGAGGTGGTACAGCTGGTCTTTGCTGAAAATGTAATCGTCCACGGATGAATTTCTGCGGTCGTAGGAGTCGTGGAAGTAGACGATGTTATAAATTTTAAGCGCATGGTGAATACGCAGGTTGCGTTTGTTAGTTGGCAATCTCATCTCGTCGAGATGGGCTCGCACGAGGGAAGGTTCCTTTTTCGCGACGGCGATCTCGAGATTACGGACGAGCGAGTTCGCGGCCTCGTTCATCGTCTCGTCTTCTTGGGCTTCCTCTTGGCGGCATATACGCCCATGGATGAAAAAATCCCAAGCGCATGTGGTGGCCAACTCGATGTGCTTCATCAACTCGTTCATACGGCGGTCGGATCGGACGACGCCGATTCCGACTATGCTTTCGGGAATCGTCTCGAATAACGTTTCGTCCGCGTTTGCCGGCACGGGGAACTGAACGAAATAACCGCATCGCGAGCTTCCGAGATGAATGCCGATCGCTTTCGTTCCTTCCGGGAAGGCTAATCTGCCTTTGCCGACGGAGACGACGACATGAACGGTATCCGCGATAAGCCCCACATCCGCTAGTATCCGGTCAAAAGCCGTTTCGGACATCTCAGAAGGCCAATGATCCATGAGATCGAGAAGGTGGCTTTCGCGCTTCATATTGATTTCTTCGATGATTTTGGCGGCGGACCTGAGCAAGGCGTCGATCTCGTAATCATCGAACGGCTTCAGGCAATATCCCAATACGCCGTAATTCAGAGATTTCTGGACATAAGCGAATTCGGCATAGCCGCTAATGACTACGACCTGGATATCATTGTCGAATTCCTTGATTTTCTTGATCAGTTCAAGGCCGGACATACCCGGCATCCGAATATCCGTGAATACGATATGGGGCTTCAACTCCTGGACCAGTTGCAAGGCTCTGGAGCCGTTGTTGGCTTTGCCCGCGACCCGAAAGCCCGACTTCGGCCAATCAACGCCGGCTTCGAGGCTTTTGATGACCCAATTTTCATCGTCCACTAGCAGCACTTTATACATCGCCGTTCCCTCCTGACAGCCTTGTTTCGACGGGCATCGTTAGCGTAATGCGAGTCCCTTTCCCGGTTTCGCTCTCGAACGATATCCCATTCCCCGGTCCGTATGCCAATCTCAGACGATTATTGACGTTAAGCAAGCCGATGCTATCGTTATCGGGCAAATCTTGTCCATCTCGGCTAAGAGCGGAAGGTTTCTCGAGCAGCTTGCTTTGAATGAGCTCTAAGCGTTCGCTTTCAAGGCCGACCCCGTCGTCTTGTATCCGGACGACGAGCGTAGCGCCATTCTCCTTCGCGACTTCGCCGCTAATCGTAAGATGTCCTTTGGATGTCTTCGGCTCCAAGCCATGGAAGATGGCGTTCTCGACGAGAGGCTGCAATATCATTTTCATGACCGGCACCCGTAACGCAGCCTCCGTAAAGTCGTACTTCACTTCGAACCTTCCCTCGAAGCGGATCAACTGAAGAAAAACGTAAGATTTAACGGCGTTCAGCTCCTGATCGAGCGTAACGTAGCCGGAACCCTTGATACTGTAATGAAACAGTCTTCCAAGCGCTTTCGTCATATCCACGACCTGAGGGGCTCCGACTTCGAGCGCGACCCCTTTAATCGATTCCAGCGTGTTATATAGAAAATGCGGATTGATCTGGCTGCGCAAATAAGCCGTGGCGGCTTTCTCCTTCTCGATCTCGGCCTCGAGAAGGTGGGTCGTCGTCTCGACGAGCTTATGGGTAAGGGCGTCGATTTCCCCTAGCATCCCGTTCAGTTTCTCGGCGACGACCGCCATTTCTACGTTTCCTTCGAGCTTTAAAGTTAATTTCAAGTCTTTGATGCTGCCGGATTTAATGCTATTGATGAACTTCACGAGAATTTGAATCGGTTGGAGAATGTTATTGACGATCATCGCGAAAGGAAGCGCCATCATAATCAAAGCCAAGATAACGATTAGAATACTGCGGGTGCGCACCGAACTCAGTTCCGCCAATAGCGCCTCTTCCGGAACGAAGCTGAGCACGGAAGCTTGAATCGGGTCCAGCTTCTGAATTTGAATGGCCCCCTTGACCCCGCCGACGTAATCCGTCAGCTTCCGTTCTTCGCCCGGACTTCGGCTTAGTGCGCTAATGCTTCTCGCGATGTCGGGAGAATGGGTTTCCGGGAAAATTTTGCCGTACCTATCGATAAGGTAGAAGCCGACGCCGGGTTCGCCGCTGGCATTGTCGATATCGAAAAACATGGAATCCACGTTGACGATAACGGCGATATAGCCGATTTGCTTCCCGTCGGCCCCGGCGCTCATGTCGATGGAATAAATGTTTTGCGCGAATACCATGCTGTTCTGCAGGTTGTTGCTATAGTTAAACTTTTTCAATCCGCTGACGTATGCGGATTTGCTGGCTTGGATTTCCGGCTCCAATTGCCGCACGTATTCGATGCCCCCGTTAAGGCTGTACTTCGTTCCGAGTTTCCCGATCAGAACGATATCTTCGAAGCCTTTCCGGCCGGCTTTGAGAGAGATGATTTTGCGATCCAGTTCCTTGCCCATTTCGTAGGACAGGCTCGGATCGTTCTGATTCAAGTACTTCTGGACGAATGGATCGAACCCGAGATTCAGCATGATCTGGCCGATCTCGTCTGTCTTCTGCGAGAGGGAGAGCTTGAATTTACGGATGGTATCTTCCGAATATTGATCGTTGTCATGAATGACGATCCGGGAAGTTTGGGCGTACAAGGAATAAATGATGATGAGCATAATGACTAAAATACAGGCTACCGCGATCGTGATTTGTGTTTTTATGCGCAATTTCTTCAGCAGACTCAGGGTAGCACCACCTTCGGGAAAGCAAGGATTATAACGTTACGAACCATTCAAGTCTATGCACTCTGATTATATCATCTTCTTTTCCGCAAGAATCGGTTCCTGGCGCAGTCCTAATCTAAGTCCATGTTTAACTAATTGGGAGACATACTTTACGCGGAATAAGTTCCCTATACTCACACTTGTAACCATAACGCCACCTACAGGGGGAATCGATCCGTGAACATGAAGAGAAAAGCATTCGCGTCCGTATTGTTGTCCACAATGTTAGCGCTTACAGTAATTACGGGCTGCGGTAAGTCCAACGAATCGGAAGCCTCGATGTCCTCGCCGAGTGCTTCGCCGTCTTCGTCTCCATCCGCATCGGCATCTGCCTCCGCGTCCGCGTCGGAATCGCCGGCGTCCGAGCTTTCGGGCAAAGTCGTCTTCTGGTCGATGTGGAGTAACGCCGAACCGCAAGCCAAAGTCATCGACGAAGCCGTCGCCGACTTTAAGGTAGCTAACCCGAACGTGGAAGTGGAAGTGAAGTATAACGGACGGGACATCAACAAGCTGCTTAAGCCGGCTTTGGAAAGCGGACAGCAGATCGATATTTTCGAACAGGATCCGGGGGCCGCGCTCTCCACGCTCAAGGATCACGTGCTCAAGCTTGACGACCTGCTTGCGCAGCAAGCGATCGGCAGCGACGGCAAAACCGTGAAGGACTCGATCATCCCTTCCTTGCTGGATTGGGTCAAATCCCTCGCCGTGCCGGCAGGGCTGGAAGACGGCTATTACGCGATTCCGCAACAGCCGTACGCGGTATTATTCTTCTACAATAAAGCGTTGTTCGCCAAAGCGGGCATTACCGCGGTTCCGACGTCATGGGAAGAGTTCCTGGCGGATTGCGAACTGTTGAAGCAAGCGGGCATCGAACCGATCACGTTCGACGACGCTTACCGCGACCTCTTCATCGGCGGTTATTTGGGAAGCGCGATGGGCAGCGATTGGACCGACAGTCTCGTTAAAGATAAAACCGGTGAAATGTGGAAGGATCCGATCGTTCTTCAATTCGCGAACGATATGCAGAACCTGCAGGCCAAAGGATATTTCTCCAAGAAGATCGCGGGCAACAAGTACCCTGCGGGACAGCAAGACTTGGCGCTAGGCAAGACCGCGATGTATTTGAACGGAACTTGGTTGCCTAACGAGATTGCCGCTACGGCCGGGCCGGATTTCCAATGGGGTTCGTTCCAATTCCCTGTCGTTCCTAATGGCAATGGCAAAGGCGGGTTCCAAGGTCTAAGCTTCGGCGCTCAAGGGCTGCTGATGAACAAAAACGGCAAAAACGTTTCCGCGGCGTTCGAGCTCGTGAAATACTTGGTCGGCAAGAAGGCGCAAGAAGGCATGGCAACGAAAGCGTTGGCCATTCCGGCAACCGTCGATTCGACATGGCCGGCTCCGCTGGCCGAAGCGGAAGTCGCCTTCCAGAACGCGAAAGTGAACATGCCATGGGGGTTCGGAATCGATAACGGCGGCGACTTCTCGACGGGTACGGTTATCCCTACGTTTATGGAGCTGGCGACGGGTAAGCTCAGCCCGGATAAGTACGTCGCGAAAATGGCGGAGCAAGCGAAGAAGTTTTACTCCGGCAAATAGGAGGTTGTCCGAGCGCGGCGGCTTTGGCATCGTGCCGCGCTCGGTTTTCCCGTTAGGCCACAATATGGAGGATTCGCTACGGAGGTGTCGTCATGAGACTGAATAAATCGATTATCGCGCTGTTCCTCTTACCTGCCGTCATCATCTATCTCGCTATTTTTCTCTACCCGACCCTGAGAACGCTGGCGATGAGCTTCTACGATATTCCCGCCCTCTCCAGCAAGGTCGCCGAATGGAAATACGTCGGATTGGTCAATTACGAGGATCTTGTGCATAGCTCTTATTTCGTCGGTTCGATGAAGAACGTGCTTGGCATATGGTTGATCGGCGGAGTTCTTATTTTCGCCTTCGCCTTTCTGTATGCGGTTATTCTGACTTCCAAGGTTCGGGGAGTTCATTTCTGGAGATCGTTGATTTTCTTGCCTAATACGGTTTCGGCCGTCGTCTTGTCGGTCGTATGGCTTCAATACGTTTTTAATTCGAGTTACGGTTTGCTCACTTCCGTATTTAATCGCCTCGGTTTGACGGCGCTCGCCAATATACAGTGGACGGATAACGAACACATTTATTTCTCGATGATCATCGCGTTCAGCTTCGGCTCGATCGGTTATTTCATGCTCATCCTGAATGCCGGAATTAATCGGATTCCGGGAGATTACTACGAGGCGGCGACTTTGGAAGGCGCCAGCCCGTGGACGAAGTTTTTCCGAATTACTTTGCCGCTATTGCGGGACGTGTTCCGCACGACGCTGGTCTTATGGACGATAACGGCGTTTAACTTCTTCGTATGGTCGGCGACCTTCGGATTAGACGACCCACATACGGTTACGCCCGCCTTCTACATGTATCAGAAAGTATTCGGAAAGGGCGGCAACGTGTATGTGGAAGAAGCCTTTAACGTCGGATCCGGCGCGAGCGTCGGCATTCTGATTACGCTGGCGACGCTGATCGTTTCCGCGCTCATCGGTCGGCTATTCCCTAAGGAACGATTAGAATACTGAGGAGGAGGGGCTCAGGTGAACACTGGTACATCGAAGACAACGAGAGGTTCATGGCTGGCTTACATTCCGCTTTACGCTTGGCTGATTTTTAGCGTTATCCTTTTCGGGTGGGTCATTTTAGCCTCGCTCAGCACGACAAGAGAAATATTCACGAATTCGCTTCTCGGCAGCGGAATTCATTGGTCGAATTATACGGGCTTGTTCAAGGATCAAGGAATGGGCCGTTATTTCTTGAACAGCATCGTCTATACGGTCGTTTCGTGTGTCGGCATCGTCGTAGTCGCGGCGCCGGCAGCCTATATCATGGGACGCGTCAGGTTCAGAGGGAGCCGTTGGGTCGGCACGATGTTCATGTCCGCTCTAGCCATTCCAAGCATTTTGATTACGATCCCTTTGTTTTCCATTTTCGTAGAGCTAAAGCTTACCGGATCCATTATTACTTTGATTATCGTCTATGTCTGCACGAATGTTCCTTTCGGCGTGTTTTTCCTGACGGGGTTTTTCTCGTCCATTCCGAAAGAGTTCGAGGAATCCGCTTCGATGGACGGTTCCGGGCCGATCAAAACTTTCGTCTCGATCATATTGCCTATTGCCCAGCCGGGGATCATTACCTTATCGATCTTTAACTTTCTCGGCATATGGAACGAGTATTTTTACGCGTTGATCTTCGCGAACGATCCCAGCACGCGAACGTTGGCTCTTTCCTTGCAATCCATCGTGTACGGATTTGCCAACACGGGTAACTACGGGGGCATTTTCGCTGCCTGTATGATCGTGTTCTTGCCTAGCTTTATCGTATATATGCTCGTATCCAAGAGAATAATCGCAGGCCTGACCGTCGGTGCCGTAAAAGGATAATCATAGAGGGAGACGAATCGAGCAAATGAGAGTAACCACTTCGTCATTAACGTTGGAAGGCACCAAGCCGGAAGGCGAAAATCCGCTCCCGGTATTCAGGAGCCGCAACCCGCATCGCGAAGCCGCGAATAACGGAAGCCTTACGCCCGAGTTGATGCTTCATATGGGCGAGAACGCAGGCGAGAGAATATTGCCGTATCGGCTGCAGGACAGATATACGAGACATCGGGAAACGATCCGACTGAAGACGATTACGCTCGAGAACGAAAGCCTTAAAGCCGTATTCCTGCCCGAATATGGAGGTAGATTATATTCCCTTAAGGACAAACGGGCGGACAGGGAAATCTTATATAAGAATCCCGTGTTTCAACCCGCCAATCTGGCGATTCTGAATGCCTGGTTCTCCGGGGGAATCGAGTGGAACGTCGGACATTTGGGGCATACGTTCACGACGTGCTCGAACGTTCATTGCGCCAAGCTGACCGATGGCGAAGGGAACGAGTTTCTCCGGATTTCCGAGTACGAGCGTTGCAAAAACGTATTCTGGCACATCGATTTTCATTTGCCGAAGGGTGCCGAGCAGCTTCAAGTCTACGTGCGAATCGTAAATGACAACGATCGCCCCGTCCCGATGTATTGGTGGACCAACATTGCCGTGCAAGAAACCGAGAAAGCCCGCGTTTTTTCTTCGACCGGCAACGTGATCTACATCGATCCGAATTTCAAAGGATACGGCTTCGATCGCTTGCCCTATTTGCCTTCCGTTCCCGATGTCGACGTCTCTTACCCGATGGGATTTCCGTATTCCAGCGAATACTTTTTCCAGACTCCCGTCGACTATAAATCGCCTTGGGAAGCTGTCGCTTACGAGGATGGACGCCTGTTCTATGAACGATCGACTTCCCGATTGCGGTATCGGAAAATGTTCTGCTGGGGCCATCATGCGGGCGGCAGGCGCTGGTGCGACTTCTTGGCGAAGCCGGGAGAAGGCAATTACATCGAAGTGCAAGGCGGACTGGCACCGACACAGCTTCACGACATCGAGATGCCCGCCCGTTCGGTATGGGATTTCACCCAGTTGATCGGCATGACCGACGTCGAGACGAATCCGGTCTATCAAGAGAGCTGGGATGACGCGAACGAATACGTGGGAAGACGGATTGGCGAGTTACTTAGCGAAGACGAGGTTTATGCCATCCATGAGCGCTTGCAATCGTATGCCGATGATTACCCGTCGGATTCTCTGCATGACGGCTCCGGTTGGGGAGCACTGGAGAAGATGCGCAGGGAGCAGACGGAAGGAAGAACGGTTCCGGACGGCTTCGAATTCGCGGAGCGGACGCTGGGTGCTGCTCAGAAACCTTGGATTGCGTTGCTTCGAGAGGGACGGATGCCCGATCATGGGGTTGAAGAAGTACCGGCATCATGGATGATTCAAGAGGAATGGAAGGAGCTCGTCGAAGCGAGCGTTCGATCGGCGGATTCGGGAGAAGGTTCGACTGAGCAAAGCTTGTCTTGGATCGCTCTTATGCATGCGGGAGTGATGGATTTCGAACAAGGAAAGGAAGCGTCGGCGATCGAGAGCTGGGAGAAATCGATCCGCGTTCAACCCTCCGCATGGGTGTTCCGCCATTTGGCCGAAGCGATGAGACTGCGCGGAAACACGGACGAGGCTCTCGTATACATGGAACGGGCTTACGGCGTCTCGAACGGCTACCCGGACAGGGCTTTTGCCGAGGAGCACTTGAATCTGATCATTCAGGCCAAACAATTCGAGCGGGCATGGAATTTGTACGAGTCATTGCCTGAGGAATTCGCCGAGAGCGATCGCATTCGGATTATCATTGGCGCGGTGGCGCTGGAGATGAACAACGACGAGTTCTTGGAGAAGCTCTTCGGAACGGAGTTCGCCGTCATTCGCGAAGGCGAAACGTTGATCATCGAGCTCTGGTACGCATACAACGCCAAGAAGCTTGCCCGTGCCAGAAACGTCGAATTCACGCCGAAGCTGCTGGAGGAAGCGATCGAGAAGTTCCCTCCGCCGGCATCTCTCGATTTCAGGATGATCGGAGCCTAAGCGGCGGGAAGCACGGGCTATCCCAAAGCCGGTTTCCGCTCGGAAAAGGTTGTTTTTTATACGGTTAAACGAACCGGTTAAAGGATAACCCTTTGTTTGTCTTGCAAGAAAGGGTATAGTATGAATGTCCCTAATTCACGTCTGATGCCAGCGCAAAGAAAAAATAACTTCATGGGCCGGTTTAGATTAGAATGAAGTCATTCATATAAAAACTCTAGGAGTGGTACTTTGAGAAAGCAAAAACCAATGTCGTTCGATGAACTGTTGAAGGATTTGCAAGGCCAGAAATCGATTCAGGAAGATCCGAATCATATTTCCTTGGACGAGTTGTTTAATGAATCGTTCATGAGCAAGCATTCGACTTGCAAAAGTTTTGAAGAGTTTTCCGAGAAGGGCAATTTTCAAATAAAGACTCGCGAAGATATCGCCAACGTTCTGGAAGAGCTCTGGGATCGGCACGTCGCAAGGGAGACGAATTTTGCCAATTGGCAATCCATGCTGGATACGGCGAATGCCGAGTTGCCTGCCAAAAAAGGATGAAAGTATTAAATACCGTGAATGGATCGCTTTATCCCCGTACGGCCTAACGGCTGCTCGGGGATTTTTTGCGTCGCTCAGGAAATGGCCGAAATCCGAAACGAAAATAATACACGCCAGTCCCTCATATAGATAGAAATAGGAAGGGGGATTCGTGTATGTGGATTATCGTTCTCGCGCTGGCAGGTTGCGCTTCCGGCTTTTTTCTGTTCAGAAGAAACACGTTGCCCCTCTCTCGCGAACCCTACCGGGGAGAGCGGAAATTGTCCGTGATCATCCCGGCTCGGAATGAACAATGCAATTTGCCCTATTTGTTGGCCTCTCTCAAGTCGCAAACCGTACAACCCTTTGAAATTATCGTCGTGGACGACTTTTCGAATGACCGAACGAAGGAAATCGCCGAAAGCTACGGAGTCAAGGTCATTGCCAATAGCAATCTCCCGCAAGGCTGGACAGGGAAGAATTGGGCCGTATGGAACGGCTATTTACGCGCTTCCGGCGATCTATTCGTTTTTTTGGATGCCGACGTCAGATTAGAGCCTAACGCGATAGCATCCTTGATTCAGGCCACGGAACGAACGAAGGGAGTCATTTCCGTCGTTCCTTACCATCATACGGAGAAGCTGTACGAGAAGCTCGCTCTGATCATAAACGTGCTGGGCGTATTCGCGTTTACGTCGGTTTTCGAAAAGAGCAATCCCCGGAAAGGTCTTTACGGCTCCTGCATAGTGGCTTCGAGGGAGGATTACGAGAAAATCAACGGACACGAAAGCATCAAGTCCGAGGTGCTGGACGACCTGTTCCTAGGCTCGAAATTCATGGACGCGGGCATTCCGGTGACCAATTATATCGGGCGCGGCTTGGTGTCGTTCCGCATGTATCCGCAAGGTATTCGCAGCGAAATCGAAGGCTTTAGCAAAAGCGCTGTGCTAAGCACCTCGACGTTAAGCCTATGGACGATTATCCCCATTGCGTTGTGGGTGATCGGGCTTCTCGCATCCGAATCCGTCGTTATTTTCGCGAACACTTCTTGGGCGCTGCCATTGCTCATCGGATATGTCCTCTATTTGCTTCAATTATCGTATTTCATGAGATACGTCGGCGTATTCGGGATCGTAATCCCCGTTCTTCATCTCGTCTCTTCCTTGTTCTTTCTTATGATCATGCTTTATTCGTTATATCAGGTCGTCGTATTAGGGAATGTCAGATGGAAAGGAAGGAACGTGCAAGTGGGGGGCAAAAGAGGCCGATGATGCTATTGTTGTTGTCCGCGGGAGCGTTTCTATCGGGTTCTCTTATGTTCTCGTACTGGCTTGGTCTATTGGCCCGAAAAAATCTGAAAGACGTTGGAGACGGGAACCCCGGCGCCTTGAACTTGTGGAAGGCATCCGGTTACCGCCTCGGCATCGCCGGAATCGCGCTGGATTTCTTGAAAGGTTATCTTCCTCTTATGTTCGTTAGCGGCAGTGATTATGCGCAGGGATATTCCATAATTCCGCTTGCGTTGGCACCGATTGCGGGTCATGCCTTTTCACCGTTCCTTAGAGGAAAAGGAGGCAAGGCTATAGCCGTCACCTTCGGGGTATGGAGCGCTTTGACGGGTTTCGAGGTTTCATTGGCCTATGCCATGATTTTGGCGCTTATGACGGCCGTTGCCCGTTTGGCTCGCAGAAGCGGAAGCGCGGAGTCGGACGGCTTGCAGGTCGTGAGCGGAATGCTGTTGCTTTTCGTCTATTTGTATATCCGAATGTTCTCATCCGCGATGCTCTGGGTTTGGTTCGGGAACTTCACTGTTATTGTCTATAAGCATAGATTGGAAATGAGAACTTGGGTGAAGAGAGCGTTTATGAGAGGCGGGGAGGGGTCGAAGTAGGAGCAAGTAGGCTTCGGTTCAGGAATCCCCGTCCAAGCAACCCCCGTCCAAGCCATCTGGACGGGGGTTGCTGTTGTTCGTTCTACTTCGCGGTAATGGAGATCTCTTCCCCGGGAGCCATGACTTTTCCTTTCAAGCCGCGTTCTTCGAGCCTCTTCACGAATAGGTCCGCATCTTGTTTAATCGCCGGGAACGTACTGTGATGCACGGGGATCACGAGCTTTGCGTTGTACCACTCGGCTGCTTGCAGCGCATCCTCTGGCCCCATCGTGTAGTGGTCGCCGATCGGAAGGAAAACGACGTCGATACGATTGCGTTCGCCGATGAGCTTCATATCGCCGAATAGGGCCGTATCGCCCGCGTGAAGGATCGTTAAGCCTTCCGCGAATACGAGGAATCCGGCGGGCATTCCCGCGTATAGAATTTGTTTGTTGGCCTCGTCTACGATTCCCGAGCTATGGAAGGCTTGGACCATCTTGGCTTTGGCGAAGCCGAGGTCGTACGTTCCTCCCATGTTCATCCCGACCGTCTTCGTGCCCTGCCAGCTCATGTAGGAGGCTAGCTCAACGATGGAAACGATGGGAGCGTCATTGGCTTTCGCGATCGGGGCGGCGTCAAGGATGTGATCCATATGGGCATGGGTCAATAGAACGGCATCCACCTTAATCTCTTCCGGTTTAATGACGGCCTGGGGATTGCCGCTGAGAAACGGATCGATAATGAGCGACTTATCGCCCGTAAAGAGCTGTATGCTGGAATGGCCATGGTACACGATTCTCATTGGGGATCTCTCCTTGGAATCAATTTTGGACTACTTCTAATATTGAAGGAAAATCAATCAGGAATCAATTTTCTGACCCGATCGACCTGCGTTTAACAAATCTTGTTGCAAAGTGTAAGAGTTTGTCTGATTTTCATTGACTATGGGTTACCAATAAGAATATTCTGGATATAAATAGATTTTGATAAGGGGAATGGATATGAGTACGAAAAAGACGGTGTTGTCTATGGCAGGAACATTAGTATTAGGCGTCGCGATCGGAGGGACTTTGATGTACAACGACGATGTCTACCATTCGGTCAAGGATGCCATTAACGGCGGCGCGACGCAGAACGCGGTCGGGGATATCGGAGCCATAACGCAAGTAAACATAAACTCCATGGATCTTGAGACGGCGCTTATGATGGTCCAGAATCAACGCGCGAGTCTGTTGGAAGATCAATTGAAATCCCAACTCGAGGCCGTACAAGCAAAAAATGACCAAATAACCAAATTGAACGAAGTCATGGTGGGAGTTACCGCTCAGCTTGGCACGCTTTCTTCCGCAGCCGCCAGTCAAACAGTTACCGTGCCGGCTGATTTGTTAGCCAAGATAAAGGCAGCGGGCCTTACCGCGCAAGTGGCAACGAAGGCTGATCTCGAGAAATTCAGGGAACAGGTTAAATCGATGATCGATGCTGCAAGCAACTCCCAGCAAATGGACATGCTCCGCTTGCAAAGCCTGACTAACAAACGGAACGAAGCTTTCGATGTCATGACTAATTTCGTTAAAAAAATGCAAGACTCAAGAAGTTCGATTATCGGCAACATGAGATAACGGGATAAACGACAATGCCATTCAACGCTATAATCGATTATTTGCGCGATCACCCTTTGTTGCAAGGAATACCCGATGACGAGCTTGAGCACGCGGCAAGCTCTATTGAACTCGTGGATTTCAAGGATGCTCAGCCTCTTATTATCGAAGGAGCCCCCTCCAAGGACTGTTTCTTCCTATGGACGGGGAAGGTGCAAGTTTCCTCCCGCAACTTAGTGGGAAAGACAATGCTGCTAGCCGAGCTTGGACCTGGAGCGTTAGTGGGCGAAATGGGCCTTATCCGCAACGAAAGAAGATCGGCTCGCGTCACGGCGATCGGCGACGTAACGGCGCTGCGATTGGAACGACAAGCGTTCGAACGTCTGGCGGAGAGCAGCCCCTTATTTCACGAGAGCTTGATGTTAAACGTTCGCATTCGAATGATCCATGGCATGCTTCGCAAGGCCTCGATCTGGTCGGCTATACCCGATGCCGAGCTTCGAGGGCTTGCGGAGATTACTTTAATCAGAAAAGTAGCGAAAGGCGAGGAAATCATCGCGGAAGGATCGCTCGTCGATCAATTTTTCATGGTCAGCAAAGGTCGATTGGAACTTCGCGAAGAAAAGAAACGCAAAACGGTTCTCCGCGATGGCGACTTCTTCGGCGAAAGAGAACTGCTGACCGATTTGCCCTCAACGAGTACGCTGATCGCATCGGAAGATAGCGAACTGCTCGTCATGGGGAAAAGCGAATTTCTTTGCATCCTTAGTTACTATGCTCCCGTTCGACTTCAGTTCATTGAAGTTCTGCGGATTAGGGCTCCTCAACTGATCTCGCAAGTAACGATAGGAACGGAGAAGGAAGAACCGCAGCTCGACAAGAAGAATTCGCCGCTGCCCGAAGCCAAAGACAAGTGGATCGACCTTCTGCTATGGCTGGGCGGAGGGTTTTTAGCGTTCTCCATGCTGGCCTTGTTCTTGCATAACTCCTGGTGGAATATCGCCGCCTTGATCGTCGGGGGCATCGTAGGTCCCGTTACGTTCGTGGCCTACGTTCGCAGCCAGCAGTTATTAGGGTTCCGCCAGACGCGGCTTGGCATGGTTTTCGTAGCGACTGCCGCGATTGCCGTACCTCTTGCTTGGATACTCGAACGAATGTGGTTATTCAACGTAAAGGCCGAAACCTTTGATTTTACGCAATTGTCGGTTCCCCTGTCCGTTGCCGTAATCGAAGAAACCGTCAAATTGCTAGTGTGCGTAGCGCTGGTCCGCACGAAGCAAATGCATTTTCTGATGGATGCTGTGGTGTTCGGCGCGGCGGCGGGGATGGGATTCGCCGCCGTGGAAAGCGTCATCTACGGTTGGACGCATCTCGGTCAGGCTTCGTCTCTCGGAATGCTCTCCGTACTGTGGATGAGAGCCTTATTATCTCCTTTCGGCCACGGCACATGGACGGCTATCGCTGCGGCGGGAATTTGGTATGGGACTCGATCGCGAGAGCTAATCATCGGGAAGAACACGAAAGCGTGGGCGCGATGGAGGCATACGATCAGTTTGCTGACGTTGGCGATCGGGCTACATATGTTATGGGACTATCGTTTTACGAACGGATTCATGAAAATGGGGATGATGATCGCCGTAGGGTGCGTCGGGCTCTATCTGCTGTATATCCTGATTCGTACCGGCAGGCGCGAAGAATATCATGCCTTAACGGTTTTGAATCCTTACATGCAAGAGGAGCTGAAGCACGACGATCAAGGAACCACAGCATCCAAAGAGCTTCAATGCGAGGCCTGCGGGACGATGTCGCCTCATGATACCCGTTATTGTGCGCGTTGCGGCCAGGCGTTGCGGATGAAATAAGTCGGGGCGAGCGAGCTTACTGCTGCTTTACTGTCTGTAAGACGCTCTCAGCGTGTTAGAGAGTCGAAGCTGGCGGTCGCTACACTCCTCTATAAAAGGTGAAGAAAAGTGAATTCACTCGAGTACGAGCAATTTTACGATAAAGTCGGGAAAGCGAACGGGTGGGACTTCAGCAAATTAAAAGTCGTCGCCGAGGGCGTGAAGTGGGACTTTTACGAGAAAGTCGTCGAACTCTGCAAACCGACCGATCTCTTGCTCGACGTTGGCACAGGCGGGGGAGAAGCGTTACTGTCGATCGCCGATTGCGCTCGATTGCTGGTTGGAATCGACCTGTCGGAGAGTATGGTCGAGACGGCGACGAGTAATTTAGCGGCTTCGAACAAGTCTAATGTTCGTTTTATCCGGATGGACGCGGGGAAGCTAATGTTCCCAGGGAACTTTTTCGACATGGTCTCTTGCAGGCATTCGGGCTTCAATGCTCAAGAAGTCGCGAGGGTATTGACGGATGAGGGCGTGTTCCTCACGCAACAAGTAAGCGAGAGCGATAAATTAAATCTTAAAGAAGCTTTCGGCAGAGGACAAGCTCAGGGGACCGAGGAGGGTACGTTGCACAATCGGTATAGGACTGAGTTAAGAGAAGCCGGCTTTACCGATATCCTGTCCTACGAATACGACGCTACCGAATATTATCGGACTCCGGAAGATTTGATCTTCCTTTTGAAGCATACGCCGATCGTTCCCTACTTCGGGCAGACCGACGCGGATTTTCAAATCCTTCGTCAGTTCGTTGAGGATAACCGGATGGAAAAAGGGATTCGGACGAATTCAAAGCGCTTCATGCTCATAGCGAAGAAATAAGGGCGAAAATAGCCGAAGGAGATACTCGATCAAGAGTATCTCCTTCTTTCATGTTTGCGTGTATCCGTGGGCTAACGTGGCTAATGCTACTCTTCGCTGATCCCGCTTACCCCATGTGCAAGCCGGTTCAGAAGTTCGTGCAGTTGAGTACGTCCTTCGGAAGGGAACGCCGCAAGAACTTTCTCGGCCGACTCGCTCATTGCGGCTCTGGCTTTCGTCATTAGGGGTGGCGCGATATCGGAAAGCTGCAGGAAAGTAGCGCGGCGATCATCGGGATCCGGAATTCGGATCAGGAGGTTTTCTTGTTCCAGGGCGTCGACGAATTGAGTGACGGTACGCGGTTTAATTCCAAGCTTAGCGGCTAGATCGCTCATGCGGATTTTGCCGACTTCTGATACGGCTACGAGCAATCTCAACCTGGGACCGGTCAGGTATGGCGGAATATCGAGAGCGGACAGCTGCGCCTCGAATTCGTGATGAAGCCTATGAGTCGTTCGTATCAAGAGTTCCAGCAAGGCCCCGGCCGGCGGGGGCGACTCCGATGGTAGTAATCTCGAGGTACTCATTTAATCCTCCTTGACGGATTTGGAACTACTGAGTATACTCACATTAATTCAAATGCTGTGTATACTCACAATGTTTATGCCTTGTAATAGACAGTTTACTCTACGTAAGGATTAATGAAAACCTTATTCAATAGGAGGATCGATTCGAATGTCCGAAAACACGATGCAAGCCGTCCGATATCATCAATTCGGAGGCTCGGAAGTATTGCACTTGGAAGAGGTGCCGCGTCCGCAACCTCAAGCCGGAGAAGTGCTTATCCGGGTATGCGCGGCCGGCGTGCTGCCAGTTGATTGGAAAATCCGCAAGGGCCTTTTCCCGATGCCCGTGCGCTTCCCTAACATTCCGGGCACGGCATTGGCCGGAGTCGTCGAGGAAATCGGACCTGACGTTACCCGGTTTAGGAAAGGCCAAGCTGTGTTCGGAAGAAGCACCAAGGGGACGTATTCGGAATATACGACGGCTCCGGAAGAGGCGCTTGCTCTTAAGCCGGATTCGATAAGCTTCGATGAGGCAGCGACGATATCCGGGGGAGCGACGACCGCATGGCGGACGATCGTAATCGACGGGGGAGTAAAGGCAGGGGATCGCGTTCTCGTGCATGGCGCCGCGGGAGGGGTAGGTTTATTCGCTACCCAATTCGCCATATGGAAGGGAGCTCGAGTGATCGGTACGGCTGGCCCCGCCAATATCGATTTTGTCCGTTCATTGGGGGCGGAAACCGCGATCGATTATACGTCTACCCCGTTCGAGGAAGTCGTGGATGACGTCGATCTAGTCCTGGACACGATCGGAGGAGAGACGCTAGACCGTTCCTGGTCGGTCATTAAGCGGGGAGGAAGCTTGATCTCCATTGCCGGACAACCTCCACTAGAGAAGGGTCAGGAGTTGGGCATTAAAGTGATGAGATCAAGTCTGGCCACGAGCCAAGACTTGACGGATATCGCCCGCTTGCTCGACGATGGCGTCGTCAGAACCTATATCGAGAAAACGTACTCGTTAAGCGAGGCGAGGCAAGCCCACGAATGGAGCGAAAAAGGTCATGGAAGGGGACGTATCGTACTCCGCGTCTAGACAAACCGATCTTTTACTTCATAACTTTCCTAAGCGATAATGGGAGAAGACACAAGTAAACCGCAGAGTCGCGAGGAGAGATTACGATGATAAAAAGACCCTATGGAAACACGGGTAAATGGGTTTCGGAAATTGGTTTCGGTGGTTGGCAGCTCGGTAATCAACGGGATTGGGAGCCGATGGAGGATGCCGCGGCCATCTCCCTCGTGCACGAGGCATTGGATCGGGGAATGCAGTTTTTCGATACGGCGCCGAATTACGGACAAGGGAGAAGCGAGGAGCTTCTAGGAAAAGCATTGGCCGGCAAACGCGCCGACGCCGTTATTAATACGAAATTCGGTCACGGGGCAGACGGAAGCACAGGTTACGATGCCAGTCTCATTCGGGATTCCGTAGAACAAAGCTTGAAGAGGCTTCGGACGGAGTACGTCGATTCCGTGCTTCTTCACAATCCTCCTTTCGAGGATCTGGACGGAAAACATGGTCACTACGAGGTGTTGGAAGAGCTGCGGAAAGAGGGCAAAATTATAGCCTACGGAGCCTCGGTAGATTCCGGTACGGAAATGCTGGAACTGATCCATAATACTAACGTCGGCGTTATCGAGGTAATGTTCAATATTTTCTACCAAGAGCCTGCGGAAGCGTTTAAGATAGCGAAGGAAAAGGATATCGCGATTATCGTTAAAATTCCTTTGGACTCCGGTTGGCTGTCCGGGAAGTACACGAAAGAGAGTCGATTCGAAGGCGTAAGGAAACGCTGGTCGTCCGATATCATCGGTAAGCGCGCGGATCTTCTCGGGAAAATCGGATTTATCGCCGATCAAGATACGACGATGACGATGGCCGCGTTAAGATTTATTTTGGCGCATCCGGAAGTATCGACGGTCATTCCGGGAGTAAGGAATCGCGCGCAACTGATCGAAAATATTGCCGCAGGCGACGGCTCGATGCCGGACGATCACGTTCGCAGGCTTCGACGGCTGTGGGAAGATGAGATCCGGCATATGGGGCTGGGATGGTAGTTTTTCCAAAGAAGAGCGTACAGTGAGAAAGCCAACCTGCATTTAATACAGCACCTTAGCTCCAAAATCGGTATTTTCGCCGAACAGCCTGCATTTGCTACAGGCTGTTTGGCTGAAATTCTCTTAATGCGTCCAATACCCGTCATTCTACTGTACTGTTTGCAGGCAGTATCGCGATGTGAGCCGTATTCGAGAAACAAGATGTACTTTTTGCAGGTCGATCGTACGGATTGGCGGCGATTTTGAAGGGACAAGCTTAGGAACATGAAGACGAATTTCGTTAGCTATAGGGATTGAAATCCTGGCTTTCATGAGCTATATTAAAGAAAAAGAAAACGTTTTCCGGAATTAAGATAATGATTTGAGGTTAATTCTCCATTAAACCGCAAAACATTATCTTTTTTTACAAAATATTTAGAAAACGTTTTCCAAAAATCGCGATAAGGAGGAAGTGTTTTGAATCGATTTAACCATTGGCCTTTAAGAGTTCAGACTGAATCTTGATCTTGGGAGGGGTTCATAGTGAGTAAAATCATTCATAACCGGATTATGGCCTTAATGATCGTTCTATCCTTAGTTCTGGCAATCTCTCCCGTCAGTAGCTCGGCTGCCGAACAACCCGGCAACGATAGCGGGGGCTCGTCTAAGCAATATGTACCGAGCGCTTCAGAAGCTGCGAATCCTCACTTAATCGGGAACGACAAGGTAGTGAAACCATCCAAGGGCGGTGCGCTGCAGCTACTGAAGATTAACGGGGTGAAAACCTTATGCGACCAAAACGGCAAACCGATTCAATTGCGGGGCATGAGTACGCACGGCTTGCAATGGTTTCCCGATATTATTAATGATAACGCTTTCGCGACGTTGGCTAAGGATTGGGAAGCGAACGTTATTCGGCTAGCCATGTACGTAGGAGAGGGCGGATATGGGACGAACTCTGAAGCAATGAAGCAACGAGTCGTGGACGGGATCGACTTTGCAATCGCCAACGATCTGTACGTAATCGTGGATTGGCATGTCCATGCGCCGGGAAATCCGAACGCGGACGTATACGCCGGAGCGATGAAATTTTTCTCCGAAATCTCGAAGCTTTATCCGAACGATAAGCACGTTCTTTACGAATTGGCGAACGAGCCGAATAGCAACGCTCCGGGGATTCCGAACGATGCGTCGGGATGGAAGGAAGTTAAGGCTTACGCGGAACCGATCGTCGGAATGCTGCGCAAGGCCGGCAACGACAATATCGTCATCGTCGGTAGCCCGAATTGGAGCCAACGTCCGGATTTGGCCGCTAATGATCCGATAATAGACCCGAACACCCATGCCGCCGATGTCCGAACAATGTATTCGGTGCATTTCTACACCGGGACGCATCTACCCGCGGCGGATGCCGCGAATCGGGACAACGTCATGAGCAATGTCAGATACGCGCTGGAACACGGCGCTGCCGTGTTCTCGACGGAGTGGGGGACGAGCGAAGCGAGCGGCAATAACGGCCCATTCCTGCAAACAGCCGATCAATGGCTCGATTTCTTGAACGCGAATAATATTAGCTGGGTGAACTGGTCGCTGACGAATAAGAACGAGACCTCAGGTGCCTTTACGCCATTCGAACAGGGTAAGTCGCAGGCAACGTTGCTGGATCCCGGTTCGGATAAGAAGTGGGATATTCCGGAGCTTAGCGTGTCGGGAGAATACGTTCGCTCCCGTATTAAAGGAATTACATACGAACCGATAGACCGGACTGCAAGAGAGCCGTTCTCTACGGTCGTCTGGGACTTTAACGACGGAACCGCGCAAGGGTTCGGCTTAAATGCGGATAATCCGGTAATGGGCATTAAGGTCTCGAATGCAGACAAAGCCCTGAAGCTAGCGGGAATGTCGGGAAGCCATGATGTGTCTGCGGACAATTACTGGGCGAATGTTCGGATATCCGCCGACGATTCAAACGCGCGTCCGAACATTCTCGGCGCCGACAAGCTGACCATGGACATCATCGCAGCCAAGCCGACGAACGTATCGATCGCGGCGATACCGCAGAACGCGACGTATGGATGGGCAAATCCAACGAATGCCGTAAAAGTTCAAGCCTCTGACTTTGCCGTTCAAGAGAATGGGACTTACAAAGCTAATTTAACGATCGCGAAGAAGGATTCGCCTAACCTCAAGGCGATTGCCGAAGACGCCGACCATAGCGTGTTGAGCAATATCGTCTTGTTCGTCGGCGCGGAGGGCGCCGATTGGATTTCCTTGGACAATATTACGGTTTCGGGCAACCGTGCCGTCGTGGAAAAGCCGATCGTACATGCTCCGTTAGGGACGCCGACTTTTCCTTCCGGATTCGAGGATTCGACGCGCCAGGGCTGGAGTTGGGATGCCAGCTCCGGAGTCCAAAGCGCGATAACGATCGCAGAAGCGGCGGGCTCCAAGGCGCTTTCCTGGGAAGTCGCATATCCGGAAGTCAAACCTTCCGATGGATGGGCATCGGCGCCGCGAATTATGTTAGGCGGCATTAACGCCACTCGCGGCGATAATCGATACTTATTATTCGATTTCTACTTGAAACCGGATCGCGCAACGAAAGGCAAGCTTTCGATCAATCTCGCTTTCGCTCCGCCTAGCTTAGGGTATTGGGCGCAAGCCACGGACAATTACGACATCCCGTTGGCTTCTTTAAATCAACTGAGCAAGACGGAAGACGGACTCAACCATTTCGCGGTTTCCTTCGATATGACGAAGATCGCGGACAATAAGAAGCTCGCCGCGGACACGTTATTACGGGATATTACCGTCGTCGTGGCCGACGTAGAAAGCGACTTCGCCGGAACGATGTACATGGATAACGTAAGGTTCGGAATGAAAGGAGCTGCTTCCGTTAGCGACTCCCTCACAAGAGCGGAATTCATAGCTTTGCTCGTTCGCGCGCTCGGTTTATCCCCCGGTGAAACCGCCAAGTTCGCGGATGTAGATCCGAAGCATCCTAATGCGGGAGCGATTGCCGCTGCAAGCGAAGCCGGAATCACCACCGGCAGAGATATCGAGCATTTCGCGCCGGAAGACAAGATTACGCGCGAAGAAATGGCGGTCATGATCGTACGCGCCTACGAAACGAAGTCCGGCAGGAAGGCACCCGCAGGCTCGACGGTTTTCGCGGATAAGAGCAGCATCGCAAGCTGGGCTCAAGATGCGGTACGCGCTGCCTATGCTTTAGGCATCGTGAAGGGCACAGGTTCGAACAAATTCGATCCGAAAGGCTTGGTGAGCCGAACGGCAGCCGCCCAAGTCATCCGGCAAATGACTAACCGATAAGATGCAACCGTTAAGCTGACGAATTGGAAGGCCCTCGAACTGCGCTCATGCGCGTTTCTGGGGTCTTCTTTGCGTAGAGTCGTCTCCACGCCTTTCGGTAGACGAGGCAGAGGGATAAATGAAGCATAGATGAAGCGATCGGAAGAAACGCCTCCTTGACCGGGAAAAATGAAAGTGGTATAAAAAAGAGAGTTAGCACTCAGGTTACAGGAGTGCTAAAATAAATATAAATCCAATTATAACTTCGAGGTGACCGATCTAAGATGGCGAAGCAGGAGTTCAAAGCGGAATCAAAGCGATTGCTCGAGATGATGATCAACTCGATCTACACGCAGAAGGAAATTTTCCTCCGGGAGCTCATTTCCAATGCCTCAGACGCAGTAGACAAAATCTATTACAAAGCGCTCACCGACGATTCGTTGGTTTTTAACAAAGAAGATTACTTCATTAAGGTGACGGCGGACAAAGCGAATCGCACGCTTACGATTTCCGACACGGGAATCGGGATGACGAAGGAAGAGCTCGAGAACAACCTCGGCGTCATCGCGAAGAGCGGATCGCTCGCGTTCAAGAAAGAGAATGAAGCCCAAGACGGCCACAACATCATCGGC
The DNA here is from genome assembly GCF_003628305.1 of Cohnella endophytica. GTDB lineage: Bacteria > Bacillota > Bacilli > Paenibacillales > Paenibacillaceae > Cohnella > Cohnella endophytica. Next base: position 84,015 of record NZ_RBZM01000012.1, on the reverse strand, counting down.
CAATTCGGCGTCGGGTTCTACTCGGCGTTCATGGTCGCGGACGTTCTGACCGTAACGAGCAAAGCGCTCGGCAGCGACGTTGCCTACAAATGGGAGTCCGAAGGCGCGGAAGGCTACACGATCGAGCCGGCCGACAAAGTAACGGTAGGTACGGAGATCGTCTTGAAGATCAAGCCGAACGCCGAAGAAGACAATTACGACGAGTTTCTTGAAGAGTACCGCTTAAAGGCCATTATCAAGAAATACTCCGACTTCATTCGTTATCCGATCAAGATGGACGTGAAAGGCAAACGTCCGAAGGAAGGCGAAGACAACGAGTTCGAGGACTACGAGGAAGAGCAGACGGTCAACAGCATGGTCCCGATCTGGCGCAAAAATAAAAGCGAGCTGAAGGACGAAGACTACGCGAATTTCTACAACGAGAAGCGCTATGGCTTCGACAAGCCGCTTAAGCATATTCACCTGAGCGCGGACGGCGCGGTTCGTTACCAGGCGATTCTTTTTATCCCGGAAAACACGCCATTCGATTTCTACACGAAAGAATTCGAAAAAGGGCTCGAGCTATACTCCAACGGCGTTCTGATCATGGACAAATGCTCGGATCTGCTGCCGGACTTCTTCGGTTTCGTAAAAGGGATGGTCGACTCCGAGGATCTATCGTTGAACATTTCGCGGGAACTCCTGCAGCATGACCGTCAATTAAAGCTGATCGCGAAAAACATCCAGAGCAAGATCAAGGGCGCGCTGCAAGGCCTGCTTAAGGACGAGCGCGAGAAGTATGAGAGCTTCTACAAAGCATTTGGCAGACAGCTGAAATTCGGCGTGTACAACGACTACGGCATGAACAAGGACGTGCTTCAGGATCTGCTTCTGTTCTCCTCTTCGAAAGAGAAAAAGTTAGTGTCCCTTGAAGAGTACGTAGCAAGAATGCCGGAAGACCAGAAGTACATCTACTACGCGTCCGGCGAATCGATCGAGCGCATCGAGAAGCTTCCGCAAACCGAGCTTGTCGCTGACAAAGGCTACGAAATTTTCTACTTCACCGACGATATCGACGAGTTCGCGATCAAGATGATCATGTCCTACAAGGACAAAGAATTCAGATCCGTGTCCAGCGGCGATCTTGGCATCGAAGAGTCGGAAGCCGACAAGAAGGAAGCCGAGGAAAAAGCTAGCGGCAACAAGGACCTCTTCGAATATATGCAAGGCATTTTGTCGGGCAAAGTGAAGAGCGTCAAAGCTTCCAAACGGCTTAAATCCCATCCGGTTTGCTTGTCCACCGAGGGCGAAGTGACGATCGAGATGGAAAAAGTGCTCAAGGCGATGCCGAGCGGCCAAGACGTGAAAGCGGAAAAGGTGCTCGAGATCAACACCGACCATGAGGTGTTCAAGTCGTTGAAGGATGCTTTCGACAACGACAAGACGAAGCTAAGCCTGTACACTAGCCTTCTGTACAACCAAGCGTTGCTGATCGAAGGCTTGCCGGTTCAAGACCCGGTGGAGTTCACGAACGACATCTGCAAAATCATGGTATAATAAGCATAGCGACATACCCCGATTCCGGCATACCTTTGCCGAGTCGGGGTTTTTGCGAAGCAGGAACTCAATTCAACTTAGACGGGAGATTCTCGATGACCTATAGAACCTATTGGCTAATTAACGCAACGTTGGAAACCGGGTATCGATACGATAACGGCGGCGCCGTAGAAGGAACGGAGACGAGCATCGCTCATTTACGCATTGCCGATGGGAAAGTGGCGGAGATCGTGATCGGTGACGTTCCAAGCGCGGACGAGCTTCCGAAGCTGGACGCGAAAGGCGCCTTATTGCTTCCCTCGTTCAAAGACGCGCATATCCATCTGGATAAAACTTATTTCGGCGGTCCTTGGCAGGCGGTCAAACCGGTTCGGAGCATTTTCGACCGGATCGAAGAGGAGAAGGAATTGCTTCCGAAGCTTTTTCCGGTTGCCGCCGAGCGGGCGAAAAAGATTCTCGGGTTGCTGATTGGCAACGGGTCGACGCATGTTCGCGGACATGTGAATATCGAGCCGACGAGCGGATTGAAGGGGCTTGAAGCCGTTCAGGAAGCTTTGGCCGCCTACAAGGGTCAAGTCAGTTGCGAGATCGTCGCTTTCCCGCAGCACGGGCTGTTGTTGGCAAAGTCCTCGGAACTGATGAAGCAAGCGGTGCGGCTGGGAGCCACGCATGTCGGCGGACTTGACCCGACGACCGTGGACGGCGATATGGAGCGCTCCTTGCAGGAGATGATGGACATTGCCGTCGAGACGAATGCCGGGATCGACATCCATCTGCATGAGGGAGGAGCGACCGGGATCGCGACGATGGAAAGGCTGGCGGATCTGACGGTGGACGCGGGATGGCAAGGCCGGGTGACGGTCAGCCATGCTTTCGGTTTCATCGGCGGAGTCGCCGCGGATACGGAGAGGTTGGCCGAGCGGTTAGCCGAAGCACGGATCTCGATTGCTTCGACCGTGCCGATCGGAGGCTTCATCATGCCGATTCCGATGCTGCATCGGAAAGGCGTGAAGGTCGAGCTTGGGACGGATAGCTTGACCGATCATTGGTCGCCGTTCGGCAACGGCGACAATCTGGAGAAAGCCGGACGTTTGGCCGAGGTGTATGGGATGTCGGACGAGCGGGGCTTATCCCGTGCGATCGGCTTCATTACGGGCGGCATCATGCCGCTCGACGACGAAGGCAACCGGGTATGGCCCGCAGTCGGAGACGAAGCTTCGATGGTGCTGGCCGGAGCGAGCTGCTCTGCGGAAGCAGTGGCGCGAAGAGCCCCTCGTCTTGCCGTTCTGCACCAAGGTAACATCGTTTCGGGGACGCTTCAAAGGAGTTAGCGTACGGAGAGTCGGGTTGGTTAGAGAAAGAGGCTAAGGTGGGAGTGGCGGAATTGCAAAACAATGCGATTAGTTGGGGTAGGTAAAGGGAGCTGACTAATTGCATTACACGGATGAGTTGGAATAGAGGAGAAGTCGAATTAAGAAGATGATTTGGTGGGATAAGCGGATTCATCGAGCTAAGATGATGTTGTTTGGAGGATAATCGGAATAGTCGAGTTAGGGAAGCTTGAGGAACAGTTTTTCTGGATGGTTTATGTGCGGTAGGTGTAGTAGCGAGGCTTGCGAGTTAGTTGAAAGGGTAGCTGCTAGCTGATTTGAGCGGTACGCGGAGTAGTTTATCTAACGGGAATATGAGAGTTAAGCGATCGAGTTGGAGATAGCAGATACTGCGGATAAAGCAGAGGAGTGTGCTTACTTGAAAGCTTTTAGCGCAAAACTCATTCGGCCGGAAGGGACGGGCACGTGGACGTATTTAACCGTTCCATTTCCGGCCGAAGAGACATTCGGAAGTAAAGGGCAGATCAGAGTCAAAGGAACGGTCAACGGAGCCACCTTCAGAAGTTCGCTCATGCCCCATGGCGACGGTAGACATTACCTTGTCGTTAATCAGGCATTACGCGCCGCATCCGGCGTGACGGAGGGAGATTCCGTTGATGTGACGATGGAACTGGACACTGAAGAGCGGGGGCTTGAGGTACCGGAAGATTTTCTCGCGAAGCTCGGCGAGAGCGCAAGAGCTCAAGCGTTTTTCGACGACCTTGCATACTCCTACCGCAAAGAATACGTAACGTGGATCGATTCCGCGAAGAAAGCGGAAACGAGAGCAAACCGAATCGTGAAATCGATCGGGTTGCTAGAGGCGGGAAAGAAGCTGAAATAGGAATGGCCGTCATTCTGCCCGGAATAGATAATAACGTCCCTTAGGGACGCTATAATCCATTCCGGACTCGACTTGAAACAACGGTGAAATGGTCGATTTTATCCAGATTCAGGCATAATAACGTCCTTCAGGGTCGTTATTTCATCAACCATCTAGATTCCGCCGAAATAACGCCCTCCGGGACACTTGTTCCTTCAACCAACTAGATTTTGCCGAACTAGCGTCCTCCGAGGCCGTTAATTCCGCGAACCAACCCGATTCCTCGGAAATAACGTCCCCCGGGGCCGTTAATGCCGCCAACCAACCCGATTCCGCGGAAATAGCGTCCCCCGAGGCCCTTATTCCATCAACTAACTAGATTTCGTCCAAATAGCGTCCTCAGGGGCTCTTATTTCCTCCAATACACCCGATTCTGCTGAAATAACGTCCTCCGAGGCCGTTAATTCCGCGAACCAACCCGATTCCTCGGAAATAACGTCCCCCGGGGCCGTTAATGCCGCCAACCAACCTGATCTCGCCGAAATAAGGTCCCCCAGGGCCTCTAATTCCGCCGACCAACCCCAACACGCAGAAATAGCGGCCCCGAAGGCCGCTATTTTCCTTTCCATCCACGCAGCAACTTAAAGCAGCAGCTCCAGCCACTGTTCCTTCGTGATCGGACCGAGATAGTAAGGTAAGTCGATTCCTTCCAGCAGCGAGCTCAACGTTTCCGTTTCGTAGCGCGTACCGACAAGCTTAGCCGCTAGCTCCGAGCTGTCTCCGCGTCCGAAGAAGTCCCCGTAGATGGTCGCTTCTTTAATGATCCCTTCCTCCACCAGCAGGCGAACGTCATACGTTCCCGCACCTTCGATTCGTTTGGTCTGGCGCATGTTAAACGCAGGAGAACGGCCGTAGTTCCACTCCCAGCTTCGGTAACGCTCGTCGGCGAGCCTACGCACGTTATCCCAGTCCTGCTCGGTCAGCTCGTAATAAGGAATTTCCGGCTCCCCCTCGAACAGCGAGGATAGCAGGCTCGTACGGAATTGCTCGATCGTCATCGGCTCCGGCAGGAACTCTGAGATATTGGCGACCCGGCTGCGGATCGACTTCGTGGACTTGGAAACGTACTTCTCGGCGTTCGACTTGAGCGCGGAGGAGACGTTGTCCATCTCGGAGTCGAACAGTAGCGTCCCGTGACTGAACATTTTGCCGCGAGTGGAGAATTGCGCGTTGCCCGAGATTTTGCGTTCGCCGACCTGGAGGTCGTTGCGACCCGTTAGCTCTGCATCGACGCCGAGCTTGCGCAAAGCGCTCACTACCGGCTCGGTAAACTTCTTGAAGTTATGGAACGACTGACCGTCGTCCTTCATGATGAAGCTGAAGTTCAAGTTGCCGAGATCGTGGTAGACGGCGCCGCCGCCGGACAGCCTACGAACGACGTGGATGTCGTTCTGTTCCACGTATTCCGCGTTGATCTCTTCGACGGTGTTCTGGTTTTTGCCGATAATGATCGACGGTTCGTTAATGTAGAACAGCAAATAATCGTCGGTGTCGGGCATGGAGCGTAAAATATATTCTTCCAACGCCAAGTTAAGAGCCGGATCGGTATTGTCGTTATTGCTGATGAATCGCATGACGTCTCTCCTTCGGGTTAAGGTTGCCTCGGAACTATAAGTCATTCATGTTCCTATCTTACATCGCAACCTTGCCCATGTCACTCCAACGGGGGCTATAGCGCGAACGATGCAACTAGATCGCATACGTTTGCTTGATGGCGCTTAAGCCGCGCTTCGCGACCTCGAGTGCGCTGCTTCCGCCGTAATCGGCCGCGAACAGCTCGAGAGACAGGAAGCCTTCATAACCGGCTGCATGGAGCAACCTTGCAAGCTCCGACGATGGAGCGATGCCCTCGCCAGGAAACAGGCGATCCGCATCGGAGATCGTCTCCCTTGCCGGGCTGGCGGGATAATCGTTCGCGTGCACGATACCGATGCGATATCCGTTTAGGTGCGCGATGTCGCTCACGGAGCTGCCGCCCGTGTACATATGGAACGGATCGAGCAGCAGAGTAGCGCCTGTCACTCCGCTCTGTTTCGCTACGTACGCGGCTTCGCTCAGACGCGACAGCTTTTTCGCTCGCCCCCAGAATTCGAGGATCGGAGCGACGCCGTATCCTTTCGCGAGCTCGCACAACTCCGCGTAACGGACGGCAAGCTCGTCCAAGGTCGCATTATCCACCGTGCCTAAGGGCGGCGCGGCGAAGGAGGGACAGCCAAGCTCGGCGAGCAAGGACAATTCCTCTTCGGTTTGCCGCTTGCCGCGCGAGCGTAAGCCAGCATCGTCGTCCGCCCAGGGAATGAACGAGATCGCGTTCGCGATCTCGATGCCGAGTTCGGAGGCCGTCCGCTTAAGATCGTGAACGGAGCCGCCGGCCTCCGCGTAAGCTTGCAGATCCTTCATCCAGATTTCTATGCCCTTGTATCCGGCTTCGGCCGCGACCTGCAGTTGATCTCGTATGCCGAGCCGGTAGGGGAATAAAGTCGACGCGTTCAATGCCGCCCGAAACGGGAATAGGTTTTCCATGCCGTGACTCCTCTCAGGATTGTTCCCCGAAAAATACCCGATTCGCCGGGTAGAGCGATTCGCCCTCGCCGGCGGGAGCTAAGTCCCCGAATCTCGGGTTGTAGTGTTTGGCGCGGTATTCCGTCGCCGTTATCGCTTTCGACGATTTGAACACGCGGCAGAAATAGTTCTCGTCGCCGAATCCGACCGCGTACGCGATTTCTTTGACGCTCATTTGTCCGTATAGAAGGAGCTGGCATGCCCGATCGATTCTCCGTCGCGCGATCGTTTCTTTCGGCGTCATGCCGAGATGCCGAACGAAGGAGCGGGATAGATGCTCCGGGGTCCAACCGACCATTCTGGCCAAGCCGTCGACGGTAAGATTGTCCGAGAGCGAGAGGTCGATCGTATCCAGCGCCTTCTGGACTTGGGGAGGCAATCTTTGCGCTTCCGCGGGGTTCGGTTCGTCTTCGTCGGCTAAAGATTGTATTTCCGCAAGCAAGGTAAGAAGCAGCAGGCTTCCCCGTTCCTGCAGCTTGTCAGGCTTCAAGTGCGCGATCGTCATGATCTGCCTCATCATCGAGGCGAGCAACTCGCCTTCGTACGGAATGACGGAAGGACCTTCCGGCTGTAGGAGCGGGAGCGAGGAAACCGGGAACGCCCGCAGCCAGAAGTGGATGAACAAATGCCGCGTCGGATGTTGGGAATCGTAGCGGTAGCTATGGATTTCACCTGGACGAGTCACGACGAAACAGGGTTGGTCAAGGTAAAAATCCCTCTCGCCAACCCGGTAGACCGAACCGTTGCCGTCCGGAAAATAAAGCAGCTCGTAATCGGGAATATCCCGTTCCGCCAAACCCGTGCCCGCTTTCTTCACGAAGTCTCCGAGCACGCGGATAGAGGGCAAACGAATTGCCGAACGTATCGACGGGGCGGGACCCACAAGCCGATTTACCATATTCGAATCGTCCTTTCCTTTCTTACGACTAATTCGCAGGCGAGCCGACCAAGCCCATGCGCAACAGGTTACGATGGCTGATCGCCAAGCTCTCGAACGGATCGCGCCGGGACGAATCCTGCTCCACGACGAGCCATTCAGTGGCGACCTTGGCGGCGATCTCCGCGATCGCGGGGAAATCCAGAGTGCCTTCGCCGATCTCCGCGAAAAATTGCTCTTCGCCGGGCTCGACATCCTTAATATGCAGCAGCGGGCATCGATTCGCTAACTTGCTTAAATACGCGGCCGGATCTTCCCCGCCTCTGCGGACCCAATACGTATCGAGCTCGAGCTTCACGAACTCCGGATCAGTCGTGCGAAGGATCGTATCGAGCACGTATTCCCCGTCGAAGCGCTCGAACTCCCAATCGTGGTTGTGATAGAGGAAGGTCGCTCCTTCTTTCCGGCATTGCTCTCCGATCCGGTTGAAGCGCTCCGACTTCCGAAGTACGTCTTCCTTGGATTCGAAACGCATCGACACCGCGACGTAGCGGCCGCCGACCTGTTGCAGATAATCGGTCAGTCTTCCGAAATCCACGTCCAGATTGTCGAACGAAGCGTGAGCGCCGACGACCTGGAGATTCAAACGGTCCAGTATCGCCTTCTGCTCGGAAATCGTCATCCCCTCGGGCGGCAAGCCGAGTTCGATACCTGAATAGCCGATGGCGGCAAGCTTCTCCAGCGTGCCGACGTAATCTTGGCTCATGGCTTCACGGACGGTATAAGGTTGAACGGCAATCGGAAACGTTGGCATGGGAACGGACACATCCTTTGTGGGAAGTTTTCTAATCCAAGCGGTTATATTTCAATCCTAACGGCAACGGAGACGGCCGATCGACGGAAGAGGCGATCGCGATATGGCGTCCCTGGTCAGAGGACTCGAAAATGCCGAGCGAGACGTCGAGCACATGGCGGGCAAGCCGTCCGCTTGCGCGATGCGGCCGTCCGGTGCGAATGGCGTAAGCCATGTCCGCCAAGCCGATCCCTCGGCTATCTTCGGTAAAGCCGTGGGAGGCGGGCACCTCTTTCGTCTCGCCGTTCGGGAATTGAATGGCGATCCGGCCATCGAAGAAATTCGGATCGGGCAAGATCAAGTTGCCTTCCGTTCCGAAGATCTCGAGTCTCGGCGTATAACCGAAGCTCTCTTTCGCGGCTTGCAGGCCGGCTACGGCTCCGCTGTGGAAATCGAGCACCGCCGACACGTTGGTCGGCGCTTCGACCGCGACCGTATCTCCGTAACGGGGCGATCTCGGATTCTCGACGACGATCTCGCTGCGAAGCTGCTGAGCCGTTCCGGATACGCGGCGTACCGGACCTAGCAGGAAAATCAATGCCGTCAAATAATAAGGAGCCATATCCATGACGGGATCGCCGCCGAGCTTCAGAAAGTTATGAAAATTCGGATGCATTCCGCCCGAAGCATTGCCCATGATAATCGTTCCGTTAGCGGAGTACGGCGTGCCGATCCAGCCCTCGTCGATCAGCTTGCGGCAAGTTTGGAGTCCCGCGCCCAAGAACGTATCCGGCGCGCAGCCGACGAGCAGACCTTTGGCTTCGGCCAACGTCAGCACCTCGTCCGCGTCTTCGCGCGTTAAGGCGAAAGGCTTCTCCGTATACACGTGTTTACCCGCATGAAGGGCCCTAGCGTTAACCGCCGCATGCACGGACGGCGCGGTCAAGTTCAATACGAGCTCGATCTCGGGATCCGCGAGCAATTCATCCACGGTCCATGCGTTCGGTATCTCGTATTGCTCGGCGCGTTTCCGCGCAAGCTCCGGTAACATATCCGCAACCGCTTTCACTTCCAGGATGCCGTCGAACGTTTCCGTCATGTTTTTTAAGTAGATCCCGCTGATCTGTCCCGTTCCTATGACTCCGACTTTGACTTTGCGCATGGCGTCTCCCTCATCTCCGTGAATAGCATATCTTGACCCCATTATTGCGCATAGCCTCGCGAATCTCAATGGAGAAAGCAACAACGGAACTGGACGAATCTGATTTGTTCAACGATGGACAATGTTCTGCTAAGATGGAGGTAACGCTTTACCACGCAAGCAAGCCCTAAGGAGAACCCTCAATCGAATGAAAAATTTACTCGTAACCGGATATCGCGCGCATGAGCTCGGTATTTTCGATCAGAAGCATAAAGGCATTCCTTATATTCAGAAGGCGATCGTCTCCAGGCTCGTTCCCTTGCTGGAAGAAGGATTGGAATGGGTCATTTCCCCCGGCCAGTACGGCGTCGACCTATGGGCATGCGAATCGGCGATCGCGCTTAAGAAACAGTATCCGCAGCTCAAAGTGTCGATCCTGACGGCGTTCGTCAATCCCGACGAGAAATGGAAAGATGACCGTAAAGAATATTATAATGGAGTCCTAAAGGGGCTGGATTACTATGGCGCGGTAAGCAAGCAACCCTATACCGGGGCGTGGCAATTCATCGCGAGAGACGATCTATTGCTCCGCAAGACGGACGGAATCCTCCTCGTCTACGACGAGGATGCGAGCGAGGGCAGTCCGAAATTTTTCAAGGAGAAAGCTCTCAAGAAAAGGGAAGCGGAAGGATACGGGTATTTCTCGATCAGCGCGGAGGATATCCAGAATATCGCCAACGAGGAAACTCTTAACTCATTCGAATAGCCGCAGACTCCCAACTTAGCGGAACAACGGCTATTGCGATTTGAACTCCTTGTATTCCTTGGGCGAGAAGCCGACGAACCGTTTAAACATTTGCGAGAAATACTTGTAGTCGCTATAGCCGACCTTCTCGGCAATGGAGTACGTTTTGGCTCCCGGCTCAGCGAGAAGAGTTTTGGCTTTTTCTACGCGAGAGCGGTTAAGCCATTCGACGAAATTGAGGCCCATCTCTTCCTTGAAAATTCGGCTTAAATAGTTCGGCGTCACATAGACGACGGCGGCCACTTCGGCGAGGCTCAAATCCCGGGCATAGTTTTCCTCCATATACCGTAGCGCCGTTTTGATAATACCTTTGAACTTCCGGTTTTTGTTCTCTTGAACGAGGTCTGACAGTCGTTGAAGCAATGAATTTATCCAACCTTGCAAATCCTTGAGCGTATCGAAACGCTCCATCTCCCGATAAGGGTTGAAGTCTGCTCCGATCACGCTTCCAGTATCGAAGCCCATCTCTTCGATGCCGCTCGCCGAGACAAGGATCATTCTTCCGCAGATGCTCCGAATCCTTCCGACATCCGTGCGGTTGGCCACGAAGCGGTCGAATATTTGATCGATCGCGGTTGTAAGGCCTGCCGTATCTAGCGTCTTCAGGCAACCGACGATGGCTTTCTCTTCTTCGGAGGGATAGAGCACGGCTTGCGGTAGCGCGGAGTCGGCTTCTTCGTATAGGATTTGGCTATCCTTTCCTTTGAAGATTTTGGTCTTTAACGCGGCGAAGGCTTCGGCATAGACTTCGTCGAGGTCCGCGATGCTACCACGGGTTCTGCCGATGCCGATGGAGACGGACAGCTTTAGATACTTTCTAACGCAACTGCGAATATCCGCGCACAAGCTACCGACGAACTCCGGCGTAAGTTTATCACCGCAGAGGAGTCCGATCAGATGATCGAACTCGCTGTAGCAGATCACACCCGACGTCTTAGAGAGCAACAGTTCTTCGGCAACGTTCATGACGGAGAAGCGGAGGAGTTCCCGTTCGGCCGGTGGCAGGTCTTCGGTCATTATGGTGAAGTCGTCGATATCGATTACGACCATCGCGTATTGCTGGCCTATTAGCCGAATATTGAGCAGTTCCGCGCGTTCGTAGACGGTATTCGGGTCGATGATGCCGCCTTTGACGATCCGATTGATGAAGTCGGACTTGATCGCGGGATAATTTTCGTTAAATACGAGATCGCGCGACAGCCGGTTGCGTTTGCCGGCTTCCAACTGCTCGATCTCAACTTTAAGTTGCTTAAGAACCGTGACCAGTTCCTCGGCGCCGACCGGCTTCAGCAAGTAGTTTTGCACTCCGATGGAAAGAGCTTCTCTGGCATAACTGAAATCTTCGTAGCCGCTCAGAATCACAATACGCGTGTCGGGTAGCTGATTTCTTAGATGTCGCGATAGCTCGAGTCCATCCATGCAAGGCATGCGAATGTCCGTCACTACGATTTGCGGCTTCAATTGAAGCGAGCGATCCAAGGCCTCCGCTCCGTTCGCCGCCTCGCCTACGATACCTATCCCATATTCCTCCCAATCGATAGAAGTTCGAATTCCTCGGCGAATAATCGGTTCGTCGTCGACGAGCAATAGTTTGATCATCGTATTAGCCTCCTAGAATGAACGGTTGTCGAACGATAACGGTCATCCCGTTGCCAGGCGCCGTCTGAAAGTCAAGGCCGAAGCTTTGACCGAAATTGAGTTGAATCCGGTCGTTGACGTTCTTAATTCCGAAGCCCCGATTATCATGCTCCACTTTATGGAGCAGGGACACCAATTCCGCTTCCTCGGCGCCCGCTCCATCATCGGAAATCCGGTACACCAATTGGTTGTCCTTGCGGTAGATGCGAATCCGGACGGTACCCTTCGTTCCTTTTTTCTCGATTCCGTGCTGGATAGCATTTTCGACCAGAGGCTGAAGGACAAGCTTGACCGCTTGGCAGGAGCGCGTGTCGGGTGAGACCTGAATGTCGAAGCGAATGCGGTCCTCGAAGCGTTTTTCCTGAATCGTAATGTAGGACTTCAGGTGTTCAATCTCGTTGTCTACGGTCGTCAATTCGTTGCCGCTATTCAGACTGAGCCGGAACAGCTTAGAGAGAGCTTGCACCAGATTGGAGCTCTCGAACGCTTTCTCCATCCGGCACATCCAATAGATCGTATCGAGCGTGTTGTATAGAAAATGGGGATTGATCTGCGCCTGCAGCGCCTTCAGCTCCGCTTCCTTCTGCTTGATCTGCACCGCGTATACTTCGTTGATCAGCTCTCCAAGCCGTTTGGACATCCGGTTGAAGCTGGTACCGATCAGCGCAATTTCGTCATTCCCCTTTATCGGAATATTGACGTTGAAGTTTTCCTTCTCGAGCGTACGCATCGACTTGCGTATTCGGTTTAGCGGACTCAGCACCTTGTGGGAGAAGAGAATGATCATGAGCAAGCAGAGGGCGAAGCTGCTCAGAACGGCGTATAAGGTGACGTTGCGAATCATCCTTGCATCACTGGACAGCTCGTTCATGGGTACGAGATTAACGAGCTTCCAACCCGGCCGGGACAAGCTGTAGTAGGTTTCGATGAACGGATTGCCATTCAGTGTCGCTTTGAAGTAGCCGTTGTCGTCTAGGTAGAGCCGAGGGTCATCGTACTTGTCGTCGAGCGTCGTACCGACTCTGGATTGATCGAGCGAAGAAATGATCCGCTTGTGCTCGTCGATGATAAAAAATTCGCTGTTGCCGCTGAGTAGCTTGTCCTTGTAAATATCGGAAATCTCCTGCTCCTGGACATTGATTTTGATGATGGCCAGATCGGAGGAGATATTGTCGATGTCCTTGAGCACCTTGATGTAGGAAATGACTTTTAATCGGGAGCGGTCGTATTGCGTCACTTCGTCGGCGATAAACTGTCCTTCGCCGCGCAGTAAGAACAGCTGCTTTTGCAAAGGAATGCCGATCGTGTTGGTACTGCTGGCAGAGTCGAACTCCAGTCCGTTCATCCCTTTCACATAGATGGAGTAAATGTTCGTATGGAAGACGGCGAACCTGTTCAATGCATTTTGCGCGGAAAGCAAGTGATTACGCGAGCGAGCGACCTCATCTCGCGGGAATGCGAAGTATTTCATGAACTCTTTGTTCTGCCAAAGGCTCAGAGCAGAGTTGCTCATGTCGTTAAAGAAGAAGTCGATGTTCTCCGCGATTTGTTGAACGGTTTTGAAGTTGGAGAGACTGACCTTTTCTTCAATGACGCTCGTGGATTTGAAATAGGAGAATCCGCTTACAAGAATAAGAGGAATCAGCACGATCAACAGGGAGAAGATCATGAATTTGTATTGTAGGCTGAAGAACCGTATTTTTAGCATAATGCCTCCTTTTGCTTGTGAGTCTACTATATACGCAGTATTTTTCGTTTGGCAAAGAGATTTTTGCCTAATCGCGATTCCGAGGCATATTCGCATAATTCGCAGACGTTTTTGTAGAAACGTTACCTGTTGGATACGGGATACCCTCTGTACAATGAAAGGCGTGCACAAACGAAAACGGTTAAAAATACGAAGCGAAAACAGGAGGAAGTCATGAAAGTAAAACTTTGGAAACCGATGGGAATGTCGGTTGCCGCGCTCGCCTTGGGGATGTCCCTGATTGCGGGCTGCGGAGGAAAAGATGCGACTAAAGATTCCGCGCCTTCGGCAAGCGGAAACCAAACTGAGGCTTCGGCCGATGCTTCCTCGCCAGCTAAGGCCCCCGTTAAAGTCACCTTCATGAACTTGTGGGCCAAAGACAGTACGGAGAACATCGCCGTGACCGTTAGAGCGGAGTTGGCCAAGTTCAAACAAGAGAATCCCGACATCGTCGTGGTAGAAGAATCGATCGGCGATCAGAATGCGTATTACACGAAGCTGAAAACGTTGGCCGCATCCAACGATCTTCCGGATATTTTCATCAGCAAGGGCTCGGAACTCGCCATGTTCGCTCAGAACGAGACGGTCGCATCGCTCGACGACGCGCTCGGCGAAGATGCGGCGTGGAAGGACGGATTTCTGAGTACGGCGTTTAACGATCTGAGCAGCGGCGGCCATACTTACGGCGTACCGTTCTCGATGCTTGCTACCCACGTCGTCTACTACAACAAGCAGATTTTCGCCGATGCGGGATTTGCTTCGTTCCCGAAGACGTGGTCCGAACTGGAGGACGCCATCGCCAAGATTAAGGCGAAAGGGATTACCCCGATCGCTCTTGGCAACAAGGAGCAGTGGGTGGCTGAATCGTGCGTCCTGAGCGCGCTCGGGGACCGATTCACGGGTACGGAATGGTTCACGAGCATCAACGCCAAATCGGGCGCGAAGTTTACTGATCCCGACTTCGTGAAAAGCTTGGCCGCGCTTCAGAATTTGGCGAAGGCGGGCGCCTTCAACGCGGATTTGAACAGCATTAACAACGATCAGCAGAAGACGCTGTATTTTAACGGCAAAGCAGCGATGTTCATGGAGGGTAGCTGGGCCATTGGAGCCGTATCCGCCGCGCCGAAGGAAATCGCGGACAATACGGAAGTCGCCGTGTTGCCATCCGTTGAAGGCGGCAAAGGCAATGCGCGGGCAACGTCGGGCGGAGCTGGTTCGGGTTACGCGGTTGGCATTAAAGGATACGCGGCTAAGAAGGACGCGATCACGAAGGTACTCAAGGCGATGAGCGGAGAAAGCTTCGCCAAGAGCCTGGCCGAGAAAGGAGAGCCGGCCGCTTTCAAAGTAGGGGAATATGACAAGAGCAAGGTAAGCCCGCTTTCCGTCAAATACGCGGAGCTGGCTTCGCAACTGCAATTCACTCCGATCTATGACTCTTACTTGAGTCCGGCATTGACCAGCGTCATGAATGCGGGCTTGCAGGATCTGCTTATCGATGCAGTCTCTCCGGAGGATCTGGCTAAGAAGATACAAGCCGCGTACGAGAAGGAAAGTTAATTGACCTAGAATAAGAAATCGGCGCCATTCGGGGAGCAAGTCTCCCGGATGGCGTTTAAGGAGTCATACGCAATGAGCCGAAGCTCTTCCTTAAAGATAACCAGGGTCGGATTGCTGGGACTTCTGGCTCCGAGCGTCGCGATCTATACGTTCGTCATTATCGTTCCGCTGGCATTGTCGTTCTATTATAGCTTGACGGATTGGGTGGGAGGGCCGACGAAGAACTATATCGGCTTTCGCAATTATTCGCTGCTGGTTCACGACAGCCTGTTCTGGCATTCCTTCAAGAACAATATGATCATTCTCGCCCTGACGTTGATTATCCAGATGAGTCTGGCGTTCCTCTTGACGACTTTATTCATGTCTAAGGCGCTTCGTCTAAAGGAGCTCCATCGGACCGTTATTTTCTTCCCGGTCGTTTTATCGGCGGTTGTCGTCGGCTTCGTCTGGCAGATGATCTATAGTCATGATTATGGGATTCTCAATTCCATCCTGCGGTCGATCGGGCTAGAGTCCGCCATCCGGCCGTGGTTGGACGACCCGAAGATCGTCATCTATTCCGTTACGGTTCCGCTGATCTGGCAGTATCTCGGAATTCCGCTCATGATCTTCGTCTCCGCCGTTCACGGTATTCCCAAGGACATTTACGAATCTTGCGAACTGGACGGCTGCACGGGGTTCAAAAAGGCGCGGTACATTACCTTCCCTTTGATCTACGACACGATCAAGGTCGTCGTGATGCTGTGCATCTCGTCGAACATGTTGGTGTTTAGCCATATTTATGTCATGACGGGCGGAGGACCCGGAACCAGTTCCATGGTAATGGCCCAATACGCCTACAAGACTTCGTTCGGGAGCATGCAGCTCGGATACGGAAGCGCGGTGACGATCGGCATGTTTGTTATCAGCTTCGGGATCGTGCTGATCTTTAAGCGACTGGCGGAGGTGAGAGTGTAAATGACCGTCAGGATGCTGTTAGGCAAATCGGGTAAGCTCGTCTTTAACGCGATGATGCTCGCGTTCTCCGTCGCCTGCGTGTTTCCGATAGCTTGGATCGTGTATTCGTCCCTCAAAACCAAGGACGAGTTCATGTTGAATTCCGTCTCCCTGCCTCATCGGCTGCAATTCCACAACTACTACAAAGCTTTCGTGGACGGGAAGATGTATCAGTACTTCATCAGCAGCGCCTTGAACACCGTGACGACGGTCGTCGTCGTCGTATTTCTGTCGTTCTGCGTCGCGTATGCGTTGTCCAGATTCCGCTTCAAGTGGCGAAACGGAATCTACTCGTACTTCATCGTCGGCATGCTGATTCCGGTATACGGGCTGATTGTGCCTCTCTATTTGCAGTTTAAGCAATTCGGATTGTACGACAAATTCTACACGCTGTTCCTGCCTTACATCGCCATTCGATTGCCTCTGCCGATCTTCTTGCTGGAGAGTTTCATCCGGACTGTTCCTGCCGAGCTGGACGAGGCGGCGCATATGGACGGCGCTTCGACGTCTTATCTGATGACCCGGATTCTGCTACCGATCTGTAAGCCGGCGATCGCCACGATCGTCATTCTAACCTTTCTGGATACGTGGAACGAGTTTCCGTTCTCGCTCGTATTGGTCAGCCAGGAGTCGCTTAAGACGTTGCCGGTCGGCTTGACGAACTTCTACGGCCAGTTCACGTCGGATTATACGACTTTGATGGCGGCGATGGTGCTGTCCATTCTTCCGGTTATGGCCGTCTATCTGGCATTCTACAAAAATATCATACAAGGCATGACCGCCGGAGCGGTCAAAGGATAACCTTCGCGGCCTGACAGGAGACAAGAAGATGAAGCTGACAAGACACGAGAATAACCCGATTGTCGTGCCCGGAGGAGCTGAATGGAGGCGAGCCGCGGTTTTCAATCCGGGCGTAGTCGAAGCGGACGGTAAGTATTACATGTACGAGCGGGCCGCGGGTTCTCTTCGCCCGTTCCGGACGAGCATTGGCTTGCTGGAGAGCGAAGACGGCGTGAATTTCCGGCCCGTAGCAGACGAGCCCGTGTTCACCGCCGACATGCTCGGTTTCCCCGGGGGGAGCGTGGAGGACGCCCGTGTCGTCCGCATCGACGGAACCTATTACATGTGTTACGCGCTCCAGCCCTACCGATTCGATTGCTGGCCGACGGGCACGGGATTGCCCGCGTACTACCCGGACAATTACCCGGAGTGGCGGGAGAACGGCGTAGAGCCAATGATTACGCGCTCCGGCATCGCGGCGTCCGAAGACGGTATCCGGTTTACGCCGCTCTGTTATACGACGCCGGCGGAGATCGACGACAGGGACAATGCCCTGTTTCCGGAGAAAATCGGAGGGCGGTTCGCCTTGCTTCGCAGGCCGATGCAGTATGTAGGTGAGAAATACGGAACGAATACGCCGGGCATCTGGATCAGTTATTCGGACGATCTGTTCGAATGGACCGAGCCGGAGCTTGTAGCGGTCGCGGAGAACCCGGAATGGGAAGGGACGAAGATCGGGGCGGCGGCGACTCCGGTGAAGACCGACCGGGGCTGGCTCGTGCTTTACCACGGGGTGGATGCTCATTCGGTGTACAGGGTGGGGGCCTTGCTGCTCGACCTGGACGATCCGAGCAGGGTAATCGCCAGAATCCGGGATCCGATCATGGAGCCGGAGACGTACTACGAGCGATTCGGGCTCGTCCTCCCGAACGTCGTCTTCCCGACGGCGAATGTCATGGTGGACGGTTTGCTTTACATTTATTACGGCTGTTGCGACGCGAGCATCGGCTTGGCGACCGTACCGCTTTACGAGTTGCTCGATGCGTTGACGGGCGGGGAAGATCGGGCATAAAGGGCATTAAGTTGAGGCTCCGGGCCAATTGGCTATTATGACCCAATGACTCGGTTATTCCTGCAATGACATAGCGACACTATGCCTGCGCCGTTGCAAGTCGCAGACTATCCATTCATTATGAAGTCCGCAAACATTCGTTTGCGGCTTTTTTTATTGAGAACAGGGGTGATGTCGGTTGTTAAGAATATGTACCGATTGCCGAAATATTTGTACAGCTCCATTAAACTAACGGGCAGGATAGTTCAGTCATTCCTCGAATACTTCAGTGAAGGTAAAAAGTATGGGGGTAATGGAATGTGCAGTAGGTGCGATGGTTTTTCAGAGAGAATTCGTATCGACCATCCATACGAATACTTTAATATTGTTGAACAAGTGAAGGAAATTCTATATGTAGGAACGCTGGAGATCATCCAAGGTAATTGCGACTTTTATTCTCTTCAAAAAGGACAGCCTTGGCCAGGTGATGTTTTATATCACATTTTTAAATGTACTTCATGTGAAAGAAAGTTTGAGCTAAGTGTTGAGACCTATCATGGTTCAGGTGGAGTCTGGGATGTAGCGAATTTGTGATTCCATTTTCAATAAACGATTAAGCTAACGGGAAACGATAGTTTAATGACTACATCAAGCAGGTTGCCTTGGCAGCTTGCTTTTTTATTGAAGGCAGGATGTCCGGGAATCGATACAAATTCTTGTCACACAACATTATGTGGCGAGTCCGAGGCTTTAGTGGAAATCCTCTTCTTGTATTTAATAACTAATTTAGTTATCATCTAATTAGATAATTATTAAATCAGGAGGCACAGCACCATGCAATTGGAAAAAGTCGTGAACTTCCATAAGGCGTTAGCCGACGCGACCCGTATCAAAATCCTGATCCTGCTCGCGGAAGGCGAATTGAACGGGCAAACGCTGGCGGAGAAGCTGGGGGTTACGCCCGCAACGATCACCCATCATGCGACGAAGCTGCGGGATGCGGCGCTTATTAACGAACGCCGGGAGAAGAATACGATATATTTTACGCTGAACGATTATTTCATTAAGAGCAATTCCGCGGCCACCGAAGCGTTAATCTATCGGAGGGTTGGGGCTAGCAAAGGAGAGTCGGGGACGATGAACGAAGAGAATCAACGGACGAGAGACAGCGTGCTAAGGAATTTCTTCACGGCGGAAGGGAAATTAAAGAGCTTGCCTGCGCAGTTAAAGAAGAAGCTCATCGTGTTGGAGCATCTCGTATCCCGCCTGGAGAAGGGGCGAGCGTATTCCGAGAAAGAACTTAACGCGTTTATCAAGGAAGTACACGAGGACTTCGCGACGATTCGCCGGGAGTTCATCATGCACCAGTTCATGTATCGGGAGCGCGAGGTGTACGAACTGAACCCTCCGGAGCTGTGGGCGAGGTGGGAGGAGCTTTCTTAAGCTTTTTCCGCGGAAAATGCGACAAAGGTGTTGACTCTTACGTTACGTAAGAACGTACATTGGAAGCGGGAGGGCGGACGCTATGAAAATAAAAGAGGTTTGCGAGCGCACGGGATTGACGGAAAGAACGATACGGTACTACGTAGAGGAGGAGCTGATCTCCCCTCGGTCCAACGTGGTCAACGGAAGAGAGTACCGCGATTACTCCGAACGGGACATTGCGGAGTTGAACGCGATCGCGGATATGCGCAAGCTGTTCTTCACGATCGATGAGATTAAGACGATGAAGCGGTCGCCGGATCAAATCGCCGAAGTACTCGAGAAGTATCGGGCCAAGACGAACGAGGACGTTCAGGCCAAGACCGCGATTCTGTTGGCGTTGGAGCGGCTCGATCTGTCGAACGCAATGGACATGGAGGCGTTGGCGCGCAAGCTGAAAGACGTTTCCGCCAACCTGGCGCTACCCCAGCATGATATATCGCCGCCAAGCTTCGGCAAGTTCGACGGGGAGTCGAAGGAGGAGCGGGAGGAAGAATACGAGCGCTATCTGAAACGACAAGAAAGGCGGTATAAGGTCGGCAAGGGGATCGTCTTCGCCATCGCGGCGATTAACGTTGCGGCTGCGATTTTCTCGGCCGTGATCAACTTGGCCTTGTTCTCGCTCATCGTTCAGATCGCCATCTCGATTGCGCTGTTCGCCGGAGTGACATGGGTGCGGTACGTGTTCATTTTCGGAGCGGCGTTGAGTACCTTGTCCGGGTTCTCGCTTCTCATGCAGTGGGGAGAATACAGTCTGCCGAGTGCCGTAGCGGTGCTGATCGTCGGGATGATGGTCTACTCCGTCGTTTCCTGTGTGCTCTTATTAAGGAGCGAGGCCGTTAAAGAGTTCCTATACACTCAGAAATATAGTTGAAATCCTTGACCTATCCGATCAGCGAACCCCGCCCTTTCTAAGAGGGCGAGGTTCTTTTTCTATGGCGGGACACGGGACCGTAATAATGCACCGCTTAATCGTCATATCGAACATCGCGCGTAACGTTAGGCGGAACTATGATAGAGTAGAGGGGAATATTGGAAAATAATATTCATTCGAGGCGTAAAGCTTAGCGAGGGTGGATGGTTCGTACATGGTGAAGTGGCTATCCCGGATGAATTTGATCCAGAAGCTGGTCGTGTTTTTCGTTTTCCTCATCGTGATTCCGATTCTGGTCGCCTATTGGATCGTGTCGGTCAAAGTGGCCAAGATCACGGAAGATCAGATGGGAGATACGCTGTTCCAACTCGTCAAGACGAGTCATCTGACGCTGGACCGGGACGTGATGTCGGTGGACGGCACGACGGAGAAGCTGATGTTCACTCCGGAAACCCAGTTGATGTTCGACACGACGGAGCTTAGCGAATACGACCGCTTGCAAAAATATCTCGTGCTCGATAAGCTGCTGACGAATTACTCGAAGAGCGGCGTTAATTTCTCGGTGTTCATTCCCGAGCTGGCGGACGGCTATCCTTTCGCTCCGGCTTCCAGCGTCAAGGAGAACGGGGTGTTTTTCTCGTGCGACCTATCCCCCTCCGGTTGGTTTCAGACGGCAATTAACGCCAGGGGAACCGGCATTATCCGCGTCATGAACGAGCTTGGGAACAATCCTCACGGCGTGAAGACGGCCGCCTACATTCGGGGGATGAGCAATAATACGTTAGGGGATCGGACGATTGCCGGCGTACTCGTGATGACGGGACTGGACTCGCTCCTGCAGAAAGATCTCGAATCGCTCAAAATCCCTAAGGACGGGCAGATCGTCTTGCTAGACAAGAGCAACTCGGTACTGGCGAATACGGCCGGTCTCGAGATCGGCGGCCTCTTCAGCCTTCCGAAACAAATATTTCGCTCCTCGGAGGGCGTATATATCGACAGAGATGACAAGGAATCATGGCTCTATGCCATCCATACAAGCGAGAACAGCGACACGAAGCTGCTGTTCAAAATTCCGATCCGGTCGATTATCGGGCAACACGAATCGATGCGGGAGCTCGTCAATTATTTGATGATCGTTTACTTCTGTATTTTGCTCCTGGCGAGCATTTACTTTTTCCGGCATATTCTAAGCCCGCTTTCCCGTTTGGCTAGGTTGAGCCGTTCCTTCGAGCCGGGAAGACCGTTAACGAACGAATATAAGGTGAAACGGGGCGACGAGATCGGTTTGTTGAACAATGCGTTCATCGAAATGACGAAACGGCTCAACCAGACGATTCACGATAAATACGACCTTGAATTAAAACATAAGGAAGCCGAACTGACGATACTTCATTCGCAGATCAATCCGCATCTGCTCTATAACACGTTGGAGTCGATATTCTGGCGCACGACGATCGAAGGGAACGAGGAATCGGCCGAGATGATACGCGATCTTTCGCTGCTAATGCGTATCGGGCTGAGCCGGGGGAAGACGCTGATCCCGATCTCCGAGGAACTGAAGCATATCGAGGCTTACGTCAGATTGCAGCAGAAGCGCAACAATTACGAATTCAAGATCCACTGGGATATCGAGGAACGGACGAAGAGCTACCTCATTCCGAAGGTCGTCATGCAGCCGCTCGTGGAGAACGCGATCTTGCACGGCATCCGCAAGATGAACAACGAGGGCGAGCTCTGGATATCGATCAAAGGCAAGGATGAGCAAGTCGAGATTCGCATCGGCGATAACGGATACCGGGCGGCGGATATCGGCAAGCTGAACGCTATCGCGAACGGGGAGCTGCCGGAGATGGGCTTCGGCATCCAGAACGTAAACCGAAGGATCAAGCTCCATTTCGGAGAGGGCTACGGACTCGTTTTCGAAGCCCGGCCGGAGGGCGGCACCTACGCCGTCATGATCATTCCCGCGAACGCGGAAGAAACCCAGATGTAGCGAGGAGAGGGTCGGGATGTATAACGTATTGGTCGTAGACGACGAACCGATGATTTGCATGGGAGTAGCCACGATGTTGAAGAACGCGAACATCGACATTTCGGAAGTGTTCGTGGCTTACAACGGCTTCGAGGCGCTCGATTATATCCGCTTGGAGAAAATCGATCTGCTCATTACCGATATCCAAATGGATCTGATGAGCGGCATTGAGTTGATCGAGACTTTATTTACCGAGAACCCGCTCATCCCCGTCATCGTCCTCTCCGCGCATGGAGAGTTTGAATACGCGCAGAAGGCATTGAGGTTCGGCGTGAAGGAATATCTCGTGAAGCCGGTCGTCACGAAGGAGCTCATTCGGTTAGTGCGGGGACTTCTTACGGAGAGGGACACGCAAATGCGCGTTCTGACGGATTCTACGCTCTCGCAGAAGTTTTCCTTCGAGGACATGGCTTCGAACCGCAATCATCTGTTGAACGAGCTTGTCTCCGAAGGGTTCGACGAATCGGAAGTGGAAGAGGTATTCGCGTACTTGGGGCGAAGATTCGACGGGCCTTTCTATTGTATGCTATCCATCAAGCTGAATCTGGCCAAGGCCGGGATGTACGAAGCGGATATCCGTTCGTTCCGCGATCGGAACCTGCTCCGGTACGCTGCACTTAACGTCGTCGAGGAAACGCTGAGCCGTTGGGACAGTCTCGTTTTCCATGGCGGCAGCCATTCGGTTTCGGTCGTCCTGCAATTCTCGCGCGAGGAGATGGATAACCCAAGCCGGTTGAACGAGCAGACGATGATCGCCCAATTGCTGCACAACAACTTATTGAAGTTTTTGCGGATGAAGAATGCGATCGGGATCAGCACGATCCGCGAAGGCATGCAGAGCTGGGCGGACATTGCCCGGGAGGCGGACGAAGCTCTTCGCTGGAGCGAGATTCACCGGGACCACGACGTGTTCTATATCGGAGATTTCGGCAAACACGGGGGACCGCCGTCCGCGGGAGAGATTCTGGCGACAAGCCGCATACTGGACGACAATAACTCGTTTATCGCGAACGCCGTTCAATATATGGAAGGGCATTACCGGCAGAAGGGCTTGAAGCTCCAGGAAATTGCCGAATACGTATGCCTAAGCCCGAATTATTTAAGTTATTTGTTCAAAAAAATCGTCGGAATCAACCTCTGGGATTACGTTACGAAGCTGAGGATGAACGAAGCCAAAAGGCTGCTGCTGACGACGGATATGAGAAGGTACGAGATTTCCGACGAGATCGGTTACGAGTCTCCCGAGCATTTCAGCAAAATCTTCAAGAAGCATTTCGGGGTCAATCCTTCCGAGATCAAATCATAATGAATCCCCTCGTAAACGATATATCGCTCATCGACTGGTAATATTATGTTCTTTTATAATAAAAATGTAAGATAAAAGAGCAATCGAGAGGGGATTGAACGTACGATGAAAAAAAGTATGCTGATTGGCGCGCTGGCGTTCGTTATCGTGCTGGCTGGGTGCGGAAGCGGCAAAAACGAAGGTAACGCGAGCTCGACGCCGCCGGCATCGACGACGGATGCAACGGACGGAAGCACTCCCGACGCGAGCACACCGGCGGCACCTACGCCGAATGCCGATCCCGTGAGCATCGTCGCTTACGCGTGGCCGGCGGACAAGACGGAAGAGAACGCGACGCTGGACGCTCGCATCAAACGGTTCGAAGCGAAGTATCCGAACGTTACGGTAACGCCGAAGTATTGGAAATACGAGAACACGGAAATCGCGATCAAGATGGCTTCCAACAGCGCGCAAACCGAGTTCACGACTTGGGCGACGGAAGCCCAGATGTTATCGAGCAAGAAATGGATTATCGACTTGACCGATAAGCTGAACGGTTGGACTTATGCTAAGGATCTGAACTCGGTCGCATTGGCGCCGTTCATCATCGACGGCAAAACCTACGGCATACCGATCGACGCATACGGCATGACGATTACGATCAACAAGAAGCTGTTCAAGGACAAAGGCGTAGAACTGCCGCCTCTCGATTGGACATGGGACGATATGCTAACTGCCGCCAAGGCGGTCAACGACCCGGCCAAAGGCA
Organism: Cohnella endophytica; assembly: GCF_003628305.1. Lineage (GTDB taxonomy): Bacteria > Bacillota > Bacilli > Paenibacillales > Paenibacillaceae > Cohnella > Cohnella endophytica. Next base: position 59,837 of record NZ_RBZM01000012.1, on the reverse strand, counting down.
TCGCGGGCTTCGTGCCGATGGGTAAGGGAACCGAATCCGGCTGGAACTGGACGAACTTCCTGTATTCCGCCGGAGGCGAGGTCGAATCCGTTGCCGATGGGAAAGTAACGGCCACGTTTAATTCGGAAGCGGGCCTTAAAGCTCTCCAGTTCTATAAGGATTTGAAAGACGCGAACGTCATTCCGAAAACCTGGGCGCTCGGTTACGGCGACGCATTGACATTGTTCAAACAAGGACGCGCCGCAATGGTGATGTGCGGAAGCGGCAACGCCCTCGACACCGCGATTAACCAAGGCGGACTTAACAAAGACGATCTATTGATCTACCCGATTCCTTCCATGACGAAGGGCGGCAAGCATATCGGTATCGCGGGAGGCAACTATAAGGTCATCAACGGCCTCGCTACCAAGGAGCAACAACAGGCGGCATTCGATTTCGTGGTCGACGAATATTTTACGGATGCGTATCTCGACTCCATCGATGCCCAGATCACTTCGCAAAAAGGGAAAAATCAAGTGTACGTGCCGCAGCTCATTAACTATTGGAACGACGACTCGGAGTATGGCAAGAAATACGAGGCGGTATTGGCGAAGCACGATAACGTCTACAAGTTCCCGGCAGAGCTTAGCCAACTGATGGAGTCCAAGAAGGAAGCTAGTTACGAGACGCAAGCGTATTACGGCGAGCTGGCGAACGTGATTCAGAAAGTGTTCACGAGCAAAGGCGACATCGATCTCCAGAAAATCCTGGACGACGCGGCGGCCAAAATTCAGAAAAACAACTTCGACAAAGTCAAAATCGAATAGCATCCGAGAGACGAGAGAAGGGTCTATGCTGATTCGCAGTATAGGCCCTGATCTATGAATGGAGAGTGTTGAACGATGGAGTTACAGCTGGAAACGCCCGTCGCGAAGCGTAAAATGGCCAGGAAAACGCGGGTGTACGCCACGGGGACGCTGTTCCTGTTGCCGGCCTTCGCCGTGTTCCTGATCTTTCTATGGGTTCCGATCTTCAAAGGCATATCCTACAGTTTCTATAACGTCGATTTCGTGAGCGGGAATACGTTCGTCGGCTGGGATAATTACAAAGAGGTTCTGAGCAACCCCGACCTGTACACGGCGATCAAGAACACGCTTGTCTATATGGGATTGGCGGTCGTCATCGGCTTCTGGGTGCCGATCGCGATGGCGATATCCGTGTCGGTTCTCAAGCGATTCCAATCGGTCGCCCGCATCATCGGTTATTTGCCTAGCATTATTCCGGCGATCGTCCTGTACGGAATGTGGCAATGGTTCTACGATCCGGTCGGACCGATCAACTCGTTCTTGAATTTCATCGGCTTGCCCAGCTTCGATTTCTATAGCAAAGAGCACGCCGTATTCTCGTTGATTATTCTGGAAACGTGGCAGAATTTCGGAAGCGCGACGCTGATCTATATCGCGGGTCTTGCGGCGATTCCCAAGGACCTGTACGAGGCCGCGGAGTTGGACGGAGCGGGCGTATGGGCGCGCATTCGTTACGTGACCCTGCCTAGCCTTAAGGGGCTTATCTTGTTATTGCTCGTATTGCAGCTGATCGCCACCTCGCAAGCGTTCCAGTCCCAACTGCTGATGTTCGGAGGAGGTCCCGATAACGCGACTCTGACGTACTTGCTGCTCACGACGCGGGAAGCCTTCACTTATATTAATTTCGGTAACGCCAGCGCGATGGGGTCGCTCATGTTCGCGTTCCTGGTCATCTTCACGGTCGTCACGCTCAAGCTGAGACGGGGAGGGGACGAAACATGAAGACGACGCAAGAGAGGGATCTCATGTCGCGATACGATTTCCGTAAGCCGGGAGTCAGAGCGGTATACGGAATCATGGTCGTTTGCATCGTACTCATCTCCTTGTCGATGTTGTATCCGTTCGTGAACACGTTTCTGAACTCCCTGAAGTCGACTAAGGAATTTTTCGCGTTTCCGGCGCCTTTTTTTCCGAGCCATTGGTTGTGGGGGAACTACAAAGAGTCGCTGACTTATTTGAACGTTGGCCTTCATTTCAAAAATACGCTGTTGATTTTCGCGGGGAGCGCTTTGTTCTCCTTGACGGTACTCGGACTCGCGGCGTTCGGATTGGCTCATCTGAGGGTGCCTTTCAAGAAATGGGTTGCCCTTTACTTTTTGTCCACGTTGCTCATTCCCTCGGCTTCGTATTTGATTCCGAACTTCCTGAATCTTAAAAATTTGGGCTTGCTCAATACGTATTGGGCTTATTGGCTACCGTCCGGCGCGAACGCCTTCTTCTTGCTGCTGCTGCGGAATTTCTTCGAAGGGATCCACAAGGAGCTGTTCGAATCGGCGCGTATCGACGGAGCTTCCGAGCTTCGAAGTTTCCTAGGCATCGCCGTTCCGCTGTCCGCTCCGATTCTAGTGACGCTACTGTTGCTAGGCTTCTCGAGCATCTGGAACGATTTCTACTGGTCCAGTCTCGTCATGCAAGAAGATAAGCTGCCGATCGCGGGAGCGATTTACACGAAGATCATCTACGCCGGCTCGACGATCAATTGGAACGTAAGATTCGCCATCCTGAGCATGACGCTGCTTCCGCCGCTGTTCGTGTTCCTGTTTTTCCAGAAGTACATCATCAGCGGGCTAAGCGTAGGCGCGGTGAAGGGTTAGTTTACGCGGAAAGCAGGCATTCCTCCAGCACATAGTGTGGGGTTATGCCTGCTTTTTTGCTAACTGGCTAGCTGAGAGCTATGTTCGAGCGGGAGTTAGTCGGTTAGGAGGAGTAACTGCTAGCTGAGAGCTATGTTCGAGCGGGAGTAAGTTTGTTTGGAGGAGTAACTGCTAGCTGAGAGCCATGTTCGAGCGGGAGTTAGTTTGTTTGGAGGAATAACTGCTAGCTGAGAGCCATGTTCGAGCGGGAGTTAGTTGGTCTGGAGAAGTAACTGCTAGATGAGAGCCACGTTCGAGCGGGAGTTAGTTGGTCTGGAGAAGTAACTGCTAGATGAGAGCCACGTTCGAGTGGGAGTTAGTCGGTTTGGAGGAGTAACTGTTAGTTGAGAGCCGCGTTTGAGTGGGAGCTGATCGGCTTGCATCCGATGGGACGGTTGGGCAGACCGGAAGAAGTCGCCAAAGCCGTACTGTTCCTCGCGAGCGCCGATGCCTCCTTTATCACGGGAACTACGTTGCTCGTGGACGGCGGATACATGGCACAGTAATGCGCCGCCATTCTTCGCGCCGCCGATCATGAAAAAAGAGAGCCCTCCGCGGGCTCTCATTTTCCATGTCCGAATATTAACTTCTCGCGTCCGTGTATTGGTCTCTGATCTTCAGAATGCTCGGCAAGTTCTCGAAGAAGATGTCCACGAGCTTCGGATCGAAGTGCTGACCGCTCTCTTCTTTGAAATAAGCGAGAATTTCATCTAGCGGCCAAGCTTTCTTGTAGACTCTCTCGCTGCCCAGCGCGTCGAAGACGTCCGCGATCGCCGCGATTCTTCCGTAAATATGAATGTCCTCCCCGGCCAATCCGTTCGGATACCCTTTGCCGTTATATTTCTCGTGATGCTGATGGGCGATAATGGCGGCCGTCTTGATGATATCGCGATTAGAATGGTTGAGCATGGCGTATCCGTGGTTCGTATGGTTCTTGATCGTCTCGAATTCTTCGGGCGTAAGTTTTCCCGGCTTATTCAAGATTTCGTCGGGAACGGCGACTTTGCCGACGTCGTGCATTGACGACGCGAGTCTGACGATCTCGGCTTCTTCTTCCGTGAATCCGTATTTCAGCGAAAGCAACTTAGAATATTCCGCAACGCGCTTGACGTGGTTGCCGGTTTCCTTGGACCGCGTCTCCGCGATTTCGCCTAACGTGAAGATGATTTCTTTCTGCGTGTTCTCGACCTCTTCGTTCAAATAAATGTTCTCGAACGCCACGGACACGTTGGAGCTATAGATCTCGATTAAATACCGGTTCCATTCGTTAAGCGGGACGGTACCCTCGAAGTAAATGACGTTCTCGCTGCCGGTCTTGCTCTGGAAATAACAAGTGAAATGATCGTCGAAGAAGCCGCCTTTTTTGTCCCGAAACGTATTCTCGATGCTATTCAGCACATGATGCGGCACTACGTCTTCGATTTTGTCGTTCTCGTTCGGAGCGTAGTCCCCGCTCGCGGCCAGAATATAGATTTTCTCCAGCCCCTTGGAGACGGCATAGCTGTTGCAATGGAGAGCGTTTTTATTCAGATTCAGGATCGACGTCAGCTGTGTCAGAACGCCGGAGGCGAATTTGCGCATCGACTTGAGCTCGAACAAGTCCGCGGAAGAATTAATGATTTTTTCCAAACCGATTTTGTTGTTTTCGATGACGATAATATCCCGATAGGAACGAAGCGCCGACATGACCGTCGTAAAAAGCTTCTGGGAAGTGAGCTCGGTTTTCTCTTTATAGTCGTTAATGTCGTATTCCGTGATGACCAGCTTCTCCGGAGCTTGTCCCGGTTGCCCCGTGCGCAGGATAATGCGAACCGAGGAGTACTTCAATTGTTCGCGAATATATTTCACCAGCTTTAAGCCGGTATCGTCTTGGTCCATGACGACATCGAGGAGAATAATGGCAACGTCGGGATTGTTCCCGAGCAGTTCCATCGCTTCGGTCTCGGAGTAGGCGCTAAGCATTTCCAGCCGTTTACCGTCGAACGTGAAATCCCCAAGCACCATCCGAGTCACGTTATGGATCTCCTGCTCGTCGTCCACGATGATGACCTTCCAGCCTTCTTTGTCGCTAACGGAATCGGCCTGTTCAGGCTCGTCGTCCGCGAAGAACAGAAAGTCGTCTTGTTGTTCGCTAACCATATGTTTCATCCCTCGTTCATAATAGGTATTTGGATAATAAAGTCCGTACCGGCTCCGGGGGTGCTCTCGCATCTGATCGTGCCGCCAAGCGATTGAGTGACCAGGTTGTAAACGATATGCATGCCCAGACCGGTTCCTCCGCCGGAGCGATTCGTCGTGAAGAAGGGATTAAAGATTTGCGTTAACACTTCTCTTGGCATGCCTTTGCCATCGTCTGAATAGTGGATCGTTGCTTCGTTTTTGTAGGAGGATGTATTGATCGTAATCGTACCTTCCGTATCCGCGTCGTAGGCATGGATAATCGAGTTCATGATGAGGTTCGTCACGATTTGCGAGATCGCTCCCGGATCGCTGTACACCTCGACGCCTTCCCGCCCGAGTTGCACGACGCGCAGTTTCGTTTTTTTCAGATTCGGTTGCAGACTGATGAGCACTTCCTGGATGTATTCCTTTACCAGGAATTTTCTCTTCGTCTCTACGGACCGGTCGACGGCTACTTGCTTAAAGCTGCGGATCAATTCCGAAGCCCGGTACAGATTCGTTTGAATCATTCCCGTCGTTTCGCGTACCGTCTTCAAATAATCCTCGAGGTCGGAACGTTTCATCTTGCTCTCCTGGAATAAGTTCTGGAAAGCCCTTGATTTCTCGTCCAAGTAGGAGGAGGCCGTCACTCCGATGCCGATAGGCGTATTGATCTCATGCGAGACGCCGGCGACGAGATTGCCCAAGGCGACCATCTTCTCCGATTCCACAAGTTGCTTCTGCGCGAGCTGGAGATCCAAGTATCGGCCTTCCAAGTTATGTACCATCTCGTTGAATGCGGAGGCGACCTCGTTGATTTCCTGGCTGGAATCGAGGTTCAGTTCCTTGTAATCGTCTCCATGCTTAACGGAGAGAGCAGCTTCGCGCAATCTTAAGAGGGGACGGATAAGCAGCTTGCGAATAATGAGGGAGAGGGAAACTAGCAAGATAATGGCGATCGAAAGTCCGACGACGATGATAAACGTGATGCGATTCCGGATCAGATTCGTGTTCTCGGAAGTATCCAACAACAGCTCGATCGCCCCGATCGTTACGCCGTCTTCCTTAAGCGATGTCATAAGCTTATCCTTTGGGATGCCGTCGGCGTCATGCCTAATGTGCTCCACGAGCGTTTCGTTTTTTGCCAGCAGCAACGAGTTCAAGAAGCCGGGAGGACTAGGTTTCCCTACAAGATCGCGTCCCGTCGAGGCGAGCACCTTGTCTTTGCCGTATAAGGTGAGTTGAAGGACGTTGCCGTTCTTATATTGGATATAATCGAAAATTTGCTGGACGTCCTCGATATTATGAGATTCCTCGTAGCGTCCGTTAATCGCGGTCGTCATTCCGTTCAACTGGCTGACGTAGGTTTCTTCGACGGAGCGTTGCAAGCTGTACGAATCGAACCAGACGATCACGGACATCAGAACGACGGTTATGGAGGTGACGAGAATCAGAATGCGGCTTTGCAGGCTAAATTGTCTAAGCACGGCAACGGTTCTCCTATAGGGGGAATATTATTTGATCTCGAAATCGAACGTCTTTGTCACGTCATAGGGGGTATGGTCGTTGTTGTGCAAAGATACTTTAATCGTGTGCTTACCGGGCGGAAGATCGGGAAACGTCTTATGCGCTTCCTTGACTGCGATTTTGTCCCCGTTGTCGAGGTACATATGGATATGTCCCTCCATGTCGTGGCGTGCCATTCCGTAATGCTCGGGAGAGATGGTCATATCGGTAATCACGTTAACCGTGACCTGGTTGCCTTCGACATCAAGTTTGACGTCCATCTTCGGCTGGTGAGCAGCATGTCCGTTTCGGCTGCCTGAAGTCGTTTTCGCTCCGCCGCAAGCGGTAAGCATTAGACAGCAGGCTAGCAACATACATAGGAATCTCATTTTCGCACCCCGTTTGAATAGTAGCTATCAATCTCATCCTATTATAAATAAATTCGTCCTTTTTTGTTGGAATATTTTGCCGAACGGTGGTGGAAACTTCATGGTATACGGACTAGCCCATGAATCGGATAAAGGTAATAGGGGTAATATGAGAGAAGAACGGGAGGCGACGACGATGCTAACGCCCGAACAGCGATTTACTTTGCATGGTTTTAACAATCTCACCAAATCGCTAAGCTTCAATATGTACGATGTTTGCTACACGAAGACGAAGGAAGAACGCGAATCCTATATCGCGTACATAGACGAGCAATATAACTCGGATAGGCTGACCAAAATCCTGAATGCCGTCTCCAACATTATCGGAGCGCATGTGCTCAACACGGCCAAGCAGGACTACGTGCCTCAAGGTGCCAGCGTAACTTTGCTCGTGTCGGAAGGTCCCGTCGTGGAAGTTCCGAACGAATCTTACGACCAGTCTCCTGGCCCTCTGCCGGGCAACGTCGTCTTGCAGTTGGACAAGAGCCATATTACGGTTCATACGTATCCGGAATATCATCCTAGCGAGGGCATCAGCACGTTCCGGGCGGATATCGACGTATCGACCTGCGGGGAAATTTCGCCGCTTAAAGCGCTGAACTACTTGATCCATTCGTTCGATACCGATATCATGACGATCGATTACCGCGTAAGGGGCTTCACGAGAGACATTAATGGCCACAAGCTGTTCATCGACCACGATATCAATTCGATTCAGAATTATATTCCTAAGGAGGTCATTCAGCAGTACGACATGATAGACGTTAACGTCTATCAGGAAAACATTTTTCATACGAAGTGCAAGCTTCGCGAGTTCGATCTGAACAACTATCTATTCGGATATTCGAAGGATATTCTGGACTCTCGGGAACAAGTCGAAATTACGCAAAAGCTGAAAGAGGAAATGGACGAAATTTTTTACGGGAAAAATATTAAATAAGGCGCTCCGATGTTGTAGAATGGATAAGTACAATGACAGGGGGCGAGCCCATGAGCCAAGAAGACGCGATCAAGAGAATTCTAGAGAAGAAGAAAGCCCAGCAGCAAGCAGGCGGCAAGCAAGGAAACTTCTCCTCCAACACGAAACAGATGAAGACGCAGATCCATAAAGTACAGAACAACCAGAAGCGGCGCACGGGCGTATAAGTCCGTTGCACCGCTTCTTTTTTATCTTTATACTGTAATTAGTCCAGTGAATGAAATAATACAATATAGATTGAATGGACAAGTCTAAGCCGTATCGCAAGCTGGCGATAATCGGGAGGGTAAACCTGCTATGAGAATCAAAGGCAATCTGCGATTAATGAAACAAATCAATACGGCAATGATCATGAACCTGCTTCATCGGGAAGGGCGGATTACGCGCGCGGAGCTGACGAAGATCACGAAGCTGAGCGCGACGACGGTGTCCGCGCTAATCGAAGAACTGATCGCCCAAAATTTCGTCGAAGAGGTGGGGGAGAAGATCACGGCGGGGGCAGGCCGCAGGGCGACCTACTTGCAGATCAACAAGGACGGCGGCTGCGTTATCGGCATCTCCCTAGGCAATAACTCCCTCATCTGCGCGGTCATGAATCTTCATGGACAGTGCATCACGGAATTCGCTACGAAGATTGCCATCGGCAACGATTCGCTTGCGGAGCAGATCGGCTCGGCGCTTCGGAACTGCATGAACCATGTCGGTACTTTAACCGCGAACAAAATCATGGGCATCGGCATCTCGACCCCGGGCATTATCGACGAGAGGGAGGAGACGGTGCTGTATTCCAGTCTATTGAAGCTGAACAACTTCAACTTGCGGAAGCAAGTGTCCGAGATTTTCCCTAACGTTCCGATCAAGATCGTGAACGATTCCAACGCGGCAGCATTCGCGGAGCATTATATCGGCGCCGGGAAGGACAAGAGCAGCTTGGTGTATTTGACGATCAACGAAGGCATGGGAGCGGGGATTATTCTGAATTCCCAGATCCACTCGGGTTTTCGCGGCGCGGCCGGCGAGATCGGACATATCCCCGTAGACCCGCAAGGCGAAATCTGCAATTGCGGTCAGCGGGGATGCGCGGAAACGGTGCTTACGAGTCCTTACATCGTGAGCAGATGCCGGGAGCTCGCGGCGCAGCAAGGCAAAGATGAGCCGCGGACGTTGGACGAGATCATCTCGATGTATGATGCCGGAGAGGCATGGCTGGAACCGGTATTCGATCGAATCACGCAAGTAGCAAGCTTGATGATCGCGAGCGCGGTTAATCTCGTCAGCCCCGAGGTCGTCATCATCGAAGGCTGGATCAACCGTTCCTCCAAGCTCTCGGAGCAAATCAAGCAAGGGCTGGAGAAGTTTCCTTTCTCGTTCCGGTTCGCAAGAGACCGCGTATTGGCAGCTTCTTTAGGAGAGAAGGGCGCGCTATACGGATCGGCTACGTTAATGCTGCAACAAATATTCAGCGCATCCGTGTTGAAGTAACCTAGAGGGGATAATCGGTTATGGAGAAGAAAGTTTATGTAGGCATAGATCTTGGCGGAACGAAAATACTCGCCGTCCTCCTCGACGAGAGAGGAAAGAAGCTGCACCAGGCGGAGACGGCCACGAACGCGAGCGAGGGCGCGGACGCCGTCATCGAGCGAATGATCGCGCTCATCCGGGAGGGTCTAGAACCGGAGCATCGATTGAAGAGCATCGGCGTGGCGACTGCCGGAACGTTAAACGCCGAAGAGGGGATCGTCGCCATGGCTTCCAATTTGAGATGGAATCAGGTGCCGCTAGGCAAGAAGCTTAGGCAAGCCTTCGGCGTCCCGGTCAGCCTGGAGAACGACGCGAACGCGGCCGCTTACGGAGAGTGGGCGGCGGGAGCTGGTAAAGGAACGAAAAATTGCGTATACGTCACAGTATCGACGGGGATCGGAACGGGCATCGTCAGCGCCGGCAAGCTGATACGTGGCCGGGATTCGAGCGCGGGCGAGCTAGGTCACATTACGCTGGATTGGAACGGCCCGCGCTGTGCATGCGGCAACGTCGGTTGCGTGGAGTTGTACGCGTCGGGAACGTCGATCGGCAGAAGCGCGCAACGGCTTGCGGCGGATAGGCCGGAAGAGGCTGAGAGGCTGCTGTCTCTCGCAGGCAATAGCCCGATCACTTCCCGACATGTGGCGGAAGCCGCGGCGGCGGGCGACGCGCTGTCGCTCGGCGTCTTGAAGGAAGCGGGCAGGGCGCTTGGAACGGGGCTTGTCAGCCTCATCCATATGATGAACCCTGAAGTCATCGTACTCGGTGGAGGAGCCTCTAGCATCGGCGAACCGTTGCTTCGACCTATGCGTGAAACGATCGACGATGTTGGAATTCCTTCTATGGTAGCGGGGGTGCGAATCGTTAGTCCGCAGCTCGGCAAAGAGGCCGGAGCTATCGGTGCCGCATTGCTGGTAGCTAACGCGTAAATCGTAGAGGGATTGAAGAACCGAAGTTAGAAGGCGATCGCAGCAAAAAAACCGTTTCGCAACCCGTGCATGAAGCGCGGGAGGCGAAACGGTTTTTTATTTAAGCATCGCTATCCGAGGATCAACCCTCGAGCAGCAGCGTTTCCGGATCTTCGAGCATTTCCTTGATCTTGACGAGGAATTGCACGGCTTCCGCTCCGTCTACGATTCTGTGATCGTAGGACAGGGCGATGTACATCATCGGACGGTTCTCCATGCGTTCGGCATCGATCGCGACCGGACGAATCTGGATTTTGTGCATGCCGAGAATACCGACTTGAGGCGCGTTCAGGATCGGAGTCGACAACAGGGAACCGAATACGCCGCCGTTCGTGATCGTGAACGTTCCGCCTTGGAGCTCGGACAATTCAAGCGTATTGTTACGCGCTTTGCCGGCAAGTTGAACGATGTTGCGTTCGATTTCGGCGAAACCGAGACGATCCGCATCGCGCAGAACCGGAACGACCAAGCCTTCTTTCGCCGATACGGCGATACCGATGTCGTAGTATTTCTTGACGATAATGTCATCGCCGCTGATTTCCGCGTTTAAGTGCGGGAATGCTTTCAACGCGCCGACGACCGCTTTCGTGAAGAAGGACATGAAGCCTAAGCCGACATCGTGTTTTTCTTTGAAAGCGTCTTTGCGGCGTTTGCGAATTTCGAGAATCGCCGTCATATCGACTTCGTTAAACGTAGTCAGCATCGCAGCCGTTTGTTGAGCTTCGACAAGACGTTTCGCGATCGTCAGGCGGCGACGGGACATTCGTTTGCGCTCTTCCGGTTTGTTCGAGTTGGAAGTCGGTTTATCGATCGCGGGAGCGGCTTTAGGCGCTTGTGCGGCTGGCGCGCTAGCAGAAGCCGTTCCCGCGTTGGCGACGTCGTTTGCGTGCACGCGTCCGATCGGATCGCGGGCGGTTACCGCGTTCAGGTCGATGCCTTTCTCGCGGGCTAGCTTTCTGGCTGCCGGAGTCGCAAGCGTCGAGCTGCCGTCGATAACCGCAGCTGCAGCGGCAGGCGTCGGAGCGGAAACGGGAGCCGGAGCGGCAGGAGCTGGCGGCACGCTTTCCTTTTGAGGTGCGGCGGCAGGAGCCGCAGCGGGAGCAGCGCCCGCCGCGCCGATTTTACCTACGGCATCTCCGATTTTGACGGTATCGCCTTCGTTCGCGAGAATTTCAGTGATGACGCCGTCTTGATCGGCGCTAATTTCCAGGTTTACTTTGTCCGTCTCCAGCTCGAGCAGGAGGTCGCCTTGATGGACTGCGTCTCCGACTTTGACGATCCATTTCGAGATCGTTCCTTCCGTTATGGACTCGCCCATGGCTGGTACGATTATGTCATGCATTGCTGTTACCTCCCGGATTTAATTGCCGTTTTCTTTTTCTGAACCAGCGCTTGATTAATAATGAATTGTTGTTCGAAAACATGGATTTGCTGATAACCGCTCGCGGGACTCGAACGTTTCGGACGTCCGTTGTAGCTGACGGTCACTTTGGACGTGTCGACTAACTCGCGAAGACGCGGCTCCATGTAACTCCATGCTCCCATATTTTTTGGCTCTTCCTGAACCCACAATACCTCGGAGAGGTTCGGGAAGCGATCCATGATGGCTTTAACCTCTTGTTTCGGGAATGGATACAGTTGCTCTACGCGCACGATATGCAACCAATCGCGGTCGATATCGGGCGTTTTGTCGAGCTCTTCCGCGAGATCGATCGCTACTTTGCCCGTGCAGAGAACGAGACGTTCCACGCGTTTGGCATTGGGACCGGTGCCCGGTTGTTCGATGACGGTCTGGAACGTGCCTTCGCTCAGCTTCTCCGCCGGTGAAGCGACATAAGGGTTCCGGATCATGCTCTTCGGAGCCATCATAATTAGCGGACGCGCTTCTTGCGTATTCAGGATCGAAGCTTGACGGCGAAGCAGATGGAAGTATTGGGCAGCGCTGGACAAATACGCGACCGTCCAGTTTTCTTCGCCCGACAATTGCAGGAAACGCTCCATTCTTGCGCTGGAGTGCTCCGGACCCTGGCCCTCGAAGCCGTGAGGCATGAGCATGACCAGGCCCGAACGCTGTGCCCATTTCGACTGTCCGGCGGAGATGAACTGGTCGATAAGCACTTGCGCGACGTTAACGAAGTCGCCGTATTGCGCTTCCCAGATCACCATTGTTTCCGGAGCGTATACGTTATAACCGTACTCGAGTCCGAGTACGCCTGCTTCGGACAACGGGCTGTTGTGGATAGCGAACGAAGCATTCGCTTCCGGCAACGCATGCAATGGGCAGAATGTGTCTCCCGTCTCCGAATCATGAAGAACGAGGTTACGGTGAGCGAAGGTCGCTCTTTCCACGTCTTGACCGCTCAATCGGATCGGCGTGCCGTCTGCCAGTATGGAGGCGAACGCGAGCGTTTCGGCTTGGCCCCAGTCGACTTTTTCCCCGTCGTTCAGCGCATCGGCGCGACGCTCGAGAATACGTTGCAGCTTGCCGTATACTTTGAAGTTCTCCGGCCATTTCAGCAAGTTGGAGTTGATCTGGCGCAGCTTCTCGATCGGCACGGCCGTAACCGGTTTAGGCGCGGCAGGGTTGAACTCCTTCGGATGCGATTGTTGGATCGGATTTCTCTGTTCCTGGCCTTTTACTTGTTCGTAGGCGGTTTTGAGCTTGTTTACGACGTCGCGCTTGATTTGATCCGCGCCTTCCGCCGACAAAGCGCCTTCGCGAACGAGTCTTTCCGAATACAGGCTCGCGACGGGAGAATGGGCTTTGACTTTCTTATAGATAAGCGGTTGAGTCGTTTCCGGATCGTCTGTTTCGTTATGGCCGTATCGGCGGTATCCGATCAAGTCGATCAAGAAATCCTTCTTGAACAGAGTGCGGTATTGGCTAGCCATACGGGCGACGAGGATACAAGCTTCCGGATCGTCGGCGTTAACGTGAACGATCGGAATCTCGAAGCCTTTGGCCAGATCGCTCGAGTAATGAGTCGAACGGGAATCATGGCTTTCGGTCGTGAACCCGATACGGTTATTGGCAATAATATGAATCGTTCCGCCGCTCATGTAACCTTTAAGGTTGCTGAAGTTCAACGTTTCGGCGACGATGCCTTCGCCGGAGAATGCCGCGTCGCCATGTATGACGATCGATGCGGCGGAGTCCAGGTTCTGTTCCGGGTAACCGGGTTTGCTTCTGTCTTCCTGTGCCGCGCGAGCGAAGCCGCCGACGACGGGATTCACGTACTCGAGATGGCTCGGGTTGTTGGCGAGGGTAATGCGCGTTTCAGCCGTTTGGCCGGATTGTACCGAGCGATTAGCTCCCAAGTGATATTTCACGTCGCCCGTCCAACCGTAGTTGATACCGATCGAACCTTCCGAAGGAATGAGGTTCTTGTTCGGCGAGTTATGGAACTCAGCGAAAATGTTGCCGTAAGGCTTGCCCAATACGTGAGCGAGCACGTTCAAGCGGCCACGGTGCGCCATGCCCATGGCAATATGACGGGCTCCGTCATTCGTGAGCTCGTGCACGATTTCGTCCGTTACCGGTATAAGCGATTCGATGCCTTCCGCGGAGAAACGTTTCTGTCCGACGAAGGTACGCTGAAGGAAATCCTCGAACTGCTCGGCTTCAAGCACTTTGCGAAGCAAAGATTCGCGCTCCGAAGCGAGTAGCTTCGTAGAAGGGATGACCGTTTCCGCTTGCTTGTTCAGCCATTTGCGTTCTTCTTCCGCATGTACGTGACCGAATTCGAACGCGATAGGTCCGGTGTAGATCTCGCGTAGCTTCTGCGCGGCTTCCCAAGCGTTATTAAACGCGTAAGGGGCATCTTCCCAGATGCAATCCGGAGGCAATAGCTTCAGGTCGTCTGCGGTTAACCCGTAAGTGGCGGGTTCGATCATTTCGGCGCTTGCTTGAGGGCTAAGGCCTAGCGGATCGATATCCGCAGCCAAGTGACCGAAAGCTCGTATATTCGAGGCCAGTTGGCCGGCTGCGATCGCTTTTTTGAGCATCGATGCGTCGAACGCCTTGGCGTTGCCTTGCGACAGTTCGCTTGCCGCGTTCGAGGTTGTGCTCGCGTCCGTGCGAGGAGGAGCTCCGTATTGCGCGAACAGCTCGCGATATTGCGGGCTCACCGCTTGAGGATCCTGCGAATAAATTTCGTATTGTTCTTGGATGTAGCCTAGGTTAGGACCGAAAAACTGTTGCCATGTCGCTTGCATTTTTTCATTGTCAACAGACATTTGTGCATCCCTCTGCATTCATGTTAGTCATACTATGGCGGGCAGGACAAATCTGTACGCGCCTGTTCTCATTCTAAATCATTTTTCTGTTCGGAAATAGACATTATTATGCATAGGAATGATCTATATAGTAGATCGATTCGCTCCTGCCCTCGTTAGAGGTTAGATTGCGCCATTTTGGAGGATTTGACTCTTCCCTTCCGGTTTGGATTTTTTTCGGTTTGGGGAATAGGTAGGAGGAGAGTTAGACGAATAAGACGAAGATATAGTGATTGGCATCCATTTTTATCCATTGGGAGTGATTTCAGGATGGCATTTCCTATTCGCAACGTAGGTTTTATGAGAAAAGTGCCGCGCGTATCTCCGATCGAACGAGCGTTGAGAGAACAGGAAGCCTACAGACAACTGGAGGACCCCTGGATAAGACTGTCGGAGTCGTATCCTTTTCAAGCGATAGCTAGGGAAGCGGCTTCCGTCATGGCGAGCTTTCTTCAGGCCGCTCAGGATGTAAATTCGAAGGCGAGCGGTTTTTCTTCAGCTTATCGGGAAAGAGAAGCGTTTTCTTCGGATTCTTCTACGGCGACAGCCGTTGCCTTGAACGGTGCTGCGATTCAACGTTATCGACTGGCCGTTCAATCGATTGCCGAGCCGCAGATTAATATAGGGAGAGAAGCATCTATCGAGGAACCCGCATCGGTTCATGTCGGCGCGAATCGAATCGCGATCACAATCGACGAAAGGACGACAAGGATCGATGTTCGGATAACCGGTACGGAAACGAACGGGCAGATGTTAGCGAAAATAAAAAGCGCGATAAACGCGGCCCGAACGGGCGTCACCGCAAGCATCGAGAACAAAAAGGACGAGGGAACGTCCAGACTCGAACTCGTAAGCGACAAGACGGGAACGAGACAGGCTTTCGCCTTTACGGACGAGATAGGTAATGTCGTCGCGGCAACGGGTATCGGATCGGTTATGCGAAACGCAGCCGACGCTTCGTATTCGTTAAACGGAGGCGCGATCAGGACATCTCAGACGAATGCGATCGAGTTGGAGAAAAGTAAAGTTTCGGCAACGTTAAGGCGGCCTACCGCTAACAAGGGGACCGATTCAATCGAGATCGCCATTCGACAGCATTCCGGCAAAGCGATCGAACAAGCCAGACAGTTCGTCGAGAGCTATAACGAGATGAGAGATCGGCTCGGCGAAGCGGGAGATTACGTGAACTCGGCCGTCACGAAAAGCTTGGATCAGGCGGTTGCGGTCGGCGCCGAAACTTTGGAACAGATCGGCATCCATGCGGCAAGCTTCGGAAAGTTGGTGCTGGATGAACAGCGGCTAGCGAGCAGTTTGCAACTCAGCTATGAGGAGACGAGCCAGGCATTCATCGGAAGCCAGGGTTTGGCCAGAAACGTGGAAAGATTAACGGCCAGATTCAACGAAGTGCCGGCAAACGGATTGCTTAATCAGAAAATGCAGGCTTTGCAATCCTTCTCCACGTATTCGGGTTCCATGTTACCTTCGCTGAAGCTTCCGGGCAACGGCTTGTTGGTCAACGGTATGGTTTGAGTAAGGTGAAGTGAAGGCTGACGGTTTAAGGAACGAGCGGCGAATGGTGACGGTTAAACCGCAATAGCTGGGGGGATTGACCGCTGAATGTTAGTGCGGCGATTGCCCGGCGACCGACGACCGATGACCGACGAAGAGAGATCGGAGATGAGCCTCGAAAGCTGATCGGCGACGAGCGTCGAAAGCCGACCTGCGACGAGCGTCGAAAGCCGACCTGCGAACCCGCGACGCTGGTCCAGCTCGACGTCTTGAATCATTTAGCGGCATTTATTGCCGCTATTACTTCAATTAAGGGGACTTCCTGTTGAATAACGTCCCTTATTGTCGCTAAAGTCATCTCCAACGGCGATTATAGCGATTTTCCACTCATATAACGGTAAAAGTTGCCGCTATCAGTCCCATTCCAGTCCTTAACCGATTTATAGCGGCATAAAAGACCGCTAATACTTCGAGGTGAGAATCGCTTCAATATACTTACACACGTATTTAGAAATTGAAGCTGCACCCTCAACCTAACTCGCTATAATCTCATTGACCTTTAAACTTTCACATCGACCTCCGAACCGTAAACTCTACATCCGAATCAAACATCGACCTCCGAAAAATCACAAATCGAACTCCGAACCGTAAACTCTACATCCCAACCATCACACATCGACCTCCGACCGTCACACATCGCGCGCTGATCTGCCTCATCTCTCAATCCGCCGAAATAGCGGAAACCTGTTCCGCTGTCAGCCTCGGGTTAGCCCAATTCGACGAAATAACGGAACCTCATTCCGCTAATGACCACCATATCGCCCAATCCACCGAAATAGCGGAAGTCTGTTCCGCTATTATCCATGCCTTAGCCCAATCCACCGAAATAGCGGAAGCCTGTTCCGCTATGAGCCACGCCATAGCCCAATTCGCCGAAATAGCGGAAGCCTGTTCCGCTATGAGCCACACCGTAACCCGATACGCCGAAATAGCGGAAGTCTGTTCCGCTATCAGCTTCGCCGTAGCCAGATACGCCGAAATAGCGGAAGCCTGTTCCGCTATGAGCCACGCCGTAACCCGATACGCCGAAATAGCGGAAGCCTGTTCCGCTATCATCCACGCCGTAGCCCAAGCCACCGAAATAACGGAAGCCTGTTCCGCTATCAGCCACACGCCGCAGCAACCTAATACGGTTGTCGAAGCTGATAACGCCGACTGCCGAACTTTTGCCCGCATTAATTGTCGCAATGGAGTTTGCTAAAGAGTGACGCGGGTACATCATCTCGTACAATTAGGTTGACTATTTATCGTATAAAGAGCATATTTTATACTACAATCATTAAAATAGTATAAATCGGAGGCGCGATCATGTCGGTAATCCAAGCACGACAGCTTACGAAAAGGTATGGAAACGGCAAAGGCGTGCAAAGCTTGGATTTAGAGGTTAGGGAGGGAGAAATCTTCGGATTCATCGGCCCGAACGGGGCAGGGAAATCGACGACAATTCGCATGCTGTTGCAACTGATCGCGCCCACCTCCGGCGAGCTTTTCGTTCTAGGTACGCGAATCGCGGGCGATCATCCGAAGCTTCGCCGGCGCATCGGATATTTACCTTCGGAAATCCGGCTTTATCCGGACATGACGGGCAAGCAAGCGCTCGAATTCGCGGCGGCGGCTCATGGCGTCGACCTGGCGCGTTCTCCCGCGCTGAAATACGCCGAGCGTCTCCAATGGGATATGAAAGCCAAGATCAAATCGTATTCGCTAGGGAACCGCAAGAAGCTCGGCATTCTCCTGAGCATTCTGCACGAGCCCGAGCTGCTCGTCCTCGACGAGCCGACGTCGGGACTCGATCCGCTTATGCAGCAAGAATTTTACGCTTTGTTGCGCGAGTTGAACGAGACGCGCGGCACGACGGTGTTTTTCTCGACGCACGTGCTGACGGAAGTCGAGAAGCTATGCGACCGGGTAGCCATTATTCGGGAGGGAAAGCTCGTGAACGTGGCGACGGTAGAGGAAATCACGGCAAAGGGCGGACACCGAATCGAAGCGAAATTTCAAGCGGAAGGCGACCTTAGAGAGGCCTACGGATTGTTGCGGTTGGATCCGGAGGCGCAATTCTCGCAGGGGCACCATGTGTTCCATATCGGGGAGTCTTTGCAGGAAACTCTTAAGCTGTTAGCGGATAAGCCGCTTGCGGATCTGAATATAAGGCGACCTACGCTGGAGGAACGGTTCATGGATGAGTATCGGAAGACCGAAGATCGCGAAGGAGGGGAACGATAAAATGTTGCACTTCGCGATGTTCGAATCGCGCCAGAATAGGCGCAGTTTCTGGATCGGAGCCGCGGCGGTGGTATTTCTGCAAGCATTATTCGCGGGAATAGGCCATCTCTATCTGAACAATCCTGATATGGAGAAGATGATGAAACAGATGCCCCAAGGCATGCTTGAGGGTTTCGGCATTCATCCGGAAAGCTTCTCTACGTTCGAAGGCTGGATATCGAGCGAACCTTATACGTTCTACGTCTTGTTGCTAGGATTCTTCGCCATGAACTGGTCGATCGGAGGCATAGTAAAAGAACGCGACCGGCAAACGGCTGAATTTCTGTTTACCCTGCCTCGCAGCCGGACGGCAATCTATTGGGCCAAATGGGGCTCGCATGTCGCGCAAGTTATCGCGATTTCGATCGCGGCTTACGCTGCGACGATCATCGCGGGCAAAGTAACGGATTCGCTCACGGATGTAGGTGCCGTTACAAGCGTAGCCGCCGCGGGATTGTTCATCGCCCTAGCTTTCATGGGAATCGGGTATGCTCTTACGCCATGGCTTTCTTCGGAACGCTCGGGGTTGTCTCTGGGTATCGGAATCGTTCTGCTCATGTTTCTGTTTAATCTGATGGCGGGTTTCGGGGATCGTCTGGACTGGATGGCCAAGATCAGCCTCTTCCATTTGTTCGACGCTTTTTCCCTAAGCCAAGGCGGGGGCATGAATGCCGGGGCGATCGTAACTGCGGCGGCTTTATTCGCGCTCGGCAGCGCCGCGGGCTGGGTTGCGCTCTTGAAGCGGGACTTGTAAGATAGTACCGAAGGGGCGAGGAAGCATGAGCCGCAAGCGCGCAGCCATCATTCATACGGGGAAAAAGCTGTTTCTCGGCAAAGGGATTTCAGACGTGTCCATGGAACAAATCGCCGAAGCCGTCCCCGTATCCAAAATGACTTTATACAATACGTTCGGCAACAAAGAAGGTCTGCTGGACGCCGTAATCGACGACGTGATCGCCGAAAGCATGGCGTTGTTCGATCGCGCGGTACGCGAAGCGAGCGATCCGTTGGATGCCTTGAATAAGCTGGCGGATTCGCGCTTCATGAACATCGAGATATCCGAAGCTTTCATAAAGGATTTACAGTCGGGATATCCGCAACTGATGGACAAGATCCTCGAAACCGGAATGGGCCAAGCGATGCCCCGATTCGAGCAACTTATTCTCGAAGGCCAGCAGAAGGGTCAAATTCGCAAAGACTTATCCCCGATCGTGGTCATGTCGTTCCTCAGGTTTCTTAAAGAATACGTGTCCCGAACCGATGCGTTATTTCAGATGGGCAACATCCAGACGGTTAAAGAACAATTGACGACGATTTTCTATCACGGTATCTTAGTCGATCCCCCAAATAAATGAACGAGCAAATGAAAAACCTCCGGAATCCGCTAGCACAGTTTAGCGCGGGTTCCGGAGGTTTTTTTGATTGCGATCAACGAAGCGATGCGAGATCCATCCGCGGCACGAGTCCCTCGTCCATAGCCCGTTGCAGCAAGGTGGAGACCGCGGCGAAGCCGTCGTCCCCAAGATCCGCGGTGAATTCGTTCACGTACAGATCGATATGCGATTGCGCGACGCCGGCATCCATCTCCTGGGCATGGGCCATGACGTATTCCCGCGACGCATCCGGATGCTCCCATGCATAATGAACGGATGCTTGAATCCAACCGCGGATTTGCTCGAGGTCCAAGGAGCGGCGGGCGATAATCGCGCCAAGCGGAATAGGCAAGCCGGTATCGGATTCCCACCAGCTACCGAGATCGACGACTTGAGCAAGTCCGTAATTGCCGTACGTGAACCGCGCTTCGTGGATAACGAGTCCGGCATCGATCAAGCCGTCGCGAACGGCCGGCATGATCTCGTGGAATGGCATGACGACGATCTCGCCGACGCCGCCGGGAACGTTCTGCGCAGCCCATAAGCGGAACAGCAAATAAGCCGTCGAGCGTTCGCTCGGCACTGCGACGCGCTTGCCGGACAGGTCGGCGGCACTGTTCGGAGAGGAGCCTGCCGTTAGCACGAGCGGGCCGCAGCCTCGGCCGAGCGCACCGCCGCAAGGGACAAGCTTGTATTCAGGTAAAATCCATGGCAATGCGGCATAAGAGATTTTGAGAATGTCGAGCTCGTTGTTCGTTGCCGCAAGATTGTTCGTAATATCGATATCGGCGTAGGTAACGTCGAAGGAAGGAGAGTCCGGCACTAATCCATGCACGAGGGCATGGAAGACGAATGTATCGTTCGGGCAAGGAGAGTAGGCGATTTTCATAAGATGACCTCCGTTAGATGAGTACCTGCGGCTTCGAGCGCGGCGAAGGCATCGCCTAGCTTCCAGGCGGACCTGTCGCGCGGCCCTACCGCGTTCGAGATTGCGCGTATTTCCAAGAATGGAATTCCGACACGATGAGCGGCTTCGGCGACGCCGTAGCCCTCCATCGCTTCCGCGGCGGCGCCGGGCGCGCGCTTGGCCAGCTCGGCGGCTGTCTCCGCCGTTCCCGTAACCGTGGATAAAGTCAGGACGGGCGCATAACAAGTGACCCATCCGGCCGCGGTAAGCCTATCCGTTAATCCGAGCGCGAGCTCCCGGTTTACGGGCAGTCGGTTCGTACCGAAGCCGAGCTTGTCCACCGCGGCGAAGCCGTCCGGAGTTTCCGCGCCAAGATCGGCGGCGATCGACTCGCTGGCAACGACGAGCGAGCCGACCGGAGCCGCACCGACGAATCCGCCCGCGATTCCCGCGCTAATGACAAGCGAATACGGCGAAGAGGCGGAGCTTAACGCCATCGCCGTACTAACGGCGGCGGCAACCGGCCCCACTCCCGCCGCCACGACATCGAACCGACTATCCCCTCGCAATCCGCGCTGAATGGCCTCTTTTTCCGCATCGACTGCTGTCATGACCAGTACTTTTTTATCCATATGATCCCCTTCGGTTGGGCAGAAAGTTGAAATCTACTTTACTAATTATAGTGATCTTCGACGAACGAGTAAAATCATTCGACAAACAAGCCCCCCGGATTCGGTTAAGAAACAGCCTTCGCGGCGGTTCGAGCCGGCGCTGCATCGCCATACAATAACTTATGTAAGACAGCATGCGGGACAGAGGTGAAAGCGATGACGATGATGAGCACGATCTCGACGTGGGATGAACTATGCTTTCAGAATTTGTCCGAGATCGATATGAGTCTTGACCATGTGCTAGAGCGGATTGTGCGTTTCATTTCCAAGGACCCGAAGGGCGCATACCAGTTCGTGATCGGAACGGATAGCCAAGTCCATCGCGGACAAACGAAATTCGTCACGGGAATCGTCATTCATCGGATCGGGAGAGGGGCATGGGCTTGTTACCGTCAGTTGGCGATTCCGAGACAGTTGAATTCGATTCGGGAAAAATTAACGCTGGAGACGTCGTTCTCGCAGCGGGTGGCGGGATATTTCGACTCGAAGGCGGTAAGCCGGATGGAGGAGCCGCTATTGCCGTACCTCTATCAAGGCGCGATGCTAGAGACGTTCATCGATATCGACGCGGGAACGGAGCCGGTCGTCAACAAGACGGCGATGTACGTGCAGGAGATGGTGGATCGGGTCGAAGCGATGGGGATGTACGCGCCTCGCGTGAAGCCGGATGCTTGCGTGGCCTCGTCTTACGCGAACCGTTTTACGAAAAACCGGATGGTGCGTTAAGAGATGGACGCATGAAACGGGATGGAGGGTGAAAGCCGAAGCTCAAGCCTCGATATTGCGCCACTCCGAGGGGGACACTTTCTTGAGCTTCTTGAACGTGCGGCTGAAATAATAAATATCGTTGAACCCCGTAGCCAGCGCGATCTCGGAAATGGTCAACCGCTTGCTGCGGAGCAGGCTCTCTGATTTGTTGATGCGCACCAGGTTCAAGTATTCGACGAGCGATTTGTCCGTTATTCGCTTGAACAGCCGACTGAAATGGAAACGGCTAAGTCCAGCCTGGTCAGCTAACCGCTGCACGGTCAGCTTGTCTTTATAATGCTCGTCGATGTAGGAAAACACGGGCGCAAGTCTCTCTAATTCCTTCAGGCGCGTACGGTATTCGTCCTGCTCCCGCAGCGTCGAGACATACTTGCGGACCAGCAGAGCGAGGAGTCCGTAGAGGTGCGACTTGATCGCGAGCTCGTATCCGAGTTCCTTCCGTTCCAGTTCCCCGATGATTGCATGTAGGTTACGCGTAATTTCCGCGTCATCGGAGATCCGGTTCTGGAAGAGAATCCGGTTATGGGTAATCGGGGCGATGAACTTCGTCTCGATGGCGTCCTCGGAATGGCTATGGAGCAGAGAGATGTCGACGATCATGGCATGATAAGACAAATCTTCCGAACCGCTGATTCCGTAGTGCAGCTCGTTGCTATTTACGACGCATAGATCGCCGGTTTGAAAGGAAAAAGGGACGGAACCGCACTCTATCGTCGCTTTTCCCGAGACGAAATACAGGAATTCCATATGTTCGTGCCAGTGATGGGGGAATAATGTCGCGCCCTCAGCCAAGCCCTGGTTCCCGGCGGGATGGATCTTGATCGGGAATGACGGATCGGGCATCGGCATGTGCTCGCGCAAAGCAGCCAGCTTCTCCAATTCAACGCCTCCTAGAGCCGCACGATCGTGCAAATATAGAGCATGGTTATTCATGGCGAACGCGGTTAATCCCATTATAATACGAATTAAGAAGGATAACGATAGGGCCAAGCCATAGGAGAGTGTTGAACCGTATGAAACCGTTTCGCATCGGCGTCATTGGAACCGGATCGATCTCGGAGTATCATCTGAATGCCTACGCTAGCAATCCCCGCTCGATCATCGTCGCGATATGCGACGTAAACGAAACGAGGGCTAAGCAAGTCGCCGCCAAATACGGAGCGGACAAGTCTTATTCGGATTACCGCGAGCTCTTGGCGGATCCCGATATTGACGCGGTCAGCATCTGCACATGGAACAACACGCACGCTTCGATCGGCATCGCCGCGCTTGAAGCGGGCAAACACGTGCTTGTGGAAAAACCGATGGCGCGCACGGTGGAAGAAGCGCTCGCCATGGAGCAAGCCGTACGGAAATCCGGCAAGCTGCTTCAAGTCGGATTCGTACGCAGATATGATCCGAACGTGCAAATGCTTCGCAGGTTCGCCGACGAAGGAGAATTTGGGGAGCTTTATTACGCCAAAGCTTCCACGATTCGCCGTCTTGGCAACCCGGGAGGCTGGTTCGCGGACGTCGATCGTTCCGGAGGCGGGCCGCTCATCGATATCGGAGTGCACGTGATCGATCTGTGCTGGTATTTGATGGGGCGTCCGAAGGCGAAGACGGTCAGCGCGAATACCTACAGTAAGTTGGGCAATCGGGCGAACATCGAGCATTTGTCTTTTTACAAAGCGGCCGATTACGATGCTTCCAAAAATACGGTTGAAGATTTGGCGAACGCGCTTATCCGTTTCGAGAACGGCGCTTCGCTATTGGTCGACGTGAGTTATACGCTACATGCGAAGCAAGACGAAGGCTACGTTAAGCTATATGGAGATAAAGGCGGATTCGAGATCGACCCGACGGTCTCGATCGTCACGGAGAAGCATAATACGATCTTGAACGTACAACCGCAAACGGACAGCGCGGCTGGCTTCAGCGGAGCTCCCGCATTCCAAGGCGAAATTGACCATTTTATCGATTGCATCGCCGGCGGAGCTTCGCAGATCAGTCCGGTCGAGGACGGCATCGAGATTACGAAAATATTGAGCGCGATCTACGAATCCGCCGCGAAAGGCGAGGAGATTCGGATATGAAATTCGGAATAAGCACGTATTGCTTCTGGCAAGCGATGCAAGCGGGCGAGCTTGACGTCGTTCAAGCGATCGGACTAATCGCCGAGATGGGCGGGGAACACGTCGAGATCGTGCCGCTAGGCTATGATCTGACGGCGAATCCGGAGCTGATCGGCTTGATTAAGAACAAAGCGGCGGAGGCGGGAATCGAAGTTTCCAACTATGCGATCGGCGCCAATTTCGCCGGTCTTGACGATCAAGCCTTCGAGCAAGAGATCGAACGCGTGAAGCGGGAAGTCGACATCGCGGCCGCGCTAGGGGCAAAGCTAATGCGCCACGATGTCGCGAATTCCGAGGATCGCTCGATCAAGCAGTTTAATCGGGATTTGCCCAAGCTGGCCGAAGCCTGCCGCCGAATCGCGGATTACGCCGCGCAATACGGAATAACGACGAGCGTGGAAAACCACGGTTATTACGTACAGGCGAGCGATCGGGTGCAGGCGCTTATTCACGCGGTCGACAGACCTAATTTCCGAACGACGCTCGATATCGGCAACTTCGTATGCGTCGACGAAGATCCGGTCGTCGCGGTGCGAAGCAATATTCCGTACGCGTCTATCGTTCATGCGAAAGACTTCTACAGGAGACCGTCTGTCGCGGATCCGGGCGAAGGCTGGTTCCGGTCTTCCGGCGGCGCTTATTTGCGAGGGGCTATCGTCGGACATGGCGATCTCGACATCCGGGCGGCATTGACGATCGTTAGAGACTCCGGCTACGATGGGTACTTGTCGATCGAATTCGAAGGCATGGAGCCTTGCGTGAGCGCAACGAAGCTGGCGCTGAACAACGCAAAGCGGATATGGAAACAAATCGAATCCACCGAAGGAGCGAGATGACAATGGCCGAGATCATAGTACCCTGGAAAGTCGGGGTTATCGTGGACAGCTTCAGAGTCGGAGTGCGCGAAGGGTTGAAAAAGGCGCAGGCGCTAGGTGCGGACGGCGTGCAGATCTATGCGGTCGAAGGCGAGATGGATCCGGCTAACCTGTCCGCCTCCGAACGGAGAGGATGGAAGTCGTACATCGAATCGTTGGGTTTGCAGGTTTCCGCTTTGGTCGGGGATCTAGGCGGCCATGGCTTCCAGGACAAATCCGCTAACGCCGCGAAAATAGAGAAGTCTAAAAGAATTCTGGATCTGGCCGTAGAGCTCGGCACGAACATAGTCACGACTCATATCGG
Source organism: Cohnella endophytica (assembly GCF_003628305.1). Taxonomy (GTDB): domain Bacteria; phylum Bacillota; class Bacilli; order Paenibacillales; family Paenibacillaceae; genus Cohnella; species Cohnella endophytica. Next base: position 34,456 of record NZ_RBZM01000012.1, on the reverse strand, counting down.
AATCGTACCAGAAGACAGGAATAGCGAAGTATACGAATCGATGCATGTCGCATGTTCGGAGTTAAGCCGTTACGCGAAGGGCATGAATGCCTATTTCGCCATCGAGACCGGCCCCGAGACATCGGCGCACTTGAAGGGCTTCTTGGACGGTCTAGGATCGAAAGGCGTATCCGTCAACTTCGACCCCGCGAATATGGTGATGGTAACGGGCGACGATCCGGTGCAAGGCGTATATACGCTGCGAGACTATATCGTTCACACGCATGCGAAGGACGGGATCCGGCTTCGCGAGGTCGATCCTCGCCTGATCTACGGAGCGCTTGGGTTCGATCCGCTCGACCACGCGAAGATCGCGCGGGATGCCGAATCGGGAGATGCCTTCCGCGAAGTTCCGCTCGGTACGGGCGGCGTTGATTGGGACGGTTACTTAAAGGCGCTTCGGGATATCGGCTACGAGGGCTACTTGACGATCGAACGCGAGGTCGGCGCGAATCCGGAAGCGGATATCGCCGCCGCCGTTCAATTCCTTAAGGCTAGAAATTAATCGACACGGGAACGGAGTGCATGAACTTGTCCGAGGAAACGACCAATGCCAATAATTGTCCCCTTTGCGGCCGCGATAACGACTGCGGCAATCTAGCGGGTTTGCCCCAGGGAGCCTGTTGGTGCTCCAAAGCGGAATTCCCCGAGGATATCTTTAAGCGAATTCCGGCCGACCGACTGAACAAATCATGCATATGCCAGGCATGTCTTGCGAAAGCAAAGACGCATGAAGATGCATGAAGCTGCATGTAGATCTCCAATAGCGTCTCCGAAGCCGATGGGGATTTGTGGTATAATAGGAAAGTCGCAGATTTCCTTACATAACGGAGAGTGTACATACTATGATTTTTTCCCGAGATACGTCCATACTGAACGTAATGGAGCCGATCGTAGGCCACCTATTCGAAGATCACTATGTCAAAACAGGGCTGTTAAAATGTCATTGCGAGAAGTGTAGGATCGATATTTTATCGTTAACGTTGAATCACGTGCCTCCTCATTATACTTCGAGCCAGGCGGGAGAAGCTTACGTTAAGGCGCTCTACCAAGAACCTCAGCTCCAATCGGACATTCTAAGGGAACTTACGAAAGCCGTCCAAGTGATCCAGGAGCATCCCAATCACGAATTGGAATAAGGAAAAGGCGGGGGACTCTGTCCTCGGCCTTTTTCAATATATTCGCGGATAATTATGCGATTATGCCGCGCGATTATGACCCGGAACGGGGCAATAATAATTTTCAAGGGAAAGTTGGATGGTAATGTCGGAAATGAAAACGAATCGCACATTCGTTACGATCGGTCTGCTCGCCGCCCTGTTTATCGGGGCATTGGACGCGACGGTCGTAACAACGGCGACGAACAGCATCGCCAAAGACTTGAACGGGTTAAGCCTGATCAGTTGGATATTCTCGATCTATACGCTCACCACTTGCGTGACTACGCCTATCTTCGGCAAGCTGGCGGACCTATTCGGACGTAGATGGATATTCGCGATCGGTCTCGTGTTATTCCTGGCGGGATCGATTCTATGCGGCGCGGCCCAGACGATGACGGAATTGATCTGGTTCCGGGCGATTCAAGGTATCGGAGCGGGAGCGCTGACGCCGGTCACGTTCACGATTATCGGAGATTTGTATACCGGAGAGCAACGCGGCAAAGTTCAAGGCGTTTTATCTTCGATGTGGTCCATTGCGGGGTTGGTCGGTCCGTTCGTCGGAGGTTACTTCGTCGATTCGATTTCCTGGCGTTGGATTTTCTTTATGAACGTGCCCGTGAGCGCGCTTTCGTTCATTCTCGTGTTCGGCTTCCTTCGCGAGCGATTCTCCAAAGTGAAGAAGAGCATCGATTACTTGGGCGCTTTTGCTTTTACCGTCAGTGTCTCCTGCTTGCTGTTGGCCGTGATGACCGGCGGAAGAACTTATGCCTGGGATTCCGCGACGATACTCGGTTTGTTCGCGGTGGCAGCGGTATTTCTCGCGGCCTTCCTTTGGATCGAGTCGAGAGCGAAGGAACCGATGCTTCCGCTCGTGTTGTTCCGCGAGAGACGGCTTGCCGTTCCATATGCGCTAGCTTTTGTCGGATTCTGCATCGTAGCCGGCGTAACGATCTACATCCCCCTGTGGGTTCAGACCGTAATGGGTCTCAGCGCCACGAAATCGGGTTTGATGCTGATGCCGATGTCGCTCGCATGGCCGATTACGTCGAATTTGTCGGGCAGATACATGTTCCGCTTCGGGGCGAAAATATTCATGTTGTTAGGTACGATCATCGTGGCCGGAGGAGCTATTTGGCTATATATGTTGGACATTTCATCGCCTTATTGGCATGTTATCGGGATCGTCGCGATTATCGGATTCGGGATGGGGTGCATTACGACTCCGGCTATCGTTACGATTCAGAATTCTGCTGCAGGGAACATGCGCGGCGTTGCGACGTCGACCAACTCGTTCATGGGAACGCTCGGACAGACGATCGCGGTTGCCGTGTTCGGAATGCTGCTTAATCGGGTGGCAACGGACGATACGGCCATTCAGATGGCCGAAGGCATGCATTTCATTTTCGTCACGATTCTCGCGCTCGCGATCGTGAAGTTGTTCGTCGTTAACCTGTTGCCTTCGAATAGGGGCTAACGATAGGATAAGCGTATTCGCATTTTTACTAGAAAGAGGTGGATTATTTTGCCGGTTATTCGCGTGGACGATCAGGAGCGGGCGCTATTTCCCGCATGGAGCGAGATTAATCACTATGGAATTAATCATCTGGCGGTGGGCCAGGAAGTTCCGCTGCATTACCATGAATGCAATGAGTATTGGATTATCGTTAAAGGAAAAGGGATTTGTACGACGGAAGGCGATACCTACGAGATTGGACCCGGGGATTTAGTGCTGACCGAGCAAGGCCAAGAACATTCTTTGATCGTCACGGAAGAAATGACGGCCGTATATATTTACGGCATACTGCCTCCCGGCGGTAAAATCGGCTATTTGTATCGCTCGCAGGAGGGGAAGAAATGAGTATGAAAATGATTCAAGTCGGATTGGGGGCTCATGGACGGGGAGTAGGCAGTAACTTCGTCATTCCATCGCCTTATTTTGAATATGCCGGATTGGTGGATTTGGATTTAGCGGTGTTGGAGGCTTATGCGGAACAGTTCCGGCTATCCAAGCAATTGTTATTTACGGATTATAAGCAAGCCTTTCAATTAACGAACGCGGATGCGGTATTTATCTCGGCAATCTCGCCGGTTCATTATGAGATCGCCAAAGAGGCGTTGGAGCAAAATCTCCATGTGCTTATCGAGAAGCCGTTCGTCTTGACGATGGGAGAAGCCGAAGAGCTTGTGCAGTTAGCGGCCGAGAAAAAACGGAGCCTCATGATTAGTCAAAATTATCGTTTTGCCTCGATCGTGGTTACTTTAAAACAAGCCTTGCAGCATTCGGCGCTCGGGGAAATACAGTTTATTAGCGCGGAATTCTATTGCGACCATGACGGTAAACGATATCAACGCGAGATGGATAACTATATTCTGCTCGAGATGTCCGTACATCATATCGACATGATTCGTTTCTTGTTGGACAGCAATATCTTAAACGTTTCGGGAAGAACCTGGAACTATCCGGATAGCGGTTATAAGAGCGATCCGAACGTAAACGCGGTGTATTATACCGGTATCGGAGTTCCCGTATTTTACACGGCCAGTTTGCTTGCTAAAGGAGCTTCGACGCCATGGGAAGGCAAATGGAGAATCCAGTGCCGCGAGGGCTCTATCCATTTGGACGATCTTGGAGAAGGGTACGGGGTGTACGTCGTTCCGCACAATCAGTCGATAATCAAGAAACCTTTATATGTTCCGCAGGAAGATAATATTCACGGCGTGCTTGCCGAATTCGCCCGTTCGATTAGGGAAGGGAGCGAGGCAGCCACCTCTGGCCGAGACAATCTGAATACGCTCGAGGCGCTTCTAGCCACAAGCGAGTCCTCGAGAGAAGGAAAAGAGATTCGACTTTCGAACATTTAATGGGCGATGTCTACCAATAGGCCTTCAAGCCGATTTTGCGTACAACCTTTTTAAAATTACTATTGAAAGTGCTTACATTATGATTTACAATGACCTCAGAAGGTTCGAAACGTTTTGGAAAGGTGTGTAACGGTGACGACGATTAAAGATTTGGCTAAAGCAGCAGGCGTTTCCGTGACAACGGTTTCAAGAGCGTTAAACGGATATAGCGACGTGAACGAGGATACGAGAAAGAAAATCAAGCGATACGCCGAAGAGTTGAATTATCGTCCCAATGCCGTAGCGCGCAGTCTGGTTACCCGGAAGACGCGGACGATTGGGGTCGTTCTGTCGGAGATTAACAGGGAAGGCGCCAAAGACTCGCTCGCTTTCGAAATCTTATGCGGCATCAACGATCGGGCGGTCGAGTTGGATTACGATATCCTGCTTTTCAGTACCAATTCGAAGAAACAACTGTCCAAGTCATACGCCGATTTATGCAAGGAGCGTAATGTCGACGGAGCCATATTGTCCGGACTTCGCTTGGACGATGCCTATTTGCAGGAAGTTTTGAATGATACCAGCTTCCCATGCGTGCTTATCGACATTCCGGCCACACACCAGAACGTAGGGCACGTAACGACGGATAACGTTTCGGGAGCTCAAACAGCCGTTTCGCATCTGATTCGGCTCGGTCACCGTCACATCGCGATGATTAACGGACATGACGAAGCTTCGGTAAGCAAGGAGAGGCTGGAAGGATACAAGCGGGCGTTGGAGCTTAATGGAATCGCTTTCAATCCCAAAAGAGTGTACAACGGGTATTTCAAGGAAGAAGGCGGCTCCGCGGCCATGTATCAAATCTTGCATGATCATCCGGAAGTGACGGCGGTATTCTCGGCGAGCGACTTGATGGTGCTGGGGGCATTGCGCACGATGGAAAGGATCGGCCGTAAAGTTCCGGACACGATGTCTTTCGTCGGTTATGACGACATAGCGATCGCTTCCTATTGCTCTCCGCCGATTACGACAATCCGTCAAGATAGGTACGAAATGGGCTACCAAGCAGCGCAACTGCTAATCGATATGCTGCAGAAGAGGGAAGTCAGCCACAAAATCATCTTAAATACGGAATTGGTAACAAGACAGAGTACTGCATCCATATAGAGCTTAAAATTATTATTTTGCGTAAATCCGAAACGTTTTCGTAAAGGCCGATTGATTGGGAATTGTCGAAACTTAATGGATTCGATTGTTTTGTCGCTAAATCCGAAACGTTTTGGGGAATAACGGAAATAACATCATGCGATGATAGGAGCTAGTGAAAGTCATGGATTATAGAGTCATTAAAGAAAATGACCTGTTTTTATTGACGGATAGAACGGGAGACATACCGGAGGGGCAAAAGGAAGGCTTGGGCCTATATACGAAAGATACTCGGTTCCTTAGCCGGATGGAGCTCAAGATCAATGGCGTAAAGCCGATCGTGCTGGCATCCGAGGCGGACCAGAATTATATATCTACGATTATTCTAACCAACCCGCACATGGAAGAAGCGGAGAAGCTCGTGTTATGGCGCGAATCGATCGAGTTAAGAAGAACCCGTTTCATTTATGAAAGCGTTCTATACGAGACGCTGAAAGCGACGAACTTCAGTCCGTATGCTTGCTCCTTCGAGCTTTCGATTAAACTGGATGCCGATTTTACGGATATGTTCGTCGTTCGGGGGTTTATGGGCGGCAAGCTTGGAAGCAGGACGGAAACGGTTGTCGAAGACAATGCCATGACCTTCGGATACGCGGGTTCGGACAATATCGGGCGCGAGCTCAAGTTCGGCTGGAGCGGTCTTGAAGGACAAATCGGCGAGGACGGAAGCGTGACCTTCGGCGTAAGCCTCGAGGCGGCGCAATCGACCGAAATCGAACTGTATATGATGCCGATCTTCAATGGAGACGAGCCGAAGCTTTACCCCAAGGAGCAGGCGATTCGAACGCTGAAATCGGAATACGAGCGATGGAATGAGGGCTCGGTGTCCATATCGAGCGATCTGCCGTTATACGACGCCTTGTACGATCGCGGAATTCAAGATCTTCGCGTGCTAATCTCGGATATCGGGTACGGACCGTTCCCCGTTGCCGGATTGCCGTGGTATGCGGTTCCGTTCGGCCGCGACAGCCTGATCGCGGCGCTCCAGATGCTGCCGATTAAGCCCGAGATCGCGCTTGGAACGCTTCGAACGATGGCCCATTTCCAAGGGGAGAAGCTAGACGGCTGGCGGGATGAGCAACCCGGAAAAATCATGCATGAGCTTCGTAAAGGCGAGCTGGCCAATACGAACCAAGTGCCATTCGGTCCTTACTTTGGTTCGATCGATTCGACGCCGTTATTCTTGGTTTTGTTGGCCGAATACGTAACTTGGACGGAAGACGTAGCTTTATTGAAGGAATTGATGCCGAACGTATTAAGCGCTCTTGATTGGATTGAGCAATACGGGGAACGAGAGGGCAGCCTGTTTACTTCCTATTTCAAAGAGTCGGAGAAGGGCATTGCGAATCAAGGGTGGAAGGATTCGGCGGATTCCGTCGTGCACCGTGACGGGCGATATGCGAAGGCGCCGATTGCTCTAGTGGAAGTGCAGGGTTACGTATATCAGGCGAAAAACTTGCTGGCTACGTTATTTAAGACTCTGCCGCAGGCTAAAGAAGGCGAATTGGATGTACATCTGCTGGCGGAACGGCTATCTGACGAGGCGGAACAACTGCGCGTCCGATTCGAAGCCGAGTTCTGGATACCCGAGGAGCAGTATTATGCCATTGCCCTCGACCATGAGAATAAGCAAGTCGTATCCATTACCTCGAACCCGGGTCATGCGCTGATGTCCGGACTATTCGCTCCCGAGAGGGCTGCCGCGGTTGCCAAACGACTCGTATCCCCCGCGCTGTTCTCCGGTTATGGCATACGCACGATGGCGGAAGGCGAAACGGGCTATAACCCGATGAGCTATCATGACGGCAGCGTCTGGCCGCACGACAATTCGATGTGCCTGATAGGGCTTAGCGCCCTTGGGTTCTCCGATGAGGCGAATGTCGTGATCGAAGGTCTTCTGAACGCGGCGCAGGATTTCGAGAATTATCGTCTGCCCGAGCTGTTCTGCGGATACTCAAGCGCGGAAGGCAAGCCTGTACGATATCCGGTGTCCTGCTCTCCGCAAGCATGGGCCGCGGGAACGCCGCTCGTGTTCGTGACCTCCGCGCTTGGCATTCGGCTAGACTATGCAAGCCGGACGATTCGGATGAGGCCTTCTCTCCCGAATGGGATGAACAGGTTGACCGTCCGTGGGCTGCGGCTTGGCGCAGGTCGGATCGATGTCGAGATTACTCGCTCCTCCGAGGGCTATAAGCTCGATATTGCGAATACGAGCGGTTGGAAGGTCGAACAGGCCCAAACCGTCATGCAACTTCAATAGGATTTTTACGGAACCCCGATAGGGGTACCTTAAAAATATAGATTAATAATTAAAAGGGAGTGTTCTAACAATGGGTAACAGAGGAAAAGCGTTATTCGCACTAAGTACGTCTTTAATGTTGGCTCTGACCGCGTGCGGAGGAAATTCGAATTCATCGACTTCCCCATCGGCCAGCCCTGCTAGCAGCCCCAAAGCTAGCGAGTCCGCAAGCGCAAGCCCGAGCGAAGCGCCGCCGGTCGAACTTCGTATCGGTACGTGGGATGGCGGAGACGGATTAAAGCAACAACAGCAAATCGCCGACAATTATAAGAAGCTTCACCCTAACGTGAAGATCAGCATCGAATCGGTTCCCGACCAATACGGAACCAAGCTGCTGACTCAGATTGCCGCGAATCAAGCTCCGGACATTTTCCAAATCGGAGACGGCGACGTCAAAATGTTTATGGACAAAGGCGCGTTGGAGGATTTGACTCCATATATCCAAGGAAACGACGGCATCGATCTGAACGATTATTATTCGACCGTACTGGATGTCGGTAAGCTGGGTGACAAGTATTACACGATGCCTAAAGACTATTCCGATATCGGAATTTATTACAACAAGAAACTGTTCGACGAAGCGAATGTTCCTTATCCGCAAGCGGGCTGGACTTGGGACGAATTCTACGATACGGCCAAAAAATTGACCAAACAATCCGGCGGCAAATATACGCAATGGGGCGTTAACCTTCCAGGAGGATGGCTGCGCGCGATTCTTCCGCTCATCAACTCCTATGGCGGCAGCGTAATTAGCCCTGACGGCAATTCGTTCGAAGGCTATTTGAACAGCGACGGTACGGTTAAAGCTCTCGAGCTTTACCAAGACATGTACCTGAAAGATCACATCGCTCCTTCCGGCACGGATACCGCGGCTCTTCAAGGCGTTGATCTGTTCTCCGCCGGAAAAGTTGCTATGAGCATGACGGGAAGATGGCCGGTTATGGACTACGAGAAAAATCCGGATCTTTCGTTCGGCGTCGCTCAATTACCGGTAGGTCCTAGCGGTGCGGCCAACACAATTTGCTACGCTGGTTACGGCCTGTATTCCAAGTCGGCCAACAAAGAAGCAGCATGGAATTACCTCAAATATTTGACAGGTCCGGAAGGACAAGAAGTTATGGCCGAGTTTGCGTTCACGGCAGTGAAATCGACATCCGAAAAGCTTGGTCAAGCAAGCAACGAGCACCTGAAGCCGTTCTTGGACGATCTTGCCAACCTCAAAGAATTCCCGGAAAAAACGAGCACTTATTTCGGAGCATCCGGCGGAAAAGCAATGGGCGCAGTGTTGGAGAAAATGATGCTCGGCAAGCCGATCGACGTCAAAAAAGAACTCGACGCAGCGGCCAAGCAAGCAACGAAAGATTTGGAAACGGCTAAAAACGAATAACGAACGAATATAGTCAAAGAGTTGTCGGAAGAGGGCGGGAAGAGAAAACTCTCTTCCCGCCGCCTTCTATAACAAGGAAGGTGGGAATTCATGTTTTCCGATTTTGCACAGAAAGAGGTGTTCCCATGGAAGCGCTAGCAGAAGGCGTCAGTAGCAAAAAGAAAAAAAGAAGACTTACCAAAGCGGAGCGGAAAGAAGAACGGGCGTTTTACATTTTGACGGGGCCATGGCTGCTCGGGTTATTGTTGTTTTTCGTAGTTCCAATGATCGCTTCTCTCTGGATCAGCTTGAACAAGTGGGATATGCTTACGCCCGCCAAGTTCGTCGGGTTGAAAAACTATTCCACGGCGATCAATCATGATCCGCTGTTCTGGCAGTCGCTTAAAGTAACGGCTATGTTTTCCGTGTTATCCGTTCCGCTAGGTTTGGTTTTTTCATTACTGCTTTCCTTGCTGTTGAACCAAGCGGTCGGAGGGATGAGGCTGTTCCGCACGATTTTCTATTTACCGGCGGTCGTCAGCGGCGTATCCGTCATGGTTCTATGGATGTGGATTTTCAACCCTCAGATCGGACTGCTTAATACGTTGCTAGGTTATATCGGAATTCAAGGACCCGGCTGGATTTTCGACCCGAAATGGGCGCTTCCTTCTTTGGTCATCATGAGCTTGTGGACGACGGTCGGCGGCAGCGTCATTATCTGGTTGGCCGGCTTGAAAGGCGTTCCTCCTTCTTTGTACGAAGCTGCCGAGCTGGATGGCGCGGGAGCCTGGCAAAAATTCAAAAACGTAACGATTCCGATGCTTACTCCGACGATCTTCTTTAATCTCATTATGGGGATTATCGGCGCTATGCAGACATTCGGCGAAGCCTACGTCATGACCAAGGGCGGACCTCAGAACTCTACCTTGTTCTTCAACTTCTATTTGTTCGACCATGCTTTCCAGAATTTCAAAATGGGCTATGCTTCCGCATTGGCCTGGGTCTTGTTCCTTCTTATCCTAGGGCTGACGCTTCTCGTCGTGCGTTCTTCGGCAGCTTGGGTTTATTACGAGGGAGAAAGGAACTGAGCATACGATGACGAATACAAGCCGTTTATGGATTAAAAATACACTCGTTTACGCTTTGCTTCTGATCGGATCGGCCGTCATGCTCATTCCGTTTATTTGGATGCTGTCGACATCGCTTAAGGAATCCTACCAAGTGTTCACATGGCCGCCCAAGTGGATTCCCGACCCGATCAAGTGGAGCAACTATGTCACGGCGTTCACGAGCCTTCCTTTCGGAAAATGGTTTAATAACACGTTGATCATTACGGGAGCGAACATCGTTGGAGCCGTGTTGTCTTGTACCTTAGTCTCCTATGGCTTCGCTCGGTTTCGGGCGAGAGGAAAAAACCTCTTCTTCATCTTGACGCTGTCGACGATGATGCTTCCGGATACGGTTACGATGATTCCGAAGTTTTTCATGTTTTCCCAGATGGGGTGGATCAACACGTTCTACCCGCTGATCGTTCCGCTCTTCTTCGGGAAGGCTTACTTTATCTTCCTGCTGCGCCAGTTCTTCATGGCCATTCCCGCAGATCTTGAGGAAGCGGCCAAAATCGACGGCGCATCGACGTTCGGTATTCTATGGCGCGTCATTCTTCCCTTGACCATACCGGCAATCGTCACGATTACGATTTTCCAATTCAATGATTCATGGAAAGATTTCATGCAGCCGATTCTTTATTTAAGCAAGCCGGATTTGTATACGCTGACGCTGGGCATTAACTTCTTCAAGAGTCAGAATAATATTCAATGGAACTTCTTAATGGCGGCTTCCGTCGTAACGATGCTCCCTTCGTTGTTCTTCTACTTTATCGGGCAAAAATATTTCGTGGAAAGCATTACTTTGACCGGGATGAAAGGGTGATTTCGCGGTGCGGCCGAACAAAAAAAATTCCTTGTTATGGCTTATCGGAGTCGCTTTTATGTCGGCTGCCACGCTCGGTCTGGAAATCGCTCTGACGAACGTATTCAGCGTGTTGCTGCAGTACCATTATGTATCCTTCGTGGTATCGTTGGCCGTCTTCGGAATCGGGGTGGGCGCCTATGCCGCCCGGCGTTCGGGAGCGGTCGGCGCGCCGGGGTGGCTGTGCGCGATAACGGGCGTTTATATCGCTTTGCTCAGCCTATTCTTGGCTCAATTTCCTTACGTGAATCAGCTTGCCCTGTACGGAGTGCTCGGCGCCGTGCCGTTCGCGTTCTTCGGTTGGGTCATGGGTAAAGCCCTTTCCAGCGGCGTCATTTCCGCGCGTTATATTTATGCCGCGGATTTGCTGGGAGCCGGGATCGGCGTGGCCGCCGCATACGGGCTGCTTCATCTGTTCGGCGGATTGATCGCGATGTTCGCCGTGTCCTTATTTGCCTTTGCCGGCGCAATTGCGCTCTTTGCTTTGTCGCGGGGACAAGAGGGCAGCAAGCAGAGGAAGCATTATAGATACGGTTTAACTTTATCGGCCTTCATGCTTCTCGTAGGCGGACCGATCGGACTTTTCGCAGGTCCCGCGGCAGGAGTATGGGATATAGATTTTGCGGGAATGAAAGGGGCCGCTCCGGATAAGACGCTTGTCGGCACGCTGCAAAGTCCGGGAGCTCGCATCGAACGCACGGCATGGGATGAGTTCGCGCGCACGGATGTTGTCGTCACGCAGGACGCGTCCCGCAAAATGGTATTCGTCGGCGGCGGCGCGGGAAGCTTCATGTACAAATTCGACGGCAATCTGAATTCGGTTGCCGGGCTTGCCAAGGACATCGAATTTTTACCGTTCGTGCTAGGATCGGCGGAGAAATCTATCGTTGTGGGCTCGGGTGGAGGTCGCGATATTCTCTATACCCTGCTTGCCGGAGCCAAGGACGTAACGGCCGTGGAATTAAGCGGGGGAATCATAAGCAACATGCGAGAGGACGCCGCATATAATGGGGGCCTTCTTGATCGTCCGGGCGTTCGTACCGTCGTAGGCGATGGCCGCGGAGTTCTTGAGGCTAGCAACGAGAAATACGATTTGATCGTGCTTGACCTCGTCTATTCCCAGGTAGGCGGCATGAATGGACAATCGCTTTCGGAAAACTACGTGTTTACCCAAGAGGCTTTCGAAACGTATTTAAGCAAGCTTAATGCCGACGGCCGGATCATCGTCATTTCTCACCAAGGTATCGAGGGTATCCGAGCCTTCTATACCGGGTTTGCGGCATTGCTCGCGAGCACCGGGGGAACCCCCGGCGAGGTTGCCAACAATACGGCGCTCGTCATGGCACCCGAAGGCTCCGCTTCGCCTAATTTGACGTTATCGGTCATTCAGAAATCTCCGTTATCCGCGCAGCAATTAAGCTTGTTGCAAGCGGGAGTTAGCTCGCTCGGGCTACAAACGTTATTTTTGCCTCAATCCTACGAGCAGCTTCTGAAACCGTTATTGGAAGGTAAAATGTCGTTTGATAAATTCGTGCGGGATTCGGACTTTAATGTCTATCCGACAACGGATGATCGTCCCTTCTTCTATCAATTACAGCCCGGCCTGCCGGATTCCTTGAAAACCTGGCTGGCGGTCATCGTAGGCTTGACGGTTCTGTTTGCCGTATACGTGTGGTGGAAAGAAGTCGCCCCGGTCGCCGAAGCGCGTAATAAAGGCGGCAATCTACCCGCTAAGGAAGCTGCAAGGATAAAGCTTAAGTTCGGTCCGATCGTCTACTTCTCCCTTCTTGGAATCGGTTATATGTGTTTGCAATTGGTATTGATTCAGAAAACGATGGTCTATGCCGGCAGTCCGGTACTGTCCGCATCGGTCGTCATCTTCGCGATGTTGGTCGGCGGAAGCGCGGGAAGCAGATTCGCGGGCTCAAGGCGCTTAACGGCAAGATCAAGCCTGATTGCCGTCGTCATCGTCGCCATTCTCTTGGCTGCCGTAGACGCAACATGGGGCGGGGGCTTGTATCAGATCGGAATCGCGATGAGATTGGTTCTGATCGGTATTGCCGTCGGTTTGCTCGGATTCGCTCTAGGTATACCATTACCTTCCCGATTGGAAACGGAAGAAAGACGGCAAGCGGGAATTTCTCCTTTTCTATTCGCCGTGAACGGGATCGCCGGCATATGGGGCTCCTGGTTAGGATCGGTCGTATCGATGGAGGCCGGATTGACGCTGACCCTCGCGGCAGGTTGCTTATGTTATCTAATTCTGGCCGTATCGGTCTGGATCACCAAGGGGAGGAAAAGTACAGATGACAATTCCGCAAGCGCGACGGCGAGTTGAACGCTCGCTTGAATCGTTTCACGAACATAGAGAAGTTAAGAATGCAACCATCCAGGATCTCTACATTTGCGCGGGTAACAGATCGTATATGGTTGGATCGCAGAACGGGGATTTCCCCGATTTCGGACATCACGTGCAGGACGAGATGGGCGGCTTGTGGAACCATCCGATTAAGCTGTTAGACGGCTTCTGGCTGCGAGTTTCGGAACAATGGCTGGAGAAGGCGGATTCCTTTCATAATTTCCCTTATTACAACGAGCATCATTATTCGTTGCCTTCGTTGAATCTGGAAATCGTTCGCCATCAGTTTTGCCCGGACGATGTGGAAGGCTTCGTCATTACGTACCGAATTCGCGATACGAGCGGCCAAGCCAGACAGCTGCCGGTCGACTTTCTCGGCAGAACCGATCTGAGTCCGGTGTGGTTTTCCGAGCATGCAGGCATCGAGGACGGAGCCGACGAAGGCCGGATCGATTGGAGCAGTATGACGTTCCGCGCTCGGGATAGCCTTAATCCTTGGTTTGCGATCGTAGGTTCGGACCTGGCTTTCTTGAAGGCCGAGACTGGCCCCGAGTTATTCGGCCCGCATCCGACTAGCGGTCAAGGAACATCGGGACTCCTGTCTTATCTGGTTCATGTACCGGCTAACGGAGAAGCTGAAATTCGCTTTTTTATCTCGGGTTCATATCATTCGGAAGTACAGGCCGTTCACGTCTACGAACACTTAAAGCAAAATCATTCGTCGTTGCTTGAGGCAAAAAGAAAACGGTATGAGTCGCTGTTGAATAAAACCGTCATTTCGATTCCCGACGAGCAGCTTGGTCGCATTTTCGACTGGGTTAAGTTTCATAATGATTGGCTTATCCGCGAAGTACCGGAAATCGGGAGAGGCTTAGGAGCCGGACACCCGGAGTATCCTTGGTGGTTCGGTTGCGACAACAGCTATGCATTGCTGGGGTTGTTGCCTGTCGGACAACAACGGTTGGCGCTCGAAACTTCCGATTTGATTCGTAGCGTCTCGGAGCAAACAAACGGCAACGGTCGCATTATCCATGAACTGTCCACTTGCAATGTCGTTGCCAATCCCGGCAACACGCAGGAGACGCCTCATTACATTCAGAGCGTATGGGAGCTGTTTCTCTGGACGGGCGACATCGAATTCCTGCGTAACGCTTATCCGACGGTTAAGAAAGGGATCGCTTGGCTGTTGGACGAGATGGATCCGGATGGGGACCTGTTGCCCGAAGGGTACGGGATCATCGAGATCGAAGGGCTGAACGTCGAGCTTATCGATACGGCCGTCTATACCTGGTCCGCATTAAACGCGGGAGCAAAGATGGCGGAGCTGTTCGGCGAACAAGAGATCGCGGAACAATATCGGGATACTGCGGTCAAGCTTGGCGATAAGATCAACCAAGATCTATGGCTGAAGGAAGAGGGATTGTACGCGGACGCGATGGCGCCCGTTGGCATGGTGCTCGAGCGTATGCCTCTATACATCGAACGGGCAAGGTCGAGCGATGCCGAGCATGCGGCGTTGGAGATGGAAGCCATGCAGCTCGCGATGAGCGGAATGGACAAAGAGGCGGAGCATCCGTGGCTGTTCAAGAATTGGGTTATTAATACTCCGATGGAGATGGGACTAGCTCCGCGCGATCAAGCTTTGAGGGCATTGGATCGGATGGGTACCGACGAATTTACGGGACCATCGGGCACCTATTTATCGGGGATGTACCGAACGAATATGATGACGATTTCTACCGGCGTTCAGGCGGTAGCGGAAGCGCGATACGACCGAATGGACGAGGCTTTGCGTTACATTCGTTTAATCGCTTCGACGTTCAACAAGCGCCTTCCCGGTTCAATTTCCGAGATGTCGCCGGATTATGGCTGCTTTGTTCAAGCATGGACGAACTACGGGCTAAGCTGGACGGTTATGAGGTTTATGTTCGGAATTCAACCGGAAGCGCATTCCCGAAAGCTGAATCTTCGGCCCCGTCTGCCCAAGGAATGGAATGAAGCCTCGGTTGACCGCGTTGAGCTGGGCTTAGGAGACTTAGCGAATGAGCTGGATTTCAGTATCTCGCTCGGCCAAGAAAGCGATGTTTATCGGATATCGATGAAGCAAAACAGTTGGACCGTCGTTTTGAACTTGCCGAACGCGCAAGGGGCAAAGCTTTTGTTGGACGGAGAGCCGGTTAAGCCGGATCTGGTAGATTCGGACGGCTCCGTTACGTTCACGATTGAAAGAGCGGGATCGCATGAAGTTCGAGTGGAAAGAGGGTAGAGAGCACGGTGACCTTCCCGGGTACATTGGATCTATCTAATGAGGCTTTGCGTTACGAGCTGGATTTGGAGAAAGGCGCGGCGCTAAGGACGTTCGGGCTTCCCGATGGGGCAGAGTGGACGTCGGAAGATCGCCCGGGGCGCGAATTCGCCGTATTTGCCTGCGGACAACGAATTGATGGCCAATCCGCAGGACTCGTCGTACTCGGCGTTGATGAGCAAAAGGACGAATCGCCCTTGTCAGGCTCCCATAGCGTAACTGTCAAGCTGCGCCATGATCCAACGGGACTAGAGATAGACAGCCATACGATCGTGTACCGGGGAACGCCCGTGGCAGAGAAATGGATTACCGTACGCAATACGGTAGACGAGCCGGTAACCATCGATCGCTTAGATTCCTTTCATCTTTCCCTTCCGCTTGATGAATGGCAGGTTCTAGCTTACAAAAGCGACTGGGGGGCGGAGTTCGCTCCGATCGTTACGCCCTTGAGGGACGCGTTCATTGCGGAGACCCGACAAGGACGATCGTCGAAGGATTGGCACCCCTGGCTGACTCTATTAGGCAGCAGGGGAGATCTGCTTACGATTTGTCCGATGTGGTCGGGTAATTGGGTACTGCGCTGCGAACCGGAGGAAGACGGATCGTTCGCGGTAAGCGGCGGGTTGCATGACTGGGAATTTTCTAAAGTGCTGGAACCCGGACAACAAGCGGACAGTATCCGTGTCGTCCTGACGTTAGGGAGCGGCGGAGACTTGAATACAGTTTCCATACCGCTTGCCCGCGTCGGTCGAACTCATTGGTATCCCCGCAACGAGCTTTCCCGTTCCCTTCCTATCGAATGGAACCATTGGTGGAGCTATGAGGACAAAATAATCGATGAGCGTGCGTTCCTCGACAATGTCGAGGTTGCCGCCCGGTTAGGCATGGACATCTGTACGCTGGATGCAGGCTGGTTCGGTCCCGCGGACGGACAATCGGAATGGTACGATTACCGAGGCGATTGGCAGTCGGTGAACGAATCCCGCTTCCCGGGAGGCATTCGGGTTCTCTCGGACGCCGTTCATGGAAAGGGAATGAAGTTCGGCTTATGGTGCGAGATCGAGGCGGTCGGTAAGTTAGCTCGACTGGCGAATGCTCATCCAAGCTATGTAGCCAGGCGGGACGGTGAATCCTTAGGTTATCTATGCTTCGGAAATCCGCAGGTACGCGAATGGGCATTCGGGACGCTAGATCGACTTATTCGCGAATACCGATGCGATTGGATCAAGTTAGACTTCAACTTGGATCCGAGGGCCGGTTGCAGTTGCACGGACCATGGCCACGGCGCCGGAGACGGTTTGTTCGAGCATTATTATGGTTATTACGCCGTTCTGGATCAGATCCGCGCCAAGCACCCCGAGGTACTGCTGGAGAATTGCGCGTCCGGAGGACTGCGTATCGATCTGGGAATGATGCGACACGCTCATACGACCTTCCTAAGCGATACCGATTGGCCGGAACACGGCTTACAGGTATTCTGGGGAGCGACGACGTTCCTGGCGCCGGAAGTATGCCTGCATTGGAGTTATTCCGAATGGTTGGGTCAGCATCCGCACCAGAAGTTTAAGCCTAATGATCCGGCGCTGCTGCCACATCAATTCGACTTCTATACCCGCATCGCGATGCTGGGAGGGTTTGGCTTCTCTCAGAAGCTCCCGGAATTACCGGTATGGATGCTAGAGCGTATTGGCTACCATATCGAGGATTATCATTTGGTTGTGCGCAGGTTTATTCTAGAGGCGGATTTGTATCGTTTAACCGCGCAGCCGGAACGGGAGGGCAAAGGCGATCGCTGGGCCGCTTTCCAATACCGGATGCCCGAGGGGAACGAGCATCTGCTGTTCGTCTTCCGTCTGTCAGGCGCGGAGTCCGAGCGCAATATCCGGCTGCGGGATCTGAATTCGGACAGCCTCTATGAATTGACTTGGCTTTCGGCGGAAAAGGTGCATACGATCCGAGGTGCCGAGCTTCTTGAACGCGGTTTGCTATTCGCGGAACTAGCGGAAGAGGATTCCGCCCTCCTTTATATTCGAGAGTTGCCTGCTGCTTCTCGGTTATAAGCTTCAAAGGTACTCAAAAGCGAACGAGGGTCTTCCATGGAGTATGGATGCCCTCGTTCGCTTTTTCATCTAATCAATTGCCACTCGCTTGAGCGGATGCAGCCGGAGCGTCGTCTGGCTGCTGTCCTCTGCGGCCTCCGCCGCCCATTCCTCCGCCAAAACCGCCGAAGCCCCCTTCGTTTAGCGTAATCGTTGCCGCATTCTGCGTGCCGTCTTCCAAGTCGATGCTGACGATGTCGCCTTCCTTCAGATCGGCTGCCGACAAAACCGTTTCCTTGCGCTCATTGTTCTCGAAAGTCGTCTTAACGATCTTCGTCGCGTCCGTTAGCTGGATGTCTTCCGTTTCATCCGTAAACATGTCGGCCATCCCGCGTTGCGGCCGATCCGTGCCGTCTCCTTGCGGCGGCAGTTCTCCGCCCTGAGCGCCGTTGGATTGCTGCGCGTCTCCGCCATTTTGAGTGCCACCTTGCTGCTGCTGTTGCGTGCCTCTACCTTGCCATTGTCCGTTGCCGCCCCGGGCTCCGGGTACGAAGGACGATTTGTATACGGTCACGGTTTGACCGTTCACGCTTTTGATTTTGCCGATCAGGTCCGCGGACATCATCGGCGACCCTCCTCGGTTCGGAGCGCCGTTCGCCGCCTGGCCGTCTTGTCCTTGCCCCTGCGCCGCAGCTCCCGCATTATTGGCAGAATTTCCACCGCCGCCGCAACCGGCAAGCAACAGCAAAGAAGCCATGGCCACCGCGAGAATCGAATTTTTAGTCAACATCCGTAGTTCTCCCCTTCGAGCTCTTAATCGTTTTCTTATCTACGAATAGTTGCGCCCAAAAGTATCGCTGCATGGAACGGATAATTTAGGTGGGGGACGGGTGGCAGCTGAGTGGTATGATTTAGTTGGGTAAAACCTTCATGCGTGCAATGGAAGCGGTCTGTGTGCTGGCTGTAGTTGGGTAAAACCTGACTGCGAGCATGGATGCGGTCCGAATGCTGGCTGTAGTTGGGTAAAACCTAACTGCGAGCATGGAAGCGGTCCGAATGCTGGCTGTAGTTGGGTAAAACCTGACTGCGAGAGTGGAAGTGGTCTGAGTTATGGCTGTAGTTGGGTAAAACCTGACTGCGAGCATGGATGCGGTCCGAATGCTGGCTGTAGTTGGGTAAAACCTGACTGCGAGCATGGAAGCGGTCAGAGTTATGGCTGTAGTTGGGTAAAACCTGACTGTGAAGCGTGTTAGCCGCAATAAAAACAGCGCGCCGGCGATTATACACCTGGACGCGCTGTTTGAGGTTTGACCCGGAAAATAAAATAATAGTAGGTTGCCGAGCTAACGTATAACAAGCCCGTTATGCTGAAGGTGACGACGTATCCCCAGTAGGTTCCGTAGTGCTCGATGATCCGGGGTTGGACTTGTCCCATCGAGGCCCATCCGAGCATGAAGACGGTTTGCGTAAGAGAGTTGGCGACGCCTCGGCGCGAATCCGAGATTCGGTCGACCAAGAGGGACGATTGAATCGGGTTGGCCGCATTCATCAGCGCTTGACGGAACAAGAAGGCGATGCCCGCGACGAGCAGCAGGTTCGTGAATCCGGTAAGCAGCAAGAAAGGTAAGGACAGCAGTTGGAAAAGCACGATAGCTCGCACTTGGCCGACCTTATTGACGAGCGTCGGGCCGATTAGCATGGAAATGACCGTCATAATCTGCCCGAGCGAGATGAGTAAACCGATCGCCGATAACGATACAGTGAAGCGGTCCGAGAAATAAATGTTTAAATACGGGACGACCATTCCCGAGCCGAAGCCGATGAGCAGCTGCGTAAAGGTAATTTTGCTAATGAGCGTCCATTCCGCGCGTTGGCTTGTCCGATCGGCAGCCGACTGCGGCGGCTTCAGTCTTACGGTTATCGTTTCGGCCGACTTACCCTTGCCGCCGATTCGTTCCCGAACAAGCAGGAGCGGAGCGCTCGCGACGATGCTCATGAGACCGCCGAGCATTAGCGCTCCTCTCAAACTCGAAGTTTCGCTCCATCCAAGCTGCTGCAGAAGATCGCCCAGCAGTCCTCCGCCGAAGCTGCCTATGACTTGCGCCGCCAACATTACGGAGAAGTGGAAGCTGAACAGACGCAGGCGTTGTTCTTTCGTCGAGTTGGCCGCGAGATAAGGCACGGCGGTTACTTGGAAAAACGCGGTGAACAGACCCGAAGTGATCGCGAACCCGCGCAGCCCGAATTCCGACTGGGCGAAAGAGCTGCCCATGAAGGAAAATCCGGTGATCAGCATCCCGATCGTCAGAATTATTTTCCGGCTGGACCGGTCCCCCAATAGCCCGATCGGAATGATCATGAGCGCCGCGGCCAAAGACTGCACGCTGACGATGGAGCCGATCATGCCTTGCCCATAACCGAGGGAGTGGACATATAAATTGTACAAGACCGAGAACATGCCGTTCCCGATCTGATAAAACAAGTTCGCCAGGAAGAATAACCGGACATTCCGATTCCAGCCAGAGAAATCCTGCCGGGCGCGCCGAAGCCATCGCATAACTTTACCTTCAATCGCTCTAAGTTGAATTCATCCATTGTAGCATATCTTTGTTACGTCTGGACGTAGAGAAAAGGAGTTCGGCTCGTTTTGTAAGTGCCCTCGAGCAGTTTCTCCGACAACAGGCTCGTCTTGACGAAGGCCGAGATTTTAGAGGAGTCAGCTTTGAACAGCGCTTTCCACAGCTCGGGATCGGGCACCGCTTCGAATAGCTTGGCATCGTCGTAGTGTCGTTTATCCTGATAGATGATTTTCAGCGTATATCCGTCCAATTGAAATTGCACGTCCCCGGGATAGGCGGCAATGATTTCTTTGCGAAGCTCCTCTAGCTCTTCCTCGATTTTTTTCTGTTGGGTCTTGAGCTCGCAGAATCTCTTTAATTTGCGTTCCTCCAAACCGTCATCTCCTCGCCTTTTTGCTTGATCTCTATGAGATTACGCCTTGGAATATGCACCAAATGCGACCGGTCGGCGTGAAGCTTATAAAAAAGGAGCAGCATTCCGAGGTCTTTCAACACCTTGGAACGCTGCACCTATTTCGTTGCGGGTTATTTGAAGAATAAGAAGTTCGTCGGTACTTTGCGAAGCGATCCGTCCGAGGGGTGGTTGATGACTTTGCCGTTGAAGACGAGCGAAGTCGAGCCCCCGCCGTCAAGATTGTAGCCGTCCAAAGCTCCGAAACGCTGAAGCAGTATTTGCATTTCGGCGAGCGTTGCGCCGGAGCTGCCGTTCTCGTTATAGCCGTCGGCGACCAGGATGAGCAATTGATCGTCCTTGTAGCTCGCGATGACCGTACGGGGTGCGCGCTTCGGACTCGTCTGCCATTTCGACGGAATTTCCGCGGTCTGTCCGTTCCGGAGCAATACAGGTACGAATGAAGCCCCGAACTGGGGATTAAGCGCGTCCAACTGATCCTTGCTCGTGAATTTGCCGCCGATGAGCTTGTTGCCGCTGCTTAAGCCGACAAAGAACAAATCCTTGAACGTAGCTTGGAACCCGCTTACGTATTCCCCGTCGACGACCGTCGTGCTCAGCGGGTATCTTTTGCCTCCGCTGTCCGCGAAACCTCCGGCGTTAATGCCGATTACCGCGTTCGTGCGATTAACCGCGGCCAGCGTCGTTTCGGCTCCGCCCGACTGGTCGTTGGCGAGGGCGAGCTTCATGGCGCCTTCCTTCTTGAGCTTTATTTTCAAAGCATAACTCTTGAAGTTCTGGGTGCCGAGATAAAATAGCTGGGCATGCAGCTTGTCCGATTGAATCGTCGAAGCCGGCGTTCCAAGCTTGCTCGTAATTCGCTTGTCGTAGATCGCATAAGGTCTCGAGGCTTGACCGGAAGCCATCGTAGCGATCGTTTTCATGTCGGCATTCGTCTTCATGTAGATCGTAAGCTGCTTTTTAAGGGATTGTCCGGTGCCCTTGGCGATCTGTTCCGCTTGTCCCAGCTTCGCCATCGTAATTTCGGTAACGGCGGAGGTAGCAACGGACGGAGAAGCATCAATGGTTGGTCTAGGGAAAGAGCTATCCGGTAGCGAGATGCCAATATTGGCAATGAACAGCCATACGAACAGTCCCGCGAAGGGGGCGCAGGCCATCAACAACGTGCGGTTAAAGGATCGTACGGCTAACGCGCTCATTTCAGCACGTCCAAGCTTTTTTTCAACTCTGCGAGCTGTTTCTTTACTTCGGCCAATTGCGTATAAAGCTTGTTGCTGTTGTCCGTCTTCGTGTCCGCGTTATCCTTGGCGAAATTGAGCAACTCGTTAAGCGATTCGATTTTGCTATTCATCTCGGCGATCTGCTCTTGATAGCCGGTTTCCAGCTTGGCGATTCGGGAGTCGTAATCTTGTTGAAGAGCCGTAATTTGTGCGGCGGTCTGTTGCGCGAGGTCTATGGTGACTTGTTGCTGGATCCGGTCGGAATACCATTTGGCTCCCATCGCTCCGCAAGCGATCAGAATGATCCATAAAATTAGGAAAAAGAGGAAAGCGCCTCGTTTCTTGCTTCTAGGCGGCGTCTCTCGATAAGCGTCGGGGTATGAATCTTGCGTTTGGCGTACTGCGGATTCTCTCATAACTAAGTGAACTGCACCTCTCTTGTTGCCCTTGAATAAGTGGGCTTCAGTATGTATGGGACTAACCTATGAACGAAAAAGATGTCGAAAAGTTGCGCCCGTCTTGCGATTGTAACATAAGAGGGGGCCGAATTTCGCTAGAGTCGACATTCTATCGATGGTATAACTTGCCGAACATGGGATAAAGTTTTAGACTCAGTGTATCGAAAGCGTTAGCGGCGAACGGAGGGGATTTATGATTATTGTCGGTTTGGCGGGCTGGGGAGATCACGACTCGCTGTACCCGTCCGGTACGTCGGCCAAGGACAAGCTTCGCCGGTACGGCGATCATTTCCCTCTCGTGGAGATGGATAGTTCGTTCTACGCGGTGCAGTCGGCGGATCGAATGGCGCGTTACGCGGAGGAAACTCCCGGCGAATTCCGCTTCGTGGTGAAGGCGTACCAAGGGATGACGGGTCATCTGCGGGGGAAACCCTATTACGCGAACGACGACGAGATGTACGAGGCATTCTGCGCAAGCTTGGACCCCATCCTTCGCTCGGGCAAATTGGCGGCGGCGCTCTTCCAATATCCGCCTTGGTTCGATTGCACGAAGGGCAACGTCGGTTTGCTTCGCGAGACGAAGAAGAGGATGGAAGGTTTTCCGTGCGCGCTAGAGTTCAGGCATCAAAGCTGGTTCGAGCCCGCATTCCGCGAACGGACTCTCGCCTTCATGCGCGAGGAAGGCTGGATCCACAGCGTCTGCGACGAGCCTCAAGCAGGGATCGGCTCGATTCCGATCGTTCTGGAGGTTTCCCGACCGGATTTTACACTCGTTCGCATGCACGGTCGGAACGTCGGCGGATGGAATCAGAGCGGGGCGGCGAATTGGCGCGAGGTGCGTTATCTGTACGACTATAACGACGACGAGTTGCTGGAATGGAAAACACGGATCGAGAAGCTCGTCGCCCAGTCCGGTACGGTAGGCATCGTATTTAACAACAATTCCGGCGGACATGCCGCGGAGAATGCCAAGCGCTTCATGCGTTTGCTGGACTTGCCCGTACCTGAGTTCCCGGGCACGGATGCGCCGGAGCAATTGGATTTGTTCGACTTTTAAATAGAGAAGGAGAAATCGGGAATGGTTAGATTCGGAATTATCGGAACCAATTGGATTACGGATAGATTCGTGCAAGCCGCGGGGGAAACGGGCGAATTCGAACTTACCGCGGTCTATTCGCGGACGGAGCAACGGGGGAACGAGTTCGGGGAGAAATACGGGATTCCGTTTCGTTACACGGACTTAGAGCAATTCGCATCCAGCTCGGAGTTCGACGCGGTCTATATCGCAAGCCCAACGTATATGCACGCCCGTCAAGCGATCGCGTGCATGGACGGCGGGAAACACGTGCTGTGCGAGAAGCCGATCGCTTCGAACGCGAAGGAAGCCCGCGCGATGATCGAAGCAGCCAAACGCAACGACGTGTTATTCATGGAGGCGATGATGACGACCCAGCTTCCGAACTTCGAAGCGGTTCGGGAACATCTTGGCGAGCTAGGAACGATTAGGCGCTATTTCGCGAGTTACTGCCAATACTCTTCCCGTTACGATGCGTACAAGCAAGGGGAAGTTCTAAACGCCTTCGATCCCCGGTTCTCGAACGGAGCGCTTATGGATCTCGGCGTCTATTGCCTGTATCCGCTCGTTGCGCTGTTCGGTAAGCCCGACCGCATTCAAGCGAACGCGCATATGCTCGCGTCCGGCGTCGATGGCGAAGGTAGCATCCTGCTTGCCTACGAGGAGATGGACGCGGTCGTCATGTATTCGAAAATCTCGAGCTCGTACGCTCCCGCCGAAATCCAGGGAGAGCTTGCTACAATGGTTATTCACCCGATCAACTCTCCGGAGTCGGTGGAAATCCGCTACCGGGACGGAAGCGTCAAGAAGTTGACGAGGCCTCAGGATCATAGCTTCATGTATTACGAGGCACGGAACTTCATCGACTTGCTGAAGCGCGGAGAGAGGGAGGACGCGACGAATTCGTGGTCGAACTCCCTATACACGATGGAGGTCATGGAGGAAGCGCGTCGGCAAATCGGGCTCGTTTTCCCGGCCGACATGGAGTAGCTAGGGCTAGATTCGCGGTAATCGCCGTTATACTCGGAGAAGATGATCTCGTTAAAATAGAGAATTAGGACGATACCCCCAAGTCATTCGACTTTCGGGGTATCATTTTTTTAAAACGTCCTAAACCCGAAAAAATGAGACCAAATACGAAATTCCAAGCCTTACGACTCTTCCGAAGAGACGATTACAATAGAAATAACTCTTGAAAGCACTTTCAATTCGGCCGAACGAGGAGGGTCCTGCAAGCATGAACGTCAACTTAGGTTCCGACACCCGAGGACAGCCGACCGCTAAAGTCGGAATCCGGAACAAATTCCTCGCCAAGCTGTGGAGCCAGCGCTATTTGCAGGTGATGGCGCTTCTCGGCGTCGCTTGGATGATTCTATTTAACTACATTCCGATGTACGGTATCACCCTGGCGTTTAAAGAGTACATCGGAGTCGGTAGCCCTGCGGATGCCCCGTGGGCGGGATGGACGCATTTCCAGGCCATCTGGGATGACGAACGGATGGGAGAGGTCGTCCGCAACACGCTCGGCATCAGCTTGCTCAAGTTGATCATCGGGTTCCCGCTGCCGATCCTGTTCGCGCTGTTCCTGAACGAGCTCCGTTCGTTGAAGTTCAACCGGGTCGTGCAGACGATCTCGTATCTGCCGCACTTTCTGTCCTGGGTCATCTTGGGCGGCATCTTGACGGCGTGGCTGTCAGACGTCGGCATCCTGAATGATATCCTGAGGGGTCTCCATTTCATCGACGAGCCGATATCTTACTTGGCCGAACCCCGTTATTTCTGGACGATCGCCATCGGATCGGATATCTGGAAGGAGTTCGGATGGAACGCCATCATCTATATCGCCGCCATCGCCAGCATATCGCCGGAGCTTTACGAAGCGGCGACCATCGACGGGGCCGGCCGGTTTCAGAAAATGTTCTACGTCACGCTCCCTTCCATACGGGGAACGATCTCGATCCTGTTCATTCTGGCGGTCAGCGCGCTCTTGAACTCCAACTTCGATCAAATATTGATTCTCAAAAACCAGGTCAACGAGAGCATGAGTAACGTCGTCGACACCTACGTGTATGAAATCGGTATCCGGCAAGGGCGATTCTCGTATTCCACGGCGGTCGGGTTGGTCAAAGCGTTCATTGCGCTGTTCCTGCTGCTGTTCGCCAACTCCGTCACGAAACGCATGAACCAATCTTCCCTATTCTAGAATCCGGGCGGTGATAACCCTGTTAACGAGAAAACGCAGAACGCTTGGAGAAATCCTTTTCGACAACCTTAACGTGACTGTCATGCTGCTCCTTTGTTTCGTCACTCTGTACCCGATATGGTACGTTCTGGTCAACTCGTTCAACGACGGCAAGGAAGCCATGACCATGGGCAACATTTACTGGATTCCCCGGATGTTCAGCACAGAGAACTATTCGACGGTTTTCAAAAACGCGGGGATTATGACGGCAATGGGCATCACTGTCGCCAAGACGGTCATTGGGACCGTCATCCATGTTTTCTTCACGGCGATGGTCGCCTACGCCTTTTCAAGGAAGGAATTGATTGGGCGCAACTTTTACATGATCATCGGGACGATCACCATGTTCTTTAACGGCGGGCTGATCCCGACCTACTTATGGTACCGCGACCTGGGATTGCTTGACCATTTCGGCGTGTATATCTATCCGGCCATGTTCAGTTTCTTCGATCTCATTATCTTCCTCGCGTTCTTTCGGGAAATTCCCGAAGGATTGGAGGAAGCAGCCAAGATCGACGGGGCGAACGATTTCACGGTTTTCGTGCGGATCGTTCTGCCCGTGTCCATGCCGGTCGTCGCCACGATCGCCCTGTTCCATGGCGTATGGCAGTGGAATGACTACTTCACGGGATTGCTGTATACGAACACGGAATCCCTGCAGCCGATACAGACGTTCCTGTACCGGGTCATCGCCCAGTCCAGCTCCAACCAGATGGTTCAGAACGTAGGTGGGGCCATCAACCGAAGAGTGACGGGTCAATCGCTGAAGATGGCGACCATGGTCATCACGACGCTTCCGATTGTGCTCGCTTACCCGTTCCTGCAACGATATTTCGTGAAAGGCCTCATGATCGGCTCGCTGAAAGGCTAATCTCGCGGTTTCACTTTTCCCGATAGGGAGAATCTTATACAATCTATCTCAAAGGGGTATGACAATGAGAAAATGGCTTGCCTTTGCAGTAATCGCATCACTAATGATTACCATTGTCGCTTGTTCCGGCTCGAAGAACGAACCGGAATCCAGCGGCACGAGTTCCAGCACGCCTTCGGCTTCGAGCGAGCCTTCCGAATCGGCAGAGAACGCCAGCGCTTCGCCGTCGGCCGACGAACCGGGCTGGAAGGCGGATACTTCGCCGATCACGTTCGATTGGTACCTGAACTTCGCCTGGTTCCCGAACAAATGGGGCGTCGACCCGACTTCCCAGTACGTCACGAAGAAAACCGGCGTGAACATCAACTTCATCGTACCGGCCGGTAACGAGAACGAGAAGCTCAATGCCTTGATCGCATCCAACCAGCTTCCGGACTTCATCACGCTGGGTTGGTGGGAAGACAACGTGAAGAAAATGGTGGAGGGAGGTTTGGTCGAGTCTTTGACGGATCTGGCCGATCAATACGATCCGTATTTCTTCAAAGTCGCCGACCCGGCCAAATTGTCCTGGTACGCGCAGCCGGACGGCAAGACGTACGTGTATCCCAACGCTTCCTCTTCACCGAAAGACTTCCAGACGTACGGCACGCAGTTCACGTCCAACCAAACTTTCGCCGTGCGCAAAGATATCTATGAAGCGATCGGCAAACCGGATATGCGGACGCCGGAAGGTTTCCTGAACGCGCTGAAACTCGCCAAAGAGAAATTCCCGGAAGTGAACGGACAACCGCTCATTCCGATCGGATTCCA
Source organism: Cohnella endophytica (assembly GCF_003628305.1). Lineage (GTDB taxonomy): Bacteria > Bacillota > Bacilli > Paenibacillales > Paenibacillaceae > Cohnella > Cohnella endophytica. The sequence continues at coordinate 7,204 of NZ_RBZM01000012.1, read as the reverse complement.
TGAATTCGGCGATAGCGGCAACTATTCGTTCGTCGACATGTCGCAGGATTCTTCTTACTTGTCCAGCTTCCTAGCCTTGCCGCGCGAGAAAGACGGCAAGCTGTACGACCGTACGACCGACCCGGAATTCGTAAAGTGGCTCAAGGTATTCCGTCAAGCGAATCAAGACGGCTTGATCGCGAAGGACGTCTTCGTCGACAAACGCGCGCAAATGGAAGAAAAAATCGCGCAAGGCCGTTACTTCGCGATGCTGTATCAACGCACCGACTTCGCGGCGCAGCAAAACGTGTTGTTCGCCAACGATCCGAATTCCGTCTATATTGCGGTCGAAGGACCTGCTAATGCCAACATGGACGCGCCGACGCTTGCCGGCCCTGCGATCTCCGGTTGGACGGTCACGCTGATCTCCAAGAAGGTCAAAGACAAGGAAAGAGCGATCAAATTCCTTAGCTACCTGATCAGCGAAGAAGGACAAAAAGATCTGTACCTAGGCGAAAAAGGCGTCTCCTACGATACGATCGACGGTAAAGACCAATTCCTTCCGGAAGCGAAAACGCTGATGGATACGGACCGTTCCGCATTCGATAAGAAATACGGTTCTTCCTATACGTTCTGGATGCTGATGGACACGAACATGAACCTTCAGTGGGCGCCTCCGGCCGTCGAACCATTCAAGCAGCTCGAAGATTGGACGAAAGGCAAAACGAAGAGTTACTCGGAATTCGACTTGTTAAACCCGCCGGCGACATCTAAGGAAGGCATCAACCTGACGAAAATCTCCAACGAATGGGGCAAAGTTCTTCCGAAATTACTGCTCTCCAAGTCGGATGCCGATTTCGATCAAATCCTGAGCGATTTCGTCGCCAAACGCGACAAGATGGGTTACGCCGATGTGCAGGCTTATCGCCAGAATCTGTACGAAGCAAACGTGAAAAAGCTTGCCGAATTCATGAAGTAGTTCCATATGCAGTCCGAAAAAAACCCAGCCTGCCTGGGTTTTTTCGGGCGTTTACGGGACCGCTGGCAAGCGGTCAGTGATACAATGAAATCAAACTTAAGGCAGCGAAACGGAAGTGACGCGGATGCGGCGATTTCGGCCAAGCAGATTCGACAAATGGCGCTTCAGATTAGAGCAGATGACTTTGCAGAAGAGGCTCGTAGTCGCCTACATTCTGATTATGCTGCTCCCTAGCGTACTGATCTCGCTCTACGTATTCAGGGGATTTACCAGCAATACGATTGAGGAGTTGAAGAAAAATAGCCGCAATTCGCTCGAGATTGAACAGGTACATATCAAAAACAATATGGAGACGATGATTCGCGCCGCCCAGATCGCAACCAATGATAAGGTTCGGGAGTATCTGGAGCAATCGGTCGAGCTCACGGCTCTAGAATTGATCGATATTGACAACATCCGGATGAAGGATATTCTCCGGTTACAGTACAACAACCCCAGCTTGGATGACATCCGGATTTACATGAGCAATCCGAAAACCTACGAGATCTCGCCGGTATTCTTCTACGAGAAGCGCATCCAGCAGGATCCGTGGTTTCCGGTAGTGATGAATGCCGGCGAGACGAACGTATGGAATTTCAGCCGGGAGAAGAGGGAGTTGCTTCAAGCTCGTTCAGACCCTAAGAATGACCATATCCCGAGAATTTCGCTGTACCGGGGAATCGAATATCCGAAAGGCTCGCACGTCGGCATCGTCCAAGTAGACATGCAGCTAGCAAGCTTTTTCCCGAATACGTTCAGTCCGCTGCAGGACGATAAATCCCAGTTGGTCGTGTTGGACCAGGCCGGAGCCATTTACCGTTATCCGGGCGAAAGCTTTCTGGACCGGGCGGGCCTGACCGAGGAAACGCTGAAACAGCAGGTTTCATCGATTCGCACTACGGAGGGCGGAACGGGGAACTTCGATTTCTCCGTTTCGGGAAAGCCCTACCTGGTCGTTTATTCTTATATCGAACCGCTTCAAGCCTATATGGTGAAGCTCGTGTCGCTCGATCACGTGTATGAGGAGATCAACAGGACGCGAAACTGGATTCTGCTCGCCAACGTCATTTTGCTGGCGATTCTCACCCTCTCCACCTATTTCATGAACGCGATCATCTTGAAAAAGCTGCACGTGCTTACGGATTCCGTCAAAAAGGTGAGGCAAGGGGACTTCAACTTCGACGTAGGCATCCGAGGCGGAGGCGAAGTCGGGGAGCTCGCCCATCATTTCCGCAAGATGCTCCGCAAAATGGGCGAGCTGATCGCGGAGGCGGTCAACAAGCAGGCCGCGGCCAAGGAAGCCGAACTTGCCACGCTCAAGAACCAGATCGATTCACATTTTCTGTACAACACGCTCGAGAACATCAAGATGATGGCGGAGGTTCACGACCACCGCGAGATTTCCGACGCGCTCACTTCCCTCGGCAGCATGATGCGCTACAACATGAGATGGACCAAGGAACATGTTCGCCTAAGGGACGAAATCAACCACATCAGCAACTACGTCAACATTGCGAACGTCCGCTTCGAAGATAAAGTGACGTTGGTGACAGATATTCCGGACGACGCGCTGGATCAAGAGTTGCTCAAGATGTCGCTGCAGCCGATCGTCGAGAATTCCGTGAAACACGGTCTTCTCAATCGACCGTTAACTATCGAAATCCGGGCGGAGGCTTCCGGCGGCGTCATGATGATTTCGGTGACCGACGACGGGGCCGGGATGACCGATGATCAGGCGGAAGAGCTGAACCGGCGCATCGGTCGCGCGGAGCGGTGGGTTGCCCCGGCTCCGGACGGAGATGAGACGCCCGGCAAAGGAAACGGAATCGGCCTAGCGAACGTGCACAGCCGGATCCAAATGCATTACGGCAACGAATACGGATTGCAGATCGACAGCGCGGAAGGCCGGTATACCCGCGTGACGATCCGTATTCCTTATTTTATCGTGGTTGGGAGGTTATCCGGACATGAGGACGCTGCTGATCGTGGATGACGAGCGCAATATCCGGGTGGGCTTGAAGGCGATGATCGAACGGGAGTTTCCGGATCGTTACCGCATCGAGCTCGCGGCCGACGGCAAACAAGCGACGGAGCTGCATGAAGCGGTTCCGTTCGATATCGTGATCACGGACATCCGGATGCCGGAGATGGATGGAATCGAGCTGATTCGTACGCTGGCCATTCGCCCATACGTTCCGGCTATGCTCATTCTGAGCGGGTACGATGATTTCCAATACGCCAAGGAAGCGATCAAGCATAAGGTGAAGGAGTATTTGCTCAAACCGATCGTTCGCGAGGATCTGTTCGCGGCATTGGGGCGGATCGAGTCGGAGCTTGCGCAGCAAGCTTCCATCCATGATCGCCTGGAAGCGACGGATCGTTACTTGGAAGGCATGCAGGTCAATGCGCTCGGCTACGTCTGGGCCCGGTCGGATATCGGCTCGGCCGAGGTGGAAGCTAGATGCCGCGACGCAGGATTGGACATTTTCGAGCCGTGTTTCTACGTCGGAATTCTGTCTTCGCCGGAATACGAACGGAACGTGGTAAAAGGCAAGGAATTGTTGGCAAGAGGCGGATCGGAAGGGGATTGTCTGACGCTAGAGAACAAGGACGGCCGGCTTGTCGTACTAACGACTCGCATGGAGCGGTTCCGGGACATGGTCGCCGACTTGGCAACCTTTCCCGGTTCCGCGGGGACTTTCGCCGCGGGGATCAGCGATCGTGGACAATCCCTTCTCGAGCTGAAGATCAAATTCGATGAAGCGTGCCATGCCTTGAAATATCGGATTCTGCTCAGCCGGTCCGATTCCGCGCTGATCCGGTTCGAGCAATCGGAACGCCGCGACCGCACGTACCGCCTGTCCGAGGATACGATACGCAAGCTGGCCAACATGCTGGGTACGGATAGGGACAAAGAGATGAAGGCGCTGCTCATGGAGCTATTCAATCCGAAAGCGCTCGCGGAAGCGGACATCGGGTACTTCGAATCCGTCAGTCTGGCGCTGAACGAACGGGTTTTCGACCAAGCGTTCCATACGTACGGGGAAGCCTCCGTCGATATCATCAAGATGTATAAGCTGGCGGGCAGCCTATACAACTTCATGAATATCCAGGATTACATCCATTGCGTGGAAGGGCTATTGCTTCGTCTTAGCGAATACGCGCGCGGCGTAAAATCCGTCTATGTTGACCAGAAAGAAATGGCACGGGCCCTGGCCTACATCCACACCCATTTCGATAAAGACTTGAGCATGACTGTGGTGTCCAATCATGTGTCGCTCAATTACTCCTACTTCAGCGAAAGGTTCAAGGAATATACCGGCGAGAGTTTCGTGAACTACCTGAAGAAAATCCGAATCCAAAAAGCGAAGGTCTTGCTGGCGGAGACGGACGGTCGGATTTACGAGATCAGCCGCCAAGTCGGATTCGAGAATCCGAAACAATTCAACCGGGTGTTCAGGGAAATCGAAGGCATCACGGCCATGGAGTACCGGCAGAAGCAGTTGTAAGTTAAAATGGTCGCGACCTGGAAGAAGTCGTGCGGCGACAAAGTTACCCAAGAAGTGAACCAGTGGTATCAAGGTACGTTAAAGTAGATGACGAGAACCTTTCGCCCCTCCAGGGGGGTGAAAGGTTTTTTGTATTGCGTTACAATAAAGGACATTCGTATCTATAGAAGGAGAAATCGCAGCTTGTCTACTATCGCGCGTTTAAAAGGCTTCAACTTTTTTTATTTCGCACTATTCGCTTTGTTTATTTCGTTCTTGCCGGTGTACAGCGCCGGCGTCGGCGTGTCGGGGACGCGCATCGGTATCATTCTCGGATTCGGCAGCTTGATCAGCATCTTCGCCCAACCGTTATGGGGGATGGTCAGCGACAAGAACCGTACGATCAAAAAGGTGCTGCTTCTCTTGCTGACGGCTTCGATGCTTGTCGGAACATTGCTTTACCGAGCGGATACGGTTTGGAGTCTGGTCGTCCTGGTCGCGCTCATGAACGTATTTTATTTGCCGACGGATTCGCTCGTGGAGAGCCTTAACTTTCAGACGTCGCAGCGGGAGAAGGTCGGGTACGGATCCGTTCGTATGTTCGGCGCCCTCGGATACGCATGCGTATCGCTGACGGCCGGGTTCGCGCTGAAGCAATGGGGAATGAGTAGCTTATCGTGGATTTTTCTTGGCATGGGAGCGATCGCGCTAATACTGGCTTTCGGACTATCGGACGTTCAAGCATCGTCCTCTTCCCGAGCATCGTTCGTTCAATTGAAGTCGTTCTTCGGACAATCGCACACTTGGGCGTTTTTCCTTGTCGTGCTGATCGTGGCGATCCCGCATAAGATGAACGACACCTTTATCGGCCTTTATATGGAACAGTTAGGCGGAGACGTGCGTTCGACGGGAATGTCCTGGTTCATCATGACGCTGACCGAGACCGTAATGTTCGCGGTTAGCTCGCGATTGATCAAGTCGGGCAAAGAAGCGCAATGGATGACGGTTGCGGCGGGCTTATACGCGTTAAGGTTCCTGCTTAGCTCGTTGATTGGATCTCCATACGGGCTCGTCGCGCTTCAAGTGTTCCAAGGATTTACTTTCGTAATATTTTACGTAGGCGCCATGCAATACTTGTATCGGATCGTGCCGGAGCAATGGAAATCGACGGGACAAACGGTCCTTACCGCGACCTTCTTCAGCGTGTCCGGCATTATCGGCTCGACGGTCGGAGGCTGGGTCATCGAACATTTCGGCGGCGCGTCATTGTACAAGTTTATGGCTGTACTGGCGCTGGCCGGTTTCGGAATGGGGTTAGCTTTAGTGAAGAGATCGGGAGCGCAAGCGACGGGAGGGGCGTAGGCGTAATCATTTGGCAAAGTCCCCGCAGCTGCCTGCAACACGCTGTCAGCGTGCTAAATGGTCGAACGGAGCGCCGAAACTGCTTGTAACACGCTGGCAGCGTGCTAAATGGCCGAATGGCGCACCGCAGCTGCCTGCAACACGCTGACAGCGTGCTAAATGTCCAAACGGAGCGCCGCAACTGCCTGTAACACGCTGTCAGCGTGCTAAATGGCCAGACGGAGCGCCGCAGCTGTCTGCAACACGCTGACAGCGTGCTAATTGTCCAAACAGCAATTTGTCTTTGTCGATGCGTCCGCCTTGGAATTCTTGCAACGCCGCGCCGAAAGCTTGCGTCGTGCCGTCCGGGAAACGATTCCAGTGCCAGCCTTTGACGCGACCCGGATAGTCGGCTTTGACGGGTATGGCGCCCAACGAGTACCGCAAAGGGCATTCGTTGTAGGATGGTGCTTCGTGAACGCTAGTTGCGGCAGTCGTGAAACTCGCCTTAGGCGAGTTTTTTGTTGTGTTAGGTGTTGCCTAACTACATGCCCCACTCAAGTCACCTTCTACGCACGCAGTCAGGTTTTAACCAACTAGATCTCCCGCTCAAGTAACCCCGTACCTTGTAGTTAAGTGTTGCCTAACTACAGCCCTCACTCAAGTCGCTTCTTCGTACGCAGTCAGGTATTACCTAACTACACCCCTCACTCAAGTCGCTTCGGCGCACGCAATCAGGTTTTACCCAACTACAGCCCTCACTCAAGTCGCTTCGGCGCACGCAATCAGGTTTTACCCAACTACAGCCCCCATTCAAGTCGCTTCGGCGCACGCAATCAGGTTTTACCCAACTACAACCCTCACTCAAGTCGCTTCTTCGTACGCAGTCAGGTATTACCTAACTACAGCCCTCGCCCAAGTCGCTTCGGCGCACGCAATCAGGTTTTACCCAACTACAGCCCTCACTCAAGTCGCTTCGGCGCACGCAATCAGGTTTTATCCAACTAATGCCCTCACTCAAGTCGCTTCGGCGCACGCAATTAGGTTTTACCTGACTAGAGCCTTTGATTCCCAGAGGATGAGCTAGTTTGGATAAATTTATGTAGTGGCTGCATGTTCGCCACAATTGATCTGCATTTTGTACAGGTTGTTGGTCGCGAGACTCGATTTTTGGCGAACAGCCTGCAGAAAGTGCAGGTGTTTTTATCCCAATTGACTATTTGGTCCGTTTCGAGACATTCCTACTGTAGTTTTCTCCAAGGCCCCCTAATTAAACTGGAGTCTTGTCCCCCAATTGAATTAGACTATTTGTATAGGGGAGGCGGACAGTATGCGTTTAGGGAAAGTGCTTGAGGAGAAACGAATGCAGATCGTAAGA